>OY761158.1:3585000-6780313 GCA_963664405.1 Thermoanaerobaculia bacterium | reverse complement strand
CTCGCTCGAGAAAGCTCGGCGCCAGGTCGAGGAGATGCTCAAAGAGATCGGTCGCGAGGATGGAGTGCTGATTCTCACCGATGTCTTTGGTGCTACGCCATCCAACGCCTGTACACCCTTCCTCGAGCCGGGTCGGGTCGAGATGGTGACCGGCGTGAATCTGCCCATGGTGATGCGGCTGGGGAGCCTCCAAAGCCAGCCCGAAGCAGTCGGCGAGCTCGCAGAGTGGATGCGAGCGAAGGCCACCAAGAGTATCGTCCGGTTGAGCGATCCGCCGCCCGGCAGCGCTCCCGGCTGCGACGAGGACGGGGACTAGGTCGATGGTCGATGCCGAGTCTGAAATCGTCAATCGCCTCGGGCTTCATGCGCGAGCTGCAGCCAAGCTGGTTCAAATGGCCTCCAGTTTCGAATCGGAGGTGTACCTCGTGAGCGATGCCGAGGAAGTCGACGCAAAGAGCATCCTCGGGATTCTGCTTCTGGCCGCGGCGCAGGGGATGAGGGTCACGGTTCGCTGTAGCGGAGTCGACGAGCTTGCGGCTCTCGAAGCGGTCACACGTCTGATCGCCGACGGCTTTGGAGAGGAGGGTTGAGCGCGTGAGCATGCGCGTCATGGAAGGGCTCGGAGTCTCGGGTGGCGTTGCGATCGGCCGAGCCGTTTGCGTAGAAGACGCCGGCGACGAGGTCTTGCGCTTCCACCTCGGTAGAGCGGATATCGGGCCCGAGATTCGCCGCTTCGAGGAGGCTCGCGATGCGGCCTTCGCCGATCTTTCGAAGGCTCGCGTCAAGATGGAGCAGGCTCTCGGCGACGACATGGCCAGCATCCTGGAGGCACAGGCCCTTCTCCTCAACGACAAGGCCTTCGCTCGACGAATCGTCGATCGCATTCGCTCGCGGCAGGTCAACGCGGAATGGGCGGTCGCCCGCACTTGTAACGAGCTCGAGATCCGATTCGCCGAGATCGAGAGCGAGTATCTCCGGGAGCGGAGCGAGGATCTTCGTAACGTCAGCCGCTACCTGCTGAGGAGCCTTCAGGGCATCGGTCATCATGAGCTCTCCGAGATCGAGGGCAACGTGGTGTTGGTGGGCAAAGAGCTCGCGCCGTCTGACGCCCTGCGCTTCTCTCGCGAGAACGTCGTGGGTTTCGCGCTCGAGGTGGGTGGCAAAGCGACCCATACAACCATCATCGCGCGCGGCCTGAACCTACCGATGGTGGTGAATCTCACCGGCATCCTTGAACTGGCCACGGACCAGGATCCGGTGATCATCGACGGGGATGAGGACAGGATCATTCTCCACCCGACCCCAGAGGTTCTGGCCCTCTACGAGGCTAAGCTCGGTCGTCTTCAAAGTGCCGACGAGGACGTGGCTCGACAACCCGGCGTCCAGGCACGGACAGGCGACGGAGTCGAGATCGAGCTGTTGGCGAACCTGGAGCTAGTCGACGAGATCGATGACGCGATCCGCTTCGGCTGCTGTGGCGTTGGGCTGTACCGCAGCGAGTTCTTCTTCATCGAGAAGAGTCCGGAGATCCCGACCGAGGAAGAGCACTTCGCTCTGTTCTCAGCGCTCCTCGAGGGACTTCATCCTCGCCCGGTCACCGTGCGCACCTTCGACCTTGGCGGTCGGCAGCTCGCGCGTGAGCTCTTCCCGGGCGAAGAGGAGAATCCCGTTCTGGGCCTGCGGGGTATCCGCCTTACCCGACTCCATCCCGAGATCATGAGGTCCCAGCTCCGAGCCCTGTACAGAGCCGCAGTCAAAGGTGACCTGCGGATCATGATTCCGCTGGTGAGCACGCTGGAGGAGGTACGATTCTTCAAGGCTCTCTGCACTGAGATCGTCGCAGAGCTCGCGGCCGAGGGGCTGGCGCACGACCCAGACGTTCGGCTCGGTGCCATGATCGAGGTACCTGGAGCGGCCCTACTGGCCGACCACTTCGCTCGCGAAGTCGACTTCCTTTCAATCGGGACCAACGATCTGATTCAGTACTCACTTGCCGTGGACCGCAACAACGAGCACGTAGCCGAGCTCTATCAACCAACCCATCCCGCAGTTCTTCGCCTACTGAAGAGCATCGTGGATGGCGTTGCCGGCACGCCCTGCGAGCTCTCCCTATGCGGCGAGATGGCTTCCGATCCGCTGCTGACACCCTTCCTTCTCGGCATCGGCCTGCGACGTCTCTCGATGGGACCCCGCTCCATCCCGGTCATCAGCGAGAAGATCGGCGAACTGCAGATTGAAGATCTCGGCCCTGTCACGGAGGCCTGTCTCGCTCTCCAGACCGCTGACGAGGTGCGAGAACTGCTCGCTGGCCTGCCATCTCCTTCCGGCGTAACTAGGGCGTAATGAATTGCGTCGGAGAGCCGCCCAGAGGGGCGTCTTGGTCCTCTCCTCGGCCTCGACTACAATGGCCTAGTTAACGGAGACAGCGGACGTGGCCAAGCCCAGAGACTACTGCCAAGGCACACTCTTGCTCATGTTTCTGACCGGGCTCGCGTTCACCCTGGGATGCGGGACCAGTCTGCTCTCCAAGGAAGTCGAGCTACCTTCGCAGACCTTGACCGAGGCTCCCTCTCCAGAGGGGGAGGTGCCCGATCGGTCCAGCGGCGACGATCTCGCCGAAGGCGCCGAGCTCGGCGAGGGGACCGATCTGGCCGAGGGTAGCGTTTCCCTGCCGGAGGGGGAGCCAGCGCCCCCAGTAGAAGACGTCCCTACTCTCAGAGACAACCAATCGATCACCATCGTCACCGTCAGCGAGCAGCCGACTGAGGCTACGCCGAGAACTCTCTTCGAAGCCTCACAAGAGGCCCGGCGCCAGCGAGCCGGCCGTACCGCGCCCCCGACCACCGTCATTACCAACAGCAACATTGCCGAACAGGCCGAGGGAGGGCAGCTCACCATCCTGACGGAAACCAACGAGCCGGAGAACATAGCCGCACCGACCACCACGGACGGCGTGTCGGAGCAGTATTGGCGCGGAGAGGCGTTACGCCTGCGACTCAACTGGAAGGCAGAGGTCGAGGAGGTCAGTGCGCTTCAGACCGAGGTCGCTGAGCTGCGCCGGCGCTTCTACGATGAAGACGACCCCTTTTATCGCGACAACGAAATCAAGCCGGCGTGGGATAGGGCCCTGATTGCCATCGAGGAAGCCAGAGAAGAAGTGGCCGAGTACCAGGATCGAATGGATGCCTTTCTCGAGGACGGGCGGCGCTCTGGAGCCCTCCCCGGCTGGCTACGCGAAGGTATCGAGTTCGAGCCGGCCCGGAGCAAGCCGGACACAGCCCCCGAGCGACGCCGCGAAGAGGACCCGCGGGAGCCCAAGCTTCTCAACGAAGAAGCGATTCGGCAATGAACTACCCGAAGGCCGATCGCTTCTTCATCGAGACCTGGGGCTGCCAGATGAACGAGCTCGACAGCCAGCGGCTCTCAGGCCAGCTGATGCAGGATGGGCTGCTGCCCACAGCCACTCCTCGAGACGCAGATGTGATCCTGCTCAATTCGTGCAGTGTGCGAGAGAAGGCTGCGCAGAAGGCCTATTCGAGGCTGGGAGAGTACCGCCTGCTCAAAAGCGATCGCCCCGAGCTCCTCATCGGCTTCTGTGGATGTGTGGCGCAGCAAGAGGGAGAGCGAGCGCTACGACGGGTCCCCGAGCTGGACTTCGTTCTTGGAACCGGCAGAGTCGGAGAGATGCGCTCGGTGATGGCGAAGGCCCGCAAGGGGATGCGACCTGTTGCAGTGGGCTTTCCGGAGGATCGCCCGTACGAGATCGACGCCATCAGTCGAGACGGTCTATACAAGGGCATGGTTACGGTGGTCGAAGGCTGCGACAAGAACTGCACCTTCTGCATCGTGCCCCAAACCAGAGGCCCCGAGCGTAGCCGGCCTCTCGCGGCCATCGTCAACGAAGTACGCCATCTCGTCGACTTCGGGTTCCTCGAGATCGAGCTTCTCGGCCAGACCGTGAACCATTGGCGTGGAACGGACGCCGACGGAGGCCAAATAGACTTCGCTGATCTGCTCGAGGCTGTGGCCAACGTGCCCGGCTTGCGCCGCCTTCGCTTCGTGACCTCTTATCCACGAGACTTCTCACCTCGCATGGTCGACCAAGTTGGCAGCCAGGAAGTGATCTGCCCCTATATTCATCTCCCGGTCCAGTCCGGGAGCAATTCGGTTCTCCGCCGAATGGGCCGCGGCTACACCGTGGGCGAGTATCGCGATTTGGTTACGAGCCTACGCGCTGCGCGCAGCGGAATAGCCCTCTCGACCGACATCATCGTTGGCTTTCCCGGCGAGACCGAAGACGAATTCGAAGGAACTCTCCGGCTCGTCGAGGAGCTGCGCTTCGCGTCTCTCTATGCCTTCAAGTACTCTCCGAGGCCCGGCACAGCTGCGCTTCGTATTGGTGAGCCCGTCGACCTCGCTACCAGCGATCGCCGTCTCCAGCAGATCTTTGCGACCCAGAAGGAGATTCAGCTGGAGCTCAACCAGAGCCTCGTCGGCCGGGAACTGGAGATCCTGGTCACCGGTCCAGGAAAGACTCCTGGGACTGTCGTCGGAAGGAGCGCTTGCCATCGGGTCGTCCATCTCGACGCAAACGCGGGTTTAGGGGTTGCGCCGGGGGAGATGTGTCAGGCGAGGGTGGACCGAGCGTTTCCGCACAGCCTGTCAGCCACAGTCGAGGCACGAGCACCCCTGGCACGCGTCGATGAGGCGCGCCGGCCCCTGGTGAGACTTGGAGAGGGCGGATGACGACACGCGACCCAGACGACCTGATTCTGATGGAAGTCAAAGGCCTGATGATCGATCCTTCGTCGAATAACCCGATCGTCATTCTCAAAGACCCGGAATCTCAAGCCTTTCTTCCGATCTGGATCGGGCTCTTTGAAGCGAGCGCAATCCAACTTGGCCTCGAGTCCTCGGAGTCGCCAAGGCCGCGCACCCACGATCTACTAGCGACCACCATGGCAGCCCTCAACTCCGAGGTGGTGAAAGTGGTCGTGGCGGATCTTCGAGACCAGACCTTCTACGCCACCATCTACGTCCAGCGAGCGGGGGAGTCCCAGACTCTCGAGATCGATGCTCGACCCAGCGACGCGATTGCCCTCGCTCTTCGCACTGCGGCTCCGGTACTGGTCGCCTCTTCCGTCCTCGAGAAGGCAAAGGCGGGCGATGAAAGCGTCATGCGTGACGAGCAGGAACGGATTCGAAAGCTATTGGAGGATCTCGACCCTGATGATCTGGGCGAGTATGAGATGTAGTCCCTGGAAGTGTGTCGTTAACTGCGTGGATTCAGATATTTAGGAACATTGTCTGCCGGCCGACATGAGCACGCAGGGTCCCCGGGCTAGGTTCGCTGAATGATCATCGCGATCACCAATCAAAAGGGCGGAGTGGGGAAGACCACGACCGCCATCAATCTGTCTGCCGCCCTGGCAGGGAAGAGCCTGCGCACCCTTCTCGTCGATCTCGACCCCCAGGCTAATAGCTCACTCTCCTTCGTCGACATTCACGATCTGGAAGGGTCGATGTACGATGTGCTGGCGGACTCGAGCGTCGGAATCGCCGACATCATTGTACCCGCGGAGAAGGTGCCGAATCTGGATATCGCTCCTTCTCATATTTCGCTTGCCAAGCTCGAGGGTGCGCTCGTCGGCCAATTCGACAGTCACTTTCGACTCAAGGACGCCCTTGCGAAGGTTTCCCGTAAGTACGACTACATCGTGCTCGATACGCCCCCTACGCTGGGAATCATTACGGTGAACGCGCTGGTTGCATCGGGACACGCAATCGTGCCGATCCAGTCGAGCTACTACGCCCTGGAAGGAACCGACGACCTCCTAGAGACGATCGATCGGATCAAGAAGAGGGGAGGGAATCCTCGGCTGCAGATTCTCGGCGTGTTGATCACGCTGCACGATAAGCGAACCCTACTTGCGCGCGACATCCAAAAAGAGATTGAGAAGGTCTTCGGGGAAAAGCTCTTCAATACGGTGATCACGAAGAGTGTACGACTCGAAGAGAGCCCGGCCTATCGGGAGCCCATCTTCTCTTTCGCGCCGCGCTCTGCAAGCGCTTACCAGTACTACGCTCTGGCCGAAGAGGTGCTGAGTCGTGTCTGATGTAGAAGATCGCAAGCGGGGGCTGCCTGAGCAGGTCCGGATGCGCCACGATCGCCACTTCGTAGATAATCTCGCGACGCAGAACGCCCCGCCGGTGGGGCGCCTGGTAGCTCTTTCGTTGATCCAGCCGGACCCGAATCAGCCGCGCAGGGGTGTTGGCGACCTCTCGGAGCTCGTCGGATCTATCGAAGACAAGGGTGTGCTCGAGCCGATTCTCATTCGTCCCAATCCGGATAGCGAGGGCGATTCAGGCCCTGCGTTTGTGATCATTTCCGGCGAGCGAAGGTATCGGGCATCCCTCGAGGCCGGGCTGTTCGAGATCCCGGCGATCGAAATGGACGTTTCGGCACAGGAGGCGATGGAGATCGCCCTGGTCGAGAATCTCCATCGCGAGAACCTGACAGTGTTCGAAGAGGCAGAGGGTTATCGCCGGGCTGGGAGCCCGGCAGAGCCTACGACCGCCTCGGCCTCGAAGAGAGTGTCTACCGGATCCTCGATTCGCCTTGCCCCTATCTTCGAATGCCGGTGGCGCCGGGTCGCAACGTCGCCATTCTGGTCGAGATCGCGGCTCGCAATCACGTGCTGAAACTTCAGGGACACTTCTCGGCGCACGAGTTCGCGCGCTCTCTGGAGGAGGAGCTCGAGCGAAAGCGCTCGGTCAAGCGCAAGCCGGCATGAGGGTCGAAGTCGCACTGATCACAGGGCTCTCGGGCTCCGGCAAGAGCTCGGTGGCCAAGTGTTTCGAGGACCTTGGCTATTTTTGCGTCGACAACTTGCCCTTGAGCCTCCTCGGACCCCTTCTGCGCTCACCCCGAGAGCACGTCGGTGATCGCGATCGACTCGCAGTGGTAGCCGACGTCAGGGCACCGGGCTTCATCGACGAGATTCCGCGGCTTCTCGATCTCCGTGACGCGCAGGAATCCCACCTGACTCTGCTCTTTCTCGAAGCTTCCGACGAGACCCTCGTCCGCAGGTTCTCCGAGACGAGAAGGCGCCATCCTTTGACGCGAAGTCACTCCGGCAGTCTCATTGACGCGATCGTCGAGGAGCGCCGAGTCCTGGCCGATCTAAGGGGCGTGGCCGACATGATCTTCGATACCAGCGAATGGTCCGTCCACGAGATCCGACGCCAAGTCTGGGAGCGGTTCGCCGATCCGGAGGTGGCGAGTCCGCAGTTGGTGGTCTCGCTCGTGAGCTTCGGGTTCAAACACGGAATACCCTACGGCAGCGACCTCCTCTTCGACGTCCGCTTCCTCTCCAACCCCTACTTCGTCGCCGAGCTTCGCGAGCTCAGCGGCAGGGATCTGCCGGTGCAACGTTTTCTTATGGAAGAGGGGGACTTCAGCGAGCTGGTGGAACGTATGCTCGATTTTCTGAGTTTTCTCCTACCGAGATATGCGGAGGAGAAACGCAGCTATCTCTCGGTGGCGGTAGGCTGCACGGGTGGGCAGCACCGTTCCGTTGCTGTCTGCGAACGACTCGCCGAGCTCCTCGGCGAGAGCGGCTGGCCGGTACGGGTCGAGCATAGAGACCTCGACAAAACCCAAACGGCGAAGTGAAGGCATGATCAAGAAACTCATCGTTGGTCACGGCCAACTCGCGGCCCATCTGGTTCATGCGGCGCGACGCATCAATGCCGGATCCCTGGGTGATATTTCTGTGGTGTGCCTGGAGTGGGATATCTCGCTCGAGAAAGCTCGGCGCCAGGTCGAGGAGATGCTCAAAGAGATCGGTCGCGAGGATGGAGTGCTGATTCTCACCGATGTCTTTGGTGCTACGCCATCCAACGCCTGTACACCCTTCCTCGAGCCGGGTCGGGTCGAGATGGTGACCGGCGTGAATCTGCCCATGGTGATGCGGCTGGGGAGCCTCCAAAGCCAGCCCGAAGCAGTCGGCGAGCTCGCAGAGTGGATGCGAGCGAAGGCCACCAAGAGTATCGTCCGGTTGAGCGATCCGCCGCCCGGCAGCGCTCCCGGCTGCGACGAGGACGGGGACTAGGTCGATGGTCGATGCCGAGTCTGAAATCGTCAATCGCCTCGGGCTTCATGCGCGAGCTGCAGCCAAGCTGGTTCAAATGGCCTCCAGTTTCGAATCGGAGGTGTACCTCGTGAGCGATGCCGAGGAAGTCGACGCAAAGAGCATCCTCGGGATTCTGCTTCTGGCCGCGGCGCAGGGGATGAGGGTCACGGTTCGCTGTAGCGGAGTCGACGAGCTTGCGGCTCTCGAAGCGGTCACACGTCTGATCGCCGACGGCTTTGGAGAGGAGGGTTGAGCGCGTGAGCATGCGCGTCATGGAAGGGCTCGGAGTCTCGGGTGGCGTTGCGATCGGCCGAGCCGTTTGCGTAGAAGACGCCGGCGACGAGGTCTTGCGCTTCCACCTCGGTAGAGCGGATATCGGGCCCGAGATTCGCCGCTTCGAGGAGGCTCGCGATGCGGCCTTCGCCGATCTTTCGAAGGCTCGCGTCAAGATGGAGCAGGCTCTCGGCGACGACATGGCCAGCATCCTGGAGGCACAGGCCCTTCTCCTCAACGACAAGGCCTTCGCTCGACGAATCGTCGATCGCATTCGCTCGCGGCAGGTCAACGCGGAATGGGCGGTCGCCCGCACTTGTAACGAGCTCGAGATCCGATTCGCCGAGATCGAGAGCGAGTATCTCCGGGAGCGGAGCGAGGATCTTCGTAACGTCAGCCGCTACCTGCTGAGGAGCCTTCAGGGCATCGGTCATCATGAGCTCTCCGAGATCGAGGGCAACGTGGTGTTGGTGGGCAAAGAGCTCGCGCCGTCTGACGCCCTGCGCTTCTCTCGCGAGAACGTCGTGGGTTTCGCGCTCGAGGTGGGTGGCAAAGCGACCCATACAACCATCATCGCGCGCGGCCTGAACCTACCGATGGTGGTGAATCTCACCGGCATCCTTGAACTGGCCACGGACCAGGATCCGGTGATCATCGACGGGGATGAGGACAGGATCATTCTCCACCCGACCCCAGAGGTTCTGGCCCTCTACGAGGCTAAGCTCGGTCGTCTTCAAAGTGCCGACGAGGACGTGGCTCGACAACCCGGCGTCCAGGCACGGACAGGCGACGGAGTCGAGATCGAGCTGTTGGCGAACCTGGAGCTAGTCGACGAGATCGATGACGCGATCCGCTTCGGCTGCTGTGGCGTTGGGCTGTACCGCAGCGAGTTCTTCTTCATCGAGAAGAGTCCGGAGATCCCGACCGAGGAAGAGCACTTCGCTCTGTTCTCAGCGCTCCTCGAGGGACTTCATCCTCGCCCGGTCACCGTGCGCACCTTCGACCTTGGCGGTCGGCAGCTCGCGCGTGAGCTCTTCCCGGGCGAAGAGGAGAATCCCGTTCTGGGCCTGCGGGGTATCCGCCTTACCCGACTCCATCCCGAGATCATGAGGTCCCAGCTCCGAGCCCTGTACAGAGCCGCAGTCAAAGGTGACCTGCGGATCATGATTCCGCTGGTGAGCACGCTGGAGGAGGTACGATTCTTCAAGGCTCTCTGCACTGAGATCGTCGCAGAGCTCGCGGCCGAGGGGCTGGCGCACGACCCAGACGTTCGGCTCGGTGCCATGATCGAGGTACCTGGAGCGGCCCTACTGGCCGACCACTTCGCTCGCGAAGTCGACTTCCTTTCAATCGGGACCAACGATCTGATTCAGTACTCACTTGCCGTGGACCGCAACAACGAGCACGTAGCCGAGCTCTATCAACCAACCCATCCCGCAGTTCTTCGCCTACTGAAGAGCATCGTGGATGGCGTTGCCGGCACGCCCTGCGAGCTCTCCCTATGCGGCGAGATGGCTTCCGATCCGCTGCTGACACCCTTCCTTCTCGGCATCGGCCTGCGACGTCTCTCGATGGGACCCCGCTCCATCCCGGTCATCAGCGAGAAGATCGGCGAACTGCAGATTGAAGATCTCGGCCCTGTCACGGAGGCCTGTCTCGCTCTCCAGACCGCTGACGAGGTGCGAGAACTGCTCGCTGGCCTGCCATCTCCTTCCGGCGTAACTAGGGCGTAATGAATTGCGTCGGAGAGCCGCCCAGAGGGGCGTCTTGGTCCTCTCCTCGGCCTCGACTACAATGGCCTAGTTAACGGAGACAGCGGACGTGGCCAAGCCCAGAGACTACTGCCAAGGCACACTCTTGCTCATGTTTCTGACCGGGCTCGCGTTCACCCTGGGATGCGGGACCAGTCTGCTCTCCAAGGAAGTCGAGCTACCTTCGCAGACCTTGACCGAGGCTCCCTCTCCAGAGGGGGAGGTGCCCGATCGGTCCAGCGGCGACGATCTCGCCGAAGGCGCCGAGCTCGGCGAGGGGACCGATCTGGCCGAGGGTAGCGTTTCCCTGCCGGAGGGGGAGCCAGCGCCCCCAGTAGAAGACGTCCCTACTCTCAGAGACAACCAATCGATCACCATCGTCACCGTCAGCGAGCAGCCGACTGAGGCTACGCCGAGAACTCTCTTCGAAGCCTCACAAGAGGCCCGGCGCCAGCGAGCCGGCCGTACCGCGCCCCCGACCACCGTCATTACCAACAGCAACATTGCCGAACAGGCCGAGGGAGGGCAGCTCACCATCCTGACGGAAACCAACGAGCCGGAGAACATAGCCGCACCGACCACCACGGACGGCGTGTCGGAGCAGTATTGGCGCGGAGAGGCGTTACGCCTGCGACTCAACTGGAAGGCAGAGGTCGAGGAGGTCAGTGCGCTTCAGACCGAGGTCGCTGAGCTGCGCCGGCGCTTCTACGATGAAGACGACCCCTTTTATCGCGACAACGAAATCAAGCCGGCGTGGGATAGGGCCCTGATTGCCATCGAGGAAGCCAGAGAAGAAGTGGCCGAGTACCAGGATCGAATGGATGCCTTTCTCGAGGACGGGCGGCGCTCTGGAGCCCTCCCCGGCTGGCTACGCGAAGGTATCGAGTTCGAGCCGGCCCGGAGCAAGCCGGACACAGCCCCCGAGCGACGCCGCGAAGAGGACCCGCGGGAGCCCAAGCTTCTCAACGAAGAAGCGATTCGGCAATGAACTACCCGAAGGCCGATCGCTTCTTCATCGAGACCTGGGGCTGCCAGATGAACGAGCTCGACAGCCAGCGGCTCTCAGGCCAGCTGATGCAGGATGGGCTGCTGCCCACAGCCACTCCTCGAGACGCAGATGTGATCCTGCTCAATTCGTGCAGTGTGCGAGAGAAGGCTGCGCAGAAGGCCTATTCGAGGCTGGGAGAGTACCGCCTGCTCAAAAGCGATCGCCCCGAGCTCCTCATCGGCTTCTGTGGATGTGTGGCGCAGCAAGAGGGAGAGCGAGCGCTACGACGGGTCCCCGAGCTGGACTTCGTTCTTGGAACCGGCAGAGTCGGAGAGATGCGCTCGGTGATGGCGAAGGCCCGCAAGGGGATGCGACCTGTTGCAGTGGGCTTTCCGGAGGATCGCCCGTACGAGATCGACGCCATCAGTCGAGACGGTCTATACAAGGGCATGGTTACGGTGGTCGAAGGCTGCGACAAGAACTGCACCTTCTGCATCGTGCCCCAAACCAGAGGCCCCGAGCGTAGCCGGCCTCTCGCGGCCATCGTCAACGAAGTACGCCATCTCGTCGACTTCGGGTTCCTCGAGATCGAGCTTCTCGGCCAGACCGTGAACCATTGGCGTGGAACGGACGCCGACGGAGGCCAAATAGACTTCGCTGATCTGCTCGAGGCTGTGGCCAACGTGCCCGGCTTGCGCCGCCTTCGCTTCGTGACCTCTTATCCACGAGACTTCTCACCTCGCATGGTCGACCAAGTTGGCAGCCAGGAAGTGATCTGCCCCTATATTCATCTCCCGGTCCAGTCCGGGAGCAATTCGGTTCTCCGCCGAATGGGCCGCGGCTACACCGTGGGCGAGTATCGCGATTTGGTTACGAGCCTACGCGCTGCGCGCAGCGGAATAGCCCTCTCGACCGACATCATCGTTGGCTTTCCCGGCGAGACCGAAGACGAATTCGAAGGAACTCTCCGGCTCGTCGAGGAGCTGCGCTTCGCGTCTCTCTATGCCTTCAAGTACTCTCCGAGGCCCGGCACAGCTGCGCTTCGTATTGGTGAGCCCGTCGACCTCGCTACCAGCGATCGCCGTCTCCAGCAGATCTTTGCGACCCAGAAGGAGATTCAGCTGGAGCTCAACCAGAGCCTCGTCGGCCGGGAACTGGAGATCCTGGTCACCGGTCCAGGAAAGACTCCTGGGACTGTCGTCGGAAGGAGCGCTTGCCATCGGGTCGTCCATCTCGACGCAAACGCGGGTTTAGGGGTTGCGCCGGGGGAGATGTGTCAGGCGAGGGTGGACCGAGCGTTTCCGCACAGCCTGTCAGCCACAGTCGAGGCACGAGCACCCCTGGCACGCGTCGATGAGGCGCGCCGGCCCCTGGTGAGACTTGGAGAGGGCGGATGACGACACGCGACCCAGACGACCTGATTCTGATGGAAGTCAAAGGCCTGATGATCGATCCTTCGTCGAATAACCCGATCGTCATTCTCAAAGACCCGGAATCTCAAGCCTTTCTTCCGATCTGGATCGGGCTCTTTGAAGCGAGCGCAATCCAACTTGGCCTCGAGTCCTCGGAGTCGCCAAGGCCGCGCACCCACGATCTACTAGCGACCACCATGGCAGCCCTCAACTCCGAGGTGGTGAAAGTGGTCGTGGCGGATCTTCGAGACCAGACCTTCTACGCCACCATCTACGTCCAGCGAGCGGGGGAGTCCCAGACTCTCGAGATCGATGCTCGACCCAGCGACGCGATTGCCCTCGCTCTTCGCACTGCGGCTCCGGTACTGGTCGCCTCTTCCGTCCTCGAGAAGGCAAAGGCGGGCGATGAAAGCGTCATGCGTGACGAGCAGGAACGGATTCGAAAGCTATTGGAGGATCTCGACCCTGATGATCTGGGCGAGTATGAGATGTAGTCCCTGGAAGTGTGTCGTTAACTGCGTGGATTCAGATATTTAGGAACATTGTCTGCCGGCCGACATGAGCACGCAGGGTCCCCGGGCTAGGTTCGCTGAATGATCATCGCGATCACCAATCAAAAGGGCGGAGTGGGGAAGACCACGACCGCCATCAATCTGTCTGCCGCCCTGGCAGGGAAGAGCCTGCGCACCCTTCTCGTCGATCTCGACCCCCAGGCTAATAGCTCACTCTCCTTCGTCGACATTCACGATCTGGAAGGGTCGATGTACGATGTGCTGGCGGACTCGAGCGTCGGAATCGCCGACATCATTGTACCCGCGGAGAAGGTGCCGAATCTGGATATCGCTCCTTCTCATATTTCGCTTGCCAAGCTCGAGGGTGCGCTCGTCGGCCAATTCGACAGTCACTTTCGACTCAAGGACGCCCTTGCGAAGGTTTCCCGTAAGTACGACTACATCGTGCTCGATACGCCCCCTACGCTGGGAATCATTACGGTGAACGCGCTGGTTGCATCGGGACACGCAATCGTGCCGATCCAGTCGAGCTACTACGCCCTGGAAGGAACCGACGACCTCCTAGAGACGATCGATCGGATCAAGAAGAGGGGAGGGAATCCTCGGCTGCAGATTCTCGGCGTGTTGATCACGCTGCACGATAAGCGAACCCTACTTGCGCGCGACATCCAAAAAGAGATTGAGAAGGTCTTCGGGGAAAAGCTCTTCAATACGGTGATCACGAAGAGTGTACGACTCGAAGAGAGCCCGGCCTATCGGGAGCCCATCTTCTCTTTCGCGCCGCGCTCTGCAAGCGCTTACCAGTACTACGCTCTGGCCGAAGAGGTGCTGAGTCGTGTCTGATGTAGAAGATCGCAAGCGGGGGCTGCCTGAGCAGGTCCGGATGCGCCACGATCGCCACTTCGTAGATAATCTCGCGACGCAGAACGCCCCGCCGGTGGGGCGCCTGGTAGCTCTTTCGTTGATCCAGCCGGACCCGAATCAGCCGCGCAGGGGTGTTGGCGACCTCTCGGAGCTCGTCGGATCTATCGAAGACAAGGGTGTGCTCGAGCCGATTCTCATTCGTCCCAATCCGGATAGCGAGGGCGATTCAGGCCCTGCGTTTGTGATCATTTCCGGCGAGCGAAGGTATCGGGCATCCCTCGAGGCCGGGCTGTTCGAGATCCCGGCGATCGAAATGGACGTTTCGGCACAGGAGGCGATGGAGATCGCCCTGGTCGAGAATCTCCATCGCGAGAACCTGACAGTGTTCGAAGAGGCAGAGGGTTATCGCCGGCTGAGCGAAGAGCACAATTACACCCACGACCAGGTCGCAAGGGCCATTGGTAAGTCGAGAACGACGATTACCGAGACTCTGGCGCTACTGAAGATGCCAGAACAGGTACGAGATTGCGTCAAAGCTCTTGGCGTCGACAGCAGATCGGTCCTGCTGGAGGTCCTGAAGCTGGAAGATGCCGACGAAATGATGCAGCTTCTCGAGCGCATTAGCGTCCTGGGAATGGCAAGAAGCGCCGTACGCAAGGAAGTCAAGGCCGCGGTGGCACGGCGCCAGGTCGGCAAGAGGCGCGCCCGCGCGCAACCCTATTCGTTCCAGTTCAGCGGGCCCGAGAAGAAGTACAAGTTGTCGCTGAGCTTTCGACAGTCCACGGTGGAGCCCGAGGACCTCGTTCGCGCACTCGAGGAGGCACTCGCGGAGCTTCGTACCCAGTTGGACTCGGAAGAGGGGCTCGAATAGGCCGGTAGAGCGAGGCCCGAGAGGAGCCGGGGCGCAGTCGCTGACATGCATAGGTTGACATAATCTATCTTATCGGACGTTCTGTTTGCTCCCGTGGGCAGTTGCGCGCCACCCGCTTCTGGCTAGTAGACTCCCGGCGGAGCTCCCTTCATGAGCCGGCTCGACCGCTATATCTTCTCGGAAGCCATCGGCCCGACCTTTCTGGGCTTTGTGGTCTTCACCTTCATCCTTCTCATCCGCGCCTTCTTCGAGCTCGCCGAGGCGGTCATCCGGCGCGGGGTTCCCGTCGGCGAGGTACTCCAGCTGCTGGCGCTGAATCTTCCTCACATCGTGGTCATCACGATTCCCATGGCCCTGCTCTTCGGCATCCTGGTCGCTGTCGGCCGTCTAAGCGCGGACAGCGAGCTCACCGCACTGCGGGCGGCAGGCGTGAGTCTCTTTTATCTCTACCGCGGGCTCCTGGCCTTGGCGATCGTGCTCGCAGGGATCAATGTGGCGCTCATGATCTGGGTTTTGCCATGGGGCAACCATACCTACCAAACACTCTTATTGAAGCAGCTGAGTGGCGACGTCACGACCCAGCTGGAGCCAAGGATCTTCAACCAGATTCTCGAAGATCGCACCATCTACATCTTTGACGTGCCACCGGGAGAGACGCGCTGGAAAGGCGTCTTCATCGCGGATTCCCTGCCTATTGGCCAGACTCACTTTACGGTGGCCGAGTCGGGCTCGGCCAACATCGACCAGGCAGGCAACCGCCTGATCGTCGAGCTCGATTCTGCGATTCAGCAGCAACTCGACCTCAACGCGCCGACCGAAGCCCAGATCAGCGGCCATCGGGTCCTGACTTTTGCCAACGAAGGGCCTAACCGTGAAGGCTCCGTCGCTCGCTCGCGATCAAGCCAAGTGCGCGAGCTCTCTTGGAAAGACCTTCGCGCTTGGTCCGAGGACGAAGAGCGTACCCCGGTGATGCGAGCCCTCGCACGGGTAGAGATGCACAAGAAGTTCTCGATCCCGGCCGCATGCCTGGTTTTCGGATTGGTCGCCTTACCCCTCGGCTTCTCGCGCCGGCCCGGAGGCCGATCTTCTGCCTTCTCACTCGCCATCGCGGTGATCGCCATTTACTACGTACTGCAGAATGTGGGCGAGGACGGAGCCGCCAACGGCAGGCTTTCGCCCTGGCTCGCGATGTGGCTCCCGAACCTCATCTTTCTGGTAGCCGGCGCCTTTCTCTTAGCCCGCAAGAACAGTGACAAGAGTCTCTTTCTGGTTCGTGGAGATCGATGGCTTCGGCAGCATCTCTGGCTCTACTTGGACCGGTTACGGCCGTCGCAGCGCGCCGCCAAAAAGCAGGGGGCAGCGCAAAGCAGAACACTCGCCACCGCGGGCGCTCAGTTCCTCATCCACCTCCCCCACTTCAACCTGCGCTTTCCCAGTCGCTTCGATCGCTATCTGCTCCGACTCTTCATCAAGGTCGGGCTCCTCGTTCTGGCAGGGGCACTGATGCTGTACATCGTCATAGACCTGTCCGAGATGGCTCGCTTCGTGATGGAGAACGACATTCCGGCATCGATGGTGATCGAGCACTACCAGTATCACTCGCTGCAGATCTTCTACCTCGTCGCTCCGATCGTCGTCCTTCTGACCACGCTCATCAGCTTTGGCCTTTTGTCGCGAACGAACGAAATTACAGCCGCGAAGGCTCTGGGAATCAGTCTGTACCGTCTGGCACTACCCGTGGTGCTGGCGAGCGCGGTCGTCGCTGGGGCCACAGCACTTCTCGACTTCACCTTCCTGCCCGCCGCCAACGCCCGAAAAGCTGAGCTGCGCCGCATCATCAAAGGGCACCCGGACCCCTCGTCGCAGCGCGGCGCCACAACGCAGTGGTTCTTCAACCAAACCGAGGACAAGGCTGCCTTTATCTACAACTATCTGCATTTCAACCCCGAAGACAACCTTCTGCAACGTTTCCAGGCCTTCCGCTTCGACCCCCAGCATCGCCTCACTGGCCACTTCTATGCCGCGGAGCTGCGTAGACTGGGCGACACTTGGTACGCCCGAGGGGCGTGGACCCGAAGTTTCTCAGGAACCAAAGTGGTCGAGTATCGCGAGCTACCGGGACCGTTGGCGATCGACCTGGACGTCGAGCCGGAATACTTCTCCACCGAGGTCAAGAGCGCCGACGAGATGAACTATCTCGAGCTCAAGAGCTATGTCGCAAGGATCACCAACAGTGGGCAGCAGGCTCCAGAACTAGAGACTCAGCTCCACAACAAAGTCGCAAGCCCTCTGGTGTGCTTGGTAATGGCCCTGGTAGCTCTCCCTTTTGCATTTCGCCTAGGGAGGCAGGGTGCCCTTTATGGCATCGGCGTCGCCATTTTGGTCGGAATCGTTCTCTATGTGGTGATGGCCTTCTTCACCACCTTGGGTGAGGTGGGTGCGATGCCGCCGTGGTTAGCGGCCTGGAGTCCGAACATCCTCTTCACCTTCTTTTCTCTCTATCTCTTTCTTGGAGTTCGGACCTGAGGCAAGGGTCAAAAAGGCGCGGGACTGGAGCCGAGCGAGGCTCTGCGCCGAGAGTAAGGAAGATGCTCGATCCCCTACCCCGCTGCAGAGTGCGACGCACCAACGGATTGTGACATCCTCGCGCCCTCATGAGCGTCTTCTTCTTCTTCGGGCTCGCCACCGTGGTCGGAGTTCTGAGTACGTTGTTCTGGATCCCGGAGGACGACCTCGGGCGGGGGTACTTCCAGATGAACGCTCTCATCGTTCTCGGCCTGCTCGCGCTGGTGTGGTCGGTTGTCGCCCTTTACCCTTTTTCCCCCTTCGGGCCTGAGCCCGTCGCGGGACTGGCCCTCCTTGCCGTCGGCTACGTCGCTTCCTTCGTTTACTACGGCGCAGTATGGAAAGAGCGCTGGAAGTTCGGGCGCTGGCCTCTGGCAGTCGCTTTTGCCGCTTGCACCGCCGCCCTGCTCATGGCCGGACCGAATCTCATCAACCTGTCCACCCCTCTGCCGCACCGAGAGATCTTCACCGCACTCAGTCTGGCGTCGTCAGCCCTACTCTTGGGCTGGTCCCTGATCGCCATGCTTCTGGGCCACTGGTATCTCGTCGCCCCCGGTCTCACCTTCCGCCACCTCATAATCTTCTGCTGGGTCCTGCTCGGCGTCGTGGTCGTCCGAGTTGTCGTTCTCGCTGTCACCCTCGGAGTTGCCGCCGGCGTCGATCCGCTTTCCGAGCCTCACCCGCTGCGCATCCTGATCGGGCTCGAAGCTCAGGGAATGTTTTTCTGGTTTCGCCTTCTCTGGGGTTTGGCGATTCCCCTCGCTCTGGCGGCGATGTCTCTGCACTGTGCCAGGCAACGCTCCAACCAATCGGCGACCGGCATCCTCTACGTCCTCGTCGTCGGCACCTTCATCGGCGAGATCACCGCCTACTATCTAGCGCTGACCACCGGCGTTCCCTCGTAACTCGACCGGCCTATGCGTGTTCGAACGCAGTGCCCCGATTGCGGCCTTCCCTTTCCAGCCGAGATCCATCCCGGCTGCGCCCCCGTTACCTGTCCGGGGTGCCAGGCTACTCGAGAGGTGGCTAAAGAGGGGTGGAGCGAGGAGCCCGAGCCGCCGCGAGTCGAAACCTGCCCTCTATGCGAGTGCCGTCATCTCTATCGTCAAAGAGACGTCAACCGAGCCTGGGGATGCGCCCTGGTACTTCTGGGCGCAGTGTTTGTTCCGTGGACCTACGGGTTATCGCTGGTAGCCATGGGGTTGGTCGACTTCTTCGTCTACCGCAGATTGGTCGACGCCGTTGTCTGCTACAAATGCGCCACTGTCTACCGAGACGCAGTCCCTCTAGACCGCCAGACCGGCTTCGACCTCTTGAAGCACGACATTCTCAAGTACGGCAAGAGCTGGACCGACGCTCACTAGAACCCGCGCTCCCCCGTCTCCTCGGAAGCCTAGACCAGCGTTTCCAAAGTAGCGCTACATATCTCGGCCCGTTCTGCCCCGCTGGCGGCGTTGCGCCTCCTCGACATATTGGAGAGGGTTGTTTGCGGAGTCGCGTAGCGATTCCGTCAACGGCGTGTTGAACGAAGCCGCGGGATCGAAGCGAGGGTCTATGTGGATTGTTTGGTGATCAGGAGGACTGGGGCGGAGCCGTCGTCGAGGTATTAGGGTTTGACAACACCCGTTTCGTCGAGGAAGAGGCTCGGGCTCTGGCCGTTGAAGCAGCTGCCAGAGCGCCGAAGAGGGTCATCGAGAGCTCCAACGGGGGCAGAGACAGAGGTGTCCTAGGCCATCCAGGGTTGGACGGCAAGAACGCCACAGATTCACGCGGCAGGTGGTTCATGGTGATCTTGCCCGGCTCAAAACGGGCGAGGGGGAGAGGCAAGCGGGCAGGTCTTGCGTGATGACGAGATGGCCCTTGCGGCACTTCGGACACAGGGTCACGTCTTCGCCGGTCAGTCGCTGGAGGAGCTGTTGCCAGGTTTCAAGCGGCGGCGTGGCTGTGGTCTGATCGGTGTACGCCGCCATGCCGCCTAGCAGCTGCCTGCACAATGGAATGAGCTTGCGTTTGAGCGGGTTGGCGAGCAGTCCGTAGTGTCGAATTCTCATGAAGCCCTTGGGTAGGACGTGGAGGAGGAAGCGCCGGATGAATTCTCCTGCGTCGACACGCAGGAGCTTGGTTTGGTTGCCGTGGGCTCGGTCTCTCCATCGGAAAGTGACCTGACCTTTCTCGAGTGAGACCAGACGGCTGTTGGAGATAGCGACGCAGTGGGTATATCGCCCGAGATATTTCAGGACGCGCTCTGGACCGCCGAAGGGCGGCTTGCTGTAGACGACCCATTTCTTCTGCGCCGCCTTGCGAAGCAGCGGGCGATCGTCCGAGCGGATCACGCCCTCCCGAAGAGCCCGCTCGAGCTTTTGTAGGAGCTTGCCCCGAAAGACGGTAGCGAGGACTCGGACCGAGAAGAGAAAACGCGGTTTCGTCGCGACCCACCGGGTGCCGTCGGGGTCGAGGCCTCCTCCGGTCACGATGCAATGAAGGTGAGGGTGATAGAGGAGCTTCTGCGTCCAGGTATGCAGGATGACCGAGAAGCCAATCTTCGCTCCGAGGTTCTTGGGTCGCAAGGCGACCTCGCGAAGAGTCTCAGCCGCGGCGGCAAAGAGCAGCTTGTAGGCCGGCTTGGGATCGGCGAGAAAGATCGGGTGCAGGACGTCGGGCACCGTGAAAACGACGTGGTGGTACTCGGTGGGCAGTAGCGCGTCTCGCTGGGCCTCGACCCAGCGCGCCTGCTCGAGGTGCTGACACTTGGGGCAGTGACGGTTGCGGCAGCTGTTGTAGGAAGCCAGCACGTGGCCGCAGGTGTCACATTCGTGCAGATGTCCACCGAGGGCAGCGGTTCTGCAGGCGGTAATGTCTCGGACCACACGCGCCCTCGGGTCGCTCAAGGCGGGGAGCCGACCGGCATGCTCTCGGAAGATGTCGGCGAGCTCCAGACTCGAGCGGCCGGCGCGGCGCCGGCTCGCTGGACAGTGCACGGCTCAGCCGGTGCTGTGCGACCGGCTCTTGGGATCTGGGAGAAGATCCAGAGGACAGGGTGTCTCGTCGAGGAAATCGCTGGCAACATGGGTGTAGACCTGTGTCGAGCGCAGGCTCGTGTGGCCCAGCAGAATCTGGATCTTCCGGAGATTGACGCCGCTCTCGAGCAAGTGGGTCGCGAAGCTGTGTCGCAAAGTGTGCACGGACACCTTCTTGGTGATCCCTGCCGCCTCCCTTGCCTTATGGAAGACCAGCTCGACGCTGCTGCGAGTCAGATGTCGAGGTGGAGTCTGACCAGGAAAGAGCCAGTCCTGAGGCCGCGTGGTCTTCCAATACTCACGAAGAACGGTGAGCAGTCTCTCGGAGAGCATCACGTAGCGATCCTTGCGGCCCTTTCCCTGCTCGATGCGTAGCATCATGCGCTGAGAATCGATGTCGGAGACTCGCAAGGCGACGACCTCCGAGACCCGTAGCCCAGCGGCGTAGACGGTCGCCAGGATGGCTCGGTGTTTGAGATTCGTCAGCGCATCTAGAATGGCTGCCACCTCTTGCTGGCTCAAAACCACCGGGAGTTTCCTTCGGGTTTTCTGGTAGGGAATCCGGCCGATGTCCCAGCTCTTGTGCAGGGTGACGCCGTAAAAGAAACGAAGAGCCCCCACGGACTGGTTGAACACCGCCCACGAGACCTTGCGCTCACGGGTCAGATGAAGTTGGTAACGATGGATCTCGTCGAGGCCGAGCTCGTTAGGTGGGCGCATGTAGTAACGAACAAACTCCTTGACCCGACCGAGGTAGCACTGCTGAGTATTAGGACTGAAGCCGCGAATCTCCATGTCCTCCTCCATACGCTGGCGAAACTCTCCCATCACGCTCTCCTTTTCCTGCACCGGTCGCCCCAACATGGGACGGACCTGAGGTTTCAGGAGAACCTATCGGTAGCGCGACAAACGGCAGCCAAAGGACCGCAGAGTCGAGGGCTCGTCGACGGCTGACCGGACGCCTCGGTCTCCACCGCGTTAGCGGTTTCGTTCATTCCCCAATATGCCTACGTCGGCGCGCCTTGCCAGCGAACAGAATGACCGCGAGCTATTGTAGCGCGACTTTGGAAACGCTGGTCTAGTGCCATGTCGGAGACACAACACTAGGAGGCGTGGGCCGCCAGCTCGGCCGCGCGGGAGGTGTCCTCCCAAGCGAAGCCTGGACGGCCAAAGTGCCCGTAGGAAGCGGTGGCGGTGTAGATCGGTCGACGCAGGTCGAGACGTTCGATGATGCCCTGCGGAGTGAGCGCCGTGAAGTCCTTGAGCAGGCATTCCATCTCCCAATCGCTCACCTTGCCGGTGCCGAAGCTGTCGACATGGATCGAGACCGGCTCGGCGACTCCAATGGCGTAGGCGAGCTGGATCTCCGCGCGGTCGGCCAAGCCGGAGGCAACCAGGTTCTTTGCCAGGTGGCGCGCCATGTAGCTCGCAGAGCGGTCGACCTTGGTCGGATCCTTGCCCGAGAACGCGCCACCGCCATGGCGGCCCATCCCGCCATAGGTGTCGACAATGATCTTTCGACCGGTGAGACCGCAGTCTCCGTGAGGTCCCCCGGTCACAAAACGCCCGGTCGGATTGACGTGCACGATCGCGGCCTCGTCCAGAAGCGACTCTGGGACCGTCGGCTTGATCACCTGCTCGAGCACCAGCTCCCGGATCTCCTCCTGAGTCACGTCCGGGCTGTGCTGAGTAGAGACCACCACCGTGTGCACACGACGAGGAATGACGCCCTCGTACTCGATCGTGACCTGGCTCTTGCCATCGGGCCGAAGCCATTCCACCCCGCCACGGCGAACCTCGGCGAGGCGCGCCGTAAGCGCGTGCGCCAGGGTGATCGGCAAAGGCATCAGCTCTTCAGTTTCATTGCAGGCGTAGCCGAACATCATGCCCTGGTCCCCGGCCCCGCCGGTATCCACGCCCATCGCAATGTCCGGCGACTGCGGATCGAGCGCCGTCAGTACCGCAGAGGTTCCGCTGTCGATCCCGGAGGCGGCATCGGTGTAGCCGATGCGGCGCAAGGTGTCGCGGACCACTTTGACCGAATCGACATTGGCAGTGCTGCTGATCTCACCCGCGAGCAGAGTCATGCCGGTAGTGATCAAAGTCTCGCAGGCCACCCTCCCCATCGGGTCCTGAGTCAAGACTTCGTCGAGAATAGCGTCGGAGATCTGGTCCGCGACTTTGTCGGGATGACCCTCCGTGACCGACTCCGAGGTAAAAAGGCGCGTTCGCGTCTCAGTCATATTCTCATGCCCTCATGGCTGTTCCTGACGGGATCAGATTCAATCGGAGCTGGCCTCTTTGAGCGCCGCGGTCAACGCCGGTACGACCTCGAAGAGGTCACCGACGATACCGTAGTCGGCCACGCTGTAGATGGGGGCTCCCGCATCTTTGTTGATCGCTACCGTGCAGGCCGCACCCTTCATGCCGACGAGATGCTGGATCGCTCCGGAGATGCCGATCGCGATGTAGAGCTTGGGCGCCACCGTCTGACCGCTCGACCCGATCTGACGATCCCGCGGCAGCCATCCACTGTCGATGACGGGGCGGCTGGCGCCAATCTCTGCTCCCAGGGCGGCAGCCAACTCTTCGATGACCGCCATCTTCTCCGGACCGCCGATGCCACGACCGACCGACACGATCAGGTCAGCGGCAGTCAGATCGATCTTTTCGCCGCCGGCGTCCTCGATACCGAGAAGCTCGCGCTCGGGCGCCGGAAGCTTCGCCGCCTCGAGCCTCTCGATAGGGGCAGGCTCATCCGAGGTTGCTTCGGCGGGCTGAAAGGCTCCGGTCTGCACCGAAAGGACCATCGGGCCGAGGCCGCAGATACGGGTCTTCGCCTGCATCTTGCCCTCCAGAATCGGGCGACTGAACAGCAGCCCCTCTTCGCTCGACGCGAAAGAAGTGATCTCGGAGAGAACCCCGCCATCGAGCCGATGGGCGAGACGGGCCATGTGATCCACCGCCTGATAGGTATGAGGGAAGACGATATAGGATGGCCGGTACGCTTCGGCCGCCTCGACCAGTGCTTGAACATGAGTTCCCGGGACGTAGTCCCCTAGACTCGGCTGATCGGACACATACACCCGCCGAACTCCCGAACGGGCGAGCTGCGATGCGGCGACACCGACTCCATCGCCGACAACGATCGCTTCCACGTCGACCCCCAAGGCCTCCGCCAGTTGCCGCCCCGCAGCAACAGCCTCGAGGCTGGCCGGGTGTAGGCCGCCATCTCTCAGCTGGGCCGCGATCCAGACCGTGCCGCTCATGACAGCACCCTCGCATCGTTCTGGAGGTGGTGAACCAGCTGCTCTGCTGCCGTGGACGGGTCGCCCTCGATCATAGTGGCGCCCTCGCCGGTCCGGGGAAAGGTGACCGAAACGATCTCGACCCTGGAGCCCCGAGCCCCGACCTGATCCGCTTCGAGATCGAGGTCTGCCGCTGAGAGCGCCATGATCTCCTTGCGCTTCGCCTGCATGATTCCCTTGAGAGAGGCGTAGCGGGGATGATTGAGCCCGGCCTGGACCTCGATCACCGCCGGCAGAGAAAGATTGAAGAGCTCGTTCTTGCCGGCCTCCATCTCTCTGACGATGCCCACCTTCTCGCCGGCCTCATCGATCTCGACTCCCATGACCAGCCAGGCGTGGGGGAAATCGAGGTTGGCGGCGAGCAGCGACGCCGTCACCCCCCAGCCGAGATCATCCGACTGCGAGCCGGTTAGGATGAGGTCGACCGGCTGCTTCGAGATAGCCGCCGCCAGCGCCCGCGCGTTTGCCACCGCATCGCCGCCAGCAAAGGCCTCATCGTCGAGGTGAACGGCCCGATCGGCCCCGAGCGCGAGGGCCTTGCGCAGCGACTCGCGGACCCGCGGCGGTCCGAGGCTGTAGACCGTCACCTCCCCTCCGCGCTGCTCGCGGATGTTCAGTGCCTCCTCGAGGGCGCACTCGTCGCTCTCGTTGATAACGAAGGGCAGGTCCTCTTCCTCGATCCAGGTTCCCGCCTTATTGAGGCGGAGGCGCGCCTCTGTATCCGGCACCTGCTTCATGCAAACAGCGGTCTTCATCCGTACCTCCTCGCGACCCTCTGTGTCGAGCCCTCTCCTGCGCTACCGGCAGGGACAGCAGAGTGTAGCCTCCTTGTCGAAGGTATTCAAAAGCACTTCGTCAGCGCCGGCGCATGGACACTGGCAGGGTGACGTGCTAGCTTCTCTCGCCGGAGGGTTTCGTGCATTTTCAGCTTCCCCTCGTCACCATCGTCGGCCAGGCCGAAGGTTCCGGAATGTGGGAGCTTTTCCTCGACGCCGGCCCTGTCGACAAGTTCGTCCTGGCCCTTCTGGTGTTTTTCTCGCTGGGCTCCTGGGCGATCATCATCTCCAAATCGCTTCAGCTCCGTAAGGCGGCTGGGCAGAGCGAAGGCTTCCTGGAGATCTTTCGCAACAGCAAGCGTTTCAGCGAGGTCAACAGCGCTGCACGAGACCACACCGCCTCACCCTTGGTCGGTCTCTTTCAGGCCGGTTACGTCGAGATCGACGCCCAGGTCAAGTCGATGCAGCAGAAATCGGCCGAGGAGCAGGACCGCTACCGCATTCGTTCGATGGGAGGCATCGAGCGCACCCTTCGCCGTTCGTTGGGCGTAGAGCTGGGAGTGCTGACCCGCCACACCCAGTTCTTGGCGACCACCGCCGCGGCGACCCCGTTCATCGGCCTCTTCGGTACAGTATGGGGGATCATGCAGGCTTTCAACGACATCGGGATCACCGGCTCGACGTCGATCACCGCCGTGGCTCCCGGAATCGCCGGAGCTCTGATCAACACCGCGGCAGGGCTTGCGGCAGCCATCCCGGCCCTTATCGGCTACAACACTCTCTCCACACGAGTGCGCCTGATGAGAGTCGAGATGGAGGATTTCGTGATGGAGTTCGTAAACCTGGCAGAGCGCAACTTCACCTAATCAAAGAGGTACAGGCTGATGGCGTTCATGGCTGACTCGGGCTCTTCGGACGACCAAGTGATGGCAGACATCAATGTGACGCCGCTGGTCGACGTCATGTTGGTGCTCCTGATCATTTTCATGATCACGGCACCCATGCTCCATCAGGGAATCGAGGTTGCCCTACCGCAGATCGATGCCGAGAATCTGCCGCAGCGCGTCGAGGATCCCATCGTCCTCACCATGGACCGCAACCAGCTCGTCTACATCCGCGAAACACCGGTCCACCCGACTCAACTCGTCGACCGGCTGCTCCCCATGCTCGAGGCCCGCGGAGACGAATCCGTGCTGCTCAAAGCGGATCGAGAGATCGCCTACGGAGATGTCATGGACCTGCTCGCCCTGCTCCACCGCGGCGGGATCACCAATGTTGGCATGGTGACCGAGAGCCCCTCCTAGGAGCCGGAGTGGATAGCCTCGATCAACTGTTCGCACGACGCAAGGTCTGGGTCCCCTGGTACCGGGGGCGAAACCTCGTCGGCGCCGTGTTGGTTCACGTCATCTTTGTCGTCGCCGCGGTTGTAGCGCCGAAGCTCCTCGCGGAGAAACCGCAGCCGCTCGAGTTCGTGCCGGTCCGGATCGTTCCGGCTGCCGCCCTCGGGCAGATCGCGCCCCCGCCCGCTCCGGCGCCGCGCCCCCCGGAACCGGTCGAGGCCCCTCCCGAAGAAGAGACCAAGCCCGCGCCCGTGGAAGCGGCACCTGAGCCGGCGCCGAAGCCCCCGCCAAGAATGCCTGCGGCCAAGCCTCGGCCTCAGGCTGCGCCTCCGCCCCCGGCCCCCAAGCCCTCCGAGCTCAGCAAGCCCGCTTCGACCGAGCCGCAGCGCCGACTCGGCTCTCCCCGGGGGAATCCTCTTGCCGCAGGAGGTCCGGCCCAAGTTTCCGGTTTCGATGATCCGGACTTCACTTACAGTTATTATGCCGACCTCATCGCGGCGAAGATCAGAGAACAGTGGAGTCGGCCACCGCTCGGTGACGACGTTCAGATGGCGATCACCTTCCGCATCCGCGAGGACGGCAGCGTCACCGATGTCAAAATCGCCGATTCTTCCGGCTACAACTCTTTTGACCGTGCGGGACTTCGGGCGGTCCAGACCGCCACTCTGCCTCCTCTCCCGAAGAGCTATCGCAAGAAATCGCTGGGCGTGAGACTCGTCATTCGCTAACCTGATCCGAGACTGAGCCTTTCTGCTGGAGTGGAGGTAGTCGAGACGATGACATCCGTGCCCCGTTTGTTCCTGTGCTTTCTTCTGCTGGTGCTGATCACCGCTGGAGGAGCTAGCGCCCAACCAACAGTTGACGAGCCTCCGGACGTCGAGATCGAGTTGAACGCTGGAGCTCGATCGAGGATACGCCTGGCCCTACCGGCGATGACTCGATCGGCCGGAATGACTCCAGCGGGCGAGGCCGCGGCCAAAGAGCTGGAGCAAACCATCCTCGACGATCTCAGCTACAGCGGCATCTTTGACGTCCAGGATCAGCAGATCCTCTCTGTCCTCGAGCTCACCGGAGATCGAGCTGAAGATTTCCCCATGTACCGCTCTCTCGGCAACCAGGTCATCCTCACCGCGGAGATCGCCGAGGCGGCGGGCAAGGTGGTTCTGGAAGCCCGCGTTTTGGATCTCGCCAACTTCCGCTCGGCATGCCAGGGGAAGCGGTTTCGCGGTACCTACTCCCAGGCAAGGAAGATCGCCCATACGTACTCCGATGAAGTCGTGACCTGTTTCTCGGGCCGCCGAGGCTTGGCGCTCACCAGCATCGTCTTCTCTTCCAATCGGGACGGGAACAAAGAGATCCTCATCATGGACTACGACGGCCGGGATCAGCGCCCCCTCAGTGGCCATAAGTCGATCTCGCTGGCTCCAGCGTGGAGTCCAGCCGGAGACGGCCTCGCCTACGTTTCTTACTTCAGCGGGCGCCCTTCCATCTACTGGGTGGAGCTCTCAACGGGAGAGAAGACGGCGTTGATCGAGGACGGTCAGCACAATTTCTCACCAAGCTTCTCGCCCGATGGCCGCAACCTGGTCTTCACCCGTTCCACCGCCGGCAACGCGGAGATCTTCAGTCTGCGCCGCGGCGAGAACGAATTAAAGCAGCTCACCACCAACCGAAGAATCGACGCCAATCCAGCCTGGAGCCCCAACGGTAGAGAGATCGCTTTCACCTCCGACCGTTCAGGTGCCCCACATCTCTACGTCATGGATATAGACGGCGGCAACGTCCGGCGGCTCTCGCGCGAAGGCACCAACAATGACGGCGCGGCCTGGCACCCCGACGGCAACCGCCTGGCTTACGCCCATCGCCACGAGCGCGGTAATCGGTTCGATATCGCGGTTATCGACGTAGTGACCCTGGAAAACAAGATCTTGACCGCCGGCCCAGGAAGCCACGAAGCCCCCTCCTTTTCTCCCGATGGCCAGAGGATCGTCTTCGAATCCACTCGCGCCGGGAACAGTCAGATCTGGGTCATCGATGCGGGCGGAGGGAATCAGCGCCGATTGACCTCAGAGGGAGAGAACTTTGCGCCCGCTTGGTCCGGGTTTGCCGAATGAGGAGCGCCCCTTTTCGGCGCGCTCTTTTATTGTAATCGTCAGGAAATTCATGTGATACAGTTTCGTCGGTTTGTAGTGTCTTGACGTCGGATCGGTCCCTGGAATCTTGTCCGCGGAGGAGTCGCGAAAAATGAAGTCGAGTTGGAAAGTTACCTCGATTGTAGGCATTCTGAGCCTGGTATTGATTAGTATTGGCTGTTCTGGCAACAAAGATATCCCGGTGGATCCAAAGCCGACGGAAGCGGTGGAGAAAGCCCCCGATCCCGAGCCGACAGACATCGAGACCCCGGAGCCTCCCAAGATCGTAGACAAGACTCCCGAACTAACCGACCTGGAGACCGATCAGGCAAGCGAGAGGGCGCGCAAGGAAGGCTTGATCGGCGACATTTTCTTCGCCTTCGACAAATACGATCTCCAGGCAGAGGCCCGCGAGCGCCTCGCCAAGAATGCCACCTTTCTCAAGTCCGAGCCGTCTTTCGTCGTCACCATCCAGGGCCACTGCGACGAGCGAGGGACCAACGACTACAACATCGCTCTCGGTGACCGCCGAGCGAACGCGGCCAAGGAATACCTCAGCTCGTTGGGAGTTCCGGCATCGCGCATCCAAACAGTCAGCTACGGCGAGGAGCGTCCCACCTGTACCCAGGCCAACGAGAGCTGTTGGGGAAGGAACCGTAGGGGAGAGTTCCATTTGACCGGTACGGTCGGCGGATAGTAGCAGGAGCGCGAAAGCTCCCGATCAGCGCTACCTCAACTCTGCCTCGCAGAAAGCAGGGAAGCATCCCTTCTGTTGCGGGGCCAGAAACAAGAATGACCACAACAAATGGCGCGGGATTCCTGGGGCTCTAGGCTAGCGATCCCGACCTTCACTTCGGCCACCGAGCGGTCCGCTCCCCGCTCTTCTGAGCGACCCAACACCCGCTCTGATGAGCGGAACGCTTCTTGCTCTTCTGCCGTTGTAGTTGGTCTTGTCGCGTTGCTCGCTCTCGTCAGCTGCACTTCGACGACCGAGCTCGAGACGATCAATGAGCGTCTCGGTGAGATCCAACGTCAAATTGCCGCACTCGACTCGGAGGTCTCAACTAAAGGTGAGATCGAGGAGCTCGGCGAGCGAGTTGCTGCTGAAGCAGACAAGCTTCTCCGGTCGGGGGCCGATTTACGGCTCGATCTCGATACCCTCTCTTCTCGCATCGGAGAGCTCGAAGCCCAGCTTCAGGACACGGTGTACCGGATCGATCAGCTCTCCCAGCAGGTGGCCGCAACCAACCAGGAGCTCAAAGCCCTGGCCTTGGCACCGCCTCCACACATTCCAACCGGCGAGGGAATCTCGGAAGCCGCAGGAGCTGATCCGGAGACCCTCTATAATCAGGCCTACAAGGACTATCGAAGGAGTGAGTACGAGCTGGCGACCCTCGGTTTTCGCGAATACCTCGAGACCTACCCCGAGACCGAACTGGCAGACAACGCCCTCTACTGGATCGGCGAGTCCTATTTCAACCAAGGTCACTTCTTGGAGGCGATCGGCGAGTTCACCAACGTCGTATCACGCTACCCGCGCAGCGAAAAGGTACCCAGCGCCATTCTCAGACGCGGCTACGCCTACCTCGAGCTAGGCGAGCGAGAGAAGGGCTTAAATGACCTCATGTCAGTAGAACAGAATCACCCGTCGAGCGAAGAGGCTGCGATCGCCAGACAGCAGCTGAAAGAGTTCGATCCCGGCAACTAGAAACAGACAACCGAGTCTAGAGCAAGGTAGGTAGATCGATGGCTAAAAGTAAGACCGTAGAAAAGCGTCAGCGCCAGAGCGAAAAACATCGGGAGCGCAACCGCTCCTATCAAACGCGGATGCGGGGCAGGATCAAGAACCTTCGCACTCTCGTCGAGAGCGGCGACGCCGAGGGGGCACGCGAAGCCCTTCGTCCCACTCTCGGCCTGATCGACACGACCGCCCAAAAGGGCGTCATCCACCGCAATACCGCCGCTCGCTACAAGTCGCGGCTGACCAAGCTCGTAGGCACCCTCTCCCCCGCCGAAGAAGAGCCCCAGCCCGCGGAGAGCTAGAGGCTCCAGAAATGATGGCTATCATTTCCTCCGCCTAGTTGTCTCTTGGCGCCGAGGACGGCGCACTTGGGCGTTGCTTCCTATTCGCTCACGGAAACGGCTCAGGACGAATACTCGGACACGCTCCTAGCCCCGGAAAGCGGGCCTCCGGCCCGTTCTCCGGCCCATCCCCCCCTAAGAACTACTCGCCTGTCCGAATTCTCGGACACGCTCCTAGGATCCGTCTCGCATAGGAGTCCCTGGGGATTCTAGGGAAGCCCGCCGTTCAGGGTGCCTCAGATCGCCGCAGTCGCAGGGGCGAGGCGATGCAAGCGTACTCCTGTACGCCCCGCCGGCCGCGTAGGGAGTCTCCTCGGGAATCTCCTCGGGTAATCCCCACGGGAGCCCGGCCGTTCAGGGTGCCTCAGATCGCCGCAGTCGCAGGGGCGAGGCGGCGCAGGCGTACTCGTACGCCCAGCCGGCCGCGTAGGGAATCTCCTCGGGAATCTCCTCGGGTAATCCCCAGGGGTGTTACCGGCTACGAGAAAGCGCACTTAGTTGGCTGCGAGTCGGTTTTTTGTCCCCGCGAGGCGTGACTCAGGGTGTGGCGCAGATAGTCGAGGTACCCCTCGGGGGGTGGCGTCGTGGGGAGTTCTCGGAGGATGGGGAGAAAGTAGGCGAGGGATCGGATGGGCTGGAGCTTTGGTAGGCGCGGATCTCGGCATGCGCGTCGGGCGGAGCCGAGGAGGAGGGCGGCCTGGAGGACGGTGAGAGGCAGGTCTTGGTCGAAGAGCTGGTCGACGATGACGCGGTCGCCGTGGTGGAAGCGGTGCGGGGTGTCGGGAAGGAGTCGATAGAGGCGGAGGAGCTGGCGCCGATAGTGGCTTCGGGTCATGAGCGTCGTCGTGCTGCGCTCCGCCTTTTGGCGCGGTCCTTGGCCTTTTTTTCAGCAGCCTCCTTGGCCTCCTTGCGGCGATAGGAGTTAGCCTCGATCTTGACGATCTCGGCGTGGTGGGTGAGTCGATCGACGAGAGTGACGACGCAGGAGGCGTTGGGAAAGACCTCGGCCCATTCGGCGAAGGGCTTGTTGGTGGTGAGAAGAATGGGCTTGTTGCCGTATCTCCTGGAGACGACCTCGAAGAGGAGATCCGCGTGGCGGTGGTCGTAGGAGAGATAGCCGAGCTCATCGATTGCCAAAAGCGAGGGTCGGGTGTATTTGGAGAGCCTTCTCTGGAGCGCCGAGGGGGTTTCCTGGACGGCGAGATCGTTGAGCATGTCGGAGGCGGTGACGAAGCTGGCGGTGGCCCCTCGTTGCAGCGCCTGGTAGAGGAGGTTCTTGGCAATCATGGTCTTGCCGACACCGTTGGGTCCGAGGAGGATGACGTTGGTGATGTCGTCGAGGAATTGGAGGGTGAGCAGATCCTGGATCTGCTCGCGGTCGATGCGCTGGGGCCAGGAGAAGTCGAAGTCGGCGATGCTCTTGAAGAGCCCGACGCGGCTGGTGCGGATGCGCCGTTCGAGGCTGCGCCGTTTGCGCTCGGCCTCTTCTTTGCGCAGCAGCTGTTCGAGCCAGGGCTGTTCTCGGTAGGTGCCCCAGTCGTCGACGAGGGCGTAGAAGCCGAGGGATCGGGCGAGCTCTCGTAGTGGTTCGTCAGGGATCGTTGGACTCTTCCTGGGTCGGGCCATCGTCGTTGCCTCCAAGTTGGTCGTAGTCCTCGAGGTTGTGCGGTCTCACGGAGAGATCTCGCTGTTGGAGCTCCTGGCTGAGCGGCACCGGTAAAGCCGGGGGCTGACCGAGGCCGCGCTGGTGCCGTTCGAGTAGGAGCCGGACGGACTGGAATCGCGGTGCGTGGTTCAGGAGCGCTTCGCGCACGGCTTTGTCGAGTCGCTGGGGGCCGTACTGGCGCAGGAGTCGGAGCAGGCCGGCGGTCTGCGTTCCGAGGTTCTCGCCTCGCTCGGCGAGCTGCTGCATCAGCTCTTCGCATCGAGGCACAGCGGAAAACAGCCGATGGAAGCCCCGGTGTCGTCGGGCCCTGCGTTTGTGAGCGAGGAGCTCCTCGAGGTGTTGAGGATCGAGGATCTGCTCGCCCCGGGAGTACGAGCGAGGGTGCTCGGCGAGGAGCTCCTGGCCATCGAGGATCCGCACCCGATGCTCGCTGGCGAGGAGCGTGACGGTCCTCTGCACATGACTGTGCGGCACCGAGTAGTCGTTGAGGTCGAAGCGCACGATCGGCGTCTTTCTGACCTTGATCTCCAGTCGCAGGTCGGTTTCGAAGTCGTCTCCGGGAAGCTCAAGCAGTCGAGGTCGTTCCTGGGCCAGGGCGCTTTTCACGGTTCGCTGTCGGTCCTGCGGCCAGGGTCTGCGCTGCGACCTCTGGCACCATTCCAGGACCTGCCGATTCAGACGATCCAAATCGCTCACCGTTCGGGCGCCGAAGAACGAGCTTCGCAGGAAGCGGATTGCGCGCTCGACGCGGCCTTTCTCATTTCCCCGAGCCACCGCGGCGACGGTGGGAAGGAAGCCGTAGTGGCTGGCGAAATCGAGCAGCACGGGATGGAAGCGCACCGCGGTTCCCTGCCGCTCGATCACCGCGGTTCGCAGGTTGTCGTACAGAACGGTCCTGACGACGCCGTCGACGTAGTGGAAGGCCAGCTGGTGAGCGTGCAAGAAGGTTTCGAGACGAGTGTCGAGGGTGAAGTGCACGAAGACCGTGCGCGAGAACGACAGCACGAAGACGAAGGCATAGAGCCGACGATGTGCCCGGCCGACGCGGAGCCGACCGAAGTGGCCCCAGTCGACCTGCGCCTGCTCTCCTGGCAGCATGCGCAGCGAGAGAAACGCCTCGCGCTGGGGCTTCGGTCGCATCGAGGCCACCAGGTGGCGAAACTGATCCGGGCCTCCTGGATAGCCGCGCTCCACCACCATGGTGTAGAGACGGCTCGCCGGCAGTCGTGGGTAGGTCCCGAGCACCTGCTCGATGAACGGCAGGTAAGGATCGATCATCCTCCCTCGTCGCTGCTGGGGTAGCACGCCGGACTTCTCCAGCGCCCGGCGCACGGTTGAGGGGTGCAGCTGTAGCTGTCGAGCGATCGTGCCGACTTTCCACTTCTCGACCAGGAACAGACGACGGATCTCCCCGCGCAGCTGTGCGTCGATCACGCCCCTATCTCCGTCGGCAACGACGAAAGCTCGTTCGCACAAACTCTCGGCAGGCCTCTCCACACTGCATGCATCGCGGATTCCTCGGGTCGTAGCGCACTTCGCGCCTCGGAGTCTCGATCCGACACAGTGTCCTCCCCGAAGTACCGCCTGGGGTACCCTGATGCGTCACTTTCTCTGCCCGCTCGCGCTGGCGCCGACGGTAGCGGGCCTGACGGGCGGCATGACAATGCCGACCTCGGAGGCTTCGCTGGTACCGATGGCCGGCCGCCCGAGTCGATTCCCGACGAGCCACCAGAGCACAAGCCCGGCAGTAACGCTGGCCACGGTCACAGTGCGAGCACAGCGAGATACGCCGACGGCATCGAGCACAGTCGAAGAGTCGGTAGTCCGGTCGCATCGTCGCCTCCCATTCGACGACGACCCCGACTCTCTGCCATACTGCAAGCGCAGCTAATGCTGCGGTTTGGGGCAGAGCCCGGGGCGTTTTCTACTTCGCTTTCCCGGGCTCTCGCCGTCTCTGGTCGGCCTGCTCTATCAGAGCAGAGCCCGCACTGCAAAGCCCTACACCGACTCACGCATCTCTTCCGACCGCAAACACGCCGCCGGGACCACGCACCCGGACCGCCGTTCCGGCGGGATGATGCCGCCCTTCCTGAAGAAGGCCTAGCTTTCCCGCGGTCGCGAAGCCCTCAGCTCACTCCATCCCGGAAACTGCGCTCGCAGCCAACGGGATGCGCTTTCTCGCAGCCATCAACAAGGCCGTTCAGGGTGCCCCAGATCGCCGCAGCGCAGGAGCGAGGCGATGCAGGCGTACTCCTGTACGCCCCGCCGGCCGCGTAGGGAGTCTCCTCGGGAATCTCCTCGGGTAATCCCCAGGGGAGCCCGGCCGTTCAGGGTGCCCCAGATCGCCGCAGCGCAGGAGCGAGGCGACGCAGGCGTACTCCTGTACGCCGGAGGAGCCGAGTGACGAGCACGCGGTGAGGTGGGGTGCCCTGGGCGGCCGGGCCTAGAAGCCTTCGAGGAGGTCGCTCACCATCGTTTCGGCGAAGCGCAGGGAAGCTTCCAGAATGGCCACGTTCTCCTGGTCGAAGTAGTCGTCGGCCGACGAGTCGATTTCGTAGATCTCTTTGAAGAGATAGCTGTCGTTCGACCAAACGACCTCGTCGCCACCGGTGCGCTCGAAGCTCACGTCGGCCACGATCGAGATCTCGTACTCCTGACCTCGACCGTCGTCATCGAAGGTGACCGGTGTGACCCGAAACGACTTCACTGTGCCATGCAGCTCGGCATCGGCCCCGGCCTGTCCACCGACCAAGTTGAAACGCCTTCGGGTGACGAGCTCGTCGGTGATCGCCTGAGTCAGGAACTGTTCGAGCTGGGCGCGCTGGGTTCGATTCTCCATCGGTGCGACATAGATGTCCTGTATGTCCTCCGGGATCGAGGAGACCCGGCCGACCAGCGCGTAACCACAGCCGAGCAGCAGCGTGGCTGCCGCAAGAGAAACGACGGCCAGACAGTAGCGGGATCGCGACAGAAGCACTTTCATACCATCTCTCCAATGAGCAAGGGCTCTAGTGCACCGCCCCAGAAGTTCCGGCACATTCGAGCGCCGCTGCATCACGCCGGGCTGCGTTCCGCCTCCTCGACATATTCCCAATATGCCTGCGTCGGCGCGCCTTGCCCGGCGCGTGCATCGACGCTCTCGGTGTACCGGAACTTCTGGGTCGATACACTAGTGCAACTTTCCGGGCAGCTCCTGGGTATGGATCAGCCCGTCGAGCACTCCGTTGACGAAAGCGCTGGATTGTTCGGACCCAAAGAGCTTTGCCAGCTCGATTGCCTCGTCGAGGATCACCACCCTGGGAATGTCGGTCTGGTACAAGAGCTCGTAGACGGCCACCCGAAGAATCGCACGGTCTACCACTGGCATCCGCTCCAAACGCCAGTTGACGGCGTGCTCCCGAATCAGGCTGTCCACCTCATCACGGTGCTCGGCGACTCCCCGAACGAGGTCCTTGGCGTAGTCCTGAGCAGCGCTCGCATTGCCTGCGGGAAGCGTCGCGGCGGCGTCGCCCTCTAGGACCATCTCAGCCGGGCTGAAACGGGAGAGCACCTCATCCAGCCCCGACCCTCCGAGCTCATGCTGATAAAGCATCTGCAGAGCCATCTCACGCGCGCTGCGCCGCTTTCCGGCGCGACGCAACCCCCGTCGTTGACTTTGAGCTGGCACGATCGGCTTACGAGCGGAGCTGTTGAAGCAAGCTTGCCATCTCCAGGGCCGACAGCGCGGCTTCGCTGCCCTTATTTCCCATCTTTCCCCCGGCTCGCTCCTCCGCCTGCTGGGAAGTCTCGCAGGTGAGGACACCGAATGCGACCGGTAGGCGGTATTTGCTGGCTACGCGGCCGACGCCTCGGGCGCACTCCGCACAGATGAAGTCGAAGTGAGCGGTCTCACCACGAATAACGGCTCCCAGCGCGATCAGTGCATCTACCTTGCCCAGCGCAGCCACCTCCTCGAGCCCCTGAGGGATCTCCCAGGCGCCGGGAACGCGAACGACATGGGTATCCCCCGGGTCAACGCCGTTCGCCCGCAGGCAGTCGAGGGCGCCCTCTAGGAGCTGGGAAACGATGCGCTGATTGAACAACGCTGCAACGATGGCAACGCTCAGGCCTTGGCCGTCGTACTTTCCCCTCGTCTGCGGAGTCGAGCCGGTCATCGTCACCTGTCCTGGAGTTTCTGGAAGCGGGCCGGAACCCGTTATCATTCGGGTCGGCGGTCTACGACTTTACTACAATCACCGGCTATCGACCTCCTCTCCTCCCGCGCCGAAACTCGCCATGGCAATCGATCTGCACGCCCGCCACTTTCTCAAACTCGAGGATTTCGAGCCCGAGGAGATCGACTACCTCCTCGCGCTCGCGGCTGATTTGAAAGCAGCTCGAAGCCGCGGTGAAGAAACGCCAAGCCTCCAAGGGCAGAACATCGTGCTGCTCTTCGAGAAGACTTCGACCCGGACGCGGGCAGCCTTCGAGGTCGCCGCCTTCGATCAAGGGGCTCGAGTCAGCGTACTGGACCCCCACGGGTCGCACATCGGGCACAAAGAGAGCATTCGCGATACCGCCCGGGTCCTCGGACGCATGTACCACGCGATCGCCTATCGAGGTTTTGGTCAGGAGAAGGTCGAGGAGTTGGCGAGCTATGCCGGAGTCCCTGTTTTCAACGCATTGACCGAGGAGTACCACCCGACGCAATTCCTCGCCGACGCACTCACCATGCGTGAGCATCACGACGGACCCCTGGGCACGGCATCGTTCTGCTATCTCGGTGACGCTCGCTTCAACATGGCCAGATCGCTGCTGATGGGAGCCGCTAAGCTCGGCATGGACGCACGCATCGCTGCTCCCAGGCCCCTATGGCCATCGCCGACTCACATCGAGCGCTGCGAAGCGATCGCTTCTCGCACCGGCGGCCGAATACAGATCACCGAATCGGTCGAGGAAGGAGTGAAAGGAGTCGACTTCCTCTACACCGATATCTGGGTCTCGATGGGAGAAGACGAGAGCATCTGGGCCGAGAGAGTGGCTATCCTCCGGCCCTACCGGGTGGATCGGAGAGCTCTGGAACTGACCGGCAACGACTCGGTGAAGTTCATGCACTGCTTGCCCGCCTACCACGATCGCCAAACCACAGTCGGCCGCAAGATCGCCGAGGAGTTCGGACTCGAAGGGGTCGAGGTCACGGACGACGTTTTCGAGTCCTCCAACTCGATCGTGTGGGACCAAGCAGAAAACCGTCTGCACAGCGTCAAGGCCGTCCTCTGCGCTTCCCTCGGGACTAGTGGACCGTAACACCCAAACGTTTAGCGCCTGAGCGGCCCTCGCGGCCGATCTCTGCGTTACGCTTCCTCGACATAGTCCCCGCTATGCCTGCGTCAGCGCGCCTTGATCTCGACCCCGAATGACTCACTCAGCCACTAAACGTTCGAGTGTTACGGTCCCTACGGCGCCAGCTGCCAATGCGGACTGAGCCTCGCCTCCGCACCGTATCGATCCGCCATCTTCTCCTCCAGTGCCTCCACGAAGGTCGGTAAAGCCATGCGATGCACCGAGATTCGCTCCCTATCCCTCGCCTGAACCGACTCTTCGCTAGGCGGCAACAAGACGCACTCACGAGCCACCTCTTCGGCGACCTCGAGAATATTCGTAGCCATGGACTCTATGTCCTTGTCTACCGCCCCTGGAAGCTCCGCCCGTGCCTCGCGGACCAGGCCGAGGAGCCTCTCGCCTTGCTGTGGAGTCCCTGCCGCCATCGTCAGAGGGCCAATTTGAGCGGAAATGGACGAGAAGCTCTCGTACCAAGCTTGCATCCGTTAATCGGAGAAGGCCTTCGCAGAGGATCCCCCCTCGGTCTGCGTCTCGGGGCCATCCGAGGCCCCAGGACTCCTCTTTCGAGAACCTAGGGAGAGCGCGAGCGCGCCGCCGATGACCAGGATAAGGGCGGCTGCTAGGAGCGCGAGACGCATTCGGCATCTCTTCGTGAGTGCGGCTCGCCCTCGCGGCTACCCACTGAGCCCAGGAAAGGAAATTGGTCGGGACGGCGAGATTCGAACTCGCGACCCCCTGAACCCCATTCAGGTACGCTACCAGACTGCGCCACGTCCCGACCGTTCTTGAAAACTTGAGAGGCCCTACTTCTTGTCGGCATCGTCGCCGTGGAGGAGAGCCAGGATTCCTTGCACTTCTTCGAGGACATCCCCGAGGCCGCGCTTGAGGGTTTCTATACGCTGCGACAACTCCGTGTCAACCGCAGCCGGTGACTCGACCTCGGACTCTGTGGGTCTAGACGCTTCCACCGCGCTCTCGGTCTTGGTGGGCACCCCATCACGCTCGGCCTCGGCGCCGGCTAGGAGGGCAACCGAAGCCTGATCAACCAGCTCGCTCGCGTCGGCCTCAGTCTCCGCTTCAGGCTCGGACTCGAGGTCAGAATCCGGCTCCGTGCCAGGCTCAGGCTCCGCGCCACCCTCTCCCGGCTCAGTCTCCTCCGCTGTCTCGCTAGCTCCCGAGCTCTGTGCATCCTCAGTCTCGGTCGACGGATCCTCATCGGCGCCTGGAGCAGCACTTTCGACCCCGACCGCCCCACTCTCGAGCTCCGCACCGAGCCGCTTCTTGGCCCCGGCGATCGTGTAGCCCTCCTCGTAGAGCAGCGCCTTGATGCGCCGAACAATATTGAGCTCGCGCTCGGTATAGACGCGCTGCCCCGACTTGCTTTTGCCGGGACTCAGAGCCTGGAACTCGGTTTCCCAGTAGCGTAGTACGTAGGGCTGGATATCGACGGCGCGGCAGGCTTCGCCGATCTTGAAGTGAAGCTTCTTGGAAACGGTGTGACCCCTAGTGGCCAGAGCTCAACCAGCGCCCCTCAGTCGTCTTTGCGACCGATCGGAGACACTGTGTCCTTGAGCTGGCGTGCCGGGCGAAAATTCAGCCCCTTGTGCGGCTCGATGAAGATTTTCTCACCATTGGCGGGGTTCACGCCTCTTCGACCCGCTCTTGAAGCAATCTCGAAGATGCCGAAATTCTTGATCCGAACCGCGCGACCTTCGAGAAGAGTTGTCTTCATCGTGTCGAAGATCGATTCGACCACGTGGGCCGCTTCGCTCTTGGTCAGACCGCCATGCCGATTGTAAACTTCGTCGACAAGATCTGCCTTGGTGGTTCCAGGTTTCCTCTTGGTCATCTCACTATCCCTTCATGGAAGCTCGTCAAAATCAGAGATCACAAGAGAAGCCAAAAAACATAAGAGAAATGCAGGTTTAGTATAGGCCGCGAACGCCTCTGATTTCAAGCGCCGGCGGAGTCGGCACGGTCTTCGAAGAGCGCTATCGTTTCTTCTGGTCACGGGGGCGAATGACCAGTCTAATGGGGATCCCCGGCAGACCCAACTCCCGACGCAGAGTGTTCTCGAGATATCGACGGTAACTACTCTTCTGAGGAAGAGTCCGATTCGCGAAAAGCATGAAGGTTGGCGGCGCAGCCGCGACCTGCGATGCGTAGAAGACCTTCCACGCCTTGCCTCCGCCGGTCGGAATGTGATGGCTCGCGACTGCCCGCTGGAGAATCGTGTTGAGGCGCGAGGTCTCGACCTGCGAATCGAGATCGTCAAGCACCTGCACGACCTTGGGGAAGATTCTTCCGACCCCACGACCACTGAGTGCCGAGATGTTGACCCGCGCCGGTGCCGCCAGAAGCTCGGAGAGGCGCTCCCAGCCCTCCTCGAGATGCTCACGAGTCAACGGCGACAAGAGATCCCATTTGTTCATGACCACGACAACTCCCCTACCCTCTTCCCAAGCGACCCCGGCAATGGCAAGGTCACCGGCGGTAACGCCCTGACTTGCGTCAACGACCAGAACGACCACCTGCGCTCTTTGGATCTGGCGCCGGGCCATCATTACCGCCAAACCCTCAGCGGCGCCGGAAACCTGACTGCGGCGACGAATGCCCGCGGTGTCAATCAAGACATAGGAGCGCTCATCCCATTCGACTACGCTATCCACCGGATCTCGAGTGGTGCCAGCGACCTCCGAGACCAGAGCGCGCTCCCCTCCCACCAGGCGATTGAGCAAGCTGGACTTCCCGACATTCGGGCGACCCACGATCGCCACGGCCGGTCCCTCGAGCTCTCCCATCGAGGGCGGGCTCTCCGGCAACAACTCGCGAACACGGTCGACCAGCGTCTCGAGGCCGAGGCGATGTTCGGCGGATACGAGAATCGGCTCGAGACCGAAGCTATGGAACTGGTTCACACTCACCTCTGCCGCCTTGGTGTCCGCCTTGTTGACCACAAGCACGATCGACTTTCCGTAGCGGCGCAGGGTCTCTAAAACCTCACTGTCCCCGGGAAGGGGCCCCTCCTTGCCGTCCACGACGAAGATCAATACATCGCTTTCCTCGACGGCCAGAAGCACCTGTTCGTTCAACCCGAGAGCGTCCTCTCTCTCCGGCAGAAGCCCGCCCGTATCAATCAGGTCAACCGAGGAGCCCTCTCCTAGATCGGCGGTTTCGACAATGCGATCTCGGGTCACGCCTGGCAGGTCGTGAACGATCGCTCGTCGCCGCCCCACGAGACAGTTGAAGAGTGTGGACTTGCCCACGTTCGGGCGCCCGACGATAGCGACTATCGCAGGTGAGCCTCCGGCGGCGTGAGGAGAGGACGCGGTAGCCACGCCGGAGCTATTCGAAGGTAGTTTCCAAGACTCGGTACAGAATCACCCAGCCATCATCGCGTCTCTTCATCTGGTACTTGACCCGGTTTCGTTGGCCCAGAGCCTCGGACAACACCTTGTCGGTTCCCGCGGCGTAAACCCGCAGGTCCCAGGTCTCGAGACTGGTAACAAAGGCATTGGCGTAGTTGAAGATGCGCACGTCTTCCAACTGCACACTCAGGGGCGTAGGTCGGATCACTCGGCTCTCGGTGAGAAGATCCTCGATCCTCTTCTCCATCACCGCGATCTCTTTCTCTGCAGCGTATCCGGTGAGCACGCCGTCCAGGCGTTCGCGGAGCGTGTTGGCTTCGGCGCCGCCATGCCGCGCGAGAAGATCGAGCATTGCTGAGTCGAAGATCGGATACTCGGCGGCGTAGACCTTCAACGCCTCCAGGTCTCCCAGAGAGTAGGCTTCCGCCAAGCGCGGGAGGTACTCGTCGAGGGTTTGTTGGATCGAGTTTTCGTCCTCTTCTACCCTCTCTTCCGAAGGCGCGCAGGCGCCGATAATCGACGTGGCCAGCCCTAAGATGCACAGCCAAGGGAGGGCGAGAATTCGGCCTTGCGACATGCCCGAGAGTCTAGCAGTCGACTCCCCCAACAGCTCCGATTGTCAGTCCACGGCGGATTTCAGTTTGCACTCGACGACGAGTCTCTCTACAATCTCTTGCGCTGCGAAAGTGGCGGAATTGGTAGACGCGCAAGATTCAGGTTCTTGTGATCGCAAGGTCGTGGGGGTTCGAGTCCCCCCTTTCGCACCACTCACCTTCCTGTCGAGCACCCGGGTCTATTTTTTCCAACTCGATGTCGGAGTCCCACAACACCTCGACGGCTACTCTGAATCGACTCTCCGTCTATCTTCGCTGTCTCCGCGAGTTACAAAGAGAGCAGCTGGACACGATCTCGTCCCAGGGGCTGGCAACGAGGTTCCACCTCTCTTCAACCCAGATTCGGAAAGACCTTGCACAATTCGGTGACTTCGGGATCAGAGGAGTTGGCTACCAGATCGACCCTCTCGCGAACCGCCTGCATCAGCTCCTCGGCCTCGACCGCAAGCATCCGATCATCATCGTCGGGATGGGGAACCTGGGCACGGCCTTGGCGGGCTACATCGGTTTCAACGACGACAGCTTCGAGGTGGTTGCGGGAGTCGACTGCGATCCTTCAAAGATCGATAGGCGTCGAGGCGGAGTTGATGTTCGAGACATGAGCGACCTCGAGGCAGTAGTCAAAGAGACGCGTGCCGAGATCGCGGTGCTGACGGTTCCGGCTGCCGCCGCCGTCGACTGCTACGAGTCTCTGATCAAGGCCGGGATTCGTTCCGTCCTCAACTTCGCGCCGGTTCCGCTGCAGGAGAAGGGCGGCCTACGGCTCAAACAGGTCGATCTGCGCACCTACCTCGAAGAGTCCACGTTTCTCCTCGATCCCCCCTCCTGACGCTCGTAGAAGCTCAACGAGGTCGCCCCGTAGCGGCGGCTCGACACCTGCACCAGCGTCCGCACCTGTGGCGGCAGGGCTGTTGCCGACGCGTGCTCTACCCCGAGCTTCCCCCGACCCTCCAGGTGAGCTTCAGCAGCGGAGAGCAACTCCTCCCAATCCTCGAACTCATAGGGAGGATCGGCGAAGATCAAGTCGAAGTCGGCGAGCGCTCGATCTCGGGGTAGTCCTTGCGGAAGGTCGATCTGCCTGATAACGCAGCCTTCGGCCACCAAGCGTGCCTGGTTATTCATGGCGATACCCAGAGCCTTTCGATCTCTGTCGACCAGCACTGCGCTCGCCGCCCCGCGGCTCAGAGCTTCGAGACCCACCGCCCCGCTGCCGCAGAAGAGGTCCAGAAAACGCGCTCCTGGGACACGGGACTGCCAGATCGAAAACAGCGCCTCGCGGGCTCGCTGTGTAGTCGGTCGAATGCCGGCCGGGGTATCGAGCTTGCGCCCCGCCCATTGTCCGGCCACGATTCTCAGCGGCTACCTCTCGAGATCAAAGAGGTTGTCGCCCGCCAGAGCACCGAACACGTTGCGAAACTCCTCACGCGAGACATAGATCGTGACCGGCTGGTTGACGCCCGAGAGCTCGACCCCACGATTGTCGGAGGTAAAGCCGACAACCTCGAATATCGTTCCGTCTACGCGGCTGAGAAAGTCGCCGATCTTTGGGTCATAGTCAGCCGGCAGGGTGCCGTGGAGGGCACGGATCCGACCGAGCTGATCCAAGTCAGCGAGCACACCTTCCGCTTGCTTGATGCCGAGCGCGACGATATCGAAGCGACTGTAGCGCAGGAAGACCTTGGAGCGCCCCTCCAGGTTGACGGTCAGAGCGCACTGCTCCACCCACTCTCCGCCGACGCCGCCACGACTCGATTCGGCCTCAGATAGATCGACTTCGCCGAGACGCCTCACAAACACCTCGAGCTCTTCGGGCTCGAGCTCTGCCAGGAGCATGGTCTTGCGATCGTCAATCCGCTCGCGGAGCCGGAGAGTACCGTTGGCGAAAAGCGTGAGCTCGGTCGAATTCAGCTCACTCATGCAGTGGTGGTCAATCAACTCTGTCGTCACTGCCCCCGGAGCCGCGAAACTCGCTTGCACGCCGATCAAGAGAAGAAACAGCGCCGAGCCCGAGTCCAGAGGGGCAAACCACCTGCGCATCAACGATAGACTACCTCATCGCCCGAGCTCGGACTGTCCGCACCCGGAACACTGCACGTGAGCGCCCAGGCAAAATTCGCAATCGGCCAGATCATTCATCACCGCCTCTTCGGCTATCGAGGCGTCGTCTTCGATGTAGATGCCGTGTTCTCCGGATCAGAGTCGTGGTACGAGCAAGTCGCCCGCTCTCGGCCCCCGAAGGAAGAGCCTTGGTATTCGGTCCTGCCCCACGGCAGCGGACACACGACGTATGTAGCGGAGAGGAATCTGGAACGGGACCTGGAGGCTGGACCGGTTCACCATCCTCTGATCCCCGAGCTCTTCACCAGTCTGGAAGATGGCTTTTACAAAGTCCGTCGGCAGAGTCACTGACAGATCACGGAAGAAGCAGAACCTGACCGGGGTGAATAACGGTGGACTCGAGCCCATTCTTGCTCTTCAAGGCCGCCACATCGGTTCCGTACGAGCGCGCGATCCTGGTGAGACTCTCTCCGCGTCTCACCGTATGACGGGTCGGCCCAGCGTCCAAGGAGATCGAGGACGCACCGGACGGCGCGATACGCAAGCGCTGGCCCACAACGATCTCGTTGGCGGAGGCCAGGGCGTTGGCTGCAACCAGATCTCCAACTGGGTGCCCATAGCGACGCGCAATCGAGCTCAGCGTCTCTCCCCTCTTCACCACATGGTGCGAGGGCGCTTCGGTTACGCGGACCGCTGAATCGACCGCGGCCGGCTCGGAGGCGGCGAACGAGCCGAAGCTCTGGCCAGGGATCCGAAGATACTGTCCGGCATAGATCCGATTGGGGCGACTCAAGCCGTTGGCGCGCTGAAGGGCCCCGACCATGGAGCCGAAACGGTGAGCGATTTTGCCGAGGGTGTCGCCCGACCTGACCTTGTACCCCACCTGCAGCTGGGAGCTGAGCTTACGATTTGCGGGAATCGCTTCGTAGGCCTTCTGAAAAGAGGCGAGCTCCCCCTTCGGCAGACGCAGCGGATAAGAGCGCGGCACCAGCAAAGTGCCGCTGAAGACGTCCGAGTTCAATGCCGGATTCAGCCCCTCGAGGGCGCTGATCGAAGTGCCGGCCCGCGAAGCGAGGTCCACCAGGGAGACGAATCGAGGTAGGACGAGCGCGTCGAAACGCAGCTCCGGATCGGCGACAGCCTTGGGAAAGTGCTCGCTACGCCTGGCGTAGACCCTACTCGCCGCAACGAACTCCGAGTAGAAGTTGCGCGACGCGAAGCCGAAGCGGTTCGCGCGATACTTTTCGCTGATGACGCCGATGTCCCGTGTCCCGACCTGGCGGACGGCTCGCGACATGCCTCCTCTACCGTGATTGTAGGCAGTGAGCGCGAGTGGCCAGGTGCCGAGACTCTCGTGATCCTGACGCAGCATGCGCGCGGCGCCCTTCGCCGCGAGCAGTGTGTCGACCCGGGAGTCTACGGCCGAGTTCATCTGCAGGTAGATACGCGCTGTCGCCGGCATGAACTGCCACGCACCGACCGCTCCCACCTTCGAGTGCGCCACGCTCACGAACATGGACTCGACGAAGGGAAGACGACTCAGAACCGGCGGCAGGCCTTCGCGGGTGAAGATACGCTCGATCTCGGGGATATATCGACCGGCAATCACCACAGCTTCGGCGAAGCGGTCACGGAGGCCGGTCTGCGCCCGAACCCGCCGCGATGCGACGCTGAACTTCTCTCTCCCGCCGGGAGTATCTTTGAAGAAGCGGTGAATGAGCTCCTCTTCGCCGTTCTGGGGCGCCGCTCTCGCGAGCTTCTTCAAGACCGCAACGATCTTGTCGCGAGTCTCGTCGATCCTCCGTCGGCGTAGCTTCCTTAGTCGCCCTTCAGAGACCCCGGGCTGGTCGAGATCGGCGAGCTCGATAACTTCGTAGACCACGCCGAGATGACGCTCATCGTGAAGCACCGCCTGGTCGCTCGTGTAGACCGAATAAACATCGGTCCAGAAAGCGATGTTCGCTTTGAGCTGGTCGGGGATCGGGAAAAGGCGTGGATCCAGCCCGCTCTGATCTTGACTGAATGCGGCCGCAGAGTAGAAAAGAAGGGCGCAAAGGGCTATGGCCCTAGCGCCGGCGAAGATGAGTCTACTCCCGGACATCCTCTTGGTGATTGTATAGCAAGAGACAAAAGTCTTGGCGTCCCTCAATAACGATACGAGTCTCGCTTGTAGGGGCCGTCGACGTCGATGCCGAGATATTGGGCCTGGTCTTCAGACAGACGCGTCAGGGTCACTCCCAAGTGATCGAGATGAAGCCGAGCGACCTCTTCGTCGAGGTGTTTGGGAAGGTTGTAGACCGCTTTGTCATAGGAAGCGTCGTCTCGATGCAGCTCGAGCTGTGCCAGCACCTGGTTGGTGAAAGAAGTCGACATCACAAAGCTGGGATGCCCGGTGGCGCAACCGAGATTGAGAAGCCGGCCCTCGGCGAGAACCAGCACGCTGTGCCCATCGGGGAAGATCCACTGATCGTACTGCGGCTTGATGTTTACCCGCTCGATGCCTTCGATGGACGCCAGCCCCGCCATATCGATCTCGTTGTCGAAATGTCCGATATTGCCGACGATCGCCTTGTCTTTCATTCCCGCCATGTGCTCGGCGGTGATGATGTCCCGATTGCCGGTGGCGGTTACGTAGAGATCCGCGAGATCGAGCACGTCCTCGACCGTTTTGACCTCGAAGCCTTCCATCGCTGCCTGTAGCGCGCAGATCGGATCGATCTCGGCCACGATGACCCGGCAGCCTTGCCCGCGGAGCGACTGAGCGCAACCCTTCCCCACCTCACCGTATCCGCAGACCACGGCGACCTTGCCACCGAGCATCACGTCGCTCGCACGAAAGATACCGTCGACCAGCGAGTGCCGGCAGCCATAAACGTTGTCGAACTTGCTCTTGGTGACCGAGTCATTGACGTTGATCGCGGGGAAGAGGAGGCTTCCTTCTTCCATCATCTGATAAAGGCGGTGAACTCCGGTCGTAGTCTCCTCGCTGACCCCGCGAATGACCTCGCTCATGCGGGTCCAGTAGCTGGAGTCCTGGGGCAGCCTCTGTCGCAGGAGCTCGAGAACAACACTCCACTCCTCAGAGTCCGTCGCCGGGTCAGAGGCCGGGACCACCCCTGCCTTCTCGTATTCGGTGCCCTTGTGAATCAGCAAGGTAGCGTCGCCTCCATCGTCGACGATGAGCGTCGGTCCATCCTCTCCAGGCCAGGCAAGCGCCTGCTCGGTACACCACCAGTACTCTTCAAGGGTCTCGCCCTTCCAGGCGAAGACCGGAATGCCACGCGGGTCGGCGGCAGAACCACCCAACGCCGGCGGACCAACGGCGATTGCGGCGGCGGCGTGGTCCTGAGTCGAGAAGATATTGCACGACGCCCAGCGAACACTCGCTCCCAGATCAACCAGGGTCTCGATCAGGATTGCAGTCTGAATCGTCATGTGAAGGCTTCCGGTGATCCTGGCTCCGGCGAGCGGTTGTTGGCCGGCATAGCGCTCACGCAGGGCCATCAGTCCGGGCATCTCGTGCTCGGCAAGAGACATCTCTTTGCGGCCGAAGTCGGCGAGGGAAAGGTCTGCGACTTTGAAACGCAAGGCCTCGGCACTGGCAGGAAGGGTCTGAGTCGTCATGGCGAACGGTCTCCTTGATGGCGAAGTTTCTGATCTTGCTCAGGGGTCGAGGGGAACGCGAGCGACACATCGTGGCGGCGCTGCGCGTAGGCAACGAAGAGGCCGGGACCTCTTGCCGCCAAATCGATCGGCAGGGGGCGATAAGAGATGCCGTCGAAACCGGTCGAGCTGAGGAGCCCGCTGAGCGCCTCCCTGGAGAAGCCCATCCAAACGTGCCCCATATCGCGCTGATACTCCTCACGATCATGGACCTGCATATCGACTACGACGACTTTGCCGCCATCCTTGACCGCGCGAGCAGCCTCCACGAGGACCCTTCTGGGATCGGCAACATGATGGAGGGCAAGAAAGAGAGCGGCTACGTCGAGCTCTCCGTCGTCGATAGGTAAGGCTTCCAGTCTTCCCGGGCGTACTTCAACGTTGGAGTGCTCAGCGAGTCGTGAACGAGCTGCCTCGAGCATTCCGGCAGAGGTGTCGACCGCGATCAGGCGCCCGGTAAAGGGAGCTAGGATCTCGCTCAAGATGCCGGTGCCACAACCCAGATCTCCGATCGTCGCGCTTTGGTCGAGGAAGGCGGGCAGAGCGAGAAGATCGCAACGCTCTCCGAAGAGCTCCTGTCGCAGCTGGTCCCAATCGGCGGCCGTACGATCGAAGAAGGCCTCGGAACGGGTCCTCCTCTGTCGCAGCACTTCTTCGAGGCGGGCGCGATCGGAGGCGGCAGAAACAGTCTCGGCCAAGCCGTCGCGGATCAGGCCCCACAGTCGCCTCGACTCCGGCTGCAAGTCCTGCAGACGCCCGAAGTAGAAGCGCCGGGTCCCCTCCGGACGAGATCCAACCCAGCCCTGGTCGCGAAGCTGCTTGAGGTGCCGGCTGACGGTCGACTGCGGCAACTGAACGACACGGCAGAGCTCTGACACCGTCAGCTCCTGAGCCGCGACCGAGAGCAGGATTCGGCTTCTCGTCGCATCGGCGAGAGTGGCTGCCTGCTCGAGAATTTCAGGTCGATCCATAGAATCCGTCCATCCGGATATATAGATTAGTAGTCCCGCATGCAGCTGTCAACCGGCCGCGCAAACGCCCGACACCCAACCGATCGCGCTCGCGCTAGGCGCCGCCGTTTTCGACCGCGCCGAGCAATAGTTCAGCGACGTCTAGCACTTGGACCTCGCGATCCCCCTTGCGAGCCGCAATCCCGTCCTCGAGCATGGTGGTGCAGAACGGGCAACCGACCGCTACCACATCAGCGCCGGTGTCGAGGGCCTGCTGAGCCCTCTCCTGGTTGACCCGCTGATCCGGCCGCTCATCGACGTAACACATGCCGCCACCGCCGCCACAGCAAAAGCTCTCTTCCCGACTCTTCGGCATCTCCCTAGCCGGAGATCGGCTGGAGAGCTGGACTAGCTCTCGAGGGGCATCGAAGATGCCATTGTGACGCCCGAGATAGCAGGGGTCGTGAAAGGTGACTGTGCGCCCGTCCTCCGCTTCTGGCACGAGCTTGCCCTCGTCGACCAACTGCTTCAGAAAAGCGCTGTGGTGATGGACTTCGTAGCTTCCGCCAAGGTCGGGGTACTCATTGGCAAAGGTGTTGAAACAGTGCGGGCAGGAAGTCACGATCTTCTTCACGCCGTAGCCGTCCAAGGTCTCGACGTTCCCCTTGGCGAGCATTTCAAAAAGAAACTCATTACCGATGCGACGCGCCGGATCGCCGGTGCAGCTCTCTTCCCGACCCAGAATGGCAAATTTCACCCCCGCCTTCTGGAGCAGCTGGGCGGTGGCGCGGATCGTAGACTGGTTACGCTCGACCAGGGCGCCGCCGCAGCCCGCCCAGAGCAACACCTCGGCCTCCGCCGTGTCCTCCAGATCTGCCATTACCGGGATGTCGAGACCCTCCGCCCAGTCGATTCGCGAGAAGGTAGTGCCCGGAAAAGGATGACCGCGTTGTTCGAGGGAAAGGATCACATTTTGCAAACTCTCGGGAAACTCTGCCTTCTCCATCACCAGGTAGCGCCGAGCATCGACGATCTTGGGCATCTGCTCGATATAGACCGGGCAGGCTTCCATGCAAGCAGCACAGGTCGTGCACTGCCAGAGAGCCTCCGACGACACCGCTGTCGACTCGTCGATGATGGGGACCGCCGTAGCGCCGGCATCTTCCCCCTCCTTAGCCTCTCCAGAGGCCGAGGCCAAGAGCGCCTTCTCGCTCTTGTGAAGGAGGCTGCGAAGATCGAGGATGAGATCCCGAGGCGACAGCTCTTTCCCCACGGCGTTGGCAGGGCAGACCGAGGTGCAGCGACCGCACTCGGTGCAAGCGTCGAGATCCAGCAGATCCTTCCAGGTGAAGTCGGTCAGAGAGTTCACCCCGAAGCTTTCAGCAGTCTCGAAGTCGATCCGCTTGAGGCTCCCGCCGTAGCCGCCCAGATTGGCGGTGAAGATATTGAGCGGGGCGGTCACAGCATGACTCATCTTGGTGTACGGAGCCCAGGCGAGAAAAGCGAGAACGATCACGAGGTGGAACCACCACAGGCCGAGGTGAGCAACGGTGATCGAGCCAGTACTCATCACCGCCTTTGAGCCCTCAGCCACCAGGTAGCCGAGGGGTGACCAGTGCCCCCAAGGATCGTCGGTGGCGGCGATACGCCAGCCCTCGAGCAGAAAACCGCTGAGTACAATGACGAAGATCGTCAACAGGATCCCGGTCGCCTCGTCGGTATAGACCAGGTGCCCAGGCCGACTGCGAAGCCGTCGCCAGGCCGCCATGCCGACGCCGACGAGAACCAGCCCGCCGAAAATATCGACAATGAACGACTGAAAGACCAGGTAGAACCCACCGCGCATGATCTCGAGCTTGAAATCAGCATGAATCATCACCACGATGGTCGCGATCGTGAGGATGATGAAGCCGCTGAAGATCATCAGATGAAACGCACCGGCGTAGCTCACCTTCGCGGTGCGCCGTTGCATCAGCGCCTGCTCGACTACCAAGCGCACTCGGCGGCCAATCTGATCGAAGCGAGGCGTCGGCGCGCCGAGCCTCCACAGACGAAACTTTCGGTAAAGCCCGAAGCCGCCTACGAGACCCGTCGGGACCAGAAGCGCATACATCACCCAGACGTGGGAGATGTTCCAAAATACTTCGCGAGTGGCCTCGGCGGCGTTCATTTCCTCATTTCTGCGAGCTTCTCGGTAAGGAGCGGAACGACATTCTTGTAGTCCTCTACAATACCAAAGCTGCAGTGCTTGAAGATTGGGGCATCTCCGTCTGTGTTCACGGCCGCGATCACCTTGGAGTCGCCCATGCCGAGAAGATGCTGACTCGCTCCCGAGATCGCGATAGCGAGGTACAGCTCCGGCGCTACCTTCTTGCCAGTTTGGCCGACCTGCCACGAAGGCGGAACCCAGCCGGCATCGCAAGCCGCTCTGGAGGCTCCCTGCTCGGCTCCGAGTACCTGCGCAAGCTCTTTCAGCATTTCGAAGGGCTCGGGGCCGCCGAGGCCCCTTCCACCCGAAACGATGATCTGTGCATCCTCGAGACGCACGCCCTCCTGCACCTCGGCGCGGCGCTCGACAATGCGAAGTGCTGCCTCACCGAGATTCACCGACGTCTCCTCCATCGTGGCGACGGCGCCGGTAGGCTCGGCCGGTGCAAGGGCACGCGCTCGCACCCACACCACCGCCGGACTGCGCTTGAGCTCGTAGGTCGCCATCGCCTTACCGCCGTAGGCCGAGCGAATGGCATGAACGGCGCCGTTAACAGATTTCACCTCAACGGCATCCGCCAGGGAGCTACCGCCGAGACGCGAGGCCAGCCGCGGCGTCACTTCTTGACTGTAGGTATCGTTGCCGAGAAGCACGATGCTTGCCCCCAGCGGCGCGAGAATCTGCTTCATTGCATCGATGGCCGTCTCGGGCTGATACTCCCCCAGCTCCGGCTGCGATGCCACGATCACTCGGTCGACACGCCCGGCGACTTCGCTGGTCATCTCCCCGGCCGGGGCCCCGATGACCACCGCGACGATCTCCCCGCCAGTAGTCGCCTTCAGCGCCTGACCACAGCCGATCACGCCCGCGACCGCCCGGTCGAAGCCGTACTCTCCAAAAAGAACGATAGCTATACTCATTTTCCCGCTCTCCTCAACTCACCGCGTCAGCAACCGCGGACAACTTTCCAGCAAGGCTCGCGACTCTCTCGTTCAGGTCGTCGCCCTCGACAAACTCGCATTCGATGTCTTTGGTCGGCACGAAGAGCTCCACTACCTCGTAGTAGGACCGCCCCCCGGCCACCTCGTTGTCGAGCTCGAGGTCAGCGTGTGTCCACTGGGTCAAGGGTTTGCGGTACGACATCATCACGTCCCGTGTCTTGGGTATGCGCGGAACGTTCGCCTCGTGATTGGTGATGGTCGCAACCACCGGCGAGCTGCACTCCGCGATCTCGAAACCAACATCACTTTGACGACGCAGGCGCAGACCCTCCCCCTCTGCCTCGATCTCGTCTACCAGAGTCAGGCACGGCATGCCGAGCTCCTCAGCGAGGAGCCCTCCGGTCTGACCGACCCCCCAATCGCCCGATTCACGGCCGACAAGAATGAGGTCGAAGTCGCCTAGCTTGCGGATCGCCGCCGCCAGCACCTTGGCCACCGCTAGCGAGTCAGGATTGCTCACTCCTTCACGGCTTACCAGAGCGGCATTGTCAGCCGTCATGGCCAGCGCTTTGCGCAGTACGTCTTCGGCCTTTTCGCCGCCGTAGCAGAGGGCAGTGATCTCACCTCCCACGCGATCGCGAAGCTGTAATGCAGTTTCCAGCGCGTTCTCGCAAAAGATGTTGGTGACCAAATTCGCCGAGCCCTGCTTCGCCTCTCGGCTCTCAGCGTCGATCTGGAAGTCTCGAGCCGGCAGGTCTGGATCGAGAATCTGTTTAAGGCACACTAGCGTCCTCATCGGTCGGGTCTCCTTGTTCGGTGCTTCTTTTCGTGGCAATCTAGAGGCGCGCCGCACCGCCGGCGGATCTTCTCACATCGGCGCGCCAGGGGGCCCGGCAGTGCGCTAGGATATTGCCGATGTCGGACGAGGCGGCCGCCCACCACGCCGCGGACATTATCCGACGAGGTTTCGAGGAGTTCCACGAGAGCTTCAGGGCCGTCACGCGAAGGGCCAAGGAGCGCTTCGAGGGCCGAGACTGGCCTGGTACGCGGCGAGACACCGTTCACCGGATGTCTCTACACACTCGCTTCGTCGACGCGACGCTCGAAGCTCTTCGCGGTGAGTTGGGCGACCGGGTCTCGGAGCATGAATTCTGGGCCGAGCTGCGAGAGGCCTACGCCCTGGCGATCCTCGGATCGGATGATTTCGAGCTCGCCCAAACCTTCTTCAACTCCTGCACGAGGAAGGTCTTCTCACACAGTGGAGTCGATACTCAGATCGACTTCATGGCGCAGGACTTTCCACTCCCCTTCCACGGCTGGGAGATGGCGAGCGCCCGAATGTACGCGGTGCGCCAGGTTACGCCGGTCGTGATGCGACGCGTTCTCGACGACGCCGCCTTCCGGGTACCCTTCCGCGACCTGGGAGCAGACGCCGCCAGAGCCAGCGAAGCGGTACAGGCCGGTATTCGAGAAAAGCTCGGCGAAGAGAGTATCGAAGCACTCGACTTTCTGCGGCCGGTCTTCATTCGCAACAAGGCGGCCTACCTCATCGGTCGGGCCAGGCGCCAGTCGGAGTCGCTACCTCTCGTCCTGGCCATTCTCAACACCGACGATGGACTCACTCTCGACGCCGTCGTTTATGCCGAGAGCGATGTCTCGATCATTTTCAGCTTTGCGCGCTGGTACTTCCACGCCGATCTGGCGAGCCCGCGTCAAGTGATCGGTTTCCTCCATTCCATTCTGCCTCGCAAGCACGTCTCCGAGCTCTATACATCGCTCGGATACATCCGTCACGGCAAGACGGAGTTCTATCAGGATCTGATCTCTCACACCGCCGGCTCGGACGAGAGGTTTATTGTCGCACCGGGACAGCGCGGCCTGGTGATGTCGGTTTTCACACTGCCTTCTTACGACTTCGTATTCAAGGTCATCCGCGACACTTTCCCGGCATCGAAACAGACTACGCGACGTCGCATCATGGAGCGTTACCGGCAGGTCCTAGTCCACGATCGCGTCGGCCGCCTGATCGACTTCCAAGAGTTCGAGCACCTCAAGTTCCCCCGCACCCGTTTTGGCGAAGAGCTCCTCGAGGAGCTTCTCGAAGAAGTCTCGATGAGCGTGTTCATCGACGGAGACGCCGTCGTCATTCGTCATCTCTACGTGGGCAGGCGAGTAACTCCTCTCGACCTTTTCCTCGACAGGGCCGAGGGAGCCGAGCGCGAGAACGCGGTCATCGACTGGGGCTTCGCAGTAAAGGAATTGGCGGCTGCCGGCATCTTCCCCGGTGACATGCTGCTCAAAAACTTCGGGCGCACCCGACACGGGCGTGTGGTGTTTTACGACTACGACGAGCTCTGCTCACTCACCGAGTGCAATTTCCGAGTCTTTCCAGAGCCCCGGAGCGAGGACCAGGTAATGGAGGCCGAGCCTTGGTACTCGGTTCGAGACAATGACGTTTTTCCCGAAGAGCTCGGCCGTTTTCTCGGCCTCGATCAGGAGCTGCGGGAGATCTTCCTTCGCCACCATGAAGATCTCTTCGACATCGCGTTCTGGCGCTCGATGCAAGAAAGGAACAAAGAGGGCGAAGTCATCGACTTCTTTCCCTACAGTGAATCCCAGGCGCGACACTCAGAAAAGAACGACTCTTCGCTCTGAGCTCCAGACATCAGAGTGGTCGGCAGCTCAGATATTCCAGGCCTCGGCACCGTCTCCGATCCCAACTCGGTGGATCTCGGGCTCGTTGCCGAAGCGCTCGGAGAACGCCTTCTTCAGCCCGGTGGAGACCGGCCCTGCTGCCCATTCTTCCACCAGTACCGAGACACACCCTCCAAGCCCGGCGCCGGCCAGGCGAGCCCCGAAGCAACCTTCGAGCTCACTCGCGGCCTCGGCCAGGAGATCGAGCTCGGGGGTACTGACCTGATAAAGATCTCGCGAGCTCGCATGGGACGCTCGCATCAGCGCTCCAAGCACCTCGCCGCCGCCTCCCTCGCGAATCGACTGCGCTCCGCGACAGACTCTCGAGCATTCTTCTACGACGTGGCGCGCTCTGCGCGCCAATGAGTCTGGCAGCTTATCGGCCAGGCATTCGAGCTGCTCCGACTGAAGATCGCGAAGCGCACGAATCTCGCATCCAAGCTCACGCAGTCGCCTCAGGGCCTCCGTGCACTCCGCTTGCCGGTCATTGACGTGGCCTCCGACGAGCTGCCGGCGAATGCCCGTGTCGGCTACCAGCACCGCTACTCGCGGCGGCAGCGGCAAGAGCTCCCAATCCAGGTTGCGGCAGTCGAGAAAGATCGCGTGCTCGCGCCGTCCGTGGAGGCTGGCAAACTGATCCATCACGCCGGAATGTACGTCGAGATAATCGTTCTCCACCCGCTCGCCGAGACGAGCCATCTCCGCGCCTTCGAGAGGAAGGCCCGCGAGCTCGCGCCAGGCCAGAAGAAAGGCGACCTCCAGAGCGGCGGAAGAGCTCAGCCCTGCCCCCACCGGGATCTCGCTAACAACCATGGCGTCCATGCCGCAAAGCGCGTGCCCGTCCTGACTCAAGGCCCACGCTACTCCTGTCGGATACTCGATCCACCGCTCTCGCGGACGGTGAGCGATCTTCGGCGGCGGCGGCGGAGGGTCCAAGGCGGCTTCGCCTCCCTCCTCGACCGTCGCCGAGTAGGCGTGAAGCCTTGCGTCCCGACGAGGCGCGGCCGCGAGCCAGAGAGAGCGGTCGATCGCGGCTGGGAGCACCCATCCGTCGTTGTAGTCGATGTGTCCGCCTAGCAGATTGACGCGACCAGGGGCGCGCACAACGAGCTCAGGAGGGCGCTTGAAGTGGTCACGAAATCGATCGCATACCAGGGTCTTCATGTTGATCAACTCGGAGGAAGAGGCGTCAAGCTAAGGAAGAAAGCCAAACGTTCGGGGAAGCCAGAGACTGAGCTCCGGCAGACTCATCACCAACACCAGCGCGACGAGCATGGCTGCGTAGAGCGGCAGCAGACTTGGCAGCACTCGCGAGAGGGTCGTCTCTCCGACTCCGCAGCCGACGAAGAGAACGGTGCCAACCGGTGGAGTGCACAGACCGACACACAAATTGAGCACCATGATCACCCCGAAGTGGACCGGATCGACGCCCATTTCGATCGCCACCGGCAGGAAGATCGGCGTAAAGATAAGCACAGCCGGAGTCATGTCCATGAACGTTCCGACAGCCAAAAGCACCACATTCATTACCAGTAGAACAGCGATCGGACCCGCGGCAAGGGAGAGCATCAGCTCCGCTACGCCCTGCGGGATGTTCTCGAAGGCCATCACCCACGAAAGCGCCATCGAGGCCCCGACCAGAATGAGAACAACTCCAGTGGTGGCGGAGGCCTCGACCAGAATGGCTGGCAACTCCCGAACCGAGATCTCTCGATACACCAAGAGAGACAAGAGAAGGGCGTAGACAACCGCGACTCCCGCTGCCTCCGTAGCCGTGAACACGCCGCCGATGATTCCTCCCATGACCACCACTACCAGTAGCAAGCTGGGAAGTGCCGCGATTCCACTGCGCAGTGTCGCGCCGGTATTCCAGGGTATCCGTGCTACCTCGAGACCGCGTATCCGAGCCAGGACCACCGCGGCCGACGCCACACAGGCACCAACCAGGAGGCCGGGTAGATAGCCGGCGAGAAACAGCGCAGCGATCGAGACTCCTCCGCTGGCAAGCGAGTAGACGATCAGAATGTTGCTCGGCGGGATTAGAAGTCCTGTGGTGGAGGCCGTTATGTTGACCGCCGTACCGTAGTCTCGTCCATATCCCTCCTCTTCCATCAGCGGAATCATGAAGCCGCCGATAGCCGCGGCAGTGGCCACCGCCGAGCCCGAGATCGCACCAAAGAGGAGACAGCCAACGATATTGACCAGGACCAGCCCACCCGGGAGCGCACCTACCAGAGCCTTACCGAATTCGAGAAGGCGCCTCGCGGCACCTCCCCGATTCATCAACTGGCCAGACAGTATGAATAGGGGGATGGCGAGCAGCGAGAAGGAATCGAGAGCCGTTGCGACGCGCTGAGAGATCGTCGTCACTACGGGCAGCGGCGATCCTCCGAGGAGAAGGGTTGCCGTCGCGGCGGTCCCCACCGCTATCGCGATCGGTGCTCCTAGCGCCATCACCACCAGGAAGACACCCCCAAGGACTCCGACACTCGCGAGATCAACCATTACTGAGCCGGCTCCGATAGCTCACTCAGGGCATAGAAGGTCATGAGGAGTCCGCTGAGCGGCAGCGCCAGATACACGTAGCCCAGGCTCCAGCCCAAGGCGGCGGAAGTTTGTCCCAGCTCCAAAGTGAGCAGCACGAGGCGCGCTCCGCCCACTCCCAGTACCAAGAGGGCGAAGGTCGCGGTGACAGCGAGGCTGGTAATCCTGAGCCCCGGACGCCAACTCGGTTTCCATCGCGCCAGCACGTCGATCGCCAGGTGCATCCGCTGCCCCAGCGCGTAGCTCGCTCCGAGGAGCCCGACCCAGATCAACAAGAAGCGGGCGGCTTCCTCGGTAAACGAGCTTGGCTGGCGAAGAATGAAGCGAGTCACCACCTGCCAGCACACATTGATCACCATCAGGGCCATCAAGGTGGCGAGTACGCGCTCCAGAAGCCGATCCACCCGCTCTCTGAGGCCCCGCATCAATTCTCTCTTTCACCCTGAATGCGGCGCATCCAGGGGCCGACTTCAGGGTCCGCGCGCCGCGCCTCCAGAAGCTCCTCGACTTCTTTCATGAACGGCTGCTTGCTCGGCCTCAGGACCTCGACGCCTGCCTCCTGGACCGCATCGAGGGCTGTCTTCTCAGCGGCTCGCCACAGTATCTTTTGATACTCGGCGGACTCTCGCGCCGCCGCCGACAGCAGCTCCCGTTCTCGGGAATCGAGCGCCTCCCATGCCGCTCTGCCGATCAGAAGCACGTCCGGTACCGAAGTGTGCTCGTCGAGCGAGTAGTACTTCGCCACTTCGTAGTGTCTCGAAAGATGAAAGCTCGGCGGGTTGTTCTCGGCGCCATCGACCACCCCTTGCTGCAGGGCGCTATAGATCTCTCCCCAAGATATCGGCGTCGGAGAGCCCCCCAACGCCCTCACCATATCCATGGCGGTCGCGCTCTCCATGGTCCGGATCTTGAGCCCTTGCAGATCCTCCGGGCTCCGCACCGGCCGGCTCGTGGTGTAGAAACTGCGACTCCCAGCGTCATAAAAGGCCAACCCTCGTAAGCGATACTGCAGCGGCTCGGCCAAGAGGTCACGACCGATCTCGCCGTCGAGGACCTCCCACACGTGATCTCGGTCGGAAAAGAGAAAGGGCAGCGAGAGGACTCCAAAGGCGGGAGAGAACGACTCCAGCACGCTCGCCGAGACCTTGGTCATCGCCAAGCTGCCGATCTGGAGTAGCTCCAGGCACTCGCGCTCGCTCCCCAATTGCTCGCTCGGGTAGATGCGAAGCTGCAAGCTGCCGCCCGAGCTCTCGTCGAGGCGGGTGGCGAGAAACTCCATCGCCTTGTGGACCGGATGGGAAGGGTCGAGCCCATGAGCCAGGGCGAGCACCTTGACCGCGCCGCCTCCGCCGCAGGAAAGTGAAAAGGCCACTAGCAGCGCGGAGATGGCCCGCAAGGAGCATCTGAGGAAAGTCCTCACGGCGGCAGATCTTCTCACGTCCATGCCGTACAATCTCGCGGCCGATGTCTCGTCAAGTCCGCAAAGCCGTCATCCCCGCCGCCGGACGTGGCACCAGAATGCGCCCCTTCTCGAGCGTTGTGCCCAAAGAGCTCGCGCCTCTCGGCAGCCGCCCGACGCTCGACTGGGTTCTCAGCGAAGCCGCTGAGGGTGGACTGGTCGAGGCAGCAATTGTCACGCGCCGGGGCAAAGGAATCCTCATCGAACGCTATATCGGGGCGCAACAGGATGAGGGCCACTGGCCAGAGCTGAGAATCCGTTTCTTGGAGCAAGAAGTCCCCAACGGCTTGGCGGAAGCCGTATCACTGTGCCGAGACTTCACCGCCGAAGAGCCCTTCGCGCTCCTTTTACCCGATAATCTTCCACTTTCTCCAACCTACTCCCTGGCCCGCATGCTTCAAGTATTCGAGGAGAGCGGACACCACGTCCTCGGCGTCCTCGATCTCGACGAGTCCTCTTCGGGCCTCTACGGCAATTGCGGGCGAATCGACTGGCGCCGCCTGAGCCCGGACACGCTCCAGGTCGAGCGCATTCACGACAAGAAGCCAGGCCTTCTCGAGATCGATCCCGGCGAACGAATTCTTCGTACCTGCGGCCGCTATGTTTGCGCCCCGGAGGTCTTCGGCGTGATCGACCTGTTGCGGCCGTCCATCTCGGGGGAATACGACGAGGTGCCCGTGTACCAGAAATTGGCCCTCGAGGGCCGAGTCAAGGGTGCGCTTATTCCGCCGCCACTCTTTGACGTAGGCCATGGGGCCGGTCTGCTCGAAGCGAGTGCCTACCTTCGCGACTCGGGTCGGTCGCGTTAGAACTCGTCGAAGCGAAAACCGCTGGTCGAATCAGGGAGGTCGGCCAGACAGTCGACGATCACCTGGGTCGGCTCGATGTCCACCATGTCGGTTAGAGATTTCCGGCCGACGGGCACATCTACCCCGGCGTCGACACCCGAGCGCACCGCGTTCACCGACAGCATATGGTTGCGCCGGACCCACTGGCTGCCCTGGTTGATCGAGCAGAGATTACAAGGAGAGTCACCGATGCAGAAGAAAGTCGAGCTGTCGGCACGCTCCTGCATCTGCATGATGGCTCCCTGCTCGAGCTCGGTGCGCTGGGCGATGTGAGTGGCTGGACCATAGTCACCCTGACCGAGAGCACGGGCAATCGCCATCTCCAGGCCGGCCTCGGCGGCGTAAAAAGTCCGCTCGATGGTCCGTTCCTGACTACTCGCGAGGATCTCCGTCTGAGTGACCAGGCTCACGGAGATGCCGAGAATCGTGAGCAGAAAGAGCGCCATCAACGCGATGATGTAGGCACTGCCGTCTTCGCGGCGAGACCGAAGGAGCTTGATCTGGGTCAGGGACTTACGCATTAGAGGTTCCTCAGATCAACGGCACTCTGCAGAATGCGACGACGGTAGCGCCGAGTCGACGGATCCGTTGGCACTACGTCTTCGCTGTAATCGCGGTTCTCGAAACTGTCGATCGCTGGCGAGATGTACTGGCGGTCCGCAGTGGCAGTCTGGCCGAGAATGCTGAGCCGGACTTGCTTCAGACTCGTGGTGGCCCATGGAAGAGCCAAGTTGTCCCCGGCATCGTTCCAGAGCCACTCGTCGCTATCGGGTGCCAAAGGCGTACCCCCTCCATCCTCGACCTCCACTAGGCCATCGCCGTCGAGGTCGATCCCCAGAGCGACCTGGAAATCGAAGATGTTGTCGGCGATGTCGATCGCGATGTTGTCCGGCGCCCCGGGGTGAGGCAAGGCGGTGCCAGGGACCATTCGAGCACGCGTGAGCTTGGGACTCAGGGGGCTGGTGTCGTCCCCGGGGATGGAGTAATCCTCACGAATGTAAAAACTATACTCTTCCACGACAGCGACGAAGAGAGCCGAGGTCAAGGTGGGAGGAAAGATGCCCCCGGGTGAGAGCGAGAGATAGGCAGGGACGTGTCCCGCGCCACCGACCTTGAGAGACAAGGTTGCCCTCTCGACGTTGACGGCCTGGTTCTGGATATCGAGGACTGTGTTCGTGAAGGTGATCCCGGCCAACTCGACGATGGCATATACGGTGTCGGACTGCCGACTGACGATCAATATCGCCTCCGGGCCCACCGTGTCATCAGCCGCTACGAGGTCATGCAGAGCATCGAGAGGTTGATGGAAGGCCGACTTGGTTCGATCGTCGATGACCAGGGTGGCGTCCTCGCCGGCAACGCTGAAGGTGGAAGCGTCCGAGGCGTCGATGCGAAAGAGAGGCGAGTTGAAGACTCCCCGCACAGTGAGGATGTCGGTCTCCGCCAGCACCTCACGCGTGTCGGGATCCACCGTCCCGATCATGGTCCCGTCCGTGACATCTTGCTGTACGACGACGCTCACCGGGCGCGGCAGCCCACCTCGTCCGGCCATGCGCACCATACGCTGCATATCGCGCTGGGCCACGCGGATCGACTGCTGGACGTCCGCGACATCGGTCTGGACCAGTGTCACGTTCGCATTCATGTCGACCGCCGTTAGCACCAGCGACATCACGGAAACCATGATGGCGGCGGTCACCAGGAGCTCTAAGGCGGTAAAGCCCGCTTCTCGGGAGGGCCTGTTCACTTGTAACAAGACTTTCACCACTTCCTTCCTCAGACCGACTTGAGCACTCTCAAGGTCACACTCTTGCTCCGGCCGAGCAGGTTCAGAAGAGTGGGACGCCCACTGTTGACGCGAACCACGATCTCTTTGATATGCACCTGGCCGGAAGGCGCACCACCGACCAACCTCTCGTCTTCTTCAAATTCGAGGTCGATGTTGTTGATCGCCGACATATTGAACTGGCGCACGCGGGTAACCCGAGAAAATGCAGGCTCCTCGCCCCCGGGGAGGGTGGTCCCCTCGATCCAACGCTCCTCTGAAACCGACCAAACGTGACTGATGAGGAGCTCGTTGTCCCCGTCCGGAACGGTGAGATCCTCGCCGTCGACGGGCATCGCCATAAGCTCCTCCAAGTGCAATCGAGCACGATTGGTCACTTCGGTCAGCTGGCTTCCCTCGACATTGTTGCTCATCGCCTTGGTGAACAGAGGCAGAACCCCGACCATCATCACGCCCATCAGCGCCATCGCCAGCAGCATCTCGATAAGGGTGAAGCCTGGCGCTCCCCGGAGTGCGGATCTACGGCTCATCATTAGGCTTCTCCGCGAAGCATCGAGGCCAGAAAGAATCTTCTTTGCCACTAGTACCACTCCCACACGTTGACCCCCTGTCCCTCGGTGTAGAAGTCGTCCCCGTTCGGTCCATCGTAGACATACTTCAGAGTCCGCAGCCGCGCTGTAGCCCTGGGCTCGACCCGCACTTCGAAAACATTGGGCGGATTGCCGCCGTCCGAGATTCTGAACGCACCGAAGTCACGAATAGTCCCGTCAGGGTCGAACACCGCGACAAAGTTCGCGCCGACCGCGGTGAAGCCATCGACCGATTCCGCAGGGCTGTTGTCCGCTCCTTCGATACCGTTCTCCCCCATGAGATAGATATTCCCCTCCCCGGTACCAGGAATGTCCAGGTTGTAAACCTGAAGCTCGGTCGGATCCTGCACCTGGTCGTCATTCTCATCGACAAAGGCGACAAGAGACTTGGTGGCATAGCTCGGCCGGACGACCACGCTCCGCCCTCGCCTCAGCGCCTGTATTCGGGCGTTGAGGAGATGAGAGCTGATCTCGCGCGCGCTCCCGGTAAGCTTCGAACGCGTAAACATCTGCTGCAGTGCCGGAAAGCCGACAGCAGAGAGGATAACGATGAAACTGAGGACGATCAGGAGCTCGAGGAGGGTAAAGCCGCGCTGGGCTCTCCCTCTCTGATCCCCCCGCACACCGGCACTCGGACGCGAGCGCGAAGCGACGGTTCGTCGTCCAGTCATTCTGCCTCCGTCATGAAATCTCCGGCCCTCCCTGCGGAGGAGTTCTACGGCTCCGCACCGGAGCTGTACGCTAAAGAGCCTAGCAAATAGAGAGCCAGTCTTCTATGTCTCTATGTAACGTACATGTCTCTAGAGACTTACGGAGCGTGGGGAAGTTCTCTGCTATCACTCGCAAGGTCGTTTGTTGTTACATTTTAGGTAGCGTTAGCGCCATCGAAGATCAGGCCTTGCGGAGGACTGATTGGATTTCTGCTTGAGTCCTGAGCGGCTTTTCGCTAAGTTCAGGAGGACGGTACTCTGCCCGCGTGACTGGCGAGAAAACGTGGAAGCACCACGGGGAAGCGCGGCAGCCAAACAAGGCCGCTCGCCTGGGCCCATCTTAGACGGAGCCCCGCGGGCGTTTCTTCGTTCCGGGCTCGAGGAGACTTCCCGATGGACGCGAATCGCAGGGCCTTGAAACAGAATGACGTCGAGGTGTACGACGCCCTCGCCGGCGAAGAGGAACGTCAACGGCGTGGTATCGAGCTGATCCCGTCGGAGAACTACACCTATCCCGAGGTCCTTGCCGCCAACGGCTCGGTCTTCACCAACAAGTACGCTGAAGGATACCCGGGCAGACGCTATTACGGCGGCCAGGAGTTTACCGATCGCATCGAGACTCTCGCCCGGGACCGCGCAGTCGAGCTCTTTGGCTGCGACCACGCCAATGTGCAACCCCTATCGGGCTCGCCGATGAACCAAGCCGTGTATCTAGGCTGCCTCGAGCCTGGAGATACCGTCCTCGCCATGGACCTCTCCCACGGCGGCCATCTCACCCACGGAGCGCCTGTCTCGCACATGGGGAAAATATTCAACTTCGTTCGCTATGGCACCCACGTCGAGGAGGAGGGCCGTATCGACTTCGACGAGCTTTCGCAGCTTGCGCGTCAGCATCGCCCCAAGATGGTGCTCTGCGGCTACACCTCTTATCCGCGAGATTACGACTACGCCGACTTCAAGAAAGTCGCTGACGAGGTCGGCGCCTTGACGATGGCGGACGTCTCCCACATCGGCGGTCTGATCGCGGGTAAAGCCATGCGCAACCCCTTCGACTACGGGTTCGACATCGTGACCACGACCACCCACAAGTCTCTTCGCGGCCCTCGAGGCGGAATGATCCTCTGCCGCAAGGAGCTGGCGAGAACCATCGACAAGGCGGTTTTTCCGGGACTCCAAGGAGGGCCGCATATGAATACGATCGCCGGCGTCGCGGTTACTCTCGGAAAGGCTCTCGAGCCGGAATTCCAAGCCTACGCTCGCGAAGTCTTGCTCAACTCTCGAGCCCTCGCTGACGGACTGATGAGCCGCGGCTGCAGCCTGGTGACGGGCGGCACCGACAATCACATGATGGTGGTCGATACCGAGAAGAGCTTCTCCCTCGATGGCCGCCTGGCCGAGGAGACCTTGGAGAGCATCGCAATCACGGTCAACAAGCAGCTCATTCCGGACGACCCGAAACCACCGCTACGGCCCAGCGGTATACGCCTCGGCACGCCCGCGGCAACCACCAGAGGTTTTGGCGTCGCCGAAATGGACAAGTTGGCACAGTGGATCGTCGAAGCACTGGGCCATCACCAAGACGAAGAGCGACTAGCGGCTCTACGCGCCTCTGTGGAAGAGTTCTGCCTAGGCTATGCAGTGCCAGGCCTCGCAGAGCTCGAGACCTGAAACGAATCGGAGCTTCGCGGCTCCAGGCAGCAGACGACCTTGCTCAGCGAGCCGACCGACTACTCGCTCTCGGAAAGTTCTCGGTAGTAGCTCTCCACCAGATCTCTGTACCCAGCCGGAACTTCATCCGCCCCTGCTAAATAGAGGCGCTCTACGCTATCGCCCTCGAGGTCACGCCACAGTCGATACTCGAACTGGCGCAAGCCCTCGATGATCTCACTGCGCAAGCTCTCGAGGGCCAGCGGATCCTGATTCAAGCCCCGCACGCTGAACTCCTTCATGCGCTCGAGGACCGCCGCGAGGTCTCGAGAGCTGATCCCCTGATCCCGCAGCTCGCTCTGAAGCTCCTCGGCATCGGCGAGTCGCCGATCGAACGCGGCCCCCATCTGTCGCAGATCCTCAGGTGTGAAGATGCCTGGCTGGTACCAACCGGGCCCCCCCTGGCCCATGCGCGACGTCGCTCCACCCCGCGCCGCCTTCTGGCCGCCACTCTGCGATGGCTCGCCGCTCTCAGACTGCTGTCCTCCCCGCTCAGCCAAACGACGTTCGCCGCCTCCGCCGGACTGCTCCCCCGACGAGCCCTCGCTCTCACCGTTCTGCTCGCCGCCTTGCTGGTCCCCGCGTTCGGAGCCTTGCTGAGCTTGCTCTTGGCCGCCTTCTTCTCCCCGGCGCTCGCCCCGATCCTGCAATCTCTCCTCGAAGGACTCGAGGCGACGCACCAGTTCCCTCGCGCTCTCCAGGGCCGCAGCTTCTCGATCGTCCGGTGACGTGCCCATCGCGCCCTTCGCCTCCGCCAGGCGTCCGGACATTTCCTCGATATCGGAAGAGATCTCGCCCTCGAATCCCTGGGCATATTCAGGAGAGCGGCCCCTGACCACGCCCTTGGAGTAGCGAATCTTCTCCTTGAGCTGATTCTCCCGGATCGACTCAGAGGCCTCGCTCAGCCCCCTCGATGCGTCCTTCTGAGTGCGCCGCGCCTGCCGCGCAACCTGGTCGATCTGGTTTTCGAGATCGGCGATCTCTTTTGCCAGCTCGTCCTTCTTTTCGAGAATGTTCTCGACTGCTTCGACGAAGGATCCGCGCTCGCCGGTCGGATCGAGCTGACCCACCTGCGAGCTGATCTCTTGTTGTAGACCTTCCGCTCTCCGGGCCCTCGATTCCAAATCGTCCATCTCCGCGGCGAGCTGGAAGTCGCGGTTCTTCTCGAGGAGTCGCCTTGCGCGTTTCAGCTCTTCCAGGGCATCGCCCCCTCCAGCGACCTCCCCGGCGGAGCGATGGGCCATAGCCTTGCGCATGGCGTCGGCAGCACTTTGCAGCCTCCTCGCCGTCTGCTTGAGATCCGCACGCGATTGCTCCCTCGCCAGACGCTCGAGCTTCCTAGCCAGCTCCTCGGTCTCCTTGACCAGGTCGCGCTGGTTACCGCCCGCCGCTCCTGAGAGTCCCATCTGAGACGCCAGCCTGCGAGCCCGCTCGTTCTCCTGCTCTTGGCGCTTGGCAAGCTCTTTGAGCTTCTGCAGCGCCTCGTCCACCTCTTCCTGCAGGGCCTGTCGCTCTCCCCTCTGCACTGTCTCGTATTGGTTGTGCAACTTGTCGAGCTCGAGCTCGAAGAGGTCCGCCAGGTCTTCGGCCATACGCTGCGCTTCTCCCCCTCCTCCACCGCCCCCTCGCTGAAATGAGACCTGCACGTCACGGAAAGTGGCTTCTGCCCGTTGCAGAAATTTGAGAGAGCGCTGTTCCGGGGGGAGAGCGTCCTCGGGTCGCAGCGCGCTCAACTGCGCTTGCGCCGGCTCCATCTCGGCCGAAGCTTGCTGGAGGTTGTCCACGATCTTTTGGAACTCGTCCTCCCCACGCAGTCGGTTCTCCATCCGTCCGATGAGGTTGTCTACCTGCGCCCGCAGCCGCCCCTGCATCAGTGCGACGGTGGTGAGGTTCTCTGCAAAGTCCTTGCTGGTGTACTCGTCCTTGTCGCGAACCAATTTGAAAGTCGCGGCAATGATCTGTCGCTGCCGTTGGGAGAGAGCATTGCCCATCTCTCCCCCGCCGCCGGCCCCGCCGCCCTGCTGCTGGGCCTGGCGATAGTTCTTGGTGAAGGGACTGATCTCAACAAAATAGATATCCGTGGTCGCATCTCTGCGCTGACTGGCATCGCCGACATCCCTCGCCGTTGCGTAATAGGCGATGAAATCGCCATCTTGGAGATCGAGCTCTTCGAGATAGAAAGTGTGGCCCCCCTCGATCTCTTTGGGTCGACGCTTGCCCCCGAGGAGAGTGACGGTCTGCTCCTCTTCTCCGTTGACCGAGTAGATTAGATCGACTCGAGCTAAGCCATGATCGTCCTCGGCCTTCACCTCGGCGAAGATCTCCTCTAGCTTGTGCGCTCGCACATCGCGCCCGGGCTCGACAATGGAGATGATCGGCGGCTGGTCTTCCAGAACTTCGATCGCATATTCGGCCGACGCCCGGAGCATGTCGCCCGTTGGGCCGCGCAGCTCGACACTGTAAAAGGCCTCGCTCTCGACGGTCAGAGACGCCAACAGAAGCCCGTCCTCCCGCGCTTCGAGAGCGAGTGCAGTGAGCTCCTCGCCGTCGCCCTCCAGCACGATCTGGCCCTCTTCCGTTGGCACCGTCGGCGTGATCTCGAGCAAGACCTCGGTACCCCGCAGCACCGCGATATCGCCGCCGTCCTCGATCCTCTGAGGTTCGAGCCCGGTATAGGCCGGAAAGCGATACTCGAGATCCAATCTCGCCACATAGGGTAGGTCGGCAACCTCGATGCGATAGAGATCTGAACGCACTCCTTCCGCCTCGACGTAGTACTCGCTCGCGTCCTGAAGGTCGAGCATCATGAAGATCTTCACAGGATCGTCGACCTGGGACGCCATCGGCCAGCGTTCCCAAGATCCATCACCGCGGCGAAGAGCAAGCTCCACCGCCTCGGTATCGAAACCGAGGAGCTGGGCGCGGACCTCTTGATCCGAGCCTCGCGCCAGAGTGATGTCGCCCGGGACTACATCGATACTGTACGGGTTCTCCAGGGCCGCGCCCTTCCAGGGAAGAAAGAGCAGCAAAGCCCCGTGCTGAAGAAAAGCGGGAAACAGCAGAATGGCGCCGGCCGCGACCAGCGTAACCAGTCCTGTCAGCGCGGAGAAGCGGCGCAGCCCTGAGCGCTCGATCGTAGCCCCGTAGTCCAGAGCTTGGCAGCTCATGATCGCCTGCTCCAGCAAACGAGTCAGCAGGTGAGCCGAAGTAGCTTGGCCGGAGGTGTCATCGCCCTTGCGTTTTGCTTCGGCCCCGAGCTCCACCGCACTGAGAAGCTCCGCCTGGAGATTGGGCTCATTCTCCTCGATGTAGAGGGAGACCTGTCGATCGGTGACACTGCGGCTCAGGGGTAGGACGAGAAAGCGAGCCACCAACGCCACCAGCGCGATCCAGATCAAGACCCGAGTCATTGAGACCGCGCCCTCGCTGTAGTGAAAGCGGTCCATCGCCCAGACCGAAATCGCGAAAGCGCAGAAGCCCGATGCCAAAACAACCGCGAGCCCTCGCAGCAGTATCTTCAATTTCCAGCGCCGACGGGTAGTGCGTATCGCCCGAAGCAGCTCGTCGTAGGCAGAGATCAGCTCGCTCATCGCATCTCCTCTCAGCTGGCCATCGACAGTCTATTCGCTAGGAAGATCTCGCCAACCAAAAGCAGGAGGCCCACCAGGGCGAGGTAGCGCCAGAGGCCCTGAGCTCGCTCCCGTTCCTCGGCGGTCCGCACCACCGCCCGACCTTCTGCGTCACTATTCCCTCCTAACGACTGCAGAGCTGCGAGGAATTCCTCGCTATCGAGCGAGGCAAGATCCGACTCTCTCCGGTCTACGTTCACCGCCAGCACATCCACCTCTTCCTCGTCCACCGTCAAGGAGTAGAACCCAGCCTCCTCCACCTCCAGGACCTCGCCACCTACAACCTCATCGCCCCGTGGGGTAGTGATTTCCAGCGTTTGGCCCGAAAGCTGATCTTCTCCGTCGACTCTCAGATCCGCTAAGTCCACGACATCGCCGATCGTGTGCCACGGAGCCGGAGGGCGAAACCCGGACAGGTTCTTTACCGACTGGTGAAGAAAAGGGAGGAAGACCGGCTGCAGAACGAAGTCATTCCAATAGGTGTCTAGTGTCGACGCCCACACCATGACGCGCCCGTCACCTACCTTACGGTCGAGCAAGGCGGCCCCGCCATCCTCGAAACGTGCAAGAACCCGGTCGAGGTCGGCCTCCGGCGCAAGATGCTGTCGACGAAAGAAACGAGCAGTGCCGAAGTCGCCACTTCGAGGCCCGGAGAAAAGCTCGAAGCCGGGCAGAGTTCGGTCGAGAAATGCCAGTCGAGTCACTCGCATTGCGGGCCCGCCGCCCTGGCCCACACTAGGCTTGGGCAAGAGACCGGCCTCGGCGAGAGCTGCATGGGTTTCTCCGCTGCGACTGCCCAGCGCCACTAGGAGCCCCCCTCCCTCCTCGACGAAAGAACGAAGCTCGGCAGCGACCGAAGTCGAGCCGAGCTCGACATCGCTAAGAACGACGACGGCGGCCTGCTCGAGGTCCTCGGTCGAGGGCCTGCCACCACGAAGTCGACGGACCTGGATCATCGGTTCGATCGCCAGAGACAATGCCTTCTCGATATACAGACCGCTCCCCCCGCCACCGCGGCGCGGCTCTTCGAGGAGCAGCACAGGAAGGGTCTGCCCTCGAGAAAGGACGAAGAAGAGCTCGTTGTCGGCGGCGAGAGAGTCGCCGACGATTCTCACCTTCCCTCGGGAGACCCCCGCAGGGAGAGAGAAGTCTTCGAAACCGACTAAGGTCGAGCTATCGGGATCCACACTGATCTCGAGACTCTCGAGCTCGCGACCATTCAGCGAAAGGGAGAGGCTCGCGGGTATTTCCTGGTCTCCGCCGCGACGGCTCACCCGTGCCTGAACCACGATTCTCTCGCGATTCTCGAGCTGGCTGCGCTCGAGTATCAACGAAATCAGGGCCAAGTTTGACGGCGTAACACCGAGACGATCGCGGTCTGAGAGATCAACGAGACGGACCTCGGCACCTGCAGGAAGCCGGAGGTCCTCCCCCCGATCCCACCCCACTCGCTGAAAGTCGCTGATGAGGAGAACCTCCTGATGAGGCAGCTCCGATTCGAGAACGATCTTTCGCGCCGACTTGATCACCGGGGCGAAGCGGGTGGGCCTTGGGCTCAGCTCGACGCTCGCTAGTAGCTGCTCGAGCTCGAGCCGATCGCCGGTGGGTTGCGAGAGGATGGTAGACCACTCGTCGAAAGCCACGAGCGACGCAACGTCCCCCTCCGCCATGCCGTTGATCGCTTCTCTGGCTGCATCACGAGCGCGATCCCAGCGATCTTCGAAGCCCATACTGTAAGAACGGTCGAGAAGGAGGACCAGCTCTCGTCCCTCACCAAGCTCGCCGACCGCCGTTGCCCCCGCCTGCAGGATCGGTCGCGAGAAGGCCAGGACCAGGATTGCGAGCGCAAGGCAGCGCAGGGCGAGCAAGGCCCAGTGTCGGATCCGTCGCCTTCGAACCGAGGCCTGCTCGACTTTGCGAAGAAACATGAGCGACGGGAACGCCAGAACCCTGGCCCGATGACGACGCTGGAGATGAATCAGAACGGGCACGGCCAGAAGGGCAAAGCCGGCGAGGAAAAAGGGCGTGAGGAACGAAAGACCCATTACGGCTCAGCGAATGCGAGTCACTCTCTGGCGACTGGAGAGATAGGAGTAGAGGGCAAAGTCCAGGGGTACCGAGGTGTCGAAGAGGTGGTAGGCCACACCCGCTTCGCTCAATTTCTCATCCAGCGACTCGATATGCCTTCCGATCAGCCTCCGATACTCCTCCCTCAGGAGCTCGGGCTGTACCGCGATCCGTGTCTCGGTCTCGAGATCCTCGAACTCCGCGATTTCCTGAAACGGGAATCGGAGCTCGGCGGCGTCGAGAAGGTGGAAAGCGAGCACATCGTTGCCTCTGCTGCGCAGAAGAGAGACCGCCTTGAAGATCTCTTCGGGCTCTTCGTAGAAGTCTGAGATGAGTATGACCATGCTCCGACGACGAAGAAGACCGCCGAGATGCTGCAGAGGCGCAAGCAAGCTACCTGCTCCGCCCGGCTCGAGACGGTCAATAGTGTGAAGCACCTCTTCGAGATGCTTCGCCGAAGGAGGGACAAAAGTCACGACTTCGTTGTCGAAGCTGGCGAAACCGACTCGGTCTCTCTGCCTATGAGAGAAATAGGCGAGGCACGCCGCGAGGTAGCGCCCGTAGTCCAATTTCGAGATCGACTCGGAAGCGAAGGCCATCGAGCGCGAAACGTCGAGCAGAATCACGCAGTTACTGTTGGTGTCTGCCTCGAACACTTTGACATAGAAACGATCGCTCCGGGCAAAGACTTTCCAATCGATCTGACGAATGTCGTCTCCCGGCATGTAGGGGCGATGCTCAGCGAAGTCGAGCGATCTGCCGAAGAAAGGTGAGCGATGAAGCCCGGAGATAAAACCCTCGACAACGGTCCGAGACAAGAGGTCGAGATTGCTGATCCGCGCCAAGGTCTTTGGCTCCAAAAAGCGGGTCGGCGAGCCGGCCGAGCTCTCGCCGTAGACTCTCGCGCGGCTCATCTCTACATCTCGGAGTGCGGCAGAGGCGTGATCTCCAAGAGATGATCAACCACGTCGTCTGAGCTCACTCGCTCGGATTCGGCGTGAAAATTGGTGAGGATGCGGTGGCGAAGGACAGGATGGGCCAGGGCTTGAATGTCCTCGAAGCTGACGTGGTACCGCCCGCGAGTCAGGGCCCTGGCCTTGCCGCCTAGGATCAGGTACTGGGCGGCGCGGACGCTGCCGCCATAGTCGACCCACTTTTTGATGAACTCCGGCGGGTTGTCTGCACCCGGCCGACTGGCGCGCACCAGGCGTAGAGCGTAGTGCAGCACCGCCTCCGAGACCGGCACCCGGCGTACAAGGCGCTGAAAGGCGATCAGATCAGGCCCGCTCACGGTGCGCTCGAAGTGCACATCTTCGATGGCCGTGGTGACGCGCACAACCTCCATCTCGAGATCTTCCGGGAGGTAATCGATGACGACGTCGAACATGAACCGATCGAGCTGGGCCTCGGGTAAGGGATAGGTGCCTTCGAGCTCGATCGGATTCTGGGTTGCGAAAACGAAGAAGGGCTCCTCGAGCGTGTAGGTGGTGCCCTGCACGGTCACGTGGTGCTCCTGCATCGCTTCGAGCAGCGCGGACTGAGTCTTCGGGGGTGTTCGATTGATCTCATCGGCAAGCAGGATGTTGCAGAAGATCGGACCGCCCATAAAGGTCATCTTGCGACGGCCGGTGTCCGGATCCTCCTGAATGATGTCGGTTCCGGTAATGTCGGAAGGCATGAGGTCCGGGGTGAACTGAATGCGATTGAAGTTGAGGTCGAGGACATCGGCGACGCATTGAATAATCAGGGTCTTGGCGAGCCCGGGGACGCCGGTGATAATGCTGTTGCCGCCGACAAAGAGAGACAGAAGGATCTGGTCGAGAACATCGTCCTGACCGATGATCTTCTTGTGTAACTGCGCCATCATGGCGTCATGACCCTGGCGAAGACGGTCGGCCAGAGCTACGTCTTCTTCAGCCTCGAGGGCGGCGCCGTCGCCCGGGTCGGTAAGAGTCTCGGTAATCACGTCTTCCACTTCGTTCTCCTCGAGAGACGGCCGTTGAGGGCCACCCCGAACTCGGCCCGAGCCAGGCCTCGCGAATAATCGTCTTTCGGGCCATGGCCCGGGCTGCGTCGTCGTCTTTCTATCATCTGTTCGCTCAGAGTTTGGGCTCAATGAGTGAGCCCGTAGAGAATGTAATTCACGCCCAGTTGGAAGCCCTTCCTGGTCAGGTCGATCGGGTACCAGTTGTCTGGCTGATCCGACCACTCCCAATAGTCGCCGATATCGTTGTTGTAGTTAGCGACAACCATCAATCGCTTGCTGGGGTCGTTGTCCTCGAAGATGCCGAAAAATACGGTCTCCAAATAAGGCAGTTTGGGATGGGTGAAATCGAGGTTCTCGATTCCGAAAAAGGCATCGAAAACGTCGTGCGAGGCATCGAGCTCGTAGAGGATGGCGCCAGGCAGAACCCTCTTGATGTGGTACTCGAAGTTGCGCAGCTGGGGACCCCGCATATAGGGGTCGGCGAAATCGTCGACCACGATGAAACCGCCCTTGAGCAGATACTCCCTCAAGGACTCCGCCTCTCTCTCGCTCGGCTCCCAGAAGCCCACTTCGCACAGATAGGCAAACGGGTAGTTGAAAAGCTCGGGGTCGTCGGCGGAGAGGATGTTTCCACCTTCGAGATTCGGGACGATCGTGGTGAGCTCATCGAGAATCTTCATCAGATTCTCTTCAGCCCACGGATAGTCATGATTCCACTTCAGATCCCAGCCCCAATAAAAAGGGCCGGGGCCCCAGACACTGGGGGTGAAGCGAATCCGCGCAAAGGTGAGGTCGCCGTTGAAGGGAACGTTTTCGTAACGGACCTCCGGCGGCTCGACATCGGCATCAACAGCCGAGCTCACGAACATGTGGCAGAGGGCCGTGAGCGCCAGAAGACAGATCGGTTTCAAAGGAGAGTTTCTTTCTTGGGCGACGCTATTGGGCAGGCTCAGGAAGCCGGAAGCCTGTGGATGCGAAGGAGTAAGCGTTGCGCATCTTCGTAAGCGGGGGCGATCTCCAGGGCGCGGAGAACCTCGCGCCGCGCGTCAGCGTGATTGCCCGCCTCGAAATGAGCGAGCGCAAGATCCAAGTATGCCTTTGCCATATCCGTCGGGCGCAAAGCTACCAGAGCCGAGCGGGCGCGGACCACCCCAGTGGTCGATCCGGCCTCTGAATACAGCCGAGCCATGCGCCGATGGAGCTCCTCCTCGTAGGGGTATACGAATATCGCGCTCTCGAGCGTCTCGACAGCTGCCGAAGGGCTTCCCAGCTCCTCCTCGAGATCGGCCAGCTCGATTCTGGACTCGTAGTCCGACTCGTTGATCCGAGTCAGCGCTCGTAACTCAGCGGCCGCCTTCTCGAGCTCTCCCTCATCGCGATAGATCTTCGCCAAGAGCCGATAGGGGCTGTCAGCGGCAGCATATTGAGGAAAGAGCTCACCCGCTCGCTCCAAGTAGGGAACCGCCTCCTGAGCTCGATCCTCGTCGAAGAGGTAGAGACCGTAGCCGAGCTGAGCCGCAAAGTTCTCCGGATTCTCGTCGGCGAGCTCCTTGGCCTCCTCCCCCGAGGCCACTTCAGCCCGCGGCGCCCCCTTCGGCGCCGCCTCGCCCGGCTCGCCGGACAGCGGCGCGATCAGCCCGCCGTCTTCCGGCTCTTCATCGAGCGCCGCCAACGCGTCCCGCGGCCCCCCGAAGCGCTGCTCCAGAAAGGCCTCGAAGCGCTCGTCGAAATCCTCCGGCGCGAGCCCCAGCGTCTCGTCGAAGATCTCGACCGTTCCTTTGTGGTCACGATAACCATGAAGCAGCGCGAGAAGCGCATCGAAGCCCCAATCCCTCTCGATGAGCTCTGAGGCCAGGGACGCCTGGTAGTAGGAGATGCCGATCTGCTCCGGAAAGGTCGGACGTACGAAACCGTTGTTGATCTCTGCGATCGGAAGCAGCTCTCCATCGCGCCAGGCGGTCAGGAAGTCGACGCTGAGATCATCTCCCCAGCCCACTCGAGCCCGGCGCTCCTCCAACACCGAGAGGCCTTCAGTCAGCCAACGCGGGACTCGATGCTCACTGACTTCGAGCGTGAAGGTGTGGGCCAGCTCATGCCAGAGAGTGCTGCCCCAGTTAAAGGCGCCGGCGGGGCGAGCTCGAGGAGAGTCCTGCGCGATAACGCTGCCGAAGCACACTCCCAGCGCCCCCATGCCGGCGAGCCCGATCGTGCGAACAGAGAAATCCGCATGGGAGGGATAGAACTCCAGGCGAATGGGGGTCGACGGCTCGAAACGATAACGCTCGGCAAGGGCGTCGTAGGCCTCCTCGGCGAGATCCAAGGCGTAAGGGGCGAGCAAGCCCGCCTCGTCCTCATGCGCAACAAGGCGAAAGCGTTGGCTCGGATGCTCTTCGTATTCTTCGTAGGTATCGACCAGATCCAGCGTGTTCTTGATCCAAACGTTGTAGGGGTCACCGGCAAAGGACTCCTCGAGATGATCGCGACCCTCTTCGATCTCACCCACTCGAAGCTCGTTGAGCCCTTGCAGGCCGAGCCCTCGCCACGATTTTGGATCCAGCTCCACCGCCCGGCGACCGAACTCCGCGGCTTGGCGGTAGAAGCGGTTACGAACGCTGGCATCGGCCATCAGGTTGTAGAACTCCGCATACTGAGGGTTCAGTGCGAGTACTTCCGCCTCCAAACGGCCAAACCCTTCCAGGTCACCGCGAAGAAAGTGAGTCGCGGCCAGTACAGCCTTTGCCTCGAGCGCTCTCGGGTTCACCTCCAACGCGAGACGCGCCTCGGCCTCCGCCGCCTCGAAGTCTTCAATTTCGAGCAGGAGCTGCGCAGCCAGGACACGAGCCGGCAATGAGTTGGGATTGCTCTCCAGGCTCTTTCGCGCCGCCTCGAGGGCTACATAGGAGCCCTCGAAGTGAAGCACCTTGGCCATCGCCAAGAGCCCCCTGGGATGCGATGGATCGAGGGCAAGGGCCGCTTCGATCTCGCCGCGCGCTTCAGTCCCGTTGTACTTCTCGAGAAAAAGCTCACCGACGGCGATTCGCGGCTCCGGCCAGGACGGATCCTTGGCGATCGCCTCATCAAATGCTCGCAGGGCGTCTTTGAACAGAGCCGGGTCATCGGAGCCGAGCAAACGGCACGCCTCACCCACCGCAAGAAGCTCGGGCGCCGACATCGAGGCGCGGCGATTGTATGCGTCGAGCAGGCTCGCAAAGAGCTGTTCCGCTTCCTCTCTGCGTCCCAGCAGAAGTCGCAGCTTGCCAAGCTCGAGGGCGGCCTCGACGCCGTCCTGCCCACTTCCGGAGATTACCCCCTCGAGCTCCCGCTCCGCCTCTTCCCAGCGGCCGCGCGCCATCAGAGCCATCCCCATCCTCAGCCCGAGCCCAGGCTTCTCGGGGTTTTCTCGACGGTACTCCTCGACCGTGGCAATAGTCTCATCGTAACGGCCGCCGCGCAGGGCCTCGAGCCCGATGCTTGCGGCGTCCTGGCCCGAGCTCAGCGCGGGTCCGCACAGACAGAGGCCCGCCATGAGAGCAGGGCGGTTGAAAAAAGCGGCGAATGGAGAGCTCATGGCCGCCCCTCCTCGACACTCCCCTTGCCTTCCATTTGCCAGATCGACTCACTGGTTTCGGCCAGGTCGAGGAGTACCGTCTCGAGCTCTCGCTGGTAAACGGTGACGTCGAGCGCCTCGCGCTGCCGGCGCAGCTCCGCGACCTGCAGCTCGAGACTCTCCTTACGCTGATGCAGAGCCGCAAGCTCGCTCGGCATGGCAGCCACTGCGACGTCGTCGCGGAACAGAAAGAGTCGGCTCGAGACCAGGCCGTCGCCGCCTTCTTCGAGACTCGGCTCGAAACTGCCGCTGCCGTCACCGTTGTCGTCGAGCATCGCGTGCTCAGTGAGCATACGCCCGTCGTCGCTATAGGAGCGCTCGACCTCGGCCCGAGCGTAGTCGAAGGCCTCGAGCAGAGAGACCTGCTCGTCCTTGTCGACGTCGCCCCGATTGCCGACGAGGCTTTCGACAAAGTACCTACCGAATACAGGAGCGTGGCGCTCCGCGGCTGAGCGTGTCGCGGTCACGACCGTGCGGCCCGGCGCTGAGAGGGCCGCCAAGAAGTCACCGCTCGCGCTCGTCGCATTGATCAAAACCAAGTTGCGAGGCTGAATCCGCTCGACTGCCCGGGCGAAATCTTCGGCGCCCATATCTGGCCCCGGCAGATTGATGCGAGCCTCGCCGGCACGAGCCGAACCATGACCAAAAATGACCACCCAAACATCGTCTTGCGCTCCAGCTCTCTCCGCAATCTGATTCAATGCGGCTTCCACCTCTTGCCGACTAGAAGCAGCCGATATGCGATCCGGAGATCTATCCGGCTCTTCGGCCAGATAGATGAGGCGCTCAGCCGGGACCCCCGCCTCCACCGCGCCGTCAAGCAGAGCCAAGGACCACTGGTCGAAGAGCGAGCGGTACTCGTCGTCACCACTGAGTCCACTGATGACGAGGAGAAAGGTGGAGCTATGACCCGTCGAAGCTCCCGCGAGGATCGCAATAGCGAAGAGCGCCGCCGTACGGCGAGTGGTCACGCCATTCCCTCTCTTCGCCGCAATGCCCATTCCAGGGTCAGTAGGGTGGCGAGCAAGACGAATAGGATCGGCATGTCCCACAGATCTCTTCGTTCGATGAGTGTGGAGCCTTGGCGATTGACTGCCAAGCCGTCGACGATACGCCGAGCCTGCTCCGGCCGGAAGTACTCCCCGCCCGTCTCGCTGGCAAGGCGCTGGAGCCATTCCGGCCGCAGCTCCGCGTCGAAGAACTCTTCGTTGAGCGTCGCTGCCAAGATCCACCCTTCATCCTGACCGAGGTGGGATTCCCGGGTCGCCGCATCGAGCCGTACTCGATAGCGCCCCTCTTCAGTCGCCGTGAGCTCTCCTCGATACTCGCCGTCCTTCTCGACACTCCAGCTCATCGGAACGTTGATCTCTTCTCCTGAGGGACTGGTGACCAAGGCGTCCACCTGGGCGTTATTGACGGCAACGAAGCTCTCGTCGCCCACTGACGCGACCAACTCGACAACCCCGCCTGGGGCTACGAGCGCCCCCGTTGTCTCGAGCTCTACGGCTCGCGGCGCGTAGCTGACCAGCCAACGCAGTAGCTGACGCCACAGCGTCTCGTGAGTCATGTCCTCGACCGGTATGTCTGCACTCATCTGCCAATGCCAAGAGTCGTGAATCGACCAAGCGAGCGAGCGTCCAGCGCCGTAGCGCTGGTGCGCAAGGACAATTTGCTGGTCGGGAATGCCTACTCCCTGCCCAACTATGAGGCTCGTAGCCCCAGGCTTTAAACGCGTGAGCGGGTTGAAGGTGCCCGTAGGCGGTAGTTCCAGCCATCTCTGGGCGGACGCTTCTTCGGTCTCGGCCAGTCGAAGCGCCGGATGACTGCGCCCCCAGGGGGTGAGCTCGATCGAAAGCTCGGCGCGAAAGGTCTCCCCTTCTCCGCCGGCGGCGGGCCCCAATTGCACCGGCAGCATCTCCGCTACTGGTGTTCCCGCCCAACCGCCTTCACTGAAGGAGCGTCTTCCACCCAGCATCATGAAACCGCCGCCTCGCTCACCGGCAAAGTCTGCAATCATGCGCAACTGATCATGAGTAAAAAAGCTCGCTTCGATGCTACCCAGAATGAGTCCCCGATAGCTAAACAACTCCTCGCGAGTGGTCGGGAAGCCTCCCGCGAGCTCTTCTTCGTTGTCGAGCCCGAAACGGGAGAAACGATTCTCGGCCGTTCGCAGTAATACGACCAGCTGCAGATTTTCGTCATCGGCCACCGCTCGGCGGAGGAACTTGACCCCCCAACGCGGCTCTCCTTCGAAGTAAAGGATCTTCTCTACCCGATCATCCACCTGGATCAGCGTCGAGCGCTTGTTGTTTTCGACCACGGCCTCTTCTCGCTGTGGCGCTACGCGAAACTGAAACTCTCGTGCGCCGGCTTCCTGGGCGACAAAGCTGACCCGACTCACCACCGCCTCCCCGGTCGCTGGGAAGTGGAGAGCCTCGGAGCTGACAATCCTTCCGTCGTCCATCACTTCGAGGTTTACGGTCTCGCCACCGAAGCCGGTCTGCTCTACGGTCACTTCGACCACTAATGACGAGCCCTCGAGCACCCTCTGTGGCGCCTCGACACGACTGATTTGAAGATCGCGAGCGAATCTCTCCTCGCCGAACCCCACGGTAAAGACGGGGACCCCTCTCGCCTTCAACTCGAGCAGCGAGTCCTCTAGGGGCCTTGCAGAGTTGTCGGCGCCATCGCTGAGCACCACCAAGCCGGCGAGAGGAAGCGCCGCGAGCTCGTCGGTGGCGCGCAAGACGGCATCGCCAAGACGGGTCGAATCGCCACTTACGCTAACTTCCTCGAGGTTTGCAACGCGGCGAAGATCGCGCGAAAAGGTGAACAATCGGACCTTGAAGCGTTCTTCAAGGGCCCCGAGGAGGTCACCGCCCTCGGGGTCGAGCAGATCGAGCATTGCAGTGGATCGCGGCAGGCCGCCCTCATCAGCTACGCCCATGCTGCGAGAGCTGTCGAGGAGCACTCCCACGAAGCTCTCCTGGGGAACGACCGTCGAGAGCACCAATGAGGGGCGCGCCAGGCACAAAAAGAGGAGCAGCAGAGTACCCGCACGCAGCCCGATAAGGATTGGCGTGCCACCACGGCGCTGACGCCGATATCGAGCCAGAGCCGGCAAGCTGACAACGAGGCAGACCGCGGCGGCGAGCAATAGTGGCCAGGAGGGCAGGAATCGAAGGCTACCTGCCGCGAAGGTCGAGGGAGGGTACTTAAAGAGGAGCTCGAAGACAGACATAGGGTCAGTGGCTCATCGCGTAAACGATGAAATTCACTCCCATCTGGTAGGCATAGGTCGAATATTTGAGCGGGTAATACGGGTCCTCCGCCCACTCCCATGCATCGCCGAGATCACTATTCCAGTTGATGGCGACCATCAGCCGACCATGGTCATCGAGCACACCCCGCAGATGCGGCACATAGCCGTCTTTCTCCCAGGTCGGCCCCCCCCACCGACCTTGGCCGACATTGGGAACTTGGACGATCTCCTCGACATCGTAGAAGCAATGAAACACCGGATGGTCCGAGGGGACGTCGACAATCGGGTGATCCGGGAGAACCCGTCGCATCTCACGACTGAAATTCGCCCACTCACGACTGCCCCAAAAGTCGTCGACTACAAGAAAGCCGCCGTGCTGCAGATAATCCCTCAGGCCGCGGACCTCGGGCTCCCGCAGCGACATGTAGCCAACCTCGACGGCGTAGAGGAAAGGGTAGCGAGCGAGCTGGGGGTCAGCCAGCGACACCGGGTTCTGTTCCTCGTAAACATCGAGATGGTTGACCAGGCGCTTGACGCCCATCATGAACTGAATATCCGCCTTGGGGAAATCGACACTCCAGGAGGGAAAGCCGCGGAACAAGTCGTTCCTCCCCGAGCTGTAAAACGCCCGCGTGAAATAGAACTCTCGATGTGAATCGCTGGGCGGAGCCCAATAGCGAGCGAGACCGTCCCGGGCCTCTCGGAGGAAGCGCTCGTCTTCGTCCTCGGAGGCTGCGCTCGCGGTGGGGTTGGCGACCGCACTCGCCGCGAAAGCGCTGCCAAGCTCCAGTTGGCTCCAACCGACCAGCGCCAAAGATGCGCCCGAGATGAGCGATGCACAGACGGCGAATGAGAACGGCATCTTCACGCCCTCGATGCTATCTCAACCAGGGAGCCATGCCCGCGAGCAAGGCCGGCAGCGAAAACGGGATTCCTTCCAGCCAACGCGACCGAGTCCACCGTTGATTTACCCCTTTCGATCCTCCACAATGCACACTATCGATGGCAGAGCCCGCTTTTCGCGCTGCGGTGTTGGCGATTGCCGCTCTCCTCGCCCCGACACTTTGGGGTCAGTCGGCCTCGAGCCCGCCGCAAAACTCGCCGTCCAAAGAAGCGGCCTTCAGCTTCGTCCGGGTCGAGTACGACAGCGTAGGAGGCTACGGAGAGTCCTTCTACTTCTACGACGGACGTTACTGGCTCAGATGGGAAACGGACTTTCCGCAGGCGGATCAGAACTTCCTGCGCCGCTTCGACGAGCTGACGACGGTCAAGCCCCACTTGAAGCCTGTCACTCGGCGGCTGAGCGACGCCGACGTCTTCGACTTTCCGTTCCTGTATATGTGCGACCCCGGCTGGATGGCGCTCAACCTTCAGGAAGCGAAGGCCTTGCGCGAGTATCTGCTCAAGGGGGGCTTCTTATGGGTAGACGATTTCTGGGGCTGGGCCGAGTGGGAGAACCTCGACGGTATCTTTGACGAGATCTTTCCGGAAAGAGCTTGGCAGGACATTCCCAGCGGGCATCCGTTACTCAATGAGGTTTTCCCGCTGACCGATCCGCCCCAGGTACCGGCAAGGGATTTCGCCTACCTTGGCCACGACCCGGAGTGGATTCACCGCTATCCTGCCGCCCCTGTGACACCCGTCCATCTGCGCGGTATCTTCGACGACGAGGGGAGATTGATGGTGGTTGCCACTCACAATACCGACATCGGCGACGGCTGGGAGCGCGAAGCCTACGGCGAGGAGTATTTCGAAAAGTACTCGACCGTGGCCTATGCGATGGGAGTGAACATCGTGGTTTATGCCCTGAGCCACTAGGCACCATGCCAGAGACTCGCCTACTCGACCCCTGCGAGATGCGCGTCCTCGGTGCTCTCCTCGAGAAAGAGCAGACTACCCAGGACCAGTACCCGCTCACGGTCAATGCACTTATTGCCGCCTGCAATCAGAGGAGCAATCGCGACCCGGTGACCGAGCTCACTGAGACCCAGGTCGTGGAAACGCTGGATCGGCTGGGCTTCGACGGCTTGACTCAGCGGCGCGATGGGGCACGAGTGGAGCGCTGGGAGCATTGCCTCACTCGTCGCTGGCATCTCACTCCATCTCGCAAGGCGTTGATCACTCAGCTCCTCCTCCGCGCCGCCCAAACTCCCGGCGAGCTGAGAGTACGCACGGAGCGAATGCAGCGTTTCGAAACTGTCGAGGACGTGCTGCAGAAGCTCGAAGATCTCGCCGAGGAGCCCCACGTCCTGGTGCACGAGCAAGAGCGCCGCCCAGGCCAGCGGGAGACCCGCTGGATGCACTCACTGGCGGCGGTGGATCCGTCCGCGCCCGACGCTCCGGACGATGTGCGCCCAGGGAGTGAGCTTGAGCAAGCATCGAGGGATCGGGGGCCATCGACGCTGGAACGCCTCCAGGCCGTGGAGAGCTCGGTGGAGGAGCTTCGTTCTACGACCGCGCGCCTGGAAGAAGCCCTCCACCAGTTGCGGTGCGAGCTCGGGGATTGAGCGGCTGACTCCGCGCGCTCGAAAGTGAAGAGTAGAGCTCAACCTCTGGAAGGTGGGAGTCTCAGCCACGTCGAGCGAGTGGGTGATACCGTGCGGCGCACTACCGGCCCCTGGACACCCGCGGTCCACGCCTTGCTCCGGCATCTCGAGTCTCGAGGCTTCTTTCAAGCGCCGAGGGTTCTCGGAATCGATGAGCAAGGCCGAGAGATACTCTCGTTCCTGCCGGGTCGCGCAGGGGGGGCCGACCAGTCCCAGGCCGGGTGGGTATGGAGCGAAGAGACTCTGGCGAAAACGGGCCGATGGCTGCGTGGCTACCACCAAGCCGTTAGCGACTTTGTCGAGCCCGCCGGCGCGCGATGGCGAATGAGCTGGGACGCCCAGGCGCAGGACCAGATTATCTGCCACTTCGACGTCGCCCCCCGAAACCTGGTGCTTGGCCCGGACCAAGAGATCCGAGTCATCGACTGGGATGTTGCCGCGCCAGGTACCGCGAAGCTCGAGCTCGCGAAAGTGGCAAACAGCTTTGCCCCGGTCCATGACCCCCAGGCCCGCAAGAGCCTGGATTTTGAACAGGGTGTCCTGAGCCCAGAGATGCTGAGACTGTGCATCCAGCGCGTTCGCGTCTTGCTTGATGCCTACGGACTCGACGACCGACGTGATTTCGTGCTGCAGATGCTGGCGGCGTCCGATCACACGATCCTGCGAGTCCAAAGGGGGGCGCGGGAAGGTGACAATGCGCTCCGAAGGCTCATCGACTCTGGCGCGCTCCACAAGGTCCGAGCGACACGGGAGCTTTTCGCGAGCTACCTCGAGCCCCTGCAAGACGGGATCGAAGCCTGAGCTACAGTTGAAGCGCCGAAGAGCTCAGTCGATCGTCAGATCGAAGCTGATCACGGGATGGCTCTTCGGGGCTGTGAGGGCATTGAGGACTTCGAAGTCGAGTGTCAATCGATCTAATAACTCCTCCCCGGTGCGGACGTTCAGCGTGGTCTCGGAGTGTGGAGCGATCTCGATCAGGTCATGGTTTCGTACCAGGCTCAGATCACTCAGGCTATCGAGCTGAAAGTGTGCATCAGAGAGATTTCGCAACACCACCGTCAGCACCCTGGTCTCCTCCTTTCCTTTGGGGATGTAGCGCGCACTCACCGCTTTCAGTGAGGCGTCCAGCAAGGGAGACAGATCACGCGGCCGGCCGATGAGTAGGTTCTTGTACCAAACGACCGTCCGGCGCGCGAATAGCGCCTCGCGTAGAGCGTTTACGCTTCTTCCTTCCGCAAAAACGAGGTTGACCGGCCGGTGCCCGCCGGCATGGGGCTGGTAGTCCCAATCGATCAGGTTGTGAACGTCGGAAACCCCGATGAGAGCGAGGTCGAGATCGAGTGCGATCTCGAATGACTCGGCGGAGTAGGTTCCGCCATTGACGACTTCGATGCCATGCAGCTTGCCGCCCACCGCGTTGTTGCGCTGAAACTCGGTAACGACAGTCTTACTGTCAGGCGAGATGCTCCACGAATGATTCCAGAACACGAAAGCGCCTTGGTCATTGGCCGCGTCGACCGCCGCCTGAGCCGGCCACGCCCCTGCAAGCCTGTAGTAGTCGCTCGCATCAAATGGCTCTGACACATTCGAGCGCACCTCGAAGAGCGCATTGGCGTCTTGAATAAAGACAGCGTTCATGTGACCCACGGGGGCGCTGCGAGTAATCTCCGACCCCGCGATGACCATCAGCTCAGACCCCTCCGGCAAACTGGCGAGTGCCACTTCGAACGATCGATTCCGATCCGGGTGGGGAATGTCCTCGAGATGGGGCTGCCATTCTAGTGTCGTGTCCCGGAAATGCCTGCCTAATAGATCGAGGTCATTTCGTTCGCTGCCAAGGCGCGGCGAGGCAGGCATATTGGGAAATCTGTCGGCGAGGCGTAACGAAGGCAGCGAGCGAAAGGGGCCGAGCTATTAGGTAGGCATTTCTGGGACACGACACTAGGTGCTCGGTTACAGCGATTGCGTCGAGACCATCGAGCGCAGCTTCTCGCATGCGGATGCTCGGCCACACATTCCCGTCGGAGAAAACGGAGTGCGTATGTAGATCGACCACCAGCGTTTGGTAGGCGTCCGTATAGGGAAACTCGATGGCGCGTCGGTCGCCGCTACGCTCACTCAATGTCTGCCCAAGAGTCGGCAGCGGCAACAAGGCCATGAGCAGGGCGAGAGTAATCGCGACTCCGACACTCTGGGTCTTGACCATCATGAGCAATCGCCCCTAAGCGCGAACCGCGAAATTCGACTCCAAGGTCGGCATCTGCTCTTACTGGGGCTCACTCAAGCTCCACACCTCCGGCAGCACCTTGCGTCCCGACAGCTGCTCGACGAGGATGAAAATGAGGGCATCTTCGTCAGTACCGAGCTGGGCCGTAAACTCAGCGATGATCTGATTGAGATTCTCGACCAGCGAGTGGAATCGGAACCGCCAGCTACCTTCTTCGAACACGAATCGGTAGCGCAGAGGCTCCTCGCCGAGCTCCGCGGCCGGCAGCTGCGACCCCGTCGTCAGCGCTAGCGCGGACGCCGCTCCGTCTTCGACCTCCACCTCACCGATATCCAATTGACGGATCGACTGCTTGCCAATCCAGCCTGCTTCGACGGCATGTCGCAGCAGACTCTCCAGATCCATTTCCACCAGCTCGGCCCTATCGAGCTCGTGTCGCATCGTGATCACCAACAGGCGATCCACGAAGGGGCGACTCCGGATCTCCGCTTCGCTGCCCTCTAGGCTCAGTGCCTTGACCTCCTCGAAATAGTCCAGCGTGCCCTGATCGACCAGCCGCGCGGCGGTGGCGCCGTCGCCCTCGAGGAGAGCATTCTTGTAGTCCACAAAGAGACTCCGAATCACTTCTGCCGTGTCCTCACCCAGGGCGGGGCCCTGCGCGAATACGACCGGGAGCAAGCAGAGGCAAAGCCGCTTCAACATTGACCTACTCCACCGCCAACGGAGAAGTGGCCTCGCCAATGGCTTGTCGAAGCAGTGAACTGAGGTCGTCCGGCAGCTCGAGCTCCCGGGCTGCTCCCTGCGCTCGCAAAGACATCTTTTTCCATGTCCGCTTCAGAATACGGAGCATTCTCGCATCTTCCTGGCTTTTGGCGAGGTCTGCAAAGTGATTCTCTAGGAATACCAGACAAGCCGTGTCCTCCAGGGCCTGGACCTCTTCATCCTCCGCCAAGCCCTCTTTGCGCTGAAGGCTTGCGACTCGGGCGATGAAGGTCTCGTCATACCCCACCTCTCGAAGAATCTCTCCCGCCAATTCCGCGTGCATCTTGGCGCAGCTCGTCCGCCACTCGAGGTACCCTTGCCGGCCCTCACCGAAGCGCTGTCGCGGAAGTCGCCAGCGGCAGAGATGCTGAGCCCTCGCCGCCAGACGGAGAGCCTCGCCCGCGTCTGGATAGAGGCGCCCGAGCCAGGAGGTCATCCGTTGCCCATAGAGAAGCTCGCGCGCCACCGCCCGCCCTCCCGCGATCTCCTGATTGGGGTCTTCAGAGTTGGCGGCGTCGAAACGGGAGCACGCCTCCTCGAACGCTGGCTCAGAAGCTCTGCTCGCCACCGATCTGCCCTTCGCGAAACAGACGGCTCATCTCTCGAAAACGAGGATGATCCTTGGTTCGCGCCCACTCGAAGCCAACCGACTCGTGATTGACGATCGAGGCCCCAGCTTGTTGCATGCGCTCGATAGCCCAGCGACGGTAGGTAACGCCGCGACCGCTAACACACTCCCAGCACACAAAGACCTGTGAGCCCTGCCTCAAGAGCTCGAGCACAGTCTGAACGACACAGACGTGGGCCTCGATACCAGCGATGACGAACTGGCGCTCCGAGGGCTCACGCCCTTGGCAGAGCTCTGCCACCGCACCCTCGAAGCCCGGATCTCCGCAGCAGCCGAAGCTCGCCTTCTCTATCTTTTTCTTGGCCGTACTCAGACCGTCAAAGGCCTGCTGCAGGGAATCCTCGGTCACTCCGAGCCCCTGCGGGTACTCCTCACTGAGCAACACCGGCACCTCGAAGAGCTCCGCCAGCGCCAGTAGACGCTTGGTGGCTCCGAGGACCGCGGCGGACTCGTCCACGATCTCAGCCAGCTTGCCCTGAAAGTCGATGACGAGGACCAGACTCTTTTCTCGATCGAGGATGTTCATCGCAGACTCTCCCGTAGCTCAGACTTCCTCTGCAGGCGCTTCTTCGAGAGCTGTCTCGACCGGCAGGACTCGTGTCGTCACCCGCCCCTGCCCCAACAGTGCCTCGACCGAACGCAGCAGATCTTCGTCTGGTGCCACTCGAAATTGTTCTCCCGCCGCGACCCGAACGGTACGGCCCGGAACCTGCATGCGAAAGATGACCCGCGCCTTGCCGGGATGCTCACTTAGAAGATTCCGCAGCTCGAGCATCTGACTCATGGACACTCCGGCGTTGAGCTCCACCGACACCTCGGATTCGCCAACGTTGGACCCCTCTAGCGCCTCGACCCGATCGGCGCGGAGCTCGAAGTCGCCTCCCCGCTCGCGCAAGGGCCCCTGGATCAGCACGATGGCGTCATCCTGAATCAGCCGACGGTGCTTCTCGAACTGGTCGGCAAACATGGCGACATTGATCGTCCCCTGGAGATCCACCAGAAGGAAGCGACCCATGAAACGCCCTGCATTTTGACCGCTCTTGATTTTGAGCTGGCGAAAGCTGCTCACCAATCCGCCGACCGTTACGGGCGCGCCATTCGAGTCCTGCATATCCGCCGACGAGCAATTGGTGCGCCGGCGCAACACATCTTTGAACTCTTCGAGCGGATTACCGGTGAGATAGATCCCCAGAGCCTCGCGCTCGTATTGGAGCCGTAGGCGCGATGGCCAGTCCTCGATCTCCGGTCGCGGCCCGGGATCCATCGCGGCCTCGCCAAAGAGACTGGATTGGCCCGCCTGGATTTCTTTGCGGCGGCGCTGAGCCTGATCGAGAAGCGAGTCGAGAGCCTCCAGCTGCGCCCGGCGACTGAAGCCATCGCTGTCAAGGCAGCCGGCCTTGATCAAGCACTCGAAGACCTTGTGATTGACCACCCGACTGTCGACTTCGCAGGCCAAGTGGTAGACACCGCGAAACGTCTTGACCCGACCGCGGGCCTCCAGCACGGCCTCGATCGCTGTCTCGCCGACCCCCTTCACCGCGCCGAGGCCGAAGCGAATGGCGCCCTCTTCGACCTGAAACCCCCACCCGCTGCTTCCGATCGAGGGTGGCAGAACTTCGATTTCCATGTCATTGCACTCTCGAACGTATTTGGCAACGTTGTCAGTAGTGGACATCTCCGACGTCAGCATTGCCGCCATGAAGGCGACCGGATGATGGGTCTTCAAGTAGGCGGTCTTGTAGGCCAGCATGGCGTACGCCACGCTATGGCTCTTGTTGAAACCATATCCGGCGAAAGGCTCGATGTACTCCCATACCTGCTCGGCCTTCTTGGCGGCATAGCCCTTCTTGATGGCCCCGTTGCGAAACTTCTCTTTTTGCTTGGCCATCACCTCCGGGTCCTTCTTACCCATGGCCTTGCGCAGCATGTCCGCCTCGCCGGCAGTGAAACCGCCCATCTCCACCGCGATCTGCATCACCTGCTCCTGGTAGGCGATGACCCCGTAGGTCTCCGCGAGAATCGGCTCTGTCGCGGGAACGATGTAGCGGACCTTCTTCTGACCGGTCTTGCGCTGGATAAACTCCTCGACCATCCCTACCGATAGCGCGCCGGGGCGGTAGAGAGCGTTAAAAGCCGCAAGATCCTCGAACTTCGACGGTTGCGCACGGACCAGGAGGTCCTTCATACCGCTTGACTCGAACTGGAAGATGCCGTTGGTGCGCCCATCACAGAAGAGGCGGAAGACTTCCTCGTCGTCGAGCGGCACATCATCCAGATTGAGCTCAACCCCCTGATGGGCGAGAGTCTTGATCGTGTCGTCGATCACGGTCAGCGTGCGTAGACCGAGAAAGTCCATCTTCAACAGACCCAGTTTCTCGATTACGTCTTTGTCCCACTGGGTGACGATCTCGTCCTTGCTGGTCTTGTAGAGAGGTACGAGCTCTTCGATTGCTTGCGGAGTGATGACGACGCCGGCCGCATGCACGGAGGCATGACGAGTCAGTCCCTCGAGGCGCTCACCAACCTCGACAATCTGGCGCACTTCGGGGTCGCGAGCCACCTCGTCCTTGAGCGCTTCGATCTCTGTGGCGGCCTCTGAGAGAGACTTGGTCATATCGGGTACGAGCTTGGCGATCCGATCGACCTTGCCGTAGGGAAGGCCGAGAACGCGGCCGACATCTCGAAGCACCGCCTTGGCCCCGAGCGTTCCGAAGGTGATGATCTGAGCTACGCGATCCCGCCCATATTTCTCGCTGACGTAGTGGATCACTTCACCACGCCGGCGCATGCAGAAGTCGATGTCGATGTCAGGCATACTGATGCGGTCGGGATTGAGAAAGCGCTCGAAGATCAGTTGGTACTGGAGAGGATCGATGTCAGTGATGCGAAGAGCGTAAGAGACCAGTGAGCCGGCGGCCGAGCCTCGGCCGGGGCCGACCGGGATACCCGCTTCGCGGGCATAACGGATGAAGTCCCAGACGATGAGAAAGTAGCCGGCGAAGCCCATGCTCACGATCACTGCCAGCTCACTCTCGAGGCGACGCCAATACGCCTCCTCGGTGTTGCGCTCGAAAACCTCGCTGCGAGTCCGGCGCAACTCGTCTATCCGTCGGGTCAGGCCCTCGCGTGTGACCTCATCCAGATAGCTCTCGAGGGTGTACCCCTCGGGCACGGGAAATACCGGAAGATGAAAGCTACCGGTGGGGATCTCGAGGTTGCAGGATTCGGCCACTCTGAGCGTATTCTCGATCGCCCTACCGTCCTTGGGAAAGGTAGCGAAGATCTCTTCTGCACTCTTGAGATAGAACTGATCCCCGTGATACTTGAGCCGATCGACGTCACTGACCATGCGTTGAGTGCCGATGCAGAGCAGCACATCGTGGGCAAAGCTGTCTCCGTGGTGTAGGTAGTGGCAATCATTGGTGATGATGGTCGGGATCTCCGACTCTTGAGCCAGCCGCCTCAGCACTTCGTTGGCGTCTCGCTGCTCCTGGATGCCGTGGTCCTGCAGCTCGAGAAAGAAGTTTCCCTCGCCAAAGATGTCGAGGTACTCGTGGCACAGCGTTTTCGCCTCAGCGGTGTGGCCACCGAGAATCTTCTCGTTGATCTCCCCATTCAGGCAGGCGGAGAGGCAGGTGATCCCTTCGCTGTACTCCCTCAACAACTCCTTGTCCATCCTCGGTTTGTAGTAAAAGCCTTCGAGGTAGGACTGGGTGCTGAGCTTGAGAAGGTTGCGATAGCCGGTCTCATTCCTCGCCAGCAGAACCAGATGGTTGCTGCGAGCGTGAGCTGGACTGCGCTCCTTGCGTCCTCCCTTGGCGACGTAGGCCTCGATCCCTACGATGGGCTTGATCCCGGCAGCACGAGCTTTGTCGTAGAACTCGATGGCCCCGAATAGATTGCCGTGATCGGTGAGGGCGATCGCCGGCATCTCCAGCTCGGCAGCCTTGGTCATCAGATCGTCGATCCGATTGGCTCCATCTAGAAGGCTGTACTGACTGTGCAAGTGAAGATGAACAAAGTCAGACAAAGCTCACTCCCGTTGAGAAATTGAAAGGCTCTGCCCCAGGAGCTCGACCGCTTCGCCGCCTGAAAGGGCCGCACCGGGCAGACAGGCCGAGATGTCGTCCAGAATTCCACATCTGTGGGCGAGACCACAGAGAAAGGAGGCAGACGGCGTGGGGTTCAGACCTAGCTCTCGAGCGCACTCACCCGCTGCGCCGGTGCCTCGGAGCATCTCGAGAAGGCTACGAATCGCCTCCGACCTCGACACCGGCCGATCGGGCTCGAACTGGTGCAAGGTCGGATCCACACTCATCAGTCCGCGGTTGAGCACACGAACGATCTCCTGTCGGCGCTCGTGATCGAGAATATCGGTTGCGATGCGTACGTTGTCCGTTCCCGTCCGCCTCACCCCAGGCACCAGCCAATACAACAACGCGGCATAATCTCCGCGCCGAAGCTCTTGGCGGTCAGCAAGAGTTTGCACATCGTCGGGGAGCAGACGTAGGCGCCAGCGGACCTGCGCGGTCGTCAGCTTTAGCTCGAGCGCCCGATTCTCCGGATCGCGGACAGACAGACCATCGAGAAGCTCCAATCCGCGCTCGGGGTCCCCGATCTCCAGTTCCAGATCGGCTAGCCTCTCGACCAGCTGACCTTCATTACGGCCGAGATCGGAAAGTGAGCGCAGCGCCGCGAGCTCGGCAGACGCATCTCCCGTCGCTCGTGCCAGGCTCCGCGCCCCTTCGAGGACCCTCGCCGAGCCGGCCCCCTCCCAGGAGCGCATCCGGGCGAGACTCTCTTGCGCCGCCGTGAGACGTCCAGTCGAAAGGTCTCGCTGAAGCCGCCTAGCGAGTGCCTGCATTGCCCGCTCATAAATCGCCGGAGCCCTCGTCGTGGCAACCGGAACCGCGCCATCGAGGCTGCGGTAGGCGGCATAGGCGGTGACGGGGTCGTCCCCCAGCTCCGCCAGTCGCGCCAGCAGAAGCGCCGCCGAGGTATAGCCGGACTCTGGCCCGACCCATGTAGAAAGCCGGCCGAGGGCCTCGGAATTTCGCCCCGCTACGAAGTCCGCTTGAGCGGCAAGTACCAGCGCGGGCTCGAGCCCGGGGGAACGATCGAGGAGCTCGGCTGCAATCGCCATGGCAGCCGTCGTATCGGATCGCAGCACCTGTTCAAAGCCGCTCACCAGCGTCGGCCGCGTACCGGCGTCCAGAGGCTCCGTCCATCCCTCGAGTGGCGACAGCAGGTAGGATCTGACTTCCGCGGGAAGGCCGGGATCGCGGACGTCGACAGTCGTTGTGGCGCAGGCTCCAGAGAGAAGAATCAGCGGGATCCAGGATGCACCCCAGCGCCAGCTGGCCCAGTCGCGGCCGGAACCGATCACCGACGCCCTGCTGACGGAATACGATGCGCGCCTCCACCAGAAGATCCTGGCAGGCGTCCCGGGTCCTGGTAGAGCACTGATCTAGACGCCCCTTGCGCGAGATCGCGGCTAGGGCGCCGCGGCGATCGGCGGACCTGAGATCTGAGCGATGGCGTGCTTGTACACCAGTATTTCGCGGCCCTGGCTCTCGACGACTACGGCAAAGCGGTCGAAGCGCTTGAGCTTTCCGACCAATTGCTGCCCGGTGGTCAGATCGATGGACAGCTCCGTCGCCTCTTTGAGGTTCTGAAATAAGAACCCGTCCTGAATATTGATCGCGTGCTTGGCCATTACTAACTCCGGATGCCCTGACTGGCAAGGTAAGTCATAACATGGGACGGTAGAAGCTTGGGATCAGTGGCGGGGAACCAAACGGCCACCCTCTCTTTCCGAAACCACGTCTCTTGTCTCTTTGCGTATCTACGAGTCGCTTTCACGGTGTCTTCGATCGCTTCCTCCAAGCCGCACCTGCCCTGCAGGTGCGAAAGCAGTTGGCGATAGCCGATCGCCTGAAATGCCGGCGCAGTCTCAGAAACACCCTGCTTGAGGAGTCCTTCGATCTCGTCGAGCCAACCTTGCCGCACCATGCGACGCGCCCTAGCGGCGATCCGATCGTATAGGAGCGATCTGGGCAGCGTCAAACCCATCAGAAGCGCCTCGGGACCCTCCTCTCGGGGGGGTGCCGAGCGCCATTCAGAGATCGGTCGACGGCTTGCTGTGACGACTCCGAGCGCACGAAGGATTCGCTGTTTGTCGTTCGGGGAAACCTGCCGAGCCGTGGCGGAATCGACCCTCCGCAGTTCGTCATAGAGGGCCTCGATCCCCTGCTCGCTGAGACGCTGCGCAAGGCCCTCGCGAACTTCTTCCGGAACCTCAGGAATCTCGCTCAGGCCCTGAAACAGCGCACGTATGTAGAAACCGCTTCCACCGACAACGATCGCCAGCTTGCCTCTCGCTTGGACCTCCGCAATGCGGACTCGGGCCTGGCGAGAGAACTCCCCAGCGGAGAATCGCTCGTCGGGGTCGAGAAAATCGATCAGATGGTGCGGCGCCAGGGAGCGCTCTTCGAGAGTCGGTTTGGCCGTCCCGCGATCCAGACCTCGATAGACCTGAAGAGCATCTCCGTTGATGAGCTCCCCTCCCAACCTTTGCGCGAGGGCCAGGGCGAGACCGCTCTTCCCGGTACAGGTCGCGCCGACGATGGCAAGACAGCGAGGAGCTTCCATCTCTGTTGCCTCACTCTAGCAGTCCCGGACGGCCAATCCGGTGCCGCCGAGGCACGGCTCCAGGTGCCAGGGGCGTGGTCGCCGTCGCCACCCGCAGGGGGCCTCCCGGGCGCCACGAGAGGTCGATCCGGCCATGAAGATCGGTCCGCAGAACCTGCGTACGACGGGCCTCCAGGCGGTCCAGAACCGCCCCTGTGGGGTGCCCGTACGAGTTCCCTCGCCCCACCGAGATGATCGCCCGCCGCGGCGACACGGCATCGAGAAAGGATCGCCCGCTCGAGAAGCGGCTGCCGTGATGCGCCACCTTGAGTATGTCGGAGTCGAGTCGAGAGCCCTTCTTCATCAGAGCCCGCTCCACCACCTCCCCGATGTCACCGGTCAAAAGCAGACTGCGACCACCGGCACTGGCGTGAATCACGAGGGAGCCCTCGTTACCACGCCGCCCGGAGCCTGGCGCGGGATGAAGGACCTCGAAGCTCCAACGATGCCAGACCCGGCGATGGCCCCTCCACAGCACTCGAATTGTCGGGCCCGCCAGATCGAGCAGGCGGCGCCCGCAGCTGCTGGAGAGGACCCCCGGGCTGAGCCAGAGCTCCCGCACTGGGACATAGAAGGCGAGATCCGCAACCCCGCCGCAGTGATCCCAGTCGGCGTGGCTGATGATCGCTGCCTCCAAGGATCGCACCCCGAGTCGAGCCAACGCAGGCACCAATACCCTTCCGCCAAAGTCGCCACTGCGCCAGCCGCCACCGTCGATGAGCAAGGTATGAGCGCCGTCCCGGAGGAGTAATGCATCGCCCTGTCCAACGTCCAAGGCAATCACTCCCAGATCTGGACTCTGGTGAGACGGGACACTCGCGAAGAAAGCCACCAGCCCCACCAATGCCAGACGGCGGCCGGTCAGGAGTGCCGCCACCAGAGCGCTGAATATCAGGCAGCGTAGAAAGCTCCAGGACAGCGGCATCGACAGCAGCGCCCCCGGAGGAAGGAGCTCGAGCCATCCGAACGGAGCCGCGACAAGATCGAGAAGTGGAACCAGTGCAGATGCCATCGGAGTACTGATGATCGCGACCACCGACCAGCCGAGACAGAGCACGAGGCAAAGCCCTATCCAAGGGATCGCTACCACGTTCAGCAACAGCGAGCCGACCGGCAATAGGGAAAAGGCCGGCACTACCAGCGGCAGGGTCGCGAGCTGCGCACCCAAGGCCACAGACAGGGGCCCCCCACCCGGAATCGAGGGCCAGTGGCGACGCAGCGAAGGCGCTAAAACGAGGATGCCGAAAGTCGCAGCGACGGTCAATCTGAAAGAGAGCTCATGTGCCGCGGCCGGCGACAGCGCCAAGAGGAGGAGAACAGCGAGGGCCAGACCGTTGATCGAAGAAGGCGGCCGGCGTGAGAGGCGGGCGGCGAGAACGGCCGAGACCATCACAGCCGCCCTCGAAACTGAAGCGCTTGGGCCCACGATCACGACATAGGTGGCAACGGAGCTCAAGGCCAGTACCGTTCTGGGCAGAGGTCTTAGCGGGTAGGCCGCGAAGAGAACCGTTGCGGCCAAGAGACCGACATGGAGCCCCGAGATGGCAAAGAGATGAGAGAGCCCAGCGCGGCGAAGAGCCATCTTCAAACCTGTCGGCAGCACCTGACTGTCACCCAACGCCAGTGCCGTCGCTACGGTTACTCCCGCGCCCTCGCCGCAGCTAGAGACGGCATGGTGCGCCGTTGCCCGCATCCGTCCTACCCAGCTCTCGGAGCTTGCTGGTCCCATAGCCTTCACCAGGCGGGAGCTTCCGACCCGAAACTGCCACCAGCCCACGGCAGTGCGGTCGGGGTTGTAGTACATCGTCGGTCGCTGTAGATACCCCTTCAGCGAATACGAGGAGGCGGGCGGCAACTGCTCTCGCGCGCTGACAGTCACTCGCATCTGCACTCGAGGCTCAGCACTCCTCTCACCCTGCTCGAGCCGCAGCAACTGACCTCTGGCAGTCCAACCGGAGGTCGCAGCCTGCCAACCATCGGCACCCGGCGCAAAAACACCGGTGACCGGCAGATCGCTCCGCCAGCCGGGGTCCCGGCGAGCGTTATCCAGCCACGACACCTGCGCGTGGAGAATACCGAGAGCGAAAGCCACGACAGCCCAGCCCCACCGACGGCGAAGACAAGCGCCAAGCAAGGCCAGGACTACGAGCAACAAAGTCGGGACCGGCCCGACTCGGGGTGCGACCAAGGCCCCGAGCAAGAGACCCAGAGCCACATCCGCGGCCGGGGGAAGTTGAATTCTCACGCCATTGAGGACGTAGAAAGGGCGCCAGACCTGGCGATCACTCCTGCAATCGTGAGATATAGTTTCCTGCCCGTGGACGATGTAACTCAAGAGCGGCACCGGGTCCTCATTGCCAAGCCTGGCCTCGACGGTCATGACCGCGGGGCTAAGATCGTCGCGCGCTCGCTACGCGATGCCGGATTCGAGGTGATCTACTCCGGGCTTCGCCAATCGCCGGCGCAGATTGTGGCCGCCGCCGTCCAAGAGGACGTGGACGCGGTCGGCATCTCCATCCTCTCCGGAGCCCACAACAGCCTGCTGCCGGACATCACTCGTCTACTCCGCGAAGAGGGTGCCGACGATGTCCTGGTCTTCGTCGGCGGCATCATCCCGGACCGAGACGCCGCCGGCCTGAAGGAGGCTGGTGTAGACGAGATCTTTCTGCCGGGCACCTCGACCCAGACAATCGTCACCTATCTGCAGGAACGTCTCGCCACAGGATCTTGACGGTCGGCCAGCCGGTGTCGTGGAGGAGCGAATGAATGAGCGAGACGATCCTCGTCGCCGACGATAGCCTTCGAACTCGAGAGGCGACAGCCACGGCACTTGCCCGCCGAGGCTCGGAGCTCGAGCTTCTGGGGGATGGGCAAGCCGCCCTCGATTGGCTTGCAAAGACGCGCCCCTCGCTGCTGATCGTCGACGTCCACATGGCGAGAACGGACGGATTTTCGGTGTGCCGTGAGGCCAAGGCTCGGCATCCGGGCCTTCCGACCATTCTCCTGGTCGGCACTTTCGAGCACTGCGATCCGGACAGAGCCGCCGAGTGCGGAGCGGACGACATTCTCCGCAAACCATTCGCGGACAAGGAGCTCCTCGATCGTGTCGCGAAGATTCTTGGCCCCGCTCAGACCGCGTCGCCGAGCTCTCCTACTCCTCCACCAACAGCCTCGGCCATCGAGTCGCCGCCTCCACCCGCCGTCGACGAAGCCCTAGCGGCCCCGGCCCCGACTCTCAGTGAGCTTGAGGTCGAGCGCGTCGCCCGCCGAGTGCTCGCCGAAATGGGCGGCGTCGAAGCTTTGGAGAAGAGAATGACCGAAGCTGTAACGGAGGAGGTGCGCAAGATTCTGGGCTCGGGGGACGGAGCTCCGTGAGCACGTTCTCTCAGCTGGTCGAGGAGCTCGACGCTGACTGGAGCCAAACGAAGCTCGGCAGCTTGATCTTCGCCGCCGAGCTGGACTCGACTAACTTGTTCGCTCGGCGACTGGTCGAAGAGTTCCAGCAAGAAGGCGGCGCCTGTCCGGAGGTAACCGTCCTCGCGCTCAAACAAACTGCCGGCAGAGGCCGTCAAGGAAGGTCTTGGATCAGCCAGCGGGGACTCGGTGCCTACCTCACCATAGTCCGCGAGATCGCGGAGGATGACCTCCAAACCCTGCCCCTCCTCACCGGCGTCGGTATCGCCCGAACGCTGCGGTCCGAGTTGGCATGCGAAGCGGAGCTGAAATGGCCGAACGACATCCACGTCGGCGGCCGCAAGATCGGAGGCATACTGATCGAGACGGTGTCGAACGCCTCAGGGTCGGTAGCGGCGCTCATCGGCCTCGGGCTCAACCATGGCCATACCGCCGCCCAGCTCCCAACGGCGGTCTCGACATCCCTGCGGCTGGAGGTCGAAGCCCCGCCGCCGCTTTCTCGTTTCGTCTGCTCGCTCGTAGCCGGAGTCTCTACCGAGCTCGTACACGTCGGCGACAAGAGCTACGCCAACCGCAGTTATCAAGAGCTGACGGCACACCGGCAGGGAGACTCGTTGCGGTGTCGGGTCGCCGGAGAGGAGATCGAAGGCACTTTCCTCGGGTTTGACGGGCATGGGTTTCTACGCCTCGAGATCCAGGGTCAAGAGCGTCTCTTAACCAGCGGGGAGGTGATCGAATGAGCGCAACCGCGCATCTCGAGAAGCTGATTCTGGTCGTCGATGTCGGCAACACGAACTCGGTCTTCGGCATCTTCCGCGGTAACGATCTGGTGCAAGACTTCCGGATCTCAACCGAGGGCCAGCGAACGGCCGACGAGTACGCCGCCCTGCTCCTGCCTCTACTCTCCCGGCGCGGCGTCGACCCCGACGAAGTCGGTGCGGTCATGGTCTCCTCGGTCGTTCCGCCGGTCAATATGCACTTGGAACACCTGGCGACGGACCATTTCAACACCCAGGCAGTTTTCGTGAGCCCTGGCCTCGACACCGGGATCGAGGTGCGCTACGCCAACCCCGACGAGGTCGGTGCGGATCGCATCGTCAATGCAGTCGCGGCTCGACAACTCTGCGGCGCCCCCGTAATTGCTGTCGACTTCGGTACCGCGATCACCTTCGACGTGATCGCGACCGACGGCGCCTATATCGGCGGAGTCATAACCCCAGGTCTCGGCATCTCGGCGGAGGCTCTCTTTGCTCGAGCCTCTCGTCTTTACAAGGTCGACGTGCGCAAGCCCGAAAAGATCCTCGGCAGCAACACCTCCGAGGCGATTCAAGCAGGTCTCTATTATGGCTACATCGGCCTTATCGACGGCATCCTCGAACGGCTCCTCGCCGACTTGCCCCCTGGCTGCCCTGTAATCGCGACCGGTGGAGAGTCCGAGATGATCGCCTCCGGCTCCCGCCACATCCAGCGGGTTGATCCGAATTTGACTCTGATCGGCCTCCGCCAGATCTGCCAGCTGAACTTCGGCTGACCACAGTGGAAAGCGAAGAGCTCCGCTACTTCCAAGCGCTAGAGAGAGCTTTCATCCGGCTCCGCGGCGCTCCCCTGCTGCTGGCACCGGCGGATTGGCGGATCGCGCAACGATGGCGAGAGGTCGGCATACCACTGGAGATCGTGATCACAGCTCTCGAAGAGATTTTCGAAGGCCGTCGTGCCCGCGGCCAGGAGGGTCGAGTCTCGGGCCTTCGCTACTGTCGCCCGGCAGTCGAAAAGGCGTGGCGACAGATCACAGAGCTTCGCGGTCCCGCAGAGATAGCTAGTGGTGGAAGCTTCGATGTCGAGCGGCGCCTCGATGCCCTCGCCTCCAGTTTGCCGTCGGGTTGGTCAAAAAGCGAGGCCTTGGCCGGCTCGATCCGCGCCTTCGATGGCGGGCGCCTCGAAACCGTCGAGAACCGTCTCCTCGAGCTCGACGCGACGATGGTGAAACAGGCCGAAGCCGACCTCGACACAAAACAGGCCGAAGCCCTCGAGCAACGCGTCTCGGACCGCCTGCAGCCCCTCACCGAGAATTTTGCTCCCGACGAGATCTCGGCGGCGAAAGAGCGTATTCGACGTCAGGAGCTGCGACGGCATTTCGCGCTGCCGGTGCTCTCGCTCTTCTCGCCCGAAGTGGAGGCGGCTATTCAAGGGAGTGAGCGGCCCTAAGCAAGGCCGCGGGTTACAATCGACCCCTCAACAGCGAAGGGCACATCCGATGAACAAGGTTTGGATCGCCGGCTGCTCTCTATTCGTCCTGGGCGCTGTCACGTCTCCGCCCGCTCGAGCGCAGGCGAGAGCATCTCCAGTCCAGGCGGTTCTCTCAGACGAAGAGACCGAGACCTTCCTGCGCGAAGCGAAGATCATCAAGTCGACCCACGTCCCCACAGGCATTACCGAAACTCGGCGTCTCACTCTGTCCGACGGGCGAATCACTCACGATGCCAGCCTCCAGGTCATCGACGTCCACAAGGCCTCCTTTCGGGGCGAGAGAGGGACAGAGCTCAACTTCCGCGATAGCTACAGATACAACATCGCCGCCTACCGCCTCGACCGGATGCTGAATCTCGGGATGATTCCGGTTTCGGTGAAGCGCAAAGTCGACGGTACCGACGGCGCCCTCACCTGGTGGGCCGACGACGTTCTGATGATGGAGCGAGAGAGATACGAGAAGAGGATCGAGCCTCCGAGTCCGAGTGAGTGGAACGACCAGATGCAGCAGGCCAGAATCTTCAACGAGCTGATCTACAACACCGACGCCAACCTGGGAAATCTGTTGATCACCACCGAATGGCAGATCGTGCTGATCGACTTCACTCGGGCATTTCGAGTCGATAAAAAACTGAGGTCGCCGGGTGAGATCGCCAACGCCAGGATCGACGCCAGGGTCTTCGAAGCTCTGAGGACGCTGACAGTAGAGTCGTTGACCGCCAGATTGGAGGATGTGCTCCGGAAGCCAGAGATTCGAGCCTTAGTGTCGCGCCGCGACCTGATCGTCAGCCACTTCGAGAAAGAGCTCGCCGAGAAGGGTGACACCGCGGTGATCTGCCGCCGCCCTGGGCACTAGACCCGCGTTTCCTCGTTTCGGTCCCTCTAAAAGACACTCGCCTCTTCATAACAGCCGAAAACGTCGCGGAGAGCATCACTGATCTCGCCCACGCTGGCGTAGGCCTTGACCGCGTCGAGGAGCAGCGGCATCGTGTTCTCATCCGACCTCGCGCCGCGGCGAAGAGCGTCTAGAGACCTCTCGACCGCGCCCGCATCTCGGCGTTTGCGAATGCCGTCGAGGCGCTCGATCTGCGTTTCCGCCACCTGATCAGAAACACAAAGGGTGTCGAGGTCTCCCTCTCCCTCTGAGCAGTAGGCGTTGAGTCCCACAATCAACTTCTGGGACTCGTCTACAGCACGCTGAGCGGCGTACGCAGACTCCACGATCTCCCGCTGCGGGAAGCCGGCTTCGATAGCCTCCACCATGCCACCGAGCTCGTCGATACGACGGAAGTAGTCGTAGGAGCCCTCGACCATACGGCGCGTCAACTCCTCGACCAGAAAGCTGCCGCCCAAAGGATCGATCGTGTTGATCACTCCGGACTCGTGGGCGATGATCTGCTGAGTACGCAGAGCGATTAGAGCGCTCTCTTCGGTCGGTAGAGCATAGGTCTCATCCAGAGCATTGGTGTGCAGGGACTGAGTGCCCCCGAGAACCGCCGCGAGAGCTTGGAGCGCGGTTCGCACCACGTTGTTGATCGGCTGTTGGGCCACTAACGAAACGCCGGCCGTCTGGGTGTGGAAGCGCAGCATCCACGAGCGCGGGTCTCTGGCGCCGAAACGCTCGCGCATGACCCGGGCCCAGATCTGCCGCGCGGCACGAAATTTCGCGACCTCTTCGAAGAAATCGTTGTGACTGTTGAAGAAGAACGACAGCCGCGGTGCGAAGTCGTCGACGTCGAGTCCCGCTTCGATCCCGTATTGCACGTACTCGATGCCGTCCCGGAGTGTGAACGCTAGCTCTTGGAGGGCCGTCGAGCCAGCCTCTCGGATGTGGTAACCAGAGATCGAAATGGTGTTCCAGCGTGGAACGTGGCGCGCCGCGAACGAGAACTGGTCGGTAATCAGGCGCATTGAAGGCCGAGGAGGGAAGATGTACTCCTTCTGCGCGATGTATTCCTTGAGGATGTCGTTTTGAAGAGTTCCCCTGACTTCGGTCCGCCAGCCAACGCCCTGCCGCTCGGCGACCGCGAGGTACATCGCGAACAGAATCGGCGCCGTCGAGTTGATCGTCATCGAGGTACTCACTTCACCCAGCGGGATGGAGTCGAAGAGCGTCTCCATATCGGCCAGGGAGCTGATCGCGACACCACACTTCCCTACCTCTCCCCGGGACATCTCATGGTCGGCGTCGTAGCCGTAAAGAGTCGGCAGGTCGAAGGCCACCGAAAGCCCGGTCTGTCCTCGCTCGAGGAGAAAGCGGAAGCGGGCATTGGTGTCCTCGGCGGTTCCGAAGCCCGCAAACTGACGCATCGTCCAAAGTTTCCCGCGATACCCGGCTGGATGGATACCCCGCGTAAAGGGATACTCGCCCGGTACTCCTAGCTCGCCGGTGAGGTCGGGGGCGAGATCACCGGCCGTCGCAAGATGGGGCACGGCCATTCCGGAGACGGTTGTGAAGTCGTCTTTCCAGAAAGGCTGGCTCTCGGCGGCAACGTCTCGTGCCTTACGCCAGCGCGCCTTCTCCGGAAGGGCGCCATCCCCGTCATCGCGGCCCTCCGGAAGCTCCTCCGCATCAACCTCGACGGTCGAAGACGATGGCTCCCGCGGCAGAGTCATCCTGACTCCCCTTTCTGCTTCTCGGAACCTTCTCGACGGATGTTGTACTGCTCCATCTTCTTGTAGAGATTGCTCCGCGGCGTGTCGATCACCTGGGCTGTCCGGGTTACGTTCCAGCCCTGATCGCGCAGCTTATCGAGGAGGAAGAGTCGCTCCGAGACCTCGCGGAACTCTCTTAGGGTCGCTACACCGGTCAGGCTCCCTGAGAGCTCGAGCTCGGCGCCTCCATAGCTGGCGAGCACGTCCTCTTTAGAGATCGTGTCTCCGGAGCCGAGAATAAGCAGCCGTTCGACCAGATTCTTCAGTTCACGCACATTCCCCTTCCAGGGAAGGCTCTTGAGTTGTGCAAGCGCGCCGGCGTCGAAACTCTTCGGGCGGTACCCGTTGTTGCCGCCAAAGCGCCCCACGAAGTGCTTGACGAGCATCGGCACGTCTTCGAGCCGGTCTCGTAATGGCGGCGAGATCACCGGGATCACATTGAGCCGATAGTAGAGGTCTTCGCGGAATCGACCCTCCTCGATCTCGCCAAGAAGGTCCCGATGCGTCGCGGCCAGCACACGCACATCCACTCGAACCGAACCGGCGGCTCCAACCGGCTCCACTTCGCCGTCTTCCAGAACCCGCAGCACCTTGGCCTGGGTGCGCGCAGACATGTCTCCGATCTCGTCGAGAAAGATTGTGCCCCCGTCGGCGGCGACAAACTTCCCTATCTGCTTGCGCACCGCCCCGGTGAAGCTCCCCTTCTCATGTCCGAAGAGCTCCGACTCGATGAGCTCATCGGGGATGGCGGCACAGTTGACTTGGATGAGAGGGCCCCCTTGGCGCTGACTCTGTCGGTGAAGAGCGCCCGCAATCAACTCCTTGCCAGTGCCGCTCTCGCCCGTCACCAGTACGGTGGCGGTCGTCGGCGCCGCTTTGGCTATGGTGGCCCGCAGCGCCCGCATCGCCGTCGAATCTCCGATCAACTCTTCTGGCTGGGATCGAAAGTTCTGATTCTCGCGCTTCAGACGACTGCTCTCGACCGCGTTGCGCAGAGCCACGAGCATTCGCTCACGCTGGAGCGGCTTCTCGAGAAAGTCGAAAGCCCCGCGGCGAGTCGCCTCGACCGCGGTTGCGATGTCACCGTGGCCGCTGATCATGAGAACCGGCATCTCGTAGCCGCGCTCGCGCAGAGCACTCAGCACCGAGAGACCGTCCATCTCGGGCATCTTGATGTCCAATAGCACCGCCTGGCCCGGTCGCTCGGCCAGTTTGGCCAGCGCCTCGCGGCCCGAGGAGGCCTCGTCGACTCTGTAGCCCTCGTACTCGAGGACCATCCGCAAGCTCTCTCGAATCGCCTGCTCGTCATCCACGACGAGAACCGAGCCCTTAGTCTCTGCCCGCGGCTTCGCTCCTAAGCCTGTCGTCACGACACAAGTCTAGCGTGATCCATCACGAAAGCACTCTCGAGATCGAGGCCCCGTCACTCACGCACCGGTACTCGAACAATCGCGAAGAAGCCCTGTTCGCTACCGCCGCCTCTGAATCGGCGAACGTAAAGACGGAGAAAGCCACCGGGCTCGACCGTCTCCACCAGCTCTTCGAATTCATCCAGGTTGCCAACATCCTCTCCGTTGACCTCGACGATGACATTTCCGGGGCGTACGGCCTCGTCGATGAGCGGACTCGAAGCGGCGACATCAGAAATAAATACGCCGCTGATACTGCGAGGGATCCCTGTCTGCCGGCGCAGATCGGATGTCAGGTCCTGATATTGCAGGCCCAGCCACTCCATCTCGCTCTCTTCGGGCTCGCTGTCAGCCTCTGCGACCGTAGCTCCCTCGCGTTCTCCAAGAGTGATCGTCCGCTCCTGAGACCGTCCCCCACGCAGGACGTCGACCTGGACCTTCGAGTCCGGCGGCTTCGCCGCGATGTAGTCGATGAGCTGGCGTGTGTTCCGGATGGACTGCCCGTCGACGCGGGTAATGATGTCGCCGTTACGCAGGCCGGCCTCCTGAGCGGGGCTATTGGCTACCACTTCTTGCACCAGAGCACCATCGGTCGAGTCGACACCAAAAGCCTCGGCCGAGTCGTGATCGAGGTTGGTGATGTTCACACCTAGATAGCCACGGCGCACATGACCGGTCGACTGGAGCTGATCCAGGACCCCGTTCAGTGTGCTGACCGGCACTGCAAAACCGACATTCTCGGCGCCAAAGTTCATCGCCGTGTTGATGCCTACGACTTCTCCTCTGAGGTTCACCAGCGGGCCACCCGAGTTACCCCGATTGATCGCCGCATCGGTCTGGATGAAATTCTCGAACGAGCTGTCGGTGATATTCAAGTTACTGCGGCCCTTTGCGCTGACCACTCCCACGGTCACCGACTGGCTGAGCAGGAGCGGACTCCCCACCGCCATCACCCAATCTCCCACTCGTAACTCGTCGGTCTGAGCTAGGCCGAGGTAGGGGAGATCGCGATCGATATCTACCTTGAGTAGTGCGAGATCCGTTGCCGGGTCTCTTCCCTTCACTTCGGCGGCGTATTCGCGATCGTCGAGGACCACCTCCACAGTGGTGGCGTCTTCGACGACATGATTGTTAGTCACGATCCAGCCGTCACTCGAAATCACGAAACCGCTACCGGTACCCTCGGAACGAAACTCTCGCTCAGGCTCTTCCCCGCCCTGGCCTTGCGGTCCGAAGAAGAACTCGAACGGCGTGCGCCGCTGGGCGCCGGTCTGAATCGACTTCACCTGTACAGTGACGACTGCCGGCAGCACAGCCTCGGCGAGATCGGCGAAGCTAGGAAGGGGAACGTTGGCTGCGGCAGGTGCAGAAACGCGCTGAGGACCCGGAGCAGAGAACCCTGAAGGGGTGAGCCGACTACCCCCGGCCAACACCATGCCGAAGATGACGGCTGCAAACGCGAGTAAAAGCGTCAGGAAGAAGTGACCGCGGTTCGTCTTCATCAAAGATGATCCTTTCTAGAGATCCGAAATCCAAGGCGGATCCGCCCGTCTGAGTAGAGAGCGTTGCAAATGCCCTGCCACAATGCAAGCGCCGCGCACCTGGACCGCCGGTGCGAGGGCGCTCCAAAGATGCCAATTTGGCCGCTCCTGGTGCGCCATGACCGAGCCTCGGCAGGGCTCGCAGACCTTGAAGGAGGGGCCGTCTTCACCTATACTCTCGCGGTCGATGGGGAACCTCGTCGACGCCCGCGTGTCGCACGTCTGAGAAGTGGGCTTCGTGCCCGCTTTTTTGTTGGTGGAAAGAGTATCTGAACTTATGGCATCGCAAGTGGATCAGAAGACTGAGGAAGAGCTAGCGAAGATCGCGTCGGCGGAGGGCTGCGAGTTGCTCGAGGTCGAGCTCAAGGGCGGTACTCTCCGTTTGACTCTCGATCATCCAGACGGAGTGACCCTCGAACACTGCGAGAGCTTCTCTAGACAGGCCTCACTCATCCTCGACCTCGAGGACACCGACTCGACGAGCTATGTGCTCGAGGTGAGCTCTCCGGGGCTCGACCGCAAGTTATACGGACCAAATGACTATCGGAGATTCCGTGGCGAGCTGGTCCGCGTCACTTTTCGTGACTCGGCCACCGGGGACCTTAAGACCGTAGTTGGCACTCTGGGGGACTTTGATACCGAGCGAGCTGGAGGCTCAGTGGCCATTCGTGAGCGAGAAAGCCAGCTGACCACATGCCTACCCCTCACCGCGGTTGAAGCCGCTCGGTTGGAGATCGACATATAGGAAGTGATGGCGATGGCAACGCAAACACAAGAGCTGGATCTCGCCGAAGTCTTACGGCAGGTCGCCCACGAAAAGGACATCGATATGACTCGGTGGGTCTCCGCGCTAGAAGACGCGATGGCTTCGGCGGCAAAAAAGCAGCACCGCATCAAGGAGCCCGTTCGTAGCATCCTCGACCTGCAGACCGGCAACTTCGAGGCTTTCATCGTTAAGCAGGTTGTTGAAGAGGTCGAAGATCCGCTAGCCGAGTGGAGCCTCGAAGAGGCCAAGGATCATAAGACCGACGCCACCGTCGGAGAGGAGATACACCTCCCGATCTCGACCGAAGGCCTAGGCCGCATCGCCGCTCAGTCGGCAAAGCAGGTGCTCTACCAGCGTATCCGCGAGGCTGAGCGAGAAAAGATCTTCAAGGAATACGAAGAGAAGGTCGGAGACGTGCTCAATGGCACCGTGCGACGCTTCGAGCGCGGCGACATCATCATCGACCTCGGAGGGGTGGAAGCCGTGGTGCCGAGGGGCGAGCAGTCGCGGCACGAGCGTTACAGCCAGGGCGAGCGCATCCGTGGCGTGATCATCGAGGTCCACACCCAGCCCAAGGGCCCCCAGATCGTTCTGTCTCGGACCGACCCCCGGCTGCTGGTCAAGCTCTTCGAGATGGAGGTACCCGAGATCTACGACGGTACCGTGGTGATCCGAACCGCGGTGCGAGCTCCCGGAGAGCGCGCGAAGGTCGCTGTTTTCAGTCGCGAGCGGGACGTTGACCCGGTCGGAGCGTGCGTAGGGATGAAGGGCTCGCGAGTTCAGTCGATCATCCGCGAGCTACGCGGCGAAAAGATCGACATCATCGAATACAGCGACGACCTCGTCACCTTCGCCCAGAGCGCCTTGGCTCCCGCCAAAATCACCCGGGTCTCCGTTACCCACGTCGGAGACGTTCCGCACCTCGACGTGATCGTCGAAGACGAGCAACTCTCTCTGGCGATCGGAAAAAGAGGCCAGAACGTACGTCTGGCTGCTGAGCTGCTGAAGAGCAAGATCGACGTCAAGAGCGAGACCGACGTCAAGGACGAGGTCGCCGGCGCCTTGGCGCGGATGCTGCAAACCTCGTTGGGCGACGAAGAGACACCCACCTTCGAGCTTTCCACGGTACCCGGCATCAGTGAAGAGACCGCGTCTCACTTGCAGGCTGCGGGCTTCGATAGCCTCGACCGCTTGCTCGAAGCAACGCCGAGCGAGCTGCAAGAGGTTGAGAGCGTCGGCCCTTCGACGGTTGCCGCGCTGCAGGAGTGGGCCGGCCAGGAGCAGGCCAAGCTCGAAGAGAAAGAGGAAGCGGAAGTGGAGGCACCGTCCGCGGATGCCGAATCTTCACCGATGGGAGACTCCGACTTCATGGCGGCTCTCAGCAAAGCCTTTCAAGAAAGTGAGAGCGGCGAAGCGCCGGCGGACGGCGAGGCGCCGGAGGCCGGAGACGGCGACGATGCGACGGAGGGGTCGCAAGAGCCAAAGCCGGCGGCTATCGATCCTCCTGAAGGGCAGAACTAGACCGACTGGCGTCGCGGAGGCAATTCTCGCATGGCGAAGATTCAGGTGAGCGATCTGGCAACGAAGATGGGGGTCCCCCTGCAGGACCTCATCTTCAAGTTGAGATCCATCGGTGTACGCCTCGAAGGCGAGGACCAGTCCATTGACGCCGAGGTGATCCAAGCGATCATGACCGGCAAGAAGCTTCATCAGCCGCGTGAGGTAATTTTGCGCGACCCTGAGTCGGCGGTCAACGCTCCTCCGGCAGCTCGCAGGCCGCCGCCGCGACGGGTGCCGCCGAACCCCCTCCGCGGCCCGCGGAGACGACCGCTCATTCAGCGCATCGAGCCCCGAATCAAGACCATCCCCTCAGCCAGGGACAAGCCCGCCGGGGCTCCGAGTGAAGACCGCCCGGTAGCCGTGACCCCGGAGGCTGCTGCGACGGCAACGACGGGCGCCGCACTTCCAGCGGGAGAGAGCGCTAGCGCAAGTATCGACACGAGCGCGCCTTCCGAGACCCAGGTCGAGACTCGAGGGCAAGACGGAACTAAAACGACGCCGGCTCCGGCCGAGGAGTCCGCAGAAGCCCGGGCCTCGGCTCGTCGCCAACGACGCAAAGACCGCCGCGATGTCGCGCCGGATTCGGACACCGAACCGGGCTCGGAGCGCCCCCCCGTAACGATCACCGAGGGCATGAGGGTACGCGATTTCGCGGACAAGCTGGGAGTGAGGTCCAAGGAGGTGATTCAGCTTCTCATGAAGCGCGGGATCATGGCCTCGATCAACCACACTCTCGATGGCGCTCTCGCCGAGAAGCTGGCCGAAGAATTGGGCTTCGAGACCCTGCAGGTCTCCTTCGAGGAAGAGGTCCAGCTCGAAGAAGAGCTACTTGCCCCGGACCGCGAAGCCAACCTGTGCCCGCGGGCCCCCGTAATCACCGTCATGGGGCATGTCGACCACGGCAAGACCTCGCTCCTAGACGCCATCCGCTCTTCTCGGGTCGCCGCTTCCGAGTCTGGCGGCATCACTCAGCACATCGGTGCCCATACCGTCGATGTCCATGGTCGCAAAGTGGTCTTCATCGACACCCCAGGCCATGAAGCCTTCACCAAGCTACGCGCTCGCGGTGCGAAGGTCACCGACATCGTCGTGCTGGTCGTAGCGGCCGACGACAGCGTCATGGCTCAGACCGTCGAGGCGATCAACCACGCCAAAGAGGGCAACGTTCCGATCGCGGTAGCGATCAACAAGATCGACAAACCGAACGCCAATCCCGACCGAGTCAAGAAGGATCTCGCCGACCACGACATCATGGTCGAAGAGTGGGGCGGCGATGTTCCTGCCATCCCCATGTCCGCCCTCAAGGGCGAGGGCATCGACGAGATGCTCGAGATCCTGCTGCTGACGGCCGACCTACTCGACCTCAAGGCAGACCCCGACGTTGCCGCGCAGGGCACCGTTCTGGAAGCTCGAAAGGACCCCGGTAAGGGAAACATCGCTACCGTGCTGGTGCAGAGCGGCACCCTGCGCGTGGGCGACGTATTCGTATCGGGCTCGACCTTCGGCAAAGTGCGCTCGATGAGTGAAGACACCGGCACCCGCATTCAGGAGGCCGGACCGGCGAGCCCGGTGGAAGTAACCGGATTCGGCGAGGTGCCCGCGGCCGGAGACATCTTCCAAGTTGTCGAGAACGAGCAGCGGGCCCGAAGCATCGCGAGATTCCGTCGCGATGAAGCGCGACAAAGAGAACTGCTCCCAACCCATGGCTCGCTTTCTCTGGAGCAACTCTTCGACCGCATTCAGGAGGGCGAAATCGAAGAGCTGCCGATCGTCTTGAAAGCAGACGTGCACGGTTCTCTCGAAGTGCTCAGGGATACCTTGACGGACCTGTCGACCGAAAAGGTGAGGGTCCGCGTCATTCATGGCGCCGTCGGCGGCATCACCACCAACGACGTGACTCTCGCGACCGCTTCCAATGCGATCGTAGTCGGCTTCAACGTCAGGGCCGAGCGCTCCGCCACCGATCTCGCCGCGAAAGAACGGGTGGAAATCCGCACCCATACCGTCATCTACGAGCTCACCGACGAGCTGCTCAAGGCGATGACCGGCCTGCTCAAGCCCACCTTCCGGGATGTCGACAGAGGCCGAGCCGAGGTGCGTGAGACCTTCAAGATCCCGAAGATGGGTACCATTGCCGGCTGCCATGTCGTCGAGGGCATCATTCCTCGTGGCGCCAAAGCCCGTCTGCTGAGAGACAACGTCGTCGTTTACGAAGGACGAGTCGAGTCGCTGCGCCGGTTCAAGGACGACGCCGCCGAAGTGCGAAGTGGCTTCGACTGCGGCATCGGGCTCGATCGATTCCAGGACGTCAAACCAGGCGACTTCATCGAAGTCTACGAGCGCGAAGAGGTCGCCGCTACTCTCTGATTCCTTGTCGGTAGCGCCGCAAGCCTGCTACCACTCTCCCCGTTAGGTACTGTCTATGGTCGTGGGTATTTCCGTCTTTGAGCTGCACGTCCCTGAGGCGACGAGTCTCAAGGAGAAGCGAAAGGTGATCAAGAGCCTGGTCGAGAGGATCGCCGTCCGCTTCCGCGTGTCGATTCTCGAGAGCGACCTGCAAGAGCTGCATCAGCGCAGCGAGATCGCGGTGGCTCTCCTCGGCCACCGCCAAGGCGACGTGGACCGCGTACTCGAGCGGATCCGGAGCCTTGTCGACGATCACGGCGGCTGTTACATCACCCATTGGCAGCCTCAGTATCTGGAGGGCATATCTTGACCCTTCGCACCGAAAGAGTCGGCGACATGTTGCGAGCGGAGATCAACACCCTACTGCTGCGAGAAGTTCGTGACCCCCGAGTCAAGCTCGCGACCGTCGCTCGCGTCGAGGTCTCTGGAGATCTTAGGCACGCACGAGTCGCGGTCTCGGCTCTCGGCACCGAAGAGGAGCGAGAAGCTTGCGTCGCCGCGCTGGTGAAGGCGCGCGGCTTTCTACGTTCCAAGCTCGCTTCCAGACTAAAGAGATTGCGTTCCACGCCCGAGCTCTCGTTCGAGCTCGATCGAGCGGCCGATCACAACCTTCGAATCTCGGAGATCCTCGATGAATTCGACAACGACCCCAGCACCTGAGGAGCTGGTCTCTCGCCTGCGCGAGGCTGGACGGATACTCATCACCAGCCACGCTAACCCCGACGGGGACGCGATGGGCTCCGAGCTCGGCTTGGCGCGCGTGCTCCGACAGCTGGGCAAGGCGGTCACGGTGTGGAACCGCGACCCTGTACCCGCTCTCTATTCGCCGATGCCGGGAACTGACCGCTTCCACATCGGCCCTGAGCCGCCACGCGGCTTCCCCGAGATCTACGACACCGCGATCGCGCTCGAGTGCCCGACCTTGGACCGAAGCGGCCTGGCAGACGCGCTCGATCAGTTGCCGATCCTCAACATCGACCACCATCTGGGCAATCAGCACTACGGGCAAGTCAACTGGGTCGACCCTTCCGCCCCCGCCGTGGGGGTCCTGGTTCTGGATCTGGCCCATGCTCTCGCCGTCGAGATCGACGGCGACACAGCAACCGCGCTCTACCTCGCTCTGGTATCCGACACCGGCGGCTTTCGCTTCTCCAACTCGACCTCGCAAGCCTTCACTGCCGCCGCGCGCATGGTCGAAGCCGGGGCCTCCCCAGAGCGGGTCTCAGAGTGGCTGTTCGAGAGTAAGCCTCTCGGCAGTCTGCGCCTTCTCGGCGAGATGCTTCCGACCCTCGAGATCGACGTCGAGGGCCGGCTGGCCACGGTCGCGTTGACCCCACAAATGTACGAAAAAGCGGTCGCTTCGCCAAGCGACTCCGAGGGTCTCGTCGACTTTCCGCGGACCATTCGCGGCGTCGAGGCCGTCGCGCTCTTCCGTGACGTCGAGAACGGGGAAGTCAAAATCTCGCTCCGTAGCCGTAGTGACGGAATCGATGTCGAGAAGATCGCCAGCGAGCACGGGGGTGGTGGCCACCGCAACGCCGCCGGCTTCGTCCTCGCGGGTGAGCTCGACTCGGTACGGCAACAAGTAGTGGACTTACTCACGGCGAAGATGCGAGAAGAGACATGAGACACGGCCTGCTCCTTCTCGATAAGCCCGCCGGATGCACATCTCACGACGTCGTCCAAGAAGTACGGCGCGTTATCGGCGAGAAGAAAGTCGGACACTGCGGCACCCTCGACCCGGACGCTACGGGCCTGCTACTCCTGACCGTAGGGCGCGGCACTCGTCTTACCCGATTTCTCATCCGCGCGCCCAAGGTGTACGAAGGAGCGATCCGCTTTGGCCAGGCGACCGACACTTACGACGCGTCCGGAACCGTTACGGTGGAGGCCACAACGGACGGGCTGAGCACAGAGTCCATTTCCGCGGCGATGAAGCTCTTCGAAGGCGAGATCGACCAGCAACCGCCACCCTACTGCGCCAAGAAGGTCGGCGGCGTGCGCTTCTACGAGCTCGCTCGGCGCGGTCAAGAAGTTCCGCTCAAGACCAAGCGCGTACACATCTACGATTTCTCCGCCACCGGGGAGCTCGAAGGCGACCTGCTGCGCTTCCGACTCCGCTGCGCCTCCGGAACCTACGCTCGCTCACTGGCACACGAGCTGGGTCAGCGTCTCGGAACTGCGGCCCATCTAGTGGAGTTGCGTCGACACCAGATCGGCTCTTTCAAGGTCGAGGACGCTCTCACCGTCGCCGCACTGGCTGTGGCGCTCGCCGAAGATCGACTCACCCCCGCCTTCATACCCTTTGATGACATCCCCCTTCCCTTCGAGTCCATCCGCACAGATCCTCAGCAGGAGAAGCGCATCACGCACGGCCAGACAGTACTGGTGAAAGACGCCCGCGTCGGCGAAGGCGACTGGGTGAAGGTGATCAACGGCCACAACGAGTTCGTAGCTGTCGGAGCCGTCATCGAGTGCCTTGGGCCCGAAGGCGTGCGAGTAGTCCAACCGAAAATCGTTTTCAAGTAGCGCTGTGGTAATATCGCGCGCGAAAAGAAGAAATAAGGAGTGTGTTTTGGGGCAGAGTAAAGAGCAGAAAAACTCGATCATCGGAGATTTCAAACTCCATGATTTCGACACCGGTTCGCCGGAGGTTCAGGTGGCGCTGCTCACGGATCGCATCAACCACCTGACGGAGCACTTCCGGGTCCACGCGAAGGATCACCATGGCCGCCGCGGCCTGCTCAAGCTGGTCGGGCGGCGACGCCGCCTCTTGAACTATCTGAGATCGCAGAACAGCGAGCGCTACAAGTCCACAATCGGACGCCTCGGTCTGCGTAAATAGACATCAAATCCACAAAGATCCTGCCTCGGGTGTCCTCCGTAGCCCGAGCGCCCTCCCCTGCACACCGGACATGCGGAGTACTGTACCCAGCGTAAGGAAGAAAATGACCCACAGAAAAGAAATCTCCATCGGAGAAAACCCGCTCCTCATCCAGTCGGGCCGACTCGCCAAGCAAGCCGACGGATCGTGCGAGATCCGCCTCGGCGACACCATAGTCCTCACCACGGCGTGTGCGGAAAAGAGCGGACGGCCCCGTGACTTTCTGCCCTTGACCGTTGATTATCGCGAGAATGCCGCGGCAGGCGGGCGCATCCCGGGTGGCTTCTTTAAGCGAGAAGGACGCCCCAGCGAGAAAGAGATCATTACCTGCCGCCTGATCGACCGTCCCCTTCGACCGCTCTTCCCCGAAGGCTACACCCATGAAACGCAGATCATCTCGCTCGTAATCTCGGCCGACGGGGAGAACGACTCGGACATCCTCGGTATCAACGGCGCATCCACCGCCCTCGTGCTCTCGGACATCCCCTACTACAACCCCTTGGGAGCCGTTCGAGTCGCGCTCATCGAGGGTGAGATGGTCTTCAACCCAACCAACAGCCTGCGCGACGTGGCTGACCTCGACCTCGTCGTGGTCTCGACAGAGCAGGCAATCGTCATGGTCGAAGCCGCGGCGAACCAGCTCTCCGAGCAGGTCATCCTCGATTGCATCTTCGCGGCCCAGCAAGAGACACAGAAGATCATTCTGGCGCAGCACGAGATGTTCCGTGAGATGCGGCTCGAAAAGCCCGACTGGAAATCCCCCGAGCCCTACCCTCAGGAGCTCTACGACACCCTTCGTGCTTCCGCCTGGGACGACTTCTTGGCCGCCCTGAACACACCCGCCAAGTTCGCCCGCAAGGACGCCGTCGACAAGGTGGTCAAGGCGAACCTCGAGAGCCTCCCCGAAAACGACGAGGAGGCGCGAGACAACGCCAAGAAGATCTTCAAGGTACTCGAAGAAGAAGCCCTCCGCGACGCGGTCCTCAAGGTAGGGAAACGATTCGACGGCCGAGCCTCGGACGAGATCCGCAATCTCGATATCGAAGTGGGATTACTACCCAGAACCCACGGCTCCGGACTGTTCACCCGTGGCGAGACTCAAGCTCTCGCCACCGTGACCCTCGGTACACGGCGCGACGCTCAGCTGGTAGAGGGATACCAAGGTGACACATTTGAGAAATTCCTTCTCCACTACAATTTCCCCCCCTTCTCTGTCGGCGAGGTTCGCTTCCTACGGGGCCCCGGCCGTCGGGAAATAGGGCACGGAGTCCTCGCCCGACGGGCCCTGACCCCCCTGCTACCTCAGGAAGACGACTTTCCTTACACCATCCGCGTGGTCTCCGACATTCTGGAGTCCAACGGCTCTTCCTCGATGGCTACCGTCTGCGCAAGCTCGCTGGCCCTCTTTGACGCCGGCGTTCCAGTACTGGCTCCGGTCGCGGGCGTGGCGATGGGCCTGGTCATGCAGGACGGCGATTTCGCGGTCCTCAGTGACATTGCGGGACAAGAAGACCACTACGGCGACATGGACTTCAAAGTCGCAGGAACCGAAGAAGGAATTACGGCTCTGCAAATGGACATCAAAGTCGCGGGCGTCTCCAAGGAGATCATGGCGACAGCGCTGACGCAGGCCAAAGCGGGCCGCCTCCACATCCTGGCCGCGATGAAAGAGCAGATCCGCCAGCCTCGAGAGGACCTCTCGAACTGGGCACCGAGACTGCACACCCTGCAGGTGCCGCCCGACAAGATTCGCGACATCATCGGCCCGGGAGGCAAGACCATCCGGGCGATCCAAGAGGAGACCGGCTGCGAGATCGAGATCGAGAACGACGGCAAAGTCATCGTCGCCTCGCCAGATGGCCTCGCCGCGAAGCGTGCGATCGAGATGATCGAAGAGCTCACCGAGGTGCCCGAAGTGGGCCGGGTCTACACCGGCACCGTACAGCGCATCGAGGCGTACGGAGCCTTCGTCGAGATCCTGCCGGGAACCGACGGACTGTGCCACGTCAGCGAGCTCGCTCCTTACCGCGTCGGCGACGTGCGCGACATCCTCAGCGAAGGGGACGAGGTGAGTGTGAAAGTCATCGACATCGAGCCCCCCAACAAAGTGCGCCTGTCGCGGAAGGCCGTGATCATGGAAGCCCCGGATTATGATCCCGCAAAATACGAGGGCATGGGAGTCGAGGATCCGGGTAGGGGCGGCGGTGGCGACCGGGGTCGCGATCGCGGCCGCGGAGGCGATCGCGACCGAGGTCGTTCCGGCGGGCGCGGCGGCAGAGGCGGTCGAGGCCGCTAGCACACACCGCGAGAAGGGGGGCCGCGCCCCCCCCTCACAGCGCCCCTCTCTGCCGTAGAGAGAGCCAGCGGCTGCCGGACCCTAGAATGAGGTGATCCAGCAGCCGAATACCAACCACCTCGCCGGCCTTCGACATTCGACGGGTAAAGGCCAGGTCTTCGGCACTGGGACTCGGGTCGCCGCTTGGATGGGTATGGAAGAGCAGTAGCGCTGCGGCTCCCTGCAGGAGCCCTTCTTTCAAGATCGGGCGCGGCTCGACGGCGGCTCGACTCAGCGTGCCGCGAAAGTGCTCCGACTCGCCAAGCAGTCGCTGACGAGCATCGAGAAACAGTGCCCCCATCACCTCTTGGTCTGGGCAACCGTAGCGCATGCTCAAGTAACGGGCGACAGCATCCGGCTCGCTCAGGGGCACTCGTGACGGTAGCTCTGCTCTAGCCACCCTACGACCGATCTCGACTGCGGCGAGAAGAGTCGCCATCTTCGCCGCACCGAGACCGCGTTGATCCAACGCCCTGAGATCCCGCGAAGCAAGGCCGGGTAGGCCGCCACAGGAGAGAAGGAGATCTCTCCCTACCTCCAACGCTGAGCTGCCCCGGCAGCCCGTGCGAAGGAGTATCGCGACAAGCTCGGAGTCCGAGAGACTCTTGGCTCCTCGAAGAAGGAGGCGCTCCCTCGGTCTGTCTTCGAGGGGAAGATCCCGCACAGTGCCCTTCATGCCTATAAGAGACGCAGGTCGCCCGAAACCGCTGGCAAGCCCAAAGGAACCGAAGACCCACGGGCCCGTGGGCTCGCCAACCGATCTCGGCTCGCTCAGGGACTCGCCACCAGGTCGATTCCCAGGACCGGCACGGCAACCAGATAGACCACCGCTACCAGTAGCACCAGGCCGATGACATTGAGCCAGAGGCCGGCACGGCACATCTGGGCGATGGTGATCTCGCCCGACCCGAACACAATGGCATTCGGCGGCGTCGCGACCGGCATCATGAATGCGCAGCTTGCCCCCATGGTCAGAGGAATCACCAACAATAGTGGGTCGATGCCCAGGCCCTCGGCAACCGCGCCCATGATTGGCAGAAAGGTTGCGGTGGTCGCCGCATTACTCGTCAATTCGGTGAGTAGGATGACCATTCCCCCGACTACGACGACCACGACCGGGCTTGGGATCCCTTGGAGCCCTGCCACCGACTCACCGATGAAGCGGTCCACGCCTGTCTGGCTGACCGCCGCGGCCAGACTCAAACCTCCGCCGATGAGAATGAGGATGCCCCAGGGAAGTTTCACTGCCTGGTTCCAGTCCAGTAGATTCTCCCCCTCGCCCGGAGCTCTCAGGATGAACAGGCACAAGGCTGCCCCAATCGCGATACCGGCATCGGACAACCCCATAAAAGGCCTGACACCACCGGCAAAGGTGAGTCCGGTGAGCCAGCTGCGACCGACCCACGCCGTCGCGGTGCACACAAAGACGATAAGCACTCTTCTCTCGGCCGCTGACATCGGACCAAGCCGGGCCAGCTCTCCACGGATGAGAGCCCGGCCTCCGGGGATATCTCCGATCGTCACCGGGAAACTCCAGCGAGTCAGTACCCACCAAGCAACCGGCAAGAACACGACAGTGAAGCTGAGCCCGATCGGCAGCCAGCTCTGCATCGAGATCTCGAGTCCGTAAGTGTCCCGCACAAACGCGGCGAGGAGGCCGTTGGGCGGCGTCCCGATGATCGTAGAGACGCCACCAATCGAAGCTGCATAGGCGATACCGAGGAGCAGGGCGATAGCAAACGGGAACGGCTCTCCCGCTGCCGGAAGCGACGGGTCCTTGTTCTTCGCCAGCTCGCGCCGCACCAGGTCGATGACGCTCAGCCCGATCGGCAGCATCATCACCGTCGTCGCCGTGTTGGAGATCCACATGCTGAGAAAGGCGGTAGCGACCATGAAGCCGAAGATCATTCGGGTAGGTCGAGTACCCGCAATCAGTACGGTACGGATCGCGACCCGACGATGGAGGTTCCATCTCTCCATGGCCAGGGCCAACATGAAGCCGCCCATGAATAGGAAAATGAGATCGCGGGCATAAGGCGCCGCCGCGTTCGCCACTGAGACCTCACCACGGGTGACCAGGGGTAGGGCCGCGATCGGAAGAAGGCCTGTCGCCGGAATCGGAATGGCCTCGGTCAGCCACCAAACCGCCATCAAGACCGCTAGCGCGGCCACCCCGCGTCCGGCATCGGAAAGCCCTTCGGATCTGCCGAGGATCAGATAGAGAGTGCCTGCAGCGATTGGGCCCGCGGCCAGGGCGACGCTCTTGAGACCGTCAGAGCCGGCTCCCCCATTTCCGGTCAAGCTTCGCCTCGAGGCCCGTCGTCGCCCGCGGAATTTGAGTCGCTGAACAAGGCCTTGACCTCGTTCTTGGTGACCTTGCCGAGAGTGTTTCGAGGGAGCGACGACACCTGGCGAAACTCCCTGGGCGACTTATAGGCCGCCAATCGCTCGCGAGTGAAAGCACGTAGATCGTCGGCGCTGGGAGCTCGTTGTGCGTTTGTCGGCACGATGGCAGCAACCACCCTCTCTCCCCACTCCTCGTCGGCAACACCTACCACCGCGCAATCCTCCACTCGAGGGTGGCGGCGAAGCACTTCCTCTATCTCCAGCGCCGAAACCTTGTACCCCCCGGTCTTGACGATATCCACGCTCGCCCGCCCCAGCAATTTGTAGGTCTTGCCATCGAAGCGGCTAATGTCACCCGTCCGGAACCAAGAGCCGGTGAAAGCGCTGGTGGTTGCGTCTGGGCGGTTCCAGTACTCACGGAATACGGCTGGGCCGCGCACCTGCACCTCGCCCTCGCCGCTCCCCGACACTTCTTCGCCGTTATCGCCGACGAGGCGTACTTCGACACCCGGTAAAGGAGCTCCGACAGCACCGGGGACTCGATCTCCGTCGAGCGGGTTCGACAAGATCATTCCGGTCTCAGTCATGCCATAGCGCTCGAGCAGAGTATGGCCGCTAATCTCGAGCCATTGCTCCAGGACGCTCTCCGGCAACGCCGCGGAGCCCGACACCATGAGCCTGAAGCCGCGACAGGCTCGAGACCACTCCTGCTGCTCGGCTTTCGATGCCTCCTGCCACGCCTTGATGAGCCGAAAGTACATCGTCGGCACGCCCATGAACAAGGTCAGCCCCGCTCGACTGAAAGCCCGCCAAACCCGGCCGGCATCGAATGAAGCGTGAATACGACAGGTGGCGCCCGACCACAGGCTACAGCACAGTACGTTGACGATGCCGTGTACGTGATGAAGAGGGAGTGTGAGGAGGATGCGATCGTCCCGACTCCAGCCCCACGCCGACACCAGCGCCTCCACCTGGGCTTGAATATTCCCGTGAGTGGTTGCGGCGCCTTTGGGGCCACCGGTGGTGCCGCTCGTATATACGATCATTGCCAGTCGCTCTGGACCCAAACGTGGCAGCGGAGTGGGCTCCTGTGCGATCGTAGCGGTCGAGAACAAACGCACACCTCGCGCCACAGCTAGTGGAGAGAGAGTCTCCATGTACAGGGGATCTGCGATCACGATCTTCGCTTGGGCATCGGCAAGCACATAGTCGAGCTCGGGAGCGGGGTGAGAAGTGCAAAGGGGCACAGCGATTCCGCCGGCCTGCCAAATACCCCACTGCACACGAACGTAGTCGAGGCCCGGAGGTACCAGGAAAGCGACCCTCGCCTGCTCGAGATCGGAATGGCCATCGAGAAGGCCGGCAGCAATCCGTTGCGACTCACGAAGAAGGCCGGCGTAGTCCAAATGGAGATCGCCGTCCTCCAGCGCCGCTCGCTCGGCAAAGTCTCTCGCCCGGTCAAGCAGCGGTATTCCCTGTGCCTCCGTCATCAATTCGGCAGAATCATAGCGGAGGAGACACGATCGAGCTGTATCATCGCCTCCCATGGGCCACCCTGGCGGGAAGCGCGGCTTCATCTGGATCCTGACCGGCGGTGGCGCCGTTCTGTTGATCCTGGTTCTCTGGTCCGCCTGGATCTGCGACGACGCGTACATCACCTTTCGTACGGTCGACAATTGGAGTCATGGTCTCGGCCTTCGTTGGAACGCAGCCGAGCGAGTCCAGACCTACACCCATCCGCTGTGGATGCTCTCGATTGCGGCCCTCTATTCGCTGACGGGAGAGGCCTACTACACCAGTACTCTCTTATCCGTGGCGTTCACCCTACTAGCCGTCGCGGTTCTGGGAAGGGGTGTCGCTCGCAGTGTCGAAGGGATGTTGCTTGGGCTCATGCTACTGGCTCTTTCCAAAGCCTTCATCGAGTACTCAGCGTCCGGGCTAGAGAACCCACTCAGCCACGCCCTCGCGGCCCTCTTCCTGTGGCGCTACTTCCGGGCTGGGCGAGGCTCGCGAGAAGTCACGGTACTCATCCTGATCTCTACCCTGGCCATGCTCAACCGCATGGATACGATCCTTCTCTACCTTCCGGCTCTACTGGCGAGGATGTGGACCTTGCCGAAGGCACAGAAGCTCGTAGCCTCGATTGTCGGAGGCGCTCCAATGTTGGCCTGGGTGGCGTTCACGCTCTTCTACTATGGCGCCCCCTTCCCCAATAGCGCCTATGCGAAGCTCGGTACCGGCATCTCCTCTCTGGAGCTCGCAAAACAGGGCCTCGGATACTTTCTCAATTCCCTGAGCTGGGACCCCGTCACCCTTCTGAGCATCGGCGGCGCGCTCCTCTGTTGCTTCACGGCTCGCGGCCGGGAGCAACGATGGATCGGTGCCGGAACGCTACTCTATCTAGCCTACATCGTACGTATCGGCGGCGACTTCATGAGCGGAAGGTTCTTCAGCCTCCCCTTGGTCTTCGCTGTCGCTATGTGGATGCACTACTGGCACCCCCAGCGCGGTCGCCGAGCCTGGCTGATCCCGGCGCTCGCCCTGGGGCTCGGGTTGCCAGGGCTCGCCCATCGAGTCGCCGCCGGAGCCGAGTACGGAGCCGTCGAGACCAAGCGAGTCGACCGCTTCAGAATCACCAATGAGCGTTACTACTACTACCCCACCACAGGGCTTCTCAACGCCGGCCGCTTCGAGTCGATGCCGGCCCACGCCGACGTCGAAGCTGGGAAGGATCTGCGTCGTCGAGGACCCTCTGTCGCCCTCGGCGAGGGGATCGGGTTGTTCGGCTACTACGCCGGCCCCGGCGTCCATCTGGTCGATCAGTGGGCGGTGGGCGACCCACTTCTCGCTCGACTGCCGATGGAGCCGAATCGATGGTGGCGCATCGGCCACTTCAGCCGGGAGCTCCCCACCGGGTACATCGAGTCCTTGGAGACCGGTGAAAATCGGATCGTCGATCCGTGCGTCCGCGACACCTATGACACTCTCCGAACAGTCGTCCGTGGCCCGCTCTTCGCCTCCGGCCGCTTGGCAGCCATTTGGCGACTGAACACCGCGCCCAGGTGCCCGGCTACACCCCGCGTACAATAGCGCCATGGCCAACCAACCCGATATCATCGGCCCGGCATCGCAGTTCTACATTTCGCAGCGTCTGCGCCTCCACTATCTCGATTGGGGGAGCCCGCAGAAGCCCCTCCTCCTCCTCATCCACGGCGGCCGAGATCACGCCCACAACTGGGACTGGGTGGCCCGAGAGCTACGCTTGGATTATCACATCGTCGCCCCGGATCTCAGGGGACATGGCGACAGCGCGTGGTCGATCGGCGGCATGTACACCCAGTCCGACTTCGTGCTCGACATGGTGCAGCTACTCAAGGCTATTGACGAGTATCCGGTACGCATCATCGGCCATTCTCTCGGTGGCGCCGTGGCCCTCCACTACACGGGCACCTACCCACAGAACGTGAGCCGCGTGGTCTCGATCGAAGGGCTCGGAGCCCCGCCCGAGATGATCGACCGCAGGCGGGGCGTCGAAGCCTGGGAGCGCATGAACGGATGGATCTCCAAGATGCAAGACCTAGCAGGCCGCAGCCCTAGAAAGTATCCCTCCATGGAAGCGGCGATGACACGAATGAAGGAGGCGAACCGGCACCTCTCGGATGAGCAGGCCAGACATCTCACCATTCATGGGGTCTCTCGCAACGAGGACGGGACTTATAGCTGGAAGTTCGACAATTACGTGCGAGTCCTCGGGCCCTATCAATTCAGCGGCGAGGACCTGCGCTCGATCTGGGGGAGAATCAGCTCACCTGCCCTGTTGGTCCACGGCACCGAGAGCTGGGCCTCCGATCCGACCGAAGATGGACGGCTCAGTGCTTTCCAAGATGCCCGCGTGAGTGCCTTCTCCGATGCCGGCCACTGGGTGCACCACGACAAGCTCGACGAGCTCCTCGCCGTGGTCAAACCCTTCTTGGCCGAGTAGAGCCGGCGGAGACCCTGCCCTCCTTCTCCTCCCCAAAGCCGCCACCCCCGGGAGTCTCGATCAGGAGGCGGTCCCCCACCGCGGCACCAAAGCTCGCAACACCTCCAAGCTCGACCTCCTTCCCATCGGCACCAAGAAGGGTGTTTTGGCCGGCCGCCCCCGGCCGGCCGCCTGCCAGCCCGAAGGGGCGGGTAGTGCGGCGCTGGCTGAGAATCGATACCTCGAGCGGAGCCAGAAACTCGATCTCGCGCCGGCAACCGTCGCCGCCGCGAAAGCGCCCGCTACCCCCGGATCCCTGGCGGATCTCGAACCTTCGCAGGCGCACCGGGTAACGCGCCTCGAGAACCTCCGGGTCGGTTAGTCTGGTGTTGGTCATGTGGGTATGAACGGCGTGAGCGCCATTCCAGCCAGGCCCGGCCCCCGCTCCCCCGCATATCGTTTCGTAGTAGCCGAAACTGCCATCGCCGAAGGTCAGATTGTTCATCGTGCCCTGGCTCGCCGCGGCGAGGCCCAAAGCGCCGAGGATGACGTCAGTCACTCGCTGGGAAGTCTCTACGTTGCCACCAACGACCGCCGGGCATTGGCGCGGATCATCTGCGGCTGGAGGGTTCAGAAGGCTCACCGGAACTACCAGTCGGAGCGGAGCGAGCACTCCTTCATTGAGCGGAATGTCCTCATCGATGAGACAGCGAAAACAATAGATCACCGCCGCCTTGACGATCGCGAGATTGGCGTTCAGATTGGAAGCCACCGGCGGCGAAGTACCGCCGAAGTCGAGGACCGCCTCATCCCCGAGTATCTCGATACGAACCCGGACAACAGATCCTTCATCGAGGCGATCCTCGAATTCGTAAACCCCATCCTGCAGCTCCTCCAGGCTACGGCGCATCTTTGCCTCCGCGGCTTGCTGGATGTGACCCATATAGGCGAGCGTAGCCTCGTGTCCGCTCGCGGTCATTAGCTCCCGCAACCGTCGGACTCCCAGCTGGTTGGCCGCGACCTGCGCGCCCAGATCCGCCAGATTCTCGTCCGGCGACCGAGATGGATAGGTCGCTCCAACGAGCAGGCGCCGTAACTCCGCAAAACGAGGGCGGCCCCCCTCCACCAATTTGAAGCTCCGGATGAGAACTCCTTCTTGATCCAGGTTCTCCGAGTCCGGAGGCATGCTACCGGGTCGAATTCCGCCGATCTCGGCATGGTGTGCGCGGCTCGCGGTGAAGAACTCGGGGCGCTCGCTCTCTCCTTGGAAGAGCGGTGTGACCACAGTGATATCCGGTAGATGGGACCCTCCGCGGAAGGGGTCGTTGGTGACGATGACATCTCCCCGAATCAGATCCGGCACGTCTACAAGCACCTGGCGCACGGTCTCGCTCATCGCGCCGAGATGAACAGGCATATGCGGAGCGTTGGCGACCAGACTGCCGTCACCGGAGAAAACGGCACATGAAAAATCGAGGCGCTCTTTGACGTTGACGGAGAGCGAGGTACGCCGAAGCGTAGCTCCCATCTCCTCAGCGATCGACGCGAAGTGGCTGTTGAAGATCTCGAGCTCGACGGGACTTACCGCCGAGGGGTGCTTGTGCGTCGCCTCGACGCCCTCGTCGGCGAGCTCGAGATCCCCCCGCCCGCTCAGGTGAAAGCTCCAACCGGCGTCCACGACCGTGGTACCCGTAGCTTCGACAACGATCGCAGGGCCTGCAAAAGTGTCCCCGGGTCGCAGCAGCCCACGGTCGAAGACAGGAGCCTCGACCCATTCACCGTCAACCGTAAAGCGGCTACTGGACACCGGCTCCGCTGCTCTCGGCTCTTCCTCGGCGAGCTCGGGGCTTGCCTTCTCCGCGGCACCTCTCACCTCCAATCGAGCCGCTTCAATCTCGATCTCTCGATCGGCAAAGTGGTGACCATAAAGACGAATATGCTCTTTCTCGAACGCCCCCGCCCAGTCCTCCCCTGCGGGCTCGGTGATCTGCAACGAAGTCGACTGGCCGCGATAGCGAAGGTCCAAGAGCACCCGGCTGGTCAGGTGGTCGCCGCGAATCCCCTCACCGAGCACTTCGTCGCGAAGCTTCCCCTCGAGCTCGCCGAGAGGGGCCCTCAGTCCCCTCAGCACCTCGGGACTCAGGGGCTCGAGCACTGTCATTACCGCGAAGCGCCGAACGTCGGCGACACCCATGCCCCAGGCACTGAGGACCCCGGCGTAAGGGTGGACCAGAACCTTCTTCATGCCAAGCTCTCTCGCCAAAGCACAGGCGTGCTGTCCGCCGGCTCCTCCGAAACAGATCAAGGCGTAATCTCGTACGTCGTAGCCCTTGGCGACAGAGATGCGACGAATTGCGGCGGCCATACTATTGTTCGCGATGCGTACGAAGCCGGTGGCCAGCTCCTGAAGTGTGAGCTCCTGGCCGATCTCGTCTCGGACGCGCTCAGCCACCAGCGTCAGGCCACGCTCGACGGCATCGGCATCAAGTGGGAAGGGGAAGTACTCCGACAGCACGCGACCCAGGAAGAGATTGGCATCGGTCAGAGCGAGAGGTCCGCCCCTGCCGTAACAAGCAGGCCCGGGGTCGGCTCCGGCGCTGCGAGGACCGACCACCAACTTCTGACCGTCAAACCCACAGATCGAGCCACCCCCGGCCGCGACCGTCTCGATCGCCAACATCGGCGAGACAATGCGAACACCGGCCTTCTCGGTCTCGTACTCGTAGCTGAGCTCACCTGAAAAACGACTGACATCAGAAGAAGTGCCCCCCATATCGAAGCCTATGGTCCGTGCCAGCCGCGCTGCCTCGGAGACCTCAGCCAGAGCGACCACGCCCCCAGCCGGACCGCTCAGAATGGTGTCCTTCCCACTCGCCGTCTCCGCGGCTACAAGCCCCCCGGCGCTGGTCATCAGCTTGAGGCGGCCCAGCGGCATCGAAGCACGAATGTCCTTCACATAGTCACGGATCACCGGAGAGAGATAAGCATCGACGACTGCGGTGTCCCCTCGCGGCACCATCTTGATCGTCGGCGACAGTGTCGATGAGACCGACACCTGTGGACACCCAGTCTCGTGGGCAACGGCCGCGACGAGCTCTTCATGGCGAGAATTGCGATAGGAGTTGAGGAGGCAGATCGCAATCGCCTCGACCCCCTGAGCAACGAGCTCCGCCAACTGAGCTCGCAGTGGCTCGAGCTCGGGCTCGACCAGTGTCATGCCCTCCGCATCCATTCGCTCCTCCACCTCCACTACTCGAGAAAAGAGCGGTGGAGCCTTCCGAATGTCGAGCTCGAACAACCTTGGACGGTCCTGATTGGCAATGAGGAGAATGTCTCCAAAGCCCTTCGTCGTGACCAGCGCGGTACGGGCCCCTCTCCGCTCCAGAAGAGCGTTTGTCGCCCGAGTCGTGCCCAGTCGCACTTCGATCTCGCCAAGCGGCTCCGAGAGACGTAAGCGAAGAATGCGACGAATCGCAAGAATCGGCGCAGGCTCGCCGCTGGCAAGCTCGAATTGGAGTCCACCGGAGAGCTCGTCCGTCTGCATGAGCGCGTGTTCCAAGACCAGCGTCCCGCCCTCGGAAAAGGAGTCGGCGACTCGGCTCTCACCCTGCACCGCGCCGACGCCATCCAGTAGGCGCAGCCGGTAAGCACGGAAAAAGTGATCCGGATAGAGCTCGAGCCCCGAGCCGACAAGCTGTCTCGCTTCGCAAAATCGCCTCACCGAGCCCTTGACCACGGCCGAGCTCAGAACTTTTGTCGTCGCGATGGATCCAGACGGCGACCTGCCCAGGCAGTCGGTGAAGGTACCACCGACGTCGATCCAAAACTGCCAGACTCTCTCGTGCACTACGTCACCTGCTCAACCGCGACATCATCCCAGAGCCCAGGAACCCAGGCAACAGAGGCCAAATCGCGCGACCGGAGTGCTACCGTCGACGCCGTGAACCGCCCGGACACGACTCCCGTGCCGACTCGTAGGACGGGCCTACGAGGACTCCTAGAGCGTCATGCGACCCTCTCTGAGAGGCACCCCCTCCGCGTCCTCATTCTGCTCTCGGCACCCTTTCTCGCTCTCACCCCGTTCGCGCTGTCGACCCCGGTCGACCTCAGTTTCGCGGGCATCATGGACCGGGACAATCCTGAGATCGAGCGCTATTTCAGGCTCAGCCGTCGCTATCAGCTCGGTGGGGAGCTCATCCTCCTCCTCTCCGGCCCCGAGTCCCGGATCGACGACGTGGCGAGCGCCTTGGAGAGAGACCTCGCGGGCTCGGATCTCGTTCGCTCAGCATACTTTTCGATGCCAACCCAATGGCTCACCGAAAACGCGATCTGGATCGCAGAGAGGCCCGTTTTCGATGCATGGGTCCGTTTGGTCCGCGATCCATCGGATCTCGACAACGCTCGCTTCCTTAGGGAAGAGATGGAGATTCCCTCGAACCTCGACCCGACCCGGCTCGAAGGCATGCGCCTCATCCAGGTGCGGCTCAAGGAGAACCCCCTCGACGTCGCTCTCGGCAACGCCAGCTTCTTCGAGCTCGCAGCTCAGGCCGAAGAACTGATCGCTCAACACCCCGGTTTCACCGCCGAGTTCTCCGGCCTACCGGCGATCGCGGCCCAGGACCAGACACGAACGCTCGGTACCATCCGTCGACTGAGCCCGTTCAGCCTGCTCCTCGTCCTCCTGGTCTTTTCCCGAATCGAGCGACGCCTGGTCGGCCTCGCGGTCGTTGTCTTTCCCCTCCTTCTCGCCATCAGCGCCACCTTGGGCGCTATGGGACTCGTTCTCGGCAAAATCACCGTCATGGAGACATTCTTCGGTGTGACGATCTTCGGATTGGGCATCGACTTCACCATCCATCTGATCGTTCGACAACAGGAAGAGCTCCTCCGCGAGCGACGTTTCGCGAGCGCCCTCGTCTCCACTCTTCGGGGTACCGGTCGAGGGGTGATCGCCGGGGCGCTGACGACCGCCGGAGCGTTCTTCGTAACGGCCGCGGCTCCGGACCCGGTGGCCCTCCATCTCGGCCTTTCTGGCGGAATCGGCCTCCTCTTCTGTTTGATTCTCGTGGTCGGGATGATGCCGCCTCTATGGGCACTACTCGACCGCCACGGCTTAGGGGCCGCATCGCCCGCCCCAAGCACTGAGAGAGTGAGCCTGGTCATGCATACCGCCACGATCGCCACCCGTCATCCTCGAATTTGTCTCCTGGTCTCGGGACTGCTGATGGGAGCAGCGCTCGCCGGAGCTCCACGCTTTCGCGTCGAGACCGACCTCCAAAAGGTGTTCAATCGAGACGTTCCCGCGGTCGCAACCGTGGAACGAATCCAAGATCTCTTCGAGCTGAACACAGCTCCGTGGGTGATGGGCGTCGACAATCTGGACCAGACGCGCGAGCTCGAGGCCCAGTTCAAGGAGGAGCCCCTCTTTTCGCGCACCGAGAGCATCGCGCGCTTCTTTCCGTCCGATCAACCGGAGAGGCAGAGCATTCTCACCGATCTCCGCTCCTTGGTCAGCGAGCGCCTGGAGCAAGCGGAGACTCTGCAGCAGGCCGGCGCGGGCCCGGAGATCGCGGCCTTCCGCGATGCCATGGAGCTCCTCCGGGACGCAGAACGACGGGGCCCGCCCGGGATCGAGGATCTGCCGCCGACTCTGCGTGAGCGCTTCGTCGCGCCGGATGGCACCCTGCTCTTCTACGCCTATGCCGCCAAGCCTACTTTCGATGGCGAGCAGGCGGCAGTGGAACGTCGGGCCGCGCAAGCGATCCATCCGGACGCCACGGCCCTCGCCACCCTGCTCGAGGGAATGCTCGCAGCCGAGCGCCCCTGGGTCAAAGGAGTCGCAGCAGGAATACTCGCATTCGTGGTGATCGTCCTCGCTGTGGACCTGCGCAGCTTTCGTTACCTGACCCTGGCGCTGGTACCGGTCATACTAGGCACGCTGAGCACCTTCGGAATACTCTGCTGGCTCGGAATCGGCTTCAATGTAATGACTTCTTTGGTGGTTCCCCTGATCGTCGGCCTTGGCGTAGACGATGGCATTCACGTGGCACATCGGTTGAAGGAAAAGCCCGAAGACTCCCCCGCGGCCGCTGCCGGTGCTGTCGGCCGGGCAATTCTCATGACGACCGCGACTACCTGCAGTAGTTTCTTGGTACTGCTCTTTACTAATCACGCTGGACTGGAGAGCATGGCACTGGTCATGCTCATCGGTCTGCCTCTGTGTCTGCTGGCGTCGATTACCACTCTGCCCGCGCTCGCGACACTGTGGCCCGCTGAACGAGGTGCTCAGTGAGCTTGACTCGGAGTCCTTGTCGCGCTCGGCTCGTTGTGGTGCTTAGCGCGGCCGTACTCTCGATCGCCGGCCTGATGCCACTCCCGTCGGAGGCTCAACCGCCCTCGCTCGCGCTGGAGGTTGTCACCCAGGGGCTTGGCACTCCGGTCGCGGTGACCCATGCCGGCGACGAGAGGCTCTTCATCGCCCTCCTAGACGGCCGGATCCTGGTCTGGGACGGCGTCGAGATCCTGGCCGCCCCCTTCCTCGACATCGGGGCCCTGGCCTCCCAGGGGCCGGAACGCGGTCTCTTCAGTGTCGCCTTCCACCCCAACTACGCCCAGAACGGCCTGATCTTCGTCAGCTATACCGACCTCGCCGGAAACTCGGTACTGGCCAGGTACGAGGTCTCCGGCAACCCCGCCATCGCGGACGAGGACTCCGCAGTCATTCTTCTGAACGTCGACCAGCCCCAAGCGAATCACAACGGAGGGCAGCTCCAGTTCGGTCCCCAAGGCTATCTCTACCTGGGCCTCGGCGACGGCGGTGGCGGCAACGACCCCCTATGTAATGCTCAGCGTGACGGAACCTTGCTCGGCAAGATGTTGCGGCTCGATGTCGACACGAGCATCGACACGCCGCCCTTCTTCGGCATTCCCGCCGACAACCCCTTCGTCGGCGATGGCGGGCCGGGCGACGAGGTCTGGGCCCTGGGCTTGCGCAACCCGTGGAGGTTCTCCTTCGATCGACAGACAGGCGATCTCTTCATCGGTGACGTCGGCCAGAGCTCGCGGGAGGAAGTGAACTTCCAGCCCGCATCCAGCCGCGGTGGCGAGAACTACGGCTGGGCGCGCCTCGAAGGCACCCTCTGTATCAACGCAGTCGGGGCGTGTCCAGATCCAGTACCCGCCTGCACCGCGACATCGCCTTCACGAGTCCCGCGATCGAGTACGGCCACGGCGGTGGCGGATGTTCCGTAATCGGCGGCTACGTGTACCGCGGTGACCAGGTCCCGCAGCTCCAAGGCGACTACCTGTACGGAGATTTCTGCACCGGGGCACTCTGGGCCGCAAGGAGAATCGGCCAGATCTGGGAGACCGAGGAGCTCGATCTCGTGCTAGCTGAGCTCACCAGCTTTGGTGAGGACGTCAACGGGGAGATCTACCTGACCTCCGCCGACGGAGTCCTTGCTCGCCTGGTCGGCACCGCGGTCGCCGGCGCGCTCGAGCTCACCAGAGATCGTTATCAAGTAAACGAGAGCGAGGATACCGTAACCGTGCGGGCACAGAGGGTGGGAGGCGCTGATGGCTCAGTCAGCGTCAACTACGCAACCGATGGAGGCTCGGCGACCGCCGGCGCCGACTACACGGCGGTCAGCGGCACCTTGGTCTGGGGCGGTGGAGATACGGCGAAGAAGAGCTTCGAAGTTCCGCTGATCGACGACCTTTTGATCGAGCCTGACGAGACCGTGACTCTCACTCTCAGCGAGCCGATCGGTGCCTCTCTCGGGAGCCGAAGCGAGGCCGAAGTCCTGATCATCGACAACGACTCGCCGCCGGAGGAGTGCGAGCCGAGTGAGACCATGCTCTGTCTGAGTCAGGGGCGTTTTCGAGTCGAGGTGACCTGGGAGGACTTCAACGACAACACGGGCTCGGGACAAGCCATCGAGCTGACTGACGACGCAGGCTACTTCTGGTTCTTCGACGCCGCAAACGTGGAGCTGATCGTCAAGGTCCTCGACGCCTGCTCAACAGCTTTCGAGAGCTTCTGGGTCTTCGCATCAGGCCTGACTAATGTGGAAGTGGTTCTCACCGTAGTCGACACGGAGAGCGGTGTTCTTCGTCGTTACGAGAATCCCAAGGGCAACCCCTTTGCTCCGATCCAGGACACCAACGCGTTCGAGACTTGCCCCTAGTCGCTCACTCGTCCTCGACCACTACTCCAGTACCGAAGACCAGCAGCTCGGCGGCTCCGGCCATCACCATCGAGGTGCTGAAGCGGATCTCGACGATCGCGTTCGCGCCCAGTTCTCTCGCCTCTTCCACCATCCGATCCAACGCCTGTTCGCGTGCCTCACCGAAGAGCTTGGTGTACTCCGAGACCTCCCCGCCAATGATGCCGCGTAGGCTCGCCATGATGTCTTTGCCCAAATGACGAGATCGAATCGTGTTTCCTCGCACCAGCCCGAGCACACGGACAATTCTCTTCCCCTTGATCTCAGCCGTCGTCACCACCATCATTTCTTCACCCCCCGATAGCGATCCGTACGACTCGTACGGATCCGATCCTGTAGCACCGAAAAGAACAACAGCCCCAAGCCAGCAATACCCCCGAAGACAAGCGCTTTCTCCCACCACGCCTCGGTGCCGGTCGCCACCCCCCACAGCACGACCCCTGAGACCACCGTTAGCCAAACCAGCAACAGCGAAAATCCGGCTCTCTTCGACCACCGACTCGCAGGTGTCTTGGGCACCTCGCTCCACTGCGCATCGCCCGGTGTCTCGATCCGACTACTCATACTCGCCTCCCTCATCATCCGCAGTTCTTCGAGCAGGGCGCGAGCGGATGTGGACTCCTCCAGATGCACCCGCACTCTCTGCGTGTCCTGTTGGGTGAGAGCTCCATCCAGATAGCCGGAAAGAAGCTCCTCGTCGAAGGGCATCCTCATACCGAGCCGATCCTCGCTCATCGCCGTTCTCCGAAGTGATAACCGGTCTCTAGCAGGTGCCCGCGCAGCGCCATGCGAGCGGCGTGCAGGCGCGACATCACAGTTCCCATCGGGATCTCGAGCACAGTCGCGATCTCACGGTAGGAAAGGTCCTGAAAATCACGAAGAGCGATGATCTCCCGATGGGGCAGCTTCAATTGACCGAGACACCGCCACACGAGCTGCTGCAGCTCGAGCCGCTCGATGTCGCCGTGAGGGTCCGCGAAACGATCGGTGACCGGCAGCCAATCCTCGATCGGAACCGCGAAGCGCAAGGCGGCGCCGGCAGGCGTCCGCTCTCTTCTCCGCATGTCGGCGAGGCGGTTGCGAACGATTCGAAAGAGCCAGGGCAGTACTGGACGCGACACGTCGAAGCTTGGCAGGGTTACAAAGAAGCGAAGCAAAGCATCCTGGCTCAGCTCACTTGCCACCTCTCGCTCGGATACGAGCACCATCGCGAAACGGAATGCCGCCGTTCCGCACCTTTGAGCGAGCTCCTCTCGGGCCTTCGGGTCGCCCTCGCGGGCCAGCTCTACGAGCCTCCGCTCCACGCCTTCGATCTCGGCTCGAGGAGGCGCTGGTTCGGGATCTTCATTCTTGCGGCGGCAATACCCATCAACGACACATATGCACTCGGACCGGATCTATTCGAGACCCGCGCGGCGTGCGATCATCGGAGCTGCTCGCCGGCTTGCCACCAACGCCACAATCTCCTTCGCGTGGTCGATCAATCAATCTGGAGAGCCCGCCGCGAGCTCGCTGCGGGATCGGAAGCCCCAGGTCACGGCAGCGACCCGAGCACCGGCGTTTGCGGCTGCTTCGATGTCGACCGACGAATCTCCCACCATGAGAACCTCTGCAACGTCGATACCGATTCTGCCGCTGATCCCTCGAAGAGCCGCAGCCTCCGGCTTGAGAGGTCGGCCCTCGGCCGCACCCTCCACGACCTCGAAGACGTCAGGAAAAAAACGCTGCACCATCGCCGTAGCCACTTCGTGGGACTTGTTGGTGAGAACGGCGAGCCCCAGCCCATCCTGTCGAAGAGACCGGAGGCAATCGGCAATGCCTGGATACACCTGGCTGAGCGAGCCCACTCGGCTCCGATAGGCACTTAGCGCGGCACGAAGGACATCCTCCGATCGATCTGAGTGCCTTCTCGGGAGGGCTCGCTCGATCAATTTCTCGACGCCGTCTCCGATCCAGCCCCGAACGTTCTCGCGATCGTGAGGGGCGACGCCGACAGCGGCCAACCCGGCATTGAGGCCACTCGTGATCTCACCGAGGGTGTCGACCAAGGTGCCATCGAGGTCGAAAACCACACATCGAATAGGAACCTCCGCGCTGTGAAGTGTCATCTTTCCCATTCTACGGGACCCAACCACCCCTCGGCGGGCGGGAGATAATGCCACGATGAATTTACTTCGCACCTGGGAAGGGACCGTGCTGCCGCAGTGGATCGACCGCAACCGCCACCTCAATGTCGGTTACTACATGGTCGTGTTCGACGAGGCCACGACCCGTTTCTTCGATCTCTGCGGACTCGACGACAAACATCGACAGCGGCACGGAATTGCGACCTTCAGCGCCGAAAGCCACGCCACCTACGAGCGTGAGCTCCTCGAAGGCGCTCCCCTCTACATCACCACGCAGCTCCTCGGCTGGAGCGAAAAGAAGGTGCACTACTTTCATCGCCTCTTTCACGCCGAGGAAGGCTATCTGGCGGCGACCAACGAGCTCCTCTCTCTGCACGTGTCGAGTACAGAGCGCCGCACCTGCGCTTTCGCTCCCGCAATCCTCGAGCGTTTCCAAGAATTGCACGACTCCATCCGAGACGTACCCTGGCCCACTCGGGTGGGGCGAGTCATCAGCCTGAGCGCGCGGCCGCCGGCCTAGCCCTATCCACGGTCCCTAGTGGACCGTAACACCCAAACGCTTAGCGCCTGAGCGGCCCTCGCGGCCGATCTCTACGTAGGCTGGGCGCCCCCGCGCTCCTCGACATAGTCCCCGATATGCCTGCGTCGGCGCGCCTTGATCTCGACCACGATGACTCGCTCAGCCACTAAACGTTCAAGTGTTACGGTCCACTAGCATCGAGTGCTACGGTCCGCTAGTGTCGACCCTCTCCATCGACCAGCGCGCTGCTCGGCGTCTGGCACTCGCCAGGGCCGGCCTGCTCAAGCCGGAGTGGACCGCGATGCCCAAGCGCGCCGCGGGTGCCGGCAAACGAGCGCGAAGTGCCGCATTGCGTGTCGTCGATCGCTTTGGCTACCTCCAACTCGACACCGTCTCCATAGCCGGCGCCCGCTCCCACGCCCTGGTCTTGCTCTCCCGCATCGAGGGCTTCGATCCGGCACTCGGAGAAGAGCTTCTGCGCCCAGGAGAACCGCTCTTCGAGTACTGGGGCCACGAGGCGAGCTGGCTGCCGATCGATCTTTACCCTGTCTTCGCGTTCCGCCGTCGAGCCTACCGTCGCCACCCATGGTGGGGCGACCTTCTCAGCCGGCACCGGAGGGTCGCGAACGAGGTCGTCGCCCGCATCCGCGCTGAGGGCCCTCTACGCTCGATCGACCTCGAGGGCGAAGGGTCGCGAGGATGGTGGAACCTCAAGCTCACCAAGAAAGTCGCGAACGCGCTGTGGGGCACCGGCGTTCTCGCCATCCGCGAGCGAAAGCGCTTCCAACGATCTTACGACCTCGCAGAGAGAGTCATCCCTGCCGAGCTTCTCCAAGCCGCGACGCCCACACCCGAGGCCATCAAGATCCTCCTGCTGCGGGCTCTCTCCGGTCACGGCTGGGCAAAAAGCAGCACTCTCGCCCAGACCTGGCGCCTGCGCAATCTACGGCGGGAAGTTCGTCAAGCACTCTCCGAGCTGGCGGAAGACGGAGCGATCCTGCCCTGCGAGCTGGTGCGCAAGGATCGTAGGCACTCCGGCTGGATCCGTCCTGTGGACCTCGAGCTCACCGGGCGCCTGCTGGCGGCGCGTCCGCGTCGAGACCGGGGAACCCTTCTGTCCCCTTTCGACCCAGTACTCTGGGACCGCGATCGAGTACAGGCGCTCTTCGACTTCTATCAGATCCTCGAGATCTTCAAGCCCGCAAGAAACCGCAAATATGGCTACTTCTGTCTCCCGGTCCTCGCCGGCGAGAACCTGGTGGCCCGCTTCGACCTCAAAGCGCACCGCCCTAAGGGCCGTCTCGAGGTGATCGCTCTCCACCACGAAGATGGCATCGGCACAGTCGGCCACCATGCCGCCCGGGTCGCGCTCGAGCGCTACAGTCGAGCCCTCGACCTCGAGCCCGACGGTGGACCTTTCTCGAAGGAGAAAACGATGAAGGGTCGCTCGATCCCGAACAGGTCCGATTAGCGGTCGACGGAGGGATCGGGGCCTTCGTCGGCAATCTCGGGAATGCCGTGGTCTACGCTGCCGGCGCCCGGCTCCTTGCCGCGCCGGCCATAACTCTCTTGCTCCTCGCTGTGCTCAGCCCGGTGGCACGCCGCATAGCCCGAGCCCAGGTTGTCAAAGCCCAAGGGGGCTGAGAAGATCCCGGTCCGCCGGGTCGCGCCGGCCACAAACTCCGAGAGGACCATCGAACATGCCCCAGGAACCCACCGCCGCCGCGGTAAAGGAGCGCTACCAGGCTGCCTGCGATCTCGGCCTCGACCTCGACATGACCCGAGGGAAACCCTGTGCCGAGCAACTCGACCTCAGCCACGACCTACTCGCAGCTTCGGAAGGCGCGGGCTACCTTTCGCAAGCAGGCGCGGACTGCCGGAATTACGGCATCCTGGAGGGCCTACCCGAGGCCCGTGAGCTCTTCGGCGGGCTCTTGGGCATTCCCCCGACGCAGATTCTCTTAGGCGACAACGCCAGCTTGAGCCTGATGTACGACGTTCTCTCAGAGGCGGTCCGCCAGGGCGTGCCTGGAAGCCCAAGACCTTGGGGCGAAGAGAGCCGTCCCAAGATCCTCTGTCCCGCTCCAGGCTACGACCGCCACTTCACCGTTTGCGAGTTTCTCGGTCTCGAGATGATCCCTATCGAGATCGACGAGAATGGGCCCGATACTGCGGCCATAGCAAGGCTGGTCGCGTCCGACCCTACCGTCAAAGGCATCTTCTGTGTGCCCCGCTACAGTAATCCCACCGGTGCAACCTACAGCGACGAGGTCGTGACACAGCTCGCCGCGATGGAGACCACCGCCCCCGATTTTCGGATCCTGTGGGACGACGCCTACGCCTTTCACCACCTCTACCCCGACCCTCAGCCGCTGCGCAGCATCCTCGACGAATGCGCCCGCGCCGGACACCCCGATCGAGCTTTCGTTTTCGCATCCACCTCGAAAGTGACTTTCCCCGGCGCAGGTATTTCGATGGTCGCGAGTAGCGTGAGTGGCTTCGAGTGGCTTTCCGAGTTTCGATCCAAGAAGACGATCGGCCCCGACAAGCTCAACCAGCTACGCCATGTCCGCTTCCTGCGTGACGGCGTCGGTCTCGAAGCTCACATGGCACGACACGCGGAGATCATCCGTCCCAAGTTCGAACTGGTGGACCAGGTGCTCTGCGAAGAGCTCGGGAACCGCGGTGTCGCCAGCTGGTCGCAGCCCCGAGGGGGCTATTTCATCAGCCTCGACACCGCCCAGGGCTGTGCCAAGGAGGCAGTCGCCAAGGCTGCTGCAGCGGGGGTCAAACTCACCCCGGCGGGCGCTACCTTCCCCTACGGCAAGGATCCGCTCGATCGGAATATCCGCATCGCGCCAACCTTTCCAACCCTGCCCGAGCTTCGCCAAGCCACCGAGGTGCTGGCTCTTTCGATCCTTCTGGTCTCCTTCGAGAAGGGCGTCCTTTGAGATCTCCTGAGCGAGGCGATCTGCTCCCCTCCATAGAGATCGAGCCAACCGAGGCCGGCGAGGCCGCAAGTGTCGTCTGGCTGCATGGATTGGGCGCCAGCGGGCACGACTTCGAGCCCATCGTGCCTCTGCTCCACCTGGGCTGGGCGCGCTTCGTCCTTCCGCACGCGCCCGCACGCCCCGTCACGATCAACAACGGCGTCCTCATGCCCGCCTGGTACGACATCGAAGGCCTCGGCAAGCGAGGGGCCAATCCGCAGCACGTAGCCGAGTCGAAACAGCAGACCGAAGCCCTGATGGCCCGCGAGAGAGATCGAGGAGTTCCTTCGCGACGCATCGTCCTTGCCGGTTTCAGTCAAGGAGGCGCAATCGCCCTCTATACCGGTTTGCGTCACTCACACCCGCTTGGCGGTGTCCTCGTGCTCAGCTCCTACGAGATTCTGCCTGAGAGCCTAGAGGAAGAGCGGTGTGCCGAGAACGAGGCTACGCCTCTGCTCTTCTGCCATGGCAGCGACGATCCCATGGTCCCTGTCGAGCGCGGCCAGGCTGCCTGCGAAGCTCGCGTCGCCGAGGATCGCCCGACCGAATGGCACGAGTTCGCGATGGGTCACGAAGTCTGCCTCGAGGAGATCGAGCTCATCGCACGCTGGCTTCGCGAGCGCCTTCCGCAACACGGTTGAGGTATCCTTTCCGCGCTTTTCCAGGCCTAGCCTATGCCGATCGACAATCGACCCCTAGGAGCAACCGGGGCACGTGTGCCGGTCATCTGCCTCGGCACAATGACCTTCGGCCTGCAGTGCGACGAGGAGACTTCGTTCCGAATCCTGGACCGCGCCTTCGAGGCAGGAGTCGACTTTTTCGACACCGCAGACGTCTACCCGGTGGGCGGAGGGCTCGACACCGCTGGCGGGACCGAAGAGATCATCGGGCGCTGGATGCGCGATCGTGGCGTTCGCGACGACATCTTTCTTGCCACCAAGTGCCGCGGCTTGATGGGCCCGGGAGCCAACGACTCAGGTCTCTCCCGAATACACATTCAGAAGGCGGTGGAGGCCAGCTTGCGCCGGCTGCAGACCGATGTGATCGATCTCTATCAAACCCACTCTTTCGACCCTCATACGCCCATTGAGGAGACTCTCGCCGCCCTCGACGACCTGGTCGCTCAGGGCAAGGTTCGCTACATCGGCTGCTCTAACTACCCTGCCTGGCGCTTGAGCGAGGCGCTGGCGGCGAGTCGCCGCCTTCAGCTGGCACGCTATGAGACTCTGCAGCCACGCTACAACCTCCTGTACCGCGACATCGAGACCGAGCTGCTCCCTCTGGCCCGGGCATCTCGGGTCGGGGTGATCGTTTACAACCCGATCGCCGGTGGATTGCTGTCAGGAAAGTACCGCCCCGGCGAGGAGCCGAGGCAGGGAACGAGATTCACCCTCGGCGGGGCTGCCGAGATGTACCAGAAGCGTTACTGGGACTCGAAACAGCTCGAGGCCACTGACGAGCTGCGCGCGGCGGCCGAGGAGCGTGGTCTGTCGCTGGTCTCGGTGGCGATCTCGTGGGTGTTGGCCCAACCTGGGATCACCTCCGCCATCATCGGCGCCAGCCGCCCTGAACAATTGGACGCCAGCATCGCCGGTGCCGAGCTCGAGCTCGACGAAGATCTCACCGCGCTCTGTAACGATGTCTGGTGGCGACTGCCACGACGTCCTGTAGTGGAAGGGTATCGATGATCGAGGAAGTCCTTCCTGCTCTCTATCGCGTCGTAGTTCCGCTCCCGGGAAGCCCGCTCAAAGAGATCAATTCCTACGTACTGACCGCCAGAGACAGAAATCTTGTCGTCGACACCGGGATGAACCGGCCCGAGTGCCGAGAGGCCCTCGACGCCGGGCTCGACGAGATCGGCATCGACCTCGAGAGAACCGACTTCATCGCCACTCATCTTCACGCTGATCACCACGGCCTCATCCCCAGCCTTCTCCGCGACGGACGCAGAGCCTATATGGGTGAGATCGACGCCGCGACAATGCAATCGAGCATGCGGGGCTTTGCCAAGGGCAGTGCGATGAGCAACTACCTCGCCCGCAGCGGCTTCCCCCTGGACGATCTCGAGGCCACCTTCCGAAACCACCCGGCCTTCAAGTACCGGGCCCAGAACCCGGTCAGCTATGTCCCTCTCCGAGAAGGAGACACCGTCGAGATCGGTAACTATCGATTCGAGACCATCGACACCCCGGGCCATACTTTCGGCCACATCTCCTTGTACGAGCCGGAGAAGAAGATCTTTCTCGCCGGCGATCATGTTCTAGGAGACATCACTCCGAATATTCAGGCCTGGTCGGACGACGACGACCCACTTCAGCTATTCCTGTCGAGTCTCGAGAAGGTCGCGCCTCTCGAAGTGGATATCTGTCTGCCAGGTCACCGCAGTCTCGTTCACGACTTCCGGGGACGAGTCGAAGAGTTGATCGAGCATCATCGGGACCGTGCCAACGAAGCGATCGATCTTCTCGAAGAGGGACGCAAAAACGCCTACCAGACCGCGGGCCTGATGACCTGGTCGATTCGAGCCGCTTCGTGGGATGACTTCCCACTTATGCAGCGTTGGTTTGCGACCGGTGAGACCGTCGCCCACCTTCGCTATCTCGAAGACAAGGGCCTCATCCAGCGCGAGCAGGCAAACCCCGAGATCCTCTATTCGACCGACGGAGAGAATCGACTCTAGCCGATCGTCAGTGGACCCAGGGATCGCGCCGATCTTCGTCCGCCCCATCGTCGTCACCCTTGACCACGCGGAGCCCGCTGCGCCGGCGCATGCGCGCCATCTTGGCCTGGATGCGACGCTGCTCGAAGCGTAGCCAAAGCTCGCGCAGACCTCGCGCGAGGCCACCGCGAGTCAAGAGGTTATAGACCACGCCAACGGTCGCACAGATGCCCACGAAGCCAGCAAGATCCTTGGTTCCGAGAAAGCCCATGAAGGCGAATACGATCTCGATCCAGAGAAACCACTTGGCTTGAACCGGGAGAACGAAGAAGAGAAGGACGGTGGCATTACCAAAGAGAGTGGCGAAGGCTGCGATGACGATCACCAGCAGGGTCCGCTGTCCCTGGAGCAAGGCAAAGGGGGCCGGGCCAGAGATTCCTGGAGCCAGCTGACCGAGCAAGTCGAGCGCAACCGCAACCACTGAGGCCGTGATCACTCCCCAACCAACCAGGATCCAGAAACTGCGACGGCCCAGACGAGCGAAGATGTCGCGACCGAACCAGAAGAGAATCAGAAGCTCGAGCAGGAACCAGATGCCCAAGCCTCCCTCACCGACGAAAGGGTAGGTGAGAAGGCGCCAGACCTGCAAGCCACTCCAAACCGAGGGCGTCAAACGCAACAGATCCGGCAAGAACCGGGTCGAGGCGAAGAACTGCAATGAAAAAGTCAGAAAGAGAACGGCCAGAAGGACCAGAATGTCCCTCGGCGCGCCACCCTTGGAGCCAAGTCCCCCGAAGGTAGGAATGCCACGTACAGGCCGCCGAGAAAACATCCAAGCAAGTGTAACCGGTTGGAGGCTAGAATTGCCGCAGGAGCATCAATGGATCGAAACGAAGCCTTTGCCCTGATGACCGAGTATGTGGTTGCCCCCGGCTTGCGCCGCCATATGCTGGCAGTGGAGGCTGCCATGCGCTGGTATGCACATCGGCTCGACGGAGATCCGGCACTGTGGGGATTGGCCGGGCTGCTCCACGACTTCGACTGGGAGATCCACCCTACTCTCGAGCAGCATCCTCTGGAAGGCGCCCCCATACTCCGCGACCGCGGCTGCGACGAGGGTGTCGTCAACGCCGTCCTCGCCCACAACACAGCCGGAACAGGGGTCGAACGCCGGCACCCTCTCGACTTCGCCCTTCTCGCCTGCGACGAGATTACCGGCCTGATCAGCGCCTGCGCCCTCGTGCGCCCCGACAAAGATGTGCGGGAAGTACGGATCAAGTCGTTGAAGAAGAAATGGAAGGACAAGGCCTTTGCACGAGGGGTCGATCGCTCGCATGTGCAAGAAGTGACCGAAGACTTCAGCCGCGTGTGTTTTGGAAACGAGCTCGAGCTTTGGCAGCATGTCTCCACCGTCCTCGAAGCAATGAGCGGCATCGCCGCCGAGCTCGACCTGGACGGCCGACTGCAGACGCAGAGCTGAAGTGGGCAACGCTCCGCGACTTCTGGTCGGCACCAGCGGATTCTCCTACAAGGCGTGGAAGGGAAGCTTCTATCCCAAGGATCTGCCACCCGGAAAACTCCTCTCCTACTACGCCGAGAAGATGCCGGCGGTGGAGATCAACAACACCTTTTATCGCATGCCGCAGCGCACGGTCATGGCCAAGTGGCGCACGCAGGTGCCGCCGGAGTTCCGCTTCGTTCTCAAGGCCTCTCGGCGCATCACCCACCACAGCCGGCTCAAGGATGCCGGCGACTCGCTGCTCTATCTTCTCGACGTAGCGGCGGAGCTTGGAGACACACTCGGCGCGCTCCTCTTCCAACTGCCGCCGTATCTCAAGAAAGATGTCGTGCGTCTGCGCGAGTTCTGCTCACTGCTCCCGCGCCAACCCAAGGCCGCCTTCGAATTCCGCTACCAATCCTGGTTCGACGACGAAGTTTTCACCGTCCTGGCCGACGCAGATGCCTCGCTCTGCATTGCCGATGCGGGGGCCGAGGACCGCGACGCGCCGTGGGTGGCAACGGCAAGCTGGGGCTATCTTCGACTTCGTCGCGAGAACTACGAAGAGGCGGATCTCGCGAGCTGGGCCGAACGCATCGACAGCGAGTCCTGGAGCGATGCCTATGTTTTCTTCAAGCACGAAGAGGCCGGGGTTGGCCCAAAGCTCGCGACTCAGCTTCTGGATGCTTACGGGAGCGCCTGAGCCCTTCGAAGTCGTCACCGAGGACGTCCGGCCGCGGCCAGAGCTCGTGATATCCTGAGCCTTCGATGAAGCTCCGAATTACGCCGGCCGAAGGGGAGCCCTTCGACTTCCAGCTCGGAGAGGAAGACGTCATCATCGGACGCTCCTCAACCGCTGACCTCGCTCTCTCCGACCCCTTCCTCTCCCGCCATCACGCTCGCCTCAGAGCTGAGGATGGCGTCGTCAAGGTAGAGGATCTGGGCTCGCGAAACGGCACCTTCGTCAACGATGAACAGATCGAGGGGCCGAGGTCGCTCAGTCCCGGCGATGTGATTCGCCTGTCGGCGAGCTCGATCTCTTTCGGCAGTGATCGCACCAGCATCAGCAAAGCGACCACGCGAGACACCGATATCGGCGCCACGATCTTCCGACCTGCCTCGGAGCTCCTCGAAGAAGACATCGGCTCGAGCACCGACCTCATGGACAGCGCCGACGCTCTGCGGCGCTACGCCCAGCGTCTCGAGATCCTTCGCAACGTTCACGAGGCCCTGTCGGGGCATCTCACCAATCAAGAATTGCTTGATCTCATTCTCGATCGTGTCTTCGACCACTTGAAGCCCCAACAGGGCGTCATCTACCTGGAAGACGGGGAGGGCGACTACTATCAGGCCGCCACTCGAGCGCTACCCGGACAGAGCACGGATATCCCTCTCTCACGCGCCCTCAACAAGCAGGTGCTCGAGCAGGGAATGGCAGCGCTGGTTTTCGACGCCTCCACCGACAAGCGCTTCTCCGCTTCCGAGAGCATCATGCTCTCCGGTATCCGCTCCATGGTTGCCGCTCCGATGCTCGATGCCGACGGTACCCTCGGCATGATCGTTCTCAATTCGAAAGTCGCGGTGCGCCAGTTCTCGGAGGAGGACATGGAGCTCCTTGTCTCGCTAGCCTCCGTCGCGGCTCTCAAGATCCGCAATATTGCCCTCACCGAGGAAGCCGTACAGCGCCGCCAGCTCCAAGCCGAGCTCGAGCTCGCTCGTCACATCCAAGTGAGTCTCCTTCCGGACGAGTTGCCGAAGATCGAGGGATACTCGATTCACGGGCGAAACATTCCGTCTCGCGGAGTGTCGGGCGACTACTACGTCGTGGTGGAGCGGGCAGAAGGCAGAGAGTGCGCGTTCTTCCTCGCCGATGTCTCGGGAAAAGGCATCGCGGCGTCAATCGTCACCGCGTCGTTGGAGGCACTTGCGGCAGCCCCGATCGAGAGCGGAGACTCGACCGACGACATCTGCTCGAAGCTCTGCCGTCGACTCTACAAGCGGACGCCTCCATCCAAGTACGCGACCGCATTTCTTTACGTCCTTGAGCATGAGACCGGGCGAATCAGCTATACCAACGCCGGGCATAACACGGCTCTTCTCGCCCACGCCGACGGTAGCATCGAGGAGTTGCCAACTTGTGGCCTCCCGATCGCACTGCTACCGGAGGCGGAGTACGAGAGTCGCGAAGCGCATATCGAGCCCGGCGCCAGCCTCTTGCTCTACACCGATGGAATCACCGAGCCGGAGAACGAAGCGGAAGAAGAGTATGGTCTCGAACGCCTGACACGATGCTTTGCGGGTAGCTACAAGCAGACTATCGAAGAAATCGCTGACGCCATAGAGAAGGACGTAGCCGACTTCGTTCAGTCCGTTCCGTACCCTGATGACCGCACTATGCTGCTGCTGAAGCGCGAGCTCCAGTGAGCCCTGAGCTGGACCTCGAAGCAGAGCTTGATCGCCTCTACGCCGCTCCGCCCGGCGATTTCGTCGGGCTTCGAGGCGACCTCGCCAAGCAAGCCCGCCTGGCCGGCCAACGCGAGGCAGCCGCCCAGATCAAGGCGCGCCGCAAGCCCTCACCGACGGCGTGGGCGGTCAACTGCCTCGCCCTGCGCGAAGATCCTCATCTCGAAGAGATCCTCGCCAGCGGAGACCACCTCAAAAAGCTCATCCAGGATGGAGCCAGCGCCGACGCTCAGCTCGGAGCCGGCGCGCGGCGAAGAGCGGCGATCGAGGCTGCGGTCATCGTCGCCTCCGACCTCCTTCGCGAACAAGCCCTCCCGCCTACTCCGGCAACGCTGAGGAGGCTGGCCAAGACTTTCGAAGCGATGGCCGCCTTCGGACGCGCCCCGCCCGGACCTGCGCCCGGCAGGATGTTCGACGAGCTCGATCCGCCGGGCTTTGAAGTCCTCGCGACCGTTCCCCTCACTCCTGCAGCGAAGCCCGTTGCCGTCGCGTCGCCCCGCTCACCGCGGAGCTCCGGGCCCGCCAAAGCCCTCCTGGAAGGTCTTCGCTCAGAGCTGAGCTCCGCAGAGGCAGCACTGAGCCAGGTCCTCCCGAAGATCGAGGCGGCGGAGGTCGAGATCGCTGACGCAAAAGGATCGGTCAAACAGGCACAGCGGGACCTGACGAAGTCGGAGGCGAGGCTGAAGAGGGCAAACGAAGCGCTAGAGAAGGCCCGGCGGAAGTTGGCTGTGCGCGAGACCGAGGTCGAGGAGCGAACCAGAGCCCTGGAGCGCGCGACGGAGGGCGACTGAGGCGAGCGGTGCCAGCGGACCTCTTTCGCGATCAGGGCTTCCCTACCGTGGCGGGAAGAAGCAGACGGAGAGCGACAAGACGCCCGCCGCCGAGCAAGTAGAGAGCACCGTTTGAGAGCACCGGCGGGCTCCAAGCCGGATAGCGCAATAGGGGGCGGCCGGAAGCGTCACTCAAGGTAGCCCTCTCGATGGGTTTGAAGGAGTCGGATCGAGCCTCGACCACGAGCAACTCGCCATACTCTGAAAGCACGGCAATCCGACCGTCGAAGTACAGAAGCGTGCAACGTTTCAAGCCCGGCTCGCGCCATCGTACCCGTCCACTCGCCCACTCGACGCAGCGCAGCTCGGCGGCGGCGCTGTGCTCGCCACTCGACCCGTAAAGATGGCCTTGGTGATAGACCGGGGTCGACCAGTGACTGGCCAGACTCTTGGCGCGGGTCGGAGGGTCTTGCCATACGACCTCGTAGCCACTGTGACTCACTCGTAACAGCACCCCCCCCAGGCCATAGGCCTCGGTGAGAAAAACCTCATCCCCAACGACCACTGGAGTAGCGGCGTTGACACTTTGCAGCCGTCGGGCCTTCCAAGCAAACTCGAACCCAACGGCACCGTCCGACGGGTCGAAGCCGAGCAGCCCCCCCCTCGCAAAGAGGAGACCGAGACGACGACCGTCGATGCTCGCAACGATGGGGCTCGCATAGCTCGCGAGCTCGTCACCGGCCTGATAGCGGACACGGCCGCTGCGCTTGTCAAAGGCGACGATCGCGCTGCTGTTGCTCGTTACCTTGCCACTATGGACCCCTGGACTCCCAATCGGACTCCCGCCCACTTGGACCAGAAGCAGATCGCCTTCGACCACCGGAGTCGAGCCCGCGCCGAAGAAATTCTGGACCACACCGAACTCAGTGCCGGTGTCCACCTGCCAAAGAACATCACCATTCTGAACATCGTGACATCGCAGCCAACCGTCAACGCCGAAGGTATAGACCCGGTCTCCGTCGACGACAGGACTCGCCCTGGGCCCGTTACTGTAACCGTAGTAGTCGCTATAGACCGTACTCGCGCGCTGTACCCAGATCTCCTTGCCGCTTGCCGCGTCCAGGCACGAAATTCGCACCTCGTCGTCATCGCGATCGAAGAAATAGAGACGGCCCCCGACCACTGCCGGTGCGCTGTACCCCTCGCCGGTGGGACGCTGCCACAGCAGCTCGGGGCCTCCCGCGGACCAGGGCGCAAGCGCTCCTGTTTCCGCCGACCTGCCGTCGCGTCCTGGGCCGAGGAGCGAGGGCCAATCCTCCCCATACAAAGTCCTGGCCTGCGAAACACTCAAGAGACCGAGTAGCGCGGTCACCAGGACGGTCCGAGCTGAGCTTCCTTTCCAGATCACTACCGCGACTCCTCGTCCTCGACACGGAGCCAGATTCGCCCCCGATAGACACCGGCTGCGAGACGACCACGGCCTTGCGGACCGAGCTCCTCGGCGGAGTGGAACTTGGTACCCATCGACGAGATCGAGTGAAGAAACGAGAGATCGCCGCGGGGCTGGTCGGCCTCGGTGTGGCGAGCGAGAGGCTTACCGTCACCCCCCATCCCCTGGGCAAAGGCCGGACGGAAGAGGCCGAGATACAGGCCCTCTTGCAACCTCAGGCCCAGGCTCCCCTCGCGACCGCGCAGACTCATCCACCGCACGCCCGCATGAAAGCCCTTGAACTCGGGATACTGCCACTGTATTCCGGTAGCGGTGTCGTTCCACTCCTTCTCCCACACGCCAAGCACTCCACCACCAAGCCTGTTCCCCCACACTCGGAAAGGCCCGACACCCAGCCAGCGAGCTCCCAGAACACCTTCTTCAGGATAGAAGAAAGTGAGTCCGACGACAGCCGACTCCTGCTTGACCTCGATCTCCCACTCCACACTCAGCCATTCGGAGCCGTCGACCGAATAAGTCGTTGTGAGCAGGTCTCCGCCACCATAGTGAAAGCGCACCCCCTTGCGATCCTGTTCATCGATTCGTTCGACCCTCGATACCGGCCGGCTCTCCTCTGCAGCTGAATGGCCTCCTCGCAGGGGCAGCACGCGGCCTCCCCGTGAGAGCTCGACCACAGCCCCTGAATCGGGGTCGAGCTCCACCACGAGATCACCACTCTCGAGAAAAAGGCTACCCCCCGCCTGCCGGGCAAGAAGCTTCGCCTCACTCCTTCGAGAGGGAGCGGGCTCGATGCCCTCGACCGGAAACACCCATACGCCAAGCTCGCGGCCGTCCCTGTCGAGCGCGCGCAACCGCAGAGCCAGAAACCCTTCCTCTTCGTCTGCCGGCGGAAAAGGAATCGTCAGCGATCCGGTTGCACCGACATCGATGTCCGGTCCCGGAGCGGAATCTCGCGCCAGCACCACTTCCCCACCCTCCGCCTGGCGCGGAAGGCGGAGCCACTCCCAGGAAAAACGGCAGCCGGCGAGGCCGATGTGATCGAAACGATTCTCCAACTGCAGTTCGAGAGCTCGGCTCGAAACCCCGGCCATCGCCACCCGAACAGGCGCCCAAAGAGATCGTACCGCCCAGAAGCTCCCCTCTCGCTGACGCCACGGTCCGACCAGGCCGTCCGGCGCGAAGTTGCCTCGAGTATCGAGTCGGTTCTCTTCGTCGACTCGCAGGGCCGCTTCGTCGAGGAAGGCCCAGAGAAAGATCCCGCCGCCTCTCGGCGCTTCACGAAGGAGGCCCCAAAAGTCCTCTAAGCCCGCACCATGCCCACCATCATAAAGGCCGTGCAACGCTTCCGTCGGCATCACCAACGGGAGAGGTGAGAACAGTCCGCGCCAACGATTTCGCCAAGATCGGCTGTCGAGCGCCTCCGTCATCTCAGCCCAGTCACGATAGTGAGTAGCATCAATGCCGCCGAAGATCTCATCCGGATGCAGAACCGGCCGAGCTTGAAGGTCCCAGCGGGAGAACTCAGAATCGAGCGCGCGATTCCAACCTCCTTCATTGCCGTTCGTCCAGGCGATAACGGAAGGATGATTGTGATCCCTGGCCACCATTTCCTCCACCAAGGTGCGACCGATCTCGGTCGCGTACGCGTCGTGCCAGCCTGGAAGCTCGTCGAGGACATAGAGCCCGATCTCGTCGCAGACGGCGAGAAACTCTCTGTCCGGCGGGTAATGGGAAGTTCGCACAGCATTGGCGTTGAGTGCCTTGATCAGCTCGGCGTCTTGACGGTTGATCGTCGCATCTAGAGCCCGCCCGGAAGAGGGCCAGAACGAGTGCCGATTGACCCCTTTGAGAAGGACCCGCTCGCCGTTCACCAGCAATCCCCTGGCTGGATCAATCTCGAATGAGCGAAAACCAAAGCGCTCCACCCGGCGGTGAACCGGCCCGGAGTCATCATGCAGGACAAGCTCGAGCTGATAGAGAAAGGGGTCCTCGGCGCTCCAGGCACTGACGCCAGGAATCGCCTGCCGAAGCTCGACCTCCTCGCCCTCGACAGCTGCGGTGAAACGAGCCACTTCCCTTCCACTTCTCCACTCCACGACTCTTCCTTCGAGCTCTCCTCTCACCGCGCCACTCAGGGCCACACTCAGAGCGAGGTCTCCATCATGCCGAGCGTCGATACGCAGCGAGGAGATCGAGGTGGACGGGCTGCTCTCGAGATAGACGGGGCGATAGATACCGCCGAACACCCAATAGTCGGCATCGCGCTCCGCTCGATTCACCGATGGCTCGCTCGAGCGCTCGGCCACCCGCACCAAGAGAAGGTTCTCTTCGCCAAAGCGCAGGACATCCTCGACGGCGTAGGAAAAACGGGTGAAGCCGCCCTGATGCGCCGGCAGCAATGGCTCCCCATTGAGGGAAACGCTGCAGTCGGTCATCACTCCTTCGAAGACGAGGGCGACGCGATCTCCTGTCCACTCCGACGGGACCGAGAAGCGGAGGGCGTAGCTCCCCACCTCCTCCGAGCTCGACTCCTCGAAGCCATAGGCGTAGGCGCCGAAGCCCTGATGCTCCCACTGCGAAGGCACGCCGATCGTCGACCACTCTCCTGCCCGCTGTCCTGAGGAGATACGAAACTGCCACGGTACCGGGTCGGACCGGCCCCGACCGGAGAGATATATGCGCTCGTTCTCCACCTGGCCGAAAACAGCGGCGCTCTGAACCAGGGCCAAGATAGCAAGCGCCGCTCGGCCCCCTAGCCGGCCGACGGCCGAATCAACAGGGCTCATCGCCCACAACTCACGCTACTCTTCTTCGAGCCAGCGATTGAAGCGGGGCTGACGTTTCTCGCGAAATCCCGCGACGCCTTCTCGAGCATCGGGGTGATGATCCGCGATCGGGGTTTTCGAGGCAATCTCGTCGAGAGCCTGGGAAAAGGTCATCTCCGCGGCGTTGTAGATCGAGCGTTTGAGCAGACGCATCGCCACTTGTGGACCGCCGGCCAGCTCCCGGGCCAGCTCCAGAGCTCGAGCCATCAGCTCCTCATCTTCGACGACCTCGTGGACGAGCCCGAGTCGCAGCGCTTCTTCGGCATCCACGATGCGCTTGCGCATCAGGAAGTCCATCGCCCCGGCCACACCCAAGAGCTGGACCAACAGGTACTGGCCGCCCTCGTCCGGTAGGAGGCCGAAACGTAGGGTGGCGCTGCCGACCCGGGCGCTGCGGGCTGCGATGCGAAAATCACTGGCTAGGGCGAGCGAGAACCCAGTCTGGATCGCGACGCCGTTGATGGCGGAGATGCAGAGCTTGTCGAGATCGCGGATGGCGGTGTTGACCGGCTGCGAGAGCATGCGCAGACCCTCATATGTGCCGATGTGATTGTGATGGCCGCGGAAGATCCCAGGCACCAGCTTGGACTCGTGCTCTCGGCCATGGCCGCTGATGTCGTCGCCGGCCGAGAAGGCCCGGCCGCTGCCGGTGAAGACGACGACTCTGACTTTGTCATCCATCTGGCACTGGGTGAGCGTTTCAACCAGGTCCCGCTTGAAAGGCTGGGTCATGCCATTGAGTCGCTCCGGCTCGTTGAAAGTGACAACAACAATCCCGGGGTCCTCGATCGTGAGCTCGAAGCCGCAGTATTCGCCTGCCTGAATCATCCGTCCTCTCCTATTTTCGTTGGCTGCACCGAAGAACCAGAATAGCAGCAGTCGCCTTCCGCGTTCACCGGAGCTCTAGCCGTCTCGGGTCGGCTCCGCGAGGCGAAGCACCAAGTCGAGCTGTACCGCGGCACCGAACGGGAGCTGGGCGGCCCCAGTCGCGGTTCGTGCGTGACGACCATCCTCACCTAACAGCTCGATCAGTAGCTCGGACGCGCCATCGATTACCCGAGGTTGCTCGGTAAAGGAGGGTGCCGAGCGGACAAAGCCTTGCATCTTCTCGACGACACGATCCGATCCAGGTCGCCGATGTCCTCTTTGACGATCGCCAGGATATCGAGCATCGCGCTCTGCGCGGCGAGCTTCGCCGTGTCGGCGTCGATCGCAGAACCGACCTCACCCCGAAGCTGGCTGACCCGGCCCGAAACGAAGAGCAGGTCGCCGCTCGGCTTGGACCCCAGGTAGTTTCCAACCGCATGTTTGGGCTCGGGCAGAGTGTGTCCGAGCTCGAGAAGCCGGCCTTCGAGACGATTCATGGTCGTCTCTCCTTCTTCGCTGTCTCGCGATCTTGTGCGCCTTGGGTATCGAGGTAGCCCAGGACTCGCAGCCTCTCCATGGTCTCCGACACACCCGCGATCTCGGCCGAGTCTCTTCCGGGATCGGCCCAAGCGATGAGTCGCGCAGGGCTGGGAAGCTCTCGAGGAGGCCCCTTACGAAGCAAGATCGGCTCAGCCATCGCTAAGTCCACGACCTGCGAAGAAGCCTCGCTTCCGGCAAGAAAGATCAAGCTCGGCCCCTCCTCTCGGCTCAAGAGGACCCCGCCTTCGCCATTCGCCACGACACTCGTCGCGGCTTCAGGCCCCCAGACCCAGCCTTCTTGCTCGACGCCGCCAACTTCCAAGAGCAATTCCCCCGGCTCGGGCTGGAAGATCCACACACCCCTTCGATAGCCCCAGAAGTGTCCGCCGAGTCGGAGCATCGCCTGTTGCAACTCCCCGGGACCGCCGAATCGAGCCTCGCCGTCAGCCGCGCTGTACACGACGGCGGGGTGATTGCGCTCCAGCCAGGTGGCGACAGCGTCGCCGTTCTGATCCCGTCGCCCACCGAGCTCCTGGGCGAACAAGAAGACCTGCCCAGCCTCATGAGCCCAAGACCAGCGCGGCGGGACACCGTGGGTAAAGCTCTCGATCCCCACCCCATGAGCCGACGTCGAGCTCGCTCCAGGCGGCTCGGTCAGCATCCCCTTGAGATCGACTAGAGAAATCGGGTCATCGAAGCTTCCCGCTTCCACAGCGCCACCCCGGACCATGAGAGGCACCCGACTCACCTCGGGATAGACGGTCGGCCCGTGCTTGAAGCCGCCATGCTCGAGAAACTCTTCACCGTGATCGGAGGTAAAGGCCACGACATCCAGCGGCTCAGCGTCGCGGAGTAGGGTGCCGAGGACGCCGTCGAGTCGGCGGACTTCACTGCCGTAGGCCTCCTTCAACGCCGCCAGCTCCGAGGGTGTCGGACCGGGCTCTTCTCCGGTCGTAGGAGCAGCCAGAGCGCTCCCGGCCTCGTGATTGCGGTAGGGATCGTGGGGATCGGAGAAGTGAAGGTAGACAAAGAGGTCGCGATCGCCAAGCCAGCTGAGCACCTGGCGGGCGCGGTCGGCGATCAGCTCAGCATCGGGCCACTCTCCGGCATCGAGCACCTCAGGGGCCAAAAACAGGTCGAACCCGGCCGAGAAGCCATTCTCATGATTGATGACGTAGTTACCAATGATCGCCACCGAGTGGAAGCCCCTTCGGCCCATCGCCTTGGCCAGGGTGTCCTGCCGCGGAGGAAGCGCGATCAAACTGCCGTCGGCATCCGCGAGGCGAAGCTTCGCCGGCACCTTACCGGTGAAGATCGAGGCCACCGAAGGGGGTGTCCATGTAGCCGGGCTGTAGGCGCGGCGAAAGAGAGCGCCGGGAGCGAAGAAGCCAACGACTTCCGGCATCCGCTCCGCGGTGGCGTAGTCGGCGCGAAGGGTATCGACAAGGACCAGCATCTCTCTCCTGGTGGCCGGCTCACCTCGTACTCGGCGGGCGCCGTGCATGACCGCGGGAGAGCCCTCATAGTGCACCTTTGCATGCCCCGGAGAGAGCTTGACTTCGATCCGCTGAGATCCTCGAACAGGGACCCTGCTCTCTCTCCCGCCCGATTCCACCACCAGTTCGCCGCCGGTCTCTGAGACGAAAATCACTGCCTCGAGCCGCTCACCTCGGCTTACGTCCGGAATCACTCGCGAGCGGTCGAGGGAGACCGCGCGCGCCCAGCCGAGCTCGATCCGCTGCCACTCCTCCTCGTCGACCCACAGGCGCTCCTGAGTCGCCTGCTGGGGAGAGCACGCCGCGAGCAACCAGACGAGCAGCGAGCTCAGCGTAGCCCAGGCTGGAAATGAGTGGGATGCTGACAAGCTCGACTCTGCGGTCAACCGAACGGCATTCTACCTTGCTCTCCGCGCCCCCTTTGCGTCCGTCAAGCGCCCACGGCACCAGGCTCCCGCGTGGTACGATCGCACGCCCTCGTTCGCGCGATCCCCTTCTCGATCATGACGCAAAGTCCCCTGGTGTCCCCCGCCGCCGACATTCTCGACGATCATCGACGCTATCTCTTCCCCTGCGCCCCGCCCTACTACCAGCAACCGTTGGTCTTGAGCGAAGGCGAGGGAGTCTGGGTCCGTGACAGCGAAGGTCGCGAGTACCTCGATTTTTTCGCCGGGATCCTCACCACTTCGCTCGGCCATTGCCATCCGGAAGTCGTCGAGGCTCTGTCCGCCCAAGCTCGCACCCTCGGCCACATCTCGACCTGCTACGTAAATGAGCCCCAGGTCGATACTGCGCGAGCTCTGAGCGAAATCAGCCCTGGCGAGCTATCCTCGAGCTTTTTTACCAATAGCGGCACCGAAGCGGTAGAGACGGCGGTGATGCTCGCGTGCCAGCATACCGGACGCAGCGAAGTGATCGCCCTGCGCCTGGGCTATTCAGGACGAAGCGCTCTAAGCACCAATCTCACCGCCCACGGACGATGGCGGCCGCTGCCATCCTCGATCGCCGGAATCAAACACGCCCTCGCCCCGTACCCTTATCGCTGCACCTTCTGCGACGGCCCTTGCTCAGGTGACTGCGCCGAGCGCTACGCCGAAGATCTGGTACAGGTGATCGAGACCACTACCAGCGGCAGGCCGGCCGCTTTCATCGCTGAAACCATACTTGGAGTGGGCGGCTTCATCGTGCCACCGTCCGGCTACTTCGAGCGCGCCGCGGAAGTGATTCGGAGTTACGGCGGCCTCTTCATCAGCGACGAGGTCCAGACCGCCTTCGGGCGTACCGGCGACCGATGGTTCGGCATCGAGCATTGGGGAGTGGAGCCCGACATCATGGTGATGGCCAAAGGCATTGCGAATGGTCTGCCGGTCGGAGCCACCATCACCCGCCCCGAGATCGCCGAGTCGTGGACCGCTAAGACCATTTCCACCTTTGGCGGCAACCCGCTGTCAATGGCTGCGGCGCGCACCACTCTCGAGGTCATGCGTAGGCTCGAAACCCCTAGACGCAGCGCGCTACGGGGAGCCCAACTACGTCGAGGGCTCGAGGAAATGGCGAGCCGTCATCCGTGGATCGGTGAGGTTCGGGGCATGGGACTGATGCAGGCAGCCGAGTTGGTCGAGGATCCCTCCAGCCGTACGCCCGACCCGACTCGGGCGGCAGCGTTGCTCGAGGCAGCCCGAGAAGAAGGCCTCCTCCTTGGCAGCGGCGGCCTTCGTGGCAATGTGATTCGCCTCGGGCCCTCAATGTTGATCGAGACGGAAGAGGTAGACGAGGGGCTGCGCCGTTTGCAGAAGGCCTGCGAAAGAGTCGCCTGAAAGACAGCCTACTCGCCCCTTCACTCGCTACGATTTCGTCACCCCGTCGCCGAGCTCCTACATTTTCGTCGTGACGTAGCTGCGAGGAGATTGGCGCTGCGGCCACTAGCCATGCGCTATCTCCTTTCCCTATAACACGTTGCATTACCTCCCTCTCGCAAGTCGAGAGGTGGCACGCACCTTGCGATCTGTAGAGCCTGTCTCACGCCGCCGTTCGGCCTCCTAGCTTCCGAGCGGCAACCTAAACGCTCCCTCAGAACCCTACCGGAGGAAAAGAGAATGTTTCGCCGCACTTTGAGTACCGTCTCGCTTCTATTGCTTGCTCTCGCCCTGCTTCTTGCCGGCGCCGGTGCCGCGTCTGCCGCCGAAATCGCCGTCGACTACAGTGGCGACTTCGTCTCGCATTACGTCTGGCGCGGCCTCACACTCGTCGACGGAGCCGTGTTTCAGCCCTCGATCACCATCTCCCACGAAAGTGGATTCTCTTTCAACACATGGGGGAACCTCGACATTGACGATGTCAACAGCCTCGAGGGCGAGTTCAGTGAGCTCGACCTCGCGCTGGCCTATGCCTTTCCAACCGAGGGCATTCTCAGTGCCGAGGTTGGCTACATCGACTACACCTTTCCAAATACAGTCTTTGAAGGTACTCGCGAGGTCTACCTCGGCCTCGGCCTCGACGTCGTCGCCTCGCCGAGTCTGACCCTCTACTACGACATGGACGAGGTAGACGCTCTCTACGCCGAGCTCGGCGTTTCCTTCGGCTCGGAGATCGGTGACCGTGGAGTCGAGTGGGGCGTCGACCTCATTGCCTCCTTCGCCGATTCGGACTTCGCGGCCTTCTACGCAGGAGGGGTCGACAGTGGCCTTTTCGCCGGCACCATCGGAGGATCGCTCACCATCCCGGCGGGAGAGATCTGGGGCGTCTCCTTCTTCGCAAACTACACCGACTCTCTGGACACCATGGTCCTTCCGACCCAGAAAGTGGACTTTTACGGCGGTATCTCGATCGCTGCTTCGTTCTGAGGGAGCTAGACCAGCGTTTTCCAGAGTTCGTGCTGCATAGCTCGAGCTCATTCTGTTCGCTGGCTAGGCGCGCCGACGCAGGCATATTGGGGAATATGTTGAGGAGGCGCAACGCCGGCAGCGGGCAGAAGGGGCCGAGATATGTGCGCGAACTTTGGAAACGCTGGTCTAGTGCAGAAGAGAGCCGGACTGGGGCCGTCCCGTCAGGGGCGGCCCCGGCTTTCGATCGCTATAACTCTAATCTCGCCGGCGCCAGCAGGTAGCCTCTCCTACCCGCTCCGCGCAGCGACGCGGATCCCCTCTTCCTCGTCGACTCCTCGCAGCACCACCAAACCGGCGACGAGAAGGAGTACGACGATCGAGATCCCAGCACGCTGGGAACCGAATGCGGCGGTAAGAACGCCGAGCAGGAACGGACCGAGGAAGGCGGTGGCCTTGCCGGAAAAGGCAAAGAAGCCGAAGAACTCGTTCTCCTTCTCGGGGGGCACAAAGCGTCCCAGAAGAGAGCGGCTGGCTGACTGATTGGGACCGGAGAAGATCCCGACTACGATTCCGGCCACCCAAAAGGTGGTCTTGTCAGGAGCGACAACCGCCAGAGATGAGGCCGCGATCAAGCCCCAGAGACTGATGGTCAGCGTCCTCTTACCGCCTAGTCGATCGTCGAGAAACCCGAGAATGAAGGCTCCAGCTCCTGCGGTCGCATTGAGCACGATGCCAAACACCAGAATTTCCTCGAAGCTGAAGTCGAAAGTTCCAGCGGCGTAGATACCCCCGAAAGCAAACACCGTGACCAAGCCGTCGTTGTAGAGGACCCGTGCGAGAAGTAGCCGAACAACCTGGCGATAGCGACGAATCTCTCCAAACGTGCCGCGCAGCTGATCGTAGGCCTCAGCAACGACGTTGCCACCTAGCGAGACCCTAGACTTGTCTTCGTGAACCCAGAAGAACAAGGGGAGACTGAAAACCACGAACCAGCCGGCTACCAGAAGGTTGGTCGCACGTATGTTCTCACCATTGTCACGAGCAAAACCGAACCAGGGAACTTCGGGCTGAACCAAGGCTACAAGAGCCACAACGAGAGCGACCAAGCCGCCACCGTAGCCCAATGCCCACCCGTAACCCGAAACTCGACCGATTCGGCCGGGAGTTGCGATGTCCGGCAAGAAAGCGTTGTAGAACACCATTCCCATCTCGAACGCAACGTTGGCGAGGACGAAGAAAAGGAGGGCCGTTACGGCCCGCCCCGGCTCGACCCAGTAGAGAGCCGCGCTGCCAACGACGCACACTGCTGTCGAGATCAGCAAGAACAGTTTGCGGTATCCGCCACGGTCAGCCAAAGCGCCAAGGAACGGCGAGAGCAGCGCAACCGCGATCGCGGTCAAGGCCACCGCCCGCGACCACAACACCGTGCCGCGCTCCTCGTTGGCCGCAATAACCTGGGTGAAGTAGGTCGCGTAGACAAAGGTGACGACCAGGGTAGTGAACGGAGAGTTGGCGAAGTCGTAGAGCGCCCAACTCCACACCTCTCGCCCTGCACCGCGGCCGGCCTGGTCGGCACTCTCCTGTCTCGGATCGCTCATCGCGTACTGCGGTATCCTACGGAAATGAGCAACAGCAAGCAGCGCTCGCATCTCAGCACTCTTCCCGTCCTGCTCTCCCTCACCATCTTGGCTGCAATCTCGGCACTTCCTTCCCGGGCTGCGTCACTGGACGAGCGGCTGGCCCGTGCTGGCGACGTCCTAGCGAAACTGCTCGAAGGGGACAACCTGCCCCCAGGGAGATTGATCGACGAGTGTACGTGTATCGCCGTTCTTCCCAGAGTCATCAAAGGCGCTTTGGGTATTGGAGGCAGGCATGGCAAGGGGGTCATATCCTGCCGCCAAAATTCGGGCGACTGGAGCCCGCCGGCCTTCCTCCGCATGTCGGGAGGCAGCATCGGACTCCAAGTCGGGGCACACTCTTCTGACATCGTTCTGTTCATCGTCAGTGAAAGGAGTGCCCGTTCCTTGATGAAGAGCAAATTCACACTAGGAGCCGACGCCACTGTCGCGGCCGGGCCACGCAGTGCCGACGTCGAGGGTACCACTGACATCCGGCTCGACGCCCAAATCTACTCCTACGCAGACTCCACCGGATTTTTCGCCGGCGTCAGTCTGAGCGGCGCCAAGCTCAAAATAAGCCGTAAGGATGTCTCGCGGTTTTATCGCGAGAAACCGCTACCCGAGGATCTTCTCTTCGGCGAGGCAAAGGTCGATATCCCTACTGCCGCCAGCGCCTTTCGAGACCGACTTCCCTGAGCCGCACCCTAAACAAAGAGGTGGGCGGCTCCACATCGCAAACCCCCTCTCTTCTTAGGCCGATGAGCTCTCTTCACGAAATCACGCTCCGACTCCGCGACGAGTTGCGAGAGGTGGCTTTCGCTCACCCTGTAGCTTATGTGTACAGGCCGTTGGACTACGCCTGGCGACCGCACTCGGAGCTCCTCGAGCGTTATGGCTCCGGCAACAAGAGTACGGTGCTGGTCGGGATGAACCCCGGGCCGTGGGGCATGGCCCAGACCGGGGTACCGTTCGGCGCTGTCTCTGTGGTCAGCGACTGGCTCAAATTGAAGCACCAATCGGTTGGGCGCCCCGTGCCCGAGCACCCCAAACGCCCCGTGCTCGGTTTCGCCTGTCCGCGGGAGGAGGTCAGTGGTGCGCGTCTCTGGGGCTGGGCTCGAGAGCACTGGGGATCGCCCGAGGCCTTCTTTAGCGATCGCTGGGTCACCAACTACTGCCCCCTCCTCTTCCTCGACGACGGTGGCAGGAACCTCACCCCAGACCGTCTTCTTCGTAGCGACCGCGACGCCATCACCGGCTCCTGCGATCGGGCCTTGAGGGACATCGTCGTGACCCTCGGCGCAACCAAGGTTGTCGGAGTCGGCGCCTTCGCCGAGGGCCGCATTCGAAAAGCCTGCGCCTCGCTCCCGATCGAGATCGGACGTATCCTCCACCCCAGTCCCGCGAGTCCGGCTGCGAATCGCGGTTGGGCAGCGGTCGCCACCGAGCAGCTGCGCGCTCTGGGCCTCCAAGTACCTAGTAGCCCGCGTCGCGCCTCTTCAACCTCTCTTTCAGGTGAAGAAATTTGACATCGAACGAGCTGGACCTTTTCGTCATCGGTGCGGGCAGCGGAGGTGTGCGCGCGGCGAGAATGGCGGCGAGCGCGGGGGCGCGCGTAGCGATCGCGGAGGAGCGAGACCTGGGAGGCACCTGTGTCAATGTCGGCTGCATTCCCAAAAAGCTCATGGTCTACGCCTCGCACCACCGCGACGAGATCGAGGACTCGGTCGGATTCGGTTGGAGCGGCCCGGAGCCCACCTTCAACTGGAACACCCTGATCGAGAACAAAGATCGAGAGATCCTCCGTCTCAACGGCATCTACCGGAGCCTTCTTCAGGATGCCGGCGTCGAGATTCTCGAAAGTCGTGCAGTGCTCTTGGACCCAAACATCGTCGGCTGCGGCTCTCAAGAGCGCAGCGCCAGAAACATCCTCATCGCCACCGGCGGGAGGCCAACTCGCCCGGAGTTCCCGGGAAATGACCTTGCCTTGATCTCTGATGATGTCTTCGAGCTCGCCGAGCAGCCGAAACGTATCGCCATTCTCGGCGGCGGCTACATCGCGGTCGAATTCGCGAACATCTTCGAGGGACTGGGCTCGAAAGTCAGCTTGCTGTACCGCAGAGAGCTCATCCTCCGCGGCTTCGACCGCGAGCTACGCCTGGAGCTGGAAGGAGCGATGAGGGCACGAGGGATCGACATACGGAACGAGGTCCGGGCAATCGGCCTGCAGCGTCGTGGCGGCGAGCTTGTGCTCGACCTCGACGATGGCTCCACTATCGTTGCTGACCAGGTGCTGCTTGCAACCGGACGCACGCCAAGCACGTCGGGAATCGGCCTCCGCCGCGCCGGCGTCGAGCTCGATCGAGAAGGAGCAGTTCGGGTCGACGACTATTCACGAACCAGCGCGGCCCACATCTGGGCGATCGGAGACGTCACCAACAGGATGAACCTGACCCCCGTTGCCATCGCCGAGGCGATGGCTCTCGTCGACACCCTCTTCCGCGACACGCCGACAGCGATGAACTATCGCGACATCGCGACCGCGGTCTTCGGGCAACCCTGCCTCAGCTCCGTCGGACTCACCGAGGAAGAAGCCCGGGACTCTCTCGCGGAAGTCGACGTCTACCGCTCACGATTTCTGCCCCTGCGGCACACTCTTTCGGGCCGGAGCGAGCGAACCCTGATCAAGCTCTTGGTCGACCCCAGCAGCGATCGGGTAGTTGGCGCCCATATGCTCGGTCCCGACGCCGCGGAGATCATTCAAGGCCTGGCGATTGCTCTCAAGAGCGGCGCCACCAAAGCGCACTTCGACGCGACGGTCGGGATCCACCCGACCACCGCCGAAGAGTTCGTGACGATGCGTACCCGAGCCGAGCCGTGAGCCGACGCGCCCTTCACCACTCGGCGCTCCTAGGCCTTCTTCTTCGATTGGCCGCGCCGGCGACCAGTCAACCAGATCTCGAGATCATCTCCATTCAAACCCAGGGACCGGGCCAAATCGGTCTCTGTAACGGAGTTCGAGTGCGCTTCGCCAATATCGGAAGTGGGGCTACGGCAGGACCTGTCGAGCTCCGCCTAGAGGTACTTTCGAATCCGCCCTGGTCACAGCAGTCGACCACCGACGCCCCGCTCCTTCCCGGAAGCGACGCCGAGCTTCGTTTCGCCCAGGTGCCCTTGCCGGCGGGGCTGAGCCTGCTGAAGGCCACGGTAGATCCGGAAGGGCGTCTTTCGGAGTCGAATGAGCAGAACAACCAGCGCACTCTTCCCCGTGACCCGCAGCAGCGCTGCGGGGCAAGCCTCGATACCCTGGCTTCCGCTACCGTCTCGCTCTCCGTCCAGGTACGCAAGAAAGTGAGCTCGGCAACGGCGGGCGAGCCCCTGCCCAACGCCACGCTACGGGTGATCAATCCGCTCGGAGCAGGTACGGCCATCGCGACAGCGCTCTCCGACGGGATCGGCGAAGCGAGTTTCGTCGACCTGTCGATGAAGAGGTGGACACCGGTGCTTCGAGTTGAGGCCGAGGCGCCCAACTGCCAGCCGGCAGCGCAGGTATTCTCCACTGTCGAAGGAAGCGCTCGGGTCAGCCTGGATCTCGAATGTGACACGCCGGCGGCGGCACCCGGCGTAGGGGCGCTGGGCCTGGTTATTGAAGCGGCCCTCCCGGGCTTTATCCAGCTCGACGACAGCTCCCTCGTAGCGATCCAGCTTGGCGAACGCTACGCGGCCGGCAAGGCGGGCGACGAGATCCGGGTTCGGGCGATGAGTCGAAAGGGCACTCTCTACTTCGACCAACGGATCAGCATCCCAACCTCGGAGCCCCTAATCCTGGTTGTGGATGGAGAGTCGCCAGTCCTCGTCTCGGCTCCGGGAATCGTCGAGAACCTCCGCAACGGGCAGGAATGGAATCTCGCCGCCGATTCGATTCGGGATCATGCCGCTGCCACGGACCTCTGCAACGGCTCTCGGATCGGGGAGCTCGACGACTGGCGCCTGCCAACAATCGACGAGCTCGGCGCCCTCGCGAATGTCATCGAGGGCACCGGTGATGACTCGAGGGAGCTGCTTGGGCTCACCAATTGCTGTGCGTGGAGCGCGACTTCACAAGGCAGCAATATCCTCACTTACTACTTCAGCCACGGCCACATCTACGCCCGAAGAGCGGACGAGCGCGGCCTCGCCGCGCTTTGTGTCCGCGGCGAGACGTACAGCATCGAGAGCGCCGAAGTACCGCTGCCGTATCGAGACAGACTACCGCCGGCACGCATCTTCGCGCCGCCCCTACGAGCCCCGAATTGAGATCGCACTTCTGAGCAGAGTGCTAAACTCCTCCTCTGGTTATTGGAATCTGAAGGAGATTCGAATGAGCTACAAGATCGCCGAGATAGAGGGCATTGGCAAGACTTACCGGGCAAAGCTCGCGAAGATCGGAATCGTCACGACTGCAGGCTTGCTGAAGAGCTCTTGCGACCGAAAGGGCCGCCGCAGAGCGAGCAAGAGCTCGGGCCTCTCTGAGAAGCAGCTACTCAAATGGGCCAATATGGCCGATCTGATGCGCATTAGCGGAATCGGAAAGCAGTATGCCGAGATTCTCGAAAATGCGGGCGTCGATACGGTCAAAGAGCTGCGAAGGCGAAATGCCTCCTCACTCGCCGCTAAGGCTCAGGAAGTGAACGCCAAGAAGAAGCTCGCCAGAGTCGCGCCCAGCGAGAAGCGGATCTCCGGTTGGATCGAGCAGGCTAAGGCGCTGAAACCGCTCATCAGCCACTGAGCTGCGGTCAAGGAGCCTCGATCATGCGGCCTAGGTCGCTGCCGCCGAAGAGGTGCATGTGGAGGTGTGCAACCTCCTGGTGCGCGTCTGCTCCGTTGTTGGCAAGCACCCGGTAACCGGACTCGGTGACACCGAGAATCTCGGCGACTTCGGCTACGGTCCGCAGCCAGTCTGCAATCTCTTCGGCACTAGCCTCGCGGCAGAACTCGTCAAGAGTCATGTAGCTTCCCTTCGGAATCACTAGAACGTGAACCCTCGCTTGGGGACGCACGTCGTGGAAGGCGAGCGAGTACTCAGACTCGACGACTTTGCGGCAGGGAATCTCCCCGCGAAGGATCTTCGCGAACACGTTTTTCGCATCGTAGGTCATTGCTCTCCCTCCTTCCTGAGCGCTCGTCACCAGTCTATGTCGACTCGGTGAAGGGCGACTCGGTTGATCTCACGGCCTCCACTGCGATAATATAGATGGCCTTCTATATAGAGACGCCGACGACGGGATATCTCGGGGGAGGGGTCTCTACTATCGCATTTCCGAAGGTCACACCATGGCGAAGCTACGATCCCCGACTCCTACCGCAGCAGCGACTGGAGTGAGCCCCTCCGCCAGTCCTCTTCGTATTCACTGTCTAGGCACTCTTCAAGTAGCTCACGCGGGAGAACCGGTCGATCGCTTCGAATCTCAGAAGGTCCGGGCGCTCTTCGCCTACCTTGCCTGCCATTTGGGCAACGCCCTCAGCCGTGACCACCTCGCCGCCCTGTTCTGGCCCGAAAAGGACGAGAATTCAGCGCGACGAAACCTCCGACAGGCGCTCTACAACATACGAAGTCTCTTCCCTAAAGAAGAAAGCCCCCTTATAGCTTCCCGGCAGCACATCCAGGTCAATCCGGCAATGGATTGCTGGGTCGACGTCGTCGCCTTCGAAGACGCGATCGCCAGCAGCGGATCGCAGGACCGACTCGACCCGCACCGTCTGACCGAAGCGGTAGGACTCTACCGAGGTCACTTTCTGACCGGTTTCCAGGTCAAAGACAGCGAAGAGTTCGAGTACTGGCTGCAGGCTCGGCAAGATCAGCTCCGCGAAAAGGTAGTTACGGCTCTACGCCTGCTGATCGACTGTTACGTCGAGCGCGGAGAGTACCGGCTCGGCATTCAATACGCCCAGCGTCTGGTTGGGGTCGAGCCTCTTTCTGAAGATGCGCACCAGCAGCTGATGCGCCTGTACTCTCTCTCAGGCAGGCGTAACCGTGCCCTCGCCCAGTACGAACAGCTCGTCAGCACGCTGCGCCGCGAGCTCGATGTCGAACCCCTCGAGGAGACGGCGGCTCTACAGCGCCGGATTCTGCTACAAGGGTCCGCGCCCTCCGATCAGGTCAGTGGCGAAGACTCGACCCCTCTCATCCCGATGGCGGGTCGGGGTGCGCAATACGATCAGCTCGAGAGCTGCATGCAGCAGGCCCTTCGCGGCGAGGGGCTCCTGACCCTGATCGAGGGAGAGGCTGGCATTGGTAAGACCCGCCTCATTCGCTCGTTTCTCGACGCGGCGAGCTCCAGCGAGAACACCCTCGTTCTCAGCGGCGGCTGCCTGGATGTGCTCCCTGGCGTGTATCAGCCCATCGCGCGAGCCCTTCGCGCTCACCTCGCCGAAGGCTCGGAGCTGGCCGATGATCTGGCCCGCTACCTCGACGCCGACACCCTCGCCGACCTCAGCTTGATCGCCCCTGGCCTGGCTCCGCTGGTCCCCTCCGGAAAGACGCGAAGGAGATCTTCTCCCGCGCGTCAGAGAGAACGCGTCTTCGAGGCGATAGCACGCGCCTTCGTCGCCCTCTGCGGCGTACCGGGCGCCGCTTCTCGACGGGTTCTCGTACTGCTCGGCGAGATGGAGAGCGCAGATCCCGCCGCCCTCGAGCTTCTCGACTTTCTCTCCTCTCGGCTGCGTGCCTTTCCGGTCTGGATCGCGCTCACCGCTAAGCGCGAGGAGCTCGCCAAAGACCACCCTCTTCATCGCTTGGTGACCAGCGCTCTCGACCAAGAGAACCAGATATCGCTGTCCAGGCTCGACAGCCAGGCGATCTATCAGATCGCCTCTGGTGTAGTCCCTCTCGACCAAGCCGAGGAATTGGCAAGCTTTCTTGAAAGAAGCAGTGCCGGCCTTCCTCAGGCCCTCACCCAGGGCCTCAACTTTCTTCGCGACGGCGGTCTCATTCATCCAGAGTCCGGGCGCTGGTCTCTAGGCGAAACATCGCTTGCCGACCTCGCTCTGAGCATGCGCGATATCCGCGGTCTCATCGTCAAGCGCTTCAAGCACCTCCCCTATTCGACCAGACGACTCGCGGCGCTCGCTGCGGTCGCCGGTTCGCGCTTCGAAGCCAACCTACTCGCCGAGGCCGCCGACGAGCACATCGTTGTCTGCGAGATCGGTTTCGACATCATGCTCCAGCGCTGGCTGATCAGAAGATCCGCGGACCAATGGCGCGGACGGGAGGATGTCCTCGAAGAGGGCCAGACCCAGGAGGCCTACTTCGAGTTCTCGAGCCAAGCAATCTGGGAAACCATCTACCGCCACATCAACCCCGCTCGGCGCCGGATCATGCATCGCGAGATCGCCGAGCTCATCGAGAGGAGCCATAGGGATGATCCCATTCCGGTAGCCGAGCTACTCGCAAGGCATTTCCGCGAAGCTCGGCTGCACGAAGAGGCTCAGGCCTACCTGTCGCTGGCAGCGACCAAGGCGGAACACTGTGGAGCGATCGAAACCGCCCTGCTCTATTGGCAGCTTGCCATGGAAGAAGTCAACGCGCGTCTTTCGCGGGCGAAGCGGGATGAGATATCTGCGATGGAGACCGAACTGGCCGAGCTTCGTGAGCGCTGTGACCGACTACAGCCGGTCCTGCCTGTAACCTAGCTCTCTCAGGTCCACCTCGGGGCTCTCCTCACCAGGTTGGAGAAGGAAGCGCAATCGTTCCTCTCCGGTCGCCGATACCAGCCGAAGGTCGACCGAGCGAAAACTTCGAGAAGCAAAGAACTGAAATCGAGCTGCGCCGGTGGGCACCTGTCCCGAGAGGCGAGCTGTACTACCCAGAGTCAAGACACCAGTACCGATCTGCCGCCGTTGGGGAAAGCTCACCGAGAAAGTTTCGGGACGCCCATCGAAGCGTGCCCGAACCCGACGTTTCAAAAACTCTTCGAGCCGCTCTACTGCGGCCGCCTGCAGTTCCGAGTCGAGTGCGCGGAAGCGCTCCATCGCCTCGAGTCGAGGGCCGAGAGAGCCCCCTGGTCCGCTGCCCAAAAGAAGACCATCGAAGTCTGCATGAAGGTCGATGCGAAAAGCGCCGGTCGCCGACACCGAAACCTCAGCCCTGGTAGAGCCGATAGCTTCGCCCTGGACCATAAAGCACAAAGACAGAATGAGATGGACCAACATCAGTCCTGGGCCAGCTCGGGAAAGAGATGCTCAACCAAGATGGTCGCGAACGAGCCCGCCGGTAGCTGAAAGCTCAGCTCCAGTCGATCCTCCCTATGATCGCAGGTCGCTTCCTCGACCGGCACCCGAAGTGGCCGCCGAGCTCCCATGATCCGCAGGCCGCGAGAAGGGACGATCTCGTGCCATGGGAGCAGGTCTTGCTCCTCCCAAACTCCGTCTTCAATCTCAGCCACCGCTCCTGCGGGGCGTCGCATCTTTGCGCCGAAGAGAGGTCCTGTCGGGCTGATCTCGAGAGCACCGAGCCGCTCCGCCTCGTCCGCTGGGCTCCTCACCTGGGACAGCCCGCCGGACAGATGAAACAGAGCGAGATCACCTTCGAGCAGCTCCCAGGGCGGAACAGGTCGACGATCTAGAACCTCGTTGAAGAGGTGGGCCTGAAAGGCGGAGACCATAAAGCGAAGGTGCCTCCGGCCACCCGGAACTTTCTTGCCCCTGAGCACGTCAGCACCCTTCTCCACATTGCTCCCCGCATACCCGAAGCGCTGACGACCAAAGCGGTTCGTCAAACCTCTTTCGAGCACCTCCTCGAAGCGAGCTCGTGCATAGGTGGCGTCGGCAGGGCCGACGTCGCGAACTACGATGCGGAAACGGTTCGCCCGGAGATCACCGGCTCGAATCTTCTGCCGGTGGCGGCGAGCTTGAAGAATTCGAACTCCTGGTATCTCCAGGATCTCAGCGCGGGACGGCTCGAAACGCGGCACCGAGATCCACTGTCTCGTCACCGCCCGGCGATCCTTTCGCCCTGCATAGCCAATTTCCTCGGCGCGAATCGACAACAGCTTGGCCCAACACTCGACCACTCCTTCGGTATCGAGATCCCGCTTTTCGACCTGGAGAAAGGTGTGCTCCCCTTCCCCACACGGGGGATAGAGGGCCACCTCTTCGACCTCGAAGTCTTCCGAAAGAACTCGAATTCTCGGCATGGGCCTCCCGAACAGCCGCTTTGGCTATAGAATCTCGTTTCGTTTTGCCGTCAGCTTCCTAGGCGTCTGACGGCACTGCGCCGAAGGGCATTCTATGCCTGGTATGTGACTTGCTACACATTTGCAGTAGACGACGAGCCGCCGGTCGGTAGATCACGTTGGTCGCGGCGTCTTTGTAAGGGTCCCCGAGCGGGACCTGGGTCGGAACGCGCCGAAATGACACGTTTGAGCGCTGGACTGGCAGTTGGAGGCAGGAGGGATATGAACGAGTCGACAGCAAACACCCCACTCGTGCGTGTGCAGGATCTGCGCAAGCACTATGGACCCATCCGCGCTGTGGATGGGATCTCCTTTTCAGTGAGCCGGGGCGACATCCTGGGGTTTCTCGGGCCCAACGGAGCCGGCAAGACAACCGCAATGAAGCTGATCACCGGCTTTCTCGAGCCTGACAGCGGCCGGGTCGAGGTCGCGGGCTTCGATGTAGCCACCCATCCTCTGGAAGCGCGGCGCAAGGTCGGCTACCTTCCTGAGAACGCGCCCGCCTACGGCGAGATGACAGTGGACGGCTTCCTTCGATTCATCGCAGACGCCCGCCGCGTCGACAAGCCGGACCGCCAAATCGATCGGGCCGTCGACCTCACCGAACTGCGCCGCGTGCGACATCAAACCATCGACACTCTCTCGAAGGGCTTCAAGCGCCGTGTCGGCCTCGCCCAGGCCCTCCTTCATGACCCCGAGATCCTGATCCTCGACGAGCCGACCGACGGGCTCGACCCGAATCAGAAGGTTCTGGTCCAGGATCTGATCGCGAGCCTCTCTCATCGCTGCTGTGTGATCCTCTCGACCCACATCCTCGACGAGGCCGAGAAGATCTGCAATCGCGCTGTCATCATCTCCGAGGGACGAATCCTCGTCGACTCGACACCCAGGGAGCTGATCGAGCAGGCGCCTCACCACAACACCATCCGACTCAGCCTCGCGGAAGGAGCCATGTCCGAGAAAGTGAAGAATCTCCTCGAAGATCAGCCATGGTGTGAGCGCGTGGAAGTGGCAGGAGAGAGACTGCTAGACGTCTACCCGGAATCCGGAGAGACGCATCTCGCGGAGCTTCCCAAACTGCTCGAGGGGTTCGAGATCAACGGCATCCATCAGCGCGAAGGTAGCCTCGACGAGGTCTTCCGTGAGGTGACGAAGGGAGTCGCCGCATGAACCGATTCACCGGTCTCGAAGCGGTGTTTCGCCGCGAGTTCAAGAGCTATTTCTCTTCGCCCCTGGGGTACGTCTTTATCGTCATCTTTCTGGTCGCCAGCGGCTACCTCACGGTCTCGCGCGACTTTGGCCGCTTCCTCGAAATTCGACAAGCGAATTTAGACGCCTTCTTTACCTACGTTCCCTGGATCTTCGTCGTTCTGGTGCCAGCCGTCGCGATGCGGCTGTGGGCGGAAGAGCGGAAGAGCGGAACTCTCGAGCTCCTCCTGACTCTTCCGATCAGCCTCGAGGGGGCCTATCTCGGCAAGTTTCTGGCCGGGTGGAGCTTCCTCGGCTTCTCGCTCTTTCTGACCTGGCCCTTGGTGTTTCAGCTCGCCCGGCTAGGCGACCCTGACTGGGGCGTGTTGATCGGCGGTTACTTCGGCTGCCTGTTGAGCGCCGGCGCCTTTCTGGCCATCGGCATGCTGTTCTCGGCCGTGAGCAAGAACCAGGTCGTCGCCTTCATCCTCGGAGTCACCGCTTCGGTGGCTTTCCTTCTCCTCGGTTTGCCGGAGACTCAGGACTTCGTCGGCCGAGCTTTGGGGGGCTACGTCGCCCAGGTGCTGCAGAGCGTCAGCCTCATCGACCACTTCGAAAGCCTGACCCGCGGCCTTGTCGAGCTGCGCACCCTGCTCTTCTTCGCCATCTTCACCTTAGCCTGGCTGGCGAGCGGCATGCTCGTACTGCGAGAGACCAAAGGCAACTAACGATGCCCAGAAACCGATCGCTGACAATTCTTCTCGTGGCCCTGGTGGCTGCGCTCTCGACGCACCTCGCCTTTCGGCTCTTCGAAGGCCTCAGGTCCGACCTGACGGAGCAGAACATCTACTCCCTGTCCGACGGTACTCTCGAGCTCGTCGAAAAGATGCAAACCGAGGGAGCTCAGCCTCTCGAGATGAAGCTTTATTTCTCAGAGAAATCCGGCAAGACGCTCCCTCGCTTCATCAAAGACTTCGTAACCTACGAGCGCTATCTGCGGCACCTTCTCAAAGAGTACGAGCGGGCCGGCAAAGGAAAGATCCGTACCAGCTTCATCGACCCTGTCACCGACAGTGACGAGGCACTGGACGCGGTCAAGGACGGCGTCGAAGGTCGCCCCATCAACCAGCATGGCGATCAGTTCTTCTTCGGCCTCACGGTCGAGACCCAAACCGGCAGCAAGGACTCCATTCCCTTCCTGTGGCCGAACGAGCAGGAGAGTGTCGAATACGAGATCACCAAGCGTCTCTCCTCCCTACTCTGGCCGCCATCCAAGCGCATCGGGGTGGTTTCCAGCCTCGAAGTATTCGGCACAGCAGATAACCCTTACCTCGCGCAGATGCTCGCTGCTCAAGGCAAGAGCCCGACCGAGAAGTGGATCTCGGTGCAACTGCTCGAGGACTACTACCAGGTCTCCAAGATCGAGCTCGATACCGATCAGATCTCACATCACGACTACGACCTGGTCATCGTCATCCACCCCAAGGGGCTCAGCGGCAAGATGCTCTGGGCTCTCGACGAGTGGGTAGTGACCGGCGGCAAGACCGTGGTCTTTCTCGACCCCTACAGCATCGCGGACCCGGCGCCCCAGAACCCCCAACAGCCCTGGGCCGCACTCCAGTACGAGCCCGCATCCAGCCTCGGTACGCTGCTCGCTGCATGGGGCCTCGAGATGCCGGCGCAGCGCTTCGCCGCCGACTTCGATCTCGCCGTAAAGAGGCCGGTAGTGCGAGGAGGCGCCAGCGAATCCGTCGTCGTCGACCTCCAGCTCACCGAGGCCACTAGCAAGGAGACTCTGGCCGAGCACCCTGTCCTGCAGGGTCTCGCCGACGTTCGCTTCTTTATGGCTGGGAGCCTGCGGCCTGTGGACGGAGCCGAAGACGAAGAGCGGCCATGGACCACAACTGCTCTCATCACGACCACTGCCTCCGGCAACACCCTGGAGATCCTGCCTGGCCTGGGCGGTGCCGAGGGTCTCTACTACACCGACCTCAACAATGCCGCGAAGCTGCGAGATCACTACGTCTCCGGAACCGAGCCGGTCGTCCTCGCCTACCATCTCGACGGCAGACTTCCCTCCGCTTACCCCGAGGGAGTGGAGTTTCCGTCAACGGCGCCCGAGCAGCCTCCTGGCTTACCGCCGGGGATCGAGCTGCCGCCACCGGAGGGTACCGAGATGATCAAGAAGGAACCGGTGCCGGAAGACAGGCGCTCTGACGCCGGAGTGATCGTCTTTGCGGACGTTGATTTCATCTCCGACCCGCTGGCCTTTCAACGCAATATTCTAGGCATCGTCAACGCCAACAACGATAACCACAAAGTTCTGCTCAACAGCGTCGACCACCTACTCGGAGCTCGTGAGTTGATGAGCGTCAGGACCGCACGTCGCCTGGACAGGCCCTTCTCACGCTTTGACGAGATCGAGGCCGAAGCCGAGAAAGAGACTCTAGAGCGCGAGCGCCAGATCCGGGCGGAGGTCGAGGGTTTCCAGGCAGAACTGCAGAGCAAACAGAACGAGATCACACAGCGCAACGCCGCCCTCTTCCAGCGCAAGCTTCAAGACGAAGTCGGCCAGCTCAACGAGCGCATCCAGGAAGGCAATGCGGAGCTGCGAGCGATTCGCCTGCAGCAGCGGGCAGCACTCGAGAACGAAGAGAGCAAGGTCCGTCTCGCCGTACTCGGCTGGATGCCCACCCTGGTGCTCGTGATGGGCCTGGTGCTCTTCCTGCGGCGTAAGAAGCAAGAGCGGGAAGCCAGAGGAGGCTAAGAAGATGAATACCAACGTCAAGCTCACGATTGCTTTGGTCCTGCTCCTCGCCGGCTCTCTATGGGCCTATGCCGACAGCGTCTCGCGCGGCGACCGCTTCCAGCGCGGACAGACATTCCTGCCAAATCTCACACCCGACGAGGTCTCCCTGATCGAGATCACAAAGGGCGACGAAACGACGACTCTCGAGCGTCACGATAGTGACTTCACGGTCGCCGAGCTCAACGACTACGTGGCCAAGAACGAGTCGGTGAACCGTTTCCTGAACGATCTTCTGAAGATTGGCCTGGAGAAAGAGATCGGCCGCGGAGAGAGTCTCGAAGCCGAGCTCGAGATCGAGCCCCCGGGAGAAGAGACCGTGGAGATTGCGCTCTCCAACGCAAGCGACCAGGAGATGGTCAGAATCCGTCTCGGCAAGAACTTTCCCGAGGGCAGAGGTCGCTACCTGAAAAGGCTCGACGTGGACGAATCAGCCATCTACCTCAGCTCCGAAGGCGTCCACCTCACCACCAGCGCCGACTCTTTCCTGCAGAAGGAGATCCTCGACCTATCTAGGTCCGAGGTGCTACGGATTGAGGGCGGCGACTTCACTATCTCGGCCGAGGATCTCGAGAGCCCGCTTCGACTCAGCGACATTCCCGCATCCAAGAAAGAAAAGACGGTCGAAACCAACAAGATCACGTCGATTCTAGAGCGCCTGACCTTCGACAAGGTCTATCTTGCCGACAACAGCGAGATTCGTGGGCTGCTCTTCGACCGACGGCTCGTCGTGAGACTGAAAGACGGCAGCAGCTACACGTTGGTGCTGGCCGAGGACGGGGAGCGCAGCTTTCTGCGCGTCCGCGGCAGCCACGAGGTCAGTCGGGTCGAGATCGCTGCAGACACGCCTGAGGCGGAGCTCCGAGAGAAGGCCGATCAGCTCATTAGGTCAGAGGAGATCCGGACTTTCAACAGTTTCCACGACTCGTGGATCTACGAAGTCTCGAGCTATACCGCCGACAAGCTCAAGCTCAGCAAGAGCGACCTCACCGAAGACGCGTAATCCGACTCTCGGCGGGGCGCCCGACGAACTCTACTCCTGGATCTTCCAGGAGCCGTCGGGCTGGAGGCAGGCGGTTCCGTAGGCCTGCTCGGTCTCGCCGCCGATCGTTACCTCCTGCTGGAACTCACGGCATTGGTTCCCCGCGGCGTCCTGACCTTGTCTCGTCGCCGTTACGCTCCCAGTCGCGCTTCCGTCATCCCATGTGATCGGCTGTCCCACCGGTGCGGTCGTCGCCTCGACCTGGGCCGCCTCGTGCTCGCGCTGTTGCTGCTCGTTCAGGTTGTCCAGGAGCTTGAGGGTGATGGCGGTGAACGCGAGCCACTTCCAGGCATCGTCATCGTTATAGTAGCCACCGTAGCCATGGTAATAGGTCCCGTGGGGCCTGTAGACGGCTACGCCGCGGTGAACATAGGAGCGCGAGCTCACAACGGTGGTGTGACTCACCGCAGTACGAGACGCAGTCGAGACGCTGGTTGTGCGCCGCGCGTACGTCGACGACCCACCTCGCTGCACTGAAGCCGTTCCCCGACTCCTCGACACCGCAGCTCGCGAGCTCGAGGAAACGGTGGTCCGCCGCGCCGCGGCGGCGAATACAGGAGTCAGGGCTGGAGCCAATATCGCCAGAGCGAGTCCGAGAGAAACTGTCTTGTGTAATGGTGCCATGAGCGCTACTCCAGGATCGCGTCGACGAACAGTTTCTCCGTATCGGCCTTGCAGACAAGAATCACTCCGGTCACGAACTGCTCGAGCCCAGCCACGGTCACAGGATGCTTCTCGAAATCGAGCCCTTTGGCCCCGGTGCGCACTCCATAGGCCCAGACCGTCAGATACGAAGCCTCCTCCTCGGAGGCCTCGTCATCCAGCAACTCCTTGATCTCCGCGCAGCTCATCTCATGCGGGCCGATCTCGGCAGCTGGAGCAGCCTCCTGCGCACCGGTCTCGATCGCCGAGGCCGCAGACTCTGAGGCTACTTCTTGCGCACACCCCACCAACGCCACAAGAGCAATCAAGACGGCCGCGGTCTGTGCCGGGCCCGGTGCAATACCCATTTTCTGACTCCTTCTCTTTCGAATAAGGGACCTCACTCACAACCGAGCGGTCCACAGCATTCCCCCCGGCTCGATAGACTATAGGGCAGGGTCATGATCAACAAGAGCCCAGCTTTCGAGGAGCTGGCCTGCTGTCGGCTTCAGCCGCTACAGCCGCAAGACCCGCCGCGACCACGATCGAGAACGCGAAGAACTAGACCAGCGCTTCCAAAGCTCGTGTGCAATAGCTCGAGGTCATTCTGTTCGCTGGCCAGGCGCGCCGACGCAGGCATATTGGGCAATATGTCGAGGAGGCGAAACGCCGTCAGCGGACAGAAGGGGCCGAGATATGTGCGCGAACTCTGGAAACGCTGGTCTAGGTCCTTGAGAGTGATCACGGTAATCGATGGCGGGCTGATCACAGTAAATGATGGTCTGGGTCTTGGCTGCTGTCGCGGATGAGAGTTTCAAGGTACCGGAGGTAGCCGTTATCGAGGGGTCTATCGCGAATCTCTCGGATGACGGGGAGGAAGTAGTGGAGACTCTGGATGGGGGTTGTGGTGTGTGCCTCGTTGCATCTCCTGGCGGCGACGAGTAGTAAGGCAGCGTTGATGGTGTCGAGGGTAACGCCGTTTCGATAGAGATGTACGGCGAGGCGGCGATCGGCGTTTCTGACTCGTCCGGTGGTTTGGGGATGTCGTCGATAGAGCTCGAGGACGCTCTGGAGGTGCCGTCGTTGTTGCTGGGCGGATGGGGAGTCAGGCACGGGCTTTCCTGGGAGAGCGCTGGGAGGTAGGTGGCGAGAAGACCTCGAGGTAGAGCTTCTGATCGATGTTGGGTAGCTCTTCTTTGGCGGCCATGGCGAGGAGCTCGTTGGCCATGTGTGCGAGTACTCTGAGGTTTCCGGCGGCGTGCTCGGCGAGAGTGGTGATGACCTCGTGGTCGAGGAGACTGGGGTTTCCGGCTTGTGTCAGGGAGTGCTGGAGCCATTCGGCCAACGTCTCTGGGGGCAGGTAGTCGAGGAGGAGGCGTACGCGGATGCGGCTGGCGACGGGTAGGAAATCGTCTCGTCGGAAGAGCTGTGTGAGTCGGGAGTCGCCGCACAGGACGACGGTGAGGATGGAGCGTGAGTCGAAGTCCGCAGAGGCGAGGATGCGCAGTTCGGCCAGCACGTTGGCGGCGAGCTCCTGGGCTTCGTCGATCAAGAGTACGGGTCTTTGATGGGTGGCATCGACATGGGAGAGCCAGGTCTGTCGGAGGGCTTTGAATCCGGCCCATCGGTTGTGTGGATTGAGCGGGACCCCGAAGAGCTGTCCGAGCTCACGGTAAAAGTCGGCGAGACTGCTCTGTGGCCGCGTGAGGACTCCGGTGCGCAGGTCGGGCAGGTGTTGAAGGTGGTGAGCGAGGGTGCGTAGAGCGACCGACTTGCCGGTGCCGGGATCACCGGAGATCAATGCGAAGCCACCGTCGTGGACGAGGGTCTCCAGGCGCCAGCAGAAGTGGTCGAGATGCGGGTGTCGCCACAGCGCTTCGACGGGGATGTTGGGGGTAAAGGGGTTCCACTTAAGTCCGAAGAGTGCCAGTAGTTTCTGGTTGTTCACGGTGTCTCCTTTTTGAGGTAGGCGGGCGGGAGCCCGGTGGCGGCGTACTCCGCCATGTGTTTGCGGAGTAGGGGTGCGATGCCAGGCTCCGGGCCTGTCGGCTCGTCGGTGCTCTGGGGTTGGATCGGGCGGCGGATGCCGGAAGCGTTTCTTGCCTTGTCGAGGGGGTAGAGGCGCTCGAGTGGGACGTCGGAGCTTTCGTCGACCATGAAGACGGAGCTTTTCTCCCAGCTCTGGTATCGCACCGAGATCCGGTTGAGATGATGGAAACGAGAGGGGATCTCGAAACGGGTGCCGTCGAGGCTGATGGTGCCGTCGCTTTGGCGCTGGGTGCGCTTTCGAGCGGCGGTGAAGGCGAAGCGCAGCTCGTCCAGGCTGGGGCAGATCCGAGAGACGGAGGGACCCTCGAGAAAGCGGTCGAGCGGCGTCTGGCCGGTCTCGGAATGGACGGTGCGGTGATACTCCATCTCCACCCAAGCCAGCGTCGCCTCATTGAGCAATGCCAGATTGAGATCCGCGTGTCCTTCGAGCATGGCGAGGAGGCGGGATTCGACTTGAGAAAAGAAGTTTTCTTGTTTCCCGTTTTGATAGGGGCTCCGGGGCAATGTGGTGCGATGGACGACGGAGAGGCGTAGGAGCCCCTCGGTGGTCTCGTCGGCGATCATGGCGCTGCCGTTATCGGTGAGCAGTGAGCGGCACAGTCCGCGTTTGATGAAGGCTTGGATCAGAGCGTGGATCAGACACTCGGCGGTCTCGTGCAGATACCACTGCAGATGGCAGGTGAGCCGGGAGTGATCGTCGAGAATCGCCAGCAGCATCGGTACTTCCCAGGTCCCTGCGGAGCTCGGGATCTTGCGCGAGCCGTGGTGGAAGTCGAGGTGCCAGAGCCCGTTGACGTACTCGGCTTCGTAGCTGCGCTTCTCGCGCGCAGGGGCACCGGAGGCAGTGCTGCGATCCTTTCCCTTCGTGCGTCGTTGTTTGGGCCAACCGTGCGCGATCATGAAGCGGCGCAGGGTGGAGTAGGAAGGCACCTTCCCTGGCTCCGGTCGCTCTTTTAGCACCACGTCCAGATTGTCCCAATGGAGCTGGTAGCTCCACGTCGGGTGGGCCTTGTATTGCGTGTGGATCAGCTCGGCGATCCGGGTTGGGATGGCGCGCGCTTGGCCGCTGTCGCTTCTCGATCGGCGTTGTAGCGCCCCGATCGGATCGCGACCGGCCAGGGCCGTGTAGTACCAACGCTCAATCGTCGAGCGGGCAAAGTACACCGCCTTCTCCGTGATCGGATGGCGCCAGGCCTTCTGGGAGAGTCGAGACAATTCCACCTGCAGATGTCCCGGTGCGGGAGGCGCAGCCAACAGCTCACCCACCACACTGAAGCGAAACTGCGCCCAGCGTTGTTGCGTCGAGGCTCGATGGCTCATCTCCCTCTCCTGGGCGCCGATTCCTTCAATCGGCGGCGAGAACAGAGACCTTAAGGCCCGCTTCTCGGCGAGTCGAGACGCATCTTCTGCGGGTTTCCGGCGACCCTCACACAGCTAGCACAGAGGGCCCGACCAATAGGGCGCGAATCACCGCCAGCACCCTCTCGCCTGCCGGCGACAATTGACGAAAGACTAGGAGCAGAGAGCCCGGCAAGTCTTGCCGCTGGATCGGCTCGGCATGAAAGCCTTGAAAGCGAGTCATGACCGGGCTGAGACCGAAGTCCTCTCGCCACCATCTCTGCCAACGGCGCACCGTACGTGCGCTCACCTGAAACAATTCCTGTAGACGATGCAGCCGCTCTCCCTTGGCCCCTTCCCGCAGCACTGGGACCAGAAGTACCAACACGCTGAAGTACACCTTCCGGCCCAGAAAACGAAAGGACGCAGGCGTCTGACGACGCCGGCACCCCTCCACCGAGCAGCAATAGCTCAGCCGCAACGAGGTCCTTCTGCGCAGCTCCTCGGGCCCTCCGCGAGGCTTACGTGGATAGTGAGCCTGGTGCAAACGCCCACCGCATTCGCAGCCTAGGGCGCGAGTCTTCTCCGCTAGATCCTCGTCGAGTCGCAACAGTAGATCGTAGAAACTGGCATCCTGAAGCAGGGTCTGGTACAAGAGGGCTGTCTCCTTTCGGCCTTTCGTTTTTAAATTCAACGAAAGAAGACACGCCCTCCGAGGGGACGTCAACCCCCGGAGGGCACCTCACTCCCCCCCCACAACAACGGCGCGCCCGGTGGCCGCGGATGATGCCGGCTCTTTTGCCCGCTTTGATCACGCTATCCGAGGGACCAGTACGCTCTTCCCTCGACTACCGTGACTAGAACAGAGGCGAATCCCATCAACTACCCTGATCACTCTCAGTCCTGGCCGCCGACCCTGCGTAGCGATATCCTTTCCGGGGCTGAAGAAGGGGTTGGCTCACCGGTCGCATCTCCGAGCGCGCTCGGAGCGAGTTCGAGGCCCGAGGCTGGAAGATCAAGACCCAAGTCCTCGAAGGTTGAAGCCGCTGGCGTCAGCCAGGAACCCGACCGCTACCTAGCCGCGAACAAGCTCAACTCCAAGACAAACGACCCCCAACGAGGATACAAGCCAATGGGCATACTGGACTTTCTGAAGGGCGAGCTGCTCGAGATCATCGAATGGACCGACGACTCGAGAGACGTTCTCTCCTACCGCTTTCCAGACGACGACAAGGCGATCAAGAGAGGCGCCCAACTGATCGTGCGCGAATCTCAGCTAGCGCAGTTCATCTACCTTGGCGAGTTCGGTGACACCTTCGGTCCTGGGAAATGGACCCTCGAAACCGACAACATCCCTATTCTGACTCGACTCAAGTCCTGGAAGTACGGCCTCGAATCCCCCTTCAAGGCAGATCTCTATTTTCTCAATACACGCCTTTTCACCGGCAATAAGTGGGGAACCGCGAACCCCATCATGATGCGCGACGAGGACTTTGGAATCGTTCGGGCGCGGGCTTTCGGAACCTATGACTTTCGCATCGTCGACGCCAAGCTCTTTCTCAGAGAAGTGGCTGGGTCCGACCATAACTTTCGCCTCGAAGAGTTCGCCGACACCATGCGCTCGAGGATCGTCAGCTGCTTTAGCGACGCCCTGGCTTCGTCCAATATCCCCGTACTCGACGCTTCCACCCGCTACTCGGAGCTCGGTGACGCTCTCTTGCCGCTCATCAACCCCACCGTCACGGCGAAGTACGGACTCGAGATCACGACTTTCGTGGTCGAGAACATCTCCGTTCCTCCAGAGGTCGAGAAGGCTATCGACAAGCGATCGAGCATGGCAGCCCTTGGCGATCTCAACGACTACGTCAAGCTGCAGATGGCGGAGGGCATGAGCAGCGGCGGCGGCGGCGCCGGCGGCATGGCGACCGAAATGGCGGTCGGCCTCGCCATCGCCCAACAGATGATGCAGCAGCAGGGCAGCAACCTCTTCAGCGGCGCGGCGGCGGCCGGCACAGTTACAGCGCCAACTCCTCAGCTTCTCTCTCCGGCAGAGGTCGCCGAGATCCTCGGCGTCTCCGAGGACGACGTAATGAGCGTCATCTCCAGCGGGGAACTGGCGGCGAAGAAGATTGGCTCCAGTTATCGTATCAAGCGCGCCGCCGTCGACGAGCTTCTCCGCGACTAAGCGGATGGCCGGAGCCACCCCTCCCCCACCCCCGCCAGCCACCAACGCGATCGACAAGCATCCGTGTGCCGCATGTGGCGCACAGGCGGAGTGGAACCCGACCAGACAGCGACTGTCATGCCCTTTCTGCGGCACCGAGTCCCCCTACGAGATCGACAGCGACACTGGCGAGATCTGCGAGATCGATCTGGTCACGACTCTACGCGAGCTTCCCGAGGAGCTCCGAGGTTGGGCGGCCGAGAAAAGGAGCGTGCGGTGCGGCAGCTGTCGGGCGGTGTCCGTCTTCGATGCCGAGAGGGTAGGCCAGCGCTGCGACTTCTGCGGCTCTCCGGCGTTGGTCGATTACGACGAGATTCTCGCTCCGTTGCGGCCGCTGAGCCTGCTTCCCTTCAAGATCTCCGAGAGCCAGGTGCGAGAGCGGCTCCGTCGCTGGTATCGAACCAAGTGGCTGGCGCCTAAGCGCCTGCGCGTCAAGGCAGCGCTGGATCGAATCCGCGGTGCCTACTTTCCCTACTGGACCTTCGACGCCAAGGCACATTGCCGATGGACCGCCGAATCAGGGACCTACTATTACACCACCGAGAGCTATCGAGATTCTCAGGGCCGGCAGCGACGGCGGCAGGTCCGTCATACTCGATGGAGGAACGCATCGGGACAGGTCGAGCACTTCTTTGACGACCACCCGGTCCCAGCAACCGTCGGAGTCGATCGAGATCTGCTCGGAGGGGTGGAGCCATTTCCAACCGCGAATCTAGTTCCCTACGATACCGCCTACCTCTCTGGCTTCGTCGTCGAGCACTATCAAGTCGTCCTGATCGACGCAGTGCGAGAATCTCGCGCCGCCATGCACAACGACCTCCGCCGGCTGTGCGCCGACCAAGTTCCCGGAGACACCCATCGTCGCCTGGTAATCGACCCGACCTACGCCGACGAGACCTTCAAGCTCATTCTGGTGCCGGTCTGGCTCCTGAGCTACGACTACGGCGCCCGCAGCTTCAAATTGCTCGTCAACGGCTACACCGGTCGAATCGCCGGCAGATACCCAAAGAGCCCTTGGAAGATCCTCGCACTCGTCCTCGCCGCTCTGGCGACTCTCACCCTTATCGTCTTCCTCCTGTCTCGCTAGTCTTGCGCTACCAACGGCTCCCGGTTAGCATCGCCCCATTGAAGCTCAAGGCTCGCATCGCCCCACTCTTGCTGCTGGTGCCCGCCGCCTGGCTGTGCGCCCCCTCGGCCGAAGCCCAATGGGGCGGTAGGAGCTGGCACCGCAGAGCACCCAAATTCGCCGCAGCCGAAGATCTCGCCGCTGGCGCCTTTACTTTCTGCCGCCTCTACTACAACAGTGTGCGCACCGAGGCTCTCGGGCACGGTTGGAACACCGACTATCCCGATTCCGACATCCATTTCATGGTGCGCTTGTCGCAGCTGACCCAGGTGGAAGTGAACGAGTATGACGATGGCGAGCCCAATCATGTGGTCGTACGACCGACCGACGACGAGATCTACGGTTGTCCCTTCATCTTCATGTCTGACGTCGGAACCGTCGGCTTCAGTGGGCCCGAGGTCGAAAGCCTCCGCACCTACCTGCTATCGGGTGGTTTTCTCTACGTCGACGACTTCTGGGGAGAGCGGGCATGGAACCATTGGAGTCGTCAAATCGGCAAGGTTTTGCTGCCTGCCGAGTTCCCGATCGTGGACGTCCCGCTCGAGCACGAGCTCTTCCGCGGCCTCTATCTCATTCGAGAGATCCCTCAGGTACCTTCGATTCAGCATTGGCGCTGGACGGGTGAAACGTCGGAACGGGGTTGGGAATCGGAAGAGCCCCATGTGCGAGGTATCTTCGACGAGCGCGGGCGACTGATGGTGGTAATGACTCACAACACCGATATCGCCGACGGCTGGGAGCGAGAAGGAGAAGACGAAGAATTCTTCGCCAGATTCTCGGCAACCAAATCCTACCCGATGGGTATCAATATCGTTCTCTACGCGATGACTCACTGAGCCGGCCCGCCGGGCCGCGATTCGAGGAGGAAGCCGTGCCCCAGGATCTAACCCCAGAATTGAACGAAGTTCGCGACCGCCTGCGCACCTTCATCAACGACGCCGTCATTCCTGCCGAGGCAGAGTTGACGGACGACCCGAGAGGTGAGCTGATGGGCCAGCTCAAAGCCCAGGCCAAGTCGCAGGGTCTCTGGGCTCTCGGACATCCGGCCGACATCGGCGGACAGGGGATCCCCTTCATACCCTTTGTCTTCATGAACGAGATCATCGGGCGATCTCGCTTCGGATCCGTCGCGGTCGGGTCGATGTCGATGCAGGACTCGATCATGCTCAACCTCTACGCCAGTGACGAACAGCGAGAGCGTTGGCTCAAGCCTCTCGTAGCGGGAGAGATCTACCCCTCGGTCGGACTGACTGAGCCTGAGGTCGCCGGCTCAGACCCGACCCTGATGCAGGCCGCTGCGGTCCTCGACGGTGACGAGTGGGTGATCAACGCCCATAAGTGGTTCACCAGCGGCGCCAACCGAGCAGCCTTCACCACCATCTTCTGTAAGACCGACCCAGAGCACGACAACAAGTACCGCCAGTTCTCTTCGATTATCGTTCCTACAGACTCGCCCGGCTACGAGCTGGTTCGGGTCATCCCGACCATGGGACACACCGGAGGAGGTCACTGCGAGATTCGGCTGAGAGACGTTCGCGTGCCCAGAACCAATCTTCTCGGGCCCCAGGGGGAGGGATTCACGATTGCGCAGAAGCGGCTGGGTCCAGGGCGGATATTCCACTGCATGCGGTGGTTGGGACAGGCCCAAAGAGCCTTCGAGCTCATGTGTGCCCGCGCCAATAGCCGCTGGGCCCACGGTTCCCTTCTTGCCGAGAAGGGGGAGATCCAACGCTATGTAGCCGAGTCGGCCGCCGAGATCCAGGCAGCGAGACTGATGACCCTAGATGCGGCCCGCGCGATCGACGCCGGGACCGAAGCTCGAGTCCAGATCTCCCTGATCAAGTTCTGGGGTGCGCGCATGTTGCACAATGTGATCGACCGCGCGATTCAGGTCCACGGCGCGCTCGGAGTGACAGGCGATACTCCGCTCGAAGCTATGTACCGTGAGGCCCGTTACGCACGCATCTACGACGGGCCTGACGAGGTCCATCGGATGGTGGTGGCCAGGCGCCTCCTACGCGACCCCACCGGAGCCGCCCCTTGGTCGTGACCCCAGCCCTGAGCCCCTGTTCCCCACTCGCGGATCAGGGCTCCGGCGGGTAAATCCGTCCAACGTTTCCGTTGCCTACTAGAAGGAGGACCGCCACCGCCAACGGTTCCACACCGACGCTGAGGCCCGCTGCCTGACGGAGGATCCGAACCCGCTTCCTAACAGAGGAGCTCTCGACGCTGTCGCCCCCTCCATCGTCCACGACCAGAGCCCTCGTTATCTCTCCGCCATCACGGCGGACCCACAGCCTCCGAAAGCTGCCTTCGACCACGCTGCCGCCAAAGAGCACGGCAAATCGTCTCGCCCTGAAGGGCGACTCGAGCTCGACATCCGCTCCCAGCCAAGACTTCGCAAGAGCTCTCTCTTCGGCGTCTTCGTGCCCCCCTGAAAGCAGCACCGGACTCGACTTACGCCGAGCGGCAAGTCCAGCCCGAAGGAGATCCAACGCCCCTCGCCGCTCCGGCTCTACCTCTTCATCGACCGAGACAACCCTCACACCCTCGAGAGAGCGACCTTCGACCTGCGTCTCGGCTCGTAGCGGGAGCACGAGGGCTTTGGTCTGCGGCGCCTCCGGCGAGGGAGCGATGGATCGCCGAACCGCTTCGAGATCCCCTACCTGCCAAAGGACTGTCTCGGGCTGATAGCCGCTGTCGAGGCCGCCGGGAGCGAGAGTCTGTCCGAGGATCGTAGCGAAGCTCACGAACGAGGCTTCTTTCTTCCTCCCAGGCAGATCGGCTCTCGGCCACAGAAGGAGCCCATGCCTTGCCCTGGTAAGAGCAACGTAAAGCGCGCTCAGACCGTCGCGTAAGCGGCGATCTCGCTCGGCATCGTACGCTGACTCCAACTCCGGACTCAGGCGACGAACAACCCTACCAACACTGCGATGGACCGCTTCCACCGGCGCGAGGGGCGAAAGGCGCTGAAGATAGACCCCGCTATCCAAGGCGCCAACCAGCGGGCGATCGAGCTCCGGCAGCGCCACGACATCGAATTCCAGCCCCTTGGCGCGATGTACCGTCATCACTCGCACGCCTCCCGAGCGGGGGCTCTCGACCTTGACTGTTCGCAAGAAGGCAGCGAGCTCGGCGGGGCGGCGGGCAGAGCCTCTAGCGAAGCGCTCGACCTGCTCCATCAGCTGTGACAGTCGCAGCCGGCTCCTCGCAGAGCAACACTCTTCGATCGCTCTCACCCACCCTGCCACTGCCTCTACCACTCCCGATTCCCACCACTCCCGCCGCATGCCCCTCGAAGCCTCGACTCTCGAGGCGGAGTCCAGCGAGCCTAGGCCCACACTCCTTCCAAGAGGAGACTCCAGCAAGTGATAGGCCGACACGGTATCCCCCGGGTGGTCGCAGAAAAGGAGAGCGGCCAGGATCGCCGCCACCGCGGGGTCCTCCGCAATAGGGCTACCTCCGAGCCCACTCGCTGCCACCCCCGCTCGGCGCAGACAGTCGAGAAGGTTGCTCACCTGCTCGTTGGTCTGCACCAGAGCCGCGATCGACGCACCGGCAAGCATCTCCTGGAGCTCACCCAGACGGCCAGCGACCCAGCTTCCATGAACCCTCGGATCGGCACCACCCGAGCACTTCATCTCCACCCAGCCAGGCATCGACTGTCGCTCGGCCCGATGCTCGAAGAAGGCAGCAGCCCAAGAGTCGACAACCTCACGCTGTTCGTCCAGGGACCGAACATACTCCAATCTAGAGAAGACTCGATTGACCGTGTCGAGAATGACCTGCGACGAACGGAAGCTCGTGTCCATTCTCTCGGTGCCGGCGGGATCGAGCCTCAGGTCTTCCTCTACCTGCCCGAAGAGGTCCGCGCAGCCCCCTCTCCATCCGTAGATCGCCTGCTTAGGATCGCCGACACAAAAGAAGGTGCGAGAGCCATCGCCATAGGCCCGAATCTCGTCCGCGATCGGCCGCAACAGAGACCACTGCGCGAGACTCGTGTCCTGGAACTCATCGAGGAGAAGGTGGCCTACCTTGGCGTCCAGACGATAGTAGATCTCCTCCACACCTTCCTCCCCCGCCATCTCGAACCAGCCGAGGAGCGTCGAAGCGAGATCTGAGAAGAGAAGCAGGCCGCGATGCCGGCGCAAGGCCGCATAGCTTCGATCGAAGGAAGCCAGAAAACGAAAGGTAGCCCGGCTGCGGGCCACCGACCCTTGCAGGAGCTCGCGGCTGCCGACCGCCACCAGAGTCTCGAGCTCCTGCCGCCAGGCTGGAGGAATCTCACGTCTCCGATAGCGGGTCTCTCCCTCGGCGACCTTGGCGCCCAGCCCGCGACTCAAGAAGGCAGACCAGTTCCCCGCCCCGACGTGCTGCAAATCGCGCTCTAGAGTGCGGCTGAGCGCCCCCGGCGCGCTGGCCAGGAGCATTTCGCCGAGCCTCTGCCTCGCCGCGCCGAGCTCCGAGGGCGGCAGCTCCGCCGGAAGCTCCATGCGCCCCCAAAGCTCCTCGTAGGGAGCCTCGCGGTAGGTCTCGTAGAGATCCAAAATCGCCGAGTCGAGAGCGCGAGCGACGGAGCGCCCCGCAGCGGCGCCCTGAAATCGCTCAAAGAGATCGAGTAGCTCGACCCAGCCAGCGTCGGCCAGCTCGGCCAGGGTCGCCTCCAACGCCTGTTCGCGCAATCCGCTGGCCAGAGGATCATCGAGCGCGGACATCGTCGGTGCGACCAGGAAACCCAGCTCTGAGCGCAGGCTGAGCGCAATCCGATAGAGAAGGCTGTCCAGCGTCGATACCGAAAGGCGAGGCAGAGAGTCCGCCAGAAGACGAAGCGCCACTCGAGCCCTGCCTCGGTCCAAACCACTCAGGCCCAGGTCTTTCCGCAGCGAAGAGGCCTCGCTCTCACTTCGGCTCGCCAAAGCCAGGCGGGTGAAGACTCGCCCTAAGATCTCTCCCGAAGCCTCCCGAGTAAAGGTCGACGCAACGATCGTGGCGGGGTCTGCGCCCGCGAACAAGACTTCGAGATAGCGAAGGGCTAGACGATGGGTCTTACCGGAGCCTGCGGAGGCCCGCACCAGTTGATGAGGGCTCCTCACCGCGGCTCCTCGAGGCCCCTCTTGCCCGAAACGGCGATCAATGCCTCGCGCTCCTCGAAGCCATCACCAGCCAGCCCCCCGAGCCCATCGTCATACGGAGGCGGCTCCGAGGGAGGCCAGAACCGACCCTGCCGAATCGAGCGAACGACTCCACGAGCTACCTCGACCGCTTCCGCTCGCTGAACTGCACTCCAACCGGCCATCGCCAAAGGGTCACCACCGAGCTGTCGGCTCAGGTTGACGTAGCCGAGCTGGAGCGGCTCGGTGATGCCGTTCTGCTTCAGTATCAGCTCGTAGAGAGGAAGTTGGAGGTCGCGCCAGCGGCGCGCCGCTGGCGGCCCCTCCCGGTGCGTCTCTTCGGGTCGCCGGGGTCTTTCGGCGCTCTTGAAGTCGAGCAGACGGAAGCCGTGCTCAGGATGTTCGTCGAGTCGATCGATGCGCCCCACCAAGCCGACTCCCTGCCCATCGACATCGAGCTCGGCCTCCATGCGCCTCTCGCTGTACTCGGCTACCACCCGCCAGCCCTTCGAGACCTCTGACACGTGCCAACGCGCAAAAGTCTCGAGCCGGCGTCGAAGCTGCTCGACTTGGATCCGAACCGCCACCAGCGAAGAGCGACCGAGCTGCGCCTCGACAGCGCGGTCGAGAAACTGCGACAGGGTCGCGATCACCCTCTCCGGGTCCTCTGAGTCGGCGCCGGAGGAGCCAGCGAAGTCGACAAGTATCTGATGTAGAAGAGCCCCGAAAGCCCCGGGGTCGAGCTCGCGAGCCGTATCGGCTATCTGGCGCAGGCCGAGGACATGCTTCAAATAGAAGCGATAGGGGCACTGCAGATAGTCCTTGAACCCGGTGACCTGGAGCTGCGCCAGGAGCCGCCCCTCGGATCGTGGCGCTGCCAACAGGAGGCTCCCGACGTCAGTGCCGGGCGAGTCGCCCACCCTCCGCTCACCGGACCCTTGATAGAAGGACAAGACCACCTCGGCCATCCGCTCATCCGGGCACGCCAGCAGCAGGCGACTCGGTACCAAGGGCTCCGACTCGAGGCCGCGACGACCCGCAACCAGAGTCAGCTCTCGGCTCTCTTCCAGCACGTTCAATATGTAGAGATCTCTGGCAAAGCGCTCGTCGTCCCCACTCATGCCAAGCTCCCGTCGCAGCTGCGGCGAGAGAAGCGACCCCGGGCTCGTCGCCTGCGGGATCGAGCCTTCGTTCAACCCCAGAACCACCGCAGCGGGAGCGGTGTCAAAGGGCAGTTCGAGCCAGCCCAAAACATCGACGCCCTCACTTCCATCCTCGGCCACGAGCTCCCCTTGCCCGCAGTGAACGAGCACATCAATCGACTCCTCCAAGCTCATCGAGCCCACATCGCCGCCCCGCCAGGCCTCTTCGAGCTCGCCAAGAAACTCGCCGAGGCTGAAAACCGACGATCGGGAGACCTCGGTACGCGCCTCTAATGCCGAGACCTCGTAGACCTCAGCCAAGAAGCCGCGCACTCGGGAGATCCAGCTCGCCAGTGAGTCTCGCTGTGGGACTCGGCGCTCTGCCGAGCGGTGACCTCGATCATCGAGGCCGAGCCCTTCCCTGATCGCCCTGTCGATACTAGCCACCACTGCCGCCTTGCTCGGATCCCCTGGCCACTCGACGCCGACCCTGGACTGAAGCGTCTCGTTTCGATAGAGGTCGAGCACGCTGAGCCAGTCCTCGCCTACAGCCTTCGCACGGAGCTCGCCGCTGCCCCCCTCCCGGCCGACATCGATCTCAGAGAGCTTGGCACTGATGTACAGCTCGAACGGGGGGTGGCGCAACAACAACGCGAGATCTCTGTAGTCCCGGCTCTTCAGGTAGGCGCCGAGAGCCTCGACCAAGCGCCACGGTGAGGTCTCGCCGAGAGGGCGCCCGAGCCCGGAGTGGTAGCGAAGTCCTGTCGCCCGGAGCGCACTCTCCACGCCGCCCAGCAGTCCCCGATCGGCGATTCCGATGGCCACTCGACCCCGCCCTTCGGCCTCGAGCGCTACCTGCGCGACCGCGCGGGCCTGGTCCCGAGGCTGCTCCTCGATCAGAACGCGGCGGCCTGAGGCGGGTAGCCGTCGACGACGCCAGGCCTGAACCTCGAGCCCCCCCCACTCGTCGAAGAGTCGCGCGGACGCCGACGGAGCCTGAATCAGGGCCACGATCTCCGTACACTTGGTGGCGATCATCGAACGCAACCGAGCCCCCAGCTCGACGACGCCGCAGAGCACGATCACCTCGGTTGTGACGCCTCCTCGATCGACCTCATCTAGTGACGCCACGCCCGGATCGATCAATCCTTGATCGGAAAGCAGCCGCGTGTAGACCTTCTCTGCCTCGAGAATGGCCCGCCACCGCTTCTCCTCCGGCCCGTCGAAGAGCGACCGCTGCCGCGCTGCCACGACCTCGAGCGAGAGACCTGCGGCGGCCAGATCGTCCTGCACACGGCTGAGCTCGGCGGCAAAGGACAGTCTTGCCGCGAAAGCTGCCGTTTTCTCGAAGGAGAGCGCACCCATGACGCCAGCCGAGGCGGCCAAGGCCTTCTCCCAGGCCAACAGTCGCTGAACCCCGGACGCCACCGGCAACGTTGAGCGACAGAGCGCCGGCGCTACCGCTCCCGGTGTCACGATCATCGGCGGTACCAGCGCCTCGCTCTCCCTGCTGCGCGACGCACCGGCCTCCTCTACCCACAGCGCCAGCAAGCGACGACGCGCTCGCCTGCCGGGAACGACAACGAGCACCTCCGATTGATCGCGGCCCCAGCCCTCGAGCAGCGACGTCGCCACGCGCTCCAGAAAGGCGCTCTCCCAGCCCAAGAAGAAACGTTCGACCGAGCTCATACTGTACGATTAGCGCAAGTCCATTGGCGAGCCCGGCGATGATACCCGAGCACCCGACCCCTGGATGCACCAGAGCGACTGCCGATGAAAATGAAGGTCTTGGTAACAGGAGCTTCAGGCTTTCTCGGGACCCGACTTCAGCAACACCTCGCCGAGAGAGGCCATGAGCCACTGTGCGTGAGCCGCCAGCGATCCAGCGAAGGATACGACTGGTCCGACGAGAGCCTGGAGGCCGGCGTAGAGGCGGCTGACGCGGTAGTTCACCTAGCTGGAGAGAACCTCTTTTCCCGCCGCTGGACAGCCAAGCAGAAGGAGATCCTGATCTCGAGCCGACTCGAGACCACGAGGAGACTGGCCGCCCTGGTCGCTGAACATCGACCCTCCGTCTTTGTTTGCGCGTCAGCGGTCGGCTTCTACGGCCCTAGCACACGACTCGGCCTGGACGAGAGCTCCCCGCCGGGAGACGACTTTCTGGCCCGGCTATGCGCCGACTGGGAGTCCGCCGCCGGGCCCGCTCGAGAAGCAGGGGTACGCACGCTCTCGGCCCGAATCGGAGTCATCCTCGGCCGAGGAGGCGGCGCGCTTCAGCGCATGCTGCCACCATTCAGACTCGGCCTTGGCGGCGCTCTCGGCTCCGGCCGTCAGTGGGTCTCGTGGATCCACATCGACGACGCGGCTCATCTCCTGAGCTTCCTTCTCGAGTCGGAGGCTGCCGAAGGTACTTTCAATCTAACTGCACCCAATCCGGTAACTATGACCGAGCTCGCCAATAGTCTCGGCTCGGCCCTCCACCGACCCACTCTCTTCAAGGTTCCAGCGATCGCCCTCAGGCTCGCCCTCGGCGAGGTCGCAGAGGTGCTCCTCACCGGCCAGAGCGTGCTCCCGCGCCGGGCGCAAGAGCTCGGCTACCGCTTCGCCTTCACCGACGTAGCGGAGGCAATGAGAGACCTTGTGGCCTCCTAGACCAGCGTTTCCAGAGTTCGTGCTGCATAGCTTGAGGTCATTCTGTTCGCTGGCTAGGAGCCTGCGAAGCAGGCGAGTAGTTCTCAGGCGGGGATGGGCCGGAGAACGGGCCGTAGGTCCGTTTTCCGGGGCGAGGCGCGCTGACGCAGGCATATTGGGCAATATGTCGAGGAGGCGAAACGACGCCAGCGGGCAGAAGGGCCCGAGATATGTGCGCGAACTTTGGAAACGCTGGTCTAGTCCAATAGCCGCTGTCGCAGCCGGTGCAGGCTCTCAGTGACCCCGACAGGATACCGGGCCTCCGGGCGCAGCCCGCGAACCTCTTCAGGTAGGGCGCCTATCTCCTCGCGCACTCGCCCTCGAAGCTCCTCGAGGTCCGGGCTCTCTATGCTCGGACGCCCCTCGCCGAAAAGCGGCTTCAGCATCAGCTCTGGTCGCTCCTCCGACAACTCGAGCCGAGACCGCTGTGGCCAGACAACACTCGTCGTCGTGACCTCGACGCCGTCTTCCTCGTTGAGGACGACATCCGCCACCATTCGTCCGTCCTTACGAAAACGTGCAGTTTGCAAGATCCCCGGAGTCGAAGACTTCGCCGCTTCCTCCGAGCGCTTCGCCCGGTAACTCCATTCTCCGTCGCCGCCCCGAACTGCCAACAGCTTATAGACAGCCTCCATCGCAGGCTGACCCCAGGCGGTCGCTAGACGGGTACCGACCCCCCAGATGTCGATAGAGGCTCCAGCCTCCTTCAACCGGACGATCTCGTGCTCGTCGAGGTCGCCGCTCGCGACCACTCGCGCCTCCGCGAACCCCTCGCGGTCGAGAACATCCCGCGCGTAGCGGCTCAGCGCGACCAGGTCCCCGGAGTCGAGACGTACGCCGTTGAGCTCGTGCCCGGCCCGACGAAGCGAGGAGGCGACTCTCACCGCAATCTCCACCCCCTGCTTGGTGTCGTAGGTATCGACCAAGAGGGTCGCATTCCCGGGAAGAGCCTCTGAATACGCCTGTAGCGCCGCTTCCTCGTCTTCGAATGCAAGGACCCAGCTGTGAGCGTGGGTCCCGCTAACAGGGATGCCCCACAGCCTACCGGCCGCCAGATTCGAAGTCGCGGCACAACCACCGATGTACGCGGCTCGTGCCCCTTCGACGGCCCCGCCGGTGCCCTGGGCTCGTCGCAGGCCGAACTCCAGGACCGGGTCCTCTCCGGCCGCAGAGCAGATTCGCGACGCCTTGGTCGCGATCAGCGACTGGAAGGAAACGACATTGAGGAGAAGAGTCTCCAGAAGCTGCCCCTGAAGGAGAGGACCCTGAACCCTGAGCAGGGGCTCGCCCGGGAAGACAGTCCGCCCCTCCTCCACGGCGAGCACCTCACACTCGAGCTCCAGGTCCCTGAGCAGCGCCAAGAACGGCCCAGGGAAGAGCAGCTCGCCATCGGAACCCGAGAGCGTTGCCAGGTAGGCCAGATCCTCCGGGTCGAAACGAAAGTCCTCGAGCAGCCCTGCAACGAGGCCCTGGCCCGCCGCCACCGTATAGCCGCCTCCAAAGGGATTGCTACGAAAGGAGAGGTGAAACACGCCCTCCTTTTCCGCCATGCCATGACGCCAATAACCGTAGGCCATGGTCAACTGGTAGAGGTCAGTAACCAACGCCGCTGAGGGGCGGTACAACGCGCCGAGCGAGCTCATCCCGACGAGCTCAGTTCGCGATGTTGATAGAGCTCGCCGTCCAAGAACCCCAGTCCTCGATAGTAGTTCCGGGTGCCGACTGAAGAGATGACCGCAAGGTCGGCGAATCCCGCTTCGACCCCGCGCCTACAGCCCTCTTCGATCAAGCTCCGACCCAGGCCAAGATGCTGCGCCGCCCCCGACGATCGCTCGCCGAGAGCGACCAGCGTGCCGTATACGTGCACCTCGCGAATCATCGCGCTCTGTCGCAGCTCGTCGATGCTCGGCCGCTGCTCCGGAAGCGAGAGCCGCAAAAAGGCCGCGAGACGATCGCTCTGATCAACATACTGGAGAAAAATCTCTCGACCCTCGGAGCTTCGATACTCCAACGCCTCGAGGTGTAGATCCTCGCGACGCACTTCGTCCCCACCCACTTCCCTGCTCCGGATATCGCGAACCCGCTCTCCGCGCCGGCGTAGCCCAGCCTGCGCGATCTCACGAAAATTGGTCAGCTTGTTCCCGGTTACGATCTCCGTCGACGGAATGTCTCGAATCACCCGCGTCAATCGACACCAGGGTGGTGTGCGGAGCATGCACTCTTCCAAGACCCAGCCCAATTCTTCTTTTGTGTAGGGCCGCCACGACCCGTCCCTATAGTGGCTCATGAGCTCGGCGCTCTCCACCAAGCTACAGGGATAGATCTTGAGCTCATCCGGCCGCAGCGCCTCGTCGCTGAAGATTCGCTCGAAGTCTTCAACATCCCGATCGGGCGAGGACCCGAGGAGGTTGGGCATCCAGTGGGCGTGGATCTTGAACCCGGCAGACCTCAGCACCGTCATCGCCTTCCGAGTCGCAGCGACATCGTGACCCCGCCTATTCCGACGCAGAACCTCGTCGTCGAGACTCTGGTAACCGAGCTGAACCTTGGTCGCTCCCAAGCGCCGCATTTCCAGGACCTCCTCCCGAGTGAGGTGATCCGGGCGGGTCTCGAGAGAGAGCCCGACACAGCGCACAGGGCTCGTCTCGTTGCGTAGCTGCGCGGCGCTCAGCTCGAGCCATGCCGCCCGCCCCACCGGGCGAGCGGCCGGATCCTCACGAAATACCCGCTGAACGACTTCGTTGTATCGCTCTACGAGATCAGCGCCGTCGACTCGATCCTCTACTCCTTCGAAGGCAAAAGCACTCTTGAGCCGCGGGGTTGGCGAGGTCGGGACGGAGTCGAAGTCGTTGAGCGCATCAAAACAGCGCTTGATGAACCAAACCCGATACCCCTGGGGGTAAGAAGACCAAGTCCCGCCCAAAACGATGAGCTCTACTTTGTCGACCGAATGCCCGATATTGTAAAGAGTGGTGAGCCGCGAAGCCGTTTGCGCATAGGGGTCGAAGCGATGTTGTGCGGCGCGCTGAGCCCCGGGCTCGCTAGACAGATAGCTCTTCGGCATCCGCACGTCGCTGGGACAGAAGACACACTCTCCGGGGCACGGAAAAGGCTGAGTGAGAACCGTGACCGGCGCCACGCCGCTGGCGGTGCGCACCGGCTTCATCCGCATCCGCCGGACAAACTCGCTCTCCTCGCCCAAATCGATCGCGCCGCCAGAGCTCTGTAAATGACGATAGCCGCGAATGATCTCGCTCTTGGAGAAGAAACCCCGGCCGTCCTTGGGGTACTTCCGGAGGATGCGCTGCAGCGCCGCGTCGTCGAGCGCGCCAACCGCCATGCACTCCTGGATGATCGCGCTAAGCTCCGCCTGGTAGCGAGCGGGAGAAAAAGAGTAGCTGCGCTCGCGCACTTAGCCTCGGGGCCGGCAAAGGCCTGGTTTGGAGCAACGGCGATGCACCGGCGAACGATCGCGGCACTGAACCGTATCAACCAACACTTCTATAGATCTCATGCCGCAGCCTTCTCCTCCACCCGCAAAGGGGCCTGGAGGGGGTGGGCTCGGCTCCTCGAGCTTGTCAGTTCTCATCGGCACAGGCTGCTTCCGGTGCGTATTCTAGACCTCGGCTGCGGCAACGGCCGATTCGGCCGCCTCGCAGGCACCACCCTGAGCCCTCCGCACTCCTATATCGGGCTCGACCAAAGCCTCCCCCTCCTCAGCGAGGCGGCCCGCCGGGCTCCCGGAGATTTTCTGGCAGTCGATCTCAGTCTGCCGGATTCGTCGATCCCTCTCTCATCTGCGAGCGTAGATCTAGCGGTCGCTCTCGGTTTCCTGCATCACATACCCTCCTTCTCACGCCGCCGAGAGCTCATCGACGAGGTCACTCGTTGCCTCGTTCCAGGCGGATTGCTGGCCCTGTCCCACTGGCAATTTGGAGCCGAAGCCCGCTTCCAGCGACGCGCTCTGCCCTGGTCTAAGGCGGACACCCTCCTCAGCGGGCCGATAGACCCCAAAGATCTCGAGAAGGGGGACTTCCTACTGCCTTGGGGCGAAGAGAGCTCTACCTCCCTTCCAGCTCGCTACTGTCATCACGTCGACCCCGCGGAGGCTGAGCGGCTCATCGTCGGCCTTCCCTATTCAGTGCTCGAGGTCTTCTCCGGGGATGGCCGCGAGAATCGCCTCAACCTCTACTATCTTCTCCGGCGACACGATTAGGCCAACCAGCTCCAACGAGAGAGCTACTCGACGAAGCGAAGAACGAGCTCAGCCATCAGCAGGGTGCCCCTCCTCAGCTGCTCGACGGGCACCCGCTCGTCGTTACCGTGCACCCCGCTGGACTCCTCAGAGCTTAGAACCAGGGTACCGAAGCCGTAGCTCGTGATTCCGAGATCGCGAAAGAAGTGGCTGTCGGTAAAGCCCGCGGCGACCGTGGGGATCACCGGAGCGCCAGGGAAATGCCGCCCGACTAAAGTCTCGATCTCTCGGTAGAGCTCGGTATCAGTACTCGACACTGCCGGCGTAAAACCCATGATCCGCCGGATCGAGATCGCCGGCTCGTTGAGAATAGCCGTGAGCTCTTCGACGAAGGAATCGAGGTCCTGGTCAGGCAAGAGTCGGCAATCCAGCTGAGCTGAGGCCGTTGGCGGCACTACGTTGATCTTGGTGCTACCCGTCAGCATGGTCAGGGAGCAGGTGTTTCTCACAATGGCAGCGAGGTATCGGTTCTCGAGCTGGAGGCGGAGAAGAATATCTGGATCCGCGACGGCCTCGGCAATATTCTCGTAATGAGGGCGCCACTCCTCCCCGGCCTGGGGAGCCATCGCCCTGAAAAAGGTATCTACTGCCGGAACGACGCGAGGCTCGAACTTGGCCGTCTGCAGCCGACCCAGCGCTCGCACCAGTCGATTTACGGCCGACTCGACGGGGGGTATCGAGCCGTGCCCCGCCTGACCCTCCGCGGTCAACTCGAGCCAAAGAGGAACCTTCTGCGTGATCTCCACACTGAACGAGACACCTCCGTCCTGAACCAAGCCTCGGCCCCCTTCATTGAGCAGGAAGCCGACATCGCGAAAGACCTCAGGTCTGTTCTCGACCATCCATCCAGCCCCTGCGAAGCCTCCAGCCTCCTCGTCGGCCGTGGCCATGAAGATGACATCTCGACGCGGCTTCACTCCGGCTCGATGGAGTGCGACAAAGGCGAGAAAGTGTTGGACCCCCAGACTCTTGGTGTCCAGGGCGCCTCGGCCGTGAAGGAACCCGTCGACGATCTCTCCTGAGAGCGGGTCCAGCGACCAGTGCTCCTCATCCGCAGGCACCACGTCGGAGTGGTGGAGAAGCACCAGCCCTGGCTCATCGCCGCCCGCGATACGGGCCCAGATATTGCCTCGGCCAGGCTCCGACTCCGCGCTTTCGTAGGCGATTCCTTCACGCTCGAGAAGAGCGGCGAAGAACTCGACCGCACGCATCTCGTTACCCGGCGGGTTGATGGTATCCACCCGGAGATAATTCTGCAGAATCTCGACCGCCTCGTCACCCAGCGTCGACCCATCCGAGTCTTGGGCCGACGAGGGAACTGGGAGGGCAAGCAGCAGCCCGGCAGCGCCGAGTGCCCCTAGGGTCGCCCTCTTCACGCTAGTGTCCTGTATCAGTGGTTCGTTGCATGAATCGCGCAGTCATTTTGTGGGCTGCCAAGGCGGGCCGACGAAGTCATATTGGGAATATTTCGAGGAGGTGCAACGACGGCAGGACGCAAAAGGGCCAGCGAGTTATGTGACGAACTACTGGTACAGGACACTACCGACCGAGTCGGAACCTGAACCCACCGTGGACCAGAAACGGCGTCCCGATGGCCACCAGCCCACTCGCGCTCTCCCCCACTTCAACCTCTTCGTCGAAGAGATTCTCGAAGCGAAGGAATACATTCCAGCGATCGCCGACCGGGCTCGAGATCGCCAGACCGACAGTGGTGACGGCCGCAAGCTCTCGAGAGTTGAGATCGTCCTCGAACTGCTCGTCCAGGTAACGCCCGAGAATCGAAACATCGAATCCGCGGCTGCTCGTATAGCCGAGACCGGCCACTGCCTGACTCTCCGGAACCTGTGCCAGGCGGTTACCCTCGAGCTCGGGATGGCCTGGCGCTCTCCGAATCTCGGCGTCGCTCATGAGATAGCTCACGTTGAAACGCCAATGAGGGTTCGGTCGCACGTCGAACTCGGCCTCCCAGCCGACAATCTCAGTGCGATCGAGATTCTGCCGCTGACGGCAAGAGCCGCCGCCGGGGGTAAAGCCGCAAGGAGCGATCACGCCCGGGCCCAGGGCCAGGGTCACATTGGCGATGGGATCGTCGACCTGATTCCAGAAAGCAGTCAACTTTCCTCGCACTCGGCGACCGCGAAGGTCAGCTCCGAGCTCGAGCCCGAGCAACTCCTCGGGGTTGAGCTCGGCATTGGCCTCGGTGATGTCGTTGCCAACTCGGAAGGGACGAAAGAGCTCGTTGATGGTCGGCGCCCGGAAGGCCTCGTACGCGGAGGCGCGCAGGCCGACCCCCGCACGAGGCTTGTAGAGCATCGAAACACGCGGGCTGAATTCGGTTTCATCTCGATCCGGAGGTCTCTCGTCTCGCAGCACCGCGCCGGTGCTTCGGCGGGTCTGCAGACGAAACCCGTCTTCGCTCTCCCATCGATCGACTCGCGCCCCGAACTGCAGTTGGAGCCTCTCTCCGAAATCGAGGGTGTCCTGCAGGAACAGGCCACTCAAGCTCTGCTCACCGCCGGCCTCTCGACGATTCAGAAAGTCGTCGCCGGAGAAGAAATAGTGCTCCAGAGTCGTGCCATCGGTGCGCCTAAACTCAGCCCCAGCAGTGATCAGCTGACCTACTTCGCCACCGTCGAAGGACCGCAGCCACTGCAAGCCCAGTCCGAACCCGGTCGAATCGACATCGAACTGATCGAGCGCCGGTCTCTCACTGTTGCGATCGGCGGCCTGACTGGAGAACCTGCTGGCGAAGGTTTGATCATGAGCGAAGACGGAGCCATTCCACTCTGCGCCGCCACCACCCGATGCCACCACCCCCGCGCTGAAAGAGACGGCATCGGTGTCGTTGCCGGTCAGTGGCGTGCCGTTGCCGCGATCTTCTTCGAAATAGCCGCCCCGTAAAGATACGCTTATCGAGTCGCCGGGATAGAAACCGAGACGAACGCCGCCGTTCAGATGCTCCGAGAAGGCAGGGATATCGATCGAGCCTCTCTGGTCGGCTCGCAGGACGTGAAAGCCATCCGTGTCGAAGACGTTGCCTGAGACAAAGAGGGAAGTTCGCTCCCATCTCTCACCAGCGCTGACGTCGAGCTGACCTGTCTGGTGATCCCCAGCCTCCGCCATCAAGCTGAAGGTGCCGGTGGTGGGACTTTCGGTGAATAGCTGGACGACTCCGCCGAGGGCAAAGTTCCCCCATAAGCTCGAACTTCCTCCCCGCATCACCTCGACCCTCTCCAGACTCGCCAGCGGCACGCGACTCCAGTAAACCCAGCCTCCGAAAGGATCATTCAGCGGCACGCCATCGAGAAGCACCAGCGTGCGACTCACGCCGCTGGGCCCGATTCCACGCAGCGACACACCTTGCGAAGTCGGGTGCGCCACCAAGCTGCTCGAGCGGCGGAAGAGACTGAAGCCCGGAACCTGGCGTAGAGCGTCGTCCGCCGTCAAAGCGGCGGTGCGCTGCAGGTCCTCGGCGTCGAGCACGGTGACGTTGGCGGCCACATCCGCTTCCTGCTGCTCGGCTCGCGAGGCGGATACGACAATCGACTCCCGCCAGACATCCTCCTCCGTCGGACTGTCATCCTCGAACGCCAGGGACGCGGCTGGACTCCCAACCAATGCGAACACAGCTACGGCCATCCACAGTGGCAGGCGCATTAACTTCCTCACACCCAATGTCCTGTCATCAATGACTGAAGTGCGACGGTGACCCAGATGGCTCGACCCCGAAGCTCCCCTCAACCGAGTGTCCCCCAGGATCGGGCCTCATCCGGCAGAGGCTCGGTCGAAGCCTTGTTCGGCTTGGCGCCGCGAAGTACGTCGACAGCATCGCCGAGACCGTCGACGGTGAGCGGGTACATCGGAAACACTTGCCGGATCAGGCGAATCGTCGGCGCGTTCCAAATCCGCTTCGGCTCCGGATTCAGCCACACCGACTTCGGGCAGCGAGTGCGAATTCGCTTCAGCCAGTCCAAGCCGGTCTCGACGTTATCGTGGTAGTAGTCGATCGCCCCGCCACTGTAGGTCAACTCGTAAGGGCTCATCCAGGCATCACCAACGAACACGACAGACCACTTCTCATCCATCTTCTTCATCAGATCTTTGGTCTGCTCACCGCGCCATCGACTGATGTCAGTGTAGAGCTTATCGTACACACAATTATGGAAAAAGCGGGCCTCGAACTTCTTGAAGTGACTTGCACGATGAGCCGCACTGAACAGGCGCTCGCAGAGCTTTGTATGCGGGTCCATCGAGCCGCCGACATCCATGAGGAGGAGCAATTTGATCTTGTTCTTCCTCGGCGGACCAAAGACCAGCTCGATGTCGCCGCCGTTGCGCGCACTCTCGTCGATCGTCTTGTCGAGATCGAGCTCTTCGGGGCCCTCGTCCTTTTCAAGCTTCTTCAGCCTACGTAGCGCAACTCCGATTTGACGCGTATCGAGGACGCGATCGTTACGAAGATTTCGGAACCGCCGCGACTGGGCGACCTGCACAGCGCTGCGTCCGCCGCCAGCTCCGCCAATCCGGATTCCGGTCGGATGCTCGCCACCGTGGCCGAAGGGAGAAGTACCGCCTGTACCGATCCATTTGTTGCCGCCGTCGTGCCGTTCGTCCTGCTCGTCGAGACGCTTGCGGAATTTCTCGAGTAGATCCTCGAAGCCGAGCGCCTCGAGACTCTTGCGCTCTTCATCGGTGAGCTCTCTCGGCAGCTTCGGATTCTCCAACCACTGCAGCAACTCCTCGTCGAGGTCGAAGGTCGAGGATACGTCAGAGAAGTAGGAGGCGAAGGCGCGGTCGAAGATATCGAAGTCGGCTTCTTTCTTGACCAGTAATGCCCGACCGAGATGGTAAAAGACGGTCAGATTGGAGCGCGCAAAGCCCTCGGCCAACCCTCGCATCAAGCTCAGCCACTCCATCATGGAGATCTTCAAGCCGTAGCCGCGCAGATGGTAGAGGAACCCGCTGAACATCGACGACTCCTTAATTGACGCGACTACGGCGCTGCGCCGCAGAGGTCAAGTTGACGTCACTCTCCCGCTTGAGCAGAACGCCCAGGAAGGGGAGCTCCATTTCGATTGTGTCCGCTGCTATACCGCCCCTACGGAGCGCCGAGATCCAGTCGATGAGCTCGCTCGTAGAGGGCCGCTTGCGAAGATCCGGGAGGTCGCGGAGCCAATAGAATCGAACGAGCACCTGTCGCAAGAGCTCCTCCTCGACGTCAGGGTGATGCACCCGAACGATCTCCTCCATCAACTCTTTGTCGGGGAACTCGATGTAATGGAATACGCAGCGACGCAGAAAGGCATCGGGCAGCTCTTTCTCGGCGTTGGAAGTAATGATCACGACCGGCCGGTGCTTGGCTGCGTGGTACTCGTCGGTCTCTTGAACCGTGAAAGTCATCCGATCGATCTCGTGAAGAAGATCGTTGGGAAACTCCATGTCGGCCTTGTCGATCTCGTCGATGAGAAGAACGACTCGCTGGTCGGAGACGAAGCTACGACCGAGAGGCCCATACTTGATGTACTGACGAACGTCGGTGATGTCGCGGTCGCCGAAGCGCGCGTCGTTGAGCCGTGCAATGGTGTCGTAGAGATAAAGACCATCTTGGCCTTCCGTTGTCGACTTGATGTTCCATGTGATGAGCTCCATCACCAACGACTCGGCGATCGCCTCCGCCAAGACGGTCTTTCCAGTGCCGGGCTCGCCGCGAACAAGCAGCGGCTTCTCCAGAGCTATTGCGACATTGACGGCATCTTGAAGCTCTTGCGAGACGATATAGCGTTCGTTTCCTTGAAAACGCTGAAACTGCATGAGACTGGGCTCCTGTTTCTTTCTTGGTGGGAACCTGGTCGAGCGACCGGGCCTGGAAGTCGGGCGAGTTTACTACAGCAGCAACGGACGGCGCTCGATCCGGCCTGAGAGACTCCGGCAAGCGAGCCTCGGTGCTCCGAAAGGAGGGCGGCATCATGCTAAAGTTCCCGGCAATGCCAGTGCGCCATCCGCAGCTCTGGGGCGCCCTAGTTCTCGTTTTATCCGCCTCTGGCTGGGCCCTTGGTGAGACCGACGCGGCGAGCACGGAGGAACCTATGACCCTCCGAGGCCGAGTCGAGTGCGTCGAAGCGGCCTCCCGGGAGGACCCCGGCCAAGACCCTTGCAACCTGCCGGGAGCGGGGTTCGCCTTGGTCACCTCAGGCGGAGAGAGACTGAGACTCCTCGCCGACGACCCTCGAGTCGAGATGTTCATAGATCCGATCGTGAGACAGCGGGAGCTGGAACTAGTCGGCTGGCGCCGTCAAGGGGATGCCTTCGAGATTCTCTCCGTTTACTCTCTCCACCAGGGTCGCCGATACCACGTCCATTACCGCTGCGAAGTCTGTAACATCACCGCAACCGCGCCGGGTCCGTGCTGGTGTTGCGGCAAGGACTTCGAGCTCCGCGAAGAACCGGTTGGCGAAGAACCCTCCGGAGGCGCTGATGTCGACTCGAGCTGATCTCCAGCGGCTTCGCGAGCTCCTGGATGCCAGTGAGAGCATGGTGGCGTTCACCGGCGCCGGCATCAGCACCGAGTCGGGAATCCCCGATTTTCGCAGCCCCGGTGGCATCTGGACCCGAGTTCAACCGATCTACTTCCAGGACTTCGTAAGCTCGGAGGAGAAGCGCCGCGAGTCCTGGCAGCGCAAGAGCTCTTCCGACGGAAGCTTTGAAAGAGCTCTGCCCAACCGCGGACACCGAGCGATCGCGGAGCTGTGCCGGCGTGGCACGTGCCAGACCGTCATTACCCAGAACGTCGACGGATTGCATCAGACATCCGGCATCGACGCAGACCGGGTCATCGAGCTGCATGGGAACGCGACCTACGCCAAATGCCTCGATTGCGACCGGCGTCACGAGCTCGAGCCACTCATGGAGCTCTTCGAGGAGAAGGACATCCTTCCGGTCTGCGAGAGCTGCGGGGGCATTGTCAAGACAGCAACGATCTCCTTCGGACAGGCGATGCCGATCGAAGAGATGCAACGGAGTGAAGAGGCCACCCTGTCTTGCGACCTGCTCCTCGCCACCGGGTCGTCTCTGGTCGTGTACCCTGCCGCGGGCTTCCCCGCGCTCGCGAAGCGCAATGGCGCGAAGCTGGTCATTCTCAATCGGGAAGAGACGGACCAAGATAAGCTCGCCGACCTCGTGATTCACGGCGAGATCGGCCCGACCCTCGGAGAAGCCGTCGGAGTTGAATAACTAGTATCGGAGGAAAACCTGGTGAACCCTAGCTTGGGGCGCGTAGTCGCCCTCACCGCAATCCTTGCAAGCAGCGTGGCGGGCTCGGGCCTGCATTCGCAGAACCGCAGCTCAAAGGCCCAACGCGAGCTCGGTGAGCTCCTCTTCTTCGAGACCACACTCAACAATCCCGGAGCCACTTTTCAATCGGGCTGTGGTGGCTGTCACTTCGTCGGCAAGGCTCCGAGAGGCGGAAGGGAACGCTTCTACTCAGAACAGGTACCCCGCAGCCTGATGCCAGGGCAAGGCTCGGCGAGGCAGGAGACCACCCTCCGCAACACGCCGGCCCTCCTCGACCTCGATGGCGCTCACAGATTCGGCATCGACGGTCGCTTCGCCTCCCTCGCGGAGCTGGTACGAGAGAAGATCTTCTCCAACCATCTGGGCTGGCAGTCCAAAGATCGAGCGCGGGCCGAGGGGCAGCTCAAGACCGCCCTCCTCGACGATCCTGCCGTCGACTATCGACCCAAGTTCCAAGCCGCCTACCGGGTCGATATCGAGACTCTCTCGGAGAAAGAAGTCGTGGATCTCACGGTTCGAGCTCTCACCCAGTACACCGGCGAGATCCAGTCCGCACGGACCGCCACCTGGGATGCCTTCGCCGACCAGAACCGAATTCCGCTGGGTCCCGCTCGCGACGAAGATCCCAAGCACTACGCCGGCCGAATCTACGGCCGCCTGACCAACCAAGAAGGTCGCGTTCTGATCAAGCGCCCGGTGGGGTTCAGCGAGGAGGCCTACCAAGGATTCAAGACCTTCTTCCGGGTTGAAGGGAACGCGTCCGTCGGCAATTGTGTCTCCTGCCACGTCCCCCCCGGCTTTACCGACGGTCTCTTTCACAACACCGGAATCAGTGAGCTCGAGTACACCGACGTCAACTCTGCTCGTGCCTTCGCCAAGCTCCCCATCGCCGAGGCGGCCGCCGCTGGAAGACGCCCCGACCCCGACTTTCTCGCCGTGCCGACGAAGTCGAACAAGAGCAAGATCGATCTCGGACATTGGAACTGGGTCGATCTCGAAAACAGTCCGCAGCGCGTAGAGGGCGAGACTGACGACGCCCTGCTGCAGCGCATGATCGGAGCCTTCCGCACTCCGAGCCTCCGCAACCTACCGCGGACCGATCCCTACATGCACAACGGAGCGTACCCGACACTGGAGTCGGCGGTAGCGGACATCGTGCGAGTAAACAGCCTGGCAAGAGAAGGCAAGCTCCACTCGATCGATCCTGACTACCTGTTGATGAATCTAGCCGAGAGCGACATCGCGCCCCTGGTCGCCTTCCTTCGCTCCATCGACGAGGTCGGCGAGGCCGAGTTCCGAGAGCTTCTCATCACCTTCGAGTAGGCCGTGCAGGACGGGCGCTGGCCCCCGCCTTCGGAAAAGGCGACCGCCCTTGCCTCGAAGAAGGCCGCTGGGGCCCAAAAAAAAGGGCCGGCGTAGAACGCCGACCCTAGAGGCTTCGTTATCGGTTAGCGACTACTCTTCTAGTAGGGCCAGCTTGATTATCGAACCGTGGCGGTTCTCGATGTGGCGAGTCGGGTAGTTGGAGTTGCTCAACCAAATATTACCCTCGTCGTCGAACTCTATCTCGCGGGTGTAGGTCACACGCGTCGGCATCCGATACTCGGTGAACTCCTGGGTCTTCGGGTTGAACTTCAACATCGAGTCGCTGCCGGTGCCGCAGATCCAGATGTCACCCGTCTTGGGGTGGATGTTGAGCGCGTAGGGCATCGAGTTCTTCCCGTTCGGCAGATCGTAAATCCCCCACTCTTCGAGCGTCTCGTCAAAACTGGCGATATTTCCGCTCGCCCAACCCGGCACCCACACCAGACCGTCGGGTGCCACATGAAGGCGACGAGGACCGTGGACCGGGGGCTCCCACTCGACGATCTGATCGGGATCGCCGTCCGGCTTCGAAGGATCGATGCGACCGACACGCTGGCCGTTCAGCTTGGTGTACCAGACCTTGCCATTAGGGGCGATGTCGATGCCGTAGGGTGTCAACCCTCGAGACTCGCCGCTGGCACCCGTGCCACGCACCTGGTCGGCGCTCGGCAGTTCGTAGAACTTCACGTCGTAGCTGGCGGTGTCGATCGAAAACACACCCATACCGGCATCCGTCCACCACACCTTGTCACCCTCTGGGGCAACTCGAAGTGTGTGGGGATACCCGGAGCGCTTGCGCGTCGGGTGGCCCGAAACCACCGTAAACTCCTTGGTCTTCGGATCGAACTTCGCCATCTCGCCGGAGATTGCCAAGGTGAACCAGAGGTCACCATTGGGCGCGACCTCGACCGAATGAGGGCCCTTGACGGTTCCGTCGGTGGAGTTGTATTCCTTTCCACCGGGAAACGTGTAGTTCTCACGCTCGCCGGTCACCGGGTCCAGGACCGAGATCGCATCTGAGAGCATGTCGACGGTGTAGATCTTGCCGTCGCGACCGACCTCGAGATCGTGGATCATGGCTTCGTTCTCTTTGCCCATCTTCCACTCGGTGACCTCGGCCAGAAGAGCATCTCCAGAAGGCCTCTCCGGCGGCTGATAGGTGGGCCAGTTCTCTTCCGCCCCCAGCCCGTAGGTGGCGAGGAGCTTGTCGACCAAGATGCCCTGGGTGTGCTCGTAGAGCCCCTTGAAGCCGTCCATCCGCGTCACCATGACTTCCCAGTCCACCGGCTCCTCGGGACTGCGAAAGCCCTCGGTGCCTATCTGATGACAGTAGATGCACATCATGCGGAAGTTCTGCCCGTCCTTCTCGTTCTCCCAATGCAGAAGATCGAGGCGGCTGTTGGCGGGTCGTTGCTCGTTGAGGTCCGATGCCGGATTCATCACCAGCTTGTGATTGCCCGAACGGCTCGCAGCCACTTCGATGGCAGAGTCGTCCATGCCGAGAAGTCTCGCTCGGAGAGTGTAGTCCTTCGCCTCGAGCCCGGACAGGCTGTAACTCCCGTCTTCTCGGCTGTAGACCGAGATGCTCTTGCCAATGGCATCGTCGAAGGCGGTTACGGTGGCTCCCCGCACCGGCTTGCCGGCATTGTCGACCACCAAGCCCGAAAGGGTGACGTCGCTCGTCGAGGAAGGGTTGTTTGCGGCCCACGCTATGACTCCGAGGCCAGCGATCGCGATCGCAAGGATCACACGCTTTTTCAGCATGTTGCTCTCCTAAAGTTTTGACAGGGCACGACGGATGTCGCACCAGTGCACGGCTCCATATGTCTTCCGATTATACACAATCCCTCGGAGACAAGGGCCCCCTCCTCCTGGGCTGGCTCCCCGCCCTAGAACTCGGCTGCCTCTCGGGAGTCGGCATCATGGCGCAGCCTTGGCATTCCGTCCGCGGTGAAAGCAATCCGCCGCATCGCAACCAACATGAGAATGCCGGGTAGCGCGACCACGGTAGAGATCAGGAAGAAGGTCTCCCAGTCGACGACTTCGGCCAGAAACCCCGAAAAGCTCGCGAAAAGACTCCTGGGGATCAACGTCACCGCAGAAAGCAGCGCGTATTGGGTGGCAGTAAAACTTCGGTTGCACATGCCCGAGAGATACGCGACCACCGCCGTCCCCCCCAAGCCGCTGGCGAAATTCTCGAACGCGATCGTCGCCATCAACATCGGCATGCTGTGGCCGGCAGCCGCCAGGCCGACGAACATCAGGTTGGTCAGCATCATCAGGGCGCCGGTTATCAGTAGTGAGCGGTAGGCGCCGGCAATAAAGTAGAGCGAGCCTCCCAACGCGATACCGACAAACAAGGGCGGGAGCCCAGCGGTCTTGACGCCGAGCGCCGTCTCGAGCTCGCTGAAGCCCAGCTCGACCAGCAGCGGGCTAGTCTGGTTGGCAGCTACGGCATCTCCGAACTTGAACAGTAGGATGAAGATCAGGATCAGCCACCAACCCGGGCGCTTCATGAACTCGACGAAGGGCGCGACCACCGCCATCTGCAGCCACGCCACCCATTCGGCGGTCGAACCGCGAATCTTCCTGGCAGCGAGAAACGCCTCAGCCCCCTGGCGAAGTCGAGCCGCTTCCGGCGTTTCCACCGATCGCGGCTCTCCCCACAGCACAGCCGCGACCGCGCCAGGGAGAATGAAGAAAGCGGAGACCGTATAAGCGGCCATATAGCCCCAAACACCGGCGATCCCCAAAGTCACTCCGCCACATAACCAGGCACCGACACGCCAACCGAATTGGATGGAGGCCGCACCCGCCCCCTGTTCGTCATCCTCCAATATCTCGATCCGATAAGCATCGATTACGATGTCTTGACTGGCCGAGAGGAACCCGATGAGCGCCGCCAAGACCGCGGCAAGGCCGATACGCTCCCCGGGGTTCGAATGCCCGAGAGCGATGATCGCGACGATGAGGAGGCTCTGAAGAAGAAAAAGCCAGCTTCGCCGCTGGCCGAACTTGGATCCGAAGAAGGGCAATCGGACGCGATCGATGAGCGGCGACCAGACCGGCTTCAGCGAGTAAGAAAGACCGGTCAAGAAGAAGAGACCGACCGTCGACTTGTCGACGCCCAGTTTCGAAAGCCAATACGTCAACGTGCCGGCAATCAGAGCGAAGGGTGCTCCCTGGGCGATACCTAGCGCAAGAACGACCAACTGCCTCGGCCGGAGATAGACGGTCAGGGACCGGCCCAGAGAATCGGGTGTACCCATGTCCCGCCATCATAGCTCCCAGCAACCCGTCGAGACTTCTCCGAGAGCCGCTACAATGGACACCGAGCAGCCAGAGAGCAACCGATCCGATGAGTTATTGATGAGCCAGCGCGACGCCCCATCCCTGGTCAAGGTCTTTCATACCCAGGATCTGGCCCTGCTCTCGGTAGTCAAGGGCCTGCTCGACTCGGCCGGGCTGCAATACGAAGTCCAGGGTGAGCACTCGCTGGGAATGATTCCGCTGTCGCCGGCGAACGGCCTTTTCAAGCCATCCTCTTTGGGCGTCAGCCTCCGCGTGTGCCCGGAGGATGCAGAGGAAGTCCGTGAGCTTCTCGCCCACCCCTCCGCCGGGTGGGAGAGCGATTGAGCTGGCGCGACATCCGGCTTCTTTACCTCGCGGAGCTCCGGAGCGCTTTCCGCGAGCGAAGTGTCGTCATCAACACCGTCCTCATCCCGGTTCTCCTCTATCCCGTCCTCTTGTGGTTCCTCATCAATGGGATGCTCTTGGTACAGGGCCAGAGCGAAAGAGTCGCCAATCGAGTCGTCATCAGTGACGTACCGGCAGAGCACGACGCGCTGAGCCAGAGCATTGCTGCAGAGCCCCGCCTGGAAATCGTCGACGAGCCAACCGCATCGGTGGAGGAGCTCATCAACAGTGGCGATCTCGATGCAGCGTTACGTTTCGAGACGCTGCCGGAAGAAGAGGGCTCCTTCCGCGCGGAAGTCGCCTTCGACTCCGCGCGAGAAGCAAGTGCGCTCGCGGGCCAAAGACTCCTCTCCTTGCTCGAAGAGCATCGGGAACAGTGGCTGGAGAGGCGCGCAGCCAGCACGCTATCTCATCAAGAATGGGAGCGATTTACCATCGAGAGCGAGAACGTCGCCAGCGGAGCCGATATGGGAGCCATGCTCTTGGGTCTGGTTGTACCTCTCTACTTCGTCATCATGGTCGCCGTCGGCTGCCAGTACCCGGCGGTCGACACCACCGCAGGCGAGCACGAGCGAGGGACATGGGAGACGACTCTGACCCTGGCGGCTTCGCGCACCAGTGTGGTGTGCGCCAAGTACCTCTACGTGACAACCCTCGGCTGCATCGCCGGCGTCTTGAACTTGCTGGCGATGATGCTCACCATGACCTCGGTCCTAGCTCCGCTCATCGCTGACTCAGGCGCCGACCTGAGTGTGAGAATCCCCTTGAGCTCGCTTCCCTTTCTGCTCGTCGGGGCCATTCTGTTGGCGGCCTCCGTCGCCGCCGCAATGATGATCCCTGCTCTCTTCGCTCGAACCTTCAGAGAGGGCCAAGCGATGGTGAGCCCCGTATACCTCGTCGCCTTTTTGCCGGTAGTGTTCTTGACTCGCGAGGGCCTCGAGCTGTCGATGACCCTGGCCGCGATTCCGGTTGTAAACGTCGCGATGTTGGTCCGAGAGGCAATCAGCGGAAACGTCCCCTGGGGACCGGCGACCCTCACGGTCGTAGTCCAGCTCACACTGATTGCAGCACTCCTTACCCTCGGTATCCGCCTCCTTCGCTATGAGGAAGTCATCACCGGCTCCTACGTCGGGGGTCCACTGCGCTTCTTGAAAGACAAATGGAGAGGGAGCACCCCAGCGGAATCATGAATCTCCTACCGGTCCAGGTCGAAGGCCTGAGTAAAGCATTCTGGGATCGCAGTCGGGGGCGCATCGCCGCCGTCGACGAGGTCACCTTCTCTTGTAGTGGAGGGGAGATCTTCGGCCTCCTCGGAGCCAACGGCGCGGGCAAAACGACCACGCTGCGGATGCTGTCGACCGTTCTCGCACCGAGCTCGGGAACCGCCAAGCTCATGGGCCATGACGTATGTCAGGAGCCGCAGGAGGTTCGTCGGAACCTCGGCTTTTACTCGGTCTCCACTGCGCTCTATCCGCGACTCACCGCGCGCGAGACCCTGCGCCTTTTCGCCGTGGTCAATGGGCTTTCGGAGACTCGTGCCGAGAGCCGTTGCGCCGAGCTCATCGCCCGATTCGGTCTCGCGGACTACGCCGATGTACGCATCGAGCAGCTCTCGACCGGAATGAAGCAAAAAGTCTCGATCGCCCGCACTATCGCCCACGACCCTCCAGTGCTCATCTTCGACGAGCCCACGATCGGACTCGACGTTCTCAATTCGATCGAGCTGCAAAAAGTGATCGCGGAGCTGAGAGATGAGGGCAAGACGGTGGTCTTCTCCACCCACATCATGAGCGAGGCGGAGCGCCTTTGCGACCGCATCGCGATCATCCATCTCGGTCAGATCCACGCCTGCGACACTCTCGAGGGGCTGCGGGAGAGCACCGGACTTCACTACCTGGAAGACATTTTCGTCCAGATCGTACAGGGCATCGAAAGCGACTCGGTGAAGGCGCAGCCTTGACCGTACTCAGAGCACTCGTCGCCTGCGAGCTGCGCCAACTACTTCGCTCACCTCGCGCGCTCTTCGCCGCGGTCGCGCTCCCCGCTCTGGTTTGGCCACTGATGCTCCTGATCTCGCAGTTCGTGACCTCTCAACAAGAGGAGCGCCTCGAAGCCGCGAAATATCTGTTCCTGGTTGACGGACCGTCCGCAAGCATCGCTCGTGAGCTCCTGGCCGCGGCGCCGAATCACGACGACTTCGACGAGCTCGACGGCTCGCAACGAGACGCCGCCCGCGCACTGGCCGACGGAGAGATCCAATTCTGGGTGAGCTCGCTCGCTGCCGGTGGGAACGAAGCGAGCGATCCGTCTCTGCCTCTCTTTCGGGTCTACTTTCGCGCTGACCGTGACCTGTCGAGAGAGGGAAGTGAGCGTTTTCGACGCGCCCTAGTGGAGTCAAGAAACGAGATTCGCGAAAACCTTCTCGCCGAGCGCGGCTTCCCCACCACGCTCTCGGCCACCGGCCTGATCGAGACTCGCGACCTGGCCTCAGCCGCCGAGTCCATGGGTCTCCAACTCGGTCGCTTTATCAGCACGATCTTGGTCTCGCTACTGATGGTTGGGGGTTCGGTGGTGGCGAGCGACAGCCTGGCCGGCGAAAAGGAGCGCGGGACTCTAGAGACCCTGCTCACCACCGCTGTTAGTCGCACTACGCTGGTTGGAGCCAAGCAGCTCTCGATCTTCATTGTCGCAATCAGCATTACCGTGGTACAACTTTTCTCGCTCTGGCTGTACCAAGCCCTCGGAGTCATCTCTCTTCCGGGAGATCTGGCGTCCACGCTGACGTCCGGCCGAATCGCGCTCCTCCTCTTGCTCTATCTTCCGGTCGCCGCTCTCATCGCGAGCGCTCTCTTGCTCACCTCCGCCTACGCCAAGAGCTACAAAGAGGCGCAGCTCTTCTACTTTCCCGTCTTCGTCCTCGCCCTGGCTCCAACACTGGCCGCGGCACTGCCGGCGGCGTCGTTACGCTCGATCCTGGTGCTGGTGCCGATCGCCAACCTCAGCCTCGCCGTGAAAGAGGTGCTCGCCGGAGGTCTGGACCTCCCTTTTGTCGTGGCGTCCTGGGTCGTCACAGCGGGTGCGGCGACGTGGCTGGCAGCTCTCTCGGTCCGCCTCCTCGGCCGAGAGAGCCTCATTACCTCAGTGGAATTCGAGCCCGAACAGGGGCCGACCGGCCCCAACCGCTTCCGGCGCGACATCCTGCGCTGGACCGGGGTAATCTGGGCGATCCTCCTCACGGCTTCCTTTCTCATGGGAGCGGATGCCGGCCTAATTACACAGCTCAGCTTCAATTTCTCAGTCCTCATCGCAGCCACTCTCTTTCTCCTCCATCGTTACCGTCTTGGGCCGAGGGCGACCCTCCGGTTGCGCCTACCCAAGCCTTCGTCGTGGACCGCTGTCCTGCTGGGAGCACCGTCGGGGGTCGTGCTGGCAGCCGGGCTGGTTCAGGGCACTTCCCCCTTTCTGCCCATTCCGGAGGAAGCGCTGGTCCAGCTTCAGTCGACCCTCTTTCCGCCAGACACCCCAGCCTGGCGGCTCTTTCTACTTCTCGCCGTCTTGCCTGCGGTCGTCGAGGAAATCTTCTTTCGCGGCTTGCTGCTCAGCGGCCTGGGCGCTCGCACGCCGGCGCAGAGGATTCTTCTCTCGGCGCTCCTCTTCGGCCTCTTTCATATGTCCTTCTTCCGCTTTCTCCCCACCGCCGGCTTGGGTGTCCTCTTGGCCTTTGTGGTCCTGGTCAGCGGTTCCCTCTTTCCCGCCGTGCTCTGGCACGCCATTCACAACGGGATCGGAGTCTTCGCGGCAGAAGGGATCGAAGACCCCAGCGGCAGAGCACTTGTTCTCGCTACCCTAGGTATGGCCGGAGCGCTACTCCTATTGTGGAAGGGAAGAGTGCGAGAAGAGGAGCCTCGCGCGTCCGCGAGCTCAGAAACGATTTCCTGAAGGGCCGAGAATTGGAGCCAGAGGAAGGCGCACAGAGAGCTCCTCTGGACGTAGACAGACACGATCGTCGCAGGCCTGCAGCCGCAGCAAGAGGGGTGCGATCGCGCCGGCGCCACGCGCCTCAGGCGGGGCCTCGAGCCTGAGGCGGAAGTCGAGGTCTCCGTCATAGACTGACAGTGGATCTGCTTGAAATCCCAGCTGAACGACACTCGGATCTGGATAAGCAAGGTCCTCGATTTTCCAACCTTCGGCTTCGCCTTCGAGCTCCACCGAGGTCGCAACCAAATCCCCTCCCAGCGGAGCGAAAGAGTTGATGTGCCAGCCCGGCGCGATCCTGAGGTGCAGAGCGACGCCCAGGCCCCCCGGGACTCGGCTGGTCTCTGTTCTCAAGGAAACCTTGCCGCGGGCAGCGTAAAGTGGACTTCCAACCGCAGCTTGCTCGAGCTCTGCCGCCCCCAGCAGGAGGTAGGCAAAGCCGGAGGGCCCTTTTTCGATCAAGCCGGAAAACGCCAGCACCAGCTCGTCAGCCTGTTGGCGATACTGGGCCCTACCGGTGCGATTGTAGGCTAAAGCCAGGGAGCGCAGGGCGACCGAGTTGCCCGAAGGAATCGCTAGATCTCGGGGCGACTTCGGGAGGGCAATCAGATTCGGATCGATTTCCTCACTGGTGGAAAAGAAGCCTCCACCCTCCCGATCCCAGAACTGAGCCTTCATGCCAAGGAGAAGCTCCTCCGCTCGCTCGAGCCAGATCACTTCGCCGCTGATGTCGTAGACATGAAAGAGGGCCTCAGCCAGGTAGGCGTAGTCCTCTTGCATTGCTGCAATCGACGAGCTACCTCGTAGATGGACTCGCCACAGCCGGCCTTCCTCTTTGCGGTTCTCTCGCCACAAGAAGCGGGCCGCAGACAAGGCCGCATCTCGATACTCGGGTTCACCAAGAATGGAGTACGCATCGGCCAAGGTGGTAATCATCATCCCGTTCCAGGCAGTGATGATCTTGTCGTCTCTGAACGGATGCTCGCGGCCTTCGCGCACCACCCATAGACGCTGGCGCGCGTCATCCACACGTTTCAGAAAAACCCCGAGATCAAGCTCTCTTTCGGCCGCGAAGTCATCAAGCCGGACCGGCAGGTGGAGGATGTTCCTGCCCTCGAAATTGCCTGCCTCGGAGACACCGAAGAGCTTGGCTATGGGCTCCGCCCGCTCCGCACCAAGAGCCTCGTTCAACTCAGCCTGCGTCCACAAGAAGAAGAGACCTTCTTCACCTTCGCTGTCGGCGTCGGTGGCGGAATAGAAGCCTCCCTCCGGCGCCGTCATCTCTCTCAACACATAGTCGAGAGTCTGCTCCGCGACACGACGGAAATAGGGTCGCCCCAACAGCCGATAGCCCACCAGATAGGCGCGCGCCAGGTGTGCCTGGTTGTAGAGCATCTTCTCGAAATGGGGCACCAGCCACTTCGCATCCGTCGAATAGCGATGAAAGCCTCCTCCCACCTGATCGAAGATCCCACCTCTCGCCATCGCGTCGAGATTCCGCTCGAGCATCTCGACCAGAGCAGGATCGCCGGTGCGCAGCGCCCGATCGAGAAGAAATAGCAGGTCGGGCTCATTGGCGAACTTAGGAGCGCTCCCGAAGCCGCCAAACTCTTTGTCCTCCTTGCCGAGCATGGCTGCGCTCGCCCGCCGTGCCGCGTCAGGGCTCAACTCAGTCGCTTCCGAACGAGCAGCCGTGACCTCTCTCACCGCGCTCGCGAGTCGATCGGCGGTCGCCACCAGGTTCGGTCTCTCCTCCCGCCAACCCCGATCGACCGCGTTCAATAGCTCGATGAACTGGGCGGCAGGAAAGTAGGTAGCTCCGAAGAAGGGCTTTCCCTCGGGGGTCAAAAAGCTCGACATCGGCCACCCCCCGCGGCCGCGAGTGAGGTGAATAGCCGTCATGTAGATGTCGTCGAGATCCGGCCGCTGTTCACGGTCTACCTTGATCGAGACGAACATCTCGTTCATCAACGCCGCGACTTCGAGATTGTCGAAGCTCTCCTCCTCCATCACATGACACCAGTGGCAAGTCGAATAGCCGATGGAGAGGAAGACCGGCTTGCCCTCGGCCCGGGCCTTCTCGAAGGCATCGTCACCCCAGGGGTACCAGTCGACCGGGTTGTGGGCGTGCTGCTGCAGGTAGGGGGAGTCCTCGAGAATCAGACGGTTGGTGAAGAGTGGACTCCCGTCGTCGCGGAGATGCTTCGTCCGCGGCTCGTAGCCCTTCCCCTTGGCCCTCAGAGCACTGTTCAAACGAACTTCGAGCTCGGCGCTTCGACCCGTCGCGACGCCCGAGCCCTCCGTCTGGGCAGCGGTCACGGGAAGAACCAGCGACAGCAGGAGAGCCCCCGCAATCCAAGGTCGGCGCCGGCTTGGACGCGCCGGAAACACGCTCAGGCTCGAGGTTGAGATCAGCATCGAATCTTCCATTCCAACGCCAAATGCGCTGCTAACGACTCTACGCGCCCCGCTCGACAAAGGATCGCGCCCGCAATTCGGTACAAAAAAAGAGCCCCCTCCGGGTTCAGGGGAGAGGGCCGTCTAACGAGGAAAGAGACTACATTTACCAATACGCTCGGAGTGATGAGAAAGATCCGGGCTTTACTGAACTTTTACACTTCTCTCGACCGGATCGAGACTCCCGGAGCGCAGACTCGATAATGAGCCCACGCCTCCCCCCTTCGTCCGCATCAGAAAAACACGATCTGCCAGAGCCCGCAGCACATCCGGCAAGGTCCGCAGCGACAGCTTGTTCACAGCCCACTTCGGAATCAAGCCTCCCGGATCCGTAAACACATGGTAGGTCACTCTGGACCCGCTCTCGATCGCCTCCACCAGCCACCCACCACGAGTATCCTTGACGTTGCCGCTGCCCTCCACGTAGCTCCAGAGTAGGACCCATCCCTCGTCGCCGACCGGCGATTCTTCGAGACGTACCGTGTAGTTTCGATCCACCAGCGGGAAGGGAAGACGGATGCGCTGCTTGTTCAGCCGGACCCCTTCGGCACTCTCTTCTACCTCGGACACTGCTACGCGAGGCAGAAACTCAGCATAGTGCTCGACAGCGCGAACCACCGTGAACACTTCTCGTGGCGAGGCGGCGATGTGCACAACAGCACAGCCCTCCTTGCCATTGGAGCCGGGGCGTTCCGCGACGCGGATCAGGACCTCTCCTCGAGCCAGCTCTTCTCGATGGCTATCGGGGTCGGGACACCCCTCGGGAGTGGCGTAGCGCGGAGCCGCCGTCAACGCAGTGCTCAGCGCCAGTGCCACCAAGGAGCAGCTGAAAGAGTAGAGTCCCGGCGACCTCATGCTGGAAGCCCCTGCCGAGGACAGCGAGGTCGTAGAGTGCACTCGTCGCACCCTGGACTGCGGGCGCGACAGACACGACGGCCGTGCCAGATCAGCGCATGAGCGAGAAAAGTCCATTGCGATCTCGGAAACAAGTCCATCAAATCGCTCTCGATCTTCCCTGGCGTACTCTCCGCGGTGAGACCGAGCCGACCCGAGACTCTCTTGACGTGAGTGTCCACCACGAAGCCCTCGGCGATCCCGTAGGCCGTTCCGAGGACCACATTGGCCGTTTTCCGGGCCACTCCCGGCAGCGTGATCAGCTCATCCATCTGCTGTGGAATCTGGCCACCGTAGCGCTCCACTAGGGCCCGGCCCATACCGATCAGACTCTTCGTCTTGTTGCGGTAGAACCCGCTCGACCGAATCTCTTCACCGAGAGCCTCGGCATCCGCATCCGCATAGTCGGCGGCAGCCCTGTACTTCTTGAACAAGGTGCCGGTGATCAGGTTGACGCGCCGATCGGTGGACTGAGCGGACAGTATCGTCGCCACCAGCAGCTCCAGAGGGTTCGAGTAGGTCAACTCACAGTCGGCATCAGGATAGAGCCGGTGCAGCTCTTTACAGACCGCCGCAGCGTTCGATCGTTTTCCGGGCAAGTGCGCTGATCTTACGTCACTCGGCTCGTCGGTGCGCTAGGAGCGTGTCCGAGAATTCGGACAGGCGAGTAGTTCTCAGGCGGGGATGGGCCGGAAAACGGGCCGAAGGCGCGTTTTCTGGGGCTAGGCTCAAGACGGCTCAAGCGTCCGTGGCAGCCAAGTTCGGGTGCGAGCGAAAAAGCAGTCCCAGGAAATCGCGCAGAGAGATTATCCCCAAGAGCCCCCCACCCTCGGTCAGGGGAAGATGACGAAAATCGTTCAGCGACATGCGGTTGAGCGCGAATGCGAGAGGCGTTCCTACTTCGAGCATCTGCGGAGAGACGGTCATGAAGCGGGAGATCGGCTGATCTTCTACCTCGTCCATTCTACCGGCTACTCGCAACAGTAAATCGCGCTCTGAGAAGATCCCGACCACTCTGCCCTCTCCGACGACGAGCACGCACCCGATGTTGTTTTCGACCATACACTCGAGAGCATCGCGAATCGTCGTCTCGGGGGTGACGGTCACTGCCGTCTTGGGCCCGAGGCTCTCGACCGGCTCGTGCATCAGGCTGTCCTCGAGAGAGTCCTCGGTTCGTGGCTCGTCTAGAGCACGAAGATCCATGAGGCAAGCGGCACAGGAATCCGCCCCCTCGAGGTTATCAAAGCTGCAAGAGGGACAGATCATGCGCCCTCGCGGGGCGCGCCGAATTTTTCCGGCTCGACCACCCTCTTGGCGGCAGGTTATAAACGGTCTCAGGAAACTGATCGGCGAGAAAGCTGACCACCCTCTTGATAGAAACCGTGCCGAGAAGCCGGCCCGCGCTGTCGAGCAGCGGCATATGGCGAAAGCCGCCTTCGTACATCCGGCGAAAGAGAACCGCCAGAGTTTCGTCCTCGCGCACCGTTACGGGATCCTTGGTCATGACCTTGGCAATCGGGTCGCCGAACTCGGCATCTCCCTGGTGAGACAGGACCTTACGCATCAGATCGCGCTCGGTGAAAATGCCCTCGAGGACGCGCTCTGAGGACACCACGAGGATACAGCCCACCCTCCGGCTCTGCATGATATCGATCACTTCCGCCACAGTCGCGTCGCTGCCGACCGACTCGGGCGGGCGAAAACCGACACTCTCTACTCGTGCCGTCTGTAGATAAGAGAAAAAATCCATACGGAGATGCAAGCCGCTACCCTTGGCCCACCTCGGGACCCTTTCTGTGAGAAAAAGGGGTTACGAAGATATCACGCCCCTAGCCGACCTTCAAGGCCGATCGGCGCCCCCCCGATGCCGACGTTCTTGGATTTGCCTCGCTCGTGGACAGGACCTATCCTAGGGCGGTCCTCGAGATCGCATGAGCCACCCATCTCCACCTTCCTCGACTCATACCCGAGCTCTCGGCGCCGTCGGCCTCTTGCTGGCTCTCGGCGGGTCACCCGCTGCGAACGGGCAGCAGCCTGGCATCGAAGCGGCCCCGGCTTTCAAGGGACGCACCGTTGCCGGAGTGATGTCCTACCGAGGAGCCCCATGGCTAGAGCGCCAAGAGCGTGAGGCCGAAGAAAACTCCGCGGCGCTGCTCGAGAAAATGGACTTGAAGCGGGGCCAGACTGTCGCCGACCTCGGCTGTGGAAGCGGCTTCTACAGTCGCCGCATGGCCCGCCTCGTCGGCGACGAGGGAACTGTCTTCGCAGTCGACATCCAGCCCGAGATGCTCGGCATCCTGCGCCAGCTGTCCGAGCGAGAGGGCATCGAGAACATCGCCCCCATTCTCGCCAAAGAAGACGATCCCCATCTCCCTCCGGGCGAGATCGACTGGATCCTCCTGGTCGACGTCTACCATGAGCTGCAGCGCCCCGCCCCGGTACTGGCCAAGCTCAGCGAAGCCCTCGCTCCGAACGGGCGCATCGCTCTGGTGGAGTTCCGCCTCGACGGCGACTCCGCTGCCCATATCAAGCTCGATCACCGCATGTCTCCACAGCAGGTACTGAAGGAGTGGGAGCCTGCCGGCTTCGAGCTCGTGGAGCTATGGGAAGAGCTTCCGACCCAGCACCTGTTCATTTTCAAGAAGAGGCCGTAGGCCTTCTCCGAGTGTTGTGTCTCCGACATGGCTTGCCAAGAGCTCGAGGTCATTTTGTTCGCTGTCAAGGAGCGACGAGGCAGGCATATTGGGAATATGTCGACGAGTCGTGACGACGGCAGCGGGCAAAAGGGGCCGAGATATTGGTAAGCCATGTCGGAGACACGGCGCTTAGGTCAGCTCTCCACGACCTTGACCTAGGACTTCGGGTGGACGAGAATCCCACTCCAATCAAGTAAAGGACGCAAGCATGGCTCATGTAGGCACATCTCGCCCTGTCATCGACGGTAGAGAAAAGGTTCTGGGCGCGACGCGTTTCGGCACCGACCAGAGCTGCCCAGGCATGCTCCACGGCCGCCTGGTCACCAGCCCCTACGCTCACGCCACCTTCTCGACCATCCAGACCGAAGAGGCGCGAGCTACCGAGGGGGTCACGGCCGTCATCACCGCCGACGACCTACCTTCGCTGGTGCCGGCCACCAGAGGGCGTCTACTACTGGCTCGACATCGTGTCATCTTCGTCGGCCAACCCGTCGCCCTCGTCCTCGCCGAGACCGAGGCAGCCGCCGAGGACGGCGCCGAGAGGGTGATCGTCGATTACGAGCCACAGCCCGCCGCTGTCGGCTTTGAAGAGGCGCTCGCCGCCGACGCGCCGTTGGTGTGGCCGGATGGGGTGCCTGGCAAGTCCGAAGAGGCGGGAGCCCACGGCGCCGGCGGCGGAGCCGAGGAAGAAAGCGCCAAAGAGCCCTCCAATCTGATGTCCCAAACTCGCTTCGACAACGGGGATGTCGAAGCCGCACTCGCCGCCGCGGCCGTCGTCGTCGACCGAACCTTCGAGACCTCGGGAGTGCATCAGAGCTACCTCGAGCCACACGCCACGCTGGTCGAGCCCAACCTCGTCACCGGTGGCGCAACGGTTTACACCAGCACTCAAGCGAGCTTCTTCGTCCGCCAGGAGATTTCCAAGATCCTCGAAGTCACCGAGTCCGACGTCAATGTCGTGCCGGCGGCGGTCGGAGGCGGTTTTGGCGGGAAATTCCTGCTCTACGATCCTCTAATCGCTCTCGCGGCACGGAAGCTAGGGCGTCCGATCCGATTGGTGTTGAGCCGAGGGGATGAGCTGGCGGCCGGTAACCCAGCTCCCGCGAGCAGAATCTCGATCCGCCTCGGCGCCACCGAAGACGGAACCCTGACCGCCATCGACGCGGACTGCCTCTTGGATGATGGCTGCTACCCGGCAGGCATGACGGGGCTGGCCGCTATCCTTCTGGGAAGCTTCTATCCGGTGAAGAATCTACGCATTCGCGCCAGGGAGATAGTGACCTTCAAGCCTTCGGTCGGCGCTTACCGCGCACCCTGCTCGCCGCAGGCTGCTTTCGCTCTGGAGCAGGCGCTGGACGAGCTTGCCGGCAAGCTCGACATGGATCCCATCGAGCTGCGGTTGAAGAACGCCGCCGATCCGGGCGATCCGATGGTGCACGGTGCACCGTGGGGCAATATGGCGCTGCGTCAGGTGCTCGAAACGCTACAGCAGCATCCTGCCTGGCAGCAGAGAAATGAGGCCAGAGCCAAGGGGCGCGGCATCGGCATCGCCGTCGGTGGTTGGCCTGGCGGCACCGAGCCGGCCTCGGCAAGCTGCAGTCTCGAGCGCGACGGTACGGTGCATGTTCATGTCGGCTCTGTCGATATCACCGGCACCACCACCAGTTTTGCTCTTCTGGCGGCCGATGCCTTCGGCGTCGACCCGGAGAAGATTCGTATCGTCAGCGGCGACACCAACACCGGCCCCTACGCCGGCGCCTCCGGCGGCAGCAAGACCATCTATACCGTCGGCCCCGCAGTCCTGGCGGCAGCCGCCGAAGCCCGTAAGCAAACTCTGGCCCTGGCCGCCGAGATGCTAGAAGCGGACGTCGCCGATCTCGAGATCATCGATGCTCAGGTCCAAGTCAAGGGGGCACCGGACCAGGCCCTCCCTCTCGGCAAGATCGCCTCGCGAACGATGCGCTTCGGTGGAAAATACGCCCCGGTCTTCGCCCACGGTCGTCACGCCAACAATGTTCAGTCGCCCGGCTTCTGCGCCCAGTTGGCCGAGGTAGAGGTCGACGAAGAGACCGGTGCGGTCAAAGTCCACCAACTGGTCCTGGTCCAGGACGCCGGCAAGGCAATCAATCCGGCGGCGGTGCGGGGCCAGATCGCGGGCGGCGGCATGCAAGGCGTCGGCTGGGCCCTCTACGAGAGCCTGCTGCATGACTCCGAGGGGCAGCTGCTGACCGGCACCCTGATGGACTACGCCGTGCCGGATATGGACCAGGCCCCGATCCGGCTTGACTGCAAGATCATCGAGGTGCCGTCCGACCTCGGCCCGATGGGGGCGAGAGGGGTGGGGGAGCCACCGGTCATCGCTACGGCGGCGGCGATCGCCAATGCCATCAACGATGCGAAGTCGGTGCGCCTCACCAGGCTGCCGATGACGCCGCCGAGAATTCTTGCGGCGGTCGCAGATCGACAGCAATAGGAACCCGCAATGTCAGCACCAGAGCTCTACTTCCGCCAGCTTCTCGCCGGCCAGCAGGTTGCGACCAACCATCCAGCCGCGGGGCAGATGCGCAACTTCATGTATCTCATGGGCGACCCCAGTACCAGAAAGGCGCTCGTCGTAGACCCGGCGTGGGACGTCGACGGGCTCCTCGACATTGCCGAAGAAGACGATTTCGAAGTGGTGGGAGCCTTGGTCACCCACTACCACCCCGATCACATCGGCGGCGAGATGTTCGGAATGCGCGTCGAGGGCCTCGCCAGGCTGCTCGAGCGCAAGCAGGTTCCTCTCCACGTCAACAAGCACGAGGCGGCCGGCGTGATCAAGGTCACCGGCGTCTCAGAGACCGACCTTCGAAAGGTGGACGACGGGGACAAGCTGAAGCTCGGCGATCGGGAGATTCAGTTCATCCACACGCCGGGGCATACGCCCGGCAGCCAATGCTTCTTGATCGAGGGAGCCCTGGTCGCCGGCGACACCCTCTTCGTGGAAGGATGCGGGCGGGTCGACCTGCCCGGATCCGACCCCGATGCCATGTACCACTCTCTGACCGGCAAGCTCGCCAAGCTCCCTGAGGACACGGTCCTCTTCCCGGGCCACGACTACGGCCCCTCCCCCACCTCGACCATCGGTCATGAGCTACGCCGCAACACCTATATGCGAATGGGCTCGCTTGACGACTGGCGGATGCTGATGGGTGTCCGCGGGTAGGCCTGCCGATCAGAAATCGACGGAGACGCCGGCGAGGAAAGTGCGAGGAAGACCCGGGCGAACACCATAGGGGCGCCGCGCGGCAATGTACACTTCGTCGCTCAGGTTGCGCAGCTGCCCGTACACGCTGAACCTGGCAAGCTTCCGCTCCACCAACAGGTCCAAAACGACCCTAGAGTCCGTCCCCTGTCCCTCGAGTAGACCGCGCCCTGCCTTTGTCCGCATCGCATCCGCGTAACTGGTAGTCAGGTGGCCCGACCAAAGACGAGAGATGGCCCCGAGTGAGAGCTGCAGCTGATTCTCGGGGATATAGGGCACACGATCTCCAGCCTCAACGTGCGGCCCCCAGTCGGCAAAGCTGGTGAAAAAGCTGGATTGAAACTCCGCCACGGTCCAGGTATAGGAGAGGCGAAGCGGAAGCTGGACGCCACCGAGCTGGAAGCGGCGGTCAAACGCGGCCTCGATCCCTTGCACCTCCACCGCACCACCGTTGAAGATCTCGCCGGTCGAGGCCCCGCCCCCAACGACGGTCTCTGTTCCCAGCAGATTCGAGTAATCACTATAGAAACCGGTGAGCTCGGCACGCAGTCGGCTGTGCCCAAAGCGGTAACCGAGCTCCACATTGGTGCTCTCCTCCTCCTCGACCTCTTTGGTAGAGCTCGCACCCGGAGGCGAGAAGCCTCTGTGGGCCCCAACAAAAACGCTATGCCCACCCTCGAGGTCGACAGCTAGGCCAATGCCCGGGATGAAGACGTCGACCTGGTTGTCGCGATACCCGACAACACCCGCGGAGCGGGTTGGGTCCAACTTGGAGAAGTCCCGCCGGCGATAACGAATCGACTCGTAGCGAAGTCCGGGCAATAGGCTCAGCCGTTTCCAGGAGAGGCGGTCCTGGGCAAAGGCTGCGAAGGCGTTCGCTCCCGCAAGTCGATTACTCTGGCTCCCGGGCAAGCCCAGAGCATCGAGCTCGAGCGAGCCTCCGAACATGCTAAAGAGGTCCTCTTCTTGAAATCGGTCTTCAACGTCCTCGTGATAGCGAACCCCGACCTCGAGATGGTGATCGGCGCCAAAGGAATTCATCCTCAGGCCAAGTGCGGAGCTGATGCCCCGCGACTCGTAGCTTCTTCGGTTATGGCGCAGCCGCAAATCACCGCCATCGCTGTCGATCTCGCCGCGCAGGATGCCTAGCTCGAGCGGAAACTCCGCGGGCCGCGAAAGCACCTCAGCATTCGAAACTCCGCGAACGCTCTCATTCTTGAACCAATCACGAAAGAAGTCGTTCTGATAGAGGGTCGAAACCAGATCGAGGCGAGAGCTCAGCATCGCGAAGTGCTGCACTTGGACCTGCTCGTGGTCGCTTGTGAAGTGATCCTCCGAAGACCCGCGGTAGCGCCGAAACGGATCTTGCCTGAAATCTTCCTCGGTCAGGCCGAGATAGGTCTCGAATCCGTCTTGCTTGGTCCTGCCCAATTTCAGCTCAAGACTCTGTGCGACCTTGGCTCGCGCCGAGGTGCTGAAACGCAATTTGCCGAGATAGTCTTCGATCTTGGTACCCGTTTCACCGCCGCCGTCGAGCCGCTTGAACCCGTCGGTGTCGAACTGGTAGGTCTGAAACAACCAACCGAACCTCTCTGTGGCACCTCCTACCTGGCCCTGCGCCCGACCGGTGCTGTCTTCACCAAGAGCGACATCGAGACTGGCGGCCAGAGAAGAGGGAATCGCGGCCGAAATGAGATTAATGGCGCCGCCGTTGGTGTAGGGCCCCTGCTTGATCGCCGCCGACCCCTTGCGGACCTCGACTCCCTCCATCCGACTCACAGTGGGAAAGTAGTAGGCAGCCGGTGCGGAGTACGGAGCGGGTGCGATCAGGACACCGTCCTCCATCAAGGTTATCTTCTGACTGCGCTCGACTCCGGTGCCTCGCATGCCGATATTGGGCCGGAAGCCATACCCGTCCTCCTCTTGGAGGTTGACGCCGGGAATACTCTGCAGCACGCGGTGCACATCGTCATTGCGCTGCTCTCTCAGCTCTTCCAAGGAAATGACATGAGCCGTGCCGGGAATGTGGGACATCTTTTCGGGTGTACCTACGACCGTCACCAGCTCGGCGAGCCTGAATTCGGCAGCTCGCGAGTCCACAACGGCAGCCTCCGACGCTGCCGCCTCGGCCGTGCTCGAGACTCCCGGTTCGCTTCCCGTGGCTGCAGCTGCGAGAATTCGAATGGAGGCCAGAATGAAGAGGGCTGTAGCAGTCATGGGAGCTTCACGCGGGCTTATTGAGAAAGAGTCTCAATAGCGATAACCATCTTCTCTGGCTTTATCCGCCTTGTCAACTTTCTCCCTCGGCGAGCCCCTCTCACTCCCACAATGAGAGACAATGTGTCCCCATGAGCCACGGCGCAGAGACAGCAAGCGCTTGGGGAGTACCCGACCCTCCGCGGCTCCACATCGGCTGCGGTCGGGAGCACTTTCCAGGATGGCTCAATCTCGACAGCCAGGACCTACCCGGCGTCGACCACGTCGTCGACGTGACAAGAGGTCTCCACTTCACCGGCGTCGAGGCTGTCTTTGCTGAGCACTTCCTCGAGCACCTCGATCTCGCCGACGCAGTCTCCTTGCTGTGCGACGTGCGCAATAACCTCGCTTCAGGCGGACTCCTCCGTCTCTCGACACCCAACCTCGATTGGGTGTGGGAGACCCACTACTCGAGCCACCCCAAGGATCCGACTTCGAAGCGGCTCGACGGCATCCGACTCAACCGCGCCTTCCATGGCTGGCGACACCGCTTCCTTTGGAACCGGCCCCTACTTGACGAGGCACTCGAAGCCTGCGGCTTCGTGGACCTCAGTTGGTGCCGCTACGGAGAGAGCTCCCACCCGGTGTTTCAGGGCGTGGAGCAGCACGACACTTACGAGGACCGCCCGGACCTACCTCATGTGCTCATTGTCGAGGCGCAGAAGGGTCCACCGCAGCCACGGCGCCTGGAGGCCTTTCACCGCCTCCTCCAAGAAGAGTTTCTGAACTTCCTCGAGGACTAGACCAGCGTTTCCAAAGTAGCGCTACATATCTCGACCCGTTCTGCCCCGCTGGCGGCGTTGCGCCTCCTCGACATATTCCCCAATATGCCTACGTCGGCGCGCCTTGCCAGCGAACAGAATGACCGCGAGCTATTGTAGCGCGACTTTGGAAACGCTGGTCTAGCCTAGTCCCCCAGCGAGCCCAGTTCGGCTCTCAATTGCTGAATAGCGGCGTCGCCGGACTTGGCGTCGACCGCGGCGCTCGGCGTCTCTTGCTGAAGCTTGCGCAGACGCGCGTCCGAGTCAGCAAGGGCCCGCCGTGTGTTCTCGGCGTCGATCCGCAGTGCGTCGAGCTCGGTCTTGAGCCGATCCCTCTCAGCGCCAATCTCGTCTGACCCGTTGATCGGAGCCGCAGCGCCGGCAGCTGGGGCCAGGTCCCGCACTCGCTCCGAGTCCTCCTCGCGAGCAACCTCGAGATCGACCACCTTGGCCTTCATCGAGCTCACCTGACGCGTCAGCGTCTCGGACTTCTCTTGTGCCTCGCGCGCCGCACGCTTGGATTCAGCTCGCTGCTCCTTGAGCTCGGCGACGTGAGCAAGCACCTCTTCCCTAGCGGTGGCAACACTCGATCTCAGTTCCTCGAGCTCGACCTCCGCCGCGTCCCGGCCTCCCTTCACACGAGCCGCCTCCTCTTCGTGATCAGCAAGCTCGGCTAACAGTGAATCGACCTGCTTCTGGAGCTTGTCGGCCCGCGACCTCTCCTCCAAAGCACCTTCGAGCTGGCCCCTCGCCGCAAGGAGATCTTTCTCAGCAGCCGCCAACTTAGCAGCGCCCGCGCTTTCGAGCTCGTCTCGGACCTCGGCGATCCGACTCGCACCTTCTTGGCTCGAGGCCTCGACCTCGGAGCGCAGCCGCTCGGTCTCGGTCTCGAGCTCGGCAGCCCAGGCCTGTGAATCGTCACTCTCCTTCTGCACCGACTTGAGCTGGTCCGCGACCTTCTCTCGCTCCTCGACGAATAGCTCGACCTCGTCGATGCGGGCCGCCAGCTCCTTCTGAGTGTCGCTCAGGGTTGCATCCAGCTCGGCGAGACGCCCCTCGCTCTTCTGCGCCGCCGCCTCGAGGCGTACTCGAAGCTCCTGGGCCTCCTTCTCGAACGTCGCGGCGTTCTTGGTGGTCTCATTCTTCGCCTCACGAAGGCTCTTCTCGAGATCCGCCAGCTCCTCTTCGTGTAGATCCTTGGCATCTCGGAGCCCAACAAGGTCTTCACACTGGTCGTCGAGCTCGCGGCGGGCGACCTCCAGTTCTTCTTTGACCTTGGTAAGTCCTTCGGCCGCCGCGGCCTTGGAGCTTTCCTCCGTCGACCTTGCCGCCGCAAGCTCCGCGGTCAACGCTTCGACCTGGCCACTTGCCTTTTCCTTATCGCGCTCGAACCTACTCAGCGCCTGCTCGAGTTTCTTCTCGACGGCAGCCCTCTGCTTGGTTATGGAGGCGACTTCGTTCTCACGCTTCTTCTGCTCGAGCTGAAGCGCATCGAGCTCCTTCTGGTTTTCGCTCTCTGCATCCCGCGCACTCTTGAGACGCTCCTCCACCTCCGTCACGCGCTCCTGGCTCTCGCGGAGATCCAGTACGACTTCCCAACGCTGGCGCTTCTCGACGCCCAGTGCTTCCTGCGAGCTGGCAAGGCGCTTCTCTACACCCTTCAGCTTCCGCTGCAGCCCCTGGAGATCGCGCTCGAGAGTCTTCATCTCCTTCTTGCGTCGGACGCGAAGGGTCTCGATCTCCTTGAGATACATCTCCTCTTCATCGTCGACCTCTTGGAGGCCCTTGAGCTCCAAATCCATCGTCGGCTCGGAGCCCTGTTTCTTCTTGCCCTCCGTCGCAGCTTCAGATTCCACTTCAGCTACACCTTTGGCCTTGGCCCCTTCGGCTTTAGCCGCGACTTCGGCTTCACCATCGGAGTCATTCGAGACGACTTCCGCTGGACCTTCGAACGCAAGCAGGCAGTTCTCGAGAGCCTCCTTCTTGAAACCCGCGGCGGGAAACGCGGTCACGGATCCTAGGCCCGCGACGGTCTCAGCAGCCAATCCATTCGGGTCGGCGGCAAGCAGAAGGACCGGCGACCTCACCTCTCGCTGCCGCAGTCCCTCGATGATCGCCACTCCGTCGGTGTTGTCCAGTCCATGCGGCACCACCACGAGCGAACGGCTAAGGTCCGGAAGACCGTTCGAAAGTTCTGCGCTTTCGAGGTGCAGCAGATCGATCTCACCCAGGCTCGCCTCGAGCGCTGGAGCGATCTTCTGCTCCAACTTTTTGGGGACGGAAACGAGAACTACCTGGTCGAATTGCCGGTTCGTGTGCTTTCCGCTCATCTTGTTCTCCGCAGGCTGATGACGAGACGCAGTTGGGATACTGAACTGAATCGTCGATTCGAAATATGTCGAATTACGTATTGTAGCACCAAAGATCGCTTTGAAACAGCTACACCGTCGGACGCAGCTGCTTTCGTGATTGAATCGAGCCGGCAACACCTTGCGTAGGAACACCGATACCTCCCCCGCGCAGACCGACAGCCGCGTCCCGCTCTCGGGACTTGTCGAAAGGGTCAGCTTTCACAACCCGGATACCGGTTTTGCCGTACTGCGCCTCCGAGTGAAGGGGAGGCCCGGCCTCACCACGCTCATCGGCCTCACTCCGGCAGTCACCGCCGGTGAGTTCGTGCAAGCGAGCGGAAACTGGGAAAACAGTCGCGACCACGGCGTTCAGTTTCGAGCACGCTATCTCCAGATCACCCCCCCGAGCTCGCTCGAGGGCATGGAGCGATACCTCGGTTCCGGCTTGATCAAGGGCATTGGTCCGACCTACGCGGAGCGACTCGTGGCCGCTTTCGGGGAAGAGGTCTTCGAGGTCATCGAGGACCAGCCAAAGCGCCTGCGCGAGGTCGAAGGTATTGGGCCAAAGAGGGCCAAGCGCATCACTTCGAGCTGGGCCGAGCAGCGATCGATCCGCGAGATCATGGTTTTCCTCCAATCTCACGGCATCGGCACTTCACGCGCTGTCCGAATCTTCAAGACCTACGGTGCTGACGCGGTCCCTCTGGTCAGCGAGGACCCCTATCGACTCGCCCGTGATATCCGCGGCATCGGCTTCAAGGTGGCGGACCAGATCGCCGCAAAGTTGGGCATCGCCAAGGATTCTCCACAACGTGCCCGGGCAGGCCTTTCGTGGGTTCTGTCCGAAGCCACGGGCCAGGGACACTGCGGTCTGCCACGCGAGCGGCTACTGGAAACGGCGACCGAGCTGCTCGAGATCCCGGCGACCATCCTCGAGCAAGCCCTCGTCACCGAGCTCGACAACGGCGATCTCGTCGCAGACAGCATCGGAGGCGAGCCCTGCACCTTTCTACCTTCTTTGTGGCAGGCGGAGAACAGCATCGCCATCCGGCTGCGGGAGCTGGGTCGCGGCAGCCCTCCGTGGACGGCGATCGACGCCGGCCGTGCTCTGCCCTGGGTCGAGGAGCAGCTCGGGATCTCCCTGCCCACCAGTCAACGTCATGCCCTCGTCACCATCCTCTCGGCGAAGGTCGGCGTCATCACCGGCGGCCCCGGGGTAGGCAAGACGACTCTGGTGAGGGCGCTGCTGCGCATCCTACTCGCACGCGGGGTCACCGCGGCTCTCTGTGCTCCGACCGGTCGAGCGGCAAAACGCCTTGCGGAGAGCACCGGAATGGAAGCCAAGACCATCCATCGACTCCTCGAGGCAGGCCCCAGAGGGTTCCGCCGGGGGCCCGACAATCTGCTGGAATGCGATCTACTCATCATCGACGAGACCTCCATGGTCGATGTGACTCTGTTCGACATTCTCCTGGGCGCAGTGCCGTCGCACGCGGCGATCCTCCTCATAGGTGACGCGGACCAGCTCCCCTCGGTGGGACCAGGCAAGGTTCTGGAAGATGTCATGAGCTCAGGCGTCTTCCCCGTTGCCCACTTGGTCGAGATCTTCCGTCAGGCCGCACAGAGCAACATCATCACCAACGCCCATCGGGTCAACCGTGGCGAGATGCCTCTGCTCCAGGCCTCTGAAGGCGACCCAGCGCAGGACTTCTTCTTCGTAGATGCGGCTTCGGCGGAAGACGCGGTCGACAAGCTGGTACGGATGGTGAGGGACCGCATTCCGCGCCGTTTCGGGCTCCATCCGATACGCGACATCCAAGTACTGTCGCCAATGAATCGGGGGCCGCTTGGCGCGAAGGCCCTCAATCTCAGCCTTCAAGAGGCCCTCAACCCCAGCAAGGGCGACGCCTCGGTCGAGCGTTTCGGTTGGAGCTTCCGTCCGGGAGACAAGGTGATGCAGACCGAGAACGACTACGACAAGGAAGTCTTCAACGGCGACCTCGGCTCCGTGGTCCGGATCGACCTCGACGAACAAGAGATGGAGATTCTCTTCGACCGGCGCAGAGTGAGCTACGACTTCGGTGAGCTCGACCAGCTCAGCCTCGCCTATGCGATCACCATCCACAAGTCACAGGGCTCCGAATACCCGGCGGTCGTAATCCCCCTGACGACCCAGCATTATGTGATGTTGCAGAGGAACTTGCTCTACACCGGCCTCACCCGCGGCCAGCGTCTCGTTGTGCTTCTTGGCGAGCGAAGAGCCCTCGGCATAGCAATACGCGGACGCGGCCAACAGGCCCGCTGGACGCGACTGCGAGAGTGGCTCTGCCAATGACGGCTCCACTGCTCCCGGCCAGCTGTCCGGTCTCGTTTACCGGCGCCTGAACAGCCACCTCTCCAGGCATCATCCTCCGGGCTCCAGCCGTAGGGAGGCGGCAAGCCCGTCCGCCACCGCCATTCCCCTCCGGGTCGGGCGCAGCAACCCTTCAGAGATCACCAGAAGGCCTTCGCTCGAGTATCGCTCTACCCTCGCCTCGTTGAGCGCCAGCAGGTCGATACCGAAGTCGGCGGCGAGAGAATCGAGATCCAGTCCGCCGGCGGTCCGCAGACCAAACATCACGGCCTCCAGCGCCAGATCACCTGCTGAAAGAGTCTCTTTTCCGCCGATCGGTCTGAGGCCGGCAAGAAGTCTGGACTCCCAAGCATCGAGCGAACGCTCGTTCCACCATCGCCTCACTCCGTCGAAGGAGTGAGCACTCGGGCCCAGACCGAGGTAAGGAGTATGATCCCAATATTTCTGGTTGTGCCGGGAGCGATGCTCCGTTTCTCGAGCAAAGCTGGAGACCTCATAGGCTTGGTAGCCGGCCTCTGCAAGGATCTCGTGTGTCAGCACCAGCGCCTCGGCTTGATCGTCTGCCCCGAGCTCGACGAGGCCACCTCGACTGCGTAGACGATCGAAGGGAGTGCCGCTGTGTACGGTCAGCTGATAGCAAGAGAGATGATGGGGCTCGAGAGCAATCGCCTCCGCCAGATCGGCTTCGAAGGAAGGGCCGGAGGACTCGAGCCGCGCCGGAAGGCCGTAGATGAGATCGATCGAAATCCACTCGAACCCCGTATCGAGCAGCTCGATGACAGCCTCTCGCGCACGCCGGGGATCGTGCTTTCGACCCAAGAAACGCAGAGCACCAGGGCGGAACGACTGGACACCCAAGCTGACCCCGTTCACTCCAAGCGCCCGCCAGCTCTGAGCACTCTCTCGAGTCACATCCTCGGGATTCGCCTCGAGAACGACGAAGGCGTCGGGCCCCATACCTAGGTTCCGCCGCACCGCTTCCAAAATCGTCTCCAGTTGCGAACGCTCGAGGAGAGAGGGAGTGCCGCCACCCAAATAGAGGGTGTCGAAGCCTCCTCCCCCCCCGCCCCAAGCGTCCACCTCCTGGAGCAGGTTGGCCACGAAGCGCGAGCGAGCGGCCTTGCCGTCACGGAGGACAGCAAAATCGCAGTAGGGACAGATACTCGAGCAGAAAGGAACGTGAAGGTAAAGGCCTGGGCGCTGCCCGGGCCGAGGATCAAACGCCGGAAGCGACGAGGAGTCAGCCGGCAACGGGCGCGACGCTCGCATCCTCGCCGACGCCCGCGGTGCTCCGGCCGCGACGAATGGATTGTTCGAGCCGCTCCTCAGTCTCCGAACAGAGCTTGGAGAAAAGGACCTCGGTGTCGATGCCGACCTCGGCCAACTCCTCTTTCAGCGCCGCGAACACCGGTGGGACGAAGTCCAGTATGCCGGTGCGATGCTGGTGGAGGTGAGAGGCGAGATCCTCAGCAGCTCTCTCGTCGGTATTGTAGAGGCGGGAAAAGCGCTGCCGCAGATAGAGTTGGTTGAAGCCCAAATGTCGTGCTTCGTCTTCGAGGATGCCTTGACTGATCTCGCTGAGCACCGGATCGAGGTCGAGACGGCAGAACTCTTCCATCACCAACTTCGCTAGGACCTCGCTGACCAGGACTCCCGACAACCACTCAGCCGGTTCCTTGGAGGCAATCTTGCTCTGGAAGAGGTAGCCGGCGGGGAAACGCCGGATCGACATCGGCTCCCGCTCCAGACGCCCGTAAAAGCGAGCAAAGAGCTCGGTGTGGCGGGCTTCGTCGACCGCCCAGGTGGTGAGGTACATCTGCCCCTCGACTTCACTTCGGTGGCCGAGGATCGGGATCAGAGAGCTCACCGAATAAAGAGCGCTCTGCTCCCCCATCAGCACAGGAGTCAATATCCTCGCAAAGCGATCTCGGAGTCCATCGGAGCGAATCCCCCGCGGCGCGCTCCAGTCGACATCCTCGGCCGACCACTGTGCTCGCAGGGCCTTGTGCCACAGAGACATCTGCTTCCGGTTGGCGAGATCGGGAAGCACCTTGTATATATTCATCGGAAACGCAGCGGGAGTCGGATGTTTCGGGCAGCCCAGTCGCCGCCCTCTGATGATTATACGTCTGCAGCAGGCACGGCGGACGGTGTGCTAGAAACAGAGCGTGGATATCGCTCCTGATCAGCTACTCATGGCCTTGGCCTGGTTGGTGGTCTTCCTATTCTCGACCACTCTTCACGAGGCCTCACACGCCTTCTTGGCCTTGCGCCTCGGCGATCCCACGGCTTATCGAGGAGGACAGGTCTCTCTGAACCCGCTTCCCCACGTGCGGCGAGAGCCTGTCGGCATGTTGCTGGTACCGTTGCTCTCCTTTTTCATCGGCGGCTGGATGATCGGGTGGGCAAGCGCACCCTACGACCCCTCGTGGGCGCATCGCCATCCCAAACGCGCCGCGATCATGGCCCTCGGGGGCCCGGCGGCGAATCTGCTGCTGGTGATCGCGGCCGGCGGTCTCATTCGGGTAGGTCTCGTCGCCGGCATGTTCACGCCGCCAGACATGCTCAGCCGAGCCCACCTCGTCGCTGCTGCGGGCGGCATGGGAGGGGTCGAGGGGGTGGGCACCGTGCTGAGCATTCTCTTCAGCCTCAATCTACTTCTCTTCACTTTCAACCTGCTACCGCTGCCACCGATGGACGGTAGTGCCGCGATTCAGCTACTGATGAGCGATGACGCGGCGCGGGCCCTACAAAAGATGCTCAGCCAACCGATGATCGGATGGATGGGCATCCTCATCGCCTGGCAAGTCTTCCCCAACTTCTTCGGCCTCATCGACCAAGTCTCGATCTCGCTCCTATACCCCGACGTTACCTACCGCTGATCCTGTACGACGCTCGGCGGAGAATCGAAGCCCCCTGGGCTCAACCGCCGTTTCGAGCGCTTTCCTCGATCCACGGCCACGGCACCTCTGCCGCGCCGAGCGCGCCAAGCTCGACACCAAAACGCTCGCGCGCGACCTCAGGATAAGGCAGGGACCACTCCAGAAGCCGGTCGTGAAACTCACGCAGGGGCATCTCTCGGCCCTGCGCGCGCGTCTCCTTCAACACCTGGAATCTGAGCTCGAGGATCTGAAGCACCCCCACCAGGTAGGCCGCTTTGTTTCCCGGCTGAGCAAGATGGCGGCGAACTTCGGTCTCAGCCGCGTCGTGGGTCATCATCAACTCGCGCTGGTAAAGCTCCACCGCGGCGGATTCGTCGATCTCCCCGGTGTGGAGCAGCGGGTCGATCCTGGCGCGCAGCGCGCGGTGAAGGATCGCCCGCCAGGCCCCGAGCTCCGCCTCGGCACTTCCGTAGTAACCATGCTCGAGCATCAGCAGCTCGGCGTAGAGACCCCAGCCCTCGAGTACAAACATGTTGAGCGCGTTCTCGTCGGCACGCTCCCGCATCTCAGCGTTCGGATACTCACTCGGCTGCTCCTGGTGCCAGAGCCCGACATGGTGACCCGGATACCCTTCATGCACCGCCAATGGGGTGATACACGCCAAGCAGTGATTCGCCAGATAACCGGGATCCGGGTAGTGAGACGCCGTTGTCGTCACTCCCAGCCGCCGATCGATATACAGGGCAAGAGGGAAGCTCTGTCGTATGGCGATGTTGCGCACCTCGACTACCTCGGCGAGCTCCGGCGGCAAGGTAACCAGCTCCCGCGCCGCAACGAACTCGGCCGCCTGCGCCAGCTCGCGGCGATACACCTCGAGCAGCTCCTCGACGCTGTCGGGGTACTCCCTCTGTAGCTCGGCAAACGCCTGCTGCCAAGATTCCGCTCCGATGTCGCGCGCGAGCCGGTCCATTCGCGCCTTGATCTCGCGGTAGGCCTCCTGGGCGAGATGCACCACGGTTGCCACATCCACCGTGGCTCCAGAGCCCTCGGCAAGCAGGCGCTCGTACTCCTCGGCGCCTACAGGAGCGGTGCGGTCGATCACCCTGCTCTCAGGATCGGCGCAGGCACCCCCGAAAACGCTCGAGACCAGGAGCGCTAGGGCCAAGCCGGATCTCTCCAGTGTCAGCACAGTTTCGTCCTCGGCGAAGGCACCACAGGCCGGTCGAACGGGTCGTCGACCTCGCGCTCGATCAACGTCTCTGTGGGGGCCGAGGCGCCGAGCAGGCCGACAACAATAGGCATGCACGTCAGCCAGGCTCTGCCGAGGTAGTGCATAGGTGCTCAGTGTAGGTGAACTGGCGCGAAGTTGCGTCGAAGAGCTAAGTGAATCAGCGAGGCGGCCGCCACCCGATCGCAGCGCATTCGAGCCACGGGTCGGCTGCAAAGTCGACGGCGAAAGAAGCGTCGACTCCCAGTCGAATTGGGTATGATCCCAGCACTCGTGAGGAAGGAGACATCGTGAGCGATCAGATCTTGGCACAAAGAAAAAGGGGGCTCGAGGAGAGCTTCTTCGCAGAACACAACCGTGAGCTGCTCGAGCGACTCCGACAGAAGGTCGACTCAGAGAACCGTAGGGAGAGCCTGACTCAGACCTCGGGCATCCAGAACGAGAGTGTCGTCGAGGAGCTCGTCGGGCTAGGCCTGGGGTCGGAGACACTCGCTGCCCTCGGCTTAGTGCCGTTGTTGCGAGTGGCATGGGCGGACGGAGCGGTTCAAGAAGGCGAGCGTGCCGCGCTGCTGGAGGCCGCGGCCAAGGCCGGCGTGGACCCGGGCAGCGACGCCTTCGAGCTCTTCGAGGGTTGGCTGACTCAGCGTCCCAGCGAAGAGCTCTTCGAAGCCTGGCGTGACTATGTCGGTGCTCTTGGCGAAGCCTGCAGCGAAGACTCGCGCCTCGCCCTGAAGGCCGAGGTTCTCGGCCGTGCAGAAACGGTCGCCCGTTCCGCTGGCGGCTTGCTCGGCATCGGGAGCATCGCAGGGGGCGAAAAGACCGTCCTAGACGAGCTCGCCGACGCTTTCTCCGACTAGACCTACTTACCGCCACCGCTCGTTGCTCCCGGCGACGAGCGCTTCATTGGGTCGCCCAGGGCTCGCGATTCGACCAAATACTTGACTCGAGGGTCGCTCTAGAGCAGAATTACGTCGTGGCGCAATCCAATCGAGCCTCGGCCAGCGAAATGCGCAAGAAGACCATACTGCGTGCTGCCCTCGAATCCTTCGGCAATTGCGGGGTCGCCAAGGCGAAGATGGGCGATATTTGCTCCCTCGCGGGAGTCTCGACCGGCAGTCTCTACCACCACTTCGAGAGCAAGGAGCACCTCGCCTCCGCTCTCTACCTAGAGGGCCTACAGGACTATCAGGCCGGCCTGCTCAAGGAGCTCCTCCGCCACAAGGGCGCGGAGCGCGGTATTCGAGCGATTGTCGAACATCACATCGAGTGGGTGGTCCGAAACCCCGCTTGGGCGCGCTACTTGTCGAGCCAGCGCCAAGCTGACTTCCTCTCCGGTGCCCAAGAGCAAATAGGAGCGCTCAACGAGGCTCTCTATAGCGCCATCGGTGCCTGGCTGATGCCCTTCATCGAGCGTGGAGAAGTCGCCAGGCTGCCCCGCACCCTCTACACCTCAGTCGTCATGGGACCGACGCTGGACTACATGGGCCAATGGCTTACCGGGCAAGAACAGGAGGATCCACGGGCCGCGGCGCCCGCTCTCGCCGATGCCGCCTGGCACGCTGTGCGAGTACGCCGCACAGAGAATCTGCCGGAGGCGTCCCCTCCCGCCAGATCATCCTCCGAAGACCACCCACTCGCCCTTGTCGAGGACGCGATCGAGGCCATTGCGGCGGGCAGGATCGTCATCGTCGTGGACGCTGCCGAACGCGAAGACGAAGGCGACTTCGTCTGCGCCGCCGACAAGCTGACTCCTGAGATCGTGCACTTCATGACCCGACAAGGCGGCGGCCTTTTCTGCATGCCGGTTCTCCCTGCTCTGGCAGCCGAAAAGGGCTTTTCATTGATGGTCGAGAACAACACCACCCCCACCGAGACGCCCTTCACTTTCCCGGTCGACCACATCAGCTGTCACACCGGGATCAGCCCCGCAGAGCGCTCCCGCACGGTGCAGGCCATACTCGACAAAAGCACCACGGAGGACGACTTCTCGACGCCTGGCCACTTGTTCGTTCTCATCGCCAAAGAAGGCGGCGTGCTGCGCCGCGCCGGACACACCGAGGCCACGGTGGATCTCGCTCGTCTCGCCGGGCTCACACCCGCCGGAGTGCTGTGCGAGATCTGCAGCCGCGAGGGGCACGGGATGGCGGGAGCAGAGGAGCTCAAAGCCATCGCCGACGAATTCAACATGCCGATGGTCTCTATTGAGGACATCATCCGCTATCGCCGTGAACGAGAGCAGTTGGTCCACAGAGTCGAGGGCGCGGATGCCGAGCTACCGACCGTGCACGGTGTCGGCCGAGTCATCGGTTACTCGGTCTCTCACGAAGACCAGGAGCCTCTAGCCTTCGTATTCGGTGACCTCTCTGCGCTCGAGGCGCCGCTGGTACGCATGCACTCTTCCTGTCTGACAGGCGACCTCATCAACTCGCTGCGCTGCGACTGCGGCGATCAGTTGCAGATGGCACTCGAGCAAATCGGCGAGGAGGGCACTGGCGTCCTGGTCTATCTACCCCAGGAAGGAAGAGGTATCGGCCTGATCGAGAAGCTCAGGGCCTACCAACTTCAAGACCAGGGCATGGATACGGTCGAAGCCAACGAGGCTTTGGGTTATCACGCCGACATTCGCGACTATATGGTCGGGCTGCAGATTCTCAAGGACCTGGGCCTGTCCAAGATCCGCCTCCTCACCAACAACCCCAAGAAGGTCGACGCGTTCGTATACTCCTCGATCGGAATCGAGGTGGTTGGCCAGATCCCGATCGTCGCCCCTCCGGCACCTCAGCGGGAGCGTTACCTGGCGGCGAAGCGAGACAAGCTCGGCCATCAATTGCCGAGTTAAGCCAGCGGCCCTCGCGATGATCTTCCGTCAACTATTCGACTCGACCTCCAGCACTTACACCTACATTTTGGCCAGCCGCCCCGGCGAAGAGGCCCTGATTATCGACCCGGTCCTCGACCGCGTCGACCGCTACATCCAGCTCATCAACGAGCTCGACCTCAGGTTGATGAAGGCAGTGGACACACACCTGCACGCCGATCACGTGTCCGGTCTCGGTGCACTCAGAGATCGCACCCAATGCGTCACCGTCATGGGCGAGCAGAGCGGCGTCGACGTGGTTTCGATGCGAGTCGCCGATGGCGACCGACTCGAGATCGAGGGCAATCCACCGCTCGAGGCCATCTACACGCCCGGGCATACCGACGACTCTTACAGCTTCGCCATGGGCGACCGCGTCTTTACCGGCGACACCCTCCTCATTCGAGGCACTGGACGCACCGATTTCCAGAACGGAGACCCAAGAGCCGAGTACGACTCGATCTTCAACCGTCTATTGAAGCTTCCGGAACAGACCCTTGTCTACCCGGCCCACGATTACAAGGGCGACACAGTGAGCACGATAGGAGAGGAGCGCCGCTGGAATCCCCGCCTGCAGGTGAGCTCGATCGACGAATTCGTCGACATCATGAACGGCCTCGACCTCGCGGACCCCAAGATGATGGACGTCGCAGTACCCGCCAACCTCAAGATCGGGATGTCCCTGAGCTCGATCGCGGCGCAAGGGTTGGCGATGACTTGCGAAGAGCTACTGCAGAGGCGGCAAGCGGGCGAGGATCTCATCCTGGTCGATCTCCGAGAGACACTCGAGCGCCAAAGGACCGGAGTCCTTCCGGGCTCGGTCCATCTCCCCTACGCCCAGACCCAGGCGGCCGTGCTCCCTGGCGGCCTGCTTCACGAGATTTCGACGACCGGCAAGCGGCCTCTGGTCTTCTATTGCGCCTACGGCGAGCGCTCCGCCATGGCCCTCGAGACAGCGCTCAAAGCGGGCCTACCCCGTAGCCATCACCTAGCCGGTGGAGTCGACGCCTGGCGCAGCGAGGGCCTAGAGTTAGAGGCCCTCAGCCCCTAGGCTTCCTCCCAAGCCGCTCCGGATGCGCCGGCCTCGGCGCCATGTCGAGTAGGTTTGGGAATGATATCCATCATTCCGGATGCGCCGGCCTCGGCGCCATGTCGAGTAGGTTTTGGGAATGATATCCATCATTCCGGATGCGCCGGCCTCGGCGCCATGTCGAGTAGGTTTTGGGAATGATATCCATCATTCCGGATGCGCCGGCCTCGGCGCCATGTCGAGTAGGTTTTGGGAATGATATCCATCATTCCGGATGCGCCGGCCTCGGCGCCATGTCGAGTAGGTTTTGGGAATGATATCCATCATTCCGGATGCGCCGGCCTCGGCGCCATGTCGAGTAGGTTTTGGGAATGATATCCATCATTCCGGATGCGCCGGCCTCGGCGCCATGTCGAGTAGGTTTTGGGAATGATATCCATCATTCCGGATGCGCCGGCCTCGGCGCCATGTCGAGTAGGTTTTGGGAATGATATCCATCATTCCCAAAACCTACATCTCGGAGACGATAGCGATCTCTACGACCTTGACGCCGTCGGCCTCGGAGACGCGCCCCTGGCAGACAACCTGAAGTCCGGCGAGGGGGGCCAGGATCTTGTTTGCCGGCTGTAGGGAGGCTGCCGGCGCCGGATTGCGATAGACCGCGACATACAGAACACCCTCTTCGGTGAGGATTCCCATCGGGAAGCCGCCTTCGGCTCGGAACTTCATCGCCTCGCGGTACTCCTCGCCTCGCGCCCCCTTCATCGCGTACGAGGCGATGTCAACAACCTCACCCACGATCGTTTGTCGCTTGGCAGGCTGCGCTCCTGCATAAGCACTCACGACAAGGCACAACATCAGCAGAACGATCACAACACTTGTCTTCTTCAATTTCCGTCCTCCTCTCTTAGTGCCCCGACTCGTCTCCCGCAGCGATGGAAGAGATCTCGGTCACTGCCGTTTCGTTCGCCTTACCGTCTCCGACGCGAGGCGATCGATCAGCTCCTGCTGGCCCGGATCGAGGCCCTCCAAGTGCGCCTCGAGCGCACTCTCGACGAGGTTCTCGATCGGTACACGGAGTACCGCTGAGGCCGCCACCAAACGAGCATGAAGGTGCGGCGGGAGGTCGGTCAGCAGGGCCGGATAACCCTCCTCGCTTTGACGCCGCTTCACCGTGGCCCGGAGCTTAGCAGCTACCCGTGGCCGACTAGACTGCCCTCAAGGGCAGTAAAGCTCCAGCAGTTCCTCGGCCTCAGTGGCAACAAAGAGCCCGGGTCGCAGCGGCTGAAAACCACGTTGGGCCGTCCGACCGGCGTCGAGCAGGCGGGGCCCCTCTCCTCGCTCCAGAGCATCCGAGTCCACGGTCAGCGCTCCCCGGCGGACGCTGCTCTCATTCGGCGGAACCTCGAAGAAGACCCACTCCTCGAAGCCGATGCCACCCAACTCTTTCTCCGCCGTCGTGAAGCTCTCGAGGTCCAAGGAGACTCTGCGAATGCCGACATCGAACAGACTCTTCACTTCAGCCTCGTCGATATCGCCGTCTCCATTGTCGACCCACAGATAAAAGTGACGCCAATAGCGATCACTTCCGCTGAGCGCCCCGTCCTGACTGCTATCAAAGGGGGCCAGAGGGTTGCAGCCACCGACCTCCGTCTCGACCGTCTCGCTGGACGGCTCGACGAGGGGGATCCGCGCCTCCGCAGCGACGGCCTCCCTCTCCTCGACCCGCTCCTCTTCCTGCTCCTCAACCTGCTGCTGTACGACTTGCTCTACTTCGATCTCGTCCTCTTCAAGCTCCGAGCCTCCTGGCGCCTCCGCGGCCGCGGCCTCGAGTCGTCGCTCGATCTCCTCGCGAGCCCCAGGAGGAAGGCTCTCCAGCAGTTCTTCGCTTTCTCTTTCGAGCTCCAAGAGCCGTTCGAGCACAGAATCCAGATCGACCTCCTGGCCGGCCGCCGGCGCCCACGCCGCCACCGTCATTGTGAGTAACAGGACCGGCACAAGGCTGCGTAGGCAGGAAATCGAGCACATCCTCTTCATGCTATCCGAGGTGGCTCTTGGCGAGCTCGCCAAGAACCAAGAGGGCGTGCTCGACGGCGGGTGACCAGGCCCATCTGTAGCCATGACTCTCGTTCGCGAAGGAATCGCCTTCTGGCAGAGCTGCATCAACTACGCCAAGGGATTCCCGGCCATCACCGATCGGGCGCCAGCCTCTCGACTAGTCCAGGTCGAGCTTCGCCGCAGCAGCAGCACCAACCGCTGCGGTAGCTTCAGGGGCCGGACGATCACTCTCTACGTCTATGCCACGCAGACCAACGGCACTCGCGTCCGCTGCCCCTCTCCGGCCCGCAACCTTGCTCACGAGATCGGACACGTCCTCGGTCTCGCCGACGCTCCCTCTGCACCTCTCTGCAAGGAACGCATCATGTCAGTGCTTCGAGACGGCAACGGCGAACGGCGTGCCGTAGGCAATGACGAGTGTCAAGCCGCCGGACATCGCTGGCTTACACCCCAGGAGAATGAGGAATGGGAAGCTCTCCGCGCGTCCCTAGACCAGCGTTTCCGAAGTTCGAGTCGCATAGCTCGAGGTCATTCTGTTCGCTGGCAAGGCGCGCCGACGCAGGCATATTGGGAATCTGTCGAGGAGGTGCAACGCTGCCAGCGGGCAGAAGGGGCCGAGATAGGTGGCGCGAACTTTGGAAACGCTGGTCTAGAGCGCGGAACGGCTCCATGGCAGACCGCTAGCGGAAGCGAGCTACGGCCGTGATCGCAGCGCGCACAGCATCCATTATCCTCGCCGGCCTGCCGACGCTGCAGTTCTCCCTCGCCGGCCTGCCCGACAGCGAAGTGACTGAAGACGCCGACACCGAACGCATCGTTCTTCTGGTCGTCGATCTCGAGGGCGATGGCCTTCATCTCAGCGACCGCTACTACCCTGTCTACCTCGACATCGACGGCAATGGCGATCCGGAGCGGGTCAACTGGACCGCCACGGGACACGACGAAGCGTTCCTTTGGCTCGACGAAGACGGCGACGACGCCCTCGCCACCGAGGAGCTCCTCGGTTTCCGCCGTAGCCCTGCTCTCAGCGGGAGCACCGGAGGATGGCGCGACCTCCTTCTACTCGACCAAGCCGACGCGGGCGGCAACGGCGACGGAGCTCTCACTCCGGCGGATGCGGCCTGGCACCTGATCGAGATCTGGATCGACCAAGATCACGACGGACTCCCTCTACCCGCCGAGCTCAGCACGCTCAGCGCATGGGGCGTCGAGGGCATCGATCTCGACTTCGTTACCGGTCTCGAGATCGACGGCGCGTTGAATCTGCAAGTGGCCTGGAGCCAGCTACACCGGCGGGCCGGCGCCAGGCAGGGAACGGCCGGTCGAGCAGGACGGGTCTGGGAAGTCCACTTTCCACTCCACCGGCGCTAGCGGCCTTTCTTGGCGAGCTCGTACGCTTCCCACAAGCGCTGGTTCGCCTTTTGGTGGTTTCTACTGGCCTCGTAAGGTGCGCTACCGGAAGTCCGCGACTCACCGGCAGCGATGATCTCGCTCAGAGAGGCGAGCGCCTCCTTCGCCATACCGCACGACTCCAGAGCGCAGCGGCATTGGTCGGCCGCATTAAGAACCGCGAACTCGACCTCCTGAACCATCTCGTCCCATGCCCGGTTTTCGGTCAGCGACCGCACCTGAGTGAGTAGGCGGTCCTCGACGAGGTCGCTGGCACGGCCAGCGTCCTGAACGCACCGGCCCCCTGGGCCCGATGCCGGGCTCGAAGTCGGTCCCCGCGACGCGCCTACTAGACCCTTGACCAGTGGCATCCCGAAGACCCACCCGACATAGCCAACGATCATGATGACCCCCAGTTGCAGCAGAACTTTCATCAGTTGAACTCCGATCGTAGACGGCAATGCCGAAATTGGCGCGTTCGGGGCTAGCTCGAGCAGCACCGCTAATGTACACCCCCGGAGGCCAGCCAGTGAAGCCCTGCCCGGTATAATGGAGGCATGGACGCTACCTGCCCCCACTGCAAACTGCCGGTTAAGATCCAAGACGACTATCACTACGACATCGCAACCTGCCCAAAGTGCGGTAAGAAATTTCAGGCATTCAGCAACCAAACCCAGAAGCTGACTCGCGCTTTTCTTGACGAAGTGCTCAAGAAGAAGCCGGAAGGGGGTTGATAGCGAGATGTTGAAGTCCAGCTGCGTCCTCACACTCACTCTCGCTCTAACCCTAGGCCTAGCTCTTCCGATCCAGGCCGACGTCGTTTGGCTCAAGAACGGGAACAGCCTCGAAGGGCGAACGAGGCAGCTCGAAAACGGAGAGCTGGAGATCACCTCCGCCCTCGGCACCCTGAGTCTCCCGGCCGAGCTCATCGATCGAGTGGTCGGCGCAAGGAGCGAGGAAGAGAGGGTGAGGGAAGAGCTCGACGCCTTGGAGCCCGGCGATGCCGATGCCCGCTATCATCTCGCATTGCGCATCGGAGGCCGCGGCCACCAGACCTTGGCCAATCACGTACTCGACCAGGTGCTTGCGCTGGATCCGGAGCACGCCGGCGCTCGTGAGCGTCTAGGCTATGTACGCTGCGAGGAGCGCTGGCTCAAGGCACAGCAGTGTCACGAGCTCCGCGGTCACCTCTTCTACCAGGGAGAGTGGCTGCCGGCAGCCGAGGTGGCGCAGCGAAGAGCGCTGTCAGCCCAACTCGCTGAGGCACGCATCCTCGAATTGACCCTGCGACTCCAGAGTGAGGCGCTTGCCGCCGAGGCCTACCGGCGTGAGACCACGCCCTATCCTGGATATGGCCAGGTTCCCTACTACCTTCAATATGGACTCGTCGTAGGCTCGCCTCCGAGCCGTCCCGGCCACCCCAACAGACCCTCCCCGCGTCCGCCTACTGTCCAGGTGCCCTCGGCGCCGGTGGCAAGAGCGCCGCAGCACAACAGTAGTAGTTTCCGGCTGCAAGCACCGGCACGGACGACGGCCCCCTCAGCGCCAGCGTCTCTCGGCCTTCAGTGAGCGGGAAGTCCGCATCGGCCCGAGGCCCTACTCCGAACGGCGAAGAAGATAGAGGCCGAAACCGAGCGTATCTCTTCCCCAGGTGAGATACGCCTTTCGCCAACGTCGCACTCGGGCAGCAAAGAACGGGGCCTGGGGAGCCCCAGGGTGAAGGCGAACGAAACGCCGAAGATTCCTGGCATAGGTGTCCTCGTACAAAGCCCATTCTCGGGCGCTCGCCTCCCGGTCCTCCAGCAGCTCCAGGCCTAGGTCCTGGGCGCACTCGATATTGCCTCGATGGCTGAAGAGGTCGTCTTCACTGCAACCGAGGAAGCTCAGGTACCTGGGATCCGGGCGTTGCTTCCAATATCCCTCACCGACCAGCAGGACTCCTCCTGGACGCACCAGACCTCGCAGCACCCGGAGGCTCTCTCGGTAATTCGAGATCGCATGCGTCGCCCCGACGCAGGCCGCAACGTCGACCGACTCCGGGGTCAGCCGAGATGCCTCGAAGGGTTGCGCCAACAGCTCCAGTCGGCCAGGCGAGAGACGTGCTTTCGCCTCTTGCCGGGCGATCGCGATTGCCTCGACTAAAGGGTCATAGCCCAAGCCACGGCAGTTGTTGCGCTCGAGGAGGCGCAGCAATAGCTCGCCGCGTCCACAGCCGACATCGAGGAGGAGTCCGCCTGTCGGTACCGGTAGCTGGGCGAACAAACCATCCATGATCTCGGGCGACACCGGGTTCCAAAAACGAAGATCTCCATGACCGACGAGAGTGAGTAGTCCTCGATCGAGAACCGTGTCGCCCTCTTCCTCGTTTGCCCTCATAACTGCGCGCGTCCAGTGTAGGGTGGATCGATGCTCAACTTCCTCGACGACGTCGATCTCGAAGACCCCAGCTTCGCCGAGATCTACGACGAGCTACCCCTCTGGTCAGCGCCCTTCGGCAGAATGCTTCTCGATCGTGTTCCCCTCGACAAGAACGGCACTATTCTCGATGTCGGCTGCGGTACCGGTTTCTCGACCCTCGAGCTGGCCCAGCGCTGCGGCCCCGGCGCTAACGTTATCGCGGTCGATCCGTGGGGTGCAGGCCTCGAGACCGACTCGTTTCGCATCCGATTCGCCGACGGTTCAGCGCTTCTTCGCCACACCCTCATTCGAGTCGGCTTCTTGAAAGCGTGGAAGGCCATTCCGCCACTGGACCGCGTCGAGGATACCTTCGTGGATCTGGAGCGCCGCCTTAACGAAGTCGCTAGCCGCCAGGCGAGATCGCGTTGAGCGTACCGGTCGTTTGCATCGGCGCCGTCAAACCGGAGAGAACGAAGAGCTGAGTGCAGGCGTCGTCTCAGCGAGACTTCTCCCAATAAGAGAGCTCTGGCTCGAAGCAAGAGCCCTCGAGGTCCTCGATCTTCCCCTGGAAGTATGCCTGAGCATCGGCAATCGCTTGGTTGTAGACCGTTGCGCCGACTTCCTCGAGACAGAACTGCAGGAACAGCTCCGCCTTGAGATCGCCGATCTCCTGATCCAGCTCCTCTTTGAAGTAACGCTTGATCGATGTGACCAACGCCTTGCGAGTGTCGGCAGCTACTTTGATGGCCAAGCTCGATCCTCTGCTCTTCAGTTCCTCAAGGCGGCCAGAGCCCCCTCCTCGGCGTGGTGACAGTCAAGCACACGATCGAGCTGCATCGCTTTGATTACATCCCAGATCTTGATGTCGTCAGAGACGACGCAGAGAGCCGCACCCCGCCTCTTCGCCTTCAAGTGACAGACCAGTGCCTCTCCCATGCAGCTACTGTCAAAGCCTCTGACGCGAAGGTTGAGGACAATGGCCCGCACCTTCCTCTTCAGTAGATCCTCCACCACATTCACCATACCGGAACCGCGAGAGACACTGGGCCTCCCTTCGACATCGACAACAACCGCGTCGCCGACTATTCGCTCTGTCAGCTTCATGCGCCCCCCTGCAAGCCCGCAGCGCAAGCGCCTCGGCACCTGCAACGACCTGTTTTCCCAGCCCATAGAGGTGATGGCCATCACTTCCGTAGGCTAGGGCGAGACAGCAACTTATCACTGCTCTCGTCGCCGTGGTGGCCCAGCAAGGAGATAGGATCGGCGAGCGAAACATTGAACCAAGACAATGATCCCCAGCTCGCCCTCACCCCGTCTCGAAGTACTCATCTCAAGCGAGCAGATCCAGGAACGCGTGACCGAGCTTGCCACTCGCCTCAACGAGGACTATCGCGAATCGAAGGACCTGATCTGCGTCGGCGTCCTCAAGGGAGCCATTTTCTTCATGGTGGATCTGCTCAAACAGTTGAGCGTGCCCGTAGCCGTGGATTTCTTCCAGGCCTCGAGTTATCGCGGCGCCACCAGCCCTGGAGAGGTACGCATCCACAAAGACATCGACCTTTCCGTTCGCGACAAAGACGTCCTTCTGATCGAAGACATCGTCGATACCGGCAACACAGTGCGTACCATCCTCGACCTTTTTCGCTTCAGAGGCGCGCGGACCGTACGCTTGTGTGCCCTCCTCGACAAGCGCGAGCGCCGCCGCGTTGAGGTCCCAATCGACTACTGCGGCTTCGAGATCAGCGATCGCTTCGTCGTCGGCTACGGCCTCGATTGGAACGAGGGCTGGAGAAACCTCCCTTATGTCTGCGTCCTCAAGGAGGAGCAAGGATCACTCGACGAGCGATCTCCAGAGCCCGTTCGACCTGATCTCTCACCAGATCCCGATGGGTAACGAAGCGCAGACGATCCTCGGCCAGGGGAATGGACAACACGCCCTCTGCCTCGAGCTTCGCGGCCAGAACCGAAGCCGACATTTCTCGTAAGCGGCAGACAACGATATTCGTACGCAACTTCGGACCCGCGATCGTTACCCCGGAAAGCTCCGAAAGCCCATCGGCGAGGAGAGAGGCGTTGCTGTGGTCTTCCGCCAATGCCAGCGGCCCCTTTCTCAGCGCGACCAAGCCGGCGGCCGCCAGGACGCCGACCTGACGCATCCCGCCGCCCAGCATCTTGCGTATCCGCCGCGCTTCGAGAATGAAGTCTTCTGAGCCACAGATCAGTGAGCCGACCGGAGCCCCCAGGCCCTTCGAGAGACAGAAGGTGAGAGAGTCACAACCCTCGGCGAGCGCGGCCACACTACACCCCAATGCCACGGCCGCATTGAAGATTCTGGCACCGTCGACGTGAAGACGGATTCCGCCCTCTCTCGCCGCCTCGGCAAGTTCATTCAGACGCTGTTGGTCGTAGACAGTACCCCCGGCGAGATTGTGGGTATTTTCCACCACCAGCGCCGCGGTTCGCGACTGGTAGGGCACATCACGAACGATCGCGGCCCTCACGACATCTGGATCGAGCAGTCCGTCCGCCGAGGTCAGCGGCTTCGCCTGAACCCCGGAGAGCGCCGCCAAGGCGCCCATCTCGTAGTGAAAGACATGGCTCATCGCTTCACAGAGGATCTCGTCTCCCGGCCGCGTATGAAGGTGCAGGCAGACCTGGTTGCCCATTGTTCCAGAGGGCACGAATAAAGCGGCCTCTTTGCCTACCGTGCCCGCAGCCTCTTCTTCGAGCTCGCGCACGGTTGGGTCCTCACCGTAGACATCGTCGCCAACCTCGGCCTCCGCCATCGCCCTTCTCATCTCGGCATCGGGGCGGGTCACGGTGTCGGATCTGAGGTCGATCATCTCCATTACTCTCCCCCCTCTGCGTACTCCCCGAGCCACTCCTCTAACTGCTTCGAGCCTCCGGTCGAGGCCCACTCCACTATCAACTCGGTGACCTCGCCGGCGACCCAGTCCACCACGCCGAGATTGCCCTCGAGGGCCACGGCACGAACCTCAACCGGCGTTTCGGCTGCCCAACGCGAGGCACGAAAGAGAGCCTGGCCGCCAACCTCGGAGCGACCGAGGCGCAGCCAGACCTCACCGGCAAGGGCCAGGGTCTCAGCCAACTCGAGGTTCCGCTCGTGGCGGCTCGCGGCTCGTGAAGGTCGCAGGAAGAAGGATCCGAGACCGTGCCTCACCGCCACCGCCGCGAGATCACGCTCCGAAGCAGGCCGGCGATGAAAGAGTGAATCGAAGAACTCATCTCCGCCCCCTCTCTCCGCCACCAACTGCTGCCGATCGCGGGCCGAAAACGAGGGAGTCACGGCCTGGACACAGCTCACTCCCTCCTCGGCGAAGTGCGCGAACACCCGATCCAGGAGCTCGGGGCCATCGCTGATCCCGCCGAGGAGGGGCCAAGCAACGGCGCAACCCGAGGGCAGGGGACCGAGACCGTCGAGTGATTCAGAGAGCAGATCCTCGAGCACATCGACGACCACGGATACCCCGGGCGTAGCGGGCGGGAATGGGCCCTGTGGCGAGCACTGCACCAAGACTGCTGCCCCGCTCTCGGCGAGGTTCCGGATCATCTCCCCCCGAGCCTCTTCCACACCAGGCTCGACCGGCGGTAGGTATAGCAGATCGGGGAGCGGGCGCAGCCCCTTCGCTGTTGGCAGGTCGACACCGGGGCTGTCCTGACGGATGGTCCCAGAAACCAGATCCAGCCAACGCCTGCGCCGCCCCGGCCACTTGCGAAAGGCGCGACGAACGAACCAGCGGCCCACCTCCGGGCGGGGATAGCTGACCAGGGACATTAGCCTCGGCTCGATGACGTCGTCTGCGCGCTCGTCGCGGCTTCCAACCTCGTTTCCAGCTCGGCGAGCAAACCGCGACGCAGCGCCGACAGGATCAAGTCAGGGCCTCGGCGACGGACCTCGAGATCGGTAAGCCGAGGGCTAGAAGCGAGGGTGTCGACCCCGGTGCCGCCAACCGGTCCAGGTGCACCTTCCGCTCCGATCAGCATCGGAGCGCAACACACTTCCACCCGATCGAAGAGGTCGGCGCCGACGAAGGCTCCGAGGATCATCCCTCCGCCCTCGACCAACAGGCTCTGAACGCCGCGGCGGTGGAGATCGCGCAGCACCTTGGGCAGGGTCAGTTGCGCGCGGCGGATGACCCGGGCCCCGGCCCCCTCCAGCGCTTTCTTGCGCGACGCGTCAGCGGACTCCGTATACACCAGCACCGGACCCTCGGCGGCAAAGAGACGGGCGTCGGCCTGGAGACGCAGCCTCCGATCGAGAATCACCCTGGTGTTCGGGCTGCCGGAGTAACCGAGACGACGATCGAGGGACGGATCGTCTGTGAGTGCGGTGCCACTGCCCACCAGGATGGCGTCGTGCTCCTCGCGCAAGGCCAGTGCCCATCGACGGCCTTTAGGGGATGAGATCCACTGACTTTCTCCGGCGCTGGTGGCGATGCGGCCATCGAGACTCATCGCCCACTTCAGCGACACCTGCGGTCTTTTGAGCAGATGGGAAACCACAAAGCCCAAGTTCAAAGCGAGGGCTTCCTCCATCCGCTCGCCCCACTTCACCTCCAATCCAGCCCTGGCGAGGGTGTGAAAACCCTGGCCCGAGACGCTTGGATTCGGGTCGACATGGCAGGCGACGACGCGTCGCACTCCCGACTCAAGCACGGCCGCGGTGCAGGGCGGCGTGCGACCGTGATGAGAGCAGGGCTCGAGGGTGACGTAAAGCGATCCGCCGTGCGCTTTCGCTCCCGCCTCGTTGAGCGCCACTACTTCGGCATGGCTCTCACCCAACGCGCGATGAAAGCCACGACCCACGACGACTCCCTCGGAGTCGGTGACAACCGCACCGACCCGCGGATTCGGAGCCGTCCGATAGCGCCCCTTGGCGGCGAGTCTCAACGCCTGTCGCAAATGCCTATCAGACACCGTCGCAGACACTACAACAGTCCACGACTCCGACCGACGCCGGGGCAGTAGATTTCCTGCAAGATCGGGCTTGACAGTAGACGCCGGGCAGCGAAGAATCGCGGCACCGAGTGGCCCAAGCAGCGAGGGCTTCGACACCAAGCTCCCCAAGGAGAGGAATCACCAAAGTGTACGACCACATCCGCAAACTCGGGCCGGCCGGAGTCACGGCTCTCCTAGCGGTCGCGATGACGCACAACGCCTGGGCCGCATCCGATTTTCTCGGCGACCTCGACATCAGCGGCTATATCAGGGCCGAGTATGGCGACGGCGACCGCTACCCTGAAGAGGACGGCGGAGATCGTTTCGAGGTCAACCAGATCAGCGTACTCTTCGAGGCCCTCTACGGCGACTTCGAGGCCGTGCTGCTGCTCGGCGCCACCAACGTCACCGGTGACAGCGTCGACAGTGAGGCCTTCATCCCCGAAGCCTTTATCGTCTGGAATGGATTCACCGGTGCAGGTTCCGCTCTTTCGGCGGGAGTGCAACCTTTACTCTTCGGGTTGAAGGCAGCCGGCTTCCCCGGCGACCGCAGCGTGCAATCGTCGCTCGAGTTCGGCGGTGCGGGCGGCTTTGCAGTGTCGAACCAAAGTGGACCGGCGCTCATCCTCAGCTACGACGTCGGAGAGACCTCGGTCTTCCGCGCCGGAGCCTTCGACACCAGCTCGAGCACCGCCGAGTACTTCGAGGATAGCGGGCTCGGCAACATCAACGGTTCTAGTTTGTCGGACAACTACTTCTTCGACCTGCGCTACCAGCCGCAGGGCGAGCGCGGGTTTTACGCCTTCGCCGGGATCGAAGAGCGCTACATCGGCGATGCGATCGACGCCAAGAGGTCCATCTCCGACGTCGGCGTCGGCTTTCAGAATCCGCTCTTCGACCTTTCTTACGAGTGGATCGAGCTCGACGGAGACTTTGTGGGTACGATCTCCGACGAGACCTACTCCATCGCCGAGCTCACCCTGCATCTGAGCCAGCAAGTCGACTTCATCGCCGACTGGTCGGAAGCCGACGAGTCGAAACTCGAGACAATGCGATTCGGCCTCGCCTACAAATTGAACGCGGTTCTCGACCTCCAGCTCGAGTACTCCGAGGATGATCTAGCGGCCGTCGGCGATCGACCGGAAGCCGTCAACGTCGACAGCATCGATGTGCGCCTGACCTACAACTTCTAGTGGGCCAGAAGAGTTTAGCCCAGCGCCTCATCGAGATCTGCCAAGGTCGCCTCTATCGCTTCGCGAATCCGACCCCGGAGAGTCCGTTCCATCGCTATGCGGAGCTCCAGAACCTCTCGCCCTGGCGCGCCACCCTCATCCATGGCGTAATCCTCCGGTCACCCCTCTCGGCGATGTTGTTGACCACTCGGCGGTTACGCGACCTATCTTTTTCCACGACGATCGGTTCGGATCCACCCACTCTGGCTCGGGGACTAGACCAGCGTTTCCGAAGTTCGAGTCGCATAGCTCGAGGTCATTCTGTTCGCTGGCAAGGCGCGCCGACGCAGGCATATTGGGAATCTGTCGAGGAGCGCGGGGACGCCCAGCCAACGCCGCCAGCGGGCAGAAGGGGCCGAGATAGGTGTCGCGAACTTTGGAAACGCTGGTCTAGAGGCCAACTTGACGGATTTCAGACAGAAGGGTGGTGCTGCCTGGGGAGCTCGGGCAGGACAGGCTCTACCGTCAGCGGCTGGAGCGTGAAGCGAAGACAATCGCGCAGCTGACCCATCCTCATGTCTGCACGCTCTACGACATCGGCAGTGAAGACGGTGTCGACTACCTGGTCATGGAGTACCTGGAGGGCGAGACCCTCGAGGACCGGCTTCGACGCGGCGCCATGCCGCTGGATGAGGTGGCGACGATCGGATCGCAGATCGCCGAGGCCGTCGATGCCGCCCATCGTCACGGAGTGATCCACCGGGACCTCAAACCTGGCAATGTCATGCTGACTCGGGACGGAGCCAAGGTCCTGGACTTCGGCCTCGCCAAGGGCGTGGTTCACGCCGGGCCGACCGTGGGGGACACCCAGACCCCGACCGTCACCCAACCGCTGACGGGCGAAGGCTCGATCCTGGGGACCCTCCAGTACATGGCCCCTGAGCAGCTCGAAGGCAAGGAGGCCGACGAGCGCTCCGACATCTGGGGCCCCGGTGCGGTCCTCTATGAGATGGTGACAGGGGCGCGACCCTTTGCCGGGGACTCGCAGGCGGGCCTCATGGCCGCCATCAATGACCAGCCACCCGGAGCCGTTGCGGGAGCGCTGGCCGGTGGCTCCTGAGCATGTCCGAGAGCATCATCGCGCAGAAGGATCCTGGGCCGATGCCGGCGATCTCTATCACTTTGATTCCGTCGAGGGATCCCATGAGGCGTCTCCTAAGGGTCGGCGCGGAAATAAGTTTCCAGTATCTGGGGTGACCATACCACTGCCCCCTTCTTCAGCCACCGCATAATCCTCCGGTACGCGCCTTGTTTGCAAGGTTTAGAGCTAGCATAGCCCTGCCCGCATTTGGTATAGTTTTCCCTGTCACCTCTTTTGGAAGGGGAACTATACCAAATGGTACGAGCCGAAGATCGTGATGCAACAGTGCGCGAGCTCTTGATGAGCGAACAGATGGCCACCATGGATGAGCTCAAGGACGCCATGGGAACCCGAGCCACCATGACGGTCTACCGTTCGCTGTCTCGATTGGGCTATTTGGCCAGCTACTCGGATCGAGGGCGGTTCTATACCTTGAACGAGATTCCCGATTTCGACGATCTGGGTTTGTGGTCGTGCGGTTCGGCGAGGTTCAGTCGGCATGGCAGCCTCCTCGAAACTGCGGTGGCTGCCGTGGACCGGTCCGCTGCCGGCTATACGGCTTCTGAACTCGAGCTCCTGCTGCAGGTCGAGGTCAAGCACGCGATGTTGCACCTCGTTCGTCGCAAGAGAATCGTACGATCCAGAGTTGGGAAGAGGTTCGTATACTTGTGCTCGGAAACAGGGCGCCGTCGTCAGCAGAAGCTGATGCGCAACGAACGGCAGGCTCTCCAGGATGTAGCTGCCAGCCTCGTTCCAGAAGTGCTCCCCGAGGAGCTCAGGGCTGCCATCGTTTTATTCTTCAGCCTGCTAGACGAACGCCAGCGGCGGCTCTTCGCTGGCCTGGAAGCGACCAAGCTCGGGCATGGCGGCGACCGGAAGATCGCCGATCTTCTGGACCTGGACCCTCATACAGTCGCAAAAGGACGTCGCGAGCTCTTCGGCGGCTCCGTGGAGCGCGGAAGAGTTCGAAGAGCAGGCGGTGGCAACCAACGAGTGGAAAAAAAACGCCCGAGATAGTCGATGGAATCCATTCCATACTCGAGGCCGATATAGCTGGTGATCCCATGTCATCAAAAAGATGGACGCACGAGACCGCTGCAAAGGTGGCCCAATGCCTTGCCGAACGCCTTGACATCATCGTATCGGCTACGGTGGTGCGTCGATTGCTCGCAGACCTGAACTATTCCCTCAAGAGCAATAGGAAATGTCTGTCTTCGGGGAACTCCCCAGATCGTGATGCACAGTTCAAGGCCATCAAGCGACTGCGCGAGGATTTCACAAGCGCTGGCGACCCGATCATCAGCGTCGATACGAAGAAGAAGGAGCTGATCGGTCGGTTCAAGAACCAGGGACAGACATGGTGCCGCGAGGCCAAGCGGGTCAAGGATCACGACTTCCGGTCCGAAGCTCTCGCCATCGCCTCCCCCTATGGGATCTACGATCTTCAGAGGAACTTCGGCGTTCTCGTCCTCGGACAGTCGTCGGACACGCCGGAGTTCGCTGTCAACAGCATCGCGACCTGGTGGCTCAAATACGGTCGATCTCACTATCCGGCGTCTCAGCGTCTCCTCATTCTTGCCGACAGCGGCGCAAGCAACGGCGCACGGCTTCGAGCCTGGAAGAAGTACCTCCAGGAGAAGCTCGTAGACAAGTGCGGCCTCATCATCACCGTCGCCCACTATCCAACTGGCACCAGTAAATGGAATCCCATCGAGCACAGGATGTTCAGCGAGATCAGCAAGAACTGGGCCGGAGTTCCTCTCGAGAGTTTCGAGATCCTCGTCAACCTCGTCCGCAACACGACGACATCCACCGGACTGCGCGTCGAGCCGTGCCGTGATCAACGCCAATACCAGAAAGGAGTCAGGGTATCGGACAAGGAAATGCTGCAGCTCGCGGTGGCCAGGAGCGACTTCCTAGGAAAGTGGAACTACACCCTCTCGCCGAGACCGCGAACCGAGCAGGAAGAGCTTGCCCCACAGCCTGGGCTCAGCTCACCACCACCTCCAATGCAGCGACCGCCCTGTGGCGCCTCGGCCTCACACGCTCCGGCGATAATGTGAAGTTATTTCCGCGCCGACCCTAAGGATGAACGGAGGTGTTGCCGACGCGAGGGCCGGGGCGCCAGATGATATCTTAGGCCGGGCGTGAGGACCGTACTGCGACAACGCCCCACCCTCTCGACTTTAAGCCTGCCTAGTCTGGTTCTTTTGCTTCTGACGCCGGCAGCCGCGGCGGGCTCCTCTATGGGTCCGCTGCATCGGCGGATGATGGAGCTGATCCAGGGTGGGGAGGTGATCGTCGCGGCCAGTCCTGCACTTTGCAGTGCACGCGGGTTGAGAGGTTCGTGGGACAGAGGCGACGTGCGTGCCTGGTACTCCCGGACCGGCGCTTGCATGCTTCCCTTCCCGACCGATCTTCACGGCGTCGTCACCCGCGCGACGCAGGGCTTGGCGGGAGATCTCAGAGAGCCGGCCAAGGTGGAAGCTCTGGTAACTGTGCTTGGCGAGATCAGAGGCCGCGTTGCAGAGGCTTCAGCGCAGGAGCGGCTCATGTTTCACAGTACCGCCTGGGAGCTCGCCCATGCGGTGGCGGACGCGTCCGAGAACGCGGCGAGCCCGGGCCTCGAGCGCCTTCGCTGCGAGACGATGTCGCTGTTGCAGGATACGGCATACTCGGCTGAGGACGTCAGCTCTCTTCCGTCCACGCTGGCCGGCTTGCCAGAGCTGGCCGGCGTCCCCGAGATCGAGGCGTTGGCCGGCGACATCGCGGCGCAAGACGGCACCATTGTCGAGATGCTTCCTCCTCCGGAAGCACATGCCCGACTCCTACACGGGCGCTTTACGGTGCGGGTGTTCTTCACAACCTCCGGTCCCGAGGGGCGTCAGGCGGTGAAGGAGTACCTCACCGGCGGCACACCCTACGATCGCATGGGCCGGCTGGCGCTAGAGGTAGCCGACGTCGAATCTGTGCTGCTTCTCTATTTCAACGTACTCGACAGCGACTTCGAGATCCAGCCGACAGATCAGGTCGCGTTCTGGCAGCAGGTCTCGTTTCGAGGGCAGCTCAGCCTCGATGTGGACGAGCACAGACAGGCGGAGGAGCAGGTTCGCTTCCGCTCTGTGCGCTACCAGCGAAACTTCGACTCGGATGAGCTCGTCTACGCCGATCTCGATGAAGAGGCGATGTCGCGCACGGGCTTTGTCGACGGCATGCCCTCACAGATGGTCGCACCGGTGACAACCTTGCGGGGTGCTTGTATTCGCTGCCATCGCCGAGTGATCTCCAGCTTCCACCCTGAAGAGGAGCGAGAGCTGCGCTTCAGCGCGCCGCTGGAAGCCTCTGGCCGGAGTCTGCTCACGCCCGAGTATACGAGGGGTGCGGAGGCTCGGCTGCGCGAGTGGAAGGGTTTATGCCGTTGACGTTTTCGCCTCCGGGTCAGTTTGGCACTGTTGCTTAACTGCCTGGTGCTCCCCGCACTGTAGCTTGCGCATGCGACAGTACGGTTGGGAGGTTGGGCGACGGAGTTTGCACCCTACGAGGCGCGCGGCCTGGTGCCGGGGCGGGTGTGCATTCAGCAGGCTTTCGAGGGGTAGAGCAACCCTACCCGGGGGCGGCATGCCGGCTTCTGGGGCCGGTTCTGGCTCCCGGCGTGGGCTTCCTAGCCTCCATGAAGCTCTTCGAGCCGGGATTGTTGATGGCTGCGAGAAAGCGCATCCCGTTGGCTGCGAGCGCAGTTTCCGGGATGGAGTGAGCTGAGGGCTTCGCGACCGCGGGAAAGCTAGGCCTTCTTCAGGAAGGGCGGCATCATCCCGCCGGAACGGCGGTCCGGGTGCGTGGTCCCGGCGGCGTGTTTGCGGTCGGAAGAGATGCGTGAGTCGGTGTAGGGCTTTGCAGTGCGGGCTCTGCTCTGATAGAGCAGGCCGACCAGAGACGGCGAGAGCCCGGGAAAGCGAAGTAGAAAACGCCCCGGGCTCTGCCCCAAACCGCAGCATTAGCTGCGCTTGCAGTATGGCAGAGAGTCGGGGTCGTCGTCGAATGGGAGGCGACGATGCGACCGGACTACCGACTCTTCGACTGTGCTCGATGCCGTCGGCGTATCTCGCTGTGCTCGCACTGTGACCGTGGCCAGCGTTACTGCCGGGCTTGTGCTCTGGTGGCTCGTCGGGAATCGACTCGGGCGGCCGGCCATCGGTACCAGCGAAGCCTCCGAGGTCGGCATTGTCATGCCGCCCGTCAGGCCCGCTACCGTCGGCGCCAGCGCGAGCGGGCAGAGAAAGTGACGCATCAGGGTACCCCAGGCGGTACTTCGGGGAGGACACTGTGTCGGATCGAGACTCCGAGGCGCGAAGTGCGCTACGACCCGAGGAATCCGCGATGCATGCAGTGTGGAGAGGCCTGCCGAGAGTTTGTGCGAACGAGCTTTCGTCGTTGCCGACGGAGATAGGGGCGTGATCGACGCACAGCTGCGCGGGGAGATCCGTCGTCTGTTCCTGGTCGAGAAGTGGAAAGTCGGCACGATCGCTCGACAGCTACAGCTGCACCCCTCAACCGTGCGCCGGGCGCTGGAGAAGTCCGGCGTGCTACCCCAGCAGCGACGAGGGAGGATGATCGATCCTTACCTGCCGTTCATCGAGCAGGTGCTCGGGACCTACCCACGACTGCCGGCGAGCCGTCTCTACACCATGGTGGTGGAGCGCGGCTATCCAGGAGGCCCGGATCAGTTTCGCCACCTGGTGGCCTCGATGCGACCGAAGCCCCAGCGCGAGGCGTTTCTCTCGCTGCGCATGCTGCCAGGAGAGCAGGCGCAGGTCGACTGGGGCCACTTCGGTCGGCTCCGCGTCGGCCGGGCACATCGTCGGCTCTATGCCTTCGTCTTCGTGCTGTCGTTCTCGCGCACGGTCTTCGTGCACTTCACCCTCGACACTCGTCTCGAAACCTTCTTGCACGCTCACCAGCTGGCCTTCCACTACGTCGACGGCGTCGTCAGGACCGTTCTGTACGACAACCTGCGAACCGCGGTGATCGAGCGGCAGGGAACCGCGGTGCGCTTCCATCCCGTGCTGCTCGATTTCGCCAGCCACTACGGCTTCCTTCCCACCGTCGCCGCGGTGGCTCGGGGAAATGAGAAAGGCCGCGTCGAGCGCGCAATCCGCTTCCTGCGAAGCTCGTTCTTCGGCGCCCGAACGGTGAGCGATTTGGATCGTCTGAATCGGCAGGTCCTGGAATGGTGCCAGAGGTCGCAGCGCAGACCCTGGCCGCAGGACCGACAGCGAACCGTGAAAAGCGCCCTGGCCCAGGAACGACCTCGACTGCTTGAGCTTCCCGGAGACGACTTCGAAACCGACCTGCGACTGGAGATCAAGGTCAGAAAGACGCCGATCGTGCGCTTCGACCTCAACGACTACTCGGTGCCGCACAGTCATGTGCAGAGGACCGTCACGCTCCTCGCCAGCGAGCATCGGGTGCGGATCCTCGATGGCCAGGAGCTCCTCGCCGAGCACCCTCGCTCGTACTCCCGGGGCGAGCAGATCCTCGATCCTCAACACCTCGAGGAGCTCCTCGCTCACAAACGCAGGGCCCGACGACACCGGGGCTTCCATCGGCTGTTTTCCGCTGTGCCTCGATGCGAAGAGCTGATGCAGCAGCTCGCCGAGCGAGGCGAGAACCTCGGAACGCAGACCGCCGGCCTGCTCCGACTCCTGCGCCAGTACGGCCCCCAGCGACTCGACAAAGCCGTGCGCGAAGCGCTCCTGAACCACGCACCGCGATTCCAGTCCGTCCGGCTCCTACTCGAACGGCACCAGCGCGGCCTCGGTCAGCCCCCGGCTTTACCGGTGCCGCTCAGCCAGGAGCTCCAACAGCGAGATCTCTCCGTGAGACCGCACAACCTCGAGGACTACGACCAACTTGGAGGCAACGACGATGGCCCGACCCAGGAAGAGTCCAACGATCCCTGACGAACCACTACGAGAGCTCGCCCGATCCCTCGGCTTCTACGCCCTCGTCGACGACTGGGGCACCTACCGAGAACAGCCCTGGCTCGAACAGCTGCTGCGCAAAGAAGAGGCCGAGCGCAAACGGCGCAGCCTCGAACGGCGCATCCGCACCAGCCGCGTCGGGCTCTTCAAGAGCATCGCCGACTTCGACTTCTCCTGGCCCCAGCGCATCGACCGCGAGCAGATCCAGGATCTGCTCACCCTCCAATTCCTCGACGACATCACCAACGTCATCCTCCTCGGACCCAACGGTGTCGGCAAGACCATGATTGCCAAGAACCTCCTCTACCAGGCGCTGCAACGAGGGGCCACCGCCAGCTTCGTCACCGCCTCCGACATGCTCAACGATCTCGCCGTCCAGGAAACCCCCTCGGCGCTCCAGAGAAGGCTCTCCAAATACACCCGACCCTCGCTTTTGGCAATCGATGAGCTCGGCTATCTCTCCTACGACCACCGCCACGCGGATCTCCTCTTCGAGGTCGTCTCCAGGAGATACGGCAACAAGCCCATTCTTCTCACCACCAACAAGCCCTTCGCCGAATGGGCCGAGGTCTTTCCCAACGCCTCCTGCGTCGTCACTCTCGTCGATCGACTCACCCACCACGCCGAGATCGTCAAGATCGAGGCTAACTCCTATCGCCGCAAGGAGGCCAAGGAGGCTGCTGAAAAAAAGGCCAAGGACCGCGCCAAAAGGCGGAGCGCAGCACGACGACGCTCATGACCCGAAGCCACTATCGGCGCCAGCTCCTCCGCCTCTATCGACTCCTTCCCGACACCCCGCACCGCTTCCACCACGGCGACCGCGTCATCGTCGACCAGCTCTTCGACCAAGACCTGCCTCTCACCGTCCTCCAGGCCGCCCTCCTCCTCGGCTCCGCCCGACGCGCATGCCGAGATCCGCGCCTACCAAAGCTCCAGCCCATCCGATCCCTCGCCTACTTTCTCCCCATCCTCCGAGAACTCCCCACGACGCCACCCCCCGAGGGGTACCTCGACTATCTGCGCCACACCCTGAGTCACGCCTCGCGGGGACAAAAAACCGACTCGCAGCCAACTAAGTGCGCTTTCTCGTAGCCGGTAACAGGGATCCCCACGATCTGATTTCATGTCCGCGCTCCCAGACGACGATCACGTTCGAGTTCGTCGCGCCCAAGGAGTCCAGGATCGGGACGGTTGCCAGTTGCTTGTCTGGGGTGGGGCCTCTTCCAGCTCCTCAAGAGTCTCGTCGATCGCTCTCTTCTGCCCGCGCGGGCGGTCCCGAACAATCTTTTTCTTCCCAGAACATGGGCGTGCAGAGAACCAACGCGTACAGGGTGGCGCCTTGCCAGCAGCTCCTCCAACTTCATCGCCTTGAGCCACGGGTCGGCGCCCTCAGCCAGATCGGTATCTCGATTTCGAGATGGAGGCGTTGCGATCGAGCCCTAGGCTGCCCCCACAACAATGCAGTTGACCTCGCTCACTGCGCCGTCCGTGCCACAAATGGGGTAGTAGTTGTGTAGGTAGCGTCTCTCTTCCCCGGGGTGCGCAGGCGTTTCTGTCACAACCTCCCCGCCTACGATCGGCTCTCCGGTATTGAGTACATGGAGAAGTTGCGGCACTACTCCCTCGGCCGCCCCGGGGAGCACCTCGGCAATGTGCTTGCCGATGTGCGCCTCAGCTGTCCTACCGTTAATCTGGGCGAGAACCTCGTTGATCTGGACGAAACGGAGGTCCTTGTCTATGACGCAGAGGCCAACCTTAATCGGGTCGGCCGGGACGAGCGGCTGTGTTGGCCCCTTCAGCCCTAACCTCGCCTCGATGATCTCGACGATGGCGTCGGCCTCAGACTCGCTGAAGCGCGATGCAGACTTGAGAGGAACGCCCGCGAGGACCGAGAAGAGATCGGGCCGGGTGAGGCCCATCCCATACCCTTGCCGATCGACAACACGATGGCAAGCGTCGCCTCTTTATGTCCGTTGAGGACCCGGGTCACGTCCCGCGGCTTCAGTCCGCCGAGCTCTTCGATGTCGTTCTGCTTGAGTCCGCGGGCTCGGATCTCCTCCCCGAGCCGACGCAGAACAACCCTCACGTCATCGCGCATTCCGGAGATTGTAGGCCGTTTTGCGCCGAGGAGCTCGGCGAAGTCGGTCTAAGTCAGTCCCTGCCAACGTCACACCTCGACCTTTGGTGTTGCCCTGGTGGACATGAAAGCCAGTACACAGATGTTTGTCCTGTAAGCCAAACAAATAAGATCTGTTGACATGCTACAGTCCTTCTACCCTTCCGAGAGAAGAACTTGCAGCAGCATCGCTTGCGCGTTCCGCGTGACGCGTCAACTCTCGGGTGCGGGGGGGGTACAGCAGAAGGAGCGATTGACATGGAGCCTATGGTCAGGAAACGGCTAGGGCTGATCATCAGCTTCCTATTGGCGGGATTCATCATCGTTTTCCTGTCGGCGGGATGTACGCCGCAGGAGCAACCACCCCCGGCGTGGGAGGCGGCATGACGGGTCGATTGAGACGTTGCGCGAGGTTGTGGAGCTCTATAACCAGGGCGGTAATCCGAACCCGCAGTTGGATCTGAAGATCAAGCCGCTCGACTTGACAGACGAGGAAATCAACGAGATTGTCGCGTTCATGGCGGCACTCGATGGCGAGGGCTATCAGGACACCGCGCCGAGTTCGTTCCCGCAGTGAGAGCCCGGAAGATTTGTGAAGAAGGGCAAGTGCACAATGCGGAGAACCCAAGATGCCGTTGTCAAAAAAGCTCACTGCTGAATTCATAGGCACGTTCTGGCTGGTTCTCGGAGGGTGTGGGAGTGCGGTTCTGGCAGCCACGTTCCCTGACACTGGGATCGGCTTCGTCGGGGTATCCCTCGCTTTCGGCCTGACAGTTGTGACCATGGCCTACGCCGTCGGGCACATCTCGGGCTGTCACTTGAACCCGGCGGTGTCCGTCGGCTTGTGGGCAGGTGGACGATTTCCGGCCAACGAATTAATTCCGTACACCTTGGTCCAGGTCGCGGGTGCCATCGTTGCGGCCGGTGTGTTGATAGTGATTGCCGGTGGACAGGCTGATTTCGATGTCGCGGCTAACGGCCTCGCGTCAAATGGGTATGGGGAACATTCGCCGGGTGGCTACTCGATGACCTCGGCACTCCTTACCGAGGTCGTGATGACCTTTGTCTTCCTGATCGTGATCCTAGGTGTCACTCACAAGCTTGCGCCGGCCGGGTTTGGCGGACTCGCTATCGGCCTTGCACTGGTACTGATCCATCTGATCAGCATCCCGGTGACCAACACCTCGGTCAACCCGGCTCGCAGCACCGGCCCGGCAGTTTTTGTCGGTGGCTGGGCGCTGACCCAGTTGTGGCTGTTCTGGGTCGCTCCGCTAGTCGGTGCCTTCATCGCAGGCAAGGTGTACAGCTGGCTTTGCCCGAACGACCAGGACTAGCTTCCAGAAGTGTTGATTAGCATTATCTCCGCTAGCTACTCTCGCGCCAAGGCGCCCACGGCTCAGTCGGCCGTCCAAATACCCGGATGGCCGCGTGTCTTCGCCCAAGTCCCAGGACGATCCCTCTTAATGAACAATCGAATGGAGTAGAACAATGGATTGCTATGTCTGCGCATGCGAAGGCGAGGAGAAGAGGGCAGTGGCTCTCTGTCGGCACTGCAGTGTCGGGCTCTGTCTGAAGCACCTGGAGGAACTCCAAACACACAACCAAGGCGGCATGAGATACACCTGCAATCACAGCGTGCCTCAGCCGCCGAAGCTAGTAGCCAGGGGCGGTCAACCGTAGATCGGGGAGCAGGTCAGTAGGTCGAGCTCAGTAGACCCCGCACGACGTCCTGAGTGTTCCCAAGTAACCCTATTTTGAACACTTGGGCGTATTGGGTAGCGCTCCTAGCAGGAGTCGGACGACACGCTACCGGAGATCTCGTGTATATATAGAGCACGTAGGGATAGAACTGACTCAGAAAAGATGCAGCACACGATTGGAGAGAATATGGAGACCGAAAGCAAGTGCCCGGTGTTGGGCGGGCCCCACAGACACACGGCGGTTGGAACTACGTCGAACCAACACTGGTGGCCGAATCAGTTGAATCTGAGGGTTCTCCACCAGAACTCTCCCCTGTCCGATCCTATGGGGAAGGATTTCAACTACGCCGAGGAGTTCAAGACACTTGACCTGGATGCCCTGAAGAAGGACATCGAAGCGGTGATGACGACGTCGCAGGACTGGTGGCCGGCCGACTACGGCCACTACGGGCCGCTCTTCATTCGGATGGCGTGGCACAGCGCAGGCACGTACCGCATCGGCGACGGCCGCGGCGGCGGAGCCTCCGGCACACTACGCTTTGCGCCGCTGAACAGTTGGCCCGACAACGTGAACCTCGACAAGGCGCGCCGGTTGCTCTGGTCGATCAAGCAGAAGTACGGCCGGAAGATCTCGTGGGCTGACCTGATGATCTTCACCGGGAACTGTGCCCTGGAGTCAATGGGATTCAAGACTCTCGGTTTCGCCGGCGGGCGCGAGGACGTCTGGGAGCCCGAAGAGGACATTTACTGGGGACCTGAGGACACGTGGCTTGGGGACGAGCGCTACAGCGGCGACAGGGAGCTCGAGAATCCCCTCGGCGCCGTTCAGATGGGCCTGATCTACGTCAATCCGGAGGGGCCGAATGGTAATCCGGATCCGCTCGCTGCAGCCAGGGACATTCGAGAGACGTTCCGTCGCATGGCGATGAACGACGAGGAAACGGTTGCGCTCATTGCCGGCGGACACACCTTCGGCAAAACCCATGGTGCTGCCGATGAGGAGTACAAGGGTCCCGAACCCGAGGGTGCCCCCATCGAGAGCCAAGGCCTTGGCTGGAAGAGCAGCTATGGTAGGGGCAAGGCCGGCGATACGATCAGCAGCGGGTTGGAGGGCGCATGGACCACCGAGCCGGCGAAGTGGGACAACAACTTCTTCGACAACCTGTTCGGCTACGAGTGGGAGCAGGTGAAGAGCCCTGCCGGTGCGGCGCAGTGGACTCCCACGGATGCATCTGCAGCGGGCACCGTGCCGGATGCTCACGATCCGTCGAAGACGCACGCCCCCACGATGCTCACGACGGACCTCTCACTGAAAATGGACCCGATCTATGCGCCGATCGCGAAGCGCTTCCACGAGAACCCGGAAGAGTTCGCCGACGCCTTCGCCAGGGCATGGTACAAGCTGACGCACCGCGACATGGGGCCCCGCACGCGGTGTCTCGGCCCGTTGATTCCTGCGGAGCCGCAGCTGTGGCAAGACCCCGTCCCCGACGTCACTCATGAATTGATCGGGGAGCAAGACATTGCTTCCCTGAAGGGCAAGATCCTCGCATCACGACTCTCCATTTCCCAGCTGGTCTCGACCGCCTGGGCGTCGGCGGCAACGTTCCGCGGCACCGACCAGCGCGGTGGGGCGAACGGGGCGCGCATTCGCCTCGCGCCGCAGAAGGATTGGGAAGTCAACCAGCCGGCCGAACTGGGGAAGGTGCTAGAGACCCTGGAGGAGATTCAAAAGGAATTCAACAGCTCGCAGTCCGACGGGAAGATGGTCTCGCTCGCGGACGTGATCGTTCTGGGCGGGTGTGCAGCCGTCGAGGCAGCTGCGAAGAACGCCGGGCACGAAGTGCAGGCTCCCTTCTCGCCGGGGCGCACCGACGCGTCGCAGGAGCAAACCGACGTGGATTCGTTTGCCGTGCTCGAACCGACCGCCGATGGGTTTCGCAACTACCTCGGAAACGGACACCGAAGATCGGCGGCGGAACTGCTGGTGGATCGGGCGCACATGTTGACGCTGACCGCCCCTGAGATGACGGTTCTCGTCGGCGGCATGCGCGTCCTGAATGCAAACGTCGGGCAGTCCGAACTCGGCGTCTTCACCAGGCGGCCCGAGACGTTGACCCATGATTTCTTCGTGAGCCTGCTCGACATGAACACGGAGTGGCAGGCGTCCTCCACGTCTGAGGATGTGTTCGAGGGGCGCGATCGCGCGACGGGCGAGCCCAAGTGGACCGGCACCGCCGTCGACCTCGTCTTCGGTTCGAACTCCCAGCTCCGAGCCATCGCGGAAGTCTACGCGTGTGACGACTCGCAGCAGGCCTTTGTGCGTGACTTTGTGGCTGCGTGGGACAAGGTGATGAATCTTGATCGCTTCGACCTAGCCTGATCTCAGCGAAAAAGTCTCCCTTCGAGGATTTCTTGTGCGCACCGCGATTCGAGCATCGGGTGATCATGACCAGATCGAGGCTACGCAAGTCCTACGCAAACCTGGGGAAACCCTGGACGCTGGTGGAAGCGATGGACAAGAAATCGCGCTCCGGAGCCAGCGGCCTTCTCGATCATGGGCTGCACACGAAGCGCGCCTACAAGCTCTTGATGTTCCTCTTCCATAGTCAGCGGAGCACCGTAAGAGCTCGCCGTGGCACGTCTTGACGACGGTGCCGAGCTGGGCAAGGGGCCCGCGGACGATCAGATCCGATCGGGGAAGGTGGCGGTGCCGGGATTTTGAAGCGCCCGTTGTGCAGCGACGCGAAGGTAGTGATCTGGCGCGACGCCATGCAGCCGCGCAGTCTCGCAGAGCGAGTAGAGAATGGCTCCGACCTCGCATCCCCGCCGAGATCGAAACTGTAGATAGTTCTTTCGGCCGACGACGGGTCCTCGCAGCGCGTTCTCGGCACGGTTGTTGTCCAGCGGTAGCCGTGCATCCTCGAGGAAGCGAGTCAGCCCCTCCCAGCGAGCCAGGATGTACTTGACCGCTTTGATGAAGTCGCTGCGCGGAAGCCCCGTTTGCGACAGCGCCCAAGCCTTGATCGCCGCAATCACCTTCGATGAGCGCTTCACTCGAGCCTCCGCCCGGCGCAGCAGAGTGTCCGCCGGTTCAAGATCCAAGGCGTCGATCTCGCGCTCGATCTCGTAGAGCTCTCCGATCAACTTCAAGATCTGGGCGCACTCCCGCGGCCGATGCTTCTGCGCATCGCGGAATTTGCGCAAACTGTGAGCCCAACAATTCGCCAGACGCAGGGGCCCGGCCCGGGAAAGCTGCTCGTACACTGGGTAGCCGTCCGCGATCACGATTCCGTCGTAAGCGCCGAGGATCTCCTCGCCCGCAGCGAAGCTCTTGCGCCCCAGCGTGTACCAGGCATGCTGATTCGTGCTGAGCACCCAGAGAGTTTCTCGTCTCGAGTGCTTGCCCTGCGTCAGCAGGAAGCCCGTCTCGTCGGCATGGAGGAAGTCAGATCCCAGGATCTGCTCCTTGAGCGCTGCATAGGTCGGACGCAGCACCTCGGCTAGGGCTTGCTCCTGGTCCCACAGCGTCTGCTTCGTCACTCGTAGACCGCTGCGGCTGAGCTCCTTGACCTGGCGATGCAGAGGCATGTGATCGACGATCTTCGACGTCGCCACCGAGACCGCAAACTCCAGCGAGTACCGACCGCCGGGCACCAGCCGCGGATGCGGATTCGGCGCCGTCCCAACTGCGCTGTTGCAAGCGCAACGGTACTTCTGGCGCCGATGCACCCGACGCACCACGCGCTTCATCTCGATCGTGATCTCTTCGGAGTCTTGTGTCTCGACGCCCAAGGGCTGAAGCGTCGGGTCTCCACAGGCCGGACACGTCCGCTCGCCCTCTCCCAGCACGTGCTCCAAGACGACCACCGGTAGGTCCGGTTGCGGCGTCGGCCCGTGGCCGCGCTGCTTGCGCGGTCGCGCTTCCGAGTCGGGGAGCTCCCGGGCCTGGCGCTGGATCTCGAGCTTGCCAAGACCCAGAAGCAACTCGAGCTCGGCCTGATCGGCGTCCTCGCCGCGCAGGCTCGCATTCTCTCGCTTCAGCTGGCGGACCAGGTCCAGCAGACGGTCGTTTTCGGTGCTCAGAAGCGAATAGTGCGCGAGTACGACGTCGAGAGAGGCGGTCGTTTCGGGCACCTGCATCGGATGCCCCTTTCTCTCATGCCGGTGAGCGAATCGCAAGCTCTTTTTTGTCTAGATTCTCAGGAACAAGTCGTTTTCTACCAACGGCTTGGCTTCCTTCGAGAAACAGCCCAAGCTCAGCCCGAGACAGACGCAGTACGGGACCTCTTCGATCCCGCCAGAGGCACGCAAATCGGCCCTTCTCCAGACGTTTTGCCAGCAGACAAAGGCCCGATCCATCGAAGACCAACACCTTCGCCCGCACACGGTTGCGAGCTACGAAGAGGAAGAGATCTCCCGACAAGACGTTTTGATCGAGATCCTGCTCCACCAGAGCCGCCAGGCTGTCGTACCCCTTGCGCATGTCCACCGGGCCCGCGTACGCGAAGACCTGCCGGCCGGGAAGCAACTCCATCATCCGAGGCGACTCACATACTCGATCGCCTGGTCCGCGCTCAGGCCCTCGACCCGGTAGCCACTCGGACTCACCAAAGTCACCTCCGACGCGGCCGGCACGGCCTCGACACGCACGAAGCCCGAGTCTCGACTACGCCAGCGCTCGAGAGTCGTCTTGCCCACTCCCAACTCCTCGGCGATCGCCGACACCCGAGCACCCTCCCGTCGGCGCAACTCGAAGTAGCTCATTGCCTCCAACCGCTGCTCTTCTGTGAACCGACGACGGCCCGAAACCTTACCCACATTTCCCTGCCGTACCGACTCCCGAAACTGAGCTGCTTGTCCATCCATCGTTGTCCCCTTCGAAACGACAACGACAACACGGATCCTCGAACCAAGCTAGACGGGCTACGGCGAACTCTTACGGAGCACCCAACTTCACGTGCTCGCAGCGATGGACGAGGCGATCGACGATGGTGACGACGGTAGTAGCGTTGGGGAAGACCTCTCCCCATTCTCCAAACATCCTCCTCGAGAAGGGACCGTGACGAGCTCGACCCTCTATACGTCCGCTACATCCTCTCCACGGTGCGACGCCGGTCCTACTCCTCAGGGGTGGGCGATAGGGCCGTAGCGGGCCTGTGAGAGCCTCGGTTTTTGCTCTTGTGCTGCGCGACGACTCCACGAACCTTCGGGCAGATTTGCCCGGATGTAGAATCGCCTGATGGCACAAGGCAGAATCCGCAGAGAGCTCGAAACCCTTGAGGGTAAGGGTCGCGTCTACTACAGCGGAGAGTCGGTTGAGGCGCACTATCAGCTGAAGGTCACACAGGAAGTCGGGACGCATCCGGGCGGAGGAACTTACCGTGGTCTTAAAGAGGGGAGAGGTATCCTCATTTTCGATAATCTTGCCGCCGCACACTCTCTCCCGGAGGTTGGGGTGGAATTAGAGATTGAAGACGGGAGGCGGTGGCCCATCGTACGGTTCCCCGAGACCAGGGAAGCGGCACAGGGCACGGTCCGCTTCGTGCTCTCGAGTGCGCGGCCGGTTTAGCTAGAAACATCGGCGGCGCTGCCGATGTTTTACGAAGTGGACAAATTTGCCCGGTTCGTCCAGTCGCTGGACTCTTTCACCCCTAGCGCCAATTGGCGCTACCCACGGTGGAGTTGGAGACGATCAGGGCGGCGGTGCTGGGTTACGCGGACGGTAGGAGTACACTGAGCCTCGTAAACTACCCGTGCCGGTGGCTCCGATGCCAAGCGATCAGAACCGCAGAAGCGCGCCTCGCGTCCACTCCGTCAGTCTAGTTGCCTATACCAGGCACGAGCGCCGAATAACATCGACTTCAATGGGTAGAACCATCGATCTCAGCCGGTCTGGCGTCCGCTTTAAAGTCAGCACGGGGCTGGAGGAGGGCGACCTCTTGGAGCTCGAGATTGGCGCAGGCGAGGAGCTGATTCAAGCCGAGGCGCGAGTGGTTCACGTCGAGCTCGCCGAGGGTGGCCGGCTCGAAATCGGAGCCGAGTTCACGAGCCTTTCCCGTCAGGACCGAGCCGTTCTCCTCTCCCTTCTGGAACAGTAGCCCGAGAGCCACCCGAGAGCCTCTACTTGCGCCCCGGTCGCGCCCAGAAAGGCCGCTGGCGCGGCAGGGTGTGCACACTACCCTCCCGCGGCAGAGAACGGGCGTTCTCGGGCGTTTCTGGTTGCCAGCTTCGCGAACCTCAGCGCAGATCTGCGCTGAGGTAGGATCAGAAGTCCTCATGGCACGTCGCAGCCGTCGCGGCAAAGGACAGGTCCGCAACGAGACGCTCGAAGACCTCAACGGTTATGGTCGCATCCACTACGACGACAGGTCGGTTGACGCGCACTATCACCTGAAGGTCCAGCTTGTCCGAACGCTGACGGGCGGCGACGGCGGCCCCATAGAAACCCGTCAGCGCATGGAGGGCCGAGGCACCCTGGACCTCGACGATGAGGGCGCCGCTTTCGACATCGCCGTGAAGGCGCGGGTAGTGGAGCTGGAGCTCGAAGATGGTCGCCGGGCCACCATCGCACCGTATTACCGACAGGCCGGGGGCAAGGTCCGTTTCATGCTCTCGAGTGCGATCCGGGATCCGGACTAGCATCCCAGCCGGGTCAAGACCACTGGTGAAGGAGTATGATGACCAGCGCAGTCTTTTAGGGGCCTGGACCCTCCCTCCACGGGCCCCCCGAGCGGCAGGGAGCCTCGGCGGGGGACCCCCCACCTTACCCCTGTCCGGAGTTCCTCTGCCGCCGTTTTGCGCGAGCGCTGCATCAAACGCCACCACCGCGCACCCTGTATAACGAGGGCGGCTAGCCTTCACGGCGCGTAGGCGTGACAGCGATCTTGTCTGTAATGGGAGGCAGCCGCCTCCCCTCTTCTAGAAGCTGGTGAGCAGGAGGTGAGTAGCTCGTCGGGTAGGGGATCAGCGAACGGCTTCAGATCGGTGCCATCCTGGGGCGGGCTTCCGCAGATGTCGAAACGACGACCGTGCTCAGAGGTAAGGTGTCGCACCCACGCACATATCGCGACAAACTGTCGCCTTTCGCCCTTGGGGCACCAAGAGAATCCAGCAAATACGGGGACTTGCGGGCCTGCGTGTCGTCTTTCGGGGTGAGGTGCGACATCGCAAATCGAGCTCTGAGCCGCTGATCCCCCGGGCGACGGGTATGATGTCGCCAAGTCAATGGCTCTAGAAGCTGGCACTCGCCTCGGCCACTACGAAGTGGTCTCCTCGCTAGGTGCAGGAGGCATGGGAGAAGTGTATCGAGCCAAGGACACGAAGCTCGGTCGCGAGGTAGCGGTCAAACTGCTGCTTGATGAGGTCTCCACAGATCCTGAGCGTCTAGCTCGCTTCGAGCGCGAGGCGCGAGTTCTCGCCTCGCTCAACCACAAGAACATCGCCAGCCTCCACGCCTTCGAGCGGGAAGGTGACACGGGCTTCCTGGTCATGGAGCTGGTCGAGGGCGAGACTCTGGCCGATCGGATCGCTCACGGCCCGATTCCCGTCGAGGAGGCGATCCCTCTGTTTCTCCAAATCGCCGAGGGGCTTGAGGCAGCGCACGAGAAGGGAGTGATCCACCGGGATCTCAAACCCGCGAACATCAAGGTCACCGACGACGGCAACGTCAAGATTCTTGACTTCGGTCTGGCCAAGGCAATGGCTCCGGCAACGGGCCCGGAGAGCGACCCTTCGGAGTCGCCCACGCTGACCCAGGCGGCCACGCTCCGGGGCCAGATCCTCGGCACGGCGGCCTACATGTCGCCCGAACAAGCCAAGGGGAAAGAGGTCGATAGAAGGGCCGACGTCTGGGCCTTCGGCGTGTGTCTCTACGAGGCGCTGACGGGATCGAGGGCGTTCCACGGCGACGATGCCGCCGACACGCTGGCAGCGGTGCTCAGAGCGGAGATCGACTGGGGCAAGCTCCCCCCGGCGACGCCGAGAGCGATCAGGAGACTGCTCCGACGGTGTTTGACGAAGGACCCGCGGGAGCGCCTTCACGACATCGCCGACGTTCGGATCGAGATCCGAGGAGTGCTCGAGCAGCCGGACATCGACGCGCCAGCCGGTGGCGAGGCGGCACCAGCCCGGCGGCGAGTGTCGGTTGTCCTCGCCCTCGCCCTCGCTGTGGTGATCGGTCTTGTCTTGGGCTTCGGCCTGTTCCGAGATGGAGGCGATGCGGCGAGCGACGCTGCCTCGGATGACACCTGGACGGTCACGGCTCTCGATCTCGAGGCAGCTCCGGATCAGCCCGTCGTGCTCTCTCCGGACGGTCGGCTAGTGGTCTTCAGTCGTCGCGAGGGAGCCGAGACCAGCCTCTACCGACGCTCTCTCGACTCCCTGGTCGCCGAGCGCATCTCCGGTAGCGACGGTGCCACCCGCTCCATGACCTTCTCGCCCGACGGCCAGCAGCTTGCCTTCAGGGACGCGGGGGGCAGTCTGAAGACGCTTCCCGTGGAGGGTGGAGGCGCCAGCGTTCTGGTGGACGGGATCCGCAGCGCCGGTGTCTGGGGGCGCGATGGCTTCCTCTACTACACGCCTGAGACAGGCAGCGGCACGTCTCGCGAGCTATGGCGGATTCCGGCGGGTGGGGGCGTCCCCGAGCAGGTGGGGCATGGCTACGGGGGAGCGCTTCTGCCTGGTGAACGGATCGCCCTGGCCCACTTGAGATCCGAGCGTCAGGACGGCTTCTGGAGCGAGGTGCGGGCGGTGGACCTCGAGACTGGCCAGGAACGGGTTCTCCTCCCTGGGGCGCAGCCGCTCTATCTCGATCCGGGGGTTTTGGTCTTCTATCGCGGGGGTGGACTGTGGGCGGCGCCGATCGATCCCGAGACCGCCGACCTCCTCGGCCCAGCGCGTCAGGTCGAGACCGGGGTGGCCCCGCGCCTCCGCTCTAACGTCGATGTCGGCCGCTTCGCGCTCGCAGATTCGGGCGACCTGCTCTACGTTCTCGGGAGTCGGAGCGTGTCCCGGCTGGTTTGGGTGAGTCGGGACGGCCTGGACATCGAGGAGGTGGCGCCGGAGCGCAAGCCTTTCCTGTCGCCGCGACACTCCCTGGACTGGCTCCGGATCTCGGTCAGCGCCCGCGACGCCAAGGGGAACTACGAGCAGTGGATGCTCGACCTCGAGACCGGCTCCTGGACCCGCCCGACCCAGGAGGGGAATCGCAACCTTGGCGCGAGGTGGGTGCCGCCCGACGGCCAGGAGATCGTCTTCATGTCGGATCGCTTCGAGGGGCGCTATCAGCTCTACATCCAGCCCGCCGATCGCAGTGCCCCGGCGGAGCGTCTCGTGCCGTCGGAGCACGCCCAGTCCGTTCTCGACTTCTCCCCGAACGGGCGCTACATGCTCTACACGAACTTCGATTTCCCCGGACTCTGGGTCTTCGACCGGGAGAGCGGGGAGTCCGAGACCCTCCTCGAGGGGAACCGGGTCCGCGCCGCCCGCTTCCACCCCACCGGACGTTGGATCGCTTACTCGGTGGTCGTTCAGAGCGAGGAGAACGTCTGGATTCGGCCCTTCCCCGGTCCCGGCGAGCCGCGCCAGCTCACCTTCGACGGCGGCCAGGAGGCGAGCTTCTCCCCCGAAGGCAGCGAGATCCTCTACCGCAGCCCGACCCACATGATGACGCTCCCGATCGAGATCGACGGCGAGCGCTTCGTCACCCGGCGTCCCGAGCCACTCTTCGAGGATGATTACCTGCGCGTGCCCGGACGCTACCAGAACTACGCCGTCCACCCCGACGGTCGCTTCCTCATGATCCAGGCGGTAGAAGAGGACGAGGAGGAGCGTCTAGTCTTGGTCCAGAACTGGCGGGCCAAGGTGCTCGAGATGTTCTCCGAGGGGGGCTCGTGAGGCGAAGGCGTGTCGCGAATTGTGGCGGTCTGCGACACGCATAGCCGGAAGCAGATAAGCCTTCGAGCAGAGGTGTTGTCGTGAAATTCGGTGCTCTGCGACAGCACAGATCGAGCTCCGAGCCGCTGATACCACGGGCGACCGGTAAGATGTCGCCAAGTCATGGCTCTAGAAGCTGGCACTCGCCTTAGCCACTACGAAGTGGTCTCCTCGCTAGGCGCGGGGGGCATGGGAGAGGTCTACCGAGCCCGCGACACCAAGCTCGGGCGGGAAGTGGCGATCAAGCTGCTCCTTGAGGAGGTATCGCAGAACGCCGAGCGGCTGGCGCGCTTCGAGCGTGAGGCGCGGGTGCTGGCGTCGCTCAACCACAAGAACATCGCCAGCCTCCATGCCTTCGAGCGGGAAGGCGACACCAGCTTCCTGGTCATGGAGCTGGTGGAAGGCGAGACCCTGGCTGATCGCATCAAGAGAGGTGCAATCCCTGTCGATGAGGCATTACCCGTTTTCTTGCAAATCGCGGAGGGCCTGGAGGCAGCCCACGAGAAAGGGGTCATCCACCGGGATTTGAAGCCTGCGAACATCAAAGTGTCGGAAGACGGTGCGGTCAAGATCCTCGATTTCGGTCTGGCCAAGGCGATGGCTGTGGAAGCTAGTGGGAGCGGAGACGGCGGCTTGTCTGAGTCTCCGACGCTCACACTCGCCGCGACCCAACGCGGCCAGATTCTCGGCACTGCCGCCTACATGGCTCCCGAGCAGGCGCGAGGAAAGACCGTCGATAAGCGCGCCGATGTATGGGCTTTCGGGGTCTGTCTGTTCGAGGCGCTGAGCGGCAAGCGAGTCTTCGAGGGCGAGGACGCCTCCATCACCCTGGCGTCGGTGCTCAAGTCCGACCCATATTGGGAACGGCTCCCCGACGCTACGCCCCGAAAGCTCCGAGAACTGTTGCGGCGGTGTCTCAGCAAGGACCCAAGACAGCGGCTGCGCGATATCGGTGACGCCCGCATCGAGATCGAAGAAGCCATCGTGGCTCCGCAGGACCGTGAGCCCACGCCCGGCGCGGTCGTGGCGGAGAAGCGCAGCCCCGTACCTTCGGGCCTCGCTATGCTGGCTGCCGGTGCGGTAATCGCGGGGATCACCGTGTGGACCCTGAAGCCCGCACCCGCGCCACCCGAGCGCCCTGTGGTTCGCTCGGTGCTGAGCGCCGCTCCCAGTGTGCCGGTGGGGGGTACCTTCCCCGGTCGCGATCTGGCGATGACACCCGACGGTCGGGTGGTCGTCTACCTCAGCGAAGGCTCTCTCTATGTTCGCCGAGTGGATCGCCTCGTCGGGTCCCAGCTCGCAGGTACGGAGGGCGCGACTGCTCCCTTCCTGTCGCCCGACGGGGCCTGGGTCGGCTTCCGATCCGGCGGGACTCTCAAGAAGGTCTCCATTCTCGGCGGACCAACCGTGACGTTGTGCGAGCTACCCGACCTTCTCACCGGTGCAAACTGGGGGGCGGACGACACCATTGTCTTCGGCTCCGCAACCGGGGGTCTCTATCGGGTGTCGGGGGGAGGCGGCGAGCTGGAGCTGCTGGTAGCGCCAGATCGCGAGAGGGGTGAGACTGCCTATCGTTTTCCCGAGATGCTGCCTGGCGGCGAGGCCGTCCTTTTCACGGTCTTCACGAGCGCGAACGTCGAGCAAACGCAGATCGTGGCCCAATCTCTCACTACCGGGGAGCGGAAGGTCCTGTTCTCTGAAGGGGCCGGCGCCCGGTACGTGCCCACTGGGCACCTGGTCTATGGGGTGAGCGGCACGTTACGTGCGGTGGCCTTCGATGCAGGAAGTCTTGAGGTCCGGGGAAATCCGGTGCCCGTCTTGAAAGGCGTCGGCACGATGCCCACAGGTGCTGTGAACTTCGACTTCTCGCAGGACGGATCCTTGGTGTACGTCACGGGTGGCGCAGGGGGAGGGGTGCAGACGGCCCTGGTCTGGGTGGGACGGGATGGAGGGGAGGAGGCCCTCTTGGCCCCATTTCGGTCCTATGCCCATCCGCGCATTTCTCCGGACGGACGGCGGGTAGCAGTCTCTTCTCTTGATGAAGAACAGGATGTGTGGATCTGGGATCTCGGTCGGGAGACCCTGGACCGGTTGACCCGCGATCCGGGAATGGACATGCATTCGATCTGGACTCCTGACAGCCGCGAAGTGGTGTACAGCTCGGTTCGTGGCGGGACCTTCGACGTCTACCAGAGGGCGGCTGATGGTACGGGCGAGGTGATGCAGCTCACGGAGACCGCAGAGAATCTATTTCCATCGTCGATCTCCCCCGACGGCAAGCTTCTCATCTATCGCGTCGGCACGACGGCGAGCGATCTGGGGGTGCTGTCGCTGGAAGGCGAGGAACCGCCAGAACCGCTTCTGGCCTCGGAGTTCGGTGAGCGGAATGGAGAGATCTCACCCGATGGTCGGTGGTTGACCTACCAGTCGGACGAATCGGGCGAGGACCGGATCTACGTGAGGCCGTTCCCTGACGTTGACAGCGGTCGTATCCCGATCTCGGCGAGAGGCGGCACCGAACCGTTGTGGTCACCGGACGGCAGCGAACTCTTCTATCGATCCGGAGACAGCCTGATGGCAGTACCAGTGAGGACCGAGCCCGCGTTCGAGGCTGGAAGCCCGGAGGTGCTCTTCACCGGGAGCTATTCCGTCACCATCGGCCGCATGTACGACGTCGCCCCTGACGCTCAGAAGTTCCTGATGGTCAAACCGGTGGAGACGACCGAGGGGGGAGCACCCAATCACGTCGTCCTGGTCCAGAACTGGTTCGAGGAGCTGGAGCGGTTGGTCCCTACCGACTGATCGTGTCGTCTTTTTCGGCGGAAGACGACAGCCGAGCGGCGCCTTGATAGCGTCGCCGCAGATGACCGCTCGAACGCATGTGGGAACGCTTGGCGAGAAGCCGCTGCATGCGGCACTCAAACGCTGGTATGCCGAAGACGATGATCGCGTCGAAGAGCCCGTCGACGGGTTCGTGATCGACCTCGTCCGAAACGGTCTGCTCATCGAGATCCAGACCCGCGGGTTCTCATCGATGAAGCGCAAGCTGGCTAAGCTTCTCGATGGGCATGCCGTACGCGTGGTGCATCCGATCGCTGTGGAGAAGTGGATCCTGAAGCTCGACGAGTCGGGGGAAGTGACCTCCCGCCGGAAATCACCCAAGCGAGGCGCTGCAGTCGACCTCTTCGGGGAGCTGGTGAGCTTCCCGGGGCTCATCGCTCATGCCGACTTGACCCTCGAAGTGCTGCTCATCCGCGAGGAAGAAGTGCGCCGCTTCGACGGCGACAAAGGATGGCGACGCAGGGGCTGGGTGGTCGAGGAGCGTCGGCTGCTCGAGGTCGTCGATCGGCTCATCATCGACTCACCGGAGGCCTTGGCCTCCTTTCTGCCAAGCGAGGTGCCGCGGGAGTTCACCACTGTCGACCTCGCCGAGGCGCTCCGACGGCGGCGCCGTCTAGCGCAGCAGATGACTTACTGCCTGCGCCGTGTCGGGGTCATCGAAATGGTGGGTAAAGACGGCAACGCCATCGTGTACTCCCGCACCGATGACTCCGGTTCGAGGGAAGACCGCAGCGCAGCGTCTGGTCGCATCGCGCTAGGGAGTGGCGTCCCCAACGGGATTTGAATCCGCCCAGGTCTGTCGTAGTTTGGGGCGGACCACGACACGCATAGCTGAAAGTCGATAGACCCCGAAATCGGTGCGGTGTCGCAGTTCCGGGTGCATCGCGACGACACCCGCAAGCCAGAAGTCTGCTTGCACAGTTCGCTGTGGAAGGTGCATGTCTTGCACTTTCCTTCTGTTGACAACCTTCGGCGGTTGCGCCGCTGCCTCAATAGGGAGAGCTGGCCACTGCACACTTTCAGGCGGAAGGTGACACTGGTCTAGCGGCTTCTAAGCCTCCTATCGCGAACGAGGGCTGGCTGTCAGAGAGCGTAATATAGTGAGAGTTGCTTGTAGTCAAGCCGCTCGTCATGCAGCGCCACGGCCAGCACATTCCCTTCTCGACCTCCGGCTCGTACCCGGCGCGCGTCGGTAACGCCGTACATCCCATGGTCGACGGCGAGCCCGCCTTCCGCCGTATCTGTGAGGCCGCTGAGGCGGCGCGTCACAGTGTTTGGGTGACCGTTAGCTTCATCAAACGCAACATGCAGATGCCAGACGGTCGCGGCACTTTCTTCGACGTGCTGGACGCGGCCGTTGACCGCGGCCTCGACGTACGAGCCATCTTCTGGCGCTCCGATCCGGATACAACGCACCCGGAGTCGCACTTCCCTGGCACCTCGGAGCAGCGCGCCTGGCTGGCGGAGCGTGGCTCGCGATTCCAGGCGGTATGGGACAGAGCCCAGAAACGGTACTGCCAACACCAGAAGAGCTGGATGATCGACGCCGGGAAAGAGCACGAAGTGGCCTTTGTTGGTGGCATCAATCTGCACCCCAACTCGGTGGTCTCGCCGGGTCACAGCCCCCGGGAGGTGGTCGGCAGTACCCATGACGTGTACGTCGAGATCGTCGGACCATCGGCCACGGATGTTCACCACAACTTCGTGCAGCGGTGGAACGAAGCCAGCGAGAGAACTCTCGACGACGGCGTCTGGCCATCGGCAGTAGGTCACGCCAAGCTGGCCCATCCCCAAGCGCTGAGTTCCGAGGTCGGCGAGGCGACGGTACAGATTCAGCGCACTGTGCGTGCGGGTCACTACAGTGACTCCACGGCAACGCCCGGCGGCGAGTGTTTCGCGATCGGTGCGGGCGAGTACAGCACTCTCGAGCAGTACCTGAGCGCCATCGACGCAGCACGCTCCACAATCTACATCGAAGATCAGGCTATCGGAGCGCCGCAGGTAATCGAACGCCTGCAGGTGGCCTGTGATCGCGGGATCGACGTCGTCTGTCTGGTGCCCGTGAAGATGGCCGACATGTCGAGAACCCGGCAGGATCCCAAGTCGCGGCCGTTCTTCGAGGCGCTCGCGACCCTGGGCTCATCGCCCCGTTTTACCCTCGCGGGTATCGCGTCCAACCGGCCCGACCGCGGCTACCAGGACATCCACGTGCACGCCAAGATCGCTCTCATTGACGACGTGTGGGCAACGATCGGTTCGACCAACATCGCCAATCGTTCGTTCTACGGTGACGTCGAGCTCAACGCCAGTTTCTGGCACGGCCCCACAGTGAAAGCTCTGCGCTGCGAGCTTTTGTCTGAACATCTGGACCGCGATACGTCCGCGCTCGACGATCGAGCCTCTCTCCGGCTCTTCCGCCAAGTAGCGGCAGAAAACGCTAAGCGCCGGGCTTGTATCGAGTCATTGCGAGGCCTGGCTTTCGAGCTCGATGCCGCGACGTACGGCAGCTGAAGCCGAAGCACCGGTTCCGCGCCCGGATCTCCCAAGTCTTGCGGGCGTCGCGATCGCCGTCGTCCTTAACGGACTGATAGTCACGGTTCTCAAACGAGTTGGCACCTTTTGTAGTGGAAGGTGCAATGGACAACATCGTCAGTGTCGTGAAATCTGGCGAGAGACGACACGTATAGCTGAATCTCGATAACGCCGAAATCGGCGAACTGTCGTAGTTCCGGGTGCTTTGCGACATCGCAAATCGAGCTCTGAGCCGCTGAATCCCCCGGGCGACGGGTATGATGTCGCCAAGTCAATGGCTCTAGAAGCTGGCACTCGCCTCGGCCACTACGAAGTGGTCTCTTCCCTCGGTGCAGGGGGCATGGGTGAGGTGTATCGAGCTCGCGACACCAAGTTGGGCCGCGAGGTGGCGATCAAGCACTTCTCGACGAGGTCGCCTCTGACCCGGAGCGTCTAGCTCGATTCGAGCGCGAGGCGCGGGTCCTGGCCTCGCTCAACCACAAGAACATCGCCAGCCTCCACGCCTTCGAACGGGAAGGCGATACCAACTTCCTCGTGATGGAGTTGGTCGAGGGCGAGACGTTGGCTGACCGCATCAAGAGAGGAGCTATCCCTGTCGATGAGGCGCTGCCGCTGTTCCTGCAGATCGCAGAGGGGCTCGAGGCGGCGAATGAGAAGAGCATCATCCACCGCGATCTGAAGCCTGCCAACATCAAGCTCGGCACGGATGAGTCGAACGTCAAGATCCTCGACTTCGGCCTGGCGAAGGCCATGGTCAAAGAGGCTGACATGGTCGATCCGGGCCTCTCCAACTCACCCACTCTCACCCTTGCGGCGACGCAGCGCGGACAGATCCTCGGCACCGCAGCCTACATGAGCCCGGAACAGGCGTCTGGAAAGGCGGTGGACAAGAGGACCGACGTTTGGGCCTTCGGTGCTTGCCTCTACGAGGCACTGACCGGGCAGCGCGCCTTTCAAGGTGAAGATGCGCCCAACACTCTGGCAGCAGTGCTCCGGGACCAGCCGGACCTTGAGGCGCTGCCGGTCGAACTGCCTTCATCGATTCGGCGGCTGGTACGGCGTTCTCTCGAGAAAAAAAAGCAGCAGCGCATTCCCGACATCGCCATGGCCCGGATCGAGATCGAAGAGTCTCTCTCGGGCTTGGACGCGACAACGACGGTGGTTCCCGACCCCTCCGATCGAAGGTCCTTCTCGCGCGGTTCCTTTGCCACGGCGATCTGCGCCTTGATACTGGGGTCCGCAGCAACAGGTATCGTAGTTTGGAATCGGCCGCGGCCTCTCTCCCAACCGCTCCCCACCTCTCGCTACCTCCTGAACCTTCCCTTGAGCCAGGTCTCGGGCTCTTCTGCATCCTTGATCGCCCTCTCACCGGACGGCAGAACTCTCGTCTTCACTGGCGAGGAAGAGGGTGTCGCCCGTCTCTATCGACGCCGTCTCGACACCCTCGAGGCTTCTCCGATTCTGGGAACTGAAGGCGCATCCTCGCCATTCTTCTCACCAGATGGAGCTTGGGTCGGTTTCCTGGATGGGGCACACATGCGGAAGATCCCGCTTGCAGGAGGGACTCCTGTATCTCTGTGCGAGGTCCACAACATTGTGAGAGGCGCGAGTTGGGAGGGAGACCTCATCGTCTTCGGCATGGACGGCGAGGGGATCCTCAAAGTGTCAGGCTCGGGAGGCGAGCCTGAGAATATACTTACCTTCGACAGCGGTTTCGTTCCCTGGCGACCGCAACTTCTTGCGGGTGCTGAATTCTTTCTCTTAGTCACGGGCGACGACGGGGACTACAACGTTGAGGTCGCCGATGTCGCCACCGGGAAGAATCGGCGACTCCTTATCGAGGACGCAACCGATCCGCGATTCGTCCCACCGGGGCACCTTGTCTTCCTTCGTGGGGATGCCATTTGGGCAGCTCCCTTCGATCTAGAGAATGTCCAGATCGTTGGAGAACCGGCCCCTGTGATCCACTCGTTGCGCTCGTTGCGCTCTACGGACGGTAGGCGGGCCGTCGACACGAGAGCCGGCATCTCGGTCTCCTCGAACGGAACGCTCGCGTACGAGCTGGGCCAGATTGTGAGCGACACCCTGGTCTGGGTCGATCGAGATGGAGACGAAGAACTCCTGGCGACGTCGGACGGCGCTGCAAGCTGGCCCCGCCTTTCGCCAGACGGGATGAGTCTCGCCCTCGGAGTAACTCGAGGCACCCCGGACATCTGGCTCTACGACCTGCAACGAGACATCTTCTCGCGCCTTACCGATTTTGGTGCCTCGTGGCCCATTTGGACTGCAGACGGCGAGAGCATCACGTTTCAGACACGGGGAGTCGGCGGCTGGCGCAATCTTCATGTCGTCGCCGCCGACCGAAGCACAGAGCCTCTCCAATTGCTTGAGGGCCAGATCATCCAAGCCCCAGGAAACTGGTCGCAAGACGGGCAGACCCTCGTCTACTACGAGATCCCGCCGTCCACACAGCGTGACATCTGGATACTGCATGAAGGTGAGAGGTCGCCATGGCTGTCTACGCCGAATGACGAAAGAGCGCCCGTGCTCTCGCCAAACGGTCGTTGGCTCGCCTATGTTTCCGACGAAGAAGGGCCGGATGAGGTCTTCGTTGCTCCTTTCCCAGGTCCCCGCGGCGCCGTAAAGGTCTCGAGTGAAGGGGGACGCGAGCCGTTGTGGTCCCGAGACGGGCGCGAGCTCTTCTATCGCGACGGCCTGCGCATGATGTCGGTGAGCGTTCAGACCTCTGGCCCACTCTCGCCTCAGAGACCGAAGATCCTGTTTGAGGGGAACTATGCAAGAGATCCCAACGGGAACCCGAACTACGACGTCTCGCTTGATGGGCAACGATTCGTCATGGCTAGACAGGGGGGGGACTCGTCGAACGGAGGGGTCGTGATAGTCGAGAGCTGGGTCGAAGAGCTGGAACGCCTCGTACCTACCGAGTGACGCGTGTCGCACTTTTGGGCGCTCTGCGACAGGTATAGCCGAAAGCAGATGACCCTCTGAGAGAAGGGGCTGTCGTGAAATTCGGTGCTTTGCGACAGGGGGGATCACCTCTCTGATCCGCTGACTGCTTCGCACGTCCGATAAGATCCGCCCACCGATGTCACTAGAAGCAGGCACGCGCCTGCGTCACTACGAGATCCTGTACTACGGGGCCTGATGGAATAATCGTGTGCGCGTCATGAAACCATTTCTCATACTACTAGCGTTCGCGTCGCTGGCGCCGGCCCAAGATTTCGATCTCGTCATCGAAAACGGGTCGGTGATGGATCCCGAGACCGGCCTCGACGCGGTGCGGCACGTCGGGATTTCCGACGGTCGGATCACGGCCATCAGCGAGTCACCGCTCGAAGGCCGTGCGACCATCGAGGCGGATGGACTCGTCGTCGCACCCGGCTTCATCGACCTTCACGCGCATGGACAGGATCCGGTGAGCAACCGCTTGCAAGCCGCCGACGGCGTCACGACCGCGCTCGAGATGGAAGTAGGTGTCTACCCCGTCGGTGAGTGGCTCACGTCACGAGAAGGCGCTCTGATCCACTACGGGGCAACGGTCGGGCACTGGCCTGCGCGAGCCAAGCTCATGGACGGCGTCGCGTTGAAACATCTTCCGACGCTTCCGCCAGACGAGCAGGCCGAGCTCAACAAGGGCCAGCACGCTTACAAACTCGCGACCGAAGACGAACTTTCAGAGCTGAGCTCGATGCTCGAACAGGGGCTGGACGAAGGCGCTCTCGGAATCGGGTTCGGCCTGACGTACACCCCCGGCGCTTCTCGGGTGGAGATTCTGCAGCTGTTCGATCTCGCCGCTTCCCGTAGCGTGCCGATCTACATCCATGTCCGCGGCGAGAACTCCGGCGGCACGCTCGGTGCGTTTCAGGAAGTCCTTTCGAACGCCGCGTCGACCGGCGTCTCCGCCCACATCGTTCACATGAACAGCAGCTCCGACGAGTTGGCGCGCGTCACGTTGGGGATGATTCGAGGCGCGCAGGAGCGCGGGCTCGACGTCACGACGGAAGCCTATCCGTACACCGCCGGCTCGACGTTGATCCAATCCGCGTGGTTCGATTCGTGGCAGGACTTGACCGACGACGACTACCAGCAACTTCAGTGGCCCCCGACTGGCGAAAGACTCACGACCGCGACTTTCACCAAGTATCGACAACAAGGGGGCTGGGTCATCATTCACGGACGCAACGAAGAGACCAACGAATGGATCACCGCCCAGACGGACGTGATGGTCGCGAGCGACGGGATTCCCTATCTTTACGGTCCCGCACACCCACGAGGCGCGGGCACCTTTTCGCGGGTGTTGGGACACTACGTGCGGGAACGCAACGCGCTGAGCTTGATGGATGCGCTCGCGAAAATGACTCTGCTGCCCGCCGAACGGCTCGCAGGCGCTGCGCCGGCGATGAAGAAGAAGGGCCGATTGCAGGTCGGCGCCGATGCGGACCTCGCGATCTTCGATCCCGACACCATCCTCGACCGGTCCACGTTCACCAAAGGAGATACTCCGTCCCAGGGGATGATCCACGTGCTCGTCGGAGGGACTGCAGTACTCAGAGACGGCCAGCTGGTCGAGGGTGTGGCTCCCGGTCGCGCGGTGCTGGGTGTTCGGTGAACGCCGCCCTCCACTGGTTCGAGGAGCTTGAGCGGCTGGCGCCGACTGGTTGAGCGTGTCGCGAAATCTGGCGCACTACGACACGTATAGCCCGATCTGAATAAAAGCGGGCGGAGAGGCGTTGATCTCGCCCTGTCGTGGTGGATGGCGGGCCGCTGAGGGCTCAAAAGGCACTCCTTTAGGGACACCTTCTCTTGGCAGCGAAAGAGCCCGTGAGCCCGTAGCTACAGGCCCCGCAGGGTTTAGGGACCCCCTTTTGGAGCAGGTGATTCTTGGGCTTTTTCCGCTAGATAGTTCGCCACGGTCTGGCGATTGATGCCGAGCTCCCGAGCGATCGAGCGTTTCGACTTGCCGGATGCAGCGAGATCGCGGAGCTGCTTCTGCTTGGCTTCCGGGATCCGAGGTCGGGAAATCTGTTTGCCTTGCGCTCGTGCTCTGGCCATACCGACACGCACGTTCTCTGAGATCTGCTCGCGTTCGAGCTCCGCAAAACCAGCGATCACTGTGAAGAAAAATCTTCCCTGGGGTGTCGTGGTGTCGATGTTCTCGGAGTAGGAGATGAAGTCGACATCGAGGGCGCGAAACTCCTCGAGTGCGTTGATGAGCTCCCGGGTCGATCGAGCAAAGCGGTTGTAGCGGTAGACGAGAACAACGTCGACCTGGCGCTTGCGCACGCTGTCGAGAAGTTCCTGGTACTGCTCGCGATCCGTCGTCCCACCACTGGCATGGTCGACAAACTCGTCGGCAACACTCCAGCCGTCGTGGTGGTGTACGAGATCTCGAAGCACTCGAAGCTGTGTCTCCGGATCTTGGTTCTTGTCGATGGTCGAGACCCTGGCGTAGATCGCGACGCGTTTGGTGGATGATGAGGGCATAGATGGGTGGCTAAAAAGGGTAGTCTGGTGGCAACGTTTGAAAAGTGAGCCGTTCACCGTTTTGAAAGTGAGCCACTCTCAGCAAGTTTGAGTGTACGGGATTTCCTGTCTTTCTCCCTTCTTCAGTGCTTCAGTACTAGATCGTCGTCGTCGCGGGTGCGGTAGCTGTGGGAAACCGGTCTGCCGGTTTTCCAAGGCCTGCGTGGAAACGGTCTGCCGTTTTCCGCAGGCGGTCAGATTCCGCAGCCGATTCCGGAGCGACGGCCGCGCGGAGAGGCTCGTAGAGGCCCGATCTCTGCCTGGTGCAGGCCGTAGGTACCCCTCGAGAGCGGCTCATTTGACTTTTCTCCGAGAGCGGGTGCGGTACGAGGAGCCCTTGGTGGTGAGGATGTGGGCATGATGCGAAAGCCGATCCAGAAGCGCCGTCGTGAGCTTTTCGTCGGCGAAGACCTTGACCCATTCTGAGAACGCCAGATTTGACGTCACGATCGTGGATTTCCTCTCGTATCGATCCGCGAAGACGTTGAAAAGGAGCTCCCCTCCAGCCCGGTCGAACGGCACAAAGCCCACTTCGTCGCAGACCAAGAGGTCGACTCGTAGAAGGCGTTGCTGGAGTCGGCGGAGCTCGCGGTGCTCGCGCGCCTCGAGCAGATCGCGGACCAAGTCGGAGACCTTGCAAAAGAGCACACGGTACCGGCGCTTCGCGGCCTCGATGCCCAGTGCAATACCCAGATGCGTTTTTCCCGTGCCGATCGGGCCGACCAATATGATGTCCTCGCCACGCTCGATGTACTCGCACGAGGCGAGCTCGTTGAGCTTCGGCTTGGAGACTCCAGACAGGGCGTTCCAATCGATCTGCTCGAGTGTCTTGTGGTCGGGGAAGCGAGCCGACTTGAGCCGGCGCTGCACGGTTCGGGCTTCTCGGTCCCGGATCTCCGTGTCTAGCAGATCGCGCAGGTAGTCCTCGTAGTCCCACTGGCCGTCCTGAGCCTGCCGGGCTCGATCCTCGTAGTCTCGAAGGACGGAGGGAAGCTTCAAGCTCCGCAAGTACTCCTGCATCACCGCCCGACGCGCAGCCCGGCTCATGACACAGACCCCTCTAGCAGCGCGTCGAAGTCAGCGGCTCGAGCGGATTCGATCTCGTGCTCTTTGAGACCCTCGGGAACCTCGTTTTTCGAGGGCTCAACAGGCCGCTCGAGACTCAGCAGGTCAAAACGACCGGCACCGAGTGCTTCCTCGAGCGCCACGGCTACATCCTCGGTCCCGTGATCCAACACCGAGCCCAGCAGTTTGGCGAACAGTCGCGCTGTTTCCAAGGCTCCATAGCGCGAGTCCAGCATCGTCCAGAGCTTGCGGTACGGCTCGCCGAGCTCGGCCAAGAGCTCCGGCGCCACTTGGCGCACCGCCTGCGGCTTGCGAGCGAGCTCGTCGAAGTAGTGGGAATAGAGAATCTCTCGTTTCCCCCGACGGACACGGCGAGAGTGAACCTCCTCGCCGCGGCACTGAAACGTGATCTCCTCGACTCCGATCAGCGCTGAGATCTGCAGACTCTTCCACCGTGACGGTACCGAGTAGGTCGATCCCTTCACCTGCACCATCGCCTGGCGGGATACCCGCACCACTTCCGGCGATCTGGGGTCGAACGCGAACCGCGGGAGCTCGAGCATCCCTTTCAGCTCCTCCTCCCACTTCGGCCCCGCCTTGCTGTGGAACGCCGATTCCACCGATGCGAGAACGGACTCCGCGATCTCGGTCAGAGATCGACCCCGAGGCACTGGCGTCAGATGCGCCAAGCGTAAACCCTTGCCTCGAGACTCCACGCTCCCCTTGTCGTGACCCTCACCGGGACGCGCGAAGCAAGCCTCGAACAAGTAGTGGCTCACCAACGCTTGGAATCGATCCGTCAGTACCCGCTCGACGCCCACCCGGCGACGGACGGCTGCTGTCAAATTGTCATAAACACAACGATGGGGAACGCAATCCAGGTACGCGAAGGCTCGAACGTGACCCTCCAGAAACGACACCTGGTCCGCGCGATCGTAGAGCCAGACGAACGAACGGCCCGAGTACGGAAAGTGCATCACAAACTTCCACACCCGGTGTGCGGTGCCGTCTTCTTCGACCGTGACCTCGAAGAAGTCCACCTGCGCTTCCTCCCCAGGGCGGTGGATCAGCGGGATGTAGGCCTCCTGACGCTGACGCTTCCACTCTCGAAAGTAGCTCCGAACGGTCGTGATCCCGACCTCCAAGCCTTCCGACACCAGCTCGCTATGCAGACGACTCCCCGTGATCCGCTGCTTGCGAGTCGTCCGTCTCGACCAATCCTCAAGAAGCTCCTCCATACGCGGAGCCACCCGCTCCAGCACCATGCGACGGCGCGGTGCCAACACCACCCGCCGAGGCTCGCTCATCTCCCTGTACTTGCGAACCGTATTCCGGCTCACTCCCAGCTCAAGGGCCACCGATCGCTCGCTACGACCCTCGATCAGCACCTTGTGCCGGATAACATGTACCTGATCCATCTTCAGCATCCTTCCTCCAGTAGCTCAGTCCTTTTTCACAAGACCAAGCTACCGGCTTTTGGCCGAGGGTGGATCACTTTCTAAGCGTTGGCTGGCTCACTTTTCGGGCGTTGCGTCCAGTAGTCAGATTAGAGCCTTGAAAACCCCCATTCCATAAGGGTCGAGAGGGGAGCTCAAGGCAGTGCTAAAAAGGACTTCCTATTTAGCCACCATAGCAACGCCTCGCAAGAATGCAAGGGAGGGGAGCTGCTCGTCTCCGATCCAACGCGGCTCAGTCTGTGGCGTCATCTACCTTGGAAGGTGCCAGGACGGGAGGCTCTTGGAAGCGGGTGATGTCGCCTCTATACAGATTTCGCGACAGCGTGTCGCAATCTCCCCCCAGGGCGGCCCAGGGATGAGGAGGATCTTGCGGAGTCACGCGAGGCAGGAGGTGGCTGTTCTGCCAGCGGAATGCGCAAGGAGTTTCTGCCCGGCGGGGCCCCGGATCACGGCGCATACCAGATCGGCGAGGTGTAGGCCCGCTCCTGATGTGTCATCGGCACCTCCGCGGTCGGCATGTCGATGCCGAAGCGCAGTGCATCGTAGGCCGTCCAGCGTGGCGTGGGGATCTCGAGGATCCGGGCATAGTACACGGCCGGAAGGTCGGGGTCGAAATCGGGGTCGAACCAGACGACGGCGAGCTCGGGGCTGCCGATCGTGTTCGTCCAGGTCGCCGTAGCCACGTCGACGGTGTTGCCGACCGGCGGCACCTTGCCGTCGTAGCCGGGCGAGCGGTTGCCCGACCAGGCGACGTCGTAGACCTTCTCGTGACGTTCGCCGTCGGCGTCGATCCAGCCCTTGACGATCTGGATCCGATCGAGGTTGCCCGACATCGGGTCGCGGAGCGCAGCGACGAGGAACGACGGGGCGGCGCTGCCGTTGCTCCGCGGCAGATCGGCACCCATCGGTACCCCCTTGGTGTAGCCGAAGTTGGCAGGCAGGCGATTTTGCACATCGGCGGCCTCGAATTCCCAGCCACCGAAGAAGCGCACCGTGATCCGGGGCCCCGTCGTGGCGTAGGTCTCTTTGCGCATCATGGCGTCGAAGAGCGCCTCGCGTGTGTTCTCGGTCGCCCACACAGCCTGATAGCCGGACGCCGTCATCGACCATCCGGCGTACTCGAGCTCGCCCATCTTCGCCAGCGCGTGCTCGACCCGCTTGGGATTGGGCTCGGCTCCAGAGTGCTTGCCGAAGAAGTTCTCCTCCTCGACAGCTGACAGAGCAGTGTGGCTGTCGGTGGCGCCGACCAGGCCGAACTTGTAGGGGTTCACGCCGAGCTTGCGCTCGAGCTGAAGGCCCATCTGCAGGGCACTGCGCGCGTACTCGCGCTCGAGCATCGAGTCTTCCTTCAGCGCCGTGAGATCGAGGTTGCCGAAGTCCCAGGTTTCGTAGTCGGCGAACTCGTCGTTCGGAGACAGGAAGGGGTGAGTCTCGCCGTCACCCTTGATCTGGGTGGCCTCGTAGAGGGGCTCCCAGCGCGCCCGCGCCTCCGCGTAGACGCGGTCCACGGGCCGGCCGGTATAGGTCTCGATCATCGGGAACATCCAACCGTTCGAGAGGTTGCCGTTGTGAGCGATCGCGAGAACCCGGCCGCCCGTGCGCTCCTCGTAGGCCCCCATCCAGTTCCACAGATCGACAGGGTCGTGGCTACCGGCGGGCGAAATCGTCGTATACGGCTCCATCACGGCGGCGCGCGTCGCGTCGTCGCGATACACGACAACCCGGTGCAGGTTGTAGCCCTTGTCGGTCGAGGTCCACTCGTAGCCGATGAAGGCGGAGAACTTGCCGGGCTCGTTGTGGGCTTCGGCCGCCTCGATCGTTCGCTGCCACGCTGACCGGTACGCGTCGGATCCAGGTAGCGACGCGAGAACGGGCGGGAATGTGTCACCGGTGATGGCTTGGATGATCTCCACGGCGGCCTCGACGCCACGCTGGCCGCCCTCCTGGATCATGTTGTACCAGCGGCGTCCGCTCGGATCTGCGAGCATCGACGGCTCCCCGCCGTAGAGCCGGGGGAAGAAGCCCATGTTGTCGGAGTGGTCGGCGACGACCAGGAAATCGAGCGGACGGCTGAGCTTGACCGGCTGACCGGTCGAGGAGACCACCTCTTCGCCGCGCGCGAAGCGATAGGCGTCATCGGGGCCGAGGCGGGCGCCGAAGGCACCGGCGTCGAACGACATCCCCGTGTGCAGATGCGTCTCTCCCCAGAATAGCCGGGTCGGGAAGTTGCGCCCGGCGTACGGCGAGTAGCCGCCGCGTCGAGAGGGGAACGCGGACTCGAGCGACTCGGGGTCGGGCAGCGGCTCTTGAGCGGTGATGACGCCGCTCAGTCCGAGGAGGAGAAGAAACGATGCAGAGAACCGATACACGACGTCCTCCTACAGTTCAGCAGATTGAAGCTCGGATACTACAAGACGGTGGGTGACGTTCGTGTGGCATCGAGCTCCTGAGGCGGCTCTGGGGTCTTCCGGTTGCAGGCGAGGCGTCCACCGCTAGCGAGCCCAGGGCACGAAGCTCAGCCAGACGAGCGAGAACAGTGCCACATAGAGCCACCGGCTGGCGCGGTCGATGCGTCGGCCCAGCTCTTCGCGGCCGCGGTGGGCCAGCCGGCCACTGAGGACGGACTCACCGAGGGCCGCGAAGACCAGGAGCGTCGACCAGATGAGGAAACGGTCGATGCGAGTGAGGTACGAGACGCGTGGCAGAAGGTCCATGAGCGTGAACTGGAACGCGATCAGAGTCAGAACCGCGGCCGTGGACACCCCGACCTGGGCGGCCAGGGTCGTCGGATCGATGAAGAAAACGGTCCCCGCCATCAAAACGATCAGGCTGAGCGGCAAGAGCACCTTGAAGAGGTAGAAGCCGACGTCCCGCGAGGCGCGTAGACGGTAGTCGACGCCACTGATCGCACGCTGCGATGCGACAACCTCTCGATATGGGGCAGGTTCGGCGAGATCCACGTTCCACCCGCTCACGGAGAATGACTTGAGGCGACCGGATCGATTCTCGTCCACGGTCAGCGTCACCTGCGTGTCGTCGTAGCGGAAGGAGGCGATGCGCAGCGGCAGGATCTGCACGTCGAAGGGGAAGTCCCGCAGGTCCATAGTCGAGGAGAAGGCTCCGAGAAGACGCTGTCTGAGGGACACCAGGCCGTCGTCGTCGACCTCGAGGACCTCGTCCCAGAGCCGGCTCGTTTCGAGCTGATTGACGATCTCCACATGTGGGTGCCAGATCTCGTCCAATGGGAAGCGGCAACCGACGGGCGACCACCCCAGTGCATCGGCATGGAGGCGGGGATCACTCCAGCTCGTTTGGAGCACGATCTGCGCCGAGAAGGTCTGTAACACGTCGTCGATTCTGGTGACGTCGAGAACGTAGACCAAGACCGAGATCGGCGCGGGGCCCTCCTGCGCCGGGGGATTGTGGGCGATATTCGACGTGACCACGCACCTCGCTTCGCCGACGGCACCGGCCGCCGCGCTGAAGGCGAAGGCGGTCAAGAACGCCGAGGCCAACGCGGCGGCCAGCCGGGGCTTCAAGGTCTCACTCCGGCAGACTGCAAAGGGACTGACTCGGGACAACTGACCGGCCGCGCACGCTGCTATTCTAGCGCGCTCGCCCTCGTAGTCGGAGCGCCCCTCTGCACCACCCGTGGCCTCGGACTGATGGGGCGGCACCTGCAGAGAGACTGGGGAACGAACAACGCCGGCCTCGTTTCGAATGGAATAAGATCGCACCACCTCTCGTGAATGTCAGAAGGAGCCCGAGGAAAATGCACCATCCCATCGAGAACAGTGGTGTCAGGCGCCAACAACGTACGGGTCGCGTCCTGGCCGCCGCCTTGTGGGTCGTAGCTGCGACCCTATGCCCCACCTCTGCGGCGGCGCAGGAGTGGGAATGGACCTTCACATTCTACGGATGGCTTGCGGAATCGACGATGGACGTCGAGATCAACGACAAATCCGTTTTCGAGGCGGAGGTCCCCGTCGACGAAGTGCTCGACAAGCTGGAGAGCATAGTCACCGCCCACCTCGAGGGTGTCCGTGGGTCGGCCGGTTTCTTCGTCGATCTGTTCTATATGGAAATAGCGGACGGCACAACGACAAGCGAGGACCAGGGGATGCTGCCGAGCGGTACGAACGTCGGCGCGGTCATCGAGTCGGGAATCTACGAGCTCGGTGGCATCTATCGCCCCGGGGGAGAATCGGAGGGCTTCGACCTCCTTTTCGGCCTGCGCATTTACGATTACGAGCAGAATCTGGAGCTGCGGCCGCCTTCGGCGACGGACCCCCTAGTTAGCACGACGTCAGAGACCTACGCCGACGGCTTCGTGGGGGGACGGTACATCACCGGGCTGAACGACCGTTGGAGCTTCAACGCGCGGGCCGACGTCGGCGGAGGCGACACGGAGGGTGCCTTCAACGCCCTCGTGCAGTTCGGCGTGGGCCTCGGCAAGAAACGCAAGAACACCCTGGTCTTCGGCTACCGGCAGGACTTCGGGTCGGCTACAGCAGGTCAGCTCCGCGTCGTAGGGGACCTCTGCCTCACGGACGAGGGACAAACGGTAGCGACGTCGAAACGTCGCGGGCGACCACTCGCAGAGCGGCCCTTCAGATTCGCTCACGGCGAACCTCCTTTCTCCAAAACTAAGTTGTGGAAGGTACTAGGGGTCTGACAGACAGAGTACGCTCGCCAAGCGAGCTGTCAAGGCTCCGGATTCAAGCACCACAAGAAGACTGAACGGGGTGGGTGGGCCTCCCCGAAAAAGAGAACACCCCCCGAGAGCTGGGGGGTGTTTTTCTCTCCTGCGTAGCTGATGCTTAGCTCACGCGTTGCCCTTCGAGGTCGCTGATTCGGCGTTCGTGATTGGCGAGGATGAGGTCTCGAATCTGCCGGATGTCGCCCTTCATTTCTTTGATGTCTTGGCCAATCTCGACAATGCTGTCGTGGGCGGCGTCAACCGAAGATTTAATGGAGGCGCGGTCTTTCTTCGCGGCCTCGAAGCCTCGATCGATGCGGTCGCCGAGCTCTTTGTTTGTTGGTTCCTTCTCCATACTATTTGGTCACTGCATCCTGCAACAGCGCGACTGCGTCCTCGTAGGCTACTTCTCGCTCCACATCCTCTCTCTCGCGTTCTTCCCAAGAGCGTTCCTCTTTTTCTGATTTCGCTGTCATGCAATGTGTATCCAGTATGCCTTAGGCTTCCTTCTTTGCAAGCGGAGCGCGGGGAGTTGTCTTGAGCCCGTTTCTGTAGGACTGGAGAAGCGCATTCTTGAAGTGTTTCGTCAGTTCGTCTGCAGCTGTTACCGGCTACGAGAAAGCGCACTTAGTTGGCTGCGAGTCGGTTTTTTGTCCCCGCGAGGCGTGACTCAGGGTGTGGCGCAGATAGTCGAGGTACCCCTCGGGGGGTGGCGTCGTGGGGAGTTCTCGGAGGATGGGGAGAAAGTAGGCGAGGGATCGGATGGGCTGGAGCTTTGGTAGGCGCGGATCTCGGCATGCGCGTCGGGCGGAGCCGAGGAGGAGGGCGGCCTGGAGGACGGTGAGAGGCAGGTCTTGGTCGAAGAGCTGGTCGACGATGACGCGGTCGCCGTGGTGGAAGCGGTGCGGGGTGTCGGGAAGGAGTCGATAGAGGCGGAGGAGCTGGCGCCGATAGTGGCTTCGGGTCATGAGCGTCATCGTGCTGCGCTCCGCCTTTTGGCGCGGTCCTTGGCCTTTTTTTCAGCAGCCTCCTTGGCCTCCTTGCGGCGATAGGAGTTAGCCTCGATCTTGACGATCTCGGCGTGGTGGGTGAGTCGATCGACGAGAGTGACGACGCAGGAGGCGTTGGGAAAGACCTCGGCCCATTCGGCGAAGGGCTTGTTGGTGGTGAGAAGAATGGGCTTGTTGCCGTATCTCCTGGAGACGACCTCGAAGAGGAGATCCGCGTGGCGGTGGTCGTAGGAGAGATAGCCGAGCTCATCGATTGCCAAAAGCGAGGGTCGGGTGTATTTGGAGAGCCTTCTCTGGAGCGCCGAGGGGGTTTCCTGGACGGCGAGATCGTTGAGCATGTCGGAGGCGGTGACGAAGCTGGCGGTGGCCCCTCGTTGCAGCGCCTGGTAGAGGAGGTTCTTGGCAATCATGGTCTTGCCGACACCGTTGGGTCCGAGGAGGATGACGTTGGTGATGTCGTCGAGGAATTGGAGGGTGAGCAGATCCTGGATCTGCTCGCGGTCGATGCGCTGGGGCCAGGAGAAGTCGAAGTCGGCGATGCTCTTGAAGAGCCCGACGCGGCTGGTGCGGATGCGCCGTTCGAGGCTGCGCCGTTTGCGCTCGGCCTCTTCTTTGCGCAGCAGCTGTTCGAGCCAGGGCTGTTCTCGGTAGGTGCCCCAGTCGTCGACGAGGGCGTAGAAGCCGAGGGATCGGGCGAGCTCTCGTAGTGGTTCGTCAGGGATCGTTGGACTCTTCCTGGGTCGGGCCATCGTCGTTGCCTCCAAGTTGGTCGTAGTCCTCGAGGTTGTGCGGTCTCACGGAGAGATCTCGCTGTTGGAGCTCCTGGCTGAGCGGCACCGGTAAAGCCGGGGGCTGACCGAGGCCGCGCTGGTGCCGTTCGAGTAGGAGCCGGACGGACTGGAATCGCGGTGCGTGGTTCAGGAGCGCTTCGCGCACGGCTTTGTCGAGTCGCTGGGGGCCGTACTGGCGCAGGAGTCGGAGCAGGCCGGCGGTCTGCGTTCCGAGGTTCTCGCCTCGCTCGGCGAGCTGCTGCATCAGCTCTTCGCATCGAGGCACAGCGGAAAACAGCCGATGGAAGCCCCGGTGTCGTCGGGCCCTGCGTTTGTGAGCGAGGAGCTCCTCGAGGTGTTGAGGATCGAGGATCTGCTCGCCCCGGGAGTACGAGCGAGGGTGCTCGGCGAGGAGCTCCTGGCCATCGAGGATCCGCACCCGATGCTCGCTGGCGAGGAGCGTGACGGTCCTCTGCACATGACTGTGCGGCACCGAGTAGTCGTTGAGGTCGAAGCGCACGATCGGCGTCTTTCTGACCTTGATCTCCAGTCGCAGGTCGGTTTCGAAGTCGTCTCCGGGAAGCTCAAGCAGTCGAGGTCGTTCCTGGGCCAGGGCGCTTTTCACGGTTCGCTGTCGGTCCTGCGGCCAGGGTCTGCGCTGCGACCTCTGGCACCATTCCAGGACCTGCCGATTCAGACGATCCAAATCGCTCACCGTTCGGGCGCCGAAGAACGAGCTTCGCAGGAAGCGGATTGCGCGCTCGACGCGGCCTTTCTCATTTCCCCGAGCCACCGCGGCGACGGTGGGAAGGAAGCCGTAGTGGCTGGCGAAATCGAGCAGCACGGGATGGAAGCGCACCGCGGTTCCCTGCCGCTCGATCACCGCGGTTCGCAGGTTGTCGTACAGAACGGTCCTGACGACGCCGTCGACGTAGTGGAAGGCCAGCTGGTGAGCGTGCAAGAAGGTTTCGAGACGAGTGTCGAGGGTGAAGTGCACGAAGACCGTGCGCGAGAACGACAGCACGAAGACGAAGGCATAGAGCCGACGATGTGCCCGGCCGACGCGGAGCCGACCGAAGTGGCCCCAGTCGACCTGCGCCTGCTCTCCTGGCAGCATGCGCAGCGAGAGAAACGCCTCGCGCTGGGGCTTCGGTCGCATCGAGGCCACCAGGTGGCGAAACTGATCCGGGCCTCCTGGATAGCCGCGCTCCACCACCATGGTGTAGAGACGGCTCGCCGGCAGTCGTGGGTAGGTCCCGAGCACCTGCTCGATGAACGGCAGGTAAGGATCGATCATCCTCCCTCGTCGCTGCTGGGGTAGCACGCCGGACTTCTCCAGCGCCCGGCGCACGGTTGAGGGGTGCAGCTGTAGCTGTCGAGCGATCGTGCCGACTTTCCACTTCTCGACCAGGAACAGACGACGGATCTCCCCGCGCAGCTGTGCGTCGATCACGCCCCTATCTCCGTCGGCAACGACGAAAGCTCGTTCGCACAAACTCTCGGCAGGCCTCTCCACACTGCATGCATCGCGGATTCCTCGGGTCGTAGCGCACTTCGCGCCTCGGAGTCTCGATCCGACACAGTGTCCTCCCCGAAGTACCGCCTGGGGTACCCTGATGCGTCACTTTCTCTGCCCGCTCGCGCTGGCGCCGACGGTAGCGGGCCTGACGGGCGGCATGACAATGCCGACCTCGGAGGCTTCGCTGGTACCGATGGCCGGCCGCCCGAGTCGATTCCCGACGAGCCACCAGAGCACAAGCCCGGCAGTAACGCTGGCCACGGTCACAGTGCGAGCACAGCGAGATACGCCGACGGCATCGAGCACAGTCGAAGAGTCGGTAGTCCGGTCGCATCGTCGCCTCCCATTCGACGACGACCCCGACTCTCTGCCATACTGCAAGCGCAGCTAATGCTGCGGTTTGGGGCAGAGCCCGGGGCGTTTTCTACTTCGCTTTCCCGGGCTCTCGCCGTCTCTGGTCGGCCTGCTCTATCAGAGCAGAGCCCGCACTGCAAAGCCCTACACCGACTCACGCATCTCTTCCGACCGCAAACACGCCGCCGGGACCACGCACCCGGACCGCCGTTCCGGCGGGATGATGCCGCCCTTCCTGAAGAAGGCCTAGCTTTCCCGCGGTCGCGAAGCCCTCAGCTCACTCCATCCCGGAAACTGCGCTCGCAGCCAACGGGATGCGCTTTCTCGCAGCCATCAACAGCAGCCTCACCGGCGCCGTGCGCTTCGAGCAGCGCTCGAAAGTCGGCCTCTTTGTCTTGCATGTATCCCATAGGTCTGTTTGGTGTTTGGTTGGTAATCCGACCTTTTGGGGCGCCTGTCTTGTGGTCTCGATGCTGGCTCTCTCGCACCCCTATACCTGTAAAGCGAGGGGTGTGAGGAGCCTGAGAGAGACCAGGCTCATACATGAAGAGCCCCCGAGGGCATCGGAGGGGGCACTGCTTGGGCGGCGGGGGAGTTCGTACTCTTGTGGTGCTCGTGGGCCTAGATGGAGGGGGTGTCGAACGTTCGACACCTACTCATCTGTCAGGGTTGTTCTCTTTCCACGGCCGTCGATCCAGAGATGTTCCAATGGGGAAGGAGACGCCGCAAGGCTCTCGAAATCAGTAAAGAGAAACTGTCCTACACCCCGACCCGCGAGAACTTTGTGGCATGCCTCTCGAAAGTGCTTCGCACGACCAGGTGATGTGGTCACAAAGGGAACACGCCACGCATTGCGCATGAAGGGGAAGGGGTGCTGTTCGGGGTGCTCTTTCCAGTATAGCCATCGCTCGCGGTAGCAGAGGATCTTCTTCACGATCGACGCCTTGAGTCCTCGCTCGGGCTCTATGGTCATGGTGCCGAGATCGATCTCGGGGAAGAAGTAGGCGTTTTGCTGCCCTTCGGGTGCGCTCGAAACATGGAGACCAAAGCCACCATCGGGTACGACGCTTTCAACGGCGTATTCTTTCTTTCTGAAAGTGATCTTTCCGACTTTCCAATGGAGAGGATTCCTTGCGGTTCTTGTTCGCCGCGCCGCGCGCGCGAGGAGTCTTTCGAGCGTCTCAAACGTAACATCCGGACGCGTGCGACACGCCACCTCGTAAGGGATGAGCACGTCGGCTGTTGCAAGCGTATGGCGCACCGACCCCGGTACGCGCAGATGTGCTTTGAGGTCCCGATTTTTGTTGGTGTAGTCGGTCTTGCCGCGGACGCCCAGGAGCTCGGCGCCGGCATTGGCAAGGGCAACGACCAACGGCTCTGAGCCGGGACCCATTCGATGGAGCGGGATTTTGGTTAGAAACTTCCGCTCGCGGAGTTTTTTGACGCGCTCCTGCACTTTGCGCGGGTGCGCTTCGGTCAGCGCCTCGATTTGGGGCGTGTTGAGAAACCGATGTCGATAGACCGACTCGATGATGTAACGATCGCGGGGGATAACGCCATCGTCTGATCGCTGGCGTGCTGGCATGGGTGCTGGAGCGAGTGCTTCCATACACCACTATAGCCCGCAGGAGAGCCGGGAGCCTGTGGAAACGGCTCTAGACAGGGTGTCTAGTATGTTCGATAGCTGGTTGGCTCTTCGGGGATGAGGGCTTCCGTGGCTCCCTTTAGGAGCTTCTCTCGGCGCTCTGTTTCCTCGAGCTCGGCTTGTGCAAGCGGTGACGTGAAGTATGAACGCTCGAAGTTGTCTTGCTTGCATTCGCCGACGAACTCCTCGGTCGTCGGGAGCTCCCGCACATTCGGCACCCGAACGTGTGCGCTTGGCTTCTCGCTGAGTTTTGCGATCGCGTACTGCGTCGGCTGGCACACCATGGTGGCCACGGCCTTATAGATCTGTTCTTCGAGACTGAAGGTCGCTGTGGGCATAATTTTTAGAACGGGGCGTAGGGCTTCTGACCAGCCCTCGGTCTCCGACGAGAACGGCGTTTCCGTTTCGCTGCTCGACCATGAGTCGGTTTCGTTGCTGAGCTCTGAAACGGCCTCCATAATGGAAGTCGCCATGGCGTTGCCCTCGTCATCAAACGTCGAGGTAGTGGCTCCTGAAATCCCTGGCGCTTTCGACGAGGAGCCTCCTGTCGCTTTCGACGAGGAAACACCACTGCCAACGGTCTCGCTATGAGCACGGAGAATAGCTGTGATGTAGCCGACGACCGTGGGCTTATCAAGCACATGCTTGACCTCTTCGAGTTGAATCTCTCCGACGAACGCTTGTTCAGCGAGCTCACGAGCGTCAGCGACGAGTAGACCTCCAAACATGATCTTGTTCGGTATCTGCAGGAGTGCGTCGCGCACGGACTTGCCAGCCTTTTCGGCCTGCGAAAGTGTGTGGTGGGCCAGTGTTAGGGCAACCCCGAACTTACTCAAACCAAAGAGGATACGTTCTATATCTTCGTTGAAAAAGTAATAGGCTTCGTCGAGATAGACATTAAAAAGCGGTGAGACGTCGGCTTCGCGCTGCAGTCCTCGGGTGAAGATGTCGTTCATCATGAGCACGCCGAGGATGCGTTTGTTGTCCTCCGAGAGTTTGGCGAGGTTGATGAGTACCACACCACCGTCGTCCATCACGCGCTTGAAGTCGAGGTAGTGAGCGGTCTGGGTCACCATGCCGCGCACCAGCGAGTTCTGCCGGAAAGGTATGAAGCGGCTGTAGGTGCTCCGCATTTCGTCGCGGAGCTCTTTATCCGTGAGCGAGTGCAGATACTCCCAGTCCTGCCGGTAACTCTCGTCGGGAAGGTCGGTTGAAGCCCAGCGCTGCAGATCACCGCGCTGACAGAGCTCTGAACCCTCACGGAGGGTGAGCCCTTTGGCCCACAAGGTGTAGACAATGAGCGGAAGGCCGCGGTTGAGCGTTGGGGTATTAGTGAAATCCACGTGTCCCCAGAGCTGCCCGATTGCGCGCACCATCGCTGCAAGAGCGTCTTCTCTTTGAGAGCGGCTCAGCCCGTCGAGTTTGAGGGGGTTGAAGCCAAAGAGAAAGTCTTCGTCTCTGGGCTCGAAGAGGAGAACATTCTCCATCTCTGGGATGAGACCGGCGGCCGCTCCCCAGCGCACAATGTCGTCGTACAGCGATCCGTGGGGATCAAGTAAGAGCGTGCCGGTGCCGTTGAGGATGTCTCTACGGATCATCAGCTCGAGCAGTTTCGATTTACCTTTTCCCGGAGCTGAGAGTGAGCACGATAATCGATGGCGGTCCGATCACGATAAGTGATGGTCGCGTAGCCTTTTGAAGGACTTAGCCGAAGCTGCGTTTCGCTGCCACTTGCCTCAGACGGTCTTGTTCACAGTATTTGATGGCGATTCGAGGAAACCCGATCACGTTGTCTGGTGGGAATGGGTGTTCCGTTCAAGGTATCTGAGGGCGCAACCAGGGGCCCAAGCGCGATGGAAGCTCGGCGAACCGCCTCGATCGCCCATCAGATAGCGTGCCGTTCATCCCATCGCTGCGTGTCAGCCCTCGTTCAGCGTGATCAGCGAAAGAACAAGTATGGACTGCGCGTCAGGCCCCGACGGCCCGCCTTCGGCGGGGATGATGCCGACGGACCTAGTCTTGAGCACACTACTTGAGGGACCAAACACCCTTCCCTCACCTACCGTGCTCAGAATGGCCAACATTCCCATCGATTATCGTGCTCACTCTCAAGCCCCGATTACCTGACAGTGGCGCTGTCGCAGACGCTCCGGAAAGACGACCCGAGAGCCGTCTGAGCGAGTACCAAGCAAGATCGTCTTCTTCATAGTTGCCTAGGAGAGTCCTTCTCTGTAGATCCGATCCATGATGCCTTGGACGGCTCCGTAGGCCCGCTTTTCTTCATGGGTCTCGGGATCACGGTCCTCGCCGCCGCATATCTTGATGCGTTTCTCTCGCAAGATGCTTGTACGCGCATCCTCGCGCCCCCCCTCTTTCCTAACTGCTTCTCGGAGCTTCTCTTCCTCCGTTTTTCGGTGAGGCTTCGGTTTCGGAGGCTCGGTTACGTCTCTGAGATTTCTCTCCAATTCCGCCAACTTGACCTGGTGCTCAGCCGCTCTGACCTCACGGCGCTGGCTCGTTTCCTCAAGCGCCTCGTCGAGATGCTCTTCGTCGAGTGCCTTCACCTTCCCAAGATTCTGTGGGCTGAGCGCGTTGTGGGAGCGGGCCCAGTCGAGGGCAGCTTCGTCATGATCCTTTAACGCCCCAAGAAACTCCGTCTCGGCCTCGACGCGCTTCCTTGTCATTCGCGTCAGAAACGCCGGCGGCCGAGCTCGGCGAATCGAGGGAACGAGTGGTTTTTTTGGGGTGGCTTCGAGAGCCTCTTCCGCCGTCTGTACGTCGTCAGGATCGACGAGTTCTCTCTCTTGGTCGTCCTTCTTTTTGCTAGCCATAGTGTTCAAGCTTCTCGAGTATGTTCAACAATCGCTCTCGGCCGAGAAGCTCTTGGAAAAGCTCCTGCTCAGCTCTCAGAAGCTCAATCAGTCGACGCACGCGGCGAGTTCTATTTTTCAGTTTATACCCCCGCTTAGGAAGATCTCCCATGCTCTCGGCCACAATGCGCTCGAGCTTGTCGAGGTCAATCGCTGCGCGGTTGTCCACCGCTCTCCTGAGCTCGTCTTCGAGCGGGTGCGGCACCATCAAATAGTGCACCAACAAAAAGAGCTCGTAGAGCCAGTAGATCGCACAGAGCCCGTAGAGGCCAAAGACCACCAAGACGCCTTCCGGCGCGGGAATGAAGCCAATTAAGAAAGTAAAGATGAAGACCCAGAGAAGCCACACCCCATAGTCTCCTGCGTCGCGCTCGAGGCCACGCACAAGAGTCGCGGTGACAAGAAAGGGGAGCAATAGGAGCGGAAGGAGGGCTTCATGGTAGACGCTGCGGTAGGGCGGAGCTTTCGGGCCGACACCGTCTTGGCGGCTCTCTCCGGAGCCCTGCGACGACAGTGGGTGATCAAAAGTGGCGAAGTATGGAGGGTTCGGCCATGGATCCGGCGGCCGGCCGAGGACCTCGATGTGGGAGGCTGATACCCAACCAACACGTCCTGGACTGCTTAGCTTGGTGATGCGCCACCAACCCCCCCCTCGCTCAAACAGAAAAACGCGGGAATCCTTCGTAAGGGTATGAACTACCTTTGTGTTCGCCGATGGCCCGTCGCGGACGTTGAGGACGCTCGCGGTAACGCTTCCCCATAGGGGGAGAGGGAGGTCAACCGGCGGAGCCGACCGAGGGGTATTACTGGCCACGAGATCGGTGGCGCGGAACCAGCCCTTCCTTCCAGAAAAACCCTCTACCCTAAACCAGCCGCCTGGGACTTCCGTCGTGATGGTCTGCACCGTCTCGCCAACCTCGGAAAAGCCTGTGACCCTAGTCTGAGACGAGGCGCCGGCGTGGAAGGCTGTTGAAGATGAGAAGCGATATGAGCGTTTAGAGGGTCGTCGCTCACACGCGTCTCGGCCGCGATCCTTGAAGGGTTGGCGCGCCTCGATCGCCGATGGGGGTATCCAATCGTCAAATAGGTCAATTCGGTACCAGCCGTTTCGTTCTTCGTATGCCGGCATCATCTTATTGAGGGACAAGATGCTTGACTGATTCTTCACCCCTGAGGTTTCGGAGGGAAGCGGATAGAAGGCTGCGATCTTGCGTGTTGGTACAAGGCAAGCAATGGCGGTGGTTGCTTCCGCAAATCGCGCGTGCTTGTTTCTCAGATCCCTAAGATATGCGGGGTCTTTGCGAATGGGTTCGCTCGCGAGAACGTCAAGGTATCTTGTTGATGGGATGAACACCTCGGGCACCATTCCGCCCGGGGTGATTCGCACGCCGCGATCGCTGTCGAACTCCCACGCCACCACATAGTCACCTTCGTGAAAGAGGTACCAATAAGCCTTGCCCTCTGGCGTCTTGAGGGAGCTTGGCGCGAAGGCGGTGCGCACCCTTGCCTCTAGAGTGTGCCGACTCCACTGGATTTCCACGTTGTCATTGAAGCGACCAGCGATCGGTAGACCAACAGGTTCTTGCGCTAGCAATGGGCGGCTCTCTCCTTCTACCAAGGCCAAAACAGAGCACAGAACCCATGCTGTGGTGCGCGCAGGATATACTTGACAAATCAACGTAAACTCTTAGTATTCAACTACTTATAGTTCTTTCCTTAACGTCACTCAACGGGCGCACGGCACCCTTCTTTCGTGGACGCCGGTGAGGAGCATCTCAGGTTGTTCTGGGGTCTTCCATCACTGATTTTTCCACGAAAGGAGAGTGTTGTGACGCATCAACTCGCAATGGAGATTGCCCTCGTCTATATGGAGCTCGAGGGCGCACGGAGCTGGCTCAGCAACGCAATCGGGCTGCTTCGGAGCATTCACGAAGACTTTCCTGAAGCATTCGGTGACCTTACTGATGACACCAGAGAGCGCGCATTCCGCCTTATGGAGCAGTACTCGACACCCACCGACTTCGACGATACCGAATGGCGCTCACACCTCCTCGGCATTCTTTTAGACTGTCATGGAGACGACGACGCTATCGCTAGCCGACTCGAGGGACTCCGGCCTCCGTCGATTCGCACGAGAGAGTTCAACCGCCAGGCTTCGGCCTAGGCGGTTTTCTTTTGCATGGCCACCCTCTCACTGCTTGGCCTTGTACCAACTCGCGAGCTTCTTCTCCACCTTCTGGCGATCGCTCGCGTGGTGCCGCCGTGACTCACGGCGAACAAGCTCACTGCGGCCGTGATAGTGCGTTCGATCGGGAAGCGTCGTTCGTGCGAGGAATGGCTGTCCGGCTTCGGCGTTCGCCAAGAGTCTGACCACCACCTCACCACGGCCGAGATCTCGAAGGGTTTCTTGTGAATAAGGAAGGAAGTAGGGCTCAAGCCGTCGTGCGTCGTCGGCGCCGAGACCAAAGGAAATGAGGGTGCCGACGTTCGCTAAGACAGCGGCTCGCACCGCGTCTGACGTCTGGCCGAGGTGCTGTGCGGCGAGAGCCAAATTGAGCCGATGCTTTCTCGCCTCTGCCACGATCGAGGCGAATGTGTCGGTTGAGAAGCGCTGAAATTCATCGAGGACGAGGTAGAAGTCGCGGCGTTCGTTTTCGAGCATACGCCCACGCTTCAGTGCGGCGAGGTAGAACTTGGTTACGAGCATGGAGCCGAGGAGGTCGGCGTTGCTCTCGCCGAGGCTCGCCGGTTGAGAGTGAGCACGATAATCGATGGCGGTCCGATCACGATAAGTGATGGTCGCGTAGCCTTTTGAAGGACTTAGCCGAAGCTGCGTTTCGCTGCCACTTGCCTCAGACGGTCTTGTTCACAGTATTTGATGGCGATTCGAGGAAACCCGATCACGTTGTCTGGTGGGAATGGGTGTTCCGTTCAAGGTATCTGAGGGCGCAACCAGGGGCCCAAGCGCGATGGAAGCTCGGCGAACCGCCTCGATCGCCCATCAGATAGCGTGCCGTTCATCCCATCGCTGCGTGTCAGCCCTCGTTCAGCGTGATCAGCGAAAGAACAAGTATGGACTGCGCGTCAGGCCCCGACGGCGGATGTGTCCCGTTTTTTGTGGAAATGGGTTCAGGCGTAGTCCTCCGAGTCGTCTTTTGCTAAATCCTACCGTTTACGCGGCCCTCTCAACCTCGAGCAGGAGCTGAAGCGCCCGGTAGCCGTTAATCCTTCGCAGGTGTATCTGCCCGAAGGCGACGAGCCCCCAGAGGAGCGTGACGCCGGCAGCCTCGGTGGCAAAGGAGCCCTGGGTTTTAGTGCGGCGACGAAACTCGCGGTTCAGGTTCTCCAGAGCGTTGGTCGTGCGCACCGAACTCCACAGCGATTTGGGGAGCTCGTAGAAGGTCAGTAGCTGGAACCCTGCCTCCTCAAGGCTGCGAGCCACCGCCGGGACTAGTCGCGACCACTTGGTGACGAACGCCGCGTAGGCCTTGCGGGCCTGTGCCGCGTCCTCGGCTCGTACGATCGAGTGCCAGTCACGCCGCAGCTCGTCGTGTGCGTGCACCGGGCAGTGTTTCTTCAGATTCTCCCACTTGTGTTGGACGCAGCGCTGGACTTTGACCTCAGGCCAAGCCTTCAGCGCCGCGGCCAGCCCTTTGTGGCCATCCGTGACCAGGTAGCGCGGAGCCTGAAGACCTCGGGCCTTCAGATCCTCGATCAGCCACTTCCAGTGCTCGGCGGCCTCGCTCGCGGCTAAACGTAAGGCCACCAGCACCTTGGTGCCGTCCGGAGTCACACCCAGCACCACCAGCACCGGTACCGAGACCACTCGACGGGCCAAGCGGACCTTCAGGTGAAAGCCATCGAGAAACAGAAGCACGTAGGACTCCTCCGACAGATCGCGCTCACTCCAGCGAGCAAAAAGCTCCTTCAGCCGAGACACCACACGCGAAACTGCGCTCTTGGACAGGTGCTCCTCACCCAGCAGCGGAGCCAATGCCTTCTTGATCCGGCGGCTGTTAGCGCCAGCCAGATACGCACCCAGGATCGCGTCATCGACCTCCTGCGTACGACGAGCGTAACGCGGCACGATCGCACTGCGAAACTCTACGCTGGCCCCATCCTCGCCGACTAGCCGTCCTCGTGGAATGTCCAGTTCCTTCGACCCACACGCCGTCGTGATCAGACGACGCTGCTTGCCGTTGCGATAGCCCGCACGCTCGCCTGAACGCTCGTAGGCGCTGCAGCCCAGCGCCTCGGACAGCTCTTCCTCGAGTGTGATCTCGATCGCCGCACGAACACGCTCGCGTAACAACGAACGAATGTCCTGACGGAAGCGTGCAGCTTCCCCTTCCTCGTTGATATTCTCCACCATGGCGTAATCCTCCGTTCGCCCTAACCGGCGATGTGTTTGACCACTAGGAGATTACGCCATTCTCAATTTCCACAGCATTCGGGACGGATCCCCGACGGCCCGCCTTCGGCGGGGATGATGCCGACGGACCTAGTCTTGAGCACACTACTTGAGGGACCAAACACCCTTCCCTCACCTACCGTGCTCAGAATGGCCAACATTCCCATCGATTATCGTGCTCACTCTCACCGGTAGGCGCGCGAGGAGAATCTTGCCCTCGTTCATCAGCGCCTCGATGTCAAAACCGCTCTTGACCTGGCCAACGATATTGCGCATGGGCGCGTCGGTGACAAAGCGCCGGAGCTTGTTGAGGATGGGCGCGGCCATCTGTTCGCGATAGCGGGCGTCGTAGTGCTCAAACTCGTCGCGCCAGTACCCCAAAACGACAGGGTTGGTCGTCTTCGCGAGTATGCGCTCCCGATAAGGGGCGTCTGTGAGCATCCGCAATGCACCCAGAAGCGTTTGGCCACCATGTTCAACGAGGGCGGCAAGCGTATTCGCAAGGAGGTCTTCCGAGCGCGCCATGAAGCTGTCGCCCCAGAAGCGCTTAAAGATCGACACCGCTTCGCCGACGACCTGGTGCTCATCGACGTCGCCGCGCGTATCGAGCAGGTTCAAGCCGATTGGGTGGTCAGCGTCTTCCGGGTCGAAGTAGACGACGTCTCCCGTGCGAGACGGTGGGATGTAGTCGAGGAGCTGAGCCGCTGCCGTGCCGTCAGGGTCTAGGAAAGCCACGCCAACACCCGGCGTCGCCAAGTCCTGGATCAAAGAACCGTGAAGAAATGTTGTCTTCCCAAGGCCTGTCGCGCCAATAACAAAAAGGTGATGACGCCGATCGGGAAGGGCAATACCAAACGGCCGCGGGGGGTACCCCGCAATCGAGCGTTCTCCAAGGATGTGCTGTTGTGATTTCAATAGTTCCACTGACAGCACCTCCCGCATGCAGCAGAGCGAGCCAAGAGGGGCCGGCTAACTAGCGCTACAGAGCTCTACCCCTCGGTTTTCCTCCTCTTTGAGGGGGTGAGCTTCACCAACATGGCTGTCTGTTCTTCGAGGGCATCAGCCCTCTATGGGTATGGAGGGCCGTGTGCTCGAAGAACGGAGACAGCACACGCTATGACAGGCGAGTTGGTGAGGTGAAGGTGCTGTCGTTAGAACCGAAAAAAGATCTCTCTTGCTTTTCAGTATACGGGTCGCAGTCCAATCGCGAAGCTGTGGACAACCGCCAGACGCATCGGAGGCGTTCTCGTCAAGAAGGGTGGCGGACGTCCGCCACCTCCTGCACGAAAACGGGGGTGGTTGGGAAACTTATTGCCTCCGGAGTCTCCAGCAAGAAGAGCGTCGCTTTGGACGCTCTTCTTGAGCTCACCGATTCCGTTCTACTTTGTGTTCAATCTCACCACTCTCGTTCTCATATGTGGTCACGCGGTACTCGAGTGGCTTGCTCGCCACATACGAAGTTACACCACTGGAGTCTTCTCTCCAGTCGACCGTCTCGTGTAGAAAGCAGCTCTCCACAAAGTCTAAATGTGTGCGCACTAGATAACTCATTTCGCTGTCGCTCATACGTCTGTTGTTGCTTACTGATTAGCGTGAGCTTCGACTACCTGCTCACATACCGGAAAACCCCGAGCAGTCAGTCCGAGGCGAGGTCAAGAGAGTCCTCGACCTTGACGGAGCGAGGCTGTCTGCCACCATGAGGGATGTGAGCAGGAGTCGACTTTCTGGAGATCTCACGGAGACCTTGGGGTAACCGTTTTCGTTCCTCTCTCTTTTCTTTCCGAGTGTTCTCGGAACACGCTGCCTGCTATTTGGCAGGCAGCACGCCTCGGCCTTGCGTCTCCTTACCTTCTTCTCGAGCTTTGCTCGATTCGGATGCCTCGGCTTTGCCTAGGCAATTCTTACCCCCCTGGTGTCGGGAGGCGGCTCTTGCCGCCGGTAGCGCAGCGCCCGACTCCGCGGACCGAGGTCGAGCCCAAGAGTGATAACGACATAGGCGAGACCCGAAACGAAGCGATAGCGAAGTGGAGCTCTCATGACGATAGGAAATGAGAGGCGGTACGCGGAGTCGGGCGCGAGCCCGACACCAGGGGGGAACCAGCTGCGCAAGCCCTGGTAAGGGTTGCGCGCTCTTCCGCGCATCGCGGCAACCGTTCGTTTCTAAGAAACGAATGGTGAAACGAACACTCGGTTTCGGGGGTTCTCCGCTCAGGCTCTCTTGAAAACCCACTCTATTTTAGTAGTCGTCGTGGCCGTGGAAGCTGTGGGAATCCCGTCTGCGGGATTTCCAAGAGCTGTGGGAAGCTCCCGAGAATGGTGCTGGAGCTCGAGGTGATGTTGGGGCGGGAGCTTTCCATAGATCGTCAGATTTCCACAGCCTGCCTCCCTACTACTGCTTAGGTAGATACTGTAAGAATATTGAGGGTACTGCCCTCGCGCTAGTCCCTTGAAGGCATAGGTACTTACCGACTATTTCGCGTCCTCATTCACGTAATAACGCGTCCTCATTCACGTATTTACGCGTCCTCATTCACGAACCGGTGCGATGATTTCGCGTTCTCGTTCACGTGGAAAACTCCTGCTTTCCACAGCCCGTGTTACGGTCGCCCGGAACCCATGAACGAGCGCAAGCATAAGGCGCTCCTCGAGCGTGTCGAGAAGGTGGTCTCCATCCGCGAGGCACTCGATGAGCAGCAGCGCATCGAAGCGATCCGTACCGCCAAGGCCCTGGCGATGGCAGGGCTTCCCAAGCGCAGAGCAGGTTCGAGCTCACTGACGCGGACACTACGCCTCGGTGGCGATATGTGGCTGCGCGTTACGTACACAGCCACCGAAGGCAACGAGCTTCCTTTCGGTGCCGACCGCTTCGTCCTCGCCGGGATTCAGCACCTGGCGATCGAGCAGGGCTCGCCAATCGTGCACTTCCAGCGCGTCGGCGAGCTCCTCAAAACCTTCAACCTCTCCGAGGACGGTCGCACGCTCGCGCTCTTCCGGCAACGCTTCAAGGGTATCTCGGGCCTCTCGGTGCGCCTCTTGTTTGGGCGCTCGCAAGCCGAGCTCGATGAGGGTATCGAAGGTGAACAACTCTTCATCGTCCGGCGCTTCAGCCTACCGACGAGCAAACAGCTCAAGAGTGAGAAGGCTGGGCAATTGGTGTTGCCCGATTCACACCCCTACGGGGTGATCCTTTCGGCTGACTTCTGGAAGTACCTCTCGGATACCTCCAACCGCCTGATTGTCCCGCTCGAACTCCTCAAACTCTTCATGGATCGCCCGATCGGCTGGGACTACCTCTGTTTCCTCATCGCACGCTGTGGCGCTGCACGGACTGTATCCGAGGTGCCCCACGAGGCCCTAATGTCGCTCTTCCGCGACAGAGAGGGCGACCGTGACCGAGACATCATCCGACGCCTGAAGAGCTACCACAACGAGATTATGGAGGCGACAGGCGGACGCCTCGAGGCTAAGCTCCTGGAGAAGGGTACGTTCCCTCCAGGGGGCCCCGGACGACCGCGGAAGCGCTGGGCGCTACGGGTGGGCCCGAGCAGGTGAGAGTGAGCACGGTAATCGATGGCGGTCCGATCACGATAAGTGATGGTCGTGTAGCCTTTTGAAGGACTTAGCCGAAGCTGCGTTTCGCTGCCAGTTGCCTCAGACGGCCTTGTTCACGGTATTTGATGGCGATTCGAGGAAACCCGATCACCTTGTCTGGTGGGAATGGGGGTTCCGTTCAAGGTATCTGAGGGCGCAACCAGGGCCCAGGCGCGATGGAAGCTGGGCGAACTGCCTCGATCGCCCATCAGATAGCGTGCCGTTCGTGCCATCGCTGCGTGTCAGCCCTCGTTCAGCGTGATCAGCGAAAAGAACAAGTATGGACTGCGCGTCAGGCCCGGACGCCCCGCCTTCGGCGGGGATGATGCCGCCGGACCTAGTTTTGAGCACACTACTTGAGGGACCAAACACCCCTTCCCTCACCCACCGTGCTCAGAATGGCCCTTATTCCCATCGATTACCGTGCTCACTCTCAAAACAGGAAGCGCCGACGTGCTCAAGATCGAGGACTTGCCTCTCACGGAGCCGGGCGAGGGCGAGGTTCGCATCAAGGTGGAGGCCATCAGCCTCAACCGTGCCAACGTTATGTTCCGACAGGGAGCGCACCGGAGCCTGGTTCTCCTGTATCTGCAACGCTGACCCCATCGACTTTCATCATCTACACCCACTTACAGAGACCCGACACCGTCGCCGTCGTCGCTCACGCCGTCGGGCGCCGCCCCGAAAACCGCGGCTAGAAAGCCAAGATCCCGCGCTTCTTCGTCGCCGGTAACACGTAATTACTCCGATAACTAGAGCCCCTGGACCGTCTCTTCCCGGTCGCCGGCAATGTAGCGAATGACATCGACCGTGTCGATGACCAACGAGAGGACATTGATGGCGATCAGAGCTCGGATCCACAAGCCGAAGACGCCCTCGGCTGGAATCTGCTCGAGCCGTGTCCACAGAAAGACAACGAGCGGAATCCAGAAGACGTGTCCCAGCCCAAGAAGCCGTGTGAATCCGACCAGTCCTGTCAACGCCGTCATCAGCATCATGCTGAGCAGAACGGCGCCTATGACCACCCACGCCTCTAGACGGTCCAGGAAGAAGAGCGGCACGATCAGGTTGATGCCTACCATCAACAGGAGCCACAACTGCCAGGGAACGGGCATCTTGAGCAGGCCCTTGTTGAATCTGATGAACGCGCGAATGAGACCGGTCATGGCGGAGCCCCCTTTGAAATCCCCACCTCTACCCTCGTCGAGCTGGGTGCCGAGCGATGGGTTGATCCATCCTACCTGCTACGCGCACCAGGACCTTCCGCAAGGTCAAGCCGCTGCTCATGTCAGACCTCCTGGACAAGTGGCTCACGGACGAGCTCGAAGTTCGTCTGAAGATGGGCGCTGAGATGAAGCTATCCACGGCGAAGTCTTACCGGTCGATAGTGATGAGGCAGCTGATCCCGGCCTTCGGGGAGTACCGCTCCGACAGCCTAGATGGAGCCGTTCAGAGTTGGCGAAAGACAATGGCTAACAGGATAGCCGCCGGCGAGCTCTCGAAGAAGACGCACAATAATATTTTCACGCTCCTGAATTCGATCTTCGCCTGGGCCCGCAAGCAGCACTACATGACGAGCGATCCGCTTGCCGGCGAGAAGCGAATCCGCATTGAGCGCAGCGAGGCCGACTTCCTCGAGCACTCCGACATAGTAGACATTCTTGAGGCTGTGACTGACTCGGCCGAGGAGAGCGCTGTCATCCACCTAGGCCTCTTCGCCGGCCTGCGGCGCGGCGAAATCTTTGGCCTCCAATGGCAAGACTTCGCTGGTGCCCGTCTCACCATTCGCCGATCCGTGTATCAGGGCGTAGTAACGACGCCGAAGACCGACAAATCAGCCCGGGTCGTAGACCTTCCTCAGAACGTCCTAGGCGCCCTAGAGCGCCACCGTGAGGCATCGCCGGGGCTCTCTAGCGACTTCGTCTTTCACACCCGTACAGGCACTCCTACTTATCCCGACAAATGGTACAGACGGAAGTTCAGCGCGATCCGGGAGCGCGCCGGGCTCCGATCCTCCATTGGCCTCCACGCATTGCGCCACACCTATGCATCGCTGTTGATCGACCAGGGGGAGTCCCCGAAGTACGTCAGTGCACAGCTCGGACACGCCTCCATCTCGATCACCATGGATCGCTACGGACACCTCTTCCAGAAAACTTCGGAGACGGCGATGAGCAATCTCGACCAAACGATCGGCCGTCTCCATCGTGAGGCCAAGGTTGCGAGCCGTGGCCTGCGTGTCGTGGGCGATTCCATCTAACAGCCATCTAACAGACTGAGAAGAATGAGACCCCGCTCCACGAACCAGCAGGAACCAGAAGGAAAGCAAGTCCTTGAACTAGCAGGACTTTAGCGACTGAGCCGAATGAGAAGGAACCAGCTGGAAAACATCAGAGTGGGTCCTTACCCCAACAAAGCCCTTGCGTAATCCCGGGGTAGAAAGGGGACCAGATCGTCGGCGCCCTCACCCACTCCGAGAAACGCCACCGGCAGGCGCAGCTCGCGCGCGAGAGCTACGACAATGCCGCCTTTGGCGGTCCCATCCAGCTTGGTCAGGACCACTCCGTCGATGGCGACAGTCGCATTGAAGTCTTTGGCCTGCTGGAGAGCATTGTGACCGCCCGTTGCGTCGAGTACCAGGAGAGTGCGGCGAACGAAACCATCCCCTTCCCGAGAAACGATACGGCCGATTTTCGCCAACTCTTCCATCAGATTCTTCTTGGTATGAAGCCGCCCCGCGGTGTCGACAATCAGGTGGTCGATACCACGCGCGCGCGCGGCCTGAAGGGCATCGAAGACCACTGCCGCCGGGTCGCCGCCCTGCTGTTGTCTGACGACCGCCACCCCTAGACGCTCTCCCCATACCATCAGCTGCTCGATCGCAGCCGCTCGAAAAGTGTCCGCTGCGGCGATCAGCACTCTCTCCCCTCGGTCGACCGAGAGCTTGGCCAGCTTGGCGATGGTGGTGGTCTTTCCCACGCCGTTCACGCCCACCAAGAGGCTCACCACCGGGCTGTTCGTCACCTGCTGGAGCGGTGGAGCATCTAGGAGAAGCACAGAGATCTCGTCCAGAAGCATCTCTCTGAGGCGGAAGCTGTCTCCGATCTCCCCGGGCCGCAGCCCGCCTCGCACCCGCTCGATGAGCTCGAGAGAGGTATCGACACCAAGGTCGGCGGCAATGAGGGCTTCCTCGAGAGCCTCGAGAGCCTCCTCATCACTAACTCCCCTTCCCTCGACCGCCGCACCGATCCGATCGACCAGCTGGCCGCGGGTCCTGCTCAAGCCGAGCCTGAGCTTGGCCCAGAGCCCCGCCTTGGCGCTGCTCTCGGGATCGCTATCTGCGCTCGATTCGGTCACTACCGGCGCTAGGTGTAGACGCTGTCCCCGACCGCAAGCGCGATCGGCTCCTCGGGTGCCGCCACGATCGGGCTCGAGTCGACCGCCTTGACCTCCTCCTTGAGGTAGGCCTTGAGGAATGCTTCGACGACCCTGGCGTCGAATGCGATCCCGTTCTGCTTTCGGATCCAGCTCACGGCCTCCTGAGGCGACATCGCCTCTTGGTAGACCCGCTGCGTGGTCATTGCGTCGAACGAGTCGGCAACGCTGACAATACGAGCCATCAAGGGAATGGCTTCACGGCGCAGACCATCCGGATAGCCACGACCGTTCCACTTCTCGTGGTGCCAGCGAATGGCCGGCAGGCTATAGCTGAGACGGTCGATCGACGCCATGATCTCTTCACCGATAATCGGGTGGCGCTTGATCTCCTCGAACTCTTCCTCGGTGAGGGCGTTACCCTTCTTGAGGATCCGGTCGTCGATACCGATCTTGCCGACATCGTGGAGCAGCCCGGCCACCCAGACCTGCTCCTGAAACTCGGCATCACTTTCAAGATGGCGGGCGATCGCCTGACTGAATGCAGCAACTCGCTCAGAGTGACCTCGCGTGTAGGGCTCCTTCGCTTCTACGGCTGCCAGAATGGCTCGAATCGAGCCCAGAAAGAGCTCGTGATTCTCCTCGGCTGCCCGGCGGAGGCGTTCAACCGACTTCTCGACATGACCACTCATGACGTTGAAACTATCGGCAAGATTGACCAGCTCGCGACTGAGCCCCCCCGGGGGTACGCGCCCCCCGAAGTTGCCGGCGGCGATCTCGGAGCTTCTCTCGGCTAGGCGTTGAATCGGGCTACTCACGACCTGACTTGCTCCGACCGCGAACACTAAAGCGAGCACCAGCATCAACAGCGCCGAGACCAGGGTCGAATTGACCACCTGCCTGGCGACACCGAACGCAGTCGACTTGGGCTGCTGCACGACAACGCCCCAACCCAGTCGCGCAATCGGGCTGACCTGGGCGATCACTCGCTGGCGCAAGTCCCCGATCTCCTGCCAGTACTCAGAAACGAAAACTGAGGGGTGATTGACAAAGTCCGCGATCAGAGTCGACTCACCGAGCGCCTCGAGGTAAGCCGGGTCGGGGTCCTCCGCCCAGAGTACGGCGCCTTCGGAATCGACCAAGAAGGTCATCGTCTGGCCTTCGGGCGGGAAATCGAGCGGCACCAGAGCGGTGAGGACCACCCCCGCCTGTTGAGCGCCACGAAGACTTCCTACCTCGGTAATGACAACCGCCGGCTGTTTGGTCTCGGCGAGGAGAACAAAGCGCGTTCCTCCACTCCCTTGCAAAACGGCGTCGGAGATAGCCTCTGACATGACCTCTTCGACTTCGGCCGGCAGGGCGCTTGGACCAAACTCTCGCCCCTGCTCCACCAGGGCTACTCGAACGTAGCGGAGGAGCTGGTTCTTTTCAGCGAAGGTCCGCAGATACTCGTCAACCCACCGATCCCGCACGCCGGAGGAAACTCCGCTGGACGGTATGGACAGCAGAGTATCCGCCAGCTGCTGAAGGAGCTGCTGGCCGGAGCTCACCTCGCCACCCAGCTGACGCGACAGCGCCTCGACCCGATGAGTCAGGCTGATCTGCTCCAGCGTCTCGACCAACTGCCCGTTCTGGCGAACGTTCGTCAGAGCCGAGATCACCAGTGACAGGCATCCATAAGTCATAAGGAAGACGAGGAGGAGATTCCTCAGCCGGAGTTGGCGGATTCGGCGCAGAAAATTGAGCATTGCCGGGGTGCCTTCCAGGCGAGCGGCCGGAGCAGTGAGGCCTCTATTATAGACAGGATTCTATATCCTGGAAAGCCGAGCGCCTGGGCTCAGACCGGCTGGGGGGTGTCGAGGAAGACTCGCAGCTCGGTCTCTACCTCCGACGGCGACAAGTCCTCGACGATCTCGGCACCGCCTATTCGGGTCGGAAGGACCCAGGCAAGCCTACCCTCACGCGCCTTCTTGTCGCGCTGCATGGCCAAGAGCACGGCGCTGGGGTCCACCTCGGGCAGGGGAGGCACTTCCAGTCTGGCAAGCAAAGATCGAATACGAGCTTCGTCCGCCTCCGGAAGACTCCGCCTCCTGGCAAGGCGCATGGCGAAGAGGATGCCGTAAGCCACCGCTTCTCCGTGGCGGAGGCCCTCATAGCCCAGGGCCGCCTCCAGCGCGTGCCCCAGTGTATGACCGAAGTTGAGCAGACGCCGCTGGTCCCGTTCGAAGGGGTCCTCTTCGACGACCCTAATCTTGGTAGCAACCGCATCGGCAACTACGGGCGCCAAGGCTTTCGCATCACCTGCGAGCAGTAGATCGAGCTTATCCTCGACCCTATCGAGCTGCTCGGGATCGAGCAGGGCCGCCATCTTGATCACCTCGACCAGCCCTGAACGAATTTCGCCACGATCGAGAGTGCGAAGCACCTCGGTGTCGGAGACCACCAAAGTCGGATCGTGAAAGGCGCCAACCGTGTTCTTTCCCTCCGGAAGGTCGACCGCCGTCTTGCCACCGACCGACGCGTCGACTTGTGCAAGCAGCGTAGTGGGCACCTGTACCACCTCGATACCGCGAAGGAAGCAGGCGGCCACGAACCCGCCCAGATCACCGACCGTGCCGCCTCCGATGGCGATCAAACGGCTGTCCCGCTTGCCGCCCTGGCGCAGCATCTCGCTCCACACCTCCCCCGCCACCTGAAGGGTCTTCGCTGACTCCCCATCCGGAACCCAGATCGATCTGACGGCGGCGGCCTCGATCGCCAGACTCTCGATCAGGTGTGCCTGAAGCTCCCGCAGGGGAGGAGAGGAGAGCACGAAAACAGTTCGCCCCCTTGACCACTCCACCAACTCCTCGGCGACCTCTCGAAGAGCCCCAGCTCCGACGACGACGGGGCATTCGTGGCTGCCAGTGTGGAGGACCAAGCGGCGGAGATCAGACACGGCGGGGGATCCAGCTACCGTCAACTCGTCTGCCGTGGCGGCACTCGGATCCCGAGCTCGCTGAGCTTCTCCGAGTCCACACCCGAAGGCGCATCGGTCATCAAGCAGACCGCCGAGGCGGTCTTCGGAAAGGCGATGACTTCACGGATACTAGAGGCGCCAGCCATCAGCATTAGCAGTCGATCGAGCCCTACCGCGATGCCGCCGTGGGGAGGCGCCCCGTAGCGTAGAGCTTCGAGGAGGAAACCGAAACGCTCCTCTGCCTCTGTCGCGGAAATCCCCAGCAGTCCGAACATCTTCCTCTGCAGCTCCGGATCATGAATACGGATCGACCCACCCGCGACTTCGGTCCCGTTTAGAACCAGGTCGTAGGCGAGCGACCGAACCGCACCCGGATCGCTGTCCAATAGCTCCATATCCTCAGGATGGGGATGGGTGAAGGGGTGATGAACCGCGTTCCATCGACCTTCATCGGCGTTCCAGTCGACGACAGGAAAATCCGTCACCCAGAGAAGCCGAGACTCTCCCTCTTCAAACACCCCGGCGTGGCGAGCCAGCGGTACCCGCAGAGCACCGAGGGCGGCACTTGCGCGTTCCGCCGGCGCAGCAACCAGCAGCGCCAGGTCGCCCTCCTCGAGAGCGAGCTGCTCAGCCGCGGCATCGAGCTCTCCTCGGGTCAGACTATCTTTGACCTGGAAGCTCAGCTCACCGTCGCGACGACGAAGAGTCAACACTCCCGCCACTCCTTCGCTCCGCGCCAGCTCAGCCCAATCCTCGACCTCGCGACGACTCGCCGAGGCCGCTCCAGGCACTCTTATGCCGCGAACCCTTCCACCCTCGGAGACCTGCTCGCGAAAGACGCGAAAGACGCACTCGCCCAGCACCTCTGAAAGGTCGACGATCTCCAACGGGCTGCGCAGATCAGGTCGATCGATGCCGTACTTGCGCATCACTTCTTCGTAGGTCATGCGCGGGTAGGGAGTCGAGGGCGCGATGTCGACCAGCGGAAAGATGCGACGAGTGAGGTCCTCGATCAGGCCCATTACCTCTTCTCGATCGACAAACGACATCTCGACATCGAGCTGGGAGAACTCGGGCTGGCGATCGGCCCTCAGATCCTCGTCGCGAAAACAGCGACAGAGCTGGACGTAGCGTTCGACGCCGGCAACCATGAGGATCTGCTTGAAAAGCTGCGGCGACTGAGGCAGAGCGAAGAAGCTGCCCCGATGCACGCGACTCGGAACCAGGTAGTCTCTTGCCCCTTCCGGAGTCGAGCGGGTGAGAATCGGCGTCTCGACGTGGAGAAAGTCATTCTCATCGAAGAACTTGAGGGACTCCATCACCACTTGGTGACGAAGCCGAAGATTACGAGCGAGCTCCTCCCGACGCAGGTCCAGGAAGCGAAAACGCAGGCGGGTCTCCTCACTCGCTTCGACCGGCCCCTCGAGGGCAAAGGGCATCGCTGCGCAGCGAGCAAGGACGACGCCGCGGTCCGCGATCACCTCCAGCTCGCCGGTCGGGATCTTCGTATTCACCGCCTCGGGAGAGCGCCGCTTCACCTCTCCCTCGATTTCAACAACCCACTCGTTGCGTACCGGCTGCAGGGCGGCCGCCACCTCCGGCTGCTCCTCGGGACGAACCACGACCTGGGCAACACCACTACGATCTCGGAGATCCAGAAAGAGGACCCCGCCGTGGTCGCGGCGGCGACGAACCCACGCTTGGAGGCGCACGCGGGAGCCCACGTCGTCTACGCTAATGGTTCCTGCTCCACGTCGTTTCATCACTTATTCTCCGCCTTCGAGCAATTCCTTCAGCCCTTCTTCCAGAGCCTGCCGACTCAGCCGCAACTGCTTTCCCGAACGAAAGTTCTTGATCGAGACCTCGGAGCTCGCGAGCTCATCCTCACCTAGAAAAACGACATAGTGAACGCCCATCCGGTCGGCACGGCGCAGCGCTGTGCGCGCCGATCGCGCAGCGAGCTCAGCGGTCACGCGCAGGCCCAGGGAACGAAGCTCCTCGCAGAGACGAAGGGCCTCGACACTGGCAACGTCTCCCATCGGCACAACCAAGAAGCTGGGCTCCTGGTCCGCAGAGAGCTCACCACCGGGAAGGATCTCAATCAAGCGGTCGAGACCTATCGCAAAGCCGATCCCGGGCGTCGGCGGCCCACCGACCTCTTCCACCAAGCCGTCGTAGCGGCCGCCTCCGACCAGAGCGTCCTGAGCTCCGAGGGCCGGAGAAACGATCTCGAAGACCGTGCGAGTGTAGTAGTCGAGGCCGCGAACCAAATGATCTGCAACCTCGTAACTGACCTCGCAGGCGTCGAGGCCGCGTAGAAACTCGCTGAAGTGCGCCTGGCTTTCCTCGCTCAGGCAGTCCTTCAGGCGAGGTGCTCCTTGAAGGAGCTCGCGCTCGCTGGCGACCTTGGTGTCGAGAATTCGCAATGGGTTGCTGCGGAGGCGCCTGCGGCTGTCCTCCCCTAGCTGCTCCGCTTTCGGCTCTAGGTACTCCAACAGCTGCTCACGATAGCGGGCCCGACTCTCGCCATCACCCACAGTGTTAACGAGGGCGCGCGCATCTCTAAAGCCAAGCTCGTGCAGGAATGTCATCAGCATCACAACGACTTCCGCATCACTCCAGGGGCCGGGATCCCCGAGGACCTCGGCACCGATCTGGTGGAACTGGCGGTAGCGACCTTTCTGGGGGCGCTCGTAGCGGAACTGAGGGCCGATATAGAAAAGTCGAACAGGCTGTGGTCGCTCGCGCAGCCCGTGCTGGGCGAAGGCCCTCGCCACCGGCGCCGTACTCTCCGGGCGGAGGCTGAGGTTCCTTCCTCTCTTGTCGACGAAGGAATACATCTCCTTGCCGACGATGTCGGTCGCCTCTCCTACGCCTCGAACGAAGAGATCCGTCTCCTCGACGATCGGGGTGCGGATCTCGTCGAAGCCATAGCGGCCGAAGACCCGCCTCGCGGTTGCCTCGACTTGGGCCCACACCGCTGTATCTGGCGGCAGCAGGTCCCTCATGCCCTTTATAGAGCGTGCACGGTAGCTCGCGGCGGAAGGCACGGGATGAGTCCTTTGGTCTGAGAAGTGGAGATGTTGCCGCGGAGGTGGGCGCGGAAGGGGCCGCAGTTTACCACGCTCCGCGACAGGGCTCCGATCTTCATCTAGGGCGCCGATACAATTAGAGACGTGTCGTCTCCCGAGACCGCCATCATCGATGTCGTCATACCGGCCTTCAACGAGGAGGCTTCCCTGCCACTGGTGCTGAAGGCACTCGCTGCAACTCGAGCCCGTCGCGTCGTGGTAGCCGACAACAACTCGACCGACCGCACAGCAGAGGTCGCTCGAGATAGCGGAGCCGATGTCGTCAACGCCGCCAGGCAGGGCTATGGCAGCGCCTGCCTTGTCGGTATCGCCGAGCTCGCTCGAAAGGATCCGCCCGAGATCGTGGTGTTCGTTGACGCAGACTACTCAGACCACCCCGAGGAGCTACCGACCCTCGTCGAGCCCATCGAAAGGGGCCTGTGCGACCTTGTGATCGGCTCGCGCATCCTCGGCGAAAGAGAGCCGGGAGCCCTCCTTCCTCAAGCGCGGATCGGGAACATCCTGGCCACGCTGCTCATCCGCGCGCTCTACGGACACAAGTTCACCGACCTGGGACCCTTTCGAGCCATCCGCTGGGACAGCCTGCAGGCTTTACACATGGCTGATCCTGACTTCGGCTGGACTGCGGAGATGCAGGTCAAGGCCCTGCGGGGAGGCCTACGAGTCCTCGAGGTTCCGGTGAGCTATCGTCGGCGGGTCGGAGTGTCGAAGATCACAGGTACCATTCGGGGTACCGTTCTCGCTGGGATCAAGATCATCAGCACCATCCTTCACTACTCGAGGAAGCACCATTGAAGCCGAGCGTCGACATCGAGGTCGAGGTCCGTTATGCCGAGACCGATCAGATGGGCGTCCACCACGCCGTCTATCCGATCTGGTTCGAGCTTGCGAGGACTCGCCTGTGCGCAGAAGGTGGACAGCCCTACGCTCTGATCGAGGAAGCGGGCTTCTTCCTGGTCGTATCGGGTCTCGAGCTGACCTACCGCGACGGCGCTCGCTACGGAGACTGCGTGACTGTCCGCTCCTGGGTTGACTGGGCTGCCTCTCGCGCCGTGCAATTCGGCTACGAGGTCAAGCGTGGCGACGACCTTCTCGTCACCGGCAATTCTCGCCACATCTGGGTCGATCGCAAAACCCGCCGCCACTGTCGCATGCCCGACTTCCTCCGCGGTCCATTCCTCCGCCTCTCGGCCCAGAAAGTGCTGGGTCGCCCTCCTCGCTAGCTTCAACCTGACGGTCCGAGCCTTCCTCCCTGCCTCGGGGTCTTCAGGGTCAGTGCCGGAGCTGGCCTTCACCGAGAACGATGAACTTCTCGGTGGTGAGGCCCTCGACTCCCATCGGACCGAAAGCGTGGATCTTGGTCGTGCTGACGCCGATCTCGGCGCCGAGACCGAGCTCGTAACCGTCGGAGAACCTCGTCGAGGCGTTGACCAGTACGGTCGACGAGTTCACCTCACGCAAAAAACGCATCGCGCGTGGATAACTTTCGGTAACGATGGTCTCAGTGTGGTCAGTACCGTGAGCTTGGATGTGTGCGACTGCCGCAGTCAGTGACTTCACCACCCGCACCGCCAGGATCTTGTCGAGAAACTCAGTGCCGAAGTCGCCCTCGCTGGCGGCTACGTGCGACACTCCGCCAAGAAGGACCGAGCTCTCCTCGCAGGCACGGATCTCTACTCCCTCCTCGACCAGAGCTGCCCCGATCTCGGGCAATAGAGAGGGCGCGCACTCCGAGTGAATGAGGAGCGTCTCTGTCGAGTTGCACACTGAGACTCGCTGCACTTTGCCATTCACCACCAGTTCGGTTGCCATCTGGGGCTCGGCGTCTCGGTCCACATAGGTGTGACATACGCCCTTGTAGTGCTTGATTACAGGTATCCGCGTGTTCTCTACAACAAAACGAATGAGGCCTTCGCCCCCTCTCGGAATCACCAGATCGATGAGATCGTCGAGTTGCAGCATGGCGTGCACCGCACCACGGTCCACGGTCTTCACCAGCTGAACTGCGTCCGCATCGATCCCCGCCGAAGCAATGCCGGCGACCAGCTGTTCCGCGATGGCGCGATTCGAACAAATGGCCTCTGAGCCGCCTCGCAAGATCACCGCGTTGCCGGACTTGAGACAGAGACCTGCCGCATCCGCAGTCACATTGGGCCGCGATTCGTAAATAAAGCCCACGACTCCCAGGGGAATGCGCATCTTCCCCACCTTCATCCCATTCGGGCGTGCCCGCAGCTCGGAGATGGAGCCCACCGGGTCCGGCATATCCGCCACCTCTTCGAGACCCTCCGCCATGCGATCGAGAACCTTGTCCGAGAGTGCTAGTCGCTCGAGCATTGCACCGACGAGTCCCCCCTCCCGGGCGGATTCGAGATCTTTTGCATTCTCCTCCTGAAGGGCGCTACGACTATCCCTCAAGGCCTCCGCCATCCGCCGCAGGGCTTGGTCCTTTTGATTGCAGGGGGCCGCCGCGAGGCTTCGGCTCGCACGCCGAGCAGCCTCGGCTATTCGGCTCAGAGAGAGGGCTAGATCGGTCGAGCTCTCGGTTGTTGCCGGCGCCGTCATCGCTCCCCAACCTCCATCAGATTGTGATCAGTGGTGAGCACGAAGTCGTCCCGCCGCACCGCCTCGTCGAAGTACTTATAACCGAGCACTGCCTCGATCTCGGAGCTTTGACACCCCGCGAGGCGCTGAAGGTCCGCCGCGGAATAAGCCGCCTGCCCACGACCGATCTCGCTACCGTCCAGGGCGAGGACCCGTATCGTCGCTCCACGGTCGAACTCGCCACGAACGTCGACGATGCCCGACGGCAACAGACTCTTGCCGCGATCTCGAAGGGCCCCTAGAGCCCCATCGTCGACCACGACCGCCCCTGCAAGCTCGCTCGAGTATGCGATCCAATGCTTGCGAGCGCCAATGGCACGACGCGACGCGATCCAGGTGCCGATCTCCTCACCGTCGAGAATGCGCTCGAGCACCCGCTCTTCCCCGCCCGAGGCAATTACCGTAGAAGAGCCCGACAGTGTCGCCTGCCGTGCCGCCTCGAGCTTGGTCACCATGCCACCAAGACCGACTTCGCTCGTCGTCGGCCCAGCCTCTTGCACATGCTCGCGAGTCAGTTCGGCGATGAATCCGTAACGCTTCGCCCCCGGAACCCTGCGAGGGTCCGCGTTATAGAAACCGTCGACATCCGTCAGCAAGACCAGCAGCTGCGCTTCGACCAAGTTGGTCACCAACGCCGACAGGCGATCGTTGTCGCCGAGCTTGATCTCTTCCACCGCCACCGTATCGTTCTCGTTCACGATCGGCACCACACCCATTCCGAGAAGGGTCGATACGGTATTGCGCGCATTAGTGAACCGACGTCGATCCGAAACGTCGTCCGCCGTGAGCAGAAGCTGCGCCACCTGCTGCCCCGCCGGCACGAGGCGCCCGGCGTAAGAGCGCAGCAGGGCGATCTGACCAGCGGCCGCGGCCGCTTGCTTGAGAGGAATGGTGCGGGGTCGCTCCTTTAGCCCGAGCTGCTCTCGACCCGCCGCCACCGCGCCCGAGCTCACCAGAACTACATCGATCCCGCGCCTGCGTACGGCGAGTAACTGATCACATAAACCGTCCAGAGCCTGGTCATCGAGAACACCGCCAGGAGCGATGACACGAGAACCGACCTTGACGACCAGGCGCCGTACCCGACTCAGATGAGAAGCTCGCGAGCTCATCGGCAGCCCATCTCCGTCATCCCTCGTAGCGAATTCTGTACAGCACTCCCTGCATGTCGTCCGAGACAAGCAGGGAGCCATCCTCGAGCTCTAGCACGTCCACAGGCCGGCCCCAGGCCTTTCCACCTTGCAGCCAACCTTCAACGAAGGCCTCGTAACTCGTGGCTTCCGTACCTTCCACGCGCACATGCATCAACCGGTACCCGCTCTTCTCAGAGCGATTCCAGGAGCCATGCTCCGCAAGGATGATCTGGCCACGGTATTCCTCCGGCCACCGATCGCCGCTGAGGAATCGCATCCCGACCGCGCCGACATGCGGGTCTAGTTTTAGAGCCGGTGGCGTCTGTTCGCGACACCCTTCCTCACTGCCGAACTTGGGATCGGGAACACCGTCGCCATGACAAAAGGGATAGCCGAAGTGCATACCAGACTCGGCCGCGCGGTTGAGCTCGTCGGGCGGAACGTCATCGCCCATCATGTCTCGCCCATTCTCAGTAAACCACAGCGCTCCCGTCTCGGGATGCCAATCGAAGCCCACCGTGTTGCGGATCCCGCGAGCAAACACCTCCAGACCCGTCCCATCCGGCTCGAGACGGAGAATCGCGGCGTAAGGATCCTCGACCTCGCAGATGTTGCAGGGCGCGCCGACCGGCACGTAGAGCTTGCCGTCGGGACCGAATCGAATGAACTTCCAACCGTGATGTCCAGCGCTCGGAAAGGTGGCACTCAGCACCACTGGCTCCGGGGGGTTCTCGAGCCGCGATGCGAGATCGTCGTAGCGAAGAATACGGCTGATCGCGGCAACATAGAGAGAGCCCTCCCGCCACGCCACACCGCTGGGCATCCTCAGACCCTCGGCGACGGTAAGGACCTGATCTACCTTGGCGTCACCGTCACTGTCGACGACCGCATAGACCTTGCCGGCGCGCCTCGCGCTTGACGTCATAGCGTCAGTGCCGACGAACACGACCCCCTCTGGGCCTTGGGCCATCGAACGAGCGTTGTCGACACCCTCGGCATAGACGCTGATCGAAAACCCCTCCGGCAGCACCAGCTCGCTCATCTGACGCTCTGGCGCCTCAGCCACGACGACGGCGGCGCCGAGGAGCGCGAGAATAGCGATCAGGGAATGGCAGTAGCCGGCTCGAACCGAATGCAACATGTCTTTTCCCTATGGGATCGAACTTGGGGAAGGCGCCTAAAGCCCGGCGGCGGCGGTCGATCTTCATGATAACACTCCCCCTCTTCGTCCCAATGCCGGGCTATCGAGCTGAATGAACTGATCGATATAAGCTAAAATGCTGTTTCGGCCCACGAATGCATAGCGTTATGCGCCCAGAACCATGCCCAGCTTGACTCCAGATCTCGTGGCTTCTGTGCTCGAGCGCCAGGGAGAGATCACAGGCGCTCAAGCCAGCCTCCTTCGCGAGGAAGCCCGCCTTCTCCCTTCCGGGGTTCAAGCGAGGGCTTATGAGCAGCACTCGCCCGCCTACGAGCTGGTCTCACGGCTCAACCTCAGCAGCGAGAAGCACCCGGGCGCTACTGTCGACGAGAACCTCGTAGCCGAAACTCTCGCCAGAGACGCCGGCCTGGAGCATGTCCATCTCGACCCCCTGGCCCTCAGTGCCGACCTCATGGAGTCGGAAGTCTCACGCCCCTTCGCTCGCCGCCATCGCATGGTGCCGCTGAGCATGATCGACGGCAAGCTGAAGCTCGCGTGCGCCAACCCCTACGACATCGAAGGCCTGGACAATTTTCGGCGCATCTCGGGTCGAGACATCGACATCGTGGTGGCCTCGGAGCCCGACATCCTCCGCGCTCTCACCGAGTTCTACGGTCTACGCCACTCCGTCAAGCAGGCAGCGGCAGATCTTACCGGAGAGATCGACCTCGGTAATCTCGAGCAGCTCGTGCGCATGAAGAGCGAGGCGGAGATCGAGTCGAGTGACGCGCACATCATCAACGCCGTCGAATTCATGCTCCAGCACGCCTTCGACACCAGGGCCAGTGACATTCATGTCGAGCCCAAACGCGAAGTCTCGCTCGTGCGCTTCAGGATCGACGGCGTCCTCCACGACGTCCAAACCATTCCCCGTCTCGTCCACCGCGCCATCGTCAGCCGGATCAAAACCCTTTCGCGCCTCGACATCGCGGAGAAGCGTCGACCTCAAGACGGGCGAGTGAAGACTCAGCGCCGCGAACAAGAAATCGAGCTGAGAGTCTCGACCCTCCCGGTCGCCTTTGGCGAAAAGCTGGTAATGAGAATCTTCGACCCCGACACTTTTCAGATGGAGTTGCCGGCGCTGGGCTTCTATCCGGAAGAGATGGCCGTCTTCAACGACTTCATCAGGCGCCCCCACGGCATCATTCTGATCACAGGCCCTACTGGCTCGGGGAAGACGACAACGCTTTACTCCGCGCTGCGAACCATCACCACCCGCGAGATCAACGTCACCACGATCGAGGACCCGGTGGAAATGGTCTGCGAGGACTTCAATCAGACCTCGGTTCAAACCAAAGTCGGAGTGAGCTTTGCCGAGGCTCTTCGTCACGTTCTTCGCCAGGACCCCGACGTGATCATGATTGGTGAGATTCGTGACGCCGAGACCGCCCAGTATGCGACTCAAGCCGCTCTCACCGGCCATCTCGTCTTCTCGACTCTTCACACCAACGACGCCGCATCCTCGATCTCTCGGCTAATTGATCTCGGCGTCGAGCCCTTTTTGATCAGCTCCACCTTGATCGGGGCCATGGCACAGAGACTGGCAAGAAAGATTTGCGAGCGCTGCAAGACCGAGCGCTTCTTGTCTCCCGAGGAAGTGCAGTCCCTTCATCTGGCAGTCCCTCCTGGCAAGAAAGTGCAGGTCTTCGAAGGCGAAGGCTGCCACGACTGCCGTGGAACGGGGTATCTCGGCCGGGTCGGCATCTTCGAGATCATGGCGGTCGACGATGCCGTCAAGCACCTGATCCAAGAAGGCACCGACGCTAGACGCATCAAGCGTGAAGTGGTCAAGAACGGGATGCGAACTCTGCGCCAGTCCGCCTTGCAACGCCTCGCAGACGGCACCACGACCTTCGAAGAAGTGGTTCGGGCTACTGGGCTCTAACTCTCGGAAAGTAGGTACGATGACCTCGAGCGAAGCTTCAACGGAGGCTCAGGGAGCCGCAACCGGCCTCTTGGCGGGAAAGAAGGGACTGATAGTTGGGGTGGCCAATCACCGCTCCATCGCTTGGGGCATCGCCCGCCAGGCCCATCTCCAGGGGGCGGAGCTCGCCTTCACCTTCCAGGGCGAGGCTTTGGAGCGCCGGGTCCGCCCTCTGGCCGCTGAAATCGGCTCCGAGCTCGTTGTGCCCCTCGACGTCACACGCCCGCAAGAGCTCGACGACACCTTTGCGGCGCTGCACTCGTCCTGGGGAAAGCTCGACTTCCTCGTCCATTCTGTCGCCTGGGCCGAGCGCGACGACCTGGCCGGACGCACGGTGGATACTTCCCGAGAGGGCTTCCTCAAGTCGATGGAGATCAGCGCCTACTCTCTTCTCGCCCTCACTCGCCGCGCGGAGAAATTGATGAGTGACGGCGGCAGCGTCCTCGCGCTCACCTACTACGGCTCTGTCAAGTCTCTTCCCAACTACAACGTGATGGGAATTGCCAAAGCGGCTCTCGAAGCCTCTGTGCGCTACCTCGCCCTCGACCTCGGCGAGCAGGAGATCCGCGTCAACGCGATCTCTGCTGGAGCGATAAAGACCCTCGCCGCCTCCGGAGTCTCGGGTCTTCGCGGGATGATGGCTCAGGCGGCCGAGCGGGCTCCGCTGCGGCGCAACGTCGATATCGACGACGTTGGCAGAGCCGCGGTATATCTGCTCTCAGATCTCTCCAGCGGCGTTACGGGGGAGATCCACTACGTCGACGCCGGCTTCTCGACAACGGCTATGTGAGCGACCCGAGAACTCCGCCGGCAGTCGTAGCCACCAGGGTCGCCGGAGCAAGCGTGCCGCCGAGGTCTTCCTCGCTGTCGGCAAAGACCCGCAGATAGTTGTCGGTCATCCCCGACCATCGGCCTTCGCGTTGGTCCTCCCACAGAACAGAGACTTCGCCGCCCAGGTTGCGGTTGCGAAAGTGGGACTCGCCCGCGGCGGCGACTCCGAGAAGGCGCGCCATCCGAGCCTTCTTTTCGGGCACCGGAACCTGATCGGGCAGCTCAGCTGCCTCGGTCCCGGGCCGCGTCGAAAAGGTGAAGGCATGGGTACGCGCCAGCCCAAGCCCATCGACGAACTCCAGGCTGTCCTCGAACTCGTCTTCGCTCTCGCCCGGAAAGCCCACGATGACGTCCGACGTCACCGCAACGCCGGGGACCGCTTCGCGCAAACGGCCGACGAGATCTGCAAAGCCTTCGGCTGTGTACGGGCGATGCATTCGTCGCAGAACCGTGTCACTACCGCTCTGCAGCGAAAGATGAACATGGCGACAGATTCGCGGCTCCGAAAGTAGGGGGAGCAGCGCCGGATCGAACTGCCAAGGTGCAATCGACGTGAGGCGAAAACGGCAGCTCGAAGTGGCCTCGAGAAGACTCTCGACCAACTCGCAGAGCCCCGCGCTACCGTCTCGATAGGACGAGATCTGCACTCCGGTAACAACGATCTCTCGATAGCCGGTAGCCTCCATCGCCCGGACTTCCTCGACCACCTCGCTGCGAGGTCGGCTGCGCTGGCGGCCACGCGTGGTGGGGATGATGCAGAACGCGCAGTGCATATTGCAGCCGTCTTCGATCTTCACCAGCCCTCGGGTTGGGCCGAAGGCGAGCGGCACGTAGGAGACTGGAACCCCACTCGCCTCTTCGACTCCATCTCGCCACTCCGGAAAGGCTTCTCGAACCAGCTCCACTAGTCGATCCTTATCGGTGTTCGGCACCACTAGGTCGACGCCCTCGAGAGCCTGCGCGACCGCCGACTCGTGGGTTGCGAAACAGCCCGTCAGTACCGTTCTCAACCCTGGCCGCACCCGCGCTCCCCGCCGCGCCACCTTCCGGGAGTCCCGCGCTGCGAGATGGGTCACCGTACAGGAGTTGACGACATGGAGATCGGCCTCTTCCAGACGTCCCACCACATCATGCCCACGCGCAGAAAAGCGCCGAGCCAGGGCGTCCACCTCCGCCTGATTCAGCTTGCAACCGAGGTTGCTGAAATAGACCCGCACCGCGACCTTCCTCGGACCTCAGCCCTTCTGCAAACGACGAAGCAAGCTAGAGGTGTCCCAACGCCGGCCGCCCAGACTCTCCACCTCGGAGTACAGCTGATCGACCAGGGCGGTTACCGGAAGAGAAACTTTGTTGCGCCTCGCCTCCTCGAGCGCCATCCCCAGATCCTTCCGCATCCACTCCACTGCGAATCCGTGCTCATAGTGGTCCTCCACCATGGTCTTGTGGCGGTTCTCCATCTGCCAGGACTGGGCCGCACCTTTGGAGATGGTGTCGACGACTGCCAGGGGATCGAGCCCGGCCGCCTGGGCGAAGTGCAGCCCCTCGGCCAGGCCTTCGACCAACCCTGCGATACAAATCTGATTGACCATCTTGGTCAGCTGCCCGGAGCCAGGGCCACCGAGCAGCGCAACTCTCTTCGCATAGCAGTCGATGGCCGCGGCCGCGCGGTCGAAGTCAGCCTGATCCCCGCCCACCATGACGGTCAACACACCGTTCTCGGCGCCCGCCTGGCCGCCGGAGATCGGTGCATCGAGAAAGCCACAGCCTCGACTCTTGGCCGCTGCGTGGAGCTCCCGCGCAATCGCCGCAGAAGCCGTCGTGTGGTCGACCAAAAGGGAGCCGCTCGCAATCGCCGAGAGAGCGCCCCCTTCGCCGAGGGTCACCTGCCGCACATCGTCATCATTTCCCACGCAGACAAAGACGATCTGGGCACCTTCGCTCGCTTCGGCCGGTGTGGGAGCGGAATTTCCACCGTGGTCCGCGACCCACGCTTCCGCCCTCGAGCCGGTTCGATTGAACACCGTTACTTCATAGCCGGCGCCCATCAGGTGCCCCGCCATCGGGTATCCCATGACCCCCAGCCCTACGAACGCAACCTTCTCTTTCATGATCCTCTCCTCATCGCGTGGCAATGCCTGCTTGCCAGGCGTCTAAGGCGCCGGCTCTATCCACGCCGAGGCGGAAGTTATCAGACGACGGAGGCGATCGCGCGAGCAAGCCGGCGGCCGGCCTCCGCCAGCTCCTCGTCTGGGGGATAGCCGTAGCAGAGTCGCATGGAGCGACAAGTCGGGTCGTCAGGCGAGGCTTCGTTCACGCAGCAGATCTCGCCGGGCACATAGAGCACCTTCTCTTCGAGCGCGCGCGCGAAAACACGGCTCTGGAGACCTGTGTCCAGCCCCTCTGGAAGGCGCCCCCACAGGTAGAGGCCTCCTCGTGGCATCTCGAGCTCGATCGCATCACCGAGCTCCGCTCTCAACACCTCGAATAGGAGCTCGCATTTGCCCAGATAACGACGACGCATCTTCTCGACATGGCTGTCGATCATGCCCGTCTGCAACGCCTTCAGCACCAGCTGCTGACTCAAGTTTCCGGTACCGAAGTCATGGTGACTCTTCAGCCTCACCAGCGTTTCGGCTAGCTCCGTAGGCACAATTCCATAGCCCAGACGCAACCCCGGAGCGAGCGACTTCGAAAACGACCCCGCATAGCAGACGGTCTCGTTCGCATCCTGCCCCTCGAAAAGTGGCGGCACCTCGGCTTCGCCCGGGAAGCACAAGTCTCGGTAGGCGGCATCTTCGAGCACCAGTGCTTCGAGGCCCCGCTCCTGCCAGTCTCGCATCACCTGGAGCACTCGAGGGCCCCGCTCGGCACTCAAACTGGCGCCGGTCGGGTTCTGGAAGTAGGTCATGAGGTAGACCAATTTGACCCGCCCGAGGTCACCCCGGCGATGCAGCTCTTCGAGGCAGCGGTCGAGTGCCTCAGGACGCACTCCATCGGCGTCGCACTCGACTCCGACCAGCCGGGTCGAAAGGCTCTCGAGCGCCGCCATGAACACGAAGTACGAAGGGTCCTCCACCAGCACGATGTCGCCGTCCTCGAGCAGCACTTCGGCCAATAAGTAAAGAAGCTGCTGAGAGCCGCTGGTCAAGACGACGTCTTCGATACCGACCTGACTCCAGATCGGCGATCGATCAGACGCCAATCGATCGAGCAATACTCGGCGCAGCTCGGGATCGCCGGCCGTCGTTCCGTACTGCAGCGCGTCGCGACCGCTCTTCTCGTCGCCGAGTACGGCGGCGGCGATCTCCACCATCTCCGCGGCCGGTAGTGTCTCTTGATCGACGAAACCTGCGGCAAGGGAGAGCAGACCCGGCACTTCCAAGGCTTGCGCCATAAGCCAGCTTATCGGAGCACTTTCGAGGTCCGCGGCGCGGCGCGAAAAAGGCACTCTCCGGGGCGCGGTGGAGATCGTCATAACTCGACTACTTCTACGAACTCGGCCTCGATCCAACCTTGCTGCCCGTCCGGCAGGCCCACCCGGAACCAATTCTCGGCGCTCTCCTCGACTCGCACCTCGCTGCCACTGTGGAGCTTAAAACGTACCACGCCATCAACCCTCATACCGGAGTAGACCTCGACTTCTTGCGGCAAGACCACGGCAACCCTGCGGGGGGAGAAGGTGCGCACGGCAAGCGAGGACGCAGATGCAACGAGGCCCAGGGCTAGAAGAACAGAAGCCCAGCGGAGCAACTCCGAGCTCCGCCGAAAGAGTCGCAAACTAAGAATCAGCCATAGAGCGAGATTCAGCACGATGACGACGCGCCAGAGCTCGGCTCGACTCAGCGCGTAATGCCAGAACAAAAGAGTCCGCAACAGCGGCGTGGGCTCGGGCGGGGCCAAGGCATCGAGAGAGCTCTTCCTCGCAAAGTCGAGATTTGCTTGGACGTCCTGGTCCCTTGGCAGCCCTGACTCGGCCCTCCGATACGACGAGATGGCTCCCCCTAGCTCGCCCCTCCTCAGGTAGGCGTTGCCGAGATTGTAGTGAAGCTCGGGCCGGTCCCAGCCTTGCTCCAGCAAGCTCTTGTAGCCGGCGACCGCCGCATCATAGTCAGCGTCACCGTAGGCGGTGTTGGCGGCGACGAAGATCTCGCCCGGATCCAGAGGACTCTCAGCACTGACAATCTCCAGATCCGCGCCAGGAATCTCCGCTGCCAGGCCGGCAGCCAAGGCCGCGACGAGCAGAAGAGCGCTCATTGCGCGCTCCGCCGCAATTGGCGCTCGAGTGTGCCGAGGAGCTTCTTGGCACTCGCTGAGTCGAGTCCACTCGACGGCACGGCTCCACCTGCATAGTCGGCGATCTCGGCTTCGAGGAGCGATCGCTCCACCTTGGCGACGAGCGAATCCTCGACACCTCGACCCCGCAGCCTCTCTGCACACTCACCCGCTGTCAGTGCCCTGCCCTCGGCCTCCGTCTTGTCACCAATATAGGCCTTCAGAATCCGCGAGTAGTCGGCCGCCGAGTCACCCTCTCGCTCGGCTTCGCGGATCGCCCTCAGCGCAGTCCGTTGGGCTCCTCGGCTACGCCGCAAGCCGAGATCGGCACGAAAGCGCTCTTCGCGGCGACGCAGCGAAAAGATGAGCGAGAACATCAGCGGCGGCAGGAAGAGCGTGACCCCACCGCCGAGCTTGGCGAGCCGCTTGGGTCGCACGACCTCGAGACCCCGGTAGATGGGAAGAATGTCATCGGCGAGTATTCGCACCGCGACTTTGCCGGTACTCGGAGCGAGAGACTCGGTTAAACGCAGGTCCTCCTGGAGACTCCCAGGCAGGACATCGAGCGCAACACTCGCCGCCGTCGCCGCAACAAAAGCGTCTTTGGAGGGGTCGAAGTAGACCAGCCTCACCTCGGGAACCACCGCCGACCCAGCCGCGAGAGGAACAAGGGCACGACTCCAGGTCTTCGATCCTCGCAGCTCGTTCCCGGTACGAACGATCGACCCCACCGGCTGATCCTCATAGACCTTGAATCCTATGGGGTCAGCGAGCGGCGACTCACCGAACATTTGAACGTTCCCACTACCTTGGACTGTCACCTTCTGAGTTAGAGAGTCCCCGACCTCGAGCTCGGTCTTCGACAACGCCATAGCAACCTCGAAGCTCCCGACCAGCCCCGAGAAATCCGGCGGCGCAGCGGGCAGTGGCTGCACATCGATCTCGATCGGGTCGGTTCTCAGCGCCTTGGTCTCGGTCTGCACGCGGGTAAAGAAGTCGTCGAAGGGGCTCCTGTTGCGACGCCGCCCCGCGGGCACGACGACCGCCACATCGAGGCGGGAAGAAGGCAGGGTGTGGACCCCGACCTGCTGGGCGAAGAGCGCCTTGCGCAGTTCCGAGACCTTGTACTGCGTACCTCCGTAGGTGGTCGAGTACTGGCGTACCTCTCCCAGATCCTCGACCAGGAAAGGCTCGAACACCAGCGGCTCGAGTCGCGGTTGGTGTACGTTCACGGCATAGTAGAAGCGCCAGGTATAGAGGATCTGCTCGCCAACGTAAGGCCTCGAATTGGAGACCGATGCGGTAACGAAGACCCCGCGGGGGTCGCTCGGCCGGCTCGCGGCCGGAAGCACGCGCACCGGCAAAGGAAGGCTCTCGTGAACCTCGCCACGGATGCTCACACGCGCTGAGCCGATGGTGAACTCACCCACCGCGCGCGGGATGATCCGCCAGCGATAGGTCACCTGGCGGCTACCTCGACCGTTGATCCACTCGAGCCTGGAGGACTGCCCGATGTAGCGCGATTCAAAATCCGGCAGTGGAGGCATCGTGGGCTCCTCGGCACCGGCGCCCTGCACAGTTACCGACAACACGGCGTGATCTTCGATCGTAATTTCCGGAGGTTCGAGAGTGACCGTCAGGCCCTGAGAGAATCCGGCCTCAGCGCCGAATGAGCTCAACCCAAGAGCACACAACAGTGACGCTGCCCGAGGTGGTCGCAACCACGTCACCGGCTCACCAATCCTTCTCCACTCGGCCTCGACGACCTGCAGGTACCTGACGCTGGGGCCGGCCCTCCTCGAGCGCCTGGAGATAGCGCTCGGCCTCCGCCGGCGTCATCTCCCGACCCTCAACCTCCTCTTCAGCTCCGGCGGCGGCGCCCTCGGCCATCCTCTCTTCGGCGTCAGAGATCCCGTCTCCATCGGAGTCTGCCAAGTTCGGGTCCGTCTCTCCAGGATCGACGGCTCCGTTGCGATTGAGATCCTCCTCGCCGTCGGTGAGACCATCTTGATCAGTGTCTGGCTGGTCCGGATCGGTCGGGTTCTGCCCCTGTTCTTCTACTTCGTCGGGCAAGCCGTCCTGGTCGCGGTCCTGGCCTTCACCGCCGCCTCCTTCTTGCTGCTCCTGACTCCCCTCGGACTCACCCGAGTCCTCCTGCTCGGAAGAGCTGTCCTGCTGCTGCTCTTCCTCTCCCTGCTGCTGTCGCTCTTGTTGCTCTTGCTCTCGCTTGGAGGCCTCTTCGTGACGACGACGGATCTCATTGCGGACGAACTCCAGATTGAACTTGGCATCTTCGTCGTCCGGGTCGAGCTCGAGACTGCGTTGAAAATGGGCGATCGCCTCCTCCAGCTGCCCCTGCCGAAAGGCTACGTTCCCGAGGTTGTAGTAGGCCTCGGCCTTCGCTCCCTCGTCCCCGTTTGCCGCCGCCGCGGCGAAGCTGAGCGTCGCGGCATCGAAGTCTCCGAGGCGGTAGTGGGTGGCTCCAATGTTCATCTGCAGCGCTGAGCTCTCCGGCTTGACGACCTCCATGTCGAGGAAGCCCTGTAGCGCTTGATCCCAGGCGCCCTCGTCCCAGGCGTCTTTGGGGCTGCGATAGCGCTCGGGAGCTTTCCCCTCGGGCCGGTCGAGAGTCTCCTCCAACAAACGTTCTACGTCTTCGCCCTCAGTCTGCGCCGCGACTCCAGCGACCGAAACGACCGTCAACATGAACACGATGAAAAGGACCGTTCTAGACCAGCGTTTCCAAAGTTTGCGCACATATCTCGGCCCCTTCTGCCCGCTGGCGGCGTTGGCTGGGCGCCCCCGCGCTCCTCGAATATTGCCCAATATGCCTGCGTCGGCGCGCCTCGCCCCGGAAAACGGACCTGCGGCCCGTTCTCCGGCCCATCCCCGCCTGAGAACTACTCGCCTGCCTTGCAGGCTCCTAGCCAGCGAACAGAATGAGCTCGAGCTATGCAGCCCGAACTTTGGAAACGCTGGTCTAGCCATCTGCGGCAACCCTCACTCTCTCCGCGATCAACGGCTCGACCATCAACGCGAGCAGCGCAGCCGCCAGAAACCATTGAAAACGGTCTTCCCAGCGCTGCCGCCGCTCAGACTGTAGCTCCTGATCCTCGAGAGTCGCTTTGATGCCATGGAAATAGATCTGCTCCAAGTCGACGTCCCCGGTCACAGACCGGACGTAGCGGCCGCCGGTGTCGAGCGCGATCTTCTGCAAAGTCGGCTCATCCAGACGGCTGAGAACGATCTCGCCACCACGATCGCGCCGGAAGCCACCGCCGGCAGCGGGGATGGGCGCACCTTCATCGCGCCCGATGCCAATCGTGAACACACGCACACCTTGCTCCTGCGCCTTCGCCGCGACCTCGAGCGCACGCCCCGAATGGTCCTCTCCATCGGTAATCAGGATCACCGCCTTGGCATCTTGCGCCGACCCCTTGAAGGCGGCAAGCGATGCATCGAGAGCCTGAGCGAGGTTGGTCCCCTTGACCGGAATCAGGTCCGTATCGATAGCGCTGAGAAAAATCTCCGCCGCTCCGTAGTCCAGGGTCAACGGACACTGCAAGAACGCGGTACCGGCGAAGGCCACCAACCCGACCCGATCTCCTTCCATGAGCCGGAGAAGATCGGTGATCTCTCGCTTCGCGCGCTCCAACCGACTGAGCGAGCCGGCACCACCAGCGTCCTCCACCAGCATGCTGTCGGAGACGTCGATAGCGACCACGATGTCGACTCCACGTCTCTGCAACTCCTCCCAAGTGAAGCCGTACTTGATCTCCGCCAGCGCAACCACCATCGCAAGGAGCGCGACTAAGACAAGACCGGCCTTGAGGTACTGGCGTCCACGGCTCACCCCCTGGGTTAGTCGCGGCAGCAGCTTGATCGAAGCGAAGCGGCGCAGCAGTCGAGCCCGCGTTCGATGATCGAAGACATAGACAGCGAAGAGCAGCGGCACCAGCCAAAGCAACCATAGCGCCTGGGTGTTGCCCACCTTGGCGTCGCAGCCGGTCAAGAACGAAGAGAGAGCGAGCATCGAGCTCCGATAGATGAATTTCCGCTTCATGGCAGCTTCCGGAAGCGGGTACCGAGCAACACGACTTCGAGAAAGAGAAGAGAGAGCGCTGGAAAGACAAACCAAGGAAAGTGTTCGTCATACTCCATATAGGAACTGGTCTCGATCTCTCGGCGCTCCAGCTGGTCGATCTCCTCGTAGATGCGAACAAGGGCGTCGAGATCCTCCGCGCGATAGTAGGCCCCTCCGGTGGTCTCGGCCAGCTCCCGCAACTGTTCCTCGTCGATCTCCACATCCTGATGAACGACACGCTGGCCGAAGAGAGAGTCGACAAGGAAAGGAGCCTTGCCACGAGTGCCCGCCGCAACCGCATAGATCTTCACTCCGAGGGTTCGCGCTATCTCGGCTGCAGTGCTCGGATTCAAAGTGCCGGCGTTATTCCGCCCGTCGGTCAAGAGAATAATGACCTTCGACTTCCCACCGGAATCTCGGAGTCGCTTGACCGCGGTTCCGATCGCAGAGCCGATCGCCGTCCGATCGCCGGCGATACCGAGCTCGATCTGCTCGAGAAAACTCACCAGGATGCCGTGATCGAGAGTCAAAGGGCATTGAGTGAAGGCTTCCTCGCCGAATACGACCAGTCCGATCTGATCGCTCTCTCGCTTCTCGACGAAGGTGCGTACGACCGCCTTCGCCACCTCCAGCCGATTGCGCCGCCGCTGGATGGGGCGGTCGCTGTCCAAATCGAGCGCCTGCATGCTTCCGGAGGTATCCAGAACCAAGACGATGTCGATTCCCTCACTCGAGATCTGAGTCAGCTTTCTTCCGGTCTGAGGCCGAGCCATCGCCATCACCAACAAAGCTACAGTGATTATGCGCAGACCTTGGATCACCCGACGCAGAACGAGGCTGAAGGACGGGCGAAGCCGACGCAGCTGCGACAGAGTAGAGAAACGGACTGCCGCCTCGCTTCCGCGACGCCGGCGCCAGGACGGTAGCAGTAGCCACACGACGCCCCAGAGCACGGCCACCGGGACGAGAATCCAGAATAGCCAAGCGTCAGCGAAGCTCATGCCGCCAGCTCCTCGCTCCCAGCGTCGGTGTCCTCGGCTTCTTCTTCGCGCGGCACGGTTCGCTCGACAAAGCTCAGCGCCCGCTCGAACGCGGTCTCGATCTCACCTTCGCTCGGGCGATGGGCAGCGAACTTCACCTGATCGGAGGCCTGGAGAAAAGCATGCAGCTGCTCTTCGTCCTCGACAGCCAAACTGAGCCCCTCGGTTGCGGCCAGGATCTCCTCCGTCGTGAGGTCGGTCGCGTTGAGTCGAAAGCGACCCTCGACATAGGCGCGCAACACCTCCGAGATGCGGAAGTAGAACTCACGGACCGCCGTCTCGTCCTCGAAGTCGGTCGCGCGCAAAGCGCGAAGTGCCTCGAAGGCGACGTCATGCGGTGGCACTAGCGGCTCGCTGAAGCCTCGCCGGCGTCGACGAAGCCACCAGGCCCCCAGCGCACCAAGGATGAGAACAGCCGCCGCTAAGCCGACGACCCAAGGCCAACGCCGCGGGCCTGCTACCTCGCGGAGAGGCTTGATATCCCTGATGTCGGTGCTCTCGCCGTCCAACGGCAACACCGACTCGACCTCGACAAAGATGCGCGAGGTCTCGACCGATTGCCACGCTTCTTGGGGCCCCTCATCTCCGTCCTCGCTTCGGCGCCGATAGCGCACTTCGATCGAGGGCAAAATGTAGGACCCAACCAGATCGGCGCGCAGTTGATAGGAGCGTGTCTCGAGCGTCCGCCCTCCGTCCTCGAGCGGCGCCTCGCGGCTCAGGTCGACGACCCGGAAGCCCTCGATCTCTGCGGCGGCCTCCGGAACTTCGACCTCGTACCCCGAGTCGTAGTCGACGATCACGGTGAAGAGAAGAAGGTCGCCGGTGGTAGCTACGGCTCGGTCCACAGCGGCAGTCGCCTCTACTGGGGGCCTCTTCTCTTCGATCAACGCAACCGGCGCCTCGCGACAGGCTCCGAGCAGGACACCCAGCGCGATCGGCGCGAGGGCGGCCCTGGCAGACCCGATTCGAAGCCCGGACACCGGTCTAGCCTCCCATCCTCTCGACATGAAGCTCGACCCTCGCGGCGCTCAACTCCGCCTTTACGAGCTCCTCGTAGGCGGCCTGAAATTTTTCCAAGCGATAATCTCGCTCCACCACCGGCCGAGCCTCTTCGAAGCCGGGATCCTCTTCGTCTTCGCCGCTTGAATAGCGCTCCGCGTTGGCGGCAAAGTAAGCCCTGAGGTCGACCTCGTCGACAGACAGCTCCTCCAGCACTTCTCGCTCCAGGAACTTGCCGACGACCAGCTGCTTCACCGACGAGGTCAGCAGACTTCGCACCTCTGGGTCCGAGTCGTAACCGAGCTTCTTGGCCTTGCGCCAGATCAGCTCTTCGGCAACGTAGCTCTGAAGAAACTGCTGCCTGGCCTCGAGACCGAGCATCTGTTGCGCAGCTTGCGGCGGCAGCGCCGCCATCGCGCTTTCCACTTGCGAGCGGTATATCGGCTCGTCGCCGATCGTCGCGACCACCGGATCCTCCGCCGATCGGGCGACTTCCAAGGAGTCGCCAAGGCGAGTGCGCGCATCCAAAGCGGCACTCGCCGCCCTGGACTGTCCAAGCCGCTCGAGAGAGGCAACGATCTTGCGCCCCAGCTCGCCTTCGAGACTGCCAGCGCCCCACTCCTCCGCCTCGTAAAACCAGCGCAGAGCCTCGCCCCAGAGCCCACGATCGAAAAAACCCACACCGAGACTGAAGGCGATCTTTCCCTTGCTCTCGTCACTGACATCGGCCACGGCGAGGTATTCGGCGTAGAGGCTCGCCGACTCGTCGAGCACGCCCGCGGCTTTGAGCTTTCCAGCCACCTCGCGGAGACGCTCGGCGTCTTGCCCGCCGGACCCGGGAGCACCGGACCAAAGCGCAAAGGCCAATGCGACCCCCAGAGCAACATTTGCCAATAAAGCGAGAGGAAGAAGGCCTCGACGCACCGGCGTCTCGACTCTGGGTGGCTCCCTCAGTTCCATCTCGACCTCCGGCTCTCCCTGGCGCGGAAGTAGCGCACGATCGCGTCGATGTAGGGCTCGTCCGTCCAAACGTCGATCTCCCCCATGCCACAGGAGCGAAACAACTCGCTGCGGCGCTGGCGGTCGGCCTTGGCCAACGCGCTGAAGTCTCCGGTCAGGCGACGATCGTAGGTGTCCACCAACAGGATCTCTCCGGTCTCGGCGTCTTGCAGTTCGATAAGACCGACTCGCGTCAGCTCCGACTCTCGCCTGTCGGCGACAGAGACAGCTGTCAGGTCGTGGCGCTTGGCGGCGACCCGCAGCTGGTCGGAGAAACCTTCGTCGAGAAAGTCCGAGAGCAGGAAGGCCACGACACGCCGCGGAGCGACTTTGCCGAGGTACTCGAGCGCTCCCTCGAGATCGGTGCGACGACGGCTGGGACGAAAATTCAGGATCTCCCGAATCACGCGCCAAACGTGACCGCGGCCCTTCTTAGGAGGTATGAACAGCTCGATGTGGTCCGAAAATACAATCAGGCCCACTCGGTCGTTGCTCTTGATCGCGGTGTAGGCGAGGATCGCAGCCACTTCCGCCGTCACCTCGCTCTTGAGCTTCTCCGCGGTCCCGAAGTGGCCGGACGAGCTGACGTCGACGAGCAGCATCACGGTCAGCTCTCGCTCCTCACGATGCTCCTTCACGAAAGGACGGTCCATGCGCGCGGTGACGTTCCAATCGATGTGACGGACGTCGTCTCCCGGCTGATACTCCCTCACTTCTTCGAACTCCATCCCTCGCCCCTTGAAGGCACTCTCGTACTCCCCTGCCAGGACGTCGGTCACCAGTCGCTGAGTGCGAATCTGGATCGCCTTGATCTTGGCGAAGAGCTCCGGCGGAAGCGTCGTCGAGACGCTCGGCTCCGGTTCTGGGGCACGCGTCCACATTGCCGTCACGGCACGTCGATGGTGTTGAAGATCTCTTGCACGAGGTCGTCGGAGCTCAAGTCCTGGGCCTCGGCCTCGTAAGAGATCAGCAGCCGGTGCCGAAGAACGTCCGCGCCAATCGTCTTCACGTCCTGCGGCGTCACGTAAGGGCGCCCGGACATGAAGGCGTAGACCTTGGCGGCCTGCGCCAAGAAGATCGTTGCTCGTGGAGAAGCGCCGTACTCGATCAGCTTCTCGAGACGATCGAGCCGATACGCAGCAGGCTCACGGGTAGCGAAGACGACATCGACGATGTAGTCCTCGACCTTGGCGTCCAGGTACACCTGGTCGGCCACGTCGCGAATCCTCCGGATCTGCTCAGGCGTCACCACCTTCGAGATCTCGGGGACGTGGCGTGCCGCCATCCGCCGCATGATCTCCTTTTCCTCGACTTTGTTGGGGTAGCCGACCCTTACCTTGAGCATGAAGCGGTCAACCTGGGCCTCCGGTAGCGGATAGGTGCCTTCGTGCTCGATCGGATTCTGGGTGGCGAGAACCAGGAATGGATCGGGGAGCTCCAAGGTCTGGTCGCCGATCGTGACCTGCCGCTCCTGCATCGCCTCCAGCAGTGCACTCTGGACCTTTGCGGGGGCTCGATTGATCTCGTCGGCGAGCAGAAGATTAGTGAACACCGGGCCCTGCTTGACCTCGAAGCGGCGTTCCCCCGGACGGTAGATCTGGGTGCCGATTAGATCGGCCGGCAACAGGTCAGGGGTAAACTGAATTCTGGCGAAGTCGGCATTGACGCTATCGGCCAGGGCCTTGATCGCCGTGGTCTTGGCGAGGCCAGGGACGCCCTCGATCAGCATATGACCGTCAGCGATGAGGCCGAGGAGCAGCCGATCTATCATCTCGGTCTGGCCCACCACTACTTTGCCAACTTCGTCGCGGACGCGACCGAGCACTTTGCTCTGTTCTTCAATCTCGACCTGGAGGTCTTCGGCCACCATACTCATTACACTCTCCCTCTGTTCACTCTGCGAAATTAACGACCCGAAAGCTCAGCCTCATCGGCGACATAGCGAACTCGCTCCAGCCTCTTGTCCTCGGGATGGGGGCTCAACGATCGCACCCGTAGCTCCACCTGGCGCTCCAATCTGTCGAGCTCGGAGACTGCGGGGCGAGCGCCTCCGAAACGAACCCGCTCCAACAGTTCCCTAAGCTGAGCGCTCAGTGCCTCCGAGGTCTCGTCTTCCTCACCCAGGGTCGAGCACACCTCGAGCAGGGACTCGACGCAGGAGGCGGCGTCGCCGTCCATGCGCGAGCGCTTTGCTCCATCGAGAACGCCCTGCAGTTGGGTGAGCTCATCGACTGGACTCTCGTTATCACCGCCGCGCCGGCGCCGTCTGATGAGGACCAGCGCCACCAGCACCACGGCTCCAAGCGCGCCCGTCATCACAAGTCCAACTCCGGAAAAAGGCGAGGCTGGAGCAAGGACCTGCACTCGCGGGCCCTCTACGCGAGCGCTCACCGGACTCTGCTCGAAACGAGGCGTGTAGCGCAGCTCGACTGGACCCAGAGCGTAATCGCCCGCTTCGAGTCCTCGAAGCACGGCTCGGTAAGTAACGATCTGCGCACCCGTCTCGCTCGACGAGGAGCCGGAGAGCGAGACCTGCTCGACGCCGTCCGGCAGCAAAACCTTCGGCGGCTTGAGAATGTAGTCCTCCAGATCGCCATCCCAGCGAACTCGAATATCGAGAGGGAAAGTCTCGCCCACTTGCGGCGACGCTTTGCCTAGGGCAACCTCCGCCGTCGGCGGAACCAGGGAAACAGGCAACGCTACCGGGACCGCCCGTCGCGACCAGGCCAACTCAACGGAGCGGCTCGCTCCCGCCTCCATCACCGCCTCGAGGAGCCCTTGATCGCGACGCCAGTCGCGAGCGCCCAAGGACACACCGACGATTCGCCCCGCGGGATCGATCAGGTAGCTCAACGGAATGCTGCTGGCATGGTAGAGCTGCGCTGCGGTCTTGCCCTGATCCAAAAGCAGCGGAAAGCTGAGCTGATGCCGCTCGGCAAACTCCCCAACAGGAGCACCTGGCGAGTCAACAGAAACACCGACGACAAGAAAGCCCTCCCCGCTCAACTCCCGGTGCAGCGCCTCGAGACTCGGCATCTCGTGGACGCAGGGACCGCACCACGTCGCCCAGAAGGTCAAAAGGAGCCAAGAGCCTGAAAACTCGGAGAGTGAGACGACTGCGCCACTCAAATCCGGCAGCGCGACATCCTCGGCGGCACTGGGTGGCTCGACGGGTCGCAGACCCGCTTCCTGAAGCAATCGAGCGATCTCAGCGTCCGAAGCATGGAGGGACGAACAGACTAGGACGGCCATGCAGGCGACGGAAACCACGCCCCACGTGCGCCAATTTGGCATAGCTCGTTCGTAACAGGCCATTTACGGTCGCCCCAACACTCTGTCCTTCTGGCCTTTTTGCAAGCATCGGGCCAGCCCGGTCCGCTCAGCGACTCGCGACGACCTCTTAGGAGTGAGAGTCGAGATAGGAAAGGCAAGGCAGCCCTACAACCTCGCGTCTCCATCCGAGAAGCTCCTTCGGGAGCTCCCGCGAGCGGAGACCGAGATAATCCTGCACCAGACGAACGAGTACCCGCCGTTGGGCGAGCAGCTCTGGGGCAACGGCCATGTCCTTACCAATACCGGCCACGAGCTCCTGCAGTCCCTTGACCAGGTCGGTCATACCGGGAACCCGCGGCGGCCGACGCTCACGCCGAGGAAGATCACCGACCGCGATCCGGCTCGCAGCCTCAATGCGGTCCAAGAGCGCCCGGGCATGCCGCCGGCGATCCGGCGCCTCCAACTCGGAAACCTGTCGCAGCTGGTCCATGCGCTGCGGGCGGCGCTGAGCCAGAGCCATAAGCGCTCGGTCTCGAACGACAAAGGGGCGAGCCAGATCGCGACGTTTGGCCTCCTCTTCACGCCACTCGGCCAGCAATTGAAGAGTCGCCAAGCCTTTAGAGTCGAGAGTGCCCGCCCCCTTGACTCGGCGCCACGCATCAGCCGGCTCGACTGAATAGCGCTCGGGCTCCAAGAGGCGCCCGAACTCCTCAGCGGCCCAAGCGTCGCGACCAAGCTCACTCAAGCGCTCACTCAGGAGATCGTGAAGTGCAAGTAGATGCTCGACGTCCTTCGCCGCGTATTCGAGCTGGGCCGACGATAGGGGACGACGAGTCCAGTTCGAGCGAGTCTCTTCCTTCTCCAATCGCACTCCCAGCTCGCGCTCGACGAGATTCTGGTAGCTCAGAGAGAAGCCCAGGCCAACCAATGCTGCCGCGATCTGGGTGTCGAAGACCGATTTCGGCAAGTGACCGAAACACTGTATGAAGATCCCCAGATCCTCGCCGCAAGAGTGGAGAATCCTCTCGGTTGTCGGTACTTGAAGCACCCCATCGAGCGACGAGATGTCCTCTACTGCGACAGTATCGAGTAGATACACGCCGCTGCTCGATGCGATCTGCACCAGGCCGAGGCGCGCGTAGAAGGTGCGCGTACGAACAAACTCGGTATCCAGGCCGAGGCAGGGCTCCTCCGACCAATCGGCAGACGCCAGCTTCAGCTCGGCGGTGCTCGTTATCGAACGAATAGACAGCGACCGCACCTACTCTCGGGATTCCACAGCTCGAGCCGAGCTTAGCAGCCGAGCTCCACCGAGAAATCCGCGACCCGGCACAGAGAAGTTGTTGCACCGGGCGGAACATGACGCTATGTTCACGCGCGGAGCACTATACCCGTGTCGGGCTCTCCTTCTCGCCAAGCAATCCCGCTGATTATCCTCGGCGGAAGCGACAAAACACCAGCGTCGCTGCCCCCACAGGGGCGCGACAAACACCCGCTGTCGGGGTGCAAGGGGATCGATATAATGCTTGCGGGCCGTTACCTCATCGACAACCTGGTCGAGCGGCTCGAGAGCTGCGGCGCCTTCGGCCCGATTTATGTCGCGGGGCCGGCGCCCGTCTACAGTCGCGCCGAGAACCCTCTGCGCCTCATCGACACCGACCGTAGCTTCGGCGAAAACATCCAGATCGCACTCGAAACGGTGATAAACGAATGCCCCGGGCAGCACGTGGCCTTCATCACCTGCGACGTCCTTCCCGACTTGGGCGAGCTCAGTGAGCTTCTCGACGACTACTGGAGCGCGGTGCCTTTGGACCTCTGGTTCCCCTTGATCTTGACTGAGGGCACCGGAAACCTGGGCGCCTCCGACTGGAAGCCGCGCTACCGCGTCGTTCCGGAGCCCGGAAAGACCGCTTGCAGCATCCTTCCCGGGCACCTCGCCATCGTCGACCCTACGAGCCTGCGACTCGCCTTCCTCTATCGCCTTTTCGACCTCGCCTATAGCACGCGGAACCGGCCGATCCGATATCGACGCTCCTACATCCTGCGCCACGTCCTTTGGAGCCTGGTGCGACAGGACTTTCTCCACATCACCTCGGGGCGTCTACCCACTCTCACCTGGGACGTCGTGCGAAGTGGCGTCAGGGCCGCGGACCGGCTGCGACGAGGTGTCATCACGCGGGAAGAGCTGGAAGACGCGTTACGACAGATGTTCGTCAGGCGCCGGCACCGCAAGCGTCATCCACAGCGCCGAACCTACCTGCCTCTGAAGAATGCCCTCTCCATCGCCAGGGACATCGATACGGTCGAAGAGGCGCAAGCTCTCGGTGCGACTCTGTCGAAAGCGTGAGCGCCATGCGGAGCCTATTTCTTGTCTCGCTTGCCATCTCCGTGTTCTTCGCCGACGGAGTCGCCGCCGAGGAGCCTCACCTCCTACTGGTGACAGTCGACACGCTACGAGCTGACTTTCTCGGCTGCTACGGATACAGCGAAGACATCAGCCCGAATATTGACGCCATCGGCGACGAGGGCGTTCTCTTCGCCGACACTCTCAGTGTGATCGGGAAGACTGGCCCCTCCTTCGCGTCCCTCTTCTCTTCGCTACACCCGCCGAGTCATGGAGCTCGTCGCAACGGCGTGCGGATGCGCCAGGACGTCGAGGTGCTGCCGGTAGTGTTGGCGGAGCGAGGCTACGCGACAGGCGCCTTCGTCACCAACTGGACTCTGAGAGATCGACTTTCCGGTGTGGGGCGTGGCTTCGAGATATTCGACGAAGAGTTCAACCTCGAGCGCAACGCCTTCGGAGCGGTCGAGCGTGACGCCAAGACGGTAACCGGAGTGGCACTCCGCTGGCTCGCGAAGCAGGACGCCTCCAAGCCCGTGCTGCTGTGGGTTCACTACAGCGAGCCGCACAGCCCCTTTGATCTCAAGAAGCCCCACGCCAAAGAACGGCCGCCCAAAGAAGAGCGACAGCGCGGTTGGGAGAAACGATGGAGGTATGCCAGCGAGGTCGCTTTCACCGATGACTGGATCGGCCGTCTACTGGAGGGAGTAGCCAAGCACCTCGATATGGACAACACCGTGGTCGTATTCCTCAGCGACCATGGCGAGAGTTTCGGCGAGCACGGTTACTGGGGGCACGGCAAGAACACCCACTGGCCAAACCTCAGGATCCCTCTGATCATCAAGGGCCCCGGCATTCCGCAGGGTCGTCGCATCACAACTCCAGCCTCGATCGTCGACGTAGCTCCGACCATCCTCGACGTGTTGGGCCTGCCGCCCCTGGAAGAGGCCTCGGGGCACAGTCTTTCGAGCTCTTGGTCGACACCGGGCGAGGATCGAGCCCCGTTGCGATATTCGGTCGGAGAGCGCGCGACGGCGCTGACCAAGAAGGGGCGCTCGACCTACAACCACCCTCTCGCGATCAGCGCCCAGACCCAGGAGCTCAAGGCCATCTACGACTTCAGCAGTCGCAAGCTTCGCTACTACGATCTGACCAACGACGCCGCGGAGCTCAGTCCTCTCGAGAAACCCCCGGTGGAGCAGCGCCCTTCGCTCGGCCGTATCCTCTCCGACTGGTACAAGGAGCTTCCGAAGTTCGAGCAACGTCACGGCGAGCTCAGCCCCGAGGACACCGACCAGCTCCGCAGCCTCGGCTACATCGGCGGCAACTAGACCAGCGTTTCCAAAGTTCGCGCCACTTATCTCGGCCCCTTCTGCCCGCTGGCAGCGTTGCACCTCCTCGACAGATTCCCAATATGCCTGCGTCGGCGCGCCTCGCCCCGGAAAACGGACCTGCGGCCCGTTCTCCGGCCCATCCCCGCCTGAGAACTACTCGCCTGCTTCGCAGGCTCCTAGCCAGCGAACAGAATGACCTCGAGCTATGCGACTCGAACTTCGGAAACGCTGGTCTAGGCCGACTACCCCGGCACGTTTCGCCGGAGCTCTTGAACCCAGGCGGTGGCGCTCGAGTCGCTCGGCGCGCGCCAATCTCCGCGTGGAGACAGGGACCCGCCGGAGCCCACCTTGGGGCCATTTGGAAGCGCCGAGCGCTTGAACTGACTTCTTTCGAAGAAGCGGTAGAGAAAGACCTCGAGCCAACCTCTGATGTCGGTCAGCGAATAGCTCTTTCGCGACTCGTCGGGCAAGCCTTCGGGCCAGCCACCGCGCGACCGATCGCCCCAGGCACAGAGAGCCAGAAAGGCGACCTTGCTCGGCCGAAAGCCGAAGCGGGTCAGGTAATAGAGGTGGAAGTCCTGAAGGTCGAAAGGCCCCACGGTCTCTTCCGTCCGCTGAGAGGGGGCAGCCTCGTCACCTCCTGGGATGAGCTCCGGCGAAATCTCGGTCTCCAGAATCGATTGCAATACAGCCGCCGTGCCGACCTCGGTCCCTCCCGACTGCGCCACCCAACGAATCAAGTGCTGGACCAGAGTCTTTGGTACCGACGAGTTGACCCCATAATGAGACATGTGATCGCCCACTCCATAGGTGCACCAGCCCAGCGCCAGCTCCGACAGGTCTCCCGTTCCCACGACCAGGGCCGAGTGGAGATTGGCTAAGCGAAAGAGAAGGGAAGTGCGCTCGCCGGCCTGGGCGTTCTCGAAGGTCACGTCATAGACCTCTTCGCCGCTGCCGTAGGGGTGCCCGATGCGTTCGAGCATGCTCTTGGACGCGTCCGAGATATCGATCTCGCCGACCGTCACTCCCAGGCAGCTCATCAGCTCGAGGGCGTTCTTTCGAGTGCGCTCACTGGTAGCCAGCCCTGGCAGGCTGTAAGCGAGGATACCGCTACGAGCAAGGCCCAGGCGGTCGAAGGTACGGGTGGCCACGAGGAGCGCCTGAGTCGAGTCGAGCCCCCCCGAGACGCCGATCACCACCTTGCCGATGCCCGCAGCCTCGAGCCGCTGCGCGAGCCCATGCACCTGGATGTTGTAGACCTCTTCGCACCGTTCATCACGACGCACCGAGTCACTCGGCACGTAGGGAAAGCGCTCGATCTGACGGTCGAGAGCGAGCTCATCCTCGCCGACATCCAGCTCGAAAGTGACGGTTCGGATGCGCTCTATGCGCTCTCGCTGATCCGTGGCGGCATCCTGGAAGCTGGTCATCCGCATTCGATCGAGCTCGAGCCTCTCGACGTCGATGTCGGCGAAGATAAGCTGGCTGTCACCGTGGTAGCGGCGGCTCGCAGCCAGTTGCGCCCCGTTCTCCCAGATCATTCCGTGGCTGTCCCAGGCCAGATCGGTGGTCGACTCGCCGCACCCTGCGCCGGCGTAGAGATAGGCGGCAATGCATCTCCCGGACTGCGATCGACATAGGGATTCTCGATAGTCCGCCTTCGCGACCGTGGCGTTACTCGCCGAAAGGTTGCAGAGCACGGTCGCGCCGGCGAGCGCACCCCAGCTCGACGGCGGAGTCGGGACCCACAGGTCCTCACAGATCTCGATAAAAAACGAAAACGACGGCAGGTCCGAGGCCTTGAAGAGTACCGAGCCGAAGGGAGCTTCCTGCCCGCACACCTTGATCGTCGAAGAGAGAGCCGAGGCGGCACGCGAGAACTGGCGCTTCTCGTAGAACTCGCGATAGTTCGGCAAGTACTGCTTGGGGACCACGCCAAGGATCTTCCCTCGGTGAATCGCTACGGCGCAGATGAAGAGTCTTGCTTCCCATTGCAGAGGGACGCCGACAACCAGAACCGAGCTCAGCTCCGCAGTGCCTTCGATCAAACCGCCCAACGCCTCGACACTGGTCTCCAAGAGAGCCTGCTGGTGGAAGAGGTCTTCGGCGCTATAGCCGGTCAGACCGAGCTCTGGAAAGACCGTAAGCGCCGCGCCACGCTCGGCGGCCAGGTGTCCCAGGCGCAGACTTTCCTCCGCGTTGGCGTGAGGATCGACGAGACGCACCCTCGGCACCGCTACAGCAACACGGGCGAAACCGTGGCGGTAGAGCGAGCCGAAAGGTAGCGCGGAGCGGTCCATGGCGGACCTATTCTAGCTTTGCGGCGCCGTATTCGGAGCTTCATCAATTGCCCAAGCTCGACAAACCCAAAAAAAGGGCCCTGCCTCGAGAAAGGCAGGGCCTCGATTGGAACGGCGTTTGCCGCCAATTACTGGATCTTGATCTTGCGTGCCTTGGCGGCCTCCGTCTTCGGTACTCGCACCGCGAGAACGCCATCCGTGAAGGAAGCATCGACCTTCGATGATTCAATCTGCCCGGGAAGTGAGAAAGAGCGTGTGAACTTGCCGTAGCGTCGCTCCAAGCGACGATACTGACCCTGGTCCTCCTTCTCCTCGAAGTGCCGCTCTCCAGCGAGGGTGAGGACATTGTCCTCGAAGCTCACATTGACGTCCTTCTTGTCGAGGCCGGGAAGATCGGCGCGAAAGGTGTATGCCCCGTCGTCCTCGAAAACGTCCACAGCCGGCGACCAGGACGCGAGACCCTCAGAGGCAGTGTCTCCCCAGCCGGAGAGAGCGGATTCCCTGAAGACGCGGTCAAAGAGGCTGCCGAAGTGCTCGAGATCCCGAGGCTGCCTGCGTACGAGATGTGTTCCTGTCATTTCCATTCCTCCTGTTGCAGTTGTGCTGATTCTTCGCTGGTTGGGCCATTCATCTCTCTCGGCCCCAATCAGACTCAGCAACAGGGGGAGTAGGACATTAATTCCCGGGCATCAGATAAATCTGATACTTTGATCAACATATAATAGGGTCCACAATATTAGTCTCGCGCCCGTATACTGCGAACACAATGCCTACGCCAGCCAGGGAGGCAGCCACCCTCGATCGATCCTCAGGCTCCCGAGGGAGCGACCAGGCCCCTGAGCGCACGCGAGACACTGCCGTCGACCCGATCACGAGAGCACACCACGCCCCCGCGGAAGGCCACTGTCTCGGCTGCGACGAACGTGACGTCGTCACCATCGAAGTGGTGGACCGTGCAGCCTGCGCCGGCTGCCACCAGCGCGCCCGGCATATGATCCCAGATCACATCCGACTGACCGTCATCCCTCGCTGCCCGAACGTAGGCGTCGATCTCGCCTGTCGCTACCGCCAGATACTTCGCCTGGCTGTCGAGAGCCACGACCTCCAGCTCGGAGCTCCCCCGAACGCGGTCGCTCAACGGACCGCCATGCGCCAGCGAAACCGCGACGCGAATCGGGCCGGCCTGAGAAGACTCCTTCAAACGCAGCACCTCCCACCCACCCTCATCGGGATCATCGAGGCCGCACACATAGGCGCCGACGCCGGATACCGAGAAGGCCAGACTGCGATCGATGGCCAACGCGTCCGTGCTCCCACTCGCGGGAACTGCCATAGCACCAAAATAGGGCGCTGAGCCGAGGAAGTAGCCCAGCGCGATCGCGAAGTAGCGTCCAGCGACAAACCCTTTGGTACCGTCGATCGGGTCGAGGATCCACACCCTCTCCCCCGCCGATGGCAGCTCGGCAATCTCGGCTTCGAGCTCGATCCCGTACTCTTCCCTCGACAGTGCCACGGCCTCGCCCAAGACGCGCTCCTGGAGCGAGCGCGGCTCCTCACAGAGAAGAGCATCGACGGGGAACTCCCGTCGAAGTAGCTGTTGCACCTGAGTCTGATGCAATAGATCGACCACCGTCACCGGCGAGCTGTCTTCCTTGAGAAGAGCCTCGACGCGGCCTTGGAGTCTCGCTGAGGCCAAGGCCTGCCGACGCATCAGCGCAAGAGCAGAGGCCACCCGAGGCGCCTCGGTGACGGGCAATTCAGCCAGGATCTCGCTGAGCTTCATTGCGGCCAGGCGTCCATAGGATCGGTGGAAGCTACCACGTGCATCCCGGCCTGCCGACACCTGTCGAGCACTCCCTCGGCCTGCTCACTGAAGTCGGCGAGGGGCTCCGCCCCCGCCGTCGGTGACGGCACCACGACCGCCGACATACAGTCCTCCAGAAGGTAGACGCGCCTCGCCAGGGCTGAGCCCCTCTCCTCTATCGCGGCCAAAAGGTCTTCGAGAGTGCTCTTGACACAGTGACTCGATGCCTGGCCCGCCACCACCAAGCGGTCGGCAGCAAGAAGACGGTCGAGCACACCTCCCTCCGCCTCGGCGAGAGCACTCCCGTCGTGGGCGAGCAGAATCTCCGGCCCCAGCACGGAATAATGCTCGGTCAGCGGACTCAACCCTTTGAACACGAGCCCGGCCTCCGCCCCTCGCGCATAGGCATGAAACAGACGCGCCTCCTCGACGACACCGGCAAAGCCGTGCCCGGCGCTGCCTACGAGACAATGAGGAGGCCACAGATAGAGCGAGTAGCGCCCCCTGGCCTCGAGCTCATCGCAGTAGGCCTGCGCCTGGCGCCGCAGCCATCCCTCGTCGCCGCCGGCGAGCCACGCGGCGAGCTCTTCGCGAGGCCTGAACTTTCCCTCGCGCACATCCCGGACGCTCACGATCGTATGAGCCGGCACCGGCTCGCCCGCCTCGTCGAGCCAGAACGACGGGAAAAAGATCTGATGAGGCAGATGACTATCGAGCGTGCTGAGGGTCTCGCTGATATCGGCGAGATTGCGGTAGACAAACGAGCACAAGCGCTGATTGTCCTCCACTGCCCCTCTGCCGCTCCTGCCGCCGACATAGAGAGAGCCTTGCGGGAGACAGAAGTCCTTCTGCAGATCGACAAGAAGAAGTAGGGTGTGCACCGAGTCCGCAGCCGACGGCGAGATCCGATGGCGAGACGCCCAACTTCGCGCGGCAACGAACAGGTCGCCAGCATTCGGACTGTAGCTCCAACTCTCCGCGTTGGCCGGACTGAAGAATAGAGGTACCGGTAACACGCACAACCTCCGCGCCATCACCGCGATTGCCGCGGCCCCACTATCCTACTCGCAGGCGACACCCACTTTCGGCCTTGACATGCGGCGCCCAGAAGCTACACTTACCAGCACTCATCGGAGAGGAGTGCTGGTAAGGCACCTCCTGCCCCCTGACCTCAGTCCGTTGGAATCAACAACAACAAGGAGTGAAGTAGTGAACATTCGTCCACTTCAAGACCGCATTCTGATCAAGCGCCTCGACGAAGAGGAGCAGCTAAGCGGCGGCATCATCATTCCCGATACCGCCAAAGAGAAGCCGCAAGAAGCTGAGGTTGTCGCGGTCGGCCCCGGCAAGCTCAACGAAGACGGCACCCGCCAGGCAATGGATGTCAGCGTCGGCGACAAAGTGCTCGTCGGCAAGTATTCCGGAAGCGACATCAAGGTCGAAGGCGAAGACTACGTCGTTCTGCGTGAGGACGAAGTCCTCGCCATCGTCGGGTAGGCGCCCCGCCACAGATCCTCACAACAGATAGACAAAAGGAACGAAACAACTATGGCTAAGCAAATTACCTACTCCGAGGAAGCGCGCGGCGCGGTCCTGCGCGGAGTCAACAAGCTCGCCGAGGCGGTGAAGGTCACCCTCGGCCCCAAGGGTCGCAATGTGGTCCTTCAGAAGTCTTTCGGCTCCCCCACCATCACCAAGGACGGCGTCACCGTCGCCAAGGAGATCGAGCTCTCGGATCCGCTCGAGAACATGGGCGCCCAGATGGCCCGCGAGGTTGCCTCGAAAACCTCCGACGTGGCCGGAGACGGCACCACCACCGCGACAGTGCTGGCGCAAGCAATCCTGCGCGAAGGTCTCAAGAACGTGACCGCCGGCGCCAACCCGATGGACGTGAAGCGCGGTATCGAGATCGCGGCCCGCGCCGCGGCCGACTCCATCGACGACATCTCCAAGCCTGTCGAGAGCAACGAAGAGATCGCCAACGTCGGCACCATCTCCGCCAACAACGACCCTGAGATCGGCAAGATCATCGCCGATGCGATGGAGAAGGTCGGCAAAGACGGCGTCATCACTGTCGAGGAGGCACGAGGCCTTGAGACCGAGATGGAAGTCGTCGAGGGCATGCAGTTCGATCGCGGCTACCTCTCGCCTTACTTCGTCACCGATGCCGAGCGCATGGAAGGCGTTCTCGAAGAGGCCAAGATTCTTCTCCACGAGAAGAAGGTCAGCTCGATGAAGGACCTCCTTCCGATCCTCGAGCAGGTCGCCAAGCAGGGACGTCCCCTGGTGATCATGGCCGAGGACATCGAGGGCGAGGCACTTGCCACGCTCGTCGTCAACAAGCTTCGCGGCACGCTGCAGATCGCTGCAGTGAAGGCGCCCGGATTCGGCGACCGCCGCAAGGCAATGCTCGACGACATCGCCATCCTCACCGGCGGCCGCGTCATCACCGAAGACCTCGGCATCAAGCTCGAGAACGTGCGCTGGGAAGACCTCGGCGACGCCAAGAAGATCGTGATGACCAAGGACGACACCACCATCGTCACCGAGCAGGCTGACGACACTCGGCGCGAAGCGATTGCCGGCCGGGTGAAGCAGATCCGCAACCAGGTTGAAGAGTCGACCTCCGACTACGACCGCGAGAAGCTCCAGGAGCGCCTCGCCAAGCTGGTCGGCGGCGTAGCCGTCATCCGTGTCGGCGCCGCGACTGAGACCGAAATGAAAGAGAAGAAGGCGCGCGTCGAAGACGCCATGCACGCCACCAAGGCGGCCGTCGAGGACGGTGTCGTCGCCGGCGGCGGCGTAGCACTGCTTCGCGGCATCTCCGCTGTCGAGGCGGTCGAGGCCGAGGGCGATGTGCTCGTCGGTGTCAACATCGTCAAGAGGGCGCTCGAGGAGCCGACTCGTCAGATCGCCAACAACGCAGGCGAAGAAGGCTCTGTCGTCGTTCGCGACGTGATTGCCGAGAGCGGCAACGTCGGCTTCAACGCGGCCACCAACACCATGGAAGACTTGGTGCTGGCTGGTGTCATCGACCCCGCAAAGGTCACCAAGACGGCACTGCTGAACGCCGCTTCGATCGCGGGCCTCATGCTCACCACCGAGGCCCTGGTCAGCGAGATCAAGGAGAAGGACGACGGCCCTGGCGGCGGACCGCCTCCTGGAATGGGCGGAATGGGCGGAATGGACGGCATGATGTAGTCCAGCCTTCCAGCTCTCTGAGATTTGATCTCATCGGTTTAACGGCCGGCCCTTCGGGGTCGGCCGTTTTTTTTCTCATGAACTGCGCAGCACTCGGCCTTTCGGCCGGCCGCTTCTCGACCACTCACTCCACGAGCCGACGTAGAGACTCGCCCCCTCGAGCCCTGCCTGCTCCAGCGCGAGAAGGGTGTGGCAGGCGGTGACACCCGAGCCACAGTAGACCGCCGCGACGTCGGCGGCACAACCATCGAGCAGCCCCTCATAGAGACTGCGCAGCTCCTCTCGGGGCAGGAAGCACCCGTCCGCGCCCAGATTCTGAGGATAGGGAAGGTTTCTGGCGCCTGGAATGTGGCCGGCGATGGGCTCGAAGGTGTCCTCCTCGCCACGGAATCGCGGCGCGGCTCGCACGTCGATCAGACACTTGTCCACATCGAGGCGATGCTCTTCCACCTCTTCGATACCCAAAGTGGGAAGAGCCCAGTTCCCGCTCTCCGGGAGCGGGTGCGGGCCAAGCGGAGACACAGACACGTCATCGGTCGAGACCTCGAGACCGGCATGGCGAGCCGCCTCGAGCCCGCCATCGAGCACCGCGACCTCGCGATGCCCGATCGCGCGAATCATCCACCAGGCGCGACAGGCGGCATGAGCGCCGCCGGCATCGTCATAGGCGACGACGAAGGTCGAGGGAGATACCCGCCATCGGCCCAGGGTCGCGGCCCATGCCTCGAGCGACGGCAGAGGATGTCGACCGCCGGCGGCAGCATCTTCGACTGGAGCCGCGAGATCTTCATCGGGACTGGCGAAGATCGCCCCCACCAGGTGTCCTTCCCCGTAGGCATCTCTGCCCTGCCCACGCACATCGATCAGGCGTAGATCACCTTCATAGGCCGACAGCTCCGCGGCAGAGATCAACGGTCCGGTCATCGCCCCGCTAATGCATCGCGACGTTAGTGTCCTGTATCAGTGGTTCGTTGCATAAATCGCGCAGTCATTTTGTGGGCTGCCAAGGCGCGCCGACGAAGTCATATTGGGTATATTTCGAGGAGGTGCAACGACGGCAGGACGCAAAAGGGCCAGCGAGTTATGTGACGAACTACTGGTACAGGACACTAGCGAGCGGCCGCCTCGGCCACAGCGCGCAGGAACTCGTCTTCGGACTTCAGGCGTGGCTGCCCATTCTCGACCACCATTCGTTCTACCCTGGAGAGAGTTCGGGAACGACTGCTGTGAACGAAAAATGCCGGATAGCCGTTGACGCCGTAATACTCGGCGACCTGGCGCTCCTGGTCACCCTTCTCCGGGTTGATCCGCACCGCGAGAAGATCCTCGAAGTAACCCCTCACCTTCTCTTTGCCGAGGAGCTCGCGCTCGAATTGCCGGCAGTAGCCACACCAATCGGTGTAGAAATACACCACCATCGGAACCGTGTGATCCCCCTCTTCGAGAGTACGGATCGCGCCGAAGAGTCCCTCCGCACCCTGTTCCCAGGTCTCCGGGGCGAAACCAGCGCTCGAATCCTCGGCCGCACTCGAGCCGACAACTGCGACCAACAAACAGAAGATACCGGCCTGCAGCGAGCGCGTCATCGCTTCCATTCTATTCGTGGCGCGCGCCGACTTCCAGAGCCAGGCCTTCGCCGTGGGTACGAACGAAGGGCCGACGCCCTCCGAGCCGCTGCTCAGCGCTACGAATGAGCTCACCCATACCCAGCCGAGTCTGAGCGCTCGTCGGCACGCCGCCGAGCCCTCGCTCGAGCATGGCCATCTCCTCTTCGGCTACGAGATCGGCCTTATTGAGCACCAAGAGGCGCGGGATTTCACCGAGATCCAACTCCTCGAGCAGGGCCTCGACCGTTTCGATCTTGCGCGGCAAACCAGGATCTGCGGCATCCGCCACGTGCAACAGCAGGTCCGCGTCGGCGAGCTCTTCGAGAGTCGCCCGAAAGGCGCTAAGCAGATCGGGAGGTAGATCTGCGATGAATCCGACCGTGTCGGTAATCACCACCTCGCCTTCACGCGGGAAGCGGAGGCGCCGACTGGTTGGATCCAAAGTCACAAAGAGCTTGTCGGCCGCCGCCACCTTGCTCTCGGTCAGTGCATTGAGCAGACTCGACTTTCCGGCGTTGGTATAGCCGATCAGCGAGAGCACGGGAACACCGCTCTTGCGCCGCCGGCGACGTCGCACATCGCGCTGCTTCGAGAGTCCATCGATCTGCCGCTCCAGCTTGCGAACCCGGTCGCGAAGGCGACGGCGACTGATTTCCAGGACAGTCTCACCGGGCCCCCGGCCACCGATGCCGCCGGTGAGACGAGAGAGACCGGAATCCTTTTCCGTCAACCGCGGCAGCGCATATTTGAGCTGCGCGAGCTCGACCTGCAGCTTGCCATCGCGACTGCGGGCCCGCTGAGCAAAGACATCGAGAATGAGCTGAGTGCGATCGATCGCCTTGAGCCCGGTGGCGTCCTCGAACCCTCTAGCCTGAGCCGGGCGCAGGTCGATGTCGAAAATCGCAACCGAGGCGCCACAGCGCATGCTTTCCAGAACGATCTCGACCAGCTTCCCGCGACCCACGACGGTTCGAGGGTGAAGGCGGGAGCGGCGGTGCCGCAGCGTACCCGCAACCTCGACATCGGTCGATGCGACGAGGTCAAGGGCCTCGAGAAAGGTCTCTTCCTCGCGCGCCACTCCTAGCACCAGGGCTCGCTCGGCACCGCCCGAGCCCACGCCCTGGGACGCGACCCTTCCGAGCTCGGCCTCGAGCGCGCGCATCGTCTCTTGGAAATCGAAGTCGAGATCCGGCACCTGACTCGAGGCCACTCGCACGAAGAGCTCGCCGTCCTGGGAGCGTTCAGCGGCCACCGCCCCCGGATCGAGATGGGCGACCTCGACTCCTTCGACCCGGCCCTCGGCGCCAGCCTGCAAGACAGCTACGAGATCGAGCCGCAGCAAGGCGAGGTCATTGAGATCGTCATCGGTGATCGGCTCGCCACGAAGATGGGTGTGAACGAGGCGCAGACCGCGGAAGCGACCGACTCCACCGCGCAGACGGCCGACATCCGGAAGCATGAGCTGGCCGGCGTCACCGACCACCACTTGCCGAACGCTCCCATCTCTAGAAAGCAAAACGCCGACCTGCCGCCCGAGCTCTCGGGAGATCTCGCAGAGGTGGCGCGCCAGCTCCTGAGTGACGACCTCGTCGGCCGGCACACGGCGCCTGAAGGTCCGCTCGAGAGTCTTTCGCTGCGCGGCTTTGAGCCCGAGAAGATTGCCTTCGAGGTGGGGAATGTGAGGCTCCTTGGAGGCAAGATGACACACATGAAAGCATCACGCAAGGAGCCCAAAGCAAGGCCACAGAAAACGACAGCCGCCGAGAACACAGCGCGCGCACAGGTCGAAACAGGAGCCGACGAAGCCCTGAGCCGAGACGCCAGGAACTTCCCGACGACGAGCTTCTCCAGCCCTAGGCTTGAGCGGACTATTGCCATATAATACCTTAGTAAGAAGTCCTAAGGTCTTGAATCTCCCGGGAATAGTTCGACTCCCTTCACGGTTCTCAGGACTACAAGCACAGCGCCCCGGCGGACCTCCCGCGCTCGGCGCTATGAAGTCACGACCCACACCAGGAAGTGAGCCCTCGACATGAGTGAAAAGAAAGAGCCACGGCATCTGCCGGTCCTACCGCTGCGCGAGCTCGTCGTCTTCCCAGGCGTCACCCTGCCCATCCTTGCCGGCCGCCCGAAGAGCCTTCGAGCCATCGAACAGGCCCACAACGACTCCGAGCAGCTGATCTTCACTGTCACGCAAAAGGAGAACCGCGACGACGTAGGTGCGGACGATCTGTACACGACGGGAACGATCTCTCGAATCGACCAGCACCAGCGTGGCCTCGCCGGTACCCAGCTCCTCATTACCGGCGTGCGCCGCGCCAATGGAGTTCGCTACGAGGAGCGCGACGGCATGATCGTCGCGACCGTCGTCGAGGCAGACGAGCTCTTACCCAGCGCGGTCGACGACCCCGCCTTCGTCGCTCTCGACCGAGAGCTTCGGCAGCGAGCCGCCGAGCTCGGTGAACGCTCGGGCCTTCCAAAGGAAGCGGTCGAGCAGGTTCTGAAGAGCGTCTCGCAGCCGGCTCGCTTCAGCGATCTGGTCGCCGGCTACCTGGAGCTCGACGCCTCGCAGCGTCAAGAGATCCTCGAAACGATGGACATCGAGAAGCGTCTCAGATTGGTCCTCACACACGTGCAGCGACAGATCATCGTGCTCGAAGCCCAGGATCAGATCAAGTCGAGGGTTCAGGAAGAGATCGGGGATCGACAGCGAGAGATCTTTCTCCGTGAGCAGCTCAAAGCGGTGCAGCAAGAGCTCGGTGAGGCTGAAGGTACTGAAGACACTCAGGAGCTCCAAGACAAACTGAACGCCCTGGATCTTCCGCACGCGGTGAGAAAGGAAGTCGACCGCGAGCTCACTCGCCTGAGTCGCATGGGTCGTGAGGCGATGGAGTCGCAGGTCATCCGGACCTATCTCGAAACCATCGCGGAGCTGCCTTGGAACACCCGCACCGAAGAGCAGATCGACCTCGAGCACGCAGCTGCGGTTCTCGAGCGGGATCACTACGGACTTGCCGACACCAAAGACAGGATCCTCGAGTTCCTCGCGGTCCGTCAACTCCAGCGAGCCAAAGAGGCTACCGAGGAAATCGACGAAGTCGCGGCGGGTGAGACCGACGAAGTCGCGCCGGCGGACACCGACGAAGCCGCGCCGGACAAGAGCGAAGAAGAAAGCGGGCTCATCGCCGAGAAGTCGCGGCGCAAGAGCCCTATCCTCCTTTTCGTGGGCCCCCCAGGCGTCGGCAAGACTTCGATTGCAGAGTCGATCGCGCGAGCAACCGGACGTGAATATCACCGTATCTCGCTCGGCGGCGCCCGTGACGAGGCTGACATTCGCGGTCATCGGCGGACCTACGTGGCGGCGATGCCCGGACGCATCATCCAGGGCCTCAAGCAAGCCGGAACCAAGAACCCCGTCTTCCTCCTCGACGAAGTCGACAAACTTGCCGTCTCGTACCAGGGCAATCCCGCGAGTGCTCTGCTCGAAGTACTCGATCCGGCTCAGAACCACAGCTTCACCGACCACTACCTGGGCGTCCCTTTCGATCTGAGTGAGGTTCTCTTCATCGCCACGGCCAACTTCGTCCAGGACATTCCGGCTGCTCTACTGGATCGCATGGAGACGGTCGAGTTCTCTGGCTACACCGAGCAGGAGAAGCTGGCCATTGCCCGTCAGTATCTGGCCCCGCGCCAGCTGGAAGAGAACGGGCTAACGGCGGACCAGATCGAGATCCATGACTCTGCACTCAGCGAGCTCATCTCTCGGTACACCCGAGAAGCCGGCGTCCGCCAGCTGGAGCGTGAGATCGGGCGGCTAGCAAGGAAGGCCGCTCTCAAGATTGCAACCGGAGAGGAGCGATTCGTAGCCATCGGATCGAAAGATCTAGCCGAGATCCTTGGCCGACCCCGTGTTCACCCCGAGACCGCCGCCGCGCGAGACCAGGTCGGTGTCGCGACCGGCATGTTCTACACTCCGGTTGGTGGCGACATCATGTTTGTCGAAGTCTCCACCATGCCAGGCAAGGGCGAGCTCATACTCACCGGACAGCTCGGTGACATCATGAAAGAGTCGGCCCGAGCTGCGTGGAGCTACGCGCGCGCTCATGCCGAGGCGCTTCACATCGAGCCGTCCGGCTTCCAACAGGATCTTCATGTGCACGTGCCGGCTGGAGCTATCCCCAAGGACGGACCCTCAGCGGGTGTCACGATCGCAACGGCGCTGGTCTCTGCTGTCTCGGGGCGCCCGGCCCGTCATGACGTCGCGATGACCGGCGAGATAACCCTGAGTGGGCGGGTACTTCCGATCGGCGGGGTCAAAGAGAAGATCCTCGGTGCGGTTCGTGCCGGGATTACAAATATCCTTCTCCCGCGCGCCAACGAAGCCGATCTCGAGGATCTGCCTCCAGAGGTCCTCGATTCGATTCAAATCGAGCCGGTCGATGACCTCGGACAGGTCCTCGCATTTACTCTGCGCGATGCCAGCCTGAACAAGGGTCGTCTTCTTTTTCATGGCGACAACCCTGACGACATCGTGCCGCTCTCCGGCGAGTACCACTGAGCCCGGGGGTCGGGAAGTCACCATTGCCTGACACGGATCCAGCGGCCCCCGATCTCGGAGCTCTCGAGCGCTACATCCAGGAGGACTTCGTTCGGGCCTCGGGTCCCGGCGGCCAGAATGTCAACAAAGTCGCGACCGCCGTGCAGCTCCGCTTCGATGTCGAAGCAGCGGAATTGCCGGCTGAGGTCGCGGCGCGACTCCAGCAAATAGCCGGCCGGCGCTTTGGCGCAGACGGCATCCTACGCATCGAGGCCCGCCGGCACCGCACCCGCGAGCGCAATCGCCAAGACGCCCGTCAACGCCTACAGGCTCTCCTCGAACGAGCCGCCGAAATACCCAAGCCTCGACGCCCCACGCGCGTTCCTCGCTCACAAAAGAGAAAGAGACTCGAGGGCAAGGAACGACGCAGCCAGACCAAGCAACTCCGCGGCAAGGTCACAGACGATGACCACTGACTAAGAAGGGACAGAGACAGGTATGGCCAAAGACAAAAAACGAAGCGCCGAAGAATGGAAGAACCTTCTTCCCGACGATCAGTTCGAAGTCTGTTTTCTCGGAGGGACCGAGCGGGCCTTCAGCGGGCGCTACCACGACAGCAAGGAGCCAGGCACTTACGCGTGCGCTTGTTGCGGGGAGAGACTCTTCGAGTCCGAGACCAAGTTCGACTCCGGAAGCGGCTGGCCCAGCTTCTTCAAGCCGGTTGACGAAGACGCGGTCGTGACCCACGAGGACCGCAAGTTCGGCATGGCGCGCACTGAAGTTCTCTGCGCTGCTTGCGACGCCCATCTCGGACATGTATTCCCCGACGGTCCGGCGCCAACCGGGCTACGATACTGCATGAACTCGGTAGCCCTGCAACTCGAAACAGAGCACGAAGACGACGCAGGCCCGGTAGTGGAGACGGCTTCGAGCGAAAATCGCTAGGCCTATCCAGGCCAGCCGAGCGCTATGCGACAAATCCTCGCTGCCGCGACCCTCGCCGCTCTCCTGGGCTGCGGAGCTCCGGAGAGCCGTCCCGCGGCGGGCGACATCGCCGAGCGGGTCCTCGCGTCTCTCAGCGACGGCACTCAGGGTTTCGACAACCATCTCTGGGATGACTTGTTGAGAGCAGCCGTGCGTGACGGCAGGATCGACTACTCCTACCTGGGAGAGCATCGCACCACTCTCGATCTCTATCTGGCCGCAATCGCAAACGCCGACCTCGAGCAGTTGGCACCGTCCCATCTCGAGGCCCTTCTCCTCAACGCCTACAATGCCCTGACCGTGGCCTCGATCCTCGACCACCCTGAAGTCACCTCGATCCGACAGATCAGCGGCGTCTGGGATAAGGCTACACATAGAGTCGGAGGCTACGACCTCACTCTCGACGGTATCGAGCACAACCTGCTCCGACCCTTCTTCAAAGACCCGAGAGTTCACTTCGTAGTCAACTGCGCTTCGACTTCCTGCGCCGCTCTGCCACCTTGGGCCTTCGACGGAGAGAAGCTCGAAGAGCAGATAGAAGCGCGGACCCGAGTCTTTCTGCGCGACCCCCAGAACGTGCGGATGGAGAAAGACGTCCTCAATCTCTCAGCCTACTTCGACTGGTACGCAGAGGACTTCACGATGGCCGGCTGGAGCCCCCGGGCAGAGACCATTCCGGCCTTCATAGCCCTCTACGCCGAAGAGGAGATCGCTGCCGCGTTGGTCGAAACGGAGGGGCTTCGACTGCGTTACTTCGACTACGACTGGTCACTCAATTCCCTAGAGGGGCGAGACCGATGACCGACTTTTTCGACGACATCTACGAAGAGCTCGTTGCCTGGCGACACGACTTTCATCGCCATCCAGAGCTCGCCTTCGAAGAAGAACGCACCAGCAACCTGGTGGCCGAACGCCTCGAATCCTTCGGCGTCGAAGTCACTCGCGGGCTCGCCGGCACCGGCGTAGTCGGCACTCTTCGGCACGGCACCTCCGCGCGAGCCGTCGGCCTGCGAGCGGATATGGACGCTCTACCGATTCATGAGCTGAACGACCTTCCATACCGCTCCCAAAGCGACGGAAAGATGCACGCCTGTGGCCATGACGGACACACTGTCATGCTGCTCGGCGCTGCGCGTTTCCTCGCGGAGACCCGCCGATTCGACGGCACAGTCCACCTCATTTTCCAGCCCGCCGAGGAGAACGAGGGCGGCGGCAAAGTGATGATCGAAGATGGCCTCTTCGAGCGTTTTCCGGTAGACCGCGTCTACGGCCTACACAACTTCCCCGGCTTCAGCGAGGGCAGCTTCAGCATGCGCGAGGGGGCGATCATGGCCGCCTTCGACAAGTTCGAGATCACAGTAGAAGGACGGGGTACTCACGCCGCTTTCCCCCATGCCGGCATCGACCCGATCGTTGTCGCGGCGCAAATCGTGACCGGCCTACAAAGCGTCGTGTCTCGGCGCGTCGATCCGATCTCGAGAGCTGTCCTTTCCGTCACTCAGATCAACGCCGGGAACACATGGAACGTGATCCCCGAGGTCGTCACGATTCGCGGTTGCACCCGCTCCTTCACACCCAAAGTGCAGACCCTGCTCGAATCGACGATGAAGACGATGGTCGAGGGAACCGCCGAGGCCTACGGCGCCAGGGCGGAGCTCGAATACACACGCGGCTATCCACCCACCGTCAATACAGCGGACGGAATCGAGATTGCCGGCGCGGTGGCTTCGGGCCTGGTCGGAGAAGAGAGGGTCGATCTCGACGTCAAGCCCACGATGGGGTCTGAAGACTTCGCCTTCATGCTTCAGGAGTGCCCCGGTGCCTACGTCCTGCTCGGCGCCGGCCCCGGCCCGATGGTCCATCACCCCCGCTACGACTTCAACGACGGCATCCTCACCCTGGGGGCCCGCTACTGGGCTCGCTTGGCGGAAACAGAGCTCGCACCAGCTTGAGAGCCAGATCTCGGCGGACTGCCAGAACCGGCTGGTCTAGTCCTCGAGCCGTTTCCGCTGGTCGAGAAACTGCTGCGCCCTCTCTCTCGGCTCGTCGCTTTCGTAAGCGCGCCCGAAGACCTCTATACCGGCCTCGATAGCTTTGTCGAGAGGTAGCTCTTCCCACTTTCGAATCAGCTCCTTCTGCAGTCGGATCGCTCTCGGACCCGCGCGCAGAATCGAGCCTACCCACTCTTCGACAGCGGCATCGAGCTCGCGTCGTGGGACAACCCTCTCGATGAGCCCCCAACCGGCCACTTCCGTGGCCATGAACGACCGGCCGGCAAAGACGAGCTCGCGTGTACGACCCCAGCCGATGAGACGCGGCAAGAGAGCCGCTTCTACCACCGAAGGGACTCCGAGCTGCACCTCCGGCATCCCGAACTGAGAGTGCTCGGCTGCAACCCGAAGATCACACGAAGCGGCCACCTCGAGCCCGGCACCGAGGCAATAACCTGAAATCTTGGCGATCACTGGCACCGGAAGCTCGCGCAGGCCCGTGCACACGCGATGGACCGCAGTGATGAATGTCCGTGCCGAATCAGGCTCGAGAACCGCCAACTCACGAATATCCGCACCGCCGATGAACGCTCGCTCTCCCCCGCCCTGGAGCACCACTGCGCGCAGATCCTCGACCTCAGCGACCCTCTTCAAACAACTCTCGAGCTCCGCCAGGATAGGAGAGCTGAGAATATTGAGGCGCTCCGGGTTGGCGATCGTCACGGTCGCCACCGAGCCAGCGTCGCGGTCTTCGAGGTCGAAGAGGATGGTGCCCTCAGTCATGACGACGGCTCCTCCGCCAGCGAGGCCTCTACCGCAAAGCGGCCCTCGACCGGGGCGGGTCCATCGACGATCTCGATCGTAGCTTCCTCCGCAACACCGGCTCGCAAGACGTCGTCGAGCACCGGATCGAGCGCGGCTCGGGCCTCCTCGGGCCCGCTGACCTGCAGTGCAGCAACCGGCCAGCGAAGGCTGCGTTTCTCGCGAGTTTTCGCTCCACGGATCTGGCGTAGCAGATCGCTGGCAACGGCGAAGCTCTCTCGCTGCTCCGGCTCGACCACGCTCACGGTCTCCTCCACCGAAGGCCAGGAGGCTCTGTGCACAGAGGCCGAAGGCCCCTCGCCGCGCGCGAAGCGCCAAGACCAGATCTCTTCCGTCACATACGGAAGAAAGGGAGCGAAGAGCCGAATAAAGGTCTCCAGACCCAGGTGGAGCGTCGCTGTGGCCGACCGCCGCTCGGGAGTGTCCTCCTCGCTGTAGGAGCGCACTTTCACCAACTCGAGGAAATCGTCACAAAACTGCCAAAACAGCTCTTCGGAGCTCTGTAGCGGCATGGCGTAGTCGAAGCTCTCGAAGGCCTCGCTCGCACGCGCCACCAGTGTGCGCAGCTCGCTGACGAAAGAGAGGTCCAGGGGTGACGCGATGTCCTCTACCGGCACTCTGGCGTAGTCGGCACCGACGCGATCGAGCTGCATCAGCACAAAGCGACTGGCATTGAAGAGCTTCACCGAGAGTCGCTTGCCGACCTTTACTACCTGGGTATCGAAGACGGTGTCGGTGCCGAAGCGGTTGCGCGCCGCCCAATAACGGTAGGCGTCCGCCGAGTACTCTTCGAAGATCTTCCCCGGGGTGAGCACATTCCCCTTGGACTTCGACATCTTCTTCCGATCGGGGTCCACTACCCAGCCACTGATGGTGACATGGCGCCAAGGGATCTGACCCTCGTGCATCCACGCCTTGACGATGGTGTAGAAAGCCCAGGTACGGATGATCTCGTGAGACTGAGGGCGAAGGTCCATCGGAAAGAGCTTAGCGTGACGCTCGGGATCGTCCGGCCATCCGCTGATGATCTGCGGCGTGAGTGAAGAGGTTGCCCACGTGTCCATGACGTCCGGGTCGCCACTGAATCCTCCGGGCTGATCTCGCTGGGCCTCGCTATAACCGGGCGGCGGCTCGGAGAGAGGATCGAGAGGCAGACTTTCCCCGGCCGCCACCAGCGGGTGTTCGTAATCCGGAGCGCCCTGGTCGTCGAGCGGATACCAAATGGGAAATGGAACCCCTGAGTAGCGCTGGCGGCTGACACACCAATCCTGGTTCAAACCCTCTACCCAGTGCTCATAGCGGGTACGCATATGAGGCGGATGCCACGCAATCTTTCGCCCCTGCGCGATCAGCTCTTGCTTTGCGTCCAAGATGCGGATGAACCACTGACGAGTGGGCAAGAACTCGAGAGGACGATCACCCTTTTCGTAAAACTTGACCGCGTGCTCGGTGGGTTTCGGCTCTCCGACCATCGCCGGCCCTCCGCCACCGACCGCGGAGTCCGGTGCCGCGAGCATCTCCACGATCTTGCGCCGGGCTTGAACCACGGTCAGCCCGGCAAGATCGGCCCAGGAGCGACGGGCCAGCTCGGGCTCACGACTCCCGAAAGGAGAGCTGCCGTAGTCGACCTCCATCATCCTGCCATCGGCGCCGACGAGCTGCTTATGAGCCATCCCCGAACGCTTCCAGTACTCCACGTCCATCACATCGCCGAAAGTACACACCATCAGAATGCCGGTGCCCTTTTCCGGGTCCGCGTGCTCAGCCGGGAGAATCGGCACCGGAGAGTGGAACAGCGGGGTCACTGCCGTCTTGCCAAAGAAATCGCTGTAGCGCCCGTCGTCGGGGTGGGCTACCACCGCGATACAAGCCCCGAGAAGCTCCGGACGAGTGGTCGAGATCACGACCTCGCCACCGCCATCGACCGCGAAGCGAAGGTCATGAAACGCTCCCTTACGATCCCGGTCCTCGACCTCAGCCTGGGCCACAGCGGTGCGCAAGTCCACATCCCACATCGTCGGCGCGAAGCTCTGGTAGACCTTTCCCTTGCGGAACAGGTCGAGGAAAGAAAGCTGAGAGATCCGGCGGCAGTGCGGGTCGATCGTGGCGTAGCTCAGCGCCCAATCGACCGAGAGACCCAGCTGGCGCCAGCTCTCGGCAAATGCCTCCTCGTCGCCTTCCGTGAGCACACTGCAGGCCTCGACGAAATTCAGACGCGAGATCTCTTCCACCCCCTCGTCTTTCTTCTTATCGCGCCGAGGACGCCAGGCCGGGTCATAGGGCAGCTTGGGGTTTGGACGGACACCGAAAACGTTCTGGACCCGCCGTTCGGTCGGGAGTCCATTGTCATCCCACCCCATCGGGTATGCGATGTTGAGCCCCTGCATACGGCGGTATCGCACCAGAAGATCCTGGTGGGTGTAGCTGAAAGCGTGCCCCACGTGCAAAGAGCCCGAAACGGTGAGAGGCGGAGAGTCCACCACGAAGCTCTCGTCTCGAGGGCGCTCAGGGTCCCAGCGATAGAGCCCGGACTCCTCCCATTGCCGTCGCCACTGCTCTTCGACAGAGCGGTGGTCGTACTTCTTCGGTATCTCTTTCATTCATACCACCCAGAGGTCTATCTTCCGCCCCCGCGGACGTCCGTCATCCACCTTCCCGGCTGGCGAACGATACCCGTCCGCGCACGTCAGAACAAGCACCGACAGAGCCCTTTCAGGACCACCAATTCAGCGGCCCGCACCCTTCCGGCACCGTGGGCGTTCATATTCATCTTCTCGACCCGGTCCACCAGGACAAACTCGTCTGGTATGTCGGTCTCCAGGACGTGACCGCGATCGGCCGTCTCTTCGCCACCGGTGAGCTGAGCAGTGAGAGGATCGTCGCTCTCTGCGGTCCGTCGGTGCGCGATCCGCGACTCCTGCGGACCCGCCTGGGGGCTGCAACAGCAGACCTGGTCCGCGGCGAGTTGGTCGAGGGGCAGCACCGAGTGGTCTCCGGCTCCGTCCTCTCGGGCCGACGTGCCGAGGGCGCGACCGAGGGCTTTCTGGGGCGCTACCATCAGCAGATTTCGGTCCTCGGCGAGGGCGATCAAAGAGAGCTCCTCGGCTGGCTCAGTCCCGGACGCGAGCTCTTCTCCACCTCCAGAACGTTTCTGTCGAAGTTGCTCCCCGAGAAGAAGTTCGCCATGACCACTACGACACACGGCTCGGATCGGGCGATCATTCCCATCGGTCTTTATGAGCGAGTGATGCCGCTCGACATCGAACCTTCCTTCCTCCTCAAAGCCGTGGTCATGGGCGACATCGATCGCGCCGCCGAGCTCGGTGCCCTCGAGCTCGAAGAAGAGGACCTGGCGCTCTGCACCTTTGTCTGCCCGTCCAAGGTCGACTACGGGCCCCATCTGCGCGCCGTGCTCGACGAGCTCGAGGCGGAGGGCTGAGATGAAGCCTCTACGTAATCTGCTCGACCGGGTGGCTCCCCTCTTCGAGGAGGGCGGTCGCTTTCCGCGCCTCTTCCCTTTCTACGAGGCGATCGACACCATTCTGTATACGCCGGGCAAGACCACGCGCGCCGCTTCCCATGTTCGTGACGCGCTCGATCTCAAGCGGATGATGATGACCGTGGTCGTGGCCCTGATCCCCTGTGCCTGCATGGCCATGTACAACACGGGCCTGCAAGCCCACCGCGCCATCGAGGGCGGAGCCGCGCCGCTCGCGACCTGGCAGAGCGATGTGATGACCGTGCTCGGACTCCCCTTTTCCTCTACTGACCTACTGGCCTGCGTAGCGCACGGCAGCCTCTACTACCTGCCGGTGCTCTTGGTCACCTTCATGGTCGGCGGACTCTGGGAAGGGGCCTTCGCCATGATCCGGCGCCACGAGATCAACGAGGGTTTCCTGGTTACCGGCATGCTCTTCCCCTTGATCCTGCCCCCCACCATCCCGCTATGGCAGGTGGCGCTCGGAATCAGCTTCGGCGTCGTTCTAGCCAAAGAAGTCTTCGGCGGCACCGGGATGAACATTCTCAACCCCGCACTCGCCTCGCGAGTCTTTCTCTTCTTCGCCTATCCGACGGAGATCTCCGGGGACCAAGCCTGGATCCGGGCGAGCGGACGGCGACCAAAGACAACCCCGAGATCTACGCCGATCTCTCCGGCATCGCCAAGGGGTGGGCGGTCGACCTCATCGCTCTTCGCCTCCGGGAGCAAGGCTACGACCGCTTCCTGGTCGAGGTGGGAGGTGAGGTACGAAGCGCAGGGGAGCGCGCCGAAGGCGGGGCCTGGCGGCTGGCCATCGAGAGTCCGCAGCCGGGCTCCCGGAAGGTACAGCGCATTGTCGAGCTGTCGGGCGAGGCGATGGCCACCTCGGGCGACTATCGCAACTTCTATGAGCGACACGGTAGACGCTACTCCCACACCATCGACCCGCGCACCGGGCGTCCGGTCTCACACTCGCTGGCGTCGGCCACCGTCATTCACCCCCGCTGCGCGGTCGCCGATGCCTGGGCCACCGCGATGATGGTGCTGGGGCCCGAGGAGGGACTCCGGCTCGCGGAGCAAGAAGGTCTGGCCGTGTTGCTCCTGGTTTACGACGCAGACGGCGTGAGCGAGCTCGAGAGCTCCGCCTTCGGTCGCTTCGCCGGCCAAGAACGTTAGACTAGTCGTTCCCAGATGGCCACGATGATCCTACTCACAGTGTCTCTCATGGGCATCATCATGCTGATGATGTCGGTAGGCGTCATCTTCAGCGGACGCTGCCTTCGCGGATCGTGTGGCGGCCCCGACATCGTCGGCCCCAACGGCGAGTCGCTGCTCTGCGCCACCTGCCCGAAACGGGCGGAGCGAGAGCACTCGCAGGCCGGGGAGCTCTTGTCTCTCGGCAACGACGCCACCCAATCCTGATCAAAGCGGCGATGAGCGACCCAGATCTTCCCCTCCGCGACATCGAGGTGCTCGACCTCACCATCGCGCGTGCCGGGCCGACCGCGGTTCGCCAGCTCGCCGATTGGGGCGCGGAGGTGGTCCGTGTCGAGCCCCCCTTAGGCAAGGAGGGCTTCAGCGCCGGCAACCGGCTCGGCTCGGATTTCCAGAACCTGCACCGCAACAAACGCTGCATCACCCTCAATCTGAAGGACCCGCGGGGGCAGGAGATCTTCTACAAGCTCGCCGAGCAGGCCGACGTCGTGGTCGAGAACTACCGCGCCGAGGTCAAGCATCGCCTCGGAGTCGACTACGAGACCCTGGCGAAGCTCAATCCGCGCATCGTCTACGGCAGCATCTCGGGATTCGGTCAGAGCGGGCCCTACGGCGACCGCCCAGGAGTCGACCAGATCGCACAGGGCATGGGCGGCCTGATGTCGGTGACCGGCCTCCCCGGCCAGGGCCCGGTGCGGGTGGGGACGGCGATCTCCGACCTCGCCGCGGGCCTATACCTGGCCTTCGGCATCATGGTGGCACTGCACGAGCGCTCGCGATCGGGGCGAGGTCAATGGGTCAACACCTCTCTCCTCGAAGCCCAGATCGGCATGCTCGATTTCCAGGTCGCCAGATGGCTGATCGAAGGCGAAGTGGCAGGGCAAGCCGGCAACCACCACCCCACCCTGGCCCCGATGGGCGTCTTCCCCACCGCCGACGGGCATATCAACATCGCCGCTTCCAGCGCCAAGCAGTTTCGACAGCTCGCCGAGGCGATCGGCCGGGCCGACCTCGTCGACAATCCGGCCTATGCAGATCCCAAGCTCCGCTCCAAGAATCGCGAGGCTCTGATCGAGGAGGTCGGTGAAGGCACGCGCCGGCGGACCAGCCAGGAATGGATCGAGGAGCTCAATCAGCGCGGAATTCCCTGTGGCCCGATCAACAGCATCGACCAGACCATGGCCGATCCCCAGGTCGAGCACCTGGGCATTGCCACTCCGCTGGACCATCCGCAGCTCGGTCCGATCCGCGTCGTCGGCCAGCCTGTCCACCTCGAGAGAACCCCCCAGCGCATGCGCTTCGCCACCGCCGAGCGCGGCGCCCACACCAAGGAAGTGCTCGACTCCCTGGGCTACGACGAAGAGAGGGTCGCAGAGCTGGAGGACGAAGGTGTCATCTAACGCCCCGAGAAAAGGGCTGGGGTACCTCACCGCCATTCTGACCCATCCGCTCGAGGAGCTCGCTCAGCTGCCCCAGACCGCGGCCTTCTGGGTTCGACTCTCCATCTCCTGCTTCCGCAAGCTCCGTCGCGACCACGCACCGCAGATGGCGGCGGCTCTGGTCTATCAGACCCTGCTCAGCTTGATTCCCATGGCCGTCCTCGGCCTCATGCTCTTCCAGTCGATGCAGGGCCCTGACGAGATGCAGGCGCTCCGCACTACCGTCGTGAACCTGCTCCTGCCCGATAGTCTGTTGAATGTCGAGGCCGACCGCGTCGAGGCCGACCGCGTCGAGGCGGACGTCCTCGAAATAGACAGTCCTCGAAGCGCAGCCGAGTTCGACGGAGCGCGGGAAGTGTTGAGAGAGCGCCTGGATGAGGTCTTCGAGCGCCTCTCCTCGGTCAACTTCGCCGGCATCGGCCTGGTCGGGTTCCTGATCTTCGTCTACGGCGCCACCGCCCTCATGGACACGATCGAGTCGAGTTTCAACACGGTCTATCACGCCGAAGAGACGCGTTCGCTGAGCACGCGTCTCCCCCTCTACTTCACCGTCATCACTCTGGGCCCCCTCGCCATTGTCGGCGCTCAAGTGATCCAGAACAAGATCATCGGCATCGGCAGCGGCATCTTCGGAACCTGGCTTTCGGCCCCCCTCGCGTTCCTGGCCCCCCTCGCCGTCACCTGGTTTGTCCTCGCGGTGGTCTTTCGCCTCGTCCCGAACACTCACGTGCACTGGCGATCCGCCGCGATCGGTGCACTCATCACCGCGTTCACATGGCTGCTGTTCCAAGAGCTCTTCGGCCTCTACCTCAGCAGCACCGCTCTCACCAGCCTCTACGGCGCTCTCGCCCTGGTGCCCTTCTTCCTGCTGTGGCTGTACGGCAGTTGGCTTCTCCTTCTCTTCGGTCTGGAGATCGCTTTCAGCCTCCAGTACATGGCCACCGCCGGCGCGATCTTCGACGACAACGCGACCCTCCCCATCGACCCCCGGTGGCACCTGCAAGTGCTCGCCTGTATCGCAGCTGCCTTCTCGCGAGGCGAGACGCTGACCACGATCGATCTCGCCCGTGATCTCGATGCTCCGCCCCGTCTTCTGCGACCCCAGCTTCTTCGTCTGGAGAAGGAGGGGTTCATCCACCGAAATCGAGGCCGTGGAGGGCAGAGCGCCTTGACCCTGGCCAGACCCGCCGCCTCGATCTCCGTGGACGAGATCCTCGCTTTGGCAGCAACCTCACCAGCCAAGGGCCCGGCGGCGGCTCATCTCGCAAATCTCGCCGCCGACCAGAACGAGGCGACCGAGGGAGTCACGCTCAAGGATGTGCTGGACGCCGGGACCGCGCCACCGCACCTCCCTGCCGACTCCCCGCAATGAACCTCTGCCTCCGCTTCCGTCGCACGCCCCTCGCAGCCTTCTTCGTGCTCGTCCTCCTCGCAGGCTGTAGCAGCGAGCGGCTCGACACCGCCGAGCCTCTTTCGCCTCTGCCCTCGGGCGCCGAAGAGGTAGCCGCGACGATCGACCCGGCGGCCCTCGAGGCCCATCTGCGCAATCTCGCCGACGACAGCATGGAGGGGCGCGGCCCCGGCAGCGCGGGCAGTCTCCGCGCACGCTCCTACATCGCCGGCCAACTCTCCGCTCTGGGAGTGGAGCCAGGCGCATCCGGCGCCAGCTGGGACCAGAGCTTCGAGCTCATCGGCCTCACCCCCGAGCTACCCCCGACCTGGTCTTTCAGGACTCCCAGAGCCGCGATCGACCTGCGACCCGGTGTCGAGATCGTGGCGGCAAGCGGGGTCCAGAGCGAACGAGTCTCGGCAGACGCCGCCGAGATCGTCTTCGTCGGCTACGGCATCGATGCCCCCGAGTACGGATGGAACGACTTCAAGGGCGTAGATCTTCGCGGCAAGTTTCTGCTGATCATGAACAACGATCCTGACTGGGATCCGGCTCTCTTCGCCGGCAACGCCCGTCTCTACTACGGCCGCTGGACCTATAAATACGAGAGCGCGATCGCTCACGGTGCCCTCGGTGCACTCATCATCCACACTACCTCCTCCGCCGGCTATCCCTGGCCCGTGGTTCAGAATTCCTGGGGCGGCGAGCGTTTCTCCTTGCCGAGTGCGGGAGAGCCTCACCTGCTAGTGCAAGGCTGGATTGGGGAAGAGGCTGCTTCCAGGATCGTGGCACTCGGTGGCTTCGACTTGGCTCGGCTTCGCCGGGGGGCTCGTACCCGCGATTTCCGCCCCATCCCTCTCGGCGTCGAAACTTCGATCGCATTCCGCAACCGCCTTCGGCAGGTCCAGACCGCAAACGTCATCGGCGTCGTTACCGGGCGCGACCCGGATCTCGCCAACGAGGCTGTCGTCTTCAGCGCTCATTACGACCATCTCGGCATGCGCGACGGCAGCGCCGCGGGCGACACTATCTACAACGGTGCGCTCGACAACGCCAGCGGTGTGAGCATGATCTTGGAGATCGCGAGAGCCGTGGCGGCCCTGCCAGAGAAACCAAGGCGCTCTACCGTCTTTGCCCTTTTCGGCGCTGAAGAGCAGGGCCTTCTCGGCTCGCGCTACTACACTCTCAACCCCACTTTCGCGCCGGGCAGGATCGCTGCCAACATCAACATCGACGGCGGCAATGTGCTGGGGCGAACCGCCGACATCAGCTCCATCGGCTACGGCAAGTCGTCGCTCGACGCCGTCATCGAGGCGGTAGCCCGTCAACAGGGCAGGCGAGTCACCGGCGACATCTTCCCGGACCGCGGCTCTTTCTACCGCTCGGATCAGTTCAACTTCGCCAAGATCGGAGTGCCGGCGCTCTATCTCAAACCCGGGACCGAGTTCATCGGCCGCCCGGAGGGCTGGGGCATCCGCCAAGTCGAGCACTACACTGGACACGACTACCACCAGGTCAGCGACGAGCTCGACCCTTCCTGGACCTATGATGGTATGGCGGAGGATGTGAGACTTGCCATCCTCTGCGGCCTGCTGATCGCCGAGAGTGAGGAGTTTCCCGCCTGGAAGCCGGGCAGCGAGTTCGAGGCCGCCCGACTCGCGTCACGGGCAGCGGTCGGCCACTAGACCAGCGTTTCCAAAGTTCGTGTGCAATAGCTCGAGGTCATTCTGTTCGCTGGCTAGGAGCCTGCGAAGCAGGCGAGTAGTTCTCAGGTGGGGATGGGCCGGAGAACGGGCCGCAGGTCCGTTCTACGGGGCGAGGCGCGCCGACGCAGGCATATTGGGCAATATGTCGAGGAGGCGAAACGCCGCCAGCGGACAGAAGGGGCCGAGATATGTGCGCAAACTTTGGAAACGCTGGTCTAGAGCCCCCGTCGGGGTAACATCCAACGTCCACTTCGGGGGTGACCCGAGTCGTAGTTCCACTTCCTAGGAGAGATAGTCATGGGCGTACTAGAAGGAAAAGTAGGCATCGTCACCGGCTCCGGCCAAGGTATCGGGCGTGAGATCGCTCTCGAGCTCGCCCGGCAGGGAGCCAAAGTTGTCGTCAACGACCTAGGAGGCGCCACCGACGGCACCGGAGCGTCGCCCATCGCAGACAAAGTCGTCGCGGAGATCGCCGCTGCCGGCGGAGAGGCAGCGCCGAGCTACGACTCGGTCGCAACGGTCGACGGCGGCAAGCGCATCTTCCAGACCGCTTTGGACAGCTTCGGCAAGCTCGACATTCTGGTAAACAACGCCGGCATTCTGCGCGACCGCACCATCTTCAACCTCGAAGAAGATGATTGGGATGCCGTAATCGGCGTCCACCTCAAGGGGCACTATTGCTGTAGCAGACCTTTTGCCCGCTACATTCGCGAAACCAGCCGACCGAACTGCCGCATCCTCAATTTCTCGTCGGTCTCCGGCCTTTACGGCAACTTCGGCCAATCCAACTATGGGGCCGCCAAAGCGGGGATCGCGGGCTTCACCAGAGTCCTCGCCCTCGAGCTGGCCAAGTACGGATGTACCGTCAACGCAATCTCTCCCGGGGCTTCGACTCGGATGACCATCGAGTTACGGCGAGCTCGAGGAGCCTCGGTCGACATCGACGCGCCCGACCAGAGTCCCGCCCAGATCGCTCCCGTCGTCGCCTGGCTCGCCTCCGAGAACGGTCAGGGCGTCAGCGGCCAGATCATCGACATCATGCGAGGCTGGGTCGGCATCATGCAGCAGCCGGCGGTCATCCGCTCCTTCACCAAGGACGGGCTGTGGGATGTCGAAGACATCGACAAGATCATGCCGCGACTGATGGAGGCCAAGGCCGGGCATGATGCGCGTGCCAAAGAAGAGGGCGCCCCAGAGACAATTTAGACCAGCGTTTCCAAAGTTCGCGCACATATCTCGGCCCCTTCTGCCCGCTGGCGACGTTGCACCTCCTCGACATATTGCCCAATATGCCTGCGTCGGCGCGCCTGGCCAGCGAACAGAATGACCTCGAGCTATGCAACACGAACTTTGGAAACGCTGGTCTAACCCGAACCGCAACAGCCCCCTTCCGGCGGGCCATTCTCGGTCTTGCCGCGGCCCTGTGACAGGTTCCGGATCTGGATCAGGTCGTAGTGCTCGCCCTGCCCAGCTCCCCTACACTGCCGCTCGAGCTCATTCCACGCCCCTTTACTGGCGATGTTGTCGGGCCAGAACGGGAAGGTCCGGCACTGACCGGGCCGAGCGGCGTAGACCGTGCAATGCCCCTCCCAGAAGATGCAGTCGTAGTTGGCCTTTTCGGTCAAGCTGGTCTCCGGACCGAAGCTGCGCAGATACCGCTTTGACATCTCGGCGATCTCGATACCGAGAAAGTCCGCTAGTGCCTCAATCTCCTCAGGACTTACCCATACATATCCCTCGCCCCTGCAGCAGTCACCACAGCCAGAGCAGCTGAACTCGAGACCCTCGGCATACCAGGGGCTCTGCTGTCCGGCATCACCCATATCGTTCACTCGATCTTGGAATAGTATGCCGCCATGGCCATCTACCTGATTCGGCATGGCGAAACCGACGGCAACAAGGATCGTGTGGTCCAGGTGCCGGAGACCCCACTCAACGAGAGCGGCATGGCGCAAGCCGCGAGACTCGCCCTTCGCCTTCGTGGTTCCAATATCCGGCGCATCCTGTCGAGCGATCTGACCCGGGCACACATGACCGCCGAGCCTCTAGAGGAGAGCCTTGGCGTCGAGATCGAGCCCGAGCCTCTTCTCCAAGAGCGCAATTTCGGCGACCTTCGTGGTCAGCCTTACGCCTCGCTGGGCTTCGACCCCATGGCCGAAGGCTATGCCCCTCCCGGAGGCGAGAGCTGGGACGTCTTCCACGAGCGCGCCGCCCGTGCCTGGCAGCGAGTGGCGGAGGCCGCCGCAATCGAGGGAGATCTGGCAATCGTGACTCACGGGCTCGTCTGCCACTCTTTCGAGCTTCATCACCTCACCCGAAGCCCAGGCACAGAGTCGACCGAGCGTTGGGGCAACACCTCCCTCACCATCATCGAAGAAGACGCCCCCTGGAAAATCCGTCTGCTCAACTGCACCCACCACCTCGACGGAGACGTGGTCGACGATACGGCCCTGAAATCGGGGTTCTAGTTCTAGTTCTCGATAGTGAAGGGCACTGACGCCAACTGGTTGTCCCAGATCAGGTAGATACCTCCGCCTTCATCGGTCATGCCAGCAAAGCCGATGGTGAGCTGGTCGATCGAAAACTCGGTGGTCTCCAGGGTCATCGGCACCCGCACCACATCCTTCTCCGGCGTGTAACCGTAGGCTCCCCAGATCGCGCTCTTGTTGTCCCTATCGAACTCGAGCTGGGCGTTGTGGTTGGAGACGATGAAGGTCCAGCCCCCAGCCTTGAGGTCCATGAACACGCTGTACTCTCCGGCGGCCACGACGGTGTCACCGAACTTGAGATCGAGGTCGGTCTTGAGGCGTGTCGACACGTTCGCACCCGCGCGCCATATCGGGGCCCCCTTCAAGAGAGCCTGACCGTAGCTTTCTCCCTCGCCGAAAATAGCCTGGCGACCGCGAAGAATGGGGCGGCCGTAGCTGATCTCGATCCATGACTCACCCACCTGTGTAGCCGCCTTTCCGGCCGGGCTCTTAGGCTTTCCGCCCTGCCCCATGACTGCACCGGACCCTGCAAGAAGCATCACTGCAAGAAACAGAATCAACGCTCTACGCATACTTACCTCCATTGGTTCTCATTGAGAAGAAAGAAGAATACTTCAGAAAAGGCTATTCGAGCGCTTCCGCGCCGCCGGCAATCTCAACAGCCTCGAGAAAACCGGCCGGGTCGTCCGGCGTCACCACCCAGCAGATCCGATCCTCTTCCTGCTCCGGGGGCGCGTCCACCTCCACTGCCACCGCGTTGTCGAGATCGGTAGCGAAGAGGTCGAAGGCGCCAAGAAGGTGGGATTCGAAGCTCGCGGTCGCGAAGATAACTCCAGAAGCCGCGCTCAGCGAGCTGAGATGGCGGAGCTCCTCGGCGGCCAGGCGCCGCGACGTCACCGAAACAAGCTCGAGAGCCTGACTCTTACGACGCATCTGCACCGATAGTCGACCGCGGCTGACAGTCAGCCACAGCGGGTCGAGGTCGCCACTCATACTCAGAGACAACAAGATCAGCGCCACGGCTCCGCAGCAGATCAGGCCGGGGCCCCAACGACCGACCACGAACATCCAAACCCCCAGGCCCGCCATGAGGAGCGCCAAGCCCAAGAGCAGTCGCCTGATCCGGCGTTTTCCCAAAGCCACTGCCCCACCCGGACTGCACTTGAATACTCGCTCGCTCGCCTCGGGCGAGGCTACGCCCTCACCTTCCAAGCTCAGCCCCCCTTCAGAAACTGCCGATAGTCGTCTTCAACGTCGGCCACCGCGGCAGCACAGAGTTTCTCCCCCGCCTCGACCGTGGCCAAGCTCGGGTCCGATCCGATGCGCCCATCCGGAAAGCGCTTGCGGTAGTCCTCGGCGTCGCGAATCGGACCGTAGGGTGCGACCTTCGGACTCATCTCCACCCTTTTCACCGCGTCGGGATGCGCATACCAGCTCAGCGACACCTCGGAAGCGGTGGCGTGGGCGCCGTCGGAGTTGGCGAAGAGCTCGGGCCCCAACTTGTTCACCCGCTTTCCACTCCACCAGTTGCGGAGTCGAAGTCGAACCGGCGCGCCGCTACCCGTTCGCAAACCGCTCCCGTATATCTCCCCGAACGCAGTATTCACGGTGGCGATATTGCCGCCGTGCCCGTTGAGGAAATAGACGGAGTCAAAGCCATGGCGAGCCACCGACTCGACAACGTCACGCACCACCGAAATGAGAGTCGAAGGGCGCAGAGTCATCGAGCCCGCAAAGGCCATGTGATGTTGAGACATCCCTACATTCAGGGTCGGTCCCACCAGCGCGCCGAGCGAATCGCCGACCCTCCTGGCAACCGTCTCTGGGCAGATGGCGTCGGTGCCGATAAGGCCGTTGGGACCATGCTGCTCGGTGGCGCCGATCGGGATCAGGAGGCCGGTCGAGGACGCGAGATAGGTCTCGACCTCTAGCCAGGTAGAAGTCTGTAGCTGCATGCGCGGATTGTAACCGTCTTCGGACCTTCGAAGTGCCCAGGCGAGACCGCAACCCCGTCATATACTCGTCGCAGATGAATCCTCGCAGCTTCACCCTCTACCACTTGCTCGCTCGCAACGCCCAAGCTCAGTCGGCTGACCTTGCCCTGGTCACCGAAACCGGCGACACCCTCAACTACTCTCAGTTACTGACGCGAGTCGATGCCCTGGGCTCCGGACTGACCGCGACCGGGCTCTCCCAAGGAGATCGGATCTGCATCTTGGCGCAGAATTTCGCCGCCTTTTTCGAGCTCTATCTTGCCTGTGCCCGCCAAGGCTTCGTCGCGTATCCCCTGAACTGGCGCTGGTCCGGCCAAGAGATCGAGCGCATGCTGGAACGCGCGAAACCCAGCGCCTTCGTCGCCGACCAGTTCTCGATGGAGAAAGTTCCCGAAGAGGTCACGAACGACGAAACCCTCTCTCTGCGCGCAGTCTTCGACGGAGACCCTGAGCCAGGCTGGACCGCCTTCGAGCTCCTGTACAGCGACACCACCACGCCCCAGGCAATCGTCGAATCTTCCGACCCTTTTGCGGTCATCGCCACCGCGGCTGTCGACATCATTCCTCGTGGTGCGATGCTCTCCCACGTCAACATTCTCGCCTCCAGCGCTCAACAGATCGGTGCGATGGCCATGTCGTCCACCGATCGCAACCTCCTCGCCCTTCCCCTCTTCCACATCGCCGGGCTGGGCAACGCCCTTGCCGTCTTTCAGGCCGGCGGAGCCAATGTCGTCATGCCCAAGTTCGACGCTGAGGACGCGGTGCGGTTGATCGACCAGCACCAGGTCACCTTCCTCAGCGACTTCCCACCGCTGCTCGCCAATGTCCTCGACGCCGCCGCGCTCGCCGGCACCCGTCTTCCGAGCCTTCGTGTCGTCTCGGGGCTCGACGCGCCGGCAACCATGGAACGTCTTCACGAAGAAACCGAGAGAGCCGAGTTCTGGACCGGGTTCGGCCAGACCGAGACCTCCGGCTTCGTCACCATCCAGCGCTATACCGATCTCCCGGGCGCCGCGGGCAAGACCAGCAGCCTCGCTCAGGTCAAGCTCGTCGACGACGACGACAACGAAGTGCCGGCGGGAGAGCCGGGCGAGATCGTGGCGCGCGGCCCGCTCATCTTCTTGGGCTACGACCAGCAGCCCGAAGTCACCGAGCACACCTTTCGCGGCGGTTGGCATCACACCGGCGATGTGGGTCGTTTCGACGAAGAAGGCAATCTTTTCTATGTCAAACGCAAGCCCGAAAAGGAGCTGATCAAGCCCGGGGGCGAGAACGTCTATCCCGCCGAAGTGGAGAGTGTCGTCCTCCAGATGGAGAGCGTTCGCGGAGTCTGCGTTTTCGGAGTGCCGGACCCGAAGTGGGGTGAGGGCATAAAGGCGGTCATCGAGACCAAGCGCTCCTTGCTCAGCCTCGAAGAGGTGCGTAGCTTCGTCGGCGAGCGTATTGCCCATTTCAAGCGCCCGGGATATCTTGAGGTCACAAGAGAGCTACCCAAGAGCGAGGACGGTTCCGTGGATCGGGAAGCCGTGAAGAGGAAGTGGGGGACTCCATAGGTTTCAGTGTCGAGCTGCTTAGGCTAGGAGCTCAGGCCGCGTTCGTCGCCGGCCTCCTAGGTCTCCTCTACCAGCTTCGCGAGCGCTTCGGGCCGGCACCCTTCTTTCTCACCCTTGGCGCGCTCCAGTACTTCCACGTCACCCTGACTCGGAGTCCTCTCCGGGCCACCGAGGGGCTTCTCACTCAACCGCAAGGCGGGGTCTTTCTCACCGCAAGCCTCCTCGCCTTTCTTCTCGTCCACCTGAACGAGAGCCCAAGGCAGGCGCGAGATCTCCTCGGCGCCCTGATGGCAGCGAACATCGCTCTGGGTCTGCTGCCGATGATCCTTGGCCTGGGGGGCGCGACGGCGGGAGCCGAGACATCTCCAATCTACGCGGTCCTGGCCCCACTCGACCTCACATCGGCGATGCTCGGCGCCGGGCTACTCCTCGTCGACGCGCTGCTTCTCGACGCCTTCTACCACTTTCTCAGTCGTCACCTACCTCGCAGTATCCTGCTGCGGCTCTCGGCGGCGCTCCTGCCGGTTCTAGGGCTCGACAGCCTGCTCTATGTCGCCGTGCGCGGTTTCGGTGAAGCCGGCTACTCCGCTCTCGTCTTACAGACCTTCGTCAACCAGGCAGTAGGAGGGTTCGTCCTGTGCGCCATCGTGGCCCTCTTGACGCGTTCTTTTCGCAAGGATGATCTCGAAGTCGAGCTCAGCACCGCGGAGAGCAGAGATCCTCTCAGCGTCGTCACCCGCAGGCCTCACTTCGACCAATACCACGACGGGCACGCCCGCGACCCTTTGACCGGGCTCTTCCACCGCGGCTTCTTCAACGAAGTGCTTCCGATCGAGATCGCTCGCTGTGAGCGAGCGGGGCTCCCCACCAGCCTGATCATGCTCGACATCGACCACTTCAAGCAGATCAACGACAGCTATGGGCATCCCGAGGGCGATCGGGTCTTGCAAGCGATCGCCGAGGCTCTTCGCCACAGCCTTCGCACCGGAGACGCCCCTTGCCGGATCGGTGGTGAGGAATTCGCGGTCATCCTGCCTCGGGCCTCGCAGGATGCGGGGCGCCAGATCGCGGTGCGGATCCGCGCCGAGCTCCCTGGTCGACTCGCCAACGTAGAGCCCCACCTGGTGGCGATGCCGACCGTCACCCTGGGTATCGCCACCTATCCGGGCGACACCAGCTCGGTCGCGGAGCTGCTCCAAACCGCGGACGATCGGCTCTACCAAGGCAAGGCCCTCGGCCGCGACTGTGTCGTCGACGGCCGTGGGCTGGCGATGAGCACGCGGCCCCGAGGGTTCTCGATCTGAACGAGGTCCCTGAGGGGGCTCCCCGAGGTGATACACTACGGCCCCTCCGTGGAGGAGAGTCAGCATTGCAGTTGCTCGAGTTGTTCGGCGAGATCTTCAAATCCGCCCCCAGAGACACCCTTCCACCGCGGCCCGAGGCGATAGTTTCTCCCTCGTGGCTTCAAGTACCCACCATCGCTTCCGAGCTCGAGTGCGAAGTAGTTGTCCAGGAAAGTCGCCGGAAGGCTCTCCAGGCAGCCTATGGGGGAGATCCTCGGACGCCTGGGAGCAGGAGCCTGTTGGTACTTGCTGAGCTGGTGCCCGAGCCCGGGAAGCGCGTCGACACCAAGAACATCAGGGTCGACGTGGGCGGAATGACAGTCGGCTTCATCGCACCCGCGGACGTTCCCGAGTACAACCAGCTCATCAAGGACCTCTGGTCTCGAGGGAAACCAGCGTCTTGCCACGCTCGCCTCAAGGCAGGATGGAACCGGCGTCAGGTCAGCGACGACCTTCTCGGCATCTGTCTACTTGCCGGCAATCCGCCGCGGCCATCCTCGCCCGAAACGCCCTTCCTCCCCCCCGGCGATGAAGTCGCCGTGACCGGAGTGCAGGACTGCCAGCCCTTCCTCGAAGGCGTTCTCGGTTCTGAGAAGCACCGCAGCGTTACGGCGCGGCTCCAGCGGCCCGACCAAGACGACACCGGAGACGGGCCGCCCGTGGCCTGCGTTTCCGTCTGGATTCGAGACCAACGGGTCGGCTTTCTCACTCCCTATACCACGGAGCGTTACACGGGCGTCTTCGACTGCGTGAGCGCGAGCGGCCTCTCTCTCACCTGCCACGCTATTGCCCGGCGCAGCAAGCAGTGGATCTCGGTCTACATCAAAGTCCCGCAACCTTGGCGGGCCGATAGTCCCGTCTGGGATGGGCCGTCGTCGTTTGCAGCGAGGCACATGAAACCTCGCTCCCGCAGGTAAGACGGCGCTCGGCGGCCGCATCGTGCTGGCCGCCTGCAACAAGCTCGAGAGGGAGCGCATACTTGTATGACGATCCAGCTCTTTGACCCATCGGGCCCTCGTATTTTAGACTTCTCGGCCCAACAGCGATTCATCTGAGGGCGCCCAACGTTGGCCGCCGGCTTGGGCTCTCTAGGCGTCGAGGCGTCACCCCGTGTTTTGCGGGTTTTGGGGGAAGGTCGAGGCCGTGAGACTTCTCCTCGTAAACAGCCACCGTTGGGAAGCGTGGCGTATTAGGCACGCACTCGAGCGGATCACGACGGCCAACATAGAGGTGTCACACACCGACGACCTCGACGATGCAGAGGCCGCGTTGGCAGGGGCCAACTATGACCTCCTGGTCGTGGAGACCAGGGGGCACGAGGAGGTCCGGTCGGCAGATCTCGAGCGGCTGTGGCAGAGCAGGCGAACTCCCATTGTCGCGCTGGTCGAAGACGACGAGCGTGGGCGGAAGCTGACGACCCGGTGCGATGGCGTGCAGGACTTTCTGGTGACGAGAGGGTGGAATCAGCGCCTTCTCGAGCACACCGTCCTCGGTGCGCTCTCTCGACATCGTCTTCTCATGGAACTTCACGCGGCTCGGACACAAGAGATCTTCCTGGCCCGCCACGATGGTGTGACCGGTCTTCAGAATCGAGCGTCCTTCCGAGAGGATTTGCACTTCGCCATAGTTAGCGCAAAGCGCAGCCACCAGCACGTGGCGGTAGTTTTCATCGATCTAGACAGCTTCAGGGGCGGTAACCAACCGCTCGGACGGCCCGACCGGGACAAGTTGCTGAGACTGGTAGCCGAACGCATCTCGAAGGTCATACGCGAGAGCGACAAGGTCGCTTGCGTGGGAGATAGCGAGTTCATCGTCATGCTCCAGGATCCCAGCAAGGATGACGGCGCCGCCAGGGTCATCCAAGAGCTTCACGAAACTCTGGCCCAACCCCTCAGCCCAGGGGCGAGGGAGATCAGACTCGCCGCGCGAGTCGGGATGGCCATCTTCCCGGGCGATGGTCGAGACCCAGACACTCTGATCGACAAGGCTAAAGAAACGACGTGCCTCAGTCCACGCAGCCAGGCTCGCCACCTCTCCAAGCCCGAGAAGCGAAGCGACGCTCGGAGTCTCGACCTCGAGAGCAGGCTGCGGGAGGCTCTGGCGAGCAAAGCGTTCTCCATCCACTATCAGCCGATCCGAAATGCCCTGAGCGACAAGCTGGCCGGGGCGGAGGCCCTCATAAGGTGGGCGGATCCCAGAGAAGGCTTCATTCCACCGGAGAAGTTCATTCCCATTGCAGAAAGGAGCGGCCTGATCATCCCTATCGGCGAATGGGTGCTGGAGACTGCCTGCAAGCAGTGGCAGGAGTGGCGCGAGGCCGGCCTCGTCTCGGTTCCTCTATCGGTAAATATCTCGGGCGTGCAAATCAGGAGTCCCGAGCAGGTGGGAAGGATCGCCACCCTGATCAGGGGGTTGGCACTGCCGACCTCCCAACTCCGGCTCGAGATCACCGAGCGCACCATCCTCGAAGACGACGAGGCGACCATCTCCGCCCTGGGGATTCTGAAGTCCATGGGTCTCGGGCTCTACCTCGACGACTTCGGCACCGGGTACTCCTCTCTCCAACTGCTGCGCCGAATTCCCGTCGACACGATCAAGATCGACCGGAGCTACGTCCAGGATGCGGGGACCGGCTCCGACACGGCGATCCTAACCGCGGCGATCATCTCCATGGCCCACCGTCTCAAATTGAAGGTGGTCGCCGAAGGCGTGGAGACCCGACGTCAGTTCGAGTTCCTGCGAGAGAGCGACTGCGATGAGTTCCAGGGGCACCTTTTTCACAAGGCGTTACCCCCGGAGAAGCTGATTCCGCTGCTGGAAGCGGAGAGACTCGTGGTCGACTGAGCTGACGAGGCTCGCGGCGACGCGCCAACACGCAGAATCGTGGGAGTGGGGTCTTCGAATCGGGTCTAGCCTGGACTATTCATGAGGTCCGTAGCGAGGTGCCGCAGATGCCCGGAGATACAAGGCGTCGCAACCGAGGGCACCGCAGGCGTATTTGGCAATACGTCGAGGGGCCCGACCGAGCGCAACGCAGTAGATTCGGGCAGCTGCGGCACCGCAGTAGGAGCTTCATGAATAATCCAGGCTAGGCCTTGACCAAGTTGGAACGAGGCTTGCGATATACCCCCCGGGTGTCGACGATCAGTTGCGCCTCCTCCGCCACGAGGTGCCAATCGATCGCCTGATGCGGCGTAACCACGACCACCGCATGGTGTCCCGCGAGCGTGCTCGGCGTGAGCTCGACCGAAGCGAGCTCGGGAAGATCGGGCCAGGAGCGCATTCGGGGCGCCGAGGGGATGTGCGGGTCGTGGTACGCGACTACCGCCCCCTCGCTTAGGAGTTGGTCGAGAATCTCGAAAGCCGGACTCTCTCTGGGGTCGTCGACGTCGGCCTTGTAGGCCAGTCCGAGGAGGAGCACTCGACTCCCCGACAACTCCATCCCTCGCTCCTGCAGGGCCTCTCGCAGCTTCCCGACTACGTACGCCGGCATGGCCGCATTCACCTCGCCGGCGAGCTCGATGAAGCGAGCCTCCTCTCCGTACTGGCGGGCCTTCCACGCCAGATAGAACGGATCGACTGGAATGCAGTGCCCTCCAAGACCGGGGCCGGGAGTGAACTTCATAAATCCGAAGGGTTTCGTCGCAGCGGCGTCGAGCACCTCCCAGACATCGATCCCCATCGGCTCGTAAATCATCTTGAGCTCGTTGACGAGGGCGATATTGACCGCACGGAAGATGTTCTCGGTGAGCTTCGCCGCTTCGGCCACCGCCGCCGAAGACACCCGCACCGTGCGCGGGACCACCGCGCCGTATAGGGCTTCGGCCAGGTCGCCGCTCTCGTCGTCGACGCCTCCCACCACCTTGGGCATCTTGTCGGTGCTGTGCTCGCTGTCACCGGGGTTTTCCCGCTCGGGTGAGAAGGCCAGAAAGTAGTCACGACCGCACTCGAGACCATTCTCCGACAGCTTCCCCAAAAGCAGTTCCTCCGTCGTCCCCGGATAGGTGGTCGACTCGAGGACCACCAGCTGGCCCGCTCGAAGAGTCTCGGCGATCGCCTCGACCGTCGCCTCGACGAAAGAGAGATCGGGCTCACGGTCGTCGGTGATCGGCGTCGGAACGCAGATCAAGATTGCGTCGGGCTCGCCGAGACGAGCCAACGAAGAGGTGACCTCAAAGCGCCCGCCGTCCCGACACGCGGCGAGCCGTTCTGGGCCGAGGTGACCGATATAGGAGCGACCTTCTTCCAAGGCCTCGATCTTCGCCTTGTCAGTGTCGAACCCGAGCACACGAAAACCGGCCTCGGCAAAGGTAAGTGCCAACGGGAGACCGACGTAGCCCAACCCGACGACTCCCACAAGCGCGCTCCGATCGTCGATTTCTCTGGCAAGCCGATCGGCAATCAGAGCTCCGGCCATAGTCCATACTCCTCCATCTCGAGGCACTGTACAACGAAGCTTTCGGGGCTAGTGCTTTCGAGGACGGAGAAGGTACTCCGCCGGGAGGGCCACGATCGTGACCGCCACCAACGGCAGCACGAGCAGGAAGAGAACGTAGCGCACGGAGGGCTGCGCCGCACCGTAGTGCCACAGGGCCCAGATGTGCGCCGTGGCCAGCAGCGACGCGGTCAGAGTGGGAAGCGCCCGCCTCACGGCTCTCTTTGCGAAACCAGGTTCATGATGGTACGTTTCTGGGCGGGGTCGGCTCAGGATAAATGGTAAAAAAAGACTCGGCTGCGTTGGGTTGTCGCGATAGCGACGATGACGATTGCCCCGTCAGCCCGATCACTCCCGACTGCGACGACGATTAGAAACGACGGCGCCTGACATGGATCTCAGCGACACCACGGAACAGGCCGAGTTTCGCGCCGAGGTGAGGGCCTGGCTCGACACCAACGAGCCCAAGCATCTTCTGCCGGCGCTGCAGAAGGCGGCCTTCGGCAAACCTCCCTTCGAGGCCGAAGAGTACCTCAAGCACAGCCGTGACTGGCAGGCGAAGAAGTACGAGGGCGGATGGGCCTGCCTGCACTGGCCCAAGCAGTTCGGCGGCCGCGACGCGACCCCGATCGAACGCATCATCTGGAATCAGGAAGAAGGCGCCTACGCGGCCCTTACCGGGATCTTCGTCATCGGTCACGGCATGGCAGCCCCGACCCTCATGGCCTACGCCAGCGACGAGCAGAAGGAGCGCTTGCTGCCGCCGATGGCCCGCGGCGACGAGATCTGGTGCCAGCTCTTCAGCGAGCCGGGGGCGGGCTCGGATCTCGCCGGCATTCGCACCCGCGCCAAGCGCGACGGCGACGAGTGGGTGATCAACGGCCAGAAGATCTGGACCTCGGGCGCACAGCACAGCGAGCACGCCATCATCGTTACCCGCAGCGACCCCTCGCTGGCCAAGCACAAGGGGCTCACCTACTTCTTCATCGACATGACCGACCCCGCGGTCGAGATCCGGCCGATCAAGCAGGTGTCGGGAGAGTCCCAGTTCAATGAGGTTTTCTTCACCAATCTAAGGGTGCCCGACGCCCAGCGCCTGGGTGAGGTCGGCGCCGGCTGGCAGGTGTGTTTGACCACCCTCATGAATGAGCGCGCCACCTTGGGCGGCAGTATCAACACCGGTTTCGCCGAGATTTTCGACTACGCGAAGCGCGTTGACACCGACCACGGTCCTGCGATCGACGATCCGGCGGTGCGAGACAAGCTGGCTGACTGGTATGTCCGCACCAGCGGGCTCGAATACGTTGGCTGGCGATCGGTTTCCGCCATTTCCGCCGGTAAGGATCCGGGACCGGAGAACTCGATCGGCAAGGTCGTCGTCGGCAACACAATGCAGGAGGCGGCCAGTCTCGCCCTCGAGCTGCAGGAGATGGGCGGAGTGCTCGTCGACCCGGCGCAGGCGGACTACGACGCCAAGTTCCAGGCCATGGTTCTTCGCTCGCTCGGCATCCGCATCGAGGGAGGCACCGACGAGATCCTCAAGAACGTCATCGCCGAGCGCGTGCTCGGCCTGCCGGGTGACATCCGCGTCGACCGCGACGTTCCGTTCAGCGACATCCCGTCGAGCTCGTAGAGCTCGTGCGGGCAGAAACGGCGGAGACGAGCTCCGCCTCGGAGTCCTATGACTGAATTCCACTACGAGCCCACCATCCAGCACGGGCCTGACACAACCCAGTACCGTCACCTCACCTCCGAGCACGTGAGTATCGTTCCACTCGCCGGCACCGAAATCTTGCGCGTCGCGCCGGCCGGGCTTGCGCGGCTCACTCGCGACGCGATGGACGACATCGCCCATCTGCTACGCCCCAGCCACCTCGAGCAGCTCCGCGGGATTCTCGACGACCCCGAAGCCTCGGACAACGATCGCTTTGTCGTCTTGGAGCTGCTCAAGAACGCCAATATCGCGGCAGGCCGAGTTCTGCCGGGCTGCCAAGACACCGGCACCGCGATCGCCGTCGCCTACAAGGGAGAGAACGTTTTCACCGGCTGCGACGACGCCGAGGAGATCTCGCGCGGTGTGTTTCAGGCCTACCAGGAGCGCAATCTTCGCTACTCGCAGATGGCCCCGCTCGACATGTACGAGGAAAAGAACACCGGCACCAATCTACCGGCACAGATCGAGATCTATTCCGCCCCTGGCGATGAGTACCGATTCCTGTTCATCGCCAAAGGTGGAGGCTCCGCCAATAAGACCTTCCTCTATCAAGAGACCAAGGCTCTACTCAACCCGATCTCGCTGATGACCTTCGTCGAAGAGAAGCTACGATCGCTCGGCACCTCCGCCTGCCCGCCCTACCACCTCGCCCTGGTGGTCGGAGGCACCTCGGCAGAGATGACTCTGAAGACGGTCAAGCTCGCCAGCTGCCACGCTCTCGACGACCTCCCGACGAGCGGTAACGAGTCGGGGCGCGCATTTCGGGATCGCGATCTCGAAGAGCAGATCTTCGCCCTCAGTCGCGAGATCGGCATCGGCGCCCAGTTCGGCGGTAAGTACTTCGCCCACGACGTTCGAGTCATCCGGCTGCCGCGCCATGGCGCCTCCTGCCCTGTCGGTCTCGGTGTCTCGTGCTCGGCCGATCGCCAGATTCTGGGCAAGATCAACCGCGACGGCCTCTTCCTCGAGCAGCTCGAAGAGCACCCCGCCAAGTATCTGCCCGAGGTCACCGGCGACGAGCTCGAAAGCGAAGTCGTTTCGGTCGATCTCAATCGACCGATGGCGGAGATTCTTGCTGAGCTGTCGAAGTACCCGGTGGCAACCCGCCTCTCCCTGAACGGGCCGATGGTGGTCGCGCGCGACATCGCCCACGCCAAGCTCAAAGAATGTCTCGACGAGGGGCGCGACCTTCCTCAGTACATGAAGGACCGCATGGTCTATTACGCCGGCCCCGCCAAGCGACCCGAAGGCCTGGCCTCCGGCTCCTTCGGCCCCACCACGGCCGGGCGGATGGACTCTTATGTCGACCTCTTCCAGAGCCACGGCGGCAGCATGGTCATGCTCGCCAAGGGCAACCGCTCGCACCAGGTGCGCGACGCCTGCGCCAAGTACGGCGGCTTCTACCTGGGCTCGATCGGTGGGCCCGCCGCCCGCCTCGCCGAGCACAGCATCAAGAAGGTCGAAGTGCTCGAGTATGAAGAGCTTGGCATGGAGGCGATCTGGCGGATCGAGGTCGAGGACTTCCCCGCCTTCATCATCATCGATGACAAGGGAAACGACTTCTACTCGACCTTCGAGTCGTCGGGGCAGCGGCGGGTTCAGTTGGGCGGTTGAAGAGCTGCGAGCGCGCCATCTCGCGATGGTGGCGCCCTCGATCATCCATGTCAGATCCAGACCCACAGATCTTCCGTTGGCTGCTCTTGCTGGTGCTACTCCTCAATGGGACGATCTCCGGTTACTACCGGCGCCGAGCGCGCTCCGAGGAGACGATTTCGCGCTCGGCCGAATCGAGCCGACTGCGACTAGCACGGGTTCTGATCAGCCTTCCGGGGCTGCTGCTCATCCTCGCCTTCCTGATCCATCCCTCTTGGATCGCCTGGTCGTCGCTTGCCGTCCCCGCCTGGGTTCGCTGGATCGGGGTTCTCGTGGGTCTGGCGGTAGCGCCCCTGAACGTCTGGATGCTTCGTAGCCTAGGCAAGAACATCTCGGAGACGGTGCTGACCAAGCAGAGCCACGAGCTGGTGAGAACGGGCCCTTACCGGTGGCTGCGCCACCCTCTCTACTCCTTCGGCTTGCTCATGCTCGGAGCGCTGAGCCTGGTGGTGGCGAACTGGCTGATGGCGGCGCTCACCTTGGCTGCCTTGGTCTTCTTCTCCCTCGTCATCATCCCGCGCGAGGAGGCCGAGCTGGTCAAGAAGTTCGGCCGTTGCTACGAGGAATATCGTAGAGACACCGGGCGCCTTCTTCCGCGCTTTGGGCCCCCCCTCGGGGGGAGGGAAGAAGTGCCACCCGAATAAAGTTGTCGCTAGATCCAGCAGGTGCTTCGGCGTCTCAGCTGAGACTTGGACGGGCCTCCAGGCTGACTTCGAGCTACGAATGGCGCGGCGCGCGGTGGGAGCTGAAATCGAGAAGCGTGTTCGTGAGCACGTCGGGTGACCGCGTCTTACAGATCGCGCAGCGCCACGAGTGGGTTGGCCCTGGTAGCGCGCCATGCGGGGAAGAAGGTGGCCGCGAGGCCGACGGCGGCCATGACCAGCATCACGAGCGCGAAGGTCATCGGGTCGGCGGCCGGTGCGGACGCCAACCCAACAGACTCTTGTTGGTCGAGGCTGGAATGCAGCGCGCCCAGTCCCAGAACGACGAGCCATGACAGCGCCAGACCCAGCGTCACACCGACCCCGAGCAGCTTCGCCACGCTCTTCGATAGGACCCAGATCACCCGTGGCGGCCGTGCGCCCAGCGTCATGCGGATGCCGATCTCCCGCGACCGCCGCAACACGGCAAAGCTGACGACGACATACAGGCCCAGGCTGGCCAATCCGAGTCCCAGCGCACTGAGTGGACCCAGGAGCGACCCGATACCGCGCCGCAGAGGGCCAAGGGAGTCAGAGACATGCTGGGTCATCGTCTTGGCGGTGATGACGGGCAGCGCGTCGTCGAGATCGCGAACCGCTTGTAGCATGGGTCGCAGCAGGCTGGCCGGATCCGCCGTTGTTCGCACCAGCACCGTCGACGTGATCGCCATCCCCTGGTGGTAGGACCGGTAGAGCAACGGACGCCAGACGTCGGTAAGGGACGTCAGTCGTCGGGCACCACGCCGATGACCTCGAGCTCGGCTCCTGGAGCCCCATCTGCCTTCGAACGGGAACCATCCACCAGGCGGAGGCGCCGACCAACTGCATTCGGCGTTCCGAAGTAAAGGCGCGCCAGGCTCTCGTTGATCACCGTGACGCCCGGTGTCTCGGGCCGGTCAAAGTCGGTGAAAGTGCGGCCATACAGAAGCGGGACGCGAAGCACGTCGAAGTAATCAGGTCCTGCCCACACCCATCGCACCCAGGGGCGCTCGCCGGCGGCGGGCTCATACCCATCGATAGCGAGCTCACTGCTGTGCTGCCACGCTGGGGGCGGGCCTGCCGCGAGACTAGCCGACTCGACACCGGGGAGCACCGAGAGCCGTTCGCGCAAGGCCTCGTACAGCGCCACCGCCTCGTCCGGCGCATACCCTGCGAAGGAGGCGTCCGTTTCGATAAACGCCAGCCCTTCGACACTGAAACCGAGGTCCACCGCCTGTGTGGTGGCGAGAGCGCGCAGATGGATTCCCTCGAAGACCAACAGCACGCACGAGAGCACCACCTGAGAGACGACGAGTACGTTTCTGAGGTTGAACCCTCGGCGGTTCGGGTCGAGAGTGGCCTCATCGGCTCGTAGACTCGGTGTCAGAGTGACCCCTGTGGCGTTGAGCGCCGGCGCGAGCCCTAAGGCCACGCCGGTCAGTAGCGACAGTGCCAGCGTGAAGCCGAGCACCCGGTAGTCGAGGCCACCGCTTGCGTCCACCGGCAGGTCCATGAGCGCCACCAGTCGAATCGCCCATTCCGCCAAGAGGTAACCCACCGCACCACCCACCCCGCCAACACTGTGCTCTCGACCAGCAGATGGCGTGCCAGCTGCGCGCGGGTGGCACCCAAAGCCAGGCGGACCGACATCTCTTTGGCGCGCGACAGTCCGCGCACGAGAAGCCATGTCGCCAAGTTGGTGCAGGCGATGGCCAGGATCAGCGCCACCACGATCATCAGGATCGAAGCTCCCGCACCCAGTATCGTGTCGAACTGGGGGTGAACGAGGACCTCGTCCGATCGCAATACCGAAATACCGCGCCCCGGATCGTCGTCCGGATACTCCTTCGCCAGATGCGCTCCGAGAGCCGTCATCGCCGCCTGTGCCTGGGGCAGGCTCACACCGCCCCGCAGACGGGCTCTGACCAGAAATGCATCCTCGTCCCTTCGCTGCAGCACATCCGCGCGCCCCCCGACCGTCGTCACGGAGGAGATCGGGAGCCAGAAGTCCGTCACCCACCCAGAGTGGAAATTGCTGTTGTACGCCTCGGGACCGACACCGATGATCGTGACCGGGACGCCGTTGATGCGCATCGTCTGTCCGAGCACCGACGGCGCCGCGCCAAACTTGGAGGTCCAGGCTTGGTGACCGAGGACGGCCACCGCCGCTGCGCCGGGCCGGTCCTCTTCGGCGGTGAACCATCGTCCCATGGGCAGGTCCACCCCCTGGACCTCCAGGTAGTTGGACGTGGCGTACTCGGCCGACCCTGTCCTGACGAGCGGGCCCGCCAAATAGCGAACCTGTGTTGGCATCATGGAAGCCGCCACCCCGGAGAACAGATCGGTGTAGCCGGCCATGTCCTGGTAGGCCGGATAGGAGCTGGCCCAGGGCTGACTCGATTCGCCTACGTTCTGGTAGATGTTGACTAGTCGATCGGCATCGGCGAAGGGCAGCGGCTGGAACAACGCCCTATTCACAACGCTGAACATTGCGGTGTTCGCGCCGATCCCGAGTGCGAGGATCAGCACCGCGGGCAGCGTGAAACGCCAGTCGCGCGTGAGCCGCCGGGCGGCATAGCGTGTGTCGAGCATCAGGCAGTCGATTACACCTGTGCCACGCGCCTCCCGCACCTCTTCCTTGAATCGCTCGACGCCGCCAAAGCGAAGTCGGGCCTGGCGCCTCGCTTCCTGCGGGTCGAGCCCCGCCTCGAGGAGGAGCTCCGTCTCCTGGTCTAGATGGAAGCGAAGCTCCTCGTCCAGCTCGGTCTCCTGGCGCGCCCGGAAGATCAGTGCCCGCAACCGCTCGCGCCACGCCGCGACCCACCTCATGCGGTGTTTCCGGTCGAGTTGAGGACCCAGTTGACGGCGGCTGATGAGCGCTCCCACTGCGAGCGCTCCCGGGCTAGCTCCCGCTCCCCTGCCGGGGTCGGCATGTAGTACCTCGCGCGCCTATTGTTTTCTGTCGTCCGCCACTCGGAGCGGATCCAGCCTTTGGACGTCATCCGCTGGAGTGCGGGATAGAGGCTTCCCTGGTTCACCTGGAACACGTCTCTCGACATCTGCCGGATCCGCAAGCTGATCCCCCAGCCGTGCAGCGGCTCGAGCGAGAGCGTCTTCAGGATCAAGAGCTCCAACGTGCCCTGGAGAAGTTCGGATTGGTCGTGTGCCATGGCCTTCCTCTTGATGGTCTACAGTAGTGATACCACGCGTTCCTGTAGACCGTCAAGAGAAGTAACGGAGGAGACCGCAAGAAGTTGCGCCTATTCAGCTCATGGCGCAAACTAGACCAGCGTTTCCAAAGTTCGTGCTGCATAGCTCGAGCTCATTCTGTTCGCTGGCCAGGCGCGCCGACGCAGGCATATTGGGCAATATGTCGAGGAGGCGTAACGCCGGCAGCGGGCAGAAGGGGCCGAGATATGTGCGCGAACTTTGGAAACGCTGGTCTAGGTTCGATAATCCCCTCGTGAGCACGTCGCGTGACCGACCCTCTTCCCACGATTCCCTCATTGCTGCTCCTGCTCGGCCTGGCCGGATCGCCGATCTCCGCCGAGACGCACGCTTCTGAGCACACGACGACGCTCGACGGCCACAAGCTCTACTACGAGAGCTACGGCAGGTCGCAGAGCGACAAACCGACTCTTGTTCTCGTTCACGGCTGGGCGAGCTCGACCTGGGCCTGGCATCGGCAGCTGCCGGCGCTCAGCGAGCTTGGCAGGGTGCTGGTCGTCGATCTACCGGGTCACGGCAAGAGCGACGAGATCGGTGACGATGAGGAATACACCCTGGGCCTCTTCGCCGACGCCGTAGCCACTGTGATGGACGACGCCGGGGTCGAGCGGGCGGTGATTGTCGGTCACTCCAACGGCACGCCGGTGGCGGTGCGCTTTTACCGCTCCTATCCTGAGCGAACGGCGGCGCTGGTGGCGGTCGATGGCGCACTGCGGCACATGTTCACGGTCGAAGCGGTCGAAGGTATGGTCGCGCCGCTGCGCGCAGAGGGCTACCGGGACACCGTGACCCAGATGATCACGGGGATGGCGGGCGGCGGCCTTGCGGAAGAGAGCGTCCGGGGCATCACCGAGATGGCTCTTGCCACACCGCAACGGACGATGGTCGATGCGGTGCTCGCGACGGCCGATCCGGCGATGTGGAGTGACGAAGTGATCCGCGTACCGTTGCTGGCACTCCTGGTCGAACAGCCGACCTGGAACGACGAGTACAGAGCCGCAATCGAGAAACTGGCGCCGCAGCTCGACTGGGTGATGTGGCGCGATGTCAGCCACTTTCTGATGATCGAGCGGCCGGCAGAGTTTGAGGCCGAGCTCAGCCGCTTCTTGGCCTCAGTGTCGACGAAGTAGCCGCGATGGAGTTTAGCGACCTGCTGGAGGCCCTCGAAGAGTACGGGCTGCTGTTGCAGCAAGACAAGGCCCTGCCGAGCGTCGTCGGGCTGCTTGTGGGGTCGGTAAAGGGCTCTTGGTGGGGCCACCCAGAGAGCCATCGCATCTTCGCGCTCACTGGTGAGCTCGAGGACCATCCCGATGTGCTGGTTTGCAAGCTGGTCTCCGGGAAGACGACCTTCGTTCACCGGCGGTTGTGGCCGGCGCTGCTTGCCGCCGCCCTCGAGGCGAGCCGCGACGGGCTATCGGAAGAAGAACAGGCGCTACTGGGCCGGGTCGAGCGCGAGGGAACGGTACGGGCGAGCGGCAAAGCCGGCAGGGCGCTCCAACAGCGCCTGCTCGTCCTCGGGCGACAAGTCCACACCGAGACCGGACACCACGCGACCCAGCTGAGGGCGTGGCCAGAGTGGGCTCGAGAGGTCGGTGTAGAGCCGGCAAAGGACGGCCGAGCGTTGCTGGAAGGCGTGCTGGCTCACCTGGCTGGCAAGGGACGTCTGCCGTGGGCCTGACCTCAGGCACGGTCGAAATCCTCTCGGGAGCCCGCGAAGGGTGGTCTCTTCTGCTCTCGGCTATCGTCCTCATCGCGGGATCGGTCCAGTCCCAAGAACCGGGGGGTGCTACGAGTCGAAAGAGGACGGCTCGCCATCTTTAGCGAGCACGGAATAGTCGCAGATCCACGGGAGTGGGCTGAGCGCCATCCGGAGCTCCACAACCCGCAGCTGTTCATGAACACTCTGCATTGGCTATCGCGGCTCCTCGACTAGAGCAAGGCTCGCGGTGCCCGGGCCACGTGAGCAGAAGCTGACGGACTGCGGCAGTGGTGACCGCTCTGAGCGGCCCGGCTTCGCGCAGAAAAGGAAACTCTGTCAGAATCACGATACCGCCGCTTTGAACATCCTGTCGCTCGCGACCTGAGAAAGGAGACTTGCCCTTCAGGACACCGTTGTGGGCTCTCGCCCTCTTGTGCCTCCCTAGTGTAGGAGTAGTGGCTCCCGGCGGCGTCGAAGCCGGCGAGGTGCCTAATGACTTATCCAATTATCCGCTCACCATTGATTCCAGCTTTGAGCAAGCCATCTATCTCAAGGCCTCCAATACCGAGGCTGGGGACAAGTTTGGAATCCTCGCCATTTCCGGTGACACGATGGTGGTCACCGGCAAAACCGGTCGACGGATCGTCGAAGGTCTCGCAGAGAAAGGCCACCCAGTGCGGAAGGGGTCGCGGCAGTCCGATCCGCCCTTCGACTGGGGCGATCAGAGCAATTGGGGCGCCGTGCTCGATAGCGTTACCGCGGCGTACATCAGCTATGCCCCCGACCTCGCCATCCCGGGGGCGACGGACGCCATCCGCGCCTTCGTCGAGCGAGCCGTGAGGCAGGGAGTGCGGCGCTTGGTTCTCCTGTCCGGTCGCGGAGAGGAGGAGGCGCAGGAGTGCGAGCTCATCATCCAACGTGCGGACATCGAATGGACCGTCGTTCGCTGCAGCTGGTTCTCCCAGAACTTCTCAGAAGGGGAATTTCTCGACATGGTGCTGGGCGGAGAGATCGCGCTTCCAGCGGGCGAAGTCGGGGAGCCGTTCGTCGACGTGGACGACATCGCCGATGTCGCAGTTGCCGCGCTGACCGAAGACGGCCACGGCGGCCAGATCTACGAGCTCACCGGGCCCCGACTCCTCACCTTCGCTGAAGCAGTGGGCGAGATCGCCCGGGCGACCGGACGTGAGATCCGCTACGAGCAGATCCCGCCCGAAGCCTTCGCGGCCGGGGTGGCTGAGGGGGGCCTACCGGAGGACATCGCGTGGCTGTTGAATTACCTCTTCGCCACCGTCCTCGACGGTCGAAACGCTCACTTGGGAGACGGCGTGCGTCGAGCACTGGGAAGAGAGCCTCGCGACTTCACCGACTACGCTCTTCAGACCGCCGCGACCGGCATCTGGGAGCGCCAAGGATGAATCATCTCTTAGACCTGCTGATCTTCGCCGCGGTGCTGGGCTCCGGCCTAGTGGCCGGAATCTTCTTCGCCTTCTCGACATTCATCATGCGAGCCCTCGGCCAGTTGCCGAAGAGTGAGGGAATCGCCGCCATGAAGGCCATCAACGTCACGGTACTCAACCCGTGGTTCGTCCTCGCCTTTTTTGGGACGGGGGCGGCGTGCCTCCCAGTCGCCTTTCTCGCTTTGGGGAGCACTACCGGGACGCACCGGGCGTACTTGCTCGCTGGGTGTGCCCTCTATTTGCTCGGGTGCCTTCTGGTGACGGTAGCGTTCAACGTGCCTCTGAACAATCGGCTGGCATCTGCCGAGCCAGACAGCTCGGGTGCAGAGGCGTTGTGGGACCACTACCTCTCGCGTTGGACTCTCTGGAATACCGTCAGGACCGCCGCGTCACTGGCCGCGGCGGGGCTCTTCGCCATGGCCCTCTGAGGTGGATTCATTGGCGGCTGCCTCCCGAGCTCACAGCCCGCCGACGCTCGCTGGGTTACATGCGAACCCCCGAGTCGTCCCTGGTGAACAGCATGTACTCCGTACCGGCAGGCACCCGAATGTTCTTGCCTTTGACGAAGATCCCCTGGGAGGACGCCTTGAAATGAGGGTGGAGTCGACGGCGGGCGCGGTGGCTGTAGGTCAGGCCCATCTGTTTTCTCGCCCTTTCGGTTGCGAGTGCCTCACTATCCTGTCCTTGGCTCCGTTTCCCGCCGCCTCTCATCGAACCGTGCTTGCGGTTTTCCCGCACACGGCTCCCGGACTGGCTTCACGACAAGGCATTCGCGAGTCGATCCCCTCGACCCGATCTAGCCGGGCGGCTCCTTGCGATCGGAGCTTGTACCGTCCTCTCGCTTGGTCTTGTCACAGAGCTTCTTCCGGAGTCGTTTGACTCATTCGGGTTCCTAGACTTGCGTCAATCCCGGTCTCCTTCTCCTTCCAAAGCGCACCAGAACTAGGGCTCCTTCCCTCCACCGGAGTTACCCGGCTTCGTCAGTGTCGGGTCGGAGGAGGCGCCCGCGGTTACCCGCAGGCTGGCCTCCGTCCGCCGCTCAAACCGGACGTGCAGATTTCCCGCATCCGGCTTTCACGAAGACGCCCCCTTGGGGGAAGAATCGATGGAAGGAATCAGACCGACAAGGTTCACCAAGCCCATCTCGCCGTACAGCGTGGCCTTGGGCAGGCTGTCCCACCCTTTACAGCGCCAGCGCTTGTGACGGTGCGACCAGAGGCGCCGCACCACCCATGGGTCGAGCTGGTGAAAGAGCCGTCGGACGTGGGCACGTTTGTAGTAGTGCCCCCATCCACGCAGGACCGGATTCAGCTGTTCGATCAGCTGCTCGGTGGTAACCGGTGCCTTCCGCCGCGTCCGACCGCGAATCTGCTGCTTGAAGTGCTGGATCGACTTCTGAGTCGGGTAGGCATACAGGGCGCCCGAAAGGGCACCGCTGCGGATCTTCGCCCGCGGCAGCCGAAGCTGCTTTCCGAGCTTGATCTTGTACCCGAGAAACTCGAAACCATGCTTCACGTGCACGATCCGCGTCTTCTGCGGATTGATGGAGACACCGAGCCGCTCCAAGATCCTCGTCGCCACAGCCAAGGCTCTACGAGCCTCAGCCACGGTCGAAGAAGTGAGGACCCGTCGAGTAGGGCGGGGGAATCTCACCCCCACCCCCTCACAGAACCGGACGTGAATGTCTCCACTCATCCGGCTCTTACCATCCAGCCTTCGCCTGAGACGACATGAAGCGCCAATGCGCAAAGAGATGTGGATCCCGGTCACGGACTTTCCGCACCCACTGATCCGATCTCCTTCGATGTCTCCGCAGACGTTTGTATTTCGCCCTCGCCCAGCGAGCCAGATGACGATCAAGATGGCAAAGGGACGGATAGAGCGCCGACTTGTAGTACCGACCGTAGTAGTTGATCCAGCCCTGGACGATCGGATTGAACATCCGAGCCAGGTCGTCCACTTGCTTGTCGATCCGACAGTCGAGACGCCAGCCCCGAATGGTCTGACGCATCGCTTTACCCGCCGCGTTGCTCACGCCGGGACTGAAGTTGACGAAGTACTTACCCCAGCGATTCTTCGATCGCCGAGCACGAAACGTGTAGCCCAAGAAGTCAAACTTCTCGTTCTCGTACGTCCCCCGTCGGTCGTCATCCTTGCAGTAGACGATCTTCGTCTTGCGCGGATGCAGCTCAAGCCCACATGCCGCAAAGCGACCCGCGAGCTCCTGCTTCAGTCTCTGCGCTTGCTCCGCCGTTCGGCAATGGCAGATCGCATCGTCAGCAAACCTCTCGAACGGAATGTCCGAGTGGTGACGCGCCATCCACCGGTCGAACGCATAGTGCAAGAAGAGGTTCGCCAGCAGTGGTGAAACCACCGACCCCTGGGGAGTCCCCCTCTCCCGAGACTCAAGAGTGCCATCCTTCAACTGAACGGGGGCACGGAGCCACCGCCCAATGTAGAGCAGCACCCAACGGCAATCCGTGTGGTAACGCACCGCCCGCAGCAGAAGATCGTGATCGATCGCGTCGAAAAAACCTTTGACATCGAGATCCAAAACCCAGTCGTAGCGCCAGCATCGCTGCCGCGCCACACCCAACGCACCAAGCGCTGATTTCCCGGGCCGGTACCCGTAGGAGTCTGGGTGGAAGTGTGTCTCCACCTCGGCCTCCAGGATCCTCTTCACGACCGTTTGCGCGATCCGATCCGCCACGGTTGGCACACCCAGGGGACGCGTTCCACCGCCGGGCTTCGGGATCTCTACCCGCTTGACCGGCGGCGGCATGTAGCTCCCTGATGACAGCCGATTCCACAGCTTGTACAGATTGTCTCTCAGACGCTCCTCGAAAGCTGCCAACGACTGCCCATCCACGCCTGCCGCGCCTCGGTTTGCCTTTACCCGCTTGTACGCCTCCCAAACCCACCGCTTGGGAATGCGAAAGGGCTTTGCCTTCGCCAAAGACTCCTCCCGTTGCCGGTTGGCCTCCGGACCCGGCTGGTTGGTGCCGCGCCTTCGCTCCGGCCCCATTACAGGACCTTCCTCACTACTACGCGCGACTCCGCCCCTGTGCCCCGCATCGGTACTCTCTTCCTCATGGGTCGACCACTTGGAATTCTCCCTTCGCATCGGGACGACAGGTTCCCACGTTCCACACGAGAGCCTGCATCGAGGTCACGCCGCCTTGCTGCCGGACGCCGCCTGGGCTGTAGGCAGGTAACACCCAGACTCCTCCCGGAGTAACGACTCCCTCCGGTTTTGACGTCGTCCCTACGCTTTCGACAGGTCATCGACGGTTCGCTTGCGCTCGTCTCCTCGATCCACACCTGACGGAATCTTGTCCCGCCTTTTCCAGCGACGCTCACCACCCGGGCTCTTGACCCGCGCAGCTCGTGGCGGTTTGAAGCCTGCACCTGCATGCCGGCTCCGAGGGGCCCACCCTCATCTCTCGTGTAGCAAGGCTGCTCTAGAACACCCAATTACATGAGTACTCCTTTCGCGCCGTCGTGGCGCACAGTCGTCGGCATACCGCGTGAGTCGAAACCCTCTGCGTCGCATCTCCTGATCAAAAGGAGTCAGAAGAATGTTGCTCAGCAAGGGCGATACGACCCCGCCCTGCGGAGTCCCACGCTCGGTCGGAAACAGGCGACCCTCCCCGTAGCTCCCGGCTTTGAGTACTGAGCGCAAAACCCTCAGCACCCGACCGTCGGAAACCCGTTGGCTCACGAGCGTCAACAGCTTCTCGTGGTCCACGCTCCCGAAGAAATCCCTCAGGTCCGCGTCCACGATCCACTCCTTGCCCGATTGGATCTCCTTCCAAACCTTGCGCAGAGCCCCGTGTTGGGATCGCCCTCGACGGTATCCGAAGCTGGCAGCATCGAATACCGGCTCGAAGATCGGCTCCAACCGATTCAGCATCGCTTGCTGGCAGACACGGTCATAGACCGTGGGGATGCCCAACGTGCGGTACTTCCCCGGCTGGCCCGCCTTCGGGATCCGCTTCTGCCTCACGGGTTGCGGTCGGTACTCATCACGACACAGCTCCTCGTGAAGTCTGTCGAGGTGCTCAGAGAGCCCCTCGGAGAACTCCTCGATGCTCTGGCCGTCGATGCCGCCCGCGCCCCGATTGGACTTGACGCGTTCCCAGGCGATCTCCAGGTTCTTGCGCTTGTACACCTTGTCGATCAGAGAGTGAATCTTCCTCTCTCCCGACGGGTTGATCCAGTCAGCCAGTCTCCTCGGCTGTCGATGTTCGGGTTTTTCACTCATGGAACTATCCAGCCTCGACCGCCTTACTCGCTCGCCTTCCTTCTCTCCCCTACCGTCTTCGCCGGCCGCCTTCCCCAGCTCACACAGCTGCCGCTCCTCGCGGTCACACGGCTTTCACCGCGCTTGAAGTACTACTCGACCGTCCGACTGCTCGCCGCGCATCCCTTCCCACTTCGCTTGCGCTTATAGGGTCCGTTACCGCGGTGCCACCCGCAGACACGACGAGCTCTCCCAGGGTCACACGCTGATCTTCCGTACCGTGCCGTCCGCAAACACCTTGGTGCGGTGGGTGGATGAAAAATGCCTTCGCCTCCATACTGCAGGCTCGACCTTGTCCCACCTTTGGCCGACCGGTTCGTCTTCGGGGTGGCCCCCATCGACTACGGCCCGGTACTTCTCCGCAAGCCCTTCGGATCCCACCTCGCGGTGGACACCCTGCCCTCCGAAGTCTCACGAGAGCTGGCTCCAGGTCACCCTTGGCTGTTTCCGGGTTTCCCCTTCGTGCCCGTTTAGAGCTCTCCATACCTGTCTCCCTCTTCGGCCAGCGAGGCATTACCCCCGCTTTTGGATACGACGCCCCTCATCCGAGCGCCGGAGGGACTCAAACCCTCCCGATCAACGCGCTGCCTGGCGCACAATACAAGCCCCTCCGACTCCCACAACGGCCCGAGAACGACCTTTTACGCCTTCCCGGTTGAGAGTGAGCACGATAATCGATGGCGGTCCGATCACGATAAGTGATGGTCGCGTAGCCTTTTGAAGGACTTAGCCGAAGCTGCGTTTCGCTGCCACTTGCCTCAGACGGTCTTGTTCACAGTATTTGATGGCGATTCGAGGAAACCCGATCACGTTGTCTGGTGGGAATGGGTGTTCCGTTCAAGGTATCTGAGGGCGCAACCAGGGGCCCAAGCGCGATGGAAGCTCGGCGAACCGCCTCGATCGCCCATCAGATAGCGTGCCGTTCATCCCATCGCTGCGTGTCAGCCCTCGTTCAGCGTGATCAGCGAAAGAACAAGTATGGACTGCGCGTCAGGCCCCGACGGCCCGCCTTCGGCGGGGATGATGCCGACGGACCTAGTCTTGAGCACACTACTTGAGGGACCAAACACCCTTCCCTCACCTACCGTGCTCAGAATGGCCAACATTCCCATCGATTATCGTGCTCACTCTCACCGGTTGGCGGTCGCAACCCGCCACCGACGTGGGTCTCACACGTTGCCTCAAAGACCTTCGGTACATGCCACCCCCACTACCCCGGCTGGATTCGGCGGATTCAACGGTCGGTTGCTCCTCCGTCGAGCGGCGGCCTTCCCCTTATGGCAGGAGGGTCGGCTCCAGCAAGTAACTTTCGGGGCCTTCTCAGGGTTCACTCGCGTTGCGGCCTGCACCTTTGCCCACTGGACTTACTCCAGCTGTTCCGGAGGCTTCAGCCGGACGGTCACCCGCATCGACTGCTCCGGCGGCTACCGGGGTGTACCGACAACTCCCCGGGCGGGACTTTCACCCGTCGGCCTTCGAGACCCAGAGGTCTCCTATCTCTGTCTTTCGATCAGGTCATCAGATTCCTCCTTCGTGTCGCACTGCCACCCGAAAAAGGTTGACGCAGAGCGCATTTTTCCCGCCGCCCACGCACCCTAGATGGGTATGAGCCGTCGAATCCGCTTTGTTCCCGAGCGATCTCTGGTCGAGATCACTTGTCGCACGATGCAGGGGCGCTTTCTGCTGCGTCCTTCGAGGCGTCTCAAGCGTCGCATCATAGGAGTCCTTAGCCGCGCGCAGGAGCTCTATGAGGTCGAGATCCACGCCTTCACCTACCTTTCAAACCACTGCCATCTGCTCATAACCGTCGATGATGCCGAGCAGATGGCTCGCTTCATGAACTACGTTCAATCCAACGTAGCTCGAGAGGCAGGAAGACTCGCCCAGTGGCGGGAGAAGTTCTGGGGCCGCCGATACCAGGCGATCGTGGTGACGGAGGAAGAGACTGCGCAACTCTCGCGTATGGATTACGTCCTCGCACAGGGTTGCAAGGAGGGCCTAGTCGCGAAGCCCCAGGACTGGCCAGGAGCGCAGAGTACTCACGCCCTTCTCCATGAAAGGAGCGAAATCGAAGGCGAATGGGTCAATCGGACAGCTCAGTATCAGGCACATCAACGGGGTGCAGACACATCGGTCGAGCGCTTTGTCGAGCGTCGCGTGGTCACGCTGACCCCGCTGCCCTGTATGGTGGCCTGGAGGCCCGAGGATCGTCTTGAATGGTTCCGGGAACGCGTTGGACACATTGCAGAGACGCAGCGCCGGCGTGGCGGACGACCTCTTGGGAGAGAAGGCATCATGAAACAGGATCGTCACGGAAGACCAAGCACGAGCGCGAGATCCCCCGCTCCGCTCGTTCACGCGGCTACGAGGCGAAGGGCTCGTCAATTCCACGAAGCCTACGAACGCTTTGTAGCTGTCTATCGCGAGGCCTGCGGAAAGCTCCCCGAATTTGGGCCTGTCGGCTTTCCGCAGCGATGTTTCCCGCCCGCCTTGCCCTTCGTTGTCACCTGATTCTCGACATTCACCGGTCGTCTCGAGCGGAAAGGCTCAGAGAACGGCGGCAACTCTCCTCGGAATCCGAACCGGGCGCCCTCGTGTGCCTTCTAGCGCACTTCGCTCTCGAGGTCTAGTCTCGGGGGAGGAGGACTCCCGGCGGGTGCACGGTCAGACAGAGCAAACCTAGCGCCGAAGAGGACGCGCAGGGTCCTCGACGCATCAACAGCTTCGAGCTCTCCCCGCCATTCAAGTCCTCACTCGATACTCGGGTGGCACTTCTTGGAGCAATCACTTCTCGTCTGGTCATCGGCGCCCGCCCGCCCGTGCGCTGCCCACCGACGTCATTCTGGAGTACACCCAGATCCACCACATGCTCGCCGAGCAGGACCCGACCCCGCTCTTGCGCCTCTACGGTGACGGCCGAGCTCGCGTTCACTACCCCGTCTATATGAAGAGGGCCGGCGACTACGAGCTGCAACTCTCCACCGACGAGATGCGGAATCTGCTCGCGGATCTCGAAGGCGAGGGGCTGCCGACACTGGATGTGGCCGGCGGAGAGCTGCTGCGCCGGGGCGCCGTGGCCGAAGAGGAGAGCCGGGGCGAACTATTCCACGTCTCCGACACCAGCGAGACGGTGATCCGTATGCTGGTCGCGCAGCCCGGCGGTCGTGCCGCGCCGCGCCGGACCACCATCCGTTGGAGCAACGTCTCTTCAGACGCCAAGCGCTTCCCCGACCTCGACGCGGTGCAGGTCATCGCTCGCTGCGAGGAGCGGCTACGAGAGCTGACGGAGCGAGACGACCTGATTCCGCTCCCGTAGGCGCTCACACCACGTTGTCTGCGCGAAGCCCCTCTATCGCAACGGTATCGTAGCCAAGCTCGGCGAGGATCTCGTCGGTGTGCTCCCCCAACAGGGGGGCGCGGTGGCGAATCTCACCCGGCGTCCGCGACAGGCGCACCGGTGTCCCCGCGATCGGAGCGGGCCGCGGCAAGCCGGGGTAGTCGACCGGCTCCATGAACTTCATCGCCTGGATATGAGGATCGTCCAAGGCCTGCTGAGGCGAGTACACCGGGCCAACCGGAACTCTCGCTTCGTCCAGATCCTCTAAACACTCCGCCGTTGTGCGATCGTCGCACCAGCGCTGCATTCGCTCTGAGATCACCACGCCGTTGTTTCCGCGGGCGAGGTCGTCTTTGAAGCGCTCGTCGTCGAGCCACTGGCGCTCGTCACCCATGAGACGCGCCCAGCGCTCGAAGAGGGGTTGACCGACCACGAGCACTTGGACAAAGCCGTCCTTGGTGCGGAAGCAATCGACCGGCGCCGCGGTCTGGCCCCGGTTCCCGGTGGCAGTGCGATTCGCCTCGATGACGGCCTGCTCGATCAGGGTGCTGTTACCGACGGTGAGCGACGAGGCGAGAAGAGAGCCTTCGACCTGCTGGCCTTCGCCCGTCTTCTGGCGCTCGACGATCGCCGCCATTGTGCCGAAGGCAGTGAGGATGGCGGTGGTGAAGTCGACCCAGGGGTAGTAGAGCCTGGCGGGTTCTTCCGCCTCACCCGACATGTACATCGCTCCCGACATCGCCTGGGCGATACCGTCGAAGCCGACCCGGTGACTGTAGGGTCCGCCGTGACCGAAGGCCGAGACGGTGGAAAGAATAATGTCCGGCTTGGTCGCTTTCAACGACTCGTAGTCGAGATCCATCGACTTCAGAGTCTGCGGCGGCAGATTGGCCACCACCACGTCAGAGCGTGAGACCAGCTCCTTGACGATGCGCCGGCCCTCCGGTTTCTTGGGGTTCAGGGTCAGGCAGCGCTTGTTGCGATTGACCTGCATGAACAAGCTACCCTCCCCGCCCTCGGCGATCGGAGTCGTCCAGCGATCTTCACTGCCAGTGCCAGGCTTCTCCACCCGCACCACGTCCGCCCCCATGTCGCCGAGAAGGGTGGCGCAATAGGGCCCGGCGATATACCGCCCGAAATCGAGAACGCGAGTTCCCGCTAGAACAGAGCTCATGTCATCAGCCTCTCTAATAAGTACGTGAACGCGCTAGTTCTCAGCGATGCACGCTAGTTCTCAGCGATGCAGTAGAGATTCTTACCGCGGAGATAGATCTCGCCGCCGACTACGGCCGCCGACGCGTCGAAGGCGTCGTCGAGCGAGTTCTGCGCCAACTCTTCATAGCTGCTACCGGCCTTGATGACCGTGGTATTGCCCTTGCGGTCGGTGATGTAGACCCGACCCGCGGCGCCGACCGGGGAGGCGTAGAGGTTGGTGAGTCCCTCGATCCTCTGTGTCGTGTAGTGCGGCTTGCCGCTGGCGGCGTCGAAGACCGACAGGATCGCATTGTTGCTCTTGGTGAAATAGAGATCGCCGTTGTAGAGAAGCGGAGAGGGTACATAAGGCGTGTCCTGGTCGTACTCCCACAGAACCGCTTTGGAACCGCTGACATCGCCCTTGGCGTCGGCGAGTCGAATCGCCTGTAGCGCGCTGCCTCGGAAGCCGCTCATGAGGTAGACGATGCCGTCTTCGTAGACCGGCGCGGGAATGGCGTTCAGAGTCACGCCCTTCGACTCCCAGAGCAGCTCCCCATTGTCGAGGGCATAGCTACGCACCTTACCGGTCGCACTGGTGACGACCTGGGCTCGCCCGCCCTCCTCGACGATCAACGGAGTTGTCCACGACGTCATCTCGTCTCGCGGCGTGCGCCAAAGCTCGTCACCCGTATGCTTGTCCAGCGCGACGACGAAGGACTCCCCCTCGTGGTCCCAGATGATCACCAGCGCGTTGCCTGCGACGGCCGGCGAGCTCCCCTCGCCGAAGCCGAGACGTTTGGTCATGTCGCCGAGATCGCGCTTCCATTTCGGGTTTCCTTCGAGGTCGTAGGCGTAGATCCCGCGCGAACCGAAATAGGCGAACAGGCTCTCGCCGTCGGTGACCGCCGAGTTGGAGGCGAAGGTTCCTGTCGGATGGATCCCCTCGTGAGGGCGTTCGGTGTTGGCGGTTCGTTGCCATACTGTCTCACCGTCAGTGCGGCGCAGGGCCGTTACGACAAAACGCCAATCGTTGCTCGAGGTGCGCCCGCTCGGACGCCCGCCACCGCGGCCACGACCTCCACCGCGGCCACCAGGTCCTCGAGCACCGGGCGGCCGGGGGGGCCGCGGCGGTGGCTGCGGGGCGGCCACCTCCGCCGAGCCATCCTCTTCGCCGGTCCCCTCGCCGGTGTCCACCGCCGAGGTGACGAAAACGAGATCTCCCCAGACGATCGGCGAGGCCGAGCCTTCGCCCTCGATCGGCACTTTCCAACGAATGTTCTCGCTCTCCGACCAGGTCACCGGCGGGTCGGCATGTGGAGCAACTCCGTCATCGCCAGGACCCCGCCAATGCGGCCAATACTGATCAAAGTCGCCGGCCGGTTCGGCGGCACCGAGACCGGCTGCAGAGAGTAGGACCAACAGCGTGACAAAAACGAGGTTCTTCATGGCTTCCTTCTCCTCGACGCGGATTCTACAACTGGTGGCTGCCCCTCTGAGGCCATACGGCGGGCGGCGCCTATTCGGCCTCGAGGCTGACCCGGATCAGCTCGCTGTCGTTGCGAGCGACGATATGTCCGTTGGCGTAGGCGGGGTGCGACCAATTGACGTCGGCGGCATCCTCCCTACGCCGCGCGATCGCGGCGTCGGAGTTCGGCACAAGAAGCTTGACGCGATCGATCTCGTGATAGCCCTCGCGGCTGAAGTCGGCAATGATGAGCTCGCCCTGGTCGTTGTTGACGAACCACCGATCACCATTCTTGACCATGAAGGCGGCCCCCCAGCGGCCCTGGCGCGTCATCTGGTCGGTCTGCCACAGGCGCTCGCCGGTGCGCGCGTCGAGACCACGAAGCTCACCATAGCTGCAGACTCCGTAGATGGCGTCTCCCTCCAAGATGGGTGTGGTGATGAGAGAGTGCAGTCCCCGAGTCTGGTCCGGCATCTCGCTCTTCCCCTCACCCATCCACACCAGCTTCGCCTTCGGTGCGTGGGCGTCGAGCTCCATCATCAGCGAGCCCTTGTAAAACTGGCTGAACAAGAGCTGCCGACCATCGGTCACGACCGTGGCAACCGACAGGCCGCCGCGTACATCCCACTCCTGGCTCCAATAGACCTCACCGTTGACCGGATTGAGCGAGAACACCGCCTTGGGCTCCCAGATGATGAGCTGGCGCGCGCCGCCGGCCTTGATGATCACTGGCTGCTCGTAGCCCATCTCCCAATCGGACGAGATCGCGCGCCAACGCTCTTCGCCGGTGCGCTTGTCGTAGGCGATCACTTTGCCGTCGTTCTCGGCCCCGGCGACCGTGATCAAGAGGTCGCCGTCGACCAGAGGGGAGCCGGTCGTGCCCCAGATCGGTACGCTGGCTCCATATTCCTCGACGAAGTCCCGCCGCCAGACCACCTCGCCGTCCTCCGCCTTTGCCGCGACCAGATCACCGACGGCTCCAAGGGCGTAGACGAGATCCCCATCAACGGTGGGCGTGGCGCGCGGGCCCGTAGCGTAGGTCACCATCAGCGAGCCGTAGGCAGCCGGCCATGCCTGCGTCCACAACGTCTTGCCGGTCTCCTCGTCGAAGCAGTGAAGACGCTCTGTGCCCTCCATCGCTCTGGTGCCTTCCGTCTTCGTCCAGTCCATCACGAAGATCCTGCCGTCTGCGACCGACGGCCCGGAATACCCCGAGCCGAGTGGCACACGCCACTTGACCTCAGGGCCGCCGGCGGGAAAACGATCGAGGATGCCGTCCTCATGCCAGACGCCCTCTCGATTCTTGCCTCTCCACTGTGGCCAATCGTCTGCGAAGAGCCCACTCACAGCCGAAAAAACAAGGCTCGCGAAGAGGAGGATGATCCGGGTCCGTATCCGCGCCGGTCGATGCATGTTCGCCTACTTGGCTTCGAGACTAACGCGAATCAACTCGCTGTCGTTACGAGCAACGACATGCCCGTTGGCATAGGCGGGATGCGACCAGTTGACCTCGGCCGCGAACATCCTGCGTGGTCCGATCGCGGCGTTGGAGTCGGGGGCGAGAAGCTTGACGCGATCAATTTCGTGATAGCCCTCGCGGCTGAAGTCGGCGATGATGAGATCGCCCTGGTCGTTGTTGACGAACCACCGATCGCCATTCTTGACCATGAATGCGGCTCCCCAACGGCCTTGGCGCGTCATCTTGTCGGTCTCCCACAGCCGCTCGCCGGTACTCGCATCGAGGGCGCGAAGCTCGCCATAGCTGCCGACGCCGTAGATGGTGTCTCCCTCGAGAATGGGAGTCGTGATGAGCGAATGGAGACCCTGGGTCTTGTCCGGCATCTCGCTCTTTCCCTCACCCATCCACACCAGCTCCGCCTTCGGTGCTTGGGCGTCGAGCTCCATCATCAGCGAGCCCTTGTAGAACTGAGTAAAGAGCAGCTGTTTGCCGTCGGTCACCGCCGTCGCCACCGACATGCCGCTGCGAACGTCCCACTCCTGGCTCCAATAGACCTCGCCGTTGGCCGGATTGAGCGAGAACACCGCCTTGGGCTCCCAGATGATCAGCTGGCGCACCCCGCCGGCCTCGACGATCACGGGCTGCTCGTAGCCCATCTCCCAATCGGAGGAGATCGCCCGCCAACGCTCTTCGCCAGTGCGCTTGTCGTAGGCGATCACTTTGCCGTTGTTCTCGGCTCCGGCCACCGTGATCAAGAGATCGCCATCAACCAGCGGCGAGCTGGTGGTGCCCCAGATCGGAACGCTGGCGTCATATTCTTCGACGAAGTCACGCCGCCACACCACTTCACCGTTCGTCACTTTCGCGGCCATCAGATCGCCGACCGCCCCGAGGGCGTAGACGAGATCCCCATCGACCGTCGGCGTTGCACGCGGGCCGGTAGCGTAGGACACCATCAACGAGCCGTAGGCAACCGGCCACTCCTGGGACCACAACTTCTTGCCGGTCTCCTCGTCGAAACAGTGAAGACGCTCCGTTCCCTCCATGGTTCTAGTGCCTTCCGTCTTCGTCCAGTCCATCACGAAGATCTTGCCCTCCGCGACCGACGGTCCCGAATATCCCGAGCCGAGAGGCACCCGCCACTTGACCTCCGGACCGCCGGCGGGGAAACGATCGAGGATGCCGTCCTCGTGCCAGATGCCCTCGCGATTCTCGCCTCTCCACTGCGGCCAGTCGTCCGCCAACGAGGCGCTCGCAGCGACAAGAAAGAGGCTGGCCGGGAGAAGAAGGATCTGCGTTCGTATTCGCCACGGTCGATGCATGGTCGCCTCCCTAGGGTCGTGCCGGGAACCAGCACGAATTAGTCAGGCAAACCCTAGCATGGGGCAGACCGCGGCACCCAAAGACACCGTACCGCGATAGAATCTTCTGACGACGAAAACGGCCGATCCAGGCCGTGAGCTCAAACACAACCAACAACGACTCGGAGACCCCGAACCATGAGTTCGCAAGCGACTGCTACCGCTGGCTCGTACGAGTTCAAAGCCGAAACTCGCCAGCTTCTCGACATCGTCATCAATTCGCTCTATTCGAGCAAAGAGATCTTTCTGCGCGAGCTGATCTCCAACTCCTCGGATGCCCTCGACCGCCTACGCTTCGAAGCCCTCACCTCTCCTGAGCTGATGGAGAAGGGCGAGATTCTGGAGATTCGCATCGAGGCGGATACCGACGCAAGAACACTATCGATCATCGACAACGGCATCGGCATGTCGCGCCAGGAGGTCATCGACAACCTCGGCACGATCGCCAAGTCGGGGACCCGAGAGGTCCTGGAACAACTCGAAAAAGGCGACAAGGGGAGGGACTCGATCGCCCAACTGATCGGCCAGTTCGGCGTTGGCTTCTACTCCTCCTTCATCGTCGCCGACAAGGTCACCGTAGTGGCCCGTAGAGCCGGGGAAGAAACGGCGACCCGCTGGGAGTCGGATGGAGGGGGCAGCTTCGAGATCGGCGACGATAGCCGCTTCCTGCGCGGCACCACGGTCACCCTCCATCTCAAGCCGGCGGATCCCGACAACGGTCTCGACGACTTTGCCGATCACTACGTTTTCCAGAATGTGGTCAAGCGCTACTCCGACTTCATTCCCTACCCGATCCGGACCAAGATTCCCCTCCAAGAGCCCGAGCTCGACTCCGAGGGCAAGCCGATCCCAGGGAAGACCACCTCAAAGATCGAAGAAGTCACCCTCAACTCGATGAAGCCGATCTGGACCCGTCCCGCCGACGAGGTCAAGGACGAGGAGTACACCGAGTTCTACCGCCACATCTCCCACGATTGGTCCGAGCCGCTGGATCGACTGTCGGCGCGGGCCGAAGGAAGGATCGAATACCAGGCCCTGCTCTTCCTTCCCGGCAAGGCCCCCTTCGATCTCTACTACCGCGACCAGAACATCGGCCTTCAGCTCTACGTCAAGCGCGTGATGATCATGGATCGCTGCGAAGCGCTGCTACCCACCTGGCTGCGCTTCGTCAAGGGAGTCGTCGACTCCGCCGACCTGCAGCTCAACCTGTCGAGAGAGATGCTCCAGCAGGATCGACATATCAACCAGATGCGCAAGTGGATCACGCGCAAAGTCCTCGACCACCTCAAAGAGATGCGGACCACAGATGAGGAGAAATACCTCAAATTCTGGAATGAGTTCGGCTCTGTGATCAAAGAGGGCGTGAGCGGCGATCCCGACAATCAGAAGCGGATCGTGCCGCTTCTTCTCTTCAACTCGTCGGCGGACTCCACCAAGCTCACCGATCTCGCCGGCTACCTCGAGCGCATGAAAGAAGACCAGGAAGAGATCTTCTACCTCAGCGGCGAGAACCGCACCGCGGTCGAGAGCTCCCCCCATCTCGAGGCCTTCGCAGCGCGCGGCGTCGAGGTGCTCTACCTGGTCGACGCCATCGACGAGATCCTGGTCCAGGCGCTCGCCGAGTGGGAGGGAAAGAAGCTGCGCTCGGCGGCCTCGGGAGAGGTCGACCTCGGCGCCAAGGAAGACAATGACGAAGCCGACAAGGAGCTCGAGGAAAAGAAGGAAGAGTACAAGAGCCTCCTCGAAGCGCTGCAGGGAAAGCTTGGCGACCAGGTGAAAGAAGTGCGCCTGTCGAGCCGCCTGACCACGTCTCCCTCGTGTCTGGTAGGTGAAGAGGGCGACATCAGTCCCCAGCTCGAGCGCCTGCTTCGACAGACAGAAGGAGCGATGGAGGTGCCTTCGCAAAAGCGGGTCCTCGAGCTCAACGCAAAGCATGAAGTGATGACGAAGCTGCAACAGCGCTTCGCCGAGGACGGCGAAGATCCGGCACTCGACGACTACGCGGAGCTACTCCTCGGTTATGCCCTGCTCGCGGAGGGCTCGGACCTGCCCGACCCGTCCAAATTCAACCGCTTGTTGGCGGAGTTGATGGGTAGAGGGCTCTAGTGTCCTGTATCAGTGGTTCGTTGCATAAATCGCGCAGTCATTTTGGGTGCTGCCAAGGCGCTACGACGAAGGTATATTGGGCAATATTGCAAGGAGGAGCAACGACGGCAGCGCGCAAAAGGGCCAGCGAGTTGTGTGACGAACTACTGATACAGGACGCTAGCGAAGCGCGGCCGATAAGATGGGGCCATGGCCGATGCCCGGGCATCCAACGGCCCTTACTATGTAGAGAATTTCGAGAAGATCCTCGGGACGGTCCTGGAGTGCTATCGAGATCTCTTGGTCCCCGCGGAGCTTGCGTTCCTCGACCGCTACCACGCTCTCTCCCAGCCGGCCCGCTGCCTGTGGCTGCGTCTCCTCTCTCGTAAGGGGCCGCTCTTTCGCCAGGACCGGCTCTGCTACGGCGAAGTACCCGATCTGGCCGGCGCCGTCCTCGAGCTGAGCGCGGCCACGCTTCTCGATCAGGCACCGGAGGCAGAGCCCCTGGACCTTCTGCGCCTGCTGCTTCGCTCCGAGCTCGACGAGCTTGCAAGGGAGCTCGGCGGCCCCGAAGTCACTCGCCGAACCAAGAGCGAGCTTCTCGAGCAGATTGTCGAGAACTTCCCCGCTACGATCCTCCACCCGGCGCTTCGCCACCGAATCGAGGTTCTCCGCCCCCTGGCCCAACACGAAGTGCGTGTCTTTCGCCTTCTCTTCTTCGGCAACCTTCGCCAGGACTGGACCGAGCTCGTACTCACCGACCTCGAGGTCTTGCGCTACGAGCCTTATGCGCTGACCGACGAGATGCGCCTCTTTCCGACCCGGGAGGCAGTCGACGACACTCTCGCCGTCCGCGCCGAGCTCGCTCTCGCTCGGCGCTATCTGCACGACGCCGATTTCACCGCCGCCCGGGACCTGGCTCAGCGCCTTGTGGAGCGCACCCCCGCATGGCACCCCCTGGCACTCCCGGTCGTCGACCGCACCCTTTGCGAGGTAGCCTCCAGCCTCGAACGCGCCGGAGAGCTAACCTGTGCCCTCGAGATCTTCTTCACTGCCGAACGCCCTCCGGCAAGGGAGCGGAGAGCCCGCATTCTCGCTCGCCTCGATCGCACCAGGGCGGCTTTGCGAGTCTGTCGCCAGATCGAGAGCTCGCCTCGGGACGAAAGTGAAAGGGTCTTCGCGCCTCGCTTCTCGTATCTACTGCGGCGGCGCCTGGGGCAGATACCACCGGCCTACCGAAGTCGACGTCGGCGGCGCCTGCTGCGAGTGTCGCGCAGCGGGACCAAGCCAATCGAAACCGACGTGCTCGAAGAGCTATCGAAGCAGGGCTGTGTCGGTATCCATAGCGAGAACTGGCTGTGGAGCAGTCTCTTCGGTCTCAGTTTCTGGGACATCATCTTCCAACCCATCCAAGGCGCTTTCCAGCACCCCTTCCAGGCCGCCCCTCTCGACCTCTACGACCCGGCCTTCCGCACTCGTCGAGAGCAGGCGGTGGCAAGCCGCCTGCAGGAGATCGAGGAAGACGAGTGGCCGGCGGCGCGTATCTTGGAAGTGTTGGCAGCCAAGGAGGGGACCCGCAACTCCCTCGTCTTGTGGTCCCAGGCATTGCGATCGAGCCTCGAGCTCGTCCTTCCTCGCCTCCCCGGCCCGCACCTGGCCTCGGTGTGCGCACGCCTGAGCCGCGATCTGCGCCGGTACCGAAACGGCTTTCCCGATCTCTTCGTACCGAGTGAGGGGACTCCCGGCTACGAGCTACTGGAAGTCAAGGGTCCGGGCGATCAGCTCCGACCGGAGCAACGCGGCTGGCTCGACTACTTCGAGACGGCGGGTATCCCGGCGACGGTACTGGCAGTAGAGTGGCTGTAAGATCAGGCTTCGACGGAGCGCGAGCATGAAGAACCCACCCTCTATCGATACCCTCGCCGAGGCCATCCAAGAAATCCTGACCGAGGCTCTCATTCCCGAGGTCGAGCTTTTACTCTCGAGCCCTCTGATGAAGGAGCTCGGCCTCGACTCGCTGGATATGATCGAGGCCAGTTTCGCACTCGAAGAGGCCTTCGATGTGGAGTTCAGCGGGCGTAATGCCATCGAAGAGCTCGATCGGGTCGTCGGTGACGGAATCATTCTCCGGGAGGGATTTCTCACTGACCTCGGTACCAAGATCCTGCTCCAGCGTATGCCGGCGTTGGCAGAGGTCGAGCTACCTGGCTCGCTGCGCGCGGCGGACATTCCCCAGTACTTCAGCATTCGTACTTTCGCGGGATTGATCAAGGATTTCTACGACCAGACTCCGGACCTGTCTCCTAATGGTGAAGTAGCCGTCCTCGTAGGCCTCAAGGTGATCTCCAAGGGGTCAGGCGAGCCCGTACCGCCCCCGACCGGTGATGAGATCCTCGAGAGCTGGCTCGAGGAGAAGTCGAAAGAGATCTCTGGAGAGTAGTGTCCTCCCGGCTGAAGCCGCTCCCCATCCTCGCAACGTCTCTTTTTGCTCCTGGTGAGCTGACGAAAGAAGACCTGGTGCGGGGTCGCTCGGCGGTCACCCGCCTCGAGGGAGAGTTTGCGGTCGCGGTTGGCGCCCCCTTCGCCGCCGACCCACCCCGACCCCGAAACTTCCCCTACGCTTTGGCCCCAAGGGGCCTTCTCGCGGCGGTCGAAGCGGGGCGCAGACTGGAGCGCGAAGAGGGACCGAGCTATGGCCTGGTATTGGCCCTTTCGAGCCTTCACTCCGAGCCCGCCTACCTAGAGCACGTACTCCAGCATCGTTGTGACCCGCAGCAGATGGAAGAGATCCTCGGCTTCGCCGGCGACTTTCCGCTCGAGTACGTGGCCTCGGTCCTTGGCGCGCATGGACCGCGGGCCCGAGTCGACAGTGCATGTGCCTCGGGGAGCGACGCCCTCATCCTCGCCCACCGATGGATCGAAGCCGGAATCGCCGAAGACGTTCTGGTCGTCGCCGCCGCATCGATGCTCGACCCGGTTGGTATCGCTCTCTTCAACAACATTCACGCCCTCAGCACCGAAGACGATCTGACTGCCAGCCGCCCCTTCGACCGCCGGCGCAAAGGCTTCGTCATGGGCGAAGGCGGCGCCGCGTGTTGGCTCAGCAGCCGGCGGCCGCGACAACCCACCGGCTACCTCTGTGGCCACGGCAGGTCGATGAATGCCGAGAAGTTCACCGACATGCCAGAGGATCTCTCCGCCATGGAGGCCGCCTGCCGAGCGGCGCTCGCCGGCACCGTTCCTTCCTACATCTGCGCGCATGGCACCGCAACCCCTGGCAACGACCGCTGCGAGACCCGTCTCTACAAGAACCTCTTCGGAGAGCGGGCGCACTCGATTCCTGTGAGCTCGCTCAAGTCGATGACCGGGCACTGTCTCGGCGCATCCTCCCTGATGGAGGTGGTGGTCACCCTGGAGGCGCTGGGCCGACAACAGGCCCCGCCGACCTTGAACCTGCACGAGCCCGACCCGGAATGTGATCTCGACTATGTGGCCCTCGAGCCCCGCGCTCTGAGCGGCGACTTCGCACTCTCCAGCGCCTTCGCCTTCGGCGGCCACAACTCCGCACTCTTGCTCTCCGCCGATCACCCATGTTGAAGCTGGCAGACTACCGGGCCGTTCTGGCCGGCGCCGCTCCAGCGCAGATCCTCGACTGCCCCGGCGTTCGGGTCATCGAGAAACCGCCGGCGAGCCACGCAGTCTCGGCGGCGGCCGAATACGCCATAGCGGCGGTGGAGGAACTGGCGGAGCGGGCCGCTGAGGCGGCTCTCTACACGATCTCCGGCTCTCCCGGGTCGTGTCTCCACCTTTTCGATGCGGCCCGCAAGGACTCCCCAGACGGTCGTCTGGTCGGACCCGGGTTCGGCCGGCGCAGATCACGGCGGATTCACCCCTTTGCGCTGCTGCTCTCGCTCCGCAACCAGGTGCCTGCCAGTCTCAGTCTTCACTTCCACCTTCGCGGGCCATCGTTGAGCACAATCGACTCCGCGGCCGCCTTCGCGGACCTGATTCCAGCGGCCGCCCTGGAAATACCTGATCGCCCCGTACTCTTCGTCCTCAGCTCGGCGAGCGATCGAGCAGAAGAGAGGAGCCGCAATATTCTCCAAACCGGGGCGAGCCAGGGTCTCGAAGGCGCAATTGCGCTACTCTTCAGCGGCGACGGCGAGTTGGGAACCATCGCTCGCGCCACCGGTGGCGAAGCGATGGTCCTGGGTGCAAGCGCATCTTCGCCGCCGGCGGCTGATTGGCCGTTCTCACCCTGTCTCGAACCGGGCCTCGGGATTCTCTGGGCACTTTCGCAGGGTGTCCCGCAAGCTACTTTCGAGATTCGAGAGCCCGGAAGATCCTCCTACTTCTCCTGGAATATGCCCTGAGCTTCGTTGATTGCGTTACCACCGCTTTGCCTCCTCATCAGCTCTCCCAAGAGCGGGTGATCGACCTGGCGCGCGATGTCCTCAAAGGCAAGGTCGCCTTTCTCGACCAGGCGCTCGGCTTGTTCCGCAACGCCGGAGTGGAGAACCGCTACTTGGTACGAGACGTCGACACCCTTCTCGCCCACCACTCTCTCAAGTGGCGTAACGATGTCTACATCGAAGAGTGCCAGAAGCTCGGGATCGAGCTCTTGGGGCGGCTGCTGGAGAAGGGCTCTGTCTCTCCGACCGACATCGACGTTCTCATCACCACCTCCTGTACCGGTTTCATGATCCCGGCGCTCGACACCTATCTCATCAACCACTTCCGGATGCGCTCGGACACCAAGAGGCTTCCCTTCACCGAGCTGGGTTGCGCCGCTGGAGCTATGGCGATCTCTCACGCCCACGATCACCTTCTGGCTTATCCGGACCACAAGATCGCGATCGTCTCCATCGAGATCCCTTCGATGACCTACCTGCGCGGTGACATGAGCGTCGCGAATCTGGTCTCGAGCGCGCTCTTCGGAGACGGCGGCGCTGCGGCCCTGGTCCGCGGCGACCGGGGCCCTCTCGAGATTCTCTGCACCCGCACTCACCTCTTTCCGGACAGCCCCGAGATGATGGGCTTCGACCTCAACGACGACGGATTTCGCATCATCCTGGACAAACGCGTGTCTCGGCTGCTCCGAGACCAGCTGTCGCCGGTCGTCGAGGCTTTCCTCAGCGACGCCGGGGTGGAGGGTGCAGAGATCCGCAACTATCTACTCCACCCGGGGGGGCGCAAGATCCTCGACACTATGCGTGAGCTCTTCGATCTCGAAGAGGAGCAGCTCGCCCTCTCGCGGGCCACCTTGCGGGAAGTGGGGAATCTGTCGTCCGCCAGCATTCTCTGGGTGCTGCACAAAGCGCTCGAAGGAGAGGCTGAGCCTGGATATTCGCTTCTCGGGGCCTTTGGGCCGGGCTTCAGCGCCGAGCTCCTCCTCGGCCGATTACTCTAACTGCCCGCGGCCCTAGTGTCCTGTACCAGTAGTTCGTCACATAACTCGCTGGCCGCTTTGCGTCCTGCCGTCGTTGCACCTCCTCGAAATATTCCCAATATGACTTCGTCGGCGCGCCTTGGCAGCCCACAAAATGACTGCGCGATTCATGCAACGAACCACTGATACAGGACACTAGAGATTGATAGGCTCGGTTCGAGGGCTTAAAGATGACTCGACCAGACAGAATCGAATCCGGAGACAACCCCTGCGCCAGGATGATGGCTGCGGGTCTCGTGGCACTCGCGCTGTGCACCGCCACAGCCGCATCGCCGCAAGCCGCAGCGGACGCCGCTTCAACAGCACCGACGGCCCTCGACCCCGCCCTTCTTCCTGAGATCGTGGCTCGGGTCAACGGTCGCGAGCTCACCCGGGCCGAGCTACTGCAGGAGGCCCAGGGTGCGTATTCGCAGCTCCGCCAGATGGGCCAAGAGGTGGTCGCCGATCGCCACTTCTACCAGCAGGCACTGCAACAGCTGATCGCCGCCCAACTCATCGCGCAAGAAGCGAGGGCGAAGGGGGTCGCGGCCACTGCCGACGAGATCAACCAGAGCCTCCTCCAGGCCCGCGCCGCCGCCCCCTCAGAAGAGGCTTTTCAGGAGGCCATGAAGAATCAGGGAACGACCGAGGAACAATTGCGCGAGAGGTTCGCTCGAGACATCTCGAGGGGTCACTATGTGGATGCGGAGATAGCCCCCAAGGTCAACATCAGTGACGAAGAGATGCGCCTCTTCTACGATGAGAACGTCGAGCGCTTCCGCCAGCCCGAGCGCGTCAGGGTGCGCCATGTTTTGATCGTAGTCGAACGCGAAGCGACCGCCGACGACAAGGCGGTGGCCCGAGGCAAGGCAGTGGCTCTTCTCGAACGCGCCAAGCAAGGCGAAGACTTCGCCGCCCTTGCCTACGAACACTCCGAAGACGCTTCGAAGACGCAGGGCGGGGAGCTTCCATGGCTGGTTCGGGGCCAAACACTCCCCGCCTTCGAAAGTACGGCCTTCGCTCTGGCGCCGGGCGAGATCAGCAACCTGGTCGAGACCCCGGTCGGCTTCCACATCATCAAGGGAATCGACACGCAAGCCTCGCGTATCGCCTCTTTCGACGAAGCGAAGGAGACCATAGGCCAGGTCCTTTCGTCCCAAAAAGTGCAGGGCATGCTGCTCGAACAGGTCGACGAATTCCTCGCCAGGGCCGAGGTAGAGACTTTCCTCCCCGAATAGAGACTCGAACCTCAGAAGGCCCTCCCCTACTTCGAGCGCTACACAGCCCGGAATCCTACAGACGCCGCGGGGCCGCTCGTCTGCTTGCGCTCGCCGGGACCTCGCCGCGGACCGAGCACTGGTTGGTTTGGCGAGGCGAGATCCTCGAAGGGATCGACCGCCCCAAGGAGGCGAGGGAGGCTTACGCGACGCCGCTCGACCCCGCCGGGACTTCTTCCCGAGACTCCTCACTCACTAGAGCGTCGTAGTGCTCGCGAAGCCACTCATAGGTAGTGGCGATTCCCTGCTCGAAATCGATGCGCGGTTTCCACCCCAAGCCGGTGAGGCGCGAGACGTCGAGAAGCTTGCGAGGGCTGCCATCCGGCTTGGAGGTGTCGAACACCAGCTCGACTCCTGGAGCTACGATGCTGCGGATCAGCTCAGCCAGCTCTCGGATGGGCAGATCCTCGCCCGTTCCAACGTTGATGTGGTCGGCATCGTCGTAGTTGCGTACCAGGAACAGACATGCGTCTGCCAGATCGTCGACATGCAGGAACTCTCTCTTGGGCGCACCGGTTCCCCAGACGACGACCTCTCTCTCGCCTCGAATCTTGGCCTCGTGAAACTTCCGCATCAGCGCCGGGACCACATGCGAGCTCTCGAGTTCGAAGTTGTCCCCAGGACCGTAGAGATTGGTCGGCATCGCCGAAATGAAGTCGCATCCGTACTGCTGCCGATAAGCCTGACAGAGTCGAATGCCGGCGATCTTGGCCACGGCGTAGGCCTCGTTGGTGGGCTCCAGCGGCCCGGTGAGCAGAGCCGTCTCGGCCATCGGTTGAGGGCTATCTCGAGGATAGATGCAGGAGCTTCCAAGGTAGAGAAGTCGCTTCACCTCGTATAGATAGGCGGCATGAACAACCGTCGCGTGGATCATCAAGTTGTCGTAGATGAACTCTGCCGGACGAGTCGAATTCGCAAGAATACCACCGACGGTACCGGCTACGAGAAACACGAAGTCGGGACGGTTGGCGCGAAACCAATAGTTGACGGCAGCCTGATCTCTTAGGTCCAGTTGCTCGCGACTCGCGGTGAGGATATTGGAAAGGCCCTGGCTCTCGAGGTGACGCACGACCGCCGACCCGACCAGGCCACCATGGCCGGCAACGAAGATCGTCGAATCCGAGCTCAGGTTAATCGACATATAGGTATTTTAGTGCAAGCCGAATCAGACGTCTCGCGGCGTCCCTCTCGCTCTGCGCTCAGCGGGTCTGAACTGACCGGCCACCGACGACGGCGCGGATCGAGAGGCCTCGTCCTCTTACCTTGACCTCGATCTTCTGCAGGTCCTTCTCGCTGAGCTCTTGTGGGGTTGAAAAGGCGAGTAGGTACTGGCTGCGCAGCTCGGCTCCGATCTTGGCGTAGGCGGGTGAAAGCTCCTCGCGAGACGAAACGTAGAAAACATGGCCTCCTGTCTGGCGTGCGATCGCTTCGAGATCGGCCTTGCGCTGAGCGAGGCGGAAGGAGTCGAGCTGAGCGAGGGAAAGGATGTAGACCGGGACCCCGATGGCTCGCGACTGCAGGGAGGCCTGCCGGGCGCTGAAGCGACTCTTGTAGTCGTCACCGTCAGTAAGCAGGATGAGCGCTCTTCGGTCCTCTCGCTCGTCGAATTGGAGGAGCGAGAAGATGATCGAGTCGTAGAGGGCGGTAAAGCCTCCGGCGCGCATGGTACCGAGCCCCCTGACCATCTCTCCGAGGTCCTGGGTCATCGCCTGCGCTAGACGCGGCTGACTGTCGAAGTCGACCAAGAATGAACGATCGGCCTCGGTCACCACATCGCTGAGGAACCGGATTGCAGCAATGCGAGTGTCCTGCATCAGGGCCTCCATGCTCTGCGAAGTGTCGATCACCAAACCCATCGCCAGGGGGATGTCCTCCGCCAGCCCGAAGCGCTCGATTTGAACCTCGTCGCCGCGCAGCCTGACACTGAACTCCTCTTGGGAAAGATCGCGTCGCGGCACCCCCTGCTGGTCGGTCACCACCGCGTAGATCTCGACCAGGTTGACCTCTACCTCCTCCATCCCTCCACTGACGCCGAAGAGCTCGACATCTTCGAAGCTGCTGCCGTCGTCGAGATACGCCACGGCGCGAACGAAGTCGGCACCGCCCGTCCCCTGCACCTCGATGTCGGCAGCAAAGGGACCCCGGGTGAAGGTTTTCTTCAAACTGTCGTTCCACCACAGCTCGACCCGCTCCAACGAACGCTCGAGAGGAACCGTGACGTCTACCGCAACCTGCAGCAAGCCATCGATCGGATCTCCCTCAACCCGAGTCAGCTCGACCTCGAACGCGCTACGGCCCCGGTTGACGATCAAGCTGTCGCGACTGATCTCACCCCCAGCTCGATCGTAAGCAACGACTTCAATCTCCTGGGGCTTCAACTCTGAGCCCAGATCGATCCGCGCAGAGAAAGGCTTCCTCTCGTCCTCTCCCACCTGCTTGCCATCGAGGTAGAAGACCACGCGACGGATGAAAGCGTTGAGAGCCATGGTGCGGAACTGCTGCGGACCGGTGAGATCGTGGGCACGAGGAGGAATCAGCTCGATCAGTTTGGCTTCGGCATCGCCGGCAGCTGCAGTCTGTGCTCCCCGAGCCGCGCCATAGAGAGGGCGCAGATCGATCGCCTCGACCACCGTCTCGGCATCGAGTATTCCCAGCAAGTCGCCCTCGAAATCGACCTCTGCGACTCCCCATTGACCGCTCCCCAGATCCTCGACGATGGCAACGACATGCTGAAGATCCTCCGGTACCGGGGCCCGCACTTGGACCAACCACCCGGCGGAGCCCGAGAGCCGCGCTCCGCGGCCACGGAGATGCATGATGAACGGCGATTGATCGATGATGTCGAGCATGAGACTGACTCGCATCCGTGACGAAGAATGGAAACCGCGAGCTCCGTCGGCCACATCCAAGAAAGAGCGTTGAAGCGGGGGAAGCGAGGAAAGGTCGGTCAGGATCTCGAGCTTCAGCTCCTCTTCGCCATTGGCGTCGCTCTCTAACGCGCCGCTGCTCCGGATCTCCAGATCACCGTCGACACCCTCTTGGAGATGGTTTCGGACCCTCGAGACCAGCACTACATCGGGACTCACTGTCGCCGACCAACGGGCCGCACGCACCTCTCCCGTGGCTGCCGAGATCGACAGAGCTGTGATGTCGCCATCACCCACCACACGCTCTCGAATACGCACCATGAACCGCTCCGGCAAACGCAACAGCTCGTCCGAGAGCTCGTCGGCATCTGCCGCGACGGCGCCTCCGGTCTCTGCCGCGAGTGGCGAGAGTAAGACATCTCCACCCTCGGAGGCCATGTGCAACGGAAACGCAACCCAGTCCAAAGACGCAGCGAGCGCCGCGAGGTGAGCTCGCTCGAGATTCTCGATCTCTTGTCCCGGCGAAGCCCCCCGCTCGCCGTTGACGTCGCCGACAATCAAGACCGCCCGTGGATTCTCCTTCGCCTGTCCGACCAACGCGTCCACCAGCATCGCTCTACGCCAAGGCAAAAAACCCTCTGCGCCCCGGTCGAGCGACGAAAAACGGGCTTGCGCCAGTTCCGCGAACGCTTCCTCGAGCTCTTCCCGATCGCGACTCTCTTCGAGCCAGGGCTCCGCTAGCTCGTCCACGACCAGCAAGGTGACCTCGCCGAGACCGGTGAGGACCCCAGCCGCCTCGCTCAGAATCGCCGCCGCCCTCCCGAGCTCCTGCGTCGAGGCACTGAGGGCATCGACATAGACGAGCAGGCTCCACAGACGGCCGGCTGCGGGGGCAACCTCGAGAACCTCCGCGTCCCCTCCACCCTGCTCAACACGCAGGTCGGAAACCGCCAGGGAGTCCGGCGCACGACCGTCACGCCGAAGGTCAAAGCTGAGCTCACGACTCCGAAAGAGATTTTGCGCGGTGGCGCTCACCGGAGCGAGCAAACAACCGGCAACGAAGAGCCCGATCCAGCGCCGCGTCACGGTTTCTGGTACCCGGCCAGCGTTCGGGCGACGAGACCAGGACGCTTGACTACGAGATCGATCGGCCGCCAGTCTGACTCGGCCCCCTCCGCCGCCTCTTCATCGACGATCTTCGGGTAGTAGGTCAAGAGGTAGTGGGCGCGGAGCTCCTCGCGAATCGCAGTGAAAATCTCACCGAGATCCTGATCTGTTCGAACGTAGAAGACCTTTCCACCCCCTGCCCTGGCGATCTTCTCCAGGCGTGAAGCTCGATTCTTGGTGCCGAAGCTCTTGCCGCCACTGCGAGCGGCCGAATTGTTCATGATGATGAGATAGATCGGTACGCCCACCTTCTGGGCGAGCTTGAGAGAGGTCGAAAACGAGAAGTCTTCATCCTCGTCATCGCCGTCGTAAAAGAGCACCAAGGCCTTGCGCCCGGTAGCCTCCTGAAGCTGCAGCAACGAAAGCACGACTGCCTCCCAGAGCGCCGTTGTCCCGGTAGGAGTCAGCGACTCGATACCGCTGATGACGTTGTCGAGATCAGAGGTAGTGGCCCGCACCACGCGCGGGCGCGAGCTGAAGCCAACCAAGAAGGCGCGGTCACGATCCTCCATCAGACCCCGAACGAAGTCGCCGGCAGCCTCCTGCACGGCCGGCATCTTGACGAAGAGGCTGAGCGAGGAGTCGAGGGCAAGGCCGACGGTGATGGGAAGGTCACCGGCACGAGAGAAGTTTTCGATCTCTTGCGGAGCTCCCTGCTCGAGGATCTCGAAGTCCTCTCTCTCGAGGTCCCGGACCGGCTTGCCTGAGCGGTCGGTAACCACGGCGTAGAGCTCCACCAACTTGACGGTGAGTAGCTCCTCGAACAGGTCCGTGTTCATGAGGACCACGTCCTCGGCGATCCTGCCATCTTCGAGATAGGCCGCAACACGGATGAGACCGGGCTCGGATGCCACCGGTATGAAGAGGCGCTGGCGAAAAGGCGGGCGGCGCATCGTCGACACCAACTGGTCCTGCCAAAAGAACTCGAGTCGATCCAGCTTCGCCGGGCTCGGAAGGTTCACCTCCGCCTCGACATCAACCGGGCCGACTCTGCGTCCACTCCGCGGCTCGACGATCCGCACACCGAAGGACTTCGTTACCTCGTTGAGGGTCAAAGTATCGCGACCCAGCTCCTTTCCCCTGGCGCCGTAGGCAACGACACCGAGTAGACGCTGGCGAGGGTTCGGTCCGAGATCGACGTTGGTCGCCCAAGGTTCCCTGCGGCGCGTCGCGACTCTGTCGCCGTCGAGAGTGAATACGACTCGTTGCACCGCCGGGTCGGCCTCAGCCTCCACTCGCACCTTGCCGATCAGCACCGCGTCTGCCGGCGGTTCGATCCGGATGATTCGGCGATCCGGAAGGAGTCCGCGAGGAGCGGGGAGATCCTCGCTCGTAGCCGCCAGTGTCGGTACCGTCTTGGTAATGAAAGAGGCGAAAGACTCGCCCCAATCACCACTCTCGAGAACTTCCACCAGCACCACCGCGCCATCGGTTTCGGGCGGAACTCTGAGACTCCCCTCGTAACGCCATTCGTCCTGCCCCCTGAGATCCACGTCGCGCACGATCTCATGCCTCAGCAGCAGCTCTTCGGTCTCCAGATGCACGGCCACTGTAACCCTGAAACTGCCCTGATCGAACTGGCCAAGACGCTCTCGGAGCTCGAAGAGGTCGACTCTTACCTCGAAGCGGCCGGGCTGCCGGCCCAAGAGGTCGGGGTCGAACTCGATCGCGGAGCGAACTTGGAGCTCGGCAAGACCAGAATCACCGGCTACCGCGCGGCGCGCCCTCATCGCAGCGACACTATTCGGGGTCCCTCGCCCGACCCTCCCCGGGGCCAGCACGTTCACTCCCGAGCTTCGAGAAGCCACTCGCACGGTGCGCATCTCGCCAGGTGGCAGAGATACGTCGGCAATGCGTAGAACGGATCTCGAAGAGTACGCCTCGACCCAGTCGGAAAGAGCCCCGAGATCGGTAACAACTTCACCTCCGGTGAGGCCGGCGGCCTCTTCGAGCCGAGCAACCGCACCGAAATCCCAGCCCAAGTCTTGACTGGGAGCGGCTTCCGCCCTGGGGCGCCGGCCAAGCCCGACGCGGAAGCCGACCGGAAGCTCCTCACTCGGTTGGTAGCTCAGGCGGCCGCCGTCTTTCGCAAGCTCGGGTCGAACCGGCACCAGAGTCCAGCCGTAGACGGCCAGCGCGGAAGCGAGCTCGGTGAGATCGGGCTCGGCCGCCCACTGGCCCACTACCTCCGCGCTCGCGGTCAGGCCCCGCAAATAGAAGTCCTTGGCTTCGAGCCCCAGATTGTCATTGAGCAGCATGAGGATCTTGGGCTCCCGTGAGGGGCCCTGCGCCGCCACCCACTCGAGCAAGCCGTCCAATTGATCTCGCCGCAAATCGAGCTCGAGCCCATACGCAGCTTCCGCGATAACGAGGTGCGGTTCCTCGCCTTTGCGCACTTCCGCAAGGAAGCTCGACCGCAGCTGAGCGACCTCGTCGCTGTCTTCGCGACGGAGGAAGACACGGTTGAGACTCCTCTCGAGCTCCTCGACGCTGGCGACTCGCGGCATCGTCTGCGGGACGGGGTCCGCCTCGACGATCTCGAGCTCGGGAAGGTCCAAGAGGCGTTCGCTCTGGTCGAGTAGAGAGCTCACCAGCCTCTGCACCGAAGAAGCACGCGATGCCGCATGGTCAATGTAGAGAACCACGCGCACGGGCCCCGAGGGAGCGGCCAGCGAGATCCTTTCAGCGTCGACGGGAGCTCCGTCGATCGCCACTTCGAGCTCGGTCGGATCGAGGGCATCGAGAACGCTTCCGGAAGATCCACGAGCCGCCACCGCCAATTCGATGCGGTCATCGTCGGACTGGCCGGCTAGAGGAGCCCCCACCCCTCCCGCGCAGGCGAGCAACACCGCGACTGTCCGGAGCCGCCCCCTTCTTGTCATGGGGATCCTTCCCCCCGCCTCGGACAAGAATTTTCTCAGCAACGGCACTCCATGACGGTAGCACCAAACACCTCGAGCAATCGAGTTCTGCGATCCACTAAAACACGCCCTGCGCCCCTTGAACTCCGAGCTCAACGGCGCCAGAAGGCGACCGTTGCGAGGGCGGCCAGAGGAAAGACCTCCAGCCTCCCAAGCCACATCAGCCCCACCAACACGAGCTTCTGCCAGCCGGCAAAGAAATCGAAGTTGCCAGTCGGTCCTACGGCGTTGAGTCCAGGTCCGATGTTTCCCAGTGCGGCGATCGACGCGCTCGCGGCAGTCTCGAGATCGGCGCCTCCTATGGCCAGTAACGCGCTGCCAGCGACCCAGCTCGCAATGTAGAGAAAGAGGAAGGCAACCACACTCGACACCACCCCGTTAGGCACCGGCTCACGTCCTACAAAGACCGCCAGTACCGCGTTCGGGTTGAAGATGAGCTTCACCTCCCGCAGCGCGGACTTCATGCCGATGACGAGGCGCATCAACTTCATACCTCCCGCCGTGGAGCCGGCACAGCCGCCGAAGAACATGAGGCTGAAGATCAACAGGCGGGCGAAGTTCGGCCAGCTATCGAAGTCGACCGTGGTGAAGCCGGTGGTGGTGAGGATCGACACCACCTGAAAGAGGCTGCCGCGCAGGCTCGCGCCCACACCCTCGAAGACGCCGGCGCGCAGCAGAGTCGCAGAGGTGATCACGGTGATGCTCGCGGCCACGCCGAGGTAGAAGAGGAACTCCCGATCAGAGGCAAACCCTCGTAGACCTCTCTTCAGCCCTGCAACCCGCAGACCGTAGTAGAGCGAGAAATTGGCTCCGGCGATCAGCATGAACAGGATCACGACGATCTCGACCAGCCCGGACTCGAAGTGCGCTATCGAAGCGTTGTAGGGCGAGAATCCCGCCGTCGCCAAGGTCGAGAAGGTGGTGGTGAGCGCGTCGTAGAGATCGAGGCCGGCTAGCATCAGCAGACCGGTCTCGACCACGGTGAAGAGGAGGTAGATGCGCCACAGCACCGAGGCGGTGTCGTGCACTCGAGGATGCAGGGTCTTGGCGGTGGGGCCTGGTACTTCCAGCTTGTAGAGAAAGCGGGCACCGGTGCCGAGCTCGGGCAACAGAGCTACGAAGAGCACGATGATGCCCATGCCACCGAGCCACTGGGTGAAGGACCGCCAGAACAGCATGCCGCGGCCCAGCGACTCGATATCGAGGAGGATCGTGGAGCCGGTGGTGGTGAAGCCGGAGGCCGACTCGAAGAGGGCGTTAACCGGACTGGTGATGCTGCCGCTGAAGAGATACGGCAGCGAGCCGAAGATGGACGCGATCACCCACCCGCCGACGACGATCAAAACGCCTTCGCTGCGATATAGATTTTCGGTGCCGCGCCGTCCGGCCAACATCAGGATCATGCTCATCCCCGATGTTGCGATCGCCGAGAGGATGAACGCGCGAACGTCGCCAATCTCGCCGTACCACCCGGCGCAGAGCATCGGCAGGAGCATTCCCCCGGAGAGGAAGAGCAGCAGGCGACCCTGAAAGTGAAGAACCGGGCGAACGTTCAAGGGGAGAGCTCGCTACTCTGCTTCCTGGCCGGGAAAGAACAGAGTCAGGAGGGAGACTTCACTTTCCGCAACGAAGAGGATGACACGGTCGCCGATCTCGAGGCGATGCGGGCCATGGGGGACGAACACCTTTTCGCCCCGGATCACGGCACCCACCCGCAGACCCTTGGGGAGCTGCATGTCCACGAGCTTCACTCCGGCTGTGGGACTGGCGCCGTGAATGACTCGCTCGATGACCTGCGCCGAGCCGCGTTTGAGAGAAACGATATTGGCGTTGTAGCCGCTGCTGATGTAGCCTTCGATGCGCTCGTACATCACAGTTCGCGGTGAGACGATATGAACGAGGCCGAGCTTCCGCCACAGGTTGGTGGTCTGAGCCCGATCGACCATCGCGATCACCTCGGGTACGCCCAACTCCTTGGCGAGAAGACTGGCCATCAGATTCGTTTCGTCCACCCCGGTGGCAGCGACGAAGGCGCTGGCCTCGCCAACGCCCTCGGTCTCGAGGAGATCCTGCTCGGTCGCATCCCCGAGAACAATCGAGCAATCCGGTAGCGACGCCGCCAGCTCCTCGGCGCGGGCGCGATTCCACTCGATGATCTTCAGCCGGCCGACCTTGCCGGCGAGAGCGTGGGCGATGGTTGCACCCGTTGCGCCGCCGCCGGCGATGAAGACCTTCCCTGCTCGCCGCGGCTTGGGGTTGACGAAGCTCTCGACCTCGTCGATGACCTCGGTGCGACCGATGACCAGCGCGTGGTCTCCCGGCTCGGCTCGGTCATCACCTCCGGCGATGGTGAGCTCGGCGCCACGAAAGAAGGCGACCACCAGGCCCTGGGCCGGCATCGCGACATCTTTGAGCCGGTTGCCGACCAGGGGCGAGTCCTCTTCGAGGCGGATGCGGCGAAACTGGATCTTGTCCTGGGCCAGGTATTCGACCTGCACCGTGTTGTGGCCGAGGATGTAGTTGAGAATTCGAGTTGTCGCCAGAAGCTCGCTCGACACCACCAGGTCGGCACGGAAGAGAGCCTCGTAGGTACGATGATAAACAGAGACCTCTTCAGCGTTGCCGACGCGCGCAACAGCCCGAGCTGCGCCCAGGTTCTTGGCCAGGAGGGTGGCGGCGAGATTGGACTCGTCGTTCTGAGAGACGGCCATGAAGAGATCGCAGCGATCCACCCTCGCCGACTCGAGGACGGGCAGGTGTGCGCCGTTGCCCTCGATGACCGTGACATCGAGCTCCGCTTCGACCTTGGCGGCGCGTCCGGGGTCACTTTCGATCACGACGACGTCGTGACCCTGCCTGGAGAGCGTCTGTGCGAGGTAGAAGCCCACCTCTCCGGCACCCATGACGACGAAATGCTGCTTCTCCAAATCTCGACCCTCCGCGCCTATTCTCTCCCAATCGAGGGTCCGCCGCGACGAAGTCGACAACTCCTCCACTCCGCGCGGCAAACTCCGCGCGGCAGGAAGTGATACCAATCACTTCCGGAGGCGAGCGCCGTGGAACCGCAGCACCGGCAGCGAGGTCATCCTCGAGGCCTGGGGAACGCGTCGCCCTGAAACAACCAGATGCCCTCGTAAGCTTCCACCGATCATGCTCGGCGAGTCGAGGAAGGCCCACTTCTTTGTGTCCACACGGTCAACCCCTCCAGTTTGGACCTAGGTCGACCAAAAGCAAAACTCAACAGATAGGCTGCCGGCGCGAAAGCCAAATTTACCAACATGCCGACCCAATAGTCATGGATTGGCAATCGTAGTGATGCCGGCAAGATGTTTATCGTGTTCAGCACCAGATAGAAATGTACTAGAAGTGCCACGAGCAAGGCGGCCAAGACGGCCTCGTATCCTACCCGCGTTGTGAAAAACCCCATGAAAAACATGCCCATCAGGCAGCCTCCGAAGAGAGAGCTGGCGATCAGTACTTGGTCGAAGATGGTTTCTTTCGGCAGGCTATGGAACACGATCGCGCCTCCAATCATCAGGATTGCGGAGGCAACCGAGAGGGCCCAGCCTATCTTCAGGTAGTACTCGTCCTTGCGATGGGGAGCAAAATATCGTTTCACAAGGTCTGTAACTCCGACCATGGCACTGGCGTTAATGCTCGAGTCGAGTGACGACATGGCGGCCGACAGCACCGCCGCGACGATCAGCCCCGCGACACCGGGGGGCAGCTGCGTGAACATGAAATGAGGAAACACCTGATCCGGTTCCAATTTGGCGACGGCTTGGTCCGGGAAGACGTTGTAGTACACAAACAGCGATGTGCCCAAGAAGAAAAACGAGGCCCAGATCGGCAAGCTGAGCCCGGCGGAGATCAAGGTCGCCTTGCGTGCTTCGGCTAGGGAAGAGGCCGCCATGTAACGCTGCACAATACTTTGGTTCGATGCGTAGCTGGTTAGAAAAATGAACAATCCCAAGAAAACGACGGTGGGAAAAGTCCTTTCGCTGAGGCTGAACGCCATCGAACCCGGGCTGAATTTGTCATGGGCGTTGGCTACGCTGACAATTTCCACCAAGCCGCCGGGCAAATCCCAGGCAATGATTGCCAAACAGATGACGCCTCCCGCGATCAGGATGATCGTCTGAGTGACGTCCGTCCATATAACGGCGGCAATCCCGCCCGCGACTGTATAGAAGCCGATAAAGACACCGCTGATAACGATCACCCAGACTACGTCAAGCCCCGTCAAGACGCTGATAGGAATTGCCACCAGATAGAGTATGGAACTGGTGCGAACGACCTGAATGCCGATAAAACTGATCGCTCCGTACAGCCGAGCCACGGGACCGAATCGTTGTTCCAGATATTCGAAGGCCGTGGTGCGGCCTTTTTGCCGGAAGATGGGGATGAAAAAAACAACGGCCAGCAGCGCGCCAACCGGCGCCGCCCAGTTAGAGTGAAACTGACGCCAATCCAGCGCGTATGCCGCCGCCGGATGGGCCAGAAAGGTCACTGAGCTGATCGAGGTTCCGACCAACGAAAGCCCGATCGCCCAGCCGGGAAAATTCCGATCTCCCAGGAAATACTGGTCCGTCGTCTTGTTCCGCCGCGAAAAGTAGATTCCCAGCGCTGCCAGGCCCGCCAGGTAAACAAAGATGACCACCAGATCCGGAACACGGATATGAATTGTGCTATCCATATTTGTATCGATTTACCACGGATTGGCGATAGTTTAGCCGCAAGCCGCCGGCAGAACCGCATGGCCCTGTTCGCTTCGCTCATAGGGTGCCACCCTCTTATTGAGACGCTCGAGTCTGGCCGCCCGGGGTGCCACCGGCCCAGTGTCTCCACTTGTAAACCTGTTGACATCATTGGATCTATATAGGGCAGGATTCCTTGAAATATTCGGCTGGCACCGTGGCTGGCTGGCAGCCCGAAGGCTGCTGGTGCTATGCCTGCCGGTTGGTGGCCCGGCGCCTGGATTTGAACCGCCGACCTGCTGATTACGAATCGATTTCATCACTATTGACCTTATAATTGTCATTTGACATGATAAATGACATAAATGCCGACGAGGCCAGCTCATTCGGAGATTGAGAGAAGTCTCGACCTCGCGGCGCTCCTGGAGGAGAAGTCGCACTTCCTTCTCGGGCCGCGCCAGACCGGCAAGACGACTCTGATTCGACGCCAGCTTCCGCAGGCGGAGGTCTATGACCTTCTTGACAGCTCCGTCTTTCTGTCGTTGAGTAGGAATCCCGGTCGGCTCGGCGAGGGGCTCGGGGCGAACGTCGGGATCGTCGCGATCGATGAGATTCAGCGACTTCCGATCCTCCTCAACGAGGTCCACCGACTCATCGAGGAGCGCGGGATCCATTTTCTCCTCACCGGATCGAGTGCCCGCAAGCTGCGCCGCGGAGGCGTCAACCTCTTGGGGGGTAGAGCGCGTACGCGATACCTCCATCCACTCACGTGGCTCGAGCTCGGTGAGCACTTCAGCTTGGCACGGGCCATCGAAGGTGGCACCCTGCCGTCGATCTACTTCTCGAGCGACTTGGCGGCCGACCTCGATGCCTACACCGGCTCCTACCTTCAGCAGGAGATCATCGCCGAGAGCGCGATGCGCAACGTGCCCGCCTTCAGCCGTTTTCTGCAGGTGGCAGCGTGGTGCAACGGCACGACCGTCAACTTCACCAATGTCTCGAATGATGCCCAAGTGCCTCGAACAACGGTCTATGAGTACTTCGAGATCTTGAAGGACACTCTCATCCTCCTCGAGCTCCCGGCTTGGCGTCGCTCGATCCGTCGCAAGCCGATCGTCTCCTCGAAGTACTACTTTTTCGACGTCGGAGTCGTCGGTGCGCTCCAGGGTCGTCAGGTGCGGCAGGGGACACCTGAGTTCGGCGCAGCCTTCGAGACGTGGCTGATGCACGAGCTCCGTACGTACTGCGACTACCGCACGAAAGAGTCACTGCACTATTGGCGCTCCACCTCGGGCTTCGAGGTCGACTTCATCCTCGGCGAGCACACGGCGATCGAGGTGAAGGCCAAGAAGAACGTCTCGGCGAAGGATCTGCGACCCCTCCGAGCCCTGGCCGAGGAGAAAAAGTTGCGCCGCTATCTGTGCGTTTCCCTCGAGTCTCGAAGGCGCCAGATCGATGGAGTAGAAGTGCTTCCCTACACCGAGTTCCTTGCGGAGTTGTGGGCGGGGGCCCTTTCCTGATCCGAACCGGTCGACGAGCGCCTACCTGCCCCTCGCGTCCTCCCGGCCCGCTCCGTCTTTGCGCTGATCGTTGGCCGCGCCCTTCGGCGACGATCAAGAGAAGTTCCTTATCTGGGACCCCCCGTTGCGCTTCGCTCATCATGGTGCTGCGCTTGCTACTCGCCACCCAGCGATGACTCGGGCAGGGTCGGCACGGTGGCCGGGCTGCAGATCGGACTCAGGCCCGCCACCTTGTGGCGGTAGATGCTGCGGAACTCGGGGGTCAGTTCTATCTCCATGAAGTCGCGCAAGCTGGGGTAGCGCACGATGTTCAGGCGCCACCAGCGGACGTCGGGAGGGTTGAGCGCGTCGGGGACGTCGGCGCCGACCAGGAGCTCGCGGTCCAGGGTCGCCAGCTCCCCGCCACCGCGGTAGCGTCCGTAGGCTTCGAGGCCGGACGAGCCGGGATGCTCGCCGTCGGGGTAGTAGGCCTCCTCGCGGAGCCTGATGAGGTTCACCACATGCATTGCCGGGTCGGCCGGGTCGGCGGAGGCGGCCTGCCGCGGCGCTGCGGGTGGCTGCCGCGCCACGCCCACCACCACCTGCTCGGCCTCCACCGCGGCCTCGCGATGCACGAGGGCCGCCTCCTGCGCTGCGCTCCCCTCCACCGTTTCCCACGCCCGCCAGCTCGGGTATTGCTTCAACACCACGATGTCCCAGTCGCAGTAGGGTTTGATGGGCCAGTCCTCTGGGCGGCCGGGTGTCGTCCGGCGCAGGACGTTGTTCACGAGCAGGGTCGTCACGCCGGCCTCTTCCTCGACCGCACGCAGGCCCGTGAGATAGGCCTGGTAGGCGGCTGTGGGAGTCTTAAGACCGAACGCTGTCCCGTCCGGGTAGGCGACGGCTGGCCTCAGCTTCACTTCCTCCAGGCGGAGGAAGGCGCCGTCGCCATGATTCTCGAGCAGACGCCTCCCCAGCTCGGTCCGGGGTGCGTCCTGCGCCACCACCGTGCCACCGGCGAGTGCCAGGTAAAAGACGAGGGACAGGCTCGAGCGCAGTGCCATCGTACGATGGGTCATCGCGACCTCCATTGTAGCGGTGTGCCTTTAACACTAACGGAGCTGCGCGCTATGCGCACGAGGCGACCGGAGGTGGTTTGCACAAAGAGTGCGAGGATTCCAGGGCACCTCACGAATTCACTCGACGTAGCCCAGCGCTCGCAGTTGCTGACGCAGCTTCTCGCTGAGGTCCATCGCCTGCACCCGCTGCATTCGGGATACGTGGTCGAGCAGCTGGTCACGAAGGCTCGCTTCGAGGGAGTCCGCGGCCCCTTCGCGATTCTCCAGCTCATCGGGATCCACGCTCAAGTCGTACAGCTCCGATCCGCGAAACTTGTAGAACGAGCGAATGTTGGAGAGCAGCAGCGCGGGCTCAGCCAGCATGGGTGATGGCACACGGTTGTGAATGTACTTGTGGCTCTCCTCGACGACCGCGTAAGTGTTGAAGAAGTAGGTGGTCTCCGCGAAGACGCTTCGCCTCGGTGGCAGATCTCCACCCTCTATTGCCGGTCTGAGGGAAATGCCCTCGAAGCGCTCCTTCGCACTCGCGACCCCGGCATAGTCGAGAATCGTCGGAGCTAGATCGACGGTCGACGCGAGCATCTGCGGCACGGAGACCGTGACCACCTCATTCGCGGGCGGCTTGACGATCAGCGGGACGCGCAACTGATCGTCGTAAAGCGTGAATCCGTGGCCGCTGCCGCCATGCTCCCAAAACTCCTCGCCGTGATCGGAGGTCACGATGATCAGCGCGTTCTCGAAGCGCCCACGCGTCCGCAACCCGGCGAAGAGTCGGCCCAGCTCTGCGTCCACGAACCGCAGTGCCGCGTCGTATTGATCGACGGCATAGGCCAGGTCCTCTCGACTCAATTCGTCGTAGGAATTGGACATCATCGATCGAGCACGGCCTCTCAACACTCCGTCGTAGTCCGGATCGACATAGAGGGCCTCGAATTCCGGGGGGGACGTGTAATCGTGCACGTCGAAGAGGTGTAGAAAGAGGAACAGGGGCCGATTCCCCCTGTCGTCGAGCCACTTCAAGGCACGATCCACGACCAGGTTGGACGGGCTCTCGAGCTGGGTATCCAGGTTCTCGAAGCCTTGCACTACGCCGAAGCTCCTGCTCAGCCAGGTGGCGGTCGTGAACGCCGCGCTGTCGAATCCAATGTTCACGAGGGACTCGGCGACCGTCTCGAATTCCTCACCCAGGCGCACAGAGGTGCCCGTGCGCAGAAAGCTGAAGTTGGAGTAGAAGCGCGCGCCGGGGGTCGAGGGGTAGAGGCCCGTCATCATCGAAGCGTGCGAGGGCAGCGTCCAGGGCGCGCTGCTGCGCATCCTGGGAAAGCGCGCCCCCCCCCGCGGCGAGCCAGTCGAGGTTCGGAGTGGTGGACCGGTCGTAGCCAGAACAGCTCAGATGATCGGCCCGCAGGGTGTCGATCGATATCAGGATCACGTCTGGAGCTCGGGCGAGGTCACTCGTGCTCTTCACCAGCGGGGAAGTCAGCACCACTCGGACTGCGGTCGCGGACTCCGATCCAAGCCATGAAAAAGAGCCCCAGGAGATCAAGGCCAGGGCCGCAAGCCCGGGCAACGCCAGCAGATCCCGCCGAGCAGGCGGCCCGTCCTCGAATGGTGCTCGTCGCCGCATCAGAATGGACAAGGAGACGGCGCCGAGGCCGCACACCAGGAACAGGGATCCCAGCAGCACGAGCCCCCGCGGGCTCGATGCGTCACGTACGACGTTGAAGACCACAACGAAAGCCCCGTGCAGAAAGAGCAGCGCTGCGATGCAGACAAACGAGTAGGTCCAGGCGGGTCGCAGGGCTCCGATCCACGGGATTCTGTTTCCCAGGCCGCCGATGATCAGCACGATGGGCGAGAGGATCGCGATCAGCAACAGAGAGAGTGTCGCACCCAGGAACGCCGCCAGGATGGCCCAGGGACCCTCGCCACCGAAGAGCAAGTCGGACAATTCCAGGGTTGCCGCCCGAAGCGTGAGCGCCAGGCCTGTCGCTCCCCCGACGACCGAGGCAGCGACCAGGCCGGCGGCCACGTGGCGCAGCAGGTCACGGGCTGTCGTCTTCCGTGGCATCATCGTCGAGCTCTTCGATCTGGGCCGGGCGACCGCCGAGCTCGACGGCACTCATTCCCCGAAGGGCCCACTCCATCGCCTCTGCCTGCACCGTAGTGGATTGCCTTTCCTACCCGTTTACCCGTTCCCGTTCATCCACCGACGGCGGTTTCTGTTCCGAATGCGCGCTGCCAACCGATGCGACCCAGGCCGCGACGACGGCGACAACCAGGGACCTCGACCTCGAGCACTTCATGGCTTTTCCAGCGTCTCGCGCTCGAGCAGTCTCGCTCCTCGGAGGATGTTGCCCATGGCGTAGTTGCCCTCGTGGCACGCATACTCGAAGAGTCTGTCCTCGGTCTGCGGCCACAGCAGCTCGCCGGTATAAGGAGCCGTGTAGTCGGGGTCGTTGACCGTGAATTGGTAGTGCAACCCACCCGCGGTGCGCGAGAAACGCTCGACGATGTGCAGGCCCTCGCGAGGCGTTCCGGGGACGGCGAGGAAGTTGGTGGTGTCGACCACCAGCGTGTCGCCCTCCCACCAGCCGATCGAGTCGCCGCCCAGAGAGCGGATGTCCTCCGGCGGATGCTTGGAGTCTAGCCGGATGATGCGCGCCCAATGCATCCACTCGACCAGGATGCTCACGTGGGTGTCGGTCTGCACGACGGTCTTGATGTTGTTGTAGGCGACCGGGCGCGCCGGCAGGGCGGCGGGCGACAAATAGAGGCAGCGATCCACCAGTGACAGTGTCTCCGGCCCGTCGTAGGGGTCGTCTCCGGTCTCGAGCCACCAGGCATCGCCGGTGTTCTTGTAGGCGTAGGGATGGAGGTCTTTGCGGCGCTCCTTGCCGGCTGCGGACAGCGGCGGCAGGCGTCCGTTGGGCGGGTCGGTGAGGATCGAGGTGCGAAACTTGCCGTCGATCGAGAAGGCTTCGCTACCGTTGTCGATCCAGAAGAAGTTGTAGCCACCGACGTCGCCCGCGGGTCCGGGCGATCCGTCGCCGCCGGCGGGAGGCGCGCCGCGCTCCGGATCGCTGGCCTCCGCGCGCGAGCGGCGAAACTTCGCCGCGTTCTCGGCCATCTGCTCCGCCTCTTCTCGAGTCAAGAAGAGCCGGTCGCCAAAGCGCGAAGCGCGCTCCATCGGAGTGAGACTCGCCAGATCGTAGTTACCGGAAAGATCCGGCCTACCGCTCGCTGTACGCGGAATGTCGGCGGCGAAGGTCGCAAGCGTGGTCAGTGCGCAGAGAGTGAGGAGGGTGATCTGGTTCTTCATCGGGCATCTCCTGTCGGGCGATCGCGGCCGGAGCCGTGGCCTCGTATTTCGATGGAACAGACCTCTAGTATGTTCGGGCCGAGTCAAAACGACATTGGCGCCGCGCCGCACTACGGGCCTCGCGATTAGCTCAGAAAAGAGGAGGCCGCCTGCTTCACCTATTTGTCACTCCCGGTGACAATAGCAGGTTTATGTGTCAATGTACGCGATCGTGCGGAAATGTCCGAAGAACGTCGTGTACGCATAGGAGAAGGCATCATGAGTATCGACTTAGCGAAGATCATCAATTCACGCCAGATGGCAGGGCTCGTTCTCACGGCAGTAGCCGCTTTCATGTTCTCTCCTGCAGCGGGTGCGCAACGCCGGCCCGGCGGTCCCAGCTACGGCACGCCGAATCCCGACTCGGCGAGCTTCATGGCGGTTGCGCCCGAGGACGACAACATGTTCTACATGCTCAACGTCAATAAGTATCGGGAAAAGGCCGAGTATGACGACGCTCGGGAGACCGGATTGAGCGGACGAGAAGCCGGTCAGCTCTACGATCCGCTGCCGGAAGTTGCGAAAGCGGGCGGCGGGCTCGTTTATGGCGGTACGGTCATAGAGCAGCTGGTCGGAAAGGGCCCGGCTCGGGACACGGTTGGCATCGTCATGTATCCGAGCCGCGCGAAGTTGATGGGAATGTCCTCGAGTTCAGACTGGAGGAATACAGCCCAACATAAAAGCGCCAGCTTAGAGGAAGCCCAGATCATAGTGACGATACCGGAACCGTGGACGTTTTCTAACAGGACGCCCCTCGCCGCGAAGGATATCCCCTATCCGGCGACTGCCGGGGATCAACCGTTCACGTATTTCCATCTCGTCAAGTATCGCGATGTGGCCCAGTACCCCGCCGGCAGTAACGAGCCGAAACGCAGCGGCCGCGAAGCGATGGAGCTGTTCGAGAAGTCCGTCGAGGGAATTCTCCATGCGGCGGGCGGCGTGCCCATGCTGAGGGCTGAGGTTGATGGCGTAATCCTCGGCGATGGCCGCACGTGGAGCGACTATCGCATGCTTAAATTTCCCAGTCATCGCGCATTTAAGGACGTAGTCCAGAAAATCGGTGCAAGCGATTTCGGACATCACCACGCCGCCGCAATCGAAGACGAGTACACCCTCAGACTCAAGGACCGTATTGACTTGACGGCAAATCCACCGACGCCGGGTAATCTCTCACCGGCAGGCCCCCAACAGTCCTTAGACGCCGGTCGAGCACCGTTCATCCTCAGCTCGCTCGACTCCGATAAGGACGGCAAGATCAGCGAGGACGAAGCGGTCGACGATATGAAAGCCAACTTCGCGATGCTCGACGCCAACGGCGATGGCGGAATCGATCTCGATGAGCTGACGCAAGTTCTGGAAATGATGTCCTCGCGATAGGCGACTGTAATTCACGTGACTAACTATAACTAAAAGGACACGCTCTCTAGATGCCAAACATACGAACCGATAGGCGAATGATCTGTGACGCGCTGGGGCAATTCTCCCGCCGACTAACTATGCAACGGCTGTCCCAGTACGGGCCACGACTCATCATGGTGGCGACGGTGCTGTGCTTGATGACGTCGCTGGTGGCTGCTGCGGAGCGCAAGCCGAATATCTTGATCATCATGGCCGACGACTTGGGATATGGCGACCTTGGTTTCCAGGGAGTCCGGGACATTCCCACACCAAATCTGGACGCGTTGGCCCGAAGCGGCGTGCGGTTTACCAGCGGTTATGTGTCGGCAAGCTGGTGCAGCCCGACCCGGGCCGGCCTCTTGACCGGGCGATATCAAGAACGCTGGGCGCACGAACCACCCGCCCGCGGGGTCGGAGGCTTATCACTCGACGATTGGAGGCCCGACCCGGGCCGGCCTATTATGAGTTTGCCTTTGTCGGAAACCACGATTGCGGATCGTCTGCGGGCAGCCGGGTATGCCACCGGCATGGTTGGGAAATGGCATTTGGGAACCACGCCCGACTTTCATCCGCAACAACGAGGCTTTGATGAGCTCTTCGGGTTCTTGGGCGGCGGGCACAGCTACCAGAACGGATTGCCGAGCATCCCCTTCCCAGATCGCACGGGGGCCGGAGAGGACGTTGGAAGCCGCATGGAGGGGAAAATTCTTCGCGGTACCGAGTCGGTTGAGGAACCGGGGTACCTGACCGATGCGTTCGGTCGCGAGGCGGTTTCGTTTATCGAGCGACACCAGGACGTTCCGTTCTTCTTGTACCTGTCGTTCAACGCGGTGCACACGCCGATGCACGCTGACGATGTGCGGTTGGCAAAGTTCGCGGCCATCCAGGATCCGGTCCGGCGCACCTATGCCGCGATGACGCTGGCAATGGATGATGCCATTGGACGGGTGATCGATAAATTGAAACAAGCCGACTTGGAAGAGGACACGTTGATCTTCTTTCTCAGCGACAATGGCGGGCCAACCATCCATAAGTTTGCGTACAACGCCTCACGCAACACGCCGCTCCGCGGTTCGAAAGGAACCACGCTCGAGGGCGGTATCCGCGTGCCGTTCGTCGTTTCGTGGAAAGGACATCTGCCGGCCGGTGAGGTTTACGATCAGCCGGTGATCCAATTGGACATTCTGCCGACGGCGCTGGCCGCGGCGGGAGTCGAAGCGGAGCCGGACTGGAAGCTCGACGGGGTGAACCTTCTGCCCCAACTCGAGAATCGATCCACCGCTCCACCCCACGACGCGCTTTATTGGCGCACGGTCGGACAGATGGCCGTTCGCCAGGGAGACTGGAAGCTGGTGAGGTACATGAACAAGATCGACGAAGGGGATGTGCATCGCACGGACAACCCGTCGCTCACCCCGCACCGGCTGTACAATTTGAGCGACGACATTGGCGAAACCCGTGACCTCGCCGCGAGCGAGACCGACAAGGTCGAAGAGCTGAAGGCTCTGTGGGACAAGTGGAACGCCACCATGGCCGAGCCTCAAGGTGGGCAATCGCAAGCATCGCCCTCTGCGGATCGGGCTCTGTCAATCCTGTCTACGCTAGATACAGACAGCGACAAGAAGATCAGCGAGAGCGAAGCACAGGGTGCGTTGAAGCAGAACTTTGCTCTCATCGACGGCAACGGCGACGGCGGGACCGACCTGGGAGAGCTGGAGGCGATTCTGAAGTCGGTGGCTGCACAAGACGGAAGATAGGCGCGGTCGGCCAGCCTGGGGCGTAGTCGGCAAGTCTCCGTCGCTAGGAAGGCCCACTTCTTTGTGTCCACACGGTCAACCCCTCCAGTTTGGACCTAGGTCGACCAAAAGCAAAACTCAACAGATAGGCTGCCGGTGCGAAAGCCAAATTTACCAACATGCCGACCCAATAGTCATGGATTTGCAATCGTAGCGATGCCGGCAAGATGTGCATCGTGTTCAGCACCAGATAGAAATGTACTAGAAGTGCCACGAGCAAGGCGGCCAAGACGGCCTGGTATCCTACCCGCGTTGTGAAAAATCCCATGAAAAACATGCCCATCAGGCAGCCTCCGAAGAGAGAGCTGGCGATCAGTACTTGGTCGAAGATCGTTTCTTTCGGCAGGCTATGGAACACGATCGCGCCTCCAATCATCAGGATTGCGGAGGCAACCGAGAGGGCCCAGCCTATCTTCAGGTAGTACTCGTCCTTGCGATGGGGAGCAAAATATCGTTTCACAAGGTCTGTAACCCCGACCATGGCACTGGCGTTAATGCTCGAGTCGAGTGACGACATGGCGGCCGACAGCACCGCCGCGACGATCAGCCCCGCGACACCGGGGGGCAGCTGCGTGAACATGAAATGAGGAAACACCTGATCCGGTTCCAATTTGGCGACGGCTTGGTCCGGGAAGACGTTGTAGTACACAAACAGCGATGTGCCCAAGAAGAAAAACGAGGCCCAGATCGGCAAGCTGAGCCCGGCGGAGATCAAGGTCGCCTTGCGTGCTTCGACTAGGGAAGAAGCCGCCATGTAACGCTGCACAATACTTTGGTTCGATGCGTAGCTGGTTAGAAAAATGAACAATCCCAAGAAAACGACGGTGGGAAAAGTCCTTTCGCTGAGGCTGAACGCCATCGAACCCGGGCTGAATTTGTCATGGGCGTTGGCTACGCTGACAATTTCCACCAAGCCGCCGGGCAAATCCCAGGCAATGATTGCCAAACAGATGGCGCCTCCCGCGATCAGGATGATCGTCTGAGTGACGTCCGTCCATATAACGGCGGCAATCCCGCCCGCGACTGTATAGAAGCCGATAAAAACACCGCTGATTACGATCACCCAGACTACGTCCAGCCCGGTCAAGACGCTGATAGGAATTGCCACCAGATAGAGTATGGAACTGGTGCGAACGACCTGAATGCCGATAAAACTGATCGCTCCGTACAGCCGAGCCACGGGACCGAATCGTTCTTCCAGATATTCGAAGGCCGTGGTGCGGCCTTTTTGCCGGAAGATGGGGATGAAAAAAACAACGGCCAGCAGCGCGCCAACCGGCGCTGCCCAGTTAGAGTGAAACTGGCGCCAATCCAGCGCGTATGCCGCCGCCGGATGGGCCAGAAAGGTCACTGAGCTGATCGAGGTTCCGACCAGCGAAAGCCCGATCGCCCAGCCGGGAAAATTCCGATCTCCCAGGAAATACTGGTCCGTCGTCTTGTTCCGCCGCGAAAAGTAGATTCCCAGCGCTGCCAGGCCCGCCAGGTAAAGAAAGATGACCACCAGATCCGCAACACGGATGTGAATTGTGCTATCCACGTCCTCTTCGGCGTCTCACCCGGGGCTGCCGAGCTCGAGATCTTGGGTGAAAGGAACGAGGTAGAACCAGAAGGGCTCCCCCGCCTCTTTCAGCTTCGCCCGCGCCTCGAGTAGGACCTTGCCGGCTTCCGTCTTCTGATAGAACCAGGTCTCGGCAGCCCGCGCGGCCGGCACGTGATCGGCGAGGCTGGCAGCGGCCTCCTCGTAGTAGCTGGTGATGTCGCGTGACCACAGCAGAGGGTGCCCTTGGAGGCCCTGTTCCTTCCAAGATTCGCCACCCGCGATGGCAATGAAGGCCTCGATCGCCCGGGTCACCTCGTCGGCGGAGATAGCCCGGCCGACAAGAGTACGACCTGACGTCTCCAGATTGCGCCTGTAGGCAGCTCGCAGGCCGAGCGCCTCATCCACAGCCGCCGGCAGCTCGGCGTGCTCTCGCGGTGGTAGAGGACACGACAGCGGCTCGGCCGCACCGTCGGCAACCTCGATGGGAAAGTCGACGAGGACCGGCCCTTCCTGCTCTGTCGTCAGAGCGAGGGCGGCTTCGATGACCGACCGCTGGAATGGCGGATCGTCGGGCTTGCCGAGAGGTCGGCCAAGAGGGAAGGGAACGTAGAGCGCGCGTGGCGGCTTCAAGCGCTCGACGTGGTCGCGGATGAGGGCCAGCACTACCGTGGTGAGACCCTCGGCTTCGAGAACGTGTGCGATCGTACCGATCGACCGGGTGCAGAGGGGTCACACCGGCGTGAGCAACACAATGTCGACGCCGTCCTCGCGAAGCTGCTTCGCCGCCGCGATGCCCGTGTCCTCCCGAATCGTCGCCATGGTCTCGTCGAGCGCACCCATGAAGCTCAGGTGGCGGGGAGCCACGCGGCCGATGGCGCCATCGGCCGCCAGCTCCTCCAGCCGATCGATCGGATAGACGACATTGAGGTCCGCGACGATGCCGGAGCGATCGAAGTTGTTCGACAGGTGGCTGATCGTCAGGTCCCGCTCTTCCGAGCCGAAAGAACGGAAGCTCTGCTCGCCCGCCCCCCAGATCTCCTCGCCCGGCCGCTGCAGACCGGCGCTGGTGACGATCGCCACGGTCGCATCCGCGAGGGGCGGCGGTACGTTGAAGGAGGAATTGGGTAAATCCGGAATCGCAAGGCCAGCGGTTCTCTGACGAATCATCGCATCGCTCATCTCAATCTCCTGGAAGTCGGACGGGTTGATCCGCGGCTGGTAACGCCACCCGCTTTGTGCCTATCGTGGTATCAACCAAATTGGGGACGAAAAGGCGCGCTCCTGAAGGGTTAGCGCAAGACCGGGTCGAGGCGGCGTGCCCGCACGCATTGCATCCCACGTCGACCAGCGGCAAGTGGGATTCTCCAAGGCACGCACGTAATAGAAGGCGCGTTCACGGCGGTCGAAGTCGGGATCGGTCCATAGAGTCTTGAGCTGCGCCGCACCGACGTTGGCGCTGACACTGCAGTCGGCGAGATTCACCTCGGCGCCGTTGTCGGGGCAGCGGTGGGTCTCAGGATCGACCTCGAGATCGTCCGAGCAGGCGACATCGTAGACCCGCTCCTGCGGCTCGCCGTCCTCGATCCAGCCTTTGATCACCTGCACACGCTGGAGCTTGGCGGACTCGGGGTCCTGCACCGCCCAAACGAGAAACCGCGGCGCGCCACGCCGCCGGGCTGGGAGGTCGGCGCCCATCGGCACGCCGTGCTCGTAGGCCTTGGCCACCAGATCGCTGCTCTCGAGCGCATCGTCGCCGAAGTCGTAGCTGCCGAAGAAGCGCACACGCATGCGCGGTCCGGTGGTGGCGAAGGTCTCTTTGCGGCGGAACGCATCGTAAATCGATTCGCGAGTGTTCTCCTCGGCCCATACCCCGGCCAAGCCGGAAGCGCCCCACGTCGACCTCCGGCTCGGCGCTCCTCCTGGCCTGTCACTACTAGGTCCCCCGGTCAGTGCGGCGTCATCCCAGGTCTTTGCCCCCCCCCGGGGGCACCGACCCGCGCCCCTCCGGCTTGCCATCGTGGAGCCCGAGCTTGCTGAAGAATTTCGACTCCTCGAAGGCCGAGCCCGCGTTATGGCCGTCGCTCGCGCCGATCATTCCGAAGCGGTAGGGATTGAAGCCCTCCTTTTCCTCGAACCCGAGACCGGTCAGGTAGGCGTCGCGTACATAGCTGCCACGGACGATCTTCAGGTTCGAGTCCTCGGGCGAGAGGTACTCGATCTCGAAGTCGGCCCACTCGTCGTTGGGAGAGAGCAAGGGGTGTGTCTCCGAAGTGCCCTTGATCTGGGTCATCTCGACGAGTGGCTCATTGCGCATCCGCAGCCGGGCGTACGCCGCGTCGAAAGGCTCGCCCGACACCTGCTGGAGCGCGAACTTATTACCGCGGCTCTGGTTCGAGTTGTGCGGAATCGCCAGCGCTTCGATGCCCCGCGCACGCAAGTCATCGAGCCAATCCCAGAGATCCTCGGGGTTCGGCGAGTCGAGTCGAGTGAAAGGCAGGTCGGGCGCTTTCGAGCCGCGGAAAATGACGTTGCGGTGTTGGTTGCCGCCGTCGGCGTCCGATGAAGTGTATTCATAGGCGATGAACGTCGTGAGCTTGCCCGGCTCGTAGTTTCGCTCCGCCGACGCGATGGTCTCCCGCCATGCCGGACGTGAGGCCCCCGGGTCGGGATGGTCCCGGAGAAACTGGATGGCAGTAGTGAGGTCGGGGCCTACACCGGTGACGAGCGTTCCCTGGTCCGAATCGAGATAGCGACGGGCTTCGGGGTCGTTGTGGAGTGGATGTTCAGGGTCCATCATCGCCAACCACATGCCGAGATAGAAGCCGTGGTCGGTGACGGCGTAGAAATCGAGCGGGCGATCGAGCTGGATATCAAAGCCGACGGGATGTTTGATCGCCTCCCCACGGGCATACCTGTAGGCGTCGTCGGGCGACGAGCGCGTGCCGAAGGTGAACGCGTCCAACGAAAACTGGGTGTGGATGTGCAGATCACCGAAGTAAGCGTTTCGCTCCGCTCCGGCATAGGTGGCAGCCAATGCGCTGATTGTCAGCGCGGCAATGCAGACTCTTCTCATCGAAACCTCCTCTATCGCGGGTTCAACCAAATGGGAGACGAATAGGCGCGCTCCTGAAGAGTTAGCGCAAGACCGGGTCGAGGCGGCGTGCCCGCACGCATGGCATCCCACGTCGACCAGCGGCAAGTTGGATTCTCCAAGGCACGCACATAGTAGAAGGCACGTTGCCCTCGGTCGAACTCGGGATCGGCCCATAGAGTCTTGAGCTGCGCCGCACCGACGTCGGCGCTGACGCTGCAGTCGGCGAGATTCACCTGAGCGCCGTTGTCGGGGCAGCGGTGGGTCTCAGGGTCGACTTCGAGATCGTCCGAGCAGGCGACATCGTAGACGCGCTCCTGCGGCTTGCCGTCTTCGATCCAGCCCTTGATCACCTGCACACGCTGGAGCCTTGCGGACTCGGGGTCCTGGACCGCCCAGACGAGAAACCGCGGCGCGCCGCGCCGCCGGGCCGGGAGGTCGGCGCCCATCGGCACACCGTGCTCGTAGGCCTTGGCCACCAGATCGCTGCTCTCGAGCGCATCGTCGCCGAACTCGTAGCTGCCGAAGAAACGCACACGGATGCGCGGTCCGGTGGTGGCGAAGGTCTCTTTGCGGCGGAACGCGTCGTAGATCGATTCGCGTGTGTTCTCCTCGGCCCATACCCCGGCCAAGCCGGAAGCGCCCCACGTCGGAATCCTGGTGCTATATCCCCCCCTGGTTAGAGCGGCGTCATCCCAGGTCTTTGCCCCCCCCGGAGGAACCGAAGCGCGCCCCTCCGGCTCGCCATCGTGGAGCCCGAGCTTGCTGAAGAATTTCTCCTCCCGGTAGGACGCGCCCGCGTTGTGGGAGTCGCTCGAACCGATCAACCCGAAGCGGTAGGGGTTGAAGCCCTCGTTCTCCTCGAACTCGAGACCGGTCAGATAGGCGTCGCGCACAAAGCTGCCACGGATGGCCTCGAGCTTCGACGCTGCCGGGGAGCGGAGCTCGATCTCGAAGTCGGCCCACTCGTCGTTGGGCGAGAGCAGGGGGTGTGTCTCCGAGGTGCCCTTGACCTGCGTTACCTCGACCAGTGGCTCGTTGCGCATCCGCAGCCGGGCATACGCCGCATCGAAGGGGTCACCCGACGTCTGCTGGCGCGCGAACTTCTGGCCGGTGCTCTGGTTCGAGTTGTGGGGAATGGCGAGACCTTCGATGCCCCGAGCTCGCAAGCCGTCGAGCCACTTCCACAGATCCTCGGGGTTCGACGAGTCCAGTCGCGTGAAGGGTGCGTCGGGCACCTTCGTGCCGCGGAAAATGACGTTGCGGTGTTGATTCCCCACCCCCCTGCCTTCCGTGAAGCTGTACTCGTAGGCGACGAAGGTCGTGAGCTTCCCCGGCTCGTAGTTTCGCTCCGCCGACGCGATGGTCTCCCGCCATGCCGAAGGTGAGGCCTCCGGGTCGGGGTGGGCCTGGAGATACCGGATGGCGGCAGTGGTATTCGGACCTTGCCCGGTGAGGAGGGTTCCGGTGTGCGAATCGAGATAGGGACGGACTTCGGGATCGTCGTGGAGCGGATGATCAGGATCCGTCATCGCCTTGAACCAGCCGAGATAGAAACCGTGGTCGGTGACGGCGTAGAAATCGAGCGGGCGATCGAGCTGGATATCGAAGCCGACGGGATGTTTGATGGCTTCGCCGCGCGCATAGCGGTAGGCGTCATCGGGCGACGAGCGGGTGCCCAAGATGAAAGCGTCGAACGAAAACTGGGTGTGGATGTGCAGATCACCGAAGTAAGCGTTTCGCTCCGCACCGGCATAGGTGGCAGCCAATGCGCTGATCGTCAGCGCGGCAATGCGGACTCTTCTCATCGACTACTCCTCTATCGCGGGTTCAACCAAATGGGAGACGAAAAGGCGCGCTCCTGAAGCGTTAGCGCAAGACCGGGTCGAGGCGGCGTGCCCGCACGCATGGCATCCCACGTCGACCAGCGGCAAGTGGGATTCTCCAAGGCACGAACATAGTAGAAGGCACGTTGCCCGCGGTCGAACTCGGGATCGGTCCAAAGTGTTTTGAGCTCCGCAGAGCCGACGTCGGCGCTGACGCTGCAGTCGGCGAGATTCACCTCGGCGCCGTTGTCGGGACAGCGGTGGGTCTCAGGATCGACTTCGAGATCGTCCGAGCAGGCGACATCGTAGACGCGCTCCTTCGCCTCGCCGTCCTCGATCCAGCCCTTGATCACCTGCACACGCTGGAGTCTCGCGGACTCGGGGTCCTGCACCGCCCAAACGAGGAACTGCGGTGAGCCACGGCGCCGGGCTGGGAGGTCGGCGCCCATCGGCACACCGTGCTCGTAGGCCTTGGCCACGAGATCGCTGCTCTCGAGCGCATCGTCGCCGAACTCGTAGCTGCCGAAGAAACGCACACGGATGCGCGGACCGGTGGTGGCGAAGGTCTCTTTGCGGCGGAACGCATCGTAGATCGACTCGCGGTTGTTCTCCTCGGCCCACACCCCCGCCAGGCCAGAAGCACCCCAACTCGAATACCTCGCACTGCGCGCGGCTAGTGCGGTGTCGTCCCAGGTTTTCGCGCCACCTGGGGGAACCGACCCGCGCTGCTCCGGTTTGCCATCGTGGAGCCCGAGCTTGCTGAAGAATTTCGACTCCTCGAAGGCCGAGCCCGCGTTGTGGCCGTCGCTCGCGCCGATCATTCCGAAGCGGTAGGGATTGAAGCCCTCCTTTTCCTCGAACCCGAGACCGGTCAGGTAGGCGTCGCGTACATAGCTGCCACGGACGATCTTCAGGTTCGAGTCCTCGGGGGAGAGGTACTCGATCTCGAAGTCGGCCCACTCGTCGTTGGGAGAGAGCAAGGGGTGTGTCTCCGAAGTGCCCTTGATCTGGGTCATCTCGACGAGTGGCTCATTGCGCATCCGCAGCCGGGCGTACGCCGCGTCGAAAGGCTCGCCCGACACCTGCTGGAGCGCGAACTTATTACCGCGGCTCTGGTTCGAGTTGTGCGGAATCGCCAGCGCTTCGATGCCCCGCGCACGCAAGTCATCGAGCCAATCCCAGAGATCCTCGGGGTTCGGCGAGTCGAGTCGAGTGAAAGGCAGGTCGGGCGCTTTCGAGCCGCGGAAAATGACGTTGCGGTGTTGGTTGCCGCCGTCGGCGTCCGATGAACTGTATTCATAGGCGATGAACGTCGTGAGCTTGCCCGGCTCGTAGTTTCGCTCGGCCGACGCGATGGTCTCCCGCCATGCCGGACGTGAGGCCCCCGGGTCGGGATGGTCCCGGAGAAACTGGATGGCAGTAGTGAGGTCGTGGCCCATACCGGTGACGAGCGTTCCCTGGTCCGAATCGAGATAGCGACGGGCTTCGGGATCGTTGTGGAGTGGATGTTCGGGGTCCATCATCGCCAACCACATGCCGAGATAGAAGCCGTGGTCGGTGACGGCGTAGAAATCGAGCGGGCGATCGAGCTGGATATCAAAGCCGACGGGATGTTTGATGGCTTCGCCGCGGGCATACCTGTAGGCGTCGTCGGGCGACGAGCGCGTGCCGAAGGTGAACGCGTCCAACGAAAACTGGGTGTGGATGTGCAGATCACCGAAGTAGGCGTTCCGCTCCGCACCCGCGGCGTAAGTGGCAGCCAAGGAGCCGACCGTCAGCGCGGCAATGCGTTGGACTCGTCTCATCGGCTTAAGGGCTCCTGATTTTCTCGACACTAGGAGTCTGCGCGGCAAGAAACGAAAACGTCTTCCGAAGCGCATAGGAAGCAAGCTCAAAGTGCGCCGTCCTCGGCGCCAAGAAACAACTAGGTGGGGCGCGCCTAGCGGAGCAAATGATACTCATCATTTGTGGAGCCTAGGCCGACTCTTCAGCCACCAGAGCATTGTAGTGCTGACCATATCCGCGGCTTCTCGTTGCACCCAATGGTCGCTGCTTGGGATCGTGACGAGAGTGTAGTCCTCGTTGATCCAGTTCCAGGTGTCGCGCAGCCCGTCCTTGTCGACGGCTTTGTCTTTCAATCCGTGGAACTGCAGCACCGGCATCGACAGCGCGGGCAGCTCTTCGCCTTCACCCGGCGCCGCATCCAGGCCGTTGAACGCCGCCCGGTAATAGTCGAGCATCCCTTTGGTCGAGCCTCGCGAGAACGCCTCGAGATAGCGCTCCCGCACTTCGCCTGAAACGTCACGAGCCGTAATGCCGGTAAGAACCTCGGGCGTGAACCGATCTTCAAACCCAGGCGTCTGAAAGCGAGTGATGTACTCGGTATTTGCCTTCTGCTCCGCGGTCGCGTTGCGGCGCACGGTCGAGCGGCCCCTCGGGTGGGTCAAGTTGAGGATCACCAGTTTGTTGACGAGCTGCGGGTAGTGCATCGCAAACTGCCACGAGATCGAACCGCCCCAATCGTGTCCGACCAGGGCGACCGAATCGACGCCCAGGTCCTCGATCACCGCTTCGACGTCCGCCATAAGGTGCGGCATGGTGTAGTTCTCGACACCGTCGGGCTTACCGCTCTTATTGTTGGCTCGCGTGTCCATGGCGACGGTCAAAAAGTCGCCCGAAAGGGCCGCCATCTGTTCGCGCCAGGTGTACCAGAAATCCGGAAAGCCATGAACGAAGAGAACCACCGGCCCCTCGCCCAGAGTGACGTAATGAAGAGAGACGCCGTCATTGTCGGTCTGATGATGCTCGACCCGGTCGAACACATCCCCGGCCCCGCTTGTCGCCGGCACCAGGGCGGCCATCGCCATCATCACTAGTGCCACTAGGCCCGGCAGCATGTTGATCGATGCGTCATCTTCACTCGGGCCTAGTGGCCTGAGCCGCGCGGCGCTAGCCGCGCTTGGCGGGAAGCAAGTAGGGGGGAGCGTGATACTCATCACGCGAGCCAATACACTCTTGTGATCCATATTCATCGTCCTCGGTAGTCGGTGGGAGCCTCTCGATGATGCTCAGCGCCGGCGCTTCGCTAAACCTGATCTTGCCGTCGCCATCTTGGTCGCGCGCGCCAAGTCGACTGCGACTCTAGCGCCCTCGAATCTCTTGAGTCAACCACTCGCATTAAGCACTCACTTGCACAAAGCACCCGAATGGAATAGCGTCTAGAGACCAAATAGGTACTAGCCCCGTCCTGGGCGGCGCGATCCCTTCGACGATAACGCGAGTTCTTCCAGGTGGCTCTCGTGTCAGATGTGATGGTCCAAACCGATGGCAATTCCGTTTCTGGTAGAGGAGCGGCGAGGGTATGCAGCTGCTTTATGCGGCTGATGCAGTTTATTGAATACGAGATTCAAATTTCTGTTTTATCCGGAGCAAAGAACCACAATATATAGTACCCCCCCCCATCGGGTGGCACAACATGTAGTTGGAACAGATTTTGCGTGTAGGTTAATTTAACAAATGTCTTCGCAGCTTTTTGATTGTTAGGGCGCCGTGGCCATATGCGGCCTTTAACCAAGACACCCCGCGGTCGAATGGCCGGGACCCAAGGACTCTGGAGGAGAAAACCATGAGTGTAATCGCAAGAAAGTCATTTATTTGGATCTGCGCCATCGCCCTTTGCGCACTGCCGCTATCCGCCGATGGTCCGGAGACAAGCATGATCGACGGAGTGGTTACGGATGCTCAGGGGGGAGCTCTCCCGGGCGTCTCTGTAACCCTTAGCGGACCTCAGGACACCAAGAACGCCATCACTGACACGGAGGGCAAGTACCGCTTCGGTCTGCTGCAAGCCGGGTACTACACGGTGACGGCTACCCTGGAGGGCCTGGGCACGGCCGAGTTCGGGACCCAGCTCAGCCCGGGAGCGCGCAAGGAAGTCGACCTCGCGCTGCAGGCCGCCACCTCCGAGACCATCACCGTCACTTCCGAAGCGCCGCTGATCAGCAAGTACGAGACCGGGTCCACCGCCACGATCTCGGCCGAGGTGGCACAGAACGTCACCTACGAAAGCCGCCTCTACCAATCGTCCGTCCTCCAGTTGCCTGGAGTCGTGCTTCGCAGAAACTCTAGGGCCTTCCTTTCGATGAACGGCGGCATCTCGAGCGAGACCGGGGCCTTTATCGAAGGTGTTGACACCTCCATGACCCGTTTCGGCGGCCAGCCGCGGATGCTGATCCCCGGCACCGCGATCATGGAGACCTCAGTGGAAAGCGCCGGCTTCGGCGCGGAGTATGGCCGGGCGACCGGCGGAATCCTCAACTCAGTGATCAAGACCGGCACCAACACATTTCACGGCAACTTTCTCTACATCGGCCAGAACCCGAAGTGGAGAGCCGAGAACGTGTTCGAGCTCCCGCGCCCGGACGACCAGATCAACAGTTTCGAGACCTCGCTCGGCGGACCGATCTATAAGGACAAGGCCTGGTTCTTCGCCTCCTACAACGAGATCAATAACAACAGGTGGGACCAACTCGCCAGCGGCGCGCTGTTAGACACCAGCAGGACCGCCGAGCCTCTGCTCGGGAAGGTGAACCTCGCGCCCGCGGACCGGCACCAGATCGCGATCACCGCTATCGACACTCCGAGCAGCGCAATCGCATTCGCGGGCAATCCCGGGGACGAATTCGCCATTATGACTATACCGCTCAACGGCCGACTCCAGACCGGGACCTGGAGCTTTGCGGCCACCAACTCGGTGTTCTCCGAGCTCAAGCTCACCAATCGCGAGGAGCTCGTCCTCCGGCAAGATTTTATGTCGCACGAGATCGACCCCAACGCCTCTCCCGATTCTCCCAACGGCAACAACGATCTCTACCGCGATCTCATTACCGGCCAGGCTCGTAACGGTCTGGCATCGCCCCAGGGCCTTGGCTATAACGACTTCCCGCGCGAAGCGGCGCAGGCGTCGGTGACCCTCTTCAAGGGCAATCACGAGCTCAAGTTCGGCGGTGATTACCAGGAAATCGAATTCGCTAACCTGGCCACCGGCCCCCTCTGGTACGCCGGCCGGGGCTTTTGCAGAGAATGCCCCGGAGGCTTTGTGAGGCCTGTATTCAAGCGGGTCAACGAGCCCGCCGACGCCGTCAGCTCCTACAGCGACATGTCTTCGTTGTTTGCCCAGGACCGTCTCGAGGTCGGTGACCATCTGACCTTCCAGCTCGGCCTGCGTCTCGACGATCAGGGGCTCCAGGAGACCACCCAAGAAGAGATCCTCAGCTACACCGAGGTGGTGCCGCGTCTCTCGGTCGTCTACGACGTCAATAGCGATGGCAAACTGCTGGTGCGCGGAACGGCCGGGCGCTACTACCACCAAATCGCCCTTAACGTCGTGAACGCAGAGTTCACCAGCGAAAACAGCGGCACTAACACCTACGACCAGTTCGGTTTCAATCGCGCCACGGGGCTCTACGACAGATTTCAGCGCCACGTGGAGCCCGCCGGCGCGGTTGGTAACGTCGTCCCCTACTACAAGGACGAGGTCTCGGCTGGAGTCGACTGGCAATTCAGCAACCTTTGGGTTCTCAAGAGCCGCGCCGTAGTAAGCGAGGCAGACAATATCTTCCACGCCTCCGACCAGTACGACGCTGCCGGCGCGGTAGTCCGCGACGTGCGCAACTGGCCTGACGCCCGGCGCGAGTATCAGGCCATCACTTTCGAGCTCAACCGCGCTTTTCGCAACAACTGGACGCTGAGAACCAACTACACCTTCGGCAATACCGAAGGCAATACCGACGACCGCACCGACAACGACAACCTCTTCGAGGGTCTCGGCGGCATCGAGGTGGGCACGGGTGCCACCGACGCCACCAGCAACTCCAACCACTTTGGCCAGATCCCCGTGCACCGAGATGCCATCGTCAACGTCGTTGGCCTGAAGCGTCTCACCTTCGGCAAGCACGACCTCGTCCTGGGCGGCTACTTCGGCTGGAGCAGCGGCGAGCCTTGGGGCCTCCGCCCCACAACGACGGTTGTGCACCCCTTGGGTTCAAGGGGTCGTCGCAACGTTGCCTTGGTGAGCAGAGTGTACAAACTCATCGAAGACTTCGGCAGGGGTTCTGAGCGGTCACGGTTTCGTGGACACCAAGTTAAGCCCCATCGGGGCAGTTCCTATTCTGCATCAGTTCGGGTAGTCAGCTTCGGACGAGGCTGTGCGAGGTTCGGGGAGCGCAGCCTCCCTTCGGATCCGACCGCCGGTCGCGCGTGAGTTCACGCTGCCCCTTCGAAGGCCTCGGGGCTCAGGAATCCGAGCGTCGAATGCTGGCGTCTCAGGTTGTAGAACACTTCGAGGTAAGAAACCGCTTCGTCGTGAGCTCGCTGACGAGTCTCGAAGGGTCGGTCCCAGACCTCGGTCTTGAGACTGTCGAAGAAGCTCTCCAAGACCGCATTGTCATAACAATTTCCGACGCCGGACATGCTGCAGCGAAACCGCAGCTCAGCCAGCCGATCCTGGTAAGCCTTCGAGGCGTACTGCTTGGGTTCAAGGAGTCGTCGCAGCGTTGCCTTGGTGAGCAGAGTGTACAAGCTCATCGAAGACTTCGGCAGGGGTTCTCCAGCCGAGGGTCTTGCGGGGTCGGCCGTTGAGTGCGAGCGCGACCGCGGCGAGGTCGTCGCAGGAGTATCTGACAAGGTCGGTGCCCTTCGGGAAGTACTGGCGTAGTAGTCTGTTACCGGCTACGAGAAAGCGCACTTAGTTGGCTGCGAGTCGGTTTTTTGTCCCCGCGAGGCGTGACTCAGGGTGTGGCGCAGATAGTCGAGGTACCCCTCGGGGGGTGGCGTCGTGGGGAGTTCTCGGAGGATGGGGAGAAAGTAGGCGAGGGATCGGATGGGCTGGAGCTTTGGTAGGCGCGGATCTCGGCATGCGCGTCGGGCGGAGCCGAGGAGGAGGGCGGCCTGGAGGACGGTGAGAGGCAGGTCTTGGTCGAAGAGCTGGTCGACGATGACGCGGTCGCCGTGGTGGAAGCGGTGCGGGGTGTCGGGAAGGAGTCGATAGAGGCGGAGGAGCTGGCGCCGATAGTGGCTTCGGGTCATGAGCGTCGTCGTGCTGCGCTCCGCCTTTTGGCGCGGTCCTTGGCCTTTTTTTCAGCAGCCTCCTTGGCCTCCTTGCGGCGATAGGAGTTAGCCTCGATCTTGACGATCTCGGCGTGGTGGGTGAGTCGATCGACGAGAGTGACGACGCAGGAGGCGTTGGGAAAGACCTCGGCCCATTCGGCGAAGGGCTTGTTGGTGGTGAGAAGAATGGGCTTGTTGCCGTATCTCCTGGAGACGACCTCGAAGAGGAGATCCGCGTGGCGGTGGTCGTAGGAGAGATAGCCGAGCTCATCGATTGCCAAAAGCGAGGGTCGGGTGTATTTGGAGAGCCTTCTCTGGAGCGCCGAGGGGGTTTCCTGGACGGCGAGATCGTTGAGCATGTCGGAGGCGGTGACGAAGCTGGCGGTGGCCCCTCGTTGCAGCGCCTGGTAGAGGAGGTTCTTGGCAATCATGGTCTTGCCGACACCGTTGGGTCCGAGGAGGATGACGTTGGTGATGTCGTCGAGGAATTGGAGGGTGAGCAGATCCTGGATCTGCTCGCGGTCGATGCGCTGGGGCCAGGAGAAGTCGAAGTCGGCGATGCTCTTGAAGAGCCCGACGCGGCTGGTGCGGATGCGCCGTTCGAGGCTGCGCCGTTTGCGCTCGGCCTCTTCTTTGCGCAGCAGCTGTTCGAGCCAGGGCTGTTCTCGGTAGGTGCCCCAGTCGTCGACGAGGGCGTAGAAGCCGAGGGATCGGGCGAGCTCTCGTAGTGGTTCGTCAGGGATCGTTGGACTCTTCCTGGGTCGGGCCATCGTCGTTGCCTCCAAGTTGGTCGTAGTCCTCGAGGTTGTGCGGTCTCACGGAGAGATCTCGCTGTTGGAGCTCCTGGCTGAGCGGCACCGGTAAAGCCGGGGGCTGACCGAGGCCGCGCTGGTGCCGTTCGAGTAGGAGCCGGACGGACTGGAATCGCGGTGCGTGGTTCAGGAGCGCTTCGCGCACGGCTTTGTCGAGTCGCTGGGGGCCGTACTGGCGCAGGAGTCGGAGCAGGCCGGCGGTCTGCGTTCCGAGGTTCTCGCCTCGCTCGGCGAGCTGCTGCATCAGCTCTTCGCATCGAGGCACAGCGGAAAACAGCCGATGGAAGCCCCGGTGTCGTCGGGCCCTGCGTTTGTGAGCGAGGAGCTCCTCGAGGTGTTGAGGATCGAGGATCTGCTCGCCCCGGGAGTACGAGCGAGGGTGCTCGGCGAGGAGCTCCTGGCCATCGAGGATCCGCACCCGATGCTCGCTGGCGAGGAGCGTGACGGTCCTCTGCACATGACTGTGCGGCACCGAGTAGTCGTTGAGGTCGAAGCGCACGATCGGCGTCTTTCTGACCTTGATCTCCAGTCGCAGGTCGGTTTCGAAGTCGTCTCCGGGAAGCTCAAGCAGTCGAGGTCGTTCCTGGGCCAGGGCGCTTTTCACGGTTCGCTGTCGGTCCTGCGGCCAGGGTCTGCGCTGCGACCTCTGGCACCATTCCAGGACCTGCCGATTCAGACGATCCAAATCGCTCACCGTTCGGGCGCCGAAGAACGAGCTTCGCAGGAAGCGGATTGCGCGCTCGACGCGGCCTTTGGGCTCAATGGTCGAATGCACCCGATACAGATTGTGAGCAACGACGTTTTCGGGTAACCCATCCGTTCCACCCGCTGTTGGGGCGTGAGTACGAGCTGGCTCACTATCGCCAGTGCTGGGGCGAGGACCGGGTCTTCTACCTGGATGAATGCGAGGAGCTACGCTCCCTTCCAGCGCGTTGGACGAGTGCGGTGGCCGAGGACCCCGTGGTTGTCCTCTCCGCAGGCAGATCGATGTACCGCTTGGCCGACCTGCTCGAGCTCGCCAAGCTGACCCGGGAGAGCGAGCGATGAAGAGCTGCGCGAGGACGGTTGAGGGGCACCGTGCGTAAAGGAGATTATGCCGTGAATGTAATCACAATTATGTCGGGAAGAGTGCCAGAGTGTGACCAGGAGTGTAGAGATAGGCCAATTTAATGCACGATCTATCGGTACTCTCTTGGTGGACACCCCTTGACAGAGGATCCATGAAAGGCATAATTAGAATTACATTCCATGAGGAGACCATGCCGCGACGCAGACCCGACCCGAAAGCCGAGGCCCTCCGTCAACGAGGGTGCCTTCATCCCCAGCCGGAGAAGGTCTCGGACGATTTGTTCACCTCGAGCGAGTTCTTCGACCCTCGAGACCTCGTGCAGGTCAAGTACGAGATGCTGCGCCGTGTCCGGGTGGACAGACACACGGTGAGCCGGAGCGCGGCAAGCTTCGGGTTGTCGCGCCCATCCTTCTACCACGCCCAGGTGGTTTACGAAGAAGGCGGCCTACCCGCGTTGCTGCCAAGAAAGCCGGGGCCGCGCCGCGCCCACAAGCTATCCGAGGAGGTCGTCGAGGCCCTGCACGACAGGCTGGAGGGGGAGCCGGACGCAGATGCAACCGCCCTGGTCGAGTGGGTGCAGAAGCGCTTTGGCATCTCGATCCATCCGCGCAGCATTGAGCGAGCCCTGGCTCGCCAGGAAAAAAAACGCCGGCCATGAGCGCGACACGCCAGCAGAACGCTCCGGCCCATGTCGCTCGCTACGAGGAGCTCCGAGGACATGCGGCGAAGCGGCAGCTCCTATCGGTTCGGTTCGGCTTGGCCGTTCTCCTGCGACAAGGGCTGGCCGCTTGGGTTGAACAGGGGTCCAAGATGCCCGCGCCGACCCCGGCACCGTCCGCCGAGATAGCCAGGCCGTCCGCACTGCCTCACGATACGAGCGCGGATCTGATCAACGTGCTGGCCGCCATGGCTCTCAGCCATCTAGAGGAGAACCACGCATGAGCGCAAGCGCCCACCAGAAGGTGACCCCAAGCCACCTGCGACGCGATGCGTACCTGTATGTTCGCCAGTCGACCGTGCGCCAGGTGTTCGAGAATACGGAGAGCACGAGACGCCAGTACGCGTTGCGAGAGCGCGCGGTGGCGATGGGATGGCCCATCGAGCGAGTCATCGTGATCGACTCGGACCTGGGTAAGTCCGCAGCTTCCAGCGTCGACCGCGAGGGCTTTCAGAAGCTCGTCGGCGAGGTCGGTATGGGCCGAGCCGGGATCGTTCTCGGGCTGGAGGTTTCGCGCCTGGCACGCAATAGCACGGACTGGCATCGACTGCTGGAGATCTGCGCGCTGACCGACACGCTGATCCTTGACGAGGACGGGGTCTACAGCCCGAGTGATTTCAACGATCGCCTTCTGCTCGGGCTCAAGGGCACGATGAGCGAGGCGGAGCTTCACGTGATGCGGGCTCGGCTGCGCGGAGGCATTCTGAATCAGGCGCGCCGAGGTGCGCTGCAAACCCCGTTACCCGTCGGCCTACTCTACGACCCGACCGGTAACGTGGTGCTCGATCCCGACGGCCAGGTCCAACGGAGCTTCGAGCACCTGTTCGAGACCTTCGAGCGTATGGGCTCGGCCTCGGCGACGGTCAAACACTTCCGCGAGCAAGGCTTGCGGTTTCCGCGCCGGCCGCGCTTCGGCCCCCACAAGGGAGAGCTGTTGTGGGAGTCGTTGCGCCACTGGCGCGTCCTGAGGGTGCTGCACAATCCCCGCTACGCTGGCGCTTTCTGTTTCGGTCGCACTCACACGCAAAGGCGCGTCAACGGCACCGTCGAGGTCAAGTCGCTTCCGCGGGAGGAGTGGACCGCGCTGTTGCTCGACGCGCACCCCGGATACATTCCCTGGGAACAATTCGAAGAAAACCTGAGACGACTACGAGACAACGCCCAGGCCCACGGCCGAGACCGGCGCAAGAGCCCACCGCGCGAGGGGCCAGCGCTGGTGCAGGGCTTGGTCCTCTGCGGCGTTTGTGGCCATCGGATGACGGTCCGCTATCACACGCGCAGGGGCACTCAGTGGCCCGAGTACGTCTGCCAGCGCGAGGGCATCGACACCGCGACACCCAAGTGTCAGTCGATCCCGGGCAAGGGCATCGATCGGGCCATCGGAGAGCTGCTTGTGGAGACGGTTACGCCTGTGACTCTGGAGGTTGCACTGAAAGTCCAGGTCGAGCTCGATGCACGGATCCACGAGGCCGATTCCCTGCGGCGCCAGCACGTACAGCGAGCTCGACAGGAGGCTGACTTGGCTCGGCGTCGCTTCATGGAGGTCGATCCGGGGAACCGCCTCGTGGTGGATGTCCTCGAGGCCGAGTGGAACGAGAGGCTGCGCGGGCTGCACGACGCACAGGAGGAGCTCGAGCAGCGCCGCCAGCAAGATCACCAACAGCTCGGCGACCAGCAACGAGAAGAGATCCTCGCCCTCGCCACCGACTTCCCGCGGTTGTGGAACGACCCGAAGACGCCTCAACGCGAGCGCAAGCGCATGGTGCGCTTGCTCATCGAGGACGTCACCTTGACGAAGGGCGACGAGATCGTTGTCGGTGTCCGCTTCCGAGGTGGCGCGACACGAAGTCTCAAACTGCCCATTCCGCCGACAGCATGGGAGTTACGCCAAACCTCGAAACAGGTCGTTGCCGAGATTGATACCCTGCTTGATGACTACACCGAGGCCGAGATTGCGAGCATCCTCAACGACAGAGGCCATCTCTCCGGAGAGGGCAAACGATTTCACGCCGGCATCGTCCGGCGACTGCGCCGTGACTACGACATCAAGAAGAGGTACGACCGACTGCGTGAGGGGGGAATGCTTACCCTCGAAGAGATGGCTGACCTACTGGGTGTCGCGACCCACACGGTGAAGACATGGCGCAACCACGGCCTGCTGCGTGCCCATGCCTACAACGACAAGAACGAGTGCCTCTACGAGCATCCCGGCGACGACCCGCCCGTCAAAATGCAGGGCCGAAAACTCTCGAAACGACGGCGCCGCCTCGACGTCGAACCGAACCCTACGGAGGAGGTGCAGTGTGAAGCGTAGCCCTTCTCATTTCCCCGAGCCACCGCGGCGACGGTGGGAAGGAAGCCGTAGTGGCTGGCGAAATCGAGCAGCACGGGATGGAAGCGCACCGCGGTTCCCTGCCGCTCGATCACCGCGGTTCGCAGGTTGTCGTACAGAACGGTCCTGACGACGCCGTCGACGTAGTGGAAGGCCAGCTGGTGAGCGTGCAAGAAGGTTTCGAGACGAGTGTCGAGGGTGAAGTGCACGAAGACCGTGCGCGAGAACGACAGCACGAAGACGAAGGCATAGAGCCGACGATGTGCCCGGCCGACGCGGAGCCGACCGAAGTGGCCCCAGTCGACCTGCGCCTGCTCTCCTGGCAGCATGCGCAGCGAGAGAAACGCCTCGCGCTGGGGCTTCGGTCGCATCGAGGCCACCAGGTGGCGAAACTGATCCGGGCCTCCTGGATAGCCGCGCTCCACCACCATGGTGTAGAGACGGCTCGCCGGCAGTCGTGGGTAGGTCCCGAGCACCTGCTCGATGAACGGCAGGTAAGGATCGATCATCCTCCCTCGTCGCTGCTGGGGTAGCACGCCGGACTTCTCCAGCGCCCGGCGCACGGTTGAGGGGTGCAGCTGTAGCTGTCGAGCGATCGTGCCGACTTTCCACTTCTCGACCAGGAACAGACGACGGATCTCCCCGCGCAGCTGTGCGTCGATCACGCCCCTATCTCCGTCGGCAACGACGAAAGCTCGTTCGCACAAACTCTCGGCAGGCCTCTCCACACTGCATGCATCGCGGATTCCTCGGGTCGTAGCGCACTTCGCGCCTCGGAGTCTCGATCCGACACAGTGTCCTCCCCGAAGTACCGCCTGGGGTACCCTGATGCGTCACTTTCTCTGCCCGCTCGCGCTGGCGCCGACGGTAGCGGGCCTGACGGGCGGCATGACAATGCCGACCTCGGAGGCTTCGCTGGTACCGATGGCCGGCCGCCCGAGTCGATTCCCGACGAGCCACCAGAGCACAAGCCCGGCAGTAACGCTGGCCACGGTCACAGTGCGAGCACAGCGAGATACGCCGACGGCATCGAGCACAGTCGAAGAGTCGGTAGTCCGGTCGCATCGTCGCCTCCCATTCGACGACGACCCCGACTCTCTGCCATACTGCAAGCGCAGCTAATGCTGCGGTTTGGGGCAGAGCCCGGGGCGTTTTCTACTTCGCTTTCCCGGGCTCTCGCCGTCTCTGGTCGGCCTGCTCTATCAGAGCAGAGCCCGCACTGCAAAGCCCTACACCGACTCACGCATCTCTTCCGACCGCAAACACGCCGCCGGGACCACGCACCCGGACCGCCGTTCCGGCGGGATGATGCCGCCCTTCCTGAAGAAGGCCTAGCTTTCCCGCGGTCGCGAAGCCCTCAGCTCACTCCATCCCGGAAACTGCGCTCGCAGCCAACGGGATGCGCTTGCTCGCAGCCATCAACAGTAGTCCGTTGGTGTTCTCGTTGGTGCCCCGCTGCCAGGGGCTGTGCGGGTCGCAGAAGTAGATCGCGAGGCCGGTATCGACGCGGAGTTGAGCGTGTTGAGCCATCTCGGCGCCCTGGTCCCAGGTCAAGGACCGGCGGAGCTGCTCGGGCAGCGTGGTGATTGACACCGCGATCGCGTCACGGACGGCTTCGGCGCCGTGCCCGGCGAGGGCCGGCCCGTTCTTCACCCTCGATTCGGTCCCGTGCCCTTCCATGCGGGGCAGGTGCAGCAGCATCGTGAACCGCGTAGTGCGTTCGACGAGGGTCCCGATCGCTGAGCTCTCGAGCCCGACGATCAGGTCGCCTTCCCAGTGACCCGGCACGGCCCTGTCGCCGGCTTCGGCGGGGCGTTCGCTGATCATGATCTCCGGAGTTACAAATTTCTTGCCTCTCCCCCGGGTTCGCGCATGCGGCACTCGTAGCGCTCGCCCGGTTCGCAGGCACGCGACGAGCTCGCGTTTGAGGGCTCCTCGACCTTGGATGTAGAGCGCTTGGTAGATCGCCTCGTGAGAGATCCGCATCGACTCATTATGGGGGAAATCAATCCGAAGCCGGTTCGAGATCTGCTCCGGACTCCAGGATTTCGCCCAACGCCGATCCTGGCGACGGCCGTGCCGACGGCCGATCCAACGCACATCCGGACCCGGCACCAGCTCCCCGTCAGGCCTTGCGATCACGCCGGCGAGGCGGTTCTGCACGTACTCACGCAAGGCATCGTTCGCGGCAAGCTTGGAGACCTTCGGACGGCTGGCGCGCCGCTCTGCGTGCCACTGCGCAGTCGTGGCCCGATAAGTTACGGCACGGCTGCGAGTCGCCGCGTTGCGGCGCAGCTCCCGCGAAATCGTCGACGGTGAACGACCCAGGCGGCGAGCGATCTCACGTACCCCAACATGCTGAGCGTGAAGGATGGCGATCTCTTCACGCTCGGCGAACGACAGATAACGCCCCGACACCGGAGCCAACGAGATAGGTCGCATTCCACCAGCTTGCCTGAACCATCTCGACCCGACAGCCGGCGACACCCCAGCCTCTGTTGCGGCGTCCTCGCTGGACGCCCCACGAGCGATCGTCTCCCAGAACCGGATCCGGTCCTCGCGCCGCGCTGTCGAGGGCCGGCCAGGTGACCGCATCTGGCCACGCATCGCTCGAATCGCACCCTGACACTTGCCAACTCCCATCGAAACACCTCCATCACGAGATGTTGCGACGACCAGTTGAATCCGCCCCCGGTGTCCGGTCAGAGGATCAATACCTCGACGGCCCGCGAGCCGATCGACGCGAATACTCTCGAGGAGCTCTTCACCCTCAACGTGAACGCCATGTGGGAATTCCCAGTTGGCGGGAAGTTCAGCGGCCAGCTCGGGTTCGAGGTCGCCAACATCACCGACGAGCAGGAACAAGCAGTTGTCACCCGCTCCAACGGCCTGCCCCCCAACACGATCGGTTCTTACCAGACCACGCGGGAGTTTCGCCTCAAAGTGGGCTTCCTATTCTAAGCGCGACTCCGCGTTCGATAAGACAGAGACAGCGAGAGACCGGCGGCTTCGGCCGCCGGTTTTTTTTGCTGCGCCAAGGCACGGCGCGCAGCGCCATGAGCCGGCGCCGGAACCGGTGAGGGAGACCGAACCGGGAAGTGATATGCCTTCTGCGTAGGTAGACGGAATCTGAGGGGCCCGAGGACGATCCTACGGCAGAGCCCGACTGCTCACAGCAACCGGGCCGAGCGCCACCGTACGATCACCCCAACAACTAACTGTCCACTGAAACGGGGTAGCTCCACTTCTGTTGGAAAGCCCGTGCCGGCTGCTTTTTCGCGCTCTACGGGGCAGCACGCCTCTCATCCTGGGATCTTGGCCGTCATCAAACGTCGATCTGGCAGGCACTCAGGACGCGGCCGATTTCTCGGACAGGGCGGGGAAAGGTATACTTTCTATACCATGAACTTCGAGTTCGACGCGCGAAAGAGCCGCTCGAATCTGACGAAGCATGGCATCGATTTCACCGAGGCACAGCAACTATGGAACGACCCGGATCGAATCGAAGTGCCGGCCCGCACCACGGACGAACCACGGTTCCTGGTTGTCGGCAAGATCGGCGACGTTCATTGGTCCGCCGTGATCACCTATCGAAGCGATCGCGCGCGGGTCATCTCGGTACGCAGATCCCGCGGAGAGGAGGTTGAACTCTATGAAGGCTAAGGCAAAGGAACTCGACCGGAAGTTCGACACCGGCGAGGACATCCTGAAGTACCTCGACCTCACGAAGGCGCGTCGCCCCGGCCACGACCAACGACGCGTCAACGTGGACTTCCCCATCTGGATGATCGAGTCACTTGATCGCGAGGCCTCGAGGCTAGGAGTGCCTCGGCAGTCCTTGATCAAGATGTTGATCGCGCGGCACTTGGAGGAGCTCGGCTCCCCCGTGAGCCTCTAGCGACGAACACTTCACGGCGGAGCCGGGGTGGCGTCCCTCGGTAACTCTTTGTAAGGGGCAGACTCTTAAGCTGACAATGCCTACCCAGCGTTTCACGGTCGCTTGAACAAGCGAGGCGCCGATGGTGAACGGCCTCTGACCACGGGGAGACCCGCCGCCCGCCACGCCTGGAAGCCGCCGATGAGATCCGTCGCTCGAAGTAGTCCGATCATCTGCAGTGTTGCCGCCGCCAAGAGACGACGAATAGCCTTCGGACTTCGGTTGGAAAGCCCGGGCAGCCTTCGGCTGCCAAGGTGCCAGCCGGATATTCTGCCTTGGGTCGGGGCTGGATTGGGCGACGCAACTCGGCAAGCTGAAGCTCACGCTCCAGCCAGGCTGAGCGGGCGTTCGATTGCTTGATGCAAATGATTGACTCTTCCAATCATGCACATTAAGGTAGCGTTGAGCCAGTCCGGCCCACGCAGACCGCAGCTCATTGTGTGGATGCCTTTCGGCACCTTAGGGTCGGCGCGGAAATAAGTTTCCAGTATCTGGGGTGACCATACCACTGCCCCCTTCTTCAGCCACCGCATAATCCTCCGGTACGCGCCTTGTTTGCAAGGTTTAGAGCTAGCATAGCCCTGCCCGCATTTGGTATAGTTTTCCCTGTCACCTCTTTTGGAAGGGGAACTATACCAAATGGTACGAGCCGAAGATCGTGATGCAACAGTGCGCGAGCTCTTGATGAGCGAACAGATGGCCACCATGGATGAGCTCAAGGACGCCATGGGAACCCGAGCCACCATGACGGTCTACCGTTCGCTGTCTCGATTGGGCTATTTGGCCAGCTACTCGGATCGAGGGCGGTTCTATACCTTGAACGAGATTCCCGATTTCGACGATCTGGGTTTGTGGTCGTGCGGTTCGGCGAGGTTCAGTCGGCATGGCAGCCTCCTCGAAACTGCGGTGGCTGCCGTGGACCGGTCCGCTGCCGGCTATACGGCTTCTGAACTCGAGCTCCTGCTGCAGGTCGAGGTCAAGCACGCGATGTTGCACCTCGTTCGTCGCAAGAGAATCGTACGATCCAGAGTTGGGAAGAGGTTCGTATACTTGTGCTCGGAAACAGGGCGCCGTCGTCAGCAGAAGCTGATGCGCAACGAACGGCAGGCTCTCCAGGATGTAGCTGCCAGCCTCGTTCCAGAAGTGCTCCCCGAGGAGCTCAGGGCTGCCATCGTTTTATTCTTCAGCCTGCTAGACGAACGCCAGCGGCGGCTCTTCGCTGGCCTGGAAGCGACCAAGCTCGGGCATGGCGGCGACCGGAAGATCGCCGATCTTCTGGACCTGGACCCTCATACAGTCGCAAAAGGACGTCGCGAGCTCTTCGGCGGCTCCGTGGAGCGCGGAAGAGTTCGAAGAGCAGGCGGTGGCAACCAACGAGTGGAAAAAAAACGCCCGAGATAGTCGATGGAATCCATTCCATACTCGAGGCCGATATAGCTGGTGATCCCATGTCATCAAAAAGATGGACGCACGAGACCGCTGCAAAGGTGGCCCAATGCCTTGCCGAACGCCTTGACATCATCGTATCGGCTACGGTGGTGCGTCGATTGCTCGCAGACCTGAACTATTCCCTCAAGAGCAATAGGAAATGTCTGTCTTCGGGGAACTCCCCAGATCGTGATGCACAGTTCAAGGCCATCAAGCGACTGCGCGAGGATTTCACAAGCGCTGGCGACCCGATCATCAGCGTCGATACGAAGAAGAAGGAGCTGATCGGTCGGTTCAAGAACCAGGGACAGACATGGTGCCGCGAGGCCAAGCGGGTCAAGGATCACGACTTCCGGTCCGAAGCTCTCGCCATCGCCTCCCCCTATGGGATCTACGATCTTCAGAGGAACTTCGGCGTTCTCGTCCTCGGACAGTCGTCGGACACGCCGGAGTTCGCTGTCAACAGCATCGCGACCTGGTGGCTCAAATACGGTCGATCTCACTATCCGGCGTCTCAGCGTCTCCTCATTCTTGCCGACAGCGGCGCAAGCAACGGCGCACGGCTTCGAGCCTGGAAGAAGTACCTCCAGGAGAAGCTCGTAGACAAGTGCGGCCTCATCATCACCGTCGCCCACTATCCAACTGGCACCAGTAAATGGAATCCCATCGAGCACAGGATGTTCAGCGAGATCAGCAAGAACTGGGCCGGAGTTCCTCTCGAGAGTTTCGAGATCCTCGTCAACCTCGTCCGCAACACGACGACATCCACCGGACTGCGCGTCGAGCCGTGCCGTGATCAACGCCAATACCAGAAAGGAGTCAGGGTATCGGACAAGGAAATGCTGCAGCTCGCGGTGGCCAGGAGCGACTTCCTAGGAAAGTGGAACTACACCCTCTCGCCGAGACCGCGAACCGAGCAGGAAGAGCTTGCCCCACAGCCTGGGCTCAGCTCACCACCACCTCCAATGCAGCGACCGCCCTGTGGCGCCTCGGCCTCACACGCTCCGGCGATAATGTGAAGTTATTTCCGCGCCGACCCTTAGTTCACAGCTAAGCCAAGAAGCAGGCTCTCGGAGTGAGAGTCACCACGAAACGTTCAAGACGAAATAGCGAGGAATTGCGATGAGATTCAATCAATGGGCCCCCGTTCGTATGTGTCCTAAATTCGGTTTGATGGCTGCGATCGCCGCGGTTCTGCTACCTTCTGCAGCAGCCGTTGGCGGTGCGGCGGTGGCGCAGGACGCACCCCGGACCGAGCTGGGCGCGCGTCTGGTCGAGCATCACGGCGACGGCGTCTTCCACCGCCTGGAGAAAGTGAAGCTGCGAAAGAGCGTCGCCTACCCGGGCGCGGCAACGGTCGCTCAGCTGAAGACTCCGGTAGGCGCCTACCAGGCCTATCTCTCCACCCTCGCCGCGGTCGAAGAGAAGGCCGGTGTCAAGACCTTGCTCGTCAACAACGTCTTGGGCTGGGGCAGCAGACCCGACTGCGACTGGGACGTCACCGTGGTGAAGCACTACCCGAGCTGGCGTGCGTGGGAGAAAGTAGAGGGCAGCGCGTTACGGAAGGCGGCGTACGTACATCGAGAGGCCGCAGTGGCGAACGAGCACGTAGTGGTGGGCGTGCCGGCGCGACCTACCGCAGCGACGCGGCAGTCACGCCCAGACGACCCCACCGACACCATGATCTATGTGATGAACCTCCTCGAGATTCGCGAGAAGGCACAATACGCCGACGGCTCGCACCCCGGATCGACCGGCCTCGAGGCCTACGCACGCTACATGGGCGGTGGCGAGCTGGCCCACTTGGACCGTGAGATCATCATTGCCGACAACGTGCCCGCCGCCCTCAACTCTGCCGACGCTTTACATCGTGAGACCGCAGTGGCGCGCCTCAACATCGTGCGCTACCCCAGCTTTCACGTCTTCAGCGAGATCGCCCGGTCCTCCGACTTCAGAAACATCCACAAGCACAAGGCGGCGTCGATAGCCCGGCACTGCGGCCCGATCACAGTGCCGACTCTGCCCGAGTCAAGCGTGGGTGCCGGTTCGAAGATGCGCTGACCCAGAGCCCACGCTTTACCGCGGAATCACTCAAATCGGGGACGAAAAGGCGCGCTCCTGAAGGGGTTAGCGCAAGACGGGGGCCGAGCTCGAAGCCACGCCCCCACCAAATGCAGGGCTCTTCGGCAGGCCTGCCGCTGTCTGCAGAGGGAGTCGGGCTCTTTCTCTTTCCGACATCTTCTCGGGTAGCGCCTTGCATCGTTGCTTTGCCGACTAGCCCTGCACCGTAGCTCGAGAACGAGCGCTCTCCCAAGATCCCGCTGGGGCTACCTGCGCGCTGGTATCCCCATGTAACCCTATTTTGAACACCCCAAGTATCGCTATTTTGAACACCTGGGCGGATTGGGCCGCTCAACTTGGCAGATTCAGGTGCAGGTTTCAGCCGGGTCGATGCGAAGAACCAGAGGAGAGAATCGGGGATCTTCTGTTGGTACACCTCCACGTTTCTCATCCCCCTCATCATTCGGACCTCTGGACTCCGATACAATGCTCCCGATGAACGAGTTGGTATTCGAGGTGACCCAGGAGGGAGATGGCGGCTTCGTCGCTGAGTGTCTGACGGAACCGATCTTCACTCAAGCCGACAGCTAGGAAGAACTCCGGCGCAACGCCCGCGAGGCCGTGAGTGCCTTCTTCGATGAGTCGAAGTGCCCCACCTCGATCCGACTTCATCTCGTGCGCGACGAAGTGCTCGCAACTGGATGAAGCTCCCGCGGGATCTCAGCGGGGAGCGTCTGATCCGAGCGCTCTGCAAGCACTGGGACTATCGCCGCGTCCACCAGGTAGGTAGCCACGTAATCTTGGAGACCGACGAGCCTTCACGCCAACGTATCGTGGTGCCCGCCCACCAGGTCCTCCGGGTGGGCACGCTGAACGCGATCCTGAGGTCCGTAGCGGCGCACAAGGGAGACTCGCGAGACAAGATCCTCGCGACCTTCTAGAGGAACGCTGAGCCCTGCCAAGGTGCCAGCCGAACTTTCTGCCCTCCATTCGGGTAGGGATTTGCAGCCGAGCGGTCAGCCCGGAGGGCCAGGTGCCGCTTCGCTCACAGGGTTCCACCCTCTTATCGAGGGGAGCGCTTGGGGGCGACACGGTCGCCATCAACTCAGCGTGCTCACCGGTAAGATTTTGACATCATTTGACTTAGATGGAGCCAGGATTCCTTGGAATATTCGGGTGGCACCAATGGCAGCCCAAGGCTGCCGGGAGCCCACGCTTTACCGCGGAATCACCCAAATCGGGGACGAAAAGGCGCGCTCCTGAAGCGTTAGCGCAAGACCGGGTCGAGCGCGAAGCAGCGCCTCCACCAAGTGCAGGGCTCTTCGGCAGGCCTGCCGCTGTCTGAAGAGGGAGTCGGGCTCTATCTCTTTCCGACATCTTCTTCGGGTAGCGCCTTGCATTGTTGCTTTGCCGACTAGCCCTGCACCGTAGCTCGAGAACGAGCGCTCTCGTATGCGAGATGGGAACATCGGGGTGCGCGTCCCACCCCACACCGTGGCGCGTGCCCCTGAACCGGGTGGGACTCGTCTGTGCGGCAGTTGACAAAGTAGCTTCTTGAAGCTACTTTGTGGCGATGCGTGCGGTCGGGCTCAAGGTACTCAAGAACAAGCTGAGCGAGTATGTTCGCCTCGCCGCCGGTGGGGAGACGATCCTGGTGACCGATCGGGAGCGTGTCGTGGCCGAGCTGCGACCACCTGATGCCGCTCGAAGTCCGGCGGTCGCGGACGCCGTCATCGCCGAGCTGGTACGCAACGGCTTCGTGACTCCGGCCCGCGCGCGCCTTGGCGCGCCGCCACCGAGGGCGCCGGTCGCCCCACTGACCACGATCCTCGACTGGCTCGAGGAGGAGCGGGCGGACCGGGTGTGACACGAGTGTACCTGGATGCGTCGGCGGCGCTCGCACACCTCCTGAGCGAGGACGAGTGCCCGCCCGAGGCGCTCTGGCGCGAGCCGCTGACCTCGAGCCGGCTGATTCAGTACGAAATGTGGACCATGCTCCATGCCCGCGGCTTTGCCGCGTCCCATGGCGACGCGGCGCGAACGCTGCTCGACGGCGTCGACCTGGTCGAGCTCTCGCCGGTCGTTCTGACCCGGGCGCTCGACCCGTTTCCTCGGCCGCTGCGGACCCTCGACGCGCTGCACCTGGCAACCGTCGAGTTCCTGAGGGCTTCCGGAGCGCCGGTGAGGCTGGCCACCTACGATCGCAGGATGCGCGACAACGCGCGCCGGCTGAAGCTCCCGCTCTACCCTCTCTGACCGCTCCCCCTTCAGGGCCAGGTGCCGCTTCGCTCACAGGGTCCACCCTCTTATCGAGGTGAGCGCTTGGGGGCGACACGGTCGCCATCAACTCAGCGTGCTCGTAAAGTGCTATCGGCGGCGCGGCATCGAAAGCGGGCTGACGGGAGCACTTACGGTCAGGGTTTCCGTCTTGGGTCTGTAACACACCGTCTCGCTACAGGCCTGATAGTCGACCCTCACCGGGATCTCCATGACCTCGGGCTTGTCCGGAAGGGTCCAGTTCATCACCTCGGCGGTCAATGACACCGGGACCGCGATCTCGACGACACCTTCGTAGACATCCAGCGTCACTCCCAGAGCCTCGAAGGTCTTCGGCCTCGTGGCTGGATAGGAAAGGGTCCCGACTCGCAACCCTGGAGTCTCGTCGATGCTCACTGTGGTTGCGACATAGCCCTTCGGAAGGTCGCCGCTGTAGACGTGCAGGCCTTCTTCGAGCTCGAGGCGCACATAGAGCACGCTGCGAACCTCGAACTTCAACGACTCATCCGCCAAGAACGCGGTGATCTCGACTTGATCGTTACGCAGAGACTCGTTGGGCGCTTCTTTCGGCATCAGCACGTCGCCCAAGGCCGAATCCACGATCGACCCGGCCGAGGCCCGGCTGGCGTAGTGGCGATAGAAGAACTTCTCGGTGACCACGCCCGACTCATCTGTTACGTAGACGCCTGGGAACGGCAGGCCGTACATTCTCTCCGAGTCTTCCGGAGCGATCAGCGTGTTGAGAATGCCGAACTTCTTGATCACCTCCGAATCCACATCAGAGAGGAGGTCGTAACTCAGATCGTACTGATCCACGAAGTCTGTGAGGCTTGATTGCGGGTCGTAGCTGATGCCATAGACCTTGACGTTGTCTGAAGCGAGATCTTCCATTCGGTTGTGCAACTCGACCAGTTGCGTGCGGCAGTACGGTCACCAAACAACGGAGCGGTAGAAGACAACAATCGCCTGGGAGTCACCACGATCCCGATGGAAGTCGATCAGCTCTCCACTCTGATTGGGGAGTGAGAACTCTGGCAGGCGTTCCCCCACTTCGGGGCCGGTCGGGAAATCAAAGGTAGCGGGGTATCGCCGCCCGGGAGAGCTGACCGGCGCCCTCGTCACCGTAATTCCCAGGTCGTCGGTCCTCTCGTCGGCAGGCAACCCTTCATGGGCCCCGCGCACTTTCGAGCCGTCCTCGGCACCGGCGCCGCCCGCGAACAGGGCGACGCCCAGAAGGAGCAATGTCAATCTGTAGAGTGGACTACTGCCTGTGATCCACGAATTCATAGTCGAGTACCTCTCATTCTGTGTGCTGGATTCGTCTCGACCGCCAGCCTAGTCCGACACAGGTAGGCGGTCAAGAATTGCATCAGGGATAGAGACAGGAGCGCTACGCGGTCTTCGGCTTCTCGTCCTTGTCGACGGCGCCGAACGCTTCGGCGTTCTCGATGATGGCGACCATTCTGGTCAGGGTCGAGCGCTGCCCCTCGACGTCGTGCGGTCGCCCCACCGTCGCGCCGATGTTCAACCGACGAACGACCTGCCGAGGAGGTCGGCTAGGGCTGCTCAGGCCTGGCATGACGCTGACAAGTGCGGTGGGGATTCCAGCGTCCTCGAGCCCTCTTGCGATCAGACTCACGGTCTGATGGCAGACCGGTCACGAAGGAACGAGTAGTGCCGCCTCAACACCACCGGCCTTGAAAGATGCCACGATCTCCGGAATCGTCTCCCGGATGAGCGGCGCCACGTTCGGCTGCAATCCCATCAGTACGAGCGTCTCCGTCATCAGCGAGCCCAGTGTCCCGTCCTCAACCAGCTCTGCCAGCCGGTCGAGCGGCAGATTGGCGTTGAAGTCCTCTTCCGCGAAACGGTGGTCGTATCCGCGGTGGTCGATCCGTAGCTTGGAGCGATCGACGTCGAGGGGTATCCGCCGGATCTGCGGGATCTCATCACCGAAGGCGGGGTGGGGGCGCATCGGCTCCTGCTCGCCTTCGATCGAGTAGCCACCGGTCGTCAGCAATCCAAAGCGGGTCGTTGATGCCGGCTTCTGGAGGCGAGTGAAAGGATCACCCTCCGTCGTGAACCAAGGGTACTTGTGAAAGGCCTCCTTGCCGCGGCCTTCCCGCATCATCGGCTGGGCGTACTCCACCCATTCCTCGAATCCACTCCGCCAGCCGGTCAGGCTCGACTCATCGCTCATCGCTGATACCTTCCTTCCAGTGGCATTATGCCCTGAGATCCAAGCCAGGGTGGCATCCCGGCCCGCCGAAGGGGACCGTTGTTGTCAACTCTTCTTCGGGTTCTCCGCCCTCTCGAAAATGTTCGGGTGGCACCTTGCCGGCCGGAGGGAGGACGGCGGGTGGTCACGGTAGTCCGGCCCCCTTGTCTTCGCCGCGCGGGTAAGGGAGGTTCAACAGCTGCTCGAGTAGTTTCATATGGTTCTGGCTTCCCTTCATTGCAGTAACTGCAAGATCGGCACAGTTATCGAGACCAGGGTGTCACCCAGCTGCTTATTGGAGTAAATGCCGGTATAGAACGTGCTCTGCACCATGTCCGCGAAGTACTGCAGTCCAGGGTAGTAGACCAAGCCGACCAGATCGAATTCCGCGTCTCCTTCCAACTTGATCGCTTTGCCCATGTGCACCGGGCCATGGCCGCCTTCGGCATACAGGTTGCTCATCTCATTGCCGTATGACGTATTCGCGTCTGCCTGTTCCGAATCGCCGTATTTCACGAAGTTCACGTTCACGATCGCGTCGGTGCTGTAGACCTCATGGTCAGCGACCATCTGCGTGAGTTGCTGCTCCCGTTGTTTCGCGGCGGGCGATCCGTCCGGTACCCGCTTGAACGGAAGCCGCTTTGGATCGTTGTTCAGCGATTGTTGAATCCGCATCGACAGCAGGTTTGCCGGCATCCTGAAATTCTCGAGCGGGTCGCGATCCAGGCCAATCGAATAGGTTGCGTCAAACGACGCGAGCATCTGCTTGTAGTCGCCTTTTGCGGTCAGCTCATTCCACTGCTGACGGCCATCGAACTGGATTACGGCAAACACATCCCACTGGCTCTCGGCAAGCTGCTTTGACGCGAGTCCCATGTTCTTCACCGACTTGCCGATGTAAACGACCTCGCCGCCAAGATCCTCGACGACGCGAAGGTACTCTTTCATCGTATTGATCAGTTCGGCGTCAGTACCTAATTTCAACGCCGTCACGACATGCAGAGTATCGGGTCCATAGATATGACGCTGATAATCGTGAACCGTGTTTTGCCGGACCGAAAAGAAGCGAGTCTGCTCTTCGACAATCGCACTGGCCATCATTTGGTAGAGCTGCATCGACTCGGCTTTGCTGAGTTTTCCCGACGTATCGAGTGCTTCGATTTTTTTCGTCAAGGCATCGAAGGCAGGAGCGTCGAAGACAGGCGAGAAAGAGGGCGTGGGATCCGAGGCCGAGTCGTTCGTGGCAGCAGCAGAACTGCCTCCACCGCGCTGTACCGCTACGATCTCGAGCATCGTCGTGAGCTCTTCGATGTCGATCCCGCCGTCGCCGTTGCCGTCGATGCGAGCAAAGTTCTGCTTCAATCCACCCTGTGCTTCGCTCTCGCTAATCTTCTTGTCGCCGTCTGTGTCTAACGAAGAGAGGATCATCGGAGCCTGATCCGGTGACGGCGCTTGTTCCTGAGCGCTGGCGACAGCTGAAAACAACAAAGCGGCCATCGCCGCAAACAGTAGATTTGTGCAACGCATAATTTTCATCCTCGGATTCTCAGTAGTTTCAAACGGGACCGCTCGGGAGAGCTCCAACCTAGCGCATGGGGACTACAAGGGTCAAGCAGTTGCATCAAGCAATTGCGTCTGCCTGTGTCTGCAGAGGGCACTGTCAACTTAGATCTGCAGAGGCGATTCTGTACCGCGATCGCCGGTTCATTCCGAGTTCAGCAGGCACACGTCACCTGCCGCCACACGCTGAACGAGCGATCTCGGAGCGTTCGGTGGTTGGCAGAGTTGACGAGGTGCCGTCCAACGCGGAACAGGTTCTGGATGGCCGCGTGAGCGGAGAGGAATCGCTGCGCTTGGCCGGGTGACTTGAAGCGGCTCTGCCCCTTGGCCCTTCAATAGCGCGCGGAAGAAGCGTTCTGCTGCTTTTCGATCTCGGCGTGGCTGCACGAGGATGTCGATCACATCGCCGTCCTGATCGACGGCACGCCAGAGATACTTGCGCCTGCCCTGGATGGTCACGAAGAGCTCGTCGAGGTACCAGGTATCGCCGAGGCGGCCTTGTCGGCGCTTCAGCGTGCGCGCGTACTCACCACCGAACTTCCTGCACCACTGACGGATCGTCTCGTATGAGACGGTGATGCCGCGCTCTGCCAGGAGATCCTCGACGTCTCGGAAGCTCAGGCAGAACCGGTGATACAGCCAGACGGCATGACCGATGATCTCGGCTGGGAAGCGATGGCCTCGGTAGCTGGATGCGCTGTTGTCCATGAGCCGACTCTGGCAGCCCTAGGCTCAAGTTGACAGTACCCTTCCGCCGCTGTCGAAGGTGCGGGCAGAATGTTCGGCTGGCACCTTGGCAGCCGTAGGCTGCCGGGTCTTCTCCAGCTACAACGCGTTGTCGGCGACCCGAAAGGCCCGGCGCATACGATCATGTGCGTCACTTGAGAGTCCAAGGTTGTCGGCGACTCGTCGCCAGCGACCTACGGCGGCGACCACTTCTCCGACGATTCTCTTCGCGTGCTGTGCCTTCACTCGGTATGCAGATGCCACGTCGAGAACCAGTTGCAGATCCTGGGCGTTGTCCGACTCGGAAATATTGAGGCTCAACCCTTCGCCATATGGGTCTGGATTCATGTCGTAGGCCGGGGCTAGGGTCCAGCCGGTCGGAGTGAGCAGGAAGCCGTGATTGCGTAGATGGTCGTCGGTGTTGGAAACGCACGCGAAGAAGACGATCCGTCGCCATAACTCTTCAAGGTCGGCGGCGGTCCGAGCGCCCCTCCGTATCAACAGGTCGGCGAGCTCGAGGTAGCTGGCACCGTCGCGCGCGTCGTCACCCTCCCGCCTTTCAAGCAGCGTCATAGCCGACGCGAAGTGAAGACGTCTGCCCCCGCGCGTCCGATCAAACCGTCTGCTCAGGAACGTATGCTCCCTCGAACCGAAGCGACGAAGTTGGGTTTTAGGCACGGAGACACCAGCGTGGGTGGCAAGCTCATGGATTACGCTCTCCCACGCGCCGATGTCCTCGTCGTCGCGTTGGCTCGGGAACTTCGCTATCCAAAGATGACCTTGCTCGTCGAGGACGCTGGCTTTTGGCCGAGCTCCGCCTAGAGAGCCGCCGGGCGCGATGAGCATGCGTAGCCATCGACTGTAGTCGGCGTATTGCGCTGCGTCCTCTCGCTCGAGCTGCAGGCTCGCGTGCTCGAGTTCTCTGAGGGATGTCCAAGGGGGCGACGCTAGCTCGGCATTGTCGTCGAGGAAGCGATCCTCGACGCGGAATCGAAGAGCACCCATGCGATGACGGTCGTGCACCCCTAGCAGGTAGTCGGATTCGAGCAATCTTCTCTCTTCCCGGCCTTCCTCGCGCGCAAGTTGCGCTTCCCGGCGGAGCATCAGCACTCTTCCCCATCGGTCTGGGCATGAGTCGAGGAAGACGCCGAAGTTGCCCTGGCCCGATGACGGGTACTGGGGTCCCGCGTAGAGTGCCAGAGTGGGATCGAGCTGCGCTCGCTGCGCGCTGCCGAGCCACTCCTTGTCGTAGTCGAATGAGAAGATCTCCTTGCCGCGAGAAAGCGTCGCAAGAAGGCGGCCCATGAGCGTGGGCTCGGCCAGCCCTTCCCAGTCCGCCCACACCTCGATGAGCCGCTGATGGCTCACGACAGAGGAGTCTTTCGAGCTCGTTTGGAGGTTGTGAGCTCCGCGTCTTGCAGTTTGCGACCCAGCTCATCGTCGCGCGCGAGGAGTCGGAGATCCTCGTGGAGTCCAAGGCTGTGCAGCACGTTGGCGTAGTTCCCCAGCGTTACTCCGGCCTCCCCTCGTTCTATGGAGTGGAGAGTCATGCGAGAGATACCGACACGGTCGGCGACCAACTGCATCGAGAAGCCTCGCCGGAGACGAGCTAGTCTGATGTTCTCGCCCAGCTCCCGCAGTAGTCGTTGGACGGACGGGTGGGAGGCAGTTGGTCTCCTTGGCATAACGTCCACTATTATAGTCCGTATAGTACGTTTTTGTCTAAATTATCGTTCGTTATGCGGGAATTACATTCAAGAGAAGCTGTAGATCACTTGCTGTTTCTTCTGCTCTCCTTGCAGCCCGTCGCTCCTCAAAACAGATCCCCCGGCAGCCTTCGGCTGCCAAGGTGCCAGCCGAACATTCTGCCCTCCAGTTCTCTCAGGCATGGACGACCTCCTCTTTTCTGAGCTAATCGCGAGGCCCGTAGTGCGGTGCGGCGCCACCGACCTCCAACGCCCCGAGGTCGGGCGCGCTCCCTGTGAAGCCATCGGTCACCGACGGCAGCACCATCCCCCGGTCGACGGCAGCCGAGCCTGATCTCAACCGAAAATCGAGATCCTCCGCATCGTAGAGGTTCTGGAGCGTGCTCACCTTCCGGGCATCGAGTCGGGGCACGTTCATGAACACGTCGTATCCCACTTGGACACTGTTCCGGTCCTGTCCGGTCGCCTCGCTGTATTCCTCGAGCGTCGCGAACTCCCGCAACTCGAGCGCCGGGGTGTGATTCGGGGTCCGGAAATCGGCGACCACGTCGAACGGCGGACTCTCCCATCGAAACGGCATCCTGGTGTCGGGCGCGGGGCCGAAGCCGTTGTAGTCCGACGAGGTGTAGTTCGTGAACGTCGTGATCCCGAACAGATTCGAACGCTGCCGTCGAAAGTCGGATGGCGCGTTCTGCCCCAGAATCAGATTGTTCCGCCAATGTGTGTTCTGCACCGTCCCGGTCGTCTCAGACAGGATGGTGTTGTTGTAGAACACAACGCCGGAGGCGCCAAAGAAACGGCTCGAGCCGCCAGGGAGGTTGTAGGCGATGTTCCGAATCCAGTAGACGGGTCCTCCGAGGACCGGTTGACTGCAGAACGCGTGCGAGGCGTGGTTGATGAACATGTTCCGGAGCACCCGCACGTTGTGCATACTCCCGTCGGTCTCGATCGGGTTGTCGTGGGAGTTGGTGATGTAGTTGTTGTAGAAGTCGATCGCGACCGGGCGCCGGTCCCAGTACTCCCGCGGCGGATACTTGGGACCCTCGGGCTCCCCCGGTCCGGTCGCGACGATTCCGTCGGGATTTCCGTAGGTCTCCACATCGATCCCGTCGTGGAAGTCCGCGATGTAGTTGTAGGCCACGACGTGCCCGGGTCCGTAGAGCTTCACCGCCACGTAGGAGGCCATGACGGGGGGATGGACCTGACCGGCGATGCCGTCAAACTGCCCCCAGAGCTGCGCGTCGGACCAGCCGATCAGGCGCTCTGGGTTGTTGCGGCCGTAGAACCAGTTGTCGGCGATGTAGAAGCCGCTCGAGCCCGAATAGTTGGTGAAGACACCGGCCCCCACATCCTCGAAACGGGAGTGCTTGACGGAGAGCCCCTTCGCCCCCGCGATGAGCTGCTGGCCGGCCCAGATGGCGAACTCCGTGTTACGAAACGTGATGCCCTCGAAGTAGGTATAGTCGGCCGCCATGACGTTGAAGAGGGCGAAGCCGCCGTCGCCGTCGAAGATGACTTCGCCGTCACCGGCGGCTTTGATGGCAATCGGCCTCGCAGGCGTGCCGTCGGCGGTCAGGAAATACGTGCCCTCGTACGGGAACGTGCCACCGGCTTGGCCGTACTCGTAGCGGTTGTTCTTGTAGAGGCCGGCGTGCACGAGGACGATGTCGCCCGGGCGCACCCGCGGACGCCCAGCCGTGGCGCCGTCCCCGCCACCACATGAGGAGTTGTACGCGCACATCAGCCCCGCGAATGACGGCTCGAGCCTGGTACCCTCGAAACCACGGGGATAGACGTGAAACACCCTCCCCTCCTCGGAGGGGACCGGCTCGGCACGCGTCCGCACGGTCACGGTTTTGCTGGCCTCCCCGATCACGCCATCAGGATCGGTCATCACGAACCGCGCCTGATAGTCCGTGTCAGGCTCCAAATCGAGGATGCTCCCGGCGAACATGTTCGGAGCGACGACGTCGAACAGCGCTCCCTGGGAGATCCGCTCACCTTGGAGGCGCAGGAGTGGGAGCGCCGACGACCAACTCGTCTCGCCCTGCTCGCGATACCAGACCTCCACCATGGCGTTCCGGTTGTCGTCGCCCTGGATGAACCATTCGAAGCCGAGGTTGATCAGCGTCGGCGGCTCGATCAAGAGCTCTCCCGTCGAGACCGCGTTGCGTGGCGCAGCTTGCCCTTGCGCCGACACGTCGTCGTGTGACGGGCTGATCACGAACACGCTCAACGCGGTGACGCGTACCAGTTGACCGGCCCTCTGCTTGCAAATCCGGATTAGCGTTAGCAGCGTCCCACCCGCTCTGTGCCTATCGCGGTATCAACCAAATGGGAGACGAATAGGCGCGCTCCTGAAGGGTTAGCGCAAGACCGGGTCGAGGCGGCGTGCCCGCACGCAGTGCATCCCAGGTGGACCAGCGGCAAGTTGGATTCTCCAAGGCGCGCACGTAGTAGAAAGCACGTTGCCCTCGGTCGAACTCAGGATCGGTCCACAGTGTTCTGAGCTGCGCTGAACCGACGTCGGCGCTGACACTGCAGTCGGCGAGATTCACCTCGGCGCCGTTCTCAGGGCAGCGATGGGTTGTGGGGTCGACCTCGAGACCGTCCGAGCAGGCGACATCGTAGACCCGCTCCTTCGACTCGCCGTTCTCGATCCAGCCCTTGATCACCTGCACACGCTGGAGCTTGGCGGACTCGGGGTCCTGCACCGCCCAAACGAGGAATTGCGGCGCGCCACGCCGCCGAGCTGGGAGGTCGGCGCCCATCGGCACACCGTGCTCGTAGGCCTTGGCCATGAGATCGCTGCTCTCGAGCGCATCGTCGCCGAACTCATAGCTGCCGAAGAAGCGCACTCGGATGCGCGGTCCGGTGGTGGCGAAGGTCTCTTTGCGGCGGAGGGCGTCGTAGATCGATTCGCGCGTGTTCTCCTCGGCCCATACCCCGGCCAAGCCGGAGGCGCCCCAGGTCGCAAACCTGGCAAAGCCTCCCCGGGTTAATGCGGCGTCATCCCAGGTCTTCGCACCCCCCGGGGGAACCGACCCGCGCTGCTCCGGTTTGCCATCGTAGAGCCCGCGCTTGCTGAAGAATTTCGACTCCTCGAAGGCCGAGCCCGCGTTATGGCCGTCGCTCGAGCCGATCATCCCGAAGCGGTAGGGGTTGAAGCCCTCGTTCTCCTCGAACCCGAGACCGGCCAGGTAGGCGTCGCGTACATAGCTGCCACGTACCTTCTCTAGGTTCGAGCTCTCGCCGGCAATGTACTCGATCCCGAACTCGGCCCACTCGTCGTTGGGAGAGAGCAAGGGGTTTGTCTCCGAGGTGCCCTTGATCTGTGTCACCTCGACGAGTGGCTCATTGCGCATCCGCATCCGGGCGTACGCCGCGTCGAAGGGCTCGCCCGACTCCTGCTGGAGCGCGAACTTATGGCCGGCGCTCTGGTTCGAGTTGTGAGGAATCGCCAGCGCTTCGATGCCCTGCGCTCGCAAGCCATCGAGCCAATCCCAGAGATCCTCCGGGTTCGGCGAGTCGAGTCGAGTGAAAGGCAGATCTGGCGCTTTCGAGCCGCGGAAAATGACGTTGCGATGTTGATTTCCGCCGTCGGGGTGCGATGACGTAAATTCATAGCCGATGAACGTCGTCAGCTTGCCCGGCTCGTAGTTTCTCTCCGCCGAAGCGATGGTCTCCCTCCAGGCCGGGCGGGAGGCACCCGGGTCGGGATGGGCCTGGAGATACGCCCTGGCGGTAGCGGGACTCAGACCTCGCCCGGTGAGGAGGGTTCCGGTGTGCGAATCGAGATAGGGACGGGCTTCGGGGTCATTGTGGAGCGGATGATCAGGATCCGTCATCGCCACCCATCTGCCGAGAAAGTAACCGTGGTCGGTGACGGCGTAGAAATCGAGCGGGCGATCGAGCTGGATATCGAAGCCGCCGGGGTGTTTGATGGCTTCGCCGCGGGCATAGCGGTAGGCGTCGTCGGGTGTCGAGCGGGTGCCGAAGGTGAACGCGTCCATCGAAAACTGCGTATGGATGTGTAGATCGCCGAAGTAGGCGTTTCGCTCCGCACCTGCATAGGTGGCAGCCAATGCGCTGATCGTCAGCGCGGCAATGCGGACTCTTCTCATCGACTCCCCTCCCAATGGTTACTCAGCGCCAGACTCTCCCAGGGCACTGTCAAGTTAATCCTGCCGGTGCGAGCTTGTGCCGCGGACGAGCCTTGATTCCGAGTTCAGCAGACGCACGTCTCCTGTCGCCAAACGAGGAAGGAACGCTCTCGTAGTTCTCGGTGGTGAGTGGAGCGCACCAGATGACGGCCCACTCGAAACAGGTTCCCGACGACTCCATGGACCGACAAGAAGCGTTGAGCTTGTCCGGCGGATTTGAACCTCCGCATCTGGCGTTCCCGCTGTCGGGTCGGCTGGTGCGACACCTCAGCCCGATTGTAACTCTGCCAGCCGAGCGGTCAACTTGACAGTACCCTTTGCGGGCATACTCCATGTCCTCCTACCTGCTGAGAGACTCAGTTTACGAAGACCTGCTGCACCCGCTCCATTGCCTGCTCGGCCTCTTCCATAATGTGACGGACAATATCGCCCGCCGGAAGCACTTCGCGAATCAGACCTGAGCCGGTTCCGGCCGTGTAGTTGCCCTTCGTACCGTCCACATCGTCCGGAATTCGCTTCGCTCCGATTCCCATAACGGGCATGAAGTCCATCGCGGTCTTGCCCGGCTCGTCCAGCGCATCCAGCTCGGCGAAAAAGTCGTTCCTCACCAGCCTCGTTGGCGACGAATTGCGGCATGCGATCGCGGTCGCTGAATCATCAACATCGACCAGCACCTGCTTCCAGTTTGCGTGAGCCGGCGCCTCTTCCGAGGCGATGAAGCGAGTCCCCATCTGCACACCTTGCGCCCCCATCGCCAACGCCGCCAGCAACCCGCTCCCGTCCGCGAAGCCGCCCGCGGCGATCACCGGGATCTGCACCCGCTCGACGACTTGAGGTAACAACGAGATGGTCGGCACTTCAATCTTCGCGACCTTGCCTCCGGACTCGCTGCCTTCCGCGACGAGCGCATCGACACCGGCATCCTCGGATTTCAAGGCCGTCCGGACCGACGAGATCACATGGATCACATAGATACCCATGTCCTTCAGAATGTCGGTGTACTTTGCCGGACTGCCCGCCGAGGTCGTCACGATCTTGACCCCGAATTCGGGTAGCAAGGTGATCAGATCCGGAATCATCGGATGAAAGAGGGGAAGGTTTACGGAGTAGGGATTGTTTGTGAGCTCGAGCAACTGGGTCATCTGCTCGCGGGAGCCCTCCAGACCGAAGGTCGCGCTCGAGAGGGTTCCGAGTCCTCCGGCGTTCGAGACCGCTGCAGTCAGTCTTCCATTGCTCTGCCCCATCATTCCGCCCAGGATAATGGGGTGTTCGATACCGAGAATCTTGCAAAGCGGTGTCTGTATAGACATTGTGCGCTACCTCGACGTTGTGATGTCTTGAATTACAGGCTACTTGGAAGGCCGTACATTTTCGAAGACGGCAAGATTGATCTGCCCTTCGAGACCCGATTCTCGATGGTGGTGAATCGCCTGGTACTCCGGCGACTGCACCATCTCTATCAGGGTCGTCTTGTCGGGATAACGGACAATCGCAACGCTGTCCCAGGTGGCGCCGCCAACCAGGGTCGCCTTGCATTCCCCTGAGAAAACGAGCTCGCTTCCGTTGGCCTTGAGGAGCTTCGAGACTTCGACGCCGTACTTGCCGTACTCGGCCCTCGCGCCCTCCTTGTACTTGAGGAGATTTACCATACAAACAGGACCACTCGGAAGAGCCATGAACGCCTCGAACTGCTCCGGAGTCGCTCCTATCGCATTCAACTCGACTTCGTGCGCCTGAGCCGATTCACTACCAAGCAACGTTGCAACGGCTGCCGCGCCAGCGACTGTCGCCGAGGCTTTGAAGAATTCGCGTCTTGTGTCCGTGTCAGTCGATCGACTCATTGTTCTCGCTCCTCTTCCGAATTCATCATCAAGGTGCCGAAAGGCCTCCACAAAGAAAACGCTTCAATACCGAAATATGCTCATCGAGATGCGGGTGGTGGTCGTTATTAAGCCAATCTTCAGACATCACATCCGCATTCCCCAAAGACTGGTACATCGTATCCAGCACCATATCCATGCGGAGCCGTCGCTCTCTCTTGGGAAGGTGAGGAGAAGCGGTTGAGAGCACTCTTTCGATACTCGACACCATTTCCGGGAACTCTTCTCTCTCCATTCGGTAGATAACTCCCGTGCGGTCGGAGTGTAGGCGTGCAAGGAAACGCAGAAAGCGCCTGCCTGGCTCGCCCTCCTGATATAGGAACTCGAGCAGCGGATCGACGATAGCGTCGATCAGGCCGGCTACAGTCGGTGTGCTTTCGCTACCTTCCAAGGTCCGAAGCAATTCCATGCGACGCACTCGGATGTCATGGCCACGCCGATCGAGAATGGAGTGAATCAAGCCTTCCTTGGAGTTGAAGTGATAGTTCAACGCGGCCGGGTTGGCGTTGGCCTGGCGCAGAATCTCTCGGAGTGAAACGCCATTGATCCCATGCTCCGCCATCAGGAGCTCGGCAGAGTCCATGATCGCTGACTTGGTGTCCCTTCGTGTGGCGATTACCATGGGATCTCAGGCGAAGAGCTACGGCTAGCGCCCAGGCATACTGAGTGCAGTGACCGGAGCTCTGACCATCAGGGTTTCCGACTTGGGTCTGTAACATACCGTCTCGCTACAAGCCTGATAGTCGACCGTCACCGGGATATCGATGAATTCCGGCTTGTCGCGAATAGTCCAATTCATGACTTCAGAGGTCAACGACACCGGCACGGCGATGTCGACAACGCCCTCGTAGGTATCCAGTGTGACGCCCAAAGCCTCGAAGGTCTTCGGAGTCGTGGGCGGATAAGACAGGGTCCCGACTCGTAGGCCCTTGGTCTCATCGACGTTGGCCGTTGTTGCGAAATAGCCCTCCGGAAGATCACCGCCGTAGACATGCAGGCCTTCTTCCAGCTCGAGACGCACATGAAGCACGCTCTGATACTCGAACTTCAGTGACTCATCCGCCAAGAAAGCGGTGATCTTGACCTGATCGTTACGCAGCGAGTCGTTGGGCGCTTCTTTCGGCATCAGCACCTCTCCGAGAGTGGAGTCGACGATCGACCCGGCGGACGCTCGGCTGGCATAGTGGCGGTAGAAGAACTTCTCCGTAACCACGCCGGACTCATCGGTGACGTAGACGCCCGGAAAGGGCACGCCGTAGAGAACCTTCCCCGTCTGGGGATGCTTCTCTGGGTCTTCGGGAGTAATCAGGGTATTGAGGATGCCGAACTTCTTGATCACCTCTGAATCGACATCAGAGAGGAGGTCGTAACTCAGATCGTACTTATCCACGAAATCTGTGAGGCTGGATTCGGAGTCGTAACTAATGCCATAAACCTTGACGTTGTCCGTAGCGAGATCTTCCATTCTGTTGTGCAACTCGACCAGTTGCGTGCGGCAGTACGGTCACCAAACAACGGAACGATAAAAGACCACGATGGCCTTGGAGTCGCCCCGATCCTTATGGAAATCAATGATCTCTCCGCTCTGATTCGGGAGCGAGAATTCGGGCAGGCGCTCCCCCACTTCGGGACCGGTTGGGAACTCATTTGTAGCTGGATATCGCCGCCCGGGGTGGCTGACCGGTGCCGGTGGCACCGTGATACCCAGGTCGTCGGTCTTCTCGTCCGCGGCCATGCCTTCATGGGCACCCCGCACCTTCGATGGGCCGTCCTTAGCCTCGGCCCCCGAGATGACGATCGAGGAGAGGAGTGCAGCGGCTGCAATGAGCTGCGTTAGCAGCGACAGTCGCGTATTTTCTGCCATCCATGCTTCCATAGCGAAGTACCTCATTTCAGTTTTTCCGGAGTCGCCTCGACGGCCACTCTAGCGCCCTGGAACATCTGGAGTCAAGCACTTGCATGAAGCGATTCAATCCTCTCGAGTCCGTCGAAGAACCCATCCGGCGCCGTTCCCCTCAATCGGCGGAGAGGTCGAGCGCCACCAGCTGGGTACGGGTTCGGATGTACACCCGACTGCCGACCACGGTAGGCGGTGTTCTCACCAGCTCGTCGACGATTTTCTTCTGCGAGTGGACCTCGAGGCCGTCTCGCGAGAGAGTCACCAGCGCCAGCACACCGTGCTCGTCAAAGAGAAGGGTGCGCCCACCAGCCTCGACCAGATTGGCACGGCCGAAGCTTCGGTCGCGCCAAACCACCTCGCCGGTCGCGATCTCCACCGCGGCGAGAGGTGCCGTGGTCTCGCCGCTAGAGCCGAAGAGAAGGTCGCCGCGACGCACTACATTGCTGAATGCAACCCGCACTTCGTTGGTGAACCAGAGCTCGTCGACCTCGGTCGAGCTCCCGCTACGCTCGAGCTGCAGCAGACGGCTACCGCCGCCCCACGACGAAGTAACGAAGAGTCGGCCGGCGCCGCACCAGAGGGGTGTGTTTATGTGGCGGTTGCCCTTCCCTTCGTGAGGGTGCTGCCAGAGGAGCTCTCCCGATCGAGGGATGAAACCTGCGACGGCTTCGGACACAAACGCGACCAACTGAGTCTGGCCATCGAGCTCGATCAGAGCGGGCGAGGCCGGCGCCGCCTCGAAGTCACCCGACCTCCATACCTCCACGCCGTCACTCTGGGTAAACGCGACCAGGGCTCTGCCCTCCCCTCCCACCGGCACGATCACCAGACCCTCGAAGGCCAGAGGGCTCGAGGCGTAGCCGCGGTCGTCCCTGGTGCCTCCAAGCTCGTCGACCAACTCGCGTCGCCACAGCACTTTGCCGCTGGCACGGTCGAGGCAGAAGAAAGCCCCGCGCACCCCGACGACGAAGAGGCGATCGGACAGAATCAGCGGCGTACTGTGGGGACCCGTCCCCTGATTCACCAGCACCCACTCCGGCACCGGCTCCGCGTAGCGGTGCTCCCACAGAGTGGTACCGCTGTCTGCGTCCAGAGCGACGATGAGCTCGTCGCCGCCGTCGCGCAGCATCGTGTAAAGCACGCCGTCGGCCACCGCGACACTGGAGTACCCCTCTCCCAGCTGGCGCCTCCAAATCTCGCGGGGTCCGTCGGACGAAAACTCAGCGAGCTCACCGCTGATACGAAAGTCTCGCGTGGGCCCTCCGAACTGCGGCCACTCGTCGACCGCAGGTTCCGCGGCGCCGGCGAGCCCAAGAGGCACAGCGCCGAGCACAATCGCCAAGCACAGGAAGAGCGATAGCGGAATGGGGTAGAGACGTGTAGAGACCATAGGCTACTCCTCAGGAGAAAGTGCTCCGGGTCTGCTCGATCAGTTCGTCGGCCAGTCGCTTGTCGCCGTCCCAGGGAGTGCCGCTCAGAAAGACACCGGCGCAGGGAACACGCAGGTCGACCCACCCGAGCGAGCCGATGGCCCCCAAGTGACGGACCCAGCTCCGGTCCGGCGCGAGATTCCAGCCCAATCCGTAAGGGCCCTCCTCCTGACTCCGACCGTAGCTGACGTCCGGAGCCGACTGATCGGCCAGAGCAGCCGGAAGGCGGTACAGGCGGGCGAGAGCTGCTTCGGACACCAGTCGCCGGCCGTCGATGACGCCTCGCTGGTTGTGCAGCAGGAAAAACCTGCCCATGTCTTCAGTTGTCGAGAACAGTCCCCCACCGGGATTGATCAAACCGTCCTTCTCGATCCACGGAACGCCGCGCCGCTCCAGCTCTAGACCGTCCGGCGTTCGGAGGTAAGAACGCGGTAGGCGTTCGAGCTGAGATTGGCTCGGGCGGTAGGTAGTGTGGTCCATGCCAAGAGGATCAAGCAGGATCTCTCTCGTGAGTGCCTCGAACCCCTGCCCAGTCGCGACTTCCGCGACTCTCGCCGCGGCGAGAGAACCGGCGCTTCCTCACGAGAAGCGTGTGCCGGGCTCGGCGAAAAGGCCTCCGCTAGCCCAACCACTGACGATCTCCGCAAGCGAGGCGGGTTGACCGAAAGAGATCCGATCTTCTGCACCTTGACGAGAGGAGGGCGCCTGCCCTGGCGCGGGCAGCTGTCGATAGGAACGGATAGCACCGGGATCCCGGTTGCCCGGAAGCCCGGAGCGCTGACAGAGCAGATGCCATAGGCGAAGAGGCTGGGCCGGCGCCGTCTCGCCACGCACCTTGACATTGCGGAACTCCGGCAGCCATTTCGCGATCGGGTCGTCCAGCGAAACGACTCCCTGGTGGTCGAGAATGGCGAAGAGAGTGGCAACCACAGGCTTCGTAAGCGACGCGATATAGCAGAGTTGGTCGACGGTGAACGGCCTTCTCGACTCCAGATCGGCAAAGCCGAAGGCTTCGCTGACGACGGCCTCGCCGTGGTGGAGCACAACCAGACTGCCCCCTGCGAGCTCTCCCCGTCCGACGGCACTATGAACGGCCTGGGAGAGTTTCCGGCCTCTCTCTGTGTCGCTCTCTTCCGCTCCATCGAGCTCCAGCGACAGGGCACGGCGACGAGCAAACGACATAGAGAGTAGAGAGAAGAGGAAGGTTCGGCGCCTCCACAGTTTGCGCTCTCGATCTCGACTCTCTGACAACATTGTTTTCTTTGCCGGAAGTTTGACAGATCCCACACCCGCGCGCACGAGCGTCACCGCATCAGCCCAGTCATCGGCGAGGCCCGGCCGGAAGGGTAGGATTCCCCCTGCGATGCCCGCCAGCCGGCCAAGAGATGCAGCGACCCTCATCCTCCTCCGCCGGGAGTCCGATGGGCCGCGAGTGCTGCTCGGGCGGCGCCCCTCCCGAGATCAGTGGGCCAACGCCTACGTCTTTCCAGGCGGACGTGTCGACCCCTCCGACAGCCGCGTCCGCCCCGCCTCGCCACTGCGCCCCCACGTAGAGGCATGTCTCACCCGGGCGGCCAGCGAAGCACGAGCTCGAGCCCTGGCGATCGCCGCCGTGCGCGAGCTCTTCGAAGAGACCGGGCTCCTTCTCGCCAAGGAAGGCCTACCGCTGAACCGACACTCCCCCACCTGGAGGGGGTTCGCGGAGAGAGGCTTGGCCCCGGATTTGGAACCCCTCGACCTACTCTGCCGAGCGATCACGCCTCCCTACCGACCGAAGCGCTTCAACGCCCGCTTCTTCGTCGCCGATGCGGAGCACGCTCAGGGCCGCCTCGGCGGCAGCGGCGAGCTCGTGGATCTGCGCTGGTTCTCGATCGACGAGGCCCGAGCGCTCAATCTCCCGAACATCACTGTCCGCGTGCTCGTCGAGCTCGAAGAGTGGCTGACCGAGGAGCCCAAACGCACAGCGCAAGGTAGAACTCCGGTCTTCAAGATGATCCACGGCGTCCACCAACGCCTCCTCGAGTAGCGTGGCGAACGAAAAGATCGCCAGGCTCTTCGAGGAAATCGCGGCCGGCCTCGATCTCCTCGGCGCCAACCCCTTCCGCTCGGTCTCCAACCGCCGGGTGGCGCGGAAGCTCGTGTCGATGAGCGAAGAGGTCGAACGACTGGTGCGCACCGACCGGGCCACCGCGGCCTCGCGCGTCGCCGCCATTCCCGACATCGGCAAGTCCTCGGCGGCTCGCATCGTCGAATACGTAGAGAGCGGTCGCATCCAGGAGCACGAAGAGCTCTTCGAGAAGGTCCCTCGCGGCCTTCTCGAGCTCCTCGCCATTCCGGGCCTTGGACCGAAAGCGGTCAAGCTGATGTGGGAAGAGCTTGGGATCGACAGTCTCGAGAAGCTCCGCGCCAAGCTCGACTCTCCCGAGCTTCTAGGCCTGCCGCGGATGGGCGAAAAGAGTCTGGCGAATCTACACAAGGCACTCGCCTTCAGCGAGAAGTCGCAGGACCGGGTCTCGCTCGGTGTAGCCCTGCCGATTGCTCGAGTCCTCGTCGACGGACTCGGCAACCTCGAGGGCGTATCGAAGATCGCCTTCGCAGGCAGCCTCCGCCGCGGCAAGGAGACCATCGGTGACATCGACATTCTAGCCTCCTGTGAGGATCCGCAGGCTCTGAGCCGGACCTTCGTCGGCCTCGAGCCCGTCACCCAGGTTCTCGCCCACGGAGAGACCAAGAGCTCGATTCGGCTGGAGACCGGCGGTGTCGCCCTCCAGGCCGACCTGCGCATCGTCCCGGAAGGAGCCTGGGGAGCCGCCCTGCTCTACTTCAGCGGGTCGAAAGAGCACAATGTCTGGCTGCGCGAGGTTGCCAATCAGCAAGACAAGCATCTGAACGAGTACGGTCTCTTCCCGGGCCGGGAAGAGCGGCCTCAGGACCGCGGCGTCGCGCCGCTGGCCGCGGCCAGCGAAGAGGAGATCTACGCCGGGCTCGACCTCCCCTTCATCCCCCCAGAGCTTCGTCAGGGTCGAGGCCGGCTGGATGAGCCGCCGATCGGGCTCATAGAGCTCTCGGATATTCGTTGCGAGCTCCACTCCCATACTGTCGCCAGTGACGGGCGATGGAGCCTCGACGAGCTGGTGGGGGCGGCGAAGTCGCGGGGCTTTCACACCGTCGCGATCACCGACCACTCGCAGAGCTCGGTCATCGCCAACGGGCTCGACCCGCGGCGGTTGCTACTGCATATCGAAGCCGTGCGAGCCGCCGACGCACGGATTCGTGGAATCAAAGTGCTCGTCGGTTCCGAGGTCGACATCCTCGCCGACGGCAGTCTCGACTACGAAGACGAGCTCCTCGCTCAACTCGACCTCGTGGTTGCCTCTCCGCATGCTTCGCTGAATCAGAGTCCGAGCCAGGCCACCCGGCGCCTCCTCGCCGCTATTCGCCACCCTCGGGTGCACATCATCGGCCATCCCACCGGGCGGCTGGTGCTCCGCCGTCAGGGTCTGCGCCCGGATATGGAGGCTCTCTTCCGGGCCGCGGGCGAGCACGACACGGTTCTCGAGATCAACGCCAATCCCAGGCGCCTCGACCTGCGCGACCACCACGTTCGCGATGCACTCGCGCACGGCTGCAAGATCGCGATCAATACCGACGCGCACTCCGAGAGCCAGATGGACTTTCTCGAGTACGGCGTCCTCACCGGACGGCGTGGTGGTCTCGAGAGCGAGTCCTGCATCAACACCTGGCCGGCGAAGAAGCTTCACACCTGGCTGCGAGGCCGAGCCCGCTCATCCTGAGTGGGGCAGATAGCGACCCAGGCGTTCGAGCGCGGCCGTCACCCGCCGGGGATGAGGGTCGAGATCACCGTAGTACACCTCGGTGACAGCGATCGCAGGCCTCGTTTGACTCGAGAGTCGCCGAATGTAGAATGGCGTAAATGAAGCGTAATAAACCGTGGATTCACGGACGCGGGGCAACCTCGAATCCAAAGGGTCGTTTCGAGAAGCTCGACGTGATCTACGAACAGACGGGCGAAGCGGAAAGAGGCCCCCGCCCCGAGACAATCCTTTTGCGCGACGACTCGAAAAGGGTGCTTTCCAAAAATGACAGTCCCGACCTGCCCTTCACCTACAGCCTCAACCCCTATCGCGGCTGCGAGCACGGATGCGCCTACTGCTACGCACGCCCCACTCACGAGTACCTGGGATTCTCCGCCGGTCTCGACTTCGAGACCCGAATTCTGGTCAAGGAGCGCGCTCCGGAGCTTCTTCGGCAAGAGCTCGCGCACCCTCGATGGCGCCCGCAGACAGTGGCGATGAGCGGGGTCACCGACCCCTACCAGCCGGTGGAGCGCAAGCTGACGATCTCGCGGCGTTGTTTGGAAGTGTTCGCCGACGCCCGCAACCCGGTGGCCATCGTCACCAAGAACCACCTGGTCACCAGAGACATCGATCATCTGAGCGAGCTCGCCGAAGTCGACGCCTGTGCCGTCTTCCTCTCGGTGCCGACCCTCGACGCCGCGCTCGCCGCTGAGCTCGAGCCAAGAGCTTCGCATCCGCGGCGCCGTATCGAAGCCATTCGGGCACTCTCCGCCAGCGGCATCCCCACCGGAGTGATGGTGGCTCCCGTCATTCCCGGTCTCACCGATCACGAGATCCCTCATATCCTCGACCGCGCCGCCGAAGCCGGAGCTCGCAGCGCGGGATACGTCATGCTGCGTCTGCCCTTCGGCCTCGAGGCGATGTTCGAAGACTGGCTCCGTGCCCACCGTCCCGATCGTGCCGAGCGTGTGCTCAGCCGGGTTCGCGACGTGCGTGACGGCAATATGAACGACACCGCATGGGGTCGCCGGCTGCGAGGAACGGGGCGCTACGCGGACCAGATCGGAGAGCTCTTCCGCATTGCGCGCGATCGCAGTGGCCTCGCTTCGAGAGGCCTCGAGCTCAACATCGACGCCTTTCGCCGGCCTCGAACCGGGCCACAGATGGCTCTCTTCTAGTGCCGTGTCTCCGACATGGCACTAGCTGCTCGACGCTACCGTCTTCGGCGACCCACGAAGAAGAAAGTGATGCCGCCAGCTGCAACGGTCAGGAGGGCCAGGGTCGACTCGACCGGACGACCGAAGAAGGCCCAGTACATCATCCAGCCGGATACGCCGAGGAAGAGAATGGGCGTAAGGGGATAGCCCCAGGCCCGGAACGGTCTCTCCATCTGCGGCCTGCGCCAACGAAGAACGAGGACACAAGACACGGCGAGACTCGCGAACAGGCTCAGAGTAAAACCCGCGTACTGTTGAATCTGGTCGACACGTCCGGAAATAACGAGGAGCGAGGTCACCGTGCCTTGGAGGATCAGCGCCAGCGAAGGCGCACCCGTTGTCGGGTTGACTCGCGCCAGCCGCCGCAGCGGTTGGAAGTCGCGACCCAAAGCGTAATAGACCCTGGGACCCGCGATCGTCATCGCCGAAGCGGAGGCGAGGATCGAGATGCAGAGGACGAGCGTCACCAGGCCTACCCCGGTCGAGCCGAAGAGCTCGCGCGAGGCTACCAGCCCAACTTCCACATTTCCGGCCAGGCCTTCCACGCCCGCACCGTAGAAGTAGACGAAGTTGAGGCCAAGGTACAAGAGGACAACGAAACCAGTGCCATAGAGCAGCGATCGCGGCAGATCTCGTTGCGGGTCACGCATCTCACTGGCGACATAGGCAGACGCGTTCCAGCCCGAATAGCAGAACATCACAAAAATCAAAGAGGTGGCAAGCGCCGGCAGCAAGCCGCCGCCCGTTTGCAGCTCCGCGAAGCGCGGCGACACTTCGACAATCCGTCCGAGCTCGCCACGGCCGATCGCAAAGGCCGCGACGATGATGCCGACCACACCGACCACCTTGACCAGGGTCACGATGTCGTTGAAGCTGACACCCCCTCGGCGCCCCCGCAGATGGACGGCGATCAACAGCCAGACCAAGCCGACGGCGATCAGGTCCTCGGTTGCGAACAGGCCCCCAAGCACCCTCCCTTCGGTCAGGCCGGGAAGGAAGTGGCTGGCATAGCGAACGAGACTCTTGAGCGCGGCCGCCACCGGCGCCGAGAAGCCCGCGACCAGAGACACGAAACCGCTCATGAAGCCCACAGCGGGACCGTAGGTCTCGCGCAGGTAGACGTATTCACCCCCCGCCTCGGGCATCGCCGCCCCGAGCTCCGCGTAGCAAAGGGCACCCGCCAGGGCCAGGCACCCCCCGATCAACCAGAGCAGATAGATGTAGCCGGGGTGACCGAGGTCGGCGGCCTGGAAGCCGGTGGTGGTGAAAATACCGGCGCCGACGATATTAGCGACGACGAGAGCGGTAGCCGACCGGAGTCGGAGGTGACGGGAGAAAGACAAGTCGAAAGAGTATCGACCCAAACGACCGGCCGATTAGTCGACGCTCATGGGTTCCATCCGAACCGGCTCGACTCGCCGCTTGCGCACCTCGCCATCAGGTGATTTCGTAATCACCGTGAGCTCCTGAAACAGACTACCGACGGCGACGACCATGGTGCCGTCCGGGTGTAGCTGGTCGAGCAATTGGCGGGGGACTTCCTCGGGCGCAGTGGTCAGGATGATTGCATCAAAGGGTGCCTGCGAGGGCCACCCCTCTTTGCCGTCACCGATGCGCACGTGCACATTCTCAAAACCCATCTCTGCGAGACGGACCCGCGCCTCCTCACCGCGGCGAGAGCTGATCTCGACGGTGTAGACCTCGCTTGCAAGACGCGAAAGAACCGCGGCATCGTAGCCGGTGCCGGTACCGATCTCGAGCACCCGCTGGCTGCCGTCGAGAGATAGAAGCTCGATCATAAGTGCGGTCATATACGGCTGCAGAAGTCCATCACCGCTGGCGGCGCCCGGAGGGAGAGCCTCATCGACGTAGGCCTCGGGACGCGCGGACTCTGCAATGAAGAGGTGGCGAGGTACGGTCTCCATGGCGTTGAGGAGACTCTGTTGCCGGATGCCACGACGCCGGAGCTGGCTCTCGACCATCTCTTGCCTGGCGCCTTCGTAGGGGTCCTGAGACCGAGCAACGCCACCCCAAGCGCCAAGAACAGAAAGGAGAAAGCTCGTTGTAACGAGCCTGATAGAAATGGTCGACGACAACATCGGTCCTATTCAGAAGAAGCGGGCTCAATGCGCGCTCCACCAAGCCGTATGGCCTCCGGTAGGGTATAACAGTGATCTCGACGCCAGGATTTCCCGACCCTGTTTTCGGGCCGCTACGAACCGCCTTGCGGTGAAACAAGCAATCACCCGCAGGCGTCCCTATGATGGGTGTAGTGGAGCCTCAAAGCAGATGCGACTAGCCGAGAGAGGACAGCCATAATTGAACAGCAGAAAAGCCCTTCTTGCCTCCGCCATCGCCGGCCTCTTGACCGCAGGAAGCCTCGGCGCACAGATCAGCGGCACCGTCCATTTCGACGGTGACCCGCCCGCACCCGGAATGCTCAAATTGAACGCCGACCCCAAATGCGTGGAGTTTCACGGCAAAGAAAAGATACCGAACGCAGACGTAGTGGTGAACACGGGAGGCGGACTCGCGAACGTCTTCCTCTACCTCAAGGATCCTCCTGCAGGAGACCATGCCGCTCCCGACGAAGTCGTTCGCCTTAATCAGAAGGGCTGCATGTATATGCCCCGGGTGCAGGGCATTCTTGTCGACCAAACGCTCGAGGTGGTCAACAGCGACGACACTCTGCACAACGTTCGGGCCCTGGCCCGCACCAACCGACCTTTCAATCTAGGTCAGCCTCCCGCGACAGCGCCGCGAATCAAGACTTTCAAGGTCGCCGAGCCGGCGCTGAAGTTCAAATGCGACGTACACCCTTGGATGGCTTCCTATATGTTCGTGATGGACCACCCCTTCTTTGCAGTCTCGACGGCGGCAGGCGCTTTCCGGATCGACAATGTGCCCGCCGGCACTCACACTCTGGTTGCCTGGCATGAGCGCTTCGGAGAGCAAGAGATCGTGGTCACGGCCGGAGCCGGCGGTGCAACTGACATCGGCATCATCTTTACCGCGGAGTAGGCCTCTGCGCAGGACCGCAGGGCTCATTTTCGCCGCGGCACTGGTCTCGGCCGGGCTGAGTGACGTCGGCGCCCAGGAAGCGGCAGACGACGACTTCAAAAGAGAGATGTCGCTGGCCATCGAGGCTATGGACAGCGGTAAGCTCGAGGCCGCCGCGCAACACTTCACCGCGGCCGGTAGTCTCGTAGCGGAGACAGCAATGGAGGCCGGCCATGCTTGGCTTGGCCTCGCCGAGATGCGATTTCGTCAGGAGCAATACGAGGAGTCTCTCGAAGCTGCTCGCAAGGCATTCATCGCAGCGCCGGAGTTGAGCGCTGCAGCCTTCGCGGTTGGACGGGGTCTGGCCGCAGTCGGCAGGACCAGCGAGGCATTGGAGCTGCTCGAGATGGCGCAAGAGCTCGACCCCGCGAATGAGACCGCCGGCTCCCTTCACGCCCTCCTCCTTCGCGGCGACCAAGAGCTCGAGGAGACGACCGAGTCGAAGCAGCTGGTCGAAGCTCTCGAAGAAGCGATGGATCTTGCCAACAGCAAACGCATCGACGAGGCCTACACCCTCCTGAGGCAGCTCGAGGAGGAGCATCCAGAAGACGGGCGAGTGCAAGCTCAACTCGCCCAGGTTTTCTTCTATCGGCGGCAGCCGCAGGATGCCCAGATAGCGATCGAAAAGGCGCGGTCGGTGCTCCCCGAGCAGGCCTACTATCACTACCTCGCCGGCCTCTTCCACCTTGACGCAAACCGGCCCGCCAAGGCCGAAGAGGCGTTCCGCCGATCTCTCCTGCTCGATCCGGAGCTCGGAGATGCTGAAGCCCTATTGGGCGGCGCCCTCAATAAATTGGGCCGAGAGGAAGAAGCCATCGAGCACTTTCAGCGCGCCCTCGATCTCGGCAAGGACGTCGTGGAAGTAAGACTCGGCTACGCCGGAGCTCTCGAGAGCCTCGGCCGCGACGAAGAAGCCGCCGAGCAGATGGAGGCCTACCGACGATTGAGCGAAGAGAGGGCCCCTTAGTGTCCCGTGCGGGAAGTTCGTTGCCATTCGAGCGCCGATGCATCCCGCTGGGCGGCGTTGCTCCTCGTCGACAGAGTCCCAGCTATGCCTGCCTCGGAGCGCCTTGCCCAGCGGGCGCCTCGACGCTCTCGGTGGTCAACGAACTTCCCACACGGGACACTAGGAGATGCGCGGGTCGGGAGCGGTCAGCGCCTGCCGATAGGCCATCCGGTAGCGGGCCGCCACGGCATCCCAGGTCAGCTCTTCTTCGGTCTTACGACGGCCCGCTGCACCGAGCTCGCGTGCCTCCTCGGGATTCCTGAGCAGGCGCTCGAGAGCATTGTAAAGCGCTCTTTCGTCCTTCTCGGCGACGAGTAGCCCGGTCACACCATCCCCGACGGCAAGCGGTATGCCCGAGATTCCACTGGCAACGACCGGAAGACCGCTTGCCATCGCTTCGAGAATCACATTGGGAAGACCATCGACGTTACCGGAGCCATCATGAACAGCGGGCAACACGAAGACATCAGCGGCGCGGTAGAGACTCGGTAGTCCCTGACGCAAAACGACGCCAGGAAAGTGAACCCGGGCGGCGAAGCCGGAGGCGGCACGACGAAACTCCTCGAGTCGATCACCTCCGCCGGCCAGCACGAGGTGACAGCTCGGATTGCGCTCCAACAGCCGGCGCAACTGCGGGATCAACACCTGATAGCCCTTCTTGGTAGCCATGCGGCCAACCGAGAGAATCACCTTTGCGGAGGTGGGGATACCGAGCCGTTGGCGCCAGGCCACCCGCCCCTCTTTCCCGGGCTTGAAGGCTTCGACGTCGACCCCGTAGGGGATGACCTGGCAACGATCACCTGCCAGCCCAAGCGCGGCCACTCGATCGACCAGCTCGGGGGAGCAACCGGTCAGTAGCGCAGTACGGCGCAGCAGACTGTGAACGAAGGGTCGCATGAGCACTTTCTCAGCCAGAAACACATCACTACCGTGCAGGCCGACAGCGAGCGGGATGCGCTTCGACAGGGCAGACGCAACCACACCGTTGGGTACGATCCAATGGGCATGCAGAAGGTCGAAGTCCTCCCGGCGGAGGAGCTTGCGCAACGCGCGCCGGGCGGCGAGGAAGTAGAGGGGAGCGACCAGTCCGGCGGCCGCCTTCACTTTCTCGTCGGCAGCGAGACTGCGGCTGTAACCGAGCACCTCGAGAGGCTCCGGGGCATAGCGGAAGCTAAGAGCTCGAACGCCATCCTCCTCCCACTCCACCCTCACCCCCTTGGCGTGCGGCGCAAGCACCGTGACCTCGTCTCCACCACGTACCAGTGCCTTGGCGAGATCGCGAATAAACGGACCGGCCGTATCCCCCGCAAAGCGCGGGTAGGTCTGGGTGAGAAAGAGAAGCCTCAGCGCTCTACTCGACAAACTTCTTGATGGAGTAGCTGTCGGCGCGCCGGAAGTTTTTGAAAGTGATCATCTCTCCCAGCAGGCCGGTAGTGAGGATCTGAAAACCGAGCACCATGAGTAGCACACCGAGGAGGAGCAGCGGCCGATTGGAGAGCGGCGCACCCTGGAACCACAGCACCGCCAGATAGAGATTAGTGGCGAACCCTCCGGCAAGGAGAGTGAGCCCGAAGACGCCGAAAAGGTGGAGCGGGCGTCGGGTGTACTTGGTGATGAAGAGGACCGTAATGAGATCGAGAAGCCCTTTGTAGAAGCGGTCCCAGCCGTACTTGCTCTCACCGTGGAGTCGAGGATGATGGCGAACTTCGACCTCGCCGACTTTGAACCCTCGGCGGTTGGCCAGCACCGGGATAAAGCGATGAAGCTCACCGTAGATGGAAACCTGCTCAAGTACCTCACGCCGATAGGCTTTGAAGCCGCAGTTGAAGTCGTGAAGGTCGACGCCGGCCAGCTTGCGGGTCACCCAGTTGAAGAGCTTGGAGGGGTAGCGCTTCGAGATCGGGTCCTTACGCTCCTTCTTCCACCCCGAAACGAGGTCGAGATCACGGGACTCCAGAAGCTCGAGCAGAGCGGGGATCTCAGCTGGATCGTCCTGCAAATCACCATCCATGGTCACAATCAAACGACCGCGGCAGTGGTCGAAGCCGGCACTCAAGGCAGCGGCTTTGCCGAAGTTGCGTCGTAGCCAGACTAGTTTCACCCGCTCGTCGCGCTTGTGGGCGTCGCAGATACGAGAGGGCGTTTCGTCGTCTGAGCCGTCATCGACGAAAATGATCTCGAAGGTCACTTGAATCTGGTCGAGGACGGCACCCACGAGCCGAGCCAGCTCCTCTACCGTCGCGGCCTCGTCCTTCACCGGCACCAACACGCTCACCTCGGGAGCGGGCTGCTCTTGCTGTGACGAGGCGCCGTCATCAAAGGGGCTTGGCCCTTCGAGGAGGGGCTCGGTCGAAGGCGGGCTCAAATTCTGACCTCGGGCCGATTGTAGCAGTGGTGCCGCCGCCCGGGTCACCTCCTTGCTGGAGAACTCCGCCTTGAGCTAGACTCATTTCTCTCTATTACGCGCCGTTTCCGAGGCGCTTTTGTGGCGAACAACCCTCAACAGACTGGAATGCCGCCGATGTCGCAGTCGACTCGCGACACAGCCCGCGACTACCTCCAAGGCTTCAACGAGCTGCTCAAAGGCATCGACCTCGATGCTGTAGCTCGAGCCGCGGAGATGCTGCGCGCCGCACGCGACGACGGCGCCAACGTCTATATCGCCGGTAATGGAGGGAGTGCCGCCACTGCCACCCATTTCGCCAACGACCTGGGCAAGGCAACCAAGCGCTCGGGCTGTGCTCCGATCCGAGTACTTTCTCTCAGCGACAATGTGTCGTGGCTCACCGCTTTAGCCAATGATGAGGGGTACGAGAGGGTCTTCAGCGGTCAATTGGAGAACTTCGCCAAGCCCGGGGATCTTCTGATCGTCATCTCTGCCAGTGGCAATTCACCGAACCTGGTTCAGGCGGTCGATCACGCCGCACGCGAGGGCCTCTCGACGCTTGGCATTCTCGGCTTCGACGGCGGCGCCCTCAAAGATCGCGTTGACGAGTGCCTGTGGCTCGAGACAGAAGTGGGCCTCTACGGGCCGGTCGAGTCGGGGCACTGTGTCATCTGCGACATTCTCACCACCTGCCTGATGCGGGACCTGCCAAGTTGAGCCCGCGCCCTCGTCCGACTCAGGCGGTCATCCTTGCCGGAGGACGCGGTACTCGGCTCGGTTCCATCACCGAGACGATTCCGAAGCCGATGGTCGAGTTTCTCGACAAGCCCTTTCTGGGATACATCGTCGAGATGCTTCGTGAACAGGGCTTCGAACGCGTGCTGATGCTCCTCGGCTACCTGCCCGAAGTGATCATCGACCACTTCGGAGATGGCAGCCGCTATGGCGTCGAGATCGATTACAAGATCACCGCAGCGGACGATCTCACCGCCCATCGCGTGCTCGATGCCCAGAGCAAATTGGACGACACTTTCCTTCTGCTCTACTGCGACAACTATTGGCCGATGCGCTTCGACGAGATGTGGGAGAACTATCTCGCGTCGGGAGCCAGCGCCCAGGTAACGATCTACAGTAACTCCGACGGATTCACTAGAGACAGTGTGATCGTTGGCGAGGACGGATTCGTCGACGTGTTCGACCGCGGCCGGACGACGCCTGGCCTCTCCGGAGTAGAGATCAGCTACGCGATCATCAACAAGGCGGTGGCTCTCCCGCTGCTTCCCGACGACGGCCAGGAGCTCTTCGAGGTCGCGGTGTACCCGACTCTCGCCGCACGCCACGACCTCGCGGCTTACTGGAGCGAGCATCGCTATTACAGCGTCGGCAACCCGGAGCGGCTGCCGATAAGCGAAGAATTCTTCGCCCGTCGGCCCGCGGTTCTCCTAGACCGCGACGGAGTGCTCAACGTGAGACAGCCGCGAGCCGAGTACGTGCTGCGTCCGGAGCGGTTTCGATGGCTGCCGGGCGCCAGAGAGGCGCTGCGGCTCTTCACCGAGGCCGGCTGGCGAGTGATGCTGATCACCAGCCAACCCGGCATCGCACGCGGCATGATGAGCGAAGGCGATCTCGAGGATGTGCACCGCAAGATGCGAGACGAGGCGGAGGCGACGGGGGGTCACATCGACGCCATCTACTACTGCCCCCATGGCTGGGACGACGGCTGCGATTGTCGCAAGCCACGCCCTGGAATGCTCTTTGCCGCCCAGAGAGAGTTTCACCTCGACCTGACCCGAACCACATTCGTCGGTGACGACGAGCGCGACGAGCAGGCGGCGCGGGCCGCCGGATGTCGCTCTGCGATGGTCACAGACGATGTCTCGCTACTCGACATTGCGAGAGAGCTTGTTGCGTCGGCGGCGGCGGAGCGGAGGGCTACGGCATGACCGGCACCCCTCGTCGACCGGTGCTCGTAACCGGACATCGGGGGTATCTCGGGTCGGTAATGGCCCCCTATCTGCTGGAGCAAGGGTACGACGTCGTGGGTCTCGATGTCGGTTATTTCAACGAATGCACCTTGGTCGCCGACCAGGTCACGATCCCAGAAATCCAGAAAGACATCCGCGACCTGGTGCCCGAAGATCTCAGGTCCTTCTACGCCGTCGTTCATCTCGCCGCGCTCAGCAACGACCCGATCGGCAATCTAAACAAGTCCTGGACTGAGGAGATCAATCACCAGGCATCCGTGCGACTCGCGGAGCTGGCACGTGATGCCGGCGTCCGGCGATTCCTGTTCTCTTCGTCGTGCATCATGTACGGCATGGCGAAGGCCGAGGTTGTCGACGAGACTGCCCCGCTCGACCCACAAACCGAGTACGCGCGCTCGAAGGCGCGTAGCGAGGGCGTGATCCGCGAGCTCGCCCGCGACGGCTTTTCGCCGGTCTTCTTGCGCAACGGCACGGTTTACGGAGTCTCGCCGAGAATGCGATTCGACACCGTGCTCAACAATCTGGTGGGCGCCGCCGTCGCCACCGGGAAAGTAACGGTCATGAGCGACGGCAAGCCGTGGCGGCCGGTGGTTCATGTCGAGGACATAGCGCGAAGTTTCCTGGCGGTACTGGAGGCACCCCTGGCCGACATCCACAACGAAGCCTTCAATAACGGGGCCGAGCACCTCAACCGACAGATCATCCAGCTGGCGGAGATCGTGGCCGACGTCGTCAGTGATTGTGAGCTCGAAGTCTTGAACCGCCCGAGCGCGGACCAACGCACCTATAGAGCCGACTTCTCGAAGTTCGCGCGCACCTTTCCGAATTTCGAGTTCAAGTGGACCGCGGAGGAGGGTGCTCGAGACCTGGCCGAGAGGCTTCAAAGTCTCGGTTTCAGTGAGGAGCTATTCACCGATGCGCGCTACACCCGCCTTTCCTGGCTACGACACCTCATGGATTCGGGCCGGCTCGACGAATCGCTACGATGGGCGTGAGAGAGTTCAAGGCCGTTCGGCAGGGGAGTACTGACGATGATTGATGGAGTCAAGGTTGTGCCGCTGCGCCAGATCGTCGACGAACGCGGCAAGATCATGCATATGCTCAAGGCGACGGATCCCCATTTCGTTTCCTTCGGAGAGATCTACTTCTCTTGCGCCTGGCCCGGGGTGATCAAGGCATGGCACATCCACAAGTCGATGACGGTCAGCAACGCCGTGGTCTCGGGGCGTGCCAGGCTGGTGATGTATGACCTGCGTCCCGACTCGCCAACAAAAGGAGAGCTCCAGGAGGTCTTCTTCGGCGAGGACAACTACGTGCTGGTCCAGATACCTCCAGGCATCGCCAATGGCTACAAGGCCTACGGCGACAAAATGGTGATCATGGCGAACGCCGCGAGCGAGCCGCACCGTCCCGACGAGATGGATCGTCTCGATCCGTTCACGCCGGACATCCCCTTCGACTGGTCCTTAGCGCATGGTTGAGCCCGATCCCTCGCCCGATTCGAGGTTGATCGTGACCCGGACGCCGCTGCGAGTCAGCTTCGTCGGCGGTGGCACCGATCTGCCGGCCTTCTTCGAAAGCGACGAGGGTGCGGTGCTTTCGACGGCCATCAAGCGCTATGTCTACGTCACCGTCAAGCGCCACAGCGAGCTGTTCTTCGAGCCGATCCGAATCAACTACTCGCAAAGCGAGCAAGTCGACCACATCGAGGAGATCAAAAACAACATTGCCCGCGAGTGCATGCGTTTTCTCGACATCGAGAGCCCGATCTACATCTCGACGGTCGGGGACGTGCCGGCCTCCACCGGCCTAGGAGGCTCGAGCGCTTTTGCCGTAGGCCTCTTGAACGCACTCCACGCCTATCGCGGAGAGCGGGTGTCGGCGGGTCAGCTCGCTGAAGAGGCATCTCACATCGAGATCGAGGTGCTTGGCGAGCCGATCGGCAAACAGGATCAGTACGCGGCGGCCTACGGAGGACTGAATCTGCTGTCGTTCAAGCCGAACGGGGGCGTGACCGTAGAGCACTTGCAGATGCGCGCGGAGCGTCTCGAAGAGCTATTCGGGAGCATGATGATGTTCTGGACCGGGCACCAGCGCGCAGCCGGCAGTGTGCTGGCGGAACAGAGCGAAAAGACGCCCCTCAACATGGAGCAGTTGCGACGCATGCGTGAGCAGGCGCGCTCCCTCCATCGACAGCTTGGCTCCGACGAGATCGACGCACGCGGCTTCGGCCGGGTCCTGGACGAGGGGTGGCAGCTCAAGCGTAGCTTGGCGAGCTCGATCACAACGGGTCAGATCGACGACTGGTACGAAGCCGCGATGGCTGCAGGGGCCGAAGGTGGGAAACTGTGCGGTGCGGGCGGTGGAGGCTTCCTGCTCTTCGTCGTCGAGCCACAACATCAGGTTGCGGTGCGCGAGGCGTTGGCGGGACTGATGGAGATGAGCCTGGAGCACGAGGCACACGGTTCGCAGGTGATGGTTCCGTTTCAAGGCTGAGAGGTTTGTTGTAGTGAAGTTCACCGCGCTATCTCTCGAAGGTGCCTTCGTCGTGGATTTGGAGTTGATCTCCGATCACAGAGGCTTCAACGCGCGCCAATGGTGTGCTCGCGAGCTCGCCGCCAACGGCATTCCAATCGAGGTGGTGCAGAGCAATGTGATCTCGAACCGACGACGCGGCACACTGAGGGGATTCCACTACCAAGTGGAGCCCAACCAGGAGAGTAAGCTCTTCCGCGTCACCCGCGGGGCGATCTTCGATGTCATCATCGACCTTCGCAAGAGCTCGCCGACCTATCGGGAATGGGTCAGTATCGAGCTGAAGGCGAACGAGTACCGGATGCTCTTTGTTCCCGAGGGATTCGCTCAGGGCTTCCAGACCTTGGAAGATGACACCGAGCTGATCTATCAGGTTTCGGCCTTTTACACGCCAACTGACGGGCGCGGTATCCGCCACGACGACCCTGCCTTCGCCATCCCTTGGCCGCTGGAAGTGAGTGCCATTTCTGAAGCGGACCGCAGCTGGCCGGACTTCGAGGACCCCGATCGTGATCATCGTCGATAAGGCCTTAGCGCGCAGGCAGGAAGAGGGGCGTCCCATTCGCGTGGGCATGGTGGGAGCGGGGGCCATGGGCCGTGGGATCGCTCTTCAAGTCGCCACTGCGGTGCCCGGCATGGAGATCTGCGCGATTGCAAATCGAACCCTCGCCAATGCGGAGCGGGCCTACGCCGAAGCGGGGGCCGAGAAGATTCGCCAGGTCGACGATGAGCGAAAGCTGAGCGAGGCCATCGAGGCGGGAGATCCTGCGGTCACCGACGACCCCTCGCTCCTCACTGCCAACCCCCAGCTCGACGCGATCCTCGAAGTTACCGGGGCGGTCGACTTCGGGGCCGGAGTGGTGGTCGACTCCATCGCCGCCGGCAAGCACACCATCACCATGAACGCAGAATTGCAGGGCACGATTGGTCCCATACTCAAGCAACGGGCCGACCGGGCAGGAGTGGTCCTGAGCGACTGTGACGGGGATCAGCCCGGGGTGATGATGAACCTCTATCGCTTCGTGCGCGGGATCGGCGTGCGTCCAGTACTGATCGGAAACCTCAAGGGTCTTCACGACCCCTATCGAAATCCGACCACGCAAGAGGAGTTTGCGCGGGTCCACCATTTGACCCCGCATATGGCGGCCTCCTTCGCGGACGGGAGCAAAGTCTCGTTCGAGATGGCGTTGGTCGCCAACGCCACCGGCCTCAAGGCAGGTAAGCGCGGGCTCTACGGGCCGGACTGCAAGAGCGTGCATGATGCCGCGGCGCTCTTCCCTATGGACCAGATGCTCGAGGTGGGTCTCGTCGACTACATAGTCGGCGCCGAGCCCGCCCCTGGGGTCTTCGTGCTCGGTCACCACGACGATCCCGAGCAGAGGCGTTGGCTTCAGCTTTACAAGCTCGGTGACGGCCCGCTCTACACCTTCTACACCCCGTACCACCTTTGCCACCTGGAGGCCCCGATGACGGTGGCGCGCGCCGTCCTCTTCGGCGACGCCGCCGTCGCTCCTGATGCGGGACACATCGTCGACGTAGTCGCCACCGCCAAGCGCGACCTCAAACCCGGTGAAGTAATCGACGGAATCGGCTGGTACATGACCTACGGCCTTTGCGAGAACGCCGACGTTGTGCGCGCCGAGAACCTGCTCCCGATGGGACTGGCGGAGGGTTGTCGACTGCTGCGCCAGGTGGCGAAAGATCAAGTCCTGCGTTACGACGACATCGAGCTGCCTCCTGATCGTCTCTGCGATCGGTTGCGAGCCGAGCAAAGCGAGATCTAGACCTCGCCGCCTCGACAAAGCTCAAAGAGCCCTAGGCTCATCCCAGGGTGGGGGTGCGATCCTCTCCCGGATCACCTTCGCCCATCCCGGGTGCCACCCGAGTTTCCACCTCATTCCCGAGGTACCACCCAATCTACTCCGAAGTGGGTCAAGTGTACGGCTCACGACGAGAATGCACACAGCTGCAAGGTTGCGAAGGTTTCTTGCGTCTATAGAGGGGTGTTAGGAGAGTTGGCAAGACGTGCGCAAGCTACGAGGATGTGTCTCCGGGAGGCTGGTGGAAGTAACCACCCGTACGATTCAGGGTCGTTATCTCCTCAGCCCTTCTCCTGAGGGCAATGCGACGATCCGTGGGGTCCTGGGTCGGGGCCAACGGCACACTGGCATGAAGATCTGCGCCTACGCCTTTCTCTCGAATCACTCCCACATGCTGCTCCTCCCAGAGAGCACGAAGCAGCTCTCGAGCTTTATGCAGTTCGTCAATGGCAACGTGGCACGCAAGGTCGGTCGTCTTCACAATTGGACGGATAAGTTTTGGTCGCGCCGGTATCAGCACATCGTTGTCTCGGATGAAGAGGAAGCCCAGATTTCGCGTCTCTTCTACATGCTTTCCCAGGGAAGCAAAGAGAACCTGGTGATCAGACCGAGTGACTGGCCCGGGGTTCATTGTGCCAGTGAGCTTCTCCGTGGCTACTCCGAGGTCCGGGGCGTGTGGCGAGATCTGACCGCGGAGAACCGAGCGAGAAGGTCCGGCAAAGTACTGGATCCAAAAGACTTCCTTGTCGAGGAGACGATCCATCTATGGCCCTTGCCGCCCTGGGAACTACTATCGCGGCTCGAGCGCTGTGGACGGGTTGCTGAAATCGTGGACCGCATTGAGCGGGAGACTCGCCTGCGTCATAGGGAAGCCCGTAGCAAACCCTTAGGTCCTGACGTGATCCGCTCTCAGGACCCCCTCGAGCGCCCCAAAGAGATCGATAGCTCTCCGGCTCCGACCTTTCACGCGGCAACTGCACAAGTGAGGCGCGAGCTTCGAGAAGAGCTCCGGGAGTTCGTCTCTGCTTACCGAGAAGCCGCGGAGAGGCTCAAGCAGGGGGACAAAGAAGCGATCTTCCCAGCAGGGTGTTTCCCACCAGGATTGCCCTACGTGCCGGAGATTCGAGCGGGTCCCGACTAGCCGAGATCCTGCCGCAGTACCTCGTTTTCGCCGCTGTTGCCCCTTCGTCCTGGAGGGAGCCGCGCGGCGGAGCTGCGTCGAGCGCCAACGATTTTCACCCCGATAGGGGAGCTAGCGGCGCCGAGGCACTCCGGAAGGCATCCAGAGGTGTGTGCCAAGGGCATCTCGCCACATTGTTGGCGAAGTCTCGGGGAGGATTCGGTTCTTGGGGCTAGGTGGGTGGAACTGCTCTCGGATTGGGACCCAAGTGGGTGGAACTCTTTCTTGGATCACCTTGGGTAGCGGTAGCGAAGGAAGAATGGCCAGGTGAGGGCTAGGACGGCTGAACGTTGGCGTGGGCTCATCTGCTGTCGCCAAGTGTCGTCGCGGCGGATGGAGACAACTCCACTTTCGAAGCGGCTAGGGTTGCCGCCCACGGCATGGTTGACGGCGAGGCGAACGTCGTGTTCGGAAACGAACGGCAGGGAGCTGGGTGACTCGCCTACATGCTCGGCTATCTTCTCGATGGTCCGGCGGGGACGGTCGACGAAGTCTTCATAGTGGAGACGTAGATAACGGCCCGGAGGCCGACGAAGAAGGATCTCGCTCGCAATGTTCCACTTGTTCCAAAGACGGCAGCTCTCGACTATCGAAAAGCGACTCATGTAAAGAGGCTCTTCGCCACTGGCGTCGTAGATCTTCTTCTTCTGCCACGAATACGCTACCGGACGTGGATCACGCACGAGGTGAAGATAATAGGGCTCGACGCCCGGCATCTGCGATAGAACGAATCCGTAGCCCGGCCACTTCGAAGAGTCGACGATCACTCGACAACCGGTCTCGTCTCGGATCGCCCTGTAAATGCCGAGGTGCGCCTCGACGAACTCGTCGACAAGCTCGCCACTGAGCGGCCTGGTGGCGAAATGAGAACGCAGCGTGACACCACCAGGACCGAGACTCTCACGCGCCCGGACGATGCGATCGATGGCGCTATCGTCGACTCCCGACATCCCCGCGGCACGGATCGGTGCCCAAAACGGACAGTCACTGAACGCTTCGCCACACCCGCAGCGACGGTCGTCTCGGACACAGCGATCCCATATATAAATCAACTCTCCTAAAGAGAAAAAGCCTTCAACACTGCCAAGGACGTTGTCGAGCAGGGTGGAGCCACTACGTCCCAGACCGGCGACAAAGAGAACCTTGATCGCAGGACTCTCAGCCATCGTAGCCCCCGGGCGCCGGGCCGAGAGGCACTCTCAATCCCTCGATGATCCCCCGCAGCTTGGCGATCACCGCACCCTGATTTCCACGCGGCAGCTCGCGCAAGAAGGCCAAAGGGAGAGCGCAGCCACTGAGGAGGAGGAAGCTCGCCCACTGCCCAAGCCCTGCGTACCGTCGGACAAAGAGGGCGGCGCTTCGGCCATTGTAAAAGGTCCGACGAGCCTGATACCCGCCCACCGTGTAGCCCACTTTGTGGAAGAGAACCGCGCGATGAGCATAGACGCTGCGAAAACCCCGCAGCTTCATTCGCATGCACCAATCGGCATCGTCCAGCGCCAACTGAAAAAGGGGGTCCCAAAGCCCGACCTCGCGAACCACCGACGAGCGCATGAGCACGGCGCAACCGTTGACATATCCGACCTCTTCATCACGCTCGTATTGCCCCTGATCGATCTCCCCCATCCCACGCTCGCGAGTGATCGAGTGAAGAAAGCGGATACGCCCACCTGCCGACCAAAGACGCTCGCGCTCACCGGCATAGAAGATCTTCGGTCCGACGCAACCAATCGTCGAATCGCCTTCGGCAACCGCTACCAGCTCGCCAAGCATCTGAGGATCGACCTCGATGTCATTGTTGAGCAGAAGCAGGTAGTCGCAACCCCGATCCAGCGCCTCCGCCAGCCCTCGATTGACACCGTGAACCACCCCTTGGTTCTCCTCGATGCGCACCTGCAATACGTCGGGGAACCTCTTCTCCACTGCCTCGTAGGAGCCGTCGGTCGAGCCGTTGTCCACGTGGACCACGACGAGGTGCTCGTAGGCCATCTCCAACAAGCTCGAGATCGCCTCGAGCGTGATCTCACGCCCGTTGTAGTTGAGCACGATCGCGGCGACACTCGGCTGGCTCATCCGCTCCTCGATCCCAGCGCTCTACTCCCGGCGACGGAACCAGAACGAGCCGAAATGGGTGTCGTAATCCTCTGTCTCCACTGCCTGGTACGAGGGAACTGTCGTCGCCAGGAATTCCTCGTCGTAGTGACGCAACATTGGCGTCGACATGGTGACCTCGAACTCGTCGTTGAAGCTCAAGAATGCCTGCAGCAAGTAGGCCTCGGTCCGATATAACGGCCACTTCGCCTTGAAGATGTACTGCTCCGCCGGATAGGGGGTGTTGTAGGGAAAGTGAACATCATGCACGTGGACCACTACCCCAGGATTCAACCGCGGCAGAACCTCGAGAAAAAGGTACGCCACATCACCACCGATCTTGAGCACATGGGTCGAATCGATAAAGAGGACGTCCCCCGATCCGAGCTGTGAAAAGAGCTCGAGATCGACCTCCTGCACCTGCTTAGCGATCGTGCTGAGGCCGCCGAGCTCGGACAGCCGCCCGGTAGGAAAGGGGTCCACCAGGGTCATCTCGCACGGATGACCGACCTTCGCGTTCTTTTCGGCCGCCAACCAACTGTAGTAGGTCGACAGCCCGGAACCGATCTCGATATAGCGACTCGGCTTCAGATCTCGCAGCATGAGAAAGATAAGCATGCCGTCGAGAACCGGAAAGCCGGGGCCAAAGCGACGCGCCTTGATCTCCTCGAAGCTCGGCAGGGCCCCGTAGTCCCCTCCGTAGCTACTGACGAGCTGCGAAAACAGCGTCTTCATCGCCTCCAAGTCGTAGGAAACCCCGACCAGATCGCTGGGCCGATCCCACAGGTCGCGACTCCGCTCGAGCTCTGACAGAAGAGGCAGCGGCGAGTAGAAATCGGAGCTCAGCGCTACGTTCACTCCGATGGCGTTGAGTGCCCGCAGCAAAGTCGAATGGATCTTGCGATAGATCGCTTTCAGAAGCCTGTAGAGCATGGAGCACCCGTTTCGAAGCGTGCGCGAGTGTAGTACATGCGGCGACAAGTACGGTTACCTTCGAGCGACGATGCGCCTCGCCAGCGAGGCACGCGGCGGCGGCGGATCTGGTAGTACGTCACAAGGAGCCCAACGCCGCTGGAGGGATGCAGCGTCCTTCCGAATGTCGCCGTTTCTGTCGCCGCATTTCCTCGCGCCTAGCGAACCTCGATGCCACCGGTAGCGACGACCTTGCTGCCGTCGGGGATGTCCTTCGTCACCACCGCATTGACTCCGATGAAAACTTCATCACCGATCGAGATCTTGCCGATCAATCTACTTCCGGCACCGACGTAGACATTGTCACCGATTGTCGGCATCTCGTCACGTCGCTCCCCGCTCGGTGCACCGATCGTGACCTGGTGGAGCAATACGGCTCGCTCGCCGATGCGGACCTTGTCTCCAATCACCACCCCCACGCCATGACTGATCAGGAAACCAGGGCCGATCACCGCACCCGGCGCGATGTCGACTCCGGTCAAGAACAGAGAAAAGCGCGCGAAGAAGGGGCCGAAGAAAGGAACCCTCCTCGACTTGAACCAGTGGGCGATGCGGTGAAGCACCACCGCCTGGTAGCCATTCTCGAACAGCAGAGACTCGACGATGTACAACGGGAAAGGCTTGTACTTGAACGACCGCAGTCGCCTCGTGTCTGCTTTCACGTTGTCCAGCATCAGACTCGCTAGCCCTCCCCCTGCTCCGGCTCGAGAACCTCGACTGCAAGGCGCAGTGTATTGCCTCCGTTGCGGGTCGAGAACCACGCGACGTCTTCCAGCACCGGATCGAGCTCGAGTATGTAGGCCCCTGGCGCGGCCGGCGCCTCGATCTCCTGGAGCATGTCGAGGGCGACTCCAGGTGCCACCACTCCGTCCAGATCGGACCGTAGGCCGTCAAAGACCACGGTCTCCCCCTCGGCGTCGAGCCAATGGTAGGAGAGTCGAATCCTCGCACTTGCATCGGTCTGCCATGGATGCTCGCTACGATTGGTCAGCTTCACCGGCAACGAGAAGCGGGAGCCCGGCATCACCGGACCCGACACAACGGGCGACGGACCCCACTCGACCGCATACACATCTCTAGCGAGCTTGTCCCCATCACCCAAGAATCGCACCTGCACGCCGGCATAAAAGGACTCGCGTCTCGACGGGTCGTTCTCGAAGTCACCGCAACCCCGCCCAAGGCGGCGTTCCCAGCTCTTGATCGAGCCGGATTTCGAGCGGACGACGAGCTTGTAGGCCCAGGACTTCTGCTCACCCCGAGAGCGGCGTCGGTCGGCCCGACCCGGTTCGAGCACGACCCTTCGGCTCTCGCCCTCCGCCGCAAACTCCAAACTCTCGCGAGCTCCGCCAAGCTCGAGATCCACCACGTTCGCGCCCGCGAGGTTGTCGACGACAAAAGCCAGACGCTCCGCCGGCTCCCCCATCTCGACCCAGAACTCGACGCGATCCGAGCCCCTGATCCACATCGCTTCGCCGCGCGGCACAATCTGGTCGCGACGGGCGAGAAGCCGAACACCATCGAGGCGGACGCGATGATAGCCGGGCAGATTCTTGAGCGAGAGCTCGAGTTGAAAGAAACGGAACGGCGCGTTGCGTACATGAGCCTGCAACGTCGGCGACGGCATCGAGGCGCCGAAAGGCATCAACAGAAGCGGCCCTAGAAAGGCTCCAGCCGCCGCAACCGTTGGCACGAAGAGAGCAGCGGGGCGAAAACTCCGCACCAAATACAGAAAGGCCGGGTAGACCGCCACGTAATAGCGATTACCGATGAATCCCCCACCCCCCTGCCAATTCACTGGAATCATGACCAGAAAATAGGCCGCTATCGCGGCGAGAGTGCCAAGCAGCAGCCAACGCACCGGATCGCGCGGCGCCTCCAACGCGAGCACCAAGATGCAGAGTGCCCCGAAGGGTAGGTAGAGCATGAAGCCGGTGTGACGCCCCCAGAGGAAGTAGCCGAGGTTCTCGCCCAATTCTCGAAAGTCCAGCCGCGGCGGAAGGAGAACAAAGCCCCAATTCAGAGGAGGCGGTTCGACCACAGCGTCCTCTTCGCTCTCGACGCCATTGCCGCCGTCGGTCCCTGTGACGGATTCCGGCACCGGCTGAAGGGGCATCTTCCCCGGCTCACAAACGCTGATCCCCGCCCGCTTCTGTGAACCGAGGTAGGGGCTCGGCTTGCCGATCAGAGCCGTGCTCAGCGCCATCGTCCCCACCAAGACGAGCGCGGCGCCACTGCCCCAGCTGAGAAGCCCTCGCCAGTGCCACTTTCGCCACGCCAGCAACCACAGCGGGGCCAATAACATCGCATACATCGGCTTGTTGGCTGCGGCCAGCGCGAGCGCCATACCAGACAGAGAGGGCCAGATCAGGCCGGCCTCCCGATCGCGGCAGCGAAAGAGTAGGAAACACGACGCAGCCACCGCCGTCATGTTGAAAGTCTCGGTGTGGAGCCAGTAGGCGTAAGCAAATCCCGAGCTCAGAAGCACGAAGCAGGAAGCGAGAAGGACCGCCAGCCCATCGCTGTTGTAACGGCGAAGATGGTAGGCCCCCATCCAGATCATCGCCACCACCATCGCCATATTGAGCAAGAGCATGCCGTTCGCGCCGAAGAGAGCAGCAAAGGGGGCCGCTAGCAGCGGATAGACGATTGGCTTACTGTAGTAGACGGTGTTCCAGCCGTCATCACTCATGACGATCAAGTTGCGCACCGGCACGAGGGGGAACTCCTCGAAGAGCCGGTCGATATCTTTCACCTCGACCCGAAGATCACCGTCTCGGGCCAGGCTCAGAGCCATCAAGTAGTACGCGGGCTCATCCGCCTTGAGGTTGACCGGCAGCCCCGGCTTCGGCAGCGTCAGGGGAAAAACCAGCAGAAAGGCCGACAGCGCCAAGAGGGCCAAACGGGCGTTGCGGGTCACCGAGCGGCAGTCTAGCAGAGCGTCGCGGGCAGGGGGTGGCGGGCGCCGGCCGCGAGAGAGAGGCGTTGAGGGCCTGGATTGTCGACTAGACCAGCGTTTCCAAAGTTCGTGCTGCATAGCTCGAGGTCATTCTGTTCGCTGGCTAGGCGCGCTGACGCAGGCATATTGGGAATATGTCGAGGAGGCGAAACGACGCCAGCGGGCAGAAGGGCCCGAGACATGTGCGCGAACTTTGGAAACGCTGGTCTACTGCCAACCTGGGGAGTCAGCGGTCAGGGGACGTCCGGGCAGGGACCGCCTCACGGAGGCGCAGCTCGACCACCTCGTCGGGGCCGTCGAAACGCACGCGTAAGTGGTACGTCGAGAACGGCTCCGGAGTCCACCACATCTCGTGTCGAGCGCTCGGCCGGCCGAGATCGAGGGTCCAGGATCCCTCTCCTGAGTCCCTTGGCTGCACCCTGGAGCCGAGGACCTGAAGCTCGCCGCTGACGTCGTCAAGAGCCTCGATCTCAAGGCCAGCCAGCGGCGTGGCGCTCCCAACCAGCAGTTCGACGGGCCGCCCTGTCACAACCCGCAGACGTTCAGCGCCGGTTCCAACCGGGATCGCGGCGCCATTGAGAAAACGCAACCAGAGGCCCTGGTGAAGCACGTCGGCACGACCCGGCGCCTTGGCGTGCCGCTGGGTCGACTCGACCGGCAACCACCTCCGTGCCGCGGCGGGAACGAAGCGGTAGCCGTCCGGCGTCACCGGGTATGAGCTCGCGCTTGTCCACAACGGCCAGATGAAGGTAGCGGCGACGACAGCCGCCGCTAGCGGCCAGCCTCGGCGAGCCCCGACCGGGACCAAAAACCACAGCAGGGGATAGATCGGCAGGAAGTAACGGTTCGCCAAGGAGCCCGCGCCACCATAGAAGTTGAAAGGCAGGAGCACCATGAAGGTCGTTAGGACGCCCGCCACCACCGCGAGCGACACCCAGACTCTGGAGCTGCGACGCAGTCCCAACAGGGCCAGACACGCGGGAAAGAAATAGGGCAGGATTCCCACCTGGCGGCCGAGAAACAAATAGAGCGAGTTCCAGCCAAGCAGGCCCAGATCAAGCCGAGCCTGGGACGACCCGCGGCCCAGCCAGCTCGTATTGCCCTTCTCGGCAACGGCTTGAGCCCACTGCTCCGCCGGGAAATCGACCCCAGGGAAACCCTCGAGACGAGAGAAGCCGCGGCGCTCGCCGCCGTAGGGCGATAGGCCGCCGGCAGTGAGAAACTGCGCCCCGCTACTGACCATCAGAACGAGGACGGCTCCAGCCGCGAGCCCGCCGAGGCCCGTACGACGTTCTTCTCGGGGTACTGCGAGCGCCGCCACCACCAAGACCAGGAGGTAAGGAGGTCGAGAGACTCCGGCAACCGCCAACAAGGCGCCGAGCAGCCCCCACAGCAAGATCCGTCGTGTCGTCGACCTACTCTTCCCTTGCCCACTCCCTACGGCGAGCAGATGAACGCCGGCAAGCCCGGAAGCCGTGGTGCACATATAAAAGAGGTCGGAATGGATCCAGAAGACATGAGCGAAAGTGACCGAGACAAAGACAAAAACAGCCACCCACAAGGGACCCGCAACAGCCTTCGATCGAGACAACGCCAGAGCCGCGAGGAGCGAGCTCACGGCCAGGAAGAGAGCATTGGCGCCGGTCGCTCCGTTCTCGCCGAAGAGACGCACGAAGGGTGCGATCGCGGCGGCGTAGAGGAAAGGCTTGCCGAAGGCCACCCGATTTCCACCGTCACCGCTCTGCAGGATGACCTCCGGCGGCCAGGGATGAAGGCTCCTGAAGCGTTCGAGGTCCTCGGCGGCGAATCGAAGGTCACCGTCGAAGGCGAGGCTCTCCGCCTGCATCAGGTAGGTCGCTTCGTCTCCGACCAAACCCGGCCAACTCTCTCTGTCGACGGTAAAAGCGGCAACGACCAGCCAAACCAGGAGCCCCCCCAGGAGACCCCACTCCAAGACTCTCCCGACTCCCCCAGCCCGCTTCACTACGCTCACGCCACTATAATCGGCTTCCTGAGCCGGGATCGCAAGCCCGCGCAGGTCCGACCCCGTTGCTCCCACTCGAGACCCGATGATCTCCGATCGAAGAAATACGGGGCTCCACCGCCGCATGCTCTGGCTCCTTCTCGCCGGGCTCCTCCTGTGGTCAGCCGGACTGAGAATCTGGTTTGCCGGCAACGGACTCAGACCCGGGCACTACTGGGACGAGCGCTACAGCGTCAGGAACCTACGCTCCGTTCTGGCCACCGGGAACCCGAGGCCCGTCAACTTTTACTACCCTAGCCTCTCCTATCTCCCGCAGGCACTGCTGATGACCACAGCGGAGCGGGTCGCAGGGCTTGTGGGCAACGACTTCACCTTTTTCAGCAACGGACGGTTGCGGAGTGAGGGCTATCTCGCCGCCAGATTGATCCAGGTGAGCTTCGGCCTCGCCTCGCTCCTCGTCACATTTCTTCTCGGCCGCAAGCTGTTCTCGGCCGAGACCGGCCTGGTGGCAGCTGCGATCCTCGCCTCCTCACCGCTGCACATTCGGCTCTCTACGATGTTCAAACCCGACATCACTCTCTGCTTGACCATTCTCCTTGCTCTGCTTTGGTCCATCATGGCGATCGAGCGACCCTCCCTGGGCCGTTATCTGCTGGCGGGAGGAGGAATCGGACTCGCGCTCGCCGCCAAGCTCAACGGAGGACCGGTGGCGATACCGCTCACGATCGCCGCGGCGTTCCTAGGCTGGCGTTATCGTCGCCACTGGGCCTGGCTAGCGGCGGCCGGCAGTACCGCTGCCGTGACTTTCCTGGCGCTCAACCCGGAAGTCCATCGCTATCTGGACGCTCTGGGACGAAATCAGGCGATCTACGCCGGAAAGGCACGGGGCCCCGACCCCACCTTCGTCGGTCGAGTATGGGACCTCCTCGTGCGTGAGTGCGGCTTTCTCGTCTCGCCCGGCTTTCATGGAGCAATCTTCGGCACCCTCGCCATCCTCGGCATCGTTGTTCTGCTGATCGCGCCCTTGCGCCGCCGAGGCGCACCACCCGCGGCGGGCTCCACGATCGCTCTCACGAGAGCCATGCTGTTGAGCTTTCCGATCGCCTATAGCCTGGTGTACGCAGCCGCAACGCCCTACGCGAAGGCAAACAACTTCTTGCCCCTCCTCCCCGTCACATCCCTGGCCGCAGCGAATCTTCTGGTCGAGGCATGGCGACTGGCCAAGACGAGGCTTCCCTCCCTCGAGACTTTCAGGGCTCAACTCGTTGCCGGTGTCGTACTCGCCCTCGCCATCACGGTGCCGGCCCAGGCTTGGGCCTACGATGCCCAGGTCCCGACGACCTGGGACCTGGCATTGCGTCGTGTCAGCGACCGCCTACGACCCTGGGCGGGAAGAGTCGCCTACTTCGAAGCGGCACCGCTCAAATTCGCCGGAGTGTCGAGCGAGCAGAAGGCCATGATCCGGGTTCCGAGTCGACTCGGCGAGGTGCCACCCGACCTGCTCGATCAATCCGACGCGGAGATCTTTCTCACCACACACCTCGAAGGCCTCGACGGGGAGACCTATCTGCAACGTCAGGACCGCGCGGCGCGGGTGGAAACCCTCTCTGCGCGACCCTTTCGCGCTCGCGGCCCAGGCCTCACTCTGCTCTTCCACGTCCGAGAGCGGATCGACACCGAGACTCTCGACTTCGAGTACGACAACGAAGACATCCCGAGCTTCCACCTCGACCCGATCTCGAGTCCAGCGGAGGCGTCGACCTCCCTATCATTCCGCCTCAGGCGGCCCGCCAACCCCGACCTCGTACCGACCGCACGCCGTGGCGATCAGGTGGTACGGCTGTACTCCCGGCGCGTCGGCAAGAGAAACTGGTGGATCAGCGAGAGACTACCGGCAAGCGACCAGGCAATGGTTCTACAAGTGCCAAGGCCCCTTCTGCGCGGAGAGCGCCTGCAGCTCAGCCGCCATCACTGGGCAGCACCCGAAGGCTGACTGTCTCTCCGACCAGGCCACCCCGCGGCCGTATTCTTGTAGGCTCCGCATCGAACCATGACCTCCACCGTTCTCGTCACCGGTATCGGCGGAAATGTCGGCCAGGGAGTGCTGCGTATCCTGCGAGCGCAACCGGAGTCGCTTCGTCTAGTTGGCACCAACACCCGCCGGCTCTCGGGAGGCAACCACCTCTGCGACGTCGTCCACGAAGTGCCATGGGCCCGTTCGCCTGAATTCGCCGCCCAATTCGCCCGAATCTGTAGCGACGAAACGGTGGATCTGGTCATTCCGTGCACTGATGACGAGTCGGTGGAGCTCAAGCGCCTCCCCGCGCTGGGGAACCACATCGCCGGTACCGCCGCATCGACCTGCGCCACTTTTCACGACAAGCTCGAGACCGCTCGGGCCTTCGCCCGCGCCGGCATCCCCTTCGCAGCGACCTCTCTACCGCATCTCTACGATGGCAGCTTCGACAGGTTGATCGTGAAGCCGCGCTCGGGCCACGGATCGCGGGGGATCATCCTCGACCCGCCCGATCCCAAAGCCTACGACACCGACCAGATCGTGCAGCGGAGGCACCTCGGCCGCGAGGTCACCACCGCCTTGTACGTAACACGATCGAGCTCTCTGCACGGCATGCTCTGTCTAGAGCGCGAGACCAGCGCCGAAGGAGCCACCGTCCGCTGTCGAGCCGCCCCAGAACACGAGCGACTACTGCGACCTATCGTCGAAGCGATGGTTGCAGGATTCGCCATCCGCGGCTGCTGCAATCTACAGGCGATCGTCACCGACGAAGACGAGGCCTGGCCCTTCGAGGTCAATTGCCGGGTCTCCGGAACCGCCTCGATCCGCCATGCACTCGGTTTCGAAGATGTCGGATGCCTGATCGACGAGTATCTCTTCGATCGCGCCCCCCGCCCACTGCCCGTGGTGCGGGGGACGGCGCTTCGGCTCCTCATGGACATTGTGTATCGAGACCTCGAGCCCGAAGAGGTCGAGGACAGGGCAACGCCGAGCAAGCTGTTCTGAAGGTCCTGGATCCAGATTAGACCAGCGTTTCCAAAGTTCGGGCTGCATAGCTCGAGGTCATTCTGTTCGCTGGCTAGGAGCCTGCGAAGCAGGCGAGTAGTTCTCAGGCGGGGATGGTGTTACCGGCTACGAGAAAGCGCACTTAGTTGGCTGCGAGTCGGTTTTTTGTCCCCGCGAGGCGTGACTCAGGGTGTGGCGCAGATAGTCGAGGTACCCCTCGGGGGGTGGCGTCGTGGGGAGTTCTCGGAGGATGGGGAGAAAGTAGGCGAGGGATCGGATGGGCTGGAGCTTTGGTAGGCGCGGATCTCGGCATGCGCGTCGGGCGGAGCCGAGGAGGAGGGCGGCCTGGAGGACGGTGAGAGGCAGGTCTTGGTCGAAGAGCTGGTCGACGATGACGCGGTCGCCGTGGTGGAAGCGGTGCGGGGTGTCGGGAAGGAGTCGATAGAGGCGGAGGAGCTGGCGCCGATAGTGGCTTCGGGTCATGAGCGTCGTCGTGCTGCGCTCCGCCTTTTGGCGCGGTCCTTGGCCTTTTTTTCAGCAGCCTCCTTGGCCTCCTTGCGGCGATAGGAGTTAGCCTCGATCTTGACGATCTCGGCGTGGTGGGTGAGTCGATCGACGAGAGTGACGACGCAGGAGGCGTTGGGAAAGACCTCGGCCCATTCGGCGAAGGGCTTGTTGGTGGTGAGAAGAATGGGCTTGTTGCCGTATCTCCTGGAGACGACCTCGAAGAGGAGATCCGCGTGGCGGTGGTCGTAGGAGAGATAGCCGAGCTCATCGATTGCCAAAAGCGAGGGTCGGGTGTATTTGGAGAGCCTTCTCTGGAGCGCCGAGGGGGTTTCCTGGACGGCGAGATCGTTGAGCATGTCGGAGGCGGTGACGAAGCTGGCGGTGGCCCCTCGTTGCAGCGCCTGGTAGAGGAGGTTCTTGGCAATCATGGTCTTGCCGACACCGTTGGGTCCGAGGAGGATGACGTTGGTGATGTCGTCGAGGAATTGGAGGGTGAGCAGATCCTGGATCTGCTCGCGGTCGATGCGCTGGGGCCAGGAGAAGTCGAAGTCGGCGATGCTCTTGAAGAGCCCGACGCGGCTGGTGCGGATGCGCCGTTCGAGGCTGCGCCGTTTGCGCTCGGCCTCTTCTTTGCGCAGCAGCTGTTCGAGCCAGGGCTGTTCTCGGTAGGTGCCCCAGTCGTCGACGAGGGCGTAGAAGCCGAGGGATCGGGCGAGCTCTCGTAGTGGTTCGTCAGGGATCGTTGGACTCTTCCTGGGTCGGGCCATCGTCGTTGCCTCCAAGTTGGTCGTAGTCCTCGAGGTTGTGCGGTCTCACGGAGAGATCTCGCTGTTGGAGCTCCTGGCTGAGCGGCACCGGTAAAGCCGGGGGCTGACCGAGGCCGCGCTGGTGCCGTTCGAGTAGGAGCCGGACGGACTGGAATCGCGGTGCGTGGTTCAGGAGCGCTTCGCGCACGGCTTTGTCGAGTCGCTGGGGGCCGTACTGGCGCAGGAGTCGGAGCAGGCCGGCGGTCTGCGTTCCGAGGTTCTCGCCTCGCTCGGCGAGCTGCTGCATCAGCTCTTCGCATCGAGGCACAGCGGAAAACAGCCGATGGAAGCCCCGGTGTCGTCGGGCCCTGCGTTTGTGAGCGAGGAGCTCCTCGAGGTGTTGAGGATCGAGGATCTGCTCGCCCCGGGAGTACGAGCGAGGGTGCTCGGCGAGGAGCTCCTGGCCATCGAGGATCCGCACCCGATGCTCGCTGGCGAGGAGCGTGACGGTCCTCTGCACATGACTGTGCGGCACCGAGTAGTCGTTGAGGTCGAAGCGCACGATCGGCGTCTTTCTGACCTTGATCTCCAGTCGCAGGTCGGTTTCGAAGTCGTCTCCGGGAAGCTCAAGCAGTCGAGGTCGTTCCTGGGCCAGGGCGCTTTTCACGGTTCGCTGTCGGTCCTGCGGCCAGGGTCTGCGCTGCGACCTCTGGCACCATTCCAGGACCTGCCGATTCAGACGATCCAAATCGCTCACCGTTCGGGCGCCGAAGAACGAGCTTCGCAGGAAGCGGATTGCGCGCTCGACGCGGCCTTTCTCATTTCCCCGAGCCACCGCGGCGACGGTGGGAAGGAAGCCGTAGTGGCTGGCGAAATCGAGCAGCACGGGATGGAAGCGCACCGCGGTTCCCTGCCGCTCGATCACCGCGGTTCGCAGGTTGTCGTACAGAACGGTCCTGACGACGCCGTCGACGTAGTGGAAGGCCAGCTGGTGAGCGTGCAAGAAGGTTTCGAGACGAGTGTCGAGGGTGAAGTGCACGAAGACCGTGCGCGAGAACGACAGCACGAAGACGAAGGCATAGAGCCGACGATGTGCCCGGCCGACGCGGAGCCGACCGAAGTGGCCCCAGTCGACCTGCGCCTGCTCTCCTGGCAGCATGCGCAGCGAGAGAAACGCCTCGCGCTGGGGCTTCGGTCGCATCGAGGCCACCAGGTGGCGAAACTGATCCGGGCCTCCTGGATAGCCGCGCTCCACCACCATGGTGTAGAGACGGCTCGCCGGCAGTCGTGGGTAGGTCCCGAGCACCTGCTCGATGAACGGCAGGTAAGGATCGATCATCCTCCCTCGTCGCTGCTGGGGTAGCACGCCGGACTTCTCCAGCGCCCGGCGCACGGTTGAGGGGTGCAGCTGTAGCTGTCGAGCGATCGTGCCGACTTTCCACTTCTCGACCAGGAACAGACGACGGATCTCCCCGCGCAGCTGTGCGTCGATCACGCCCCTATCTCCGTCGGCAACGACGAAAGCTCGTTCGCACAAACTCTCGGCAGGCCTCTCCACACTGCATGCATCGCGGATTCCTCGGGTCGTAGCGCACTTCGCGCCTCGGAGTCTCGATCCGACACAGTGTCCTCCCCGAAGTACCGCCTGGGGTACCCTGATGCGTCACTTTCTCTGCCCGCTCGCGCTGGCGCCGACGGTAGCGGGCCTGACGGGCGGCATGACAATGCCGACCTCGGAGGCTTCGCTGGTACCGATGGCCGGCCGCCCGAGTCGATTCCCGACGAGCCACCAGAGCACAAGCCCGGCAGTAACGCTGGCCACGGTCACAGTGCGAGCACAGCGAGATACGCCGACGGCATCGAGCACAGTCGAAGAGTCGGTAGTCCGGTCGCATCGTCGCCTCCCATTCGACGACGACCCCGACTCTCTGCCATACTGCAAGCGCAGCTAATGCTGCGGTTTGGGGCAGAGCCCGGGGCGTTTTCTACTTCGCTTTCCCGGGCTCTCGCCGTCTCTGGTCGGCCTGCTCTATCAGAGCAGAGCCCGCACTGCAAAGCCCTACACCGACTCACGCATCTCTTCCGACCGCAAACACGCCGCCGGGACCACGCACCCGGACCGCCGTTCCGGCGGGATGATGCCGCCCTTCCTGAAGAAGGCCTAGCTTTCCCGCGGTCGCGAAGCCCTCAGCTCACTCCATCCCGGAAACTGCGCTCGCAGCCAACGGGATGCGCTTTCTCGCAGCCATCAACAGATGGGCCGGAGAACGGGCCGCAGGTCCGTTTTCCGGGGCGAGGCGCGCTGACGCAGGCATATTGGGCAATATGTCGAGGAGGCGAAACGACGCCAGCGGGCAGAAGGGCCCGAGATATCTGCGCGAACTTTGGAAACGCTGGTCTAGTTCAGGGGGTGTAGCCGAGGGCCCGAAGCTGCTCGCTCGTCTCCTCGTCGAGATCAACCTCTTTCCCACGCATCGGCAGCGTTCCACGCTCAGGCATGGCGGCAAAGAGTCGCTGGCGCAGCTTGGGATGAGACTCGCTCAGATTTGTCGTCTCGCCGGGGTCCTTCTCGAGGTCGAAGAGCAGGACCTGCTCACGCTCGAGATTGACGATCAACTTATAGGGCCACTCCACCAGGGTCTGCCGCTGCGATCCATAGAGGCTGTTTTGCGCGAGAAGAGCCCGCTTCGGCAATTTCTTGCCGCGACTCAGCGACGCCCAAAGTGAGATCCCGTCGACCGGCGAGGAGAAGGGGAGGCCCAGAGCATCGACGACCGTCGGCAGGATGTCCACCAGAGACACGGGGTCCAAACGCCTCCCCGGCATCACCGATTGACCCCAAACCATGAGGGGAATATGGAGCACTTCCTGATACATGCTGTGCCCATGTTCGAAGGAGCCGTGATCCAGCAGCTCTTCTCCATGATCGGCGGTCAGGATCACCAGGCCCGACTCAAGGATGCCGCGCTCCTCCAGGCCCTCCAAAAGAAGGCCAAGCTGCTGATCGACGAAAGCGATCTCTTCATCGTAGAGCCCTCGGAGGAATTCGATGTCGGCCTCGTCGAGGTTGCTCTCTCGGCGCTTGATCTTCTTGATGAACCCCCCCTTGGGGCGAATCGGAGCCTTCAAACTACCCTCGTAGTCTGCGGTAAAGCGCCCCGCCACCGCCGGCGCGGGATCGTAGGGCATGTGCGGGTCGAGCAGATGAAGGAACAGGAAGAAGGGCGCCTCCTCCTGGGCATCGATCCACTCCAGGCCGCGCTCCACCATCACATCTGCCTGACGCTCGAAGAGGAAGGCGTTGCGAGCGTGGTCGTAGCTCTCGAAACCCCTCGTGAGTCCGAAGATTGGGCGTAGGAAGGTGTTGGTGACCAGCGCCCCGGCGTTGTAACCGGCCTTGGTGAGTACTTCGGCCAGGGTCGGGGAAGACTCGTCGAGACCCACGAATATGCGCCTCGTCTCGCCATTGGGACGCAGCTTCTTGGCGCGGCCGGAACCGTGCTGGAGGGGGTAGCGCCCAGTGAAGATGGAGCCAACACTGGGGAGGGTCCAAGGCGCGCTTGCGAAGGCTCGATCGTAGACCGCTCCACGCTCGGACCAGGCCTCGAGATGAGGAGAGGTCTCCAGCGGGTGGTCGTACACGCTCAGATGGTCAGCCCTGAGAGTGTCGACTACAACCAGGACCACAGGAGCGCCCGGGGGCAGCACCGGAGGCGCTTCACCGCATCCAACCCCAAGCACGCTGCAAAGAGCGACGCAGCAACAACAAAACGAGCTCGGCCTCACGTGCGGAAGCTACCACCCGAGCGCTGGTCTTGTCAGCCGCCGAGAAGCTCCGCCATCTGGCGACGAACGACGTCCTTTCGGCGCTCGAGAAACTCACCCATCACCTCGAGATAGCCGTCGTTGCGAACGCCATAGTCGGCGGCAACCTGGCGATAATAGGCGTAGCGCTCAGCGAGAAACTCATCGGTCAGTCGCTGCTCCAGAATCTCTTCGAGGGTGTCCGCGGCGAGGCGGCGAAACTCGGGGCTGCCGCGCCAGAAGCGTCGGAGCAGAATCGCCCGCAGATCCGGATGCTGGCCCTCGAGGATCCAAGAAAAGAGATTCACCTCCCATGGGGGCACCTCGCTCGGCCGCGCATTCATGAAGCTGTGGTCCATGTCCCAATTGACCCAGAACCAGCGTCCAGTGGGGCTCGAAGTATCTCGCAACAAGGGGCCCTGAAAAGGATCGGTGGTGCCGCAAAAACCCACCGACAGAAACCAGCGGATCAGGTTGTCGACATCGACGACTGTCGATAGGCGCTCGAGCTCACTGCCGGGAACGGCTCTTACGGTTGCCCGCATCCAGAGGAAGAGGTCGCGGTTGCCCTGCTGCCAGCGCTGCGCCCCAGAATCGCGCTTGGTACGCAGGAAGACAAACTCCTCGTGACCAAAGTGCCGGCGTAAGAAATCGGCGTCCAGTCGCTCGGTGAGGAAGAACAGCCCGAGGGACTCGCCATTGACGAAGAGCAGCGCAGGCGAAGTCTCCGGCGCAAAGGCGCCCATTCGACGGGCCAGATCGTAGGCAAGCGGGCTTGCCGAGCGCCACTCGTTTCCTTCGTGGTCCCAGCGCAGGTCGCTATGGACTACCAGCCGGGCGACTTCACCCTGGTGCCGCCAATCGAATAGGGAGGCAGGAGCGCCTGCTGCGCCGTAGCTCTCGTCGAAATAAAGGCGCAAGCTCTTGGCACTCTCGTGACGTCGGCTGCGCCCACCGTGAATGCGCACGCCCACTCCAGAGGCGAACAAAAGCTCTCCGCTTTCGAAGAGACTGGCATATGCGGAACGCTCGAAGTCGAGTCCTCTGCCGCGCGTATGACGCTGCAGGAACTCCCAGCCTTCCGGCTCTAGCGCCAGTGACAGCACCCGCACACCGCTTGCCACCGCCTCCTGAGGCGCCGCAACGGTGCTCGGCAGCGACTTCGCGTCCGCCTTTCCGACTCGCCATCGGGCCGGTCCCCGGCGAATACCGGACTGTCCTGCGGCGTCCTCCCGAGAGGCAGTCGGAGCGGCGTGTATCGCCCCGAGCTCGAAGAGAATTCGCTCGAGCCTACCCTCGCCGAATGCCTCGGCTGCCACTTCCTCCGACGGCAGCGCCTGCCGCAACGGATCCATACCCGCCCACTTCTCCAAGAAGAGGCCAGCCGCCACAATCGCGACCGTCGCAACCGCCAGCGGAGCCCATCGACCCCACCCAGGCAACGGCCGGCCACGTTGCAGAGTCACACCCCGGACCCGTGGAAAGTGGCCCTCATCAGCAGCGGGCTTCAGGTGTCAACGGGTGCGGGTAGAGCAAGCGCAGATCTCGAGGATCAAGACAGACTTGTGCCGAAGCCGCTGGCCAGAACGGCAAGATCTTCACCGTCGATGGTGCCATCACTATCGAAGTCGGCCTCCTCCAGGTAGCGTACCTCCCCTACCTCGGCGCCAAAGGAGCGCGCGAACAAGACCAGATCCACACCGTCGACTCGACCACTGTCGTCTATATCGCCGACCAGCTCCTCGAGCTCCACATCAAAAGTAGCGACCACTCGATCCACTACGTTGGCGGGGCTTGCCAGATCACGAGACCTGAGTCCGATATCGATTCTGCCGCGCTGAGCAGCATCGAGAGTCCACTCGATCCTTACCCGGGAAGGATTGCCACCCACATCGGCAGCCACCGTCTCTCCATTGATGAAGAGCTCGGTAGCCGCCACATCGATACCCTCTCCGAAGTCCCAGACATCCATGCGGATCGTCGCCCCGGCGGGGACCTCGGTGCGCCCGGTCTTGGGCAAGGTCACGCCGGTAACCGGCGGCACGCTGTCGGTTCCGGTGAGGACGTCGAAATAGGTCGAGGCCATGGAGTCGTAACCGGCAGCGTTGGGGTGGCCCACCGGATCCTCTTCAATCTCGGCGTAGAAGCGATCGAAGAGATCTTCGATCGTCTGCCATTCCTCAAAAGGATCGACCAGATCTCTCATCGAGACGCCGGCGAGATCACGGATGCCTTCGACCAAACGCTGGTTGAGAATGTTCTCGGGATCGATGCGGGCCTCGGGAATACGCGGGATCAGACTTGCGATGACGACCTCCATGCCCAGATCCTCGGCCTTCCTCGCCATCTCTCCGAGGTTGAACAGAGTCGTCTCCTCTGAGAGACCGCGAGCGATGTCGTTGGTCCCCTCCATGAGAAGAAGAACATCCCCCCCCATCGCCAGGACCTCTTCGATGCGAGTGACCCCCTCGTTGGTGAACTCGCCGGGCTGTCCATGATTCTGAACCTCGACGTTCTCGCCCGCCTGGTTGAGGAGATCTTCGAGTCGCGGTGGATAGCCGCCACGCTCCGTCCCGTCTCCCGTTCCAGAAGTGATGCTGTCACCGAACGAGAGGTAGATGAGTTGGCCCGAGGCCGAGGCGGCGAGGAGCATCGGCGCCAGCATCAAGCCACGGCACACCCACTTTGCGATTCGACGCTTCAACGGCGAGTCCCTCGCGACGAGAGAGGCACATCCGGAAGCCATTCCAGGGTCGGCCTCTGATCGCTGTCTTCTCGCACCAGCGGGCGTCTTCTGGTCTTCTGAGGCCAATGCGAAGACGCGATGACCTGGCCCCGCCGACCGATCTCCGTCACCGTCCAGATCCCGTCGCCGAGGGTGGGGTAGACCAGCAGAGTCTTGTTGCCGAGTCCGTCGCCCACGAAGAAGGGAAACACCGAACCGTCACCTCCCAGCGACCGTTCCCGAATCCACTCGCCGTTTCGGAATCGACTGAGACGGAGTCGATAGTGCTCGCCGTCGTACCGACTCCAAGCGGCAACCGCGCCTCTGGCAGTCGCCGTAACTACCGGAGTTATGTCGGGAACCGAGTTTCCCACATGGACTCTTAGTGGTTGGGTCCACACCTCACCGATTCGCTGACTCGACAGAATCTCGTCGTCCCCGCCGTCGAAGGCGCTCCAGACCACAAGCCAACTACCGTCCGCCAACGCCGCTGTCGAGAGTGCAAGCTGACTCCCCTGCCCGGGCGACGAGACCCACCGAGAAGGTCCGAAGCGACGGCCGTCCCACGCAGAGGCCCGAACACCGAGGTTTGCTTGGTCTCTGCCCTCGAGCCAGACCAACCCGGCCAGACGCCCCCGATCGACGACCATGGAGGGCCAGGTGCATAGGCGCGAAAACTGCTCAGGTAGCGGCACTTCTTGCGGTTCTCCCTCTCCCCCGCGAAAGAGCACTAAAGCCCTGCCGCCTTGTCCGACCGCTCTGGAACCGGCGAGAGCCCACCCCTCCCGCAACGCCGCGAAGGAAGAAGGCTGGAGACCGTCGGACCTCAGAACACTGACCTCATGCCCCCGCTCACCGACGAGAAAGCGACCCGAGTCGGCGGCCACGGCATACAGCCGATCGTCAAAAGAAGACTGCAAAACAATCTCCTGGGCCTCTCCCGGAACCACGCCGACCAGCAAGACAAGGCTCACCGCGGCGACCGCAGAGTCACAAATTCGGCGTTTTCGAGCCTCCATCACGCCCAGATCTTAAGAACGCGTCTCGACCCTGTCAAACCAGGTATAGTTTCGGCCAGCGGGAGCCTCCAGCTTGAGATTTTCACCTGCTTCTGCCGCCCTCCTCCTAGCGTCGCTCTCATCAGCCGCGTGCCGTCAGGAGGTACCGCCGGAACCGACACCGCCGCCGAACATACTCGTACTCCTGGTCGACTGTCTGCGAGGCGATCGCTTCGCGGCTCCGCACCCCTACCGGCGCGCTCTGACGCCGAATCTCGACATCCTGGTCGAAGAGGGCATTCGCTTCACCTCCGCCTTCTCACAAGCTCCCTGGACCCGGCCTTCAGTGCCAACGATCCTCACCGGGCTCTACCCCTCAGAGCACCAACTCGCCGGCTTCGTGGCCGGAGAAGGCGAGCACTCCGGAGCGCGCCTCTCCGAGGCGGCGGTTACGATCGCGGAGGGCCTCGGGGCAGTCGGCTATGCCACCGCCCTGGTCGGCGAGCAGGGCCAGCTGGCCCCGAAATTCGGACTCAACCAGGGCTTCGACTTCTACAATCACAAATCGGCCAAGGCCTCTCGCATCAACAAGCGCTTTCTGGAATGGCTCGAGAGCGAGCCGCGGCGACCTTTCTTCGCCTATCTGCACTACCTGGAGCTTCACTGGCCGTACTGCCCGCCCGAGGGCGTCAAAGGCACCTTCACTGCCGACTACGAAGGTCGCTCCTTCTGCCACCAGTGGCGGAAGCTGCGCACCGATCTGCGCTCCGGAGCTGTGGTTCTGAGCGCCGAGGAGCTCGAGGCGATGGAGGCGCGTTACGACGAAGAGATTCTCGGCTTCGACCGCAGCATGGGCGGCCTCATCGCCTCCCTCCGCGAGCGCGGTCTCTGGGACGACACCCTGATCGTCCTCACCAGCGACCACGGAGAGGAGTTTTTCGAGCACGGCCACATGGGGCATGGGGGCTCGCTCCACGACGAGTTGATCTCGGTTCCGCTGGTGTTCAAGCCGCCGGTGGGCTGGGGCACTGCCCCAGGATCAGAGCAGAGCTCGCTCGCCGAATTGCGTGACCTCGTGCCAACCCTGCTCGAGGCCGCAGGGGCCGAGCTGGACGAGTCAGCCGCCAGACGCAGCCTTCTACCCTGGATTCGCGGAGGGCAAAGGCCTGAGGCACGCCCTTACGTGGTCTCCGAGCACACCAGCTCGGTGGCGGTGCGCACCGACAGATACAAGCTCATCACTCATCTCGAGGGCACTGCGACCGAGCTCTACGATCTGGTCCAGGACCCGGCCGAGAAGAAGAACATTGCTGCAAGTGAGGGCGAGCAGGTAGCCAGGATGCAAGCCCTTCTCGCAGAGTGGCACGCCAATCTGCGGCCAGTGGCGCCGGCCCAAGAAGTGCTCGACCAAGATACCGTCGAGGATCTGAAGGAGCTCGGCTACATCGACTAGACCAGCGTTTCCAAAGTCGCGCTACAATAGCTCGCGGTCATTCTGTTCGCTGGCAAGGCGCGCCGACGTAGGCATATTGGGGAATGAACGAAACCGCTAACGCGGTGGAGACCGAGGCGTCCGGTCAGCCGTCGACGAGCCCTCGACTCTGCGGTCCTTTGGCTGCCGTTTGTCGCGCTACCGATAGGTTCTCCTGAAACCTCAGGTCCGTCCCATGTTGGGGCGACCGGTGCAGGAAAAGGAGAGCGTGATGGGAGAGTTTCGCCAGCGTATGGAGGAGGACATGGAGATTCGCGGCTTCAGTCCTAATACTCAGCAGTGCTACCTCGGTCGGGTCAAGGAGTTTGTTCGTTACTACATGCGCCCACCTAACGAGCTCGGCCTCGACGAGATCCATCGTTACCAACTTCATCTGACCCGTGAGCGCAAGGTCTCGTGGGCGGTGTTCAACCAGTCCGTGGGGGCTCTTCGTTTCTTTTACGGCGTCACCCTGCACAAGAGCTGGGACATCGGCCGGATTCCCTACCAGAAAACCCGAAGGAAACTCCCGGTGGTTTTGAGCCAGCAAGAGGTGGCAGCCATTCTAGATGCGCTGACGAATCTCAAACACCGAGCCATCCTGGCGACCGTCTACGCCGCTGGGCTACGGGTCTCGGAGGTCGTGGCCTTGCGAGTCTCCGACATCGACTCTCAGCGCATGATGCTACGCATCGAGCAGGGAAAAGGCCGCAAGGATCGCTACGTGATGCTCTCCGAGAGACTGCTCACCGTTCTTCGTGAGTATTGGAAGACCACGCGGCCTCAGGACTGGCTCTTTCCTGGTCAGACTCCACCTCGACATCTGACTCGCAGCAGCGTCGAGCTGGTCTTCCATAAGGCAAGGGAGGCGGCAGGGATCACCAAGAAGGTGTCCGTGCACACTTTGCGACACAGCTTCGCGACCCACTTGCTCGAGAGCGGCGTCAATCTCCGGAAGATCCAGATTCTGCTGGGCCACACGAGCCTGCGCTCGACACAGGTCTACACCCATGTTGCCAGCGATTTCCTCGACGAGACACCCTGTCCTCTGGATCTTCTCCCAGATCCCAAGAGCCGGTCGCACAGCACCGGCTGAGCCGTGCACTGTCCAGCGAGCCGGCGCCGCGCCGGCCGCTCGAGTCTGGAGCTCGCCGACATCTTCCGAGAGCATGCCGGTCGGCTCCCCGCCTTGAGCGACCCGAGGGCGCGTGTGGTCCGGGACATTACCGCCTGCAGAACCGCTGCCCTCGGTGGACATCTGCACGAATGTGACACCTGCGGCCACGTGCTGGCTTCCTACAACAGCTGCCGCAACCGTCACTGCCCCAAGTGTCAGCACCTCGAGCAGGCGCGCTGGGTCGAGGCCCAGCGAGACGCGCTACTGCCCACCGAGTACCACCACGTCGTTTTCACGGTGCCCGACGTCCTGCACCCGATCTTTCTCGCCGATCCCAAGCCGGCCTACAAGCTGCTCTTTGCCGCCGCGGCTGAGACTCTTCGCGAGGTCGCCTTGCGACCCAAGAACCTCGGAGCGAAGATTGGCTTCTCGGTCATCCTGCATACCTGGACGCAGAAGCTCCTCTATCACCCTCACCTCCACTGCATCGTGACCGGAGGAGGCCTCGACCCCGACGGCACCCGGTGGGTCGCGACGAAACCGCGTTTTCTCTTCTCGGTCCGAGTCCTCGCTACCGTCTTTCGGGGCAAGCTCCTACAAAAGCTCGAGCGGGCTCTTCGGGAGGGCGTGATCCGCTCGGACGATCGCCCGCTGCTTCGCAAGGCGGCGCAGAAGAAATGGGTCGTCTACAGCAAGCCGCCCTTCGGCGGTCCAGAGCGCGTCCTGAAATATCTCGGGCGATATACCCACTGCGTCGCTATCTCCAACAGCCGTCTGGTCTCACTCGAGAAAGGTCAGGTCACTTTCCGATGGAGAGACCGAGCCCACGGCAACCAAACCAAGCTCCTGCGTGTCGACGCAGGAGAATTCATCCGGCGCTTCCTCCTCCACGTCCTACCCAAGGGCTTCATGAGAATTCGACACTACGGACTGCTTGCCAACCCGCTCAAACGCAAGCTCATTCCATTGTGCAGGCAGCTGCTAGGCGGCATGGCGGCGTACACCGATCAGACCACAGCCACGCCGCCGCTTGAAACCTGGCAACAGCTCCTCCAGCGACTCACCGGCGAAGACGTGACCCTGTGTCCGAAGTGCCGCAAGGGCCATCTCGTCATCAAGCAAGACCTGCCCGCTTACCAACCTCCCTCGCCCGTTTCGAGCAGGGCACGATCACCATGAACCACCTGCCTCGTAGATCTGTGGCGTTCTCGCCGTCCGACCCTAGATGGCCTAGGACACCTCTATCTCTACCTCCGTCTGAGATTGCGATGACCCGCCTCGGCACTCTGTCAGCTCCCCCCATCTCGAGCTTCCCAGCCTCTTCCTCGACGAGACTCGCGCCTTCGACCCTCGATACCTCGACGCCGGCGCCGCCCGACGGCTCCTGATCACCGAACAATCCACATAGGTCCTCGCTTCGATCCCGCGGCTTCGTTCAACACGCCGTTGACGGAATCGCTCCGCGACTCCGCAAACAACCCTATTCAATATGTCGAGGAGGCGCAACGCCGCCAGCGGGGCAGAACGGGCCGAGATATGTAGCGCTACTTTGGAAACGCTGGTCTAGGAGCCTGTCCGAGAATTCGGACAGGCGAGTAGTTCTCAGGCGGGGATGGGCCGGAAAACGGGCCGAAGGCGCGTTTTCTGGGGCTAGGAGCGTGTCCGAGTATTCGGCCAGAGCCGTTTCCGTGAGCGAATAGGAAGCAACGCCCAAGTGCGCCGTCCTCGGCGCCAAAAGACAACTAGGCGGGGCGCGCCCAGCGGAGGAAATGATAGCCATCATTTCTGGAGCCTAGGGAGGATCGAGGCCTATCCGCTCTGCCAGTTCCACGAAGCGGGGATCCGTGCGAAGGCTCTCGAACCCTGGCTTGATCGCGAGGTAGACGAGCCCGGGGTCATGCATCTCATGGGCCCGCTCGAGCCAGCGGAAGGCCTCATCGGTCTCGCCGAGCCCCGCATACATGAGAGCTAGATACATCGGTGGAACAAAGCCCGAACGCGAGCGCTCGAGAAACACATCGAGCACCTTCCGCGCCCGTTCCTCCTCGCCGACCACGGCATAGGCATAGCCGAGCCCCCCGGTGGACTTAGAAGCTCCCCCGGCGAGCTCCGCGGCGCGCTCGAAAGCCGCCACGGCGTCTTCGTAGCGCTCGAGCTCGAGGTAGAGAAATCCGAGCTCACGATGAGGCAGAGCCAGAGTCGGGAACTTCTCGGCGGCGTGAGCGAGCTGGGCCTGCGCCTCCTCGTAACGACCGGCGGCGGTCAGTACCGTACCCCGCTTTGCCTGAATGATCCGCGACTCCGGAGCGAGCTCCGCCGCCCGGTCGAGCGCCGCCACCGCCTCCTCGGTGCGGCCGAGCGCGGTCAGCAACATGCCATACCAATGCCACGCTGTGGCGCTGGCCGGGTCGAGATCGAGTGCCGTACGGAATCGGGCCTCGGCGCTCTGCCAGTCCCAGGCGTAAAGGTAGTCGACGAGGCCGAGCGCGGAGTGAGCTTCAGACAGAGTGGGGTCGAGACGCAGAGCCTCCTCAGCGGCCTGACGTGCCCGCGGCAAGACCTGGCCAGGCTCGACAACCGAGTAGAGGGCAAGCAGGCAGCCGCTAGAGGCGACTCCGGCGTGCGCTAATGCGTTATCGGGCTCGCGCTCAACAATATCCTCGAAGAGATCGAAACTCTCGGTCAGCGCTCCGGGAGTTCTCTGTTCGAAGAGAGCGGCTGCGTCCTCGAACGAAGAATCGATCGAGACCGGCTCGGTACCGCAACCCGCCACCACCAGTGTGACGCAGGCCGCCGCTCGGCGTAGATCGCGCTCAGCCCTCTTCAATCCGGTCAATACGAGACTCCTCTTGTAGCGAAGGCTCTACCTGCACCGATCGCGCGCGGCGCAATTGAACCTTGCCGGGGGCGAGACCTCTCGGCTTGGAGACATCGGCGCACAACGCATGGTGAACGGAAACGCGACCACCGCGGCGCGCGGACGAGTAGGCGGCGGCCAACGATGCCGCGAAACGAAGTGTCTCGCGATCGAGACTGGAGCTGTTCTCAGCATTGAGAGCGATCACATGACTCCCAGGCTGCCCTGCCACATGAAAGAACTGATCCTGCGGGCGAGCGAGCTTCAGGCTGAGCAGGTCATTGTCCTGCGCGCTCTTGCCAACCAGCACTGTAACGCCGTTCGGCGCGCGGTAGACACGCGCTATTCGACGTCCCCTGAACAAGCCGGTAGCCCGGTCTGTAACGGCGTCGGCAGGCGCGCTCGATCGCTGCCCGCTCATCGGCAAGCACTAGCGGGCTTCTTGGGCACCCTCTTCGTCTTCGTCCTCATCGGACAGGATCTTTTCTTCGCGTACAGCGCTTTCCCAATCGATGGTCTCGTCAGCCTCCGTCGTTCCCGCTGCCGCCTTCTGCGCTCGTTTTTCCATCCGCTTGGCCATCTTCTCGCGCCGGCGCTGCTGGCGCTGCCGCTCTCTCTGTCGTCGTGCCATTGAGGCTTGGTTGGTAGCCATCAGGTTCCTCCTATTTCGGAGCCCTTGGGGCGATCGATGCTGCCGCCGCTCGGCAAATATGAGCGCCCTTCTTCGAGCCTCGGGCCTGGTTTCGAGTGTAGCAGACGGATCATGCGCCGCTATCAACAAAGAGCTCGAGATGCTGCCAGCGGGCGCCGCCGATAACAGCAGCAAGCTCGGCGGCCCCGCGGACCGCCGTCCCTTCAATTCGCCGACACGGAATGCGAAAGCGCGTCCGACCCACCAGCGGCAAGGGTTCGAGAATAAGCGTCTGCTCCTCGAGCCAGAATCGGCGCCCGTTACACTCCCTGGGCCCCGAAAGCCCGCTACAGGCGACCAGCGAGACCAGATCGGCGAGACCGATGAAGGCGTAGTCCCGCCGCAGATCTTCCGCGTCTACACCCAGCTCCTCGATCAGCTCCCTACGACAGCCGCTGAGCTCTGCGACAAGCGCGTCATAAGGAGGAGACGAGGCTACGCCACGATGCAGGGCAAGAGCATGCTCGAAGATGAGCAGCGCGGCGTAGGGCCGCTGCTCTCGATACCGGGCAACTCCCCGCCGCCAGAGATCGGCACGGTGCTGGGGCGGTAGAGAGAGAAAGGTATGAGGCGCGCCTGTCGTCGGGTCGAAGTGCGGCGCGGCATCCTCTTCACGCCAGCCGTTGTCGTGATGTCGAGCGGCGAAGAGCACCTCTTCGCGCCGAGGGTTTTCGGGGAGACCGTCCTGGCGCCACAGTGACAACAACTCTCCACAAAAGTGAGCGTGGTCGGTCTGGTTGATGAGGACGCGCGAGTCCCCTTGCTCAAACACGATCATCGCGGTCGCCGAGCCCGCATTGTATGCCGGGGGGCAGGGGGCTGAGATAAACTCAGCCGCCCTCGAAAGGAGCCCCGTTGTGCGAACCCACCACTCGACACGCCTGATAGCCACTCTCATTCTCCTCGCATTGCCGGCATTCGCGGACGCCGAGTCCGAGGACCAGTTCTTCGACTCGAGCGGCGTTGAGATCCGCTACAAAACCTGGGGTGTGGGTGAGCCCATCGTCCTGATCCACGGTTTCACCGCCTCAATCGAGGCAAACTGGGAGCTCCCAGGCGTCGTCGAGGCTCTTTCCCAAGAGTTCAAAGTCATCGCCCTCGACACCCGCGGGCACGGCAAGAGCGGCAAGCCTCACGACCCCGCCGCCTACGGCTCGAATATGGCAGACGACGTGGTCCGGCTGCTCGACCATCTCGGCATCGAGAAGGCCAACGTCGTCGGCTACTCGATGGGAGGATTCATCACCCTCGACCTGGTAACGCGCCACCCCGAGCTGCTCTCGGCAGTAGTGCTGGGGGGAGCGGGCTGGAACGAGCCGAATGAAGGGGTCCCGAATGATCGGCTCGCCGAGTCGCTCGAGAGCGGTGAAGGTCTCGGGCCGCTCTTCGCCGCGCTGACACCGGAGGGCCAGCCGCAGCCCAGCGCTGAGCAGATGACCGCGATGAGCCAGTTCATCCTCGCCAACAACGACCCGCTCGCCCTCGCCGCGGCGGTGCGAGGGATGACCGGGATCGCTCCGTCGGAGGAGTCGGTACGCAGCATCGAGGTGCCGATTCTGGCGGTTGTCGGCGAGCTCGATCCGCTTCGAGCAGGCGTCGACCGTCTCCACGAAGTTCTACCCGCCACCAAGGTCGTTGTACTCGACGGTAAGGATCACATGAGCGCGATTGCCGACCCCGCTCTTCCTCGAGCGATCCGAGCTTTCCTGATCGATCTCTGCAAGTGCGCCTGAAGGCGAATCTCCGATGGCGCGGCCACTGACAGTTTCGATCGTCATTTCCTTGGTGGCCGGAGCCGCCTGCTCGCAGGACCTCAGCGTTGCGGACTATGAGCCGCGCTCGAATCTCGTAGTTCCGGAACACCCCACGACTCGGGCTCGCTTTCCCTTCATCGACGTCCACGGCCACGTTCGCCGCGCGTCTGCCTCGAGTGTCGACGAGCTCGTCGAGGGCATGGATGCGCTCGGCATGCAGCTGATGGTGAACCTGAGCGGCGGGTCGGGCAGCGGGCTGCAATCCAAGGTCGAGGCGCTAAAGGGTCGCTTCCCCGAACGCTTCGTGGTCTTCGCCAACGTCAGCTTCGACGGCATCGACGACGCCGACTACGGCGCACGTGCCGCAGCGCAGCTCGAGCGCGACGTCAAAGAGCACGGGGCACAGGGCCTCAAGATCTTCAAGAACCTTGGCATGTTCACGCGTGACTCCGCAGGAGAGCGAGTCCCCACCGATGATTCTCGTCTCGATCCGATCTGGGAGAAGTGTGCGGAGCTGGGCATCCCGGTGCTGATTCACACCGGCGAGCCGAGCCCGTTCTGGTTTCCGCACGACCGCTTCAACGAGCGCTGGCTCGAGCTCACTCAGTACCCGAACAGGAAGCGAGACGCCGAGAACTTCGCCTCTTTCGACCAGACCATGACCGAGCAGCACAATCTCTTCCGTAAGCACCCGCGCACCACCTTCATCAACGCTCATCTGGGGTGGCTCGGCAACGACCTCACTCGACTCGGAGACCTGATGGACGAGCTGCCGAACATGATGACCGGGATGGGGGCGGTGCTAGCGGAGCTGGGACGCCAACCTCGCAAGGCGCGCGAGTTCCTGATTCGTTATCAGGACCGCGTCCTTCTCGGCAAAGACGGCAGCTTCGAGGAGAGCGAGTACCACGTCTACTTCCGTACTCTCGAGACCGCCGACGAGTACTTCGACTATTACCGAAAACGCCACGCCCACTGGAAGATGTACGGCCTCGCCCTGCCCGACGACGTCCTCAAAAAGATCTACTACAAGAACGCGTTGCGAATCATCCCCGGCATCGACTCGACTCCCTATCCCGATTGACTCGTATCCGGGGGCCGACCTCGAGGAGGCAGGCTCAAAAGCGTGACGCGGTGATCCAGGCGTCCGTCCGAGCGGTACTCAAGGAGAAATCCTCGCGTACCTCCGGGTCCACCTTGCCCTGCGCTTCGAGCGCCGCGGTCAGGCCATGGAGAGACCAGACGTTGTGGGGGTGGTCCTCGAGCTCGGTTCGATACTCCTCTTCAGCCTCTTCGAATCGATCGGCCTCTAAGAGCGCGGCACCGAGCCAGTGTCGAGCCGCAAACGGAAGCGGCTCCGGCTCGTCGTACTCGAGAGAGTCTTCGATCCACGCCGCCTCCTGAAAGGCATTGATAGCGCCAGTCAGATCGCCCTCCAGCCGCAAGATCTCGCCCTCCAGGATTTGGGCAACTGCACCGACCAGGCGGCTGGCGGGATGGAAGCGGAACTCCTGGTCCGTGGTCGCCGCGAACTCGAGAATCTTGTCGCGCATCGACTCTGCAGTTGCAACATCGCCTTCCTTCAAGCTCGCGTAGCCGTAGGCGAAATCCCACAGGGCCGCACCCACCTCGTTCGCGGGACGATCGTCGTTGTCGATCACTTCGTCGAAGCGGCCGAAACGGATCAGCGTCAGGACCTGGTACATCGAATTCTTGGTGAGCTTGCGATAGTCCTTCCCCGCCTGTGTGGCGATCGCTCCCTGGCCGTCGTAGGAGGCGGCGAAGAGCAGCATGTGCAGATTGTGCGAAGGCGCATAGGAGAACCCCTGGTTCTGCGCTGCCTTCATATCCGAGTGCACGGCCGCGATATTTGCCCGTACCGAACGCCCCCACAACCCGACCTCATTCCAGGTGTGCGACGGCATGTGCTGGATGTGACTGGCGACCGGAATCGCGCTCCCCAGATACTCGGCACAGGCCAGCGCCAGGCCCGGCTGCTCGGTGGACTCTGTTGAGTGAATGTAGAGGTGGCATGCGCCCGGGTGTTTGATGTCCTCTTCCAACACCCTGGTGAGCACGCCATGCAAGCGAATCAGGTCAGGATCCTCGAGATCTCGCGTACCTCGCCGCTCTTCGAGGAGAAAGAGAGAGATCGCGTTGATCACCGCAACCTCGTGATGCCCGGGATAGCTCTCGTACACTTTCGCCATCTCGGCCGCGAACGCCTCGTCGTCTCTGAGGCGGTTTTCGGGGTCGTAGTCCTCCGGGTAGCGCACTCGCGAAGCCATGATGAGATCGCGCTCGACCTCGGTTACTTTCTCGGCGAGGGTCGCCGCCTTCTCGCTCGCCGCGCGGGCGTACGGCGCCCTTTCGGAGCTCATGCCACCGTTCAAGAACGAACCGAGAGCCCAGGCCTCGCCCCAGTAGCACATCGCACACTCAGGATCTGCCAAGCGTGCTTCGCGGAAACTTCTCGCCGCCTCGTCCATCACATAGGCATAGCGCAGCTGTAGCCCCTGGTTGAAATACGCCTGCGCCCGCTCGCTGTCGGTACTGATCTTCCAGGTGTGGGCCCCGGTCGCTCCAGGAATCAGGTCGATCGGCGCTTCGAAGGCGGCGGTTCCGCTGTCGCCGGCTCCATGCCCCCGGCTCGCGTCTGAATGAGATCCAGTGGTCGCACAGGCGACAAGGCACCCGCAAGCGCCGATCAGGCTGATCATCCCCTTCATGGAACCACCTTAAGCCAAGATACCCAGGGCTGGGAATACCCACATCGAATCCAACGCCAGAAGCGGCTGCATCTACAAGATTCTATGCACGAGCTGCAGAGCCGCCGCTCTTGACGATGCCGTGAGTCGTATAGGTAGCACGCTCACGGGCGGTCTCGCCGCGCATGCGCAGATTCTCGGCGACGACTTCATCGTTCACGTAGCTGCGCTCGTGCCACTGGTGAAGGCAGAGCGCGCGATGGCGGATCTGAACCCCTCTGAGCCCGAGGTTCACCAACCTCTCGCCCAGCTCACGGTCCTCTCCACCCCACCCCATACGTTCGTCGAAACCGTTGACCTGCACGAGATCATCCTTCCACCCGGAAGCGTTATGTCCGTTCCAGCTCGGTCGAGTCGGCGTCAGCAGGTCGAAGATCCGCCCCACCGATGCGGAGGAACCCAGGCGACGGCTCCTCCACGACCGCGGCAGGCCATGACGGTGGAGCCACTCGAGACTCTCGGCGCGACCCTGCCTCACATCGTCAACCGTGAGCCCTTCGCTCAGCTCGCGCGGCAGATGAAAGTAGCCCCCCGAAAGAAAACGGCCTCGGCATGCGAGTCGTAGATGAATGGCGAGAAACTCCGACCACGGAATGCAGTCTCCGTCGGAGAAGACTAGATACTCGCCACGCGCCTGCTCGATCGCCCGATTGAGAATCTCGCACTTCCTGAACCCACGGTCTTCGTGCCAAACATGACGCAGATCTAGCTCGAAGTCCCGACGCAGCCGGTCCACCAGCTCCCTCGTCTCGTCGCTGGAGCCATCGTCCGCTACGACGACCTCGAAGCTCTTCTCTACAGTCTGCCGACTGTAGCCAGCAAGCGTTCTCTCGAGCAGATCGGGCGAGTTATACGTACTGAGGATGACGGAGACGACCATCGAGGGACTTCAGGCGGAGGACTGGCGAGCCTCGTCACCGATCGACCAGGTCTCCTCCCTCTCGTCAAACTCGGGAAGGCGCGGCTCACCCGTCATCGACCACCCCCAGAGAATCGACCACTTGAGGAAGGTGCCGAAGGCCTGGAGCGCACAGAAGACGAGCCCGTGTAGCCCGTCGAGGAATCCCAGCTGGATGAAGTAGGTACGGAGGAAACGCCACAGGGGACGCACGAGGATCTGCACGAGGCCAGAACGTCGATGCTCCTTCCAGCCCTGGGCCGCTCCCCAGATCCCGTACTTGCACACTCGGTGGACGTACTCTGAGAGGTCGCGCACCATGTAGTGATCCATCGGGTTCTTGAGCTGCGGCGTCGGGCCCAGAGTTTTCATGTCAGCGTGGACGCGGAGATCGGGATAGCGGCCCGCTCCACGCCGCAGCAACCTCACCACCGAGTCTCGCTGAAAGCCCGAGAAGCGGATGTGTTTGCCGAGAAAGAAGAGACGGCGCCGAATGCTGAAACTGTTGTGTTCGGCGTCCCCCGAGATCAGAGCCTGTATCTCCCGTCGAAGCTCAGGCGTGCACCGCTCGTCGGCGTCGATGATGAGGATCCACCCGTGGGAGGTTCGATCCATCGCCCAATTCTTCTGCGCGGCAGAGCCGTAGTAGGTATGCTGGAGTAACCGAACCTGGGAAAAGGCCTCGACCTCCTGAACCGTGCCATCGGTGGAATGGGAGTCGACCACCAGCAGCTCGTCGCACCAAAGAAGAGTGCGAATGCAATCCGCAATCTCCCTCTCCTCGTTATAGGTCGTAACGATGGCGGAGATCTTCTTGGACTCGATCCCTTGACTCTGGTTAGCAGGCATCGGCGTGAACAGAAGCTCGAGAAGAAGGAATCCCGGAGGGATCCCTAGTCTACTACGGGAGCCGAGAGCTGCTCCGACGACGGATCGGAGCGCTCGGCATCGGCCTCCACGCTCGAGAAGGAGCCCGTCACATCTATGTCGCCCGGCACCAGCGGTCGGTGCCGTGGCCGATGCAACCAGCGACTCCCCCTCACTCTGATATCGACTCCCAGCGCCATCACAAAGACATGAAGAATGAAGCACGACCACGCGCCAATCAGTCCGTACCTCGGCGTCACTAGCAGCAGCGCCGGCACGAAGAGAAGCCAGGCGCTGAGCACGTTCACCAGCATGCTATAGGTCGTGTCGCCCGCCCCCCGCAACGCTCCTGAAAGGATGTTGAACTTGAGGTCGAAGATCAAGCACACCACAACGACGGAGAACAACGGTCTGGCGAAGGGCAGCAGGCGAGGGAGCTCCTCACCGCTGACAAAGAGCGCCATGATCTGGTTGGGGGCTAAGACGTAGAGAGCGCCGATGGCAACGGTGAAAAGGTAGCCGATCCTCATCACTCTTCCGACTACGATCCGTGCCGCGCCTCGCTCTCCAGCGCCGATGCACTGACCGACAAGCGTCGTGGCGCCCACGCTGAGAGCGATCCCTCCCATGTAACCAACGTTCCAGGCCTGAATGACTGCGTTGGTAGCTGCGAGCTCCACTTCGCCGAGCCGTGCAACCAGCGCAGTGAAGACCGTAACGCCGCCCATCTCCAGCCCGTACTGCACTCCGATCGGAAGGCTCAGGCGCAGCAGACGACCGAAGAGGGAGGGCCGGAATGACCAGCTCTTCCACACCTCGAACTCGCGCCGAATCGGACCCAGCCAGAGGACCGTGGCGAGCATGAAGAGAGCCACCAGAAACTGAGCGAGGACCGTCCCCAGCGCGGCACCCGCTGCACCCATCTTCGGCGCACCGAGCTTGCCGAAGATCAGCAGATAGTTGAGACCACAGTTGACCAGCAACTGAGCCATACCGCACCACATCATCAATCTGGTGCGCCCCAAACCGCGGTAGAAGTTGTCGACAGTCCACAGCAGAATTACCCCCGCGCAACCAAGGATGCGGATCCGCATGTAGTCCGTCGCAATCAGCTTTACGCCGGCACCGGGCCCGATCCAGGCCAGGAGCCCCTGGATCAAAGGCCAAAAGAGGGAAACAACGACGGCGGAGAGCGCCGCCAAATAGATCCCCTGAAAGAAGACTCGCGCCACCGCCTCTCGGTCGCGAGCGCCTACTGCCTGGGCGACCAGAGTATTGACGCCACTGAGCATCCCCCAGACAAAGCTGAGCGCCGCGAACGCAATCAGATTGCCAAGGCCCACCGCAGCCAACGCCGTCACACCGAGCCGACCGACCATCATGGTGTCGATCACACCCATCGCGGTGTAGGACAGATTGGCGATCAGGACCGGGCCTGCGATCCGGCCCAGGCGCCGATAGGATATGTCCACGTTCGTCATCGCATCCGCCGGGCCGACGCTCGGTCGAGATCACCGATAGTCGAAGCGCACACCGAAATGGACGAGCCTGGGTGCGCCGATCCAGGTCAGCCCGTTCGTAGCTCTGCGAACAATATGATGGTCGTCGAAGAGATTCGAAACTCCGGCGAAGACGCCGAAGGAGCGATGAATCTGCCGCGACAGAGTGAGGTCGACGGTCACGAAGTCGTCGATCTCGAGAGTGTTGAGATCGTCCTCGAAGCGAGAGCTCACGTATCGTCCCTGCAGCAGCGCGCTGAGTATCTTGGTCTACGACGCCAGCGGATTCTTCCAGCGCAGCCCCGGAAAACGCGAGAAGTCCGCATCGTTAGAGTGCAGCTCCGCCTGCGTCTCGATCGCCAGGGAAGCAAGGTGGGCATCCGTGGTCAACCGGCCCGACGCGCCCAACGCTGTCATGACCTCGGTGAGGATCTCCAGATGGCGTGGCCCCGGGACCAGCTCTCTGGCCTGGGGGCGCTCGAGCCAGGAGCCAACGTGCCCCAGCGCCTCGAGTGGCGTCATCGGGTCGGTCAACACCACTCGACTGGTCATGATGCGAACGAACCCGAGACAAACTACCCAGGGAAGACCGATCGTTCTGCCTTCACTCAGGCATGTCTCCCACCACTCTCGAGCCGCCGAGTGATACGGGGCGTCGCTGTTATAGGCGAAAACCAGGAGATTGATGTCGGGGATGATCACGGCTCGTGACTGCCGGATCGACTCTCGTAGGTGAGCTCGTCGGTCTCGAGATCGTCGTAGAGCTGGTTGAGCTTGGTCGGGTCGATTCCCGAGCGAAAGCCGCAGGCCTTCGCGACGACAACGAATCGGTCCTGATCCGCTGTGGGTCCTTCGCCGAGACTGAGTCCGAGACGAATCGTCCGGTTCACGACCTCCTTAAAGCTGGCGCCGGTGCTGCGGGCGAGCTTCTTGAGCCGGAGAGCGAGATCCTCGTCGAGGGTGAGAGTCGTCCTCACCAAGGCATCATGATGCCTAATCTGTCAGCAGTCAAGATGTCATACTGTAATCATGCCCCATATCGGGCGTCTGTCTTGTAGAAGAGACCCCCTCTTCGACTATGCGATTGATCGCAAAATCGGCTCCCCCGACCCTCATCGCGGTGCTCCTCTCTCTATCGTCGGTCTCGGCGCGCACGGAGCGACTGGCCCTTCGGCACTTCGAGGTCCAACTACCGGCGGCCCCGGTCTCGGTTCTCCCTGCCGACCTCGACGACGACGGCGTCGGCGACCTGGTCGTGGTCGTCGCTTACACTGCCTGGGGTCAGATCGTCACCCAAGAGTCGGTCGAGATGGATCAGGTCGCCGGCCTGGTCGAGATGATGACAGTGGTGCCGGCCCTTGCCGACCGCCGCGAACTGCTCGCCTTTCGTGGGCTCCCGACCGGCGGCTTCACAAAGCTCGGGGAGCCGCTAGAGCTCGACCTCTCCATCCTCTCCATACTGGAGGGCCCCGCAAGGGGAGGAATCGCGGCTCTAACCGACAGCGGCCTGTCACAGCTTCGACTCGATACCCGTGAGAGTCGGCCCCGCCTCTTCTTCGAGCCCACTTTCGAGCGCCGCTCGGTGTTGAGCGGCACCGGCACCCTTCTACCCGACCTCGAGCTCTTCTTCGACCTCGACGAGGACGGGACCCCAGACCTGCTCTTCCCGGCTCCCCAGAGCTTCGAGATCTTCCTCGCAACGCCGATCGGCTTCAGTGCCGAGCGGACGGCGCAGGTGCTACTCCCATCGCCGGAAGATCCTTTCGATCTCGCGCGCTTCTATCCACACCCAACAGTGGGCGACGTCGACGGAGACGGACTGGCCGATCTAGTGTTTAGGAACGGGGAAGACGATTGGGAACGCTTTCACGTTGCGCGCAGTCTTGGCGGAGGCCACTATGCAGCTCCGGTCCAAAAGAAGGACCTGGTCGCCAAGGAGGAGGGACGACGCCTCGAGCTCGTTCACTTCGGCGACCTGAGTGGAGACGGGCGAGGCCAGTACGTCGTGGAAGAGGAGCTGAACGAAGAAGACGTGGGCTGGAGGAAAGAGATCAAACAATCGAAGCAGCCCGAGTTCCGCTACCACCTTCACGACGGAACCCAAGATCTCGAGATGGAGGAGGAGGCCCGGACGACTTTCGACTCGACAGGCTACGGCTTTGGTGGTGACGACGAGATCCCCATGCCCTTCGGCATGCAGGATCTCGACGGCGACGGCCGTTTGGACCTGGTCACCGTGACCCTCGACTTCTCGCTATTCCAGGCAGTCCGCATTCTCGCGACCAAGAGCATCAGCGTGGGAATCGACTTTCATGTCTGGTGTCAGCAGCCGGATGGATCCTTCACCGGAGTGGCAGGCCTGGACCTCTCCGGAAAGTTCAAGCTGCGCCTCGACGACCTCCGCATTGGTCAACTCTCCCAATTCGCCGGCGATTTCGACGCCGATGGACGCGCTGATTTCGTGCAGATCGGGCGTGGCAAGAAAGTCACCATCCACCGGGGTCGCGAGGCCTGCTTTTACCCACCAACTCCAGACCTCGAGGTGCGACTGCGCGACGAGCCCAAAGACCTCGCCCTGGTCCAGGTTCGCGACTTCGACGGCGATGAGCTCTCAGACCTGATGATCGTTCAGCCTCAGTCCGGCACCAAGGACGGGACCACAAACCCGGTGCGACTGGACATGTATCTGAGCCGAGCCCGCCAGTGAGACCGTCTCGTCCAGAGATCGGCCTGGCCCTGATCCTGCTCGGCGCTGTAGCGTCCCCCGGGCGCCCGGCCGCGAAGCTCTGGAGTGTCGAGATCGAAGGCAGAGTCAGGGCCGTGCAAACGGCTTGCGACAATGCACCCCCGTGCTCTCTGTTCGTACTCGCCGAGCGGGAGTCAAATGACGAGAGCGTGGATGACGGCGTCGCCGAGTGGACTCTGGAGCGGTGGGATTCGGCATCCCCGTCCACCCTCACTCGGGTTCTCGGTCCCTTCGCCGCGCGGCTGCGACCCACTCTCGAGGTGCTCGACCAAGGCAATGGCCCCCATCTCGCGCTTGTCGCCGACCGACGGCTGTGGTTGCTCGCGACAAACCAGCTCGCAAAAGGAGGCCTACGAGCTCTCGGACCCCCGACCTACGAAGAGAGCAACGCGGCTATCCGGATACTCCTGCCGGACCCGACCTCACCGCGAGTCCTGGCGCTGGGGATCGGTGAGCTCGAGATCATCGCTCTCTCCGACCCCGATTCCTCCTCCCGCTTTCGACTTCCCGTAGAAGTGGAGCGTCGGCCTACGGGCCTTCGCCTCGAGACACCGCCGGTACGCCCCCTCGGCACCAAGGGGCTCTTCGTGGCCGGTCCAAAGAGCCATGGAGACTTGCGGCTGCGAACCCTCCTGATCGACAGTCGGAAACCTCCGCACGAAGCTGAGAGCGAGGCCGGCTCAGAAGCCGGAGTCCTCAACCCGGTCGATATGTGGTCTCTACTCCCTGCACCCGAGAAAGTCGTAGAGGCGCGCTATGAGTGGCTCGATGGGAAGCCGATTCTCATCACCGTGACACTGAGAGCCGACAAGGTAGGGATCCTCGAAAAAAAGAAGCTCAGAGTCTTCGAGCTGGGCGCCGACCGCACCCGCTCGGGCCGGCCACCTTTCTTCGAGATCCTCACATCCTCGCGTATGTGGCAAGAGCTCGATCTCCACACCACCGACGTCGACGGCGACGGCCTTGTCGACATGGTCCTTCTTCAGCCCGAGGGTCTCGGCGGCAACAAGCTCATCGTCGACTTCTACCGCGGGCTAGAAGGGGCGCGCTTCGACACCAAGAGATACCGAAGTGTGCTCCCCGAAGTGGGTGAGAATCATCCATGGCACTACGGAACCGACTGGAACGGCGATGATGTCGCGGATCTCCTGGTGCTCTCCGGGTCTCGAGTCGAGCTCTATGCCGGGCTCCAAGAACCAAAAAGGCGGGCCGTTTTGGAAGCCAGTCCACGCACCTTGCTGCAAATCTCCGAGAGCGACCCACAGCTCAGAAGACTTACGGTGCGGGGAGACTTCCTTGTCAGCTATGCCAGGGCCCCTGGGGAGCCCCTGCTGATCGTCAGACTCGACAATTGAGGGCCGGGCCTCAGCAGGGTCACTTTCAAACACAAAGTACTTGACGTCGAACAGCGGGCTTCCTATACTCCACTGCATGCCCGCGATCCCGTCGGCCGCGCAGAGAAACGATCAGCCGGTCGTCATGCGCGACCGCGCACTCGACAATCTTCGATTCATCCGCCGAGCGATGGAGTCCTCGGCCTCCTTCACTTCGGTCTCCGGCTATGGCGGCATCGCGATGGGCGCAAGCGCTCTGGTCGCGGCATGGCTGGCCTCTCTCCCCTCCTTGCGCGAGCACTGGCTCCTGGTATGGCTGGTCGACGCCGGCGTCGCCGCCCTCATCGGCGGCTCGTTCACTTGGCGCAAGGCGCACCGCGACGGTGTGCGCCTGTCTCGCGGGGTCGGCCAGCGCTTCCTTCTCAACCTCTCACCCGCACTGGTTGCGGCAGCGGTTCTCACCCCCGTCCTGATCCGGGTCGGCGCGATCGACGCGGTACCCGGTACCTGGCTCCTGCTCTACGGCACCGGAGTGGTCACCGGAGGCGCCTTCTCGGTGCCGGCCGTGCCGATGATGGGGGCACTTTTCATGGCCTTTGGCACAGCCGCCTTTGTCTTGCCGGTCTCCGCCTCAGCCGCGCTACTGGCAGCCGGATTCGGCGGCCTGCATATCGTCTTCGGCGCCATCATCGCCAGGAGATACGGTGGCTGAGCACCGCGGAGCTCGCAGCGGTGTCAAGCCCGAAGCATCCTCGCCGCGACGGCTCGAGGGGCTGCCGGGCTTCCTTCCGGCCGCGGACAACGACCCCACAGAAGGGCTGGTCTCCCAGCGAGTGCGACTGTCGATCCTCGGCGCACTGTCGGTGAATACCACCCTCACTTTTTCGGAGCTGAAAGGGTTGCTTCAAGTTACCGACGGGAATCTGGCCGTCCACGCACGCAAGCTCGAAAACGCCGCTCTAATCGAGTGCACCAAGAGTTTCCAGGGGCGCGTACCGAGAACCGAGTACAGACTCTCCGAGGCCGGGCGCCACGCGCTCGAGAGGTATCTCAACCACATGGAGGCACTCATTCATGCCACCCGTCGAACCTCTTGAAGCGACAGCCACGCAGGGGAGACCGGGTGACGAAATCTCACCCGCCGGCACTCTGCGCCACATCGCGGTGATCATGGATGGAAACGGGCGCTGGGCCCAAGCGCGCCGGCTCCCCCGTAGCTTCGGCCATCGGGCCGGTTCACACGCGGTACGGCGCACCGTCAGGGCCGCAGCTGAGGCGGGCATGGAGGCTCTCACTCTCTACGCATTTTCGTGCGACAACTGGGCGAGGCCGCAAGGCGAAGTGAACGCACTGATGGAGCTTCTCCAGGACTATCTAGACCAAGAGAGCTCGAGTTGCGTTCAGGAAGGCATTCGCCTTAGCGTCTTCGGCAGACGGGATCGACTTCACCCATCTCTGCTGCGCGCGATCGAAGTGGCGGAGCAGCGCACTTCGATGGGACGACGCCTTCATCTGCGTCTCGCGGTGGACTATTCGGGTCGAGACGCAATCCTGGCCGCGGTCTCGAGGTGCCCTAGCGGCGAACCTTTGGACCCCGAAGCCTTTCAACGCTCGATCCACGAGGCCAGCCATTCTCCGTTGGAGATTCCGGAGGTCGACCTCATCATCCGCACCGGTGGTGAGAAGCGTCTGTCCGACTTTCTTCTTTGGGAGAGCGCCTACGCCGAGCTCTACTTCACTGACTGTCTCTGGCCGGACTTCAAGTCGCGGGATCTCACCCTAGCTATCGACGACTTCAGTAGCCGCGAGCGACGATTCGGCAGCGTTCCCGCGTCGGCGAATCGCCGCCCCGATCGCTGCCCTCCCCCGCCTGCCGCGTGAGCCCAGGGCCAGGGCGGGGAGAGGCTCAGGGGCGAAGGATCTTCCGGATCGTGACCGGTCGGCAAACCAGTGCCGGCTTCGCCGGAAAAGAAGTCGAGGTGAAGGGCTACTGGGGACCGAACAAGACCTTCGTCCCTGCACAGATCAAGACTTCGGGCGCCAGTTGGCAAGAAGTGCAATGCAGCGAAATGCACGGCTAGCCCCTCGGGCGATCGCACTCATTTCCTTCGGCTAGAGAACATGGCGCCAAGGACGGCGCGTCCACAGCCCTGCCGAGCCTGCGTTCGGTAGCCCGAGAAGGAGGGGCAAGCACTGAGTCCCCACCGACAAGCCTCCTCCGCCCGGCATCGCCCTCACCGGTAGAGAACGAACGATGGCCGCCGCCTGGTAGAGAATCCCGGCGGATCGCAGGCGAGACAGCGTTCCGACCAGGGCGGCCGGGAACCACAAATTCCTAGTCAAATCGAAAAAAAAACATAACAAACGCGGGCAACTGGGGTTAATATTTACGAGCCGGGCAAGCTGCGCGCGGCGCCATGCCTGGGTACGGTCTGTAGAGAACATCGCCGAGCTCGTACGTCAAGACCCCTTTCCTCAGGAGAACAACATGAAACCCGAGTCCCGTTCGCTGTGGTCGAGCCTCAGTGTGCGCAGTCTCCTTCTCGCGCTTCTGCTTGTATTGCCGGGCCTAGCTCCTGGCGTAGTTCAGGCGCAAGAGCAAGACTGCCGTATTCGCAGCCTCGGCACGCCCAATCGTTTCACTCCCGAGTCCGTCGACAATCAGCGCGAGCTGCAGGCCCTGTTTCAGGACCAGCGCGCCGACTTGGAGTCGATCCTCAGTCAAGCCAATTGGGAGGGCGACCCCGATGACCTCTTTTCCGCGGTCGCATCCTGGGAGGGAGTAACTGAGCGCACCTACCCAATCGGCCAGCGCCTCATGTGGATGGCACTGCGCGAAAAGGGCGTCCCCGCGCTCAAGATCGACGAGTGCTGGGGCGGCAGAGCTCCGTTCGAGAGCTTCGAGCTCAAAGTCGACTCCGAGGGTACTCTCTACACTTTCGCGCTACCCAAGGCCTGCGGCAACTTGTCTCTCATCGCTTTCGAGCCTTCACCGGCACGCCTGAAAGCCGAGCGAATGGAGCGAGAAGAGCAGGAGCGCCAACGCCGAGCTGAGCGCGAGAAAGCGGCAGCTCCACCACCCCCGCCGCCGCCACCACCGCCGCCGCCGCCACCACCAGCCCCGGAACCCGAGCCGGAACCGGAGCCCGTCGCTGACAGCCGTTGGACGCTCCGTCTATTCGGAGCCGCGTTGAACGCTTCCGGCGATGCACGCCGAACCGTCGACCTCGACGGTACTTCAACAGGCTTTTCGGGTGTGTCTGGATCCTTCCAGCAGCAGCGCGAGCACATGAAGGTGGATGGTGGTTACGGGCTCGGTGTCGGAGCCGAGTACCAAGTCAGACCCAGACTCGGAATCGAGGCCAGTCTCACCTATCTCCAGAGCGAGATGGAGTACATGCTCGATCTCGACGAAGAGTGGGGTATGGACGAGGACGACTACGGATGGTTCGCGCTGACCATCGGTGCGAACTTCCACCTCACCGACAGCGACAGCAAGGCCGATCTCTACATCGGTCCCTTGGTCGGCTGGGCGGATTTGGGAGAAGCCGACTTCAACATCTTCGGCGAGCGCTTAACGGGCCAGATGGACAACGAGTTCGTCTACGGCGCACAAATCGGCATCGACGTCCCGGCCTGCCCGGCAGGATGCTGGATGTTCCACGCCGGCCTACGCTACATGGCCCTAGAGGTCGACCCCGACTTCGGCCGCCTCATCACAGTCCCCGAGAACGAGGAGCTCGAGCTCGAGGTAGGCATGGACCCACTGATCCTGATGTTCGGAGCCTCCTACCGCTTCTAGAAGAAAGGGAGTGGTGAATACCACTCCCTTTCTTCTGATTACATGGCGCCGAGGACGGCGCGTGGATGGGAGTGGTGAATACCACTCCCTTTCTTCTGATTACATGGCGCCGAGGACGGCGCGTGGATGGGAGTGGTGAATACCACTCCCTTTCTTCTGATTACATGGCGCCGAGGACGGCGCGTGGATGGGAGTGGTGAATACCACTCCCTTTCTTCTGATTACATGGCGCCGAGGACGGCGCGTGGAGTGCGCCCGAGGACGGGCGCACTCCTCTGCTCGACAGCAGTCCCTCTACGGCCCACGAAGAACCCTGGTAGCTCCCGCGAGCTCCCTTCTGGGCTCCCCTTCCTCGTCAGGGCAGGGAGGGAGGCCGCAAACAGGGGCGTCGGGGGCCGGGGTGCGAAGCATAATTCTACAGTCTCCACTCCGCATCCCTACCCAGCCTTTCGCCACCCGCGAAGCAGCCAGCAGCGCTGCGCCTCCACTCGACTCCTCTCCTTGAACCTAGGAGAGTCCCCGCTGTCAGGGCAGCGTGGAAGGCCGCTCCCAAGGGGCGTCGGGGGCCGGGCTGCGAAGCATAATTCTACAGTCTCCAGTGCGCATCCCTGCCCAGCCTTTCGCCACCCGCGAAGCAGCCAGCAGCGCTGCGCCTCCACTCGACTCCTCTCTCCTTGAGCCTGGGAGAGTCCCCGCTGTCAGGGCAGCGTGGAAGGCCGCTCCCAAGGGGCGTCGGGGGCCGGGCTGCGAAGCATAATTCTACAGTCTCCAGTCCGCATCCCTACCCAGCCTTTTGCCACCCGCGAAGCAGCCCGGCCGCCGACGCCCCTCCGCGGCCGGCCCCGCCCCGCCCCGCGCCCCGTTCAGGGGGCCCAGAAGGAGAGGATGCGCTCGACGGTCCAGAAGGCCGCCAGGGTGCCGATGGCGTAGGTCGGCACCGCCCAGGCCCATCGCGGCGTCGCGAGCGGTAGCTTCTTCCACACCAGCGCCAAGATCAGAACGGCGAAGACGAAGAGTAGCTGACCGACTTCTACGCCCACATTGAAGAGAAGCAGGGCCACGGGGATCGCCGAGTCCGGCAAACCGACCTCAGAGAGAGCGCCGGCAAAGCCAAAGCCGTGGAGAAGTCCGAAGGTGAAGGCTACGACCCACGGAGCGCGCTCCGTCAAGCCCGGGCGTCCCCGGCGGCCGTGAACGATCTCGGTAGCCAGGAAGAGGATCGACAACGCGATCACCGCCTCGACCGGCGCTGGAGGAACGTGCACGAAGCCCAATGTCGCGAGGGCCAAAGTGATGCTGTGTGCCACCGTAAACGCGGTTACGGTCGCGATCACCCTTCGCTTTCCACTCACCAGCATGAGCAGAGCGAGCACGAAGAGCAGGTGGTCGATACCGCCCAAGATGTGCTCGACCCCCAGCGTCAAGTAGGTACGGGCTACCTCGGTCAAGCTCGGTTCAGCCGGAACCAGGTAGCTGGCCTTGTTCGGTCGCAGTCGAGCCGTCTGAACCCCACCCTCGAGAGGCTCGAAACGAAGCAAGACGTCCGTGAGAGTCACCACTAGCCCGTCGATCGCGACCTCGTGGCCAACGATGCCACCCTCGCAACCAACCGTCCACCGTTCGATGACAGCCCCCGGGGCTTCGTAGCCGAAGCGCGTTCCGATCTCGGTACAGTTCTCGGGCAGGCGTGGTTCTAGAGGCAAACGCATGCCGTTGCGAGTAGGCATCTTCCACAAAATGGCGAAATTCTCGGCAGCGGTCTCTCGGATCTCGAGATAGCCGGGCCTGACCTCGTGACCAAAGGCCGCTTGGCCGCTCAAAAACAGCCCGCAGAGAACGAAGATCGCTCGCTTCATCGCGCAGCCTCGGGCTCGGCGGAGAGGTCGCCGGCATCCGCCTGCTCCATGCCAAAGCCCTCAACCTCGATATCGTAACGCTCCCGAAGGGAGACGTAGAACGACTCGTTGGCGTCCTTCCTCAGCTTCGCCACCAGCTCCATCTCTACATCCTTACGCACCTCGGATAGCTCCGGAAAGCGCGCTTCGATTCGCTCCTCGACGCGGACGAGGTGGAGGCCGTAGCCGGACTCGACCGGTCCCTGCCAAAGCTGAGGCTCGAGAGTAAAGACCGAGGCGGCAAAGTCTCGCCCGAAGAGTTGGGAGAGATCCTGCTCGGTCCTCTGCGCGTAGTGACGTTGCAGCATGAAGCGATCACCGAGGCTCGCGGTATCGGCGTCGCCGTCCTTCCCGAGCTCCGCAAGGGCCGCTTTGGCGTCTTGTTGCGCCTTCTCGCCGCGGCGGTCGCGACTGAAATAGACATGAGTCAAGCTCACTCTTGCTGGAAGCTGGAAAAGATCCTGATTGTCGGCGAAAAACGCCTGCAGCTCCTCTTCACTCGGGGGCTGCTGAACGGCCAGGTCTTCAGAGAGAAACTCCATCTTCTGGACCAGCCGGCGGCGAACGATAATGTCGTCTTTCTGCAATCCCAGCGCCATCGCCTCACGGAACAGAAGCTCCTCACGAATGTGCTGTTTGACCAGACCGGACAGCTCCTGCGGAGTCGGAGGCCGCCGCCATTGGACCTCCCAGGTCGCAGCGATCCGATTGATGTCTTCTTCAGTAATTCGCACTACCGAGGTATCACTGAAGTCGCGCTTTCCGAACATCCCAAACACCACGAAGAGCGCGACGCCGAGAGCGAGAAAATGGAAGAGTGGCTCCTTGAGAAGCTTTCGCATCTAAAATCCTCTTGAGTAAGCACTGGCGCGGAAAAACCTGGCTACCTAACGGTTGCCAGGTTTTGTCCCATCCCACCTCGCCAGGGTCTGCCGCGCGGGCGCCTAGTCTAGACTATCGCCGATGCCAAGTGGAGTGATAATCGCTAGGAGCCTGCTTTTCGTTCTCGGCCTCAGCGCCTGTAGCAGCGAGCAGCCCGGCACCGACTCGACAGCGCCCGCGCCGGGTCGCGCCCCGACAGCCGGCGCGACCTACCTCGGATCACAATCTTGCGTTGCCTGCCACCGTCAGCAGAGCGATCTGTGGCAGGGCTCACATCACGATCTGGCGATGGCCGAAGCCGGCGAAGACACCGTACTCGGCGACTTCGATGACGCGACCTTCGAACAAGGAGGAATCACTTCCACCTTCACTCGGCGGGATGGCGCGTACGTTGTCCGCACCGAGGGTGAGGACGGAAGCCTGAGAGACTTCGAGGTCGCCTACACTTTTGGCGTCACTCCACTTCAGCAGTATCTGATCCCGATGGACCGCGGCCGCCTGCAAGCGCTGTCGATCGCCTGGGATGCGCGAGCGCGCGAGGACGGCGGGCAGCGGTGGTTTCATCTCTACCCGGAAGAGAACCTTCCACCAGAAGATCGACTCCACTGGACCGGCCTCGACATGAACTGGAATTTCATGTGCGCCGAATGCCACTCGACCAACCTCGAGAAGAACTACGACGCGGCAAGCAACAGTTATGACACCAGCTGGTCGGAGATCGACGTTGCCTGTGAGGCCTGCCACGGACCCGCATCGAACCATGTGACGTGGGCCCGCGCCGCCGGCACCGCTGACGCCTACGAGGCCCCGATGTCGGGTCTCACGGTACGCCTGCGAGAAGAGAACGAAGCCGAATGGGTGATGGACCCGGCGACCGGAGTCGCACACCGGTCGCGCGAGCGTCTGACGCGCCCTCAGCTCGACGTCTGTGCCCGCTGCCACTCGCGCCGTTCCTCGCTCAGCGGCGCCTACCGACACCAAGCGGCCTTCCTCGATGGCTTTCGCCCGGCCCTCCTCGAGGAGCACCTCTACTTCGATGACGGCCAGATCCGCGATGAAGTCTACGTATGGGGCTCGTTCCTGCAAAGCAAGATGTATAACGCTGGAGTCACCTGCAGCGACTGCCACGACCCGCACAGTCTGCGCGTCCGCGGTGAGGGCAACTCAGTCTGTGCCGGCTGTCACCTGCCCACGATCTTCGATACCCCCGAGCACCACCAGCACCAGCCCGGTACTCCCGGTGCCGCCTGCGTCGAGTGCCACATGCCGGAGCGCACTTACATGCAGGTGGATCCTCGCCGCGACCACAGCTTGCGCGTGCCGCGCCCGGACCTCGCTGCCACTCTCGCTGCCCCCGATGCCTGCACCGGCTGTCATCAGGAGAACGGAGCCGAGTGGGCTGCTGCGGCCGCACGGCGGTGGTGGGGTGAAGCCCGGAGCCTAGAACCGCACTACGGTGAAGTCTTCCGTGCCGCCAGAGCCGGGAGAGCTGGAGCGGATCGCAGTCTGGCCGGACTCGTCGCAGACGCCGGATCCTCTGGCATCGTAAGGGCTACGGCCATGGATCTTCTGGCGGATTTCAGAAGCCGTGAACTGCTGCCGGCGGTCGAGCTCGCCCTCCATGACCCGGAGCCTCTGCTTCGAGCCGCCGCGGCTGGCGCCGGCGCTTCGATCGAGCCTGCGCAGCGGGTCACTTTGATATCTCCTCTACTTTCGGACTCGGTCCGCGCGGTGCGAGTCGAGGCTGCCCGCTCACTCGTCTCGGCGCCGGCGGAGCTACTCGATCGGGCACAGAGCTCGGCGCTCGAAGGCGCCCTCAGCGAGTACGAGGCGGCGCAATGGGTCAACGCCGACCGCCCCGAAGCTTGGCTCAACCTGGCGCTGGTCGCGGGTGAACGAGGCGACCTGGCGGAGGCCAGGAGCTCATACGAGCGAGCGCTCGAGCTCGACCCGAGGTTTCTTCCTGCCTTCGTCAACCTCGCCGACCTACACCGTCTTCAAGGGGCCGACGATAAGGGCGAGCTGCTGCTGCGCCAAGCGCTCGAGATCGCTCCGGAGAACGCCGAGACCCACCACTCGTTGGGCCTCCTTCTCGCGCGGCAACAGCGTCTGGACGAGGCTATTGTGGAGCTCGAGCGAGCGGTGGTACTCGGCACTGCTGACGCGCGCTACAGCTATGTCTACGGCGTAGCTCTCGAAAGCGTGGGGCGGGTCTCCGATGCGCTCGAGACCTTGGAGCAAGCTCATTATCATTCGCCGACGGATGGCGACATTCTCATTGCCCTGGTGACCTACGCTCGAAAAGACGGGCGCAGTGAGCAGGCACTGGCCTGGGCGCGCAAGCTCGTGGAGCTGGAGCCGCGAGATCCAAATCTGCAGAATCTGCTCCGCCAGATCGAGAGAGAGGTGGCGGACTAGTAGAATTGTTCACAATGATGAAGCACGCCTACATCTCTACACTCTTAGTAGCCCTCGCGGCACTCCCGGCATTCGCGGCCAATGTCGCTTCGGATTGGTCCCGCCAGACCGACTTTCAGGCCTATAGCACTTTCAGCTTCCGCGCGGGCACACCGATACCCTTCGCCAAGGCGCAAGCCCAGATCGATCAAGCCATGGAAAAGATTCTGGTCGAGAAGGGGCTCAGCCACGGCGAGGGGGATACCGATCTGGTCGTCGTCACGCACTCTCGCATCGACCCAGAGAATCCGGTCTATGTCAACAGTCTCGGCTACGCGGGGGTGCGTTGGAAGGGATGGCAAGCCTGGGGTCCGACCATGATCAACATCAGCGATGTTCCTGTAGGAGCGATGCTGGTCGACCTCCTCGACGGCGAAAGTGGTGATCTGGTCTGGCGCTCGATCATCCGGGAGGTTCTGCCGAAGAAGCCCCAAAAGGGAGTCAGGGTGGGGGGGGCGCTGTCCAAGGCTTTCAAGCAATACCCGCCAGGGCGAGAGTAGATGGGGAACGGCCGAAAGGCGTTTTCTTCTCTCTTCTTCACGATCACCATCGCCAACGCCCTCGCCTCCAGCCTCCACGCGGAAGAAGCTCGCAGGCTGAGCCTCGACCCATCCCGCGTCGCTTGGAACGAGCTCAACTACGAGGTGTCGAAGCTGCTCTTCTCGGCGCACTCGGAGCTGCGTTTGGAGACAATCGGGCAGCACGAAGCCCAGCAAAGGCTTGCGACCCCCGACGGAGGGCCCTACACCCAGCCCGGCAATGCCGGAGCGACACATCTGACTCTCACCTCCCGCGGTCTCGGTCAGCGCTCACGAGTCGACTTCTTTCTCGACCATGAGAGCGGCACCGCGCTACAGCGGATCCAGCTCGAAGATGCAAAGAAGAAGCGTTACAAGCTCAGCCGTTTCGGTCGACAAGGCGTGCACGAGCACACCCAGCGGCCGACCGAAGGTGAGCGTGATCTGTCGTGGGAGCAGTGGACCGACATCACCACGACCTTGGTCCCCTTCCCTTCCGCTCTCGCCCCGGAAACACCGATCTGCGAGCCGTCGGGTCTCCTCTACATTGTGTCCGCCGCCGCGCTGAGTGCCCCCGGGGATCGTCTCGAGATCCCGTGTTTCAGCAAACGAAGCGTGAGCCTGGTCGAGATCGTCGTCGCCGAAAAGACTCAGATCAAGGTCAACCACACCCTTCGTAGGGGAAACCGTAGAAACCACATCAAAGGGAGGCGAGACGTTCTGCGACTGGCGTTGCGAGCGCGCCCGCTGGAGGGCAGCGAAGCGGGCTTCCAGCTTCTGGGGTTGCGCGGCGACGTCGACATCTATCTGGATCCCGGCAACCGCGTTCCGGTCCAGGTGAGCGGTCGCGTGCCGTACGCAGGCCGAGTCCGTTTTCGACTCACCGAGGCAGCTCTCGTCAACTGAGGTAACCGACTTGCCGCCCATCCACATCGGTCTCATGGGGTTCGGCCGTATCGGCCGCAATCTCTTCCGCATTCTCTACAAGAGTGACGATGTGCGTATCGTCGCTATCCGCGACGTCGCCGCACCCGAGGCTCTCGAATACCTGCTTCGCTTCGACACCCTCCTCGGACGCTTCCCCGACGAGGTCTCGGTTCGAGAGGGCAATCTCTACGCCTATGGCCGACAGGTGAAGATGCTCACCGGCGCCAAGCCCGGCGTGGTGCCATGGGGAGAGCTCGGCGTCGACACAGTCATCGAAGCGACCGGGCAACGCCGCACCCGCGCCGAGCTCGAGGCTCATCTCGAGCAAGGCGCCAAACGTGTCGTGCTCTGCAGCCCCCCGGCCGAGGCCCCCGACATCACGGTTGTGGTCGGAGTCAACGATGACGAGCTCGACCCTTCACACCGGATCGTCTCAAACTCCTCATGCACCGCGCATTCGACCGCGCCGGTCCTTCGAATTCTCGACGAGGCCTTCGGCATCGAGCGTGCTTTCCTCACCACGGTTCATGCCTATACCAATCAGCAGCGGCTCGCCGACGTTCCGAGCGCTGATAAGAGACGGGGTCGCGCCGCCGCCGAGAACATCATTCCTCAGGACACCAATGCACCCGAGATCCTGATGGAGCTGATCCCGAGCCTGGAAGGAAAGATCCGCGGCATGGCGATGAACGTGCCGGTAGCGAACGGATCGGTGGTCGATCTCGTCTGTTGGCACGACAGAACCGTAACCAAAACTGCCATCAATGAAGTCGTGCGCACCGCGGCGGCGAGTCGGTGGTCCGGCAATCTCGCCTACGAGGACGCTCCTCTGGTGTCGAGCGACATACTCCACAGCCCCCACTCGGGCACCTTCGACGGCGATGCCACTCTGGTTCTGGGCGACAAAATCTCAAAGACTCTGACCTGGTACGACAACGGGTGGGGTTACGCCCACCGTGCCGTCGACCTGGTTCGCCGACTCGGCGAGCTCGATCAGCGAGGCGAAGCATGAGCCAGGTACGCATCGGCATCAACGGCTTCGGCAGAATCGGCCGCTCGGTCTTCCGCATCGCCCTCGAGCGCGACGACGTCGATGTCGTCGCGGTCAACGACCTCTACGACAACGACCAACTCGCCTATCTGCTCCAGTACGACACGGTCATGGGCGTGCTGCCGGCGGAGGTCAAAAGCAGCGCCGACAGCCTTTTCGTCGACGGCGCCGCGGTCGCGATGACCGCGGAGCGGGATCCCGCTCGTATCCCCTGGAGGGAGTTGGGGGTCGACTTCGTGATCGAGTCGACCGGCGTTTTTCGCCACCGGGCGGAGGTGGCCAAACACCTCGCGGCCGGGGCCCGGAAGGTTGTCCTCACAGTACCCGCCCGAGACGAGATCGACGCCATGGTGGTCATGGGCGTCAACGACAAGATCCTGCGCGCGGAAGATCGGATCGTCTCCAACGCCTCCTGTACCACCAACTGCCTGGCCCCCATCGCCAAGATTCTCGACGACGCCTTCGGCCTCGAGGAAGGCGTCGTGACCACCGTCCATGCCTACACCAACGACCAGCGGCTGGCGGACGTGCCACACAAGAATCTCCGTCGCAGCCGAGCTGCCGCCGAGAACATCATCCCGACCACCACCGGGGCAGCCAAGGCGGTGGGCAAAGTTCTTCCTCAGCTCGCCGGCAAGCTCGACGGCATCGCCATCCGAGTCCCCGTGCCCGACGGCTCTGTCGTCGACCTGGTATGCCGCGTTCGGGAGCGACCCGATCGAGACACCGTCAACGCGGCCGTGAGAGCCGCCGCCGAGGGCGACATGAGAGCCATCCTCGAATACAGCGAAGCCCCGTTGGTCTCGAGCGACATCATCGGCAACCCACACTCCTCGATCTTCGACTCCCTATCGACCCAGGCCCAGGGTGACGGCTGGGTGAAGGTGCTGTCGTGGTACGACAATGAGTGGGGGTATGCAAACCGCGTGGTCGATGTCTTGATGTTGCCTGCGTTCCGCGCGAGCGGAGGGGAGGAAGTAAACAGTGAACAGTGAACAGATAAGAGGGATCGGTCGGGCCTAGTCGGACCGATCTCCGGGGAAGGTCGTCCTCGCCCCCTGAGCTTCAAGGACTTTCTGGTCTGCTTACTGCTTACTGCTTACTGCTTACTTCCCTTAAAGGTTCCCTCTCCAAGCTCACCGTAGCTACAGCTGCCTTCCATCATGTCGCCGGACACAGTGCCTTTGTAGGTAACTTTGCCGGCCTGAGAGTCGAAGCCGAACTCGACGTTCTTGCCACTGACGGTCCCGCTGACGTCGGCATCGCCCAGCGCGCCCGAGTAGGATCCGGAGAGCTCGCCCCCGGCGCTTTCCTCGAGCTTGAAGGTGGCCTCGCCACCTTGTCCGTCGCCAAGCGTGACAGTCAGTTGCCACGTGCCATTTACATGGTGGGCGGCAAAAGCCGCCGTCGCGATCAGAAGAAGGCCGACTACCAACGACACACCCTTGATTTTCACTCCCGTTCCTCCCTTTCAGTGGTTCGCCGAAGCCCGGTGTCGCTCCGACGCCGGCTTCGCCCGTACTGTTTTACTGCTTACTGATTACTTCTTCTTCAACAGAGGCCCCACAACACCCGCCCAGATCCGATACCCCTCATCGGTCATATGGAGCCCGTCGGCGACGAACAACTCCGGCATGGGATTGCCGTCGGCGCCGAGCATCGGCGTAGCCACATCGACGAACTCGAGCATCGGGTCCTTACCGCATAGCGCAGCGATACGACGGTTAGCCTCCTCCATAGTCGGCCATAGCTGCCAGCGGGAGAGGCTCGGCTTGATGGCGATGAACCACAGGCGCGTCTTCGGCAGACGGGTGCGGACGCGATCCGCGAGTGAAGCGAAGTCCGCCGCCACCGCCTCTGCTCCCTTACCTGCCGAGATGTCGTTGTCTCCCGCATAAAAGAAAATGCTCCGCGGCCGGTGGGGAACGACGAATCGATCGAAGTGGCGAATCGAGTCGGCGATCTGTGAGCCGCCGAAACCGCGATTAGTAGCTCCACTCTCAGGGAACCAGCGCTCGAGATCCCAGCGCCGGATACTCGAGCTACCCACGAAGAGCACCCCACCGGCCTTCGGCGGACTCTCCCGATCGAGTGCCTCGAAGTCGGCAATCGCCGACTCCCAACGATCCTCCGCCGACGCCACCGAGACGAAAGCAAGGCACAACGATACGGCCACGGCCGCTACGAGGCCCGAACGTAAAACCTCTATTCGCACGACTCCCATGAACTCCCTTCCTCCTCGCTCCTAATGCTCTCCAGCTTTACCGTCTACTGTTTCCTGCTTTGCTTGCTACTTCTTAGTGCCCTTGAAAGTGCCCTCTTGCTCCCCATACTGACAAGTGCCTTCCATCGTGCCGGAACCCACGGTGCCCTTGTAGACGGCCTTGCCCAGAGAGGAATCGAAGTGGAACTCGATGTCTTTCCCTTTCAGGGTTCCTGTGATCTCTTCGTCACCGAGCTGGCCCGACTTTTTGCCCGTGAGCTTGCCCCCTTCGCCTTCTATGAGCTCGAGGGTGAGATCGCCACCCTGATCACCGAGCGTGATCGTCAGCATCCAGGTGCCATTGAGATGATGCGCAGCGAGGGCCGCCGTCGCGATCAAGAGAGCTACGATCAACGCCAAGGCTATCTTGGTTCTCATTGCCATTCTCCTCTGTTCCGAGTGAGTGTCTTCCCATCCTATCCCCTACCTACCTTGCTTCGGCAATATAGTCCGCCCGTGCGGCGAGTCGCCATCATCGGGGCGGGAGGCGCGGGCAAGTCGACCCTGGCACGCCAATTGGGAGAGCGGACAGGCCTACCGGTAATCCACCTCGACGTCCACTTCTGGCGAGCGGGGTGGCAGGAAACGCCCAGGGAAGAGTGGGAGCCCAAGGTCAGGGCCCTGGCCGACGGCGAGCGCTGGATCATCGACGGCAATTTCGGAGGCACGATGGAGATCCGACTCGAGCGCGCCGACACCATCGTCTTTCTCGACTTCCCGCGATATCGCTACCTGTGGCGCGCACAAAAGCGGGTACTGCAATATCGTAACCGCCAGCGCCCGGATCTAGCAGAGGGTTGCGCCGAGCGATTCGACGGCGAGTTCAGCCGCTGGCCTGGCACTTCCCGAAGAAGACCCGCCCGGCGATCCTGGCTCGAATCGAGAAGTACCGAGAGGGACGACGTGTTGTCGTGCTTCGGAGCCCAGCTGAGGTTGGTCGCTTTTTGAATTCGGTCTGAGGGGAGCGGAGAAGCAGTAAGCAGTCAAGGCAGGAACGGGGAGGAAGGCGGCCCCGGGCAGCGCAGTCTCTCCTGCTTTTACTGTTTACTGTTTACTGTTGACTTCTTCGGGCGTAAAACCAGGGGGCTCCGCCGGCGTCGTCTCATCGAGACGGCTGTTATCCAACACGCTCGTATTGCCACGCTTCTCGATGACGTCGACGAAACGGGCTCCCCAGCGAAAATCGGCGACCGAGTAGAGGCGGCGGGCGTGGATGGTCTGGCCGAGCGACTCGTCGAGCCCCACGAAAGAGGCGGCGATCTTTACCTCGGCCTCTCTCAGACTGTCGAGATCCCGACCGTAGAGAGGGCTCTTCTCGTCGATCGGGTGCACGGCAAGCCAGGACAGGTAGAAGAAGGGGCTGTTGCTGCGGGTGAGATCGAGATCGACCATGCGACGCATCGACTGACCTTCCATCGTAGGCAGCGAGAACCAGCGCCATCAGCACCTTCCAGGGCCGAGTAACGAGACGATGGTAGACATCTGTCGCTACCCGCATCGCAGAGCGCTCCTGCGTGCGACGGCCTTCTCGGGATCGAGTTCGGACATGGGCGACGATCATACTTTGCTATCTTGGTCACCGGCCTCATATCTACGATGCCTCGAATCGAACATCTGCTCCCCCGACCGACCGACTCCCGATCGCTCAGCTCGATCCTCGCCCTCGCAGCCGTGATCTTGGCCGCATCGACGGCGGCCGCGCGCTCCCAATCGACCGGCGAGATGAGGCTCTCGGGAGCGTCGGTGCTCGGCTGTTCCGAAGTCCGCGGTGCAAGGATCGCCTTCCTTGTCCCCAACCACGGCGTTGCGATACTCGCATCTGAGCGCTTTCCCGGCGGCCAAGAAGTCGGCTCCTTCGAGCGAGGGCGCCTGCTCTTCTCTCTACCGGGTCTCGGCAGACATGAGCTGGCCGCGCCCGATATGCCCAGCGGGCCGGCGTGGGGGCAGCTCGACCGATCTTTCGACGGAGGAGCACAAAGAGGATGCTTCGGGTTCGGGGCCCGCCCCTTCAGCTCCTCTGACGATTTCCTGACCTATGTGCACTGGTTCCTGGGCGAGGTCCTGTTGAAAGTGGCAGCCGTTGCCGACAACGAAGCATCCTCGCTCCGCCTCGGCGAGCGTCAGGTAACCCTCGAGGTATCGAGTCCGAACCAGAAACCCTTGCGAGTGCAAGGAACAGAAGGCTCGACTCTCGGCTTCCGATTAGCAGGCTCGAGCGCCATCTTTCTCGCCCAGCCCTTCATCCTCGATCAAGATCGAGGGCGCATCTGGCTGCGGGTCTGGCAGAAGGATGGCCCCTACTTCGGGGCCGGTAGTCCGGAGGCCGTCGGGGAGGTTGTGGTCAGCGGCGAGGAGGCGACTTCAGTACCCGCAGAGCTGCCACTGAGCTTTCGGTTGTTGGAAGTCACAGTTCCTCCCTGAATGCCATCCAATTAGTATGTACTATTTTTATGGTAATATGGTCATCCATCATGGGAAAAATAAAGATGACCGTATCGCTGTCGGAGGACCTGGCCACCTATCTTCGCTCGACGCCCAACGTGAGCTCGACTGTCGCGGAGGCGGTCGTCGAGTATCGGACCCGTGAGCTCGAGCGGGAGCTCGAAGCTGCCTACGCTGAGGATGCGGACGAGGCCGCCGAGCTCGATCGCGAATGGACGGCGATCGACAGCGAGATTGCAGATTGACAACCGCTCTCGAGCGGGGAGCTGTCGTCAGCGTCCGCTTCGATCCTTCCGAAGGAAGCGAAATTCGCAAGACGCGCCCGGCGGTCGTCGTTTCGAACGAAGCGGCATGCCGCTTCGATGCCGTCGTGCAGGTCGTTCCGATCACCCACCTACACGACCGCCCACTTCGGCCTTACGAAAGTCTCGTCGACTCCGAAGCGAGCGGACTCCTCCGGCCCTCACGGTTGGTGGCAAATCAAATCCGCACCGTCTCCAAGCAGCGTCTCGGAAAGGCTCTCGGTCGCCTGACAAGAAGCGAAGAGGAAGCGCTCGATAGAGCGCTGTGCATCCAGCTCGGCCTCCACGGCGACTAGGTCTACATGCGCTCGAGGATGATCGCGGGCGCCATTCCGCCGCCTGCGCACATGGTCACCAAGCCGGTCGACAGATCTCGCCGCTCGAGCTCGTCGAGTACGGTTCCAATCAGGATGGACCCGGTTGCGGCGATCGGGTGACCGAGAGCGATCGCCCCACCATTGACATTGCACTTCTCCGGATCGACCTCGAGATCGCGGATGAACTTGTAAGCCACCACCGCGAAGGCCTCGTTGATCTCGATCAGATCGATATCCTCGAGGGTCTTTCCTGCCTTCTCGAGCACCTTGCGTGCCGCCGGCACAGGCTCGTTGAGCATCAGGGTCGGGCTGCCACCCACGTTCGCCATCGCGACGATGCGGGCGCGTGGCTCCCAGCCTTGCGAACGAGCATATTCGGGCGAACAGAGCAGCACTGACGCCGCGCCATCGACCACGCCCGAAGAGTTGCCGGCGTGATGGACGTGATCGATCTCGATATCCGGATAGTTCCGCTGCACCAGTTGGAGAAAGGTCTCGCCGGACTCATCGAAGGCGTTCGGCATGAACCTCTCGAAAACAGCCGGGAGGCCCGCAAGCCCTTCCATCGTGGTCTGCGGACGCGGGAACTCTTCGTGATCCAGGGCGACCGTGCCGTCGTCGTTGTAGACCGGCACCAGGCTTTTCGCGAAGTAACCGTTCTTGATCGCGTTGTCGGCCCGCTTCTGGCTCTCGTGGGCGAGACCGTCAACATTCTCTCGACTGATGCCTTCCAGAGTGGCAATGACATCCGCACAGATGCCCTGATGCCACTGTGGATGCTGGTCGCGCAGATGGAGGTTTCCGACGTCCATCAACGCGCCAGGAGTGGGAACCGTGGAAGTGTAAGACATCATTTCGACGCCACCGGCGACCACGCAATCCTCCATGCCGGACATGATCATCGAAGCAGCCAGGTTTACCGAAGTGATTCCGGAACCGCAGAATCGGTCGAGAGTGACCGCGGAGGCCTTGGTGCTCCAGCCGGCGTCGAGCACGGCCATGCGGCCGATACAGGCGCCCTGCTTGCCGACCTGCATATTGCAGCCCCAGATCACGTCGTCGACCTCTTCGGTGTTGAGGTCGTTGCGCTTCTGCAGAGCTTCGAGAACTGTGGCGGCCAGCCGCTGCGGGTGAATGTGAGAGAGGGCGCCCTTGCCCTGTTTTCCGATGCCTCGGGGTGTGCGAACAGTGTCGATGATCCACGCTTCTGCGGTCATAGTTCGATGCCTCCTTGAAGAGGGGCGAGTCTACCGCAGTGGGCCAAGGCCGCGACTGCTTTTCCGACCTACTTCAATCCGCGCTCGAGCTTTCGCATCTCCTTTACCAGAGCCGGGCGGACCTCATCCGACGCAATCGCAAGCAGGACGAGGTTGACCCGGTAAAGAGTCTGGGCGCGAAATTCCTCCGCATCCGATTGACCCTGGGCCCAGGCGAGTAGTGGAAGCTGCGTCGCAGACCATATTGCTCCCCACAGCAACGAGGGATCGATATCATCGCGGAGCAGCCCCGACTCGATGGCCTCGTCGAGGAGCTCGCGCGTGGCTTCCTTCGCCTGGGTGAAGAAGAGCCCGAACGCTCCTAAATCCCTACGATTAGCCTCTGAGGCTCTCAGTGCGGTGGTCACTCGCCCACCCCTGTCGTACTGGGCGAGGATCATCGACCGGCTGAGCTCCACGTTCCCGAGGGTGAAGCTCACGGTATCCTCCACGTGAGCCCGGAGCCGGGACACCGGGTCTTTTGGGTGTTTGGCCACCTCGGCTGTCGAGCCGACACGTTCGGCCGAATCCTCGATCAGCGCCTCGAGGATTTCGTCGCGGGAGCCTACGAGGTTGTAAAGGGTGGTGACACTCAACTGCGCCTCGCGAGCGAGCTTGCGCATCGAGAGGGCCTCGGCTCCACCTTCGGCAAGCAAAGTCCTGGCCGCATCGAGGATCCGCTGCCGCCGCGCCGCCAGATTGACTTCACGGAGACTCACCTTCGGCTCGTCCTTGCCCTGCTTCATGATGCGATCTCCCACTCTCTTATGCGACTACAACCCTCGGGGGAAGAAGACCCAACTCCCCGGCGGCCAGATCATACTAAAACACCGTGCCAAGTTCAGAGGAAAAGCCCGGCCAATCTACTTCTCCATGAGCACAACGGTGCCAGCGTCGCCGTCGATCGAGATGGTCTGACCGTGCTTGATTCGGATCGTACCGTTACCGACCCCCAGTACCGCCGGGATGCCGTATTCACGAGCAACGATCGAACCATGGGCGAGGATACTGCCCATATCGGTGACCAGTCCGGTGGCGTGAGAAAAGAGCTGCGTCCAGGCGGGCGTTGTATTGGGCGCGACCAGAATAGAGCCGGGCTCCATCTTGTCGAAATCTGCCTGAGACAAAATGACGCTGGCTCGCCCCGTGACTGTTCCCGAGCTGACCGCGAATCCGTTCATCGTGTCACTCGAGTCATCGTTCTTGATCTGAGTCTCCTTGAACTTGATTGAAGGAATATCGCTGGCTTCCTCGGGTACCGTCCCCGGCGGATGGTGTCGTTTACGGGCCTCCCGGAGCTCCCGACGCTCCGCCGCGAGGTTGCCGAGCTCTTCAAGCGACCGGCCGTTCTCCCGCGCCTCGATAGCCTTCTCCAGCTCCTCGGTCACCATGAAGAAGATGTCTTCTCGCGTGCAGAAAGTTCCCGCGTCGACCAAGCGCTGACCGAGCTCGAAAGCCATCGGTCGCAATACGGGCCAGGTATAGCCAAAGTAGAAAGATGTCTCTTCTCTGATCTGGTTGTACCGTCGTGCGAACCACAGGCGGTAGCGAAACTGCCAAAAGGCGAAGTCCGACAGTCGCTCAGAAACCTCGTGGTATTTCTGGTCACGAACCGCAGCAGCCCGAATGTTCTGGCTTTCAGGATCGTAGTCGAGATCCGTCACCATCGTCTTCAATGCCGCAACCATCGCAGAGGGATCTTCGCGTTGGGTAGGCTCGATGAAATCCAGGCTATAGCCCTGGTGACCGTAGACCTCCAGATACGCGTCGATCGCTTCGAGGACCGCGCCGCTGTCTCGATTATGCTGGCGCAATCTCTCCATCACGAATTGAAGCGGTGTGACGATCAGCAGATAGGTCAGCTCTTCATTGGCACGAATGAGCTTCGCTATCTCGAAGAGCCTTGTATTCGCCTCCATACTCTTCGAAGCAAAGCCGGTGAGAAACTGACCGCTGATGTAATGCTCATCAGGTAGATTCTCGGCTAGAAAGCACTGCAATTGATCATCGGTCGACTTCGCGATGCCAAAGGTCGAGCTGGTATTGCCAGTCCAATAGCAGCCTTCCTCACGTGCCATCTCGACGATGCCGGCAAGAAGCGTTTCGTCAGTGGCAGTCGCCGGATCGACCTCGAGCCATTTCTCAGCCGTATTCACCAACCGTGGCATTGCCTCTTCCTGCCATACCCGCCATCTCCTGTCGCAGTTGCGCACTCTGATGTTGGCGATATAGGTCGGGTTGTCGCTCTCCGGCATGGTGAGATCACCGGCGAGATCGTCCCCTTGATAGTCCGCGACCACGGCCTCGAGTGCAGATCTGTCTTCACTCGAAAGATCTGCAAGGAACAGATCCAGATCGTGCTTGGCGGCCTCGGGTGTGTCTTCCATGGCCTCTTTGACCCTGTTCAGAAACTTCTGCCTCGCTTCAGCCGCCTCCTCTTCTGTCGCATGCTCCGCCGGAGGCTGGGCACGGTTGTAGGCGTAGCCGTTCAAGGTGACAAAGCCGGCGTCGGCGCGGCTCGCATTGGGTCGCGATGACAGCAGACCATCGGTCAGATACAGCTCCTCGAACAACGGACAGATCGGGTCAGGCATGTTCTCGACAATCTGCCTGCGAAAGAGGATCTTGATCGGTGGCTCGAGCTCCCAGGTCAACTCGATCGGCTGTACGGGCAGATTTGTGATGGGACGAGACTGCAGTAGCGAAAGGGCATTGCCTCCGCTTCCCTCGGAAAACGCCCATTCGATGTCCTGCGGCAGTCCGTCGTAGAGCTTTTCGATCTCGAGAGCCGTTTCAACCAGTTCCACGAGCATCTCGTCGGACAAGCTCGACTGGCTGCGTTGCGCCTCGGAGATGTCCTCCATTCTCGTTCCCTGACTGCCGTCAGAGACGATCTTCTGCGCCTTGGGACCAATGATCGTTTCCTTTGCCGCAAGCGTATTTCGATCGACAATGTAGGTGTCGGGTGTCACCTGCCCACTGACGACGGCTTCACCCAGTCCGAAGCTCGCATTGATAATCACTTCCGAGCGCTCACCGGTTGCCGGGTTCGCGGTGAACAAGATGCCGGAGACCGAGGAGGGAATCATGATCTGAACCACCACAGCCATAGCGACACAACCTTGATCGATGCCGTTCTGGTGTCGATAGCTGATGGCCTGCCCGGTCCATAGCGAGGCCAAACACTTCTTCACCGCCGCGACCACGGCTGTCGCGCTGGTCACGTTCAGATAGGTTTCCTGCTGACCGGCAAAAGACAATCCAGGCAGGTCTTCTGCGTTGGCGGACGAGCGCACCGCAACGGGTGGGTACCCGTCGAGCGCCTCGTAAGCGCCGGTGATCTCCGCGACGGTGGCCGACGAGAGATCGTGCTCGGCGAAAAGCTGTTGGATGTCTCTGGACGCCTGCTCGAACGAAGCGCGACCCGAGACCACCGCCGGCTTGGCCAACGCCAAGATTCGGCTCTGCAGACCGTTCTCGTCGATGAAGCTACGATAGGCGGAGGTCTTGACCTGAAATCCGCCAGGCACGTTGAAGCCCGCACTCGCCAGCTTGGCGAGCGACCGGCCTTTTCCCCCTACAACCTCCAATTCATCGTCGTCGGTCTTGATATCAGTGATGTGCAAAGCCATTGAGGTGATCCCTGGATTAGGACGTGGCGGGAGCGGGAGCTTCCGAAAAACATGGAACAGTGTAACATCTTGGTGGAGGAAAATCGTGAACTTCGAAGAGGTCAAACGCGCCTATGACCGAGACGGCTTCGCCCTCATTCCGGACTACCTCTCAGCCGCCGAGCTCACCGAGCTGCGCGACCGGGCGGTGCGGCTCTCCGACGAGCTCTTCACAAAGAAGGAGAGCAAGGGCATCCTCAAGGGTCTGGAAAAATACGACTCTTGGTTCGAGAATCAGCTTCTGCGCGGCAAGCACGTAGAGCTATTGAAGGTACTGCTCGAAGACGACCTGCAACCGGCCTCCGCGGCCTTTTTCGATCGCCCGAGCGGATCCACGACCGGTATCGAACCCCCACCTGGACGCGATCGGCAGAGCTCACGAGCCGAAGGCCGGCTGTACTATCTGGCTGGCTCTGGACGCGGCAGATCCCGAAAACGGCTGTCTTTACTACGCACGCGGATCTCACCAGACGCACCAACCTCACAAGTTCCCGATCTCCGGTTTCGACACGGCTTCCGAGGATGCGGTTGCGGCCACGGTCCAGCCCGGTGACGCCCTGATCCACAGCGCCCTCACCGTTCACTGGTCGGGAGAGAATCGCAGCGATCGCTCGCGCCGCGCCATCTCGTATTTTTACTGGGGCGCCTCCTCGACAGCGGTCGGCGATCTGAAGAAATAGTCGTCAGCATCCCACCTCGAGACGAGTTGACACCTGCCTGAGCCCTCAGGCAAGCTTTGAACAGTGGTTCAAACACCTTCCTCCCCACGCGCAACCACACCTCGCGCCGGTGCACAGAAACGCCGGATCCTCGAGGCCGCCTTCGTTGTCTTCCGTCGCCACGGCGTCCACGCGGCCGGCATGCGCCAGATCGCTGCAGAGCTCGGCATGCACGCCAGCAACCTCTACTACTACTTCGAAAACAAAGGAGATCTGATCGCCTACTGCCAGGAGGAAACCTTGCGCGAGCTCCTGAAACTGGCCAACGAGGTTGCGTCGCTCGAGATCCCAAGCGACGAAAAGCTTCGACGGATGGTGAAAGGCCACGTCGTCGTGCTCAACAAAACCATCCCGGGCTCTCTCGCCCATCTCGAGATCGAGGGGGTAGCGCCCGAGCGCCGCGCCGAGATGCTGAGCCAACGCGATGCCTACGAGAAGATCTGGCGGCGTATCATTCGCCAGGGAGTGAAGGACGGCACCCTGTCGTCGGTTGATCCAAAACTGGCGTCGTTGGCTCTCTTGGGCGCGGTCAACTGGACAGTGAGGTGGTTTCAGCCCGGCGGGCGTCGAAGCGCCGACTACATCGGCACCCAGTTCGCCGACTACCTGGTCGCTGGACTCCTCGAGAGATCGGACTCATAGAGGAGCGTGAAACATGAGATCGCTCTTGCCAATAGCACTCGCTGCCAGCGACGTCCATCGAGATCGGGTGGCGCACCGCCCGAGTCTTACTGGTAAGATCCAACCATGAGCGAAGTGGCTACAACCAGAATGTCCTCGAAGGGGCAGGTCGTGATCCCGGAAGCGATCCGAAAGAGGCTAGGCCTCGAGCCTGGCGTAGAGCTCATTGTTCTCGGGGAAGGAGATACGGTCGTTCTGAAGCCGATCACCTTCCCCTCGATGCGCCAATTCGATGAGGTTATCGCCCGTGCTAGAGAGGCTGCGCGCCGCGCCGGACTGAAGCGCTCCGACGTCGCTGCGGCCATCGAGTCCGTGCGATCGCGGTGAAGATCGTTCTCGACACAAATGTCTTCATATCCGGCGTGTTCTTCGGCGGACCGCCAGATCAGATCCTCGAAGCCTGGCGCGACAGGAGAGTGGAAGTCGTCATCTCTCACCAGATCATCGAGGAATATGTCCGCGTAAGCGAAGAGCTCTCGGCTCAGTTTCCAGGAGTGGACCTGGCCCCTGCAATGGATCTTGTCGCCGCCTCGGCGATCCTTTTTGCTTCGCGATCTCTACCTCGCCCGGTCTCTCGCGATCCCGACGCCGACAAGTTCCTCGCATGCGCTGTGGCCGCAGCAGTTGAGTACATCGTGAGTGGCGACCGAGACCTCCTTGACGTCTCTCCTTACGAGGGAGTCACGGCTATACAGCCGCGTGTCTTCGTCGACAACGTGCTGCCGGCCTCGCGCTGACAAGTGTGAGGCGGACCGCTACGCCTCAGTGCGCTGAGTTCAGGTACAGGCACTGTGAACGGCGTCCGAGATCTCGCACAAACGACGTGCGTTCTCGATCTCGGAGGGGAGCCCATTGGTGACGATGACCACCGCCAGATCTCGACTGGGCTCGAAAAAGCCGACAGAGCTCCGCATTCCACCGTGCCCATAGGCCGCGGCGGTGCTGAGGCGGCCGAAACTGGTGGCGACCTTGGCGTCGACACCTTTCGAGAACCCCAAGCCCCAGGTGGGTGAGACTTCCCAACCTCCTCTGCTGAGGGTGTGGTCCACCATGCCGCAGCGATGAACGGAGGTGAAGAGCTCCACCGTTTGTTCTTTCAAAATGCGAGAGCCTTCGAGCTCGCCTCCGTTCCCCAGAGTCATATAGAACTTGCCCAGGTCGTGGGCGGAGCCGTAGCCGCTCCCTCCAGGCAGAGTACGAGGAAGGGCTCGCGGATCGTTCCAGGCCTCCGCACCGGTGACCGGCTCGATTTTCTCGGCGATACGGGACAAGCGAGGACCCAGCTCCGCGGCACGCGCCGGGCTGACGCCAAGGCTGGTGTCCGCCATTCCCAACGGGGTGAAGATCTCTTCGTCGAGATAGACCTCGATCGGGCGACCGTCGACGCGGCGAACGATCTCACCCAGGACGCACCAGCCCGAAAGCGGGTGATAGCCGGCGGCACTTCCCGGCTCGTACTCGGCCGGCTCCTCGCAAATGTCGTGAATGACGCGGTCCCAGCCGTAGCGCAAAAAGGGGTACCGCTGCATCGGGAAGCCGCCGGTATGGGTCAAGATGTGCTGGACGGTCACCGATTCTTTACCGTTGGCGAACTCCGGAATGATGCTCTGTACGCGGTCCTCCAGAGCCAGTTTCCCTCGCTCCACGAGCTTGGCGATAGCGACAGCGGTCAAGGGCTTGGAGGCCGAGAACCACAGCATCACAGAGTCGGTTGTGAGCGGCACACCCGGCTGGGCCTCACCGACAGCCACATCGAGTACGGCCTTGCCGTTGCGAGCTACAAAGAGTTGCGCTCCATCGTGCAGACCCGCCTCTCTTTGATTCTCGAGTAGCCCGATTGCCGCCTCCAACCCCTCGGGATCCACACCCGATTGTTCGGGACTACCAACGACGCCGCCAATCATGCTTACTGCCTCGCTCCGAGCAAGGCTCAGTCTTGATCCGATCCGTAGGCCTGTTCGCGCCCTCGCGCCTGCACTCCCGAGAGTCGCTCCGCGACAGTCTCGGGACGCGGTCCCCGATACATATGGGACATCTCGAGCTCATAGGTCATGGCGTCGCCCAGAGCGAGGTCGAAGCCGCGATCGATCATCCGCTTGTACTGAAACATCGCTTCAGGCACACAGGAGAGCATGTCCTTTGCCAGTGAGCGGCAGGTCGGCAAGAGCTCGTCCCTGAGCACGATGCGATTGACCAAGCCCCAATCGTAGGCTCGTTCGGCGCTGAGGTAGTTTCCGGTGAGGGAAAGCTCTTTGGCTCGATTCAGTCCGACGGCGCGGGCGAGACGCTGCGACAATCCCCAGCCGGCGAGAATGCCAACGCGGGCGTGGGTATCCGCGAAACGGGTCTCCGGCGTGACAATCAAAAGGTCGCACGAGAGCGAGATCTCGAGCCCCCCGGTGACAGCCAGGCCGTTGATAGCGCCGATCACCGGCTGGCGAAGCGAGCGCAAGAGTAATGGGGGATCCGGCACGCGCGTTCTGGGGCCATCAGGGTCACCCATCTCCTTGAGATCCAAGCCGGCACAGAAGGCGCGGCCCGCGCCGGTGAGGATCACGACGCCGATATCGCGGTCATCCCGCACGCTCACGATCTCCTCGGCCAAGGCTTCGCGCAACTCCACCGAAAGCGCGTTCAGCTTGTCCGGGCGATTCAAGGTCAGGGTGGCAATCCCATCCGTCTTGTCGACTAGCAGTACTGGCTCAGACATAGTCCTCTCCATCTCCTCGCTCGGGTAGGGTCCCAGTCGGTCGTCGCCATCGTAGCGCCAAGGCGCTCCGAAATGGCGAGATCGGTCGATCTCTCCTTGGACGGATTCTAGAAGCCCAAGAGTTTCAGAAACTCGGCCTTCCGGCTGGGCGTCATCTTGGAGAGGATCGGCACTCCCCAATCGGTCTTCGGCAAGTCGGCGACCTCGGGAGAAGGCTCGAGCCGCTTGGCGGTGAGGTTGTGAAGCCCTCCGCCCTGGCCGGCGTTGACCGAGAGCGCCTCTCCGATACCCGGCGGCCACACCGAACAGTCGTTGCCCTCGTGATCTGAAGACCCACAGCGTCTGCAGCGAGGCGCCTTCTTCTCACCGGGCTGGTCCACCTTCGCTTTGCCGCTCGTAGTGCCGGTCGCCGCGGAGTTTTGGACCCGGGCCGCGCCCTCGGTCTTAGTTGGCGTACGGCCGCTGGCCCCAAGAATCTCTTCACTGACTCGCCAAGCCTGCTTATTTGAAATTGTTATCGAGTTTCGATAACCTAGAAAAAGTGATCGAGACCTTCGGGAACGCTCTGGCCGAAGACCTCTTTGATGACCGGCGAACAAAGGCCACGAGGTCGTTTCCTCCTGAGCTGCGCAGGGTCGCTCGTCGAAAGCTCCTCTACCTGCATGACGCAGCTGAGCTGAGAGACCTAGCAATGCCACCACCAGGTAATCGGCTCGAGCGGCTCAAGGGGCGTTGGAAGGACTTCTACTCCATCCGCATCAACGATCAATGGAGAGTGGTCTTTCGTTGGAGCGGCGGCAATGCTTTCAATGCTCAAGTGGTCGACTATCACTGACTGGAGTGCAAGCGATGGCAAGACAACCAAAGAACCCGTTTCACCCAGGGGAGATCTTGCTCGAGGAGTTTCTCGTGCCGCAAGGTGTCACTCAGACGGCATTCGCCGGGGAGGTCGGCTGGACCAGAGCCCGGCTGAACGAGCTGATCAAGGGGAAGCGAGGCATAACGGCGGACGCGGCGTTGGATCTTGCCGACGCGCTAGGCACATCTCCGAAGCTGTGGATGAACCTGCAGGCCACCTGGGATCTGGACAGAGCCACGAAGGCCAGAAAGGTCGCTTAGGCCCCTCGGCAGAACCTGCTCAGCCGCCGCTGGCGGCTGGAACGAAGTAGATCTCCGCCCCTTCCGGCACCCGCTCGTAGGTAGCGTAGGCGATGACCTCGCCATTGATGGCGACAGCGTTGCCCTCGAGCTCTCTGCCAATCCCTGGGAACCGGACCTCGAGCTTCGCGATCAGCTCTTTCACCGTGGCGGCTTCCACATCGACCTCAGCCACGCCGTCGGTAAAACGGCGATGTTCGGTGCCGAGGAAGACGTGCGCCATCTAGCCGCTGCCGTTGCCGCTGCCGTTACCGTTTCCGTTGGTGATCGCGGCGAGTACGCGGGGAGGTGACATCGGCAGCTCGTTGAGACGGCAACCGACGGCCTGGTGGATGGCATTGGCGATTGCGGGGATGGGAGGCACGATGCCGACCTCGCCGACACCACGAACACCGTAGGGGTGAATCGGGTTCGGCACCTCGACGATGACGGTGTCGATCATCGGCAGGTCGGACGCCACCGGCATCCGATAGTCGAGAAAGCTCGCATTCTCCATCACACCCTTCGAGTCGTGAATGTACTCCTCGTTGAGCGCCCAACCGATCCCCTGGGCCACACCGCCCTGCATCTGCCCCTCGACATAGCTGGGGTGAATGGCACGACCCGCGTCCTGGGCAGTGGTGAAGCGAAGAATGGTGACCAGCCCGGTCTCGGGATCGACCTCCAGATCGCAGACTTGAGTGCAAAAAGCCGGACCAGCTCCCTGAGCGTTGAGCGATGCGCTGGAGCTCAGCGGACCGCCCGTCTGCTTCGCTTCGGCCGCGATCTGGGCGAGCGGAAGTGGCTCATGATCGCCCTTGGTATGTCGCGCCTCGCCATCGGCCCATTCGACCTCATCGGCCTCGACTCCCCACATCTTCGCCGCTCTGCCTCGCAGCTCGGTGACCAGCCCACGACAGGCCTCGACCACCGCCCAGCCGGTCGCGTAGGTGGTGCGGCTGCCCTCACTGGTGTCGGTAAAGCCGACAGATTCGGTGTCTGCGACCCCCGACTGAATGCGATCTGGGTGGATGCCGAGCTCCTCGGCGGCAAAGAGCGCCATCGACGCGCGAGAGCCTCCGATATCGGGACTACCTGTGTTGACGATGGCGTCGCCGTTCTCGGTGATGTGTACCGTGGCACTCGAAGCCTCACCGATGTTGAACCAATAACCCGTTGCCACACCACGCCCCTGGTTGGGGCCAAGAGGCGCCGAGTAGTGAGGATGATTGCGGATCGCTTCGAGGGTCTCCTTACACCCGATGCGTGGGTACGGCGGTCCCTGGACGGTGAGATCCCCTTCTTCGGCCGCGTTCTGCAGCCTCAGATCGAGCGGATCGATACCGAGCTCGACCGCGATCTCGTCGAGAATCGTCTCGGTGGCGAAGGCCGCCATCGGCGCCGAGGGCGCTCTATAGGCAATATTCACCGGCTTGTTGACACAAACGTCGTATCCCTCGATGAGGAAGTTGGGGATCTTGTAGGGAGCGAAGATGGTCCAGGAACCGAGCATGCCCCAGGGCCCAGGGAAGGCACCGTTCTCATAGGCAAGCCATGCCTTGCCGGCTACCAGCGTGCCGTCTTTGCGGGCTCCGAGCTTGACGCGGATGTGGGTGCCAGGGGTCGGACCGGTAGCACGAAAGACCTCGTCGCGGCCCATCACCAGCTTGACCGGCCGATTCGCCATGTGCGACAGCTTCACCGCCAGCGGCTCGAGATAGATCGTGGTCTTTCCCCCGAATCCCCCACCGATCTCGGCGGGTAGGACTTTGATCTGCGACGGCTCCCAGCCCAGCATGCCGGCTGTCTGCGAGCGGACGCGAAAATGACCCTGCGAAGAGCACCAGACCACCGACTTTTCATCGGGGCTGGAATCGGCGACCACCGCGTGGGGCTCGATGTAGCCCTGATGGACCGGCTTGGTGTAGAAATCACGCTCGATCACCACGTCGGCTTCGGCGAAGCCGGCCTCGAGGTCGCCGCGCTCGAGCAAGGTGCGCTTGCTCACGTTCGAGGCTTCGGTCGCCTCAGGCTCGACGTTCTGGGTGATGAGATCGGCATGTAGAACAGGCGCACCCTCGGCCATCGCCTCGTCGACTGTGAGCACATGGGGCAGTACTTCGTACTCGATCGCGATCGCTTCGGCCGCGGCCTTGGCTTCGCGGCCGGTGGAAGCAGCCACCGCCGCCACCACATGCCCTTCGTAGAGCACCTTGTCGCGGGCCATCAGGTTGTTCGAGTTTCGGTGATTCGGGTCACCGGGATCGAGCTCTGGAAAGTCAGCGGCGGTTATGACCGCCTTCACTCCGGGCATTCCGGTGGCGGCAGAGGTATCGACCGACACGATCCTGGCGTGAGCGTGGGGGGAGCGCAGCACAAAGCCGGCGAGCATGCCCGGGAGCCTGAGATCGGCAGCGAAGCGCGCCTTACCTGTTACCTTGTCGACACCGTCGGGGCGGACGGGCCGGGTCCCGATGTACTTCAGAGCCTTCTCGGCCTTGGCCGCGTCTTCGGTAATCGTCATGCGCTCTCCCTCAGCTGTGAAGCCGCTTCGAGCACCGAGCTGACGATCTTGTCGTAGCCGGTGCAGCGGCAGAGGTTTCCGGCGAGGCCATAGCGGACCTCGGTTTCGGTGGGATCGGGGTTCTCGTCAAGCAACGCTTTGGCCGCAATCAAGAAACCCGGGGTGCAAACGCCACATTGCAATGCCGCGCCCTCGAGGAAGCACTGCTGCAGCGGGTGAAGCTCGCTGCCGATGGCAAGGCCTTCAACAGTGGTGATGGTCCGGCCTTCGGCCTCCGGCGCGAAGATAAGACACGAGCAGTTGAGCTTGCCGTCGAAGATGATCGAGCACGCGCCACAGTCGCCGGTACCACAGCCTTCTTTGGCTCCAGTGAGCAGGAGCTCGTCGCGCAAGGCGTCGAGCAGAGACTGGTCCGGGTCGCAAAGAAACTCGGTCTCGTCGCCGTTGATCGTGCAGGTTACTTGTATGCGACTCACGCCTGTCCTCCATCCCTTTGCTGCGCACGCTGCGCCGCCAGTAGCACGGCTCGCTTGGCGAGAACACCGGCAACCTGGCGCCGGAACGCTATGGTGCCTCGTTTATCGTCGATCGGATTGCAGGCCTCGCTCGCGGCGCTCTCGACGGAGGCAAGGGTATCGTCATTGATCGGGCTCCCGACCAGCGCTTCTTCCGCCGCGGGGACTCGCACCACCGTCGGGGCGACAGCGCCGAGCGCGATCGTTGCGGCGGTGCAGACACCGTTCTCGTCGACAGAGATCCGCGCGGCGGCGCCGACCACCGCGATGTCCATCTCGGTGCGAGGAATGAATCGAAGATAGGCGTCGCCGGTCCGTGCCGGCGGGCTGTCGAAGAGCAGCTCGACAAGAAACTCACCCGGCTGAAGTGAGGTCGACCCAGGACCGGTCACAACTTCCGCAACCGGTACCACCCTCGTGCCGCCGCTCGAAGTGAAGACGGCGCGGCCCTCGTTGACGATCATCGACGGCACGGTGTCGGCCGCCGGAGAGGCGTTGCAGAGGTTGCCGCCGAGACTGGCTCGATTCTGGATCTGATCCGAGCCGATCAGAGAGCTCGCCTCCGTTAGCCCTGGAAAAGCGGCTCGGAGGCCTTCATTGGCGACGACCGCGGCGGCGGGCGCCGCCGCACCGATCGTCCAGGTGCCATCGCCGTCTCGGCCGATCTCGAGCAAGCGTGGGATGCGCTTGAGATCTACCAGAAGCTCGGGCTCCGGCCGGCCCGCTCGCAGCTGAGGAATCCAGTCGGTTGCACCCGCAAGAACACGGGAATCAGCGGCAGACGAAAGAAGCTCGACGGCTTCCTCGACAGAGGTTGGGGCGACGTAGTTCACGAGATGGTTCTTCCTTCCATGGCGGGGCATCATAACTGAGGAGACAGCCCCGAGGCCAGTGCTTAGAAGAGGAAAAGGATCGCCTAAACGGCCAATGCCGTTGAGAAGTCCGCCACCCCCTGCCAGCGGCCTGGCTCGGTCGCGCGCAGGACCGCGATGGTCTTGATCACTTCGGGATTGGCCAGACCATGAGGCGCCTCGCCGGTGAGCACTCGAATGACATTCTCGGCCTGACGAATCGGGCACTCACCTAGAAAGACAGGGGAGAACCCGGCGATGTGCGGCGTCACCAGACAGTTGGGCAGTTTCAGCAAGGGATCGTCGGGAGAGATCGGCTCCCTCTCGGTGACGTCGATGCCCGCGGCCTCGATCTGGCCGCCCTCGAGGGCTCGAGCTAGGGCGGCCCCGTCCACTACAGGACCACGGGAGGTGTTGACCAGCAGGGCCGTCGGCTTCATCAAGGCGAGAGTCTCGGAGTTGATCAGATGACGGGTCTCGGCGGTCGAGGAGCAATGGATGGTGATGTAGTCGGCGTCGGAGAGCAGCGCTTCGAGCGGTACCAGCTCTACACCATATAGGTCGGCCGTCGACTGATTCACATACGGATCACAGGCGATGATGCGAGACGGTCCGAAGCCGCGGATGCGGGTGGCGAAGGCGCGGCCGATATTGCCGAAGCCGATGATGCCGACCGTATGGGCGGCGATGCGCCGCACGGTCTCGAAATAGCGAAGGGTGAGACTGCGATCCTGGCTCCAGGCACCCTCGCGAGTGGTGCGTACGGCGTCGTAGAGACGGCGGGTCAACGCCAGCATCATCGCCATCGCGTGGTCGGCGACTTCCGCGGTGTTGGCACCAGGCACATTGCAGGCGAGAATGCCGAGCTCGGTGGCGGCGTCGAGATCGATCGAATCCACCCCCACTCCCATCCGGCTGACGACTTTGAGCTTCGGACACTGTTCGAGCACGGTGCGCGAGGTGAGCGGCAGCGTTCCCACCTGCGCTCCATCGGCATCTCGGAGCAGCTCGATCAGGGCGTCTTCATTTCGACAAAGAGCCTCGACGACTTCGAAACCGGCGGCTTCAAACAGATCAACCCGGTTGTAGGGACTGGCTTGTAGAGCAACTTTCAACGCTAACCTCCCGATCAGTTCCAATCGTTTCCCGGCATCGCCCATGCTCTCATTGACATCGACGCGACTCAAGAAGATGTTTCCGAACGAAGCCCTGTTTTCAGAGCATCTGCAAGGAACCGCACGGCGCCGAGACGCTGGTAAGGTAGGCGGACAGTGAAGTGTCCACGCAGCAACACAGAGGCCACGCTCGCCAAGCTCGACGAGCACGAGGTCTTCTCTTGCCCGGAGTGCCGGGGCATGTACCTTGCGCCCGGCGGGCTCGACGCCATGGCCGAGCCTCATGAAGGCGATCTCGAGTTCTCGACCGTCGACCTCGACACTTTCGACCACCCGGATGCTTCGCCCCCCACCGATTGCCCCGCCTGCGACGGCGGCAAGATGGAAAAGGTCGAATTCAATATCCACACCGGCATCATTCTCGACTACTGCCGCTCCTGCCGAGGCTTCTGGCTCGACGGCGGCGAGATCGAGCGCATCAATACCGAGGTGAAAGCCCTCGAGGAGGCGGGCAGAGAGGTCCCCGACCCGCCGTTCCTGAGCCTTGCCAAGGCGCTTTGGACACTCGTGAGCTAGCCCCGGAAAACGGACCTGCGGCCCGTTCTCCGGCCCATCCCCCCCTAAGAACTACTCGCCTGTCCGAATTCTCGGACACGCTCCTAGCTTTCAAAAATGATGAGTATCATTTTCGAAAGCTAGACCAGCGTTTCCAAAGTAGCGCTACATATCTCGGCCCGTTCTGCCCCGCTGGCGGCGTTGCGCCTCCTCGACATATTCCCCAATATGCCTACGTCGGCGCGCCTTGCCAGCGAACAGAATGACCGCGAGCTATTGTAGCGCGACTTTGGAAACGCTGGTCTAGTTGTCTCTGGCGCCGAGGACGGCGCACTTGGGCGTTGCTTCCTATTCGCTCCGGAAAACGGCGCAGGCCGACTCTGCGAGTCTTGGGGGGCGGCCGTCGCCGAGAGCCACGCGGCCCTGGGCCGAATTCCAATGCTAGCCTTGCGCCAACGCAGCTTGTGCCAATTGAAAATGCTGGAGGTCAGCCGCCGTGATGAGATCGATGATTCGCCTACTCACCTTGATATTGATCTCCCAAGCACCGACGGCGCTTGCCCGCGACCCCGCGACCGACGTCTACTTCGGCGATCTACATCTTCATACCCGGTTCTCGAACGATGCTTTCGCCTTCACGACAGAGCGCACCCCGGACGATGCCTATCGCTACGCCAAGGGGGAAGCCGTAGCCCACGTCGGCGGCCAGTCCATCCGGCTCTCCACGGGGCTCGACTTTCTTGCGGTGACCGATCACGCGTCGTTCATCGGCGTATTGCAGTCCTTCATCGACCCTGCTTTTGCCCAGCCTGACCACAAAGTCGTCAAGATGGTGCGCTCGGACGATCCGATGGAGCGCGCCCAGGCCTTCTTCGAGTGGAGCGCAACACTCCGAGGCGGCGCCGTCGACGAGATCTTCGACAACCCGGAGCTCGAGGCTAGGGTCTGGCGCGAGATCGTAGCCGCCGCCGATCGCCACTATGCACCCGGCGAATTCACGACTTTTGCCGCTTACGAGTGGACCTCCTCACCGGACGGACAGACCATGCACCGCAACGTCATCTTCGCCGACACCGAGGACCTTCCCCTGCCGTTTTCCGCGGTCGACTCGAAGAACCCGGAAGATCTATGGAGCTATCTGGAGCGCCAGCGCACCCGCGGCCTGCGCGTGCTCGCGATTCCACACAACATGAACATCTCAGGAGGCCTCGCCTTTCAGCTGTCGACGTGGGACGGCAAGCCGTTTTCCGCCCACTACGCCGCGCGCCGCACATGGAACGAGCCCCTGGTCGAGATCGTGCAGCACAAGGGCGCCTCCGAGACCCACCCGGCGCTGTCGCCGAACGACGAGTTTGCCGACTTCGCGCTGTATCCGGATCGCACCCCACCAGAGCTGAGAGAGGGCACGTCCGGACGCTACGCGCGTGAAGCCCTGCTGCAAGGCTTGCGTTACCAGGCGCGGGAAGGCTTCAATCCCTTCGAGTTCGGCTTCGTCGGGGCCTCGGACTTTCACTCGGGGGCCTCCGCTATCGAGGAGAACAACATGACAGGCTCCTACGGCCCGGGCTTCGGCTCGACGCCGCAGCTGCGCCGATTTCAAGAACGTCCCTGGAACGACACCCCGCTCACGACCCGCAGCGCCGGAGGCTTGAGCGCGATCTGGGCGAGGGAGAACACGCGGCAGGAACTGTTCGACGCGCTGCGCCGTCGAGAGAGTTACGCAACCACGGGCACGCGCATCCGAGTCCGCCTATTCGCCGGCTGGAGCTATCCGGCCGATCTAGTTGGGCGCCACGATTGGGTCAGCGCTGCCTACGCGGGCGGCGTACCCATGGGCGGCGTGCTCGAAGGGGCGCAAGGAGAGGCACCGCGTTTGCTGGTCTGGGCAAGTAAAGACCCCGAGAGCGGCAATCTAGATCGTATCCAGATCATCAAAGGCTGGACCGCAGATGGCAAGACACACGAGAAGGTTTACGATGTTGCACTTGCCGACGCGCGCGCGGTCGCGACCGATGGCACCGTTGCGCCAGTCGGCAATACCGTCGACGTGGCAACGGCGACCTTCACCAACGACATCGGTGATGCACACCTCGCGAGGCTCTGGCAGGATCCGGATTTCGATCCAGCGCTACCCGCGTTCTACTACGCACGTGTGCTGGAGATCCCGACTCCGCGCTGGAGTACGTACGATGCCGTGTCACTCGGCATCGAGCCGCCGCCTCAGGTGCCGCCCTCCATCCAGGAGCGCGCGTATACGTCGCCGATCTGGTATCAACCGACGCAAAACAGTGAATAGTGAATAGCTCCGGGGCCGCCTCAGATTGTCTAAGCACCTAGTGTCGTGTCCCGGAAATGCCTGCCTAATAGATCGAGGTCATTTCGTTCGCTGCCAAGGCGCGTCGAGGCAGGCATATTGGGAGATCTGTCGACAAGGCGTAACGAAGGCAGCGAGCGAAAGGGGCCGAGCTATTGGGTAGGCCTTTCTGGGACACGACACTAGGACTGAAAAGGGCTCGAAGCAGACCCTTCCGGAGCGACCCTTCACAGGGCCGGATCGCAGGCCGCGAAGGGCGGGTGCTGGGGGCCGGGCTGCGAAGCATAATTATCCCGATCTCCACTCAGCATCCCTAAGACACCTTAGGCACGCCGCGAAGCAGCCCGGCCCCCAGCGTCCGCCCTTCTTGCGGCCTGCGATCCGGCCCCGGCGACTGCGACCGCCGGAGGATCCTCGACGCGCCTACAGAGGAGGCTCGTCGCCGACCCACCAGGGGCTTGACCAGGCGCGGTGGCCGTCGGCCTGGACCGCTTTGATGTAGTACCAGTCGCCGGGGTCGCCGACATCTTCGAAGCGAAATTCGATGTCGTCTCGTGGCTTGTCGGCACGCTGAACCGAAGCGACGTCTCGGTAACGACCGGCGGCGAGCTCGTATCGCTTCTCCTCCGCGGCGACCGGGACGGCGAGGGTGAAGGCGGCCGCTTCGAATTGGGCCGCCGGCCGTACCACCACCGGCGCCCGACCGCCTTCCGCGGACGGCTCAAGTGTGAAGTCGAGGCTCGCGCCGGGAGAAACGTCGCTGAGAGTCATCAGGATCGTGCGAGCACTCCCCCGCGTCGCGACCGAGAACGAGAGCGCCCCACTTTCGACCTCCGCTCGGTCAAGCAGCCGGCTCACTGTACCGAGCAGCCTCGCCTTCTTGATCTTGGCTCCCTTCGCCGTCAGCGTGCCCTTCCAGGTGCGGTGCCCGCGGGGGTTGTCGCGGAAGAAGATCTCGGTATCGGAGAAGAAGCTCACCACCAGGCGCACCGTGTCGGCCTCCTCGTCGACAGTGCCCGGCTCGAAGCCGGCGACGCTCGCAATGGTGTCGCCATTCTTGATCAGATCGATACTCTGGATCGGTGCGGTACCGATGACGCGCCCTTCGATCACCCGTCGGCGCTCCTGCCCCTCGGCCTCGGCGACTTCGGTGCCCATCGGCTCCCCGCCAAGAGTGGCATCGAGAATGATGCGTTGCGCGCCGGAGGTGGCGTAAGCCGACCGAGCCCGCATGGCCGCAAAGATGGCGTCGGCGGAACGCTCGGGGGCGTAGACTCCCGCGAGACCACCGAACTGGAAGATATTGCCATACACCTTGCTGCCGCGAGACTGACCGCCGGGCGAGTAGCCCGGGTGACCGAGATGATCGTCGGAGGCCCCGATGAAGCCGACCCGCCAGCCGTTCTCGAGATAGCGCTGGCCGAAGAACTCGAAAGTGCCGTGCCCCGACATGAGCTCGATCAGCCGCTCCGCCTTGAGGTCACTGAGCCGCCAATCGCCGGCCTGATGAGCATGGGGGATGGTGAGCACGTCCTCGGCCGGGTGAGTGATCGCCAGATGATGGAAGAGCTCACTCAGATTGGGTGCCATCTGAGTGTGGATCCGTTTCATCCCGATGCGGCGAAAGATCACGTTGTGGTGACCACCCCGAGCCCGATCGGTAGTCCACTCGTAGCCGGGGTAGGTGATGAGGTCGGTCTTGACGCGGAAGTCGGCCGAAACATCGTTGAGAATCTTCCACTCGAAGTCCGACAGCCAGATGTCGTGCTCGGAGAGAGTGGCGAAGTCCAGGCGCGCGTCTTCCCAGGCGAAGCGGTAGAAGCCCTCCGGCGTGCCGACGCCTTCGGCAAAACCGCTGTGGCCGTGGGTCTCGCCCCAGTAGAGCTTCTGCTTCGGCTCGCGACGCACCCAGACCGGGTTGGCGTCACCCCGCACCTTGCCCTCGATGCTGCTGAAGGCGAAACGATAGACACCCGGGCGATCGAACGACGCGGCGAGTAGGTGGATGGCCTTGCCATCGCTTTCAATCTCGCTCCACGGCTCGCCATTGACCGTGACTTCGTAGGCCGGGGTCTCCCCTATCGCCCGGTTGTAGTAGGTGTCCTCACTGCGTACCGAGACCTCGAAGCTCTCGCCCACCCCGACGATCGAAGGCGCAAAGCCGTGCACACCACTGACCGCCCCCCCTTGTACCGAGAAAGTGGGAGCGCGAAGCTCGTAGTCGTAACCGTCCCCTGGATCGACGTATAGCGGCAGTGGGACGCCGTCGTTGGAGGAAGTGCCGATCTGCACCCCCGGTCCCCCACCCGAGCGGTCTCCGTAGGTGATGGTCACGGTGTCACCCGGCTCTAGAGCGGCGCCGCGCACGATCCACTTGGGAAAACCGACCGCACCCCGGAACCCGCCGTAAGTGCCGGTGACCGGAACCTCGGTCAGCTCGAAGCGTGTGCCCCTCCGACTCGCCTTGGCGGTCAGATAGTGGGACCCCTTGGGGTCGCTGGTCTGGAAGCGGCCGGTCGCCGAGCCGATGTGCTGAGAGACAACAATTCCACCACCCTCCGCAATGCCCAGAGTCCCGACCTTCAAGGTCGTGGTCAAGGTCTGAAACGAATCCACCGGCATCGGGGTCGTAGGCGCAACGGTCGCCTCGCCGAAAGCGAGCTCATCGCGCTGCAAATGTTCGAGGTGTCGTACAAAGGTATCGATCAGAGGCGCATAGCCGGCGGCGCTCGTCCCGGGCCGAGGCGCTGGGCCTCGAGCCACTATCACCGGCAGCCTCTTGGCGATATAGACACCTTCCATCGACAGATAGTTGGCCCAGTCCCACAGCACCCGCACCCGCTCGACCAGGTCTTCCTCCGTGGTGGGCTCGCGCTCGACATCGGCAACAAGCCGATCGACACGCTGGGCGAGCTCCCGTGGAAGCTCGATCGCGGCTCCCAGCGGGAGCACGCCGACGAGGGTCAGGACGACCGCAAGGGCCGCACAAAGGGTCTCTTTTCGTTGGGCTAGGTTTCGCATCGGCTGGCTCCTAGTGGACCGTAACACTCGAACGTTTAGTGGCTGAGTGAGTCATTCGTGGTCGAGACCAAGGCGCGCTGACGCAGGCATAGCGGGGACTATGTCGAGGAAGCGTAACGCAGAGATCGGCCGCGAGGGCCGCTCAGGCGCTAAACGTTTGGGTGTTACGGTCCACTTAGGGTCGGCGCGGAAATAACTTCACATTATCGCCGGAGCGTGTGAGGCCGAGGCGCCACAGGGCGGTCGCTGCATTGGAGGTGGTGGTGAGCTGAGCCCAGGCTGTGGGGCAAGCTCTTCCTGCTCGGTTCGCGGTCTCGGCGAGAGGGTGTAGTTCCACTTTCCTAGGAAGTCGCTCCTGGCCACCGCGAGCTGCAGCATTTCCTTGTCCGATACCCTGACTCCTTTCTGGTATTGGCGTTGATCACGGCACGGCTCGACGCGCAGTCCGGTGGATGTCGTCGTGTTGCGGACGAGGTTGACGAGGATCTCGAAACTCTCGAGAGGAACTCCGGCCCAGTTCTTGCTGATCTCGCTGAACATCCTGTGCTCGATGGGATTCCATTTACTGGTGCCAGTTGGATAGTGGGCGACGGTGATGATGAGGCCGCACTTGTCTACGAGCTTCTCCTGGAGGTACTTCTTCCAGGCTCGAAGCCGTGCGCCGTTGCTTGCGCCGCTGTCGGCAAGAATGAGGAGACGCTGAGACGCCGGATAGTGAGATCGACCGTATTTGAGCCACCAGGTCGCGATGCTGTTGACAGCGAACTCCGGCGTGTCCGACGACTGTCCGAGGACGAGAACGCCGAAGTTCCTCTGAAGATCGTAGATCCCATAGGGGGAGGCGATGGCGAGAGCTTCGGACCGGAAGTCGTGATCCTTGACCCGCTTGGCCTCGCGGCACCATGTCTGTCCCTGGTTCTTGAACCGACCGATCAGCTCCTTCTTCTTCGTATCGACGCTGATGATCGGGTCGCCAGCGCTTGTGAAATCCTCGCGCAGTCGCTTGATGGCCTTGAACTGTGCATCACGATCTGGGGAGTTCCCCGAAGACAGACATTTCCTATTGCTCTTGAGGGAATAGTTCAGGTCTGCGAGCAATCGACGCACCACCGTAGCCGATACGATGATGTCAAGGCGTTCGGCAAGGCATTGGGCCACCTTTGCAGCGGTCTCGTGCGTCCATCTTTTTGATGACATGGGATCACCAGCTATATCGGCCTCGAGTATGGAATGGATTCCATCGACTATCTCGGGCGTTTTTTTTCCACTCGTTGGTTGCCACCGCCTGCTCTTCGAACTCTTCCGCGCTCCACGGAGCCGCCGAAGAGCTCGCGACGTCCTTTTGCGACTGTATGAGGGTCCAGGTCCAGAAGATCGGCGATCTTCCGGTCGCCGCCATGCCCGAGCTTGGTCGCTTCCAGGCCAGCGAAGAGCCGCCGCTGGCGTTCGTCTAGCAGGCTGAAGAATAAAACGATGGCAGCCCTGAGCTCCTCGGGGAGCACTTCTGGAACGAGGCTGGCAGCTACATCCTGGAGAGCCTGCCGTTCGTTGCGCATCAGCTTCTGCTGACGACGGCGCCCTGTTTCCGAGCACAAGTATACGAACCTCTTCCCAACTCTGGATCGTACGATTCTCTTGCGACGAACGAGGTGCAACATCGCGTGCTTGACCTCGACCTGCAGCAGGAGCTCGAGTTCAGAAGCCGTATAGCCGGCAGCGGACCGGTCCACGGCAGCCACCGCAGTTTCGAGGAGGCTGCCATGCCGACTGAACCTCGCCGAACCGCACGACCACAAACCCAGATCGTCGAAATCGGGAATCTCGTTCAAGGTATAGAACCGCCCTCGATCCGAGTAGCTGGCCAAATAGCCCAATCGAGACAGCGAACGGTAGACCGTCATGGTGGCTCGGGTTCCCATGGCGTCCTTGAGCTCATCCATGATGGCCATCTGTTCGCTCATCAAGAGCTCGCGCACTGTTGCATCACGATCTTCGGCTCGTACCATTTGGTATAGTTCCCCTTCCAAAAGAGGTGACAGGGAAAACTATACCAAATGCGGGCAGGGCTATGCTAGCTCTAAACCTTGCAAACAAGGCGCGTACCGGAGGATTATGCGGTGGCTGAAGAAGGGGGCAGTGGTATGGTCACCCCAGATACTGGAAACTTATTTCCGCGCCGACCCTAAGGGTCGGCGCGGAAATAACTTCACATTATCGCCGGAGCGTGTGAGGCCGAGGCGCCACAGGGCGGTCGCTGCATTGGAGGTGGTGGTGAGCTGAGCCCAGGCTGTGGGGCAAGCTCTTCCTGCTCGGTTCGCGGTCTCGGCGAGAGGGTGTAGTTCCACTTTCCTAGGAAGTCGCTCCTGGCCACCGCGAGCTGCAGCATTTCCTTGTCCGATACCCTGACTCCTTTCTGGTATTGGCGTTGATCACGGCACGGCTCGACGCGCAGTCCGGTGGATGTCGTCGTGTTGCGGACGAGGTTGACGAGGATCTCGAAACTCTCGAGAGGAACTCCGGCCCAGTTCTTGCTAATCTCGCTGAACATCCTGTGCTCGATGGGATTCCATTTACTGGTGCCAGTTGGATAGTGGGCGACGGTGATGATGAGGCCGCACTTGTCTACGAGCTTCTCCTGGAGGTACTTCTTCCAGGCTCGAAGCCGTGCGCCGTTGCTTGCGCCGCTGTCGGCAAGAATGAGGAGACGCTGAGACGCCGGATAGTGAGATCGACCGTATTTGAGCCACCAGGTCGCGATGCTGTTGACAGCGAACTCCGGCGTGTCCGACGACTGTCCGAGGACGAGAACGCCGAAGTTCCTCTGAAGATCGTAGATCCCATAGGGGGAGGCGATGGCGAGAGCTTCGGACCGGAAGTCGTGATCCTTGACCCGCTTGGCCTCGCGGCACCATGTCTGTCCCTGGTTCTTGAACCGACCGATCAGCTCCTTCTTCTTCGTATCGACGCTGATGATCGGGTCGCCAGCGCTTGTGAAATCCTCGCGCAGTCGCTTGATGGCCTTGAACTGTGCATCACGATCTGGGGAGTTCCCCGAAGACAGACATTTCCTATTGCTCTTGAGGGAATAGTTCAGGTCTGCGAGCAATCGACGCACCACCGTAGCCGATACGATGATGTCAAGGCGTTCGGCAAGGCATTGGGCCACCTTTGCAGCGGTCTCGTGCGTCCATCTTTTTGATGACATGGGATCACCAGCTATATCGGCCTCGAGTATGGAATGGATTCCATCGACTATCTCGGGCGTTTTTTTTCCACTCGTTGGTTGCCACCGCCTGCTCTTCGAACTCTTCCGCGCTCCACGGAGCCGCCGAAGAGCTCGCGACGTCCTTTTGCGACTGTATGAGGGTCCAGGTCCAGAAGATCGGCGATCTTCCGGTCGCCGCCATGCCCGAGCTTGGTCGCTTCCAGGCCAGCGAAGAGCCGCCGCTGGCGTTCGTCTAGCAGGCTGAAGAATAAAACGATGGCAGCCCTGAGCTCCTCGGGGAGCACTTCTGGAACGAGGCTGGCAGCTACATCCTGGAGAGCCTGCCGTTCGTTGCGCATCAGCTTCTGCTGACGACGGCGCCCTGTTTCCGAGCACAAGTATACGAACCTCTTCCCAACTCTGGATCGTACGATTCTCTTGCGACGAACGAGGTGCAACATCGCGTGCTTGACCTCGACCTGCAGCAGGAGCTCGAGTTCAGAAGCCGTATAGCCGGCAGCGGACCGGTCCACGGCAGCCACCGCAGTTTCGAGGAGGCTGCCATGCCGACTGAACCTCGCCGAACCGCACGACCACAAACCCAGATCGTCGAAATCGGGAATCTCGTTCAAGGTATAGAACCGCCCTCGATCCGAGTAGCTGGCCAAATAGCCCAATCGAGACAGCGAACGGTAGACCGTCATGGTGGCTCGGGTTCCCATGGCGTCCTTGAGCTCATCCATGGTGGCCATCTGTTCGCTCATCAAGAGCTCGCGCACTGTTGCATCACGATCTTCGGCTCGTACCATTTGGTATAGTTCCCCTTCCAAAAGAGGTGACAGGGGAAACTATACCAAATGCGGGCAGGGCTATGCTAGCTCTAAACCTTGCAAACAAGGCGCGTACCGGAGGATTATGCGGTGGCTGAAGAAGGGGGCAGTGGTATGGTCACCCCAGATACTGGAAACTTATTTCCGCGCCGACCCTTAGGTTGTGCTCGCGCTCGATGAGCGTTTTCTCTGGCGCTGATTGTGCGGAGTGTACATGCTTCAGATCAGCCGAATAGGGCGACGGTCATATAGCCGCGCAGTGGCGCCCAGAAAAAGGGTGGAGTCGACGGCGGGCGCGGTGGCTGTAGGTCAGGCCCATCTGTTTTCTCGCCCTTTCGTTTGCGAGTGCCTCAATCTCCTGACCATGGCTCCGTTTCCCGCCGCCTCTCATCGAACCGTGCTTGCGGTTCTCCCGCACACGGCTCCCGGACTGGCTTCACGACGAGGCATGCGCGAGTCGACCCTTTCGATCCCGGTACTGCTTGATGTCGAGGACTGCGGCTGAGCCGTAGACCTCGGAGGCAGAAAACCGGGCGACTCCTTGCGATCGGAGTTTGTGTCGTCGACAGAGGAATCGTCGGGCACGTCTCGCGACATGCCACCAGACGGCGCGATCCGCAGCTGCCGTCCATCCGAAGCTGAAGTAGTTGGCCCATCCCATCAAAAGACGGTTCAGCTGCAGACGCAGCTCGGGCCAGGGCTCCGGGTTCCCCCGATACAGCAGGGCGTTGACCTTCTCCTGGAGCCGCTTCTGGGCCTTCTTCGAAGGGTTCGCAGTCAAGATCCGCTGGCCGGTGCGGAAGCGTCGATGCGATCTGAAGGTGTACCCCAGAAAGTCGAACGACTCCTCCCACACCCCGCACAGGCGGGTCTTGTCCGGGTGAATCGCTAAGCCGAGCTTTGTCAGCCAGTGAGAGACGAGATCCAAGCTCTCGCGAGCCTGCGCCTCGCTCCTGCACAGGATGACGAAATCATCGGCGTAAGAGACGATCTGACCTAGGCGTTTCGAGGCGCCTGAGTTGCGCCAGTGACGCACGAGCCGGTTGATGTAGATGTTGGCCAGGAGGGGTGAGACCACCCCACCCTGCGGAATCCCCCGCTTCCTCTTCTTGCCGCCTGTCCGTCGCCAGCGACCCGAGCCATCTTGCTCGTCCACTGGAGACTTCAGCCACAGCTTCAAGAGTCGCAGGATCTTCCCATCGGCGATCCGACGCGCCACCGACTTCAGCAAATCCCCATGGGGAATCGTGTCAAAGTACTGGGCGATGTCGGCGTCGACGACGTGGGCCTGGCCCTCGTACAAACCGTCTCGTACGGCAGCTAGCGCATCATGGGCGCTCCGCTTCGGTCGATACCCATACACGTTCTCTTCAAAATCGGCCTCGAAGATCGGCTCGAGGATCAGCACTGCGGCGGTTTGCGCCACTCGATCCCGAATCGTCGGGATCCCGAGCGCACGCTCTCCGCCGCCGGGCTTCCTAATCTTCACCCGCCGCACCGGTTGCGGACGGTAGCTTTCCTCTACCAGCTCCTCTCGGAGCTCTCCCAGCCATCGCTCGACCCCATACGACTCGATCTCCTCGAACCGGACTCCGTCCACTCCCGGGCCTCCCCGGTTGGCTTTCGCGCGGGCGTAGGCCACAGATAGGGTCTCGGGCCAGCAGACCTTGTCGTACAGGGTGTAGAAGCGAAAGTCGGGCTCTCGCTTGGCCTTGTCACACAGCTTCTTCCGGAGTCGCTCGACTCGTTCGGGTCCTAGACTTTGCGTCAATCCCGGTCTCCTTCTCCTTCCAAAGCGCACCAGAACTAGGGCTCCTTCCCTCCACCGGAGTTACCCGGCTTCCTCAGTAATACAAGCCCCTCCGACTCCCACAACGGCCCGAGAACGACCTTTTACGCCTTCCCGGTTGGCGGTCGCAACCCGCCACCGACGTGGGTCTCACACGTTGCCTCAAAGACCTTCGGTACATGCCACCCCCACTACCCCGGCTGGATTCGGCGGATTCAACGGTCGGTTGCTCCTCCGTCGAGCGGCGGCCTTCCCCTTATGGCAGGAGGGTCGGCTCCAGCAAGTAACTTTCGGGGCCTTCTCAGGGTTCACTCGCGTTGCGGCCTGCACCTTTGCCCACTGGACTTACTCCAGCTGTTCCGGAGGCTTCAGCCGGACGGTCACCCGCATCGACTGCTCCGGCGGCTACCGGGGTGTACCGACAACTCCCCGGGCGGGACTTTCACCCGCCGGCCTTCGAGACCCAGAGGTCTCCTATCTCTGTCTTTCGATCAGGTCATCAGATTCCTCCTTCGTGTCGCACTGCCAGCCGAGTATTTAGCTAGTAACTAACGGTACTTGGAACGGCCCGGCGAGATCACCAGACCGTTTCGACCGCCGCATAGGAGCGGATTCGCTCGTCGTAGGTGACGATCTTGAGACCGGCCTCGAGAGCCGTAGCCACTAGGAAGCGGTCGGCGGGATCCGAATTGTCGAAACCTTCCAGGGATTCGCTGCGGATCGCGACTTCGTGCGTCATGAGGGCGGTTCTGACCGGCGAGCCAGCGAGAGCCGCACGAACCCAAGACGCCGGGTCCGGCCGCAGGGTCAGCCGACCCTTCCGGCACAGGACCATGGTCTCCCAGACCGAGATCGGTGACAAAAAGAGCTCCTGCTCACGTTCGGCCAGCAGAGCAGTGGCGTCCTTCGACAGCCGCGCGGGCTCGATCAAGCGCCAGAGCCAGACGTGGGTATCGAGGAGGAGCTTCAATCTGAAAGAACTTCCCACTCTGTCGGGTCGGTCGCCGGGGTTACGAGATCCCCTTCGATCGTCGCGCGCGCGGCGAGCTCGAGCGGCCAGGGAAGCTCGATCTGGTCCGGCTCCAGTGGCGCAAGCTGGGCGACGGCCTTGCCGTGCTTCGTAATCACGATCGGGATCCCCGTGGTCTTGACCTCATCTATCAGTTTCAAACAGGTCTGTTTGAAGTCACCAGCCGGAATCGTTCTAGTGTCGGTGTCCTCCATTGTCCACCCATTCTAGCTCTGTCCATAGACACTGTCCATGGACATTTTAGCCAGAAGCGCCCGTGGGCAAGGGTGCCAGCCGAATAATGGGCCCTGCGGACCTAGTAGTCTGACCTACTCAGCGCAAGTACCGCTCGATCTCGAGTGCCCCGTGGAAGATGCCGAGTATCTCGACGTCACCCGACGAGCGGACGAGATACGCGATCCGGTAGTGGCCCCACAGGAGAATGCGTACTTCTCGCTCGGGCAGATCCAGGTAGCGGTAGCCACGCTCAGGAAACGAGGTCAGTGACTCAGCGCGAGAGTGGATCTCGCCGACGACTCGGATGGCAGCCTCCGGGTCCTCATCAGCGATGTAGTCGTGGATTTCTCTGAGCCAACGGGCCGCCTCTTCGGTCCATCCTACTTGGCCCATGAGTCGATTCGACGGCCCATTTCTTCATGGCTGAGGACCCGCCCTGCGTCTGCATCGGCGAGGCCTCGCTCGATCATGCGGTGCAGGGCCAACTCTCGCAAGATCTCATCGTACGAGCTGTCGTCGGGCTGCTGCTCTAGCAGATTACGGATTCGAGTTTTCGCGCTGACGTCGGCGGTAGCCATGGAAATCTCCTCGCTCACATTCTAACGTACCCTCCGCCGGCAGCTGGAGAGCAGAAAGGATTGATGGTTCGCGTGTCCCCGTGGGCAAGGGTGCGGGCAAGGGTGCCAGCCGAATAGTGAGCATTGCCAGCGCTCTCAGGCCGGCCCATAACCAACCACCTCAAGTCGATCAAAGCGGCGAAAGTCGCGGTCGAGTGTGAGCAGCTGACGGGCGCCGTGCTCGAGGCAGACGGCGGCGATCATGGCATCGAAAGCCAGGTTGCCACGGGCATCCGCCGTCGTGAGACACGACGAGAACAACTCGAAGAAGCGCTCTCGTGGGGAGAGCACCCGAAGCGTAGGGCTGCGGCGGAGACGGTCGATCACCGCCAGGGCTTGGGCCAACGTCGAAGGGGGATCGAAGAGACGAGGGTGAGTCACCACTCGCACGAACTCACCCACACAGAAGATCGGCAGGCCCCACGGCTCCGGGCCCTCGGCCAGATCTCGCAGCCGCTCGAGAGCCGCATGGTGATGCTCCGATCCCTCTCGATGGGCATGGACGAGGACGTTGGTGTCGACGGCAATCAACGCCGGCCTTCCATGATCTCGAACAGCGACTCCCGATCGGTGAGGTCGACGCCCGGCTTGGTCCTGCCCTTTACCGTGGGTAATGCCAGTTCGAAGGACTGAGCATCCTCGACCGGCCGCCGCAGCAGTGCATCCGTGAGTGCTTCTTCGACGACCTCGGTCATGGTCTTTCCGCTGTCGGCAGCAGCCTTCTTAACAGCGGTCATCAAGCCGTCATCGAGGTTCAAGGTAGTACGCATACAGAAAAACATATCACGGAGATGTCAATATGTCCGTATCGCCTCCGTAGGTGCCAGCCGAATATCGAGGGTAGGTGCCGCGCCTCAGGGTCCAGCCGTCAGCCCTCGCGCTCGAGCCTCTTGACCACGCTGACGAAGTCCTCGATCGGGGACAGGCGCTCCAGGGCCTCGACCGCCCGCTCGAGATCCAAGGCTACGTATTCGTGGATCAGCACGTTGCGAAATCCCGGAAGCCGTTCGAGCTCCTGGATGAGCTCCGGCGACATGTCGTCGTAGGCCGAGAGGTTGCGCACGGCCTCCGTGTAGTCCTCGAATCGTCGACCCCGGCGAGCAGAGAGCTCCCCCGCGATATCGATCACTAGCTGGCAAACGCAGAGCAGCGAGTAGAGAACGTCGTTATGTAGAGACAGGTCACGCTGCAGATCGTCAGCGGAGGCCACGCGCGGCTTCAACTCTCGCAGATGAGCAAGATGAAGGCTGAGGTTGGCGAGGCGTTCGACCAAGAAGGTCATCGCTAGACCGCGGCAAGCAGCGCTCTCCGGCCACGCTCGATGAAGGGTGCGAGATCTGCGGCCCGCAGCTGCACATCCCGTCGGAAGGCGTGATCGGCCTCGGCGTCGGCGCAAAACACCCGCTCCCCGTCGAGCACGATTCGGCGAGCGAGGAGAGGCGGAGCATCGTTGAGCACGACGAGGTCGATGTCGTTGAAATGGAGCGCGGCGATGAGCTCCGAGGTCAGCCGCAGCCGGGTCTCGAAGCGCTGTCGTCGGTCGAGCTCAGGCCGCAGAAGGACCGCCACGTCGACGTCGCTCTCCCGATGCCCGCGTCCCTCGACGCGGCTGCCGAAAAGGAACGCGGAGACGACTTCGTCTTCGGCAGAGCTGGCCAATCGCTGGTGGACAGTCTGAATGAGTGATTCGGACTCCAACATCGCCAGAGCAGCGTATCAGGGGTTGACCGTCGGCACCGGCTGGCCGGCACTGTCACGCTGAGGGTGCCTCGAGGCAGAGCTGAGAGCTACCGAAGTGAAGGAAGGTCTCGAGGCGGGGGTGCAACGGCGCCACCCGCCTCGAGACAGAGCTTGGAAACCTAGAAGCGGATCCCGACCTTGAGACGAAACTCACGAGGCTGCTGCCACGAGTTGACCGAGGAGGCAGCCGTCAGGCCCTCGAGCGAGTTGACCAGGAGCACTTCGTCCTTCTCGGTGATGTTGGAAGCCTCGAAGCCGAGCTCCCCCTCCACCGGACCCTTGATCGGGAAAGAGTACATCGCCGACAGGTTGAGGGTGAAGTAGTCCTGTAGCTGATTCCCGTCTCGTGCCTCGTCTCGGGTAGCGAAGTCGATCTCGAAACCTGTGTCCGGGTGTGCCACCGAGGTACTGAGTGTTGCCGAAGGGAATGCCGTCGGTCTCATGTGCCACCAGGCCCCCCTTGAACACCCAGTTCCGAGACAGCTGGACGTCGACCCCAACCGTAATCTGGTCTCTGCGAGCGTGATCGACCATCTGGATCTCACCCCCCGCGCCCGACGGGGCGACGGTGGTACGGAAGCGGTCGTAGCGCTGGGTAGCAGGGTTCCAGTTGTACTCGGTGAACGCCTGCTGCCCGGTGGGCAGCTCGCTGAACTCTCGGAACGCGAAGTCCAGGCCGAGGTTCTGGTAGTAGCTCCCGACGCTCGCCCGCACCAGCAGCTTGCCGTCAGCCTTGACGTCGTAGACTGCGGTCAGACGCGGCGCCACGTCGCTCGAATCGTCGACCTGCCTACCGACGTCGTTCCACATCCGCTCTTCGTCGAGACGCACGCCGAGGTGGAAACTCCACTTATCACCGACATCGATCCGATCCTGGGCATACACCGAGAGCTCCTCGCCGGTATTGCGAGACGGCTCGGAATCCTCGAAGATCCTGACTCTCTGGGGTGCCACGTAGCCACCGGGGCATTCAAAGCAGTAGGTGCGGCCGCGATATTCCTTGCCGACCTGACCCAGATTGGTGAATTCGATGTCTTGGAAGTCGATGCCGAACTTGAGCTCGTGGTTGGCCTTGAACAAGGTCGCCGAGCCGCCCAGAGTGTCGCGAGGAAAGTCGTTGTAGCCGATGCCACTCCCACTCGCCGGGCCATTCCAGCGCAGATTCGTGTTGAGATCGCGATAGCGGAAATTGTTGTCAACCGGATTGTCGGAAGCGTCGGGGTTGAGGGTCGACGGATCCTTGGGGAAGAGAAGAGTGCGAGGAAAGAGGTCCTTGCGCTCAGACGCCTTGACCTCGACGAAGGTCGAGCTGGTCGCGGCGAAGCTCCAGGTCCCGGTCAGAACCTGGGCGTACAGCGGACGATCCATGACCGACAAAAGATCACCGGAATTACCCGGATTGGCGATGCCATTCCCCCGCGAATCGATCTCGGTGATAGCCAGTTGGTGGCGGTCGCTGGGCTGGAGATTCACCTTGAGGATGCGCGGCTCCGAGGTCCGACTATCATCGATAACCGTGCCGTCCCGGAGCTCGTCGAGGGAGTTGTTGGTGAAGTCCGCATAGGCGGCGAAGAACCAGGCCTTCTCGCGCCAGATCGGCCCGCCCAGCGAAGTCTCGAAGCTGGCGAAAGGATCGTCCGGACGTTCGAGGCCCAGGTTGTCCTCGGCCCTCCACTTGGGATTCTGGCCGATGTAGAGAAAGTCGCCGTGAAACTCGTTGGTACCGGTCTTGACCGTCGAGTTGATGATGCCGCCGGTCACCCGACCGTACTCGGCGCCGAACCCGCCGCTCTCGATCCGAGTCTCCGACAGGGACGACGTCGGCATGATCACCCGCGTCTCACCACCGCGCCGCGTGTTCGAGGTGTCGACACCTTCGATCAAGACCTGGGTCTCGGTGGTGATGCCGCCGTTGATCATCGGGAGAGCGTCGGACTCGCCGGCGCTCACCACCCCGGGAAGGGCGCGAACACTGGCGGCATAGTTACGATTGGCGAAGGCGATATTCTCGTTCGCCTCCGACTGCAGCGAGCTGACCGAGCCGGTGTCGTACTTGCTGATCTGGGCCGCCTCACCGGTGACGGTGATCTCCTCGGCGGCTCCTCCCGCCAGAGTGAGGTCGACACCGCGGCGCTGACCCGGAGTGAGCCCGACCGTCTGCTCGGCCGAACCGAGCCCCTCGAGCTCTGCAGTGACCGTGAAGTCACCGGCCTGAAGGAGCGCGAAGCGGTACTTCCCGCCGGCGTCGGACATCACCGTCGTCGTTCTCTGCGGACCCTTCAGGGTCACCGTGGCCCCCGGCAGGCCGCCTCCCTGCGCGTCGAGGACGCGACCGTCGATGGTTCCGGTCTGCGGACCGTCCGCCGATAACGGCAGAGCGCAGAGACAGAGGGAAGCGATCAGGACGAGTGATTTGAGTGCGGCTGCTTTCGTAAGGGGTCCTCCACGGTCTCGGCTTGACGTGTCCACCGGACCTTCGGCAAAGCCTCAGGGTCGGCGACGGGTGAAACTCTTACTGTCTGAGAAGACACTGAGACTATGCAGAGTTTAGGTCCGATTTCGAACAAGTGCTGTATTTTTTGCCGCAACTACCATGCCAGTCCACATATTGGGTATAAGGGGGGGGCGCCCGATGGATACCATATGTTGTGCCGTTGGCAATCGACAAAACTCAAAATGATGCATAATAGTTCAAAATTTTGGACATTCCGATCATCTGACAACCGGAAAGAGCGTTGCGCCCAGAACAGCGACTCGTGAAGTGAGCCGGCGCGGGGTCGACCGAGTCTAGGATTCGAGGTCCTGTTCGATCCCGGCGAGCCGACCGACGAATCCTCTGGGATCCGTGACGAGCACCCCCTCTCTCACCATCTCGCGATCTCCGCCATGGACAACCATCTCCGCGGCGAGGGGCCCCGGTAGTGCGGCCGAGAGCCTCTCGAGCCCCTTGAAGTAGTCCCCACTGACCGTCGCACCGGCCTTGGTCTCGATGCCGACGAGTCGCTCGGCGTACGAGCACACGAGATCCACTTCGTTGCCCGCAGAGTCTCGGTAGAAGCTCAGATTGCTGCGTAGTCCGCGATTGTAGCGATGCTTCAGAGCCTCCATCACCACGAGGTTCTCGAACAACGCCCCCTTCAGGGGATGGGTGAAGATCTGCTTCTCACTCTCGATGCCCAGGAGGTAGGCGGCCAAACCGACATCGTAAAAGTAGAGCTTCGGCGATTTGATGAGCCGCTTCGATACGTTTGCGTGAAGGGGCTGAAGCAGGAAGACGATGTAGCTGGCCTCGAGTACGCTGATCCACTCCCGCGCGGTGGTGTGCGAGACACCCGCGTCGTTGCCGAGGCTGTGCAGGTTCAGTAGCTGGCCACTTCGGCCGGCACACAGCTTCACGAAAGTCCGGAAGCTGGAGAGATTGCGGATCTCGCTGATCTGACGCACGTCGCGCTCGACATAGGTTTCGAAGTAGTCGCCCAGGGCCTGAGTAGGGTCGAGTCCGTGATCGTAGATCCTCGGGTAGAACCCCGCATACAGCATCGTCTCGGGTTCGAGATCCGACCGAATCTGAACAGCCTCGGCGATCGAGAACGGCAGCAATCGTAGGATTCCCGTCCTGCCCGCGAGTGATTGAGTGATCGCGCGAGTCACCCGAAACTGTTGGCTACCCGTGAGCACAAAGCGCCCATTGCCTCGATTCTCGTCCACCAGCTCCTGGAGGTAGGAGACGAGATCTGGAGTGCGCTGGATCTCGTCAAGAATCGCTCCGTTCTCGTATTCGCGAAGGAAGCCCCTCGGGTCCTCGATCGCGAACTGGCGTTGGTCCGGGGACTCCAGGCTGACGTAGGGGAGATCGGGGAAGACCCGTCGACAGAGCGTGGTCTTCCCGGATTGCCGCGGTCCGGTCACGGTCAGGACTGGATATTTGGCGAACAGGTTCCGGGCAGGAACCTCGAGCGTACGTTCGATGATCACGAAGCGGATGCTACCATCCTGTATGTAATACGAAGGTACAGACTTCAAATTACACGCCAAGAGTCGCGGCGAGCGCTCTCACCGAAGGCGCGATGCGCTTCCTCGAGGTCATGGTCTGTTTGCAGACCAACCCAGAAGCGTTCCGAGCTGCCGAAGTAACGTGCCAGGCGCATGTCCAACGCCAGGCAAGCCCGCCTCGATCCAGCACTCCGTGCTCGGCGGCGCAGCGAGTTTTACCAGCGAGCGCTCTCGAACAGCTCCTGAAACTCGATCACGTTGCCATCCGGGTCTCGACCGTAGGTGGTCCTGCACTTAGGGCCGAGATTGATGGGTGGACAATGGAACGTCACCCCGGCTTCCAGCAGCCTCTCGTATTCCGCATCCACGTCCGTCACATCCAGGCTGAAGTGCGTGTACCCATGATCATGCACGGGCCGGTCCACTGCCATGGGGGCGGGTTCCGGCTTGCTGAACTCGAACAGCTCAATATGAGCGTTTCCACACCTCAGCATGGCCTGTCGTGCAGCGGGGTTCTCGAGATCCAGAATCTTTTCCGGTTTCGGGTTGTTCTCTCGACTGCTCTCCCAGCTCTGGTCCGAGAGCACCTCCATGCCCAGCAAATCACGGTAGAAGGCCAGTGACCTGTCCATGTCTTTCACCGAGATGGCGGTGTGGTGTATGCCGAGGATCAAGTCGTTCTCCTGTTTTGATCTGATGGGGAGAGCTAGGAGTCTGTCCAAGTAATACCTCGGCCGATCATCGAATGGACCAGGTGCGGAAGATTTTTTGTTTCTTCGGCCTCTGAGTGGAGCGTACCAGCAGATTTCTGTGTCTCGCGGACATCCAGTGGAGCGGGAAATTCAGCATCTAGGTTACTCGGTCATACTCCTAGCCTGGATTATTCATGAGGTCCGTAGCGAGGTGCCGCAGATGCCCGGGGAGATACAAGGCGTCGCGACCGAGGGCACCGCAGGCGTATTTGGCAGTACGTCGAGGGGCGCGACGGGGACGCCCAGTCCGAGCGCAACGCAGTAGATTCAGGCAGCTGGGGCACCGCAGTAGGAGCTCCATGAATAGTCCAGGCTAGAGGCTAGCTCACCTGCCCCATCTCGTCGAGACGAAGATCCGGGGCTACCCGGGCCGAAAGACCGTCGCGAGGCGGGAGCGCCGGAGCGCCACCCGCCCCGAGACAGAGCTTGGAAACCTAGAAACGAATCCCAACCTTGAGACGAAACTCGCGCGGCCGCTGCCAGGCCCGGAGCGCGTTGATGGGCTGAAGGGTATTGGTGTCGATCTCGAGCACCTCCTGCTCGTCGGTGATGTTGGCGACCTCGAAGCCGAGCTGCCCTTCCACCGGACCCTTGATCGGGAACGACCACATCGCCGAGAAGTCGAGCGTATAGATGCCGTCCAGCTGCTGGCCGTCGCGCGGCTCGACGCGGGTCTCGGTGTCGATCTCGAGACCGGTCACCGGATGCGCTACGGTGGTGGAGGCAGTCCCGCCGAAGTACCTGCCGCTGCTGACGGCGAAAAAGCCACCCAGGGTCAGGGCCTGCCTGCCGAACTGAAATTGCTTCATGGCGATGAGGTTGAGCCGATCGATATCGTGACGCATGCGCCCGGCCCGGAACCTGGCGGTGGCGTCGGTCGCGCCAGGTGCAATACCCGCGTCCTGCACCGTTTGGTTCGGCAGCTCGAGGCCGCCGAGGCCCTCGAACAGGCTCTCGAGGCTGTTGGTGGTGTCGGTATTCCCTTCGGCGTCGCCCACCGTCAGGTTGGACCGGAACGTCCAGCCGCCGCGGAACCTGCGATTGAGCTCGAGGCTGACTCCCGAATATTCGCGAAAGGCACCGGGCCAGTTCTGCACCAGGCGCGCGATGCCGGTGCCGTTGTCCATGTACTGGTCGTTGCCGAAGAAGACGTCGTCGGTCTCGTGGTACACCAGGCTCGACTTGAAGACCCAGTTCTGGGCCAGCTGCCAGTCCACGCCAACCGCGACCTGGTCCTTGTAGGGGTTCTCGACCGGCTGCAGGGTCTGGGTCTCGAACGCCGGCCTCCTGCTCGTGCGGAACCTATCGTAGAGCTCGGTGGCGGGATTCCAATTGAACTCGTCGTAGCTCTGATTCCCAACGGGTAGCGCACTGAACTCGCGGAAGGCGAAATCCAGGCCGACGATCTGGTAGAAGCGCCCGACGCTGCCGCGCACCAGCAGCTTGCCGTCGGCCTTGACGTCGTAGACCACGGTCAGACGGGGTGCGATGTCTGAGGTATCGTGGACCTGCGTGCCGACGTCGTTATCGATCGTCTCGGCGTCGTAGCGCACGCCCATGTGGAGGCTCCAGCGATCACCGACGTCCAAGCGGTCCTGCACATAGGCCGAGCCCACGACACCCTCGGTACGCGACGCCACGGACGGCAAGAAGACCCGCTTGCGCTGCGGTCTCAGGAAGCCTCCGGGGCATTCAAAACAGAAGTTGCTGCCGCGATACTCCTTGCCCGGGTTGCCCAAATTCTCGTACGCGATGTCCTGGATGTCGATGCCGAACTTGATCTCGTTGCGCCCCTTGAACAAGGTCGCCGAGCCATGGGCCGTGTCGCGAGGGAAGGTGTTGTGGCCGATCCCCTGGCCGCTCACCACGCCGTTAAAGCGAACGTTACTTTGCGCCCGATCGCGGTAGCGGAAATTGTTGTCGACCGGATTGTCGGAGCACTCGGGGCACAGTGTCGCCGGATCCTTGGGGAATTTGAGAGTGCGAGGAAAGAGAAATTTGTGCTCGGATACCTTGACCTCGATGAAGGTCGAGCTGGTAGCGGCGAAGCTCCAGCTCCCGGTCAGTACCTGCGCGTAGAGCGGACGGAGCGTGATGGCAGCACGGTCGCCGGTGACAGACGTGTTGGCGAGGGACTCGCCGCGCGAATCGATCCACGTCCCCGCCAGCTGGTGGCGATCGCTAGGCTGGTAGTTGAGCTTGAGGATGCGGGGCTCCGAGGTGTGACTGCGGTCAACCACGTCGCCGCTCGCTAATTGGTCCAGGAGGTTTTCGGTCATCTCGGCGTAGGCGGCAAAGAACCACGCCTTTTGGCGCAAGATGGGCCCGCCCAGCGACGTCTCGTAGCTGTTGACCTGGTCGTCCGGCCGCTCCAACTGAAACTGGTTCTCGGCTCTCCACTTCGGATTCTGGCCGATGTAGAGAAAATCGCCGTGAAAGTTGTTGGTGCCGGTCTTGACGGTCGAGTTGATGATGCCGCCGGTCGCCCGGCCGTACTCGGCGCCGTAGCCCATCGATTCGAGCCTGGTCTCGGACAGCGCCGACGCCGGCATGATCACGCTCATCGTACCCCCACCGCGCGTGTTCGAGGTGTCCACACCTTCGATCAAGACCTGCGTCTCGGTGTAAATGCCGCCGTTGATTCCGGACGTAGTGTCGAGCTCGTTTCTGTTCACCACGCCGGGAAGCGCGCGAAGGGTGGAGGCATAGAAGCGAGTCACGAAGGCAACGTTCTCGATCACCTCCGACTTCAGTGAGCTGACGGAGCCGGTTTCGTACTTGCTTATCAGCGCCGCTTCGCCGGTGACGGTGATCTCTTCCGCGGTTCCCCCTTCCAAAGTGAGGTCGACGCCACGGCGCTCACCCGGAGCGAGCGTGGTCGCCAGCTCGGCCGCCCCCAGCCCCTCCAGCTCGGCGGTGACGGTGAACTCCCCTGCCTGCAGGAGCGCGAAGCGATACCGCCCTTCGGCATCGGACATGGTGCTCGTCGTTCTCTGCGGACCCTCGAGGGTCACCGTCGCCCCGGGCAGGGCTTGCCCCTGGGCGTCGAGGACGCGGCCGTCGATGGTTGCGGTCGACGGACCGTCCGCCGATAGCGGTAGAGCGCAGAGACAGAGGGAAGCGATCAGGACGAGTGATCTAAATGCGGTGGCTTTCATGACGGATCCTCCAAAGTCTCGACTTGACGTGTCCACCGGGCGTTGGGCAGAGCCTCAGGGGGCCGGCGGCAGATGAAACTCCTAATTTATGTGGGAAGAGCGGTTCTACTATCCAGCGTTCGGGGCCGGTTTCAAACAAACGCCTTAAAACATAACGCAAAGACGATGCCATCCCATATGTTGTATACAGGGGGGGGGCTAGGAGTCTGCGCGGCAGAAACGGGGTGTTTAGTGAAAAGATCGAAGACGTCGTAGAGTTGGATCATGCCGACGTCATTTCGTCCGTATGCACCGGATCAGCTGTATCTGCTCTCTCCGAGCCCTCGTGAGTGGTTGCCGGAAGGTCACTTGGTGTACTTCCTGTCCGAGACGGTTGAGGCGCTGGATCTGTCGTCGTTTTATGCCCGCTACGAGGGGGATGGTCGTCGGAATCAGCCTTTCGATCCTCGGATGATGGTGAAGATTTTGTTGTATGCCTATGCGACGGGGACGTATTCGTCGCGTGGCATCGCCCGGAAGCTCGAGGAGGACGTGGCGTATCGTTTTCTGGCGGCGGGCAACTCACCGGCGCATCGCACGATATGTGAGTTTCGTCAGTTTCATTTAGCGGCGTTCCGGGCGCTGTTCGTGCAGGTGGTGCAGATCGCCCGTGAGGCAGGGGTGCTGCGTATGGGGACGTTGGTGGTGGACGGTACGAAGGTCAAGGCCTCAGCGAGCAAGCGCAAGTCGATGAGTTACGGTCGGATGCTGGAGGAGGAGAAGCGTCTGGAGGAGGAGATCGCACAGCTCGTGGCGCAGGCCGAGGCGGTGGATATGTCCGAGGATGCGGAGCATGGTGCACAGGTGCGCGGCGATGAGCTGCCGGCCGAGCTGCAGCGTCGCGAGCAGCGCTTGGCGAAGATCCAGCAGGCGAAGGAGAGGCTGGAGGCGCGCCAGGCCGAGAAGGACCGCGAGCGCGGCCGTAAGGAGGATGACGACGACGATCCGCCTCGTCGCGGGCGGCCCTTCGCGCGCGATTTTGGTGTTCCGGAGGACCGGGCCCAAGACAACTTCACCGATCCGCAGAGTCGGATCATGAAAACGGCCCATGGCTACGATCAGTGCTACAACGGCCAGTTGGCGGTGGAGGAAGAGTCGCAGATGATCGTCTCGACGAGCCTGACGAACAACGCCGCGGACGTGGGCGAGATGATGCCGTTGCTGTCACGGGCGAAGGCGGCGATGGGGGGGGATCCCGACCAGGTCTTGGCGGACGCGGGGTATCGCAGCGAGGCGATCTTGCTCGAGCTCGAGAAGCGAGGCATTGACGCTTACATCTCCTTGGGTCGAGAGGGAAAGAAGTGTGCGGTGAGTAGGCAGCTCGCAGCGTCTCGCCGCATGCAGAACAAACTCGCCAGCGAGGCCGGCCGGCAACGCTACCGACGGCGCAAGGCGGTCGTGGAACCGGTGATCGGGTGGATCAAAGAGGTGCTGGGCTTCCGAAGATTCAGCCTCCGGGGCCAAGACAACGTCGGCTATGAGTGGGACCTGGTGTGTCTGGCCGTCAACCTGAAGCGCTTCCACGTCCTCCAAGCGGCTTCATGAGCCGCTGCTGGGCCGACGCAACCGAGTTAGAGCTCCCTATACGACCCACATCGCACTTCCTGACGCCTCGTCAGGCTTGCTCCACGCACTCTCCGCCATCCGAAACCCCAATGCGGCATTCATTCGTCAGCGCGGTGGAAGCTTCATCGTGCCCGCACTCCTGCTGCGCAGACTCCTAGAGGAAGATTGAATATACCATATGTTGTGCTAGTAGTCGTGACCAAAACTCAAAATAATGCATTGAGCTTCAAATGTTGAATATTCAGGCCGTTTGAAGGGGAAGGGAGCGCTACCCGGGGGCGCTCTAGTGTTCTCTCCCTAAGCGTGAGCCGAGGCGCGCGGCTGCACCTGACGCTCGACCGTCTCACCGAAGGCGCGATGCGCTTGTTCCAGGTCATAGTCTGTTTGCAGACCAAGCCAGAAGCGTTCCGAACTGCCGAAGTAACGGGCCAGGCGCATCGCTGTATCGGGGGTAACGGAACGCTTACCCAAAACGATTTCGTTGACTCTCCGCGGCGGAACACCGATCTCCCGCGCAAGCTGGTTCTGACTCAGCCCGAACGGCTCGAGGAACTCCTCCAAGAGCACTTCACCAGGATGGATGTTGGGCAATCTTTCGGTCATGGCTGAAACCTCAGTGGTAGTCGACGATCTCGACGGCGAATACGTCCCCCTGCTTCCACTCGAAGCAAACGCGCCAACGCTGGTTGATGCGGATGCTGTACTCTCCTGCCCGATCGCCCTTGAGGCGTTCCAGGCGGTTTGCTGGGGGCACTCGGAGATCACGAAGACTTTGAGCGTTGTGGAGCATTCTCAGCTTCCGACGCGCGGTCGGTTGGATTTCCTTGGGTAGTCGCCGCGACCCTTCCCCCTCCCAGATCTTCTCGGTCTCTCGAGAGCGAAAGGAGCGGATCACTTAGAGACTATAACGTGCCGCGTTATAGCTTGCAAAGAGGGTCTGCGGCTTTCGTCGTAGTTTGCATCTCTGTTGAGAGAACGATCGCGGAGAGTCAGGTCTTTCCTTCGAGATCGTCGTCAGATTCGCCGGCGGTCTCGGCGATGGAGCTCCCGCTTTGCCGAGTCAGCTGCGCCATCTCTTCCTTACGATGCTCTCGGCGCTCACATGCATCTGCATGTCTGTTTGACTTACTCAATGAGGACCGCAATCGAGATCAAAGACCGAGCACCGTGCACGTCTGCTCGAAATCGCTGCCAGACGAGGGGAGAAGGGCTCTTCGGCGATCGTCACTCAGGCTCTCGACAGCGCAGCGTCAGACGATGCGGGAGCCGTGGTTGCCCCAGTAGCGGTCGCGTAGAAGGCGCTTGTAGAGCTTGCCCGTGGGCAGGCGAGGCAGCTCCTCTTCGAAGTCCACTGAGCGCGGCACCTTGTAGGCCGCGACGTGCTCACGCGAGTAGGCGATCAGCTCCTGGGCGACCTCTTCGCCGGCCGACAGGGGCTCTCGGAGCTGCACCACCGCCTTGACCTCTTCGCCCATCTCTTCACTGGGCACGCCGATCACCGCCACGTCGGCGACTTTGGGGTGCATGATCAAGGCGTTCTCGATCTCCTGCGGGTAGATGTTGACACCGCCCGAGATGATCATGAACGCCTTGCGGTCGGTGAGAAAGAGGAAGCCGTCTTCGTCGACGTAGCCGACGTCGCCGAGGGTGGTCCAACGTTCGTTTCTGGGGTTACGCGAGCCGACGGTCCCCTCTTCGTCGTTGTGGTATTCGAAGAGTGGGATGTCGGGATCCTGTTCGAAGTAGATGACGCCCTCCGTGCCGGCCGCGACCTCGTCGCCTTCGTCGTCACAGATATGAAGTGTTGCGTTGGCCGCCTGGCCGACCGACCCCGGCCTCTCCAGCCAAGTCTGCGAGTCGATGAAACAGGTGCCGTTGCCCTCGGTGCCGGCGTAGTACTCGAGCAGGATCGGTCCCCACCACTCGATCATCCGTCGCTTCACCTCGACAGGGCAGGGAGCGGCGGCGTGAATCGCCCTCTGGTGACTGGAGAGATCGTGCCGGTGGCGAGCTTCCTCTTCGAGCTTGAGCATACGCACGAACATCGTCGGCACCCACTGGCTCACCGTAATCTCGTACTGCTCGATATAACGCAGCGCCAGCTCCTCGTCGAAGCGCTCCATGACGACGACAGTGCCACCCTGGCGCTGCGTGCCGGCGGTGAAGCCCAGCGGAGCGGCGTGGTAGAGGGGCGCCGGGGAGAGGTAGGTGGACGCCTCGGTGATCCCGAAGAGGCCGCGCAGAAAGAGGTCGGCGCGCTCATCGGCATCGTAGGCCATGAGACCGGAGAGCGGGCGTTTGATGCCCTTGGGACGGCCGGTCGTTCCGGAGCTGTAGAGCATGGTCATGCCGCGCGGCTCCTCGGCCAGCTTTTGCGCCGGATAGGCGGCGGTCGCGTCTTCGTAGGCGTCCCAGCCGTCGGCAACACCGTCGACCATGAGCCGCCGCGGGCAGGAGGGAATACGGTCGGCGAGCTCCTCGCAGACCTCGCGCAGCGCGGCGGAAGCGACGATCGACTGCGCACCGCAGTCGCCGACGATGTAGGCCGCCTCCTCGGCGGTCAGGTAGCGATTGATCGTCGTCAGGTAGAGCCCGGAGCATCGCCGCCCAGTAGACGTCGTAGTAGCGCGGGTTGTTCTCCATCAAGATGGCGACGTGATCTCCAGGCCGTAGCCCCTGGTCCCACCAGAGCTGCGCCAGCCGGTTCGAGCGCTCGTCCAACTCGCCATAGGTAACGGCGCGCCCGGACCCGGCCATGATGACTGCCGGCTTGTCGGGGAAGCTCTGTGCATGCGTGCCTGGATACATCGCGCTGCCGATCTCCTGGGTTGGAACGAGCTTAGCGTATGCTCTGGCACCCGCCGCGGAAGGCCGCCCAACAAGCACGGAGATCAGGATGTGTGAACGCAAGCCAAGATGGGTCGAAAACTCGAGTCTGACCTCTAGCCCTCGGCAACGCGACACCCTAGACCAGCGTTTCCAAAGTTCGCGCACATATCTCGGCCCCTTCTGCCCGCTGGCGGCGTTGGCTGGGAGCCCCGCGCTCCTCGATATATTGCCCAATATGCCTGCGTCGGCGCGCCTGGCCAGCGAACAGAATGACCTCGAGCTATGCGACACGAACTTTGGAAACGCTGGTCTAGCAATCGCCTGCTTCGTTTTGCTACTCACCGCCGCCTGCGCGCCCGGACCCGGCGACGGAGCCGGGGATTACCTCGACGCCGAGCTCCGCGCCAAAGTCGACCAGCTCAAATCCGCCGTTGCCGCCGCACCGTCGGATGAAACCAACGTGGCGGAGCGTGCCAGGGTCCTTGCCGATTGGGCCGACGCCTACGCGCTGGCCGGCGGTGATGTCGGGCTCGAGGGCCCCGCAGTCCGCATCGTCGCCACCCTCCCCCCGACCGGCCAAGCGGCGATCGTGTCAGCGGCGAGAGTCGACCGGTTGGTGCGCGAGTTCATCCTCCGCGAAGAAGAAGGGGCTCTTGGCGAGCTCGTTGCCGAGTCCCTTGGACCCTTCGAAGCGCGTACCTACGCCACCCTCAGGCAGACCTGGACCGCCGGCACCCATCCGGTCGAGACCGGAGGCGGCTTCTGGGTGGCGCGACACTTCAACCCCAACTTCGGCCCTTTTCAAGCCGACGACCCGGCCGCCGAAGGCTATATCTCGATCGAGAGCAGCGACGGGGATGCCGCCTTCGAGGTCGAGGTGTATATGGCTTCGGGCCCCCACGGCGGATTCCGGGCACCTGAGCCGGCGGTCGCGTTTCGCCTTGCTGAGGGCCAGATCGATCCAGGCGAAACCGTCACCATCACCTATGGCGATACCAGTGGCGGAGGCCAGGGCGTTCTGATGCCTAGCATGACCGGTGTCCGCATGCCGCTTCCCCTCTACGTCGATCTCGACGGTTCCGGGGAATGGCGGCCGCTACCGATCCAGCCCTTTGTCGTCATCGGCAACGAAGTCGCGGGAGTCCATGGTTTCGCCCCGAGCATCGTCAAAACGGGCGAAGCCTTCGAGCTCTCGGTACGCGCCGAAGACGCCTTCTACAATCGCGCCACCGGCGACATTCCGGCTTTCGACATCCTGGTCGACGGCGAGCCCCACTCCTCCACCGCCGCCGGCGACGACGCGATCACGGTGGTCGACATGTCACTGGAGTGCGCTGGGGCTCACTGGATCACGCTGCGCTCGGCGGACGGAGCGATCACCGGCGAGGCCAACCCGATTCTGGCTCTCGACGACCCTGACTACGGCATCTACTGGGGCGACACCCATGGCCACTCCGGCTATGCGGAAGGCATCGGCACCATCGACTTCTATCTGACCTTCGCTCGGGATGACGCCCGCCTCGACTTCGTCACCCATTCCGAGCACGACAGCTGGCTCGACGACGGCGAGTGGGAACTGATGCGCAAGACCTCCGCGGCATTCGACGACCCCGGGAGATTCATTCCTTATCTGGGGTGGGAGTGGACCCGTCACGCTCGCTTCGGCGGCCATCACAACGTCCTCTTCCGTACCGTCGGCAACCAGGAGCGGGTGTCTGGGCTCGAATTCCCCGGTTTGTCGGAGCTCTACAAGGAGCTGAAGGAGCGTTACGACCCGGCGGATGTGCTGGTCATTCCCCACGCGCACAACCCCGGCGACTACCGCCAGTCGGACGTGAAGCTCGAGACCCTGGTCGAGATGATGTCGATGCACGGCTCTTTCGAGTGGTTCATGCAGGCGTATCTATCCCACGGCCATCAAGTGGGAGTGGTCGCCGCCTCCGACGACCATCTCTCGCACCCAGGCTATTCAGCGCCCACTCGGAACTCGCTCGCCCAGCGCGGCGGCCTGGGCGCGGTGATGGCGCCGGAGCGATCTCGGGACGCGATCTTCGACTCGATGAAGGAGCGAAAGACCTACGCGACGACCGGTGACCGGATCATCCTCGACATGAAGGTGAACGATGTTCCGATGGGCCAACGAGCGCTCTTTGCCGAAACCAGGGAGATTCGGGGACGGGTCATCGGCACTGCCCCTGTCGCGTCGATCCGTCTGATGAAAAACGACACCGCGATCTGGCAGCGAGAGTATTCCTCGGCGGAGGGGCGGGGCGGCGGAGTGATGGAGTTGCTGCTCTCTTTCTACTCCGAAGAGACTCCTTTGCATGCCGGAGACGCACCTCGAGGCTGGCGGCACTGGCGCGGCGACTTGACGGTGACCGGAGCAAACGTCGATGCAATCTCAGCGTCCGATTTCGTCAACGCAACCACCCAATCGCTGGAGCCGCACGCGAACGGTGCTCGCTTCACTACTAATACACGGGGCGACTCGAGCTCGCTACGGCTCACACTGTCGAAGGTACAGCCTGGCGCGACCCTCGTGCTCGCGCTGGAAGATGCCGCCGAGACCGGGTCGGCGCCACCCTTCTTTCGTCCGGTTGCCACCATCGAAGGAGGACGGGTCGAGCTACGGTTGTCGGACCTCAGCGGTGGCCGGCTCGAGCGCAAGATGCCGATCGAGAATTACCCGGACGATGCCATCACCCTGCGGCGCATCGTCACCGACGGGCCTCGCGACATCGAATTCAGCCACACCGACAGCGAGGACCCGAAACAGGGCGACTACTACTACGTCCATGTGCGCCAGCTAAATGACGCCAGCGCCTGGTCGAGCCCGATCTGGGTCGGCGGCTACCCCTCGCAGTAGGGGGCTAGCGTTCCGACCCCTCGGTTTCGGCAACACCCGACGTCGCCGTCTCGAGGAGCGCCTTGGCGGCCTGACGGAGCAGTACTTCCGCGGGCGGGGCCTGGAAGAAATTGAATCCCTCGCGGTCCTTCCACGCATAGGGCCCCCCGGGGGCGCGACCCGCACCCAGCGTTTCGTCGTGGATTCGCGTAATCATCGCTTCGTACTCCGCCTCGCCCTGGCTGTAGCCGGAAAAGCTACTCAAGTCGGTCGCGGCGGCGAAGACGACATCGACTTCGGGTATCGCGGCGATCTGGTCGGCGATCTCGACTCCGGGCGGCGACTCGATCATCGCCACGATCATGATGTTGTCGTTGGCCGTCTGGCGATACTCCCGTCCATAGAGCGCATGGCACTGCCCCCCGCCCAGGCTGCGGGCACCCCGAGGCGGATAGCTGGCGAACTTGACCGCGTTGGTGACCTTCTCCGTGGAGGTAACCATCGGCAGGATGATCCCCAGGGCTCCGATGTCGGTCGCCTTCTGGATGTCGCCTTCGGTCGCATCCGGCACGCGAATGAACGGAACCGCGGGCGCATCGCGACCGGCCCAGATCATCCTCGCAGTCTCCTGATAGGTGAGCGGACTGTGCTGCATCTCGATCCACAGAAAGTCGAAGCCGGCGTTCGCCATGGCGCGGTAGATCTCCGGGTCCGGCGTGGAGATCGTCCCGCCGACGACCTTCTTGCCCTCGGCCAGCTTTTGCTTGACCGTGTTGTACATCTTGCCTCTCGGTCAATTCCGTTCTGACCCCTCGATAGGAGCCACTCCCGAACCCGTCGTCGTGAGCAGCGCCTTCGCCCCCTGGCGAATCAGTGAGGTCGCGGGCGGGGCCTGAAAGAAGCTGAATCCTTCGCGATTTCTCCATGCCACCGGACCGCCGAGTTTGCGACCCGCCTTCAGAGTCTCGTCGTGGATTGCGGTGATCAAGGCTTCATACTCCGGCTCGCCTTGGCTATAGCCGGAGAAACTGCGCAGGTCGGAGGACGCGGCGAATACGACATCGACCCCGGGAACCGCCGCTATCTCGTCGGCGATCTCGACTCCGGCCGGCGACTCGATCATCGCGATGATCATGATGTTGTCGTTGGCCGTCTTGCGGTAGGTACTGCCCCACAGAGCACCGTACTGACCCCCGCCCTGGCTGCGCACGCCTCGGGGCGGGTAGCTAGCAAAGCGGACGGCATTCTCGATCTTCTCCACCGACGCGACCATCGGCACGATAATGCCGAGCGCACCGATGTCGGTCGCCTTCTGGATGTCGCCTTCGGTGGCGTCGGGCACCCGGATAAACGGGACCGCGGCGGCGCCGGGGCACGCCCGAATCATCAGCGCGACCTCCTGATAGGTCAGCGGACTGTGCTGCATCTCGATCCACAGATAATCGAATCCGGCGTTGGCCATCGCGCAGTAGACAGCCGGGTCGGGCGAGGAGATCGTGCCACCGATGACCTGCTTGCCGTCCATGAGCTTTTGCTTGGCGGTGTTGTAGAGCTGGCCCTGCGCGATCGACGGAGCCAAAGCTGGCAGGAGCGCGACTGCGAGACCGACTAGACGGGCTTTCATGGTTCCCTCCCCTTGGATCGTTAGAGCGGTTGAACTTTGGAAGCTCGGAGTATAGCAGGAGGTCAGACGGGCCTTACGACAAACATCGATCGAAGCTGGAGGCCCGCGTCGACCGCGCGCAGCTTTCTGCGATAGCTGTCGAAACGCGTACGAAGAGATTCGGCACCGAGCACCTCGGTCAGCTCAGCGGAAAGCCTCTCCTCCTGGGCTAGAGAGCCGGTACGGACATCGCGGTACTCGCCCGTCACGCGACTCGACGACCTCGAACCCCGCTGCTTCGAGCTTCACTCACACGTCCCAGCCGATCACTACATCAACCAACGCCTGCCTCCTCTCCTCGCGAACGACACGGAGGGCGCGATCGAAAGCTCCGGCTAGATCCTCGGCTCTCTCCACCCGCTCACCGTGCCCGCCGCTTGCTGCGACGACCTGGTCGTAACGTGGCGAGGGTGCCACCCGAGTGAGCGGCATCTCGCCGGCTCCTCGAGCGTGGCCCTCGGGGTAGAGGCCCAGCGTTGCATGCCGCACGGCCTGCCACCCCTGGTTGTTGAACACCACGGTCAGCACCGGTAGATCGAGGGCCGCCGCGACCTGGTGACAGGCCACGGGATTGGCGAATACGTAAGAGCCGTCGCCCACGGTGGCGACTACCAGGCGGTCGCGATCGGCGAGCTGGGCGCCAAGAGCGGCAGGCAAGCTCCAGCCCAAGGCGCCGGCGATCGAGATAGAAAATAGCGAGCCCGGCTGCTCGAAGCGCATCGCCGGAGGTACACAGCCGAGCTCGTTGAAGACCAGTGCATCGGGGCCGATAGCGCGGTCGAGAAGGTGGCTCGCCCACAGTCGGGTCGGGCTTTCCGGCTGCCTCGCGGCGCGCTCGCGAACCGTCGCCCGCGCCGCGAGATGCCGAGCCGTGAGCTCCTGACGACGACGCTCGAGAGCATTGCCGGCGACATCGAGGCGACTCTCGAGCACCGACCCCAGAGCCTGGACCGCAGCCTCGACGTCGGAAGTAATGGCAACGGAGGCCCGGTGGCCACGCAGTGGAAGGTGGGAATAGCTGGGATCTGGAGCCACCTGGATCACTCCGCAATCGTCACTGAGTTGGTGGCGCGCCGGGATCCACGGCACTGGCGCGTCGAGTACGAGCACGGCGTCGGCCTCTGGGAGGAGTCCCCCCGGATCGAACCCTGCGTGCATGGGGTGCTCGGTCGAGAGGCCGAGACAAGGGGACCAATGCTCGACCACCGGCAAGGCGAAACGATCGGCGAAATCACCGAGACTGGACACGCTACGAGGCACGGAGGTGGAGCTGATGACCATCGGCCGCTGCGCGGCGGCGAGCAAATCGGCCGCGGTCTCGATGGCGGCCGGATCGGGAGCGGCGGGAGTCGGCACGCTCTGGCCGGTCTTCGGCGAGACGCCACCCGCGGTCCAAGGCTCGGCGAGGACCTCACGCGGCAGGCTCAGATACACGGGGCCCCGCGGCGGCGCCATGGCGATCGCGAGCGCCCGATCAACGGCGGACACCAGCTGGTCGCCCACGGCAAGCTCGTAATCCCACTTGACGTGCTCGCGGACGAGGCTCCCCTGATCGGACATCTCCTGGCCCCAGTGGATCGGCAGATCACGACTCCCCAGGTGGCCGCTCTCGGTGTAGGGAGTGCGGCCGGAGCAAAAGAGCATCGGCACCTGAGCGCGGTGAGCGTTCATGATTCCGACCAGAGCGTTCGCGGTGCCGACATCGACGTGCACCATCACCGCTTGCGGCCGGCCGGTCACGAGGTAATAGCCGTGGGCCATCCCTACTGCCACCACCTCGTGGGGTACCGCCACGGCTCTGGGGCCCGCCTCGCCCCCGGCACCCGCGAGCGCCTCGATGAGCGGCGCAAAGTCGGTCCCGGCGTTGGCGAAGAGCCACTCGATGCCGCGCGAAGCGAGCAGAGCCAAATAGGCCTCGGCGACGGTCTGGGGGGCCCTCCTCTCCGAGTCGGACATCGCAGCGATTCTATAGGGACCGCCGGCACCACATGTGCGCCTTTGTCCAGGATGTGAATGGCGTCGCCGGTGCGGACACCGCAGAAGTCGGCGAGGGCGCCGGCGGCGGTTTACTCAGCTGCGTGGCCGAGGGTGGTGAGTCCGGAATGCTTCCCGACGGCTATGGCCTGCTTCTCCAGAAGGGAACCTCTCTGGTCTTCAGTCTGCACTTCAACAAAGAGCCCGGCCCAGGGACCTCGTTCGCCAGCCAAGCAGAAGTCGGGTTCTTCGTCGAAGAGCGACCGGTTACCCACAAGGTGATAACCGACTCGCTAGGCAACTCAGCATTCGAGATTCCGCCGAACCAGCCAAACTATCGAATCGGCATGGCCCGCCCTCTCGAGAAAGACACGCTGGTCCTCAATTACTGGCCCCACGCTCATTTGCGGGCCACGGCCTCGCGCTACATTGCCTACTACCCGGACGGGAGCGAAGAGGTTCTGTTGGATGTACCACGATACGACCAGGCCTGGCAGGTGACCTACAAGTACAAGGAGCCGAAGCTGTTGCCGAAGGGCACTCGCATCGAAGTGGACTTCTGGTACGACAGAACGACCGAGCGTGGTGCCAGCCGTGGATTCGACGGCGACCTGGCCGTTGGCTTCGGCCCCCGAACCAACGACGAAATGTCTCTGGGTTTCATCAGCTACGCGGAGTTGGAAGACGACGCGACTTCGCCGTCGAAAGAAGGCGCGACGGCCCGGCACAACTAGTCGTGCTGAGATTCAGCGTGCGCGCGCTCCATTGTGAGCCGTTGACTCTTGCTCTTGCAATCTGTCTTCTCTCGTCCGGCCTCGAGGTAGAGAGTCGGGCGGCCGATGCCGCGGCAGAAGGCAGACTGCAGTCGCGTCTGACCTTGGGCGTTCGTCCCTTGTCACTCCTGTTTCCAGCTTCACTGAGTGCCAGCGAGGGTGCGAACAGGGCGGCGGTCGTCGCTACGACCTCTGGCTCTCCCACCTCGAAAGCGGATGGACCCTCGAGGCCCAACAAGCGGCGTCCGACGGCGCGACCGCCAGCGGAGATGTCGTCGGTACGATTCCGCTGTCTCACAGCCTCGAAGAGAGCGTCTTTCAAACCCTCTCAGCCGCGCTCGTGCCAACCGCTGATGACGCAGGTCAGCTGGTTCTAGCTTGGGGCGAGCACCGATGGACCGCCGACTACGGTTTTGGTGAGCAGCCGAGGGGGCCGCAGCCTGTCGGGGCCGCTGGTCTGGACGGCCGCCGAGAATTCGACAGCGATCTCAGCGCCTTTTCGCGGCTTACCACCCTGAGCAAGCGACAAGAGACGGCTCTGGCGCGGCCTGACGGGTCGCAGATAAGCATGCTCTACGGAAAGACGATCAACGCCGACCACGACGACTTCTACCGCATCGAGTCCGCGGCGGAGGGTGATGTCATCCGTCTCAGCGAAGCGGCGGTGATCCGCCTCCGCACCGAGGTCTCGCTCGACTTCGGCGGTGCAGCCGTGCCCACTGACAATCTGGCCCCCGACTTCCCCGGCTCCTACGGCCTCTGGATCAAACGCTCGGCCGGAGGCTGGCGACTGGTTTTCAACAACGAGCCGGATTCGTGGGGCACCCAGCACAATCCTGCCTTCGATACCGCGGAAATCGGCCTGACCTACTCACGAACAGGTCAATCGAGGCGCTCGCTCGGTGCCGTTCTGGTGCCGACAGGCGAAGACAGCGGCACTCTGGTGATTCACTGGGGCCTGCACGAGTGGGCCGCCGACTTCACAGTCGTGCCGCGTTAGGGCCGAGGGGCGAACGTCCCTTCAGGGGAGGGCGAAGGCCATATAGTCGGCGCCCGAGGGCGTCCCCGTTCGGCCGCCGCCGGCGGCGATGACGACGTATTGTTTGCCGTCGACACTGTAGACCGCCGGCGTCGAATGGCCCGCGGCGGACAGCTTGGTCTCCCAGAGCACCTCGCCGCTTCGGGTGTCGTAGGCGCGGAACTTTTCGTCAGGCGTCGCCGCAATGAAGATCAATCCCGAAGCGGTGACGACAGGGCCGCCGTAGTTGACGGCTCCGAAGCCGAGGTCGGGGTGCGAGAGGTAATCGCCGAAGGGCACCTTCCAGGCGATCTCACCCGTAGCCAGGTCGATCGAATTCAGCGTGCCCCAGGGCGGCGAGTTCCCTGGGAGGTTCTCGTGGTCGCGTAGGTAGACATAGCCGCTGGAGAGGAAGTACGAGAGGTCCGACGTCGGCTCGTCGATCTCGGGCTCGGGCGCGAGAATGTACCTTTCGACGGCCCGCAGCTCGACCGCGGCGAGAAAAGCGAATCCGTCCATGCGACCCGTACCTTCGCGGATGATCCGGCGGATCTCGGCTAGGCCCAGGCGCTTGCCGACTCCAAGCAGCTCGGGTGCCGCGTCGGTGCCTTCGAGCACCAGTCCATGACAGCTGGCGCAGTGGCGTGCGTAGGTACCGTAGTTACTCGAGCCAACCGGAACCTCGGTGAGCTCGAGAATGGCGGCTGCTTCGTTCGAGTTCACAATCAGATGATTGCTGTTCGGATCGAAGGCTGAGCCACCCCACTCCGCACCCCCGTCGTACCAGGGATAGAAGAGAACGGTTCCTACCCTTGGCGGTGCCCAGGGCCGTAGATCCCAGTCCTGTATCTTCTCCTCGACGAACTTCCGCGCCTCCTCGCTACGGTTGGTTATCTCGAACTCCTGCCGGGCGATGATGACCGACGAAGCCGGTTGACTCGAAGCCGGGACCTCGCCTGGAAGCGTACTTGGAAGCGGAGTTTCCACCTCGTGGATGGGATACATCGATTCGCCGGTCTCACGGTCGAAGACAAAGAGCTGTCCGGTCTTGGTGGTGAGCGCCACCGCATCAATCGTCTTGCCGTCGCGCTCGAGCTCGACCAGGGTCGGGGGCGAGGGATTGTCTTTGTCCCACAAGTCGTGGCGCACGACCTGAAAATGCCACTTGAGCTTTCCGTTCCGTGCGTCGATTGCAAGCAGAGAGTTGGCGAAGAGGTTGTCGCCCAGGCGGTTGGCGCCGTAGAAGTCCGGCGTCGACGACCCAGTCGGAGCAAAGAGGATGCCCCGCTCTTCGTCGAGCGCCATTCCGCTCCAGACATTGGCACCGCCCGCGTGCTCGAGCGACCCCTCCGCCCAGGTCTCGGACCCCGGATCGCCGGGAGCCGGGATGGTGTCGAACTGCCAGACCGGCTTTCCGTCGATCGCGCTGAAGGCACGAACCGAACCCGGAAACGCGTCTTCACTCTCGCTGGTGGTGAAGCCGAGGATGAGCAGATCCTCATACACGACGCCAGGTACGGTGACTCTGATATTTCCCCTTCTCGCTATCTTCGGGGTCAGATCGAGCCGGCCCGACTCACCGAAGCTCTGGACCGGCCGCCCGTTCTCCGCGTTCAAGGCAAGCAAGTCCTTGCCGTGAGTAAAAAACAGGCGCCGGTCGTCGCCCTTCTCCCACCACATCAATCCCCGCTGAGCGTCACCGCTGAGGCCCTGGTCCGAGCGCCAAAGCTCTTCACCCGTGGCCGCATTCACGGCAAAGGCGACAAGTCTTGGCGACAACCCATAAAGAACGCCGTCGATCACCAACGGACTCGCATACATCGACGACCGGGTCGTTGGCGACCCGCCCGAGGAATCGTAGACCCAGGCGAGCTCGAGCTGGCTGACGTTGTCTCGATTGATCTGTCGGAGGCGCGTGTAGTGGGTGCGACCAGGGTCGCCCAGATATACGGGCCAGTCCTCGTGTCTCAGGCTACAGGCCTGAGCCAGAAGGGTGGCGGCGAGTGCCGCGACGGGGCTCAGGATCGGTCGACTGGATCGCATCGCCGGAGTGTAACCCGCGCATAAGGAAGGCCCACGCCAAGAATCTCAGTAGGTCTTGCTGAACCCGTTCCGAGTATTCGTAACTGTGAAGCTTCCGTCGCGCCGGGCCGCAACGTGGAGCCAGTGAGCGGTGCCCTCGTGGGCGGGAGCCGGAGCTGCCTTGGAACCCCGTGCGGGGCGCGGCGTCGGAGAGACGGGTAGCGCCGCCGGCTGTTCATCGAAGTGATTGGCGATGAAGAGACCGGGAACAGCGTACTCTTGGCCGCCCAATACCGAAAAGTGGAGCTGCCAGAGATCCTCCAGGCCCGGCGAAGAGTAGAGCGTGGTCATCGTTCTCGGGTCGCCGCCCTTTCGGGTCCCGTTGTTCATCAAGGCGACGCGCGGCTCGATGGCGTGGACAAGCGCCGCGGAGTTCGAAGTGGGCAATCCATGGTGCGACACGACAAAGAGGTCGACTGTACCGATCGGATTGTTCGGACACATCAATTCGAACTCTTTGTTCACGGTCAGGTCGCCAAGATGCAGCCCTCGGAAGCGACCGAAACTAAAGTGGACGCCGACCGACTGAGCATTCTCACCCTTATCCTCGGCCTGGGGCTCGAAGTCGGCGCAGTAGGGGTTCGGCCCCCCGGCGCCTGACAAGGGTCGCTCAAGGACTTCGCCTCCCGACGCCATGACGGTGAGACCTACGCCCGCTAGAGGAATTGCATCACCGGGCCTGACCACAGTGCGGCGAGCTTTCCCCACCAGGCTCTGATACGCACCTTCGACGAATTCGTCAGTGTTCGGGTTGGCCTGGACACTCGGTCCATGGTCGATGAAATCGAGGATCGGTATCCGTGTAGCGAGCTCGGCCATTCCGCCATAGTGATCGCCGTGCCAGTGGGTGGTGATCAAGTGATCGATCTTCTTCACTCCGGCGCTCTCGACCGCTTCCATGATGCGCCCTACATCGCGCGCGGCCCTGGCGCCCCCGTTACCGGTGTCGATCAGGAGCGTCTCTTTCGACGGCGACACCAACAGGGTGGCGTTGCCTCCTTCAACATCGACGAGATAGATCTGCAGCGTTTCTATCGTTGAATCTTCCGCCATGGCCGCACCTACCGCGACAGCGGAGATCAGGACGAGCGGCAGCAGCCGGAGAAACATAGACGTGTTTCTTAGCGTTCGATCTAGCGAATTGTCGTCGTTCCGACGGTCTCTACCTGGGCCTCGATCGGAGAGGCCGAGGCCAGGGCCACAGGGCTCCCGGCGTTGGCGGCAGACACTTCGACGGCAACGGGGTCTCCCGATTGCCTCCGCGAGGCGCGAGAACCTGCAACGCTGCCGCCGGTTGAGTAGGCGGCTCTCCCAATCGGGTCGGTGCTTGCGATAGAAGGAGAACTGACTGCGACGATACTCGAGCTCGCGGAAGGAAGTCGCGAAGGGCCCCACCTTGCGGTGCTCCCGGCTCACGCGAAGAGCCTCTCGAGGCGCGCCACTTCTGATGGCTTGCTCGCGGCAATATTCTCAGTTTCTAAAGGGTCCGCTTCGAGATCATAGAGCGCCTTCTCCTCGAAGAAGCCCTCGACCAGTTTGTAACGATGATCGTTGACCGAACGGAAACGGCCGGTGGCGGCGTTGCCCGTTTTCAGCGCCGAGCGTAGGTAGTCCCGATGCTGGCCACCGCCCGAGTCGAGGAGCGGACGCAATGAGCGACTATCCATCTCGCTCGGAATCGCGACCTCGCCATAGTCGAGGAAGGTGGTGGCGAGATCCATCACGCTCACCAGCGCGTCGCTCCTCACCCCCGTCGCGATGCCGGGGCCGGCCATCACCAAGGGCACTCCCGCAGAGGCCTGGTAGGGAAGAGACTTTCCCCACAGGTCGTGGTCGCCGAGCATCTCGCCGTGATCGCTGGCGTAGATCACGATGGTGTTGTCGAGCTCCCCGCGCTCCTCCAGTCTCTCCTGGCAGAGGCCCACCCAGCGGTCGATGTTCTCGATCATCGCCGCGTAGTTCTGGCGGATGCGAATGTGGTGTTCAGCGGTGAAGGGTCCGGTGTAGTGGTGGGGTTGCGGGAAGTTCTCGATGACGCGGTCGGGGCCACGGTAGTGCGCCTCCATGCGACGGGTTATGTCCATCGGCGGATGCGGGCCGTTGAAGTTGACGATCGAAAACCACGGCATCCCGTCGGGCACACGCTCGATCAGCTCGAGCCCGGTGCGGGCGGTGTAGTTGTCTTTATAAGCCTCGTCGTCGAGGGGAGTCGGGTCGGTCATACCCCACCAGTTCTGGTCTTTGGGAACCGCGCGTAGATCGATGTCGTCGGCGTGGATGCGGCCGAGGGGCGGGTCCAGCGAATCGAGATAAGCCATATAGGGCTCTTTGGGGCCGATCACCGTGGACTCGTTGCGTCGGGTCGGGTCACCCTCGCCGTTGTAGAGGCCGGATTTGCTGCCGGTGATCAGCATGTCGGAAAAGCCCCACTCCTCCATATGTAGGCGCCCGTCGAGGCTCACTCCGGCCGGCCCCTTGTGGAGGTCGATCTTGCCGACTGCCATGGTGTGATAGCCGCCATCACGGAGGTGTTTGTAGAAGGTCGGCTTCGCCTGCGCCGGGTAGTTGTCGCGGTTCACCTCGACGCCGCAGTTCTCGTACTCCATGCCCGAGGCGAGGCAGGCGCGAGAGGGGCCACACACCGGTGACGGCACGATGGCCCGAGTGAAGTCGACGCCGCGGGCGGCGAGACGGTCGATATTCGGCATCGGAACCGGGATCTCCGGATTGCGGCCCATCCAGTCGCCACGATGCTAGTCGGAGAAGAGGAAGAGGATGTTCGGGCGGCGGATCGCGCGCGGTCCTGGGATCGGCGGCGGGGCCTGCCCCCCGCATCCGGTCAGAGCGGTCGCCGTGGCCGCGGCGGCTCCGGCGAGAAACTCGCGTCGAGAGGGGGCGCTCGAGCTCTTCTTCATTGGGGACTCCTAGGTCATTCAAGCGTCGACGAAGAGCTTCTCGAGACGCGCCACCTCTCCAGGCTTGCCGGTGGCAATATTCTCGGTCTCCAAAGGGTCGGCCTCGAGATCGTACAGCGCCTTTTCTTCGAAGTAGCCCTCGACCAGCTTGTAACGATGATCGTTGACCGAGCGGAAACGGCCGGCGGCGGCCTTCCCTGTCTTCAGCGCAGAGCGCAGGTAGTCGCGATGCTCGCCGCCGCCCGAGTCGAGAAGCGGACGCAGCGAGCGGCTCTCCATCTCGCTCGGAATCGCGGCTTCGCCATAGTCGATGCAGGTAGTGGCGAGATCCATCACGCTCACCAGGGCGTCGCTCTTCACTCCGGATGCGATGCCGGGGCCGGCCATCACCAAAGGCACTCCCATCGACGCCTGAAAGGGAAGACCCTTTCCCCACAGGTCGTGATCGCCGAGCATCTCGCCGTGATCGCTGGCGTAGATGACGATGGTGTTGTCGAGCTCCCCGCGCTCCTCCAGTCTCTCCTGGAAGAGGCCAACCCAGCGGTCGAGGTTCTCGATCATCGCCGCGTAGTTCTGACGGATACGGATGTGGTGTTCAGGCGTGAAGGGTCCGGTGTAGTGGTGGGGCTGCTTGAAGTTCTCGATGATCCGGTCGGGCCCGCGATACTGCGCTTCCATGCGACGAGTGATGTCCATCGGCGGATGGGGGCAGTTGAAGTTGACGATCGAAAACCAAGGGGTGCCGTCAGGGGCCTGCTCGAGGAGCTGGAGCGCGGTTCGCGCGGTGTAGTTGTCTTTGTAGGCCTCGTCGTCGAGCGGACTTGTGTCCGTCATCCCAAACCAATTCACTTCTCTGGGAGTGCTACGTCGCGCCATGTCTTCGCGGTGGATCTGGTCCATCGGCGGATCCAGCGAGGCCAGGTAGACCCCATAAGGGTTATCGAGGCCGCCCCCTTTGCTGCCGGTGATCAGCATGTCGGAAAAGCCCCACTCCTCCATGTGCAGTTTGCCGTCGGGGCGCCGACCGTCAGGACCCTTGTGGAGGTCGATCTTGCCGGTCGCCATGGTGTGATAGCCGCTGTCGTGCAGGTGCTTGTAGAAAGTCGGCCTCGCCTGTGCGGGGTACATGTCTCCATTCACTTCGACGCCGCAGTTCTCGTACTCCATGCCCGAGGCGAGGCAGGAGCGAGACGGACCGCACACCGGCGCCGGCACAATGGCACGGGTGAAGTCGACGCCGCGGGCAGCAAGACGGTCGATATTCGGCGTCGGAACCGGGATCTCCGGATTGCGACCCAGCCAGTCCCCGCGATGCTGGTCGGAGAAGAAGAAGAGGATGTTCGGGCGGCGGATCGCGCGCGGTCCAGGGATCGGCGCCGGCGCCGGCGCCTCGCCGCCGCATCCGGTGAACGCTGTCGCGGTCGCGGCGGCGGCTCCTACTAGGAACTCTCTTCGAGAGGGAGAACTTCCGTTTCTCTTCATCGTGGACTCCTTCGCCGGCGGCGGGAACAAAGCTCCGACAGCGCCAGCTCCGTTGTGGGCAGAAGATAGAACGTAACACCGGGAAGTGAGCCGGCGCAAACGAGGCGGCCGAGAACATGCGCCTTGATCTGCTATAAACCTCGCCATGACGGACAACCAAGCAGCCGGAGCGTTGCCTTGGCACCACGTCCATGTGACAGCCGAGGACCGAGTGCGATCCGGGCGCTGGTACGTCGATCACCTGGGAGCTGGAGACGGCGGAGCGACCAAGCGCTCGGTCAATCTGCGCTACGGCAGCAACGTCATTCAGGTGCAAAGTCGGGCAGTGGCCACCCAGGGGTCGGCGTCGCTGGATTGCATCGGAATCGGCTGCGCCGACATCGATGCCACTGCGGCGAGCGCGGTCGGCGATGGCGCGAAAGTGCTGACGGAGTCACAGACCGGCGTTCTGCTCGAAGACCCTGACGGCATTCGCGTCGAGCTGGTCGAGGCCGCAGCGCCGACCTTCAGCCACGTGCAGATCTCGACCTCCGATCCGGAATCGATGCAGAGCTGGTACGCCGAGCATCTCGGCGGCGCCGCCGGGACGTGCCCCTGGGACCCGTCGCGGCTCGGTGTCGGCTACGACACCATGTGGATGTCGTTCACGTCAGAACCGGTGGAGGCGAAGGAAACGCGGCCGATCGACCACATCGGCTTCTTCACCTCCGAGCTTGACGCGACCTCGGCTCGACTCGAGGAGATCGGCGCGCCTTTACCGATACCGCCACGCTCTTTCAATACGGTTCGCCTCGCCTTCTTCGAAGATCCGGGCGGCATCTGGGTCGAGCTCGTCGAGCTTCCTGGAGGAAGGATTCCGAAATGACCTACGCATCTCCAACCAGCGATCTCGCCGTCTCACTCGCGGACGGCCGGCTCGAGATCGCGTTCGATCGGCCCGAAGCGGGCAATCTCATCAACTACGCCATGCTCGAGACGCTGACGGCAGTCTGCGCTGAAGCGCAGCACGACGACTCCGTTCGAGTGGTCGTATTGCGAGGCCGCGGCGATACCTTCTCGGCGGGCGATGATTGGGAAGACATGGGGGAATGGCCGGAGCGGCTGCGATCGAGGAGGCCGGAAGGCGGTCACGGTCCTGGGCCGATTCCGGAGCAAGACGCCCTTGGTGCTCTTCGCGATCTGGTCAAGCCGACCTTGGCGGTCATCCATGGCCGAGCATTCGGTTTGGCGATGGATCTCGCTTGTGTGTGCGATCTGCGGATCGCGTCGAAGTCGGCCAAGATCGGGGATCCGAGGATTCATCAGGGGCGTGCGGCGTCGACGGGCATTTCCTACGTGCTACCGCGCCTCATAGGCCAGTCACAGGCGATGCGCATTCTCCTCCTGGGCGAGACTCTGAGCGCGGAAGAAGCACGACGGATTCAACTGATTCATCGGGTAATCGACGACAGCGACCTCGACCGCGAGGCCGAGGCCCTCATCGCGCAAGTCGCGGCGCTGCCCACTCGTTCTTGGGAGGTGCACAAGAAGCAGATTCTGCCGCAGCTCGATCTCGCCTTTGACGCAGCCATGATGCACTGTCTCGGCGTGCGCCAGACCCACGTCATCGAAGACGTCGCAGAGGGCCGCCTCGCTTTTCAAGAGCGTCGGAAGCCCGAGTTCAAGGGGCGCTGACGATGAGCGACGACGATGCCTTGATCCTCGAGGACGAGGGACCGGTCCGCCATCTGGTGTTGAATCGGCCGAAGAAGCTCAACGCGCTCGACATCGATCAGCACCTCAGAATTCGTGACGCGGTCCGAGCGGCGGAAGCCGACCCTTCAGTGCGGGTGATCGCGCTTTCGGGGGTAGGGCGCGCCTTCTGTGCCGGAGACGACCTGACGGCCGGCAAGCGCGATCTACCAGAAGAGCTCGAGCGGCGTCGGGTCGACTTGGATCTGGGCATGGGTCCGGTCCTCCTGCTAGATTCTTGTGCGGCCCTACGCTCGACCAGCAAGCCCACGGTTGTGCTTATTCACGGCCACGCGCTCGGCTCAGGCTACGACTACAGCTTGTCTTGTGATTTTCGCGTCGCCACCGAAGATGCGAACTACGGCGACCCGCGAATGCAGCGTGCACTATGGGCGGCGGAGGGTTGGAGCTACAAGCTGCCGCGCCAGCTCAACCTATCTCTCCTTGCCCCGATCGCCTATCTGGGCGAGACCATGACCGGGACCTTGGCCTACGAACGGGGATTAGTCCATCGTCTCTATGCGGCGGGCTCCGCACTTCGCGAGGTAGCGCGACCCTTTCTCGAAGAAGTTGCGAGTTTGGACTCCGAGGCCTTCGCACGAACCAAGAGGCAAATTCTCACCGGCTTGGATATGAGCTTCGAGCAGGCGCTCCGCTCGAACGCTTAGACCAGATGGAGTCCTAAAGAAAGAAGTCCCCTAAAGAAAGAAGTCCCACCCACTTCGAAAAAAGTAGCCCAGAAAGTAGCCCCGCTTCGAAGAAAGTACGAAGAAAGTCCGCCCAAAAGCGGACCCCGCTTCCTCCGAGATTCGAAGAAGAGTGCTTAGGCGGCCCTCACGGCCAGATCCACCTTGCGGCCCGCCGCAACAGTCGGAAAAGAACGCCAAACGCGTTCGCTGGACACACATCAGCCAGGCGTGGAGCGCTCAGCGATCGACGCTTCCGCCATGTTAGACACCCGAGCTATGGGGTCACCGATCACGGTCCGGCCCGCACCTCGGGCACGTAAGGTAGTCCGGGAGGGAAACAACCCGGCGGGAATACCGCATCCAGCACTCCCTCTTTGAGCTTCTCCGCAGCCTCACGGTAAGCATTGACAAAGTCCCGATACATCTCTCGGAGCTTCTCGTAGTGCTCTCTCGAGGCCGCGTGAAAGGCGGGAGCCGGCGACTTGCTCAGCTTCTCCGGCCGGAAGTGGGGATCCTGCCGCAGAATCTTCTTCACTCCCAACGGAGGCCTCCCGGTTTCCTCAATCCGCTGCCGGACCACCCCACTGATCTCTCGTAGCTGACCCCGGACCAACTCGATCTTCTTCCTGAAGCTCCAATCCTTCGCGCAGGGAAGAGGCGTCAACACGACCGACTCCTCGTACAGAAAGTCGCCTAGATTCAGCTCTTTACCTTTACGACGAGCGTTGTACTCTTGAGTCTCGTCGTGCCACTCCCCGCCCAACATTTCCGAGTAGCCGCGTCGGAGATGACCTGCACAATGAACACCGGGCCAGTCCCTGGGGTCGCGGACCAAACCCTCCTTCGCTCCGTGAGAGAGAAGGTAGTAAAGACGCCCGATCTGGGCCTCCTCCTCATCCGAAACTATGATGTGACTGTAGGGCTTGCTCCAGAACTTCCCCGACCAGCCGTGAAGCACACCGACCTTGCGAGCGATGTTACCGTTCACGAACTCCATGAAGTCGCTCAGATGCTCCGTGCTCTCGGGAATCACCAGCATGTGGTAGTGGTTCGAGAGAACGGCGAGCCCGCATATCGTCATTCCCATGCGACGCTGAGCGCGACCTATGACGCCGAGGATGATCCGATTCACCTCCGGCGAGGGGCACAGGAGAAAGCGTCCCTGCTGTGTCCGGCAGGTAATCTCCACCAGGCGGTTTGCGACCAGTCCTCTGGGTTTCCGCACTTCTTTGCAATTCCTCCTGACATCAATAGACGTAAGTGAGGACTAGGCCCTTGCGTAGATGAGCGTCTCCACAAAGCGGGTCGAGGTCAGAGCCTTCGAACAACTAAGAGGGTGGTACCTCTCGGAGGCGCCGCGGGAGCGATAAGATCGATGACCCATGCCGCTGGAACAACGTACGGTCGGAGCGACCGATGTCACCTTGACAACGTTGGGCTTCGGTGGCGCGCCTCTCGGCGGTGTCGGCCACCGCCTGAATGATGACGATGTGATCGCGATCGTCGGCGCCGCGCTCGACGGCGGTGTGCGCTACTTCGACACCGCACCGCTCTATGGGCATGGCCTTGGTGAGAAACGGCTCGGTAGCGTACTGCGACGCCTCAGGCGCGAGGACTTCACGCTCTCTTCGAAGGTCGGTCGATTGCTGGTGCCCACCGACGAAGGCGAGCGGAGTCCGCAGATGCGTGACGAGGAACCGTTCGCGATCCGCTATGACTACACCTACGACGCAGCACGCAAGTCGCTGGAGGGGAGCCTGGAACGACTCGGCCTCGACCGTGTTGATATTCTTCTTTGCCATGACATCGATGTCTGGACGCACGGCGAGGAACAACCTGAGATCTACAAGAAGGCGGCGCAAGGAATCTTGCCCGCCCTCGCCGACCTGCGCGCCCAAGGCGTTATTCGAGCCTGGGGACTCGGCGTCAATGAGTGGCAGGTCTGTAGCCGCGTGATGGACGAATTCGACGTCGACTGCTTCCTGCTCGCCGGCCGCTTCACCCTGCTGGAGCAAGAGCCGCTGGATGAATTCCTACCAAAGTGCCTCGACAAGAATGTTTCGGTGATCATCGGCGGCCCCTATAATTCGGGTCTACTCGCCACTACCCAGCGGCAACGGGCTACCTACAACTACAAGCCGGTCGACGACGAGCGGTGGCAACGCACTCAGCGTATTCGCGAGATCTGTCAGGACCACGGCGTCGACATGCGCGCCGCGGCCCTGCAGTATCCACTCCGCCATCGAGCCGTTGCGTCCGTGATTCCAGGAGTCTGGTCGGTCGACGAGGTCCACGCCAATCTCGAGTTGATCGCAAGCGCGATTCCCGATGCGCTGTGGACGGATCTTGCGTCAGCCGACCTCGCCCGCAACATCGATTGAAAGGGAGAGCGAGATGGCGACCTATGACGCACTGGCAGCCCTGCCGTGGGGTGAACCAGGACCCTGGGGAGAACCCGTCAAGATCCGCTACGACCAGCGAGACGTTCTCCTCTACGCTGTAGGAGTCGGTGCCCGCGACCTGCGCTTCGTGTTCGAGGGCGACCCGGAATTCTCCGTCTTCCCCACCTTCCCGATCCGCTGGGGCGGAGCCGGAGCACCGTTAGATCGTGCCCTCGTTCCCAACTCACCCGGCCCTCTCAATATCGACGCCGAGCGCTATCTCGAGATGATTCGTCCACTACCGATCGAAGGCGAAGTCTCGGTACGGGCGCGCGTGATCGGAATCCACCCTCGAGGCAAGGGCAACGGCTTCGTGGAGTTCGAGAGCGTGGTCAGCGACGCCGACGGCAACGAGTGCGTGAAGATGGTGAATGGATCATTTCGGCGCGGCGTCGAAGTGCTCGGCGACATCGAGCCCTTCGAGGGCTCAGGTCAGACATTCTCAGCAAAGCTCACCGTCCCTGAACGGGACCCAGACGTCGTCGTCGAGGCCGAAGTGCCCGAGAACCAGGCCCACATCTATCGCCTATCCGGCGACTACAACCCTCTCCACATCGACCCGGAAGCCGCCAAGTTCGGAGGCTTCGACGAGCCCATTCTCCATGGCTTGTGCACATTCGGCCACTGTGGGCAACTCTTGCTCGGAGTCCTGGCTGACGGCGACTCAACTCGCTTCCACAAGATCAAAGTGCGCTTCTCTTATCCAGTCTTCCTGGGCGACACCCTTCGAGTCCGTGCCTGGCACGAGAGCCCGGGCCGGGTGCTCTTCGAAGCTCGGGTCGAGGACAAAGTAGTCGTTTCGAACGCCTATTTCGAGTACTCTCAGGGCTAGCCTCACGGTGCCTCCGGAGCCTCCGAAAATGACTGCTATCATTTCCTCCAGCTAGTTGCTGTTTGGCGCCGAGGACGGCGCATTCGGAGCTCTGCCAGCGCAGACTCCCCAGAGCGAAAAAGGAGACCTCATGCGACTCTTTCCCCGCGAGCTTCTGATCACCTTGGCCGCAGCCGCCACGGTCTCGGCTGGCGCCGCCTCAGCGGCACTCGAAGTCGGAGACACGGCTCCCGACTTCACCCTACCGGGCTCGGATGGCAACTCATCCTCGTTGTCTAGTTACACGGGCAAGAGCAACGTGGTCCTTGCCTTCTTTCCCAAAGCCTTCACCGGTGGCTGAACTCGTGAGATGAAGGGATACCAGGCTGGTATCACGGAGTTCACAGAGAGCGACTCGGTCGTCTTCGGAATCAGTACAGACAAGCTAGCCACCAACAAAGAGTTCGCTGAGTCGCTCGATCTCGAGTTCGTTCTGCTCAGCGATGAAGACGGATCTGTCGCAGGCAAGTACGGAGTCTTGATCGAGGGACGAGTCATGGCGAATCGCACGACCTTTGTGGTCGGCAAAGACGGCAAGATCGCCTACGTCGAGTCGGGCGGCGGCGCCATCGATCCGCTGGGCGCCGCGAGTGCGTGCACCAAGCTGCACTGAGCGCACCCAATTGCCCAAACTCGCAAGGGGGGTCGTCGTGATGTGCGGCCGTGTGGCTACAGGCCTTATTGGGATTGCATGGGTCCTCACGAGCGGGCCGGCATCTGGCGCTGAGTGAGAGTGATCAGGGTAGTTGATGGGATTCGCCTCTGTTCTAGTCACGGTAGTCGAGGGAAGAGCGTACTGGTCCCTCGGATAGCGTGATCAAAGCGGGCAAAAGAGCCGGCATCATCCGCGGCCACCGGGCGCGCCGTTGTTGTGGGGGGGGAGTGAGGTGCCCTCCGGGGGTTGACGTCCCCTCGGAGGGCGTGTCTTCTTTCGTTGAATTTAAAAACGAAAGGCCGAAAGGAGACAGCCCTCTTGTACCAGACCCTGCTTCAGGATGCCAGTTTCTACGATCTACTGTTGCGACTCGACGAGGATCTAGCGGAGAAGACTCGCGCCCTAGGCTGCGAATGCGGTGGGCGTTTGCACCAGGCTCACTATCCACGTAAGCCTCGCGGAGGGCCCGAGGAGCTGCGCAGAAGGACCTCGTTGCGGCTGAGCTATTGCTGCTCGGTGGAGGGGTGCCGTCGTCGTCAGACGCCTGCGTCCTTTCGTTTTCTGGGCCGGAAGGTGTACTTCAGCGTGTTGGTACTTCTGGTCCCAGTGCTGCGGGAAGGGGCCAAGGGAGAGCGGCTGCATCGTCTACAGGAATTGTTTCAGGTGAGCGCACGTACGGTGCGCCGATGGCAGAGATGGTGGCGAGAGGACTTCGGTCTCAGCCCGGTCATGACTCGCTTTCAAGGCTTTCATGCCGAGCCGATCCAGCGGCAAGACTTGCCGGGCTCTCTGCTCCTAGTCTTTCGTCAATTGTCGCCGGCAGGCGAGAGGGTGCTGGCGGTGATTCGCGCCCTATTGGTCGGGCCCTCTGTGCTCGCTGTGTGAGGGTCGCCGGAAACCCGCAGAAGATGCGTCTCGACTCGCCGAGAAGCGGGCCTTAAGGTCTCTGTTCTCGCCGCCGATTGAAGGAATCGGCGCCCAGGAGAGGGAGATGAGCCATCGAGCCTCGACGCAACAACGCTGGGCGCAGTTTCGCTTCAGTGTGGTGGGTGAGCTGTTGGCTGCGCCTCCCGCACCGGGACATCTGCAGGTGGAATTGTCTCGACTCTCCCAGAAGGCCTGGCGCCATCCGATCACGGAGAAGGCGGTGTACTTTGCCCGCTCGACGATTGAGCGTTGGTACTACACGGCCCTGGCCGGTCGCGATCCGATCGGGGCGCTACAACGCCGATCGAGAAGCGACAGCGGCCAAGCGCGCGCCATCCCAACCCGGATCGCCGAGCTGATCCACACGCAATACAAGGCCCACCCGACGTGGAGCTACCAGCTCCATTGGGACAATCTGGACGTGGTGCTAAAAGAGCGACCGGAGCCAGGGAAGGTGCCTTCCTACTCCACCCTGCGCCGCTTCATGATCGCGCACGGTTGGCCCAAACAACGACGCACGAAGGGAAAGGATCGCAGCACTGCCTCCGGTGCCCCTGCGCGCGAGAAGCGCAGCTACGAAGCCGAGTACGTCAACGGGCTCTGGCACCTCGACTTCCACCACGGCTCGCGCAAGATCCCGAGCTCCGCAGGGACCTGGGAAGTACCGATGCTGCTGGCGATTCTCGACGATCACTCCCGGCTCACCTGCCATCTGCAGTGGTATCTGCACGAGACCGCCGAGTGTCTGATCCACGCTCTGATCCAAGCCTTCATCAAACGCGGACTGTGCCGCTCACTGCTCACCGATAACGGCAGCGCCATGATCGCCGACGAGACCACCGAGGGGCTCCTACGCCTCTCCGTCGTCCATCGCACCACATTGCCCCGGAGCCCCTATCAAAACGGGAAACAAGAAAACTTCTTTTCTCAAGTCGAATCCCGCCTCCTCGCCATGCTCGAAGGACACGCGGATCTCAATCTGGCATTGCTCAATGAGGCGACGCTGGCTTGGGTGGAGATGGAGTATCACCGCAGCGTCCATTCCGAGACCGGCCAGACGCCGCTCGACCGCTTTCTCGAGGGTCCCTCCGTCTCTCGGATCTGCCCCAGCCTGGACGAGCTGCGCTTCGCCTTCACCGCCGCTCGAAAGCGCACCCAGCGCCAAAGCGACGGCACCATCAGTCTTGACGGCACCCGTTTCGAGATCCCCTCTCGTTTCCATCATCTCAACCGGATCTCGGTGCGATACCAGAGCTGGGAGAAAAGCTCCGTCTTCATGGTCGACGAAAGCTCCGACGTCCCACTCGAGCGCCTCTACCCCATCGACAAGGCAAGAAACGCTTCCGGCATCCGCCGCCCGATCCAACCCCAGAGCACCGACGAGCCGACAGGCCCGGAGCCTGGCATCGCACCCCTACTCCGCAAACACATGGCGGAGTACGCCGCCACCGGGCTCCCGCCCGCCTACCTCAAAAAGGAGACACCGTGAACAACCAGAAACTACTGGCACTCTTCGGACTCAAATGGAACCCCTTTACCCCCAACATCCCCGTCGAAGCGCTGTGGCGACACCCGCATCTCGACCACTTCTGCTGGCGCCTGGAGACCCTCGTCCACGACGGTGGCTTCGCATTGATCTCCGGTGATCCCGGCACCGGCAAGTCGGTCGCTCTACGCACCCTCGCTCACCACCTTCAACACCTGCCCGACCTGCGCACCGGAGTCCTCACGCGGCCACAGAGCAGTCTCGCCGACTTTTACCGTGAGCTCGGACAGCTCTTCGGGGTCCCGCTCAATCCACACAACCGATGGGCCGGATTCAAAGCCCTCCGACAGACCTGGCTCTCCCATGTCGATGCCACCCATCAAAGACCCGTACTCTTGATCGACGAAGCACAGGAGCTCGCCGCCAACGTGCTGGCCGAACTGCGCATCCTCGCCTCTGCGGACTTCGACTCACGCTCCATCCTCACCGTCGTCCTGTGCGGCGACTCCCGACTCACACAGCTCTTCCGACGAGACGATTTCCTACCCGTCGCCAGCCGCATCCGCGTACGCCTCCTCCTCCTCGACTACCTGCCCCCAGAGACGTTGGCCGAATGGCTCCAGCACTCCCTGACACAAGCCGGAAACCCCAGTCTCCTCGACCACGAGGTCATCACCACTCTCGCCGAGCACGCCGCCAGAAACCTCAGAGTACTCGCACACATGGCCAACGAGCTCCTCGCCATGGCCGCCAAAGAAGAGCTACCCAACATCGATCAGAAGCTCTACCTCGAGGTCTTCTCGCCACCTACCTCCCAGCGCTCTCCCAGGAAAGCCCGTGCCTGACTCCCCATCCGCCCAGCAACAACGACGGCACCTCCAGAGCGTCCTCGAGCTCTATCGACGACATCCCCAAACCACCGGACGAGTCAGAAACGCCGATCGCCGCCTCGCCGTACATCTCTATCGAAACGGCGTTACCCTCGACACCATCAACGCTGCCTTACTACTCGTCGCCGCCAGGAGATGCAACGAGGCACACACCACAACCCCCATCCAGAGTCTCCACTACTTCCTCCCCGTCATCCGAGAGATTCGCGATAGACCCCTCGATAACGGCTACCTCCGGTACCTTGAAACTCTCATCCGCGACAGCAGCCAAGACCCAGACCATCATTTACTGTGATCAGCCCGCCATCGATTACCGTGATCACTCTCACTGAGCCGGCCGAGAACGTCTACTTCGGCGATCTCCACCTCCACACCCGCTATTCGAATGACGCCTTCGCCTTCGGTACGGAGCGGACGCCCGACGATGCCTACCGCTATGCCAAGGGGGAAGAGGTGGCGCACATCGGGGGCACCCGCATTCAACTCGGAACGCCTTTCGATTTCATGGCGGTGACCGACCACGCCGAAAATCTCGGCGTCCTCCAGACCTTCACCGACCCCAATCATCCTGATCGCGACCACCCCATCGTCAAACGAGCCAACTCGCGCGACCGGGAGACCCGACTGCAGGGCCTCTATGACTGGAGCAATGCCCGCCGCACCGGAGAGAACATGGAGCTCTTCGACCACCCAGAGGTCGGCCGTGAGGTCTGGCGCAAGATCGTCGCGTCCGCCGATCGGCACAACGCGCCGGGCGAGTTCACCACTTTCGCCGCTTACGAATGGACCGTTGCTATCGACCGCGGCAACCTTCACCGCTGTGTGATCTTCGAAGACACTAAAGGCCTGCCAATGCCGTTTTCCGGAGAAGACTCGGATAACCCCGAAGACCTCTGGGATTACCTCGATACCCAGCGCGCGCACAACGTCGACGCCGTCGCGATCCCACACAATATGAATGTGAGCGACGGGCGGATGTTCGCGCTGGTCGATTTCGCCGGCGAGCCGCTGACCGCGAGCTACGCCGTGCAGCGCATGCGCAACGAGCCCGTGGTCGAGATCACGCAGGCAAAGGGTACCTCCGAGACCCATCCGGTGATGTCGCCGAATGACGAGTTTGCCGACTTCGAGCTCTTTCCCGAGCTCCTGGTCGCCGAAGGCAGAATCGGCAAAGTGCCGGGCAGTTACGTCCGTGAAGCCCTGAGGAACGGGGTCCGGCTACAGGCAGAGGAAGGCTACAACCCCTTCCAGTTCGGCTTTGCGGGAGCGACGGACTTCCACTCCGGCACCTCGGCGGTAGAAGAAAACAACATGAGCAGCATGTCCGGCGACACGGTCGACGGCACTCTCGAAGAGCGCCTGACCACGAGCACCTGGAGCCGGATGCCTTTTCAAGGGCGCAGCGCGGCAGGCTTGACCGCCATCTGGGCGCCGGAGAATACCCGCGAAGAGCTCTTCGCGGGAATACGCCGTCGCGAGACCTACGCCACTACGGGGCCCCGCATCACGGTGCGTTTTTTTGGCGGCTGGCACTATGACAGCGACATCCTCGATAAGAATGACTGGGTCAGGGCAGGCTATGCCGGTGGCGTCCCCATGGGCGGCGTCCTGCGAGGGTCGGCGCACGCCCCCCCACACTTCGTCGTATGGGCGGCGAAAGATCCGAAGGGCGCAAATCTCGACCGTATCCAGTTGATCAAGGGCTGGACCGACGACGGCGAGACCTTCGAGCGCATCTACGATCTGACGCTGTCGGACGGCCGCGAAGTCGGCCCCACCGACAAGGCGCCGCCCGTCGGCAACACGGTCGACGTATGGAAAGCGACGTACACCAACGATATTGGCGCCGCGACCCTGCGGGCGGTGTGGACCGATCCTGATTTCGATGCCGACGTGCCGGCCTTCTATTACCTGCGCGTGATCGAGATTCCGACCCCACGCTGGTCGACCTACGACACCGCTGCCGCCGGACTGCCGCCGCGGGGAGATCTCGCGCCGACACTGCAGGAGCGGGCCTATACGTCGCCGATCTGGTATCAGCCCGACGAGTAGTTTGGCCACGGGAGGGTCCAGGGCACGGCGCATCCTGCGCGATCCCCTCACCCACTTTCTCGCCCTGGGCGCGCTCGGCTTCGTCTTCTACGCGATCGGCGGCGGCAGCGACGAAGCAAGACAGCGCAAGATCACCATCGACCACTACGAGCTCCAACGGCTGACGGCACTGTGGCATGCGCAATGGCGACGGCCCCCGACCGAAGCCGAGCTCTCCGGAATGGTCGCCGACCGCATCCGGGAGGAGGTCTTCTACCGCGAGGCGCTCGCACTCAATCTCGACGACAACGACGCCTTGGTACGCCGACGCCTCGCCGACAAGCTCGAGCTCGCACTCATCGACGTCGTGGCGATGACCGAGCCGAAAGAAGGCGAGCTGCGAGCGCATTACAATGCGAACCTCGAGCGCTACCGAGAATCGGCAGAGCTGAGCCTGACCCACAAATTCTTCAACGCCGATGAGCGCGGCGAGCGAGCGGCAGCGGACGCTGCCGCCGCCCTCGAGCGCCTCCATCAGGGCGACGCTGTCGACGATGACAGCTTCCACGCGTCGAAGACGCTGACAGAGCAGAGTAGCCAGCGACTGGTGCGGGTATTCGGCACTGCATTTCGAGATGCGCTACTCACTCGTGCGAGCGGCCCCGACGGCGCGGATTCGTGGTTCGGCCCTGTTCCCTCCGCCTACGGATTCCACCTGGTTCGAATCGACACCTTCACACCGTCACGCCAGCGAGACTTCGAAGACGCACGAGAGCAGGTGCTCGAGGATTGGCGTCGAGAGACCGGTGACGCGGAGGAGGAGCAACGCTACCGCGAAATGCTTGCGCTTTACGAAGTCGAAGTAGCCCCCTATCCGGCCGCCAAAAGCCAGCCCTTGCCGAGCAACACGGGAGACTAGGGAGGTGCGCTCACCGCTGTGGTTGTCGGGCTCGGCTTTTCTCGGCCTCCTCCTGTACCCGATTGCGACCGGCGCGCACGAGACGCGGATGGCGTTTCTCGACATCCGCGAGACCGCTCCCCGCGAGTACACCTCGGCGCTCAAGGTTCCGATGCTCGGACGCTCGGCGTGGCCGATCGAAACGCGCCTTCCGTCTCAGTGCGAAGACACCGTCGCCGAGCGCCGCTACGAGCGGCCGGGCAACCTGGTGATCCAACGGACCTTCTCCTGCGCTCTCGACGGCCCGCCCCCGGTGCTCGGCCTGGTCGGCATCGACGGCGGCTTCGTCGAGGTGCTGGTGCGGGTCGAGGACCTCGAGGCTAACCGCTCGGCGCGCGTCTTCTCGGAAGCCTTCACCGAGGTGCCGCTGAGCGGCGGTGTCACGGGCATCAAGGATCGTTTCTTGTTGGGCGTCGAGCACATCTTCGGCGGGCTCGATCACCTCTTCTTCGTCGCCGGAATGATTCTCCTTCTTCGCTCGACCCGCCCTATCGTCGAGACGATCACCGCCTTCACCCTGGCTCACTCGCTCACGCTCGGGCTGACCGTCCTCGATCTCGTCCGTGTGCCATCCCCACCGGTCGAGGTCTTCATCGCTCTGTCGATTGTCTACTTAGCGTACGAGATCGCCCGCCGCAACGACCGAGATGACGGCCTGTCGCGACCCTGGCGCATGGCCTTCGCCTTCGGACTCCTGCACGGATTCGGCTTCGCCGGGGCCCTACTTCAGATAGACCTGCCGCGGGGTGATCTGGCGCTGACTCTGCTGCTGTTCAATCTCGGCATCGAGGCCGGTCAGATTGCGTTCGCGAGTCTCTTCGGTATCACTCTGTGGGGCCTCTACCGCCTACTCCGGACCCCGCGACGGCAGCGCCTTCTCGAACGAGCCGCCGCCTACAGTCTCGGCAGCATCGCGACCTTCTGGGTGATCGAGCGCGTCGCCGCCTTCTGAGCGCCAAGCTTCGCTAGACTAGGTTTCTCCCATCTCCGAAAGGCGAGTTACGACCCATGAGCCAACCAAGCACTCTCGATCACATCGTCGTCGCCATCGACGACCCAAGGTTCGTCCGCACCTACGAAGCCGTCACCGGCGCCAGCCCTTCGCAGCATCCCTCTCCCGACGGTTCCGCCAGTCTTTGGCGCTTCGAGCTCGGCGCGGCGATGATCGAGCTCGCCCAGCCTCTCGGCGAGCCCGAAGCCGGCATCGGAAGAGCTATCCAACGACGCTTGCAAGCGAGCGGTCCGGGGTTCTATCTGGTGTGCCTCCCGGCTCCGGACCTCGATGCTACTCGCGCGGCACTCGAGGCGGACGGGGCCCGGCTCCTCGAGGCCGACGGCCATGTCTTCGTTCATCCAAAATCCGCCAACGGGATCCTCGTGCAGCTAACACCCCGAATCGACCTTGGGGGCGGTGGCGGCTCAGCAAGCGCCCGTCTCGACCACGTCGCGGTGCGAGTCGCCGACCTCCGGAGCGCGAGCTCGAGATGGGAAAAGATCACCGGCGCCACAGCCATTCAAATGGGCGTGCACCCGATCTCTGGTGGCGCTTTCGAAGCTGCCAGACTCGAGCTCGGAGAACAGATGGTGGAGCTCATCAGCCCGCTCGCGGGTCAGTCCTCGGCGGTCGCGGATCGCCTCGAGAAGGCGGGGGAGGGCGTCCAGGCGGTGGCCACCCCGGTCGCCGATCTCGAGCAGACGTTGGCGCGGGCCGACGAAGCCGGAGTCCGACACGTCCATAACGACCCCCACTGGTTCGTTCACCCGAAAGACGCAGGCGGCTTCGTCCTCCAACTCACCGACCGAATAAGACATTAGCTTTCGGAAATGATGAGTATCATTTCCAAAAGCTAAATGACATGGCGCCGAGGACGGCGCATTCAGACTCCTACGGAAATGATCGCTATCATTTCCTCCGGATGTTGAACATGGCGCCGAGGACGGCGCATTCGGACACCTACAGATGATCAGGTCAGACCTTCCTAAATGATCAGTCGCGTGACGGATCGAGCAACGCTCCTCGCGGTTCTCTTGTGCATCTGCTCGTGCTCGACGGGCACACCGGAAGAGGTCGTCGAGCGGCTGCCGAACCTGGTGATCATCTTCATCGATGACATGGGCTACGGAGACATCGGCCCCTTCGGCTCGACGGCCAATCGCACGCCACACCTCGACCGCATGGCCGCCGAAGGGATGAAGCTGACCAGCTTCTACGCCGCCCCTCTCTGCACCCCCTCTCGAGCGGCATTGATGACCGGCTCCTACCCGATTCGCAACGGTCTCCAAACCGGCTCCTGGCACCCGGTCCTGATGCCGGCCGACACCCAGGGCATCCATGCCGATGAGCTAACTGTCGCCGAGATCCTCCGCGAGCAGGGTTACGCGACCGGAATGGTGGGTAAGTGGCATCTTGGCGATCAGCCGGAGTTCCTGCCGACCCAAAACGGCTTCGACTCCTACTACGGGCTCCCCTACTCGAACGACATGAGCCCCTTCATGCCTCGCAGCCCGCGGAACTATCCTCCGATCCCGCTGCTCCGCAACAACGAAGTCATCCTCGAGGTCCCAGAGGACCAGTCTTTCCTGACCGGGAGCTACACGGAAGAGGCCCTCCGCTTCATCGAGCAGAATCAGCAGACGCCCTTCTTTCTCTATCTGGCGCACACCATGGTTCACGTCCCGCTGTACGCGGGAGACGCGTTCCGCGGAAACTCCAGCAATGGGATTCTGGGCGATGCCATCGAGGAGCTCGACTGGAGCGTCGGCCAGGTTCTCTCCAAGCTGGAAGAGCTCGGCCTGGCCGAAGACACCTTCGTCCTATTCACCTCGGACAACGGCCCGGCCCGCGGCAGTGCGGGCCCCCTGCGGGGACGCAAAGGCAGCACCTATGAAGGTGGCATGCGCGAGCCCACCATCGCCTGGTGGCCGGGAACCGTACCTGCCGGTGTCTCCTATGACGGAGTGGCAAGCACGATGGATGTCCTTCCGACCTTCGCCGCACTGGCGGGCACCACGGCGCCGACCGATCGGGTCATCGACGGTCACGACATCTCTCGCGTCTTTTTGGGCGAGATCGAGCGAGCCTCTCACTACGATGCCCTCTACTACTACAAAGGCTACCAACTGGGCGCCGTTCGAAGTGGCCGTTGGAAGCTCCATGCCAACGGCGAGCTCTACGACCTCGAAACCGACATCTCCGAGACCACCGATGTCGCGGCCCGGAACCGCGAGATCACTGAGCGCTTGGAGGGCCTGCTCGACCAGGCACGTGAGGAGTTGGGGGACGGCCCCAACTGGCCTGTCGATCCCGGCATCGACGTTCCTGCGACGGCGCGCCCGATCGGCCTGGTCGCGAATCGAAGCTGCTGATCCCGCGCCCAGGCAAGACCGGCAGTGCGGCTCACGAGCCACCGATACAGACCAAGGAAGTCGCTCCACCGCCCCCCGACTGGGTGCGACCGCCGAACTGGTGATTCGACCTCGCCCTGGCTTCAGTCCCGAACCTGGTCCGCGCTCCGCAGAGCAGCGCCGGAGGCGAGCTGAAACCAGTCCTCGGGGTCCTCGACCGCTCCCTGGGCCCGTAGCGCGCGCTTGACCTGTGCCGGACTCCCCTTCGGAAATCCCGCGAGACGCTCGGCAAGGGCGCGGGCCCGCGGCAGGACCTCGTCGTCCGCCACCACTTCGGCGACCAGACCGAGGCGATAGAGCTCGGAGGCCGGCACTCGATCGCCGTAGAGAGTGATCCGTGCCGCAATGGCCTCACCGACACGGATTCGCAGCCAAGCGGCATTGATCGGGATATCGGCCCCCTGCTGGATCTCACCGATCTGGAGAAAGGCCGACTCACCTGCTATCAACACATCGCAGGCGAGCGCCACCGCAGCGCCGGCATTGATCCCGTAGCGCTCGAACGCCCCGAAGATCGGCACTGTGCAGGCGAAAAGAGCTAGGTGCGCTGCACGAAGATCCCGCTGAAGATCCGCGGCCCAGGGGTGTGGCGGATCCGCCTGGAGCTCCTTGAGATCGATCCCCGAGCAGAAGCTTCCCCCCTCGCCCCGCAGCACGATCGCGGCGATCTCCTCATCGCCGTTCAGCCGGATCACGGCGTCCTTCAGCTGTACGGCAAGGGGCCCGGTGAGAGCGTTCTTACGCTGCGGTCGGTCAAGCACAACCTCCGCCCATCCCTCGTTGACTTCGACACGAACCACGCGTTCGCCATCGTCCACCGTACTCAACTCCCGTGAAAGATGACCGTCTTCATCTCGGTCATCTCGTGGATGGCGTACTTCGGTCCTTCTTTACCGAAGCCGCTCTCTTTCAGTCCGCCGTAGGGCATGAGATCGGCGCGCCACTGCGGCCCCCAGTTGATGTGAATATTGCCTGACTCGACCTCGCGCGCGAACTTGAGCGCCGAGTCGATATTCTGGGTGAAAATCGCGGCGCTGAGTCCGTAGCGGGAGTCGTTGGCCAGGGCGATCGCCTGGTCGATATCGGCGGCTCGAGCGACACCCACCGCGGGTCCGAAGATCTCCTCGCGACTGATGCGCATATCCGGCTGCATGTCCGCGACTAGAGTCGGCTCGAGTAGAGCGCCCTGCCGGCCTCCACCGACGAGCACGCGAGCCCCTGCGGCCACGGCCTCGTCGATCCACTCCCCCACCCGCACCGCATCGCTCTCGCGAATCATCGGCCCCATGGTGGTGCCGTCCGCGAGCTGATCTCCGGCGGCGATGGCGGCAACCTGCGGAGTCAGTGCGTCGAGGAACTCCTCATACACACCGTCCAGCGCGATGACTCGTTGGGCCGAGATGCAAACCTGACCGGCGTTCGAGTAGCCGGTGGCCACGGTCGCTGCGGCGACCTTCTCCATGTCTGCATCTTCCATCACGATCAGCGGACTGTTCGAGCCCAGCTCCATCGTCACTCGCTTGAGACCGGCGTCCCGGCAGATGACCTCTCCTACGTCGCGGCTTCCGGTAAAGCTGATCTTGCGCACCCGCGAATCGCCGGAGATGACCTTACCGATCTCTCCTCCCGGGCCGGTCACACACGTAATCGCCAACGGAGGCAGCCCCGCTTCGAGCAGAATCTCTACCAGCTTCAAGGCGGAGAGCGGGGTGTCCGTTGCGGGCTTGACGATCACCGAGTTGCCCGCCGCCAGCGCCGGCCCGACCTTGTGGCACACCAGATTGAGGGGGAAGTTGAAGGGCGTGATCGCCGCAACGACGCCGCAGGGAACCCGCAGCGTGATGCCCAGCCGCCCCGCCGCACCGGGAGCCCCGTCGAGCGGAAGGACCTCACCGGTCAGTCTCTTGGCTTCCTCGGCCGAGACATCCATCGTCTCCACCGCCCTCGAGGCCTCGAAGACGCCTTCGGCCAGCGTCTTACCTTCCTCCTGAGCGATGACGCGCCCGAGCTCGTCCTCGCGCTCGTGCATCAGTTGCGCTGCCTTGCGCAGGATCTGCGACCGGTCGTAGGCCGGCATCCGACGCATGATCTCAGCGCCCTCGACCGCGCCGGCGATGGCGGCGTCGACATCTCCCGCGTCGCCCTTCGGCACCGTATCGACAACAGAGCCGTCATAGGGGTTCTTGACCTCGATCGTCTCCGACTTCTCGACCCACTTACCAAGAAAGAACATCTTCATTAGGGGTTACCTCCGTGAAGGCTGCAATATAGCGCAGCGGGCCCGACGTGGCTCGGGCTTTGCCCGCCGGGTTCCTCCCAGGGAATGGCCCCGACCAAGGCGGCAAGCGCCCACCGTCGACTCTGCATAAGCTTTCCACCAGGGATGGCGGAAACAGCGAAACCGCGCAAGAATGTCTTGTCTGATCATGAAAGCTGAATGGAGAAACCGAACATGCGAACAACGAGACTATTCCTGATCGTCCTTCTCTGCCTGGTGTACGCCCCGATCATGGGAGCGGAGGAGGAAGCTCCCCGACGACATGACGGCAAGCCGGATCTCTCCGGGACCTACGACATCAAATGGCTGACGCCGTTCACGCGCAATCCCAAGTACGGCGAGTCGCCCTATATGACCGACGAAGAGGCCCAGGACATCGCCTCCAGTGCCGCAGACGGTTACGAGCACGACATCGCCCCCATCGACGGCGACCGGCCGGCGCCCCCCACGGGTGGTGACGGGCACCCGAGTAACATCGGCGGGCACAATCGATTCTGGTGGGATCGTGGCTCTGGCGCCTTCAAGGTGGATGGCAAGTATCGCAACTCGGTGATCACCAATCCCTCCAACGGACAGCTGCCCCCTCTCTCCGACCAGGGCAGGGCAATGCAGGCCAGGACTCTCGGCATCTACAACAAGAACCCGGGCGACGCTTGGTGGCTCGAGGCCGACGACGACCTATACGACCACCCCGAGTACCAGACTCACACCACCCGCTGCCTCTACAGCGGCGGCGCAACCGTACCGATGCAGCCCACGACCTACAACAATGTGAAGACCATCACACAGACTGACACCCACGTCACGATTCTGGTCGAGTGGCAGCACTGGGCGCGGGTGATACGCCTCACCGCCAACGGGCGCCCGGCCGAACACCTGCCGGCGGAGATGATCTCCTGGGGCGGTGACTCGATCGGCTGGTGGGAGGGCGACACTCTGGTCGTCGACACTACCAATTTCAAGCGTGCCAGCGTTCCGCACAAGCCCGAAGCGGCCGCCTACTCCAAGGAAGGATCCGCGCTCGTGCGCAGCCCCGGCCAGCCTCACGAAGGCCGGCACGTCGTCGAGCGCTTCACCCGCATCGACAAAGACACTCTGATGTACGAGTTCGAGGTCGAAGACCCGGACCGGACAGCCGCTTACGGTGGTTCACTCCCCTTCCCCCGCACCGATCAGAGGCTCTTCGAGTACGCCTGCCACGAAGGCAACTACTCGATGGGCGGCATGCTGCGTGGGGCCCGGCAGCTGGAAAAGGAGTACTACGAAAACAAGGGTCGCTGAACCGGGGCTCTATCCACTCCGGGGACCGCCCCAGGTGTCTTCGAACACGATCCCTCTTTGCGACCGGCGCACCGGCCCAAAGCGGCCCATGGGGTAGCCGATGGGTACGATCGCGTAAGAGTGTATGCCTTCGGGAAGGCGCAAGATCTCGTCAACCTCCCTACCGTGCAACATATGCCGCGTGGTCAGCGTCGCACCGAGTCCCAACGCCCGAGCCGCCAGCAGCATGTTCTGCACCGCCGGGTAAATCGACGCGCCGGCGCCCCGTCCCGGTCGCGTCGCGCCGGAGTCCAGGCAGGCGACAATCCACACCGGCGCCTCGTGGAAGTGATCGGTGAGGTACTCGACTGCCCGATGTTGCCGCTGGTATTGATCTCTAGTGACTCCGCGGGGTGGATCGCTGGTAGCGTAACGCGGTCCAACCACCTCATCGAAGGCGCGCTTGTAGAAGACCTGCACCCGTTTCTTGATCTCAGGATCGCGCACGACGACGAAGCCCCAATTCTGCCGGTTACCGCCACTGGGCGCCGAGATCCCGGCCTGGAGGATTCGGTCAACCAGCTCGTCCGGCAGCGGGTCGGGCTTCAGTCGCCGCATCGCGCGGGTGGTGTGGAGAATCTCGAAGATGTCTCTTGGTTCGTTCATATCCCTGGAAACGAGAGAGCTCGGGACATCGATCGGTCCCATGTGTCGACAAAGGACACCATAGTTGGTAATGCGCTTCTAGGCACCGATACTATCCGGGCAGGAGGCGTTCCATAGCAGTACGCTTGGTCCCGCCACTGGTGATCAGCTCGCGTCGAAGTCGAGCGGCAGATAAGCCCGGTTGACGACGTTCTGCAGCCTGCCCTCGCGTAGGTAGGTCACCGCAATCGCACCGCCCTTGAAGCGCATATCGCGCATCGACTCGGGGGTGCAGAAGGCTGAGTGAGGAGTCAGAAGTAGTCGGTGATGAAGCCAGTCCTCCTCGGCGATGAAGGCACGGATCAGAGGATGATCGATATCCGCCGGCTCAGTGGGAAGGACGTCCAAACCGGCCGCTTGCACGCCACCACTCTTCAGCGCGTCGTAGAGCGCTTCGAGATCGATGACTCCGCCCCTCGCCGTGTTGATGAGGATCAACCCCTCCTTCGAGTGCGACAGCACTTCGGCATCGATCAGCTCGCGCGTGTCTTCGTCGAGCGGCGTGTGAATGCTGACCACATCGCTCGAGGCGAAGAGGGCGGCGAGGGAGTGCGCCCGCTCCACTCCCAGCGCGAGCTCGGCTCCGTTCGGCAGATAGGGGTCGTAGAAGGTGCAACGCATGCCGAAGGCCTTGGCGCGCAGGACCGCGGCGGTGCCGATGCGTCCGCAGCCGACGACGCCGAAGGAGCAGGCCGAGAGACGTCGGCCGCTAGATCCACGCCTTCGGCCGGCTCGTCGCCAACGGCGGGGCCAGGCCGCAAGCTCACTGAATGCGAAAGACATTGTCGGAGGCGAAACCGGTGACGAAGACGTTGCCAGACGGGTCGGCCGCAATGCCGAGAGGGCCGTCGAGCAACGCCCCCGCACCACCCCCAGTCGAGTTCAGGATCTGCTTGGCGCCCGAAACCAACGGCACCGCTGCGGAAGCCGTGCGAGATCGATTCGACGTCGTCGGTCGTGGTGCTTCGGCGACGACCGTGCGCGCTTTGGTAGGAGCCGGTGGCGAGGGTGCCGAAGAAGAGGCGGAGTTCCAATCGGCCGGCGCGCGGCGCAGACACGAAGGACAGAGCTGCGGCCGCCCGGGCTTGGGTTCGAACAAGCGGCGCGCAATCACAGCACTACCGAAGCGATTCAGATGATCGTCGTCGCGGTAGATGAAGGTACCGTCGATGACCGAAGAGCACTCCTCCTTGCAGAGCTCCCAGGTGAGGTTGATGAACTCGAACCCCACTTCCTTCGACAGTCTTCCGAAGAGCTCGTCGGAGAGTCGCGCGATCTCGACCACCCTGGATTGCGGCATGCCGCCACACCGCTTCCCCGATAGATCACTGAGAAAGTCCGGGCGGTTGAAGCATAGGTTGGGATCCGGTCCGAAGGGTGGAACCTGTCCGAGGATAGACACGGGCTTGCCGCGATCTCGGAAGAGCTCGACCGTATGCTGCGTAGCGGCCGCCAGAGCGGCGTGCGAAGAGGACAAGTCATCCCCCTGATGCTCTCCCCATTTGTAGATCCTCGCGCTGCTCTGATCGTGGGCCTTGGAGTTCACGTAGAGGTGCCAACGCGCCGCCAGGATGACATGCCGAAACTCGATCCCGTCGAGATAGGCGAAAGCCTTGTCGGTGTCGGTGCGGCCGGCGACACCCCCGGAGAACAATACGCCTCCCACGAGCGGAACGTTGTCGTCACCGGTCGCCACGAAGAGCCCTGAAAGACCCTTCTCTCGCAGCACGTGATCGAGGCCGTACAAGGAGTGCTCCGCGTGGCTATCGCCGAGGAGAACATAGTCGTAGGTCCCGTCGCTCTCGGCGGCGAACCTGCACAGCCTCAGGCGCTCGCCGTTGGGGACCATCCTGCACAGCTCCCGCACCTGCCTCAAATCGTCTCCGGCGCGTGGGATGATCTGAAACGACTCCCTGACACGCGAGGGAAACCCGTTCTGGCCCCGGACGAGCGAAGCGCCCACCATGATCAAGGCGACGAGACAGCTGAACACGCACCCCACCGTCGAAGGTGCCAGGCGAACGGCCTCGACCCTTCGCTCGCGGAAGGGGGTCTCGATGAATCGGAACATGATCGTCGCAGCCACCAGCGACAGAGCCGCCGCAACGACGGCCTGGCTCCGGTCCAACGGCCCGAAGTTCCAGTAACCGTAAAACACGATAACCGGCCAGTGCACCAGGTACAAAGAGTAAGAGATCTTCCCCATCCAGACAACGAGCGCGCTTTTCAGCACAAGCGCCAGACGTGCCCGGCCGCCACTGTAGATCGAGATCGCCGCGCCCCCGCAGGGAACCAGGGCGCGGACACCGGGAAAGAGGGTGTTCTCGCTGAAGAGCACCATCGGCGCGACCATCAGACCGAGACCGAGCAGAAAGAGGAGCTCATCAATCCAGCGGAAGGGAGGCGGCGCCCGCAGAGCCCAGATCATCAGTGCACCGAGGCAGAGCTCAAAGGCGCGGAACGGAGCCAGGTAAAAGGAGGCGCTGGGGCTGACCTCAAGCAAGAATTGCGAGAAGGTGAGGCTCACAACTCCGGCCGCGCAGACGAGAAAGGGAATCCAGCGCCGCGCGAGCCTGAAACAAAGGTAGAGGGCGAGCGGCCAGAAGACGTAGAACTGCTCCTCCACTGCGAGCGACCAGGTGTGAAGCAGGGGCTTGACGCTGGAATCGATGTCGAAGTACCCGCTCTCCGAGAAGAAGTAGAAGTTCGAGGCCGCCAGGGTCGCGAACGAGGCCACCTGGGCCAGCCTCTCGTAGTGCGCGGGCGAGAACAGCAGGTGGCCACCGAGCAGACTCAGCACCACGGTAGTCAGCAACGCGGGCAAGATTCGTCGCGCACGACGGGCGTAGAAGTGCGCGAACGAAAATCGGCCGGCACCGAGGTCATCGAGGATGAGGCGGGTAATGAGAAACCCACTGATGACGAAAAAGACGTCGACGCCGACAAAGCCGCCCCCGAAGCTGGTGAAGCCCAGATGAAACAAGACCACACCGGCAACGGCGATTCCCCGCAAGCCGTCGATGTCGGGCCGATGAGGACCAGGCTGCGGCAACGTCATCTGTCTTCGGGCTCCCCCGGGAGTGTCGGCTCAGCCTCGAGCCAGCCCAGCGAAGCGAGAAAATCGTCCATCGCGGTGAGGGTCAGCAGGGTCCAAGTGAATCTAGATCTACCCTAGCAGAACTAGGTCCCGCTACTAAGCGCAGGAGAGCAACTCGAGCGGCGTCAGAAGTCGGGCGTCAGATACGCCCGGTTGACGACGTTTTGCAACCGCCCTTCGCGTAGATAGGTCATCGCCACCTCGCCGCCCTTGAAGCGCATGTCGCGCATCGACTCGGGGGTGCAGAATGCGGAGTGAGGCGTCAGGAGCAGACGGTGGTGAAGCCAATCTTCCTCGGCGGTAAAGGCGCGGATGAGAGGATGCCCGATGTCCGCGGGCTCGACAGGAAGGACATCGAGGCCGGCTGCCTGCACGCCACCACTCTTCAGCGCGTCGTAGAGCGCTTCGAGATCGATGACTCCGCCCCTCGCCGTGTTGATGAGGATCAGACCCTCCTTCGAGTGCGACAGCACTTCGGCATCGATCAGCTCGCGCGTGTCTTCGTCGAGCGGCGTGTGAATGCTGACCACATCGCTCGAGGCGAAGAGGGCGGCGAGGGAGTGCGCCCGCTCCACTCCCAGCGCGAGCTCGGCTCCGTTCGGCAGATAGGGGTCGTAGAAGACGCATCGCATACCGAAGGCCTTGGCGCGTAGAACGGCGGCGGTGCCGATGCGTCCGCAGCCGACGACGCCGAAGGAGCAGGCCGAGAGACGTCTGCCGTAGGGGTTGAGCGCGGGCTGCCACGAGGAGGCGATGTCCCGGCGCAGGCGATCGGTGTGGAAGGCGATGCCCTTCATCAGCGTCAGCATGAGGGCGATGGCGTGGTCGGCCACTTCTAGGGTGCCATAGTCCGGCACGTTCGAGACCGGAATCCCGAGCTCCCCCCAGGCGCGCAGGTCAATGTTGTCGAAGCCGACTTTCGGCGTGACCAAGATCTTGCACTTCGAGAGCTTCGCACGATATTCGGGTGGCACGTCGGGGCCACAAACCAATGCGTCGCAGCCCGCCCACTGGTCGTCGCTTACGTCTTCAAAGGACTGCTCGAACTCCGCAGTGCCCTCAGGTCCGACCGACTCGATCTCGATTTCCCTCGCGTCTGCCCAGCGTATGAAGGGCCAGAGGATTCGATAGCTCATAAGCTCGTCCTTCCGGTTTTCTTCCGCGAACGGCGCGTAGTCTACCTTCGACCGGGTCACGCTCGACCGCGCCACGCACTATCATTGCCCCATGAGCGCCATCGCCTTCGAGCTTCCCGAGGAGATCGAAACCGCATGCGCAGGCATCGCCGATTTCGCCGAGCGCGAGATTCGGCCCCGCCACCAGGACCACTCCACGCTCTTCGAAGACCCGCGAAGGCTGCACCGCGAAGACGGCCGCCTCAGCGACGAGGTCGTCGAGCTCATCCGCGAGGTCAGGATCGCTTCGGCGGCGGAGGGCTTCTACTCGATGTGTGTGCCCGAGGCGCTCGGCGGCGGCGGCCTGGGTCACCTGGCCTACTACGCAGCCTGGCAACGACTCTTCCGCCGCTTCGGGCCCAAGCACTGGCTGATGCTCTACGCCCTTGCCCACTGGGCCTTCGGGCCCAGTCGATTGCTCGAGAAGGTGACAGACGAAGCGCGGGAAAGAGTGCTCCCGGGTCTGATGGACGGCACCCGATCGATGTGCTTCGGGCTCACCGAGCCCGGCGGCGGCTCGGACGTGAGCGGGATGCAGACGACGGCGACGCGCGACGGCGACGGCTGGCGGATCAATGGTGGCAAGATATGGACAAGCAACGGCGCCTTGGCCGACTACTGCATCCTCTTCGCGGTCACCGACCCACAGGCCCGCGACGCCGGCCGCGGCGGCATCACCGCCTTCCTGGTGGCGACCGACTCGCCCGGCTTCGAGGTCAAACGCGTGCTGCGCATCTTCGGCCATCTCGGCAGCGACGAAGTCGAGCTGGGCTTCGACGGCTTGCGCGCCGAGCCCTGGCAGATCGTGGGAGAGGAGGGCCAGGGACTCCGGGCCGCGCTCTACGGCGTCTCACTGGGCCGGGTCTACAACTCGGCACGGGCGGTCGGCTACGGCCGCTGGGCACTGGAGAAGGCGCTCGGCTACGCCCAGGAGCGGGTCGCCTTCGGCAGCACCATCTCCGAGTATCAAGGCATCTCCTTTCCTCTCGCCGAATCCGCCACCGAGCTCCACGCCGCCCATCTGATGGGGCTCAATGCCTCCCAGCTTCTCGACCGCGGCGAGAGGGCGGTCAAGGAGCTGAGCATGACCAAAGCCTACTCGGTTCAGGTCGGAGTGAGGGCGGTGGACCGCGCCATCCAGACCCACGGCGGCCTCGGCTTCACCAACGATCTGGGCCTGACCGAGGCCTGGCAGTCGCTGCGGATCGTCAATGTCGCCGACGGCACCAACGAGATCCTCTCTCGCACCATCGCTCAGCGTCTGTTCAGGGGTGATACCGCTCTCTGAGCGAGGCCGATCGAGAGGCAGGGCTCGATCGGGCCGCTACTGGGCCTCTTCGATGAAGTCGAGGAAGAGCTCGGTGGTCAGATCGGGACGCTGGAGAACCGAGCCGTGGCCTACGTTCTCCATCACCACGAGTCGCGCGCGCGGAGCCAGCTCCACCAGATCGCGACTCGAGGGCAGGTTGGGATCACAGTCGCCGGTGGCGACCAATGTCTCGACCTCCAACCCCTTCGCGGCTGCCACCAGATCGAACCCACCCACGCCCGCCAAAGCCGGTTGCACCTCGTCTGGGTGGTCGTTGTCATTCAAGCCGGCGGGTCGAGGGAAACGCTCTATGCCCGCAGCCGCCTGTCTCTCCATCGCCTTCTTGTGCCCGAGCCTCTGCGCCTCGACGTCGGCAGCGCCGATCGACGCATCAAAAAGAGCGAGGCGAATCACCCGCTCGGGGCGTAGGAAGGCATAGGCGAGCGCGACCCGCGAGCCCCAGGAATGGGACCAGACGTAGGCGCGCTCGATGCCCAGATGGTCGAGGATCGCGTCAGCATCGGCGACGTACTGCTCCATCGAGTACTGCGCCGGATCCGCCGCCGGCGTCGACTGGCCGATGCCGCGAGTGTCGAAGCGCACGGTCCGCAGTCGATCCTCGATCCGTGGCACGACCGGATCCCACATATGGCTCGTGCACCAAGCGCCGTTCCAGTGGAGTACCGCGGGAGCTTCGGCCGGTCCCGAGACTTCGACATGCAAGGTTGCCCCTTCGACTTCGATCTTCATCGCTGCTCCTTCGTCCGGTCGCCGGCGGTGAGAGCCATCCTACTCGCTCGTTGCCCCACCCCGGGGCAGAGAGTCTGAGTCATACATCGGCGGCAGTTCGTGAACTTCTCCCGCGGCCGCAAGGAAAGGATCGACGACCCGGACACTGCCGTAGTAGCGGCCGTGCTCGAAGTCCTCGGACAAGAGCTCGGACAGACCGTTCACCTCAGCGTACGCCCAAAGATGAGCATCGAACCACGAGAGGCCGTAGGTGGCGGCGCCCAACAAGGCAGTGTCGAGGACCTCTGGGCCCGGATACAGAATCGGGTACTGACTCATCAACTCTCGAGCCTGCCGATAGGCGTGCTCCCGAACGAGCAGCGGGGCCCCGCCGAGGTCCTTGCGGGGGCGCGTCACCGCAGCGACGAATTCGATGATTGCCTGATGAGGGAGAACCAGTTCCCCTTCGATCATGCCGCGGCGGAGAAGCTCGCGAGCGATGCGCTGCTTCTCGGCGTCCCGGGCATCAAAGCAGTAAACGATGACGTTGGTATCAACCAGACTTGCCACGAGTGTAGAGATCCTCGCGTTTCCAATCGCGCCGGCGGGGTTTCTCGGCGGGGAGCTTCATCGTCTTCTCGCGCTCCCGTTGACGGGCCGTCGCTTCATCGAAGAGCCGGAGGCGCTCCTCCAAGCTGAGACGCAGACGGCGGCGCCCGCGAGGCGGAATGATGCGAATCACCTCGCCGGCGGCCTGGAACTCGATCTCGTCGCCCGGCTCGATTCCAAACTCACTCGCAATGGCCTTGGGAATCGTGACCTGAAGCTTGCTCGTGACTTTCGCCATCATCCTTACCCTAGCAAGGACTCATTCCTTGTCAAGGAGGCAAGCGGCAGCATCTACTCGGCGCGACCGATGAAGCAGGCGGGCTGTACGTATAAGATTCCGACGGGAGGAAACGATATGGGCCACTACACGATCTACGGCGGCGAGCTCAGCTACTTCACGCGCAAGCTCGAAGCGGCGATGAGATTCTACGGCGCCGACTTCGAGATGAAGAGGAAGACCCCTGAAGCCGAACAGCGCTCAGGAACGCATCAGGTTCCGGTGCTTCACACTCCAGAGAACTGGATGATCGCCGATACTACGCCGCTGATGACGATGCTGGACGAACGCTTCCCCCGGCGGCGGCTGTTTCCAGCGGGTCCGATCGGGGTGCTGGTGCAGGTGGTCGAGGAATACTTCGACGAGTGGATCGCGCGCACCATGGTGCACTATCGCTGGCACTACGAGGAAAGTGCACGCTTCGCGTCGAGTCGCATGGCAGGCAACGAAGAGATGGCGGCCCGGGTGCTCGCCTGGGGTCCGCGCGCATGTCGCGCCACCGGAACCGAATCGGAGATTCAGCAGCGAGAGGCCGAGGCGGAGTATGTGCGAATACTGGAGGCGGCGGAGGCACAGCTCGAGGACACGCCCTATCTCCTTGGCAATCGACCCACGGCGGTGGATTGCATCGTGCTCGGAGGCCTGCGCGCGCACACCAACATGGACCCGGATCCGAAGAAGATCACCGCGGGTTATCCCGGCGTGATTGCATGGTGTGAGAGCGAAGCGGAGAAATGGGATGGATCCGGCGAGCTTGCTCCGTTTCCCGAGTCCACCGAGTTTGCGCGCTTCGTGCTTGGCGAGATGCGGGACACCTACAGGCCTTACCTACTGGCGAATCGGGAGGCCCAGGCCGCAGGCGCCAAGGCGTTTCATGCGGTGATCTACGACGAGGACGTGAGCTATTTGACACGTCCGTATCCGCCGTTTTCGGCCACCCTGATCACGGAGCGTCTCCAAAATCTGTCGAATGAGAGTGAGCGGAGCGCCGTGCTCGACTGGCTCACGAGCGCGGGCCTCGAGGAGTGTTTCGTCGAGGGATGACCCGGGACCTCAGTCGAGGCCGAAGACGAAGAGCGCGTTGCCGGCAGCTGTGGCGACGCGCTGCTTGCCATCGATAAGGAAGGAGATCGGGTTGGCGCGCGCGGCGCCGCCGGTTTGGAAGCGCCAGAGTGGCTCGCCGGTTTCCGCGTCCAGAGCGAAGACATTGCCCTCGTTGGAGGCACCGAAGACGAGCCCACCGGCGGTCGCCACGACACCCGACCACGGAGGCGTTCGTAGACGGAACTCCCACTTGCGCTCGCCCGTCCTTGCGTCGAGAGCCCGGATGGCGCCGTAAGCGTCCTCGCCGTCCAGAGCCTGCTCGCCACCTCCCATGAACGGCTTGCCGGGCTCGTAGTCGACGTCGCTCTTGAAGTAGACCGCTCCCATCTCGCGCGTCGGCACATAGAGCAGTTGGGTCCTCGGACTGTAGGCCGGGCTGAACCAGTTGGTGGCGCCTTGCAGGCTTGGGTAGACCAGGCTGCCCTCTTCGGTGGGCTCCGTGTTCGGCAATACCACCGGACGACCCAGCTCGTCGATACGCTCCGCCCAGGTCTGCTTGGCGTATGGCGTGGCGCGCAGGAAGCGACCGCTCGAACGGTCGAGGAGATAGTAGAAGGCGTTGCGGTTGGCCATGGCCAGGACCCGGCGCGGCTCTCCTGACAGCTCGAGGTCGACCAGCACCGGGATCTGATTTGCGTCCCAGTCGTGGAGGTCGTGCGGCGTGAACTGGAAGTGCCAGCGAAGCTCGCCTGTGTCCGGGTCGAGCGCGACGACGGAGCTCGTGTAGAGGTTGTCCCCAGGGCGCGCGTCGCCGTTCCAGTCGGGTCCCGGATTGCCGGTGCCCCAGTACAGCAGGTCGAGGTCCGGGTCGTAGGAGCCGGTGAGCCAGGTGGCGCCGGCCCCGGTCCTCCAACTGGCGTCGCCGCCCCAGGTGTTGTTGCCCGGTTCGCCGGGGCCGGGAATCGTCCAGAACCGCCAAAGTCGTTCGCCGATGGCGGCGTCGTAGGCGTCGATGAAGCCGCGGATTCCGGCCTCACCGCCACTGATGCCGACGATCACCTTGCCGTCCAGGGCGAGCGGCGCCATGGTGATCGAGTGACCGGTGGCGTTGTCGGCCACGATCGTCTCCCAGCGGACGGCGCCGGACTTGGCGTCGAGGGCGAAGAGATGAGCGTCGAGGGTACCGATGAAGACGGCATCGTCGAGAATGGCGACGCCGCGATTGACCCGGGGAAAGCCGATGGTCAGGAGCTCCTGGGGCAGCGGGCGCCGCCAGGTCCATAGACGCCGGCCGGTGCGCAGGTCGAGGGCGGTGGCCGTGCTCGGCGGCTCGGTGATGTACATGACGTTGTCGACCACCAGCGGCGTCGTCTCGACCAGTCCCGCCTCCTGCACCTGGTAGACCCAGATGGTCTCGAGATCGGCAACGTTGTCTGGTGTGATCTGGTCGAGTGGCGAGAATCGGTGGGCGCCGTAGTTGCCGGAGTAAGTCAACCAGCTCCCCGGTGCCTTGTCCGTGTCGCGGATGCGCTCGTACGGCACCTGGGCGGCCAGGAGGCCGGGGGCGAAGATCAGGAGTAGGACAGACGCTGCGGCTCTGATCACGAGTCAGTCTCCGCGTAAGCTGGCCAGCCAGGCGACGAGATCGTCGAGCTCTCGCTTCGAAAGACGCCGGGCGTAGGAGATCATGACGGTAGATCCCGGCTCCTTGCGCAGGGCCTGGATCTCGGCCTTGTCGAAGGAGTGGAGGCGGTTGTCGGCGTCGCGGAGCTGGATGGTGAAGGCGTCTTCGTTGAGGCGCAGGCCGCGCAGCGTGCGGCCATCGGCCGTGCGCACGCGAACCATCAGGTAGTCGTCCGCGATCACGGCGGCCGGATCCATCAAGGCCTGGCGCAGGTGGTCGGCGCCTCGGCGGATGCCGATGTCGGTGAGCTCGGGCCCGATGCCTCGTCCCTGCCCCCGGAGGATATGGCAGGCCTCACAGCCCTGCTCGTCGTAAAGCGTCCGGCCGTTCGATGGGTCGCCAGGGAGCGGCCCGATCTCGACCCGGCCGAGGGAGCGGACATAGCCGGCGATCTGCCAGGCCTCGTCCTCGCTCAGCATCGAGTTCGCCGGCATCTCCGTGCCGACGATCCCCAGACGGATGAGCGCCACCAGCGCCGAGTGATCGGCGGCTCGGCGCAGAGTCGGGCGGGTCAGTGCAGGTCCCTCACCGCCGGTGCCGCCAACGCTGTGGCAGCGGGCACAGTGAGCTTCGAACAGCTTCTCGCCGCGCTCACGGTCCGCGTCGGTCTGTCCGGCGATCCGATCAGCGTCGGGATCCCCCGGTTCCTGCGCCACTACCGTCAAGGCCAGTAGGACCATGGCGAAAACGAGCAACGCCGCTCTGCTGGAGCGGCGCGATCGGGGAACCTTCGATCTGATCAGCACAAGTGGTCGAAATCATATCCCACTCGGCGTGGACCTAAGATAGAGGCGCTGGCTGACACCGCTCGTCGACGGGAAGGGTGACCCAACTGCCCCCGGCCGCGGGTGTAAGATGCCTCGCCAGTCACATAACGGTTTTGGCCACGAGGAGGTTTTCATGCGCCGAATCACTGCGCTGCTTCTGGGTGCTTCTCTAATTGCGGCTTGCTCCACCGAGACTCCGGATCCGTCGACACACGAGAGTGATGCGGCGCGCCGAGATGCCGGCGAATCCGGCTCGGCGGCAGCACCGCACGAGCGCAACGCCTACTTCGGCGACCTCCACGTCCACACCCGCTATTCGTACGACGCATTCGTGTTCGGAACGCGAGCCGGTCCTGACGAGGCCTACGAATATGCCAAGGGTAACGCCATCAAGCATCCCGCGGGCTTCGACTTGAAGCTCGACCGACCCTTGGACTTTCAAGGCGTTGCCGACCACGCCAACTACCTGGGCATGTTGGTCGCGATGAACGACCCCGACTCGCCGGCCTATGGTCACCCGGCGGCCGAGACCGTACGGAACGGGGGCGAGACCCAGGCCGAGCGACAGAGTATTTTTGCCGCCATGCAGCCCTACGTCCGCTATATGAAAGACGCCGACCCGAGCATAAGGACGCATCTCAACAAGGACATCGTGCGCTCCGCATGGAGCGAGATCGCCGCATCCGCGAACCGCCACAATGACCCAGGCGTCTTCACCGCCTTTATCGCCTATGAGTACACCTCGGCCGGTCCTGGCGGTATCTACGAGAACCTACACCGCAATGTGGTCTTCCGTGGCTCGAAGGTGCCCGACATTCCTTTCTCGCGCCTCGACTCTTTCAATCCCGAAGACCTGTGGGCGAAGATGGACGAGTGGCGCGCCGACGGCATCGAAGCGCTGGCCATCCCTCACAACATGAACGGTTCCGGCGGCCGTATGTTCGAGAAGGAGTATTTCGAGGGCGGCGCCATCGACAGCGCCTACGTCGAGAAGCGCAGCCGCAACGAGCCACTCGCCGAGATCACTCAGACCAAAGGCACCTCGGAAACCCATCCTTCCCTCTCTCCCAACGACGAATGGGCCGACTTCGAGATCATGCCCTATCGGGTCTCGACAAGTATCCTCAGTGAGCCGCCGGGGAGCTATGTCCGCGACGCCTTTCGCCGCGGGCTCGAGATCGAGGCCAGCGGTCTCGACAACCCTTACAAGCTCGGCGTCATCGGCTCCAGTGACACCCATGTCGCGGCCGGCTCTTTTAGTGAAGAGGACTTCTGGGGCGCATCCGGGCTACAAACCAACTCGGCCGAGCAACGGGCCTCGGTACCCAGTGAGCCGACGGGCGACATCGAGGCGGTCGACGACGGCAGCGGTCGCACTTACCCCTTCACCACCACCATCACTAACGGCGGCTCGGGTCTTGCCGGGGTATGGGCCGAGGAGAACACCCGCTCATCTCTCTTCGACGGCATGCGCCGTAAAGAAACCTTCGCCACCTCCGGCACGCGCATGCGAGTGCGCTTCTTCGGCGGCACGGATCTGGCGGGGCTCGACCTCGAGGCGTCGGATCTGATCGAGACAGCCTATCGGGCCGGCGTGCCGATGGGCGGCGATCTCAACGGAGGCGGCGCACCCAGCTTCCTGGTCTGGGCGATGCGCGACGCCATGACTGCACCCCTTCAGCGGGTGCAGATCGTCAAAGGTTGGTCGGTGGGCACCGAAACCGAGGAGCGCGTCTATGACGTCGCCTGCTCAGACGGACTTGCTGTCAACTCGGCCACTCATCGCTGTCCAGACAATGGGGCCTCCGTCGATCTGAGCGATTGCTCGATCAGTGAGGGTGTCGGCGCTACCGAGCTCAAGACCACCTGGACGGACCCGGACTTCGACGCCGGCCAGCGGGCCTTCTACTACGTGCGAGTGCTGGAGAACCCGACCTGCCGCTGGTCGACCTGGGACGCACTGCGTGCCGGGGTCGCACCGCGTCAGGACTTCCCTGCCACGATTCAGGAGCGCGCCTGGTCCTCGCCGATCTGGTATACGCCGTAGAGCCGTTAGCGCTCGACTGGGCCGAAGTACTTCTCGAGAAATGCGACCTCGCGTTCGAGATTGAGGTCGCGGGCGCGGTAGACCTCCCCCATGCCGCCGGCTCCCAACGGCGCAAGGATCTCGTAACGAGAGTCGAACCTGCTTCGAGTGTCATCGGAAGCTGAATTCTGCCCGAATGAATAGATATCTAGACACGACTCAAAGAGATATCCAATTCCCCCATTCTTGATATTCTCCTTTCGATCGCACCGAAAAGGTCCAACGAATGGGAAGTAGAAAGACAAGCGTAGAGATCGACGACGAATTGCTCGAAGCTGCGAAACGGATCCTCGACACGAGCACAATCAGGGAGACCGTCGAAGAGGCGTTTCGCGACGTTTTGCGGACGGAAGCCAGGCGTCAGGAGGTCAAGGCGCTGACCCGGATGAAGGATCTCGACCTGGCCGACCCGGAAGTGATGGCCGGGGCGTGGCGGTCGTGACCCGCTTTCTTGCCGACAAGAGTGCGCTCTCACGAATGCCGCTCGAGCCGGTAAGGCGGCGATTGGCTCCCATCATCGAAGCTGGTGAGGTGGCAAGCTGTTCGATCGTCGACCTCGAAGTGCTCTACAGCGTCCGAAGCTTCGAGGAGCACAGGCGTACACGGGAACGGCGGGCCCTCGCCTACCCGAAGGTTCCACTCAGCGAAGAGGTTTTTGAACGGGCGATGGATGTTCAGGGAGAGCTCGCCAAGAGCGGCCGGCATCGCGTTCCGATACCCGATCTCCTGGTCGCCGCAGCGGCCGAGATCGCCAACCTCACGGTTCTGCACTACGACAGCGATTACGACACGATCTCTGAAGTCACCGGCCAGTCGGTGGAATGGGTGGTGCCAAGGGGAAGCCTCTAGCCGAGGGCGATGACCTCGGTCGCCACCCGATCGACGAAGGCTCGATCGTGCTCGACGATCAGGAGAGTGGGCTCCCCGGCGAGAATCGCTTCTTCGATTCGCTCCCGCGACAAAACGTCGATGAAGTTCATCGGCTCGTCCCAGATCAAGAGATCGGCGGGGTCCATCAGTGAGCGCGCAAGATCCACCTTCTTCAGCTGCCCTTGGCTCAAGGTCTCCAGTGGGTGGTCGAAGACCTCCCGGTCCACGTCGAGGACGCCGAGCATCTGGCGGAAACGCGTCTCGTCGATCCCGGCTCGCTCGAGGACCTCGGCCAGCGACCCGTGATTCCAGACCGGAAGCTGAAAGCTACGGCAGCAACGCAGATGCGCCGGGCGCGAGACCGTACCGCCGGTCGAGAAGGGACCGGCGAGAGACTCTCCAGCGATCGCATCGAGGAGGGTCGACTTGCCGCAGCCGTTGGGACCGGTGAGGACTATACGATCGCCGCGCCGAAGAGTGAAAGAGAGGTTATCGACCAGTGCGCGGTCCTCGAGAGTGAGACGCAGGTTGTTGACCGTGAGGACGATGGTCGGCCCGTCGGCACGAGCTTCGAGCTTTAGAGAGCGGTCCTTTTCCCAGTTCGGTAACAGGCCCTCCTTCTCCTCGAGTCGGCGCTCGACCCGCCGTTCGATTTCGATGGCCCGCTTCATCTGCTTCGCCGCCCGATGACCGATGAAGCCTTTGTCTGCCGCCCCTCGCTTCTCCCGCTCCTTCTTCGTGGCGCCCTGGCGGCGCGCGCCGGAGGCCTTACGGAGCTGGCTCACCTCGCGCTCGAGGTTCTCTCTACGCCGCCGCTCGTGCTCCTCTGTGCGATCCCGCTGCTCTCGCCAGGTCGAGTAGTTGCCGTGGATGACAGAGATGCCGGACCTCTCGATCGCGACCACGTAGTCGACGCAGGCATCGAGAAGTGCGCGGTCGTGAGAGGCGACAATGAACCCGTTCTTGCGTGAAAGGTAGTCGGCCAACAAGCTTCGACCCGCCATGTCGAGATGGTTCGTCGGCTCGTCGATGAGCGGGAAGGCGCCAGGGCTGAGAAAGAGGCCGGCGATCAGGGCCCGGGTCTGCTCGCCACCGCTGAGCGTAGTGAAAGGCCGCTCGAGGATCTCGGCGTCGAGACCCAGAGCCGCGACCTCGCGCTCGATTCGAGAGTCGATCTCGTACCCACCCGCCTCCTCGAAGCGTGACGCGATCTCACCGTAGCGCTCTATCGCCTCCTCACTCGGGTCTTCGCTGAGCTCAGTCATCCGCAGTGCCCAGGCGTCGAATGGGGCCACCGCGGCGCGAATCACCGAGCGAGTGGCCGCCGCCGGGCTTGGCGGATCGTAGGGAAAGATCAGCGCTGTCAAATCGGCCTCGAGGTGCCCGCGAGTAGGCCGAGCGTCGCCGGCGATCAGACGCAGAAGCGTGGTCTTGCCTCGCCCGTTGCGCGCAACGAGAGCCGTCCGCCAGTCGGTGTCGATCACGAGGTCGACGCCGGTGAAGACGTCGCAGAACGGCTTGCTATAGTGAAAGTCGACCTTGTCGAAGACGATAGAAGACATGCGCCCCCCTCCCGGAGGAGTAGAGATCGGTGTACAGAAAACGGAGTGTCGCGGCCTGCGCAGCAGGCTAGCGAGTCGCCCAGATGGGCACTCGGCCAGAAACCACTAGCTGATGGAAGTGATATCTGTCATTTTCCGGAAGCCCGCGCCATTGGCGCGCCGGCTTCTCCTATCGGTCGACTGACTTCGATTGGGACTCTAGCATTCGAGAAGATTCTACGGAGATGAAACGTCCTCTGCTGTCTCTTCTGAGCGTCGCCATCCTCGCGGTCGGATGTCAAAGCGAGAGCGCACCGCCAACGATCGGGCCCCAGGCAATTGCCATCGTAGGAGCCAAGCTCATCGACGGGACAGGCGCCGAGCCGATCTACGACTCCCTGATCGTAATTCGCGACGGCCGAATCGAAAGCGTGGGAAGGCGCTCCGTTACGGCTCTTCCCGAGGAGGCGGAGATCGTAAACGGTGCCGGCAAAGTGGTGATTCCCGGCCTCATCGACCTCCACTGCCACTACGGCGGCGGCCGTGAGGAGGTCGAGCGGCAGTACCTCGCTCAACTGCGGATGGGAGTGACAACGACTCGCGGCATGGGAAACGATCGCGAGGACAATCTCGCCATAATGGCGGATGCCGAGGCCGGAGTCATCCCGGGCCCACGGCTTTACACCGCCGGCGTTGGATTCATCTATCCGGACGGGAATCCGCCAGGGATGAACGCGCCCACGAGTGAGGAAGAGGCGCGTGAGATGGTGCGCTCGCAGACCTCCGGCCGGCTGGACTTCGTCAAGATGTGGATCGACGATTGGAACGGCACCAAGAAGAAGATCTCGCCTGAGATCCGTGCCGCGATCGCCGACGAAGCGAGGCTCCACGGGATTCCGACCGTGGCCCATGTCTTCGATGAGGCCGACATCTGGCAGTTGGCGGAGGTCGGCGTACGGCAGTTTCTCCACGGCGTACGCTCCCATGAGGTGGGGCTCGCCTTCGGCCAGAAGGCGAAGGAGCTGGGTCTCTCGTTCGCTCCCGCCCTTACCAAGACGCAAGATTCATGGTTCCTGCCCGAGAACCCCGATCAGCTGAGCGACCCCGACATCCGTGCCGGATTCAGAGCCGCCACACTCGAGCGGCTGGAGAGCGCGGAGACCCGGGAGCAGATCTTGGCCAGCCCGGCGACCGCGCGCTGGCGGACGATCTACGCCAGACAACAGCACTTCGTGCGCGCCATGCGTGACGCCGGAGTGACCCTCCTCGTCGGCTCGGACAGCGGTGCGGGCAATGTCCCCTTCGGGTGGGCAACCCACCACGAGATGCGCCTCTTTGTCGAAGCCGGCCTGTCGCCAGTCCAGGCGATCGCAGCGGCTACTGGAAACGGAGCAAAGCAGTTGGAGGGCGGAGCTGCCGAGTTCGGGGTTCTGACCCGCGGCAAGATCGCAGATCTCGTTCTTCTGTTTGCGGATCCCGAGGCCGACATCCAAAACACACGCAAGATCGAACGCGTGATGCAGGGTGGGGAGTGGCAGCAGCGTTGAAAATGGTCGTAGGCAACTCCGCTCTACCTAGCCGGAGAATCTCAACCGAAGGACGTCGCTGGTGACGCCGATACGCCCGTCAAGAAACTCGACCAAGCGTTTGGTAATTGAGAATCCCAAACCGGTTCCGCCGTAGCGTCGGGTCGAGGTGACATCGGCCTGCTCGAAGGCGTCGAAGTCTCAGGCTCAGAGTCCAGGATGTCGTACCTGAGCACCGAGAAGGGACGGTGCCGACGCGCTCCACGACGAGAGTGGCGCTACTTCTTACCTTTGCCGGGATTCGACACTTCGATCGAGCACGTCTCGGTGGCGGTGTTTCCACTCGAGTCCTCGGCGGTAGCCTCCCACTCGAGCACGGTACCTACGCCGCCGGTGTTCAGGATGGTGACGGTGTCACCGCTGCTGACGACGGAGCACGAATCGTTGGCATCGATCCGCTTACCGGCACCGTTGAGCTTGTAGCAATCGACCGGCCCCACCGTGGCAGTTGCGCTGCAGTTGTCTTCGGCCGTCGCCTGAATGACGACAGGTGTGTCCGGCGGACCAAGACTCGCTGGTAGGCCACACTCCACGTCAGGCGGGGCGAGGTCCACGACTGTCACCTTCGCCTCGCAGCTCGTGGACACGTCGCCGTCCGAGACGCTGAGGGTTACGTCACTCACGCCAAGACCGTAGGGGCTCGCCGGGCTCTGCGTGAGCGTCACCGAGTCGCCGTCGGGGTCGAAGGAGCCGGCGTCAACCGAGGCGTCGGCCAGACACTGACTATCGGCGACCTCTTCCTGATCAAGACAGAGGGCGATAGGCCGCATGACGGCGATTCCCTTGGCCAGGTTGCCGAGATCTCCGCTCGTAGTAGCAACGCCTGCGGTCGAAACCACGGTGACATTGCCAGCCCTATCGACGGTGTAGAAGCTACTATTGCCGGCGTAGGTCATCGAAAGCACTTCTTGGAAGTTGTTGCCGTCGGGCCCCGAGAGAGGGATCGCGGTCGTGGCACCGGTCGTTGCATCGACCGACTCAAAAATCAGATCTCCAAAGCCAGAGAAGTGGTAGATGAGCCCATCCTCTGGGTTGAAGGCGATAGCTTCGCCGTCGTCTCCGTTCCCCAGAGCGAATTTCAGAGTCGCAAAACCCGTCGACGTATCGATGATGAAGAGGGATGAGGGAGATGTCGGTGAGCCGTCACCGGTCACACCGTAGAGGGTACCGTCGGTCCCAAAACTAAGATCGGCGAACTTCAGGTTGCCTGAGCCTCCGGTACTACCGATCTCGGTGGCCACCCCTGACACCGGATCGATCACCAGGAGGGGGTGATTGTCGCCATCGGGGTTGTCGAAGCGCAGCACGGAGAAGACTTCGCCGGTCACCGGGCTTACCGCGAGCCCGAGCGTGAAGCCACTGCGGAGATTGGTGCCGCTGAGCTCCAAGTCCGTCAGAATGGTCCCGAGGCTCGGGTCGATGACGTAGAGGAAATCCGCAATCTTCGAGATCGCGAGTACGGTCTGGTTTGCGGTGACTGGCACGGCCGCGACTGCGGCGAGGAGCAGGACTGCGAGAAAAGGACCCCTTCTTGTCATCCGATCATCTCTCCCTGGGCATAAGCCCAAATGGCCGAAGGCCGATAGAATCCCGCCCGTTCAGCGAGCGAGGAATGTGGCACCACGGAGGCACCCGAATTTTTGACAGGCCTTGGTCCCGATTTTCGTCAACCTGGGTGGGCTTCGAAGCCCGGAACCCTTGCGATGAGCGGCATCCGGAACTCTCGACTTGTCGCTCACTCACTAGTCGCAAAATCCTTGCCAAGATATTGCGCAGCGGCCACGCCACTCACTAGTCCAACCATCCGCTCGCCGCAGTATGATGAATCGGATGAACCCGAGACCAGCTGCGCTTGCTCTTGTCCTTTCGTGTCTCGGATTGTGTCCGCAGCTCATTTTCGCGGACGTGGCTAAACCCAACGTCCTCCTCATTCTGGTCGACGATCTCAAGCCTGCATTCGGAGCCTACGGAGAGAAATGGGTTCACTCACCGAACCTTGATCGGCTGGCCGCGAGGGGCATGCGATTCGATATGGCCTATACCAATCAAGCGGTCTGTGCCCCCTCGCGCAACAATCTGCTGGTGGGATCGCGGTCGACGTCGCTCGGGATCTATCGACTGCAAACCCACTTTCGCAAAGCGGTGCCCGATGCGGTCACGATGCCACAGTACTTCAAGCAGAACGGGTATCACTCGGCCGGGGTGGGCAAGGTCTTTCATATCGGACACGGCAACATCAACGACACCCACTCTTGGAGCGTGCCCTTCCACCCGGACAAAGTGATCGACTATGTGCTCCCGGACAGCACCAACGGCCAGCTCACCCGTGAAGAGGCCCTCTTCAGCAACAAGTCTGCAGCGGGACTCACTCGCGGCGCGGCTTGGGAGAAGGCGGATGTCGACGACGGAGCCTACGCCGACGGACGCATCGCCAGCGAAGGAATCAAACGGCTGAAGGCCTACAAAGAGTCCGGCCAGGCGTTCTTTCTGGCCCTCGGATTCACCAAGCCGCACCTGCCCTTCTGCGCTCCGAAGAAGTACTGGGATCTCTACGATCCAAGCGCGCTCTCGCTCGCGGAATTGAGGGAGCCACCGCAGGGCGCTCCGGCTTACGCCGGCAAGACGCTCGGTGAATTGTCGGCCTACAAGCCGATCCCCGAGAAGCCTCCCGTCGCCGACGAGATGCAGCGTACGCTCATTCACGGCTACTTCGCAGCCCTCAGCTACATGGATGCGCAGGTGGGTCGAGTGCTCGACGAGGTCGACCGCCTGGGACTCGAAGAGAACACGATCATCGTCTTGTGGGGGGACCACGGTTACCACCTCGGCGACCACGGCATGTGGACCAAGCACACCAACTATGAACAAGCCAATCGGATTCCGATCCTGATCTCGGCCCCCGGAATCACCAAGCCAGGCTCGAGCTCCAGCGCCCTGGTCGAAACCGTCGACCTCTTCCCCACCCTCACCGAGTTGGCGGGCTTACCGACGCCAACCGGGCCCCAGCCGATCGACGGCGACAGTCTGGTACCGCTGTTGAAGGGTGAGAAACCCGCGCGCGGTGGCTACGCCTACCACTGCTATCCCAAAGGCAACCGCCTGGGCCGGGCAATCCGCACGCAGCGCTATCGTCTGGTTGAATGGAAAGCAATCGGCGAGCAGGGCGGGCAGGACTATGAGCTCTACGACTACCAGACCGATCCTCTCGAGCGGAAGAACCTCGCGATGGAGCGACCTCAGGTGGTGGAACGACTCGCAGCGATCCTGGCGACTCAGCCGGACCCGAAGCCGGGCATAGACACTTTCCCAAGGTGAACAGATGAAAAACGGGATCAAAGCCCTCACTTTCGACGTCGGAGGAAGCATCTTCGACTGGCAAACCGCCACCCGAACTGCACTGCGCCAGCTCGCCTCGCAAAAGGGCGTCGACGTCGACGACGAGTCCTTCGCCTTCGACTGGCGAAGGCGCATGTTCGAAACCTTGGCGAAAGTACGAGCCGGCGACCTTCCCTGGCAGAATGCGGACCAGCTACACCGCACCGTTCTCGATGAGCTTGCCGACAAGTATTCAGGACTCGAGCTCACCGAGGCTGAAAGAGACCAACTCAACGACGCTTGGCACCAAATGGACGTGTGGCCCGATGTACCGGCTGCCTTGAGTCGGTTGCGAGAGGACTACATCGTCTCCATACTCACCGTGTTGTCGCTGTCTATCGCCGTCGACAGCTCCAAGCATGCCGGAATCGACTGGGACGCCTATCTATCCTGCGAGTTCCTCGGCGTATACAAGCCCGAACCGGAGGCCTACCGCAAGGCCGCTTCATTGCTCGGCGCTCTACCCGGAGAAGTCATGATGGTCGCAGTACACCCCGGGGACCTCGCAGCCGCGGCCCGTGCCGGATTGAAGACCGCGTTCGTACAGCCGAAACTGCGAGAGCCAGGAAGCCGTGGCGACACCTCCTCCTTCGATATCCTCGCCGAGAACTACACGGATCTCGCCGATCAGCTTTGCGGCTGATCCGTGTTCGCCCGCCTCTTGGAAAACGCGCCGGCGACCGTGCCTGACTTACTGCCCAAAGTAGACAGCGCGTGGGATTTCGGGAACCCCGCCGCGAGCGAAGCCCGCTTCAGAGAGCTCAAAGAGCGCGGGGAGGCAGCAGCCGACGACGCTTACGCCGCCGAGGCGCTGACGCAGCTGGCAAGATCCGTCGGCCTTCAGCGGCGTTTCGGCGACGCCCATGAAGTGCTGAATGAAGCCGAGGAGGCTCTAACGGAAGATATGCAGCTGGCTCGGGTGCGCCTGAATCTGGAACGTGGGCGGGTGATCAACAGCAGTGGCGACGCGGCCGCATCCGTCGCGCACTTCGAATCCGCGCTGTCGCTCGCGCAGAGTGGCGGATTCGAGGGCCTCGCCGTCGACGCCGCCCACATGCTCGGCATCGTCGAGGAGCCCGATCAGGCGATCCGGTGGAACGAGCGCGCGATCGAGATGGCGATGGCTGCCAAGGATGAAGGCGTGCGCGGCTGGCTGGGACCGCTGCGTAACAACCTCGCGTGGACTTACAGCGACAGAGGCGAGCACGAGCGGGCACTGACTCTCTTCGAAGAGGATCGTCTCTTCAGGGAGAGTCTCGGCAGAAGCTTCGAAGCGAGCATCGCGCTGTGGTCCAAAGCAAAGATGCTGCGCTTGCTCGGTCGCGTCGAAGAAGCTCTCGTGATCCAGCTCCCGCTGCTGGACCATCCCGAGCGCGCCGGCAAGGAGGCCGAAGGGTACACGCAAGAAGAGATCGGCGAATGCTTGCTCTTACTCGACCGCGCGGAGGAGGCGAAGCCGCACTTCGCGATCGCACATGAACGACTCGGCAGCGACCCGTGGCTGCAAGCGAACGAAGGCGAGAGGCTGGCAAGAATCAGGGAGCTCGGAGGCGGGTAAAAGAGGTACTGCGATGCATGAGAGACTCCGCGGCGAGGAGGCAGAGATGGCGACAGAAAAGGCGACGATAGGCGACCGGGCGGTGTCGCGACGAACGCTCATCAAGGCTGTGGGGCTGGGTTCCGGCGCCGTGGCGATCGGCAGCGGGGTCGCTCTGGCTCAGCAGGCGACGAGGCCGGTCCTGCCACCGAGTACGGTCACCACCCCACCGCGCGATTTCGGACCGGGGGCCGCACCGACCACTTACTTCTGGGACCCGGATGTCATCGTTGTCGATCCTTCGTTCCGTGGCCTGACGCAACCGAATTCCGCTATCCAGCGTCTCTGGACCGGCGCACTCTGGGCCGAGGGTCCGGCTTGGAGCTCCCAAGGTCGATACCTGATCTGGAGCGACATCCCGAACAACCGGCAGATGCGCTGGCTGGAGGACGACGGGCATGTAAGCGTCTTTCGAGCGCCCTCGCAGAACAGTAACGGCAACACCTTCGACTTCCAGGGCCGGCAGATCTCGTGCCAGCATCTGATGCGTCGCGTGGTGCGCTACGAGCTCGACGGCTCGGCTATCGTGCTTGCCGACTCGTTCGAGGGCAAGCGACTCAACTCTCCGAACGACGCCGTTCCCCATCCCGACGGCAGCATCTGGTTTACCGATCCGCCCTATGGCGGAATGCTCTACGAAGGTGCCCCCGATGCGGCCGGAGGGCCCACCAACCCGGCCGGCCTTCTCAACCCCACTCTCGGCCAACCGCCCGGCATCGGCGCCTGGAAGCGAGAGCTGCCGACCCAGTGCTACCGATGGGATCCCAGCGGCAAGCTCGCGCGGGTCGCCACCGAAGACCAGGTGCCCGATCCCAACGGTCTCTGCTTTTCTCCCGACTACAAGACGCTCTATGTCGCCAGCACAGGCAAGGGGCCCGGCGATACCGGATCGGGCGGCAAGGGGCAGGTCTTTGCCTTCGACGTCGGCGCCGACAACAAGCTCTCCAACCATCGCCTCTTCACCGACTGTGTGGTCGACGGCGTGAAATGCGGGCCCGATGGCCTGCGCTGCGACGTCGCGGGCAATCTGTGGGCGTCGAGCAACGCCGGCAACAATGTCGGCTACAACGGGGTGACGGTGTGGACACCGGCGGGGAAGCTCATCGGCCGCATTCGTCTGCCCGAGGTCTGCGGCAATCTGTGTTTCGGCGGGCCCAAGCGCAATCGCCTGTTCATGGCGGCAAGCCAGTCACTCTACGCCGTCTACATCGGCACTCAGGGCGCGGCGCCGAGTTGAGGCACCGGCCAAAAATCACCACGGAGAACAATGATGCCCACACCAGGATCCGCCGAATGGCTTGCCTCTGTCAGCGAAGAGATCGTCGACCCAGAGCGGCCGATCATCGACACCCACCACCATCTCTGGGCCAAGCCTGGGAAATGGGGCTCCTACCTTCTCGAAGACCTGTGGGCCGATACCGGCTCGGGCCACAACGTCGAGAAGACCATCTTCATCGACTGCCACTCCGGCTACCGCGACAGCGGACCCGATCACCTCAAGCCGGTTGGTGAGACCGAGTTCGTCACCGCGATTGCCCAAGAGAGCGCAAAGCAGGAAGGCAAGGCCACGATCGCGGGGATCGTCAGCCACGCCGACATGACCCTCGGCGAGGGTGTCGAAGAGGTTCTTCTCGCCCACGAAGAAGCGGGTCACGGCCTCTTTCGAGGGATCCGCCATGCCGGGCCGAGCGATCCAACCGGGACTCTCACCAACGCGGGACGAGGTCGCCCCTGCCCCTACTCCCGTGAAGATTTCCGCACCGGCGTCAGGACCCTGGGGCGCATGGGATACACCTACGACACCTGGCACTTCTTTCATCAGAACCAGGACTTCCGCTCCCTGGCGCAAGCCGTCCCCGAGACGACCATGATCCTCGATCACTTCGGCACCCCGCTGGGCGTCGGCGCCTACGCAGGTATGCAGGAAGAGATCTTCGAGCAATGGACCCAAGACCTGGCGGCCATTGCCGAGTGCCCCAATGTGTTCGCCAAGCTCGGCGGAATGGCGATGCCGGACAACGGTTTCGGTTGGGACCGAGACGAGGCGCCTCCGACTTCAGACGACTTCGTGGAAGCGCAGCGAAAGTACTACCTCCACACCATCGAGTGCTTTGGACCCGAGCGCTGCATGTTCGAGAGTAACTATCCGGTCGACAAGCTCTCGCTCTCGTACCAGGTGCTCTGGAACGGCTTCAAGAAGATCGTGGCGGACTTCTCTGAGAACGAAAAGCACGCGATGTTCTACGGCACCGCGACGCGGATCTACAGGGTTTAGCCACTCACTCCGGTCTACTCGTAGGGCTTGATGCGGATGTTGCGCCACCGCGTCTCGATTCCCTTCCGCTCTTCGTCGGTGCCGACGCTGTGGACCTGCAGTCCGATAAAACCGCTCGCGGTCATTCCGTCGTAGAGATCGGCGGCGAGTACACCGTTGACCCAGGTCTTGATCGACGAGCCTCGTGCCTCGATTCTGAAGTGGTTCCAGGCCCCGGCTTTGAACGCCTTGCGCGCGGCCTCGTCGCGGCTCAGATCGACCAGCCACCCCCGGCGAGATTCGTCGTAGATTCCACCCGTCCAGGCGCGGTCGCTGGGGTCGATCTCGACCTGGTAACCGTAGACCGTGCCCGCCGGTTTGACCCTGGTCTTGCCGCCGATCATGGCCGTCTTCTCTCTGTCGTAGACATGGCTACGGATCTGTACTCCCGAATTGAGATCGGGATCGACCTTGAACTCGAGCTCGAGTGTGAAGTCGCCGTAGTCGCGGTCAGTGCACAGAAAGGTGTTCGAGGTGTCGAGCACGGTCGATCCCACGATCGCACCCTTCTCTACTCGGTACTCGGCTTCCCCACCGCGTCGGGTCCAGCCTTGCAGGTCTCGGCCGTTGAAGAGATCGATCCAACCGGCTTCTTCCGCTTGGGCCTCGGTCGGCATCAGGGCGAGGCAGAGACAGAGAAAAAGGGCGAATCGCATGGTCAGCTCACCTCTCGGGCGGGAAGGGGCCGAGTCTTCTGGTTGCGCTCGATCTCCTCGGTATCCCAGAGGCCTCCGAACTTCAATGAACGCGGGCAATGAGTGTAGACCTCATCGACTCGGATCAACAGACCCTGAAGATTCTTTGCCTTTTCGTCAGGCTGGTACACCGCGAGCATCGCTCCCCGCTCCTCCAGAGTGTCCTTACTCACCACTGTCGCCGAACCGTTCACCCGAACGGTGTCGTCGGCATCTTAGCGCCTCTCCTCGGGAGCGATGGACCCAGCGCACTACACCCGTAGGCCTCGACGACATGCAAGGGGGGAGGTAGGGATAACGATCAACTGCCAGTGCTGGTACGATCACTTGACCATGCCAGACAAACGGTTGGACGCGGCGCTCCGTACGGCCACCGCCCTCTCGCTCTTCGCCCTGCTGGGCCTCGCCGCCGGCGCCGCCCAAGGCGACCAGGCCAACATCGTCATCCTCTTTGCGGACGACCTCGGCTACGGCAGCGTCTCTTCCTATGGAAGTGACATTCCGACACCCCACATCGACTCGATTGGGCGCAATGGGATCCGCTTCACCTCCGGCTATATGACAGCACCCGTATGCAATCCCTCCCGCAACGGCCTGATGACCGGCCGCTATCAGCAGCGCTGGGGAAAGGAGCTCAATTCGGGGGTGAATCCGCCGATCGGGGCGGCAAGGGGAACCCTCGGCATCGGGCACACGACCATCGCCAACGCTCTCAAGAAAGTCGGTTACGCCAACGCCGCGATCGGCAAGTGGCAGTTGGGGATGAGAGAGCTCCTCCATCCGCTCGATCGCGGGTTCGACTACTTTGTAGGTATGTCGGCAGGGATGAACTATCTGGACCCGAAGTGGCCCGGTGCCCACTACCTCTCGGTCGACGAGCCCAAGATCTCGCAAGGAGGCATCCCCGGCATAGCGGGGCTGAGAGAAAACCCCGATCGGATGCTCGGCTTGTACCGCGGGCGTGAGATTGTGCCGCTGGAGGAATACCTGACCGATCACCTGGGTAATGAAGGCGTTGGGTTCATCGAGCGAAACAAAGATCGACCCTTCTTTCTCTACCTCGCCTTCAACGCCCCGCACTCCCCCATGCAAGTCACTGACGAGTACTACCAGCGCTTCCCCCAACATGAGAACGAAACACGGCGCATCTATGCAGGGATGGTGAGCGCGCTCGACGATGCCGTCGGCGCCGTTCTCGCCAAGCTTCGGGAGGAGGGCCTGGAAGAGAAGACTCTGGTGATCTTCGCCAGCGACAACGGCGCCACCGAGGGCAACGATGTCGAGCGGGTGCACAATCGGCCTCTGATCGGGCACAAGCGCAATCTTTACGACGGCGGCACCCGGGTTCCGTATCTGGTGCAGTGGAAGGGTCGGATCCCCGCGGGCGAGGTATACCGACACCCCGTCAGCTCGCTCGATTTCTTCCCGACAGCGCTGGCCGTCGCCGGCGAGGAAGACGCCGCGCAGTACCGACTCGACGGAGTCAATCTGATTCCCTACCTCACGGGAGAGAAACAGGGGGCACCTCACGAGTACCTGTTTTGGCGCTCCGGGCCCAACGCCGCTGTACGCTACGGAGAATGGAAGCTGCTCATGATCGGGTCCGATCTCGAGCGCCTCTACAACGTCGAGCGAGATCCGGGCGAATCGAAGGATATGGCGGCCAAGCACCCGGATCTCGTCACCAAGATGAAGAAAGCCTTCGATCGCTGGGGCGAAGAGATGGCGCCGAAGCAGCCCAGGGGAGTGCGAAGTGTCGAGACCGACTACAACGGCGACCACATCAAGTGGTTCATTTAGCCGGAGAAAATGATGGATATCATTTCCCCCAGCTAATTGCTCTTTGGCGCCGAGGACGGCGCGCTCGGGCGTTGCTTCCTATTCGCTCCGGGCAACGGCGCAGATCGAATCTGTAAGTATTGGCGACGAGGACGGCGCACTTGGGCGTTGCTTCTTATTCGCTTCGGGCAACGGCGCAGATCGAATCTGTAAGTATTGGCGACGAGGACGGCGCACTTGGGCGTTGCTTCTTATTCGCTTCGGGCAACGGCGCAGACCGAATCTGTGAGCATTGGAGCCGAGGAGGGCGAACTTGGGCGTTGCTTCTTATTCGCTTCGGACCACGGCGCAGACCGAATCTGTAAGTATTGGCGACGAGGAGGGCGCACTCCGGCGTTGCTTCCTATTCGCCTCGGGCAACGGCGCAGACCAATTCTGCGAGTATTGGAGCCGGGCGTCGAAACGAGGGGGTATCTAGAATGAGAGTGTTGAACACAATCTGTCTCATCGGTCTCCTGGCGGGCGGCTGTGGGTCTGGAACCGGCGAGCACGCGCAGCAAACTACCGATAGTGGACTGCGCGCCGCGATCGAGAAACTGAAAGCGGACGTCAGCGCAAGCCCGACCGACGCAAGCACTCTCGGCGAGCGGTCAATTGTTCTTGCCGATTGGGTCGACGCTTACGCACTGGCAGGCGGCGAGGTCGGTCTCGGTGGGCCTGGAGTGCGGCTCTACGCGACCATCCCACCCCAGGGCCAGGCCGCCCTAGCCGCTGCGGCCACCGTCGACCAACTGGTGAGGGAGTTCACTCTGCGTGAGGAAGAGGGCGCGCTCGGCGAGCTCAGAGCCGAGTCGTTGGGACCCTTCGAAGCACGGACCTATGCCACCTTGAAGCAGATCTGGACGGTCGGCACTCATCCGGTTCAAACCGGCGGCGGCTTCTGGGTCGCTCGGCACTTCAATGTCAACTCCGCGCCCTACCAGACCGCCGATCCGACCGGTGCCGGCTACGTCTCGATCGCGACCAGCGACGACGATGTCAACTTGGAGCTCGAGGAGGGGTTCATGGCCTCGGGCCCCCATGGCGGATTCCGGGCCCCCGTGCCCGCGATTGCTTTCCGAGTGACGGTAGGTGAGCTCGACCCCGGCGAAACCGTCACCATCACCATCGGCGATACCAGCGGCGGCGGCGAGGGACTGCTGATGACCTCGACCTCGGGCGGTCGCATGCCATTTCCTCTCTATGTCGACTTGGACGGCTCGAGCGAATGGCGACCCTTGCCTCTCTTGCCCTTTGTCGTCACCGGCACCCATGCTTCCGGAGTCCATGGTTTCGCGCCGAGCCTCGTGACCCCTGGTGAATCGTTCGAGCTCTCGGTACGCGCTGAAGACGCTTTCTTCAACCGCGCCACCGGCGACATTCCCGCCTTCGACATCCTCGTCAACGGCGAGCTCCACTCCTCCACTCCGGCCGGCGACCAGGCGATCACTCTCGTCAACATGGCCCTCGACGAGGTCGGGCCCCACTGGATCACTCTGCGCTCCCAAGACGGTTCGATCACCGGCGAGGCGAACCCGATTCTGGTGGTCGAGAACCCTGAGCGCCGCATCTACTGGGGCGACACCCACGGGCACTCCGGCTATGCGGAAGGGATCGGCGCGGTCAATTTCTTCCTGGAATTCGCCCGCGATGACGCCCGCCTCGACTACGTCACCCATTCCGAGCACGACAGCTCGCTCGACGACGGCGAGTGGGAGCTGATGCGAAAAACCAGCGCGGAGTTCGATGAGCCTGGGCGATTCATTCCCTATCTGGGGTGGGAGTGGACCCGTGCCGCTCGTTACGGCGGCCATCACAATGTGCTCTTCCGCACTATCGGCGACCAGGAGCGAGTCTCAGGTCTCGAGTACCCTGGCTTGTCGCAGCTCTACCAGGAGCTGAAAGAGCGCTACGACCCGGCCGACGTACTGACCATCCCCCACGCTCACAACCCTGGCGACTATCGACAGTCGGACGTCAAGCTCGAGTCCCTTGTCGAGATGATGTCGATGCACGGCTCCTTCGAGTGGTTCATCAAGGCGTATCTGGCCCACGGCCAGCTGGTCGGAGTGACCGCGGCCTCCGACGACCACCTGTCACACCCCGGCTACTCGGGACCGAATCGCAACTCGCTGGCGCAACGGGGCGGCTTGGGAGCGGTGATGGCCCCGGAGCGGTCGCGGGACGCGATCTTCGACGCCATGAAAGAGCGGCGTACCTACGCCACCACCGGCGACCGGATGATCCTCGACGTCAAGGTGAACGGGGTCGAAATGGGTCAGCGAGCCCCCTTTTCCGAGACCAGGGAGATCCGCGGCCGGGTCATCGGTACCGCCCCGATCGAGTCGATCCATCTGATGAAGAACGGCGAGCAGATCTGGGAGCGCGAGTATTCTTCGGCCCAGGCAAGCCGCGGAGGGTCGATGGAGCTTCTGCTCTCGTTCTATTCCGACCCGACCCCGCTCCACGCCGGCGACGCGCCGCGAGGCTGGCGGCACTGGATCGGCGACCTCACCGTCTCCGGCGCACGGGTGGACGCAGTCAGCGCCACCGACTTCACCAACCCCACCACCCAGCGGCTCGAGCCCCACGAGCGGGGCGCACGTTTCGCGACCAATACCCGCGGCGAGATGAGCTCCCTGAGGCTAGCCCTGTCGAATGTGCAACCGGGGGCGGCACTCGTCCTCGATCTCGAAGACGCCGCCGAAACGGGTTCAGCGCCGCCCTTCTTCCGCGAACGAGCCACCATCGAGGGCGGGCGCGTACGGCTGGCCCTCGGCGACCTCCGTCGCGGCCGACTCGAGCGCAAGATGCCGATCGAAGGCTATCCGGATGACAGCATTACCGTCCGCCACATCGCTGACGGCGAGCGTGATATCGAATTCAACTACACCGACACCGACGAGCCACGCGAAGGCGACTACTACTACGTTCGGGTACGACAGCTGAACGATGCCAGCGCCTGGTCGAGCCCGACCTGGGTCGGTGGCTACTCCTCTCAGTAGTCGCAGTCGGTCTGTATCGATGCCAGGCGGCCTCCTACCCGACCTGTTCCGGGGACTGCCACAGCAGGGCCCTGGTAGTGATGCCTCCACCTCGAGAGCTCTCGCCTTTCTTCCAGAGCTCGGAACCACGCCCCGCATCCTCGACGTCGGGTGCGGCAGCGGACGGCAGACCCTCGCTCTCGCACGACAGACGGGTGGCACCATCGTTGCCGTCGACTTGCTCGAAGAGCTCCTCGAGCAGCTGCGGGCGCAAGCAGCGGCCGAGGGCGTCGACCAGCAGATCGACACTCGGTGCAAATCCATGGCCGACCTCGACTTTGCTGAGAGATCCTTCGATCTCATCTGGTCGGAGGGGGCGATCTACAACATGGGCTTTCAGGCAGGCCTCGAGGCTTGGCGACCGCTGCTTCGGGATGATGGCGTCGTCGCGGTGACCGAGCTGACCTGGCTGACCCATTCTCCGCCGGCCCCGGCAGTCGACTTCTGGAGCGCCGCCTACCCCGGTATGGGCACGCTCGATGAGAATCGCCGTCGTACTGTCGCCGCAGGCTTCCACGCCATCAGGGGCTTCGTGCTACCGGAGGAGGATTGGTGGAGCGGCTACTACGGCGAGCTTGAAAGGAGAATCCTGGAGCGCAGGCCACGCACCACAGAACCTGCGGCGCTTGCGGTGCTCGATCAAACCCAAGGTGAGATCGATTTGTTTCGTGCCCGCGAAGGATCGTATGGCTACGTGTTCTATCTGATGCGCCTGGCGGGCTGATTCGGGACGCCTGGCCCTCAGCTGACCCTACCGATTCGGTCCACGCTCCATCGGTACCGGCTGCCAGCGCTCGAGGGAGGCACGCGGCAACACCGTGGGGTTCACACAGCTCATCGGCCAACGTCCACCCAGAGCGAGCGCCACCTCGTAGCCGACCCGGCGGCGAGTCTGGGGGCGCATCCTCGTCGATGCCGAGGCGATGTGAGGCGAGAGCAGAACGTTCGGCATCTTGAGCAGCGGATTCCTGGGATTGGGCGGCTCTTTCTCCAGCACGTCGAGCCCGGCGCCGGCGATCTCGCCTTGGCGCAGGGCCTTGATCAGTGCCGTCTCATCGATCACCGGCCCGCGGGAGGTGTTGACCACGATCGCCGTCTTCTTCATCTTCTTGAATTGGGCGGTCGAAAGCAGGTGGCGGGTCTCATTGTTCAGCGGTGCGTGAACAGAGATGTAGTCGGAGCGCTCGAGTAGCTCGTTCAGATCCACCGGCTCGACGCCTTCGCCGGTCATCTTCAGCTCGGTCACATAAGGGTCGGCGGCAATTACCTTGAATCCGAACGGCTTGGCACGCCGCGCCACCGCTCGAGCTACGTTGCCGAAAGCGACCAAGCCGAGCGTCTGCCCCCACAGGCGCGGGGTTTCGTTGAGCAGTGGGCGCCCCTCGAACCACCTCTGCTCGCGCGCCAGGGCGTCCATCTCACGTGCTCGCCGCGCCGAGGCCAGAAGCATCATCATTGCGTGATCGGCAACTTCCTCGATGAACACATCCGGTACGTTGGTGACCACGATACCGGCCTCGGTGGCCGCCGCGATGTCGACCATGTCGACCCCGACGCTGCCGACTCCGATTACGACACAACGATCGAGCCCGGCGATCACGCGCTTTGAGATCTTGATTCCCCAGGAGGTGATCAGCGCATCGGCATCGCGCGAGCCTTCGATCAGCTCGTCCTCGGTGCTCGCCTGCACTTCGACGAGGCGGACACCGGCCGGACGCAAGGCTTCCAGTTCATGCTTGTAGCGACTCGCGAGCGACCCCGACGCGATGCGGGCGATCCCGGGAAGCTGCACCACGACTTTCTTCCTTCGCACTACGGACTTGCTCTTTTCTTCTTCACTGCCATCACTCGCCTCCGATTCGCCAAGGGTAGGGGCACTCCTGGTCCAGCGCCCCTGGTCGGGCACCCCTGGTTCGATTCCTGACCTTCTAGGAACCGAGAGAGTACCGCAGCGCAGCCGTCGACAAAGACCACCCGACAGCGGGTGTAGGATCGTGAGTCCCCTCCGTTACTCGTACGACTCAGCTACTTTCCTGGAGTGATCGAGATGAAACACATCCCCCGACTGAGCTCACTAGACCAGCGTTTCCAAAGTTCGCGCACATATCTCGGGCCCTTCTGCCCGCTGGCGTCGTTTCGCCTCCTCGACATATTGCCCAATATGCCTGCGTCAGCGCGCCTAGCCAGCGAACAGAATGACCTCGAGCTATGCAGCACGAACTTTGGAAACGCTGGTCTAGCCATCGTTCTCCTCGCCTCCGCAATTGCTGGCTGTGGCGGATCCGGCGGCGAAGTGGGCATCGACAACCCGGCCCTCGAAGCTCTGGCGTCCACCGCAAACGGCCCACTGACGCCGAACCCCCTTCGCAACGCCTACTTCGGCGACGTGCACGTGCACACCGTGTTCTCCTATGACGCCTTCATCTTCGGCACGCGCTCCGGCCCCGAGGACGCCTATCGCTATGCAAAAGGGGAGGCGATCCAGCATGCGGCAGGATTCGATGTGCAGATGTCGGCACCCCTCGATTTCTACGCCGTCGCGGATCACGCCAGCTTTCTTGGCATGCTCAAGGCGATGTCCGACCCCGAGCAGGAAGTGTCGAAGACTCCTCTCGCCAAGCAGATCAACTCGGCGACCACCGACGACGAACGTCGAACGGCGTTCACTGAGATGAGGAGTCACACCCTGGGCCAGCGCACCGGCATGCTCGACAAGGAGGTCGTTCGCTCGGCCTGGCGGGAGATCGTCGCCTCCGCCGAGCGACACAACGACCCCGGTAAGTTCACGACCTTCATCGCATACGAGTACACGGGAAGCCCGGAAGGGCAGAACCTCCATCGCAATGTGATCTTTCGGGGCAGTGCGGTGCCCGACATCCCCTTCAGTCGCCTCGATTCGATGAACCCGGAGGCTCTGTGGTCGTGGATGGATGGCAAGCGTGAGGCGGGGATGGAAGCGCTGGCCATCCCCCACAACTCGAACGGGTCGAACGGCCAGATGTTCGAGCTCGAGAAGTTCGAGGGTGAGCCTCTCGACGCAGCCTACGCCGAGCAAAGAATGCGCAATGAGCCCCTGGTAGAGATCACCCAGGTCAAAGGTACCTCCGACACTCATCCTGCCCTATCGCCCAACGACGAATGGGCGGATTTCGAGATCTTCCCCTACATCATCGCCACCACGACTCCGAGCACACCCTCGGGGAGCTATGTGCGAGAGGCGTATCTCAACGGCCTGGAGATGGAAGAAGCGCAGGGCTTCAACCCCTATCGCTTCGGCCTCATCGGCTCGAGCGACTCCCACAATGCCGCAGGCTCTCAGGAGGAAGACAATTTCTTCAGCAAGGTCGGCCGCAATGACGCAACACCGGAGCAGCGCGGATCCGTGCCCCTCGACGCCCCCAACGAAGACGGGTCCGAGTACACCAGCAACTACTACCACTACTGGGGAGCCTCGGGCCTTGCCGGAGTATGGGCGGAGGAGAACACGCGGGAATCGATCTATGACGCCTTTCGGCGCAAAGAGACCTTCGCCACTTCTGGACCGCGCATGCGTATCCGCTTCTTCGCCGGCTACGACTTCGAGGACGGGCTGGTCGCAGATCCGAACATGATCGAAGTGGCCTACGCCGGTGGCGTTGCGATGGGCGGCGATCTTCCGGCTGAAACCGGTCATGCACCTCGCTTTCTAGCGTGGGCCGTACGCGACCCGAATAGCGCTCCACTCCAGCGGCTACAGGTGGTCAAGGGCTGGGTGGCCGACGGCGAGGCGCACGAGCGTGTCTACGACGTCGGCTGCTCCGACGGCCTGGAGGTGAGCTCGAGCACCCACCGCTGCCCCGACAACGGCGCCGAAGTGAACCTCGACGATTGCACCTTCGGTGAAGATGTCGGCGCCAGTGAGCTGCGTGCTCTGTGGACCGACCCGGATTTCGACGCCGCCCAGCGGGCCTTCTACCACGTGCGGGTGCTGGAGAATCCAAGCTGTCGCTGGTCGACCTGGGATGCGATTCGGGCCGGCGTCGAGCCGCGTCAGGATCTTCCACCCACCCTGCAGGAGCGTGCATGGTCCTCGCCGATCTGGTATACCCCATGAGGGAAATAACGCCCTCAACAATACGGGGACTCAGGACTTGCTCCATACAAGAAGAGTCGACTCTCGGGCTCGAGCCAGCACGGCAATTGTGCTTGCAGGCCTTCTGCTCCTCCTGACTGCAACGGGGGCCATTGCCCAGCACTCGGTCGCTCGACAGTGGAACGAAGCGCTTCTCGACGCCATCCGTGGCGACTTTGCCCGACCCACCGTCCACGCACGCAACCTCTTTCATACCTCCGCAGCGATGTGGGACGCCTGGGCGGCCTACGACCCCACTACCGACACCTGGCTGAACCACGAGCAAGCCAGCGCCGCAGACGTCGAAGCGGCGCGAGAAGAAGCAGTCAGCTACGCCGCCTATCGGCTGCTGAAGTGGCGATTCGCGAGCTCGCCCGGTGCCGAAGACTCGCTCCCCTCCTTCGATGCCCTGATGGACACCCTGGGCTACGACAAGGGATTCTCCAGCACCTCCGGAGATTCTCCGGCCGCACTCGGCAACCGCATCGCCGAGGCCTACATCGACTTGGGGCTGAGCGACGGCGCCAATGAAGCGGGCGACTATGCCAACCTCTCTTACACCCCGATCAACCCCCCTATGCTGCCAGTGTTGCCAGGCAACCCCGACATCGTCGACCCGAACCGCTGGCAACCGCTGGCGCTCGAGTTCTTTGTCGACCAGTCGGGCAATCTCTTCCCCACCGGCGTTCCCGACTTCTTGAGCCCGGAATGGGGCCTGGTGCTTCCGTTCGCGCTGAAGGAAGAGGACCTGACAGTCTACGAGCGGGCCGGCTTCGAGTATTGGGTCTACCACGACCCGGGGCCACCGCCCTATATCGGAAGCGGGACCGACGCTGCGTACAAATCCGGCTTCGAGCAGGTCATCGAGTGGAGTGGGCTCCTGGACCCCACGGGCGGAGTCATGATCGACGTCAGCCCGGCCTCGAACGGGGACAACACTCTCGGCACCAATGACGGTGACGGTTACGACCTGAACCCGGTGACCGGCGAAGCCTACGCTCCTCAGATCGTCCCGGCCGGCGACTACTACCGCATTCTGGCGGAGTTCTGGGCCGACGGGCCCGACTCCGAGACCCCGCCGGGACACTGGTTCACGATCGCCAACTACGTCTCCGACCATCCGCAGGTAGTCAAGCGTCTCGAGGGCACTGGCCCGGTGCTCAACGATCTGGAGTGGGACGTCAAGGTTTATCTCACCCTGGGCGGCGCCATGCACGACGTCGCCATCGCGGCCTGGGGGGCCAAAGGCTGGTACGACTATGTCCGACCGATCTCAGCCATCCGCTACATGGCCGACAGGGGGCAGAGCTCGGACCCAGGTGGGATGTCCTACGATCCCCTGGGCATAGGGCTTCAGGATCCGTCCCGAATGCTGTGGAAATTGAGAATGGCGTAACCTCCTAGTGGTCAAACACATCGCCGGTTAGGGCGAACGGAGGATTACGCCATGGTGGAGAATATCAACGAGGAAGGGGAAGCTGCACGCTTCCGTCAGGACATTCGTTCGTTGTTACGCGAGCGTGTTCGTGCGGCGATCGAGATCACACTCGAGGAAGAGCTGTCCGAGGCGCTGGGCTGCAGCGCCTACGAGCGTTCAGGCGAGCGTGCGGGCTATCGCAACGGCAAGCAGCGTCGTCTGATCACGACGGCGTGTGGGTCGAAGGAACTGGACATTCCACGAGGACGGCTAGTCGGCGAGGATGGGGCCAGCGTAGAGTTTCGCAGTGCGATCGTGCCGCGTTACGCTCGTCGTACGCAGGAGGTCGATGACGCGATCCTGGGTGCGTATCTGGCTGGCGCTAACAGCCGCCGGATCAAGAAGGCATTGGCTCCGCTGCTGGGTGAGGAGCACCTGTCCAAGAGCGCAGTTTCGCGTGTGGTGTCTCGGCTGAAGGAGCTTTTTGCTCGCTGGAGTGAGCGCGATCTGTCGGAGGAGTCCTACGTGCTTCTGTTTCTCGATGGCTTTCACCTGAAGGTCCGCTTGGCCCGTCGAGTGGTCTCGGTACCGGTGCTGGTGGTGCTGGGTGTGACTCCGGGCGGCACCAAGGTGCTGGTGGCCTTACGTTTAGCCGCGAGCGAGGCCGCCGAGCACTGGAAGTGGCTGATCGAGGATCTGAAGGCCCGAGGTCTTCAGGCTCCGCGCTACCTGGTCACGGATGGCCACAAAGGGCTGGCCGCGGCGCTGAAGGCTTGGCCTGAGGTCAAAGTCCAGCGCTGCGTCCAACACAAGTGGGAGAATCTGAAGAAACACTGCCCGGTGCACGCACACGACGAGCTGCGGCGTGACTGGCACTCGATCGTACGAGCCGAGGACGCGGCACAGGCCCGCAAGGCCTACGCGGCGTTCATCACCAAGTGGTCGCGACTAGTCCCGGCGGTGGCTCGCAGCCTTGAGGAGGCAGGGTTCCAGCTACTGACCTTCTACGAGCTCCCCAAATCGCTGTGGAGTTCGGTGCGCACGACCAACGCTCTGGAGAACCTGAACCGCGAGTTTCGTCGCCGCACTAAAACCCAGGGCTCCTTTGCCACCGAGGCTGCCGGCGTCACGCTCCTCTGGGGGCTCGTCGCCTTCGGGCAGATACACCTGCGAAGGATTAACGGCTACCGGGCGCTTCAGCTCCTGCTCGAGGTTGAGAGGGCCGCGTAAACGGTAGGATTTAGCAAAAGACGACTCGGAGGACTACGCCTGAACCCATTTCCACAAAAAACGGGACACATCCGGGCTTCACCCCGGCTCGATCGAGCTGGTGACCGAAGAAAGTACCGGACCCGGCGGTTTTCACCAACACCTGGCCGGCGTCGGCGGCGCCAACATCGGCAAGATCGCGGTTTACGCCTGGCGCGGCCCCGGCTTCATCTTCAATCCCGCGATCGACAGCGCCGGGACGGGATGGATTCTGGCCGAAGACTGGTGGCCCTACCAACGTCCGACCTTCGTCACCCCGCCGTTCGCGGGCTACGTCTCTGGGCACAGTACCTACAGCCGAGCCGCGGCGGCGGTAATGTCGATGCTCACCGGCGACGAGTTCTTTCCCGGCGGTCTCGGTGAGTTCTTCGCCCCGCAGAACGAGTTCCTCGTCTTCGAAGAGGGCCCGAGCGTCGATGTCACCTTGCAGTGGGCAAAGTACTACGATGCCGCCGACGAGTGCAGTCTCTCGCGCATCTACGGCGGCATCCACCCCACCGCCGACGACATCCCCGGCCGCTTCATGGGCGCCAAGATCGGCCCGGACGCCTACGAGCAAGCCTCGCGCTACTTCAAAGGCCAGATCACCGGAGGCGGCGACGGCTGCACCGCCGACGACACTACGATGTGTCTGAACGGAGGACGCTTCCGGGTCGAGATCAGCTGGCGTGACTTCAAGGGTCAAGTCGGCAGTGGCTATCCCACCATCAGCTCTGACGACTCGGGGGTTTTCTGGTTCTTCAGCCCCGACAACTGGGAGATGATGGTGAAGGTGCTCGACGGCTGTAGCATCAACGGCAATTACTGGGCCTTCGCCGCGGCCACCACCAATGTGGAGTACACGTTGACGGTGACCGACACCGAGTACGGCACCGTCAGGCAATACATGAACCCGCTGGGCACGTCTGCGGCGGCGATCACCGATACATCGGCCTTCGCCACCGCCTGTCCCTAGCCTGGATTATTCATGAAGCTCCTACTACGGACCTCATGAATAGTCCAGGCTAGCCGTCGAAGGGGGCAGGCACCTCTTCTACGGCAAACTCGGCCAGCGCTGAGAACGGCTGAATACGGATGACGGAAGCAGCTGTTGGATCCCGCGGCGGATCACACGATCTTGTCGATCAGAGCTCGGTTTCCGGTCAGACCGGAGCGTTGCATATAGAAAGAGAGCCCCCGTCTCCCACCCAGCTCTTCGCCACCTCCCGCACGTCCAGGGCCACCGTGGACAACCGAAGGAAGCACGGTGCCATGAGGCGTGGCCACCTCCGCGACTTTCGGGTCGATCGCCAGAATGCGGCCGTTGTAGGGAGCCAGCTCCGGCAGGACACTGCTGAGGAAATCACGGTCTGTCGCAAAGACCGAGCTGACCAGCGAGCCACCACCGCGCGCGACGATCTCAACGGCCTCTGCGACGCTACCATCGTAGGGCAGCAATGTCGCCACGGGGCCAAAAACCTCGCGGCGGTGTACCTCGTGGGCGGCCAGAGCATTCTCGGCTCGCAGCAGGACCGGCGCCGCGAAATAACCCTTGCCAGCAGGGACGCCAAGGGTATCTACGCGTGTGGGATCTCCGAAGACAATGCGCGCTTGTTCTGCCAAGCTAGCCACTCCCGCCCGATAATCCTCGAGCTGGTCCGCCGTCGCGAGGGGTCCCATACGAACCTCCTCCAAGGCCGGGTTGCCCACCTTGACCTCGGCCAGCTCCGCGCAGAGAGCTTCCTGGACATTGTCTATCTGGCTCGTCGGAACGATGATGCGACGGATGGCCGTGCACTTCTGGCCAGCCTTCTGCGTCATCTCGCTGACGACCGCCCGGATGAAAGCGTCCCACACCGTCGTCCCGGTCTCGACCGAAGGGCCGAGAAGGGCCGCGTTGAGAGAGTCGGCCTCGATGTTGATACGGGTGCTCTCGCGTACCGGACCCGCACCGGCGCGGAGGCGTGCCGCTGTGTCCGCTGAGCCCGTGAAAGCGAGGGTATCCTGGCCCCCGAGGCCTGCAAGGAGATCTCCCGCCGATCCCGCGACGAGCTGGAAGCTGCCCGCGGGCAGGACTCCCGACTCGACCAGGATCCGCGTCATCTCCCAAGTCAGCAAGCAGGAAGATGTAGCGGGCTTGCTGACCACCGGAACGCCCGCCAGCAAGGCAACGGCCGCCTTCTCGAAGGTACCCCAGGCGGGAAAATTGAAGGCGCCGACATGCACCGCCGCTCCTCGGAGAGGGACCATGAGGTGGCGGCCGTGGAAGCGCGGCGAGCGCGCGAGCTGCTCGGATTCGCCATCCCAGAGCGCGTTGCCGGTGCCCAATTGGGAACCGAGCCGTGAATAGTAGGTCAGGGCGCCGGTCGCCCCGTCGATGTCGAATTTGGCGTCTCCGCGTGTGTTGCCGCCGTTGGCAATGGAGATTTCGATCAGGCGCTCACGTTGTTCGTAAAGCAGACGGCTCATCTCCTCGAGCAGTGTGGATCGACCCTCGAATCCCAGCGCGCGCAGGGAGGGTCCGCCCACGTCTCGGGCGAAGGCGAGGGCCGCCGTGAAGTCCAAACCTTGCGTCGAGGTCTCGGCCAGTGTCTCTTCGGTGGCAGGATTAACGAGTGCGATCATGGGTTCCCGGCCGCTCTGCCAGGTGTCGTTGAGGTAGCTCTCGATGCGGGTCACGGTGTCGCCTCCAGTGGTCGGGACACACTAGAGTCTGGTGGGTGTCGCGTCAAGCCTGACCGGGATCGATGGCCGCGCGCTGTGAGTGGAGCCCGACCCGCCGCCGAGTTCTTCTCCTGCGCGATGCCGCGCGCGGCGTGCCAGAGTCCCCTAGTGGAGGGTGAGCTCAGGGCACGCCCAACTCACGCCGCAGCCGTTCCATCTCCTCCAGTAGCTCACTCTGAAGCCGCCGGTAACCTTTCGCACCATACACACTTCGCAGCTCGTGAGGGTCGGCTTCCAAATCAAAGAGCTCCCACTCTCCGGTCTCGTAGTAGGAGATCAGCTTGTGGGTCGGGGTCCGCAGGCCTTCGTGGGGCGCCACGTTGTGCACCCCCTTCTCGTAGTAGTGGTAGTAGAAGCTCTGCCGCCAATCGCCGGGAGTGCTGCCGGCGAGTAGTGGCACCAGGCTCCGGCCCTGCATCGCATCGGGAGCCTCGACGCCCGCGATCTCCAGGAAAGTCTCGGCGTAATCCAGGTTGGAGACCATGTCGGTGTTGACGCTTCCCCCTGCCACCACGCCGGGCCAGCGCACGAGGAGTGGAGTCTTGAGTGACTCTTCATACATCCACCGTTTATCGAACCAGCCGTGCTCCCCCAGGTAGAAACCCTGGTCGGAGCTGTAGATGACGACGGTGTTCTCCGCCAGGCCGGTCGCATCGAGGTAGCGCAGAAGTCTCCCGACATTGTCGTCGATGGAAGCGATGGTGCGCAGGTAATCCTTGATGTAGCGCTGGTACTTCCAGCGCACCAGCTCGCGCCCCTTGAGATTGGCCGCCGCGAACGCAGCGTTCTTGGGCTCGTAGATGGCATCCCAAACCAATCGCTGCCCCTCGTCGAGGCGACCGTAGGTCAGAAGCCACCTTCGTAGTAGGAGATCGCTCTCGGGAGTATCGGCTGGCGGCTTGATTTTCAGGTCGTGCCAATCCCTCATGTGACGCCCGATCTCCATTTCCTGGAGACGTGCCGGGCTCGCACGGTTGGCATAGTCGTCGAAGAGCGTCGGCGGCTCCCACAGCGTCACCCCGTCGTAGAGCGTCAGATGCTCTGGACCCGGCATCCAGTTGCGATGCGGGGCTTTGTGCTGGGTCATCACCATGAACGGCCGATCGTCGTCACGCTTCTCCTCGAGCCACTCCAAGGTCAGATCGGTGATGATGTCGGTCACATAGCCGTGATGTTGCCGCTCCCCTCCCTCGATGCGCATGTCGGGGTTGTAGTAGGAGCCCTGCCCGGGCAGCACCTCCCAATGATCGAACCCGGTCGGATCGCTCTTGAGATGCCACTTGCCGATCATCGCGGTCTGATACCCGGCCTGCTGAAGCAGCTTCGGGAAGGTCTGCTGCGAGCCGTCGAAGGCCAGGACGTTGTCGAGAACACCGTTGAGGTGGCTGTACTTGCCGCTGAGGATCACCGCCCGACTCGGCGCGCAGATCGAGTTGGTGACCAGGGCGTTCTCGAACCTCATCCCCTCCCGGGCAAGGCGATCGATATTCGGGGTGTGGTTGATCCGCGAGCCGTAGGCGCTGATCGCCTGATAGGCGTGGTCGTCCGAAAAGATGAAGAGGATGTTCGGGCGCGCCCGATCCTGGGCGAAGCCAGCAACAACCATCAACAGCGAAGGGAAGAGGAGGGCGATGACTCGAATCAACATAAGGAGATTCTCCTTCCGCGCCTGGCGATGGTATCCCGCCTCCAGGCGCCCTCGAGCAGTCTCCTTCGATCTAGTGGGCCGTAACACCCAAACGTTTAGCGCCTGAGCGGCCCTCGCGGCCGATCTCTGCGTTACGCTTCCTCGACATAGTCCCCGATATGCCTGCGTCAGCGCGCCTTGATCTCGACCACGAATGACTCACTCAGCCACTAAACGTTCGAGTGTTACGGTCCACTTTCAGTGCGGCGCGATCGATCGCAAGAAGGCGGGGACCGCATCCCTCTCCCGTCTGGAGGCGTGACAGCAGTACGGGCAAAGATCCATAAGCGCACACGTCGAAAGTCGACTCCGGCCAAGTCGGCAACGCGCTCGGATGGTGCCGTCGGGATCGGCGAACAGACGCTCCTCGGTGTTGAAGAGATGTTGGGTCAGGTGGTAGGCAAAGTCGCCGACGACTAGGGAGGGACCGAGTCAGTAGAGAACACGGCAACCAGCCCTTCCACGGGATCGCCGTACTCTGAGCGCAGCACGGTCTCCTCGATTCCCACTACCGACAGTCCAGTCTCGGCCGCCACGGCACGCAGATGATCGGGGTGGTGGGTGAAGCGCCCCGAGTCGCCGAGCTGAAACGGGGCGTTGTCGCCCCGCTCGACGGTAAAAGCGATCGTTCCGTTCGCACTCAGCCTGCGTGCCGCCGGCAGCACCACCTGGCGTAAGTCGCCGAAGTAGATCAGCGTGTCGCAGGCGGCAATCAGGTCGTAGCGCGCGGCACAGCCCTCCAGCCAGGCCGTGATCTCTGCCTGATGCAGCTCGTCGTAGACCGCTCTCTCCTGAGCCCGCTCGATCATCTGCGGCGAAAGGTCGATACCAATCAGTCGCCGCGCATGAGCGCGAAGCAGCTCGCCGTTCAGCCCCGTGCCACAACCGAGATCCAGCACGTCGAGCTGATCGCGACCCGCCAGAGTCGGAGAAACGACCTCGAACAGCCGGCGAGGGGCCCGATACTCGAGCTCGTCGCACATGTTGGTGTCGTAGAAAGATGCGAAGCGCGAATAGAGCTGCTCGATGAACTGATCGGAAGCTCGCGCCGGTGGCGCATCATCGCGGAGTGCCACCAGAATGTGCTCGACCTCCGCGTCCTCAGGATGTCTTTCGAAGTAGCGCTCGTACGCTTCGCGCGCCTCGGCTCTGCGACCGACGATGTGAGCGAGCTCACCGAGTCGACACCACATCAGCGGCTCGTCGGGAGCCAGCTCGGCGGCGTGCGTCTGGCAAACGAACGCCGCGAGTACTCGGTCATCGCTACGAAGGCGATCCGCAAGCTCGACGAGTCGGTTGGCGGAGACCTCGGCGCCACCGAGCCCAGCGGGAGGCCCGCTCACCAGTAGGCCAGTCCTCTCCGCCTCGTCGATCCAGCGAACGCAATCCTCCCATCCGGACTCGCCGAGCAGAGGGAGGAGAGCAGCCCTGATCTGGTCGAGATGACGGGAGCCGTCACACAACTCCACGATCAGGGCTGCCGAAGGATTCAAGTGGTGTAGCTGATCCTCCTCGACATCGTAGACGACGTAGCCGTCTCCCACCGGCGCCACCAGCGCTGAAGGTTTGACGAGGAGGAGTTTCACTCTGTTCCTGTTTCTGTGCCTGGTCCCTCGCCCTTGCCCCGGCCCCGGCCTCCGCCCTCGCCCTTGCCCCGGCCTCCGCCCTGGGCCAGCGCGACCGATACGGGGGGTAGAACCGCCAAGACACCACCACCGACGAGCAGGCGCTTTAGAGCCTCACGACGGCTGGTCTTGACGTTCTCGAGCACATGCTCCAGATGGTTCCGAGTTTCTCCAGACATATTGTTCTCCTTTTCAGGTGTAAAACACTGCGCTTTCGAAGTGTATGGAGCCCCGACTTCGAAGTCGTCAAGAGGGTGAAAAGCTCACGTCAGAAATGTAAATTCGAGAGTACGGGTCAAACCTCTAGTTTCAAACCAAGGCAACGCATGTACTAGACCAGCGTTTCTCGCATCAACCCGTGCTGGGCGTTCAGGGTGCCCCAGATCGCCGCAGCGCAGGAACGAGGCGACGCAGCCGTACTCTGCGTACGGCGAGGAGCGGAGTGACGAGCACGCGGTGAGGTGGGGTGCCCTGGGCGGCCAGCCCTAGTCGACAGCTACGCAGATCAGATCTTCAGCCACCACGAGTGGTCCGCTATAGCGTGACTTCAGATGCGCCAGGTTCGCATCGAAATCCTGATTCGAAGAGATGTGGCTGAGAACTAGAGTGCCGACCTCGGCATCGGTCGCAATCTGTCCCCAAACGCTCGGTTTGGCGTGCAGATTCCGGCTCTGCGCTCGGCCGCCTTCTTCCGAACCGGCGAAATGAACGATCAAGACGTCCGCGCCGCGACTGAACTTCACAAACGCCGGATCCGAGCCATTCTGGTCACTGCTGAAGACGACACTCGAGCCACCGACCTCGACTCGATATGCCAGTGCAGGAACCGAACCGTGCGGCACGCCGATAGCCGAGACCCGCACTTCTTCGTCGGCAAGCACTTCCACCGGAGCTCGCACTGCCGCGTCTACCGTTACCGGGTCGAAGCTCGCACGGCTATTCAACACTCGGAATACGCCATTCGCGCCAAACAAGCCGTCGAGGAATTCGCCTAGCGAGGGGAATCCCGCGCTCCCAGACGGGCCTGAGACGCGCAGGTTGCCACCTCGCGGCCACAAAATCGCCGGCACTTCAGCAGAGTGATCGGGATGAAAATGGCTCAGCGCGAGCAGTTGCAGGTCATCGACCTTCGCACCCGACTCATGAAAATGCGCGAAGGTGCCGCCGCCGGCGTCCACCATAATGCGGCTGACTCCGTCGATCCAGACAATGTATCCGGCCGACGCGCGACTCGACCCGGTCGGGCCGCCCGACCCTAGTATCTGGACCGCGACGCCGGCCTCGCCGCACTCAGCCCAGACAGATGCAGAGCCGGCCAGCGAAAGGAGGGTGACCAGCAACGTCCGCTGAAGAGTCATAACCACCTGATGACCAGCCCTCACAACTGTCTCATACTTTCGGAGACGGGAACTCCGTGGGAGCGAGTGCCGTCGGGATCACCGGGACAAGAAACTCGTTGGAGACAAGAGTAGGCCTCCCGCCAAAGCCCGGATTCTCCGCCCTCACGGCGAAGGTTCCCGGTCGCAGCAACTCGGCCACGAGCTCGGCAGTCATCCGGGACGGACCGATCCATTCGGTCTCGAGCTCGACTCCACCGAAGTGGACGGTGGAGTAGGGAGTGAAGCCGGTGCCTCTCAGCGTCAGAGTCACCTCGCCGGCCCCCTCCAGTAGAGCCTCAGGAGAAACATCCTGAATCGCGGGGGATGGGAAGTAATCCACCAAGAGATCCCTGGGAATGGGATTTCGAAAGTCAGGATCGTATTCCCCACTCAGGATCTGCCCTCGGCTCATCACCTTCCAGATCTTTCGCGTGTTGCGGATGTCCTGCAGGGGGTTTTCCTCCAAGATGAGAAGGTCGCCGACACTTCCTTCTTCGACCGTACCGAGGCGACCCGCCATTCGCATCAACTCGGCCGGGTTTAGGGTAGCTGCCTGCAGTGCCTGCAACTCACCGATGCCGGCTCTGACAATCAGCTGGAGCTCCTGATGCATTGCCAGGCCCGGCGTGACGTTTGCCCCCGCGTCGGTTCCCGCATAGAGCTTGCCTCCGGCATCCACGAACACCTTGGCGATGAGCGAAGAATTCTGGAAGCTCCTATGGTGGAAGTCCTGCTCGTACTGGGAGAGATCAGCCCAGTTCCATGGCCCGATCTGCTGGTAACCCCTCAGCACCAGGGCGGGGTAGTCCGCGGGGACGTAGCGCAGCCTCCAATTGTTGATCAGCAAATCGAAATCCTGGTACGGAAACCCGAGCTCTCGATGGGTGCGGTCTCCCCTCCAGGTCTGCCTCAGGGTCGGATTCAGATAGAGACCAGCCTCCACCATCGAGCGAACGATCTCGGGAACTTTCGTCTCGTCGATGACGGCCTCGGGTCGGTACCTGAAGCCCTGTCGTAGCTTCGGCTGCGCCTCTGCCAGAGCCTCGGGGTCGACGATGGCCCCGGCCACCGACGCGGTGTGCTCGACTCCGTGAGCTCCGGCCTCGATAGCGTCGCGGACGTCCGTGAAATGGCCGATCACCGGTATGTTGACTTTGTCGGCCTCTTCCACCGCCGCACGCAAGGCGGCCGGAGCTAGGCGGTCGCCATACACTTTCATTACCTGCACATTGCCGACGTACTTCCGCATCGCACGGCGGGCTTCTTCGGCGCTCGCGACCGGCTGGTAGGTCTTCTGGGAGATGCCGTTCGGGTCCACCGACAGTTGACGGGGGGCGTCGAGGATCTTGCCGCCGTGAAAGAGCCGAGGCCCCGGAATGGCTCCCCGCTCGATCCCCTCCCTCTGCGCCTTGATCCACTCATATGAGTTGCCCAGGTCCACCACCGTGGTGATTCCGTGGTTCAAAAAGAGCTCAGCCGCCCAACCGGGGTAGTGAACGTGGACATCGACGAAGCCGGGGAGGATGAACTTCCCGGTGGCATCCAGGATCGTGCCTCCCGCGGGTGCGGACCCGCCGGTGGTGACCGACACCACTCGATCTCCCTCGACCACGATGACCGCGTCTGCTCTCAGACTACCGTCTCGCACATCCAGCAGGGTTCCTCCCCGGACGACCACACGATCCTGGGCCGAGGCTACACTGGCTAACGACCAGAGCACGATCCAGAGCACGCTGACTCGAACCCGTCTCATCACCATGATTCCTCTATGCGTCAGCGCAGTGACGCGGGAGCATCGGTTCCAGATTCTTCCACGACAGGCCCGGTACCTCCGCTAGCGACGCGACAGCTCGAACGCGCCGCCGCTGAGAACGCCCAACCGGTCGGATTCGAGATAGGCGCGAGCGTCGGCGTCGCCTCGCAAGTAGCTGTCGACGAAGGCGAGCGCAGCCGCAGCGAGCCACTCGAGGTGCTTTGCACACCGGGTCTCTTCGGCGCCGCCACGCATGCAGGCACGCGCTTCCAGATTGAAGGTGCCATGGCGTGTGGCCGGGTCGGTGATCCAGCCGAGGAAGGCGTTGCCCGGCATCATGCGCTCGAAGGCGTCGCGCCGCTCCTGGGCGGGATGAGAGTTTGTGGCGTCGCCGACACCGCTCAGGGTTAGGAACGGCCGAGAGATCGCTTCGAAGGATGTCGCCTCGAAACCGTCGTAACCGACGCCCTGTGGCGAGTCGCCGATGAAGGCCAGCGGCCGCGGATCGGAGAGCGTGCGCACGTTGCCGGCGAAGTCGCGCCCCGCACCCGCCACCGCGAGCGCCGCACCGGCTCCGGCCGAGTGCCCGGCATAGGCCAGCCGACGCGGGTCGATACGCCCCAGCAGCGGGCCCGCCGCCTGCTGGTCGATCCAGTCGAGAACCCTCGCCACGTCGTGCGGACGGTCCCAGTTCAGGAACTTGAACCTCTCGCAGGCCTTCTCGTCGTAGCCCAGGGCCTCGCAGATCGGCAGGCGCTGCCCGACGCCGCCACGTTGATGATGGGCGATGGCGACGAACAGGTATCCGGCGCCGGTGAAGACGCGGCCCCAGCCGGTGCCCACCTTCGCGGGATCGTTCTGACCTAGCGCGCCGCCGTGGGACCAGACTACGATCGGCAGCGGCTCCGGCGCGTCGAGCGGGCGCCGCAGCGCGATCGAGAAGCGTCGCTTCGCCCCCGTGACGTCGGTGTAATCGAGCTCTACGGTGCGCTCGGGCGCGGTCGTGAAGCCCTGCTCCAGGGAGGGGCCGTAGCCGCAGGCATCGAGTGTGTCAGGAGTGCACTCACCCGTCGTGGCTGCGCCCGGTCCGGCGCTCACGAAGAGCGCGGCGATCACTAGAGTCGAGATCGCTCGTCGCATGGACGGCACAATATCGCGCCCCGTCAGCGCGTCAACGCGCCGTCGGCGCCACCGCCTGCCAATCGGCCGCGAGCTGACGCGCGAGATCGTCTCTCAGCTCTAGGTGCTCAGCCAAAGAGGCGAGGTTCTTGAACTCGTGCGGGTCGACCTCGAGGTCGTAGAGCTCCAGTAGCACCTCTCCATCGCCTTCGAGCGGAGTCCATTCGGTGTAGCGGTGGCGAGTGGTACGCACGGTCCGGCCGTGAAAGCCATGTCGCTGCGCGCCGGAGAAGACCGCGGTCTTCCAGCTGCGGCTGGGATCTTCGAGCAGCGGCCGAAAGCTCTTGCCTTCGAGGCCGGCGGGGAGAGGGAGGTCGCAGAGGTCGGCCAGGGTCGGGTAGAGATCGACCAGCTCGACCAGGCCCTGAGTCGTGGCGCCGGACGCGTGGCCCGGCGACCGGACGATCAGGGGTACCCGTGTCGATTCTTCGAACTGGGTGTGTTTGCGCCACAGGCCTCCGTGCTCGCCGAGATGGAAGCCGTGATCGCTGACTAGCATGACGATGGTCGATTCCTCCAGACCGAGCTCTTGCAGAGTGTCAAGCAGTAGGCCGACCTGATTGTCGACTAGCGTCACTGTCGCGTGGTAGGCCGCGATCGCCTGACGCTCCTGCAGCCTGCTGTGCTCCTTGTCGTCAGGATAGTTGCCTAGCGCTGGAGCCGGGATGTCGTCGAGGTCGTCTTCCGGTGTATGGGGCCACACGATCTCTTCCACCGGATGCTGCTCGAAAAAGCTGGCCGGGGCCACCCAGGGCTGATGGGGTTTGTGAAAGCCGGCGGCGATAAAGAACGGCTCGTCTTTGTGCTCGCGTAAGAGCTCGACGATGCGGCGCGCGGTCTTGCCGTCGGGGGTTTCTTCTTCGAGCTCGTCGGTGGCTCGCCAGGTCAGCGGCAGCCCACCGCTACGGCCGGTTCCCGCGAATGCGTCCTCGCGCGACAGGCCCCTGGGAGCGTCCTCGGGCCAGGTGTTGTCGTGGACGGTCGCATGGTCGACCCCCGGCAGATAGTGCTCGCGCCTGATCGCGTTCTCGGAGATATCCCAGCTCACCTGGCCTTCGTAGCGGCCGTGAGCGATCTTGCCAACGCGGGCGGTGAAATAGCCCTGAGCGGCAAAGTGCTCGGGCAGCATCACCACGTCTCCCATCACGTGGCGCGGCCCGGTGAAGTTGCCGTAGACCTGGGTGGTGGCGGGGCGGCGGCCACTCAGAAACGAGCTCCGGGACGGATTACAAACAGGATCCTGAGAGTAGGCGCGATCGAAGCGCACGCCTTGAGCGGCGAGGCGGTCCATATTCGGGGTTTTCGCCGTCGAATGGGCGTAGGTGCCGAGGGCGACGTTGAAGTCGTCGAGCACGATGAAAAGTACATTCTTCTGCGAGGGCTCCACGCTCGTCGGCGCCTCGGGCTCGGGCGCACCGCAGCCGAGAAGGAGAACCAGCAACGCCGCCGTGAAGACCGATGACCGAAAACAAAAGTCCTGCATTCCTAGCTCCTCATAATTAGATTACTTCGGCCCTCATCGATTGACTGATCTTGCGAGCGTCAACGAGGCGGCTCACCGCCGACCCACCACGGGCTCGACCAGGCCAGATGGCCGTCGAGCTGCTCGACCCGCACGTAATACCAGTCTCCCGGTTCGCCGCGATCCGAGAAGTGAAACTGAACATCGTCCCGCAGGCCCGCGGCCCGCTCGACCGTGACCCGGTCGCGATAGCGCCCGGTCCGGAGCACCTCCTCGTTGGCCGCATCGCCGGCCGTCGGTACCGACAGGGTGAAGCGGGCTGCCGCAAACTGCTGAGGAGTCCGGATCTGGGTGGGCGCTGTCCCCCGCTCGCGGCCCTCCTCGAGCTCGAAGCTGAGACGAGGCGAGGGCGAAGCGCCCTCGAGAGTCAGGGCGATGGAGCGACGCGATCCCCGTGTGGCAACGTCGAAGAGCACTCTGCCATCTTGGATTTCGAGCCGGTCGGCGTCGAGGTGCGGCGTACCGAGGTAACGCACACTCACCACCTCCCCATTCTCGACCTCCAGAGAGCCCCGCCAGGTGCGATGGCCGCGCGGATTGTCGCGGTTCGGCCTCGAGATGTAGGACTCGGAGACGAAGCCGACCACGACTTCCCCACTCGCCGCCTCTCCTCCACCGGGATCGAAGCTCGCCGCCACCTTGCTGTTCTTGATCAGCTCGATGGCACGAATCGGCCCGGTACCGATGACCCGACCCTCAATCTCCCGAGTCTCCGAGGGCTCGAGCTCGCGCCCCATTCCACTGCCATTGAGGCGAGCGTCGAGAATGATGCGCTGTGCGCCGGTAACGCCGTAGGCGCTGCGCGCCTTCAGGGCGTCGAAGACAGTGTCGGTGCTCTTGTTTCGTGCCCAGACCGCGGCCAGGCCGCCGAACTGGAAGATGCCGGAGCGCCGGCCCTCGGTCGACGGATGCCCGGGCGAGTACCCCGGGTGGCCGCGATGGTCGTCGGAGGCGCCGACGAAGCCGACCCGGAAGCCGCTCTCCAGATAGCGCTGCCCGAACCACTCGAAAGTGCCGTGTCCCGACATCACTTCGATCAGGCGCTCCATCTCGAAGTCGTTGAGGCGCCAGTCGCCATTCTGGTGGGCATGGGGGATGATCAGAACATCGGCGGGATCGTGCTTTTCGCGTAGCCCCCGATACAACATAGTCAGGACGGGTGCTTCATGGCTCGACACGCGCTCGAAGCCCGGGCGGCGGAAAAAGACGTTGTGATGCCCACCCCACTGCCGACGCATCGACCACTCGTAGCCGGGGTAGACGATCAGCTCTCCCTCGCGATGAAACTCGGCAGCGACCTCGTTGAGGTACTTCCATTCGCCATCGGTCAGCCAGATGTCGTGCTCGGTAAGGGTGACGAAATCGAGCTTGGCGTCATCACGGGCGAAGCCGAAGTAGCCTTCGGGTGTCCCCTGCCCCTCGGCGAAACCGCAGTGGCCGTGGGTCTCGCCCCAGTAGAGGCGCGTCGTCGGCTCTTTCTGCACCCAGACCGGGTTGGCGGTTCCCGCGATCGCGCCGTCCGAGCTACGCAGAGAGATGCGGTAGACGCCGGGTTTGGCGAAACGCATCGGCAGATCGTGCAGCGCTTGGCCGGCCGGCAGCTCGCCGTCACGCTCGCCGTTGACATAGACCTCGTAGGCGGGAATCGCCCCCGTCGCTCGGTTGTAGTAGCGGTCCTCGCTGCGCACCGAGATGGTGAAGCGCTCGCGGGTGGCGACGATCGAAGGTGCGAAACCATGGACTCCGAATGCTTCGCCGCCAACGACTCGGAAGCTCGCGACCGGTACCGAGAAGAAGCTCCCGTCGCCGGGATCGACTTGCAGTGGCAGAGTTATGGCGTCGTTCGAGAAGATGCCGATCTTGAAGCCCTTGCTTCCGCCCGAGCGGTCGCCGTAGACGACGGTAACCTCATCGCCCTCATTCAACGCTCCACCTCGGACCCGAAACAGAGGGAATGTCTCCCCGGCCGCGATGATCGAAGGGCCCCAGGCCGGCGCCTCTCCGTCGCGCTCGAAACGCACTGCCCCATTGCCACTGCTCACCGAGACGTAGTTATCGCCCGCCGGATTCTCGGTCTGGATGCGGCCGTAGCCGCCAGCGCGCCCTCTGGCGACCATCAGAGCGCCCCCCTCCGCCACGCCGGCGCTACCGACCCGCCAAGTGACTCGGATCGTCTGCAAAGTGTCCGCCTCGACTGAAGCAGGTTCGATCGAGACCGTTCCCAGTGCGTTCGGCTCCTCGTCGAGAATGGCAAGATGACGGGTATAGTTGTCGACCGCCGCGATCTGATCGGCTCCGAAGCTCGGGTTGGCGGGGTCGCGATAGTCGGGAGCCTGCAGAATGGACAGTGCGGCGAGAGATAGGTTCTGCGGCACGAAGCCTCCCTGCACCGACACCTCGTTAGCCCACTCCCAGAGCACGCCCATGCGCTCGACGGCGTTATTGGCAGTGGTCGGCGAGGCTTCGACCCCCGCCACCAAACGATCGACACGCTGACGCAGCTCGGCGGGCAAGTCGTAGCCGAGCAGCGGCGACGAGAAGAGAAGCGACACGAGCAGAATGATTCTCGATCTCATAAAGGAACCAGCCCTCCTTCAGGCACTTACAAGAAGCTTCTCGAGCCGCGCGACCTCTCCCGGCTTGCTGGCGGCAACATTCTCATACTCCAGAAGATCCGCTTCGCAATCGAAGAGGGCCGGAAACAAGATACAAGCGTTTTTCTTACGGCGCCATCGATCATATCGCACCGGTCGACGAGGCGGAGAGCGATCTCGCCGACGTCACGCGTAGACAGTCGTGGCAAGAGCCGCCGTCTGTGGAATACTGGGGAGCCCGGCAGAGGCTGGGTTGCCAACGAGGAGAGGAGCGAAGAATTGAACGCCGAGCGAAAGCACAAGATTGTGGTACAGGCGCCCCGAGGGCCGAGCTTCGACATGGGAGACGAGAGCTACGCACTCGAGCGCGAGGCCCTGGACCCCATCGGCGCCGAGATCGTGCAGGTCGAAGCGGAGAGCATCGAGGACTTCATCGCCGAGGCCACGGACGCAGATGCCGTCATCGCGCGTTGGCGCTTCATCGATGCTCGCATCATCGAGAATCTCGATGGCTGCGTGGTCATCGGCTGCGGTAGCGTCGGCACCGATACGGTCGAGGTCCCCGCCGCGACCAAGGCGGGCATCGTCGTCACCAACGTGCCTGACGTCTTCATCGAGGAAGTGGCCGATCATGCCATGGCGCTCATTCTCGCTTCCGCCCGCCGATTGAACGTCATGGATCGCATGGTGAGAGAGGGTGCGTGGGCTAACGGCCGCCCGGCTTTCGTGGACATACCACGATTGTGGGGGCGCACCCTCGGGCTCGTCTCTTTCGGCAACGTCGCGCGCGCGGTGGCGAAGAGAGCGAAGCCTTTCGGCTTTCACATCATCGCCTACGACCCCTACGTTTCCGAGCTCAAGATGACCGAGGCCGGAGTCGAGCCGGTGGGTCTCGGTGAGCTGTTGGAGCGATCCGACTATGTCTCCGTGCACGCGCCGCTGAATGAGGAGACGAAGCATCTGATGAATGCCGAGCGCTTTGCCGCGATGAAGCCGGGAGCCGCCTTCATCAATACCGGGCGCGGTCCCAGCGTCGACGAGGGTGCGTTGATAGATGCCTTGAAGTCGGGCGGGATCGCCTTCGCCGCGCTCGACGTGTTCGAAAAAGAGCCGCCGGCGCCCGACAACCCCTTACTCGAGCTGCCCAACGTGATCCTCACACCGCACATCGCATCCGCCACGGCGCGCATGATGCCGGAGACGCGACGGCGTTTGGGTCGTGAGCTGGCGACCGTGCTCTCTGGGCGCTGGCCCCGCAGCTGCGTGAACCCTGACGTGTTACCACGCACGCCTCTGGAGCGCTGGCAGCCCTACCCGATGGATCGCGGACCGAATCGCTGAGGAGAAGAACAGCCCTCCTTCAGGCACTTACAAAAAGCTTCTCGAGCCGCGCGACGTCTCCCGGCTTGCCTGCGGCGATATTCTCGTTCTCCAGCGGATCCGCCTCGAGATCGAAGAGCGTTCGCTCTTCGAAGAAGCCTTCGATGAGCTTGTAGCGATGATCCTGCACGCTCCGCCAGCGGCCCGACTCCGCGTATCCTGTCTTCAACGCTGAACGTAGATAGTCGCGATGCTCACCTTCGCCGGCATCGAGCAGGCCGCGCAAGGAGCGGCTCTCCATCTCCTCTGGCACCGCTACTTCGGCAAAGTCGAGACAGGTGGCGCTGAGGTCCATCAGACTCACCAACGCGTCGCTCCTCCCGCCGGCGGCGATGCCGGGGCCGGCCATGATCAGCGGCACTCCGGCGGACATCTGGAAAGGAAAAGACTTGCCCCACCAGTCGTGATCGCCAAGCATCTCGCCGTGGTCGCTCGAATAGATGACGATCGTGTTGTCGAGCTCGCCACGCTCCTCGAGACGCTCCTGGCAGATACCCAGCCAGCGATCGATGTTCTCGACGATTGCCGAGTAGTTCTGGCGAATGCGGATGTGCCTCTCCGGCGTGAAGGGAGCCTGCGGGGCCAGCAGCCGGCCCTCGCTTCTCCCCCGTGCCAACCCGGCGTAGTTGTGGGGCTGTGGGAAGTCTTCGATGACGCGGTCGGGGCCGCGATACTCCGCTTCCATGCGGCGGGTGATGTCCATCGACGGATGGGGACCGTTGGTGTTCATGAACAAGAACCAGGGCTTGCCCTCGGGGGCTCGATCGAGCAGCTCGAGACCGGTGCGAACGGTGTAGCTGTCTTTATAGGCCTCGTCGCTGAGCGCGGTCGGCTCCGTCATCCCCCACCAGTTCTCCTCGCGGGGCGTTTTCCGTCGAGCCATGTCTTCGGAGTGGATGAGACGCATGGGTGGATCCAGCGAGTCCAGGTAGACCCCATACGGGTCGTTGGGCGGCGTTCTTGCTGCCGGTGATCACCGTGTCGGAGAAGCCCCACTCCTCCATGAACTTGCGCCCATCAGAGCTGCGACCGCCGGCGCCCTAGTGCAGGTCGATCTTGCCGGTCGCCATGGTGTGGTAGCCGCTTTCTCGGAGCAGGCGGTAGAAGGTCGTCCTGTCCAAGGGGAAGGGGACCGAGTTCTGTGCGACGCCACAGTTCTCGTATTCCATGCCCGACGCCAGGCAGGCCCGCGACGGTCCGCACACCGGCGCCGGGGTGATGGTCTGGGCGAAGTCGACGCCGCGGGCGGCCAGCCGGTCCATGTTGGGGGTCGGAACCGGGATCGACGGCGTGCGGCCGAGCCAGTCGGGACGATGCTGATCGGAAAAGAGAAAGAGAATATTGGGTCGCTTCGTCGCGCGGGGCCCCGGTATCGGTGCCGGGGCCTCACCGCCGCATCCGGACAGAGCCGCCGCAGTGGCCGCCGCCGCTCCCACGAGAACTTCGCGTCTGGTGGGATTGCTCTTCTCATTCGCCATGCTGCTACCTCCTTGGAATGTCAGATGGAATCCTACGAACGTTGGATGGAGTAGGTGTGGTAAGGCTCGAGGGCATCGATTCTCTCCACCGCCTCGTTGCTCTTCCAGGCGAAGAGACGGATCTTCACTTCCGCCGGACTGACGTCGAGGAGAGTGAAGCCGTTCTTCTCCACTGCCGGTGCTATGTCCTCGTGCACCAGGCCGATCGCCGGCACCGGCCCGCTCCCCCGCGCGGCCGACGGCCACCCCTTCTCGGTACCGAGCGTACCGGTCAGGACCGCATGCACCGGGTTGGCGGAGAGATCCAGGTTACCGCTGCGCTCGATCGCCGCATGGCCGATCGCGTGCAGATCCCCGGAGAGGACGATCGCCGACCGCCTCGATTGGGAGCTCATGCTCTCGAGGAGGCGCTGGTGCTGGCTCCACCAACCCTTCTGCCAGAAGTACTTGTCGCGCTCGGTGGTGAGGCGAAAGCTGTCGCCCGGCTTGACCTGACCGATCTGTGACACGGCCGGACTCGCCCCGCTTCCGACGTCGGCGACATCGGGGTACCACTCGCGCCACTTGCCGGCCGTCCAGCCGAAGGGATGGGAGGGTATGTGGAGAAGCTGGGCAACGCTCTGGTCGCGAGTGCGCCGGTGCAACCAAGCCTCGGCCTCGGGCGGCACCAGCCCGGCATGGTCGCCCTTGAGAGACAGATAGCGTGCGCAGTCATAAACAAGGGCTTCGGCCAGACGGCCATAGCGGAAACTGCCGAAGGCTTCCGAGATCCCAGCGGCGCGATCGCCGGCGCCGGTTCCCGACATCGACAGCGGTCGCTCCCTGTCGGGGAGAAACTCCGGCAGGTAGGCATTGCGAGTGAAGCGGGCAAAATCGAGCTGATAGTGATCGGGCGGGAAGGTCACCATATTCGGGTCGGCGTCGTCATTCTCGTAATAGTCATGGTCGTCGCTGACGAAGTACGACGGCGTCGAGCGCAGCATCACGCCATAGAGCTGGCTGATCTGTGGGCCCACCGCGGCCTTGATCGAAGTCTCGTTGCGGGTTCCAAACACCGGCATGGTGCGGTCGAGCCAACCGACCTCCTCGTAGAAGGCCTTCGTCGCTCTCTCCCTCTCCTCGGTACGGTTCTCCAAACTGGTGCGCTGATCCCAATAGATGTGGTCTCCGATCGCGAACGCGGCCCGTGGGTGAAACGAAAGCGCACGTCGGAGCAGGCGACGACGAACGTCGAGCGGCAGGAACGATCCGGTGGCGGGGTGACCGCCGGCGCAGGTATAGGCCAGCAGGCGAACCGACTCGGGCTCGGCATCAGGTCGAGGAAAGGTGCGCAGCGGCCAGGTATCGCTTAGAGCTTGGCCGCCACTGTCAACGAGCTGGAGAGGGTACTCGACGTCGGACTCGAGGCCGGCGGCATCGAAGGAGAAGAAGCGTCGTTCGGAATCAGTGCTTCGACCGGCGACCTCGCGCCTGCCGATACGGAGAATCGGCAGAGAGTCGAGAGAATCTGTGAACGAGCATTTGATCGCGACACGATCGTGGCTGGCGGCGGGGAGTAGGTGCGCGAGCGAGCCGGCCCACCAACCGTCGTCCGAAAGGGCGGGAAAGCCCGGCAGGCTTGCCGCGCCGGCGGCGGTCGCGGCCGTCGCGATAAAGCGTCTTCGGGTCCACCGTGAGAGTGAAGACATCGTTAGATTCCTCTCGATAGCGGTTAGAGAGTCCACAGATACTCATGAAGGGGACGGGTCATCTCTTCACTGTCCTGCGATCTCGCACGTTCGAAACTTGGGCCGGCCGCTTCGCTGCGCACCTGCTCGAGCCAGAAAACGCCGTCCCACGGTGCACTGTTGCCGCGGGTCCCGACGAAGTCGAGATCACCGTCACCGTCCATGTCGCGAGCGATGAGCTCGTCGAACATTCCGCGTTTGCGGCGAGAAACATCGTGCCGAATCCACGGATCGCCCACCTCGCCGGTGTTCTCGAACCAGGCCAAACCACCGAGCGCATCCCCGGGGCCGACGTCGCCGTCGTGATCGCGCGGGCCGGCACTGTAGGCCCCGACGAAGACGTCGCTCCTACCGTCGCCATTGATGTCGGCCACCGTGAAGCCCACCACGCTGTCAGGTGTGATGCTGCCTATCGAGTGCAGAGCCCACGCCGAATCGATGAGCTCGGGCTGCTCGAGCCAGACCAGGAAATCGCCTTCACGTACCGCCAGATCCAGCCTCCCATCGCCGTTGAAGTCCCAAAAGGCAACGTTGAAACCAGCAGCGATGGCGCGATCGGTAGGAAAGGCCGGCGGGCGAGGCTCGAGTGCCTCGGTGCGACCGGAAATCTCGATCTCGTGATATTCGAAAGCGATTGGCGACGCACCCGTGTTCTCGAACCACATCACTCGGAACTCGCCGCGTGAGCCGGCGAAGAGATCGAGGTCGCCGTCCGCGTCGAGATCGACCATCTCGACATTGATCGGCCAATCGACCCGGATCAGCTCGTGCTCCACCCAGGAGGCACCCTGGAGCGGATCGCCTTCGATCGAGAACCAAGAGATCGGCCCCGGCGTCCGTTCCACCTGCCCCGGGTTCTGGGCTCCTTTGTTGGCAGCGGCCACCTCGGCTCGCCCGTCGCCGTCGAGGTCCCCGGCGGCGACACGAATGAAGGAGCCGCGGCCGAGTGTGCCCGGGAGAACAAGGTGCGGCCAGGGTGCCGTACGGGCGTCTGGACCGGGGTTGGCCAGGAAAAGCACGTGGGCCAGCTCGCACGCCACTACCAAGTCAGGGTATCCATCGCCGGTGAGATCGGTGATCACCACGTCCTCGGGCGCCGCGGCTCTCTCGCCTTCCGCTACGGTTCGCAGCTGCCAGCGGTCGGGATCGGCGCTGCCGAAGGCGAGGCGTACATGACCATCGGCCACACCGTCGTATTCGGTGTCCGACTCATGGACAGAAGCGATGTCGAGAAAACCGTCGAGATCCAGATCCGCCATCGCCAAGCCATCGCTGCCGCTGATCGCCACACCGCCGAGCTCGCGGTCATCGATGAGGTGCTCTCTCCATGAGATGAAACTGCCGTCGGCGGCCCGAGCTCGAGTCGACGTATCGCCGACGGCAATCGTCGACGGGGAGCTCTCAGGCACCGATTCGACGTCCTCTACCACCGGCCCGGAGCAGGCCAAGAGGCCACCCGCCAGAAGCAAGGCCCGTATCGGTCGTGCCTCTGCCTCAAACATCGGCAGCACAGCGAAAACTCATGTGCCCCGTGGCGCTGTCTGGCGTATTGCTGGTCCGCGCCGAGACCCGGTAGCGGTTGCAGTAGGAAACGTGACAGAGGTGAGAGCCGCCCTTGATGACTCGCGCGGTGCCGATCTCTGGGCCTGTCGGATTGCGAGAGCCCGCCTCCGGGAGGCGCGTGTCCCACCAATCGGCGCACCAATCCCACACATTGCCCGAGACGTTGTAGAGGCCGAAGCCGTTGGGCTCGAAGGCGTCGACGGGGCAGGTGCCGCGATACCCATCGTCGCCCAGGTCGCGCTCCGGGAATTCGCCCTGCCAAACGTTACAGCGGTGCTCTCCCCCGGCCTCGAGCTCATCTCCCCAGGGAAAGTTCTTCTCTTCGAGGCCGCCACGCGCCGCAAACTCCCACTCCGCCTCGGTAGGCAGCCGACAGCCCGCCCAGCGGCAGTAGGCCAGGGCATCGTTATAGGAGACCTGCACTACCGGATGATCGGGCCTCCGTGTGATCGTCGAGCCCGGACCCTCGGGGTGGCGCCAGTCGGCGCCGGAGATTTTGCACCACCAGGGTGCGCAAGGCACTCGACCCTCGATCGCCGTCTGCCTGAGCTTGCGTGACAATCTCCCCTCGAAGACGAACGACCAGCCGAATCGCTCGCTGTCGGTCACATACTCGGTGGCGTCGACAAAGGCGGCAAAACTCCGGTTGTCGACCGCACAGATGTCGATCTCGAAGGTATCGACCTCGATCTCGCGGGCGGGTCCCTCGCCGTCGTCGGGGAACGCTTCCTCCGAGTTCGTCCCCATCAGGAAGCAGCCGCCTTCGATCGTGACCCTCTTCCGCCCGTCGTTGCCGACTGAAACCTCGCTTGGCGCCGGTTGGGGCACAACGACGTCAGAGGACTCTGGGCTTCGCCCCGGCGTGCAGCACTTGCCATCCATTCGCGAGGTCTCCTATTGCCTCGGCATCAGAAACGGATCGTCCCACCTCTTCAGCCATTCCGCCGTCAACCCGGCAAGGCGCCCGCGAAGCTCGGCGTTGGCCGGCTCGTCAACCAGATTGTGGAGCTGGTAGGGGTCACGCTCGAGATCGTAGAGCATGAAGTGGCGCCCGGGGGCAGCAGCGTAGGCGTAGCGTTGGGTGCGTACTCCACGGAAGATCGGAGCGGGATGACCCGGCCCCGCTCCCGCAAGATCGTTGAAAATGTGCATGATTGGCTGGTAGTCGGGGCCGGCAACCTCTTCCCCGCGCAGGGCCGCGGAGAGGTCGCGACCATCGAGGTCATCGGGGAAGGGAACCCCGGCAAGAGAGGCGAGCGTCGGCAGGAAATCGACATTCCCGATCGGCGTTTCAGGCCGAAGGCCGGGCGAGACACGCCCAGGAGCAAGAACCACGAAGGGGATGCGGATCGACTCTTCGAAGGGCTGACGCTTCCCCGCCGAGCCATGGGATCCGTGCATTTCTCCGTGGTCGGAGCTGTAGACCACGATCGTCTTCGAAGCCAGATCGTTCTCCTCGAGCCAGTCGAGCAGCCGGCCGAGCTCGTGGTCGAGAGCCGAGATGTGAGCCAGATAGCCCCTCATGACTCGGTCGAGCTCTTTCTTCGTCGGCGCGGCTTGCCGACTCGCTCCCGGGTCGGGATCCTCATCGGGCTGAAAGTTGGGGCGGCGCGAGAGCTCCTTCCCCTGGTAGAGGCGCTGGAACTCAGGAGGTGCGTCGAAGAAGTTCGCGTGCGGGGGGTTCATCGACACCATCAGCAGGAACGGCTCCCCCTTTCGCTCCTCGATGAAAGACAGAGCCTGATCCACCATTCCAATGGGGTTGTACTCGGGAGTGCGGACGTAGCGCCCGCTCTTCGAATCCCAATAGGAAGACTTTGTATGTTGACTCGTGCCGATCCACGGCTGGTAGTGCTCGAAACCGTGGTGGCCCTGCTCCGGCGCGTCCTCTCCCGCAAGATGCCACTTGCCGATGTAGCCGGTGCGGTAGCCGGCGTTCTTGAAGACGTGCCCGAAGGAGTCACCCTCGTCGCGCAGCCGAATCCGGTTCTCGACCACCCCGGTCCTGAACGGTGCCCGTCCGCTGATCAGCATGCCCCGGTAGGGCGAACACACCGGATAGTTGGAGATGGCGTTGACGAAGGTCGCGCCCCCGCGAGAGAGACGCTCGAGGTTGGGGGCAATGACGTCGCTATGGGGCTCGCCGGGAAAGTCCGCCATCCGATGCTGATCGGAGAAGAGGAAGATCAGGTTCGGTTTTTCGCCGCCATCCGCCGCGCCGTAGAGCACCGCCGTCGTCGCACAGAGCGCCACGGCCGTTGCCAAGAGAAAGCCTGCGAGCGATGTCCGCATTTCGACTCCCATAGTCAATTGACTGAAGCAAGCAGTCTACACCGGACCCGAGCCCATCTTCTTCAAAACAGCCGGCGCGTAGCCCAGACCCGGTTCCTGCTATCTGACATTCGTGGCTGGAAGGAATTTCCCGAGCTCGTTGATCAAGGAACCATATTGGGCCGAGAGAGCCAGGTTGGTCCACTCATTCGGGTCCGCGTCATGATCATAGAGCTCTTCACCACCATCATGGTACCGAATGTAGCGCCACCGTTCGGTGCGGATGGAGTGATTCTGGTAGCCATAGGTGGTCAGAACAGGTCGCTGCCATTCTAATTGTGGATTCTCGAGGAGCGGCACCAAGCTCTGCCCGTCCAACCCACTTCGGCCCGGTATCCCCGAGAGCTCGACCAGGGTCGGGTAGAGATCGATCAGACTCACCGGACGAGGGCTGACTGCGCCCCAATTGTCCCTACCGGGCGCGGAAATGATCAGCGTTGTGCGAGTTGCTACCTCCCACAGCGCATGTTTTCGCCAATGCTGCTTCTGACCGAGATGCCAACCATGATCGCCCCACAGAACGACGATCGTGTTGTCTGCGTGCTCGCTCTCCTCCAGGGCGTCGAGCAACCTGCCGACATGCGCATCGACAAAACTGATCGTAGCCAGATAGCTCTGCACCGCTCGGTGCCACTGATCGTGTTTCAACACCATGGCGTGGTCCTCACCATGAGCGCTGAAGCTCACGGAAGTCGACGCCTGGTACACCTCAGCGGCCAGTTTCTTGCCGAATGCTGGAAGGTCATCTCGATCTTCATCCAAGGTGTCGGGGAGCTTGATCTTCGCCAGCGGATGCATGTCGAAGTACTTCTTCGGCACATACCAAGGCAGATGCGGTTTCGTAAAACCGCAAGCCAGGAAGAACGGCTTGTTGTGTGATTTCTGCAACTCGGAGATCGTCCAATCGACGATCTTGACGTCGTACATTTCCGAGTCGTCCACGTCCAGCGGCCCCCACGGAGCCCACGCGGACTCCGCCAAACCTCCTTGCCTTTCGCCAACATGCCTCGCACCACTCGGTCGAGGGGGCTGATGGTAGTAGTCCCACGACGCGGGGTCCCCGATCCTGCCGGCACCGTGAAAAATCTTGCCGCCGCCTTGAGCTGAATAGCCGTGCGTCCTCAGATGCTGCATCAGGGTTGTCGCCGCGGGTAGTTTTTCCCGAAACTCTTCGCCGTTGCCATAAACGCCGGAGCTCGACGGCAAGAGTCCCGTCAGGAGGCTGACTCTGGAGGGATTACACAAGGGCGCCGAAGCATAGGCCTTGGTAAACGACACGCCCCGCCGCGCCAGTCGATCGATATTGGGTGTATTCGCCTGCGGGTGTCTCCCGAGGTGCCCCACCCAATCGTTGAGATCATCGACCGCTATGAAGAGGATATTCGGAGACGGATCCTGAGCAGCCAGCGGCAAGGAACTGAGAACCGTGAGAGCGATGACCTGAGCGACGAGTAGGAGCTTGGTCATCAGCGAGCCCTCTGCCCTCGCCGAGTTCAAGACGTCGACGCGGCTAAGCGATCCGGGCCCCCTGCCGCCGCCTCGGCAGGCATGCGGAAACCGAGATCATCCAGCTTTCTGTACAGCTCCTGACATCGTCCCTGGCCGAGGGTCATGAGAGGTGGTCGCGGCCGGCGCCAGGTGTCGTCGCCCGATTCGCGAGCCATAATCGCGCGCAGGCCTGGCACGAGCGGAAAGGAAGCGATGATCTCGCGAAGACCTGTCATGCGGTTCTGCAGCTCCTCCGCCTCCTCACCGCGCCACTCTTGAAAAATATCCTGCAACCAGTGCGGCGCGAGATTGCACGCCGCGGTGATGCAGCCGACACCGCCGGCCTGCATCAGATCGAGCAGTAGATGGTCGGCACCGGTAAAGACGGCGAAACCGGGGAACGACCGCGCCGCCCTCGCCATGTTGTCGAAAACACCGGAGCTGTCTTTCATCCCCACCACCGTCTCCGGGTAAGCCTTCAACAGACGCTCGATGAGATCGAAGCTGATCGGGGTCTTGGACTGTGGAGGGATGTGGTAGAGGTAAATGCGCAGTCGGCCGTCGCCGACCCGCTGGATGGTCTCGGAGTAGGCTGCGAAAAGGCCGTCGTCGCTGACGTCCTTGTAGTAGAAGGGCGGCAGCATCAAGACCCCAGAAGCGCCCAACTCGACAGCTCTCCTCGCCAGAGTCACATTGTCGGTGATCGAGCAACATCCGGTGCCCGGCATCATCGTCTGCGCGGGAATGCCTTCGGCCACCAGGCCTTCGAGGATGGCGACACGCTCAGCGACGGAGAACGAGTTCGCTTCGCCGGTGGTACCGAGGACAGCCAGGCCGTCACATCCGTTCTCCAACAACCAACGACAGTGGGCCGCGTGGGTCTCGACATCCGGTGAGAGGTCCTCGAGGAGAGGCGTCAATACGGCGGCGAAAACGCCCTTCAAGATCTCTGGTCTCTCGGCCAATTCTCTTTCTCCTTACTTCGGCCATCTAACCACGTGTTCGTCCAGATTCTCAGCATGCCGAGCCGAGATCACCCGCCCTCGTACCGACACACCCGCCCGATGAACGCTTTCGGGGTCACCGGACACCAGGGGGTGCCAGTCGGCCAAGTCTTTCCCCTCGGCCAAGAGTCTGTAAGCGCAGGTCGACGGCATCCAATGCAAGGTCGAAACATTATGGCGCGTCAGCTGAACGCAATCAGGCACCAGGCGCTGGCGCTCGGGGTAGTTCGTGCAACGACACGATCCGAGATCGAGAAGCTCGCAGGCCACCTCCGTATAGCTGACCTCCCCGGTTTCGGAGTCTTCGAGCTTTTCCAAGCAGCATTTGGCACAGCCATCGCAGAGAGACTCCCACTCCGCCAGCGTCATCTCCGCCAGCGTCTTCCGTCGCCAAAAGGGCTCTTCTTCGGCGACGAGGGGACCCTGGCGATCAGCGGGCACGAGTCCCTTCTACCCGGCCTTCGCAACCCGCTCGGGCAGCCACTCTTTGAGGCGACGCACTTGGTCGGGCTGCTGCGAGGCCAGATTCCGCGCCTCCTCAGGGTCGGCCTCGAGATCCCACAGCTGCCACTCCTCGTCCCCGAAATCGCGAGTCAGCTTGTATCGACCGTCCCAGGCCATCCGAAAGTCACGCAGGCCGGAGAGCACGACCTCTCGGTGGTTGTCGCTCGCGCCGGACAGCAGCGGTCGCAGCGAGCGGCTGTCCATCTCCGCCGGCACCTCGACACCACCGTAGTCGAGGAAGGTGGCGGCAAGATCCATGATCGACGCCGGGGCGGCGCTTTCGAAGCCCTGGCGGACACCAGGCCCCGCCGCCAGGAGAGGCACGCCCACAGAGCTGCGATACGGCACTGCCTTGCCCCAGCGTCCATGCTCGCCGAGCATCTCGCCGTGATCGGAGGCGTAGACGATGATGGTGTTCTCGAGCTGTCCCCGCTCCTCCAGCCACTCCATATAGCGGCCGAGCCACATGTCGATGTTCTCGATCATGGCGGCGTAGTTCTGGCGCGAGCGCCGGTGCTGCTCTTCAGAGAAGTTCCCCCCATAGTGATGGGGCAACCCCAGCCCCTCGAGAACGCGGTCGGGGCCGCGCACCTGCCGCTCCATCTCTCGGGTGATGTCCATGGGCGGGTGCGGCCCGGGAAAATTGATGACCAGATGCCACGGTTTGTCCGCCGGAGCCTGATCGAGCAATTGGAGACCGTTGCGCGCCACCCAGTTGTCGCAATAAGCCTCGGGGCCGAGGGGGGAAGGATAGGTATCACCCCACCAGCTGTCTGGCATCTTGGAGCGCCTTTTGGTGATGTCTTCAGCGCAGATCCGGCCTTGCGGCGGGTCGAGAGAATCGAGGTAGGCGTAGTAGGGGTCACTCGGCCCGACCGGATCATCCTGGAGGTATTTCATCCCGGCGCCCTTACCCGCGTTGTTGATCATCGCCGAGAAGCCCCAGGGCTCGGCACGGTTGCCGCCGTCGAGCCCCCAGTCGCTCGACCCTTTCGACAGATCGAGCTTGCCGCAGCCCATGGTGTGGTAGCCGGCGTCTCGCAGTAGACGGTGGTAAGTGGGCCGATCGAGAGGCAGATCGAACTGGTTGTCGGGCACGCCACAGCGGTCATATTCCATTCCACCGGCCAGGCAGGCGCGCGACGGGGCGCAGGTCGGTGCCGCGCAGACCGCGCTTTGGAGGTTCACCCCAGTGCTTGCAAGTCGCGCGATATTGGGCGTCGAGATCGGCACATCGTAGTGCTCGAGACCGAGCCAATCGGGCCGGTGCTGGTCGGGAAAGAAGAAAAGGAAATTGGGTCGCCCATCGCTCGACGGCATCTCAGCCGTCGACATCTCGACCGCGGGATCGTTGCCGTCCCCACACGCCCCGGCGAGACCGGCAAGAGCGCCGCCCGCCGCCAGCTTGGAGGACTCGCGAAGAAACTGACGTCGTGTTCGCCTAGGGCCGCTCACGCCAGTCGCTCCGGCAGCCAATCCTGCAGACGACGCACCTGGTCTGGCTCTTGAGAGGCGAAGTTGCGCGCCTCCTGGGGATCGGCCTCGAGGTCCCACAGCTGCCACTCCTCGCCGAAATCACGGACCAGCTTGCGGCGGCCGTCCCAGGCCAGTCGAAAATCTCCCCTGCTGGTCAATAAGCCCGAGAGCAAGACCTCGCGGTGGGTCTCGGTTGCGCCCTCGAGCACCGGTCGCAGCGAGCGACTGTCCATGTCCGAAGGTACGGGGACACCTGCGTAGTCGAGGAAAGTGGCCCCGAGGTCCACGGTACTCGCCAAGGCGTCAGTCTCCACCCCTGGCCGAATCCCCGGGCCCGCCGCCAACAGCGGTACGCCGAGGGAGGCCTGGTAGGGCACCGATTTACCCCAGAGATCGTGTTCGCCGAGCTGCTCGCCATGATCGGAGGCGTAGACAATGATGGTGTTCTCGAGCTGTCCCTTCTCCTCCAGCCAGTCGATGTAGCGGCCGAGCCACATGTCGATGTTCTCGATCATCGCCGCATAGTTCTGACGCAGGGCCACATGCTGCTCCGGGCTCATGTTTCCGGTGTAGTTGTGAGGTTGGCCCAGTCCCTCGAGCACACGGTCGGGCCCGCGAACCAGCCGCTCCATCTCTTTGGTGATGTCCATCGGCGGGTGTGGACCGGGAAAGTTGATGACCAGGTGCCAGGGCTTGCCCTCCGGCACCTGCTCGAGCAGATCGAGACCGTTCTGCGCCACCCAATTATCGCCGTAGGCCTCGGGGCTGAGCGGACAGGGATAGCTGTCACCCCACCAGCCATCGGGCCTCGTGCGACCCCTCTTCGCGTAGTCGTCGGCACAGGCGCGACCCTGAGGCGGCTCGAGGGAATCGAGAAAAGCGTAATAGGGATCCTTCGGGCCTACCGGCTCTCTCAGATAGGCGCCCATCCCGTCGCCCTTGCCGCAGCTGTTGATCATTGCCGAGAAGCCCCAGGCATCGCCATGGTTCGAGCCATCGATACCCCAATCGTGGCTGGGCTTGGAAAGATCGAGCTTGCCGACCCCAAGGGTGTGGTAACCGGCGTCCCGAAGCAGTCCGTAATAGGTCGTCTGATCGAGAGGATAATCGACCCCGTTGTTGCGAACACCGCAGCGGTCGTATTCCTTACCGGATGCCAAGCAGGCGCGCGACGGTGCGCAGACCGGTGAGGGCACGACCGCGCGGGTGAAGTTGGTGCCGGTGCGGGCCAGGCGCTCGATGTTCGGCGTCGCCAGCGGTAGGCCGTAGTTGCCCCAGCCCAGCCAGTCAGGGCGATGCTGGTCGGGGAAGAAGAAGAGAAGGTTCGGTCGGCCGTCGACAGTGCTCCCCTCAGGCGACGACATCTCGGCTTCGGGCTCACCTCCGCCGCCACATGCCCCCGCGAGACCAGCGAGAGCACCGCCGGCTGCCAGCTGGGTGGACTGTTGGAGAAACCGACGCCGTGTTCGTTTCGAGCCCATGAGCAAACCTCCTGATGTTCGCGGTACTCGCCTGTCCTATCACATGAGCGCCCGGCGCCGAAAGGCGCCGGCGCGCAACTCACCCCTGCGAGAGGGCTTCGAGAGCACTGCGATCGCGGATCAGGAACCCGTCGGCGCGGGTCTCGACGATACCCGTTTTCATCCAGCGACTCATCGGCCGAATACAGCCCCTCTCCGCCCTCGGGGCGCCCGACGTGATCCGCCAGCTTCAAGAGGATGTGTACGAATCGGATCTCCACCCCAGATGTTCCGCCGCTACGCCTTCATGGCACGACACGCGTCACGAGCCCCGGGGCGGGTCGGCGGGAGAAGACGACGACTGAGCGCCTTGTGGCCGATATCCCCAGGCCTCTGGCCGGGAACGCCGACCTGATGTCAGGCTTGCTACGATAGTGTCCGGACGGCTCACGCTAGCGCCGGCCTGATGGAATCCGACCGACTCTGTCGGATCCGGGGAGAGGGACCTTGCGAATACAATCTGGCCAGCTTGTCAGCCTGGGCTACGGAAAGTACGCACGCTCCGACGAAGTGATCGCAGTCGAGCCCATCACCGAGGGTCGGGGGCCGGGGCGTCGCACCCTGGTATGGGTCCGTGGCCTCCCCGACGCCATGGTCGCATCAAGATCCGACGGCTCCATCGCCGACGATCTCACGACGCCGACGGACGACGGGACGCGCGCAAAAGAGCAGCGCGCCACTCTCCGACGTCTGGTCGTCGCGATCGAGGGAGTGAGCCCGGCCCTGCGCAGGGTGATCGACGAAGAGTCGGGGAGCAAAGTAGACGAGCTGGTGGAAGAAGCCCACCGTCTTCTCTGACCTGGGTTTACCTACCGTCGCGAGACGACGTAGACTGAACATCTATTACTCTCGAACAAATTCAGCGGAGGCGAAGCATGAGGCGAAGGAGCCCAGAGATAGCCCGTCAGACGGTGGTTGCAGTCCTGATCGGTTGGATGTTGGTCGCCCCTACTGTCCATGCCACCTGCGGTGGCGGAGGTGGCGGAGGAATGGGGGGCATCGCATCAGGTGGCGCAGCCACCTATTTCGTGCCCTGGGAGTTCGTTCCAGATACCGAGTCGGCGCCTCCCGGAGACATCATTGTGTTCTGGTTTCCGACCGGGCCCGAGAACGCCGAGAAATCTTCGATGCGCGAGTCACGCGAGCTGGTCAACTGGTCGGGGCAGTGCGTAGGCGTCGGCCTCGTTCCCGACAGCAACAGCGACCTGCGCTCACGTTTCGAGGCACCGAGCGATGAGCCGACTGCCGTCATCGTTACTCGCGACGGCGACGTGCTCGGTCGGGTTGGCGCTACCAAAGGAAGAATCCGGGTCTCGCAGGTCGAGAAGTTGGTGGGGAACGAGCTCAGCGCTCGCAACCGCACCCTCAAGGAGCTTCTCAAGAACGCCAAGCTGCACCAGAAGGAAGGCGACGAAGACAACGCCGCCAGACTCTACGGTCTGATCACCGAGGACAGTTGCCTCTTCCCTTCGATGGGAAAGAAGGCCGCGAAGGCGCTGAAGAAGATGGGCCGTTCGGCCCCTCAGCTGGCAGAGATCTGGGAGGGACCGAGCCCCGATCTCCGGGAAGAGACCACTACCCTCATCGTCTCGCTGATGGAACGCGGTTTGGCCGCGGAGCGAAGCGAGAACCTGGCCGAGGCTCAGCACCTCTATGAGAAAGCCAACGCTCTAGACCCTGGCGATCCTGTCGTCCTCCGCTTTCTAGGCGAGCTTCATCGGCACCACACCGGCGATTGGGTCGAGGCGGCGCGGATCTTCGAGCAAATCCTCGAAATGCCTGCCGATCGGCTTTCGCGAGCGGTGGCCCTCCACGGCCTCGGCAAGATGACCATCCACGGTGGCGGCTTCGATCGCGGCCTCCAGCTCTTCGAGGCCTCTTTGCGGGAATATCCGCTGTCTCTGACCTATCGCAACCTGGCGGTGTACTGGAATACAGAGGACGATCACGAGAAGGCCTACGCCTACGTCAGAAACGCGCTAGAGCTCGAGCCCGAGGAGGTCTACAACCAGATCTTCGCTGCCACCTACCTGGTAGAGCTCGGTAGGCCCGCGGAGGCGATCGAGATCGCGAAGCGGCACGAAGGCGTGCTGGCGGCGTCCTACAACCTGGCGGCGATCTACGCCCAGCTCGGCGATCGCGCCAAGACTTTCGAGCTTCTACGCCGACACTTCTACGAATACGAGCGCTACGATGCGGTTCGGGCCAAAGAGATGCGAGAGGCGCGTGAGGACATCGTTTTCGCCGACTTTCACGCCGACCCGGACTTCGCGGCGCTGACGTCGCTAGCCGACGTCGACTTGCACTCCTACTAGCCTCCAGAAATGATCGCTATCATTTCCTCCGGCTAGTGAACATGGCGCCGAGGACGGCGCACTCGGGCGTTGCTTCCTACTCGCTCCGGGAAACGGCTCAGGACAAGTACTCGGACACGCTCCCTGCCTCCGGAAGTGACCGCTATCATTTCCTCCGGCTAGTGAACATGGCGCCGAGGACGGCGCATCCTGTTCTCTTACTCCCGCGCCTCTCGGCTGTGCCAGGCACGGATCACGACAGTCGTGTCGTGGTGGAGGCGATAGCGAAGCAAGTAGGCGCCGTTTCGAGTGATCAGGGCAGGCGCAGCGCAATGAGCTCCGGCGTCGTCGGGCGCGTTGCGCGAATCACCTGGCGAACCTGCTCGGAGGTTGCGTCGTTCCAATCGCCTTCATCTTGGCTCACGAAAGGACCGCCGCCGACGGCGACGACGATGTACTGCCGGCCTTCGTGGAGGTAGGTCACAGGGTTGCCGTTAGGAGTCTCCGGCATCGGTACGTGGCCAAGGAGCTCGCCGGCGGCCTTGTCGAAAACGTTGAGGCGAGGAGTGTTCTCGTCGCCCAGGCCCCGCACCTGGTTGACGAAAAGAAGAGTCTTGGTGAGCAGGGGGCCGCCGCCACCGCCACCCAACATCCCGAGGTCGAGGCCTGCCAACGCAGGGTGCGAGACCGGGCCATGACCATTGGGAGTCATCCAAACATGCTCACCGGTGTTTAGGTCGATGGCGGTCACTCGCCCCCACGGCGGCTTCGTCAAAGGCAGGCCTTGCGGACCTGCGGTCTGAGTGAGCCAACTCTTGATGACGTAATCGAAGTCCGAACGCGCTCGGTCCGGCGTGGCAACTGAGAAAGCGGTGGGGGCCGACCACGATGGAATGTAGAGGATGCCGGTCTCAGGATCCAGGGCCGCTCCCTGCCAGTTGGCTCCGCCTCCCGGATTGGGGAGGATGAGTACCGGTTTGCCGTCCACATCTCGTCGCGGCGGGGTATAGAGCGGACCTAGGGTAAAACCGGCTGCGATCTCTCGGGCCTCTTTGGCAAGCTCAGGAGTGAGGTCGATGAGGGCCTCCTCACGGGTGCCCTGGCGCTCGAAGGGGGCGGGTCGAGTTGGAAAGGGCTGGGTAGGGGACGCCCGCTCGCCGGGAACCGACGACGGCGGTACCGGCCGTTCCTCGATCGGCCACACCGGTTTGCCGGTAACGCGGTCGAAAACGTAGGTGAACCCCTGCTTCGAGACCTGCGCCACAGCGCGGATAGCCTGGCCATCGACGGTAATGTCGGCCAGTATCGGTGCGCTGGCAAGGTCGTAGTCCCAGAGTCCGTGATGAACCACCTGGAAGTGCCACACTCGCTTCCCGGTCTCGGCTTCGAGACAAACTATCGATTCGGCGTAAAGGTTGTCGCCGAGCCTGTGGCCTCCGTACATATCGTTGGTCGGCGTCGCGACCGGAAGGTAGATGTAGCCCAGCTCCTCGTCGACCGCCATCATCGACCACACATTGGTGGCGCCGCTGTAGCGCCACGAGCCATCCTCCCAAGTTTCGTTGCCGAGCTCCCCGTGCTGGGGGATGGTGTGGAAGATCCACTTCAAGCGGCCACTGTGCGCATCGAAAGCACGGACCCATCCGGGGGGAGCGGCTTTATGGGTGGCGCCGTCGTGAACCACCGAACCGACAACGACCGTATTTCCGATTACGGCAGGCGGCGAGCTATGAGTGATGTGACGGATGTTGACCTGCCGTCCGAAGTGTTCGGCACCGCGATCGGCGAAGAGATCCACCTCTCCTCCAACGCCGAACTCCGAGCTGGGCTCTCCGGTTCGCGCGTCGAGAGCGAGCAGCCGGCGGTCTTGCGTGGCGATGAAGATGCGTGCTTCCTCGCCGTCACTCCAATACGCGACGCCCCGGTGCTGCCAACCTATGTTGGCGGGCCGTCCCGCCTTCCAGCTCTCGGGGTCGTAGGACCAAACGGTCTCACCGGTGCCGGCATCGATCGCCGCTACCTGCGAGATCTCGGTCGCAACGTAGACGATGCCGTCGACGATGATCGGAATGACTTTGAACTCTCCCGGACGAACCCGGGGATTGGCCGCCGCCACCGCACCGGAGATCGACTCCCAACGCCACGCGATCTCGAGCTGCTGGAAGTTGTCGCGGTCGATCTGGTCGAGAGGCGAGTAGCGGCTGGCCGCACCGTCGGCACCGAAAGTGGGCCAGTCACGACGGCCGCTCTCCCGGCCCGCCTCCTGACCCACTGCCCCGCCAGCCAGAGCCACCCAGCCGATCGCGGCGAGCCTGAAAACGGCTGAACAGTTCCTCCATGGCATGGACTTCCTCGAGCTCTCTCCGCACGCCTAAGCGGAAATCTTCTACGCCTCGAGCCCTAGACCAGCTTCCTCAACCGATCCGAATACGCGCTCGACGTGCTCCTGGGGCAGCGGCTGGGTGAGCTTCGAGACCGCCCAGGTGGCACCGATCGATATCGCCTCTCCAATCGCCGCACAGGAGTAGGGGTTCGGCGCCTCGATCTTGAGCCACTGGGCAATACCCGAGAGAGGGCCGAAGTAGCTCGGCTCGATAATGCCGCTGTGTAGGAAAATGAAGGTTCCCATACCGCAGACCAGTCCGGCGTAGGCCCCGGGGAGGGTCACACCCCGCCACAGCCCCCCTAGCACCAGCGGTCCGGCAAAGGCTGCCATCATTCCGCCAGTGCCGATCCAGACCAACAGAGCGATATTCATATTCATCAGCGACCAGGCCATGAACATGCAGAGGAGCAGCACGATTACGGTGCTCCAACGGCTGATCAGCAGCACATGATGATCCACCTTTTCCTCGCTCAGCTCGGAGAAGAACTTGGGAACGAGCGAGCGGCGATAGATGTCGTTGGCGATGATCTGCGACGAGGAGACCACCAGCCCATCCGCCGTCGACATGATGGCGGCGAGGATGCCAACGCCGATCAACGCGGCGAACCAGGTCGGGAACAACTCGATGAATAGCAGCGGCAAGGCCTCGTTCGGACTGCGCCCGGCCTCTAGGAGAACAGGGCCGAGGATCGCCCGGCCGATCAGACCACCCACTCCCATCAGACCCAGGGTCAGGCCGACGGCAAAAGCCAGCTTGACGAACTTCCGCTGGTCGTCGCTGTGCTTCAACGCCCACACCTTGTTGCCGAGATGGGGCAGCATCCCCAGGGGTATGTGGGCAAACAGTACGCTCACGATCGACCACCACGAGTGGTAGAGAGGGGTTGTCTTGTTGAGCAGCCCGCCCAGGCTGGCATCCTGCTCACGGATGTTCTTGAAGACGGCAAACATGCCGCCGTCGATGCCGACGCCGAAGACGAAAAGCGTGATCGTGATCAACGCCACGATCAACATCATCAGGCCCTGAACCCCGTCGGTGAGGATGTCGGCATGGGCGCCGCCCATAACGACGTAGATCAGCAACACGAACGTCGTGATGCCGAGAGCCCACATCGGCTCCAGCCCAAGCATGGTCTCGAACATCACCAGCCCCGAGACCAGCTGTCCGGCGATGTAGAAGAAGAGCACAAGGGAAAAGACGGCAACCAACAGTCGTACCCCGTCGCTCTGATAGCGGTCCCCGAGATACTCGGGAATCGAACGGTTACCGAATTTGTGCCCCGACGAAGAAACCAGCTTGATCGTGATCAAGACCCCGAGGTAGACGCCGATCGGATAGAGGAATTTCCCCCACAACGTGGCTGTGCCGTACTGGTAGCCGAGGCCTGGGCTACCCAGGAAAGTGGCGCCACTGGCGGTGCTGGCAGCGAAAGCGAAAGCCAAGAAGTAGGGCCCGTAACTATTACGAGCCGTGGCGAAGTCATCGGCGTTCTTGATCCGCCGACTCGCGATCCACCCAAAAGCCAACATCCCGACGATGTAGATGCACAGAAAAAGCCACGACCACTCAGTCAACCCCATCTTCGAAACCCTCCACTCTAGTCAGGCAAGTCGGGCAAGACTACCGCAGCCGCGGGCGAGTTCTAGAAGAAATCTCTGCGCCGCAGAAGCTCGACACCGGAGGGGTCTCAGTAGTAGACCCTTCGGAGCCGGTCTCGAAACTCGTCGGCCATCGGATGGCGAGCGCCGATCACACCGAATACGACGAGCATCGCCTTCCGTGCAGCCTCGTCACGCCAGCCCCGATCGGCCTCGGCGATCGTTTGGTAGCCCTCCAGTGCCTGCCGATGCTGCCCGGCGGCCAGTGCGTGCCCAGCGAGGGCGAAGCGCGCGTCCAAGTCGCTTTCATCGGCCCGAAGGCGGGCCTCGAGAGCGGATGAATCGCCGCTTCTAGCCGCCGAGCTCGCAAGCTCGACTACATCGATCAGCGATCGAGCCATGACGGCCTCATCCGCGGCTGGACTGATCGCCTCGGCGTGTCGCACAACGGCCTCGAAGTCACCGCCGGTCAAAGCAATTCGGGCAAGCCCCAGCTCGGCGCCAGGAACCTCTCCTCCGGTACCGAGGGCCTCCTCGAAGCTGACCGCCGCGGCCACCACATCTTCAGCCTCCAGATAGGCGTTGCCCGAGGCCACCAACCGATCGGTGGCGGTCTCCACGTGCGGACGCAGAAAGTCGACGATGGCGTCGTGCGGCAGCGCGCCGACAAAGCGGTCGACAGGCTGGCCGTCTTTGAACAGGATCACATTGGGGATCGAGCGAATGGCGAATTGCGCGGAGAGCTGCGGATTCGCGTCGCTATCGACCTTGGCCAGCGCCACGGCGCCATCGAGCTCGTCGACGACGCGCTCGATCTCGGGACCTAGCACTCGGCAGGGACCGCACCAGGAGGCCCAGAAGTCGACGAGGACGGGGACCTCACGTGAGCGCTCGACGACCTTTGCACCGAAGTCGAGCTCACTGATCTCGGTTACCCGGTCCGAGACCTCCATGCGCATAATGTTAGTCCGCCTCTCCCGTTGACGTAAACGGGCTCGTTGGCCCCGGGCAGGATGATCACTTCCGACCCGTCGAGCTCACTGCGTGCACAGACTGCAGCCTGTCATCGTCCCTACGCCCAGATCGGTCGCACTGGGAAACTCGCAAAGGGCATCTGAGCCAGCCGAGCAACTCAAGGTATGAATCGTAGTTGTGCCACCGCTGATGATCGCCTGCGAAAAGCGATCGACAAAGAGATCTCCGTTCGGGCTCTCGAAAGTCACATCCCGCAGATTGGCATTGGAGAAACTGTCGATCACCGTCCGGCTCAGAGTAGTCCTCCCTCGGGAGGCATCCAGAATACTGTCGGAGCTGACGTTGTTGGACGAAGTCAAGAGGTCACCCTGGGTGACGTCGCGCAGCTCCAGACGAGCCTTCCGCTGAACCGAGAACCTTCCCGCAACATCCAGCGCCTTTACCACCACCCCGTCGACCCTCTCTCCGCGCAGGCTCACCGACGACCCAGTGCTGGCACTGAGGCTCGTCGCGCCCTCCAGCAGCCCGGCCACACCATCGCGGTTTCGTACTGTCACAGTGGAGTATGCATCCACATTCAGGGCGGTTAGGAGATCGGTAACGCTCGTCGCCGAAGGGTCCGGCAAGGTCGCATCGAGTGTGCAGCTGTTGAGGTTAAAGCTCGAGTAACGGGTGACCCGCGCCGCTCCACCCCGCAAGCGGCCGGAACTTTCGGAGCCGTTGTTGCTGAAGACGATCTGGGTCGCAGATCCACGGCCACGAAAAACGACCAGTCCCCAGAAGGCGTTGTCGCTGATGACACAGTTTTCGATCCGCACCGCCTCGGACACTCCAAAGCCGGTCACACCGACCCCCCAAAGGGCGCCGTTTCTGATCGTCAGGTCCTCGACGACGACGTTCGCGGCGCCTGTGATCAGGAGGACGATGCCGAAGTGCGGAGCAACGACTTCGGTCTCGATACCCACGATCTTGTCAACCGCTGGATCTCCGTTGGCTCCGCGCAAAGTGACGTTGTCGCGTGCTATCTGGACGTTTTCATTGCACTCGCCGTCGACATTGATCGTCAACGTCACCGCCGGCTGCGCCAGGGCGTCGCTGATGCTGTCGCCCGGGCACTCGACATCCACAACCAACTCCTCCGGAATCGGCGCTCCTCCTCCCCGCGCTTCGCCTCCCGGCGGAACAGGTGGTGGACCGCCCTGAGCTAGGACCTCGGCAGCGGCAACCAACGACAACGAGAATGTGCCGACGGCACAACGGATGAAGAGGGTTCGCATGAAAGGCTCCTTCCCAAGCTAAGAGCTGACCTGGAATGGCTCAGCTCGAACCCTTCGGCAGCCCGGCGATCTACACCCCAGCGAGGTGAGCCCAGTGCGGCGGTGAGACCCGGGGCTTTGCGGCGCCGTCATGCGACGGTTGTGCCCTTTTCGGGGTTAGCGACATCATAACTTAGCTCAAGCCGTGAATAGAGTCAAATCAAGTAGCGATATAGGGTGCACGACACCAAAGTTGCGACTCTGCCCGAGGCAGGTAGCGAGGGGTTGCACTGAGGTTGTCTGTCAGCTACTATAGCTGACAGACAAGGAGGATACTATGTCGGAGCCCGAAATGGTCCCGGAAACCGTGCGCAAGGCGGTCGAGAAGCTCGCCCAGCCCACGCCGATGCGGCGAGGCTCGCTCGGCCAGCGTTTTCTCAAGTGCGGCAAGCCAAACTGCAGATGCGCCACCCGCGAAGACGCTCGCCACGGTCCCTACTTCAATCTCACCCGCACGGTGGGTGGGCGCACCCAGTCGCGGCGTCTTTCGGCGCAACAGGCCGAAAGAGCGCGCCTGCAGGTGGCCGCGGGGCGGGAGTTTCGCCAGCAGGTGGAGGCGTATTGGGAGGCCTGCGAGCGATGGGCCGATCGAGAGCTGGCGGAGGCCAAGATGGGGAGTGGAGATAGGGTAGAAAAAAAGGGCTCCAGACGATCTTCGAGGCCGAGATCGCGACCGAAGTCGAGACGCTGATCAGCCCAGAGGCGGTCGAGGCGCTCGACTTCGAGGCCCTGGAGACGACCGTGCGGTGTCAAGCCCTCGAGCTCGCGGCGCGGGCGGTCGAGCGGCGGCTCAATGCCGATCGGTCCGACCACGTCGGGGCGAGTGCACCCTGCGCCTGTGGTCAGACAGCGCGCTACGCGGGCCGTCGAGCCAAACACTTCGAGACCGTGCTGGGAGCGATGCGCCTGGAGCGGGCGTATTACGACTGTCTGCACTGTAAGACAGGCTTCTGCCCCCGAGACCGTGTGCTGGGTCTCGAAGGCCGCTCGCTGTCGCCGGCCGTTCACCCGGATGGTGGGCACCGTCGGCGCCCTGGTGAGCTTCCAGGAGGGCAGCGAGCTGCTCTCGGAGCTGGCCGGGGTCCAGATCGGCGCCAAACAGGTGGAGCGCACCGCCGAGGCCTTGGGGCGTGAGATCGCCCAGCATGAGCAACAGGTCGTCGAGCCCGCCAACTCTTCCGAGATCCCGGCGACGCTGTACCTCGGAGTGGACGGCACCGGGGTGCCGATGCGCCGCTCCGAGCTCTCGGGCCGCGCCGGCAAGCAGCCCGACGGATCGGCCAAGACCCGCGAGGTGAAGCTGTTGTTGATGGCTGCGAGAAAGCGCATCCCGTTGGCTGCGAGCGCAGTTTCCGGGATGGAGTGAGCTGAGGGCTTCGCGACCGCGGGAAAGCTAGGCCTTCTTCAGGAAGGGCGGCATCATCCCGCCGGAACGGCGGTCCGGGTGCGTGGTCCCGGCGGCGTGTTTGCGGTCGGAAGAGATGCGTGAGTCGGTGTAGGGCTTTGCAGTGCGGGCTCTGCTCTGATAGAGCAGGCCGACCAGAGACGGCGAGAGCCCGGGAAAGCGAAGTAGAAAACGCCCCGGGCTCTGCCCCAAACCGCAGCATTAGCTGCGCTTGCAGTATGGCAGAGAGTCGGGGTCGTCGTCGAATGGGAGGCGACGATGCGACCGGACTACCGACTCTTCGACTGTGCTCGATGCCGTCGGCGTATCTCGCTGTGCTCGCACTGTGACCGTGGCCAGCGTTACTGCCGGGCTTGTGCTCTGGTGGCTCGTCGGGAATCGACTCGGGCGGCCGGCCATCGGTACCAGCGAAGCCTCCGAGGTCGGCATTGTCATGCCGCCCGTCAGGCCCGCTACCGTCGGCGCCAGCGCGAGCGGGCAGAGAAAGTGACGCATCAGGGTACCCCAGGCGGTACTTCGGGGAGGACACTGTGTCGGATCGAGACTCCGAGGCGCGAAGTGCGCTACGACCCGAGGAATCCGCGATGCATGCAGTGTGGAGAGGCCTGCCGAGAGTTTGTGCGAACGAGCTTTCGTCGTTGCCGACGGAGATAGGGGCGTGATCGACGCACAGCTGCGCGGGGAGATCCGTCGTCTGTTCCTGGTCGAGAAGTGGAAAGTCGGCACGATCGCTCGACAGCTACAGCTGCACCCCTCAACCGTGCGCCGGGCGCTGGAGAAGTCCGGCGTGCTACCCCAGCAGCGACGAGGGAGGATGATCGATCCTTACCTGCCGTTCATCGAGCAGGTGCTCGGGACCTACCCACGACTGCCGGCGAGCCGTCTCTACACCATGGTGGTGGAGCGCGGCTATCCAGGAGGCCCGGATCAGTTTCGCCACCTGGTGGCCTCGATGCGACCGAAGCCCCAGCGCGAGGCGTTTCTCTCGCTGCGCATGCTGCCAGGAGAGCAGGCGCAGGTCGACTGGGGCCACTTCGGTCGGCTCCGCGTCGGCCGGGCACATCGTCGGCTCTATGCCTTCGTCTTCGTGCTGTCGTTCTCGCGCACGGTCTTCGTGCACTTCACCCTCGACACTCGTCTCGAAACCTTCTTGCACGCTCACCAGCTGGCCTTCCACTACGTCGACGGCGTCGTCAGGACCGTTCTGTACGACAACCTGCGAACCGCGGTGATCGAGCGGCAGGGAACCGCGGTGCGCTTCCATCCCGTGCTGCTCGATTTCGCCAGCCACTACGGCTTCCTTCCCACCGTCGCCGCGGTGGCTCGGGGAAATGAGAAAGGCCGCGTCGAGCGCGCAATCCGCTTCCTGCGAAGCTCGTTCTTCGGCGCCCGAACGGTGAGCGATTTGGATCGTCTGAATCGGCAGGTCCTGGAATGGTGCCAGAGGTCGCAGCGCAGACCCTGGCCGCAGGACCGACAGCGAACCGTGAAAAGCGCCCTGGCCCAGGAACGACCTCGACTGCTTGAGCTTCCCGGAGACGACTTCGAAACCGACCTGCGACTGGAGATCAAGGTCAGAAAGACGCCGATCGTGCGCTTCGACCTCAACGACTACTCGGTGCCGCACAGTCATGTGCAGAGGACCGTCACGCTCCTCGCCAGCGAGCATCGGGTGCGGATCCTCGATGGCCAGGAGCTCCTCGCCGAGCACCCTCGCTCGTACTCCCGGGGCGAGCAGATCCTCGATCCTCAACACCTCGAGGAGCTCCTCGCTCACAAACGCAGGGCCCGACGACACCGGGGCTTCCATCGGCTGTTTTCCGCTGTGCCTCGATGCGAAGAGCTGATGCAGCAGCTCGCCGAGCGAGGCGAGAACCTCGGAACGCAGACCGCCGGCCTGCTCCGACTCCTGCGCCAGTACGGCCCCCAGCGACTCGACAAAGCCGTGCGCGAAGCGCTCCTGAACCACGCACCGCGATTCCAGTCCGTCCGGCTCCTACTCGAACGGCACCAGCGCGGCCTCGGTCAGCCCCCGGCTTTACCGGTGCCGCTCAGCCAGGAGCTCCAACAGCGAGATCTCTCCGTGAGACCGCACAACCTCGAGGACTACGACCAACTTGGAGGCAACGACGATGGCCCGACCCAGGAAGAGTCCAACGATCCCTGACGAACCACTACGAGAGCTCGCCCGATCCCTCGGCTTCTACGCCCTCGTCGACGACTGGGGCACCTACCGAGAACAGCCCTGGCTCGAACAGCTGCTGCGCAAAGAAGAGGCCGAGCGCAAACGGCGCAGCCTCGAACGGCGCATCCGCACCAGCCGCGTCGGGCTCTTCAAGAGCATCGCCGACTTCGACTTCTCCTGGCCCCAGCGCATCGACCGCGAGCAGATCCAGGATCTGCTCACCCTCCAATTCCTCGACGACATCACCAACGTCATCCTCCTCGGACCCAACGGTGTCGGCAAGACCATGATTGCCAAGAACCTCCTCTACCAGGCGCTGCAACGAGGGGCCACCGCCAGCTTCGTCACCGCCTCCGACATGCTCAACGATCTCGCCGTCCAGGAAACCCCCTCGGCGCTCCAGAGAAGGCTCTCCAAATACACCCGACCCTCGCTTTTGGCAATCGATGAGCTCGGCTATCTCTCCTACGACCACCGCCACGCGGATCTCCTCTTCGAGGTCGTCTCCAGGAGATACGGCAACAAGCCCATTCTTCTCACCACCAACAAGCCCTTCGCCGAATGGGCCGAGGTCTTTCCCAACGCCTCCTGCGTCGTCACTCTCGTCGATCGACTCACCCACCACGCCGAGATCGTCAAGATCGAGGCTAACTCCTATCGCCGCAAGGAGGCCAAGGAGGCTGCTGAAAAAAAGGCCAAGGACCGCGCCAAAAGGCGGAGCGCAGCACGACGACGCTCATGACCCGAAGCCACTATCGGCGCCAGCTCCTCCGCCTCTATCGACTCCTTCCCGACACCCCGCACCGCTTCCACCACGGCGACCGCGTCATCGTCGACCAGCTCTTCGACCAAGACCTGCCTCTCACCGTCCTCCAGGCCGCCCTCCTCCTCGGCTCCGCCCGACGCGCATGCCGAGATCCGCGCCTACCAAAGCTCCAGCCCATCCGATCCCTCGCCTACTTTCTCCCCATCCTCCGAGAACTCCCCACGACGCCACCCCCCGAGGGGTACCTCGACTATCTGCGCCACACCCTGAGTCACGCCTCGCGGGGACAAAAAACCGACTCGCAGCCAACTAAGTGCGCTTTCTCGTAGCCGGTAACAGCTGTGTACGCTCTGGAGTGCCCAGGGGCGCGACGAGGAGGATCGGCCGGTGCGAGATCGCGGCTCGGTGAGCTACCCCGCCGCCATCGAGACGGCGGCCACACACGACGTGGACCGCGAGGTGGCTCCCTTCTGGCAGCGGGTCGAGCGGGAAGCCAAACGTCGAGGCTTCGAGCGCGTGCCGCGCCAGGTCGTTTTAGGCGATGGGGCCCGGTGGATCTGGAATCTCGCCGACGAGCTCTTTCCCCGGGCGACCCAGATCGTCGACCTTTACCACGCCAAAGAGCATCTCAGCGAAGTGGCCCGCGCCATTTACGGATCCCCCAGCGATCTCGCCACGGTTTGGACCGAGCAGCGCTACGAGGAGCTCGAGGCCCGCAAGGCGGCAGCGTACTTCCAGCGCAACCGCCATCGCATGCGCTACGATCGCTTCCGCGCCGAGGGTCTCTGCACCTCGACTGGGGTGGTCGAAGCCGGCTGCAAGGTGGTCGTCGGCCACCGCCTCAAGCGCGCCGGGATGCACTGGAGCCTCGACGGCGCTAACGCCATCCTGGCTCTGCGCTGTGCGAAGCTCAGCGGCCGATTCGAAATGTTCTGGAACTCCCCACACCGCTGCCGACACACTGCCTAGCTGCCACACCCACCCAACTCATCTCACAAATCTGACGTACGCCCCGTCGGAGGCTCTCAGTCGGCAAGCTCGTAATACTCGAAAAAACCGATCATCATCTCGTCATCGGTCTGCTGCCCCCAAGAAACGTCGATGCTCGGATCCGGGTTGCTCGGGTTCGCACTCGAATTGTCCCAGGTGCCGGTGCAAACCAGCTCGGTGCCGGCGGGTATGCGCTTGGGCTCGGCGAGCAGGTAACGGGTCTGCCAGCTAAAATCGTAGTCAGGCACTTCGAGCAGGATCTCCTCCGAGCCATCCGGGTAGCGCGCCAGGTATTGGAAGCTCTTCCCCCGCAGGTGGAGATGAGGACGCATCGACAGGAGGATGCTGTCTCGACGAAAGCTGAAGCTCGCACTCAGAGACTTGTCGGGAGAGCCTGCCGGAATGTGAATGAAGGGGCTCGACGCGATGCCGGTGCGAACTTCATGGCGCGGCGGCCCGTCGGCCAGGACCAGACCGAGGCGGGAGCGATCGGTCTCGACCTTGCCGGTCGGGGTGTAGTGCATCTGGAAGTAGATCTTCGATCCCGCCGGGATCAGCCGAGCCATCCCCTCTCCCAACACCAACGGCTCGTCACCCGGAACATAGCCTCCGAGGCTGCCCTGCACTCGGCTCTCGAGCCCCTCTTGCTGCATTCGATGTCGAGCCAGAGGATCGTCGGTCAGATAGCCGACGATGATGTGATGAACGACATTCGGGTTACCCGGTCGAGACTCGGCGGCGCGAACCCACACATCCTCCTCGAACCCAGGGTCGACCACATAGTCGTGGTAGGGCAGCTCACCACTGGCGGGTACGGTGACCTCCTCGGGCATCTCGAGGATCAGATCCGGCTCGCCGATTCTCCAGCCGTCTAGGAAGCTCGGCGGCTCGGGAGCCTCCGACCTCTCGCCCATCGGGGCTCCCGACGCCGCCCACGCCAACAAAGTGTCGCGCTCGCTCGACGGCAGGCGACGATCGTTGGCGAAGGTTCCATGCTCGCCGGCCGCGTGCCAGGGCGGCATCGAGCCGGCCGCAACTTGACGCGCCAGAGACTTCACCCAGGGCCGTACCTCGTCGTAGCGAAGAAGGCTCATTGGTGCCGGGCCCCCTGGATGATGACAGCCGGCACAGCTCTGATGGACGATCCGCGCTACCTCACCCGACCAAGTCGGCTCCTTTGCGCCGATGGCAACCGACGCCGCCAGGAGGAGGCAGGCACCCGCGCTCCCGGTGCGGACCGCTCGGCCAACTCGTGATAGCGGCACCAGACCGATGGGGCATCGGACGCACGGTCGAGCCGGCACCGGCACCCCGCGGGGAGCCAAAGGATCTTTATGCACGACCGCGCGGGATCTCTTTGAAGGGCACATCCCGGTCGACGCGAATGTCGCCGGGGAGCTGTAGCACACGCTCGGCGATCACATTACGCAGGACTTCGTCGGTGCCGCCGCCGATTCGCAGGCTCGGGGACGCGAGGAAGTTCTCTTGGAAAAGGCTCCCGCCCGGGGTCGTGTCGCTGTCGAGGAGCACTCCCGCCTGCTCGAGCAGATCGACCCCGAAAGACGCGATGTCCTGGATCTTCGGAGCACCCACGACCTTCTCGATCGACGACTCCGGACCCGGAGTCTCCCCTCTGCTGAGCCTCGTTAGAGTGCGGGCCTGGTTGAGACGAAGCCCTTCGGACTGGACGTACCAGTCTGCGAGTCGGTCCCGGGTCGCTGTATTGGAGAGGACGGGCACGCCGTCGACCTCCATCTTCCGCGCCAGGGCGAAGATGTCGGGGAAGTCGAGGCCGCCACCCGCTCCGACCGCCAGTCGCTCGTTCATCAGAGTGGTGATCGCGACTTGCCAGCCTTCACCTATCTCACCGAGTCGCTGAGAGTCCGGAATGCGAACGTCGGTGAAGAAGACTTCGTTGAAGTGCGACCGGCCCGAAATCTGACGGATGGGCTTCACCTCGATCCCCGGCGTCGCCATATCGACCCAGAAGAAGGTCAACCCCTTGTGCTTGGGAAGAGTCGGATCGTGACGTGCAAGCAGGATCCCGTACTGCGAGTAGTGTGCTCCCGACGTCCAGACCTTCTGACCGTTGATGAGCCAATCGTCGCCGTCCCGCTCAGCCCGCGTCCGGATCGCGGCGACGTCCGAGCCGGCTGCCGGCTCCGAAAACATCTGGCACCAGATGTCGTCGCCGCGTACCATCCGCGAGAGTAAACGATTTTTTGTTTCCTGATCTGCATACGCCATCAGGGTCGGCCCGCACATTCCCAGGCCGATCTCGAAGACCCACCGTGGCACGTCGAAGGCGAGCTCCTCCTGGGACCAGATGACCGTCTGAATGGGGGTTCCGCCGCTCCCCCCGTACTCTCGAGGCCAATGGATGGCCCCGAGGCCGGCATCTGCACGCTTGGCCTGGAACTCTTTGGCGCGCTCGACATACAGCGGCTCGTCTTCGCGATCCAAGAAGACGGCGTCTTCCGCATCCTTGGGCCGACAATTCTCAGCCAGCCACGAGCGGGCTCTGGCGCGGAAATCGGCGTCCTCTGCGGTGTCGTGGAAGTCCATCTGCGATCGTCCCCTGGTGACGTCTTCGTCGTCCTGTTCCCGGTCGATTCTACCGCTACCGCGCTGGGGTTGTGCGGGACCTGGTGCGGCCTCAGATCTCTTCCGGCTCCTCGGCCTCACGCCGGATGACGTCGGCCCCGGCCGGGTCGACGACGTTCCCGTGGATTTCCATGGCGTGGGAGTGGCCGAGTTGGTGGAGCGAGAACGCCGCCTGCACTGCCGTCCACTGACCTTGGGCGTCCAAGCTCTGGTTCACGGCTTGCTTTGCAAGCTTGAGGCCCATGCTGGGACGCGAGGCGATGCGTTGGGCGAGGTCGAGGGTGAAGCTCTCGAGCTCGGCGCGCGGCACTACGTGGTTCACCATCCCGAGCCGGTGACACTCGCGGGCACCTAGCGCAGCGCCGGTGAACAACATCTCCTTCGCCTTGCGAGCTCCCAACTCCCAGACGTGGGTGAAGAACTCGTGCCCTCCGATGCCGAACGCGACCACAGGGTCGGAAAAGGTTGCATCCTCGCTCGCGACCACTACGTCGAACGGCCACACCAGCATTAGCCCTCCTGCGATGACCTTGCCCTGCACCTGCACGAGGGTCGGTTTGGGGAGGTTTCGCCAACGCCAGCAAAGACCGAGGTAGGTCTCCGCCTCAACCGCCATCCGCCCCTCGCTTCCCGGGAGCTCGGCGCCTCCCCACAGACTCGCGGTCGTGAAATCGCTCGACCGAGTCGAGTCGCGCAGGTCGTGGCCCGACGAAAAGTGCGGACCGTCCGCTGCGATGACGATGACCTTGATCGCATCGTCCATGGCGGCCCGGCGCAGCGCTTCGTCCAGCTCGTAGAGCATCTTCTTGTCCTGGGCGTTGCGCGCCTCCGGACGGGCGAGTGTCACCCGCGCCACCGCTGGAGCGGGGATCTGGTAACGGATGCGCGCGTCGTCGTCGGTCTTGTTCGGCACAGGTGTCCTCGTTCTCGGATCGGCTGTCGCGTGCTATGCGATCGCCTGGGCGTCGCGAAGGCGCCGGCCGATCGGCTCCAGCGCACCGGCCAGGGCGATGTAGTTGATGTCGTGGCCGGCGGCCTGGGCCATCGGGCCCTCCTGGCCCCAACCGGTCATGCGTCCGTAGACGAGGCGCGGGTTGCGAGCAAGACACACGTCGGGGCCGATGCCGAGTCGCTCGGTCACACCGGGGCGGAAGCCCTCGATGAGCACGTCGGCCCCTGCCACCAGCCGAAGTACCACTTTGACGCCCTCGGGGTTCTTCAGGTCGACCCCGATGCTGCGGCGACCACGGGCCAATACGTCCGCGGGAGGTTTGCCGGGAGCAACGGAGCCAACCGCGGTTGCGCGGTCGATGCGCACGACGTCCGCGCCCATGTCCGACAGCATCATTCCGCAAAACGGTCCGGGGCCGATCCCCTGGAGCTCGATGACTTTGATGCCGCGAAGGGGTCCCATCTCTCAATCTCCGTGCAGATGCGGACTTAAGAATACCAGCTCGACATGCCTCACCTCGGTACTTCGACTCCGGCCTCGTCTCGATCCCAGGTGCGCTCGTTGAGCGCGTTCTCTCGCAGCTCGATCTTGCGCGTCCGGGCCGTGGCATCGGTCTTCGGCAGTGCGTCGACGAGCTCCACGAAGCGGGGAACCATGAACCGCGGCATGTTTGGGAGCAGGTACTCAATCAGAGCTTGGGCGTCGAGGCTCGAATCGGGACGACGGACGACACACACCTTCACCTCGTCCTCGCCGAGCTCCGACGGCACGCCGATCGCAGCGCACTCCTCCACGTCGGGATGGTCGTTGACATACGCTTCGACCTCGAAGGACGAGATGTTCTCACCTCGTCGCCTGATCGCGTCCTTCAGGCGATCCACGAAGTAGAAGTTGCCGTTCTCGTCGCAGCGGAAGCCGTCGCCGGTGTGGAACCAGCCGTTGCGCCAGGACTCGGCAGTTTTCTCGGGCATGCCGTAGTAGCCGAGGCTCATGCACCAGGGCTCGTCGCAGCGGACGATCAGCTCCCCAATGACGCCTTCCTCGACGGGCTCGTCCTGCTCGTCGACGACGCGAAGCTCGTAGCCGGGACGACCGGTGCGGGCCTTCCCGCAGCTCCGCCAGTCCTCGATCGAGAAGCCCTCCGTTGCTGTCACCGCCCCGATCTCGGTCATCCCGTAGCCGGTGCCGACCTCGACTCCGAACCGCTCGCGAAAGACGTCGATCTCCGGGAACAAGGGCCCACAACTCGCGGAGCGAAGTGGGTTATCCGAGTCGTCGGGCCGCTCGGGGTTGAGCAGGAGAAGGCGCGCCAGCGGCCCCACCAGACCGCAGGCCGTGCAGGCGTAGCGTCGCACGTCGTTCCAGAATTCGCTGCGGCTGAAGCCGTCACGAAGCACCAGGCGCACTTGGCGCTTGGCAGGAATGTAGAGGCTCAGCTTGCCGGACACATGGAACGGCGCGAAGAACGTATAGTACGCGCCGTCGGCGTCCAGCGTGTCGGGGAGAAGCAGGTCGAACCAGTACAGCTCGGCCCAGGGTACGAGGACGCCCTTCGATGGCCCTGTGGTCCCGGAGGTGTAGATGATGCAAGCCACGTCGCTGTGGGCCGGCCCCTCCAGATCAGCGGCCGGAGCCGCCGCGTCCAGGAACTCAGCTCGCGTCATCACCTCGAATGGGAGCTGCAAGTTCACTTCGTCGCCGTCGGGAACTACGACGGTCTCGAGATTCCCCAGGTCCGCGGCAACGTCCGCGAGCCGGTCGATGTAGTCCTTGCCGATCACGAGAACCGTAGCGTCGCAGTTGTCCACAACGTAGGCGAGCATGCGCCCGCGGTACATTGAGTTCAGCGGCACCTCGATGGCTCGCAGCCACGACAGCCCCATCCAGGCGTTGTAGGCTTCGACGGTGGTCGGCAGCATGGTCGCAACCCTGTGCTGGGGCCCGACGCCCAAGCGACGGAAGGCATCGGCCCACAGCAGGTTCCGCTCGTGCAGCTCCGCGTACGTCAGCTCGGGTCCGTCGACCTGTTGGACGAAGATCCGGTCGGGGTGTTCACGCGCCAACTTGGCGAGCAGATGGGGGAGAACGAGATCGCGGTCGAGCATGTCGCGCTGGATTATATGCTCAGAGTCTGGTCATCGAGAGTTTAGGGGGCCTTCTCACGCGCTCAGATTGCCGGCGGCACGAAGCCTCCGAGATCTTCCTCGAGCTGCTTGGCCACGGCGAGGGCGACGTGCTCGCGCCACGGCCGTGCGACGACTTGAACGCCGATCGGCAGGCCCTCGGGCGAGGTCCCGATGCGGACGACGACAACCGGCCAACCGGTGAGGCTGTAGGTCTGGGTGTAGCTGAAGCTGGGGAGCGCCTGCTGGAGGTCGAAGGGCCGTTCGGGTGCGGGTCCGGCATTCACCGGCGATAGGATCAGGTCGTAGTCGGCGAAGAAGGCGGTCATCTGCAGCCGTAGCTCGTCCGAGCGTCGGATCCCGTCCTCGAGGTCGATGGCGGTGCCGACGGGCCGCGGCTCCAGCGCCTCGAACGCGTGCCGCTTGGTTCCGGCCTCGGCGAGAAGCTGCAGGATCCAGTGCCCACCGTCGGCGGCGCGTATCGCGCCATGCGCGAGTCGGGTGTTCTCGATTCCTGTCGGTCGGCTCTCTTCGACCACTGCGCCCCGCTCTCCAAGCACGCTCGCTGCCCGTCGCACCGCCTCTTGGATCTCCGGCGTGGGCGTTGCGATTCCATTGTCGGTGTGGAAGGCGACTCGCAGAGCGGTGAGGTCCACCGCGCGAGGATCTCCAATCGGCACCGGCACGATCGACGGATCGACATCGTCGGGTCCTGCGATGATCGAGAAGAGGAGCGTGAGGTCGTCGACGGAGCGCGCCAGCGGGCCCAGGGTGGTCCACCGGTCGACCACCGTTCCGAACCCGATCGCGTGGCCGGTCCTGGGGACCCGGCCGCTGGTCGGGCGCAGCCCGGCGATGCCGCAGCAATGGGCGGGCCAACGAATGGATCCACCGGTGTCGCTGCCGATGTCGCAGGGTGAGCCACCGGCGGCGACGATAGCGGCGGCGCCACCGCTCGACCCGCCGGGGCTGCGGGTGATGTCGTAGGGGTTGAGGGTCGGGCCGAAGATGAGATTGTCGGTGTCGTAAGAGAGCGTGAGCTCAGGCGTGTTGGTCTTGCCGAGGACGATGGCACCTGCTGCGCGCAGCCGCGCGACCACGGTAGCGTCCGCCTCGGGGACGAAGCCGGCCCGGCCGAGCGTGCCCCAGGTCGAAACAATTCCCGCGGTGTCGAGCGAGTCCTTGATCGTCATCGGTAGCCCATGGAGAGGACCGCTGAACTGTCCACTGGCGCTCAGACGGTCGGCGTCGCGCGCGGCCCGCAGGGCCGGGTCGGCGGCCAGTGTGACGACGGCGTTGAGCACCGGATTCACCTCGGTGATGCGCTCCAGGCAGTGGCGAACCAGCTCCTCCGACGAGATCTCTCTTGCGCGCAGTGCCCTGAGCAATGTGGTGACGGGCGCGGACAAGAGCGAGCGGTCACCGGCACTCGCCCCGGCGGCGGCCGCGGTTCTAGTGGGCGGGGGTCGGTCGGCTCGCTCGCCGGACGCGCTTCTCCGGCACGCCGACAGAGTGTTGAGCAGTACTCCGCCGGCGGCGGCCGTCAACACCGCTCTACGGGTGCATAAGGAATTCGAGGTCGCCTCTGGCCCCTTGATTGGGTCCACTATCTCTTGGCTCTCTTCGTGTGGTGCGGTTGTCAACATGTCATGGCTCGGCTCGGCGGGGCGGCGACCTCTTCTAGGTGACGACCGAGATCCTGCTCGTGCTTCCAGAAGCTCTTGAGATCGCCACCCGCACAAAACATCTTCCCGGTGCTTGTCAACACGACAGCCCGGATGTCCGAGTCTTCGTCGCAAGTCACGGCGGCGTCAAACAGACTCTTGGCAAGGTCGAGGTTCAGGGAGTTCGCAGCCTGGGGACGATTGAGAGTGATTCGTGCGACGTGATTCTCGACGCTGAACAGGAGCGACGTGTCGGTCATCAGATGCGGCCCCGCGGGATCTTGGCATCTGCACGCTTTACCTGGAACTCCTTGGCGCGCTCGACATCGAGCGGTTCGTCTTCGCGATCCAACAAGACGGCGTCTTCCGCTTCGTTGGGCCGATATTGCTCACCTAGCCACGAGCGGGCTCTGGCGCGGAGCTCGGCGTCCTCTGCGGTGTCGTGGAAGTCCATCTGCGATCGTCCCCCTTGTCACGTCTTTGTCGTTCTGCGCAAGGTCGATGCGGCTCGCGCCTTTCTTCCGTCCGACCAGTGGGCGTGCCTTGTCTGCGCGGGCCGATGACTTGCCATCAGGCAGCGTACTAATAAATTGACAGTGATGCCAGATTGCTATGATGCTCACGCAACGTCCTACTCTCTTTGGCGTTTCGACCGTCCGATGTCGAGCGCCTAGGAGCGGCTGCGCTGGCGAGGGTGAAGATCCTGCCGGCTCCGCAGCGAACGCTCCGGTCTGGTCTGCTGTGGGCGAGTGATGCAATTCAACAACGAACTGAAGAAAGTCTTAGCGGCACGCTACCGCTGAGGGGAGAGCGAGTCTATGTACGAGGACATCCGCTTCGAGGTGAAGGACGACACGGCGTGGATAACGATGAATCGGCCCGAGGTGCTCAATGCGCTGCGCTGGCAGACAGGAGAAGAGCTCCGCGACGCCTTCAAGAGTGCAGACAGCGACTCCGAGGTGAGATTCATCGTGCTCACCGGGGCCGGCCGGGCGTTCTGTGCCGGCGACGACATGAAGCAGGTTTGGGCGGCCGAAGATTTCGAGGAACGGATGAAGGAGCGAGAGTTTGACCGGTATCGCAAACCCCACGTTGTCGAAGGAGACTTCATTATCGACTGCGAGAAACCTGTCATCGCAGCGGTGAACGGCCTCGCCGTGGGCTTGGGGATGGACTTTGCCCTTTACTGCGACATACGCATCGGTGCGGACACGGCGAAGTTCGGATGGCTCTACGTTCGTAGGGGCTTGATCGGCACCATCGCCGGCTTTTACTACCTCCCGCGCATCGTCGGCCTCAGTCGCGCGTACGAGCTCCTTCTCACCGGCAGGACGGTCGAGGCCGAGGAAGCGGAGAAGCTCGGCCTCCTCTCGAAGGTCGTGCCCCAGGAATCCTTGCAAGAAACGGTAGAGAGCTTCCTCGGCGAGCTGCGTTTGGGAACGCCCATGGCGCAACGCGCGATCAAGCGCATCGTGCGGCACGGGCTCAGTGCGGATCCCCGGCATCTCGACGAGTACGCGATGCAGGTGCTCGACACGCTCTTCGAGTCCGAAGACCACAGGGAAGCCCTGAAGGCCTACTTCGAGAAACGTGCCCCGGTGTACCGTAATCGTTGATGAGACAGGGGTAGGGGGCATGCGCGGTTTCATCGTTGCCGTCCTCGCGCTCGGTCTCGCCTTTGGCCTGCTGGCCCTGCCTTCCCCGAATGAGGAAAGACAGCCCAGCGAGGCGGCGGAAGCAACCGCCCCAGAGACGGGGGCTGCGGTGCAAGCCAACGACGCCTGCCCAGGCGCGACCGAGCTTCGCAACCCCTACTTCGGCGACCTGCATGTGCACACCTCCTTTTCCTTCGACGCGTGGACCTTCGATACGCGAGTGACTCCCGATCGTGCGTACGCCATCGCTCGACGAGACGAGGCTCGTCTGTCCGCACTCGACCGCGAAGCGATCGGCAGCTCGTCCACGCGCCTCGCCCGACCGCTCGACTTTGCCGCGGTGACGGACCATGGCGAGCTGCTCGCCGAGACCTTGCTCTGCACGGATCCGACCTCTGCTGTCTATGACAGGAGCGCCTGCTCGGCGTACCGCAGCGATGGAGATGGGAAGGTGAGCACCCGCACTCGCATGTTTGTGCTTGGGCAGTTCTTGATATCGCAGCGCCCTGCCCGCTTCGCCTCGATCTGCGGAGCCGACGGGTCCCGCTGCCGCGCCGCCGTGTCGGACGCTTGGCGGCAGACGCTCGAGGCCGCCGAGCGCTGGAACGACCCCTGTCACTTCACCACCTTCGCTGGATACGAGTACACCGCGAGCCCTGGGGGGCACAATCTTCATCGCAACGTCATCTTCCGCAACTCGTCGGTGCCCGCGATGCCGGTCACCTACGTCGAGGAGTCGACACCCCAGGGGCTCTGGAAAAAACTGAAGGCCACTTGCACGGACGCGGAAGGGGGCTGCGAGGTGCTGACCATCCCCCACAATTCGAACTATAGCCACGGTCGCATGTTTGCGGTCGAGTATCCGGGGGCCCGCACCGTTGCCGAGCAGGCCGAGCAAGCCGCTTTCAGAGCGCAGATGGAGCCGCTTGTCGAGATCATGCAGATCAAGGGCGACTCGGAGTGCCGAAACGGCCTCGGTGGGCTGATCGGAGCGGCGGATGAGCTCTGCGACTTCGAGAAGATCCCGCCTGTTCATCTCCCCATCGTGGAATGCCCGGAGGGTGGAGGCGACACCTCGGCTGGTGATTTCGACGCGGTGGACCCTGGGAGCGGCAACTGGGAGCCAGTGGTGGGTGGAATCCTCAGCGCGATCGGCAAAGGAGGATGCGTATCGCGCCTGGACTTCGTCCGCAACGTGCTTGCAGAAGGGTTGCTGGAGGCCGATCGGATCGGTGTCAATCCCTACAAGCTGGGCATCATAGGGAGCACGGACACGCATGACGGCACCCCGGGCCGGGTCGACGAAGCGGCCTACCAGAGCTTGGACAAGACCCGCAGCCCGGGCGGCCTGGTTGCGGTATGGGCAACCGAGAACTCGAGGGACGCGATCTTCTCCGGCATGAAGCGGCGCGAGACCTACGGCACCAGCGGTCCTCGCATTTCCGCTCGCTTCTTCGGCGGCTGGTCCTACCCGGACGACTTGTGCGAGGACGCTCAAATGGTCGCGCGCGGGTACGCGGAAGGCGTGCCGATGGGGGGAGATCTGCCGCCACGTCCGGACCACGCCGAGGCGCCCATTTTCGTCGTTTCGGCGCTGCGCGACCCTGGCACCGCCGAGCTTCCAGGCAGCCTGCTGCAACGGCTTCAGATCATCAAGGGGTGGGTCGACGGCGAGGGTCGTGCGCGCCAGTCCGTCCTTGATGTCGCGGGCTCGGCCGACAATGGAGCGAGCGTCGACCTCGAAACTTGTACCCCGCGCGGCCCCGGTTCTGCTTCTGCCTGCGCGGTGTGGCGGGACCCCGACTTCGAGCCTGCGAAAAGGGCCTTCTATTACGCCCGGGTGGTCGAGAACCCCAGCTGTCGATACAGCTCTTATGAATGTATCGGGACTGCCCCTGGGAGCCAGCCGGCACACTGTGCCGATCCCACCGTACCCAAGACGGTTCAGGAGCGCGCCTGGACCTCCCCGATCTGGTACGAGCCCGGGGGGGCAGCCACGCGGCGCGCGCCGGGCCCCCACCCAGCTAACTGACGAGCCGTGAGCGGGAGGAGCCTCGATGCCAATCGATCTCGAAAAGGCGCTAGGTGCCGAGTTGGAAACGCGGGTGACCTCCTGGAACGCCAACGATGTGATCCTTTACCACCTCGGAGTGGGCGCCGGCGTTGGCAAGGCACGCGACCCGAAGGAGCTCGAGTACACCTACGAGAGCCGCTTGAAGGTGTTGCCTAGTTTTGGCGTGATCCCGGTAGGCGGCGCTGTCGGGGGGCTCACTCGGGCGCCAGGTGTCGATATCAACTTCGCGCTCGTGCTCCATGGGGAGCAGTCGCTGGAGCTGCATCGCCCGATCCCGGCGCAGGCGAAGACCGAGACTCGCGCCCGCATCGCGGAGATCTGGGACAAGGGTAGCGCCGCGCTGATCGTCGTCGAGACGGTGACCCACGAGCAGGGAGGGGAGGCGCTGTTCACCAACCGATTCTCGATCTTCGCTCGTGACGAAGGAGGCTTCGGGGGAGAGTCGGGCCCTCGCGCGGCCGACGGGGTTCCGGACCGGGAGCCCGACCTCGTCTCTTCAACGCCAACCGCCGAGCACCAGGCTCTGCTCTATCGGCTGAGCGGCGATACGAATCCTCTGCACGTCGATCCCGAGTTCGCGAAGAAGGCCGGCTTCGAGCGGCCCATTCTGCATGGGCTCTGCACCTACGGCATCGTCTGCAAGGCGGTGATCGACGCCGCTTTGGACGGTGACGTCGAGCGGGTTGCCGGCTATCGTGCGAGATTCTCTGGCGTGGTCTATCCGGGGCAGACGATCGTGACGTCGATATGGCGGGACAACGGCAGGCTCCTTCTCACCGCGACGGCTGGTGAGCCGCCCTCCGCCGTCCTCGGCAACGCTACGATCACCCTTCGCTGAGATGCTGATTTCATGACCAAGACCTGCGCAGCTATGCATCCGTGGCAGGCGGCCTTGCCCTTATCTCGGTCGCCGTTGGAGATCTCATGAGTGGATTGAGCTTCGCGGACCTGATCGAAGCGTCGGCGCGCGCCCATCCAGACGCTGTGGCGCAGATTCAGGGCACCCGGCGTACCACCTGGGGCGATCTCTATCGGCGGTCGAACGGACTCGCCGCAGCCCTCCTCGAGCGAGGGGTCAAGCGTCAGGACAAGGTTGCGCAGTACATGTACAACTGCCCGGAGTATATGGAGTCCCTGGTCGGCGCTTTTATCGCGTCGCTGGTGCCGGTCAATACGAATTACCGGTATCAGGAAGCCGAGCTCTTCTATCTGTGGGAAAACGCGGACGTCGTCGCCGTCTTTTTCCACGCTTCCTTCGCGGAGCAGATCGAGCCGTTGCGCTCGCGACTGCCGGCGATCCACAGCTGGATCTGCGTCGACGACTCGAGCGGCGTCTGTCCGGATTGGGCGATCCCATTCGAAGAGCTCGCCGACTGTGGCCGCGAGGCGACGCCGCCGTGGAAGCGCGACGGTGACGATCTCCTGCTGCTCTACACCGGAGGCACTACCGGGATGCCGAAGGGGGTGATGTGGCGGCACGACGATTTCCTCCGGCTCTACAACAGCCATCGACCACTCGGTCCGTACGACCTCGACCACGGGCTGGATGCCGTCGTCGAGCAAAAGCGACGAGAAGGTCCGGGTCGCGTCACTCTGCCTGCGAGCCCGCTCATGCACGGCAACGGCCTGATGACAGGCATCTCGACCTTCATCGACGGCGGCACCGTCGTCACCCTCGAGTCGCGGCGTTTCGACCCGACCGAGATGCTCGATGCCATCACCCGCTTCAAGGTCGAGCTCACGGTGATTGTCGGTGACGCATTCGCCCGCCCCTTACTGGAGGCCATTGCAGCCCATCCCGACCGCTGGGACCTGTCTTCGCTCTTCGGAATCACCTCCTCGGGGGCGATGTGGAGCGAAGAAGTCAAGCGTGGTCTCCTGCGCTACAACCCGTCCGTGCTCCTGCTCGACGCACTGGGCTCTTCGGAGTCTTTCGGGATGGCGCTGTCCGAGTCCAGCGGCGAGGTGACCGAGCGCACCGCCAGATTCAAGCTTGGTGACTCCTCCGCGGTCCTCGACGATGAGGGCAAGCCGGTCGCTCCGGGCTCGAAGACCGTCGGTCGGATCGCGGTGCGTGGCTATATACCGGTCGGCTACTACAAAGATCCAGAGAAGTCGGCACAGACCTTCCCGGTCTACGACGGCGTGAGGTGGGCGGTCGCCGGGGACTACGCCACGGTGGAGGCGGATGGGTCGATCACTCTGTTGGGCCGAGGCTCGCTGTGCATCAACACCGGCGGCGAAAAGGTGTTTCCCGAGGAGGTAGAGGAGGTGCTCAAGGAGCACCCGGAGGTGCGCGACGCAGTGGTAGTGGGCCTTCCCCACCAACGCTTCGGCGAGAGCCTTATAGCGCTGGTCGAGCCCGAGCCTCGCCGCGCGCCCGAGGCGGGCGATCTGATCGCCTGGACCAAAGACCGACTCGCCAGTTACAAGGCGCCCAGGGAAGTTCTCCTCATGGAATCGATCGGGCGGTCGCCGTCGGGAAAAGTCGATTACGCCGGAGCCCGCGAGCTGGCGCGCCGGCGCCTCGGCGGCTCGCCGACGGGCAACGGAGAGGGGAGGAAGGATTGAGCAGCCTTCGTTACTGGCGGACCGAGGGGATGCGACGAGTCTTCGCCGGTTGCTTTACAGCTCTGCTGCTAGGGTGCTCCTCCGGCGTCGATCTCCCGGGGAGCGGAGCCGATGCCGACAAGACGGTGATCTACCGCGACACCTGGGGCATCGCGCACATCTATGCTCCAACCGTTGCGGATGGACTCTACGCCCAGGGTTGGGCACAGACGGAGGACCGCCCGGAGCAGGTGGCGCTGAATTTACTCATGGGCATCGGTGAGTACGCCACCGCGATGGGCGAGGAGGGCGTGCAGCTCGACCTGAGCGGGCGCATCTGGGATCACTACGCGGTGATCAAGAGCCACCTGGGGGATCTGCAGCCGGAGAATCTCGGGCAACTCGAGGCCTTTACGCGTGGCATCAACGACTACTACGCGGCGCACCCCGAGGATGTGCCCGAGTGGTGGCGCGGGCGCCAGGCGGAGCCCGCCATGGTGCTCGCGGTCGGCCGTTTCACCCACTTCGTCTGGGCGATGGACGAGGCCTACGGCGACCTGCGCAGGGCTGGAATACAAGCGGGTCCGATCGCGGAATCGCGCGGCTCGAACCAGTTCGCAATCGCCCCGTCGCGCTCGGCGGAGGGCGCTGCTATCCTCGCCAGCGATCCGCACCTCGGCTGGCATGGGCAGACCCGCTGGTGGGAGTTCCGCATCCACGCCGGCTCGCTCGAGGGCAGCGGCGTCAACATGGCTGGAGGCCCCTACATCGCCATCGGACACAGTCGCCACCTGGCGTGGGCGTACACCACGGGCGGCCCGGACATTGCCGACGTCTACGAGCTCGTTGTGGACGACGATCGCCCCCACCACTACCTCTACGACGGGCAGTGGCGGGCGATGACCTCGCGTCAGCTGGAGATCGAGGTCAGGGGCGCAGCCACCCAGAGCCACACCGTGTGGTTCTCGCACCACGGCCCGATCGTTGCCCGGCACGACGGCAAGGCCTACGCGGCGAAGATCTCCAACGTCGATGTCTTGTTCGCCAACGAGCTCACCCACGAGCTGAACTTCGGCACCGACTACCAAGCGGCGGTGAGAGGGCTCGGAGCCCAGACCATGGTCTCTCAGAACGTGATGGTCGCCGACACCTCCGGCAACATTTACTACCACCGCGCCGGTCGTGTCCCGCGCCGCCCTCCGGGCTACGACTGGTCCCTTCCGGTGGATGGCTCGACATCGGCGACTGAATGGCTCGGCTTTCATCCATCCTCCGACAACCTTCAAGTTCTCAATCCCAAACAGGGCTATATGCAGAACTGTAACATTCCGCCCGATGCGATGATCGTGGACTCGCCCTTCGACCCCGAGGATCACCTTCCCTATCTCTTCGCGAGCCATGCCTACGGCGCGGAGCTCTCCGGGTGGACAAACCAACGTGGGGCGCGGGCGCTGGAGCTCTTGGCGCCAGACGACTCGGTGACCGCCGCCGACGCGATCGCGATCGCCAACGACGTCGTGCCCTATGGTGCGGATCGCTGGATCGAGGCGCTGCGGCGCGCAGACGAGAAGCTGGCCGGTGAGAAAGCCGGCACCCCCTTCTACCGCGAGGCGCTCGATGAGATCCTGAGCTGGGACCGGAAGCTGGAGGCCGACTCGACGGGCGCTCTGGTCTACGACTTCTGGCGACGTCAGCTGCTCGAGGACCTCGGCGAGGAGAGGTTGCGTGAGATCGCATCAGGCATCGACGATTGGTATGCGATCGTCGAAGGCGAGACGCGGTCGCCGCTGACCGTAACGGAGGACGCCGAACGGGCGTTCCTCAGCTCGTTCGCGACCGCGGCGGGTCGTTTGGTCGGGCAGCACGGTGACCTCACCGCCGTCTACGGGGACCGCCACCGTGTCGGCCGAGGCGACCGCTCCTGGCCGGTGGGTGGTGGCGGCGGCAGCGGCCTGCTCGGGACGAGCACGTTGCGCGTGGTGCGCTACCTACCCGAGCGCGAGGACGGCACGGTCTGGGGTGAGAGTGGGCAGACTTCGACCCAGGTCGTAGTCCTGACCGACCCGCCACGCAGTTGGATCTATGTGCCGCTGGGCCAGAGCGATCGGCCTGACTCGCCGCACTACAGCGATCAAGCCGCTGGGCCTTTCAGCCATCGTCAGCTCAAACCGAGCTGATGGCAGCCCGAGGAGCTGGTGGGTCATATCGAATCTCGCACCGTGCTCGAAGGCGTGCCGGGGGGTTCGTCACGCTAGGCCGCCGGCGACGGAAGGAGCGGGAAGGTATTGGATGACATTGAACCTAAAGGAAGCGCTCACCGGCCCCTGTCTTGGGAGGCGAGCTCTCCATGCCGGCGCCATGGTGGCGGTGGTGGCCGTTCTGGGGTGCGGATCCCCAGCCGACACCGACTACCTCGACCCGGATCTACGCGCGCGAGTAGACGCCTTGAAGGCGCAGGCTCGCGACCAGCCGACCTCCGCCGAGAATGCCCTCGAGCGCTGTGACGTCCTCTGGGACTGGGCGAACGCCTATGCGCTGGATGGCGGGCCACTGCCGGTTCTGCTCTCCGGAATGGTGGCGTCGATCCACCGGATCGTCGCGCTGGCGGAGACGCCGCCCGGGGACATGCTCTCGACCCTCGACGACTACATCGCCGAGCTCTCGCTGAGAGACGACGACCCGCGAGCAGTCGGCACGCTCTCGTTCCCGGACGCCCGGCCCCTGGTTGCTGGGAGCTTCGCCACCATCGAGCAGGTCTACACCGTCGGCTCGGTGCCGATGCGCCCCGGTGGCATGGTCGCCCTCGGCATGCAGCGAACGGCCTCGATTCCGGGCCGCCTCCAGATCGACGACCCGACGGGCAAGAATTTCGTCACCGTTCGTTCCTCGAGCCCAAGCGCCCGCTTCAACAAGACTGAGGCGGCGCTCAATGCGATCCACGGTGCCGGCCCGGCGAGCCCGGCCTTCGAGATCGAGGGTGCGACGCTCGAGGATGGCGAAACCATCACCGTCACCTACGGTGATACTTCGGGGGGAGGGCCTGGTCTCGAGATCCAGCCCTACTCGACCGCCGAGCTCTTGCTTCCCATCTACGTCGCCCTGGACGCCGACGGTCTTCTGCTGAGCTCTCGCTGGCCGGGTCTCGAAGTGTTGGGCGCGGAGCTCGCGGGTGTAGGCTCGTTCGCGCCCTCCGTCGTCGCGCCAGGAGAGCCGTTCTCGATCACCGTGCGGGCGGAGGATCGTTGGGGGAACCGCGCTACCGGTCCGCTGCCGGCTTGGGAGGTTCTCAGCGGCGGCGAGCGAGTGCAGCGGATCGAGGCGGGGGGGCCGGCGCTCACCGTTGTCGAGAACCTGCGCCTCGCGGAGCCCGGCGTGCATCGCTTGGAGATCGTCTCGGAGGATCGACGATACCGTGCTCTTGCGAACCCGATTCTGGTCCGCGATGGGGACACCCGGCTGGTGTGGGGTGAGACTCACGTCCACTCAGGCTACGCGGAGGGGCAAGGGACTGCCGAGGAGGTTTATCGCTTCGCTCAGGAGGACGCGCGCCTCGACTTTCTGGGCTATTCGGAGCATGACGCGGCCATGGACGCTGGCGAGTGGGCTACGGTCACACGCCTGGTCCAGGACAGCAGAGAGTCCGGGAGCTTCGTTGCGTTCTTGGGATACGAGTGGACGGTGGAGCGCGCCCTCGGCGGACACCACAACGTATTTTTTCGCAACCCGGACCAGGAGCGAGTGTGGTCCCACGATGCGCCCCAGCTTGCTGACCTCTATCGTGGGCTGCGCGCCACTTCCCGCCCGGAAGACGTGATCGTGATCCCGCACGCTCATCAATCTGGCGACTGGACCCAGAGCGACCCGGATCTCGAGCGCGCGGTGGAGATCCACTCGGCGCATGGAAGCTTCGAGTCGTTCGGCAACGAGTACCTTCGCAACGGCTGGATGGTCGGCTTCGTCGGCGCTTCGGACGATCATCGCGCCAAACCCGGATCCGACGGTCTGGCGGCACTCTGGGTGCCCGAGCGCACGCCGGGGGCGATCTTCGACGGGCTGAGGTCGATGAGCTCCTATGCCACGTCGGGCGAACGGATCGTGCTCGAGGCCGAGCTCAACGGATCGGCGATGGGTACCCGCCAACCGGCGAGTGCCGAGCGGCGGCTCAAGGTGCGGGTTGCCGGCACGTCGCCGATCGAGCGCATCGATGTCGTACGCAATGGGGAGCTCGCGTATGGCCGAGACTATCTGACAGCTCCGCTGCGTTCCGACGCATGGGTTCAAATCGGCTTCGAGTCCTCGACTGTCGTACAGGCGGGCGAGCGCGACAACCCGCGGGGCTTTCGTCAATGGAAGGGAAGCCTAGAGGTGCAAGGTGCGAGCCTAGTGGAGGTCGCGGGCTCGGGCCTGTACGTCGCGACCACCGGCCTCTACAACGTCCCTTCGGACTACGTCCGCCTCGAGGGAACGGGAGCAGAACGGGTGCTGTTCAAAATAGATACTCGGGGCCGGCGCGACAGCTTCCTGCTACGACTGCACGGCGCGAGCCCCTCGACCCGCTTCGTGGTTCGCCTGGAGGAGACCGTCGAACGGGGGACGGCTCAAGTACCCGTGCGACGGCCGGCGACCATCCCGGCCATCGAGATCCGCCTCGATCTCGCTGACCTCGTGGCCGGCCGGCTCGAGCATCCGTTGACCGTCGACGTTCATACCGATCTCGTCACCGTCCATGTCCTCGATCCCGAAGGGCCCTTCGACCGCGAGTTCGAGTGGGTCGATCTCGGCGAGCCCGGAGACAGCGACTACTACTACGTGAGGGTTACACAGCTCGACGGTGGCCGGGCATGGTCGAGCCCATTCTGGGTGGGGTTGCCGTCCCCTTCTATGTCGGCTCCGGCCGGGTCGACGCCCTAGTGTCCCGTGCGGGAAGTGCGTTGCCATTCGAGCGCCGATGCATCCCTCTGGGCGGCGTTGCTCCTCCTCGACATAGTCCCCGATATGCCTGCGTCGGAGCGCCTTGCCCAGCGGGCGCCTCGACGCTCTCGGTGGTCAACGAACTTCCCGCACGGGACACTAGCGTCCTGTACGCGCGGCTGCGCCGGAGCCGCCACCTTCGGTGAGACGCCACAGATGCGATCGGGTGCGGATGAACAAGCTCCCCCTCGCCATCGCCGGAGTCGACATCGCGACCTCCTCCAGCGAATTGGTGCCGACGACCTTGAAGTCATCCTTGGTGTCGACCACATAGGTGTCACCGCTCTCACTGAGCATGAAGATCTTGCCGTTGTAGGCCCACGGCGACGCGGTGAAGCCTCCGGAGCCGCGGGAAACGCGCTGGCGAACCTGCTTGGTCTCCTTCTGATCGTCGGTGAAGTAGAGCTCTTCACCGGTCTTGGCGTCGTGAACGGTGAAGAAGCCACGATCGAGGAGCGTGAAGTAGTAGTCGCCGTAGACCAACGGCGTCGGGTGGTAGGGCCCAGCGCCATCTTGATACCAGACGATGAACTCGCTGCTCTGTTGCCCCTCTTTCAAAGTCAGGTCACCGCTGGCGCCAGGACGGATCGCGTACACCGGCTTGACCTTGTCGCCGACATATCCGGAGGTGACGTAGAGCAGACCATGCTCGCTGAAGGGCTGCGGAATCGAGATCGAGTTCATGCCACGGAAGTGCCAGAGCTGGTTGCCGTCGAGGCCGTAGGCGCGGACCTCGTCTGTGCCGGCGGTGATCAGCTCCGTTCGTTTCTCGTTCTTCCAGACGAAGGGAGTCGCCCAGTTCGTCCCTTCTTCGCGATTCGCCCTCCACAGCTCCTTCCCCGTCTTGCTATCGAGGGCGAGGACGTACGACTGATCGTCGTTGTCATTGACGATGAAGAGCTTGTCCTCGTGGAGCACGGGCGACGCCGCGGTACCCCAGCTGAGCCGCGTTGCGCGCGCCTCGAAGCGCCTCTCCCAGACCGGCTTGCCGTTCATGTCGAGGGCGAAGACACCCACGTTGCCGAAGTAGGCATAGATGCGCTCGCCGTCGGTCACCGGTGTCTCGGAGGCGTAGGTATTCTTGAGATGGCGATCGAAGCCGGGCGACTCGGCGTTGACGTCGGTCTTCCAAAGCACATCGCCGCTGTCGAAATCGATGGCATAGACCAGCCAGTGATGGACATCGCGGTCGCGCTTCTTCAGAACACCCTCCTTGACTGGGGCTCCTCCCGACTCGGGAGAGCCGTAGGGAAAGTAAAGGCCCATCCGTGGCTCTTCGATCTCGCCTTCGCTGGCGACTGTGGTGACGAAGATTCGGTTGCCCCAGACTACGGGTGACGACCAGCCGAGGCCCTCGATCGGAGTTTTCCAGGCAACGTTCTCGGTCGTGCTCCAGGTCATCGGAAGCCCGGGATTATCGTCGGCGATGGAAAGGGCATCCCCACCGCGGAAAGAAGGCCAGTTGTCGGTCTCGAGCGAGGCGACCGGCACCGCTGCGAGGAGAGCTAGCAGCGCTGTCAGGCTGATCGAAACCGCGGGTAGGAACTTGGTTCTGAGCATTGAGGCAATCTCCTCGGTGTGAGTTCGGGTCAGGGTCCGCTTCTGGGTAGAGCTACCCGGCCAGCGCCGCGGCGTGGTATTCGATGTGCTCTTTGATGAAGCTGGCGACAAAGAAGTAGCTGTGGTCATAGCCCTCGTGTATTCGCAGCCGTAGAGGGTGATCTACGGTAGCGCAGGCCTTCTGGAAGACGGTGGGCTTGAGTTGGTCGAGCAGAAAGGGGTCTTCCTCGCCCTGGTCGATGAGGATGGGTAACTTCTCGGTCGCATCCTTGACCAGAAACGAAGCGTCCCAGCTCTTCCAGCTCTCGCGATCCTCCCCCAGGTAGTGCAAGTAGGCGGCCTCCCCCCACGGGCTATTCGAGGGAGATGAAATCGGAGCAAAAGCGGACAACGAGCGATAGCGACCCGGGTTGCGCAGCGCAATCATGATCGCGGCATGGCCGCCCATCGAATGCCCGCTGATTCCCCGCATCGCTCCCTTGCGGTCCTTTGCGACGGGAAAGCTGCCTTCAACCAGACCTGTGAGCTCCTTCACCAAGTACTCGTGCATGAGGTAGTAGTCAGACCAGGGAGGCTGAGTGGCATTGATGTAGAAGCTGGCGCCACAGCCCAGGTAGGGGTCGTCGATGTCGGGAACCTGACTGCCACGTGGGCTGGTATCCGGAACGACGATGATGAGCCCCTGCTCGGCGGCATACCTCTGCGCACCGGCCTTGGTAACGAAATTCTGCTCGGTGCAGGTCAAGCCACTGAGCCAGTAGAGCACCGGGCACTCGAGGTTCTGCGCCGCGGGGGGTAGGAAGACCGCGAAGTTCATGTCGCACCCGAGCACCTCGGAGGCGTGGGTGAAGAACTTCTGGTGCCCGCCGAAGACCAGACTCGAGGAAGTTTCGTCCATATGCGATCAGAGCTCGATAACCGTTCGGATGCTCTTGCCTTCGTGCATGAGGTCGAAAGCCCGGTTGATGTCTTCGAGTGGCATGGTGTGGGTGACGAAGGGGTCGATCTTGATCTCACCTCGCATCGCCTGCTCGACCATACCCGGGAGCTCGCTTCTTCCTCGCACCCCGCCAAACGCGCTGCCTTGCCATACCCGGCCGGTAACCAGCTGAAATGGACGGGTCTGGATCTCCTGCCCTGCTCCGGCGACGCCGATGATCGTCGCAACTCCCCAACCCTTGTGGCAGCACTCGAGCGCCGAGCGCATCAGGCCGACATTTCCGACGCACTCGAAAGAATAGTCGACACCACCGTCGGTCATGTCGACGATGAGCTCTTGGATCGGGCCGTCGTGCTGTGAGGGATCGATGCAGTCAGTGGCCCCCAATTGGCCCGCCAGCTCGAACTTGTCCGAGTTGATGTCGACGGCGAGAATGCGCTTTGCTCCGGCCATCACTGCCCCTTGGATCACGGACAGCCCCACGCCGCCGAGGCCGAAGACCGCTACCGTGGACCCCGCCTCGACTTTCGCCGTGTTGAGAGCGGCGCCGATTCCGGTGGTGATGCCGCAACCGAGCAGGCAGACCTTGTCGAGCGGAGCCTCTTTGTTGACGACGGCGAGCGCGATCTCCGGCACTACGGTGTATTCGGAAAAAGTACTCGTACCCATGAAATGAAAGAGGGTGTCGCCGCCCTTGGAGAAGCGAGAGGTCTCGTCGGGCATCAACCCGCGACCCTGGGTCTCGCGAACGGCGCCGCATAGATTCGTCTTGCCGGATTTGCAGAACTTGCACTCACGGCACTCCGGTATGTAGAGAGGAATGACGTGGTCGCCAGGTTTTACCAGGGTGACGCCGGGACCCACTTCTTCGACGATGCCGCCGCCCTCGTGACCGAGTACACACGGAAAGAGGCCCTCGGGATCGTCGCCGGAGAGAGTAAAGGCGTCGGTATGGCAAACGCCGGTGGCAACGAGGCGGATGAGGGCTTCGCCATGCCTCGGACCGTCCAGCTCCACCTGCTCGATCTCGAGAGGCTTTCCCGCCTCCCAGGCGACGGCTGCTCTGGTCTTCATCTCACTTCCTCTTCCCTGGCTATGCGCACTCGGCGCCCATGACCGCCTTGTCATCCTCGGCCATCTCTTCGACGGCCTCGGCGATCACCCGGTCCGGCGTCTTGCCGCGAGAGATCTCGCGCAGCCATCTCTGTGCCGTGCTTCCGGACTCGAGGCGCCCCCGCACAACATCGAGGTGCGAATCGAAACCGTGTGCCAACGCGGTGGGCGCCAATGCATCCAGTCGCTCGCCGAGCCAATCTTTGACCCAAAGCTCGCGACCGCTCCGCCAGTCCGTCACTTTCGCCTCGAGGCTCTGACGTGCGGTCTCCTCTTCGTTTCTGAGGCTCATCGCTGCGAGCTCATCACTTCCCGCAATCGAAAGCGGGTCAAGCTCAGGATCCCCCAAAGCCTCCCAGACTCGCCCTTCGATCATCGCGGTCACGCCCTGCAGTAGATAGGGGCAGGAGATGCGGTCGCAGATGCGGACTTCGACCCGGTTCAGCTGTTGCGGCGTCGCCTCCCCGTTGGGTCGCACCGAGAGCCACAGATGGCGAGGGTTGTACATCGCCCTGCTGGCGAGCTGATGCTCCATCCACGCGGCGAACTCGGCGTGACCAGCGAAGAGGGGGACCGATTGCGGCGTCTTTGGGAAAACGTGCCAGCGCGTGGAGTGAAAGCCGGTGACTTCACCACCGAGGAAGGGCGATGCGGCGGTCAAGGCAAGAAACATCGACGCCTCGCAACGCAGGATGCGATAGGCACGGAGCAGAATCTCGGGGTCTTCGACGCCGACATTGAGATGGGAGCTGGCGGTAACCACGTCAGTGCCGTAGGTATCGCGGATGTAGACGTAGTAGGGGTTCTCTCGATTAGAGAGATGAAAGTCCTTGGCATTGCCGAGGGACAAGGTGCTTCCAGGGATGAGGGTGAGGTCGCAGTTCTCTCGGAGGTAGCGACGCAGGCGACATCGCTTGCTCATCAAGAGCGAGGCGACGGTGTCGTAGTCTCGGTCAGGCTCCGTAGTGAACTCGACGTTGCGCGCGTCGGGCTCGGTGTAGAAGCCCGGCAATTCCGCCGCCACCATCTGAGACACGCCCACGATCTTGCCGTCGGAAGTGCCGGTATAGACCTCTTCTTCGAAGCCCTTGGTGAGCTGCACTGGTTTGGTCGCGGCTGCCATGTGCGGATACGGTTTCCCGGCGGTGGGGACGCTGTAGAGGCGTAAATTCTACCATGAGGATCACGAGGCAGGATCGAGGGCACGTCGCAGCTCGGATGCCGTCGGGCCGTCCGCAGTTTCGAGAAACGCCATCATCGGTCCCGAAAAGAGAAGGTGGCCGCCGTGCTCGCCGCCGCCGGGACCAAGGTCGACGATCCAGTCGGCACGCGCGATGAGGTCGAGGCTGTGCTCGACGACCACCACTCCGTGCCCCGCCTCGAGCAGGCGGCGCAGTGTCTGATGAAGAAGATCGATGTCACACATATGGAGTCCGGTCGTAGGCTCGTCGAAGATGAAAAGACGGGGTTCTGAGCGCGACCGCCTGCCCGGCGCCTGCAAGAAGGTTGCGAGCTTCAGGCGCTGGGCCTCTCCGCCGGAGAGAGTCGCTGTCTGCTGGCCTAGACGGAGGTAGCCGAGACCGACATCCTGAAGCGACTGAAGCCTTCGACACAGCCGGGTGTGGCCGGCGAAGAAGTCGAGCCCTTGCTCGACCGTGAGCTCTAGAACTTCGTCAATATTGCGACCATCAAAGATGATGCTGAGAATCTCCGGTCGGAAGCGACGGCCCTGACAACGGTCGCAAGTCACTAGCACCGAAGCCATGAACTGCATGTCGACTTCCTGCAAGCCGGTGCCCTCACATTCGGGACAACGCCCCCGATCGAGGTTGAACGAGAAATGCGCTGCGGTAATCCCTTCGCGCTTCGCCCTGGCAGTAGCAGCGAAGAGCTTTCGAATGTCGTCGTAGGCCTTGATGTAGGTGACTGGGTTTGAACGGCTCGAGCGACCGAGAGGTCGCTGATCCACGAGCACGATGTCGGCAAGGGCCTCGACTCCCACCAACTCGTCGCAGCGCCCCGGCTCCACATCGACAACGCCTTGGGAGCGCTGAAAAGTTCCGTGGAGAACCTGTTGCACGAGGGTGGACTTACCCGAGCCCGAGACTCCAGTCACGACGACCAGACAACCCAAGGGGAATTCCACGTCGAAGTTCCGCAGATTGTTCTCGCGAGCACCGCGGATGCCGATCTTCGGGAGCTCCTCGACACGTCTAGAGCCCTCTAGGAGCGCTGACGCGGATCCGGCCTCGCCGTTTTCTGCGGAGTATTGGTGCAAGCCTTTTCGGAAGTAAGCCGCCGTCAAAGAGGTCTCGCTCTCGATCACCTCATCGAAAGAGCCCTCGGCCACCACCTCCCCCCCGTGCTCGCCAGCTCGGGGCCCCAGGTCGATGACGTGATCGGCTCCTTCGATGATCGTACGGTCGTGCTCTACCACCAGGACCGTGTTCCCTTGGCTCGCCAGGTTCTTGAGCAGATCGACCAGGCGCTGCGAGTCTCGGGGGTGGAGGCCGATAGTGGGCTCGTCGAGCACGTAGAGGGTGTTGGTCAGGCCGGTACCGAGCGCCGAGGCTAGCTGGATACGCTGAGTCTCACCTCCGGAAAGGGTGCGGGCCTGCCGATCGAGGGCGAGATAGTCGAGACCTACTCGATGGAGAGTTTCGAGGCGCCCTTGGAGCTCGCCAAGGAGATGCTCGGCGAGCTCGCGTTCCCACCCCTCCCAACTCTGATCGGAGAGCCAGGATCGCAGGTCCTCGACACTCTTTTGGACCAGCTCCGAAACGTTTCGGCCCTTGAGGAGCACTCTCAGCGACTCGGGCCGTAGTCGGCGGCCTTGGCAGCGACGACACTCTTCGTAGGCTCGGTAGCGAGACAAGAGCACGCGGACATGCACTTTGTAGTTACGCCGTTCGAGCCAGGCAAAGAAGCGCTCGATATTGACGAAGCCGCGACCTCGCCAGACCAGATCGAGAGCCTCGTCGCTCAACTCCTCGAAGGGTCGATTCAGCGGCACGCCGTGCTCCTTGCACGCCTTCCACAGACCGCCGTAGTGCTTCTCATAGGCCGGGCTGTTCCAGGGGGCGATCGGTTTCTGCCGCAGAGTTTTTCGCGGATCGGGAATAATGCGCGCGCGATCGATGCCGATGATGCGACCGAAACCCTGACAGGCCGGGCAGGCACCGAGCGGAGAGTTGAATGAAAAGAGAGCGGGTTGGGGCCGCGCCGAGGTCTCGCCGCAGGTTGTGCAGGTGAGTCGTCGCCCGAAGTGCAGGAGGCTGCTTCCCTGGATCTCTACCTGGCCGCCAGTGAGACGGTAGGCCTCCTCGATCGCCGCAGTGAGGCGCGAACGGGCCTGGATGTGGGCGCGAAAACGGCCGAGAACCAGCGGCAGGGGATCGAGCGCCTCTGGCCAATCGGCCCCGGCCTCCCAACGCTCGGTCGCCCCGTCTCTCAGGATACGAAAGAAGCCTTGACGGATGAGCTCCTGGAGCATGCGATCGGCGCCCTCTGCGGGTCGGGGGAGGGGCGCCAAAACGGTCAGCTGCACGTCGTCGGCAGTGGAGATCAGACTCTCGGCCGCCTCCCCTGCGGTCGAGGAAGACATCGGGCCATGGCCCTGGGAGCACTCGACCTTGCCGAGGTGGGCAAAGACAAGCCGAAGCACATCGTAGACCTCGCTGATGGTGCCGACCGTCGAGCGGGCGTTCTTCACCGAGTTTTTTGCAACGAGGGCTACCGCGGGCAGGATGCCTTCGATCTCCTCGACCGGTGGGCGTTCCATCTGCTCGAGAAACTGGCGAGCGTAGGTCGACATCGACTGGATGAAGCGCCGCTGTGCCTCCGCGTAGATAGTGTCGAAGGCCAGTGACGACTTGCCCGCGCCCGAAGGCCCGGTCACTACCGTAACCTTGCGGTGGGGTACGCGGCAGTCGATAGCCTTGAGGTTGTGCGTCGTCGCCTTGACGACCCGGACCGCGCCTTCGTCGCTCATCGTGTTGCCAGACTTCAGCGCTGAGCTAAGAGGGGTCGAGGGGGCGATCTACGATCAGGTAGTCCTCGACCACTCGGCCGCCGAGGAGATGCTCCTGGATGATGCGCTCGAGCACGGGCGGATCGCATCGCCGATACCAGGTGCCTTCCGGGTAGACGACAGCGACCGGCCCGCCTTCGCAGATGCGCAGGCAGTTCGCTTTCGTTCGCAGTACGCCACCGGCCTCGGAGAGGCCGAGCTCACGGAGACGCCTTTTGAGATAGCTCCAAGCCTCGAGGCCCCTTTCTTTCTCGCAACACTGCGGCTTGGTCTGATCGGCGCAGAGAAAGATGTGGCGGCGCGCGACGGGCACCCCGACGCTGTCCGCCATACGATGTTGCCGGGCGACCTCGGCTGCGGCGCCTGCATCGAGGGGTCGGCTCATGGGGTGATCGGGCTGGGGCTGAGCTCCATGAGGCGTAATTGTAGAAGAGGAGGGGCGGGATTCCCAATCCGTCTGTAACCTTCATCCGTATCCCCCCGTAGGGGATATTATGTGGGGAGCCTTCTTGGAGATAGCGGAAAAGAAGACGAGCCGATCCGTGCAGTATCGCTACAAGCCCTTAGTCGCGGCCACGGTCGTGGCCTTCCTACTCCTCGCAGTCGACCACCGGGAAACGGCCGCCGCCCAGGAGGATCTCGGCGGCAGAATCGTCCTCGACATTCCCATCCGGCGCGGCGGGAGCCCAGAGGATTCGAGCGAGACCGTTCGCATCGTCGTGCGGGGCATGATGAAGAGTCGCAGCGGCGCCACGTGAATGGGCTGACCCGACAGCGTGGAAGCGGCCCTGGAAGGGCTCGCAGGAGTCGAAGCAGTCCGAGTCGATCTGGACACCGATCTCTTCACGGTGGGATACGACCCGGGCGAGGTGGCACCCACTGAGATGCTGGAAGCAATCACGGAGCTCGACTTCGAGCCCGAGATCGTTCCGTCTGGAGACAGTGCGCAGGCGAAACAGAGAAGCGGCCCGGTTCCGCCGCCGATATCCGTCGCGCTGGCCACCGCAGAGCGCGAAGGAAAGCTCCTTTTTCTCGACTTCTGGGCCGAGTGGTGTGCCCCGTGCAAAGTGCTCGAAGAGCGAACCATCTCCGAGGTGGGGATTCAAGAGTTCCTGGGACGAAATGTGTTCCTTCGAATCGACACCGACGAACATCCTGTCGCGGCCAACTACTACGAAGCACTCGGCCTGCCCACAATCGTCGTCCTGGCGCCCAAGGGCGAAGAGCTCTTTCGCCACGTAGGCTTCATCGAGGCGAAAGAGCTTGCCCGCGAGCTCGACCACCTAGACCAGCCTTGATCCATCTACTACTCTGGAGAACCGATCATGACAACAGCAGAGCTGGCCGCGGCTAAAGCAGGGACCGGCTACCTCGACGCCGCCTCCAAGAAGGCGCTCTCGAATCGCTTGGCACGGCTCCAGGGACACGTTGGAGCGGTGCAGCGCATGGTCGAGGAGGAGAGGTGCGCTGACGAGATCCTGCTCCAGGTCGCCGCGCTGAAGGCGGCGCTCAATAAGTTCAGTGCTGTGCTGATCGATCACGAGCTCAAGTCGTGCGTCCAGACCTGCATGACCGGTGATGCTGACGAGCGACTGGACCGAGTCACCAAGGTCCTGTCGACCCTTCTCAAGCAAAGCTAGCAAGGAGAGAACGATGACGCTATTTACCAGCAACAGATTTCTTGGTCGACTGCTACTCCTGGCAACCTTGCTCGCGCTAATTCCAATCTGGTCCGCGGCGGAGGCGGATCTAGAGACCGTAGTGCTCGAGGTGCGGGGAATGTCGAGCTCCATGTGTCAGCTTCAAGTCAAGGGAGCCTTGGCGGGAGTCGACGGGGTCGAGGTGATCTCGGTGGATCGCACGAAGAACGAAGCGATCGCGCGAATCCAGGCCAAGACTGTCAGCGCGCAGCACTTGGTCGATGTGGTGAACAAGGTGGGCTACCCAACCCAACTCCAGGGCGAGGGCACCCCGGCGACCTCGAGAGGCGATCTCTCCTCAGAGGAGCTCGATCGGGTGGCGGATTGGATGGCCAAGCGCATTATTCAGACCGGCAGCCCGGCCTTCGAAGACAGCGAAGTGTTCGAAGCGACCGCAGTCAGGGTCGCAGAGGATCATCGCGCCGTGCTCACCAATGCGGTCATGGACAAACTGGAAGAGATGGGCGCCCTCGGCGATCTGCTCGCAGGTAGCCGCTGTGCACAGTATGAAGCGTGCTCCATCTACGGCGACCTCTCGGGAGCCACCGGAGAGATCCTCGACATGTATGTGACCGAGAAGGCCGAGGATGGCCAGCGTTTCGAGAACTTCATTCTGCCGGAGTTCGCCGCCCACAGCGTGGCCGGCGAGGAAGTCAGTCTCAGCGGCCTTCGAGGCTCCGAGACGCTCCTCGTCTTCCTGGCCGTTCACTGCCGTCACTCTCTCGACTCGCTACCGATCCTCAACCATCTTGCCGACTCCTACGGTCCGAGGGGCATCAACGTGGTCGGTGTCTACATCAACAGCGGATCCATCGAGGATCTGAACGCCTGGCTGCCCGAGCTCGAGCCGAGGTTCGAGATCTGGGGGTTCAACGATCCGAGTCTGGCGGACCTGGTAGAGAGTCATCTCGTGCCGGTTTACTTCTTCCTCGACGCCCAAGGACGCCTGCTCGAGAAGCTCGTCGGCCAGAAGTCCCGCGAAGAGGTGCTGGCGAGCTTCAGCGCTAACTTCGAAGTCAGGGTGGCAGCGCGCTAGGGGATGTGGTGTGGCGACGGTGACGGCCGAGGGCATGCCTCCGGCATCGATTGTTGGACGCATCGGCAAGCTTCTCGTCGGTTTGTTCCAGATCCAGGGCGTCGTCTCCATCATCGCCCACTTCTCTGGGCTGAGAGAAGCCACTTGGAGCACGGGTCTCTGGGTCTTCGTTGCCCTTGCGTTCTACCTGGTTTCGTTCAATATTCGGCTCGGCCTGCATCGGGTGCTCCCGGTGGGCAACGCCCCGGCCGGGGTCGCGCTGGTCGTGGGGTTCGGCCTATCCGGGATTCAGTGGCTACAGAGCGGAGCCTTCTGGGGACCCCACAGTGGCGACCTACGCCCTTCTCTTGACCCTCACGGTGCATCTCCATATGGGCCTCTGCCACCTGCTGGCCGCCGTGATCGGCATCCCGGGATGCGAGATGCGAGTGATTCCCTTCCTCCTGGCGCGCCTCCGCGGAGGTGCGGCAACCGTGCTCGAGCCCTGTCCCGGCCTCTGGGCTCCAATCGATCGATGGGAAGCTAGGGTACGGGCCGGCTCACGAGCCGCGTAAGTCGCGTCGTTTTCCCCGGCAAGGTAACATTCTTCGGTCAAACGCTGGGGAGGTGAGAGTGTCGCGCGATAAAAGACTAGTTCGTGGGTGGATCTGTGTTCTTCTCGGGTTCGCAACCATGTCCTCCGACGTCACAGCGCAGGAGCCCGTCCCGGTTCGCCATGGCACATCCCAGGCTGGGACCGAGTTTCTGGTTCTTCGTCACCAGCAACTGAAGCCGGGAACGCACGACACCTACCTGAGAGCGTCGCAAGACGGAGTGTGGCCGTTTTACGAGAAGCTCGGAAATCGCAACGTCGGTCAGTGGCAAGTGGTCTACCCGCAGGGTGGCAAGCCGGCCGGTGACGACGAGGGCTATCGGATAGCGCGATACCGCAGTTTCAACCACTGGGCTGCGACGCGACGTGGTGCCGAGCTTGGTGGCAACGGCCCAGACTGGGATGCGATGCGCGAGGCCGCGGCCATACGACGCAGTGTGACCACTGGCTCCGACGGGCCGATCTACCTGGAGGGAGCGATGGCGCCCAATGTGCCCTACTACTTTCCCCCTCTCGACGAGAGCTATCGAAAGGTCGAGGGAGAGTCCTCGGTGCATCCGGTGCGCCACGGTCGCTACAAGCCGGGCCAAGAAATCGTCACCCTGCGGCGTTTCAGGATCAAGAAGGGGACCTTTGCACAGGTCCGCAGCCTGAGCGAAGACGGAGTGTGGCCCTACTTCGAGAAGATGGGAGCGCGCATCGTCGGTCAATGGCTGAGGGTCTATCCGCTGCCGGGTGAGAGCGAGGGTCTGGAAGCGAATACGCCGACGACCGGTGGAAGCGACCTGCCCGCCGAAGACCCCAGCTACGACGAGGCCTACATGATGGTGCGCTACGTCAGTTACGAGCACTGGCAGGCGACGCGCCCGCCGGTGATGGTCAAGCTCGGCGGTGACGGCCCCGCCTACGACGCCTGCGTCGAGGCACTGCGAAGGCGGGGGGATCTCACCCTGGAGTCATCGGTCCGCTTTCTGCAGGGCCACTGGCGCGGCAATCCGCCGATCTATTCGCCGGGGCTGGACGAGAGCTACGAGCTCGAGTGAGGCGGCGCCCGAACAGCTGATCGAGTTGATGGTGTTGCCAGTTGGTGAAGTAGCTGAGGCAAAGCTCCATCCCCAGAAAAGTGTCACCCTCTTTCCCACCTAGCTGAGGCAAAGCTCCATCCCCAGAAAAGTGTCACCCTCTTTCCCACCTATATCCCCTGACGGCCACCGTGACACATCTCAGAAGGTCTTTCGACTCGATGAAGTTGAAAAGTAAGGCTCGAGTTCGCCGCTTCTAAGGCCCCAACCCCCATGACGGACCGGAGTGGCCGCCAGGCCACCCAAAACCCCGTTTCTAGGCACACCCCTACCGAGCAGCCCATCAGAAGAAGCCGCGGGAGTTTCTTCAACTGCGGTCAGACTAGGCGGCTACGGACCTGCCCGCACCTCGGGGACGTAGGGTAGGTGGGGTGGGAAACATCCGGGTGGAAAGGCCACCTCGAGCCCCCCTTCTTTGAGCTTCTCCGCGGACTCGCGGTAGAGGCTCACGAACTCTCTCTGCTCTTTTCTGAGCTTCTGGAAGGCCTCTCTCGAAACCGCGTGAAAGGCTGGAGCTGGGGATCGATCCAGCTCTTTCGGCCGGAAGTCGGGGACCTGCATGAGGATCTTCTTCGCCCCCATCGGAGGTCTGCCGGTGTCCTCCCGAAGTTGGCGGCCCATCTGCTCGCACTCGTGTAGGAGCTGCTCGATGAGCTCCAACCTCGGCTCCCATCTCCAGTCCTCCAGACACGGAACGTGACTCAACCGGATCACCTCTTCGATGAGGAACTCCTGTGGCGTCAGTATTTTACCGGCTCTTCGAGCCTTGCCTTCTGCGGTCTGGTCATGCCAAACACCACCGGTCATCTCTCGATAGCCTCGCCGGGTCGCGCCGGCAGAATGAACCCCGGGCCAATCCAAGGGATGGCGTACCAAGCCCTCTTTGGTGCCTTGGGAGAAGAGGTACTTCAGACGAGCGATCTGAGCTTCGGGCTCGTCGGAGATGATGATGTGCTGGTAGCGCCGCTCCCAGAGCCTGCCCCGCCAGCCCTGGAGAGGGCCGACCTTGCGAGCAATGTTTCCGTTCACGAATCCCATGAACTCGCTGAGCTGTTCAGTGCTCTCCGGGACGAGGAGCATGTGGGCGTGATTGGACATGAAGGCGAGGCCACAGATGTCGATTCCGGTCCGTCTCTGGCCCCGGCCGATGACACCCTTTATGGTCCGATTCACTTCGGGGGAGGGGCTGAGTAGGTAGCGACCCTGAGATGTCCGTGTGGTGACTTCGACGAGGCGATCTGCAACTAATCCTCTGGGTCTTCGCACTGGTGCCTGGGTCCTCCTGAAAGTAGAGGACGCGATCCGGGGCGAACACCTTGCAGGAGGCTGGGGTCGACGGGTTAGTTGGCTTTCGGAGGTAGCTCCTGGACCAAGAGGGTGGCACCGTTCCAGGGTGCACCAGGGTGGAGTCATCGGTCCGCTTTCTGCAGGGCCACTGGCGCGGCAATCCGCCGATCTATTCGCCGGGGCTAGACGAGAGCTACGAGCTCGAGTAAAGCGAGCGGTTCCACCGTAAGAGTTCGCCGTAGCCCGTCTAGCTTGGTTCGAGGATCCGTGTTGTCGTTGTCGTTTCGAAGGGGACAACGATGGCTGGACAAGCAGCTCAGTTTCGGGAGTCGGTACGGCAGGGAAATGTGGGTAAGGTTTCGGGCCGTCGTCGGTTCACAGAAGAGCAGCGGTTGGAGGCAATGAGCTACTTCGAGTTGCGCCGACGGGAGGGTGCTCGGGTGTCGGCGATCGCCGAGGAGTTGGGAGTGGGCAAGACGACTCTCGAGCGCTGGCGTAGTCGAGACTCGGGCTTCGTGCGTGTCGAGGCCGTGCCGGCCGCGTCGGAGGTGACTTTGGTGAGTCCGAGTGGCTACCGGGTCGAGGGCCTGAGCGCGGACCAGGCGATCGAGTATGTGAGTCGCCTCGGATGATGGAGTTGCTTCCCGGCCGGCAGGTCTTCGCGTACGCGGGCCCGGTGGACATGCGCAAGGGGTACGACAGCCTGGCGGCTCTGGTGGAGCAGGATCTCGATCAAAACGTCTTGTCGGGAGATCTCTTCCTCTTCGTAGCTCGCAACCGTGTGCGGGCGAAGGTGTTGGTCTTCGATGGATCGGGCCTTTGTCTGCTGGCAAAACGTCTGGAGAAGGGCCGATTTGCGTGCCTCTGGCGGGATCGAAGAGGTCCCGTACTGCGTCTGTCTCGGGCTGAGCTTGGGCTGTTTCTCGAAGGAAGCCAAGCCGTTGGTAGAAAACGACTTGTTCCTGAGAATCTAGACAAAAAAGAGCTTGCGATTCGCTCACCGGCATGAGAGAAAGGGGCATCCGATGCAGGTGCCCGAAACGATCGCCTCTCTCGACGTCGTACTCGCGCACTATTCGCTTCTGAGCACGGAAAACGACCGTCTGCTGGACCTGGTCCGCCAGCTGAAGCGAGAGAATGCGAGCCTGCGCGGCGAGGACGCCGATCAGGCCGAGCTCGAGTTGCTTCTGGGTCTTGGCAAGCTCGAGATCCAGCGCCAGGCCCGGGAGCTCCCCGACTCGGAAGCGCGACCGCGCAAGCAGCGCGGCCACGGGCCGACGCCGCAACCGGACCTACCGGTGGTCGTCCTGGAGCACGTGCTGGGAGAGGGCGAGCGGACGTGTCCGGCCTGTGGAGACCCGACGCTTCAGCCCTTGGGCGTCGAGACACAAGACTCCGAAGAGATCACGATCGAGATGAAGCGCGTGGTGCGTCTGGTGCATCGGCGCCAGAAGTACCGTTGCGCTTGCAACAGCGCAGTTGGGACGGCGCCGAATCCGCATCCGCGGCTGGTGCCCGGCGGTCGGTACTCGCTGGAGTTTGCGGTCTCGGTGGCGACGTCGAAGATCGTCGATCACATGCCTCTGCATCGCCAGGTCAAGGAGCTCAGCCGCAGCGGTCTACGAGTGACGAAGCAGACGCTGTGGGACCAGGAGCAAGCCCTAGCCGAGGTGCTGCGACCGACCTATGCAGCGCTCAAGGAGCAGATCCTGGGATCTGACTTCCTCCATGCCGACGAGACGGGCTTCCTGCTGACGCAGGGCAAGCACTCGAGACGAGAAACTCTCTGGGTGCTCAGCACGAATCAGCATGCCTGGTACACGCTGGGGCGCAAGAGCTTCGCTGCGGGCGAGGAGATCCTCGGCGCTTACGACGGAATCGTGATCGCGGACGGCTACCCAGTGTACGAGCAGCTTTCCCGGGCCGGGCCCCTGCGTCTGGCGAATTGTTGGGCTCACAGTTTGCGCAAATTCCGCGATGCGCAGAAGCATCGGCCGCGGGAGTGCGCCCAGATCTTGAAGTTGATCGGAGAGCTCTACGAGATCGAGCGCGAGATCGACGCCTTGGATCTTGAACCGGCGGACACTCTGCTGCGCCGGGCGGAGGCTCGAGTGAAGCGCTCATCGAAGGTGATTGCGGCGATCAAGGCTTGGGCGCTGTCGCAAACGGGGCTTCCGCGCAGCGACTTCATCAAGGCGGTCAAGTACATCCTGGCTCGCTGGGAGGGGCTGACTCGCTTCCTCGAGGATGCACGGCTACCGCTGGACAACAACCGTGCCGAGAACGCGCTGCGAGGACCCGTCGTCGGCCGAAAGAACTATCTACAGTTTCGATCTCGCCGAGGATGCGAGGTCGGAGCCATTCTCTACTCGCTCTGCGAGACTGCGCGGCTGCATGGCGTCGCGCCAGATCACTACCTTCGCGTCGCTGCACAACGGGCGCTTCAAAATCCCGGCACCGCCACCTTCCCCGATCGGATCTGATCGTCCGCGGGCCCCTTGCCCAGCTCGGCACCGTCGTCAAGACGTGCCACGGCGAGCTCTTACGTTCCACCCTCTTACAAGAATCACCGATCTTCTGACGGAGAGCTCTAGATAGCAAGGAGGGTGGCACTGTGAACGAGAACGCCGAGACTCGGTGCTTGGGCGTGAGCTCGACGTTGACATTACGCCTTATTTACGCCTATCCTCGTTCCCCCTCATGTACCGCAAGCCGCCGACACCTATTGCACCTCCTACCAACGAAAGCGTGCTCAATCCGCCGGTCCTCGCCAAGGCGCCAGACCAGGACATCGGTACGTGGCTCGATCGCAAGAACTACCTATCCCCCGGGGCACGGAAGGAAAAGCTGCGCCAAAGGAGTTATCGCCTTCCTAAAGCGACTCGACAACGCTATGCCGAGCTTCACTGTGTCTCCGCCTTCTCTTTCCTCGGCGGCGCCTCCCTCCCCGAAGACCTCGTAGCGCGAGCTGCTGAGCTGGAAATCCCGGCAGTTGCACTTGTTGACCGTAACGGCGTTTACGGCGCTCCCCGCTTCTACAAGGCAGCGAGAGGGGCGGGCATCAAAGCTTTGGTGGGCTCGGAGGTCGTCGTCGAAGACGAGAGCGGAGAGCCCCGCCTCACTCTCCTCGTCGCCAACGACGAGGGCTATAAGAATCTATGCAAGCTGATCACCGCCTCTGCCCTCAACCACCCCAAGGGCGAAGCCAGAGTCACCTGGGAAAGTCTGCACGATCACGTCGGAGGGCTTTACTGCATCACCGGAGGCGAAGAGGGCCTCCTCGCAAGCGCGCTTCGTCACCGAGGCATCTCCGGCGCACGAACCCTTCTCCAACGACTCACCGACCTCTTCACCGACAGACTCTCGATCGAAGTGCAGCGACATTCGCTGCGTGTGGAGGAGGAGCGCAATAAGGCACTGGTCGATCTCGCCCATAGCCTGCGCCTCCCCCTGCTCGCCACCAATGGCGTGCGCTATGCCCAGGAAAGTGACAAGAACCTCTTCGACATCCTCACTTGTCTCCGCCATCACACCAAACTCGACGAAGCAGGCGCACTGCTCCATCTCGAACGCCAACGTCATTTCAAGGGAGCCGCTTCTATGGCTGAGCTCTTTCGCGACTGTCCTGAAGCGGTGGAGCACAGCCTGGAGCTCGCCCACGATCTGGACTTCACCCTCGCCGACCTCGGCTACCGCTTCCCCAATTACCCTCTGCCCGCCGGAGAAACTCCCGGTTCTTATCTGCGTCAGATCACTTGGAACGGAGCTCGAGCTCGCTTTCGTCCCCTCACAGCAAAAGCACAAGCGCAGATCGAGAAAGAGCTCACCATGATCGAGAAGCTCGAGCTCGAGGGCTACTTCCTCATTGTCTGGGACATCGTACGTTTCTGCCAGAGGAACAGGATCATGGCCCAGGGCCGTGGCTCAGCGGCCAACAGCGCAGTCTGCTACGCACTGTCGATCACCGCGGTCGATCCGGTCAAGATGGAGCTCCTGTTCGAGCGTTTCCTCTCCGAAGAACGCGGCGAATGGCCCGATATCGACCTCGACCTACCCTCGGGCGATCCACGAGAAAAGGTCATTCAGTACGTCTATCAGCGCTACGGCGTCCATGGCTCCGCGATGACCGCCAACGTCATCACCTATCGCGATCGCATGGCGGCGCGCGAGGTCTCAAAAGTGCTCGGCTACTCCGAAGCCCAAGTCGACCGCCTCTCCAAACAACTCGGTAGCTGGCGCTACGACATCCATCGCGGCGACTCGAAGGACATGAGTGAAGAGCTCAAATCCGCCGGCTTCGATCCCGGGGATTCTCGCATCCGGCTCTTCTCCGAGATGTGGCACGCAATCCAGAACCTTCCCCGCCATCTAGGTCAACACTCGGGCGGGATGGTGATTGCTGCCGGACGTCTCGACGAAGTCGTACCCCTCGAGCCCGCATCGATGGAGGGGCGCGTCGTCGTGCAGTGGGATAAAGACGACTGCGCCGACCTCGGCATCATCAAAGTGGATCTTCTCGGCCTCGGCATGCTCAACGCTCTAGAAGAAGCCGTACCGATGATCCGGCAGTGCGAAGGGGTCAAGGTCGATTATGCCCAGCTCCCCGCCGATGACCCGAAGATCTACCGCCTTCTCCGTCAAGCCGACACCGTCGGCCTCTTCCAAGTCGAGAGCCGTGCTCAGATGGCCTCTCTTCCCCGCAATGATCCCCGCCGCTTCTACGATCTGGTCATCCAGATCGCCATCATCCGCCCCGGACCCATCGTCGGCAAGATGGCCCACCCCTATTTCGAACGCCGCATGGGCCGAGAGGAGGTGCGCTACCCACACCCCAGCCTGGAGCCCATTCTCCGACGCACTCTCGGCGTGCCCATCTTTCAAGAGCAGATCCTCAAGATCGCCATGGTCGCCGCCGGCTTCTCCGGCGGTGAAGCCGAAGAGTTGCGCCGCGCGATGGGGTTCAAACGCTCCATGGAGCGGATGGAAAAGATCGAGAATCGACTGAGAGTAGGGATGACGGAACGAGGGATTACCGGCAAAGCCCAAGACGAGGTCGTCCAGCAGATCACTTCCTTCGCTCTATACGGCTTTCCCGAATCCCATTCGGCCAGCTTCGCCCTCATCGCCTACGCCAGCGCCTTCCTCAAGGTGTACCACCCCACCGCCTTCTATGTATCGCTACTCAATGCCTGGCCGATGGGCTTCTACCACCCCGCAACCCTGATCAAGGATGCCCAGCGTCGCGGTGTCGAAGCTCGACCCATCGACGTCAACCTGTCAGGGTGGAAATGCACTTGGGAGCCGAATGTCAACGGCACAGAGTCCGGAGGCAGGCAACGACAAGCAAAGGGAGCTCTCCGACTCGGCCTCCGCTTTATCAAGGGCCTGCGTAAAGTAGCGGGACAGACGATCGAGAAGGAACGCCACCGAGCCCCTTTCGACAATCCCGAGGATCTCGCCCGGCGTTGCGGGCTGCGAGAGAACGAGCTGGTCGCTCTCGCTCATGCCGGCGCTATGGCTTCACTGCAGCTGACCCGGCGAAAGGCCCTGTGGCAGGTCGCCCGAGTCTCACGCGCCACCGGCCCTCTCTTTGACGACTCTGCCGACCGCAGCCCCTCTCCCCTGCCGGAGATGTCGAAGCTGGAAGAGACCGTGGCCGACTTCGTCACAACCGATGTAACCGTCGGTCCACATCCCATGGAGTACTGGAGAAAGAGTCTCGATCAGAAGGGAATCCGCAGTGCCGCAAGTCTCGACAAACTACCGGCGAATCTACAGGTGCGCACAGCAGGGTCGGTAATCGTGCGTCAACGCCCGGGGACAGCAAAAGGCCTTCTCTTCGTCACTGTAGAAGACGAGACCGGAATGGTGCAGGCGATGGTGAGCCCTCAACTGCTCCAAAAGTACCGCAAGACCATCGTTGGGTCGTCGGCTCTCATCATCGAGGGGCTACTACAAAAGCGGGACGGCTCTCTCTCCATCCGAGCCGATCGTCTGTGGCCTCTCGAGAGCCTGGCCGAGATCCCGAGCCACGACTTCCGGTAGAGACCAAGCCGTCCTGGCGAAGGGCCCCGCCTCCGATAGGATCTCGAGATGAGGCGGATCACTATCATCACCACGGGTGGCACCATAGAGAAGACCTACGACGAGAACAGCGGCGAATTGGTCAACCTTTCCAGTCAGGTCCGCCGAATGTTGGCCGAGCTTCGCCTCGAGAACACTGAGATCTCGGTAATCGAACTGATGTCCAAGGACTCCCTGGAGATGACCGATACCGATCGCCAACGAATCCTGGAAGCCGCACGACTCGCCGGCGCCGAAAACAGGAGCACTGGCAGCGATGGTGTCGTCATCCTTCACGGCACCGACACCCTCACCCAGACCGGAGAGCTACTCCGCGGTGGCCTGAACCCCATCGAGATTCCGGTCATTCTCACCGGGGCCATCCGCCCCTTCGAGATGAAGCGCTCCGACGCCCTACAGAACCTCACTGAAGCGATCTTCGCGACCGGCACTCTGCAACCGGGAGTCTGGGTCGTCGCCCACGGCCGCGCCCTCGCCTTCCCCGGCCCCAAGAAGGATCGTGCCGCGCAGACTTTCGTGGTGAGCTGAGAGCGTCAACCGCGCGTGGCCGCCGACGGAGGGGCCGACTCCAGCCACAGTGCGATCACAAAGAGCACCGGAATCGCGGCGAGTAGAACCCAACCGAGCCTGTATGCGGCGTACCACCCCGGCGTTCCTCGCCGTAGGATCTCCACCTCTTCGACAAACATCACCTCACAATCAGAATCCTTCCTGGTCGTGCTCGTCTCCCTCCAGAACGACTCCCAGTCCTCCATCTGATAGTTCGCCAGGAAGCCTCTGAGGCGAACCTGGTCACCCACATTGACCTGCCCGATACGCTGTCGCACTAGGAGATCGTCGGTAATGAGGTGGTTATTGGAGAGCCCTTCATGATCAAAGGAGACTGCGGCCGGGTAGCGAAAGTAGCAAGTGAAAGGACCGCTCGAAAAACGCACTTGGTGAAAATCATCACTGCGCAGGTTGTTTCCCCACAGCACACACAGATCCTTGGTGTCGACCGAGGTGCTGTCATGGTAGATGTCGGCAAGGCTCTCGATATTGTTGTGGCTGACAACCAGGCCGTGAATCTCGTAATCAGCGACCGGGCGCACACGGCACTGCTTCCCCTTGTACTCGAAGTCGAAAGCCGCACGGTCGGTGGCGAGCTGCCGAGGCGGCTCGAGCAGCCGAGGGTCGACGGCCTCCGGGGGAACCGGCGAACCCTTGAAATACCAGGACACGCCAACGAGTAAGACGGCTCCCCAGAACGTCTTACCAAGCACCCAGCGCAAACCCGCCAATCGCATCGCCAAATCGAAAGCTCTCCCCTCGACGATACAGTAAGTCTCGATGCGCGTTGTTTCTCTGGCCTGCTCGAACACCGAGATCCTCTGTGAGCTCGGGCTCGCTAGTTGCCTCGTCGGTGTTGACGACCATAGTGACTTCCCCGCCGAGGTCGTAGACGGGCTCCCCCGCGTCGGCCCTGATCTGAGCCCCGACATCGAGAAGGTCGCCGCCCTCGAGCCCGACCTGGTCCTGGCCTCGCTCACCGTCCCCGGTCACGAAGTGGTCATCGAGAAGCTTCAAGCCGCCGCGCTCCCTTTCCTTGCGCCAGAGCCCACATCGATCGGAGATGTGCTCGAGAGCATTACCCAGATCGCCGAGCATCTTGGGCACCCAGCGGAGGGGGCTGCCCTGATTGCTCGCTTGCGCGACGCTTTGGAACCCGGCAGCCACCCCTACGAGAATCCACCCTCCGTCCTGGTCCAATGGTGGCCCAAACCGGTAATTGCACCGGGTCGCCGCAGCTGGACCCACGACTTGATCGTCGCCGCCGGAGGCAGCAATCCGCTCGCTAACGAGGAAGTAAAGAGTCGCCCGCTGACCGATAACGAGGTCCGAGAGCTCGACCCCGACGCCATCGTGCTCTCCTGGTGCGGCATCAAGACCGACAAGATCCGTCCCGAGTTGATCTACGAGAACCCAGCGTGGAAGGATCTCGCGGCGTTGCGCAAGAAAAGGGTCTTCGTGGTCCCTGAAGCGATCCTCGGTCGCCCCTCCCCGCGACTCGTCGAAGGTCTGGAGGCCCTACGCGCCATCATCGGTCGCCTCGGCGAGCGCCGGAGTCCAGGTCAGAGGACTCCGAATGGGCCGTCCTCGGCGCCAAACAGAAACTAGATAGCGATCACTCCCGGAGGCTAGGAGCGTGTCCGAGTATTCCTCCTGAGCCGTTTCCCGGAGCGAATAGGAAGCTACGCCCGAGTGCGCCGTCCTCGGCGCCAAAGGGCAACTAGCCGGAGGAAATGATATCAATCATTTCTGGAGGCTAGGAGCGTGTCCGAGTATTCGGCCTGAGCCGTTTCCCGGAGCGAATAAGAAGCTACGCCTGAGTGCGCCGTCCTCGGCGCCAAGAGACAACTAGGCGGAGGAAATGATAGCCATCATTTCTGGAGCCTAGAAGGAGAGAACCTCATGTTGTCGTTCGAAGAGTACGCAAAGCTCGATGCCCTAGCCCTTGCCTCGCATATCGCCGCGGGGGATTTCGAGACCACCGAGATCCTCGAAGCCGCCATTGCCCGGGCGGAGGAAGTCGGCACGGATCTCAACTCCATTGCAATCCCCATGTTCGATGAGGCAAGAGCGCGGACGCGCGGAGATCTGCCCGCGGGTCCACTGCGAGGGGTCCCCTTCCTGCTCAAGGATCTGGGTGTCTACTACAAGGGCGCCATCACCACCCACGGATGTCGCTTCTACGCCGACCAGGTCGCCGATCACGACAGCTACCTGGTGCGCCGCTACAAGAACGCGGGCCTGGTGGTCTTCGGCAAGAGCGCATCTCCCGAGTTCGGGCTCACGACTTCCACAGAATCGGTCCTCTTCGGCGTAACCCGCAATCCATGGAACCTGGAGCACGTCGCGGGAGGTTCGTCGGGCGGCGCCGCCGCCGCGGTCGCGGCCGGCATCCTCCCGGCAGCACACGCCAGTGACGGCGGGGGCTCGATCCGTATTCCGGCATCGTGCTGCGGACTCTTCGGTCTCAAGCCCAGCCGCGCCCGCGTCTCCTCCGGGCCCGACCTGGGCGAAGGTTGGAGTGGCCTGAGCACGGCGCACGTAGTCAGTCGCTCGGTTCGCGACAGCGCCGCCCTGCTCGACATCGCCGCCGGACCCGAACCCGGCGATCCGTATTGGGCGCCGCCTCCCACTCGCCCCTACCTGGGAGAGCTTTCCCGCCCTCCCGGCAAACTACGCATCGCTCTCACTACCCGCGCCTTCAACAACTCGCAGGTCGACCCGGAGTGCATTGCCGCCGCTGAGGAAGTCGCCCGCCTATGCCAAGAGCTCGGACACGAAGTCGAAGAGGCGGCGCCCGAGCTCGATCGAGAGGACCTATCCAGAGCCGCCGGCACCATCGTCGGCGCCAACATCCGCGCCAATCTCGAAGAGCGCGCGAAAGTGGTCGGGAGGGCATACACCGAGGATGATGTCGAGCCGGTCACCTATTCCATGGCGGAGAACGCGAAGCAGGCTACCAGTGCCGACTACGCGCTCGCCATCAGGGTCGTGCACCGAGTAGGCCGCCAGGTGGCCCAATTCTTCGACAATTGGGACGTCCTACTCTCCCCCACCATGGCGACTCCGCCGAAGAAGCTGGGTCTGCTGTCTCTCTCCACCGATGATGTCGACGACACCATGATTCACCTCTTCCAGACCATCGCCTTCACCCAGCTCATGAACGTGGCGGGCAATCCGGCGATGTCGGTTCCCCTCGCCTGGAGCGCCGCCGGTCTCCCGATCGGCATTCAATTCGCCGCCCCCTTCGGCGACGAAGCTTCTCTCTTTCGACTGGCGGCCCAGCTCGAGAAGGCACGCCCCTGGGCCGAAAGGACCCCCTTCTGAACGGCTCACACCCGCGATCACCCAACATGAGAGGCGCAGTTCTAGCTCATCACCTCCAAGCAAAGCCAGGACACGATCTGCAACTATTGAGTCGGTTCTTCGACGAGGAACTCGACCAGGAGGCTCATCAGCTCGGCGCCTCGACCGGTCTTGAAGATATGTTGGGCGTGGGCGCTTCCCTTCAGAACGACGAGCCTCTTTGGCTCCGGCGCCGCTTCGAAGTGCTTCTCTACCGACGACCTGAGACCGTCGCCTCGACTCACAACGAAAAGCGTCGCCGTTGCGCGCAGATTCTCGGCGCCGCCAAAGGGAGGCGGAGCCAGAAGAATGAGCTTGTGAATCGAGCCCACATCGGCCCGGCGTGCGGCTGAAGCGGAAGCCGCGGCGCCCATGCTTCCACCCAGCACAGAGACCTGCTCGGCGCCCTGCTCGCGGAGATAGGCGACTGCGCCGAGCACGTCCAACGAAAGATCATCCCTCGCGCTTCCGCCCTGTGATTTGCCGTAGCCCCTGAAGTCGATGGCCAGCACGGTCAGGCCCTCGGCCACCAACGCGACGGCCTGCTTGCTCCAGCTCTCTTTATCGAAAACTGCACCGTGGGCGAGCACGACGCCGTGCGCTCCTCCCGGGTAGAGATCGGCAACGATGACCCCGCCGTCGGTGGTGTCGAAGGAAACCCGCCGAGGCTGCTCTGCAGCGGGGCTCGACGCCGCCAGAGCGAGAAAGAGAGCGCTACCGCCGACAGCCACCTTCATCACCCTTTCAACGGGCAACTGAGGCCACCTCTTCGATGAACTGATCCAACATCGGCAGCTTCCGCTCTCGCGGCCCCATGACGAAGTCGGGAACGATCAGTTCGTCGAGACCCGTAGCGGCATATGCCGCAACTGTGTCGCGCACCTCCTCCACATTTCCCGCCATCACCGGAAGGCCCGGGCGCGAGCTCGCTTTCTCGACCTCGGCTGGGTCGTCACTGAGGAAAACCATAGCCTGCGCGGAGCGCTTGATCTCGGCTGGATCCCTACCTAAATCCTCACAATGCGCGTCGAGGACGGCCATCTTGTGCTTCAACGTCTCGACGTCGGCCCAAACGTTCCACTCATCGGCATAGTTGGCGGTAATCCGCAAGGTGACCTTCTCGCCGCCGCCGCCAACAAGCAGCGGCAGGGGGCTCTGAACCGGCTTGGGGGAGAGCGGCGCCCCTCTCAGTTGGTAATACTTACCGTCGAAGTCGGTCCGATCCCCGCTGAAGAGACCTCTGATCACCTGACATGCCTCGTCCAAGCGGGCCAGCCGACCGGGAATGGTCGAGAACTCGATCCCGTAAGCCTTGTGCTCGTTCTCCTGCCAGCCTGAGCCGAGGCCGAGCACCACTCTTCCGCCGCTGATCTGGTCCACCGTCGCCGCCATCTTCGCCAGTACAGCAGGATGCCGGTAAGTGTTGCCGGTGACCAGCGGGCCCAAACGGAGACGCGGCACGGCAGCAGCAATTCCGGCCAGAACAGTCCAACATTCGTTGATCGGAACGTCGAGATCGGTGCTGTTCGGCATGAAGTGATCGGCATACCAGAAGCCGTCCCAGCCGGTCTTCTCGACATGCTTCGCGAGAAAGAGAACTTCGCTCCACGATTGAGTGGGCGTGGGCCAAAAAGAGAAACGCATTCGATCGGACCTCCTCGGGGCGAGAAGGTCGATGCTATCGCGTTCTCTAGCCTGGACTATTCATGAGGTCCGTAGCAAGGTGCCGCAGATGCCTGAAGATACAAGGCGTCGCGACCGAGAGCACCGCAGGCGTATTGGGCAATACGTCGAGGGGCGCGACGGGGACGCCCAGTCAGAGCGCAACGCAGTAGATTCAGGCAGCTGCGGCACCGTAGTAGGAGCTTCATGAATAATCCAGGCTAGGAGCGTGTCCGAGTATTCGGCCAGAGCCGTTTCCCGGAGCGAATAGGAAGCAACGCCTGAGTGCGCCGTCCTCGGCGCCAAAAGACAACTAGGCGGAGGAAATGATAGCCATCATTTCTGGAGCCTAGGTAACATGACCCAGCGAACGATCCGCTCAGCTACCGCGCAAGCCGCTGAATTGGAGGCCTCACCCGATGGCGACACCAGAACACCCCCACCTCGTCCGAACCGACGAGCTAGAGCGACAACTCGAGATCGTCGCTGCAGGAGTGCACGAGCCCGTCGAGGGAATCTTCGGCTCCGCATCCGAGATGTGGAAAGTCAATCGACACGCGGCGATTTTCCTCGGCTCCGGTCGGGCCGCCCTTCTCCAGATCGCACACCCGCAGGTCGCGCAGGGCATCGCGGAGCACTCAAGAACCAAGACAGATCCTCGTGGCCGATTTCAGCGCACCTTCAGACAGATCTTTCCGATGGTTTGGGGCGACCTCGACTCGGCCCTCAATGCAGCCCGCCATGTGCACCGAGTCCATCAGGCAATCCACGGCACCTTCGACGAGACTGTCGGCGCCTACTCACCTGGCGATCGCTACGACGCCAACGATCGGCGCGGTCTCGTCTGGGTGCACGCCACCCTCTGGGAGAGCTCGATCGCCATGTACGAAACCTTTTATGCACCGCTCTCCGACGAGACCAAGGAGAGCTACTACCAAGAGACCCGGGTATTTGCCCGGCTTTTCGGCCTGGCGGACGGGGATGTACCGCACTCTTGGTCCGACTTTCAGGCCTACAACCAAGAAATGTGGAACTCCGAGGAGCTGGCCATCGGCAAGGCAGCACGAGAGATCGCGGCCTACCTCTTCGTGCCCTCCGACCCGCTCTTCGCTCCACTCATGGTTGGCCTGCGCACCTTGACCATCGGCCTCTTGCCGGCCGCTGTTCGTGACAAATTCGGCTTCGCCTACGGCGAGAAGGAGCGTCGAGCAGCGGCCAGAGCCACCGACGTGATCCGCCGCGTCCTACCGCACTTGCCTAAGCGGCTGCGATACCAGCCGCCATACTTCCAGGCGATGCGCCGTCTGAGCGGCCGCAGCTCTCCGGATCCCCTCGCGGAGATCCTCAATCGAGCCTACCTGGGAAGCGGCTGAGACCTCCTCGCTCCACGACGACTCCTTCGTCGTCATTCAGGCCAGCGTAGTGGGTACCACGCTTCACCCACCTGCAAAGCATCACAAGCCTCGTTGACCGTGCTCAGCAGCGAGAAGCGCACAGAATCGCTGAGCATCACCTCCCCGTGCTCTGCCGTCTCACAGTAGAGACGTTCTCTGTCGTCGAGGCGAAAGGTTTCCAGCACCAACAGGTCCGAGCGGAGGTTGTCGAGATCGACCCGAGCTCCGCTCTCGACCAGCCCCAGGGTCCTTGCAGTCAGTGGTGTCGTCGCAGTCTCGAGATAGCTCTTGTCCCACCAGTCCGCATTGACCTTGTACTCGAAGTAGTAGAGCTCGAGCGCCGGCTCGTAGGCGAGGTTCTCGAGAAGAAAGGCTCGAACCTTGGTCGCAACCGGTCGACCCTGCCAGGTCCAGCGCTGATCCTCGTCGACCTGAATCATCTCGTAACGAAAGTCTGCCAAGAGCGACCCGAGTGAGCGCCCCTCCGCCAGCCCTCTGGCGATAGGAACCGGAGAGTAGATGCCTGCCTCCAGGCTCGGGAGCTGCTCGGGAAGAAGCTCGAGCACCACCCTCCGGACCTGCTCGTCGACCAGCACAGGATCGTCCTGCAGCGCCTTCCACTCCACCGGCACCAGCGGGTTGCAGAAGTGGGCGGCGTGCTTGTAGAAGAGATAGACGCGATGCGACCGCAGAGTGCGAGCCACGCTCAATAGGTCGGAGGCCTCAGGCTCGGCGATCATTTCCTAGTGTCCTGTATCAGTGGTTCGTTGCATAAATCGCGCAGTCATTTTGTGGGCTGCCAAGGCGCGCCGACGAAGTCATATTGGGAATATTTCGAGGAGGTGCAACGACGGCAGGACGCAAAAGGGCCAGCGAGTTATGTGACGAACTACTGGTACAGGACACTCGGTCCGGGTGCGTCGTCCTCGGTGCCACGTTGTTTAGCCCAAGTCCGCTATCACGGGAGCGTGATCCGAAGCGGTGAGACCGTCTTTCTTTTTGCGATATTCGCGATCGATCTCGACCGCCTGGACCCGCTCGGCGAGCGCTGCGGTTGCAAGCAGGAAATCGATACGCAGCCCCATGTTCTTGTGAAAAGCACCCGCACGATAGTCCCACCACGAAAAGGCCTGTAGCTCGGGCTCGAGGCGTCGGAAGAGATCAGTCAGCCCCCAGTCGAGAACAGCTTGGAATCGCTCTCGCTCGGCCTCGGTGTGGAAGATATGCCCTACCAGCGCGTCTTCGTTCCAGCTGTCCAGAGGCTCTGGACAGATGTTGAAATCTCCACATAGAACGGCGGAACCGGCCGGATCTTGATTCTGCTCGAGATGGCTGCGCAGATCTTCGTACCAGAGCAGCTTACGCGCGTAGTCTTCATGGCTGAGGCTCTTACCGTTGGGGCAGTACACGGTCGTAAACAGGATGTCGCCGGTGCGCGCCGTGATCAGGCGGGCGCCCATCTCCTCCTGGCCTGGAAGACCTCGCTGTACGACTTCGATCGGATGACGGCTGAGAATGGCAACGCCGTTCCAGCTTTTCTGCCCATGGGTCAGGGCCTGATAGCCGACAGCCGCGAGCTCAGCATGAGGGAAGTGCTCATCTTCGAGCTTGAGCTCTTGGATACCCACGACGTCAGGCTGCCTAGCCCGGAGCCAATGCAAGACGAAGTCGATGCGCGAGCGGAGCCCGTTGACGTTCCAGCTAGCGATACGCATCCTGCGATGATCCTTACCCGCCCGGCAACTCGACTGCTCGGCCTCAGCGGGGAATCAGACCTCGACACTGACCGGGCAACTGACTCCGGTACCGCCGAGCCCGCAATACCCCATCGGGTTCTTCGCCAAATACTGTTGATGATAATCCTCGGCGAAAAAGTACTCCGTCGCCGATCGAATCTCAGTGGTGATCTCACCGTACCCCGCTGCGCGCAGACTCTCCTCGAAGATCGCCTCGGATACGCGAGCAGCCTCGAGCTGGCCCTCTCCAAAGGTATAGATCGCCGAGCGGTACTGGGTTCCCATGTCATTACCCTGGCGCATACCCTGGGTCGGATCGTGGGTCTCCCAGAATACTCGCAACAGCTCCTGATAAGAGGTCCTCTCCGGCCAGAACACCACCTGCACCGCCTCGGTATGGCCAGTGCGCCCGGAGCACACCTCTTCATAGGTCGGATTCGGAGTGAAGCCTCCCGCATAACCAACAGAAGTGCTGTAAACACCGGAAGCCTCCCAGAACTTCCTTTCCGCCCCCCAAAAACAGCCAAGCCCGAAGACAGCGAGCTCGGTCGTGTCGGGGTATGGCGGGGCAAGGCGAGCGTCAAGCACATAGTGGCGAGAGGCCACCGGCATCGTCTGTTCGCGACCCGGGAGGGCCGCTTCGGGACTGATCACATGCTGCTTGGCACTGAGAAAACTCATGTGGAACCTCCTTCGCGTGCGGGAGCACGCTTGACCATGGTGACCTCGTTACCACTATCGTTGTAGCGGAGCTCGTCCATGAACGTCCGCATGATCAGCACCCCTCGCCCACTCACTCTGAGCAGATTCTCCGGGTCCGTCGGATCAGGCAATGACGACGGGTCGAAGCCGCTGCCTTCGTCGCGGACAACGAAGACGGCTTCATCGCGTGAAAGCAAGGCCTGCAGGTGGACCCTACGATCTTTGAACGGCTCGAGAGACCTTCGTTCTTCGGCCAGCTCGAGATAAGCCCGACGATCGGTGGCCCGCAACTTCGAGTCGAGGTCGAGGTTGCCATGCTCGGCAGCATTGACCAGGGCCTCCTCTAGCGCCACACCGACCCGTGTACGGTCCGCGTTGTCCAGCAGGCCGAGGTTACCCAGGCTCTCCTGAAGATAGCTGATCAGTGGCGTAAACAGTCTGCGATCGTTCTTGAGCTGCCAAGAGGTCGTGCAGCTCGCCATCGCTTCCATCGCCTCGCTCCTGCACTGCTGCTGGGCTGCCGACGACAGTACTGTGTCGACGGTGTCGAGTAGATCGCTAGCGAGGGCCCGCTTCGGAACGTAGCTCGCGGCGCCATGTTGGAGAGCCTCAACCGCCGACTCCTCGCTACCTTTGGCTGTGCAGATGATCACCGGCACCAATGGAAAGCGCTCGCGGACCTCGGACACGAGCTCGAGACCGCTGAGATCGGGCATCACCAGATCGGTGATGACCAGATCGACGGTCGCCTGCTCGAGATGATGCAGCGCTTCCTTTCCGTCTCCCACATAACTGACTTCGATCTCGCCCCCCTCGGCTAGGAGGCCGCCGATCATCTCTTTATCGGCGCTCGAGTCGTCGGCTACCAGCACCCGGAACATCAAGGCCCCCCCACCACGATCACTGGACCTTGGACAGCAGCGAGACTCTCGAACCCACCGATCAGCGGCATTCAGAACACCAGGCTGGATTCGCTCATACCGCCACAGCCGTTGTTCGCAAAAGAGCGGCCGCAGCCCCCGGTGTAGCAGATGTCACCGCTGTAGCCTTTGGGGTTGGTGAAGACGAACCATTCGTTGACCTTCTCCTTTACCTGTTCGACATCGTAGTCAAGGTCGGCGATCAAGTGCTTGGAAAGACCCCACCAAGCACGAGCTGCATTGCAGGGGCAACAGCAGGTATAGGCGGAGTTGTCGCTGCAGCACGGAGCCGGGAGAGCTTCCAGCGCCTCTTGATAGATCGCCTGTTGGGCCGCTGAGAGCCTGATGCTCTTGTGAAAACCGATGAACTCGGCCGTCTGACGACGAACGTCCTCGAACCTCATCTCCCCGGCCACGGCAGCAAGCGCATAAGAAACCAGAAAACTGGTGGAGAGGGCGGCGACGGCTAAAGCGACAAACCGCCTTCGATGTTTGGTGATCGTCATATCCAAAGGCTAGCCTAACTCATTAGGGCCTCTCTTCGCGATTGCTGTGACCGGCCTCGGGGAAACTCCGTCGGCTGCGCCGAACCAACCGCCGCACCTCTTTGACAAAGCTCAGATACGGCGCTCGCCCCTCCTTGCCCACCTCGCCGTGAAGAGACGCAAGCTCGCGTCCTCGGCCGTCGAGAATCAGGCCCCACCAGTACCAGCGTTGGTCTGACTGAGGACAGCTGAAGCAGGCGAGGTAGTCGGCCTGCTCGAAATAGAGGCCGAGATCGGACTGCTCGCGCTCAGGCATCAATCTGACCGGCTTCTTTTTGCGGCCTAGCTCGCGCTCGAGCGCGCTCCAAAGTTCTGCCTCGGTTGTCGAGGACTCGCCCTTGTAAGATAGCACGGCGCCATCCACAAAAACCCCTCTCGCCCGCGCCAGTCTCGGCCCCGCGGACGACACCGTCTCAATCGCAATCGGCGTCGCGCAGCCCAGACAGATCAGGGCCAGAAGTGCGACCGAGGCGCTCCATCTTCTCGCCGTCACTCCGGCTCCTCCAACTCGACGTGAAGCTCCCTCCACTCGACCCTCCCCTCCAGAACCGCATCACGAACCCGTCGTTCTCGGGTGCTGAGAGTGGAGCGCCCACTCTTCACCTCGACCAGGACCACGCGATCACACCGATCTCGATGAAGGCCGTCAAAGACCACGAAGTCGATCGGCGAGCCGAGGAACCTGGCGTCTCTGACTTCGAACTCGAACCCTGGTAGGTAGGGCGCCAGGCTCTCCGACATCCTTCCGCGGGTGCCGGCATCGCTGCGAGCTACTGCGTCTCGCCGGATCTCGCTCTCGAACTCCCGTTTGTGGGCCTCGAGCTCATTCCCTGCCCGCTGCCTCTCCAGGCTGCCGAGCTCGCTCTGGAGCCTGGCCATCTCCGTTTCCTTCCATTCGTCGAAAAGCTCCATGCCCCGTCGAGCGGCGGCTTCCGAGACCCCACCCTCGAAACGAGCGACTAAGGGTCGGCGCGGAAATAACTTCACATTATCGCCGGAGCGTGTGAGGCCGAGGCGCCACAGGGCGGTCGCTGCATTGGAGGTGGTGGTGAGCTGAGCCCAGGCTGTGGGGCAAGCTCTTCCTGCTCGGTTCGCGGTCTCGGCGAGAGGGTGTAGTTCCACTTTCCTAGGAAGTCGCTCCTGGCCACCGCGAGCTGCAGCATTTCCTTGTCCGATACCCTGACTCCTTTCTGGTATTGGCGTTGATCACGGCACGGCTCGACGCGCAGTCCGGTGGATGTCGTCGTGTTGCGGACGAGGTTGACGAGGATCTCGAAACTCTCGAGAGGAACTCCGGCCCAGTTCTTGCTGATCTCGCTGAACATCCTGTGCTCGATGGGATTCCATTTACTGGTGCCAGTTGGATAGTGGGCGACGGTGATGATGAGGCCGCACTTGTCTACGAGCTTCTCCTGGAGGTACTTCTTCCAGGCTCGAAGCCGTGCGCCGTTGCTTGCGCCGCTGTCGGCAAGAATGAGGAGACGCTGAGACGCCGGATAGTGAGATCGACCGTATTTGAGCCACCAGGTCGCGATGCTGTTGACAGCGAACTCCGGCGTGTCCGACGACTGTCCGAGGACGAGAACGCCGAAGTTCCTCTGAAGATCGTAGATCCCATAGGGGGAGGCGATGGCGAGAGCTTCGGACCGGAAGTCGTGATCCTTGACCCGCTTGGCCTCGCGGCACCATGTCTGTCCCTGGTTCTTGAACCGACCGATCAGCTCCTTCTTCTTCGTATCGACGCTGATGATCGGGTCGCCAGCGCTTGTGAAATCCTCGCGCAGTCGCTTGATGGCCTTGAACTGTGCATCACGATCTGGGGAGTTCCCCGAAGACAGACATTTCCTATTGCTCTTGAGGGAATAGTTCAGGTCTGCGAGCAATCGACGCACCACCGTAGCCGATACGATGATGTCAAGGCGTTCGGCAAGGCATTGGGCCACCTTTGCAGCGGTCTCGTGCGTCCATCTTTTTGATGACATGGGATCACCAGCTATATCGGCCTCGAGTATGGAATGGATTCCATCGACTATCTCGGGCGTTTTTTTTCCACTCGTTGGTTGCCACCGCCTGCTCTTCGAACTCTTCCGCGCTCCACGGAGCCGCCGAAGAGCTCGCGACGTCCTTTTGCGACTGTATGAGGGTCCAGGTCCAGAAGATCGGCGATCTTCCGGTCGCCGCCATGCCCGAGCTTGGTCGCTTCCAGGCCAGCGAAGAGCCGCCGCTGGCGTTCGTCTAGCAGGCTGAAGAATAAAACGATGGCAGCCCTGAGCTCCTCGGGGAGCACTTCTGGAACGAGGCTGGCAGCTACATCCTGGAGAGCCTGCCGTTCGTTGCGCATCAGCTTCTGCTGACGACGGCGCCCTGTTTCCGAGCACAAGTATACGAACCTCTTCCCAACTCTGGATCGTACGATTCTCTTGCGACGAACGAGGTGCAACATCGCGTGCTTGACCTCGACCTGCAGCAGGAGCTCGAGTTCAGAAGCCGTATAGCCGGCAGCGGACCGGTCCACGGCAGCCACCGCAGTTTCGAGGAGGCTGCCATGCCGACTGAACCTCGCCGAACCGCACGACCACAAACCCAGATCGTCGAAATCGGGAATCTCGTTCAAGGTATAGAACCGCCCTCGATCCGAGTAGCTGGCCAAATAGCCCAATCGAGACAGCGAACGGTAGACCGTCATGGTGGCTCGGGTTCCCATGGCGTCCTTGAGCTCATCCATGGTGGCCATCTGTTCGCTCATCAAGAGCTCGCGCACTGTTGCATCACGATCTTCGGCTCGTACCATTTGGTATAGTTCCCCTTCCAAAAGAGGTGACAGGGAAAACTATACCAAATGCGGGCAGGGCTATGCTAGCTCTAAACCTTGCAAACAAGGCGCGTACCGGAGGATTATGCGGTGGCTGAAGAAGGGGGCAGTGGTATGGTCACCCCAGATACTGGAAACTTATTTCCGCGCCGACCCTAAGGACTCGAAGTGGCGCGCTTTGTGCCTGTAGAGCGCGAAGAACACTGTGGCGGCAACGACAGCTACCAACAGAAGGGCGCGGAGGGCGTCGACGTCGAAGCTCAAATGTCCTTCCCCCTGGCTCGCTCGATACGAGACCGTGCCAGCGCTACCCTCCGCAACAACATCATTTAACGAGTCTGCCGTGAAAGTGGTGGTGGCAGCAAGCTCTCGACGAGGCGGCCGGGTAGAGTAAGGTCGGAGGGCCGGCACGAAAACGATGTCTGATAACCCTCCTCCCCTTCACCTCGGTCTCACACCGTGGGTCGGCGATCTCGCCGGCGCCGCAGACCTCATCCCCGATCAGGCGGCAACGGCCGAGAGCATGGGCTACGAGTCGCTCTGGCTACCGGAAAGCCACTTCGTTGCAAAGGGCTCCTGCCCCAACCCCCTCCTCATCCTCGCCGCCGCGGCGGCTCGTACCTCGACCCTGGGCCTGGGCACCACGTCCTACCTGCTACCGATCCGCAACGCCCTGCAAGTGGCAGAGGACGTCGCCATTCTCGACCGCATCTCCGGGGGACGGGTGATTCTGGGCCTCGGTCGCGGTTTTCGTCGCGCTCTCTTCGAGGCTTTCGAGGTCCCGCCGGCCGAGAAGCGGGATCGCTTCGAAGCGGCTCTGAGGGTGATGAAGCAAGCTTGGTCGGGGGCGGCCCTCCCAACCAACGGCGACGAGCCCAAGCACCTTTCCCCCCTACCGGTTCAGCAGCCTCATCCGCCTCTCTGGGTTGCGGCCTTCGGACCCAAAGCTCTGACCCAGGCCGGGAGACTGGGACTCCCCTACCTCGCCTCCCCGATGGAGTCCTTCGACCGACTCTCCTCGAACTACCAGTTGCACCGCGAGATGCTGGTCGAGCACGGCAACGCCGTCGACCTTCCGGTCCCGATCATGCGCACCCTTTTCATCAGTCCCAGCTCGGACTCCTTGCGCCGAGTGAGAGAGGCCCTCGAGGCTCAGCTTCAGGAGCTCAGGGCATCAACGTCTACGATTCTCCGACGCAGGGCCGAGCTCGCCGTCGAGGATTGGGCCCTGGTCGGCTCGCCGGCCCAGGTCACCGATGAGGTCGCGCGCTACCGCGAGGAGCTCGGCATGACACACCTTATCGTGCGCGGCTCCGTTCCCGGCGCGCAAAGCACCGAGCGTCTCCGATCTCTCGAGGCCCTCCTCGAAGCTCTCGTCTGAGATCCTGTCGTCCCTCCAGAAAATGAGCACGCTTCCTCCGCAGGCACAGGGGTCTGTGCGCGCTCCGAACCAAGTGCGCGGAATGCTCCTCGTCGCTATTGCCGCCGTTGGCTTCTCCACCATGCACGCCCTGATCCGCATTCTCTCTGCAGATCTCCATCCCTTCGAGATCGCCTTCTTCCGCAACTTCTTCGGACTCTTGGTTCTTGCCCCAGTGCTTGTACGCAGGGGAATCGCCCCTCTTCACACGACCCGCCTGCCGTTGCACGCTCTACGCTCTGTGCTCCAGATGGGATCGATGCTGCTCTTCTTCACCGCGCTCACCCTGACTCCCATTGCCAGAGTCTCGGCGATGGGCTTCACAGCGCCTCTCTTCGCCACGATCGGAGCTGTCCTCTTTCTTGGCGAAGCCCTCCACAGGCGCCGCATCGCAGCGCTCGCTCTCGGCTTCGCCGGTGCCATGATCGTGCTGCAGCCGGGCGCCGAAATTGACACGGGTCTATTCCTCGTGCTCCTCTCCTCCGCCGGGTGGGCAATCGCACTCCTGGTCATCAAGACGATCTCGAGCACAGACTCCAGCCTCACTCTCGGGCTGTGGATGGGCATCTTCATGGCGCCTCTCTCCCTGATCCCTGCCGCATTCGTATGGACCTGGCCCGCGCCAGGTGACTACCCCTGGCTGGTCCTGATGGGAGCCGTAGGAACCCTCGCCCACCTGTGCATGGCCGAGGCCTTCGTTCAGGCCGACGCCAGCGCGGTGCTTCCGGTCGACTTCACCCGACTGGTATGGGCCAGCCTGCTGGGGTTCTTCATCTTTGGCGAGGTCCCAGAGCTCCCGACCTGGATCGGAGGCGCCATCATCTTCGCCAGCACCACCTACATCACCTACCGCGAAGCCCGATCCGGGCCCTCTCGAGCAACGGCCTCCCAGGCCTCAACCAGCAAGGCCCGCTAGGAAGGAGATCGCTCCTTCGAAGCCAGGGGTCCCACCGGTCCGCCTGATCAGCAACGCGCGCCACCGCAGCGCCAAACAGCAGGTCTTCCGAAGATCGCCTGCTCCGAAGCCAGTTGGCCATCCGGTCCTCCGGATGGCCAACACGCGCCGTCCGCGGCGCCAAACAACAAACTGAGTCTGAGAGTGGTATTCACCACTCTCAGACTCAGTACCCCTTCTTCTTGTCGACCACGTTGCGCAAGGGACGGTTATCGAGGAAACGCCCGATATTGTCGCGGAACAGTTCGACTCGCCGCTCGATGGAATGGTCAGACACAGTCGCTATGTGCGGCGTGATGACGACGTTGTGCATCGACCACAGAGGATGACCGTCGGGTAATGGCTCGGGGTCGGTGACGTCGAGACCCGCTGCACGCACTTTGCCGGAGCGCAGCGCGGCAACCAGAGCGTCGGTGTCAATGATCGGGCCGCGCGACACGTTGACCACATAGACACCTTCCTTCATCCGCGCAAACTGCTCCTTGCCGAGCATGCCGCGAGAAGCGGGGGTATGCGGGACGCTGCTAAAGACGACGTCGGCCTGCGGCAAGAGCTCGTCGAGCTGGTCCGGTTTGCCGACATAGGCTACATCCCTACTGAGCGGAATGTCCTTGGGATCGACAGCGATGACGCGCATCTCGAACGCCGCCGCACGCTGCGCGATCTGAGTACCGATGCCCCCTAGGCCGATAATGAGAGCGGTCTTGCCGCGCAGCTCGATGATTGGAAGAGAGTTTGCGCGGTTCCATGAGGTCTGCGCGTTGAAGAAACGGATGTCACGGGTGAGCGTCAACAGCAGTCCGAAAGCGTGATCGGCGATCTCCGGGCCCTGCAGGATCTTTGCGTTGGTCAGTGTCACGTCCGAAGCAACGAGCTCGTCGGAGCGGAGTAGGGTCTCGACCCCAGCGCTCGCGGTTTGTAGCCACTGTAAGCGGGACCCGGCGCGGAGAACCTGGTCGGTGCCTCCACCTGGGACGGCGATAACGGCGTCACAACCCCCGACCTTTTCCACCAAGTCCGGCAGGTTGCCAAAGCGGATCAGGGTCGCACCGTCGTGCTCCTCAATCAAGTCAGCCACTTGATCCGCAAATGCATTCGCCACGCAAAGCCCGACGTTCTGCGCCCGGGCGGGACCCGGCACCGAGGTCGCCAGAGTCAAGAGGCTGAACGCACCTGCACCGATTCTAGATAGGACCTTCATACCTGCTCTCCTCTTCTAAAAATTTCTTCGCTGGTGTGGAGCTTACGACACTCTGCGCAAGCGCAGATTGAGCATTTCGACAAACACCGAGAACGCCATCGCGAAATAGACATAGCCTTTCGGGAAGTGAAACCCGAGGCCATCCGCCACGAGCGTTGTTCCGATCAAGAGCAAGAAGCTCAACGCGAGCATCTTCAAGGTCGGGTGCCGCTCGACGAAATCTCCAATGGGTCTTGCCGAAACTAGCATGACGAGCACTGCCGCAACAACGGCGATGACCATGATCACCACCTGGTCGGCCAAACCGATGGCAGTGATCACCGAGTCGATGGAGAACACGATGTCGAGAAGGGCGATCTGGCCCATCACCATCAAGAAGCCACCACGCGAGCCCGACGATGGAGCCCCGTGACCGCCCTCGAGCTTGGCGTGAATCTCGAAGGTGCTCTTGCCCAAAAGGAAGAGACCCCCAGCAATCAAGATGACATCACGCCACGAGATCTCGTGCCCCAGGACCACCAGCAGCGGCTCGGTGAGGCCCATGAAGAAGGTCAGTGAGAAGAGCAGGGCAATCCTGGTCAGCATCGCCAGCAGTAGCCCAAACGTGCGCGCACGACCCCGCTCGGCCTCGGGCAGGCGGCCGACGAGAATCGTGATGAAGATGATGTTGTCGATACCGAGAACGATCTCGATCGACGTCAGCGCCGCCAGGGCGATCCAGGCATTGGGATCGGAAATCCAGCTCACGGATCACCGGAGCATATATCCCAGGAGCCTGGAAATGCTCAATCCGCAAGAGGCACCCCTTCCGAAGCAGGGAGGCCATCCGGTCCTCCGGATGGGCGACGCGCGCCGTCCGCGGCGCCAAACGGCATCAGTAGGTCTGGGAATGGCAATCACCATTCCCAGACCTACCCAACCTAGGAGCGTGTATCTGGACTCCCGTGTCAAGTAGTTGATTTCAACTCATAGAGAGATTCTAGTTTTCTCGGTCTTCGGGCTGAGAGTGGTAGGTCAGACAGCAGACGTATCTCCGGCCTCAGATTGGCGTGACGATGTGTGCACGCCGGGCCATGATGGAAAAGTGCGCGTGAGGGAGCCGAATCGTCCGAGAAAACGGCCTCGAGGGCCAACGCTCCTAGCGGCTTGTGCCCTCACGCCAGTCTGACTGGAAACCATCAAAGTCCTTGGATCGAGCTGTGAGTGGATGGGGGTTACGAGTAGGTTGTGGTCGTTCGGTCGTCTTAGGCAGCAGCGAGCAACGGCTTGGGCTCGAAGGCGCGCTTACGGGTCCACACGGCCCAGACAATGCGGGCCAACTTGTTGGCGAGGGCAACGGCGGCTTTGTTGGGTCCTCGGCGGGTATCGACGTGCAGCGCCCACTGTTGGAGGCGGCCTTGGGGTTGTTTTCTCTTCGCCCACGACAGCACGGAGCGGGCCCCGTGGATCAGGAGCGTGCGCAGATAGCCGTCGCCGCGTTTGCTGATGCGTCCGAGCCAGCGTCGTGCGCCACTGGAGTGTTCGCGCGGCGTGAGCCCGAGATAGCTGGCAAGATGGCGTCCGCTCTTGAAGCGAGAGACATCTCCGATCCAGGCCACCAGGGCCGTGGCGGTCAGGACCCCGATGCCAGGAATGGTCATCAGCAGCTGCACGGCTTCGAGCTGTTTGGCGAGCGCTTGGATGTGGTTGTCGATCTCCGCGATACGCTCGTGGAACTGCTCGATCTGATCGCATTGCGCTGCGAAGTGAGGGCGCAATGCCATGGGGATGTCCGTCTCGGCGTCGGCGATCAGCTCTCGGACCCTCGGCACGACGCGCGCACGTCCTAGAGGGATGAAGTGTCCGAATTCTCGCAAGTGCCCGCGTAGAGCGTTGCAGTGAGCCGTACGATCGCCGATGTAGGCCGCGCGCATCCGATGCAGAGTGGTGAGCGTTTGTTGCTCGAGCGACTTGACAGGGACAGGCAGGATGTCTTCGTTGCGATACGCCTCGAGCATGCCTTTGGTGTCGGTTCGATCGGTCTTGTGGGCGCCGACATAGCGGTGGGTCAGGTGGGGTGGCAGCAGGACGACCGAGTGGCCGAGCTCTCCTATTTCCCGGCCCCAGTAGTGCGCGGAGCCACAGGCCTCCATGACCACCGTCGTGGGCTTGCGTTGTGCGAAGAAAGACAAAAAGCCAGCTCTTCGGACTCGATGCCGGTCCGCCACCTTTCCCGGCTCATGCGACACGGCGATCTCGAACACATCCTTGGCCAGGTCGACACCGATAACGGTATGCTTCATGGGGCTCCCTTCCAGTACTAGAGTTTCGGTTTGGGCGACCCGCGGCACACAGATGCCGATCGAAGTCGCCAGGGAGTCCATTTCATCATCCGAGTATCGGACAGGCGAGTAGTTCTCAGGCGGGGATGGGCCGGAAAACGGGCCGAAGGCGCGTTTTCTGGGGCTAGGAGCGTGTATCTGGACTCCCGTGTCAAGTAGTTGATTTCAACTCATAGAGAGATTCTGGTTTTCTCGGTCTTCGGGCTGAGAGTGGTAGGTCAGACAGCAGACGTATCTCCGGCCTCAGATTGGCGTGACGATGTGTGCACGCCGGGCCATGATGGAAAAGTGCGCGTGAGGGAGCCGAATCGTCCGAGAAAACGGCCTCGAGGGCCAACGCTCCTAGCGGCTTGTGCCCTCACGCCAGTCTGACTGGAAACCATCAAAGTCCTTGGATCGAGCTGTGAGTGGATGGGGGTTACGAGTAGGTTGTGGTCGTTCGGTCGTCTTAGGCAGCAGCGAGCAACGGCTTGGGCTCGAAGGCGCGCTTACGGGTCCACACGGCCCAGACAATGCGGGCCAACTTGTTGGCGAGGGCAACGGCGGCTTTGTTGGGTCCTCGGCGGGTATCGACGTGCAGCGCCCACTGTTGGAGGCGGCCTTGGGGTTGTTTTCTCTTCGCCCACGACAGCACGGAGCGGGCCCCGTGGATCAGGAGCGTGCGCAGATAGCCGTCGCCGCGTTTGCTGATGCGTCCGAGCCAGCGTCGTGCGCCACTGGAGTGTTCGCGCGGCGTGAGCCCGAGATAGCTGGCAAGATGGCGTCCGCTCTTGAAGCGAGAGACATCTCCGATCCAGGCCACCAGGGCCGTGGCGGTCAGGACCCCGATGCCAGGAATGGTCATCAGCAGCTGCACGGCTTCGAGCTGTTTGGCGAGCGCTTGGATGTGGTTGTCGATCTCCGCGATACGCTCGTGGAACTGCTCGATCTGATCGCATTGCGCTGCGAAGTGAGGGCGCAATGCCATGGGGATGTCCGTCTCGGCGTCGGCGATCAGCTCTCGGACCCTCGGCACGACGCGCGCACGTCCTAGAGGGATGAAGTGTCCGAATTCTCGCAAGTGCCCGCGTAGAGCGTTGCAGTGAGCCGTACGATCGCCGATGTAGGCCGCGCGCATCCGATGCAGAGTGGTGAGCGTTTGTTGCTCGAGCGACTTGACAGGGACAGGCAGGATGTCTTCGTTGCGATACGCCTCGAGCATGCCTTTGGTGTCGGTTCGATCGGTCTTGTGGGCGCCGACATAGCGGTGGGTCAGGTGGGGTGGCAGCAGGACGACCGAGTGGCCGAGCTCTCTGAGAGTGAGCACGATAATCGATGGGAATGTTGGCCATTCTGAGCACGGTAGGTGAGGGAAGGGTGTTTGGTCCCTCAAGTAGTGTGCTCAAGACTAGGTCCGTCGGCATCATCCCCGCCGAAGGCGGGCCGTCGGGGATCCGTCCCGAATGCTGTGGAAATTGAGAATGGCGTAACCTCCTAGTGGTCAAACACATCGCCGGTTAGGGCGAACGGAGGATTACGCCATGGTGGAGAATATCAACGAGGAAGGGGAAGCTGCACGCTTCCGTCAGGACATTCGTTCGTTGTTACGCGAGCGTGTTCGTGCGGCGATCGAGATCACACTCGAGGAAGAGCTGTCCGAGGCGCTGGGCTGCAGCGCCTACGAGCGTTCAGGCGAGCGTGCGGGCTATCGCAACGGCAAGCAGCGTCGTCTGATCACGACGGCGTGTGGGTCGAAGGAACTGGACATTCCACGAGGACGGCTAGTCGGCGAGGATGGGGCCAGCGTAGAGTTTCGCAGTGCGATCGTGCCGCGTTACGCTCGTCGTACGCAGGAGGTCGATGACGCGATCCTGGGTGCGTATCTGGCTGGCGCTAACAGCCGCCGGATCAAGAAGGCATTGGCTCCGCTGCTGGGTGAGGAGCACCTGTCCAAGAGCGCAGTTTCGCGTGTGGTGTCTCGGCTGAAGGAGCTTTTTGCTCGCTGGAGTGAGCGCGATCTGTCGGAGGAGTCCTACGTGCTTCTGTTTCTCGATGGCTTTCACCTGAAGGTCCGCTTGGCCCGTCGAGTGGTCTCGGTACCGGTGCTGGTGGTGCTGGGTGTGACTCCGGACGGCACCAAGGTGCTGGTGGCCTTACGTTTAGCCGCGAGCGAGGCCGCCGAGCACTGGAAGTGGCTGATCGAGGATCTGAAGGCCCGAGGTCTTCAGGCTCCGCGCTACCTGGTCACGGATGGCCACAAAGGGCTGGCCGCGGCGCTGAAGGCTTGGCCTGAGGTCAAAGTCCAGCGCTGCGTCCAACACAAGTGGGAGAATCTGAAGAAACACTGCCCGGTGCACGCACACGACGAGCTGCGGCGTGACTGGCACTCGATCGTACGAGCCGAGGACGCGGCACAGGCCCGCAAGGCCTACGCGGCGTTCGTCACCAAGTGGTCGCGACTAGTCCCGGCGGTGGCTCGCAGCCTTGAGGAGGCAGGGTTCCAGCTACTGACCTTCTACGAGCTCCCCAAATCGCTGTGGAGTTCGGTGCGCACGACCAACGCTCTGGAGAACCTGAACCGCGAGTTTCGTCGCCGCACTAAAACCCAGGGCTCCTTTGCCACCGAGGCTGCCGGCGTCACGCTCCTCTGGGGGCTCGTCGCCTTCGGGCAGATACACCTGCGAAGGATTAACGGCTACCGGGCGCTTCAGCTCCTGCTCGAGGTTGAGAGGGCCGCGTAAACGGTAGGATTTAGCAAAAGACGACTCGGAGGACTACGCCTGAACCCATTTCCACAAAAAACGGGACACATCCGCCGTCGGGGCCTGACGCGCAGTCCATACTTGTTCTTTCGCTGATCACGCTGAACGAGGGCTGACACGCAGCGATGGGATGAACGGCACGCTATCTGATGGGCGATCGAGGCGGTTCGCCGAGCTTCCATCGCGCTTGGGCCCCTGGTTGCGCCCTCAGATACCTTGAACGGAACACCCATTCCCACCAGACAACGTGATCGGGTTTCCTCGAATCGCCATCAAATACTGTGAACAAGACCGTCTGAGGCAAGTGGCAGCGAAACGCAGCTTCGGCTAAGTCCTTCAAAAGGCTACGCGACCATCACTTATCGTGATCGGACCGCCATCGATTATCGTGCTCACTCTCACTCTCCTATTTCCCGGCCCCAGTAGTGCGCGGAGCCACAGGCCTCCATGACCACGAATTTGTCGCTGTCCGGGTGATAGGCGCTCCCCGCTTCGACGCGGACATTTGCTCGGCCATTGGCATGTTCCCAAACGCGCTCAGGGAGGCTGCGATAGGGCAAGATAGTTTGGCAGAAGAGCGAGTGCAGGAAGTTTACTTCTTCGGGTGGAAATGTCCTGATCTCGGTGGAATTCTTGATTAGCCGCTTCTCCACCAGACTAAGAGGCTTGTACTCCTTGTACTCCTTCACAACGTTCTGAATCAGTCCGCCGATCTCTTGAAACCCTTCTCCCCGATCCCTCTGTTTGGTCATACCTTGTTCTTCCCGCTTGGCGTTGTATCAGATGCGATGGTGGCATGCTTCTTCTGCGCTCGTCAATACTCAACTTCTAGTTGTTCACAGATCTAAACCACGCCTAATGCGTGCATATCCGTATTTTCTACTGCTCGATCGTGCAGGGTTACTCTAAACCCGTCAACCGACAACGTGCAGGTGTCCACAAACCAGCATGGTTGCATGTATTCATGCTTGCATGCTGTTTAGTTTGATGATCGCCTTGCAGTGGGTCAAATTGTTGTACTCCCCTCCCCCACTCGGCTGCGCTGTGGTTTTCGGATCGTCGGGGCAATGCCGATCCACCACAATTAATTCCTATAAGACCTGATGCGGTGTATTTTCCATTGTTGGGATTGGACATGAAATCCATTATCTCCTTCTCAGCGTCCTCTCTCGAACTGGAAAACCACTGGCCCACACAAACCGCCTTCTCACCTCTCTCCTCTTTGGAATAGATGGAGATGGCCATTTCTAGGGCACCAAACAGAAACGCTTCGCGCTGCACATCGTCTAAGTCGTTCATGTAGCTAGACCCTGAAATGGCAGCATTGGCAGGATTGACAAGAAAGAGAAGCATGATGGGAGCTAGGAGGAATGGATTATGTTTCATGATTTTCGGTTCTCCTTTACCGTCTGGATTCGGTAAATCACGGTCCTGTGGGTCCAGGCGGCTCCGGCTTGAGGGCTGGCGGGGGTTGGAGGACTTCAGTGGCAGATGTATCAGCAGCCAAGTTGAAGGGCGATTTTGGCCGTGTCTTTGGGATGATGGATGTTTCTTCGATTCGGTTCGCGGCTGAGATTGGCTCGCGCTTCGTTGCCGAGTTCGTCGCGGTCCTGTTGGAGCGTCCGTACTAGCTTCTCTGCCAGCTCTGTAGCTTTTTGGTCGTAGTAGAAGTCTTCCAAATCCGCCATGTGCTCCCCTTCTCCACTGTTCACAACGAGACTGTGTTTCCCCTTCATTGATACAGGAAAAGTCTTAACAAACCATTTCCATGTTGTATCATGCAAGCATGATTGCATGCAAGCATGCTGTCATGCATGGTGTTCTTTGTAGAAGTCGTACACCTTTAAGAACAGTTGACTGGAAGTGATTTCGCTGGCTGCTGCATCTGTCTTGAAGTCGCGCTTGTAGGTGGCGGGTATTCGGACCTGAAACGGTACGCTCTCCCCTATCGGGGGTCGCAGAAGGTTCGCCGGTGCCTCGGCTGGTCCGGGTGGCGCTCCCTTGGGGTTGTTTGTGGGCTTTTTAAGTCCATCTATCTTGCTCATTTAAGCGGCCTTTCTGTTGGCAATCTTGGTGATTGCGTCGATGATGCTCTGTGCGGTTATGTCGGCGCGGTGGTTGAGGGTTTTGTACTGCGTTTCGGTGGCAGTGCGTCCGGCGTCGCTTGCACGACGATAGGCGGTGCGTTCCGGCACGTCACCGGCAAGGGCGCTGTAGCCTGCTGTCTCGATGTACTCCCTTGCGTGCCGTATCTCGATTTCGCTGTCACCTACCCGCCAGAGGACAAAGGCGAGCTTGTCCGGTTCCAGGCCGTGCTGGTGGGTTAGTTCGTGAGCAAGCCCTATTTGCGGGTGCAGATCATCAACAGCAAGGCCCGTAGGCAGGATCACCAGATCGGAGGCAAGGGCCATGTCTCGGGTAGCAGCAGTGGCGTGGGGCGCACCGTCAAAGATGAACAGATCGAAATTGTCCGCTTCGGTCAGGGCTATGTTGACGCTCGTAAAGGTTTCGGTGCGGATCTCCGGTACTACCTGATTGGCAGCTCGGCGTTTGTACCAGTGGTAGCTGGTTCCTTGCTGCACGTCCATGTCCGCGATCTTGACAAGCCAGCCATTGTGGGCAAACTCGCGGCCAATCAGACGGGCGATGGTGCTTTTTCCGACACCGCCTTTCTGGGAAACGACGGCTACTTTGATAGCCATGATGAAAACTCCTGTTGCTGTTGATACCGAGAGAGGGGAGGCCGATCCGGGCCTTGAAGGGAGTAGCATGAAAACATGCGAACATGCTTGCATGCAGTCATGCTAGCATGCAGGAGGTTTGGGGTCAACGATTGTGGCTCGGCGGGGTAGGTGGCCGGCGCGGTGTTCGGGCCGCGCTTCGATAGCCACCGGGGATCGGGCGGCGCGGCGGGGTTTCAATCCGGGCTGAATCGCACGTTGGCCGGGTTGGAATCGGCGCTCGCGTATTCCCGGTCAGCGGGGAAGGGGAAGCGCCCGCATGGTCGCTCACTACTCGGCGGGCGCGACCGCCGAACGCGGGGCCGTCAGAAAGTATTTGTAGCCGTGGTTTACTAGCAAGCTAGAGGCACGCCGAATGACCGACACCCCGCGACTCTGGGACCGCCGCGCCGACGAAACCACTAAATCCTACGCGGCCTTCCTCGCCTACGTCGCCCTCGGCGCGCGCCGATCCGTCCGTGAGGCCGCCCGTCAACACCATGTCAAAACTGCGTCATCTGGGCCCGAAGTCAGGACGAATGGATCGCTCGCACCTCGGACGACCAGATCGTGTCGAACGTGACGGCGTGCAAACTGGCGCTCACCACGCGGGCGCATGGGTTTCTGACGGCGAATGATGGTCCGAACTTTCTCCGGGGGCGGCTCGGGCGCTCAGCTTGCACTTCCCGCCGATTCAGCGCGTGGCGGATGTCTCGGAGCGGACCTGGAGGGCCGGCGCGGAGGCCCGGCGGCGCTGTGACCGCGCCCGGCTGGCGGAGGTTATTTCGGTATCCACCCGCACCCCAGACTCGCTACTGCCGCGTCAGCGTTCCCAAGATCTCAAAGATCTTGTGGAAAACGCCCCGGGCTACTAACGCAAAGACAGGCTTGCTCCTTGCTTAGCCCCAATTCGCGAAAAAGAGCGGTCTGATCTGGTGGTCTAAGAAGCGAAAGGGCCCTCCGCTGTGGTGTACTTCGGGTGTCAAAGCCGAAAGAAGTCACCACAACGAAAGGGCACTCTCAGTGCGGTTAAGCAGAGCAGATCTCAGGGGTCGGGTCAACGGTCGGGTCGGGTACCGGTGCGGCCTGCAGCAAGTTACTTCGCACGCCGGATTGGAGCTGTTCCGGGACTTCCTTCAGAGGCGGAGGTTTCGCGAGCGACTTCGGCACCGTTCCGATGCTCCTTGTGCTGCTTGGCCTTCTGATGGTCGGCGGTCGGCGGATCTGGCACCTTCGCTACGTGCAGTCGGATCCGATCTTGGCCCGGTTCGCCGGACTCCGCCGACTGCCGTCGCCGAGGACCGTGAGCGGGTGGCTGGCGCAACTGTCTGAGAGTCACGTGGCGCGTTTGGTGCGGCTGAACTCTGAGGTGGTGGGCGAGGCTCTTCAGAAGGCGAGACTGGCGCGTTTGACGATCGATGTCGACGGCTCGGTGGTGTCGACCGGACAGACGGTCGAAGGAGCGAAGCGTGGCTTCAACCCTCACCACCGGAAGGTTCCGAGCTACTACCCGATCACCGCCTACGAGGCGCAGTCGGGTCAGATCCTGCGGGTCGAGAACCGCCCAGGCAACGTGCACGATGGAAAAGCGTCTCTTAACTTTCTCTCAGCGCTTCTCGACCAGATTCGCGCCACGGTCGATCGTGGCGTACGCCTGGAGTTCCGCATGGACGGGGCGTTCTTTCGCCGGGATGTCTTGGAGTTCCTGGACTCGGCGAGGGCGGAGTACGCGATCAAGGTCCCGTTCTACCCCTGGCTGCACCTGAAGACGGCGGTGGCTCAGGCTGCGAAGTGGATCCGCATCGACGACACGGTGAGCTTTTGTGAGACCCGCACTCGGGTGGCCGCCTGGAACCAGGTGCGCCGCATCGTGCTCTACCGCAAGCGGGTGGCTCACGAGACGCGCAAGAACTTCCAGCTCGACCTGTTCGACCCCGACGACGGCCACTACGAGTACTCGGCGATCACCACCAACAAACAGCTGAACGGCCGGAATCTGTGGCACTTCCTCAACGGTCGAGGGACCCACGAGAAGGCCTACGCTGAGTTACGCAACGGCTTCGCGTTCAACTGTGTCCCCAGTCTCAAGGCAGCGGCCAATGCTGCCTGGCAAGTGCTCAGCGTCCTCGCCTTCAACCTCGCCCGGTCGTTTCAGGTCGCGGCACGCCCGCAGCCCCGCTCACGGACTCGCAAACGGAGAACTCTGCATCGCTTCGAAACCATCCACACCCTGCGATTCAAACTCCTCGGCCGAGCCGGCGTCCTCCTTCACCCTGCTGGCCGAATCACCCTCGACCTCGGCACTTCAGCCGCCGCTCAACAAGACTTCCAAAGAGTCGCTAAAGCCCTCCGAGCCGCCTGATTTATTCGCGAATTGGGGCTAGTGTTGGTAACAAACACAACTGTGCCTACCGATGACGGTAGGCTGCCGCATCTCGACGAGGTCTCCATCGGCCACGCGCTCATCGGCCACGCGGTGTTCGAGGGCCTCACAAACGTGGTCCGCGAGTACCTCGACGTGCTCCGCACCCCGTCATGACGTACACTGTGGCACCTTCCAAGGTAGAAAACGCCACAGGCTCGGCCGCGTTGGGTCGGAGACGAGCGGCCTCCTCGCCTGCATTCTTGCGAGGCGTTGTTATGGTGGCTAAAAATGAGATCCTTCTTAGCATGTACCACAGCACGCGACTACGGGGAGTCGTCGAGCCCGGGCTCGTGACACTGGCCGACGTTCCCGATTGCACCTTCCACTCCAAAAGGTGCCAGCCTTCACCTAACGCGACCGATGTCCAGCCGTGTGACGCCCTATCAGAAGCGATGTCAGGAGGGCGACGAAGGCACCAAAATACCTGCTGAGCGTACCAAGGCCAGCCTTCGATTGCCCTCGGAAGCCTGTTTTCGCCCTCAACTAGCAGCTTCTGTGCCTTCCCCGTGACAATCAGAAGGTCTCCCTTGCCGGACAGGCTCAGGTCCCCTGGCTCGGCCTCCAAAACGTCGATCCAAACCCAAGAGCACATCTGCTCAGGAAAGCGATATCCTACCTTCAAGTTCTCAACAAAATGCCATCTCTGCCACCGTACCGACGTGCTAGTAGCCAGGCACTCTCTAGATCGCTCCGATAGTCGAGCAGACAGCTACCCGGTGAGGAAAGCAGTCACGATCGGTCGAAGCTCGACCACAGCTGCCCTCTTGGTGCTGGGGTGCAGCAACCTTGAGCCCGTCGCGAAGGTCAATGAGACAGCTGCCGGGCAAAACCCGCCATCGCAGGTCGAGCTAGTCACTCAGAAGGTACTCGTGCCGGACGTGACCCTCGACTCTCCCGCTGATGCTGCCGTGGTCAACGACTCTACGGTCTCGTTCACGTGCACCGCGACGGATTCCGCCGGGCTTCAGGACACGACCCTCTACCTCAGCAGCAGCTCCACGAAGGTCGCCTTCAGCGGACCGACAGAAACCGACGACGCGTACTTCACCGCCGAGACGCCGGATGCGAACTTCGGCAGCGACCCACGCATCGACGACGACAACCCTGCCGCTCACGCGCACGCCGTGATGAAGTTCCCGAACATGATCGGGTCCAACGAGAGTCAGGTACCGCCCGGAGCACTCATCTCGTCGGCGGTCCTGGAGGTGAAATGTGCCAACCACCGCGCCGACATGGAGATCTACCCATTGACGGAGGACTGGGACGAGGACGAAGTGACCTGGAACGAGCGTCTGGCCGGAGTGTCGTGGACCTCGCCCGGAGCGGACGGCGCCCACTCTCGGGGCGCCGCCTCGTACCCGGCCGATTGCACGTCGACCGAGTTGCGGTCGATCGACGTCACGGAGATCGTCCAGAACTGGAGCCTCGGTTCCGCGAGCTACGGCATTCTGTTCATTGACACGGGTGAGGAAACCATCGATTTCGACAGCAGCGAGTCGGCGAGCCCTCCCGTTCTGACCGTCACCTTCAGGCCTGACTGGCGACCGATCGACACGAAGAGCATCTCCGGGAACAGCGCCACGCTTTCGTTCACCACGACTCTGCCCGATGACCAGGACTATCTGTGGAACTGTCTTGTCACAAACATGCTCGGAGAGCAGTCCTACGCCCGGCCCGATTCCGTCGTCAGCGTCGACAGGAACGCCCCAGACGAGCCCAGCGCGATCGCCCTGGCGGATGGGGCCACCGGAGTTTTCACGTCGCCCGTCCTGGAGGTCGACGTCAGGGACCCGAACGGAGACGCGCTCGACGTCACCTTTTTCGGTCGCCCCAAGACCGCCGTGCCAGAGTTTACGATCGTCGTGTTGCCCGACACGCAACACTACGCTGACTCCGCCGCCAACGCAGGGATCTACACCTCGCAAACGCAGTGGATCGTCGACAACGTGTTGACCGAGAATATTGTCTTCGTAACGCACGAAGGGGACATCGTCCACAACTGGGATCAGACGATCGAGTGGGACCGTGCGAACGCGAGCATGACGCTGCTCGACTCAGTCGTCCCCTACGGGATGGGGCCGGGGAACCACGAACAGCCAACGACGCTCTACAACGTGTACTTCCCCTATGCCCGGTACGAGGCGGAGTCCTGGTATGGCGGGCACTACTCCGACAACAACGACAACAACTACCAGCTCTTCTCGGCCGGCGGCATGGATTTCATCATCGTCCACCTCGAGTTCTGCCCTCCCGCCGGAGCGATCACCTGGGCGGACTCGGTGTTCAAGGCACATCCGAAGCGCACGGGAATGGTCACCACCCACGGGTACATTGACCGCGACGCCAAACGCCGCGCCGGTAGTCTTTGCCCCGAAACAAGCTACATATGGGATGACCTCGTCGTCCCGAACCCGAACGTCTATTTCGTATTCTGTGGGCACATCAACGGAGAGTCTCGGCGGACCGATGTCGTCAACGGGCGCGAGGTCCATCAGTTGCTCGCGGACTACCAGCGCCGCCCCAACGGCGGGGACGGGTGGCTCCGCCTTCTGCGCTTCGTACCCGCGGAGAACAAGGTCTATGTCGAGACCTACTCGCCGTGGCTCGATCGGTACGAGACCGACGTCAACAGCGAGTTCTCGCTCGACTTCTCCATGCGGGAGTTCTCGAACCTCGGGACCGCGACCGCAGTGCCGAGCGGTTCGAAAACGTCCGTTTCCTGGCCGGGTCTGGAGGAGCTGGCGGAGCACGAGTGGTACGTCACCGTGACCAACACGATCGGCAAGTCACGTACCGGTCCGCTGTGGAGCTTCACGACCGCATCCCCGCGACTCCCCCCGTGATCTCCGCAGTCGGCCCCACCGGCATCTCGGGCGGACGAATCGTGATCTTGAACACGCTGTTCTCTCGTCTTGACCAACCCAAAGACCCTGCTCCTCACCATGGCTGCGGCACCGCTGCTCCTCGCAGCGGCCTCGGCCGCGCAGAGCACCGACTGGCCGAACTTCGGCAACAACCCCGGCAACGCGAAGTATTCGCCTCTCGACCAGATCGATGCCGGCAACTTCGACCCGCTAGAGGTGGCCTGGACCTGGGAGTCGGTCGACGGCCAGATTCCGAACCTGCCGGAAGCGATACGCCTGGGGTCCTTCAAGTTCAAGGCGGTTCCCGTGGTGATCGACGGGCGCATGTACGTGAGCACGCCCCTCGGTCAGGTGGCGGCGATCGACGCCACCTCGGGCAAGCCGCTGTGGAGCTACGACCCGCAGAGCTGGGAGGCGGGGCGGCCAGCGAATGAGGGCTTTCAGCATCGCGGCGTGGCGGTTTGGCACAGGGGCACAAAACAACGCGTGATGATGGCCACACATGACCGTCGCCTGCTCTCTCTCGACACCATGACCGGCAGGCCCGACCCCACTTTCGGCAAGCACGGCGCGGTGGAGATGACCAAAGACCTGGGCCGCAAGATCCTCGAGTCCCGAACGACGCACAGCTCGCCGGCGGCGATCTGCCGCGACACGGTGATCGTGGGCTCGATCGTTTCCGATGGCGTCACCCACCAGGGGGGGCCGCCGAGCTTCGTGCGTGCCTACGATGCCGAGAGCGGCGCCCTGGCGTGGGTCTTTCACACCATCCGCAGCAGGGAGAGGAGGGCAGCGAGACCTGGGAGAACGAGTCCTGGAAGTACACGGGTAATACCAATGTGTGTGGTCGATGATCGCTGTCGACGAAGAGCTCGGCCTCGCCTATCTGCCGATCAGCACACCGACCAACGACCTTTACGGCGGCCACCGACTCGGCGACGAGCTATGGTCGAAAGTTGTGTATGAGGAGGTTTGAAGGCGGCGTATCCTGAGGTTGTTCAACGACCTTGGGACCTTCCGGAGAAGGAGGATACGCCGTGGTTCAGGGTAACGCAGAGCGCTTCAGAGAGCCAGGTACAGCGAGTGTGGATGACGCCTTGACCGAGGTGCTGCGACAAGGAGCCCAGGAGCTGCTCCGGGTGGCGGTCGAGGCGGAAGTGGGCGAGCTGCTCGAGCACTACGCAGAGGAGCGCGACTCAGCCGGTAGACAGAGGCTGGTGCGCAACGGGCATCTGCCGGAGCGGTCGATTCAGACTGGAATCGGCGACGTCCCGGTGCGAGTCCCGCGAGTGCGGGACCGGGGTGAGACAGAGGAGCCGATCCGCTTCGAGTCGAAACTGGTGCCGCGCTACCTTCGCAAGTCCAAGAGCATCGAGGAGCTGCTTCCGCTGCTGTTGTTACCGGCTACGAGAAAGCGCACTTAGTTGGCTGCGAGTCGGTTTTTTGTCCCCGCGAGGCGTGACTCAGGGTGTGGCGCAGATAGTCGAGGTACCCCTCGGGGGGTGGCGTCGTGGGGAGTTCTCGGAGGATGGGGAGAAAGTAGGCGAGGGATCGGATGGGCTGGAGCTTTGGTAGGCGCGGATCTCGGCATGCGCGTCGGGCGGAGCCGAGGAGGAGGGCGGCCTGGAGGACGGTGAGAGGCAGGTCTTGGTCGAAGAGCTGGTCGACGATGACGCGGTCGCCGTGGTGGAAGCGGTGCGGGGTGTCGGGAAGGAGTCGATAGAGGCGGAGGAGCTGGCGCCGATAGTGGCTTCGGGTCATGAGCGTCGTCGTGCTGCGCTCCGCCTTTTGGCGCGGTCCTTGGCCTTTTTTTCAGCAGCCTCCTTGGCCTCCTTGCGGCGATAGGAGTTAGCCTCGATCTTGACGATCTCGGCGTGGTGGGTGAGTCGATCGACGAGAGTGACGACGCAGGAGGCGTTGGGAAAGACCTCGGCCCATTCGGCGAAGGGCTTGTTGGTGGTGAGAAGAATGGGCTTGTTGCCGTATCTCCTGGAGACGACCTCGAAGAGGAGATCCGCGTGGCGGTGGTCGTAGGAGAGATAGCCGAGCTCATCGATTGCCAAAAGCGAGGGTCGGGTGTATTTGGAGAGCCTTCTCTGGAGCGCCGAGGGGGTTTCCTGGACGGCGAGATCGTTGAGCATGTCGGAGGCGGTGACGAAGCTGGCGGTGGCCCCTCGTTGCAGCGCCTGGTAGAGGAGGTTCTTGGCAATCATGGTCTTGCCGACACCGTTGGGTCCGAGGAGGATGACGTTGGTGATGTCGTCGAGGAATTGGAGGGTGAGCAGATCCTGGATCTGCTCGCGGTCGATGCGCTGGGGCCAGGAGAAGTCGAAGTCGGCGATGCTCTTGAAGAGCCCGACGCGGCTGGTGCGGATGCGCCGTTCGAGGCTGCGCCGTTTGCGCTCGGCCTCTTCTTTGCGCAGCAGCTGTTCGAGCCAGGGCTGTTCTCGGTAGGTGCCCCAGTCGTCGACGAGGGCGTAGAAGCCGAGGGATCGGGCGAGCTCTCGTAGTGGTTCGTCAGGGATCGTTGGACTCTTCCTGGGTCGGGCCATCGTCGTTGCCTCCAAGTTGGTCGTAGTCCTCGAGGTTGTGCGGTCTCACGGAGAGATCTCGCTGTTGGAGCTCCTGGCTGAGCGGCACCGGTAAAGCCGGGGGCTGACCGAGGCCGCGCTGGTGCCGTTCGAGTAGGAGCCGGACGGACTGGAATCGCGGTGCGTGGTTCAGGAGCGCTTCGCGCACGGCTTTGTCGAGTCGCTGGGGGCCGTACTGGCGCAGGAGTCGGAGCAGGCCGGCGGTCTGCGTTCCGAGGTTCTCGCCTCGCTCGGCGAGCTGCTGCATCAGCTCTTCGCATCGAGGCACAGCGGAAAACAGCCGATGGAAGCCCCGGTGTCGTCGGGCCCTGCGTTTGTGAGCGAGGAGCTCCTCGAGGTGTTGAGGATCGAGGATCTGCTCGCCCCGGGAGTACGAGCGAGGGTGCTCGGCGAGGAGCTCCTGGCCATCGAGGATCCGCACCCGATGCTCGCTGGCGAGGAGCGTGACGGTCCTCTGCACATGACTGTGCGGCACCGAGTAGTCGTTGAGGTCGAAGCGCACGATCGGCGTCTTTCTGACCTTGATCTCCAGTCGCAGGTCGGTTTCGAAGTCGTCTCCGGGAAGCTCAAGCAGTCGAGGTCGTTCCTGGGCCAGGGCGCTTTTCACGGTTCGCTGTCGGTCCTGCGGCCAGGGTCTGCGCTGCGACCTCTGGCACCATTCCAGGACCTGCCGATTCAGACGATCCAAATCGCTCACCGTTCGGGCGCCGAAGAACGAGCTTCGCAGGAAGCGGATTGCGCGCTCGACGCGGCCTTTCTCATTTCCCCGAGCCACCGCGGCGACGGTGGGAAGGAAGCCGTAGTGGCTGGCGAAATCGAGCAGCACGGGATGGAAGCGCACCGCGGTTCCCTGCCGCTCGATCACCGCGGTTCGCAGGTTGTCGTACAGAACGGTCCTGACGACGCCGTCGACGTAGTGGAAGGCCAGCTGGTGAGCGTGCAAGAAGGTTTCGAGACGAGTGTCGAGGGTGAAGTGCACGAAGACCGTGCGCGAGAACGACAGCACGAAGACGAAGGCATAGAGCCGACGATGTGCCCGGCCGACGCGGAGCCGACCGAAGTGGCCCCAGTCGACCTGCGCCTGCTCTCCTGGCAGCATGCGCAGCGAGAGAAACGCCTCGCGCTGGGGCTTCGGTCGCATCGAGGCCACCAGGTGGCGAAACTGATCCGGGCCTCCTGGATAGCCGCGCTCCACCACCATGGTGTAGAGACGGCTCGCCGGCAGTCGTGGGTAGGTCCCGAGCACCTGCTCGATGAACGGCAGGTAAGGATCGATCATCCTCCCTCGTCGCTGCTGGGGTAGCACGCCGGACTTCTCCAGCGCCCGGCGCACGGTTGAGGGGTGCAGCTGTAGCTGTCGAGCGATCGTGCCGACTTTCCACTTCTCGACCAGGAACAGACGACGGATCTCCCCGCGCAGCTGTGCGTCGATCACGCCCCTATCTCCGTCGGCAACGACGAAAGCTCGTTCGCACAAACTCTCGGCAGGCCTCTCCACACTGCATGCATCGCGGATTCCTCGGGTCGTAGCGCACTTCGCGCCTCGGAGTCTCGATCCGACACAGTGTCCTCCCCGAAGTACCGCCTGGGGTACCCTGATGCGTCACTTTCTCTGCCCGCTCGCGCTGGCGCCGACGGTAGCGGGCCTGACGGGCGGCATGACAATGCCGACCTCGGAGGCTTCGCTGGTACCGATGGCCGGCCGCCCGAGTCGATTCCCGACGAGCCACCAGAGCACAAGCCCGGCAGTAACGCTGGCCACGGTCACAGTGCGAGCACAGCGAGATACGCCGACGGCATCGAGCACAGTCGAAGAGTCGGTAGTCCGGTCGCATCGTCGCCTCCCATTCGACGACGACCCCGACTCTCTGCCATACTGCAAGCGCAGCTAATGCTGCGGTTTGGGGCAGAGCCCGGGGCGTTTTCTACTTCGCTTTCCCGGGCTCTCGCCGTCTCTGGTCGGCCTGCTCTATCAGAGCAGAGCCCGCACTGCAAAGCCCTACACCGACTCACGCATCTCTTCCGACCGCAAACACGCCGCCGGGACCACGCACCCGGACCGCCGTTCCGGCGGGATGATGCCGCCCTTCCTGAAGAAGGCCTAGCTTTCCCGCGGTCGCGAAGCCCTCAGCTCACTCCATCCCGGAAACTGCGCTCGCAGCCAACGGGATGCGCTTTCTCGCAGCCATCAACAGCTGTACTTGCGCGGCATCTCGACGGGCGACTTCGGTGAGGCACTCAGCGCTCTGCTTGGGCCCAACGCGAAGGGTCTGTCGGCCTCCACGATCAGCCGGCTGAAGAAGGACTGGCTCCAGGAATTCGAGAGCTGGTCCAAGCGCGACCTGGGTCGCCAGCAGATTGTCTACCTGTGGGCCGACGGGATCTACTGCAACGTCCGCTTCGACGACGCCCGGCTATGCCTCCTGGTGCTGATCGGCGCTGACGAAACGGGCAAGAAGCGACTCTTGGCGGTTCAGGAGGGCTATCGCGAGAGCGAGCAGTCTTGGCGGGAGATCTTGATGGATCTCAAGCACCGCGGCGTAGCCGTCTCGCCCAAGTTGGCGGTCGCGGATGGTGCCCTGGGCTTCTGGAAGGCGATCACGAAGGTATTCGGCGACACCCGCACCCAGCGTTGCTGGATGCACAAGACCGGGAATGTCCTGAACTCCCTGCCGAAGTCGACGCAGCCCAAGGCGAAGAAGGCCTTGCACGAGATCTGGCAGGCGGAGACGAGGGCGAAAGCCTATGAGGCGTTCGATGCCTTCGTAGAGACCTACGAAGCGAAGTACCCGCGAGCCGCCGAGTGCCTGACTAAAGACCGGGACGAGCTCCTCGCCTTCTACGACTTTCCCAGCCAGCAGTGGCCTCATCTCCGAACGACCAATCCCATCGAATCGACGTTCGCCACCGTCCGTCTTCGCACTGCCAAGACCAGGGGATGTCTGTCGCGAGAGACCATGCTCACCATGGTCTTCAAGCTCACTCAGAGTGCCGAGAAACGATGGCGACGACTCAGAGGGTTCCACCATCTCGCTGAAGTTGTCGGGGGAGTCCAGTTCGTCGACGGAGAACATCCATCAACCATCGCCGCCTGATGCCCCCGTACCCAACATTTGACAATAACTCCTCGGCGACAACCTCTTTGCGGAGAGCCTGGTGGCGGTCGATTGCGAGACCGGCGAGAAGCGCTCGCACTCGGGTCGCGCTAGTCGTTCGGAGACCCCGAGCTTCTCGTCCTCCTTTCGAGACTGGCGGCTGGCTCCTCTAAGACCTAGAACCGGATCCCGGCCACGAAGCGGTACTCCCTCGTCACCTGGTAGCTCGTCGGAACTGGGGTTATTCGCCCGCTGGAGGTGCTGATCCTGATCGACTCCTGCTCGTTGGTGAGGTTCGCGGCCTCGACCCGTAGCGATCCTTCGAGCACGCTGCCGAGGGGGAAGTGCCACCCCAGCGTCATGTTGAGGGACATGAGGTCGGGCATCTGGTTGGCGTCGCGGGGCTCGGGACGGGTGGTGGAGCGGATGCTGCTCCCGGAAGGATGGCGAAGTGTCGTGCTCTCCGTCCTACCCCACCACTCGCCGCTGCGAAACCAGAAGAAACCGCCGAGGTTCAGCGAATGGTTGCCGAGCTGGAAGGTGCGGCTGGCGGAGAGGTTCAGCACGTGCTCGCGGTCGTCGCCGGTGCGGCCAAAGTAGTTGATCGCGGTCAGCGGGATGCCGCTCACCGGATCGACGACCGTTTTGCCCTCGAGGAAGGGGTTGTCGTCGTCGTTGCGGCAGCACAGGTTGCCTTCGGAACGGCCCAGGGTGTAGTTCGACCGGACCACCCAGTTGTTGCGAAAGCTCCGGTTGAGCTCGAGCTGCAGCCCCTGGTACTCGCGCTGGCCCTCCGGGTAGTTGGCGACCAGCCGGAAGACGCTGCCGTCCGGGGCGAATTGGTCGTTCGGCCACATCAGGTCGTCATGGTCCCAGAAGATGCCCCGGGCCTTGAACGCCCACAGGTCAGAGAACTGCCACTCTACGCCCAGGGTGACCTCGTCCTTGTAGTAGGGATTGATGTCGGTGATCAGGGTATCGAGCGCCGGTATCTGCGTGCGCCGGAATATGTCGTACAGCCCGGTCGCAGAGTTCCACCCGAACTCGTTGTAGGCGTTGACGCCGTTGGGCTTTCGTGTGAACTCGTCGTTCACGACCTCCTGCGCGATGTGATGGTAGTAGCGGCCCACCGTCCCTTTGAAGAGGAGCCGTCCGTTGCCGCTGGCGTCGTAGACCGCCGCCAGCCGGGGGGCGAGGTCGGTCGAGGAGGCCGCGACGTCCCCGATGTCATTCTTCTGCTCCTGGTCCTCCACCCGCAGACCCACCGTCATCGACCAGTGATCGCCCCAGGAGAGACGGTCCTGGACGAAGAGGGCGATGGCGGTTGACTCGGTCTCGATGAGCCCCGCGGACGGCAGGTACACCCGCTTCCGCACGGGGACCTCGAACCCCCCAGGTGCGTTGGCGTCGAAGTTCCTGCCCTGGTAGCGGTCGGGCACGTTGTTGAGCGTCTCCCAGTTCACCACCTGCCAGTCGGCTCCGAACTTGAGCTCGTGCACGCCGGCGAACAGGCTGAAGGCCGAGTTCGCCTGATTACGAGGATAATAGCGCTGACCGGTGCCGAGCGGACTGGCGATGGCCAGGCGCCGAAAGCCGGAGTTCAGGTCCCAGTAGGCGCCGACGTTCCCCGCCGTATCATCGGGGCTGGCATTCGGGTCGGCGGTCCTGGTCACGAGCTGGCTGCGGTCGAAGACGGCCCTGTGTGCGGCGGCGCGGGTCTCGAGGAACATGTTGGAGCTCACGGTCCAGTTCCAGTTCGCCATCGCGAGCTCCTGGTCGACCTCCTGGTGCGGAACCGAGAAGACATCGAAGCGGTTTGGGTTGGAAAGGCTGCGAAAGGTGTGGGGAGCGTTGATTCCCATGACGTAGAAGCTGTGACTCGAGCCGGGCTGGAAGTTCAGCTTCGCCAAGGCCACTTCGCCCTGGTTGCTACTGTCCACGGGGGTTTGGTCACCCGTGGCGGCGAGTACGTTTTCCGTGTCCTCGGAGTAGGAGACGAAGAACCACGCCTTGTCCCGCGCCATCGGTCCCCCGAGGGCGGTCTCGTAGCTGTTCTGGATCTCGTCGTTCCGGGGGAGCGGCACCGCGTCGTACTCGGCGCGCCACTTCTGGCTCTGGGGGATGTAGCGGAAGTCGCCGTGGAAGCGGTTGGTGCCCGACTTCACCATCGCGTTGGCGATCCCTCCGGTGACCCTGCCGTACTCTGCGGTATACCCCGAGCCCTCGATCCGCACCTCGGATATGACGGTGGAGGGCAAAAACAGCTGGGAGCTGCCGCCGAGGCGGGAGAACGAAGTGTCGACGCCGTCGATGAAGCCGCCAAGATCCTGCCAGGATTGGCCGTTCACCCCCGCGCGGTGGTCGTACCAGTACTGGGATCGGGCGTTTTGATACACCCCCGGCATGGAGGTCAGCACCGACTGCCAGCTGCGCGAAGCGAAGGCGAGGGTTTCGGTGACCTCGGCCGCCATCGATGTCGTCGTCGAGACGTCGTACTTGTTGACCAGCGGCACCTCGGAGACGACCTGAATGGTCTCGCCGGCGGTGGCGAGTCGCAGCGTGAGGTCGACGGTGCGGCGCTGGCCAGTCCCGACCCGCAGCTCGGCCTCGGCCATCCCCAGGCCCTCGAGCTCCGCCGTCACGGTGTACGGCCCGGGTGCGAGAAGACCGAAGCGGTACTGCCCCTGGGCATCGGTCCTGGTGTCGTGGGAGCCTTGCTCGCTCCCGAGCGTCACGCTGGTGCCGGGGAGCGCCTCCCCGTCCGAGCTGGTGATCGTTCCCTGGATGGTCCCGGTCAGGGTGCCGTCGGCTAAGAGCGGAGGAGCAAGAAGAATCGAGATTCCGAGAGCTAACATCAATCTGTGCATTAACCTTCTCCTGGGTTGGACCACTCGAAGGCAACCAGACTGACATTCGACCCCTCCTCGAGTGGTCACTTTACGACGCAGGATAGCCTATCAGAGAATCCCGTCTCGTCTATTGACGCCGGTCATAAGAAAGGCCGAGGACGGGCCGCTTCTTTCCCTACCCTGCTCGCTCGCCTTTTTGGGTACCGCGAGTGCGCGGACAGGCCGAAGGCCAAGGCGGCCATGCGAAGGACACCTAGTGCTCGTCGTTATCAGTCTCTATATCGCCAGCGCGATCTCGCAGTTCCTCGAGTGGTGTGAGAGCCGGAAGCTCGAGCTCCACACGCTCGAGCCCATCATCATCGCCGCCTACATCGAAGAGCTCGGTGGCAAGCGATCGCCGACAACGGTGAAGCAGAATCTCGCCGCCATTCGGATGCTCATGGACTACCTCGTGGTGGGTCAGGTGCTCCCCTTCAATCCCGTCCAGAATCGCAACTACGACCGTGGAGACGCTTTCTGGAATTCTTCACCGCCAACATCCGCAACCCGAACACGCGGCGCGCATACGCGCGCGCGATCTCGCAATTCCTCGAGTGGTGTGAGAGTCGGAAACTCGAGCTCCACACGCTCGAGCCCATCATCATCGCCGCCTACATCGAGGAGCTCGGTCAACGGCGATCGCCGACGACGGTGAAACAAAACCTCGCCGCCATTCGGATGCTCATGGACTACCTCGTGGTGGGCCAGGTGCTCCCCTTCAATCCGGCCGCCGCGGTGCGTGGGCCAAAGCACGTCGTCAAGGTCGGCAAGACCCCCGTCCTGTTTGAGGACGATGCACGGAAACTCTTCGAAGCGATCGACACGTCGCATGTTGTCGGTTTACGCGATCGCGCAATGATCGGCGTGATGATTTTTACTCGTTTGCTCGTGTCGGCGCCGTGGTGGCAATGCGCGTCAAGGACTACTACACCCAGGGACACCGCGCGTGGTTCGTGCTCCATGAGAAAGGTGGCCCTCATAAAGTTGAAGAGGCCGATGACTCAGAGGGGAGATGCCGAATGAAGCTCCGCATTCCCATCGCGGCCATCTTCGTCCCGGCGTTGGCGGCCGTGGCCCCTGCGCAAGAGGCCGTGCTCGATGGCGAGCGCCTCTATGGGGAGGGGAGCGCGAGCGAGCTGTCGCTCGAGCCCCTGCCCGAGAATGCTACCTGCGCCGCGGAGGCAATACCCCGCGACCCACTTGGCGGGCCGGGCTGGAACGGCTGGGGTGTCGATCTAGAGAACACCCGCTTCCAGCCCGCCGCAGCGGCCGGGCTCGCAGCGGACGACGTTCCGAAGCTCAGGTTGAAGTGGGCGTTCGGGTTCCCTGGCGTCGGACGCGCGGGATCGCAGCCAACGGTGGTCGGGGGCCGCATCCTGGTCGGCAGCCGCACTGGCCTCGTTACCGCGCTCGACGCCGAGAGCGGGTGCATCCACTGGATCCACCAGGCGGAGGGCGGCGTGCGCACGGCGATCTCGGTGGCGTCCGGACCCGAAGGCGCCTTCCACGCCTACTTCGGTGACGATACCGCCTCGATCTACGCCGTCGACTTCGCCAGCGGCGAGCGGCGCTGGAGAACGGTGATCGAGAAACATCCCGACGCCAAGATCACCGGTGCGCCCGCTGTTTTCGGCGGGCGCCTCTACGTCGGCGTCTCTTCGATCGAGTCGGGAACGGCGGCCGACCCGAGCTACGAGTGCTGCACCTTTCGCGGCAGCGTCGTCGCCCTCGACGCGGCGACGGGCGAGCGGATCTGGAAGACCTACACCTTCGCCGAAGAGCCGAAGCCTACCGGTCGCAACCGCGTCGGCACCAGGAGCTGGGGCCCGCGCCGCGGTGTGGTCGGCGCCGACGCTCGACCCCGAAAACAACACCCTCTTCGTCGGCACCGGGAACTCCTATTCCAATCCGCCGGCTCCAGAGAGCGACGCGTTGATCGCGCTCGAGATGGGCACCGGCGCGGTGCGCTGGGTCACCCAGAGGACTGCCGGAGACGCATGGAACAAGGCCTGCGGTCTCGCCGGTGAGGCGGTACGCGCCAACTGCCCCGCCGACGTCGGGCCCGACTTCGACTTCGGCAGCTCGCCGGTCCTCACCACGACCTCCGGCGGAGAGCCGATCCTCATCGCCGGCCAGAAGTCGGGCCTCATGCACGGGCTCGATCCGCGCACCGGCGAGATCCGCTGGCAGACCCGCGTCGCCGCCGGCGGCACCTTGGGCGGCATCGAGTGGGGCTTCGCCACCGACGGCGAGCTCGTCTACGTAGCCGTCTCCGACGCCACGGAGAAGGAGCCCGGCGCGGCGGGCGGTCTTGTCGCGCTGCGCGTCGACGACGGCGAGGTGGTCTGGCACGCACCTCCGGTCCAGGGGATCTGCAGCGGGCGGAAGCGATGTCACAGCGCGCAGCCGGCGGCCGTGGCCCTCATTCCCGGCGTCGTCTTCTCGGGCAGCCTCGACGGCCACTTGCGGGCCTATGCCGCCGACACGGGCAAGATCATCTGGGATGTCGACACCGTGGGCGACTACGAGACGGTGAACGGGGTGAAGGCGCGGGGCGGTTCGCTCAATGGCCCCGGCGCGACCGTCGTCGACGGCATGCTCTACGTGCACTCGGGCTACAGCAGCTACATGACGGGCAACGTGCTGCTTGCGTTCTCGGTTGACGGGCAGTAGGCCCAACGGCAAGGGGGTTGTTGATGCATTGGCAGAAAGGGATCAGAGCCGCGACGGGATTCGCCGTCCTGATGGTGGGTCTGGCCTTCCTCCTCGTCGCGATACCGAGCCCCGCCGCCGAGATGGACCGGTCAGCTCCACCGCGCACTTCGGACGGCCGGCCCGACCTCGCTCCTGGTGATGGCCGGAACCTTACCCGGTCATCACCCAGGGGAGGTCAGGAGTCTTGCAGGGGTTAGTTGAACGCTGTCAAACGTTAGGTTTGACGTAAACGTTGAGCCCTATTTTGACCTCCACGCCATTCGCATCTTTAACGCCGATATTACCCTGAGTCGACGCCACCCTTCTGGTTTTTCCAGAGGCGCTGATGTCGCCGCGGTGGTTCAGGTCAACATGAATCACCAAACGGTTATCATCCACCACTTCGAATTTAACGTTTTCCACTGGTATTGGCCTCCTTTGGGGTGGGTCCTACGAACCCACCAATGGTACCTGCCTCGCCACCGATCTGGGGCAAATCGACCTGCAAGTGTTAGCGCCGGAGAGAACATAGTCCACATTGGGGACCCCCGAAAACATGGGGTGAAAAGGTAGGCTGGCAAAGAGGCGTTGTCCCAGGCGTCGTTGAAAAGCGACGGGACCCAGGTTTGATTCTCAGGCACTGACAGCGATCTTGTCCACCTCCGGTTGGATGAGAGCCGAGAGACCCCGCTCGAGAGTGTGGAGATCCCGGTAGCCGCGAATACGTCGAAAGCGAGGCTCGGCCTCGATGAGAGCCGTGACGGCCCATCGTAATGCCATCGAGCCTCCGCGCCAGCGCTTCACGTTCTTGGCAACACGCTGGAGGGAGCCGTTCAGGTTCTCGATCGGGTTGGTGGAACGCAGAGTCTTAAGCAAAGCACCCGAGAGACCGAGTCGGTTCACGGTCAGTGTCTCCTTGAGGCCCTCGCGCAGAGAGCCGGCTGCGCCCGGGTGCTGCTCCTCGAGCTCGCGGGGCGAGAGCGAGGAGCTGAGCCTCCGCCTTCTTCGGTGAGTCGGCCTCCCAGGCCCTGCGGATCTTGGTCTGGAACCACGGACGCAGGTGCTTCGGAAGGTGGTCCATGATGTTCCTCATCTTGTGGACTCGACAACGCTGGATGACGCTCCAGGCTCCGAAGGTCTTCGAGATCGCCTTGCTCAGGCCCTTGCTGCCGTCGATCACCACCAGGCGACGACGCTCGACGACAAGACCTCGCTCGATCAGCTGCCTGAGCAGGCCCTGGCACACTCGGTGGCTCTCCGTGGCGCCCTGCACGACACCCAGCACGTGTTTCGTCCCATCGCTGGCGATTCCCAGCCCCACGATCAACAGCTGCTTGCCCATATGCACTCCGTCGAACATCAGCACCGGCAGGTCCAGATCCCCAAGCGGGCGAGAGAGGAACGATTCCACTTGGCGGCGCGTGCGGGCCACGAAGCGACGAGACACGCTCGACTTGCTCGTACCGACCGACTCGACCGACTCCGGCAGGGGCTCCAGGCTTCGCTCGAACTTGCGAGTGCTTACCCCGCAAAGCATCTGCTCGAGCGCTCGCTCCTCCAGGGGATCCTCATCCCGCATCTCCTCCTGTTATCGGCGGTCATAAAGTGCGGGATTCCGGCTGTGTAGTGGCGCTTTTGGTTTCATCCTCCTCGAGAAGGGACCGGTGCCGAAGGAGGATGTAGCGGACGTATTGAGGGTCGAGCTCGTCGTTGGTCAGGGCTCGATGTACGGAGCGGTAGTAGGCAAGTGAGTGAATCTGCGGCAGCGGATCGGTGCTGAGGCGCCGTCGCAAGGTGGCGAGTCGAATGGCATGGGCAAGCTCTTCGAGGGGGACGTTGGCTTGATAGAGCTTGTCGGCGATGGCCCAGTCTCGGCGCCGAGGTCTAGGCGGGGTTTTAGGAGCGTCGAGGTAGAGGCGGATGAGCTCGGCGCGATACTCCTGTCGGATCACGAGGTCTTCGCACTGCGCCGTCGAGGGCGAGTGCCGCTTCGGCGGGCCGAAGCGCGCTTCTTGGCGTGCTCCTTGGACTCCTTGAGCCGATAGGAATCGCCCTCGATGTTGACGAGCTCGCAGCGATGGACGAGGCGATCGACGATGGTGACGACGGTAGTAGCGTTGGGGAAGACCTCTCCCCATTCTCCAAAGGACTTGTTTGTGGTGATGAGAAGGGACTTATTTTCGTACCTGCGGGAAACGACCTCGAAAAGTAGATCGGCGTGGCGCGTGTCGTAGGACAGATATCCGAGCTCGTCAATGCAGAGCAGGGATGGGCGCGCAAAGAGCGCGAGCTTGCGCTGAAGGCTGGTCGAGGAGTCTTGTTCGGCGAGGGTGTTGAGCAGCTCCGAGGCGGTGAGGAATCGGGCGGTGGCTCCACGTAGTACGGCTTGATGGGCGAGATTCTTGGCAATGAGCGTCTTGCCGATGCCGTTTGGCCCTATCAAGACAGCGTTGTGCCCTCGGGCGAGCCACTCGAGCCGAAAGAGATCTTCGATCTGCTCGCGGTCGATCTTCTTGGGCCAATTCCAGTCGAAGTCGGCCAGCGGCTTGAAGGTGCCGAGCCGGGCCCGACCCAGGCGTCGCTCCAGTCCGCGACGGGCTCGCTCCTGCTCTTCCCAGTCGAGCAGGTCGGGGAGCCAGGGTTGGTTGGCGACCTCATCCCAGTGGGCTAGGAGGCCATGGAGTTTCAGGGCTGTGGCACGCTCTTGGTCGGTGTTGTTCATTCGTCGTCCTCCTCGTCGTTGGGGTTGTCGTAGTCGGCCAGTGCATGGGGAGTGACCGTGAGCTCCCGGATCCTGGGATCGTCGGGGAGCTGGACAGGCAGCGCGGGTAGGAGTCCCCGCTCGTGGCGCCGACGATCGAGGATGAGTCGCACCGCTTCGGGATGCGGGGATCCTTTTTCGAGGGCCTCGTCGATCGCCACTGCAAGCTCCCTGGGTCCACTCTCGGCAAGGAGCTCGAGGAGTCTGGCGACGGCACTCGAGAGTCGTCTCTGCCGTCGGGCCAGCTCCCGCAGGAGCTCTTCGGCCTGGGGCACCGTACGCAGCAGGTAGTCCTGGCCGCGCTGTGTACGTGCCTCGCGTTTCTGTCGTTCCAGCTCTTCTAGGTGACGGGGGTCTTCGATGATCTGGCCCTTGTCCCAGGACCTTGTGTGCTCGGCGATGAGCTGCTCGCGATCGAAGATGCGCACACGCTCCGGGTCTGCGGCGATCTGTAGCGAGCGGGCGATGCGATCATGCGGGATCGAGTAGCGATTCGCATCGAAGCTCAGGTAAGGAGTGCGCCGCGTGATCCGCTCGACCCATTCGTGGCAGGGGAAAGGCTGCGCCGGAAGGCTCACGAGATGAGAGCGCTCCTCGAGATAGGCCTGCTCGACGGTGCGACGCCGGTCCTGGGGCCACGGGCGCTTCATCGCTCGGTCGCGACACCACTCCAGAGCGTCCCGGTTCAGCGCTTCTCTGTCCCAGGTGCGACGCAGCGGAAAGAAGGAAGTTCTGACAAAACGAATGGCTCGTTCGACGCGACCTTTTTCATTTCCTCGTCTGGGAGCAACGGGCCTTGGATCAAAGCCGTAGAAGTCGGCGAGCTCGAGAAGCCGTGGATGAAAGCGAATGGCGCTGCGGCGCCGCTCGAGCACAGCGCTGCGCAGATTGTCGTAGAGGTGGATCTTGGCCAGACCCTCAAAGAAGGAGAAGGCGAGGACATGCCCGGTCAGGAAGCTCGGCAGACGAGCGTCGTAGAAGAAGTGCAGAAAGAGAGCTCGCGAGTAGCTCAGCACCATGACGAAGGCGTAGAGACGGCGCTCTCCGCCATCGACCTTTCGGGTGCCGAAGTGAGCCCAGTCCACCTGGGCCTGTTCGCCGGCAAGCGTACGGAGCACAAAGAAAGCCTCAGGCGCCTTGCGGGGGCGCAGGCCGAGCTCGGCAATGCAGTGGCGGAAGTGATCCTCCCCACCGGGATAGTCACGCTTCTTGACCATCTCGTAGAGCACGCTCGCCGGCAGCTCCGGGTAGCGCTCAAAGACTTCCTGGATGAAGGGGACGAAGCGATCGACCATGGACGCTCGTCGCGGCGATCGAGGCCGGCTCAGCCCTTCGCGTCGAAGGACTCGAGTGACCGTCGAGTGATGGATTCCCAGATGGCGGGCGATCGTGTTGCGCCGCCAGCCCTCCGACTCATAGAGACGGCGGATCTCGGCGGCGAGCTCGGGAGAGATCATCCCGCGCCCGCCTGCGCACCGGGCGTACTCGGCGCGATCGCAAGAAGTCGTGGCGGACAATCGGCTCGCAAGGATGGCGGCACAGCCTGCAGAGAAGCTCCTCGTTCCGACCTCCAACGGACAAGCCTTGCAAAAACAACGGAAGCGGCGCGGTGGGCCATGACGCCACCGTCGCAGGGCAGCCCCCGGTGCGGCAACTGTGATGCGTCACTTTCTTTGAGCCTTGCTGCTTGCGATCTCGATAGGCCTGCTGACGACGAGCATGCAAGCGGCGCCCTCGCGGCGTCTGCTGATAGCGACGCCCGGCCCCGCGAAGGCTGTGGCGCCGAGCCTCATCCCGGCACTCCGGCGTGCAATAACGATGGCCGCGATCGCACCAAGAGCAAATGTAGACAGCTTGCCGGCAACGATCGCAAACGAAACGGCGACAATCGGGACGGCGGCGCACGGCCCAGGCCTCCTTCGGCCTGGACTTCGCCACCCGCAGGCGGAATACTCCCTCTTCTGGGGCGTCATACCCCAGGCCTTCCGGCGGTGGGCGGTCACCTTGCTTGGAGTCGCCCCCGCCGGTCTCCCCATACTCCCACCTGCCACGCTGCTCGCGCGCTCGCGCGCGACGATGATGCTGAAGAGACTCTCAGCAGGAAACGCGGTCAGAAAGCCGGGATCGCGCGCTTCTTAAGCGCCGTTGACACCTCCCACGTGGGCAAGCGCAGCTCCACCCCGTCTTTGCTCCGCACCCGAGGACGGCGGATCCGCACCTGGCGACCGCCCATCACCAGCCGCCCTGCGTCGTGCCCGTGACGGTAGGCCTCACGATCGGCAAAGCGCTCATGGCGACGGCCACACAGCCGCTCCCGGTCCTCCTCAAGCAGCTCCTGGAACACTCCAAGGCCCGCTTCCAATACCAGCTCTCGCAGGGCGAGTCGGGAGTCTCGCAGGACTTCCATCAGCCCACCTCGAGACCGAACTTCGCTGGATTCGTCTTCGGCTTTCTTCTTCGTCGACCTTCTGGCACTCTTACTCATGACGGTGATCCTCCTTGTGTTTTGGATGACACCCCGATGATCTCTCATCGGGGACGGATCACCGTCACTTTTCAACAGTCAGTAGGACATCGCCGGCAAAGATCCCAGCGTCGCCAGTGGCACCGTTCCCGGTATTCCCGCTGGCGTTGGCAATGATCGGCCCGAATCTCCGGGTCCTGCTGGTAGCGGCGGTTGGCCCGCCGCCTCTGTTTGCGCCGCATCCGGCGGCGGCACTCATCCCCGCAGTAGACCTGCCCCCCGATAACAGGAACGGCAGATGTAAAACATCACCCCGCAACCTCGGCAAAACAACTGTCGCCACAGCACTTCTCTGGCCATACCCCGCACGATTCCGCTTCAATAACTGGGTGATGGTGTAGGCGTGGAGCTCCATCTGGAAGAGGTCCTTGGTGGTTCGCAGGGTGGCGACGTCTCCCTCGATCATAGGGCGTCAGATCGGCCAGCGCCCGCTAAGGACCAGATCGGAAGCGGGCAAGTTGGTCTGAGCCTTGAAGGGTTGGCGGGTTCTCTTGTGGTTCTTGTCTGGGGGACGTGGGAGCATGGGCCGATTGCCTCTGAGCCGCAGGGTCGGGGTCGTCAAGCGTTACCGATGCGCGGTGGAGGCGAAAGCCTCCGGGACGCGATGACGCGGAGGAATGGACCGTAACCGAGGTGAACCCTGTAATGTATCATGGAGCAATCGGGCCTATGAATGAGGATTAAGCACGCGGGATTGAAGCGCTTGTATGAGCAAGACAATGCCCGGCGGCTGAACCCGGCCCATGTGCGGCGCATCCGACGCATCCTGATTGACTTGGACGTGGCGTTTTCACCGACAGAGATGGACCGGCCCGGCTATCGCCTGCATCGGTTGCAGGGAGACAGGCGCGGCGATTGGAGCGTGCGCGTCTCGGGGAACTGGAGAATCGTCTTTCGCTTTGCCGATGGCGAGGCGGTGGACGTGGATTTGATCGACTACCACTGAGGAGGGAGCCCATGCCTATGTACGCACCGCCGCACCCCGGCGAAATGATCCGAGACATCCTGGAGGATGAAGATGTGGGCTGGACCGTGACCGAGTGCGCCCAGCGTCTCGGCATGGCGAGGAACACGCTTTCACGGCTGCTCAATGGCCATATCGGAATCTCTCCCCGGCTGGCGCTGGCGATGGAGCGCATTGGTTGGGGAGATGCGGATCACTGGATGCGCGTTCAGGCGGCCTACGAACTGGCGCTGGCGCGGAAGCGGGAGGACGCGGCTTGACGTGAGTTCCGAAGCCGTGACGAAGACGGGATCAACCGGCGAACATAGCAGTGGAACATGGGAGAATAAAGGCATGCAGCGTCAACGCGGCAGCTTGGTTCCCGTTGCGGAAGTCGTATCTGGTTTGAACGGGCCGGTGAAGGCGATCCGCGATGCCTCGCCCCAGGCGCTACACCACTTCACCCGCTTCGACCAGGTGAACCAGCTTGTTTCGGCCAGCGAAGCGGACGCCGATCTAGGCTTTATGGCGCGAACGATGGCGCTGTGCAGCCTGCCTCGCACCAACAGCGGTCCCCTGTTACATGAAAACCCACGGATTTAGACCCTCTCTCATCCGACCTCATCTCGATCCGCAAACCAGCCACCGTAGCGAGCTAGAAACTCCCGGTCTTTTTGAGTCATCGCGGCTCGGATGGCGTTGATTTACTGCCTCGGCGTCAAGCCCTTCATCGCTTGTCCCTGGGTCCGCCGCCGCCCATGCTTCAAGCACCCGCGCCGTCCGGTCCAGGGTGGCATTTTCAACCGCAATTGCCCCTTCTTGCGGAGCGCATCCCAAAGCGGCCCATGCGCGGCTCCCCACGAGTAGAGTTCGGTATCCGTCGCGTGGCCCGGATCGATGTAGGCAAGCAGCCAGCGCACCGACGCGGGGAACCGTTCACCGGCCGGCCACGCGCCGCGCCGCGTCACATAGCGCGCGCCGGGTGTGCCGTCAACGGGCTCAGACGCCCGCCAGGCGCGCCCCGGCAGCGCGGACGGTTTTTTGCTATGGCCGCGCGGTCGTTCGTCGCGTGTGCGGCCACGTGGCGCGCCGTCTCGCCTACCAGCGCGGCCAGGTGTGCCAGGAACGACTCGCTATCGAGTTTCCCGCCGTTCCCGCCGCACTTCCGGCACCCGAGTGCCACGTCCCCCGCTCGCCCTTCCGACGCGAAGCAACAATCACGGCCCGCGCCGGACACCGGACACGGCCCGTGATATTCGCGCCCGACGCGCCGCCAGCCCGGCCGCCCCTGTAACGCCGCTTCCACGTCGGTCCAGGCGATCACGCCTCACCCGCGCCGGCCGCGTGCCGGTCGCGTTGCCGCTGTTTCCGCCGGGCGTCTTTTACCAGCGGCAACCCGCGCGCAACCGCGTCACGAATCACCGCCGAGACGGACACGCCCGCCGCGTCCGCTTCCGCTTCCAGTGCCGCCGCCGTCGCCGGTTCCACTGTCACGCGCAGTTGTTTCGAGTAGCGCGCCTCACGTCGGTATCGCCGTTCTGTAGGTGTAGACATAGCAATACCCTATAAGACAGCCCAGCCTATTAAAAGTCAAAATCACCGCTTGACACGTCCGCCTATCTTGATTGATAATTACCTATCAATCAAGATAGCTCGTCGCTCCGTAGCGTGTCCGGCCCTTGCGTTAGATCTCCCCTTCGAGAGGCACGGAGGTGTCATCGACTGCGCGTAGGTTTCCGAGATAGATCTCCATCTTTCCCGCCCGCCCAGAGCGCAGGAAAGCCTGCGCCCGGTGCGGGAACCTCATAGGTCACCTGCCTGTTGGGAAAGGGTCTAATTGATTCTAGCGTACCCGAGCGGTTCTCCCGGTAGAATCCCACCAACCCCGGACGGAAGAAGCTATGCGAAGACTAGGAAGGGTGGAAGTAGCTGTTGCGGCTTTGGCCGCCGCACTAGTGCCAGGGAGTCCCGTCGCCCCCCAGGAGGCTCGTGAGCTGCCTATCAACGACGCCCATGTTCATCTGGTCGACTTCCTGCAGAACGGTGACTTCCTGGAGAACGGCGAGTTGGTGGCAAGCTCTCCGCAGGCCACGCTTACTGTTGGCCAGCGCGGCAAGCGGATCGAAGCCCTGCTTTGGGCGATGGACAGGGCTGGGGTCCAGCACGCCATGGTCAGCGGATTGGCATTTCTGAAGAAGTGGTCGGAAAACGACCCGATTCGGCCCGCCTACTATCTCGACAGCAGTTCGAGAGTGGTCCCCGCGCGCGATACGGACTACACGGTCGCCCTTGCGATTGAGGACTACAGGCTGTCGCACGGTGGGGAAGCCGGAGCACAACTCGAGCGGCTGCATCCTTTCGTTGCCGGTGTGGATACTACGGATCTTGGCGCCGTCGACATGATTGTCAAACGGATGAAGGAGTTCCCCGGCCTATTTCAGGGTATCGGAGAGCTCATGTCTCGGCACGATGACCTCACGAACCTCACCATCGGAACCAGACCAAGAGCCAACCATCCAGCCTTGTTCCGGATCTTCGATTTTGCGGGGCAGTTCGACATTCCGGTGAGCATCCATCACAACATTGCCGCGATCTCTCCGAATGGAGAACCGAAGCAGCCCGTCTATCTACCGGAGTTGCTCAACACCTTCAACGTTTTCGCAGATACCAGATTCATCCTCTGCCATGGTGGTATCAGCAGGCGTATCGTGGTCGAAGGTCTTACCGATCTTCTCGCCGCAATTCTGGAAGCGCACGCGGACCACGTTTACATCGACTTGTCTTGGGTCGTGTTCTCCGACTATGTCTTGAGCGACCTGGAGGGCTGGGCCTCTCTAATCGAGAAGTACCCGGGCAATTTTATGGTCGGCTCCGACGTCGTCGGTAGGTTCGGAGGATACAAGCAGGAGATCCGAAGATTCGAAGAGCTGTTCGAGAGGCTCCAACCGGAGACCGCGATCAAGGTCGCACACGACAACTTCTTGAGCGTGATGCCCGAGCAAGGGCTCACCTTGCCGGCTGACTACGACTATCCCGAGATGAGATACGTCGAGAAGCCGTCGCCCGTTCCCTGAGAACTGGCAGCTCTTCAACTGCCCAACTGAACCCGCCGGGTAGCGTTCACCAACAGGAAAATCGGCGCGTGACATGACCGTGATCAGCCCGCTTGAGACGTTGCTGGCGTTAATTCCTGAGTGATGTGGTTTTGAATGTCCTTTTGCGTGCCCTGTTCGTCGCGTCCGACCGCCGCTGTTACTTCCTCCTGAGACCGTGGCGTGACCGTGGTGTGACCGTGGCGTTAATTCCTGAGTGATGTGGTGTTGATGTGGTGTTGATGTGGTTTTGCTGTCGGTGCCGTCCCTAGAGTTCCAGCCGTCACAAATTCAGATGTTCCCGATACGACGCAACTATCACCGCTAGCCGAGAGACGCGTACGCGTTCAACGTCTGACGCGCTGCCGTTTTCCACGAGAACTGTCCAGCGCGGGCGATGCCCTCGCCTCGCATGGCGGTCGCGCAGCGCCTCGTCGGACAACACCCTGGTGATCGCGGCAGCCATCTCATCGACGTCGTGCGGATCGACGAGTATTGCGGCACCACCCACCACTTCGGGCATGGACGACGTGTTCGACGTGATGACCGGCACACCGCACGCCATCGCCTCGAGTAGTGGCAAGCCGTGCCGCCTGCCCGGAGGGTCAACACCTTGCCATCGATCCCGATTCTCACCCACACTCCATCGCCATCGCCAGTGCCAGTCCAGAAACCTGAAACTTTATGAGGTTCTCCTGTTTCATTCGCAAGAGTCCACCACGGTGTAAACGTCAACAATCCCGCTCGGCAGTTGTCGCTCAAACTGGTCGCCATCCTCAATCGGGATTTCCTGGTTGTACGTCAATATCAGACCGGTTTGAACTGACGCGGACAGATCCTCGAACCGTTGCCCGTCCTTCTTGACGAGCGTCACGCGGTCATTCTTGGGCAACTGAGAAATGTTCATGGCGAGAGTCTAGTCGAGCGTGGCCACCTGACTTCGACCACACCGTCCGGACCTGCAAGGATCAGCCGAGCAACCGCAGGATGGCGACCATCCCACCGAGCATGGCGATGGTCTGCGCCAGTATCGCGCCAGCGAAGCGCCACGTCAGGCGAGCTTCAATGGCGGCCAGGGCCGCATCAAGGTGCTCTGGCGTAACGTGTTCGCTATGCTCGGCGGCTTGGCGCACGGCGTCGGTGATGGCGTCGGCGTGCTTCGGGTCGATACCCGCGTCGGTCAACGTGCGGGCGATGGTGTGCGTGTCGAACATCGTGACTCCCTCCCTACAGATACTTTCGGACGGCCCCGCGTTCGGCGGTCGCGCCGGCCGAGTAGTGAGCGACCATGCGGGCGGTTTTCCAGTTGCCGGCCAGCATGACTTCGGTTGTCGACGCGCCGCGCGCCGTCAGTTCGGACGCGAGCCCGACCCGGCCACTGTGCGCCGTCAAGCGCGCCTCGATGCCGGCGGCGCGGGCGGCGGCGGTGAACCTTCTCTGAATCTGTAGCGGGGACAACCCGATCACCCGATCCGTGGGTGCGGCGGCGGCGGCGGCGGCGCGAAGGGTGCGGATCGCTTTCGCCGCGCCGTTTTTGAGATACCGCACGTCGGCGGCGTCCCCCTCTTGATTCGTTTTCGAGGTCCGCACGGTGATAAGCACGCCGTCGCCGTCGCGGGCGTCCGACACGTCACGCCATTCAAGCGCGCTCACTTCTGAGCGGCGCAACCCGCCCATGAACAACAGCGAGGCGATCACGGCGTCGAGTCGGCCCCGGCGTTGCGCCGTGGTGTGGGATTCGACGCCCCGGCCGTCGGTGCGGGGACGTTCGGCGGTGGCGAGAATCGCGGCGAGCCCGTCCGCGCTCAGCGGGGCGGCCTGGCCCCGGCCCCGGTCGGCGGCCGTGCGACGGTAGCCGCCCAACACGCGGGCGGTCGCTTCCCCGGCGGGGTCCGGCTGGCCGGCGAGCTTGGCCCGAAACCGGACGGCGGCGACGGCAAGGGCGGCGGTGGCGGGCGCGCGGCCCGCCTCGAAGAGCTCGCCGAGGTAGACGGCCAGCGAGGCGTCGTCAACCGGGGCGGCCCCGCGCCATGCGTCCAAGCGCCGCAGCGCGCCGAGGTAGGCCCGTCGGGTGTTGAGGCTGATAGAGGCGTCGGCGAGCCGGCGCGTGGTCGGCGTGGCGCCGGCCAGCGGCCCCACCGTGTCGGGGCGTCGGGCGAGGGCGGCGGGTTCGGTCGGTGTTGTATGAAGCATAAAGGTAATTATCAATCAAGATATGCTCGCTGGCCGTGGGAACCCCTGCCCGGTCAAAGCGACGATTCGCGCGGACAGATAGGGGCTCGGGCAACCTGCAACCACCCCCGGTGAGGCGCAACACCCGTAACCAGGCCGGTGAGGCGTAACCAGGGTATCAGGCTAACCCTCGCCTGGCACAAGTCGGCGGACGCGGCGAGCGTCGTGATTCTGGACACAGAGGCCGTGGACCGGGACGGCAAGCGCGGTTGGATCGTCGTGCCGGCGGCGGCGGCCAAAGCGATACGCAAGGCGACACTGCACTATCCCGGCGCCCAATCCTCAGTTCGCGGCGCGCCCCCTGCCACTCCGGTCACGGCTGCGATCACCCCAACTCGCCGTTCGCCAGCTTCTTCTTGGCCACCCCTACCTTCTTTGGGTCGGCCAGCGGGGCACACTCGATGTGGTCCTCGCCTGCCTCGTTGCGCATCTTTACATCAACGGTGCCAGAGGCACCGCGGCCACCACCCCACAGGCCGCCATGGCTGCGCTCTTGCACGTCTTGGGTCACAAGTTCGAAGTGCGAGTAGCCAGCAGCGATGCAGATGGATGCAACCCTCGCTGTACAGGGTCTTCATCGCCTTAGCCTCGGCGCCGAGCATTGACTGCTTGCGATGGTTGACAATGAAGCGGTTCTCAGAGAGCCGGGTGAACTTGATGTCGGCGACTGCCGCTGTCGAAACCAGAAGCTGGCGCCGGGCCGTAGACTATGGGCACCGAAAAAACGCCGCACCATCCCCTCACTGTGGCCCATCGCGCGCAGCACAGCCTGCCTACGACGCTGAGATCCCCATACACGAACGCCTGCCTGGCGGCCTCCGCTCAAGCCAGGTCTAGCAGAATCCCGCTCGGGTAGATCCGCGCGACGACGAACCTCCTGCCTCGCGGGACTCTGCGAGATCCTTCTCCTTAACGTGACAATGCCATAATCCCCAACATATCTTCAGGCAATCCTCCGCTCAGAAGGAATAGCCGAGACGGGTGTAGTAGTAGGCGCCATTGAAGCCGAACGGCGAGAACTGGCCGTACTGATTGCCGACCGTATTGGCGCCGAACATGTTCACGTCGGGGTACGTGTTGAGCAGGTTTTCAGCACCGACCGCCAGCGTGATATTCTCTCCGAATGGAATGCCGAGCTCGACGTCGAGCAGCGCCTTGCCGCCGTAGGCCGGATACAGCCAGGACTCGGTCGCGAAGCCCACATCTTTCGCATTCCGTCCATCCTCGCTGTCCCAGTATGAGCCGTAGTAGTTTACCCGGCCCATCAGGCTCCACCGGTCGGCGTCATGGTTGACGGTGAAGTTCCAGCGGGTCGTCGGCAGTCCCCGTTCCAGTGTATTGATGCGGAATTCATCGATCACGGAGGATTCGACGTTCTTGAGCGCCGTGTCCGTGTAGTTGAAGACCCCGCTGAATGTTGTGCGCCCGACCACCAGGGTCGAAATCAGGTCGATGCCCTGGGTAGTGGTCGAGAAGTCGTTCAGGAAGAACCGGAACACCGGAAAATTCCGCGCCTCGGGGATTCCTTCCGCGAGCAGCGTCAGAATCTCTGGCTCCGTCAGTTTGATTTCCTGCGCCAGGGCGACACGATCGGCGATGTCGATTCGGAAGTAGTCGACGGTGAAAGTGAACGGGCCCCGCTCGATGACCGCTCCCCCGCTGTAGTTGATTGATTTTTCCGGCTGGAGCGCCTCGCCGCCTCTCGCGACGGCCACCGCGGATGTGGACGGGACGACGCCCTGGTTGACCAACTGCCCGCCGACGAACGCGGTCGTCACGTTGAACGCGTTCTGCTGTCCCGGGGTCGGCGCGCGGAACCCGCTGCTCACTGCGCCGCGCAGCGCGAGCGTGTCGGTCAACTCGACGCGCGCCGAGACCTTGCCGTTCGTCGTCAGGCCGAAGTCACTGAATCTCTCGAGCCGGAGAGCCGTGCCGAGCGTCCACTGGCCATCCGGGGCGCTGAACTCGAGGTCGCCGTAGGCCGCAACGTTGCTGCGGCTCCAACTGCCCGCCGTCGTGTCGGCCCGGTAGCCGTTGAAGCCGTTCGAACCGGAACTGAAGCCCTGTGCGGCATAGGGCCCGATCTCCCACGACGGTTGACCGCCCGCGCCGATCGTGAATTCTTCCTGGCGCCACTCGGTGCCCCCCGCGGCGTGCAGGATATCGTTGACCTGGTAGGAGACGTCGAAGTTGAGGTTGAGTTCGTCCTGCTGGTAGATGCCGGGATCGAACGACGTCGGTGTGTCGTAGCCGACCGACGCGTTGACCGTATCGAAGATGAACTGATCGACCTTGCTGGTGCCGAAGTTGATGCTGGCGTCCCAGATGAGGCCGTTGCTCATGAACCCGCGCAGTCCGCTGACCACCGAATAATCGATGAGGTCGCCGCCGAATTGCGGCGTGAAACCGCCGGGGAACCGGCTGTAGAGTGTGAAGCAGTTCGGGTCGGCCGCGACCTGCTGCAGGGCGGCTGCATCGGGGACGTGGTTGATGACCGGAATCGTGGCGCAGCCGCCAGCTTCCTGAACGTCGGTCTCAGCCCAGACCCGGTCGCCCACGAGGAGCGACGGGATGCCGGCCTGCCCCGGGAGGTGTGCAACTTGGCCGTTTGCATCGTATACGATGGCGTCACGGTCTTTGGGGTCGGGGAAGTTCGTGAACTTGCCGTCTTTGTCGTATACGTTGAGGCGAGAGATGGGGTGGAGTCTGTTGCCCCGGAAGACCCCGCCGCGGGTATGCGGATTCCGGAAGTAGAAGCCGCCGGTTACTGTGCGTTTCGCGAAGTTGGTGTGGGCGTAGACCTGCAATCCGTTCTCGAACGGATAGCCGAAGTTGCCGAAGAGCTTCAGGTCGCCGTCGAGTTTGGGCGCTCCCCAGATCTGCGCCGGGTTGCGCAGGTTCGTATTGCCAGCCATGATGATGGCCTGCGCATCCTCACGCTGAATGCTGCGATTGGTCGGGTTGGCGCTGCCGGCCTCCATGCTGAGGTTCACGAACCCAGCCGAGCCGAGCGGCAGCCCAACATTCCCGGCGAAGGTGAACGCCTGCCCATGTCCGCCGATCCCGTTGCAGGAATGCTGGATGTCACCGCTGATGCCCGCCCCGCACGTTGACGGGCTGCCCGGGTTCGCATTGCGGTAGGCTCCCGTGCGGAACTCCAGGCTGCCGCCCGATCGGGAATCCTTGAGCTGGAAGTTTATGACGCCGGCGATGGCGTCCGAGCCGTACTGCGCCGCCGCCCCGTCGCGCAGCACCTCGGCCTGCCGGATTGCAATCGAGGGAATGACGGAGAGGTCCGGTCCCTGCGAGCCGTCCGCGATACCGTTGCCGAGCCAAGTGATGACCGCCGCGCGGTGACGGCGCTTGCCGTTGACCAGGATCAGCGTGTGATCGGGCGCCAGGTTGCGCAGGTTCGCCGGCCGGACGATGGTCGCCGCGTCGCTGATCGGCTGAATGCTCACGCTGAAGGAGGGAACGACGGCCCGCAACTGATTTGCCAGGTCGGTACTGCCCTGGCGGGTGAAGTCCTCAGCCCGGATGACATCGACCGGCACGGCCGACTTGGTGACCGATCGCGGCTTCGCGCGGCTGCCGACGACGACGAGAGTCATGTCGACCGCGCTGATCTCAAGGGTGAAATTCATCTGGACCGGTTGGCCTGGCATCAATTCAACATTGTTGCGGATGTCCGCTTGAAAACCGGGCGTCACCGCTGTGAGGGTGTAGAGCCCGGGTTGCAGGGCGAACTCGTACCTGCCGATTCCATCCGTTACCCGTGTTGTGGCCATCCCGGTGGCGTCCTGGACCGCCGTGACTTCGGCGCCGGGGATGAAGGCCCCGGTGGTGTCGATCACGACCCCGCTCAAGGTGGAGTTTTCCTGGGCCAATACACTGGCCGACACGCTCAATAGCAACACAATGCCCATGGTGACGATTTTCCGCATGATGCTCTCCTAATGTTCTTTTAACAAAACCTGCGAGTCACACTAATATACTTATCCGGATTTGTTAACAAGGCCCAATTTTTTTTGAAGGGATCGGCCTGGATCGGCGGCGGATCCCCCGCCGCCTCTGCTCCGAGGCCAAGGTCACGCCCGGCGCACCATCGCCGCCGAGCTCAACCAGCAGGGCTTCACCACCCGCAACGGCTCACCGTGGCGGTTCGAGTACGTGCGCCGAGTGCTCAAGGCGGCAGCGTAGGGGGAATGTCAGACCTTGCCATCATCGTGCTCGAAAGAGTAGCTGTCCTCGCTGTCCTCGCCGTTGGCCTGAGCTTCGGCTTCATGGGCTACCGCCTTCTTAGGATGTGTCCCGTTTTTTGTGGAAATGGGTTCAGGCGTAGTCCTCCGAGTCGTCTTTTGCTAAATCCTACCGTTTACGCGGCCCTCTCAACCTCGAGCAGGAGCTGAAGCGCCCGGTAGCCGTTAATCCTTCGCAGGTGTATCTGCCCGAAGGCGACGAGCCCCCAGAGGAGCGTGACGCCGGCAGCCTCGGTGGCAAAGGAGCCCTGGGTTTTAGTGCGGCGACGAAACTCGCGGTTCAGGTTCTCCAGAGCGTTGGTCGTGCGCACCGAACTCCACAGCGATTTGGGGAGCTCGTAGAAGGTCAGTAGCTGGAACCCTGCCTCCTCAAGGCTGCGAGCCACCGCCGGGACTAGTCGCGACCACTTGGTGACGAACGCCGCGTAGGCCTTGCGGGCCTGTGCCGCGTCCTCGGCTCGTACGATCGAGTGCCAGTCACGCCGCAGCTCGTCGTGTGCGTGCACCGGGCAGTGTTTCTTCAGATTCTCCCACTTGTGTTGGACGCAGCGCTGGACTTTGACCTCAGGCCAAGCCTTCAGCGCCGCGGCCAGCCCTTTGTGGCCATCCGTGACCAGGTAGCGCGGAGCCTGAAGACCTCGGGCCTTCAGATCCTCGATCAGCCACTTCCAGTGCTCGGCGGCCTCGCTCGCGGCTAAACGTAAGGCCACCAGCACCTTGGTGCCGTCCGGAGTCACACCCAGCACCACCAGCACCGGTACCGAGACCACTCGACGGGCCAAGCGGACCTTCAGGTGAAAGCCATCGAGAAACAGAAGCACGTAGGACTCCTCCGACAGATCGCGCTCACTCCAGCGAGCAAAAAGCTCCTTCAGCCGAGACACCACACGCGAAACTGCGCTCTTGGACAGGTGCTCCTCACCCAGCAGCGGAGCCAATGCCTTCTTGATCCGGCGGCTGTTAGCGCCAGCCAGATACGCACCCAGGATCGCGTCATCGACCTCCTGCGTACGACGAGCGTAACGCGGCACGATCGCACTGCGAAACTCTACGCTGGCCCCATCCTCGCCGACTAGCCGTCCTCGTGGAATGTCCAGTTCCTTCGACCCACACGCCGTCGTGATCAGACGACGCTGCTTGCCGTTGCGATAGCCCGCACGCTCGCCTGAACGCTCGTAGGCGCTGCAGCCCAGCGCCTCGGACAGCTCTTCCTCGAGTGTGATCTCGATCGCCGCACGAACACGCTCGCGTAACAACGAACGAATGTCCTGACGGAAGCGTGCAGCTTCCCCTTCCTCGTTGATATTCTCCACCATGGCGTAATCCTCCGTTCGCCCTAACCGGCGATGTGTTTGACCACTAGGAGGTTACGCCATTCTCAATTTCCACAGCATTCGGGACGGATCCCCTTCTTATTGCGGGGGATCTTTCCCGAGGATGGAGGCACGATGGAAGCAGAGTGGAACAACGCGAAAATCGTGCTGAGACGATTGGGGCCGGGCACCGTCTTCGCTGCATTCGGAATGTTCATAATTGTGTCGCGTCTCTACGCGCCCATAACCGTGAGACTTCACCCGAGACAAGCCCGGACCGGTCAGCGACGCTCAACTTTCCTTGCACTGACCGATGATTCTCGACGCATCCTGAACGGCGCGTTTTCCGAACAAGAGACCCCGAGAGAGTTGTTCGGTTGGGAGTTGTTCAGTTCTTTGCATATAAGGGGGAGCGCAGGTGAGCTCTTCCGCTACTCGTCTTCCTGGCTCGGTAGATCCCGTTTGGAGAGTTCTGGAGGGGGGCTTTCATCGCGGCGATTTTTGGACCTTGGGGGGTGGTGATTGGTGTTTTTCAGGCGTACAAGGTGAGCGCGGATTTCGCGCGGTGTGCTGGGCTGCACTTCCGCGTCCGGGTAGGCCGTCCGTGTCGGGCTTGAAATCCGGGGAAAAGAAGGTGTTAGGATCGCGCGGTACGCGAGATTTTCTCGTTTCACTTGAGCGGAGGTAGCGAAAATGGCCAAGCCGGATATTTACTTCTTCCCTGAGTTACACCGAACTCGATGATCTGAAAAAGGACATCGACAAACAAAAGAAGGCGGTAGAGAACGAGAACAGGAAGAACGCGAAGAAAATAGCTTAGGACTGTAGCGGCGAAGTATGGTTATACGCTCGCTGATCTGTTTGGCTCGCCTGCGAAGCACCCAAGTTCGCGTAAAACTGTGGCTGCTAAATATCGCAACCCGGCGAATGCGGAGGAAACCTGGTCTGGTCGGGGAAAATCCCCGCGCTGGCTGGTGGATCAGGAGGCGGCGGGTAAGAAGCGCGAAGATTTTCTGATCGACAAGGGGTAGGTGCGGTGGATCAGGATGCTATGGACGTAGGGGACGCTTTCGCCGCAGTGTTTGCCGATCTGAGGATCATGCTTGATCGTGTCGGGGCCGAAGAAGGCTCTGTGTATTGTGGAGCTGGAGGATACAAGCGGCAAACAGGTCTACGGGGTGCGGGTTGCTCTGCCTGCCGATTGTGAGGAAGTGGTTGCCGTGGCCAAGAGAGCGTTGGGACGGTAGGACCGGATCATTCCCACATTCGGGCGACGATCGCGTATCGCTCCTTTTCCCGTTGTGTTGGCGTAGATAGCTGTGGTTTCTATGTTGGCGTGTCCAAGGCACTCCTGCAGTATTGTTCAGGGGTACACCTTTGCTGATCGCTGCAATGCCGTAGCCGTGCCGCAAGCCCTTGGCGGTGCGGTGTGGTCCTGGTGGAAGATCGGCGGCGAGCATCACGTCTTTGATCCGGCGTGCTGCTGTCGAGCGTGACCAGTTTCATAGCGGGGGCTGCTCCTCCTGCTGGTTGCGCTTCTTCTGGGCTTCCCTGATGCCGTGGAGCATGTCGAGGCCGTCCAGATACTTCTGGAGGGACCGGCACGGATCGAAAAATCCTTCTTCTCGCGCTTCTTCAAGGACCGGAAGGTAATGGTGATCTGGTCGGTCATGATCTATTGGTGACACGGTGGCGGAACCGGAACAAGGAGAAACTCGTCTTCTCCGGCTCCCCCACTTCTCCGGTGGTCGTGGGTTTGATCTTTCCGATTGTCGTTTAGGTTGGACCTTGGCACAGATCTTGCGTCTTTCCGGCCTTACGTGGCTTCGGGTTTCTTCTTCTGTAATCTTGCCGTTCAGCAACCCCTCTGCCGAGCAATGGAAGCGTTCGTCGCGAATAGCGGCGATAAGGTTCAGGAAGAAAAGTCAACGGATTCTGTGCCGTCCTCCATTGAAAGGCCACGCCTCGGGTGTGGGGCGCAGCGAGCTTGCGAGCGGAAGGGTAGGTTCGTTTGGGTGGTTGGAGTGGGAATTATCCACAGGGGGGGGAGGCTACTACAGGAAAGAGCTATAGGGATTAGATAAAGGTTTGTCTACCAAAGTGCCCGTGAACAAAGGGCGAACTTATACCAAAGTGCCCGTGCGCGATCTACCAAAGTGCCCGTGGAAAAAAGCGTGTATTCACAGGCTTGGCCACAGGGGGTCTACCAAAGTGCCCGTGGAAAAAGCCTGTGTTCATTAGGGCTTATTGACGGACCAAGGCAACGCGCTCGATCGGTGGCCGCGAATGATGAAGGGTGAGGCCCCGGTGCGCGTTGACAGTGACTTCTGCGTGCGGGTACTGGCTGAGCACTTGTTTCAGGGCGACGTTGAAGACCTGGCGGAACTTAAAGATCTTCTTGTAGTTCGGGCCGAACTGCTCCCAAAGGTTGGCCCATGCAACGAAAGAGGAGCGTTTGTGGTTGACGCGGCACAGGCGCTGCGCCAGCCACGAATAGATGCTGAGACCCATTGCGCTGTGGGAAAGAGCAGCAACGGCGCGAGGATCGAGCGGTACGGCGTGGTCAATCAGTGTTTGGTAGTAGTCAGAGCTGAGCTTGATCACGGAGGGCCATAGAACACGCTGGTTCGCGTCCTTCGGAAACCAGATGTCGAAAGCTGAGACGATGTGTGTTTGGATCTGGAACGGCTTATCCCCGGTGTTGGCTATGCGAATGGTGGCGGCTGAAAGGGAACCAAGCTGTGTTTTCAGGGCGCGAAGCTCCCGACCGTTGGGTTCGTATCCCAGAATGCTTGAAGCGAAGGCTGTCATGCTGTCTTCAACTTCGATTTCGGGGCACTGGGTTCGTATGGCTTCGGTATCGAGGTGGATCTGTACTAGGCGGGCCTTGGGGCCAAACGGCACCGGTAGCTCAATCGTCGTGGGCTTGCGTTGTGCGAAGAAAGACAAAAAGCCAGCTCTTCGGACTCGATGCCGGTCCGCCACCTTTCCCGGCTCATGCGACACGGCGATCTCGAACACATCCTTGGCCAGGTCGACACCGATAACGGTATGCTTCATGGGGCTCCCTTCCAGTACTAGAGTTTCGGTTTGGGCGACCCGCGGCACACAGATGCCGATCGAAGTCGCCAGGGAGTCCATTTCATCATCCGAGTATTCGGCCAGAGCCGTTTCCCAGAGCGAATAAGAAGCAACGCCTAAGTGCGCCGTCCTCGGCGCCAAACAGAAACTAGCTTTCGGAAATGATATTCATCATTTCTGAAAGCTAGCTCTGCCACAGATACGTGAACTTGACGGTGAGTGTGCGCCCAAGGGTGTCGCGGGAGCTGAAGGTCGGAGCGTTCCAGTTCTCGTTGTAGACCACGAAGAGGTCGGCCCCGGGCCGATAGATCCAGTTGAAGCGCAGATTCATCGACACCAGCTCTGCCGCTTCGTTGAACTGAGCGAAAGCGTTGGCGACGAGGTCGGGGGTGAAGGCGAAGTCCAGACGCTGGCTAAAGAGGCGAGTAATGAAGTCTCCTCCCGGAAGATCGACGTCGTCGTAGTTGAAGCTGGTGCGGGCACCGAAGAAGCGTGAGACCCGGGCGTCGAGCGAGGCGCTCGTGCTCAGCCTGTCGCCATCGAAGAACTCGCCCACCGACACCTTCCCGCGCACGGAGAGAGGGGCACTCGAACGGGTGCGGCCGTCGAGCTCCCAGCGATGGAATTCGTAGCGTCCAGGGGGTACCACTATCCCCTCCTGAATGTCGAAGGGTTCGAAGAGGCGCTCGGCATTGACCTCGGTCGTGAGCTCGATGCGCTTATCGCGCGTGGTCTCGAAGCCGAATGGGCTCAGCCGGAGCTCTCTCGTCTCCATAACACCGTCGCTGGATCGGGAGAAGTAGTCCATCTCCACGCTTGTTCTCAGATTCCGAATACCGTGCTTGTCGATTCGTGGCCGCCATTTCATCGAGGGATTCACCTGCTGGAAATCCGTTCTGCGCAAGAACCCCATGCGTGGATTGAAGAGCTCGCTGGCTTCGAGAAGATCGAGAGCGAAGCGAAGCTCGCGGCCGCGAAAGCCGAAGGCGGCGCCGCCCGCCCACTCGCTGCCGGCGAAATCCACGTCCTCGTTGGCCACGAGAAAGGCGCTGGTTTCGATCTTCTGTGTGACTTTGAAGTCGGCGTCGACACCGTACACCCGGTTGAAAAGGGGGCCTTCATCGTTCCGATCGGTGAAGATGAAGCCGACGCTCGAGCGCTCCCCGACGTTGCGCTTGAGGCGAACCACCGCGAAGTTCGCGCCAGCGGCGACATCACCGTCGTCGAAGGTCTCTTCGTCGGTGACGACATCGAGAACTCCAAGGTTCCACCTGCCCACTCTTCCGGTGAGGCGAGCCCCGCCCAGGATCGGCACCTCTTCTCCCCCCGAAAGGCCGATGCGACGAGAGTGGAAGATCTTGATCAGTGGAGTTCCGAAACCGCGCTCAACGAGACCGAACTCGAAGATGCCGGCGTTCTCGAGGAAGAACTCTCGCTTCTCCGGAAAGAACAAAGAAAACCGCGTGAGGTTGACGCGCTGGTCGTCGACTTCAGTCTCGGCGAAGTCGGTGTTCAGCGTCAGATCCAGAGCAAGGCCCTTGGTGACCCCCCATTTGATATCGAGGCCCACGTCCACTTCGTCCTCATTGATCTTCGTACCCGAGGAGTGGTCTTCGTTCGCGGAAGTCACCACGAAGGGCTTGATGTCCAGCTGCCGCGAAGGCGCCTTCAAGCCGCTGAGACCGACCAGGTCTCCGGCCACAGAAACACGGAAGAAAGAGAACTGTCTGGCGATCGGTGCCCAGGAGCTCTCCTCGCCCTTACGCTTGACGCGGCGCCGAATGTTGAGCCCCCAGGTGTCCACCTTTCGGTTGAAGCGAAGCGTGGAGAAGGGGATCGCGATCTCCGCGATCCATCCGGTCGAGGTGGGCTTCGCCGCCACGTGCCAAACGCCGTCCCAGTTGAAGTTGTTGTCACGACCCTCGTCGGTGATGAGCCCATCGTTACGGGCACCGTTCATATTGGTCTCGAAGAGGTAGGCATTGCGATCGTCGTTGAAGGTATCGATCAAGATTCCGATGCCGTCGTCCTGAAAAAGGCTGCTGTCCCGACCCATCTCCTTGGCGATGATCTTGTCGGGCTCCGAGTCGAAGACCTGCACGCCGAAGTAGAGCGTCGAGGGCGTGAACACCACCCGAAAGTCAGTTTGCTCGCTGGCCGCGACACCATCGAAAGGCTCTCGCATCACGAAGTCTCCGCCGACTTCGGCTGCTGTCCAGGCAGCGTCGCTCAGATCGCCATCCAGGACGATGGGCTCCGAGATCCGCAGAGCGCGAATGCTCGGCCGAGAGGGAGCTTCCTGCCCCCAGGCGGCGACATCTGACACCCAAAGGGCGAAGAGCAGAAGGAGAAGGTTTGGACGGCGCAAGGTAAGGGGAAGCCCTGAGTTTGAGGCAGGTGAGGGATATGGATCGGCCGCGGCTATACTTGAGACGCCAGTGCGACCGAGACCGTTTCGCCGCAAGGACCGCGGCGGAGCGATCATTCCACCTCAGTTGTTTACTACGGATCGAAAGCGATTGCCAGCTCGCGAGACACCGCGAGTCTCCTCTCGCTCGCTATTACCGGCGGCCGGCCCTCTGCTGGCCGCGGTCGTGGTCGCTCTGATCGTGGCCTCGACCCTCCGCCTCATGCTGGCGGGGCCGCGAAATGTCATTCTAATCGTCGTCGACACGCTACGAGCCGATCGTCTGGGTAGCTATGGCTACGGCCGCGGCACGACCCCGAATCTCGACGCCTTCGCCGCGGCGGGTACCCGCTTCGCCAACGCACGCGCACAGGCTTCCTGCACCTTTCCGTCGATCAACTCGCTCTTCACCTCCCGCTATCCGCAGCTCTTCCTCGAACAGGAGACCGGGGAGCTGGGCATACCGGATCGCCTTCCAACCCTCGCCGAGATACTTCGAGATCACGGCTTGACCACCTTTGCCGCATCTGCCAGCCCCATCGTTCGCCAGACCCCCACCCGCTACAACCGCTCAGGCGGCTTCGATCGCGGTTTTGACAACTTCAATGAGCGATGCCTCTGGCAAGATGCGAGCTGTGTGAACCGGCAGCTTCTGGCCGCTCTCGGTGAACTCGAGGAGCCCTTCTTCGCCTACGCCCACTACATGGATCCGCATGGCCCCTATCAGCCACCGGCTAACGCGCCCCGTCTCTTTGCCCGCCCAGCGCCCTCGCTTCCCGAGGTGGTCCAACGAGGCGACCCTACTGCATGGACGAAGTCGCTCCGGGATGGCGCAACACCCCCGGACCGTGCCGAGCTCCGACACCTTTCCGACCTCTACGACGACGAGATCGCCTATCTCGACCGTGAGCTCGGCACCCTGCTGGCCGATGTCGAGGAGCGCGGTCTTCTCGACCGCACTTTGGTGATCATCGCGTCCGATCACGGCGAGGAATTCCTCGAGCACGGAGCGATGAAACACTGCGAGAACACCTTCGACACGACCGTCCACACTCCTCTAATTATCAGAGCGGGAGACGCGAGCGGTGCAGTGGCCCAGGCGGTCCAGAACCTCGACATTGCCCCGACTGTGCTCGACTACCTCGGAATCGCACCACCGGATGGACTCAAGGGCCGATCCCTACGCCCCTTCATCGACAAGGGATTCTTCGGGGCGCTCAGCTCTCTTCTGTCGCCTGGGCCACCCCACCGAGGAGCCGCCTTCAGCATTCAGGGCCTCTGGCGCAGCGCCGTACGGGAGCAGCACAAGGCCCAATACCGACTCGACACCCGCGAGATCCTGGTCTACGACCTCGAATCGGACCCCGCGGAAGAGATCCCGAGCAGCGAGATGAATCGACAGCAGCGCGAACTGGTCCGGGAGCTCCAAGCCTGGACCGAAGAGCTCGAAGGTGACGACGCCGACGAGAGCTTGCGCCGAAGCCTCGAAGCCCAGGATCGTCTTCGCGCCACGGGCTACTTGTAACTCACTTCGGCGTAGCGAGTGGTCGTTGGGGTCGAGTCGGCGATCGACACCGCAGGAGGCGGCCATGGTCAAATCGTCCATTTCGTAGAGTCGTGATATCTTTTTCGTTATGTCGAAAACACTAGGTCAACGCAATGCCAGGAGCCATGGCCATCTTGCTTGCCTGCACACCGCTACCGCTATCGGCCTCACGCTCGCTCTGCTCTCGCCGGCAGCGGCGCAGGACCCGGAGCTCATCACCGATCGGCCCGATCAGACCGAGTCCACCGCCACGGTACCGCGCGGGTGGGTCCAAATCGAGACCGGTGTAGGCTTTGCCGAGGAAGACAGCGAGGGCCTCGAGACGCAGGTCTTCGCGGGCCCCGGCACTCTCGTCCGCATCGGCCTCGCCGAGCGACTCGAGCTGCGCCTCGGCTGGGTCGGCTACATCGACCACCAAGTGAGCTTCCAGGGCAGCAGCGTCAACGCCTCCGGCGTCGGCGATGCAGACATCGGAGCCAAGCTGCAGCTACGAGAGGAGTCCGGTCGAGTCCCTGAGATGGCGATCCTGGTAGGAACAACGGTCCCTTCCGGTGACGACGAATTCACCTCGGACCGTTTTGATCCCTCTTTCCGCCTAGCCTTCGCCCACACTCTGTCGGAGCGCGTCAGCCTGGGCTACAACATCGGGGCCGCCTGGAGCTCGACCACTGAGGGCGGCGATACAGACACACTGTCGAACGGCTTCTATACCGTCGCCGCCGGCTTCTCTCTCTCCGAGCAGTGGGGAGCCTTCGTCGAGCTCTTCGGCGATGTCGCTCTGAGCGCATCGGGACCGCCCGCCCACTCCTTCGATGGAGGCACGACCTGGTTGATCCGGCCCAACCTGCAGCTCGACTTCTTCGGCGGCTTCGGGCTCTCCGATGCCGCCGACGACTGGTTCGTCGGTGTTGGTGTATCTCTACGCCTGCCGCGGTAGCTCAGGGCAGCCCAAGGGCTCAGGAGTGGACTGCTACACTCTCAATACCCAGATAGCTCACAAACTCGGAGGTAGGCCATGAAAGTCCTCGTCCATCAATTTCTCGAGAACAATCTGTCTCGACGGGGCTTCGTGCAAGCTCTCGCAGCACTCGGTGTCAGCAGCGCCGGAATCCAGAATGTCGTGCACGCCGCGGAGGCCACCGACGCCTCTGGATCGACCCCGGGGAGAGACGTGACCGGCACCGGCGGCGACCTCATGGTGGAGCAGATGAAGGCGGCAGGAGTGCGTTATCTGTTCACCAATCCCGGTTCTTTCGAAGTCGGCTTCTTCGACTCTTTTCTCGACCAACCCGGCATGCAGCTCATCATGGGTCTGCACGAGGGGATCGTCATCTCGATGGCGGACGGCTACCACAAGGTTTCGGGGGACCCCGCCTTCGTCAACGTGCACGTCATCGCGGGGACCGCGCAGTCGGCGGGACAGCTCTACAACTCGAGTAGAGACGGCTCTGCGCTGGTCGTCACCGCCGGCCTGATCGATAACGAGCGAGGAGACGACAACCTGGTGCTCGCGCCTCGCCCCGGTTTCGACCAGAAAGACGTGAACCGCCAGTTCACCAAGATTTCTTGGGAGACGCGAGACGCAGAGTCGATTCCGACCATGCTCCGACGCGCGTTCAAGGTGTCGACGACCGCCCCTGGCGGCCCTGTCTACCTCGCCCTCGCCAACCACGCCCTGGAGACCAAGAACGTCACCGCCAGCGTCTACGACCGCAACACCTTCTTGATTCCCAATCTCATCCCACCACGCCAGCATGACGTCGAGAGAATCGCCGAGGCCCTCCTCGCCGCCTCCAACCCGATGATTCACGCCGGCGACGGAGTCTCGAAGAACGGCGGGCAGCAGGAGCTCTTGGAGCTGGCTGAGCTCCTCAATATTCCAATCGGCGACGCTGCTAAGCCTTTCCACAACTTTCCTCGCCAGCACCCTCTCTACGCCGGCGGCTACGCCACCGGCGGCAAAGACCTGGTACTCAGAGTCGGCGTCTCCGACGTCGGAGGAACCAGGGCCGCGGCGGCCGATGCCGCGGGCACCAAGGTGATGTGGATCGGCCTCAACGCCGACGCCATGGGGAATGACCGACCCTTCGACGCGGCGATCGTGGCCAACGTCAAGCTGACGCTACGAGCCCTCGTCGACACTCTCGAGTCGATGGCAACTCGCGATCGGCTGGCGAAGATTGCCGCCGGACGCCCGCCGGCGGCCCGGGTTCGCGAGCTCGATCCGGCGAACAAGGGCCTGTTGCCGATCCACCCCGACGAGTTGGGCTGGGCTCTCGAGCAGGAGCTCGACAAGAACGCCGTCGTCGTAAGCGAGAACCTCAGTGGCTCGTCTCAATTTCTCTCGACCGGCTTCCGGGACAACGAGAAGCTATGGGTCGGTACCTCTGGAGCGGGCCTCGGTTGGGGCATCGGCGCTGCCACCGGGGCCAAGCTCGCTGCCCCGGACCGCCAGGTGGTATGTAGCATTGGCGACGGCGCGACGATGTACAGCGCCTCGGGATTCTGGACCCAGGCGCGCTACCACGTCCCCGTGCTCACTGTCGTCTGCAACAATCACAACTACCAGACAGTGCGCCTCGCCTACGCTCGCTACAAGGGCAAGATGGCCGAAGAGAACCGCTTCACAGGCATGGACCTCGGCAATCCGAACATCGACTTCCCGATGTTGGCGAAGAGCCAGGGTGTCAACGGATCTCGCGTCGAGCACAGCGCCGACCTCCGCAAAGAGCTCAGGCGTGGCATCGATGCCACTCGCGCGGGAGAGCCCTACCTGGTGGAGGTCGTGGTCGATCGTAAGGGAGACGGTGGCGACTCGCACTGGCACCAGACCTTCAATCTCGCTGAACAGCGCACGGTGAAAGCGTAGACGAGGGGACGCGTACTTTGGCGTCAGGCGGCGGGACTCGGCGCGTCGTCAAAGGCCCACATCAGGGCGGGTCTCGAGGAATCGCTATCTTCGCGCTCGACGCGAATCCAATCGATCTCTGCCTCGCCCCCGCTACGCCGTCCAAAGTCGAGGCGCAGCTGGTAGATCGTTGCCGTAGAAGGCACGACGAGCTCATGCTCATGCCACTCTCCGTCGTGGTCGAGTTTGAGGGAAACGCCTTGGCCCGAGAAGCGGCCCTTCCCCGCCGCCCGGAACCAGAGGTTTCCGCGTCCCCTGGCGCCGACCGTACGTAGGCGAAGGCTGACTCGAAGCGGCCCAGGGAGCACCATCTCTGGCCCGACGAGAAAGGGGTGGGTGTCGCAAGACAGGCGCAGCGAGCCTCCCTCCACACGCTTGAGACACCCCCCGTTCGGCACCCATTCTCGGCTGGCACCCAATTGTCGCGTCGACTCCTCGAGGCCTTGCTGGAACGCCTCTGCATCATAGTCGTGGTTCCAACGAGGCTGATGCGCACCGACATCTTCGAGCCAACGGTCGAGACGCTTCTCCATCGAAGCCACTTGGCCGGGATCCTCCTTCGCAAGATTCCTGCTCTCGCCCGGATCCACGGCAAGATCGTAGAGCTCGGAAGGTCGGCCGAAGTAGCGGATCATTTTCCAATCCCCGGACCGCATCGCCGCGCTCGGCGTATTCCAGAAGCTGTTCTCGGCGGGATTGGGACGATGGCCCGGAATGTAGTGGGGGTAGTAAAAGAAGAGGTCGCGCTCTTCTGCCCCCCTGCGGCCGAGGAGAGAAGGGAGAAAACTCACGCCGTCGACTTCTTCCTCACCGAGCTCGAGCCCGGCAGCGTCAGCCAACGTCGGCCACAGATCCACGCTCGAGACCGGCAGCTCGATCTGGGTTCCCTCCGCGAGGACACCGGGCCAAGCCGCGACCAGGGGGACCCGAAGTCCGCCCTCGTAGATCATTGCCTTCCCTCCGCGCAAGGCCCCGTTGTCTGTCACCGGCATGCCATCGTCGACTCTACGAGTGAGCCCGCCGTTGTCGGAGGTCACGATCACCAGGGTCTTCTCGCGCACTCCTAGCTCCTCGAGCTTCGAGAGGACGCGACCGACACTATCGTCGACGCTCTCCAGCATCGCGGCGTAGATCGTCGCGAGAGGAGGTCTGCCGCCCTTCTGGGATGAGCTCTGGGGAAGCATCTCCGGCTTGGCCTGCAGTGGCCTATGCACGGCGAAGTGCGACACGTAGAGCAGGAAGGGCTCGCTCCCCTTCTCTTCGAGAAAGTCAACCGCCTCATCGGTGATGCGATCGGTGAGGTACTCACCCTCCACCCGGTCCGGCAGAAGGGAGAGGCCATAGGGATCGAAGTAGCTCGTCGCCCCCCCCTCCTCCTCCCCGCCGAGAGCAATCTCGAACCCCTGAGCCAGGGGCCCGGCATCACCGGCGCCGAGATGCCACTTGCCGAAAAAGGCCGTACGGTAGCCGGCGTCCCTCAGGCGCTCCGCCATCGTAACTTCGTCTGCGGCGAGGAAGTTCGCGCTCCGCGGCTCGACCAGGGGCCGAGAGACCACTCCCGAGGGACCCGCCTCTCGGGCGAGAATGCGTCGTCCCAGGGCCGGCAGTGCATGGGTGAGATGGAGACGCGCCGGATGTCGCCCGGTAAGTAGGCTGGCACGCGTGGGCGAGCACACCGGGGATGCCGAGTAAGCGTTGGTGAAGCGGACGCCTTCCCTCGCGAGCCTGTCGATGTTTGGCGTGCGGTGAAGCTCGTGACCGTAGCTTGGCAAGTCGGCCCAACCGAGGTCGTCGACGACCACCACCACGAAGCTCGGCCGCTCCGGCAGCGAGGGACCGAGGCCGCAGCCGAGAAGAACGGCCAGGGCCGGCAGACTCCACCACCTCATCGATAGTTGTCGGGATGCCCGGTCTGGAACACCACGACCCGCTGGCCGGGCTCGATGCGACCCGCTGCCGCCAGACGCTCGAGAGCGAGGAAACAGGCCGCACCCTCCGGCCCCACTCTGAGCCCCTCTTCTCGGCCGAGGCGGGCGGTCATGGCGTCAATCTCGCTCTCCTCCACCGCCACTGCGGCCCCGCGTGTCTCGCGAAGTGCGCGCAGAATGAGGAAATCGCCGATTGCCTGCGGCACTCGCAGACCCCACACTCGAGTTCTGGGCTCGGACCAAGGCGCCGCTTCCTCGGCACCGTTTTCGAAGGCGCGCACCAAGGGGGCGCAACCCGACATTTGAACTACCGCAAAGCGAGGACGTCGCCCGGAGATCAATCCCAGCTCCTCCAGCTCGTCGAAGGCCTTATGCATCCCGACGATGCCCGTGCCGCCTCCGGTCGGATAGAAGATCCAGTCGGGGAGCTTCCAATTCAGCTGCTCGGCGAGCTCCAGCCCCATCGTCTTCTTGCCCTCGACGCGGTAGGGCTCCTTGAGAGTGGAGAGGGTCCAGAATCCGTCTTCACGCTCGGCCAGGAGCGCCCCTGCCTCGACCAACGTGCCGGGCGATGAGATCACCTCGGCGCCCAACAGGCGGCAACGCTCGAAGATCGTGCGAGGCGTATCTTCCGGCAGGGCTACGCGCGCAGGCAACCCCGCAGCCGCGGCGAAAGTCGAGAGCGCCAGAGCGGCATTGCCGGCACTGGGCAGCTGGACCCCGGGGGCACCGAGCTCTCTCGCCCGATTCACCGCCAGCGACAGCCCACGATCTTTGAAAGACCCACTCGGGTTTCCCCCTTCCTCCTTGACCAACGTCTCCACACCCGCCGGCCCGGTGCGGCGAAGACGAATCAGCGGAGTCCCTCCCTCTCCGAGATCGATGCGATCCTGCGGCGCCGCCAATGGCAGTAATTCCGAATATCGCCACAGGGTCCAGGGCCTGTCGTGAAGACGCTCTCTGAGGAAGGCACCTTTTGCCTCATCGAGATCGTAGCGAACAAGCCACGGCTTCCCTGCCGGTGAGAGAAAGGTCGGCTCATCGAGGGTCTCCTCGACGCCAGTTGCCGAGCACACCAACGAAGTGGCCCATCGTTCTTCGCTCATCCGCCTTCCTTCATGACCATCGCTGCAGGCGCAGCATATCTCGCCATGTGGAGGCCACCGCGCCTCGACATGGACCCGTCTCGGGCAACTGCTAGAGTCGAGGGCGCCAACCTGGGAGGGTCGGATGAACGAAACGGTCTCGACTACACGCCTCCTCGCCAGCCATGCCAGAGCGATCGTCTTCGACGACCTTCCCGACGACATCGTAGAAGTCGCGAAGCACTGCCTCCTCGACTGGCTCGGCGTCACCTTGGCGGGCTCGACCGAGCCACTGGCCGAGATTCTGCGGCGCCAGCTCCTGCCGAAGACAGAAGTCGACGGAGAGTCGACGCTGCTCCTCGCCGCGCCTCGCCGCACTTCGGCCCTGCTGGCTGCGCTGGTGAACGGCGCCACTTCTCACGCCCTCGATTTCGACGATACCCACACCACGATGAGCGGGCACCCTTCGGCCCCGGTGATCCCCGCGGCTCTCGCGGAGGCGGAGGCCTCCGGTGCCTCTGGGCGCGCATTCCTGGCTGCGGTCGTTGCGGGCATCGAGCTCGAGTGTCGGCTGGGAGCGATCATGAACCCCGCCCACTACCTCGCAGGCTTCCACGCCACCGGTACTCTCGGAACCTTCGGCGCCGCCGCCGCGGGCGCCCACCTACTCGGTCTCGACGAAGAGCGCTGGCTTTGCGCCCTCGGCCTTGCCGGCACTCAGGGAGCGGGCCTCAAATCAGGATTCGGCACTATGGCCAAGCCTTTCCACGCCGGTAAGGCCGCTCACGACGGCCTACTGGCTGCGAGGCTCGCCGCCGGGGGATTCACCGCGAACCGCAACATTGTCGAGGCTCGCCAGGGCTTCGCTCACACCTGCCACGGAGGTGATCCGAGCCCGGCTAGGATCGAGGGACTCGCCGATCGCTTCTGCATCCGCGACACTCTCTTCAAGTACCACGCCGCCTGCTACCTCACCCACTCGGCGATCGAGGGGGCCGGCGAGATCCGCCGCGGCGCCAAGATCCACCCCGAGAACATTGCTGAAGTTGCGATCGAGGTTCCTCCTTCCTCACTCGATGTGTGCAATATCGAGAGCCCGGACACCGGCTTGGAGGGAAAGTTCTCTCTGCGCGCCACCACAGCCATGGCGCTGCTCGGCGACGATACGGCAGACCTTTCTTCCTACTCCGACGAGCGCATGCGCAGTCACGAGCTGGTTGCGATGCGCGACCGAGTTCGAGTCTGTCCTCAACCCGGAACCTCTCCTACCGCGACCCCGATCGTGCTCAGCACCCTCGACGGAAGTGAGTACTCCGCCTGTGTCGATGTCGGCGAGGCCGCGCCGGATCTTCGCCTCCAGCGCAAGCGTCTGGAGCAGAAGTTCCTGTCACTCGCGACGCCGGTGATCGGTTCGGAAGCCGCCGAGGAGCTGCTCCTCAGAGCTTCTGTGACCGAGACCTTGAACGGCCTCGACTCTCTGCTGACCCCGGCTGTCGCCGCGATCTAGAGCCCTTCGAGCATTGCGCGGGCTGTCGAGGCTTCCTTGTGGTCTGGAGCCATGTCCAGAAACTGCTGCAAGTGGGCCTTCGCCCCGGCGCTGTCGCCGTCCGAGGCCAGGACCATCCCCAGCCTGAAATGCGCCTCCGCAGCCTCGGGATTGAAATCCAAGATCGCTTCAAAAGTCTTGCGGGCAATATCGCTATGCCCCGCTTCGAACTCATCCGCGGCTTGGCGAACGATGTCTTCTTCGGCAGCCGGCGCCGCGCCCAGGTAGGCGGCCAGCGCGTCGGCGAAGCCTTCACCATCCACTGCTCGAGTCGCATAGAACTGCATGCGTAGGCCCTCGAGAGACTCGGGGTCTCTCTTCAGCAACTCTTCGGCATGCACCAGAGCCTCAGCGAAGTTCTCCTCATTGAACCTGATCGCGGCCATGCCGCGGTAGGGCTCCGGGAGATGGGGAGCGATCTCCGAGGCCTTCTGGAAGCCGGCAAACGCCCCCTCCGGGTCACCCGCCTTGCTCATTGTCACCGCCTCGTTGTAAATGGGCACCGCCATCTGGGCGAGCTCGTTCTCGTCCGTTACCTTGCTGAGGACCTCTGCGGCCTTCTCGTCCTGACCGGTCTTGCGATACGCATCAAAGGCCAACGAATAGATCGGGGCGTGGTCTGGAAGAGCAGCGAGGAATATATCGAGTGAAGCAGCGGCATCCTCCCAACGCTCCTGGTGGGCGTAGGACGCCGCTAGGCCAGCATGGACCTGGACCAGCTCGGGGTTCAACGTCAACGCTTCCTTGAATCTTTCCTCGGCCTCGTCCATATCCCCCGCGCTAAGGGCCTCGACGCCTTCGTTGTAGGCATCGACCGCACGTTTCTCCTGCCACACCTTCTCGTCGTAGAGCTTGATGCCTTCGGTGGTGTAGTCCATCGAAGGCTCGACCTCCAAGCTGGTGGTGTAGGGGCCGTAGCCCTTCCTCGCGATGGTCAGCGTGTAGGTTCCGGGAGCGGCGATCTTGAGCTTGAATGCGCCCTTCTTGTCGCTGACTGTAGTGAGAACGATCGCGGAATCTTCGTCATTGGCGAGAGTGATCTCGGCTTCCTTCAGAGCCTTCCCACCCTCATTCATCACCGTGCCCGCCAGGGTGGACTCTTGGGCGTGAAGCGGTACCGAGGCGAGGAGAAAGACGAGCAGGGATACAGCCCCTACCGCGAAGCCTGAGTGGGATCGGATGAGACTGACGATGGGGCGCGGGTTGGCGGTCTTCATAGCGCCAGAGAATATCCCTTCAACCGAGGAGACGCAAAAACTCGCAGAGGACGGCACTCGCCCGACCTCTCCAGCTGCACAAGAAGGCCCTTTTTGGTTAACCTAGTGCCTCGGGTGCGACGCAGATGAGATTCAAGGTCGCGCTAAAGGAGATGATTATGCGAACAGTGCGGATCGCAGCTATTGCTCTTGCCGTATCTATGCCCCTTGCGGCGCAGAATTTCGACGACGTCGAGATCACCTCGACTCATGTTGCCGGCAACGTCCACATGTTGATGGGACAGGGCGGCAACATCGGCGTTTCCGCCGGCGAGGACGGCGTTCTCATTGTCGACGACCAGTTCGCATCCTTGGCGGACAAGATCAAGGCAGCGCTGCAGAGTATCGACCGCGGGAAGCTCGAGTACGTACTCAATACCCACTTCCACGGAGACCACACCGGCGGGAACTCGGTCTTCGGCCTCGAAGCCCTGATCGTCGCTCACAACAATGTTCGCGCACGGCTGTCGAAAGAGCAGACCAACCGTAACGGAAGGGTCACACCGCCCGCGCCCCCGGCAGCCCTACCTGTGATCACCTTCGATGAAGGACTCAGTATCTACTTCAACGGTGAAGAGATCGAGATGACCCATGTGGCCAACGGACACACCGATGGCGACAGCATCATCTATTTCAAGGACTCGAAGGTCCTCCACATGGGCGACCATTTCTTCAACTCGCGTTTCCCCTTTGTCGACCTCGGATCGGGTGGCACGGTCCAGGGTATGACCCGCAATGTGGAAATGGTTCTCCGCGAATTCAAGAACGTGAAAGGACTCACGCTCATCCCCGGACACGGCGCGCTGGCCGACCTGGACACCCTCGCAACTACCCATCGAATGCTGAAAGAGTCGGTAGGAACCGTGCAGAAGGGCATCGACAGCGGCAAGTCCCTCGACGAGATAAAGAAGGCCGGTCTCTCTGACGAGTGGGACGGCTGGGGCTCGGGCTTCATCACCACCGAAGTCTGGATCGAGACCGTCCACAGTAGCCTCCAGTAGCTTACGGAAGTGATGGGTATCACTTCCGGAAGCTACATCACATGGCGCCGAGGACGGCGCATCCGGATCCTCCGGAAGTGATGGGTATCACTTCCTACAAATCTCTCAACATGGCGCCGAGGACGGCGCACCCGGATCCTCCGGAGACATAAAGTAATCTGAGCGATCGGTATCGCTCTTACGCCTAGTGTCCCGTGTGGGAAGTTCGTTGACCACCGAGAGCGTCGAGGCGCCCGCTGGGCAAGGCGCTCCGAGGCAGGCATAGCTGGGACTCTGTCGACGAGGAGCAACGCCGCCCAGCGGGATGCATCGGCGCTCGAATGGCAACGAACTTCCCGCACGGGACACTAGGCTGCAGCGAGCCTCATCCTCTGGTGCGGCTTGGAGTGAGTCCGAGCATTCGTCCTGAGCCGTTTCCCGGAGGGAATAGGAAGCAAGGCCCGAGTGCGCCGTCCTCGGCGCCGAACAGCAACGAGCCGCAGGAAGTGATAGCAATCACTTCCGGAGGCGAGGTCCATCGGCAGATTGCATCCGAGAGCGGGAGAGGCGAGCTCCCTCGGGGTCGTCGATCCAGCTCGCAGGGTTTCCCCAGCCTTCCTCGAAGACGAGCTCTTTGACCGGGAAGCGCCGCAGCGGGCCGTGTTTTCCTCGCGGCTTCCCCATGGTGATGGTGAGGGAGACGACAGCTTCCTCCGGCATGCCGAGAAGCTTCTTCAGCTCCTTCTCGACGCCCCGATGCCAGCCTGCAAAGGAGGCTCCGTAGCCGAGTGCCCTGGCAGCGAGAAGAATATTCTGGCAAGCGGGATAGACCGAAGATCCCTCGCCATGGTGGGGAGCCCGGTAGCGCAACAAACACGCCAGCACGACGACGGGAATGCGCTCGAAATTGTCGACATAGAACTGCATCGTCTCCATAGAGCGGACTCTGCGAGACTTGCGCTTGTCGTCGCCGGGTTTTCGCCATCCTTCGCTCCCGGACTTCTTCGCCCAGCCACGGCGGAACGCCTCTCCGAGCAGGGCCTTCGCCGCAGTCCCTTGTTCGCCGTCTCGCAGAACGACGAAACGGAAGGGCTGCCGGTTAGTGCCTGACGGAGCTCTGGTTGCCGCGTAGAGGATCCGAGCGAGATCTTCCTCCGGAATCGGATCGAAGTGATACCTGCGGATACTTCTCGCTGTCGCAATGCCCTCGAGCATGTCCACGGTCTCGATTTCTCTACTCATGACAGATCTCTCCCCTGTTCTCTCTTAGTGCTCTGGCTCGTGGCGAGGCCGAGGTCGTCTAGGCGCACGCGGCGTCATGACCACGACAGGTGTCGCGCCCTGCTGTCGATAACCGAGGATATGGCACAGCCGCAGCGTCAGAGCGCTGGCAATTCGCAGATCGACTCTCAGTCGGCCGCCTTCGCCAGGAGCCGCATCGACGCCGGAAAAGAGACATAGCACTCGCGCCACACCTAGGCGACGAGCCAGCTCGGAGACCGCCAACCAGCGGGAAGAAACCTTGGTCACGACATAGAAGCCTTCTTCTCCCTGGGCCTGGTAGAGGGGCATCAAGAGAAGCCCAGACATGGGTGCATGGACCTCTGCCGCTTTGGAACGGCCCACAAGCTCACCCTTCGCCACCGTCGCTGCCCGGCCGCCAGCGCCCGCAGATTGCCGGCCAGGCCGATCACCCTCCCTCTGAGCTCGCTGCCCACCTCCACCGAAGCAAAAAAGCGCTGCAGCGCGATCACCCCTGCCGGCTCGTTGCCGTGGAGGCCGCCGATGCATACGAGCGTAGCTCCTGGACGCTTACCGCAAACGCTACCCAGACGTCTCGGCAGCACTGTCCCAGTATCGATGGATTCCGCCATGCTCATGATCGAAAAAGAGGGGCACGCTCCCGCGCCCGGCGAGGCATCTGCAGAGAGCGGCGCGACTATACCTCGGCTTTCTCTCGTCGCTCCTCGGCCTTCTTTCGCCGCCATCGCAAGAAGGGCCATAGAATCGTCACATCGCAGGCTGAGCTCGCCATGAGTGCACCCGAGATCACCGTCATCGTGCCCACCTACCTCGAGGCCGAGAACCTCCCGGTGCTAGTTCCTCGTATCGTGCAGGCTCTCGAATCCGCGGCTCGCGAGGGAGAGATCGTTATCGTCGACGATGACAGCCCCGACGACACAGAGAGCGTCTGTGCCGAGCTCACGACTCGTTTCCCGGTGCGCCTGCTGGTGCGACGAGGTGCGCGAGGGCTGGCCGGTGCTGTCGTTCATGCGATGGAAAGATCTCAGGGCGAAGTACTCGCGGTCATGGACGCGGACCTCTCTCACCCCCCCGAGAAGCTCGGTGAGCTCGTGGCGGCACTCGACGAGGAAGGTGTCGACTTCGCCCTCGGCAGCCGCTATGTGGAAGGAGGGAGCACGGAGGCCGGGTGGGGGCTCGACCGCCTGGTCAATTCGAAGGTGGCTACCCTCCTGGCGCGCCCCCTGACCCGCATCAACGATCCCATGGCCGGTTTCTTCGCCCTCCGTCGAAGTACCTACTCACGGGCCGCCGCACTCGACCCACTGGGGTTCAAGATCGCGCTCGAGCTGATCGTCAAATGCGGTTGTCGGAATGTGGTCGAGATACCGATCCACTTCGGCCAACGCCTTCGCGGCGAAAGCAAGCTCTCGTACCGAGAGCGATGGGACTATCTCCGACACCTCGCTCGGCTCTACCGATTCAAATTGAGCGGCTAGTTCATGTAGCCGAGGGCCCGCAGAGCTTCGAGCGTGCGGGAGGAAAGCTCTCCCGGCTCCGAGCTCTCGGTCCGATCGAGCTCCTGTGAGAGCTCCCGGCGCAAACGCTTCACCAATTCGGGGAAACGCGCGCTCATATCTTCAGACTCTCCAGCCGCGGAGGAAAGGTCGTAAAGAGCTGCGGAGAACCCACCTTCGAAGCGAGGACGCTCGACCAGCTTGTACCTACCGATGTGCGCAGCGCGCTCTCGGACCTTGAGCGGCGGCCAACGATCTCGAGCTGCGAGAAGGTCCTCGACCACTTCTGGCAGCTCGCTACTCAGATCACTCTGAAGATAGGGGTCGACCTCGTGGTCGTAGAGCCTCACCTCTCCATCGCCGTCCGAGCAGAGTGAGTAGGAGGCGGTATTGATGCAGTGGAGCTTTCGATTCTGACCTGAATAGATATAGGCGAAGCTCTCCGGCAGGAGAGCGTTCCCGGCCTCGGCAATCGCGATTGTCGCAGACGCTTCCGAACCAGCCGCGCCGAGACGCGGTACAAGGCTCACGCCGTCGAAGCTCACCCCCTCGGGCGGATCCAACTCCACTAGATCCAACAAGGTCGGTGTTATGTCCTCCAGCCTCGCTATACCTCGGTCCCTCGCCGGTTCTACCCCCGGACCGACCAAGATGAGGGGAACCCGCAACGAGGCATCGTGCACACTCGGGCCATGCTCGAAAAAGAGGCCATCCTCACCGAGGTTCTCACCGTGATCGGAAGTAAAGAGCACAAAAGAGCCCGCGAGCCACCCTCGGGTCTCCAGCCCTTCGAAAAGGCGACCGAGGTGGAAGTCGGTGAATGCGATCTCGGCATCGTAGAGCGTGGTGCACTCTTCCAGACCAGCGCTAGCGCGACCCTCGAGATCACCGCGAAGGAGGGCCGTCTCTCGAAGGTCGCCGTCGATCCGCCGGTAGAGACTCCGACAGAGGGGAGCCGCCGGCTGATCGGTCCACGAAGCCGGCGGGGCGTAGGGAAAGTGTGGGTCGATGTAATGAACCCAGAGTAGGAGAGGCGCCGTCGGCTCAGCTTCGTCGAGAAGGTCAAGGGTGGCGTCGGTCACACCCGCGGCGGTGTGGTTCTCTACCTGCAAGTGATCCAAGAAGCGATCGAACCCGAGGTCGAGGTTCTGTTCAGGGCCGGCCGCGCCGTTCACACTCACCGCGAAGGTGGCGTACCCGGCTTGTTTCAAAGTGGAGGCCAGGCCGCTCACGGCTCGCATCTTCTGGCCCACTTCTCGTGAGCCGTGAGTCCACGGACGCAACCCGGTGAGCAACGTTGCAAGCGCAGGAGTCGTGCGAGGAGAGGGAGTCAGCGCCGTCGTGAACACCCTACCCCGCCGGGCAAGATCGTCGATCACCGGAGTGCGAGCCGCCTCATGGCCGTAGGCACCGAGGTGGTCGGCGCGTAGAGTGTCGACCGTCACGATGATGATCGACGGACGGGGCCCCTTCGAACAGCCGAGGAGACCGGCTGAGACCATGAGTACGACGGCAGCGCCCAGGGTGGCTATCGCCCCGACCGTTCTCCCGGTGTTATCCGACAGTGACGACACGGATCATGTCGGTGGAAGCGCCCTCTTGCTGCGCGCTCCCGGTCGCAACGACGACATCCCCTTCCTTGACGTATCCTTCCGATCTCGCGCGGTCGATGGCGAAGCGCAACCGCTCTGAGTCCAGCGCTTTCCCTTCGTAGAAGAAGGGAACCACGCCCCAATTCATTGCCAGCCGCCTGACCACGCTCTCGGTGGTCGCGACGGCGAGAATCGGGCACTCGGGCCGGTACTTCGAGATTCGCCTTGCAGTGCGCCCGCTCTCGGTAAGACAAATGACTGCGGCAGCCTTGAGATGATCGGTCATCGCGATCGCCGCTTGGGCGACCGCCTCGGTGACCTTGTCGGCAGGGTGGCTGAGAATCTTCTGCAACTCGCCGTACTCGCGAAGTTGTTCTTCCGCTGCCCGCGCCAAAAGGTCCATGGTCTTCACCGCCTCGATCGGATAGCGCCCGACAGCGGTCTCTCCGGAGAGCATCAGCGCCGAGGAACCGTCGAAAATCGCGTTCGCTACATCGCTTACCTCGGCCCGCGTCGGCCGCGGGTTGCGCTCCATCGAATCGAGCATCTGAGTCGCAGTAATGACCGGTTTTCCACTACTCACGGTCGCGCGGATGATCTGTTTCTGGAGTACCGGCACTTCCGCCATCGGCAATTCGACGCCGAGGTCCCCGCGAGCGACCATCGTACCGTCGGCGGCGGCAATGATCTCAGCGAGATTCTTCACCCCAGCCTCGGTCTCGATCTTGGCGATGATCGGCGGGTCGGCGCCATGGCTATCGAGGAACGCCCGGATCTCCTCCACGTCCGCGGCCGATCTCACAAACGAAGCCGCCACGTAATCCGCGCTGCTGCTAGCAGCGAAGCCTAGATCTTCTCGGTCTTCGACACCCTGTTGACTCAAAGAGAGATCCCGACCCGGGATGTTGACTCCCTTGCTCTCGCGCAGAGTGCCGCCACACTCCACCCGGCACTCGATCTCCTCGCGCCGAACGCCCGTCACCTCGAGCTCGATCTTGCCGTCATCGAGAAAGATCGTGTCGCCAAGAGCGATCTCCTCGGAAAGACGATCATGCGTGATCGACACTCCCCGACTGTCGCCGACCCGCCCATCGAGAGTGAGAATGAAGGTCTGCCCGGGAACGAGAACAGCTGCCGCCCCTTCCAGCCGGCCCGTACGGATCTCCAAACCCCGAAGATCCACCATTACCGCGACTTCGACCCCGGCCGACTTCGAAGCCTCTCGGATGCGATCCAGCACCTCTTCATGCTCCTCGATGCTTCCGTGAGACATATTGAGCCTGGCCACATTCATGCCGGCTCGAATCAGCGCCTCCAACCCCTCGGCGCTGTCGGAGGCCGGTCCAATCGTGGCGACGATCTTGGTCTTTCGTGTTCTCACAGCGGCTCGCCAGAGTATCGCAGTCACCTCCGCTCCGCTGTCGGGAGGACTCATGCGGCTCGCACTACGCCACTCCGTCGGCTAAACTGCCGCGTCGAGCCGCAGGCTGCGTGGCCAAAACGGAGAGACCTCGGGGAAGCATGAGCGAGACATCTGAGCGCAAAGCCCTCATCACCGGAATCACCGGCCAAGACGGCTCTTACCTGGCCGAGCTCCTCCTCGCCAAAGGCTACCGAGTGTGGGGAGTGATCCGCCGCTCATCCATTCATAACACTCCGCGAATCGATCATCTACTCCGCGATGAAGCCAATCAGGGTCGGCTCAATTTGGCATGGGGTGACCTCGGAGACTCGTCCTCTCTTCACCGCCTTCTCGGAGAGGTCGAACCCGACGAGATCTACAACCTCGCCGCTCAGTCTGACGTCAAGATCTCCTTCGACACTCCCGAGGAGACCGGGAACGCCTCTGGCCTCGGTGTGGTTCGGCTGCTCGAAGGCATTCGTGAGCACCGGCTCGACAGTCGCTTCTATCAGGCCGCCTCCTCCGAGATGTACGGCAAGGTGCTCGAAACACCTCAACGCGAGACCACTCCCTTCTATCCTCGCAGCCCCTACGCCGTCGCCAAGACGTACGCCTTTCACATGACCCGCAACTACCGGGAGGCCTACGGCACATTCGCAGTCAACGGAATTCTCTTCAATCACGAATCGCCACGGCGAGGAGAGAATTTCGTTACTCGGAAGATCACCAAGGCCGTCGCCCGCATCGCTCGAGGTCACGAGGCTCCGCTCCACCTCGGCAATCTCGACGCTCGTCGAGACTGGGGATTCGCGGGTGACTATGTGGAGGCTATGTGGCTCATCCTGCAAGCGGAAAAGGCTGACGACTACGTGATCGCGACCGGGGAGTCCTATTCGGTTCGCGATTTCTGCGAGCGCGCCTTCGCCCACGTCGGACTCTCCTTGCAGTGGGAGGGAGAGGGCTTGAGCGAGAAAGGCATCGACGAGAACGGTCGCGTCCTCGTCGATGTCGACCCCGCCTTCTTTCGCCCCTCAGAAGTCGACGTTCTTATCGGAGACGCGACCCGGGCCCGCGAAGAGCTCGGGTGGAAGCCGAAGACGAGCTTCGAAGACCTGGTGGCCATGATGGTCCGGCACGACCTCGAAGCCCTCCGCTGAATCGGCGAGGAGCCTGCGTTGACGAGCTCCGGATGCGCCGCCCTCGGCGCCATGTTCCGCATCTGGAGGAAATGATACCCATCATTTCCGTAGAATGCGCCGTCCTCGGCGCCATGCTAAATAGCCGGAGAAAGTGATACCCATCACCTCCGGAGTCCGGATGCGCCGTCCTCGGCGCCATGTTATCTAGCCGGAGAAAGTGATACCCATCACCTCCGGAGTCCGGATGCGCCGTCCTCGGCGCCATGTTATCTAGCCGGAGGAGGTGATACCCATCACCTCCGGAGGCTAGCTGTTTACCGCCTCCGCGTCGAGGAAGTCGGCGAAGCGCTCTTCGACCATCCTCCGGCGTGTCGGCCGGTGCTCGGAGGGCACCTCGACCGCGGCATAGTTCTTGAGTATTCGGCGCGCGACGGTCATCTTGTGAACCTCGTCGGCGCCGTCGACCAGTCGAGCTGCGCGCGCCCGGCGATACATGAGCTCCAGCGGCATGTCGGTCGAGAAACCGAGCGCACCGTGAACCTGAATCGCTCTGTCGATAACGTTGTAGAGCACCTTGGCGCCGTAGAACTTGATGATCGCAATCTCGTTGCGGGCGTTCGACGCGCCCACCTGGTCCATCCTCCACGCCGCGTGGAGGGTCAGCAGTCTGGCCGCCTCCATCTCCGCGTGGCTGGTGGCGATCCAATCCTGCACCATCTGCTTTTCGGAGAGTAACGAACCATGAGAAAAGCGAGACACTGCGCGCTCGCAGAGCATGTCGAATGCTCGCTTCGATACCCCGAGCCAGCGCATAGCATGGTGGATCCGCCCCGGACCCAGCCGCTTCTGGGCGAGAACGAAGCCCTCGCCGATACCCGCCTCGCCGCCGACCACGTTCTCGAAGGGGATACGACATTTGTCGTAGATGATCTCGGCATGGCCGCCAGGCTCGCCGGTCTTGTGATCGGGCTCGGACATGACAGGCACGTCGCGGATGATGTTGAGACCGGGGGAGTCGGTGGGAACGATGAACATCGAAGACCCGGAGTAGGGATGCACTTCGGTGTCGGTCACTGCCATCGTGATCAGGAAGTCGGCTCTGGATCCGTTCGATGTGAACCACTTATGCCCTTCGATCACCCAATCGTCGCCATCACGAGTAGCTCGCGTCTTGAGCAGCTTGGGGTCAGAGCCCGCGGTGTCGGGCTCGGTCATCGAGTACGCGCTGCGCATTTCTCCCGCCAGCAGTGGCTCCATCCACTTCTTTTTCTGTTCGGCCGTCCCGCCCAGAGCGAGCAGCTCGGCGTTGCCGGAGTCGGGGGCGTTGTTGCCGAAGATCGACGGCGCGCGACCGGTCTGGCCGAGAATCTCGTGCATCAAGCCGAGTTTCACCTGGCCGAAGCCTCCGCCTCCGAGCTCCGGGGGAAGATGAGCCGCCCACAGTCTGCGGCGCCGCACCTCTGCCTTCATCGGCTTGGTGATCTCGGCCATCTGCTCTTCGGACACATTGAGCTCTTCGAGCGGGATGATCTCGTCGCGCACGAACTCGCGCATCCACTCCAGCTTCTCTTCAAACTCGGGCTCGGTCTCGAAATCCCACGCCATGGTCGACTCCTCTCTACAATTGACGTTCTCGCTCCTCCGCCGGAGGGCGACCGCCTGTTCTCGAATCCTTCTACCCTAGGGAGTCTGCGCCGCAGACTCCCGGATGCGCCGTCCTCGGCGCCATGTTCCGCATCTGGAGGAAATGATACCCATCATTTCCGTAGGATGCGCCGTCCTCGGCGCCATGTTCCGCATCTGGAGGAGATTATACCTATCATTTCCGTAGGATGCGCCGTCCTCGGCGCCATGTTCCGCATCTGGAGGAGATGATACCTATCATTTCCGTAGGATGCGCCGTCCTCGGCGCCATGTTCCGCATCTGGAGGAGATGATACCCATCATTTCCGTAGGATGCGCCGTCCTCGGCGCCATGTTCCGCATCTGGAGGAGATGATACCCATCATTTCCGTAGGATGCGCCGTCCTCGGCGCCATGTTCCGCATCTGGAGGAAATGATACCTATCATTTCCGTAGGATGCGCCGTCCTCGGCGCCATGTTCCGCATCTGGAGGAGATGATACCCATCATTTCCGTAGGATGCGCCGTCCTCGGCGCCATGTTCCGCATCTGGAGGAGATGATACCCATCATTTCCGTAGGATGCGCCGTCCTCGGCGCCACGTTCCGCATCTGGAGGAAATGATACCCATCATTTCCGTAGTCCGGATGCGCCGTCCTCGGCGCCATGTAATCTAGGCGCAGGAAATGATAGCCATCATTTCCGGAGCCTAGCTCGACTCCTTGCGGCTCTCGATCTCCTCTTCGACGTCGCGTAGCCGGTCCTTGCCGAAAAAGAGCTCGTCGCCCACAAAGAAGCTCGGCGAGCCAAAAACCCCCCGTTCGACGGCGTCTGCGGTATTGCTGATCAACTGCGCTTTGACGTCGGCATCCTGAATACCGGCCATGATCGAGTCGGCGTCGAGACCCGACTCCCGAAGCGCCTCGCCGATCACTTCAGGATCGTCCATCTTTTTCGGCTGGCACAACATATGCCCGTATACCGCGTCGACGTAGCTGTCGAAGAACCCGGCCAGCTGCGCCACGATCGCGCCGCGCATGATTTGCAGCGTATTGACCGGAAAGTACGGGTTCCTTCGATAGTCCGTGATCTTGTGTTTCGCCACAAAGCGCTCGGTCTCGAGCTGCTGGTAGGCGCCTTTGTTCTTGATCCCCTGGAGAGACACCGCCGGCGAGACATTATTGGTGAGTTTGAACACTCCGCCCAAGAGCACCGGAACATATTCGAAGGGAACACCGGTTCTCTTCTCGATCGCCGGAATCACCAGATGGCTGAGGTAGGCGTTGGGACTTCCGAAATCGAAGCAGAACTCGACTCTTGGCGCGCTCATAGCCGACTCACCACTTCTCTCCATAAGGGCGCAGGTCCTGTTCGAAGGTCCAGGCGTCTCGCGATTGGCGATGCAGCTCCCAGTAGGCCTCACCGATCGACGCCGGATTCATCAGAGTGTCCGGCTCCAGGTTCTCGAGCCCGGCATCACCGAGACGCCCTCGAATGCGCTCCCGCACAAAGGCCGTGTCGACGCCGGCGTCGATCACCAGATGAGCGACATGGATGTTCTTCGGCCCCAGCTCTCGGGCCATGCTCTGGGCCAAGGCTCTCAGGCCTGACTTCCCGGCGGCGAAGGCCCCGAAGCCAGCGCCACCTCGCATACTTGCGGTAGCGCCGGTGAAGAAGATCGAGCCTCTCTCGCGCGGCACCATGTAGCGAGCCGCCTCTCTGCCGGAGAGAAATCCCGCGTAACAACACATCTCCCAGACTTTGCGGAACACTCGCTCGGTGGTTTCCAGTATCGGGAAGTAGACATTGCCGCCGACATTGAAGACACACACCTCGATCGGGCCGATCTTCTCGGCCTCGGCAAAGAACTCGGCGACCGACTCCTCTTTACGCGCGTCCATCGCGAAGGGATGGCACTCCCCTCCCGCGGCTCGAATCTCCTCTGCCAAGGGCGTCAACTTGTCACCGTTTCGGCGACCTACCACAACCGGATAGCCACCTGCCGCGAAACGACGCGCGATGGCGGCGCCGATGTAGTCGCCGGCACCGACAACGACAGTGATCGGTTTCTCTGGCATCTTCCTTACCTCTCCGCAGGCGCAGCAGCGCTCTTGAAGTCCGGCTTGCGCTTTTCTAGAAACGCAGTGACGGCCTCCTTGTGCTCGGCCGAGGCGTAGGCCTTCTCGAGAGCTGCCACCTCGCGCGCTTGCACTGCTGTCAGATCCTCACAGCTGCCATTGACACTCAGGAGCTCCTTGATCAGGCGAAGAGAGGAGGGCGGATTGGCGGCGATCTCGCGCGCCAGCGCCATCGCTTGCGGCAACAGGTCGTCGGGCGCCACGACGCAGTTCACCAGCCCTGTATCGGCGATTTCCGAAGCCTCGTACAGCCTGCCGGTGAGGCACATCTCGCTTGCTTTGGCGAAACCCAGTCTCTGGATCGCGAAGTGGGAGCTGCCGAGCTCGGGCACTACGCCCATCCGAACGAAGAACATGCCGAAGCGCGCGGCCTCAGAGGCGACGATGATGTCGAAGGGGAGAATCAGGGTCAGACCTACTCCGACCGCAACACCGTTGACGGCGGCGACCAGCGGCTTCGACCGGCGACACAGCTCCACCCAGTCCCCCGGCCGTCTGGCTTCTTTCGCCGCCTCCCCGTCCCCTTCGGCCTCGTTCAAGCGCTTCTGAAAGCTCTGCTTGATGTCCGCGCCGGCACAGAACCCCCGACCGGCGCCGGTCACCACAATGGCGCCGATCTCGCGATCCTGATTCGCCCGCTCGATAGCATCTTCCAGCTCGAGGCGCATCTGCGATGTGTAGGCGTTCAGTTTGTCGGGCCGATTGAGAGTGATGAGGAGGATGTCCTCACGCGACTCACATGTGATCTGCTCGTAACTCAAGGGGTTCGCTCCTTCACCGGGCCTAGTGCTTGGGCGCACGAGGGTACCATCGCCGGCCTTACCCGGCGTGTGCCCTCCCTAAACCGACGCTACGCTGCGGTCACAGCGAAAGAGCGCCGAAGTAGATCAGGAGCACGCCGAGGATCACGCCGATCAGTCCTCTGATGCGCCACGCGGTCAGGCTTCCGCTCGGCTCGGAGGGCAAGAAGGCGTTGGCAACGGCTCGGTAGGCCGCTGGGAAGAGGATTAGCCCCAGGGTGGACATCACCACAAAGGCCCATCCCACCACCGACAGAACACTCGCCAGCCCGCTCTCCTCCGAGGCCCCCGCCCAGATCAACGTCGCCCCGAGCATCAGCATGACCGCGCCTAGCGCCCGCAGTCGGCCGTTCGAGCTGATCACCCCTCTGAACCAGCGTAGGGTCCGCTCCGGCGCCACCAGCAAGTAGCTCCGGCCCCAGATACTAAGGGCACCCAACCCGATGCTCACGACCCCAACCGTGCTCACGACCGCACTCTAGCTCTCTCGATCGATGCCAAGATGGAATCGTCTCTATTGATATTTTGTATACTCAAATATATATTTTTATCTAAGGAAATTCAACCCTAGCCCCTACTCCCCTTGTGGGAGCGTCTGGGAGCGGTCCGACGGAGCTCGCTCACGATCTCCTCTTCAAGCGTCCTCGGGCACCTGAGCGCCGATCCGACTCAGGTCGTCGCTCTCCTGATTCTCTCGATCTGCTTGCGACTCAGCTCCACAAAGGGGGTGTCCCTGTGTTCGACCGCCCAGCGAATGCTGGCGATGGCCGATACCAGGCAGATCGCCTGGAGCTGCGCTTCCTCACCTTCGGTCGGCTCGCGACCGTAGCCCTCGAAGTAGGCATCGCGGAGATGGGGCTCGTGGTGCCAGTGGTCGTAGGCCATCCGTTGGACGTCCTGCAGCCAAAGATCCCAGCGGGCTCTCTCCCAGTCGATGATCCCTATGCGGGCGCCGTCGTCGTTGTGCTGAAGCAGCCAGTTTCGCGGCGAAAAGTCCATGTGACACGGCACCCGTTTGGCGCCGGTGACAGAACATGCCCGCTCAATCAACTCTCGTCCCCACTCGAAGACTTCTTCGTCAACCAAGCCCTTGCCTTGAGCCTGATAGTGGTCCAAGCGTTCGCGGAGATAGTCCTCAACGCCGACCCCGTCAGGGGCGGGGAGACCGACATCGTGCAAGCTGCGGATGAAGCGGCCGGCCAACATGAATGCCACTGCGCGCTCTTCGGCCGAGAGCGCTGTCGAATCGACGAGCTTGCCCTCGACCTCCGTCATCAAGATGGCTTCGATCTCATCGCTCTTTGCGAGCAGGGAAGGCGAAGACCACCAACTCTGGTCTCCGAGCGCCGGAACGAATTGCTCGAGGCCGAGAAGCTCTCGGACATAGAGATAGCGCCCTTCATGATGCTTGAGCCACGCGCGAGAGCCATCGAGCGCGGTCAGGCGCCAAACAATCGAAGGGCGGCCGAAGTCGCGCGAGACGTTGTCGATCCGAACCTCAGCTCCCGCCTCCCGGCGCGCGAATTCCACGAAGGGCCGATTATCGGGGTGGTCCGGGCTATGGATCTCTGCCTCGATCACGCTCGCGAGAGTACCCTCCCTCCTCTCGACATCCCAAGCTCACCTGGCAATGGCGGAAGACGATCTGATTCGCCGGGGCATGCCAAAGGAAGAAGCCGGCCGGCGAGCTCGCGTGGAGCTGGGAGGGCTTACTCAACTCCGTGAGGCGACCCTCGAGGCTGGAGAGACCTGGCGACCTTCCTGGAGCACTATCTCCCTGTCGAAGAAATGGGCGGCTGGAAAGTGCCGGGCGTCCTCCCCGCTGCCGCCGCGTTGATGATCGTTGTCGCCTGCTCGCTGTCGTCGGGCCCGTCCGCCGTGGCCTGCGGGTCGAGCCCAACGAGGAGCTGACAGAAGCCTAGGGCCGGCCGTCCAGGGCACCCCACCTCACCGCGTGCTCGTCGTTCGGCTCCTCCGCCGTACGCGGAGTACGGCTGCGTCGCCTCGCTCCTGCGCTGCGGCGATCTGGGGCACCCTGAACGGCCGGCACGGAGTTCGCTTCGAGAAGAACTTGATTCATGCGTCACGAACGTGAGCTATTGGAGATATCTAGGCGCCCTCGCGGTAAAAGGAGGGATAGACTCCACCTCTTGGACACCGCTTTAACTTCAGCTCGGAGGAATGGGTCATGAAACTGGGTATCGTCGTCAACTACCGTGGGAAGACCATCAATCTTCCGTGGGATGTCATCAAACGAGCGGAAGAGCTCGGTTTCGACTCTCTATGGACCACCGAAGCGTGGGGCGCCGACGCGATCACACCGGCAACTTACATGCTCGCGGGTACCAAAAAGATCAAGGTCGGCACCTCGATCATGCAGATGCAGGCTCGCACCCCGGCCTGCACCGCGATGACCGCCATGACCCTCAACCAACTCTCCGGTGGGCGTTTCATTCTCGGCCTCGGACCCTCCGGCCCCCAGGTCGTCGAAGGGTGGCACGGGCAGGCCTACGGCCGCCCTCTGACTCGTACTAAAGAGTACATTTCGATCATCCGCAAGATCATGGCTCGCGAAGAACGGGTCACCCACCAGGGCTACCACTACCAGCTCCCCTATCAGGGCGACGACGGCACCGGCCTGGGCAGGCCGCTCAAGAGCATACTCGCCGCCGACACTTCGATCCCGATCTTCACCGCCTCGATCTCACCCAAAGGAATCGCCTGCAGCGCCGAGGTCGCCCAGGGAGTTTTTCCGGTGTGGATGAACCCTGAGCGCTTCGATCTCTTCGAAGAACCCCTCAACGAAGGCTTCGCCAAGGCCGAGGAAGAGAAGAGTCTCGACGACTTCGAGATCGCTCCTTTCGTGACTGTGGTCATGGGCGACGATGTCGAGAAGTGCCGCCTACCGGTCAAGACCAATCTCGCCCTCTATATCGGGGGCATGGGGGCTCGCGACAAGAATTTCTACAATGACTACGCCAAGCGTCTGGGCTACGAAGAGGCGGCGGTCAAGATCCAGAACCACTTTCTTGCCGGCGAGCGCGCCGAGGCGGCAGCGGCGGTACCCGATGAGCTGGTCGACGACCTCGCCCTGGTCGGCCCGGCCGATCGCATCCGCGACCGCCTGCAAACGTGGATCGCGGCCGGCAAGAAGAATCACGTCGGTTCGATGCTACTGGGCACCGGCCAGCTCGAGGCGCTGCACGTGGTTGCCGAAGCCGTACTCTAGGGGCAGCGATGACACTGCCCACACCCCTGACCTTCAGCGGCGCACCGGGTTCGCCCTATACCCGCAAGATGCTCGCCTATCTCCGCTATCGACAGATCCCCTACCGCTTCCTGCTGTCGATGCCGGAAACGCTGACCGACCTTCCTCAACCCAAAGTCCGCCTGCTACCGACCTTTTACCTCCCCAACGACGACGGCGCGCTCGAGGCGGTGGTCGACTCGACCCCCCTCATCCGCCGCTTCGAGGCCGCATTTGAGGGACGCTCGGCCCTCCCCACCGATCCGGTGGTCGCCTTCATCGACTACCTGCTCGAAGACTACGGCGACGAGTGGCTGACCAAGGCGATGTTTCACTATCGCTGGTACTACGAGCCCGACATCGAGAAGTCGGGCGAGATCCTTCCACGATGGCGCGGCGTCTCGACTCCCGAGGACGAGATACAGCTGGCGAAGAAGCGCATCCAGGATCGCCAGATCTCACGTCTCTACGTGGTCGGCTCGAACGACACGACAGCCCCGGTGATCGAGGCAAGCTACGAGCGCTACCTGGGTATCTTTCGGGTGCTCTTGGAATCGCAGCCCTTTGTCATGGGACAGCGCCCCGGCGCCTCCGATTTCGCCGCCTATGCGCAGCTCACCCAGCTCGCCAAGTTCGATCCGACCCCGATGGAGCTCGCCCTCTCGCAGGCGCCTCGGGTCTTCGCCTGGGTAGACGTCACGGACGACCTGAGCGGCCTCGATCCCACCGAAGACGGCTGGCTCGACCGCGATTCGCTGCGAGACCGGCTGGGAGATCTATTTGCCGAGGTCGGGCGCGTCTACACCCCATTCCTGCTCGCCAACGCCAAGGCACTGGTCTCTGGTGCCGAAAAAGTCGAGACCACCATCGACGACCGACCCTGGGTGCAGCAACCTTTCCCCTACCAGGGCAAGTGCCTACAGTGGATTCGGGAACAGTACGAAGCACTCAGCGGCGACGATCGCCGTAAAGTCACCGAGGTGCTATCCGACACCGGTTGCGAGCCACTGATCGCACACTGAGCCTGGCGCAATAGGAGCTTGACGATGGCCAAGAGAACAAAGCTGACATGCAGTCTGACGGCTGTGATCCTCCTCTTGCCGCTCCCAACGGCGGCGGCGGACACCGTCCGCATCGTCCAAACCAATAGCATGGGCGACAACATCCACATCATCGACCCGGTGACCAACACCGTCGTCGGCGAGATCCCCGGAGTCGAGCGAGCGCACGGGGCCGCACCGTCGCCCGACGGACGCCGACTCTACGTAGCCAACGAGTCCGACAACACCATCGATGTCGTCGACGTGTCGAAGCTCGCGGTAATCCACAAGGTTCCCCTCAGCGGGCGTCCCAATAACATCGCCATCACCCCAGACGGACGCAAGGTCTATGTGGCCATCGCCGAGGCCCCCGGCGCGCTCCAGGTCCTCGACACCAGCTCGAACGAGATCTCCGCGACGATCTCGGTGCATGGTGGCGTGCACAACACCTATGTCACTCCCGACGGCAAGTACGCCGTCGCCGGCATGATCGGCGCACGGAATATTACCGTCGTCGACACCGCAACCGACATGCCGGTGTGGACGACGTATTGGGACCGCGGCATCCGACCGATGGCTTTCGACACCAACGCCGATGGATCCACCCGGCGGATCTACGCCCAACTCTCCGGCTTCAACGGCTTCGGTGTGCTCGACTTCGAGACCCGCAAGGAGGTCACCCGAATCGAGTATCCCGAGCTGCCGGCCGATCAGCAGACTCCCGGGCATACCGGCAATACCGCCCACGGCATCGGCGTCACCCCCGACCTCCGCCATCTCGTGGCGAACAGTAGTCTGAACAGCAGCGTCTATGTCTACACGCTGCCGGACCTCGAACTGGTGGGCGGTGTCAGAGTCGGCGACTCACCCAACTGGATCACCATAACGCCGGACAGCCGCTTCGCCTACATCTCGCTGGCCGGGGACAGCAGCGTCGCCGTACTCGACATCGGAGCGGTGAAGGTGGTCACCAAGATCGACACCGGAGGCATAGTCCCGAAGCGCAACGCGACGCTGATCATCGGCCGTTAGATGCGAGCACTCACCGTCGCGACGGCGGTCCTGGTGACGGTTGGAGTCGCTGCCCTCGGGGAGGGACCGCCAGCGACCCAGGGCGGCCCCTACACGGCGGAGCAGGCAGCGCGCGGCGAAGTGCTCTACAAAGAGCAGTGCGTGTCCTGCCACGGAGAGCTTTCGGCCTTCGTCCCCGAGATGTCGACCCTGCTCGCCGATCATACCTTCCGAAGCCGGTGGGCGAAGCGATCGCTAGGCGAGCTCTTCGAGCTGATCCAGCTCGAGATGCCGCAAGAGGCGCCAGGCACACTTTCGCGGCGGCAGACCGCCGATCTCGTCGCTTACATTCTCAGCGGTAACAAGGTACCGGCCGGAGAGCTCGAGCTCAGCGACGACCTCAAGCAGCTCCGTCAGATTCTTTTTGAGCCCTGACCCGAGGAGGTCGCTTGTTGCTGAACAGAATCGCGCGAGTCTTCTCGTCCGGAGCCTTCTTGGAGATTGTGCGGATATCACGACCCACCTCGTAGCCGCGACGTAGACCGGGCCGCTCCTTACAACGGTTGTACCAGGCGCGAACGTGCGGGTACTTCCCGGGCAGGTCGATGTCCTGGGCTTTCCAGGTGATCGTCCACGGCCAGGTGATCATGTCGGCGATGGTGTACTCACCACAGATGTAGTCGCGACCCTCCAGCCGTTCGTCCAGTACCGTAAAAATCCGGTTCACCTCGTCGCGATAGCGCTCGATCGCGTAGGGGATCTTCTCGGGAGCGTAGAGCTTGAAGTGGCCATGCTGCCCCAGCATCGGGCCAAGGTTCGCCATCTGCCACATCACCCACTGGGTCACGTCATAGCGACCTCGCGGCTCCTGTGGCATGAACTTTCCGGTCTTCTCGGCCAGATAGAGCAGAATCGCGCCGGATTCGAAGATCGCCATCGGCTCGCCACCACCCAGAGGCTCGTGATCGACGATCGCCGGCATCCGATTGTTGGGGCTGACCTCGAGAAACTCGGGCGTGAATTGCTCGCCGATGCCGATATTCACCGGGATGACTTTGTAGGGAAGCTCCATCTCCTCGAGAGCGATGGAGATCTTCCATCCGTTCGGGGTCGGCCAATAGTAGAGATCGATCATTCGACTCCCGGGCGCAGCAGTGTCACGGGCTCTTCTCGCTCGTAACGGTGGGCAGGTGTGTTGACGATGGCTTCCAAGGGGGCTGCCGCCATCGAAGCTTCGATACGCTCCTCGGACGGGTGGCCGTAGGTCGTGCTCCGCTGCCGCGGCTGGCGGCCACAGCTGCGAATGAGCGCCTCCATCTCGGCGGGAGGCATCTCCTGCCCCCACTCGGCTCCGGCAGCGCGAGTAATGGACTCGTTCATCAGCGTCCCACCGAGATCGTTGCAGCCGGCGTGCAGAGCCGCCTTGACCCCCTCCGGCCCCATCTTCACCCACGACACCTGAATGTTGTGGAACAACGGGTGAAGGGCAAGTCGGGCAACCGCATGCATCAGCACCGCTTCGCGAAAAGTCGGCCCCATGCGAGCTCCACCCTTGAGATAGATCGGCGCCTCCATGTGCACAAAGGGCAGCGGTACGAATTCGGTGAACCCGCCCGTCCGACTCTGCAATTCGCGCAACCGTAGCAAGTGCCGCGCTAGGTTGACCGGCCCTTCGACATGACCGTACATGACCGTCGAGGTGGTGCGGAAGCCGACACCGTGAGCCGTTTCCATCACCTCCAACCATTGGTCGGCAGTGATCTTGTCGGGGCAGATGATCGCTCGGATCTCGTCGTCGAGAATCTCCGCCGCGGTGCCGGGCAGCGTGCCAAGGCCGGCATCCTTGAGCTGACGCAGAAAGTCCTCGAGACTAACGCCGAGGGTCGCCGCCCCCTGCCAAACCTCCAACGGGGAGAAGGCATGGATGTGGATCTCGGGTGCCGCCTCTTTCACCGCACGGCACAGGTCCAAGTAGGTCTGCCCGGTGTAGTCGGGATGGATGCCCCCCTGCATACACACCTCGGTGGCGCCTCGGTCCCAGGACTCGGCGACGCGGCGCTGCACTTCCTCTAGACCGAGGTCGTAGGGCTTACCGCGCAGGTTCTCCGACAGTTTGCCCTTGGAGAAAGCACAGAACTGGCAGCGGAAGTAGCAGACGTTGGTGTAATTGATATTCCGATTGACGGCGTAAGTGACGGTGTCACCATTGACCTCTCGACGCAGATCGTCCGCGGCTCGGCACACCGCGGCAAAGTCGTCACCCCTCGCAGTGAAGAGCCTTGCGACTTCGGCCTGAGAGAGCTCTTCGCCGCCCTTCGACTTGGCGATCAGATCGGCCAGGGGTGCGCTGATCCGAGGTGACGGGCCTGCACCGGTGGCTCGAGCAACATCTTCAACAGGAGGATCCATTACGGCACCCGGCGACCACTCCCCCACTCTCGCCAGCCCCTCGCTATCCATCATCGACAGCACCCGGGGCCACAGACGCTTGTCGAGCCAGGTCTCTCGATCGATGGCATAGCTGGGATAGACAGTAAGCCGCTCCTGCAAGAACTTGCCTGCAGCCCTGGTCTCCTCGGCCAACTTCTCCAAGTGGGGCCAAGGCGCCTCGGGATTGACGAAGTCGGGAGTTACGGGAGAGACCCCACCCCAATCGTTGATCCCGGCGGCAACGATGTCGGTGAGGAGTCCGGGGCTCAGGTTGGGCGGCGCCTGAATACTCATCTCCGGACCGAAGACGAGCCGCGCGACCGCGACCGTCCACAGCAGATCCTCGAAGCTGGGCTCCGGGGCACTCGCCATCCGAGTCTCCGGCTTGGCGCGGAAATTCTGAACGATGATCTCCTGGAGGTGGCCATGGCGCCGGTGCAGCTCGCGCAGCGCCAACAGGGCCTCCACCCTCTCCCGCCGCGTTTCCCCGATACCGATGAGGATTCCGGAAGTGAAGGGAATGCGCGCCAATCCGGCGAGGCGAAGGGTCTCGAGACGGCGGCCCGGCACCTTGTCGGGAGAACCGTAGTGCGCCTGGCCCTTCTCGAGCAGGCGATCGGAGGCACTCTCCAGCATGATGCCCATGGATGCCGATACCGGTCGCAGCGCCGCCAGATCGGCCGCGTTCATCAGGCCGGGGTTGAGGTGCGGCAGCAGGCCGGTCTCCTCGAAGACCAGCTCAGCGACTTGGCGAAGATAGGACAGGGTTGTTTCGTGTCCGAGCTCGGCGAGCCCTTCGCGCGCCGCTTTGTAGCGCCGCTCGGGCTTGTCGCCCAAGGTGAAGAGGGCTTCCTTACAGCCCGCACTCGCCGCCGTTCGCGCCTGCTCCAGCACTTGCTCGCGAGACATGTAGACGGCCTCACCCGGGGTCGGCGGCTTGGCAAAAACGCAGTAGTGACAGATATCGCGACAAAGGTGGGTGAGCGGCAGAAACACCTTCTTCGAGAAAGTGACGACGTTGCCGAAGCCGCTGTCGCGTAAGCGTCCGGCGGCGGAACGAAGTGCCGCCAGATCCTCGACCTCGGCCAGGGCCAGGGCCTCCTCACGGTCCGGGCGCCTCTCTACCAGCGCTTCGACGAACCCCCGCTGCTCGCTCATCAAAGTCGTTCCTCCGGCGAGGCCAACCCACGCGGCACTACGACGCGGCCGAGACTGCGAAGGAGCTCGCCGGTCTCTAAGCCGGGAGCCATATAGGCGAGGTCGTCGAGATCGGTCTCGGTATCGACGTCGTGACGCAAACCTGGGAGATCGAGCACCTGCAACTCCGCACCGACCTCGGCAGCAGCGGCAAGGTGTTTATCGAAACTACCCTCGCCGAAAAGAAAGGGGCAGATGTCTGGAGGGGAAGCAGCCAGAGCGTTGGTTCCCTGGCCGTGACGATCTGCGACCAGTGTGACCGCCGGCGATGGGCCGTGGGCCTGTGCCAGTTCTCTGACCTCGTCGGTGGTAAGGGCCGGGACATCGCCTGGCACCACCAGCATTCCAGGGGCCCCCATCTCGCTCAGATGATCCGCCGCGTGGGCGAGCGCCGCATTGAGATCGCCCCCCTCCTCTTCGGCGAGAATCTCGGCGCCGCGCGCTCTGGCGAACTCCCCCAAGGTGGCATCGCGGGTCACAACCAGCACATCCACCAACACTCCGGCCGACATCAGGGCATCGAGCACGTCATGAAGCATCGTTCGAACCAGCCGCTCCCGCTCATCAGCAAAGAGCACATCGTTCAAGCGCTGCTTCGAGCGCCACAGCTCTTTGACGGGCACGACGGCCCACAGAGACGGTCTATTCGCGCACACATCCACCTCGCAGCGCCGCTCCAAGAGCGGTGGCAAAGACTAACACGCGACTAGGGCCGAACTTCGTAGTAAAGGTTTGCCGGATCTCCGAAATCGTGCTCGACAAAGCGAGAGAAGCCCGCCTTAGCAGTCATCTCCCGGGCCAGCTGCGGATTCAGACCCAGAGTTCCAAGGCCCAAGCCTCCCTCCTCGGAGAGAGCGGACGACATACACGACGACACCGAGAACCCGTACATCATCGCCAGCATCGGGTTGCGCAGATTCTTCTCGTAATCCGGATGGGATTTGATCTCCTTGATCAGCCAGGTGCCGTCTTCGACGACACCCGCCCGAATCGCCTGCATCACTCGATCAGGCCGCGTCATGTCGTGCAGACAATCGAAAGTGATCACCAGATCGTAACCGGCATCGGCCGGCACTTCTTCGCCTCTACTCTCGAAGAAAGCGACGTTCTCCACCCCCTCCTCTGCCGCCTTTTCGCGAGCTCGCTCGATCGCGTGGTGGGAGAGATCGTAGCCCTCGAAACGACTCCCCGGGTACTCCTTTGCCATCGCAAACACCGCTACACCGGCTCCGCAACCGACGTCGAGCACCTTGGCTCCTGCCTCGAGTTTGTTGACCACGCCCTCCAAGGCCGGAAGGATCTTGGGTACCAACGCCAGCCGCGCCCAGGGGCCGAGCATCCGCTCGGTGCGGTGGGCGGCGGCCGCTCCCTGCGCGTCATAGTTGAGACCGATGCCGGTACGAAAGGCGTCGGCGAGGCCCTCCACTACCTGCGGAGCAAAGCCACCGCCGAAGGCCCCGGCGGCAAAGGCGAGGCTCTCGCTCTCATCGGCGAGGACTGCGGCCCCGACCGCGGAGAGCTCGAAGCGTTCGTCGCCCCGGTACTCGAGTAATTTGGCAGCGGCCTGGCCTTTGAGCCACTCCCGCAGCCAACGTTCGCTCAGGCCGCTGCGCTCAGCTAGCTCGATCGAGGAGAGGGGGCCAGCACCGTCGAGAGCCTGATAAATGCCGAGGCGGTCGCCGAGATGGATCATCAGCGAGACCATCTCGCCCTGTTTGTAGTTCCACACCTGGAACGCGAATGCGTTGACCTCGTCGCTGTCCAGCGTTGGGTCGGCCATCTCTTCCACCATCGTTCCTGCCCTCCGATAGGTTGACCGGGCCGCCAGGCGAAAAACAGATGCCGCTGCCAAGCAGCCCGACCGAGAGAGTACCGCAGACCTTCCCCGCCGATGACCGCTGAGCGCGCCGTCAAGACGAAGGCTATGATTCCGTCCCGAGTTCTTGGAGGGAGGAAGAATGGAGATCGTCGAGCTCGAACCGAGACTGCTGAGCTTCAGTCGGGCCATGTATGAGGACCCCGCAGCCGAAGTCTCTGAGGTCTTCAACATGCCGGGGCACGCAGGCTTCTCTTACGGGTTCACCGTCACCAGCGGCGAAACGATCGAGCGCTGGTATCTGCGCCTGCCGCCGCCCAATGTTCGCTGGGCGGGAACTGCGGATGTCCTGCGCCAGGTGGAAGTGCTCTCGGTCCTGGAAGCCACTTCCGTTCCGCACTGTTCGGTGCGGTGGTCGGGAGACGACCTCCAGTGGTTCGGCTGCCCCTACTTCATAGTCCCTCAGCTCGAGGGCGCTGTAGTCGGATTTGCCGATGACGCCTGGATCCACCGGCTGCAACCACAGAAGCGCGTCGAGATGGCCAGGCAGGCGATGAAAGCTCTCGCAGGAATCCATCGCCTCGACTGGCACTCTGCTCCCTACCTGGGAACCCCGATCCCCTTCGAGGACGATGTGGTGCGCTGGGATCGTTTCGTCGAGAAAGCTGCGGAGCCGCAACGCCTCGAGCAGGTGCCTGCAGTTCGGAAGCTTCTCCTCGAGCGGATCCCGCGGGATCCGCGGATCGGCATCTTTCACGGTGACTTCCAATGGTCGAACCTCTTCTACTCACCCGCCGGAGAGCTGCTCGCGGTTATCGACTGGGAACTGGTGGGAGTGGGCGCGACGCTCAACGACGTCGGATGGATCGCCACGTTCAATGACCCGATGGCGTGGACCGCGGAACGCGCCCCGAGCGGAATGATGCCGCAGGTCGAGGAGCTTCTAGAGCTCTACCAGGAAACCTGGGGCATGCGGGTCGAAGGTCTGGCTTGGTTTCGCGCCCTCGCAGCGTACAAATTTGCCATCATCAGCGGCTTCAACCTGGCCCTCCACCGCCGCGGCAAACGCATAGATCCCGACTGGGAGACAACTGCTCTGTCGATCGAGCCCCTACTCGGAAGGGCACTCGACCTACTCACTTGAGCTCACAGCTCTTCGGGGACTCACCCACCCCGCTTCAGACTGAAGGTCCACTCTCCCTCGCGGGAATGGCCGTCGTCACCTTGCGATTTCCACTTCGCGACGTAGTCACCGTCAGGCACCCGTCCGACGACTCGCACCATGAGATCGTTCTCGCCCATCGTATGCAGCCCCTCTAGAGTCAGCTCTCCTTCGGGGCCGATCAGTTTCAGCTCGCTATTGTCAACGTCGGGGCCGCGGTTGAACCACACCCTCAGTGTTCGGGGGGTGGCCGTCAGCGCCGATCCGTCGGCGGGTTCCGTCTTCTCGACCAGGATATGAGCGAACGCGGCCACAGCCAGGTACAAGGCCAGGACCAGACCGAGCGCGGGAACAACTCGAATTCGCATATTCATCACCTCTACAGACAAGATATCAGGGCACTTCCAGCGGCTCAAAAAAGAACCGCCTTCTTTGTTCCAACACGCGAGCTCGCGCCGAGATTTCGGACGGTCTCGATGAGCCGAGCCAGGCTTGCCGGTCCGAGACCCAGCGTCTACAGTAGCGCGCATGACAACTGAGATGAACGTTTTCGAGGTCATCAACAACTGCCGCGCGATGCGACGCCTGAAGCCCGACCCGGTGCCGACGGAGCACATCCTCAGGCTGATTGACGCCGGGAATCATGCTCCTTCGGGCTCCAACATGCAGGGCGCCCGATGGATCGTCGTGCAAGATCAAGAGCAGCGCAACCGGCTCGCAGAGCTCAACAAGAAGGCGGTAGAGGTCTACATCGGTTCCTCTTCGGGACGGCCCGCCGTACTGCAACACCAGTCTCAGGGCAAGCGCGAGCGCATGCTGCAGGCGGTGCTGTGGCAGGCCGAGCACCTCCAGGAGATCCCGGTCCTGATCATCGCCTGCTTCGAATTCGCCGACGCGGTTGGCAAGGAGGGGGCTGGACGAGCCGGGGGCTCGGTTTGGCCAGGGGTCCAGAACCTTCTTCTCGCGGCCCGAGCCCTCGGCCTTGGCGCCACGCCGACCACTCTGGGCCTGGCCGACCGAGACTCTGCTCGCGAGGTCCTCGGGCTCGCGGACAATGTAGAGGCCTACTGCCTGATTCCGGTTGGCTGGCCGCTCGGCAACTTCGGGCCGGTGACCCGACTGCCTCCAGAGGAGACTGTTCATTGGGATCGCTGGTAGCCGGTTAGGGGCGGATCACCCCGCTCCACGCCCGGCCGCGATCGGGACCGATGACCTGTATGCTCGAAGGGGAGCAGTTCGCGCCAACGGCTTCCAGCACCCATGTCTTAACGTTTTGTGCTCTCAGAGCAGGTCTAATCTGAGCACCTCACCCAACGATTCCCCACCGACACCAGCTCCGACGACCCCCCGGCGACCGACTCCTCGTGTCTTCAGCTCGCTGGAGGTCTCGCAGTATCGACGGGTGTTCGCCAGCAACACGACCTTCTTTCTCGGCCTCGGCGGCCAGACCGTGCTCCGAGCCTGGCTCGTCTTCCAGCTCACCGGCAGTGAGCTGAAACTAGGCCTGGTCAGCGCAGCGGTCGCCATTCCCATGCTTCTCGTCGCGCCCTTGGGGGGAGCGATCGCCGACCGGATCGATCGACGCACTCTGGTCGCCACCGGCCAAGCCATGGTCGTCGTTGGCGAGACGATCATCCTCGTCCTTCTCCTCACCGACACGCTGCGTTTCTGGCACCTGCTGGTGATGGCGACCGTCATGGGCTCCGCCTTTCCGATCATGATGCCGGCCAGACAGGCGATCATCGCCAATGTCGTCGGCAGAGGACGTCTAAGCAACGCAATGGCGCTCAATATGGCCGCAGTCAATACGACTCGCGTGCTCGGACCCGCGGTAGCCGGCTTCCTGATCGGCGCCGTTGGGCTGAAAGTGGCCTACAGCATCAATGTCTCTCTCTACGTCCTCGCGCTCGTTGGGATGTCCGGGGTCCACTCGGCTCCGCCTCCTGGCAATGCCGCCGACGAGAGCCTGATCAAGAATATGCGCGAGGGCCTGCGTTACATACTCGAAGATCGTCTCGTTCTCGTTCTCCTGTTCTTTGGCCTGGTTCCCATGTTCCTGGTCATGCCCTTTCAAAATCTTCTCGTCGTTTTCACCGAAAAGATCTGGAAGGTCGGGCCGGAGGGCCTCGGCATCATGAGCGCGGCAGCGGGAGTGGGTGGCCTTATTGGAGCCGTACTGGTGGCCTGGCGATCCGAGTCGACCCGCCGCCTCGGAATGATGATGTTCGCCGTCTGTGCCCTCAGTCTCTTCCTCGTCCTCTTCGCCATCAGCCCGTGGTACTGGCTAGCTCTGCCACTGATACTGATCGCTAACGTCTTCGCTATTCTCTATAGCGCGCTAAATAACACCGCCATACAGGTGCTGATTCCCGACGAGCTGCGAGGTCGAGTATCGAGCTTCCTCATGATGTCTTTCTCTCTCCCGTTACTCGGCACCCTACCGGTAAGTGCCGTCGCCCAAATCGTTGGCGCCCCTAGTGCCGTGGCTGGAGCCGCCGTGCTCGCAGTATTGGCGGCGGTCGCTTTTTACACCTTCAGTCCCAGTCTGCGGCAGATGAACGAGCGTCTCGGCGAGGCTATGAGAGAGTAGACGATGGCCTCGAGGAGAAGACGCTCATGCTGATCACGATCTCTCGGCTATTCGCGGCGGGTGGCTCGCCGGTCGCCCGAAGTGTCGCCCAGGCGCTCGATTGGCATCTCGTTGATAACGAGCTGGTCGAACGAGTCGCCGAGCGTGCGGGAGTGACTCCCGAGGAAGTCGCCGAGCGAGAGGAGCGACCGCCGAGCTTCATCGAGCGACTCGCTCGGCTCACGGCAGTCGAGCTGCCCGAGCTCTTCCTCCCGACGGCAGACGCGGTCGAGGTTTTCGGAGAGGCCCACCTGGCACGCATAACTCGGACCATCGTCGAAGAGTCGGCCGCTCAAGGCCGTTGCGTCTTCGTCGGACGCGCCTCCGCCGCTGTGCTCGCCCGCAGTGAGGACACTCTTCACGTACGTTTGGTCGCTCCGCCCTCTTTTCGCGCCAAAGTCGCGGAAGAGAAGCTGAATGTGAGCAATTCGGAGGCGCGAGCGATCCTGGACGAGCGTGATCGCAATCGCGCTCGCTACCACCGCGAGTACTTCGGCAGAAACTGGAACGACCCGGTGAACTACGACATGGTGCTCAACACCGGCCGACTGGGATTCGACGGCACCGCCGAGGTGATTCTGGCCAGGACCCGGAGCCTCGGTTGGGGTGGCTAAGACAATCTTCCGGGAGATACCGATGATCCATGTTTTCAATCTATTCAAGTGCCTCGGAGTCACTACGGTGCTTGCCTGCCTCTGCCTCGCTGGATGCGAACGGCCGGCCAGTCGGACGGTTGACAGCGCGACACCCAACGCTTCCGAGCTCAGCCGCATCGAGGGGCTCGGCAGTCTGTCGTTTTCCAGCTCGGTCAACGACACGGCCAGGGAACCGTTTCTGCGCGGGGTGCTTCTCCTCCACAGCTTCGAGTTCGAGCCCTCAGCGGAGGCATTCGTAGAGGCGCAGCGTGCCGACCCTGACTTCGCCCTCGCCTATTGGGGAGAGGCGATGAGTTACAACCACCCGCTGTGGCGCGAGAAAGACATCGAGGCCGCGCGGTCGGCACTCGAGCGCCTTGCGCCCACGACCGAGGCGCGGCGCGAGAAGGCCGGCAGCGAGCGAGAAAGCCTGTATCTCGATGCCGTCGAGGCGCTCTACGCCGAAGGCAGCAAAGAGCAGCAAGATCTGGCGTATATGGACGCCATGCAGCACTTGCACACGTCCTACCCCGAGGATGACGAGGCGCGTTCCTTCTTCTCGTTGGCGATTCTGGGCAGTCGCAACGGCAGCCGCGACTTCGCAACCTATATGAAGGCCGCCGCCATGGCCCAGCCTGTATTCGATCGGAACCCCGAACACCCAGGGGCCGCGCACTACATCATCCACTCCTTCGACGACCCGGTGCATGCGCCTTTGGGGCTCCCAGCGGCTCGCGCCTATGCCGATATCGCCCCCAACGCCGCCCACGCCCAGCACATGACCACCCACATTTTCGTCGCGATGGGAATGTGGGAAGACGTTGTAAGCGGCAACATCCGAGCCAGTGGCACTCAGGACACCCAGCTTGCCGCTCGCGACCGACGCCCCAACCTGTGCGGGCATTACTCCTCCTGGCTTCACTACGGGCACCTGATGCTGGCGCAGTCTGCCGAGGCCGAAGCTCTGATGGACGCCTGCCACAACCGCATGGCCGAGGAGCCTGACGACGAAGAACGGTCGTACTTCCTGTCGATGAGGGCGCGCCATCTGCTCGACACCGAAGACTGGGACCTCGCCTCGAGATGGACCCTCGACCCGCCGACTGACGACGACGCCCTTCTGAGCTACGACTTCGCCAACGCCTTCGCTGCACTGCGCCAGTCAGACGCAGAGCCCGCTCGCCTACTGCTGGCCGGAGGCTTGGAGGCCGACTCCCCCAACGGCGAGCTTCATATTGCCGAGCTACGCGGGCTGGTGGCGATCGCGGAGGGGCGCACAGAAGCGGGCCTGGAGATGCTCCGCCAAGCGGCAAGCGACGAGGACGCCCTACCCTTCGCCTTCGGGCCACCCCGAGTGCTCAAGCCGACTTTCGAGCTGCTCGGCGAGGAGTTGCTCCGCCTCGGGCACAGCGAAGAAGCGACGAAAGCATTTCGACGGGCGAACGAGCGCAACCCCGGCAGAACGTTGTCGGTACGGGGCCTCGAGCAGGCGGTCGCGGGGGCGCGTGCGTCCTCGTAAAGAGGCCTACCGGCGAAGATCGAGATAGCCGTCTCTCGTTCTCAACTTCACCCTCGGCCGCGAGAGCTGCACCTTTACCCGACGCCAGCTGCCGTCATACTTCGCCTCGGCGGGGTAGTAACCCAGTGCGTATTGCTCGCGCAGCTCGGCAACGATGCTGCGAAAGGCCGGCTCGATGGCACTGAGAGAGGGAATCGGCTCGACCCTCCCGCCGCTCTCTTTGACCGTCTGCTCGAGCAGCTGATAGCTCTCTCGATATTCGTCAGCGCTGCGCCAAGCACTCGTGCGCGCCGAGAAGGAGCCATCGCTGCTCGCTCTTCCCAAAGGCAAACGTAGCCAGTAGATGATGGCCTGACTGTGCCGCGCCTTCGCCATCATGTCGTCGCGCGGAGACAGCACGCTATGGGCATCGATCCCATCCGAGAGCACCACCACCACCCGTCTTCCCTGCCGTACCTCGAGCTCCTTGAGGGCTAGATAGAGATGATCGAAAACAGCGGTTCCGCCGCCCGCTTCGATCTGCCCGAGTCCGAAGCTCAGAATGTCGGAGAAGCCGGTGAACGGAGTGGCGTGACGGATACGGTCGGAAAAGACGATCAACCTAGTCTCGTCGAGAGGCCTCATGAGCTCGAAGAAGGCGCGGGCTCCGGCGAGCGCCGAATCGAGCTTGGCGCCCTTCATGCTGGTGCTCGAGTCCACCAGCACTACGGCCGTGAACGGGATGTCTCCGAAGGCGAAGGTCACGAGCTCTTGCGGTCGTCCCTCATCGAGGATCGTGAAATCCTCGACTTCCAGATCGAGCACCCGCGAGCCTTCCTCGCCGACGCTGACATAGAGCTGCTGCAGGGCATAGGAAACTTCCTCGTCGACCCGGAAGACCGGAGTCGAGACCGACGCCGTGCCGGTGCGGCCGAAGGTGTCGTAGGCCACGGCTCTGAAGGTGTGCTCGACGTTCTCATGACCGGCGTCGACGGTCATCTTGAAAGGGGCCTCGAGCACCTCACCGAGGGCCATGTTGTCGATATAGAACACGACTCTCTGGATCGGACTCGGGGAGCTGACCGTCACCTCGACCTCGACCTGCCCTAGCGCCGGCACCAACGAACTCGGGCTCTCGATGTAGACGAGAGGCTCTTGAGCCTCCACAGGCAGTCCCACCGCGACGCCCAGAGTCAGCGCCAAAGTCAAGCTCTCAGGGAACCTCATCGTCCTCCGGACTCCGACAGCGAGCCGAGGGCCTCCTGCAAGCCCGCCATCGCTTCGCTACTGCGTCGGGCCATCGCGGTCGCCGCAGACTCGAAAACCCACAGCGGCCATTCGCTGTAGCGCAATCGCGCAGAATCCAGATCTCCGCCCGGTGAAGAGCTCTGCCCCGTTAAGGCCTTACGAGCATCCTCCGGTCGGCCCGCACTATCGAGAAGTGCCGAAAGCTGCAGAAAAAGACGCTCGGAGGCGTCGGGCTCCGCCGTCGCCCGCTCGAGCACAGCCAGCGCCTTATCGATCCGACCTTGGCTGCGATAAAAACGGGCCAGCTCCTGGAATGCAACGGTTCGGACCCATTCCGGTGCCTCCGGCTCGAGGCAGCTCTCGAACAAGCTGACGATGTTGCCTCTCTCGCCGACTCGCACCATATTGATCGCCAGTCGGAGACGTACTTCGCCGGGCTTTCGATCGAGGCGGTTGGCCACACGCAACAGGTCTACGGCGTCCTGATAGTGGCTCAGCGCCTCTTGAATGGCGGCGAGAGCCAGAATGATCTCCTGACGGTCGGGGTTCGTCTCTTTCGCTCGATCGAGTAGACGGTAGGCCTCGAGATAATTACCGCTCTCCAGCACTTTTCCGGCGCGGTCCAGAAGATAATCGTCGAAGAATCCAGACCCTCTGCCGCGAGGCACGAGCTCAGCGTGCCGCTCGCCCAGAGCCAGGGCAAACTGACGGGAGTGGCTGGACAACTGCAGATGCCCACCGCTTCGGTATTGCTGATAGAGCTCGTCGTGAAGGAGAGTCAAGGGAACCAAACTATGGGGATTGGACGCGCTCAAGCGACGGATCACATCGAGCTCCGAGTCGAAGACCCGTCGAAAGTTCTTCTGCGACCCGCTCCCTAGACCCTCGACCTCGAGCTCCATGATTGCCTTTTGGGCCGCCTCGTCCTGCCCTTCGGCCAAGAGCTCGACCGCGGCAAGGTAAGCCTGGGACAACTGCGAGCTCCGCCACCCCTTGGCGGAGGAAGCAGCGGGAATGTCGATGTCCATCGGTTCCATCTCGGAGAAGAGAACGGCCCCGAGCTGGGTCCAAAGGGGCAGCTCGCCATCCGGTGCCTCGGGCAGCACTACCAGTGATGCCGGTGCCGAAGCCCTGTCGCCGGCCAACAACCTTAGCGAGTACTCCCCGGCCGCCAGGTCCGAGAATGAGACCTCGGCCTCGACAAGCATCAGTCCGGCTTCCTCCGAAGGAGAGCCCTCGCCGCTGTGGAAGTCGAGCCGTAACGCTTCTTCCTCCCCCACTCGGCTCGCTTCCAGTGCCAAATCCGTCGGCAGTGTCTCGGCGATCACTCCGACAAGAAACCTATTCGTTCCCCCTGCGACCACGCCACGAGCTGCCGGAACAACCCCCCGCCCTTCTGTGAGCCAGGGGAGAGAAGACGAAGCTCTTCCCTCCTTGTCACCCTGTTGAACAACGACCCAGCGCTCGGCCCGTTCGAGTAGGAGCGGAGGCGCAAGCACCGGCGGGGTCTCGGACGCGGGTGCGGTCAAGCTCAGCGGAACCTTCGCCAGGCCGAAGCGGTCGAGCTCTCGCAAGTGGACCAGAACCCGCAGCGAATAGTCACCGACGGGAAGAGAGAGGTGGGCGAGGAACTTGACACCGCCCGCACCGAGGAGCTCCCCCACTTCTTCGGTCTCCAAAGTGAAAGCCTGGCAGAAGAAGTCCTGTACACCCCCTGCGGCGCCGAGAGCATAGGCGTAGACCTCAACCCTGAGCAGCTTCTCCTCGGGGTCGCCGAGGAGCGCACCACCCGCGACATCGACTACCAGAGCCGTATCGACCACACCCTCCGCTTCGCCGAGCGGAAAGGCGAGGACTCGGATCGGTATCTCCCCGCCCTCCTGGCCGCTGAGCAGAAGCGCCGCCGAGCGAGGCTCGAGGCCACCGATGTCGAAGGCATTCAGGACCACGCCCTCCGGCGCCGCGAGAGAGCCTTCCTCCACCCCGAATAGGGTGGGCTCTGCCACGACCAAGCCCAGACCCAGGCCGAGCCCGACGATCAGCCCCGACCGCAACCCTCCCGCTACGATCGCACTCGCCACGAAGATTCAGAGGGCACCGACTCAGCCGGCGCCGCCGACCTCCACTGTCAGCTGCGCGTTCGAGTTGAGTAGAGCGAGATCGTCGCGAATTCCCACCGCGACCGTCTGCTGCCCCTTATTCATGATCAGGCGAATACCACAGTGGGCTTGGCGCCCGAGGGCGACCAGCAGCTCCGAATTTGGAATGCTCACCGGACAGAGGTGCTTGACCACCCGCGAAGTGCTTCCCTGCTCGTCCCGCACCGCAATATGAATGCTCAGCCTGGCTTCGTGCATGGAAGCCTGCGGCAGGAGCACCAGATTGTCGACGGGAATCTTGGCAACCACCGGAACCAGGAAGGTGCCGTCGTCCTGCCTTACCTGCTCTTCCACCTCGAGAGCCACACCCAGAGGATTATCCGTGGCCTCGCCAAGAAAGAGCCCTGCAAGCAGCCTCTCCGCCATCCGCTCGTCAGCACTCTTGTCGTGGACGCGTTTGCGATGAGTGACGCGAAGCTTCCGGTCTCTCATCTTGACCTCGATCTCACGCCCCCCCTCGCCCGCTTCCTCCTCGGCCGAGTAGCCTAATGCGTAGTAGTTCTCGAGGTCCGACATCATCTTGCTCAACTCGTCATCCAGAGTCGAAGGATTGAGCGCCGCACGACCCCCGGTCACGCTTGCCATCAGCCGAAGTGAATCCTGGTCGTTTCGTGTTTGGCCAGCGGTAATACCCTCGTCCCACTTGCCGAAAGTGCCGCTCGCGCGTCCCTTCACCTCCGCCGAGCCCTGCTGCAATGTCTCACGACGGGAAGAGTCCAGCGGGTAGAAGGTCACCCGGCCGGAAGCGGCGTGCTCCGCCAACTCGGCGATCTCGGCCGAAGCGTCAAAGCGGCCCCCTTCAACGGCCATCGCCAGGTTCGATGGCCCATTGGGGAGCACCTCGGCAAAGCGACCGTAGGCTTCGTAGACAACCTCCCCCGCGGCCATAGGCAGGCCGTCGCTGGCGTAGAGGATGATCTTTCGACCCGGAATCCCCGCCACCGAATCGGTAAACAGCCGCAGCATCTCCACGGTCCCCAAGGCGAGCTGGTAGCGATACCTCGAGTAAGTCTCGATCTCTCGCAGCAGAGACCTTGCCAGCATCTCCAGCCCAACGGTGATGTCCGCCGAACCGGCCCCGAATACGGCTCCGGCCCCTCCGGCCTCATCGTCCGCCGATTCCGCCCCCGTACCCGCCAGGGAGGCGAGAGCCAGACCGTCGTGAGCCTCCTCGTCCAACCTTCCTATTTCCCGCAGCAGTCGGAGGCGCTCGCGCTCGAAGCGAGACCCACTGACCTTCTTCGCCTCGAGATCGTCCAGGGCACGAAGAAGCTCCGCGCCGGACGAGGTGAATGCCTGCTGCATCTCGAGGGTCTTGTCGGTCGACACCATCATTCCCTGCATGCCGGAACGCCACTCATTCTCGAGAAAGGTGCGCAGCTCCTTCAGCGCCCGCTTGCGATTGGTCGGGCCGATATTGATGTCGTCGATGTAGAAGATGACGCTGACCGGCGCGAACTCGGCGGCGGAGACCAGCTCGACTGCCTCCGCCCCGTCTTCGCCCGAGAGAGAAGGCATCAGGACGTTCCCTCCCTCGACAGCAAAGAAGTTGGAGACGTCGACCGGCTCACCGTTCTCGAAGATCTGGAAATCGTCACGGCCCAGGCCCCGCACCAGCTCGCCCTTGCGGTCCCTCACGACCACATCCACATTGATGATGCGAACCTCCTCGACCTCGTAAAAGACCGGAAGATCTTCGTCTTGCTGAGCCCGGATGGGGATCGTTGCCAAGAGCGACATCATCAACGCCACCAACACCGCGCCGTGCTTGAGCCCTCGCATCATCAATGTGACCTCCTCGCTAGTCTATAGCAGCCTGTCGCCGATACCAGTCTTGTCGAGACTCTCCAGGCCGACTACAGTTGATCTATGACCAAGAGTGCCTATGACCTGGTATGGATGGCGGCGCAGCGAACGCCTGAGCATTTAGCGCTCGTCGACGACCGCAGCGATCGAGCCCTCAACTATCGCGATCTCTTGACCGAGATCGACTCACTCGCCGCCGGCTTGGCGGAACGCGGCGTCCGCCCCGGCGATCGATTCGCCACCGCGCTGCCGAATCTCTTCGATCACTGCCTTGCCATCCTCGCCTTGCACCGCCTCGGCGCGGTACCGGCACTGCTCAATTTTCGCCTCACCGCGGACGAGATCTGCGCCCTCTTGCGCCAGGGCGAGATCTCCGGGGCGCTTGTGCTTCCAGACCCCGATCTCGCGACAAGAGTGCAAGAGGCCCTTCCGGCGACCGGCCTTCTGCTGACCGCCGGCGACGGTGTAGCCGGAGTCGAGTCGCTCTCGCTCTGCCGCGGCGACGCGGCAAGCGCGCCCCCCTACCCCGATCCCGAGGCGGAAGCCGCGTCGGTCATCTTCTACACCTCGGGGACCTCAGGGCTACCGAAGGGAGTCGTGGTCGTGCATCGAGCCCATGAGCCAAGGGTGGCCTGGCTGTCGACGATGATGGGCTTTCGCTCCGGCACCCATATCCGGGCTCTAGGAGTCTCGCCGCTCTCGCACGCGATCGGTTTCCACGGCATCTTCCTCTCCACCCTGGCCTTCAACGGCACCTTCTACACCCTGAGCGCATTCGACCCGGAAGCGGCCCTGGCTCTGGTCGAGAGCCATCGCCTCAACTACCTGTTCAGCCTGCCCACGGTTTTCAACGCACTCGTCCACACTCCCGGCTACGACGCCGAGCGGCTGGCCTCGGTCGAAACTGTCTATTGGGGCGGGGCGCCAATCGCGCCCGCGCTCCTCGAGCGGCTCGCCGCGGATATGCCGAAGGCGACTTTCGGGCACATCTACGGCACCACCGAAACGATGTGCGCTCTATGCAACAACTCGCCGCTTGGACAGCCCGAAGTGCTGTGGCAGGCCTATGGCTCTCGAGTTCGCATCGCCGACCTCGATGACTTCGCGAAAGAGGTCAGCGCCGGCGAAGAAGGTGAGCTATTGGTAGACGCCACACAGGACCCGATTTTCTCCGGCTACCTGTCGCGCCCCGAGGAGACGGCGGACAAGATCCGCGAAGGCTGGTACCGGACCGGAGACGGCGCAGTGCAATCGGAGGACGGCAGCATCCGTCTGCTCGGCCGCGTCGACGACATGCTTCGGTCGGGTGGTGAGTACGTCCAGCCAGAAGAGGTCGAGACCCTCCTGCGCACCCACGACAGCGTGAACGATGTGGCGCTGGTAGGCATTCCGGACTCTCACTGGGGCCAGATCGCGGTCGCCTGCGTGGTACCCGCAACCGATTCTCTTGCAGCAGCGGATCTCGATCATCACTGCAGGGAGAGCTCGCTCGCCAACTTCAAACGGCCGCGTGGCTACGTCTTTGTGGATCAGCTGCCCCTCAGTGCCGGCAACAAGCTGCTGCGTCGTGAGCTGCGGCGGATGGCGACCGAGGCCCGCGAAGGCGAAGGAGATCTCGTCTTCCACAAACCATGACGGCGCGGCGCGCTGCCCCCGTCTCACTCTCTCTCTTCCTCAGCCTCGGCTGTGGCGGGAACGGGGCCGGCTCTTTCGCTTCAGACGCGCCCTGAGCCATCACGAGGGGGCCACAGCGAGGAGCCCGCTCAGCAGGCTGACAACCGTCAGAGGCGCCCACCTGGTCTGCATCGTCTCTTTCCTTCCACGCCTCCATGTCCAACGAAAGGGGGCATGATCCGGCTACAATGCCAACTCGTCAAGGGAGGCACGAACGATGAGCGAGCTGGTCAACAAGATGATCGAAGAATTCGGAGCGGATGCAGTCCTCCAAGGCGAAGATGTTCGCAGCCGTGCACTCGGGTGGCTCGTTTCGGGCCCCTGCGAAGCGATGGCCGTCGTGCGGCCGGCGAGTACGCAGGAAGTGTCGACTCTTCTGCGTCTCTGCAACGAAGCCGGCCAGCCGGTCGTTCCGCAGGGCGGCCTTACCGGCCTGGTTCGAGGAACGATTCCGGCGCCGACCGAGATCGCCATTTCACTCGAGCGGATGACCAAGATCGAGAGCGTCGAGCCGGCGACCCGAACCATGACCGTCGAGGCCGGAGTCCCACTTCAAGCGGTCCAGGAGGCGGCCGACGAGCACGGTCTGCTCTTCCCACTCGATCTCGGCGCTCGAGGCTCCTGCACCATCGGTGGAAATATCTCCACCAACGCCGGTGGCAACAGAGTCATTCGCTACGGCATGACCCGCGACATGGTGCTCGGCATCGAGGCAGTGCTCGCCGATGGCACGGTGCTCTCATCGATGAACAAGATGATCAAGAACAACGCCGGCTACGATCTCAAGCACCTCTTCATCGGCTCAGAGGGCACCCTCGGCATCGTCACGCGGGCCGTGTTGCGCCTCCGCCCCCAGCCCCGTAGCCATAACGCGGCGCTCCTCGGCGTCACCGACTTCGACAAGCTCACCGCGCTCTTGGCGGCGGTAGAAGTCAGCCTCGGGGGCGACCTCAGCGCATTCGAAGTGATGTGGAAGGAATTCTACGAGCTGGTAACCACCGAGCCGGCCCTCAACCGCCCGCCTCTCACCTACGGCTATCCTTTCTATGTGCTCGTCGAGGCTCTGGGCTCGGACCAGAAAAACGACAGCGAGCGCTTCGAGAGTGTTCTCGGAGAATGCATGGAGAACGATCTCATCGCCGACGCGGTGCTTGCGACTTCCCGCAGCGAGCGCGACCGTTTGTGGGCGATGCGCGACGATGTGGAGCAGATGAGCCGCTTGGGTCCCATTTTCACCTACGACATCAGTCTCGGGATCCCCGACATGCCGTCCTACCTCGAAAAGGTTCGCAGCGGATTGGCCGAAAACTGGCCTGAGCCGAAGGTCGTCATCTTCGGGCATCTCGGCGACGGTAATCTGCATATCGTCGTCGGCGTCGGCAGTGGCGATGGGGAGAGCCATCGCAAGGTGTCGAGTTTCGTCTACGGTCCGCTCCAAGAGTGTGGTGGATCGGTGTCGGCAGAGCACGGCATCGGCACCGAAAAGCGTCCCTATCTCCCTTTGAGCCGCACTGAGGCCGAGATCTCATTGATGCGCTCATTGAAGCAGACCTTAGACCCCAAGTGGATCCTCAACCCAGGTAGAGTGTTGGAGGCCGCCTCGACCCGAGAATGACCGAGATCAGCGCAAAGATCGTCGTCCACTTCCTCGACGGTAGGTTGCTCAAGGGGATCAGCGAGGATCCCTTCTCCGGCGGCGAGACCTTCCACCTCAAGGAGCTCGTGACCAACGAAAGTGTCGCCGTCGAGATTGCCGAGCTCAAGGGGGTGTTCTTCGTCAAGAGCTACCAGGGAGATCCCAGCTATCAGGAGTCCTACGACGAGGAAGTCGGCGATCTGGATACCAAGCTCAGCGTCAGATTTCGTGACGGAGAGACCATTATCGGCCTCTCCAAAGGATACTCCCCTGACCGGACCCATTTCTGGCTCTACCCTGCGGATCCGCAAGCCAACACCGAAGGAATCCTGGTCAACACCCTGGCTACGGAGGCGGTGAAGGTAATCCGCGCCACAGACGAGAGCGCTACTTCCTAAGCCAGCAGCTGAGCCGCCGCCTCACCCGCCTTTAGGCCCGCGGCGGCAGCCTTCGCAAAGGCAATACCGTGCAACGCATTCCCTGCGAGAAAGAGGCCGGGGATACCCGCCAGCTCGCGCTCGACGATGCGCGCGAGCTCCAAGTGCCCGAGCTCATACTGCGGTATCGCCCGCTCCCAGCGGTGGACATGCTTGAAGAGAGGCGTCGTCGAGATGCCAAAGAGGCGCTGAACCTCGCTCTCGACGATGGCGAGTAGCCCTTCTTCGTCCTCGCCTGCCACCGCCGGATCCACGGCGCCGCCAAGCATGGCTCTCAACAGCAGAGTGCCGTCGGCGCTGCGACCCGAAAAGATGAAACTGTCCCAGAGGAAGCCCAGACTTCGGTACCCCTCGCCACGAGGAATGAGAACGCCGAAGCCACGCGGCAGCTGGGAGACCGCTTGCTCCCCGTAGCCCAGAGCCACCACCGCCACCGGGGGGTAGGTGATCTCGCCCAGACTGGCGGCAGCTACCGGAGCGACAGAAGCCAGCAGGCCCGCCGACACCCAAGCTTCGCAGGCCAGGATCACGGCATCGGCCTCGATCTGCTCACCCTCTACGCTCAAGCGGAAGCCTCCCTCCTCTCTCGAGTGAAGGGCTTCGACACCCGCTCGCTTGCGCACCTCATAGGGGCCGTGGGCAAGCGCCTCGGGCAGAGTAGCCATCCCGGCGGCGAAGGAGGTGAGCTCGCCACCCGGACCCGCCGGCCCTCCACCACCTCTCTTGCGGCGAAGGGCCATCATCCCTCGCGCCAGAGAGCCATGCCGCTGCTCCAGCTCGACCAGTCGCGGAAAGGCGGCTTCGACCGACAAGCGCTTGGCATCGCCGGCAAAGACGCCAAGGACCATCGGCGACACCAGCCTATCGGCGGCTTGTCGACCCAACCTGCGCCGTGCGAAGTGCCAGACGCTCTCGGCCTCCGAATCTTTGCTTGCGGGGATGAATGGCTCGGCCAGGATACGAAGGAGACCCCCCGGCCCTAGGATTCCAGCCCTCGCAAAGCGCAGAGGATGAGCCGCGACCTGGCGCAGGGTACCGCCCCGAACCACGAAACGCTTGGCCGCGGCGGCGTCGGCCGCGATTGTCGACGTCTCGAGCCCCGCGCTCCGAACCAGTCGCTCGAGCGATGGATCAGGGGCGAGGTATCCATTGACCCCGCACTCGACTACCCAGCCGTCCCGCGACACGGTTCTCGCCTTGCCGCCTACCCTGCCCTCCTTTTCCAGCACCTGGATGTCCAACGCTCCGGGACCGGCCGCATCGGCAGCGGCGCGTGCCGCCGCAAGACCAGAGATCCCCCCACCAACGACTACGAGTTTCTTCATCAGCTCGACTGAAATTCTAGCGAAGCGGAGGATCGCTGCTCGGAGTCACCGAGGTGACCGAGTGGGCGCGAGATCAGGGCTTTGCCAATTTGGCCATCTCGGCGAAGAGGACGGCCTGGCTGGTAGGAGTCGGATCACCGGAGAACTCGCGATAAAGCGAGTGCACGTTGATGACGATGCGCTCGGCGTCGCCCCAGGAGCTGTAGTCGTCGAGGGCGATGTCGTTGGCAGCCTCACTCGCCGAGAGCCCGGCATCGTAGCGCTTGCGGGCCTCGCGGGCGATGTACTCGAAGTACCCACGCAGAGCCCTCACACCGTCCTTGTCGGTTAGAGGACCATGCCCAGGCACGATCGAGTCGACATCCATCTCGACTATACGATCGCAGGCACGCAGCCAGTTCTCAACCGGCCCGGCCCAAATGATCGGATGCCCCTCGATGAACAGGATGTCGCCGGTAAACACCGTCCGCTCCTCGGGCAAGTGTACGAGAATGTCCCCTCGCGTATGGGCAGGGCCAACCTCGATAAGCCTAACCTCTTTGTCCCCGACTTCGAGAGTGGCCTCTTTTGAGAAGGTCTCGGTCGGAGGCGTCAGATGTACGCCGGCAAAATTGAAGTGTCCAAAGATCCGCTGCAGATAGTCCCCGACCTCTCCCATCTCGGACGACTGCTGCTGGAGCTGGAGCAGGCGGTCGGGCCCGCCGGCGGCCATCTCTTCGGCGCACGCCTGAGAAGCAACGATACGAGCCCCCGAGACCAGCTCATTGCCGAAGGTGTGGTCACCATTGGAATGAGTGTTCACCAGAGTGTCGATCGACGCCGCGGCCGGCGTTAGGTCGCGCATCGCCGCGAGCATCTCCCCAGTCAATTCGAGATCGAAGAGGGTGTCGACGAGAAGGGACTGATCACCATCGACCACCAACCCCGCGTTCGACCACCCCCAGCCTCCGTCCGGTTGTAGGTAGGCCCACAAACCGTTGCCGAGATCATGCACGCCTTTCTTGTATGTCGTCATCATCCCCCTCGAGTCGGACTCAATCTGTTGTTGCGGTCAGTTGCCGGTCCTGGCCGGCGCGATGAGCCACATAGGCGCGAATGGCCTCCGCTTCTTCGGCAGAGAGGAGATCACGATAGCTCGCCATGCCGCCACCACGGTGGCTGCCGCCGCGCACGATCTCCTGCCAACTGTCATGCACCGCGGCGCTCGAATAACGAAGATCGCGGACCACTCCGCTGCCGACAGCCATGAAGCCATGGCACCAGCCGCAGTAGCTATTGAAAAGCAGTTTCCCCTCCTCGAGGGTCTCGTCCGATGCGGTGAGAACCGGTGGCTCCGGAATCTCGAGATCTCGCTGCGGCACCTCGGGCATTGCGGCCTTGGCGTCCAGCGCGAAGACAAAGAGACGACCCGGGTTCTGGTACATAGATGCCGCGGGAACGCCGGAGTCTCCGCTGGTGATCACATTTCCGCCCCAGCCGGCGAGCACCGCGACGTACTGCTCGCCATCAATGGCATAGCTCACCGGCGGAGCGATGATGCCGACATGAGTGCTCACCTCCCAGAGATTCTCGCCGGTGTCAGCTCGGTGGGCCACGAAGAGGCCATCCGAGGTGCCCTGGAACACGAGATTCCCTGCCGTCGCCAGCGTGCCTCCGTTGACCGCACCCGGCTGGTCGAGGCTCCACACCTCTCTCTGCGCCACCGGATCCCAGGCCAGTAGTTTGCCGACCGGTACCGGCGCCGCCGGGTCGGGCTCGAGATCGAGAAGGGAAGGTACGTCGAGACCGAGGTTCCACGTCCTCGGGTCGTAGCTGAACTCAGCCAGCGCCAAATAGGTGAGGGACTGCTCGCGTGCGGGGATGTAAACCAGGCCGGTGTCCGGGCTGTAGGACATCGGATGCCAGTTGTGGCCGCCGGTGGGCCCGGGAAATACCACCCGCGCCTCCTCGTCGTAGGTTCCTTCCGGCAGCTCGGCCGGTCGACCGGTCACTAGGTCGACGTGGCTCGCCCAAGTCGTCTTGACGTAGTTCTCGGCCGAGAGTAGCTCGCCGGTAGCGCGATCGAGAACATAGAAAAATCCGTTCTTCGGCGCCTGCATCAGCACCTGACGGACCTGGCCCTCGATTTCGAGATCCGCGAGTATGATGTGCTGGGTCGCGGTGTAGTCCCAGTTGTCTCCTGGGGTGGTCTGAAAGTGCCAGACCAGTTTGCCGGTGTCGGGCTCGAGAGCGAGGATCGAAGAGAGGTATAGGTTGTCGCCGCCGCCGGGACTGCGGTGCACTCGAGTCCAAGGTGAGCCATTGCCGGTACCGACATAGAGCAGATCCAAGTCGGAGTCGTAAGCCATCGAGTCCCAGGCGGTGCCGCCGCCTCCGACCTTCCACCACTCACCGCTCCAAGTGATGGCGGCACGTTCGAGCTCTTTGTGCTCGAAAGGCTCGGCCGGGTCTCCCGGCACTGTGTAGAAGCGCCACGCCCGCTCACCGCTCTCGGCGTCGTAGGCAGTGACGTAGCCTCGAACGCCGAATTCGGCGCCGCCATTGCCGATGACAACCCTGTCTTTCACTACACGTGGCGCGCCGGTGATGGTGTAGGGCTTCTCGGGGTCTGTGGTCTGCACCTCCCATACCGGCTCGCCGGTGTGGGCCTCCAGTGCGATCAAGCGGCCATCGAGGGCCCCGACGTAGACCTTCCCCTTCCACACCGCCACACCTCGGTTGACGACATCACAGCAAGCCCAACGAGCGACCTCGCCGCGCACCTGGGGGTCATACGTCCAGATCGCCTCGCCGCTGCGAGCGTCGAGAGCATGAACCACGCTCCAAGAAGCGGTCAGAAACATGATGCCGTCTATGACGATCGGACTCGCCTCGTGGCCGCGATCGTTACCGGTGTCGTAGTACCAAGCCAAGCCCAGGTCATCGACATTACTGTCATCGATCTGATCGAGAGGAGAGAAACGTTGCTCGTCGTAGGTCCGGCCGTGGGCGAGCCAGTTGCCGGGCTCTGCGTCCGCCGCCGACGTAACGCGCACGTCATCGACAGTTCTGGTGGCTCGGCGCACGCGGTCCTCTATATCAAAGGGCTCGACCTCGCCAGCAGGCGGCTCCTCCGAACAGGACACCAGTGCCAGCAAAAGGAACCACGCAAGGGTCGATCTCATCTGCACAGAGCTCTCATTGTGGAGAACGCCAGCCTCTCGGTCAAGACAGGCCTCGGCCTCGATCTGCGCCGACCCGCGAAGCTATACTGACGACTCGAACCCCCGGGAGGCGAGTCGATGAAAATCCTGAAGGCGGTCCTGCGCGTCGGCATGGCAGTGTTCTACGTCGTCGCTGGCGTCAACCATTTCCGCGATCCGGAGTTCTACCTATCAATAATGCCGCCGTATCTTCCGATGCACCAACAACTCGTCTACCTCAGTGGCATCGCCGAGATCGTCCTCGGGATCATGGCCGCCACGCCGCGGAGCGCTCGCCTCGCCGCCTGGGGAATCATCCTCATGCTCCTGGTCTTCCTACCGGTGCACGTGCATATGCTGATCAACAATCACCTCTACACCGAGATCCCCACCAGCTTCCTGTGGCTGCGCTTCCCTGCCCAGGGGCTGCTGATCCTCTGGGCGTATTGGTACACCCTTGCCGCCAAGGAAGCGAGCGATCGCCCAGAGGAGCTCTCACCCGGAGCGTAGCTCTCAGCCTCGAACCTCGTCGGGGGGCTCGAGGTGCCGCGGGAGCAGGATCCACATCCTCCCCGAGTGTCGCATATGTCCGGCGATGGTGGCGGCCGATTCTCCGTGCCCCCAGAACAGATCTCCCCGCACCGGCCCGCGGATAGCGCCACCGCTGTCCTGTGCGACGACCAGTCTCTGGACCGCCAGGTCGGGGCCCTCGGCTTCCTCCGTCGAGGGGGCCGTATCCAACCAGATCGGCAGACCCAAGGGATAGAAAGTACGATCCAGCGCCAGCGACCTTTCAGGAGTCAGCGCCACACCCTGACTCCCCACCGGCCCCTCTCCCTCGAGCTCTCGAAAGAAGACGAAGGAAGCGTTACGCTGCATCACCTCCGTCGCCTCCTCCGGATGATCCGCTAGCCAGGCTCGAATCGACTGCATCGAGACATCTTCGAGCGCGAGCTGCTCGCGAGCCACCAGCTCCCGCCCGATGGCGTAATAGGGATGGCCGTTCTGCCCCGCATAGCCAACCCGCAAGAAGCCTGAGCCTTCGAGCTCGACTCTTCCCGATCCTTGGATGTGCAGGAAGAAAGCGTCGACGGGATCCGAGACCCAGACCAGCTCGAGTCCGCGCCCCTCGAGGGCTCCGCCATCCACGGCAGCGCGGTCAGCGAAAGGCACCAGACGAGTCCCCTCGACTCTCCCAGCCACTCTGCGTCCACGGAGATCGTCGCGGAACGAGCCGAGGTCGACTGTGAGTAGCTCAGCGGGACGGCGGTAAAGGGCAACCTTGTAGCGCTCGCTACGCTGCCGGCTACCCTGCAGAGTGGGCTCGTAGTAACCAGTGAAGAGACCCTCGGCGGAGTCACGGTCGCGGACCGACCAGGGGCGGAGCTCCTGAGCGAGCACGCCACGCAAAGCAGCAGGATCGCCACCCGCATCAGCGACCCGATCACAGACCTGGCTCCAGTCCCCCGCCGTTCCGCCCAGGCCCGATCGGCTCAGAGGAGTCTCCGCCGGGCGCCGAGCCAAGACATCACACGACCTTCCGAAGGCCAGTCCGAAACCCGCGAGATCATCCTCGTCCCATCCAGAGAGATCGGTGAAGGCGGCAGGCTCGAGGACGAGCTTCGGCTCGTCTTCTTCGACAGGAGGTGGCGGAGCCGGGACTTTCCGCGAGTCTCGTACCAAGACAACCGTTACAACAACTACGAGCAACCCCGATAAGAGTGCAAGGCCCCGCGCCAGAGCCCGCCAACGCTCGAGCTCGCGGTCGCGCTCAGCCACTGTCGTCTTCCGGCACCTTTCCGTGGCGTCCCTCACCCGCCGCGAAACGAGCGGCTCCGCTAGCCGCATGCTCTTCCCGGACTCGGCGGCTCCCTTCGGCCTCCTGATGTAGAGCCCCCGGCATATCGAGATCGAACTGGGCGTAGGCACTGCGTCGATCGCAGATCAAGGCGGGTTGAGGAAAGGCGGCAATGGTGTGGGCCAGTGCCTCCGCTTCCTCCCGCGCTCGACCCCGAGGTGCCAGCCGATTCGCAAGCCCCATGGCCAGGGCCTCCTCCGCGTCAACCGCGCGGCCGGTCAGCAGCAGATCCAGGGCGCGGCTCAGGCCCACCAGTCGCGGCAGGCGGACGGTCGTCCCGTCGCTCATAGGGACTCCCCAGCGTCTCGAGAACACACCAAAAACCGCGGTCTCGTCGACCACCCGGAGATCGCAGCTCAGAGCGAGGCCCAGACCTCCGGCGCAGGCGTGCCCCTCGACTGCCGCAAGGATCGGCTTCGAAAGCATCATTCGGGTCGGCCCCCTCGCGCTGTCGGCCCAGGGCTCATACATCTCACCGGTGGCCAGCTCGCTGAGGTCGGCGCCGGCGCAAAAGGCCCCGTCGGAGCCCGTCAGTACCGCCGCGAGGGAGCTCGAGTCTTCCTCGAAGGCGAATAGAGCCTCCGCAAGCTCGACACTGGCGGCGCGATCCAGTGCGTTTTTCACCTCTGGCCGGTTGATCACGACGGTTGTGACCGGGCCGTTCTGCTCGACCAAGATGCTGCTCTTCGACCTCAAGCGCTGCCTCCGATGAGAGAAGGGCTCATCCAACCCAGGGGGGTCGGACGGGCTGCAAGCCCAAGATATACGAAACGAGCTCGACGAAGCCCTGCGATGGGCTAGAATCGTGCGATCGATCCACAAATCACCTGTTGCAGACAAATGAGCAAGAACCTCGCCTTCCTCGGTAGCCTTGCTGCGACACTCTTCCTTGGTTTGGCAGCAGCCTCCGGCGCCAACGACGCTGCGACACTGACCTTTTACCGAGAGGTGCTTCCGATCCTCCAAGAGAACTGTCAAGAGTGTCATCGAGAAGCCGGCACCAGCTACGGCGGGCTGCTCGCTCCGATGGCGCTGCGGACCTACGAGGAGGTCCGCCCGTGGGCGAAGTCCATCGCCAAGGCGGTGACCAGCCGCGAGATGCCGCCCTGGGACGCGCATCCGAAGCACAGAGGAGTCTTCCTCAACGAGCGTAGTCTCAGCGACGACCAGATAGAGATGCTGGTGCGTTGGGCCTCCTCAGGCTCCCCCGCCGGCGCCGCCAGTGACGCGCCGCCCGCCAAGTGATTCGAGAACCAGGACGGCTGGATGATCGGCAAGCCCGATCTCGTCGTACCCATGCCGGAGCGCTACTGGGTGAGCGACGACGTCGTCGACCTCTACGCCGCCTTCTCGGTGGACCTCACAGAAGAGATGCTCGACAGAGACATGTGGATCACCGCCTTCCAGTGCAAGCCCGGGGGACCGTTCCAATATCGGTTTCAAGCTCACCGACAAGCCTCCAACTCGCCAGATGGGCGGCAATATGGATGGCTACGGACCGCTCAGCGTCTACCGCTTCGAGATCCCGCCAGGCGCCGAGCGCCATCAGCTTGGGCCGGTGTCGAGAACCTTCACTAAAGATTCCGAGATCATCAACCTGATGCCGCATATGCATATGCGCGGCAGCGGGGCTCAGTTCGAGGCCTTCTATCCGGACGGCACCAGCGAGGTTCTTCTCGAAGTGCCCGACTACGATTTCAGCTGGCAGACCGTCTACCGCTTCCGTGATCTCAAGTTCGTGCCCGCCGGCACCCGCATCGAATACACCGCCTGGTTCGAGAATACGCCGGAGCGAGCCGCGGTTTTACGGCTTCGACTCGAGGCGCCCCGTGACCTTCGGTCGCGAGAGCACGGACGAGATGATGATGGGTTTCATCACCAGCGCGGCTGTTCCCGAATAGCAAAAACTGTCATACCCAGCAAAAACTGTCATACCTATCTCGGGTAGCGGCTCCTGAGCTTGGCGCGAGGCCTCTAATACCTTCCTCCGCAAAACCAACGAGCCACAGCGGCCGTATTCTCCAAAAGGTGCGTCAAGCTCCAGAGACGGAAGACTGCGTCGACTTTTCATCCTTGGTACATCCGCTACAATCACAGGATCTGCGATGACCTCCAGAATCTACCCCTCTGCCGCCTCGCTGTGCCTCCTTGCAGTCTTCTCCCTCCCCGCGTCTGCTGCCGATCACGACGTCGAAGTCAGGAACTTCTCCTTCTCCCCGGAGAATCTCAATATCCAGGCCGGCGACACTGTTACCTGGACACGCTTCAGCGGGACACACAACGTAAACGCGGACGACGGTGCGTTTCGCTGCGCGAACGGCTGCGACGGGCAGGGCGGCAATGGCGCCCCGACGGCGTCTTGGAGCAGCTTCACTCTCACTTTCGACACCGCCGGTAGCAACCCCTACCACTGCCAGATACACGGCTTTGCCGGCGGCGGCATGTCTGGGACGGTCACCGTCGAGGGGGGGGGTGCGCCCACGCCCACGCCCACGCCTACGCCCACACCCGACGACAACGGCGACATCCGCTTCACCAACAACCTCTTCGTCGAACCGGAGAACGGCGGCAACGAGGTCGTCCGGGTCGAGCGGGTGAATGGTAGCGACGGCGCGGTCCAGGTGAGCTACGCCACCTCGAACGGCTCCGCCACCGCCGGCCAGGACTACACAGCCACCAGTGGCAACCTCTCCTGGACCGACGGCGAGACCGGCACCAAGACTTTCACCGTAACGATCCTCGACGACGCCGTGGACGAGGGCAATGAGACGGTGAATCTAACCCTCTCCTCCCCCACCGGCGGGGCGGTTCTCATCAACCCGAGTCAGGCAACGCTTCGGATTACCGACAACGACTCCGCCAGCCCGGGGGAGCTGCAATTCACCTCGAGCGAGTTCTCGGTTGGAGAAGGCGAAGGGATGGCGACTCTCAGCGCGTCGAGAGAGGGCGGCTCCGACGGCAGCGTCTCCGTCGACTACGACACCGCCGACGGCACCGCGCTCGCCGGCAGCGACTACACGGCGGTCTCCGGCACCCTCGACTGGGGTGACGGCGACGTCGCCGACAAATCCTTCGACGTCCCCATCTTCGACGATGTCGAGCCCGAGTTTGCGGAGAACCTGTCGATCTCCCTCGCCGCTGCGAGTGGCGGCGCCTCCCTCGGCAACCCGAGCGTAACGACCCTCACCATCAACGACAACGACGGCCCCATGCCCTGCGACGACACCGAGTTCTCGGTGTGTCTGCTGTCGCGCTTTCTGGTCACCATCCGCTTCGAGACCAACGACGGATCGATGGGTGACGCGCGCGCCTTCAAGCTCACCGATTCGGCCGCCTCCTTCGAGTTCTTCGAAGTAGGCAATGTCGAGATCGTGGTCAAGATGAAGGATACCTGTACACTACCCGACGGGCATCCTTTGCGTAACTTCTGGGTCTTCATCGCCGGCCTCACCAATGTACGGGTCGAGATCACCATCGTCGATACGGTGACCGGCACCGTTCGCAAGTTCATCAACCAGCTGAATCAGCCGTTTTTTACGCCGGCACCTGAATCTCCTGACGGCCAGGCGAATCCTCCGGGCGCGATCCAGGCAACGACTGAGGCTCTGGGCGCCTTCCCCACCTGCGACGTGTAAAACCAGATGACCTCTAAAGGAACCCTCCCGATCGCCTTGTCGCTCGTCCTGGGCGTCCTCTCTCCCTGCCCGTGTCCGCGGCCAACCATAGCGTCGTACTCCTAGGGGGCGAGGCGGACGGGGGCGACGACGACGGCTACGGGGGAGGCGGGGCAGGCCAAGATCCGAGATTCTTTCCGGCCACGCTCACAATTCAAGTCGGCGACACCGTTACCTGGACTCTCGAAAGCGACCTTGAGCACAATGTAGCTGCGGACGATGGTTCGTTTCGCTGCGCTGATGGCTGCGACGGAGACGGGCAGAGCGGCGACGGCGACCTCAGCAGCAGCTGGACCAGCTTCACTCTCGCTTTCGACACTGCCGGCAGCAACCCGTACCACTGCGAGGCGCACGGCTTTGCCGGCGGCGGCATGTCGGGAACAGTGATCGTCGAAGGTGGGGCGCCCCCGTCCGCGGACAACGGCGAGATCCGCTTCACCGGAGCTGTCTTCGTCGAGCCGGAGAATGGTGGCAACGCGGTCATCGATGTAGAGCGGGTGAGTGGCAGCGACGGCATGGTCCAGGTGAGCTACGCCACTTCCAACGGCTCGGCCACGGCAGGAGTGGACTACACCGGCACCAGCGGATCTATCTCGTGGGCCGACCAGGAGGCCGGCACGAAAAGCTTCACCGTAGCGGTCCTCGACGACACTGAAAGTGAGAACAACGAGACCGTGACTCTCGCTCTCTCCGCTCCCACCGGCGGCGCGGTCCTCGCCAGCCCGAGCCAGGCCACCCTCAGGATTACCGACAACGACACCGCGAGTGCGGGTGGACTGCAATTCACCTCGAGTACCTTCTCGGTCGGAGAGGGCGAGGCGATGGCAACCCTCAGCGCGTCGAGAGAGGGCGGCTCCGACGGCAGCGTTTCGGTCGACTACTACACCGCTGACGGCTCGGCGGTCGCCGGCAGCGACTACACCGCTGTCTCGGGCACCCTCGACTGGAGTGAGGGCGACGCCAGTAACAAGTCCTTCGACATTCCTATCTTCGACGACGTCGCCCCCGAGTTTGCAGAGACCGTGTCGATCTCTCTCGCCGATGCGAGTGGCGGCGCCTCCCTCGGCAACCCGAGTGCAGCGACCCTCACCATCAACAACAACGACGGCCCCATGCCCTGCGACGACGCCGAATTCTCGGTCTGTCTCCTGGATCGCTTTCTGGTCACCATCCGCTTCGAGACCAACGACGGATCGATGGGTGACGCGCGGGCCTTCAAACTCACCGACTCGGCCGCCTCCTTCGAGTTCTTCGAAGTCGGCAATGTCGAGATCGTGGTCAAGATGAAAGACACCTGCACGCTGCCGGACGGGCATCCGCTACGCAACTTTTGGGTGTTCATCGCAGGACTGACCAATGTGCGGGTCGAGATCACCATCGTCGATACGGTGACCGGCACCGTGCGCAAGTTCATCAACGAGCTGAATCAACCGTTCTTTACTCCGGCACCCGAATCGCCCGACGGCCAGGCAAATCCTCCCGGCGCGATCCAGGCGACGACCGCGGCTCTTGGCGCCTTCCCGACCTGCGATCTGTAGCCGCCAGTCGAGCCCATCTCCCAGCCGGGCGACTCCAGCGACGGCTGCTATCATGGCGCTTATTAAGCCAGCGATAACAGCTTGAGGTCCCGGAGAAAGGCTCTGCCGCGGGGCGGGGCTACCTGCTCGTCCGACTTCGGGCGGGTGATTGCGAACTGAGCTCGGGAGGCCTTCAATGAAGCTTGAGCACCTGATTTCTATCGTCATTACTCTCCAGTGCCTGACTCCAGGCCTGGTCCCAGCAGCAGAAGCGACGAGCCTCGCCGAGCACGGTTGGCTGCGCCCCTTGGTTTCGGCAGGACTCGGCGCCGAGGACACGAGGTACCACGCCCGTGCCAAGGGTGAGGGCTTCCTCCTCCCTAGCCCTGCTCAAGGGCTTGTGGCGTCTTTCCAAGGCGGCGGTGTCGAGGTAAGGGGATCGGGCGGGTCGGTCGGGATGCGTCTTCTCAGCTGGGGGTGCGAGTCCTCCCTTGCCGACGCCACCGCCCGCCGCTCGGGCGCTTTGGCCAACCGGGTCGAGCTCGCCTGGGACGGGATCACCGAGTGGTATGTCGCCGGGCCACTGGGTGTCGAGCAGGGCTTCACGGTCGAAGCTCCGGGGGCCGGTTGCGAGGCGGCTAGAGACCTGGTGATCGAGCTCCGGGTTGTCGGATCGGCGCTTCTCGGTGGGGACAGGCGGTCACTGCGCTTTCCCGCGGCCGGGCTGCGCTACCGCGGACTCGTCGCCTTCGACGCTTCGGGCCGGGAGTTGCCGGCGCGCCTCGAGCTGGCTGGGCAACGCCTGACAATCCGCACGGTGGTTGCGGATGTCCGATGGCCGGTGACCGTCGACCCCACCTTCGAGACCGCCAAACTCCTGCCTGCCGACGGTGCCATAAACGACCGCTTCGGCGAGTCCGTCGCCTTCTCCGGCAACACCGTCGTCGTCGGCGCTGATTCCGACGACGACAACGGCAACCTAAGCGGGTCGGCCTATGTGTTCACCGAGCCGGTCGGCGGCTGGGCCGGCACCCTCACCCAAGCCGCCAAGCTCCTGCCTGCCGACGGCGCCGCAGGTAACTTCTTCGGCGGCTCGGTTGCGGTCTCTGGCAGCACCGTCGTCGTCGGGTCTGCCTTCGATGACGACAACGGCACAGGAAGCGGGTCGGCATACGTCTTCACCGAGCCGGTCGGCGGCTGGGCCGGCACCCTCACCCAAGCCGCCAAGCTCCTGCCTGCCGACGGCGACGTGAATGACCGATTCGGCATCTCCGTCGCCGTCTCCGGCAGCACCGTCATCATCGGCTCTGACTCCGACGACGACAACGGTGGCCAAAGCGGCTCGGCCTACGTGTTTACCGAGCCCGTCGGCGGCTGGGCCGGCACCCTCACCGAGGCCGCCAAGCTCCTGGCTTCAGACGGTGGCGGAGCCGACTTTTTCGGCAGCTCCGTCGCCGTCTCCGGCAGCGCCGTCGTCGTCGGGGTTCCCTTCGACGACGACGGCGGCACTTCCACCGGCTCGGCCTACGTGTTCACCGAGCCCGTCGGCGGTTGGGCCGGCACCGTCACCGAGGCTGCGAAGCTCCTGGCCTCCGACGGCACCGCAGCCGACTTTTTCGGCAGCTCCGTCGCCATATCCGGCGGCACCGTCGTATGCAGCGCTGACTCCGACGACGACAACGGCAAGCAAAGCGGCTCGGCCTACGTGTTCACCAAGCCCGTCGGCGGTTGGGCCGGAGCTCCCACCGAGGCCGCCAAACTCCTGGCCTCCGACGGCGACGTGAATGACCGATTCGGCATGTCCGTCGCCGTCTCCGGCGGCACCGTCGCCGTCGGCGTAGCCAACAACGACGACAGTGGCAACCAGAGTGGCTCGGCCTATCTGTTCACCGAGCCCGTCGGCGGCTGGGCCGGCACCCTCACCGAGGCCGTCAAACTCCTGGCATCCGACGCCGCCGCAGACGACCATTTCGGTTTCTCAGTCGCCGTCTCAGGCAGCGACGTCGTCGTCGGGGCCTTCGGAGACGACGACAACGGTCTCTTCAGCGGCTCGGCCTATGTCTTCGGGCAGGAGATCATCACCGGCCCCGGCGAGCTGCAATTTGTGTCGACGACCTTCTCGGTCGGAGAGGGCGACGGCATGGCGACCGTGGCCGTCTCTAGAGATGAAGGCTCCGACGGCAGCGTTTCCGTCGACTACTCAACCGCAGACGGATCCGCTACCGCCGGCAGCGACTACGCCGCCACCTTCGGCACCCTCGCCTGGAGTGACGGGGATGCCGCCAATAAGTTCTTCGACGTGCCGATCTTCGACGACGGCGAAAGTGAGCCCGCCGAGAGTGTGTCGCTGTCTCTCGCCGATGTCGCTGGAGGCGCCTCTCTCGGCAGCCCCAGTGAGGCGACCCTCACTCTCAACGACAACGACGGCCCCATGCCCTGCGACGATGCCGAGTTCTCGGTCTGTCTGCTGGATCGCTTTCTGGTCACCATCCACTTCGAGACCAATGACGGATCGATGGGCGACGCTCGCGCCTTCAAGCTCACCGACTCTGCCGCCTCTTTCGAGTTCTTCGAAGTCGGCAATGTCGAGATCGTGGTCAAGATGAAAGACACCTGCACGCTGCCGGATGGCCATCCACTTCGTAACTTCTGGGTCTTCATCGCCGGTCTGACCAATGTGCGGGTCGAGATCACCATCGTCGATACGGTGACCGGCACCGTGCGCAAGTTCATCAACCAACTGAATCAACCGTTCTTTACTCCGGCTCCGGAGTCAACAGACGGACAAGACAATCCTCCTGGTGCGATCCAGGCGACGACCGCGGCTCTTGGCGCCTTCCCGACCTGCGATATGTAAAGTCGTCTAAGGTGCCGACTCTGAAACGAGTGCCTTCACACTTCAATTCTCATAGAGAATATCCGTAAGCCTCTCATCCTCGAGCCATGCCAGAACCTGGCTACGCTCTTGTTCGCTCAGCGTGTCATAGGCATGCGTTTGCAAAATTCGCCGCGAGCGCTCTGGATACTCTCGGGCAAGGTAGGTTGTCAGTTCACCATAAGTCTCGATCTGAAAGACCTTTTCACCCGCTGCCAGTGCGTGAGCGTTCGAACTGACGAACTTGGTGTATTCATCTCGCGTAAGGGCAAGCATGTGTTGCGCAAAAGGCGTGCTGGGTGGAAAAGGTGCCAGTTCTCCCTTGCCGTCCCAGCCGTTTTCGCACTCAGCCTCCCATTCGAGTACCCGCGTGTAGCCACTGAGATCGGGAATGGGATCGGCGTTGGTGTGAGCACGCAGACCACCGAGTAGGATGGTATCGACTGCTGAGGGTCGGTCGCCAAGCGCATAACGCGTCGAGCCAAGCTGTGTTTCCAGTGCGTCAAGCATGCGCAGGTATTCACGTTCCGCAGTTTGTTGCTGGGCCGGGTGCTCGGTACCGGTGGCTCGGCATGCGCGCGGCCCCCAATGGAATACAGGGTGCTCTTTTAACTCGTCGAGGGTGAGTTGGCGTCCCGCGCCTTGCGAAAGCACGTACAGAGCGTTCTCAGGATTGTGCCATCGATAATGCACCATCACCCGCGCAACCCATTCATCAAGAACTTCTTCGACTACACTCACCAATACGCCAAGCGGTCCGGCAGGAAACAGCCGACGCGCCGGGAACCGACCATCAAGCAGCCGCAGGATAGGCGTTGTATCGGCCAATACCCAGTCCTCAGGCGTATGAATCAGCGGGATCTGGTGGGTATTGGCACGGACCTGGAGAACGTCGTCCGCAAAAGGCCCACGCGGCTCGATACGGTAGCGTGCGCCGTAAAAATCCAGCGCCGCTGTTAACTTGCGCGTGAACAGACTGCGTGCTCCGCCATGCACTATGTATTCGTCTGTGGGGGCTTTCTTGTTGGATGTAGTGTTCATTGGACTGGTCCTTTTTTCATTTGACGAAAAGTAATCATGTATCACACAAAGCGCCGCCGCCATGTTGCGCACGTGCAGATCCGAGCGAAAGGCATCGCTGCCGCAAGTGTTGAAAAAGACGGCGAAGTCGCGGTTGACGACACCGCCGAGCTTGTCGAAGCCCGGCGGGAGTATAGACGGCGTGGGGACCGAATCGGCGTCGACGTGGGCGGTTGCGAAGCTACGCAGTGTCGGGGTTCCACGAGGGTCCGGGGTCACCTGGAATCCTATCGTCGAGAGTCATCGAGCGCACGGCGGCCTCCTCGTTTCGTCAGCGCAATAATGCAGAGTGAATACAAGGCACTTTTGCACGAATCAGATCGCCACCCGCCTGCGACATGTAGGATCGGCGACGACCTTCATCGACCTGAGAGTACCGACTCGAGGGCCGACCGGTTCTCGTTTTCGCCATCCACCATGACCCCTCTCGAAACCGATCGCCCCGACGACGGCCCCCAGAAGCTTTCCCTCGCCTCCCGCGTGCCACCTGGCGGCACCCACGACCCCGAGCAGATCCTCGACCTCTTCCTCGCCTGGACGAGTGATTCAGGTTTCGAGCTCTACGACGCGCAGGAAGAGGCTCTCCTGGCGCTTCTGGCGGACAACCACGTGCTGCTGAACACCCCCACCGGGTCAGGCAAGTCGATGGTGGCACTGGGGCTCCATTTCAGGGCGCTGTGCGAAGGCAAGCGCTGCTACTACACCTCTCCGGTCAAAGCCCTCGCCAGCGAGAAGTTCTTCGCCCTCTGCGACGATCTAGGTGCCGAGAATGTCGGTATGCAGACCGGCGATGCGAGTATCAACGCGTCGGCGCCGGTGGTGTGCTGCACCGCCGAGATTCTCTCCAACCTCTCCCTTCGCCTCGGCGACCGCCTCGAGGCGCCTTACGTCGTCATGGACGAGTTCCACTACTACGACGATCGCGATCGCGGCGTGGCCTGGCAGATCCCCCTGCTCACCCTCGCCAACACCCAATTCCTGCTCATGTCCGCGACGATGGGCAATACTCGAGCAATCGAGGACCACCTCCGTCGCCAGACCTCGCGCGAGCCCGTGGTGGTGAGCTCCGAGCACCGGCCGGTCCCCCTCGAATTCGAGTATCGCGAGACTCCCCTGCACGAGACGGTCGAGGATCTGGTCGCCCAGGAGCGCGCACCCGCCTACGTTGTCAGCTTCACCCAGCGCGACTGCGCTGACCTCGCCCAGAGCCTCACCAGCATGCGCCTCAATTCAGCGGAAGAAAGAAAAGCCGTCCGCGCGCAAATCGGAGACTTTCACTTCGACACACCCTACGGTAAGGATATGCGGCGCCTACTCGGCTTCGGAGTAGGAATCCACCACGCCGGTCTGCTCCCGAAGTACCGACTCCTCGTCGAGCAGTTGTCTCAGAAGGGTCTTCTCAAGGTGATCTGCGGCACCGACACTCTCGGCGTCGGCGTCAATATCCCGATCCGAACCGTGGTTTTCACGCAACTCTGCAAGTACGACGGAACCGAGACCATCATCCTCAAAGTGAGGGATTTCAAGCAGATCGCAGGACGAGCGGGGCGTAAGGGATTCGACGACCAGGGGTGGGTGGTCTGCCAGGCCCCCGAGTACGTGATCGAGAACCTCCGTCGCGAGCGCAAAGCACGATCGCAGCGTGGCAAACGCAAGACCTGGCGCAAGAAGCAGCCTCCGAAAGAACGCTTCCTGCCCTGGAGCAGAAAGACTTTCGCAAACCTGCAGCAACGGATGCCCGAAACCCTCGAGTCGCGCTTTCGGGTCTCCCACAGCATGGTGCTGAGCCTGCTCCAGCACGATGCCGACTCAGACAATCCCCAGCGCGACAACTTTCATTCGCTCCGCGCCCTCATCGCGAACTGCCATGAGACCCCACAGCGCAAGAAAGAGCTTCTTCGCGAGGCAGCGCTTCTGGCGCGCTCTCTTCACCGCGCGGGCGTCCTGGGCCTGACCCGCGACGCCAGGAGCAGCTACCGCTGGGTAGTGGTCAATGAGGACCTCCAGTTCAACTTCTCGCTGCATCAGACGCTCGCACTGTTCCTGGTCGAAACGATCGAGCAGCTCGCTCGAGAAGACCCCGAGTACGGCCTCCATCTGCTCACCCTCGCCGAGGCCATCATGGAGAACCCAACGGCTGTGCTCTATCGGCAGTCCGACAAGGCGCGCGACGAGGTACGAATGGAGCTGAAAGCCCAGGGGCTATCTTGGGAAGAGCGAAAAGAGCACCTCGATCGAGTGAGTTGGCCGAAGCCGGATGAAGAGTTCATTCGGGAGCGCTTCGCGCACTTTCGACGCGCACACCCGTGGGTAGCCGGAGAGACGATCCGCCCGAAATCGATCGCTCGCGAGATGTTCGAGACTTACGCCGGCTTCAACGACTACGTGAGGCGCTATGGCCTCCAGCGCAGCGAGGGCGTTCTGCTGCGCTATCTCAGTCAGCTCTATAAGACACTCGCTCAGAGCGTTCCTCAGAACTCGAAGGAAGAAGTACTCTTCGACATCGAAGCTTTCCTGCGTACAACCTTGGAGCACACCGACTCGAGCTTGATCGAGGAGTGGGAGGGGTTACTCCACCCCGAGCTCCGACTGGCCAGGCAGGAAGAGGCTGAAATGATGCGGAAGGCGCTGCGCGATGACCAGCTCTTGCGCGACCCCAAGGCTTTCGCCGCTCGCGTGCGCGCCGAGCTCCATCAGTTGGTACGAGCCCTCTCCAATCGGGACTACGAAGACGCAATCCTCTGTCTTCGACAGGGCGAAATCAGCGAGCCTTGGAGCGGGGAGAGTCTCGCCTCGGCTCTCGAGCCGTTCTTCGCCGAGCACAGCCGGATCGACTTCACGGCCCGGGCTCGGCAAGCCCACCTCACGCGCATCGAAAAGACCGATCCGCGCTCTTGGCGCGTCACCCAGGTTCTCGCCGACCCCGACGAGGAAACTCTGTGGTGCCTCGAAGGGAAGGTCGATCTCGGAGGTCGGAGCGCCGAGTCTCCGCTCTTCGAGCTCGAGAGAATCGGGATCTGAGCGGCAACGGGCCTGCGGCCATGAGGCGGGGGCGGCCCTCTCTCGAGAGACCGCCCCACGGATCTCGGACAACGGCGAGGGAGGTTACTCCGCTAGGTGAATCTGCCACATGCAGCGGAAGCCCATCTGCCCGGGGAAGGCCGTCAGGTCGACCAGTCCGGAGAGACGCGTATTGCCGATGTAGTTCGAGAACTCACCCGTCGTCAAGAACACATTCGGGTCGGTGGTCCAGCCGCCGGTAGCATGGGTCGCGCCCGCACTGTGGGGGGCCAAGAGAGGTGCCACCGTTGTGTCGCCGCGGGCCCAGATCGTCCCGGAGAAGCGAAAGCGGAATGCTGAGATGGCCTCGAGAGTCACAATGCCGCTCGGGTCCGCCTCAATATTGAAGAGGCAATCGAGCCCAGTCCCCAGGAAGAGACCTGTCTCAGCGCTATTCATCGGCACCTCGAAGCATAGGGTGTCGGGGCCGAGCATGATCGCTCGGACGTCGGCCGGAAGGTTCGGGAAGCGATCGGCGAGTGCCAGAACTTCCTCCGGCGTCATCAGTGTCGCGGTTCCGACGAATTCCACCGCAAGATCCTTGGCGGTCGCAGGAACCACGAGGGCGGCAAGAATGAGCCCCAAAACGATCGTTCGTCTCATATCGATTTCTCCTTTTTCGATGGCAGCCTGGATCGGTGTTCGAGGGCTAGTTGACACTCCTAACACCGCACTACGCAAGGGCAGAACCCTCTCCTGAGACAGAGAGAACGAAGACTGTGACACCACAGCAACTCGGTCACTTTCTGGGTGACACCGCTGCTAGGATGCGCCGACTCGATGACGCCGCAGCGCATGAAAAAGGGCTATGCCGCCAACCCAGCCAGACGTAGCGCGAGGAATCGCTACGGACCGCTCTCTCGCCTCGTCGCGGTCGGCCCGGTTCTCGACTCTCTGCGCTCTTTACTTCGCCCAGGGTGTGCCGTGGGGCTTCATCACCATCGCCATCGTCGCCCACCTCAGCGAGCGTGGGGTGTCCCAGCAGGAAACCGGCCTGCTCATCTCGCTGTGCCTCTTCCCGTGGACTTTCAAGTTCTTGTGGGGACCGATCATAGACTCCTTTCAGCTACCTGCGCTCGGCCTCCGCCGACCCTGGATTGTCTTCGCCCAGCTGATGATGGCCGCCACCCTGCTCGCTGCCTCCACCAACGGCGAGCTCACCGCCGCCAGCACGCTCACCCTGCTGGGGTGGGTCTTCTTCATCCACAATTGTTTCGCCTCGCTCCAGGACGTAGCCACCGATGCCCTGGCTCTCGACCTTCTCGAGCCCTGGGAGCGGGGCCGCGTCAACGGTTTCATGTGGGCCTCGAAGCTGGTTGGCACCTCGGTCGGAGGGGCGGTGATGGCAACGGTGATCGCTCGCTGGGGCTTCACCGCCGGTCTTCGAGCTCAGTCGGGCCTCATCTTGCTCATCATGCTCTTACCTCTGCTGCTGAGGGAACGCGCCGGTGAGCGCCTCCTACCCTGGACAGCCGGCAGGCGCATGGCTCCTGCCGGAGCCAGCGTCGGCGGCGGGCCGATCGCGGTTCTGCGAGAGCTCCTGCGGGCTTTCTCTCTGCCTGCGACCTGTTTCGCAGCACTGGTCGCCGTTACGGCCATGGTCTGCGAGGGCCTGCACGCGCCTCTGACGCCCGAGATCTACACCCAACGACGGGCGTCTTGGTGATCTTGGTCTTGGCTCCGGAGCTCCCGTGGCGGACCTTATCCGCGCCACAGCCTCAACGAAACAGCCAGCGGAGCGACTCGGCAAAGATCGCGCCGCCGTGACGAAGGCTGTGGCCGCCTTCGCCGAATACGAAACGATGGTCGTAGCCGGCATAGTCGAGTGCGGAGGCCATCTGTCGGTTCGCCAGGGGCCAACTACCGTGAGGTGTTTGGAGATCCATCTCGCCGCTGGTCATGAAAACGCGGATCGGCTTGACCTCGGTCGTTCGCACCAGATACGGGTAATTGTGCCCGCCACGGATGTTGGTGAACGAGCCGCAGTGACTGAGTACGCGGCCGAACGAGGTCGGGCCGAACCAGGCAGCGTTAAAGGCGCAGATACCGCCACTCGAGATTCCACAGATCAGGCGACGGGTCGGGTCCGAGCTGAGCGGGCGATCGATCTCGGTCGCCACGAAGGGCAAGAGCTCATCGAGGAGGAATCGCAGATAGGCATCGGTCAGGGAGTCGTATTCGATACTCCTCTGCCGCCCACGCTCCGGATCAGAGGCGTCTCGCGGGACGCTCCTTGTGCCGGGCTGGACGAAAACGCCAACCGTCTGCCGAAGCTTACCGGCGTGAATGAGAGTGTCGAGGACCGCGGGCGCCCGAACCGATCCGCCAGCGTCGACGTAACCTCTACCGTCGTTGAACACCATGAGGTCCGGGGCCTCGGAGGAGTTGCCTAGCCCTGCCGATTGGTAGATCCAGAGATCCCGCTCGGTGCCGGGGAAGACCTCGCTCCCTGCCCATTTCTCGATCTTTTTCACCTCGCCACGCGGCGTCGAGTCGGCAGGATGAGCCTCCGCGCAAGGGTTGTACTGACGATCTTCCGGCGGGTCGAGAGAGGCGCGGAGTCGCTTCTGAGCCTCACTGCGTCTCTCGCCCCATGAGAAAGGCTCATGGAGGCCGAGCTTGCGGTAGGTCTCGAGGTCCTGGCCTTTGGCGAGGCCAGCTGTTGCAAGGCCTGCTGCCCCAAGCAGGCCCGTGTGCGCGAATTGCCGACGGGTAATGGACATGACTCGTTCCTCTCGCTGCGTAAATGTATCGCCCGGGCCCAGCCGGCGGACCTCCCTCGATCTAGTCTAACGTTCCCAAGTCCAGAGAGGGATCCGACGAGCCTAGAGACGTTCCAGCGCGGCTATGAAACGGCGAGCAAAGTGATCGGGGGCGGCAAAGCGGAGTAGATCTTCGCGATCCTCGGGGACCAAGATCATCGGGTTGGTATTGATCTCCCAAACCGACACGCCGTCCCGGGTGATTTAGAATCCTCACTGCCCTCCCCTCGGGCTCCGACAGACACGCGTATAGGCAGCTCACACAGACCAGCACGATGTGCACCAAGCGAACGGTACGTGAGAGAACGGGAACACCCGCCCCTTGATGGCTCAGTTGCGGCAGGTCCGAGCCACTCCCGGAGAACCTGCGTCGGCGGGCGAATGAGTGGTTTCTCCATCGCCTCGCGCATTGCGAAACTGGCTCCGGTCTCGGTGCTCCTCCTCCTCCTCAATGTTGGAGCAGACAGTGCGACGATCGTCGCCCAGAAGATACGCGGCATCACTGTATCGACTCACCGAGGGGGTGAGGAATGGGCAAGCGATGCCATCGTCCCGACCTTCGCATCAATCGAAGCGCTCGGGGCGAACTGGGTAGCCATCCACCCCTACGGCCGCATCTCCGCCGACGGAAGCGTCCGCTTCTCCCCGCTCACCGACGAAAGTGTAGTCCTGCTACAGCGCCCGATCCAGGAGGCCCACGAACTGGGCCTCAAGATCCTGATCAAGCCGCATCTCGCGTACTGGAGAAGCCCTTTCTCCTGGCGCGGCGAGATCGACTTCGACACCGACGAAGCTTGGACTCGTTTCTGGAGTGACTACGAGAAGTGGATCCTCGCTCTAGCCTCAGTGGCAACGGAGGCCGACGCTTTCGCAGTGGGTACGGAGCTCGATCGAACCCTCGCTCAAGAGCAGCCCTGGCGTGGCCTGATCGGCCGCGTGCGCAAGGTCTACGAGGGCCCTCTGACCTACGCGGCGAACTGGAGCGACTACCAGCGGGTCCCCTTCTGGGACGCTCTCGACGCCATCGGCATCCAGGCCTACTTTCCCCTGACCGAGGCCCGCAGTCCGAACGAGAGCGATTTGCGCGAGGGCTGGGACCGCATCATGGAAGAGCTTCATGCCTTTTCGGTCGACCGCGATCGCTACATCGTCTTTACCGAGCTGGGCTACAACCGCTCCCTGCAAGCCGCCCAGCGCCCCTGGGAGCCTCAGACGGACGGAGACCAGGCAATCGCTCTCCAAGAGGCCTGTACCAAAGTCGCTCTGGAGGCGGTCGAGCGAGAGCAGAGAGTCGTCGGGGCCTTCCTCTGGAAGTGGTTTCCCGAGCCGCGAACCGTCGGACGCGACTTCCAGCTCGCCGCCCCCGGAATGCGCCGAGTCCTCGCTGGAGCGTGGAGGCCCGGTTCGCAGCCGGAGCCGCCGGCCAGTCTTAGGGTCGTGCCCGCGGAGTGATCGTCGTCTGTTTCGTTTCGTCATCTCGAACGAAGACGACTTCGAGCGAAACTCCGACCTTCACCGCCTCCAGAGCGTAGGTATAGTCGTAGATATTGGTGATCTCGCGATCGCCGAAATGGGTGATGACATCGCCCTCGCGCAGCCCCGCCTCCTCGGCCGGCCCGCCCCCGACCACCCCACTCAACCTCAGACCCGCGGCCTCGGCCGTGTAGTCGGGAATCGTGCCTGTGAAAGCCCGCACCGCGTCCCTTGCCGGCCCCTGCTCGATTTTCGGCGACACTTTGACGAACTCGAGGTTCTCTTCCAGTGAGAGGAGCCTACGGCCGATTCCAGCAGCGAGGTCGACAACACGGCCCATATCCTCGTAGTTGACTTTCTCGGGCACATCGGTCGGCCTATGGTAATCCTCGTGGCCTCCGGTAAAGAAGTTGAGACAGGGCACGCCCGCTCGATTGAAGCTGGCGGAGTCGGTAGGCAGATAGGGGTCTTCCTGAATCTGCAGATCGAACCCCACCGGCACGTTGCTCTGCTCGACCAGGCGGCGCCACATCTCGCTCGACCCCACGCCCTGCACCGCTAGGCGATTGTCGCGAGAACGCCCCACCATGTCGAAGTTGAGGCATGCAAGAAGGCTGTCTGGATCGATGTACTCTTGCTTCACGAAATCGCTCGAGCCGAGAAGGCCAAGCTCTTCGCCCGACCAGAGCGCCACAACAACACCGCGGGAGCTCGCCACCCCCGCCAGCGCCGCCGCGGTGGCGAGAGCGCTCACCACGCCGGACGCATTGTCGTCGGCACCGCGATGGATTGCGCCGGACTCACCCTTGCGCGCCAGCGAGTTGCCGTGGAGCCCGTCGCCGAGATGGTCGTAGTGAGCACCGAGGAGAAGCCAAGACTTGGCGACGGCTCCGTCACGAGGAGGAAAGACGCCGACGACATTGTGTCCCTGACGATGCTCCCGCTCCACTGCCACCTCGAGGCTGAGCTTCGCACCGGTCAGTGGAAACCCCTGCACATGAGGGTTACCACTGTCGAGAGCGGCCTGCGCTTCTTCGAGATTCTTGCCGGCGAGTGCGAAAAGATGGTCGCCGAGCTCGCCACCGGCAGAGGCCGCAAGGATCCCTGAGCCGGCGATCGCCGTGTCGAAAGTCATCGGCACCAGCTCGCCGGCGTTGGGCGAGTGAGGACCGGTCACCACCAGCAGCCCTTTCGCCCCCAGTTCGCGGGCGTGCATCGCCTTGTAGCGCAATCCCGAATAGCGCGAAAGTACCGCGCGTGTCGCCTCGTCGGCTTCCTCAGGATAGTAACGAAGCACGAGGGCGATCTTGTCGGTCAGATCGAGCCCGAAGAAGTTGTCGTAGGGGAAGGCCTGCCCTTCAGGCACCTTGATCCCATACCCGGCGAAGACGACTTCGCCCTCGACCTTGCCCTCGTCGGAGAAAGAGAGGGCTCGAACATGGCCCTCGTTCCCCCACTCCCGGTCACCGTCATTGTCCAGCCGTACTTTCGAGCCCTCATCGCGGGTGCCGGCAGTGAAATCGAAGGTTATGAGTAGGTCGTCCTGGCCGGCAAGGGGGCGAGCGCCGAGCTCGCGCAACTGCCTCGCCAAGTACTCCGCGGCCTGCGCTTCGCCCGGGCTCCCGGTCAAGCGACCCTGAAGCGCATCCGAGGCGAGGAATTCGACCTGCTCGCGCAGAGCTGCCGGTGAAGCCGCCTGCAGCAGCGTCGGCAAGAGCCAGAGCATCGCCAAAGAAGCCGATCGCAATCTCACTAGCTCCCGCCTTTCTTAGCTGCCGGCGACAAGGCCAAGGCCTCGAGAGCCCGCTGATGATTCCATTCGCCCAGGTAGACCTGGCCACCGCTGTCGCCGTGCCGGGTAGAGGTCCACGACAACTGGCGACCGTCGGGCGAAGGTACCGGTAGACCATCGAAGCCGTCTGTGTAAGTCACCCGCACCGGCTCCTTCACTCCCTCACTGTCCACCAGGAAGAGCTCGAAGTTAGAGAAGCCATGTTTGTTGGAGGCGAAGATCACGTACTCACCGGATGGGTGCGCGTAAGGCGCCCAGCTCATGGAAGAGAAGGCGGTGATCGGCCGCTGCTCGGTGCCATCCGGCTTCATAGTCCAGATCTCAGCGCCAAGGCCCGCCTCGTCGAACCTTCGCCATACGATGCGAGAGCCGTCGGCGAAGAAAAAGGGGCCGCCGTCGTATCCGGGAGCGTGGGTGAGGCGCCGTGGCTCAGAACCGTCGGCCTTCATCAAGAAGATCTCGCCGAAGTAGGACGGATCCACTTCGAGCTGCTTCTTTTCCTCTTCGTCTAGCTCTCTTGCGTACGCTCCACGCAGCGACGAAAAGACGATCCACTGCCCGTCCGGCGAGTAGCTACCTTCCGCGTCGTAGCCCGGCGCGCGAGTGAGCCTGCGGAGCTCCAGGGTTTCGTTGTCCGCCACCCAGATCTCCATCTCCGGATCGTAGTCCCAAGAGTAGCGTCGCTCCTGCCCCGATGCCCGGAAGGCCAACTCTTCCTCTTGCAGCAGCTGGGAGCGGGGATCGTGATGAGTGGAGGCAAAGAGGATGTCACCGCTGACGGCCTGCACGAAGGAGCAAGTGGTCTTGCCGAGTCCCGGGGATATTCGACGCGAATCGCCGCTCATCAGATCGATCTCGTAGATCTGGTAAAAGGGATTCCCCGGCTCGCGCTCGCTCTGCAGAACCATCTTCGAGCCATCGGGCGAAAAGTAGCCCTCTCCCGCTCGCTTCCCTTCGTAGGTAAGCCGTCGCACACGGGTGAGGAAGTCACTCTCGCCAAAGACAGCTTCCTGCTCACCTTCGCCGCCGCGAAGGCTCGTGCCACACAAGACCACGGCGGCAAGGAGACAGGAGCGAAGGGATACGGATGTCATAGGGAGGGGGATGAGCGCGACTGGCGGCGCCAAGGCATGGCTCGGCAGGTATTATATGCGCCCCGTCTCACCGCTAGCCGACCCAAGCTGGGCGACCGGGCACAGCCGCCAACAACGCAAATATGAGCCAGGCTAAAGAGTTCGCGATCCCCGACCTGCTCAACCGCGACACTCAGCTCGTGGTGAACAAAGAGGAGCTAATCGACCTCCTGGGACTCGCATTCCTCGGTCGCGATCTCGGGACCTCCCTCGACGATGCCCTGTCGACCGCCAAAATCCTCCCAGGCGGGTGGAATCCGGATTTCTTCGCCGAAGACCTCTTCGTCGAAGCCTTCGCCAAAAGCTGCTCCGGATTGGTTCTCGACGGCACCAGCTACCCCGCGAACCAGCGCTTCCTAAGCAATGTCTTGGCCAATGTCCCGATGGATCTCGAGACCATCCGCATGCGTCAGGGGATCCTCCGAGAGCTCAGCGATAACCCAGCTCTCTTGGCTCGTTTCGAGAACCTCTATCGATCGCTCTCTGCCCTCCTCTCTTTGTTCGGTACGCCCGGCTATCAGGGGAGTCTCGACACCGCCTCCATTCACTTGGAGATCCTCCGCCAGTCGAAAAAAGTCATCGACATGATGGCCGAAGATTTCGCCACTGCTGAATCGGAGCTGAGCCGCCTCCACACAACCGCGAAGAGCACTCAGGCGAGCCGCGAGTACAAGACCCTCGAGGACCTCCTGCAGTATGAGAACGGCATGGCGAAGCTCGGCCTCGAAATTCGAGTCGGCGGCGACGGTCGAATTCGGCGATTGCAGGTCAAGGAAGTTTCGGAAGACGAGACCAACCAGTTCTGGTCGTCACCCTGGCGCCGTTTTCGCGACCGGCTTCGCTTCGTCGCCAGCGGCTACGACTTCAACAACAAAGAGCTGATGAACCGTCTGGTGAACCAGGTCTTCACTGAGATCTCACCCGTGCTGGTTCCTTTGGTTCAGCTCGTCGGACATCTCGAGTTCTATCTCTGCAACCTCGGTTTCAAGGCGCGTGCCGAGCAGGCCGGACTGGCAGTCAGCCTGGCCGAGCTCGCCGACGATGAGCCGCTGATGCTCGACGGTCTCTTCAACCCGTTGCTGCTCACCCAAGGGTCCGCTCCGGTGCCTTGCGACATCCGCAGCGACGTTTCCAGCTCAATCGTCCTCATCACCGGACCCAACTCCGGGGGCAAGACACGCTTACTGCAGTCTCTGGCGTGGGCAACGCTCCTCGGTCAATCGGGGCTCTACACTCCAGCTCAGGCGGCTAGATTACCCCTGGCCAGCGGCCTCTTCGTCTCTCTGGTGGAGAACGAGAGCGCAGATCAGACCGAAGGCCGCCTCGGTCGCGAGCTGGTACGAATCCGCTCTCTCTTCGAGGAGATGAAACGGGGCTCGATGGTGGTTCTCGATGAGCTGTGCTCGGGAACGAACCCTTCGGAGGGGATCGAAGTCTTCGCCATGGTGCTTCGTCTGCTTCGGAGAGTAGAGCCGGTCGCTTTCGTGACCACGCACTTTCTCGACTTCGCGCGCTCACTCGAAGCCAGTCCTCCGGTTGAGGCGCTCGAGTTCCTACAGGTTCAGCTCGACGAAGAACAGAGATCGACCTATCAGTTCGTCCGAGGGGTCGCGCCGACTTCGCTGGCCGCCCTTACCGCGGCCCGCCTCGGGGTGACCTTCGAGCGACTGTCGACACTGGTCGAAGCGGAGGACGACATGCCTCCCCTCCCGGCCCCCGCTAAGGCGGAAGCGAAGCTTCCTTGACGCTGACGGCGATCGAGAGAGTCTCACCTCCACCACCTCGATGGATGGTGCCGGAAGTCGGGGTTGCATCGCGATAGTTTCGGCCGCAGGCGACGCGCACGTGATCTAGCCCGACCACCGAGCCATTGGTGGGATCGAAACCGCGCCAGCCCAGACGAGGTACATAGAGCTCCGCCCAGGCGTGCGAGGCCTCGGACTGAAGCCGGCGAGGGTCGTCCACTCCGCTGTGGACGTAGCCGACCCGATAGCGAGCGGGAATCCCCAACAGTCGAGCGAGACAGACAAAGAGGTTGGCGAAGTCCTGGCACACCCCACGACGACATACGTAAACATCCCAGGGAGTAGTCTCGAGATCGGTCGAACCGGGCTCATAGGTGCAGTCCTGGTGGAGAGTCCGGTTGATATCTTCAAGCGTCCCGACGACATCGAAATCCTGCCGCTCGACGAAACTCATCGCATACTCGTAGAGATCGCGGAGTTGGGACGAAGACAGATCAGGCACCTGCAGATAAGCCGCCATCATCTCGCGCTGCCAAGGCATCCATTGCACCGGGATGATGCTGCGCTCGCGCGTCTCGCGCAGTCCACGCGCAGGCGCGAAGACTCGCACGCGGCTGCGGCTGAGAATGCGCATCTCGCGGAACGAGGAATCGAAATCGAGACGGACGGCAGAATTGCCAAAGACGTCTTCAAACTCCCGCAGCGAGCCCGCCGGAGTGACCTCCAGCGAAAAATCGAGCACATCTTGGTAGCGATCGCTCGACGGACGGAGTCGCAGCAAGTGGCTGCTCTGCTCCACCGCCTCGGCATAGGCGTAGACGGTGGAGTGCTCGACTTCATAGATCCGCGGGCTCAAAGGCGGGTCCTCGCCGAGCCTGCGGGCCGAAGATCGAAGAAGTCGCTGTTGAGAGCCTCTCCCACTTCAGACACGCCATCCACGATCTCGGTCAAGAAGGGATGGATGCCCTGCTCGAGAACATCCTCTACGCCACCCTCCGGCAGCTTCCGCCGCAGCGCTCGTAGAAGCCTCGCGCTGCGGTAGCCGCGGCCCCGGACCGGCCGCACGCGTCGAAGGAAATTCCAGCACCGATCCAAATTGTGGCGAATGGCGCGCGGATGAGCCGGGTCGAAGATGAGGAAGCGAGCCACCGACTCACCTTCCAGGGGATAGCCCCTCTTGAAGAAAGCCTCGGTCGCATCGGAGGAGCGCAGTACCGCCAGCCACAAGGTCAGCTCGTCTACGCTCTCCCAAGACCCCGAGCGAGCGGGACCCATCTGCAGATATTTGACATCGAGCATCCGCGCCGTCTGGCCCGCCCTCTCGAGAGCCATACCCAGACGCAGAAAGTCAAACGGCCGCTCGTGCAACATGGTGTCCTGACATACGGCACGAATGAGCAGGATGTGCTGTTTGATCTTGGCGTAGAAACCAGCTCGGTCCCGCTGATAAAGGCGCTTGCCGGGACCAGACGACAACCACAGCCAGAAGGCATTGATGGTCTCCCAGGCTTCGAGGCTGAGAGTCTCGCGTATGACCCTCGCGTTCTCGCGCGCCCATCGCCCGGCGCTCAAGATCGACGCAGGGTTGGCTTCATCCCAGCTCAAGTAGTTCTGCACGAATTCGTCGTCTCGGACGGCACGGCGACCGTAGAGACGATAGAACCGTTCTTCCTCGCCCGCCGCGATGAGCAGCGGGTGCCAGCGCTCCGCCGCCGGAAGTCGGACGTCGAGAAGCAGATGAAGGTTCACCTCGAGCAGGCGTGCTGTGCTGTCGCAGCGCTCGATGTAGCGCTCGAGCCAGAAACAGGACTCTGCGACGCGGGAGATCACGAGCTCCTGCCTCGCAGCACCCAGGTGTCTTTGGATCCTCCCCCCTGGCTCGAGTTGACGACGTAGGAGCCCTTCTTCAACGCCACCCGCGTCAGACCGCCGGGAAGAACCCAGCTCGATTTGCCAGTGATCACGTAGGGTCTGAGGTCGACTCTTCGCGGCGCGACTCGACCGCCCGAGAAGGCAGGGCAGGTGGAGAAGTTCACGACGGGCTGCGCAATGAAGCCTCGAGGGTCGGCAAGGACCGCACGTCGCAACGCCGTCAGCTCACGCTTCGTAGCCATCGGGCCAACCGTGAGTCCGTAGCCGCCCGAGCCATCGACCCGCTTCACCACCAGCTCGGCCAGCCGATCGACCACCAGAGCGCGATCTTTCTCCCTCAGGCATAGATAAGTGGGGACCTGTCCCAGGATCGGTTCTTCGGCGAGGTAGAAGCGAATCATCTCCGGTACAAAGGCGTACACGGCTTTGTCGTCGGCCACACCGTTGCCGATCGCGTTAGCGAGAGTGACATTGCCCGCCCGGTAGGCATCCACCAGACCCGGTACGCCGAGCATACTGTCGGCATTGAACGCTCGAGGATCCAAAAAAGCGTCGTCGATGCGGCGGTAGATGACTCGCACCGGCTTCGGGCCCTCGGTGGTCTTGAGATAGACGCGCTGGCGCTCCACGAAGAGATCACTCCCCTGAACTAGAGGAACGCCCATTCGCCGGGCGAGGAAGGTGTGCTCGAAATAGGCGGAGTTGAACGGCCCAGGGGTGAGCAGCACGATGTCGTCGTCGGCAGTCCCGGCTCCGGGAAAAGAAGCGAGTACCTGTTTCAGACGTGCGGGATAGTCACTGACCGAGCGCACCCCGGCCCGATGAAAGATCCCAGGGAGAACTCGCTTCATCACCTTTCGGTTCTCGAGCACATAAGAGACACCGGACGGCACCCGGAGGTTGTCTTCGAGCACCACGAAAGCACCGTCCGGGCGCCGTACCAGATCGATACCGGCAACGTGGATATAGACACCCAGGGGCGGCCTGATGCCCCGCATCGACTTCAGATAGCCCTCCGAAGAGAGCACGAGGTCCTCGAGCACCGGCAGCTCACGAAAGATCATCTGCCGACCGTAGACATCCCCAAGAAAGGCATTCAGGGCCCGAACTCGCTGCTCGAGGCCGCGCTCGATCTTCGTCCAGGTCCGCGCCGTCACCAGACGCGGGATGAGATCGAAAGGAAAGATCTTCTCCGCCCCGCGCTCGTCCGAGTACACCGAGAAGGTGATTCCTCCTTCGAGCAAGGCCGCATCCGCGAGACGCTGCCGCCGCCGAAACTCGGCCTGACCCAGATCATCGAGGAGCCGCCCCACCCGCACCACATCCCGCCGTAGCTCGCCATCCGCATGAACGAGCTCGTCGTAACAGTCGCCAAGCCCTGCGTAGCTCGCGAAGACTCGGGCGGAGCGCCGCGCAGAATTCGTTGTCTTCGCCATCAGAGGCCGTAGACGCGGGCCGCCGTGGCGTAGAACATCGCGTCCTTCTCATCCTCTGAGAAATCAGCGGCGATCTTCTTCAACGCGTTCCACAGAACTGGATACGACAACGACCTCTTGTCGACCGGGAAGTTGCTCTCGAACATGCAGCGCTCGGGCCCGAAGCAATCGATCGCATGATCGTAGTAGCGTCCCTGCGCCGCCACCAGCTCATCAGAAGAAGCAGGCACGCTGCGCCGATCCCAGTCATAGCCGTTATCGGGCATTGCCAAACCACCGAGCTTGGCGACGACGTTGGGACAGCGAGCGACCTCGACGATGTCGGTCTTCCACTGCTGGAAGATCTCGTCTCGGTGCTCGCGATACGGGCCGACACCCAGCGGCGTACCGAAGTGGTCGAGGATCATCGTCGCCTCGGGCACGGCGCGGGCCAGCTCTGCAAAAGCCAGGGTCTGGTGGTGATAGTGCCAGCTGTCGAAAGTCAGGCCGAGACGCGCCAGCACCCGCAAGCCGCTGCGAAAATCCTCATTTGCATAGAGCCCCTCCGGCGCCCGCCCAGGGATCGAGAGCGCTTCCGGATGAGGGTCTCGCGCGCCAGAGTGGCGAATGCCACGAAAGCGGCCGAGGCCGGCCTCCCGGTGGGCGAGCAGAACCTCCTCTACCGCGTCCCCCAGAGTCAGATCGGCGTGCGAAACGATGCCGGCGACCTGCGGCTCAGCGCCGGCGACCTCCGTATCTGCGCCTCGGGCGCTCTCTTCGGCGATCTCCGCGACGAAATCGGTCTCCCCCACCGGGCGAAGCCGCTCCGGTCCGTCCTCACGGTAGCTGGCGTGACACTCGACGAAGACGGTCTTTTCGATGTTGTGTCCGGAGCCGGTATCCGCCCAAAGGTCAGATAAGACATAGGAGCCCAGCCGCCCCCGATCTCGCCACAAATGGTGATGCGGATCGATGATGCGCCGCTCGGGCTCGATAATCTCTTCTACTACCCGATCCAGCCAAGCGGCCGTCCCTGGGGTGGGCTCCGTCATCTCGGACCTCCCTCTGCCGACTGCTCGAGACGCCAACCGAGAGGGCTCCACTTCGCTGCTGCCATATTGCAAATCCTCTACAAACCTTGTCGCGGATCGTCCACCCAATAGGTACCGTGGCAATTGTTACAGGCCGCGTACACGACGCCGCCGATGGCGAAGATCTCCTCGGGGTCCTTGGATTCGGCGGCTTTCTTCGCGATCTCCCCAGCATCGATCAACGCCTTCGCCATCTCCATCCATGGCCCGGTGGACTGGGCACGGTCGCCGACCATCAACAAGTTCCCTGACTCCATGAGCGTGATGGTGGCGTTGCGGACCACGGCCCATTCCGCGTCGTCGCGAGGGTAGATCTCTTCAACACTCTCTTCCGTAATGATCGTGCCAACCGAGGCCCACAGCACATCGGCTGCAGGATCGACGATTCCCTTCATCAGATCACTGACACTGACGGACGTATTGAAGGACGGCGGCTCAGGCCCGCGATTGCACGCAACGAAAAGGCAAATACTGAGCGCGATGATCCAGAGCTCTCTTTTCATCCTCTTCCCTTCCACAACGAGCTTTCCAGAAGCGGAATCCTACCGAAGTCTGCGGCGGGCGGCTCACGGATGCAGTGCTCCGCTGCTAGGCTCCGAAAACGATGTTTATCATTACTTCCTCGCCGCACGCTCGGCTCGGGCTCTGACCAGCCTGGCGAGCGCCCTGAGAGACGGAGTTCAGACATGACAGACCCGACCGAGACCGAAACACCGCTCCCCGACTGGATCGCGGACCATATGCGCCGATACATAGAGACAGACGGCGAGGATGGACACATCTGGAGAGGCGTCCCGACCCTTCTGCTGACGACAACGGGTCGGCGCTCGGGGAAGGCGAAGACCCTACCTCTCATCTACGGCCAGAGCGGGGACGACTACTTGGTAGTAGCCTCCCGCGGCGGAGCACCCACGCACCCGGGCTGGTATCTCAATCTCGAAGCACAACCGGAGGTCGAAGTCCAAGTAGCAGCGGATCGCTTTCGTGCCAGAGCGAGAACGGCGAACGCCGCTGAGAAGCCGGCATTATGGAAGGCGATGGCCGAGATCTGGCCCGCCTACGACGAGTACCAAGCCAACACCACGAGAACGATTCCAGTTGTCGTACTCGAGCGCATCTGAGCAAGAAAGGAGCGACCGCTGACGGCTGCCGGCGGTGCCGTGGCGCCTGTAGACAATCGGCGTATCCCCCACTTCCTGCGCAAGGTGCGCGATCACGTGGCCGACGTGGAGCCTCCGGTCGTCACTCTCATCGCCCAGGGCGGCCGCGATCCCTTCCGGGTTCTGGTCTCGACTCTTCTGAGCGCCCGCACCAAGGACGAGGTAACGGCCGCCGCAAGCGAGCGCCTGTTCGCGGTCGCCGACGACCCAGCGGCGGTGGCTGGTTTGCGCGAGTCGCGATTGGCGCGCCTGATCTTCCCGGTGGGCTTCTACCTGACCAAGGCAAAGAACCTGAAGCGTACGTGTCGACTTCTGATCGAGCGATTCGGCGGCCAGGTGCCCGACACCATCGAAGAGCTCGTCGAGCTTCCAGGAGTCGGGCGCAAAACCGCGAATCTCGTTCTCATCGAGGGTTTTCGCAAGCCGGCGATCTGTGTGGACACCCATGTTCACCGTATAGCCAACCTCTGGGGGTATGTGGATACCGACAGCCCCTTGGCTACCGAGATGGCCCTGCGCGATCGTCTTCACCGCCGCTACTGGCTTGATCTCAATCGGCTACTGGTGAGCTTCGGCCAGCATACCTGTGTACCGGCGAGCCCGAAGTGCTCCCTCTGCCCACTCGAGCGGCGCTGCCCCCGAATAGGCGTCAAGCGGCACCGCTAGGCCCGCGTGCGCGCATCAGGAAATGGTTGGTATCATTTCCCCCGACTCACCTGCTCTTTGTACGGACTTTGCTGAACCGGACAGCGCATTCGGCCGCGCGAAACCATGCAGAACCCAACACGCTTCGAGCTCACTGAGCATCAGGCAGGCGTGGGCGCCGCGGATGTACCGCATCTCTTCCGTCTGCGTCAGCACTTTCCTCGGCCCGTGGAACGAGATATCGCCGCCGCGGTGCACCGCGAGCTCGCACCGCTGATCGCCGGCGTTGGAGCCGGACAGAAGATCGCGATAACCGGCAGTAGCCGCGGAATCAGCAACTTCGTGGAGGTGGTGGCCGAGGCGGTCAGAGCGCTCCGCGAGAAGGGCGCGGAGCCCTTCGTGGTGCCGGCCATGGGCAGCCATGGAGGCGCCACCGTGGAAGGCCAGGTAGGGGTGCTCGACGATATTCACGGATTGAACGAGAACAGCGCCGGATGCCCCATCCGGGCCAGCATGGAAGTCGTGCAAGTCGGTACTACGGCTACCGGATTCCCGGTCTACCAGGACCGCCTCGCTCACGATGCCGACGGCGTACTCGTGGTCAACCGGGTCAAGCCTCATACTGGTTTTACCGCGCGGGTCGAGAGCGGGCTCTGCAAGATGCTGGTGATCGGTCTCGGCAAGCAGGCGGACGCCTCCCGCATTCACCAACAGGCGTTGCGGGTGGCGATGGGGCAGATGGTTCTGGACGCCTCTCGAATCATCGTGGAAGCCAATCGTCCCAGGTTGCTTGGCGGCCTCGCCCTGGTCGAGAACCCGTTCAAGGAAACCGCAGCGATCAAAGGCGTGGAGATGAAGAGCCATGCCGCACTGATCGATGCGGAAGCGAGCCTCTTGGAACAAGCCTACGAGTGGCTGGCCCGCCTGCCCTTCGACGATCTGGATGCACTCATCGTCGACGAAATGGGCAAGAACATCAGCGGCTCGGGGATGGACACCAATGTCATAGGGAAGAAGCCCGGCGCCACCAAGCCACGCATCGGCGCCATCTACTTGCGAAGCTTGACCGAGTCCACCCACGGCAACGCAACCGGCATCGGCAACGCCGACATCATGCCGCGTGGCGTATTCGACACCATCGACCTCAACGCCACCTACATGAATGCGTATACAGCGAAGCGCCTGAGTGCATGCAAGATTCCCCTCCTCACCGAGACCGAGCTACAGGCGATGCAGGTCATGCTCAGCTTCCGTCAAGAGGAGGACCCGGCATCGCTGCGGCTGGCCTGGATCCAGAACACATCCAAGTTGGATGAGATGTGGGCGTCGGCGTCCCTGCTCGAGGAGGCGAGCGCCAATGCCAATATCGAGATCCTTTCAGACCCAGCGCCGCTGGCATTCGAGAGCGGCGCCGGCCTCCTCGCTCCGCTCTTGGGCTGAAGCTTCTACGGTGGCTCGGTGCCGATGACTCAGCGCTCTTCGAGCCCGGCGAGATCCTCCGCCCCGAGCCCTAGACCAGCGTTTCCAAAGTTCGCGCACATATCTCGGCCCCTTCTGCCCGCTGCCGGCGTTGGCTAGGCGCCCCCGCGCTCCTCGACATATTGCCCAATATGCCTGCGTCAGCGCGCCTGGCCAGCGAACAGAATGAGCTCAAGCTATGCAGCCCGAACTTTGGAAACGCTGGTCTAGGATCTCTCCAATCACGTGTTGGCTGTGCTCTCCGAGAGTCGGAGCCGGAAGATCGATAGCGGCCGGCTCGATCCCGCTGCGATAGGGCGGCGAGGGGTGCGGCTGGCAAGCTGGGCTCTTGATCACCGCCTCGGTCCCTTGGCAAGTCTGACGCGGGCGCTGCCGGGGGTCGTCACTTCTCCATTCTGGTTGCGAACAAAGAGCTCGAGCGCGACCTCGCCACTGGCGGCATCGATTTGGGTAACCGAGCCTCCCGTGGTCAATTCATCCCCGAGGTAGGAAGCCAGTCGATTGGAGTAGGCAAACTCGATCAGCACTCCATCCTCACCGATCCACTCGAGAACTGTTTGCGTCAGCCAATCCCCTTGTAGCGGACCATCGACAACCACCCCCGGGTGGTGCTCTTCTTCGGTCGTGTAGCGCTCGTCGTAGTGGATCCGATGGGCATTCCAGATCGCCGCATTGTAGAGAAAGAGGGACACGTTGCTTGGGACGTAGGTGCGCTCGGGAAGTACGTCACCAAGCTCTAGCTTGTCGAGATCAGGCATCGTTCTCACCGTGCGATTCGGGTCTGGGTCTCTTCCGCAATCAACTCACCGCTCTGGGTCGCGATCCGCAATTCGTAAACGACGAAAATGAGCGGGCCCAATCGCCCTGCCTTCTCGTAGAGTTCGACCAAAGTGCGCGTGGCAACCAGTACATCTCCGGGGCGTACGGCGCGGAGATATCGCATCTTGGTGCCGCCCGCCATCACTCGCTGCAGCGGCAGCTCGGGTAGTAGCGGATCTCCGGCCAAGCCATCCTCACCTAGCTGCGAAGCCTCGAGGATGGGACGCAGGACACCAAAGAGAAACATCGGTGGCGCTTCGTCACCGCGCTTGATCCGACCCAGGCGTTGTTCGGTCGCGACCGCATACTTGACGATCTCACGCCGGGTCACTTCGATCGGACCAAAGCTCTCGCTGGCGCCGATCGAAGAACGAATCTCGTCGGTGATCAGGCCGCTCACTCCTCGTTGTCCAGTCTCAAGCTGCAGCTACCAATTCTTTGCGCAAGGCTTCGTAGGTCGGAAAACCGAGCTTGGCCTCGACCTCCTCTTGCCAAATACGGTCCATCTCCAGACTCAACTCCTTTGGGAGCTCCGTACGGTGAGATCCGACCTTTCCGCTACGGACCTTCGCCGAATCGCTTCCCGGCGGCAAGCCGGCAACGGCCTCACTGTGCTGACGCATCAGCAGGTCGTCGAAGCGGTCCTTATGCTTCAACATAAAGTCCAGAGATGACTGCCGAACCACGATGTCGAGCAGTTCTGGATCGAGCTCCACTCCGATGAACTCGGCGACCCTCCTCACCGTACCGGGTAGATCAAGCTTCACCTCTTCGAACGAAAGCACCAAGACGTTGGCATCATGACGATGCTCCCACCACGAAACCAGGTGGCTCCAATAGTCTCGTGATTCGCCGCGCACGAAATATCGTCGCCGAGCCAGAGTCTCGATGGAGATGGTTCCAGGTTCAAAAAACCAGCCCTCCATGAAGCGATACATGGAAACCAGAGCATCCTTCGGGTCTCTCAAAGAGACCACGTAGCGAGCGCCTTTCGGTACCTGCGTCCAGCTGCAGTGGCTCTTGTAGGCTCGGGGATGAGCCTTCTGCGGGGCGTCGAGATCCAGGCCAAGATCATGAGCGGTCTCGATCCACGGAGCCACCCTCGAGATGTCGTCAAAGTCCATGTCTCCGCGCGTTCTGAGACCGTGGACGATCTGCTGGAGCCAGGTCGTCCCCGATTTACCGAAGGGAGAAATGATGATGTCGGTTGCTCGAGGCTGAAAGGCGAGCCCCTTTTGGATGCCCTCCGGCGTCATCATGGGCGCCTGCCTCTCCACCATGCTCTCAAAGGTGGTAGGGCGCTGAGGGTGGGTTTCAGGGTTCATCGGCTCTCATCCTCTCCTTCGACTGAGTCCACACTGGTCGAGCTCAGGGCCGAGCTTACGGTGTATCGTCGTCACGGCAAAGCCTAGGTGATGACGACGATGAGAGACGCGCTGACACGCCTCTTGAGCGCTATCGTGCCAGGGTTCGAGTCACTGGAAAGTCTCGACCGCCTACCTCAGGGAGCGAGCGCGGAGACCTACGAGATCCAGCTGAAGACCGTCCGAGGCCCGCTCAGGCTGTGCCTGCGCCGTGGGCCGGGAGGTGCCGGCTCAGGCGCTTCCGACCCTCGGCCCGGGCTGAGAGCCCAGGCTGAGCTCATGCGACTGGCAGCAGCGAATGCCATTCCAGCGCCGAAGATTCTCCACATCCTCGAAGACTCGGACGGGTTGGGCAGCGGATTCCTGATGGAGTGGGTAGAGGGCGAGACGCTCGGCTCACGTGTCGTCAGATCTCCGGACCTCGCAGAGATCAGGCCCAAGCTCGCCTACCAGTGTGGCGAGATCCTGGCCCGAATTCATGCCATCGACTTCGAAGGGGCAGGTCTGGACAGCACCCTCTACCGCTCGCAGGCGCGAGATGAGGTCGAGCTCAACTACTCGCGTTACAAAGCGCTCCTCACACCCCAACCGATGATCGATTTTACGGCGCGATGGTTGCTCGAGAACCTTCCTCCGCCCACGGACGAGAGCTTGGTCCACGCCGAGTTCCGCAACGGCAACATGGTCGTCGGCGTAGACGGCGTGCGCGCCGTACTCGACTGGGAGTTGGCTCACATCGGCGACCCGATGCGAGATCTCGGATGGCTGTGCAATAACTCCTGGACTTATGGTCGAACCGAGCTGCCGGTCGGGGGCTTCGGAACCCATGAACAGCTGTTCTCGGGCTACGAAGCGGTCACCGGCAAGCCCGTCGACCGAGCGCGGGTCCACTACTGGACCGTATTCGGCTCGTTCTGGTGGTCGATCAGTTGTTTGTCGATGGTCGAGAGCTTCCGCAGTGGACCCGACAGCTCGGTCGAGCGAGCGGCGATCGGGCGACGATCCTCGGAAGCGCAGATCGATTGCGTCAACCTGCTGATTCCCGGCGCCGCGACTCTCCTGCGGCCATCGCCACTGAGCTCATCGCTAGCCATGCCGAGAGCCGACGAGCTGCTGTCGGCGGCCAGAGACTTCCTTCGCAACGATGTGATGACGGAGACCTCGGGACGGGTCAACTTCCACGCCCGCGTCGCCGGCAACGCGATTGACATCGTCGTGCGTGAGCTCGAGCTTGGCGCCGACACCCATGCGCGAGAGCTCAGCGGCCTTCGCGACCTGCTCGCGACCGAAGGCGAGTTCGAGGCCCTGCGCTGGCAGCTGGTCGAAGCCCTCCGCTCCGGAGAGATGGCTCTCGACCAGCCCGGCCTGGCTGAACACCTGCGCCAGACCGTGGTCGGTCAGATCGCCATCGACCAGCCCAGGTACTCCGGTCTCCGAACCGCCCTGGGGCACTCGTGAGCAAGAGTGCAGGGGCCAAGGCCGCGTTCTTCGTCTTCGACCTCGAGACCGCGGTCGACGGCAGCCTGGTGCAACGTGTTCGCTATCCGGGTGACACCGATCTAAGCGCGGAAGCGGCGGTCGCGAGGCTCGAGGGTGAGCAACTGGAGCGCAACGGGTCGACCTTCATCCCGGCGAGCTACCACCTTCCGGTGGCCGCGGCGATCGCGGAAGTGAGCGCAGACTGCGAGCTGCTGGATCTGGTCTCTCTCGATCGGCCGCAGTTTCGACCGCGTGCCATCGTCGAGCAATTCTGGGAGCGCTGGAGGGCATCCGAGTACCCGACTCTGGTCACTTACAACGGCATGGGCTTCGATCTCCCTGTGCTCGAGCTCGCCGCCTTTCGCTGGGGTCTGCCACTCAAAGACTGGCTGACCCGACGGCGGGGCGGCAAGGGACCGAAGGGCCGTTTGGCTCATCTCGACCTAGCCGACGCGGTCCGCGGCCCTCGCGGCCGTCACGTCGCCGGTGGGCTCAACCTGCTCTCCAAGCTCGCCGGCACCCCCGGCAAAGTCGGTGTCAGCGGTAGCGACGTTCAGCGCCTGTGGCGGGAGGGCCGCGGAATCGAGATCGACGACTACTGCGCCGGCGACGCCCTCGACACCTACTTCGTCTTTCTACGCTGGCGGGTGATCACAGGCGATCTCACACCCGCTCGCGAGACAGAGCTTCGTACCGCCGCCTCGCGGCTGGTCCGGGAAAAGGTCAAAGAGCGCCCCGGGCTAGGGCCCTACTGCGAGGGCCTGCAAGGATGATCGTCGGCTACTTCAGTTGTTTGTCGAAGATGTTCACCGCAACCGGCTTCGAAGGGTCTGGCGGGTTCTCGCATCTAAGCAGACGAGGAGATCCGCATGACCAACAGCGTAGAAGGCTTCATCAAGCTCGCCGAACCAAGGGGGCTCGCCTACGACAGCCACGGGAGCGGGGCCGATTCAGTCCAATTGATGCTCTGCAGCGTCAATCGAGGCTGCGAGAGCCATACTGAGAGGGGCTTCGACAGCCTCTCGCTCGAGCTGGAGCGGTCGGCTAGAGACACATCCGGGATGTTGACCTTCTTTCACAACGTGGTGTCGCGAGAAGATTTCGACATCGCCTTTCAACCCATCGTCGACCTCGCGTCGAGAGACATCCACCACTTCGAAGCCCTGGCGCGCTTCGAGACGGATGTCATCCACTCGCCCTACGAGATGATCACCTTCGCCGAAAGGACGGGCCTCATCTTCGACTTCGACCTGGCGATGTGCCGTCGAGTGCTTGCTGCGCTGGAGGACGCCAACCGATCGGGCACCCACCCGACCCTCGCGGCCAACCTGTCGGGGCTCTCTCTCGGCAACCCCGCCTTCGTCGAAGCGCTGCACCAGTTGCTCGGTCGACATCCCGCCATCAGCTCCCAGCTCATGTTCGAGATCACCGAGTCGGCAGCGATACGGGATTTGGCACAGGCCAATGAAGTGATCCAGGGACTCCGCGACGCAGGCCACCAGGTGTGTCTGGATGACTTCGGGGCCGGGGCTTCTGCTCTGAAGTATCTCCACGCTCTAGAGGTCGATATCGTCAAGATCGACGGCGGGTACATTCGAAGCGCGATGGCTACCAAGCGCAATCGCGCATTTCTCGAGGCGGTCGTCGGCCTCTGCGCCAATCTGGGAGTCGAGACTATTGCAGAGATGGTGCAGGACCGGCGATGTGCCGACCTTGTCCAAGACTGCGGTGTCGACTACGCCCAGGGCTATTTTTTCGGTCGGCCATCCCGCCACCTCGACACCTTCGCCAACAAGCTGGAACGGAGCGTACTCCCACACCGGATCGCCTGCTGAGCACCGCGCTGCGCTTCTTTGACACCCCCTTGATGCTGCTGTAGCATGAAAGGGGCAAGCGGTTAGATAGCGATGGAGAGACGTCCCATACGACAGGTCGAGCTTGTCGGACGCAAGATCCGACGCATGCGCAAGGAGCGAAAGCTCACTCAGAATGAGCTGGCATCCCGTATCGGGATCCAGCAATCTGATCTTTCTCGTATGGAGAAAGGTGAGTACCGTGTCAGTCTGGACACGCTCTTCATGATCCTGGCCGAGTTCGACACCTCGATCGGCGAGTTCTTCGACGAGTTGGCCCGCGCCAGCTTCACTCCCCAAGACGTGCAGCTGGTCCGAGATTTCCGCTCACTGGACGGCGGCGAGCAGGAGCAGGTGCGGGACTTCATTCAGTTCAAGCGACGCCACCCTTCTCGTAAGGGACCCGGCGACAAGCATTAGCTCTCCTACCCGTGACCTCAGGGCAGGAGCAAGGAACTGTGCTGGACAACGCGGGCGAGCGCGCGCTCAGCGCTGGCGTGGAGCACTCCAAGTCGGGTCGCTTCGAGCAAGCGAGAGAGGCCTTCTCCAGCGCCGAAAGCTGGGCGCTCGACCACCAAGAGCCCGCTTTGGCCGATCGCGCTTCGGTTTTCCGCATCGCGGTAGAGATGGAGCTCGGCTCAATCCAGGGGCAGGCAGCCCTGCTCCAACGTATTTTGCTTCGTAGCCACGAGTCCGAAACCTGCTTCTTCGCCGCTTACAATACCGCTCGCTGTTACGACCTCGAATCCACCTTCGACAAAGCCCATTTCTACGCCGAAGTCGCCCGTAAATGGGCCAGCCAGACCGAACGTGAGGACTGCCTGGCGATGACCCACAACCTCTTCGGCAACCTCTACCTGGTCAAGAGCAGCTTCGAGCAGGCAGGCGAGGAGTACGAGCAAGCCCTCGAGCTGATGGACGTTGGGCGCAGCATCGACCGTGCCCTGGTGCTGGATAATCTCGGCTACACCAAAGTCGTCCTCGGCGAGATCGAAGCGGGATTTACTCTCCTCTATGAGTCGCTACGCTCCTTGAGCTACCTTGGTGAAGAGAGCCTCCGCCCGCGCCCGCGCCTCAGCCTTTGCTACGCCTACCTCGAAATCGGTCGGAACGATCATGCGATTCGACAGGCAACCAAGGCACTGGCCGAAGCCCGGGACGGCGGCGACGACACCTCTATCAAGAACTCCCTCTATCTGCTCGGCCAAGCCAACAACCTCGAGGGCGACCCGAAGAGCGCGCGAGCGTTCTTCTCTGAGCTGCAGGAGGCTTTCTACCCCGACAACCTGCAGATCCCCGACTTTCTGCTCGCCATCGATGTACGCAAAATGCTCCATCTCAAGGTCTGACATGGCGCGCCATACACTGCTGAGGTCTCGGATGAGGCGCCGCGTGTCGGCCCTACTGGCGATCGGTGTTATCGCGCTGCTGGCCGCAACAGGGGCAGGCGCAAGCGACTTGGCTCGTGCCCACGACGCTTCGGGAGTGCTCTACGAAGTGGTCCCCGGAACCCTCGAAGTCCTCTTCCCCCGCAACGGAGCTTCTTCGGCAACCGGCTCCTTCCCCGCCCTGGCCCTCGACATGACTCAGCCCGGCGGCGCCAGCGAGCGGCTTCTCGTTCCCGGCACTGAAGCCTCGGCCCTCGACCTCGATCCAACCCTGATCATCGACCCGCAATCCTCGAGCCTCTTTCTACTGTGGCGCTCTCGCACCGCAACCGGAAGATCCTCGCTGTGGCTCGCAACTCTCATCGATGGTATCTGGCACGAAACGACCCGCATCGGCTCGAAAGAGCTCAACCTCGACGGCCCCCCCGCCGTCACTCTTCTTCGCGAGTCGGAGCACCGCACGGTGCTGCACCTCCTATGGTCGGAGGCAGAGAGCACGGGTGCGGCTCGAAGCTACTACTCCCCGCTGGTTCTCTTTCGCGGCCGTTACATCGGTTGGAGTCCGATCTTGACCCTCGATTCGCTCGACCTTCACGATGCCGGAGGATCAGCCCTGCCCGAAAATCTCTCGATCTTCGGCGCACCAAGACTGCGACGAGGAGTCGACGACGGTTCGGCAATTATCGCCTTTGCGAGCCCGTCGACCAGCCATCTTGTCAGCGCGCGTAGCCGCATTCTGCCTCCGGCGTTGATCACCTTGGCTGATGAAGCTCGCAATCACCTCGTCGGAGTCGGCGTGCGGCGCCAGAAGACGGCATTGGCGGCCGAGGTGCGCACTTTTCTAAACCAGCTCGACGTACAGCTACACGACGCAACCAGGAGCTACCTGGCCCGCAGCGCCTACGTTTTCATTCGGGCTTACGCGAACGACTTCGACTCTCTCGAAGTGCTCGGCAACGCCCTCCGATGGCATCTGATCGCCGAGGGCGCTACCCTTCTAGGTCAGGCGTTCACCGCCGTTCCGACCCACTGCGGCATCCTGGCTGTCGGTCCAGGAGCCATGCGGCAGGCCCTTCCCACTGCCCACTACATGGAGATCTGCGTGATCTCCGACCTCAGCCTGCCGGCGCTGGGCTTCGGCTCGACGAATATTCATGTCTCGCGCGATGGGACCAAGGCTGTCCTCACCCGAGAAGAGAACGGCGCCATCTACTTCCGCCAGAGCCTAGGCGACGCCTGGAGCGACGAGAAACGCCTGCCCTTGGGCGCAGGACAGGATCCTCAGACCGCGATCGACACCTTGGTCGACAGCCTTTAGCACCGCCATCCGCGCCGACGCGAAATTGAACTAAACTTCCGCTCCGTGGAGCGAGAGCTTAAATTCGGCAATCTCGACCTCGTAGTTGCGACGACGCACTTTCTCTCGGCGAGTCAGGAAGTACGACGTCGAGAGGTGAATCTCGCGATAGAGCTCGACCGTATCCACCGCCTCGGCCTCCTCGGGCGCAGCCAAGCGCTCGGCCCATCGGCCCCAGGGGCTCGTAGTACGAGTCACCAGGATGATGCGCTTCATTCCCCATTCCGTCAGCCCCTTGAAAACAGAGAGCCGCTCGGGCGGCGAGTAGTCCTCCAGCACCTCCTGCAGAAGGGCCACAGTGAAGGTCCCGCTGGGGCAACAGCAACTCTTGATGTCCCCCTCGACGAAGCTGAGACGCGGCACGGAGTGCCGCCGATTGAAGCGCGGCAGGAGGTCCAGTCCCACCACTCTGGCGCCGCGGCCGGCCAGATGTTCCGCGACGCGGCCCAACCCGCAGCCGGCATCGAGGACATATTGCTCGGCAACGGGGTCGAGCCAGCGGTCGATCAGGCGCCGAGCGAGCCTTCGGCCCCCGACCCTATTCTGCTCCCAGTAGCTCGTCGGCCGCTCAGACTCGACTCGACTCCAGATTCTCCCGGTTCGGCTGCTGTAGCGGTCCATGAGGTCGTCGCGCGTGATCGGCATCACCAGGGCAGAATACACGGTCCTCAACGCTCCCGGCGTCGTTCCCGGCTGGTCGGCATCGCCACCGCCTGCAGGTGGCCGGCACTGGTGGGCGTAATGTTGGCCGGGTGCGCCGAAGAGCCGCCGCGAAAGACCCAGGCGCGATCGCTTTCGTCGAAGGCAGCGGCGAAAGTCTGATCGAGGCTCTGCTCTCTCGTCTCGCTGCTGCGCTGAGTGCGCCGCCACCCTCGCGAATCGCGCCCCTCGCCGCCGAGGTGGAGCGCCGAGCCGCAGAGATCGTCCTCGGCACCCACTCTCTTCCCGCCTATGATCTGGCTCGAGCCGACTACGTACTCTCGATCGGCCCCGCTTTCCTCGACCGCTGGCACCAGCCGGCTCACGGAACTTGGGCGATGGGTCAGCTGAGAGGAGCGATCCCCGGCCGCCGGGGCAAGCTGGTCCAGGCCGAGGCCCGGATGTCCTTGACGGCGGCTTTCGCCGACGAGTGGCTGCCGGTGAGCCCTGGCCAGGAAGGCACCTTGGCACGGGCCATCGGCGATCTTCTGCTCGAGAGCGACGCCGGGGTTGGCGAGCACCAGGACGCCTATCGCGCGCTCTTTCCAGAGCCCGGACCGCCGCTGGAAGAGGCGGCGCAGCTCTGTGATCTACCCGCTTCTACGATCCGCCGTATCGCGACCGAGCTTGCGAGCGCCGACCGCGCCGTGGTTCTTGCCGGAGGTACCGCGGCGCTCGGTTCCAGTGGCCTCTTCGACACCACCTCGGCTCTGGCCCTGAACTGGCTCGTGGGCGCGGTGGAGCGTACCGGCGGCGTCTTCCCCTCCGCCTCCACCGGCCTCGGCGCGGTTCTCACACCTGCCGGCGGCGAGCTTGGCTCGGCCGCCGACTTTGACCAGCGGCTCCTGGGCAAGGCCGGGGCCATACCCGAGGTAGTGCTGGTCTGCGAGGCCGATCCGCTCCACTCGGTGCCGAAGGCCAGAGGCTGGAGGCAGGCCCTCGCCGGAGTGGGAGCACGTGATCGCACTCACTGCCTTCCTCGACGATACAGCGCTCGAGGCCGATCTCATCCTGCCAACCCAGGTCGACGTAGAGCGCTTTCGCGCCGCCGAGCCTGTCGGGCTGCCGATCGCGACTCTCAGCCTCGCCCACCCGGCAGTTCGAGCTCGAGGGGCCGCCCGTCACCCCGGCGACATCATCCTCGCTCTGGGCACGGCGCTCGGACACGAGGAGGCTCTGCCCTGGGAGAGCTACTCGGACGCCGTAAAGAGCGCCCTGGACGCACGGCAAGACGAGCTCACGGCCAGAGGCTTCGACCCTGTTTGGGCCAAGGCGGTCGAGCGAGGCGGTATCTGGGGAGACTCGCCACCGACCGGCCAGACTGTGCCTCCTACAACGGCCTTCGAAGCTCCGACGCCGGCCAAGCCTCGCCCACCCGGCCGCGGTAACGAGCTCACCCTTCTCCCCTTCGAATCACCCAAGTATGGCGATGGCCGAGGCGCCAATCGACCGTGGCTGCAGGAGCTCCCCGACACTCTCACAACAGTGATGTGGGACGGATGGGCAGAGCTTGCCACAGCAGACGCGGAGCGGCTCGGCATCAGAAGCGGAGATCTTCTTTCCCTCAGCTCGGACCACGGCTCGATCCAGATCCCCGCTATTCTTCGCCCCGAGGCGCGGCCCGGTACGGTCGCCGTTCCTCTGGGAATGGGTCACGCGGACTTTTGCCGCTACGCCAAGGGACGGGGTGCCAATCCACTCGACCTGGTCGCTGCGAGCGACATCGAGGGAACTCGCCAGCCGGTGGTGAGCGGAATTCGGGTCCTGGTCGAGCGCCTCGGCCCCGGCGAGCTCGCACTCTTCGGTCGCGGGCTGCGAGAGGCGGAAGAGATCCCTACCGGCTGGGCTCCCATGGCCAGCCACGAGGAGAAGGTATGACCCGCTGGGCAATGACCATCGACACCGACCGCTGTACCGGCTGCGAAGCCTGCGTCGTGGCCTGCCACGAGGAGAACAACATCCAGACGGTGGGCGAGGAGGAGGCGAAGAAGGGGCGGGCCATGCACTGGCTGCGGATCGAGCGCTATGTGGAAGGACACTTTCCACACGCCAAAGTGCGCTTCCGCCCAGTGATGTGTCAGCAGTGCGGCGAGGCGCCATGCGAGCCTGTCTGCCCGGTCTACGCGACCTACCATACCGACGAGGGCCTCAACGCAATGGTCTATAGCCGCTGCGTCGGCACTCGATACTGTGCCAACAACTGTCCCTACACCGTGCGTTTCTTCAACTGGTTCGACCCCGAGTGGCCGGAGCCTCTCGAACAGCAGCTCAATCCGGACGTCAGCCCTCGCACCGACGGGATCATGGAAAAGTGCACTTTCTGCGTGCAGCGGATCCAGGACAAACAGCGCCAAGCCGACGCCGAGGATCGCGAGCTGAGGGACGGAGAGATTCGACCCGCCTGCGCGTCCGCCTGCGCCGCAGAGGTGTTCAACTTCGGCGACCTCGAAGACCCGGAGAGTCGGGTCTCCAAATTGGCCGAGGGCGCGCGAGCGAGCCACCTTCTCGGCGATCTCGGCACGCTACCCGGAGTCATCTATCTCGAAGGCAGAGATTGGACACCGCCGCCCGAGGAAGAAGATAGTGATGGACCGTAGCGCCGCAGCGGAGCAAGACGCCAGATTGCTCAGGCGATTGGCCCTCGACCGCCTCCGACCCGGTCTCTTGGTCGGCACCGCGCTTGCGGGCTCGCTGGCTCTACTTCTCTTCTACGCCTGGGGCATCCAGCTTCGTGACGGCATCGGAGTCGCTGGCATCAACCGCCCGGTCTTTTGGGGCGTCTACATCACCACTTTCGTTTTCTGGATCGGCATCAGCCACGCCGGAACCCTGATCTCCGCAATCCTGCGTGTCACTGGAGCCGAGTGGCGCCGCCCCGTCACTCGCTGTGCCGAAGCGATAACGGTGTTTGCTCTGTCGGTCGGCGGCATCTTCCCGATTCTGCACATGGGACGGGCCTGGAAGGTCTACTACATGTTCCCGCTGCCCAACCACCGCGGCCTGTGGCCGAACTTTCGATCGCCGCTGATGTGGGACGCGGCAGCGATCACCGCGTATCTTCTCGGCAGCTGCCTCTACCTCTTCCTGCCGCTGATGCCCGACATGGCCATCCTGCGCGATCAGTCGAAGGGCTGGCGCCGACACATCTACGGTCTTCTGGCCCTGGGCTGGCGCGGTACGCCCCAACAGTGGCGTTCGCTCGAAGCGGGCATCAAGGCGATGGCGATCATCATCATCCCGCTCGCCATCTCGGTCCACACCATCGTTTCATGGGACTTCGCCATGACCACGGTGCCGATGTGGACCTCGACGATCTTCGGCCCCTACTTCGTGGTCGGGGCGATCTACTCGGGTGTAGCCGTGTTGATGGTAGCGATGGCGCTCTTGCGCCGCGGAATGAAACTCGGCGACTACCTGAGTGACCAGGTCTTCAACAACCTCGGTCTCATCTTCCTGGTAATGACCCTGGCCTGGGGCTACTTCACTTTCGCCGAGCACATCACAGTGTGGTACGCCAACGAAACCGCCGAGGCCCGAGTTCTATGGGACAGGTTCCTCGGTGAGGCCGCCGTGCTCTTCTGGACCATGGTCGTTCTCAACTTCATCGTGCCGATGCTCGTGCTTCCCTTCCGCTGGGGACGCAAGCCTCTGCCAACCGCGATCGTCGGTTGCGGCGTACTGGTGGGAATGTGGCTCGAGCGCTTCCTGATCATCGTGCCTTCGCTGAAGACCCCGCGCCTGGCCTATACCCTCGGGCACTACTCGCCGAGTTGGGTGGAGATCTCTGTACTCATCGGCTCGGTGGGTCTCTTCATCTTCTTCTATTTCGCATTCGTCCAGAGTGCGCCGATCATCTCGATGTGGGAGATCCGCGAGGGTCGCCACCACCCATCGGGAGGAGGAAGCGACGCGCAGCCCGAGAACAGCAACGCGCGGCGAGGAGTACCGTCCTCGGCGCTGGGGGGAACCACGACATGAGCCTGACCGCGGGAGCCGTGACCACCGTCTTCAACGATGAGGCCGCACTACGAGTCGCTCTCGAGCGGCTCGAGAAGCAGGACTCCAAGGTGCGCATCCTCGAGATTCGTTCGAGTGCGCCACTGTCCGAAGAGCTCAATGGGCTGGTCGCGACCCGCGCCTCACGAGTGCCTCTGATGGGGATCATGGGTGGCGCCCTCGGCGGTCTTGCGGCCTTCTTGATCGCCACCCTCACCGCCAAGGCGTACCCCCTCATCACCGGCCATATGCCGATCGTGGCAGCTCCGCCGGTCGGCATCATCACCTACGAAGGGATCGCTCTGGGAGCGGTTCTCGCCACCACTCTGGCGGTGATCTGGGAGTGCCGCCTGCCGCGACGCCACTCAGCTTCGGCCGCCGACGGGGCCGTCGCGGAAGGGCGCATCTCTCTGAGCCTCGAGGTCGATGAGGAGGTCCCGGCCCAAGCCGTGCAGGAGCTCTTTGAAGGTCTAGACGCAGAAGGCCTGAGCTAGCTCAAACGCCCTTGAGGTAAACTCAGGTATTGAGCTGAAGAACCCAACGGACCGCCGCAAGGCCAGCCCGAAGACACTTCTCGCGCTCGTCGATTGGTTCATTCCGCAATCCCTCCGACAGACGGGCCCGGAGGCCCTCGCCCAGGCACGCCTGCTGGTTCTGCTCATGGCCACGGCGGTCGGCTGGGGGCCTTTCTATGTGGGGATCTACATTCAGGCAGGTCTACCGGACCTTGCCATGGCAAATGGGATCGCCACCCTCCTGCTGGTGGCGACGCCCCTGCTGCTGCGGATGACCTCGTCTCTGGCCCTCGCCGGTAATGTGGCCGCTGCGACCCTGTTCGTGATCGTCACCCATCAAGGTCTCGAAATGGGCGGGCTCTACTCCCCCGGATTGACCTGGATCGTGGTACCGCCGATCGCGGCTTTCTCCTTCGCCGGCACTCGGAGCGGCGTGATCTGGACCGTCGGTGCTCTCCTTGAGCTGGCAGCTTTCTCCTTCGCCTCGCACGCCGGTGCCTTGCCGCGGCACGAGATGACAGCCGATCAGCAGACCACTCTGTACGCGGCGGCCCTCGCGGGTCTGATCGGCGTCATCCTCAGCTTCGTTCTGCTCTTTCGCGCCCAACAGAACAGAGCCATCCGCGAACTAGGCAGCGCCAATCAAGAGCTCGCCATCGCCCGCGACCTTGCCCAAGAGGCAAGTCGAGCGAAGAGCGAGTTCGTGGCGAATATCAGTCACGAGATCCGTACTCCCATGAGCGCCACGATCGGGATGACCGAGCTCCTTCTTCGGACCGATCTCGACGCCGAGCAGCGGGAGCTCTCCGAGCATGTGTTCGCCTCGTCCCGCGGACTCCTCGACATTCTCAACGACATTCTCGACTTCTCGAAGATCGAGGCCGGCAAGCTGACCATCGAGGAAGAGCAAAGCAACCTGAGAGAGCTGGTGGAGACCTCGGTGGAGCTGGTTGCCGTCCCCGCACAGCGCAAAGGGCTGGAGATTCTTGCTGCGATCGACGACGACGTGCCGGATGTGGTGAACACCGATCCCGCCCGCGTCCGCCAGATCTTGACCAACCTCACTCACAACGCCGTCAAGTTCACCCAATCCGGAGTAGTCCTCGTAAGGGTCAGTGCCCTAGAGCAACAGCAGAGCTCCGCTGTCCTCCGCTTCGAAGTCGAAGACACCGGCATCGGCATAGCACGGGAGAGGATCACCGACCTCTTCTCGCCCTTCACCCAACTCGATGCCTCGACCACTCGCAGCCACGAAGGAACCGGTCTTGGACTTGCCATAAGCAAACACCTGGTCAAGCGAATGGGCGGAAAGATCAACGCAGAGAGCACGCAAGGAAAGGGGTCGAAGTTCTGGTTCACACTGCCCGTCAGCCTTCCGCTGCAGTCTCAGGCACCTCCAGGTAGGTCTGAGAGACCTTCCGCGCTGCGAGCCCTCGTCGTTGACGACCATCCGATCAGTCGTCGCATCCTAAAGGGCCACCTCGCCGCGGCGGGATTCGAGTCCGAAGATGTCGATATAGCGGGTGCGTCGAACAAAGCCTTGTGGGTCGATCCTGAAAGGCGATTCGCCGCAGTCGTCATCAACATTCGCGGCGAAGGAGAGGGGACCCTCCTTGGTCGAGAGCCTGCGTCGGGTGGCACCGCCACCTGAGCCACTCTTCGTTGCCGTGACGGCGGTCGACGACCTGAAGGAGCCGGCCGCGTACCGCGACGCTGGGGTCGAGGCCATCCTCCACCGTCCGATTCGACGCAGCCGCCTCCTGCTCGCGTTGGGAGAGTGCGTGGCAACGGAGCAGCCTCCTCTCTCGACGTCCCCGCCAACAGAGACCGGCGAGGAGTACTTCGTCCCAGCGAGGATCCTGGTCGCCGAGGACAATGCTGTCAACCAGCAGCTCGTTGTTCACATGCTCGGAAGGACAGGCTGGGATGTGGACCTGGCGGCGACCGGCATGGAAGCGGTTCACGCCGTCGCGAGCACGCGCTACGACCTCATTCTGATGGACTGTCAAATGCCGGCGATGGACGGATTCGAGGCCACACGCGCCATTCGCGCGCAGGAGAGTCTGACTGCCTCGAGCTCCTCGGGCGCTTCCTCGGGGTTACCGATCATCGCTCTCACCGCGAACGCGATGACCGGTGACCGCGAGCGTTGTCTGACCGCTGGGATGGACGACTATCTAAGCAAGCCCTTCACTCAGGAAGATCTGCTCTCGATCGTCAACCGCTGGCTCTCCGAAAGACAGGAAGAGGCGAGGACAAGAGTTTCGTAGCGAGCGACAGCGCGTTAGCCGCTGCCCTCGTCCGGGGGCTCGACGAAACGAACCGCAACCCCTTCCGGCGTCTTGCGCACTACAACGGCCTCGATCACGAGACCGGGCTCACCGTCGTAGGAGATCGTGAGTTGTGTCCCCTCGGCCAGTAGATCGCCATGCATCAGAGCCCCCAAGCCGGAGATATTCACCAGCTCACCCGTTCTTTCGCTGAGCTCGCCGGGCACGACGATCCGGACTCTCCCGCGAGAGTTGAAGCGCGGTAGCCCACGGCGCTCGGGTTCAGGTCCCAAATGCGAAGCATGAGTCGGTGACCCAACACCTTCCTCTGGCGCTCTCTTCGAAGACGTATCCTTCGTCAAAGCAGCCCTCCAAAAACAACACAGGATCCAGCAGCGGTTATATCGGAAGCCGACCAGACGCTATTATTACCGCGATTGCCCGGATTCCCTACTTCGAATCGAAGACGTGCTATGATAAACGCTGGTTCGATTGCCACGCTGGGTGTTGTTAGCCAGTCTCCCTCCTAAGCCTACCGAAGCCTTTTTTTCCTTCGATCAGCTTTTCCGAGATCTAGCCGATTCCCCCGCGCCGTCTGAAGGCGCGAACCTAGTCGTATCCGCTCATAATGATCGGGCGAAAGAAATCCCGCCGAAACCCCTTGGGAAACCCGGCACCAGTACGAGGACAGTGAATCATGAAGAGAATCTACGTTGGCAACCTGCCATTCAGCACTACAGAAGATGAGCTCCGCGGTATTTTCGCAGAGCACGGCGAGGTCAGCTCTGTCAACCTAATCACCGATCGCGAGACCGGTCGCCCCCGTGGCTTCGGTTTTGTCGAAATGGAAGGCGCCGATGCGGCCATCAACGCCCTCAACCAGACCGAGATGGGTGGACGGACTCTGACCGTCAACGAGGCTCGTCCGCGCAACGACAACCGCGGCGGCGGCGGCGGCGACCGCCGTCCTCGCTGGTAACAGGCATCGCGAGAGCCGAGCCCCCGACGGCAGCGGGTCCTTTGAACGGAGCGCGACATGCGTCCGCTAGAAGTGCTTGAAACCGCCGCGACTGCCGACGGGGGTCGGCTTCGCCTGCTGCGCCGAGACGGCGACTACTTTATTCAGCTCGACGGCGAGCAGCTGATGTCGACTCGAGCCACCGGCTCGGAGTCGGCGCTCGCAGCGCTCGGGTGCAGCCGAGTCGCCGGCCTACGGCCGCGTCTTCTCATCGGAGGCCTCGGCTTTGGCTACACGCTGCGCAAGGCGCTCGACCTGCTTCCGCCCCAGGCGGAGGTCGTCGTCGCCGAGATCTCCTCCAGTGTTATCGCCTGGAACCGAAGCTACCTCGCCGATCTCCAGGGCGGGGCGATGGAGGACCCACGGGTTCGCTTCGTGGAGCGCGACGTCTCTTGGCCTCTCTTCGAGGAGCCCGGGCGTCGCCCCTATGACGCGATCCTCCTCGACGTGGACAACGGTCCTCAAGCCCTGTGCCTGAAGTCCAACGAACGCCTCTACTCTCACGAGGCCCTCACTCGCATTCGCGGCGGCATGCTCACCGCCAGTGGAGTCTTGGCAGTATGGTCGTCCAGCCCGGACCCGGCGTTCGTCCAGCGCCTCTCCAACAGCGGCTTCAAAGTAAGAGCCGAAACCGCGCGTTCCAACGGGCGCAAGGGTCACCGCCACACCATCTTCCTCGCCTCGAGGTAGAGGAGTCAGGCCGATGACGGAAGAGGCACAGAGCAAGACCCGGCCACAGATTGGGCGTATTCTGGCCCTGGCTCGCCCGGAGCTTCCGCGGCTCTCGCTTGCCACCTTCGCGCTGCTCGTCAGCTCGGGAATGACTCTCATCTATCCCCAGGCGATTCGATTCATGGTCGACTCGCTCACCGGCGGCGAGGCACCCTTCTCCTTCGACACAGGAGCGGTTCTGCTGGTCGTTCTTTTTGCCGTCCAGGCGACCTTCGCGATGCTTCGAGCATGGCTATTCACGGTCGCAGGCGAGAGCATCGTAGCCAACCTTCGCACCCGGCTCTTCGGCGCCATCCTGGGCCAGGACATCGAGTTCTTCGACCACCGGCGCACCGGCGAGCTCACCAATCGCCTGACCGCTGACACCACAGTTCTGCAAAACACCGTGACCCTCAACGTATCGATGTCCCTGCGTCACATCCTCGGCGCCGTCGGGGGGATCGGCCTTCTGTTATGGATGAGCCCCCGCCTGACCGGAATCGCGATGGCGATCGTGCCGATTGGAGTCACTGCCGCGGTGCTCTATGGCCGGATGATCCGTCGCCTATCGATGAAAGTGCAGGATGCGCTGGCCGCTTCTACAGTGGTGGCCGAAGAGGCCATTTCAGGTATCCGCACCGTTCGATCTTTCGCGCGAGAGGGGCATGAAGAGGGTCGCTACGATGCCGCGATCGATCACTCCTTCCAGCTCGCTTCCAAGCGCGCTCTCGCGGTAGGGGGCTTCAGCGGAGTCATGGGCTTTGTCGGCTACGGCGCCGTGGCCCTGGTGGTCTGGTACGGCGGGCGCCTGGTCACGATCGACCAGCTGTCGATCGGCCAGCTCACGGCTTTCCTCCTCTACACCGGCATCGTGGCCGTTTCGCTGGGATCGCTCGCGAGTCTGTATGGCGACTTCATGCGCGCAGTGGGGGCCTCGCAGCGCATCTTCGAGCTCCTCGACCAGAGCGGCAAGCTCGAGAGTCGAGGCGGGGAGCCACTGGGCGAGACCAAGGGAGCCCTACGCTTCGAGAAGGTCGACTTCGCCTACCCCTCCCGGCCGGACGTTCCCGTGCTTCGCTCCTTCGACCTCCAGCTCAGTCCAGGCGAGGTCGTAGCCCTGGTCGGGCCCTCTGGGGGAGGAAAGTCCACCGTGGCAACTCTCATTCCGCGCTTCTACGATCCCGGCGCAGGCAGGATCACTCTCGACGGCCGAGATCTGCGCGATCTGGCGCCGCAATCCCTCCGGGGAAAAATCGGCGCAGTCATGCAAGAGCCCGTTCTCTTCGCTGGCTCCATTGCCGACAACATTCGCTACGGCCGCCCTAGCGCCGAAGACGGCGAAGTTCACAGCGCAGCCGCCCTTGCAAACGCGGACGGGTTCATCGCGGACTTCCCTGAGGCCTATGAGACTCTGGTCGGCGAGCGCGGGGTGCGCCTGTCTGGTGGCCAGAAGCAGCGCATCGCGATTGCTCGTGCGGTGCTCAAGGACCCTCGCATCCTGATTCTCGACGAGGCAACCTCGGCGCTCGACGCCGAGAGTGAGCACCTGGTGCAAGAGGCGCTGGACCGCCTGATGAAGGGCCGCACGACGATCGTGATCGCGCATCGCCTCTCTACGGTCCGCGGCGCAGATCGAGTGGTAGTGCTGGAGGAGGGAGCCGTCGCCGAAGTCGGAACCCACGAGCATCTGATGGCCCGCGGCGGCCTCTACAGCCGCCTCGTCGAGCGCCAATTCGCCAGACCCCGGAGCGAAGCTCCGATCAACGCCTAAGAGGCCTCGAGCTCACTCCATTCGAGGAGCTGCTCCTCTTCGGGCGGAATCATCGACTCGTGCAAACGCGATAGCAGGAGGCCCTCTACGGCGAGGGGTGGCCAGACGAAACTCAGGGTTCTTACCCCAGGAGGGGCGGAGATCACTCCAAAAGGCGCCATCGACACTCGTGCCACCGTCGGTGAAAACGTAGGAGAACCCGCGATGGGTGGCCGCGCGGATCGCGGCGAAGGCGGCATCCGTCTCCGGTACAGAACCGTTGATCCAATTCTGGATGCCCTCGTTGAGGTCGCTGGCGACCCTATGGATCGAGTCTTCGAGACTCTGGTTCGAGTTGCCGGTGGCGCCCTTCATCCGTTCACATTGTATCGACCAAATGGCATCTCGCCGCCAGCCCCGCCGCTATTCGAGCGGCGCCGGACGCTTGCTAGACTCTCATCTATCGACAGCGAGCCAAGGATGCCATCACGATGAATGAGCTCTGCCTGTTGACCGCAACGGCCCTACGAGCGCGGATCGATTCTCGTAGCGTGAGCTGCCACGAGGTGCTCACCGCCTTCATCGACCACATCGAGATCACGAACCCACCGCTCAACGCCATCGTAACGACCGCCTTCGAGCAGGCCGTCGAACAAGCCAAGAGACTCGACCAACGCATCCACGACGGCGAGCAGGTCGGCCCGCTCGCCGGGCTCCCCATCGCCCACAAGGACCTGGTAGCGACCAAGGGCATCCGCACAACCTTTGGCTCGCCGCTCTTTGCCGACAACGTGCCGGCGGAAGACGCGCTTATCGTGACCCGCTTGCGCGACGCCGATGCCATCACCGTCGGCAAGACAAACACGCCAGAGTTCGGTGCCGGCTCACAGACCTTCAATCGCGTGTTCGGTGCGACCAAGAACCCCTACGACCAGACCAAGACCTGCGGCGGCAGTAGTGGCGGTGCCGCGGCAGCACTCTCCGCTCGAATGATTCCCATCGCCGACGGTAGCGACACCGGCGGCTCGCTCAGGAATCCGGCTGCGTTTTGTAACGTCGTCGGCTTCCGCCCTTCCCCGGGTCGCGTTCCCGGCGGCCCGAATCCGTGGAATGACCTTAGTACCGCGGGGCCCATGGCCCGCACTGTCGATGATGTCGCTCTGTTGTTTTCGGTCTTGGCCGGACCCCTTCCCACAGTGCCTAACGTCCTTCCCGAGTCGGGTGCTTCGTTTCGACAGGTCGAGCCAATGGACCCCAAGACACTCAAGATCGGCTTCACCGAAGATTTTGGAGCTCTGCCCGTCGACCGCCCGGTGCGCGAAGCGCTGCGGCGTTTTGCCGCCGAGCTGATGGATGCAGGTGTACGGATCGAGGAGATCAGCCCGGACTTCAGTGACGCGGCCCGCATTTTCCACATTCTGCGCGCCAACGGGTTCAGAGCTCGTTTCGGGGCGATGAGCAGCGATGAGCAGGCCCAGCTGAAAGATACGATTCGGTGGAATCTGGATGCCGGCAAAGGCCTTCGCGTGCAGGAGCTCGACTGGGTTCCCGACGCACGCATGGCGCTGATCGCGCGAATGGCGACGCTATTCGAGAGCTACGACTTGATCCTCGGCCCGACAACTCAGGTTCTTCCCTTCGACCTGACAACGGACTGGGTTCGAGAAGTCGAGGGGAAGGCAATGACGACCTATATCGAATGGATGGAGGCATGTAGCTTCATCACTGTCACCTGCTCACCCGCGCTGTCGATCCCCGCGGGCTTCGAGAATGGCTTGCCCGTTGGAGCGCAGCTCGTCGCTCCGTTGCGCGACGATGCCGGCTTGTTGAGGGCCGCAAAGGCCATTGAAGAGATAAAGAGGCACTCAGACACTCTACCGTCGCCTCTCTAACTCCACTGTCCCGTGCGCAGTAGCGTCGGCGTAGGGCGCGCCTCCGCCGCCGGCCGCGGTGGCGGTGGCGGTGGCGGTGGCGGTGGCGGTGGCGGCAGTGCATATATGATGAGCCCACGGAGGACACCTAATGCTCTGGTGGATGTGGTTGCTGGTCGGGCTCGGTTGTCTTGCCGCCGAGGTCCTACTCCCCGGCGGCATCTTCATGCTGTTCTTCGGCGCAGCGGCCCTGCTCCTCGGGGGGCTGACAGCGATCGGCATCGGCGGTCCCGCCTGGTTCCAATGGGGCCTCTTCTCAGTCCTTTCGGTGTTCTCGCTGCTGACCCTTCGCAGCCCCATCCTGCGCTGGCTACACCGCGGGGCCGACGCCTCCGATGCTATCGACTCACTGCTCGGCAAGACTGTTCTTCTCGCCGAGGGCCTGGCGCCCGGCGCGGAGGGTAAGGCAGAGCTCAGAGGAACCTCCTGGACCGCTCGCAACGTCGGCGATGTGCCTCTGGCTCGAGGCGAGTCCTGTGCAATAGAGCAGCTAGATGGCCTGAAACTACTGGTACGGAGGATCCCCACGTGACTACCACGATCGTCGTTTTCGCATTCCTTGCTTTTGTCGTCATCATCGTGATCGCCAAAACCGCGATCGTGGTGCCGCAGCAGAACGCCTTCGTCGTCGAGCGGCTCGGCAAGTTCCAGAAGAGTCTGAGCGCGGGCTTTCACATTCTTCTTCCCTTCATCGAGGTGATCCGCTACAAGCACAGCCTCAAAGAGAGAGCGGTCGACATACCGGAGCAGATCTGCATAACTCGCGACAATGTCCAGGTTGGTGTCGACGGGGTGCTCTACCTCAAGGTCATGGACCCCAAGCGAGCTTCCTACGGGGTCGCGGACTATCTCTTCGCCATCTCACAGCTGGCGCAGACGACTCTGCGAAGCGAGATCGGAAAAATAGATCTCGATCGCACCTTCGAAGAGCGCACTCACATCAATGTTCAGGTCGTCAACGAGGTCGACAAGGCCTCGGACCCCTGGGGCATCAAAGTGCTTCGCTACGAGATCAAAAACATCAGTCCGCCGGGAGACGTTCTCGCGGCGATGGAAAAACAGATGCGCGCCGAGCGCGAGAAGCGCGCGGTCATCCTCACTTCCGAAGGCGAGCGCGACGCTGCCATCAACGCCGCAGAAGGCGAAAAGCAACAAGTCATCAAGGCCTCCGAAGCCGCCAAGCAGCGGCAGATCAACGAAGCCGCGGGCGAGGCTGCGGCGATTCGTGCCGTCGCCGAAGCGACCGGCGACGGCATCACCCGGGTGGCCGCGGCGATCGGCGCGGAAGGCGGTCTCGAGGCCGTCCAGTTGCGAGTGGCGCAGGATTACATAGAAAAGTTCGGAGAGCTCGCCAAGACGAACAACACCATTCTCCTGCCCGCCAATCTCACCGACGTAGCGGGAATGATCGCCACCGCGATGAGCGTCATCAAGGGGGCCACTCCCGCCGCAGGAGCGGGCACAACCACTCGGCCTGGACCACGCTAGAGGGTCTTAGCCGCGGTCGGGGGGCAGAGCGAAGGGAGAGCCCTCCTCGGCGAGGGCCGACTTCACACTCGGCTCCACGACGTAGCGCTCACCGAAGAGCGCCGGCATGCGGCGCGGTCGTCCCGAGGCCAGATCGATGCACGCGTATTGGGAGAGGACCCGGGCGAGGGTGATGCCATCGTCGACGCGGCAGATCTGAAACCGCCGGGTGGCGCGCACTCGCCCTTCACAGGCGACGATCCAGTTGGCAACCCGAATGCGCTCGCCCAGAAACGACGGGGCCAAAAAGTGCAGCTCTGACTTTCGCAGGGCCATCGCCCGATTCAACCGTCGCCAGTCAACGAGATCGAGGCCCACAGCCACCGTATGGGCCCACGCTACCTGTCCACACCAGGAGAGGTAGACCGTGTTGTTGGTGTGACCGAGACCATCGATGTCGCTCTCTTGAACTTCGAGGTCGAGGGTGAAGGGATCGGGAAGATCCCAGTCGATTGCAGCCACGGTCCTCCTCAGCCTCCAGTAGGAAGTAAGAATAGGAAGTAAACAGTAAGCAGTAAACAGTAAGAAGTAAGAAGTAAGAAGTATGAAGTATGAAGTATGAAGTAGGCAGTGGGCAGTGAGGAGGGGGCTGCCATAATGGGACCATGACCAGAGCCACTCTGCACCTTCCTGCTAGCCTGCTCGCTCTTTCTCTCGCTACGGCTTCGACTGCAGCCAAGGCACAGGACCGGGGACACGACATCGTCCCTCCCGAACTGCGCGCGAAGATCGAACAGTTGAAGCGCGAGGTCCGAGCCGAACCGACGAGCCGAGAGAACGTGGCTCGGCGGGCCGAGGTGCTATGGCCCTGGGCCAACGCCGTGTCCTTGACCGGTCAGCCGATTCCGCAGAATCTGCCACTACTGATCTCGGTGCGCGACTCGATCGCCGAGCGTGGCGATCCCGAGCCCTGGATCCGCGCCGTTGACGGCTGGGTTCGAGAGCTGGAGGTCAAAGAGGAGATCGCGAACGCTCTGGGCTCGATCCGCCTCTCCCACCGCGGGCCGCTTCCCGCGCGAAGCTGGCAGACGATCGAGCAGACGTGGACCGCTGGCGCCTTGGGGATGAGGGTCGGAGGCGGGATCCGAGTCGGCATCGACGGGTTCAACGATCAGGGACCACTTCAAGCCACCGACCCGGCGGGCGAAAACTACATCTCGATCCGTAGCTCGCGGCCCGGCGCGCGCTTCGTTCCGGGCCCCGGCTACTCCGGCCTCTCCTTGCCCGCCCGCGTCCTTGTGAGCTTCACTCTCGAAGGAGAGAACGTGGAGCCGGGCGACACGATCACGCTGACCTACGGCGACCGCAGCGGCGGCTCGCGAGGCTTCCTGCTCCAGAGCTGGTCCATCGACCAGCTCCTGCTTCCTCTCTATCTCGACCTCGAAGCCCAGGGAAACTTCTTCACTCCGGCCTGGAGCTCCCTCGAGATCAGCGGTATGGCGGAGGTGGTGAGAGTGAGAGGTGTCGCACCCTCAGTCGTCCGCCCAGGAGAGAGCTTCGAGTTGGCGGTCCGATCCGAAGACCGCTACTACAACCGCTCGTCCGGCAAGATCCCCGCTTACGAGGTCCACGTGGTCACAGCTGCCGACGCGCCGCAGGTATATCACTCCGCGGCAGCGACAAACGTCAGGACCAGCACCCGTTCCGCTCGTAGGCGTGGCGCCGAGGCGCCCGACGCCACCACCGGCAGCGGTGAGAGCAACAGCTTCGCGGTGGTTCCGGCGGGCGACGACGGATTGACCGTGATCGAGAGCTTGCGGTTGGAGGAGCCCGGTGTCTTCCGTCTCGGACTGCGCTCGACCGACAGCCGCCTGCAGGGGCTCTCGAACCCGATCTGGGTAGAAGAGACGCCCGACTTTCGTGTGTTCTGGGGAGATACACACGGCCACACCCAGTACTCGGAGGGACAAGGGAGCCCCGAGCACTATTTCCGATTCGCCCGCGACGACGCCCGCCTCGATTTCGTCGTGCTCTCCGAGCACGACATCTGGACCGACGACCGCGAGTGGCAGGTGATGCGCGAGAATGCCAAGAGCTTTCTCGATGAAGGCCGCTTCGTACCCTTTCTCGGCTACGAGTGGACCCGAGCAACCAGCAGCGGCGGTCACCACAATGTCTTCTTCCGTCACGATGTGGCCTATCGCGTGAGCGCCCAGATCGCACCGGAGCTGGCCCGCCTTTACCAGGCCCTTCGTCGAGCCTACGCCGAGGAGGACGTGCTGGTCGTACCCCATGCCCATGCACCCGGAGATTGGAGCCAGAGCGACCCGGCGGTGGAACGTCTGATCGAGATCACCTCCACCCACGGGACCTTCGAGTTCTTCGGCAACCGCTACCTCGAACGCGGATGGCAGGTGGGCTTCATCGGCTCGACCGACAACCATCACGGCCACCCCGGCTACCCAGACACCGGCACCACTTTCCACACCGAGCGCAACGGGATCGCGGCGGTGCTCGCCCCGGCCGCCACTTCGAACGATATCTTCGACGCCATGCGCGACATCCGCGCCTACGCGACCGGTGGCACCAGGATTCTTCTCGACGCCCGCCTCGACGGGGCTCTGGTGGGAACCCGACTCGCCGCCGACGCCAGGCGTCGCATCGTCGCCCGTGCTTCTGGCACAGCACCCATCGAGGCCATCGACGTGATCAAAAACGGCGAAGTGGCCTACCACCACCCTTACCTACAGGCAGACCTGACGCCGAACCGCTGGGTGCAGGTGAGCTTCGCCTCGAGCTCGGAAGTGCTCGAGCACAAGGCCCCTCGCAACTTCCGGGTCTTCGAGGGTTGGCTCGAGGTCGAAGGTGCGCGCCTCGAGGAGCTACGGGCGCCTGTGCTCGAGAATACCCACCGCGAGAGCGTCACCAGGAGCTCTCGCGATCGTGATCGGGTGGACTTCACTCTGTTCACGCGCGGCCGGGCAAACACGATTCTTCTCCAGCTCTCGGGCGCCCACTCCGAGTCGGCGATCACGGTCCACCTCGAGCCCGGTCGCATTCAGGGTGACGATACCGTCCTCCCTGGTGAGGATCTCTCGCTCCGCCTCGTAGACGCCCGCCAGGCGACCCTGGTTCACGCCCTGAGCTCCACCGGCGAGCCCAACAACGACACCATCTCTCTTCAGCTGATCGACCCACAGGGCTCGCTCGACCAGGAGCTCGAGTGGACCGATATGGGTCCAACCAACGAGGGCGACTACTACTATGTGCGCGTCACTCAGCTCGACGGCGAGCGAGCCTGGTCGAGCCCCTTCTGGGTGGGAGGAGAGGCGAGGAGCGCCGCCCCCTAGTCGGCGCTGCGAGCTCGAGACCTCAATCGGCTGTGCTAATCTTCTTAGACTGGTCGGTCTATTTCCAGGCAGGTCTCCGTCGTTCGAGGAAGGCCGGAGAGGGCGCTGGGTATGTCAGAAAAGAGTCGCCGCGAGTTCATCCGACAAGCTTCCCTTGCCACTTCGGCGCTGGCCGCTGGTGCGTGTCGCTCCGGGCCTGAGCCGTCTGGCGAGGAGCCTGCGGTCGCTCCCGCGAATACCGCACGCCCCAACTTCCTCTTCATCTTCCCCGATCAGCAGCGCCCGGACTGGACCCCGGCCAACCCCGCAGTACCGGTTCCCATGCCCAATTTCGAGCGTCTGGCGGCTAGGGGTGTGCGCTTCGAGCAGGCGTTCTGCGCCGCTCCGGTGTGTGCACCGTCGCGGGCCTGCCTGGCCACCGGGCGCGAATACGATCACTGCGGCGTTCCTTCCAACCGAGACAACTACCCCCTGGAGCAACCCACCTACTACGGGCGATTGCGCGACGCCGGCTACCACTCCCTCGGCTGCGGCAAGATCGATCTTGCCACCGGCGAGCTGGTGGCTGGGCGAGGCCTCGGCATCGATGGCCAGAAGTTCTCTCGCGAGTGGGGCTTCGACACGGTCCTGCACAACGCCGGCAAGCAGGCGGGCTCGTTCATTTACCTCTCAGACCCGGTGGGGCCGAAGGATCACTACTACGACTACCTCGACCGTCTGGCCCCTCCGCTGGGTCGTGTCTGCGCCGAGGATATGCAGAAGCGCTCCAGACCGAAAGAGTGGCAGTGGGGTGACACTCGCCCCTCGCCTCTGCCCGAGGAGCATTATCTCGACAACTGGATCGCCCGCAACGGCCTCGCACTGCTCGATGAGGTAACACCCGGTGAGCCCTGGTCGCTGGTCGTGAACTTCGCCGGACCGCACTCGCCGGTCGACATTCCGACCCGGCTCGAGGCTTCATACCGGGGTCCTCAGCGGGTGATCAACGACTTTCCCCAGCCCCATGGCTACATAGGCAGCTACGATCAGGCCAAGCACCAGCATATTCGCCAGAATTACGCTGCCATCATCGAGAACATCGACCACTGGCTCGGCGTCTATATCGACCGCCTCGAAGAGCGCGGCGAGCTCGACAACACGATCGTGGTCTACGCCAGCGACCATGGCGACATGCTCGGCGATCGAGGTAAGTGGGGAAAGACGGTCCCCTTCCACGCCTCCGCCGGCGTGCCCCTCGCGATCGCCGGCCCCGGCATTCGCGCAGGGCACGTCAATCCATCCTTGGTGAGCCTGATCGATCTGACAGCTACCTTCCTCGACTACGGCGGCGTCACCCCGCCGAGCGAAATGGACGGTCTGTCGCTGCGTCCTCTCCTCGAGGGAGAAACCGACAGCCACCGCGAGTACGTACTGTCCGGACTCGACGACTGGCGCTCGGTCTTTGACGGCCGTTTCAAATACATCGCCAACTACGACGGCCACGACCGCCTGCTCTTCGATCTCGACGAGGACCCCTGGGAGGACGTCGATCTGGCGGCGAAAGACCCCGAGCGCTGCCAACGCCTTGAACAGATGCTGCGCGCCGGTAGTTTCCGCCCGGTGGCATTGTCGCGCGCCTGAGCTGCGAAGGAGGAAAGAAGTTGACGGAGCCTGCCCCCAAGGATCAAGACCAGCGACTCCGCGAGTTGGGAGTCGAGAAAGTGGTCGACGAGCGAGACCTAAAGTACATGTTGGGCACCGAAGGCACGGAGCAGGAGGCGGTGGTCTGCACCCTGGTCACCTATCGTCATCCTGACATCCTGGTCGAAGGCGATCCGCCTCCCGATGTCCAGCTTCATGGCCTGAGCTCCGGCTCCGTGCGCCTGCCGGAGGTGGTGGGCGATCGGCCTCTGGTGCTCTTCTTCGGCAGCTATACGTGACCGCCCTTCCGTCGCCGGGCCGGCGACCTCGTGGCTATGTACGAAGCGTTCCGCGACCGAGCGGACTTTTTCGTCATCTACATTGCCGAAGCACACTCCGACGACGGCTGGAACTTGCAGGTGAACGAAGAGGCCGGTATCGACATCAACCAACACACCAACCTCGAGGAGCGCCAAGCGGCGGCTCGACGCTGCGCAGCCGAGCTCGAGATGGAAATCCCGATGCTGGTCGATGACATGAGCGACGCCACAGGCACCGCCTTTTCGGCCTGGCCGGAGCGCATCTACATCCTCGCTGCCGGTGATGGAAACATTGCCTACAAGGGCGGCCACGGCCCCTACGACTTCGATCCCGACGAGGCCAGAGAAGCCCTGCAGAAGATCCTGGGGGTCTAGGGCCCGCCGACCCAGAACGGGCTGGACCAGGCGCGGGCGCCATCGAGCTGGGTGACGCGGACGTAGTAGTAATCGCCCGGTGCGGTGGCTCCGGTGTCAGTCCACTCCAGATCCTGATCCATCCTACCTTCGACATCCACGAGCTCGAAGGTGATGCGATCGGTGAACGGGCCGACCTCGATCGGGTGCTCAGAAGGGCCCCTGGCTAGGTCCAACATCCGGAGCGACAGCTCGGCGGGCGGCAAGTCGCCGCGCGGCTGGCGCACCAGACGGCCCGCGATGCCGGCCTCCCGCCCGGGCTCGAGCTCGAGTCGCAGGCGCGTCGCCGAGCGTGCACCCGCCAAGCTCAAAAGGAACGAATCGCGGCGGCCTCGAGTCTGGATCCGGAACTGTAGGCTCGTTCTGCTCGTCTCGTCGACGGTGAGTTGGTCGCGATAGTGACTGTCGAGTCCGACCCGAGAGACGGCGGCGATCTCGCCGCCCTCTACGGTCAAAGTACCGTCCCAGAACCGATAAAGACGCGGGTTGTCTCGTGGCGGCGGGAAGACCTCTGACGAGGACTCGAAAGAGACCTGGAGCAACGTTGCTCTAGGCGGCTGGGGGCCAAGATATGACCGTGACAGAGCGATGTCGCCGTTCTTGATGACGTCGATGCGCTGGATCGGGGCGGTGCCAGCGACCCGAGCCCGCAGACGCCGCTCCTCCACCTGCGGCTGTCGGCTCCCCATCGGGAAGCCGTTGAGCTCGGCCTCGAGGAGAATACGCTCCCCAGAGGTGGCGTAGGAGGAGAGAGATCGCAGCGCATCGAAGATCGCGTCGGCACTGCGCTCCGCAGCGACCGCCGCCGCTAGGCCGCCACGCTGACCGAGGGCTCCCTGCATGAAGATCGGCCGTGCGAGGCCAGGCTTCGAGCGATGGTCGTCGGATGCGGCGATGAAGCCGACTTCCCAGCCATTCTGGAGGTAGAGGTTACCGAACCACTCGAAGCTGCCATGCATCGAGTAGATCTCCACCAAGCGCTCGAGCTCCGGGTCACTCAGGGTCCAGTCGCCGGCCTCGTGGGCATGAGGAATGACCAACACGTCATCTGCACTACCCTCGGCGTCGAGGCCGCGGTAGAGCTCGGCAAGCGAGGGGGCCACTTGCACCGGAACCCGCTGCCTGTCGCTGTTCCGAAAGACGACGTTGTGATGGCCACCGAGGTCTCGCGCCGAGGTCCACTCATAGCCGAGAAAGGCGACCAGATCACCGCTCTCGTTGGTCTGGTCCGCTAGCCCCTGCAGCACCTGCCACTCCAGATCGTCGAGCCAGGCGTCGTGCTCGGTGAGTGAGAAGAAGTCGAGTCTCGCGTCCTCGTGGGCGTAGGCGAAGAACTCCTCGGGAGTTCCCTGCGCCTCGGCAAAGTCCGTGTGCGCATGCAGCTCACCCCAAAAGACCCTTTGGCCGGGCTCCTCTACTACTCGAATCGGGTTAGAGAGAGCACGCAGCGCGCCATCGGAGGAGAGGACCTCGAAACGGTAGACACCGGCCGCCTTCAGGCTCAGGTCCGGCACCTCGCTGACCGCGGCGGTACCGGCAGGAATCTGCGCCACGGTCTCGCCTTCCAGGCGCACTTCGAAAGCGGGGATCGAGCCTGTGGGCCGGTTGTACCAAACGTCCGCCGAGCGCACCGCGATCTCGAACGACTCCCCGACAACTACCACCGAGGGAACGAAGACATCGAGCGAGGCCACCTCGGCCAGGCCGGTGACCCGCCGCGAGCCCCACGACGGAGTGAAGAAATGGCCGCTGCCATCGAGGTCGACATAGAAGGGAAAGAGTAGACGCTCGGTCGACATGGTCTGCACTCGGAAGCCGCGAGAGCCTCCCGCAGGGTCGCCGTAAACCACCGTGACCGTGTCACCCGGCTGGAGGTCGGCGCCACCGAGACGGAAGGCGGGTATCTGGGCATCTCGTGACTGCGCACCGCTGTGCATGCCGGACCAGGGCACGGTCAGAGTCTCGAAGGCGACCCCAGCGCGATCGCTGCGGATGGAGACGAAGCCATCGGCCTCCGGATCCTGATTCTGCAGAGGCCCCTGATCGGACATGAAGTGGCCAGCGATCGCAAAGACCCCACCTTGTTGAGGAGGCCGCGAGCCAGCGGTGTAGATCTGCTCGACGGTGGCCCAGCTGTCGGCGACGAGCGAGTCGCCCTTGGCGAAGCGTGTTCCCCCCAGCGCCGCAGGGTCCTCATCTTCGATCGCGAGCTGGCGAAGATATGTGTCGATCTCGCGGAACAGAGCCGGCGTCGCTTCCCTGCCAGGGATTGCAATCTGGCTGACCTGTTGGACGGCGAGCGGCAGACGCACGGGAAGCTGGTGGCCGGCCAGCGCCCAGGCATTGGCCCACCTCCACAACAGCTCGCTGCGCTGCTGAAGCGTATCGGCCCTGGTCGCGATCTCGAGCCCTTCGGCCTTGAAATGCTCGACTTGCCGTCGAAGCTCCGTCGAAAGGGGGTCATCACTATCGGACGACCCGGCACAGGCAAAGAGCGAGCTGAGGAGGGTAACGACGACGGCTCCCCGGGCCGAGAAGCTCGAAAGCCTTCCCATCGATATCGAATGCTGCATTGGAGGGCGGCCAATCTTTCGTCGAACGTGGCCTCAATCGCCGGGCTTGTACCAGATTGGCGAGCTCCAAGCCCGCTCCTGGACCGTCTTGGCAAGGTCGGGATTGGGCTCGATGCCGAGACGAACCGCATCCCAGGTCGAGAAACGACAGGTCGGATTCTCCAGCACACGAGTGTAGTAGAAGGCCAGCTGATCGGGATCGAAGCTGGGATCGGTCCACACCGTCTCGAGCTCCACCGCCCCCTTGTCGCGACTCACTGAGCAATCCGCCAGATTGACCCGGGCTCCGTTGTCGGGGCAGCGATGAGTTTCGGGATCCGGTTCCAGGCCGTCGGAGCAAGCAACATCATAGATCTCCTCTTGCGCCTTGCCGTTCTCGACCCAACCTTTGACGATCTGCGCCCGCTGCAGCCAGCCGGCATCGGGGTCGCGCAGGGCCCAGACCAGAAAGCTCGGCGCGCCTTTGAATCCGTCGGAGAGAACCCCGCCCATCGGCACGCCGTGGGCATAGGCTTCCGATGCCGCGCCCGAGGAGCCCACGAGCCGATCGCTGAGGTCGAAGCCGCCAAAGAGGCGGACACGAATTCGCGGTCCAGAGGTCGCAAAAGTCTCGCGGCGGCGCATCGCGTCATAGAGCGATGCGCGCGTGTTCTCGTCCGCCCAGACTCCGGCCAACCCACCCGTCCCGTGGGTCGCGACCCGGCTGGTGTAGAACCCTTCCCAGCCCCCCTGCTCCGGGGTATAGGCCGTGGAGCGCGACTGCGGGGTGTCGGCTCGATTACCGAAGAGGTTGTCCTCCTCGTAGGAGCCGGCGCTGACATGGGCATCACTCGAACCGATCGCGCCCTGCTGGTACGGATTGAAGCCCCGCTTGGCCTCCATCTCGAGGCCGGTCTTCAGCGCGTCGCGCCAGTAGCCGCCCTTGAAGATCGAGATCGGATCCTTGTTGTTGGCCCGATCCAGGTAGTACCGAACGATCTGGAAGTCGGCCCATTCATCGTTTGGCGACAGCGAAGGGTGGACCTCAGAGGTTCCCTTCTTCTGGCTGATCTCGGCGATCGGCTCGTTGCGCATGCGCTTTTCCGCAAACGCCCTGGTGATCGGCTCGCCCTTCCAAGTCGTGTCGGGAAAGGCAAGCCCGTCGCTCTGGTTCATATTGTGCGGAACGGCCAACGCCTCGATGCCGTCGGCGCGCAACTGATCGAGCCAGGTCCAGAGGTCTTCCGGATCGCCGGAGTCACGGGAGCTGAAAGGAAGATCCGGAACGTTGTTGCTCCGGAACACAACGTTGCGATGCATGTGGCGCGAGCCGCGCGAAGGAGTGTATTCGTAGCCGATGAACGCGGTGAACTTCCCTGGGTCGTTGTGACGCTCAGCGGCCTCGATCTCTCTCTGCCAAGCGTCTCCAATCACGGCCTCGCCGCCGAGCTCGCTGCCTTGCCGAACAAGCGCTTGGACTTCCGGGGGGGGCTGAGACTTGGCGGGGTGATTGTAATTAGGACTCCGTGGATCCGAGAAGCCGGCGAACACACCCAGATACGCGGCATGGTCGCTGACCATCAGAAAGTCGAGTGGCGAGCCTGAGAGCCTGACCATCTTGCCCGCTGGATGAGGGATCGCCTCGCCTTTGGCGAAGCGATAGGCGTCGTCAGGAGTCGTCCTCACGTTACCCATGAAGGCGTCGTGGGAATACATCGTGTGGATGTGGATGTCGCCGAAGAAGGCCGATCGGTCCGGCGCTTCTTCCGCGCAAATCACGCTGGCGGACGCTAGGACCACAACTACCGACAGGGCCGCGCCGTTGCTCGTTCTGATTCTCATCATCTCCCTCCATCCATGCGGTGAATGTCGCCGGCGCCCCTCTGGGCCGCCTGCCTCCTTGCCTCGATCGCCTCGCGAGGTGGATGCGTGGGGATCAAACAGTCTTGCCCGTGCCCGATCAGATCACCACGGCCGGCCTTGCTCAGCGCCTCGCGGACCTGAAAGTAGTTCTCCGGCTTGAAGAACTGCAACAGCGCACGCTGGAGCCGTCGGTCGCGCATGCCTCGAGCGACAGTGACCTCTTTCATCGTCAACGGGTTGATTCCGGTATGGTACATGGCTGTCGCCACGTCCATCGGCGCTGGGATGAAATCCTGCACCTGGTCCGGACGGTAGCCACTACCTTTGAGAAACTGCGCCAGCTCGATCATCGCTTCGAGATCCGAGCCTGGGTGGCCGCTGATGAAGTAGGGCATCAGCTGCTGACGTTTTCCGGCGTCAGCGCTGGCCTTCTTGAAGCCCTTCTCGAAGTCGTCCCACGAGTCGAGGGGAGGCTTCTTCATACACTCGAGCACCTTTGCGCTCGTGTGCTCGGGGGCCACCGTCAAGCGTCCACTGACGTGGTGCCCGGCGAGCTCGAGCAGGTACTCCGGCGAGTCGGCGGCAAGGTCGATTCGCACGCCGGAGGCCACGTGCACCTTGCGCACGCCGGGCAGCTCGCGCGATTTGCGCATCAGCTGGATCAGCGGGCCGTGATCGGTGTCAAGCAGCTTGCACACCTTGGGGTGAACGCACGAGAGCCTACGGCACACGGCCTCGACCTCCGGGTCCTTGCATCGCATCCGGTACATATTGGCGGTCGGGCCGCCGATGTCCGAAACGATGCCCTTGAAGGCCGGATCCCCACGCATCAGCTCGATCTCGCCAAGCACTGAGGCTTCGGAGCGGGACTGGATCGTCCGCCCCTGGTGGGTCGTGATCGAACAGAAGGTACAGCCGCCGAAACAACCGCGCATGATCTGCACCGAGTGCTTGACCACTTCATAGGCGGGGATTGCTCCCGTGTAGCTCGGGTGAGGGCGGCGGGTGTAGGGCAGGTCATGAATCCTGTCCAGCTCCGCTTCGTCCAGGGGCAGGGCGGGCGGTGTTTGTACTACAGCGCGTCGGCCGTGCATCTGCACCAGGGTGGCTGCGTTGAGCGGGTTGCTGTGGTGGTGAATCCGGCGCGTAGCCTTGGCGAAAGCGACCTTGTCGGAGCGCACATCTTCGAAGCTCGGCAGCCGTTCGATCCCTTCGCCCTCGGGTTCCTTGTCCTTGGCACCGAGGGCATACACCACTCCGCGCAGATGCCGCAGGTCGGACAGATCCTTGCCGGCACTGAGGCCGGCGGCGACTTCGAGGATCGTGCTCTCCGCCATGCCGTAAACGATCAGGTCGGCCTTGGCGTCGAGCAGAATCGAGCCGCGCACCTTCTCGCTCCAGTAGTCGAAGTGAGCGAGCCGCCGTAGTGAGGCCTCGACGGCGCCGGCAATGACAAGCACGCCCTTAAAAGCCTCTCGCGCCCGCTGGCAGTAGGCCAATGTCGCCCGATCCGGGCGCAGCCCGATCTTGCCCGCCGGCGAATAGGCGTCGTCGTTGCGCACCTTCTTGTTGGCGGTGTAATGATTGATCATTGAGTCCATGTTGCCGGCGCCGACACCGAAAAAGAGCCTGGGTCGCCCGAAGCGCTTCCACGGCTCACACGACCGCCAGTCCGGCTGTGCCAGGATCGCGACCCGATAGCCGGCCGCCTCGAGGACTCGACCGATAATGGCGGTCCCGAAGCTAGGATGGTCGACATAGGCGTCTCCCGATACCAACACCACATCGAGCTCGCTCCACCCGCGAGCTCGCGCCTCCGCCATCGTCATCGGCAACGGCTGGCGCTCTCCGAGCTCTGAACTACGACCCGGCTTGCGGTCAGTCTCTTGGTGACTACGGCCCATGTCGCACCACTTTAGCGTTGCGCCCCGCAAAAGGCTAAGCCAGCTGAAGTCGAGGGCGGTGGCCGGCAGTGGTGGGAGTCTCCTTGACGACGGCCACGCCGACATACAATGATCCGTGGCACGAAGTACAAGACCAGCCCCGACCCGAGCAGCGTTTGGGGGAAAGCAAGGACGAGGAAGACCGTGAGAACCTGCTGGAGACAGTTTGCCACGGCTGTGATCGCAGCCGGCGTAATGGCCTCGGCCGCCCTAGGGCAGCCCTCGATCCAGCTCACTCCGGTCACCGACGCCATGCTCGCGAACCCGGCCCCGGAGGACTGGATCAACTATCGCCGGACGCTCGACAGCTGGGGCTACAGCCCGCTCGACCAGATCACCCGAGAGAACGTCGATGAGATCCGCATGGTCTGGTCGCGAGCTCTCGCGTCTGGAACCGCGGAGCTCACGCCACTCGCCTACGAAGGCGTCCTTTTTGTGCCCAACTCGGAGGACGTCATCCAGGCCCTCTCCGCCACGACGGGAGATTTGTTGTGGGAGTACAAACGAGACCTTCCGGACGACGTCTGGGGCCACGTCGGCTCTCTGGCCAAGAAGTCGCGCAACATCGCCATCTACGACCGGCTCATCCTCAACACCAGTGCCGACCTCTACGCCTACGCGCTCGATGCCACCACCGGTGAGCTCGCCTGGGAGACCAAGATCCTCGACTACAAGCTCAATCCGGCCCATCACAGCGCGGGCCCCATCGTCGCCGACGGCAAGTTGGTCTCGGGACGCAGCTGCCGACCCCGCGGAGGCCCGGACGCCTGCGTCATCATCGCCCATGATGCACGCACGGGCGAAGAAGTCTGGCGACGGCGCACGATACCCGCAGCCGGCGAGCCCGGCGACGAGACCTGGGGCGACGTGCCCCAGGAGAGGCGACGCCATGTCGGCACCTGGATGCCGCCGAGCTACGACTCCGAGCTGAGGCTGGTCTATATCGGCACGGGGGTCACCTCGCCGGCGCCGAAGTTCATGCTCGGCGGCACCGACAAGACCCACCTCTACCACAACTCGACCCTCGCTCTCGCGGTCGACACTGGCGAGGTCCGTTGGTACTACCAGCACCTCAACGATCACTGGGACCTCGACCATGTCTTCGAGCGCATCCTCCTCGACACCGCTGTCAGCCCCGACCCCGACAGCGTCCGCTGGATCAACCCGCGACTTCAGCCCGGCGAGGTGCGCAAGGTCGTGACCGGAATCCCGGGCAAGACCGGTCTGGTCTACACCCTCGACCGCGAGACCGGCGAGTTTCTCTGGGCCACGCCGACCATCGCGCAAAACGTGATCAGCGACATCGATCCGGCCACCGGCAAGGTGACCGAGAATCCGGAGGTCATCTTCACCGAGATGGAGCAGGAGGCGCTGATCTGCCCGACCTGGGCGGGCGGCAAGGACTGGGAGGCCGGCACCTACAGCCCCCGGACCAAGACGATGTACTTCCCGCTGCGACAGGCCTGTGCCGTGATGTTGGCGACCGACAACTTCCGCAGTGAGCGGGCCATGTCCATGGTTCATCCCAACCCCCTCTACTCGCTCGCCGCCGATCACCAGCTGGCGCCAGGTACCGACCAGCTCGGAACTGTACGCGCGATCTCGGCCGAGACCGGCGAGACCAAGTGGCTCTTCGAAACCCGGGCAGCCACCTTCTCTCTTCTGAGCACCGGCGGCGGCCTCCTCTTCGGCGGCGACCAAGGGGGGCGGTTCAGAGCCCTCGACGACGAGACCGGCGAAGTGCTGTGGGAGATCAACCTCGGATCGCCGGTGATGGGTTTCCCGATCACCTACGCGGTCGACGGGCAGCAGTACGTGGCGGTCAACACCGGCTCGGGAAGGCTGACCAACGCCCGGATGACGCCCGAGCTCAAAACCAGCCGCGGCAGTAATCTGTTCGTTTTCGCGCTTCCCCGCCGCGACTGAATCGCATCGCTGCCCGGCGTGGGCTCCGAAGGGCCTAGGACTGTGTCCGAGTATTCGTCCTGAGCCGTTTCCGTGAGCGAATAGGAAGCAACGCCCAAGTGCGCCGTCCTCGGCGCCAAAAGACAACTAGGCGGGGCGCGCCCAGCGGAGGAAATGATAGCCATCATTTCTGGAGCCTAGGGCTTGCCCTCGAGCCTCTCGGCGTACTCGGGACGCTTTCGCCACTCGTCGAAGTAAGGCTCGTACTTCTCTAGCTCCATCCAGAAGATGGGCTCGGACTGGGAAGGATCGGTGGTGCCTTCCGGATAATCCTCGCCGGCGACGCTGGCCTCCACCGAAGCGTTCCAGGCTTCGAACGCCCTGCGCATGCGTCGGGCTTCGGCCGGCTTCGAGGCGTATAGATCGGTCGTCTCCCTCTCGTCCTTGCCGAGGTCGTAGAGCTCGTACTCGCCACTGTGGAGACTGACCAACTTCATGTCATTGTCGATCAGCGCAGCGCCCCCTCTTCCCGGGTGTGAATAGCGAAACCCCAAGGGCTTCTTGCGACGATCGAGCTCTTTGTGGAAGAGCGCCGCCAGGCTGAGCCCGTCTCGAGGCTGCTCGAGTACCGAGTCGGGAAGGCCGACGATCTCCGCCAAGGTCGGGAAGATGTCCATCGTGGTCGCCGGATAATGAGTGATCCGCGGCTCTGTGATCGTCTCCGGCCACTCGATGATCGCGGGTACTCGAAGACCGCCCTCATAGACTTCGCCCTTGAAGCCGCGAAGCCCGCCGACGGAGTCGGGTTGGACATTCTCGAGTCCGCCGTTGTCGCTCGTGTACCAAACCAAGGTCTCGCGCTCGATACCGAGGTCCCGCAAACCCTTGCGAAGCGCGCCTATGCTGCGATCCATCGCGACCAACTCTCCGAGCTGGTTTCGTGAGCGATCATCGAGACCCTCGAACCCTTTCATGTCCTCTTCGGTGGCGACCATGGGGTCATGCGGCGTTCCGTACCAGATCACGGTAAAGAAGGGCTGCTCAGACGCCGCTTGCTTGCGAATGAACTTCATCGCCTCACGAACGATGATCTCCGAGGAGAGTCCCCCGCGAACTCTTCAAATACGCCCATCCGGCTCATGATCGGGTCTCGATCGAAGAAATTCGTCACCGACAGCCACTCGTCGAAGCCGAATACAGAGGGGCTCTGGTCGTCATCGGCGAAGATAGGAACGCCAGGCCCGCGGATACCGTTGAGGTGCCATTTGCCGAAGTGCCCGGTCGCGTAGCCCACCTCGCGCAGGGCCTGAGCGACGGTGTGCTCCTCGAGACGCAGGCCGTAACCGTGATCCCGCACCCCGGTTCGGTCGTTCGTGCGGCCGGTCATCACCGTCGCGCGAGTCGGCGAGCAAACCGGCGCCCCGGCATAGAAGCGGTCGAATCGCAGACCAGCCGCCGCCATCGCGGCGGCGTGAGGCTCACCTGATCAGACCAAGAAGCCTCGGCGGGCGAATCAACTCCACATATTGGCGCCGCCGCACACGGTGACGGCCTGACCGGTCATGAAAGAGCTCGCCTCTGAGGCGAGGTAGACGGCCACGCCCTTGAAATCTTCACACTCTCCCAGGCGCCGCAGCGGGATCTGTGTTTCGGCACGAGCCTTGGCTTCGGGATTGTCCCATAGCGCCTTGGCGAAGTCAGTCTTGATCAGGCCCGGACAGACGGCGTTGACGCGAATGCCATGCGGGCCGAGCTCGGAGGCGAGATTTCACACCAGGGCGATGTCGGCGAGCTTGGAAATGCTGTAGGTGCCCAGGGTCAGCGACGCGTTGAAAGCACCCACAGCCAAACACCAAGACCAGAGCCAGTGTTCTGTGTGTCACTCGGGACGCGCCGCCTCCCCGAATCCCGCGACGATGCGGTCGAGCATCACAGGGTTCATATGCTCAGTGGCCTCGCTCTCGGTACCTGACCCCCTATCGCCCTGCTGCTCCATCCAAGCTTCGAGCTCCACCTGCAGGCGCCTTCGCTCTCCTGCCATGGAAGGCTCGTCAACCAGGTTCTCGGGGGTCTCCACCGGATCGATCTGCAGGTCATAGAGCTCCCACTCAGGGCGCTGTAGATAGGCATCGTGACGCGCCCTTGCCTGGGCGTCGCCGGCCTCGGCCTTCTTCTGCCAAGAAGCGAGCACGCTGTTACTCGGTGCGACCGTGATGACGTTTCGGTAGACCACATCGGGTCTGAGATTCCAGATCAGCTTGTAGCGCCGATCGCGCACCGAGCGGATCGGATAGTCGTTACCATAGATGATGCCGCGGTTGGTATGGACGCCGTATACGTAATCCCGATGCTCGGTCGTATCGCCGCTGAGCACCGGCAGAAAGCTCTTGCCGTCGAGACCGGCGACCGCCCCGCTACCCGCCGCAGCGAGGAGCGTGGGCACGACATCGACATACTGCACCAGCGCGTCGCTGCGAGAGCCCGCTCGAATATGCCCCGGCCAGCGCACGATCAGCGCGGTACGAAGACCGGCGTCATACAAGGTCCACTTGCCGAAGGGAAACGACGCGCCCTGCTCGCTGGTATAGATGACGATGGTCTCACGAGCGACCCCCGCCGCATCGAGAGCGGTCAGCACGGCGCCGATCTGTGTGTCGAGATGGGTGATCTCGGCGTAGTACCGAGCAAGGGTCTCGCGCATCTCCGGGGTGTCGACGAGGTACGGAGGCACCGTGAGCTTTGCCCGATCGAACTGGGAGGCGTCGCCCTGGGGACAGGGCGAGTGAGGGTCGTGAGATGCCATGACCAGGAAGAAGGGCTCACTCTCGTCACCCATGATGAACGCGCGCGCCGCCTCGAGATCGACGTCGGCCACGTTTCTGGGCGCCGAAACCGAGGTTGGGCCTTCGACGATCGCATCGCTAACCACCTCGAAGGGGAAAGACTCAGGCGGCCCGAAGTGGGTCTTGCCGGTCAGGCCGACTCGATAGCCGAGGGCCTGGAAGTGGTGCACCAGACTCTTCGTGCCATCGAGAACGAAGCTGTGATTGGGGTACGCACCGCTGCGCACCGGGTAGATCCCCGAATACAACTGCTGCCGGGTGGGCGAGCACATCGCCGTGCTGGTAAAAGCGTGAGTGAAAAGCATCCCCTCACGTGCCAGCCGGTCGATATTCGGCGTCGGTACGTCCGAGTTGCCGTAGGCGCCCGAATCCGTCCAGGTCTGATCATCGGCGATCATCAAGACTACGTTGGGGCGCCCAGCATTGGGGCGCCCGGCGGAGGGGCGCTGGGCCCCGGCTGCCACGGCGCAAGCGAGTAGCGCCGCTACAACACAGAAGGGGCCTCGCCGCACGAATCAGCTCCACATATTGGCGCCGCCGCAGACGGTGATCGCCTGACCGGTCATGAACGAGCTGGCCTCGGAGGCGAGAAAAACAACCACTCCCTTGAAATCTTCGGACTCCCCCAGCCGCCTCAGCGGAATCTGTGTTTCGGCACGGGCCTTCGCCTCGGGGTTGTCCCAGAGCGCCTTGGCAAAGTCGGTCTTGATCAAGCCAGGGCAAATGGCGTTGACGCGAACACCATGAGGGCCCAACTCGGCGGCCAGGTTCCTCACCAGAGCGATGTCGGCGAGCTTGGAGATGCTGTACGTGCCGAGGGTGAGCGACGCGTTGAAGGCACCCGTGCTGGCGGTGATCATCATCGAGCCCGAACCCTTTTCGATCATGTCGGGAGCAACCATCTGACACAGCCAGTGGTTCGATCTCACATTGCTGCCCATGATTTTGTCGAAGGCCCAGTCGGGGATCTCGGACATCGGCCCGTAGAAAGGATTGACCCCTGCGTTGCCGATCAAGATGTCGATCGGGCCGAGCTTTTCGTGAGTACCATCGACGAGCGCCTGCAGCTGCTCTTTGTCGCCGATGTTGCATGCGAGAGCGATCGCCGACCCTTCGCCGCATATGGCGTTGATCTCTTCGGCTGCGATTTCACACTGATCCAGTTTGCGGCTAGAAACCACCACTTTGGCGCCCTGCTCGGCCAAACCCTCGGCCATCGCTCTGCCCATGCCCTTCGAGGCGCCGGTAAGAAGCGCTACCTTGCCGCTGAGATCGAATAGTTCCTTTGTTGATTTCATTTCTTCCTTGACTCCTTCTTCAAATACCAGCTTCCGTCAATAGGTCGGTGGACATGGAGAGTATCTCGAAAACTCTTCGAGGAGGAGGCCTCTGGTGCCGACCTCTACTCGACCTCTTCCATACGCTGTTGCAGCCGATTCATACCGCGAAGCCATCGGTCAGGGTCCGCGGTCTTCCCTTCCATCCACTCTTGGGCTATGGAGTCCGTGAGGATGAGGAACCTCTCTTCTTCGATCGCGTCGACCACCATCTCGGCCACCTCTTCGGGCTCGCGCACGTTGCCCGCGGCCGCCTGGGCCCAGGCACCGGTGGGATCGGGGAGCATGGGGGTGCGAACACCGAGCGGACAGAGGCAGGACACTTTGATACCGCGGTGGGCGTAGGTGAAAGCAAGCCATTCGGCAAGGCCAACGACGGCGTGCTTGGAGACGGCGTAGTGCACGTTGCCGTGGGTCGACAAGATGCCGGCCATCGACGAGGTGTGAATGAGATAGCCGTCGCCGCGCTCGAGCCTGTCGGGTAGAACTGTGTGCACGGCGTGTACGTGGGCCATCAGATTGACGTCCCATTGCTGCTGCCAGACTTCAAGAGGTGTATCGATGGGATCTCCGCCGCTGCCGATCCCGGCATTGGAGAAGAAGCGGTCGATCCGGCCGTACAGAGCCATAGCCTCGTCTACGAGCTTCCTACACTCCTCTTCCCTGCCGATGTCACAGATCACGGCGAGCCCGCCGACTTCGCCTGCGACCAGCGCCGCTCCTTCCCCGTTCAAGTCTGCAACAACCACCCCGCGCGCTCCCTTGGCGTCGAGGAGGCGACACAGCGACCTCCCGATCCCGCTGGCACCGCCGGTCACCACCGCTACCTTGCCTTCAATGTTCATCAGACTCCTCTCGCCACCTTCCCTGCACGCGCCCTGCCGCTCGGCAACCCTTTCTGACTGTTGTGGATAGCATGCTCCCCCACAACTCGAGGCCAGGATCCTGGCCTCGAAAGGAAGCGCCCCGTGCTTTCAGAACTACGCTCAGTCCAACCACCACGCTACTACGCCCTCCTCCACGGACCGAGAGAGTCCGGACCGAGAGAGTCTCACCCACTTCGAAGAAAGACTCTCAGAGACGCCCTTCTCCATGTCACACCTCTCGCGAAGTGCGGCTCAAGACATGAGAACGAAGCCTCTGAGTACCCCAACCAGGCCATCCTGAAAACGCAGCGCGGGTGATGGGTTGACGAAGAACTCGAACGGCGACTGCTTGACGAACCGGTCCCTCAACCGCCGCTCAATTTCCGAAAGGGAGCTCGCCAGGTTCGTCGATTCTGCGGTCGAATCCCGCCGCTAGGGTCCGGCCCGCACCTCGGGCACGTAAGGTAGTCCGGGAGGGAAACAACCCGGCGGGAATACCGCATCCAGCACTCCCTCTTTGAGCTTCTCCGCAGCCTCACGGTAAGCATTGACAAAGTCCCGATACATCTCTCGGAGCTTCTCGTAGTGCTCTCTCGAGGCCGCGTGAAAGGCGGGAGCCGGCGACTTGCTCAGCTTCTCCGGCCGGAAGTGGGGATCCTGCCGCAGAATCTTCTTCACTCCCAACGGAGGCCTCCCGGTTTCCTCAATCCGCTGCCGGACCACCCCACTGATCTCTCGTAGCTGACCCCGGACCAACTCGATCTTCTTCCTGAAGCTCCAATCCTTCGCGCAGGGAAGAGGCGTCAACACGACCGACTCCTCGTACAGAAAGTCGCCTAGATTCAGCTCTTTACCTCTACGACGAGCGTTGTACTCTTGAGTCTCGTCGTGCCACTCCCCGCCCAACATTTCCGAGTAGCCGCGTCGGAGATGACCTGCACAATGAACACCGGGCCAGTCCCTGGGGTCGCGGACCAAACCCTCCTTCGCTCCGTGAGAGAGAAGGTAGTAAAGACGCCCGATCTGGGCCTCCTCCTCATCCGAAACTATGATGTGACTGTAGGGCTTGCTCCAGAACTTCCCCGACCAGCCGTGAAGCACACCGACCTTGCGAGCGATGTTACCGTTCACGAACTCCATGAAGTCGCTCAGATGCTCCGTGCTCTCGGGAATCACCAGCATGTGGTAGTGGTTCGAGAGAACGGCGAGCCCGCATATCGTCATTCCCATGCGACGCTGAGCGCGACCTATGACGCCGAGGATGATCCGATTCACCTCCGGCGAGGGGCACAGGAGAAAGCGTCCCTGCTGTGTCCGGCAGGTAATCTCCACCAGGCGGTTTGCGACCAGTCCTCTGGGTTTCCGCACTTCTTTGCAATTCCTCCTGACATCAATAGACGTAAGTGAGGACTAGGCCCTTGCGTAGAACGCTCGACTTCTTGAGCCACCTTCTCCGGGGCTTCCTCCGACTAATCGGGTGGGACCTCGGCGTGGGTGGACTAGAGACTGAACTTCGGGAATGGCACCCGGTACGTCACGAGGATCAGACGAAAACCATCGCCAGTGTGCTGGCCGCCAGACTCGCGGACACGATGGGCACGCCCCTGGCTTCGATCCGCCTTCGAAGGGCGTGATCGCAGGCCGCCGAGACCTGAATGATCACCATGGCACCTCCTTCTCCGCCACGAGACTTCAAGGTACCGGCCGGCTGCAGTGTCGTGCTGCTTCGGCGAGACGATCTCGAGAAACTGGTTCCCGATCGGGATCAAGCAGTCGTGAAACCAAGGCCCCCCGGGGCGTGGTAGCAGACCTCGACGCCAAAACAAACTCAAACTGGCCGCGGACACGCTCGAGGTCGTGGGCGACCATGCAGATCTGACGGATGCGGATGTTGCTCGGCACGTGCTCCCCTCCTCCCCTCACGACGTGAACGACTATGCGCAAGATGGAGCTGCCCTGGGGGAGCACGGCGCTCTCGGAGAAGTGGCGATTCTGCGCACAGAGAGCCTAGCCCACGCGCTCCCTGAGCCCGCATTTCTTCAGCCGCCAAAGCAGGACGTCGAGCCGGTCCTGACCAAAGAAGGGCTCACACCGGAAAGCACAGGTGGGTACACCCCAATGACCGGCAGCCCGATGATCCGCTTGGTTTCCCTCGATCACCGCGGCGAGACGTTCGCACTCGGCCACCGCAGCCGCATCGATCTCCGCAAGATCGAGACCGGCTCGAGCCGCCGCCTCTTGCTTACCCTCGTTCCAGCCCTCAGTTCCACCCCAGATCAACGGGACACGCTGTCCGCGAAGTCGATACCGTGACTACGCTCCTCAGCCAGTACGCCCAAACGCGTCAGGCGATGGATATGGGGCTGCTCGGCGGGAAAGAAGCGTTCGCCGTCCCGCTGCTCCTCTACTACCGGGTCAGGGCTGGGTCGGGCGAAGCTCAGATCGAGAAACTTGGCGACACGGACGACGTCCTGGACGAAGTAGGAGAACCACAGAGGGTCCACCGATCCAAAGAACTCAGGCGTACGGATCGCGATCGGGTAAACCGGCCGAAAGCGGACCTGAAGATCGTAGCGGCGCTGCCACTCGGCAAGCCGCGGCGTCGCGAGATAGGACCAGGGACTGCGGAAGGACCAGTAGACGTCGATCTCTAGGGGCTCGGGCATCTTTATTCAATCGTACCGGACTCGCGCCCCTCCACCCCCAGCGGAGAGATAGAATCGCGAGAACGCACACGGCCACGCCTCGACTTTCGGAAAACGCTGGAGGCCTCATGAACGACAGCGCAACTCGCTGGCTACTTGGTTTCGTATTCATGTTCGTAATCTGCCCGCTCGAGATTGCATCGGCAGGCGACATCCCGAGAACGCTCCAGGGCAGACCCAACCTCTCGGGAAATTACGACATCGGCACCCTGACACCGATGCAGAGGCTTCCCGAGTACGGGAATCGACTCTTCCTGACGCCAGCCGAGGCTGAGGAGATCCAGCAGAGCGCAGCCACCAGGAGCGCGCAGCGTGCGAAAGCCAGCGATCCGAATCGCCAGGCACCCCCCGCTGGTGGCAGCATAGGCGCCTACAACGACTTCTACATGGACCGAGGCACCCAGGCCGTTGCCGTAGATGGCAGGTTCCGGACCTCTCTCATCACCGATCCACCCAACGGTCGCTTTCCGCCACTCACCGAGAGGGGCCGAGAGCGCAGAGGCGGTCTCTATCCCTTCTCCAAGAAAAACACCGGTACGGCTTGGTGGCTCGACCGCGAAGTCGGCCCTTATGACGGGCCCGAGTCGCTGTCGATCGCCGATCGCTGCATCTTTTCGCTAGAGGCGACGATCCCGGTGCTGCCCAAGAACTACAACAACATCAAGACCATCATGCAAACGGAGAGCTACGTCATGATCCTGGTCGAGTGGATGCACGAGGCGCGGATCATTCGCTTGGGCACTCCATCGGCCAAGCCCGAGCACAGACCGCCGGGGCTGCTTTCGCGAGGCGGAGACTCGATCGGCTGGTGGGAGGGCGACACTTTGGTCGTCGAAACCACAAACTTTCTCGAAGAAGAGTGGCTGGCCACCACTCTCTTCGGCGAGCCCTCCCCACCTCGCGATCAGCGCGTCGTCGAGCGCTTGACCCTCACCGACGAGGACACGCTGTTGTACCAGTTCACGCTCGAAAACGGCGACTACGAGACGCCCTACAGCGGCGAATACAGCTGGCCGGCGACTCCAGACAAGATGTACGAGTACGCATGCCACGAAGGAAACTACTCTATGGGCAACACTCTGCGTGGCGCCCGTTTCGAAGAGAATCAAGTGCGAGCCACTCCTGACTCGGGCCGGTAGCGATCTGTCACTCTCGCCTGGCGGCCCGGCGATGATGAAGCTCGCGCTTCAGTGAGCCGCCCCGCCTACGCGCGCGCCAGCTGCGATGCAACGCTGCGTCTACCACAGCCGCCACCGCCGCCGCGACGTGCTTGAGACGAGCGCCCGCGGCACCTCTCTCTCTCGAAGCAAGTCGGAACTCTCTTGGTGGCGGTAAAAGTACACGGCGCGCGAAGCCGAGCTTGCCGACGAGACCGGGCCGGGTCGCGATCTCGTCGAAGGCGCCGGGGCCAGCCCACTCGGGCAGCCGGCGCCAGTGAGCAAGGAGTTGGATGGCAAGGGTCCGGTCGAGGCCCTCTTCGCCGGCGATCAAGCCCGACTCGAGCCAGGGCGGCTCTGTGGAGCTCCAGGCGAGGTCCCGAATGAGCGCCCTACTGAGACTGCCTAACTCTTTGTGGAGATCACCGAGTCTAGCCATGGAGAGGACACGGTCTCCATCCGTTGCAGGGCTCTTGGTGAGCAGGAGGGCGAAATCGAGGATGGGCTTCATGCCGATCAGGAAGTCGTGATGCACAAGGTGCGCGACGCCGAGAACTAGGGAGCACGCGGCCGATGGGGCCTCGAAACAAACACCGGCGACCTCGCAACTTTCGGCGTCGCGCCACAGCTCCTCGAGAAAACGCTCTCGATTCGCGACCTCTTCCCAGAGGTCGAAATGGACTTCTACTGTGGCGTCGTTGTCGGGATGGCAAAGCTCGACATGAAAGGGAGTTGTCTGACGTTTGTAGCGAAACCCGAGATCGTAGCAATGACCGAGCACGGGCTCCACTTCGAGGGCCCGGCAGAGAATATCGAGATCGACCATGGGACGAAGCCCCGGGTCGCGGTAGCCGCGAGCGATGTCTACCGGCCCCTTCAGGGCGAGGGGTCGAAGACCCGCGGCGTGGCAGCGCGCGGTGAGCTCGCCAAGCACCTGCAACAAGCGGCCGTTTCGCAACGCCGTCAAACAGTAGGCGCCGAACCAGTCGTCGAGCAGATCCTGTGGGAGATTCTGCTCCAGCCGCCCGCTCCGCACCAGCGAGCTCAACAAGGGCTGTAGGCGATGAGCCGACGCCAACTCGGCGATGCGCTTTGGATCGCCTTTCCAAACGCGGGTCACCTTGGCCCTTTCGCCCGCGAGATACTTACTGCAGGCATCCATCAAGTCATCGACAGCAGCGTCGACAGAGACGGGTTGGTATCGATCCCACGAGATTGGCGGGTTGCCATCGGTGAGTGTCCCTGTCGGAAAGCCCAGTCCCCGAGCGAGCTCCCGACAGACGGCATCGGCCGAATAGGTCGTCGACAGCGACCGGCGCAGGGAGTCAGCATCAGCTCGAGCCTCGGCTCGATGCTCGAAGACCCATCGCAGCAGCTCGCCGGCGTGCCCGCGATCGGCTCGCGCCCAACGCGGCGCAGGGACTCCTCGATCGTACTCGTCGGCCGGCGCATCCTCGAGCTGATAGCGAAGCGCGAGAGGATAGTCCGAACCCAGGTAGTCCATCTGCCCGCCCCAACCCGTCACAATTGCCGGATTGCCGAACAGCAGGGCCTCGAAAGGACCCAGGCCCCACCCTTCGCTGCGGGTGAGGGACAAAAAGCAATCGCCTCGGCTGTGGATCCCGTCGATGGTGCGAGGGCTCACTTCCCCCGCGACGAGATGCACTCTGCCGGCCCCCGGATACTCGGCCAGGAGCCGCGCCAGCGTCCACCAGACCATCCTCGACCGAGACGCAGAGCTGTTACGCCGCCAGACACTCGATCCACTCCGCTGAGTCCTGTCGACCGAATCGGTCTTGACCACCAGAACGACACGCTCGTCGCCACGAAACGTCTCCAGGTAAGCCCGTACTGTTTCCGCCATCGCCTTGCGATCGGTCCACGTTCCAATCGTGTAGAAGACGAAGTCATCATCGGCGAGAGTGCTGAGCAGTCTCGGTGTCGCCACCGGCTCGACCCGTCGGGCGATGTGCGGGATGACGTCGATCGGGCGATCGATCCCACACTCTCTCATCACGCTGCGGTTGAACTCCGACGGAACAAAGATGCTCTCGAAGCGATTGAGAACCCGGGCCCATCCGCGAGGGAGCCGGTCCATCTCCCAGGCTACGTATGCGTAGGGCGTCAGATCGGGGTATTTCGCAAGCCAGTGCTTGTGGAGCTTCGGGGGAGGAACGTCGATCACTAGAGTGTCCGCCACTATCGGCTTCTGCCACAGATCCACCATGCGTTCGTCGACAACAGGGCTCGATCCCGGCAGGCGATCTCTCGCGCCGACAGTCTCGAGCCCGCGTGAGATCGGTGTCCAGCTGATGGGAACTCCGAGCCGGTCGAGACCAGAGAGGTATAGCGCTGCCGCATCACCGTACCCACAACCGGGCATCAGGGACACCCAGCGGATTCCTCGTCCCGCCGAGCTCACGGGGTGCGCCGGATCAAGTCGTCGACGTCGAGCTCGGGCAAGCAAGGCCTCGCCAAACGAGCCAGCGCCGTCGTCGACCGGCGCAGGAAAGCGAAGGTGATCTCATCACCGTGGTGCTGAGAAAAGTCCGTCCGCTCGTGCCGCCACCACAAGTGCTCCCAGAGGTGGATGGAGTAGCTGGACCCTATGGAGAGCGGCTCTACGGAGAACAGCGAGGCCAGTCCCGCGGGCGTCGAGGGCACAGGAAAGAACGACTCCTCCGGCTCTACGTGGACAGACTGCGGCCGCTCCTCGCTCAAGCGCTGGGCGAGAAATCCAGAGTGGTTGCTCCAAGAGCCATCCAGCTCCGACGCCATCTCCTCTCGCCAGGCTCGAGCGAAGTCGGCGGCGGCCTCGACATCAGAAGCGCATTGCAGAGTGACGCACGCCTTTCGCCGGTGTGCTCATCGACCACGTCAGGCTCGCGGCCGATCACGAAGGGCTGGCGCCACAGCGACTCGGGAAGCGGTCGCAAAAAAAGCGTATCGATATCGGCGTAAATACCTCCGTGCTCGATCAGAGCATCGAGGCGCAAAAAGTCTGCGTGGTGCGCATAACGGTATTCTTCCGGCACCAGCCGATCGTCGTAGGTTGCGCGGTCGACAGCCTCGACCCGATCAACACGCACCAGGGTGAGATGCGGCCGGATGGTGTCCCACAGCGCCCCGAAAGGAAGCCAATGGTAGTGGAGGTAGATGGCATCGGGCTGAAGCACCCGGCGACAGGTCTCCAATGCCAAAAAGTGGAGCGGATGAAAGGGCTCGTGCTGCTGACGCAGCCCGAAAACAAAGTGCGCAATGCGGGGGATACCGGGCATCGGAGAGCGCGTTGAGCTTAGCATCGGGGGCCACCCGCCTTCTGCTGATCTCGCCGATCATCCCGTCGCCAACGGGCAATGGCCTGGCGATGCGGGCCGCCCTCGCGGTGGAGGGACTCGCGCAAGTCGGAGCGCTGAGCGTCGCCGTGCTACCTGTGTCTGACCCGGAAGCCGAGATCGGTAATTCGGAGTGGGCTTCACAGCACTGCGACCGCGTCGAAGTCGTACCGCTTCTTGGGCCGCATGAGTCCGCGGTCGGCTGGTTGCAGAGCGGACTCGGTCGAAGCATCGTAAGAGCCTCTCGGGCACTGCCAGAAAGGGCCAGGCAAGCATCGCCGGCTCTCGGCCACCGGCTTCGCAGCATGTTTTTGAGGAGAGCTTCGATGTCGTCGTGATCTTGCGCCTGTATATGGCTGGGGCCGCTCTACCCTTCGCAGAGTCTGAATCGCGACCCTGCCTGCTGCTCGACGCGGACGAAGACGACGTCGCCACCCTGGAGTCGATCGCCGCCCTCCACCAACTTCGCAATGAGCACACCTCGTCGTTCAAGTGTCTAGCTGAAGCAGAGAGTTTTCGCCGCTTCGGCGCGGTCTGCTCGCCACTCTTCGACGGTGTTGCGGCAGCAGCCGAATCCGACTCCAGATCACTGGCACGGTCTTGCCTCATCGAGAAGGTCGCGGTATTGCCGAACGCAGTTCGATGCCCGCCCAGAGAGGCTAGAAGCGTCGGCGGTAAACGACTGCTCTACGTCGGCAACTTCGGCTACCTCCCGAACCTCGACGCGGCGCAGCGGCTCGCGTGCGAGATTCTGCCGCGCACTAGGGAGCGAATTGCAAGCGCGGACCTGACGCTCGTCGGGGGCGGACGAAAGGAAGCTCTGGACCAGCTTTCTCGCTTGCCTGGGGTCCAGTCGACCGGAGCCGTGAACGATCTCAGCCCACAGTACCGGCAAGCCGACGTAGCTGTCGTGCCCCTCCGTGCTGGCGGTGGAAGCCGCCTCAAGATCCTGGAGGCGGCTGCGAATGCAGTGCCGGTGGTGGCGACGCCATTAGCCGCCGCTGGCCTGGATCTGCGCAACGACACCGATCTCCTGCTCGCCTCTTCGAACGACGATCTGGCCCAGGCAGCGGTTCGTGTTCTGAAAGACCCGGAGCTCTCGGCCCGGCTCGTTCGCAACGCTCGAAGAGCAGTCGAGGAGCGCTACCAAGTAGAGCAAGTCTCTCGCTCAATCGCCGACTGGACCCGGAGCGCACTGGCCTCACGGCTCCGATCTCGATGATAGCCTCTCGCAAATTGAGTGACGCCAGAACATTCGAGCGAATCCCCGGTCTCGAGGCTCACGAGGCCGAGGAGGGGATGGTGGTCTTCGACCCCCGGACCGATCGCATTCATCACTTGAATGCGACAGCAGCGGTTCTCTTCGAGCTCTGCGACGGTTCTCGCAGTCTCGAGGAGATGGGCCGAATCGTCACCGAGCTATTCTCCCTTGACGCTTCGCCACTCAGCACCCTCGAAGACGGCCTGGATCTGCTGTTACGCGAGGGTGTGGTGCGACAGATCGACACCGGCAGCGAGTGACCTCCTTTCAACTCCTCAGTGTGCGGGTCGAGCTGGAGGTCGACGACCCGAACCTGGCCGAGCGCCTCAACTACTTGCCGACGAGCGCGCGGCAGGATGTCGAAGTTCGGAAGGTGATGCGCTATCAAGTCGAAGGCGAAGGGCCTTGGCTGGTGCGGGAGGACGGCGATCTCGTCGATGTCCTACACCAGGTCGACGATGTCTTGTGGACGATCTACCTCCGACTTCACAGCCGCGTGCTCGAGCGATACTCGCTCGCCGGGTGGTCGGTGTTCCACGGCGCCCTCGTCAACATCCGCGGCGCAAGACTCTTGCTGTTAGGAGAGAAGGGAGTAGGCAAAACGACACTGGCTACGGCCCTCCTCTACAGCGGCTACACCATCGAGGGCGATGAGATGGTGCTCGAGCGCGACAGCCAGGTCTTGGCTGTACCCCGCCGACTGCATCTCAAGACAGGTATCGAAAGCCTGGTCCCGGAAATCGCCCCCTTGTTGGCGGACCAGCCCATCGCTTCGACAGTCGGTCAAAGAGTCGTGGGTTTCGACCCGGGTGAAGCCGGCTTCGAGTGGGTCATCTCTCCGCATCCCATAGACGGAGTCATCGTCCTCGAAGCCAATCATGATGGCGCGACCGAGAGTCAGCGCCTTCCGATCTTCGAAACGCTCCGGAGCCTGGTCGAAAGCTCGCTGGGTTGGGTTCAGTCCCCGTCGACGCTGGTCGCGGCAGCGACCCGTCTGAGCCGGTACGGAGGCCACAGGTTGAAGCTCGGAGAGCCCAAGGACGGGGTCGCTCACCTCGAAGAGGTCGCCCACGAGAGCTACAGTCCCATCCTGAAGGCCTGGGAACAGGACACCTTCTTGCGCTAGAATAGTTCCATCGAGAACCTGCAACCCGGAGCTCAGCTGATGCCAAAGAACGACGAGATCCTCAAAGAGTTCGACGAATCGCGCCGTGACTTCATTCGTAAGGCCGCATCGACAAGCTTCGTAGCTCCTGTCGTCGCAAGCTTCACGATGGCGGGTCTGATGAGCCGCCCTGCCGCGGCGCAGTCGAATTCTTCGATCCCAGCGTAGAGCCGCCTTGGCCGGGATCGCTGCTGCACTGATCGTCCGCGACGAGGCCCGACACCTCCCTGCCTGCCTCGGTGCTCTGCAAGACATCGTCGATGAAGTCGTAGTCGTCGACACCGGCTCCCAGGACTCGAGCGTAGAGATCTGCCGTTCGTTCGGGGCCACAGTGCTCCAACAGCCTTGGCGTGACGACTTCTCTCAGGCTCGAAACACGGGTCTCGACGCCGCGGGCACAGAGTGGATTCTCTACATTGACGCCGACGAGCGAATCGATCTTCAAGGAGATCTGAGGCAAGCCCTCGAGGATCCCGGCATCGTCGCGGCGCGGGTCGGATTTCGAGCCGCAAGCGGCCTGACTCCCTATCTCGAATATCGCCTGTTCAGAAATCGCGCCGACCTGCGCTTCAGGGGAGCAATCCACGAGACGGTGCTCCCAGATGTTCACCGAATCGTGCGCGAAGAATCCGCTCGCATCATCGACGCGCCGATATTCATCGAGCACCTCGGCTATGAGGGAGATCTCACCGCGAAGCACGTTCGTAACCTTCCTCTGCTGAGAAAAGCCATCAAGAGCGACCCCGAGCGACCTTATCTGTGGCATGCCCTGGGTGAAGCGGAGCTGGCACTGGGCGACGCCGCGGCGGCAGAGATCGCCTTTCGACAAGGTCTAGCAGTGGTGCGAGCCGGCGAGCCATCACCCGGTGACGCGCTCGCCTACTCTGACCTGCTCGCCCTGCACTTCTCCGACGACACCGAGCTGATGGACGCCGCCGCGTTGGTCGACGAGGCCCTGGAACGGCACCCTAGCGATCCCCTGATCCTTTGGTGGGCGGCTCGCCAAAGAGTCGCTGAAAGCCGTTGGGATATAGCCTGCCGATACCTCGAGGATCTGATCGATCGAGGCGATCCCGATCGGCCGCGCGATCTCGGCTATGACCGCCGACTCTTCGGCGAGTACGCATGGGGCCTCCTGGGCACGATCTGGCTGATCAAAGGGCAGCCCGATAAGGCCCTGGAGTATCTGCGGCAGGCAGAACGGTCGAATCCCGAGGGAGAAGAGATTCGGGCGAAACGATTGCTCGCCGAGGCACGATCAGAGAGGCGGAAGATCCCGCGTGACGGAGATACATCGGACGGGAGCACTGGCCCCTCCGTTCGTGCATAATCGCACCTTCCCGCACCTTCCGCGAAGGAGCCTCGAATGACGAGTCGGTATTTTACGGCCCCCCATGTCTTTCTGATCTCAATAGCCGTCGCCACAGCCGCCTCAGCTCCCATCACCGCCCGACGCAACTCAGTGGACGAATTCGTCCCGGTCACCGACGCGATGCTGCAGAGCCCCAGCGATGACGACTGGCTGATGTGGCGTCGCACCCTCGACGGTTGGGGCTACAGCCCCCTCGACGAGATTACCCGCGACAACGTGAAGGACCTGCAACTGGTCTGGTCGCGGGGCATGAACGAGGGTCGCCAACAGGGCACGCCGCTGGTCTACGACGGCGTCCTCTATATGCCGAACCCGAAGGATGTGATCCAGGCGATCGACGCGGTCACCGGTGACCTCGTCTGGGAGTATCGCCGGGAGCTTCCGGACGGCACCGGCCGTGGGCTGGCTGAAAACAACCGGAATATCGCGATCTACGGCCATCTGATCATCGACACCAGCGCCGACGCCTACGTCTTCGCCCTCGATGCGACCACCGGGGCGCTCGCCTGGGAAACCGAGATCGTCGATTACAAGAAGCTGCCCGTCCTCCAAAGCTCCGGGCCCATCATCGCCAACGGCAAGGTGATCTCAGGGCGCTCCTGTTCGGATCGCGGCGGACCTGATGCGTGTGTCATTACCGCCCACGACGCGATGACCGGCAAGGAGCTTTGGCGACGGCGCACGATTCCGGCGCCGGGCGAGCCGGGCCTGGACCTCATCTACATCGGAACGAGTGTGACTTCGCCGGCACCCAAGTTCCTGCTGGGGGGCTCAGACCACAAGCACCTCTACCACAACTCGACGCTCGCGCTCGAGGCCGGCACCGGCGAGATCGCGTGGTACTACCAACATCTCGTCGACCACTGGGATCTGGACCACCCCTTCGAGCGCCTCCTTGTCGACACCGCGGTCGAGCCCGACCAGAGCGAAGTCCGGTGGACCAATCCGCGCCTCGTGCCGGGTGAGGTCCGCAAGGTAGTGACCGGCATTCCCGGCAAGACCGGGGTGGTCTACACCCTCGACCGCGAGACCGGGGAGTTTCTGTGGGCCACCCCCACCGTGCCGCAGAACGTGATCAGCGATATCGACGGCGCTACCGGTGAGGTGACCGAGAACGCGGAGGTCGTGTTCAGCGAGCTGGGCCAGGAGGTCCTCGTCTGTCCGACCTATATAGGAGGTAAAGATTGGCAGGCCGGCGCCTACAGCCCCCTGACGGGCACCATGTACTTCCCCCTTCGCAACACCTGCGCGCGCATGACAGCTACCAACGAGGGACAACGACTCGCCATCTACGCGCTCCGCGCGGAGCACGAGATCGCCCCCGGCACCGACCAGCTGGGGACCGTTTACGCGGTTTCGGTGAAAACAGGAAAGACGAAGTGGACCTACGAGCAGCGAGCCGCTACCCAGTCGCTCTTTACGAGCGGTGGTGGGCTCGTTTTCGTAGGCGATTCCAATGGACGCTTCAAGGCCTTGGACCAAGAAACGGGCGACGTGCTGTGGGAGATCAATCTGGGCTCGGCGGTCACCGGCTTTCCGATCAGCTATGCCGTAAACGGACGCCAGTATGTCGTCGCCTCGACCGGCTCTAGATCGGCAGCGCTTGGCGCCGGGCTCACACCCGAGCTGCGCCCGAGCTCAGGCAACAACCTATTCGTCTTCGCGCTTCCCAACTAGTCGGCGCCCGCGGAGGGCGTCTCTTCACAACCGAGAGTCTGGTAGCGGAGGTTGAGCGGGGCCTGTTGTGGAGCCTTCCCTTGGGCCTCGTGCGCGCGATGGCCGGCCAAGATGCCGGACATGCCGTAGTTGCCCTCGTGACAGGCGTACTCGAAGATCGCCTCGTCGGTACCCTTGAGCGGTATCGAGATGCTCCAAGGAGCCGTCCAAGTGCTGGGATCGCTGATCGTGAGCTCCCACTCGAGGTGCGTAGGCCCGAGACGAGTGAAGCGCTCGGTCAGTTGTAGATTCTCCGACGAGCCCCTGAAGCTGCTCTTGGGAGAGTAATTCCTGGTCTCCACGACCAGGGTGTCTCCGTCCCAGTGGCCCCGGGAATCGCCGTGTAAGAGGCGGATGTCGTCGCTGAGGGATGGCCTGTCGACGAGGGGAATGATGCGCGCGTCGTGGATCATCTCTTGCACGATGACGACGTGGTCCAAGCTCTGAAAGATCTGGAAATAACCGTTGTAGCCGGCTCCGACGAAGGGTACGCCGAAGCTGACACAGCGCTCCGACAGCGACCGATCCAGCCACGAGTCGGCAGGGTGCTCGCTCGCGTACTCGATCTGCGCGCACATCTTGCGCCGCGCCGCCTCCGTCAGCGGCGGGATCCTCCCGTCCGGCGGCTCCACGACGAGAGATGTGCGGTTCGAGAAGTCGCGCTCGGCCACCCAGAACTGATTGTAATTGCCGGTCGCCGGATCGTAGCTCTCGGCTTTCGTCTTGGCGATGGCGGCGAGCACCAACTGGTCGCCAAAGAGCGCATCCTCTCCGGGGTTGGAGGCTTCCTTCGCCGCCTCGACGAGCTCCTGGAGCTCGGCTTCGGTCAGGCGGTCTTTGCCCTCCCACTCCGCGGGCCGCTCCATCGGGATTGCATTGTTATTCGCCCAGACGCCCTCGAGGTCGGGATGGCCGTAGTCGTTACGAGAGACCGTCCAGCTCTCGTCGGCCGCGGCGGCCAGGACCGCTGTTCCGGTCAGAGCAAGTAGGGCGACGACAAAGATCGAGCTCAGAATTCGTCTGCGCATGAAAAACCTCCTCCTGCCGACACCGTGGCGTGCATAGTGGCGTGCATAGATAGTACCTCTTCGCCACGAAGCACTCGCGCTGGGCGCCGAATCGAGCTTGACAGGCCGGGCGTGCAGGCGTAGAAATCGGATTTGCCAATCTCAGCAATCGAGCCGTCATTGGTTTCGGTCGAGATCCCAGAGGAGGAAGCTCATGCGATCACTTTTTCTCATTCTGCTCGTAGCGCTGGCGAGCCCTGCCTTCGTGCCGGCTCAGGCAACGGACTCAGCCGAGCCGTTCAAGCTCGGTACTTTCGAGCTCCACGGCGTTCCCCACTTGGGCCTGGTGCTTCGCGACAGCCTGGTCGTCGATCTCGAGTCGGCCAATATGGCCCTCGAGGCGGATCCGGCCTATCCCAAGGTTCCGCTGCCCGAGGACATGCTCGAGCTGATCGGTCTCTATGACTACGGCTTCAAGTATCGACTCTACGAAATCGTCAACCACCTGGTGGCGAACAATCAGGTAACCGGTAGCGGTCGGGCGGCCTACATTCACAATGTGAGCGAGATCCGCACGCTGCCCCCGATCATGTATCCGGGCAAGATCCTCAACGCGGCGGTCAACTTCTACAGCCACGTCAATGAGGCCGACACTCCCGAAAAGCAGGCGTCAGCCCGGCGCCAGAGACGCGAGCAGCGCGGCGTACCCTACCTATTCCTGAAACCCTCTAGAGGCGCGGTCATCGGCACCGACGATTCGATCGTGATTCCCTACGGTCGTGACCGAACCGACTGGGAGGTCGAGCTGGGGACTGTGATCGGGCGAACGGCCAAGTACGTGTCAGCCTCCGACGCGCAGGACTATGTATTCGGCTACACGGTATCGATCGACGTCTCCGACCGTGGAGGACGGCCGCCTGGAGGGAACCCAATGACCTCGGACTGGTTCGTGGGCAAGGGTCACGACACTTTCGCGCCGCAGGGCCCCTGGATCGTACCGAAGGAGTTCTACGGAGACCCGATGGAGAAGCTTCGCCAGACGCTGAGTGTCGACGGCCAGCAGCTGCAGGAGGCGAGAGCCGGCGACATGATCCATTCCCTCTGGGAGCTCATCGAGTATGCCTCCTCCATCATTACCCTGTATCCCGGCGATGTGATCAACAACGGAACGTCCGGCGGCACCGCGGCCGGCTCTGCCGCAACCCGCGGCAAAGAGGACCGCTACCTCAAGCCGGGCGAGTTGATCGAGGCCAGCATCGACGGCATCGGCACCCTGCGGCTGACCGCCGAGGCCGGCCAACGGCCCGAGGGCGAGAACGGGGCCCGCTTGCCACCTGTCAAGTCATACCGTTGACGACAAGAGCCGTCACAGCCCTGGTTGCACTCTCCCTCGTTTGCTGCGGCGGGCGCTCAGAAGTGGACGTCGGGCGCTCGACCGAGCCGACAGAGTCGCCGCCTGCCGGTCGAGTCGACGACGAGCGCATCAAGCGCGCGGCCATGGACGAGCCCGGCAGTTGGCTGACCTACGGGCAAACCTACAAAGAGCAGCGCTTCTCCACGCTGACCCAGATCGGCCGAGACGGCTTGCAGGAGCTCGGCGTCGCCTGGTTCAAGGCCATCGGCGATGGCCGAGACAAAATGCAAAGCACGCCCCTCATCGTCGACGGCGTCATGTACGTGACCAACGGTTGGAGCGTGATTTACGCGCTCGATGCCGGCACCGGGGCGGAGATCTGGACTTACGACCCCAAGACCGACCGCGAGTACATCAAATACGCCTGCTGTGGTGGGGCCGCGAATCGAGGCGTCGCGGTTTACAAGGGTAGGGTCTACGTCGCCACTTTCGACGGCCGCTTGATCTCGGTCGATGCCGCTACCGGCGAGGAGGTCTGGGACGTCGACACCTATCACCCGTCCGCGCTGGGTCGCTTCAACATCACCGGTGCACCTCGCGCCGCAGCGGGCAAGGTCTTCATCGGCCAGGGCAGCTCCGAGAGCGGCCACCGCCGCGGCTATGTCACCGCTTACGATGCCGACAGCGGAGAAGTGGCATGGCGCTTCTACCTGGTACCCGGGGACCCCTCCAAGCCTTTCGAGCACCCGGAGATGGAGCTCGCCGCCAAGACCTGGGGGGGGAGAGTGGTGGAAGTACGGCGGAGGAGGGACCGCGTGGAGCTCGCTGGTCTATGACGAGGAGCTGGGAAGCCTCTACATCGGCGTCGGCAACGGCGCTCCCTGGCCTCGCCAGATCCGCTCGCCCGGTGGCGGCGACGATCTGTTTCTGACCGCCATCGTCTCGGTCGACGTCGAGAGCGGCCGAATGAACTGGTACTACCAGACCGTGCCTGGCGACAACTGGGACTACAGCTCTGCCATGCCTATCGCTCTCGGGGACATGACCGTCGACGGAGTAGAGCGCAAGGTACTCCTCCAGGCACCGAAGAACGGCTTCTTCTACGTCATCGATCGCACCGACGGCGAGCTCCTGCGTGCCCACCCCTACACCGAGGGCATCACCTGGGCGACCCACGTCGACATGGAGACCGGACGACCGGTGGAGAACCCTGACGTTGTGTACGAGACCGACCCGCAGTGGATCCTCCCCGCAAACGCGGGCGCCCACAACTGGGAGCCGATGTCGTTCGACGAAGCGAGCGGCATCATGTATTTCTATTACCACGACTACGCGAATTTCTACTCGCTCGACGAGACCTTTGTCGCGACCGGCAAGTACGAGATCAATAAGATCGGACTAAGTCTCGGCCTGGGATTGGGCCCCTATCGCTCCGCACTGGAAGCGAAGGCCCCACCGCGCCCCGAGACCAGAGGCTTCTTGATCGCCTTCGACCCGCTTTCCGGAGAGTCGCGCTGGAAGCTGGAGCTACCCACCGGGTTCAACGGCGGAGTCCTGGCAACGGTGACCGGCCTACTCTTTCAGGGAGATGGGAAAGGGCAGCTCTCGGCTTACAACACCGACAGCGGTGAGCTACTCTGGCGATTCGACGCGTACGGCTCGTTCTCTGCAGCGCCTGTCACCTACATGATCGATGGCATCCAGTATCTCGCGGCGATCGCCGGCAGCGGTGCCGAGTACGACTCGCCTGGGAAGCTGATCGTGTTCAAGCTCGGCGGCGCGCAGACGCTACCGCAGCCGCCGCTGCGCAGTACCGAGATTCCGCAACCGCCAACACTCACAGCGTCGGCCGAGACTGTGGATCGCGGGAACGCGCTCTACCACCAGATCTGCGCCAACTGCCATCGCGGCCTCGGCGTGCCCATGGTGATCGCCGCCGCGGCGCCCGACCTCAGAATGATGACGCTCGACACCCACAAGAAATTCTCCGAGATCGTTCACGATGGCACGAAGCAGGAGTTGGGTATGCCCGGCTTCGGCGACTCACTGGACGAGGAGTCCCTGAGCGCAATCCGCGCCTTCATCATTTCGCGAGCGATCGAAAAGAGAGATGCCCAGCTCCAGAGACAGTCGAGTGAACCATGATCTCTCCTGAGAAAGGGCGGCCAGAATGCGCAACCGCGCTCCGAGGTTAGTCGTCGCAGCCCAACGGCCACTCTCTTGGGCCGTCGCCCTATGTCTCCTGGCACCCTCTTTCTCCCCCGCCGCCGAGACGAAGCAGCTCTTGGTCGTTCTCGATGGCCTCCGCCCCGACTACGTGACTCCCGAGCTCATGCCCAATCTCCATGGTCTCGCCGAGCGCGGCGTCTTCTTCGAAAACCACCACTCCGTCTACCCCACCGTCACCCGCGTCAACTCCCCCTCCATCTCCACCGGCACCTACCCCGCGCGGCACGGACTGATGGGGAACTCGGTCTACTTCCCCCAGGTCGACGCCGAGGACAGCCTCACGACCTCCGAGCGCGACAACCTGCTACGGATCGAGAAGGCGACCGGCGGCCGGTTGCTCGAAGCGGTCACTCTGGGCGAAGTGCTTGCGGATAGTGGCGGCAAGCTCATGGTGGGAAGCTCAGGCTCTACCGGGTCTTCCTACCTGCTCAACCACACTGTTGCGGGCGGGGCAATCGTCCACTACGACTACGTGCTGCCGGAAGAGCTGCGAGCGAAGGTGCAGGAGACGATCGGGCCGCCGCCCGCCGAGAGCAGCCCCGCCTTTTCCCGTCACCGCTGGATCGTGAACGCCTATCTCGAAGTCGGGCTCGACCAGCTCGACGCGGAGGCCGCGATCCTCTGGCTCTCGGATCCCGATTCCACCGCTCACGCTCACGGCATCGGCGCTCCGGAGACACTCCAGGCACTGGCCGCCGTCGATGGCGAAGTAGGCCGTCTCGTCGCCGGCCTAGAAGAGCGCGACCTCGGCGGAAGCGTGAACATCTTCGTCACCTCCGATCACGGTTTCTCCACTCATCGCGGCGGTGCAGACCCAGCGGGTATCGTCGAGCGGACGCTGGGTCCGGATGGCGCTGTCGTCGCTGACGGAGCCGTGTATCTGCGACAAGGGCCGGCGAGACTCGCCGAAGTCGTGCGCGCCCTGCAGGAGGCCAAGTGGGCAGGCGCCATCTTCACCCGTGCCGTGCGACCGGGTGACGCGCTTGGCGCCGTGGCCGGTACCCTCTCCTTCGATCTCATCGGCTGGAGCCATGAACGCGCCGGCGATCTCCTGGTGTCCGCCGACTGGTCGGACGAAGCCAACCGTTTCGGTTACAAAGGCTCCACCACGCAACCCGGCGTCGCCGGGCACGGCACCACCAGCCCCTGGGACATCCACAACACTCTGGTCGCGGCGGGTCCCGATCTGAAGAAATCCCTACGCACCGCGGTCCCCTCCTCCAATGTCGACCTGGCCCCAACCCTCTGCCACTTGCTTGGCCTCACCCGACCCGCCACGATGACGGGGAGGGTGCTGGCGGAGGTGCTCAGTGGCGGACCCGACCCGTCCACAGTCGCGGTCGAGTCGGTGCAGCACACCGCCAGGACGCCGGGCTACGAGCTCACCGCCCACTTCTCCGTCGTCGGCACCCACCGCTATCTCGACCGCACCGTCGTCCGCCGACCGGGCCCTTAGCCGGCCGTCCAGGGCACCCCACTCGCCGCCAACGTACTCCTCAGTACGCCTACGTCGCCTCGCTCCTGTGCTGCGGCGATCTGGGGCACCCTGAACGGCCGGCACGAGTTCGCTTCGAGAAAAACTTGATTCATACGTCACGATGTGAGCCATTGGAGATACCTAGCCGAAGATCCAGGGAGGTGTCAGCTTGAAGATCACCGACATCACGAACACCCCGCTCACCACCGGCAAGGGTCTGCTGAGGATTCAGACCGACGCCGGCGTCGAAGGCTGGGCCGAGGCCCCGGGTCGAAGCGGCAAGGTCTTCAACGCCTATCTCGACAGCGTGATCGAGCCTGCGTTGGTCGGCGAAGACCCTCGCACGATCGATCGTCACTGGGAGACCCTGGCGCTCGGCCGCGGGGAGAGGATGAACAAGCTTCCGGGATGGGTCGTCGGCACCATCGACGTTGCACTCTGGGATCTCCTCGGCAAGGAAACGGGCCTGCCGGTCTACACGCTGATGGGCGGCGCCGCGCGGACGACGATTCCCCTGTACTGGAGCACCGGCTCGGGATGGCGGATGCAACCGCCGGAGATGCTCACCCTGGTCGAGCAGGGCTGGGAGATGGGCTTCCGCGCCTTCAAGATCCGCATGGACTGGAAAGGCTGGCGCCAGGACGCCGACCCCGACAAGGACTTCCGCATCTTCGAGCGGGTGCGTGAGTTTCTTCCACCCGAGATCTACCTGGGATTCGACGCCAATAACGGTTACTCGGTGTCGACCGCGATTCAGCAGGGGCGGCGCTTCGAGGCGCTCGGCATCGATCATTTCGAGGAGCCGATCCCGAACTGGGATCTACCGGGGCTCAAGCAGGTCTCCGAGGCTCTCGACGTCGCCGTCTCCGCGGGCGAGCAGGATGCTTTCCGCTGGTGGTTCCACCAGCTCGTGCTGCTCGGCAATCCCGACATCCTGCAGCCGGACATTCTCAACGCGGGCGGGCCGTCCGAAGTGAAGCGGATCTACGACTACGCCACGACGCTCGACAAGCCGGTGATGCCGCACAGCCCGCAGGCAGGCATCAACTCGATGGCATCGCTACACGCCTACGCCACGGTGCAAAACGCGACCCGGCCGCACGAGTTCTCGACCGAGTTCTCGGGAGCGCTCGATGACGTCGCCGACCTCTACGGTGAGCACGTGCTCCCACAGGACGGCGTCATGGAGCTGTCCGATCGTCCGGGGCTCGGAATCGAGCTGAATGAGACCGCTGTTGCCCGCCTCACGGCGCGCTAGCCCCAGAAAACGCGCCTTCGGCCCGTTTTCCGGCCCATCCCCGCCTGAGAACTACTCGCCTGTCCGAATTCTCGGACACGCTCCTAGCCCTCGCTTTCTCCGAATCAGAGACCACTAGAGACCCCTTCGCCCTCACTCCGGCCACCGGCGCCGCAACGCCTTCTTGCTATCCTGCCTCTCGGGCACCAGACTCCATGACACCGCGACACCATCGCTGAGGCGCCGCTTGATCTTCATTGTTCTTTCCTGGCTGTGTCTGTTCACGATCCTGCTGGGGCTTGGATCTCTGCTGAGCGTTGTCTGGGGGCGCATCACCCGTTGTGAGGTCGGGCGTCAGCTGGGTCTCTTTCGTCTGCCTTGGCTCGGCCTGGCAGCAATGCTCGCCATCGTGCAGATCCTCAGTCTCCTCACCCCCATCAACGGCAGCGTATTGATCGCGATGATCGTTCTGGGCCTCCTGGGATTGCCTACGGCCAGGGCAATCGCTCGCGCTCGATCAGTGCCCCCGGCTGAACCAGAGACCCTCGGCCGGGGACCCCTGCTCCTGTTTCTTGCCGCGCTTCTCGTCGTGATTCTGGTCGGAGCGGCGAACCTCGCCACCAGCGCCTCGACGGTGGCCTACGACACCGATCTCTACCACGCCAGCTGGGTGCGCTGGGCGAACCAGCATCCCGCCGTCCCCGGTCTCGCCAACCTCCACTCCCGGCTGGGCTTCAATGCCGGCTTCCTGCTCTTTTCGCCAGTTGTCGACAACCTGTGGTGGGATCTCCGGTCGGCCTGGTTCGCCCAGGGCTTCTTCGTCGTCCTCGCCTGTATGCACTGGCTCTCGATCCTCCTATCGGTGGGAGGCACACAAGCCCTTCGGGTGCGACTGTTCGCACTGTTCACAATGCCCTATCTCCTCCTCAAGCTCGCCTACCTGGGCCCCGGTCTCAACGACGACACGCCCACCCACATCCTGCTCCTGGTTCTGGTCCTCGAGCTCCTGCGCTATCAGTCGAGTTTCTCGGCACCGCCGGGCAACTCCGCGGAGCTCCCGCGCAATCGTGAGATCGCTCTCTCCTATCTGGTCACGATCGCCACCCTCGGGTTTCTGTTCAAGCCCATGGGTGCAGTGTCCCTTGGGCTGACGGTGGCGTTCGTGGTTGCTTCCGCCCCAGTTCGGCGCCTCGTCCCAGGGGTCGTCCTCCCGGCGCTCTTGCTCACGGGCTACTTCGCCCGCAACGTCGTACTCTCCGGATGGCTCCTATACCCGGCACCGGTGGGCGGACTGGCGGTGGATTGGGCGGTGCCGGCACAGCCGCTGGCGGAGGACAACGGCCATCAGCTGCAATCCACCGACGGGCTCTACCGAGCGATCAAGGCCTTTGCGCGAGCACCCGGAGCGGAGTCGATGAGGGCGGACAGCGAGGGGGCCGCGTTTTGGTACCCGCAGTGGTATCAGAGATTCAGGCAGTCGCTGGAGCCCAGGCTCCTCTTCTCAGGGACTCTATTCTTCTTCGCATACTTCTACATCCGCAGTCGGGGTCGTCAAGGTAAAGAGGGTGTGAGAATGGATCTCTTTCTCACCGCATTGGCGGCGCTGAACCTCCTGTTCTGGTTTAGCACCGCCCCCGACTTACGTTTCGGCGACGGATTTTTTTGGGCCTGGATGGGTCTAGGCGCTTCGATGCTGTTCACCTCAGGCATCGTCCGGCCCAATACCGCGAAGCTGCTCGGTATTCTCTTCGTAGCCCAGTTCTTCACTTCGTTTCGCTTCGATCTGGTGCCGGGCCGGCTGCCGGCCTCCTGGCCTCTGGGCAAGATGGTCTCGCGGCCCACCAGAGTCGTCAGGATCGAGAACGGGCAGAAGCCGCCACTCGAAGTGCACGTGCCGAGCGAGGGAGAGCAGTGCGGAGATGCACCCCTCCCCTGTACTCCCTACCCCATCAGCGAGCTGAAAGCGAGAGAGCCGGGCTCACCGCACAAGGGGTTCTGGATCGACGTCTCGGCGCGGCCAAAGTAGCGGCGGCGGTTAGTCGGGGTGAGCTGGAGCGAAACCCTCAGCGAGCGTCGGGCAGTGCGAACGACATCAGCTCCGCCTTCTCGGTGACGCCGCCGCCCGGTACGGCGATGTACTGGCGGCCTCGGTGGAGATAGGTGATCGGCACCCCGTGCAGGGTACGGTCGGTCTCCACCTCCGCCAAGAGCGCTCCGGTGGCCTTGTCGTACGCCTGCAAGATGCTGCCCTTCGGCAGGCGGTCGTCCCAGTGCTCCCAATTCGGCACATAGGTGATGAGCAGGGTTCTCGTTATCAGAAGCCCGCCCTCGTCGACGCCACTGGAGCCACGACTGCCCAGAGGCCCGAGATCGAGATGCCGAATGGCAGGGTGATCGGTCGGGCCCTCGCCCAGGGGAACCTGCCAGGCCAGCTCTCCCGTTTTGAGATCGATCGCCGTGATCCGTCGATAGGGCGGTTTCAACAGCGGCAGCCCCTGTGGTCCTGCGGTCGAGGCTCTGCCGTTGATGTATCTCCAGTCGGTGCGTGCCGGATCCGGTTGCTGCAGAACCATTCCACTCGGCGCCGTCTTCGACTGCACGTAGAGGATGCCGGCGACAGGATCGACCGAGGCGCCCGGATGGTTCGCTCCACCACCGGCGCCGGGTAGCGCCAGTGTCGCCTGTTTGCCTCCCTCACCTTCGACGATCAAGGGCGTAAAAATCGGCCCGAGACGGAACCGCTCGGCGATCTCGAGAGCCTCGCGGCGCAGCTCCGGGGTGAAGTCGATGAGATCCTCGACCCGGGTGCCCTGGCGATCGAAAGGTGGTGGCTTGGTCGGAAAAGGCTGGGTTGCGGAAAGCTTCTCACCCGGCGCCGTACTCAGCGGGACCGGGCGCTCTTCGATCGGCCACAACGGCTCGCCGGTCACCCGATCGAAGACATAGGCGAAGGCCGTTTTCGACACCTGCGCGACCGCCTTCCTCACTCGGCCCCCAACGACCACGTCGACCAGATTGGGCGCCGAGGCGAGGTCGTAGTCCCAGATGCCGTGATGCACGGTCTGAAAGTGCCAGACGCGCTTGCCGGTGGCGACGTCGACGCAGACCAGACTCTCCGCGAAAACGTTGTCGCCGTGCCGGTCTCCCCCGTAGTAATCGCTGGTCGGGGTACTGGTGGCGAGATAGACGTAGCCGAGCTCGTCATCGGCGGTGAGCGACGCCCAGACGTTGGCATTGCCCATCGTCTTCCAGGAATCGTTCTCCCAGGTCTCGGTGAACTCCTCGCCCTCCTGCGGGACGGTGTGGAAGCGCCAGCGCAGCTCGCCTGTGCGCACGTCGTAAGCTCGCACGTGGCCGGGCGGGTTCTTGTTCCGTAACGGAAAATCGAAGATCCGCGAGCCTAGGATGAAGACGTCTCCGACCACGATTCCAGGGGCAGCATGGTTGATATTACGGAGAACAATGTCCTCGCGCCCCAGATCTCGGGACAGATCGACAATGCCATCCTCGCCGAATGCGGGGTCCGGTCGGCCGGTCGCGACATCGATCGACACCAGCTGCTTGGCCGGAGTGGCGATGAGGATGCGCTCTTCCACCCCATCGGTCCAATACTCGAGGCCACGAGTGAAGTTGTTGGGGAACACCGCCCTCGGGTGCTCGTAGATCTTCGGATCGTAGACCCAGATCTCCTCACCGCTACCGGCCGCGAGCGCCGCGACCTGGCTCAGCTCGGTCGGTACGTACACCCTACCGCCGATCATCAGCGCTCCAGCCCCCCGCCAAACCAGCCGACGGATCGGAGCTCTGGCGAGGGCTGCAGGACGGTCCTCGTACCCGGCGCCGCTTGAGCCTTGCTGTCCGGGGGCGACGGAGCTGAGCTCCTTCTCGATTCGACTATCGGCCGACTCCCAACGCCACGCAACCTCGAGCCGTGCGAAGTTCCCGGCGTCGATCTGGCTCAGCGGCGAGTAGCGAGTGAAGCCATGGTCGCCGCCATGATGGCGCCACTCGCCATCGACAGCTCCTTGCTGGCCGAAGACACAGGCAGCCCACGCACCGGCGGCCACTGCCGCTACCGCGATGCGCCGACATCGGGCCTTCGGTGCGCGATGGAAGTGGTGCACTGAATTCTCCCTCGACCCTGCTTCAGATCAGCCGATTGTTACAGGTGTCCTTCGACTAGACTAGACGCCAATCCTCGAGGGGGTCGGTTATGCGCAGCCAGCGCCTCTTTTTCATCGTCCCGTTTCTGTTCTCGGTCGCCTGCAGCGAGACGCCTGCGCCGGTCGAAGTCGCGACCTCGGCGCCGGCGACGGATACGGGCTCGACAGCAGACGAGGAACGGCTCCCCAACATCGTCATTCTCCTCCCCGACGACCTCGGCCACGACGACGTCGGTTTCGAAAGCGGCGACATCGCGACCCCCAATATCGACCGCATCGCAGAGGAGGGGGTGACCCTCGATCGCTTCTACTCCGCCCCGGTCTGCTCCCCCACCCGCGCAGGACTGATGACCGGCCGCTACCCCATTCGCTTCGGGCTTATGCGGGCGGTCATTCCACCGTGGCGTGACTACGGGATGGATCTCAGCGAGGTCACGATGCCCGAAATCTTGGCCAAGGCCGGTTATGAGCACCGGGGCATCTTCGGCAAGTGGCACCTCGGCCACACCTCGATCCGTTATCACCCGATGCGCCGCGGCTTCACCGAGTTCGTGGGCCACCTCAACGGCGGAATCGAGTACTTCAGCCACCTGCGCAACGGCGAGCTCGACTGGAGGCACGACTACGAGACCGTCGAGGAAGAAGGCTACGCCACCGACCTGACCGCCGAATATGCGGTGCGCTTCATCAACGCCCACGCCGACGACGCGACACCCTTCCTCTGCTATGTCCCCTTCAATGCTCCGCACGGCCCGATCGAGGCAAAAGAGGAAGACCTGCCCCTATATGCCGACCTACCTGCGCTCGAAGAGCCGCGGAGCTGGGAGGAGTCGACGGCCGGCAGGCCTCTCCCCCCGGTCGAAAGCCGGCGTGACACTCGCCGAGTCATCGGCTCGGCGGTGCACGCCCTCGATGTCGGCATCGGACGTATCCTCCAGGCTCTGGAAGAGAACGGGATCGCCGACAACACGCTGGTGCTCTTCTTCAGCGACAATGGCGGCTCGGTCGCAGTCAGCGACAACGGCGCGTTCCGAGGCGCCAAGGGCAGTGTATTCGAAGGCGGCATCCGGGTCGCCGCCGCGGCCCGCTGGCCGGGGGGAAAGGTCACGGGTGGCGGGACGATCTCGACACCGATGTCCTACATCGACGTATTGCCCACCTTGATGGCAATCGCCGGCATCAGCGACCATGGTGGCAAGGCTCTCGACGGCACGGACGTCTCGAAGGTGCTCGACGGCAGCAATCCCACTCTGGACCGGGATCTATACTCCTTCATCGCCCAACTCGACCCCGAGCGTGAGCAAGTGGCGGTGATCGAGCCGGAATGGAAGCTGGTCACGATCGGCCAGCCGCTCACCCGTCCGGGCTCCGCAGAAACCTCTCGGAAACTGCTCTTTCGCATCGACGAAGATCCCTACGAAGAGCATGACCTCGCCGCCGAAAATCCCGAGCAGGTGGCCCGGCTGCTGGAGAAAGCCATCGCTTTTCGCTCCCTGCAGCCGCCGAACCCCGTGCCGCCGTTCCGCGTTGGCCAGGAGGGCTTCGAGCCGCCCCCGAGATGGCAGTATCCCGATAGTTGAGCGATCAGGAGCCTCAGAATGAAGAACCCTATTTTCAGCCTCACTCTCACTCTCGGCCTCATCTGCCTACCGAGCCTGGCTGCGGAGAAGGGCACTCCGCGCATGCCAAGTGGCAGACCGGACCTCTCCGGTACCTACGACGTCAAGACTCTGACGCCTTACCAGCGCGACCCGAAGTACGGCAACAGCCTCTTCATGAGCGCCGAGGAGGCAGGAGAAGTCGGGGAAGCAGCGGCGGCGACTGTGGCCAGGGAAAACAGCCCCCTCGATCCGGATCGTGCCGCACCGCCTCCCGGAGGCACTCCAGACCACCAGAGTAACGTCGGTGGACACGGCCGCCAGTTTTTCGACCGCGGCACGATGCCCTTTGCCGTCGACGGAGAGTACCGGACCTCGATCCTCACCGACCCACCTGACGGCCGCTTGCCACCGCTAACCGAAGCGGGTAAGAAGCATCAGGCGCCTTTCAAATTCAGCGACTATCAGGGGCCACGGGATCCTGAGGGCGCCTGGTGGCTCGAGGCGGAGCCGGTCGGCAACAAAGGAGAGCTACTGGCCAAGTCCGATGGGGAGCATCTGATCTTCGACCATCCGGAGCTGCAGTCTCTCGGTACCCGCTGCATCTACAACTCGGGACGGATCGCGCCGGTAATGCCCGGCGGATACAACTCCGTGAACACCATCACCCAAACCGAGACCCACGTCGTGATCTTGACCGAGTGGTTCCACTGGGCTCGCATCGTCCGACTCGGCGCCGAGGGGCGCCCCCCCGAGCATCCGCCCGCCGAAGTGCGCTCTTTCGCCGGCGACTCGATCGGCTGGTGGGAGGGCGACACCCTGGTGATCGAGACCACAGGCTTCATCCGCAGCACGGGCAACTACCAGCGAGAGCCTGGCGCGCCCCACGAAGGACTGCGCCTCGTCGAGCGCTTCCGACAGCTGGACTCCGACACTCTGTTCTACGAGTTCACGGTCGAGGACCCCGATCGCAGGGCCCCCTACACCGGCTCGTTCCCATGGCCGCGGATCGACGAACATCTCTACGAGTACGCCTGTCACGCAGGCAACTACACAATGGGGAACGTACTGCGCGGTGCGCGCTTGCTGGAGCAGGAGTCGTTCCAGGAGACCGAGCGCTGACGACCGCGGGCATCTGATCGAGAAGGAGATGTCCGCGCCCTAGCTCAAAGTACGTCAGGTCTGTTCACCGTGACGGCCTGCTCATGGAGCCGGCCGTTGATCCGACACGAGCTCCCGAGCGCGCGCTTCGTGCATCGGCATGCCGATCTCGCGATAGCGCTCGATCGCGTCTTCCAAGAGGGCGTGAGCCCGCTTGCGGTCGCCCGCCTCGCCACGCTCGAGAAGAGCCCAGGCCTGCCAGCGCCGGGTCTCAGCGGCACACGGGATGTGGGGGAGCTCATCCGCCTGCTTCCGAGCAGCCTCGAAGTGCTCCTCGGCTTGCTCCCACTGTCGTGCGCAGGCGGCGGAGACGCCAAGCAGCGTCTCGAGAAGTTGGCAAGGACTCACTCGAAGGCCGATGGTCCGAGAATGGAGGAGGGCTGGGTATAGGCTCGCCGCCTCGTCGACCTCACCGAGAAGCGCAAGCGCCTCGACGGCGTAGCAACCGAACACGCGTGAGCCGGTCGAGCTCAGTCCTCCGGCTGTGGGAAGGTGGTCCCGAAGCCGTTCCAGGACCGAGAGAGCCCCGTCTCTGTCACCGGCCCAGGCCCGGCACAGCATGAGCAGGCCCTGGATGAGCGGGTACATAAACACTTCCACGACCTCCCGCTCCGCTCCCTCTTCCGCGTCGGCGAGCGCCTGCTCGAGGTTCCCCGTCCACAGGTGAGCCGCGCTGCGCCAGTGAAGAGCAAAGCACCCGTAACCGAGCTGCCGCTCGGTGCTGAGCGCTACGTCAGTCTCGACCAGCTGCAGTAACCGCTGCCGATCCGCCCTCGTGGCCCACTCTGCCCACAATTGAAACTCGTTCAGCGAACGAAGCACTTCCCAATGCCCAAATCGCTCGGCTATCGGCCGTGCTTCTTTGACGCTAGCAAGAACTGCAGGCCAGTCACCAGCCCAACAATGCGCTTCTCCGAACCACTGCAGGAGACTGCACAGATCCCACAGCAGGCCGGCACTCTCCAACAGAGAAGCAGCGCGAGTGCCCACTGGCCCGGCCTCGTGAAATCGTGCGCTGGCGTGCACAGGCATGTAGAGGCAGACTGCCACGCGGGCCCGAATCGCATCGTCATCGACCAGCTCCAACAGGGCCTCGGCCTCCTCGGCATGGGCAGCGGCTACTTTCAGTCTTCCCGCGATTGCGGTCACCATCGCAGCTTCCGCCAGCACGAGGCAACGGTCGGCCCCATCGGGCTGCAGCGCATCGAGGACTCGCTGAACGGTCCGGTCGGCCGCTTCCAACCTGGCGGACCACCCATAAAGCCAGGTGAGATCATGGACGATCTCGACACCTTCACGGCCCATCTTCCGTCGCAGGTAGATCTCCAACGCCCCCTCAAATTCGTCGACGGCTTCTTCCAGTTCACCGAGGTTGCGGTGCGCCAGCCCGCGCAGTCGATGGATCTCGGCCCAGCGCTCCTCCTCGCCCTCTTCGACCAGGTCAATCGCCAGGTCGAGCCGGCCCAGCGCCTCCTCGAAGGCCGCTGTCTCGATCGCCTCGCCCGCGGCCAGGATCAGGTATCGAACCGTCATCTCAGCGTCCGCGGCGGCTCCGGCCTCGTAGAGGTGATGGGCCAGGGCGGAGGCTCGCTTCTGCGCGTCTGGCCTGGCCTCGAGTACCTCGGCGATGCGCAGATGCAAGCGCTGTCGGCGCGGTAAAGAGAGGCCCTGCAACAAGGTTTGTCGGATCAGCTCGTGCGAGAAGTGGTAGCGCGCCTCTCGCGAGCTCGACGAGCTCTCCGCTTCGACCAGGTGCAGGGTCTCCGCCTGCTCGATCCCATTCAGCAGCTCGTCGGCCTCGATTCCGACCACCTCCTCGAGGATCGAGTAGTTGAAGCGACGACCGAGTACCGCTGCCGCGGTCAGCACCCTGCGGCCGTCGTCATCGAGACGCTCGAGGCGGCGACCCACCACCAGACGCACGCCCTCTGGGACGTCGAGGGCCTCCAGGGTGAGGTCCTGGCGCCACTCGCCGCTGTCCTCGAAGAGCCGGCTCTCTTCGTCTAGATGCGCATAGACCTCCTCGACGAAGAAGGGATTGCCCTCGGTCTCCTCGTACACCGCCCTGATCAGCGCCGTGGGCGGCTTGCGACCGCTGAGAGACTCGAGGATGCCGGCCACCCCCTCCTCGCCCAAGCGGCGCAGAACGATACGGTGCACCAACCGGCTGCGCACCAGCTCGCGCAGGGCACCGGCCAGCGGGCGATACACGTCGAGCTCGACCTCGCGATAGGTCGCAATCACCAGCACCGCCATCTGGTCGACCTGTTGCGCCAGGTGCTGCAGCAGCATCAGGCTGGGCTCGTCGGACCAGTGCACGTCCTCGAGCACAATGAGCAGCGGCTGCAATCGGCTCGACCGGGCCACGAACTCGCAGAAGCTGCGGAAGAGGTAGCGGCGGGCTTCTTCGGCCGGCAGCTCGAGAGGCTGCGGCATGTCGGGGAAGAGGCGGCGCAGCTCCGGCAGCAGCCGGGCCAGCTCCGGAGCCGCATCGCCGAGCAGCTCACGCAGAACCTCGGGGTCGGCGCGCCTGGCCGAGGTCTCGAGCACTTCCACCCACGGCGTGAAGGCCGCCATTCCCTCGCCCTCGTAGCAGTTGCCGACCAGGGTGAAGAATCCTTCCTCGCGGGCACCCTCGATGAGATCCCACGCCAGACGGCTCTTTCCCACCCCGGGCTCCCCGGTCAGGCTGACCAGGGCCCCTTCCCCTTCCTTGGCGCGGCTTAGGAACTGGCGCAGCTCCGCGGCCTCGGCATCGCGACCGATCATCGGAGTCCGATAGGCCTGCCGGATCGCCTGGATCTCGTCCGAACCGCTCAGGGAGCGCGGGCCCGCGCTCGACCTCGAATCTTCTTGGAGTCGGCGCAGCTCTTGGAGCAATTCGGTGGCCGTTTCGTAGCGCTGGCCAGGCTCCTTCTGCAGGCATCGCAGCACGAGACCGTCGACGCTCACCGGCAGGCTCGAGCGCAACTCGCTCGGCCTGCCGGGCGTATCTCGAAGAATCGAAGAGACCAGCTCGGCCTGGCTGCTGCCGCGGAAGGGCCTGCTGCCGGTGGCCATCTCATAGAGCACGACGCCGAGGGAGAAAACGTCCGAGGGCGGCTCGACCGGACGACCATGGAGTTGCTCGGGCGACATGTAGGGGACGGTGCCGAGCACTTTGCCGGCTTCGGTCAGCGTATCGGTGGAGGCATCACTGCCCTCTGCGCCTCGGTTGGGAGCGCCCGCCTTCGCCAGGCCAAAGTCGAGCACTTTGAGCCAGCCTTCGTCGTTGACCATGATGTTGCCGGGCTTCAGATCGCGATGGGTCACCCCGCGGCGGTGGGCTGCGCTCAGTGCGTCGGCGATCGCCACGCCGTGCTCGAAGCACTGATCGACGGCCAGCGGGCCCCCGACCAGATGGTCCGCCAGCGTTCGGCCTTCGACCAGCTCCATGGTGAAGAAGCGGACACCGTCTTCCGCCTCGACGGAGTAGATGGTGACGATATGAGGATGATTCAGCGATGCCAGAACCCGAGCCTCACGCTCGAAGCGCGCAAGCCGGTCGGCATTCTGGGCCACCTCCTCGGGCAGCACCTTGATCGCAACCTCGCGTCCGAGCTTGGTATCGCGGGCCCGATAGACCTCTCCCATACCTCCCGCTCCGAGAGCGGAGAGGATCTCGTAGCTGGCCAGGCGAGTGCCTGAGTCTAGAACCATGACGCGAGCGAAGGTATAAGGCTTCCTTTCGGTGCCAGCAATGCTATCGCGCTGGTTCCGCCCTTGGGGGTCGTTGTGCTCAGCGGACCTCGGGCAGAGCAAACGCCATAAGCTCCGCCTTCTCGGTCACCCCGCCCGCCGCGATCACGATGTACTGACGGCCTCCGTGCAGATAGGTCGCGGGCACGCCGTGGAGGCGCGGGTCGGCCTCGATCTGGGCCAGGAGCTTCCCCGTAGCCTTGTCGAAGGCCTGGAGATAGTTCCCCTTGATGCCGCGCTCTCGCTCATCCTCGGCCCGCATGATCGAAGTGATGAGCAAAGTTCGAGTGACGAGAAGCCCATCGGCATCTTCGCGGCCGACCGGGTGACTGCCCAGAGGTCCGAGATCGAGATGCTTGATCGCCGGGTGGTTGGTCGGGCCCTCGCCGAGGGGGACCTGCCAGGCTTGCTCTCCCGTTTTCAAGTCGATCGCTGTGATGCGCCGATACGGCGGCTTGGTCAGCGGCAGCCCGCGCGGCCCTTCGAGGGGTACTCGATCGCGCACGTACCTCCACTCTGTCCGCGCCGGGTCCGGCTCGACCAGAGCCATCGCCGTCGGCACCGTCCTCGACATCACGTAGAAGAAACCGGTCGCCGGATCGACCGAAGACCCCGCATGGCCGGCTCCTCCACCGGCCCCCGGCAAGAAGATCGTTGCCAACTTGCCCCCTTCACCTCCGAGGATCAAGGGCGTGAACATCGGTCCCATTCGGTACTGCGAAGCGATCTCTAGAGCCTCCTTGCGGAGCTCGGGCGTGAAGTCGATGAGATCGTCGACGGTGAACCCCTGGCGGTCGAAGGGGGGCGGCTTGGTCGGAAAGGGTTGCGTTCTCGCCAGTTTCTCGCCTGGGACCGTAGTGTTGTAGTCCACAGGCCGCTCTTCGATCGGCCACAGCGGCTTCCCCGTCACGCGGTCGAAGACATAGGTGAAGGCCGTTTTCGACGCCTGCGCTACGGCCTTGACCAGCTTGCCCTCGACGACGACGTCGATCAGGTTCGGAGCCGAGGCGATGTCGTAATCCCAGATCCCGTGATGCACGGTCTGAAAGTGCCAGACCCGCTTGCCGGTGGCCACGTCGACACAGACCAGGCTCTCGGCGAAGAGATTGTCGCCGCGGCGATCGCCGCCGTAGTAGTCGCTGGTCGGAGTGCTGGTAGCGAGATAGACGTAGCCGAGCTCGTCATCGGCGGTCAGCGGCGCCCACACGTTGGCGTTGCCCATCTTCTTCCACGACTCGTTCTCCCAGGTCTCGACGAAGTCCTCGCCCTCTTGCGGGATGACGTTGAAGCGCCATCGCAGCTCGCCCGTGCGCACATCGTAAGCCCGCACGTGGCCCGGCGGATTGTTGTTGCGCAGCGGGAAATCGTAGATCCGAGACCCGATGACATAGGTGTCACCGACCACGATCCCCGGCGCGCCGTGGCTGATGTGGCGCAGGTTGATGTTCTCTCGCCCCAGATCTCGCGACAGATCGACCATGCCTTCTTCGCCGAAGTCGGGGTCGGGGAGCCCCGTCCCCAGGTCGATCGACACCAGTTGTTTCGAGGGCGTGGCGATGAGAATGCGCTCTTTGACTCCGTCGGTCCAGTACTCGAGTCCACGAGTGAAATTATTCTCGAGCCCTGGTCTCGGCCGCTCGTAGCTCTTCGGGTCGTAGACCCAGAACTCCTCACCGCTGCCGGCGTCGAGGGCCGCGACCTGGCTGAGCTCGGTCGGCACGTAGATCCGGCCCTTGATCATCAGCGGGGAGCCTCGGAAGTAGGTCCGCGGGAAGGGTCTCCTCAGCATGGCGGCCGGCGCGTCCTCGTAGCTCAATCTCCCCGCAGCCGATTGCGACGAGGCTGCGGCCCGTTCCGACCGGATCCTGTCCTCGACGCGGTCGTCTGCAGACCCCCAGCGCCAAGCCACTTCGAGCTGCTCGAAGTTCCCGGCGTCGATCTGGCTCAGCGGCGAGTAGCGAGTGAAGCCATGGTCGCCGCCATGGTGGCGCCACTCGCCATCGACGGCTCCTTGCTGGCCGAAGCCACAGGCAGCCCACGCACCGGCGGCCACTGCCGCCACCACGATGCGCCGACATCGGGTCTTCGGTGCGCGATGGAAGTGGTGCACTGAATTCTCCCTCGACCCTGCTTCAGATCAACCCATTGTTACAGGTGTCCTTCGACTAGACTAGACGCCAATCCTAAGGGGGGGTCGGGTATGCGCAGCCAGCGCCTCTGTTTCATCGTCCCGGTTTTGTGCTTGATCGCCTGCGGCGAGACGCCTGCGGCGGTCGAAGTCGGCTCGCCACCCATCGCCATCACCGGGGCGACCCTGATCGACGGCACCGGCTCCGATCCGATCGAAGACTCGGTCATCGTCATCCGCGGCGATCGCATCGAGAGCGTCGGTACTCGCTCCGACACCGCGGTTCCGGCGGACGCGGTGATCGTCGAAGGTGAGGGCAAAGTGGTCATCCCTGGTCTCGTCGACCTCCACTGCCACTATCGAGACGGAGAGGAGGGGTTCACCCACGCCTTTCTGTCCCAGCTGCGCTTCGGGGTAACAACCGCGCGCAGCCTCGGATCCGATGGGGAAGAAAATCTCGCGATCATCGCCAAGGCGAGAGCCGGAGAGATCCGAGCCCCCCGTATCTTCACCGCCGGCCGCGGCTTCTCCAGTCCCGAGGACGGTCGCGGGTTTCTGCCGACCGACGTGAACGAGGTCCGCTGGCGGGTTCGAGAGCTGGCGACGCAAGAGGTGGACGTGGTCAAGATGTGGGTCGACACCAAGTTCGGCACGGTCACCAAGATCACTCCCGAGATCCGGGAGGCCATCGTCAGGGAAGCGGCGACGCACGGTATTCCTGCCGCGGCACACATCTACGACGAAGAAGACGTGAGACAGCTCGCCGACATCGGTGTGACCGATTTCGTGCACAGTGTGCGGGATCACGAGGTCGACGCCTCTTTCGTCGCCTACGCAGTGGAGAAGGGTCTCTCTTTCGCGCCGGCTCTCGGCCAGGCTCAGCACTTCTGGTACCTGGCCGAAAACCCCGACGATCTCCACGCTGAAGACTTCCGCCAGGCCTTCACCGCGGCCAAGGCCGATCGTCTGCTCCAGCCCGGGGGGCGCCAACAGCTACTCGCCAACCCCAACCTCGCAAAGCTGAAAGCCGACTTCGCCTTGGCTCAGAGCTTCATCAAGACCATGCATGACGCCGGTGTGATGATCGCGGTCGGCTCCGACAGCGGGGTCGGCCAGATCGCCTTCGGCTGGGGAACGCATCACGAGATGGCACAACTGGTCGCCGCCGGCCTCACCCCAATGGAAGCGATTGCCGCGGCAACAGGCAATTCTGCGCGCGTGCTGGAAGGCCGGGATGCTGAGTTCGGAGTGCTCGCGGCGGGAAAGATCGCAGATCTGGTGATCCTCGGAGCCGATCCAAGGATCGAGATCGGGAATACTCGCGCGATCGAGTGGGTGATGCAATCGGGCCAGTGGCTCGACCTCTAAGGGGGATCAAGCCATGCCAATGATCCAGACTCCGGTGCTCGACATCGGTTTCGAAGAAAGCGGAGATACCGGCGGATTTCCGATCATCCTCCTTCACGGCTTCCCCTACGACGTTCGCACCTGGGACGAGACGGTGCCGCCGCTCGGCGACGCCGGATACCGAGTCCTCGTGCCCTACTTTCGGGGCTACGGCCCCACACGTTTTCGCGACTCCTCGGCTCCGCGGATGGCGGAGCAGGCCGCGATCGGCCAGGACGTGATCGACTTCGCCGACGCACTCGAACTGGATGAGTTTGCGCTCGCCGGTTTCGATTGGGGGAACCGGGCCGCCTGTATCACCTCGATCCTTCATCCAGAGCGGGTACGGGCGCAGCTCTCTATCGGCGGCTATTCGGTGCAGGACACGGTGAACACCTCAGCCCCAGCAACGGCCGTCGCCGAGGCGCGCCTCTGGTATCAGTGGTACTTCAATACCGACCGCGGAAGGGCGGGACTCGAGGCGAATCGGCGTGAGATCACGAGATATCTGTGGGAGACGTGGTCGCCCGGTTGGGAGTTCAGCGACGAGACTTTCGAGCGCTCCGCGGTCTCATTCGACAACCCCGACTTCGTCGATGTCGTGATTCACTCTTATCGTCACCGACACCGCAACGCACCCGGAGAGGAGCGCTTCATCGCTGCCGAGCAACAACTGGCGGAGCGGCCGAGGGTGACGGTTCCAGCGATCGTGCTACACGGCGCCGATCGGGGCTTCGGCCGACCCTCGCCCGATCCAGCCGCCGACCAAGATCGATTCACTTCGCTGGCGGGGCGACACATCGTCCAAGGTGCCGGGCACAATCTGCCCTCGCAAAGGCCAGAAACGGTATCGTCCGCACTCCAGCAACTCCTCGCCTAGCCTCCGGAAATGATCGCGATCATTTCCTGCGGCTAGTGAACATGGCGCCGAGGACGGCGCACCCAGAATCTCCGGAAATGATCGCTATCATTTCCTGCGGCTAGTGAACATGGCGCCGAGGACGGCGCACCCAGAATCTCCGGAAATGATCGCTATCATTTCTCCTGCGGCTAGTGAACATGGCGCCCAGGACGGCGCATCGAGAACCTCCGGAAATGATCGCTATCATTTCTCCTGCGGCTAGTGAACATGGCGCCCAGGACGGCGCACCCAGAATCTCCGGAAATGATCGCTATCATTTCCTGCGGCTAGTGAACATGGCGCCCAGGACGGCGCATCGAGAACCTCCGGAAATGATCGCTATCATTTCTCCTGCGGCTAGTGAACATGGCGCCCAGGACGGCGCACCCAGAATCTCCGGAAATGATCGCTATCATTTCCTGCGGCTAGTGAACATGGCGCCCAGGACGGCGCATCGAGAACCTCCGGAAATGATCGCTATCATTTCCTGCGGCTAGTGAACATGGCGCCGAGGACGGCGCACCCAGAATCTCCGGAAATGATCGCTATCATTTCTCCTGCGGCTAGTGAACATGGCGCCGAGGACGGCGCACCCAGAATCTCCGGAAATGATCGCTATCATTTCCTGCGGCTAGTGAACATGGCGCCCAGGACGGCGCACCCAGAATCTCCGGAAATGATCGCTATCATTTCCTGCGGCTAGTGAACATGGCGCCGAGGACGGCGCACCCAGAATCTCCGGAAATGATTGCTATCATTTCCTGCGGCTAGTGAACATGGCGCCCAGGACGGCGCACCCAGAACCTACGGAGGTGATGACTACCACTGCCTACGGCTCGCCACTTTTCCCCGCTAAGAAACTTAAATGAGCACATCACGCGAGCGAATTGCAGAGCTGCGAATAGACCGCGAGCAGCGCGACCGGTCGAGGACGCCGAGAAAGGCACTCCTGGTCATCAGCCTGGTCATCGTCGTCGTGGCCGGCGCCGTCTTTTGGTGGTTCGCTAAGGAGTCCGTGCCGGCCGTGACGCTGGCGGAAGTCGCGGAAGCGAGCAGCTCTGCCTCGAGTCGTGAAACGGTACTCGACGCCTCCGGCTATGTCGTGGCCAGGCTGCAAGCGACCGTGTCGTCGAAAATCACAGGCAAGATCGTCGAGATCAGGGTGGAAGAAGGCCTCGAGGTCGTAGAGGGCCAGATCCTGGCCCGCCTCGACGACTCGATGGCCTCTCGCCAGGTGGCGCTCGGGGAGGCTCAGATCGCCGCGGCACGCAGCGCTCTGGTCGAGGCCGAGGTGCGGCTCGACGAGGCTGAGATCGACTTACGGCGAACACAGGAGTTGGTCAGGGCGGGGGTGACGACAGAGGCCGACCTCGATACCGCCGAGGCGGAAGTGGAGGCATTGAAGGCCCGAGTGGCTCGCAATCGCGAAGACATCAAGGTTACGGAGCGGCAGCTCGAGCTGCGCCGTCAAGAGCTCGCCGACACGGTCATCCGCGCTCCTTTCAGTGGTGTCGTGATCACCAAGAACGCGCAGCCGGGAGAGATGATCTCGCCGGTTTCCGCCGGTGGCGGCTTCACTCGCACCGGCATCTGTACGCTCGTCGACATGAGCTCGCTGGAAATCGAGGTCGACGTCAACGAGTCGTATATCAATCGAGTCAAGCCGGGTCAGAAGGTGATCGCGACTCTCGACGCTTATCAGGGCTGGAAGATCCCGGCCTCGGTGATCACCACCGTGCCGGCTGCGGATCGACAGAAGGCGACCGTGCGAGTACGCATAGCCTTCGACGAGCTCGACCCACGCCTTCTACCCGACATGGGAGCCAAGGTCTCTTTTCTCGGCGAGAGCGTCGAGGCCGAGAATGAAGAGGAGGCGGTCCCGACGGTACTGGTACCCGCGACAGCGGTACGAAGCGACGGCGGTCGTGACATCGTCTTCGTGTACGGCGGGGGCGCCGTAGAGCGACGAGCTGTGACCTTGGGTCCAGAGCGAGGAAAGCTAGTCGGAGTGATCGCCGGCCTACGCGGCGGCGAGCGAGTGGTCGTCCAGGGGCCCGACGATCTCGCCGACGGCGATGAAGTGAAAGTACCCTGAAGTCTCCGACGAGAAGGAACGATATGTCGGAGGAAAACGGAACCATCGTCCAGATCGAGCATCTGCACAAATTCTACAAACGCGGCGGCGAGACCATCGACGTGCTGCAGGACCTGAGCATGGAGGTCGCGGACGGCGAGTTCCTCGCTCTCATGGGTCCTTCGGGATCCGGCAAGACCACCTTGCTCAATCTCATCGGTGGCCTGGACCGCGTGTCGGAAGGCAGCATAGAGGTAGCCGGCCAACGAATCGACGAGACCCCGGACCGTCAGCTAACCCGCTGGCGCTCGCGCCACATAGGCTTCATTTTCCAGTACTACAACCTGTTACCGGTGCTCACCGCGGAGCGCAACGTCGAGCTTCCGCTCTTACTCACTCGCCTGAGCCGTCAGCAGCGGCTCGGACATGTCGCCACCGCCCTCGAGGTGGTCGGGCTCTCGGATCGCGCCAAGCATTATCCGCGCCAGCTCTCCGGCGGCCAGGAGCAGCGGGTCGGCATCGCTCGCGCGATCGTCTCGGACCCGACTCTGCTGCTGTGCGATGAGCCGACTGGAGACCTCGACCGCAAAAGCGGCGACGAGATCCTCGACCTGCTCGAGGCACTCAACCAGGACCAGGGCAAGACCATCATCATGGTCACCCACGACCCTCACGCAGCCCAACGGGCCAGCCGCACCCTCTATCTCGACAAGGGAGCACTCTCCGAGGAGCGTCTGGCATGAAGTATCTGCATCTGATTCGCTGCAACCTGACGCGCAAGAAGTTGCGCACTTCGTTCACCGTGCTTTCGATCTTCGTCTCCTTCCTGCTTTTCGGCCTCCTGGTCGCGCTCCGCACCGGTTTCGGACAGGGCGTCGAAGTGGCGGGTTTGAACCGGCTGCTGACGGTGCACAAGGTTTCGATGATCCAGTTCCTTCCGATCAAGTACCTCGGCTTCATCGAGGCCGTCGAAGGCGTCGAGGCGGTGACCCACTGGACCTGGTTCGGTGGTTACTATCAGGATCGTCGCAATCAGCTGATCATGTTCGCCACCGATGCCCAGGGCTTCGTGGAGGTCTTCGACGAGTACGAGATCCCGATCGAGCAGCAGCAATCGTGGCTAGCCAACCGGACCAGCATCGTGGTCGGCCACTCGGTTGCCAAGCGCTTCGGATGGGAGATCGGCGACCGGGTCCCCATCAACACCCAGATGTGGTTCCAGGCCGACGGCTCGCCGACCTGGGAGTTCGACATCGCAGGCATCATCGGCGCCGGAGAGAGCGGCAACGACGGCCAGGTCTACATGCACTACGACTATCTGAAACAGGCGGGCCCCTTCACGGAGATCGTCCAGCAGCCCGAAGGGGTCGGCGACGAGCTCGGCGCGGTGTCGATGATCTATCTCAAAATCGACGACCCGGATCGGGCCGCCGAGATCGTAGAGGAGATCGACTCGCACTTCGCCAACTCCCCCGCCGAGACCAAGACTTCGACCGAGAAGGCCTGGGCGCAGGGCTTCGCCAATCAGGTGGGGGATCTGGCGACCATCGTAACGGCGATCGTCAGCGTCGTCTTCTTCACCCTGCTGCTGGTCGCCGGCAATACCATGGCCCAATCTGTTCGCGAGCGCACGGCTGAGCTCGGAGTGCTGAAGACTCTGGGCTTCAGTGACCGCAAGATCATGGCGCTGGTGTTGGCCGAGGCGTTCATTCTCGCTGTCGTCGGCGGCCTCCCCGGTCTTGCCGTGGCCGATTTCGTCACCTCTAGGATCACTCTCGGAGTCGCCTTCATACCGCAGATCTACATCCCCACGCGGGAGCTCTGGATCGGTGTCGCCCTCGTTGCCCTGCTAGGACTGGTGACTGGAGTGCTACCGGCTTGGCAGGCGCTCCGTCTCAGAATCGTCAACGCACTCGCATCTGGCTGAGCATGGGTGGACTCTTCAGCTGGCTGGCTCAGGTCGGCGCCGTCACCTGGCTCAACCTCAAGAACGTCAGGCAGCGTCTCGGCGCCTCGCTTGCTACTGTCGTGGGGGTTGCGGGTGTGGTGATGGTGTTTGTCGGCGTCCTTTCGATGGCCGTCGGCTTCCAGAGAACACTCGAGTCGACCGGCCGCGACGACGGAGTGATCGTGCTCCGTGGCGGCGCAACCGGAGAGATGTCGAGTGGTCTCACCCTCGAAGAGACCCGCATCATCGGCGACGCGCCGGGGATCCTCAGCAACGCCGAGGGACGGGTGGCGTCTGCGGAGGTCTTCGCCATCGTCGGCGTGCCAAAGCGCAGCACCGGCACTGACGTCAATGTGCCGATGCGCGGCGTCGACCAGCAAGCGTTCGCGGTGCGCGAGTCGATCGAGCTGGTCGAAGGCCGCCGATTCGAGCCCGGTCGGAATGAAGTCATAGTGGGCACAACGGCTGTTCGGGAGTTTGAGGGACTCGAGCTTGGCAGCAAGCTCAACTGGGGCGAAGTCGAATGGACGGTCGTCGGAATCTTCGCCGCCGGAGGCAGCGCCGATGAGTCGGAGATCTGGGCCGATGCCAAGGTCCTACAGCCGGCCTTCCGTCGCGGCACCTCGTTCAGCTCGGTCCACCTACGGCTCGAATCTCCTCAGTCTTTCACCGCTCTCAAAGACGCGCTGACGACCGATCCCCGCCTCACGGTCAACGTCTTCCAGGCCTCTGAGTTCTACGCCGAGCAATCCCAGACCATGACCGCCCTCATCCGCGGCGTCGGCTACCTGGTCGGCGCCTTGATGGCCGTCGGCGCCGTCTTCGGCGCCCTCAACACGATGTACAGCGCCGTGTCCTCCCGAACCCGCGAGATCGCGACCCTTCGCGCCATCGGCTTCGGAGCGGGACCCGTGATGATCTCGGTTCTGGTCGAGTCGCTGGCGCTGGCTCTCACCGGTGGAGTCATCGGCGCCGCGGTGGCCTATATGTTGTTCAACGGCTTTACCGCGGCAACAATGAACTTTCAGAACTTCAGTCAGGTCGCCTTCGCTTTCGCGGTCACTCCCCAATTGCTCACCCAGGGGGCGATCTTTGCACTGGTGATGGGCCTTGTCGGCGGCTTTTTTCCCGCCTTCCGCGCTGCGCGTCTGCCGGTGGCTACGGCCCTCCGTCGACTGTAGTCTCCGCTCGAAGAGGTGGGCCGAGCATGGTCGAGGGCGCTGGTCGAGGCCTCCTGAGTAGGGAACGAGTAGTAGACAAGCTCCATGTTCTAGTGCGAGAGTGAACTCTCGGACAAAACCAATCGCGCCCAAGACCGCGGCCACCGCCGCGCACGCGACTGGGGAGGGGAATTCATGCGAATCGTTTCCTTAGCACTACTCACTTTGATTCTTGCTGCCGCAACGGCGATAGGGCAGCTGAGCGTGCCCGCCGACTGGGCAACGCAGGCCGAGAGCTACTTCCGAGTGGTCCCCGACCAAACCTACCTGGTGGCGGACGGCTACGAGTCCAAACTCGATCTGATTCTGCCGCGCCAAGGCGAGAATCCCTCGCCCATGCCGATACTCGTCTACATTCACGGCGGCGGATGGATGAGAGGAAGCAAGGAGAGCAGCGACCTGCGTCTCCTGCCCTATCTCAGCATGGGCTGGGCGGTTGCCAACGTCGAATATCGTATGGGTGGAACGGCTCTTGCTCCCGGCGCAGTGGAAGACTGCCGTTGCGCGTTACGCTGGCTCCGCAACAACGCCGCGGAATACGCACTCGATGTCGACCGTATCGTCGTCACCGGTAACTCAGCCGGAGGCCATCTCTCGCTGACCACCGGCATGTTGACGGCCGCCGACGGCTTCGACAATCGCTGCCCAAAGCGCTCGGCCACCTCCGCCGACGCGGTCACCGAAGAGATGCCGGTCGCGGCGATCGTCAACTGGTACGGCATCACCGACGTCGGCGACCTGGTCGAGGGCCCGAATGCCAAGACCTACGCCGTGGAGTGGATGGGAAGCCTGCCGAATAAGGACGAGCTCTCAGGCCAGCTCTCGCCGCTCAACATGGTGCGTAAAGACCTACCGCCGGTCCTGACCATCCACGGTGACGCCGACCCTGTCGTCCCCTATGACCACGCGGTCCGCCTCCACGCCAAGCTCGAGGAGGCCGGGGTACCGAATAGGCTGCACACCATCCACGGAGGAGGCCACGGCGGCTTCGATACCGAGGAGACGCGAGAGGCCTATGAAATGATCCGCCGCTTTCTGGCCCGCGCTGTAAGCGATTGACCCAAGTAGGCAGCACTGCCTAGACCAGCGTTTCCAAAGTAGCGCTACATATCTCGGCCCGTTCTGCCCCGCTGGCGGCGTTGCGCCTCCTCGACATATTCCCCAATATGCCTGCGTCGGCGCGCCTTGCCAGCGAACAGAATGACCGCGAGCTATTGTAGCGCGACTTTGGAAACGCTGGTCTAGTGCACCGTCTGGCCGGGGTCGTCGGTGACTGCCTCGCGAGCGAAGCGATTGTCGACGTAGTCCGCCAGATCCAACCCGCTCATATCCAGCGGCCGGCGGCGGGCGGGAAATAGCTCTAGCTCGCGCGCAGCGCCCGCGACCGAGACCTCCGGGCTCCGAGGAATGGCCGGTTGGTAGATCTCGACGATCTCTTTCAATCCCTGGGGCGCCTGTAGCTTGGCTCCGGTACAACGATCATCCTCCGAAGAGTGTGAGGCCAAAGATGCGCGCCGCGATCAGGATCACGGTCATGCCGGTAAAGACGATGAGGCTCCCCCAGCCGAACCAGGTCGCCAGTCGCGAGGGGTAGAACTCGCTATCGCGTGGGATCACGGTAAAGCAGTAGTAGAGGTTGAGGAAAAAGATCACCGGCGCGATGAAGGAGGCCAGTGCCGAGGCAACCAGCACCAGCCACACCGGCCGCGGCGCCCCCGCCGCGATCACCACCGACGCGATCAACGAGAAGAGCATGGTGCCGCGGTAGATGTTGTACTCGGACGCCAAGTTACGCAGACACTCCGGGGTCAACTCCGCTCGATCGAGGCCGGGCCGATCGGCGGTGGCGGCAAAGAGGTTACGGCAGCACGCCCCCACGACTCTCGGCCAGCCGTCGAAATAGTTGAAGGCGGTCGAGAAGGTCGCGGCGAAGGCGCCGACGAGGAAGATGCCCATCATCCACGGGCCGGCACTCTCGGTGAAAATGCGGCCGATCTCGCCCATCACCGCATTGCCTTCGACCGCGCTGGGGTAGAGATGGACGGCGGCCAAGAGCAAGAAGAGACAGGCAAGGACAAACGAGATCAGATGACCGAGCCGGAAGTCCCACAGCGCGATCGTGAGCCAGCGGCGGCAATACTCGCGCGCCTCGTCCGGGAGTCGGGCGTGGTCGACAGCCAGCGCTTCCTTCGCCGAAGTGCGTGGATCGAAGTGCGGGGCCAGGCCGTCGCGCTCGAGCGCGGGGCGAAGAAGGCCCAGCCCGACCCGGCGGGCCTTGCCCCACTCCGATGCTTGTAGCGAGACATCGATTCCGGTCGGCAGGAGACCAAGGAATGCAGCCAGGATCAGCCACGAGCCCCCCGGAATCTCCGGGATGAAGAAATGGGCGAGTGCCGAGGTGGGGGCCGGCTCCAACACGTAGATGAAGAGGGCCGAAACCACCAGGACCCCGGCAAGGACCTTGGTGACCGTCTCCATGATCGCGTAGCGGCCCGCCAAGTGCACTACAACCGATACGACGCCAAGCGAAAGGGCGAGTAAGGCCATCGGCACCTCCACACCGACAAAGGTAGAAAAGGCGTAATAGAGAACCGCGGAAGCGGCGATCAACCGCCCGGCCTGCCCGACCACGCACTGGATCAGAGTCGTGACGAGGACATAGACCAGTGGCCACGAGCGCGGGGCCGTGGCGTACGCGTCGAGCAAGCTGTGGCCGGTCGCGTGGGTGAAGCGGAAGGCCATCTCGAACCCTGAGTATTTGAAGATGTAGGCCACCGGGATGCACCAGAGCAACGCGAACGCGAAGCGCCCCCCCGCCGCCGGGGCAGTCACCAGGTGACTGGTACCGATGCCGGTCATCATCAGGATGAGGCCGGGTCCGAAAGAGCGAAGCAGGCTTCGCGGCCGGAGCGACGGCATCTCGATACCACGAAGGGCCTTCGCCACGGCAGGAGTTGGCGACGGAGGGTCTTTCTCTTCTACCAATGTGCGCCCATCTTATTCTTGTCGAGGTGGCGAGCCTGGTTACAGCTGTCCGGTGCGCCCAAGCTATGATCACTGACGATGAGACCCAGACTCTCGATGACCAGGATCCGCGCCGGATTGATGGCGCAGATCCTGGTCATTTCGCTGCCGACCTCGGCCCTGGAGCTCGATCTCGAGGAGGTGTTCTCCGGCTTGGGAGTGCCGGTGAGCGTCACCCACACCGGGGACGCTCGTATCTTTGTCACATTTCTGGATGGGCGGGTACTCATCGTCGAGAACGGTAGCGTTTCCGGGCAACCCTTCCTCGACATCACAGACCGTACTCTGGGAGACGGCCGCGGGCTGTGGAGCATCGGCTTCCATCCCCGGTATCAAGAGAACGGGTATGTCTTCGCTCACTACGCCGAAGTGGATACCGGTGACTCCATCATCTCTCGCTTTCGTCTCTCAGACGACCCAAACGAGCTGGATGAGTCCAGCGAGGCAGTCCTCCTCAGGATGCCGAAGACAAACCAAGTGCACTACGGTGGCCAGCTCCGATTCGGGCCCGATGGCTACCTCTACGCTTCGACCGGCGACAGCACGGGCCGGTCGGGAGGCCCCGATCCGGGTTGCGTCGCCCAGTCTCCCGACAGTCTGGAGGGCAAAATCCTCAGGCTCGATGTCGACCAGGGCTCCGACGCTCCACCCTTCCACACCAGCCCTGACGACAACCCCTTCGTCGATTCCGGGCGCCCCGAAGTGTGGGCACTCGGCCTGCGCAATCCGTGGCGCTTCAGCTTCGATCCTGAAGGAGGCGACCTATGGATCAGCGACGTCGGGCACGAGCGCCGTGAGGAGATGAACTTTCTCCACGCCAGTACACCAGGGGGAGCCAACTTCGGCTGGAAGGTCATGTAGGGCACCCGCTGTCTCGGCGACCTCGACGGCTGCGGAGTGGATCTCCCCGCCTGCGACGACGCCAGCCTCATCGCGCCGGCGATCGAGTACAACCACTCCGACGGTGCCTGCTCCGTCATCGGAGGCCCTGTTTATCGTGGGCGCCTACTCCCCCACCTCTTCGGAAAGGTTCTCTACGGCGACTTCTGCAGCGGCGCGGTATGGGCGGCGTCAGAGGTCGACGGCCTTCTCGAGTCCAGCCTTCTCGCCGTGGCGCTTCCCAATCTGACCGCCTTCGGCGAGGACTCCCGGGGCGAGATCTATCTGACCACCCTGGACGCGGTCTATCAGCTGGTCGACAGAGACCTCCCGGCCGCGGGCTTGGTCGAGTTCGACCAGGCGGCGATGACGACCTCAGAAGATGCGGGGCAGCTGCTTGTCGGCCTGAGGCGAGTCGGTGGCTCAGCCGGCGCTGTCAGTGTGGCGGTCAAGGTCATCTCGGGTACCGCCGACCCGGACGAGGACTTCGACCTGACATCTACGGTGGTGAATTGGGACGACGGACAAGAAGGACTCGAGAGTCTCGCCATCGACCTCATCGACGACATTCAGGACGAGGCCAACGAGACCATTCAGCTCAGACTCGTCCAGCCCTTGGGCGGCGCGGAACTTGGCGCGCGGTCGGAGGCGGAGATCCTCATCGTCGATAACGACCTCTGCCTTGCCGGCCCCGATCATCTCTGCCTCGGCGACGGTCGCTTTCGGGTGTCGACGACGTGGCGCACCTCCTCGGGTACCACCGGCATCGGGCAGCCGGTAATACTCACACCTGACACCGGCTACTTCTGGTTCTTCCAGAGCACCAACGTGGAGCTAGTGCTCAAGGTCCTCGCCGGCTGCACCGTCAACGACCGCTTCTGGGTATTTGCCGGCGGCCTCACCAATGTAGAGGTACGAATAGAGGTGACAGATACGGTGAGCGCTCAGACTCGCATCTACGAGAGTCCGCTAGGCACGCCCTTCGTCCCACTCCAGGACACCCAGGCCTTCGCCACCTGCCCTTAGAGAACTGCCCGTCGCAAGTTCCCTGCGGAGGCCCCAGCTTCCTTAGAGTAGAGCGAACTAGCAAGGCGCCGGCTGTTCGCCAGTGTAGAATCCGCTGCCAGACTCGAGAAAGGTGCTCATCGCATGAAACCCTCATGGTTTATTTTCGGCACGCTCTTAGCCCTGTGCGTGATTCTTGGGATCGCCTTCCTGACGCCTCAAGTGCCCTACGAAGACGTGGTGAGAGAGGACGGCAGCACGCAGCGGATCATCAAGAGCCATGGCTACCAGCACGACAGATTCGCGACCATGAAACAGGGCGGACCGGGCGCCGAGCGGCACGCCGTTACGGTCTGGCTCGGATGGGTGTTCGCCTCCCTCTCCATCCTGTTGTTCGCCTCATTTCTGGCGATGGGAATGACTCGGCACGGATCCCTCGGCCCGGCAAAAGCGCCGATCATTGGGGGAATGCTTGTTCTCGCAGCGATCTTCACTGGGCTGTTCATCTCCTACTACCGATTCATGCACGAAGACACCCACACCCTCTTCCTGTCGCTGCCAAAACCCACGGCGTGGATGCTGCTGGGGGTCTGGCAGTTCCCGATCTTCTTCATCGTGCTGTACTACCGACTCTTCGATCGTTGGTTCTTTACCGAGGATGACGAAAGACGCTTCGAAGAGATCGTGGCTACAGAGCGACGGAGCCCTGGGGAGGACTTCTGATGGAAGCCTCCCGCAATCTGGTGATTCTCTTCTGCCTCTTGGTGTACTTCGCCATGTGCATCGGCGTCGGAATCTGGGCGATGAAGCGCACCAAGTCTTCACACGACTTCTTCATGGCCGGCCGCGACCTTGGCATCGTTGTCACCGCCTTTGCCCTCTTCTCCAGCACCCTGAGCGGGTTCGGTTTCGTCGGCGGACCCGGCTTGGTCTACGACATGGGAATCAGCTCGCTGTGGATGATCGTCTGCGGCACGGTAGCGACCTGTTTCACCTTCTATCTGGTCGCCAAAAGGCTGCGTTTCTTCTCCGAGGTCTACAACACCGTCTCCCTTCCGGACGCGGTCGCAATTCGCTACAAGAGCGAGCTCACCCGCTTTCTCACCGCCATCGCCATCCTCTTGGGGGTGGTCGGCTACTTGGCGGCGCAGATTATGGCGATGGCGATCGTTCTGCAGGAGATCCTCAATGGCGTCGATGCGATTCCGGAGGTGGGTATCGGAGTCAGCATGGCGATCTCGTGTGCCGTCCTCGTCTTCTATTGCGTCACCGGAGGCATCATCGCCGGCGTTTATACCGACGTCGTTCAGGGCGCGGTGATGATGATCGCCGGTGTCTTGGTCTTGTTCGCGGCGATTCAGGCCGTCGAAGGCGGTGTCGCCGGCGCGGTCACCACGATCTTGAGGGACGACCCCGAGGCGATCGGTCCGTGGGGCACCTTGGGCATCATGGGCTGCCTGTCCTGGTACTTCCTCTTCGTTGTCGGCGCCTGCGGTCAGCCGCACATCATCACCAAGCTGATGATGAACAAGCGCATTCGAGACTTCAAGCAGATCCTTCTGTTGAGCTTTGTCGCCGGAACCATGGCAGCGCTGCTGTGGATCGCGATCGGATTGGCGATGAGGGCGCTGGTCGTCGGCGGTGTTCATCCGGAGCTCGGGCAACCGGACGACGCGGCCTACGCGTTCCTGCAAGGCTACGTCCCCGCGATCCTGGCGGGCATTGTCTTCTCGGCGCTCTTCGCCGCGATCATGTCGACGGCCGACGGGTTCTTGAATATCGGCGCCGCGGCGATCATCCACGACATCCCCAAAGCCATCATTGGCAGATCGCTCAATCGCGAGCTCTTCTGGGCGCGCACCGCGACCGTTCTGATCGCGGTAGGGGCTGCGCTCTTCGTGAGTTTCTCGAAGGCTGAGCTGGTGGCACTTCTAGGGAGCTTCGGCTGGGGCACCTTCGCCGCGGCACTGGTACCGACCGTCGCTATCGGCTTCAACTGGAAACGGGCAACAGCGCTGGCCGCGAACGTTGCGATCATCACCAGCCTCGCGCTCAACTTCACTATCGAGCTTTCCGGCTTCCAGGTGCCCCACGGCATTCACGGCGGCGCAATCTCCCTGATCGTGTCGCTGACCCTGTTCTTCGGCATCTCGTTGCTCTCGAAGCCACCACAGCTGTCGAAAAGCGTCAACGCCATAATGGATCTCTGAGGCCGACGCGATAGGTGCCATCGGCACCACTTTTCGTCGCTCTGGTGCTCTGCTGACCGGCCAAGATCACTGTGGCACCTTCCACAGGCTGCCCCTGCGCGTCGAGGACACGGCCATCGATGGTCCCGGTCTGTGGGCCGTCGGCCCACACCGGAAGGTGAGCCGCGAGCAAGACTGCAAGAGTCAGGATCGAGCTACGTGCCACGGCCGCGTACTGTAGCGTGGTGGCCGTCGAGCCGGAAGGGGCAAGCAGTGTAGTCTATGGTGACACAACCGAAAGGGGTGCCCGAATGCCTCGACAAGGACAAATCAGCTTCAGAACGCCAAGCTCAGTCCTGCTGATGGGTCTGACCGTTCTCTTGACGGGGGTACCCTGCCTTGCGGCCGAGGCGAATCTCTCGGACGGCCGGCCCGACCTCGAGGGGGTTTGGGACTTCCGTACTCTGACCCCACTCGTTCGACCCAAGGAAAGGGCAGACCAGGCAGTCTTGAGTGCTCAGGATGTCGCCGAGATCGAGTCGAAGGCCGCTGCGCGAACGCAGCAGCGTGATCAACCGAGCGACCCGAACCGGAAGGCGCCCCCACAGGGCGGCAACGTTGGCGGCTATAACACCTTTTGGATGGACCGCGGAGCGGGGGTCAGCGAGGACCGCCGCACTTCGTTGATCGTCGATCCGCCGAACGGCCGACTGCCGCCCACCCATCCGGGCGTGAAGAAACAGACGCCTGGGGACGATCTGCCGACCGATCTGCCGGTGCGACTGCGGGTCGGAGGCATTGGCACCGACGGGCCGGAGAGCCGCGGTCTAGCGGAGCGTTGCCTGCTCGGCTTCAACTCCGGGCCTCCGATCATCCCCGGCGGCTACAACCAGAACATCAGGATCGTGCAGACCGGTGATCACGTCGTCATCCTCAGCGAAATGGTGCACGAAGCGCGGATCGTCCCCATCGACGGTCGCGGTCGTCTTCCGATGCATATGCGCCCCTGGATGGGGGCCTCGCTGGGGCGTTGGGAAGGGGATGAGTTGGTCGTCGAGACGACAAACTTCAGCCCCAAGATCACCAGCTTCTCGGGGAACGTCTTTGGCGCGGTCGGCAGCGCCGAGCACATGCGGGTCACCGAGCGCTTTCAGCGAGTCGACGAAGACACCCTGCGCTACGAGTTCACCGTCGACGACCCCGCGACCTACACCAAGCCCTTCACCGGAATCATGCTGATGAAGCGAGGGGGGCGGGTCTACGAGTACGCCTGCCACGAAGGCAACTATGCGATAGGGAACATGCTCCGCGGCTCACGACTGCTCGAGAGCGAGGCAAGTCAGAGTAGCGGACGCTGAACAGCGTCGGCGCTTACATCGCACCCTTATTCGAGAGTAGCGGTGTGCTCTCGTTTCACCAGCTCCCAATCGATCTCATAACCGAGGCCCGGCTCGGTTGGAGCATAGACCAGCCCTCGATCGTCGACCTCGATGTCTTCGACCAGGCCGTACTTGTTGGCGCCGGTACAGGGGAAGACTTCATAAAATTCACAATTCGGCACCGCCATGGTGACGTGTAGATTCGCCACATTGTTGAGGCTGTTGCCGCCGTGATGAATCTCGCACTTCATATTGAAGCCTTCGGCTAAATTGCAGAGTCTGACTAGAGGCGTAATACCTCCTGTGAGTGCAACATCGCCACGCAGGATATCGGTGGCGTATTGGGTGATCCAGGAAGCCATTCCGTAGTACCTACCCGGCGCGAACTCCGTCGACATGATCGGGATATCCAGCTTCTGATTGAGCTTCACATAGTTGTAAACATCCTCTTCAACCAGTGGATCCTCGTACCAATAGAAGTCAAGGTCTTCGATCGCTCTGCCTACTCGTAAGGCGTCTTCATATTGATAAGCCCACATCGAGTCGAGCATCAGTTTCATCTCATCCCCTACCGCCTCCCGGACCGCCTGACAAATCTCGATGTCTTTCTTCGGGTCTCCGTCGGGGTGGATCTTGTGGGCCGGCCAGCCTAGCTCTTTGAACTTGAGCGCTTCTTCGGCGTATGCCGCCGTGGTTTCGTGGAAGGCCGTGCTCGAGTAGGCCGGAACCTGATCCTTGCAGGTTCCGATCAGCCGATGAATCGGCTGTCCTGCGACCTTGCCATTGATATCCCACAAGCAGATATCGATGGCCCCGATCACATAAGTCGAGACCGAACGATTCATCTTCCACATCTCCCACCACAACTTCCCGATATCCTGCGGGTTGCGCCCCACGAGCATCGGTTTGATGAACTCGATCAATCCCAGTGCAAAGTGATCCGCCCCCATTCGAGACGATCCCAAGAAAGCGTTACCGCTGACACCTTGATCGGTCTCCACGGTGACGATACCGAGCTGCCTGGTTTGCCCGAACATGGTGCCGACCCCTGTTTTCCAGGGCTCGGATTTCCAATTGAACATGTCGACTTTGACATTCGTTATCTTCACAAGAGCTCGTCCTTTCGCCCTACTCGGTGGGCCTCTCTGATGAGTCTCATCCGCGTAATGTGTCATATTTCATTTGTGCATAATCAATCGATGCAGTTGGGTTTCCTTTCGCTCGGCCTAGCTCTCGCCCTTGGCTGCGGCGTAGCTGAAGGGCCTCGAGATGACAAGCCGCCGGAGACCGCGAGCCCCGCGGCAGGTTCCGCGCAACATCAACAGACACGTAACGCCTACTTCGGTGATCTCCATGTCCACACTCGCTTTTCTTTCGATGCCTTCGCCGTCGGCACACGCACCACACCAGATGATGCCTATCGATTCGCCAAGGGTGAGAGTCTCCGCCACCCGGCCGGCTTCGAGATCCGACTCGACCGACCGCTCGACTTTTACGCCGTCACCGACCACGCCCACTACCTCGGCATGGTCGACGCCATGGCCGATCCATCCCATCCGCTGTCACAGCTCCCCGAGGCCAAGCGCTACACCGAGGCTCGGACCGTGCCGGAGGCCTGGGCAGCTCTATTCGGCTCCTCTTACGTCGAGGAGCATCTCGACCGCGACGTTCTGCGCTCGGCCTGGCAGCGCACTATCGAGGCCGCCGAGCGGCATTACGAGCCGGGCAAGCTCACTACCTTCATCGGCTACGAGTACACCTCGGCTTTCGGTGGCAATCTGCACCGCAATGTGATCTTTCGCGGCCGGGCAGCGCCCGAGATCCTCTTCAGCCGTCTGGACTCGCTCAACCCCGAGAAACTGTGGGCATGGATGGACGAGCTCCGCGGTGAAGGGATCGAGGCACTGGCGATCCCCCACAACTCGAACGCCTCGAATGGCCATATGTTCGCGCTCCAGACCTTCGACGGACGGCCACTCGACGCCGCATACGCCGAAACCCGCATGCGCAACGAGCCCCTGGTCGAGGTGACCCAGGTCAAGGGGACCTCGGAAGCGCACCCCATCCTGTCACCGAACGACGAGTGGGCGGACTTCGAGATCTCGCCCTACCGCACCGCCAGCTGGCTCCGCAGCAAGCCCCGCGGCAGCTATGTGCGCGAGGCCTATCTCGACGGCCTACGGCTGGAGGAGGGGCAAGGCTTCAATCCCTATCGCTTTGGCCTCATCGGCTCGAGCGACTCCCATAGCGGCGGCGGCTCGTTCGACGAATCGAGCTTCTTTTCCAAGCTCGGCCTCCTCGACGCCAGCGGCCGGCTGCGCGGATCGGTAGCCGTCGATATCGACGCCGAGGAGCCGACCTACGCCGTGACGCTCTTTACTCCGTGGGCGGCTTCCGGCCTGGCCGCGGTGTGGGCCGAGGAGAATACCCGCGAGTCGATCTACGACGCCTTCCGGCGCAAGGAGACCTTCGCCACCAGCGGACCACGTATGCGCCTGCGCTTCTTTGCCGGCTACGATCTGCCCGAGGATCTGGCATCGCGTCAAGACCCGGCCCAAGCGGCCTACGCCGGCGGCGTATCCATGGGTGGAGATCTTCCGCCGCGCCCGGGTCGCGCGCCACGATTCTTCGCCTGGGGCCAACAGGACCCGAAGGGCGCCAAGCTTCAACGCCTCCAGGTCGTCAAGGGCTGGATGGAAGACGGCCAAGCGCGAGAACGCGTCTTCGACGTCGCCTGCTCTGATGGGTTGGAGCCGGATGCCGAGACCCAACGGTGTCCCGACAACGGCGCCGACGTCGACCTGAGCGACTGTAGCCCGACGCCGACACAGGGCGCAGATGAGCTCATCGAGGTCTGGGAGGATCCCGACTTCGATGAAACACAGCGGGCGTTCTACTACGCCCGCCTGCTCGAGAACCCGACCTGCCGTTGGTCGACCTGGGACGCCCTGCACGCCGGCTCGCCTCTGCGTCCGGATCTTCCGGCGACCATTCAGGAGCGCGCCTGGTCTTCACCGATCTGGATCACGCCCTAGCCCCGGAAAACGGGCCTTCGACCCGTTCTCCGGCCCATCCCCCCCTAAGAACTACTCGCCTGTCCGAATTCTCGGACACGCTCCTAGGCGAGCTCCCCAGACGCGATCGCACCACTCGTCCTCGATATCGGCGGCTCACTCGAGGCTGCAAGCCACTTCATCGCCCAAGACGCAGGCCCTTCCCCAGAGCTCTCGGGCACGTTGTTGGCTCCCGGGGACACTCTCACCGTGATACTTCCACCCCAAGTTTCGACAGCCCAACGCGTACCCACGGTCGCACGCCCGCCGGTACAACCCCGCAGCTCGGACGCCGTCTTGCTGCACCCCTTCGCCTCTGTCGTACCTCACACCCAGATTGTTGCAACCCAATGAGGCACCCCTATCGCAAGACGACGAGTACAGCTGCGCTGCTCGCGAGTCGTCCTCCTCGACGCCCTGGCCGGTTTGGTACATATAGCCCAGGTTGACGCATGCGAGGAGGGATCCGGCATCGCAAGCTGCCCGGTAATGCACCACAGCCCGCTCGCCGTCCTCGGCAACCCCTGCACCGTCTCGGTACATATTGCCCAGACTGCGGCAAGCCTCTTGATACCCGCCACTGCAAGCGCTTCTGTACAGCTCCACGGCTCGTCCATCGTCCTCGGCCACGCCGAAGCCGTTGGCGTACATACCGCCTAGATTGCCACAGGCCCAGCGGCTCCCACCATCGCAAGCGCTACCGTAGAGCTCCGCCGCCAACTTCCCATCAACGGCTACAGCAAGGCCCTCTTGATAGGCGGAAGCAAGTAACGTCTTAGCCAAGAGAGAGCCCCCGTCAGCTTCCTCCTTTACTACTTCGATGACTGTCTCTGCGAGCTCGATCCCGAGTGCAGGGTCTCTTGCCAAGCCGACCTTTCCTTTGAAGTAGCTGCGAGCCAGAAACATCGTAGCCAGCGGATCTCCAGCGTCTGCCGCAGTCTGGAACAGACGCTGCGCCTCCGCATCGTTGATCCGGCCCGAGACCCCGAGGTACCACTCCAAGGCCTGCTCGACCATCCCCCGCGTGCCCAGCTCCGCCGTTGGCTCGGCGTCGACGGGCGCGACCTCTGCAACGACACCCAGCGCGACCGCAAGGCACGCAAAGCGAGCTACTTTCTTCATCCACAGGCTCCTCTGAGGACTCCATATTTATCAGCGATCGACTCGGCTCAAATCAACCCGACGCTCCACAGCAGGTACACCATCACCATCGCCACCACGCCGTTGACGAAGGTCACGCCGCCAAAAGAGAGCAACGCAGACTTGAGCGGCATCCTCGACAGCGAGGTGCAGACCCAGAAGTAGCTCGAGTTGACGTACTTGATGATCATCGAGCCGGCAGCGCCGGCCAGCATGGTCGCCTCGGGACTCAGCCCCAGGGTACCCATCATCGGTGCCGTCACCGACGCGGCGGTGATCACGCCGACCGTCGTCGAGCCGGTGACCATGTTGCCCACCACGCCGAGCACGAAAGGCAGGAAGATCGCGGGCAGTCCGACCGCGCTCACAGTGTCTGCAATAGCATCGACCGCGGGAGTTTCACGCAAGATGTGGCTCAGCGAGCCGCCCAGGCCGGTCACCATGATGATCATTGCCGACGTGCGCAGACCGTCTTCGATCCAGGTGCTCGTGCGTGCCACTCCCTGCGCGCTGGTGGTGCTGCGATACGCCATCACTATGCCGACACTGAGCGCCACTACAGGCCACCCGAGAAACAACATCACGGCGTTCACAACATGCTCCGCCGGCAATAGGAACGCCGTCACACTCTGCCCTGCGATGAGTGCCATCGGAACTAAAATCGGCGCGTAAGCCCGCCAGGTCGTCGGCAGCTCGCCGTCGGTCAAGGTCTGGCCGACGAACTCGGATGATGGCGGCGATTCAATCCGCGGTCCGACGAGTAGTGCAAAGGCCCAGCCCGCGAGAGAGGCCACCAGAGTAATGATGCTGCCGAACAGGATGACACGTCCGATGTCGGCTCCGACCAGCGCGGCCGCAGCAAGCGGACCCGGGGTAGGGGGCACCATCGCGTGAGTCAGTTGCATGGCTCCGACCAGGCCGGTGGCCATCACACTCATGTTCAGACCACTGCTCAGTGCCGCCGAATGAACCAGCGGATTGAGAATCACGTAACCGACATCGGAGAAGATCGCCAGTCCGACGACGAAGCCACTCAGAGTGAGCGCAAGGGGCATGCGCCCCTCGCCTACCCAGCGCACCATCGAGGTGGTAATCCGCTCGATACCGCCGGTGTGCTTGAGCGCCTCGGCGAGGATCGATCCGAGCACGATGACTACCGCGATGCTCTGAATGGTACGACCGAATCCGTGCTCGAAGGCCTCGATGAACGCCTGACGATCGATACCGGGCACCAACGCCAAGAGGAGAATGGGCAGCAAGAGCGCGATAAAGACATGCCACTTGTAGCGAGCGATCAGCAAGAACAGAAGCACCACGACCGCAAGCAGTCCGAGTAGCGCAACGCCGGGGCTGTCTGTGATCACCGCTAGCCTCGTTCCAACAGCGACCAGAGAAGCTCGGCAGGGTGCTGGGCACGAACTCCGGCTAGATCTGCCACCTGATGCCGGCACGACATCCCCGAGGCGACCAGCACAGAGTCGGGACCCAGGTTTCTCGCAGCGGGCAGTAACCGACGCTCAGCGATCTTCTGCGACACCTCGAAATGATCGCGCTGGTAGCCAAAGGAGCCAGCCATCCCGCAGCAACCGGCGTCGAGATCGACCACTGTGGAGCCAGGTACGCGAGACAACAAAGCCTTCGCGGGCGCCACCAGCCCCATCGCTTTCTGATGACAGTGACCATGGAGAAGGAGCTCCGCGGGTCCGGGCCGGAAGGCCAAATCCACCTTCCCCTCGTGAAGCTCCTGTTCGAGAAACTCCTCGAAGAGAACACAACTATCGGCTACCCGTTGCGCGTTTCGACGGACTTCGCCACGCAAGAGCGCAGGTACGTCTTCCCGCATTGCCGAGAGGCAGCTCGGCTCGAAGAACACCAACTTTTCACCCTTCTCTACGAGGGGAAAGAGCAATTCCGTATTCGTCTCCCCGCGGCTGCGGGCCGCGGAAAGGAGACCTTGGGAGATGAGAGGCCTTCCGCAGCAAACGTTCCCAGCCAGCCCCACCGTCAAACCGGCCGCCTCGAGCAGCCGGGTACCGGCCATCCCGATCTCCGGATGATAGTGATTGGTAAAAGTGTCGTTGAAAAGCCTCACCCCTGCATCCGAGCTCGACCGCTCAGAACCACGATCGGCAAAGCGTCGAGAGAAGGTCCGATGGACCCAAGCCGGCGGCTTCCGCCTGCGGTCGAGGCCAAGCAGTCCCTGACTCAGCCATCGTGCCGGCGCGCTCCTTGTCACCCAGTTCGAGAGCGGCGCGAGACGACTTCCCCACCGGGCGATCTCATCGATTCGGCCAAACACCAGCGCCCTCGTGGAGGTGCCGTGCCGGCTCCAGTAGTCGGCCAGAAACTCGCTCTTGAAACGGGCCATGTCGACGCCCACCGGGCACTCGGCCTTGCACGCCCGGCACTCCAGGCAGAGATCAAGCACTTCGCGCACACCCTCGTCACCGAGCCCCGCCTCTCCCAGCTGACCGGCCATCGCCAGGCGCAGCACATTCGCCCGCCCCCGTGTCGAGTGAGCCTCCTCGCGAGTCGCCATGTAGGACGGGCACATGGTCCCGTCGAGGGTCTTGCGGCACGCCCCGAGGCCGCTACACATGTCGACCGCGCCGCCCATGCCCTCGTACTCCGAATAGTCGAAGTAGGTGCTCGGCCGAGGCGTCGTGTATCCGGGGCCGTAGCGCAGATTGGCGGTCAGCGGCGCCGCATCCACGATCTTGCCAGGGTTCAGGATGCCGTCCGGGTCGAAGGTATATTTGATGCTTCGAAACGCCTCGTACAAGATCGGACCGAACATCTTCTCGATGAAGGGACTGCGAACCAATCCATCGCCATGCTCCCCGGACAGTGCGCCGCCGAACTCGAGCACCAGGTCGGAGATGTCGTTGGCAATCGCCTCGAACTTCTGCACACCCTCCTCGGTCTTGAGGTTGACCACCGGCCGCACGTGGAGACAGCCGACCGAGGCGTGTGCGTAAACACCAGCCGTCGTCTCATGACGCCGTATGATGCTCAGAAAGCGATCGATGTAGTCTCTTAGTCGGTCGGGGGCAACGGCGGTGTCTTCGACGAAGGAGATCGATTTCGACTCCTCTTTGGTCGCCATCGAGAGACCGAGCGCGGCCTCACGCAACTGCCATATCCGTTGCTGCTCGGCGTCTTCCAGGGCGCGGTGAGTCCGGTACCCGAATGCATGGGATGCAAGATCCCGCTCGAGGGCCTCCAAGCGAGGCGGCAGGTCTTCGGCCCGATCCGCATAGAGCTCCACGCACAGGAGCGCCTCGGGATCGCCCTCTATGAAAGTCCGACGCAGAGCGTCGAGGAGCGCACTCTGTTTGGTGTTGTCGAGAATGAAGCGATCCATTACTTCCACCGCCGACGGCTGGTGGCGCAAGATCACAGGCGTCGCTTCCAGAGCCTGCAGCAGGTCGTGGAACTGAATCACCAGCACGGCCTTCGCGCACGGCAGCGGGACGAGGTTGATCTTCGCCTCCAGTACCACCCCGAGGGTCCCTTCCGAGCCCACCATCAGCTTGGTCATGTTGAAGGGCTCACCGCGCCGAATGAAGGAGTCGAGGTTGTAGCCCCCCACCCGTCGCAGAATCTTGGGAAAACGACGCTCCACCTCGTCGGCGTTCTCGTTTACTACGTCCCTCAACACTCGGTAACAAGCGGCCTCGAGTGAGTCACCGCTGCACACAGCGTTCAGCTCTTGCTCCTTCAGCGGCCCGAAGCAGACCACGGAGCCATCCGCGAGAACGACCTCTTGCTCGAGCACGTGATCGATCGTCTTGCCGTAGAGAACCGACCGCGCACCACTCGAGTTGTTTGCCATCATGCCGCCGACGGTGGCCCGATTGGCGGTAGAGATGTCAGGCGCGAAGCGAAGGCCCTTCGCCTCCAGGAGAGAGTTCAGCTCGGCCAGCACGATGCCAGGCTGCACTCGCGCCCAGCGCTCTTGGACGTTGAGCTCGAGAAGCTGATTGAAGTATTTCGAGGTGTCGATCTGAAGGCCCGGGCCGATGGCCTGGCCGGCCTGGGAGGTGCCGCCGCCTCTCAGGGTCAGCGGGCAGCGAAACTTGGCGCAGACCTCGACCGCTCGGATGACATCCTCACGCGACTTCACCACCACTACGCCAACCGGCTCGATGCGGTAAACGCTGGCGTCGGTGGAATAAAGAGCCCTGGAGATCTTGTCGAAGCGGACTTCGCCTTCGATCTTCGCCTCGAGCTCGTCACGAAACGCCGCAAGGGGGACGGATCGCACGTCAGCCTGAGGATAGACGGGGCCTGCGCCGATCGTCATCACGAAAAGATTGAGACTCCTTTCAGCGCCTCGATCCTACCTCGGCGCCAACCAGCTCGGCCGAAAAACGCACTCTTGATAATCTCTGAGCTCGATCACCTGCAGCTGGAAATCGCGGAAGAGAGGATTCAGGCCCGCCTTCAATGGGAGGGAATACCATGACGACAACACGAAGAAAGTTCCTAAGCAACGCGGCGGCGATCAGCGGCGGAGTCGCGCTGGTCCAGCCGGTCCTGAGAGCACAGGAATCAAGCCGCCGCCTTCCCACTCAAGCCGAAGTCGACTCCCTATACAGCGAACGTCGCAACTGGGGACGCTGGGGCGCGGACGACGAGATGGGGGCGATGAACCTCATCACCGCCGAGAAGCGGATCAAGGCGGCAGCGCTGGTGAGCAACGGTCGCACCGTCTCGATGAGCCGAGTCTTCGAACCGGAGCAACACTTCATCCGCAAGAACAACCGCGACGGCGGCTCGGGCGCCGTGGTCGACTACTACGGCTTCATCTATCACGGCCTGACGATCACCCATATCGACGCGCTGTGTCATATGTGGGATACGGACGGAATGTGGCAGGGTCGTGACGCCGAAAAGGAGATCGATACGGCGGGCGCTCACTTCGGCAACATCACCGCCTGGAGCGGCGGGATCATCACCCGCGGCGTGCTCCTCGACGTGCCACGCCACCGCGGCGAGCCTCACGTCACTCGCGAGAAGCCGGTCCACGGCTGGGAGCTCGAGGAGGTCGCTCGCGCGCAGGGGGTCGAGCTGGAGCCCGGCGATGCACTCCTGGTTCACAGTGGCCGCGAGGAGTTCCAACGGCGCGAAGGCACCTGGGGGCCAGAGCCACGACCGGGCCTGCATGTCAGCTGCGCGAAATTCATTCGCGATCACGACGTATCGCTGCTCGGCTGGGACATGATGGATGAGCGACCGAACGACTACGGTCTGACTTTTCCAGTGCACGGAGTCCTCTTCAACTTCGGCGTCGGCCTGCTCGACAATGCGCTGCTCGAGCCGCTCGCCAATGCCTGCGCCGAGGAGGAGCGCTACGAGTTCATGTTCATGGCGCTCCCGCTCAAGGTCGCTCGCGGCACAGGCAGCCCCGCCAACCCCGTCGCGATGTTCTGAAACGCGGGTCTACGTGGTAGTGGCCGGCGTGAATGGCGAATGTGATTCCCGCGGCGGCAATACCCCCCCCAGTCGTGCAACCTCGCAAGCTCATCAGCCCACTACCCGATCGACCCGGCGTCGCCTTGGCCCTGGTCGTTTTGGCGACGCTCGTCGGCAACGCTGATGCACAGCAGCCGAGCCCGCGACCCGAGCTCCGTGCGCATCGACTGGCCACGGCACCCCAGGTGGACGGAGAGGTCCTCTCCGAGGTGCTGTGGCAGGCAGTCGATGTAGCGACAGGATTCGTACAGGTCCAGCCCTTCGAAGGCGAGGAAGCTACCGAGAAGACCGAAGTGCGAGTCGCCTTCGACGATCAGGCGCTCTATATCGCCGTCGTCTGCTACGACTCCGAGCCCGGTCTACTCGCCGTCTCAGACAGCCGTCGCGATGCGGACCTGGCGGGGGAAGACAGCTTTAGGATCGTTCTGGACACTTTTCATGACGGTCAGAACGCCTTCGTCTTCGGTACCAATCTGGCGGGTATCCAGTACGACGGCCAGGTGACCAACGAAGGACGCGGGGGCGGGGGAACGAGCCGTCGTGGCGGGAGCTTCGGCTCTCGGGAAGCGGGCGTCGCCAATCTCGACTGGGACACTTCGTGGACGGTGCGAACCAAAACCGGCGCGCTCGGTTGGAGTGCCGAGATGGCCATCCCCTTTCGCAGCCTACGTTTCGGATCGGGCGTCTCGACCTGGGGTCTCAACGTGGAGCGCAATATTCGTCGCAAGAGCGAGACCTCGTTCTGGGCCCCGATCGGTCGAGAGTTCAACTTCTTCCGCATCTCTGAAGCCGGGACTCTGGTCGGAGTCGAAACGCCCAAGCAGCGCAATCTCCAAATCACACCCTATGTTCTGGCCGAGGGCCGCGACGATGGGCAGACGGAGCGCACCGACGAGACCGACGCCGGATTCGACCTCAAGTACGGCATCACTCCGAGCCTCACGCTCGACGTGACCGTCAATACCGACTTCGCCCAAGTCGAGGTCGACGACCAACAGATCAATCTCGACCGCTTCAGCCTCTTCTTCCCCGAGAAGAGGCCGTTCTTCCTGGAGAACGCCGGGCTGTTCAAAGTAGGTTCATCCGGCTCCGGCGCCCGCACCTCGGGCATCGTCGACCTCTTCTTCAGCCGCAGGATTGGCCTCGACGAAGGGCAGCAGATTCCCATATTCGGCGGCCTTCGGCTATCCGGCAAGGCCGCAGGCTTGAACGTCGGCTTCCTCACCATGCAAACCGACGACTTCGGCGAGGTCCACGCCAACAACTTCAGCGTCGGCCGCCTCAGTCGCGAGTTCCGCAATCGAAGCCGAGCCGGTCTCATCGTCGTCAACCGTCAGGGCTCGGGCTCTCTGGCTCCGGACAACGACTACAACCGCACCTTCGGCGTCGACGGGCAGCTAGGGCTCGGCCAATATGCCGAGCTCTCCGGCTTCGCGGCCAAGACCGAGACACCGGGCCTCGAGGGCCGCGACCATGCCTTCAGCCTCGATACGAACTACGGGTCGCCGTCGTGGCGCTGGCGGGTTGGAGTCTCGGAGGTCGGGGCGGACTTCAATCCCGAAGTCGGCTTCATCAATCGCTCGGACTATCAACGTCTCAACTTCTTCGCCTCGCAGCGCATTCGGCCCAAGAGCCGCCACATCAAGGAGATCGGACCGAGGATTTTCTACGACAGCTACTGGGACTTCAACGGGTTCCACGTCACCGAGAGGTCTTCGCTCGGTGGCGAGGTCGAGTTCCGCAACGGCGGCCGGATCAGCTTTTCGCTCGGCGGCTCGCTGGAGGGTCTGCTGGAGCCCTTCGAGATCTTCGAGGGGATCGTGGTTCCGATCGGCAGCTATTCGAACAATCGCTTCTTCCTTTCGGTCAACACCAAGCCGGGCCGCGCGGTCAGTCTCGCCGGGGTTGCCCGCGGAGGAGGATTCTTCGACGGGAGCCACCTCGAGCTCACTCCGACTCTCACGGTTCGTCTCGGGGATTATCTGAGCTCAGAGATCAGCTGGTCCTACCACGACGTCAGTCTCGAGGCAGGGGCCTTCGTTACCAACCTCGGCCGCCTCCGTCTGACCTACGCCTTCTCGACCAGGATTCTGGTCCAGTCTCTGATTCAGTACAACGACGTCACCGACGATGTCTCGACCAATCTCCGTTTCAGTTGGCTCGGAGCAGCCAACACAGGTCTCTTCGTGGTCTACAACGAGGTCGAGGAGTTCGGACCAATGGCCCTGGCAAAACCCGACCGCAGCCTGGTTCTCAAGTACAGCCGTCTCATCGACGTGTTTCGCTGACTCCCTACCCCAGAGCAACCATCCACTCGTTTGGCGACTATGATTCTCGCCGCGGTTACCTCCGCTCGCCAATGCAACACTACGAGATCATCAAAGCGCAGCTCTCCCGCGCCTGCGTCGCGGCGGCTCTCGTCTTCCTGGTGACGCTCGTCGGAGCTGCTGAGGCGCAGCAAAGCATGAGACCCGAGCTCCGAGCGCATAGGCTGACCACCGCACCCCAGGTAGACGGGGACGTCCTCTCCGAGGCGCTGTGGGAGGCCGTCGATGTAGCGACAGGATTCGTGCAAGTCCAGCCCTTCGAAGGCGAAGCGGCCACTGAAAAGACCGAAGTGCGGATCGGCTTCGACGATCAGGCGCTCTATATCGCCGTCGTCTGCTACGACTCCGAGCCAAACCTGCTGGCGGTCTCCGACAGCCGCCGTGACGCCGATCTGAGCGGAGAAGACAGCTTCCGAATCATCCTCGACACCTTTCTGGATCGTCAGAACGGCTTCATCTTCGGCACCAACCTGGCGGGGATTCAATACGACGGCCAAGTGAACAACGAAGGGCGCGGTGGCGGGGGGACGAGCCGCCGTAGTCGCGGCTCGGGCTCAGGCCAGTTCGGTACGGCCAACCTCGACTGGGATACCTCGTGGACGGTTCAGACCAAGACAGGGGACTACGGATGGAGCGCAGAGATCGCCATCCCCTTTCGCAGCCTACGCTACAGGTCTGGCGGCTCCACCTGGGGCATCAACTTCGAGCGCAACATTCGTCGCAGGAGCGAGATCGCCTTCTGGGCGCCGCTCGGCCGAGAGTTCAACCTCTTTCGGGTCTCGGCGGCCGGCACTCTGGTGGGAATCGAGACGCCCACACAGCGCAATCTTCAGCTCACACCCTACGTCCTCGGCGAGGCCCGTGACGACGGCCAGACCGAGCAAACGGACGAGGTCGAGGCCGGTTTCGACCTCAAATACAGCATCACACCGAGCCTGACTCTCGACCTGACCGTCAACACCGATTTCGCCCAGGTCGAAGTGGACGACCAGCAGATAAACCTCGACCGTTTCAGTCTTCTCTTCCCCGAGAAAAGACCCTTCTTCCTCGAGAACGCCGGGCTCTTCAAGGTGGGAACGACCGGTCCAAGCTTCTCCGGCTCCGGCAATGTCGACCTCTTCTTCAGCCGTCGAATCGGTCTCGACGACGGCGAGCAGATCCCCATCCTCGGCGGTGTTCGGTTGTCCGGCAAGGCCGCAGGCCTCAATGTGGGTTTCCTCAACATGCAGACCGACGACTTCGGCGATCTCCACGCCAACAACTTCACCGTCGGCCGTATCAATCGCGAGTTCCGCAACCGGAGCCGTGCGGGCCTCATCGTGGTCAATCGCCAGGGCACCGGGTCGCTGGCTCCGGACAACGACTACAACCGCACCTTCGGCGTCGACGGCCAGCTCGGGATCGGTCAATACGCAGAGCTCACCACCTTTGCCGCCAAGACCGAAACGCCGGGCCTCGACGGGCGTGACCACGCTTTCGGGCTCGAGACCAACATCAGCTCTCCTTCGTGGCGAGGGCGAGGCGGATACTCGGAGGTCGGCGGCGACTTCAACCCGGAGGTGGGCTTCGTCAATCGTTCGGACTATCGGCGTCTGAACTTCTTCGTGTCGCGTCGAGTTCAAGCCAGCAAACGCAGCCGCATAAAGGAATTCGGACCTCGAATTTTCTACGACAGCTACTGGGGTTTCGGCGGCTTCCACGTCACCGAGAGATCCTCGCTCGGCACCGGTCTCCAGTACCGCAACGGCGCGCGGATCAGCTTCTCCGGGGGCGGCTCGCTGGAAGGGTTGACCGAGCCCTTCGAGATCATCGAGGGGATCGTCGTTCCGCCGGGAAGGTATCCCAACAACAGCTTCTTCTTCTCGGCCAACTCCAACCGCGGCCGAGCGGTCAGTCTCAGTGGAACGATCCGGGGCGGCGGCTTCTTCGACGGTAGGCACCTGGTGATCAACCCCACCCTCTTAGTTCGTCTCGGCGAATATCTGAGCTCGGAGATCGGCTGGTCTTACAACGACGTCGAGCTCGAGGGCGGAGATTTCAAGACCAACCTCGGCCGACTCCGTCTGACCTACGCTTTCAGCACCAAGATCTTGCTGCAGTCACTGGTCCAATACAACGACGTCACCGACGATGTCTCAACCAACTTGCGCTTCAGCTGGCTCGGCGCTGCCAACACCGGTCTATTCGTTGTCTATAACGAGGTCGAGGAGTTCGGCCCTATGGCCCTGGCAAAGCCGGACCGCAGTCTGGTTCTCAAATACAGCCGGCTCATCGACGTGTTTCGCTGAGCGTAGCCGGTCAGAATACTTCGCCTCGTCGCTCGTAGCTCCTCCTAGAAAGGAGCGGTACCGACAGTGATGGCTGGAATAGCAGAGACATCCCTCACAGCTCTCGCAGCGACCTTCGCTCTTACCCTGGTGGGTTTCTGGATCTGGATGCTCGTCGACTGCCTCAACAAGGAGTCGCGAGAGGGGCAGGACCGGTTGATCTGGACGCTGGTCATCGTCTTCACCAAGATCCTCGGCGCGGCGCTCTACTACTTCCTGCGATATCGCAGACGCGCCAACCTGGTCGACCACAACGGCCCCACTCCGGCAGTCTGACGCCGAGTAACGATAGCGCCCGCTCGAGCCGTCCCGCCATCGGCTTCGAGGCGCGCAAGATGTAGCATGGGGAGGCAGCAATCACCGTATCCGCCGCGTCCTCGTTTCTTGGGCTCTTCGATGATCTCGCCTCGTTCTCGCCTAAACCGGCGACGGCCGCCTCTTCTTTTCGCGTTGGCGCTCGCCGGCTGCCAGCCCAACACCTTTCTCCCGGATCTGGGCAGCGACGAGCTTCGGACACGGGTGGAGCTCTTGAAGGAGGAGATTCTCACCGTGCCGACCACCGCCGCCAACGTGTTCGACCGCAACGAAGTGCTATGGCCCTGGGCCAACGCTCTCGGGTTGGCGGGGGTCGCGATTCCGGTGGATCTTCCTCTCCACGCCGCACTGGTGCGCTGGGGCGCCGACGACGGCGGCGAGCCCGAGCTGCCAGTCGGCCTCGACCTTCCGCTCGCCTTCCACATCCGACGCATCGATTCCTACATCCGCGAGCTCGCGCTCAAGGAAGACCACCCAGGAGCCCTCGGTCGCCTGGCTTTCTCGCCTGACGAGGCGCTGGTCTCGGGCGACCTTGTAACTGTCGAGGAGAGCTATGTCCTAGGCACGGCGGCGATGCCATCAGGCGGGTCCTTCCTCGTCGCAAAGACCTGGGTGGCCGACGAGCTGCGCCTCCAACATAGCGACCCGACCGCGCCCAACTACGTATCGGCACGGAGCTCTCGCGCCGACGTTCTCCTCGAGCCCGTCACCATCCCCTGGACCGGCGTCCACGGTTCGACCCGAGGCAACCAAGACCTGCCCGGTTTTCGAGTCACCGGAGGTACGCTCGAGCCGGGCGACGTTGTGACCTTCACGTTGGGGGATCGCGGCCAAGGCTCGCCGGGCCTTCGGGTGCCGACTTTCAGTGTTGACCGCTTCATCGTGCCGATCTACGTCGATCTCGACGGGTCGGGAGTCTTCCTGACCTCGGATTGGCCGGAGCTCGCGATCGTGGGGCGGCCGGCGGTGGCCGCAGTCAGGTTGTTGGCGCCCTCGGTGCTCACTCCAGGCGAGGTCTTCTCCCTGACAGTCCGCAGCGAAGACCTGGCGATGAACCGCTCCAGCGGTGACATACCGGCTTACGAGGTACTCCGCGACGGCGAGCGGGTGGCTAGCCTGAGCGCCGGGAAGGAGGCCGTTGCCCGCGTCGACGGACTGAGCGTAGAAGCCCCGGGGGTCGCTCGCTTCGAGATCCGCTCGGCGGACGACCGCCTCCAGGCCTGGAGCAACCCGATCTGGGTGGAAGAGGAACCGCGACACCGCATCTTCTGGGGCGACACTCATGGTCATACCAGCATGGCCGAGGGGCAGGGCTCGGCACGGTCCTTCTTCGAATACGCGCGCGAGGACGCGCGACTCGACTTCGTGACCCTTTCGGAGCACGACATCTGGATGCACGACGCAGAATGGCAAGAGCTCCAGGGGCTCACTCGTGAGTTCACCCGCGAAGGCTCCTTTACCGCCATTCTCGGATACGAGTGGAGCGCCTTTCGTAACCGCGGCGGTCACCACAACGTCTTCTTCCGACGCGCCGAAGGGCCGCGGGTCTCAGTGCACGACGCCAGTCGCCTCCCAGCCCTCTACCAAGGCCTGCGCCGGGGCTGGGAGCCTGACGACGTGCTGATCATCCCGCACGCTCACGAGGCCGGCGATTGGACCCGGAGCGACGCGGATCTCGAGCGACTGGTCGAGGTCTACTCGATGCACGGCAGTTTCGAGTGGTTTGCCAACCGCTACCTCAGAGCGGGCTTCGAGGTGGGCGTGGTGGCAGCCAGCGATGACCATCACGCCAAGCCTGGACTGACGCCTCCACCGCTCGCCGGCGGCTCCCAGCCGGGGGGCCTCGCGGGTGTGCTGGCAGCGGAGAATGACACCGACGCCATTTTTGATGCGCTGCGGGCCCGCGCCGTATACGCCACCTCGGGTCAGCGGATCCTGCTCGCAGCTACCGTCAATGGCTATCCGATGGGAAGCCGCCAGCCCGCCGGCCAGAAGCGCGAGATCTGGAGCCGAGTCTCCGGCACCGCACCGATTGAGCGCATCGACGTGGTACGCAATGGAGAGGTGCTGATGAGTCGACCCTACGCCGCCGCCCCCCTTACTCCACACGTCTTCGTGCAGGTGGTGTTCGAATCGACCTCCGATCCGCTGGGAGACGAGGTTCTGAACCCTCGTGGCTATCGCAACTGGGTAGGCGTCCTCGAAGTCGCGGGGGCGAGCCTGAAGAGTGTGCGCCCGGTTGGCCTCGACCATGCAACGCGGGAGTCTGTGACGATCGATCCCGAGTCGCCGCAGGAGGTTCAATTGCAGATCCTCACCCGGGGGCGCGCCGACTCCATTCTGCTGGAGCTCGACGGCGCCGGACCGGCGACGGCTCTGCGCCTGCGCCTCGAAGCCTCGCTCGGGACCAGCTCAATCTCGTCGCTGCTCCCTGGCGACGAGATTCCACCGATTGATCTCCGCATCGAGCTCGGAGAGCTGCGAGGGAGCCGTGTCGAGTACCCGCTACCCGTCGACGGGCACGCCGACCGAGTGTCGGTGCAATTTGTGGACCCCGATGCGCCGCTTGATCAGGAGCTGAGCTATACCGACCTAACCGGCAGCGCCGGCGACTACTACTACGTGCGGATCACCCAGCTCGATGGAGCTCACGCTTGGTCGAGCCCGTTTTGGATCGGGGAGCGAATCCCCCAGACGTCTTTACCAGGCCGGAGCAGTCGGTAGAGCGTCTCGGTCAGATAGAGGTTGCCGTAGGGCATGACGCATTCGGCGACGTCGCTGTGCATGTTCCCCCAACTACCGTGGATGACGATCCCCTCCGGCGTGGTGTGGCTCTCCAACAGCTCCGCTATGGCCCTCTCGACAAAGGCAGCGTACCTGGGCTCGAGCTCTGGCTGCTCCTGCATGAGGCGCACCATGGCGTTGATTGCAAGCGTGGTAGAGCAGGTGTCACGAGCAATGTCGGGGATGCGTGGGTCATCGAGATCATAGAAGGGGACGGTGCTTGTGTCCGGCAACATGTGCTCTTGGAAATAATCGCAGGTTTCGACTGCCGCGACGAGGAACTGACTCTCGCCCGTAGCCTCGAAGGCGAAGACCGATGAGTTCATGCCCCAGCCCTGAGCCCGGGTCCATTGGCTGTGGTCGTCATAGCCCTGCGCGGTGTGAAACTCGATCGGCTCTCCCGACGCAGGGTCGAAGGCGATCAGATGGTGCACTCTCCCACCGGCCTGGATCAAGCCCCACCGGCGCACGCTCTCTTGTTGGGTGTGGGCGATCTCTCCGTACTTCGGCTCGAAGCGCCTTGCCCACCACAAAACGCTGGAGCAGGCCGCGCTATCGATGTAGCTCTCCCAATCGTGGACCTTCCGCGGCACCTGCAAAACGAAGTCCGGCTTGGGGATGTCCGGCGGCCATACCATCAGGAGACCGAGCTCGGGGTTGTAGTTCTTGACGAAGGACGCGCACCCTGTGAGGGCTTGCTCCTTCATCCACGCCTCCCCGGTCAGCTCGTAGCCCATCGCCGGCGCGTACTGAGAAACGAAGCCGATATCCACTTCGGTCCTCGGCGCCAGGCTCGCACACCAGCGCGTGATCTCCGCCGCGGCATCGCCGTAGCTCTCTTTGCCGAAGTAGTCGTACAGCATCCACATCTTGCCGGCGAGAAAACCGGCACCGAAGCCTTGCTCGTCTTTCACCTCGTAGCTGCCGTCGTCCGCGTTCAGGTCGAGGAACCTGCCCGGCTCGACCGGCGGCAGAGTCCGCGCAATCTCGTCGGCTCCTACGGCCATCAGATCCATACCCGACTCCAGCAGACTGCGGAACTCTTTCGACAGTTGCATGACGAACTCCCGGTGTCGGAATGACGGCGCCTCAGGCAGTCTGCGGACCGCGAACGAGCTTGCCGGGCAAGGCCCCGGTCAGCTCGTCTGCTTCGAGCACGATCTCGCCACCACAGATCGTGCTTGCGTACCCCTGAGGCCGCTGCATGTAGCGCTTGGCGTGCTCGGGCAGGTCGTAGACAACACGCGGAGGCGGCCCAGGCGAGAGTCGTTCGAAGTCGATCACGTTGACGTCCGCGCGCAGGCCGGGCTTCAGCAGGCCTCGATCGCGGAGCCCGTAAAGATCGGCGTTGGCCCCGGTCTGCTTGTGGACGATGGTCTCGAGATCGAGTTTCGCGCCCCGACTGCGGTCGCGTCCCCAATAGGTGAGATTCCAGGTCGGCATATGAGCGTCACTTACGGCGCCAACGTGTGCGCCGGCGTCACTGAGGCCGTTGCGAGTCCGTGGATTGCTCATCATCTCGTGTACATAGTCGAAATTTCGCTGGGTGTAGCCCTCTAGATAGTAGAGCAGCAGAGTGTCACCCGTGCCCTGTGTCATGAGGTCGTAGAAGGCCTCCACGTCGCTGAGGCCGTGGCGCCGAGCATGAGCTGCGACACTGGCATCTTCATCCGGCTCGTAGTTGGGGGGATCGCCGAGGACATACACGTGCTCGGGCTGCGAATGCATGAGATCGAGGAGCCCCGGCAACAGGCTCCCGGGAGTGGAGTCGGCCAAGAAGGGATGATCGTTGTCGAAATCGCTCCTGGCCCTAATGTCGTTGGTGAGATCCCAGTCACTGGCCAGGATGCGAGCGCGAACTTCCGGATCACGCATCTTGGCCAGACGCTCCGGCATCCCTAGATCGCCGACCAGCTCGCGATAGGCGTAGTTGAGAACGTAGGGATGCAAGGAGCCTTCCAAGTTCATCAGGATGGTCGTGGCCCGCCCCCGAACCTGCGGGAAGATACGGATGTAGTCGGTGCAGTGTTGGTCGAAAAAGGCCAGGTTCTCCTGCCCCGCCTCGCTGGTGAGATAGGTGACGCTCACCCCTGGGGTCTTGGCGATCTCGAGAAGCCACTCCCGTTCAAAGGGTCCGACAAACTGGAACACGCCGCCACCCGCGGCGCTGATGCCACCGGCGATCGCTTCGAGCTCCGGATAGCGCGCGAAGCTGCCGGGGATCACCTCGCCGTGCTTGGTGCGGTGGGCGAGTAGGCGGTTCGAGGAGACCCCGAGAGCGCCGGCCTCGATGCCCTCCTGCACCAGCGCTGCCATCCGAGCGAGCTCTTCGTCGGTGGGTTGGACGTCATCGGCACCGCGCTCACCCATGACATAAACACGCAACGCGCAATGCGGGATCTGGGTCACCACATCCATCGAGTGTGGTTTGCGGCCGATCGCGTCGAGGTACTCGGGAAAGCTCTCCCAGGCCCATTCCATACCCGCCGCCATCGCGATGGCGGGGATATCCTCGACTGCATCCATCAGGTCCATGAGCCAGTCGCGGTCCTGGGGTCGCACCGGGGCGAAACCGACGCCGCAGTTGCCCATGACGACGGTGGTAACCCCGTTCCAGCAGGAGGGCGTCAGGTAGGGATCCCAGGACACCTGCGCATCGAAATGAGTGTGAATGTCGATCCAGCCTGGAGCGACCAGCTTGCCCGACGCATCGATCTCACGCCTCGCCGAGCCGACATCGGAGCCGACAGCGACGATCTTGTCGCCTTCGATACCGATATCGCCGTGAAACTCCGGGCTCCCGCTACCGTCGATGATGCGGCCGTTGCGAATCGCGATGTCATGCACTGGGAGGGTCCTCTCTTCTCTAAAATGGATCTGGAGACGCCGCCACTGTCCGTGGCTAGCACGAGCGTGATGGTATCAGCGTAGCGGACGAGCCACAGTCGCGATCCAGCTAGGCCAGCGTTTCCAAAGTTCGTGTGCAATAGCTCGAGGTCATTCTGTTCGCTGGCCAGGCGCGCCGACGCAGGCATATTGGGCAATATGTCGAGGAGGCGAAACGCCGCCAGCGGACAGAAGGGGCCGAGATATGTGCGCGAACTTTGGAAACGCTGGTCTAGTCCTTGGCCCGTCGACGCCGACCTAGATACAAATCGGTGACGGTTCCCGAGTAGACCTCGCCCGCAAAGGAGATCGTCTCGGAAAGTGTTGGATGAGCATGAACCGTGAGCGCTAGGTCTTCGGCATCGCATCCGGTCTCGATCGCCAAAGCCAGCTCGGCCACCAGATCTCCCGCCCTTGGCCCCACCAGACCCCCGCCCAGGAGACGTCCTGTCGCGGGGTCGAAGACCAACTTGGTGTGCCCCTCTGATCGACCCATGGCTAGAGCCCGGCCACTGGCCGCCCATGGGAACGAGGCCGTCTTGACCTCTATACCCTGGCGAGCCGCCTGCTCTTCGCCGAGCCCCACCCACGCCACCTCGGGGTCGGTGTAGGCCACCGATGGGATGACCCGAGCGTCGAAGGCGCTTACCTCGCCTGCCAAGACTTCGGCCGCGACCTTGCCCTCGTGAGAAGCCTTGTGGGCCAGCATGGGCTCTCCGACCACGTCGCCGATGGCAAAGATGTTTGCTACGTTGGTGCGCTGGTGCTCATCGACCGCGATGAAGCCTCGATCGTCGACCGCAACACCCGCAGCCTCCGCATCGATACGGTCTCCGTTGGGGCGCCGACCCACGGCGACGAGAACGGCATCGAAGGTCGCGTCCGGCGGTGCGCCTTCTCCTTCGAAGACGACTCGCAGCCCTCTCTTCTGGGCCTTGACCTCTGCGACCTTCACTCCTAGATGAATCGCCTCATAGCGCTTTTTCGCTCGGCGGAGCAGAGGCTTCACAAGATCCGCGTCGCACCCGGTCATCAGTCGGTCGAGGAGCTCGACGAGCGTGATCTTCGAGCCTAGAGCATCGAAGACCGTCGCCATCTCCAGTCCGATGATCCCACCGCCGACGACCAGGAGACGTTTCGGCACCTGGCGAAGCTCCAACGCCGCGGTGGAGTCCCAAACTCTAGGGTCGTCCCATGGGATACCGGGGATCTGGACGGTGCGAGAGCCGACCGCAATGATCGCGGACTCGAAAGGGATTTCTTCCACCCCCTCATCCCCCTCTACCGCGACACGATCGGAAGCGACAAAGCGCCCCGTCCCCTGGACCACTCGCACTCCTCGCCTCTTAGCCATCTGCGCCAAGCCGCCGGTGAGCCGGCTCACGACCCCGGCGGTGTGCTCGCGCAACTTGTCGAGATCGAGCTTCGGCTCGCCGAGCTCGATGCCTCTTGCCGGAAGAGCTTCGACCTCGCTCAGGACCTCCGCGACATGTAGGAGCGCCTTAGACGGGATACAACCGACATTGAGGCACACCCCACCCAGAATCGGGTAGCGCTCGACGAGCGTCACGGTTTTTCCTAGATCGGCGGCGCGAAAGGCGGCCGTATATCCGCCGGGTCCGGAGCCCAGCACCAGAAGGTCGGTGGCCTCGCTAGCTGCGGTCATAGAAGGAGCATCCGAACGTCTTCGAGAACGCTCTTGAGGTAGGTCGTAAAACGAACCGCCTCGGCACCGTCGACCACTCGATGATCGTAGGAGAGGGAGAGTGGAAGCATGAGGCGCGGCACCACCCCGCCATCGCTCCATACCGGTTCCAAGCGCGAGCGAGAGACGCCGAGGATGGCGACCTCGGGAGCGTTGACAATGGGCGTGAAGGCGGTTCCTCCAATGCTGCCAAGACTGGAGATCGTGAAGCAGGCTCCTTGGATGTCACTCGGGGTGAGCTTGCGCGCGCGCGCGCGGTCGCTGACCTGCGCGAGATCGGCGGCTAGCTCATAGAGACCCTTTCGATCCACATCGCGCACGACCGGCACCATCAAACCGTCGTCGGTGTCGACAGCGACTCCGAGGTGGTAGTACTTCTTGTAAATCAGTGCTTCTCCGCTCGGAGACAGAGACGAACAGACACGCGGAAACTCCTGGAGCGCGGCCACGACGGCTTTCATGATGAAAGCCAACGGAGTCAGCTTCACGCCCTGCGCCTCAGCCTCCGCTTTCCGACTCTTACGGAACGCTTCGAGCTCGGTGACGTCAGCCAGGTCGTGCTGGGTTACATGCGGGACGTTGAGCCATGAGCGGTGAAGGTTGTTCTTCGACAGCCTGCGAATGCGGCTGAGAGGCACTTCCTCCACCTCTCCAAACTTCGAGAAATCGAGGGTGGGTATCGGCGGGATCGCAGAGCCCTCGGCGACCGCCGTAGGGGCGTGCAACGCCTCCTTGACGAAGGACTGAACGTCGTCCTTCAGGATCCTGCCCTTGGGACCGCTACCGCGCACTTTGTGCAGATCGACTCCGAGCTCCCGCGCGAAGCGACGTACCGACGGGCTGGCATGGGGAATCGCCTCATCGAGCGCTGGCGGATCGGGGGCAGGACGAGGCCGCCGACTCCCGGCCGCTGCCGTCGGCCGGGGCTTCTCTTCTATCGTCGGCTCCTGTGCGGGAGGCGAAGGTACGGACTCCGGCTCGGGTCCCGTCGCTGCCGCCTCGACGTCCTTTGCGGCCGGCGTCGCTTCGACCTCGGCACCGGCGCCCTCTGCGCTCGGCTGCAGAGTGACGATCAGGGCGCCCTCCCCCACCATGTCACCGACCACAACATGGACGGCCGCGATCTTCCCCGCGGCCGGCGCAGGGATGTCCATCGAGGCTTTGTCAGTCTCCAGAGTGACCAGGGAGGTCTCCGCTTCTACCTCGTCTCCCGCCTGGACAAGCACCTCGACGATCTCCACCTCGTCGAACTCACCAATGTCGGGAACAAGAACTTCGTTGCTCATCGGCCTAGCTAGTTTAAACGCGACTCGGGTCAGGGGCCTCGGCATCGATCCCCAGCTTCTCGACGGCACCGCTGACGGTCTCGGCCTCGATCTCACCGACATCCAAGAGACCTTTGAGTGCTGCCAGAGCGATGTGATTGCGATCGACTTCGAAGAATCTCCGCAGTCGCTCTCGAGTATCGCTGCGGCCGAAGCCGTCGGTACCGAGGGTCAGGTAGCGACCCGGGACCCACGCCCGAATCTGATCTGCGAAGGCGCTGAGGTAGTCGGTAGCGGCAACCACAGGCCCTGAGTGGCCGGCGAGCTGCGACGTAACGTAAGGTACGCGCGGCTCCTGCGCGGGATGCAGCCGGTTCCACCGCTCGACGCTTAGGCCGTCTCTACGGAGCTCTGTAAAGCTCGGCACGCTCCACACATCTGCCGCAACGCCGAACTGCTCTTCGAGTATGACCGCTGCAGCCTCGGCTTCGCGCAGAATCGTCCCGGATCCCAACAGCTGTGCCCTTCGCTTGCGCCTGCGTGGCGCCGCCCGCAGTAGATACATGCCGCGCCGGATTCCCTCCTCGACGCCCTCGGGCATCGCCGGCTGGCGGTAGTTCTCGTTCATCAAGGTGATGTAGTAGTAGACGTTCTCCTGATCGGCATACATCCTTCGCAATCCATCCTGGAGGATGACTACCAGCTCGTACGCGTAGGTAGGGTCATAGCAGATGCAATTCGGCACCACCGAGGCCTGCAGATGGCTATGCCCATCCTGATGCTGCAGCCCTTCTCCGTTGAGCGTCGTCCTGCCGGAGGTGCCGCCGAGCAAAAAGCCCCGAGTGCGCATATCGGCTGCCGCCCACAGCAGATCACCAACGCGCTGGAAGCCGAACATCGAATAGAAGATGAAAAAAGGAATCATCCGCAGGTCGTGGTTGCTGTAGGAGCTTCCGGCGGCAATCCAAGAGCACAGCGCGCCGGCTTCATTGATCCCCTCCTCCAAAATCTGACCATCCTTCGCCTCGCGGTAGGGAGCGATCTGACCGGCATCGACGGGCTCATAGAGCTGACCAACCGAGGAGTAGATACCGAGCTGGCGGAACATTCCCTCCATGCCGAAAGTGCGCGCCTCGTCCGGCACGATGGGAACGATGCGATCTTTCAAATTACGGTCGCGAGTGAGCACCATCAAGGTACGAACGAAAGCCATGGTGGTGGAGTTCTCGCGCTTGCCGGAGCCGTCCAGAAGTACCTGGAATGCATCCAACCCCGGGACCTCGAGCGGCCTCGCCTCGCGCCGTCTGGCCGGCAGATAACCGCCCAGGGCCTCGCGGCGCTCGCGAATGTAACGGATCTCTTCGCTATCCTCCGGCGGGCGATAAAAGGGTGTCTGCTTCAGATCCTCGTCGGTAACGGGGATGTGCCAGCGGTCGCGCATCTGTCGTAGAGCCTCTTCCCCCATCTTCTTCTGCTGATGGGTGATGTTCTGGCCCTCGCCCGAGATCCCCATGCCATAGCCCTTGACCGTCTTGGCAAGAATGACCGTCGGCTGGCCGCGGTGGCGCGTGGCGGCCCAATAGGCGGCGTAGACTTTGTGGGGATCGTGACCGCCGCGATTCAGCCGCCAGATGTCTTCGTCGGTGAGACTCGCCACCATCTCTCTCAGCTCGGGGTATTTGCCGAAAAAGTGGTCGCGCACAAAGGCCCCGTCGAGGCTGGCCTTGTAGGCCTGATACTCCCCATCGACGACTTCTTCCATGCGCTTGCGCAACAGCCCTTTGTGGTCGCGGGCGAGAAGTGGGTCCCAGTAAGAGCCCCACACCACCTTGATCACATTCCAGCCGGCGCCGCGAAAAACTCCTTCGAGCTCTTGGATGATCTTCGCGTTACCGCGTACCGGCCCATCGAGGCGCTGGAGGTTGCAGTTGATGACGAAGATGAGATTGTCCAGGCGCTCTCGGCCCGCCAGCGAGATAGCGCCGAGCGACTCCGGCTCATCCATCTCACCGTCGCCCATGAAGGCCCAAACCTTGCGACCCGCGGTATCGAGGATCTCTCGATCCTTGAGGTACTGCATGAAGCGAGCCTGGTAAATCGCCATCATCGGCGACAGCCCCATCGATACGGTGGGGAACTGCCAGAAGTCCGGCATCAGCCAGGGATGCGGGTACGAGGAGAGACCACCCTCGCCGATTTCCTGGCGAAAGCGGCCGAGGTCTTCGGCGCTGAGGCGCCCCTCGAGAAAGGCGCGAGCGTAGATCCCGGGCGAGCTGTGCCCCTGGATGAAGACGAGATCGCCGCCGTGGCTCTCGCTCGGCGCATGGAAGAAGTGGTTGAAGCCGACGTCGTAAAGAGTGGCCGCGGAGGCGAAGCTGGCGATATGTCCCCCGAGGCTCTCTTCCCGATTCGCGCGCACTACCATCGCCATAGCGTTCCAGCGAATGATGCTGCGGATGCGCCACTCGAGATCCGAATCACCCGGCGATCGCTGTTCTCGGCTCGCGGGAATCGTGTTCAGGTACGCGGTCGTCGCTTGAAAAGGGAGGTAGGCGCCGGCGCTGCGGGCTCTCGCGGTTAGAGCTTCGAGCAGATCATGGGCACGCTGCGGACCCTCGCGCTCGAGCACCGCGTCGAGCGCATCGAGCCACTCCTTGGTTTCCTCCGGATCCGGATCCACCGGCGTCTGCCCCTGCGCTCGGAGATCGTCGCTCATCTGTCAGTCCAAGCTACGGGCTACTCGAATGCCGCTGAACTGAAAACGCGTTTCCGGTGCCCAGAAGTTGCGATAGCTGACCCGGATATGGGAGCGCGGTGTGGCACAAGAACCTCCGCGAAGGACGCGCTGGTTGTCCATGAACTTCCCGTTGTACTCCATCAAAGAACCGTCGAAAGGAGTGTAGCCGGGGTACGCCTCATAGTGGTTCGAGGTCCACTCCCAGAGCTCGCCGGCAGCCTGAGGAAGAGCCCCGTTCATGCGCTCGGGAGAGGGCCCGGGGTGCAGCCGATGACCGTCGAGGAAGTTGCCGCCGGCGATGTCGAAGCCACAACGTCGAGCGGCATGCTCCCACTCTCTTTCGGTGGGTAGGCGGCAGCCCGACCAGCCCGATCGGGTTGACCCCAACCATCGACAAAAGGCATCGGCCTCATAGAAACTGATGTGACACAGAGCCTCGTCGAGCCGCAGTCGACCCATCCCCGCCATGCTCCACTGCTGCCACTCTCCGTTCACCTTCTCCCAGTAGAGAGGATGCTCCCAGCCCTTCTCCTGCACCCGCGCCCAGCCGTTGGCGAGCCAAAGTAGCGGTTCTTGATAGCCCCCATCTGCCATGAACTCGAGATACTCCCCGTTCGAGATCAGCCGATTTGCCACCGCAAAAGGCTCGAGCCATGCTTGGTGAACCGGAAGCTCATTGTCGAAACACCATCCCCCCTCTAGGTTGCCGAACTCGTCGAGGCCGCCCTGAAGCGCAATTGCCTCGAGCTCTGAGACGACTACGCTCTCGGAGCTGGCGCTGGTCGCACCATAGGCAGTCCTCAGCTCTGCAACGTTGGATCCGAGGATGTGCTTCATCTCCGTGACCAGCAGCTCCTGATGCTGCTGCTCGTGGTGAATGCCGGTGACGATCAGAAACTCGGCACGCTCCCAGTCCGCCTCGGAAACGTCGCGGATCAGAGTCGCGACTCGATCGTCTGTTCGACCCCGAAAAGCGAAGATCTCCGGAGTCGTCGGCCGAGTCTGGAGCCCCCGCTCGACTTGCGGCACCCGCGGTCCGAGAGCCTCATAGTAGGAGTTGAGCACATACTCGAGGCGAGCGTCTTCGGCGCTGTAGAGGCCGAAAGGCTCGAGAACATTCTTGGCAAAGAACCAGGTGGTGTGGCCCAAGTTCCACCACGGCGGGCTCACATCCGCCATCGTCTGAATGCGGTAGTCCTCGGGCTGCAGAGGCGAGCTGAGATCCACACTTGCCTGCCGCGTTCCCCGAAAACGCTCGAGCAGATCCTCTCGCGTCATCCTCGCAGCCTATCAAGGGCCAGGCACCCTATCGACCCACTTCCTTGGTTCGCTCACGCAGTCGGAACTTCTGGATCTTGCCGGTCGAGGTCTTCGGCAACTCGCCGAAGACGACAAAACGCGGGCATTTGAAGCCTGCGAGATGGTCTCTACAGAACTCGATGATCTCGTCGGCCGAAGCGGTCGCATCCGCCTTCAACTCGACGAAAGCGCAGGGAGTCTCGCCCCACCTCTCATCTTCCTTGGCGACCACCGCGGCGGCCGCAACCGCCGGGTGTCGGTAGAGCACGCCCTCCACTTCGATCGAAGAGATGTTCTCTCCGCCCGAAATGATGATGTCTTTGGAGCGGTCCTTGAGCTCGATGTAGCCACCGGAGTGCCAAACACCGAGATCACCGGTGTGGAACCAACCGCCCGCGAAAGCTTCATTCGTCGCGCTCGGATTCTTGAGATAGCCCTTCATGACGATGTTCCCACGCATGAATACCTCACCCATCGTGGCGCCGTCCTTCGGCACCGGCGCGAGGCTCTCCGCGTCGGCGACCATGAGGCCCTCCTGAACCGCGTAGGGAACACCCTGCCGGGCACGCAAGGTAGCCTGCTCTTCAGCGGAGAGGTCGCTCCACTCCTGCTGCCACTCGCACAGCACTGCCGGACCGTATGTCTCGGTGAGCCCGTATACGTGGGTCACATCGAACCCGGACGCCGCCATCGCCGCGAGCACTGCCGGCGGCGGCGGTGCGGCGGCCGTCAGCATCTTGACCTGGTGGTCGAAGGACTGCTGTTCGGTAGGGCTTCCCTGCAGAATCATCTGCATCACGATCGGTGCGCCGCAAAGGTGAGTGACCTTCTCCTTGGCGATAGCCGCGTAGATGGCGCTGGTCTCGACGCGACGTAGGCACACGTTGGTGCCGGCGACCGCGGCAAGCGTCCAAGGGAAACACCAGCCGTCGCAGTGAAACATCGGTAGAGTCCACAGGTAGACAGGGTGTTTCGGCAGACTCCAGGAGATGACATTTCCTAGACCGTTGAGATAGGCACCGCGGTGGTGGTAAACGACGCCCTTGGGATTGCCGGTGGTTCCCGAGGTATAGCTCAGCGAGATCGCATCCCATTCGTCGTCAGGAAGGGACCACTCGAATCGAGGATCTCCTCCAGCTAGGAGCTCTTCGTATTCCATCGAGCCCAGAAGCTCTCCTCCCGGCGCCATCGGATCATCGATGTCGATCACTGTGATCTCTCGCTTCAGCAGGCCGAGAGCCTCGCGGATGGTGGGCGAGAACTCGGTATCGGTGAGCAGCACCTTGGCCTCGCCGTGCTCGAGAGTGAAGGCGATCGCGGCCGCGTCGAGGCGATAGTTAAGTGGGTTGAGCACCGCTCCGGCCATCGGCACTCCGAAGTGGGCCTCGAACATCGGTGGACAGTTGGCTGCCATGATCGATACCGTCTCACCGCGCTCGACTCCGAGACCCTTCAAAGCCGAAGCGAGCCGACGGCAACGATCGTAGACCTCCTTCCAAGTCGTTCGCTGATCCCCATGGACGACGGCCACTCCGTCCGGAAAGATCGCCGCGGTGCGAGGCAGAAAGCTCAACGGAGACAACGGAACGTGGTTGGCGCTGTTCTTGTCTAGATCTTTTTCGTAGAGGCTCGGCACGGTCCCCCCCTTGCATCGATCCCCATTCTCACCGAAAACCGGCGGACCGCCAAGGTGGCGGGGTTGAGGCGAAAACGCCAATCAACTATCCTGCAACGACAGTTCGCTGGGTGTGGCAGTGCCTGAGACCCCGGCAAGGCCCGGGGAAGCCCTTGAACCTAGCAGCGTCGCGACGCGGCGCTGCGGTACCGGCTAGCACCGGCGCAGGGAAGCGAGAGCCTTTTGATCCGACTCCCTTCCCAAAACCGGCGCTGAGATTCGGTCTTATGACAACGCGGCCAAGCAGCCGCCTGGAGAGAAAACCATGTCGATAGCGGAGCGCCTGCCGGACACCCAGAAGTCTCTGATTACTCGGGACCCGTTTCCCAACTCGACCAAGGTCTATATCGAAGGCGGAGACCCCTCGATCCGCGTCCCGATGCGCCAGATCGAGCAGTCTCCAACGCTCCGCGCAAACGTGGACGGACAAGACTTCGAAGTGCCAAACTCGCCGCTCCGCGTCTATGACACTTCGGGACCGTACACGGATCCACGCGTGGACCTCGACGTGCGCCAAGGCCTGGAGCCGGTGCGGCTGCCTTGGATCCTCGACCGCGCGGACGTCGACGAGCTCGCCGACGTGAGCTCCGAATACGGTCGCCTCAGGGCCCACGACTCCCGGCTCGACTCAGTCCGATTCGAGCGCAGACGCAACCCTCTGAGGGCGCGCTCCGGCCATCGGGTCACGCAGATGCACTACGCGAGGAAAGGTATCGTGACTCCGGAGATGGAGTTTGTTGCTATCCGCGAGAATATGAAGCTGCAAACGATCGCGGATCTCGACCACCAGCACCCGGGACAGGCCTTCGGGGCAAAGATCCCGGCGGAGATCACTCCCGAGCTGGTCCGCCAGGAGGTCGCCAGGGGTCGAGCGATCATCCCCGCCAACATCAATCACCCCGAGCTCGAGCCGATGATCATCGGCCGCGGATTCCTGGTGAAGATCAACGCCAATATCGGCAATTCAGCGGTCAGCTCTTCGATCGAAGAAGAAGTCGAGAAGATGGTCTGGGCCACCCGCTGGGGAGCCGATACGGTGATGGATCTCTCTACCGGGAAGAACATTCATGAGACCCGTGAGTGGATCCTCCGCAACTCTCCGGTCCCGATCGGCACGGTGCCCATCTATCAAGCTCTGGAGAAAGTCGATGGAGTGCCTGAAGAGCTGACCTGGGAGATGTTTCGCGACACTCTCGTCGAACAGGCCGAGCAGGGAGTGGACTACTTCACCATCCACGCCGGTGTGCTACTGCGCTACATCCCCCTCACCGCTACGCGGCGTACCGGGATCGTCAGCCGCGGCGGCGCGATCCTGGCCAAGTGGTGTCTCGCCCACCATCAGGAGAACTTCCTCTACACCCACTGGGACGAGATCTGCGAGATCATGGCTACCTACGACGTCTCCTTTTCGATCGGTGACGGGCTACGCCCCGGCTCGATCGAGGACGCCAACGATGAGCCCCAGTTCGCCGAGCTCAAAACTCAGGGTGAGCTGACGAAGCGCGCCTGGGACCAAGACGTCCAGGTCATGAACGAAGGCCCGGGTCACGTGCCCATGCACATGATCAAAGAGAACATGGAAAAACAGCTCGAATGGTGCGACGAGGCGCCGTTCTACACACTTGGCCCGTTGACCACCGATATTGCTCCCGGCTACGACCATCTGACCTCCGGAATCGGCGCCGCAATGATCGGTTGGTACGGCACCGCGCTGCTCTGCTACGTCACTCCGAAGGAGCATCTGGGGCTGCCCGACCGAGACGACGTCAAGGAAGGCGTCATCACCTACAAAGTGGCGGCCCACGCCGCGGATCTCGCCAAGGGGCATCCAGCGTCGCAGGTGCGCGACAACGCGATCTCGAAGGCGCGCTTCGAATTCCGCTGGGAAGACCAGTTCAACCTCTCCCTGGACCCGGACACGGCGCGTCGATATCACGACGCGACTCTGCCTCAGGAGAGCGCCAAGGTGGCTCACTTCTGCTCGATGTGCGGTCCCAAGTTCTGCTCGATGGAGATCACGCAGCAGATTCGCGACTACGCCGCCGCACAAGGCCTGCCGGTGCTCGAAGGCCTCGATCAGGGGCTCGAAGAGAAGAGCCAGGAGTTCCGCGACGCGGGAGCCGAGATCTACGTCGGCCAGAAAGATGAAGGATGAGCACCGATCGGACCGAAGCCTGGGTCGAGCTGCCCTCGGATGAGTTGTTGGCCCCCGGCCGGGCCACGGGCAACCACTACGACGTCGATTTCGTCCCCAATATGGGGCGACTGCTTGCAACGCACGAGCGCATTGGCCGCCCCTTCGCCAAGCTCTTCGGCACCATCATGTTTCTGCCGAGCGCCCTCGAGCGGCGCGAAAAAGAGATGATCGCGGCGGTCGCGTCAGCGGCCCAGGACTGTCATTACTGAACCCAGTCCCACGCAGAGTTTCTGCGTATGGAAGCAGGCGCCGAAGACCTTGTCGCGGCGATCAAGGAAAACCGCTGGCAGGAGCTCGAGTCCTCCCTGAGCGCGCGAGACCTCGCTCTGTGTACCGTTGCTGAAAAGCTGTCAGCGACGCCGACCCGCATGGTCGAAGAGGATTGGCTGCCACTGCGGAATCTCGGCTTCGATGACCAGGGCATTTTGGAGATCGCTCATATCGTCGGTCTCTTCAACTATCTGACCCGACTGGCCGATGGTCTAGGGCTGGAGTTGGATCCCGAGACCGAGCAAGCGTCAGAAACGAGTACGACGCTACCCGGTCGCAGTTAGACCAGCGCTTCCAAAGTTCGTGCTGCATAGCTCGAGGTCATTCTGTTCGCTGGCTAGGCGCGCCGACGCAGGCATATTGGGGCAATATGTCGAGGAGGCGAAACGACGCCAGCGGGCAGAAGGGCCCGAGATATGTGCGCGAACTTTGGAAACGCTGGTCTCGAGCGGGCGTTATCCGGCCTCGCTGGCGCGACGCTTCAGCATCAGGGCGATGGCGGGCGAGGGCACGCTGGGGTGCCAAGTCTTGCGTTCTGTGGGGTCGTCGGGCCATCGTGTACGCAGGTGCTCGACATGCCCAGGCTCGCGGGCCTTGGTAAAGACGGTAAGCGCCTCCTCGAGGACAGCGCGTTGGGTCTCGGCGTCACCGGCGGCGCCGTAGGGCCGCCCGAAGGGATGCTCGACGGCCGCCACTCGCGGCATCCCGACGACTCGTTGGTAGGGCCAGAGCAGCTCCAAGGTGACGGTGGGGATGCCAGCCTCCTCGATCTTGCGCGCGACCAGTCCGACCGACCGGCAGCAGTCGGGTCACACCGGAGCGAGGAGCGCGAGATCGACGGCTTCGGAGCGCATCGCGGCAGCGATCTGGGGGGCCGTCTCTTCTTCCAAGGCCTTGGTGCTTGCACCCTGATAGCCCATGGTCGAGTAGTGGGTCTCGGCCATCGACCCCACCACACCCTCGGCGACCAGCTCACGAAGCCGGTCGAGAGGCAGGGCGACATTGAGATCGCGGCGAACGAACTCCGTGTTGATGTGGAGGTGATTGACTTCGACATCGGCCGCCGTGGTGTCCGAGCGAAGGCGGCGCCACGAGGGGTCACCCCAGGACGGGCGTTGGCGCTCGCTCTCCATGTCGAAAGGCGGGTCGTCCTTGCTCGAGATGCCGGCAGTTGAGAGGAGCGCAACCTTGGAAGAGGCGATCGCTTTGGTTACGGGCGCCCAGGGAATCGGCGGATGGCCGGGGTGAGACTCGATCCGTTTGCTGATCAGACCGCTGAGGGTCCAGCCGAGAAAACGCCAGGGATCGACCTCGCCAGGCTCGACGCCTGAAACGGGTGGCTGCGCGAGCGGTTCAGGCTGATTCTTGTTCACTCAGGGCAGGGTATCAGCCTTTAGGCCCGCCCTTGCCCTGAGCGACCCGGCGAGAGAGAATCCCCGCCATGGAAAGCCGACAGCAAAAGTTCTCAGGAACCAAAGAGATCTCAGAGCGGCTTCGCTTCGATACGAACGCGCTCCGCGACTATATGGAGGACCATGTCGAGGGTTTTTCAGGTCCTCTCGAAGTGCGGCAGTTCCGGGGTGGCCAGTCCTGCCCCACCTACCTGCTCGAGAGCGCCGGCCGGAAGTACGTGCTGCGCCGCAAGCCTCCGGGAGTGCTCCTTCCATCGGCCCACGCCGTAGACCGGGAATACCGCATCATCACCGCCCTCGGGAAGACCGACGTGCCAGTGCCGGCGACCTACTGCCTGTGCACCGACGAGAGCGTCATCGGCACCTGGTTCTACATCATGGAGTGCGTCGAGGGACGGGTGTTCTGGGATGGCACGCTCCCCGACGTGGCCAAGGAGGAGCGGGGCGCAGTTTATGACCAGATGAACGAGGTTCTGGCACGGCTCCACAGTGTCGACTACCTCAAGCTCGGGCTCGAAGACTTCGGCAAGCCAGGCAACTACTTCGCGCGCCAGATCCACCGATGGGGCAAGCAGTACACCCTCTCAGAGACCGAGCACATCGAGGCGATGAACAACCTCATCGAGTGGTTGCCCTCAAACATTCCCGAAGGCGACGAGAGCAGCATCGTGCATGGGGACTATCGCCACGACAACATGGTCTTCCACCCTACCGAGCCCAGGATCTTGGCTCTACTCGACTGGGAGCTCTCCACGATCGGCCATCCCCTCGGCGACTTCAGCTATCAGTGCATGCAGTGGAGCCGGCAGTTCTCGGGGTCCGACCTCTCTGCTCTCGGCATTCCTACCCTGGATGAATACCGCGATGCCTATTGCCGACGCACCGGCCGCGACGAGATCAAGAACTGGAACTTCTACATGGCCTACAACCTCTTCCGCAGTGCGGGAATCGCTCAAGGCATCGTCGGCCGCGTTCGCGACGGTACCGCCGCAAGCGCATGGGCCACAGAGACGGCCGCTTCGGTACGCCCGACGGCCGAAGCCGCCTGGGCTCTCGTAGCTGCCGACGCTTGATCTCGCCTCGAGGAGGGTGACCGCCCAAGCTCGTGCCGCGCTATCCAGCCACTACCCACTTCGTTCGCGGGCTTCTGCTCCGACTGCTCGGCCTAGTCTTCCTCATCGCCTTCGTCTCCTTCTGGGTTCAGGCCTCTGGCCTGATCGGATCCCACGGCATCCTGCCGGTAGCGCCCTTCTTGACCGGCGCTGCCAACAGCCTAGGCGACGATGCCTACTGGCGACTCCCGACTCTGATGTGGTTGGCCCCCGGCGACGTGCTGCTCCACATTCTCTGCGGCGCCGGGGCCGTAGCCTCCCTGCTTGCCCTGCTCGGCTTCTTTCCTCTCCTATGTTTTGGCAGTTTGTGGCTCCTCTATCTCTCGTTGTCGGTCGCGGGACAGGACTTCATGAGCTTTCAGTGGGACACATTGTTGCTCGAAGCCGGCTTCCTCGGTCTCGTGCTCGCCCCGACAAGGAGGCGCGCCAATCTCGCCGAGCAGACGCCGCCTTCGACCCTTGGTATCTGGCTCTTTCGCGCCCTGGTCTTCAAGCTCATCTTCCTGTCCGGGGCCACCAAGCTGCTGAGCATGGACGAGGCCTGGTGGAACCTCAGCGCCCTGGATTATCACTATTTCACCCAGCCTCTTCCCTGGTGGACGAGCTGGTACGCCCACCACCTTCCCGATTGGTTTCAGCAAGCGTCGGTGGGAGGGTGCCTGCTGATCGAGCTCTGCGTCCCCTGGTTGATATTCCTTGGGCGGCGGGCGCGAGGAACGGCGTTCTTGCTCTTCGTCGTTTTGCAGGCCCTCATCGCATGGACGGGCAACTACGGCTTTTTCAATTTGCTTACGACAGTGCTTGTCGTCTCCCTGCTCGACGACAAGCACTTCGAGGCCCTCCTGCCGGTCCTTCGCGAGCGGCGGCTGCATGCGCCAACCAATCGTGAGCTCAGGCGTCTGATGGGGATCGGCTCGATCGGCCCTACGCTGAGGCGAACCGCTGCTGCGGCGCTGCTCGTGCTGAGCATGCTGGTGACCGCGCGAGAGCTGGTCCGCAGCGCTGCTCCCGCCGCCCTCGAGGGCCCGGTCGGACCCTTCCTCTACTGGTGTGACTCGAACCTGGTGCAACCGGGCAGATCGCTATTGAGCGCGATCGCTCCATTCCGCTCGGTTAACGGCTACGGGCTCTTTCGCGTCATGACCAAGACACGACCCGAGATCGTCATCGAGGGAAGCGCTGACGGCCAGAACTTCTCCGAGATCGAATTTCATTGGAAGCCCGGACGGCTGGACCGGCCGCCGGCTTTGGTAGCCCCCCACCAGCCTCGACTCGACTGGCAGATGTGGTTCGCGGCTCTGCGCCCGACGAGCTCGCCTTGGCTCGGCGCGCTGGCGCGCAAGATACTTTCCGGCGAAGAGGCCGTCCTCGAGCTTCTCCCCCGCCAGAAGTGGACCGAATCGCGCCCCACCTATCTACGACTCCGCTACTACCACTATGAGTTCACCACTTCCGCCGAGCGAAGGGCCAGCGGCGAGTGGTGGAAGCGCGAGCTCGTCTCCGAGCTTTCCTCTCCGTTCAGCCTCGAAACGCTCGATAGCCGAAGGTAGACCGACATCGACTGTCGGCAAACTACCTCTGGGCCCAGCTCAACGCCTTCGAGACTTTGAGGACAGCTGTTCTCTGAGTCTCGGAGGCCACCGTTCCTCGCCCAAGCGCCAACGACCGGCTCCTCCGAGAGGCACTCGCGATCGAGGCCGAGGAGGCCCGCAGGGCGGGCGCTATGGGCTTCATGGCGCGGTTGCTCGTCCAGACGACTCTGCCTCACAGCCGGCAGAAGTCGAAGGTGTTCATCCGGCAGAACGGCTCGCTCGTCGTTTCGATTGCGGCGCATCCCCTCCTGGAGCTGCCCTACGGCCGGTACCCGCGGCTCCTGATGGCGTGGGTCACCACCGAAGCAGTTCGAACTCGTGAGCCGGTCATTCAGCTGGGCCCTTCCCTGAGCGCCTTCATGGCGGAGCTCGGTCTGCTTCCTCGCGGTGGCAAGACCGGTCCGATCGGGAGACTTCGCGATCAGATGCAGCGCCTCTTCGGTGCGACCATCGCCTTCACCTGGGACAAGCGAGCCTCCGGCGAGTGGGAAGACGACGGATTTCGCGTCAGCCGGCGCAGTCATCTGTGGTGGAACGTGGCTGAGGCGAGACAGGCGGTTTCATGGCGCTCGACGTTGACTCTGAGCCCGGGCTTCTTCGAAGCGATCTGCGACCGACCGGTGCCCATCGATCTGCGCGTTCTCAAGGTCGTCCGGAGCTCGATGGCCCTCGACCTCTACTGTTGGCTCACGTACCGGAACAGCTACCTGAGAAAACCGACTCGCGTGCCCTGGGTCGCGCTCGCGGCACAGTTCGGCGCCGACTACCGAGATCGGAAGGACTTCAAGCGGCGCTTCCTGCGCTCTCTCCGTCAGGTCCTGGTCCTCTATCCTGCTGCGCGTGTCGAGCAGGTGCCTGGCGGGATTCGCCTCAAGCCATCGCCCTGCCATGTCCGGAAACGGCTCGAGCCGTGAAATTCCTTTGTGGATATCGCCTGTTTTCCACACATAAACGGTCCCCCTCCGCACGCATAAACGGTCCCCCCTGGTGAGGTCGGCCACGCATAAACGGTCCCCCCATCCCTGTAGTAGCTCCTGTAGCTCTATACCCGTAGAAGCTGCGTCGGCTGTGGAAAGTGCTCCTCGTCCCACCGCCGGGCAAAGCCCAACGCCACACTCGCGGCTTCCACGAGCGCCGCGGCGTCGAGCGGAGCGAGTGGCGGAGGGGTCGGTCCTGAGGGGAATGCTGGTAGTGGCAGGAGCGAGCAATTCTTTCGTAATACGCGACTACGTCGCGCATACGAAAGCGAGCCTTTTCGCACCGCTTCGCGGCGCTCAAGAGGCTCACTGACGCCTGAAGGACCTCGATGAAAAAAAGACGCAGGCCTCGCCTCACCCTCGTCAAGCCGGTGCGCTTCGCGCCAGAAGAGTGGGAGACGATTCGGGAGAGGGCCAGCTTCGTCTCTCTTGCCCCGAGCGTATACGTCCGACAGACAGCTCTTCGCTACCGCCTGTCAAGTCGGGTCAACAGCAGGGCGATCCACGAGTTGGCGCGTGTGGGCAACAACCTAAACCAGCTCGCCCGTAGAGCGAATGCTACCGGGCGGGTCGAGGTCAGCGGGCGCCTCGAGGAGGTGCTCCGAGAGGTCTCGGATGCAATCGCAAGCCTGGTCGAATGCTAGGTATATTCGCCTAGCACGCGAGCCGGCAGAAGGCTGCGGGTAGGGGGGCTTCGTCGGTGACACCGCGACCGATGAAACGGTGACCGGATCGCAGAGACAATCTATTGGGATCCTCGGCCCAGTGCTCGCAGGAGAGAGTCGATGTGGCCCACGACCTCGGCCTGAATGGTGTCGTCCGGTTCGCCTGTCAGAAACTGGGCGACGCGTCGCGGTCCGAGGCCGTTGTGGGCGGTGAAGTCCCGGCGGAGGATCGAGATGGCCTCCTCGGTGTGGGTGTCGTCGAGGATCGGGCGAAAGAGATCGGCGACCTCCTGGACTGCAGTTCCGAAGTTGCGTATCACGTAGAAAAGGTCGTAAGCATCTTTGTTTTCGCCACGGAGAGAAAACGCGAGTGCCTTGAGGACGATGTACGCGGCTGGGCCGCAGACCCAGATATCTCGCTCTGCGTTCTCGCCCATGATTGTGCGCCCAGTGAGCGAGATCCGCTGGCGGTCCAAGAAGGCTAGGTGTAGCCCTGGTGCAATGACAGCGGCGAAGTCCGGCTCGATGTCGCGAAGGTCGCCGCCTCGATCATCCGGCAGGGTCGGCTCGATGAGAAAGTCGAGCGTCACTCCCTCGATCTTCCATCGCTGCCGGGTGGCGTTCCCCTCCTGATTCTTGTCCTGCGTGAAGCCGCTGCGACGCAGTCGCTCCGACAGCTCGCGGTATCGACCTTGGTCCAGGAGCGCGATAGCGAGCGCGACATCGAGATCCATGGTTCCGACGTGGGCTTCGACTCCCTCCGCGAGGTTGTCCTGGTCGACGATGAGAGAGGGGACCAATCCTCCGACGACGACTAGGTTGTCCGTTAGATCACCAAGCCTAGTTGCGACGTATAGACACGTCGCACGGACGAGCGAGACGTAATCGGGATCGTAGCCGGCAGCCGTTGTGGGCTTGTCAGGCATCCGTTCTCCAAGTCAAGAGCTCGGCTCGCAGATGGACGGCAGCTTCGTCAGCTCTTTCTGGATGCTCCTTGAGATCTAGGTAGGCCTGAACCGGGTGGACGCAGCGCACCCCGTCGCGATCGCTGGCGCCGTGGAACACACCTTCGTCTGCTGGAGCCACCAACCAGACGTTCGACCCAGGGCCTTCCTCTCGGAAGCCCAGGCGATCGACCACGTCCGACGATGGCAGCTCGGCCACATAGATGGTGACGATCCTGAAGCCGGCGAAGCGAGTGAGCAGCCATGCGGCAGCCATCCCGGTCGCTGCGTGGTCAGCCTTCAGTCCTTTGAGTTCGCCGGCGACCCGGCGAAGAAGTGCGCTTCCAGAGCGCGCCGCGACGTACCCCTTGACGACCTGGTGCTTCGAGAAGTCGTAGTCCTCCCTCCAGGCGTCGAGCAGGAGATCCGGATCTTGCGCACGAATAGCTCCGCTGGGCTCGCGGGAAACGAGCTCGTCTGCCTCAAGTCTGGCCACAATCCGGCTTGTGAAGCCCTCGTCCATGCCGGTAGCGCGGGCGATCTCGCGCTGCGTCAGCAACTCCTTCGGATGGAGGAGCAGCCAGCGAGCGATCCGCGAGCTCTTTGGGGCGAAGGCGCTCGCCGGTCTTCCCGGTCGCTTGAAGAGGTTGGGTTGGCCTTCGACTCGGACTCGAACACCGGGCGCGAAGATGTGGGCGTTTCCGCTGAGGTCGAGCCAGTTGACTCCGACTTCGCGACAGCGCTCGCGGCCTAAAGGTCCCATGAAGGGGACGGCTAGGACAGGTACCGCTCGCCTTCCGAGCTTGGATGCGTACTCCACGACCTGGTTCGCAGCCTGAGAAACCTGGGCGAGACCGCTCGAGCCTTTCCACTCGATGACGAACCTCAACGCGCCAAGATCAAGCACGGCATCTGCTTCATGAGCCAAAGCAACTGGCGCAGGCTTTAGGTTCTCAGATGGAAGACCGAGAAGATCGGCAAGTCTTTCCGCTACCTGCTGAAGTGCCAAGCTCTCATGCGGCAGTCTCATGTTTGATTAAATACACTAGCTTGACCTTGCTGTCAAGCCCATTGGTTTAGTCAAGCATCTGTGCCCAGCCTTCGGCTGCGCAAGGTACGCCCCCCCCCCAATACTTCTGGCTAGGACTTAGCGAGAACGCGATCGTCAGACTTCTCGGGTGGCACCCGCGGCCTCTTGGCTACGAAGCTCCTGCAGGACGTCCTCAGCTGCAAGCATTTCGGCTTCGCCAGCATCGATCTGCCTGGCCCGCTCTTCCGCCTCCGCCAACCACAACCCTTCGATCTCCTTCTCGTCCACATCCTCAGTCTCTTCTAGACTGCGAATCAGAAGGGTAGCGAGCTTGGCCCGCAGTTCGGGCTCTAGGTCGAGAGCGGCCTTCTCCACATCTCTGGGTGCGATATTCACTTTGCTCTACTCTATCGTTCTCGTAGGCGTCGATTAGACGGTTCCCCGGCAGCCTTTGGCTACCAAGGTGTCAGCCGAAGATTCTGCCCCCGGAACCGGACCGCGACTCTTGCGACTTTTTAGGGTGGCACCTTCGTTCGCGACGCGAACGGGGAAGAACGGAGGAACGCATGCAACACGCAACGCAGGTTGAGATTCTCAAGGAACTGATGCAACAACTGGATGAAGGTAAGAACATCGACGCCGGTGTGCAGTACCGGATGCCGACCACGGCGTACGTGTGTCCGGAAGTAGCAGCACAGGAACGCCACGCGTTTTTCCGCAACCATCCCCAGTTGATTGGACTGTCCGGGGACCTGCCGGATCTGGGCAGCTTCCTGACCATGGACGACTTCGGCATACCGCTGCTCGCCACTCGTGACAAATCAGGCAGGATCCACGCTTTCCTGAACGCCTGCCGGCACCGATCAGTCAAGGTCGCATCGGAGGAGCGTGGCAAGAAGAACGTCTTCGTGTGCCCGTTTCACAGCTGGAGTTACGCCAACACCGGCGATCTGATGCACATTAAGGATGAAAATCACTTTGGCGCTATCGACAAATCCTGCCATGGTCTGATTGAGCTGCCCGCGGTCGAACGGGACGGTCTGTTGTGGGTACACCCGGATGTCAACGGGCAACTGGATGTCGACGATCTGCTGGGTGCAGAGCTGGCCGCGGAACTCGGTTCCCACAACGTCACCAACCACCGGTTTGTCGGTGAGAAAACCATCACCATGAACCTGAACTGGAAGTTCGCCAACGATACCTTTGGCGAAACCTACCACTTCAAGAAGCTGCACAAGGACACGGTCGGGCGCCAGTATTACGGCAACAACCTTCACCTGAAGGAATTCGGCAGGCACCACCGCTTTGTCACCGCCAACTACGGCATCGATTCCATGAGAGGTCAGCCAGAATCCGATTGGCACATCGCCCGGGGTACCTTCGTGCTGTATCACCTGTTCCCCAATATCCAATTCCTGTGCGGCCCGCGCACTGCCACCCTGATCCGGATCTACCCAGATGAGAACAATCCCGGTCGCTCCACCACGCGGATTTCCTTTTACTTCACCGAGGAAGCCATCCGGGCGATCGAAGCGGAACAGGCTGCAGGCGTGCAGATTGACGATGTCTATGACCGCGATGGCAGTGAAAGTGTACTCGGGGGTGTCGAAGCCTCGATGGAAGTTTTCCACAGTACGGTTGAGCAGGAAGACTACGTCATGGGTGAAATGCAGCAGCGCTCTGCCGAAACCGGCATGCTGAAAGAAATCGTATTCGGTCGCAACGAACCCGCGCTGCATCACTTTCACCAGAACTACCGGGAAGCGCTGAATCAACCGCCCCTGGAACCGGTGACGTAGTCACCGGTTCGGGATTAAGGTTACTGGCGGATTCGCAGCGGTAGTGCCGTCACTACCGCTCCCCTCAGCGCAAGCGTTAATCCAATGCCTGGATTTTCACACGCAGTTCGCCGATCTCCCGCGCTGTGATTCGACAACACCCTCCGATCACACTGCACCCCAACGCAATCCAATCCCCGGCGCAGTCGGACAACGTCGAGCCAACGCTCGAATCGCTCGACTCCCAGTGGCCGGCCTCTCCCTCCCGCAGCTTGCGCGCAAGATAGCGTTCACCGGAATTGGGGTAACAGACAAGCAGTTTGCCAGGCACATCGGAAAACGCTCTCAGCGTCGATGAAGCTTCCGAGAGCAACGCCGATACAAGATGTGGCGCCGTACAGTTGATGCCAACAGCGGTGATTTCCCTGCTGTTCGCCACGGTCCGCACACAATCGGTAAACAGGTCGCCATTATCGACCGTGTACACGTCCGGGCAGGTAAACGACACCCAAGCATCCAGGCGATCGTGCAGCCGGTACCGCTCAAAAACGTCGCGCAGAACGTTGACGATCGCCAGCGCTTCGAGTCGATCGGGAATGGTCTCGAATGCGAACAGGTCAAAGTCAGGGGCAATCATCTCTTCGGTACCATGGGGAGGTACCTGCAGGGCAGCGAGAATGCGCTCGCGATGGAACGTCTCAAGTACCGCAAGGTCGACGCCGTAACCGGCGATCCGGTGGGGATTGTCCGATTCGCGGTTTGCGGTTTCGCCGCGTCCGGGAATGGCAGTACCGAAACTGCCAAGGCTCACCGCAAGCAGGGGTGCCTCCCCTTCCGTGCGTCGCTCGATGACACGTCGGGCAAGTTCAATATTCTGCCGGATGGCGCGGCGGGCCAGATTATCGCCATTCCGTGGCTGGTGATCCGCCGCCCGGCGAGCAGATGCACCGCTGATGTTGTAGGTATTTGCCGTCAGGATATCGACACCCGCTGCGAGGAAACCCTCATAAACCCGCACAACCGCGGTCTCGATCCGGGGATCATCCAGGTGCCAGCCCGCCGTCCAGGCTTCTGCCTCACTCAGTCCCTGTTCACCAAGACCGGTGCCCATGCCGCCATCGAGAATGGCGATCCCCAACCGGGCACGTATTCTGTCCTGTAAACCTCGCATGAATCTTGCTCAGCCGGCCTTTGCGTTGTGCTTCAGATGGATTGTCTTCACTCAACCCGTCGCAAACTGCCATAACAACAACGAGGCACTGACCAACATGACGGTCCACGTACCCAGGTTGCCGGCAACCCGTGAGCGAGGCAAAGCTGCCTGCTGCTGGATGCCATGGGCATGGAGCGCCCGGGAGAGAAAAAGCCCTCCACCCAGGAGATGTATCCATGAGGTCGAGCTGGAGCTTCGAGCGACCCACACCCATGAAGTGTCCGTGCCCTTCGATGAAGCCCGGAATGGCGAGGCGCCCCTCCAGCTCGACGACCTCGGTCTCCGGCCCGACAAGTCCGGCGATCTCTTCGTCCGACCCGAGACCGACGATGCGGCCGTCGCGTATCGCCAAGGCTTCGGCCTCGGGTTGTTCGGCTTCGAGGGTGACGATCTTGCCCCCGCGCAGCACCAGATCGGCCGGGGGCGCTCCAGTCGGCTCACTGGCGGGAGCGCTACAACCCCAGAGCAACGAAGCTACGAAAGCTGGGGCTCGGACGAGTGTTGAAGTGGCGGCGCGTGCAACGGTACCAATGGTTTGGCGCATTATTCGCTAGAGGGCTCGTACCAGATAGGGGAGGTCCAAGAGCGCTCTTGGATCGTCTTCTGCAGCACGGGATCCGAACAGTGCGGAGGCTGATCCGCGACCGGCAGCCCGAGACATTCGAAGGTGCTGTAACGGCAGCCCGGATTCTCCACTACGCGTGCGTAGTAGACGGCCCGACGGGTGGGCTCGAAGTCGGGGTCTCGCCACACCGAGCAGGCAGAATCGAAGCCGGGTCCGCTCGGGGCGCAGGTCTCCAGATCTACTGATGCGCCATTGTCCGCCGAGCCGAGGATGTCGAAGACAGACTGATGAGGTCGCCCTTCGCCGTCGACCCAGCCCTTTACGATCTGCAGCCGTTGTAGCCGGCCGCCAGGGGACTCCATCGTGCCCGGGTCGCGGAGGGCGGAGACGACGAAGAAGGGATAGGGATTTCCTTTTCGGGTCAACCGATCGTATCGCGCTTGCCAAGCGGGCGAAGGTGAACTTCTGCGCCGTGTTGCGTGGTTCGGGGCTCGGCGAACAGAGAGATCAGCAGGAGGTCGCGCCGCGGTGAGTGAGGTCGACGCCTTGGGCTACTACTCGGCTGAGCAGGAGCACAGCTCCGCCGGCCCAAGGTGATCGGGATCAGCTCACGGGGCCGGGGACTCTTGCCGTCGTCGCCGGCCGGTCAAGAGGCGAGAGCAGACGCCGGTCGAGCGCGCTCTCGAGAGCTGGCCTTCTCATCAGCAATGTGTCGGAGGATCTTGGTGACAACTCTGGGGTCGAGGATGAACAACGGGTACGACCATCACGTCGTCAGGGCTCACCTAGCGAAGATGAACATCACGCTCCGCTCGGCGACGCAGACGATCGATGAGAGCCCTACCGGCAAGCTGATGGAGGGCGTGCTCGCGGCGTTTGCACAGTTTGACAACGACCAAAGAGCAGAGCGAACGGTCCTCGGAATGCAGGAGGCGCTCAAGCGAGGGCAGTGGGCGTTCCCAGCGCCTCTGGGCTATCTGAACGTGCGGAGAGCGAACGGCGCCAAGACGATCGAGCCGGATCCAGACTCCGCACCGCTTCTCCGGCGCGCCTTTGAGCTCTATGCGACCGGCCTTTATTCGCAGAAGGAGGTCCTGACCGAGGTGACCGCGGCCGGCCTGAGAACAAGGCATGGCCACAAAGTGAGCAAGCAGACCTTCGCCGTCCTGCTGCGGCATCCGCTCTACGGTGGCCGCGTCCGCAACGACGAGTGGGGAATCGACGTCAAGGGCGACTTCGAGCCGGTCGTCGACGAGCACACCTTCCATCGAGCGCAGGTCGTGCTCCACGACTCGAAGCTCGCCGGGAAACGGCACACGCGAAACAACCCGGACTTTCCGCTGCGACGATTCGTCCGCTGCGGCCAATGTGACAGTCCCCTCACCGGCTCGTGGTCGCGGAGCCAGACCGGGCGGCGTTATGGCTACTACGGCTGCCGTGATTGCGGTCAGACGCGCACCCGTAGGGAAGCTCTGGAGGAGAGGTTTCTCGAGCTGCTCGATCGGCTGAAGCCGAAGCCAGAGTACCTCGAGGCACTCCGCGAGTCGGTGCTCGAGGTCTGGCGCGACCGGGAGCGAGAGCTCGAAGAGGAGAAACCGATCATCGAGCGGCGGCTCGCCGACCTAGAGAGGCAGAAGAAGCGTCTGGTGGAGGTCTACATCTACCAGCAGGCCATCGATGAAGACACGTACCGGCGGGAGCTACTCCGTCTCGATCAGGAGATCGCGCTGGCGAAGGTCGAGGGCCACGGCAATGAGCTCGACGGGCTGGATGTCGAGGCAGTTCTGGAGTTCGCCGAGCACGCCGTGGTCAATGCCCGCCGCATGTGGAGCGAGTTCGATCTGAGGAAGCGACGGCACCTTCAGAAAGTGCTTTTCCCCCAGGGCCTCGTCCTCGACAGCGACGAGGCGTTTCGAACTCCCGTAACTTGTCTGTTCTTTAGAGTTTTGGAGGCGCCGGAGCCCGAGCTGGAAAAGCTGGTAGGCCTCAGCCGATTCGAACCTCGTCACCGTCCGTCTCAATCTGCCTCGAAGTAGGATGCATTCATGGAACGCAAACTGATCGTCGTCGAGCACCCCCTCGTGCAGCACAAGCTCAGCCTGATGCGGTGCACAGAGACTCCCTCAGCGCTGTTTCGGCGCCTCACCAAGGAAATCGGCATGCTCCTCGGTTACGAGGCGACACGGGATCTCGCCATCGGTGAAGTGGAGATCGAAACGCCACTCGAGTCGATGAGAGCACCCAGATTACTGGGGAAGAAGCTCGCTCTGGTGAGCGTACTCCGCGCGGGCAACGGACTTCTCGACGGTTTTCTGGAGATTCTGCCGTCCGCCCGAGTGGGCTACGTCGGCCTTTATCGAGACCCCGAGACCCTCACCGCCGTTCGCTACTACACCAACCTGCCACAACAGATGGAGCAGCGCGGAGTGATCGTCGTCGACCCAATGCTCGCCACCGGCCACTCGAGCGTCGAGGCTGTGACTCTGGTCAAGGAGACCGCCCCCGCATGGGTGCGTTTCGTCGCCCTGGTGGCAGCACCCGAAGGCGTGGCGCACTTTCATGACCGCCATCCGGATGTCCCCATCATTACCGCCGCTCTCGACCGGGAGCTCAATGAGCACGGCTACATCCTTCCCGGATTGGGAGACGCCGGCGACCGCCTCTATGGCACCAAAGCTCACGGGTCGAAGGAGACGGAATAGACCAGAGCCTCCAGCCGCTCCACACCGCCGCAATTTGGACACACCACAAAATATTGTGGCCACTAGACATGAGACACACTACACATAGTATTATCTCCGCGCCGGGGACCGGTTTAGTGTGAACCACTTCGACCGCGACATCTATCTCGGTCACGAAAGGGGGTGATACGCATGGCCGCAAAGAAAGCTGCGAAGAAGAAGGCGACCAAGAAAGCCGCCAAGAAGGCTGCACCGAAGAAGAAGGCAGCAAAGAAGAAGGTTGCCAAGAAGGCAGCCAAGAAGAAAGCTGCGCCGAAGAAGAAGGTAGCGAAAAAGAAGGTAGCCAAGAAGGTAGCCAAGAAGAAAGCTGCACCGAAGAAGAAGGCAGCGAAGAAGAAGGTTGCCAAGAAGGCAGCCAAGAAGAAAGCTGCACCGAAGAAGAAGGCTGCTAAGAAGAAGGTAGCCAAGAAGGTTGCCAAGAAGAAAGCTGCACCGAAGAAGAAGGCTGCTAAGAAGACTCCCAAGAAAAGGACCAAGAAGTCGAAGAAGTAGTGGCAAGCGCTAAACCGCGTCCCCCCGGCGCTTGAGTCGCGCTCGACGCTCCCTTTCGAAGACGAATCGCTCCTACCTACCGGTTTCTCCGCTCCCGCCGCAGCGCGGCGACGCTCCCACCCCGAAAGCTGCGCCGGTCGCAAAAGGCGAAGGCGGCGCCTACACCGAGCACTACTGCGTCAGACGTCGCAGAGGCGTACCGCTTCGGCCAGCGACTCGATCGGGGCTCGGGTAGGGATGAACTCCTGACCGACGTAGCCATCGAACCCGGTGTCCAGTATGGCTTGCATGATCGGCGCATACTGGAGCTCCTGCGTCCCGTCGAGCTCATGTCGCCCGGGGTTGCCGGCGGTGTGGTAGTGGCCGATATACGGGTGATACTCGCGGATAGTGCGGATCACGTCTCCCTCCATGATCTGCATATGGTAGATGTCGTAGAGGAGCTTGAACCGCTCTGAATCGACTCGCTTGACCAGCTCTACACCCCACAACATGCTGTCGCCCATGTAGTCGGCGTGATTGACCTTGGAGTTGAGAAGCTCCATGACGATGGTCACGCCTCTCTTCTCGGCCAGACCTACGACCTTCTCGAGAGCGGTCACGCAGTGCTCGAGGCCAACGTCGTCTGGCATTCCTTCACGATTACCCGAGAAGGTGATGACGTTTGGAAAGCCGGCTCGCGAAGCAGCTTCGATCGACTCGCGAATCGCCGCGAGACAAGGCTCTCGGTGCTCTGGATTGTTGAGACCGCGGGGAATTGTGTGAGTGTTGGTTACGGCACATACCAGACCGTAGCGCTTCACGATGTCGTATGACTCGGGAGTGAGAAGCTCGACCGAGCGCAGGCCCATCCCCGCCGCAGCAGCGCAGAGCTCTTCGACGCTCAGGTCCTTGTAGCACCACTTGCAGACAGATTGCTTGATCCGACCCTTGGTGACGACGCGCTCGGCCTGAAGGCCCCTCGCGCCGCTGGAGAGGAGCCCGATACCCGCAGCCGAAGCCCCCGAAACCAAGACCTGACGTCGACTCAGAGGCCCTGCTTTCTCGACCATACTTACCTCCCGCCTCACCGGTCCCCTGTTCGGCTCTGGACCGGCACCGACAATAACAGGCCAAGTCGCCGGCCATGTGAGCGCCGAGGACCCTCAGCCAACACGCACGACGACCAGGGTGTAGTCGTCTTCGAGAGCCCGGTCTTCGCGCCACTCGGACGCCGCCCGATCCAAGCAATCCAGAATCTCCTGCGGCCCCTGATCGGCGCAATCGAGGAAAATCTCCCGCACCGCGGCGTAGCCCAGGACCTCTTCAGCAGGGCTAAGCAGCTCGGCCAAGCCGTCGGTCATGAAGAGAACCGTATCGCCGCTGGCAAGGTCAATCTGACGGTCCGCATACGAAGCGGCCATTCGCCCCAGCGGCAGGGCCTCGACAACTATCTCCTCGACTTCTTGGCTCGCGGCGCGACGAATAAGGATCGGCGGCATCCCGGCGGAGGCGAGCGTCAACGTCTTGGTCTCGAAACGGCCCAGCGCAAGAGCCATTCCCATTCTCCCCAGCTCCATTCGCTGAACCGCCCCAGCAGCCGCTGAGAGAAAGTTTCCGGGGGCCAACTCGGCTCCCGACGCCATGAACAGGCTCTTGATCGCGGTTACCATCGTACCGGCAGTCGCACCATGGCCGGTCGCGTCGCCTACAGCGAGGGTCAGAGAGCCGTTGGCAGACTCGCGGAAGTCGTAGTAGTCGCCGCCGACCTCCGTAGCCGTCTTCATCAGAACCGCTATCTCGAGATCGTCCCTCTCCGGCAGCCCCCTCGGTAGGAGTGAAAGCTGGAAGCGCCGAGCCTCCTCGAGCTCCTGTGTCTTACGGGCGTGCTCAACTTCCAGAAATTCCTGGCGCAGCTCTTGCTCTCGGTGCCGACGCTCCTCCTCGAGGAGCCTCACCTGCTTGTCGCTCAGTTCTTCCGCCATGCGGTTGAATCGCCCGGCGAGGACACCGATCTCATCACCTGACAAAACTTCGACACGAGCGCCCAGATCGCCCTCGGTGAGTTTCTCGACACCTTCGCTCAGCCGACTCAGCCCGCGGGTCATGCGATTCGAGAGCGGGAGGATGCCGAGCAGGGCAAAGCCGATCATACCGACTCCGTAACCGAGGTTCCGCATCGCCGCCCGCTGCATTTCTCTCAGCGGCTCGCCGACCGGCCTGGCGATGCCGAGAGTCACGCCTGAGGCCGGGTCCTTCTTCGTCACCACTACCCAATCGCTCACAGTTTGGACTGACTCCCCCGATTCGCCAGCCATCAGGCAGGCCTCAGGCAAGTCTTCCAGGGCCTCGCTGTGTGCCTCGGTTGCGGCGAGGAGCCGACCAGCGCCGTCGATCGCGAAGGGGATCTCACCTTTTTCATAGCGGGTTGCGCGAAGCACGTGACGCAACACCGTCCGCGGATCGATCTCTACCTGGATCCTGCCGACGACTTCCTCGCCATCCTTCAGCCAAACCCCCAGCTCCCGGCCAAGGATCTGTTCGATCTGTGAGACGCCCACTCCGGGGTCCTCATCCACCCTGCGGGGAGGGGGAAACGGCTCGTCCCGGCGCGGCCGCATCCCGGAAGGCCGATGTGGAGGCGGCGGCCGGGGAGGCTTCCACCCTTTCCCGTCATCCGCGGCGCCAAGCCTGCGGGCAAGCAGCTCGGGCTTCGGCCCTCGACGGTAGAGAAAACCTTCGGCTGCCTCGTCGCGGCCGGTCTCTATAACCCACGCTTCGTATTGATCGCCGTCTGTCTCCGCGTCAATCACGACTCTCACCCGCGCCGGGCCGCCGGTCTCGAGGCCCCCTGGCTCCGCCGGAATGAACTCGAGCGAGCTGAAAAGCGGCATTGCCTCGCCCAACGACTCGAGGATGCTGCCGAGGACCTCAGGATCAGCCCCCTCACCAGCAATGTGAAGCGCCCGTAGCGGGAGACCGGCAAGGCCGCCAATTCGCCGATGGAGATCGCTGCGAACCGTCTCCATGCGCTCAGAGATCTCTTCCGCGAGAACTGCGGCTTCGGCCTCGGCCGCCTGGCGCAGAGCCTTCTGGGATGAGCGATACGAGAAGAGGACGATGCCGCTCAGCGGCAGCACCGACAACAAGAAAAAGGCCAGGATGAGCCGTGTGCGTAGCCGCATAGATTCGAGTAACGGTGTTGGCGTTGGGGTAGCCGACGATACTTGGGTCGGCGCGGGTCTCGCGGTCCACCGACGGGTTCCTCACCCACTCTTTACTACGGAAGCCTATACCCCCGGGTTTTGGGTCTCAAACGCGAGGCACACCGCGAGAGGTGCCTCGCGAAAAGAGAACGGACCCGAGGATGGAACCCTATTGACCTACGAGGGCAGCCCGCTCGACCTTAGGGACCACTGTAATCGATCACAATGAGCGGATCGACGACCGCTCCGACCGTCTGCCCCGATTCGTCTTTGAGAGTGAGGTTGTAGGCCCAAACCGAGTAGGTCGTGCACGGGGGGTCCTGAACCGGCCCCGTCGGGACCGGATTGTTCTTGTTATTGGTGTTGTAGAGAGTGAAGCTCGAAGCGGTGAAGCAATCGGGCTGCTGCGACTTCTTCTCGATTGTCACCGTCCACTTGTCAGGTAGATTCGACCCCTTCAGTGCCCAGGCAGCCTCGTCTTCGCAGTCGTCCTTCTTGTTCGCCTTGCCGCGGCAGATTCCTTTAGCGCTGGGGAGAACCTTGCTGATCCTCAGATTCCCATTCCTTGCGCTGCCGCTAAGGTGAACGGTGATGAGCTTCCCCTTGGGTACATCCTGCGCGGCAACGATGCCGGGGCCGAAGACGATGGTTCCGAGTAGAAGCAGGAAAAGAATCAGGAAAGAACGACGGCCCGAGCTCTTTCTCATACTACAAGCCCTCCACTGTCAAGCAAGACACTGAGCTGCGCGTGCCCAGCCTCCTATGGTGGGCCTGTTGACCCGTCAATACGGAGGTCCCTGCCGCATCCAATCTGGGTAGCCGGCACCCGTCGACAGTCCTGATGACCGCTGCGGTAGGATCCCGACCTAGCTGGAAGGAAGGACCCACATGAGCATTGCGCTGACCAAAGATTCGATCGACCTCGGCATCATCGTCAAGGACGCAGACGCGTCGCTGAAGTTCTACCGAGACACACTCGGCCTCGAAGAGCAGGGTACGATGCCGATGCCCGGCGGCGGCACCATGTACCGACTGCTCTGTGGTACCAGCCTCATCAAGCTGGTGGATCCTGGAAAAGCGCCACCCGTCGAAGCCGCGCCGGGTGGAATCGCAGGCGCCACCGGCTATCGCTACTGGACGATCTCTGTTTCGAATCTGGAAGACGTGGCCAAAGCCTGTGAAGAAGCCGGCTACAAGGTCGCGGTTTCTCCGAGAGAGATCCGTGCCGGGATCAAGATCACCATGATCGAGGATCCCGACGGCAATTGGGTCGAGCTACTCGAGACAAGTTGAATCCGACCGCGCGCGTGAGACCGGTGAGTCAATACGAGGAGACCTACCACCGCTCGATGGACGACCCGGAAGGGTTCTGGGGGGAGGCGGCGGAATCGCTCCATTGGTACAAGGCGTGGGATCGAGTCCTCGATACCAGTGAAGGACGGAATGGGCGCTGGTTCGTCGGTGGCGAAATGAACACCTGCTACAACGCGCTGGATCGCCACGTAGCCGGAGGCCGCGCAGAGCAAGCGGCACTTATCTACGACAGCCCGGTCACCGGCGTTAAGCGCACTTTCACCTATCGCGAGCTCCTCCACCAGACTCGGCGAGCCGCCGGCGCTCTGCTCTCCATCGGTGTCGAGCGTGGCGACCGGGTCCTCATCTATATGCCAATGGTGCCGGAGGCGGTCATCGCCATGCTGGCCTGTGCCCGCATTGGCGCCATCCACTCGGTCGTTTTTGGAGGTTTCGCCGCCCAAGAGCTCGCAACACGCATCGACGACGCCGAGCCAAAGGTGATTCTCGCCGCCTCTTGCGGCATCGAGGTGCAGCGAAGGATCCCTTACAAGCCGCTGCTCGACGAAGCAATCTCGATCGCGCGCCACAAGCCAAGGCACTGCGTCATCCTTCAGCGCCCCCAAATGTCCGCCGACCTGGCTCCGGACCGCGACCTCGAATGGAGTGAGTGGGTCGCCGACGCGGAGCCGGCGGACTGCGTCCCGGTCGCCGCAACCGATCCTCTCTACATCCTCTACACATCCGGCACCACCGGCATTCCGAAGGGCGTCGTACGCGACAACGGCGGTCATATGGTGGCGCTCGCCTGGAGCATGCAGAACGTCTACGGCATCGCGCCGGGCGAGGTTTTCTGGGCGGCCTCCGACGTGGGCTGGGTCGTCGGTCATTCCTATATCGTCTACGCCCCCCTGCTGCACGGCTGCACCTCGATTCTCTTCGAAGGCAAGCCGGTCGGAACGCCCGACGCGGGTGCCTTCTGGCGAGTCGCTTCCGAGCACGGTGTGGCAGCGATCTTCGCGGCGCCAACCGCGCTTCGCGCCATCAAGCGGGAGGATCCGGACGGGGAGCTGCTGCGCTCGTATTCAATGCCCGAGCTGCGCACGCTCTTTTTGGCGGGAGAGCGCGCCGACCCCGACACCATAAAGTGGGCCGAGAACCTGCTCGGAGTTCCTGTCATCGATCACTGGTGGCAGACCGAGACCGGATGGGCCATAGCCGCCAACTGCATGGGGCTGGGGCCACTGCCTGTCAAACACGGCTCCCCCACCAAGTCGGTTCCGGGCTACGACGTTCGCATCGTCGACGAAGAGCTCAACCAGCTACCGCCGGGGGAAAGCGGCGCAATGGTCGTCAAGCTGCCCCTGCCGCCCGGTTGCCTCCCTACTCTGTGGAACAACCAAGCCGGCTTTCACGACGCCTACATGGAGAGATACCCTGGCTTCTACCAGACCTCGGACGCGGGCTTCGTCGACGGGGACGGTTACCTCTACGTGATGAGTCGGACCGACGACATCATCAATGTTGCAGGACACCGACTCTCCACCGGTGGCATGGAGGAAGTGCTCGCCTACCACCCCGACGTGGCGGAGTGTGCGGTAGTCGGCGTGAAGGACGGACTGAAAGGGCAAGTGCCGCTGGGACTTCTCGTTCTCAAAGCCGGGGTCACAAGACCGCATGGAGACATCGTCGGCGAATGCATCAAGCAAGTCCGCGACAAGATCGGAGCGGTGGCCTCGTTCAAGACCGCGACCGTCGTCGAGCGACTGCCGAAGACGCGATCGGGGAAGATCCTGCGCGGCACCGTTCGCAAGATTGCAGACGCTGAAGAGTGGCGGGTGCCCGCTACCATCGACGACCCCACGATTCTCGACGAGATAGGCGAAGCGCTGAGAAAGCTGGGCTACCCCGCCGACCCGTAAAAAGAGCTGTGTGGCTCTCCAGCGGAGGCCGACCTAGGGTTCCCCGGCCTCAGAATCGTCGCCCTGCTCGCTCGCTGCTCGTCGCGGTCGACGAGCAAGGGCAGTGATCACACCATGGAGCGTTCGCACCTCCTGGTCCGTCGGCCGCGCCCGGGCGAAGAATGCGCGAATGCGTCGGACAATCGAAGGGCGCTTCTCGGCAACCTCAAAGAAGCTGTGTTCCTCGAGCTCCTCCTCCAGATGGCTGAAGAGGCTCTGCAGCTGACCTTGAGTCGCGGGCCTCTCCAGGGTCCGCGGAGGTCGGTGTGGAGCCACTACCGCCCCTCCCGCCATGCGCCACTCATAGGCCACGAGTAGCACCGCCTGCGCTAGATTCAGGGAGGAAAACTCGGGATTCAGCGGTACATGAATAAGGCCCGCCGAGAGCACGACATCGTCGTTATCCAGCCCTGTTCGCTCGGGCCCGAAGAGCAGCCCGACCCGCGCTCCGCGAGCAGTCGCGGCGTGGATCTCGACCGCCGCCTCCCGAGGCGAAAGCAGCGGCTTGATCATGTCTCGAAGGCGCGCGGTTGTAGCGTAGACACAAGAGAGATCGGAGATCGCCTCGGCGGTCGTCGAATAGACACGCGCAGCGTCGAGGACCTCGTCGGCGCCGGAAGCAGAAGGCACCGCCGCGAGGTTGGGCCACCCGTGCCTGGGCCGCACGAGGCGTAGCTCGAGCAGCCCGCAATTGAGCATCGCCCGCGCCACCGCGCCCACATTCTCAGCCATCTGGGGCGCCACCAGAACGACTACCGGTGATTGTTCTCCATTGTTCCCGCTGCCACTCATCGCCACACTCCAACGACGTCAGTATCCTAGACCAGCGTTTCCAAAGTTCGCGCACATATCTCGGCCCCTTCTGCCCGCTGCCGGCGTTGGCTAGGCGCCCCCGCGCTCCTCGACATATTGCCCAATATGCCTGCGTCGGCGCGCCTCGCCCCAGAGAACGGACCTGCGGCCCGTTCTCCGGCCCATCCCCACCTGAGAACTACTCGCCTGCTTCGCAGGCTCCTAGCCAGCGAACAGAATGACCTCGAGCTATTACACACGAACTTTGGAGACGCTGGTCTAGTGGACCCAGGAGCCTGGAGGCTCTGCGATTCCAAAAGAAAGCTATGATCACAACCACATCGAGGTTCGCCGTTCTCGAAGGTAAGAGATGAGCTCCGACGCACTAAGCAGCTCTCAACGCAAGCACCTGCGGGGTCTAGGTCACCGCCTAGACCCCATCATCCACATCGGCCGTGCCGGTCTCAGCGAGAGCGTTCTCGCAAGTCTCGATCAGGCTCTCGGCCAGCACGAGCTGATCAAGATCCGCTTTCTCGACCACAGAGGCAAGAAGCGCGAGCTCTGCGCCGACATCGAAGAGAAGTTGCGGGCGGAGGTGGCCGGCATCGTCGGACACGTCGCGATCTTGTACCGACAGGCTCGAGATCCGGAAAAGCGACGTCTTCGGCTGCCCAAGAGTCCAAATTGAGAAGCCCGCGCAAAGCCGTCCGCCCAGCTCGCCCTCGACTTCGTCCGACGAAATGGCTGCCAGCTCTGACCGTAGCCCTGACGGCCTCGGCGCTGCCCGTGGCGCAGCCCGCCGCGTTGGCGCAAGCAGGCTCCTCCGCAGACTTCTTGCTCCAGGAGGGTCAGTCACTCGAGCGAGCAGGAGACTTCGAAGGCGCTCGCGCCAAATACGACCGCCTGGTCTCTGCCGCCCCCGAGGACTGGAGGGGGCCTCTACTAAGAGGCCAGCTTCGCTTTCAACTTGGCGACATCGAGGGTTCAGTGGCCGATCTCGATCGCGTGGTCGAGCTCGATCCCCCGCGTGAAGCCTCGCTGTGGCAGCGAGGGATCTCCCAGTACTACGCCGGGCGCTACGCAGCGTGCCGAGCGCAGTTCGAGCTCCATCGCTCGGTCAATCCGGACGACGTAGAGAACGCCGTCTGGCACTTTCTCTGTGTCGCGGGTAGCGAGGGATTCGCCAATGCCCGGCGCTTGATCCTACCGGTGGGGCCGGACCCCCGCTTGCCGATGATGGCGATTTACGATCTCTTTCGTGGCAAAGCCAGAGTCGAAGAAGTGCTCGAGACAGCGGGGATAGGCTCTGCCGCAAGTGAACTGCACCCCGACCGCCTCTTCTATGGGTATCTCTACGTCGGCCTCTATCTCGAAGCGATCGGTCTAACGGAGGACGGCCGCGAGCACATCGAGAAGGCTCGTGATTTGGACCTCCCCCACTACATGGGCGTCGTCGCCCGCGTTCACCTATTGGCGCGAGACCGATGAGGCCGCTGCCACTGCTGGTGACGGCTACGGCGCTCCTGGTGAGCGCTGAAGTCGTCGCGAAGGACTGGCCTCAGCATCTCGGGCCGAGACGTGACGGAACCTCCCTAGAGCCAGCTCCTGAACAGTGGACGAGCTCGGGTCCTCCCATTCTTTGGACGAGACCTGTCGGTGAAGGCTTCAGTGCCCCAACGGTGGCGAATCGGCGACTGATTCTCTTCCATCGCGCCAACGGCCACGAAGTCGTCGATTGTCTCGACGCCGCCACCGGCGAGCTCCAGTGGACCCACCACTACACCACCGCATACCGCGACGACTTCGGCTTCGACGAGGGCCCTCGCGCGGCGCCGACAATCGCGGGAGACAAGGTCTTCACCTTCGGCGCACAGGGTGTTCTGAGCGCCCTCGAGCTCACCTCGGGCCGGCCCCTCTGGAAGGTCGAGACCCATCCGCGCTTCAAGGTGCGCAAAGGGTTCTTCGGCGCCGCCACCAGCCCCCTCGTCGACTCCGGCCGCGTGTTCGTGAATGTCGGAGGCGCCGACGCGGGCATCGTCGCTTTCGATGCCGAAACCGGCGAGGTGGCATGGCAGAGCACCCGCCAAGGGGCGAGCTACTCCTCTCCAGTGAGCGCGAAGCTCGGAGGCGAGCCTGCGGTTGTCTTTTTGACGCGGGAGGGCCTGGTAATCACCGACAGCGCAACTGGGACGCTGCGGCACTCTTTGAGGTGGCGCTCGCGCTCGGGCTCTTCCGTCAACGCCGCAACCCCCCTGGTACTCGGCGATCGAGTTTTTCTCTCGGCTAGCTACGGCACGGGTGCCACCCTCCTCCAACTGAGCTCGGAGAAACCACAACCGGTGTGGACCTCGGACGAGATCCTGTCGAACCACTACGCCACCAGCGTCTACTCCAAGGGTCATCTCTACGGGTTTCATGGGCGGCAGGAATACGGGCCGGCCTTACGCTGCATCCGGCTCGACACCGGCGAGGTGCGTTGGAGCCTCGAGAGGTTCGGGTCCGGAAGCCTCACTCTCGTCAGTGACACGCTACTCGTTCTTCACGAAGACGGTCGTCTGATCTCCGCCACAGCAAGCGAAGCGGGATTCGAGCCCCGGAGTACGGCCAAGCTTCTCGAGGGTGTCGTACGGGCCTACCCCGCCTATTCCGACGGAGTCCTCTTCGCGCGAAACAAGCGCGAGCTGGTCGCGGCTCGACTCGGGCCGAGCGTGTCCGCGAAAGATCAAACGAGCGAGGGTCGCTAAGAGATGGAGCTCATCGCCTGGCTCGCCGCCGGCACCCTCGCCTTCATGCTGGCACGGCTGCTCAAGCCCGCCGAGGATCCCCTTGCCTTAGCCCCGACGATCCTGACCGGCGTCGCCGGGGCGGTTCTCGGGGGGGCGCTCTCATCTCTTATCAGCCACGGGGACGGGCCCGAGGTAGGGCTGCGCACCGTCATCTTCGCCACCATCGGGTCGACCCTCGCCATGGCCATTTTCAGGGTCTTTCGCAAGCGCGACTGATTCGGCCGCGTCAGAAGCGGAACGACAGACCTGCCGAGTACTCCTGACCGCCCAGATCGATGGTGCCGAACTCCCGAAAGTCACCCGCGAGCTCGTCGTCGGCGTCGTGCCAGCGAGCTTCTCCGAAGATCGAGACCTGGCCTGTGAGGGGGACCTCGAGCCCCACCAGGAGATAGGCACCAAAGGCGTCACCGTCGGCGGTGAAAGTGCCAGGAATGACCTCGAAGGTGTCGAAGTCGATGAAGTCCCCCGACTCTTCGAGATCGTAGCCGTAAAAACCGAAGCCTCCTCCGATATAGGGACTCACGGCCGCGTCGCGGCGAAGTAGGTGGAACACCACTCCGACATTCAAGGTGGCGACTTCCAACGATGTGTCATGGAGAATATCGGCCCCCCGATCATCGACAAAGTCTCGAAAGGCCTGTCTATCCTGGCCTTCGTAGTAACTCGCAGACGCCATCACGCCCCAGCGCTCGGTGAGCATGTGGACAAAGTCAACTGCGTAGATGCTATCGGCAAAGTCGTCGACGCTGCCGGTGAAGTCGATCTCGCGCTGGTCCCAGTAGATCGAATCTCCCTCGGGCTCAAACTCCCCAAAGCGAACACGCACCGCGGAGGGACGATCGTTGTAAGGCTCGGTGGTCTGGCCATGCGCCGGCGCCAAGGCGACCAGGAGTGGCACAGAGACGAGAAGAACGGGAAGGCATCGGTGGCTGCTCATAGATCTCTCCTCTTTCATAGGGGCTTCAGCGGGACCTAGTGTCGTGTCCCGGAAATGCCTGCCTAATAGATCGAGGTCATTTCGTTCGCTGCCAAGGCGCGGCGAGGCAGGCATATTGGGAAATCTGTCGGCGAGGCGTAACGAAGGCAGCGAGCGAAAGGGGCCGAGCTATTGGGTAGGCATTTCTGGGACACGACACTAGGTACTCCTAGAGCAACCTCGATGCCAACACCCTTTCAAACCGAGGAACCTCTGCTGTTACAGCGCTCTGGACGACTCACGAGCGCAAATCGTGAGTCAGCCCTCCCCTCCATCCGACCTCTCCAGGGGACACTCGGCATCGCCGGTGCCAAAGCGAGCAAGGTAGACTGACTTTCGTGCGTCGACCCCCCGTTCCCCCACTGATCTCATCATGGCTCTTGGTGGCCCTACTCCTGGGGAGCCCGCAGATTCGAGGAGAGACTCCCATGGATGAAACCGTGCTCGGCAACCGCCTCCACTATGTCGAGAGCAACGGGCTTCGAATTCGCTTGGCGGAGCGAGGAGAGGGACCTCTCGTTCTGCTTCTTCATGGCTTCCCCGAGTCCTGGTACTCGTGGCGCCACCAGCTCCCAGCTCTTGCTGAGGCCGGCTACCGCGCCGTCGCCCCTGACATGCCAGGCTATGGACACAGCGATTCCCCTGCGGCGGTCGAGAGCTACGACGTCATCAATACCTGCCGCACTGTCGTCGGCATGATCGAGGCCCTCGGCGAAGAGCGAGCAGTTCTGGTCGGACACGACTGGGGCGCCATCATCGCCTGGAACTGCGCCCTACTCGAGCCCGAGCGCTTCTCTTCGGTGATCGCGATGAGCGTTCCCTACACCGGAAGGGGCGACGCCTCGCTCACCGATCGACTACGTCAGGCCTATGGGGAGAACTTCTTCTATATTCTCTACTTCCAAGAGCCGGACGTCGCGGAAACGGAGTTCGATGCGAACCCTAGGGGCATACTGAGCCGGGTCTACGCCTCCCCTGACACCCCTAGAGAGAAGCCGGAGATTACCGACCCCAAACGCAGCGCCGGCGGGTGGACCGGCCGTCTCGGTGCTCCCAAAGAGTTGCCACCCTGGTTGGCTGCCAAGGACCTCGACTACTACGTGAGCGAGTTCTCTCACGCCGGCTTCCGCGGCGGCATCAATTACTACCGCAACTTCCATCGCAACTGGGAGCTCACTCCCCAGCTGAGCGATGCCAAGGTCGAGCAACCGGCTCTCTTTATCGCCGGGGAAAAGGACATGGTGATTCGGGGCGCGTCCGCCACCAGCCTCGATTCTCTGATGCGCCCCTGGGCGCCGGCGCTTCGTAGCGTAGTTGTCGTACCCGAGATCGGTCACTGGGTGCAGCAAGAGGCACCGCGAGAGACCAACTCGGCGATGATCGATTTCCTCTCCTCACTCCACACGCCTTGAGCCCATCAGGAGCCACTTCATGACCGATATCCTCCGTCACGACGACCGCGGAGTCTGTACCCTAAGCTTCAATCGACCCGACGCGCTGAACGCTCTTCGGCCGGCACTCTTCGTCGAGCTACGCGATCACATCGACCAGCTGGCAGCGCAAACCGACGAGGTCGGCTGCGTGATTCTTCGCGGCGAAGGACGCTCCTTCTCCGCCGGCAACGACCTCAAGGCGACGATGAGCGGCGAAAAGGCGCCGACGCCGCACTTCCAGGCCGAGACCCTGGAGGCAATCGAGGCGCTTCCCCAGCCGGTCATCGCCTCCGTACAAGGCCACTGCTACACCGGCGCGCTCGAGCTCGCGCTGGCCTGTGATCTATTGGTCGCCGCCGAATCGGCAAAATTCGCCGACACCCACGGGCGCTGGGCGATGACACCGAGCTGGGGCATGAGCCAACGCCTACCCCGACGGGTCGGCCCTCTGATTGCGAAAGAACTGATGTTCACACAACGAGTCGTAGAGGGGCGTGAAGCCGCCCGGATCGGCCTGGCCAACCGCTGCGTCCCCGACGAGGAGCTCGAGACCGCCACCCTGGCGCTGGCTCGCGACATCGTAGAGAGCTCATGGCACACGCTCAGAGCCGACAAGATGCTGGTAAACGAGGGCCAGGCATTTACTTTGAAGGAGGGTCTCGCCTTCGAGCGAGCGGCGACGCCAGGATCGGGGCCCGATCTTCAGCAGAGGCTCGAAGCCTTCGCCAAGAACTAGCCCCGGAAAACCGGCCTGCGGCCCGTTCTCCGGCCCATCCCCCCCTAAGAACTACTCGCCTGTCCGAATTCTCGGACACGCTCCTAACAAGCACATACTCGCAACCTCGAGACCGACAATGGGTACACAATCTTTTCGCCACTTCGAGCCCTCGCTCATCGATTTTCTCGACGAGCTCGCAGAGAACAACGACAGAGATTGGTTCAACGCCAACAAAGCCCGGTACGAGAGCGAAGTAGTGGTGCCAGCGATGGCCTTTGTCGAAGCCATGGCACCCCGCCTAGAGTCGATCTCACCGCACTTCCTCGCGATCGCGAAGAAGACCGGCGGTTCGATGATGCGCATCTACCGTGACACTCGATTCGCCAAGGACAAGCGCCCCTACAAAACCAACCTCGGCATCCAGTTCCGCCACGAGCGAGGCAAGGACATTCACGCTCCCGGCTTCTACGTGCACCTCGAGCCGGCTTCCGTCTTTTTGGGCGCAGGCATGTGGCGCCCAGACGCCACCGGCCTGGCCGGAATCCGAAGAGGGATAGACCTTCATCCCGAAGGGTGGCACAAAGCGCGCGCCGCGAAGGCCTTCACCCGTACCTGGGAGCTCGGAGGCGACTCATTGAAACGGGCACCACGCGGTTACGACGAAGACCACCCCCAGATCGAGGATCTCAAGCGCAAAGACTTCATCGCCACTCGTTCGCTTGCGACCGACCGGCTCTATCAGCCGAGGCTCCTCGATGAAGTAACCAAGGCGTTCGAGGCAGCCGGCGACTTCGTAGCGTTCCTCTGTGACTCGGTCGGTGTCTCCTACTGAAGTCAGATCTCGGCGGAAGAAGGTTTCTCGGTTCCTTGCCGGCGCGGTTCCCGAGCGGCACCGAGCAATCCCCAGCTCTCGCCATTGGGGCACAGAACCTTTCCCGCGCGCCGCAGCCGGAAGACAAACTCCTGCTCCATGTGGCCTCGATGAATGTTCGCCTCGTCGTATCCGCCTAGGTCCCAATAGGTCTGCCGGGGAATCAGAAAGATCCCTACCGCGGCCCGCCAGAACCAGCTCCGATGCCAGGCCCTTCTATCCTCTTTCCAAAGCGGAGCCTCCTCATAGCGCTCCGCCGGTTGGCCTTCGGCCATGTCCCGCCGACTGGAGAAATAGGCGCATCGAGTCGAGAACCCACCTCCAAAGAACCACTCCACGAAGCGCCGACCGATCAACGTATCCTGGTCGATTCTTCCAATGAAGTCGCCGGCAATGAGCCGTGCAGCGGAGTTCAACGCGTGGACCTCCGAGAACTCGGTGGGTAGCTTGGCGGTCGCCTCGCGGGGTATGTAGTTGAAGTGAACGATCTTCCTCGGCTCGGCGTTGAGATCCAATACCCCCGATAACGGCTCCTCACTGCCCCAGTCGGAAACCACGATCTCGGTATTGCCCAAGTGCCCGCACTCGGCGAGGATCTGTCCAGCGTGGTTGAGAGTGCTGGTCAGTCGCGCCACCGAATCTCCTCCGTAATCGTCGTTCCTCGAGCAGAGGATCAAGGTCAGCTTCGTCGACGACGCCGTGCCACTCGCAAACGATGTCCTCCAACTCGAACGAGCTCTCTTCCAGAGAGCCGTCGCGTCGGCGCGCCTGGCCAGCGAACCGAATGAGCTCGAGCTATGCAGCCCGAACTTTGGAAACGCTGGTCTACTAGGCGGCCGCGCCCTCCTGCTGGGCAAACTGAATCTGGTACAAGCGCCAGTAGAGGCCACGTTGAGCCAAGAGCTCCTGATGGTTGCCGCGCTCGCAGATCGAGCCGTGGTGCATGACGTAGATTCGATCGACATCCTGAATGGTCGAGAGACGGTGGGCAACGACGATCGAAGTCTTGCCCTCGAGGAGATGATGAAGGGCATCCTGCACCAAGGCCTCGGTCTCGGTATCGACGCTCGAGGTCGCCTCGTCCAGCAACAGGATGGACGGCCGCCGAACCAAGGCGCGGGCAAAGGAGAGCAGCTGCCGCTCGCCGGTCGAGAAATTCACCCCGCGCTCGCTCACCGGCTGCTCATAGCCCTGCGGCAGCCGATCCACCAGGGGCCGAACATGGGTGGCGTCGACCGCGGCGGCGAGCTCCTCTTCGCCCGCGGTCTCAGAGTCGAGAAGAATGTTGTAGCGCAGAGTGCCGTCAAAGAGAAACACGTCCTGTAGTACGAACGCCATGTGTCGTCGCAGCTCATCGCGAGGTATCTCACGAATGTCCACGCCATCCACACGGATGCTCCCCTCTTCGAGCTCGTAGAGACGAGCCAAGAGCTTCAGAGTGGTTGTTTTTCCGGACCCGGTGTGGCCGACGAAGGCGACCCGCTCTCCTGGCGCAACCCGAAAGGAGACATCTTTCAGCACCGGCGCGTCGCCGTAAGAAAAGGTCACATGGTCGAAGACGACCTCGCCCTTACCCGCGACCTCCGTCCCGGCTCGGTCTGGCGGCTCCTGCTCTTCGTCCAGCAGCTGGAAAACGCGCTCGGCGCTGGCCATCGACGACTGCATGATCGAGTACTTGCCGGAGAGATCCATCAGCGGGCGAAAGAAACGCACCATGTAGTCGGTGAAGACATAGAGGGTGCCGATCGAGATCTCTCCCCGACCCATCAGCCGAGCGCCGTACCAGAAGATGAGGGCCCGCGTAAGGTTGGTGGCGAGATCGACCGAGGAGTACAGCAGCGCGTCGTAGTTGATCGAGCGAATCCACGAGTCGCGATGCGACGCGTTCATGCGATCGAAGTCAGCCATGTTGCGGGCCTCGCGAGCGAACAGCTGTACCACCTTCATCCCCGAGATGGTCTCTTGCAGCTGCGCATTGAGCCTCGCGATCTTGACGCGTACTTCACGAAAGGCCTCTCGAACTTTGTAGCGGAAGATGCCGGCTCCGATCGCGAGCAGCGGGACGATAGCCATCGCCACCGCAGCTAAGCGGGGATCGATGGTGAAGACAACATAGGCGAAGAAAGCCATGACGAAGAGGTCGGCGATGAGAGCAACAACCCCCATCGAGAACATCTCGGCAAGGCTCTCGAGATCGTTGGTCAGCCGGGTCACCAGACGGCCCACCGGGTAACGGTCGAAGAAGCGCATCGGGAGTCGCTGAACATGATCGAAGAGGTGGCGGCGCAGGTCCAATACGGTCTTCTGCCCGAGAACGAGCATCGACCAGCCGCGAAGCCAGTCCAGCGAAAGCAGCGCCACCGCCACCGTGATCAGTACCGCAAACAGCCATTCGAGCGGCTCCAGACCTAGGTGTGGCTGCAGGAATCCCTCAGCCAACGGCACCGCCGAAGACACCTCGCCCTCGACGAGATAGTTGAGGGCGGCGCCGACCACTAGAGGAGGGACCACTTCGAGAAGACCCCGCAGCGGGATCAAGAGAAACGAGAACATGATGTAGCGCCAATGGGGCCGCGCGAAGGGCCACAGGCGCCGCACCAAATCTGAGTCGTAGACCTTGCCGAGAGCCAGCTCTTCCTGGTCGCCAATCCCGCTCATGCCACATCCTCTGCACGTGGGATCGGCTGCGCTCCCTCCAGCTCCGGCGACTCCAGCTCTTCCTCGAGCTTCTGGCGCTGATGAAGCCGGGCGTAAAACCCTCCTTCCGCGACCAACGACTCGTGGGTGCCCCGCTCGGTGAGCCGACCCTGTTCGATAACGACGATCATGTCCGCGTCGCGAACCGCCGAGATTCGGTGCGCAACGATCAAGCAGGTGCACCCTGCCATGGCATCGCTGAGATCGGTGAGGATCCCATCTTCGGTCGCATGGTCGACACTCGATAACGAGTCGTCGAGGATCAGGATCGAAGGGTCGAGCAACATCGCTCGAGCCAAGGCCACCCGCTGGCGCTGGCCGCCGGACAGGGTAATACCGCGCTCCCCAACGACGGTATCGAAACCATCAGGGAAGTCTTCGATGTCCAGAAGCACGTGGGCACGTCGTGCGGCCTCTCGAACTTCGTGGAGATCCGCATCGGGACGGCCGAAGCGAATGTTTTCAGCGATCGTGGTGGAGAAAAGGAAGCTATCCTGCGGCACCATCGCGATCGAAGAGCGGAGCAGGTTGACCGGAACCCTGTTCACATCGATGCCGTCGATCAGCGCATGGTCATCGGCAACTTCGAGTAAGCGAGGAATGACGCTGACCAGCGTGCTCTTGCCTCCGCCTACCGGACCGACAATGCCGACGGTCTGGCCCGCTTCGATGTCGAGGTCGATGGCGTCGAGGGCGCGCGCAGAGCCACTGCCCGGATAGGAGAAGGAGAGCTCGCGTAGCGTGATCGCCCCACGAACTCGATCCATCTGGGCAACGTTTGGGCGATCCGCGATCGAGGGCACGATATCGAGCACCTCGCCGAGACGGCGGAGTGCCGCGAGACCGCGCTGGGCCGAAGAGATCACATAGCCCAACATCACCGTGGGGAAAGTGAGCATGCCGATGTAGACCCAGAACACCCAAAGATCTTCGGAGGTCAGGCGCCCCGCCGCCACGGCTCGCCCTCCAAGTAGCACCACCAGGCCCGAGGCGACGGCCGGTAGCAGCCCGACTATGTTCTGCATACCGAGGCTGATGACTCCCACCCGCATCATGCGCTGGTAAAGCGTCCGATTTTCCTCCTCGAAGCGGTCCCGTTCCTGGTCCTCGAGGCCGTAGGAGCGAACGACAAGAACCCCGGAGGCATTCTCTTGCACTCGGGTCGATACGCGGCCAAGCTGTTCCTGACCGGCGAGGTTGGCGGCAAACATATGTCGGCCGAAAATGCGCGCATTAAGAACGAAAAGCGGAAAGGGTGCGATCACCCACAGAGTGAGCCAGGGGTCGATGCCGATCATCACAATCGCCGCACCGATGTAGAGAACCGGCGTCTGGACGATGTTGAGCAGCCCCATACCCAGAAACAGCCTGACGCTGTTGATGTCGTTCACCGCCCTCGACATCAGATCGCCGGTGCGATGAGCATTGAAGAACGACTGGGGCAGGCGCTGCAGTTGCGCAAAGTAGTCGTTGCGTAGGCGATACTCGATCTGGCGCCCGATACGAAACATGACCACCCGCGACCCCAATCGGAAGATCGCAAAAACTATCGAGACCGCAGCGAGGTCCCGCACTCGCACACCCACCCACTACGCCGACGATGCGACGCACCGACAGCGGAACGAGCTGGAAGAGGAACACTCAGAAAGAAACCGATCAGGTAGTAGCCGCGGGCCTTGCGCATGTAGGCCAAGAGCGAACCACGACGGTGTGTCCGACACGCTTGCAAAATACCATAGACGCACCGACAGCGGAACGAGCTGGAAGAGGAACGCATAACCGACGGTCAGAAAGAAACCGATCAGGTAGTAGCCGCGGGCCTTGCGCATGTAGGCCAAGAGCCGAACCACGGGCCCTACAGGTGTGTCCGACACGCTTGCAAAATACCATAGCGGGGGGCTGTCGACTGAAGGTTTTAGGCGCCTGGTTCAATCACCAATCGACACGTATCTATATGCTTAGAGGACATACCTACCTATAATGGCTTGGAGCCCCGCCTCCCCGGAGGGCTTCCGACAATGAGACAGCGTCTACTCCTCCTGCTTCTCCTTCTCTCCTCGACTCCGTCTAGAGCGACCACCTACATCCAGGTGGCGGATGAGAGTCTGACCGATGGGGCCGCGCTGATTGGAGTCTTCGAAGTACTGGACGCTGGGCTAGCGCCCTCGCAGAGGCTGGCCACCGACTACCGCATCCGTCTCCTCGAGCTCGTCAAGGGCGACTCGCGAACGGGCTCCACTATCGTCGTCAGGCTCCCGGGAGGCGAGATCGCCGAAGGAGAAGGCCTGCGATTCTGGGGAGTCCCGGTCTTCGAGCCGGGCGAGAGAGTCCTTCTCTTTCTTCGCCGGCGCAGCGACCGGACCTGGGGAGTTGCCCACCTCATTCTTGGCGCTTTCCGCAGCTTCGAGGCCGCGGGCCGTGAGGTGCTGGCAAGACCTCATCTTGGAGAAGCACAGGGGTTTGACCTCCGTGGGCGCAGTCTGGCGGGAGAGTCGAAGTGGCGAGACCGGACGCGCTTCGTTCGCTGGCTCCAGGATCGCGTCGCCGGCACGGAACGTAGGGCCGACTATTTTGTCGACGTCGACCGAGAAAGTCTCGAGCCGCGCTTCACTCTGATCCGTGACCCGGGTACCAACATCCCGCTGCGCTGGTTCGATTTTGGTGACGGCGACAGCGTCGAGTGGGTTGCTCACCGCTCCGGACAGCCTGGAATGACCAACGGTGGCTTCGCCGAGGCACGCCGTGCCTTGGCGGTCTGGAACGAAGTCTCCCGGACCGACATCGACATGAACTACGGCGGCCAGACCGCGGCCTCAGCCGGCTTCGCCGGCCGAGACGGCTCAAACACTTTCCTCTGGAATGACCTCAGCGGCGACATCGACGACTCCTTTCTCTGCTTCGAAGGTGGGATCCTCGCCATCGGCGGCACGCGCTACTTCCAGGTCCCTGGCGGCTTCAAGGGTAAGCAGTACTTCCACATTTTTGAAGGTGAAGTCACATCACCAACAGGAACATCGGCTGCTATCTCCTCGATAGCAGTCTGCGCCTCTCCGAGATCCTGGCCCACGAGATCGGGCATGCGCTTGGATTCGGTCACTCCTGTGGTGACTCATCTTCTCCGAGGTGTTCGTCGAGTGTGGCGCGCGACGAAGCGCTGATGCGAGCTACCGTGCACAACGACGGCCGCGGCGCGCGGATCGGCTCCGACGACCGAGCTGCTGCGCGAGCAGTCTATGGGAGCGCACCGCCACCGAAGGCACCGACCGATCTGATCCTCGAGTTCTTGGGCGGATCGATCCGCCTCACCTGGACCGACCGCTCGAACGACGAAGACGGCTTCCGTGTCTACCGCCGTAGAGACGGAAGCGATTTCGAGCCCTTGGCGGAGGTCTCGAAGAACGGAACCAGCTTCATCGATCTCGACCTCGACGTCACATCGAGCCAGACCTACGAAGTACGGTCCTACAATGAATCCGGAGAGAGCTCCGGAAGCAATCGGGTAACGATCGACCTGGCAAACACGTCACCAGGCGAGATCGGCTTCGAAACACCCACCATCCTCGGCTCCGAATCCACCGGCACCGCGGTCATCAGATTGACCCGTACCAACGGCGCAGCCGGTTCGAAGACCGTAACCTTGAGCACCGGCGATTTGAGCGCCGCAGCCGGTCTCGATTACGAGACAAAGCAGGTCTCGGTCACCTGGACCAACGAAGACGCAACGACCAAGGTGGTCACCGTGCCGATTGTCAACGACTTCCGCGCCGAGGGCACCGAGCTTGTCGAGCTTTTTCTCACCAGCTTTCAGGTCGGCCAAGGACCGAGCGTTCTTCTCGAGACCGGAGTGATCGTCATCGAAGATGACGACGACGCACCCGGCTGCGAGGCTTCCGACCGGCACCTCTGTCTGCTCGAAAGTCGCTTCAAGGTAGAGGTGGAGTGGCGGAATCAGCGCAACGGCAATACCGGCTTCGGCACCGCCATCGAGGGGACCAACCAAAGCGGCTTGTTCTGGTTCTTCAGCCCAGACAATGTCGAGTTGATCGTCAAATCTCTGGACGGCCGAAGTCTCACCGGCGCGCACTGGCTCTTCTATGGAGCACTGTCGGATGTGGAGTATTGGATTACTGTCACCGACACCGCGAGTGGAGCGCGACGTCTTTACCGCAACGAGCCTGGGAACATCTGCGGGCTGGGGGACACGCTCGCTTTTCCCGAGCCGGGCGCGCCGGGAAGCACGAGATCAGAGTTATCCGCCAGTGCGCTGTACCGATCGTCACATCCCTCCACTCTCGACGGCTTGGAGGCGCCTCGACCTCGCCTGGTCAGCCGCGAAGCCTGCGTCGCCGACGACCTGACGCTATGCCTCCTCGACGGTCGATTCGAGGTAAGTGTCGATTGGCGCAATCACCGCAACAGCGACACCGGGGTCGGCACCGCCGTTCCCTTCAGCGACGAGTCGGGATTCTTCTGGTTCTTCGACTCGGACAATATCGAGCTGGTCGTCAAATCCTTGGACGGCCAGGCCATCACCGGAGGCTTCTGGTTCTTCTATGGCGCGCTGTCGGACGTCGAGTACACGATCAAGGTCACCGATACGGCGACCGGGGTATCCAAGGAGTACGCCAACGAGGGCGGCAACATCTGCGGACTGGGCGATACCGCCGCCTTCCCCGGGGATCCCTGAGTCGACGAAGCTCTCCCGCGGCTGTCCCGGTACTCCGAGAGCCTGCTATCATAGTGAGCTGTGGCCCGGCCCTTTTCCGGCCCTCAGAGCACGATGAAGCACATGATCGAAGAGGCCATCCGGAGATCGCTACCCAACGCTGTTGTTCACGTGGACTCACCGGACGACTCCCACTTCGCGGCAGTCGTCATCAGTGTCGACTTCGAGGACCTCAGCCTGGTACGCCAGCACCAGCTGGTGATGAACGCGCTCAAAGGGGAATTTGACAGCGAGCGCGTTCACGCCCTCCAGCTGCGCACCTACACTCCCGACAAGTGGGAGCAGGCGCAGAGCAAAGGACCGCTATCGGTCGTCTAGACCTTCCCCAGTCATCTGTAGGAGAAGAGCAATGAATAGCGACGTCAAAGACCAGATCGAGAACACCCTCAAGAGCAAACGAGTAACGCTCTTCATGAAAGGCACGCCGGCCTTTCCCCAGTGCGGCTTTTCGCAGCAGACGGTGCAGATTCTGCAGCACTACGGCGTCGACTTCGGCAGCGTGAACGTCCTCGAAGACCCCGCGATCCGCGAGGGAATCAAGGAGTTCAGCGACTGGCCGACCATCCCTCAACTCTACGTTGACGGCGAATTCATCGGCGGCTGCGACATCCTGATGGAGATGCACGGCAACGGCCAGCTCGGCGAGATCTTCGGCACCGCCGAGACGGATCCACCCAGCACTCCGACCGCGTGACGACAACGCCGGTCAGCCTCGAGGAGCTCGACCGAAGGACCCTTCTACACCCTTTCACTTCGATCCAGGAGCACCTCGACGAGGGGCCCCTGATCATCGACGAGGCGAAGGGGGTTCGCGTTCGCGATCGCCACGGTCGCGAATACATCGATGCCATGGCCGGGTTGTGGTGCGTCAACGTCGGCTACGGACGATCGGAGCTGGTGGAAGCGATGGCGGCCCAAGCAAGCCGACTGTCCTATTACCACTCCTTCGCGTCGAGCTCGACGACACCCGCCATACTCCTGGCCGAGCGCCTCACCGCCATGGCCCCGGGGAATCTGTCGAAAGTCTTCTTCGCCAACTCCGGCTCTGAAGCCAACGACACACAGATCAAGATCGTCCGCTACTACAACAATGTACGCGGCAAGAAGGCGAAGAAGAAGATCATCTCCCTGCACGGCGCCTACCACGGCGTCACCCTCGGCGCCGCCAGCCTCACAGGGCTCGCACCGATGCACGCAGTCTTCGACCTTCCACTCGATGGGTTCCTTCACCTCGAGCAGCCACATCACTATAGAAACGCTCCACCGGGTGTCGGCGAAGAGGAGTTCTCCGACATCCTCGCGGCCGAGCTCGCCAAGCTCATCGAGTACGAAGGGGCGGACACCCTGGCGGCCATGATCGCCGAGCCGGTGATGGGGGCAGGCGGCGTGATCGTACCGCCCCAGGGCTATTTCGAGCGCATACTGCCGCTTCTGCGCCAGCACGACATCCTCTTCATCGCCGACGAAGTCATCTGCGGCTTTGGCCGCCTGGGAGCTCCTTTCGGGTCGGACTATTACGGACTCGAGCCGGACCTCATGTCGGTGGCCAAAGGTCTCACCAGCGGCTATATACCGATGTCCGCCTGCCTGGTGTCGGATCCAGTGTGGGAGGTATTACGCGTGGGCTCGAAAGAGCACGGGCCTTTCTCTCACGGCTATACCTACAGCGGTCATCCGGTCGCGGCGGCGACCGCGCTCGCCAATCTCGATGTCATCGAAAAGGAAGGATTGATCGACAATGCGGCGACCATCGGCGCCTATTTCCAGAAACGGCTCCGCTCAGAGCTAGCGCCGCATCCGCTCGTCGGCGAGGTCCGAGGTGTGGGACTCGTTGCCGGAGTCGAGCTTGTCGCCAGCAAAGCGGAAAAGAGACCTTTCGACCCCGAGAACAAGGTCGGACGTCGGTTGTCGCGCCTCGCCCTCGAGGATGGCGTCATCGTTCGTGCCATGCGCGACACTCTCGCCTTCTCTCCTCCGCTAGTGATCGAGAAGAGCGACGTCGACGAGATCGTTCACTGCGTTGGCCGCGGGCTCGATCACCTCGCCGGCGAGCTCGAGGCGGAGGGCTCCTGGCACGCGGGTTGAGTCCGCTGAGGACGCAGTTCGCACCGCACCTAGATCGGTTCAACACTTCGTCAGCGCGCCCTCGGAATCCACCTGGTTCGGACCATGATGAACAAGGTCTCGTACCAACGTCGCATCGATCGCAGCGTGCTATCGGTCGTCAAGTACTTGAACAGGGAGATCGGACAGTGTTGAAGATCTACCACGTCCCCGGCACACGCTCGCTCAGGGTCATTTGGCTCTGCGAAGAGCTGGGTCACCCTTATGAAGTCGTCCCTATCGACTTTTCTCCCGAGTACCGCAACCGCGCAGAGTGGCGGGCACTGAGCCCAACCGGCAAGGTCCCGGCCATGTCAGACGAGGGGTTCTCGATGTTCGAGTCGGGCGCGATGGTCCAGTACATCCTCCAGCGTTATGCCGACGGACGCCTCCAGCCGCCCCCTGGAAGCGCGGCAAGCGCAATCTACCTGCAGTGGTGCTGGTTCGCAGAAGCGACCCTCGCCCGCCCCCTCGGCGACATCATTCACCATACGCGGCTCAAGCCTGAGGCGGAGCGGATCCCTGCAGTAGTGAAAGACGCTGAGGCCCGGGCCCGCACCTGTCTCGAGGCTCTGGAGACAGCGCTAAGCGGCAAGAAATACCTGATCGACGAGACCTTCACCGCCGCCGACATCATGATGGGCTACTCGCTGAAGCTGGCGGAGAGGGTCGGAGTCCTCGATGGCCAATATCCGGTCGTTCAGAGCTATCAGGCCCGCCTCGCCGAGAGGCCGGGGTTTGTCGTCGCGAGCCAGTGACCCTGTCGGGTTCTCGAGACCTTCGATTCGCTAGCCAACCAGCCGGGCAAGGGCGAAGACGTGATCGTCGGTCGCCTGCATCTCTCTGAGCGCCGACGCCAGACGTCGCACGTACTCCCGGTTGTGGCCGCTAGGTCCCTCGCTGCGGAGGACCTGTGCCGCGATCTCTTCTAGTGACGCGGGGCCGAGATAGTGCGGGTTGTTCGGTCGTGCGATGTAGACAAGGCCGCAGACCTCGGTCTCAGCCTTCTCCGCCAAGAAAACCCGGACCCGGCGCCGTTCGTAGCCGCCCTTTTCTCTGTGATCCAGTGCCTCCATGACGGCCGCGCTCTCCGCCGAGGGCACCCGATAGGCCATGCCCCAACAGCTCTGGCCGCTCTCCTCCACCAGGGTTGCGACTCGACCCGGAGCCTCCGGTAGTCCACGATGATCCGGAGATCCCTGCCAGAAGCGGCGGCACCACCCCTCAATATACGCCGGCTGACGCTCGAGAAAAGGGATCGAGGGGCGCCAGACCAACGACCCGTAGCCGAAGACCCACACTCACCCGCCCTTGCTCTCCGCCGCTCCCTCGCTTTCATCGAGCACGAAGCTGTACTCCTGCATGCCGTTGCGCAACAGCATCGCCTTTTCCACGCGGAAGCCCGACATCCGCTTGACGAGCTGATTCTCTGTATATCGTGGACTGTCGCGTAGAGCCCGAGAGAGAGTCTCGTAGCGGAGAGTGTCCGGGCTGCGGATCATGAATTGAAACGGCCTGTCTGGCATCATCTTGTAGATCGAGACCAGCGCCATGAGGTGCGTTCCGCCATGGCTGTGCCGACCTAAGTAGCCCACCAGGGCCTCGACCTCCAACAGTGTCAGATAGTTGAATAGGTCCCAGGCGAAGATGAGATCAAAGCGAGTCCCGGCTGGAAAATTCAACAGTCGCTCACAAGTGGAGGCAAAGGTCGGAGGGTTGCGCCGCGCGCTCGGACCCGCCTCCGAGAGCTGCTCGAAGAAATTGGCGATGAACAGCTTGTAGTTATTCCCGGTATAGGCAGCCAGCTGGTCGACGTTCTCGCCGCTAGCGGGTCCCAGGTCTAAAACGACCTTCTTGGGCGGCCGACGAAGGCCCTCCAAGAGACCTTCTAGTACGAACGACGAGTAGTCGCTCGGTTGGGTGGTGTTGCGCTCTTCCAACGCCTGATGTCGCCCCGGGGGGCGAGCCCCCGGCTACGGAGACGTACCTGCGGCAGGCTTCAACGTCGTCTGTTCCTGACTCGGAGCCTGGACCTTCGGCTTTACCTCCGCGGGCTTTGCTTCTTTCCCCTGCTGTTGACGCCCCTTTTCCATGTCGATGGACCCTTGGAATCGACAGCCGCTGTCGAGGGTGACACTGGGCGCCTGGATGTTGCCGCGCACCTTGCCCGAGGGTCGAACCGTGACCTCCTCCTGGCCCATGAGGTCGCCTTCGACCTCTCCCTCGACAGCCACAGACCTGGCAAAGACATCGGCCTTCACCCGACCGTTCTTGCCCACGGTCACATGGTTCTTCTGCAGCAAGACCTTGCCTTCGATCCGCCCCTCGATCAGTAGGTCCTCCTCACCCGTGACATCGCCGCGGATGGCGATGGAAGGGCCAATCGTCGCCACATTTCTCGACCTCTGCGCCTCTGCTCCGCGACGAGGCTGGGAAGGGGGTGCGCTCTGCGATTGCTTATGCGACTGCGACTGCGGCTGCGTTTCGTCGGCGTCTGTCTTTTTCCAAACACTCATAGGTGTCCTCGCTTTGGATGGCTAGGTCTGAGATCCTGAATGTCCAAAGGTATTGAAAGGGCTTCTCAGAGTCAAGGCGAAAACCTCAGCCCCGCAACCGATCTATCTCGACATCGATCCGATCGTCCCCGACCAGCGCGTTGAAGAGAGCGCTGACCAGACTGATCACGAGAGCTCCGAAGAAGGCAGGGAAGCACCCGGAAACGACCAACCAGTCTCCCGCCAACCACGCCACCAAACCGAGCATCGCCGCGTTGATCAGCAGCAGCCCGAGACCCAGAGTGAGAATGACGAAGGGGCAGGTCAGCAGAACCACGATGGGTCGTACTAGAGCGTTGACCAGGCCTGAGAGCGCTGCGACCAGCAACAGACCCCACCACGGCCCCGAATATTCGATTCCGGGCAACACCTTGGCGGCGAGAAAGATCGCCAAAGTGGTACCGATCCAACGCAGCAGGAGCGATCTCAAAAAACCTCCAGGGCCGGTGACTCTGCGCCACCCCCGGCCGGCGACGCGGACCCTAGGCGTCTCAGCGCGAGCATCCCGCAAGCCCCTTCAACGTTGCGCCCCGGAGAGCCTCGGTTGAACGCAAGCACTCCAGCCGAGGAGAGGCGGCGCTGAAAGTCCGTCGCTTCTTCCGTGGTCGGCCGCCGCAAGCCTCCGAGATCGGTGTTGAGAGGGATGAGGTTGATCTTGCAACGCATCGACCGCCCGATCTTGACCAGCTGCTCGAGGTGTCTCGTCCCCATATTGATCCCAGGCATCATCACATACTCGAAGGTGACCGAGCGCCCCGACTCCGTCGTGTACCGTCTCGCAGAAACCAGCAGCTCTTGGAGAGGGTATCGCTCATTATGCGGCATGATCGAGCTGCGCTGCTCGGGATCAGGATGATTCAAGGAGATCGCCAGCCGAAAGGGCTGACGCTCGCTCGCGAAACGGTCGACACCCGGCGTAACCCCCGCTGTAGAGATCGTGATGCGTCGAGCCCCGAGAGCCGCTCCCTCAGGATGACACAGGAGGTGCGCGGCAGCGATCACTTGATCGTAGTTGTGAAAGGGCTCCCCCATTCCCATGAATACGACGTTGGTCGCGCGACGCCCGCGCAGCCGTTCGAGAGCGTAAACCTGATCGACAATCTGCCACGACGCCAAATTGCCCTTGAAAGGGAGAGTGCCGGTAGCGCAAAAACTGCAATCCAGAGTGCAGCCGACCTGAGACGACACGCAAACCGTGAGCCGCTCATCGCCGACGATCCAGACCGCCTCCAGGAACCTCGAAGAGCCCTTCTCATCTGGAGCTCGGAAGATCACCTTTTCCGTTCCGCCGGCGTCGACAGCCCGATCTTCCACCTCGGCGGAAGGCAGGCAGCCTTCCAAGCGCCTTCTCAGCTCGGCGGGCAGCTCGGTGAATTCATCCAACTTGCGAGCGCCATGTCGGTGAATCCTCCGAAACACCTGGGTCGAGCGGTAGCTTGGCTCACCAGCCTCGACGAAAAAGGCCTGAAGCTCGGCGAGGTCCAGGCTACGGAGGTTCACAGTCAGAACAGGCGCTCCGCGATTCCGGCCTTATCGACCCGCCACGGCGTCCAGGCCAGGCCGAAGACGACGACACCGATATCACTCTTGCGAGGCGCCAGATCGACCTCTTCCAGCTCGAGGCTGTCGGCTTCGAAGGCGCGCCCAACGTCGCCGATCTTGTCCGCGAGCTCTGCCTCCATCTCTTCGAGCCTGTCTCGCTGTGCTTCCAGCTCGCGCTCGGCCCGGGCGATCTGATCCTTCTCCCGAGATTGCCGGCCTACCCCTCGCAACGCTGACCGCGTGCGCGTGACGTTGGAAACACTCGCCAACTTGCGACCGAAGAGGGCGCCTACGACGGTGGCGCCGATGGACATCACGGTGTCGAGGCGATTCCCGAGATCGCCCTTGGGATCGACAGCGATGGCCGGCACGCCATCCAGCGCCGCCTCTTCCAGAAGCGAGATACAGAGCCCCGTCTTGCCACTGCCGGTCATCCCGACGCAGACTCCGTGAGTGGTCAGATCCTTCGAGTCGTAGAGGTAAGGCTCCACCGTCGTGCTCGCCGACTCCAGGTCGTAGCGCCGACCGAGGTAGAAGGCTCCGAGCTTCTCGTAGTTTGGGATCTCCGTCACTGAGGGGCAGGCTCCGGGAACTGGTCGCGCAGAATGCGCTTGAGAATCTTGCCTGAAGGGTTGCGCGGGATCTCGTCGACGAAATGGACGACCACCGGCTGCTTGAAGCGAGCCAGCTTGTCTTTACAGAAGTCAAGCACTTCTTCGCCGCCGAGAGTCTCGTCTCTTCTCACCACGATGGCAACGGCCGACTCTCCCCACTTCTCACTCGCCGCGCCGATGACTCCCGCCTCGACGATCTGCTCGTGGCGCATCAGCACGCTCTCGATCTCCGCCGGGTAGACGTTCTCGCCGCCGGAGATGATCATGTCCTTGATGCGATCTTGTATGTAGACGAAGCCGTCCTCGTCGATCGTCGCCACGTCACCGGTGTGCAACCAGTCGTCGCGAAGGGCCTCGGCGGTGGCTCCTGGCCGGTTCCAGTACTCCTTCATGATGTGCTTGCCGCGGACCAGAACCTCGCCGGACTCCCCCGCCGCGATCGGCTCGCCAGCCTCGTCGACGACCTTGACGTCAGTGTGAAAGAAGGCCTTGCCGGTCGATCCCGCCTTAGTGATCGCATCGGCGGAAGTGATCATGCACGCTGGACCACAAGTCTCGGTGAGACCGTATACCTGCTGGATCTCGATCCCCATCTGATCGTAGGCCTCTATCAGCGAGACCGGAACCGGCGCCGCCCCGCTCAGACACCAGCGCAGCCGCTCGTGCTTATGCTTCTCGGGATCGTAGACCTGCAGCATGAAGTTGAGCATCGCCGGCACTTTGAGCATCACATCGATCTTCTCTTCTGCCACGAGCTCCCAGGCTCGGGCGGGGTCGAAGGCGCGCATCACCACGCTGGTGGCGCCACGATGCACGTTGCAAGTGATCGGGGTGAGAGAGCCCACATGAAACAGCGGAAGGGCGACCAGGAAGCGGTCGCCGGCGCGGATATCCGCCGTCGCGTTGATGGTCAGCACGCCCCAGGTGGCAGTGTTGTGAGTATGGACGGCTCCCTTCGGCAGGCCGGTCGTACCGGAGGTGTACATGATGTAGAGAACGTCGTCTTCGCCGCCTCCGATCTCGGGCTCTTCCGTCGACTCGGCCGACTGGAGGGCCTCGTAGGAGAGGGCCCAGTCGGGATTCTCCGAGGCGGGTCCGACGTGAATCCAGGTCTCCACCGCCGTCCCTTCCTCTCCTCCGCCGCGGGCCTGGAGAGCCTCCACCGATCCCAGAAACTCGGTGCCCCAGATCAGCACCTTCGCCCCGGCATCGCGCAGAATGTAGGAAAGCTCCTCGGGGACGAGGCGCCAGTTGAGCGGCACACAGATCGCACCCAGCTTGGCGAGCGCAAAGAAGCTCTCCATATACTCGACGCTGTTCATCTGCAAGAGCGCGACCCGGTCACCCTTGCCGACCCCGAGGCCGGTAAACGCATGTGCCATCTGGTTGCAGCGTTGGTTCCACTGGGCAAAGGTGAAGCTGCGCCGGGTGTCTACGTCGACGAAGCCGTCCACCTGCGGCGAGATCTCCGCTCGCTTGCTGAGAAACAGCCCGATATTGTTCTGCATCTGACTCCTCCACCACTAGATTGGACGCCTATTCTATTGGAGCGTCACTCGCAGTCCCAGGGCTGGCAGAGACATAGCTCCTACCCTTCTTCGGAGCCATGCGCTCTCGCCTCGGGTTGGATAGACTCGGCGTCGTGAAATCAGGGCCAGTCACCTCATAGAACCAACCTTGCCACTGCACGAGGGAGCTGACGGGAGTATCGGCGTTGAAGCTTCTGGGATGAAAGCGCGCCTCTTCATCTACAGCCTCTTCCTCCTCTCCGGCGCAACGGCGCTGGTGTACGAAACGGTCTGGGCACGCAGCCTGACTCTCGTTTTCGGAGCCACGCACGAGGCGGTCAGCGTGGTTCTCGGCGCCTTCATGGGCGGGCTGGCCCTCGGTGGTATGGCTTTAGGGCGAGTTGTCGAGAGGGTGCGGAGCCCCCTTCGCCTCTATGGTGTACTGGAAGTACTGATCGCGATCTCGGCTCTTCTGGTACCTGGCGCCATCGCCGTCGTGAATCGTGTCTACGTAGCCGCCGCACTGGCCGCCGACGGTACGCCGTGGCAGCTCCAGGTCTTGCGGGTCTTCCTCGCGAGTGCGGTCCTCGTAGTTCCCACCTTCCTGATGGGAGGCACTCTACCGGTGCTGGTTCAGCTCCTGGTTGCCCGGCGAAGCGAGGTGGCCAACCGGCTTGCGGTTCTGTACGCCGTCAACACCGGTGGCGCGGTTCTCGGAACCTTGAGCGCGGGCTTCATCCTGCTTCCGAGCTTTGGCATGAGAGCCACTGCCGGCTTGGCGGCAGCGGTCAATCTCGCCATCGGCATCGGCGCTCTGGTCCTGAGCCGTCAGTGGGCTCGAGTGGCCGGGAAGGCAGCGCCCCACGACGCCGGCGAGCATCAGAGTCTCGCTCGAGCACCCTCCGAAGCCGCGGCTCTGCGCCTGGCCTTCTACGGCACCGCAATCGCCGGCATGGGTGCGCTGGCGCTGGAAGTGCTCTGGATGCGCGGCATCACCATCGCGGTAGGCAACAGCGCCTACAGTTTCTCGGTGATGCTGGCAGCGTTCCTCGTTGGTATTGCAATCGGCAGCACAATTCACGCCGCTTTTCCCCTGCAGCGATTGAGTCCGGCTCTCCAATTCGGCTCGGTGATGATTCTCCTCGGCGTCGCGAGCGCAATCGTTTCCCAACTTCTGCCCCACCTTCCCAGCTGGTCTCTGAGCCTGACGCGCGCTCTCTACACCGAGCCGAACGGCATCAAGGCAGGGGGCACTCTGCTCCTGAGCTTCGCCATCATGCTAGCCCCCTGCATCTTCATGGGTCTTGCCTTCCCCATGGCCGGGGAAGCGGGATCTCGACTTCGCGATCGCGTCGGCAGCTCGATCGGTGAGCTCATCGCCCTCAATACGAGCGGCGCCATAGTCGGGGCGCTCGGAGCCGGTTTCGTCCTGATTCCAACGGTCGGAATGCAGCGCGGAATGCTGCTCATCGCTGCCCTCTTCTGTTCCTATGGTGTACTCGTATCGGCAGCCCACTTCAGGGCCCGCAAGACAGTGCACCCCTGGATTCTGACCTTGGCTACCACCGCCATCGTTCTGGCAGCCTTTCTCGGAGCACTACGACTGCCGGCTGGGACCTTCGAGTGCTGGCAGCATTCCGCAACAACATGATGCACGTCTACCTCCAGGATCCGGCAGCCGGTAACCTAGAAGCGCTTGCACGCGAAAGTACGGTGCTCCACTACGAGGAAGGAAAGAGCGCCAACGTGGCCGTCGTCGAGGGTCGCCGTACGCGAGCTCTCGTGATCGACGGCAAAACGGTCGCTACCGACGGTCTTAGTGACATGCAGCACGAGCTTCTGCTCGGGCACATCCCTGTGCTCGCTCGGCCGAGGCCCCGTTCTGTTGCAGTCGTTGGCCTGGGCGCGGGCATCACCCTCGGCGCTGTTCTTGCCCATCCAGAGCTCGAAGCGGTCACAGTGATCGAGATCGAGCCCGAGGTAGTCGCGGCAGCCCGTCTGTTCTCTCACGTGAACGCCGCGGCTCTGGACGACCCTCGCCTCGAGATCACATTTCAAGACGGGCGGAATCATCTTCTCACCACCCGAGAGCGCTACGACGTCATCACTGCCGACCCGATCCACCCCTGGGTGCGGGGCGCGGCCTATCTCTACACCCTCGAGTACTACGATCTCGCAGCTCAGCGGCTCACTCCAGGAGGCATCATGTGTCAGTGGTTGCCCCTCTACGAGCTCTCTTTGGAGAACGTGCGAGCGGCGGCGGCCTCCTTTGACAGAGCGTTCGAGTACACGACGCTCTGGCAGACCGCGAACGACGCCATCCTGGTCGGCAGCAACAACCCCATCAGCTTCGACTTCGAGGAGCTCGGCCAACGGCTCGCCAGCCCGGGGTGGACCGGCAGCTCGCGTAGATCGGGCTCGCGGACGCCGGTTCCTTCCTAGCCGAGCTCGCGCTCGACGACCGGGCGATGGAAGCCTTCACCGAAGGGTCGTTCCTCAATACGGACGACAACCTCTACCTAGAGTTCGCGAGCCCGAAGCAAGTCTCGAGCTCCGAGATAACGACCATCACGAGAGCCATCGACGAAGTGCGGAGCCTACCCTCGGCGGCGTTGATCGACGGAGGATGGCCGACACCTGAAGAAGAGGCTTCTCTCGCCACCGCCGAGCTCTACCGCGGAGCAAAGGTGGAAACGATCCAGGGACAGCGCGACCTTCAGACCCTCCAATTCTCTGATGCTCCGGAGGGCTACGACGAAGGCATATTGGGCAATATTACTAGGAGGAGCAACGACGGCAGCGCGCAAAAGGGCCAGCGAGTTGTGTGACGAACTACTGATACAGGACACTAGCGGCGGTCCGCCCCGGCTCTCACTTGATGATAGCTAAGGGCAGCCGGGATCGGTCGCCCTACGGCGAAAAAGGGCTCGCCGGTGATAGCTTTCCGCTCGGCAAGGAGGAATGCGCTTGAAGCTACTCAAAGAACTGTGCGAAGCGTCAGGAGCCCCAGGCTTCGAGGACCGTATTCGCGACATCTACCGTCGCGAGGTCGCTCCCTTGGTCGACAGGGTCGAGACCGACGGCCTCGGCAGTGTGATTGCGATCAAGAACGGAGTCGGCGACTCTCCGCGCAAGGTCATGGTGGCGGGTCACCTCGATGAGATCGGCTTCGTCGTCAAGCACATCGACGACGACGGGTTTCTGAGGCTACAGCCGCTGGGCGGCTTCGACGCAAAGACTCTGATCGCCAAGCGGGTGCGGATTCGCAATCGGCAAGGCAATGAGCTGATCGGAGTGATCGGCACCAAGCCGGTACACGTCATGACCGACGAGGAGCGCAAGAAGCTCCCAGAGCTCGACGATCTCTTCGTCGACATCGGTCTTACACCGGCAAAGGCGAAAGAGGTGGTCGAGATCGGCGATCCCGCAACTCTGGTCCAGGACCTAATTCAGATCGGCGACTACTACACCGGAAAGGCTCTCGACAACCGCGTCTCGATCTACACCCTGGTCGAGGCGCTTCGTCGCGCCAAGAATCCACAAGCCGAGATCTATGCTGTTGCAACGAGTCAGGAAGAGGTCGGGATGCGAGGCGCCTCCACCGCGGCTCATCGCATCCGACCGGATATCGGCGTCGCCATCGACGTCACGCTCGCCTGCGATGTCCCTGGGTCGAAGCCACCCCAGTACGTAACGCAGCTCCGGCATGGAGTCGGCATCAAGATCCTCGACTCCTCCTTCATCGCTTCACCCAAGCTGGTCGAGCACTGTCGACGGCTGGCGGAGGCGCACGACATCCCCCACCAGATGGAAGTCCTCCCGCGTGGCGGAACCGACGCGGGCGGCATTCAACGCGCCGCCGAGGCGGTCCCCTCGATCACGCTGTCGATCCCCACCCGCTATCTCCACAGTGTCGTCGAGACCATCTACGCCCCCGATCTCGAAGCGACAATCGATCTACTTGCGCGTCTTCTGGAAACCGCGCATGAGATCGATCTGGAGTACTGAGCGCCAGCGCCGCCGGATCTTGCTCACACGACCCAAAACCGCTATTATCCGCTTCCCGTGCGCGGGTGACTTTTGCCCGCCGGAGAGCCACTATGAAAGCTGATATTCACCCTGATTACCACCCCGTCGTCTTTCTCGACGCCGGCGCCGAGTTCGAGTTCGTGTCCCGCTCGACGATGAAGAGCGAAGAGACGAGAGAAATCGACGGAGTCGATCACTATGTGATCCGCCTCGAGATCTCATCCGCCTCCCACCCCTTCTTCACCGGAAAGCAGCACTTCGTCGACACCGCCGGCCGCATCGAGAAGTTCCAGCGCAGGTATGGCGGCGCAAAGGCCGAAGGAGCCTGATCGATGGCTACGAAAGCAAAGATTGCTGCCAACAACAAGCGCAAGAAGGTCGTCGAGCGTTATCGAGCCCGCCGGGCAGAGCTCAAAGGCTATACCAAGGACTTGAGCCTCTCTCAGGCGGATCGTCAGCAAGCATCGATGGAGCTGTCGAAGCTGCCTAGAGACGCGAGTCCGACGCGCGTGCGCAACCGCTGCATCGTCACCGGGCGGCCGCGTGGCTACTACCGCAAGTTCGGCTTGTCTCGCATCGCCCTGCGCGAACTCGCCCTACGCGGCGAGCTTCCAGGCGTGATCAAGGCAAGCTGGTAAGCGGTCGGGGTCGAGACCTGGAGGCCTGAAGTTCGAGCTGGTCGCGCCAAGCCAGCGCCGACTCTAGGCTCCCGACTGCTGGTCCGATCTCTTTCCGGACTCGCCGCCATCTTCTTTCGCAAGGTGGAGGTACTTGGCCTCGAAAATGTCCCCGTGCGCGGTGGCGGCATCTTGGTGGCCTGGCATCCCAATGGTCTCGTCGACGGGCTGCTCATCCTCACCAGTTGCCCGCGCCAAGTCGTCTTTGGTGTTCGGCATGGGCTCTTCGACATCCCCGTTCTCAGGCACGTTCTCCGCGCCCTGGGCACCGTGCCCCTTCATCGATCGCAGGACAACGGTGCACACACCAGCGACCAGGAGCGACGCGAGGCTAATCGGCAAAGCCTCGCCGGCATGGGGGCCGCCGCACGACACTCCTTTGTCGCCATCTTTCCCGAGGGCGTGACCCACGACGAGCCCACGCCCCTGCAGCTTCGCTATGGAGCCGCACGACTCTTTTTCTTAGCAGCCGAGAGCGCCGACAACGACGAGAGCGCCGGTAACGCCGCGCCCATCATTCTTCCGGTCGGGCTGCACTACGACAAGAAGCACGCCTTTCGGTCTCGCGCCTTGGTTGCGTTCCATCCGCCCATCGAACTTCCTGCTGAGCTCGCAGCCACCGGTGAGCAAGGCAAGGAAGCTCAGGAGACCGAGCGCGTTGCCACTTTGACCGCACTCATCGAGCACACCTTGAACGATGTCGTGCATGCCACGGAGAGCTGGGAGCTCCATGATGCGATGCACCAAATTCGCGAGCTCGTGCGAGCCGAGAGAGCGGCGCGGACAGGCGCGGCCCTCGACCCGTCGGGTATGGCGGAGCGAGAGATGGGCTTCGCGCGTGTATGGCAAGGCTATGCCTCGAGACGAGAGAGCCATCCTGAAGAGACAACCAGGCTCATGAAGCGAGTACGCCACTATGCGGAGATCATGCGTATTCTCGGGATCGAGGAGAAGGACCTCGATCCGCACTCCCGCCGTCGCGCCCGCGGTCAGGCGCTGTTGCTCCTGCTCGAAGCGGTAGCGGTCTTCGTTCTACTACCTCCGCTGGTGCTATTCGGCTACGCCGTCAACGTACCGATCGCACTTCTCTCCAAGTACATCGCCAAGAACATGTCGAAGACTCGCAAGGAGCAAGCCGGCCTCAAGATCATGGTCGGAACGCTTGCCTTTCCACTGACCTGGCTGGCCGTCAGTGTCGTCGTTGGGTGGTATGTACCCTCTCTATGGCCGGCGAGATCCTGGATGCCAGAAGCCCCAAGCACTCGAGCCGCTCTCACCTTCGCCCTCTGCGCACTGAGCGGCGGGTTGGCCCTGCGCTATCACCACCTCGCCGGAGAGCTGGCTCGAACCCTGCGAGGCCTGTTCGCGGGGAGCCTGCATCTCGATGCCATCAAGCGGATGCGCCAACGGCGCTCCAAGCTCTACGACGAGGTCATGGAGCTTCGAGAGGGGATCGACAGCTAGGCCATCTAGACCAGCGTTTCCAAAGTTCGCGCCACCTATCTCGGCCCCTTCTGCCCGCTGGCAGCGTTGCACCTCCTCGACAGATTCCCAATATGCCTGCGTCGGCGCGCCTCGCCCCCATCCCCGCCTGAGAACTACTCGCCTGCTTCGCAGGCTCCTAGCCAGCGAACAGAATGACCTCGAGCTATGCGACTCGAACTTCGGAAACGCTGGTCTAGTCTCTGTCTCGATGGACGGTGTCCGGTGTGAAACCCGGCAAGCAGACCGCGATGAACAAGGCGCGGCGATAGACTCCCCACAGTGAAGGACGATGCGATCCGGCTCCTGCTCGGGGGTCTCGTAGCCATCGCGCTGCTCGTGGGCGCCTCCTGCAAGTCGGGCGACCCTGGAGAGCCGTTCGAGCTCACTCTTCTCCATACCAACGACACCCACGCTCGCATCGTCGAGTTCAACCGCTACGGCTCTTCGTGCCGCGATGACGAACGAGCGGAAGGCGCTTGCTTCGGCGGTGTCGCCCGGCGAGCCACTGAGATTCGGAGGGTTCGTGCCCAGCGACCGCATGTGCTTCTTCTCGATGCCGGAGATCAGTTTCAGGGAACTCTCTTCTACAGCCGCTTCAGAGGACTGGCCGCCCAGAGGGCGATGAACCATCTGGGTTACGACGCCATGGTTCCGGGCAATCACGAGTTCGACGACGGTCCTGAAGTGCTCGCTCCCTTTATCGCGGGCCTGAACTTCCCGGTCGTCATGACCAATATCGAGGTCGCCGACACCTCCGCCCTCGCCGGCAAGCTCGAAGAGCTGGCGATCCTCGAGATAGGAGGCCACGAGATCGGCATCCTGGGCTGTCTGACCGAGGAGACCAGGATCCTCTCTCGACCCGGGCCTGACGTCGACTTCCTCGCGATCGAGGAATCGTTAGCGGAGGGGGTCGAGGAGCTGGAGGCGAAAGGCGTCAACAAGATCATCCTTCTGAGCCACGCCGGCATCGGCCGTGATCGATCGATCGCGGCATCGGTGGCAGGCCTCGACATCATCGTCGGGGGACACACAAACACTCTGCTCTCCAACATAGCTGAAGGCGCCGAGGGGCCGTATCCGGTGGTGGTCGACGGGCCTCGCGGCGAGCCCGTCCTCATCGTCACCGACTTTGCCTGGGGGAAATATCTCGGCCACCTCGAAACCCGCTTCGATGCAGAGGGGGTGGTCAGGTCATGGGAAGGAGAGCCGATTCTGCTCGACGTGTCAGTCGAGAAGGACGAAAAAACCCTGACCCTGGTAGAGCCCATGCTTGCCGAGCTCGACGGATTCAGTCTGGTTACAGTCGGCGAGACGACCGTGGATCTGGTCGGTCGCGAGAGAGTCTGCAGAGCCGCTGAGTGCAACCTGGGTAATCTCCTCGCCGACGCCCTCTTGGACGCCCATCGAGATCAGGGGGTCGAGATCGCCCTGCAGAACGCCGGAGGAATTCGCTCCAGCCTGAGCGCGGGTCCAATCACCGTGGGCCACATTCTCGAAGTGCTCCCTTTCGGCAATACCGCCAGCACTTTCTCGCTCTACGGCAAGGACCTTCTTGCCGCCCTCGAGCACGGCGTCAGCGTTGCGGAGAACCTCGACAACGACGGCACCGGTCGCTTTCTCCAGGTCGCCGGGCTGCGCTACTCCTGGTCGCCGGACGCCGCGGTAGGGAAACGAATCGAAGAGGTTGAAGTCGAGCTCGACTCAGAAAGGTTCAGTCCTCTCGACCCCGAGCGCCTCTATAGAGTCGTCACCAACGATTTCACTCGCAACGGAGGAGACGGGTTCACGATCCTGGCTGAGCGAGCAATCGACCCCTACGACCAGGGCAAGGTGCTGGCCGACATCGTGCAAGATCACATTCGCTCGAGCTCGCCCCTGGCGCCACGCCTCGAAGGACGAATTCAGCGATCGAGGGGCACGTCAACGAAGGCTCGCGACTCAGGAACGGATCAGAGCGTAGCCCAGCCAGGCGAGAGCACATCCCGTAAACCTGACATTCTCAGCCGTGGATAGTAGCTCAGGTCGACCGAAGCGCACCGCGCGCTGCTAGGATGACCGGCCTATGCCCGACTCTGGAGCCGAGGCAGCGAGTCAGGATGCAGTCCTCCGCTTCCTTCACGACACCCTCGGCCTCGAGCATCTACACTACGGCCTGTTCGAAGAAAAAGGCCCGGACTTGGGCTTTGCCGAGCTGCGCGTGGCACAAACTCGCTACGCGACCCGACTGCTCGACATTGTGAGCTCGTTGAGAGTCTCGAGCCTACTCGACGTCGGCTGCGGTTTCGGCACTACCGCTAAAGAGTTGAGCGCCCGTGGGCACCAGGTCTCGGTGCTGTCCCCAGACTCCTACCAGCTCGAAGAGCTCGGCGACGGCTTGGTCTCGAAGTACCTGACCCGCTTCGACGACTTCGAGCCGGACCGCCGCTTCGAACTGATCCTGATGAGCGAATCCAGCCAGTACATCAATCTAAGCCGGCTCTTCGACGTCGCCGACCGAGCTCTTGCAAAGGACGGGTATCTCCTCATCGCAGACTACTTCGTCCGACGCCCCCTCTCCGAGCAGGATCATCCCATCGAACGCAGCGGGCATCCCCTGGGCGCCCTACGCGCGGCGGCGGCAGACGCCGGATTCCAGCTGCAGCTCGACGAAGACATCACCAAAGAGACCCTGCCCACGCTCGAGATCGCCGCTCGATTTCTTGACGACGTGGTGACCAGAGCCTTGCGCGATCTCGACAAGGACTTCGAAGTCAAGTGTGCGAAAATCGACTCATGGACCCGAACTCTTCGTCGTCGATTCAAGTATCGGAGTCTGCGACTGGCAGTACGACAACTGCGACAACGAGTAGAGAGGCGCTGGAGGCCGCGCGTCGACCCCGAGGCTTTCCTCGCGCTCAAGGAGTACAGGATCCTACTCTTCGCCCGCGGCGGAGCCGCCACACCTGACGAGATCCAAGGCCACCCCACCTAGACCAGCGTTTCCAAAGTTCGTGTACATAGCTCGAGGTCATTCTGTTCGCTGGCCAGGCCCGCCGACGCAGGCATATTGGGCAATATGTCGAGGAGGCGAAACGCCGTCAGCGGACAGAAGGGGCCGAGATATGTGCGCGAACTTTGGAAACGCTGGTCTAGTGTCCTGTACCAGTAGTTCGTCACACAACTCGCTGGCCCTTTTGCGCGCTGCCGTCGTTGCTCAAATATTGCCCAATATACCTTCGTCGTAGCGCCTTGGCAGCACCCAAAATGACTGCGCGATTTATGCAACGAACCACTGATACAGGACACTAGAACTGATGCGCTTCGACGATCCTCACTCCTTCGCACGCCCCTGGGAGACCTCCGTTCAGCACCTTGCCCTGGACCTGGAGGTCGACTTCGGGCAGCGCCAGCTGACAGGAACGGCAACGCTGGAACTGAAGCGCAGCGACGGAGCCTCGGAATTGGTGCTCGACACCTGGGGCCTAGCCATCGACCAGGTTCAGGGGAATGACGGCAAAGCCCTTGACTTCGCTTTCGGTGAAGACCAGGGGATTCTCGGTCGGCCACTGGTGATATCGCTCGCCCCCTCGACCCAGAGCGTCAGCCTGAGCTATCGCACCAGTCCCAACGCTACCGCCCTGCAGTGGCTCGAGCCGGCTCAGACCGCAAACGGGAATCACCCGCTCCTGTTCACCCAGTCCCAGGCAATTCTCGCACGCACCTGGGTACCCCTCCAGGACTCTCCGGCCGTGCGCTTCACCTACGAGGCGCAAGTTCGCGTACCCACCGGGATGATCGCACTGATGAGCGCCCGAAACCCACGGAGGCGGAACGGAGACGGAAAGTACAGCTTCAAGATGACGCAGCCGATCCCCTCATACCTGATGGCGCTGGCTGTCGGCAATCTCGAGTTCCAGTCGCTCGGTCCCCGGACAGGGGTCTATGCTGAACCTGAAACGATAGACGCCGCAAGTTGGGAGCTCGCAGGCACCGAGTCGATGATCGCCGCTGCCGAGAATCTCTATGGCGCGTACCGATGGGGCCGTTACGACCTTCTCATCCTCCCGCCGAGCTTTCCGTTCGGCGGCATGGAGAACCCTCGCCTTACCTTTGCGACACCTACTATCCTCGCCGGTGACCGCTCCCTGGTCTCGCTCGTCGCCCACGAGCTAGCTCATTCCTGGTCAGGCAACCTCGTCACCAACGCCAGCTGGAACGACTTCTGGCTCAACGAGGGCTTCACGACCTACTTCGAACATCGCATCATGGAGGCCCTGTATGGGACCGACCACGCCGAGATGCTCGCTCTGATCTCTCGCCAAGAGCTCGACCACGAAATCGAGACTCTCGGTGCATCGAGCCCCGACACTCATCTGCAACTGTCTCTGGCTGGCCGCGACCCCGACGATGGCATGAATCTCATCGCCTACGACAAGGGGTTCTTCTTCCTCCGCATGCTCGAGGAAGCGGTCGGGCGAAGCGCCTGGGATGACTTTGTTCGCCGCTACTTCGACGAGTTTGCCTTCCAGTCGATGTCCACCGAGCGCTTCCTCGATTATCTCGAAACTACACTCTTGGCGCCGGCGGGAACCTCGCGTGAGAGGCTTCATGTCGACGACTGGGTCTTCGGTCCCGGCCTGCCGGCGGATGCCCCCCGACCCTCCTCTCCGGCCCTCGCCCGCGTCGAGCAGGAGATCCAACGCCTCCTCGCCGGTACCCCAGCCGCGGAGCTCGCCACCGAAGGCTGGGAGACGCAGCGCAAGCTTCATTTTCTTCGCAATCTTCCAGGAGCGCTGAAGGAGAGGCAGCTCGCCGACATCGACAAGACCTTCGGCTTCACCGAGACCGGCAACTGCGAGATTCTCGCCGCTTGGCTGCTACTCACGATCCGCCACGCTTACCAGCCGGCGGACGCCGCCTTGGAAAGGTTCCTGATGAGTCAAGGTCGGCGAAAATTCCTCAAGCCTCTCTACGATGAGCTCGCACGGACCGAAGCGGGGTGCAAGAGGGCGGTCGAGATCTTCGAGCGCGCCAAACCCGGCTACCACCCCGTCGCCGCTCACACGATCGAAGCCCTGCTCCGCTAAGAGGCCGGCTCCGGATCTCAGAAGGCGTCCTTGCGCCGACGGATCTCGCCAAAAACCTCGGCCTCGGACGCACTCTCCATACCGAGCCGTCGACGAATCGCCGCATCGTTGGGACGAAGAAAGGGATTGGCGGCCTTCTCTTCACCGAGCTGAGAGGGGATCGTCGGCTTTCCCTGCTCTCTGAGGCGCTCTATTTCGCCGGCGCGAGACTGCAAGGCGGCGTTGTCCGGATCGATCGACAGCGCGAAGCGGGCATTGGAGAGTGTGTACTCGTGACCACAGTAGACGAGAGTTTCATCCGGCAGTGGAAGAAACTTACCAAGTGAATGCCACATCTGCTCAGGGCTGCCTTCGAAGAGACGGCCACAGCCAAGGGAGAAGAGAGTATCGGCGCAAAAGAGGGCACTCGCTCCCTCGAACCAATAAGAAATGTGACCGCGGGTATGGCCGGGGGTCTCGAACACGACCGCCTCCGCTTCGCCGAGCTTGAAGCGATCACCCTCCCCCACCCCCTGGTCCAGACCTGGGATCGGATCGTTCTTCGGGCCCACGATTCGGCATCCGGTCTTGGCCTTGAGCTCCAAATTGCCGCCGGTGTGGTCGGCATGATGATGGGTGGAAAGGATCCAGTCCAGGCTCCACCCACGCGCCTCGAGACAGCCAAGAACCGGCTCGACCACCGGCGGGTCAACGACTCCGGTAGCACCCGAAGTGGGCTCGTGGAGGGCGTAGACATAGTTGTCGCTCAGAACAGGAATGATCTCGATCTCGAGGGGTGCCATCTAGTTCCTCCAATCAGGGGATCCTCTCCGCGCGCCGTCGTCCTTGGGAGCGCGGCCCGGTGTGGAGGGATATGTTGACACAGGAGCCGAGCTAAAGCTCCACCTCGTGTAAGAAGCGCAAGGAGGTTCGCCAGGCTGCCGCTGGCGACGCCACGAGAATCGAGAAGGGATCGAGGAAGGCCGGTTCGCTGTCGCCTAGACGCTCGCGGCCGCATCCCAGCTGTCGCCACGAAGAAGCTGCCAGCTTCGTGCGAAAGCCCAAGGCTCGGTACGCATCAGTGGGTCCAGGCCCATGAGCTTGCGGAGCACTCGAACCGCTTCTGCAACCGTCAGCTTTCTCTCTCTCGAGGCGACGAGACGAACCAAGGCCTGGTCGTCATCGGAAGGCGGGAAGTGAGCATGCTGTAGGAGAACGTGAGAGAGAGTGCGAGTGAACTCCCCGGCCTCGTCGGGGGTCATGTTCGCGGCTGTCGCCATCGAAGCACCGGCGCAGGTCGCGGCCTCGCGATAGAGATAGTCCGCGTCACCATGCTCGCAAAGCTCGGCGAGAACTTCGCGGATCCTGCCCGCAACGAAGACGATCGACTCGGAGAGCAAGCGCGCTCGGACCATCGAGTGGTACGCGTAGTTCGTCGGAGAAAACGACTTCATGACCAGCAAGGCCAGGCGCCCACAGCCCGGAGGCCGAACCGCCAAGGCAATGTCTCGCGCGCTGTCACTAATCGCGTCACCCAGAGTGCCGAGCAGTTCTCGCTCGGATCGACAGCAGTCATAGCTCGGCGCCGAGATGTGCTGTCCGCGAAGTCGGCGCCATGTTCTTGTGATGCTCCCCATCCTGGCCCCCTAATCTTTCCGAATTAGGAAGCATGCCCCGTGCCAGGGCAACTACGATTAGCGCAAACACTTGGCGAGGCGAGGTTTAGGCCCGGAACTCAAGGTCGTCGGACCTTTCCAGGTCGACATAAAACGTCATCGTGCGCGCCCAATTATTGTCATACGGGTGCCGTTTTTCGACAAATTGACATAAATCAACATCTTACCGTCCTGAGAAGGCACGCTATCCATCTCGCCAAGGCGGTGATGGATGGGCGACCCACTCGTCTTTTGACAGCGCGATCCTCCTCGGTCAGAATAGGCGCCCCTTATTGAGACGTTGTCTCAAATGAAGAAGATAAAGAATAAACGATGTTTCAAGCTCTAGTTATCACTCTTCGTGAAGGTCTGGAGGCATTCCTGATTGTCGCCATCAGTCTCTCTTATCTGAAAAAGACTGGGCGAAGCTCACTCGTGTCGGCTGTTCATTGGGGCGTTGTCGCCTCGATCGGGTGCAGCGTCGCGGCAGCGTGGCTGTTTCACCAGGCAGCCAACAAAGCTCTTTGGGAGGGCATCCTGGCCATCGTCGCCGCCGTACTGGTGGCCTCTCTGACCGTTCATATGTGGAGGGCGGGCAAGCACATGCGCCAGCAGATCCAGTCTCGGCTGGAGACCTCAGCGGCTCGAGAGGGGCGGGGAGCGTGGCTGGGAGTTTTCGTCTTCACGATCTTCATGATCACTCGGGAGGGGATGGAGACTGCCCTACTCTTCAATGCTCTGGTGTTCCAGGTCAAGTCAACTCAGCTTCTGATAGGGGCCGTCCTCGGCTGCATCGCGGCCGCCCTGCTGGCACTGGCCTGGGCGCGCTGGGGTCACCGACTGAATCTGGGCATTTTTCTCCAGGTGACCGCCGTCTTCCTTCTGGTCTTCGTAGTACAGCTACTCATCTACGGAGTCCACGAGCTTACCGAAGCCAACGTTCTTCCCTACAGCGAGACTCTTCACTGGGCGACCGAGCCCTACGGCCCCGACGGTGCCTACGGCCGTCTACTGAGCTACCTGCTGGTGCTGCTGCCGGCAGGCTGGCTCGCGGTCGCCGCCTTTCGCGGCCGCGCGAGGCTGACTCCAGAGACGAGCGCCGGCGGGCCCTAGCCCCAGAAAACGCGCCTTCGGCCCGTTTCCCGGCCCATCCCCGCCTGAGAATCCCCGCCTGAGAACTACTCGCCTGTCCGAATTCTCGGACACGCTCCTAGCTCCCGGGACGCTCGAGCGCCTCACCGAATTCACCGGCCGCTGCGCGCCTTTTTTCTATTCACACGAGTAGAGCTATGCTGAAGAGGAGCCCGCTCCAAGCCAACGCCACAAAGCAATAGCCCATGATCTCCCGAAGGTGGATCCCGGCTATGGTGACGACAGGGATGATGGCCAGCGGCTGGATGAGGTTGGTCCATTGATCGCCGAGGGCAACCGACATCGCCACTCTCGGAACATCGGCTCCAACGCGCTGAGCGGCCTCCATCATGATCGGGCCCTGGACCGCCCATTGCCCTCCACCGGAGGGGACGAAGAGGTTGAGCGCCCCTCCGGATAAGAAACCGAAGAACGGCAAGGTGCGAGCGCTGGAGATCGAGGTGAAGAGCTCGACCACCATCTGCGCCAGACCAGAGTCGGCCATAACACCGGAGATCGCCGCGTAGAAAGGGTATTGGAGAAGGAAAGGCACTGCCACCCTTCCACCTTCGACAATGATGCCGACGTAACGGATCGGCGACCCGGCAAGCAGAAGGCCGGCCACCAGAAACGAGAAGTTGAGAATATTGAGATTCAAACAGTCGCCCCGAACAACGAAATGAACCCAAAGGTAGAAGACACCACAACCGACGATCAAGAGATTGAGGATCGCCGACTTCTCCACTCTCTGCGCTGGAGTCAAAGCTCGGGAATCCTCGACAATCTTCTCGGCCACGCCTAGGAGACGATCCGGAATCTCCTCGATCTCGGCCTCGGACCTCGGTCTCAACGCCGCCATCACAAAGGGCATGGTGCACAGAACGATCATCGCCACAACCAAGCTCCAAGGAGAGAGGATGGTCTGCGAGATCGAAATCAGACCCACCTCTTCCTCCAGGAAGTGTCCGGGAGTCGCGAGCGCGAGCCCTATGGAGGAGGAAAGGCCCTGATGCCAGATGACAAAGCCGGAGAAAGCCGAAGCCACCAACAGGGGGTAATGGACCTTCACCCCCGCTCGGCGACACGACTCACCAATCGCTCGCGACATGATGCCGCCGGCGATCAGGCTCATTCCCCAATTGAAGAGAGCGCAGACGCCGGTGATGAGGCAGGCCATGCCATAGGCGGCACCCGGAGAGCGCGCCAAGCCGGCAAGAGCCAGCAGCACCCTCCGAACCGGTGGCGTATTGGCGAAGGCATAGCCAAAAAGAAGGGTCAGGACGATTTGATTGGTGAAGGTGAGAAGATCCCAGAAGGAATCTCCCCATGACTCCAGGGCCGCCTGAGCCGGGTAGTCGGCAACACCGATCGCGAGAGCGAAGGTGAGCAGAGTAAGCAGCGCCGCGACCACGAAGGCGTCAGGGACCCAACGCAAGAAGAAGCGAACGAGATACTGCACCAGGTTCGTCAATAGCTCGACCCTCCACGTCAAGAGACTTCGCCGACCCTACCCCGGGTTGGAGGCCAAGGCGAGCCCCGGCCAGTCTAGACATGTCGCGCCGCTCCTGATCTAGTCGCGCCATGAGCGATGTATTCCGGCTTCTCGGCGGCGAAGTCTCCTTCTACAGCGGCAAGGCCCGAGCCTACCTGCGCTATAAGAACATCCCCTTCGACGAAGTCCTCGCCACACGAGACGTCTATCGGAACGAGATCCTGCCGCGCGTGGGCTGGCCTGTGATCCCAGTCGTAATCACCCCGGAAGGCGAGACTCTCCAAGACACAACCGAGATCATCGACGCGCTCGAGGCCCGCTTTCCGGATCCCTCGATCTATCCCGCGGGCTCGCGCCAGCGGCTTGCCGCGCTGCTGCTCGAGGTCTACGGCGACGAGTGGCTCGGTCTGCCGGCGATGCACTACCGATGGAACCACTGCTACGAATGGACCGTCCTCGAGTTCGGCAAGCTATCGCGACCTGATCTCTCCGAAGACGAGCAGCGCGCCCTCGGCGAGCGCAATGCCAAAGCCTTTTTCGGTTCCCTCCCGTTCCTTGGCATCAACGAGGCCACCGAGGCCGCGATCGAGCAGTCTTACGAATCGCTCCTCGGCGAGCTGAACGATCATTTCGGCAACCATCCCTACCTCTTCGGGACGCGCCCTTCGATCGGTGACTTCGGCCTCATCGGTCCGCTCTACGCCCACCTCTACCGAGACCCCTATCCTGGCGAGCTGATGAGACGGACCGCTCCCGATGTCGCAGCGTGGGTTGAGCGCATGCAGCACCCCGAGCCTCTGAGCGGGAGCTTCCTCGATGAAGACGCGATCCCGGCAACACTGCTGCCCGTGCTACAAAGAATGAGCGACGAGCAGATCCCAGTACTTCTCGACACCGTTCAGAGGACCGCCGAGTGGCTCGATGAGCATGCCGGCGAGGAGATCCCACGAGCCATCGGCACCCACACCTTTACGCTGCTTCGCGGCGACACCGGCGAGGTGAGCGCCGAGCGTAGCGTGCGACCCTTCTCCCAATGGATGTTCCAACGTCCGGTGAGCTTCTACCAGACCCGCGGCAAAGAGGAAAAGAATGCGTGTGACGAGCTTCTCGACGCGATCGGGGCACGCCAAGCGATGCAGGTCGAGATCCGTCGCCCGGTAGCGCGCGAGAACTTCAAGCTTGTCGCCGCCTAGCGAGAGCTACTCGCCGCTGTCCTGGGACGGTCCCTGACGCACCAGACGCAGCGTCAGAACAACCAAGACGACAACCACTACGCCGATCGCGAGCCAGAGCAGGGCCTGCTGCCAGAAGGCGCCGCTCGCGAGGCGTAGTCGCTTGCTGAAGCGCTCGTTCTCTTCGAGCGGACCCGCCTCCGCCTCGCCGCTCGCTACCGCCAGTACAACCTCCGACACTCGAGCCAACTCGTAACGCGGAGCCGCGTCCTCGGGGTTGCCAAGCAAGAGCGAATAGCGCCCCTCGGGCGCCACGAAGTAGAGATCTGGAACCGGGAATCTCCCGCCAACAACCAGGCCCTGGAGTGGCGCGTCGTCGCCGTCGACGATACGGAGAGAAAGGCTGACGACTCGTTGCGGCTCGAAGGCGACCCGCACCGCACGTGGATCTCCGGCCTGCCTAACCAGTCGTCCCCGCGCCAACGTCGCCTCGGCATCACCCTCGAGCAGAGCCAGCAGCTCGAAGCTCCGGTCGAAGAACTCGGTCGCCGAGTCGATCACGATCTCATCCAACTTCGCCGGAACCGCTGGTGGGACCAGCTCGTAGTGCGTCGTCCCCTCCTCTACCGAAGAAGCTGAAAGCCCGAGCGGAAGATCGAGTCGCGAGGAACCGCTCTCGAGCAGAAAAGCCCACTGCTGGTCGCTGGGCCCCAAGAGGCGCAGATCAGCAAGGCTCGGTTGCGCCGCGGCCAGATCCTCCAGCCCCAAACGAAGTCGTGAGAGGCCTTCTCGCGATGGGCGGGCGACCAGCTCACGACGGTGGGAATAGAGACGGGGATCGAGCTCGGCCCCTGGCCGCATCGCCCACCCCAGCGCCGCCTCCACCTTGTAACTTGGATTCGAGACCACCTCGCCCAGTCTGGCTGAGGGTAGGCGCATCGGGTCGTAGAGGACCTCCCCCAGCACGGCTTCGGCACCCTGTGCCGGAAGTCCGGGTCGCAGGTGAGCGAGGTCATATCGAGGGCGATGGGCTCGTGCGCCACCGAAACGCAGCAGTCCCCGAGATCGCCCGGACTCCTCTGCGGGCAACGCGAAGACCAACACCGGACTGCCCAGGACGGCCTCGAAGCTGAGCTCCTCGAGTGGGGGACTGTCGAGATTCTCAATCACCACTCGCAACACTTCGCCCAGCGCCGGTGCCAGCGCCAGCTCCAAACCCTCCACCGTCGCAGCAGACTGGAGGCGAAAGATCTCTCCCTCGCCCATCACCTCGTCTCGCGCCCCGCTACCTTGATCCCAGACCTCGACTCTTCTTTCGAAGGCTTGCGTCGCGGTGCCGAAACGAAGACGCTCGGGAACGAGGCCGCGCGGGCGCTCGAGCTCGATCGTAGTCGAACCCCCGAAATCTCTTCTCGAGCTCTGACGAAGAGTGACCACGAGGGGCTCCCGTGCCTCGATCCTGCTGCGGCGCTCGAGCATCATTCGCGGTTCGAGAAAACTTCCACCTTCGGTCTCGAGGGAAAGACGAAGTCGCGACGCGGTGAGCGGTGGCAGAGGTAGGCGCACCTTCTCTCGGCCAGAGCCGGCCATGCGAAAAATCGACCCACCCTCCACCAGCGGCCGGTCGCGGCCCCGATCGAAGAGCGCGGTCAAATCGACCTTGGTCACGAAGTCAGCTCTTTCGATGTCGAAAACAAGATCCCAGTCACCGGCCTCGAGGAGGTCGAGAGGTACTCCCAAAAGGTATCTCTCTCCGAGCAACCGCGGAGCGCGGCCTCGCGCAACCGTCTGGCGATCTGCCTCGAGCAACACCAGCCCCACACTCTGCCGTAGTTCCAGGTCGACTCCGTCTTCAATACCATTGTCGACGACGTAGGCAACCTCGTTGCCTCGACTGTCAAAGAGCCTGAGATCGGAAAGATCCGCACGACACTCTGCAAGCACCTCGGCCGGCAGCTCCAGGCGGGCGAGACCGGATGGGGCTTCGATCTCGGCTTGATGTGGAAAGAGACTAGCCAGGTCGGGCGGCTGAGCCACACTCCGCCCATAGACAAGGGCGAGTAGTGTGCTTAGGAACAACACTCCGGGCCTGCCACGAGATCTCATGCTGAATCCTCCCCACCGACACTGCGCCGAAAAACAAATCTCTGGTACGCCAGAGAGACCCCGATGAGCGAAAACGCGAGCCCCACCAGGGACGCAACCAGATAGAGATCACGGAGCTCGCCTAGATCGTACAGAAAGACCTTGCCGATCGAGAGCACCAAGAACCCGAGGCTGAGCCAGCGCAACGCCCCGGCGTCCTTGATGACGCCCAGAGTGAGCAAGACCAGAGCATAAACAACCCAGGCTAGAGAAAGGGTCAGATCGCGAGCCGGAAGCCGATCGAGAGAGAGACCCAGGCGCGGGCCGCTGGAAAAAGCATCGACGATAGTCAGATTGATCCACACAAAAGTCAGCAGGATCGCCGCGAGCCCACAGATCGAGGACCACCAAGAGTGGCCTCGCCGATAAAGCGCATCTTCCCAACCCCGCGCCCGCTCGATCTCGACTGTGCGTAGGAGGTAAGCAACGACCAGCAGTGCCGCCACCGGTACCAGGTAGGTATACGCCAACCAGTTGAGTACCGGCCATCCCGATCGCTCGTGGTAACCCAACAGTGCGGGGTTGGCGATGAGGCGCACCGAGACTGCGCCGAGCAGCGCCAGGGCAAAGTACTTGAGACCCGCATGGTCGAGGCGGCGCCAAAGAGCCGTCACCGCAGCCGCCTCGAGAGCCCACCCCAAGGTAATCCACTCCCGGTCGAGCTGCAGCGGCACAGCAACGCTGACGAAGCCTAGGGCCACAGCTGAGTACCAGGCCAAGTTGGACGTCAGCAGCGACTCATCCCGGGACCACAGCGACCGTCCACGGAAAGCTGCGCTCAAAGAGAGGGCGCCAAGGACCAAGGGAACGACCCCGATGGCAGAACCACCGAAACGAAGCCCGAAGAGATCCTTGGCAACGAAGAACCAGGCAGGCCCAGCCAAGGCCGACACCTTCCAAACCAGCCCCCACGACTCGAAGTGGCCCGCGACAAAGGACGGCCAGAAGGTAAAGAAGGCCGCGGCAACGACCACGACGATGAGCCCCAAGAGAGCCGTGCCGGCCGCGGGCTCGTCTGCGGCCCATAAAGTATGCACCGAGGCCACCAGCGCCATTGCGAGCAGGTAGCCGACCGCCGAAGGCATACGAGTCACCGAGAGCGTGACCAAAAGACCGAAAAACAAGCTCAAGCCGAGAAACGCCGGCGCAGGAAGGCTCGAGCCAGAATCAGGTACCAAGCTCAACAGCAGAATCCCCGCGCAGAGCGCCCCTCCGACATTGCCCCAATAGCACACCCTCTGGCCTCGTAGCACCACCGGCAAGACCTGAAAGACCAGACCTCCGGCGGTGGCCATCGCGAAGAACAAGGCGGGGTGCGGGAAGAAAGAGCTCGTCTTCTCAAGCACATAGAAGGAAGCGCAGGTAGTAGCAAAGCCGACCGCCGCTACGGCCTGGAGCGGCGCCCGACCCGGCACTCTGGAGTGGCGCACGAGGAGAGTCGCCAGCGCCGCTACGCCCGCCAGCCACGGCCACAGCACGATGTTGGACGCCAGCGAGAAAAAGACCACGAGCACTAATAGGCCGGCCGAGGCCACAACGGGAGCGAGCTCGAAAGCCCGACCCACGCCGTCGCCGACGCGACTCTTCCGCAAATCGGCCTCGAAGCCGACATGAAAAACCAACGCGAGGGCCACACTGACCAGAACCAATTCCCACGCCAGCGGCACAGTCCATTGGCTCCGCCAGGCCCACACCGATAAAACAGCGATATCCGCAGCGGCCGCGGCCAGACTCAAGAGCTGGGTTCCGTGGGCTCGTCCGATCCACTGCGCCGCAGCGCTGAGGACGACCAGCAGCGCACCTATCGGGTACAGATGCAGACCGAGCTCGGCGCGGGCCGCGAAATTGAGACCCAAGGCGAACGAGAAGAGCAGGCCGGCCGTTTCGGAGCTTCGCCAGACTGTGGCGCCACTCGCTCCAACATCGTCCCGCTTGCTCTTCAATAAACCAGCGAGACCGAAGAGAAGGCCGAAGGCTCCGACGATGACAAGGCCGAGAATGGCGCGCTCGGGGCCCATTGAAGACGATGTCCACAACACTTGATAAAGGACCGTCCCCACCAAAGCGAGCGGAAAGAGGACCGACCATCCTCGGCGACCGGCGAGAACTAGAAGGCCGAGGTCCAAGAGCAAGATGTAGCCAAAAAGTCCGATCGGGTTGGGACTCGCCGAGGACATCAGAAGCGGCGTACTGAAGCCGCCGATGAGCCCGAGGACGGCAATCAGTAGCGACCCGTAGCGCCACGATAAGGCACCGCAAGCCGCCGTCACCAAAACCATCAGCGCGAAGCCGGTCCCAGCGCCGATCATTTCGTAGAGAGCTCGGGCGGCCCACAGTGCCGCGTAGAGCAAGACCACACCAGCACCGGCAAGGGCGTTGGCATTGATCACGTAGTGTCGACGTCGAAGCCGTTCGGACCCCAGTATGCAGGTGATACCAGCGAAAATTCCGAATGCAACCCGAACTGGCGGCGGGATCAGTCCACGCTCGATCGAATAGCGCAGGAAGAGAATTCCGGCCAGAGCCAAGACCACCGCACCCAGCACCGCGGCACCGCGGACTCCGATCCAGCGTTCCCACTCGATCGTGCGTGTTGGGGATGAGTCACCCGGTGGCTGGGGTGCCTCTTGGCGAGGCGCGGGCGGCTCTGGGAGCTCCTTTGGTGATTCAGGAAGCTCTGAAGGCCGCGGGGCCTCAGGGGGCGGCCCTGGCGGTTCCGAGGCGAGCGGCGCAGCAGCAGGCTCCACCGGCGAAGTGGCGAGCCCCTCTCGAGGCAAGACCGGCGCTTCGGAACTGGCAGATCCTGCCCCATCGGAGAGCTTCCGCTCGATCTCTTCCAGACGCCCGCTCAGACGAGCCGCGACACTTCCCAAGTCGAGCTCGATCTCGTCCAGCCGCCCGCGGTTGACTCCCTGACGCCTCCAAGCCCACACCGCCAGGACCCAAGGGCCGACCAGGACGCAAACCGCCGCAAGCAACGCCAGTGATGCCGCACAGCCCATCGACCAGTAGCTACTGTATACCGCGATCGTCCGTCGCTACGGGAGCGCCGAGGCAAAAGGGCGACCGGGGATCAGAACTTCACAACCAACGCGAGCGTCGTGAGCGTGTCGATCTCGTCCAACTCGACCGCCACCATGTCTCCGCTGAAGACACCCTCGGGGAACTCTCTCTCGACCAGAACGAAGGCCGGCTCGTTATCGAAGAGCAGCTGAAAACTGAGCTTGAGGGCGAGGGCCTCGGTCATGCTCACCGAGATCGAGTTGGTGGTATCGACGCGATAGTCCGAAGTGGTCTCGAGGTTCTCGTCGAGGGCGAAGACGCTGTCAAAAGTAGTGGTCCCGGTCAGCTCGCGTCGGTACTCCAAAGCGAGACGCAGAGCCACGAAGTCATCGTCGGGCTCGCCGTCGAGGGTCTGCTCCTTGGTGTAGAACAGACCGGAATCGGTCCGGAATTTGGATTTGTCATGGTCGAACCACCGCTGTGCGACACCACCACCCACAGAAGACCGGCCAGAGATACCGGCAAACTCGTTCCGCTCCCAGCCCGCCGCCGCGAACCAGGACAAGAGCTCGGAAAACTCGTGGCTGTACTTGCTACGAAAATAGTAGCGCTCCGCGGTGAGCTCAGTCATCGACTCTTCGAGACTCACAAAATCGGTGGCGGAAGGGCCGATCGCCCTCACGGTGAAGTTGGTCGTCTCGGCGCGCAAGCCTCCAGCCTCGATCAAGAGCTCGGACTCGCTCCAGGCACGAAGCAACGCATTCTTGAAACTGAAGGTGTTGGCCTCGGTGTTACCACCGGTCGCAACCAGAGAAAGCTCCGCGGTATCGAACCAACCTGTGTCCTTCTCCTCCTCTTCCTGAGCGAAGAGCTCCCCCGCCCAGCTCACAACCACCAAGGCAGCCAAAATCGGCGCAAATCTGCTAAGCATCGCGTCGTCCCCCTTTTGCTCGAGCCACTTGCTCGGTGGTCAGACCGACCGACCGAGAGCCGGTACGATAATACGAAGCTGGTCCATCAGGCGCTGAAAATCGTCGGGGTAGAGGGTCTGTGCTGCGTCGGAGCGGGCCTCGTCGGCGTCGCAATGAACCTCGATCAAGAGCCCGTCGGCACCTGCGGCAACCGCGGCGCGGGCCATCGGCGCGACCTTGTCCCGTAGGCCCGTGCCGTAGCTCGGGTCGGCGATCACTGGCAGATGACTCATCTCGTGAATCGCAGGAATGACCGACAGATCCAGGGTGTAACGGGTCGCAGTCTCGAAGGTGCGGATCCCCCGCTCACAGAGCACGATCCGGTCCTCACCGGCGGCGGCTACGTACTCGGCCGCAAGCAGCCAGTCTTCCATGGTCGCGGCGATCCCGCGTTTCAGAATCACCGGACGCCGCGCCCCTCCGAGCTCTCTGAGCAGGGCGTGATTCTGCATATGACGGCCACCCACCAGCAGCAGATGGGCATAACCGGCCACGGTGTCGACATGGGTGGGCGCCATCACCTCGCTCGCGACCAGCAGGCCGAACTCGTCGGCGGCCTCGCGCAACCACTGCAGGCCCTGCTCCCCGAGCCCCTGAAAGGCGTAGGGACGGGAGCGCGGGGTGAAGGCCGAAGCGCGTAGAATCCTGGCGCCGGCGCGCGCGACCTGCTCAGCAGTGCTACGGATCTGTTCTCTAGATTCGACCTGCCCGGGTCCGGCTATCGCAACGACCTCGTTTCCGCCAATCGTGACCTGGCCGATCTCGATCCTCGAGCCTTCGGGCTTGAAAGCCCGGCTGACCAGATTGTAAGGCGTGGAGACGCGAAGCACGCTCTCGACTCCCGGCAGAATCTCGTAGTCGGAGAGATCCATCTCCGCGGTGACACCTATCGCACCGACAATTGTGCGCTCGGCACCGGTAGAGCGGTGAATGTCGCAGCCGGCCTTCACCAGCCTGTCGATCACCCTCTCCACCGCCGACTCGTCCACCCGCGGCTTCATCACCACAATCACTGTTCTTCCCCCTCTCCGCTCGCGACACGCTCGAGACTGCGGGCCTCGTCGATGATGCGCTCGAAGAGGCGCCTCATCGCCGGGGCGTCCAGCGGCCCTCGGTTCTCGGACTGCACGCGCTCATGCACCTTCTTCTCCCTCCCCGGCTGATAGATCGCGAGCCCCGCGGCCTTTTTCACATCACCGATCTCGAGCGCCCACTCAGCCCGCTGATTGAGCAGCTTGACCAGAACCACGTCCACCTGATCGATGTTCTCACGCAAACGGGCAAGAGCTCGATCGACCGCGTCATCGTCGGAGTCGGCGGCGGCGCTCGGCCTGTCCTCCTCGGAACTCATTGGCTCTCAGCGCCTCTCATCCAGCCCTCTCTGACCGCCTCGGAAAGCTCTCTAGTTCGCGTTTCGAGGATGCTCGCCAAATTCTCGCTTGCGGCCTGCTCTTCGATTAGACGGACCAAAGCAGATCCGACCACCACCCCGTCGGCCACGCTCGCGACCTGCGCCACCTGCTCCGCGCTCGAAATCCCAAAGCCGACCGCGACGGGGAGCTTGACGATTTTGCGTAGTCGCGCGAGCTCGGAGACCAACTCCTCGGGGAGTCGCTCCCGCTCTCCGGTTACCCCAGTGCGAGCAACGTAGTAGACAAACCCTCGACTGGCCTTGGCGACGATCTTGATCCGCATCGGAGTGCTGGTGGGGGCCAGAAGAAAGATCAGATCGATACCTCTCTCGACCAAAGCAGGCTCCGCCTCCGCGACGGCTTCCTCTGGAGGGAGGTCCACGCACAGCAATCCGTCCACTCCAGAAGACGCGGCCTGCTCGGCGAAAGTGGCGACCCCGCGATTGTGGATCGGATTGAAGTAGCTGAAAAGCACGATCGGGACTCCGAGCCTGGGCCGACTCTCGGCAACGATCTGTAGGATCGCAGAAAGCGTCGTGCCTGCGGCCAGCGCCCGTGTGGTCGCGCGTTGGATCGTGGGTCCGTCGGCGATCGGGTCCGAGAAAGGAACGCCGAGCTCGATCAAGTCAGCGCCGCCGGCGACCAGAGCCTCGAGCAGATCGACGGTTCGCTCGAGCGACGGGTCACCGGCACAGATATAGGGGATGAAGGCAGCCCGCCTCTCCTTTCGGCAGCGGGAAAAGACCGCTGCAATTTCGTCGCTCTGGTGGCCTCGGACTGCGGCGCTAAAGCGGCGGCGAGCTCTCATGACTGGTTCTCCTCGCCCTCGGCCGCAGCCCGTGCCGCGGGGTGGACCGTCACGTTGTCGCTCAGGACCGGCGGCCGGTGAGCCTCGTCGAACTCGTTCACAGACTCCACATCTTTGTCACCACGGCCCGAGAGATTCACCAGAATGATGCGATCCGCCCCGAGCCTCGGCGCATGCTTCATCACTTCCGCGATCGCATGAGAGCTCTCGAGGGCGGGAAGAATACCTTCCTTCGAGGAGAGCAGGTGAAAAGCCTCGATCGCTTCGGCATCGGAGGCGTGGACATACTCGATACGCTCTTGATCATGGAGCCAGACATGTTCCGGTCCCACGGCCGGGTAGTCCAAGCCCGCGGAGACGGAGTGGGTCGTCGAGACCTGGCCGTCTTCGTCTTGAAGCACCAAAGTGCGAGTGCCATGCAGGACGCCGAGACGACCGCCCGAGAAGCGGGCCGCGTGCTCGCCCAGATCTTCGCCCCTTCCCCCGGCCTCGACACCCACCAACCGGACGCTCGGCCGGTCGAGGAAGGCCCAGAACAGACCGATCGAGTTCGAGCCGCCGCCGACGCAGGCGATCGCGATGTCGGGGTCCGGCCGGCCCGCCTGCCGCTTCAGCTGTGCGCGTGCCTCTTCCCCAATGACCTTGTGAAAGTCACGCACCATACGAGGATAAGGCTCGGGACCGAGCACAGAGCCGAGGATGTAATGAGTCGTTCTGACCGAGCTAACCCAGTCGCGCATCGCCTCGTTGATGGCATCTTTCAAAGTGCGACTCCCGGAATCGACCGCAACCACCTCGGCCCCCATCAGCCGCATCCGATCCACATTGAGACGTTGCCGACGCATGTCTTCGGCACCCATGTAGACCGTGCATTCGAGGTCGAGGAGGGCCGCCGCCGCTGCCGTCGCAACACCGTGCTGACCCGCTCCGGTCTCGGCGATCACTCGGCTCTTGCCCATCTCCTTGGTCAGCAACGCCTGGCCGAGGGTATTGTTGATCTTGTGCGCCCCGGTGTGGAGAAGATCCTCTCGCTTGAGCCAGATCCTGGCTCCACCTAGGTGCTTCGAAAGCTGTTCGGCGAAATAGAGCGGCGTCGGTCTACCAGCGTAGTGCTCGAGAAGCTCGTCCAGCCGCCGCTTGAAGCTGCGGTTCTTCTGGGCCTTTGCATAGGCTCGGGCGAGCTCCTCGAGTGGCCCCATCAGAGTTTCGGGAACGTAGCGACCGCCGTAGGGGCCAAAATGCCCCTGCGGATCAGGAAGCTGCTTGTGCTTCGCCATCTTCAATCTCCTGGAAGAGTCGTTGCAGAAGAGCGGGATCCTTGCGCCCCTTGGAGGCTTCGACCCCCGAGCACACGTCGATGCCCCACGGATGAACCCGGGCACAGAGGGAGCCCACGTTCTGGGGAGAGACACCGCCGGCAATGAAAATCGGTTTGTCGGTCGCAACCGCGCTGACCAGTTCCCAGGACCATGGCAAACCGCTTCCTCCGCGCGCGGAGACGTTGCCATTGTCGAACAGGTAGCCCCACGTGGCCGCATAGTCTTCGAGCTGCGCGGCATCAAAGTGCTTGCCAACTCGGAAGACCTTGATCGCTCGCTCGGCGAACTCCGCTACGAACGCGGGGCCCTCGTCACCATGGAACTGCAAGAGATCGAGGCCGACATCATCGGCGATCTCCCCGGCCGAAGTCGAATTCACAAAGACACCCACCACCGTCGCTCGGTCACCAACAGTGTCGCGGAGCCGACGTGCAGTCCCCAGGTCCACGTAACGCGGGCTCGGCTCGTAGAAATTGAGGCCGACGAAGTCGGCTCCTAGAGCAAGCGCGGTCTCGACATCCTCGACCGTCGTCAGGCCGCAGATCTTGACCTTGGGGCGACTCATACCGGCTCTCCCATGAGCTCCATCAACTTCGCCGCCGGATCTTGCGCTGTAACCAGAGACTCGCCGATGAGAAAGGCATCAAAGCCGGCCGACCGGAGCCGTTCCACATCGCACGAGCTGTGGATACCGCTCTCCGCGACCTTCAGCGCACCCGCGGGAAGCCTGTCGAGCAGGCCGATCGAGCGGTCGAGGTCGACTTGGAAAGTGCGCAGGTCTCGGTTGTTCACTCCCACCAGCTCCCAGCGCGAGCCGCCGAGTTTGGCCAAGTCAGAGGGATCATGGGTCTCGACCAGCGGAACCAAACCCAGCCGCCTGGCCTCGCCCGCGAAGGCTCGCAGGGTCTCGGCCTCGTAGAGAGCGGCGATCAGCAGGACAGCGCTCGCTCCGGCCTCCTTCGCCTCGGCCAGCTGTCGCCCGCACACCACGAAGTCCTTGGCGATCGCCGGTAGGCCGCTGGCGCGCTGGCATTGGCGGAGCAAATCGTAGCTACCGTGAAAGAAGTCCGGCTCGACCACGACCGAGAGGGCCGCGGCGCCGCTTCGGGCGTAAGTGCGCGCCTGCTCCAAGGGATCGAAGGTCCCCACCAAGGAGCCCAACTTCGGCGAGCCCATCTTCACCTCTGCAATCACCGCGCGACCGCGGCGATCGGCCAAGGCTGCACAGAAGGCGTTGTGGACATCGCTACCCTCGGGCCCAGGAGTGGCGGGCTCCGCGTACTCGCCGGGCGCCAATCCGTAACGTACGCGGCGACGGGCCGCGATACGCAAGAGGATGTCTGGAGGCGCCGACGGAGTCATCATCCGATTCCCTTGAGCTCTTCCAGTTTGGCGAGGGCGGCCCCGGAGGCGAGGCACTCGCGGGCCAGATCGACACCACTCGCGAGATCATCCGCCAAGCCTCCTACGTAGATCGCGGCGCCTGCGTTGAGCGCGCTTATATCGGCCAGCGGACCCTCTTCTCCCTCCAGGATCTTCATCATGGAGGCGGCATTGACCTCGGCGCTGCCTCCGGCCAGATCCGCCTTCGACACCGGGCGAATTCCAAACTCCTCGGGGCGGATAGTGGTCGTCCCGACGTCGGGTCCTCGGACTTCAGCAACGTGAGTCTCCCCCGTGGTGGTGATCTCGTCGAGCCCGTCACCATGCACCACCAGCGCATGGTCACAGCCGAGGTCGGCAAGCACCGCGGCATGCGTCGACACCCATCGTCGTTCCGGAACCCCTAGAACCTGACGGCGCGCTCCGGCCGGGTTGGTGAGCGGTGCCACGAGATTGAACACGGTGCGCACTCCTAGCTCGCGGCGCACCGGCATCACCTCTCGCATCGCCGGGTGTAACCCCGGCGCAAAGAGAAACGCGACACCAATCGTATCGAGAGCCAGCCCGGCCTCCTCCGGCGACACCTGAACTTTCACGCCCAGTTGCTCGAGCACATCGGCGGAGCCACACTGCGACGACACCGACCGATTGCCATGCTTCGCGATCTCGACGCCGGCGCCGGCCGCGACCAGCGCAGCCGCGGTCGAGATGTTGAAGCTGCCGGAGCCATCGCCACCCGTTCCACAGGTGTCGACCAGACGATCACGATGATGCGGTATCGGAGTGACCCGGCTCCGCATCGCCGCGGCGGCGCCCGTGATCTCCGCGACGCTCTCTCCTTTGCCGGCCAAAGCGGCCAAGAGGGCGGCCTTGTAGACATCGGACAGAGCACCGTCCATAAGACGGCCGAAGAGCCCCTCGACCTCGCCGCGATCGAGATCCTCGCCGTCAATCCAACGCTGCAGTGCTTCTCGCTCGTTCATGCGCCTCAACCTCCGGCTTCGACCGTCTGGGCTCGCGACAGCTCGAGAAACTGCTCGAGAAGCTGGCCGCCAGTCGTGGTGAGAATCGACTCGGGATGAAACTGCACTCCCCAGTAGGGAAGCTCACAGTGCGCCATAGCCATCACGCTGCCATCGTCCTCGGCACGAGCGTGTACCTCGAGACAATCCGGCTGATGCTCCTCCGCGACCCGGAGGCTGTGGTACCGCGTAGCCTCGAAGGGGTCGGGCAGACCGCTGAGGATTCCCGTGCCCGTATGGTGCACTCGAGAGGTCTTGCCGTGCATCAGAACCGGCGCCGCCTCGATAGCGCCACCAAAGGCGAGGGCCAAGGCCTGATGGCCGAGACAGACTCCGAGCAAAGGGGCGGACGGCTCGGAGCGAATCAGGTCGACACAAATACCGGCGTTCTCCGGCCGGCCCGGCCCTGGCGAAAGCACGATCGCATCGGGCTCGAGAGCCAACAACTCCGGCACCGAAGCGACGTCGTTGCGCCGTACCACCACTTCCTGTTCAAGACCGAGGAGCAGCTGCACCAGGTTGTAGGTGAACGAATCATAATTGTCGATCACCAGTATCATCGCTCCTCCTCCAACGCGCCAGCCAAGCCCAGGGCCTGTAGCAGAGCCGCCGCCTTGTTCTCCGTCTCTAGCACTTCGGTTTCAGGGTCGGAGTCGGCGACGATGCCGGCTCCCGCGCTTACCGACGCCTCGCCGTCAACCATCACGATCGTACGTATGGTGATGCATGTGTCTAGATCGCCCGAATAAGAGAAGTAGCCGATGGCACCACCGTAAGGGCCACGCGCCTCAGGCTCCAGCTCATCGATGATCTCCATCGCCCGAATCTTCGGTGCGCCCGAGAGAGTACCGGCAGGGAAAGATGCCAGCAGCGCATCGAGGGCAGAGCACTCCGGCCGAATACGGGCTTCGACCGAGGACACCAGATGGATGACATGCGAGTAGTACTCAACCGCCATGAAATCGGGCACATGAACGCTCGCCGCCTGTGCAACCCGACCTAGATCGTTTCGATGCAGATCGACGAGCATGAGGTGCTCGGCCCTCTCCTTGGCGTCCGCCAGCAGGTCCTGCGCCAAGCGGTGATCCTCTTCCGGAGTCCCACCACGAGGCCGTGTGCCCGCAATCGGACGACTCTCGAGCACTTCCCCCGATTTCCGCACTACCATCTCCGGCGACCCCGACACCAAAGCGAGCTCCGGCGTCTCGAGTAGCACCATATAGGGACTCGGGTTCACCATGCGCAAGGCGCGATAAACCTCCAGTGGTGCCGGACACTTCAGCGCGCGCCAACGCCTTGCCGGGACCACCTGAAAGATATCCCCAGCCTGGATATAGGCCTTCGCCTTGCGCACCGCCTCTTGGTACTCCTCGCTCGACAGGGTCGGAGGCAGGGTCGCCGCCGGCTGCACCGTGCCAGCGGGCGGCATGGCGACAGCCCCACTCTCATCGGCACGTACGAGCAGATCCGAAAGCTCGCCGAGCCGGGCTCTGGCTCTGTCGGCGTCCACCTCGCCCTCGATCTCGTTAGCCAACGCCACGACTCGCTGTCTGGCATGGTCGAAAACTACAAGGCTGTCGTAGCGAGCTAATGCCGCATAGGGCAGCCCATAGGGGTCGGTGGGGCGATTCGGGAGTCGCTCGACCAATCGGATGGTGTCGTAGCCGAAAAAGCCGACCCACCCCCCGGTCAGGGGAATGTCGCTAGGGGTACTGCGGATACCGGCAAGCAATTCTTGCAGTGCATCCAGAGGTAACCCGTCTGCGATGCTTCTCTCGCCTCCCTCCTCGATCTCGAGGCGGTCCGGCCACAGTCGGCACACGACCGAAGGGCCGGCGCCGACAAAGCTGAATCGAGACACCTGCTCGCCACCCGTGATCGACTCGAGCAGAAAAGCGTACGGAGAGGCCGAACGCAATCGTCGGTATACCCCGACCGGGGTAAGAGTATCGGCGATGAACTCGAGAGTGTGCGGAACAGCAGTGCGCACCCTCTGCGAAGACGCGACCGCAGCCGGAGGACCCAAAGTGCCGCCCGCGCTCATGGGTCTCGATGCCTCCGTTGCAGCTCGTCGACCACATCAGCCAGGGTCAAGTCGTTGACGAGCAGAAAGACCATCAGGTGGTACACCAGATCCGCGGCCTCGCCGACCAACTCCTCCGCCCCACCGTCCAAGCGCATCCTCAGGCCGGCGATGATGGTCTCTGTCGCCTCTTCGCCAACCTTCTGGGCGATGCGATCCGGGCCGGAGTCGAGCAGCCGAGCCGTATATGAACTGTCAGCATCGCCCTCACGACGCCTCTCCTCCAAAGTGTCCCAAAGCCAACCCAAGTCCATGCCTGTCGAAGATGGTGCGCTCATGGAAGCCTCATGGCGAAGCCCATCTCATCGAGCTGGCGCTTCACCTCGTTAGGAGTAAACATAGATTGATGGAAGATCGAAGCGGCGAGCACCGCCGAGGATCCCGCCTCCAGAGCACGGGCGAGATGCGCGACTGTGCCGGCGCCGCCGGAAGCCACTACCGGCACCGAGACAATCTCCGAGACACGGCGCAGGAGCTCCAGATCGTAACCGTCTTGAGTGCCGTCCGCATCGATGCTGGTGAGCAGGATCTCACCGGCGCCGCGCTCGACGCCTTCGCGAATCCAGGTCAGCGCATCCTTCCCAGTCGGCTTCCGCCCGCCCTGGGTCACTACTTCCCAGCCTGGCGATCCCGTGTCTCCGCCGATCCGGCGGGCATCGACCGAAAGTACGACACACTGCGAGCCGAAGCGCCGTGCCAGCTCGGAGAGTAGACCAGGGCGCTCTACCGCCGCGGTGTTCACAGCCACCTTGTCGGCTCCCGCTTGCAGCAGTTTGCGTCCATCTTCCACTTCTCGCACGCCGCCGCCGACGCTCAACGGTACAAACACCTGTTCGGCGGTGCGGGTGACCCACTCGAGGTTGGTCCGTCGCCGCTCCGGAGCCGCCGTAATGTCGAGAAAGACGATCTCGTCGGCACCCTGCTCGGCGTATCGAAGAGCGCAGTCGGCCGGATCGCCCTGATCGCGCAGGTCTTTGAAGTTGACCCCTTTCACCACCCTTCCTGCCGCGACATCGAGGCAGGGGATGATGCGAGCGGTGAGGCCGGTGGCGGTGGCCGACCGAGGTTCCGCTGTCATTCGACCTCCCCGCGACACACCCGCATGGCCTCGCGCGCATCGATCGCGCCATCGTAGAGCGCTTTTCCCACCACGACCTCTGCAACTGCGGCGGCTTGGCGAGCCTGTCGAAGATCGTCCAAAGAACGCACCCCACCGGAGAGAATGCCAGGAGCGCAAGCCTTTCCGGCAACCTCACAGAGAAGCTCGACGTTGGGCCCAGTGAGAGTGCCGTCGCGAGAGATGTCGGTGACCAGGGCCGCGGCCAGCGGCAACGGGGCAAGGTCGAGGCAAATATCGTCGAGATCTCTCTCGGCGCTCGCCGTCCAACCCGAGTAACGCAGAGCTCCATCCGCAACATCGAGGGCAGCCACCAGACGGTCGGGCCAGGCTACTGCGAGCTCGCCGAAGAGCTCGAAATCGTTGACGATCATCGACGTTATGACCGCGCGCTCCACGCCGGCGTCGAAAGCCCACTCGATCGACTCCGCGTCGCGCAACCCACCCCCGAGCTCAATGCGTGGAGCCAGGGAGTGACCCGCGAGTCTCTCGACCAGCTCGCGTTGTGGCAATTCGCCGAACGCCGCATCGAGGTCGACCACATGAACGCGCCCGACTCCGAGATCGGCATAATGAAGGAGGGTATCCAACGGATCCACATCGTAAGTCGTGCGCTGGGCATCGTCACCCTTGCGCAAACGAACGACTCGGCCCTTTCTGAGATCAATTGCCGGCAGCAGTTCCATTCGCCATCTCCAGGTAGTTGCGCAGCAGCCGCAGGCCGATGGAACCGCTCTTCTCGGGGTGGAATTGGGTGCCGAGCACACGCTCTCTCCCACAGATGGCGGGAAACGTACGGCCGTGAGTGCAGGCGGCAAGAGTGCCCTCTAGGGGAACCCCCGCCGGCGCGAAACTGTGCACGAAGTACACGAAGGATCCCTCGGCAATGCCGTCGAGAAGCGGATGTGGGCTCAGTGAGTGAAGCCGGTTCCAGCCCATATGAGGTAGCTCGACACCCGTGGGCAGCGGCTCGACTCGGCCCGAGAGCAGGCCGAGGCCGTCGGTGAGACCGAACTCTTCGCTCTCGTCGAAGAGAAGCTGGAAGCCGATGCAGATCCCCAGCAGCCAAGCCCCCTGCTCGAGAGCGTGGTCGATAGCTTCTTCGAGAGCACCCCTCAGGGTCTCGCGGGGAGGGCGGAAGGCACCTACCCCCGGCAACAGAAGTACACGGCTGGAGGCTACCTCGGCCGGATCGTGGGTGATCTTCCCTTCGGCGCCGAGAGACTCTACCGCCCGTTTCAAGTTGCCCAGGTTGCCGACACCGGCGTCGATGACTATAGCTCGCATCACTCCACCTCAAGAGCTCAGCGTGCCCTTGGTCGAAGGTACATCGTCGACACCGGAGCGCTGAGCTGTCGCCTGGCGCAGAGCCACCGCCACCGCCTTGAAGCTGGCTTCGGCGACATGATGGGGATTGCGGCCTTTCAGCACATCCACATGCAGGGTCACCCGCCCGCGCTCGGCGAAGGCATGAAAGAAGTCGTGCAGCAGGGTCATCGGGAACTCCGGCGTTACCCAGCTCGCGGCAAGCTCGGCTCCCAGAGTGAGATCGAGGAAGCCCCTTCCCGAAAGATCGACGACTGCGCGGGCCAGAGCCTCATCGAGGGGCGCGTGAGCCTGCCCGAAGCGAACAACGCCGCGAGCCTCTCCCAACGCCTCCCGCAGACACTCCCCGAGGACGATGCCTACATCTTCAACGGTGTGGTGAAGGTCCACCTGCGTGTCGCCCTGAGCCTCGATCTCGAGTCCGAAACCCGAGTGCTTGGCCAACGCTTCGAGCATATGACCGAAGAAACCATTGGGAACGTGAACCACAACCGGGCCACCATCCAGGTTCAGACGTGCCCGAACCTCGGTCTCCTTGGTCTTGCGAACAATCTCTGCCTGTCGTGAGCTCATTCGAGAATCTCCTCGAGCGCGCTACGGGTCGCACGCAGAGCAGCGCCATTGCCGACTCCGACTCGAAAACAACCGGCGAGCCCCGGATAGCCGCTGACGTCCCGAACCAGTATTCCTCGGTCGCTGAGCCCATCGCGCAAAGACCTGACCGCTTGTGCCAGGCCTTGGTTCGACGCCAATACAGGCTCCACGGAAACCAGCAGAAAGTTGCCCTCAGAAGGGTAGACATGAAGACCGTGACTCACCATCATCTCTCGCCACTGCTCTCGTCGCGCAGTGAGGACACGAACGCGGCGTTCTGCAACCTGGGCATCGGCGAGGACGGCAAGACCTGCGGCTATGGCGGCGTGGTTGAGGTTGTAGGGAAGCTTGACCTTGATCAGCTCAGCCACCAGATCGGGACTGGCAAGAAGATAGCCAAGCCGCATCCCGCCAAGTGACCAAGCCTTCGAAAAAGTCCGGAACAATACGAGATTCGGGTGCTGACGGAGCAACGGACGATAGTCCCAGCGGCAGAACTCACCATAGGCATTGTCGAGGAGAAGCGGGGCTTCCAAGCTACGTGCCAACTCCCCGAGCTGATCCGGGCTAGCCGCCGCACCGGTGGGATTGTTCGGAGTACAGAGCAGCACCGGCCGGCGTGGATCTCTCGCCACTTCTTCCATCAGCTCGTCCAGCGGCAGTCTCAGATCAGGGCGGGGCTCGAGAAAGCATGAGCGGCCACCGGCACGGCGTACGAACATCTCGTAGAGGCCGAAGCTCGGTAGACAGCCGAGGACCTCGGTCCCGGGACGGCAGACGGCCTCGAGACAGATGCCGAGCAGCTCGTTGGAACCATTGCCGGCGAGAATGCCCTCGATGGGCCATTGGTGCCGCTCCGACAGCGCTAAGCGCAACTCATCGGCGTGGAAGTCCGGATAGCGGGCCCAGTCGCTCCCAGCAAGACGGTCCAGCGCCAAGCGCTTGAGACGCTGAGGAAGGTCCCAAGGCACTTCGTTCTGGTCCAACTTGAAGCGGCAAGCGCTCTGCTCCAGCGTATAGGCGTGGAGCTCACGCAGCTCGGGTCGGACGAAGGCGGCGGGGCCGGCAACAGCACTCACGGCGACCTCCGCCTCCGCGCCGCCGCCGCGTGGGCCTCGAGGCCTTCGACATCGGCTAGAGTCGCCGCCGTCTCGCTCCAATCGCTTGCCGCTTCTCGGCTAAAACGAATGCAGTGACTACGACGAACGAAGTCCTCGACTCCGAGAGACGAAGCGAATCGCGCGGACCCACAGGTGGGAAGCACGTGACTCGGGCCCGCCACGTAGTCACCAAATACCGCCGTCGTGGCGCTGCCGACAAGAACCGCACCCGCGGCGTGGGCGCGATGAGACAAGGACTCGGGGCCCTCGCCCATGAGCTGCAGATGTTCCGGTGCAATCACCTCGGCGACACGCAGGCCCTCTTCCAAATCCTCCACGATCAGCGCAACACCGAAGCGCTTTATCGCCTCGCGCGCGACTGCGGGAGCCGAGAGCTCGCCGAGCTGCGCTGCGAGCTCCTCATCGACTGCCTTCGCCAGCGCCGGTTCCGGTGTCACCAGGATCGCGGCCGCCATCGGGTCGTGCTCCGCCTGCGCCAGCAGATCGGCTGCCACCAGCGATGGGTCGGCCGATCCATCGGCGAAAACAACGATCTCGGTCGGCCCTGGGACTCCATCGATCGCAACGTCACCGGCTACGATCTTCTTGGCGGCGTTCACCCAGACGTTTCCAGGCCCCACGATCTTGTCGACGCGGCGAATGCTCTCGGTGCCATACGCCAGCGCGGCGACAGCCTGGGCACCGCCCATGCCCCAGATCTCTCGAACATCGAGAGCAGCTAGGGTATAGCGCAGCGCTGCGCTCTCGGCGTAGGCACGCGGTGGCGTGGCCACGACGATCTCTTCGACGCCGGCAAGCCTGGCGGGAATCACGGTCATCAGGACCGTCGAGGGGTAAGGGAAGCGACCCCCAGGGATGTAGACACCAACTCTGCGCAGAGGCGCGCGCCGCTCTTCGAGCCAGACGCCGTCACGGTCAAGCTCATAGCCGGCCCTGACCTGCGGAGCGTGGAACTCGTCGACCGATTGAATGGCTCGCTCGAGTGCTTCGACAAAATTCGGTGGCAGCACCCCCTCCAACTCGCCAACCCGCCCCGGTTGGCAGCGGAGGCTCGACACCTCGCCCACCTCGACACCATCGAGCTCGCGCACGAGCTCAGCCAAAGCGCGATCTCCGTGTCGCCGCACCTGATTTACGATCTTCGACGCACGACGAAGGGTCTTGGTGTCCACAACTCTGCGCGCGCGCCCCACCAGTCGCGAGAGCTCGCGCTCACCCTTCCGAGACCCTACTTTGACTCGTCGCATCGTCATAAGAGCACCAACTCCTGTTCTTCCAATCTTCGAACCAGCTCGTTGATCCGCGAGCGGTAGCGCTGATAGGAGGCGCGGTTCACGATCAGGCAGGGGTAAACATCCTCCACCACCTCGAGCTCGACGAGCTGATTCTCGCGCAACGTTGTACCGGTCTGCACGATGTCCAGCGCAACATCACTCAGTTGGAGCAAGGGACCGAGCTCGACAGAACCTGAAAGCTTGACGATTTCGGCACCCCACGACCGAGACGCGACCAGACGGCGCGCGAGCCCGGGGTATTTCGTGGCCAACCGTACCTGACTACCCGCCGCGGGCAAACTGCCCTCGGGCCCGATGAGAGAGAGACGACAGCCCCCTTCGCTGAGCCTGGCGGGCACGAGTACGTCGCCATCCCGCTCCGCCAGCACGTCGCTGCCCACTACGCCGAAATCGGCCACGCCATACTCGACATAGAGGGGAACATCCCAGTCTTTGAGCAGGAGGACCTCCAGAGCATCCACCTCGAAAGATCCACGTAATCGCCTCCCGTTCTCCTCGAGACCGGCAAGTCCGATTCCGGCAGCGCGGAGAGCGCTAAGAGTCACACCCAGATTTCGTCCCTTGGGAAGGGCGAGACGCATCATGACGTCGAGCCCCCCAATATGCGATCGGGACTGACCGAGAAGCCCACTGCCGCTAAGTCCGCTCCGAGACGTCGAAAGAGGCGGTCGTAACGCCCTCCTCTCCCTGCAGAAAGTGCCTGGCCCTCGACATAGGCCTTGAATACCGGGCCATCGTAGTAGGGAGGGGTGCCCGAAGCCGCGGCAAGCTCAGGGTCGAGGGTATCTTGGGCAAACTCAGCCAGATCGATGTTGAAGGTCACTTCGAGATCGTCACAGCCCGCCTGGACCTTAGCGATCAGCTCCTCCAGGCTGGCGAGGCCGAGGGCGCCCTCGTCGCCGAGGTCTCCTGGGCTCACCGGCCTGCCCTCCTCCACGACCTGGAGGAGTGTCGCACCGGCCTGGCGCACCACCCGCCGATCGCGTCGTGACAACGCCTGCAACAGACCCGCCCGTGAATCGGCAGGCTGTTGCAGAAGAAGCCGATCCAGAGCGCCCGCAAAACTGAGAACCACGCGGAGGCTGGGGCCTGATTGTATAGAGAGGATGCGCAGAAAGAGCTCGAGCATTTCTTCGTCGGCATCTCTACCCGGTACGCCAAGAAGCTCCGCACCCATCTCGTAGTACTCACGAAGGCGACCCGGCCGTTCCTCCTGATGGCGCACACGATCTCCTCGATAAAACAAACGGAGAGGCAGCTCCAAGGAGCCGACACGCGGCGCGAGAACGCGGGCAAGCATCGGAGTGAAGTCACCGCGCAGTGCCAACAACTCTCCGTCGCGATCGACAAAACGATAGAGCTCTTCTCTCGCCCTATCCGAGACCAAGCCTTCGTAGGGATCGAAGTAATCGAGAATCGGCAAGATCGCCTCGGCGAAGCCTCGGCTGCGCAACTCGGTCACCGCCGAGTCTTCGTAAGTGCGCCTCCGTTCGGCAGCTTCGAAGAGGAGTGCAGTGACTCCGGTAGGGAATGCGGAAGTGATCCTCATGAGAGCTCCCCCGAGAGAGGCAAGCCGAGCAGTCGACGGCTCGTTTCGAGAGACATTTGCGCTCCCGTCATCAGAGGGAACTGTGCCAGCGCCTGATGCAACAAGACCTCCCTACCATCGACTCCGACATGACCGAGATCGCGAACCGCCCGCAGTAGCGGCGTCGGTTCGGTCGAGTAGACCATGTCGACGACGGCGGCGCCCGAGCGCAAGCCTGTGGGGTCGAAGGGAAGGGGGTCGTTCTCCTCGTGCCCCAGCGCGGTGGCATTGACCACCACATCGTAGCCGTGGGGATCAAAATCTCCGAGACTGGCGAATGGCAGTTGCAAAGTCGCTGCGACCTTTTCACCCTTTTCAACGCTGCGATTCGCCACCGTTACCTCTGCCCCGTAATTGGCCAGGCCGACGGCGACCGAGCGCCCGGCGCCACCGCAACCGAGCACCGCCACCCGCCGCCCCGCGAGCGCGACACCAACCGCTTCGAGGGCGCCACGAACACCCTCAGGGTCCGTCGTCTCGCCCTCCCACACGCCGTCGCGCAAGACCAAGGTATTGACACTGTCGCTACGCTGCGCGAGCGGACTCAGGGCTCCGGCAACGGCGACTGCCGAAGCCTTGTAGGGAGCCGTCACGCTGAGCCCGCGAATCGGCAACCCCACGCCCGGCAGCACGCCTCCCTCTACGATCTCGAGCCAGAAATCCGCGAAGCTCGCGGCGCCGAAGGGAACGTAGAGCGCGGGAAGCCCGTGCTCACGGTAAGAAGCGTTGTGCATCCGCGGAGAGAGAGACTGGGTGACCGGGCTGCCGACGATGCCGTAGATGCACTCCACCGGAGGTAAATCCGGAAAGGGGTAGTCCGATTCGATCCGTTTCACCGACGGCTGCCCTGGCGCGCCGGCCTCGGCCCCCCAGGCCCCGAAGAGCACGGGCGCGCCGAGGTAGGGAGCGACAAAGCGAGTCCACGCGCCACTCTCACCCGTCGAAAAGGCAACAACGTCACGCCGGCCCAGCTCCGCAAGGAGCTGCAACGGTGCGATCTCCTCACACGCCTCGCCCGCCATCGGCACCATCTTGTAGAGCTCTGCGTCCACCTGGGACATGCGATCAAAGATCTCGGCGAGCTCGGACTTCTCACGGCCAGGACCATGCCACGACAGTAGTCTCTTCTCCGGTGGCACCTCTGCCAGAAGAGCATCCTGCAGGTCTCTGTCCGCCTCCAAGTCGACCCGATCGTAGCTCTGCGCAGCGACACCGAGCCGCTTGCGTCGATCGGCCTGGGAACCTCGAAAAGACCCGCCCTCCGCACGGCTGCGCAGGGTATACAGAAGGCGAGCGCCGCATCGGTCGCGAAACCAGGAGGCGGGAACATCGCCGACGAGATCGGCGCGCACCTCGACCCAATCGACACCCGGTGGAAGACTGTCGAAGTCAGCCACCTCGGGGGCGTCTGTCAGCGTCGCGACAAGCGAAGCACGATCTGCCAAAACAAAACTCCTTCCAGACCCGGAAGGAGGGAGTGCCCGTCGTGTCGGCCTTCTCTCGTCCCGGTGCCAATGGCCGGGACTCGGATCCCGACCTATTCCTCGGCGTGAGGATGCACCCAGACCCACCAAAGACCATGGGCAACAGCCTGGGAAACAGCGTAGTTGATCTTCACGCCCAACATTGCGCCGCAGATTTAAGCAGTTGGGTCCGCGCGCTGTCAAGTGAACGGGGTAAGACGGGTGCACGACACCAGAGTGATGAGCTGGATCCGGGTTGACGTTCCGTAGGTCTTGGCGATAGTGTTCTGACAGCTCTATAGACTGTCAGAATGGAGGCTGCCATGACCGACACTCCGCCCCGCCTTGCCGAGCTAGAGAAGCGACGCCGAGAAGTGCGAGAGCTGCTGGGCAATATCGGCGAGATGCGCCCCGGATCTTTGGTCGGACGCTACCGCAAGTGCGGCAAGCCGGGCTGCCACTGTGCGCGGCCCTCCGAGCCGGGGCATGGCCCGAGCTGGTCACTCACCCGCCGGGTCGAGGGCAAGACTGTGACCAAGGTCATCCCCCCAGGCCCAGGCGTCGAGCGCACCAGAGCGCAGATTGACGAGTGCCGGCGCTTTCGGCGCCTGGCTCGGGAGCTGATCGAGATCAGCGAGCAGCTGTGCGACGCGGCACTGCGAAGGGCGGAGGATCCGGAGGAGCAAAAAGGGGGCTCCAGACGATTTTCGAGGCCGAGATCGCGACCGAAGTCGAGGCGCTGATCAGCCCAGAGGCGCTCGAGGCGCTCGACTTCGAGGCCTTGGAGACGAGCGCGCGCCGGCGGGCCCTCGAGCTGGCGGCACGGGCAGTGGAGCAGCGGCTCAATTCGGATCACACCGATCACGTCGGTGCGGCGGCGCCGTGCGACTGCGCTCAGACGGCTCGCTACGCCGGTCGTCGGGCCAAACGCTTCGAGACCGTCCTCGGATCGATGCACCTGGAGCGGGCGTATTACGACTGTCTGCACTGTCAGAAAGGCTTCTGCCCTCGCGACCGTGTGCTGGGTCTCGAAGGCCGCTCGCTGTCGCCGGCCGTCACCCGGATGGTGGGCACCGTCGGTGCCCTGGTGAGCTTCCAGGAGGGCAGCGAGCTTCTCTCGGAGCTTTCGGGGATCGAGGTCGGCGCCAAACAGGTGGAGCGCACCTCGGAGGCCTTGGGGCGCGAGATTGCGGCCTACGAGCAACAGGTCATCGAGCCCGTCGAGTCTTCACACATCCCGCAGACGCTCTACCTGGGAGTGGACGGCACCGGGGTGCCGATGCGCCGCTGCGAGCTTACCGGCCGCCCGGGCAAGCAGCCCGACGGATCGGCCAAGACCCGGGAGGTGAAGCTTTGTACGCTCTGGAGCGCCGAAACCCGCGACGACGAGGACCGCCCGGTGCGCGATCGGGGCTCGGTGAGCTACTCCGCCGCCATCGAGACGGCGGCTACTCAGGACGTGGACTCAACTCAACCGTGGCTCCCTTCTGGCAGCGAGTCGAGCGCGAAGCGAAGCGTCGAGGCTTCGATCGAGCCCGACGCCAGGTCTTCCTCGGCGATGGGGCACTGTGGATCTGGAATCTCGCCGACGAGCTCTTTCCCAAAGCGACCCAGATCGTCGACCTCTTCCACGCCATGGAGCACCTCAGCGAGGTGGCGCGGGCGATCTATGGAGCCTCCAGCGACCTCGCCACCGCCTGGGCTCGGCAGCGCTATGACGAGCTCGAGGCCGGAGACCTCGACGCCCTTCTCGGAGTCCTCCGTACGCACCAGACCAGCTGTGAGGAGGCTCGCAAGGCGGCGGCGTACTTCCAACGCAACCAACACCGTATGCGCTACGATCGCTTCCGCGCCAAAGGGCTCTGCACCTCGACCGGCGTCGTTGAAGCCGGGTGCAAGGTCGTCGTCGGCCACCGCCTCAAGCGCGCTGGGATGCACTGGAGCCTCAACGGCGCTAACGCCATCCTGGCTCTGCGCTGTGCGAGGCTCAGCGGCCGATTCGAGATGTTCTGGAACTCCACACACCGCTGCCGACACACTGCGTAACAGCCGCACCCAACCACCTCATCTCACAAATCTGACGTACGCCCGGGTAAGACGGGCCGCCGCACTCGGCCCAGATGGTAGGCTCGCGCCTCCCAGATCGAGCCCAGTTCAGCACCATGACCAACGCCCGCGAGATTGTTGACATCGACTTCCTTTTCGTTGGTGCCGGTCCAGCCAGCCTGGCCGGCGCCTACCGACTCAGTAGTCTGATTCAGGAGCACAACACCTCGGCAACGGAACCGATCGAGGTGTCCATCGCGGTTCTGGAGAAGGGCAAGGAGATCGGTAGCCACGCACTCTCCGGAGCGATTCTCGACCCCCGCGGCCTACGCGAGCTTTTCCCTCGAGATTGGCGAGAAGCGCCGCTCGAGGCCGAGGTCGAGGACGAGCAGCTCCTCTTCATGACCCGGTCCGGCGCCCTGAAGATGCCGATTCCGCCGATGCTGGAGAACGAAGGCAAGTACGTCGTATCGCTGGGCAAGCTCGTCAAGTGGATGGCATCGAAGGCCGAAGAGGTCGGCGTCGACGTATTCTGCGAGTTTCCCGGCCGCGAGATCCTGCTTGACGGCGAGCGCGTGATCGGAGTTCGTACCGGCGACCACGGGCTCGATCGTGCCGGCGCGGAAAAGGCGAACTACGAGCCAGGGATCGATATTCATTCGAAGGTCGTGGTCCTGGGCGAAGGCCCTCGCGGCACCCTCAGTGGCCAACTCGACCACCAGCTCGCGCTGTCCAAAGACAGTAATCCTCAGGTCTATGCCTTGGGTATCAAGGAGGTCTGGGAGATCCCGCCGGGCCGGTTAAGGCCCGGCCATGTGCGCCACACCATGGGCTGGCCGCTGGACTCGAAGACTTTCGGCGGTGGCTTCGCCTACATGATGCAGGACGACCTCCTCATCGTCGGCCTGGTTGTAGGGCTCGACTACAACAACCCCTATCTCGATCCGCATCAAGAGTTCCAGCGCTGGAAGACCCATCCCTCGATCGCCGACCTGCTCGCAGGAGGGCGCATGCAGTACTACGGCGCCAAGGCGATCCCGGAAGGAGGCTGGTGGTCCATGCCACGTTTGTTCGGCGACGGCTTCCTGATCATTGGCGACAGTGGGGGCTTCCTCAACAGCCAGCGCCTCAAGGGAATTCACTTGGCGATGAAATCGGGAATCCTCGCTGCCGAAACCCTCTTCGAAGCGCTCGAGAAAGGCGATTACTCGAGCGCCGCGCTCTCTTCTTTCGGAGTCAGTGTAAAGGAGAGCTGGGCAGGAGAAGAGCTACGAGAGGTACGGAACTTCCACCAGGCCTTCGATCACGGCGCGCTCGGTGGCATCATTCAGGCAGGGCTTGGCATGCTTACCCAGGGCCGTGGTTGGGGCATCTTCGACCGGCTTCGTAGTGAGGCAGGTCATCGCAAGATGGAACGGATTACAAGCTCTGCGGCGCCCCAGGAGCCGGCTGCTATCGACTTCGACGGCAAGCTCACCTTCGACAAGCTCGCCGATGTCTACAACTCCGCCACCTCCCACGAAGAGGATCAGCCTGTCCACCTTCTCATTGCCGATAACGACCTGTGTATTCACCAGTGTGCGCTGGAGTACGCCAACCCCTGTGAGCGCTTCTGCCCAGCGAATGTGTACGAGATGGTCGACGATGGCGATTCGCCAACCGGACGCCGACTCCAGATCAACGCGTCCAACTGCGTTCACTGCAAGACTTGCGACATCATGGATCCGTACCAGATCATCACCTGGGTGACGCCCGAGGGTGGCGGCGGGCCCAACTACGGAAGGATGTAGTGCCTTCGTGGATCGTCGATCCGCCCAAGAGGTGGCCTCGATCTGGTCCGCTGCTGCCAGCCATCGCGCTCGCCGTCAGTCTCACCAACGTGCCGCAGCCAGGACAGTGCGCAGAGGAAGTGCTTTCACTCGAGACCATCTTCGACCGCCAAGGGCACGCTAGAGCCCCCTCCGAGATCGTCTGGACCGAGAGCGGGCAGCTCCTCTCTTTTCTCTGGTCGGAAACGGGCCCGCGAGACCTGTGGGTCCTACCAGAAGGCGCCGATAGGCCCGAACGCTTACTCGAAGACGGCGAGCTGCACTTCGAGGAGCGTACTCTCTCCACCGCCGACTATCAGTGGTCGCCGGATGGCTCTAGCCTGCTCCTGAAAGACGACGGCGATCTCTTTCTCTACACGATCGCGGACCAGGAGGTCCTGCGGCTCACCGCCAACGAGGCGAGCAGCGAGGATGCGCGCTTCTCTCCCGACTCGACACATCTCGCCTTCGTGAGGAACGCCGATCTGTGGATTCTGAACTTGACCAGCGGCAAAGAGCGCCGTCTCACCGACGACGGAAAGCCAGGCGAGGTGCTCAACGGCAAGCCCGACTGGCTGTACTGGGAAGAGATCTGGAACCGGCGATCCATCGGCTTCTGGTGGTCCCCGGACGGAAGGCGGATCGCCTACCAACGCTTCGACGAAGAAGGAGTCCCCACTCACCCCATTGTCGACGACGTCCCGATCAGCTCCCCGGTCACAAATCAGCCCTACCCGAAACCGGGCGAGAAGATACCGCGTGTGCGTATCGGTGTAGTCGACCTCGTCAGCGCTGAGACGACGTGGATCGACAGCGGTGACGACGACAACGTCTATCTGGCTCGCACCCTCTGGTCCCCCGACGGCAGCCGGCTCGCCGTGCTCCGCCTCTCCAGAGACCAGACCGAGGTGGACCTTCTGCTCTGCGATCCCTCGACCGGTAGCTGCAGAGTTTTTCTTCGCGAGCGCCAGAGTACCTGGGTCGACATCGAGGATGATTTCGCACTGCTCGAGCGCGGCCGAGTGATCTGGGGATCAGACCGCGACGGCTGGCGCCGTCTCTATCTCTACGACGAGAACGGCACGCTTCTCCACCCGATCTCCCCCGACGGCGTCGCCGTCTCTCGCCTCGATCGCGTGGTCGAGGAAGCCGGGGTCATCTTCTTCACTGGTTTTCGTGCTGCCGATCTCGGCGCCGGTGACCGGCAGCTCTACCGAGGGTCTCTCGACGGCGAGAGCCTCGAGGTCCTGGCTGACGAATCGGGCTGGAATGTCGCGACCGTTTCCCCGCGAGGGAGCGAATGGGTCATCACCCACAGCACCGCCAACCATTCTCCACGAGCCCGCCTGGAACGCGTCGGAGGCCAGAGTCTGAGCCTTCCCCACCGGCTCGCCACCGCCTACGACCGTCGGGATCTGCCACAGTGGAAGTTCCTCGAGATCGAAGGGCCCGATGGAGTGGATCTGCCGGCCCGCATGCTCGCGCCCGTCGACTTCGATCCCGCTCGACGCTACCCCGTGATCATGTACCACTACGGCGGGCCCGGGTCGCAGACCGTCAGAAACAACTCCTCGGCGCGACCCCTTGCCGACCTCTGGCGCATGCGCATGGCGCAGAGAGGCTTCATCATCTTCAACCTCGACAACCAAGCCTCGATCTTCTTCGGCAAGGCCGGAGCCGAGCGGCTGCATCACCGCTTCGGCGAGCTCGAGCTACGGGCCCAACTCGCCGCGGTCGAATACCTGCGAAGCCAGCCGTGGGTCGCCCCGGAGCACATCGGCCTCTGGGGCTGGTCCGGAGGCGGCGCCAACACGCTCTACTCCATCTTCAAGAGCCCGGGAACCTGGGGCGCAGCAGTCGCCGGAGCGCCGGTTACCGACTGGAAACTCTACGATGCCCTCTGGACCGAGCGCTACCTCGGCAACCCCGAGACCAACGCCGACGGCTATCGAGAGTCGTCACCGATCACCTGGGCAACCGCTCTCGAAGACCCTCTGCTCCTCGTCCACGGCACCGGCGACAACAACGTGCATATCCACAACTCAGTGGCATTGAGCCGAGTGTTGGTCGAGGCAGGGCTGCCCTTCGAGCAAGCGTTTTACCCCGGCGAGAAACATGGATTCGAGGAGAGCGCCCAGCGCCACTACTTCGAGCGCATGGAGAGATTTTTCGACCGCTGGCTCAATCCCGAAGGATGATCAGTCACTGGGAAGGTACCGGATCGGCGAAGAGTGCCTCGTTGGCGCGCGGATCGGCCGCCGGCACGGGGACCCCGAGAACCGCGACAAGGAGTACAGACCGAATCGGGCCGCGCGTTACTCGGTGCGGGCCAAAATCAAGGCGCCGTTGGTGCCGCCGAAGCCGAAAGAGTTAGTCAGAGCGTAGCGAAGGTCGGCCTCTCTCGCCATATCCGGCACGAAATCGAGATCGCACTCCTCGTCCGGGTTCTCGAGGTTGAGGGTCGGCGGCAGGATCTGCTGGTCCATCGCCAGAGCCAGGAAGCCGGCTTCGAGTCCGCCGGCAGCACCGAGTAGGTGCCCGGTCGAGGACTTGGTCGAGGACACCGCCAACTTGTAGGCGTGCTCGTCAAACACTCTCTTGATCGCCCGCACTTCGGCCACGTCGCCGAGGGGCGTCGAGGTACCGTGCGCGTTGATGTAATCAATGTCCTTGGGCTCGAGGCCAGCATCGTTGATCGCGATGCGCATGACCCGAACGGCGCCGTCGCCCTCCGGATGCGGAGCTGAAATATGGTACGCATCCGCGCTCATGCCATAGCCGACGATCTCGGCGTATATATGAGCTCCTCTGGCCTTGGCCGCGGTCAGCTCCTCCAGGATGACGATGCCGGCGCCTTCGCTGAGGACGAAGCCGTCACGATCACGATCCCAGGGTCGGGAAGCCCGCTCAGGCTCGTCATTACGCTGGGACATCGCCCGCATCGAACAGAACCCGGCGAAGGCGAGTGGCGTCATTGCGCCCTCAGTGCCGCCGGCGATCGCAGCATCGGCGTAGCCATGCTGGATGAGCCTGAGGGCGTCGCCGATGGCATGGAGTCCGGTGGTGCAAGCAGTCACCGGACAACTGTTCGGGCCCTTGGCGCCGAACTGAATCGACACCTGTCCGGCCGCCATGTTCGAGATCGCTCCCGGAATGAAGAACGGGGAGACTCGGTGAGCGCCTCTACCGTCGAGAACTTCTTTGGTCTGCTCGATCACAGGGAAGCCGCCGATACCGCTGCCGATGATGACGGCGACACGCTCGTCGTTCTCGTCTGTGATCTCGAACTTAGCGTCCTCTAGCGCGAATTTGGTGGACGCCACCGCATAGTGAATGAAGGCGTCAAAGCGTCTCGCCTCCTTGCGCGACATGAACTCACTAACGTCGAAGCCGGGTACTTCTCCGGCGATACGAGTCGCGTACGCGGACGGGTCGATCTTGGTGAGCTCGCCAATACCGCTGCGACCGGTAAGGATGCCGTCCCAGGTTCGTCGCGTGCCCACACCGAGAGGAGACACCAGCCCGACACCGGTAATCACTACGCGGCGCCGGGGGGGAAGTGAGATCTCAGAATCGACCAAGACGGCCCTCAGCCTCCCTTGTTCCCCTCGATGTAGTCGATCGCTTCCTGCACCTTACCGATCTTCTCAGCTGCCTCGTCTGGAATCTCGAGCTCGAACTCTTCTTCAAAAGCCATAACGAGCTCGACGATGTCCAGGGAGTCCGCTCCTAGATCGTCGGTAAAACTCGCGTTGGTGGTTACCTCGTCAGCGTCGACACCCAGCTGCTCGACGATAATGCTCTTGACCTTCTCTGCTACGGACATGGATGGCGTCTCCTTGCTTCAGTACCGTTGGCGATCGAACCAGGCATACTCTTGCACAGCACGCGGCGCACATCCTACTAGCCTACGGAAATGATGGCTATCATTTCCTTCGGCATCCTACAGAAGTGATGAATATCACTTCCTCCGGATGGACTACATGGCGCCGAGGACGGCGCATCCGGAGAAGTGAGGAGTCGGCGAGCGGTGCGGGGTATCACCTTCCTCCGGATATCAGATGTAGAGGCCTACAGAAGTGATGAATATCACTTCCTCCGGATGGACTACATGGCGCCGAGGACGGCGCATCTGGAGAAGTGAGGAGTCGGCGAGCGGTGCGGGGTATCACCTTCCTCCGGATATCAGATGTAGAGGCCTACAGAAGTGATGAATATCACTTCCTCCGGATGGACTACATGGCGCCGAGGACGGCGCATCAGGGAAAGTGAGGAGTCGGCGAGCGGTGCGGGGTATCACCTTCCTCCGGATATCAGATGTAGAGGCCTACAGAAGTGATGAATATCACTTCCTCCGGATGGACTACATGGCGCCGAGGACGGCGCATCCGGAGAAGTGAGGAGTCGGCGAGCGGTGAGGGGTATCACCTTCCTCCGGATATCAAATGTAGAGGCCTACAGAAGTGATGAATATCACTTCCTCCGGATGGACTACATGGCGCCGAGGACGGCGCATCTGGAGAAGTGAGGAGTCGGCGAGCGGTGCGGGGTATCACCTTCCTCCGGATATCAAATGTAGAGGCCGCCTGACACATTTAGTACCTGGCCCGTGACGTAGCCGGCGTCTTCGCTGGCGAGATAGTGGACGGCGGCGGCGATATCTTCGGTCGTGCCCAGACGCCCAAGCACGATCCCCTGCTCCAGCGCGGACTTCTGCTGCTCGGTGAGAGACTCGGTCATGGCTGTACTTACGTAGCCGGGAGCAACCACGTTTACGGTGATGTTGCGACTCCCGATCTCGCGCGCGAGCGACTTGCTGAAGCCGATGATGCCGGCCTTCGAGGCCGCGTAGTTGGTCTGCCCTCCGTTGCCCATCAGCGCCACCACCGAAGAGATGTTGACGATGCGGCCCCATCGCGAGCGCAACATCCCGCGTAGGAGCGCCCGGCTGAGAGCAAAGGTACCGGTCAGATTGGTGTCGATTACGTGACTCCACTGCTCGAGGCTCATGCGCGCCAGCAGATTGTCGGCGGTCACTCCGGCATTGTTGACCAGAATCTGCACCGGCAACAGCTCCGTCGGAAGGTCGGCCAGCTGTTCCTGCAGGCTTTCCGCCTGCGAGACATCGAGGGTGAGCGGATGTGCCGCCTGGCCAAGCCCCCGCAGCTCCTCAACAAGATTCTCCAGGCGATCGGTAGAGCGAGCCGCGACGATTACCGTCGCGCCGGCCGCCGCCAAGCGCCTGGCGATGCCCTCCCCGATTCCCATCGACGCACCGGTGACCAACGCAGTCTTGCCTTCGAGGCGAAACATCAAACACCCCCTCTTCAGCTACCGATCGCGGCGCGAATCGAGTCGGGTGAGGACGCGCTCGCAGTCGATGCTTTCGGAACAATACGGCGGATCAGGCCAGAGAGCACCCGACCCGGGCCTACTTCGACAAAACTGGAGCAGTCGAGCTCTTCCGTAAGGCACACTATCGACTCCACCCAGCGAACCGGCTGGTCGATCTGGCGAAGCAGCGCGTCCTTTACCGCCAAGGCCTCCCTTAGCGGTCTGGCGTCGACGTTACAGACCACCGGCACCGCTGGGTCCGAAATAGTCACGGCCTCGAGAAGAGGAGCCATCGCCTCGCGTGCGGGAGCCATCAGCGGCGAGTGAAAAGGCGCGGAGACGGGCAGTAGAACCGCCCGTTTCGCGCCCCGCGTTTTGGCCTCGTCAACAGCGCTCTCCACCGCGTCGCGATGTCCGGCGATGACGGTCTGGCAAGGAGCGTTCAGATTAGCCACCGCACAAACAGCCTGCGCGGAAGTCACGGTTTCCACGACCTCACGGACCACACCCGGATCGAGTCCGAGAATCGCTGCCATGGCGCCCACTCCCGGGGGTACCGCCTCCTGCATCAATTCGCCCCTTCGTCGCACCAGTTGAACCGCGTCGGAGAATTCCAGCGCTCCGGCGGCGACCAGTGCCGAGTACTCTCCCAGGCTATGTCCGGCAACCGCGTCCGGGCGCAGGGCGGCTGCCTCGAGCGAGCGGAAGATCGCAACGGACATGGTCAGAATCGCGGGTTGCGTATTCGCCGTCAGCTGAAGATCGGCGGCCGGGCCCTCCCAACAGAGACGACTGAGCTGGAATCCAAGCACTTCGTCGGCGCAGCTGAAAACTGCTCGAGCCTCCTCGATCTCGGCGGCGCACTCCTGCCCCATCCCGACGCTCTGAGAGCCCTGGCCGGGGAACACGAAAGCACGGAGTGCGGAGCTCATACCGCCCCCAGAGAGCCCGCCAAACTCTCCTCGACAGCGTGCATTTCAGCCAACTTCTCGCGCATCTTGTTGTGAAGATCCGCTTCGCAAAAATCGCGTGTGCGCAGAATCGCATTCTTGACGGCATTGGCGTTGGAGTTGCCATGACCGATGAAGCACGCGCCCTTCACCCCAAGCAGCGGGACCGCCCCGTACTCCGAATAGTCGAGACGCGCGAACAGGTTTCGGAACGCAGACCGCGCGACGACCGAGGCGAGTCGCCCGCGCCAGGATCTCGACATCTCCTCTCGCAAGAGACTCACGATCATCTCGCCCAGCGCTTCACTCGACTTGAGCATCACGTTGCCCGCAAAGCCATCGCAAACGATGACATCAACCGAGCCACGGTAGACGTCGCGTCCTTCAACGTTACCGACGAAGTCGAGGTGAAGGGTCTCCATGATCTTGTAGACCTCACGGGTGAAGCCGGTGCCCTTTCCCTCTTCCTCGCCCACTGAAAGGAGCCCGATCCGCGGAGCGTGGGTGCCGAGGATCTCTTGGGCGTAGAAGTGCCCCATGACCGCAAACTGCCGCAGATGCTCCACTTTGCTTCCGATGTTGGCGCCGACGTCGAGCACCAGGGTCGGGCCACCCAGACTGGGGAAAACCGCCGCCAAGGCAGGCCGATCGACACCTTCGATCGTGCCGATCACCATCTTCGCCGAAATCATCGCGGCACCGGTGTTCCCCGCCGAAAACATGCCATGAGCGCGACCGTCTCGGACCAGATTGGCGCAGATCCTCACCGAGGACCGCTTCTTCTTGCGAATCGGAGTGATCGGAGATTCGTCCATCTCCACCACTTCCTCCGCATGCTCGATCTCGAGGTCGCCCTCGGCGGGTGGCAGCCGGTCCAGCTCGGCGCGCAGCGCGTCCTCGTCTCCCACCAGAATCACCGAGCACGAACTCTCGCGCAGCGCCGCCAGCGCGCCCCCTACGGCGGACGCCGGAGCATGGTCCCCGCCCATGGCATCTACCGCGATGGTGACACGCGAAGACAGTTCAGCGTACTCCGGTGACGAAACACATGACTGAGAGAGAGACACGCAATGCTAGCAGACCCCCAGCAAGAGCGGAGGCAGCAAGAATCGCACGGTTGAAGCGTAATCAGGACTCGTCGGGCGGCAGAACTTGGCGGCCCCGGTAGCTGCCACAGCTACGGCAAGCACGATGAGGCAGCTTTGCCTCACCACACTCGGGACAGAGAGAAGAGGCCGGCTTCGGTAACGCATCGTGGGCTCGTCGCCGATCGCGACGTGCCCTGGATGTTCTTCGCTTGGGATTAGCCATCGTTTTTTCCTTGTGTCTGTCGACTCTCGTTCTGGAACTGGTCTCGGAGCGACGCCAGCTCGGCCCACCGAGAAACTTTCGAGGCTCCAGCATCACAACAATTAGGCTCGGAGTTGCGATCTGTCCCGCAATTCGGGCACAGACCTAGGCACTCCGGGCGGCATAGAGGCTTCATCGGGATCTCGAAAATCATCTGGTCCACAACCAGCGCTTCGGTCTCCAGCGTCTCACCCGCAACATATAGAACGCTGAGCTCGTCTGCAAGAAGCTCCCTTTCGGATGCCGCCGCATCAGGCGCGTCGGAACCAGGCAAGATCATCAGCTCGGTCTCCGTGCGTACCGGAGCCCGCGTCTCGGAGAGGCAGCGGATGCAGGAGAGGGTCTGTTCGTAGGCGATTTCCATCTGCAATCGAAAACCCGGGTCGGCGAGATCCAACCGCCCGCTGCAACGGACCTCACTAACATCGAGCAGGGTCACGGGATCGATGTCTTGCGGACGAAGACCTAGAACCTCCTGCCAAACCAGGGGCTCGCTCTGTTCATGATCCAAGTGGATCTGCATAAGTCCCCCTACCCACCTCGATCAGCAGCGCAGTTTATGAGCCCTCGCGAGGAGCTGTCAACACAGGCCCCCCGTTCAGGCGGATCTCCGCTCCTTCCTGATCGATCGCGACGGACACACTCTCGATGTCGTGGGTCCCTCTAAGCACCGTATCGAGATCGCGCCAGAATTGGGCTCTCGACCGAGAAACGAGAGGGATCGAATCGAAGACATCGGCCACCGTAGCCACTAGACGGCGGTAGGGGGCAGGCCGAAACCAGAGTCCGAAGTGCAGATCACCCCGCGACAGCGGTCGCAGCGGTCCAGCCAACTCTCTCGCCAGATCGAGGCTGGCCTCCTCCAGCGCCAGAATGCCCCACCCTTCAGCCTCGTCTTCCAAGAGCTCGAAGCCCAGCAGGCGTTGGACGCTCTCCCCCGGCAGCGACCAACGACTGTCTGCGGCGGTCCACAGTACTGCGGCATCCGGGAGCCGCAGCCTGCCATCTTCGGCAGCGTTCGGGAGCACCAGCACGCTGGCCGACCCCGCCTCGTCCCTGCGCAGGCCGAGAAGTGCGAGTTTGGGCTCTAAGCCCCCCCCAGCCACAACCGATTGGAGGCCCGAGGGGGCGGAGTGCGACCCCGATTGGAGCACGAGGTCCTGCCCTTTTCGCTGCAGCCGATAGAGACCGGAAGGCAACGGCGGAAAAGCCTCGCTGAGGGCCGCCCACGCTAACGCCCCTTCCTCGGGCCGCAGTCGCCCCTCTGATAAGGAGTCTTCGGCGAGAGCTGGAGAGGCTGAGCCCTCCGCGCCCAGATCCTTCGCGCCGAGAGACCAGGAGCGGCCACGCCAGACGACCTCGTACGAACGCCCGTCGAGCACGACTGGACCTCCGCCAAGAATTGGGTTGCGAGCAACCCATCCGGCGAGGCGTGCCACCACCGCCAGCACTGGATAGACCTCGACCACCATCGCCACGCGCTCACCCTGCGGCGACGTTGCCACAGCCAGCGAGCTCGCCGGCGGTAGCGAGAAGGGCCCGAACCGGGGCATCGAGACCTGCCCTCCACCGCTAAGGCGACCCGCGGCGTCGAGAAAGGCATCCAAGTCCTCTACACCCGCCGCAGCGTGGCCGAGGTTCTGGTGGGGCCAGGGCAGCCATATGCGGGCCCCCTCGCGAGACGAAAAGAAGAGGCGCCCCGACGGAGAGTCCGGATCCGGCACGCCGGGGCGTTCCCGCGGTAGGTACCAGAAAATGATGTGCCCGCCGAGCAAGCCTACGGTTGCGAGCGGCAGAAGAATGCGCCACCAGCCCCTAGGCCTAGTCAGACGATGAAACAGGCCGCTCACGAGGAGCGCACGCTCAGCTGGACCCGCCTGCTCGCTGAGGGTCGCGGGGCAGGGCTCACCCGGATCACGATCGGGATAGAATGCATCGGGCCAATTGGGATGGCGAGCTATTTTCTGATTCTGCTGATTGCCGCCACGGCGACTCTGATGGTGGCGACCTACAGTCTATTCCGACGTGCATCTTTCGCGCGACGAGAATTGTCCGAACAGATTCACGACCGCAGCCTCGGGCTCGACCTGCGATGCGACACTCTGCAGAGCCAGATCGACGAGCTGACCCGGCAGAGGCGGCGCGACACCTTCAGGAGTCAACGCGACCACCTGCTTACGCTGGTATCCTCCAGCCAGGTTGCGGGCCTGCTCAGTGCGCCGGCCGCGGAGGCCCTGCGCCGTTACGTTCTCGAACTGCATCTAGAACTGCCCGAGCCGGCGGCGGACGAGATCAAAGCCTGACTTTCGCCGCGACCAGCACCCCCTCCGCGTAACCCGAGGGGACTCTCGAGCGGACTCCCATTGCGCATCGGATTCGACATCAGCAAAGCCTTGGCGCCGCGCGACGGAATCGGCAGCTACACCGCACATCTACTTCGCGCGTTGATGGAGTCACGTCCGCAAGCAGAGGTGCTGCTCTACAGCCTCACGGGTCGAATCGAGCCTCGAGACTTCAGCGAGCACTACCCCGAGAGTCCCACGGGTTTTCGCCTGATGAGCGGCAAGCCGACCGACAAAGACGCCCTAGACCTCTTCCATGCCAATACCTGGGCCTATCCTCTCGGCTTCAGCGGCAGAGTTCTCTTCACTTGCTACGACCTCACCGTTCTCTCGCATCCCGAGTACCACACCCTCGAGAACAAAGTGCACAGCCTCACCGGCCTACTCGAGGCCCTGGCCGGGGGCGCGCATTGGCTGGCGATCTCGAACACCACGCGCCACGAGCTGTTGACTCATCTGGGAGTCGACCGCGCCAGGGTTCCGGTGATCTACCCGGCCCCCGCACCCCTCTTCCAGCCGAAATCGTCGGATGACGCCAAGCGAGAGGTCGAGGCGTCCTTCGAGATTTCGGCTCCGTTCGTGCTTGCCGTCGGAACCTTCGAGCCGCGCAAGAACCTGGCTCGACTCGTCGCCGCCTACGATCGCCTACCCGAGGAGCTGCAGCTGGCATACCCGCTGGTGCTCGCCGGGGGAGAAGGATGGCGTAACGAAGCTCTCTCCCGGGCCCTCGACGAGCGTCAGGGGCCGGGCGAGATCAAGCAACTGGGAAGGGTCAGCGATGACCAGCTGGTCGCTCTCTACAGTGCGGCCCGACTCTTCGTCTATCCCTCTCTGGCGGAAGGCTTCGGCCTGCCGATCGTGGAGGCCATGGCCTGCGGAGCCCCGGTGGTGACCAGTCGTGACGGGGCTACCGCCGAAGCAGCTGGCGAGGCGGCCCGCTTCGTCGATCCACAGGACATCGAGCAAATAGCCCTGGCGATGAGCGAGCTCCTCACCGATGGCGATGCAAGGCGTACCCTGAGGGAGGCCTCCTTGGCGCGAGCCGCCGAGCTCTCCTGGCGCAAGACGGCAACGGAGACCCTCGCCCTCTACCAGAGGCTGATAGAAACCGATATCCGTGCCACCGAGCCAGCGCCGTGACACCGCTCGCCGCCTGCACCATCGTCTCGAAGAACTACATCGCCTTCGCACGGGTGCTGGCGCACTCGTTCCTCGAGCTTCACCCCGAAGGGCGCTTCTTCGTGCTCATCGTGGACCGCTGCGAAGATCGAATCGATGCCACAAGAGAGCCCTTCACTCTCATCGAAGTCGAAGAGCTCGAAAATATCGAGGAGCTCAGAGGGTTCCTCTTCAAGTACACCCTTCTCGAGGCCAACACGGCCGTCAAACCCTTCTTCATGGAGCACCTCTTCGAACGATTCGATCTTCCCAGCCTGATCTATTTCGACCCGGACATCCTGATCACTCATCAACTCGAAGAGATGGCGGACCTGTTGGTACAGAGCGACATCGTGCTTACCCCCCATCTCACGGCTCCCATCGACGACGACGCTTCTCCTGGCGAGCTCCAGATCCTCCAGTCCGGGGCTTACAATCTCGGCTTCATCGCCCTTCGTAGAGGCGAAGTCTCGCAGCGACTCTTGCGATGGTGGCAGGACCGACTCTACGACCACTGCGTCGTCCGGATCGAAGAGGGCCTCTTCGTCGACCAGAAGTGGATCGACCTGGTGCCGGGGATGTTCGAGAACGTCCACATTCTCGCCCACCCTGGCCACAATGTCGCCTACTGGAACCTCAACGGGCGAGAGCTGAAACTCGAGCAAGAAGGCTGGCGAGTGAACGGCGAGCCGCTCGTCTTCTTTCACTTCAGCGGCATCCAGCCGGACGCGCTCGAGCTCGTGTCCAAGCATCAGAACCGCTATCGCCTCAACGACCTCGGTGACGCAGCCGACCTCTATCGCCACTATCGAGAGCTGCTGATGGAAGCCGGCTTCGCCACCTCGAAAGCCTGGCCCTACGCCTTTGCGCACTTCGACAACGGAGCCGTGATCCCGGATATCGCCCGTCGACTCTTTCTCGATCTCAGGCCGAAGGAGCGAGTGCGCTTCGGCGACCCCTTCGTCACCGCCGACCCCAACAGCTTCTTCAACTGGTTGAACGCCCCCAGGAGTGACCGGCTCGCCCGTCCTCCCTACCTCAGCCGGCTGTTCGCGGGCCTGCACGCCGCGCGCCCCGAGCTGCGAGAGAGCTTTCCCGATGTCGAGGGTGCGTCCTTTGCGGACTTCTGCGAATGGATGGACGGTTTCGGGCGCTTCGAGCTAAGGCTCGACGACGCCTTTCTCCTGCCGCTCTACGGCTCCGAGACCGGGACACCTTCGACAAACGCCGGAGCTGGACGAGGAGTCAAGAACCGGTTGAAACGGCTTTACCACTCCGGCCCGGGTCTCCAGCTGCGCGCCCTCGCCAAGCGCCTTTTGGGCCCTTCGCGGACGAATGCTCTACGCACGCGGATCAAGGGTGCGCCGCCGGTCATGAGCACCCCGCGTAACTATCGAATCGGGCTGCCCAGAGCGCTCGAGAATCCCGGCATCAATCTAGTCGGCTATCTCCAAGCCGAGACCGGCATGGGCGAGGCAGCAAGGTCGCTCGCCCGCGCTCTCGAGACCACCGAGCTTCCGATGTCACGCCACAATCTCGGGATTGGGGTCATCGCGCGCCAAGAGGACAGGAGCTTCACAGAGGAGTCGGGGGGCGCGCTGGCCTACGATGTGAATCTGTTCGTGGCCAATGCCGACCAGGTGCAGCCCGTTTATGAGCACCTCGGCGGCGAGATCTTCGGGGGACGCTACAACATCGGATTCTGGCTCTGGGAGCTCGAGACCTTCCCCGATCGCTGGCGACCCGCTTTCGACGTGCTGCACGAGATCTGGACACCGAGCACCTTCTGCCTGGACGCCCTCGCAGCCGTCTCACCGATCCCGGTACGTCGAGTGCCGATTCCGGTCCGAGAGGCGCCGGAGGCGAGCCATGACCGATCCCACTTCGGGCTACCGCCGGACGCTTTCATTTTTCTCTTCAGCTTCAATTTTCTCAGCTACGCGGAGCGCAAGAACCCGCTGGGCCTCGTGCGCGCATTCCGGCGCGCCTTCAAGCCGGGAGAAGGTCCACTGCTGGTGCTCAAGAGCTCGTCAGAAGACTTCTCGCCTGAGCTTCAGGGGTCACTCGAGCACGAGATCGGCGACGCCGACGTACGCATGATCCAAGGCTATGTCGACCGAGATGAGGCGCTCAGCCTCACCGCGGTCTGCGACTGCTATGTTTCGCTTCATCGCTCCGAGGGCTTCGGTCTCACTCTGGCCGAGGCCATGATCGCGGGAAAGCCGGTGATCGCCACTCCCTACTCAGGTGTGAGCGACTTCTTCGACGTCAACACCGGCTATCCGGTTCGTTACGACCTGGTCGAGATCGAAGAGGATGTAGGCCCCTATCCAGCGGGCGCGGTGTGGGCCGAGCCCGATATCGAGCACGCCGCGGAGCTCATGCGCCAAGTCTTCGAGCATCGGGAAGAGGCAAGTGAAGTGGCGAAGAGGGGGCAAGAGAGAGTTCGACGCCAACTGAGCGCGGAGGCTGTGGGGCGGACACTGAGCCTGCGATTCGACGCCGTCATGGCACGAGTGAACTCGGGCGGGCCCTAGACCGGGAATGCGGAACATGCGCATCTGCATCGACGCCCGCAAGCTCGATGACTTCGGCATCGGCACCTATATTCGAAATCTGCTCGCCGGCCTCGCTCAGATCGACAGCGAGTTTGAATACTTCATACTGGTCAGCGACAAGGCGGTTGCGCAGATCGAGCCTCTGGGGGACCGCTTCCATCCCGTGGTCGAGAACGCGCCTGGTTACTCTCTGCGCGAGCTAATGGCGGTCTCGTCCCAGCTTCGACGGCTGCGACCCGACCTCTTCCATGCCACCCACTACGTACTTCCGGTGCGCCTTCCCTGCCCCACTGTCGTCACCCTCCACGACATCATCCATCTTCTCTACCCCCAGTTTCTTCCCAACCGTCTCGCTCGGCTCTACGCTCGGCTCATGATCCGGCGCAGCCTGCGGCTGGCACGCCGCACGATCGCGGTCTCCAACAACACCAAGCAGGACCTCAAGAGCTTCTTCGCCGTCGAAGGGGAGAACATCCGCGTCGTTCAAAACGGCGTGGAGGAGGCTTTCACCAAGCGCCTCGAAGAGACAGAGATCGCAACTAGGCTGGAGAGCCTTGGCCTGCGCCGGCCCTACCTCCTCTTCGTCGGCAATCCAAAGCCTCACAAGAATCTCGACAACGTCGTCCGCGCCTGGCGGCGAGCGCTGGAGATCACCCGCTGTGAGGCGTTACTTGCCTGCGTCGGTGACCGAGAAGAATCTGCAGGCCGCTTGCGGCCCCTGATCGAAGAGCTGGAACTAACCGACCGCGTGGTCTTCTTGGGCCACGTACCGCAGGAGACCCTGGTCGCGCTCTACCAAGGAGCCACGCTCTTCGTTTTTCCGTCTCTCTACGAAGGCTCGGCGCTGTCCGTGCTGGAGGCGATGGCCGCAGGAGTCCCGGTCGTCACCTCCTCCACCTCCGCCCTGGGCGAAATTGCCGAAGGCTACGCAGAGACCGTCGACCCCCTCGACATCGAGGAGATAGCTCAGGCGATCGCCCGCTGCCTCCAGTCGTCGTCTCATCGCGAGAGTCTGGTGAAACTCGGGCTGGAGCGGTCGGCCGAATTCGATTGGAAGCAGACCGCCGAGCAGACGCTCGACGTTTACCGCCAAGCGATGACGCGTCGCTAAGTGAGACGGTGGGCTGCGAAGGGCGAGTGCAAATAGCCTCAAGGCACCTTCGATCCGCTGCGAACGGGCTCGTGGCGCAGATATTGATCGAGGTGCTTCTGGAGCCGAGCTACGACCGCGGCCGGTGCCTGCCCCACCTTCGCCAACTCGAGAAGCTTTTCCTGGTGAGCTTGCGCAGCACTGAAGTCGCCCGTTGCAGCCAAGGCCAGGGCTAGGGTGTCGGAGTGATCGAAGGAAGGGTGGGCCACAGAGTTGGCCTCCGCCAACTCTAGAGCGAGGCCGGCATCACGAACCGCAGGCTCCGGATGCGCCGTCCTCGGCGCCATGTTATGTAGTCGGAGGAAGTGATAGCCATCACTTCCGGAGGTTCCGGATGCGCCGTCCTCGGCGCCATGTTATGTAGTCGGAGGAAGTGATAGCCATCACTTCCGGAGACTACCGCTACGGCTGGACTTCGATCGAGCTCGACATGATATTCCCACTCACCGGGTCCCATACCGCGACCACCACTCGGTGCTTCCGCCGCCGCAGCTCCAGGCCGGTGACCCAGGTGAAGTGCTGCCCCGGTTGCGGGAGTCTGTCGCCAACGATGTCGACCTTGGCAACCGGCGTATCCGATCGGTTGCCGGCCGCATCCATCACCGTGACTCGCACCTCGAGCTGGGAAGCGAAGCGATTGCCGACCGGCAGCAGGGTCACCTCATCCAGCGGAATACCGACCTCGAGCGGCAATGTGATCTTGCCCATTCCAGACTTCTCCGGCTTACCGAAGTGAAGCTCCAGAGGGGTCGTACTGGGCGGGCTGCCAAAGAGCAGAGAGCTCTCGACCATCATCGTGATCTCGCTCTCGCGGGAGAAGTCGAGATAGCTGCCCCGCGAGCGGACCCGAAGGCCCGGGCGTAGGACCTCGACCTTGATGTCGTGGCTGGCGTCGTTCGCGCTGCGCTCGGGCGTAAAGCCGAGCCAGTAGTAGGAACGAGTGTCGTCGACCACCCGATCGAAGGCGTGGTCCCGCTGGCTGTTGATCATGGCCTCGCCACCGGTCTCATCCGCCAGGAAGAGGAGGCTGGCATGGATCTGGTCCTCGCGCGGGTAGAAGCCGGAGCCGGCACCCGCGGGGGGGGCACCGTAGGAGGCATCGCGCGACTCGCGCTGGATGCCGGGCATGTCGACCGGGTACAAGGTAAAGCCGAGAAGATTCGCGGTATCGCTCAAAGGGCCGAAAAGATCCTGGGCTCCCTTGACCCGCGAATCCCAGGAGCCCGACGCCGACTCGATGAAGGAAGCTTCGAAGTCGTTGACGGTGTACTGCGCGGGCGAGTAGGGCCAGCCACCCGCCATGAGCAGCATGACCTTCCGGCCCTGAGGTCCGGCGAAGCCGCGCAGAGTCGCCACCGCGGCATCGACCGAGCGCTCGAGCTGAGAGGCGAGGCGTGTTGCGTACGGGACCTCGACCGGATCGAGGCGCAGCTTCACAATTTCGTTACCGGCCGGACCCTCGACCCCTTCTTGGACGGCGCTAGTCACTGACCTCTGCATGTCTCGACGCACCCGTCGATCCTCGTCGTTGCGGCGCAGCTCGCCCATGCGCTGGAGGCCTGTCGTCTTGCGATCTCGAGCTTCGCGCAGAGCATTGGTGAGCACCCGCTCCGAGTTGGTCCAGCTGGTCAGCATCTCGAGCTCTTTGCCGTCGTAGGCAACGATCGCCATCCGATCTTCGAGAGTCAGGCGGGCCACCTGTTCCTCGAGGTTCTTGAGGACTCGATTGCGGTCTCGGGCGATGCTGAAAACTTCGTCGATGAAGACCAGAAAGCTGGTGCCAACGGGCCTGCCCGGCTGCAGAGCCGGCACGCCCTGTACCGCAGCATCGCCACCCTCCGCGACAACCGTACCGCCGAGAACCTCGCTGAAGTAGTCGACGGGTACGATCTCTCCATCGACCCTCAGACGAAAATCCTCCGGCCTGAGGTTGCGCACGCGCACTCCCTGTTTGTCGGTAACGACGACCTCAACGTTCACCACACGGACGTCGAGCACTTCGCCGAAAACGAGCGGGATGGCGTCTTCCGGCGCTACCTGAGGAGCTTGCTGGGCCCCGCCGGATGCCACCAAGAGGAGGAGCCAGGCGAGAAACGCAGGGCCTACTTTTTGAATCTCTTGTCGGGACATGCCTCGAGCTCCAATCTTCATGGGTGCGACAAAGCTAATTCCGTCCGGCCCTAGATTATTCCACGCGGCCAACGAGCCCCCATTCTACGCATGCGGAGATACGGTTCTAGAGAGAGCCCCGCGCTTCTGTCGCGAGAGCTTGCAACACACTCTCCATTTGCCGCTGATGCACCTCGATCTCGCCCTGCGCCAACTGTCGAGGCACCTGCCAAGGCTCGCCAACGGCTACTGCCACTCGACTGCGGAAGCGAGGAACTGCCATTCGATCCCATGAACGAATGTGCCAGGCGCGCTCCGCTACGAAGGCGAGAGGAAGGACCGGAACCTGGGCCAATTGAGAAAGCAGTACGGCGCCGGCTTTGCAGACGTGCTGTGGGCCCCGCGGCCCGTCCGGGATGACCACCGGCGAGGCGCCGTGCTTCGAGATCGAACGGTACATCTCCATCAGGGCCTCGCGGCCCCCCCGCGAGGAAGAGCCGCGGACCACTCGCAACTTCAGGGGTCGAGCGAAGCGCGTAACCAGCTCCCCATCGCGAGAGTGGCTGGCCACCAGACTGATCTCGACCCCGCCACGGTGGAGCCGGTCATAGACGAACCACCCAGCCGCGAAACTCTGGTCATGCCAGAGGGACATAACAACAGGACGCGGATTCGCCAGCAGGAGATCGATCCGTTCTTGGTGCAACACCTCGTAGCGGTAGCTCGCACCGAGGAAGCGAAAGATGCCACGGAGCAAGAAGGCGCCGGGCCCCAGCAGGCTCGCTTTGAGCCGGCTCCCCAACTTAGTGGACCGTAACACTCGAACGTTTAGTGGCTGAGTGAGTCATTCGTGGTCGAGATCAAGGCGCGCTGACGCAGGCATAGCGGGGACTATGTCGAGGAAGCGTAACGCAGAGATCGGCCGCGAGGGCCGCTCAGGCGCTAAACGTTTGGGTGTTACGGTCCACTAACCGAGGCGGCCGGCATAAGCGAGGACGTCCGCGACCGTCTCCATCCGCGCCGCATCCTCGTCGCTGATCTCGACTTCGAGGACCTCCTCGAGCTCGACCAGAAGCTCCAACGCCTTGGGAGAGTCGATGGCGAGGTCGGCAACGAGCTCCATCTCGGGAGTCAAGCCCGCTCCGTCCTTGTCGCTTACTCTCGCCAGCACCTGAAGGGCTTTGTCGGTCTTCTCACTCATCGCCATGTAGTCGCTCCAGTTGTCTGGCCAAGTAACGCGCGCGCAGCTCGCGGCGTTGGACCTTGCCACTCGTCGTCTTGGGGATCTTACCGCGCTGAACGAAGACCAGGTCAGCGAGAGGGAGCGACAGCCGGCGGCCGACCCGGCTGCGAATCTCGCGATCGAGGTGCGCCAACGACGAGCCCGCGCCGCGCGCCACTTCGACCACGATCACCGGCAGTTCCCCGGCCGCGCCCGCAGGGATCGAGAAACAGCCAACCCGACACGATCCTCCCGCCTCAGCCACCTCCTCGGCGATCCACTCGAGCTCGTGCGGCATGATGTTCTGTCCGCGAACAATGAGGATCTCTTTACTGCGGCCGGTGAGATAGAGCTCGCCGCCACGCAGGAAACCCAGATCCCCGGTGTGGAGCCAGCCGTCTCGAAACGCCTGGGCAGTCGCCTCCTCATCCCGAAAGTAGCCGAGAAAGACCCCGGGGCCGCGGACGATCACCTCACCGATTTGCCCCTCGGGCAGCCGGGACCCATCGGCGGCAACCACCTCGACTCGGGTGTCCATGAGCGGCTCGCCGACCGACGGAACCTCTCGAGGGCCTTCCTCGGCCCCCGCAGGGAGGCTGGCGCAGCGCAGTCCCGTCCCGGCGCTGTCGAAAGTCACCGAAAGCGTACCCTCGGCCAATCCGTAACAGGGGCGGGCCGAGAGCGGCGAGAAGCCGGAGCTCTCGAAGGCGGCACTGAAGTCGCGCACCGTCTCGGGGCGTACCATTTCGGCCCCGAGCAACGCCACCTGCCACTGAGAGAGATCCAGCCCTGCGCGCTCCTCCTCGGCGATCCGCTCGAGACACAACTGATAGCCGAAATTCGGCGCCGGTGAGATCGCGGGGCCCACCCGAGACAGCATCTCCAACCAAGTTCGGGGCTTGCCGAGGAAGGTGCGAGGGCTCACCAGTACGAGGTCGAGACCGTTCATCATCGAGAACAGAATACCGCCGACCAATCCCATGTCGTGGTAGAGCGGCAGCCATGACACCAGCGAGGAGGGCTCCCACTCCCACACCGGGCGGCCCAAGGGACGACCAATCGCCTCTCCGCAGGCGATCGTGTTGTGCACCGCGGCCCGGTGGGGAATCATCACCGCTCGCGGCACACCGGTCGAGCCACTCGTCAGTTGGAGAAAGGCAACCTCTTCCGGGGCTGGATCGAGACGAGGCAGCGAGGCCCCGGGCAGGAGCTCTTCCAACTCGCCGATCGGAGTGGCAATCGTTGACAGGGTCTCGAGCCGGTGCTCATGGATCGGCGCAAGCAGCCGGTCGCTACACACCAACAGGCTTGCCTCGATGCGCTCAGCAACGCCATCAACGCGCCCGAGGACCCCAGAGGGTGAGCCAAGTCCTTCCGGCGGCGACACGGCGACCGGAACCCCTCCCGCCAGCACGGTCCCCAGCCAGGACTCGATCCAGCTCCAGGAAGTCGGCAGGCAGATCATCACTCGGTCACCGGCCTCGACGCCGCGGCGCAGGAGCCGCCGGGCCGCGGCCTGTGCGCTCTCGAGGACTTGCGGATACGATCGCTTCTCCGCCAGTCGGCCCCGCCGATCCATCAGGCTGATGCCCCGCTCCGGGAAGAGAGTCGAGGCCCGCTCTATAGCGCCGATGAGGTGGGCCGGCTCGGCTTCGATCTCAGGCAAGACGTCGAATCTCCAACCAACCGGACCTCTACCGCGGATCAGACTCTGAACTGAAGGTCGTAGAGACGCTTGTAGGCACCGTCGAGATCCAGGAGCTCGGCATGAGTCCCCTGCTCGACGATGCGCCCCCCGTCCATCACGACGATGAGATCGGCCGACATCACCGTCGACAGGCGATGCGCGATCACCAGAGTCGTTCTGCCCTGCAACAGGTTCTCGAGCGCCTTCTGGACCGAGACTTCCGAATGGGTGTCGAGCTGCGATGTCGCCTCGTCGAGGATCAGAATCGGGGCATTCTTGAGCAGGGCCCTCGCAATCGATATCCGCTGCCGCTGCCCCCCAGAGAGCTGACTTCCGCCCTCACCGACGAATCCCTCGTAACCGCCAGGCATGTCCATGATGAACGCGTCCGCGTACGACGCAGCTGCCGCTTCGCGGACCTTTTCGATCGGCATCTCACCGTGCCCATAGGCGATGTTGTTTCGCACGCTTTCGTTGAAGAGGATGGTCTCTTGGGAAACCAGGCCGATAAGGGAGCGAAGATTGCGCAGCGACAGCTCGCGAATGTCGATTCCGTCGATCGAAAGGCTCCCCTCGTCAGGATCAAAAAAGCGTGGCAACAAATTGACCACCGTCGACTTCCCGGCACCTGAGGGGCCCACGAGCGCGACGGTCTTGCCGCAGGGGATCTCCAGTCTGAAGTCGCGGAGCACGTAGCCTCCCTTCCGGTAGCCGAAGGAGACGTTGTCGAAACGGATCCCTCGAGAGACCTGATCGAGCGACGTCGCCCCAGGCTGATCGACGATGTCGTTGGGAATCGACAACAGCTGGAACACCCGCTGGGCGGCAGCCAGCGCTCCCTGAAGTAGGAGATTCACCTTATTGAGGCGGCGGATGGGGTCGTAGAGCATCAACAGATTGGTCAGAAACTGGATCAGTAGCGGTGTGGTGAGCTCGCCGGCGCGGATCAGCTGAGACGAGTAGACCAACAGGCCGCAACCACCCAGCGCCGCCATCGTCTCGACGACGGGGCTCGAGAAGTTGGAGAGGATCTGAGCACGAAGACTGACTTTGCGATGGCGCTCGGTTGCATGCTTGAAACGAGCGAGCTCGAACCCCTCCATACCGAAAGCCTTCACGATGCGGTGGCCGCGAACCATCTCGGTGAGCAGGCTCGAGAGATCTGCCATGCGCTCCTGGGTACGATGGCTGGTCTGGCGCATGCCGCGGCCGAAGCGGACGATGGGGTAGATGATCAGAGGTGCCGCAATCAGACAGACAACAGCGAGTCGGAGGTGCGTTGACAGCAGCAGGAGAACCAGAAAGACGAGAGTGATCGACTGCTGGAAGAGATCGAGAAGACGACTGGAGACAGCGTTCTGCATCTTGTCGACATCGCTGACGACTCGACTGAAGAGCTCGCCGGAGCTGTGCTCGGCATGAAAACGACTCGACTGATGGAGCACGAAGTCGCACAGATCGTTGCGGATATCGGTGGTAACACCCAGCCCTGCATGCTGAAAGGAGTAGCCACTGAAAAAGGAAGCGGTCATGCGGAGCAAATACACAAAGAAGAAGAGCACCGGCACGAAGTACGCCACCGTCGAAGGAGTGACTCCGAAGAAACCTTTGACGCCCTCGTACATGGCATCGAGCTGCGAATGGAGATTGAACGGGCTCGACTCAGCGCCGTCTGCGCTCAACCCAGGCAGAGTCAGCTCGCCGGCGACCTCTGCGCCGAAGGGAAGAACTTCAGAGAAGATCGGCTCGATGAGCGAGATCATCAAGATCGTGGTGACGGCGTAGACAAGCATGGAGACGACGGCGAGAATCGCCCACCCCAGGTAGGGAACAAGGTGACGCCATAACGAGCGGAAGAGACTCATGGCGAAGAGGGCCCCTCCCACAGAGCAATGCCGCCGGCCTGCTTCCCGACATCCAAGACCCCCACACGCGCGAAGCTGCCGTTGTCATATACCTCGACCGAACCGGGCTCGCTCCCGACCCCTTCCACCGTAACGAAGCTGAACCGGCCATCGGAAGTTACGGCCACTCCGTGAGGAAGGCGCCGGGTGCTCTCCAACTCGGCCATCTCTTCGCCGCTCGAGAGACGCCAGAATCCGACGGTGTTCCCGCCCTTGTAGGTGACGACCAGAAGGTCGGAGTCGGGCGCGATCGCCAGGTTGTAGGGGCCCCGCCCGGCGCCGCTCAGCCTCCGCGTCACTCGCCACTCCTCCAGGTCTACCTCCAGAATGACATCGCTGCCGTTGCCGGCTACGTACGCCAACCCCTCCTCCGTGGGGCTGGTTACCCAGGTGGGCTTGACCGGTCGACCGCCCGTGTCGCAATGATCTCCGGGCCCGAGAGCAAGCCGCCGACGCACTTCGAAGCGGAGGGCGTCGAGCTCTACCAACTCATCATCCATCATGCTCACCGAATAGTGCCGGTCGCCGAGTCGCGTCAGCCGCGAGCCATGGGGCATGATGCCGGTCTCCACCTGGGCCACTTCGGTCATGCTACTGGTCTCGACCACCGACACGCTAGACGGTCGTGGATCGCCATGCAAATCGAAGTTCACCACATAGAGCAGTCCGGTGCTTGGAGCGATCGCCATGGTGGCCGGAAACATTCCTACCACCACATCACCCAGCCATTCGTCGGAGCCCGTTTGGTATTTGTGAACGCTCCCGAAGGGAAAGCCGTGGGCAATCGATACGTACCACTCGCCGCCACCCGGCGCCACAGCGATTCCGTGGGGGCCTTCGATCTCTGCCGGGAAAGAGCCGACCGAGATCTCCTTCACCCTCTCCAGTCCCTGCGGCCCATAGCGCACCAAGGTGACCACGTCGTCGGACTCGGAACAGACATAGGCATAGTACGCCCGTGTCGGCTGCTGAAGATCCCGAGGCGGCTCCGCCTCGAGAACCGAGGTGCAGCTCAACAAGACGAGAAGAACGCGGCTAACGCGGTTCACCGATCACCCTTGGCGAGCCGGTCTTGGGCTCGAGCTTGACCGCCCACAGACCCGAGTTCCAGTCGGTGACGAGGATGTTCCCTTTGAAAGGCTGCGGCCCCCAGGTAAAGGCAGCGTTGGGTATGAAGCCCTCCCCATCCAGAGGCAGCCAGAACGCGATTTCGCGGCCCTGGCGATAGAGGTCGCCGCGCAGCTCCCCCGAAATGTCGACGGCCCGCAAACCGCCGTTGTAGCAGGCAGCGTAAAGGACCTCGTCCTCGACCCACAGATTGTGGGTCCCTGCTTCCGGCACCTGGTAGCGCGCAACCTCCCGCGGCGAGCTCCAATCGTCCCACTCGATGACGTGAACCCAGCCCGCCGCCCGCATCGGCACTGAATCGCGCTCGGTCCGCAGCTTGGAGTAGGGAAAGGCCTCGTCGCCGGCGAAGACGTAGAACTTGCCCGTGGAAGGGCTGCGATAAGGATAGGCAGAGTGATTCCAACCGCTGGGATAGGCGTAGCGGCCGAGCATCTTCGGTCGGCTCGGCGAGCCTCCCATGCCGGCGCCACCGACGTCGATCGCCACCACTCCGTCCTTCCAGTTGGAGGTGAAAGCGACCCCCTCGGCAATCCAGATATCGTGGATCGCTGGCCCTGGCCGATCGAGCTCGAAACGACCGACGCGGATCGGAGCCGCCGGATCCTCGATATTGATGACGTCGAATCGGCGACCGTTGTTTACCGCATAGACGTGCTCTTCGTAGATGAAGAGGTTGTGCACCCCACCATTGAGCTGATCGTCGTAACTGCCAAGAACTCGCACCCCAACCTTCGGCTCAGAAACGTCGAGAAAGACGATGCCGTTCTTGCGATCGGAGGCTCCTTCGCGGGAGATTATGGCGAGACGGCCATCCGCGGAGACCTTGACGTCGTTTACGGTCCGCGCGTCGACGTGTACGGTGTCGACAACGACCATAGCCTCGGGGTTGGTCACATCCCAGATGTAGGCATGGCCGCCGGCTCCCCAGGTCCCAGTGATGGCGTAGTCTCGCCCGTCGGACGCCTCCCAAACCCAATGATCGGAGGTATGTCGATCGCGCACCGGCGCGTGGCCAACCACTTTGAAATCGCGCTGCACATCTCGGCTGGTGATCTCGACAACCTCCATCGCCGAGTGCGAGCCCGTCGAGGCGAACACGCGATAGACGCCCGAGCGCTCAGCGACAAAGAGCCCGTCCTGATCGATCGATCCGGCGGCCCCGGGTGCCACGATTGCGGGGTTCACCTCCCCGCTGACTGCGAAGTGGACCGGCGCTCCGTCGACTCTGCGACCGTCTCTGTCCAGAGCGATCGCCGAGAAGCGCACCACGTCCCCGGTACGAGCCTCGCCGGCGCTGGCGCGCAGCTCCAAGGACTCGATCGGGTTGGGCAGGCTCACCAGCTCCAGCGACGCTTCCGCGCCCTCAGTCGCGGCGACTACCGAGAAGGCGCCCGGCGCCAACAGGTTGAGATCACCGAAACGGTCGATACTCGCAAGCGAAGGATCGCTGACCGAGTAGTCGACTGCGACATCGTGACGACCTTCTCCGAGAGTATCTAGAGCAACTACGCCGACGCGTACCCGGGTCCCTACGAAGACCTGCTCCGGCAGGGTCTCGAAGCGCAGCTCGGAGATGGGCGGCAAAGGAACAGAGACCTCGATCTCTTGCTTGAGCAGAGATTCCGCCCGGCGCGGCTCCGCATCGGGATCTTTCGGCACCAAGGCGACAAGAACGTGCTCTCCCGGACGAAGGGCCTCTACATCCCCGGCCGCGCTCACACTCACACTCTGCCGCGACCGGGAATAGAAGACCACCGGCTTATCGATCACATCGCCAGCGCCATCACGAACCGAGAAGCTCAGTTTCGTCTGTTCGCCGACCTCCAGAGTGAGTGCCAGAGGCTCGACATCGAGTACTGCGGCCGATGGAAGAGTTGTCTCTTCCGCGGGCTGCCCCATCGCCACCGCAGCGACGATCGAGGCGAGGCCGAGAACCGAGCTGGACCTCCACATGAAACAACACTCCTCTTGCCTTCGACCGCCGGCGGCGAGCCGGGCGGATCTTATCAACGATGCCCCGCCCACGGTGGGGCTGCCCCGGGGCAACCGAGCTGAGGCTAGGCTCTGGTATGTTGCGCCGCGAGGCTCTAAACCTTGCGTCGCTACGCCGTACCAGCTGGACTTGCCGTTGTTCTTGCTCTCGCCGCGTTTCCTTCGCTGAAGCACTACAACGTCACGTGGGACGAGGCCCTCGGCGATTTCTTCTTCGGTGAGCGCTATCTCTCCTATTTCTCGACGCTGGACTCCTCCTACCTCGACTTCGAATCGGACCCCTATCCCTCGGATCGCGTACCGGATCTGGGGACCTCTCCCTTTCGCAACCGTCCCTGGGAGTACTACCCGGTCGCGAACACGCTCGCCGCGCTGAGCTCGGCAGTGCTGTCGCGAGGGCTAGGGCTTCTCGACCCCTTCGACGGTTTCCACGCGCTGAGTCTCTTTCTCAGCGCAATCCTCCTCGCTGCGCTCTTCGTGTTCGTCCAACAGCGCTTCGACACTGTTGCGGCTGTTGTCTCGTGCGCTCTGCTGTGTACTTCTCCGCGGCTGGTGGCCCACGTCTTCTCGAATATCAAGGACGTGCCTGAGGCGGTGTTCTTCTCGCTTGCGCTCTTAGCCTTCGTCGGCGCATGGGAGCGGGGGTCGGCGAGAGGCGTGCTGGGGGCGGGGCTGATCTGGGGCTTGGCGCTCGGCACCAAGGCGAACGCGCTCTTCCTGCCTCCCATCATTCTGCTACTGGTGCTCACTGCCGGCGAGCCCACGGCATGGAAGGGTCGTCGCAGGCTCCTCTGGAGCTCCCTGCTCGGAGCCGGGCTGCTGGGGCCGGCACTCGTCTTCGCGCTCTGGCCCTACCTATGGCCGGCCCCGATCGCCGGCGCAAGACTCCATCTGCACTACATCGCCCTGCGCCTCTTCGACACTCGACCGGAAAGCATCGCGTCGCCGCTGGGCGCGGTAGCCCTGACCACTCCGGTGCTGTTCTTGGTTCTGCTGGTGCTTGGAATGGCGATCTGTATCGGCCGCGTGTCGACCCGGGACCCCAAGTACCTCTTGCCGCTGGCATGGATCGTGGTCGTTATCGGGCGTCTCTACCTTCCGAACGCGGTCAACTTCGATGGTGTGCGTCACTTTCTCGAAGCCTTCCCAGCCTTCGCTATCGTTGCGGGCGTCGGTGCTTCCTGGCTCTACCGAAAGATTTGCGGGACGGACCCTCTCCCCGGCCGAGCTCGCCGCCTGGCCGCGACGACCGTCATAGTCCTCGCTCTCGCCCCCGGTGCAATGGCTGTGGCCCGGCTCCACCCTCTGGAGTTGGCTTATTGGAACGAGCTGGCTGGGGGTCTGAGTGGTGCGAGAAAGAACGGGATCCCTCAAGCAGGCGACTACTGGGGTACCAGCTATCGCCTGGGGATGGACTGGCTCAACAACAACGCTCCCCAGGGAACGGCGCTGGCGGTGCCCATCCTCGAGCACACCGTGCAGCTGGTCGCTCCGGTGCGGCTCAGGACCGACATCGGCCTTCTCGACATCTCCCGCCACGAGGGACCCGATCTGCGCCCAGACACCTTCGAGATCATGGAGGGGCTGTCGCGCGAGCGCCGCGTCTATGTGATGTTCGTACTTCGGAACGACTGGAGAAACCCGCTCATCGACGACTGCCTCAGGCGATTGGATCCTCTCCAGAGCTGGAGCGTAGACGGGGAGCCGGTCCTGCTGATCTACGAGTGGACGCCGCCGTAGCGGAAGACGCCGCCATGGCGGAGGTCGCTTCCGGCAAAGCCAGGCCGCTTGGCGCCTCCTTTTGCGCTAAGCTTGCAGTTGATCCAAGTCCCTCGCTAAGCGGACACTCCGGAGACCCCTATGATTCGTAACTGCTTTCGTCTTTTCGCCATCGACGTCCTCATTGCGGGCTGCGCGGCGGCCCTTTCCGACAACTGGCCCAGTTTTCGTGGTGCCGATGCCATGAGTCAGGCCGAAAACGACCCTCGCCTGCCGGAGACCTGGAGCACCACCGAGAACATCGCGTGGAAGGTCGAGGTACCCGGTCTGGGATGGTCGTCGCCGGTGGTGTGGGGCAATCGAGTCTTCGTGACCACGGTGGTCAGCGAAGGCAAGATCGAGGAACCGAAGAAGGGCCTCTACTTCGGCGGTAATCGACCCGAGCCCTCCAAGGATATCCATCACTGGCGGGTATTTGCTTTCGACACCGAGTCGGGCGCAAAGGTATGGGAGAAGACCGTCAAATCCGGCGCTCCAGCCTTCCCCCGGCACCTCAAGAACACCTACGCCTCGGAGACCCCGGTGACCGACGGCAAGACCGTCTACGCCTATTTCGGTAGCGCCGGTGTTTACGCTCTCGACGCGGGGAGTGGCGACGTCGTCTGGGAAAAGGCGCTTGGCGCCATCAAGACCCGCTACGGATGGGGGACAGCCACTTCGCCGATCCTGCACGGCGACCTGCTCTTCATCGTCAACGACAATGAAGAGCAGTCCTACATCGCTGCGCTCGACAAGAAGACCGGCGAGGAACGCTGGCAGGCGAAGCGAGAAGAGGGCTCGAACTGGGCCACGCCTTTTGTCTGGGAAAACGACCAGCGCTCAGAGGTGATCACTGCCGGTACCGACCGGGTGCGCTCATACGGCCTCGACGGTGAGCTCCTATGGGAGTTCGGCGGCATGTCGTCGATCGCGATTCCGCAGCCTTTCACCGCTCACGGTTTCCTCTATGTCAGCTCCGGCTACGTCGGCGACCAAAAAAGGCCCGTCTTCGCCATTCGGCCGGGGGCCTCTGGCGACATCACACTCGCCGAGGGGGCGAGCTCCAACGAGTGGATCGTCTGGTTCCTGCCCCAGGCCGGCGCCTACAACCCCACCCCCCTGGTCTACGGCAACTATTTCTACACCCTTCTCGATCGTGGCTTCTTCACCATGCACGACGCCAAGACCGGCGACGAGATCTATGGCAAGCAACGCATCGAGCGCGGCGCGGCGGCCTTCACCGCCAGCCCCTGGGCCTACAACGGCAAGATCTTCGTCCTCAGCGAAGACGGCGACACTTTTGTCATCGACTCAGGCAAGGAGTTCGAGGTCGTAGCCAAGAACTCGCTCGACGAAATGTCCATGTCCACCCCCGCCATCGCCGACGGCGGCCTCTACATCCGCACCCGCACCAAGCTCTACCGCATCTCGAATCAGTAGCAGGCTCGGCTCGCCTGGGGCGCGCGGCTGGGGCGCTCAAACAGCGGCGTGTGGACCTACAGGGCGCGCGGGGCGGCCGGCCGCGGTGGGGGCCTTGGGGGCCCCGGGGTGCTGCGCGCTTCGGAGATGGCTGGATTGTGAAGCCGCAGTGCGACCTAATAGTTATGCTCCGCACCCCGGCCCCCAAGACCCCCTGATGCGGCCTCCACCCTCGACGGCTTAGGTCCCCCACCCGGCGTCGTGTGCGTCAAGCTAGACCAGCGTTTCCAAAGTTCGTGTGCAATAGCTCGAGCTCATTCTGTTCGCTGGCCAGGCGCGCCGACGCAGGCATATTGGGCAATATGTCGAGGAGGCGAAACGCCGCCAGCGGACAGAAGGGGCCGAGATATGTGCGCGAACTTTGGAAACGCTGGTCTAGGCGGCTACAGGCTCGGTGCTCTTTGTCAATCGCTTTAGGTAAGCAGCGGCGGTGGTCACCAGGGACTTGTGGGGGGGGTCGGGGCTCCCGTCACCATCGGGTCTGGGCGCCAGCCGTCCGGGCGCTTCTCGGTAACGGCCTTGGCGAAGTCTGCAAGGGAGAGAGGAGGCAGGCGGGGTGCTCCTAGAAAGGGGCCTGTGGATCGAGCGCCACAAGAGTGCTGGCGGAGGGGATTCCGATGGGAGCGAGTGGAACAGGAGGCGGCCGCATCACCGCTGAACGAACTCATAGGAGCGGCCGCCGTTCCCGTCTAGGAGCACCCCGCCTGCCTCCGGCCCCTCGCGACAGAGCCTCGTCTCGGAGGCCCCAGCCACGCACAACGTCACAGCAGATCTTCAACCGCTGAGCGCTCTTCGAAGAGCTCGGCTTCGGTGGCGGCGAGCTTGGACTGGCTGAAGTCGTCGATGGGGAGACCCTCTACGATCGCCCAGTCGCCGTTGGCGCAGGTCACTGGGTAGGAGAAGACTACGCCGGGCTTGACGCCGTAGCTGGAGGAGTCGCTGGTCACTGCCATCGAGACCCAGTCGCCTTCGGCGGTACCGTTGACCCAAGTGCGTATGTGGTCGATCGCGGCTGCGGCAGCCGAGGCGGCGGAGGAAGCTCCGCGCGCTTGAATGATTGCCGCGCCCCGCTGCTGCACGGTGGGGATGAAGGTCTCTCTCACCCAGGCAGGGTCGACCTGCTCGCTCGCCGGACTCCCGTTGACCGTGGCATGGCTGATGTCGGGGTACTGGGTCGCGGAGTGGTTGCCCCAGATCGTCATCCGACTGACGTCGTTGACGTGCAGACCGGTCTTCTCCGCCAACTGTGTCTTCGCCCGATTGTGGTCCAAACGAGTCATTGCAGTGAAGTTCCGCGGGTCGAGGTCTGGGGCGTTGGAGCGGGCAATCAGGCAGTTCGTATTCGCGGGGTTGCCGACAACCAGCACTCGGACCCCGGGATCGGCATGGTCGTTCAAGGACTTCCCCTGTGCGGTGAAGATCGCCCCATTGGCGCTCAAGAGGTCCTTGCGCTCCATCCCGGGCCCTCGCGGCCGAGCGCCGACCAACATGGCCACATTCACGCCCGCGAAAGCCTCGTCGGCATTGTCGGTGGCAACGATGTCGTGGAGCAGGGGGTAAGCACTGTCACGCAGCTCCATTACCGTCCCCTGAAGGGCATCCATAGCGGGAGGGATCTCCAAGAGATGCAGGCTCACCGGCTGATCGGGTCCCAACATCTCACCGGCCGCAATGCGGAAAGTGAGTGCATACCCAATCTGCCCGGCGGCACCGGTAACAGCGATACGAATAGGTTCAGTCATTGTCTTCTAGCCCCGAAAATGAAGTGTAAAATTGAGGAAAACTACCCAAAATCGGCGAGCGGATGGTAGCACGTACGGGCTCCGGCGATCGTTGTCGCAAGGGCCGGCCGCGAGGGGGCATCGGGGGGGCGGGCTGCTTCGCGCGCTGGAAAGGCTCCTGGTCGTGAAGCCGTGTTGCGGTCTAATAATTATGCTGCGTAGCCCGCCCCCCCGATGCCCCGAGAGCGACCTGCGCTACTGCCCCAACAGACGGTGCCCTCCCCCCACCTGAGCGAGTCCAGCCGTTTGGCCTCCGCCGCTCTGCCTTCGAGAACTCGCCCCGAAAACGCTAGCCGGGCGCGTCACGTCACGGGACCGCACCTGGCGCTCGTGTAGATCTGCGACAACGAGTGGTCGATCTGTCGAGCCGCAATTGACGGCCGCCCGCCTTCGTTGGGGCAGGGTCGCAGGCCGCACCAGGGGCGTTGGGGACCGGGCTGCGAAGCATAATTATTAGACCGCAATGCAGCCTCACAACCAGGAGCCTCTCCAACACGCGAAGCAGCCCGGTCCCCAACGCCCCCCTGCGGCCGGCCCCGGCGACAACGACCGCCGAAGGACGACCCCTACTCGGCTTGTTCGATGGGAGTGCCGTAAGGGATTAGGGAGCGCTCGCGGCGGGAGGCGTCGGCTCCGGCGATGCGCCAGGTGCCTCGGGTCCTCTCCAGGCGCATACTCTGGCGCTCGCTCTCCTCGGCGAAGACGTACTCGACCGTGAGCGAAGCCTCTGCGTCGCTTTCTTCGACGTCGTAGATCGCTACTCCTTTGAGCTCCGCAAGACGATCTCGTAGGTAGGCACGAAAGCCCTCCTCACCCATCTGGCGGAGATTCGCCTCCAGGCGCTCGCGAAGATCGCCGCTGAAGCAGCTCAGGTAGCCCTCGATGTCCGCCGCCTTCGACTCGTCGATCATGCGCCACACAACCGCCTGCGGCTCACTCTCTTCACTCGGCGCCGACTCCCGCGTCTGGGTCCACCATAGCCCGACGAGTACGACGGCGATCGTGAGCAGGGTAGGCAGATGACGCTTCAGGGCCTTCCCCCCGAGGCGGGTGAGGCCCGCACGAAATCGAAGTCGATGCTGTTGGTTCCGGCCTCGACGAGGGTCTTTTTCATCCGTGGCAGGACCTCCTCCATCGCCTCGAGGTACAGGCGCGTCGCCGTCAGCTCAGGCACTCGCACGTACTCTCGAGCGAGACTGCTGAAACGCGCAGCATCGCCCCTCGCACGCAGGGTCAGACTCTCTTTGTAGCTCTCCGACTCACGCATCTCCCTGATCGCCTCGCCCCGCGCCAGAGGCAGGATCTCATTGGCATAACTCTGTGCCTCGCGCACGATTCGATCGCGATCCTCGCGAGCACTGGCGACATCGTTGAAAGCCTCACGCACCTGCTCGGGGGGACTGATCGATTCGAGGCTCATGCCCAGGATCGAAACACCGGCCCCATAGCTGTCGAGAAGTTCCTGGCATAGAAGATGAACGTCTTGCTGAACCGCAACCTTCTCCGTCGTTAGCAGATTGTCGACGCCGCGACGGGTCACCACTGCTGAAAGCGCCGTCTCGGCCGTGCTCCGGACCAGCTCGTCGACGTCCCTGAAGTCGAAGAGGAACGAGACCGCGTCCTTGACCGCGAATTGCGCCACCAAACGAACCGTGATGATGTTGCGGTCGCCGGTCAGAAACTGCGTCAGGCTGGGAGCGGGGTCCCTGCCGAGGGCTCGGTCCGGGGCGGAGAACCCCACCGTCAGACGCCGAGTCTCGCGGGCGCGGAACTTGACCACTCTTCCGACCGGAGGGGGCCAGGTCCAGTGCACGCCGGGCGTAACCTGCGTGCGCACCACCCGACCCAGCCGCATCACCACTGCCTGCTGATCGGCAGGCACGAAGTACAGCCCCCAAATCGCGCAGAGAACGGCGAGCGAGCCGAAGAGAATCCGCCACTTCGGCAAGGAGCCGCCCGCGGGAGCGCTCATCGCTCGGAGGAAGTTCTTGAATGCCTCGAGTCGTGGCATCGATCAGGGTTGTCCCTCGGTCAGAAGCTTCAGAAGCTCCGAATCCGACGAAAGAATCACCGTGGTGTCTTCGTCCAAGATCTTGCGATATGACTCCAGAGTACGGACGAACTTGTAGAAGCGTGGGCTCTTCGAGTGCGCCTCGCCATAGATGCGAGTGGCCTCAGCGTCCCCCTCGCCTCGCACTTTTTCGGCTTGCTCATAGGCCTCGGCCAGGATCACTTCGCGTTGCTTGTCCGCCTCGGCCTGAATCGCCATCGCCTGCTCCCGTCCCTGAGCCCGATACTCCTTGGCGATCCGATCGCGCTCCGCCCGCATACGCGCAAAGACCGACTGCTTGTTTTGCTCCGGAAAACCCAGGCGCTTGAGCTGAACATCGAGAATGTCGATCCCGAGCCGCTCCGACGCTACCATCGAAGCCGCATCGCGCACCGACCCGGTCACCTCACTCAACCTCACTGCCTCGGGTTCCACAGACACCAGGTCCGAAAGCTCCACCCGCCCGATCGCTGCCGCCAAGGCCGCCCAGACCACATCGTGAAGACGAAGCTCCGCACCGACCTCGTCACCGACTGTCTCGAGAAAAAGTAGAGGCTCTTCGACTCGCCAGAGCACCGCGCTATCCACCACCAGATTCTTCTTGTCACGGGTGAGGAACTCGGAAGGCCGAGGGTCATAGACGGCAACTCGCTTATCGAAGCGGATGCGGCTTTCGACCGGCCACTTCAAATAGAAACCTGCCTCGCGAAGCACTCGCGTCGGCTTGCCGAAAAGAGTCAGTATCGCCATCTCGGTCTCCGGCACGACGACGAAAGACGACCAACCAACAAGGGCCAGAACGACGATTAGGACGCCGGCTCGAAGACGTCGATTTCCGGTTTCGCTCATGGTTGCTCCATCAGGTCGGGCTCGACCAGGGTCACGGGCGGCGGAATCGCCCCCTCTTCGACAAATAGAAAACGTCTTCGCCCCGCGCCGGCGCCACCGGAAATCAGCTTCCTCCTACCCGGCAGAATCTCTTCCAGAGCCTCGAGGTAGAGCCGCGATCGCGTGACCTCCGGATAAACTCGATAGCTCTGCGCGCGGTCGACGAAGCGCTGGCTCTCGCCTTGACTGCGTGCCACCCTGCGGGTGCGATAGCCCTGCGCCGAAAGTGCGCGCATCTGGGCCTCGCCGCGCGCCAAGGGAATCTGTTCGAGCTGGTACCCCTCGGCCTCGTTGACGATACGAGATCGCTCTTCGAGCGCACTGGCGACTTCACGAAAGGCCTCGACTACTTCCAACGGAGGATGTACCTCGATGAGATGGGCTGAGAGGATCTCCACGCCGACTCCGTAGCCCTCCAGAGTCGTCGCCAGGGCTTCGCTCCAAGCCTCTTCGATCGCATAGCGCTCGCTGGTCAGTACCGAGTCGAGGTGACGCTGCGCAACGGTCCAACGAAGTGTGCTCTCGGCGCTCAAACGGACCAGCTGGCCCGGATCTCTGGCACGAAATACAAAGGCCGCGGGGTCGGCGATCTGGTAGTGGATCACCCCGTAGACCTCGACCAGGTTCTCATCGCCGGTGAGCATCACGCTCTCTTCCACGATCTGGCGATAACGACCGGTGTCATGACGAGTGTTCCACTCGTAGGCGACCGGCTCCACATCTTCTTCCGTCAACTCGCCCTGCCAGCGAAAACCCACCTCGGCTGCGCGCACTCGGCGGGCCTCGACCCGCAAGACTTTCGCCATCGGCCAAGGCAGGCGCCAATGGAGACCTGGAGAAAGAATCTGCCCCGCTTGCCGTCCGAAGCGCAGCTCCACACCCACTTCTTGGGGCGCGATAATGACGAAACCGGTGAGGATCCATAGCGGTAGCGCCAGGCGCGCTCCCCACACCGCCAACGCCCTTCCCCGCCGACGCAGCCACCCCCGCAGTCGCTCTCCACCACTCCGCGCGATCTCATGACGAAAACGCCGAACCCGCGTCGCCAGCCTGGCGAGCGGCGTCGCAGCGCGCTCGCTCTCTACCGAGCGACCTTCCACCAACAGCCTCACGCAGTTCAAGATCACCGCCAGGGAGGAGCCCTGGTGCACGATCGCGGCCCAGGCGGGGCTCAGCATCCCAGCCGCGGCGAAGCCGACGGCGCCGAAGTTCACTCCGAAGGCGAAAAGCAGGATGCTCGCCTTGATGCGAAGCAGAGTCTTCTTGGCGTAGAGCAGCAGCAATGGGATCTGGTCGAGTCGATCCTTGAGGAATACGACCTGAGCAGCTTCAGCGCTGAGATCAGCCGCACCCTGTCCCATCGCCAGTCCGACGTCGGCGGCGGCAAGCGAAGGCGCGTCGTTGACGCCGTCCCCGACCATCAGAACTCGCAAGCCCTCACTCCGAAGTGCTCGCAGACGCCGGACCTTCTCTTCCGGAAGTAGACGAGCGTGAACCTCATCAATACCGGCCGCCTGAGCTACGAACTCGGCAGTCGCCTCTTCGTCGCCGGTAAGCATGAGCAAGCGCCCGGTGCCGTCGTTACGCAGTGAAGCAATCGCTCCGGCGGCCTCATCGCGCAGCGGATCGCGTAGGGCGAGAACTCCGAGCAAGCGGCCATCGGCCGCAACTGCCACGGGTGTCTGACCGCCCGACGAAGCCGAGGCCAGCGCATCGTCGAACCAATCCCCTTCGGCTAGCGAATCACCAAGCATCTTGCGAGTGCCGACCACGACCTCCCGGCCTTCGACGAGCGCCGTCACGCCCATGCCGGGGCGCATCTCGAAGCCCTCGGACGGCGGCAGCACCAAACCTCGAGCCTTGGCAGAGTCGACGACCGCGCGGCCGAGCAGGTGCTCGGATGACTGTTCTGCACCGGCCGCGAGCCGCAGCAGTTCTTCTTCGTCGACACCGGGTACCGGCATCACCGCACTCACAGCCGGGCGGCCGGCAGTAAGGGTTCCGGTCTTGTCGAAGGCGACGACGTCGATGGCAGCAAGGCGCTCGATGATCTCGCCGCCTTTGACCAGCACGCCTTGCCGACCGAGCCGCCCGATAGCAGCCGCCATTGCAGCCGGCGTCGCCAACACAAGGGCGCAGGGACAGGCGACGATGAGGGCCGCGACAGTACGAAGCATCTCACCGGTGAAGAAGTAGATCGCGCCACTCGCCACCAATACCGCCGGTAGAAAGAAGCGAGCCATGCGGTCGGCCATGCGCACGATCGGCGCCCGCCGCTCCTGAGCCTCTTCGATCATGCGCGCAATACGGGCGAGAGTCGTATCCGAGCCCACTCGCTCAGCTTCGATCTCGAGCAGGCCGTACTCATTGACACTGCCGCTATAGATCGGGTCGCCCGGAGACTTCTCGACCGGGATCGGCTCCCCTGAGATCATGCTCTGGTCGACACTCGACCTGCCGACCCGAACGCTGCCATCCACAGGCACGGTCTCTCCCGGCCGCACCACCACAGTCTCGCCAGCCGCCACCTCGACAGGATCGACCTCCACCTCCACGCCATCCCGCCGGACGCGAGCCATCGCCGGTTGCATCTCGACGAAGCCCGCAATAGCCCGCCGTGCCCGATGGACGGTGTAATGCTCAAGCCCCTCTCCGATGAGCATGATGAACATCACTTCGGCCGCAGCGAAGTACTCACCGATCGCGATCGCGGCGCCGGCAGCGATGGCAATCGTGAGATGCGACGACAGATGGCCGCGAAGGACGTCCGAGATGGCGTGCCGGATCAGCGGATAGCCTGCTACGAAGGCAAGGATGAGGGCCAGGTCGACACCAAAGATCGAGGTGAGAAAACCCGCGAGATAGATAACCAGCAGCCCCGCCGTCGCGGCGCAGAACAGCGCATATCCCCAGCCCGGGGCGCCGTGGTCATGGCCGTGACCGCCGTCGTGCGCATGCTTGTGACCGTGGTCGTGATCGTGGGAATGTCCACCCCCGTGATCATGGTCGTGGCCGTGATGGCCGTGGTCCCCGTAGAAGCTCTGCCCCATGTTTATATGTTCCCGTGCGACGTGGGATCATAACCTAGCCGGAGGAAGTGAGCGCCATCACTTCGGCAGCCTGGGTAAAGCAGGGATGAAGAGAAGGGATCTGAGCCACATCGAAGAGCTTCGTGAGCGGATTCGCTATCACGAGGGTCTCTATTACCGGGATCAGCCTGAGATCTCGGATCAAGGCTTCGATGCTCTGATGGGCGAGCTCATCGCCCTCGAAAAAGAGCACCCGGAAACAGTCACTCCCGACAGTCCGAGCCAGCGCGTCGGTGGCGAGCCGGTCGAGGGCTTCGAGACCGTGGAGCACGACCCGCCAATGCTCAGTCTCGACAACAGCTACAGCGTCGACGAAGTCAGGGAGTGGGTGGAGAGACTCAAACGACTCGAGCCCGACGCCGAGCTGAGCTTCGTCACCGAGCTCAAGGTCGACGGTATCTCGATCTCTCTCATCTACAGAGAGGGTGTCCTGGCGCAGGCGGCGACCCGCGGCAACGGAAGGCTCGGTGACGACGTCACCGCCAACATCCGTACCGTCGGCACCATTCCCCTTCGTCTGGGACCCGGAGCACCGCCTAATCTACTCGCCCGCGGAGAGGTCTATATGCCGCTCCCCGTTTTTCGCCGACTCAACCAGGAGCGGGAGGAGGCCGGGGAGCCCCTGTACGTCAACCCCCGCAACACCGCCGCAGGCACCGTGCGACTGCTCGACAGTAGAGCCGTCGCAAAGCGGAGCCTGGGAGCCGTGGCGTACGACCTTCACACCGCGATCCCGGCTGAGCGTCACTCCGAGAATCTCGCTCAGCTTGGCGAGCTCGGCTTCCAGGTCAACCCGGGCTGGAGATTGTGCGGCAGCGTCGAAGAGGTGATCGACTTCATCGACGAGTGGAGAGACAAGAGGCACTCTCTCGATTTCGAGACCGACGGCGTGGTGATCAAGATCGACGATCTGGAGCTGCGCGACCGTCTTGGATCGACCTCGAAGGCTCCGCGCTGGGCCATCGCTTTCAAATTCGCGCCGGAGAGAGCGGAGACCCTGGTCCGCGGCATCGGGGTCCGCGTCGGACGCACCGGAGCGCTCACACCGGTTGCCGAGCTCGAGCCGATCTTCGTCGGGGGTACGACGGTTCAGCGAGCAACCCTGCACAACTACGAAGACCTCGCCCGCAAAGACGTACGCGTAGGCGACACGGTGTTGGTCGAAAAGGGAGGCGACATCATCCCGAAAGTCGTGGAGGTCCGTCTCGAGCTTCGCCCCGAGTCGGCGACGCCCTACGAGATCCCCACCTCTTGCCCGGTGTGCGACGAGCCCACCCACAGCTTCCCGGGCGAAGTCGCCGTACGCTGCATCAATGCCGCCTGCCCGGCAATCGTCCGCGAATCGATCAGTCACTACGACCGTCGAGACGCCATGAACATCGAGGGCCTAGGCGAGAAACTGGTCGACCAGCTGTTGCAGGAGAACCTGATCCAGGACTACACCTCGCTCTACGACCTGAAGAGAGACGACCTCATCGGACTCGAAGGGTGGGGAGAGAAATCAGCCGACAACTTGCTCGCCCAGATCGAGGGCAGCAAGCGGCGCGAGCTATCGGGGCTGCTCTTCGCGCTCGGGATTCGTTTTGTCGGAGCACGAGCGGCGAGACTCCTCGCCAACTACTTCGGCAACCTCGACAAGCTGGCCACTGCCAGCGCCGAGGATCTGATCGCGGTCGACGGCATCGGCGAGAAGGTTGCGGAGAGCCTGCTCACATTCTTTGGCGACTCGGGAACTCGGCAAAGGATCGAAGCGCTCCGGGAGGCCGGAGTGGGCTTCGATCAGAGCAGCGTGAGCGGGGCGCAGAGCGATGGAGCGCTCGCAGGTCGGCGCGTCGTACTCACGGGAACTCTCGACGGCATGACCCGACGTGCAGCGCAAGCAGGTCTCGAGGCGCTAGGAGCAACCGTATCGAGCTCGGTCTCGAAGAAGACCGACTTCGTCGTCGCCGGCGACAATGCCGGCTCGAAGCTCGAAAAGGCTATGACTCTCGGCGTCGAAGTCCTCGACGAGGATGCCCTTCTCAGGCTGCTCGCTGCTCGCGAATGACCGGCGAAGCCGCCGCGATCTTTCGATACCCGACCAGCTTCCCGCTCTCTTCGTCCCAGAGCTTGTAGAAAGCGCACTTCAAGCTGGCGAAGAAGGTCAGGCTGGTGACCTGCTGCAACGCCGGCTTCTCACGAAAGCACCGTTGCAGGTGGTAGTTGGGGATGTGGCTGCAGAAGTGATGGATGTGATGAACGCCGATATTTCCGGTGAACCAATGGACTACGGCAGGGAGGTCGTAATAAGAGCTTCCAGCCATCGCTGCCTCTTCGAAGCTCCATTGGTCGCTCTGCCGCCAATAGGTGTCCTCGTATTGATGCTGAACGTAGAAGAGCCAGACGCCGGCAACGCCGGATAGGAACATGATCGGGGTGTAGACCAAGAAGAACCTGGGGAGACCGACCGAAAAGTGCGCCATCACCAACACCCCCACGAGCGCTAGGTTGGTCAAGTGAACGCTTGCCCACTCCCGCTTCCACTCTCTCGGCAGATCCCAGGGGTAGCGATGCTTGATGACGAACTGGTAAATCGGGCCGAAGCCAAAAAGAAGAAGAGGATTGCGAAAGAGCCGATAGGCCAGACGCTGGCGGTGGCTCATCGCCTGGTACTCGCGGACCGTCTTCGTCGGAACGTCCCCGAAACCCCGTCGCTCGAGGTCGCCGGAAGTCGCGTGATGGACAGCGTGGGTCTTTCTCCAATAGGTGTAAGGAACGAGCGTCATCACACCCAGAAAGGCTCCAATTTTGTCGTTCGCCGCTCTCGAGCCGAAGAACGAGCCATGCCCGCAGTCGTGCTGAATGATGAAGAGACGAACCTGAAGACCCGCGGCGGGAACAGAGAGAAGAAGGGTGAGCCAATAAGAAACGTCGAGACTGGCGAGCATCAGAAGCCAGAGAGCGACATAAGGAACGAAGGTGTTGACCAGCTGAAAGAGCGCCCGCCACCGACTCGGCGACGCATACTCACTCAGCTCGGCCATTGAAGGCATTGGCAGGCGCGCTGTAGTCGTTGTCAAAGTCGTGCTCCCTCGTTTGTGCTCGGTTCTGCGTGCGCCTCGTTTCGTCTTTTGAGATGCTCCCATGCACACTTAACCCCCGCAAGGGCTCGAGAGCCCACGTGACAGCTTCATGACAAACGGCCCTCCCCACCAAGAAAGTGAAGAGGGCCGGAAAAAATAGACGGAAGTGTACCGTCGTCTTCTAGGAGTCGTAATACAGAGCGAACTCGTGCGGATGCGGACGCTGAGCCAGCTCGGCGATCTCCTCCTCACGCTTCCAGGACAGCCAGGCCTCGATGACCGCCTCGGTGAAGACCCCGCCCTTGGTGAGGAATTCGTGATCGTCTTCGAGAGCTTGTAAGGACTCGTCGAGTGAGCCGGGTACCGTATTGGTGCCCGCCAACTCCTCGTCGCTCATGGCGTAGATGTTGCGGTCCAAGGGATCGCCCGGATCAGTCTTGTTCTCGATGCCGTCGAGGAGAGCCATCATCATGGCACTCCATGCCAGATAGCCATTTGCCGTCGGGTCCGGACAGCGAAACTCGAGTCGCTTGGCCTTCGGGCTCTCCGAATACATCGGAATGCGCACGGCGGCCGACCTGTTGCGCTTGCTAATAGCGAGATTCACCGGCGCCTCGAACCCCGGCACGAGTCGCTTGTAGCTGTTCGTAGTCGGAGCCGCAAAGGCAAGCAAGGCCGGGGCATGCGCGAGCAAACCGCCGCTCGCATGGAGGGCGAGCTCGGAGAGACCGGCATAGCCATCTCCGGCGAAGAGAGGCACTCCGTCCTTCCATAGCGACATGTGCGTGTGCATGCCGGAGCCATTGTCTTCGAATATGGGCTTCGCCATAAAGGTAACGGTCTTCCCGGCCTTGAGGGCGATGTTCTTGACCACGTACTTGTACCACATGAACTGATCACACATCTTCAGCAGCGGCTCAAACTGCATATCGATCTCTGCCTGACCGCCTGTTCCTACCTCGTGGTGGTGGGCTTCGACGACGATACCCAACGAACGCATGACATTGACCATCTCGCCGCGAAGATCGTGGTAGCTATCTGTCGGGCTCACGGGGAAGTAACCGCCCTTGTAGGCGGACATGTAGCCGAGATTGGGCTCCTCGCTACGGCCGGTGTTCCAAGCTCCCTCGATCGAATCGATCTCGTACGCCGCGCGGTTCTGCGTCTGCTCGTAGCTGATGTGGTCAAAGATGAAGAACTCAGGCTCAGGGCCAACATGGCAGGTATCGGCGATTCCCGTTGCGGTCAGATACTTCGTCGCCTTGATAGCGATATTGCGCGGGTCCTTCTCGTAGGCCTCACGCGTCAACGGGTCGAAGATGTCGGCAATTACACTGACGGTGGGCTCGCTGAAGAAGGGATCCACCTTCGCCGTAGCCGCGTCAGGAATTGCCAGCATGTCGGATTGATCGATGTCCTGCCAACCGCGGATCGAAGAGCCGTCGAAGCCGACCCCGTCCTCAAAAGTACTCTCGTCCCACGTCTCAGTGGGGTAACTGCAGTGCTGCCAGGTACCGAGTAGATCGACGAACTTCAAGTCGATCATCTCGGCTCCCTCCTTCTCCGCAAACTCAAAGAAGTCCTTCGCCGTCATTTCGTCACTCTCCTCTGCTGTTTCTAGGTTGTGATCTGGAACTCGGAAGCTCGTAATGTACCAGGCTCTCGCCGCCAGCGATCATTCTCCGATCGCCTCGTGCCCTCGCTCGCCCGTGCGAATGCGGATGCACTCCTCCAGCGGGGTCACGAAGATCTTGCCATCGCCGATATTCCCCGTACGAGCCGCCTTGATTATCGCTTCGACCGTAGTTTCCACGAAGTCCTGGTTGACCGCAATATCGAGACGAACCTTCTTGAGTAGATTGATCTCGTACTGCACTCCGCGGTAGGTCTCGCTGTACCCACCCTGCCGGCCGGCGCCGAGCACATTACTCACCGTCATCCGGTAGACCTTGGCGTCGTAGAGAGCCTGCTTCACCGCCGGCAAGCGTTCTGGTTGAATCATGCATGTAATCAGCTTCATGCTTTCCTACTTCCTACTGGGTGTTGAAGATCTGGAAGCCTGAGTAGGCCTCCATGCCGTGTTCGCCGATGTCCAGCCCGCGAATCTCTTCCTCCTCGGTTACCCGTAGGCCGACAGTGGCCTTGAGAGTCTTGAAGAGAACGAATCCGGTGCCGAACGCCCACACGAAAGCTACACCGATGCCGATCAGCTGGATTCCCAGCTGGCCGAGACCGCCGCCATAGAGAAGACCTGTATTCGCATCGCCGATTCCGAGGACCGCCTCGGCACCGAAGATGCCACAAGCCAAGGTACCCCAAGCACCACACACTCCGTGGGCGCTGATCGCACCCACCGGATCGTCGATATGCAGAACCCGGTCGAAGAAGAGCACGCTCCCTACTACCAGCATTCCTCCCAAGGCGCCGATAAGAACTGCGCCCCAGGGCGTAACCGTGTAACAGGGTGCAGTGATCGAAACCAACCCGGCGATCGCGCCGTTGATAGTCATGGATGCATCGGGCTTCTTGAACAGGGCCCAAGCTAGAAACATCGCAGCTACCGCGCCCGCGGCGGCCGCGAGATTAGTGGTCACCGCGATACGGCCGATCTCGCCGTCGCCGGTTGTGGTACTACCCGAGTTGAAGCCAAACCACCCGAACCAGAGGATGAAAACTCCCAATGCGGCCAACGGAATGTTGTGCCCTGGGATCGCCTTCGGAGTTCTTCTCTTGGGCCCATACTTGCCGATGCGGGGACCGAGGACGAGGGCTCCTGCCAACCCGAGCCAACCGCCTACCGAGTGCACCACTGTGGAGCCGGCAAAGTCGATGAAGCCTAAACCCTCGAGCCAGCCGGCACCTTCATCCCCGAGGAGAAGCGATCCCCACGCCCACTTTCCGAAGAGCGGGTAGATGAAGAGACAAATGACACTGCTGTATACGAGGTAGGCCACGAACTTCGTCCGCTCGGCAACGGCGCCGGAGACGATCGTCGCAGCCGTCGCCGCAAACACGGTCTGGAAAATCCAGAAGGTGAACGTCCAGTCGCTGCCCGTGACCCCTTCGAGCCCGAACAGGCCGCTACCTATCCATCCGTTTCCGGTGCTTCCAAACATCAGCCCGAAGCCGACGAGAAAGAACACAAGCGAGCCCACTGAAAAATCCATCAGATTCTTCATCATTATGTTGACCGCGTTCTTGGCCTGCGTGAAGCCGGCCTCGAGCATTGCGAAACCAGGCTGCATGAACATCACCATGAATGCAGCGATGCAAGTCCAAACGATATTGAGGTTTCCCTGCAGCACCTCCTCCGCACTCTCTTCCTGCGCCGCCAGCGGCACTGCAGAGAGAAGGAGGACCAGAAGCAGGCCCCAAAACGCCACCCGTGTTTTCATCAGAGATTCCTTTCATGTTTTGGCTTGAGCTCCGGAAGACCCGATTCGCAGACGCCGGACGCGAGTTCCCTCGATACGCTCTTCCCCTTAGCGCAATGCTCGTGCCAGCCAAGCGGCGACCTAGGTATAGGCAGCTAAGTCCTTATTCTGAAATTACTTACGAGAAGACCCACCGTGCGCGGACCGCCTTCAACGCGCAACGTAAACGTCCGTCGTCTCCGCATCTACGACAAAAACGTCGCATCGGTCCACCCGATCTCTGGTGAGTCGACTTCCCGGGCCCCGTATATCCAGTGCGGACAGGCAGCCTAATCTTCGACCATCACTGTTACTGTTCACAGACTCGAAAGCGAGGGTGACGAACGATGAAGATCGGGGTCCTGCAGTTCTTTAGTTGGCCAGAGAGACGTGTGCCGCTCGAAACGGTCTATCAACGGGCCTTTGAGCGCATCGACATCATGGACAGCACGGGGTACGACGCCGTGTGGCTCGCCGAGCACCACTTCAGCTCGTACAGCGTCTGTCCCTCGATCCACATGATGGGCACTCATATTGCCGCGCGGACAAAGAACCTGCGCATCGGTACCGGAATCTCCTTGGCGGCGTTCTACCACCCGCTGCGCTTAGCCGAAGAAGTGGCCCTACTCGACGTACTCTCCGAGGGCCGCGTCAACTGGGGCGCGGGCAGGGGGTTCGACCGCGTCGAGTTCCAGGCCTTCGGCGTCGCCAAGGACGACAGCTATCCGCTCTTCCACGAGAACGTCGAGATCGTGCTCGAAGCGTGGAAGTCGGACCGACTGACGTTCAAGGGTCGCTACTACGACTTCGAAGACATCGAGGTGCTGCCCAAGCCGGCACAGAAGCCCCATCCGCCGGTGTGGCTGGCAAGCTCGTCGGTGGAAGCGATCTCCTGGTCAGCCGCGCACGGCTTCTCGATCATGCTCGACCCCCACTCGTCGCACCAAGAGCTGGGTAACAAGCTCGAGTTCTATACCGAAGAGCTCGACAAGCACGGCTTCTCCATCGACGGGCGTGACACGCCGATGGCGCGTCTCTTGGCGATCGCCGATACCGACGAAGAGGCCGAGGCGATCGCCGCCCGCGGCGCTCAATGGATGTTCGGTTCCTACCTGAACCCAGATCTCAAGAACTTGATCACCGACCTACGATCACCCCAGGCACGTGCAGCGGCGGCGGAGTCACCGAACTCTCGTAGCGACGAGTTGGGGGCCGCTCAACGCTACCTCGATAACGTCATCATTTTCGGCACCCCGGCTGCGGTCGCGGACAAGCTGGCGCGACTCGAGGAAGAGATCTCGCTGTCGTACCTACTCTGCGCCCCCCTCAGCCACGGCACCTTCATCCGCCTCACCGACGACGTGCTCCCCCGGCTCCTTTAAAAGACCTCGAGCCATCGTCATTTCTGCGACAATCCACGACGGCGTGTCGAAACCTCCCTCCATCATCGTCATCGACGACGAATCGGGCTCCCGTGAATCGATGGCTCTGGCCCTCGAAAAGGCCGGCTTCGGTGTCCGTACCTTCGACGACGCGGAGAACGCGCTGGAATATGCAGTCGCACGGCGCAACATCCGCCTCGCCGTCTGCGACATCAAGATGCCAGGCATGACGGGTCTCGACTTTCTGAACGCGGTTCGCGAGCGAGATCTCGATCTAGGCGTAATGCTTGTTACCGGCTTCGGCTCCATCGAATCCGCCGTCGAGGCAATGCGCGTCGGCGCCGACGACTACCTCACCAAGCCGGTTGACCTCTACGAGCTGCGCCAGCGCGCCAAGAACATCCTCGAGAACCGAGAGCTCAAAGAAGAGGTCACCGAGCTTCGCCAGATGCTCGACAAGCGCTTCGGCTTCGAGAGCATCGTCGGCACTTCGGCGCCGATGGAGCGACTCTTCGAACAAATCCGAGTCGTCGCCCCGACTCGCAGCACCGTCCTCATCACCGGTGAGAGCGGCACCGGTAAAGAGCTGGTCGCCCACGCTCTTCATCAGCAAAACGCCCGCCACAAGGAACGTTTCCTCGCTCTGAACTGCGGTGCCATCCCCGGAGACATCCTGGAGAGCGAGCTCTTCGGGCACGAGCGCGGCTCTTTCACAGGAGCGGTCACCCGCAAGATCGGCCGCTTCGAGCTCGCCCACAAAGGCACTCTCTTTCTAGACGAGATCAGCGAGCTCTACCCGAAGCTGCAGGTCAAGCTACTCAGGGTTCTCGAAGAGAGAAAGATCATGCGAGTGGGTGGCAGCGACGTCATCGATGTCGACTTCCGCTTGGTAGCCGCCACCAACCGCAACCTCTCTGAAGAGGTCTCAGAGGGTCGCTTCCGAGAAGACCTCTACTACCGGCTCAAAGTTGTCACCTTGGCGCTCCCTCCCCTGCGCGATCGCCTCGCCGACCTACCGGCCCTTGGCGAGCACTTCTTGAAGGCCTTTTGCGAAGAGCACGGCAAGCCGGAGATACACCTTGGAACTCAGGTCTTGGATACTCTCAGTCGCCATGCCTGGCCTGGCAATGTTCGCGAGCTCCGCAACGTCCTCGAAAACGTCGTGATCTTCCACTCGGGTGGCGAGATCAAGCCATCGGATCTGCCCGAGGACTTTCGAGAGGCCACCGCGTTACGCCACAACGGAGCGCCGGTGCAAACTCAATTCGGCGAGCCGCGGACCATGGCCGAGATCGAGCGCAAGGCCATACTCGAGACTCTGGAGCGAACCAAGGGGAGGCGCGCCGAGGCCGCCAGAGCGCTCGGCATCGGACTGCGAACCCTTCAGCGGAAGCTCAAGGACTACCGCGCTCTCGGCCTTTTGGAGGACTAAATGGACCTACCCGCAACTGTCCTCGTTCACAACTCGACGATCGGAATGAAGGGAGAAGAGGGAGCCCTCCTCCAGATCGCCGACCGCTTCTACGAAGTCAACATCAGCTTCGGTTCTTCCACCCACCGCGTCATGCTCCCCATCGATCAAACCGTGATCATCTTCAAAGACGCCGAAGAAAACTTCGTCCCCGACATCGAAATCGAGCGCTAGGCAAACGCTCGGCAGGCCGGCGTTGTCGCAGGGGCCGGCCGCGAGGGGGCGTCGGGGGGCCGGGCTGCTTCGCGGGTGGCGGAAGTCTGGATTGGGACGCGGAGTTGAGCCTGTAGAATTATGCTTCGCAGCCCGGCCCCCCGACGCCCTGAAAGCGGCCTGCGACCTTGCGATGGCGGCTGCCTTCGCCGACGCCTCGCTTGGGCAGTAGAACGTGGAAGGCCGCCTGAAGAATCGACGTCAGGAGGTTGCAGCGTCTTGAAGTACTCGCCGGGCTAACTTTGGAGCCATGTTCAACAATCCCCCCGGGGCGTCTTGCTCAATCGGCCACGGCTCCACTAAGAACGGCTCGAAGCGCGGCGAGCGACGCGTCGATACGATCCAGCCCTAGTGCTGAGGGAACGCTCTTCCGGGTCGCCTTGACATCGACAGCTCCCAGCACGTTATCGGGCTTGATCAGCTATCTACGAAACCAGGGGAACTCCAGATCGACCTTGGTGGCACAAGGACGCAGGCCGGAAAAGGGGGCCTTGGGGGCTGGGGTGCGGAGCATAATTCTACAAGCGGGTTTCGGCATCCCCACCCTGCCCCAAGGCCCCCTTTTCCGGCCGGCCCCGACGCCCCACGACCGACTGCGGAGGCCTCGCAGAAGAAAGACGAAGGAACACGAAACGAAGAAATGTGGTTTCCTCTGCAGAGATCTCGGTGTCTAAGAGAACAATGGCCACCATGGAAGTGCTTCCCAATGCTGAAGTCGCGGTTTCTCTTCCTCCTGCTCGTTCCTTCCACGATGAGACACTGCTGCTCGAGGCGTTGCGTCAGGGCGATCGAGGGGCTGCAGAAGCGCTGGTCGAGGACACCTACGAGATGGTGTTTCGGACCCTGGTGCGGCTCTCTGGCGATCCGGACACTGCGGCCGACCTGACTCAGGAGACTTACGCTCGCGCCTGGAAAGCGCTCGACGGGTTTCGTGGCGGCTCGCGCTTCGGGACCTGGCTGTATCGCATTGCCTATACCACCTACCTCAATCACGTACGCCGTCCTCAACGTTTCTCTTCGGTCGACGTCGAGGATCTCGAGCTGCCGGCGCCTTCTGACACGGGTCTGGGGGCACGGCTGGACGCGGCTCGACTCCGGCGCGCGGTCATGGCCCTGCCCGAGAACCTGCGCTTCTGTGTGACCGCTCGCTTCTGGGGAGAGCTGCCGGTGCGTGATATCGCCGTCCACGAAGGCATCACCAAAGTCGCTATTCGAAAACGTCTGCGCCGCGCGGTCGAGCTTCTGCGACAGGCTCTCAGCGAGGATCCATCATCATGAGACACCTAACCGACAAAGACGTCACCGACGCCCTGGGCCGCCAGGCTCCGTCACCTCCGCCGGGCCTCGCAAGCAGTATCAAGAAGCACATTCCCGCGGAGCTCTTCCCGGAAGAGGAAGGGCCGGTCCATCGTGCGAGCCCCTCGCACTGGCGCTCTCGCTCGGCTTGGCTCGCCGCCGCCTCGATCACCTTCACTCTAGGCTCGGCGTACTTCGTCTCTCAGCGCCTCTCGAGCGACCCCACCGACCTCGTGGGAGCACCGGTCATGGCACCCGAGCGATTCGACGCCCCACTGGAAACTCCACGAGCTCAGGCGCAGATCCCTCTGGAGGTGTCAGCTCGCATCGTTTCGAAAGGCTCTCTCGATGAGGACCATTCGGCGACAGCAGCGACGACGAATCCGGAGGGCAGTCGATCGTCTGAGATTCGTCACAAAGGCTCCGAGTCGCAATCGGACAACCGGGAGTCGAGCGACCTCTTTGCTCAGAGTCGTGCATCCGCTCTGCCAGGCTCCCCGGGCTCACCTGAGCCACTCGCTGAAGATCTCGAACCTGTTCGACAGGAGCCGCGCTTTCGCTCCGCCGCTGAGAAACAAAATAACGAGACCCGGAGAGATCCAGCACAGGGCCCCGCGCAAGAAGAGCGAGACCTTCTCTTGCGCACCCTCGTGAGCGAGCAGAAGAAGCTGAGAGGGCTGGAGCCCGAAATGGAGAGTCGTCTCCAACGTGGCGCCCCCGCTCAGGGATCAGGCGCAGAGCAAAGGGCGTTCCTGGCCGACAAGCTCGAAGCGCTGGCGCCCGCCCGGCAGATGGATCGGATCGCCGATGCTTCGCTCGCACGAGGCGCCTCTTTGGATGCACCACGCCCCGCGGAGATCGCGCCGCCTGTTCCCCCACCCAAGAGGGCGGAGAGCGCGACGATCCCGGCCGACATGTTCTTCGACGCGACCAGCGTAAGCCCCTTCATCGATACCGAGGACGATCGGCTCTCTACCTTCGGACTCGACGTCGATACCGGCTCGTTCACTCTCGCCCGCAGCTATCTTCGCTCGGGCACCTTGCCTCCGAACGAGGCGATCCGGGTCGAGGAGTTCCTCAACTACTTCGACTTCGGCGACTCTTCACCGAAACGCGACGACTTCGCGCTTAGCGTCGAAGGGAGCCCAAGTCCCTTTAGTGAGGGCGAGCAATACCGCCTGGTGCGCCTGGGCATCGCAGCCAGGGAGATCGACACCAGCGACCGGCGACCCGCGAACCTGGTCTTCCTGATCGACGCCTCGGGCTCGATGGCTCGCGACAACCGGATCGGAGTCATCAAGCAGGCTCTGAGGCAGATGGCCACGCAGCTGACACCGTCGGATCGCGTCGGCATTGTGACCTACCGGGATCGCGCCGAGGTTCTACTCGAGCCCACATCGGACAGCCTAGCCATCGACACCGCGCTGGCGACCTTGCGCCCAAGCGGATCGACCAACCTGGCGGAGGGCCTCGGCATCGCTTACGCGCTGGTCGCACGGAACTTCAGAGCTGGCGGGATCAACCGCATCCTGCTTTGCTCCGATGGTGTTGCGAACGTCGGCTCCACCTCCGCCGACGCAATTCTCGCCAGTGTCGACGCCGCGGTTCGGGAAGGCATCGAGATCACCTCCATCGGCGTCGGTATGGGCAACTACAACGACGCCCTCATGGAGCAGCTCGCCGATCGAAGCAACGGCAGCTATCACTACGTCGATTCACCGCGAGAAGCGGAAAGGGTACTCATCGAGAAGCTCACCGGTACTCTCGAGACGATCGCCAGAGATGCCAAGGTGCAAGTCGAATGGAATGGCGATGTGGTCTCTCGCTACCGCCTGCTCGGCTACGAGAACCGAGCGATTGTTGACGGTCTCTTTCGCAATGACGCGACCGACGCCGGAGAAATAGGTGCCGGGCACAGAGTCAGTGCGGTCTATGAGCTCAGGCTCGCGACGGCTGCCCAGCGCCGAGCTCAACTCGGCACTCTCACACTCCGATACGAGAGTGCCACTGACAATCTCACTCACGAGCTCCAGCAGCCGATTCGCCAGCGCGACCTCGCGGCAACCTGGGGAGAAGCCTCGCCGTCGCTCCGCCTCGCCGTCCTGGTCGCCGAGCTGGCCGAGATTCTGCGCGGCTCATACTGGGCACGAGACGCTGGGCTCGAAGAGCTTCTGCCGCAACTGCAAGAGCCCGCACTGCGCGCCGCTCACCCCGCTCAGGTGGAAGAGCTCGAAGCTTTGATCGCGCGAGCGATAGAGCTCCGTTAGAAACTTCGGCTTCTGAAGCGAGAGAGGAGCCGCGTCCAAGGCGCGGCTCCGCCAGGGGTCGAGCTCTTGGTTCGGCGCAGGACACTGCGCACCTCCCCCAGACTCGTTCGCAGGCTCACGGTCTGGGGCGCGCTGAGCCGACGCTCGCCGAAGCTCTCGAGGAGATAGAGGTCGATGAGCTGAGCGGAGGGGCCGGCCGCCTGCGGCAGGTTTTGCACCACCCACTCCTTGAGCGCCAGGGGGGCGGTGGCGACGCTGAGAGCGGGCTCGCGGCGGCCCAGGTCGTCGCGCAGTCTGCGATACGCCGCGGTGGCGCCGAACCGGCGGCGCCGACGGATCGCGATCAGCAAGGCGATCGCCAGACCCAGGCAAAGAGCCGCGATGGCGATCCACAGGCCGCCGAGATTCTCGAGGCCGACCTCCGGCTTGGCCAGCTCTCCTTCCCCACCCTCGAAAGGCAAGCGGGGCATCGACGGCAGCGAGAACTCTCGACGCTCGAACTGGCGGAGGAAATCACGAAGTCTCAGGATTAGCCCGACCTGATCGAAGAAACCGTAGGCCATCACATACCGGTCCCAACGGAACTCGAGGTAGTCCCAAGCCTGGCGGAGCACCATCAGCGCCGTCGGCCGCGCCTTCACCACCGGTCGGCCCGACGGGGGAGTCGGGTCGAAGGTCGTCCAACCCACGTCAGGCAGGTAGGCCTCGACCCAAGCGTGAGCGTTGTTCTGGCGAACGATGTAGTAGTCCTCCAGCGGATTGAACTCGGCGCCTAGAAAGCCGGTGGCAAGACGAGCAGGCACACCCGTAGCCCGCAACATGAAGATCATGGAACTGGCGAAGTACTCGCAATGCCCACTGCGATACTGGAAGAGAAAGTCTTCGATCGGGTTCTCGGACTGACGGCCAAGGAAATCGAGCGTGTACTCGAAGTTGTCGGTCAAGTAGCGCTCGATCCTCTTTGCCGCCACGGCAGGCGGGAAGCCCGCAGACAAGCGCACGGCGAGTTCTCGAATGCGCGGCGTGACCCCGCCCTGATCGAGAGTAGCCTCATCCTCCGAGTCGAGGTCGGGAATGGCCCCGCGGAAGACAGGCCGGGCCGCCACGCCGACTCGATACTCGAGAAGGCCCTGACGCGGCCAGTTCATCATCACGCCGCCCCCCGCGTCGACAAAGAGGCGGCGGGAGAGCTCCACCGAAACCGTTTCGGCTGGCAGGATCAGACTGTTCGAATCGATCGGTTCCAGCCAGATACGGACCTTCCCTTCGGTCTCGTCGGGCGCAAGGCGGTAAAGGTTACGGGTGGCAGGCTCCAGCGGCGTCGCGTCGAGCCTACTCCGCTTCCACCTGAGGTCCTGGAAACGATCGTAGGTCGTTCCCCGGAGTAGGTACGGAGCGGCCAGGGTCGGGTCTTCCGGCTTCATTCGCAGCGCGACTTCGTCGCTCTGACGGATGTTGCCGACGACGTCGAGCGAGACCTCGTCGCGAAAGCCGGTGGTGTATTCCTGACGACCCGGAAGCCCCTGCTGGATGTAGGGAGTGCGGAATCGAGGCAACATGGTGAAGAGGGGTACGGCGCCAAAAAGCGCAAGCACCGCACACGACAAGAGGAGCGGCCTGGGAGAGAAGCTTCCAGCACCAGGGGCGCCCTCTCGATAGGTCCCGACAAGGTGAAGATGCATGAAACGAAAGAGCAGCGTCAGCCAGAAGCCGAAAAAGGCCATCAAGTAGACAAAGATCAAGGGATGAATGCTGGTCGCCATGGCCGCGACGAAGAGAAAGAACAAGAGCCCGCTGACATGCCATTTGTCCCGCTCTCTACGCAAGCTGAACAGCTTGACGACCAGGCCAAACATGAGCAGCTCGACCATCGGGCTCGCGAGCTGAAGTGCTGCCATCGTTTTCAGCCGGAACACGAACCAGGGCAAGTAGGCGATGGCGAGAAGGTTCATCGCCCACCCCGGGATTGAGCCCTCCTTACCGCGCCGGGTGCGCACTAGAAAGAAGATAACTGCAACCGAGTAGAGGAACACCCCAGCCCAGCTCACGACTCCCTCCGGCTGAGGCTCCGCCATCGGAAAGGGAATCGCGACCACCAGAGCCAGCAATCCGAGCAGCAGCTTCTTTTCAGACGCGAAGCTCAAGGGGAGCGCGCCTGCCTTGGGCTCTTTCTTCTTCCTGCCCCAGGCCCTCATGTGGGTACTCCCAGCGCGCCGGCATCGAAGCGAATCTCGACCCCTCCGCTACCCCCCAGAGGCTCCTCGTCCGGAAGCGCCGCCTCGAGTAGGGCAAGCACTTCGAGAATCCGGCTGCGCTGCCGGCTCCCGCCGGCAAAGGGCAGCTGCTCCGAGCGAGTGATGAGCTCGACCTCGAAGCCTGCACTCAAATAGTCGAGCGCCGCTGCAGCGCCGCGACTGATTCGTGTCTCCAGCTTCTCTTGAGCCTCGAGCCCCTCCGCCGGATCGAGCGCATTGTCGATCACCAGAGTCACTCTCCGGCTCTTTTCCGCCTCTAGCTCCATGAAGATCATCTTGCCGGTGCGCGCAGTCTGCTTCCAATGAATCCGCCGCGGGTCGTCTCCGGGGCGCAAATCTCGCAGACTGTGAAGGTCGTGTCCCCAACCCGGGTTCCGATCCCGAGTCGCACCGAATGCTGCGGTCGAGCGACTGATGCCGTGCTCGCCCGCCAACAGGCGCGGGTAGACCATCACATCCAGGTCCAGCTCCTGACGTGTTCCCTTGCGAAAGAGACCGAAGGGAAAGATCGTCGCCAGATGCGCGGTCTTCAACTGATGCCGGCCACGACGGGAAAAGGTGATATCTGCCAGCAGTGTCTGTGTCGACCGTGGCGGCAGGAAGGAACAAAGAAGCGAAGGAGCCAGGTCGGAGAACGAGACGAGCAGCAGCCACCTTGGAACAAGGCGAGAGAGGTTCTTCAGATGAACCTGGAGGGTGGCTGCCGTCCCGGCAAAGATCTCGTCGGGAGCGACAACTTCGACATCGACCTTCTTCACGTTGTTGCGCGACAACACCCCAGAGACCACCAGGGTAGCAAGCATCAGCGCCAAAACCATGTACAGGGCGTTGTTGCCGGTGTTGGTAGCGGCGACACCGATCAACAGAGTGAGCAGCACGAACCAAATACCGACCTTGGTCGGCCGAATTTGTTCGGGGACTTTCTTGCGCCGCATGCGCTTACACCGGCACCTCGACCTTTGCAAGCACTCCTCGAATCGCACTGCGGGCTGAATTGAGTCCGCCACCCGAGCGCAACTGCACCCGGTGAGAGAGCACAGGCACGGCGACCCTCTGCACATCGTCGGGCACCGCGAAATCGCGTCCCTCGCAAACAGCCAACGCCTGCACGGATCGATAGAGATCTTGGACGGCACGCGTGGACACACCGAGGATGAACTCTTCGCTCTCGCGAGTTTCTCGGGCGATGGCGAGAATGTAGTCGGCAAGCTTCCCCGCCATCTTGATGCGACCGACACCGTCCTGGAGCTCGATGAACTCCTCGCGCGCGATCGCCGGCGCCAAGGCTTCGAGGAGGTCATCGACCCCGCCGGAGACAAGGAGCTCTCGCTCCGCGTCCGGCGGTGGGTAGCCGAGCTCAAGAGACATCAAGAAGCGATCGAGCTGGGACTCGGGCAGCGGAAAGGTGCCCTGGTACTCCAGCGGGTTCTGGGTAGCGAGAACGATGAAGGGCTCGGGGAGTGAGAGACGCTCTCGATCCACCGAGACCTTGCGCTCGCTCATCGCCTCGAGAAGAGCAGACTGGGTCTTGGGCGTGGCCCGGTTGATCTCGTCCGCCAGAACCAGGTTCGCAAACAGCGGCCCAGGCGAGAACTCGAAGCTCTCGCGCTCCTGGCTGTAGATAGAAACCCCGATAATGTCGGACGGAAGCAGGTCACTGGTGAACTGAATGCGCTGAAAATCGAGACCGACCGACCTCGCCAGCGCGTGAGCGAGCGTGGTCTTGCCAACGCCTGGCACATCCTCGATCAGCACATGGCCTCGCGCGAGAATCGCGACAATGGCCAAGCGCACCACCTCCGGCTTGCCCCGAACAACAGTTTGAATGTTGTCTTCGAGTCGCGCCAAGATGCTCGTCGCGGTTTCATCCCTCGAAAAAATAGTATTGATCTCACTCATAGGGGAAGCATTCTCTCACGGAGTACGTGTTTCTGGCCATATCCACATAAAGCGACAAGAGGGGCGGCCCAAGCATCGAACCGACACTACTTTTACGGAGCGGAGAACTCTTTGTACTTGCCGTATTCCGAAGCGGGGATGCTCGAACGAACTCCTACCCAAAAACCATCGCCGGCATCGTAGGTGATGTCCTCGAGAACGTGGGTCACTTGGACGCCATTGCCGCGCCCGAGAGTGCTGGTGTCGACCCACAGCAGTCCAGTGGCCTTCTCCTTGCCCGCGGCATCGACCTGTTGCACTTCAACAGTGATCCCCGGCAGGCGCTCGGTGGCGGTGGTAGAGACCAGGATGTCGAGCAAAGCGTCGCTCCTTACTGTCGGAGCGGGCGCCTCCACTCCATCGTCAGTCTCCTCATCCTCTCCCTCGGAGACATCGGCGGTCTGAGGCTCCTGGGTAACCGTAAACGACTTGAGCTCGGCCTCGTACTGCATCCTCAGGTTGCTCACCTCTTCTTCCGGCGTGAGCGGCGGAGCGCAGGCCCAACATAAGAGTACTCCGAGGCCGCCGAGCGTGGCGACGAGTCGACGAGATTTCACTGCAAAGCTCCTTCCCTCTGACCTTGTAGAGCAGACGAGTATAGCGGAGGATCAGCCGGTCAGACGATCCCACTCCTCGCGGTAGTCGCCGAGAAGAACCAGCTCAGGCTCCAACGCAACTGTGCTCTCTTCCTTGACCCTCCTGTAGGCGAGCAGCATCAGATCGAAAACATCTCTCGATCGGGCCCCCCCGCGATTGACGATCACATTGGCGTGCTTGGGGCTGATCTGTGCGCCGCCCAAGGTTCGCCCCTTGAGCCCGACCGCCTCGATCAGTCGACCCGCGTGGTCCGACTCCGGATTGCGAAAGATCGACCCGGCATTGGGCAGCCCCGAGGGAAGGCTCGACCAACGCCGCCGGTTGAGCTCGAGGATCCGGTCGGTCAAGGCGGCTGGGTCTCCCCTTCGAAGCTGAAAGGTCGCCCTTGTTACCACCGACCCGGTCCCCTGGAGTGCGGTGCTTCGGTAGGCGGCTGAGAGATCGTCGACGCCGAGTCGGTGGCGCTCTCCCGAGGCATCGACCGTCCTCGTCTCCACCAACACGTCAGCGATCTCTTCGCCGTAGCAACCGGCGTTCATGACCACCGCGCCGCCCACTGTGGAGGGGAACCCGGAAAAGGCCTCGAGACCGGCAAGCCCCATCCGAGCGGTCGAGCGGGCCAACTGGGCAAGCGAGACCGCGCACCCCGCCTCAACCTGTTCGCCGAACGTCCGAGTGCGGCGAAACTCTCCATCCAAGCGCAGGGTAACCCCTCGAAGTCCGCCCTCGGGAACAAGCACATTCGAGCCCATGCCGAGGAGCGTATGCGCAGCACCTCGAGCCGCGATCCGCTCGAGAATCAGCCGCAGCGCATCCTCGGTCGACACTGTCGCCAGCACCTCGGCGGCACCACCCACCCTCAGGCTGGTCAGGCGAGCGAGCGGCGCTTCCAACTCGAGCTCCAATCCGGGCGTGCTCTCGAGCTCGGATAGAAGTGTCACCAGCCCGGCGGCTTCTTGACTCACCTAGGACCCTTCTATACGATCGTTTGTCCTACCGGCTGCCCTTCGAGTCGATCTCGGGGCGAAGCTTTTCGTGCCCAAAAAAGTCGATGCACACGATGCGGCGAAGAGGGTCTTCCTTTCTTCGTCACGGTGCCAGAGAATGCAGTATAGCGCCTCCGATTCTGTGGGCGCGCTGAAGGAGTGGACCTGATGACCGATGTGACATCTGAGGAAAAGGGCAAGGCTATTGATAGCGCTTTCTTGCAAATCGAGAGGCAATTCGGCAAAGGCGCAATTATGCGTCTGGGCCAGCGCGACGCCCTCTCGATCGCGTCGATCTCGACCGGCATTCTTGCCGTCGATCACGCGATCGGGATCGGAGGCTTTCCGCGCGGGCGGGTGGTGGAGATCTACGGCCCGGAGTCGTCGGGAAAAACGACCCTGGCGCTCTCGGTAACGGGTAGGGCGCAGTACGCCGGAGGGGTGGCCGCCTTCATCGATGCCGAGCACGCTCTCGACGCGGAGTACGCGGCGAAACTCGGCGTTGATATCGACAACCTCCTGGTATCCCAACCCGACAGCGGCGAAGAGGCGTTGGAGATCGCGGAGATGCTGGTGCGCTCGAACGCAATCGACGTCATCGTCATCGACTCTGTTGCGGCGCTGGTGCCCCGAGCCGAGCTCGAGGGCGAGATGGGCGACTCTCATGTCGGCCTTCAAGCACGGCTCATGTCGCAGGCCCTCCGCAAGCTCACCGCAATCGTCGCTAAGTCAAAGACCTGCCTCATCTTCATCAATCAGATCCGAGAAAAGATCGGAGTCATGTTCGGCAGCCCGGAAACGACCTCTGGAGGGCGGGCCCTCAAGTTCTACTCCTCGGTCCGGGTCGACATCCGCCGCATCGGCCAGATCAAAGAAGGTGACGTCGTCGTCGGCGCCAGGACCAAGGTAAAAGTAGTCAAGAACAAAGTGGCGGCCCCCTTCCGCCAAGCCGAGTTCGACATCTTGTACAAAGAGGGCATCTCTCACCTCGGCGAATTGCTCGACCTCGGAGTCGAGCACAAGCTGATCACCAAGAGCGGCTCGTGGTACGGGTATGGCGAAGTCCGTCTCGGCCAGGGGAGGGAGAAATCCCGCGAGTTTCTCCGCGAGAACGTCGATCTTCAGACGGAGTTGGAGGGTCTCGTACGGGAGGTGATGGACCTGCCTCCCATGGTCGCAGCCCCGGTGGTAGCCGAAGAGACGACCGAGTCCTGATCGAAGCTTCATGGGAAACTCGCGAAGAGGGCTCGCGGCACTCGTTCTCGCACTCGGATCGGTCGGCGCCGCACAGTCGCAGGGGCTCGAATGTCTGCCTTGCGCAGCGGTGCAGACATCCGATCCGGAGGGCCTCGCTCGCGTCCTCGCGAATACGAGTGCCCCTCCTGAGGAGGTCGAAGCGCGCCTTCTCGTCAAATGGGAGGTAACCGGCGGCGCGACTCCGAGACATGCCGAAGCGCTACGCCAAGCTGGCGCGACGCCGGTCCCGGCCTTCACGCTGACTGCTCCCTCACCGCTCACCGACAACCTGGCTGCCTTGGAGAGCGAGCTCGAGGCGGTCGCCCAGCTGGCCCGGGAGGTCGGAGAGGATGCTTACCTCCAGGTAGTCTGGACCCCATCTACCGGATCCTGGAATAGTACGGACTACGCTTTCGCCCTGAAGCGTGCTGCAGTCACCATCACCGGCGCGGCTCCGGGCGCCCGCGTGATGACCTCGGCCCTCGAGGCGGACCCAGAGGTGCTCCGCGCCCTCTATGATGAGGGGATCTCCGCCTACATCGACGTCGTCGCCCTTGCACCGGCCTCGGAGGAGAGGATCGGAGCCGCAATAGACATCCTGGCCGAGATAGACCCTGGCAGACCGATCCTGATCGACTCGGTCGCGCTGGAAGGTGATCCGTCTCGTGCCCTGGGCGAGGCAGCCGCGGCGGTCGCCGCCGGAGCTCACGGAGCCTTCGTGGAGCTTCTCGACGCCACTTCCGAGTCGGTCGCCCCGCTCGTGCTCCTGGCTCAAGAATTCAGCGGCGACCTCTCCTTCGACCCCGCAACGGCACCCTCCGGGGCCGCGGCATCTTGGAGCTTCGTGCGCGGGGAGGACCTTACTCTGCGAGTCATCGTCGATGCTGGAACCGAAGAAGAGCTCACTCTCCTCTTTCCCGACCCCCATCTCAAGCGGGCGGAGCGCATCGATATCGCGAGCGGCGAGATCCGTAGCCTCCCCTGGGAGCGGCGAGGCCAACAAAGCCTGGCGGTAACCGTCACCAACCCCGAGGGCGGCGTATTGCTGCGCCTAGAACGCCTCACTGCAGACGAGATCGAAGGGCTCGCTGGCCTGACCGAGCAGGTCACCGTTGCCTCGGAGCGTCAGATACCCGTTGAAGAGATCCTCAGCCGACTGCAGGCATTCGAAGACGACCAAGCTCGACGTCTGGACCACTATCAGGCGATCAATACGACCCATATGCGATTTCAGCTGACTGGGCTCCAGGCCATCGAGGTCACTTTCCGCGGGGCCTTCTTCTTTCGGCGCGACGAGGGCTTCGATTGGGCCTGGCAAGATTTCTACGTCAACGGCGTCCGCTGGCGTAGCAAACGAATCCCCCGCATCCCTTTGCTGCAGCCCGAAAAGGCGGCGGCGCTGCCACTCGAGATCCTGTTCACTCCCGAATACCACTATCGGCTCAAGGGGACCGCCTCGGTACGAGGGCGTGACTGCTGGGTCGTAGAGTTCAAGCCCACCGCGATCGTCGAGGGCCGGAGCCTGTTTCAGGGTACGGTTTGGATCGATCGAGAGCTCTTCGCTCGAGTAAGAACCCGCGCGGTGCAGCTGGGGCTCGAAGGCGACGTCATCTCCAACGAAAACACCCTCGACTACACACCGGTGGGCAGCGACGGGCAAGCAGCGGCGTGGTCGAGAGACGCCCTCTATCTGCCCACCCATACCATCGGTCAACAGATCTGGTCGGTGCTCAACACCAGCACCGTCGTCGAGAGTGAGACCGAGCTCACGAATCTCATTCTCAACGGAGCCGATTTCGAAGACCGACGTGAGGTAGTGCTCAGCTCCGAGGCGACGATGGTGCGAGACACGACAGAGGGACTGCGCTACCTGATCACCGACAAGGAGACCGGCGAGAGGGTCGTGCAAGAGAAGCTCAAGCCGAGCCGCATATTTCTAGGTGGCGGAGTATTTTTCGACGAGTCTTTGGACTATCCGGTACCGCTGGCGGGGATCGACTATTTCTCGCTGAACTTCAAGGACACCGGAGCTCAAGTCAACGTCTTCTTCGCCGGTGCTCTCCTCAATGCCAATATCGCCGACCCCAGCCTCTTCGGCAGCCGTTGGGATATCGGTGTCGACCTCTTCGGCATCGCAGTCGAAGGTGACAATGAAGTCTTCGAGAACGGTAGCGAGTTGATCGGCGAGGAGGTCGAAGTGCTTCCCGCACGCTTCGCGCTCGACCTCGGCCACACCATCGGTAACTTCGGCAAGATCGACTTCTCCTACGGCCTCGCCTACCAAGACTTCAGCCGGAGCGAAAACACGAGCGAGGACTTCACTCTTCCCAGTGATCACTTCACGCACTCTTTCTCGTTGACCGGGCGCTACAACCGCGCCGGGTACCGCCTGCGTCTGGGAGGCACCCACAGTAGCCGTTCGGAATGGGAGCCGTGGGGGCTTCCTGGTAGCCCGGACTTCAGCCCCGACAACGACAGCTTCAATCAGTGGGCCGCCGGCTTTGCCAAGAACTGGCACCTTCCCCGTTTTCAGCGCATCGGGCTCGAGATCGAGTACGTAGACGGCAACGACCTCGATCGCTTCAGCAAGTACGAATTCGGATTCTTCAGCGACATCCGCGTCCACGGCTACCAGAGCGACAAGGTGAGAGCCGAACGGGCCTGGGCCACCCACATGAGTTACGGCTTCGAGATGGGCGAGATTTTCCGGCTCAGCCTGATCGGCGACGCCGCCTTCGCCACCGACGAAGCGGCAGGTCTGAGCGACGAGCTCCTTGCCGGAGTCGGCATAGAAGGCAATTTCGTCGGCCCCTGGAGGACCATCGTCAGTCTGGATCTCGGGCTCGCGGTCGCCGGGCCGGACGACGGCACTAGCGTTTTCCTGACCTTCCTCAAGCTCTTCAATTGACGGATCTCGGGCACGGGGCCGACGGCGGAGAACAGCTGAGCTCACTAAGACGAAAGACCGTAATCGCATGGAGCTCGGGCAAAGACAGTGCGTGGGCTCTGCATTTGTTACGCCAAGAGGAGGCATTCGAGGTCGTCGGGTTGCTCTCTACGATCGACGCCACGCGGCAGCGCGTACCCATGCACGGGATCTCCGAGCAACTCCTCGACGCGCAGGCGATCGCCGCCGGGCTGCCGCTCCTCAAAGTTCCGATCCCCTTCCCCTGTCCGAACGAAGAGTATGAAGCCGCCATGCTCAGGGCGATCGAAGCGCTACTCGAGCAAGGAGTAACCCATATCGCGTTCGGCGATCTCTTTCTCGAGGAAATCCGCGCCTACAGGGAGAAGAACATGGCAGGCACCGGAATCGAGCCCGTGTTCCCGGTCTGGGGCCTCGATACGGGAGTGCTGGCCGAGGAGATGATCGACAGCGGTCTGCGCGCGAGGGTGAGTGCAGTAGACGCCTCGGTTCTCAGCGATGACTTCGCCGGCCGTCTCTTCGACCGTCAATTCCTCGAAGACCTCCCCGGAACCACCAACCCCTGCGGGGAGCACGGCGAGTTCCACACCTATGTCTTCGCCGGCCCGATCTACGATCATAAGATCCCCGTCCGAAGCACTGCGGTCGAGACTTCCGACGGACTCACAACGGCTCGACTCGAGCTGCAGGAACCGCGCTAACCCAAGCAAGAGCCTGCCAGCCCGGCACCAGCCGAAGCGCTCGAGATCGACAGTAAGAGGGGGGCATTTCTGCCCCCCTCACTGTTACCGTTCTTGGCTCCGGGTCACTCAACTGGGTGAACGACAACTCGAGCGACCGGGTTTCTCCAGTCGCGCTCGTAGGCCGCAAGGTCTCCGATTCCATGAATTCCTGGGTGGGTGTAGACGTAGCCTTCGCCTCCACCCGGCGCCCCACCGGCCCCACATTCCGGCCCAGGAAAAGGCAATGCTGGACCAGGTATGGAGGCGCAGAGCTCGTCATTCATCTCACTACCGGCGTCATAGGCGCGCAGCACGGTGGTGGTGCGTCCTCGGGGCCGTATTGCCCTCCTCGGCCAACGAGACGAGCTCAGGGCTCGCCGGCTTTCCGAGCTTGAAGAGCTTGATCCCGCCATCGTGGCTAGCGGCCATGATCGGTGTGAAAGTCTGACCCTTCGTGAGGTTGGTCACGGTGATCTCCCACTCGGGCTGTGCAAGAGATGGCACCGCTACGAGACTCAAACAGATCGAAAGTGCGAGCATGAACGTAAGCCTCATCAGTCCTCCTGTTGGCGGCGCTCGGCGCCACCGGTTCAAAGATAGAGGTAGTGAACACCGCGGAGGTCCAGAAAGTTCCCCAGTCGAGTGCGCTCTCTGCCCAACCTCTCTATGATGTCGACCCAGCCCGATGCCTGAGCCGACCCAGGATCGCCCTTCCGAGCTACGCGCTCACTTCGAGGAGCTGACGCTGCCGCTGACCCGCATGCTCTACGGTGCAGCGATGCGGTGGACCGGGAGCCCCGAAGATGCGGCGGACCTGGTGCAGGAGACCTACCTGCGGGCCTACAGGACCTTCTCGAACTGGCAAGAGGGAGACGTCACCTGTGTCCTGGCCTCCGATATCGACCCGGAGCTCCTCATCGAGCTCGCCGTCGCAAAGGCAATGAAGGCCGCCTAGCGCCGCCGCAGTATTCGCAAGGGCCGCGCCTGTGGCAAACTCATGCCTCCCGCAATCCAAGGCAGGAGACCAGAAAGAACATGCCGCCACTCACAGGAACGTCCGAAGGACTGGGTAACGCCATCCGCGAGTTGAACCTCGAGACCTATGTACTCGAGCTCGAAGTCAACGGATTGACCGTGGTTCCGCCCGAAGTTCACGGCTTCGGGATGGGTCGAGTCGATCGCATGGTCGAGATCATCCTGGAGCGCGCCGAAGCGATGACCGGAAGTCCCTTCAGCCTGAACGAGGGCCCTGGTGCAGAGCTAGAGTTCCCATCCGGTAGAGCAAGCACCTTTTCGGAAGAGGGGGGGGGAGACCGTCCCAGTTCCTCATCCAACAGCTCGGCAGCATCGATCGAATGTTTCGCGACCTCGCCCTGAACCCTGCAGCGGTGACCCTGATCCGTCACATGATCGGCCCGAAGGCGACCCGCTTCAGCTCGCACAACTCCTTCGTCAAGTGGCAAGGAGACTTCGGTTACGGCCCCGGTCTGGGGTTGCACGCGGACCAAACTGCGGTCCCGCTGCCGTGGGGACGAGTGGCACTGACCTCGAACACCAACTGGTGCCTCACCGACTACACCAAAGCCGGCGGTGCTTTGGCGTACGTCCCCGGCTCCCACCGCTCCGGTTCGCGACCGGCCCAACCGGATGCCGCCCGAAAGGCAGTTCCGGTCGAGGCGGAAAAAGGCTCGGTCATCGTCTTTCACGGAGCCACCTGGCACGGTGCCTATCCGCGGCTGATCCCCGGAATGCGGCTCTCGATCGCCAACTACTACAGGCACATGATGATCACTTCGCAAGAGAACATTCAGGGCGGCTTCCAGCGCGATCTGGCGGACGAGTGCGACGACCCGGAGCTGTTCAAAGAGCTGGCGGGCTTCGCCGACCCCTTCCCCTACATCCAGCCCAGCCAGCCGATCCCGACCGCGGTCGGCGCCGGCGCGAGCTAGCCCCAGAAAACGCGCCTTCGGCCCGTTTTCCGGCCCATCCCCGCCTGAGAACTACTCGCCTGTCCGAATTCTCGGACACGCTCCTAGGGGGCGAAAAGTGCCGGGGTTCATCGCCCCCGGAAGCCCGACGCCGGATCGAGTCACCCCTCCCATCATAAACGGGCCCTAGATGACTGACCTAGGCAGGGCAGCGCGGAAGGCCGCAGAAGGGGCCTTGGAGAGCGGGTTGCGGAGCATAATTTTCATGACACAAGTCGGCGGCCCCACCCAGCCATCGGCCACCCGCGGAGCAACCCGCTCTCCAAGGCCCCCCGCGGCCGGCCCGAGCGGCGCGACCCAGCTTCAGACCTCGAAGCGCACCAGAGTCGCTCCCCAGCCGCCTGCTTCGGAGGGGGCGTCGCCGAATTCGCGGACGCGCGGGTCGCGGGAGAGGATCTTTCGCACGCTCTCGCGCTGTACGCCGATGCCGCGGCCGTGAATGATGCGCAGCTCCCGCAGTCCCTTCTCCCAGGCGGCATCGAGATAGTCGCTCACAACATCTGTGATTTCCGCAGGGCGAAAGCTGTGCAGATCGAGCACGTCGGTAATGGGGACCTCCACCGGTGCGAGATCCTCGGTGTCGGATGGGTCACTGGGGTCCACTGCGAAATCTCCCCAGCCAGGCCCAGCCGACCAACCAACCCACCGCAAGGCCCACCAGCGGCGTCACCGCCAAGAAATCGGTCGTGATAATCGCGTCCTCCTGCCTGAACTGGTACGCCAGCCAAAGACCCAGCGTCAGCGGTGCCACCAAGAAGACAATGCCCGCCCTCTTGCGCTCGCTGTCTGCCTCCTTGTGCGCGTACTCTCGCTCGCCGCTGGTCAGCGTCGAATCTTCCACGATCCGCCAACGCTCTTGGTCGATCTCTTTGGCCCTGAAGGGCAAGAAGAATCCACATATGGCTCCGACGGCACCGACAAGACTGTGCAACAAGCCTACCGAGCCGGGATCACCCTCAGGCAGCACCGGGCACCCCGTGCTCGTAACCAGGGCCAGAGCGCCGCAGACAAAGGCAAAAACGACAGCGACGCTCTGCACCCTGCGCATGCTGGAGCCTAACGCCCGAAGAGGCGTAGGAGACCGAGGGTCATAGGCGGGTAGTAAGTGATGAGTAGCACTCCCCCGCCCAGAATGAGCAGCATCGGGATGACGGCGCGGTAGACCTGGAGCAGCGGGCGCTCGAAGCGGTAGGACGCCAGAAACAGGTTCAGCCCCACCGGCGGAGTGAGATAGCCGAGCTCGAGGTTGGCGATGAAGATGATCCCCAGGTGCACCGGGTCAACGCCGAATGCAAGTCCGATTGGAATGATGAGCGGCACGACCACGACAATGGCCGAGAAAATGTCCATAAGACAGCCGACGATCAGAAGGAAGACGTTGAGCGCGAGCAGGAACACCAACTTCGAATGAATCGCCCCTTCCGCCCAGCTCAGGACTCGCGCCGCGACTTGTGCGTCGACCATATAGCTGGTGAGACCCATCGCCACGCCAAGAATGATGAGCACCCCTCCGATCAGCACTCCGCACTGTTGAAACACCCGCAGCAGGTCTCTGCCAAGGCCGATATCTTTGTGGATGAAGCACTGGGTCACCAAGGCATAACCAGCCGCCAGCGCGGCAGCCTCGACAATGGTGGCGTAGCCACCGAATATAGCGAAGAGCACCAGCACCGGGAGCAAGATCTCCCACTTCGCCAGCCACAGCGCCGAGAGTGCCTCCGCGACAGTGAAACGGCTGCGCCCAGCTCCGGTCTTCCACCCTTCACGCATGCCCCAACCGGCTACCAGCCCAAGCAGAAGCAAACCCGGAATCAGACCACCGATGAAGAGATCCTCGTAGGGGATCTCGGCGACGATGGCATAGAGGATGAGGGGCAAGGCCGGTGGCCAGAGCAATCCGAGAGAGCCGGAGGCCGTCAGCAGCCCGAGCGAGAAGCGATCGCGATATCCATCGGCAAGGAGAGCCGGAAAGAGGAGCCCGCCTAGAGCGAGGATCGTCACCCCCGAACCGCCCGTGAAGACGGTAAAGAAAGCGCAAAGTACGGCGGTAACGACCGCGGTGCCGCCGGGGATCCAGCCGAAGAAAGCCCGGAACAAACGAAGCAATCGCTGCGAAGAGTTCCCCTCGGCTAAGGCAAAGCCGGTGAGCGTGAAGAGTGGGATCGCCGCGAGCGTGACCGAGACGCTCATCCGATAGGTCTCGGCGGGGATCGCCATTGCCGGCACACCATCGGAAAGAAAGAGGAAGAGGGCAGCGCCACCGAGCATGACGAAGATCGGCCCACCGAGCGCAGTGGCGAAGATCAGCAGGAGCACCAGCGGCCAAGCCGGCTTTCCATCCATAGCCAACTCGTGAAACCCCAGCCAAAGCCCGATGCCGGCTCCCGCCGTCGCCAACAGCCTCCCCCACCAAGCTTGGGAGGCTTGCAGGATCAGTCTCAGGCCGATCAACGCGAAGGACAGCGGGAGCACCAACTGCACCAGCCAGACCGGGATTCCGGCACCGATCTCCATCCCGCCTTCCTTCTCGATCACTGCCAGCTCCAGGCTGGCCTTCGCCAGCATGGTGGCAACCGCCGCTCCCATTGCGTTGGAGAACACCTTCGCGCCGTCGCGCCATCGCCCTTCAGGCAGAAGCTGACCGGTGGCGAGCGAAAGCAAACGGTTCTCGCGGGCAGCCAATGCCGCACCGAGGAAGCCCACCCACAGCGTGAGATTCTGAACGATGGGGCCCGAGGCAGGGATTCCGACCCCGAACACCGAGCGCGCGAAAATCTCCGCCAGCGGCAAGATCACCATCACCAGCAGCACGATGCTGACCGCGCCATCTTCGAGGCGATGGAGAAGTGCTCTCAGGGGCTCTTCTCGGCCGTGCTCTGTTGACGACGAAACTCGTTTCGCTTCGCCAAGGCGCGATCGAAGATCACGGGCGGCACCATATCGCCCCGCATCTCGTCGGCGAACTTCTCCGCCTCCGCCAACCATTCGGCGGAGTGCTCGCTGTCGCGGATCTCGAGCACTTCGAGCCCCTGGTTCTTCATCACGTTCACCGCCGAGGAGTCGAGGAAGGGGATCTGGCTCGCCAACTTCGAGCCGACCCTGCTCGCGGCCGCGAGAAGGGCTTCATAGTGCTTGGGGTCGACGCGGCTCCAAGCTCTCTTAGAGACCACGATGGCGCCCACCATGGGGGCTAGCCCGATGTCGATCATATAGGGTGCGTCTTTGAACCACTGTAGAGACAGCGCGGCCAGCGGCGGCGAGATCATGGTCTCGATCATGCCGGTTCTGAGCCCCTGAAGAGCATCAGGAAGCTGCAACGCCACCGGGTTGAATCCGTTCCGCTTCCACCACTGCACCATGTTGTCGTTGCCGGCCCAGGTAAAGATCTTCAGCTCGCGCAACTCGTCGAGACGTGCCACGGGTTTCTTGGTAAAGAAGTGGACCCATCCGACATGGCCCCAAGTAAGCCACACGAAGCCCTTTTCGTCCAAGCTCTGGGTCAGAACGGGAGTCAGGTCCTCGAGCACAAAGTTGAACTCATCCCAAGAATCGAAAAAGAGCGGTATCTCGAAAACACTGAAGTCTTTGGCGAGGTCGGAGAGACCCGCAACCGTCAGCGCCCCGGCGTGGAGTTGGCCGATGCGCATCTTGCGGATGATGTCGGACTCGTCCCCCGAGACCCCGCCGGGGTAGATCACTAACGAGACCTCTCCGCCGGTGATCTCGCGAAACTCTTTGTCGAGCCCCTGCAACATGACGTACCAGGGCGAGTTCTCCGGAGCCTGGGTCGCTAGCTTGAGCTCCACCTTGGCCGCAGCGACAGGAAGGGCGAACAGAAACAGCAATACCGCTACCGGGACGGCGCTGATAGGGATGACCGATCTCATGGTGCTCCTCCGTAAATGGCGAGGCGAGACGTCCACCGACTCCGACCGCGGGGCAAGAAACCCAGTTGCGACTGTAACGACGCTCCTCGAAACGGTCAAGGCGCCGCGCCGATGGCGCGTCTCTTGCAAGACCCTAGGTGATGACCAGCAAACTCAGTTGGGGGTCGGGCTTCCGTGTGGGCGATAATGACATCTCGGAAGGACGGAGGCGTATGCTCTTCGCTACGAGACGACGGAAACGCCATCTTTCATTGGCCCTAGTGAGCGCACTTCTGCTGGGCGCTCCCGGGCGCATCTTCGCCGAGGAGACGTTGGCGATCTCCGACCCTGGCCTCTTCGAGAAGAGCATCCTGGCCGCGCTGGAGGCGCGCAAGGCGTATGGCCCCTACGAGAACGATGAAGAAGAGGCGCGAGTAAACCGGATCGGCTACGCCATCGCCCGCCACTCAGGCTTCCGAAAGTTCCCTTTTTCCTTCTACCTGGTCGACATGGCATTGCCCAATGCCTTCGCGCTTCCCGCTGGTCACATCTTCGTCACTCGCGGCATGCTCGACCTCGATCTCAGCAACGACATGCTTGCCGGCCTGCTGGGCCATGAGGTCGCCCACGTTAGCGAAGAACACTTTCTCTCGATGCGGCGCCGTGCAACCCTGCTCGGCGTTCTAAGCCAGGTGCTCACGGTGGGACTCATGGTCGGCGCAAGCCAGAGCGACTCAGACACCTATGTCGACGGTTGGGGCATTCGACGAGATTCGGGCAACACCGGTGCCCTCGTTCAGGGAGCCGCCGCCACCGGCATGCTGGTGAGTGAGCTCCTGTTGCGCAGCTACAGCAGGCAGAACGAGGACGAGTCCGACGACCAAGGGCAGCGCTTCGCCGCCGCTGCGGGCTTCGATCCCGACGGCACCCGCCAGCTGATGGCCAAGCTGGAGGAACGCCTGCCACAAGACCAAAACTTCGGATACTGGCAGACTCATCCTTTCTTCACCGAGCGCGTGCGCGCGGCAAAGGCGCGGAAGAACACCCTCGTGGTCCAGGACCCCTATCCGGTCGAGCCCTACCGCCAACGTAGCCAAGCGGCGCTGCTCGAATTCGTCAAGACACCCCACAGCTCCCCGGAGATCGACGAACTTCTAGCCGAGACCGCCCTTTCCGCCTGGCCTCGAGGAGACGTGGCCGATGGCCTACGCCTCGATCGGCTCCAAGGAAGCCGCGAGGCGGTGGAAGAGATGAGACCCTTGGCCCGCGACTATGGCTCGCTCCTGACCTCGTACGAGAGCGAAGTGAAGACCGTTTTCGAGCTCACACCCGAGAGTGCCTTCCTGGCGCAAGCACAAGCGGAGATTGCCGAGCTTCGCGAGTCGCGAGACGATCTCTACGCCGATGCACTGGCGGTGCTGGATGGCGAGGTATACGAGACCCCATTCCTCGAAACCTTTCTGAGCAACTTTCCCGACTCGGAGCGATCTCCCGAGATCGCTCTCGCCCTGGGGGAGGCCTACGCCCGCCTTTCGCGCGAGACCGAAGCGGTGGAGAGCCTGTTGAGAGCAAGGTCGAGCGGAACCGGCGATGTCGCTGACCGTGCCAGGAGGGGACTCGTGGTCCTAGCCCCCCGCCTCGAACGCCTGGCGGCACTGCAAACCCTGACCGAGCAGAGCCACGACCCCAAGCTTGCCGAGGTCGCCCTGGGGAGGCTCAAAGGGATGGCATCGACTTTCGAGGAGCTCGAGAACGGAGCGGAGTTTCTCGAGCGTGACACCGGGGGGCCGCTGGCTGAGACAGTCAGGGAACGCCAACATCTACTCGCCGACGAGCTTCATAAAGAGGTGATCCTCTATCAGCGGATGGGAGACCACGGCAAGGCGGTCCAGGGCATCCATCGCATTCTTACCCTCGCCCCCCTATCTCCAGCAGCAAAGTCCCTGGGCGAGAGCGCGCTGGCCGAGAGCGGCTGAGACCGGGACAAGCAGAAACCGCTTGAGCCGGCAGGCCACGACCCGTATCATAGGCGCTGCATGGCGACAGAAGCGGGCGGAGGAGGGAACCACCCAGAAAGCTTCGGTCGGTTCCGGGTCATTAGACCCCTGGGCCGAGGCGGAATGGGAATGGTGTATCTCGCCGAGGACCCGGTCATCGGCCGACAGGTGGCGATCAAGGTCGTCAAGAGCGATCCCGGCCTCGCTGAAGAGGAGGTGGCGGAGCTCCAGACTCGCTTCGAGCGCGAGTTCCAATCCGCGGGAACGCTAAATCACCCGAACATCGTCACTGTTTTCGATGTCGGCAAGGAGGGTGGCGACCCCTTCTTCGCGATGGAGTTTCTGCCGGGCGAAGATCTGGCGGACATCATGAAGTCGGACAAGGTGCTCTCCTTCAAGGAGATCGCGGATTTCGGCATCAAGATCTGCGCCGCGCTCGACTTCGCACACGACCATGGCGTCGTGCATCGCGACATCAAACCCGCCAACATCCTGATCGACCGCAACCAGGAGCCCAAAGTAACCGACTTCGGGGTCGCCAAGCTGACCTCAACCAATCTCACCCGCACTGGCACGGTGGTCGGGACGCCGTCGTACATGTCCCCGGAGCAAGTAACTGGCCAGCAGGTATCAGGAGCCTCCGATCAGTTCTCGGTTGCGATAATTCTCTATCAGATGCTCACCGGCGAGCTACCTTTCACCGGCGAGAACCCCACCACCATCCTCTACAAGATCGTCCACGAGACACCTGTCGGGCCTCACGAGAAGCGCACCTCTCTACCGCCCCAAATCGACAAGGTGCTGCTTCGAGCGCTCGAAAAGAAGCCGGAAACTCGCTACCCACGCTGCGCAGATCTGGCAAGCGCGGTACGCGACGCTCTGGGTGTTGCGGCGCAAGAGCTCGACCTTGCCTTCGACCAGCCCGAGAGCACGCTGCAGATGCGCCACCAGCGCGTGCGCAGGAAGAGGGGGTCTGCCAAGAACGGCCACAAGATCTGGCTGTGGCTGGCGGCCGCCGCGGTTGCCATTGCCGTAGCTGCTTTCCTCTTCGTCGGCGGCGGCAGCGAAAAGCTCGGAGGCCTGATCACGGGAGTCACCGGTGGCGGCGGGCCACGCACGCTCACCAGGACTTTGGTCGTCCAAGGCGATCAGGGCGGCGCGGAGATCTGGCGAAGTGGTGCGAGTACCGGCCTCTTTGTGCCCGCCGAGCTCACTCTCAAGGGGAACGAAGGCGAGGAAGTCCTTCTCGAGCTGCGACGTCAAGGTCACGTTGTTGCTTCCACGACCCTCATCATCGACCCGGCGATGGCGCAAGAGTGGACCGCCGTCGAGAGCGCGCTACCGACCCAGACCTTCACCGTGGCCACTCGTCCGGAAGGCGCCAAGGTCTTCCTCAACGATGAGCTGTTGGCCGACTCGACACCGGTCGAGATCGCACTCACTTCAGGGCTCGAGTACCAGATTCGGGTCGAGCTCGATCAGTACCATGCGGAGAGCCTCGGCTTTGCTTTTCCCGACGGCCTCGAGCAAGAGGTCATCGACAGTGAGCGCTTCTTCTTTCCGCTGCGAGCGGTCATCCCTCCTGGACATCTGATCGCCGAGGCATCGTTCCCGGTAAAGATCGAAGTCGGCGGCCGATCCTATGGTCCGAAGCAGAGCCACAACATCGCCCTGAAGCCCGACTCCTACGAGGTGACACTCAGCTCGGACAAGCTCTTCCTGAACGAGAGGGTCCTGGTCGAAGTCGGTTCCAACGGCCGCGCCGAGCTTAGGGTGCCCGAGCCCGTCCAGTTTCGAGTCGCCGCCCAGCCGGGAAATTGCAACGTCTACATCAACGATCGGCTGATCGACGAAACGCCCTTCAATCAGACTCTGGTTCCGGGCGTCTACCAGTTCCGCTACGAGTGGCCGGCACTCAGTGAGTCGAGGACGTCTACCGAAACCATCAGCGCCGGCACCACAGAGATCTTTGGGTTCCTCGACTCTCGATGAGCCTCCTCAGACGCTTTGCGCCGTGGGCCTTGGGGTGCGCCCTCTTTCTGTGCCCGGCCCTTCCGGCCCAGCAGGACGGGGCCGCGGAGCGGCTCTTCGTGGACGCCCAGCGCCAAGAGCGAGAAGGCAAACCCGAAGAGGCTCGCCAAGCCTATGAGCTGCTGGTGGAGCGCTACCCAGACACCCTTCAGGCTGAGACCGCGCTCCTCCTTCTGTCCGATGCATACTGGCAGGGCGGGGAAGGAGACCGCGCCCGTAAGCTCCTCGATAAGCTCACCCAAGACTATCCGGACTCGCCGAACGCGGCGGCGGCGTGGGTAAAGCAGGGCCAATTCCAGATCGAGACAGCCGCGAACCCGGAGGAGCTCGAGGCCGCAAGAACACCGCTCCGAAGGGTCCCCGTGCTCTTTGGCCCTGTCGAGTATCCAACGCTCGAGGCACGTGTCGAAGCTCGGGTCAGAAGTGGGGAAGCTCTGCTGCTGCTCGGCCAATCCGACCTCGCCGCCCTCGCCTTCCTGGAAGCCATCGAAGACGAGAGCCCGTCTTCATGGCTGCCTCGCGCCCTCTACGGATTCGCCCACAGTCTGTTTCGTGGTGGCGACTGGGCGCCGGCAGCGGAGAGCCTCCAGGAGGTCCTGAATCAAGAGGCCATGGAAGAGGGCCTCCGCCAGAATGCGAGCACCGATCTGGGCTTCATCCATCGCCACTGGCTTCGACCCGCTCTGGGCCAGGACCGATGGGCCCGGGCGCGAGCAATCTCGGTTTCCGGCTTGACTCTGAAGCGCCCGCTACACGTCGATGTCAGCCGCGATGGACGCATCTTGATCCACGACGGTGGCCTCGGCGAAGTCCTCTTGGTGTCCAGCGACGGTGAGCTGCTCGAACGCGCTGCCCAACCCCGGGCCAAGGATGTGGCCTGGAGCTACGACGGCGTCGGCTTTGTGGCAACCGAGAGCGGAGTGGTGTCGATCGGGGCCTCCGAGCGCCAGTCGTTCACCGGCAGCGCTGCCCTGCAAGGGATCGTCTCGGCCCAAAGAGGAGCCTTCAACGAATGGTTCGTTCTGGACAAGAAGGTCCTCTGGGGCTTCGACCGCCACCAAGCCTCGAGGACGCTGTCGGCGGCCGGTGGCGATATCGTCGACATCACGGCCGGAGATGCAAGCGAGGTCTTGCTCCTCGACCGCAAGAAGGAAGAGGTCACGGTACTGGGAGCTGGCGGCGAGACCGTTCGCCGCATTTCCAGCATAGGACGCCGGCCCAAGGCGCTCGCCGTCGACGTCGGTGGCAACGTCTATATCCTCGACCAAGCCCAAAAAACGGTCGAGGTGCGCGATCGGGCAGGCAACAAAATTGCCTCGATCGGCCCCAACGTCGGAGGGATCGAGCTGCGAGACCCGGAAGACATTAGTGTTGACGGCCAGGGTCGCCTATATATCGTCGACTCCCGCTTGGCCCAAGTGATTGTGTTGGAGTAGCCTCTTTTCAAGATGCGAGCAACAAGATTCATCTGCGCACTCGCGGTGCCGCTAGTCACCTTGGCAACGGCCGGGTGGGCCCAGCGGCTGGTCGAGGAAGACCTACCGGAGCCCGATGTCTGGGAAGAGATCATCCCCGAGTACGTCGAAGCCGAGAAAGTTTTCAATTCCCGCAACCAGGCGGATTCCCGGGCCCTCTTTGACGCCTTTCTGGCCAAGGTCGAAGAGAACAGCATCGTCGAAGACCCGCCGGAAGAGATCCATGCTTTGGTGGCGAACACTCACTTCCTTCGGGCCCAGGTCGACTTCAACGTAGGCGACACCGAAGGAGTCGAACAGAGTCTGAACACGCTGCTCGCCAACGAGCCGGCCTTCGCCTGGGACCGCAGCCTCGTGTCGTCCAAATTCGCCGAACTCTTCGACGCCGCCAAGGCGGTCCTGGTCGGCTCGATCCAAGTCGCAGCCAATCCGACCGACGCGCGAATCTCGGTGGGGCGCTGGACGGCGGACGATACCGGCCTCCTCCAGCTGCCACTGGGCCCCCACATCGTCATCGTAGAGCGCCCCGGCTACTCCACCGTCGAGCAAGAAGCGGAAGCCGTCACCGACGAAGTCCCGATTCTCGAGGTCGCCCTCGAGCGTACCGCCGCTGTGCTCACTCTCTTCACCTCACTCGAGGAAACAGAGATCTACGTCAACGACGTGCTCCAAGGCACTACCGCCGTCCCCTCTGGCGGAGCCCCCTCTGATGCCGCTCGAATGATCCTGGATGATCTCCAAGTGGGGAGCTACGAGCTCAGCGCTCGCAAAGAGGGCTATCGCGACTTTCGCCGAAAGGCGAATATCGAGCTGCTTCAGGACTACTACATGTCCGAGCCGATCGAGCTCGAGCCGACGGCTGGAACCATTGTCCTGCGCGGGCTACCGGCCGGTGTCATCGTTCGAGCCAACGGCGAGCTGGTAGCGCCGTCCTTTGATAGCGGGGAGCCCGCCCTCATCCTCCCCCCCGGCGAGTATCAGTTGGCTCTCACTCACCCCGATCTTGGCCGCTTCGAGGCAGACGTCGACATCGAGGATCAAGACCGGGTCGAGCTCCCGATCAGGCTGAGGCCACCCCTGATCCTGCTCGGCGTGCTCGGCGGCGACGAAACCAGCACGGAGCGGCTCCGCAGCCTTCTGGGTGAGAGGCTCGATGGGCTCGATCGCTGGGCCCTGATCGATCGATCGGAAGCTGGTGACGCAGTTCTCTCCGCCGCCGGGGTCGAGACCCCACAGCTCCGTGCCTTCGCCCAGGCAGGAAGTCGACAGGCGATTCCCTGGGCAAAGATCCAGGAAGAAGCGGATCGAAGGGCCAAGGGGGCCCTCTACGTCCTGGCAGTCCTCTCAGACGAGCTGCTCGCCGACAGAGCTCACGTATTTCTGTTCCCACAGGCTCCTCTGCCGACGCAACCAGACGTCGTCGATATCGCGCTTTCAGAAGGAGTCTCAGACCCCTTGGCCGCGATGCTGGATTCCTCGATCATCAGCGAACGACCGAGCATGGGAGCGACGATCGTGGACTCGCCAGTGGCCCAGGCGCCCTTGGTCGTACAGATTGTCGAGGGGGGACCCGCCCAGGCGGCCAAGTTGCGCGTCGGCGACGAGATCCTGGAGATCGACGGCGTCGCACTGACCTCTTCACAACACCTGCGCCAAGAGCTCCAAGCACGGGTCGAGAGCCACGTTCGTAGCGGCAAAACGGTCCCGCTGCGCGTGCTTTCCGCCTCAGGAGAGCGTGAAGTGCAGCTTGCCTATGAGACGACACCCGTCATCGTAGGCCCCAGGGAGTCAGATCTGCTCTACTCCGCCGCTGCGTATGAACTTCTGCGCCTCAGCCTCGACGAAGAGAGTCTCGTACCTCCTTGGGTGATCCGGCTGAACCAGGCGGCGGTCTTCCTCCGCGGGGGCGATCTGCAGAACACGATCCGATTTCTCCAGTCGGTCGATCCGCCGCCATCCTCTCCGATCGGAAAGGGCCAGATCAAATATCTCCAAGGCTTGGCCCTGGCAGCAGCGGGCGGTGAGTACTCCAGCAACGCCGACGCCAGCTTCTCCGAGGCGGCCGAGGTAGTGAACGGACGGCTCTATCACGCCGACGGGCCTTCGATCTCTCCTCGCGCCAAGGCCCGGATGCGAGTCCTCAACTGAGATCGCGTCGCCTGAGCTCCTTTCACTCGTCTCTCGAAACCGAGCCTTGATGAGCCTTATAGGTCGCGCCAGCCTCGTTCTACCTGGTGGAGTCAACTCACCAGTTCGAGCCTTCAGGGGTGTCGGCGGTGAGCCGGTCTTCGTCCGTCAAGCCGAAGGCGCCTGGCTGACCGCCCAAGACGGTACCCGATATCTCGACTACATCGGCGGCTACGGTCCGATGATCCTGGGCCACAGTCACCCCGAGGTCGTGGAGGCAATCCGCCAAGCCGCTCCTCTCGGTCAGAGCTTCGGTACACCGACGATCGCCGAGGTAGAGCTCGGGGAGCTCATCGCCTCCGCCATCCCCTCCGCGGAAATGGTCCGCCTGGTGAGCTCTGGGACAGAGGCCGCGATGTCGGCTCTCCGGCTGGCAAGGGCGGTGACCGAGCGCGAGAAGTTGATCAAATTCGAGGGGTGTTACCACGGTCACGCGGACCCCTTCTTGGTGGCCGCTGGCTCGGGAGCCGCAACCATCGGCGTGCCGTCCTCCCCCGGGGTGCCCGACTCGGTGACTGCGCACACCCTGCTAGCTCCTTACAACGATCTCCAAGAGGCCGAGAGTCTCTTCGCCACTTTCTCGGGCGAGATCGCCGCCGTGATCGTCGAGCCGGTAGCCGGGAACATGGGCCTCGTTCCGCCGGTACCCGGCTTCCTCGAAGGGCTCAGGAGGCTGTGCGACCAGCACGACACCTTGCTGATCTTCGACGAGGTGATGACCGGCTTCCGGGTCGCCTGGGGCGGCGCCCAGACCCTTCTCGGAGTTCGGCCGGACATCACCTGCCTCGCCAAGGTGATCGGCGGCGGCCTGCCGATCGGCGCCTATTGCGGCCCTCGAGAGTTGATGAATCGAATCGCGCCGGCGGGAGATGTCTACCAGGCGGGAACCCTGTCGGGGAATCCGCTGGCGGTGGCCGCGGGCCGAAAAACATTGGAACTTCTTTCGGCTCACGACTGGAACGCCTACGACGATCTCGAGTCCAACGCGGCGACTCTCGAGGCAGGTCTCGAGAGACTCTTCGAGCAGGCCGGCCTTCCCAGCACGATTCAGCGCTGCGGCTCGATGCTTTCGCTCTTTCTGACCGACACACCGGTTCGTTCACTAGCCGATGTCGAAGGCTCGGACCGCGCGACCTGGACTCAGCTCTTCCACTTGCTGTTGGCGAGAGGCGTCCATCTTCCGCCGTCTCCCTATGAAACCCTCTTCGTCTCGACGGCACATGGGGACGAAGAGATCGACAAGACCCTTTCGGCCTTCGCCGAGAGCATCGGGGCCCTCGCCTCCTAGAGGGAACGGACGCAACTAGACCAAGTCCGTTGTTGAAAAGTGCCCTCATTATTGTAAGAATTACCCGTCCAAGGAATCGCGCAACAAACACAAGCCATTCGAAGGAGAGAAGCAGATGACTCATATCATTACCGAGCCTTGCGTCGGGGTGAAAGATACCGCCTGTGTCGACGTATGCCCGGTAGATTGCATTTACGGAAAAGACGACGACTGGGAGATGCTCTACATCCACCCGGAAGAGTGCATCGACTGCGGCCTGTGTATTGACGCGTGCCCTGTGCAGGCGATCTTCACTCTAGAAGAAACGCCGGACAAGTGGAGCGCGTACATCGCCAAGAACTACGAGCATTTCGATCTCGAAGCTCCCTAGCACGGCCCCAGAGCTAGCTCTCATCAGGCGACCGATCCTCACGGGATCGGTCGCCTTTTCGTTATGGCGTCGACCGAACCGACGTCGCCGACAGCCCGACGGCGAACAAAAAAGGGGACCTACCCGGGAATCTTGCTGCGGCAATGCCTGTTGCAATATATGACATCAATGGACTAAGATTAAACCCATAAGGCGGGTTATATTAGCCCGTGTGACGCAGATATCACGGCGACTGGGGCGCGTCCGAGGGTTTGGACGGGCAGTAGCTCCTCGGTGGAGCTGTGCGGGAGGCGAGCCGGAAGGCGCGTATTCTTGACCGATTGTCGCAGCGGCCGCGCACTAGCGGCGGAGGTCTTTTCTTGGCGTACCACAACTACTACGAGATTCTCGGTGTCGATAAGGGCGCTTCGGAAGCGGACATTCAACGGGCCTACCGCAAGTTGGCGCGCCAATATCACCCGGACATCAACAAGGACGCCTCTGCCGAAAGTAAATTCAAACAGATCGGCGAAGCCTACGAGGTTCTCAAGAATGCGGACAAGCGCGCCAAGTACGACCAGTTCGGAAGCGCTTGGAAGACAGCCCAGCAGACTGGAGCTCCACCGCCGGGATGGGAAGGCTTCGATTTCGCGCCCGGCGAAGGCTTCGACTTCGGCGCCGGTCCCTCGGGATTCAGCTCCTTCTTCGAAATGCTATTCGGTGGGGGCGGAGCCAAGACATGGTCGCCCCACCAGCAATCGACGCCAAGGAGAGGCGCGGACCTAGAGTCCACGATCAAGGTGACACTCGAGGAACTGACCGCGGGTGGAAAGCGCCAGATCACCTTGCAACATAGAGAGACCGGCAAACATCAGAGGTTGGAGATATCGCTTCCACCGGGCGCGCGACCGGGTCAGCGAATCCGACTCAGCGGCAAGGGAAGCCCAGGATCGATGGGCGCCGCCCCAGGAGATCTACTCTTGAAGATCGAGCTCGTCCCCCATCCCCACTTCAGGGTAGAGGGAACGAACCTTGTTACCACGATCGACATTCCTCCATGGCTCGCGGCTCTTGGCGGTGAGGCTCGCGTCCGTACTCTGGAGGGCGACGCAACCATCAAGCTCCCCGGTGGATCCTCGTCAGGGAGAAAGATCCGGCTCCGTGGAAGAGGTCTGGGTCGCGGCAAAGACGAGCGCGGTGACCTGTACGGCGAGGTACGAATCGTGGTGCCGGAGTCCCCCACGGAGAGCGAACGAGAACTCTACCAGGGACTGGCTTCCTTGTCAGACGAAGAAGAGGTGAGCCCAACGGAAGGAGAATAAAATGGACCTGAACAAAGCAACCCAGAAGACCCAAGAGGCTATCCAAGAAGCCCAGAGCATCGCAGTACGCCTCGGCCAGCAGCAGATCGACAACGAGCACCTATTCAAGGCGCTTGTCGACCCGGACGACGGACTCATACCCCGGCTCCTCGAAAGGCTCGGAGCATCGGTGGAGAGCGTGCGACAACAGACGAACGCGGCCATCGAGAGCAAGCCTAAAGTCAGTGGCGCGGTCGAAGCAGGCAAGATCTACGTTTCGCCCGAGGCGCAGAAGACCCTCGTTCAGGCCGAGGACGAGGCAAAGAGACTGAAAGACGAATACGTCTCGGTAGAACATCTCTTCCTCGCCCTGCTGGACCTACCCTCCTCTTCGGGGGTGGGAAAGATCCTCCACGACCTGGCTCTCGATCGCCCACGCTTTCTTGCTGCGCTCCAGGAAGTGCGGGGAAACCAGCGCGTAACCAGCGCCAACCCCGAAGTCGCTTACGAGGCCCTGGAGAAGTACGGCATCGACCTGGTCGCGCAGGCACGGGCGGGCAAGTTGGATCCGATCATCGGTCGCGACAGCGAGATCCGCAGAGTCATCCGCATCCTGTCTAGAAAAACCAAGAACAACCCGGTGCTCATTGGCGAGCCCGGCGTCGGCAAGACAGCGATCGTCGAAGGCCTCGCGCAGCGAATTGTCCGGGGGGACGTTCCCGAGTGGATGAAAGAGCGCAGTGTGTTCTCCCTCGACATCGGATCTCTACTCGCGGGCGCCAAGTACCGAGGCGAGTTCGAGGAGCGGCTCAAGGCGGTCCTCAGCGAGATCAAGGAGAGCGAGGGCCGAATCCTTCTCTTCATTGACGAAGTTCACAACATTGTCGGCGCCGGCAAGACCGAGGGGTCGACCGACGCGGGCAATCTGCTCAAGCCGATGCTTGCTCGAGGTGAGCTCCACTGCATCGGCGCCACCACCCTCGATGAGCACCGCAAACACATCGAAAAGGACGCCGCCCTGGAGCGCCGATTCCAGCCGGTGCTGGTCGACGCGCCTTCGGTCGAAGACACGGTCTCCATCCTTCGTGGTCTGAAGGAGCGCTATGAGGTCCACCATGGCGTCCGTATCCAGGACAATGCACTGGTCGCATCCGCCGTACTCTCGCACCGCTACATCACCGATCGCTTCCTTCCCGATAAGGCGATCGACCTCGTCGACGAAGCCTGTGCCATGGTTCGAACCGAGATCGATTCGATGCCGGCAGAGCTCGATGAGGTCACACGCCGGGTCATGCGCCTCGAGATCGAGGCCGCCTCACTGGTCAAAGAAAAGGACAAGGCCAGTAAAGAGCGTCTCAAGATCCTGAACAAAGAGCTCGCCGACTGGAAAACCAAGGGCGACACCATGAGAGCCCAATGGGAGAACGAGAAGCACGCCATCGACGATGTCCGCAAAGTGCGGGAGGAGATGGAAGAAGTCCGTCGTCAGGTAGAGCTCGCCGAGCGCGAGTACGACCTAAACAAAGCCGCGCAACTCCGCCACGGTCGCCTTCCCGAGCTCGAGGTACAGCTCTCTGAGCTCGAAGAAAAGGCCGACGCGAACAGCTCGCAGCGCCTGTTGCGAGAGGAGGTCACCGAAGACGAGGTGGCCCAGATCGTGTCGCTCTGGACCGGGGTTCCAGTGACTCGACTAGTGGAGGGAGAGCGAGAGAAGCTCCTTCGCCTCGATGAGATCCTACACCGTCGCGTCATCGGCCAGGACGAGGCAATCCAGCTCGTCGCCGACGCTGTTATTCGTGCCCGCTCGGGGATCAAAGACCCGAGGCGCCCGATCGGCTCTTTCCTCTTTCTCGGTCCCACCGGAGTCGGCAAGACCGAGTTGGCGAAGACGCTCGCCGAGGCCCTCTTCGATAGCGAGGAAAACATCGTCCGAATCGACATGAGCGAGTACATGGAGCGCCACGCGGTCTCGCGACTCATCGGCGCTCCGCCAGGCTACGTCGGTTACGACGAAGGAGGACAGCTCACCGAAGCCACTCGCCGTAAGCCCTATTCGGTGATCCTCTTCGACGAGATCGAAAAGGCGCACCCTGACGTCTTCAACGTGTTGCTGCAGATCCTCGACGACGGGCGAGTCACCGACGCACAAGGGCGCACTGTCGACTTCAAGAACACGGTCATCATCATGACCTCCAACATCGGCTCGACCACGTTGATCGAGGGTATGAGCGGTGACGGCACCATTCCTGAGCGAGTGCAGGAGCAAGTCATGGGAATGCTCGGATCGCACTTCCGTCCTGAGTTCCTCAACCGCATCGACGACGTCGTTCTGTTCAGCCCGCTCCTCTTCGAGGAGATCAAGCAGATCGTCGGGCTGCTCACAGAGGACCTCGTCCAGCGACTCCGCGAGCACAAGTTCGAGATCGAGATGTCCGAGGGGGCTCGAGAGCTCATCGCCCGCGAGGGCTTCGACCCGGTCTACGGCGCGCGCGCCCTGAAGCGCTACCTCCAGCACACCCTGGAGACCAAGCTCGGACGGGCGATCGTCGCGGGTGAACTCCTGCCTGGCGCCAAGCTGCTGGTCGAAGCCCGCAACGGGAAGATCGAAGTCGAGTCTGTTCCGGCGGCAGCCGAGACAGCAGCGTGACGCCCCTGGCAATCCTCCCCGCGGCTGGGCTCTCGCGTCGCATGGGCCGCCCCAAGCTCCTCCTGGAGTTTGGCGGATCGACGATCGTCGGAAGCCTGGTCCGCACTCTGCGGGCCGCCGGAGTTGAGCGAATAGTCCTGGTCACGGCGCCGCAAGGCGAGGAGCTTCGACACTGGGCGAGAGAGAGCGGAATCGAGGCCGCGATCAATCCGACTCCGGACGACGGCATGCTGTCGACAATCCTGGCCGGCCTCGATGCCGCGGGTGGAGAGGCAGCTCTAGAGAAAGCCTCCACCCCACTGCTTGTCAGCCCTGCCGACCTACCGAGAATCAAAGAGGTGACCGTGCGCCGACTGCTCCGCGCCTTTGGCGACTGCGAGACCGATCTCGCGGTGCCGACCTACGAAGGGAAGCACGGACACCCACTGATCATCGCACCACGTCGGGTCGCCGAAATTCCGAGCCTCGACCCATCCGTCGGCCTGCGCCAACTGCTCGAACGTTACCCCCCTTTGGAGGTCGAGACCGACGACGACGGAGTGATCAGCGACATCGACACACCGGAGGACTACGAAAGACTCCGTGCTCGGGTCCCCAAAGACCCGGAGCCTTCACGGCGGGGCTCCTGAAGCGCCGCCCTCGGCGCCGGCCGCAGCCGGGGCTATCCCAACACGATGCGAGCGATGAACGCCTTGTTGCCGAGAAGGTCACCGCTCTTGATTGGCTGAGGCTGATCGAGAGCAGCACCGTTGAGCAGCATCGGCTCCCGCTCTGCCAAGTTGCGGGCGTAGACGGAGCCGCTCTCCTGATAGAGCGCCACATGCTGCGCCGCGACGCCAGGCTCTTCTGCAACAGTGAAGTCGCTCCCCTTGCCCGATCCGAGAATGCCTTCTTCGCGCAAGAGGAAACGATACTCGTGGCCGCGAGAAGATCCGCGCACCACGACTAATCGCAAGGAGATGGCGGTTGCCGGCGGCTTGCTGTCCATCGGTACTTCATTGAGCTTTCGCTCGCGGCGCGACATCTTGGCGCGAACAGGCCGCCGTCGCGGGACCTCCTCGTCCTCAGAATCCCCGCCGGAGCGGCGCCGACCTATCGCATAGGCGGCGAGGGCGGCGAGGAGCACTCCTCCGCCAATCGCCAACCACAACCTCAGATCGATGCCAGCAGCGCCTTGTGCGGCCTCCGCCTGGGACGGTTCCATCACATCCTCGACGTCGGCGACCGGCGTCACCGGCGAAGCTCCCCCATCGGGCTCGCCGGCCGGAGCATTGAGCGGCGGCAGCAGTCGCATGTCGAGGCCCTTGGAGAGCACCCGACCCCCGACATTGAGATTCACCTGCAGGCGCTGCCGTGAGCCGTCGGTCGGGCAAGTGTCGCAACGGAGCTCGGCGACCCACACCCTTTCGATGATCTCCCGGGTCGCATCATAGGCGCCTTCGAAGTCGAATCCGTCGACGGCAATGAAGCTGCCACCCGAGTTGGTGGCGAGACGTAGGAGCAGATCGAGCGAATCGCGGCGAGCGCTACCACCAAAACCGAGCGCATACAGGGGTAGGGAGCGCTCCTCGAGAGTCGCGAGAACGTCCTCGGCCGTCAATCCGCTGCCCTCGTCCAGGCCATCGCTCAGAACCACCAGAACCCGCCGACCGGGTAGATCTTCGTCGCGACGTGAGCTCAGCTCGACGGCATCGTGGATCCCCTGGTAGAGCACGGTGCTTCCATCGGTAGGTCCGAGGCCGAGCAAAGCTTGGCGCAGCACTTCGACTTCGCCGGTGAAGTCCACCACCACCTCGCTGCGATCGCCGAAACTGATGAGCGCCGCGCGGTCTTCCGGCCTGAGCCGGCCGAACCAACCATCTATGGCACGTCGGATGCCTTCAAACTGGGCCTGCGACAAGGAGCGAGAGATGTCGACGGAAAAGATATAGGCAACACCCCCGCCGGCACTACGGTGAGGCTGAAGGTCCACCAGTTCCAGCGCCTGGCCGCCGAGGGTCGCTGAAATGACGTCCGGCGACAGCTCCTCGACCGGGACGCCGGACTCTCCCCAAGCATCGAGATAGGCCACCAGAGATGCCGGGGCCGACTCGACCTGGACGGCCTGCGAAAGACGGAAATCTGTGACCTGTGCGATCGCTGGTAACCCGCTGGTTAGCGCCAGCACTGCCAAGGCGTAGTTGTATGATCGATTCATCCGCGGAAGCCACATCTTACCGAAGGAGCGAGGCTTTGCGGCGCCGGTGACTAGACGCCCTGCCAACCACACCCGTAATAGCTGCAAGGACGACTCGACGCCCCAAGGAATAGGGTTAAGCCCCCATCAGAAATGGGGTACGCCCCATGGAAAGGGGGGCCGTCCAATAGAATGCTGCCGTCCGTTCTTCGATTCTGAGCAAAGCCTATGAGACCGCCCGAGATTTTTGTTGGACTGAGCCAGGACGTCATCGGTCAAGAGAGCACACTCAAGTACGTCTCTGTCGCGATCTTCAAACATATTGAAGGGGAGCCCTTTGGCAACCTGCTCCTGATCGGAAATTCGGGAACCGGCAAGACCACAACGATGCGGGCAATGGAGCGCCTCTACGCGGCAACGCCGGAATTCGAGCAGTACCGCAATGTAATCATCGTCAATGCCAACATTCTCGCCGACGACACCGGTCTGGTCGACACCACGCCGTTGCTCAGGCGGCTCGAGGAACGCGCTCGACAGATTCTCGGCGAGGGCGCCACCGCCGACGACATCCAGCACCTGATGCAGCATGCCACGGTGTGTATCGACGAAGTCGACAAGGTCAGCGCCGTCGTCGGCGGTCGACCCTTCGTCACCGGCATCAACATCCAACAAGCCCTCCTGACCTTGATCGAGGGCGAAAAGCTCCTCTACAGGCTGCGCGACATGGAAGGGGCGGAGAACACGATCGAAATCGACTCCGCCCACATGCTCTTCCTCTGCGCCGGTGCCTTTGAGACACTCTACGACCAGGTCTTCCATCGGGTCATCTCTCCCAAGAGCGGCATCAAACTGCCCTCGACCACGACTTACGAAGACGGGCGAGTGCAGATCCGCGAGCATTTCACCCTCTCTGATCACTTCCGCCTAGAGGATCTCTTCGACTACGGCATGCAGCCACAGTTCCTGTCTCGCTTCGACAACGCAATCATCCTCGAAGACCTGACTCCTGAAGTCCTCCAGAGGATCTTCACGGAGACTCGAGACAGCGTGTTCGAAGCCTCCAAGAAATTCTTCACCCGATACGGAATCGAGCTACAGATGAGTGAGGAAGCGGCCAGGCGCATCGCCCGCGAGGCCTCGAAGAACAGTCGGATTGGGGCTCGAGCCCTCAAGACGGTCTTCAGCCGTCTCATCAAGCCCTTCGAGTTCGATCCCTTCGCCCGCCCCGAGGTGCAGGGCAACGGACAGGGGCACCGCCTTTTGATCGACAAAGAGATGGTGATCGAGGGCCTCAAGGACGAGTTCTGAGCCCAGCGACTCGCTACTAGAACAGCTACATCCTCACCGCGACGCCGTTTTCATAACGCTCGAGATTGGCTTCGAGTCGAGGCAGGTGACCTTCTTGGGCGGTGCCCCGCACCTGTCGAATCAGGGCCTTCTGCACCGCAGCCGCCTCGGTGAAGCTTCCGAGCTCGGCGTAGGCCATGGCCAACGTCTCCGCGAAGTCGAGAGAGGGGCGCTCAGAGTACAGGCGTTCTGCGATCTCGAGCGAGCGACGACCGTCACGCAAAGCGGCGTCCGCCGCCGTCGCTAGCAGACGCGCCAGCGTGTTCAGGAGCAGCAGGTCGTCCGGCAACACCGTGACCCCTTCCTCCAGCCTCTCTCGGCCTAGCTCGATGCGACCCGCCTGGACCCAGGCAATCGCCTCCCGCAAGCGTGCTGTGCCGTCGCCAGGGTCGATCTCCACGAGTCGGCGGCGGAACGGTGCCGCCTCCTCGAAGCGCCCAGCCGATTCGAGGACCGCGGCGAGCTCCTCGTTGAGGCCTCGATTCGCCGGGTCCGCGTCGACCGCGGTGCGGTAATGATCGATTGCGTCTCCGACCCGGCTCTCACTCTTCGCGATGCGCCCTAGCCCAGCATGAAGCTGCGCGATATCGGCGCCCTCTTCCGCCACCGATAGGGTCAGTTCATAGCGCTGCGCCGCCCTGTTTGTCGAACCCTGTCGCTCGAGGATACCGGCGAGCCCCAACTGCGCCGAAACCAAGCTTGGATCCGCCGCCACAACACCCTCCAACTCAGCGATGGCCTCCTCACCGCGGCCGAGACCGTCCTTTGCCATCGCCCGAAGATACGCTGCGCGTAGATCGGTGGGATCCGACGCGACTGCCTTTTCGAGATGCACCAACGCCTCAGCGAGGCGGCCTCGGCCGAGCAGCACATTGGCCAAGTTGAAACGCGCCGGCAGATGATCCCCATCGAGCTCGAGACAGCGCTCGAAGGCTTCAATCGCCTGATCGCTATGACCCTGCGCAAGCAGCAGATTGGCGAGGTCGAAGTGGACGGGAAGACTCGCTGGCGAGGCACCGGCGGCCACACGAATCTCGGCGACGGCGCGGTCGAGCTCGCCACTCGCATGGAGTGCGAGCGCCAGTTGGCGACGTGCCTCGGCGTCGTCCGGGTCGGCTGCGACGGCCTGCCGGTAGCGCTCCACTGCCTCCTCGGGTCGATCTTCAGCAAGGGCGCGGGCGCCCTGGCGAACCAACGCTCCGGAAGTCGCCTCGAGATCGGAGATCCGATTCGCCAGCGGATCCGGATAGAAAGGGGAACGAGCGCCCGCGCGACTCTGTTCCTTCGAGGCGCCTTCGTCGTCCCCGAGCTGGCGCAGCGCCGCGGCCAGCGAGTGGCGCAAGGCGCTCGCGTCGGGCTGTTCTTGTAGAGCCCTTTGGAGAAGATCGACCGCCAGCTCCGAATCGCCCAGGTTCAGTGCCCCCCTCGCTTGCGCCGCCAACGCCGCGGCTGCTAAGCCGGGTTCCCGCCCAGCCGCGGCAAGCGGAGGCTCAGCTCCCGCCGGGTCATTGAGCTCGATCAGAGCCTCGCCAAGATGAAGCTGGGCGACAGCCGAGTCCGGATCCAAGGCAAGGGCCTCCCTAAAATGCTCTACCGCGGCCTGGAACTTGCCTTGATCACGCTCCAAGAGCGCAAGTGAATAGGGCCAGGCAAAGACTTCTGGTTCGAGCCTTGACGCATTGGAGTAGCTGGCACGCGCCGCCTCGTAGAACTCATAGGCATGGTAGGCGCGGCCGAGCTGTCCCCAGGCCTCGCCCGAGCCTCGGGCTTGATCCTCGACGGCGTCGCGGAGGGCCCTGATCTGCTCAGAGAGGTCGGCTCCGAGCAGATCGAGATCAGGATGCGGAACCGCAGCGAGGGCCGACTCTCGAATGGCTACCGAGGATCCGGGGGTCGCGTCCCTTCCACACCCCGACCCGACCAGCAGCAGGGCCAACACCCGCCCCAAGGTCGCTCGCTTCATCGGCCCTCCCCCTTGTGTAGGCTCGTATAGCTCCCGGCTTCCAGCCCGGTCCAGCTCTCGACCTCACCATCCGTCCACCGCACCTCAACGCGCTCGACCCGGGGGTCGGCGCCTAGACCAAAAAGGAGTCGCGGATCGCTCGCCGAAGCGTAGCTGCCGTCACTCCGTATTCGCCGCCACATCGGCGGGAGACCGGATCTGAAGACTCCAACCCATGCCCCGAGGGCGTCTCGTTCCGGCTCCCCCTCTGTCACCCGCAATCCCAACCACGCACCTTGGCTGCCGACGATGTTGACCAAGACTCGAGCCGGGCCACCGTTCTCGGTAACAACGACGTCGGTGTCCCCATCGTTGTCGAGATCACCAAAGGCCGCACCACGACTCACTCCGCTACGACGAAGAGGAGACTCCACTCCTAGATCGATCTCCGCGAACGCTCCAGAGCCGAGTCCAGAAAAAAGCTGACCGCGCTGGCGCAACGGCAGAGCCACCCCGGCCGCTGCCTGCTCGGGTATCACTTTGACGGCGCCACTCACCGTCAACAGATCGAGAAGACCGTCGTTCTCCACATCGATAAGCCCGACGCCAAAGCCGGTGAGCTCCCAGCTCGGCGCGCCCACCCCGGCACGGGTCGAAGCGTCTTCGAAGACGCCGGTGCCGTCATTGAGATACAGAGTGTGAGTCTCTTTGCTGAGATGGGTCACAAATAGATCCTCGTCACCATCGTTGTCGTAGTCGCCGGCTGCAAGGCCCATACTCGCTTCCGGCCGCCCCTCGGCGTTGACCGCACAACCCGAGCTGAGTGCCTGTTCGGAGAAGACTCCGCGCCCCTCGTTCCTCCACAGCCGATTCGGCATCTGATCGTTGGCGACATAGAGATCGAGCCAACCGTCCGAGTCGAAGTCGGCCGCCAGGGCGCCGAGAGTTGCCCCGATTGCAACGGCAAAGCCGGTGTCCACCGACACGTCACTAAATCGCCCGTCACCCAGGTTTCGATAGAGACTATTGGCCGCTGGCTGAAAGCTCAAGGGTCCACAGTAGTCGGCGATGCCCAGTGCAGATTTGCAGCTTCGGTGCTCGGACAAGGAGAAATCCACATAGTTGCCAACGAAGAGATCCAGAAGACCGTCACGATCGAAGTCGAGGAAGACCGCCGGCACGCTCCAGCGCGGATCGGCGACTCCCGCCGCCGCAGCCTGTTCGCGGAAGGTGCCGTCCCCGTTGTTCTGCCAGAGTTGATTCGGCCCCCAATTGGTAACATAGAGATCGATCCAGCCATCGCCATCGTAGTCCCCGGCCGCAACGCCCATACCGTAGAAGTTCCCCTCGATACCGCTCTCAGAGGTCACGTCGACAAAACGGAACGAGCTCTCTCCATTCGGCGCCGAGACCCGCTCATTTCGGAAGAGGCGGTCACCCGCTTGGGGGTCGCCCCGAACCCCCTCCTCTCGCTCTCGTTTCAGCTCGCCGCCCTGTACAAGGTAGAGATCGAGATCGCCATCGTTGTCAAAATCCAGCAGTGCCGCACCCGCCCCCATCATCTCGACCAGGTAGCGCTCCCCACTCATGCCATTCTGGTGATCGAAGTGAAGATCGACCGCGGCGGTCCTATCTTCGAAAATGATCCGCGAGATGGAGTCGGTCACGTCAACCGATCGGCTCTCGGTTCTCTTGGCCGCCCCGTCTTGCGCGACCTCCCGCGAGCCGCAAGCGTACAGGCCGGCCGCGAGTAGGAGCGCGCCGCCGCGTGTCCAAGGCCTGGAAAGCCCGCGGCCCAAGAAACTAGTCCTCGCCGCTGTAGGCGCGATCCAGAAGCTCGACTGTATGCACGACCGGTAGCGAGCTTCCGATCGACGCCAGGTGGCGCCGGATCTGGACCAGGCAGCCGATATTGCCCGATGCGACGATCTCGGCCCCGGTAGCAGCGATACGCCGCGCTTTCTGCTCTCCCAGTCGACTCGCCATCTCGGGCTGTTCCAGGTTGTAGGTGCCCGCCGAACCGCAACACGCACCACCATCACCGATCTCGACCAGGTGCAGATTGCCGACCGCCTGCAACAGGCTGCGCGGCTGAGCCTCGATTCCGCGGGCGTGCTTGAGATGACAGGCATCCTGGTATACCACCACCAGCTCTTCAGTCAGCGAGGGAGGGATGACTAACCCGAGATCCTGCAAATAGACATGAATGTCCTGCACCTTCGCCGCAAGACCCTCTGCCGCTTCCGCCTCTACACAGTCGGCGAGGAGATCCGGATACTCGAGCATCCCCGACCCGCAGCCCGCTGTCGTACTGATAACCGCGTCGACATCTAGCGAGAAAGACTCGATCGTGCGCCGCGCCAGCGCCCTGGCGCGCTCGAGAAAACCGTCATGCAGAGCCAGAGACCCGCAACACCCCTGGCTTGGAGGAATGACCACCTCGACTCCGTTGGCTGCGAGGACGCGAGCCGCGGCAGCACTGATCTCAGGCGCGAGCACGCTTTGAGCACAGCCGGTGAGAAGAGCAACGCGCCCGCGACGAGGCCCGACGGCTGAGACTTGCGCCGGAAGCGGAAGGGCGGCCGGTAGGGGCCAAGGCAACTCTCGCGAAAACTCCAAGAGATGTCGAAAGGCCGAGGGCAGAACGGGCGCCAAGCGCGCCGCCAGCCGAGCCCCATGGAGGCTGAGGCGAAAGAGCCGCGCGGAGGAAAGCACCCGATGCAGAGCTTCGCGGCGCAACCGGCCCACTGCCGTCCCCGCACCGGCCTTGTGGGAATGCTCTCGGAAGGGGTGGAGGAGCCGATGGTACGAGACCCCCGAGGGGCAGGCCGGCTCGCAGGCCAAACAGCCCAGGCAACGGTCGATGTAGGGCTCGACCTCCGAGAAGGGAACGTTCCCCTCCAGCGCCTCCTTCATCAGCAGAATGCGTCCTCGAGGCGAATCCATCTCTTCGCCAAGCTCTCGGTAGGTCGGGCACGCAGGTAGGCAGAAGCCGCAATGTACACAGGCTTCCACCGCCTCGACCATGCCACTGCCCGAGGGGCCCCATCTCTGCAAATCGATTCGGTGTTGCATCTGTCGTTACCCGGCCGTGGCGAGTCCACGCGAAAGAGGATCGCGCAGGCGGACCAAAGGGTCGAAGGCTTCCAGAATACGACGGAGCACTTCCCGGTCACTACCTACCCCGAGCCGTCGCGCGCCTCCGGGTCCGATTACGACCAGCCCAGAGAGACCCGAGGTTAGCAGGATCTCGTCGAGTGCTTCCGGCTCTCCACCGGGTTCCAACCCCAGCCAGAGCTGCTGGCCGGCACCCGTATAGAAGCGCGCAGGGGATTGGTCTCCGAGCGCCACTTCGAGCGGAGCGATCTTGCTCGGAGTGAGCGGAACCTTGACTAGAGTCTGATCAGGGGCCAGCCACTCCAGCTCCCGCATCTTGCGCCAGTGGGCGCTCTCGGCCGCGGGGTCGAGAACATCCCCACCTCCGACGAGCTCGCGCAGGCGCCCCATTCTCGGCTCGAGTCCCTCTTTTGCGCCGCAGAGCCTGACGAAGAGGCTCGCATCGGGCGCCGAAAGATCCAGCGCGTCGACTTCGAACGGAGAGTGCAGCAGCAAGCGCAGGCCTTCGACCCCCTCCTCGACACTTCCAAGCTCCTTACGCAGACTCAGCGTGTGACGGGCCCTCGGAAACACTTTCAGCGTGACCTCGGTCAACACGCCGAAGGATCCAAGACTCCCCACCATCAGCTTGGGCAGGTCAAAACCTGCCGCGTTCTTCACCACTTTGCCTCCACCTCGTACTAAACGCCCCTCTCCGTCGACCAGCTCCACGCCGAGAATGAAATCGCGAATTCCGCCGTAGCGAGCCCTGCCCGAGCCGGCCAGCCCTGACGCCACTGTCCCGCCAAGAGTCGCACCCGCCGCCACCAGAAGCGGATCGAAGGGCAGATACTGGCCTTCTTCCTCGAGTAGGGCGCCGATCTCTTCAATCGGCGTACCGGCTCGCGCGGTGACAGTGAACTCGCTGGGAAGATACTCGAGGACGCCTCGCAGCGCCGAGACGTCGAGACTCTCGATCTCGGCGTCCGGCCGGGACAACGCGGTCTTGGTGCCCGCCCCCAACGGCAGATAACGGCCGCCTGCGCGAAGGGACTCCCGAATGTCGTCTATCGCGGTGGCCCGGACCGTCATTCGCGGAAGATGACTCCGGCTCGCTCCAGTGGATGGGGCCCCGAAGAAGTGAGAGCTGGCGCCTCGCCAACCGGGAACATCTTGCCGGGGTTGGCGATCTCGCCGGGATCGAAGGCTCGACGCAGACGCTTCATCGAGTCCATGTCGGCATCACTGAACATCTCCCCGAGATACTCGCGCTTCTCGATTCCTACCCCATGCTCGCCGGTGATCGAGCCGCCGAGGCGGACGCACATGCGCAGAATCTCTCCGGCGAGCTCCTCCGCCTTTCCGAGGGCACCGGGCTCTTTGCTGTCGTACAAGATCAGGGGGTGCAGATTGCCGTCTCCGGCGTGAAAGACGTTAGCCACCCGCAGTCCGTGTTTGACAGAGAGGCGCTCAACCTCCGCCAGGGCCTCTCCAAGCCGGCTCCGCGGAACCACACCATCCTGAACAATATAGTCGGGACTCAACCTACCGACCGCCGAGAAGGCTCCCTTTCTGCCCCTCCAGATGCGCTCTCGCTCCTGAGCGTCGGCCGCCACGCGACTCTCGGTCGGTCCCGATTCGGCAACGACCCGGCGAAGCAGCCGAGCCTCTTCTTCTACTTCGAGGGCTTCGCCTTCCAGTTCCACAATCAGGAGCGCGGCGGCGTCCTTGGGATAGCCGGCGTTTACCGCGGCCTCAGCAGCGCGGATCGCCAGCGCATCCATGATCTCCATCGCCGCCGGCAGCAGACCTGATGCGATCACCCGAGAGACCGCCTCCCCGGCAGCTTGGAGCGACGCGTAGGAAGCCAACATCGTGAATGAAGACTCAGGGCGTCGGAGCAAACGGAGAGTAATCTCGAGCGCGATTCCGAAGAGCCCCTCCGAGCCCACGAAGAGACCCTGCAAGTCCGGGCCTACTCCTTCCTGGCTCTCCTGACCGAGCGAGACCAGGGTGCCATCGGCCAAAACGGCCTTGATGCCGAGCACATGATTACTGGTCATGCCGTACTTGAGACAGTGTGCGCCGCCCGAGTTGAACGCGACATTACCGCCAATCGTGCATACCGATTGACTCGAGGGGTCGGGAGCGTAATAGAGCCCGAAGGGAGCCGCGGCCTCAGAGACGCGAAGATTGACCACCCCCGGTTCGACCACCGCGATCGCGTCATCGGCATCGAGGCGCAGGATGCGATCGAGCCGATTCAGTCCGATCACAACCCCTCCCTCCACCGGCAGCGAGCCACCTGAGAGGCTGGTGCCGCTGCCGCGCGCCACAAAAGGAACCTCGTGCTCATGGCAGGCGCGTACAGCCGCCACCACCTCCTCGGAGCTCGACGGTAGAACGACGACCAGGGGCCGCGCCCGGTAGGCGGTGAGGGCGTCGCTCTCGTAAGGGAGCAGTTCCACCCGCTTCTGCAGCAAACGCTCGGGAGGAAAGATCTCACGCAGAGCGCCGACGATGGAGGCCACGGCTCGATCCTAGCAGAGGTCCCACGGCCGCTAGGTCGACATCCGATCGAACTCATGGCACCATTCGAACGTACCTAGTGAACGTGAGTCTGATGAGCGACGAAAACCAAGCGCAACCCCTCCCCGGCCCTGAGGAGACTCCTCGAGAACGCCGATTCGGCGGGCCGTTGTGGCGGGAGTGGATTCGCCCGTTCATTTTGATTCTCATTGTCATGGGCACTTTCCGCTCCGCCGTTGCCGACTGGAACCATGTGCCCACCGGATCCATGAAGCCGACCATCTTGGTGGGAGACCGCATCTTCGTCAACAAGTTGGCCTACGACCTCAAGGTCCCGTTCACACGCGTCCGGCTGGCATCTTGGGCAGTTCCAGCACGAGGCGAGCTGGTGGTCTTCTTCTCTCCCGCGGATGGCAAGCGTCTGGTGAAGCGGGTTGTCGGCCTACCCGGCGAACGAGTGTCGATGACCACCAACAAGCTGGTCGTGAACGGCAACAAGATCGATTACGAGCCACTCGACGAAGCCGTGATCGACGAGCTCGACGCCGCGGATCGTCAGGGTCGCCTCTTTGCCCAGGAGAGGCTTGGAGAACACGCCCATCCGGTTATGACCGCCCCCTTCCGCCCCTCGAAGCAGTCATTCGACGAGACTCAGGTGCCCGAAGGACACTACTTCGTGATGGGAGACAATCGAGACGAGAGCTTCGACTCGCGCTGGTTCGGAGTGGTGGCCGAAGAGCTCATCGTCGGGCGCGCGATCGCGATCGCGATCTCGGTCGATCCGGAGCGCTTCTACCTGCCGCGTTGGAACCGCTTCTTCAGCGAACTCCCCTAGACCAGCGTTTCCAGAGTCGTGCCGCATAGCTCGAGCTCATTCTGTTCGCTGGCCAGGCGCGCCGACGCAGGCATATTGGGCAATATGTCGAGGAGCGCGGGGGCGCCTAGCCAACGCCGGCAGCGGGCAGAAGGGGCCGAGATATGTGCGCGAACTTTGGAAACGCTGGTCTAACCTCCCGCGCTGGCGGCAGCGGCCGGCGCGAGCCATCCTAGCGAGACCAGAAAGCGGTCGGCACGCATCAGAGTGTCGCGGAACGCGTCGGTGCCCCGGCTGTAGTTGAAAAAACCGTGGCCTTCGCCGTCGTAGCCTACGAGCTCGCAACTCCCCGCGAGCTCGTTCATACGGTCACAAAAGGCCTCAGCGGTAGCGTAGGGCACGACCTTGTCGGCCTTGCCGTGAAAGACGAGGGTCGGCGGGGCTCCCTCGGCGAGGTTGTGATAGGGAGACATGGATTCGAGTGGCGCGCCCATCCGCCACTCGAGGAGCTCAACGTCGTCGCGTTCGAAGACGCCGGCCACGGGTGCAAGCACCGTCGCCGGGTTGAAGAGGATCAGCGCATTGGGGTTGGCGCTGGTTGCGAGATTGTCCGCCGGGTCGTCGTGCTGAGACAGGAAAGCGGTCGACGCCGCCAGGTGTCCGCCGGCCGAGCCACCGGCCGAAGCGATGCGATACGCATCGATGCCGAGCCGGTCCGCGTTCTCTCGCACCCATCGAATCGACGACTTGGCGTCGGCGACGCTGAAGCGTGCGGGAAGCCCATTGCGGAGGAGCACCCGGTAGTCGACGGTGATGGCAACCAGGCCACGGGAGGCGAGGTACTCACACTGCTTGGCGAACTGGATGGGATTGCCACTTCGCCAGCCCCCGCCGAAGAAGAAGACCACTGCAGGGCGACGATCAGCCGCCGCATGTCCGTCGGGAGAATAGACATAGAGCTTCAGATCGAGACCCTCGACGGTCTTGTAGGTCTCCGCCTTCGCACCCGGCAATTCCGGCGGGTACCCGGTCCACGGGTTATTCGCCTGCGCCAGCACCGGAAGACCCATCAACGCGAAACACACGAACGCCGCTACGCTCTTTCGTGACATCGGAGCTCCTCCCTTGCCTGTTGGGTACAGGCATTCTAGTGTCGGATCCCAGAAACACCTAACCAATGCCATCTCCCTTCGAATCGCGACCCTCGGATCTCGCCGCACTTAGCGACGAGGCGGCGCTCCAACGCCACTTCGATGCCACGACCTATCGATGGCTGCGGATCTGGTGCTTCGCCTTCGCGACAGTCGCGGTGGGCTTTGCACTGTGGATGCTCGCCCGAGGCTCCTATCTCCGGCTCGCCCTCCCTCTCTTCAGCCTGATTCTCCTGCGCTGGGTGTTCTGGGCCATGGACCGTCCCGCGTTCGTTTCGCACTTTCGCCACTTCGCCCTGCTCTCGCTACTGGCTCAGTTCGTCCTCGCCGCTCTCTATCTACCTGAGCTGGGCATCGGCCTCTACGTTCTGGGCTTCCTGGCGCCCGTCGTGCTCACCCCGTTACGGCTCGGCACTCTCACGGCTATCCCTGCCTATGTCTTCTGCCTGATCGCGAGTCTCAATATTGCCAACGCCTGGAGCAACACGACACCTCTGTCGGTTCCCCTTCTCTCCGTACTCGGGATCGTCACCCTTGCCGGGCTGTTCCTCAACCTCGGCCTGATGCGAGCCGACTCGTCAAAATTCAGGGGCGAGTTCCAGGTCGAATCCAGCAGACACCGCGACCGGGTCCGGATGCGCGACGAGCTCGACTATGCCCGGCGAATTCAGTTGCGTATGTTGCCTCAGGGCGACCCCGCCATCGAAGGCTTCGACATCGCATCGATCTCGTTGCCGGCAACCGAGGTCGGTGGGGACTACTACGAATACTTCCGATCGGCTGACTCTCCTCTAACCATCGCGATCGGCGACGTTGCCGGGCACGGCGTCGCCAGCGGTCTTCTGCTATCGGGAATCCGCAGCTGCCTCCACCTTCTGCAAGACGAATGCTTGGCGCCTCGCGAAACGATGGAGCGACTCAACCGCATGGTGCGTCAAACCACGGACTCCCGCATGTTCATCACCCTTCTCTACATCGTCTTCGATCGCGACCGCCGCAGTATCAGGGTCTCGGTGGCCGGACACCCTCCCCTGCTCCATCTTTCAGCCGCCGCCGCAAGTTCTTGTGAGGTCGGCCACCCGGCCCCGCCGCTGGGAACCCGCCTCGAAGCCAACTACCGCGAGCAGGAGGCCTGCTTCTCGACCGGCGACGTGATGGTCCTCTACACCGACGGCCTCACCGAAGTGACGAACCATCGCGAGGAGATGTACGGCTGGGAGCGCCTGACCGAAAGAGTGCGGGAGAACACCCACAAACCCAGCCGCGACATCCGCGAAGCCGTCCTCGCCGACCTCTGGAACTTCAAAGGCGACGCGGAGCAGCTCGACGATATTACGTTGGTGGTCGTGAAGGCGGAGTGAAGGCGGAAGTGAAGAAGTAAGAGAGTGAAAGAGTAAAAGAGTGAGAGAGTAAGAAGAGTGAATGGTAGTCAACAAGGCAGTGAGTAGTTGGAGTGGAGGGATACGGCACGGGTGAGGATGACTAACCTGCCAGCCCTTCCGTTCTAGTTCCCTACTCCCCACTATTCACCACTCACTCATCACTCCCTACTCTTCACTTCTTCACTTCTTCACTTCTTTACTTCTTTACTTCTTTACTCTTTCACTCTTTCACCTCCCCACTCCCCACACTCACGCCAAGCGTGCGGACCGACTCCTCCAGCTCTGCGAGCTGGGGAGCTCGCCTCGGGTCGGGGCGCCGGCGGAGACAGTCGGCGACTTGAACGTAATACCAAAGAGTCTCTTCGGGCGAAGCGCTGAAATGCCTCCAAGCTCGATTGCCCTCGCGCTCGAGATCCCTGACCAAGGAACGCGCATTGTGGACCTTGTCGGCAAGCACGACATTCAGCACCGCATCCGAAGCGGTAGGGAGGCGCTCGAGGAACGCCTCTTTGCGCTCCCGCCAAGGCGCTTTGGGTGACTCCAGGCTGTCGGAGCAGCCGCGCACGAGCTCTGCCACCCGACGCCCGAAGCGGTGTTGGATCTCTTCCAGGACTGGCGCCCCGCCTTGATCCTCGGCGGCGTCGTGAAGTAAAGCTCCGATCGCCTCCTCTTCACTCCCTCCCTGCTCGAGGACCAGAGCTGTAACTGCCATGAGATGAGAGATGTAGGGGATCGGTGATCCCTTTCGAACCTGGCCGCCGTGCAGACGCACGGCTGTCGCGAAGGCCTCGGCCAGACGCCCTGAGAAGGTCTCGGCGCCGCTGCGAATCGAGAGCTGGAGCTGAGCCTCAGGGGTCCAGATGCGACCTTCGCTGAGAAAGAGGGGGTCGGTCTCACGCTCGATACTCTTAAAACGCTCGCGGTAACGATAGAGGCTCAAGGCAGACACCGCGGCGTCGAACGCATCGTCGGAGACGGTCACCTGCTCCCTCTGTTTCGGCGAGAGCGACGGAAAAGTAGCGTCAACGAACGCGCGGCGCGACGCTTGATCACTCTTCTTGACCGCATGGCCATAGAACAGCCGGGGATAGATCTCGAACGCCATCGGGTAGGAGGGAGGATCAAAGGGCCAGATGCTGAACCCCGCCTCGCGCAGACGCAGTAGGACCGGGAGCCCCGTTAAGGACGCCTTCCCCACCTGTCGCTGCCCCATCAGTCTGAAAACGGTCTCGGGGCGGAGCGGGACGTCTAGATCCGTCTTGCGGTAAGGAGAGTGGTACCGGAAGTCACGATTCCAATCGTCGTTCCAACTCCCCTTTTTAAAGAAGGGCGGCTCAATCTCTTCGCTCCATTGACTCCCCTGCCTACGAGCAAGACGCCAGAGCTCTTCGGCCGACCCACAGCCGTGGTGATCGAGGAACCAGCGCGGGAAGGAGAAAGCGAAGTCCAGGCCGACCACGAAACGAGGGTCGCGGCCTGCCTCCTCACAGAGATGCTCGGCAATCTGGTCCCGGCTGCGGCCGCGCTCGACTCGATGCAAGCCGTCGTCTCCAACCTCGGCAAGCCAGATACGCCGTTCAGCCGCCGCCTTGGCGCCGGACCAATCCACTGCCAAAGTCCGAGTCGGCGATTCCTTCACGGCCTCACCCGGGAAAGCTCAGCAGCTGCCAGATCGCCAGCTGCCACAGAAAAGTCAAGGAAGAGAGCACGACCAAGGTGTAAGCGAAGCGTGGCCCGAGCCGGCCCTGCTGGCGACGCCAGAGGCGCAGCAAAGAGAAAAACGACCCCGCCGCCACCAGACCTCCAACCGTCGGAAGTAGGAGAAGAAGGCGCATGCGAGTGGTGACCCCGAAGGCGAGCTGCACCGAGTCCTGCAGCTCGAGAGCCATGCCGAAGAAAAAGATCGTAAAGATAAGAGAGGAAGTCCAAACCAGAGCTCGTGCCGGCAGCGGGATACGCCGATCTCGATCAACAGGTGCGCGGAATCGCCAGCGCAGAAAGCTACCCAAAGGCAGAAGGACTAGAGTGCCGACGAAGAGGACAATCGAAACAGAAGCCAACCCGCGGTGCAAACGCCTGCCCTCGCGCAGGGGCGGTCGCTCGAAGGCGATCATCGGCAGATCACCGACGAACATGTGAGTGGCACGGGTAGTCCCCTCTTGGCGGAAGGCGAGAGTACGAGCTCCATGCTCCTCACGAAAGAGCAAGGGCTCGACTTCGAGCCAGCGAGCTCCGCCACTGGAGCTGACCGACAACGCTCCGTCGCCAGCCTTCGTGACCTCGACTCTACGCTGACGAGGCAGCTTGGTGAGATCGCTGTGCGAGAAGCGGTTGGATCGATAGGAACCGACCAGAAGCGACAAGCGTTCCTCCCACCCATCGCGGGGTGAGATAGGGGGCGGAGGTGACACCGGGAAGTAGCGGTCCATAAAGGCATCGATCAGCTTGGCAGGGTTGGCTCCCGCTGTATTGAAGGCGACAAAGATGCCGAGCTTGCGCTCGGGAAGGATCTGTAGGAGGGAGTGAAAGAGCACTGTGTCTCCTCCATGCCCGATCATGCGCTCACCGTTTCGGCTGCCGTCGACGAATCCGTAGGCCATCGGATTGACGCCGTCCGCGTGCCGAAAAAGCTCGCCGTGCATTCTTCGTGACGTCTCCTCACGCAGAATCCGAGCCTCGCCAAATTCACCCAGCTGGAGATGCGCGACCATGAAGCGGGCCATATCGGTTGCGGTTGCAGAGGCGCCACCCGCCGGAGCAAGCGGGACGACCTCGAAACCCGCCTCCTCGAGCTCTCCCCCCACCACTCCATACCCCTTCGCCAAGTCGGAACCGAGAGAAGGCCCCACGGGTTGTTCGAAGGTCGTTCGCGCCATGGTCAGCGGCTGGAAAACATGCTCGGCTAGGTACTCCTTCCAAGGCTGCCCCGATACAAGCTCGACGACGTGCATCGCCAATGCTGCTCCGTGGTTGGAGTAGGAAGCGAACTGTCCCGGCGGTCGCACGCGGGCCGGAAAATCTCTCGCAAGTATGGCGCCGAGAGGCGCCGGAAGATCGGAGCTTCTGGAAAAGAGACCCAGGGTGCGATCCTCGAAACCGCCCGTATGCGACATCAACGACGCCATCGTCACCGGAGTATCAAAGGTGGCGGGAAGCTCGAAGCCCTCGAGAAATTGGTTTACGTCGGCATCCAGATCCAACTGGCCGCTCTCGACGAGCTGCATGACTGCAGTCCATACAAAGAGCTTCGAGACCGAACCGAGGCGAAATAACGTCCGCGCCGGATCTACGGGCCTTCTCACTTCCAAGTCGTCATAGCCGTAGCCACGAGCCAGAACCAGCTCCCCCCGCTGCACGATCGCGACGACGCCACCGGCAACAGGGCCCTCGGCCAGGTAGGCATCCATGAATCCGTCGAGGAAGGCCTCGAGATTCTCCAACTGCGGCGGTGAGCCCCCCTCTTGTGCTGACGGCTCGACCGCGCCCGCAGTCTGGGCAAGCGCTGGAGAGCCATGCCCTACAAGGATGCAGAGCAAAGCAACGGCGCCGAAGAGAGCTTCTCTCGGCATTGCTCTCGGTCTCCAACCGAACGTCATCAGCGGCCTCGTCTCTGCTCCAGCCTCAATTCTTCAGAAAGAACTCCAGGTGGGGTCCGTAAAGCTGGGGCTCGAGCAAGAAGGAGTCGTGCCCCTTGAGAGAGTGAACTGTCACTCGGAGGTTTTCGATGCCCGCGTTCTCGAGAGTGATCTCCAGACGTAGCTGCTCGTCAGGCTGAAAGCACATATCCGAGTCGATGGTGAAAACCAAATAGCGTTGGTGTCGGCAGCGCGAGAAAAGCTCGGCGAAGCTCTCAGCACCGGCGTCGCCGAGAAGGTCGAAGGTCTGCCATGCGTCGAGAATCCGCAGATAGGAGTTGGCGTCGAAGCGTTGAGGCAGCTTCTGCCCCTGATGGAGCATGTAGGACTCCAGCGGGTGCGCGACCCCGTACCAGCCGTTCTCCGTGCCGCCGGCGGCGATCTCACCCTTGGATCGCTGCTCCATGTCGCGCAGCGAGACGAAGAGCTTATGGCTGATCATGCGGGCAAGAACCATCCCCTGCCGCGGTGGTTCACCGGGCTCGTAGTGGCCCCCCTTGAAGGCCGGATCATTCTGGATCGCCATGATCTGCTCGAAGTTCTGCACTCGCTGCAGCGGTGTGGTGAGGAGTCCGGAAGCTATCGGCACAACCCGCTCGACCCGGTCGGGATAGCGGGTCGCAAAGCTGAGGCAAGCAAGGCCTCCGGTCGACGCCCCGACGACCGCGTGGAGCCGCTCGACCCCGAGGTGATCGAGAAGCCTTGCATTGCCGTCGACAGTGTCGACGAACGCGACCCTGGGAAAGTCAGCCCCGTAAGGCTCGGCCGCGCCGGACGGCACAGAGAGGGGGCCACTCGAGCCGTAGCAGCCTCCCAAGTAGTTAGCGCAGATGACGTAGAAACGATCGGTGTCGACCACCTTGCCGGGTCCGACGAAAAGGTCCCACCAGCCTAGCTGGCAGTCCTTGTTCCACAGCTCGCCTACCGCCTCGACTCGAGGGTTGACCCCGGCAGCATGCTGGCTTCCGGTAAGAGCATGAAACACCAGAACGGCATTATTCTTCTCCTCGTTGAGCTCGCCGTAGGTCTCGAAGGCGAGAGTGACGGGCCCCAGGGTCTGGCCCGAACGAAGCTGCATCGGCCCGTCCTCGGTGGCGAAGGTGAAGAAGCGCGTCTCGACCTGGCCATACGAGCTCTCGACGTCTCGCTGAGTAGCCTCGGTCGTCACCGGACCTCGGCAGCCCTGGCTAACGCCCTGTCGAGGTCGGCGATCAGATCGCCGCAAGTCTCCAGCCCGATTGAAAGGCGAACGACGTCCGGTCCCGCCCCGGCCTGCACCCGCTGCTCCTCGCTGAGCTGACGATGGGTGGTCGAGGCCGGGTGAAGGATGAGAGATCGAGCGTCACCCACATTGGCGAGGTGAGAGAAGAGCTCACAGCTCTCGACCAAGCGCAGACCCGCATCGTAGCCTCCATCAACGCCGAAGGTGAAAACCGAGCCGGCACCCAGAGGAAGATATTTGAGCGCCTTCTGATGATAGGGGCTTGACTCCAAGCCGGCATAAGAGACCCAGGTGACCCGGGGATGCTCCTCGAGAAAGCTCGCGATTTCGAGAGCGTTGGCACAGTGCCGGTCCATGCGCAGGCTCAAGGTCTCGGTGCCGAGGATGGTCTGAAAGGCATTCATCGGCGCCATGCTCGGCCCCAGATCACGCAAACCAACCGCGTGAGCATGGCTGGTGAAAGCCAGATCCCCGAAGGTCTCATAGAAAGTGAGGCCATGGTACGCGGGCTCCGGCTGCGTCAAGCCACCATATTTGTCGTTCTGCGCCCAGTCGAAGAGGCCACTGTCGACAACGCAGCCCCCCATCGAGGTGCCGTTGCCGGACAGGAACTTGGTCGTCGAGTGAACCACGAGGTCCGCCCCCCACTCGATGGGACGGCACAAATAAGGAGTCGCCAGAGTGTTGTCGACGATTAGCGGGCAGCCTGCCGCAGCCGTAATCTCGGCCAGAGGCTCTAGGTCACTGATGACTCCACCCGGATTGGCCAAGCTCTCGACAAAGAGGGCCTTGGTCGCAGGGCCCACCGCTGCGCGAACAGCATCGAGATCGTCCACATCCACGAACTCGACATGCCAATCGAATTTCTTGAAGGTCTTGCCGAACTGGGTTATCGAGCCACCATAGAGCTTGTCTGACGCAACGAAGGCATCACCAGGCTGCATGAAAGAAAAGAAAGTGAGGATCTGGGCCGAATGACCGGTCGCGCAGCAGGTACCGCCGCGCCCCCCTTCGAGGCTGGCGATGCGCTCCTCGAGCACCGACACTGTCGGGTTGCCGATGCGCGAGTAGACAAAACCGAAGGTCTGGAGATTGAACAGCGAAGCCGCGTGCTCGGAATCATAAAAGGAATAGGCGGTGGTCTGGTAAATGGGAGTCTGACGGGCGCCCGTGACCGGTTCTGGCTGGGAGCCGGTGTGGATCATCCGCGTTTCGAAGCCGAAATTCTCTTCCCTCACTCTCCTCATGCGACCGCGTACCGCCTCCGCCGGCTGCTAACGACTCCCGAGTTGAAGCCTCCCCACGACAGCTCTGAGTGCAGCCGGCCCCATTCGATCTTGGGACATCGATTCATCACCACCTCTAGGCCTGCCCGTTCGGCTCTGAGCGCCGCATCGTCATTGCGAACCCCCAGCTGCATCCACACCACCCGAATCCCCTTCTCCTTCGCCACCGCGATGGTCTCGTCGACGATCCCACCGGCCGCTTCCGAGTTGCGATAGATATCAACCATCTCGAAGGGCCCCGGAACCTCAGCCAGCGAAGCGTAGGCCTTCTCCCCGAGAACCTCCTCGCCGGCGGCGGCCAAGCGAGGATTCACCGGAATGACGCGAAAACCCTTCTCTTGAAGGTACTTCATGGCGAAGAAGCTGGGTCGGTTCCAGTTGGAGCTCGCGCCGACCATCGCAAAGGTTCGCACTGAGCCCAGGATCCCGAGAATGTAGGCATCCGAATAGCTGTCGTGGTTCATGGCGCCTGGTAACCTGCGAGAAGTCAGTGATTAGTGACCCGCTACGTTAGCACGCGATTCGGCGCTCTTCGCCCTCAAACCACCGGGGAACGGGCGAGTTTGATGAGCTTCTCCCAGAGCTCAGACGGCTCCACGTCGAAGATCCAGCGCGCGCTCGCGCGGCGCAGGCGCCAGCCGCCATTGGCAATCTCCCACTCGAGCTGTCCAGGAGACCAGCCGGCATAGCCACCGAAGACACGCAGATCGTTCTCCGGGATGCCGAGGAGCAAGAGCTGACGCAGACTCTCGGTACTCCGCACGACGTAGACACCTTCGAGAACCTTCAACCCTTCCGAGGGTTCACTGCCGCGGCGCACCAGCATCAATGACGCGCCGGGCTCGACCGGGCCGCCCCAGTGCAGAACATCGGATCGGCCTTCGAGCTCTTCGATCTGAGGCATGACAGTCGACACCTGGATCGGCATCGGTCGATTGAGGATCACGCCGCCCGCGCCCTCCGGGCCAGCCTCCAGCAACAACACCACCGACTCTGCGAAGTTGGGATCGCTGAGCGCGGTGCCGGCAATCAGCAGATCCCCCGGCCTCGGCTCTTCGGAACGCAGTTGAGCGAGATCCTGCGCACAGAAGCTCGCGAAGAGCAAAGCCGTGAGCCCCAGAAACTGTTGCACGGGGTCCATGGTACGCCCTTCGGCTTGCCGAGTCTCCTCAGGCAAGAGGGGTTGGCTATGCTGCGCCGTCCCTAAAACGCTATTCTCGTCCTTCGACGAAGAAACGCGGGCCCGGCAGGGCTTCTGAGAGGGGGACGGGACGATGAACAAGTGGCAGATCGGTGACGTCAAGATCACCAGAGTCGTAGAGCTCGAGATCGCCGGTGGCACACGTTTCATCCTCCCGGACGCCGTGCGCGATGAGGTCAAGCCGATCGCCTGGTTGCGGCCTCACTTCGCCGACGCCGACGGCAACCTCATCATGAGCATTCATGCCCTGATAGTGGAGACACCGCAGCACCGGATCGTCATCGACACCTGCGTCGGCAACGACAAGGCCCGCAGCATTCCACCCTGGCATATGCGCAGCGGTCCGTTCCTCGAAGATCTCGCCGCGGCCGGATTCGCCGCCGAGTCGATCGACACCGTCCTCTGTACCCACCTCCACGTCGATCATGTCGGCTGGAATACCCGCCTGGTCGACGGCTCCTGGGTCCCGACTTTCCCCAACGCTCGATACCTCTTCGGCCGCGAAGAGTGGGAGCATTGGGGTGAGCAGGAGACCGGCGATCAGTACAGCGACGCCATCGACGACTCGGTCCGACCCATTGTCGAAGCCGACCTGCACCAGCTGGTCGAAGTCGATCACCAGCTCTGCCCGGAGATTCGACTCGAGCCCAGCCGTGGGCATACTCCAGGCCACGTGAGCGTCCGCATTTCCTCACAGGGCGATGAAGCTCTGATCACCGGCGACTTCATTCACCACCCCTGCCAACTGGCCCGGCTCGACTGGTGTTCGAGCGCCGATTGGGACCAGAAGATCGCCAAAGCGACCCGGCTCGCTAAGCTCGAAGAGCTCGCTGACAACCCGGTCCTCGTCATCGGCACCCACTTCGCCACCCCAAGCGCCGGCAAGGTCGTTCGCGACGGAGACGTCTACCGCCTCGAGGTTTAGCCCGCCAGCGGCTTCTCGAAGAGCCGCACCCTCTGAGCACCCTTGGTCGTCACCTCGAGCTCTCGAAAACCGAGGTCGCGATAGTAGCGACGCATTCTCTCGCTCTCGTCAAGGCAATCGAGGCGAAGCAGGTCCATACCCTGGTCGCGAGACCAACGCTCGGCAAAGCTCATCAGGCGAGTACCCGAAGATCGGCCCGAGGCGAAACGCGCAACCACCAACTTCTCCAGATAGGCGGCGGAGCCCGGGTGCCCTCGCCAGGCATCGTAGGGAGTGGGGGTCACCAGGCACCCTCCGGCAAGCCTCTCGCCCTGCCAGGCTACAAGCAGCGATCCTGACCCGAGGAAGCGATCGAGTCGCGAAAGCTGACGCCGATGCGACCCCCGCTGCCATTGCCAGATGCCTCGTGCCGAGAGCCAGCTCTCCGCTTCCTCGAGGAGATCGAGAAACGGCAGGAGATCCTCTCGCCGGCCGACCTCACAAGAGATGTTCTGAGTCACGAGGGAGCGGCCCTGCTGATATAAGAGGGGCATGAAGCACGACGGCGGCTGGAAGACACAGAAGTCACGCTACCTCCTCGACACCGGCTGGTTCAAGGTCCGTGAAGATCAAGTCGAGCTGCCGACCGGAGAGGACATCACCTACACGGTGGTCGTGCACCCCGGTTTTTCCATGGTCGTACCCCTGCTCGACGACGGACGTGTCCTCCTCGAGCGCGTCTATCGCTACACCGTGCAAGAGACTCTCCTCGAATGCCCATCCGGTTCCTTGGATGGAGACAGTCCGGTACAGGGGGCTCACCGAGAGCTGGAAGAGGAAACCGGATGGATCGCCAACGATCTGACCCCTCTAGGCTCCTTCTTCAGCTGCGACGGCATCAGCGATGAGCGCTTCCACCTCTTCCTCGCTACCGGGCTCCAACAGACCGGGACCCTACGTCGAGAGCCGACCGAGCAGATGGAGCTCGTATACCTTCCACTGGAGCAAGCGGTCGAGCTGGCTCTCGGCGGGGGCGTCCAAGACGCTCCGAGCGCGCTCGCGCTCATTCTCGCAGGACGAAAGGTACTGGGTAGCTGACTCAATCAGAGCCGGAGCCCTCTTCCGCGATGCAGTAGAGACTGCGCTCTCCGCGAAGAAACAACTCGCGACCGACCAGCGCCGCCGAGGCGCTGAAACTGTCATCGAGCCGGTTGAGGGCAAGTAGCTCGGGCTTGTCCGCATGACTGAGAACCAGGGTCGCGCCGTTGCGGTCGGTGATGTAGATCCGCCCGGCTGCGGCTACGGGTGAGGAGTAAATGTCTCGGAGGCCGCCAAGCCGAAAGGGGCCGGACTTCTCCTCCCCGGTTCTCGCCACGACGCGCGACAGGACTCCCTGGTAGTGGCGCAGAAAATATAGGGAGTCTTCGTAAAGGAGGAGCGAAGGAACGTAAGGAGTGGCCCGCGAGCGCGTCCAGGCGACCTGATCCGTACCGGTTATGTCACCCTTGGCGCCAGCCAGGCGTATCGCCAACATGGCGCGGGTGTCGTAGCTGCTGGCGGCATAGACCATACCGTCCGCCGCTACCGGGGAGGCGACCACATTCGCCGACAGTCCGCCACACTCCCAGATGACCGCGCCGGTTGCGAGATCGTAGCCTCTCACTCGGCCCGTCCCATTGACGATCACCTGCGGCTTGCCGGCGTGCTCCACCACGATCGGCGTGGCCCAGGAGCTGACCTCATCGCGATCGACCTTCCAGCGCTCGTTACCTGTGGCCTTGTCGAACGCGGCAACGAACGACTGACCTTCGTGATCCCAGTTGACGATCAGCGCGTCGCCATGAAGGACAGGAGAGCTCCCTTCCCCATGCGAGTGCTTGGTGCGCATCTCCCCGAGGTCGGCCTTCCACTGCAAGCCTCCATCAAGGCTCAGAGCGTAGAGACCGCGCGAGCCGAAGAAGACGAAGAGATGCTCACCATCGGTCACCGGCGAGCTCGAGGCCAGGCTTCCGGAGTAGTGCCCCCCTTCGTGAGGGGTCTCGGTCTCGAGCTCGCGCTCCCAGACGATTCTTCCGTCGTGGCGACTGACAGCCAAAGCCGAGAAGGAGTACTGCTGAGTAACCGGAACGCTGTCATGCACACCGGGCGCGTTGTCGTATCTCGCCTCGAAAGGAGCGCCGCGGGGCGATGCCGTGGTGACGAATACCAGATCGCCCCACACCACCGGCGACGAATGCCCCAGTCCCGGCAGCGGCAGTTTCCAACGGATATTTGCGCCTTCACTCCAGACTACGGGAGGATCGGCATCAGGAGCGGAGCCTGTCCCCTGGGGCCCTCGCCATTGAGGCCAATTCGGCTCGCCTCCGCTACTCGCCGCCACCAAGAGCGCCAACGAGGCAACTGCCCAGCGGGAGACAAGCGCCATTGGAACGCGTCAGTTCGAGCCGGCTTCTTCTTCGACCATCTGTTGCGCGGCGGGCACACTCGAGCCGAGAACCTGAAGGATCTCGTCGACCAGGAAGACGTCGGTAAGCAAGGCTCGCAGATGAATCGAAGCGTTGAGGTTGTCAACCAGCTGCGACGAGATCGCCGGCTGAGCGAGAACCAATCGGAGGGCCGCCAGAGACTTGCGGGCATCCTCCCCGAGAACCTGAATAAAATCGCCCGGCTCCGTCCCAGCTTCGGCTTGCGCCCTCTCCTCGAGGAAGGCAGCGAACGATTCTTCGAGGCCATCGAGAGCCGCCTCGACCTGCCGGAGCTCGACGCGCAACTGGCTGCCGGACTTGGATCCCGCTTCAGATGGCAGTCCCTGGGCGGCGTAAGCGAGCATGAACTCGTACCCCCCTTCGACGGCATTGATGCGCCGAGCAAGCTCTTCTCGGACCGAGCTCATGGGCGATGAATCAGACCTGTTCCGACGCCGGCGCGGCAGCCGGGGCATCAGCCGAGTCGCCGCCGCCGTCGCCACCAACGTCCCAGCGCTTCGGGTCGTGGTGAGCAGCGAACTCATCCTTCGAGATCCAGCCCTTGATCATCGAGCGAGTGATGAAGCGCTTCTCGGGAAGAATGGCGAAATAGATATGCGTCACCGTGAGGGCCACCAAGCCAACGCCGCCGAGGCCATGCAGCACGTAGATCAGTCCCCAGGTCGAGTCGCTGTACATATAAGTGTTGCGCTCGAAGATAGGATTGTCGATCCGGAACATCATCAGGACGCCCGTAATCATCGCAGCGAAGCCCGCCACCGTAACAGCATGATGGTAGAGCTTGTGATCGACAGGGTATTTACCCGGCTTGGGAGCCGGCTCTCCGCCTCCGAGATCGTGGCGCATCGCCTGCCACCACTCTTTGACGTCCGTAGGCGAGAGCCAGATATCCCGCCAATTGAGGACGAACGTGGCATGCAGCATGTGAAAGATGATCGAGATGATCAGCACCACTCCGAAGATCCAATGCAGTTTCAGCCAGGCAAAGTGAATACCGACTTGAGGTAGAAAGCCGGTAACGAGCAGCACGAGCATGGCGAGAGCCATCACCCAATGGAAGAGCCGAGCCACGATGCCGTGGCGCACCACCTTCTGAGGCACACCGGCCGCAGCGCCGGCTGGGGCCTTGGGCTTCTCCCCTTTCCACCGACCGCGCATCAGAAGATGAACGACGACGAAGCCGAAGCCTACAGCCAGGAAAACCCAGAACAGATCCCAAGAGATCCTGACCAGAACCTCCTGGCCCCAGGGGTTTTGTGCACGTTGGAAAATATCCATACCCATCTCTCCCTTCGAAACCGATTCCTAACCCGCGACAGCGCGGCGTGAGCGCTTCCGGGTCTCAACAACTGCCAGGAGCCCGACGGCGGCGGAAATGCTACCCCGCATTCCGCCGTCTAGGCCGCAGTCGTTTCGCGCACCGCTCGGCGAACCAGATTACGCAACAGCGGCACTTTGAAGCCGTTCTGTTGGAGCGGCTTTGCTCCTCGAATCGCTGCCTCGCCCGCGGCCTTTGCCACCGCATCGCCGACCGCCTGGCCTCGTGCCTCTGCTTCAGCCTCCTTGAGCCGCAGCGGGTAGGGCGCGACACTGTTGGCCACCAGACGCAGGTCACGGATGGTGCCACCTTCGACCTTCACGACTGCCGCAACGCTGACAATAGCGAAGTCCCAACTCTGACGGTCTCTCACTTTCTCGAAATGAAAGCTGGCACCTGCCCACTCCGAGGGCAAACGGATCGCGACCAACAGCTCACCCGACCTGACCGCTGTCATCCGCGTGATGTCGATGGCCGGCCCGACGAAGAAGTCCTCCGCTGCCACGACACGCTCGCCGCGTCGGCCTTGGATCACCATCTCGGCGTCCACGGCAACCAGCGCCCCCGCCGTATCCGAGGGGTTCACCGCGACACAGCGACTGGCGCCGAAGATGCAGTGCTCCCGATTCATCGACTCGGGGGTATCGGCGTAACAGACGTTGCCGCCGGCGCGGTAACAGGGCCAGCCGCCGCGGTAGTACCAACATCTCGTGTCTTGCGAGACGTTACCCCCGAGGGTGCCCTGGTTTCGGATCTGGGGCGTCGCAACCAGGCCGGCGGCCTTGGCCACGATGCCGAACTGCTCGAGCACTTCGGCATTGCTCGCCACATCGGCAAGCGTGGTCAGAGCACCGATCTCCAGCCCCTCGGCTGTTGACCTCACTCCCCTCATCGCTTCGATGCCACCGAGGTCGACGACGACCTTGGGGCGCTTTACGCGATCCTTGAACCAGTCGAAGCTGTCGAGACCGCCGGCGAGGGGCCAGGCATCTTCGCCGTGGCGATCCAGAAGAGAAACAGCATCTTCCACACTGCTCGGCTGGAAGAGCTCAAAATCGGGAATCATGTCGCGGACCATGGACATTGCTCACTCCTCCGATCAAGTGTTTGTGGTGAACGGCTTGTAGGAGCTCGGCCGTCCTTCCAGAACGTTGAGGATCATGTCGCTCATGATCGGCGTACGGTTGAAGGCATGCCCGCCGAGGGCGTCTTGGATGGCGCAAGCCACCGCTCCAGAGCCTGCCCCCACCGGCGGTTCACCGATCCCCTTCGCTCCAACTGGAGTATGCGGGTCCGGTATGTCGACGTAAGCCGCCTTCATCTCGATCGGCACGTCGAGGATCGTAGGCGGCCTTGCGGTGTAGAAACGGTGGGAAAAAGGCACTCCCCACTGGGGATCGAAGACCCACTTCTGACCAAGAACGATGCCCATGCCCTGCACCCCGCCACCGTGCACCTGGCCGCCGAGACTGCGCGGGTTCATCACCCTGCCACAATCGGCGGTGGCAGCATAGTCGACGATGTCCACATCGCCGGTCTCGGTGTCGATCTCGACGCGGGCGTAGCCGACCACGAAGGAGCGCACCTGGCCGGCGCGCTCGTAGTTGTCCTTGGCAACACCCATCAGCCCCTGCCCGGCAAGTGCGGTGGCTGACGTCGTCGTCATCTTGTTGATGTCTTCGGGCAGCTCGTGACCGTCGAATTTACCGCCGATCTCGATCGCTCGCTTGGCGGCGTCCGCAAAGGTCATGCCCCGACCGCGGTTGCCCTTGCGGTAGACCCGTTCGTCGCCGACCTCGTATTGCTCCGGGGAGCCGCCGAGATCCTTGGCCGCGATCTCCTGAAGCTTGCGCTTGAGATCGGTGGAGGCCGCGTGAACGGAGCGGGTGCTCGCGTGGGTGGTCTGGCTTCCGGCCTGGACCGAGGTCCACGGCAGGTGCTTTGCGGTGTTACCCCACACGACCTCGCAATGCTCCCAAGGCATGTCGAGTACCTCGGCCGCCGTCCGCGCCGTGTCGGAAATGGAATGGGTACCTAGATTCCCAGCCCCGGTGTACACGGTCAGAGTGCCGTCCGCCTTGAGAACCATCAGCCCGTCGTAGCCGAACGACCCTGCCGAGTAGCTCGACAAGGCCACTCCGACTCCGGTGACCTTCGAGCCCTTGCGGGTGCGTGAGAGCTTCGAGGCTTCCTTCCAATCGACCAGCTCTTCCATCTTGTCGATCGCCTCTCGGGCAAGAGCGCTGGTCAGCGTCGCCTGGTTGGCCTGGAACTTGGAGTCGGAGTCTGGGGCATTGATTCGACGCATCTGGAGCCGATCGACACCCAGCTTCTCCGCTGCTCGATCGAAGAGAGGCTCGAGCATCGTGGTTATCTGCTCTCCGCCGGGAGCCCGCTGAGCGGCACGCGGCGGCGTGTTGGTGAGCACAGAAACACCGCGCCAGCGCATGTTGACCGGCTGATAGGAAAGCGATGCGATCGATCCGGCAGCGCCATAGTCTCCCGAGATCCCGTAAGGACCGTTGTCCTGAATGATGTAGAGATCGAGGGCGACCAGTCGGCCGTCGTCGCGGAAGCCCATCTTCGCTTGAGCCTGGAAACCAGGGCGGGCTCGCCCCATGTAGTTCTCTTCGTAACGAGTTATGCGATGCATCACCGGTCGCCCGGTCTTCTTCGCCAACAACGCCGAGATCGCCATATTGACGGTTCCGCGGATCTTGGAGCCGAAGCCACCGCCGCAGTACTCGGCGATGACGACGACCTGATCCGGCGATACTCCCACCTGACTCGCGACCGCACCGGTCGTCATCGAAGTGCTCTGGGTCGAGGGGTGGATAAAGAGTTTGCCGTTCTGCCAATAAGCCATACAGCTTCTCGGCTCGAGCGGGTGATGGGTCACGTTTTGATGGTAGAGCGCCTCGTCGAGGATCAGAGTCGCCTCCTCGAAGCCCTTGTCGATATCACCGACGGTCCACTCACCTTGCGGCTCGCCCATCGGCAGGCGTCCGGGATCGACGAAGAGCCCCTCGTCCCACTTCGTGTCCTTCACCGCCATCGTCGGGCGCCCACCACCCTCCGGTGTCTCGCGGATGATGGTATTGCCATCAGTCCGTGCGTTGGAGCCTCCGCGGCGGAGACTCTGGAGCGGATCGAGCGCAAAGGGAAGTGGCTCGAGATCTACTTTGATCTTCTCGATCGCGTTCGCCGCGATCCATTCGTTGTCGGCGGCAACTGCAAGAATCGCCTCACCCTCATAGAGAGGCTCGTTGGTGACGCAGGTCTCGGCCAAGTCGTCATGCTCGGGCAGATCTTCCTCGGTGAGGATGGCGTGAACCCCTGGCATCGCCAAGGCCTCGGCGGCGTCGATACTCCGCACTCGCGCATGGGGCATCGGGCTGAGCAGGCATTTGGCGAAGATCATGCCCTCGGCGCGCCAGTCTTCGGCGTAGCGGGCCTGGCCCGTCACCTTGGCGTAGTGGTCGGGAGGGGTGTAGTCGGTTCCGTGATAAGTCCTAGCCATATCAGCTCCTCTGTACGTACTCGGCGGCACGCATCGCGCTGTTCAGGATCTTGTTGTAGTCCGCACAGCGGCACAGGTTGCCGGAAAGCGCTTGGCGCATGTCCTCGCGACTGCGATTCGGATTCTCCTCCAAGGTCGCGACCATCGTCATAATGAAACCCGGCGCGCAAAAAGCACATTGAAAGCCGGCCTCGTCGACCACCGCCTGCTGCACCGGATGCAAGGTGCCATCCGCCGCGGCGAGGCCTTCGACCGTGGTTATTTCGCGGCCCCGAACCATCTGGGTCAGGATCGAGCAGCTGTAGTGAGGCTTACCGTCGAGGAGTACTGTGCAGGCACCGCACTCCGCTCGATCACACCCCAGCTTGGTGCCGGTCAATCCCAGCTTGTAGCGCAAGGTCATCGCAAGCTGCTCCTGGGGGAGCACATCGACGCGGCGTTCTTGGCCATTCACCCTCAGAGTGACCAGCCGCTCTGCGGCGCCGGCGGCAGGTTGCGCATGCACTCCCCCGCCCTGGCGGAAAAGGTAGCTCGCGCCGTAGGCGGAGGCTCCGCCGGCTATGACACCTTGGATGAAGCGTCGTCTCGAAACAGGCTTCACTATCTGCTCCATATCAGCACCTCTCACCGAGCTCGTACAGGAGACGAGCCTCGACCGCTACACACCAGCCTAGTGCTTGGCACATTCGGCAACCGGGGGTAGATCAATCAGGCTCAACTACTTCGGCAATAAGTCAACAGTTCAGCCCACCATAGCGCAAACTGGGCCTATCCGAAAGGGGGGGGGGCCAGACACCCTCAGGCCCTCGCCAACTCGTCGAGAAGAAGACACCAGGCCCGTTGCCCCTTCTCGAAGCTCGCCAGGCGAAAGAACTCATCGGGGGCGTGAAAGCGCTCGTCGGGGAGAGCAAACGCGAAGATCAGCGTCTCGGCGCCAAGCTCTTTCTTGAAGAGGGAGCACACCGGGATGCTGCCGCCCGTACGGATGGTGTAAGGCTCTCGATCGTAGACTTGCCGAAGCACCGAAGTCGCCACTTCCCTGCTCCAGTGGTCCGGGGGTATCCGATAAGGGTGAGCCATCGACTCTGAAGCCACAAGCTCGGCCTCGACGCCGGGTGGAGTGTGGCGGCGAAGGTGCTCGGCGATCAGCCCGTTGATCCGCTGCGGGTCCTGATCGGCAACCAGCCGGCAGGTGATCTTGGCACTGGCCGAGCGAGGAATCACCGTCTTCGTCCCCTCGCCCTGAAAACCGCCCGAGATGCCATTGAGCTCCAAGGTCGGGCGGCCCCATTGGCGTTCGAGGGTGGTGAAACCGACCTCGCCGAAGAGCGCTTCGACACCGAGGTGCCGGCGAATCTCCTCGTCGTCCTGGGGAACGGCGGCCATCAGACGGCGATCTTCCTCGCTGAGCTCGACAACGTCGTCATAGAACCCCTCGACCAGAATTCGTCCGTTCGCATCGTGGAGTGAGTCCAGCATCTGCACCAGACCATGAAGAGGGTTCTGCACCGCCCCCCCGTAGAGCCCAGAGTGCAGATCTTGATTCGGTCCCCGAACATGCAGCTCGGAGGCGGCGAGTCCCTTGGTGGCAACCAGCAAGCTTGGCTGGTCCTCACCCCACTGGCCGCCATCCGCGCTGATCACCAGGTCGCAGGCGAATCGCTCGCGCTCCCGAGCCAGGAAGGAAGGGAGCTGCGGGCTACCGATCTCCTCTTGGCCCTCGAAAAAGAACTTCACATTCAGAGGCAGCCGCTGGTGCACAGCAAAAAGAGCCTCCACCGCCAAGATGGGAATCAACATATTTCCCTTGTCGTCGGAGGCTCCCCGCGCATAGATGCGCCCGTCCTCGAGCACCGGCTGGAAGGGCGGGTGGCTCCATTCCTCGATCGGGTCCACCGGCTGCACATCGAAATGGCCATAGATCAGCACCGTCAGATTCCCCGGAGCTCCATGCCACCCCCCTGTGACCACGGGGTGGCCGCCGGTCTCCAGGATCTCGATGCCTCCGATGCCCGCTGTTTCGAGGCGTCTGGCTACCCAGCTCGAAGCACTGGCCACGTCTTTCGTGTGCTCCGGCAGGGAAGACACACTCGGAATGCGCAGAAAGTCCATCAGCTCGGCGCGAAAGCGCTGCTGCTCGCCACTCAGATACTCGATCAAATCTTGCACCCCGTCGTCCCTTCTCATCGAGAGTCTAGCCTCGGTCTCGCTCGACGTTGACGAATCGACGGCTCGGCCGCCAAATGGGCTCGGCTTCCCTCACTAGACCAGCGTTTCCGAAGTTCGAGTCGCATAGCTCGAGGTCATTCTGTTCGCTGGCAAGGCGCGCCGACGCAGGCATATTGGGAATCTGTCGAGAAGGTGCAACGCCGCCAGCGGGCAGAAGGGGCCGAGATAGGTGGCGCGAACTTTGGAAACGACTGGTCTAGCCCGGAAGCTGGATGGGATACGCTTTTGGCACAATGCGACGACCGCTGGAGGCGAGAGCATGAAGTTCGGCATCTTCTACGAGCATCAATTACCCCGGCCCTGGGGCCCCGACAGCGAGCACACTCTCATCCAGGACTCGCTCGAGCAGATCGCCCTCGCCGACGAGCTCGGCTACGACTACGCATGGGAAGTCGAGCACCACTTTCTCGAAGAGTACTCCCACTCCTCCGCTCCGGAGGTCTTCCTCGCCGCGGCCAGCCAGCGCACCAAGAACATTCGCCTCGGCCACGGCATCGTTCAGCTCACCACCAACCACCCGGCCCGCGTCGCCGAGCGGGTCTCGACCCTCGATCTGGTAAGCAACGGACGAGTCGACCTGGGCCTAGGCGAAGGCGCGAGTGTGACCGAGCTCCACCCCTTCGGCCGGAAGTTTCGCGACAAGCGCATCGTCTGGGAGGAAGCCGTACGCGCCTGCCTACCGATGTTCTGGGAGAACGGTTGGGAGTTCCACGGCCACTACTTCGACTTTCCTCTCCGCAATGTGATCCCCAAGCCGCTGCAGAAGCCACACCCGCCGCTTTGGGTCGCTTGCTCCCAGCTCGACACGATCAAATACGCCGCGCACCGCGGTATGGGAGCTCTGTGCTTCAAGTTCGTGGATCTCGACTCTGCCAGAGCCTGGGTCCATTCCTACTACAACATCTTCACCACCGATCAAGAGAAGCTCTGTGACTATGCGACCAACCCGAATATCGCCGTGGTCGCCGGTTTCATGTGCGCAGAAACGGACGAAGAGGCACAGCGCAAATCCGACGGCTGGACCTTCTTTCAGTTCAGCCTGCAGCTCTACGCCAAGGAGGGCCCCTTCGCTCCGGGAGAGGTCAACTTCTGGGAGCGCTACCAGGAGTGGAAGAAAACGGAGGCGGGATCGCAACGCAGCGGTAGCGAGCTCATCGGTTCGCCCGCGACCGTGCGCGAGCGCCTAGCGGAGCTCGAGCAGGCCAACGTCGACCAGGTGATCCTGCTCAACCAAGCGGGAAGAAACAGTCACAAAGACATCTGTTCCAGCCTCGAGCTCTTTGCGCGCGAGGTGATGCCGGAATTCCACGACAGAGAGGGAGAGCACCAACAGTGGAAGCGGGCGGTCCTGGCCGGAGAGCTGAAGCTCGACGAGATCGACACCGAGCCGTTCAACGTAACGAGAGGACGCGAGCCGACGCTGCCGCCGTCGCAGGAGGCGCTCGACGCGCAACAGCATGCGCCAACCACGGAGGGCTAACAGTCGTCGTAGCCGAAGACAGGACCTGACACTCCGGATTGACACCCCGAGAGGAGGGCGGCCTAGACCCTCCTCCTCTCCCTCTCTCTTCATTCTAGAGGTGGGATTCCTTTTTCGAATTTCAAGGGTCTAGAAGCCTAATTATTGCGAGGTGGTGTAGCCTGCCTCTGCGCAATGCGCATCAGTCGGCATTGGGAGCCGACAGCCAAACCGAGGAGAGACTCGTGCAAACAATCTCGAAACGAATGGCGGCGACCGCGATCGCGGCGACTCTGATTCCGGTCTCTGCAGTGGCTCAACAGGGCCAAGATGCCTCCGACCTTCAGCAGCAGATCGACGCGCTGAGGCAGGGTCAGCAGGCGATCCAGCGGACCCTGCAAGAGATCAAGCAGCTTGTGAGCCAGCGCCCAACGCAGCCGGCCAAGCGCCCCCAAGGGGTGCCCCCCAATACCACCCTCGACCTCGCCGGCAAGCCGGTAAAGGGGGCGGTGAATGCACAGCTCGCAGTGATCGAGTTCCTGGACTACCAATGACCGTACTGCGCTCGCTACGTCCGTGAGACGTACCCGCAGATCGAAGAGACCTACATCAAGACCGGCAAAGTGCGTTACGCGGTGATGGATTTCCCTCTCGGCAATCACCCGTTTGCCTTCAAGGCGGCTGAGGCGGCTGCCTGCGCCCAGGCCGGCGGCAAATATTGGGAGATGCACGACCTGCTCTTTGCCAATTACACCAAGCTCCAGCCGGAAAACCTTCCCGGCTACGCCCAGCAAGTAGGCCTCGACCAGGGCCAGTTCGCATCCTGCTTGGAGCAGGGGCAAAAGGAGCGTGTGAACGGAGACCTGCTTACGGCGCGGCGCGCCGGAGTCAGTGCCACTCCCACCTTTCTGTTGGGCTGGGTGGACGACACGGGCAAGGTCAAGGTCACCCAACAACTGCGAGGCGCTCAGCCCATCACTGCATTCAAGGCCATGATTGAAGACATGCTGGAGAAGGGACCGGACGGAGACGCAAAGGCCGATGCCGCCGGTGGCTGATGCCTTCGCCGGACAAGTCACCGCCGCGGGCGCCAGATGGGGCCTGATCGGCGCTAGGACGATCGAGTGAGCCGGACCTCACAGCCCGTCGATTACATCGACGCCACCCTCGAAACCTACTCAGCGCTCGGCTACCCTCCGTACCGCTGGGTGCACAGCGAGGCGCCGCCACCCTTTACTCGCCCGCGCAAGCCCCTGGCCGAGAGCCGGATCGCGCTGATCGCTTCGGGCGGGATCTATGTAAGTGGCCAAATCGCCTTCCACTTCAAAGACGACATCTCTTTTCGTCTAGTCCCTACTGATGTAGACACCGAGCGGCTCCGAGCAACGCACTTCGCCTACGATCTCAGCGACGCCCGACGCGACCCCAATGTGGTCTTCCCGATCGACACGCTGCGAACGATGGCGGCAAAGGGTGAGGTCGGTAGCCTGACCGCCAACGCCTTCACGTTCATGGGCGGCATCTATTCTTCGCGCAGCGTGCGAGAAAAACTCGCCCCGGCGATCGCTAATGCCGCCGCAGAAGAAGGAGCAGAGCTCGCGCTGCTGGTTCCGGTGTGACCGGTCTGCCACCAATCGGTCGGTCTGATCGCAAGAGAGCTCGAGGCGCGGGGCATCCCCACCACCTCGCTGACTTCAGCACTGGATATCACCAGGGCGGTCGCTCCCCCTCGCGCCGCCTTCGTCGACTATCCCCTCGGCCACACCTCCGGCAAGGCGAATGACCCAGAAGATCAGCTGACGATCGTCCGCGGCGCTCTCGACCTCTTCAGTAGCGCTCAGGAGCCGGGTACCGTGGCTGATTTGGGTCGCCTTTGGTCGCCGGACAATAGCTGGCGGCAGTCCCCTCTCTCCACCGATGGTCCAGGGACCGACGTCCGCACTCCGCGCTCCTCTGAGCCCGTTTATCAAACTACCCAAGACCGGCTCCTGGCCGAGCACAAACACGATGAGGGTAATGCCTGCAGTAGTTGTGTCGGCATCGACGTCCAACTGCCCGAGACCGCTGCGAAGACTGCAAGAGCACCGATCTAGACCCTCGCCGCCATGCCGACACATAGCTTCTCGACTATGAACGAGTTACAATCGAGAAGGTGACACTGCACCTGGGCAGGAGGAAGGCCCGAGAGGCCTTGAGCCGCCTCAAGCTGGTACGAGTCGGCAAACCCTTCAACGTCCTCCTGTTCGAGGCCTTCGCCGCCAAAATTCGCGAGTCCTTTCTCGACATCATCAGCGAAACGGAGCTCGTCCAATACGACCCGCCTCCGGTCGAGAGTTTGGACGCAGGCCTGCTCACCAAGTCGCTGAACCTCGAGGTCGGCGGGCACATCCTCGGTGTCACCGAGGTCGATCTCTTGGATCGAAGCAGCGATGACTTCTGGAACTTCATGTTCGGTGGCAAAGACAACTCGAACGATGTCGCGGTGGTCTCGACAAAACGCCTACAAGGGCGGAGCTCCGACGTCGCGACCGCGCGCCTGCTCAAAGTCGCCCTGCACGAGATCGGCCACAACTTCGGGTTGATGCACCACTACGGCCAAGCCAGGGCGGCCGACGGCGGCTACTGCCCGATGACCAAAGGCGACTTCAACCGCTTCGGCGAACGAGGCTACGTCCGCGCGATCATCGACACTCGCGGTTTTCGTTTCTGTCGCAATTGCGAGCGCTTCCTGCAAGCGAACTACGCCTGAGCCCGCTGGGCCAGAACGGCTTCACCGAACACCATCCTGCCGACCTCGAGATCAGCGGTGAGCTCGGGGTGGAAGGTGGCGGCGACGATCGCGTCTTGTCGCACCAGGATCGGCTCACCATCGAGAGTGTCGAGCACCTCCGCAGCGGGGCCAACCCGCGTGATACGAGGTGCGCGGATGAATACGAGCGGTAGACCATGGCGATCACTCGCCGCTTCGAAACTGTGCATCTGGCGCCCCCAGGCGTTGCGCTCAACCTCGACGTCGAGCCGGCCTAGACTCGGCTGACTGGGAGCCTGCGCAGCAGGCGAGCAGTTTTTAGGTGGGGCTGGGCCCGAGGACGGGCCGAAGGTCCGTCCTCCGGGGCTAGGACTCCGTACCCGGCTCGCCAACACGATGAGCCCCGCACAGGTCGCGAGCACCGGGCCACCTCTGTCGAGCCAAGCCTCCAATGACACGAGCAAACCGCTGCGCTCGAGCAGGCCGAGCTGAGCGGTCGACTCGCCGCCGGGAAGAACGAGTCCTTCGGCCTCCTCGAGTGCGCCCGCGGTCCGGATCTCGATCGCCTCGTGGCCGAGACGAGTGAGGGCGTTCAGGTGAGGAGCGAATCCCCCCTGCAACGCCATCACTCCGATCCGCATCACCAGCCTCGCGTCGCGTAGCGCTCGCTCTCGGCCAGGCTCGAGATCTCCAGGCCCGCCATCGCCTCGCCCAGCCCGGTCGAGATCTCAGCAAGCTTGGCCGGGTCTTCCCAGTGGGTGGTCGCCTCGACAATCGCGCGGGCTCGTCCCGCCGGGTCGGAGCTCAGAAAGATGCCGCTGCCGACGAATACCGCCTCCGCACCCAGCGCCATGCACAGGGCGGCGTCCGCGGGCGTCGCGATACCACCGGCGGCGAAGTTCGGCACCGGGAGACGACCGCGGTTGGCCACTTCTTCGAGCAGCGGAAAGGGCGCGCCGAGCACCTTTGCCTCGGTCATCAGCTCCTCGTGGCCCAGGGTCCCGAGCCGACGAATCGAGGTGCGTAGGGCGCGCAGGTGGCGGACCGCCTCGATGATGTTGCCGGTGCCAGCTTCGCCCTTGGTTCGCAGCAGCGCCGCGCCCTCGCCGATGCGCCTGAGGGCTTCACCGAGGTCGGTACAGCCGCACACGAAAGGCACGCGAAAGCCGCCCTTGTCGATATGAAAGGCTTCGTCGGCCGGGCTAAGCACTTCGCTCTCGTCGATAAAGTCGACCTCGAGTGCCTCGAGCACCCGTGCCTCCATGAAGTGACCGATGCGGCACTTCGCCATCACCGGAATCGAGACCGCCTGTTGGATCGAGGTCACTCGCTCCGGGTCGCTGGCCCTGGCCACTCCGCCGTCGCGGCGAATGTCGGCCGGCACTCGCTCGAGAGCCATGACCGCAGTCGCGCCCGCTTCTTGCGCGATGCGCGCCTGGTCGGCGTCGGTCACGTCCATGATCGCTCCGCCGGCAAGCATCCGGGCAAGACCCACTTTGCTTTGAAATGTCGCTTCTTGCATCACTAACCTCCAATCGAGAACGTCCACCCAGGTTGGGGGACCTCCACTAAAGAACATCGATGGCCGGGGCTCGTGTGGAACCCGAGCCGCGACCGCGACCGGCCGCCGCATCGATCGCGCGACAAAGGCGCTGCGCGCCGACGGCGATCCGCTCCGGCGGCTCGCCGCAGAACGCCAGCCGTAAGCTGGGCCGGCTGCGGCCGGTGGGGCTGTAAATTGCCCCGGGAGTCACCAGCACTCCGCGACGACTGGCCTCCTCACACACCGCCCCTGGGTCGCTGCCCTCGGGCAGCTGCAGCCAGAGCACCAAGCCTCTGGCCGGCGGCGTCCACTCGACGCCATCGGGCAACCCCTCGCTCAGGCCGGCTGCCAAAGCGTCACGGCGCGCGCGATACTCGGGTAGCACCTTCGCAAGGTGTGCGCGCATGTAGCCGCGCTCGAGAAACTCGCACAGCGCGTGCTGCAATAGGACCGACGTGCCCAGGTCCATGGCGTGCTTGAGAGGTACTAGCTGGCGCCGGAGTGCCTTCGGGCAGACCAGAAACCCGACTCGCAGCGCCGGAATCAACTTCTTCGAAAAGGTGCCGAGATAAATGACCTCGCTGTCGAGGGCCTTGAGTGCGGGCGGCGGAGGAACACCGTCGAGATTGAGGTCAGCGCCGTAGTCGTCCTCGATCAGAGGGACTCCGGCTCTTCGCGACCAAGCGACCAGCGCGTGCCTACGCTCGGCGGAGACGCAGGCCCCAGTCGGGTTGCCGCAGTTGGGCATCATGTAGAAGCCCTTGGCCCGGCTTCGATCGTGACGTTCGAGGGCGGCCGGGTCGGGGCCGTCGCCATCGCTCGGAACACCGACGACACGCGCTCCGGCCACCGCAAAGAGGTTGATTGCACCGCTGTAGGTCGACTCCTCGACCAGAAAAGGGTCGCCCGGATCGATCAGGGCTCTCGCTACCAGATCGAGGGCCTGCTGACTGCCGGTCGTCACCAGTACGTCATCGACCTCGGCCGGGACCCCGGAGCGAGAGAGCTCGGCGGCGATCAGCTCACGAAGCCGCGGCAGGCCCTCCCGCGGCGAATAGCCGAGAGCCGACGCGGCTCGATCGCGCAGCACGTGATCGAGGCAGCGTCGGAGGAGCTCGTGCGGCAGCAGCTCACCCGCCGGCTCCATGCGGCTGAGGTTGACCGGGTTGCCGCTGGGAGCCGGCCCGGCCAGGGCGTCGGCGCGCCCGAGCGGTTCTGCTGAGGCCGCGCGCGACACCAGCGAGACCCAGGGCAGAGAGGGGCGGGACGGCGGTGGCGAAATACTGGCAGGGAGCGGGGCGGAGGTGACGAAGCTCCCTCGACCGACGACCGACACCAGGAACCCGGCCGCCACGAGATCTTCGAAAGCACGCACGACCGTGTTGCGATGAACACCTAGCTCCTCGGCAAGAACACGAGTCGGAGGGAGCCTGAAGCCAGGTGTCAGCACGCCGCTCGAGACCCGGGCTGCCACCTGATCGAAGATCTGCCGGTAAAGCGGTTGGCCGACTCCCGGGGTGAGGCTGATTCCTGATTCGCGGAACATTTGGTAGCTCTCTATCCCGGATTTTCGGCGCATTTCAGGTCTCCTTCAAGATCCATATCGAATAAATACAAGATCCATTTATACCAATCATTCAACATTCAGTAGTCCAATCTATCTCCCCTATTCGACAGTGGCACCACTTGCGGCGGCGCGGCAGTGGAGGAGGGAGACCGCTATCCATCCGGATCTGTCTCAGCAAGCTCTCAGTTGTTCTAGGATAGGCGGCTCCTTAGAAACGACGAACACACAGCAATGCAGGCATACATCATCCGGCGACTCTTGGCGCTCATCCCGACACTGATCTTCGCCAGCGTGATCGTTTTTTTCTCGATCCGCCTCATCCCCGGCGATGTGATCGATCTGATGTTGTCGCAGAACGACATCTCGACCGGGCAAGATCGGGCCAACATCGAGGCGGCTCTCGGCCTCGACCGGCCGGTTATCGTCCAGTACTTCCGCTGGGTCGGCTCCGCGATGATGGGAGACTTCGGTAACTCGCTGTGGCAGAACACCCCGGTAAGTGAACAGCTTCTCGCGCGCATGCCGATCAGCTTCGAGCTCGGCCTGCTCGCTCTGATCGTCGCGCTCTCGGTCGCGCTACCGATCGGGGTCTACTCCGCAATGCGCCAGGACTCTCTGGGCGACTACATCACCCGCTCTTTCTCACTTCTGATGCTTGCGATCCCCAGCTTCTGGCTCGGCACCCTGGTGATGGTCTTTCCCTCGGTCTGGTGGCGCTGGTCACCGGCGCTCGAGTACACCCCATTCCTGGAGGATCCGATCAAGAATCTGAGCCACATGATCGTGCCTGCCACTCTTCTCGGCCTGTCGATGTCCGCGGTAACCATGCGGATGACCCGAACGATGATGCTCGAGGTGATGCGCCAGGACTACATTCGCACCGCGCGAGCCAAGGGAGTAGGAGAAGTACTTCTCGTCGTGCGCCACGCTCTTCGCAACGGCCTGATTCCGGTGGTGACCCTGATCGGCCTGCAGGCGCCCGTCCTCATCGGCGGAGCGGTGATCATGGAGCAGATCTTCGTCGTGCCAGGGATGGGTCTGCTCCTCCTCGAGGCGGTCTCCTCGCGTGACTACCCTGTGGTCTCCGGCGTCTTTCTCGTCGTCGGGGTCGGAGTTCTGCTGATCAACCTCGCCGTGGACCTCAGCTACGGCCTTCTCGACCCCAAGGTCCGTCATCAATGACGTCGGAAACTGTCGTGACTACGATGGAGCTGCCTCGGAAGCGGCGTGGACCTGTTGTCGAGCTCCTGTCGCGTCTGATCCGCACCAAGCCGCTGGGAGCAGCCGGCGGTCTCATCTTCCTGGTCTTTCTTCTCGCTGGGATCTTCGCCGATCTACTGGCGCCCTTCGGGATGAACGACACCAACCTGGTGCATCGGCTCGAGCCTCCTTCGCTCGCCTTCCTCCTGGGTACCGACCACCTCGGGCGTGACGTGCTCTCGCGGGTGCTGATCGGTGGCCAGATCTCGATGATCGTTAGCTTCTGTGCAGCCGGCCTGGCCACTTTCATCTCGATTCTCCTCGGCGTTGTCTCGGGTTACTTCGGCGGTCGTATCGACATGTTGATTCAGCGCATGGTCGACGCCTGGATGATCTTCCCCGGTCTCGTCCTGCTGATTGTCGTCATTTCGATCGTCGGGCCGGGCCTCGTTCAAATCATCGTCATCCTTGGTCTGCTCTATGGCATCGCCGGCTCGCGGATCGTGCGCGGATCAGTGATCACCATCCGCGAGCAGATGTACACCCACGCGGCGCAGTCCATCGGCGCGCGTACGCCGCGGATCCTTTGGCGACACATCCTCCCCAATGTGATGCCGGTCGTGATCGTTCTCTTCAGCACCCGCGTGGGAGCCGTCATTCTGGCCGAGGCCGGTCTCTCGTTTCTCGGCCTGGGAGTTCCGCCGCCGGCGCCGACCTGGGGCAGCATGCTCAGTGGTACCGGTCGAACCTATATGTACCTGGGCCCGTGGCTGGCCCTTGCACCAGGTCTATGCCTCACCATCGTCGTCTACGCGATCAATGTTTTTGGCGATGCGCTGCGCGACCTGCTCGACCCGAGAATGCGAGGAAGCCGATGAGGGACCCAATACGGAATCGCCTAAGCCTGGTTGCAGCACTGCTGATCCTCTTCTGCCTTGGAGCAGGGGCGCAGGCGCCCGAAGAGCCGCAGTACGGCGGCACCCTCGATATCGGCACCGTCACTGTCACTCTCTCGGCTCTGTCCTGGGACCCGACCGACTGGAACTGGAAGCTCAATCACGACACCGGAATGTTCTACGAGCAGCTCTTCGCCGCCGACCTGGAAAAGAGCGTGCGCAAGGGCGGCAAGTACATTTTCCGCTCCGAGGCCTACCTACCCGACGACGCTCTCCGCGGCGAGCTGGCTGAGAGTTGGGAGTGGGAGACGCCGCTCACGTTGGTGATTCATCTGCGCCGAGGCATCCGTTTCCCCGACAAACCAGGAGTGATGAAGTCGCGGGAGCTCGACGCCGAAGATGTGGTCTTCAGCTACTACCGGCTCGACGCGAGTCCAAAAAAAATCTCCACCTACTTCGACCACATCGCCAAGGTCGAGGCGCGGGACAAGCACACGGTGGTCTTCGAGTTCAGCGAGTTCAACGTCGAGTGGGCCTACCGATTCGGCTACGGCTACTACTCGGCCATCGTGCCGAGGGAGATGGCCGACGTCGACGCCAAGAACTGGCGCAACGCCGTCGGAACAGGGCCCTTTCAATTGACCGACTTCATCCAGGGCCACTCTCAGACCTATCAGCGCAACCCGGCCTACTGGGATCGAGAGAAGCTCGGAGGACAGCAATACGAGATCCCCTTTGTGGACGAGATCAACTATAGGACGATCAAAGACGAGGCGACCTTTCTGACTGCTCTTCGTACCGGCAAACTCGACATCCTCGAGGCCATCCGCTGGATCGCGGTCGATCACCTGAAAGAGACAACACCGGAGCTCAAGTGGGTGAGATCGCTGTCGAGCGTCGGTAACTTCATGGCCCTCCGGACCGACCAGAAACCCTTCGACGACGTCCGCGTTCGGCGTGCGATCAATCTCGCAGTAAACCAACGAGAGATCGCCGATTTGTTCTACGGCGGTCATGCCGAGCTCTTCGCCTACCCCATGCACCCGGATTTCACCGGCTACTTCGAGCCGCTCGAATCGATGCCTGCCTCAGTCCAAGAGCTCTTCGGCTATGACCCCGCAAAGGCGAAGCGGCTCCTTGTCGAGGCGGGGTATCCCGACGGCTTCACCGTCAAGGCGCAGGTGTGCAGCTGCAGCCCCTCGAACATGGACCTGATTCCACTCATCGACGATTATCTGTCGAAAATCGGAGTGCACCTCGAGATCGACCCCATGGAGCACGCCGCCTACCTCTCGACGATGACCTCGAAGACTCACGCTCCCGCCTACCTGATGAACAGCGGTCACGTGAATCCGACAACCAGCCTGCGAAAGAGCTTCACTACCGGGCAACAGTGGAACCCATCGATCTTCTCCGACCCGGACGTCGATCGACAGGTCGCCGAGTTTCATCGCACCCGTAGCGAGATACTTCGGCAGCGAATGATCAAAGACCTGACGGTCGAGATGCTCGATCGCGCGCCCTATCTCTGGCTGCCGATTCAATACAGCTACACCGCATGGTGGCCTTGGGTCAAGAACTACAACGGTGAGCTGCGCGCCGGTGCGGTTCGGCCGGGTCCGATCTACGCGCGGATGTGGATCGACCACAAGCTCAAGAAGGAGCTCGGCTTCTAGTGTCCGTCCCGGCTGCTGGAGCCAGCGCTCGCTCGTCACCTCTGCTCGAGGTCGAGGACCTCAGCGTGAGCTTCCGAACCGACCTCGGTATCGTGCGAGCGCTCAACTCCGTGTCGCTCACCGTCTCGGCCGGCGAGACCCTGGCCATCGTCGGGGAGAGCGGCTCGGGGAAGAGTGTGACGGCGCTGTCCATTCTACGGCTGATCGGCGATTCGGGCCGCATCGACGGCGGACGGGTCCTGTTCGAAGGCGACAACCTTCTCGATCTGGACCGCCGCCGGATGCGCGGTATCCGGGGCAATCGCATCGCGATGATCTTCCAGGAGCCGATGTCTTCGCTCAATCCGGTTCTGACCATCGGCAAGCAGGTCGCCGAGCCGATCCGGCTGCATCGTGGGCTCCCTTGGCGAGACGCCCTCGCGGAGGCCAAGAAGCTACTGTCTCGAGTCGCGATTCCCGACGCAGAGCGTCGCCTCGATGACTACCCTCATCAGTTTTCGGGCGGCATGCGCCAGCGCGTCATGATCGCGATGGCACTTGCCTGTCAGCCCAAGCTCATCATCGCCGACGAGCCGACCACAGCACTCGACGTCACCGTGCAGGCTCAGATTCTCTCGCTGCTCAAGGAGCTGACCCGCGAGGCGGGCTCCGCCCTCATTCTGATCACCCACGACCTCGGCGTCGTCGCTCGTTATGCCGATCGCGTGGCGGTCATGTACGGGGGCCGTATCGTCGAAAGCGCCCCGGCGCGCGCGCTCTACAAGAACCCGGTGCACCCTTACACCCAGGGCCTGATGGAGTCGATTCCGCAGTTGACCGGCGATGCGGGCAAGCGCCTGGTTCCCATCGATGGCCAGCCCCCGGACCTTTCGCAGATGCCGCCGGGGTGCGCGTTCGCGCCCAGGTGCAAACACAAGAGCGATCGCTGTGAGGCCGAGATCCCCGTCCTCGAGCGGGTCGCCGACGGTCACACCAGGGCCTGTTTCGGCTATGACTGAGGCCAACGCTGTTCAGGGACCTTCGCCCCTTCTTCGCGTAGAAGGACTGAAGGTGCACTTCCCCATCACCCAGGGTGTCTTGATGCAGAAGCAGGTCGGCTCGGTGAAGGCCGTGGATGGGGTCTCCTTCGAGCTCCAGCGGGGCGAGACCTTCGGACTGGTGGGCGAGAGCGGCTGCGGAAAGTCGACCACTGCGCTTGCGGTCCTGCGCATGCTCGACCCCACCGCCGGGCGCATCGTCTTCGACGGCGAAGACATCACGGACTACGACCAGGCGCGAATGCGTCCGATTCGCCAACGCGTCCAGATGGTCTATCAGGATCCCTTCGGCTCGCTGAATCCACGCATGAAAGTACGGGACATCGTTGGCGAGCCGCTGGTCGTGCATGGGCTGGCCGGGAACAAGCCGCGGTATCGAGAAAGGGTGGCGGAGCTGATCCGTCTGGTCGGCTTGCTGCCCGACATGGCCGATCGCTACCCGCATGAGTTCTCGGGAGGGCAGCGCCAGCGCATCGGAATCGCTCGCGCCCTTGCCCTGGAGCCGAGCCTCATCATTTGCGACGAGCCGGTCTCGGCGCTCGACGTATCGATCCAGGCGCAGGTGATCAACCTCTTCATGGACCTACAGGAGAAGCTGGGCCTCACTTATCTCTTCATCGCCCACGATCTTTCGGTGGTGCGACACATCAGTGATCGCATCGGGGTCATGTACCTCGGCAAGATCGTGGAGATCGCCGAGCGTGACGAGCTCTTCGCCCGCCCCCAGCATCCCTATACCGAGGCGCTTCTAGCCGCGGTGCCGGTGCCGGATCCTGAGCTCGAGGCCACCCGGCCTCATCGGCTTCTCAGCGGCGAAGTGCCGAGCCCGAGCAATCCGCCGAGCGGGTGTCGCTTCCATCCGCGCTGCCCGAAGGTGCTGCCTGAATGCTCGACGATCGAGCCGCTGCTGCAACAGGCGGATCATGGCGGGGCGGTCGCCTGTCATCTTTCGGGGCTCCCGGAGACGGCGCCAACCGGCTAGCCTGGATTATTCATGAAGCTCCTACTGCGGTGCCGCAGCTGCCCGAATCTACTGCGTTGCGCTCGGTCGGGCCCCTCGACGTATTGCCAAATACGCCTGCGGAGCCCTCGGTCGCGACGCCTTGTATCTCCGGGCATCTGCGGCACCTCGCTACGGACCTCATGAATAGTCCAGGCTAGGAGTGAAAGCCGATCTCGGCGAGGCGGCGACGCATCTCACTGCCGGGCGACAGGAGGGCGCGAAAGGCCTTGACTTCCTCTCGTTGGGCGCGCGCGGTCGGAACGGCAAAGTCGTAGTGCTCTTGCTGATCGGACAGAAAACGTAGGCCGGCTCCGCGCGCAACGGGCTCGATGGTCATACCCCAATCGGCTCGACCCTGGGCCACCGCGGCGGCGACGGCATGGTGGGAGCGGGGCTCGTAGCCGTAGCCGTCAGGGCGCCTCTCGCCGAGAAGCCTGTCGATGAGGATCCGCGTGCCGCTTCCTCGGTTGCGATTGACCATGCGGGCACTCGGATCGGCGAGGAGCTCGTCGAGATCGCGCTCGTCGTCGGCGCGGGTTGCAACGCCCTGCACTCGTAGGTACCCAGGCACGAGCTCGAGGCCCTCTCCCAGGAAAGGCCGGTTGTAGGCGCCTGTGGCGGCATCGAGAAGGTGGATCGGGGCGATATCGCACTCACCACGGCGGGCAGCGTCAAGCCCACCTCGGCTACCCACTGCCATGACCTTGACCGAGATGCCGGCGGCGACGAGCTCGGAGCAGATGAGGTCTAGGCCGGTGCAGTGGCTGCCGATAATCACCAGATCGGCAACGACCACGGATCTGGCCAGAAGAGTGACCTCAAGCTCTGAGCCTTCCTCCACCATCTCGGTGTTCCGCTCGATGCGCACAAAACCGTCGGCCCGGCTGAACGCGGTGACACTGCCGCTCCCCTTGCCCATGGGATAGGCGACCAGCTCGCCTTCCGCACCCCGGACCAACCCCACCAGAAGATACTCGAGCCGGCCCTTCTGACTGCGAGCTCGCAGTGCCAGGGGTGCGCGCACCGACTCCCGAGCGACGCCGTGCAGACCGGCAAGGCGGCGCAGCACCGGAGCCACGAACTCGTGAAAAGTGAACACCGCCGAGGTCGGGAAGCCCGGCAGGATGGCGACAGGTTTGGCACCGGCGGCGGCAAGGCAGATCGGTTTCCCTGGCTTGAGGGCGACGCCGTGGACCACGATGCCGGGATCGAGCTCTGACACCACCCGATAGCAGAGATCGCCCTCACCCTTGGAGGTGCCGCCCGAGAGGACGACCGCGTCGCAGTCCTCGACCCCGCGGCGTAGAACTTCGCGAAGGGCATCGGTCTGGTCTCGAAAGACTCCGAGGAACACCGGATCGCAGCCAAGCTCACGCAGGGCGTCACTGATGATGCGGCCGTTGGAGTCGTACACCAGCCCCGGTCGCATGGCCTGGCCCGGCGGGATCACCTCGTCTCCGGTGGAGATCACCGCCACACGGGGCCGCCGCACCACCTGGACCTCGTCCACGCCGATGGCAGCGAGCACGCCGGTCTCCCTCGAGCTCAGCCATGTGCCCGCAAACAGAACAGTCTCGCCACTGGACATGTCGGTACCGGCGTGGGAGATCGCATCACCAGGGACACAGGCGCCATGCACCCGCAGCTCTTGCCCGAAGACATCGGTCATCTCCACCGGAACCACGGCGTCGGCACCGCGTGGCAGCATCGCGCCAGTGGCAATGACGGTCGCCGTTCCGAGCTCGACCGTCTGTCGAGGCTGCACGCCGGTCGGTAGCGACTCTTCATTGAGGCGGAGGACGGCGGGCGTCTCCTCGGCGGCGCCATAGGTGTCTTGCGCCCGCACCGCGAAGCCATCCATGTTGGAACGGTCGAAAGAGGGAACGTCAACAGCGGAGCGCACTCCTTCGGACAAGACCCTACCCAGAGCCTCGGCGAGAGGAACGAGCTCGGCCTCCAGAGTGTGGAGATCGAGGACCGACTGCCAACGCCGCTCCGCCTCGTCGCGATCGAGGACCTGCAGAAACTGCTCTTGCTTCACAGGAGAGGCGCGTCCTCATCGTCGTAGAGAAATACCTCGACGACCTCGCCCTCGGCAAGCCCCTCGAGGCCGCGCGGGACGATGACCGCTCCCGCCGCGCGCACCGTCGAGGAGAGGATGGCCGCGCCCGAGATCGCCAACGGCAAGACCCGGTCGCCGTCGAAAGCGACTCTCACGTAGTCGGTACGGCCGATCTGGGAGGAGATCTTGCGAGCGAGAGTGGCACTCCGGCGACGGTGCGGCCAGGACCGCGAGCGGCCACCCAGAGCCCGTAGGGTAGGCCCGGCGAAAAACTCGTAGGCGCAGAGACAGCTCACAGGATTGCCCGGGAGAAGAAAGACGCGTGTCTCACCGAGGCGACCGCCTCCGGCCGGACTGGAAGGACGCATCGACACGCCATGGAAGAGCAGCGTCCCAAGCTCTTCCACGAGACCCGGCGCATAGTCCTCTTTGCCCACCGAGCTGCCGCCGGAGATCAGCAGGACATCCGCATCGCAGACAGTCATCGCATCTCGTAGATCAGGCATGCGATCCGGGAGGATCCGGGATCCGACCTGGACCCCGCCGTCTCTATCCACCAACGCCTGGAGCACCGGCGAGTTCGAGTCGACGATGCAAGCGCCCTCGGGCTTGCTGCCCGCCGGTAGGAGCTCGTCGCCGGTAATTAGGAGCTCGACACGGGGTCGCCGCACGCAGGGAACCGAGGCCACGCCGATCGAAGCCAACAAGCCGACGTCCTGCGGCCGGATCCGCCTCCCGGCTTCGAGAACGGTCTCGGCGCGGCGAATGTCTTCTCCGACTGAGCCTACGTTCTTTCGCGGCGACACTGCCTCGGTGAGCTCTACCGCTCCGTCAATCTCACGACACACCTCGACCACAACGACGCTGTCGGCGCCGAGTGGGATCGGAGCGCCGGTCATTATGCGCACCGCTTGGCCTGGAGACACTTCGCCCGGATAGGGGCGGCCCGGCATCGACTCGCCTATTAGCTGCAAGGTCACAGGGTCGTAGGCCGAGGCGCCGAAGGTGTCTTCCCCGCGAAGCGCGTAGCCATCCATCGCCGCTCGCTCGAAGGCGGGCACGTCGACCGGGGAGGCGATCTCGGACGCGAGCACCCTACCCGCGCACGAAGCGAGCGAAACAGACTCTTGGTCGAGGGCGCAGCTCCCTTCGCGGAGGAGGGCCAAGACCTCCTCGACATCCTTGCGCTCGGCGAATCCGCGCATGCGAACGTCGGCGGCGCCAACACCGGCGCGACTGCTCATCGGGCGCCCCTCGAAGAGCGCAGAAGGGAGCTAGCCAGTGGCCTTCGCGAGGAAGAGCTTCTCTCGCGGCTCTTTGCGCACCTTGGCGTCGTTGATGATCTCGAGCGGTACATCGAAAACGGCATTTCCAGGTCCGATCGCATCTTGCTTCATGCAGTCGGGCAGATCGTTGTCTTCGTCCTTCCAGCCGGCGGCACTGTTGAAAGCCCATTCGTCAGTGAGACACTGCCAGCCCTGGTCGGCGATCGCCTCTCGACTGACCTCTACCCCCGTAAAATGAGTGTAGAACTCGCGGATGTCATCGAGGGAAGGCTGCATGAACTGGCAGAAGCCTGACGCGTCACAGACGGCGTTGACCAGCTGCGATTCCTGGGACGCCTGCGCGTACTTTTCAGCGGGAAGGCCGGGGTTGATGATCAGGCCGGCGGTGTGATCGGCGCCCATCGGGCTGGTGGCGTAGGTGACACCGGTCGCCTTGAGCGGTCGCGGATCCCAGGCCGGGATCGCCTGTCCGCGCACGGTCGGCACCCGATGATGCCCGGTGTGCTCACCCACCGCCACCGCGCCGTTCCCGACGGCTCTGCCGAGCTCCGTTCCCTCTGCGATCTCCTTCTCGAAGAGCTCCTTGGTGCCCTCATAGTCGCCGAACTCGAGCGCTCCCGAATCCATCAGCACTCCGATCGCGGCACCGGCCTCGATCGTGTCCAGGCCGAGCTCGTCGCACAAGCGGTCGAAGGTCGCGACCTGCTGATAGTCCTTCATCGCGATATTGGACCCGAGCAGAGTCAGAGTTTCGAACTCCAGAGCAGAGGTCTTGTAGTTCCCCTCCTCATCGTGGACGATGTTCGAGCAGCGCACCACACAACCGGTGAGGCAGTTGTGCATCCTGCCGCCGTTGGTCTCGAAATCCTCGACGATGCGAGCGCCGTCCAGCCCCTTCACATCCGGTGACTGCCCTTCCACTCGGTTCTTGTGGGGGAAGGTGTTGAGCTTGTTCGCCAGGGGCACGACAGAGCTTGTGCCGTACTTGAAGATCTGATCGCCGTCGAGGTAGTCCCGCGTGTACTTCTTGCACAGTGTGCTGAAGCCCTCTGCGTTGACGGGGGCTCGCACGCCCTGCCCGCCGTAATCGCAGGAGATGAACTTCAGTCCTTTCGAGCCCATGACGGCACCGAGACCGCCGCGAGCCGCGTGACGGGTCGGGTAGCGGTTGTCCTGATCGGTGGCGGCGACCGAAGAGCCGCGCATCATCATCTCCCCGGCGGGACCGAGGCTGAGGAAAGAAGTCTTCGCCGAATAGCGTTCCGCGAGCTGCTCGCAGGTGGCATAGTTCCAGAGTCCCTTGAGGTCATCGGCGTCAACCAATCGCGCGCCATCGGGGCTCACCTCGAGGCCATAGAGCTTGTCGGCTTCCGTAGGTTTACCGGTAACGATGATCGCGCGGTACCCGGCCTTGGTGATGTCCTGGCCGGGGTTGCCGCCGGTATTGGCTTCCTTGATCCCGTTCGTCAGAGGGCTCTTGGCACCCACCGACAGCCGGCCGGAAGTTGGCGCGGCGCTTCCAGCGAGGACGCCAGGAGCGAAGACGAGAACGTTGTCGGGCCCAAGAGGATCACAGGTGGGGTCACATTCCTTGAGCAGGATCTTGGCAGAGAGGGCCCTGCCGCCCAGAAGCTTCCACTCTTCAGGGAAGTCCTCGATAGAGACCGTTTGTTCGCTCATATCGACGCGGATAAGGCGTTCCTGTTTCTCGCTCATGGTCGCTCCTCTTGTGCCAACAAATGGGACGAACGGGTCAGCCGCCCGCGATCGCAGTTACTACTTCAAGCTCATCGGCGGCCGCGACCTCTTGGTCGAGGCTCCCTGGGTCCACCTGTTCACCGTTACGAAAGATCTTGACGAAGCTACTCAGCTCGCCGTTCGCCTCCAAGACCAGCTCGCCGAAGCCTGGATAGTCGCCTTCCATTCTCTCCAGCGTGCCTCTGACCGTTTCGGCGGCAACCTCCACTCGTCCGACACCGGCGGTCGGTCCTTGCAGGGGTGGTGGGACGATAACTACCGGCATCGACGGTGCTCTGAACTCTCCGACCAGTCGCAGCAGTCTACTTCAGAGCATCCCGGAAACCAACCGCTCACAACCCCACTGTTCTAGTCAGAGCGGTACCACCCACCAACTCACGCGGAGCCCAAGAATGCCCCTTTCGCGAGACCGGTGCCACCCACCAGCCTCTCAGCAGCCTGGCGAGAGGGTCAACTCGCTTCGTCGACAGAGACCGGCAAGGTTTTTCTCGCAAATGACGTCCTTTATTTGCAGGAGGACCTGGATAAAGGTGCGAAGAATCCGAGGATGCGTAAGAAATCGTCTTGTAGAGGTCACCACGCGCACGTTTCAGGGTCGCCACCTCCTCCACCCTTCGCCCGAGGTTAACCGGACCATAAAAGGCGTCATCGGTCGCGGTCAGAGACGTACCGGAATCGACATCTGTGGCCTCGCCTTCATGTCCAATCACGCCCACATGCTCCTGGTCCCCGAGAGTACGAAACAGCTCAGCGAGTTCATGGGATTCGTCAACGGGAACATCGCTCGCAAGGTGGGTCCCCTCCAGGGTTGGCGGGGCAAGCTCTGGGAACGGCGCTACCAGCACATCATCATCTCCGACGAGCTCGAAGCGCAGATCGGTCGCCTGAAGTATCTCTTCTCTCAAGGTCCAAAAGAGGGTCTGGTGCGCCACTCCTGGGACTGGCCAGGAGTTCACTGCGTGGGCGAGATTCGACGAGGCTACCCAGAACTGACGGGCGGCATATGGCACGACCAGACCGCGGAGGGCAAGGCTCGGCGAGCAGGCAAAGTATTGACACCAGAGGAGTTCCTCATCGAGGAGACGATCCTATTGAGTCACGTTCCCCGTCTTGCAGATTGGAGGAGAAGGCCGAGACTGGAGCTCATCGAGCAACTCCTCCGCGAGTGCGAGCAGACGGGCCGCGAGCTCCAGAGGGAGACAGGGAGGCCACCGACGGGACCGAGGCGGATCCTCATGCAGGTGCCGGACTTCCAGCCCAAAGAGCTCGATCGATCGCCGGCGCCGTCCTTTCACGCAGTCACGGGAGCGGCGTTCAGGAAGCTTCGAGAGGAATACAAAGCGTTCGTGAATTCGTATCGTGAGTGCGCGGAGAAGCTCAAAGAAGGGGCGCTTGAGGTAGCTTTCCCACCGGGGTGTTTCCCTCCCCACCTGCCCTACGTTCCTGAGGTTCGCGCCGGACCCTAGGCGGCGGTCCCAATGGCAGACCAACCGTAAGAGAGTGGCCACCAGCGATCGGCTACAAGGTAGAGGTGCGAGCGGGGAGGGCGGTTTGGGCGTGCGAAGAGCCCGATCGGAGCTCGTCGGGAGTCAAAGGAGGGTCAACCGCGTCGAGCGCGTCACTTCCCCATCAATTTCCCCGGAGAAAGTTGTCGAACTCTCCTCGTCAGAGACTTCTAGGCGGCCCCCCGGGTGGTCTCGCTAGATGGAGGGTGACACTTTCTTGGGGATACCCATCAGGTGGAGGTCGCGGGACTGGATCGAGAGGGCCACTCGATCGCCAATCGCTAGTTGGCGACCCCGACCGTAGAGAAGATGGGTGAATAGTTCTCGGCCCATCCACTCAAGGGTGACCCGGGTCAGGATTGAATCGGTCGTCAGCCCGACTACGTGGGCTTCGCCAATCGATGAGGCCAGCGCGCCCTGCTCGGGCTCGAGCTTTAAGCGCTCTGGGCGGAAGCCAACACTGACCGCGCTTCCCTGCGGGAGATCGGTCGCGACCTGGAGTCGGCCCCCTCCCTCGATCTCGACGGCGACACGACCCTCTCCTCTCACGATCACTCCTGGGAGAATGTTGATCATTCCTACCAAGGCAGCGACGTCTCGGTCGACAGGATGAGACAAGACTTCTACCACCTTCCCAACCTGAAGCAACCTTCCACCGCCGAGAACGGCAAGGCGGCTCGCTACAAGCGCCGCCCGGCGAAGATCGTGAGTCACAAGGGCCAAGGCGATACCCGTGTCCTTGACCAATCGGAGCAGGTCGCGGGAGAGAAGCTCCTGCCCCGAGGGGTCGAGATCGTCGAAGGGCTCGTCCAACAACAGTACGGTTGGACGAAGAACCATCGCCCTCGCTAAGGCAAGACGTCTCAGCTCTCCGCCGGAGAGACGCTTCGCCGACCGCGAGCGCAGATGGACTATACCGAGCCCCTCTAAGGCTGATTCCACCCGAGCGTCCTCGTCGCTACGATCAAGTCCTCTTCCCAACAACCCCACGCGCAAGTTGTGCTCCACCGTGCCGGCAAAGGCAAGGGCATGCTGGAACACCATCGTCACCTGTCCACTGCCCTGCGAGCTACTCGAGGTGCCACTGCGGAGATCCATCAAGCCTGCCAACGCCATCAACAGAGTCGTCTTACCGGAGCCGTTCGCACCGAGAATGGCGATCGCCTCCCCACCAAACAGGTCGAGGCTGTCGACGACGAGCTCGAATCCACCACTCCGCGATGGACGCTCGACCCGTAGATCACGAGCCCGTAATACCGGAGCTCGATCCATCACCTTTCGCCCTGCTGCACCACCGTGAGAAGACCCGACAACAAGAGCATCAGTCCGATCAACACCGCGGATAAACCCATGGCAGTTCCAAGATCTCCCATCTGGGTGTACATCATGATCGCCGTCGTCAACACTCGCGTCTCGCCGGCGATATTGCCGCCGACCATCATCACCGCACCCACTTCCGAAAGTATGGCTCCAAGTGCTGCGATGACTGCGGCCAAGAGACCCAGCCTTATCTCTCGCACCAACAGTGCCAGTCGCCAAGCCCTAGGAACCCCAAGCGTACGCACTTGCAAATCCCAGCTTTCGCCGAGCGCCCCCACCGCCGCCAAGGTGATGCCGACGACAAGCGGTAACGCGATCAGAGTCTGAGCGATCATCATCCCGGGAACCGTGTACATCAACCCGAGGAAACCCAGCGGCTGGTTACGCCAGAGCAGCAGGGCAACCGCCAAGCCCACGACCACCGGCGGCGCCCCCATCCCAGAGTTCACAACGCTAATGACTAACCTTCGCCCCCGAAAACGTCGCGAGCCCAGCCATATGCCAAGAGGAACACCGATCAACAACGCCACCGCCAGCGCGCTGAAACAAACACCCAGCGTCCGTATGGAGATCTCCACGATGAGCGGGAGATCCGGAGAGCTCATCGCCCCCTCGCGCAGCTTTCCGGATGGAGCGGACGGAAGAGCGGTCGCCCGAATCGCTCGACTCCGAAAGTGGCTAGCCTTCGCTGAGTATCTCGGCTGCAGAGAAAATTCTCGAACGCCGCGGCCGCGGAAGCTTGAACCTTCGGAAAGCGATCTGAGCTCACTCTGAGAAGCGAATACTCGTTGCGCAGAAGCGCTTCCTCGCGCTGATAGAGCGCGCGCAAACCCGTGCGCTCGCGAAAGGCGAGAAAAGTGCCGACGTCCGCCAAGACGTACGCTCCCCGCTCACCCGCCACCTGGAGCGACAACCCCATCCCCGACCCGGTACTAATGAAGCCAGGCCAGTCACCGTTCTCTTCCAACCCGGCCTCGGCCAGAAGAGCCCGCTCCCGTCGGTGGGTGCCGGAGTCGTCGCCACGGCTGACCCACAACCCCTCAGCGCGCCGGATGAGATGAACCGCCTCGATCACCGAAGAAGCCTCGGAAACCCCGACCGGATCCTCCTCTGGGCCGGCGATGACAAACCAATTCACCATGAATGGAAGCCTCGAGGCGGCCGCGCCACTTGCCACCAATTCCATCTCAGCCGGTGGAGCGTGCGTCACCACCGCGTCCACATTGCCCAGAGCGCCCATGCGCAGTGCCGCACCCGAGCCCACCACCACCGGACGCACTACGATACCGGTCTCCTCCTCGAACAAGGGAATCAAGAAATCCAAGAGCCCCGAGTCATTCACACTCGTAGTCGTCGCGAGAAGGAGGTCATCCTCTCCCCTGGCGGCCATAGGCAGCACTAATACCAGCGGGAGCACGAGGCCGACAAGCCGGAGTGAGCGCATGCGAAAACCCTAGAGGGGAAGCCATCGCACCCGGGTGAGGCGAGCCGGGCGACCTTCAATGGGCCTGATTCTATGTCACCCGTCGTGTAGCATCTGATCTCGAAGCGACACCCGAAGGGCAAACAGGACCAAGGTGAGACTCGAAGGCAAAGTAGCGATGGTCGTCGGTGCCGGTCAAACGCCCGGCGAGACGGTGGGCAACGGGCGCGCCACAGCCATTCTCTTCGCCCGCGAAGGCGCCAGGGTCGCGGCCGTGGACCGCTCGCTGAGCTCGGCACAAGAAACCTGCGAGATGATTCGCAGCGAAGGCGGTGAGGCTCTCGCACTCGAGGCCGACGTCACAGACGAAGACGCCGTCAGCACCGCGATCAACGCCTGTGCCGCCCGCTGGAGCCGCCTCGACATCCTCCACAACAATGTCGGCATCAGTATCACCGGCGGCGACGCACCCATCACCGACATCACCGCGGAGGCCTTCGACCATCTCGTCGCGGTGAATCTGCGCGGCATGGTCTTCACTTGCAAGCACGCTCTGCCGCTGATGCGCCAACAGCAGGCCGGCGCCATCGTCAACATCTCGTCAATGGCAGCGTGGGCAGCTTACCCACTCGTCGGCTACAAGACGACGAAGGCCGGAGTCATCGCGCTCACCGAGCAATTGGCCGTCCAAAACGCCAGCTACGGCATCCGCGCCAACGTCATTCTTCCAGGACTGATGAATACGCCGATGGCGATCGAAGCTCGGGTAGCTACTACCGGTAAGTCTCGCGAGGAGGTCATCGACGAGCGCGACCGCCGGGTACTATTAGGGGGCAAGATGGGCACCGCCTGGGACGTCGCCAACGCCGCTCTCTTCCTGGTCTCCGAAGAAGCCCGCTTCATCACCGGCGTCGCCCTTCCCGTCGACGGCGGGGCTAGCGTCCGCGTCGGTTAGCGGGCCACTACTTCGCCTGGCGGGCGCCCGGGGGAGAGGTTCGCGCGGGAGGCGCTCGTCTCGCATCGCCGCGTGGTAGAGGAAAGAAGCAAGAATCACAGAAGCCTGTTTCAAGTCCTTGCCCACAGCGTGGTCGAAGTGATCGAGATGGGTGTGGTGGGTACGGCTGCTGTAGTCGAGTCGGTCCTGAACAAACTGAAAAGCGGGAAGGCCGACGTCGTCGAAGGGTAGATGATCGGTGCCGCCTGTGTCGCGATTGGTCACGGTGTCCGCGCCCAAGTCGTTGAAAGGCTCGAGCCAACGCTCGAAGATCGGCACCACCGCCGCATTTCCCTGCGTGTAGATGCCCCGAATCCTCCCACTACCATTGTCGACATTGAAGTAGGCAGCGAGCTTGGAATGGCCAGGCTTCAGCTCTAGGGGCCAAGTAGGCGTCCGATACCGACTGGGCGTCTTTCGATCCTCCTCTTTCTCGGGCTCGGGACGCGTAGCAAAATGCTCTGCCACGTAGGCTCTAGAGCCTAACAACCCCTGCTCTTCGCCGCTCCACAGCACGATTCTGATCGTGCGCCTCGGCTCGGCGCCCAGAACGCGAAGTATTCGAACCGCCTCCATGACCACCGCACAGCCGGCGCCATTGTCGTTGGCGCCCGCCGCCGCGTGCCAGGAATCGAGATGGGCACCGACCATCACGACCTCGTCCGCGAGATCGCTGCCAGGCATCTCCGCCATCGTGTTGTAGGCATCGAGATCGTCGTCGTGAAAGCGGGCAGCTACATCGGCTTCGAGCTCCACTTTCACACCGCGCTCCAGCAAGCGAGACACCCAGTTGTAGTGCTCAGCCGCCAGAACCAACCCGGTAACACCGGTGCTCTCCCCTGGCTCGCGCGATCCCCCCGAGCCGACCCTCACGATTCCAGCATCTCGCCCACTGATCTCGACCGTCGCCACAACCCCCTCACCAGCAAGAAAGCTGTTGCGCTTCCTCCTGAACTTCGCCCTCTCCATCCGTCGGCGGCGGGCCTGGACGCCGCGCGGCTCTCCAGGCACCGGATACTGTTCGAGAGCTTCGAGCTGATCCGAGGTGTATCGGGAAAACGCCCCGTCCCCATCGACTACCGGATCGCGGGGCTTATCGAGAAAAAGGATCTGGCCCCCCAGCTTACCCTTGTGTTCTTCGAGATCCTGCTCATCGTCGAGAGTGACTCGCCGGACCTCGCCACGAACGGCTCCCTCCGTCCCGGGCGTCCACGCCAGGGGCAGCGCAGAAAGCGGCGTTGCGCGCGGCTCGAGCATATGAACCGCCGCCCGGCTGAAGCTCCAACCTCGGCCGAATCGGCCCCACGACTCGACACGGGAGCGCTCGAGCCCCCACTCCTCGAGCTTGTCCCGAGTCCACTCGTTGGCCTCCTTCAGCGCCGGCGAACCGGTGAGACGCGGACCGATGACGTCGGTGAGGATCTCCAGAGTATCCAACACCTGGGAGCGGTGAAGACCCTCCTCGCGGATCCGATTCACCATCTCCCAATCCAGCGGTTCTTCTGCGCACAACGCCGCCCCGGGGACCATCAAGAGTGAGACGATGGCCCCGCGCATCGACATCGAGCCGACTCTCTGACTAGAGTTGCGACTTGATCGAATCCGGCGGCTCGAACGCTCCATCCTCGACATCGTCGAAGGTCACCGTCTCGATGACATTCTGAATCTCCATCCCCTGGACTTCGAGGGTGGTAACGGTCGCCATCTTGGTGCCACCGAAGTCCATGTACTTCGAGAGGCGTACCGTCGACTCCCCCTCTTCCCGGGTCGCCTGAATGCCGATCAACAGCGCCGACTCCTTCGAGAAGTATAAGAAGCTCTCGTTGTCATCGACGTCCACCATTCGCACCTTGTAGGCCATCTCGCCGTTGAAGTCCACCTCCTCGGTGGTCTCCTGGCTGGGATAGTGCTCATCGTAGTCGAGAGGCCCATAAAAGCTGGCCTGCTGCTTCATCTGCGTCAGCGGTGAGCCCTCGAGCACCGAGGAGCCGGTCATCGGGTTGTCCGACCAGCCCACTTCGCCGTTGTAGCCCGTATTCACCGACCCCATCGGGGTATCGATGACCATGATCATCTTGTCGGGCGCGGCGGCGTGCAGGGTCAGATCCCCCTCCATACCCATGGCGGCGATGATCATCTTCCCCTTGCTGGTTGACGAGCTGTGCGCGCGGAGCGCGGCTTCGCCCCCCATTGCTTCGACCGTACGGGCGACGATCGCCGCCGGGGTCAGTAGACCGTTCTCGCCTACCTCGTTCTTGACGTCGACCTTCGGCGCGGCCGCCGGGGCGTCAGCGCTGATGTCAGCGCCACCGCCCGTGCTCGCACAACCGCCAAGCACCAACAGCACTAGCGCTCCCAAAAGACCAACTCTCAATTCTCGATTTCTCATCGAAGCTGCCCCCTCTTCAAGCCCTCGGGCCGATAGTTTCTTGGGTGCGAGCCCCCATACTATGACACCCAGCCCCGATTAGCTGGAGCGCCTTGGTGCGAACCACGCCCGGCACCAGAAGTTGACGCCGAGCCCTGCAATGGCTATAATTTTGATTAGTCAAAAAATACTTCTAGGCGCCCTCGACTGCTGCGCCCGTATCCCCTAAAAAATGTTCACGAAATGGCAAATCTCACGTCGCTCCATACTACGCGCGGCCGGACTCGGTTCCCTCACGGCGGGTGTCGGCGTCGTGGCGTCGCGCCACGGCCAAGGCGCCGACTTGCCGATGGCGGGTCGGTTGCATACCCATGCGATGGGAGCCGTCGGCCGCGTAGACACCGAGTCCTTTGACCCCACGGCCTTCTTGCGGGCGTGGAACTTCTCCGACCTACCGGCATCGGAAAGGAGCCAGTTCTACAAGGAAACAGCGCGAGAAGACGGAACCATGCTCCGCGAATACGAGATCTTCTCGGTCGATCGAGAGATCGAGATCGCGCCGGGAATCTTTTTCCCCGCCTGGACCTACAACGGACAAGTGCCGGGCCCGACTCTCCGCGCCACCGAGGGCGACCGCATCCGCATTCACTTCGTCAACCAGGGATCACACCCTCATACGCTGCATTTCCACGGTTGGCACCGCCCCGAGATGGACGGCTCTCTCACTGAGCATCAGGTCGCACCCGGCGACGAGTTCCTCTATGAGTTCGACGCCGAGCCTTTTGGTCTGCACCTCTACCACTGTCACGCGGTCCCGCTGAAGAGGCACATCCACAAGGGCCTCTACGGGGCCTTCGTCGTCGACCCGAAGACTCCTCGCGCTCCTGCCGACGAGATCGTGATGATCATGAACGGCTTCGACACCAACTTCGACGGCGACAACGAGGTCTATGCCGTCAACAGCGTCGGCTTCCACCACATGGCCGAGCCGATTCAGGTGAAAGTCGGAGAGCCGGTTCGGATCTATCTCGTCAACCTGACCGAGTTCGACCCCATCAACAGCCTTCACCTGCACGGGATGTTTTTCGACGTCATCCGCACCGGGACGCGACTCGAGCCTTCCGAGACGACCGACACCCTGATGCTCTGTCAGGGCGAGAGGGCGGTTCTGGAGACCACCTTCCGCTACCCCGGCCGCTTCATGTTTCACGCCCACCAAAGCGAGTTCGCCGAGCTCGGTTGGATGGGCTTCTTCGAAGCCGTAGAGAGCGCTTGATGTCTCACGAATCGAAATCCGCAGGAGGCAAGAGCGGAGCGCCGGTCTGGTTGATGGCGCTGATTCCGCTGCTTCTCTTGGCCGGTCTGCTCTGGCTGGTAGTGGAGTCCGACCCGGCAAAGGCGATTCGGGGCGACAGACCGCCAGTGGAAGAGCTCGTCTTCCAACGAGTGGAGCTCACCCCGGACGGCATCACGGCAACGATGCTGAACGACGGCCCCGACCCGGTAACCATCGCGCAAGTGATTATTGACGAGGCCTACTGGAGCTTCTCGCAAACACCTGCCGGCGAGCTCTCTCACCTCGACCAGGCCCGTCTCGAGATCCCCTACCCCTGGGTCGCGACCGAGACCCACGAGCTCAGAGTCATCACCTCGAGCGGCATCACCTTCGATCACGAGATCGCAGTCGCCACCGAGACTCCCACTCCGAGCTGGCGCTTCTTCGTGGTATTTACCCTGATCGGACTCTATGTTGGCGTGATCCCGGTAGCCCTGGGGCTCCTTTGGTACCCGGCGGTCGGCCGTCTCGGCCGCCGCGGACTCGACTTCGTTCTGGCTCTCACCCTTGGCCTTCTGCTCTTTCTACTCATCGACACGGTCGAAGACGGGCTCGAGGCCGCCGGCGAGATCGCAGCCTCCTACCAAGGGACCGTGCTCTTCCTCGGTGTCGCCCTACTCTCCTTTCTGGGCATCGAGACTCTCGGCGCCTGGTTGCGAGGAAGGTACAGCGGAGAGAGAGCCGGCTGGATCACTTCGCTTCTAATCGCCATCGGAATCGGTCTCCACAACTTCGGAGAGGGCCTCGCCATCGGCGCCGCCTACGGACTTGGCGAGATCAGCCTCGGAGCGCTCTTGATCGTCGGCTTCACCTTGCACAACACCACCGAAGGGCTCGCCATCGTCGCCCCACTCGTTGGCAGCCGCGTTCCGATCACCCACTTCGTGCTGGTAGGCCTGGTCGCCGGCGCACCGACGATCGCCGGCGCCTGGATCGGTGGAATCGTCTATTCGCTCTTGTGGTCGGTGGTTTTCTTGGCTATCGCGGCAGGTGCCATCGCCCAGGTAGTAGCCCAAATCACCCGCCAGGTGGCGGGATCCCGAGCCATCGCCTCGCTAGTCGGGAGTCGCCCCGTCATGGGGGGACTGCTGGCCGGCTTCGCTCTCATGTACGCAACCGGCATGTTGATCTGAGGAAGAATCATGGGTAAGAAGATCACGACCGCCTCCCTCTCCGCGCTGGCTCTAGTCGCGACGGCTCTGGCTCTCATGGCCGGAGCCTCGGCTCCAGAGCACGAGATCACTCTGATCGCTCGAAACATGGCCTTTTATACGCCGGACAGCGACGTCGCCAACCCCACCTTGAAGCTCGCCCCTCGCGAAGAGGTCAGATTCACTTTCATCAATCTCGACCGTGGCATCGATCACGACCTCACAGTCGCCGATCTTGGTTTGAGAAGCAGCGTGCTTCCCGGCGACGGAAGCTCTATGACGATGTCCTTCCGCGCACCTGCGCAGCCGGGCCGACACGAATACACCTGCGAGCTGCACGGTCGGATGATGAAAGGCACCCTGCTCGTCCAGTAACATCGACGACCCGTGCCGGACGATCCGCCACCGCGAAGCGAGGCCGCCGGGCTGTCCATCCTCGCCCTCGTCGACCTTCATCGGTCCCCCTCGCGACCCCTCGACCTTCCTGATGTGCAGGGAGTGGACCTCGTCCTCCTCGGCGGCGACCTGACCAACTTCCGTGGAGTCGAGGAGGCGAGCGCCATCATCGAAGAGCTCCGCGCCGACGAAGTCGCGGTACTCGCCGTTTGCGGAAACTGCGACAAGCCCGAAGTCGAGGGTTATCTCGCCGCCGAGGAGCTGGACCTCGATCGCACCGCCCGCTCGTTCGGCGACTTGAAACTCGTCGGTATCTCCGGCGGACTCCCCTTCGGGGGCTGTCCCTACGAGCGCAGCGAAGGGGAATTCGAGGCGGCTGCCGACCAGGCGTTCGCCGCGGCAGCGACACTCGACGCTTCGGGACCCACGGTGCTTCTCAGTCACCAACCGCCCCACGGCACCGCCTGTGACCAGGCGCGAGGTCGGCACGTAGGCTCCCACGCTATACGCGAGGCGATCGAGCGCTATCAGCCCGAGCTGGTCATCTGTGGGCACATCCACGAGTCGATCGGTCGCGACCACATCGGGCACAGCCAGATCGTGAACCCGGGCCCATGGTTCCAGGGCAATTCGATGCGCATCAAGGTCGTAGGCCACAACCTCGCCATCGAATGACCGCCAGAAGCCCCACCTATCTACGAGCCCAACAGTGCCGGAACAAATAGCAGAGGTAGTGCAAGGCCTTCCTCAGCATGCCGGGGCCTCGGTCACTGAAGTACCATAGATCCCCTTGCCGATTCGATCGGTGAGCCGAAAAGAGAGAGGCCGCTTCGTGAGTCAACGCAGATTCGAGGGTAGGACCGCGATCGTCACCGGTGCCGCGGGCGGCTTCGGCGAAGCCATCGCGCGACGATTCGTCGCCGAGGGAGGCCGCGTCGTCGTCGCCGACATCGACGAGCAAGGCGGCGGCAAGGTAGTCCAGGAGATCGAAGGGGCTGGGGGCGAGGCGATCTTCGTCGCCACGGATGTCTCGCTCTCTGCCGACTGGAAGCGCCTGGTGGAGCGGACACAGGAGGCCTTCGGCGGTCTCGACGTTCTCGTCAACAATGCCGGCTACTCCCACGCCAACACCCCTCTCGCCGACCTCCCCGAGGAAGACTACGATCGGGTGTTCGCCACCAATACCAAGAGCGTCTATCTTTCGGTGGTCCACGGCCTCGCTCTCCTCCGCGAGGGCGGCGGCGTGATCGTCAACACCGCTTCGATCGGCGCCATCCGACCACGACCGAACGTGACGGCCTACAACGCCACCAAGGGCGCTGTGCTCACGATGACGCGCGGCCTCGCCGGTGAGCTGGCCAGGGACAAGGTCAGGGTCAACGCCGTAAACCCCGTTGCCGCCGACACCGATTTCATGAAGGGCCCCTTTGGCGGAAGCTCGCTACCCGACCGCGCTCGCGAGGCACTGGAGAAAGGGATCCCTCTGCGCCGCCTGACCAAACCGAGCGACGTAGCCGCCGCAGTGCTCTTCCTGGCCTCGGACGACGCCTGTTTCCTCACCGGTGTCTGTCTCGATGTCGATGGCGGCAGAAGCATCGCCTAGCGGAGACCAGCCACCGGCTGGCGCAGATTTCGACTCCCGGCTAGGATACGCAGATTATGGTTCTTGATCCGACTACTCGCGAGCGGCAAACACCGACGCTCTCCTTCGACGAGTTCTGGAGCTGGCTCCGCACTCATCCGAACTGCATTCTGCGCGCGGGCACGCCCGACACCGCGATCTACGACGACGATGATCTCCACTGGCACTTCGACAGCGAAGGGACCGAGATCATGGTGGTCCAGCTCATCCGCGGCAAGCGCCTGATGAGCGAGCTGATCCTCCAGACGGAGAATGTGGCCTACATCCAGGGCTACGAAGGAGACCATGACGGAGAGTTCATCTTCGAGCTCATCTCGGAGAACGAGCGCGACCGCTTCGCCGCCTATTTCTTCGTTCTCTCTCACGGCTTCGAGGATCCCAGCACCTCCGGCCCTGGCCGAGCGGTGCACTGAGCTGCCGGGCGCCCTCTAACCGCTACCCGAGGCAGCGCTCTCGGCAAAAAATTCGACGAAGCGCGGCGAGAAGATCCGCGACGAGGGAGTCACGCTCCGGTCCGCCCCTCGGCACGCACGCACTTCTTCGACGGCGGCTTCCAACAGCCTGCTGTCGACCTGCCCGCCGTCGAGGAAGAGGGCGTACCGCGCGGCAGCCAGTAGCAACGAAGCGTGAGCGCGGGAGCGCCGGTCCGGAAGTCTGGCCGCATCCAAGGTCTCGACCGCTTCATCGTATCTGCCGACGATGAATGCCTCGGCCGCCGAGCTGAGCACCTTCGATGGAGGCTCGGCCGCCGACTCGAGATCGGAGAGCGAGTTGCGGAGTCTGAAATTGAGCCCCGCGAGATAGTCGCTCTCGATCACCGAGCTCCTCCGTTCCACCTCTCCGACCAACGCCTCGAGCTCTGTACGCGCACGCCCAATCCGCGTTGGATAGGGAGCTAAATACTCGGTCTGCGCGAGAATGCTTCGGGCTCGATCACCGAGCTCGCCGACCCCCTTCTGACTCGTCCCTATCGCCCGCTCCCTCTGCTCGGTCAGGTCAAGCACGTCGACGCGCAGTGTCTCGAAGAGCTGGTTGGCTCGACGAATCGAGGTCTGTGCCTCTCGAACGTCCGCGAGGGTCGGCTGTGGGGTGGCCAAATGCCTTCGGGACTCCGCAAGCAGGCCCAATCCCTCTCTGTGACGAACCGCAGGCGCTGGATCTCCGACCTCCCAGACATCCCTGGTGAAATCGCGCCGCGCCAAATTGAGGAGGGCCGCAGCCCCGACCGATGCGGCCGCGAGCTCCTTCTTCGCGTCCGCCAGCGCCACCGCGAGCTCGTCTTCACGCTGGCAAGCCTCGCGGCCCACCGCCACCAACCGCATCGCGCTTTCCAAGCCCGGCAGAACTCCCTGCCCCTCCGAATTCGCCCATGCCTCGAGAGCGCCTTCACAATCGCCGAGACGATGACGGGCGACGCCCAGGTAGAAGTGGGGAATGTAGGCGCGCATGTAGAATCGAGCCGGGAGACGGTTTCTCTCTTCGGGGCGTTCTTCGATCGCTTTGGACATGAGATCGGCAACGGCTTCCCAATCTTCCGCACTCACCGCCTCGACTCCGGCTTTGTAGTGCGCCAGGAACTGTGCGGAGACAGGAGTCGCCGACAAGCCGAGGGCCAGAAGCACAACCAAGCCAAGCAGCCACGACGGGGACCAGCCCCGAAGCTCTTCGCCGAGAGCGGCGGAGCAACGGATTAGCGCCACCAGCCCATCTCCTTCCAATACTGGGTGACCCCGACGCTGCCCAGGGTCGCGTGGCAGATGTGAGTGGCCCCCTCGACGATATGCGCATCGCAGGTCCACGCCTCGTCGGTCTCGGCCCCCACCACCTCGACCCGGTAGGACCCGGGAGGCAGCACGATGCGCAGCGGTGTTACCGCCGTGGACGGAAGCTCTACCCTCGCTCCATTCGCGCCAACAACGCCTCGGACCTCACCCCAGGGGACGGCGGAGACCACCAACACCCCCTGCCGACTCGTCAGACCCGCCCCTGACGGAGCACTCGTCACCGTCAGCACCCGCTCAGCGAGCGTCGGCGCTTCTTCGCTCTCGGGGACCAGCCTGCCAACTAGAGTCACCACTGCGATCACCGTCGTGGCCGCCACCACCAACCACCCCACCGCCCTCGAACGACTGCCGTGCCGGCCCTCTACCGGCTCGCTTGCAACCACACCGTCCGGGCTTGGAGCACGATCCTGCGCTCCGCCCTCCTCGACGGCCCCCCCCTGCTCGATAGGCTGAGCGGTAGCCGCTTCCTCATCCCCGTCATCCTCGAGCTCTGAGATCAGCGGCTGTTCTTCCGGCAGCGACTCCTCGACGCCCGACGGATCCGCCGCCAGTGACTCCTCCGGAGCTGCCACCACCACCCATTCTTCGGCCTCTTCGGGGGCGGGGAAATAGGCCAGGATCGACCTCAGATCGGCAAGCAGATCCTCGAAGCTCTGATAGCGGGAGGCCGGGTCGCTCTCCAAGCAGCGATCGACGAGACCGGCGACCGACTCCGGGCAATCCGCCCACGTTTGCAGCAGCGGCAAGGAGCGACCTTCCAAGACCTGTTTCAAGAGCTCCGGGACCGTCGCCCCCGAAAACGGTCGCCGATGGGTGATCAGCTCATATGCAACGGCGCCAAAGGCGAAGACGTCGGATCTCGCATCCACTTCGCCTTCGGAAATCTGCTCGGGAGGCACGTAGCCGGCGGTGCCGACCATGCCATCGAGTTTGTCCTCCGCGCCGCTCGAGGCCAGTCTGGCGATGCCGAAGTCGAGGATCTTGACGCCGCTGGAAGACCCATCGACAGCCTCGGGGAGGCGAATATTCGCCGGCTTGATATCGAGGTGCAGGACTCCCCTGTCGTGGGAGTAGGCAAGTCCCTCGGCTACCTCCTGTAAGAGCCCCAGTTTTCCGCGCAGACTGAGCTCGTCCCCCCGCTTGATCTTGTGCTCGAGATCCTCTCCTTCGAGATACTCCTGGATCAAGAAAGGGCCGGCGGATTCGAAGCCGAAATCGAAAGTACGAACGATATTCGGATGATCGAGCTGTCCCGCGATCTCCGCCTCGCGTAGAAACTGCTGGCGCAGCTCGGCGTCCTGCGAGACGCAGACCTTGATCGCCACCGACCGCTTGAGAAAGGGGTCGTAGCCCTTGTAGAGCACCGCGAAGCCCCCATCTGCGATCCGCTCGACGACATCGTACTTGCCGATACGCTTGGGATCGGACGCTACTCCCTTCTCAGGTTCCGGCACGGTACGAAATAGTAGCAACCGGAGATATGCACAAACAAGCATCTGCAAAGGCGATCGCAGCACGTATGATTGCCGCCGCATGATCCAACCCGAAAAGATTCCCGGCATCCAGCCGGGGCCGGTGACGGAGTGGCTCGAGAGCCATATCGAGGGACTGGAGGGGCCTCTGCGTTTCGAGCGCATCAAAGGCGGCCACTCGAACCTGACCTTCAAGCTCGAGGACACCCGTGGCAATGCCTGGGTACTCCGTCGGCCACCTCTAGGGACCCTGCTGGCCACCGCGCACGATATGGGGCGCGAGCATCGCATCATTGCCGCCCTCGGCCCCACCGCCGTCCCGGTGCCCCCCGCGCTCGGCCTGTGCACCGACGAGTCGGTCAACGACGCGCCCTTCTACATCATGGCCTGGGTCTCCGGGCACGTGCTCGAGAATGCGGCCACGGTCCAAGCGCTCCTCGACACCGAGGGGCGGCAGCGGCTGGGCAGTGACGTCATCCAGGTCCTGAGCGAGCTACACACGGTAGACGTCGATGCGGTCGGCCTCGGTGACCTGGGGCGCAAAGAAAACTACCTGGCACGCCAGCTCAAGCGTTGGACGCGGCAGTGGAACGACTCCAAGACCCGCGAGCTCGCGGTCATGGAAGAGGTGTCGAGCGGCCTGGCCGAGCTCCTGCCCGAGCAGATCGGCGCCACCATCGTCCATGGCGACTACCGCCTCGGCAACATGCTGGCCACTCCCGAGGGTCGAATCGCCGCAGTCCTCGATTGGGAGCTGTGTACCCTCGGCGACCCACTCGCCGATGTCGCTTACGTCTTGAACAACTGGGACGAACCGGGCGAGGTCGCGCTGATGAGTGCCGACGGTACACCGCCGCCCACCGCCGCGGGCGGCTTTCCTTCGCGCGAGACCTTCCTCGAGCGGTACTCCGAGCTCTCGGGCCGCTCGACGGATCTCATGCCCTACTACCGCGCCTTCCAACACTGGCGTTCTGCCGCGATCGCCGAAGGTGTCCTCGACCGCTATCTACGCGGCAAGATGGCCGGAGACCTCGACACCGATCACTACCGCGTCAGGGTCGAGGGCTTCGCCAACGCCGCACGAGAAGCGCTGGCCGGCCTGTAGGCTTGTCGCCACTCAACACTGGCTCGGTCGTCTTCCCCTTCTTGAATGTCGGTTAGCAGACTGCAATTGGAGATAAACATGTCGAAATTCGAGCTCCACGAGAAAACCGCAATCGTCACCGGCGGCGCCGGCGGGATCGGTCTTCATATCGCCAAGACCTACGCCGAGGCGGGCGCGAACGTGGTCGTCGCCAGCCGCAACCTGGAAAACCTGAACAAGGTCGTCGCCGACATCGAAGCCGAGGGCGGCACTGCGTTCGCGGTCGCGGTCGACATCACAGCTCCTGAGCAAGTCGACAATATGATCGCTCAGACCGTCGACAAGTTCGGTCGAGTCGACGTCATCGTTACCTGTGCCGGGCGGTGGGGCGCGAGCCACAAAGCGGAAGAGACCCCAATCGACGAATGGAACCGCGTAGTCGACCTGAATCTCACCGGCGCCTTCCTGAGCTGTATCGCAGCCGGCAAGCAGATGATCGAGCAAGGAGCCGGCAAGATCATCAACGTCTCGTCCACAGCCGGGTCCAAGGGCAATCCAGGGCAGCTTCACTACTCCGCCGCCAAGGCCGGAGTGCTCAGCCTGACCAACAATCTGGCCTTCATGTGGGCAAAGCACAACATCAACGTACTGCATTCTGCCCGGCCTGATCGCCACCGAAGAGCTCAAGGGCTACAACATCATCCCTTCAGGGAAAAACGAAGACGGATCCGCCGTCCCTCCCCTCGAGCTACCTCCCACGCCGGAGAGTGTCGCCGACCTCGCCCTCTTTCTTGCCTCACCGGCCTCGGACCTGATCACAGGCGAGCTGATCCCGATCCGTGCCTGGTTCAAGAGCGACCGTTACTGGCAACAGTGAGCTAGACCAGCGTTTCCAAAGTTCGCGCCACCTATCTCGGCCCCTTCTGCCCGCTGGCAGCGTTGGCTAGGCGCCCCCGCCCTCCTCGACAGATTCCCAATATGCCTGCGTCGGCGCGCCTCGCCCCGGAGAACGGACCTACGGCCCGTTCTCCGGCCCATCCCCGCCTGAGAACTACTCGCCTGCTTCGCAGGCTCCTAGCCAGCGAACAGAATGAGCTCGAGCTATGCGACTCGAACTTCGGAAACGCTGGTCTAGTACCGCCATCTGGGGAGCTCGAGAAGGGGGAAGGCGCTGAGCACGTGGGGGTCCGCAACGGGCTTCCCCTGGCATACAAGACTCTTGTCCAAGTCCTCGATTCCGGCAACGCCGGAGAGCGCGAGACAGATCTGAATCTCGTGCTCGAGAATCTCCAGGGCCCGCACCACGCCCTCCGCACCGCCGGCGGCCATGCCGAAGCACTGGAGCCTACCTACCCCGACCGCTGTAGCACCGAGGGCGATCGCCTTGACCACATCGGTGCCGCGCGAGAAACCACCGTCGATTAGGACCGGCGCGCGGCCACGGACCTCCGCAATCACCTCTGGCAGGACTTCGAGGGTTCCCTGCCCCTGATCCAGCTGTCGGCCACCGTGGTTGGAGACATAGATCACGTCGACGCCGTGCTCGCAAGCGAGACCGGCGTCTTCGGCAGTCGCGATGCCTTTCACTACCAACGGAATGTCGAAGCGGTCTTTGATCCGCTTGACCAGGTCCCAGCTCATGCGTGACTGCCAAACAAAATCGCCCGGCGCCGAGGACTGGCTCCCGGAACCGGGAATGAAGCGCTTGAGCAAGTCGCGCTCGCGACGGCTGTAGACCTGGGTATCGGCGGTCAGGCAAAAGGCGGCATAGCCCGCCGCAACCGCTCTCTCAATCTGCTCCTCCATCCAGGCTGGGTCACCCTGCAGATAGAGCTGATACACCTTGGGCGCTGTCGACGCCTCAGCCACCTCTTCAAGATCCGGTAAGCAGGCCGAGCTCAGAAACTGCATCGAACCGAAGGTCTCGGCGGCGCGAGCTACCGAGGCTCCTCCACCCGCTTCGAAGACCTGGATCGAGCCGATCGGCGGTAGGAACACCGGAATGCGCAGCTCGTGGCCGAGCAGACGGACGCGGGTTCTCACCTCCGATACATCTCGGAGTACCCGCTGGCGCAAAGCGAGCGAATCAATCGCCAATCGGTTACGCCGCAGCGTCGTTTCGGTTTCGGCGCCGCCGACAAGATAGTCCCACTCTTTCTGAGCCAGATTCTCCCGCGCGACTCGCACGATCTCTTGCAGAGTCAACACGCTAGAAATAGACATCTCGAAATCCTCCGTGACTCGCAGGCCTGATGAGGAACAGCGACTGCCGACACTCGGGATTATAGGAAACCGCAAAGCGCCGCCGTTGAATATCTCGTATCATGCGAGCCGCCACCGCCCGGTAGTGCTCGATGTGGATCACGGATCACTGGCTCCTCCTTGTCCTCCTCGCCGTCTACAGCGCCGTCATGGTGCACCACGCTCGCGTCGGCAACCGAGAGACCGGCGGTCTGACCGATTACTTCGTCGGCGGGCGAAGACTCGGCGGCATCGCACTCGGTGTCTCCTTCTTCGCCACCTACGCCAGCACCAATACCTACCTGGGCTTTTCCGGAAAGTCCTATAGCTACGGCCTGCCCTGGCTTCTGATCATCGTTTTCGCGGTCGGTATGAGCTGGCTTTCGTGGGTCCTCGTCGCCCCCCGCCTGCGCGTCTTCACCGAGCGTGTCGGCTCGATCACCTTGCCCGATTTCATCGGATTTCGCTTTGCCAGCCCGGCCGCTCGACTGATCTCGGCGCTGATCGTGGTGTTTGCGAGTCTCATCTACATGACCGCCGTCTACAAGGGCATCGGCAACCTCCTCGAGGTGGTTCTCGACCTTCCCTATGTCGCATCCATCAGTCTGGTGCTGGTGATCGTCATGCTCTATACCGCCGTCGGAGGATTCCACTCGGTAGTGCGGACCGACGTCGTGCAAGGCGTTCTCATGATCGCCGCCGCGGCTCTAATCTCCTTCGGCGCTCTACGGGCGGCAGGTGGGCTCAGCGCGGTCGCCAAGCTTTCTACGGACCCAAGCACCGAGCATCTCTTCACCGCGAACGCCGGCCTGCCTCTGTCCCTGCTGGTCGGCGTTATCTTTGCCACCACGGTGAAGTTTCTGGTCGAGCCCCGTCAGCTCTCTCGCTTCTATGCGCTCGCCGACGAGCGCGCGACGCGCAAGGGGATGTGGGTCTCGACTCTCAGCCTGCTCTTCGTCTTTACACTGCTCACACCGATTGGCCTCATCGCGCACCGCCTCATTCCCGCCGGCCTCGAAGACACCGATCGCGTGGTTCCGATTCTGCTCACCCAGTCGGGTATTTTCGGCCCGGCGGCGCAGGCCTTCCTCTTTCTCGCCATCCTCTCGGCAGCGATGTCTTCGCTCGACAGCGTACTCTTGGTCACCGCATCGACCTTCGAGCGAGATCTGCTGGGAGCCCTGCGTCCGCAGTTGGAGGAGCTCGGGGCTCTGCGTCGGACCCGCTTGGCAGTAGTCGCCTTCGCCATCCTCACCGCGATCCTCGCTCTCAGACCTCCGGCGGGTATCGTCGAGCTCACCTCTTTCTCTGGCGCCCTCTATGGAGCGTGCTTCTTGCCAACCATCATTCTCGGGCTGCACTGGCGTCGAGGCAGCGGTACGGCTGTCATCTCTTCCTTCGTCGCGGGCATCACGGTGCTCGCCGGCTGGCGATTCGTTCCGCTCTCGGCGACCGTGCACGCGGTCTTTCCCGCAGTCCTCCTCTCCTTCGCCGCCTACGGTGTCCTCGCCTGGCGTACCGAGCCGGCCGATACCGAGCTGGCGCGAGAAATTGCAGACATCTCAGGGCCGGGAAGTAGGGCGTAGAAGCCCTCGCGCTCGACCACTCGAAGCGGAACTTCGAAGACGGCGCTGAGTGCCTCCGGCCGGAGCACATCCTGCTTCTCCCCGGCGGCCACCAGCTCGCCCTCTTTGAGCAGCAGGATCCAACTCACCTCCGGCGGAATCTCCTCGACGCGATGGGTTACCAGAACCAGCCTCCGCCCCTCTCGAGCCAGCTCTCGTAGCAAAGTGAGGAGCTCGAACGCGGCTCGCAGATCGAGGCTGTTTGTAGGCTCATCGAGCAGCAGAGTCCGCGGATCACCGACCAGGGCTCGGGCTAGCAGGAAGCGCCGCTGCTCACCCGCCGACATCGCGTTGAACATTCGGTCGCGAAGGGGCTTGATCTTGAGACGCTCGAGACTCTCCTCGACTCGAGCGAGCTCGCTCTCATCGAGAGTCTGGTGAGCATGAATACCGATACTCCCGAAGAAGCCCGACCGCACCACGTCGACGCCGCGGATCTCGCGCTGATGACGCACTTGCAGCTCATGCGAGACGACCCCCAGGAGATGCCGCAAGTCGGCCACATTCCAGCGCACACGTCCAAGCACTTCTATCCGCGAATCTACGTCGTAGGTGGGATAGAGATCGCGAGTCACGAGCTGCAGAAGAGTGCTCTTGCCGGCGCCGTTGGGGCCCAGAATGGCTACATTGCGCTCGGCCGGGACCTCCAGCGAGAGTCGATCAAAGACCTTCGCCTGGCCACGGATGACCGTGGCGTTGCGCAAAAGAAGGACAGGTGGCTCGGGCATCGTCCGCTCTTTTCGAGCCTACTCTATACTCCGAGTGCGCGAAACAACCGGAGGAGAGCGCCATGGACGTCGGCATCCAGATGATGTTCCAGAGCTGGGGCTACGGCCCCGAGGTCGGCGACGATCAGGTTTACGACGAGGAGATACGGCTAGCGGTGCTTGCCGACGAACTCGGGTTCGATGCCCTGTGGCCGGTCGAGCATCACTTCGAAGACTATTCGTTCTGCCCGGACAATACGCAGTTTCTGAGCTACATGGCAGCTCGTACCAGCCGCATCAAGCTCGCTACCGGAGCAGTCATTCTGCCCTGGCACAATCCCTTGCGAGTGGCCGAGAAGGTCGCTCTGCTCGACCATCTCAGTGGGGGCCGAGCCTTCTTCGGCATGGGCCGAGGCCTGTCCAGGCGAGAGTATGAGCCCTTCGGCCTGGACATGGACACTTCACGCGATCGCTTCGACGAAGCCTCGCGGATGATCCTCGACGCCCTCGAGACCGGCTTCATCGAGGGCGATGGGCCGTATTACCCACAACCGAGGACCGCTATCCGGCCGCGACCGCGGCGGACCTTCAAAGGAAGAGTGTCGTCAGTCGCGATGTCTCCCGACTCGGTGCAGCAGGCGGCGCGACTGGGGATCAAGATGGTCGTCTTCACCCAGAAGGCTTGGGAAGAACAGCGAGAGATCTTCGAAGGCTACGGCCGCGAGTTTCGCCGCCATCACGATGAGGAGCCGCCACCGCCCCTGATCTGCGATTACACCTACTGCCACACCGACCCCGCCGTCGCGGAAGCGCGGGCCCGCGAATACATCACCGGCTACATGTCCTCACTCCTTCACCACTACGAACTGGCGAGCGATCACTACAAAGACACCAGAGGCTACGAGGAATACGGCTCCAACGTCGAAGCCATCCGACACCTGGGCCTCGAGAGAATGGCCCAGGCTTATCTCGACGTGCAGGCTTGGGGGACACCCGAGCAGATACTCGAGCGACTCGAGACGCGTCGGCAGGTCGTCGGCGCTTATGACCTCGACCTGTGTTTTCGCTATGCCGGCATGCCCTACGAGGAAGCCGAGGCCAGTATGAGGCTCTTCGCCGCCGAAGTGCTCCCGGTCGTCCACGACTGGAGCGAAGCCAGCTCGGCCGCTTGAATAATCCTCATTCCGGAGAGCTGTCGTAGAGCCCGAGATTGAACTTCAAGATCGTGCTCAAACGCCCTGGACTGAAGATCGGCGCTTGGGTGAGCACACGCAGATGATCGTAGTACTCCCTCAGGTGCGGATCCTGTAGCCGATTCTCCCCACTCCTCAGACTCTCCACGTAGCCCTCTGGCACCTCGCGTACGAGGTGACCGACGCGGCCCTCGGAGCCCACCGGCAGGCGAGCCAATAGAGGATCCGCCAGGGCGAGCTCATCGACAACGATCTTCTCGGTCCCTGCCCGGTAGCCGAGAAAACCCACATTACGGGCCACCAGCACCTTCTCCGGGGAGCTTGCGAAACGCCGGCCCTCCTCATACCAAGGGTGGGCTGGGCACTCCCCCGTCGCCGCCCACGCGACAAAGCAGGACTCGACGGAGGAATAGTCCGAGTAGAAGGCCCGTTCGTCTGCCACCCCCAGAATCGGAGCTCCGAGGTGGCGATCCGCAAAGGGGTTGAGCGGATGCAGGGGCGAAAAGGACAGCAAGACGAGAAAGAGCCCGAGACGCGCAAACCCGGTCTTGTCGAGGTTCTTCATCAGCACGAACACTCCGACGATGAAGGACGAGGTCAGGAAACGGCCGGCCATGAAGTCGCCCCCGACCAGCGCAAGATAGAGCAGGTTGAGGAGCACTCCGGCCCCGAGCGCGCGCCAGTAGAGAGCCTTCTTCGCCTTTGCGATCCACAACGCTCCGATCAGCACCACCGGCAGCAGAGGGTCGAGAAGGGAAGAGACGACGAGATAGCGAGCGCCCGATGCCAGCGTCGGCAATAGCCCCACGCCGTTGGCAACTTTCGAGTAAGCGGTATTGGGGAAGAGAAAGCCGTAGTACAACAGTGAAAAGACCTCACTGGTGACCAGCGGTAACGACGCGAGCGTTAGTAGCCCGACAGTCTTCGGCAGGCCGATCTCAGCGAACGCAGACCAAGCCAAGAACGCTAGAAGAGGCAGAGTCAAGGTCAGCGAGTCGAGTCGGTTGGTAGCAAGCAGAAAGAGGGCGCCAAGGGCTAGAAAGAGAGCGGGAATGCTGACCGGTCCCTCGACCCAGCGTTGACTGGCGAAGAGCGCGATCAGCAGAAGGAAAACCGAGAGCGGGTTCTCCAGCCCAGAGGTGGTGTAGTCCATCAGAGCCTTGGAGCTGAGCAGACACAGGACCGCAAGGGCGCCGACTAGCGCCCCCTGCCGGGAGGCCAACCGGGAGTAGAGCAGCCAGAAGCTCGCAAGGGAAAAAGTGATTCCGACAGCGATCGCCAGAAGGAAGCCGTCGCTGATAACGAGCCTGGCCAGGCAGAGCACCCAGAACCACAGAGTATGGGTGTAGGCCTGAACCCGCTCGTGGGGATTCCACCGCGGACCATTGCCAGCGTGGACCTGCTCAACGGAGCGAAGGGATATATAGGCGTCCTCCGTGACCCAGGCATTGGCGGCGAGGCCATAGACCACGAGGAAGGCGAGCAGAACGGCGGCAAAATGCGCGCGCTGGGCCAACCAGTCGAGCAACCGAGCGATCTCGTGGCTCAGACTGTCCTTGAGCTCGTCGAGGCCGAGGCGTCCGCGTTCCAAGGTCTCTATTGTATCTCGCTCAAGGCCTCGGCAACCGCGACGACACCGGCCATCCCCACCTCTCGTGCAAGCACGAGGGCGAGATCGCGCTCTTCGATCGCTCGAGCGACAGATCCAACAGCACTTCGCTGCAACAGTGTCTTGGCAAGAGCTAGCCGCGACAGAGCCAGAAAGGGCGTGGCGCCGAGACCCTCGCTCACCGCAACGGAGTCTACAAAGTGCTTCTCGGCCCTCGCGGAATCGCCGCTCAAAGCCGAGAGATACCCCAGGCGGAGGTCGGTCGGACCGAGGCAAACCACCATCGGCCCGATGCCGTGACAACGACCGGCATAGGCACCGAGCATTTCGTAGAGCGACGAGGCATAGCGAGGCTCTTGCAAGTCCCAGCTGACATCGGCCGCCAATAAGACCGTAGCAAGCCAGTTCTCATCCCGAGGAATGAGCGCAAAGTTCTCTCCGGCGAGGACACCGAGATCGCGACGAGCATCGTTCCAGTCACCGTTGGCGGCATAGACAGCGCAGACGAACGCGCGATAAATCGGCGAGTCAGGGTAGCGATCGCCAAGAGCCAACACCGGATCGGGAGCCACCGACCCGCCGGACAGGCGAGAAAGAACGAGGTTCTGGGCCCCTGTCCATCGAGCCAGGCTCTCCTCCAGATCGTCACCTGCCACCGAGTGCGACTCTCGAATGCACCCTTCGGCGTCCGCAAAGCGGCCCTGCAGAATGGCGAGCATCGCTGCGTGGGCAAGCGGGATGTAGCGGGCCATCGGAGTCGCCAGCTCTTTCGCCAGCTCTCTCTCCTCCTTCATCACCTCTTGCGCTGCTTCGATGTCGCAAAGCCAGACCGCCGCCCAGAACCAGCAGCCTAGACCGTTCGCCTCGGCCTCGCGATCCCCCTCCTCTCTGGCATGAAGGACTATCCGCTTCCCCTCGTCGAGCATGTCCCTCTCGCTACTGATCGCGACGCCGAACTGACGCGCGCCCAGGATCCGAGACAGGAGGGCGGCGTCTCCACTCTTCTCGGAGTTGGAAAGAGCCACTGAGATCAGAGCCCTCAGACGCTCGAGCTCGCGAGCTCTCGAGGAGTCTTGCTCGGACGACAGCTCGACGATCTGAACCGCCCGCCCAAGGTGTGCGACTGCTTCCTCCCAGGCCAGCCGCGACCCTGCCCACGCTGCTGCTCGCTCACTGGCCGCGATCGACCGAGCAGGATCTCCCTCCGTTACGGCCTTCGAAAAGTGGCGAGCTATCTCGCCGAGCCACGGCCCGGGCTCGCCCGCGTGGGCCAGCTCCAGGCTCTCTCCCACCGACCGATGCTTCGCGGCACGTTCGGACTCCGTCAACTCCCGGTAGACGGCCTCTCGCACCAGCTCGTGGGAGAAGCGGAATCGACCCTCGGCTCCTTCGACGAGGATGCGCGCGGCGAGCGCCTCCCGTAACGCCTCCGCCACCCCGCTTTCAGACGTCCCGGCCGGCGGTCGAAGCAAACCCGGGTCGAGCTCGAGACCGATCACCGAAGCGAGTGTGAGAACCTCCCGGCAAGGACTCGAGAGGTGACTGAGGCGGCGAGCTAAGACTCCAAATACCCCTTCAGGTAGCTGAAGGCTCGAGCCTCCTCGTGACGGCGCGTCGATCCGTCCTTCTTCAGCCAATAGGCGCACCACCTCGTGAAGATGGAAGGGGTTGCCGTCGGTCTCGCCCCAGACCGCGTCCGAGAGGGTTTGCGGCCACTCGACTCTGGTGGTGTCGCGTAGGAAGTGCCCGACATCGCCGACCTCGAGCCCGCCGAGCTCGATCTTCTCCACCTCCTGCCTGCCGTCCAGATCGTCCAGGATCCGCCTCAGGGTTTCGCGGTCGCCGACGCTCTCACGACAGCAAGTGGCAACGACCAGCAATCGAGCTGGTCCGATCTCGCGAAGTAGAAACTCGAATAGAAGAAGAGAGGATTCGTCGACCAAGTGAAGATCGTCGAGGACGAGTGTCAGAGGTCTACGCTTGGAGGCGTTGCGCAAGAGCCCGACCACACTCTCGAAAAGGCGAAAACGGGCATGCTCCGGAGGGAGACGCGGTGGCGGCGCCAAGCCCGGAAGAGCGTCGCGCAATTCCGCGACGAGCTCGGCAATATCGCCTGCGCCGATTCCCAGATCGGCGACCAGCTCGTGCGCCTCACGGTCGCCGACATAGGAGCGCAAGATCTCGACCCAGGGGCCGAACGGCGGCGCCCCTTCCCCTTCACCACACCGACCCCACAGCACCTCGACCCCTCGCATTCGAGCATAGGTCCCAAGCTCCTCTGCCATTCGCGTCTTGCCGACACCGGCGTCACCAACAAGGAGAGCGACACCAAAACGCTCTCCGAGACTGATGTCGAGACTCGAGCACAGTCTCGCGACCTCCTCCTCTCGACCCACGAACACCCCGGACGCGAGCCGATCCAAGAGGGTATCGGTTTCCGCTAGAGGAGACCTCGGCGCAGTGACCGAGATCGCGCGAAGAGCCCGGAGCCGTCCACTCACAACGGCCGCCGAAGCGGGTCTGGCCTGAGGGTCCTTGGCGAGGAGGTCGAGAATCAGTGAGTCCAGGCCCTCGGGAAGGTCGGGGCGATGCCAACGAGGGGCCACTGGAGGAGTATGGAGATGCTGCGAGATCACCGTCACCGCCGTGCTACCCCTGAAGGGCGGCTGGCCGGTGACCATCGCGTACAGGGTAGCGCCGAGGGCGTAGAGATCGGATCCGGCGTCAGGAGGATCACCGAGCGCCTGCTCCGGAGACAAGTAGCGAGCGGCCTCCCCACCGATTTCAGAGAAGCGAGCGGAGGTGGGGCCTGCCGGTCGGTTCAGCCAGTCGTCTTCCTCCGACGCCGTCGAGTCGCCATCCAGCGGGATGCTGCTGGGTCGAAGTGCACCGTGGAACCGTCCTTGCGCGTGGGCCTGTTCGAGGACGGTGCAGACCTCGGAGGCGAGCGAAACGACTTCGTCAATAGGAAGTCCGTGCTTCTTTTCGCCAAGCCGGGCGTCGAGGTCAAGACCTGCCGGGACGCCGTCGGCGAGAGTCTCAGGCGCTTCCCACTCGAAGCGGCTGCCACACCGACCGCAGCGGGTCGCGCCCGCCGAGTTGATCTCCTGGCAGGAAGGGCAGCGCACGGGCGACGCATTCTATCCCGCGACTGCGGCGGGGGCTCAGTTCACGGAATAGGATACTGACGTCTCCGCTCCATCAACCTACATCTGGGAGGAAGCCCCTTGAAGTTCGGCATCATGTTCGCCAACACCGGCCCTTTCGTCGAAGGAGCCAACGCCATCGCCCTCGCCACCACCGCCGAGGAATGCGGATTCGAATCTCTGTGGACGGTGGAGCACGTCGTGGTCCCGAGTGGATACACCTCGACCTACCCCTATGACGCCAGCGGAAAGATGCCGGGCGGGCAGGAAGACTTCGACATCCCTGACCCTCTGATCTGGCTGTCCTACGTTGCCGCCGTCACCAAGAAGATCCGTCTCGCTACCGGCATCCTCATCTTGCCTCAACGCAATGCCGTCGTCACCGCCAAGGCAGTGGCGACACTCGACAAACTGTCGGCAGGAAGAGTGACCCTCGGCGTCGGCGTGGGCTGGCTGAAAGATGGTTCGAGGCCCTCGGCGTGCCCTTCGAGCGACGTGGCGCGAGAACCGACGATCACATTCGAGCGCTGCGAGCCCTATGGGGCGACGACTGCTCGACCTACCGAGGAGAGTTCGTCTCTTTCGAGAATGTCTACTCGCGCCCGCGCCCGGCTCAGGGGCTGGTGCCCATCGTCATCGGCGGCCACACTAAGAGGGCGGCACGGCGAGCGGGCGAGCTGGGCGACGGCTTTTTTCCGGTCAAAGGATCGGCGCTGGAGCTGGCCGAGCTCATCCGGGTAGCGAAAGCTGCGGCCAGCGACGCGGGACGAGACCCTGATGCTCTCGAGATCACCACCGGAGGCGGCCCCTCTGAGCATCTGCGCCGGATGGCCGATCTCGGAGTCTCCCGCGTAACCGTGCCCCCGATGGCCCCCGACGGACTCAGGCGCTTCGCCGACGAGGTCATCGCCAAGATGTAGCCGAGGACCGCGCTCTACCACTCTCCGACGCTGGGCATCGAAGCCCAGGGCTCTTGCGTCGGAAGTGCATCGCCGGCCTGAAGCAGCTCGACCGAGATGTTGTCGGGGGAGCGTACGAAAGCCATGCGACCGTCGCGCGGCGGACGGTTGATCGTCACCCCACCCTCTTGAAGCCGCTCGCAGAAAGCATAGATGTCGTCGACCTCGAAAGCAAGGTGGCCGAAGTTACGTCCGCCCGCATAGGGCTCAGGGTCCCAGTTATAGGTCAGCTCGAGAGTTGGTGCCCCGCGCTCCCTCCCGGCGCTGGCGTCCTTCGACGCGGCCAAGAAAATGAGCGTAAACCGTCCAGCCTCACTCTCATGTCTGCGCACTTCTGTCATCCCCAACTTGCCACAATAAAAATCCAGCGAAGCGTCCACATCGGTAACCCGAATCATGGTGTGTAGATATCGCATCCGTCCTGACCTCCTCTTTGACACCGCCGCGCGTATGCCGTTGTGCCGTCCTGAACGATCTTGCCACACGCTCCTCCGGAGCGCAGCCACGGCGTGGCGCTACACTTGAGCAAAGATGAGGAACCTAGACCAGCGTTTCCAAAGTTCGCGCACACATCTCGGCCCCTTCTGCCCGCTGGCGTCGTTTCGCCTCCTCGACATATTGCCCAATATGCCTGCGTCGCCGCGCCTGGCCAGCGAACAGAATGACCTCGAGCTATGCAACACGAACTTTGGAAACGCTGGTCTAGTGCGACTTGCAGCAGGTCTCGCCGCGATGGCGCCAATCCTGTTCTGCGCCGCTACCCTCGCCCAGCACATTGCGGTGGAGTTGACCGAGGGTACGAACCTCGCCGCCGCAGTCTCACCCAACGGCGAAGAGATCGTTATCGACCTGCAGGGGACTCTGTGGCGGGTCTCGATTCCCAGTGGTGGCGGCGTCGCTCTGACCGACGGTCTCGGAGACGACCGCCAACCCGCTTGGTCGCCGGACGGGCGCGCGCTGGCGTTTCAGTCTTACCGAGACGGCAACTGGCACATTTGGACAGTCGAGCGAGATGGGACCGGCCTGCGCCAGATCACCTCCGGCCACGACGACGATCGCGAACCTTTCTTTACCCCTGACGGGGCTTTCATCGTCTTCTCTTCGGATCGAAGCGGCAATTACGACCTATGGGCAGTCGACCTGCAATCCGGGGACCTGAATCGCATCACCTCCGACTCCGCCAACGACCACAGCCCAGCCATCTCCCCCGACGGCGAGCACATCGCCTTCGTCTCGGCACGAGAGCCTCCGGGCCTATACCTCCTCGAAGGTCTCGACGGCACCAACCGGCCTCGCCTACTTCACCAGACCCGAGGCGTCGCCGCAGCGCCGGCGTGGGATAAGTCCGGATCCCGAGTGAGCCTTCAGCTACTTCACTCACGTGAAGGCGTCAGCGAGCTTCTCTCCGTTGACTTCGTGTCGGGAGAGACCGACCGCCTCAGCCTCCCCGGCGAAGACGTCTTCCCTTTTCGCGCATCTTGGAGCTCGGCCCAGGACTACTTTTACACCGCCGACGGAGTGATCAAGAAGGCTCGCATCGGCAACGACGAGCGGACCGTTCAACCGTTTCGCGCCGAGGTCAGCCTCAGCCGCCCCTTTTACCCCAGGCGAAGACGCGATTTCGACACCCGCGAGCCGCGATCGGTTCGCGGCATCCTCCACCCCTCCCCCTCTCCTGACGGCAGACGAGTGGCCTTCGTCGCCGTCGGGGATCTCTGGGTGCGGGAGGACGATGGTGCCGTAACTCGCATCACCGAAGACCACTTTGTCGAGATCCACCCCCGCTGGTTCCCGGACGGGGAGCGCCTCCTGTTCCTCAGCGATCGTGGCGGGGGTGGGGTATTGGACCTGTGGCTTTGGGACTTTGGCCGTGCCGAGGCTCGCATGATCTCCCACCAACCGGGCGGTGCCACCCTTCCATCGATCTCTCCCGAGGGCGACAGAGTCGCCTTCTTCGGCGGTGATCCGCGTGGCTCGACCGGCGTCAGGCTCAAGGTTCTCGACCTCGCTTCGGGCGAAGCGCGAACCGTCCCCTGGCACGGGATCTCTCCGACCGAGATCTCATGGGCAAGAGGAGACCATACCCTTGCGGTGACCGCTCTGGTACCAAAATCCTCCCGCTTTCGCGAAGGGCACTATCGAGTTCTTCTCATCGACACTGTCGAGGCCGGCGGGAGGACCCTGGATCTCGGACTCGATCACTCGCTTTCCAAGGCTGTCTTCTCCCCGGGCGGGAGCAAGCTGGCGGTAGTTGCGGACGGGTCGCTCTACGTTGCGCAGATCGACCCGGACTCGGGCCTCCCAGAGGAGCTTCGACGGGTCACTGAGGACCCTGTCGACTGGCCGAGCTGGAGCGGCGACGCCTCGACCCTTGTCTATCTCAGTGCCGGCCGCCTGCGCCGACTCGAACTGTCCAAAGGCTGGAGCGAAGGCCTCCCCATCGCACTCACTTGGCGACCCGAGAGAAGCCTCGGAAGGCGCGTCATTCATGCCGGCCGCCTCTTCGACGGCTTCAATCCGGACTATCGAGAGAACGTCGACATCATCATCGAGGGCGGTCGTATCGCCGCGATCGAGGCCCACCGAAGCGACCTCCACGACGCCGGCACGATCGACGCCAGCGACCAAGTTACGATGCCTGGACTGTTCGAAATGCACGCTCACCAGAACGCTTCCTCGGGGGAGCGGGGGGGCCGCATCTGGCTCGCCTTCGGCATTACATCGGTACGGGAGCCTGGAGGCGATGCTTACGACGCCACCGAGCGCCGAGAGGCCTGGGCGAGCGGGCGACGAACCGGGCCCCGGGCTTTCGTTACCGGGTACCATCTCGATGGCAATCGCGTCTACTACACCACTACTGAAGGCACCGACTCCCTCGCTCATCTCGCCTACGCCCTCGAGCGGGCCCAGAGGCTCGAGTACGACCTGGTCAAGACCTACGTCCGACTGCCCGACCTGGATCAAAAGAGGGTGGCAGCCCTCGCCCACGAGCTTGGCATTCCGATCTCTTCCCACGAAATCTACCCGGCAGTCTCCTACGGTGTCGATGCGGTAGAGCACCTGGGAGGCACCAGCAGACGGGGCTATTCGCCCAAGATCACCGCCCTTGGCCGCAGTTACGGAGATGTCGTCGACCTCCTGGCCAGCTCGGGAATGAACCTGACCCCGACCCTGGTTCTCCCCTGCTACTTCGTCCACACCTCGCAGAATCGCGAGATCTTCGAGAACCGCCAGTATCGGGCTTTCTACTCAGAGTCGGGAGGCTCGGCGAGTCTCCCCCCGAGCCTCGGACCCGGCGGGCCGTCGCTGATCGCGCGCTGTCGGTCCATGGGAGAAACAGTCAAGGCGATCGTAGAACGGGGCGGCAGGGTAACCGCAGGCACCGACTCGCCCTTCGTGCCCTACGGCTTCGGTCTTCACGTCGAGATACAGCTTCTCGAGGCCGCCGGCCTCGAGCCTTGGCAGGCTCTCCGAGCAGCGACTCTGTGGGCAGCGGAAGCGGTCGGGGTCGACTCGGACCTAGGAAGCATCGAAGTCGGCAAAGTCGCGGACCTGATCCTGGTCGATGGAGATCCTCTCGCCCGGGTCAGCGATGCGATGCGAGTCCGCGCCACGATCAAGGGAGGCAAGCTCTACACCATCGAGAGCTTGCTCGAACCGAGACCGCAGCAATGACGGCAATCTCTTCACTCCGAGTCTCTTATCTCCCGAATGCGCCGTCCGCGGCGCCATGTCAAATCGCCGGAAGAAGTGATAACAATCACTTATGGAGGCTACAGGGGCTACGGAGATGAGTTACGTTGAATGGGAGATCAAGGGACCCTCGATCAACGCCTGTAACTGCGACTGGGGCTGTCCTTGCCAGTTCAACGCCCTCCCCACCCAGGGGAACTGCCGGGCCGCCTTCGCCACCGAGATCGAGCAAGGCCACTTCGGCGACATCTCCCTCGCCGGCCTTCGCTGCGTCACCCTCTTCGCCTGGCCGGGGGCCGTGCACCACGGCGATGGCGAGGTCGCGATGATCATCGACGAGGCGGCGGAGGCAGCGCAGAAGGATGGCCTGATCAAGATCCTCTCAGGTGAAGAGACCGAGCCGGGTGCCACCATCTTCAACGTATTCGCGACCACCTACAGCAAGATTCACGATCCGATCTCGGCCGCCATCGACTTCGAGGTCGACCTCGAGAGCAGGCGAGGAAGCTTTGCTGTGCCTGGCATCGTCGAGGCCAGCACCGAGGCGATCAAGAATCCGGTCACCGGCGCCGAGCATCGTGCCAGAGTGACGCTCCCTCACGGCTTCGAATATCGCGAGGCTGAGTACTGCAGCAGCGAAGTTACCAGCAGCGCCCCGATCGTGCATCAATGGGCGGGGCGACACGGCCACATCTACATCCTCCACATGACTCCACGCGGCCCGGTCTAGAGTCGAATTGAGCGAGCAATCTCCTATCGAGCGAGTCCTGCTTCGAGACCGCGGAGTGGTCCTCGCAGGCCTTGCAGCGATCACGCTTCTCTCTTGGCTCTACCTCTTCTCGATGGCGGGCGACATGGGCACGATGTCGATGCCGGAGGCCATGGCGGGCGCGCAGATACAGCCCTGGTCAACTACCGACTTCGCGCTGATGTTTCTGATGTGGACGGTGATGATGGTGGCGATGATGGTGCCGTCGGCGGCGCCGCTGATCCTCATCTATGCGCGAGTTTACCGACGCGAAAAGGAGCAGGGGCGACCCCTCACGCCCACCGCCGCTTTCGCAACCGGCTACCTCCTGGCCTGGACCGTATTCAGCCTGATCGCGACCGTGCTGCAGTGGGCGCTGGAACGAGCCGCCCTACTGTCGCCGATGATGGTCTCGAAGAGCAACTACCTGGGTGCTGTGATCCTCATCGCGGCGGGCGTCTACCAGCTCACACCGCTGAAGCATGCTTGCCTTGCCCACTGTCGCTCCCCGATGAGCTTCATCATGCAGCACTGGCGCACCGGGACAAGAGGAGCCCTGCGAATGGGGATGGAGCACGGCCTCTTCTGCGTCGGCTGTTGCTGGTTTTTGATGGGTCTCCTCTTCGTTGGAGGCGTGATGAACCTGCTCTGGGTCGCCGCCATCGCCGCATTTGTGCTCGTCGAGAAGGTCGTTCCGAGAGGTAGGGTAGTGGCCATCGCGAGCGGTGTTGCATTCTCTGTTGCCGGTCTGTGGATGGGAGCGCATTGACCGCACGGGCGGCGAGGGGTATATAGAGCAGTGAGTCTGAACCCAAGGGAGCTTCATCGGATGAACAGTCGGCTGAGAGAGATGAATGTGTTTGCCGGCGCCGCGCTGTTTCTGGCACTCGCCTCAGCACCAGGTGAGGCGCAGACCGGCCAGATTCCGCGAGCCCACGACGGTCATCCCGACCTCAATGGCATCTGGCAGGCGATCGGCACGGCATACTGGGATCTGCAGGATCATCCCGCAAGCGCGGGCCCCACCGAGCTGGGAGCGATCGGCGCCGTACCGCCCGGACAGGGTGTCGTCGTCGGCAACGAGATTCCCTATCAGCCTGCCGCACTCGAACAAAAGAGGAAGAACTTCGACGGCCGACCGGCCGCGGATCCCGAAGCCAAGTGCTATCTGCCTGGAGTTCCGCGTGCGACCTATATGCCCTATCCGTTCCACATTCTCCAGGGAACCGGAAAGATCATGATCGTCTACGGCTTCGCCGAAGCGAACCGAACGATCCACATGGACCAAGAGAACCCCGAGCCGGCACCCATCGATAGTTGGATGGGCCGCTCGCACGGCCGCTGGGAGGGCGATACGCTGGTCGTCGTCGTCGCCGGCTTCAACGGGCAAGCCTGGTTGGACCGCGCCGGTAACTTCGCCAGCGACACTCTTCAGGTGGTCGAGCGCTACACGCCGATCAACGCGAACGCGTTGATGTATGAAGCGACCCTCGAGGACCCTAAAGTGTTCACACGTCCCTGGAAGATCAGCATGCCGCTCTATCGGCGTCTGGAAGAGAACGCTCAAGTCTTGGAATTCAAATGCGTAGAATTCTCTGAAGAGCTCCTGTACGGCCATCTGCGCAAGCAACCGTCCGAATAGACCCGCAGTGAACCGGAGGTATCGCATGATCAAACAAAATGCTCGCAGCACGGCTCTCTGGGGCACGGCGGCTCTGCTCCTCACCCTTCCAGGAACGGTCGAAGCAGCCGGCTACCACCATGTCCATCTCTCGGTTCCCAACACTTCGGAGGCGGTCAAGTGGTACGCAAGGCACCTCGGGTGCCAGCCGATCGAGGAGCGGAGCGACGCCTCCGACTGCGGCAGTGCGGAGATCGTCTTCGAGTCTCAGATGACCGTCGGTGGCAGCCCGGGCACCGGCGTGGATCACATCAGCTTCTCCTTCGCCGACCTCACCGCAAAGATGGCCGAGCTCGAAGCAGTCGGCGTTCGCGGATCCGGAGTCAGGCTGCAGAGGTTCGCCGACGGCGCTACCGTCCACGAGCTTCCAGGGCTTTTCAAATATGGCTTCATCTTCGATCCATGGGGAACCAGGATCGAGCTGGTGGAAGATTCCGAAACTCTCGGCTTCCATCACCTCCACCTTCGCTCCACCGATCCCGATGCGACCCTGGCGTGGTATCGAGACGTCTTGGGCGGCGAAGAGGCGAGCCTCAAGGGGCGAGCGGACGGGCTCCGATTCGGTCCTGTGTGGCTCCTGGTTTCGCGCCAGCCCGAGGGCGAGCCCGCCGCCACCGAAGGGCGCTCGATCGATCATCTGAGCTTCGTGGTAACTGACCTCGACGCGGCGGCAAAGAAAATGAAGAAGGCGGGCGCCGATTTCGTGGCTAAACCGCGGGCACCGGAAAACGGCCGTTCCTCCGCCAAGCGCGCGTTTCTGGTCGGCCCCGATCAGGTGAGGGTCGCCGTCGTCGAGTCGGGGTGGGCCGGAGTGACGGCTTCCTCGACCACGATGGCGGACGCGACAGAGATCGCCGACAGCGCCCCGTATACGGTCCCGCGCACTCCCTGGGGCGAGCCGGACTTGCAGGGCATCTGGACCGGGAACGCGGCGCATGGCATCCCTCTCGAGCGCCCCAAAGACACGGGCGAGAAAGAGGCGTTGACGCCGGAAGAGGCCGCGGCGCGTCGCGAGCGAGGAACTCTGGGCAGCATCTGGGGATACGAAAGAGAGTGGCGCGACACCACCTTGGGCTACGTGAAGTCGGCGCCCTCCACGCAGGTGGCAATGGTGATCGACCCCCCTGACGGTCGCCTCCCGCCGAGGGCCGAGAGCGTCAAGAAGCAAGATGCCGAAGAGAGAGCCGGCGGAGGCTACGGCCTCCCCGAGGGTCCGGAAGATCTCCCCAACTTCGTTCGCTGCATCACCCGCGGGCTCCCTGGCACGATGATGCCAGGGATCTACAACAATGGCCTGCAGATTGTGCAAAGCCCCGGCTTCGTTGCGATTCAGAAAGAGATGATCCACGAGACCCGCATCATCCCCACCGACGGACGCGCCCATCTGGGAGCCGACCTGAGCCAGTGGTTGGGAGACTCACGGGGCCGTTGGGAGGGCGACACACTCGTTGTCGAGGTGACGAATTTCAACGGTAGAGCTCCCTACCGGGGCTCCGGCCCCAACCTGAAGCTCGTGGAGCGATTCACCCGCACCAGCGAAGGTACGATCGAGTACCGCTTCACGGTGGACGATCCGACGATCTGGACGAAACCTTGGACCGGCAGGTTCGAGTTCGAGCTGGATGAGGGTCAGTACGAGCTGGTGGAGTACGCTTGTCACGAAGGCAACTACGGCATGACCAACATTCTCAGCGGCGCGCGTGCGAAAGAGAAGGCGGGCGACGCCGCCACCCAGTACTGAGGAGAGACGATGCAATCAAGACTAGCCATCATCATGGCCGGGCTCGCGGTCGTCCTCAGTGGCCCCCCCGCCACAGCCCATCATGCTTTCTCCGCCGAGTTCGACGCGACCAAACCGGTCAAGCTGCGGGGCAAGATCACCAAGATGGAGTGGATCAACCCTCACTCATGGATGCACCTCGAGGTCACCGGCGAGGACGGCACGGTCGAGCAGTGGATGATCGAGGCCGGTCCCCCTGGCGCGCTGGTGCGCCGAGGCTGGAAGAAAGACTCAGTCATGCCTGGCACCGAGGTGCTTGTCGAGGGCTATCAGGCGATCGACGGGCGGCTCAGGGCCAACGGCCGCGATGTCACTTTCCCCGACGGCCGTCGACTCTTCGCCGGTTCCTCCGGCACCGGCGCTCCCCGCGACGGCTCAGATCCTGCTGAGCGTTAGTCTCCGGAAGTGATGGCTATCACTTCCTCCGACTACTGAACATGGCGCCGAGGACGGCGCATCCGGATCCTCCGAAGGGTCCTCGCTTCTAGGCCGGGGCGTCTGTTTGGGCTAAGGCTGCGGGGCGGAGGCCTAGGTTCTCGAGCATCATCATGTCGGCATCCTGAGCGGGATTCGGCGTTGTCAGCAGCTTGTCGCCGCAAAAGATCGAATTCGCGCCGGCGAGGAAGCAGAGCGCCTGCGTTTCCTGCGACATATCGGTGCGGCCAGCGGACAGCCTGACCCTCGAGGCCGGCATCATGATGCGCGCCACCGCGATGGAGCGAACGAACTCGAGTGGGTCGAGGGCCTCGGTGCCGTGAAGTGGCGTGCCTTCGACCTGGACCAGCATGTTGATCGGCACAGACTCGGGATGCTCGGGAAGGTTTGCCAACTCGCGCAGAAGGCCCGCTCGGTCGCGCCGGGACTCCCCCATTCCCACGATGCCGCCGCAACAGACCTTGATGCCGGCACTACGAACGTGGCCGAGGGTGTCGAGGCGATCCTGGTAGGTACGGGTGGAGATGATCTTCTGATAGTGCTCGGGGGAGGTGTCGAGGTTGTGGTTGTAGTAGTCGAGCCCGACATCGGCAAGTCGCTGAGCCTGACTCTCGGAGAGCATTCCCAAGGTGACACAGGTCTCCATGCCAAGATCGCGAACCGACTCGACCATCTCGGCAACCCTGGCTAGACCTTCATCGGTCGGTGATCGCCAGGCCGCGCCCATACAGAAACGAGTCGCCCCTGCAGCACGGGCTCGACGGGCCGCGGCGACTACGTCTTCTTTTGAGTCCAGCGCCTGCGACTCGAGGCCCACTTCGTAGTGCGCGCTCTGTGGACAGTACTTGCAGTCCTCCGGACAGCCGCCGGTCTTGATGCTGCGCAGGGTCGAAAGCTGAATCTCGTGCGGGTCGAAGTAACGACGAAGGGCCGTCTGCGCCTCGTAGACGAGGTCTCCGAAGGGAAGCTCGAACAGAGCCTCCACCTCTTCGAGGGTCCAGTCATGTCTGGTGGCGCTGAGATCGGAGTCGTTCAAGCGGGCAGTCTCGGTCATGAGCATTCTCCTCGGGTGCGCGATTATTCCATGTCTTGGGGTCTGTGCGTGCGCGGGCGGCGCACCAGCTTCGATGCCCCCATACGGTATGCTCCGCTGCCCACTGCCGCGGAACCCGGGTATGAACGACAACGGTTTCGACGATCTCCAGCCACGTCTCGACGACGCTAGGAAGCGAGACATGTATCGAAGCCTTCGAACTTTGGAGGGCCCCCAAGGGCGTCTGGTTCGAGTCGACGGTCGCGAGCTCCTCAACTTCTCGAGCAACGACTATCTCGGCCTGGCCGCCGACCCGCGCATCGGAGACGCGCTCAAAGCCGGGGTCGATCGCTGGGGGACCGGCGCTGGAGCCTCGCACCTCATTTCCGGGCACACTCGCGCCCATGAAGATCTCGAGCAAGCACTGGCCGAGCTCACCGGGCGGCCCCGTGCGCTCCTCTACTCCAGCGGCTACGGCGCCAATGTCGGCGTCCTCAACGCGCTTCTGAGTGTCGGCGATCACGTCTTCGAAGATCGACTCAACCACGCGTCACTCTTGGACGGCGGTTGGATCAGCCGAGCCGCCTTCACCTGGTACGGTCATCGCGACTCCGAGCATCTCGGACGAGAGCTGGACCATGTCGCCGGCTCCCCCAACCGCAAACTGATCGTCAGTGATGGCACCTTCAGCATGGATGGAGACCAATGCGACATCGACGCATTGATCGCCCTCGCCCGACACAACAAGGCATGGGTCATGATCGATGACGCCCACGGCTTCGGAGTCCACGGCCGAGAGGGTGTCGGGCTGGCCGACCCGTCGCGCTATTCGACGGACGACATCCCCGTTCTGATCGGTACCTTCGGTAAGGCACTCGGTACTTTCGGCGCCTTCGCAGCCGGTAGCGAGGAGCTGATCGAGACGCTCATTCAGCGTTCGCGCAACTACATCTTCACCACCGCCATGCCCTCCGCGATCGCCGTCGCCACCCTCGAGAGCTTGACCATCGCCAGAACAGAGGAGTGGCGTCGCGAGCGCCTCGTGCAGTTGATTGAACGCTTTCGAACGGGAGCTGCACAGATCGGCTTCGAGCTGGGATGTTCACAGTCCCCCATCCAGCCTTTAATTCTCGGAGAACCGGCGCGCACCCTAGCCGCCAGCCGGACACTCGAAGACCAAGGCTGTTTTTGCACCGCCATTCGTCCGCCGACGGTTCCAGAGGGGACTTCGCGCCTGCGGATCACCTTGACTGCAGCTCACACCGAGGAAGACGTGGATCGGCTCCTAGAAGCACTCGAGATCGCGCGCCAGGGAGCTAGCGACCTCTGATGCGGCGCAGGCCTCTCTTCGTCACCGGGACAGACACCGAAGTCGGCAAGACCTTGATCGCGAGTGCGATCCTGCGTACGGCGACCCAGCGTGGGCTGAACTGTTTAGGGCTCAAGCCGATCGCCGCCGGCTGCCGGCTGGAAGACGGTGAGTGGCGTAATGACGATGCTCTCGAGCTAATCGCGGCGGCCGACTCGGAGCTCGACTATGAGCTCGTCAACCCCGTCGCCCTCGAGCCCGCCATCGCACCCCACATCGCCCTGGAGCTTGCGGGCCGCGAGATCACCGTTGCAGAGCTGGCAGCACACTGCCGTGAGCCCGACTGGGACGGCGCCGACCTCGTTCTGATCGAAGGAGCGGGAGGTTGGCTGGTTCCCCTCAACGGTCACGAGACCCTGGCCGATCTCTGCGTCGTTCTCGAAGCAGACGTCGTCCTGGTCGTCGGCATGAAGCTCGGCTGCCTCAATCACGCACTCCTGACTGCCGCCGCAATCGAGCGCTCCGGTTTGAGCCTGGCCGGATGGGCCGCCAACTGCCTCGGCGAAACGATGCCTTTTCTAGACCGGAACGTGGCGACACTACGGGACCGCCTCAGCGCCCCCTGTCTCGGAGTTGTTCCCTACCTCGGCAGCGGCGAATCTGAAACTGCCGACGACCATCTGGACTTAGACTTGCTGCTGCAATGAGCGACCTTCTCGACTTCGATCGGCGCCATATCTGGCACCCCTACACTTCGATGACGGAGCCGCTCCGCACCTACGAAGCCGTCTCGGCCGAGGGCGTGCGCATTCGGTTGGCGGACGGTCGCGAGCTCATCGACGGAATGGCGTCCTGGTGGTGTGTCATCCACGGCTACAACCATCCGGAGTTGAACGCCGCGATCGAGGCGCAGCTGCGAAAGACCGCTCATGTGATGTTCGGAGGCCTCACTCACGAGCCGGCGATCGAGCTCGCACGCGAGCTCATCCGGATCACACCCGATGCGCTCCAACACGTCTTCTTCTCAGACTCAGGCTCGGTCGCGGTAGAAGTCGCGATCAAGATGGCGATTCAGTTTTGGGGCGCACAGGGGCGAAGTGAGAAAAGCCGATTGCTCACGATCAAAGGCGGTTACCACGGTGACACCTTCGGTGCGATGAGCGTCTGCGACCCGGTGAGCGGGATGCACGAGCGCTTCCGCCCGGTGATGCCGCAGCACTTGTTCGTCGAGAGGCCGAGAACGCGACCCGGAGAGCCGCTCCACCCGAGCGATTCGGACGAGATCGAGCGAGCCATTACAGCGCATCATCAGGAGTTGGCGGCTGTGATCCTCGAGCCCGTCGTCCAGGGCGCCGGCGGCATGTGGTTCTACTCTCCGGAGTACCTGAAACTGGTCGCCGAGCTCTGCCGGAAGTTCGACGTACTCCTTATTCTGGATGAGATCGCAACGGGGTTCGGCCGCACCGGGCGCCTCTTCGCAAGCGAGCACGCGCAGGTCGAGCCCGACATCCTTTGTCTCGGCAAGGCGATGACCGGCGGCTATCTCAGTCAGGCAGCGACCTTGACCAATCGCAGGGTTGCGGAAGGGATCTCCGGCGACGGAGGCGTGCTCATGCACGGACCCACTTTCATGGCCAACCCTCTCGCCTGCGCGGTCGCCCGCAAGAGTATCGAGCTCCTTCTCGACGGTCCCTGGCAAAGCCGCGTGGCCGCCATCGAGGCACAGCTCAGTGGTGAGCTCGAGCCTTATCGGAGCCATCGAGCCGTCTCCGACGTTCGCGTCTTCGGCGCCATAGGTGTCGTCCAGGCCCGTGCCGCGGTTCCGGTCGCCGCCCTCCAGGAGCTCTTTGTGGACGCCGGAGTATGGATCAGGCCCTTCAGCGACTTGATCTATCTCATGCCGCCTCTGGTGATCGACAGCGACGATCTGGGGCGGCTGACTACGGCGATCGGCGTTGGGCTCAACAGTCTCTGAGGTGACCGTGCGGCGGCGCCGTTCTTTCTTCGCGCCCTGAGGTCCGCTAATAGGCGGATGCGAAGACAACTGCCGCGATGAAACCCGCCAGTAGAAACAACGGCCCAATCGCTGCCGTCAGCGCCCTCTTGAAGGTCGTCCGGTGGATCACTTGAAGGCCAACGACCTGGATCGTGGTAGCGGCAACGACAAAGACCAGATCGCCGAGTAACGGTACCACCTGTGCTAACGAGGCGCAGGTGGCGTAGCAGGTCGTAGCGAAAGTACCCTTGAAGCCCGCCTCGGATGATCGCAGCCCACCCACGAGCCAAAGAAGCATATGAATGGTGCAAGCCAGAACGAGAAGAAACAACCCGACAACAACCACGACCAGCGGAATGGCGAGGATCGCGACCTGGCAGCCGAGAAACGAGATCGCCCACTCGGGGAGCGCGGTGAGGCCCAACCCGCCGAGAGCACTGGGCGAAAGCAGCGGGAGGTCCATCGACAACAGGAGAGAAACCAGCGGCCGGAGCGCGAAGTAAACAGAGCTCTCGAGAAGTTGCCCGAGCGATCCCGCCAGAACACCGAATAGGAGCGGCCCCCCAAATCCGAGCTCCGGCTTGGTACCCTCGAATACCCTACTGGTATCGCGAATCAGAGCCGTGACAGTTCGGACGAAAGCCCGCAGGAAGCCAATATCGTCCCGCTCCTGCCAAGGATTCGTCGCAGCAGTGTCCGCTATGCCGTCGTCCATCTCAGTCATAGTCTTCCCATGCCTAGGAAGATTGTACTTCCCGTGCGCTGAGACCGGGTTCCTGGCACAATCAGAGTCCAATCGAGGCCATCGAGAACGACGAAGCTACCCCTTCGCCGTTGCCTGAGCTGAAACTTCACTGGGAGTCGCGAATGACGGAACAGCGTGCCCTTCTTCTTGGCAGCGGAATCGCAACCGGCGAGATCGCGATCGACAACGATCGGCTCGCTCGCATCATGGACACCAATGACGAATGGATCCGCGAGCGAACCGGGATCGTCCAGAGGTTCTTCGTCGAGCCCGGCGTAGCCTCTTCAGATCTAGGAATTCGAGCCGCCCAAGCGGCGATCGAGGACGCGGCGATCGACGCCGACGAGGTCGACTACATCGTCTGCGCGACCATGACCCCCGACCACTACTTTCCGGGAGCTGGAACGGCGATCCAGCACGGGCTCGGCATCTCTCCCAGACCCAGCCTGGACATTCGCCAGCAGTGCGCCGGTTTCGCCTTCGGCCTGCAATTGGTGAATGCGCTGATCGGTAGTGGCACCGCCTCGACGGTCCTGCTCGTCGGCACCGACGTGCACACCAGTCTCATGCCCTTCTCCGATCTGAGCTGGGAGGTGCTACTCGCGGAAGAAGACCGGCGGCTGGACCACGCCGAAGACTTCGCCTGGAATACACGCTTCCGCAACCTCCTGGTGCTCTTCGGCGATGCCGCGGGGGCGATGGTGTTTCGAGCCCACGAAGAGTCGGACGGCCGCGGGATCCTCGGATCCGAACTCTACAGCGACGGCGCCAACCTCGAGATCCTTCACGTGCCAGGTCTCGGATCCAAGAGCCGCCCGATGGTCGACGCAGCGATGTTGGAGGACGGCAGCTGGGTACCGGTAATGGACGGACGGGCGGTCTTCAGACTCGCGGTGACTCGGATGCCCAAAGTGACCCGCAGCCTGCTCGAAAACTGTGGCTACACCCTCGACGATCTCGGAATGTTGATCATGCACCAGGCCAATCTGCGCATCAACGAAGCCGCCCAGAAGGCGATGGGCCTACCTTCGGAGAAGGTCCACAACAATATCCAACGCTATGGCAATACAACATCCGCCACGCTGCCGCTGTGTTTCCACGAGGCACGAGCGCAGGGCCGTATATGCCAAGGTGATCTGGTCGCCTTCACCGCGCTCGGAGCCGGACTGCACTGGGGATCGGTGTTGATGAGGGTCTAGCCTCCGGAAGTGATCGCTTATCACTTCCTACGGCTAGAGTACATGGCGCCGAGGACGGCGCATCCGGAGCTGCCGCCCAGCTCCTGGAGGCCTCAGAGATCCGAAACGTGATGGTGGGCCTGTCTCCAGCCTTGGTCGGTGCGAACCCAGATGTAGGTCAGCCGTCGGCGCAGCTCCGGGCGATCGCCATCGACGCCTGTCACGCCTACCCGGCTGTGCCCGGTAACCATCGCGACGTCACCGTAGACTCTGATCTCTTCGATCTGGTGCTCGACTCGGCGCTGCTCGCGTCCGGCCTGCCTGGCACCGCCGCGCATCGCCTCCCAACCCGCCTCTCCTAGATCCTTCCGCAAACGACCGCTGGCACTGAACATGCTGATCTCGGGAAGAGCATGGTGCTCGAGGTAGTCCACATCCTGTCTGTTGAGCGCCGTCACCCAGGCTTCATGCGCCGCTCGGACTTCGGCGACCTCTGGAACCGGAACGGCCGGCTCGTCGCCGGAGCATCCGGCTACCAACGGCAAGAACAGAAGGGAGAGGGGGAGGAACCGTCGGCGCAAGCGGAGCCGCCTGAAATTGCTAAACATCATCATCGACCTAGCGGTCAGGTACGTAGACAGCGCCATGATAGCGTTCCAAGAAGTCCTCACGGCCTATCCCGAAGCCACCCGGCCGGTTCGATCCCACAGGAGGTCACGAATGCCAGGGGTCACCGAACTACTCGTCATCCTCTTGATCGTCATCGTCTTCTTCGGAGCTTCGAAGCTTCCCAAACTAGGAAAAGGCCTAGGTGAAGGAATCCGAAACTTCAAGACCGGAATCAGCAATGGCGAGTCCGGCAGCTCCGACGACAACGACGACAAGTCGACTGAGTAGCGGCTCGACGAGCCCAACGCCCAAGCCTACGCGAGCAAGCTACGGCTTGAGGGACTCGAAAGGATCTCTGTTGACGGCGCGACGATAGGCGTCGTCAAAGCCGATCTTCTTCGCCTGTAAGAGCTCCATCAGAGAGTCGTCCATTGAGCGCATACCGATGTTGTGGCCGCTGAGAATGAAGTTGCGGATCATATGCGTCGAGCCTTCACGAATGGCGTTGGCGAGGCCCGCGGTCCTGAACAGGATCTCGGTCGCGGGCCAGCGAGAGCTGCCGTCCGCGGAGGTCAGCAGATTTTGCGCTACCACCGCCGCCAGACTGTCAGCAAGAGCCAGACGAATCTGCGCTTGTTGATCCGCAGGAAAGACGTCGATGATGCGATCTACCGTCTTTACCGCATTGTTCGTGTGTAAAGTGCCAAAAACCAGCGTCCCCATCTCAGCTGCCGTCAGGGCGAGCTCAACGGTCTCTCGATCTCGGAGCTCACCAACCAGGATCACATCCGCGTCCGCCCTCATCGCCGCCCGAACCGCCGCGGCAAAGCTTTCGGTGTCAGTGCCGACTTCTCTCTGCGAAAAGACACAGCGACGGTCCCGGTGTAGAAACTCAACCGGGTCTTCGATGGTGACGACGTGCAGCGAGCGCTCACGATTGATGCGATCGATGATCGCCGCCAGAGTGGTCGACTTCCCCGAGCCGGTCGGCCCGGTCACCAGAACGAGCCCCTCCCTGATGTCTGCAAGCGACTGGACGGCCTGTGGAATACCCAGATCCTCCAGTGGCGTGATCTCTTCAGGGATCCTACGGAAAACTGCCGCGGCTCCCCTTGCCTGGCGGAAGTAATTGGCCCGAAAACGGCCGGCCCCCTCCAAACCGTAGGCGAAATCGAGATCGCCCACACTCATATAGCGATTCCATTGCTCCTCATTGGTGAGCTCTTTGAGCATCGACTGTAGTCTGATGTCACCGAGCTCCCCCTGGCCCTCGATCGCGGACAACCGACCGTTCAGTCGCAAGCGAGGCTCCAGGCCGGCGGCGAGGTGAAGATCTGACGCGCCGCTATCGCTGACGCGCCGCAACATCTCAATCAAGTTCACGATCGTCCGATCTCTTTGTCCCGGTGTCCACCTTGGCACCTTGACGGGTCGCTTCTTCCCTGGTGATCACCCAGTTCTTGATTAGCTCCTGGAAAGACTGCTGCATAGTTCGCATTCCCTCACCGGCCCCGAGCTGCAACGCCGACTCGAGCTGATACGACTTGTTGTCGCGAATGAGATTGCCGACGGCATGATTGACGAGAAGGATCTCGAGAGCGGGGACCCGCCCTGTGCCGTCGGCACGGGCGACGAGGCGCTGCGAGATGACTCCGCGGAGAGACTCCGACACCATCACTCTCACCTGCTCCTGCTCGGAAGGAGGAAAAACACCGATCAGCCGATTCACTGTCCGAATCGCACCGCCGGTGTGCATCGTCGCCAAGACGAGATGGCCGGTCTCGGCCGCGGTCAGCGCCAAGCCGATGGTCTCGGGGTCGCGCAGCTCGCCAAGAGCAATCACGTCTGGGTCCTCACGCAGCGCGGCCCGGAGCATGTCGGCATAGTCGGGGCAGTGGGTACCGATCTGGCGCTGATTGACGATGCATCCTTTCGACGAATGGACGAACTCGATCGGATCCTCGGCAGTCAAAATATGTTCACGGCGCTCGCGATTGATGAGATCGAGAAGAGCTGCCATGGTCGAACTCTTGCCACAGCCCGCGGGTCCGGTAATGAGCACCAAGCCTTGGTGGTAGTTGGTGAAGCGAGCGAGGTCTGAGGGAAGACCGAGACTCTCGAGAGTCGGTGGCTCCTGGGCAATGACACGGAAGACAGCGTCGATCCCCCTCTGCTGACGGTATGCGGCGCCGCGGAAGCGAGCGATCCCCGGCAGATCGAAAATGAAGTCCACCTCACCTGCTTGACGCAACTTGAGCATCTCGGCTTCGCTCAGAACCGGCCCAAGGAGCTCGAGCATCTGAGCAGCCGAGTAAGCTTCCTTTCCCGTAGTCTGTAGCTCGCCATGGATGCGCACTCGCATCGGTGAGCCAGCATGGAAGTGAAGATCGCTGGCGCCGTCGAGGGCCGCCTGTCGAAGATACCTCTCGAGCGCCAAAGGGGCCCCGGCAGCCGGCGTTGCAGGTGGTTTCGGTGGCGCAGCGGTAGCCCCGCCGTCCATGTCCACCACCGCTGTCTCGTCGCGAGTCGACCTCTGCGCCTTCAAGACTCGTAGAAGATCGGCGGAGGTTATCCAGCCGAGATCGAGGAAGATCTCCCCGAGCTTCCTGCCGCCGCCCTCGCGGCTCTGAATCCGAGTCGCTTCAGCCAACTGCTCCGACGTCACTGCCCCGCACTCGACCGAAGTCTGGCCGAACAGACGATCTTGGGAAGCTACCTCCGGAAGAGGCTTCTCGGTTCTTTCCTCCATCGCAAGGTCTCGCACGTCCAACCCCACCAGCTTTCAACCCGTCGCGAAACGACTCCTTTCGCTGAGCGCGGACCATACATCTTATACCTATAGGTCTATGCCCTGCCAGAGGCGGACTCCGTCCCAACCCGACCTCTGCCTTCTAGCAACGGTAACGTTGCCCACGCACGAGGGCCGCCCCCCGTGCGCGCGCCCCCCACGATGGTGATCGTGCTTTCGATCCTATCCGATCCCCCCTCGGGCATCGCTCTCGTGTCAACGCGAGGGCTGAGCCGAGGGAACGGCTGACTCGGCCAATCGATCAGCCGTGCGAGCCGGCCTTCGCCGTGCGGCGTCTTCTCGACCACCAACGCTGCGACCACTTCAGGCCGATCGCGACGCTGGTGAGGGCGCCGAAGGCTCCCCCGATCATGAAGAAACCGAGGATGAGGTCCCACCAAGGTCGCCGATTGAAGAAGCCCAGGATGTCCCAAGAATGGAGCCCCTGGTAGAGGTAGCGGCTGAGGCGACTGAGGGGCTCCATTCGCTGCACGACGGCGCCAGCGTGGGGGTCGATGTAGTAGCTGGTCTTTTGAGAGTCGTCGAAGCGGGCCCGGTAGATCGGGAGGCGTTTCCGGTACCGAAACGACTTCTTGGAGTAGTAGTAGTTGTCGTAATCCTCAAGCCGTGTCCACTCGATCAGCGAGGCCCCAGGAACCAGGCCGGCGGTCGTCGATCTGAGCATAGAGCCAGGAAACTCAGCCGAGGGTACGGCGTCAGCGACATCAGCGGCCAGAACCAGGCTCCTCTTGGGAGTCTCCCAGGCGACCCAGTACGGACGACCGGCAAAGAAGCGCGCCTCGAGCTCTTTGACCTCGAGACCCGCGAACGAAGCGAGCGCATCGTCGGCGCCGACGTGGAAGGCGGACCAGTCCAGCTCCCCTCCGGCGAGCCGAGCGACCTCCTCCGCGGTGGCGCCGGTGTCGGGCGCCCACTCCAGAGGGTTCATGCTCATCATGCCGCTGAAGATCCAGCTCAGAGTCACGACAGAGAAGCTCACCCCGAATAGATGGTGCCAGCGCATCCAACGCTGGGTATAGGGGCTGATGCCGTTCTTCGAGGAGCGTCTGCGTAGATTCCAGAACCCCAGAACTGTGCCGGCAACAACCAGGACGACGCCCAGGGCGGAGAGGGAGACCACCAGGTTCGTCCACAGATTGCCGTGCTTGCGCACAATCGTGGGATAGATCCAGTGCACGATCGGGCCGATCCACGCCAACAGCCGCTCTCGCCGCGTCGTGATCTGGACCACCATTCCGGTGGTCTCGGAGACATGGACCAAGGCGCCGCGGGGCCCGTCGACTCGGAAGCGATGGAGTGGGCGATGCTGGGCGAAGAGGTTCGAATAGAGCGTCCACTGATCCAAGTCGACCGTGCGCTCGTACTCGAGATCGCCGTCCCAGCCGCCCCAGCTCTGTGCCGAGCGCAACGCAGCATCCGGACTCCAAGGGCCGAGCACATTCCCGGTATCCGCCGCCAGGGTGACCATCGGCCCCCGCTGCGGTAACGCCCGCCAAACCGGAGTACCGTCCTGCATTGTGAGAAAGAGGCGCCGCGGCGGCTGCTCGATCCCCGCCTTTGTTAGGGCGGCGGCCGGCTCGAGGAGCGGTATCGAGGCCTCGAGACTCTCAAACCCGTCGAGGCGAGAATCGGTGCGCAGAAGATAGGGCATCTCCACGTACATCATCGCGAAGCCCGAAAGGAACCAGATCAGGAACAGCACGCAGCCGGCTAGGCCGAGGTAGCGATGAGTGAGCAGGAGCCACTTCTTGATCCTGGTTCTGGTGAGCATGGGTCGGTTGCCTGCCAGGCCGGCCCTGAAGACTTTCTTCAGAACAGGAAGCCGTAGCTTACATAGAGCGTGCGCGGCAAGCCCAGGGTACCGGCTCCGTAAGAGCTCCCGTCGATGTCGCGACGTACACGGACGACCCGAGTGTCGTACTCCTCATCGAAGACATTCTCGAGCCGCACGCCAATGCGGTGGCGCTCGGCCAAGGTATAGGAGGCGGCGAGATCCAGAACCGTGTAATTGCCGTGCTCGACACGCCCAACGCCGCCACCCACCGTGTCGAAAACATCACCGACGTGATTGACTCCGGCGAGGAAGGCCAGCGGGAGCGAACCGGGACGCCAGGTCAGCGAGAGCTTGGAGGTATCGAGGGGAACGTCGGGGATCTGATCGGAGCTCCCCTTCGCTTCGGCCTCATTGCGCATGCTGGAGAACGACATCGAAAGCGAATCCGTGAAGCTGAAGCCGGCGATCACTTCATAACCGAGCACACCGACTTCGGCATCGGTGTTGACGATGAGGCCATCGGGGAAATCCGGCAGGTCGAAGTCGATGCTGATCAAGTCCTCGACGTTGCGATAAAAAGAGTTCACTTCCCAGTGGAAACGGCTGTGCCGCCCCCCTACTCCGGCCTCCGCGTTGAAGCTCTCCTCGCCGACCAGGTTGGGGTTGCCCTTCTCGCAGCAGGGGTCGATGACATAGAGCTCGTATGCGGAGGGCAGCCGAAAAGAGGTGCCGACCTGCGCCCGCGTGTAGTACTTGTCATTGAGCGCAACCTCGCCGGCGAGATTCCAGATGGTCTTGTTCTGACCGTCCGAGGGCTCGTTGTGGCGCGCTCCGACAGCAAAGCCGAGGCCGTCGAGGACATCGAAGTCGAACCGCGCCTGAGTGAAAAGAGCATTGACGCTCTCCGCCTGCTCTCCGATGAGGAAAACATCATCCCGCCCCTCGTAGCGCTGGTAGTCGTACCCGAACAGAAGCGTCGCTTCGTCACTCAGGTCGACCTCGCCGACGACGTTGAGCCCAGTGTCTTCAAACTGCCAGATCGCGTGATCGTAAATCGTGGTCAAGCCGCCAGGCACTGCCAGATCGTTGTCGACCCGGGTGAAGGTCGAGTCCCAGTCGTGCCAATAGCCCTTGGCATAGAGATCGAAACGGGGGTTCGGGCTCCAATCCAGCTTCAACGAAGAGATCACTTCGTCTCGCTCGTTGAAGGACACGGCGCGATCTTCGGCCGCTGCGAAATCCAGCTGTGCATCGGTTTGCTGCAGCTGAGCCGAGATCAACAGTTGCGAACCGAGGCCTCCTCGGTAGCGACCCCCGAAAGTCCGCACGTCATAGCCGCGCTCGCGATCGGTCGAGCTCGGCTGGTAGTCGGAGTCCCGAAAGGGCTGGAACCCGTCGGCATCGTCCTCAGAGGCGTAGGCGACGAAGCGATGTGCCCCTTTGCCTCCACGCGCCGATCCGTTGACCTGGGTTCCCTCGTTGGTGTGGGAACCGATCGAAATGGATCCATCGCTCTTGGCGGTGTGACTCCGAGTGACCACATTGATCACACCACCCACCGATTGAGTGCCGTAGAAGAGACCCTGGCCACCCTTGAGCACCTCGACGCGCTCGACTACGTGGGCCGGCAGCGTGTCGAGCGGCGTGGTCGAGTCGTAGAGCCGATTCGAGATGCGCACGCCATCGACGAGCCAGAGAATCTCTTTGGTTCGAGACCCTTGCAGTGAGGCGTTGACGTAGTCGAAGGGACCGTTCTTCTGGGCCACGTACAGGCCCGGAACAGCACTCTGGGGGATCTGACTGACATCGATGTAGCCGCTGTCCCGGATTTGCTCACTCTCGACAACCTCGACACGCGAACCGTATTGCTCGAGCTCGAGCGGAATCGATTCTTCGAGCCGATCGCCCCAGACTACGATTTCTTCGCCCGCAGCTTCGGCCACCACTGGCTGAGTGGAAGCCTCTTGGTCCTCGGCGTCACCCTCGGCTCCGTCACCGCTCGCCTCCTGGCCGACAGATGGAGTCGTGACGCAAAAGAGAAGCGCGAGGCACAGCAACGAGAGCGCGACCCACCGCGACGCTCCGTACTGATGGTGGGAATTACTAAACATATTCATCTCTAAACGCCGTACACCGTCCTGGAAAGCAAACATCCGGTAGTTCCTCGTTGGTGCACATACACCCCGCTCTCGAGCCGTCGAACGCAGAGAGTCTCGGGGGGGTCACCCGACGCTCCGTTGAAGAGACGTTGGACCCCGATTTACTGTTTCTAGGCTCATCACAGAAAAGACTGCGAGACGCATCGGCATAGTGGCAGGAATTGCCGGAAAGAGCACTCTCCCTCGGGGTAGCACTAACCCCAGGCTACGGGACCGGAGGGAATAGGGGGTAAAGTCCGACAACCAGCAGAACTCTGTTTGGAGCAACACGTGGCGGCCCCCGATTTCGAGCACGAAACACTACCCTGGGTCGATAGGGAGTCCTTTCCCGCGGAGCTCGAGCGTCGCCGCGAAGCTGGCATTCTGAGCGTAGAGCAGGCCGAGCGCGCCGCCCTCTGGCAGCGGGACGGCTTCCTCTATTTGCCGAACTTAGTCGAGCCCGGATTGATAGACGCCTTCCTCGCCGACATCGAGGACGCATGGGAGCGGCGACCACCCGAGATCAAGGTCATGGTAGAGGGCAAAGGCCTACAACCCTTTCCCGAGGTCGCGCCGCGCTCGGAGCTGACCCACCATCATTACCGAGTCCTGGACTTTCAGGACACCTCAGAGGCAGCGCGGAGGCTCGCGTTTCACTCCGGCGTCGTCGACGCCGTAGCGACTCTCCTCGGCCAGCCGCCGGTAGCCATGCAGAGCCTGTACTTCGAATACGGAAGCGAGCAGCATCTGCACCAGGATTTTCCCTACGTGCAGGCCGGCATCCTGTCCCACCTCATCGGCTGCTGGATCGCCTGCGAAGATGTCGACGCCGACAACGGTCCTCTGCTCTACTACCCGGGCTCGCATCGCCTTCCAAAGTATCAGTGGGCCGACGGTGGCATCGTCTGGAGCTCCGGTGACGAATCCGAGGTCGAGGCCTTCGAAAGCCGTATGAAGTCGACCTGTGAGTCATCCGGCCTCGAAGCTCTGACTCTAAGAGCCAACAAAGGCGATGTCCTCTTGTGGCACGCGGCGCTCGTTCATGGAGGCACGCCGGTGCTGGATCCGGAGAGGTCTCGCCGCTCTCTGGTCGTCCACTTCTCGACCCGGGAAGGTTATCCACGGGATCGCCGCTGGCCGGAGGCCGAGCCACAAGTGATCGAAGTCGGTGGCGGTTTCCTCTACCAGGAGCCACCGCCCACGGCGCGTCCTCTGACCTGGGCGCGCACGCTTGTAGGCCGGATCAAGAGTCGGCTACGGCTGTAGCGCCACTTAGCGCGCGCACCAAGAAATAGTGGCGCTTTCCCTTGCGGATCACGATATAGCGGTCGCCAAGAAGATCCGCCGCCGTCACTCGCGCTTCAGTCTCATTCAACTTGGTGGAATTGAGCGCCAACGAGCTCTGTTCGATCAGTCGTCTTGCCCCGGCTTTGGACAAGGTCTCCCCTTTGTCATCGGGCACCGCCGCAAGGACCAGATCCAGCCACCCCATGCCCTCACCCGCGAAGCACTCGCGATTCAGATCGGTTACCGGTGCCCCCTCGAAAGCGTCGCCGAGGTACTCGACCGGCACCCGCCGAAGATCGGCGTCCTTGCTGAACAAGACCTCTGCCGCCTTCTCCACCTTCTGCGCCTCCTCCTCACCATGAACCATGGCAGTCATCACCTGGGCCAGCCGGCGTTGGGCGGCATTGGGCTCGCTGCCGGCCTGGACCTCGCGCTCCAGCTCGGCAAGCTCTGCAAGGGGTAGGAAGGTGAAATACCGCAGATAGCGCATGACGTCAGCGTCTGCGGTGCTGAACCAAAACTGCCGGAAGGCGAACGGGCTCGTGCGCCGAGGGTCCAGCCACACGGCCCCACCGGCGCTCTTACCGAACTTGGATCCGTCACTATTGGTCAGCAGCGGTAGGGTCAGGCCGTAAGCCTTCTTCCCCAGTTTTCGTCGAATCAAGTCGACGCCGGCGGTGATATTCCCCCACTGGTCGCTGCCCCCGATTTGAATCGTGCAGCCCTTCTCGCGGCTAAGCCAGTAGAAATCGAAGGCCTGCAAAAGCATGTAGCTGAACTCGGTGAAAGAGATCCCCTCGCCCTCGCGGTCGAGGCGCCCCTTTACCGAATCCTTGCGGAGCATCGAATTGACCATGAAATGCTTGCCGATGTCACGTAGGAAGTCGAGAAAGCCGACGCCTCGGGTCCAATCGAGGTTGTCGACCAACTCGGCGCCACTCCCGGAAAAATCGAGGATCCGCTCCAGCTGCACTCGGATCGAGGCCAGGTTCTCGTGGAGTTGATCCTCGGTGAGGAGATTCCGCTCCAGACTTCGTCCACTGGGGTCACCCACCATACCGGTTGCGCCGCCGGCAAGTGCTATGACCTTGTGCCCAGCTTCCTGAAAGCGCTTCAGCCCGAGCAGCGGAATCAGATTTCCGACGTGGAGGCTCGATGCGCTGGGATCAAAGCCCACGTAGACACACTGAGGCGTTTCGAGAAGCTTCCCCAAAGGCGCCTCCTCGTGCTCCGCGATCTGGTGGATCAGTCCACGCTCTCTCAACTCTTCTAGGAGCTCCACGACAGCTGCTCTCCTTCTCGCTCACGGCCCCAAAACGAGAGCGGCCGTCTCCGAGCGGCACCAATATTACCTCCACAAGAGCTAGAATCACCTCATGCCCAAAATGACAGACGAAGAGCAGATGGGGCTCCTCGACGAGCCAGGAGTGCTGATGAGAATCGCAACCGTGGGGCCGGATGGAAGCCCACTGGTGACACCGATCTGGCTTCTCCACGAAGAGGGCTCGATCTGGTTCACGCCACGTGAGAGCTCAGAGTGGTTCCGACACCTGAGACGGGATCCTCGGGTCTGCCTCTGTATCGATGAGTCGCTGCTTCCCTATCGCAAGCTGATCGTCCAGGGAGAGGCGGAGCTGATCTACGACATCGGCAACGACGACGAGTGGCGCGACCGCTATCGCCGAATGGCACTGCGCTACGGCCCCCCGGAGATGGCGGACACCTACATCGAAGACACGATCGACCAGCCGCGTGGGCTCTACCGACTTCGGCTCGACCAGGCGCGGGTCCGTAGCTGGCGGATGCCGATCGAAGGCGAGTCCCAGGACGGCATCTGGCACCAACGCTACTACCGCCGCGGCACCAAACTCGCCAGCGACTAGATCAGCGTTTCCAAAGTTCGTGCTGCATAGCTCGAGCTCATTCTGTTCGCTGGCCAGGCGCGCCGACGCAGGCATATTGGGCAATATGTCGAGGAGGCGAAACGCCGCCAGCGGACAGAAGGGGCCGAGATATGTGCGCGAACTTTGGAAACGCTGGTCCAGGTCGTCTTCGACCACTCCGCCAGCGACTACGGGTTTCTAGCCCCACGAGGTCTCCCAGGAACCTCCATACATTCTCCACATCGCAGCGCTAATTTCTTCTCGCCAAACGAGCGAGGAGGATCGAGATGAATGAAACGACGCAGCGATGGATTCCGGCCTTCGGTGATGTACTACGAGGGGAGAAGGATCACCTGTCTCAGCTCCAGGAGGAGCACAATCTGGGGGTAGTGCTGCGGCAAAGCCTCGTGGCAACGGTCGGTTGCGGCATCGTCTTCGGGGTCGCCCTGGGTAGCTACGGAGCTTCACTCCCTCAGCTGTTTTCCTCCGGCGTGAAAGTGCCGCTTCTCCTTCTCGGCACCACGGCCCTGTGCTTTCCTTCCTTTCACGTGCTGCAAACCGTCAAGGCGACGCGGCCCATGAGCCTTGCCCAGTCGGCTGCGTTGCAGGCCACGGCGCTGTCTACGACGTCAATTGTCTGGGCCGCTCTCTCGCTGCCTCTATTCTTCCTAGTAGGCACCACCGGCCACTACACCTTGGCTCAGTTCTTAGCGCTGGCTCCAGGGCGCGAGCGAGGTCGCCGATCTCGTCCGGCCGCGCGCACGTTTCTGCTGCAGCTTTCCCAGCGCGCCGCCGGCATCAGACGCAGCGCGGGCCCACGCCTGATCACCCCGATCGAGATCGCCTCGACCGCTCACAGATCCACAGCCGCGCTATCATTCATCCATGGGGCAGAGCGAGGATGACCCGACCCCCCCCGGCTCCTCGGGAACAGCCATCTCGGTCGTCATTCCGGCCTTCAAGAGCAGCGAGACCCTCGCGGAACTGGTCTCCAGATTGCGCACGGTTCTCGAACAAACGGCTCCCGCCTTCGAGATCGTCATCGTCAACGACGGCAGCAATGACGCGACTTGGAGCACCATTGTCGACCTCGCCCACCAGGTTCCTGAGGTTCGCGGGATCGACTTCATGCGCAACTATGGCCAACACAACGCCGTTTTGTGTGGCATCCGGTCCAGCCGGCACCCCATCACCATAACCATCGACGACGACCTCCAGCACCCGCCGGAGGAGATCCCCAAGCTACTCGCCAGGCTCGAGGAGGGGTTCGATGTCGTCTACGGCACCCCCGAAGTCGAGCAACACGGCCTGCTGCGCAACCTGGCGTCGCGGTTCACCAAGCTCGCATTGCGCACCAGCATAGGCGTCAAGACAGCCCAACAAGTCAGTGCGTTTCGAGCCTTTCGCACCGAGCTTCGCGACGCTTTCGACCGTTATCGCGCGCCCTTCGTCTCGATCGACGTGCTATTGACCTGGGCCAGCAAGCGCTTCGGATCGGTCACTGTGGATCATCGAGAGCGGGCGATCGGAGAATCGAACTACACCGTCGGGAGGTTGGTCGCCCACGCCCTCAACATGATCACCGGCTTCAGCACCTTGCCACTTCAGTTGGCGAGCTGGGTCGGTTTCGGTTTCACCGTCTTCGGTATGTTGGTTCTCGCCTACGTTTTGGTGCGCTACGTCATGGCTGGCGGAAGTGTTCCGGGCTTTCCTTTCTTAGCCTCGATCATCGTCATCTTCTCCGGAGCTCAACTCTTCGCGCTCGGCATCATCGGCGAGTACCTGGCGCGAATGCATTTTCGCTTGATGGATCGACCCCCCTACGTCGTCCGATCCGTCGCCGGCACGGAAGATGGTGACGGCACTCACCAACCATGAGCCCTCCACCCTCTCCCCCGCCGATTCGTATTCCTTTCAACCGCTCGTCGACGATGGGCAAAGAGCTGCAGTACATCGCCGAGACACTGCAGGTCGGACAGATCGCCGGAGATCAGACCTTCACTCGCAGATGCGAGGCGATCCTCGAGGAAGTAACCGGCGCTCGCCGCGCGCTGCTCACCACCTCGTGCACACACGCCCTCGAGCTCGCGGCCTATCTGCTCGAGCCCGAGCCGGGCGACGAAGTGCTGGTGCCCGCCTTTACTTTCGTCTCGACAGCGAACGCGTTTCTTTCTCGCGGCGCAAAGCCGGTCTTCGTGGACATTCGCAGCGATACCCTCAATGTCGACGAGGGTCTTCTAGAAGACCTCATTACCCCTCGCACCAAGGCAGTGGTCCCGGTCCACTACGGCGGAGTGGGCTGCGAGATGGACGCAATCCAGGAGATCGCCGATCGCCACGGGTTGGTGATCATCGAAGACAACGCCCATGGCCTCTTCGGCAAATACCGCGGGCGCTCGCTGGGCACACTCGGCGGGCTCGCCGCCCAGAGCTTTCACGAAACCAAGAACATCACCTGCGGCGAGGGCGGTGCGCTCTTGCTGAATGACGATCGGTGGCTGAAGCGAGCGGAAGTGCTGCGTGAGAAGGGCACGGACCGCAGCCGTTTCTTCCGCGGCGAGATCGAGTGCTACACCTGGGTAGACGAGGGCTCGAGCTATGTCATGTCCGATGTGCTGGCTGCCTTCCTCTACGGCCAGCTCGAGCAATGGCGAGGGATTCAACAGCGACGGAGCGAAATCTGGTCCTGCTACAACGATCGGCTGGCGGACTGGGCTGAGACCAACGACGTGCGACCGCCGGTGATACCGGCCCACTGCGAACAGGCCTACCATCTCTACTACATGCTGATGCCCTCGGACGAGTCACGCCAGGGTCTCATCTCTCACCTACGAGCGCAGGGAATCCTCGCGGTGTTCCATTACCTCCCCCTCAATCAGTCCCCTGTGGGCCGGCGCCTCGGCGGCGGGGAGTGTCCCGTGGCGGAGCGCACCAGCCGGCGCCTGGTGCGCTTGCCCTTCTACAACGAGATCTCGGAGCAGGAACAGAGCGAAGTGATCGAGACCATTCTCCGCTTCAGCCCATAGCCCCGCCGCGTCTACTCGTCGTCCAAGAACCCGTGCTCGCGCATCCATTCGTCGCTGTAGATCGTGCTCAGATAGCGGGACCCAGAGTCTGGAAGAATGGTGACGACCCGGGCTGACACCGGTAACTCAGCCGCCGCCTGACAGACTCCCCATATCGCCGCGCCGCTCGAGCCACCCGCCAACATCGCTTCGCTCCGCGCCAAGTGGCGAGTTGCGATGAAAGCCTCTCGGTCACTGACCTGGAGGACCTCGTCGATCAGATCCCACTCCGGACAGGCGATCACTTCCTCGTCGCCGAGGCCCTCTACCAGGTAAGGGCGCGGCTCCACCACTTCGCCGCTGTGGTAGTACTCGCTGAAGACAGAGCCTTCTATATCAACAGCGACCACCCGGACCGCGGGATCTCGCTCCTTCAGATAGCGAGCCACACCCGAGATCGTTCCGCCGGTGCCGATTCCAGCCACCAACACATCGATCCGTCCCTCCATCTGACTCCAAATCTCCGGGCCGGTGCTTAGGTAGTGGGCCTCGTTGTTGGCCCTGTTGTTGTGCTGGTCGGGAAAGTAGGAGCCCTCTCTCTCCGCGGCCAGCCGCAAAGCTCTGCGGTTGTAGCTGAGAGGATCCTCGGGCGGCAGATCGCCATCGACGAGGACCAGCTCGACGCCAAGGGCCCTGAGGCAATCGAGCTTCTCTTTGCTGGTCTTTTCCCTCACCACCATCGTGCACTCCAGGCGCTCCTGAACGGCCATCATCGCCAGCCCCATGGCAGTGTTGCCCGACGAAGCCTCGACCAGACATCCCCCGGCCTCGAGGTCACCCTCTGCGATCGCCCTCTCGACCAGATAGCGGGCCATGCGGTCTTTGATGCTTCCCATCGGGTTGAGGAACTCGAGCTTGGCGTAAACCTGACACTCGAGCGGCGAGATAGAGCGACGAAGGCGCACCATCGGCGTCATACCGACAGCGTCGGAGAATCGTTCGTAGACGCGAAGATCGCTCATCACCCCCATCATAGGCCGGAGCGGCCCTGGATCGAAGTCCGAGCCACTCCGGTCGAATGGTAGCCTTCCTCCAATGCTGAAGGCGGTCATCGTCACCCTCGCCGTCTTCGCGCTCCTCGCCGGTCTCGGGGTCTCCTACCTGATGCAGCGGGCAGGTGAGTACAAAATCCTCGAGCCGGTAGCGGTCGGCAAGTGTCTGCAAGTGACCGGTGCGCCCGGAGCCGAAGACATCGCTCTCTTTCGCCGCCACAGATTGGCCTTCATCTCATCCGACGACCGACGAGGAGCAGCCGCCGAAGGGCGACAGCAAGGCGCCATCTTCGCCTACGACCTAGAGACCCCCGGGAGCCTCCGTAACCTGACCTCGGAGTTCTCAGGCGAGTTCCATCCACACGGAATCTCTCTCTACGAAGGCGACGAGGGTGTCTTTCTCTTCGTGGTCAATCACACTTCTTCGGGCCACGGCGTAGAGATCTTCGAGTGGAGCAACAGTAGCCTCGTACATAGAGAGTCGATCTCGGACGATCTCTTGCTCAGCCCGAACGACGTGCTTGCGGTTGGCCCTCGCCAGTTCTATGCCACCAACGATCACGGCAGTCGGGGTGGACTGAGTCGAGCCCTCGAAGACTACCTCCAACGACCCGCGGCTACGGTGGTGTATTACGACGGCAGTGGCTTCGAGGTCGCGGCTCGAGGCATCGCCTTCGCCAACGGCATCAACATCAGCAATGATGGGCGGGAGCTCTACGTCGCCGCAACGACACGCGGCCGCCTTCACTTCTTTGTCAGAGATCTCGCGACCGGCGCTCTGGAAGAGAACGGAGCCTTGGATCTGGGCACAGGCTTGGACAACATCACCATCGACCGCTACGGCATGCTGTGGATGGCCGCGCACCCCAAGCTCATGACCTTCGTCTCGCATGCCAAGGACGCAGCCAAGCACTCTCCATCCGAAGTGCTATGGGTGGACCCTGACCAGAATGCCGACCCACCGGTGCGAACGGTCTTTCTCAGCCTCGGGGAAGACCTCTCCGGCGCCAGTGTAGCGGTGCCCTGGGGCAGCCGGCTTCTCGTCGGTTCGGTATTCGAGCCTCACTTCCTCGACTGCGAGCGCGATCCGGACGCCTGAACAGATCAGCGGAACCTCCTAGGCTCAGAGGTCCCGCTGCCTAGCCTCTTCGAGGGCTGCTCCGACGGAAGGGCCTCCAGACCGCGAGGCAGGCGGGCAGTAGGAAGAGATCGCCGAGCAGGGCGCCGATCACCGTCAGCAGCATGCCAACGCCGAACTTGCGGGTGATTGGAAAGCTACTGAGGAGCAGCACAGAATAGCCGGTGGCCAGAAGTACGGAAGTCGCGAAGATCGCCTGACCGGTACCGCGGAAGGTGCGCTCGATGGCCTGTCGGTAAGAGTCGTCGCTGCCGAGGTCCGGCTCGCCGCGCAGCTCTTCACGGAAGCGCACCAAGAAATGAATGGTGTCGTCCACCGCGAGACCGAGGGCTACGGAGAAGACAATGATGGTGGGGACCTGAAGATCCATGCCGAAGGCACCCATGATGCCAAGGGTGAGAACCAGAGGAAATACGTTCGGGATCATGCTTACAACGGCGGCGCGCAGAGATCGAAGTACCGGGATCATCACCAGAAATATGAAGACGAAGGCCACTACCAGGCTGCGCGCCATGTCTCCGATCAGCCGGTCGACCGCGGCGCTACCCACCGGGCCATCTCCGCTGAGCCGACACTCGATGCCTAAGCGTCGTTGCACAGCGCTGTCCGCCTCCAGCCGTGCCTCCACTTCTTCGGCAATAGAGGCAATGGCGCGGCTTCCGATGTCGCCGGTCAGGCCGCTCACCCGCAGCAGTCTTTCCTCTGGCCGATAGAGACTGTCGAGAAGCGCCTCCTGGCCCTGCAGTCGCAGCCCCATCCGCAGGAAGTCGAGAAGAGTCCGAGCCTCGGTTGCGTCGTTGGGTAGCCGGCGCCACGAGGGATCGCCACCATGGCGGTAGACGTTCGCTTCGGCAATGAGGTCCAAGGGCGAGAGTACGCCTCCCATGCTCTCGAGCCCGCGGAGGAAGTCGCTCAACTCGGTGAGATAGCTCGAGACAGTCGGATCGAGGACGTCGACTCCCTGATCCCATGACACCACCACGCTGAACGGTACGACTCCCGGAAAATCCTGCTCCAAACGACGATTCGCTGAGACCAAAGGGTCGCCCGGCGGAAAAGACTCGAAGAGCCGATTCTCCACTTCCACCCGGGTACCCAAGATCGCTCCACCCACCAAAACAAACAGGCCGACGATCAGGATCGCGACCCGGTTCTCCCAGGTGAAGTCTGCCAGCCGGGAAGCCCAGAGCTCGGCAATTCGATTCGCCTGCCGGGACGAGCGGCCAAGAACGGGTCGCATATGACTCAGCACCAGCGGCACCAACACCACGGTGACGACGTAGGCGATGAGCACGCCGGCCGCTGCAAACAAGCCGAATCGTCTGAGGATGTCGAGTCGGCCGATCGCTAGGCTGGCGAAGCCCACGGCAGTTGTAACGCTGGTCAGGAAACAGGCCACACTCAGATGAACACAGGTTCTCTGGAGAGCGCGCCACTTATCGGCGCCGCGGCCAAGCTCCTGGCGATAACGGGAAACCAGATGAATGCCGTCCGACACGCCGATAACGAAGAGCAGGGTGGGCACTACATTGTTGACGATGTCGATCTCTTCTCCCAGTGCCCCCATGACACCGGCGGCGTACAGCAGCGATAGAAGCACCGCACAAAGAAGCAAGGCCACCGCCCGAGGGTCCCGAAAAAGGAACCAGAGCACGAAGAAGAAAACCACGACGCAGATCGGGAGGTAGGTGAGCTGATCCTCGATCAGGCGCCCGACCAGGCGCACCCGAGCCACCGGGATGCCAACCACTCCGACACTGAGGCCCGAAGGTCTGGGCACTCTGTCCAGAACGGCGAAGATGCCATCGACCACCGGAACCAGGTCTCGGTAGCCCATTCGCTCGTCAGCCACCCGGACCGACACCAGGAAAGCCCCGCCGTCGGCGGAGACTAGCCGGCCGTGGATGAGGGGCTGGGACAGGGCGGCGCGCCGCATCTCCTCGGGGTCCCCTTCCCCGACCTGGGACAAGGCCACGACACCTCTCCCATCGGCAACGGCGACTGGAGCTGCCATCGGACCGGCAACCTCGGCTACTCCGTCGAGGGCGGAGAGCTCCTTCTCGAGAGTAGCCAAGAAGCGCAGCGACTCTTCCGTCCACAGCTCTTCCGAGTAGAGATGGACCGCCACCCGCGTGTCGTCGCGACCGAATACCTCATGGATACGCTCGAGAAAGACGTACTCGGGACTATTCGACACAAAAACACGCTGAGGACTGAAGTCGAAGCGTAGATCGAGAGCGCCGAGAGTAGCCACAACGGCCAAGGCGGCGAGTCCACTCAGCAGCCACCGCCGATAGCGAAACTGTAGATTAACGAGGGTCTCGATGCGCATGGCGGCGAGATCTTTTCACGCGCAGCGCGGCCGAGGATGGCCGCCGGAAGCCGTGATACCTTGCCGGTGGCAACGCAGCGATATGCACCCAAGTGATCAGGTGAAGAGTCCGAGGCCGCGCAGCCCCGACACCTCGTTGCCGCCATCGCCATCCTCCCCTGCGTCCCTCACCAGCCTCTGGGGGATCCTCGCCCACAGCAGCGGAGCACGCCTCTACGCACTGGTGGCGCAGTTCGGGGTGCTCGCCATCTCCACTCGCTGGCTGGGACCGGAAGGCCGTGGCGCTTTTGTAGCCGTCGTCACTTGGATGAACCTCTTCGCTAACTTCGGGCACCTCAGCATGGGCCAGGTCGCGATGCATCGAGCAGCGACGAGCCAGAGTACTTCTTGGCTCGCTCCGACCTTCGGCTCGCTTCTCGCCGCGACCGCTGCCCTCACTGCCGTGGGCGCGGTGACCGCCACCGTCCTCTACAGCGCCAGCGGCGGGGCTCTTTTCGACCCCATACCGTTCGCACTGCTTGCCTGTGGCGGCCTCCTCCTGCCCTTCCTGTTCTGGGAGCAGTACGCAAGCTCCTTACTCATCGCCACCGATCGGCTCCGCACCTACAACTGGGGACAGATCCTGGGCCGAAGTGCCGGTCTGGTCGGCATTGTCCTCCTGGTCGTCATTTTGGACCTGGGAGTCGTCGGCGCACTCGTCGCCGCGGCTGTAGCGCAGGCGATCACCTCTCTCTTCGGCATCCGCGGACTATGGCGCAGTGCTCGTCCCACTTTCGACATGAGCACGCTCAGCGGGCTTGCACGAGACGGAGTCAAGCTCCACGCCAACGTCCTGGGCCCCTTTCTCCTGACCGGGATCGACATCTTGATGATCACCTACTATCTCGGTGCGAGCCAGGCCGCCTTCTATCAGCTCGCGGCGCAGCTCCTGATGGTGCTCATGGTCCTTCCCTTCGGCGGCGCTCAAGTGTCTTACTCCCGAGTCACACGCCTGGGCGCCGATGCCGCCTGGCCCGCCCAGCTGCGGCTGCTCGCCATCCTTCTACCGACGATGGCCGCCCTCGCCGCGCTTGCTGCGCTCCTTGCGCCCTGGGGGATCAGAGTGGTCGCCGGTGACGACTTCGGCCCCGCGGTGCCCGTTTTCCGGCTGCTGGTGGCAAGTGTCGTCGCCATGACCTTCACCAATTTGATGGCATCGCAGTGGATCGGCCGAGGCTTCTTCAAACGAGCCTCCGGCCTCACCCTCCTGGTCGGGGGACTCAATGTCGTCGGTAACCGGTGGTTGATCCCTGTCTACGGGATCGAAGGTGCGGTGTGGGCGACTCTCGGCAGCTATCTGCTCTCGGTGGTTGGGAACACCATCTTTGTAGTGTGGCTCGTGCGACGGTCGAGATCTCTCCCGCCGGAGGCGCCCGTATCCTGATTCGCGATATCGAAACCTAGTCGGGGGCGCAGCCCCGCCTCGCGGAGAAGATCCGTCTCTTATTCTAAATGGAAGCGCAGCTCCTCTTCCATCTGCGTTTCCTGCCTTCGGCGGAAGAACAGTACTCGCAAATTAGTTGAATCCCGATAAGCCCCGGGAGCGTTGGCTTGATCGAAGGGGCTCGTGTCGTGAACAACCGGTTCGGTGTAATCTGTCCCCACTCGCCGGGTCGGTCCCGCCACGTTCGTCGGGACGCCTCGCGGCGACTTTGGAGGATGAGCTTTGGACTATGTGCATCTGGTCGTGTTTGTTGCGCTGGTGGAGTACGTCGTGTTCGGAGCCTTTGTGGGTGGCACCAGAAGTAAGTACGGCGTGGCGGCCCCCGCGACGACCGGGCACCCGGAGTGGGAGCGGCTCTATCGGATCCACGTCAACACGCTGGAGCAGCTCATCGTCTTCATCCCGTCGATCTACGGATTCGCCCGCTACGTCAGCCAGTCCTGGGCGGCCGGAATCGGTGTCATCTTCGTCGTCGGGCGGATCGTCTACTTTTTTGGTTATCGCGCTGCCGCTGACAAGCGCGCTCTGGGCGCGATCCTGTCCGCGCCCCCGAGTTATGTGCTCTTGATCGGCGCGATCATCGGCTTGGTGAGGGCAGTCACTTAGAGAGTAGTGCGTCGGCTACGAATCGATCTCGGATGCACTGCTCGGGAAACTGACGATTCAGGTGACCCTGACCCTTCTCGTACTCAAGATGCTCGCCACCTCGATCACCCTGGGCTCGGGGGGCTCAGGCGGTGTCTTCGCGCCCTCGCTCTTCATGGGCTCGATGCTGGGTGCGACCTTCGGCGATCTCGTCAACAACTTCTTCCCCTCCATCGCAGGTCCATCGGGTGCCTACGCACTCGTCGGCATGGCGGCCTTCTTCAGCGACGCGGCCCACGCACCGGTCACGGCGATCCTGATCCTCTTTGAAATGACCGGCGATACCGCATCATCCTGCCGCTCATGTTGGCGACCGTCACCAGCACCTTGCTTTCGACGGTGCTCAGTAGCGATTCGATCTACACTCTCAAGCTCAGCCGCCGCGGCGTCCGGCTGGAAAAGGGGCGCGATGTCGACGTGTTGCAGACCGTCTCGGTAGGCGAGATCATGACGACCGACTTCTCGACCGTCTCGGCTTCCATGCCTGTCGCTGATCTGGCCGAGGAGTTCGCCCGCACCCGGATCCAGTCCTTCGCGATTGTGAACGACGACGGAGAGCTCGAGGGAATGGTCAGCATCTCGGATCTTGACCGGGCCGTCGCTGCTTCGCAGATCGAAGGCGTCACCGTGGCCGGCATCGCCACCCTGGGCGACATCCTCGTGGCCCGTCCCGAGGAGTCGATCGGCACGGCGCTGCGCCGTCTCGGCCTCCGCGACGTGAATCGGATTCCTGTGGTGGAGCAGGGATCGAAAGTCCCGATCGGTATCGTCCGACGCAACGACGTGGTGCGCGCCTACAACCACGCCCTGTCTCGGCGCGGCCAGGAACTGCAGCGCGCCGAGATCCTGGGATTGGGTCAGGTCGAGGAGCTGAGTCTCAACCAGGTCCGTAGTCGCCGGGACTCGCCGGCCGTCGGCCGCTCCGTCCGCGAGCTGGCGCTACCCGACGACTGTCTGATCGTTTCTCTCCGCCGCGGCAACGAGCAACACGTCGTACGGGGGAGCACCGTGCTATGCCACGGCGACATCGTCACCGTTGTCGGGCGCCAGAATACGATGTCCAACACTCGAAGACTGCTCGTCGGCTGAATCTCCCGGCTGCTATCGCACTAGACCGCTTTCGCGACCTCTCACGAGGGCGCACAACGCTGCTGATCTCCCATCGCTTCTCTACCATCGGAATCGCCGACAGGATCGTGGTCATGGACGATGGCCGAGTCCTCGAGACCGGGACCCACTCTGAGCTGATGGAAACGGGAGGAGCCTACGCGGCTCTCTATCGCCTTCATAGGCGGCAGCTGAGCGCCGACGGAGACGAAGAAGATGTAGCGGCTTGACTGAGAGAATCAGCTTCCGCTCGGAATGTCGGTGAACGGGACGTCACGGTCGAGCCGGATATCACCCGGCAGCCCCAGTACGCGCTCGGCAATGATGTTACGCAGAATCTCGTCGGTTCCGGCGGCGATGCGTGACCCCGGGGCGCCCAGGTAGCCGAGCTGAAACACTCCTTCTGCCGCCGCACCGCCCTCTGCCACCAGGACGCCCGCCATCTCCTGCAGATCGGCGCCAAAGGACGAAAGCTCCTGACGCAGCGAGGCCTTCACCACCTTCGAGATCGACGCCTCCGGCCCTGGCACCTTGCCCCGCGAAAGAGCGGTGAGAAGACGAGCCTGCGTTAGGCGTACACCTTCAGACTCGACATACCAATCGGCCAGACGGTCGCGGACCGCCCCTATAGCGGATGCACTGCCACTCTCGAGATCCAGCTGCTTCGCGAGCGCCAAGAGCTCAGCTACGTCCGGCGGTGTGGAAAACCCTCCGAAGCGCTCGTTCATCAAGGTGGTCACCGCCACCTGCCACCCGGCACCCACCTCACCGACACGGTTGGAGTCGGGGATACGCACGTTCTGCAGGAAGACCTCGTTGAACTCCGCGGTTCCCGGAATCTGCCGAATTGGCCGGACGTCGATGCCCGGCGAAAGCATGTCGACAATAAAGAACGTTAGACCTTTGTGCTTGGCAACATCCGGGTCGGAGCGAGCAACCAGGATCGCGTGGTCCGAATAGTGAGCCTCCGAGTTCCACACCTTTTGACCATTCACCACCCATTCATCTCCGTCACGCTCAGCGCGGGTCCGAATCCCGGCGAGATCCGAGCCGGCGCCGGGCTCGGAAAAGAGCTGGCACCACACTTCTTCCGCATTCGCGATCCGCGGAAGGTGACGGCGTTTCTGCTCCTCGCTACCACAGGCGAGCAGCGCTCCGGCACAGGTGTGTGGACCGGTGACGACGAAGCCCTGAGGGAGGGCGAAACGCGCCTGTTCCTGTTCGAAGATCAGGCCTTCCATCGGCGCGCAACCGCGGCCCCCGTACGCCTCCGGCCAGGTGACCGAGGCCCAGCCGGCGACAGCCTTTGCTGCCTGCCAGGCCTTGGCCCGCGCTAACCCCTCCTCTTGCGTCGAATAACTGCCAGAGAACGCGGGCGCGTTCGCCTCCAACCACGTCCTTGCAAGACTGCGGAACCTAGCCTCGTCAGGAGTGTCGCTGAAGTCCAAGTCGTGTCTCTCCTACTGCCGCGCCAGCAGCCACAGTCGCAGCGTCTCCGAAACCAGCTCGGAGGCCTCCCATTGCACGAAATGCCCTGAGCTCGGAACCGTCACCAGGGTGTAGTCCTTGTCCACCCAGTCCCAGGTATCCTTGAGGCCGTCTTTATCAACCGCCTTGTCTTTGAGGCCATGGAACTGAAGAACCGGCATCTGGAGATTGGGTAGCTCGTCCGACTTGCCGTCGGCGAGTCGCCCATAGTTCGCCCGGTAGTAGTTCAGCATGGCGTCATAAGAGGATCGCCCCAGAGCCTCTCGATAGTGAGCGCCGACCACCGGTCCCCCACTTCGCTCGCCAATGGCGAGGATACCGGCAGGAATAGGGCTGCCATCCGGTGGTGACGAAGCGAAGCGACGCGCATACTCGACATTCTGTTTCTGCTCGGGGCTCGGATTGGCAACGACGCTCGAATAGCCCCTAGGGTGGGTGAGGTTGAGGATCACCAGGTGCTCGATCCGCTCTGGGTTCTCTATCGCGAACTGCCAGGCGATAGCACCACCCCAGTCGTGACCGACGAGGGTCACCTTGTCCGCCCCCAGATCGTCGATCACGGCCTCGACATCGGTGAGGATCTTGGACATCTGGTAGTTCTCGACCCCTTCCGGCTGGCTACTCTGGTTATAGCCGCGAAGATCCATGGCGGCGGTCTGGAAATCGCCCGACAACGTCGCCATCTGATGTCGCCACGAGTACCAGATATCGGGAAAGCCGTGAATGAAGAGCACCGGCTTCCCTTCGCCGAGGGTCGTGTAGTGAATCTTGAGGTCACCATTCTTCGCCCAATGATGGTCGACCTCGTCCCACACATCGACAGCATCGACGGCGAATCCAGGTACCGCGAGCAAAGTGAGTGTCACGTAACCCATCATCTCTTTCATACACTAGACCAGCGTTTCCAAAGTTCGCGCACATATCTCGGCCCCTTCTGTCCGCTGGCGGCGTTTCGCCTCCTCGACATATTGCCCAATATGCCTGCGTCGGCGCGCCTGGCCAGCGAACAGAATGACCTCGAGCTATTGCACACGAATTTTGGAAACGCTGGTCTAGTCCCTTTGATTTCCAACCTGGACAACCGATACCCCGCAGTCTATACCGCCCGTACCCACTGTCGATCTGCCGCTACCGCAGCAGCGCTGAGGCCCCAGCTACGAGCCCGTGGCCGGTCAGGGGTAGTAGCCGCTCATGCTCCTGGCTTCGGCACCCTTGACGTCGACTTCGACCCGCACCCCCCGGAACTCGGAGGGGTCCTTGCTGCTGGTGGACTGGTAGGTCAGGAGGTACCGCGAGCGGAGCTCTTTCTGAATCGTGGCGTAGACCTCGGGAAGCTCCTCCAGACTTCCGAGAAAGTACGCCTCGCCCCCGGTCTCCCGTGAGATTCGCTGCAGAACCTTGCGATTCGCCTTCTCCTTGAATGCCTCGCGAAGACCGATCGCATAGACGATCACGCCGGATCTACGAGCGACCTCGACCGCCTGCTCGAAGGTGAAAGAGCTGGCTTCGTCTTTGCCGTCGGAAAGCAGCAGCAGGGCCTTCTGCCCGCGGACGCCGTCAAAATACGTCAGTGCGTAGACCAGGCTGTCGTAAAGCGCGGTGCTTCCTCGTGCCTCGAGACCCGCCAGCGCGCGCTCGACTTCAGTAGTCTGGTTGGTGAAACGAACCGCGATCTCCGGCTGACTAGCAAACGAGATGACGCAGATACGGTCCTTCTCCTCGATCGCGGCACGGGTGAAAGAGAGCGCAGCGTCGGAAACCGTGCCGAGACTCTCTTTCATAGAAGCGGAGGTGTCGAGGAGCAGTCCGGCATGGATCGGCAGGTTTCGTACGTACTCGAAGCGCCTGATGGTCTGTTCCTGCCCATCTTCGAAGGCACGAAAGGAGCTCTCTTCGAGATCGAGAATCGGGCGACCGGCATGATCGACAACCAGAGTATGCAGCTCGACATACTGCACTTCGATCTCTTCCATGTAGTCCGGCGCGTTGATGAACTGGACGTCTTCTGTCGAGCTGCCGTCCTCGAGATAAGCGACAGCCCTGACGTAGGCGAGCTGGGGCCCGGGCAGAAGCAGACTTTGAACGAAGGGGGGTTGGTAGAGAGTCGCGACGCGCTCTTCGTCGAGGAAGATCTCGAGCCTCTCGATCGGCAGCTGATCGGGCGTGTCGACCTGCACCACTGTCGTCACGCTTTGCTCGTAGCTCAGGTCGCCCCGTGGCTCGGTTATGTGGACCCGAAAACGCTGGCCGCCCTGGTTGATGCGCAATTCATCCATGGCGACCTCAGACCCCGCTTCGAAGCCGACCGCGCGTAACTGGTGAGTGGCGGGGATGGTTCCGAGGTTGAGCTCGACGCTGTAGGGAGGCCGTCTCTTGGTGAGGATCGGTTTCTCGTTGAGAAAGAAGGTGACCTGATCGAAGTCGCCAACGGCACGGGTCTCGAACCGGGTCATTCCGACCTGGATGCTGCCCTCCTCCGGCGGCACCAGCCTGAGCGTGCGCTCGCCGCGAGCAGCCGCTTCCGCGGCCTCCGCCAGGAGCTTGAAGACTCCCGAGTCCGGACGGCGGCGAATCGAGGCGAGCCCTTCAGCGGTCGGAATGTCGACCTCTTCACTAAGCCGTGCGAAACGCCCGCCGTATACGTCTTCGACTCGAAGGTTGAGGCTGACAGGGCCGCTCCTCAGATATCGCGTAAAGACCAGCGGGATGAGGTCCACCTCTTCGGCAACCGCAAGCTCGTAGCGATAACGAAAGGTCTCGAATAGCGAGCCATCCCGGACCACTTCGCCCACCACGACGAAGTGGTGGCGTAGCTCGCCGTCGAAGTCGCGCGCGACGGCCTCCGAGCGAGAGACAGCAATCACTGCCTGGAGCGCAGTTCGATTCTGGTTGCGCCCCGGGTAATCGAGCTCGAGGTCAGCGGCGAAAGTCTCCGCCCCTCGCGGTACGTCGGTGGTGTCACCGGCGAAGGTAGACAACCACTCCAGTGGCGGCTCGGGGGGAGAAAGCACTTCGTCGAGAAGAAGGTCGTAACCGTTGTCGCGACGGATGAAGGCGAGGGCGACAGGCAACAGCTCGTCTGCGCAGAGCTCGCGAATGTTGGTCGATGGCAGGCCACCGCTCCTCTGCACCGCGTGAAAATTTTCGCCGGGAAGCCAGGCCGAGTAAGGGCGCCGGCTACCCCGCTTCAAGAAAATTATCGGGAAGCTCTCCTCCGTCCTCTCGCTGGCGCCGTAAAACCAAATCTCGAGCTCTTTCGACCGGGAGTAGCAGCGCCCGACCTCGCGTCCGTCGGCGAGCCGAAAACGCCCTGGAGGACCGTTGAGGATGAAAGCGACGGCCCGGCCGTCGTTGAAGCCAAAGTAGATCGCCGCCTCCGCGACGTACTCCTTCCAGCGTACATAGAGCTCGTTCAGACGCGTCGTGGGGTCGGGGTCGCGCACATCCCAGAACTCGGCGATGAACGCATCGCGGCGGTAGTCCTGTTGGATGGCGAGAAAGAACTCGCGCTCTGCGCGGCTGATGAAGCCGCTCACACTCTCCAGCCAATCGCGGTGCTCGTCGCTGAGAGGCACAGGCTTGACCAAAGTCGCCTCTTCGACCTCGACCTGCTCGTCAGTCACCGGCCCCTGCTCCTGCAGCCGCTGAGCAGAGAGGGCTAGTGCCGCCCCGGCCGAGATTACGAGTAACCAGGCTCCAATCGGGAAAGAAGGGAAGCGACGGCCCCCCCGAATGGAGACGCTCGGCTGAGAGGGCTTTAACAGCATGGTGCAATCAGGCGGCGGACCGCCCTGCCACATTCAAGGGCGCGCCCGCAACTATTATTCCGCTAACGCTCTCTCGCCGTCGGGCTCGGATGCGGCAAGCTCCTCAGGGTGACGCCGAAACAGCCGGATCAAGAGCAGAAGGGCGATGCAGTTTAGCAGCGCACCGAGAAAGAACGGCGCGCCAGGAAGCTCCCAGGCCGCTCTCTCCGAAGTGAAGTAGCTGAACAGGCCGGTGGTAAAGATCAACGGCGCGAAGATACTGGTGGCACTCATGAGAGAGGTGAGCGCTCCCTGCACCCTTCCCTGCTCAGAAGGCTTCACCGCTCCCGCCACCAAGCCTTGGATCGAAGGACCGGCAAGACCTCCCAGCGATCCGAAGACGATCGTTCCGAGCAACATCCAGCCCTGGTAGGCGAGCCCGTAACAGAGAAAGCTGAAGCAGGCGATCGACAAACCCAGAACAATGGTGCGTCTCTCGCCGAGACGCCGGACGGTCGGACGGATCAACCCTCCCTGCACGATGGCCGCCATCAAACCCACCAGAGCAAGGGTCAACCCGTTGGTCTGCTCATCCCAACCGAAGCGATGGCCGGTGTAGAGCACCCACACATTCTCGAGACCCCGCTGAGCCAGGGCAAGAAAGAGAAAGGCGACGGCGAGCCCGGCAACCAGCGGATAAGACCGCAGCAAGCCGATACTTCCAAGCGGGTTCGCCTTCCGTAGCGAGAACGAGCTACGGTTCTCCTCCGCGAGAGACTCGGGCAGGACGAAAAAGCCATAGAGCCAGTTGATGAAGGCCAGCAGCGCCGCAACGAAGAACGGCAAGCGAAGATTGATGCCGCCGAGCAACCCTCCCAACGCCGGACCGAAAATAAAACCGAGGCCAAAGGCAACACCGACAAGACCATAGTTCTGGGCGCGCGTCTCCGCCGTCGAGATATCGGCGATATAGGCGTTCGCCGTCGTGAAGCTCGCACCCATGATGCCGGCCACGATGCGGCCGACAAAGAGCCAGCCAAGGGTCGGAGCGAAGCCCTGGATCAGGTAGTCGACGCCCAGACCGAAGAGAGAGAACAAGATCACCGGCCGGCGCCCGAATCGGTCGGACAGCCCCCCGAGAATCGGCGCGAAGAAGAACTGCATCAGAGCGTAGACCGACGCAATGACGCCGTAGTAGATTCCGGCGGTTGCCGTAGTCCCGCCGACGAATTCTTTGATCAGTTCGGGCAAGATGGGGATGATGATCCCCAGCCCGAGAATGTCGATGAAGAGCGTGATGAGGATGAAAACAATCCCCGCCTCGCGTTTCTTTCTGGCCCTCTGCATCACGAGCGCGGGTACCTTATACCGAGCCGAAAGTCTCGCAGCAAAGCCGAAGCGGGGGCAGGCTCGTAGGATTCCCAGGTGGTGGTGTGGCTAGCCCCATTGCCCAAGCAACACGAAGCTGGTTTCGTCTAGGTCTTGTCATCGCATTGGCCGCATGTGCAGGCCCGCCGGCGGAGCAGGCAGTCGCACTTGCTGAGGCTCCTGCTGCCGAGCCGCAGGCTGTAGAGCCCGCGAATGGAGCGCGAAGCTACGAGCTTCGAGGGCAGGTCATCGACCCGGGAGCCCCCGGAGATGAGATCAGCATTTTTCATGAGTCCATCCCAGATTTCGCCAACTCGTCCGGCGAGATCGTCGGGATGAGCTCGATGACCATGAGCTTCCTTCGCGAGCCAGACGCGACCACCGAGGAGCTCAACGCTCTCGACACCATCGCCTTCACTCTCGAAGTGGACTGGCACGCAGAGCCCGAGGCTCGGGTGACGAAGATCGTGAAGCTTCCCGACACGACCGAGCTCGACCTCGGCGGCTCCTAGCCCCGGAAAACGGGCCTCCGGCCCGTTCTCCGGCCCATCCCCCCCTAAGAACTACTCGCCCGTCCGAATTCTCGGATGATGAAATGGACTCCCTGGCGACTTCGATCGGCATCTGTGTGCCGCGGGTCGCCCAAACCGAAACTCTAGTACTGGAAGGGAGCCCCATGAAGCATACCGTTATCGGTGTCGACCTGGCCAAGGATGTGTTCGAGATCGCCGTGTCGCATGAGCCGGGAAAGGTGGCGGACCGGCATCGAGTCCGAAGAGCTGGCTTTTTGTCTTTCTTCGCACAACGCAAGCCCACGACGGTGGTCATGGAGGCCTGTGGCTCCGCGCACTACTGGGGCCGGGAAATAGGAGAGCTCGGCCACTCGGTCGTCCTGCTGCCACCCCACCTGACCCACCGCTATGTCGGCGCCCACAAGACCGATCGAACCGACACCAAAGGCATGCTCGAGGCGTATCGCAACGAAGACATCCTGCCTGTCCCTGTCAAGTCGCTCGAGCAACAAACGCTCACCACTCTGCATCGGATGCGCGCGGCCTACATCGGCGATCGTACGGCTCACTGCAACGCTCTACGCGGGCACTTGCGAGAATTCGGACACTTCATCCCTCTAGGACGTGCGCGCGTCGTGCCGAGGGTCCGAGAGCTGATCGCCGACGCCGAGACGGACATCCCCATGGCATTGCGCCCTCACTTCGCAGCGCAATGCGATCAGATCGAGCAGTTCCACGAGCGTATCGCGGAGATCGACAACCACATCCAAGCGCTCGCCAAACAGCTCGAAGCCGTGCAGCTGCTGATGACCATTCCTGGCATCGGGGTCCTGACCGCCACGGCCCTGGTGGCCTGGATCGGAGATGTCTCTCGCTTCAAGAGCGGACGCCATCTTGCCAGCTATCTCGGGCTCACGCCGCGCGAACACTCCAGTGGCGCACGACGCTGGCTCGGACGCATCAGCAAACGCGGCGACGGCTATCTGCGCACGCTCCTGATCCACGGGGCCCGCTCCGTGCTGTCGTGGGCGAAGAGAAAACAACCCCAAGGCCGCCTCCAACAGTGGGCGCTGCACGTCGATACCCGCCGAGGACCCAACAAAGCCGCCGTTGCCCTCGCCAACAAGTTGGCCCGCATTGTCTGGGCCGTGTGGACCCGTAAGCGCGCCTTCGAGCCCAAGCCGTTGCTCGCTGCTGCCTAAGACGACCGAACGACCACAACCTACTCGTAACCCCCATCCACTCACAGCTCGATCCAAGGACTTTGATGGTTTCCAGTCAGACTGGCGTGAGGGCACAAGCCGCTAGGAGCGTTGGCCCTCGAGGCCGTTTTCTCGGACGATTCGGCTCCCTCACGCGCACTTTTCCATCATGGCCCGGCGTGCACACATCGTCACGCCAATCTGAGGCCGGAGATACGTCTGCTGTCTGACCTACCACTCTCAGCCCGAAGACCGAGAAAACCAGAATCTCTCTATGAGTTGAAATCAACTACTTGACACGGGAGTCCAGATACACGCTCCTAGCGGGCTAGAAATCCCTGGTCTTGAGCCTCTCGACGTCGAAGTCGGCCGATTTGCAGTAGTTGATGACTCGGCGCTCACCGTCTTCGACCCGTTGACAGGCGGCAGCGACCTCGCGGGCGATCTCATGCGGAATCGCCGTCACGCCATGCTTGTCGGCATGCATCAGGTCGCCGCTCGAAACTCGAATACCGCCAACTTCGACAGGAGCTCCGGCATCGACGAGGTGCACATAGGCGTGCGAAGGGATGACCTCGGCGGCGAAGAAGTGAAAGCCGAGCTCTTCGACCTCATCGAGGTCACGAACTCCGCCATTGGTGATCACGCCCTTGCAGCCCAGCGCGGTGTGGATGTTGGCGTTCACCTCTCCCCATAGCGAGCCGAAAGCGGGAGGGTCGTCCAAATCCTGGATCACTGCAACCCGGGGAGTCGGCGTGGCGAGAATGTTGTCCCAGTGACGAAATGCGGCACCGAGATCTGCATCGCTGGCCGCCTTTGACGCTCGCATGGTCGCGGTCGCCGCATACCCCACCAACGGCTCGAAACCGGGAAAGCAGCAACGGATGCCCAACATGAAGCCCTCGCTTCGAGGGCGAACATCGAAGGTCTCGATCGCGTTGCAGATTGCCGGCGTGGGCCACGCGCGCAAGCCGGCCAATTCCTCTTCGTTTAACGGATCCATATTCTCCTCCTCATGCTCGTCGGCCCCAGACCATATACCTTCTCGGTCCCATCCACCTCACTCAGGCTTGCTTGCCGGGTATAAAATCTCGAGCACTTACCTACCCGCTATCGACGGAGGCAACCATGCGACGCATCGAAACTCTGCTCTTCTTGCTCCTGCTCTCCTCCGCTTCGGCAAGCCTCGCAGACGACGGCCATAGTCATCTGATCGAGGGCATGAGCGGACATCATCACGAGATCACGACCAAGTCCCCCGAAGCTCAACTCCTCTTCGACCAGGGGCTCACGCTTTCTTACGGCTTCAACCACGAAGAAGCCGCCGAATCCTTTCGTCACGCCACCGAGATCGACTCGAGCTGCGCGATGTGTTTCTGGGGTCTCGGCCTCGTACTCGGTCCCAACATCAACGCGGTGATGGACCCCGCGGCACATCCCGATGCGAGGAAAGCCCTCGACAGTGCTCTCCGGCTCTCCCCCGGGGTAAGTGAAAGAGAGAGAGCCTACATTCAGGCCCTGGCGCAGCGATATGGGCGCGAGCCGAGAGCAGATCGCTCCGAGCTCGACAAAGCCTACGCCGACGCGATGCGCCGAGTCGCCCTGCGTTACCCCGACGATCTCGACGCCTCGACCCTCTTTGCCGAAGCACTCATGGACACGACCCCTTGGGACTATTGGACCGAAGAAGGCGAGCCTCGCGCCGTGACTGTCGAGTTTCTCGGCGTCCTCGAAAGGGTCTTGAAGCAGGACCGCCAGCACATCGGCGCCAACCACCTCCTCATTCATACGGTCGAAAAGGTACGGCCCGACCTCGGCGTCGACGCCGCCGACCGGCTCCAGACCTTGCCTGACACGGCACCCGGCCATCTCATCCACATGGCGTCGCATATCTACATTCTGGTCGGCCGATACTCCGACGCCTCCCGAGTCAATCAGCGAGCCATCGCCTCGGACGACGCCTACAACAGGGAGCACGGCGCCCCGCAGGGATACTCCTCCGCCTATATGCTCCACAACCACCACATGCTCTGGGCGGCCTCGACCTTCGAGGGACGGAGTAAGCTGGCGATCGACACCGCCAAGACGATCGCCTCCAGGGTCGACCAGCAGTTGATGCGCGAGCCCTCCTACGGGACCGGCCAGCACTACCTCGTGACCCCCCTCTACGCCCTCGTCCGCTTCGGCCACTGGGACGAGATACTGGCCCACCCAGAACCCGCACGCGACCTCCTCTACCCTCGGGGAGTCCGACACTACGCCAGAGGCATGGCCTTCACCCGCAAGGGCCAGCTGGGAAAAGCCAAGCAAGAGCTGGCCGCGCTGAGGACTCTCGCCGCCGACACCAGACTCGACGCGGTCACGATCTGGGATCTCAATACCACCAGAAGCCTGCTCGAGATCGCCACCGAGGTTCTCACCGGCGAGGTCGCGGCGGCGGACGGAAATTCGAAGCAGGCGCTCGTGCATCTTCGTAAGGGAGTGAGGCTCGAGCTCGCGCTGACCTATGACGAGCCGCCGCCGTGGCACTTCCCGGTCCGTCAATACCTCGGCGCCGCGCTTCTGGACGCCGAGCGCTTCGGCGAAGCCGAAGACACCTATCGAAAAGATCTCGAGGCCTTCCCCCACAACGGCTGGTCCCTCTTCGGCCTCAAGCGCACTCTCGAAGCCCAAGGCAAGGACGGCAAGGCAAAGAAGATCGGCATCGAGCTCGAGAGGGCCTGGGAGCACGCCGACGTGATCCTGACCGCGTCAAGGTTCTAGTCGAGAATCCAGGTTCCGTGTTCACCCGTAGAATCTGCGGGCGATCGGAGCTGTTAAAGTCGCCCGGTTGATGGATCCAGAGCACATTGGAGGCTGCAAATGCAGAACCTGGTAGAGACCGACGTCCGCGACCGTTATGCCCGTGGGGCCACTGCGGCAGAGCCCGCGCTCTGCTGCCCCATCGACTACGACCCGAGGTATCTGGAACCGATACCCTCCGAGGTCATCGAGCGAGACTACGGATGCGGTGACCCTTCGAAGTATCTGCGCCCCGGCGAGACCGTTCTCGACCTCGGCAGTGGAACCGGCAAGATCGCCTTCATCGCATCTCAGATCGTCGGCGCTGAGGGGCGAGTTATCGGCATCGACATGACTCCGGAGATGCTGGCGATCGCCAGGCGGGCCGCGCCCGAAGTCGCGGGAAAGATCGGCTACTCGAATGTAGATTTCCGACGCGGGCGGATTCAAGACCTCGGCCTCGACCTCGACAAGCTCGACACGGCGCTTGCCGCCCGACCCGTTAGCTCGGCCGATGGTCTACGCGAGGCACAGCGGTTGGCCGATGAGCTGCGAACCGTAACGCCGCTCGTCGCCGACCAATCGGTAGACATCGTGGTGTCGAATTGTGTCCTCAACCTGGTCGACTCCGATGACAAGCCCCAACTCTTCGGCGAGATCTTTCGGGTCCTGCGTAAGGGGGGGCGAGCCGTGATCTCCGACATTGTCTCCGACGAGCCGGTGAGCGAAGAGATGAGGCGAGATCCCGAGCTGTGGAGCGGCTGCATCTCCGGAGCCCTGACTGAAGAGCACTTCCTCGCGGCGTTCGAGGACGCCGGATTCCACGGGATCGGCATCCTCGAGCGCGCATCCACGCCCTGGCAAACCGTCGAAGGTATCGAGTTCCGCTCGATCACCGTCCAAGCCTTCAAGGGTAAGCAGGGGCCCTGCTACGAGCACAATCAGGCGGTCATCTACAAAGGACCCTTCAAAGAAGTTCTCGATGACGACGGCCATCGCCTGACGCGCGGCCAACGGATCGCGGTCTGCGCCAAAACCTTCGCGCTCTATTCTCGAGAGCCCTACGCGGGAGAGTTCGAGCTCGTCGAGCCTCTGGAGCCCGTCAATCCGGACTCGACAACACCTTTCGACTGCTCTCGCCAGACCCGGCGAGATCCGCGCGAGACGAAGGGTCAGGACTACTCGATCACTACCGAGGCCGCCGATTCCTGCTCCGAAACGGACGGCTGCTGCTAGCAAATGACCACGACCGCCACCAGCAATCGCTCGCTCCCGGTCTTCGCTCCCAGCCTGGGAGACGAGAGCTTCACGACCGAGCTCAGCAGTCGAGGCATGCCGGAGCTGCGCCGCGGCGGCGTTCGCACATTGCAGGTCAACGTCGGACGGCTCTGCAATATCGCTTGCCACCATTGCCATGTCGAAGCCGGGCCTAAACGTACCGAGCAGATGACCGCCGAGGTCGCGGATCGCCTGATAGACCTGCTGGCGGCGAGCCCGGGTGTCGAGCTTCTCGACTTGACCGGCGGTGCGCCCGAGATGAACGAGCACTTCCGTCGACTCGTCGTCGAGGCGAGGCAGCTGGGGCGGCGAGTGATGGATCGCTGCAATCTCACCATCCTCCTCGAGCCCGGCTACGAGGATCTGGCCGACTTTCTAGCCCAAAACGAAGTCGAAGTGGTGGCCAGCCTTCCTTGCTATACCAGCGAAAACGTCGAGAGTCAGCGTGGGAAGGGCGTCTTTGACGCCAGCATCGAAGGCATTCGTCGGCTCAACGCGCTCGGCTACGGTCGTCCGGACTCGTCTCTTCCTCTCGATCTGGTCTACAACCCGCTCGGGCCGTCCTTACCTCCCGACCAGGGAGGGCTAGAGCGTGACTACAAGCGTGAGCTTGGCGAGCGCTTCGGCCTCGAGTTCCGCCATCTTCTGACCCTCACCAACATGCCGATTCGCCGCTTTGCCGACCAACTCGAGAGATTGGGCCAAACAGAGTCCTATCAAGCCTTGCTCGTCAACCACTTCAACCCCGACACGGTCGAGGGCCTGATGTGTCGCTCCCAGGTTAGTATCGACTGGCACGGTGATCTCTATGATTGCGACTTCAATCTGATGTTGGGACTTGCACTGCCGGGCTCCGATTCCGAGACACCGCTGACGATCTGGGACATCGACTCTCTCGACGACCTGGCCGAAACCGCTATCGCCACAGCCCATCACTGCTTCGGCTGTACCGCCGGGGCCGGATCGAGCTGCTCGGGGGCACTGGCCTGAGCGCCGAGGCGCGCGCCCCCTCCGAAAGAACGACCACCCAGGTTCTGCGCGAGCGAGGTTTCCTCCTCTACGCAGTAAGCCGCTTCTTTTCCGGCGCGGGTCTCACTCTGCTGCGGGCGACGATCAGCTGGCAGGTTTACCAGATCTCCGGGTCGGCACCACAGGCCTCGCGTACTCCGCCCTGCATCTCCCCCCGCCTCAGAGTCGCTCGACGAGGACCAGTGTGACGTCATCCTCGATCGGCCGGCCGGCCGCGTGGGCGAGGATGCGAGCCCGTATCGTTTCCAGGGCATCGGCCAGGCTCGAGCGGCGGGTCTCTTTTAGGGCCTCGGTCAATCCCTCGACACCGAGCTCCTCTTGCGCCGGGCTCATCGCCTCGCTGGCTCCGTCACTGTAAAGAAAGAGCCTATCTCCCGGCACGAAGGTGCGGGTCTCAACTGTTCGAGACTGGGTTCTGAACACGTTCATCAAAAGGAGACCGGTGGAAGCGAGCTCCTCAATGCCACCTTTCGCCTTGACCCAGAGGCCTGGAGGGTGACCGGCGCTGAAATAGCCGACCTCGCCGTCGACGCCGAGATGCCCATAAAAGAGACTCGCAAAACGTGAGGCCTCAAAGAAGTCGATACCCTGGACCAGAGCCTTCTGCACTTTGTCCGGCATTGGATCGCTGCGCCGCGCGGCGTCCAGAGTCGATCGCAACATGCCCGCGTACATGGCAGCGCTGACACCATGACCCACGATATCGGCGAGCGCTACGACCGCGCTTCCATCGCGCTCGAGAAGCGCCATCCAGAAATCTCCTCCCACCGCGTCGCAGGGAAGGAAGAGGCCCTCGATCCGCCAGCCCGCCGCCTCCAAGGGAGCCGAGGGTTGCAGGCTGTGCTGAAAGTGCTTGGCTCGCTCGAGGTCTTCGGCCAGCGCCGCCGCGTACTCTTCCTTCGCTCGACGCTCTCGCTGCAGTCGTAGACAGCGCTCGACCAGGGCGCGAAGCACACGCCGCTCGAAAGGCTTGAACAGAAAGTAGAAGGCGTCGCCCTCCAGCGAGCGGTACAACTTCTCGTCGGGCTGGGACATGGAGCCGGTGATCAGAATGACGTCAGTCTCCGGGCTCCGGCGGCGGATCTCTCCACACAGTGCGTAACCATCGCCGTCACCGAGACGAATGTCGACCAGGGCGACCTCGAAGGGATCTTCCGCCAATCGGTCGAGAGCCTGAACGGCGCCATCGGCCATCGTCACGTCGTAGAGCGGCGCAAGGATCCGATCCATCGCCCGGCGCATGCCGGGGTCGTCATCCACAACCAGGATGCGCGAACTGTCTTCGCTCAGGTCTCCACCTCACCACAATCGCCGTCGGCTGCCAGGGAGAGCTGCACCTCAGTGCCACGCCCGAGCTCGCTATGGACCTCCATAGCTCCGTCGTTCTGCCACACAAGGGATCGCGCCAAGGCGAGTCCGAGACCAGTGCCGTCACGCTTGGTCGTGAAGAAGGGTTCCTGGACCTTGTCGAGGAGATCGGCCTCGATGCCGGGACCGTCATCGAGCACCGACAGAGTGACCCTGCCATCGTCGGCGTTTCGAGCACGGATAGTGACCACGCCGCCGGTGTCGGCGAGGGCTTCGATCGCGTTGGTAACGAGGTTCCAGAGAACTCGCTCCAGGTGCGGACGGGAGAAGCACACCGGGCGCAGACCTTCGGCGAGGTCGAGCTCGAGCTCGACGCCCGCGGAGGCCAAATGCGCCTCCATGATCGACACGATCCCTTCGCCGATCTGTCGAACATCGACGGGTCCACGCCCCGCCGACCGGCGCCCCGCCGCGCGAAGCATGTTGGAGAAGATCCGTTTGCACAGGATCGCTTTTTCGATCACAAGATCCAGATCTTCCTTGAGTCGACCGAGATCGGCATTGCCCTCGACCAGGTCCGCGCGTGCCTGCTGGGTGAGCGGAAGGATCGTGCCAATGGCGTTGTTTACGTCGTGTGCGACCGCGCGCGCGAGAGTGACGAGACCCGCGCGCACCTCCGCCTCCATGGCCTGGTTCTCGAGTGCCTGCTTGACCCGTACATTGCGGAGTGAGACTGCAGCCGCCGGCAGGAAACGCTCGACCACCTCGACATCGTAAGCGTCGAAACCGCGCCCCTCGTAGGCCGCAATCTTGAGCACTCCCAAGAATTCCTCATCGAAGAAAAGAGGTGCGCAGAGGAGATCACTCACCTCGGGGGTCGAGCCCCCTCGAGAGTAGTCGAGAAGGTCTCGCAGCGGCCGGCCCACCTCGTCGATCGACTCCGCGGAGGGGAGTATTCGCACTGCGCTGGACTCACGAAGCGAGGCGAGGAGGGCGACCGAGCCTTTCAATTCGTGACCAATGAAGGGGCTCTTTGATTTGGTCCAGACCACCTTCTCCGCCGCTACGCGAAACACTTGGGCGTCCTCATGCCAGGTCAGCAGCGCCGCGGAGTGGTCGTAGCGCACCAGCTGATGAAGGCCATCGAGGATCTGGTAGGCCAGATCCTTTGAACGCAGCTCGGAAACGACCTTGCCGCGAATTCGATCGAGAACTCTTGCCAGACGCTTCTCTTGGCGTCGCTCGAGGTCGGCGCCCAAGAGTTGCGCAAGGCGGGTGAGCTCGCGCCCTCTCCCCATCCGGAACGGTCGACTCTGCCGAGCCACCCCGAGAACACCGTGCAAGCGGCCATTGACCTTGACCCTCGACAAGAGGACATTCGGCGGCAGCGTGGGCCTGGCGTTCTTGTCGTCCGAAGAGAAGCTACGAGCGAGCTCCGAGTCGACGAGCTCCGTATTTCCTTCGACCCACGGTTCTCCATGTCCTGGGCCGCGGTCCAACCATGCCGATTCGGCGGCGAGCTGAAGCCGCACGCCCGCGAGGAAGTGTGAGTAGACCTTGTGTCTCTTCTCCAGCTCGGCCAGATTGCGCTGCAGTATGGGTAGCCGAAGGCCGGCAGGCACGTTGTCGAGATCGATCATCGCGCCACCGCCAGAGGCCTGGGTCAGATACCGAGCAACTGGATGAGCAGACCCGAGAACGCGATCGTGAGGCCGGCAAGTGTGTGGGCGTGCGCCTCGAGATGACGGAAGGCGGGCATGCGTAGACCGTAGTAGGCAGCCGCGACAACCACCATCATGGTGCCAATCGTCGTCACAGCAAAGGCCAAAGTCACGGGAACGGCGGCCATTGCACCGAGATCCAGAGCCGGAACCATCAGCAGCGGGATCAAAGGCTCGCAGGGGCCGAGAACAAAGACGACAAACAGACTCCAGGCGGTCAGCGACGCCCCCGAAACGTCAGAACCATGCTGATGGGCGACCGAGATGCCCCGACCGTGAGCGTGAACCACTCCGGTCTCGTGCGCGTGCGCCTCGCGCTGACTTCGCCGTTTACGCGCCATCGACCAGGCAGCATAAACCAGCCCGAAGACGATCAGCACCCAGGCCGCCAGGTTGCCGCGGAACTCCTCGACGCCTTTCAGCCGCCCTAGAGCAACCCCCAAGCCGAGCCCGAAGCTGCCGAGAAGCACCGACGAAGCCACGTGGCCGAGCCCGCAGACCGCAGTCAGTCTCAGAGTCCTGGCGAGCGACCAACCTCTCGCCCGGCCTAGAACGACAAAAGGGAGGGTGTGATCCACACCGATTAGGGTGTGAATGAAACCAATGCCAATCGCAGAAGCGACGAGGATCCCAAGAGTGTCCATGAATAGGTCGATCATAGCGGAAGCCACCACTCGCGGTCTCATAGCCATACGCGCAATCGGCCCAAAATGCCCGGCGCAGAGAACCGCACTTGAGAAGGAGGGCCGTAGGACGGGCCGTAGCCAGAGACATTTCGATGGCAACGACGTCACCCGGTCCTCTATCATCCAAGGGCAAACGCACAATTGGGAGGTTCCATGCACACTTCGATCTACCCTCTGCTCGCCCTTCTCCTCACCACTCCGCTCTTTGCGGCCGACGTTCCGCCCAAAGAGCAACAGATCGCCGCGGCCCTGCAGGCCGCCCCTGAGGGCAGGCGTGAAGGAGCCGCGGTGCTCGGCTACGACGGCGGCCAGCTCACCTGGCTCCGCGAGGGGAGTAACGATCTCGTCTGCCTCTACGACAATCCCGACGACGACCGTTTTTCGGTGGCTTGCTACCACAAAGATCTCGAGCCCTTCATGGCAAGAGGGCGAGAGCTCAGCGCACAGGGGATGAAGGGTCCCGCGCGTCGGGACCACCGATTCAAAGAGATCGAAGAAGGCAAAGTCTCAATGCCGCGTGAGCCTCGTACGCTGTACGTCCTTCACGGGAGTGGCGTGAACCCGGAGACAGGCGAGGTCGAAGAGCCCTATCTCCGCTGGGTCGTCTACACGCCCTTCGCAACCCCAGAGTCCACAGGCCTCTCAGCCAAGCCCGCGGAGAGCGCTCCCTGGCTGATGGACGCAGGCACCGCAGGCGCTCACATCATGATCAACCCGCCCCGCCCGTAGACGTTTCGAAGAGCCTCCTCCAGCTTCGGGTTTGAGCGCATGAGCATCGAACGGGTCGGCATTCTCACCAGCGGCGGCGATTGTCCTGGGCTCAACGCCGTAATTCGCGCGGTTGTATTGAGCGCACACCAGCGTGGCTGGGAGGTGCTCGGCATCGAAGATGCCACCGAAGGGCTCATCGATCTCGAAGTTCGAGCCCCGCATGGCAATCGCGTTCTGACGCCGACCCTGGTCGATGCAATCTTGGATCGTGGCGGCACCCTGATCGGCACCTCGAACAGCGCCGATCCGTTTCACTACTTCGGCCACCGGGGCAGCGAGGAGCGGGAGAGCGATGTCTCCGCCAAGGTGGTCGAGAACTACCATCGCCTCGAGCTCGACGCTCTCATCTGGGTGGGCGGTGACGGCAGCATGCGCATTGCCCAGCGCCTGATCGAAAGGGGGCTCGCCATTGTTGGAGTCCCGAAGACGATCGATCTCGATCTGGGTGGCACCGACTACACGATCGGATTCCACACCGCGGTACAGACTGCGACCTCGGCCATCGACCGTTTACAGGACACCGCCGCGAGCCACGACCGTCTGATGATCGTCGAAGTGATGGGGCGCGACGCCGGCTTCGTTGCTCTCCACAGCGCGCTCGCCGGCGGCGCGCACATCTGCCTCATCCCCGAGATTCCGTACCGCCTGGAGCCGGTCGTCGAGCGCATCCAGAAGCGACGCGACGACGGCCTCCTCTTCTCCATCGCAGTCGTCGCCGAGGGAGCGGCTCCGTCAGGCGTGGCGCCTACCTACGCCGAGACTGGCGAGGCTGGGGGGATGCCGAAGCTCTTCGGTGCCGGCAGCAGAATGGCGGCCGCGCTCGACCCAATGCTCCCGCTCGAGGTCCGCGTATCGGTGCTGGGTCATATTCAGCGCGGCGGCTCACCGACCGAGTTCGACCGCATCCTCGGCACCCGCCTGGGTGTAGCCGCAGTGGAAGCCGTAGCCGACGGCGCCTTCGGCAGCATGGTCGCGCTTCAGACTCCCAATATTGGACGCGTCTCGATCAACGAGGCGATCGCGGTGCCCCGCCGGGTCGACCCAGCCGGCCAGCTGGTCGAGGCTGCACGCGCGATCGGCATCGAGATGGGTTCTTAGCGCCCGACCAACACCAAGTCACCGACAAAGCTCTCCTCTACTGTGAGCTCTTCACAGCGCTCGTCCAAAGCCGAGAGCTCCTTCTTCAGGGTCTCAGCGATTCGTCAGAGCGACACCGTCAGACAGCGACTGCGGCAATCGCGTCGATCTCGACCAGGGCTCCCAGCGGCAGCCGCGAGACCTCCACGCAAGCTCGAGCCGGCGGGTCGTTGGAGAGGTACCGGGCATAAACCTCACTGACCGCGCCGAAGTCGTCCATGTTCGCCAGGTACACGGTGGTTCGGACGACTTGATCGAGACTCGAGCCTGCCGCTTGCAGGATCGCGTCGATGTTCTGAAGGGCGCGGTCCGCCTGCGCCGCCGCGTCGGATCCAACTAACACACCCGTCGCAGGGTCTAGCGCAATCTGGCCGCAGGTCCACACCAAGCCATCCAACACCACAGCCTGGGAATAGGGCCCAACCGCGGCAGGCGCCTGACTGGTAGTGACTATTCTCTTGCCCATTCTTGTCTCCATCTAACCGGCTGTTCGCTAGCGCGGCTCGAAAATATCCAGCGGCAGGATTGCGGTCACACCGACGTTCGGTGCGTCCACCAATTGGCCGATTCTGAGGTCCACCGCAATCGACGAGATGATGTATGCCTGTTCTCTCGTATAGCCGTAGGTCTCGGAGATGTAGTCGATCATCTCGAGCAATGCATTGCGCGCGGCCAACGAAATGTCCTTTGACAAGTTCTCGAGCCCCGCCACCTGCTGCGATCCGAGATAGCGCATGTCCGGTGGCACTTCGCCCTTCTCTTTGATCGGAAAACCGGTCGTCGCGTAAAACGACCTGGACGGAATATCCAGGAGGGAGGACGGCCCCTCGTAATGGGGGCCACGACCTAGATCCCGGCCGTCCTTGATCAACTCAGTCGTCACGGTGACGGTGGCGTCCATTTCGAGCGCGGTGCCGGAGACCTCGCCATCCCCCTGCGCGTAGTGCAGGTCTCCGATGGCGAGGCCGCAGCCCGGCAGGTAACAGGGCAGATAGATGGAGACTCCCGTCCCCAGATACCTGATATCCATGTTGCCGCCATGCTCGCGCGGTGGAATCGTGCGTAGACACTCGCCGGCATGGCTGCCGCCTTCGCCACACACCTCTCGAGGAGAAGCGTGGGTCAGATGAGTGGGCGGCATCACCGCTCCTCCCGCCTCCAAGAGCTCGGCCTCTCGGGCCATCATCTCTGCGTGCTCCTTCGGCCCCGGCAAGACGGTGACGATACCCGGGAAGCTGCGGTTGGGAATGCGCACACCGGGTAGATCGTCCGAGACAGCATAGTCCCGGTTCAGTCGCCACAGGATGCGCAGGGGCCCTGCGATCTTGTCGCTAACGAACCCGATCGGTGCGATCACCGTAAAGGCCCACGGCCCCGGCGCGATATCGAGGATTCGGACCTTGAGGACGTCACCGGGCTCGGCGCCCTCAATATGCACCGGGCCGGTGAGGGCATGAATCGTGCCGACGCCGAAGTCTCCGTCCCTCGGATCCGGTGGGGCCTCGGGATCGAGATCGAAGTCGCTCGCGTTGCGAGTATGAAGAACAATTGTCGCCCCCGGCTGGGCGCGCGCCGCCATCGGAATCGCAGGATGAAGTCGGTTGATGCACGCGGCATCGTCATCGCAGTTGGCGGATCGATCGCCGACTTCGACGATCTCCTGTGACCAGGTATCGCCGGGCCCGAGCGCCAGCAAGAAAGCGATGCCAAGGATCCACCAACGATGGTTCAGCGTCCACGTCATTGTCACCACCCTCTCTCCTGAGTCTCTTCGCACTCAGCCTGTCCGCGATGCTCGCGGTCAAGCTCCGCTTCGACTCCATTTTCCAAAAGCAGCCTTGAATTGTGGCCGGCTCCACATCCTACGTCGAGCCCCCGCGAGCTTCAAAACCGTCTGTTCGACGAGTCGCTCGTCGAGGGTGGGTTCGATTCCCCTGCGCTTCCACCAACGCTCCCTCCGTTTGCGATGAGCAACCCAGGACGAAGGTGTCGCACCTTCGCAGAACAGGCGTCACGGTGTCGTCTTTTCCCTTTTGGATGCAAGGAGAATCCAGCATTTTCGGGCTCTGGCGGGCAGGCGTGTCGTCTTCTGTGGTGAGGTGCGACAGCACAGATCGAGCTCTGAGCCGCTGATCCCACGGGCGACTGTAAGATGTCGCCAAGTCATGGCGCTAGAAGCTGGCACTCGCCTCGGCCACTACGAAGTGGTCTCCTCGCTAGGCGCAGGAGGCATGGGAGAAGTGTATCGAGCCAAGGACACGAAGCTCGGTCGCGAGGTGGCAATCAAGCTGCTTCTCGATGAGGTCTCCAAAGATCCTGATCGGCTGGCGCGCTTCGAGCGTGAAGCTCGCTTCCTCGCCTCACTGAATCACAACAACATCGCCACGCTCTACGGCTTCGAGAAGGAAGGGGACACTAGCTTCCTTGTCATGGAGTTGGTCGAAGGCGAGACACTCGCCGAGCGCATCAAGAGAGGCACGATACCCGTCGACGAAGCTCTACCGCTGTTTCTCCAGATCGCGGAGGGCCTGGAAGCAGCCCACGAGAAGGGCGTCATCCATCGCGACCTCAAGCCTGCGAATATCAAGGTTTCGGAAGACGGCAACGTCAAGATCCTCGATTTCGGGCTGGCCAAGGCGATGGCTCCGCCGCAGGAGCCCGCCGCTCCGGGTCAGTCACAGTCGCCTACTCTGACGCTGGCGGCGACGCAGCGCGGCGAGATCCTCGGCACAGCGGCGTATATGGCACCCGAGCAGGCCTCCGGCAAGACAGTCGACGAGAGAGCTGACATCTGGGCGTTCGGAGTCTGCCTCTTCGAGGCTCTCTCGGGAAAGCGCGCCTTCCAAGGTGAGGATGCTCCTAATACCCTGGCAGCGGTGCTTCGGGACGACCCCGAGCTCGACTCCCTGCCCGCCGACGTACCTTCTTCAATGAAGAGTCTGCTCCAACTCTGTCTGGCCAAGAAGAGGCGCGATCGGCTACACGACATTGCCGACGCTCGGCTCTTGCTTCAGAAGCCCGGGGCCGATGGACTGGCAAACTCGTTGCCGACGACAGCTCTCTGGCGCTCGACTCCCATGGTCGCTGCTCTCGGCGTCGTGACCGTAGTCACTCTTGCAACACTCGCCTGGCTGGTGAATCGCCCGTCGGCACCAATGGGTCCGAGTCTCCATCTGGACGTCAAAATCGCCGAGGCCGACGGCGGCGCTGTCCTTGATGCCGTGCTGTCCCCAGACGGGTGCGACCTTGCCTATGTGGTGCACAGACCTTCGGCCGACGGCGCGCCGACTCGAGAGCTCTACGTGCGCCAACTCGACCAGTTGGAGGGCAGACTACTCGCCTCCGGATCCGTTTTCCAGCCCTTCTTCTCTCCGGATGGAGACTGGGTCGCCTTCTTCACCGACTCGGAGCTACGCAAGGTTCAGGTGAGCGGCGGCGCACCGCAGACTGTGACTGCGGCGAGTAGCTGGTCGACGGGCACCTGGACCCGCGACGGAACGATCGTCTTCAACGCTCGCCCCCCGGGCGGCTTGGTCCGAGTTTCCGCAAACGGAGGCGAGCCCGAATTGATGACTGAGCTCGCCGAGGGCGAGCACACCCACCGTTCACCTCAACTGCTCCCAGGGGGCAAAGCGCTCCTGTTTACTTCCTTCACAACGTGGCAGGGATCCTCGGGTCCGTCGAGCATCGAGGCCTTGAACCTGCAAACTCGGGAGAGAAGCGTTGTTCGCGCCAACGGATCTCATGGCCGTTACCTCCCCACAGGCCAACTGGTATTTCGCGCGGGCGAAGATCTCTTCGCCGTAGCCTTCGACCTGAAAGAGCTCACAACTAAGGGGTCAGCTGTCCCCATCCAATCCGGAGTTTTTGGGCCCATCCAGTCGAACGTCCTCACCCTGCACAACATCGAGAACTCCGGCTACGACCTTTCCGACTCCGGGTCCCTTGTCTACTTGAGCGGCGGAGCGGAGGAGCAGAAGTTTCCAGCGGTGTGGGTCGATCTGCGGGGAGACGACACACCGCTCTTGTCGCCGGGGCTCTACGGCTCGCCGCAGTTGTCGCCGGACGGGTCGCGACTCGCCGTGACCGAGCTCCGCGATGGCAACGTCGACATCTGGGTCTACGACCTGGAGCGCGGCACCGAGACTAGGCTGACCGACGACTCTGCGCGAGACGACGACGTGGCCTGGTCGCCCGACGGCGAGACGCTGGCCTTCAACTCCGAGCGCAACCAGAGAAACGCCATCTATGAGACGCGAGCCGACGGATCGGGAGAGATCGAAACGCTGATCGGGGGCGCCCACAGCGTCTTCCCCTCCTCCTACAGCCCCGACGGTCGATTTCTCGCCTACGGCAGAGCCAAGCTAGACGTCGTCGACGAGGACGTCTGGATTCTCCCGTTGGACGGCCAAAGCGAGCCCTATGCTTTCCTTGACACGCAGGCCAACGAGAGTATGGGCATGTTCTCGCCCGACGGTCGCTGGATAGCTTATGAGTCGGACGTATCGGGGATCTTCCAGATCTACGTCCGACCCTTTCCCGACGGAGCTGGGCGAGTAATGATCTCGACGAACGGAGGCAGGTATCCGAAGTGGTCGGCCGATGGTCGCGCGCTCTTTTTCGGTACCGGGTCCCATATTGCGAGGGTCCTTGTGAAAGAGGGCAACGGGGTCCTCCGTCCCGGCATAGCGGAGGCCGTTCTCGACGAGGGCTACCTGCTGGTACCGATCCTCGCGGGGGAGCCATACCCTGGCTTCGACGTAGCCGGTGACGGACGGCGTTTCGTCGTGTTCCCGGCCGCTACGGACTCCTACGGAACCGACCACGTTACGCTAGTCACCAATTGGTTCGAAGAGCTCGAGCGCCTCGTGCCCACCGACTGAGCGTGTCGTGAAATGTGGCGGACTGCGACAGTAGTCGAGCGCAGGTCCTTTTCCAATGTACGTGACCGACATGTCGTTGCTCGGACCGACGAGGAGTAAAATCATCAACAAGATTTTCTATGTCGAGTACACGGCTGGGGTAGCCCCGTCTCCGGAGACGCGGACCGGCCGTGCCAGGAGGATAGGAGTGCGTACAAGGTTGCGAATAGGACTTCTTGAGTGGCTAGTGGTGGTCTGTCTTCCCTCTGTCGCGCCCGCACAGAGCGCGTCTCTGGAGCATCTGCTGCGAGGCGAGCCGGCCGTAGTCTCCCTTGCCAGCGTTCGGCTGCCTACCGCCCACGACGGCTGGACGGGCACAGGTGTCGAGGTGGAGGAAGGCCAAGGGGTGACTCTCTTCGGTTTCGGCGAGGATGTTGGTGCCCGTGTCTGGGTGCGCATCGGGCGGGCCGACATCGAAAATCTCGGAGGGGAGAGCTACTCGTTTCTCGCCTGGGCGACGGGTGAAATCGAAGTGATCTCACTGCCCAGGGACGTACGCTGGGAGCACTGTGACGGCACGCCGCCGGCCTCGCTCAGCGCGGCTCCGCGCCAAGCGCCCGGTCACGACCTGCTGACTGTGGCGTGGAGATCGGCGCCCGGCGACGCCCTAGGAGGCCTCGTCGCACACGAAGTCCTGGCACGCGCCAAGGCCGACCTCGACGCCGCTCGCGAGCTTCCTGCGGGTTTCCGTTCCGTGTGTTACCTACTCCGCACAGCCGATGTCTTCGAGGCCTGGGACGACGGCGAGCGGCACGGTGTCTGGGGCAACGCCGCCTCGTCGGGCGGGATCATCAAGAAGGCGGTGGATCTGCCGCTCGATCGATCGAGCGAGATCAGCTTCGCCTGGCGCTACGACGACCTGCACTCCCTGGGCCCGGAGACAGAGGCCAGCCACCACGACTATTCGAGCATCGCCCTCGAGTTCGACAACGGGCAGGACATCACGTGGATGCGAAGCCCCTACCTCGAGGCCGTGACGAGCTTCCGCTGCCCGCTGCCTTGGTGGGACAGGCGCGAGACCCACATCGTGCTCCAGAGCGGCCGTGAGGACGTCGGCGTGTGGCAGAGCCACACCCGCAAGATCCTCGACGACTATGAAATGGCGGTAGGCGGCGATCCACCAGAGCGCGTCGTTGGTGTGTGGTTCATCTCGGTGGGTGTTTTCGGCGGTACGACAGCGGACACCAAGTACGTCGACGTCGTGCTGCGCTCCGGCGGAAGGGAGCTCGAAGTATTCGAGTGAACCCGAACACTGGCCGCAAGAGCAGCTCTGTCCGCCGACTTCGGGCAGAGACGCCACCAAGCTGCATGAGCCACAGGGACCCCTTGGGACTACGACAAGAATAGCTCGAAGCGAATAAGCCTCCCGCTGTCGCACTTTTGGGTGAGGTGCGACAGCACAGATCGAGCTCTGAGCCGCTGATCCCCCGGGCGACGGGTATGATGTCGCCAAGTCAATGGCTCTAGAAGCTGGCACTCGCCTCGGCCACTACGAAGTGCTCTCCTCCCTCGGTGCAGGAGGCATGGGAGAAGTGTATCGAGCGAAGGATACGAAGCTCGGTCGCGAGGTAGCGGTCAAACTCCTGCTCGACGAGGTCTCCTCTGACCCGGAGCGTCTAGCTCGCTTCGAGCGGGAGGCGCGAGTTCTCGCCTCGCTCAACCACAAGAACATCGCCAGCCTCCACGCCTTCGAGCGGGAAGGTGACACGGGCTTCCTGGTCATGGAACTGGTGGAGGGTGAGACTCTGGCCGATCGGATCGCTCACGGCCCGATTCCCGTCGATGAGGCGATCCCTCTGTTTCTCCAAATCGCCGAGGGCCTCGAGGCAGCCCATGAGAAGGGAGTGATCCACCGGGATCTCAAACCCGCGAACATCAAGGTCACCGACGACGGCAACGTCAAGATTCTTGACTTCGGTCTGGCCAAGGCAATGGCTCCGGCGACGGGGCCGGAGAGCGACCCTTCGGAATCGCCCACGCTGACCCAGGCGGCCACGCTCCGAGGCCAGATCCTCGGCACGGCGGCCTACATGTCGCCTGAGCAAGCCAAGGGGAAAGAGGTCGATAGAAGGGCCGACGTCTGGGCCTTCGGCGTGTGTCTCTACGAGACGCTGACGGGATCGAGGGCGTTCCGCGGCGACGATGCCGCCGACACGCTGGCAGCGGTGCTCAGAGCGGAGATCGACTGGGGCAAGCTCCCCCCGGCGACGCCGAGGCCGATCAGGACACTGCTCCGACGGTGTCTGACGAGGGACCCGCGGGAGCGCCTTCACGACATCGCCGACGTCCGGATCGAGATCCGAGGAGTGCTCGAGCAGCCGGACATCGACGCGCCAGCCGGTGGCGAGGCGGCGCCTACCAGGCGACCGGTGTCGGCGGTCCTCGCCGGAGCACTCGCCCTCCTCGCCCTGGTGGTCGGTCTCGCCCTCGGCTACGTCCTGGACCGTGGTGGGGAGGAGAACGTGGCCAGCGACGCCACTTCGGCCGACACCTGGACGGTCACGGCTCTCGACCTCGAGGCAACTCCGGATCAGCCCTTCGTGCTCTCCCCGGACGGTCGGATGGTGGTCTTCGGCCGTCGCGAGGGAGCCGAGACCAGCCTCTACCGGCGCTCTCTCGACTCCCTGGTTGCCGATCGCATCTCCGGCAGCGACGGTGCCCTCCGCCCGATCTTCTCGCCCGACGGCCAGCAGCTTGCTTTCGTGGCCGGGGGCAGTCTGAAGACGCTTCCCGTGGGGGGTGGAGGCGCCAGCGCTCTGGTGGAAGGGATCCGCAGGACCGGTGTCTGGGGGCGCGATGGCTTCCTCTACTACACTCCTGAGATAGGAAGCCCCACGTCTCGCGAGCTATGGCGGATTCCGGCGGACGGGGGTGTTTCCGAGCAGGTGGGGCATGGCATCGGCACCGCGCTTCTGCCTGGTGAGAGGGTCGTCCTGGCCCACTTGAGATCCGAGCGTCAGGAGGGCTTCTGGAGCGATGTTCAGGCGGTGGACCTCGAGACTGGCAAGGAACGGGTTCTCCTCCCTGGGGCGCAGCCGTTCTATCTCGATCCGGGGGTTTTGGTTTTCTATCGCGAGGGCGGACTGTGGGCGGCGCCGATCGATCCCGAGACCGCCGCCCTCCTCGGCCCGGCGCGTCAGGTCGAGAACGGGGTGGCGCCGCTCCTCGGCGTTGGCGTCGATAGGGGCCGCTTCGCGCTCGCCGACTCGGGCGACCTGCTCTACGTTCTCGGGAGTCGGAGCGTGTCCCGGCTGGTTTGGGTGAGTCGGGACGGCCGGGACATCGAGGAGGTGGCGCCGGAGCGCAAGCCTTTCGCGTCGCCGCGACACTCCCAGGACTGGCGCCGGATCTCGGTGGGCGCCCGCAACGCCAGGGGGGACTTAGAGCAGTGGATGCTCAACCTCGGGACCGGCTCCTGGACCCGCCCGACCCAGGAGGGGAATCGCAACGCTGGCTTGATGTGGGTGCCCCCCGACGGCCAGGAGATCGTCTTCATGTCGGATCGCCTCGAGGGACGCTTTCAGCTCTACATCCAGCCTGCCGATCGCAGTGCCCCGGCGGAGCGGCTCGTACCGTCGGAGCACCCGCAGGTACCGCTGGATTTCTCCCCGGACGGGCGCTACATGCTCTACACGAACATCGATGTCTCCGGACTCTGGATCTTCGACCGGGAGAGCGGAGAGTCCGAGACCCTCCTCGAGGGGAACGTGGTCCCCGCCGCCCGCTTCCACCCCGCCGGACGTTGGATCGCCTACTCGGTGGTGATTCAGGGACAGGAGAACGTCTGGATCCGGCCCTTCCCCGGTCCCGGCGAGCCGCGCCAGCTCACCTTCGACGGCGGCGGGGAGCCCGATTTCTCCCCCGAAGGCAGCGAGATCCTCTACCGCAGCCCGACCCACATGATGACGCTCCCGGTCGAGATCTCCGGCGAGCGCTTCGTCCCCCCGGCGTCCCGAGCCACTCTTCGTGGATGATTACCTGCGCACACCCTTGAGCTTCCAGAACTACGCCATCCACCCCGACGGTCGCTTCCTCATGATCCAGGCGGCAGAGGCCGAGGAGGAGCGTCTAGTCTTCGTCCAGAACTGGCGGGCCAAGGTGCTCGAGATGTTCTCCGAGGGGGGCTCGTGAGGCGAAGGCGTGTCGTGAAATGTGGCGGACCGCGACACGCATAGCCGGAAGCAGATAAGCCTTCGAGCAGAGGTGTGTCGTGAAATTCGGCGCATTACGACGGCGCGAATCGGGTCCCCCACCAGAAGGGTAGCGGGACCAGACCCGGCGCAGACGTATACTCCTGTTCACTCATCTAAAGTGGATGGTTGCGATGGTCGCCCAGGCCTGATTCACCAAAGCCGTCAGTCCCAATCTTTTGTGTTCCATGGGAGAACTAAGGAGAACAATGTATGTCTATTGACGATGGGAATGTTGTACTCGGCCCAGGAGAGGGCAAGACAGTTCCAGTGCCAGGCCACGAGATAACGCTTAAGGTGGTTGGTGCAGACACCGGTGGTGCGTACTCACTTTTGGAGATCGAGCTAACCGGCGACGGACCGCCACAGCATATACACAAAACCGAGGAGGAAGCCTTCTACGTCTTGGAGGGAGAGGTCAAAGTACTGTTGGGAGAAACCACTTCTATAGCGAAAGCTGGTTCTTTCGTCCTCATCCCCAGGGGAACGGTTCACGCCTGGTGTCGCGCCGGGCAGGAACCTGCCAAATTACTCGCCATCATTTCTCCACCAGGATTCGAGCAGTTCTTTGACGAGGCGGTTGATCTGGATGTCACGGACACAGAAGCTTACGTTGCCAAAGCCGAAGAATTGGCCGAGAAGTACAACATGGAGATCGTAGGACCATTGCTGGATCTCTAAGCGGCTTAAGCATTGCAGCTATGTCGTCCTCAACTGCTTCGACGAGTTGAAACGCCACGCGGCCCACCGACTGAATGGTGTCGCGAAATGTGGCGCACTACGACAGTGAGGGCGTGCCGAAAGAGCGTCCTATTGCTGTGGTCGGACGCTAGACTACGCGCTGGTTGATGGCGTGAGAGCTCCGCGAAGGAGAGTTCGGCCTTGCCAAGGTATCAGGAGCAGGAATCACGGCAGACTCTGGCCGAGGGGCTGATGGAGTATTGGGCTGCAAACCCAGGGCTCGCCTCAGCCCGAGATCCCGGAGGACTCGGCGCTGAGTTCTTTCGGTGCCACGACACGGCCCATGTCTTGTTCGGCTGTAGCACTAGCCTGGCTGGCGAGGCCTTGACGGACACATGGACGCTCTTCGGTACCTCTGTGAGCATCCGTCAGTTTCTTGGCTTCTTCAGGGTCGAGGAGCACAAAGACATCATGGCAAAGGTTGGCTGGCGGACAGCTTTGGTCACCTTCGCCAGGTCAGTACCGATCCTCGTCAAGGCTGCGTGGCGAGGTCATCGCATGCCGGCCAAGTGGCCTTGGTCCAACTTCGACACCTTCTTGAGCCGGCCGCTCGCAGAGATTCGCCGCGAGTTCCAAATCGATCTTGTTCATGAGCGCAAATAGGATCTCTCCCTCCAGAGTAGGGGCCGACAGAGCTGCCACTGTCTGTCGCAATCCCTGGCGCTCTGCGACAGGTATAGCCGAAAGCAGATAACCCTCTGAGAGAAGGGGCTGTCGTGAAATTCGGTGAGGTGCGACAGCACAGATCGAGCTCTGAGCCGCTGATCCCCCGGGCGACGGGTAAGATGTCACCAAGTCATGGCGCTAGAAGCTGGCACTCGCCTCGGCCACTACGAAGTGGTCTCCTCCCTCGGTGCCGGGGGCATGGGAGAGGTCTACCGAGCTCGCGACACGAAGCTCGGGCGCGAGGTGGCGGTCAAACTCCTGCTTGACGAGGTCTCCTCTGACCCGGAGCGCCTAGCTCGCCTCGAGCGGGAGGCGCGGGTTCTGGCCTCGCTCAACCACAAGAACATCGCCAGCCTTCACGCCTTCGAGCGGGAAGGCGACACCAGCTTCCTGGTCATGGAACTGGTGGAGGGCGAGACTCTAGCGGATCGCATCAAGAGAGGAGCCATGCCAGTCGACGAAGCATTGCCCGTCTTCTTGCAGATCGCTGAGGGGCTGGAGGCAGCCCACGAGAAGGGCGTCATCCATCGCGATCTGAAGCCCGCGAACATCAAAGTGTCGGACGAGGGTGCCGTGAAGCTCCTCGATTTCGGGTTGGCCAAGGCGATGGCTGTGGAAGCTAGTGCCACCGGAGAGGGCGCTTGTCCGAATCTCCGACCCTCACTCTTGCAGCAACTCAACGGGGTCAGATTCTCGGCACAGCCGCCTACATGGCTCCCGAGCAGGCGCGAGGAAAGACCGTCGATAAGCGCGCCGATGTGTGGGCCTTCGGGGTCTGTCTGTTCGAGGCGCTGAGCGGCAAGCGAGTCTTCGAGGGCGAGGACGCTTCCACCACCTTGGCGTCGGTGCTCAAGTCTGACCCGGGCTGGGAAGGGCTCCCTGGCGACACGCCCAGAAAGCTCAGAGAACTGTTGCGGCGGTGTCTCAGCAAGGACCCAAGGCAGAGGCTGCACGATATCGGTGATGCCCGCATCGAGATCGAAGAAGTCATGGCGGCTCCGGAGGACGAGGAGACCCCCGGGGCGGTTATGGCGGAGAAGCGCAGTCCCGTCCCCCTCATTCTCGCCGCCCTCGCTGCCGTCGCAGTGATCGCCAGCGCAGTCTGGATGCTGAAGCCTGCTCCACTGCCGACCGAGCGCCCCGTGGTTCGCTCGGTGCTGAGCGCCGCTCCCAGCGCGCCGGTGAGCGTTCTCCCAAACGGGCGCGATCTGGCGGTGACAACCGACGGTCGTGCGGTGGTCTACCAGAGCGGAGGCTCTCTCTATGTTCGCCACGTGGGCAGCCTCGTCGGGTCCCACCTGGAAGGCACGGAGGGCGCGAGGACTCCTTTCCTCTCACCTGACGGGGCCTGGGTCGGCTTCGCATCCGGCGGAACTCTCAAGAAGGTCTCCATTCTCGGGGGACCAATCGTGACCTTGGCCGACATACCCGGCGGCATTCTCCCCGGTGTGAGCTGGGGCGCGGACGACACCATCATCTTCAGCTCCATCTCCGAGGGCCTCTATCGGATGTCGGGGGGAGGCGGCGAGCCGGAGCTGCTGGTAGCGCCAGATCCCGAGAGAGGAGAGAGTAGCTATCGCTTCCCCGATGTACTACCCGGCGGCGAGGCCGTCCTTTTCACGGTATTTACGAGCGCGAACGTCGAGCAGACGCAGATCGTGGCCCTATCTCTCGCCACCGGGGAGCGGAAGGTCCTGGTCTCTGGAGGGGCCGGCGCCCGGTACGTGCCCACTGGGCACCTGGTCTATGGAGTGAGCGGTACGTTACGTGCGGTGGCCTTCGATGCAGGAAGTCTTGAGGTCCGGGGAAATCCGGTGCCCGTCTTGGAAGGCGTCGGCACGAAGCCCACAGGTGCTGTGAACTTCGACTTCTCGCAGGACGGATCCTTGGTGTACGTCACGGGTGGCGCAGGGGGAGGGGTGCAGACGGCCCTGGTCTGGGTGGGACGGGACGGGAGGGAGGAGGCCCTCTTGGCCCCGATTCGGCCCTACCTGCTTCCCCGCATCTCTCCGGATGGACAGCGGGTAGCGGTCTCTTCCCAGGATGAAGAACAGGATGTGTGGATCTGGGATCTCGGTCGGGAGACCCTGGACCGGTTGACCCGCGATCCGGGACCAGACATGTATTCGATCTGGACTCCTGACAGCCGCGAAGTGGTGTACAGCTCGGTTCGTGGCGGGACCTTCGACGTCTACCAGAGGGCGGCTGACGGTACGGGCGCTGTAAGGCCTCTCACCGACAGCCCAGACAGTCTATTTCCCTCGTCGATCTCTCCCGATGGCAAGCTTCTCGTCTACCGCGTCGGCGCAGGGGGGGGATTCGATCTGGGGGTGCTGTCGCTGGAAGGCGAGGGAGCGCCACAGCTGCTTCTCGCCACGGATATCAATGAGCGGAGTGGAGAGATCTCACCCGACGGTCGTTTCCTGGCCTACCAGTCGGACGAATCAGGCGAGGACGAGATCTATGTGAGGCCATTCCCTGAGGTCGACGGCGGTCGCTTCCCGATCTCAGCGGGCGGTGGCAGCGAACCGCTATGGTCGCCCGACGGGAGCGAGATCTTCTATCGTGCCGGCGATCGGCTGATGGCAGTGCCGGTCACAACCGAGCCCGCGTTCGAGGCTGGGAGCCCACAGGAGCTCTTCACGGGGAGCTATGCCGTCAGAATCGGCCGCATGTACGACATCCACCCTGACGGTCAGAGGTTCCTGATGGTCAAACCGGCGGAGACGACCGAGGGGGGCTCGAGCAGTCACGTCGTCCTGGTCCAGAACTGGTTCGAGGAGCTGCAGCGTCTGGTTCCCACCGACTGAGCGAAGCATGTCGTGAAATGTGGCGAAGGACGACACGTATAGCTGAAAGCAGATGAGCCTCTGAGCAGAGGGGCTGTCGTCTTTCATGGTGGAAGACGCCACGCCAGATTCAGCCTCTGAGCGGTAGATCCCAGAGGCGGCGAGTAAGATGCTGCTCAATTCATGCAGCTAAAACCAGGCACAATCCTGGGCCACTACGAGATCGTCTCCTCCCTCGGTGCGGGAGGCATGGGAGAGGTGTACCGAGCGAAAGACACGAAGCTCGGTCGTGAGGTGGCGGTCAAGCTGCTATTGGAGGAGGTATCCGGGGATCCTGAGAGGATGGCGCGGTTCGAGCGCGAGGCCAAGGTCCTGGCCGGCCTCAATCACCCGAACATCGCCACGCTTTACAGCTTCGACACAGACGGCAGCACTCGCTTCCTGGTCATGGAGGTGGTGGAAGGCGAGACGCTTGAGAAGGGGTTGAAGAAGGGGGCTCTTCCCATCGCTCAGGCGCTAGAGATCGGGAGCCAGATCGGTGCAGCGATCGATGCCGCCCACAAGGCCGGAGTGGTGCATCGGGATCTGAAGCCCGGCAACGTGATGCTGACGAAGACCGGCGTCAAGGTGCTGGACTTCGGACTGGCGAAGAGCATCGAGCCGGAGCCATTGGCGGCCAACACAGAGTCACCGACGAGGATGCAGCCGATCACCGGTCAGGACTCGATCCTCGGTACGCAGCTCTACATGGCACCGGAGCAGTTGGAGAGCAAGGACACCGACGCCCGCACCGACATCTGGGCACTGGGCTGCGTGCTCTACGAGATGGTCACCGGCGAGCGCCCTTTCCAGGGCGACAACCAAGCTTCCCTGACCACCGCCATCATGGCCTCGGAGCCTCGACCGCTGAGGGCGGTCCAAGAGATCGCTCCACCTCGCCTCGACTGGGTTGTGAGCCGCTGCCTGGCCAAAGACCCCGAGCGACGCTGGCAGTCGGCCCTGGATGTCGGGATCGAGCTTCAGGCGGTCGGCGATGAGCTTCAGGCCGACGCGCGGATCGAGATCGGTGATGCCTTCGCGGCTCCGGCCGTTGATGCACGCCAGGCCGAACGGCCGCTTCAGGCTCACCGTTGGCAGCGACTGGTCCCATGGGCGCTGACCGCGCTGTTCGCAGTGGGAGCGGGAGCCGGCGCCTGGTGGGCCCTGCGGCAGGCCGAGGTGCGGTCTCCGGCTCGACTCGTTGTCGCGCTTCCGCCCGACCAGGAGCTGTCGTTGGGCGAGGAGGCCGCCGTTAGTGCCATCGCAATCTCGCCCAATGGTCAACTCCTGGTCTACACGGCAGCGCAGCCTGGGGGTGGATCGACGCAGCTGTTTCTCCGCCCGATCGACGAGTTCGAAGCTCAGCCGATCGCGGGTACCGAAGGCGCGCAAGCTCCATTCTTTTCACCGAACGGCGAATGGATCGGTTTCTTTGCCAACAGGACGCTGCAGAAAGTATCGGTTTTGGGTGGGTCCCCCGTGAAGATTTGCGACACGATCGGGCTCTTCCCGAGCGCGAGCTGGGGGCGTGATGACACCATCATCTTTTCGCATTTCACGTTTGGCCTCTACAAAGTGTCAGCAGGTGCCGGAGTACCGGAACGACTGACGCTTCCAGACGCCGCGGTGGGGGAATTTCGGCACTTCGATCCCCAGATTCTCCCCGGCGGTCAGCACGTCCTGTTTACCATCAACTACAACGACGGGCCGCGAGCCGCGATCTTGTCCCTTGCGTCAAATGAATGGGACTGGGTGCTCCCCAATGCCCACGGTGCCCGCTACGTCCAAACAGGACATCTTGTATATGCCCAGGATGGGGCCTTGATGGTGGTTGCGTTTGATCTCGACCGGCTGAGTGCCAGTGGCTCTCCCATTCCCACCACCGAGAGGGTTCCGTATCTCGCCGGGCTGGGTGGCGCGCATTTCGCGGTGTCCGACACCGGAACGCTCGCCTACCCGCCGGAAGATTCCGGCGCGACGGACACGACGCTCGTCTGGGTCGATCGACAGAACCAGCAGGTGACGCCGGTTGTCGACGGCCTTGCCCCTTACAAGACCCCTCGTCTATCGGCGGATGGCAATCAGATCGCCGTAACGATTACGCCCGACATCTGGGTCATCGATGTCGAAAGTGGCACCCGGACGTTGTTGACCACCGACGGATACAATCTCACGCCCGTCTGGGACCAGCAGCGTAACGGACTCACATTCTCCGCAGTCAGGGGAGCCGCGCACTTTGACCTGCACTTCGTGCCGGCCGATGGGGGGAGGGAGCCGGAGCAGTTGTTGGCGCGGGCAGGCCGTCAGTTTCCGACCTCTTGGGGCCTAGATGGCAACGCCCTCGCCTTTTTCGAGACCACGCCGGCCGGATCGGACATTGGCATCCTCGAAGAGGGGGGGCCGAGCGATTTTCTCTCGCGTCCGCACAACGAGGACTCGCCGACCTTCTCGCCGAACGGGCGATGGATCGCATACGTGTCGGAGGTGACGGGCGAAAAGGAGGTCCACGTCACGTCGTATCCTGAGCCTGTAGGTTCCACTCCGGTCTCCGCAAACGGCGGCCGGGACCCGGTGTGGTCCCGCGACGGACGGGAACTGTTCTTTCGCCAGGGCGAGTTCCTCATGGTTATTCCTGTCGAGACCAACGGCTCTGTCTTCACGTTCGAGCCAGCGCAGGTTCTCCTCAGCGGATGGCCGGCCCCTCGGCTCGGCAAGGGGGTCTCCCACTACGATGTCACGTCCGACGGCAATCGTTTCCTGATGCTCCAGCCTCCGGAAGCGACGCCTTCTTACATCAACGTCGTTCTCGATTGGTTCGACGAGTTGAAACGACTCACCTCGACCGACTGATCACCGTGTCGCAGAATCTGGCGGACCACGACACGAATAGCTGAAAGGCGATAGGCCCCGAAATCGGCGAGCTGTCGTCTTCCATAGAAATCGATGTCAAGACGGAGTTTCCCTGAGCGCTCGAGGTCTTGGGATCGAGCGCGGGCTATTCCTCTACCGAGTGGATCCGCGAGGCGTCTTCCGGTTCGGGGATCGGTTCCTGTTGCGGGTGAGCTCGTGAGATGAGAAGTGAGTGTGTGGGTCCTCGTATGCTGGGACCAGCCTTCCATCAGGGCCTCGTGGGCCATCTCTTCTTTTGGTCCTGGGAGGGGGCCTAGACTTATGTCAGTTACTCCCATCGATGATGGGGCACAAGACGACAGTGGAGACTCTCCCTCGACCTTTGGATCTCTGAGTCCGACCCGGCACCGATCCCCGTCTCGGTCCGGCGCTCGGCGCCAGAGCCCGGCAGGGAAGCGGTCGAAGGTGAGACTCAGCTCATGATCCGATACTCGCTTTCGCTCTTCCACATGGCCAGCACCACTGCAGCGATCTTTCGCGCGATGGTGAGCTGGGCCAGATTCGGTTTGGTCCCGGCCTCGACCATCCGTTCGTGGGCGTCGCGCAGGGGATTGGGTCGCCGGCAGCGGAGAGCCGTCTTCGCGGCGCCCACAAAGAGCCCCTTGAGCTGACGGTTGCAGGCTTTGTTCAGCCCCCGGGCCTGGATCACTGGAGCCCGCACCATCTGACCGTTCGGCTGGCGGACCCAGTCCGAGGTCGAGCGCGTGACCACACCGAGTCCGCAGTAGGACCAGAAGAGTCGTTTGGTGCGGAAGCGATGAGGGGTCACCACGATCGCTAGCAGTTGTGCCGATCGTTTGCGGCCGATCCCCGGAGCCGTCTGGAGCTTGCGCCACATCGGAAACTTGCCAGCGGCTGCACACATCTGCCGCTCGGCGGTCTGGTGCAGCTCTGTGAGGTGATCGAGCTCCTGACCCAGGAGCTCGGCGGATGGCCGCACGCTTGCGGGCAGCTTCGCGTGCCACTGCTCGCGCAGCTGCGGGGAGTAGACCTCCTCGCCCAAGCACGCCACACCACGACGTCGATACAGACTCTTGAGCCGCTGCTTGGCTCGTACCGCGTCCTGGAGCAGCTTGCCCTCCAGGCGGCACTGCCTCGCGCAGCCGCGCCCATTCCCGAGACGCCTTGTAGACCGGTGGACCCGTCTGGCGAGTCCTCAGACGCTCGGCGAGCTCGCGAGCGTCCATCGCATCGCTGCGAGGACCCTTGCGACCCGGAGCCGACGCCGAAACCACCCGCGAGACCCATGGATTGAGGATCTCCACTACCCACTCGCTCCACTCGCCCTCCTCCACACAGACGTGAAGCTCTCCCGAGAGACTCTTTATGTACTGCACCAACGCGGCGGTTTCGGTCGCCATCACCTGCTCGCCGGTCTTCTTCCCACCGGCACTCAGCACGACGGCCGTGCAGCTGTCCCGATGCATGTCGAGTCCGAGATATCGTTCCATTTCGGTCCTCCTTCTTGGGGCTAAGCCCAGGGTAATTACTCATCTCGAGTTTGACCCTTTCGACGGAGGACCGTTCTTCACAACTCCCTACTTCTTGACCTCGGGCGCACCCGAGCGCATTTCTATGATGACTTTGGTGGCGGACTGCGACAGCCATAGCTCGATCTGAATAGGCTCCTGCTGTCGCAGTTCCGGGTGCATCGCGACAGCGGGAATCAGCTCTCTGAGCCGCTGATCCCACGGGCGACGGGTAAGATGTCGCCAAGTCATGGCGCTCGAAGCTGGCACTCGCCTTGGCCACTATGAAGTGGTCTCAAGCCTCGGAGTGGGAGGAATGGGAGAGGTCTATCGCGCCAAGGACACCAAGCTCGGGCGCGAGGTAGCGATCAAGCTCCTTCTCGATGAGGTTTCCACAGATCCTGAGCGGCTGGCGCGCTTCGAGCGCGAGGCTCGCGTCCTCGCCTCACTGAATCACAACAACATCGCCACGCTCTACGGCTTCGAGAAGGAAGGGGACACTAACTTCCTGGTCATGGAACTGGTCGAAGGCGAGACACTCGCCGAGCGCATCAAGAGAGGTGCTGTCCCCGTCGATGAAGCCTTGCCCGTTTTCTTGCAGATCGCGGAAGGTCTAGAGGCAGCCCACGAAAAGGGCGTGATCCACCGGGATCTCAAACCCGCGAACATCAAGGTCACCGACGACGGGAACGTCAAGATTCTTGACTTCGGTCTGGCCAAGGCAATGGCTCCGGCGACAGGCCCGGAGAGCGACTCCTCGGAGTCGCCCACGCTCACCTACGCGGCAACGCGCCAGGGCCAGATCCTTGGCACCGCGGCGTACATGTCGCCCGAACAGGCGAAGGGCAGGGAGGTCGACAAGCGGGCCGACGTATGGGCCTTCGGCGCGTGCCTCTACGAGGCGCTTGCAGGCCGCCGCGCCTTCGAGGGCGACGATGCGGCCGACACACTGGCAGCGGTTCTTCGGGCAGAGTTGGACTGGGGAAGGCTTGCGCCGACGCCGAGAGCGATCCAGCGTCTGCTCCGTCGTTGCCTAAAGAGAGAGCCCAGCGAGAGATTGCGCGACATCGGTGACGCTCGCTTCGAGATCGAGGAGGCGAGGGACGCAGCTACCGACCCGAACGCAGGTTCCGAGTTTGCGGTCACCCCCACGAAGGTCCGGGGACGTGTTGCCCTCGCGCTTGCTGTTGGACTGGCAGCCGGCATGCTGCTGACGACCCTGATCGCGCCGCGAAACGAAAAGCCCGTGACGCTACGACCGGCCCGGCTGAGTATCACCGGCGCCAACGGTAGAGGGCTTGAAGGGCTTCGCGAGCTCGCACTATCGCCCGACGGACTCCAGCTCGTCTTCGTAGCTCAAGACCAGCTCCATCTCCGCAGAATCGCGGATCCCTCGAGCCAGCCGCTAGCGGGAACCCGGGGGGCGCAGTTTCCGCTGTTCTCACCGGACGGCGAGTGGATCGCCTTCTTTCAGGGCACGGAGCTCAAGAGGTTGCCGACCCAGGGGGGGGGGAGCCCCGGTAGCGATCTGCGATGTCCCAATCCCCCGAGGCGGTGCCTGGGGTGACGACGATCGCATCGTCTTCGCCACCCTCGATTCGGACGAGTTGCTGGTGGTACCGGCCGTCGGCGGCACTGCGGAGCTCTATCATCCTCCCGTCCCCGCGGACGACGCGGACGCTCCAGACTCTGGCGGCGAAACAGGGCGGCGAGGGAAACCGAGCTCACCCGAGCTACTCCCCGGCGGAAAGACCGTCCTCGCGGAGGTGGTGGCCGCCTCGCGCCTCCCGAGCCTGATCGCCATCGACGTTGCCTCGGGCAGAAGACTCACATTGCTCGATGACGCCCGTGACCCCCAGGTCGTATCGACCGGACATCTTCTGTTTCGCCGCGACAACGACTTGATGGCCGTGCCCTTCGATGTCGAAGCCGGGAGCGTCACCGGCACGCCGGTACCGGTGGCGCGGGGAGTGTCGCAATACGCGGTCGCGAGAAACCTCCTTGCAACCACGCCGATCAGCGCTCAACGGCTGTCGACCCTGGTACGAGTGGATCGCCGTGGCAAAGAGACGCCGCTCGAGATCCCACCCGACAGCTATCTGGCGCCTCGCGTCTCACCAGCAGGAGATCAGGTATCGGTAACGGTCCTCAGCGGCAACAACGCCACCGACCTGCGGCGGCGCGAAGTCTGGATCTACGATCTAGCCCAGGAGAGTCGGCGGCAGCTGACCTTCAAGGGATCGGGCTTCGCGGTGTGGAGCGCCGAAGGTGATCGCCTGGTCTTCCAGTCGACTCGACCTGGAGGGATCGGCCTCTTCTCGAAGCTGGCCGATGGCAGCGCCGACGAAATTGCCGTTACTGCACCCGGGCCGGTGCAGGTGGCGCATTCCTTCACGCCGAACGGAGATCTTCTCTACCAGCTGGTGGATCCGGTAAACCTCCACGACATCATGATGCTGCCTGCCGGTGAAACAGAGCCGCGACCTTTTCTTGCGACGCCGGTCTACGAGACCAGCTCTAGATCCTCCCCCGACGGGCGGTGGGTGGCGTACGTCAGCGACGAAGACGGTCAGCTGAATGTCTACGTGCGACCGCTGGCCGGAACCTCGGAGGCGAAGTATCGAATCTCGACCGGGGGTGGTCGAAACCCCGTCTGGAGCACGCAAGGGCGCGAGCTCTTTTACCGTAACGGTGACCTGTTGATGAAGGTCGACGTGGCTGAGTCGGCAGGTGGCCAGAGCTTCACCTACTCGCGGCCGAAGCTCCTCTTCGAGGCGCGCTACTACTCACACCCGTCCCCCTTCCCCCAGTACGACGTCCTACCCAACGGAGATTTCGTCTTCATCAAGGCTCTCGAGGGCGCGCCAGCCCACATCCAGGTCGTCTTGAACTGGGCCGAGGAGCTGAAGCATCTCGTTCCCGCCGACTGAGAGAGGATGTCGCTTTATGTGGCGCACTACGACACGCATAGCTCGATCCGAATGAGTACCCAGAAAGCTCTCTAGAGCCGGCTCTCAGGGAGGAGCTGCGATTTCCTCCCGCGCAGTCTCTGATGGACTGTGCCATGAGATACCAACACAAACGTGAGCCACTGTCGATTGAGGAAGCCGATCGAATCATCAACGCCTGCGAGACAATGGAGGAGAAGATCTGTATCTGGGCTCTTCTCGAGACGGGTATGCGCGTCTCCGAGCTGGCCAACTTGACCAGGAACCAGATCCAGTGGCAGCAGCGCTGCATCCGGCTGTACGGAAAGGGTGGCCCCTATGGAAAGCGCACCAAGCTCCGAGTTGTACCTCTCTCGGACCGTGTGCGGGCTCTTTTCGAGCACTATTTCATCCTCCACGAGACAATCGACTTCTCGGCGCGGACCACTCAGCGCACCGTGCGACGCGTCGCCAACGCGGCGACGATCTCCCGTCCCGTCAGTCCCCACGTGTTGCGTCACACTTTTGCGATTCTGTGGATTCACAAGGGTGGCTCGACACGCGCCTTGCAGATGATGCTCGGCCACGATCACCTGTCGACGACCGAGATCTACCTGAACATGAGCCCCGAGTTCGTGCTGCAGGAGTTCCGGACCAAATGGTAGGCACGAAGAGCGACGCCTCCGAATGTAGTGATGTCGCGAAATTCGGTGGAAGGTGACAATCTGGTACCTTCCTTCCGCGGACAACTTTCGGTGGTTGCGCGGTTTCGTCTCAACAAGGAGTCGAGGGTTGGCGCACTTTCTAGCGGAAGGTGCCACGACGGAGGACACTCTTATTGCGCTATTGGAAGATTTACCGACGCCTACGGTCAGAACAGCTGCACCGCAGGCCGGGCCGCCTTCATCACCGGTCAAAGTCCGTTCCGAACCGGGCTGCTCAAGGTGGGTTTGCCTGGCGCGCCTGAGGGCCTGCACAAGGGGGACTTGGCGCACGGCAAAGACCACGGCGGCGTCAACCGCGACGTGAGCAGCGACGATGAGATGAGCCGCGCCGTCACCGCCTTTTTCAAGCGCCACCTGGCGAAGGAGTAGAGAGATGCCCGAACTGAGCTTTCACGGATGGCGGTTCTTGGCCTTGCCCCTTGTGGTGTTGGCGATAGCCTCCTGTTCGGAGGAGCAGCGCCCGCCCGATCTCGTCATCCAGACGACGACGGATCTGGTCTACCTCGAAGGCGGTGACGCGAAGCTCCAGGCGCTCGATATCTATGCTCCCGCCGGCGCCGACGGGGCACCTGTGGTGGTCTACGTCCACGGCGGCGCTTATCGGGCCGGAGACAAGGAGATGGTGGGCGACAAGCCGCACTTCTTCTGTAGTCGTGGCTACGTGGTGGTGTCGATCAACTATCGGCTCGCGCCCGCCGTTCGTCACCCTGCCTGGCTCGAGGACACCGCGGCTGCCTTTGCCTGGGTGTATCGGAACATCTCGGACTACGGAGGAGACCCTGAGCGCATCGGATTGCTCGGACACTCGTCTGGCGCTCAGGTGAGTAGCCTCTTGATCACGGATCAACGCAGGTTGGAGGCTCACGGCCTCGGTCTGGAGGTGGTGAAGGCGGCTGTGCTCCTCGACGGCCACACCTACGATCTCGAGGCCCGAATCGCAGCGATCGAGGATCCCGCAATCCTCGCCGGCCCGTTCTCGAAGTTCGGCGACACTCCCGAGCACTGGCGCGATGCTTCGGCGATGGCGCACATCGCGCCGGACAAGGGCCATCCGCCCACCCTCCTTGTCGCAGCCGGCATCCAGTTCCAACAATATCCGCCGGGAATGGCGAGCGACGAGCTCGCCGGCGCCCTGCGCACCGCGGGCGTCGAGGTCGAGAGCTTCATGGCGAAGAGCAAGGACCATGACGACGTCAATCGCGACGTGAGCAGCGACGATGAGATGAGCCGCGCCGTCGTCGCCTTCCTGGATCGCCATCTGAAGAAGGAGTAGACGATGGTCGAGCTGCGCGAGATCACCAATCAGTTGGACTTTCCCGAAGGGCCGATCGCCCTCGACGACGGCAGCGTCTGGCGTGGGTCAAGGTCAATCCGCGCTTCGACAACTTGCGGGCCGATACCCGTTTCCTCGACCTTATGAGCAGGGTGGCCTGACAGAGTGACTGCCCCGTCCCTCTCATGGACGGGCACGCTGAAGAGGCGACTACGACCAATGCGGTAGGTACCCAGGAGAAGATTCCAATGCAGACATCAAGCAGCAAAGTGATCGTGATCACCGGTGCGTCGCGAGGGTTCGGACGCGCCTTCGCGCTGGAGCTTGCGCGGCGCGGAAATCGCGTCGTAGCCACCATGCGCAATCCGGACGATTTCGAGTCGCTCCGCGCCCAGGTTCCCGGCATGGACTTCGAACGTCTGGATGTCACCGACACTGCCAGCGTCAGCGCGAGCCTGGGCGCGATCGAGGCCCGGTACGGCCGCATCGAGGTCCTGATCAACAATGCAGGATACGGTCTCTACGGTCCGGTCGAGGCGTTCGATGAAGAGGAGGTCATCCGCCAGTTCAACACCAACACCATCGGGATGTGGCGCACCTGCAAGGCGGTGCTTCCCGGCATGCGGAAACGGCGTGATGGCTTGATCATCAACATCACCTCGGGTGCAGCCCGCATTCCGCTGCCCCTGATGGGGATGTACAGCGCATCGAAGGCCGCGGTCCACATGTGGTCGGAGGTGCTGGCCTACGAGGTGAAGCGTTTCGGGATCAAGGTGACGGTTGTCGAGCCTGGCGCCTACCGAACGGACTGGCAGACCACGTCACTGCGGGTCGGGGGAACCGATTCGACCTACAGCGAAGGGGTGGACAAGGCGCTGGCCGCCTTCCGAGAGCACGCCGCCACCATGCCCGACCCCGGGGAGCTGGTGGAGGGTGTGGCGAAGCTCGTCGAGAGCACCGAGCCCAGATTCCACAATCTGATTGCACCCGAGGGAACCGAGGAGCTCACCAACTGGGTCCTGAGTCTGACCGCCGAGCAGCGCGATGACGAGCTACGGGGCAACAACCCCTTCTTCCCGGATGTTTAGAATCAAGGACCACCCGCACAGCAGGCTGTTTGATGAAGGCCCCTCGAAGGGACCTCCACCGTGTGAAGGGGGCTAAAGCCCCCGGCGTAGGAGTCCGTCCTGCCGCTGGACTTTGGCCATAGCGCCTGGTCAGGTCATCGGGCGACAGCATCGAGTTCTCGAGCCCACAGGAGGTGATGGAGCTACCGACGGGCACCACCGGCATCGACATCCACTCCGACGGCTCATTCGACGACGACCCCGACTCTCTGCCATACTGCAAGCGCAGCTAATGCTGCGGTTTGGGGCAGAGCCCGGGGCGTTTTCCTACTTCGCTTTCCCGGGCTCTCGCCGTCTCTGGTCGGCCTGCTCTATCAGAGCAGAGCCCGCACTGCAAAACCCTAACAACGACTGACGCATCTCTTCCGGCCGCAAACACGCCGCCGGGACCACGCACCCGGACCGCCGTTCCGGCGGGATGATGCCGCCCTCCTGAAGAAGGGCTAGCTCTCCCGCGGTCGCGAAGCCAGCCCCCCTCAGCCGAGGGTCAAAGGAGCGTCATCGGCCGGCACGAGGTCGTCGATGAAGGAGATCCTCTCAGACTCAGCTTCAGCGAGCGCGCACCACTCTTTGACCGACGCCAGACCTTGGACAGCTTCGACGAATTCCGCAGCGCCTCCGGCCAGGGGGACGCCGTAAGAGACGAAGCGCAGCGCTACCGGTGCGAATAGAACGTCGGCAATCGAGAGCTCACCGAAGAGCCAGGGGCCCCGCCCACCATAGGACTTCCGGGCATCCTCCCAGATCTCGCAGAGTCGGCGCACCTGGGCCGTGCAGGTCGGGGACATCGGCGGAGGGGAACGGCGTGCTCGAATATTGAGCGGTAGCTCGCCTCTCATAGCGAGAAACCCGGAGTGCATCTCCGCCGAGACGGAACGCGCATGCGCTCGAAGAGCGGCGGCCTCGGGCCATCCGACGCCGCCGGGGTGCAACTCTCGAACATGCTCGATGATGGCCATCGAGTCCCATACCCGAAGGTCGCCGTCAATCAGGACCGGCACGCGGCCTGCCGGAGAGTATCTGAGAGCAGACTCCTCCCAATCGCCAGTGAACATCGGGATCCGTGACTCCGCGAAGGGAACTTCGCTCGCGCGCAAATAGAGCCACGCCCGCAGCGACCACGAGGAGTAGTTTCGGTTGCCGATGATGAGCTCGAGCAAGTGAACTCCAGCGCTGCCATTCCAGCAGCCGAAAGCCGCCTTTCCGGCTGCCAGTCTCTAATTCTGGCTTGGCATCTCTACCAGCTCCGACACTTCGAGTGAGCCGCCGATGTCGAGAAAAGGGCAAGCCTTCGCGATCGACAGTGCCGCCTCCATAGAACCCGCTTCAATGATTGTGAAGCCGGACATCGAAGTCGCCCCACCGGCGCTGACAGAACCATCCGGGCTCACTGTGCTCGTACCCTTGAGCGGATTCGCAGGACTGACGGCCGAGTCTCCCAGCGAGGACAACCAAGCCATGTACTTCGCAAAATGTTCTTTGCCCGCCTCGGGGCTGGATGGCTGATCGCCACCTAGATAAACAAGAACGTATTGAGGCATTGGCGTTTCTCCTTGGTTGAAACTCGATAAGCGACTGCAGCGGTGCCTGGTCCCTTCTCCGCCAGCCTACTCTTGGAGCTGGCCGAGCTCGACAACATGCTGCTCCCAATTCACTCCATCAAACTGCCGCACCGTGCATCGCTGAATGCTACTTTGATCGAGGCATCGCGCATTGACACTGTAGCCGTCCGGATGAGATCTGGGCACGTAGAACGACTTGACGCCGCAGGTGGAACAGAAGAGGTGCTGAGCCACCCCGGTGTTGAAGCGATAAGAAGTCAGCGATTCTTCGCCGCGGAGCAGGCGAAATCGAGACTTCGGAACGATGAGATGGAGGTATGAGACACGGGAGCAGATCGAACAGTTGCACTCGTCGACATCGATCTCTGCGGGAGCGTCCACCTCGAAGCGAACTCGTCCGCAGTGACACCCCCCGGTGTGTGTAACCATCTTCCCGTCAATCGCCCGCGGGATCGCTTACAGCCTGTGTGAATACGACCTTCGGCATGACTCTCCTCCTCATCTGTTGTGAATCTCAACCATACTAGCCGTCCACGCCGTGCTCGAGCTGGCGCTCATATTCGGCGGAGTCAAAATGACCCATGGACTCGGCGATGAGGCCGTTCGCGTCGATCTGCCACTCTTCGTAGCCACTGATCCGGACCCGTTTCCCGGTGCCCTCGGGCCCGGAGTTTGTACCCGTCAAGGTCCAGTGAAACTCGGCACCATCTGGTTTGGAGAGGAGTTCGTCCAGAGCCACAACCATATCCGGAAAGGCCGTCATGAACCCCCTGGCCACCTCTGTGATAGCGGCTCTGCCCACAGCTGGGGCGTCATCGTTGACGCGAAGCGAGGCGCCCTCGGCGTAAAACGCCGCAACACTTTCGGGCTTCTGACTGCACCACGCCTGGGCGTAGTGACTCGCAAACTCATCAAGTTTGGATGGCATCGTCGGAGTCTCCTATCAATTCGAGATTGCCCGGGAGTAGTCAAGGTCAGAGCCACACTACGTCGGGATTCTGCCGCGCCCTGGCTCGTACGACTAGTCGTTGAGACCGCGAGACGCTTTGATCATGTCCGCACCCTTCTCTCCGATCATGATCGAGGGAGCATTGGTAGGCCCCGATGTGATCGTCGGCATGATCGACGCATCGATCACCCGAAGCGCTTCCACGCCGCGCACGCGAAGCCGAGGGTCAACCACAGCCTCTGAATCCGTCCCCATCTTGCAGGTACCCACCGGATGAAAGAGGGTATCGCTGGTCTCGCGGAGGTAGGCCTCGAGCGCGGCATCGCCGGTGACAGCCGCCCCCGGTGCCCCTTCTTCGGCAACGATGCCGTCAAGGGCCCGCGTTCGCGAAAGCGCACGCGCGATCTCGAGGCCCTCGATCATCAGCAGCAGATCCGCTCGCTCTGAGTAGTAGCCGGCGCGGATGACGGGTGCGGCCTCCGGGTCGGGAGATTGCAACTGCAACGAGCCGCGACTCTTGGGCCGCAATACGACCGACACGATCGAAAACGCCGAGCGCTCTTGCCCATTGTGCGTCTCGACCATCGCCACCGGGAGGAAATGAAAATAGAGCTCTGGCGGAGTAAGCCCGGGTTCCACGCTGCACAACAGCCCGGCCTCGACGAGATTGCTCGAGGCGTCGACTGCGCGATGGTCGGACGTCCAGCAACGGAATTTCGCCATGACATGGTCCTGCAGATTCCGGCCTACGCCGGGCACATCTTCCAAAACCGGTATTCCGAGCCCTCGCAAATGATCTGCCGGCCCGATGCCGGACAACATCAGCAAATGCGGAGAATTGACCGTACCCCCGCACAGAACGACTTCACCCCGCGCCGATACCTCCTCCGTGATTCCATTTCGCACGTAGCGCACACCGGTGGCTCGCCTGCCCTCAAACACGATGCGGGTCGCCTCGGCGCCCGTCAATACGAGCAGGTTTGACCGAACAAGCGCCGGGTGCAGGAAAGCACGCGCGGTACTCGAGCGTGTTCCGTCCTTGATCGTGCGCTGCCAAAGGCCTGCACCATCCTGGCGCGCACCGTTGAAATCGGGATTACGCGCATGTCCCAGCTCCGCAGCAGCCTCGACAAACGCAAGTGAGTAGGGATGCGGCGCGGACGGATCGGTGACATCGAGCAAGCCGCTCGCGCCGTGCCAATCTGACGCGCCGCGAGAGTTTCGTTCCGACTTCGTGAAGTACGGAAGCACGTCCTCATATCCCCAACCCAGGTTGCCCAGGCTCGCCCAGTTGTCGTAGTCGGCGCGGTTTCCGCGAAGGTAGATCATCGCGTTGATTGCGCTGGTGCCGCCCAGGACCTTGCCCCGGGGCCAGTCTAGGGATCGTCCATTCAATTCCGGCTCCGGTGCCGTGACATAGGCCCAATCCACGGGGGTCTTGAACAGCTGAGCGAACGCGCGTGGATCGTCGATCGCCGGGAGCTCGTCCCTGGCGCCAGCTTCTAACAGCAGCACAGAAACGTCCGGGTCCTCGGTCAGACGATTGGCAACAACACAACCAGACGAACCGGCGCCGATAACAACATAGTCGTAGGTGTTCACGCGGCGATTCTCTCACCTTCCCGACAAGTCGCTCGCGTCCACTCTTGGCCCTATGCGGACGGTTCGAACTTAGGTTCCGCACCGCCGTATGCCGGCACCATATTCGCCCTCAACTGCTATTCCGGTCGAAGAACTCGCCGATATCGGACAAAACCGCCCGAGCCTCCGGCAGCGTGGGACGAGGTGTATTGATCACGGCTTCAATGGCGTGACCATCAGGATCGAAGACGAAGGCGGCATAGTAGTGGGGACCGTAGTGCGGACGAAGCCCAGGAGCGCCGTTGTCCACGCCGCCATGCCTCACACCTTCAGCGTGGAAGGCATCCACCTGATCGCGGTTCTGCGCTGCGAATGCGAGATGAAAGCCTGGAGAGGGTGGGCATGCCGGCCCATCCGAGACGTTGAGCAGAAACTTGTCCTTGCCGTCCTCTAGGCCATATCCGATCGCAGTGTCAGCTTCAAAGACACGGCGAAATCCAAGTGCGCCGAGGGCGGCGGCGTAGAAACCCGCCGAGCGAGCTAGCTCGGTCACCGAGAACGAAACGTGATGAAGCATGGCTTCTCCCCTCGCCGAGACTAAATGTAGGGTGGAACAGACGAGCTCCGCCGAAGTTTCTCAGCTAACCGGCAGGCGAGCCGCGTAGCGACGAGATCTGTCAGGCGCTGTCAGGCACATGCATGGATCATCTCCTGAAGTTTCAGGACGGTCCGCCAATTGCGCGCCGTACACGATACGCCCAGAGACTTTTCAACACGCGCCGCGAGCCTCGATCTTCCAATTCCCTCTGGCGTGTGGAGAAAAAATACCTTTCCGTTCAGCACAAAGCGTTCGCTGGGCTTGCGAATACGCTCGAGGGCCTCGACATCCGGGCTGCTGGGCAGCGCTGACAAGAATGTCAGATGCACGCTCTTTGGTTCAGCATCAGCCTCGGAAAAAGGGTTCTCGGAGATCGCCTTATCAATTGCGCCTTGGTCCAGAATGACGACTTCCGGACTGAAGCCATAGTGATCTTCGATCAAGCCTCGAATCTTTGTGGCGAGGCCGGATTCCTTCGAGGCGGCAGCCTGGAACACCACGTTGCCGCTTTGGATGTAAGTGCTGACGTTCTTCAAGCCCATGCCTTCCATCAGAGAGGCGAGGTTCTTCATCGGGAGCTTGTTCTTGCCCCCGACATTGATTCCTCTGAATAGAGCAATGAAAGCGCTCATTCCAACCCTCCCGCCCTCACCGACATCTCATCGGACCCTCAAGGCCCAAGGATAACCGGCAGCAACTGTAGGCACCTAGCCCCCCCACAGACAGCAGCCGGGTATCCCAAGCGCTAGGCGCGGGGGTCGAGCCACCTCGCCCCTACAACATCTGTCGTAACGATTTCGCCGGGTCGGCCCACTAAGAACCTCTAATAGCTCGCACTGGTGACGTCTGAGTCAAGTTTTCTAGGCGCGGACTCGTGCCGGCCGTTCAGGGTGCCCCAGATCGCCTTAGCGCAGGAGCAAGGCGACGCAGGCGTACTCCTGTACGCCCAGCCGGCCGGAGAGGGAATCTCTCGGGTCCACGGGAGCCCGGCCGTTCAGGGTGCCCCAGATCGCCGCAGCGCAGGAGCGAGGCGACGTAGGCGTACTCCTGTACGCCCAGCCGGCCGGAGAGGGAATCTCTCGGGTCCACGGGAGCCCGGCCGTTCAGGGTGCCCCAGATCGCCGCAGCGCAGGAGCGAGGCGACGTAGGCGTACTCCTGTACGCCCAGCCGGCCGGAGAGGGAATCTCTCGGGTCCACGGGAGCCCGGCCGTTCAGGGTGCCCCAGATCGCCGCAGCGCAGGAGCGAGGCGACGTAGGCGTACTCCTGTACGCCCAGCCGGCCGGAGAGGGAATCTCTCGGGTCCACGGGAGCCCGGCCGTTCAGGGTTGTTACCGGCTACGAGAAAGCGCACTTAGTTGGCTGCGAGTCGGTTTTTTGTCCCCGCGAGGCGTGACTCAGGGTGTGGCGCAGATAGTCGAGGTACCCCTCGGGGGGTGGCGTCGTGGGGAGTTCTCGGAGGATGGGGAGAAAGTAGGCGAGGGATCGGATGGGCTGGAGCTTTGGTAGGCGCGGATCTCGGCATGCGCGTCGGGCGGAGCCGAGGAGGAGGGCGGCCTGGAGGACGGTGAGAGGCAGGTCTTGGTCGAAGAGCTGGTCGACGATGACGCGGTCGCCGTGGTGGAAGCGGTGCGGGGTGTCGGGAAGGAGTCGATAGAGGCGGAGGAGCTGGCGCCGATAGTGGCTTCGGGTCATGAGCGTCGTCGTGCTGCGCTCCGCCTTTTGGCGCGGTCCTTGGCCTTTTTTTCAGCAGCCTCCTTGGCCTCCTTGCGGCGATAGGAGTTAGCCTCGATCTTGACGATCTCGGCGTGGTGGGTGAGTCGATCGACGAGAGTGACGACGCAGGAGGCGTTGGGAAAGACCTCGGCCCATTCGGCGAAGGGCTTGTTGGTGGTGAGAAGAATGGGCTTGTTGCCGTATCTCCTGGAGACGACCTCGAAGAGGAGATCCGCGTGGCGGTGGTCGTAGGAGAGATAGCCGAGCTCATCGATTGCCAAAAGCGAGGGTCGGGTGTATTTGGAGAGCCTTCTCTGGAGCGCCGAGGGGGTTTCCTGGACGGCGAGATCGTTGAGCATGTCGGAGGCGGTGACGAAGCTGGCGGTGGCCCCTCGTTGCAGCGCCTGGTAGAGGAGGTTCTTGGCAATCATGGTCTTGCCGACACCGTTGGGTCCGAGGAGGATGACGTTGGTGATGTCGTCGAGGAATTGGAGGGTGAGCAGATCCTGGATCTGCTCGCGGTCGATGCGCTGGGGCCAGGAGAAGTCGAAGTCGGCGATGCTCTTGAAGAGCCCGACGCGGCTGGTGCGGATGCGCCGTTCGAGGCTGCGCCGTTTGCGCTCGGCCTCTTCTTTGCGCAGCAGCTGTTCGAGCCAGGGCTGTTCTCGGTAGGTGCCCCAGTCGTCGACGAGGGCGTAGAAGCCGAGGGATCGGGCGAGCTCTCGTAGTGGTTCGTCAGGGATCGTTGGACTCTTCCTGGGTCGGGCCATCGTCGTTGCCTCCAAGTTGGTCGTAGTCCTCGAGGTTGTGCGGTCTCACGGAGAGATCTCGCTGTTGGAGCTCCTGGCTGAGCGGCACCGGTAAAGCCGGGGGCTGACCGAGGCCGCGCTGGTGCCGTTCGAGTAGGAGCCGGACGGACTGGAATCGCGGTGCGTGGTTCAGGAGCGCTTCGCGCACGGCTTTGTCGAGTCGCTGGGGGCCGTACTGGCGCAGGAGTCGGAGCAGGCCGGCGGTCTGCGTTCCGAGGTTCTCGCCTCGCTCGGCGAGCTGCTGCATCAGCTCTTCGCATCGAGGCACAGCGGAAAACAGCCGATGGAAGCCCCGGTGTCGTCGGGCCCTGCGTTTGTGAGCGAGGAGCTCCTCGAGGTGTTGAGGATCGAGGATCTGCTCGCCCCGGGAGTACGAGCGAGGGTGCTCGGCGAGGAGCTCCTGGCCATCGAGGATCCGCACCCGATGCTCGCTGGCGAGGAGCGTGACGGTCCTCTGCACATGACTGTGCGGCACCGAGTAGTCGTTGAGGTCGAAGCGCACGATCGGCGTCTTTCTGACCTTGATCTCCAGTCGCAGGTCGGTTTCGAAGTCGTCTCCGGGAAGCTCAAGCAGTCGAGGTCGTTCCTGGGCCAGGGCGCTTTTCACGGTTCGCTGTCGGTCCTGCGGCCAGGGTCTGCGCTGCGACCTCTGGCACCATTCCAGGACCTGCCGATTCAGACGATCCAAATCGCTCACCGTTCGGGCGCCGAAGAACGAGCTTCGCAGGAAGCGGATTGCGCGCTCGACGCGGCCTTTCTCATTTCCCCGAGCCACCGCGGCGACGGTGGGAAGGAAGCCGTAGTGGCTGGCGAAATCGAGCAGCACGGGATGGAAGCGCACCGCGGTTCCCTGCCGCTCGATCACCGCGGTTCGCAGGTTGTCGTACAGAACGGTCCTGACGACGCCGTCGACGTAGTGGAAGGCCAGCTGGTGAGCGTGCAAGAAGGTTTCGAGACGAGTGTCGAGGGTGAAGTGCACGAAGACCGTGCGCGAGAACGACAGCACGAAGACGAAGGCATAGAGCCGACGATGTGCCCGGCCGACGCGGAGCCGACCGAAGTGGCCCCAGTCGACCTGCGCCTGCTCTCCTGGCAGCATGCGCAGCGAGAGAAACGCCTCGCGCTGGGGCTTCGGTCGCATCGAGGCCACCAGGTGGCGAAACTGATCCGGGCCTCCTGGATAGCCGCGCTCCACCACCATGGTGTAGAGACGGCTCGCCGGCAGTCGTGGGTAGGTCCCGAGCACCTGCTCGATGAACGGCAGGTAAGGATCGATCATCCTCCCTCGTCGCTGCTGGGGTAGCACGCCGGACTTCTCCAGCGCCCGGCGCACGGTTGAGGGGTGCAGCTGTAGCTGTCGAGCGATCGTGCCGACTTTCCACTTCTCGACCAGGAACAGACGACGGATCTCCCCGCGCAGCTGTGCGTCGATCACGCCCCTATCTCCGTCGGCAACGACGAAAGCTCGTTCGCACAAACTCTCGGCAGGCCTCTCCACACTGCATGCATCGCGGATTCCTCGGGTCGTAGCGCACTTCGCGCCTCGGAGTCTCGATCCGACACAGTGTCCTCCCCGAAGTACCGCCTGGGGTACCCTGATGCGTCACTTTCTCTGCCCGCTCGCGCTGGCGCCGACGGTAGCGGGCCTGACGGGCGGCATGACAATGCCGACCTCGGAGGCTTCGCTGGTACCGATGGCCGGCCGCCCGAGTCGATTCCCGACGAGCCACCAGAGCACAAGCCCGGCAGTAACGCTGGCCACGGTCACAGTGCGAGCACAGCGAGATACGCCGACGGCATCGAGCACAGTCGAAGAGTCGGTAGTCCGGTCGCATCGTCGCCTCCCATTCGACGACGACCCCGACTCTCTGCCATACTGCAAGCGCAGCTAATGCTGCGGTTTGGGGCAGAGCCCGGGGCGTTTTCTACTTCGCTTTCCCGGGCTCTCGCCGTCTCTGGTCGGCCTGCTCTATCAGAGCAGAGCCCGCACTGCAAAGCCCTACACCGACTCACGCATCTCTTCCGACCGCAAACACGCCGCCGGGACCACGCACCCGGACCGCCGTTCCGGCGGGATGATGCCGCCCTTCCTGAAGAAGGCCTAGCTTTCCCGCGGTCGCGAAGCCCTCAGCTCACTCCATCCCGGAAACTGCGCTCGCAGCCAACGGGATGCGCTTTCTCGCAGCCATCAACAAGGGTGCCCCAGATCGCCGCAGCGCAGGAGCGAGGCGACGTAGGCGTACTCCTGTACGCCGGAGGAGCCGAGCGACGAGCACGCGGTGAGGTGGGGTGCCCTGGGCGGTCGGGCTAGTATTCCGAGAGTCCCCAGGCATACGGGTTCCCGCCGCGGTCGTTCAAGTGAGGAGTCATTTCGAGGATCTTGTTCGACCATTCCGCGCCGGGCAGATTCGGCTCCTCGGCAATGATTCTCAGGATCGCCCGCTCGCCCTCGCCCGCAGGCGTGTTCGTCTCGGGGATCGCAATCCACTTGCCTCCGGTCTTGCGAATCGTCATCCGGTAGCCGTAGTCGCCCGGCGGCATTCCCGAAGCGGTCGCGAACCACTCGATGGTGCTGAGTTTGTGCGGCTCGTTCTTCGGAATCGCCCCCCGAAAGCGTGCGACCGGCCACTCGACGCCCACGGGCGGCGTAATGCGCAATTCGTATTCCGTCCCCGGCTCGCCGATGAAGATGAGCGGAAAGCGCTGGCCGGCCACCGCCAGATACGGCGCCTCCAAGGTGAACGGGTGGCCCTCGGGCTCGAAGAGCTCGCGCTGATCGTTGCGACGATCGACACGGTAAAACGTCCAGCCCGGCTCGACGCGCGGCCTTCCCGAGCGCGCCGGGTCGATGTACTCGAGCAAGGCCTCCCACATGCGGTCGTTCTTGACCGGGCTCCCTTCGGCGTTGACGCGGCCCCCGCCATGCCCGCCCCGCACCACGACATCCGCGTGGACCGGCAGACCCCGCTCGATCAGCTTCTTGGCGTATTCGACCTGCAGAATGTAGGGCAGCCGGTCGTGCGTGCCGATCTCCAGATACAACTCAGTCCCGGCCCGCTCGAGCCGTTCGACGTTGCGATCAGCGAACGGGCCCAGATTTTTGTCGGCGTAGCCAAGGTCGGTCGAGCCGGTGAGAACGAAAGCGGCCGACTGCGCCAAGTCGAGTCCCTCGAGGTGCGCGCGCCCCGGGACCTCAGGGTAACGCCAACCCATCCGCCAAGAGTCGTGAAAGCCGACGACACCGGTCAGGTTGCCGATCCCACGAGGGTAGGTGGCCGTCGACGACAGCCGCGCAATCGAGCCGGGGAGCGCCGGCGCCGCGCTCGCCGACGCGAATGTAATCGTGTAATCGAGGTCGTAGGGGTTCGACGCCATATTGATCGCCGAGACGCCGCCGCGAGAGCCGCCGAACATCATCACGCGATGACGGTCGCCGCCGAACGCTTGGGCAATGAGGTCCACCACACTGCCAAACTGGCGGTAGGCCTTTTCGTTGACCGTGTACGTCGCCCTGGCACCGCCGCCGTTCCACAACACGCCGATCGCGCCGCTGCGGCCATCGATCCCGCTGCGACCGATCTGGCGCGCCATGTCGAACCCGAGGCCCGTCGTGCGAAAGACGCTGTCATTGAGGTCGTAGTAGCCCTGGGCCAGGATCGGGTACGTCCCCGGCGCGGCGCCGGCCGACCAGTTGGGCGGAAGGAACACGGCCGCCAGCGAGCCGGGGTCGGCGGCGGTGGTTTTGACGATCAGCCCGACCAAGGCCTGTACGAATCCCGGCTTTGAGCTCAGGCGCCCGCCCTCGAGCGCATCGGGGCGCAGCAGCTTCACGGCCACGCCGGTGTCGGCACAGACTTTCTGAGCCCACTGCGCGGCGCGGGCGTCGGGGATCCCTGTCGTCGAGTAATGGGTCCCGACGTAGTGATCGAAGTCGGGCGTATACGTCTCGCCCCCGACCTTATAGACCGGGTAGACCCCGCCGGGCGTGTAGGGCTTGTCGGCCTGATAGGGCAGGGCGTAGTCGATCTGATCGGAGGCGAGATACCGGAACGACTGAGCCTCATTGCTCCAGTGGGTGACGACCGGGAGCTCGTGGGCGACCGCACACGGTGATCCGGCCTGCGCCTGGGCCGCACCGGCAACGATCAAGGCGCCGATGAGGGAGAAGAGGCCGTGTCTCGAGCTCACATCATCGCTCCGAGTCTCTAGTGTTGTGTCTCCGACATGGCACTAGATGGGTTCGTGAAAGTAATAGCACAACCCGTCGGGCGCGACGACGAAAAAGACCTGGAACGATTGACCCTCTCGCTCATCCACCCGCCAATTTCCGATCTTCGCTCCGTTTGACTCGAGCTCGTCTTTGATCGCTTGAATATTCGAAACGAGTATCGCCGCACCATCCTGCGACGCATCGCCTCCATTTATCGCGAAACCGATCTGTGTGCCGTCTCGCTCGAGGATGACGGTCGGAACTGGCTGACGAAACCGCTCGACCTCCACCATACTGAAGTGTTTTGAATACCACTGAGAGGTGGCATCGAGATCGGTGACCGGTAACGCCAAGACGTCCCGTTGGAAAGGGCGCGCTTCTTTGAACTGCGGTTCACTCACACTTCGGACTACCTCCAGCTGCGGCTTCAGAACGGGGCGACCAGGACCGGTATCTGTGGCGCGTCGCGTCCAACGGAAGATGTGGCGTATAGCTCGAGGCGAGCTCCCTGATCTTGGTCAAATCCATCTGAGACTACTCCTCACCTCGAGCTGACGCCCACTTCATGGCTTTGGCCTCATGTTCCTTGATGTAAGGATCTTTGCCGTCCATGTAGGCCTCGATGTCGTCCGGATGCTTCGCGGCCAGCTTGCGCTTCAGGTCGGTGTAGTTTCGTGCCTCCTTTGGATGCGCAATCATGTAATCGCGGAACGCCAGGTGTCGCTCGACTTCTGAGCTACCTGCCTGAAAGGTATGAATCTGGTGCGTCCTGATGCCCGACGAAGTGTCCTTACGAAAATACCGGCGCCCCGGTATTCCGAATTCTCCCATGCCCTAATACCCTAGCTGCTCGATGGCCGAGCGAACTTCTGGCCGATGCAGCGCAATTTCCAGACCGCGCAAATGGGTCAGCAGATCGTCTTTGGCCATCGGCGGAGTCTACCAAGCGGCACCTGGTCGCCCGAGGGAGATGCGCTTCAGCGTCGGGGCTGCGAGCCGATCGTTTAGCCTGTCTTCAAATTACCCCCAAGGCCTTGTTGAGAGGTAATATCGATCAATGACGGCCGATCCCGTACTGCGCCTCCGTCAGATCTGTCTGCTAACACGGGACCTGGAGTGGACGTCCAGCGTGCTGACTGCAGCGTTCGACGCGCCGGTAGTCTTCCGGGACCCTCGAATGGCCGCTGGCGGAAACCTCACCAACACCCATATCCGCTTGGGCGACTCGTTTCTCGAGACAGTTTGCCCAACGGACCTTGCATGGGAGCGTTCGTCGACCCAAACCCGGCTTCTGGAGCGCAACGGTGACTGCGGATACATGGCGATCGTGCAGGTCCCTGACGTCTCTGTGGCTTCGCGGTCGATGGCCGTTCAGGGGTCGGGGCGAGGGATCGTTTCAGGGGATTGGAACGTTTGTGCGGGCTCACCTGGCTCGGGCTTGGCCGGTGTCGAGTCCGGACGTTACGTGTTAGGCGAGGCTCTGCCCAAGAGCCCCGGCACGGTTTCCGGCGTGAACGTTCAGTTCCACCCGAGGGACTTTGGGACCCTCGCCGAGATTCAAGAAAATTGGCCAGGCCCCGGCGAATTCCCCAGGAACAAAGGGACGTACTTTCCAGCCGGAAACACGTGGCAGAGCGGCGTTGACGCGCGGCCCCACGGGGGTGTCACGTCCGGCTTCGCGGCCGTTGAGATCGCACCCCGAGACGGTGCTCCGGAGGAGGTCTGTCAGAGGTGGATGAATGGCCTCGGTGCCGGGTGCTCGATTGATCCTGCCGAACCCGCAACGCTAAGGTTGTCAGCGGGACAGACGATGAGATTCGTCGAGCCAGGGGACAGGACCGGCGTTGTAGGCGTTGATCTGTGGGCAGCCCCCGGCGCTTACAAGAAGTTCGATTCTGTGCTCATTTGCGGCGTGAAGTGGACCCTCGTAGAGCACCCGGATCATGCCAGCTAGACGAACTACTCCGCCTCGAGGCGCCCCTTCATATCCGTGTAGGCAGTTTCGATCAGCTCAATAAGAGCCGCAGCGTCGACGTCACCTTCGGGCCTGAGCTTCACATGGCGCATGTACTTGCCGGTGCCTTCCAGAAGCTGAGCCGGATCCGCAAGCTCGGCACCACGAAAAAACCCCACATTGACGTGGGCCGTGAACGCGTTGACGTAGGCGAATGCCGCGTCCGCTACGCACGCGGTCGGATGGCCGTCATGCAAGAGTTCTCGAACATCGTCTCCACGCTCGCGGATGACGTCAAACCAGTCCCGCGCGATAGACCCCAACTCACCCGAATGCTCCTTCATCCAGGCATCGATGGCTGGATCCCGCTTGACCGAGCTGGAGAACCGAAAGATCTGATTCATGGCTATTACGCTCAGAAGCGACGCCACGACGCCGGGAATCCTAGCCTCGCCATTACCGTATAACGCTGAGCTGAGGCGCGCGCTTGGCGCGTCGCCACCAGCGCCGGGTTAGATCGTGGTTCGGCAAGGCACTCATTTTCCAAGCAGTCCGCTTTGCTCAATGCCGTCAAACATAAACTGAACGGCCAGCGCAGACAGCAGGACGCCAAAGACCCGCGTCACCACATGCATCCCGGTGATCCCGAGACGCCGTTGAAGCCTGCTTGCGACCATTAACGCAGCGAATGTGAGGAGAACGATCGCGAGAATGGAAGCAATTACGATCATCTGCCGCGCTAGCTCTCCTTCGGCATTCGCCATGAGAAGTATGGCGGCACCCATGGCGCCAGGGCCGGCTATCAACGGTGTTGCTAGAGGAAACACGGATATGTCCTGCTTCGATGCGGCCTCCCGCTCCTCATCGTCCGTGGTAGAAGTTCCGCCGGACGAACGCGCGAATACCATGTCTATACCTATTAGCAAGAGCAATATTCCTCCAGCTGTCCTCAATGCAGCGAGGGATATTCCGAGACTCCTAAGTAACTTCCTCTGTCTGTAGCGAGCCGCGATCGAGCGGCAGAAGGGAGAAGCCGAGACGTTTAGCGTTGCGTTTGAGGTTCTTGAGGACACGTTTTCGATACTCGGTCTCGTAGTAGTCCTGTGACTTCGCAGCGTACTCGGTTCCGTATCGGAGCATCGAGTAGATGATGCGTGCGAGCTTGTGAGCGGTTGCGGTGATGGCCTCCGGTCTTCCGATCTGACCCTTCTTGCGACGGAGAAAGGCGCCGAGAGAGCTGTGCGAGTTATGCAGGCCATTCGCGGCGAATCGCAGGGCGGAGGCAGCCCGATTCGCCGAGGCTTTCGAGCGACTACTCAGCTGCTTGCCGCCGGTGATCTTGCTCCCGGGACAGAGCCCGAGCCACGACGCGAAATGCTTCGAGTTGGGCCATCGAGTCATGTCGAGTCCGATCTCACCGATGACTTTCAGTGCCGTGTGCGCCTGAATTCCCTCGATCGCTGTGAGGTCGACCCCTGTCATGCGGAACAGATGAGAGCGCGCATCGAAGCCCAACCCGGTCCGGGTCTGCTTCTCCTTGGCCTTCTTCGGTGGGGTTTGTCCGCCCGATTGGTCTTCGAAACCTTCGAGGTAGGTCTCGATCTTCTGGTCGCACTCGCCGACTTTCTGGTGGTAGATATCGAAAAGCTCCACCGCCTGCCGGAGCTCGAAGAGATGTTCTTCACGCCAATGACCTTCCAGCGCCTTGGCGATCGTCGCCTCGCTGTTCTTGCATCGACCATCTCGCATCTGGGCCAATCGTTTTGGATCCTGCTCACCCTCGAGAATCGCTCGGATGATCCGCATCCCGGTCGCCCCCGTGATGTCGCTGACCACATGCTGGAGTTTGATGTTCATCTGGGTCATCGCCTTTTGCATGTGTTGAATATGCTGGCCTGCGTACGAGACCAGCATCGCGCGCTGTCGCAGGTAGCTGCGCAGAACACAGATTTGATCGTCCGGCCGAAACGCTCCCCCCAACAGCCCAAAGGTGTGCAGCTGCTGAAGCCATTGGCAATCCAGCACGTCGCTCTTGCGACCAGGAACCTGGCGAAGACGATGAGGGTCGACCAACTTCACCTCGAAACCCCGCTCCTCGAGCACCTCCATCAATGGAATCCAGTACACACCCGTCGACTCCATCACCACCGTGTCGATCCCACACGCCAGAAGATGCTCGGCCAGCGAGTACAGATCCGCCGTGAACGCTCCGAACTTCCGAACCGGCTGCGAATCCCGGTCTTCGGGCACCGCCACCCAATGCTCCGTCGCTCCGATATCGATCCCGGCAGCATTCAGGTTGACCTGCTCAAGGCTTGCCGGCAGCTGGGATCGACGGCGCTTCGAATCACCCGCCGACCGACGACGCTCTTTCTTCCGAGACATACATCCTCCTCTTGTGCGCAAACCGCACAGGAGTGGGAGCCGCACACTCTGGCACTCTCCTAAACGGGATCACGATCTCTCGTGTCGCCACTGTCTTCTACGCAACGCTCCCAGGACCACGCTAGCTAACGGGCACGAAGCACCAATGCTCTTCCGGCCTTCTTCTCCCCGTGCGGTGCCAACAGAGTATCCTGACTGCGCACCGTTACTTCCCGTCTCCAAGTCGTCCCGACGTACCTACGCTAGCTAGTTCTCGTCCGGAATCGTGTAAGTTGTTTTGCGTCAGTGGCTTGCGAGGGAGGCAGGGCTGGTAATTCTCCGCGGAGCTTGATAGAGTCTAGGTGACGAAACCGTTGATTCTAAATAGCTTACGCCGAGAAGGAGCCAGCCCGAGATGCGACAAGCCGTCAGTATTCAGCCTGATCTCACCGAAAAGTGGCTCGATCTGGACCATGCCAAAGAACTCGAAGCGATCTCTCGCCTCCTCGACAGGGATCCTAGAATCTACGAGCTTGCGTGGCAAGACCTGCAGCTACAGGCTGGAGGCAAAGGCCAGAGCACCGGGGCGCGAGGCATGTCGGGCGAGCAGGTGGTCCGGGCCCTGATCGTGAAGCAGATGGGCGGTTTCAGTTATTCGGAGCTCGCCTTCCACCTTGAGGATTCCCGTAGCTACCGGACCTTCTGCCGCCTCGGCCTCGTCGGGTGGACGCCGAAGAAGTCGACGCTGGCCCAGAACATCAAGGCACTGACGTGCGCCACCCTGGAGGCGATTCACAAGCGAATCGTGGCCCTGGCACTCGACACGGGAGTGGAGCGAGGCAACAGAGTCCGGGTGGACGCCACCGTGGTGGAGTCCAACATCCATCATCCGACCGACTCCGAGCTGCTCTGGGATTGCGTTCGGGTGCTTACCCGATTGCTCGCAAGGGCGCGAGGCCTGCTGGGCAGCGAGCACTTCTCGTTCCGCGACCGATCGCGGCAAGCCAAGAGGCGGCGCAAGAAGATCAACGACTCGCGCACCAAGGATATGCGGCTCCAGCCCTACCGCGACCTGATCCAGATCACCGAGAAAGTCCAAGATTCAGCCAAGGCGGCCCGGAATGTGCTCGCCAAGCAGGGGCCTTCCCAGGAATCCGGCGCCCGTCGACTCCTCGAGGAGCTCGACTGTTTCCTCGAGCGCACCGCCACGGTCATCGACCCGACACGCCGTAGAATTCTCGACGGCGAAACGGTCCCCGCGAGCGAGAAGATCGTCTCGATCTTCGAGGAGCACACCGCGATCATTCGCAAAGACGCCAGAGAAACGCTCTACGGCCACAAGGTCTGCCTCACCGCCGGCTCCTCGTCCCTTGTCCTGGATCTCGTGATCCTCCAGGGAAACCCGCCCGACTCCAGCCTCGCCACGACCATGGTCCAGCGCCACATCGCCAACCATAGCCAACCCCCGCGCCAGATCGCCTTCGACGGCGGGTTCGCCTCCAAAGCCAATCTCGAAGAGATCAAGCAGATGGGACACCACTCTATTTCGTGCACGATGTCGTCTTCAGCAAGGGCCGGGGCCTTCAGGTCAGTGACATGGCCCAGAGCTCCTGGGTCTACAAGCGGCTGCGCGACTTTCGCGCCGGTATCGAAGGCATCATCTCCTTTCTCAAACGCGCCTTTGGACTCAAGCGATGCACTTGGAGATCCTGGCCTTCCTTCCAGAGCTACGCTTGGGCGAGTGTGATCACCAGCAACCTCCTCGTCACCGCAAGGCACCTCATCAACTGAAATAGGGCATCGCACACCGTTCGATTCACCCCCAGCACTGCTGGAGAAACGGAGCACCAACCCCGCAATACGCCGTCAAAGCAGCCGAGCCTTCCTGATCCAGCGAACCAGGTACAGAAAACCTGGAATCGCACGCAACAGGCTTCGAAAAAAAGCTCGATGAGACCCGGACACCACTCTATTTCGTCCGTTTCCGGACGCGATCTAGCTAGGAGAAGCTCGCCGACCAGTGCGAACGAAACCAGAATCACGGCAGCCATCACTGATCCGCGAATCGCCATCGAACGCCTCTGCTGCGGAGTCGCGCCCGCTGTTAGCGCGGCAAAAATGGCGGCGACGTCGAGCGGGCCGATTGTGGCCACAAGAGTCGCAAGCGCGACCCCCGCAGTCTCGATCATTTGATTCCTCTCAATTCAGTGGCCATCTAACAGTCCTAAGCTGAGCGGCGCTCGCAATGGGCGTCCGCTCCAGCGCAAGGTTAGGCAACTGGCAGATCATGGTAGGGGCTGGATCTTCCCCGGTACCTGATTCTCGCTGGCGCGCCGCCACGCCGCACGGAGCTCTTCTTGATGCAACGACGCCCATTCCACGACGAGACCGAGAGCCCGCGCGGGCATCGAGCCCGCCAACACCGAGAGGTTCTCGATCCTCACGAGAGCCTCGTACTCTCCGTAGAACGCGTGGAAGTGTGGCGGCGGATGATCTCCGAAGTACATTCGGATGATGATGCCGTAGAACCGAGATAGCTCAGGCATGCGCCGAGCTCGGGCGGAGTCTCGGAAAAATGTCCTCTGGGTCCTTCCCGGTTAGGCGAAGATAGGTGCTGTCGGGGCAAATCTCCAGATCGCCCGGCCACGCAACACAGCCGCCAGGGCCAACGGACACCGCCTCGAACACAGCGCGATCCTCCCATGCTCGAAAAACGCCCCGGCCTGCCAGGTCTGAGAGATCGATCTCGCCGTCAACGCCGTCGTCGAATCGAACCCAGATACGAAAACCCGAACGCGCTTCGACTTCCACCGCGTGCTTCATCAGGCTGAGTCTACCAAGGAGCACGAGTGGAGTTCCCCGGGTTTCGTGGATACCTGATCAAGCCCGATAATGGGCTGGGAGGTGTCGATCTCAGCAACCCGGAGGAGTTTCAGTCGGGAGTTCAAAGAGGAAGCGGTTCGGATGGTGACCGAGAGCGGCCATAGGCTGTCGCTTTCCATGGAACAAGATGTAGCGCCGGATCCAGCCCACGTAAGCCTTCTCCGTTCGCCTCCCTCTTCGGCGCACTCGGAGCTGCCGACGCACGGTCTCGAGCAGAGGACGTTGCGAGTGCTCTTCTGAGGCTGACGGCGACGCGGATACGGTTGGTGTCGATCGAGACATCTTCGCCTCCCTCGTTAGGGTTCTAACGAGAGAAGACGAAAGACGGCCCTCCGGCCTGGCACAAGGGAGGCGAGTGCTTAGGAGGCCCCTTCCTCCGCACCGCGCCCAATTGCCTCTTCGAGGAGCTCAATCGTCGATGCGACCCCGTAAAGAGCGATGAAGCTACCCATGCGCGGGCCCTGCGAGTGTCCGAGCAGACACTCGTACAGAGCGCGAAACCAGTCGCGCAGAGAATCGAAGTCCTGACTCTTCCCGGCCTCGTAGACCTCGTGTTGCAGGGTCTCGGCTTGCGCATCGCCACCCAGACCCCGCAAGCGAGAGACGAGATCGATCATCGCAGCCCGCTCCCGATCGTCGGGCGCTCGATAGTCCTGGTTCGGTGCTACGAAGTCTTGGTAGTAGCGCAACGCGTAGTCGAGCAGACGGTCGAGCTCGGGATGGTTGTCGGCGTCGGCACCGGGGCGATAACGACGCACGAAATCCCACAGCCGCTCTTTGTCGGTCACATGCGCGGCGCTCACCAGGTTGAGCAAGAGCGAGAAGGTGATCGGCAGGTCGAACTCGGGCGGCGAGCCGTCGTGGATGTGAAAAATACCACTCTGGATCTGCTTCTCTGCGTCTTCGCCGGCATAGCGGTCCAGCGCCTCGTAGTAGTCGTCGACAGCGCGAGGAATGACGTCGAAGTAGAGACGCTTCGCACGCTTCGGGCTCTGATACATGTACCAGGAGAGACTCTCGGGGCTGGCGTACGCAAGCCACTCGTCCATGGTGAGCCCATTGCCTTTGGACTTTGAGATTCTCTGTCCTTTGTCGTCGAGGAAGAGCTCGTAGTTGAGGACCGCCGGTGGCTTGCTACCCAAGACTCGCTGGATCGCCGAGGACACCTTCACCGACTCGATGAGGTCTTTACCGGACATCTCGTAGTCGACCTCGAGAGCATGCCAGCGCATCGCCCAGTCGACCTTCCACTGGCACTTCACGTGGCCACCGGTCACCGGAACGGTCTGCGTCTCTCCATCACCGTCAACGAAGCTGATGGTGCCGGCGTCGACGTCTCTGGCGACAGTCGGTACCTGCAGCACCACTCCCGTCTTCGGACACACCGGTAGGAAAGGAGAGTAGGTCTTGCGCCGCTCCTCTCCCAAGGTCTCGAGCATCACCGACCGGATCTGGTCGTAGTGGCGCAAAACGAGAAGCAGAGCCTCATCGAAACGGCCACTCTTGTAGCACTCGGTCGAAGAGAGGAACTCGTACTCGAAGCCGTACTGGTCGAGAAAGGCCCGAAGCCGCGCATTGTTGTGCGCAGCGAAGCTCTCGTGCGTCCCAAAGGGGTCGGGCACCTGCGACAGCGGCTTGCCGAGATTGGCCTCGAGAAGCTCCTGGTTGGGAACGTTGCCAGGCACCCGCCGCAGGCCGTCCATGTCGTCGGAGAAGCAGATCAGCCGCGCCGGTAGATCGGAGATGCGACGGTACGCGTGCAGGACCATCAAGGTGCGCGCCACCTCGGCGAAGGTGCCGATATGCGGCAGCCCGGAAGGGCCGTAGCCGGTCTCGAAGAGTGCGTAGCCCTTCTCGGGAGCCCCGCCGCGATGGCGATCGACGACCTTGCGCGCCTCGACGAAGGGCCAGGCTTTGGAAGACAGGTAGAGATCGTGATCGGTCATCCGGCAGACATACCTAACATAGGTGGGCGAGCAGAGGTAGCAGAACCAACGGGGCCTGGCACACTCACACCGCCAAGCGTATTCTTACCCAATGCGGCGATGGGCTCTCCTATTGGTCTCCCTGTTTGTGTTCGCCGTCGTCTGTGTCGCGCTACTTCTCTTCGTCCAGATCGACGTCAGCGAGATCGGTAACCGGCTCCTCGCCGAGGCCGAAGCTACGACCGGGTTTCGGCTCCAAGTCGGGGACTTCCGCCTCAAGCTGATCGAGGGCTTTCGTCTCGAGGATGTTCAGATCGAGGGCGAGATCCCTTCGGGCAGCGTGCGAGGCACCCTCGACGCGGTCGTCTTCAAGCACCGGCTCTGGCCGCTTCTGCGCGGCCAGGTCGCGGTCGACGAGATCTTCCTGGAGGGAGCCCTGGTCGAGATTGTCACTGCCACCGACGAAAACGGACGCCCCTCGACAGGCGACAGCGGCAGGCGTTCGCCCGGACCTCGGGGAGACACCGCTCTGCCCATGCCAGAAGGTGTGCCGAGTACTGGGAGCCTGGACGTCAAGATTCAAGAGATCCGTCTTCGGGACGGCCACCTCGAGGTGCGCTCGGAGGACGTCGAAGGAGACACGCTGGTACTCGAGGGCCTCGACCTCGACCTTCAGGATCTCGAGATCGACCCACAAGCACCGTCGGCCCTGCTCGGCCTTTCCGCCCGCGGCGAGATCCAGATTGCCGCTATCCGGGTCGGCGACACTTCTCTTGACAGCGCTAGCGGGAACCTTTCCGCGGAGCGAGGCGTCTATCGCCTGAGCGACCTCACGGCCTCGAGTCCATGGGGCCGGCTGCGCATTCCCGAGGGCCAGGTCGACCTGGCAGAAGCCCCCTTCGAGTATCGGATCACCGTCCTGGCGGAGTCCGTCGACCTCGACGCCCTCCTCGGCCTCGAAGGCGATCCCTATCTGGGCCCCGGAGCTGTCGAGCTCGACGTCTCGGGCGCAGGCATCGACCCGGATGGCGTACGGGCCACCGGCACGATCTCGCTCGCCGCAGGCCGCATTCCACCCCTCTCGCCGATGACCGACATCGATACCATCCTCGACATCGGCCTGGTGGGCTCGGCCTACCAGCCCACCACCGTCACGCTCGAGCTTCGCGAGGGCGCGATCCAGATCCTCCCCTTCGAGCTCACCGGCGACATCGTGAAGCTGCGCGCCGAAGGTCACGGCGAGCTCGACGGGCGGGCGACCGTCCAGGCGCAGGTGGAGATCCCCTCGGAGGGACTTCTCCTCGATGCCAACCTCGAGAGCCACCCACCGGACTACGAGCTCGTTCTCGAGGGAGGCTCACTCGACCTCGACAGCGCCCTCGGTGCCCGCGACCAGGACGCGATGGGCGCGGCTCGCATTTCGGCCCGCGCCTTCGGCCCCACGTCGGCGCCCGAGAAGTTGCAGGCCGAAGGCACGATCAGGCTCGACCCCGGACGCTTCCCTTCGATGCCCCTACTGATCGCTCTCGACAATCTTCTCGACACCTCTTCGGATGGCGCCGCCTACCTGGGTACGGATGTCGAGTTCACGCTCGAGCAGGGCAAACTCGAAGTTCTTCCTTTTACTCTCGAGAGTGAGATCTTCCTGCTGCGAGGCAAAGGCTCCGTTGCCGCAGACGGATCCCTCACCTTCTCCGCGAACGTCGGATTGCCCTCGACCTACGAGCCGACCGACGAGCTCGCGGCGGACGTTGTGCGAGCCTTGACGACGGACGACGGGCGTATCTGGGTGCCGCTCATCATCCGCGGCACCGTCGAGGAGCCTGAGATCGGGCTCGATCGTGACGCCCTCCAGGATGCACTGAAAGAGATCGCCAAGGCCGTGCTGGGGAAAGAGGTCGACAAGTTGAAGTCAACGCTGGAGGACACCTTGAGAGACGGACTACGCAGCCTCTTCGGGAAGGATCGAGAGTAGGGGCGGGCTTGGGATGTTCCGGTGATCTCGTCACTCCGCCAAATAGCCGGCGGCTAGGGTCCGGTACTGCTCGACTTGTTCGTCGCGCCAGCTCGCGTCACGCCCCAGCTCGGCAGCCATCAGCTCGGCCACGCGAGGAGCGGCCTCGATGCTCGACCTGGCGTCGAGCAGCAGAGAACGCGTTCGCCGAGCTAGAAAGTCCTCGACGTTTCTGGCCATCTCCTCTCGCACCGCCCAAACGACCTCTCCGACGAAAGGGCGCAGAGACGGATGAAGGCGCTCCCCATAGCTCGGCTGGGTGGCGAGGAAGTCCCGCAAGGGCACTGCATCGGCGCCGTAGGCGGCGAGGTCGCCGAATGAGGCAGCGTCGCGATGGTAGCCATGCAGGTTGAGCTCGCCGGTAACGCAGGAGCGCTCGGGGAGCTGAGCCAGGACCGCCGCCTGATTGACCGTATCTTCCGCCATCTTGCGGTAAGTCGTCCACTTCCCGCCGGCAATGGTCACCAGGCAGGACGACGAGATTTGCAGCGTGTGATCGCGCGAGATCGACGCCGAGTCCTGATTGTCGGGGTCGCCGACGAGCGGGCGGATGCCGGCGAAGGCCGAGAGGACGTCGGCCCGCACGGGATCCTCGTCGAGATAGCGGGCGGCGTGCGTGAGTAGGAAGTCGATCTCCTCGGGGAGCGGACGAGGCTCGAGCGTCGCTTCCTCGATCGGAGTGTCAGTGGTGCCGACGATCACCCGGTCGTGCCAGGGAATGGCGAAGAGCACCCGCCCGTCGTCGGTGTGAGGCACCATGATCGCGCTGTCGCCGGGTAAGAAGCGGCGCTCCAGAACAACATGAACTCCCTGGCTCGGCCGCATCATCGGCGAGGCCTGAGGGTCGTCCATGCTCCGCACAGAGTCGCTCCAAGGGCCGGTCGCATTGATCACCACCTTGCCACGGAGCTCTCTCTCCTCCCCGCTCTCCCCGTCGACCGCGATCACCCCTCGCACCATCCCGTCGCTTTTGGTCAACGAACGGACAGCCATGTAGTTGACCAGGGTCGCGCCCAGATCGGCCGCCGTCGCCGCCAACGAGATCGCCAATCGCGCGTCGTCGAACTGGCCGTCGTAGTAGAGAGTGCCACCACGCAAGCCGTCGGTCTCGAGAGTAGGCAGATGGGCCAGCGTCTCCTCGCGTGAGAGATGGCGAGAGGCTCCGAAGCCGTGGCGGCCGGCGAGCACATCGTAGAGGCGGAGACCGATGCCGTAGAACGGCGCCTCCCACCAGTCGTAGTTGGGCACCACGAAGGGGATGTCGTGAACCAGATGAGGCGCATTCTGGCGTAAGAGGCCGCGCTCGTGCAGCGCCTCGAGCACCAGACTCACATTCCCCTGCTGGAGATAGCGCACACCGCCGTGGATCAGCTTGGTCGATCGGCTCGACGTGCCCTTGGCGAAGTCGCCCTGCTCGAGGAGCAGAGATCGATAGCCCCTCGACGCGGCATCGACGACGACCCCAAGGCCCGTGGCGCCACCGCCGATCACAATGAAGTCCCACTCCTCCTTATCGGCGTGGAGGTGTCGAAGCATGCGATCGCGGTTCATCTCTCCTAGCCTACCTGCAACACCGCGGCCGCGCCTTGCTACACTCCCGCCGTTCAACGCAACAGAGAGGTGACCCGTATATGAACCGCACATTCCGCTCGATCCTTGCGACACTCTTGCTCGGTTCCCTCGTTACAGCAGGCGCCTCCCTGGCTGAAGACTGGCCGGAATGGCGCGGCCCAGGAGGCCGGGCGATCTGGAGCGAAGACGGCATTGTCGAGCGTTTCCCCAGCGAAGGGCTCACCGTGCGCTGGCGCACGCCGATCAAGGAAGGTTATGCGGGTCCCGTCGTCGCCGGCGGCAAGGTTTTCGTCGCGGACTTCGAGCGCCACAAGGGGACACCTCGCATCGACGGTACCGAGCGCATGCTCGCCCTCGACGAGGCGACCGGCAAGGTGCTGTGGACTCATAGTTGGGAGGTCGACTACTCCTCACTCATGGCCTCTTACGCGGAGGGACCGCGGGCGGTGCCGACCGTCGACGGCGACCGCGTCTACGTCATAGGCGCGGCGGGTCATCTTCTGTGCCTGAATACGAACACCGGCAAGGTGATCTGGCAGAAGCACTACCCCACCGACTACGACGTCGGCATCCCCGTTTGGGGTTTCTCGAGCTCACCGATCGTCAATGGTGATCTGCTCATCGCCATCGTTGGCGGTGAGCCCGATGCTCTGGTCGTTGCTTTCGACAAGAAGACCGGAGCCGAAGTCTGGCGGGCTCTCGAAGCCAGCTCCGAGCCCGGTTACTCGCAGCCCACCATCGTCGAAGTGGCGGGGCATCGCCAGCTCCTGATCTGGCATCCGATGGCGATGAGCTCGCTCGACCCCGACTCGGGAGACGTGTTGTGGCACTTTCCCTTCGAGACGCGCGGAGCCCTGACTGTCGCCACCCCCGTGGTCGAGAACAACCTTCTGTTCCTGTCCACGTTCTACGGTGGCTCGCTGATGCTCGAGCTCGACGATGGTCCCGGAGTCAAGGAGCTGTGGAGAATGAAGGGGCGCAGTGAGATGCCCGGCGATACCGAGGCCCTGCATTCTCTCATCACCACCCCGATCTTGAAGGGCGAGACGATCTACGGCATCGACAGCTACGGCGAGCTGCGAGCCCTCGACGCACCCACCGGCAAGCGCTTGTGGGAGGACAAGACGATGGCGCGCCAGGGGCGCTGGGGATCGGCCTACGTGGTCGAGCAGGGCGACCGCTGGGTGGTGTTCAACGATCTCGGCGAGCTGATTCTCTGCCGCTTCACACGAAATGGGTACGAAGAGATCGACCGCACCAAGCTGATCGAGCCGACGACAAGCGCCGGCTTCGGCCCGCGTAAGAGGTTCGACGCGAAAATCAACTGGGGACACCCCGCCTACGCCAACCGCCATGTCTTCATTCGCAACGACGTCGAGATCTTGTCCGCTTCGCTGGAGAAGGCCGACTAGGATCTGGGCCATTCAGACTCCGTTAAGCGCCGTCGTCAGTCGGTCCAGCTCTCCGGCGAGCTCCTCGACTCGCTCCTGGACGACGTCATCGACCAAGCAGCCATCGCGAAAGGCCTGCCGCGTCGCGTAGACGAAGCGAGGCACGACCAGGCATCGGAAGTCGAGCATCATCGAGTCGGCGAGACCCATCACCGACATATACGAGTTGCGGCCGCCGGCCGCGCATAAGAAACCGACGATCTTCTCTTTCCAGGTGTTGCCGCACACCGCCACCAGGTTCCGCGTCGCGCCACCGACTTCGTAGTTGTAGATCGGAGTGGCGAAGGTCACGCTCGCCGCTTCCTCGATCATCGCGCGTACGCGCACCACGTTGGAGTCGCGATAACACTCGTCGGCGTCACAGAAAGGCAGCTCCACCTCACGCAAGTCGACAAGATCGACCTCTTTTCCGACTCTCTCGAGCTCTCCGACGAGCTCCCGAGCCAGCACGCCGCTGTGGCTCTCCGGGCGCAGACTGCAAGAGAAGATCAAGTGTTTGGAGCTCAGCTCGCGGCCTCCTGCGGGTACTCCACCAACTCTACCTCGTAGCCATCGGGGTCGAGAAAGTAGAGGCGGCGTCCCGGCTCGTAGTCGCCTTCGAGGTGAACCTGGGCTCCCAGACCTTCGAGCCGCTCTCTGGTTGCATCGAGATCGTCGACCACGACACCAAAGTGGTTGAATCCGACCTTGTGGTAATCCATCTCGAGAGCGCGAGCATCTCCCTCGAAGAGTGCCAGGTAGGTCCCGTCGGGGCCCTCGATACCAATATGGCTGGCTCGGCGACCACTCGAAGAGTAACCCTCCCAGCGCACTCTGAAGTCGAGTAGGCGATGGTAGAAGTCGGTGGATCTGTCGATATCGGCGACGGTGAGATTGACGTGCTCGAGGTACATGAGTGTCTCCTTTTTTGAAAGTGTTGACTTTTATATATTCTACGCATTATTTAGTCAAGTGTTTACTTTCATATTTAGAATATTTCAAGTATGCTCTCTTCGATGAGTGACGATGGTCTGACCCCGGCAAAGCGCCGCCTGCTCGAGATCCTCAAGCGGGCGGGCTCGGCGACGGCCGCCGACATAGCCGCGATGCTGGATCTCACCGGTACTGCGGTGCGCCAGCATCTGAGCTCTCTCGAGGCGCAGGGATTGGTGACCCAGCAGAAGCGAGCGGCCGTGGGCCGTGGTCGTCCCTCGTCCGAGTGGCGTTTGAGCGAGGGTGCAGAGGGCCTCTTCCCTGACCGGCACGGCGAGCTCACGGTCGGGCTGATCGGGGCCTTGCGCGAGGCTTTCGGTGAAGAGGGGGTTGAGCGGGTCATCGATACCCGAGCCCGCCAACAGATGAGCGATTACCGAGAGCGCATGCCGGGGGCGCGGGCGTCGCTCAAGAGCCGAGTCGAAGCGCTGGCGAGCCTGCGCAGCGACGAAGGCTACATGGCGGAGGTGCGCACCGAACGGCCCGGCAGCTATCTATTGGTCGAGCATCACTGCCCCATCTGTGAAGCGGCGCGCAGCTGCACCGGGCTCTGTCGCGCCGAGCTCGAAGTCTTCCAGCACGCTCTCGGGGAAGAGGCCGAGATCTCGAGAACTGCCCATCTGATGAGTGGCGACACTCGCTGTGTCTACCAGATCCGCAAGCGCTGAGCTGCCCTCTGCGTCACCGAGGTGCTAACCTCGACGACGCAACATCTGCTTCGAGGAGACAGCCATGAAGGGATCTCGCTCCATACTCTTGATCGGTGTCGCTGCCGCGATCGCAGGGTCGCTTCCGGCGTCGGCAGCCGAGAGCGCGCGTGATGCGATCGAGGCGCCGACCTTCAGTAGAGACATAGCGCCTATTTTCCAGCGCTCTTGTGAGCGCTGTCATCGCCAAGACAGTCCGGCGCCAATGTCGCTCGGGACCTACACCTCGTCCCGGCCCTGGGCGAGATCGATCAAGAAGCGCGTGGTGAGCCGCGAGATGCCGCCGTGGCATATCGATCGCTCGATCGGCGAGTACGACCCAGATCCCTCGCTCCGTGACGAAGAGATCACGACCATTGCCCGCTGGGTCGACGCCGGCGCGCCGGAAGGCGATCCCGCCGAGCTACCTCCGCCAATCCAATGGCCGGCAGAGGAAGACTGGGAATTCGGCGAGCCCGATCTAGTGGTCGAGATGGACGAAGAGATGGTGGTCCCCGCCGAGGGCCCGGATCTCTTCACCAGCTTTGTCGCCGACACCGGACTCGAGCAGGATCGCTACATCAAGTGGATCGAGGTCAAGCCGAGTATCGAGGGCCGCCGGTCGGTGCATCACGTCATCGTCTACGCAATGCAGGACGACGCCGAATACATCGGCGACGACCGGATCGAAGCCGATGACGATCCCACCCGCGTCGGGGCGGACGGCGCTCTCCGTGGTTCGCTGCTGATCGAGTATGCGGTCGGCAATACCGGCGACATCTACTCCGAGGGCACCGGCAAGCTCCTCATGGCTGGCGCCAAGGTCCGCTTCAGGCCCCACTACCACCCGGTCGGCGACGAGATCCACGACCGTCTCCGGGTTGGCTTCGGGTTCTACCCCGAGGGAGTCGTACCCACGCGCCGAGTGATCTCCACTCGCATCTTCGCCGGGCTCCCCAATGCCGAGGGCCGCCTCAACGAGCTCAGCATTCCTCCGGGCGCTCCCAATGTGCGCCACGACGGATACCGCGTGCTTCCGCGGCCGACGAAGATCATCAGCTTCCAGGCCCATATGCACTATCGAGGCAAGGCGATGGCGCTGGAGGCGATCCATCTCGACGGCCGCCGCGAGCCCTTGACCGTGATCGACAACTACGACTTCAACTGGCAGGTCGCCTACCCCTACAAAGATCCGCCGGTGTTCCCGGCAGGCACCGTCCTGCACGTCACCTCTTGGCACGACAACTCGGAGGCCAACCGCCACAATCCCGACCCCACCGCCTGGGTTGGCTGGGGCGCTCGCACCATCGACGACATGGCGATCGGCTGGACCAATTTCGTCTACCTCACAGAAGACGAGTACGAGGATCATGTGAGCAGGCGTCCGCGCACGGGAGGATAGCGTTAGGGCCGTCGACGGTCTCACAAGCGATCGATCCTTCATTGACATCAAAGCATCAGATTCTTATGCTTTGATGCATGAGGACAACGCTCACCCTCGACGACGACACATACAACGAGCTCAAGGAGCTGTGCCGAGAGCGCAACGAGAAGTTTCGCTCCGTTCTCAACGAGGCGCTGCGCGCGGGTCTGCTGGCATTGAGCCAGGAGCCGGGGCCACGCAGCGAGAAGCCCTACCGGACAAAGCCGGTGTCTCTCGGCGAGCCACGCCTTCCCAACATTGACAACATCTCAGAAGTCTTGTCGGTCGCCGAGGGGGATCTACGCCGGTGATCCTCATCGACGCGAACCTTCTACTCTACGCCAAGGTCTCGGACTATCCTCAGCACCTGGTCGCCCGCAACTGGCTCGATGAAAAGCTCAACGATCGAGCCCGCGTCGGTCTTCCCTGGCCTTCGCTGCTGGCCTTTCTCCGCATCCTGACAAACCCCCGCCTCTTCCCCAGCCCCTTGCCGATCGCGGAGGCCTGGGATCAGGTCGATTCTTGGCTCAGCCTGCCTCAAGTCTGGATCCCGGCTCCGACAACCCGCCATCACGAGGTGTTGGCCAGCCTGCTTCGAGAGAGCTCGGTGACCGGCGGGCTGGTCATGGACGCCCATCTCGCGGCGCTTGCGATCGAGCACGGCCTCGTACTCTGCAGCACTGATGGTGACTTCGGCCGCTTCGAGGGCCTGCGCTGGGACGATCCACTCCGCTAGCGCGCGGCCAACGAGCGAGCTGCCTCTTCGGCAACCTTCACGATCACGACATCACTCGACTGCTTCTCTCCGTCACTTACTCTCAACTCGAGAGTGTACGTTCCCGCAGCTGTGAAGGAAACCTCCGTAAGAGCACTCGCGGGATTCGAGAAGGAGACCGGTCTCGGACCCGCCGTCAGCGACCACTGCAATTCGAGTACGCTACCCCGAGGCAGGCCGTCGTCCCGCACCAAGGCTCGCAGACCGACACCCGCAGCGAGCACAGTGTCCCTGTCCGAGCCCGCCGAGACCACCGGAGAGCGGTTGATGCAGGTGCCGTGCACCGCTTTGGCCGTGTCGATCTCTCGAGCCGCTCTCGCGGCAGTACCGCTCTCCTCGAGAAGATAGAGCTGGTCCACCCCGCCACGCTCGGTAGTAGGAATGGTCTGGCCGGCCGAGCTCAGCGTCCAGAGGAGATTGCCTTCGTAGTCGGCCGGGAGCACCATGCGGCAGACATGGCGCTGGCGTCCGGGAAGGAAGGTGGTGGGTTGGCCTCTGTCTGGAGGTCCCGGTGAAAATCCGTTCGCCTCTCCTGCGGGGATGTTGACCGTCGCCGGACTCGGGTTGTAATAGCCGAAGACCAGAGTGACAGTACCGTCCTCGTTAGGGGCGTAGCCCTCGTAGGTAGGATAGACAGGTTCAGCTGGACCCGCTTCCAACACTCCAGGCAGGAGGGGGGAGAGGAGCACCAGCAGGACCCAGCCCAATCCTCGACGAAGGCTCTCACGGTGCATGTGTAAAGACTAATATACGACACCCTGCGCAGAACCTCGGCGCGCGGAGCGGGAGGCAGACGATCTCACTCTCTCCGAGTCCCTGGAACCTTCTTGAGCTTCGCGCGTATTTCTCTGGAGGGCGTTCTGCGCCGCCCCAAACAACCGTGGATGAGGTAATGATGAGAAAAGCCATGATGCGTCGGCTCTGCGTGTTGACAATCTTCGCCACGATCTCGGTTCCTATCGCGGCTCAGACCGTTACCCAGCCACCGAGTGGCGCTAACCAGAAGGCGGCGGTGATCCAGAATATCGGCCTGGTCGAAGTGCGTATCGACTACTCCAGTCCTGACGTCACCGGTCCCGCTGGGCAAGATCGCAGCGGCGAGATCTGGGGACAGCTGGTGCCCTACGGCCTGACCGACCTTGGCTTCGGCAATGGCAACCCAGGGCCCTGGCGGGCAGGGGCGAACGCAAACACGGTCTTCTCCGTGTCCCATGACGTGCTGGTCCAGGGCCAGCCGCTCGCAGCCGGGACTTACGGCCTCCACATGATCGCGGGCGAGGAGGAGTGGACGATCGTCTTCTCCACCAACCACTCTTCGTGGGGCAGCTTCTTCTACGATCCGGCCGAGGACGCGCTGCGAGTCGACACCAAATCTGAGGAAGCACCCTACCGAGAGTGGCTCAACTACGACTTCGTCGATCGCCAGGCCGACCAGGCCACGGTCGCACTGCACTGGGAGAACCTGCGCGTCCCCTTCACGATCAGCGTGCCGAACATCGTCGACCTCTATGTCGACACCATGCGCGACGAGCTCCGCTCCGCCGCCGGCTTCACCTGGCAATCGTGGAACGCCGCCGTCGTCTACTGCCTGCAGAACAACACCAACCTCGACGAAGCACTCGAGTGGGCCGAGGTCTCCATCACCACCCCCTTCGTCGGGCAGGCGAATTTCACCACCCTCTCGACCAAGGCGCAGGTTTTATCGGCCCTCGGCCGTGACACCGAAGCCAAGGAGACCATGACGGTTGCGGTCAACAACCCAGGCACCACAGCACAGCAGATCCACGGTGCCGCACGCCAGCTTCAGATGCAGGGGAGCCTGGACGACGCACTGGAGATGTTCAAACTGAACGCCAAGCGCTTCGGTGACGAGACGTGGCCGGTAACCGTGGGCATGGCCCGGGTCTACTCCGCCGAGGGGGATTACAAGAAGGCGCTCCACTACGCCCGAATGGCGCGCTCCCAGGCTCCCGATCCGCTCAACCAAGGGAACCTGGACACGGCCATCGAGATTCTCGAGAGCGACAAGGACTTCAACCTCACCAACTAGCGGCGCGACTTTGACTGCGCCTGACGGTCCTCTACACTGCCGCCGGTGACGGCGCGCAGTGCAGAGGAGGACCCGGCCGGCTACGGCGAACTGATCCGCAACAACGTCGACTTTCGACGGTTGTGGATCGGTAGCGTCGTTTCTCTGCTTGGCGATTGGTTCAATACTCTCGCCATCTACGCTCTGGTCGCGAAGCTCACCGGCTCGCCGATGGCTCTGGGCACGGTTTTCATCGCCAAGATGCTGCCGTGGGCTCTCGCCTCGCCGATTGCCGGGATCCTGGTCGACCGTCTCAACCGCAGGCGAGTGATGATCGCCTCGGACCTGTTGAGGGCCCTGGTAGTACTGGGCTTTCTGACCGTCGAGACGGTCGGATACGTCGAGCTCATATTCGGCCTGACCGCCCTCCAAGTCATCGTCGGAGCGGTCTTCGAGCCTGCTCGCAGCGCCGCCATTCCGTCAGTCGTTTCGCCACGAGAGCTGGTCACCGCCAATGCACTCACTTCAGTGACCTGGTCGTTCATGCTCGCGGCAGGAGCCGCTGCAGGAGGACTGGTCACTGAATGGCTCGGCACGGACGCCGTCTTCGTCATCGATAGTCTGAGCTATCTCGTCTCCGCCTTCTTCATCTACCGGACGGCGATACCACAGCGTACCGACCCAGTCGAAGAAGGCCCGATTCTGCGTCTCGCGGCCGCCGGCATCGTCGAAGGCTGGCGGCATCTCATCGAGAGCCCGGCAGTTGCCCGAATCGCGCTGGTCAAGGCCACTTGGTCACTCGGCGGCGGCGCGCTCATCTACTTGCTCGCACTTCTCGGTCGTGAGATGTCGCCGACTTCACCGTCGGCAGCCATTGGCTTTCTTCTTGCTGTGCGAGGTATCGGCACCGGCGTCGGCCCCTTCTCTGCGCGAATTCTGTTCCGCGACTCCAGGTACTGGCCGACGGTGATCGGCGCTTGCCTCGCCTTCGCCGGGCTGTGCTACGCCGCGCTGAGCTTCCTGCCATGGACCTGGGCAGTCGCCGCACTGGTTGGGATCGCCCACACCGCTGGAGGCACTCAATGGGTGCTTTCAACCATCCTTCTCCAACGCAGGACGGTGGATCGCTTCCGAGGGCGCGTCTTCGCCACCGAGTGGCTGATGCTCACTCTTGCCGACGCGACCTCGATCTTCGTCGCCAGCATGCTCATAGACCGCGGCATCCTCGATCTCCGAGGGGCCTTCCTCGTCTTCGGCCTTACGCTCCTTGCAGCCGGAGTCCTGTGGAGCTTGGTAGTCCTCCCCATAGAGCGCAGCGAGGCGGCCGACAGAGTATGAAGGTCGCTGTCATCGGTGCCGGCGCCGCGGGACTCGTAACTGCCCGCGAGCTTGCTCGCGCGGCTCATGAGGTGAGCCTGTTCGAACAGTCGGAGTCCATCGGCGGGCTCTGGAAGTACGACGAGGCCGTTGACCAGGATCCGCTTTCACGAGACCCGAAGCTCACCCGCGCGACGAGCTCTCTGTACCGCTCACTGCGGACCAATCTGCCGCGCGACTTGATGTGCTTCGGGGACTACCCCTTTCCGGGACAGCCGCGGTTCCCCGGGCATGCGGAGGTCCTCGGCTACCTCCGCGACTTCGCCGAGCACCACCAGATCGAGCGCTATCTGCGCCTCGGCCATCGCCTGAGTGCGCTCCGCCCGGTGCTGGCCAGCGGTCAAGACTGGCAACGAGGCAGAGAGGCTGGCGAGTACACCGGCGTGCGATGGCGGCTTCACTTCGAGCGCAATGGCACCCCAACAGCGCCAGAGATCTTTGACGCGGTAGCCGTGTGCAACGGTCACTATTCGGTACCTCGGCTGCCACCCCTAGCGGGCCTCGAGCACTTTCCAGGCCGCCTGCTCCACAGCCGTAACTACCGAGGCCCGGAGGGCTATACGAGCGCAACGGTCCTCATTCTGGGCGGCGGCGCCTCCGCAGCCGACCTCTCTTTGGAGCTCGTCTCGGCCGGTGCTACCGTTCATGTCTCCTGCCGCGACGGGCCTGACGGCCGCGCGTTCTTCCCCGGCGCCCAGGTCCACGCCCCTCTTCTCGAGGTTGAGAGCGACGGCGCGCTCCACTTTGCGGACGCAAGTCGAATGCCGAGCACCGACGTCCTTCTCTTATGCACCGGGTATCGACACGACTTTCCCTTCCTTCCGAAGAGTCCACAGCTCGTCACTGTCGAAGATGGCCGCGTACATCCTCTATATCTCGACCTCGTGGTCGCCGATCTTCCTTCCCTCGCTTTCGTTGGCCTGCCTTTCATGATCGTGCCCTTCCCGCTCTTCGAGCTCCAGGCCCGCTGGTTCGCACGCCTCCTCGCAGGACGCGTTACCCTGCCGGCGAGCTCAGAGAGAGAAGCCTGGGTGGCGGAGAAAGAGCGCCGCCTCGAGCTTCGAGGGGTCTCGAGTCGGCACTACTTCAGGTACGGCGACTACCAGCTCGAATACAGCGACGAGCTCTCACTCCAGTGTGGCTCCCTCCCTCTGCCTCGGGAATGGAGGGAGCTCCACTTCGCGGTCAAGAGGGGACGCGCAGAGCACCCGAAAGACTACCGCGACCTCCCTCTTGCAACGCCATTGACACCCGATCTGAGCTGATGTCAGGATGCCGCTGAACCTACCGTGTTCTAAACAGATCCTCGGTCGAGGCAGCCGCCCTACGGCGGCGGGGGGCCCCAGACATGCAGTCTTCCTCACTCAAAATCCAATCAAGAGAGTCGCGACCGGGTCACTTCGAGCTGGCTCTCGACGGACGCCTCGATTCAGTAGCGGCGGAACGCCTCGAAGACGTGCTCGAAAGGCTCCTGGAAAGCGGTGCCAAGAGAATCGCCCTGGACATGAAAGAGCTCTCTTTCATCGCCAGCCGGGGCATCAGCGTTGTGATCGGTACCTACAAGCGGCTCCGATCCGACGGCGGCGAGCTCATCATGTCCAATATGCAGGGGCCGGTCCAAAAGGTGTTCTCGATCACCGCCGCCTTGCCGCGAGAGTCGATCTTCGCCAGCGAGGCCGAGGCGGACAGTTACTTCGCAGCGATCCAGCGCAAGGAACGAGAACGAGGCTAGAGGCCTCGGCCCCACCATGAGCGAGCGCAAGTACGGCCAGCGTGGCTACCTCGAAAGCGACAGCTCTGAGCGCAAGCAGCCCCAAGGGCAACGACCCACTCGCGATGGGCCCCGGGGTCGCGGCCTCGGCGCGCCGAAGAATGAGGTCTTCCGCTGCCGTGACTGCGGCACGGCCTGGCCCATCTTCCAGGGAGTGGCCTTCGATGCCGCCTGTGCCCAATGTGGGGCCCCGCTCCACTCTTGCGTTAACTGCGCGTACTTCGACACCGGCGCCCCGAACGAGTGCCGCAAGCCGCTGAAGGAGCGCGTCTCGAGTAAGACAAAGGCCAACGAATGCGAGCTCTTCGCCGCCAAGATCACCGTCGAGAGTGACGGCGGTCAGACTAGCGGTCCAGAAGATCCCCGGGCGGCCTTCGACGCGCTCTTCAAATAGCCTCTGGTCGCTTTTACCGAGAGCGGGTCTTGCCGCGGAGCATGGGGACGACCAAGGCTAGACCCCGCGGAAGACCATCAAGACTCCGCCAATGCGAATCTGGTCTCCGTCCTCGAGTGGATAGGGCTTCATCACCCTCTTGTCCTCACCTATGAAAGTACCGTTGGTGCTACCCAGGTCCTCCAGCCAAAAAACGCCGTCGCGCACACTAATCTGTGCGTGATAGAGCGAGATCCGCTCGTCGTCGAGGACGACGTGATTGTCCGCCTCGCGACCGAGACGAGTTCGGCCCGCAAGCAGCGGCCAGTGATTGCCGACCTGAGGTCCCTCCTCCATCTCGACCTGCGCACTGCGATACTGCTTCCCCTCCAGTGCCTCCATCTTCTTCGAGGCCCCGCCGCCGCCTGGTGACCATTTTTTGGGAATGAAGTAGGCACGGATCGTGGAATCTCCGACACCGGCTGGAAGAGTCTTCCCCTTGTTTCCAGACGGCTCCGTCTTACGACCCCTTGCGTACCAGCCGAACGCAAAAGTGAGGAAGGCTACCGTGAGGGCGCCGATAACGGCCAACCAGAGGGTCATTCTTCTTATCCTAGTGCACTAGACCTTCACTTCCGAAGCTATCACCCGCACGTGGTAACGTTTGATCTTGGCCCCTACGGGTCTGACGAGCGACGGGAGCGTCCCTCGAGAGAGCGACTAGAGGACAGTGGCGGAGGGCAACTACGAGATAGAGCGGCGATCCCGCCGCATCCCGATTCCGAAGGTCGAGGTGACGATCGAGCTCGAAGCCGCCGACCGCGGAGATCTATGGATGGGATCGGCCATCGACATCAACGGCGACGGCATTTCTCTTGTGCTGCCCCGGGAGGTGGCGATCGGCAGCTCTTTCGTCCTCAGCTTCAGCCTAGACGAGAGCTGCAGCTTTCATCGCGTATCCGGCACCCTGCTTCGCTACGACCAAGCGGCGGGCACCGCGTCTATCCTCTTCGGTGAGTGGGGAAACGACGATCGGATCTCCCTGCTCCGCTTCCTCGCCTATCAAAAGTAGGCAGCCAGGAGGTCAGCCGCGACTTCGCCCGACGTCCAAAAAAGTCATATATAATCGCTACTTATGTTAGGAAGAAGACGATCTAAGCGGCTACCGATACCATTCGTAAGAGTCGAGATCGAGCTCGCCGAAGAGCCGATTCAAGTTGGCTGGGCGGGCTCGGCAATCGACATCAATTGTGACGGGATGGCGCTGATGCTGCCAAGCGACCTGGGACCGGGAAGTCCGCTCATGCTGAGCTTCAGCACCCACGACGACACCTCTTTCAAGCGGGTGCCCGCTCGTCTCGTCCGCTATGACGCCGCCACGGGTTCAGGAGCCGTCGAATTTGCCGACTGGAACACCGACGACACCCTCGCGCTGGTCAACTTCCTGGTCTACAGCCCTACCTTGAACTAGAGCGACCGAGAAGGTCGCCACCCTCTTTCCACAGACGTCGCTTCCAGCTACTTCTCCATCAAGTCGGCGCGATCGACGATGACCTGGTAGATCCGTGCGGTAGCAGCGTCGATCATCACGCCGCCCGAGCCAGCCGCCCCCTGGCCCTCTTCTTCGGCTCTGCGCACTTCGGCGATCATCTCCCGGGCTCGGGCGATCTCCTCCTCAGTTGGAGCGAAGGCCTGGTTGGCAAGATCTATCTGACTCGGGTGAATCGCCCACTTGCCGACAAAGCCCAGCGAGGCCGCACGACCCGCTTCGCGAAGGAAGCCCTTAGGGTTCTGGAAATTGGCATAAGGGCCATCGATCGCATCGATCCCAGCCGCCCGAGCCGCCACTACCATGCGCGCACGAGCGAAATGCCAGATGTCTCCCGGATATCTCTCGTCGCTCAGACCGATCCCGCCTAGTTTCATACCCTGGCTGGCCGACAGATCGCCAACGCCCAAAATGAGCGCCTCGAGGCGGGGCGACGAGCGAGCGAGCTCCTCGACGCAGGACAGAGCCTCGACCTCTTCCACCAACGCCTCGAGGCCGATGCGGTGAGGGAGGCGCAGCTTCTTCTCGAGCTGATCCAGCAGAGTCTCGAAGAACCATATGTCTCGAGGTCCTTTGACCTTGGGCAGGATCAGCAACTGAATTCGCTCACCCGCACCCTCGACGACCTCGATGACATCCTCGAAAGCCCAAGGCGTCTCAGCGTCGTTCACCCGCACCGCGACCGTTTTCTTGCCCCAATCGAGCCCGTTGAGGGCCTCGACCACCAACTTTCGCGCTCGCTCTTTCTCCTGCGGCGCGACCGAGTCTTCTAGGTCTAGGAACACCAGGTCTGCGTCGCTCCCCGCGGCCTTGGTCATCATCTTCTCGCTAGTGCCGGGGGTCGACAGCTCGGAACGTCGCAGGCGTATTGTCAAGAGTCACCTCCTTGTGGGATCTGAATGTTCATCTCTTCGAGAATCTCTTCGCTGTGCTCTCCCAGTCGAGGCGCACGTCGACGGATGCCTCCGGGAGTGGCGGTGAATTTGATCGGCACTCCGGCGTAGGTCACGCTGCGGGTGCTCCCCGCCTGCTCGACCTCCACCAACATCTCGCGGCTGTGCGCGTGACCGTCTTCGAAGATATCGCGAACGGTCTGGACCGGGCCGGCCGGAACTTTGCCGCCAAGCGCCGCGACGATCTCGCGAGTGGTGTGCTGCGAGGTCCAGTCACAAACCAGGCGCCGGGTCTCGACCGCATTCTTCACTCGGCGCCGATTGGTGCTGAAGCGCTCATCGTCACCGAGCTCGGGACATTCCATGATCTCGGTGAGGATCTTCCAGTGAGTGTCCCGGGGCGCTGCGATCGTCACCCAACCGTCGTCGGAAGTGGGGAAGTTCTCGAAAGGACAAAGAAAGGGATGAGCATTCCCTTCCGGGCGTCCCACCCTACCCTGGTAGGAGTATTCGTAGACGATTCTTTCGCACAGCGACAGCACGGCGTCGACCATCCCGACATCGACGAACTGGCCCTCACCAGTACGCTCGGCATGGCGTACGGCGGATACGATTCCGAGCGCGGCGAGCGCTGCCGGATAGATGTCGCCGACACCGGGACCGGCCTTCAGCGGCGTACCGTCCTCGGTACCGGTGATGCCCATGAGGCCCCCCATCGCCTGCGCCACGACATCGAAGGCAGGCCAGTCTACATAAGGGCTCTCGCCGGTGCGCGGATCTCCGAAGCCGCGTACGGCGGCGTAAACGAGGCTCGGATTCGCCTGGTGCAGCGACTCCCATGACAGACCGAGCCTGTCCATGACTCCCGATCGATAATTCTCGACGAGCACTGGCGAGCAGGCAACCAGCTGGCGCAGCGTGTCCTTCCCCTGGTCGCTCTTGAGGTCGACAACAATGGAGCGCTTATTGCGGTTGATGCTGCCGAAATAGCCGCCGTAGGCATGCTCCTCGTCGTCGTCGAGGAAGGGGCCGGAGAAGCGGGTCATGTCTCCACCCGGCGGTTCTACTTTGACCACGTCTGCCCCGAGATCGGCGAGCAGCATCGTGCAATAGGGGCCCGCCAGCATCTGGGTGAGGTCGATGATTCGCAGGCCCTCGAGGGGGCCGGAGATGGCGCCGCTCACGTGCTTGGCCGAGAGCTCTTCCTCTTCAGCAGCACCCGACGCTTGCCTTCGAAGACCTTGGTCTCATCCTGCTTGTAGCCATGATGGCGGAAAACCACGATGCCGGCGTCGTCCCGGTCGCTGTCGTATTTCTCGAGAACCTCGGTATAGGCGTAGAGCGTGTCGCCGTGAAAGACAGGGGCTGTGAAGCGGAGCTCGTCCATTCCCAGCTCCGCGAGCGCGTTCTCGGCCACATCCTGCGTCGCCAAACCGATGATGATCGATCCGGTCACCAAGCCGAAGACCAGTCGCTGTCCCCAGGGCGAGTCCTTCATCGCATCCTCGTTGAAGTGAGCGTGGGCGGTGTTCATCACCAGATGAGTGAGCACCTGGTTCTCGAACTCTCCCACCGTCTTGCCCCGCACGTGCCTGAAAGAGGCGCCTACTTCAAAGTCTTCGAAGTAGTTTCCGCACCCGGTCAGGGAGTCGAAATCCACGGTCATCGCGCTCTCCATCGGCACCCCATCTCAGGCTCGCGCTCTTCGTCTGGCCACCAGGTTCGTTCTCTTGTAGTCAATCACCAGCTCGCCCCGCTGATTGCAACCCTCGGTGTGCCAGGTGACGATGCCGAAGCTGGGACGGCTCTTCGACTCGCGCATGCCGACGACGGTGCTCCGCGCCGTCACCGTATCCCCGGGATAGACCGGGGCGTGAAAAGTGAGCTCGTCGACGCCAAGGAAGGGGCCGCCCCCTTCGCTCAGATCCTCGACGCTGAGCCCCACCACGGTCGAAAGCACCAGCATCGGGTTGACCACAACATTGTCGTGGCCGAGTGAGCGTGCATACTCGGCGTTGGTATAGAGCGGGTTGAAAGACAGCGTAGTGGTGGTGAAGAGAGAGTTATCGCCTTCACTGAAGGTGCGGCCCCAGTGGTGCTCGAAGACTCCTCCCTCCCGGAAGTCTTCGAACGCGTTGCCCTTTCGTAGCGGCGTTGCCTTCTTTGGGTCGAACCCTGCCATCTGCTGAGATCGCCAATCAGGGGTCGACTCTGGCGATGGCCTGGCCTTTCACCACTTCGCGACCTTCCTGATTGACCGTCGAAAGGGTGAGATCAACGAACTGCTCCCCATTCTCCTCCCGCAGCGCCTCTACGGTCGCCTTGGCGGTGAGAGTATCTCCGGGCCATACCTGCGCCACGAAACGGACGCCGTACTTGGCCAGGCGCCCATCTCCCACCCAATTGGTGAGCATGCGGCCAGTCAGGCCCATCGACAACATTCCGTGAGCGAACACCGAGGGATACTTCGCGACCTCGGTGGTGAAGACTTCGTCAGTGTGCAGCGGGTTGTAGTCGCCGGAAGCGCCTGCGTACATCACGATCTGGGTCCGGCTGAGGTTGTCGACAACGACTTCTTGATGCTCGTCACCAACGCTCAGGTCACTTGCTTTGAGTGCCATATTCCTGTCCCTCCTCAATCCTGCTCGACAACTTTCGACGGCTGCACACCCACGGAGCGGGCGGTGATGACGAGCTCGCCGTTCTGATCCCGGTACTCAGTGATGCCTTCACGAAACTTCAACGAACCGCCTCGGCGGCCCTGTTTTTCCCACTCTTTGCCCGGCTTCATTTCGGCCGTGAGCACATCGCCGGGGCTCAAGTGGCGGTGGTAGGTGAACTCTTGCTCGGCGTGAAGGCCGGCCGGCCCTCCGCCGCCCCCTTCTCCAGGCGCTCGCCCCGTGGCCTCTCTACCTGAGCCGAACCAGGGCTCGTCGACCTTGGGCCGCAAGAAGTACTCGGGGTCGAACTGGGCCGAGGACTGGGCGAAGGTCGGAGGTGCAATGACCTTCCCGACCTCGGTCGTCTGCGCGTATTCCTCGTCGTGGTAAATCGGGTTCGCGTCGTTGACGGCACGCGCAAACATCATGATGTGGCTCGCTTCTACAGGGAATCGGTCTGCTGCCATGAGGCGCCTTCTCCTTTAACGAAGTTAGGCCGAGGATTGTATATGCAAACAACCCGTCAGGGCGCTGGCGGTTAGAATGCCTCTCTCCGATGCGCAAATCCCTGGTCCTCACCCTATTGGGTCCCGATCGCCCCGGCCTCGTCGAAGCCATCGCAGCCGTTGTGGCCGAGCACGAAGGCAACTGGCTGGAGAGCCGCATGGCCAGCCTGGCCGGTGAGTTTGCCGGTCTGCTGCATGTCGAAGTCGATGAGTCACGTGCCGGCGACCTCGAGTCCGCCCTCGCTTCTCTTGGAGAACAGGGCCTCGACCTGGTCGTCAAAGAGGCCGCTCCGAAAGACTCCACCGAGGGAGAGCTCTTCACCCTGGAGCTCGTCGGCCAGGACAGGCCGGGTATCGTGCGTGAGATCTCGAAGGCCCTCGCCGGCCATGGAGTCAACGTCGAAGAGCTCGAGAGCGGGCGTGAGAGCGCGCCGATGACCGGAGAGATCCTCTTCCGCGCCCGCGCGCTGCTGCGCCTACCCAATGGAGGCTCCCCTGCCGAAGTCCAGTCCGGCCTCGAAGCCATCGGCGCAGACTTGATGGTGGATATCGAGCTTCAGCCCTTGGACCGGACAGGGTAGCTCGGCCAACCACGATCGCCGCCGTCTCCTCCAGTTCAGATGGGGACTTCGCGGTCCATGGCATACCGCGCCGCCCCGAAAGCGCCGGCGAAGTCACCGAGAGCGGCGGGCACGATCGGCACCCCTGCGCCCAGCGGCCTCCACTCCACCTCGTCCATCTGCTGCCCCAGCGGCTCGAAGAGAGTGCCCCCAGCCTGGGCTATGCCGCCACCAAGAACGACGACCTCGGGGTCGACCACGTTGATCAGAGAGGCCAGGCCGCACGCGAGGGCGCGAACGACCCGGCGCCAAACCTCGTTGGCCTCTTCGTCTCCCTCGCGCACCGCTTCCACCAGCGCCTGAGTGTCCCGGAATCGACCCCGGGCTCGAGCCTCGAGGGTGCACTCCCCGACCGCGTCCTCCAAGCTACCGGGAGTGCGGCAGATATCGGGTAGGCCGTCGACGTCGAGGCAGAGATGACCCAGATGTCCGGCGCGGCCGATCTGTCCTTGCAGCAGTCGTCCGTCTACGATCACTCCGCCACCGATGCCGGTGCCCAGAGTGAGAAGAACGACGTTCTGACGATTCTTTGCCGCCCCCAGCCACGCCTCTCCCAAGGTCGCAGCGTGAGCGTCGTTGAGCACCCAGACAGCCCGCTCCCGGCCCAAGGCCTCAGTCCAGTCGAGCCCCTGCAGGATCTCCATGCGGCCCTGCATCCACGCAATCGAACGGCTGTCAGGCGCCGCCAGGCCCGGGCACGAAAGACCTACAAGGGGCGTTGAAGGGGCCCCGGCAAGCTCACTGAGAAGCTCTCGCACACTATTCAGCAGGGCGCTTCTCTGTCGAGGTGTCGCGACTGTCGAACGGTCGAGCTCGGCGCCGGAACTGTCCACCACAATCGCCTTGATGTTGGTGCCGCCGACATCCAGACCCACGACCCGTTGAAACTCCTCCATACTCGATCGCCGACCTCCGCCGAGATGGTACCGGAAGGGGAGGCGGGCGACAGAGTTAGAATTGAGCCATGGACCCGCTCCGGGGCGAGAAGTATCTGAGCCTGGCCACCTTTCGCAAGACCGGCAAGGTTGTGGCCACACCGGTCTGGTTCGTCGAGAAGGGTGACAAGTACTACGTCTTCACCCTTGCCGACTCCGGCAAGATGAAGCGCCTGCGCAACTCCTCCAAGGCGAGAGTCGCCGCCTGTAACGGACGCGGTGTTGTACACGGGGTATGGATCGATGCGACCGCGAAGATCCTTTCCGACACCGAGGCGATCAAGGAGGCGCATCGCGCGATTCGGCGCAAGTACCACATCCTGATGTGGACTGCGGATGTGCTTTCGACCCTGGCCGGCCGCATTCGCAAGCGCGCCTGGATCGAGATCGAGATCTGAGCAGCGCTCTCTTGCAGACGCTCGTCGACACTCTGCGCCTGTTCTGGCCCTACCTGCTAGCCACCGCCACTGCCCTGGGCATCGTGGCAGCCGTTGTCGCCTCGAGTCACGTCGTGCTCTACAAGCGCGACGTTCGTGCCGCCATCGGCTGGGTGGGTCTGATCTGGCTGACTCCCCTGCTTGGCTCGATTCTCTATTGGATTTTCGGCATCAACCGTATCCGTAGGCGCGCGGAGCGACTGGTGCGCCCCGCCGTAGAGGCTGCCCAGGCGGCACGGGTCTACGAACAAGGCACGGACATCGACGAGCGAAACCTCACACCGCTCGCGGAGCTTGTCTCGCGGGCCACCAACACCCCTCTGGAGAGTGGCAACAGAGTCACTCCTCTGGTCAATGGCGACGAGGCTTATCCAGCGATGCTCGCTGCCATCGGCGAGGCTCGACGCTCGGTGATTCTGTGCACCTACATCTTCGATGCCGACAAAGCAGGCGAGCTCTTTCTGCAAGCCCTGGGCGAGGCGGCCGAGCGCGGCGTCGAAGTCCGGATTCTGATCGATGGTGTCGGAGCGCGTTACAGCCGGCCTCGAATGACCGGGCTGTTGCGGAAGCGAGGCCTCCGAGCCGCCGAGTTTCTGCGCCCACGCTCCCCTATTCCCGGTCCGTACTTCAACCTACGCAACCACCGCAAAATCCTCGTCGTCGACGGTCGCACCGGATTCACCGGTGGGCTCAACATTCGCGAAGGGTGCTGTCTCGATCTCGCGCCTCGACACCCCGTCCGCGACATCCACTTTCGTTTCGACGGCCCAGTGGTTCACCAACTCTTCGCCGCCGCGGCTCTCGATTGGAGCTTCACGACCGGCGAAGAGCTCTCGGGCCCGGCATGGGCGTTGGGGGCCGAGAAGATCGGCGAGGTCGAAGCGCGGGTAGTCTCCGACGGACCCGACGAGGACTTCGAGGCTTTTTCGACCACCCTCCTCGGGGCTCTCGCCGTCGCCCGTAAGAGAGCTCGCATCGTTACTCCCTACTTTCTTCCCAATCAAGTCCTGATCGCGGCTCTGCGCGTCGCCGCACTCCGTGGTGTCGAGATCGACATCGTTGTCCCCGAGAAGGGAAACCTTCGCTTCGTCCAGTGGGCATCGACGGCACAGCTCTGGCAGGTACTCGCGGGCGGATGCAGGGTCTGGCTCTCGCCTCCCCCTTTCGACCATAGCAAGCTGATGATCGTCGACAGCGAGTGGTCTTTCGTCGGCAGCGCGAACTGGGATCCGCGATCTCTACGCCTCAACTTCGAGCTCAATATCGAGTGCTACGACCGCGATCTGGCGGAGTCTCTGGATCGACATGTCGACCGCGAGATCGCGGCAAGCCGAAGACTTTCGACCGACGAGCTAGCCGGGCGCCCCTTGGTGTTTCGACTCCGCGACGGCGTCGCCCGACTCTTCGCCCCTTATCTCTAGGTATCTCCGATAGCATTCATGAGGTCGAGCTTTCTCGGAGCGAACCTGCCGGCGGGGCTACGAGATCTCGCTAAGCTCTCGCGGCCGCATCAGACACTCCTGGGCAGCCGATGCGACAAGCTCCCCTTCGGGGGTGAAGAAGCAGCCGCGCACAAAACCCCTCGCGCCTGCAGCCCTCGGGCTCTCCTTCGCGAAGAGCAGCCAGTCGTCGACTCGAAACTCGCGATGGAACCAGATCGCGTGATCGAGACTGGCGGCCTGCAGGCGCATCGAGGAAAGGGCCGGACCATGCGGCATCATCGAGGTCGAGAGGAAATCCATATCAGACATGTAAGCGAGGAAGGCTCGATGCACCACCGGATCGTCGGGCAGCGCGGCCGTGGTTTTCATCCAGGTGTGCCTTCGCGGCTCCTTCGCCTCTTCCGCCTGGCGGGGCCTCTTCTGAACACCCTCGATCTGGCGGCTGTCGATCGCCTCATAGCGCCATGAAAACCTCCGGGCCTTGGGCTCTTTCTTCACCCACTCCCGGTAATACTCGGCGTCCGGCCTCAGCCCGTCGGGCCCGGGGACGTCGGGCATGTCGGTTGTGTGCTCGAGCCCTTCCTCGATCTTCTGAAACGACGACGACATGTTGAAGATCGCCTCTCCGTGCTGGATCCCCACCACGCGTCGAGTGGTGAAGCTTCGCCCATCGCGAATGCGATCGACATCGAAGAGAATCGGAATCTCACTGTCGCCGGGACGAAGAAAGTAACCGTGAATGGAATGGAGCGCCCGGTCCTTCACCGTACGCGAGGCCGCAACGATGGCCTGTCCAAGCACCTGCCCACCGAAAACGTGCCGTCCAGGGCCGTTTTGCGCGCGGAAGAGGTTGACCTCGATGCGCTCCATTTCGAGGAGCTCGAGTAGTTGTCTGACGGCTTCAGGGCCGCTCCAAGGGCTCGAATTCATTGAGCACTCCTCCTAACCACCCAGCCCGGCGATGCCACAACTTGGATCGCCAATCCCGAGCTCGGTCACCGCCTCGTCGGTGCCAAGCCACTGAATCCATTCTGAGAGGAGCTCGGCCCCTTTTTCGTGGACCACAGTCCGTGCGATTCTCGGCATCAGGTCTTTGTCGCTCGTCGTCCTCACCCGGACGAAGAGATCCGAGCTCTCCGGCTCCCCCGGAAGAATCGTCACCGGGCTGGCTTCGGCACCGCGGATCGGCGGTTTGCAGACTCCGTAGCGCCAAGGCTGCTGCTCCTCGAAGGCAAGCAGCAGGCCAGACGAGCTGGCCGACCCGTCGGCTAGATGGCAGTGAGCGCAGTTGATGTCGAGATAGGCCCGAGCACGCTCGTTCAGACCCGCCGTCGGATCCTGCCAGGATGGAAGGGCAGGAACCGTCGCGAGATCGTCCGGCACGCCGACCAGAAGGCCGAGGCTCGCTAGGCGTGCGACCTCACTTTCAAAACCATCTTCGGGATCCGGCTCGGCGTGGAGATGCTTGGCCTGCGCGCCTATGGGCTCGAGGACGCTCTTAGAGGTCATCGGCTCGACCCTGCCGTGGCACTCGGCGCATTGATTGACATTCGGGATCAGATAGCTCGTACGCCGGGTCCGGTTTTCTAGGTCAATCCATTCCAGATCCTTCCGTCCACCGAGGGGCTCGTGGATCGCGTCGCTCTGATCCGCTTTCCAGGTGTAAGACTGGGTCTCCCAGCCTTCCTCTCGGCGGATCAGCAGCCGAGTTTCGAGCATGTGCAGATCCGCACTCGGCGACTTCAAATTCGCCGGCATCGAGAAAGTCTTGGCGATCACCGAGCTCGGTGGAAACTCGAAGACACCGTCCTCGCCGTAGCGGATCTGGCCCCCCTCGGGGAGAGCGATCAGCCGATTCTTGACAGTGTAGTCACTGAAAAGGGCGTTGTGAACTTGGTACTCCACCACCCCGGGGCTTGGCACGATCCGACCGTCGGCGACCTGGAACAGGCCGTAGCTACTGAGGCTCTTGCAGGCTTCGCCCTCGGCCGCGACAAAGGTTCCCGGCACCAGCCCTCGACAGCCCGGATCACCACTCCCGGTGCAAGCGACGCTCAGGATCAACACGAGTGCCGACGCGCAACGAAGGGGCGGGAAGAGCGTGCCAGCCATCATCCCGACAGCTGGGCGGAAAGTTCAGGCGAGAGCTCGACCGAAGGAAGCCTCGGCTCTTCACAATCGTAGGAAAGCTCGCCGTCTAGCCCCGGTGGGTCGGAGAGGGTTGCGATCGATGTCTGCTCCGACTCCTGGATACAGATCCGGTACGGATTGTGGGTCGGCGCATCCGGGGCAGGGAGCTCGCCCACTCCGTCGAAGACGACGTTGGGGATCGAGCTGCGAAACTCGGAGAACAGGAGTCGTCCGAGGACTCGAGTCAGATCAGGATCGGGACTCGGAGGGTTGAAGCGGTTTCCGTGGATGTGTACCGAAAGGCTGTGCGGAAGATAGTCGGGGTCGCCATGTCGGATGTTCAGCGAGTCGTAGCTGAAGATGCCGAGGTCGAGGGTGCGATGCTCCTCGATCGTGTTGTCGAACACCTCGACGTCCTGGGCCGCGATGATCCAGATTCCGCCTCCGGCGGGATAGTAGTTCGCGCCGAAGTTCTCGGTGTTGTTGTCGGAGATCTCATTATCGAAAACGCGAACTCGCGTCCCGCCTTTGTTCCTCAGCTTGCCCGGCACGTTGAAAACGGCGATCCCAGACGAATTCCGATCGACCTTGTTGCCGTAGACGTCGGCGTCGTAGGTGTTCTCCACCTGAATGCCGACCACGTTCTGGTAGACGTGGTTGTTACGAATGACGGCAAAATTGGACTCGCCGACGTAGACGCCCGCATCGGTCGCGCCGCGCAGGCGGCACTCCTCGACCAGAATGTGCTGGGAGTCGATGGGATACACACCATAGAGGCCATTGTCGGTCTTCAACTCACCCGGCCAATCGACCTCGATCCTTCGCAACACGATGTTCGAGCTCTTTTCAGCCCGCACGCCATCACCGAGTGTATTGAGGATCGTCACATCCTCCATAGTGAAGCCGCGGACTGCCTTTGCGACCACTCCGGCTCCTCCACCGCCTGATTTTTGCCCGCTGAAGTCGAGGACCGTTTTGCCGATCCCGGCGCCTCGAACGGTGACACCGTCTACCGCCAGGCTCAGTGTTTCCGAGACTTCGTAAAGCCCTTCAGCGAGGACAACGATTCCGCCACTCGGGACCTCGAGTAACGCCCGCTGGAGATCTCTGGTCGCAGCCGACGACGGGGACACAGCGAGGCAGTCCTGGGCACCTCCTCCCAAGTCGGAGCACAGTGCCTTCTTGATCTCCTCGGAGCGGTCACAGCCGACCAGCGCGCCAGCGACGACAGCCATCCAGAGCAGACCGCCAGAGATCGTCTTGCTATTCCAGACAAACAAGCCGCGCCTCGCCTCGCTCTCGATCGTAGCACCCCCTCGTCCGGCCACCCCACCCAGCACCTCTGTCGTAGTACCCTTCACTCCGTGAGATCTTCGCCACGACTCGAGGACCTCATCCTGGTCGCGGCCCTCGTCCTCTCGTGGGCTTGCGGCGACACTGCCAAGGACCCCGCGCCGGCGCGACAACAAGGCCTTCGAGACTCCCACCAGCAGGCTCTTCTCCTGGCCATGGCCGTGCTCGGAAAGAACGAAGACGGCTCGCCGAAACCCCTTCCGGCCCGGCTGGGCATCCTCCATCGGGAGGGTGGCGAGTGGAGCTACCGCACCCTCGAAGACACCGAGAGCAACGTCTTTCACAAGGTGCTGGCTTACGAATCCGGATCCGGGCCGAAAGGAGTTCTCACCCTGGGTGGCACGGCCGCCGCCGTCAAGCTCTGGGAGCCCGGGGGCGAGCAAACGACACTCTGGCAAGAAGACTTTGGCGGTCGTTTCAGCCGCATGCGTGACGCGGAGGTGGGGGATATCTATGGCGACGGCTCCGCCACCATCGCTGTCGCTACTCACGACCAGGGCGTGGTGGCAGTGTTGCGCCCTGATTCCGCCACAGGCTTTTCGGTAGAAGAGCTCGACCGCGAGCCGAATACCGTAGTCCACGAGATCGAGCTCGGCGACCTCGACGGAGACGGCGTGCTCGAGATCTATGCGACACCAACAGCGCCGAACAAAGTGGACGGCACCCCGCAGCCCGGCAAAGTGGTTCGCTATGTGCCGGCACTGGGGGAAGGCCGCACCGTGGTGGCCGATCTCGGCTCGCGCCACGCCAAGGAGATCTTGGTCGAGGACGTCGATGGCGACGGTCGCGACGAGCTCTACGTCGCGGTCGAAGCGATTTCCGGTGGAAGGGTCGAGATCCGCCGCTACGACGCAGACACTGACCCAGAAGCCGCCAACATTGTTGCCGAGATCGACGACAAGCTGTGCCGCTTTCTGACCGCAGGGGACGTCGACGGCGACGGCGTCAAAGAGATCGTGGCAGCGACCCATAAGAGAGGCCTGTGGCTGCTCCGGCCCGGGGATGAACACTGGTCGACCGAGCTCATCGACGCCAACTCTTCGAGCTTCGAGCACGCTTCGATCCTTCTCGATCTCGACGGCGACGGGCGCGACGAGCTCTATGTCGCCAGCGACGATCAGGGAGAGGTCAGGAGCTACACTTGGCACGAAAGCGGGTGGCAGCGCCAGGTGCTGCTGAAACACACCGACGGTCTCGGACGCTTCACCTGGAACATCATGGCCGCGCCGATCGCGCTCGTTCCGAGCCCTGAGCTCGTATCGAGCCCCTGACCGAGGCCCTTTTGCCACCAGATTCGCCACCTTCTGAGATCGAAGTCACCCGGGCTCAATCGGAGGCGGTCGACAAAGTCGCTCGTTTCTTGGTGCGCTTCGGTTTGACCGTGCCCGCGATCCTCACTCTCGAGGGCCTGCGCCCTCTGTCTTTTGTCGGTAGCCAATTCATGCATCTGCTCACACCGTCGATCGGGGTCTTCCTCTCGGTCTCGGATTGGGAAGAGCTCGCGCATCTGCTCGAGGACCGACGCGGGCTCGACTACTTCCTCGGTCGCCTGGAGAGCCTGGATCGCGCCAGGAGGGCCGCATGAGCCCGTCGCCCACGGCGGCCTCGCCCAAGCTCGAAACCGTGCTCGCGACCGACTGCGGCAGCACAACCACCAAGGCGATCCTGTTCGAGAAGATCGACGGCGAGTGGCATCAGACCCACCGCGGTGAAGCGCCGACTACGGTCGAGGCTCCGTTCGAAGACGTCACGCGCGGTGTGCTCAACGCCGCGATGGAAGTGGAAGAGCTCTCCGGCCGCACCCTGGTGGGCGAGGACGGGATCCTGAAGTCCAGCACCGGCGGAGACGGCGTCGATCTCTATATCTCCACCTCCTCAGCCGGCGGCGGGCTGCAACTGGTGGTCGCGGGCGTGGTCCGATCGATGACTGCCGAGTCGGCGATGCGGGCTGCTCTCGGAGCTGGTGCCATCGTCATGGACGCCTTCGCTATCAACGACGTCCGCAAGCCGCACCAGCAGATCGAGCGCATCCGCCAACTGCGACCCGACATGATTCTTCTCGCCGGTGGCATCGACGGAGGCACACGCAAGCACGTGGTCGCACTGGCCGAGATGATCGCGGCCGCGCGGCCGCGCACCCGACTCGGCGGGTCCTTCGATCTGCCGATCATCTTTGCCGGCAACCGGGCGGTTAGCGACGACATCCGGCGTCTGTTGGCCGGGATCTCGGATCTCCAGCTGACCGAGAACGTGCGACCGGTGCTCGAGACCGAGAATCTCGGCCCGGCGCGCGAGAAGATCCACGATCTCTTTCTCGAGCATGTGATGGCTCAAGCCCCAGGTTATGAGCGGCTCATGTCCTGGACCGACGTCGCCATCATGCCCACCCCAGCCGCAGTGGGTCTGATCATCCAGACCATCGCCCAACGGCGCGAGATCAACGTTGCCGGCGTCGACATCGGCGGCGCCACCACCGATGTCTTTTCGGTCTTCGACGGAGCCTTCAATCGCACGGTCTCCGCCAATCTCGGCATGAGCTACTCGATCTCCAACGTGCTCGCCGAGGCCGGTCTCGAGGAGATCCTTCGCTGGGTCCCTTTTCCGATCGACGAGAAAGAGCTGCGAAACAGCATCGGCAACAAAATGATCCGACCCACCACCATCCCCGAGACTCTCGAAGCGCTGAAGATCGAGCAGGCGATCGCCCGTGAGGCCCTGCGTCTCGCCTTCGTCCAGCACAAAGAGTTCGCGGTCTCGCTGCGTGGGGTCCAGCAAGAGCGCACCATCGCCGATGCCTTCAGTCAGTCGGAGTCGGGGGAGTCGCTGATCAAGATGCGTGAGCTCGATCTCATCGTAGGCAGCGGTGGCGTGCTTTCGCACGCGCCTCGCCGGTCACAGGCGATGCGGATGATGATGGACGCCTTCCTGCCCGAGGGTGTAACCGAGCTTGCGGTCGACTCGATCTTCATGACCCCTCACCTCGGCGTCTTCTCCACCGTCGACGAGGCTGCCGCCACCGAGATCTTCGAGCGCGATTGTCTGGTCCATCTCGGGACCTGCGTTGCGCCTTCAGGGGTAGTGAGACAGGGCTCGCCCGTCCTTCGGGTCGAGCTCGTGCTCCCCGGCGGAGAGAGGGTGCAGGAAGATCTCGGCGCCGGTGAGCTGCGCCGCTTCGAGGCCGCCGCCGACACCAGATCCCAGGCCACCCTGACGCCACTGCAACGGGGTCTGGATGTGGGAGCGGGTCCAGGGAAGGCGCTCAGCCGCGAGCTCCGCGGCGGCGTGGTCGGAATCGTTGTCGACACTCGAGGGCGCCCCCTGCGCTTTGCGGCAGAGAAAGCCGAGCGGGTTCCTCTTCTCGCTCGCTGGGCGAAAGAGATGGCCGAATACCCAGACAACGGGAGTAGCCCCTAATGGGCACCATCTTCACTCCGGGGCTTACGGTCAGCGAGCACGGTATCGTGCTGCGGGACCGGCGCCTGCCCCTCGAGGGCGAAGTTCTGGTCGAGGTCGGTCAGAGAGTCACGGCCGACGAGCTGGTGGCTCGCACCGAGCTGCCTGGAAAAATTTTCCCCGTCAACGTCGGCAACGAGCTCGGAGTCGACGCCACCCGCCTTCGGAGCTACATGCTCAAGGGGGTCGACGACAGCGTCGAGCAGGGAGAGATTCTTGGCCGCACCTCCGGCCTCTTCGGCTTCTTCTCCTCCGAGAGCAGAGCCGTGGTCACCGGCACCATCCAGAGTATCTCTTCCGTTACCGGAACCGTGATCCTCCAAGCCCGCCCGGTCCCGGTCGAGATCGATGCCTACATCAACGGCAAGGTGGTGGAGGTCATCCCCGGCGAGGGTTGCGTCGTCCAGGCGTCGGCAACACTGGTCCAGGGGATCTTCGGGCTCGGCGGCGAAGTCAAAGGGGAGTTGGCCATCGCGGTAAGCGGACCGGAGGAGGTTCTCGATCCCGACCACTTGAGCCCGGCGCACGCCGGCAAGATCGTCGTAGGCGGCTCTTACGTAACTCTGGAGGCGGTCGAGCGTGGCCGCGAGCTCGGCATCGCGGGCCTCGTGGTCGGGGGTTTCGACTACGACGAGATCAAGGAGATCCTGGGCTACGAAGTCGGGGTAGCGGTCACCGGCGGCGAAGATCTCGGCCTCACCTTGATGGTCACCGAAGGCTTCGGCCGCATCGACATGGCTCCGGCCACCTTCGCACTCCTCGCAGCCAAAGACGGTCGGCGTGCCTCGCTCAACGGAGCGACTCAGATTCGAGCCGGCGTGATCCGCCCCGAGATCGTCATTACTCACGATCGAGAGGATGTCCCCGACACCAAGGTGGTCCGGCCCGAGCCGGTCGGGATCTCCATTGGCGACACCGTGCGAGGCATTCGTGCTCCCTGGTTCGGGCGCATCGGCACCGTCCAGTCTCTACCGGTCGAGCTGGCGGAGCTGGGGTCGGAGACCAAGGCCAGGGTTCTCGAAGTCGCTTTCGCCAACGGTGAAAGCGCAATGATCCCCCGCACCAATGTGGAGAGCATCGAGGGATGAGGCGACGACTGGGGAGCCTTCTTCTGTTGCTCTCGGCGGCTGCCCCCCCGGCGGCGATGTCACAGCCAGCATCGCCCGAGCTGGTGGTCAGAACGCCCGCCGACTCTGACGGCCTCGGGCTCGAGCTCTCCTGGCAACCAAGAGAAGGCGTGACCGCTTGGGCGGTTCTTCGCGCGCCCAGCGCGACCGGGCCCTGGGACGTGGTCACGGATTCGCTACCCGCAGGTGCTACCGAGCTGGCCGACCGACTGACGACAGACCCGCGCTCCGACCCACCCCGGAAGAGCTACTTTTATCGGCTCGTAGCACTCTCCTCCATCCTGCCATCGGCGGTGGTCACTGAGCTTCCCGCAGGTGCTAGCGATGTAGATCTAACAGCCGCCGAGGATCGGGATCGAGCCAATCGCGTCCAGGAGATTCTGGCCGCAGGTGTCGCCTCGGCAGCTGTGGCGGGGGCTCCCAGGGCCGTCTGGCTCAGAACCCGCCCAGGCTCCCTCCTGCTGCTTGGCCTGATTCTTCTGACCGGAGTCTTGATGCGACGCTTCGCAGATCTAGCCCGCCGCGGCCGAGAGATCAGCATCCGGCGCATACCGGGAATCGACGCCATCGAAGAAGGCATCGGGCGTGCGACTGAAATGGGAAAACCAGTGCTCTATGTGCCGGGAGTCGACGAGCTCCAAGACATCCAAACCATCGCCTCGATGCTCATCCTCGGCCAGGTGAGCCGCACCGTCGCCGAGTATCAGAGCGACATCATCGTCTGCTGCCGGATCCCGATCGTTCGCGAAGTCGCCGACGAAGTGGTGCGAGCCGGCTTCTTTCAGGCCGGACATCCTGATGCCTTCAGGAGTAGCGACATCCGCTTCATCAGCTCAGAGCAGTTCGCGTTCTGCGCCGGGACCAACGGCATCATCCTTCGCGAACAGCCCGCGACCAACCTCTACCTGGGACGCTTCTTCGCCGAATCTCTGATCCTCGCGGAGACCGGTTTTCTCAATGGCTCCATTCAGATCGCCGGAACCGCCGAGCCCACCCAGCTGCCCTTTTTCATCGCCGCCTGTGACTACACCCTCATCGGTGAGGAGTTGTTCGCGGTTTCAGCCTATCTCAGCCGCGACCCCCGTCTCGTGAGCTCTCTCAAAGCCTCCGATTGGATCAAGGTGATCTGCCTCTGGGCTCTCGCGGCGGGCACGGTTCTCACCACCTGCGGCTTCCCCTTCCTTCAAACTCTTTTCACCATCGGTACCTAGTGTCCTGTACCAGTAGTTCGTCCCACAACTCGCTGGCCCTTTTGCGCGCCGCCGTCGTTGCTCCTCCTAGCAATATTGCCCAATATGCCTTCGTCGTAGCGCCTTGGCAGCACCCAAAATGACTGCGCGATTTATGCAACGAACCACTGATACAGGACACTAGCCCCTATGCGCTCAACTCTGCCCCTCGTCGTCACTTTCGTCGTCGGCATTTTCATGATCGGGGAGTTCTTTATCCCCCACTACGGCTATCACCTCGTCACCGAGGACATCCTCGAGTGGGGGCTGATTCTGGCCGCGGGAGCCTTTGTTCTCGGACTGATCAACATGATTCAGGTCAACCTTCCCAAGATCGTGCATCGTGAGAAGGATTGGGCTTACAAGACCGTCATGCTGGTATGTCTGGTCGCCACCATGGTCATCGGCTTCGCGGGCGGGACCGATCGCAGCCAGCCGGGACAGATTTACCGTTGGTTCTTCGACTTCGTTCTCACTCCGCTCAACGCGACCATGTTCGCTCTACTCGCCTTCTACATTGCCACCGCGGCTTTTCGGGCTTTCCGCGCGCGCAATCTCGAGGCTACAGTGCTGCTGGTCGCTGCGTGCGTCGTCATGCTCGCCCGCGTTCCGATCGGCGAGGACCTGCCCTTCATCGGAGAGCGCCTGCCGCAGTTCATGAACTGGATGATGGACGTGCCGAACATTGCGGCAAGGCGAGCCATCTTCATCGGCGCCGCTCTAGGTGCCGTCGCCACCGGGTTGCGCATCATTCTCGGCCTCGAGCGCAGCCACCTGGGAGCAGACTGATGCGAAGACTGCTGCTCCGTTTCTTGCAAATGGACCGCCGGTGGATCTTCCTCGGCATGGGTTTCGCCATCCTGATTCCAATGCTCTATCCGGTCGACCTACCGTTCAGGGTCGATGAGCGAGTCAGGGCGGTCTACGACGCAATAGAAGAGTTGGAGCCAGGCTCGCGAGTCCTGATCTCGGCCGACTTCGATCCCGCGGGGCTGCCGGAGATCGGTCCGTTTTTTCGCGCCAACCTTCATCATCTGATGCGACAGGACATCAAGATCGTGGTGCTGTGCCTGTGGGAGTTCGCTCCGCCGCTTGTCGTCAGCTACCTCGACGAAGTCAGTCCCAGCTACGACTACGAGTACGGCACCGACTATGCCTTCCTCGGCTACAAACCCGGGCAGGAGCTAGCGATCAAAGCCATCGGCGAAAACATAACCAAGGCCTTTCCGTCGGACTATCGAGGAGCACCGCTGAGCGAGCTGCCGATCATGCAGGGCCTCAAGCAGGCCCGCGACTTCGACCTTCTGGTGCTGGTCTCGGCGGGCTCGCCGGGCACTCGCGAGTACGTCCTCCAGATCCAGGGCCAGCACGATCTGCGCATGGTCTCCTCTACGACCGCAGTATCGGGACCGGACTACATTCCCTTCTACAAGGCCGGCCAGCTGGTGGGGCTGGCTGCCGGCATGCCTGGGTCGGCCCAATACGAGAAGCTGGTGTGGCCCGAGGAGGCACCCGAGGGAGTGCGCAAGCTCGCCACGCTGGCAGTGAACGTACTCAATCTCGGCCACGTTTTCATCATCGTTCTTCTCATCGTCGGCAACGTCGCCTACTTTCTCACCCGCCATCACAAGGAGGCATGAAGTGGAGCTCTCCACTCTCGATCTCCTCGGCGCCTGGCTCAGTATCTTTCTGACCCTCGCGATCTTCTCCTTTCTCTATAACGACAACCCCATCTACAAACTGGCGGAGCACGCTTTCCTAGGGGTCACGGTCGGGGTGGGGATTGTCGAGCAGTACTACGGCGTCTTCAAACCGAATCTGATCGACAAGCTGGCGCAAGGGACCCTTCTCTCTTTCGTTCCGCTGGTTCTGCTGGTTCTCCTCTTCTTCAAGCTCAGTCGCAAACGTTCCTGGGTCGCTCGAGTGCCGATCGCTTTTCTGGTCGCGGCCTACGCTGGCGTCAAGCTCACCGGCGAGGCAAACGCCAATCTAATGACTCAGGTCGCCCAGAGCATGCCCGACCTGGCGACCAGCTTCGCCACCCATGGTTTCTGGTCGTGGCAAGCCGACGGCGCCGGCCTCTTCTCCGACGTGCTTCTGGTCACGGGTCTCGTTGCCTGCCTATCGCACTTTTACTTCAGCGAGCTGCCGCCTTCGGCAATCGCGCACGGAAGCAAGGCCGCCGGCGCCGCCTTCGTGCTCGCGACCGTTACCGTCTACCTCGTCCGCCCAGGTGACCTGCCCGGCCTGCCCCTTGCCTTTGTAGCCGCCGGCGCCGGCCTGGTGGCGGCCACCCCCTTTCTTGCCTTTTCCCGCTATAAGCCGTGGGTGAGCCGCTTCGGGATTCTGATTCTCATGCTCTCCTTCGGAGCGTCCTTCGGCTACACTGTCATGGGGCGCATCAGTCTCGCGATCGGCAGAGCCCAGGAGCTCCTCGGTCTCGTCCGCCCCGCCGAGCAGGTCGCGCAGATTCGACCGCGGATAGCGACCCTGGTCTGTCTGGCCGCGATCGTCGCGATACTCGCGCTCCGGAGAAGCCGAAACCGGCGAGGAGCGAGCGAGAGCTGAAACCTCAGTGGGATAAACTTCTTGGTCGGAAAACGAGAAGATCGTCACCTGACCTGAGGAGAGAGCCTATGCAGCGCACCCCGGTGAACCCTTGAATCCTCCCCAGACTCTGCTCGGTGTCAATAGGCTCGCATTTCCGGAGCCCATGGTCGAGGTGGAGGCGACGGCTGTCTCGTAGCCTCCTGCCCGCGAAACTGCTCGCGGCTCTGGTGATTCTCTCGGGCTGCTCGGCCGTAGTGCGCGTAGCCGTCAAGCCCTTCTACGAGCCCGCCGAGCTGAGTGGCGGAGGCGAGGTTGTCGCCGGGCTCCCCTACCGTACAGACGAAGAGGCCGACGAGGAGAAGCACAGGCTCAACCTCTTTCGCCCTGGCACCGACGGTTGGCCACTGCTCATCTTCCTTCACGGTGGCTCTCTGACCGACGGCGACAAAGACCTGCGAGTGGGTGGCTACAACATTTACGGCAACCTCGGCCGTTTCTATGCGGCTCGCGGCATCGGAGTCGCGATTGTCAACTATCGGCTCCAGCCGGAGGCGCGTTGGCCCGACCAGGTCGACGACGTCGCGGCTGCGCTGCGCTGGGCCCATCGTCACGTGCACGAGTACGGCGGCGACGGAAGAGTGTTCCTGTCCGGGCACTCGGCCGGCGCCTGGCTGGCCGCTCGCCTGGCGCTGGATCGCGACGAAATGCGCAGCGCCGGGCTCGAGCCCGAAGAGGTCACCGGCGTTATCTTGATCAGCGGCTCCGCTTACGACCTCGTCGATCAGGAGCGTTGGGACAGCGGCCGATCGCAAAGCTGGTGGGCAAAGCGCTTTGACCTCGAGACTCCGGGCGTCGACTGGCGTGAGTTCGCATCCGTGATCCCAAAGATAGAAGGCGACGCTCCACCCGTTCTGCTCATTCACACCACCAAAGAGTGGCCTGTTGTGGCGCGCCAGAATCGCCTGCTCCACCAGGCCTTGGCGCGAGAGGGGGCCGACAGCGAGCTATTCGCTGTTACAACCGACAGCCATCGCCGCATGGTCCTGGCCATGAGTCGTGCGGACAAAGCCATCTCGGCAAAGATTCTCGACTTCGTTGGCCAACCCGGAAGCTCCGCTTCGATCCGTAGCGGGGGCCACCCCTGAGCGGTTGCCTCCGGAGACGGCTAGACCAGCGTTTCCAAAGTCGCGCTACAATAGCTCGCGGTCATTCTGTTCGCTGGCAAGGCGCGCCGACGCAGGCATATTGGGGAATATGTCGAGGAGGCGCAACGCCGCCAGCGGGGCAGAACGGGCCGAGATATGTAGCGCTACTTTGGAAACGCTGGTCTAGTGCACGGCAAGAGGGCCTCGAGGTTCGGCGCCGGCCTCGTGGCCGCCGTTCTGCTCACCGCCGCGCCACCACACGGCAGCCGGGCCCGGGAACCGGAACCGTCGCGCCTCGTCGATCTCGTCGCCGCCCTCTCCGAGCCGGCCGGCTACTTCGACACCGACAATCTGGTCTCGAACGAAGGCTCCTACGCACAGATCATCGACCAAGTGCATGCAGTCGGCGGCGTCTACATCGGTGTCGGGCCGGAACAGAACTTCAACTACATCGCTCGAGCTCGTCCCAGCTGGGCTTTCATCGTCGACATCCGCCGCGACAACTTGCTCCACCATCTCCTCCTCAATGCCGTCCTCGCCCAGTCGTCCACGCCCTATCACTACCTGTGCCGGCTATTCGCGAGATCACCGAATGAGGAAGCTCTGGCGGCGGCAGCGACCGACATCAACGGTGTCATCGCTGCGGTCGAAGCGTCGCCATCGAGCCAGGATGTCTTCGAGCAGAATGTCGCCGCCTTCACCACCCACATCGAGTCGCAGCTTCTCTTCACCCTCTCCGTCGAGGATCGAGGACGTCTTCGTTCGATGTACGAGGCCTACTTCAGAGAGCAATTGGAGCTCCGCTTCCGCAGCCACGGCCGACCGCGGGGGCGACACTACCCGAGCTATCGCTCGCTACTCTTGGCGAGAACCCCGACAGAGAAGGCAAGCCACTTTCTCGCTTCAGACTCAGACTTCGCCTTCGTCAAGAATCTCGCGGGCTCGGGTCGACTCGTGCCGGTCGTGGGCGACCTGGCCGGGCCCCACGCTCTACGAAAGCTGGGGGCATGGGCAAAGTCGCGAGGGGAGACCGTCACTACCTTCTACGCCTCCAACGTCGAGTTCTATCTCCTGCGCGAAGGCCGCTTCGACTCTTACGTCGAGAACCTGCGCTCGCTTCCGCTGGGCGATAACAGCCTCTTCATACGATCCTATTTCCACTATGGCCTCCCCCACCCAGAGCGGCAACGCGGCCACCGAGGCACAGTCTTGCTTCAAAGCATCCCGAGATTCCTGGAGCTCTACGACGCCGGCGCCCTCGAGAGCTACTGGGATGTGTGCACTGTCGACTACCTCAGGGCACCACCGTTACCTTGATCGCACCACTGCTCTTGTCGTCGGCGATTGCGAAGCCGCGCCCGATCTCGGCCAGAGGCAGCTCGTGAGTGAGGAGGGAGCCGAATAGCTCGGGGTGAGCCGTGATGAGTCCGATCGCCTCACTGAAGTCAGCGCCTGCTTCAGAGCGGGTGTAGCAGAGCGACCAGCGCAAGCACACCTCCTTCTTGAGCAGCGGCATGGGGGCGAGCCGGATCTCAGCCGTGAAGACACCGAGGACCACCACCGTGCCGCCGGGGGCGACCGCAGCTCCGGCCGCGGCCAAGGTGTCGGCCTCGCCGCCGACGGTCTCCACCACGAGGTCCGGGGGTCTGCTCTCCAACAATTGCGGCAGCTCGGTCGGGCTCACCTCCTCTGGCGCGAAGACTTCACTGGCGCCAAGCCTCCGCCCGAGCTCTACCTGGTGGGGATGCCGGGCGGTGAGAACGATGTCTCCTGCGCCCCAGAGTCGAGCTACCGCAACAGTCAAGAGGCCGATCGTGCCGCCGCCGAGCACGAGGACCTGCTGACCGGGAGTGAAGCCGCCAAGCTGAAGGCCGTGGACGACGACCGCGACAGGCTCACTGAGGGCCGCCACCGGAGCGGCTAAGGCTTCCGAGACCTTATAGAGACGGCGAGCGGGAACGATGATCTGCTCCGAGAAGCCCCCGGGCTGGTGCATCCCGATGATGCCGTACTCCGGGCAGCGATTGTCGTAGCCCTGGAGGCACATCTCACAGCGACCACACGAGATGAGCGGCTCGACGGTTACCCGGTCTCCGGCTCTCCATTCCGAGACCTCATCCCCCACACTCTCCACCACGCCGACCATCTCGTGACCCAGAGTCGTCCCCTCGGGGACGAGGTCGGGGGCGCGGTAGATGTGGAGGTCGGAGCCGCAGATGCCACAGGCCTCGATGCGCAGCCGCGCCTCCCCTGGGCCGGGCGCAACCAGAGGGCGCCTCGCCGGCTCCATGCTCTTGACTCCCGCCCAAACTCCCGACCACATCTCCTCGTTCATGGACCGGACGCTAGCACGCGCAAGTGGGCTGTCAACCGATGGAGCGGGAGGCCCAGGAGGCTAGACTCCGGGAGTGGCGACGAACCAAATGACCGGTCCTGATCCGCCCAGCCGCTTACCCGTCTACTACTTCGCCCTTGCCCATCTCTGCCTGGCTTGTGCGCTCGGCATCCTGGTTGCCTGGCCACAGAGCTTCGCAGGTTTCTTCTACCACCCGCGCATGCTCGCGGTCGTTCACCTGGTGACTCTCGGCTGGATCACCTCATCGATCCTCGGCGCGCTCTACATGATTGCCCCGATGGCTCTACGCACCCGCCTTGGGATCCGTCGCAGCGACTCGCCTCTTCCGGGTGCTGGTGTGGATGCAAGCCATGGCACGAAGCGGACCGCCTCCCCACTCCCCCTATCGCCTCGCCAGTGCGACGATCGCGGCGGTGGAGCTCGGAACCTGGTCCATAGGGGTGCCCATTCTGGCTGTCGCCCTGACCCTGGAGAGAGCAAGCCTGATCCGAATCGGCGCGGCTTTGCTGCTGGCCGCCATTCTCGCCAGCTCGCTCAACGGAGTCCGCGTGCTCAGAAGCCCGCTGCTGGACCCTTCCCGGCCCGAGTAGTCGCAGCCGCCCCTTCGAAGCGAAGCTTGGCGAGAAGACTACGAAAGGCGTTGAAGTCTGAGGCGAGGAAGCAATTCGTCTCTTTCAAGGCAGACTGGTACGAGGCTGCAGCGCGCCCGCCAACCAAGATCGCGATGGCCGGGCCGAGGTGTCGGCGAAGGCGAAGAAGCTCACCCGCCAGCAGCGGATCGTCCGGCGGATAGGCGACGCTCAACGCAAGTGCGGCCGCCTTTTTCAGGAGTACCGCCGCGGCGATCTCTTCCGCCGGAAGGTTGGCGCCGAGATACGTCACTTGCCAACCTTCGCCGGCGGCTACGTTGGCCGCGAGAATCGCTCCGAGCTCGTGGTGCTGACGAGCCGGTGTCGTCACGATCAGTCGCGGAGCCGACCCAGCCTGAGCGAAGGCGCTTCGAAAGCCTTGCGAGGAAGCGACGAGTACCGAAGAAAGCAGATGCTCGTGCATCGGTCGCAAGGCTCCAGTCCGAGTCGCCTCGCCCATGGCCTCGACCAGGGGAGCGAGCACCTCCTCGACCATCGCCACCCGGCCGAGCTCGAGCTCCGCGCGCTCAACGGCTTGTTCGAGACCTGAGCGATCGAGCTGGCTAGCCGCCTCGAGGCACGCTGCGACGTGGATGTCTCCGCCCGTGGCGAACGTACTCGCCGGCAGCGGTCGATCCCTGGCATCCGCCGCGATCAGCTTTCGCAAAGAGTCATCGTCGACGCCGGCGATTCGCCCGATCGGGTGACCGGCCTCGGTCGCATGGCGCAGCAGCTGCAAGCGCTCGATGTCCTTCTCTGCGTAGAGGCGATGCCCCCCAGCCGAGCGCACCGGTGCTATGGCCTCGTAGTTACGTTCCCACGAGCGGATCAGCTCCGGCCTGAGTCCAGTACGCCGACACACCACCCGCATAGGAGACAGACCGCCAGAGGGAGATGGTTCTTTCATATATCCATTTATTATATATATATTATCTTTACACACCAAATATCCTTCGCCCCAAAGAAGCGAAGACGCACCCTTCCACTCCTGATCACGGCATAATAGTAACTTATTATCCATTTACTACATAAACACTGTCCAGCCATTCGAGTCACCGCGACTCCTTCCCACCCTCGAACTTCATGACTTCCCCCCACTTGCTCCTTCTTCACTTCTTCACTTCTTCACTCCTTACTTCTTCACTCTCTTCCCCACTCCCTCACTCCGTCCCCCTCGCGCCCCGTTTCCACACCGACCTCCGTGCTAGACTTCACCCAGTTCTCGAGCCCGCGCACCGCGAGCTCTCCCTCGGTGGATCTGGAGGTCACAAGCAGGCCAGTGAGCCCAGCCCCGCGAGATCGGATGCGAAAAAAAGGCGCATCTCCTGGAGCCGAGTACGCCACTCGGTCCACAACCTACGCCCGGCCCATTCGTCGGTTGGCCGTTGTGACTGCCTTACTCCTGTTGCCGGTGGCGGATGCGATGGCGGCAGACGAGTTGAGCGGAAGCACGGGCGATCCCGGCCCGGTACTTCAGCTGGAGCTGAATTCGATCATTCATCCGGTCGCCGCGGAGATCCTCCTCGACGCTCTGGCTGAAGCGGATCGTCAGCACGCCGAAGTGCTCGTGGTCGAGCTCGCCACCCCCGGTGGCCTTCTCACTTCGACTCGCGAGATGTTCAGCGCCATGCTCGAGGCCAAGACCCCGGTGGTCATCTACGTATCACCTCAGGGATCTCAGGCTGCCTCGGCGGGGTTCTTTCTGCTCATGGCCGCTGACGTCGCCGCCATGGCGCCTGGAACCAATACCGGCGCCGCGCACCCGGTCGGAGGACAGGGTGAGGATATCGAGGGCGTGATGGCGGAGAAGGTCGAGCAAGACGCCGCGGCGACCATCCGCTCCCTGGCGGAACAGAAGGGCCGTAACCAGGAGCTCGCACAGGAGGCGGTTGTCGAGAGCCGATCGTTCACCGCGAAAGAAGCCCTCGACGAGGGGCTCATCGACCTGATCGCCGACGACATCGACGATCTTCTCGAGGCCATCGATGGACGCGTGCTCGAGAAGAACGGGGAAGAGCGCACACTCCGCACCGCTGACGCTCAAATCCAGCGCATAGAGATCGCCCTCTTCCAACGGTTGCGCGCAATCATCGCCCACCCCAACGTCGCCTATCTCCTCCTCAGCGCCGGCGGCCTCGGACTCTATTTCGAGTTCTCGAACCCGGGCTCGATCCTGCCGGGGGTGCTTGGAGCGATCTGCGTGGTACTCGCCTTCTACGCGTTATCGCTACTGCCGTTGAACTACGCCGGAGTCGCCCTTCTCCTCCTCGCCGTCCTCTTCTTCCTGCTCGAGATCAAAGCGCCGAGCTTCGGTTTACTCACTCTGGGCGGGGTTCTGTCGCTGGTCCTGGGGTCGGTGCTTCTTTTCGACAGTCCGGATCCCGCGATCCGAGTCAGTTTTCCGCTCATTGCCGCCATGGCAGCAGCCGCGGGGCTGGTCTCGGCCCTATTGATGACGCTGGTCGTGAAGGTCCACAAGCGTCAGGTCTCTACAGGTCGCGAGGGACTCATCCACGAGACCGGCATTGCCCGCACCGAGCTCGCTCCTCGAGGGAAGGTAGCGGTACACGGCGAGATCTGGGATGCGGTCGCGGAAGCTCCGGTGGCCGCCGGTGATGCGATCGAGATCGTGGCCGTCGACGGAATGACGCTCAAGGTCCAACCCTCCCAATAATAGGTCGTGCCCCCAAGGAGAATCTCCTCATGCCCCAGGCCCTAGCAGTCTTCGTCATCCTCATAGTCATCCTCTTCTTCCGCTGGATCAACATTCTCAATGAGTACGAGCGAGCCGTAGTCTTTCGCCTCGGCCGCATCCTGCCGGAGCCGAAGGGACCGGGGCTCGTGCTCATCCTCTGGCCGATCGACCGTATCGTCCGCATCTCACTGCGTACCGTGGTTCTGGACGTGCCACCGCAAGACATCATCACCCGAGACAACGTGTCGGTGAAGGTCAACGCGGTGGTCTATTACCGAGTCCTCCAGCCCAACAAGGCAGTCGTAGAGGTGGAAAACTTCAACTACGCCACCAGCCAATTAGCGCAGACGACCCTGCGCTCGATCCTCGGTCAGGCCGACCTCGACAGCCTCCTCTCCGAGCGCGACAAGCTCAACGAGCAGCTCCAATCGATCATCGACCTGCAAACCGACCCCTGGGGTATCAAGGTGTCAGCGGTGGAGGTGAAACACGTCGACCTTCCCCAAGAAATGCAGAGAGCGATGGCCCGGCAAGCCGAGGCCGAGCGCGAGAAGCGGGCCAAGGTCATCCATGCCGAGGGTGAGCGCCAGGCCGCCGTCAGTCTTGCCAATGCGGCGGATACGATGAGCAACAACTCGATCACTCTCCAACTACGCTATCTCCAGACCCTTACCGACATCGCCGCCGAGCGGAACTCGACGATTATCTTTCCCCTCCCCATGGACATCGTCAAGCCCTTTCTCGAGCTCGCAGACAAACTCAAATCCAAGACTCCTGACGGAGGCGACAGTTCGTGAACGAGCCGAGTGACGCCACCCATTACCAAATCGCCCTCACCAACCGACAGGTGCTCGCCGCTCTCGGCACGCTCCTCGCCTGCTACTTCGTGGCTTTCTTTGCCGGGGTCTGGCTCGGCAGAGCCTCCGTCGAGGAGACCGTAAGCCCGGACTTCGCGACCGTCGCCGCCGCGAGCGAGGTCGAGCGGCTCGATTTCTTCACCAAGACCGATGTGCCTCAGCGGATGGCTCCCCCACCCATGGAGCCGGCACCCAAGAAGATAGAGGACAAGCCTGCAGCGGCGCGCAAAGCCGCGCCGACCCCGGTGGCCGCGCCATCCCCGATTGCGGCGAAGCAGAAGTCACCTCGGGTGGCCCGCAGCATGCCGCCGCCGGAGCCAATGGAGCGCCCCGCGCCTCGAATCGAGCCGGCCAGCCGCCCCGACGTGGAGGAAGCTCCGCAGGCGCCGGAAGTAGCAGCGGCGCTAGCGCCCACCGAAGACGGCTTCTTTGTGCAGGTGATCGCCAGCGCCGACCGCGACAAGGCTCAGACCTGGGTCGACCGGCTGCTGGATCAGGACTTCGAGGCCCAGCTCGTTCCGGTCTCGGAGGGAGATCGAGAGGTATTTCGCGTGCGAGTAGGCCCCTTCCGCGACCGCGAGCTTGCCCAGCGTCGCGCCGACGAGATCCAGCGGCGCTGGGAGCTGGACCCGTGGATCCCTCCTGGTGCCCCCTGAGCCCGAAGACATAGGCGCTTCCACAGTCGGCTGGCTCAAATCGCCCTGGGTCGCCGCCGGCGTGGCAGTGGGAGGCGGCATGATCTGGGCGGCTTGCTTCGGCCGCAACGGGTTCCTGTTTCTACCCTGGGTCGCTCTCTGCCCCTTGATGCTGCTCCTCGATCGGCGGCGAGCGCCGTTGTGGGGGTTCCTCCACGGCCTCGCCACCTGGCTGGTCGCGATCCCCTGGATTGCACCGACGATCTCGACTTTCGGCGAGCTTCCGGGCTGGCTGGGCAACCTCTTGCTCGTCTTGCTCTGCTCTTACCTCGCCCTTCATCACTCGCTCTTCGCCTGGCTCGCCCTCGGCCCCTGGAAGGCGCGCTCCTGGGTCACAGGCATGCTCGGCCTACCGGCTCTGTGGACGGTCTTCGAGGTTTCGCGCCAGTACCTGCTGAGCGGCTTCCCGTGGAACCTCGCCTCCTATGCGTGGATTGCGGTGCCCGGAGCCCTCCTCCTCAGCTCCTGGATCGGAGCCTATGGGGTGTCGTTCGTGGTTCTTCTCCCCAGCGTCGGCCTGGCCCAAGGGCTCTCGCGGCGCCGCTGGGAGCCGATTGCGATCGGCTTCCTTACGCCTCTCCTTCTGCTCTCTCTCGCATCGCGTTTTGCACAGCCGGAACTGGCGACGCGAGAAGCTCGAGAGGTACGAATCGTCCAGCCGAATCTAGGGATCTTGAAGCTGGACGAGACCGAGCAGCAACAGCGGCACTACCGAAAGCTACTTCGAATGAGCGAAGAGGCCTGTGATCGGCCGGCACTGCTTCTGTGGCCCGAGAGCGCCGCCTGGCCTTACGCCTTCTCCCGCGACCGACAAATGCGAGAAGACGTTCTCCGCCTCGTCGACAAAGGCTGTTCCATCCTTTTCAACTCGCCTCGATGGCAGGGTGAGGAGGTCTTCAACACCGCCTTCCTGGCCCAGCCGGGTCAACAGCTCCAGGCCTACGACAAGCGCCACCTCGTTCCCTTCGGCGAATACGTTCCTCTTGCCGAGCTCCTTCCCTTCGTCGACAAGCTGGCGCGCAATGCCGGTAACTTCTCGGCCAGCGACAGCGTGACCCTTCTGACCTGGCGGGAAGAGCAGATCGGGGTGGCGATCTGCTTCGAGATCACCTTCCCGCACGAAGTCGCAGAGTTGGTGGCGAGCGGAGCGACCCTGATCACGACTCTCACCAACGACGCCTGGTACGGCGATAGCTGGGCGCCTTGGCAGCACCTACGCGCCGCCCGCTTCCGCGCCGCCGAGAATCGCAGACCGGTTCTGCGAGCCGCCCTCACCGGTGTCTCGGCCCTGATCGAAGCCAACGGCCAGGCGGTGGAGATGATCGGTGTCGACGAAGAGGGAGTCGTGCGGGCGAGCGTTCGCGGCGGGGCGGATCTGAGCCCCTACACCCGCCTGCCATGGCTCGCGCCAATCCTCTGTCTGGCCGTCGCGTCCTTTGCTATATTGTCGTCCCGCCGAGGGCGCTGAGCGACCCCACATCATGGAGACACAGGAATTCGACCGCCTCGCCAAGCGCCTCGACGATCTAAGGGGGTTCCTTTGAGGAATCCCAGGTAGAGAAGGAGCTCGCCGATCTCGACCGGGTGATGGAGGATCCCAGCTTCTGGGACCGGCCCGACGAGAACAAATCCATCCTCCGCAAGCGGGCCGCCACCGAAAAGAAAGTGAAGTTGCTCCTGCAGATGCGGGAGGACAGCGATGAGCTTGCCACCTGGCGCGAGCTCATTGCCGAGGACCCGAGTGCGGCAGACGCAGACGCAGAGACCTTTCTCGAGCGCCTCACAAAGGAGCTCACGGAGCTCGATCTCCGGCTCAAGATGTCGGGGCCGGACGATGAGCGCAACGCCCTCATGGCACTGCACCCAGGGGCGGGCGGCACCGAATCCCAAGACTGGGCGGAGATGTTGCTCCGCATGTACCTACGCTGGGCGGAGCGCCACCACTTCGAAGCCGCTCTCTTGGATCGCCTCGACGGCGAAGAAGCGGGCATCAAGAGCGTGACTCTGGCAATCCGTGGGCCCAATGCCTACGGCTATCTCCAAGGCGAGAACGGGGTCCATCGCCTGGTGCGCATCAGCCCCTTCGACGCCGCCAGCCGACGCCATACCTCCTTCGCCTCGGTCTACGTTTACCCGGAGGTCGACGACGACGTCGATATCGAGATCCTCGACAAAGACCTGCGCATCGATACCTACCGTTCGTCCGGCGCCGGCGGCCAGCACGTCAACGTCACCGACTCGGCGGTGCGAATCACCCATCTCCCGACCAATATCGTCGCCACCTGCCAGAACGAGCGCAGCCAGATCAAGAACCGGGCCACGGCGATGAAGATACTGCGTGCCCGCCTCTACGACGCCGAGATGAAGAAACGTAAGGAGGAGCAAGCGGAGCGAGAGGGCGAAAAACAGGACATCGCCTGGGGCAGCCAGATCCGCAGTTATGTGCTTCATCCCTATCGGATGGTAAAAGACCATCGCACGAGCGCCGAGATGGGAGACGCGGACCGAGTGCTCGACGGTGACCTCGACCCCTTCATAGAAGCCTGGCTGAAGTCGCAGATGGGCTCTAAATGAGTGCTGGAGAAGCCGGCTCGCGGCTGCGGCTGGATTTCGTCTCCCCTCTTCCCCCCACCCGCTCCGGCATCGCCGACTACAGCGCGGACCTGCTCCCGGCCCTCGCCGAGCGCTGTGACCTCAGAGTAGTCCGACTCGAAGAAGAGGTGTCGCCCGAGATCGAGGGCCGCTGGCAGCCAGTGGACACCACTCATCTGGGGGAAGACGGACGAGTCCCCTTCTATCAGATGGGAAACAATCTCCATCACCAGAAGGTGCTCGATCTCGCCCGATCTCATCCCGGCATTCTCACCCTGCACGATCTCTTCCTTCACCATCTCCTCGTCGAGCAGACCCTCGCTCGAGTCGAGCTCCCGCTCTACCGCCAACGCCTCCAGGAGGAGCACGGCTGGGTAGGAGCGACCATCGGCCGGGCGCCGCGCTGGGGCGCCTATCCCACCGCACCTCTTTTCGCTCTGCCCTGCCATCGCACCCTGGTCCAGACCCAACGCGGAGTCCTCGTCCACAGCTCCTGGGCAGCGGAACGACTGCAAGAGGGCGTCGAGGATGTGACCGTGCGAGTGATCCCGATGCCGATGCCACTCGAGCCCATGGCTTCACCGGCGTCGACCCTAGCTCTGCGAGAGTCTCTGGGCATACCTCGGAAAGCGCCGGTGGTGGGGTCCTTCGGCTTCCAAACGCCGATCAAGAGGACCGACGTCGTCATCGAAGCCCTGGCCAAAGAGGAGCTCGCCGAAGTGCATCTCCTGATCGTAGGCGAGGTCGCGCCGGAGTTCGATCTCGCTGCGAAGGCCCGAGAGGCCGGCGTCCTCGAGCGTGTCCACCTGTGCGGTTTTCTCGACCGTGATCGACTCCGCGTAGCCATGGCTACTGCCGATCTCTGCGTCAACCTGCGCTACCCCACCGCCGGCGAGACTTCAGCGTCGTACCTTCGCCTCCTCGCAATGGGCCGGCCGACTCTGGTCTCGGACTACGCTCAGTTCGCCGAGCTAGGCGAGGAGATCACCAGAATTCCGCTAGGCGAGGAGGAGCTCGACAGCCTTGTGGCGAGGATTCGCGATCTCCTCGATCGTCCCGAGGAGCTTCGGGCCATGGGCGAGCGAGCGCGTGAGCGGGTGCGCCGCGAGCACGACCCCGACAGAGTTGCAGACCGAGTCGCGGAAGCATGCCGAGAGCTCGCCGCCCTCCCGCCGGGGGTGGCAACCGAGCCTCAGCCGCCACCGCCCACGAGCTTGAGCTGGGGCCGCCTCGAAGGGAGCCTCGAGATCGAAGGACTCGACCCCCCTTGGGAAGAGAGCTCTGTGCGAGTGCTCGATCTTCACGTGCGTAATACCGGCGCCGCGCGATGGCTGGCCGGCCGGCGCGGTGACGGCGGAATCGCTTTTGAAGTTCGGCTCACCAACCAAGGAAGAGACTGGCTCGCCGAGGCGGAGTGGCCGCCACTGCCGAGGGACCTGGAGCCGGGCGGAGAGGCAACACTCTCGCTCAAGATACGGCGGCCGCTCGGACCGAGCCGGCTGCGAATAGAGCCTCACGTCCTCGGTGTGGCTGGCTTCTCGACCCTCGGCGGTCCGGTTCTCGAGCGAGATATCTAGTGCCGTGTCTCCGACATGGCTTACCAATATCTCGGCCCCTTTTGCCCGCTGCCGTCGTCGCGACTCGTCGACATATTCCCAATATGCCTGCCTCGTCGCTCCTTGACAGCGAACAAAATGACCTCGAGCTCTTGGCAAGCCATCTCGGAGACACAACACTCGAAGGTATTGTCCGTCAACCATGGTGACCGAAAGCTGGATTCTGGAGGTTCGAAAACTCCTCGCCGAGATCCCGATCCGCCCGATAGCGACAGAGGGGGAGCGCCATGCCGCGCTGGTGCCTCTCTTCGTCGAGAACGGCCAGTTGTGGATATTGTTGCAGCGATCGAGCCTGAACGAAGCCGCGCGCGGCGGAGCCGTCTTTGCCCAGGCTCCGCTCACCGGAGACGATCCCTGGCAGAGCGCGGAAGAGGCGGCAGCCGAGGTCGGCACGGACACATCCACGGTGTTGAAACTCGGTCAGCTGGATGATGTCGAGACGATCCAAGGGGAGATTCTGACGCCCTGCGTAGGGGCGGTTCCGGCCCCGGCGACGGACTCGCCAGCCACCGCCGACCTCGTTCGTCTCCCCGTAGTTGCGGCACGGTCACCCCAGCTCATCGAGGAGCGCCAGGTGGCCGTTGGAGATCACGAGGCCTGGTTTCGCATCGCCCACGTCGGCCCCGCGAAGCTGGCCGGACCCGAAGTCGACATCGTCGAAGACCTCCTCGACCGCCTCTTTCAAGGCTGAGGAGAGTCCCCTCGAGGTCGAGTATCATGAACCCGGACCGACAGAGAGGACGCACCCGTGAGCACAAGTAGTTCGAACCTCGAAGCCGTCGCTCGGGACCTGGTTGCACCGGGAAAGGGGATTCTGGCGGCGGACGAAAGCACTCCGACGATCAAGAAGCGATTCGACTCGATCCGGGTCGAGTCCACCGAAGAGAAGCGTCGCGCCTACCGGGATCTTCTATTCACCACCGCCGGCATCGACGAGCTGGTCAGCGGCGTCATCCTCTTCGACGAGACTCTACGTCAGCGGGACTCGAATGGGACGCCGTTCGCGCAGCTTCTGCAATCTAGAGGCATTCACCCCGGTATCAAGGTCGACCAAGGAGCAAAGCCACTGGCGGGCGCTCCCGGCGAGAAAGTGACGGAAGGCCTCGACGGTCTCCGCGAGCGAGCCGCGGAGTATCGGGAGCTCGGCGCTCGTTTCGCCAAGTGGCGCGCCGTGATCGCTATCGACCAGACCGAGGGGCTACCGAGCGACTACTGCCTGGACGCCAACGCCCATGCCCTGGCCCGCTACGCCGCGATCTGCGTCGAGCAGGGCTTGGTGCCGATCGTCGAGCCAGAAGTACTCATGGACGGCGCCCACAGCCTCGAAGACTGCTTCAGGGCGACCGAGCGCACTCTGCAGCGAACCTTCGCCGAGCTCTACGCCCAGCGGGTGCCTCTGCGTAGCATCTTGCTGAAGCCGAATATGGTGATCGCCGGCAAAGATTGCCAGCAACAAGCGAGCGTCGAACAAGTAGCGCAAGCAACGATCGACTGCTTTCTCCGCACTGTTCCAGCCGATCTTCCGGGGATCGTGTTCCTCTCAGGAGGGCAGAGCGAGATCGAGGCCACCCAGCACCTCGATGCCATGAACAAGATCGGTGGCGCGCCCTGGGAGCTCAGCTTCTCCTACGGCAGGGCCTTGCAGGCGTCGGCGCTCCAGGCTTGGGGCGGCGCGGACCAGAAAGTCGAGGCCGCACAGCGAGCCTTCTACCACCGCGCACGGGTCAACGGAGCTGCTCGCTATGGTACCTACACGAGCGAGCTGGAAGCTGAAGGGAGCCCGCAGCCCACCTCCTGAGCCCTCCTCTCGGTTCCTAGACCAGCGTTTCCAAAGTTCGTGCACATATCTCGGGCCCTTCTGCCCGCTGGCGTCGTTTCGCCTCCTCGACATATTGCCCAATATGCCTGCGTCAGCGCGCCTAGCCAGCGAACAGAATGACCTCGAGCTATGCAGCACGAACTCTGGAAACGCTGGTCTAGACGGCGAGCAGACTAGAGATCTCCTCGCGCTGCGCCTCGGCATCGGCCTCGCCGATCTCGATCAGGCGTTCGACGTAGTCCCTCTGAAACATGAGCATGCTCAAGAGGTCGGAGCTTTTGGTCTCCCGAGTGCCGAGGCCTCGGGTCAGGAACCTGAATCCGCGTGGAAGTCGGGCCTCGAAGTCGCTGGCCAGCCTGCCGAGATCGACCGACGGACGCAGAACCAGCAGATCGACATGCGCGAGATCCTCCCGCCCGGCGTCGTTGGCGTGGCGGAGCAGTCTGTTGGTTCGCTCGAGATGGACTGCGTCCTGGTCGAGCAGATCCAGGAAGATTGCGTTCATCAGCACGCCCGCGATCTGCGCCGGTGGGGGGTATCCCTCCAAGGCAGGATCGGCGGCCTCCTCAGCGGTGCGCCTATAGCGGGTCGAGATCGCCAGGATGCGTCGCGCCCCCATGTGGATGGCCGGCGACAGCGGACTGGTAAGTCGCACTCCCCCGTCGCCGTGCCAGCAGTGCTCCAGCCGTATCGCCGGGAAGAGGAGCGGCAGAGCGGCTGAAGCCATCACGTGGTCCACGGTGAAGCGGGTCTCGACACTCCTCCGCTGTGGCCTCTGCCAGCCCTGGACCTCGGCACCCTGGGTCCATAGCACCGTGCGGCCGGTCGCATACTCGACCGTAGTGAGGCCTACCGCCTTCAGTCTCCCCGACTCCAGGTTGCGGGAAATGCCGCCAAGAACCCCCTGTTCGCTGTTGAGCGCCTTTTCAAGGAAGTCTCGAAGAGGCGACGTGTCCACCAAGCCTCGAGTTTGGGGCGCGAGCTCCGATCCGCCGGAGGAGAGGCGCAGTAGCCAACTCAAGACGCCGCGCCCGAGGCTCAACGAATCGACTCGGAAGACGCTACCGGGATCCAGGCTCAGCCACAGGTCGCAGAGGTTCTCGACACACTCGTCGAAACGATCGACACTGGCAGCCAAGCATGCGGCGTTGATGCCGCCGGCGGAGACTCCAGTCACGATCGGGATCTGGAGCTGGGGGTCGAGCTTCGCGAGATAGCGCAGCACTCCCACCTGGTAGGCCGCTCTGGCGCCGCCGCCGGTCAGAAGCAGAGCGAGGGGTCGGGACGGAGTGCCAACGTCGTCAGTCACGGGTGGGGATCCTACCGGAGCGAGAACGAGCCGACGGCTCCAAGCTAGAATCTCCTCCATAGTGAGCCATGTGCCACCGCTCCGAGCAGGCTTTCTCGGCACTGTCGACTACGACATCGCCACCAACCTGCAGCACAAGATCCGAGACGACGTGCTCGAAGGTCGTAGCGAGGAGCATCTCCTTCTTCTCGAACATCCTCACGTCGTCACTCTCGGGCGCAACGCCGCTGCCGATGACGTCCTAGCAGACAGGAAGTGGTTGGAAGAGCAGGGAGTTCTGGTCCGCGACGCCGACCGCGGTGGGCAAGTGACCTATCACGGCCCCGGCCAGCTCGTGGGCTACCCGATCCTCGACCTCAAGCCTGATCGGAGGGACGTGCGTCGATACATCCGTGACCTGCAGGAAGTTCTTATTCGTACCCTCGCGGATCTCGGCATCGACGCCGACCCGGGGCTCGACGGAGCACCGGTCGGAGTCTGGGTCGAGGGAGAGAAGATCGCTTCGATAGGCGTTCACATTCGACGCTGGGTGACCACTCATGGCTTCGCACTCAATGTCTCGACTGATCTCGACTACTTCAAAAGTATCGTCGCCTGCGGCATGCCGGGGACACTTGTTTCCTCAGTCGCCGAGCGGTCTCGGTCTCGAGCAGCGCCGAGCTGCCGCAGCTCGCTGAGCCTCGCAGATCTCTCCACCCCCCTCATCCATCACTTCTGTACAGTGTTCGGACGGACGCCGCTCCCCCTTGCTCTCGAGGGGGACCTCGCCGAGAGAGCTTCAGCGGCATCAAACACCCGTTCAATCAGCCCCTTCGCATGAGTGCAGAGATCACGATCGGCCTCAACGCCGCTATCTTCGCCGTCACCGGCGAAGAGCCGAGAATCCTCACCCTCGAAGAAGGGGGACGGCCTGCTCTCCCTTTTGGCCCGCTGGACCCGCGTGGCGATCACACTCTGGAGCTCGGCCTCCGTGGATGGGTGCGAGAGCAGGCAGAGCTCGAGTTGGGGTATGTGGAACAGCTCTACACCTTCGGCGATCGCGACCGTCAGGCCGACACCGACGGCGGCGGAAGAGCTCTGTCCGTTGCCTACCTCGCCCTACTACGGGAAGACAAGAGTCCGGCCAGGGGCGCTGAATGGCGTGACGCGTACTCGTTCTTGCCTTGGGAGGACTGGCGCAGCGGCCGGCCGGGCCTGATCGATCGCGTTCTGATTCCTCGCCTGGCGTCCTGGGCACGCGAAGAAGAAGGCCCCTCGGGCCTTCGCACCGAAAGAGTCGAGATCGCCTTCGGCAGCGGCGGCGCAAAGTGGGATGAGGAACGGGTTCTCGATCGTTACGAGCTCCTCTACGAAGGCGGCCTGATCGCCGAAGCGAGAACTGAGCGGGTGAAAAAAGCGAGCCGCTCCGGCCGCACCCAACCGGGCCTGCCGATGGCCTTGGACCACCGCCGGATCCTGGCTACCGCTCTGGGTCGACTGCGCGGAAAACTGAAGTACCGGCCGCTCGTCTTCGAGCTAGTCCCGCCCTCCTTCACTCTGCTTCAGCTGCAGAGGGTGGTCGAGGCGTTGGCCGGGATCCCTCTCCACAAGCAAAACTTTCGGCGCTTGGTAGAAAATGGGGGCCTGGTGGAAGGCACCGGAAAGCTCGAGATGCAAACCGGCGGACGACCCGCGGAGCTTTTCGCCTTCCGCCGCGAAGTTCTCCACGAGCGGCCGACCCCGGGAGTGGGTCTTCCGGGACTCCCGCCTCGCTCTTGACAAGTGAATATACTCACATGTAGCATAACTGTAGCGAGGAGAGCGCTCCTCTTTTTTCTTACGCCTATTTATTCTCGTATTGAGCATAAGAAGGGTGCCTATGACCACCGAAGTCACGCCGACACTCGAGTTCACCCCGGCCGTCCAGCACGCGACCCAGGCCATCTACGAGCGAGTTCGCCATGTCATTCCGGAGATCGAATGGCCGGTTCACGCACCCCTCATTGCCGCCATCAACGAGCTCAAAGAGGAGCGCAACGCCATCATCCTCGCCCACAACTATCAGACCCCTGAGATCTTCAACGGCGTAGCCGACCTCTGTGGAGACTCGCTGGCACTTGCCCGCCTGGCGGCCGACGCCGACGCCGACGTGATCGTGCTCTGCGGGGTGCACTTCATGGCCGAGACCGCGAAGCTCTTGAGCCCCACCAAGACCGTCCTCATCCCCGACCTCGACGCAGGCTGTTCGCTGGCAGAGGCCATTACCGGCGAAGACGTCAGGCTTCTACGCCAGCGCTATCCGGGAGCGCCGGTCGTCACCTATGTGAACACCTCCGCCGACGTCAAGGCTGAGAGCGACATCTGCTGCACGTCGGCAAACGCGGTCGAGATCGTCGAGTCCCTCTCGGAGGATCGAGTCATCTTTCTCCCCGATGAGTACCTGGGCCGCTGGGTCGCCGGCCAGACCGAGAAGGAGATCATTCTTTGGCAAGGCCACTGTGAGGTTCACGAGCGCTTCACGGCTGAGGAAATTCGCGGCTACCGTGAACACGACCCGGGCATCATCGTCCTCGCCCATCCGGAGTGCCCTCCCGATGTGCTGGCGGAGGCTGATTTTGTGGGCTCGACCTCGAAGATGATCTCCTACGTGGGAGACCGGCGGCCCAAGCGGGTGGTCATGGTCACCGAGTGCTCGATGAGCGACAACGTCGCCGTCGCCTACCCCGAGGTCGACTTCGTGCGGCCCTGCAACCTCTGCCCCCACATGAAGCGGATCACGCTGCCGAAAATCCTCCATTCGCTGCGCACGATGACCCACGCTATCGAGATCGACGAGGATATCGCCCGGCGCGCCCGGCGAGCGGTCGAGCGAATGATGGACTTTCGGGCACCGAAGGGACCCTCAGAGAAGACCGTGTCATGAGAGCTGAAGAGAACACACAGCACACTGACGTCGTCGTTGTCGGTGCCGGGGTCGGCGGGCTGAGAACCACACTCGAGCTCGCGCCGCTGCGGGTCACCCTGGTCACCAAGACACCCTTCGGCGTCGGCGGCTCCAGCCCCTTCGCGCAAGGCGGTATTGCCGCCGCGGTCGACCGAGAAGATAGCCCGGAGCTCCACGCCGAGGACACCATCGCGGCCGGTGGAGGCCTCAACAACCCGGACATCGTGCGGCTGATGACCCGCAGGGCGCCCGCCGCGATCCGGCAGCTCGAAGCCATGGGAACCCGCTTCGATCGCACGCCCACGGGCAGGCTCGCACTCGGCATGGAAGGCGGGCACCATCGACGGCGAATTGTTCACGCAGGTGGCGACGCAACCGGTCTGGAAATGGTTCGGTCCCTGAGTGAGGCAGTACTCGCTCAGCACGGAGTGCAGATCGTCGAGCAGGCCTTCGCCACCGAGCTGATCGTGGAAGAGGGTCGCGTAGTCGGCGTCGTCGTCGATCTCGGCGACGGCCAACCGCCGCTCCGGATCCGGGCCCAGGCGGTCGTACTCGCCACCGGAGGGGCTGGGCAGCTTTTCTTGCACACCACCAACCCGGAAGAGCTCACCGGCGACGGCATCGCGATGGCGGCTCGCGCCGGCGCCGACTTGGTCGACCTCGAATTCGTCCAGTTTCATCCCACCGCGCTGGCCACCGAGGCCGACCCGCTTCCGCTCCTGACCGAGGCCCTTCGTGGCGAGGGCGCATCCATTGTCGACGAGTCCGGCCAGCGCTTTCTCGCCGCCCTCCATCCCGACGCCGAGCTCGCACCGCGTGACTTCGTCGCGCGCGCCCTCTTCGCTCATCAGCAGGAGGGGCACCGGGTTTTCCTCGATGTCAGAGAGTGCCTCGGAGAGAGCATCGCCGAGCGCTTCCCCACCGTCTACGAGAACTGCATCGCCGCCGGCATCGACCCCGCCAGAGAGCTCATTCCCATCACCCCGGCAGCCCACTACCTGATGGGTGGCATCGCCGTCGACCCCCGGGGGCGAAGCACCCTGCCCGGGCTTTGGGCTTGCGGCGAAGTCTCCGCTACCGGAGCTCACGGAGCCAACCGCCTGGCGAGCAACTCTCTGCTCGAGGCCATTGTCTTCGGCTCGCAGACGGCGAAGGACATCAAGGCGTGCTTGGTCACTCCCAGCAGCGGATGGGGGCTCAACGGCGAGGGCTCCGAGATCCAACCGACCCGTATCGTCGGCAAATGGGTCGACACCTCCCCGGAGGCAGCGAGACGACGTCTGCGACGGCTGATGTGGGCACACGCGGGATTGGTGCGCAACGCCGAGGGGCTCGCTGAAGCCTTGGCCGCAATCGAGGAGATCGAGGCGGAGTACGGCAGCTCGAACGGCACGCTCGGCAACCTGACGACGGTCGCCCGACACCTCCTCGTCGCCGCCGCTGCGCGCCGCGAGACCTGCGGCAGCCACGTCCGATCGGACTCGATCGGAACTGATGTTGACGGCTCTAGCCCGCGCTACATCCCTCTTCACGACAAAGTAGAGAGCGAAAGGCTCGAAGTGAGCGCGGTAGCGAGTCGCGGATGACTCGTCACCCTCATCCGCTGCTCTACCTCGACCTCCTCCGCTCCGCCCTCCGAGAAGATCTCGGCGGGTCGGGAGACCTGACCACCGACGCCATCGTGCCCGAGGGAGAGGAGGCCACCGCCGAGCTGGTGAGTCGCGGCAGCGGTCGCATCGCGGGTATCCGCATCGCGCTCGACACCCTTCGCCTGCTCGACCCCCAACTCGACACCGAAGCCCGCGTCGACGATGGCAGCGACGTCGAGTCGGGTACGACCGTGGCGCGCCTCAGCGGTCAGGCGCGCGCCATTCTCAGCGGCGAGCGGGTCGCGCTCAACCTTCTCGGTCGTCTCAGCGGCATCGCTACGGCGGCAAGAGACGCGGCGGCTGAGGCTGCCAAACACGGCGCCGTCATCGCCGGCACACGCAAGACCACTCCAGGTCTGCGTCTGCTGGAGCGATACGCCCTCCGCGTCGGGGGTGCCACAGACCACCGCTTCGGCCTCGACGACGCGGTGCTGATCAAAGACAACCACGTCGCTTTCGCCGGCGGCCTGCGCCAAGCGATCGAGCGAGCGCAAGCCGGGGTCGGCCATATGGTCAAGATCGAAGCCGAGGTCGACTCGCTCGCTCAGCTCGAAGAAGCCCTCGAGCTCGGTGTGGACTTAGTCCTCCTCGACAACATGTCCCTCGACGAGCTACGCCAGGCCGTTCGTATCAACGACGGCAGGGCGACGCTGGAGGCGTCGGGGGGTATCGCTCTCGCCAACATCGCCGAAATTGCCGCCACCGGAGTGAACGTGCTTTCCATCGGGGGTCTGACTCACAGTGTGACGGCGTTGGATGTGGCGCTGGATTTTCCGGGAGAGAGTAAGAAGTAAGAAGTAAGAAGGAAGAAGGAAGAAGTAAGTCAGTATTCAGTATTCAGTAGAGCCAAGTGGAGCTACTGGGGTTTGGCGGATGGTGGAGCATCGGCTCCGAGGGATTGGAAGAGCGACGCCCGCGCCTTGCGGGGCTCGAGACCCGCGTACCTCAGCGCGAGGTGAGCTGCGCCCCGGGGCGGATCTCGTCGGTTCCGTGGGCGACGATGCGGTCACCCGCCGCCAGCTCGCCGAAGACCTCCACTCGATCCTCTTGGAAGACGCCGCGCCGGACATCCACCCATTCCGCCCCGCCGGTCGCCGCCCGGATGACGAAGACCCTCTCTGTATTTTCCACGACCGCCGAGCGTGGCACAAAGAGGCTCTTCTGAGCTCGTCGCAGCGGCCAGGAGACCTGGGCGTACATCCCGGGAGCAAGACGGCCGTCGGCGTTATCGACATCGGCTTCCACCGCCATGGTTCGGGTCGCCCGGTCGATCGATAGAGCCGGGCGCGACACCTCGGCCTCGAATGTCACCGCGGGATGGGCGGAGACGGAAAAACTCACCTTGGCACCCACGAGGTCACCGCCCGTGTAGGTCTCCGAGACATGGGTCACCAGCCGGAGCCGGCTCACCTGTTCGAGTCGAACCAGCGGGCCGGCGGTGGGTCCGACCAGCGCGCCGACGTGCACGTAGCGCTCCGTGACGATGCCTTCGAAAGGCGCGCCGACAATCAAATACGAAGTCATCTCTCGGACCGCGTCGAGTGCGGACTGCGCCGCCGCCACGCTCTGGGTCAGTGCGTTGACATGGGCTCGGTCGCCGGCGGCGGCGTTCTCAGCCCGAATCAGGTCGTTCCCGGCGACGACGTCCGGGGTCTCAGCTGCCTTGGAGAGACGCTCGTAGTTACTCAGAGACGCGGCCAGACGCGCCTCGGCCTCTGCCAGCTCGGCCTCCGACGTCGCCAGTTGAGCCTGCGCCTGCGCCTTCTGAGCGTCCAACTCAGGGGCGCGGATTCGCGCGATCGTCTCTCCCCGCGCCACCCTTGTGCCGCGGTCCACCGGGATTCTCTCGACGAAGCCCTCCACCTTGGCGCGGAGCTCGACCTCTTGGAGCGCGCGAAGCTCACCCGGTAAGACGACGGTCTGCTCGACCGCCGCCCGAGTGACCTCGGCGAAGTCGACGCCCACACTCTGCTGAGCCCTCAGCGGGATCGTCGCCACAGGCGGGATCATCGAGACAAGAAAGATGGCTGCGCTAGCGCGGTTTCGTTTCATCATGGAGCTCATCCTCGAGAAGTGGCGGCATCAAAATAAGGGCTTCGCGGGTCATCAGGATCGATCGAAGACGATGTCGCACTCCCACCCTTGGTAAAGAGAGCGAAGGCCGACGGCACAACGAAGAGAGTGCTGGGGAGTGAAGCGAGCAGCCCACCGATGACAGCAATGGCCAGGGGAGCCGTCTGAGGCGCACCGAGAGCCATCGGCACCATGCCACTGACCATCACCAATGTGGTCATCACGATGGGGCGCAGTCGCGACCCTGCCCCCGCCAGTGCTGCAGCCTCTGCCTCCATGCCTTCTTCGCGAGAGCGCGCGGCAAAGGTGCAGAGCAAGATCGCGTTGGCGACCGAGATTCCGACCGCCATCATCGCACCCATGAACGATTGGATGTTGAGAGTCGAGACCGTCAGGAGCAGCGCCACACCGACGCCCACCAGGACGGCGGGGAGTGCCATGATCACAGAAAGAGCAACCCTACCCGATTGAAAATAGGCGACGAGCAGAAGGAAGACGGCAACGATCGACAGAACTACGCCGAGCTGCAGATTCGAGATCATCTGGGCCAATGGGGTGAGCTGACCGCGGATGCCGACGCTGACCCCCCGCGGCGGTTCGGGAAGGCCAGCCAGCGCCTTCTCCACCGTGGCGCGCGCGCTTCCCAGGTCGGTGTCGTGAATGTTCGCCGTGACCGTGATCATGCGCTGCATGTTGCGGCGGTGATACTCGCCGAACGACTCGCCGATACTGAGATCGGCCACATCCCTCAACAGCGTCGGCACAGCCCTCCCCCCATGCTGCACCGGTATCGATGCGACGTCGTCGACCGAGTCGATCTGTGCCTGGGGCACCTCGACCTGAACCTGATACGAGATCCCGCTGCGCGGATCGGCCCAGTAGATCGGAGTCGTGAAACGGCTCGACCAGGTAACAGGGGCGAGAGCCCGGCCGACGTCCGCGACGCTGACATCGAGCTGCGCGGCTCGGTCGCGATCGATGGTGATATTCAGAGTCGGATACTCGAGCAGCTCTCCGAGCTGCACGTCCCTCAGCTCCCCTTCGTTTGCGAGCGTCTTTTGGATCGTTTCGGCGTACTCGCGGTTGGCGTCGAGCGAAGCCCCGGTCACCGCGATCTCGATCGGGGTCGGAGAGCCGAAGCTCATCACCTGACTCACCAGGTCGGCAGCTTCGAAAGTCACGCTGGCGCCGGGCATCACCTGGGGCAGGCGCTCCCGAAGTCGTTCTTGAAGCTCGCCGGTGGACACCGCGCTGTCCTCGTCCACCCGCACCAGGAGGACGGCCTCGTGCGGACCGCCGGTCCAGAGAAAGATGAGATTCACCGGGTAGGATGAGGGTTGGACGCCGACAAAGGCCAGCGATGTCGTGAGGTTCTCGGCACCGACCTCTTCTTCGATAACGCCGAGCACGTTGCGGACCAGGAGCTCGGTGCGCTCCACGCGGGTGCCGGCGGGCGCCCGCAATCGCATCTGCAGCAGGCCGGTATCGACAGTCGGAAAGATGTCGCTTCCCAACGTCGATGCCAGGGCGACGAGGGCGAGCGCGCACACGGCAAGGTAGCCGAAGACGACCGATCGTCTCCGCGACAGGGCACGCTTGGACCAGCCTGAATAGCGCTCCCGCATCCGCTCGGTGAATCGGTCTCTGGCGCCGGTCTCGGGGCTAGAGCCCTTCCGCTGCAGCCATGCCTCCATGATCGGGACGTAGGTGCTGGCGAGAAAGAAGGACGAGATCATGGCGAAACCAACTGAGAGCGCCAGCGGTACGAACATGGCGCGAGCCACGCCTTCCATGAAGAAGGAAGGAGCGAGGACCGCGAGGATCGCCAGCATGATCAAGAGCCGCGGCACCATCACCTCTCGGCTCGCCTCGATAACGGCACGTGCCCCCCTCTTGCCCTCGGCGAGGTGTCGGTGAATGTTCTCGATGGCAATCACCGACTCGTCCACCAAGATGCCGATGGCGAGGGTGAGGCCGCCTAGCGTCATCAGATTGATCGTCTGACCCGAAGCCCACAGCGCAACGATCGCCGAGAGTAGCGCGAGTGGGATGGTTGTCACGATGACGAAAGCGCTGCGCAGGCTGCCGAGAATCAGCAGGATCATGCCGCCCGTGAGCAAAGCACCGAGAGCCCCTTCGAAACGCAGTGAAGCCAGGGCGTCGGAGACGTAGAAAGATTGATCGAACTCGAAGGCAACATCGATGTCTTCGGGAATCTGGGCACGAAAGGAGGGTAGGGCCTCTCGCACTCGGCGTACGACCTCGAGCGTCGAAGCATCGGCTCGCTTGGTCACGGCGATGTAGACCGCGCGACGCCCGTTGACCAGGGCGTAGCTGGTCAGAATATCGGCCGCGTCCTCGGCATAGCCAACATCGCGAAGATAGACGGTAGCGCCGGCTCCCGAGCGGATCGGCACATCATTGAGATCCTCGGCCTGTTCTACCGTGGAATTGACCGGGGTCATGTAGTTGACGTCGCCGATGCGCACGCTGCCCGAGGGAAGGATGGTGTTGGAGCGCGAAATGGCCTCGACGACCTCATCGGGCGACATCCCATAGGCGCGCAGCCGATCGGGGTCAACGTGTACGACCAGGCTTCTCGCCGTTCCACCAAAAGGGGGCGGCGCGGAGACACCAGGTACGGCGGCGAACATCGGGCGCACTCGGAAGAGAGCCAGATCGGAGATCTCGTCGACGCCTCGGGTCTCACTGCTGAAGACCAGATATCCGACTGGGACACTGCCCGCGTCGAAACGCATGACAAAAGGCGGAACCGTGCCGGGAGGCATGAACGATCGCGAGCGGTTCACCTGCGCCACCGTCTCCGCCATCGCTTGGGCCATGTCGGTGCCCTCGTGGAAGTGGAGCTGCATCAGCGCCGCGCCCTGAATCGAACGCGACTCCACGTAGTCGATCCCGCGCACGTAGAGAAAGTGGTACTCGTAATAATTGACCAGGTAGCCCTCCATCTGCGCCGGATCCATACCGCCGTAGGGCTGAGCGACATAGATGACCGGCGTTCCCAGCGCCGGGAAGATGTCGGCGCGCATTCGCTGCAGCGCCAAGATGGACGTGAGGGCCACTCCGACGATGATCATCAGCACCGAGATCGGTCGCCTCATCGCGATATGGATCAACCACATGGTCAGCTTCCTTTTTGGCGATAAGGCACTAGCGGAGCTGCGCAAGCAGCGGGGCGAGATCGCCCTGAGTAGCGGCGAGAGCGAAGGCCGCCCGCCAGACTTCGAGGTGAGCGAGGGCGTTACTGGTCTCTGCCCGCCGTAGCTGTCGTTCGGCCTCGACCACCACGATCACATCGGCGAGCCCGGCGTCGTAACGGGCGCGCGACTGAGTCTGTAGCGACCGCGCGGCGGCGAGCTCGGCCGGGACGTTCTCGGCGATCTTGCGCGCGCTCTCGAGTCGGATCCGCGCCCGCGCCTGCTCAGCTTTCAGATGATCTGACACCGTCTGGTAGCGGGCAAGCGCCGCTCGCTCTCGATGCTCCTCGACGCGGGTCTGCTGCTTCGTCTCGGCGAAATCGAAGACCGGGAAGCTGATCGCCAGGCCGGCCGCCCAGTTCGAGGTGTCGGGCCACAGCCCGGCAGAGCCGCCCTCGAAGCCGCCGTCGAGCATCGCGCTGGTGCCGCGGCTGTAGAAGGCGGCCAGCAGCTCGAGACTTGGGCGATACTGGCGACTGGCAGACTCTCGCCGCGCCTTCGCAGCCTCGACATCAGCCTCCCGGAAAAGAAGCAGCGGGTGCTCGCCGGGCTCTTCGCCGAGGGTCGTCGAGCGCGGGCTCTCGGGAGCCGTGTCCATCAGGTGGCTGGCGTCGATCTCAACTCGATCACCGGCGCGACCCAGCCACTCGCTGAGGCTCATCCGAGCCTCGTCCCTAACCTGTTCGGCCCGAATCGTCTCGATGCGGGCTCGAGCCAGCTCCGCGCGGGCGAAAGAGAGATCGGCGCCCGCTCGCAACTCGTTTTCAACCAACACCGAGATGCCGGTCTCGAAGACCTTCATTCTCTCGAGCGTCGCGGCGGCCGCGGCGAACGCCGACTCCGCGCCAACAACAGCGACGAAGTCGTCGACTACACCGAGAGCGACGTCGAGCTCGGTAGCGCGTAGTCCTGCTTCTGCGCGCCCATGGAGGGCCTCGGCCTCATCGACATCAGCTGCTCTGGCGCCGAAATCGTAGACATCCCAGCGCAGTACTACAGAGGCCAGACTGCCCCAGGCACTCCTGGACGTAGTCTCCTCGATCACCGGGCCGGAGATCGAAGGGTGCATTCCACCAGGAAGTAAGAGCCCGTACACATTGTTGCGGCTCGCTCGATTCCACTGAGCGTAGATCTCGCCACTCGGTAGGTAAGCCTTCTTGGCGACTCCCACTTCCTCTTCGGCAGCCGAGACATCCGCGCGCGAAGCCTCGACCTCGGAGAAGACCTCGAGAGCGGTTGTGATCGCCGCTCCAAGGGTCACTCCAGCCTCGGCTTCCGGCTGAGCAAAACCCGGTGAAGCCGCCACAACCAACGCCAGCAGCAGACCACCCAAGCATCGACGTCCCAGAGCTCGATCAAACGCTTCTCTCTTTCGAGCCATGAATGCCTCTCCTTGTTCCGCGCCGAGCCCTAGAAACGATGCTGCCACCTCTCAACGAGTGTGGCACCATACCGCAGGGTGGGGAATTGAGAGCGGAGACTATCGGAAAGAGATCCGTGCCACGGGACATTTGTGCGGCGAAGTGCGGTTGTCTCGCCCTGCTACTGCTCCAAGTGATGGGCTGCACGCCGGGTCCCAATCCAGAGCCGGGGCCTCCCGCTCGAGCCTCGCGGCCGAACATTCTCCTGGCGATCTCCGATGACCAGTCCTGGATTCACGCCGGAGCCTATGGTGACCGAGGCGTAGACACTCCGACGTTCGACCGCATCGCTCGCCAGGGCGTTCTCTTCAACAACGCATTCGCCGCGTCGCCGGGTTGCAGTCCCTCTCGCGCGGCGTTGCTGACTGGGCGACACCCCTGGCAGAACGAAGAGGCCGGAACCCACGCCAGCTCGTTCCCCAAACAGCTACTCACCTACCCCGACCTGCTCGAGCAGGCCGGCTACGCAGTCGGCTTCACCGGCAAGGGCTGGGGCCCGGGCAACTGGGAGATCAGCGGGCGAGCTCGCAACCCCGCCGGCCCGGAATTCAACGAGCGAGAGCTCGAAACGCCCCACGACAGCATCGGCCTACAGGACTACGCCGCCAACTTCGAGGATTTCCTCGACTCGGTGCCGGAGAGTGGTCCCTTCGCCTTCTGGTATGGAGGGCATGAACCTCACCGCATCTATGAGAACGGAGTGGGTCTGAAAGTGGGCAAGGAGCTCTCAGACGCCCAGGTGCCGCCTTTCCTACCCGACAACGACCAGATCAGGAGCGACATCCTCGACTACTACGTCGAGATCGAGTGGTTCGACACTCAACTGAAGCGCATGCTCGACCTACTCGGCGAGCGAGACCTCCTCCACAACACCCTAGTGCTGGTGACCTCGGACAACGGCATGCCCTTTCCTCGCGCCAAGGCCAACGGCTACGAGTACGGAATTCATGTCCCGCTGGCCGTGGCATGGCCTGCACGGGTCCCAGGCGATCGCGTCGTCGACGACCTGGTCGGCTTTGTCGACCTGGCTCCCACTCTGCTCGAAGTGGCTGGGATCGAAACGCCAACAGCAATGGTCGGCCGAAGCCTCCTCGATATCCTACTCAGCTCGGCGGACGGGCTGGTCGATGCCACCCGCGACAGAGTCTTCGCCGCGCGTGAGCGCCACTCGTCCGCGCGCTATGACAATTGGACCTATCCGATTCGGGCGATGAGAACCCGCGACTTCCTCTACATCCGCAACTTCGAGCCCGATCGCTGGCCGGCCGGACACCCCACCGGCTTCGAGGGAGACGAGTTCGGCTACTACGATATCGACGCCGCGCCAAGCAAGAGTGTGCTCATCGAAGGACCGGGCGATCCGGCGGTAGCAGAGTTCTTTCATCTTGCGGTCGACCTTCGCCCCGAAGAAGAATTGTTCGACGTACGCCGCGATCCGGGGAATCTCGTGAACCTGGTCGACGACCCGGCCTTCACGGATATCAAGGAACGCCTTGCGAAAGAGCTGAATGAGACTCTACGGTCGACCGGAGATCCGCGAATGACCGGCGGAGCTGAGATTTGGGAAAGCTACGAGCGTTACAGCGGTCCGATGCGCTCCTTCCCGCCGCCGGAGCTGTAAGGGGACGTTCCCTTACTCGGCAGAAAGAGCCCTAGCTTCGTCGTGCCTGCCCAGAGCAGCCAGGCAGGCAGCGAGCTCCACGCGAGCTTCGGCGATGGCGCCGGTCGCCGCGCCCCCTCTCTCCTGCCGGATCGTGAGCGCCTCCCGTAACAAGGGCTCTGCCTCCTCCGCGCGACCCCTGGCTGACAAGAGCCGCCCGAGACTGAGCAGGTTGAAGGCGAGAGAGGGTGGTTGGGCGGCAAGACCTCACGCCGGATATCAAGCGCACGCCGGTAGCTCGCTTCGGCCTCGTCATCACGGCCTAGCTGTTCGAGGCTCGTACCCAGGTTGTTGAGCGAAATGGCAACATCGAGATGCTTCCCCAGGGCGGGCTCTACGATCGCGAGAGCCCTCCGAAACAGCCCCTCGGACTCTTCGGAACGGCCCTTGGCCAGTAGCAAGAGCCCGAGATTGTTGAGACTGTGCGCGATCAACGGATGCGAGGACCCCAGAGCAACGCGACGGACCTCCAGCGATTCTCTGAGTAGCTGCTCGGACTCCTCCAGCTCGCCTAGAGACTGGAGGACGAGCCCGAGATTGCTGAGACTCTGGGCCAACTCGGGATGGCTCGGCTCGAGAATCCTGCGCCGGATCGCCAACGCCTCTCGGTGGAGCGGCTCGGCGGCGGCGGGGCGACCCGAGCTGAAGAGGATCATCGCCAGATTGTTGAGGCTCTGAAGCACGCGCGGATGCTCGTTGCCCAAAAGACGCCTCTGCAGCGACAGGGCTTCTCTGTAGGTCTCCTCGGCAGCGGCGAGATTACCGGCGCCGGCCAACGCAGCGCCGAGGTTGTTGCGGGTCGCGGCCACCTGGGGATGGTCCTCTCCGAGGAGACTTCGGCGCATCAGAAGAGCGTCACTGAAGTGCTCCTCGGCCAGCGCGAAGTCGCCGCGGCTGTAGCTGAGCGCGCCAAGGTTCTGCAAGTTCTCCGCACCCTCGACGCTCTCGGGTCCGTACACTTCTAGATTGGACGCCAAGGCCTCACGAAAGTAAGGCTCGGCCTCATCGAGCTTGCCCTGCGCAAGCAGCGTCACGCCGAGCCGATCGAGCACACGGGTATAGCTGGGGGTCCCCTCCTCGCCTAGTGCGCTGTAGCTTTCTAGAGACCTGTGCAGCATCTCTTCCGCCTCATCGAGCGCGCCCTGCAAGCGCAGTAGCTCGCCACGATGGGACAGACTCTCAGCGATCTCAAACGGGCTGCCGGCCCCCGATTCCCTTAGCGCGAGAGACTCTTCGAGCAGCGGAGCCGCGTCTTCGTAGAGCCCAAGTGCCTGGTAGACGCGGCCGGTTACGTCGAGGAGCGAAGCTCTGACCTCCGGTTGACTCTCGAGCCGGCCCTCGAGCTGCTCGACACCTCGCTCGAGCACCTCCCGAGCACTGAGGCTCTCTCCTCTCGAGTTCGCAGGATCGGAGACTTGAAAGAGATCGACCATCAGGTCGGAAACCTGCTGAGCCTTGTCACGCTCCCTCGCGAGGCGCGCGGATTGGAGGGTCATCACGGCGCTGAAAGCCAGGCTCAGTGCGAGAACACCCACACCTGCCGCTACTGAGATCGGGTGTCTGCGAACAAAGCTCAGGCTGCGATAGCCAACCGTGTCGCGCCTGGCAACGACCGGCCGACCGCGAAGCAGCCGATCGATGTCAGCGACGAACTGCTCCATCGACTTGTAGCGCCGTTCGGGCTCCTTGTGAATGGCCTTCCTGCAGATCGTCTCGAGATCACCCCCCAGGCGTCTGCGCAGACGCCGGAGACTGGAAGAGCGGCGCTCAGCCGCTTCCGGCCCCACCCGGGATCTCAGGCTCGCCGGTTCTCTGGTCAATATCTCGTTCTCGAGCTCAGCCGAGGATCGACCCTCTGCCTCCCATGGTCGAACGCCGGTTATGAGCTCGTAGAGAACGACACCGAGACTGTAGATGTCGGTCGCCGTCGTGGCGGCTTCGGCCCGTATCTGCTCCGGCGCAGCGTAAAGGGGCGTCAAGGCTCGACTCGTGGTCATCGTACTCGTGCCGTCGCCCTCGTGATCGAGCAGCTTGGCGATTCCGAAGTCGAGCAATCTGCACTCCCCGTCCTGGGTCACGAGGATGTTGCCGGGCTTGAGGTCGCGATGAACGACCAGGTTGCGGTGGGCGAATTGAACGGCTTCGCCGACCGAGCACAGAAGTCGGAGGCGCTCCTCGATGGGCAGTCTTCGGTCGTCGCAATACTCGTGAATCGGCGTACCCTCGACGTACTCCATAACGAAGTAGGGAAGCCCATCGTCCGAGATTCCACCGTCTAGGAGCCTGGCGATTCCGGGGTGTTGCAGACGGGCGAGGATCTGCCGCTCGGCGAGAAAGCGGCGGATCGCCGCATCGTCGGCCATCCCGCTACGGACGAGCTTGAGAGCGACCTGCTGCTCGAAGTGACCGTCGTCGCGCTCGGCCAGTAGTACGACACCCATTCCGCCCCGGCCAAGAATGCGCAAGGTCCGATACGGGCCAATGCGGCGCTGCTCTCGCGAGGCGGTCTGAAGCTCCTGGCGTGCGCCTTCGGCGACTTCTTCGACCAGACCGTCAAAATACGACTCTGCCAGCTCTTGGGCGGCGAGCAGCCCCAACACCTCCTCCTTCACCGCCGGATCGTAGGAAGACGCCTCGATCACTGCAGCTCGATCCTCCAGCGGGGCTTTGGTTGCGACGTCGTAGAGCCGCTCTACGTCGGCCAGTCCTCCTTCGAGCAAACTCAGCTCCCCGCGCCGAGAGCGCTGGTGTCGCTGAGTCGTCGGTAGAGCCAGGCACGAGCCAACTTCCAGCCGCGCTTGATCGTCGCGGTCGACACCTGAAGCGCCTCCGCAGTCTCGTCAACCGTCAGACCGCCGAAGACCCGACATTCGACGATGCGGGAGAGACGGTCGTCCTCGCCTTTCAGCGCCGAGAGGGCTTCGTCGAGAGCAAGGAGCTCTTCCGACCGCGCCTCTGAGACGATGTTCACATCTTCTGTCGAGATTGGCTGCGCGCCACCACCTCGCTTTTCCCGAGAGTGCCAGCGCGCGTTGTCTACGAGCACGCTGCGCATCGCGCGGGATGCGAGGTAAAAGAATTGCGCGCGGTTCTGCCAGTCGACGCGGGTCTGGTCGACCAGCTTGAGGTAGGCCTCGTGAACCAAGCTCGACGTGCCCGGCGACCGCGGGTCATTCCAGCGGAAACGCTGGTGCCGCGCCACAGCCTGAAGCTCGTCGTACACCAAGGGGAGCAGGCGATCGACCGCCTTCTCGTCGCGCCCGAGCTCGATCAGGATGGCGGTAATGTCCCCGCTCGACAGTGGAGCGAACCCTCCCCTTCACTTCTCGGAGTCCGAATGGACTCGAAGACATCCAGAACTTGCGTGTCCGAGTCTAGCAGTGCTTCCGAATGGAAGGGGATTGATCTGTCGTTTTCGTGATCCCTACCGCCGGCCTTTGTCGTCCGAATAGATGAGGAGTTCTATAGACCGCGCGGAATGACCCACTAGGAGGTTGTCGGTTCATGACGAAGTACAAGGACGGGGGGCCACCGCGCTTGGTGCGCCGACCGGGGCAGAGGGGAGCCGTCGCGACGGCATTGGCCCTTTTCGTAACCGCCACGCTCGCCGGCGCTCAGACCTTCACTTTCGAGAAAGTAGTCGACTTCTCCACGATCCTTCCTGGTACCGCGACCGCCTTCAGCGGTCTTAGCTTCGCGTCCGTCAGCGGAACGAACGTGACGTTCATGGGTAATAACGGCTCCGACTTCGGCGTCTTCGCGAGAATCGGCGGCACCCTCACGACGATTGCCAAGAATGGCGACGTGCTAACCGGTGTGGGGACCATTTTCGTCGCACAGTTCCCTGAGATCAGCGGTGCCGCGGTCGCCCTAGAAGTGATAGACCTCGTTGGGACCGGCGGGCGCGACTGGATCGTCCTCCAGACAGCGACCCTAAACCCGGTGGTGGGCCCCACCACCGCCATCCCCAACGGCTCGGGCTTCTTCAACAATTTTATTGCAGGTTCGCTCAGCGGCGGCGACGTTTTCTTCCGCGGTGGCAATACGCCGGCTATGACCACACCGGCCCAGATCCAGGAGGGTCTCTATTCGACCATCGGCGGCCTGCACCGCGTCGCCGACAAGACGACCACAGTGCCTGTCGGCCTCGGTGGCTCAGGGGCGTTCAACCACGAAGCTACTGGCGGTCAAAACTTCGGTGCATACCGCCTGGCCAGCGACGGAACCGCGGTCTTCCTCGGCAAAGGGCCCTCGCAGGAAGGCGTCTACAAGTACCCAGGCGGGGGCGGCACCCTGAGCGCCCTGGTCGGTACGCTGACGACAATTCCAGGCAGTGCCAACAAGTTCTCCAACTTCCAGAACCTCGACTACGACGGGGCCAACTTCGTGGTCCTGCACCAGCACAAGCCGGTTTCGACAGTCCTCGACGCCGGTGTCATCGCCGACACTGGCACCGCCGGGGCGCTGGAGGTGATCGCCGATCTGAACACCACCATTCCAGGAACCGCAGGCAAATTCGTCGCGGTTTTCAGCACCAGCCCATTCCAGGCTGCAGCCATCAGTCAAAGCAAGGGCGTCTTCGACGCCTTGGATTCGGGTTTCGGGCGGACCGTGTACTACTTCGATACGACCACCGACCAACTGGTCAAGCTGGTGGGTCCCGACGACACGGTGGATAGCAAGACCGTCCGCAATGCTTTGATCAAGGGGTCCGGCTCCATGAGCGGCGACAAAGTAGCGATACATCTCGTATTCACCGACGACTCCCAGGGCATCTATCTGGCCACCGTCGTCGCCGCTGGCGGCCCGACCGCCACGCCTCCCACCGCCACCGCGACACCGACGTCGACAAACACTCCGACTACGACTCCAACACCGACCATCACAAACACGCCGACAAACACTCCCACCGCCACCGAGACGCCGACGTCGACCCGCACCCCGACTACGACTCCAACACCGACCATCACGAACACGCCGACAAACACTCCCACAGCCACCGAGACACCGACGTCGACCAGCACCCCGACCAACACCGCGACTCCCTCGCCGACACCGACCGCCACCACTGCGCCCGACGGCGACAGTGACGGTGTCCCCGACGGCACCGATAACTGCCCGGCAGACAAGAATCCGGACCAGGCCAATTCCGACAGTCAGAACGGCGGCGACGTCTGCGACATCTGTCCCAGCGACGCCACCGATACTTGCGACCCCAACGCTTCCGCGTCGAGCAACATCCCGCCGAGCGGCGGTACCGTGACGACCAACGACGGCTCGGTGACGATCGATGTGCCCGCCGGCGCAGTGCCAAGCGACACGAGCATTTCGATCACCGAGGGTGGTGGCAGCTTCGGTCTGGGTGGAAGCACTGTCGTGACCGAGACCACACTGGGACCGCCGGGTACGAATTCTCCGGTGAAAGTGACAATGACCTGGCCCGACTCCAGCCCGAACGACGGCTTCGTCGACGGTATCGGCCCGCCGCTGGCGGAGGCCGATCTCTACGTCTGGAAGGACGGTGTGCAGATCGCGGGTGCATGTGGTAATCCGGCGTTCCAGACGCCCACCTGCACCACCTACTGTTGCGACCCTGCGGCCAACAACTGGATGTTGATGCTCGATTCCTTCAGCGAGATCGCGATCACCGGTCCGGCTGGCGGGGGTGTGCCGGAGATTCCAGCACTCTCACGCCTCGGCCTTCTGTTCCTAGTCGCTCTTCTCGCGGGCGGGTCGCTGCTGCTGCTCGCTCGCAGTCGAGGCTGAAGGGCTAGCAGCCGTCGCCCGGCGACGCGTTCCCGTCGCTGGTGCCTGCATCCGCTCCTTCGAGGTGCAACAGAAAGCTGTCGCGACGGCCGCGTGTATTGACCGAGAAGAGAACTTTCTGCGAATCGTTGTCGTCAATCCTGGCGAAATTCGTCGCGGAAGCCGTCGAACCCGCTGCCTAGCACCGGCGGAGAGCGAACCGTATAAGATCGCGCTCCAACCAAGTCACAGCAAAGGGGAAGTTGAATGGGCTACTTACGTGTACTGGCGGTGCTCGGTGTCGGGACTCTGATCGCCTGCGGAGGAGGCGGAACCGATACGCCGGCCGAAGAGGCCCAAGCCTCGCCGCCGAGCTCGGCGATCGAATCCAATCCGAACAAGAACGCCTATTTCGGCGACTTCCACGTCCATACCAATCTCTCCTTCGACGCCTTCCTCTTCGGCACTCGCCGCACGCCTGACGAAGCCTACGTCTTCGCCAAGGGCGGCGCCATCGAGCATGCCTCCGGCTTCATGATGCAGATGAAGAAACCGCTCGACTTCCAGGCCGTCGCCGATCACGCCTTTTACCTCGGCATGATGCGCGAGCTCTGGGACGAAACATCGAAGTACGGCAACCATCGCTTGGCCGAGACGGTGCGAGGCTCGGGCGTTCCAGGCTCGACGGCGTTTACCGACGTCCTGGTGAATGTGCGCAAGCACGCACGTGGCGAGGAGGTAGACGACGACCTCAACGACCTGGAGGTGAGGCGCGATGCGTGGGAAGAGATCATCGCCGCCGCGGAGCGCCACAACGACCCAGGAACATTCACCACCTTCATCGGCTACGAGTACACGAGCTCGGGGCCGGAATCGCAGAACCTGCACCGCAACGTGATCTTCCGCGGTAGCGAGCACCCGGACCTGCCCTTCAGCCGCCTCGATTCCCTCAACCCGGAAGACCTGTGGGCTTGGATGGACGGAAATCGAGCCAACGGTATGGACGCGATCGCGATACCCCACAACATGAACGGCTCGGGGGGCTGGATGTTCGAGAAGACGAATCAGGCGGGCGAAGCGATCGACGCGGAGTACGCCGATCTTCGTATGCGCAACGAGCCGGTGGTCGAGAACACCCAGGTCAAGGGCACCTCCGACACCCACCCGATGCTCTCCCCCAACGACGAATGGGCCGACTTCGAGATCATGCCGCTACGGATTGCGAGCACTCTCTTGAGCGAGCCGCCAGGGAGCTATGTGCGCGACGCCTATCTCCGCGGTCTGGTGATGGAGGAAGCCGGCGGCTTCAATCCCTACCGCTTCGGCGTCATCGGCTCTTCCGACACTCACAATGCCGCCGGCTCCTTCGAGGAGGACAACTACTGGAGCAAGACCGGAGTCAACGACATCCAGCCCCAACAGCGCGGCTCGGTGCCATTAGACGAGCCGGGGCCAGACGGTGAGCCCTACGCCAACGGCTCATCGAAGTACTGGGGTGCCTCAGGCCTCGCCGGCGTCTGGGCGGAATCGAATACACGTGAATCGATCTTCGACGCCTTCCGCCGCAAGGAGACCTTCAGCACCAGCGGCCCGCACATCAAAGTGCGCTTTTTCGGAGGCTACGGCCTCGACGAGTCTTTGGTGACCGCTCCCGACAACATCGAGAGGGCCTACGCCACCGGCGTGCCGATGGGCTCAGACCTAGCTCCGAATGGCGACAGCGCGCCGAGCTTCTTCGTCTGGGCGATGCGCGACCCAGATAGTGGATCTCTGCAGCGTCTGCAGATCATCAAAGGCTGGGTCGACGACGGCGAGACCTCCGAGCAGGTGTACGACATCGCCTGCTCGGACGGCGGTACTGTCGATCCAAGCACCCATCGCTGCCCGGACAATGGCGCGCGCGTCGACCTTGCGACCTGCGCGCCGACGCCCGGAAAGGGCGCGAGCGAGCTTGCGACCGTGTGGAGCGATCCCGACTTCGAGCCCGACCAGCATGCCTTCTACTACACCCGCGTGCTGGAGAATCCGATCTGCCGTTGGTCGACCTGGGACGCGATCCGCGCAGGGGTCGAGCCGCGACCTGACATGCATTCGACGATTCAGGATCGCGCCTGGTCCTCACCCATCTGGTACACACCCTAGCCTACGGAAATGATCGCTATCATTTCCTGCGGCTAGGTTGCTGTCTGGCGCCGAGGACGGCGCACTTGGGCCTCGCTTCCTACTCGCTCCGGAAAACGGCTCAGAACGAAGACTCAGACGAGGGCGCCGCACTCTGGCCTTGCTTCCTATTCGCTTCGGGCCGCGTCACCGCGCTCGCCTTCGGAAGTGATTGCTATCACTTCCTATGGCTCGTTGCCTTTTGGCGCCGAGGACGGCGCACTTGGGCGTTGCTTCCTATTGCTGATAGGGGAAGCGAGTCTCCGCCCTGGACGACGTTTGCGGCGGCCATTCAGATGGGGGATATAAGATGAAGGCGTGGTGTCCCTGGTCCAACTGAGCTCCACTACGGAGCGCAAGCCGAGCTGGCTCCGCGTCCGCCTCACTACACCACCGCGGTTCCAAGAGGTTCGTCGGCTGGTCGCGGACCTAAACCTCAACACGGTCTGCGAAGAGGCGCGCTGCCCCAATATCTATGAGTGTTGGGGGCAGCATGGCACCGCCACTTTCATGATCCTCGGCGACACCTGCACCCGTAACTGCGGCTTCTGCGCCGTCCATACAGGAAAGCCGGCACCCGGAGTCGACGCCAGTGAGCCCGCGCATGTCGCCGCGGCCGTTCTTGCCATGGACCTCCAGCACGTAGTCATCACTTCCGTCGATCGTGACGACCTCGACGACGGCGGCGCCGGCCACTTCGCCGACGTCATCCGGGCCATCCGCAAGCTCAATCCCAAGACCGCGGTCGAAGTGCTTACCCCCGACTTCCGAGGCAGCGCGAGCTCCCTCGATACCGTTCTCGAAGCTTCTCCCGAAGTCTTCTCCCACAACATGGAGACTGTTCCGAGCCTCTATCGAGCAGCCCGTCCAGGGAGCGACTACGCACAAAGCCTCGGCCTTCTCCGCGAGGCATCAGCACGGCAGCGGAGAGTCGAGTACGAGGGGCGCGTGAAGACCGGGCTCATGCTCGGCATTGGAGAGGAGCGCGTCGAGCTCGACCAGACGATCAAGGATATCGCCGACGCCGGGGCTCAAATTCTAACCCTCGGTCAGTACCTCCGGCCCACTCGCAAGCACCTCCCAGTTCACCGTTGGGTCCACCCCGACGAATTTTCCGAACTGCGCGAGATGGCACTCGACCTCGGCTTCGCACACTGCGAATCGGGGCCTCTGGTGCGCTCGAGCTATCACGCCCACGAACACGTCGCGAATCTCGCGCCTGCGGGGTGAGCTCTCGTGTTCAGCCGGCTCCTTGCCTCTAGCCTGCCGCTCGTCCCCAGACCTATCGTTCACCGCGTGGCAAAGCGCTACGTCGCGGGAGTCACTCGGGACGAGGCGCTGCTGACGGTCGAAGCGCTGAGGGCGGCGAGCTGCTCTGCGACCGTCGCTCTTCTCGGGGAGCACGTCGCAAATGTCGAGGAAGCGAGCGCCGCGGTCGACGAATATAAGGCGCTGCAGCACACTCTCGCCGATCACGGTATCGAGCCCTCTATTTCGGTAAAACCGACCCATCTCGGGCTCCTTTTCGATCCGGCGGTCTGCCGCGAGAATCTAGCGACGCTGGTGCGAGCGGCGCACGACGTCGGCGGTTTCGTCCGTATCGACATGGAAGACCACGCCTCAACCGACGCCACTCTCGAGCTCTATCGCGATCTCCGCCGCGACTACGAAAATGTCGGAGTCGTGCTTCAGGCCTACCTTCGCCGCACACCTGACGATGTTGCCAAGCTTCCGGACAAGGCGAACGTACGCCTCTGCAAAGGCATTTATGTCGAGCCGCCGGAGATCTCCTTCGTCGGCCTCGAAGACATCCGCACCGGTTTCCTTCTTACTCTCGACAAGCTCTTGAAAGCGGGAGCCTACGTGGGTATCGCCACCCACGACGAACCTTTGGTCCGGCGATCGCTCGACCGAGTAAGACAGCAGGGCCTCGAAGTGGATGACTACGAGCTTCAGATGTTGCTCGGAGTGACCCCGAGGTTGCGCAGCGACCTGGTAGCGGAGGGCAACCGACTCCGTGTCTATGTCCCTTACGGTCCCGATTGGTACAACTACTCGCTGCGGCGGCTCCGCGAAAACCCCCGCATCGCCATGCATGTAGCGCGCGCTCTCTTCGGTCGAGGCTGAGCGGGCTTCCAATAGAGGTTCTGTATGGCGTACCCTCAGTCGTGAAGGCGTATCCTCAGTCCTGAGGGAGATCGAGATCGTGAGCCAACAGCTACCCACCTTCTACAACTGCGACCGCTGCCCGGCGTATTGCTGCACCTACGCCAGAATCGAAGTCAAGAAGAAGGACGTGCGTCGACTCGCAGCACATTTCGGCGTCGATGAAGAGACCGCCCGCAAGCGCTTCACCAAGAAAGGCGAAGAGAAGGGCGAGCGGGTGCTCAAGCATAAGCCGGACGAGCACTTCGGAACAGCCTGCCAATTTCTCGATGGCGAGACTCGCCAATGCACGATTTACCACGCTCGTCCCAAGATCTGCCGCGAGTTCCCAGGCACGGTACGCTGTGGCTACTACGACTTCCTCAGCTCCGAGCGCCGCGCGCTCGAAGACGAAGATTACGTCTCCACTACCTGGAACCATTCGTAGGGTCTCCGCATAAAGGCCGGCCGCCGACCATGCTCTCTCATCTCTTCATCCGTAACTTGGCGGTTTTCGCGGAAGCCACGGTCGAGCTCGAGGAAGGGCTCAACGTCCTCACCGGCGAGACCGGCGCCGGCAAGTCGATCGTGGTCGACTCTCTTTCTCTCCTCGCCGGCGACAGGGCCAAGCCGGATCTCATCCGCACCGGCGCCGACGTCCTCACGGTCACCGGCACATTCGAGCATGTCCCTCCCGAGTGCATCACCGTGATCGAAGAGGCCGCTGTCGCGTCCGATGCCGACGAGCTGGTCATTCGTCGAGAGGTCAGCCGCGGCGGGCGCAATCGGGTCTTTGTAAACGACCATCCGATCACTCTGCGACTCCTCAAGGTCATCGCCCCCCACCTCCTTCGGATCCACGGCCAGCGAGACGAGATCGGTCTATTCCAAACCGCACTCCAACGCTCATGGCTCGACCGCCAGGGTGGCGAGGAAGGGGCACAGCTGCTGGCGAGTGTCGCCGAGCTCTTCGAGGAGGTGCGCATCGCCACCGAGAGGCTCGAGCACTCGAGCGGCGACGAGCGACTCCGCCATGAGCGGGTCGACCTCCTCACCTACCAGCTCGGTGAGATCGAGACCGCAAACCTCGAAGCGGGTGAAGAGGTGAGGCTGCGGCAGGAACGCGATGTCCTGCGCAACAGCGAGCAGATCTCAGCCGCACTCGCTCAGCTCGTCTCCCGGCTGGTCGACGCCGAGGGCTCGGTAACGGAGCATCTCGCGGCACTCGAGCCGTCACTCGCCGAGATCGTCGAATGGGAGCCCGAGAGCAAGGGTTGGCGAGCCGAGATCGAGGAGCTTCGCATTCGCGCCGAAGAAGTAGCTCGCAGCGGCAGAGCACGCATGGACCGCGTCGAGGCGGATCCGACTCGACTTGCCGGCATCGAAGACCGGCTGGCCTCGATCGAGCGCCTGCTCCGAAAGTACGGCGCCAACAGCGCCGAGGTCATCGCCAAGGCAGCCCGGATGCGAGAAGAGCTGGAACAGCTGAATCGCGGATCGGAGAACGAGGAAGAGCTCCGCGAGCGAGTCGAAGCGGCTCTGGAGAGCTACCGACAGGCGGCCTGCGAGCTGTCCGCAATGCGCCAATTGTGGGCGTCGGATCTGGTTGCGCAAGTACAGGACGAGCTCGTTCAACTCGCACTCCCCGACGCCCGCCTCGAAGTGGCGATCGAGCGTCGCTCGCGCGAGGACAGTCTTCTCATCGTCGGCGGTCAGGCCGTCGACTTTTGGAGCTACGGTGTCGACGAAGTGAGCTACCTCTTCTCTCCCAATCCAGGCGAAGACCTTCGACCGCTTTCGCGAGTCGCCTCGGGAGGCGAGCTCTCTCGGGTCTACCTGGCGCTGCAACTGCTCGGACACTCCGCGGCGGAGGGTCAGCCGACCCTGGTCTTCGACGAAGTCGACGCGGGGGTGGGCGGCGTAGAAGCTGTGATCCTCGGTCGCAAACTAAGAAAGCTCGGCGAAGCGGCGCAGGTGCTCAGTGTCACCCACCTGCCTCAAGTGGCAAGTCAGGGAGAACACCACTTCCGGGTCGAAAAGGAAGTGAGCCAGGGGCGCACCTTCGTCCGCGTCGAGCCTCTCCAAGCTGAGGCACGGGTCGAAGAGATCGCGCGAATGCTTGGCGGTGAGGAAGCTGGGGTGGCTTCACTGTCGCACGCTCAGGAAATGCTCGCCGAGGCAGCGGCGGGCTGAACCCGATCTCCTGCGCCTATGGCAGCCAGCCACCAAGCCCGCATCTGGACATGGGGACAGGACTCGAGCGTCCTGCGCGAGACTCTGAAACGCGGCGGTCTATTGGCCATTCCAACCGAGTCGAGCTACGGCCTGGCGGCCGACCCTCTGAGCTTGCGCGGCGTCGAGGCGATCTTTCGAGTCAAGGGGCGGCCGGCCGACAAGCCTCTCCCGGTGGTGGTCGCGGATCTCCAGCAGGCCCAGGCCCTTGGCGTTCAGCTCGATTCACCGGGTTTGGAGGCGGTGGCAGAGCGCTGGCCGGCGGCACTATCACTGGTGGTCTCGATCGACGCTCCCATTCCAGCTAGTGCCGGAAGCTCAACCCTGGCCCTGAGAATCCCCGCTCATCGAGGGCTGCGCGAGCTACTCTCGGAGCTGGGGACTGCGCTCACCGCAACCAGCGCCAATGAGAGCGGAGAGCCGGCGATCACAACCCCGGAACAAGCCGCCGCGCTCATTGCCGGCAGCGACGCCTGGCTCATCGACGACGGCGTAACGCCGGGAGGGCCGCCATCGACCCTGGTACGATGGTCCGGAGCGGGGTTTTCGATCCTGCGCCCGGGCCGATATTCTCGCGAGCTCCTGGAGCAAAACACAGGATCCGACTCGTGAAACCCACCTATTCCACCTCCAAGAGCTGCCCGCAAGTAATGAGACGATCTTCGTTGCTGCCGCTTCTGCTGGCCATCAGCCTGGGCGCGGCAAACATGGCACCAGGCCAGACCACGATCGACACGATCGCAGTCGACGACGTCCAGCGAGGGGACAAGGGCTATGGCTTGTCGGTCTTCTCCGGGACCGCTCCCGAGCGCTTCGATGTCGAAGTTCTCGGTCTGATGCGAAACCTCCACCCGGGGACCAGTTTCATTCTCGCCCGCCTTCACGGCAAGGGCCTCGAAGATAGTGGCGTCATCGCTGGAATGAGTGGCAGTCCGATCTACCTGGGCGATCAGCTCGCCGGAGCCGTCGCCTTCTCGTGGACCTTCAGCAAGGAGGCCATCGCGGGCATCACGCCGATCGGGGCAATGCGCGAAATGGGCTCTCTGCCGCGAGTCCCGGCGATACCCCCTCCAAGCTCGGTCGAGCTAGAGCAACTGATGAGCGGCGAGTTCTCCACCCTGGTACTCCAAGAGAGAATCGCTCAGCTGGCGCCTCGCCTCGTCAACGGAGCTAACTCCTCCCTTCAATGGGGCACGGTGGGATTCGGCGAATCCACCAGGAGCCTGCTGGAGAAGGCACTCGGCCCTGTCGCTCCAGCGGGATCGAGCCCCGATCTCGACACCGAGCTCGCCGCCGGCAGCGCTGTGGCAGGGCTTCTCGTCGGCGGCGATCTCCAGATGACCTTCACCGGTACGGTCACCGAACGACGCGGAGACGAGATTCTCGCCTTCGGCCACTCTTATATGGGACTTGGACCGATCCGAGTACCGATGGCTACAGCCGAGGTCGTTAGCGTGATTTCCAGCCGATCCTCCTCCTTCAAGCTCGCCAATGTGGGGCCGGTGGTTGGGGCATTCGAGGAAGACCGACTGGTGGGAATGCTCGGAAGGATGGGCAGCCGAGCGCACACGATTCCGCTGAGTATTCGAGTGCTCGGGACACCCGAGCGTAGTTATGAGGTCGAAGTAGCTGACATTCCGATAAACACGCCGACCCTGAGTGCCGTCTCTGTACTGGAGGCGATGGATGTCGCCCGCCATCAGGCAGGGAACCAGGACCTGCTACTACGCGCACGACTCAAGCTGGCCGGCTACGAAGAGCTGGATGTCGAGCAGCATTTCACGGGCAACAACGCCCCTCTCAACTCGGCAATCTACGTGCTTTCATTGATGTCTTTCGTCATGAACAACAATACCGAGTCGGTGACAGTCGAGGGCCTCGACATCGAGCTGACGCAATCCCCCGAGCCGCAAACCGTCACCCTCGTCGGCGCCCACGCGTCGAGGAGCGAGGTCCATCCGGGCGAGTCTCTCACCGTACACCTCGACCTACGGCGCTTCCGAGGCGAGACTTTCCGCAAGGATCTCGAGGTCACCGTCCCGGGGGACCTAGCAAAGGGCCCCTACTACCTATTTGTCGGCGACGGCGCCTCTATCGATGCCGCTCGACTCCGCATGGAGCCAACCGTCCCCCGCGATTTCTCCGAGTCCTTCGACGTTCTTCAAAGTCAACATGGGCCTAGGGATCTCGTCGTCCTGGGAGTCGTCCGCGGCAAGGGTCTGGTTGTCAATGGACGGACGCTTCCGCAGCTACCGGCTTCGATCCGATCGATGTGGGCAGCCTCGGGTCCGCTCGTGGCGAAAGGGGTCAACCTGGCGGTTCGAAACGAGACCGTAGAAGTGCTCGACGATCCCCTCGAAGGGGCAGTGAGGATCGATCTGAAGATCCTCCCGCCTCGCAGCTGAGAGCCAAGCCATGAAATCAGTGGGTTGTCTCATCGTTGCCGCTCTCTCTCTGGCCCCTGGGCTACGAGCCACGGAGGTGAAGATCTTCCTGACCCAGAGCCAATCTGCATTTCTCGAAGGTGAGCTCGAATCGCTCTCGGTGGACCCGCTCGGGGTGCTTCGACTGGCCGACCGGACCGCACGAGTGGCAACCATCGAGGAGCCCTTCCTGCTGGCCGCGAGCGAGCTCCCTGACGGCTGGGTGGTCGGCACAGGGAACGCGGGCAAAGTGCTCAAGATCCACCGTGACGGCGAGGTCGAGCTACTCTTCGAAGCGGATGAGCCCGAGATCTTCGCCATCTGGGCCGACTCCGAGGGCACAATCTACGCCGGCAGCTCTCCTCAGGGCAGCGTCTATCGACATTCTGGTGGAGAAACGGAGAAAATCTTCAGCCCGGAGCAGACTTACATATGGGATCTCGTAGGCGATGGCAACGACGGCCTGCTGGTGGCCACCGGCACCGAAGGCAAGCTCTTTCGAGTGAGCCCCGACGGTACCGGCGAGCTCCTCTACGACAGTAATGACATCCATCTGCGATCGATGACAAGGCTCGAGGAGGGTGGCGCCTTGGTGGGTACCGCCGGCGAGGGCCTGGTCCTACACATCGCTGAAGACGGGAGGGCCCGAACCCTCTACGATGCCGCGGCTCCCGAGATCGTCGCATTCGCGAGCGACCCCAAGGGCGGAGCATGGTTTGCGGCGTTGGCGTCGGAAGCCAGCTTCGTCGACCTCAACCCCAGCGGCAAGGCTCAGCAGAAGAGCGGGAACGGAGGAGAAGACAAGGAAGAGAGCGACAAGAACGGAAGCGAAGTCGAGGTCGAGGCGTCGTCCAAGGCTCCCGCGGTGGGAAGCCGCCCTCCAAGCTTCAGCGGCGCTCGCAGCGAGCTCTTTCACTGGAGCCCTGACACCGGAGTAGTGTCGGTGTGGAAGTTCAAGGAGGAGACAATATTCGGACTCCTGTGGGAAGACGAGCGGCTCTGGGTCGGTACCGGCCTCGACGGCAAGCTCTACAGTTACCAAAACGAGCTGATGGTGCTGGAGAAGGATCTCGACGAGAGCCAGATCATCGACCTTGTGCCCGGGTCGGCGGGACCCGCGTTCGCCACCACCAATGCCGCCGCGCTCTATCGTTTCGAGAGCGGGACGGAAACCAAAGGAGCTCTGACCAGCGCGGTGGCGGACGCCCTCCAGACTTCGACGTTCGGCACACTCCGCTGGCGCGGTAAGACACCTGACGGCACCCGGGCACGATTCTCTTTTCGTGGCGGCCTGAGCGCGACTCCCGACAACACATGGACAGACTGGACCGACCCCACTGAAGGCAAAGAGATCTCGCTCCGCGACCTCGAGCCGAGCCGATACTTGCAGTGGCGCGTCGAGCTCCTCGGCAGCGAGGATCGAACACCCGAGATACACGGTGTAGAGATCTCTTACCTGCAATCAAACCAAAAGCCACGAATCGAGCAACTCGAGACGCTGGGCCCGGGCCAGATCCTGGTCCCGAACAACTTCAATCCGAGCAGCCAGATCTTCGAGCCCGCCCACCCCAACCGAGACGGCATCTTCAGCGCCCTTGGAGCCGGACCGGCGCGAGAAGGGCGAAGCCTCAAGGCGCTGTGGAAGCGCGGTTACCGAACCCTGCGCTGGAAAGCCTCAGACCCCAACAAAGACCAGCTCACCTATGCGCTCTCGTTTCGGCGCGAAGACGATGCCGACGGTTGGTTGACCATGGCTGACGATCTCGAAGAGGACCACTACAGCTTCGATTCCACGGTTCTTCCGGATGGTGAGTATCGCTTTCGGATCACGGCTAGCGACGCACCCAGTAATCTCGAGCGCAATCAGCTGGATACATCGAAAGTGAGCGAATTGGTGATCATCGATCACAGCCCTCCTGCTCTCGGCTCGGTCGGCGCCGCCGGACCCGGGCGGCTCCGGGTCGCGGTTGAAGACGTCCACAGCATCCTGCGCGAGACCGTGGTGAGCGTCAATGCGGGTCCCTGGGAAGAGGCCACGGTCGCAGACGATCTACTCGACGCCCACAACGAAGCCCTGCTGATCGATGTCGACCAAGACACGAGCCTTTTGCTGGTGCGACTGACTGACTCCTCCTTCAACATTGTCACCTACGATCTCAGTGAGCATCTGCCATGAAAAAGAGAATCGCTGTCTACCCAGGGTCGTTCGACCCGATCCACCACGGACACCTGGATCTCATCCAGAGGTCACGGCCTCTCTTCGACGAGCTACACGTAGCTGTCCTGGAGAACGAGGGGAAAAAGTCTCTGTTCACCGTCGCCGAGCGAGTCGAGATGATCCGGGAGCTACTTTGTGAGCACGAGGATTGCCAAGTAGACAGCTTCTCTGGGCTGCTGGTCGACTTCATGGACGAGGTAGGCGCCAAAGCCGTCGTCCGAGGCCTTCGCGCTGTCAGCGACTTCGAGGTCGAGTTTCAGATGGCGCTCATGAACCGCAAGCTCAACCCCAAAGTCGAGACCGTTTTCATGATGCCGAAGGCTGACCTCACCTATGTCTCCAGTCGGTTGATCAAAGAGGTCTGCGGCCTGGGTGGCGATCTTTCCTCCTTACTACCGGACATCATCTGGAAAAAGCTGCAAGCCCGCCTCGATACCCGGAGCTCCGATGAGTGATCCCGCCGCCGCGCTCAGCCTCCGATGAAGCTCCGGTCTCGGCTTCGGGAGTGCCTCTACCTCAACTGGGCCCTTCCGGTCCAATGCCTCTCCCCGGCCCCCCAAACACTTCGCTACCAGACTCATACCGATGAGCACGAAGACTATGTCTTCGTATCCGCCCTCCTCTTCAATCATCAGGCAGTCCACTCCCCGTCCTTTCCGCGGCTCCGAGCGAGCTTTCCGCAGCTCAATCTGCGGGTCTACGTTCTCGATCAGGACAACGAGCCTTCGGTTCTATTTCTCAGCATGCTGGCGCCCGCCTGGGTGGCGTTCGGGGCGCGCCTGTTGGGGCAGCCGGTGCGAGCAGCGCGCTTTCGTTTCGACTCGGCCGCACAGGAAGTGCCGTGGTGGCGGTGGTCGGTAAGAGCCGGTTCCGAGCTGAGAGTGACCGCAACCGCCGGAGCTCAGGCGGCCGGCCCTGGGCCGCACTTCGCATCCTGGGCGAGAACTGTCGAATACATTCGTCTTCGCAACCGGGGCTATATCCTCAAAGGCGGCAAGCTCAAACGTATCGAAACAGAGCAGCCCAGGGCCGAGATCTGCCCGGTTCAGGCCACAGTAAGGACTACCCTGCTCCTCGAAAAGCAGCTCGGGCTCGACAGCTGGCCGCAGCTACACTCCGCCTGGGTCTGCCCTGAAATGCCGATGGTCTTCGATCTTGCGCCAACCAAGGGCTTGGCGATCGGCCAGGGAGCCCCGGTCCCCGGATGACCAAAGACCCTCCCCCTGTTTCCAGGCACGCCGCCTGGCGCCGAGCTCTCGACCGCTACCTCGAGTCTCTCGCGATCGAGAGAGGCCTATCGCCGCATACAGTCGCTGCCTACCGGCGTGACCTCGGGCGTTTCGGAGCTTTTCTCGAGGAGACGAAGAAAGGCGACCCACTCACGGCCGATGCCAAGGCCCTTAGCGCCCATCTCCAGAGCCTTCGACGTAGCGGTCTCGCAGCGCGGAGCATCGGCCGCGCACTCTCGTCGATTCGCCGTTTCTACCAATACCTCATCTCCGACGGCGAGCGAACCGATGACCCGACCCTCAACATTCTCTTCCCGCGTAAGACCCACCGACTTCCTCGTGTGCTCAGCGAGGAAGAAGTACAGCGACTACTGGCGAGCCCCGATCTGTCCAAGGCTCTCGGCCTTCGCGACAAGAGCATGATCGAGCTGATGTACGCAACCGGCCTGCGAGTCGCGGAGCTGGTTGGCCTCACCATCCCTCAGCTTCGCCTCGACGACGGCTTCCTGGTCGCTTTCGGCAAGGGTAGTCGCGAGCGCGTGGTGCCGGTTGGCGAAGAAGCTGAGCGATGGACCCTGCTCTATCTGGCCGAGGCACGGCCCACCTTGGTTCACACCCGGCACGACTTCGTATTCGTCAACGCAAGGGGCAGCGGCCTCACCCGCCAGGGCTTCTGGAAGATCCTGAAAGCGCAGGCGAAGAGCGCGGGCCTCGACGAGGTCTCCCCCCACGTCCTACGACACAGTTTCGCGACCCACCTCCTTGCTCACGGCGCCGACCTTCGCAGTGTCCAAGCGATGCTGGGCCACGCCGACATCTCGACGACCCAGATCTACACCCATATCCACGAAGAACGCCTCAAGAGCCTCTACGACCAATACCACCCGCGCTCCTGAAAAAGCGCCAATCCGGCACCGGTGAACGCGTCCAATCGGCGCGGCCGACGAGACCAGCCCCCTTCTTCGGCCGCCTCGCGAGACTCACGGAAAACTCGCTCAAATTCCTCCTGTACCCTAAATGTTCTATAATCAGTCTGTTAGACAGCGGGCTGAGACCCGGAACAGGCGGAAAACGGCGCCAGGCACCGCCCTTGCTTATGTCCCCGCAGAGCGAAGGCGCTGCGAGCCCTTGTCGCCCTCTCCCCCTTTCCAATCTACTTTCTCGAGCCATCCGGTAGGATCTGAGTCTACTCGTAGACAAGAAACTCCGAGACACCGTGCAACCAAGACCCTCTGTTCTAATGAAAGCCTTCTTCTCCCTGGCCCTGTGGGCCTGCGCCTTCTGCACTCTCGCCCTCCATGCGGAGCTGGTGATCCTGGGCGGAGGAGACGTGATGAAGGTTCAGAGCTACCTTCTAGGGGAACGGACGATTCACCTGGAGCTGGATTCAGGCGGCCGAATCAGTCTCCCACTCTCGCGAGTGGAGCGTATCCTCGACGACGAGATCGTGCCGGAGTCGGAAGCCTTGCCGGAGCACAGGGGGTTCGAGATCGGCTTCGACGAAATTCATCCGATTCCGCAAGCCCCCTTCGGCAACCTGATCCATAACGTCGCGCGCAGCCAGAATCTGAACCCCAGGCTGGTGACCGCGATGGTGCGATGGGAATCGGGGTTCGATCCTGAAGCCGTCTCACCGAGGGGGGCTCGAGGGCTGCTGCAGTTGATGCCTGCGACTGCCGAGCGTTTTGGCCTGGACCCGTTGCAGATCTCCGATCCCAGCCACAATCTAGAAGCCGGCGCACGCTACATTCGCTGGCTGGCGGATCACTTCGACAACGATCTGCCGAGCGTGCTTGCGGCCTACAACAGCGGAGAAGGAACGGTGCAACGCTACCAGGGGGTTCCGCCGTACCGAGAGACTCGTGAGTACCTCCGCCGCATCTATGGCGAGCTGGGCATAGAAGGCGACGTCTGAGTCAGTCTCACTCGCTACGGCTCTCTTGGTCGGAAGCTCATGACCACCAGGGTTCGGTCGTCCTCGGGAGGGCAGCCTTCGGTGTAGAGAGATACCTCATCTAGGAGACGGTCGCGGACCATCGTAGCGTTGCGGCCGTTTCCTCTCAGGCACTCGACTGTGCGCTCGTAGCCGAAGAGCTCGCCGCTTGGATTCGCCGCTTCGATGAAGCCGTCGGAGAGCCATACGACTGAATCGCCCGGCTGAAGCTCAATCGTGGCCCGGCCGTAGTCGTCACCCAACGCCCCGAGGGGCGCCCCGGGAAGCATCACTTCATTCACCTCACCGTCGCGAAGGATGTAGGTGGGAGGGTGGCCGGCGTTGACCAACTCGATCCGGCCATCCACCAGATCAAGCAACGCTAAGGTCGCGGTCACGAAGCTTGGGCCTTTCTTGCTCGAGCGCACGACTCGGTCCAGTCTCTCGAGAATGATCTGTGGCTCCCGCTCTTCTTCCACCAGGATACCCAGAGCTGCCTTGACCATTGCCATGCGCAATCCGGCCGAAAGACCATGTCCCGACACATCGGCAATGACCACGGCCATCCGCCGCTGGTCGAGGCGCAAGATGTCGAAGTAGTCACCGCCGATCGCAGCACTCGGCTCGAAATGGGTGGCGAACTCCACGTCTTTTCCCTGAACGATCTCGTTCGGCATCAGGCTCTCTTGAAGCTCACGAGCGATCTCGAGCTCTTTTTCCAGCGACTCCTTCTGAGTCTTGGTGGCAATCAGATCTTCCAGGCTGGCCGCCATCTCATTGAAGGAGGCGTGAAGCGAACCGATCTGATCACGCCGGCGCACTGGAATCCGCACGCTGAAATCTCCGAGCTGCAGCGCGTTGGTGGCGGCGCTCAGACGGTTGACCGCACGGCTGAGCCCAAAGACCATGAAAACGGCCATCACCCAGGCCACGACGAAGATGTCAAAGAGCAAGAAGGCCGGGATGACGAAAGTGACCCACGCGAGAGTGTCGACCTCCCTCGAGCTCGAGAAAAGTTGGCCGAGAACAAGACGGGGTGTGCCTACCAGTGAGACCGGGAGGTTCGCGCTCTCGAGCTCTCCGGTCGCCAGGGAGAGGCTCTCTCCCGCGACATCGAAACCGTAAACCCAGAACGCCGGCTCGGCGCCACCGCGGCTGAGGAACTGGCGGCGATCGTCCTCGGCGCGCTGGCGCGAGAGCGGCTGAAGAACGAAGCGCTCGCCCAGAATGTTGACATCCATGCTGTTTTTCGCCTGCTCCTCCTGCTCGGCACCGAAGTCGATCCACACCTGGCTCAGCTCCCGCAGGCGAGTCTCCAGATGACCGTCGAAGAAGGCGACGACCCCGACAGATCCTCTTGACTTCGCGGTCGCCACTGTCAGATCGCCGTCGGGCAGCGCGACAAGGGGCGGTGTCCGGTCCCTCCGATCGATGCCCTCCTCACTCTGCAGCACCTCTCTCTCCAGCCAGCTCGGCCACTGAATAGGCGCCCTCGCATCTCCCCCCACTCGGCGACCCTCCAGGTAATACGCAACGGCGACCTCCAGTCCGGCAGAAGGAGCCATCGAGACCGAGCGCGGCTGCTCGAGCCGGGTCTCCGCGGCAGTTCGAACTTGCTCATAGACCACCGCATTGGCATCGCGAAAGAGATGGCCCAAGAAGAATCCTCCCGACAAATAGAGCCCCACCCCTACGAGAACTACTGCCATCGGAATCGGCAAGACGCCAATGAGGAGATAGGTGAAAGCGAGTCTGCGGCCGACGCTCCAGAGCACGACACGGAGCAGGCGGTAGCTCCCCCAGAGCGCCAAAGAGCCGAGGGCGAACAACGCCGAAAGCACCAAGGTGCCATCCAAACCGAGCCCGGCCGCCAGGGCCAAGCAGCCGACGCCGACCACAACAGCCGCAACCGCCAGAAAGGGGAGGACCTTCACCCATCGTCGACTGCCACGTGGGCCTCCGGGTGGGGGCTCAGGCGGGCGGCCAGCGGCAGAGGCCGCAGTCGAGCTTAAGCGGTCGATCATCACTTCTCCCTAAACAAGTACGAAGAAGCGTACAGGCGGTTGAGTCCTTTCGTTCGACATGACCCTCTCGCGCAGGCTCCCAGCGGAGGGAGCCAGTGTAGCAATCCTCTTTTCATCTAGCTTTCGTAGCGTCGCCCAAACGAAACTGCTAAACTTCGCTCCGCGTTGAGGAAGGGCACTTCCCGGCCATGGAGTCCAAGTAGCTCCGACCAACCGATCTAAGATGCACCCAGCGGAACCTAGCTACTCAGCTAGGTTTTTTCATGTAGAGACAAAGGATATGACTGCGCCAGCCACTAGTGAAGAGAAAACCAAGCGTCAGCCGGAAGAGCAGACCCTGTCAGAGGTCGTTATCCGTTTTGCCGGCGACTCCGGCGACGGAATGCAGCTTACTGGCACGCAGTTCACCAACACATCGGCCCTGTTGGGGAACGACCTCTCCACACTCCCGGACTTCCCGGCCGAGATTCGTGCTCCGGCCGGTACCCTCCCAGGGGTGTCTGCCTTCCAGGTGAGAATCGCCGACCACGAGATCCACACCCCCGGCGATGCCCCGGATGCGCTGATCGCCATGAATCCCGCGGCGTTGAAGACAAACCTCGGTGACCTCAAGAGTCACGGGATTGTCATCGTCAACACCGATGAGTTCAACGAGCGCAACTTCAAGAAGGCGAGCTACACCGAAAACCCGCTCGAGAACAAGAGTCTTGACGGCTACCGAGTCTACGAGGCCGCGATCACGACGATGACTCGTCGCGCTCTCGACGGTATGGGTCTAGACAAGAAGACCCAGGATCGCTCAAAAAATCTGTTCGCGCTAGGCATGGTCTATTGGCTCTATAGCCGCCCGATGGAAGCCACTGTCAAGTGGCTCGAAGAGAAATTCGCAAAACGCCCCGAGATCGCCGAAGCGAACAAGAAGGCGCTCAAGGCAGGCTGGAATTTCTGCGATATCACTCAGATCTTCCAGGAACGCTACGAAGTTCTTCCGGCGGCGCTCGAGGCCGGGATCTACCGCAACATCCACGGCAACTCGGCACTCTCGCTGGGGCTGGTGGCGGCGAGCCGGCGAAGCGGTCTGCCACTCTTTATCGGCGCCTACCCGATCACTCCGGCCAGCGACGTCCTCCACGAGCTCGCGACTTACAAACAGTTCGGAGTCACGGCCCTTCAAGCCGAAGACGAGATCGCTGCGGTATGCGCTGCGATCGGAGCCTCCTTCGGCGGAGCGCTGGGCGTAACCGCCTCGAGCGGACCGGGGATCGCTCTCAAGGCAGAGGCAATCGGACTGGCCATCTCGGTCGAGCTACCGTTGATCATCTGCAGCATTCAGCGCGGCGGGCCTTCGACCGGCCTGCCCACCAAGACAGAACAGGCGGACCTCCTACAGGCGCTCTTCGGCCGCAACGGCGAGTCACCGCTGCCGGTCGTCGCGGCCTCGTCACCGGCCGACTGTTTCCATACCGCCCTCGAAGCGGCGCGCATCTCACTCAAGTACATGGTGCCGGTGATGCTTCTGTCGGACGGCTACATTGCTAGCGGTTCTGAGCCTTGGCGACTTCCGCGAGTCGAAGACCTTCCTGATCTACGCGTCGACTTCCGCACCGATCCCGAGGGCTTCACTCCCTATGCCCGCGACAGCGAAACGCTGGCGCGGCCGTGGGCGATTCCTGGCACACCCGGGCTCGAACATCGCATCGGCGGTCTCGAGAAAGAAGACATCAGCGGCGTCGTCTCCTACGATCCGACCAATCACGAGCACATGGTCAGGCTGCGGGCAGACAAAGTGGCTCGGGTAGCCAACGACATCCCTGACCTCGAAGTCTTCGGTGACGAAGAAGGCGGCGACCTTCTCGTCCTCGGTTGGGGCAGTACTCTCGGCGCGATAACAGGCGCCGTCAACGAAGCCCGTAAGGCGGGCCTCTCCGTCAGTCGCGCCCACCTCCGTCACCTCAACCCCTTCCCCAAGAATCTCGGCGACGTCCTCGATCGTTTCGAGAGGGTATTGATACCCGAGATGAATCTGGGACAGCTCGCCATGCTCATCCGAGCCGCCTATCTCAAGGATGCGATCGCCTTGAACAAGATCCAAGGTAAACCCTTCTTCCGCCACGAGATTCTCAAGCGGATCAACGACATCATGGAGTCGACAACGAATGCCAACTGAAGCCCCTGTGCTCACTAAGAAGGACTTCCAATCGGACCAGGAAGTCAGATGGTGCCCCGGCTGTGGAGACTACGCAATTCTCTCCGCCGTCCAGACGGTGCTCCCTGAGCTGGGCATTCCGAAGGAGAAGTTCGTCATCATCTCGGGTATCGGCTGCTCGAGCCGTTTCCCCTATTACATGAATACCTACGGCTTCCACACCATTCACGGGCGGGCGCCGGGCTTCGCGACCGGTCTCAAGATGACCCGTCCGGACCTCCAGGTCTGGGTGGTAACCGGCGACGGCGACTCGATGTCGATCGGCGGTAACCACCTCATTCATCTGGTTCGTCGCAACGTCGGAGTCAAGGTGCTCATGTTCAACAACCGCATCTACGGTCTCACCAAGGGGCAGTACTCTCCCACCAGCGAGACCGGCAAGCGCACCAGCTCATCGCCGATGGGCAGTGTCGACTACCCCTTCAACCCACTCGGGCTGGTTCTCGGCGCCGGCGCCACCTTCGTCGCCCGGAGCGTCGACATTTTTCAGGCCCACCTCAAAGAGATCCTGCGCCAAGCCGCTAGTCACGAGGGGACGGCGTTCGTCGAGATTCTCCAGAACTGCAACATCTTCAACGACAACGCCTTCGCCTCGGTCAGCTCCAAGGAGGGCCGCCACGAGAACGCGGTTTACCTCGAGCACGGTAAGCCCCTGCTGTTCGGCAAGAACAAAGACAAGGGGCTGCGGCTGCGGGGGATGGACCTCGAGGTCATCGAGCTGGGCGGCGACCTCGGTCCTGAAGACTGTTTGGTGTGGGACCAGGACCGCGACAACCCCGCGCTGGCCTTCGTCATGGCTCACTTGGAAGGGCCCGATCGTCCGACGCCTCTCGGCGTCTTCCGACGGGTCGAGAAACCGTCCTACGAAAGTGGCGTCGTCGCTCAGATCCACGAACAGGAAGAGCGTCAGGGCCCCGGACACCTCGAGGACCTGATCCACTCGGGCGACACCTGGCAGGTAGACGAGAACGGCGCCGTCATCTGAGCGCCTCTAGCAACGGCAACCTACTGATTCTTGCGCACGCCGGCTCCTGGGAGAGGCGATTTCAGATCTCTTCGTTGGCAGCGAGTGAAGTCGCCGCGGGAAAAACCGTAGACATCGCTCTTTTCTTCTCCGCGCTCGCGGCGTGGGTCGACGAAGAGTGGGATCTGATGAACCCGGAGCCGCCGATCGTCAAGGATCGGCTGGTCGAGCTGGGCCTTCCGCCGCTGAGCTCGATGCTCGAGACCGGCCGCAGCGAGCAGACGCTCCGCGTATACGCCTGCAGCGCCTCGGTACGCATCCTCGGGCTCGACAACGCTACGGTTCAAGCCAGGGTCGACGCCATCCTCGGCTGGCAGTCATTCTCTCGGATGATCGAGCGCGCCGGCCAAGTGGTCACCCTCTAGACGCGGGATCAGCTAGGGACGACCCGGGGGTTCAGAAAACCTTCCGGCCCTAAACGACGTACCTCAAGATCGTACGGAGTGATGACTAGGACAACGGTGGTGGCGGCCAGGCCGGCGCCGCCGAGATATGCTTGATCAGCGATGGACGTCAAACGAGAGGGTGTAGCTGAAGCCAAACGCCGAAAGCGGATCGTCTACGGCGTCCTTGGCATTGCCGTTCTCAGCCTCGTCACCATGGCCCTCTATCGGCTGGAGCCGGCCGCTCCCAGGGTGGACCGAGCGACGGTTTGGCTCGACACCGTCAAACGCGGTGAGATGCTTAGACGGGTGCGCGGCCCAGGCACTCTCGTGCCCGAGGAGATCCGACGCATCGCTCTGTCCACTCCGGGCACCGTCGACCGAAAGCTGCTCTTGCCCGGAGCCAACGTCGAGCCAGACAGCGTAATTCTCCACCTCAGCAACCCCGAGCTGGCACAGTCGACCGAAGATGCCGGGCTCGCGCTGCGAGCCGCGGAGGCGGAGTCGGCCGATCTCGAGATTCGCCTCGACAGCGAGCTTCTCAACAATCGGGCTACCGCTGCTCAGTTAGAGTCCGAGTACCGCCAGGCGGTGCTTCAAGCGGAGGCCGACACACAGCTGCGCAAGGATGGTCTGATACCTGAGATCACCTTGAAGCTCTCGAACCTGAAGGCCGATGAGCTAGCGAATCGTAACTCGATCGAAAAGCAACGCCTGGAGATCGCCGTCAAGTCGGCGCAAGCTCAGATCGCCTCCCAGGAGGCCCGCCTGGAACAGAAACGAGCGCTCCATAGGCTGCGGCGCCAGCAGCTAGACGCCTTACAGGTACGGCCGGGCCTACGCGGCGTGCTCCAAGAGGTTCCGGTGGAGATTGGTGAGAACGTGCCCTCAGGCACAACACTCGCCATCGTCGTTCAGCCCGAGAAGCTGAAGACCGAGCTGAGGATTGCCGAGACCCAGGCCAAAGACATCGCCGTCGGCCAGCTAGCGAGCATCGACACTCGAAACGGTCTCATCGAGGGCATCGTTTCTCGGATCGACCCGTCAGTGCGGGAAGGTACCGTTACCGTCGACGTGGCGCTGGTCGGGGAGCTTCCGAGGGGTGCCAGGCCTGATCTGAGCGTGGACGGAACCATCGAGATCGAGCGGCTCGAGGACGTACTCTACGTAGGACGCCCCGCGTACGGGCAGTCCAACTCCAGGATCACCCTCTTCCGCCTCGAGGCAAACAGCGACATCGCTCTACGAGTGCCAGTCGAGCTGGGTAAGAGCTCGGTGAATACCATCGAGATCCTGCGCGGGCTCGAAGCCGGGGATGAAGTGATCCTTTCCGATATCTCCCAATACGAGGACTACGACCGCATCCGCCTCGACTGAGCCGCCGACCCAGATAAAGAGCAACCGAGAACCAGCGAGAACTGAGGTAGTCCCAAAACCATGAGTAATTCGGAAGGTCTGATCCATCTGCAGTCGGTCAACAAGGTCTTCTACACCGAAGAGGTCGAGACCCACGCTCTGTCGGGAGTTCATCTGGAGATCAACCGGGGCGAATACCTCTCCATCGCCGGTCCTTCGGGGTGCGGAAAATCGACCCTGCTTTCGATCCTCGGCCTCCTCGACTCACCCAGCGAAGGAGAGTACACGCTCAACGGTCAGGCGGTGGCCGACCTCAGCATGTCGCAGCGAGCGCGAATCCGAAACAGGGAGGTCGGCTTCATCTTTCAGGCCTTCAATCTCATCGGTGATCTCACCGTCTACGAGAACGTGGAGCTCCCGCTCACCTACCGAGGAACACCGTCGGCTGAGCGCAAGACCCGCGTTCAGGAAGCACTAGAGCGAGTGGGAATGTCGCATCGAATGAAGCACTACCCGGCCCAACTATCGGGAGGCCAGCAGCAGCGCGTTGCTGTCGCTCGCGCGGTGGTCGGCGACCCCTCGATCTTGCTTGCCGACGAGCCGACAGGAAATCTCGATTCCACCAACGGCGAAGCGGTGATGGGTCTGATGAAGGAGCTTCATGCGGGTGGCGCCACGATCTGCATGGTTACCCACGACCCGCGATATGCTAGCTATGCGGAGCGCACGATTCGACTCTTCGACGGTCGCATCGTCGAAGACGCAACTAAAGTCGAGAACGCGACCGAGAACGACATCAACTGATGATCCGGCTGCAGAACCTCGAGAAGTACTACGAATCGGGTCACGGTCGAAGCTACGTACTCCGCCAAATCGACCTGCAGATTGCCGAGGGCGACTTCGTAACCATCATGGGGCCCTCGGGGGCGGGGAAATCGACCCTCCTCCACATTCTCGGCATGCTCGACAGCGCCTGGGAGGGTGAGTATTGGTTCGACGACGAACCGGTCCACAAGCTCAAAGCGAAGCACCGCAACGCGCTGCACAAGCGCAGCCTCGGCTTCGTCTTCCAGAGCTACCACCTCCTCGACCAGATGACCGTCTACGAGAACCTAGAGGTGCCTTTGACCTATCGCGGCTTCAAGCGCCACGAGCGCCAGAGCCTTGTCGCCGACACCCTCGACCGATTTCAGATCGTCGGCAAGAAAGACCTCTTCCCCAACCAATTATCCGGGGGCCAGCAACAGCTGGTAGGCGTAGCTCGAGCAATCATCACCACTCCCCGAGTGATCCTCGCCGACGAGCCAACAGGCAACCTCCACTCCGGCCAGGCCCAAGAGATCATGGAGCTCTTCAAGAGCCTCAACGAGCAGGGAACGACGATCGTCCAGGTCACCCACTCCGAGCGCAACGCCTCTTACGGCAACCGAGTCATCCACCTCCAAGACGGCTGGGTGATGAAGGGTGAACAGGCGGTGGCGACGACTTCGACCGCAACCTAGATCTCTACCAAGAAGGTCTCCGCGCCGACGACTTTGGGATCGAGAGAGAACTTCCATAGCTCGAGACCGCCGAAGAGGGCCTTGACGTGGGCGTGACCTTGCTCTTGGAAGCGCTCTGCAAGGGGGATGGCTAGCGAGCCGTCCTCGTCGAAGAGGACGACCTGTCGGTCGGCCGGCGGTTGCCAATCGGAGCTCCATCGCTCGGCGCCTGCGAGGGTATGACCCTGCGGGTCGGCTCGGACATCGACCAAAGCCAACGGCTTTCCATCGCGCAAGCGGCGAAAGACGAGAAAAGGAGAGATCTCGAGTCTGACGTCGAAATGGACTACCGGCGTGCCGTCCTCATCGGAGGTCGTAGGCATAGCTCATAGTAGCTCGCCGTCATGCCCAGACCAGACCAGGCCGGAGATGAGTTTGGGGAGGAAGCGCGTGGACTTGGGCGGCAGAAGGTCGCCGGCGCTGACCGCGCGAGCGAAGGCCTCGGCATCCATGGGGGGCAACCAGAAGCCCGCCTCGACGTCTCCCCGGTCCACCATGGCGAACAGATCCTCCGGATCGGCTCGGTAGAGGATGCTCCCGTCGATCGCCGCATCAAGATCGACACCCGCCGAAGGGAGAAGGAGATAGTGCAGTAGAACGACCGAGAGGTCGGCGGCGAGCTGAGGCGCGCCGGCGGGGGCCGCTGCCGCGTCGAGCTCCCAGATCTCCGGAGCCGAGCCTCGACACCAAACACCGAGGCTCGGCTGCAAGCCTGCGGCGACCTCTGCGGCAAGATACTCCCCACCCCCGTGAGAGAAGGGGCGGCGCTTCACTGCATTGCCCGCCAAAGCCATGGATGAGACAGCTACCCGAACTCCCCGATGTACCGGATTGATGAGCAGTGATCTCGACCGCAGACTGAAGAGCACCGCCATCTTGGTTGCAGCGGCCGTGCCCTCTCGCGCCCCGACCTCACGAGCGAAGAGCTGTGCCGTCTTACAACGATGGTGGCCGTCCGCGATCGTCGCACTCCGCCCCGCCAGCGCCACCTTGTAATGCTCGATTTTTTCGGGAGAGCTAATCCGGAAGACGCTATGCCGATAACCATCTTTGTCTAGATGGCTGACAAGTGGCTCCAGACCCGCCAGATCCTCTTCGAGGATGGCGTCGAGAGCGCCATCGTCATCGGCGAGGAGCATCACCGGCTCGGGGTCGATATGAGTGCAACGCAATAGTGCAAGACGGTCAGCTAGAGGTTTTTCGACCGTTTGTTCGTGGGGTCGAAGTACACTTCGCTCGGGGCTTCCGACGTCGATGCAGCAGCACAAGGCCAACTGCCGGCCCTCGCTCTCACTTTCGATGACATAAGGGTAGAGGGCCGGCTCACGATCGCGAGCCACGACCCCATCCTCGATCCACTTCGCATGAGTGAAGGCAGCCGTCTGATAGGGATCTTCCCCGCCCTTGGCAAGTGAGCGCGTGAACCAAGAGAACTGATTGGGGGAGATCGCGTGCAGCTCGTCTCGCAGGCCATCGTCGATCTGGTCGAATGGAGGAGCCGCGAGCCGACCAGCGTTGCCCGCCTTGCGACTGAATCGGAAACCCTGGAAAGCAAAGATCTGCATGGAAGTGGCATGATACATCGCTCCGCAGGGGCCGGCGAAGTGAACCGGCGCAAGTGGGGATATACCTTTCCCGGCGGGCGGCGGGCGGTTATCATTCCACTTCGATGACATGGCAGCCTGAGGTTGATGAGATCGCTCGGCGCAAGGAGCTGGCACAAGAGCTTGGCGGCGCCGAGGCGGTCGAGCGGCAACATTCGCTCGGCCGGCTTACCGTCCGGGAGCGGGTCGAGCGTCTGGCGGATCCCGGTACTTTTCAGGAAGAAGGGCCGCAAGCCGGCTTCGGAGAGCTTGACGAGAACGGCAAGTTGACCTCGTTCAGCCCGGCGAACTACATCATCGGCGTCGGCAAAGTCGAAGGCCGCCCCTGCGTCATGGGAGGCGAGGACTACACGCAACGTGGTGGATCGCCGAATCCTGCAGGGCTGCGCAAGAGCGTGTACGCCGAGGACATCGCTCTGCGCTTCCGACTCCCACTGGTTCGATTTCTCGAAGGAGGCGGGGGAAGCGTTCGCGGGGCCGCGAAAGGCTCCGGGCAGCAGATGAGCGGCTCGCCCGTGTTTACGACATCACGATTTTCCTCGATGGCTCGGACCCTGCGCACGGCACCGGTTGTGTCCGCGGCGATGGGGGCGGTCGCCGGCCTACCGGCGGCACGACTGGCCGCCTCTCATTTAGCGATCATGACTCGCAAGACCTCCCAGGTGCTCATTGGCGGGCCGGCTCTGGTCGAGCGCGCCCTCGGAGAGAAGAAAACCAAAGAAGAGCTCGGCGGTCCGGAGGTCCACACCCGCAGCGGAGTCGTCGACTACCTCGCCGAAGATGAAGACGACGTCTTCGAAGTCACACGTCGTTTTCTCTCCTACCTCCCCACTCGAGCCGGAGAGCTACCCCCGAGATCCACGCCCAAGAGCGGCGACGGAGCGGATCGCCGCGAGGAGGAGCTCCTCGGCATCGTTCCTCGCGACCGGCGGCGTCTCTACGACATGCGACGACTGCTCTCCTTGGTTGTCGACCTCGACTCCTTCTTCGAGATCAGTCCGATGTATGGACGCTCGCAGATCACCGGTCTCGCGCGCCTCAACGGCTACACAGTCGGCATATTCGCCAACGACCCAAAGTTTCTGGGCGGAGCGATGGGCGCGGAAGGCTGCCAGAAGGTGCGCCGCTTCATCAACCTCTGCCAGACTTTTCACCTGCCGATCCTGAGCTTCGTCGACGAGCCCGGCTTCATGATCGGTTCGGCGTCGGAAGCGGCCGGCACCATTCGCTACGGCGTTGAAGCCATCGTTGCGACCGTCGAGTCCACCGTGCCATGGGCGAGTGTGCACATCCGCAAAGCCTACGGAGTGGCCGCCGCCGCGCACTTCGGGAACCAGGGGCACGTCTTCGCATGGCCCTCTGCCGAGAGCGGAGCGTTGCCGATCGAAGGAGGCGTCGCAGTCGCTTTCCGTCGGGAGATCGCCGCGGCTCCAGACCCGGAGGCGAAGCGCCGCGAGCTCGAAGAGAACATGGCCAAAGGGCGAAGCCCCTTCCCGCGGGCGGAGTCGTTTTCAGTTCACGATCTCCTCGACCCCCGCGCGACTCGACCTGCCCTCAGTCAGTGGCTGGATTTGGCGCAACCTCTAGTAGAGATAGAAGCCAGTAAGCGGAGGATCGAAGCATGAACGGCGAGCTGACACGAAATATCGCCCTCCTTATTCTCCGACTCTCGGGCTTCGGCATCGCCTTCGGTCATGGCCTCGACAAGATCGTGATGCTGACCAGCGGTGAAGGACAGCGCTTTGTCGATGGCATTGGAGACCTGGGGTTTCCGATGCCAGGCTTGTTCAGCTGGGCCGCCGCCTTGTCCGAGTTTGTCGGCGGCATCCTCCTCGCCCTGGGCGTCTGGCCGCGGATCGTCGCCGCCCTCTGCGCCGTCACCATGTTTGTCGCCGCCTTTGTCAAGAAGCACTTGATCGATCACGTACTCTCCTTCATCGGTCTGTCGAGCACACCCAGTGAGGCGCTGGACAAGATCGGCAGCCCCGAAATGGCTTTCCTCTACCTGCTCATCTTCCTCGCAATCGTGCTCCTCGGCGGCGGGCGCCCCTGCCCCGCCTGTTCAAAAAACCTCGGATGTTCAGTAGCTAGCGTAGGTACGTCGGGACGACTTGGAGACGGGAAGTAACGGTGCGCAGTCAGGATACTCTGTTGGCACCGCACGGGGAGAAGAAGGCCGGAAGAGCATTGGTGCTTCGTGCCCGTTAGCTAGCGTGGTCCTGGGAGCGTTGCGTAGAAGACAGTGGCGACACGAGAGATCGTGATCCCGTTTAGGAGAGTGCCAGAGTGTGCGGCTCCCACTCCTGTGCGGTTTGCGCACAAGAGGAGGATGTATGTCTCGGAAGAAAGAGCGTCGTCGGTCGGCGGGTGATTCGAAGCGCCGTCGATCCCAGCTGCCGGCAAGCCTTGAGCAGGTCAACCTGAATGCTGCCGGGATCGATATCGGAGCGACGGAGCATTGGGTGGCGGTGCCCGAAGACCGGGATTCGCAGCCGGTTCGGAAGTTCGGAGCGTTCACGGCGGATCTGTACTCGCTGGCCGAGCATCTTCTGGCGTGTGGGATCGACACGGTGGTGATGGAGTCGACGGGTGTGTACTGGATTCCATTGATGGAGGTGCTCGAGGAGCGGGGTTTCGAGGTGAAGTTGGTCGACCCTCATCGTCTTCGCCAGGTTCCTGGTCGCAAGAGCGACGTGCTGGATTGCCAATGGCTTCAGCAGCTGCACACCTTTGGGCTGTTGGGGGGAGCGTTTCGGCCGGACGATCAAATCTGTGTTCTGCGCAGCTACCTGCGACAGCGCGCGATGCTGGTCTCGTACGCAGGCCAGCATATTCAACACATGCAAAAGGCGATGACCCAGATGAACATCAAACTCCAGCATGTGGTCAGCGACATCACGGGGGCGACCGGGATGCGGATCATCCGAGCGATTCTCGAGGGTGAGCAGGATCCAAAACGATTGGCCCAGATGCGAGATGGTCGATGCAAGAACAGCGAGGCGACGATCGCCAAGGCGCTGGAAGGTCATTGGCGTGAAGAACATCTCTTCGAGCTCCGGCAGGCGGTGGAGCTTTTCGATATCTACCACCAGAAAGTCGGCGAGTGCGACCAGAAGATCGAGACCTACCTCGAAGGTTTCGAAGACCAATCGGGCGGACAAACCCCACCGAAGAAGGCCAAGGAGAAGCAGACCCGGACCGGGTTGGGCTTCGATGCGCGCTCTCATCTGTTCCGCATGACAGGGGTCGACCTCACAGCGATCGAGGGAATTCAGGCGCACACGGCACTGAAAGTCATCGGTGAGATCGGACTCGACATGACTCGATGGCCCAACTCGAAGCATTTCGCGTCGTGGCTCGGGCTCTGTCCCGGGAGCAAGATCACCGGCGGCAAGCAGCTGAGTAGTCGCTCGAAAGCCTCGGCGAATCGGGCTGCCTCCGCCCTGCGATTCGCCGCGAATGGCCTGCATAACTCGCACAGCTCTCTCGGCGCCTTTCTCCGTCGCAAGAAGGGTCAGATCGGAAGACCGGAGGCCATCACCGCAACCGCTCACAAGCTCGCACGCATCATCTACTCGATGCTCCGATACGGAACCGAGTACGCTGCGAAGTCACAGGACTACTACGAGACCGAGTATCGAAAACGTGTCCTCAAGAACCTCAAACGCAACGCTAAACGTCTCGGCTTCTCCCTTCTGCCGCTCGATCGCGGCTCGCTACAGACAGAGGAAGTTACTTAGGAGCAGACGCTTCAATGGCGCTGGACACAGGCACACGTCTCGGCAACTACGAGGTGCTCTCGAGCCTCGGCGCCGGGGGGATGGGCGAGGTCTATCGCGCCAAGGATACGCGACTAGGTCGAGAAGTCGCCATCAAGGTCCTTCCCGAACGCCTCAGTCAAGACAGCGAGCTCCGTCAGCGTCTGGAGCGCGAAGCCAAGACCATCTCCCAGCTCCAGCACCCCAACATCTGCACTCTCTTCGACGTCGGCTCCGAGCTGGAGGTCGACTTTCTGGTCATGGAGCTCCTCGAAGGCGAGACCCTGGAGAAGCGCATCGAGCGGGGAGCTCTACCCATAGACCAGGTGCTGGCGATCGGCGCTCAGATCGGCGAGGCCATCGATACTGCTCATCGGGCTGGCGTGGTGCATCGAGACCTGAAGCCCGGCAATGTGATGCTCACCAAGACCGGAGTGAAGGTGCTCGACTTCGGGCTGGCGAAGAGCATCGATGCGCAGCCGCTGCCCGCCGACACCCGTTCCCCCACCCTGCTCAAGCCGATCACCGGCCAAGACTCGATCATAGGCACTCCTCTCTATATGGCCCCCGAGCAGCTGGAGGGCAAAGAAGCCGACGGTCGCACCGACATCTGGGCCCTAGGCTGTGTGATCTACGAGATGGTCACCGGCGAGCGGCCGTTTCGGGGAGAGAGCCAGGCGAGTCTGATCACCGCCATCATGGCTTCGGAGCCTCGCCCACTGAACGAAGCTCTGCCGGTCGCACAGCCCCGCCTCGACTGGGTCGTGAGCCGTTGTCTTGCCAAGGACCCGGATCGGCGCTGGCAGTCTGCCAGGGATGTCGCCATCGAGCTCGAGTCACTCGCGGGGGAGCCTGGAGGCCAGGAGACGGATCGTCCGCGGACCACAGTAAGGAAGGCGCCGTCCGCCGTCGTTCTCGGTGCGGCTGGGCTGGCGATACTGATTGCTCTCGGGACGGGTCTGGTCATCGGCGGCCGGAGAGACGCGGCTGTTACCCCTGTCGCCACAAAAGAATCCTGGACCGTTACCGAGCTCAACGTGCCGATACCCAATCACGGATTCTCGCTCTCTCCAAACGGAAAGACCCTCGTCTTCGGACCTGGCGAGGGTACGTCCACCGGCCTCAATCGTCGAACTCTCGACTCCCTCGAGACGACCCCCATCCCTGGCAGCGAAGGAGCCCTGTGGGCCAACTTCTCTCCCGATGGTCAGCAGCTTGCCTTCGTCGACGAAGAATCTACCCTGCGCTTCCTTCCCCTAACCGGAGGCAGCCCGGTCACACGGATAGAGGCCATTGGAGAAGGGTCACTCTGGGGCCGTGACGGCTTTCTCTACTACTCTCCACCCCTTCCGGGCATGCACCAGAGCAAGGAAGCGGCCCAGCTCTGGCGTGTTCCAGCAGAAGGAGGAGAGCCGGAACGGCTCGGTCATGGCTCGGCCTGGGCTATGTTGCCGGGTGAGATCATCGTACTGACCCAGGCGCCCAAAGAGCAGCGAGACGGCTTCTGGATGGACGTGCTCGCGGTCAACGTCGAGACTGGGGAGGAGCGGGTTGTCGTCGCCGGACAGGGGCCGCGCTACCTCGATCCAGGCTATCTGGTCTTCTACCGGGATAGGAGCCTGTGGGCGGCGGCCTTTGAGCCGACGGCCGGAGAGCTTCGCGGGCCGGTTGTTCAAATCGAGACCGGAGTGGCAAGGCTCCCCGCATCCGGAGCCGACGTCGGCAACTTCGCGCTCTCCCTCTCGGGCGACCTGATTTACGTTTTCGGCCACGAGAGCAACGACGCGCAGCTGGTCTGGGTGAGCCGGGACGGACGGGATGTCGAAGCGGTCAGCCCGGATCTGAGAGCTTTCACTGTACCCTCCCTCTCTCTCGACCAGCGACAGCTTGCGGTATCGGTCGGGCCGCCGCCGAACAACCAGGAGCAGTGGATCCTCGATCTCGAAACCGGCTCTTGGAGCCTGCCGCAACAGGAGGGGGCGAACAACTCTGTGATCGAGTGGGTGCCGCCCGATGGCAGAGAGATTGTCTTCCAATCGAACCGCCTCGAGGGTCTCAACCAGATCTACATCCAACCCGCGGATCGCACCGCGCCGGCAGTACGACTGGTGCCCTCAGAGCACGCCCAGGTTTGGCTCGGTTTCTCTCCGGACGGCCGACACGTTCTTGGCACGAACCTCCTTCAACCAGGTCTCTGGGTCTACGACCGAGAGCGAGGAGAGTCGAAGACGCTCGTGGAAGCTGAGATCGTCCACTGTGCCCGCTTCCATCCCCGCGGGAGTTGGATCACCTACGCCACGCGATCGTCCTTGGGGCAGTCGAACGTCTGGATTCGACCCTTCCCAGGCCCCGGTGAGCCTCGGCAGCTCACCCCCGACGGCGGCCAGGAGCCGTTCTTCTCTTACGATGGGAGCGAGCTCTTCTATCGCGGCCCGACTCACGTGATGGCCATTCCAATCGAGCTTGTCGACGGGAGCATCTTCCCCGGCCGGGCCGAGGCTCTGTTCGAAGACGTCTACATGCGCCATCCCTTCACCGGGTTTCCGAATTACAACCCCACCCACCCGGACGGCCGATTCTTGATGCTCCGCGCACCCAGGGCCGAAAGTCAGCGCGTGGTCTATATCCAGAATTGGAGGGCCAAGGTGATGGAGATGGTTCCCCGGCAAGCCGGCTCGTAGGAGGCCACTGGCTTGCGCCCTAACCAGATCGTCAAGCTCCGTTGAGCATGCTCGTCAGCGCGTTGGTGCTGGGTCTGGCAGCGCTCGCCGCCCTGTTCCTTGCGATGAGCCGGGAGTCGCCTCCCAAGAAGGAAGCGGAGCGACGCGACGCCGCCCGTGCGCTCGCTCTGGCGATCAGCGTCCAAGGTATTCACTTCGCCGAAGAGACCGCGACCGGATTCCACGAGCGCTTCCCTGCACTGTTCGGCCTGCCAAGTATGCCGTTCTCCTTCTTCGTCCTCTTCAACCTGACTTGGATCGGGATCTGGGCCGCCTCGGTTCCGGGGCTGCGCTCGGCGCGGCCGGCTGCTTTCTTCGCGGCCTGGTTCCTCGCCATCGCCGGTATGCTCAACGGCATCGCGCATCCGCTCCTCGCCGTCGCCGCGGGTGGGTACTTCCCCGGTTTGGCGAGCTCGCCCTTCATCGGCGGCGTGAGTGCTTGGCTCTGGCTCCGACTCCGCGGGGCGACACAAGCGACATGATCGTCGGAGATCGTTTCTCCAGCTCTCAGATCATGCGGATTCGAGCCGCCGCGTAGATCGAAACGCAGAAAGGCACCACGAAGGTCAATCCCACCCTCCACCAAACCACCTCTTCGAAGCGAAGAGCGAGAAGAAGGTCGCCTTGATTGATGACGTTGAGAATCGTACCGACGACCGCGGACACCTTGAGGCCACCGACGACAGAGGGGCGCTCGAAAGCGAGCTGGAAGAAGGTGCGAAGGGGCGAGATCAGCGTTTCTCCAGCTGATACCCCTCACTCACTCGTGCCTGCAAACGCTGCATGCCTCGTAGCCAGCGATCGTAGTCCGTGCCCTTGCGCCGAAAGTACTCGGCGACCTCGGGGTGAGGGAGGATGAGGAAGCGTTCGTCATCGATCGCCTCGACAACACAGTCGGCGACCTCGTCCGGCGAGACCGAACCGGCAGCGAGGAAGTGCTCTTTGTTGTCGAGATCATCGCCCAAGAGCATCCGGGTGCGGACGCCCTGCGGGCATAGACAAGAGACCCGGATGCCCCGCTCGCCGTGCGTGATCCGGAGCCACTCGGCGAAGGCGAGGGCCGCATGCTTAGTGACTGCGTAGGGAGCCGATCCGAGTGAGGTCAAGAGGCCGGCAGCGGAGATGGTGTTGACCAGATAACCCTCGCCCCGCTCGAGCATCGCCGGCAGCACAGCACGGGCAGCGTAGAGATGGGCGTGAAAGTTGACCCCGAAGACCCTTTCCCAGGTCTCGTTGGAGAGGTCCACGCCTCCGGCGCCTCCACCGATTCCCGCGTTCGAGCAGAAGACATCGATGCGGCCATAACTCTCGATCGTGCGATCCACCAGGGCGACGATGTCGGCCTCCTTGCCGACGTCGACCGTATGGGCAACGCCGCCAACGCGATCGGCCACCTCTTGCGCTCGATCACCCTCGAGATCGGCTACGACGATTGCGGCGGGTCTCTCGGCGACGAAGCGCTCACAGAAGGCGCGGCCGATGCCATTGGCGCCGCCGGTGACGACGACGACTTTGCCCTCGAGCTTCATTCGCTCCGATACGACCGAAGCGCCAGCTTCCGGGTCGACTCCATGGGGTTCGTTAGGTAAGTGCCTCGGAAACTCTCGAACATACCATTCCTCCACCCCGCCGGGGCTAAGATTCCACCTCCACCTCGGGGACGCCTAATCTAGCGGATTCAAGCCGGCGCCGCACCTCCTTCGATCAGGCTGCCGGTCTAGCCTAGCCCCGGAAAACGGGCCTGCGGCCCGTTCTCCGGCCCATCCCCCCCTAAGAACTACTCGCCTGTCCGAATTCTTGGACACGCTCCTAGGATCCATCGCTGAGTCTCTTTCCCCATCGAATCGTAGCCCTGGCCCCCCTGCCAGAGATAGTCTCAGCCCGTGACGACCGACCAGACTATTCTCTTCGTACTGACCGGCACCGTCCTCGCGTTGTTCATCTGGGGACGGTTCCGTTATGACCTCGTGGCTTTCGCTGCCCTGGTTGTGGGCGTGGTGATCGGGGTCGTTCCCTATAAGGGAGCGTTCTCCGGCTTCGGCCACCCAGCTGTCGTCATCATCGCTCTAGTTCTGATCGTGAGCCGCGGACTGTCACGCTCCGGTGCCATCGAGCTACTCGCGCGACACGTCATCGACGCCTCGCGTGGGCTGCAGAGCCACATCGGCATCATGGCAAGCGTCGCGGCCGTACTGTCGACCTTGATGAACAACGTGGCCGCCCTGGTACTGCTCATGCCTCTCGACATCCAAGCGGCGCGGCGCGCGAAACGCAGCCCCGCGCTCACGCTGATGCCGATCTCTTTCGCTTCCATTCTGGGAGGGATGGTGACCCTGATCGGAACCCCTCCCAACATCGTCATCGCGACCTTTCGGGCCGACGCACTTGGCGAGCCCTACCGCATGTTCGACTTCGCTCCGGTCGGGGCGGTTGTCGCCGCAGTTGGGGTCGCCTACGTGGCTCTGGTTGGCTGGCGCCTGATTCCTCGCGACCGGGCGAATTTGGACACCGCTTCAGAGCTCCGAGAGCTCATACCCTACGTAGCAAACCCAGAAGTTACCGAGAAGTCTCCGCTGATCGGACGGCGCGTGCGCGATCTCGACGCCCTCGCGGAGGAAAACGAAGTCTCCATTCTCGGCCTCATCCGTCGTGGCGAGCGACTCCCCGGCAGGGCGAGGTACAGCGAAATCCGCCAAGGCGACCTTCTGGTCCTCGAAGGGGGCCCTGAAGCGCTGGATCAATTCATCGGGGTCGCTGGGTTGAAATTCGTCGGTGCCGAAAAGTACCAAGGACTCGCCGACGAGTCCCTCGGTTTCGCCGAAGTCGTGGTGCCGGCCGGGGCACGCATCGAGGGACGATCCGCCATGGAACTGCGCCTCCTCTACCGGAAGGGGGTCAGTCTCATCGGTATCTCGCGCAACGGCAAGCTCACCCGGGAACGGGTGAGGCGGTCCAAGATCCAAGGCGGAGATCTGCTGCTTCTGCTCGGACCGGAGGAACAGCTCCCAGACGTCGTCGGCTGGCTCGGTTGCTTGACGCTCGAAGAACGCGGCTTCGAGGTGACTCAGCGCCACAAGGCTGCGCTCGCCGTTGGAGCCTTCGCCGTCGCCGTCGCCCTATCCAGCTTCGGGCTCATCGACCTCGCGGTCGCTCTCGGAGCCGTGGTAGTGGTCTACGTCGTCTTCGAGATCGTCCCGCTCTCGCAGCTCTACGAGTCGATCGAGTGGCCGGTGATTGTTCTACTGGGATGCATGATCCCGATCAGCGCCGCGATCGAATCCAGCGGCGGCACCGCTCTGATGGCGGAGGTTATCGTCGACTCAACTCGCGGTCTTCCAACAGTAGCTGTGCTTACAATCCTGATGGTCGTCACGATGACCCTCTCCGATGTACTCAACAATGTCGCGACCGCTCTCATCGCGGCGCCGATCGCCGTCGACATCGCTAACCGCCTCGGCGCGAATCCCGACTCCTTTCTCATGGCGGTCGCCGTCGCCGCCTCCTGCGCCTTTCTCACCCCGATCGGGCACAAGAACAACACCATCATCCTCGGCCCTGGCGGTTATCGCTTCGGCGACTATTGGCGAATGGGTCTACCGCTCGAAATCCTCGTCATAGTCCTAGGGGTGCCGATGATCCTGCTCGTTTGGCCGCTCTGACTGCTACGGTGGTCCAGATCGTCGGCATGGTCAACTGTACGCCCGATTTCGTGGAGCAACCCCAAGTGATCAATGGCTTCAGCAATCTGATGGTGGATTTTTGGCGACGAGCTGGGACTCGGTGCCCGCGCCGCAGTCGGCATGGTCTCCCTCCCGGCCGGAATCCCCGGTCGAGATCCAGGCGATCTTTCAGATTCGTGCCAAGGATTGACCGCGGCCCCCTTTACCAGCGAAACATTGTTACGGATTCCTCGTAATTGAATTACAGATTACGGAGGATTAGCAATGAATGTAGACAGCGAAGACTGGAGATCCATCTGGGAGCGTGTACGTACCGAGCTCGCGGAGGCCGGCGTTGACATCGAGAAGCTAGGCGACCGGATCGGCGGAGCGGTGAAGGTCGTATGCGTCACTCCCGACATCAAGGACAGCGTGGACGAGATGAGCAAAGCGCAGCGGGATCAGCCGCTGATGGTGCGCGTCGACGCCGACACCTTGCGACAGCTCGACGAATGGGTTAAGACCGAGGCGGTCAAGAGCCGTTCCGAAGCAGCAGCCCTCTTCATCCGCGAGGGCCTCAAAGTGCGAGCATCGGAGCTGGAGAAGCTTCAGGACGCGCTCGCCGAGGTCGACCGGGCCAAGGAGCGACTGCAAGAAAAGGTACGAGAAGTCTTCGGTGAGGGTGGCTGATGAGGCGCGCCGGCGGCAAACATCTGGCGAGGAGAAACGCGCTCGGCGCATTCGCCCTCGGCGCTCTACTTGCTTACTGGCCTGCCGCAGGTGAACAGCCTTCGACGCGAGAGGAAACCAATCTCGCGACTTTCGACGCGGCCTGGAGAATGGTGGAAGAGACTCACTTCGATCCTGACTTCAACGGCGTCGACTGGGACGCGGTAAAGGAAGAGCTGCGCCCAAGAGCCCGCGCCGCGCAAGACGACTCGGCGCTGCGGAAAGTGCTCGAGGAAATGGTCGGAAGACTCGGTCAGTCCCATTTCGGCTTTATCGCCGCTGCCACCTCGCCGGACGTGGGCGTACCCGTTCTTCTTCCGAAGTCGAGTCTTCCGAACGGCTGCACCCCGGAATCCAACCAGGAGCTCATGGAACTTCTCCACGCCCAGCCCGGGCCCGCCGACTCCGGCATGAGCCTCGAGCTCATCGAAGGGCAGGTCGTGGTCACCGCTGTCGACCCGGGAAGCTCCGCCGACGGGCAGAGCGTGCACACTGGCTGGCAGCTGCTGCGCATTGGCTCGATCAACCCCGGCCACCATCTCCCCTGCTTCGACCAATTCAGCGACAGTAGCCTGCGAGCCCAGCTGACAGCGAGCTGGCTGGATGTCTTGGTGGCCGGAACGAGCGGAAGCATCGTCAAGGCCACCTTCGAGAATGGTCGGGGCAGGAGACGAAGGTTGTCGCTCGAGCGCCGCCCGCCCCAAGGCGAGCTCACGGGATTCGGCAATCTGCCGCCAACACCGACTCGCTTCGACTTTTCGTGGGCGTCCAGCGCAGGAGGCGCCAGGGTCGCCCTCATCAAGTTCAACATCTGGCTGCTCCCCATCGCTCAGTCCGTCGCCGACGCCATGAGTGAAGTAAAGACAGCAGACGGTGTGATCATCGACTTGCGAGGCAATCCGGGCGGCGTCTCGGTAGTCGCGCAGGCGGTGGCGGGCTACTTCGTCGACCAGAGGCTCAGCCTTGGCGCCATCAAGAGTCGTCGCGACGCCCTCGAGCTCGTCGTCAACCCACGCCGAGTGACCGCGGAAGGGGAAGCCACCAAACCGTATGACGGACCGCTCGCCATCCTCATCGACGGCGGAAGTGCTTCCACATCGGAGGTCTTCGCCGCCGGTCTCAGAGATCACGATCGCGCCAGACTCTTCGGGCGGCCCTCTGCCGGTGCGGCGCTGCCGGCGATGATGGATTCTCTACCCAACGGCGATGTTTTTCTGCACGCGACCATGGATTACATCCGACCGAGCGGCGAGCGCGTGGAGGGGCGTCCGATCGTTCCCGACGTCCTATCTCGGATCACCCGCGCGGATCTCCTCAGCGGCCGCGACACTGCCAGAGACGACGCGATCTCTTGGATCGAAAGCGTCGCTGCCTCGAGAGTCACCCACAAAGAAGGAGCTCGATAGTCATGAGACCTGCCCTAAACCGGCTGCAAGCCCACAAGATCGCCATTCTCCCCGTCCTGTTGTTGATCCCCTCGCTTGCCCAGGTGAGCGCCCAGGACGACCCTTTACCGACCCCGCAAGAGATCCTCAGCCGCTACATCGAAGAAGTCGGCGGTGTAGAAGCGATCCGGGCCCAGCGCCACGTCACCTGGACAGGAAAACTCGAGATGCCGGGCCTCGGCGTCGAAGGAAGCGTGAAGCTGAAGGCAGCGGCGCCGAACTCCTTCCACCTCGAGGTAGTCTCCGAAAGCCTCGGCACGATCACCCAAGGGTACGACGGAGAAACCGCCTGGGTCGACAACCCGATGACCGGTCCGATGGTTCTCGAAGGCGCTGAGCTCGAAGCAGTGGTGGTCCAGTCAGACTTCTACGCCGAGCTCAACTACGAGCGTAACTACGCCGAGCTCGGCCCCGTCACTCAGGAAGACTTCGATGAGGCGCCCTGCTACAAGCTCAAAGTCACGACCGCGGGAGGAATTGAGGCTTTCCACTACTTCTCGGTCGACAGTGGCCTGCTCGTCGCAGTCAGCGGCAACCAGCCCTCACCCATGGGTGAGGTTCACGTCGTATCCCGAATCGGCGGCTATCAAGAGCTGGGAGGGCGACTGTACCCGACGGAATCCCGCCAGGAGATGATGGGCGCGCAGCAGGTGATGACCCTTGAGGAAGTCGCATTCGAAGACATCGATGACTCGGCCTTCGACCTCCCCAAGCCGATCCAGACCCTCCTCGCTACATCCGCTGAAGAGCGGTCCGAGTAGTCTCTCTGTCCAGCTCAGCTCAGCGTCGCGCTACGAAGCTCGACAGAAAACGGCACGACCTCTGAATGCGGCTTGGTCTGGGTCAGGCGCTTCGCGACCTGCCCGATCAGCACAGTCGCCGGGGTCTCCAGCCGCGCCGACGCCACCGCTCGCGGCAGGGCTTCGAGAGGAGCCGCAACTCGACGCTCCCCAGGTAGACTTGCCTGGCTCACCGCGACCGCCGGCAGCTCGGCCGGGTAGCCGGCATCGAGCGCTGCCGCCACCAGCTCCCCTAAGTTGCCGATCGCCATCAGCAGCACGACGGTAGTCGCGGCGTCAAAGGCGGGGAGCGAGGGAAGGCTCCGGCCTTCACCGCCGTGGCCGGTCAACACCACAAAGCGGTCCGCCTCACCGCGATCGGTGAGCGGGATGCCAACGGCCTGTGCAGCGGCGAGGAAACTCGAGACTCCGGGGACGGCCTCCCAGGGAACGCCGGCCTCTTCCAGCGCTCTCACTTCTTCGCCGAGACGGGCGAAGACCGCAGGGTCGCCTCCTTTGAGGCGCACCACCCGACGGCCCTCGCGGGCCAATCGCACCAAAATGTCTTCGATCTCGCGCTGCGAGAGGTGCGGGCGGCCCGAGCGCTTGCCGACGTAGAGAATTCGCGCCTTGACGCCCTGATAGACGGCCGGCGGAACGAGTGCGTCAACCAGGAGATCGTCGGCCTCGGCGATCAGCCTTGCGGCTCGCACAGTGAGAAGCTCGGGATCGCCGGGTCCCGCCCCCACGATCCAAACCTTTTCCGGTCGCAGATCAAGCTCTCTCGTCACTCACTCTCTCCAGAGGGTTCTCCTATCTCTGCAAGCAGCGACCGGATCCCCGGCGAGCCGGCAAGACGAAGGTGATGCCCCAAGCGACCGCCCTCGGAAGTCGCGGAGCCGAGCGAGATCTCGGCCTCGGGAGCAAGCCGAGCCAAGAGTCGCTTCGACGCGCTCTCGAGCTCTTCCTCGCCGTCGCGACCGATAAGACGGTCGTTGACCCAAAGCAGAAAGCGATCGCCAGGAAAATGGACTGTTCCCGCCAGGGACGGCTCCTCTTCGAGGAGCACGCACGCCTCGAGACTGCGTCGAAACACCGATGCGAGGCGGTCGTCCAGAGACTCTATGTTGCCAAGAGAGGGGTGGGTCTCGCGCCTCCGGCTGTACAGCAGCCCAGTCTCTCCCCCGCCTTGATCCAACGAGTAATTCGCGTCGTGACAGACGAGCAAAACACCCGGTCCATTCGGTACGTGGGTGTAATCCGCAACATCGATCATCGTCTCTTCGAGGCACTGGTCGCGAACCCAGCGATGAAACACAGGAATTAACCCTTCGATGTCCAGCTCACCGCCGTTCGCAACACCGTTGCTGCCGGCGGCGAAGACCTTGAGCTCGATCTTGGCCGTATCGATCATTGTCATTGATGCCTAGGCCGGAGCCATGCGGTTATAGCAGGCGTGAGCTGCTTCGATGAAGAGCTGTGCTTCCTCGATGCGCTGGTGGGCTTCCTCCGCGCTCGGACTCTTGAGCCCCTCCTCATGCGCACGAAACAGATAATTGGCGAACTTCGGCCCGGCAAAGCGGTCGTGGAAGATCTCGGTGTCATAGAAGCGGGTCTTGAACTCGCCGATAATCTGGTCGACATCGTCGCTCACATCGATGTTTTGGGTCTGCGTAACAGCCTTGGCCGCCTGCAGCATCGCCTGGAAGGCCTTGGAAGCAGCCATGTAGGTCTTGCCCTCTTCGAGATCCTCCAAGGCCTCGAATGCGATTCGCTCGCTGGTGGACAAGCCGAACTCCACCAATGTCACGACCTCGCCGGCACACTCGCCGATCCCCATGTCGCCAATGCTGTACTCCCTGGGGTCGCCCCAATCGCTGTAGTAGCTCGCGTCCTGCTCGTAGCTCGGCACTTCGGTGAGGGGTTGGAGCAAAGCGCGGATCTTGGCCTTGCCGACGCGATCAATACACGCCTGAAAGCTCTCGCCGGGCTCGCGCTCGCGAATGAAGAGGCCGGTGAGAGTTTCTACGACCTCCGGGATCACCCTCGAAGGCACCGCGATGGTAGCCAACCCGTAAGCTGCGGCATTGTCCGCCGTCTGCCCTCCCAGAACGACCTGAAAATGGGGAACGGTGTGACTGCCCACCTTGCGACTGACCCCATAAAAGCCGATATCAGCGATGTGGTGTTGGCCGCAGGAGTTGAAACAGCCCGAGACCTTGATCTTCAGACCCTCGACGGCCTCGTCGATCTCGAAGCTGCGGGCGGCGATCCGTTTGCGCAACTCTGCGGCGAGCCCGCGGGAAGACGAGATGCCGAGCTTGCAGGTATCGGTGCCGGGGCAGGTTGTGATGTCGATCAGGGTCGACGCTCCGGGCAGAGCAAGGTCGCTTTCCGCGAGCTCCGCGTAGAGCTCGGGTAGATCGCCTTCGGTGATCCACCGCAGCACCAGGTTCTGCTCGACCGAGGTGCGCAGCCGCCCACCGTTGTACTTGCGGGCGATCGCGGCAACGGCGCGGGTTTGGTCGGCGCTGAGGTCACCCAAAGGTAGGCAGACCGTGGCCATGAAGTAACCCGGCTGTCCCTGGGCCTCGACGTTCGACCGTTGCCAGTCCTCGTAGCCCTCGGGCAGAGGATCCATGGTGAGTGCGCGCGGCTCGCGTGTGGGCTCCTCGTCGGTAACTGCGAGATCGTCGAGAAAAGCAGTCCAGCGATCATCTTCGGGGATCTGCTCGAGCTCCTCGTTGACCAAACGCCTGAACTCTTCGAAGCCGAGCTTGGCGACCAGAAACTTGAGCCTCGCCCTAGCGCGGTTCCGCTTCTCCCCCAGACGCGAAAAGACGCGACAGATCGCTTGCGCCGTCGGCAAGAGCTCTTCGGCCGCGAGAAAATCGTCATAGAGCTTCGCCTGGTAGGGCACCGCACCCAAGCCGCCACCGACGTAGAGCTCGAAGCCCCGCTTCTCCTCACCGTCGACCACGCGGGTCTGGGCGACAACCCCCATGTCGTGCAAGTGAGCAAGCCCGCAGGCGCGTCCTCCACAGCCAGAGAAGGAGATCTTGAACTTACGTCCGAAGTCCTGCGCGTCCTTGTGGCCGAGCAGAAAATAGGCCAACGCCCTCGCATAGGGACTGACATCGAAAGCCTCGTCGGCGCACACTCCCGAGCGCGGGCAAGCGGTGACGTTTCGTACCGAATTGCCGCACGCCTCTCGGGTTGTGATGCCGACCGCGCCCAGCCTCCGCATCAGGTTGGGTGTGTCTTCGATGTGAATAAAGTGGAGTTGAAAGTCCTGCCGCGTGGTGACGTGCACAATGGCGTCGGAGTACTCCTCCGCGAGATCCCCAAGCACATCGAGCTGGTCGGCGGTGACCGCACCGAAAGGGATCTTGATGCGCTGCATCCCCGGCGCATCCCACATCGTTGTCGGACCCTTGGTGAGATCCCCACTCGGGAACTCGAGCACCCGACTCTCGACACCGTCGTGTCGCTGCCCGTTGTCGTAGCGCTGACCGTACACGCCTCTCCGTAGACGCGTCTCAGCGAAAATCTTCTCGTCGATCTTGCCCTGACGCTTCAGCTCGAGCTGGGTCTCAAAGACGTCGATCTCTTGGATCAGTTCGTCAGGGGTCTGGTCGGCAAGCCTTTCTTTCCAGGAGGGAGGGGCCATGTTCGTGTCCTCTGTTACGGGGCCTTTACTGTCTATTCATATATTTGTTACCAAGAAGGTAAACAATATCATGTTTAGCGGCCTTCGTTCCACACATTGAGTACCTGCGACCCGATACGATAGCGAGTGTATATCGCGCGAAGTGGTTTTCTTCTTTGACAGCACCCAACCTCGACTGAACAGAGAATGCCCGAAGCCTTCATGGCTATAGACCACTGGCTGCCGCTCGCGCTAGGCATCGTCCTGCTTTTTTTCGGGCGCCGGCTGTTCTGGCTTCTCCTGGGTACTCTCGGCTTCCTCTTCGCCTTCAACCTCGTCTCTCGCCTCGCCGCCGACACATCTCCCCCCGCTCTTCTCTGGCTGCTCGCCGGCGCCGTCGGAGTCGCCGGCGCCGTCGCGGCGATCTTCCTCCAAAAGGTCGCTATCGGCATCGCTGGATTCCTGTTCGGCGCCCACGTAACGACCTGGGCCATCCAGTACTACCAGGTCGACTTCGGCGCCGGTGACTGGCTTGCGATCCTGCTGGGAGCAGCCCTCACGGCAGCCCTCGCTATGGCCCTGCTCGAGGAAGCGCTGATGGTCTTGTCTTCCATTCTCGGCGCCTCTCTTCTGGTGGGCAATTGGGAGCTCGAACCGCTGCAGGCCGTCGGCCTCTTTACGGTGGCGTTGATCGCAGGCATCGCCATTCAATCGCGTGCCAAATCCAAGAGCAAGAAAGATAGCTAGTGTCGTCCTCAGCAGGTCGGCGTCGCACAGAAGACGACTGCATCGCCGGCGAGCCGCACAGTACCGGCTGCGGCGGTGATCGCCAGCGCAGAGCCGACAGACAGATCCGCCTCTTCGCCACTCTCCAAAGATCGGAGTCGCCCACCGCCCCCCACACAGAGACACAAACGTAGCGTATTCCCGCTCAGCTCCGCGCCGCTGACACTGAGCCGGACCAGGCCGAGCTCGGAGGCGGAACACGACCAACGCTTCACTCCAGGAGCAGTCTGCTCGGCTTCGAGGATCTCGACATCGGCGGGCCGAGTGTCCGCTACCGCCAGTAGCTCCGGCAGATCGACCCGCTTGGTGGTGAGAGCCGCGCGGAGAACATTGTCGGAGTTTCCCAGCACCTCTATCGCGGCACCCTCCAGATAAGTGTGCAGCACACCAGGAGATTGAAAGAGCGCCTGTCCGGGTACGAGCTCGACAAGCTGAAGAAAGAGCGGAGCCAGCACTCCGGGGTCGTCGGGATATAGATCCAGCAGGCGCTTCACCCAGTAGTCTGGGCTGGCGCGCCCAGCCTCGCTCCCTTGGACCGCCTCCCCAAGTCGCTGCAGGGCCCTCCGCTTCTTTTCACCCTCGAGCCGCAGTAGCGCGCCGACAAACTCACCCAAAACAGCGGGCGCCGGGCTCCTGTCGAGGAGGCTGAGCTCCTCACCTAGAAAATCGAGACCGAAGGTCGAGAATCGTTTCCGGATCTCGCCAGCCTCGAGCAAACCGCGCAGAACCCACATCGGCTCGAGAGCGACCACCAGTTCAGGCTTGCCACGCGGGTCCCTGTAGTTTCGCTCGCTCGGATCGAGTCGTGCCGATTCCTCGCCGGCAAAGCCCTCCGCTGCCTGCTCGCGACTCGGGTGCACCTGCAACGAAAGCGGCTCGGCAATCGCCAGGACCTTGAAGAGATAAGGAAGTACGGCACCGTAGCGCTCCATGTTGGCGGCACCGAGGAGCCCGACAGGATCGCTCGCGATCGCTGCGGCCATCGGCACCCAGGCCTCCTCCACCAGCACCTTTGACTCGCCCAAGGGGTGGGCGCCCATCCACAATTCCGCCTCAGGGCCCTCCGAGGCTCCCCCACGCCCGGTCAGCTTGGAGAGAAAGGTCCGCGACCCCCAGGCGTAGCTTTGGACCCGATAACGCAGCGGCAGCAGAGAACGACGCACGGCAGTTTACCTACGGCAGCAAGGCCTCTAGCTCCTCGAGAGTATCGAAGTCGCTGAGCGGGGCCTCCTCGTCCAGCTCGACCTCGACCACCGCGTCGGGGTGCCTCTTCAAAACCTGGCGGCCGCCTTCATCACCGAGGACAGCGCCGAGCTCGTCGAAATACAAACGATCGAAAAGGACCGGCGCGCCGCGCCGTCCGCGGAAGGCTGGGATCAGAACCTTTCCAGCACCGCCCCGGTATTCACGGATCAAAGTGTCGAGGGTGGAACTGTCCATATAGGGCTGATCGCAGGGAAGAAAGAGTGCTGCGGCGGAGCTCTCGGAGATCGCACCGAGACCGGCACGGACCGACGTGCTCAGCCCGTCCCGATACGAGGGATTGTGCACCGATCGCGACTGGAGCCCAGCTAGTGCCGCCTCCACCGCCTTTCTCTGGAAGCCGGTAACGACGATCACCTCGGAGGCAAGCGACTCCAGAGCCGCCTGTGTGGTGCGCCGCACCATGGGATCCCCCTCAAAAGGGACCAGCTGCTTCGGCTGCCGCCCGGCAAAGCGAGAAGAGCTACCCCCGGCGAGAACGACGACGGAGACGAGTAGCCGACTTCCGTCAGGCCCGACCATAGCGAGCCGCGACCATCTCGGCGGCAATGGAGATCGCGATCTCTTCGGGCCGGTTGCCACCCAACTTGATGCCGATCGGGGCATGAATGCGAGCGATCTCCTCAGCGCTCAACCCCTCTTCTTGTAGCGCCTCCACTCTCTTGGCGTGAGTTTTCTTGGACCCCAGTGCGCCAATGTAGCGGGCATCGCTGCGCAGCGCCACCACCAGCGCAGGGTTGTCCAGCTTGAGATCGTGGGTGAGAAAGACACAGTAGGTCGCCTCGTGCAGGTGCATCTCGGCAAGAGCATCTGCGGGCCAACGCACAATCAGCTCATCACAATGGGGAAAGCGCTGCTCGGTCGCGTAGACCGAGCGGGCGTCGACAACGACCGTGCAAAAGCCCAGCGTCTTGGTGAGGCTCACCAGCGGAATCGCGACGTGCACCGCTCCCACGATCACCAGCTTGGGCGGCGGTGCAAAAGACTCGAAGAATATCTCGACGTCGGTGGCGTCGCTTTCCTCCGAAAAGCTGGTGGTCTCTTGACCTTCGAGGAGCTTTCGGCATCGCGCCAGCACCCTCTCCTCGAGGGCGCCCGAGAGGCCGAGATCGCCTTCGACGGAACCGTCCGCGCCAAGGACAGCCTTCGCCCCCATGCCGTCACCGCTGACCACGGTCGCAAGACCGATCAGGCGCTCCTCGCGAATGCCGTCACGGACGGCAGAAAAGATCGAGGCCATCGCTCAGTCGAGCCTCTCCACCAAAACCTCGATCTCTCCGCCACAGGTGAGACCGACCGACCATGCCTGCTCGTCACTAATGCCGTAGTAGAGGCGCTTCGGCGTGCCTTCACTGAGGACCTCTTGGGCCTCCTCGAACACCGCTCCTTCGACACAGCCACCACTCACCGACCCCGCCATCGAGCCACCGGACGAGATCGCCAGCTTGGAGCCCAGCGGTCGCGGAGAAGACCCGGTGGCCTTGATGAGAGTCGCAATCGCTACGCCCTCCCCTTCGGATTGCCAGCGCTCGATGTCCGAGAGAATGTCGCGCATCTGACTCCTCCTCGATCGACTACTTCTTGAAGTAGTCGGTGTATTGCGAAAAGCGGGTGTCCTGGCGGGTAGCGACTTCGACCACGACGACCTTGCCATCGCGGTTGAGGTTCTGCGCCGTCTCGATGGCCGGCGCGATTCCGTTCACCTCGTCGACGTCGATAGCCTCGGCGCCGAGAGCGCGGGCAACCCCGGCATAATCACCACCCTGATTCCCGGCACCGTACTTTTCCATCGCCACCGGCATGTGGTGATCGTAGCCACCCATGGTTCTGTTGTTGATGACGACGGTAGTGATCGGGATCTCCTCGCGCACCGCGGTCTCGATCTCCATGCCGGTGTGACCGAAGGCCAGGTCGCCCATCAAATTCATGCAGATCTTCGAAGGATCGGCCATCTTTGCACCCATCGCGAGCGGGATGCCGTAGCCGAGATGGGTGGTCTTGCCCCAGCCAATGTACCCATAGGGGACCGTCGCTTTGTAGAAGGGCATGATCTGGTCGCGAGGGTTTCCCGCGTCATGGGTCATGACGGTGTTGGCGTGATCGACCGTCTTGTTGATCTCGTTGATCACTCGATAGGGGTTGATCGGCGTCTCGTCCGAATTCAACAGCGGCGCCCACTCCTCGAGCCACGCGGCCTTGGTGTGGGCGATCAGGTCGACAGTGGCCTGATTGACCGGTCGGCCGCTCTCTCCCACCTCAGCCTTCACCTCTTCGATCATCATCTCGAGAGTGAGCTTCGCGTCGCCCACCAGGCCCAGATCGACGGTGTAGTCCTTGTTGATGTCTTCAGGTGAGATCGTCGAATGAATGAGGAACTTTCCGCCGGGCACGTCGATACCGAAGACGGTGCGAGTGAGCCCTGAGCCGACGGCGAAGACCGTGTCGGACTCGCCCAGCCATTTCCACACGCCCTTTGGGGCTGTTCGGTTGGCCGAGCCGAGCGCGAGCGGGTGATCGTCTGGGAAAGCGCTCTTGCCCTGCATCGTGGTAATGACCGGAATCTGCGATAGCTCAGCCAGCTCCTTGAGCTCGGCCGCTGCCGAGGCGTAAAGCACCCCCTGCCCGGCGAGGATCACGGGATTTGAAGCGGACAGGAGCGCCCTTACCGCGTCCTTGACGTCGCCTCGGCTGGGGGCGTATGGGATCGAGCGGGTCGCCCGATAGGCGTCCTCGGCCCCCTCCTTCACCTCGTGGCGCAAAACGTCGCCGTGCATCTCCACCAGCACCGGCCCCGGCCGACCTTGGCGCACGACGTGGAAGGCCCGCTGCATCTGCATCGTGGTTCGCCCCGGGTGGTCGATCGACAAAGCGGCCTTAGTGACTTCCCCGTAATTCTTGATCGCCGAGAAATTCGGCTTGACGTCGTAGCTGCGAAGACCGCTGCCGCCGGGAAGAAAGATGATCGGTACGCCCTCGCCCCAGGCCTGCGCGATGCCGCCGAAAGAATTCTCCACGCCGGGGCCGGATTGCGAGGCGAAGATACCGATCTTCTTGCCGGCGGTCTGCCGGGCATAACCGTCGATCGCGTTGATGCCGCCACGCTCCTGACGGAAGACGATGGGCCGGATGTCGATCTTGGCGCAAGACTCGATCAATGGGTTGTTGGGGAAACAGGCCATCCATTCGACGCCTTCCGCTTTGAGGCACCGGGCGATGAGGTCAAATCCGTTCATTCGGTCTCCTGATGGGAAAAACGAGGCGCTAGGGTCGCGAAAGCATCCTTCCACGTTATCGAGGGATCCTATCGTGAGGCGGGCTCCGGCGTATTTTCTCCGAGCCGGGATTCCTTTTTCTTGACCGCCACCTCCGCAGCGTGAAAGTGTCCGCTGCCTGAGGAGAAGGAGCCGCACGTCGATCACGTGCATCTAGAGCTCACGCCGCTGTTGGGGAGCGAGGACATCCAAGAAAGAGCGAAGTCGCTCGTGGAGAAGCGAGACGCGACTTTCAAAGGTCAATACATGAGGAGTAGTAGAGAATGCCGATGATGACCGGTGGTCAGGCACTAGCCAAGTCCCTTGTTCGTGAAGGTGTACGCGTTATTTTTGGCCTGCCCGGCGTGCAGCTTTATCACCTCCTCGACGGGCTTCACCACGAGTCCGACATTCGCTTTATCACCACTCGCCACGAACAGTCGACGACCTACATGGCGGACGGGTACGCGCGCGCCGGCGGCGGCATCGGTACCGCTCTGGTGGTGCCGGGACCCGGGCTACAGAACGCCTCGGCTGGAATCGGCACTGCCTATTCGGCTTCTTCCCCCATCCTGGTGGTCTCCGGGCAAATCGAGCGCCACCTCATCGGTGTCGATCGGGGGGCGCTGCACGAAGTGAACGATCAGATGGACACCATCCGTCCGGTCACCAAGTGGGCGTCGCGCATTTTGGAGGCGAAGGACGTCCCCGCCAACGTCCAGGAGGCTTTTAGGCAGCTCAGAACCGGCCGGCCACGTCCGGTCGAGATCGAGATCCCGCCCGAGGCTCTGGCCGAGGAAGCGGACATCGAGCTGCTCGATCCTGCGGAAGCGATCCGGCCACCGGCCAGCCCCGAGCAGGTCGAAAAGGCAGCGGAGATTCTCGGCAACGCCAAGAACCCCATCATCCTCGCCGGTGGCGGCGCCATCTCCTCTAAATCCACCGCGGCCCTTCAGCAGCTCGCCGAGCTTCTGCAGGCTCCGGTCCTCACCACCTCTGAAGGCAAGGGAGCGATCTCCGATCGCCATGCTCTCGCCCTTGGGGCGCTGCGTCTTCGCGACGATCCGATCGTCGGTTTCGTCGAGCAATGCGATGTCGTGCTAGCGGTGGGCTCGCGCCTGGTCGTACCGGGGCTGCTGAGCGGCCAGACTGTGCTGCAGATCGACATGGACGAGGCTGAGATCGGCCGCAACTATGACAACACTTTCGGGCTCCTGGGTGATGCCAAGGCGACTCTCGAAGCACTCCACGGCGCTCTTTCGGGCGGCGCGACGAGAGCCGACCGGACCGACGAGATCGGAGCCCTGAAACGGGAGCGCCGCGAGAGCCCTCATGCCAACCTGGAGCCACTAGCCGGGTTTCTACAAGCAATTCGCAACGCGGTGCCGGACGATGGCGTGATCATTCCCGGCATGACCCAGGTGGGCTACTACAGCCGCCCCTACTTCCCGGTCTACGAGCCTGGCACATTCTTGACGTCGGGCTATTTCGGCAACCTGGGCTATGCCTACCCGACCGCCCTCGGCGCCAAGGTGGCGCGGCCCGATGCGGCCGTAGTCGCCATCTCCGGCGATGGCGGGTTCATGTACAACGCACAAGAGCTTGCCACCGCGGTGCAGCATGAGATCAACGCCGTGGTCATCGTCTTCAACGACAGTGCCTTCGGCAACGTCATGCGCGACCAGAGCAACCGCTTCGATGGCAGAGTGTACGGCTCGAAGTTGCGCAACCCGGACTTCATGAAACTCGCCGACGCGTACGGAGCTAGAGGCGCGCGTGTGACCACCGCCGAGGAGCTGGAGAAGGCGCTCGTGGAGGCACTCGCCACCGAGGCGCCGAGCCTGATCGAGGTCCCCGTCGGCGAGATGCCCTATCCCTACTAGCTTTCGAAAATGATGGGTATCATTTCCGAAAGCTAGTTGCTCTTTGGCGCCGAGGACGGCGCACTCGGGCATTGCTTCCTATTCGCTCCGGGGAACCCCTCAAACCGACCCTGAAAGTTTCTTTAGGCCAAGCGCGTCATTTCCGAAAACTAGTTGCTCTTTGGCGCCGAGGACGGCGCACTCGGGCATTGCTTCCTATTCGCTCCGGGGAACCCCTCAAACCGACTCTGAAAGTTTCTTTAGGCCAAGCGCGTCATTTCCGAAAGCTAGTTGCTCTTTGGCGCCGAGGACGGCGCACTCGGGCATTGCTTCCTATTCGCTCCGGGGAACCCCTCAAACCGACTCTGAAAGTTTCTTTAGGCCAAGCGCGTCATTTCCGATCGCCTCCGGAAGTGATTGGTATCACTTCCGGAGGCTCATTGCTGTCTGGCGCCGAGGACGGCGCACTTGGGCGTTACTTCCTATTCGCTCCGGGGAACGGCGCAGACGGATTCTGCGGGTCTCTGAGCGGGTCGTCGCCGAGAACCGCGGCACCTGGTCCCCCGTTTCGTTTCCTGCCGCGCAAGCTCCTATAGACGCGCGACGCCTTCTCGAATCCGATCCAAGGTCTGGCGGCGCAGGCGCTCTTTGGTGGCCGCGAAGGCCGCGCCGTCGAGGGCCAGCATCTGTCGCGCCAGATTCTCAGCCGTCGCCGCCAGCGCATCCGGCGCTGCGGTGGCATCGAGGTAGCCGGCTTCCACCGCACCCTCAGGATCGTAGATACGTGAAGTCAGCGTCGCCTGGGTCAGAGCAGCCTTGCTCAGCCGGTCGCGAGCGAGCTCGAGGCCGAAGGGCGGTAGGGGAAGGCCGATGGTTACTTCGTTGAGGCCGGTCTTGAAATCACCTTCGGCGCCGAGCCGATAATCGCCGCTCAAGAGCAACAGCGCGCCCGCCGCCAGCGCATGCCCCGAGCTCGCCAAGATCACCGGCTGCGGGTGTAAGTAGATCCGCAGTACGAGCTCTTCGCCGGCCGAGCGCATGGCTTGCTTCGCCGCTTCGTCGTCGCCGCGAATGATGTTGAGATCGAAGCCGGCGCAGAAGACTCCGGGCCGGCCGGTCACGATCACCACCTTGGCTTCGCGCTCGGCCTGATCGAGACCCTCTCCGAGGGCGGCGATCATCGCTGGGCCGAAGGCGTTCGCCTTCCCGTCGTCCATGGTCAACGTCGCAATGCCGTCTTCCTGGCTGTAGCTCACAAATTCCGACATGGTCTTCGGTCCTTTCGGCCGCGCGCTCCTAAGCCGCGGACACGTGTTTGCTCAAGAGCCGCCCCGGTCTCGGAGAGAGTGTCGTCAGATGTCGACCAAGCTCCTCGAGACTCTGCAAGTTGTGGACTGGGAGAAAATCATCGACATAGGGCAGCGCCGCCTGAATGCCACGCGTCAGGGGCTCGTAGCGGGGTGAACCGAGAAGGGGGTTGAGCCAAATGACTCGGTGCGCGCTTCGCTGCAGCCGCCCCATCTCGCGCCCGAGCACTTCCGGGTCGCCACGATCCCAGCCGTCGCTGATGATCAGGACCGCAGCTCCCTGGCCCAGTACTCGGCGACTCCATTGGTAGTTGAAGCTACGGATCGCTTCACCTATTCGGGTACCGCCTCCGAAATCCTCGACTTCCCGGTGAACGGCGCGCAGAGCCGCATCCACGTCCCGATGCCGCAGCTCGCCGGTGATGCGAGTGAGACGGGTGCCGAACACGAAAGCCTCAGTTCTATCGAGGCCACTAGTCGCGGCGTACATGAACTGGAGCAGAATACGAGCGTAGGGCTCCATCGAGCCGCTGATGTCGCAAAGCACCGCGAGCGGCCGAGTCTTCACCTTACGGTCCCTGCGCGCGAGCTCCAGAATCTCTCCCCCCTTGCCGAGGCTGCGACGCAGGCTGCGACGAAGATCCGCCGCCCCATGGCGGGCCGGTATCCGTCGACGAGTGCGCCGTAGATCGAGGCGCCAGTTCATCTTTCGGATCAGCGCCTTGACCTGGTCCAGCTCAGCCCCGTCGAGGTCCGCGAAATCCTTACGCCGCAAGACCTCGTTGTCGCTCCAGGTGTAAACCCGCTGGGTACGCGGCTCCTCACCCTCTTCTCCGGAGCGGCCCGAGCCGCCGATGCCGGACTCCAGCCGTCGGCGCACTCGCCGGGTGACTCGCTGGACCAGGAGACCAAGATCCATCTCCGCCAGCTCGCGTGGATCGCGGGCCACAAAGAAGAGATCGAAAGCAGTCCCGAACCACACCAAATCCTCCTGGCGCGTCACCAACACAGTCTGTGCAGCGCTTCGAAAGTCGCCGCGAAGGCGCAGATCGATGTGGGCCAATGCCCGCACCCACTCTTGCACCTGCGCCGACGTCACCCCAACTCCTACCGCCCGCAGCAACCGAGCGAACAAGACCATATTCCGTAGCAGATGCCCGGAGTCCGCATCCGGGCTCAAGACTCGAGACCTCCAATAGCTCGCATCTCAGCGCGAGACAGTATCGCTCGTGCCGGGCGTTCAGGGTGCCCCAGATCGCCGCAGCGCAGGAGCTCGGCGACGTAGGCGTACTGAGGGGTACGTTGGCGGTGAGTGGGGTGCAGCTGAATGGCCGGAGGTTCGGGATGCGCCGTCCTCGGCGCCATGTTCCGCATCCGGAGGAAGTGATACCGATCACTTCCGTAGGGTTCGGGATGCGCCGTCCTCGGCGCCATGTTCCGCATCCGGAGGAAGTGATACCGATCACTTCCGTAGGGTTCGGGATGCGCCGTCCTCGGCGCCATGTTCCGCATCCGGAGGAAGTGATACCGATCACTTCCGTAGGATGCGACGAGCACGCGGTGAGGTGGGGTGCCCTGGACCTCCGGCATCAAACGCCCTGGGCTCGGCTACGCTCGAGGAGTCTTGCGACCCCGGCATCGCGAACGAAGCCGATGTCGTCCTGGTACTTGAGCAGCACTCCCAAGGTGTCGCCGACGATCTCGTCACTCAGGGTCTCTCGATCGAGCGCCACCAGTGCGTGGATCCAATCCAGCGTCTCTGCCACCCCGGGCCGTTTGAAGAGCTCCTCCCCGCGCAGCTCCTGAACAAAGGCGACCACCTCCCGAGCGAGCTGCTCTGACGCGCCAGGCGCTTTGCGACGGACGATCTCGATCTCTTTCTCGAAGCCTGGGTAGTCGATCCACTGGTAAAGGCAGCGACGCTTCAGAGCATCGTGGATCTCGCGGGTACGATTCGAGGTGACGACGACCACCGGCGGATCTTCGGCTCGGATGGTTCCCAGCTCCGGGATGGAGATCTGAAAATCGGAGAGTAGCTCGAGCAAGTAGGCCTCGAATTCCTCATCGGCACGGTCGAGCTCGTCGATCAGAAGAACCGGAGCCACTGCGCCCTCGGGAACGTCGATAGCCTCGAGCAGAGGTCGCTTGAGGAGAAAGTCGCGAGAGAAAAGCCCGGCGAGGTCGGCCGATTCACCTTCTCCCCGAGCCTCGAGCACTCGGATCTGCAAGATTTGCTGGGTGTAGTTCCACTCGTAGACCGCAGTCTGAAGGTCGAGACCCTCGTAGCACTGAAGTCGGATCAGCGGCCGCTGGAGAACCGCCGAGAGAACCTTGGCGACCTCGGTCTTGCCGACCCCGGCCTCGCCTTCGAGGAAGAGAGGTTTTTCGAGCTGGAGAGCGAGGAAGATCGACGTCGCGAGGCCACGATCGGCGACGTAGCCAGCCTCCGCCAGGCTCGCCCGGACCTCGTCGATCGATGTCAAAACAGCGCTCCGATCTACCTTCTGGCTCAGGCCGCCCGATCTCGGGCCGTACGCAGGGCCCGCTTGCCATAGACCTTGGCGAGATGCAGACGATAGCTGCCCGAAGCAAACACATCGCCCAAGGGATCCTCGGCCGTTACCTTTGCGTCGACGGCGGCATCGATCACCGCGTCGCTGAGGTTCTGCCCGGCCAGTGCCGCACCTATCCCCGCCGCTTCGAGCGGTGTCGCTGTTACTCCGTTGAAGTAGAGCGCGGCGCTCTCACAACTACCATCGCCGGCGAGAGACACCACCGCCGCTGCCCCCACCACAGCGTAGCCGGAGGCAGGGTGCTCGAACTTCATATAGCTGGCGCCGGCTCCGGCCCCCAGAGCCGGAACCTCCACCGCGGTCAAGATCTCTTTTTCCTCCAGCGCAGTGGTGAGGAGATCAACGAAAAACTCGGCCGCCGGTACCGAGCGTGCGCCGCCCTTCCCCACCATGTGGAGAGTGGCGTCGAGCACTCTGATGACCGCTGGGAGATCCGAACCGGGATCGGCATGGGTCAGATTGCCGCCGATGGTGCCTCGATTGCGCACCTGCTGGTCGCCGATCTCGCCCGCGGCCTCAGCGAGAATGCCGCAGGACTCGGCCAGAACCGGCGAGGAAGCGATCTCGGCATGGGTCGTGAGCGCTCCGACCTTGATGCTGCCGTTGTCCCGAGTCACCCCTGAGAGATCGCTCAGGCCACCGATATCGATTACGCTCGGTGGTTGCGCGAGGCGTAACTTCATCATCGGAAGCAGACTGTGGCCGCCGGCCAGAAGCTTGGCATCTTCATGCTTCTCGAGTAGGTCGAGTGCCTCCTCGAGGCTCGAAGCGCGGTAGTAGTCGAATTTCGCTGGATACATCAGTCGCTCCCGTTGCCGCCATCCGCGGCGTCTGACATCGCCCGCCACACTTTCTCCGGTGTCAGGGGCATGTCGAGGTGTTTGATTCCCAGATGTTGCAAGGCGTCCACGACGCTATTGACCACTGCGGCGGGAGAGGCAATGGCTCCGGCCTCCCCCACTCCCTTCACACCCAACGGGTTGTGAGGGCAGGGCGTCACGGTGCGATCGAGCTCGAAGGACACCAGGTTATGGGCCTTTGGTAGAGCGTAGTCCATCAGCGTGCCGGTAATCAGCTGGCCGCTCTCGTCGTAGACCGCGCCCTCCCAGAGGGCCTGTCCAATGCCTTGGGCCACACCGCCGTGGATCTGGCCCTCGACGATCATCGGGTTGATGACGTTGCCGACATCGTCGACGGCGACATATCTCAACAAGCCCACAGCGCCGGTGTCGGTATCGATCTCGACCACCGCAATGTGAGCCCCAAAGGGATAGGTGAAGTTGACCGGATCGTAGAAAGAAGTCGCGCTCAGCCCAGGCTCCAAATCGTCGGGATAGTTGTGGGCCAAGTAGGCCTGCAGTGCCACATCGGCGAACCCCAGGCTCTGATCCGGCGCTCCCTTTACGCCGAATCGACCGTCTTCGAAGTCGACGTCCTCCACCGCTGCCTCGAGCAGGTGGGCGGCGATCTTGCGACCCTTCTCGATGATTTTGTCGACGCTCTTGGCGATGGCGCTTCCGCCGACCGCAGCGCTACGACTTCCGTAGGTTCCCATGCCGAACTGCACCTGGTCGGTGTCACCATGGACCACCTCGACCGCGTCGATGTCGATACCGAGTCGGTCGGCCACGATCTGGGAGAAGGTCGTCTCGTGGCCCTGGCCGTGCGCCGAAGAGCCGGTGAAGACGACCACCGAGGCGCTAGGGTTTACCCGAACTTCGGCGCTCTCCCAGAGGCCTGCCTGCGCACCTAGTGCGCCGGCTACTTTCGAGGGGGCCTGGCCACAGGCCTCGATGTAGGTCGAGAAGCCGATACCAAGAAGATTGCCGCCTTCCTCGCGCCGGCGGGCCTGCTCTCGACGAAGCTCGCCATAGCCGACCATCTCGAGAGCACGGTCGAGGGCCGGCTCGTAGTTACCGCTGTCGTAGGTCAGAGCAACCTGAGTCTCGTAGGGGAACTTCTCCGGCACCACGAAGTTCTTCCGCCGCAGCTCGGCGGGGTCGACGCCCACCTCGAGCGCCGCGAGGTCGACGAGGCGCTCGATCACAAAGGTGGCTTCCGGACGCCCGGCGCCGCGGTAGGCGTCGACCGGTGTCGTAGTGGTGAAGCAACCGAGGACGTGGGCGTGGATCGCCGGAATGTCGTACGCCCCGGAAAGAAGGGGTGCATACATATAGGTGGGCACCGCCGGGCCGAAAGTCGACAGATACGCACCGAGCGCCGCGTGGGTCTCCACCTTGAGACCAATGATCTTGTGATCCTCGTCAAGCGCGATTGCAGCGTGAGTAACGTGATCGCGACCGTGAGTGTCGGTGAGATTCGTTTCGCTCCGTGTCGCCGTCCATTTCACCGGGCACCCCAGCTGCATGGCGCAGAAACTGGTGATCGCCTCATCGGCATAGTGCGCGATCTTGCTGCCGAAGCCGCCCCCCACTTCCGGGGCGATGATCCTCATCTTGTGCTCCGGCAGCCCAATCGAGGCGAGGAACATGAGCAGCCGATGTACATGTGGATTCTGCGAAGTCAGTCGCAGAGTGAGCTTGCCGGCGATGGTGTCGAAGTCCGCCAGCGCCGCTCGCGGCTCGATAGCGTGAGGGATCAGACGGTTGTTACGCAGCTCGATCTCGGCCGTGCTGGCGGCGACAGCGAACGCGGCATCGGTCTTCTCGCGATCGCCGATGTCCCAGTCGAAAGCGATGTTCCGCTCCGCCTCCTGATGGATCTGGACCGCTCCTTCCTGAACCGCCAGAGCCGGGTCTGTGACCGAGCCCAGAGGCTCGTACTCCACCTCCACCAGGTCAGCGGCATCCTTGGCCAGATACCGGTCCTCGGCGACGACGACGGCAACTGCATCGCCAACATAGCGCACCGTATCTCCGGCGAGGATCGGATGGGCGGGGGTCTTGAGACCGGGCAGCAGCCAGGCTACGGGAAGGACTCCCGGCAGAGCGCTCGCCTCGACGTCGGCGGCGGTGTAAACCGCCGTGACCCCTGGCAGGGCCAGCGCGGCCGCAGCGTCGACATTCTTCACCCGTGCGTGTGCATGAGGGCTGCGCACCATCGCGGCGTGGAGCATGCCCGGCAGGGTCAGGTCGTCGGTGTACTTGCCTTGGCCGGTAATTAGAGCCGGGTCTTCTCGACGTCTGATGGAGGTTCCTAGGACTCCCATATCAAGTCCCCTGACCGGCGGCGGCAGCCTTCACCGCCTTGATGATGTTGTGGTAGCCAGTGCAGCGGCACAGATTGCCTCGGAGACCATTGCGGATCTCCTCCTCTGTTGGACTCGGGTTCTCGCTCAGCAGCGCGACCGAGGACAGAATCATTCCAGGAGTGCAATATCCGCACTGCAGACCGTGGTTGTCCCAGAATTCCTGCTGGAGCGGGTGAAGCTCGCCGTCTTCGGCTAACCCTTCGATCGTCGTCACACTGCGACCTTCCGCCTGTAGCGCGAGCTGGGTACACGACTTCACCGCTTGGCCGTCGATGAGAACGGTGCAAGCGCCACACAGACTCGTCTCACAGCCGACGTTGGTGCCGGTCAGCGCCAGATCCTCGCGCAAGAAATGGACAAGAAGTGTGCGCGGCTCGATCTCACGCTCGACCGCTGATCCGTTTACTTCCATTCGAACTCTGTGCTTCATACACACCTCCGAGGTTTTCCGACCGCCCATTCTCTGCTACTGCGACAAGTCCACGCGATCCCTGCTCCGAGTCCCGGGACCCCAGGCGTTCTCATTCGACCATACCAAGCCTCTCGAGAGCGTTCCGGCATCAGCCGCACCCCCGAAGCGCTAGAACGGCGCCGGCGGCCCCCAGGCCCACGATGGCCATTACAGCCATACGTCGGTACTGCTCGGGCACCAGCTCGGCTACCACGCCCTTGGCGACTTGTGCGGCAAACTCCGACTCCGTCGCCGGTCGCGGCGGCGGGGCGGGCTCGACCGCTCCCTCTTCATCCACGTCCTCAGCGTCGTCCGCCGCTCGTGCTTCGATCTGGGCTCCCAGAGCTTCCAGGGTCTGGCGGGTGATCACCTTGGCAGTACTGTCCATCAAGCGCTGACCCACGCCGGCGATGCGGCCTCCGATCTGCGCCGTGACGTCGTAGCCTAGAAGCGTCCCTCCGTCGCTCTGGCTGAGCTTGACGGTCCCGTCCCCGCTCATGAAACCGACGGGTCCGCGGCCCTCGATCTTGATGCGATAACTGCTCGGGGGCTCGAGATCGGAGAGAGAGACCTTCCCTTGAAAGACACCCTGTACGGGGCCCACCTTGATCTTCAGCTTGCCCTCAAACTCGTTCTCGGAAATCTGCTCGAGGCCCTGCGAGCCAGGGACCGTGGCCGAAAGTACTTCCGCGTCAAGCAGGGCCTCCCAGACCAAGTCCTGTGGGGCGGCCAAGAAGTGTTCGCCTTGAATCTTCAAAGTGCGCGACTCGTAGAAGCTGAGCTGTCATTTGTACCACATGAGACCTGCTGAGGGGGCAGCTCTCACTCCGCCTGGTACTGAATCACAGGCTCTTCCTGATCGCGCAGCTCCTCGACATTTCCGGCCACCAGCTCCCCGCGCTGGTAGAGATATTCGACGTGCGCGCCGGCCTCCTCGAGCGCCAAGAGCACCGTGTAGCCCTTGACGTCACCGAACAAAGACTTCGAGACCGCGGCGATCGACTGCGGCTCGCTCCGGCACAGATCGAGCACCTTAGTGAGGCGCTCGTCGTGGGACGCCTTGATCTCGCCCACACGGCCAAAGAGATCCTCCATCGGATTCTCGTGCCCCCCGAGCGTAAGGCGGATTCCCTCCATGGGCTGAATCTTGGTCAAAGAGTCGAGATAGTGACCCAGACCCATATTGAGAGTGATCGACTCAGGCGACTGATGCGGAGTGATACGCGACAGTACATGATCAGCGGCCAGCAGAATGTCGTCGACCCGGATGCAAACCTGGCCCGGGCAATGACCCGGAACATGAAAGATCTCAACACCGTCCTCCGCTCGGGGCCCCTCCTCGAGCTCGAATTGGACCTCGGTCGAGCGATACATGCTCTTCGGCGCGAGATACATCTGCATCAGTCCCTGTCGCGCGTTTTGCGACAGGCCGGAGCGCGCGAGATAGACCTGGAGGTGCTTGGAAGCGACGATCACCCTCTCTTCGTGATGCGAAAGGATGCGGCGATCGAGCACATGGACCCCGATCGGGGCGTCCGTATGCCTACGCACGAAGGGGAGGCCACCAAAGTGGTCGGTGTGACCGTGGGTGATGAAAATGAGATCCATCGTGGCGAGCGACAGGGGCTCGCCGAAACGCTCGCTGGCCGTCTCCAGCGCGGCCACGAGGTCGCGATTCGACTTCTCCATCGGCGAGCCGCAATCCACCAGAAAGCGCCGCTCGCCGTCGCTGATCACATAGATGTTGACAAAGAAGTCGGGGAAAGCCTCGATCGGCAAAGCGTAGATATGGCGCCCCTCACTGGTCTCGAAACTCTCTACCTCTCTCACCTCGTCCCTCCCGAAACGATTCTACGCCTAATCTCTACTCGGGGAGTGGCAGCCTCTGGCCGCTGGCTGCCACTCCCCGATAGACCGCGAGCCAGGGCGCGAACTCCTCTTGCGTCGCCGCATCCATCACTCCATTCGCCTCGACAGCGTGACCCAAGGCTCCTCCAATCGCCCCCGATCGTAGGCCACGCTCGCGGCGGTGGGCCGAGGATGTGGCTACATCTCTCCTCGGGTAAGGGAGGCAAGCCGCGTCAGGATCGCAGGCGGGGATCGCGGGTACTAGCCACCCAAATTTTCGCCCGGACCCCGTCAACTACTGAAGCAATCCACCTACAATCTCGTCAAATGCCGCCTCGGCCAGTGCCAGGATCTCTTCGTCGGTGCGATCCTGGATCGGGTGAGGAACGAAGACTCGCGGCGAGTCGGAACCTAGAGCCGACGACTGCGCCACCGCGGCATCAACAAACTCCGAAGACGCGACGAAAACGGTCGGGATACCGCGGCTCTCGAGATCAGTCATGTCATGCACACTGCACGACGTGCAGGACCCTCAATCGGCGAGAGCCTCGATGACCGCGTCACAGCGTTGGGCAATCTCTTGGCGCAGGTCCACCGGCGCGGGCTTGGTAAAGGTCGGCTTGGCGAAACGCAGCACCTCCGCGCCGCCGGCGGTCAGCTTCTCTTCGACCCGGTCGAGGAAGACATCGCCACGCGCCTTCGATATATCGAGTAGCCCAATTTTTCGGCCGGCGATGGCCGGCAGACGTGGAGCGGCTGCCCGCCGAGACGGCTGGCGCTCGCTGGTCGGGTCCAACAACGTACTCTCGCTCACTCTTTCACCTCCCTGGTCACCGGCATGCTCCCTCGCGGGCCACGCGCCCAGCCTCCCATCACCGCCGAGAACATTCCTGCCCTTCCCCCGGCATGAACGAACCACAGGGCATCGTTGCCAAACTTGCAGACCTCTTCGCTAGAGAAAGACTCCGGTAGCCCCTCGGCGCAGCCCCCGGCTCCCCGCACCAGATCGGCCGCCGGCATGGTCAGGATCTCGAGCAGCTCCTGGCGCAACCGCGCCTTCGACCAACCTCCGTCGGAGAAAACCCTGGCGTGCTCGGGGCCGATGACTATGAAGGCATCGAAACCGAGGACGAGCTTGGCGTTCGCCAATGCGCGCAACGTACCGGCGAGGGAGATGGCAAGCGATTCCGGCGTGCGAGAGAGCTGATCTATCACCAGGTGCGGCGCATCGGCGCCGAAGACGGTCACAGCTGAGGCCTCAGCCTCGACTCCGCGCTCCTGCGCCAGAGAATCCCAGGGAGAGTCTTCCTCGTTCTCGGCAAAACAGAGCGTGTACTTTCCGGGATTGCCCAGGGTGGCGCGGTCGACGCCGCCGGGACGGGCTCCGCCCACGTTGCGCACCACCAGTTGCAACGCTCTACCGATAGTGGCGTTGGCACGATTCCCTTGCCCGAGCGCGTTGATACCCGAGTTCATCCCGATCCGCTGTCGGATCGGACCGTTGACAATCACCACCGGTCCCACCGCCATCGTGGTGGCGGCGAGGCCGTGGATGTTGAACTCGTCGGTGCAAACCGCTTCCACTGCCGCCATCACCACTGGCAGGTACTCGGGCAGGCAGCCGGCCATGACCGCGCTGATTGCGACTTTCTCGACCGTGCACTCGGCGTAATCGGGCGGTACCACCGCCACCAGCTCGGCGCGGTCGCGACGGGTTCCGGACAGCATGCGCTCCACCCGCTCGGGAGTCGGCGGAACCACCGGCAGGCCGTCGCTCCAACCTCGTGCGTAGCAAGCTTCGATCGGATCCTCTTCGCCGCCAATCTCCACTCGCCGAGATTGGAGCGAGGAAGCGTCAAAACGCACCTTGAGTCGCTCGGCAGCGCCAGGCTCGGTGGTTCGAGACCCACACCCCGGTCGATACTCAGGCATCTCGAGACCCAAGCTTTCGACGCCCGTGAAATCGCGCCACTCCTGACGGTTCCAGCCCACACGACGATCAAGGACTTCGCCCTGCTCGATCTTGAAAAGAGTAGGCACCGCCTCTACTTCGAGACGGTAAGAGATCTCGAGATCGCGATCGTCGATCGCCTCGAGCCCCTCTGGAAAGTCGGGGTCGTCCTGAGTCACCACCTGCACGCCGACTCCCAAGGAGCGGAGCTCCTGCAGCACCGGCGTCACCAATTTGCAGGTCGGACAATCCTCTTTGACAACCGCCACCAAGCCGTCGCCAAGGCGTTGAAGAGCAGCACTCATCATCATCTCGGAGCCCCGACAATCTACCACGCGTTACGAGAGACTCCCTCGAGGCGCCAGCTACTCGGGGCCTTAGGGACCGGCAAGCACCCTCGAGCCATCACCAGCTGGGCCAGCGATACCAGATGTCCGGTTCGTTTTCCGGAGGAGCGCTACAGCCGGTGTCGAAGGCGGCGAAACCGTGGCGCTCGTAGAAGAGACGTGCCTGCGTGTTGCGCTGCAGGGTGACCAAACGGAGGCCGTCCGGAGATAACGCCTTGGCGTGATCGAGGAGGGTACCTCCGATGCCCTGCTTCTGTGCTTCGGTGGCAACGTAGAGACGATCGACCTCGTCTCCGTGCATTGCCAGTAAGCCGACAATTGCCTCCTCACGCATCGCTATCCATAACTCGCAACGCTTCGCTACAACGGTGCGAAAGAAGCTCAGCGCTTCCGCCAGGGGGTGCTTCTGGTCGGGGCGGAGCCACTGGGTCGAGTCGTCGAAACTGTGCCACCAGAGCTCGGCCACCAGGTCCAACTCGGAGGGCCGCATCTTTCTGACGGTGACCTCGCTCATTCTGAGCTCCCGTAGTCGCGCTCCTTCCAACGCGAGCCCTGGCGCAAGAGGTGGCGCCACGCCGAGCTCACAGTCATCGCAGCGTAGAACGCCGAAGCTAGAGGCAGCAGGAAACTGTAGGCGGCAGGGACCCGATGGTGGCGGCCATAAGGATAAAGATGAAAGGCCTGAAGCAGCCAAGCAGCCAACGAAAGGAGAACGATGATCGCACTGTGTGCGGCAAAGCCGGCTAGGGCTAACACCGGCGGGCCGACGAAGAATATCGCCAGCCCGAGAGCGACCGGGGGCACCAACCAGTACCGGTAGCCGAGCTGAACAAAGGCACTGCGAGCGACCATGTCCCATAGCTCGGCGAGGGAGCGGTAAGGGCGAACCGACTCGATCTGAGGATCGAAGCCGAGCCATAGCTGCCGGTGGTGGCTCTTGAGCAGACGGGCCAGTGCGACGTCGTCGATCAACTCCCCCTGAATCGCCGCAAAGCCACCGGCCTCGACCAGGGCGGCGGTGCGGACCAGAACGCACCCGCCGGCGGCCGCGGCGACCTCGGACGAACGGTGGCGGACGCTACGAAAGGGGTAGAGAAGGTTGAAAAAGAAAACGAAGGGAGGGATCAGCAGGCGCTCCCAAAAGCTGCCGGCGTGGAGCCGGGCCATCACCGAGACCATGTCGTAGCCGCCGCGCTGCGCCTGGGCGATCAACGAAGACAAGGAGTCGTCAGGATGACGGATATCGGCATCGGATAGGAGCATCCACTCAGGAACCGCGCCACTGCCGAGAATCGCGTCCAGACCGCATTGCTGGGCATGGACCTTTCCGGCCCAACCTGTGGGTTTCGGGGCGCAGATCACAACCGCCACCGAGCCGGCAGTCTCTTCCGCGAGCCCCATCGCCAATTCTGCCGTCCCATCACTCGAGCCGTCGTCGGCGACCACAACCTCGTAGCGGCCAAAGTCTTGATTGAGCAGCGAAGGCAATGTCAGCGGCAGCATCGCGGCCTCGTCGCGAGCCGGGACGAGAACGGCTACCGAAGACTCAAACCGAGGCGGCCCCGAGTGCCGTAAGAAGAGCTCACGAGGCCAGGCCCGACTGCGGTCGGTCAGGAGGAGGAGCCAGAAGCCCAAAACAACGGCGCCGAGGACGGCGCCGACCAGAACGACGAAGGAAGACAACATGGCGGGAACGCAGCGAGTCCGGCGCTACTCCCGCGGCTCCGAGCCCGGGTAGTCATCGAGCTCGATAGGACCGTGATAATCGCCGCTACGCCACTGCAGAACGTAGCCCCATGCGTTGCGAGTCGGTGTCGGTGCTCGAGTGTAGTCCGCCCGCGCCCAACCTCGTAGTGCCGACATGACGCCACCATGGCTGACCACCAGGACCTCATCTCCGGCATGTTCCTCGGCGATGCGATCGAGAGCCGCCCCCGCCCGTTCGGCCACTTCCCTCAGCCTCTCTCCTCCTTCAGGAAGCAACTCCCAACGCTCCGCACTGCCTGCGGCGTGGTTGCCGTAGAAGTTCGCGTAGGGCTGCCCCTTGAAGACGCCAAAGTCCTGCTCGCGAAACGCCTCGACGACCTGCGGCTCGAGACCGAAAATCCCGCCGATCTCTCGAGCCGTTTCGAAGGCGCGACGAAATGGGCTCGCATAAAGCACCTTCGGGGTGAAGTGAAGCGACAGATGTTCGCCGGTCGCGCGTGCCTGCTCGACACCTATCGGGGTAAGCGGTTCATCGACAGTCCAGGTGAAACGTCCTTCCAAGTTGGCAAGGCTCTCACCATGACGGATCATGATGAGACGGCTCATCCGCCTCCAGCCTCGACGACAACCCCCGCCTCGACCAGCGATGTAATGCGCGAGTCCTCGTAACCGAGCGCAGCGAGTACCTCCCGACTGTGCTCGCCAAGAAGAGGCGCAGCGCTCTGGATCGCGCAGGGAGTCTGGCTGAAGCCGACCGGAAGTCCCGATACCCGGAGCGGTCCCAGCTTCGAGTGTTGGATCACCGGGTTCATTTCGAGAGCCTCCACCTGCGGCTCGTCAAAGAACTCGAGAGCCGTCCGGGCGGCCGCGCACGGAACTCCCTTCTCCACCAGCAGCGACTCCCAATCGCGACTGCTTCGTCGCAGAAAGATCGGCTTCAGCTTCTCCTCCAGCTCCGGAATCGCCGCGACTCGTTTGGGGTTGGTGTCATAGCGCGGGTCCTCCCCCAAATCGGAGTGACCGATCGCGTCGCAAAGGAGGCGCCAAAACTTGTCGGTGCCGGCGGCGATGAACAGAGGGCCCTCCGCGGTCTCGAAGTTGCGGTACGGGTAGATGCCCCCCACCGTGCCTTCCTCGTGCTCGAGAGCCTGGATGAAAGCCGCCGACTGCACCGTCATCACCGCCTGTAAGAGAGAGGTCTCGAGCTTCTGCCCCTCTCCTGTTCGCTCGCGATGGAAGAGAGCGGCACAGACTGCCCCGGCCGCGAGCATGGCCGCTCCATAGTCGCTCACCGCGACGGAGCAAATATGCACTTGATCGCAAAAGCGCTCGTGCATCTTTGCCGCGCCACTGATCGTCTGCAAAACCGGGTCGTACCCCGGTCGCAGCCGGTCAGGGCCGGTGTGGCCGAACGCGGTCGAGCTCAGATAGACGATTCCCTTGTTGATTTCTTTGAGCCGCTCGTAGCCGATACCGAGCCGCTCGGACACGCCAGGCCGAAAGTTCTCCATCACTACGTCGGCGCCGCGCACGAGGTCGTCGGCGACCTCCAGCCCGCGCGGGTCCTTGAGGTTCAAGGCCACGCTCCTCTTGCTACGGTTCCAGCCCTGAAAGAGACGACTCTCGCCGTCGATAAACGGACCCCAATTGCGACTGGGATCGCCTGTTGGGGGCTCGACCTTGACGACCTCCGCCCCCATGTCTCCGAGCATCATCGCGCCGAAGGAACCGGCGATGAAGCTACAGAAGTCCACAACGCGCACCCCCGCAAGCGGGCCCGAGCTTTCACCGATCTTCGACCTCGAGGACTGTACTTCCACATTGACCTCCAATCTTGACTGTCGAGCGCCAGCATTATGTCCGACTCCGGCTCATAGCACCCACACAGCTCCTTCCGCAGCCGACTCTTTGGGTGGTAAGGTGTTTCGTCTGACGAGTTAGCGGAGCCAACGCGGGCGCCGCCGAAGCCAAGGCACTAAAGGGCTGATTCAACGATGCTGGGAAGAGCGAACTATTCGGTGCTGGCCCTGCTCAGCCTTGGCCTAGGACTCAGCGCATGCGGGCCGAAGAAGGAAGTCACACTCGGGATCGTTCTCAACGAGACAATCGTCTCCGAACCGGTAGCGGAGTCGTATCGCCGAGGCATCGAGCTCGGCTACGAACATATTCAAGCCGATCCGGACCTTGCCTACACGGTTCACCTCGAGGTCGCCGACTGGAGCGGTGGCGGCCCTGAAGCGGCCCAAGCCGCCAGCGATCTCTACCGCAGCGGAGCCTTGGCGGTGATTGGCGGCACCACTACCGAGGACGCTCTCGCCATCGCCAAGGTGGCGGATGAGGTGGGCAGGGTCTTCATCACCCCCGCCGCTCTGAGCGACGAGCTTTCCGGCATTTCCCGCACCTTCTTCCGGGTTGTCCCCACCGCCATGCAGCAGGCCAGCGCCATGGCCAACTTCGCCACCGAGACTCTCGATGTCAACGACCTCGTCATCGTGGCGGCCGAGGACCGAGCTTTCACCGACTCCCTTCTCGAGGGCCTGAAGGCCGTCTTCGCCCAGTACGGCGGCAACGTCAAGGAAGTCATCTACTTCTCATCCGACAGCTCGAACCTCTCAGAGATCGTCGACCAAGCCCTGGCGCTCGAGCCCACGGGTCTCTATCTGGCGGCTTACAGCAAACAGATAATCGGCCTCCTCGAACACCTCCGCAAGCGGGGCTACGGCCGAACCGAAGGCAAGCAAGAGTGGGTAATGACCACCTCGGTGTTCTCGCACCCCGTCATGATCGCCGAGGCGGGCCAGAACGCCGATGGCGTATATCTCACCATCCCGATCTTCGACACCAAGAGTGAAGAAGAGCCGATGGCCGGGTTCGTCAATGCCTACCGCGAGAAGTACGGAGTCGGCCCTGACTTTTACTCGGGACATGCCTACGACTCGATACTCGCCTTCGCCGCCGCCCTCAAGAAGGCCGCAAACACGCTGCCCCAGGAGCTGCTCAAAGGGATGAGAGCGATCGAGCCACTGGCAGGTGTAGCCGGCAACATCCAGTTCGACGAGGACGGGAACGTGCAGAAGTTCCCTCGCATTCACCTGATTCGTGGCGGCGAGCTCATCGACTTCAATCAGTGGCGCAAGGATCGCGAAGAAGAGATCCGCGCCAAGATCGACAAGCTTCGCCGGGAGACGGTCAACCTCCGCACCCAGCAGAAACCGGGTGAATGAGAAGCATAGGCACGCTGGCGCGCCGCCTCGTCCTAGTAGTTCCGCTGGCGGGCCTCCTCGTCGGTCTTGGCTGTAGACCCAGCCAAACGGTCAAATTCGGCATCGTCCTACCGCTGACGGGATCGATGTCCGACTACGGACAGTCGATCAAGTCTGGAGTCGAGCTCGCCTTCGAGACAGTGCAACAGGATTTGGACATTCCCTACGAAGTCGAGATCGAGATCGTCGATTCCAAGGGCGATCCCGACACTGCCGCGCGTCTTGCCGGCGACCTCTATGGCGCCGGCGCTCTCGCCATCATCGGCGGAGTCACCAGTGCTGAGGCGCTGGCGATGGTCGAGGTCTCGAAACAGCAACAGAGAGTGCTGCTCTCCCCCACCGCCTCGAGCGATGAGCTCTCCGAGGCAGGCAGAACCTTCTATCGCATCTTCCCGAACACCCTGAAGGAGGCCAGCGGCATGGCCAACTTCGCGAGTGAGGGCTTGAAGATCCAGGACCTCGTCGTTCTGATCGAGGATAGCCCCTTCGCAGAGGCTACAGGCGAGGGCATAGCCAACGCCTTTCGTCAGTATGACGGCGAGGTCAAAGAGACTCTCTTCTTCCCCACCGAAACCTCGGACTGGGGAGAGATCCTGGATCAGGCGCTGGCGCTGAAGCCCAGCGGCATCTATATCGCTGCGAACGGACCTCAGACCGCGTCGTTGATCGCGGCGTTGCGCGATCGCAGGTACGGGCTCGGAGAGAACAACCCCGGGCGCATCATGGCAACCTCCTCCTTCGCTCACCCAGCCGTCATCGCGCAGGCAGGCAGCAAGGCAGACGGCGTTTACATGACGATGACCGTTTTCGACATCGGCAGCGAAGAGGGTCGCATGCCGGAGTTCGTTGGCAGCTTTCGCGAGACGAACGGTGCCGACCCCGACTTCTTCGCCGCTCACGGCTATGACGCCATGCTGGTGGTGGGCGAAGCCCTGAAGTACTCGGCGAGTACGCTTTCCAGTGATTTCCTGAAGGGCATGCGTGCAATGGAGCCTCTCGCAGGAGTAACCGGCAATCTGCAATTTGACGAAGATGGAGACGCTCAGAAGTTTCCTCGCATCCACACCGTCCGCGGAGGTGTGATCGTCGACTACCAGAAATGGCAGCAGAAGAAGCGGGAAGAGTTTCTGGAGAAGCAACGAGAGATCAGGGAGAAGCTCCGCAAACTGCAAGAGCAAGCGGACCGTCTGCGCTGACAACGAAGAGGCGGAGGGGAGACAACATTGGCCAGAGTCGAGCCCCTAGAGAGACCGGACCTATCCGAATTGAAGCCTCTTCTGGATGCCGTAGAGCATTCGGTTGGCTTCGTACCGAACAGCATGTTGACGATGGCCCGCTGGCCGGTTCTGGTTCGCGGGTTCGCTGCCTTGGCCAAACCGATTCTCGAGCCCGGACGCCTCTCGCGAGAGCTCAAGCAGCTGGTCGCTCTGGTCAGCTCGGCCGCGGCAGGCTGTCGCTACTGTCAGGCACACACATCCCACTCAGCGGCGCAGGCCGGCTCCGCTGCCGAAAAGATCCAAGCGGTTTGGGAGTTCGAGCCGAGCCCACTATTCTCCCCGCGCGAGAAGGCGGCGCTGCGCCTCGCCAAGGACGCGGGCGTGACTCCGAACCAGGTGGAAGAGGAACACTTCAAGGAGCTACGCCGGTACTTCGACGACGATGAGATCGTCGAGATCGTTGCCGTGATCTCGCTTTTCGGCTTCCTCAACCGGTGGAACGATACATTGGCGACCAGCCTGGAAAACGGCCCGCGGAGCTACGCCGAAGACACGCTTGCCTCCGCAGGTTGGAGCGTAGGCAAGCACCGCTAGCCGAGGTGGGGAAATCGCCCTCGAGATGAAGTAAACTTCGCCATCCCGCTCGCTCTTGACGTACCTATTCTGAGAGGAGGCTTCCCTTGCCCGGAATTGTTCGCTACGGAACCTACATCCCCTACTTCCGCCTGACCCGTGCCGCTATCGGTAGCGGGCGGGGCGAGCGCGCCGTCGCAAGTTACGACGAAGATGCAGCCTCGATGGCGGTCGAAGCCGCTCGTGACGCACTCCGCGACGGGCCGGCAGTCGATCAGCTGCTTTTCTCGTCGATCAGTGCCCCCTATGCCGAGAAACTCAATGCGGCCACTCTGCAGGCGGCCCTGAGCCTGCCAAACTCGATCACCGGCATCGATATCGGCGGCTCGACTCGCGCCGGTCTGTCGTCGCTGCTACTCGGCTTCGATCTGGCCGCGGCCGGACGCTCGCCGCTTCTGTGTCTCAGTGACGTCACCGTGGGTGCCCCGGGCGGCCCCAGAGAGTCCGCCGGAGGAGACGGCGCTGCCGCCTTCATCTTCGGGCCCGACGACCAATCACTCGCCACCGTGATCGGCCGCGCCTCGGCTACCGAAGAGCTCCTCGACACCTGGCGCACGCCGGAGATGATGTTCCCGCGGCAGTGGGAGGAGCGCTTCGGCGCCCACGTCATGGTTCCCATTCTCAGCGACACGCTGAAGCGGGCCCTCGAAGAGGCGGGGGTCGCACCGGACTCGATTTCGAAGCTTGTCATCGACAGCACCAACCCGCGCGTCAACCGCACCCTCGCCGGAGCCTTCAAGCTCAGCCCTGAACAGCTCGCCGACGACTTTGCAGCAACGATAGGGCGTGCAGGATCTGCCCACGCGGGCATCATGTTGGCCAACGTTCTCGATCAGGCCTCCCCCGGCGACCGCATCGCCGCCGTATGCGGCGCCGACGGAGCCGACGCGATCGTGCTCGAGGTTAGCGATCGGATCGCGTCGAATCGACCGAAGCACAGCGTCGAGCGCTGGCTCGCGACCAAGCGCGACGATCTTGCCTACACCAACTATCTGAAATGGCGAGGGGTGATGCCCTTCGAGCCGCCCCGTCGCCCCGACCCCGCTCGCCCCGCCGGCCCGCCGATGCAGCGCAGCGAGCACTGGAAATACGGTTTCGTCGGCGCCCGCTGCACCTCTTGCGGTTCGGCCAATCTTCCTCCCCAGCGCGTTTGCGTGATGTGCGGAGCCACCGACCAGATGGAAGAAGAGCCCTACGCCGACGTCGGATGCAAGATCGCCACCTACACTCTCGATCACCTTGGCTATTCTCTGCAGCCACCGATCGTGGCCGCAGTGGTAGACTTTGAGCGAGGGGGAAGGATCAACTGCCAGCTCACAGACGTCGACCCGGAGCAGGTGGCGATCGGTGATGAGCTGGAAATGACCTTTCGCAAGATGTATACGGCCGAAGGTGTTCACAACTATTTTTGGAAGGCGCGCCCACAGAGGTAGAAGGAGAAATCATGTCGAGTAATGGAATCCGTGATCGTGTAGCCATCGTGGGTATGGGCTGTACCGAGTTTGGCGAGCGCTGGGACAAGAGCGCAGGTGACCTTCTTATCGACGCCGCCAACGACGCTTATACGTCGGCTGGTGTCGACGCTGAACAGGTAGACGCCTATTGGTTGGGCACCACAGGCAGTGGTGTCTCCGGTCTGACCCTTTCTCTTCCCCTGAAGATTCAGTACAAGCCGGTAACCCGGATAGAGAATATGTGTGCCACCGGCAGCGAGGCCCTTCGCAATGCCTGCTACGCCGTAGCTAGCGGCGCCTACGACCTGGTGTGCGCCATCGGCGTCGAAAAGCTCAAGGACTCCGGCTTTTCCGGTCTCACCGGCGGTGGGCCGCCCAGCGACGGAACCGAGTCGGGGACAACAGCACCGGCGAACTTCTCGCTCCTGGCGCCCGCCTACTGCAAGAAGTACGGGGTCGATGAGGACACCCTCAAAGACGTCATGTCGAAGATCGCCTGGAAGAACCACTACAACGGAGCCCGGAACGAGAGGGCTCAGTTCAAGAAGGAAGTCTCGATCGAGAAGATCAAGGCCTCACCGAAGATCGCAGGCATGCTCGGCATCTTCGACTGCTCCGGTGTCAGTGATGGAGCCGCGGCGGCGATCGTCTGCCGGTCTGAGGACGCTCACAAGTACTGCGACAATCCCATCTTCGTCAAGGCTCTCTCCTTCGTCGCCGGTCCCGCCGAGGGCTCGATGCGGCAGGACTACGACTACACGACCTTCCCTGAGGTGGTCGCCAGCGCCGAAGATGCCTACAAGCAGGCCGGTGTGACAGACGCCAGGGAAGAAATTTCCATGGCCGAAGTCCACGACTGCTTCACTCCCACCGAGCTGGTGCTGATGGAAGACCTCGGTTTCTCCGCCAGAGGAGAGGCTTGGCAGGACGTGCTGAACGGCCGATTCGAGCTTGCCGGCAATCAGCCGGTGAACCCGGACGGCGGGCTCAAGAGCTTCGGTCACCCGATCGGAGCCAGCGGGCTACGGATGATGTACGAAATGTGGCTGCAGCTGCGAGGCGAGGCCGGTCCGCGACAGATCGACGACCCCAAACTCGGACTCACTCACAACCTGGGCGGCGCCCCGGGGCGCTGTGTGAGCTTCGTTTCGGTGGTCGGCCAGCCGGCGTAAGCCAAGCCGAGCTCAGCGGCGTCAGAGTACGCCATCGAAGATCCAAGGGTCGGCCGCAAGGCCGGCCCTTTTCTTCGTCTAGGGACGGCTGCACCGGTAAGCAGGCCGGAGCTCAGGCATAGCCCAGCGCTCGCAGGCGACGCAGGGTCTCGGGGTTGATGGCTCCGGGAGGCGTCGGCGGCTTCGCCTCCGGCAGCCAGAGCCATAGCCGTGGTTCTCCCCCACTCGACTCCAAGGAGGGCGGCGCCGGCCCTCGCAGGAGGTCAAGAGAGAGCGCTTCTGCAGGCGACGACGGGCCCGCAAGAGTGACGAAAGAGCCCTCAGGGAGTGGCCGACCGTCGAGGAGCACCTCGACCAGCTCCACACTCTGAAACGCCCCCTTCACCAGCACGCCTTTATCGATCACATCGGAGCCGAGCTCGAGCTGCAGATCTCGCCCCTCGAGCGCCACCCGGTCGTCAGCCGCCAAGAAATAGGAAGAGAGAGCCTCAGGCTCGACATCGAAGCGAAGCCTGACCTCGAGTGTGCCTCCAGAGGGGACAGCACTGGCGACAACACGCAAACCGGCCGTCGTGCGCCCCATTCTGCGATGGAGTAACGGCAGCAGGCGCCGAACCGTGGTTGGCGCCTGCTCGATCAGATTCGTCTGCTCGCCGGGATCCGATCTCAAATCGTAAACCGCAGCGCGTGGAATGCGCTCGCTCTCGCTCTCGAGCAGTCGCTGCTGCAGCTTGCTTTCCACTTTCGTTCGCTCGTTCACGTCGAAGAGGATCAGCTTCTCGCCGCCGGAAGTGACGGAGACCTTGCGCGGGCCGAAGTTGAGCTGCTCAGCGTAGAGGTCCACCTCATCGAGCCCAGAGGAGCCCACCAGAAGAGGCAGCAGGCTGCGACCCGAGCCGCTATCGGCCTCGAGGCCTGCCGCCTGAAGCAGGGTCGGGGCGATATCCATCAGGCGAGCCGGTGAGGAGATGCGCTTTCCAGGCTCGACCTTCCCGTCCCAACGAACCAGTAACGGCACTCGCAGCTGTTCTTCGTAAAGCGTGCGGCCGTGCTTCCAGCCGCCGTGGTCGAGCAACTCTTCGCCATGGTCGGCAGTGACAACAAAAAGCGTGTCTTCGAGGAGTCTCTCCGGAACCGCCGCGAAGAGACGACCCAGCCAGCGATCCACGTATCGAACCTCGGTGGCGTAGAGAGCGCGAAGATGGCGAAGATCGGCGGACGGATCGTCGAGTGTCTTGGTACCGAGAAAGAGGTCATGGACGTCGAGGCCGGTAATACGACCGAAGTAGAAGGGGCGACGTAGAGAACGACCGAGGAACTGCACCGAGTTCGAATAGGGGTCATGGGGGGCCAGATAGTGGACGTAGAGGAAGAAGGCCGCGGAGCCACGACTGCCCAGCCAACTCGAAGCCTTGACAGTAATGACCTCGTCCTCAATGGAGGAGACGAAGGCATTCTCCGCCGGAGAGATATACAGCTCGTCCAGTCCTCTCGCGAAACCGTTGCCGTGGTGGAGGGTAGGGTTGCCGATGAAGGCTGCGGTCTCGTAGCCCGCATGCTGAAGACGCTCCGGCAAGGTCACGAGATCCGTTGGAACCGCATACGCGGCGGGATCACGGCCGAGGATCTCCGCGGGGTGCGTTCCTGTCATCAGGGAGATCATCGACGGAAGAGTCCAGGGGGCCTGAGCATAAGCTTGCTCGAAGACCGCACCCCGGCGCTCGAGAGTCGAAGCCATACGCGGGCTCGCCCAGCGGCCTGCACCGTAAGCCGACAAGAAGTCGTAGCGAAGAGTGTCGATGACGACAAGCACGATATTGGGCGCCTTCCCCGCTCTGCGAGCATCTGACGAAACCACTCGGGTTGGTGACCATGCGAGCTCGACTCCCGGCATCGGGCGGGCCTCCACGTCCAGAACTCGGGTCGAGACCTCGCATATGACTTCGTCACCCGACCAGCGGGCCAGGTCGAGAGTCAGGTCCAACCAGCCTGGAGAGTCGAGCTCCTGAGGGGAGACGACGCGAACGACCTTGCGGCGCTCGGGTGAGACCACTGCCACGACCGCCTCCATGGTCGGAGGCGTGGCCCCATCCGGCCCGAACACCTCGACCCCGAGATGAAGCGAGCCACCTGACGGCACCGTCAGCTTCCAGGACCAGGTGCCGGGCTCTGTTAGCACGGCGGTGCGCCAATGAGAGCCGCTCCCGACCCTTGCGATCCGCGGCGTGCTCTCGAAGCTCAGGGGCGCCTCGGCGGAGAGCCCAGACCCGCCGACCGAGAACGAGCCGGCGCGAACAAGCTCCACCATGAACGGCGGGTCTCCGGCACCGACAGGTACCTTCTCACCTCGACAACCCAGTGCAAGGCACATGAGGACTGAGAAGGCGAGTCGTGTGCGCCAGCAATGAGGAATCAAACTGTGCTTGCTCTATAGTATCCGCGCAACCGGGCGGCTCTGCTCCAGAATCGCCAACCTCGCCCATTCTACCGGCGTATCAGAGCTCGCAGCCGCTCCCCCCACGACAATCGTGACTTCCATTCTCGGTATTTCCGCCTTCTACCATGACTCGGCCGCCGCCCTCGTTGTCGACGGCGAGATCGTCGCCGCCGCCCAAGAAGAGCGCTTCACGCGAAAAAAGCACGACCAGGACTTTCCGGTCAACGCGATCGGCTACTGCCTCGACGCTGCCGGCCTGGAAGCAGGCGACCTCGACTATGTCGGCTTCTACGATAAGCCACTACTCAAATTCGAGCGCCTCCTGGAGACCTATCTGGCGTTTGCGCCGCGTGGCTTCGGCTCGTTTCGCAAGGCCATGACGGTATGGCTCAACGAGAAGCTGCACACACGCAGAGCACTGAGGCGCGGCCTCGATGGCGCCTATGACAAGCGCTTCGTCTTCACCGAGCACCACGAGTCCCACGCCGCCAGTGCCTTCTTCCCTTCGCAATTCGAAGAGGCCGCGATTCTCACCGTCGACGGAGTGGGCGAATGGACGACCGCGAGCCTCGGCACCGGCAGAGGGAACCAGATCGAGCTGATCCAGGAGCTTCACTTTCCCCACAGCCTCGGCCTTCTCTACTCCGCCTTCACCTACTTCTGTGGCTTCAAGGTCAACTCAGGAGAGTACAAACTGATGGGGCTCGCTCCCTACGGCGAGCCACGTTACGCCGACATCATCAAGGAGCGCCTGCTCGACTTGAAAGAGGATGGATCGTTTCGCATGGATATGTCCTTCTTCAATTATTGCCAGGGGCTCACCATGACCGGTCCAGCCTTCGCGCGACTCTTCGACGGTCCACCCCGGGCACCGGAGAGCCCGATCACCCAGCGAGAGATGGACTTGGCGGCTTCAATACAGAAAGTCACCGAGGACATCGTCCTGCGCATGGCGAATCACGTTCACAGACGCACAGGTCAGCGCAATCTGTGCCTGGCAGGAGGCGTGGCTCTGAACTGCGTGGCCAACGGGCGCCTCCTTCGTGAGGGCCCCTTCGACGAGGTGTGGGTGCAGCCGGCAGCCGGCGACGCCGGAGGCTCGCTCGGCGTCGCCCTCTTCATCTGGTACCAGCTTCTCGGCAACTCGCGTGTGGGCACAGACCGAGATCGCCAAAAAGGCTCTCTCTTGGGCCCCCGCTTCAGCAACGAGCAGATCGGAGCTTTTCTCGACCAGCGGTCGATCCCCAATCGCGGTTTCAGCGAAGAGGACGAGCTCGTCGACGAGGTCGCAGATCTTCTCAGCAAGAACAAAGTTGTCGGTCTCTTTCAGGGCGCGATGGAGTTCGGCCCCCGCGCTCTAGGAAGTCGCAGCATCATCGGCGATCCCCGCGAGCCCGAGATGCAGACGGTGATGAACCTGAAGATCAAGTACCGCGAGTCTTTTAGGCCGTTCGCGCCCTCGGTGCTCCGCCGCCGTGTGCACGATTTCTTCGAAACCCGGGACCAAGAAGACAGTCCCTACATGCTTCTGGTAGCGCAAGTGCATCCCGACAAGCGCACCGAAGTGACCGACCACGGCGGTCTGGAAGGCCTCGACCGTCTCAAACTACCCCGTTCAGAGATTCCTGCCGTAACCCACGTCGACGGTTCCGCCCGTCTCCAAACCGTGGACGAAGATCGTCACCCACGTTACGCCAAGCTGATTGGCGCCTTCGAGAAGCGGACCGGCTGCCCGGTAGTGATCAACACCTCCTTCAACGTTCGGGGCGAGCCGATCGTGTGCTCTCTGGAGGACGCCTATCGCTGCTTCATGGCAACCGAGATGGACGCTCTCGTGCTCGAGGACTACCTGCTTCTCAAAGAAGAGCAGCCGACTCGCGAACGGCAAGCGGCAGCCGGCTACGAGAGCGGCTTCGACCTCGACTGAGGCAAGCGCAATGATTCAGATCAACCGTGACCCCACCACCCGCCAGCTGCGCTGGTTTGCCGCTCTCGTCTTCCCGGCCTTCGCGCTGTGGATCGCCTGGCTGCTTCACGCTGCCGGCCTCGAACGGGTGGGGGCAGTCGTCGTGGTCGCAGCGTTGATCCTGTCGGCCATCGGCCTCATTTCGCCACCTTTCATGCGCTGGGTGTGGCTAGGCATCATGTACGCCGTCTTCCCCATCGGATGGGTGATGTCACATCTCCTGCTCGGAGTCGTTTACTATCTGGCTGTGGTGCCGATCGGCCTCGCCCTGAGGATCGCCGGTAGAGACGCGATGAACCGGTCGCTGGAGAGGGAAGAGCCTACCTACTGGATCGACCGCAGGGCTAGACCCGACGTCGAACGTTACTTCCGACAGTATTAGGACACGACAACATGTCGAAGAACGAATTCGAGCGCAGCGCCGAGGGCGACTCTCCGGGCTTTCTCCGAGAGCTCTGGGACTTCATGAGAGAGAACAAGAAGTGGTGGCTCACCCCCATCGTGCTCATGCTGCTGCTTTTGGGCGCCCTGGTCCTGCTCGGAGGCTCAACCGCCGCCCCCTTTATTTACACTCTGTTCTAGGGTGATCGACTCCGGCTGGGGTACCGAAGGCCGATCAAAAACGGCGATGTCGTCGATTCCGATCCACGCGTCGGCCGGTTTCGCGTTATCGATCACGGCCAGCACCGCCTCTCGACCACGGAGACCACCAACCCCCCACACCACTCCCTGCAATCGCCGCGACCGACCGCCCTTGAACTCCCGCATTACCTTGCCGTCGACACGCAGCTCGACTCTCGTGGCAGTGCCGCCGAAGTCGAATGCCAGGAAGGACATATGGTCCCGCTCGATGCGGAAGGGGCGGCTGCGGAGCTCCTGGGCGCCAGCCCTGCTCTGACTCGTGGCCGCACGCCGCCCAACTAGAAAGGCGAGCCCACGCTCTCGAGCAAGCGGCGCGAGCGGAGCCGGCCGGTCGCCAAAGGTCTCTTCCCAAAGTTCGCCGTACTCACCCGACTCGAAGTCGTCGAGAACCTCGCGCCCTTCGTAGCGAAGCGAGCGCACATGGTCGGCGGCGAGGAAGCCGCCCTCCAAATCATCATCTCTGAACTGCAGAACAGCGACCTTGCCGCGCCAGGTCCACACCGGCCAGTTGACGTTCTCGAATTGGAGTTCTCCGCCGTGGCCTTTCTCCACAAGGACCGCCTGGCCGTCGACTAGGAGGCGTGCCAAGGTGTAGTTGCGGTTGGTGCCGGAAAAGCGGAAGGTGAGCTCGTCGAAGTCGATCAAGAAAGGCGGGCTGTTGATCGTGCCCCAGGTCTCTCTGTCTCCATAAGTGTGCAGATAATCCTCGACGAGGAGGGACCTTCTGTATCTGACGGCCTGGGGGTGCCCGACGTGACCAAAGATCCGCCCTCCCGTCACCCAGCCCGCCCCCTGACCGCGCTGAAAGTCGTAGTAGAGCGGGTGGCCGGAAAGCTCTACCGGCTCCGGCCAGTAAGGGCGTCCTGGGAGAGCCAATCAGCCACGAGCTGAGCGAAGCGATCGGCGAACAGAGACTTGCGGACATAGAGAGTGCGAATGGGGACCGGATGGTAAAGAGGAACATAACTGTCGAGAGGCAGGCCGGGCCAGTAACGAGGCGGAGACACGATCAAGCCGGGCCGGTGACGCTCGACGATCTCTTCGGGAGCCGTTTGACGCTCCACAGGCCCGTGAAAGTAGATGCCCTTGGTCACTAAGCCGGCTCCATCCACCATCGGATTGTCGGCAAAGTACGCAAAATAGCCCGGTTCGCGCATCAGTACCGTGGCGTCACCCAGGCCCTTGTCGCCTATCCAGCGACCCAGAGTGCGATAAACACCCGTCCTTCCGCGCGTGAAATTGCTACCCTGCCAGCGATCGGAATGCTCGCGGAGTCGAGACGGTAGCAGGAACATCGTAGCCAAAGACAACGCAACGGCCACCGCCGGCAGCGGCCCGAGTCGACGCTCCTCGAGCACCAGGCCCCAGCTCGCGAGACACAGCAGAAGAAGGAAGTACGTTCCAGGGATCAGATACCAGGAATGGCCGATGGGTGGGGCGATGAGTGAATACCCGATCCAAAGCAATACCGGAAATATCAGGGTCTGGACCAGGAGCAGCTCACGCCGGAACAGCCTGCGTCAAGCCGCGAATACCGGGGCGATGAGTGCCAGGGTCAAGAGGCTGACGACGATCGGTGGCACCAGGCTCTGGTGAATATTGCGAAAAAGCGGCGTATAGAGGTTGTGGATCTGCACGGCCATCGACTCTTGAAAGTACGTTGCGACCTCGACGTCGTGCGCCTTGGCGGAGAGCGTGTTGGGAAACGGCGAACCGAAGTAGCTCCAGGCGAAGACCAACCACGGCAGGACGACGGCGGCAGCCGCAATCCCAGCCCGCCAAGGCACTCTGCGCTCCTTGAGCCACAGCAGAGAGAGCAAGCATGCCGCGAATACAACCGCATCGTAACGGGTAAGAAAGGCCAGGCCCAGGAGGACACCGGTAGAGCCGGCGCGGCGCCGAAAAGCACAGCAGAAGGCGAGAAAGAGAAGGAAGAGATAGAAAGCTGTCTCCATGCCGAAGACCCAGTGCAGATCCGCAGGCCCCCACATCACCAGGACGACGAGGAATAGAGCGAGATTTGGGTAGCCGAGCCGTCGCAGCAGCCATCCGGATGCGAGCGACACGCCGGCCTGTGAAAGAGCAGCGATGACGGCAGAAGCAAGAGGAATATCCGCTCCGAGGAGGCCTGCCAGGGCAAGGATCAGCGTGTAGAGCGGCGTGGAGGTACCGAGTACTCGATCTCCGTGGTTGAAGACGAAGCCATGGCCCTCAACCAAATTCTGGGCATAGCGATAGGTAACGTAAGCATCCTCGAACACGTAGTCGCGATAAGCGAGGAAGACCTGTACGGCACCGAAAGCGGCGACGAGCAGAGCCAGCCAGAATCGTGGTGAGCGCCGGTCGGGCATGGGCGGGGCTGCACGCTAGCACAGCGATCTCCGAATTCGCCGTCCGCGGCGTCCTGCTGTTGACCTGGCAAATGACAGCGATCACTTCTCGAGGTTGACCGCTACCGGGACCGCAGGTATTCTTCGGTGCCTCGCGGGCCCTGGGCTCGCGATTGCTTCTTCGGGGCGTAGCTCAGCCTGGCAGAGTGCACGGTTCGGGTCCGTGAGGTCGGAGGTTCAAATCCTCTCGCCCCGACCATTTCCCACCCGACAATCAGCAGCGGCCGAGATTGCGGCCACGGCCGGGTCACCCAGAGGAACGTGACCGGCCTCGGACTCAGAGGGCGGCGAGACTTCGATCCGCTATACAACGGTGGTCACGCCGCCGGGCTACGGTCTGGAGGCAGAGCCGGTGACGATCGGTCTGGAGCCAGTAGGGGCTCGTCGGGAGCCGCGCCTCTAGACTATAGATAGGCCTAGGAGGGTGTCCCAGTAATCGGACAGGCGAGTAGCTCTCCGCGACAACCGGCCCCGTGACTTTGCAGAATCTGTCTGAGCCGTTTCCCGGAGCGAATAGGAAGCAGGCTCGAAGTGCGCCGTCCTCGGCGCGAAAAGGCAACTAGCAGAGGGAAATGATAGTCATCATTTTCCTCTGCTAGCTCAGCCACCTCTTGCGTCGCTTGTAGTGCTTGACGTCTCGATACGACTTACGCTGGCCGACCTCGGTGAGTCCCAGGTAAAACTCTTTGACGTCCTCGTTGGCCTCGAGAACCTCAGGCTTGCCGTCGAAGACCACCCGACCGCCCTCCATGATGTAGCCGATGTCGGCGATGCCAAGTGCAAGCTTGGCATTCTGCTCGACGAGAAGAATCGTCGTCCCTTCTTCCTCGTTGATTCGCTTGATGATCTCGAAGATCTCGTGAACCAGCAGCGGAGCTAGGCCTAGAGATGGCTCATCGAGAAGCATCAGGCGCGGCTTCGCCATCAGGGCCCGGCCGATCGCAAGCATCTGTTGCTCGCCACCTGAAAGATAGCCGGCCTGCAGCCCGGAGCGCTCTTCGAGACGTGGAAAGAAGTGGTAGACGCGGCCGAGACTCTCTTTGATCTTGCCCCTGTCGCGGCGTGTATAGGCGCCGGCGATGAGGTTCTCTTCGGCGCTGAGATGCTCGAAGACCCGCCGCCCCTCCATCACCTGGAAGATGCCGCGGCGCACGATGTCCTCGGCATCGAGACCGTTGATCGGCTCGCCGTCGAGCTCGATCGAGCCATCGGTGACCTCGCCGTCTTCGGGCTTGAGAAGACCCGAGATCGCCTTGAGGGTCGTCGACTTTCCCGCGCCGTTGGTGCCGAGCAACGCCGCGATCTTGCCCTCTTCGACTTCGAGCGAGAGCCCCTTCAAGACGAGGATGACGTCATTGTAGATGACCTCGACGTTGTTGAGCTTGAGCATCGGAGCAAGTGCGGGGCGGACGAGCGATCGGAAGCCTTGACTCTCGGCTACCAATCGGTGGATCGAAGATCCGTCATCTGCTGCCACTTTCCGCTCTCAACTTTGTAGATGCGCATACTGCGCATGCTGTAGTGCTCTTCCGCGGAAAAGGTGATCGGCTCGGTCACGCCTCCGGTCTCGAAGTCGCGCATCGACTCGTAGGCCGCTTTGATGTTCGCTCCGCTGAGCTCTTGCCCAGCGGCCACCGTACGTCGAATACCTTCGAACATGACCGACATCATTGTCCAGCCCTGGCCGTAGAGAAGGCCTTTCTCCTCGATCGAGCTGCCCTTCGCCTCGAGGAAAGCCACCGCGGCGTCGAGGCCGTCGATGCCCTCACCCGGCAGAGAGTACGAGACTGAGCCCATGACTCCTTCAGCTGCATCTCCAGCCAACTCGGTAAGCACTTCATTCGTACACCAATTGAGGCAGAAAAAACTCGGTTCGAAGCCCAGGTCCCTGGCATTGCGAATCGCGACAGCGGCCGGACCGGAGGTGTTCTGGAAAACGACATGGTTCGCGCCCGATTGGCGGATCCTGGTGAGCTCGGCGGTGTAGTCCATGCTTCCACGCGGCATCTCATGAGCCTCGAGCGCGATTCCCTTCCGGGCCGCGTAGTCTCTTCCCCCCGTTTCATAGGGTGAAAGTCCGAAAGGATTCGGTGCGTGCATAAGAGCCACCGATGGCGCCTCTGGGCCCGGATGATTTTCCAAGATCCAGTCGAGAATGATGACGAACTGGTCGCTGTAACTGGTTCCCAAGAGGAAGTTGTAGGGAGCCTGCTGCGGATCGCCCAGAACGTGGGAGAAGGACGCCGAGGTGAAGGGCATCTGGTCATCGCCAATACGCCCGCGGAGCGCCTCGGTGTCGCCGGTCCCCCAGCCCATGAAGGCCACCACTCCCTCCTGCACGAACTGGGAGTACAGCTGCTCAGCGACGTCGACCTTGTAGCCATAGTCCTGAAACACGAGCTCGACGGGACGCCCCTCGATCCCGCCCTGGGCGTTGGTCCACTCGAAGAAGTCGCGAATCCCCTCGGAGAACGTAGTGCCAACGTCGGAGGTCGGCCCGGTCAGATCGAAGATGGCGCCGATCTTGATGGTGTTTTCGTTCTCGGTAGCCCCGCCTCCGCAGCCGAGAGTCAACGCCAAAGTGCAGACAACGAGAATACTCACGAAAGTCCCACGCATGGGCTCATCCTCCTCGGGTCGAGCGATCAGTAGCAAGCGCCAGAGTATACCCAGCAGCGCCGTCCGCGGCGCCATGCGGGCCTGCATCCTGGGGTGGGGAACAACCCCCCCCCGCCCAATCCTGAGAGCCGTCCCGCAGGACGGCAGCGCTGTCCGCGGCGCCATGTGCGACTGAATCCTGGGGTGGGGGCACGCCAGCCCAATCCTGAGAGCCCTCCGGCAGGACGGCAGCGCTGTCCGCGGCGCCATGTGCTACTGAATCCGGGGGTGGGGGCACGCCCGCCCACGCCTGAGAGCCGTCCGGCAGGACGGCAGCGCCGTCCGCGGCGCCATGTGCTACTGAATCCGGGGGTGGGGGCACGCCCGCCCACGCCTGAGAGCCGTCCGGCAGGACGGCAGCGCCGTCCGCGGCGCCATGTGCTACTGAATCCGGGGGTGGGGGCACGCCCGACAACGCCTGAGAGCCGTCCGGCAGGACGGCAGCGCCGTCCGCGGCGCCATGTGTTGATGGCTGCGAGAAAGCGCATCCCGTTGGCTGCGAGCGCAGTTTCCGGGATGGAGTGAGCTGAGGGCTTCGCGACCGCGGGAAAGCTAGGCCTTCTTCAGGAAGGGCGACATCATCCCGCCGGAACGGCGGTCCGGGTGCGTGGTCCCGGCGGCGTGTTTGCGGTCGGAAGAGATGCGTGAGTCGGTGTAGGGCTTTGCAGTGCGGGCTCTGCTCTGATAGAGCAGGCCGACCAGAGACGGCGAGAGCCCGGGAAAGCGAAGTAGAAAACGCCCCGGGCTCTGCCCCAAACCGCAGCATTAGCTGCGCTTGCAGTATGGCAGAGAGTCGGGGTCGTCGTCGAATGGGAGGCGACGATGCGACCGGACTACCGACTCTTCGACTGTGCTCGATGCCGTCGGCGTATCTCGCTGTGCTCGCACTGTGACCGTGGCCAGCGTTACTGCCGGGCTTGTGCTCTGGTGGCTCGTCGGGAATCGACTCGGGCGGCCGGCCATCGGTACCAGCGAAGCCTCCGAGGTCGGCATTGTCATGCCGCCCGTCAGGCCCGCTACCGTCGGCGCCAGCGCGAGCGGGCAGAGAAAGTGACGCATCAGGGTACCCCAGGCGGTACTTCGGGGAGGACACTGTGTCGGATCGAGACTCCGAGGCGCGAAGTGCGCTACGACCCGAGGAATCCGCGATGCATGCAGTGTGGAGAGGCCTGCCGAGAGTTTGTGCGAACGAGCTTTCGTCGTTGCCGACGGAGATAGGGGCGTGATCGACGCACAGCTGCGCGGGGAGATCCGTCGTCTGTTCCTGGTCGAGAAGTGGAAAGTCGGCACGATCGCTCGACAGCTACAGCTGCACCCCTCAACCGTGCGCCGGGCGCTGGAGAAGTCCGGCGTGCTACCCCAGCAGCGACGAGGGAGGATGATCGATCCTTACCTGCCGTTCATCGAGCAGGTGCTCGGGACCTACCCACGACTGCCGGCGAGCCGTCTCTACACCATGGTGGTGGAGCGCGGCTATCCAGGAGGCCCGGATCAGTTTCGCCACCTGGTGGCCTCGATGCGACCGAAGCCCCAGCGCGAGGCGTTTCTCTCGCTGCGCATGCTGCCAGGAGAGCAGGCGCAGGTCGACTGGGGCCACTTCGGTCGGCTCCGCGTCGGCCGGGCACATCGTCGGCTCTATGCCTTCGTCTTCGTGCTGTCGTTCTCGCGCACGGTCTTCGTGCACTTCACCCTCGACACTCGTCTCGAAACCTTCTTGCACGCTCACCAGCTGGCCTTCCACTACGTCGACGGCGTCGTCAGGACCGTTCTGTACGACAACCTGCGAACCGCGGTGATCGAGCGGCAGGGAACCGCGGTGCGCTTCCATCCCGTGCTGCTCGATTTCGCCAGCCACTACGGCTTCCTTCCCACCGTCGCCGCGGTGGCTCGGGGAAATGAGAAAGGCCGCGTCGAGCGCGCAATCCGCTTCCTGCGAAGCTCGTTCTTCGGCGCCCGAACGGTGAGCGATTTGGATCGTCTGAATCGGCAGGTCCTGGAATGGTGCCAGAGGTCGCAGCGCAGACCCTGGCCGCAGGACCGACAGCGAACCGTGAAAAGCGCCCTGGCCCAGGAACGACCTCGACTGCTTGAGCTTCCCGGAGACGACTTCGAAACCGACCTGCGACTGGAGATCAAGGTCAGAAAGACGCCGATCGTGCGCTTCGACCTCAACGACTACTCGGTGCCGCACAGTCATGTGCAGAGGACCGTCACGCTCCTCGCCAGCGAGCATCGGGTGCGGATCCTCGATGGCCAGGAGCTCCTCGCCGAGCACCCTCGCTCGTACTCCCGGGGCGAGCAGATCCTCGATCCTCAACACCTCGAGGAGCTCCTCGCTCACAAACGCAGGGCCCGACGACACCGGGGCTTCCATCGGCTGTTTTCCGCTGTGCCTCGATGCGAAGAGCTGATGCAGCAGCTCGCCGAGCGAGGCGAGAACCTCGGAACGCAGACCGCCGGCCTGCTCCGACTCCTGCGCCAGTACGGCCCCCAGCGACTCGACAAAGCCGTGCGCGAAGCGCTCCTGAACCACGCACCGCGATTCCAGTCCGTCCGGCTCCTACTCGAACGGCACCAGCGCGGCCTCGGTCAGCCCCCGGCTTTACCGGTGCCGCTCAGCCAGGAGCTCCAACAGCGAGATCTCTCCGTGAGACCGCACAACCTCGAGGACTACGACCAACTTGGAGGCAACGACGATGGCCCGACCCAGGAAGAGTCCAACGATCCCTGACGAACCACTACGAGAGCTCGCCCGATCCCTCGGCTTCTACGCCCTCGTCGACGACTGGGGCACCTACCGAGAACAGCCCTGGCTCGAACAGCTGCTGCGCAAAGAAGAGGCCGAGCGCAAACGGCGCAGCCTCGAACGGCGCATCCGCACCAGCCGCGTCGGGCTCTTCAAGAGCATCGCCGACTTCGACTTCTCCTGGCCCCAGCGCATCGACCGCGAGCAGATCCAGGATCTGCTCACCCTCCAATTCCTCGACGACATCACCAACGTCATCCTCCTCGGACCCAACGGTGTCGGCAAGACCATGATTGCCAAGAACCTCCTCTACCAGGCGCTGCAACGAGGGGCCACCGCCAGCTTCGTCACCGCCTCCGACATGCTCAACGATCTCGCCGTCCAGGAAACCCCCTCGGCGCTCCAGAGAAGGCTCTCCAAATACACCCGACCCTCGCTTTTGGCAATCGATGAGCTCGGCTATCTCTCCTACGACCACCGCCACGCGGATCTCCTCTTCGAGGTCGTCTCCAGGAGATACGGCAACAAGCCCATTCTTCTCACCACCAACAAGCCCTTCGCCGAATGGGCCGAGGTCTTTCCCAACGCCTCCTGCGTCGTCACTCTCGTCGATCGACTCACCCACCACGCCGAGATCGTCAAGATCGAGGCTAACTCCTATCGCCGCAAGGAGGCCAAGGAGGCTGCTGAAAAAAAGGCCAAGGACCGCGCCAAAAGGCGGAGCGCAGCACGACGACGCTCATGACCCGAAGCCACTATCGGCGCCAGCTCCTCCGCCTCTATCGACTCCTTCCCGACACCCCGCACCGCTTCCACCACGGCGACCGCGTCATCGTCGACCAGCTCTTCGACCAAGACCTGCCTCTCACCGTCCTCCAGGCCGCCCTCCTCCTCGGCTCCGCCCGACGCGCATGCCGAGATCCGCGCCTACCAAAGCTCCAGCCCATCCGATCCCTCGCCTACTTTCTCCCCATCCTCCGAGAACTCCCCACGACGCCACCCCCCGAGGGGTACCTCGACTATCTGCGCCACACCCTGAGTCACGCCTCGCGGGGACAAAAAACCGACTCGCAGCCAACTAAGTGCGCTTTCTCGTAGCCGGTAACACCATGTGCGACTGAATTCTGGGGTGGTACCCCCACCCCAGAATTCAGTAAGAAAAAGGCCAGACCCGGAAGTAGTCCTTGACGTTGCGCCAGAGCTTGGCCAGGCCCTCGGGCTCGAGAACCAGAAAGAGGATGATTACCAGCCCGAAAACGCCTAGCTGCACTGAAGGCAGAATAGCCGCCACCGCTGGCGCCGACGACTGCAGGCTCCTACCGACCGTGTTGATCGTCGCCGGCAGCAGGACCATGAACGCGGCCCCGAAAAAGCACCCGCTGATCGTCCCCAGGCCGCCGATGATGATCATCGCCAGGTAGAGAATCGAGGTCTCGATAGTAAAGCGCTCCCAGGTGACGATGGTCCGGTAGTGGGCGACCAGCGCTCCAGCAAGGCCGACAAAGAACGACGAAGTCGCGAAGCTGAGCAGCTTGTAGCGAAAGACGTTGACGCCGAGGGCGCTGGCGGCAATGTCCTGGTCGCGGATGGCGACGAAGGCCCGGCCCACCCGTGAGCGAAAGAGATTGGCCACGAACAGGGCGCTCCCAGAGGCGATCAAGACGCCGATCCAGTAGAAGCGGAAGTCGGTGTTCAGACGCTCGCCGAAGAGTGTTGGGGCCGGCAAGACCAGGGCCTCGGTACCCCCTGTCAGCGCGGTCCAGTGGGTGACCACCCACTCGACGATCTGTTGGGCGGCGAGAGTCGCGATCGCCAGATAGAGGCCTTTGAGCCGCAGTGAAGGCAGGCCAAAAAGCAAGCCGACGGCGGCGGTGAGGAAACTGGCGATGACGATGCTCGCCCAGAAGGGAACACCGAGGCGAACGGTGAGGATCCCGCTGGAATAGGCGCCAACCGCCATGAAGGCTCCCTGTCCTAACGAGATCTGGCCGGTGTAGCCGACCAGAATGTTGAGGCCGAGAGCTCCGATGGTGAAGATCGCGATCTGATTGGCGAGGTTGAGCCAGTAAGAGTTGGCGAGAAAGGGGAAGATCACCAGAGCGATGGCGAAGAGCAAGAGCCTTAGCTTCTCCAGAGGCATACGCCGTAGCGCCATATCCGAGCGATAGTCGCTGAAGAAAGTGCCTGATTCCATCCGCGATCACACTCTTTCGATGATCTCTTTGCCGAAGAGTCCGTAAGGACGCACCATCAGCACCAGGATGAGAACCAGAAAGGGGACGATGAGGTTGAGCCCGTGGCCGACGTAACCACCGGTGTAGGACTCCAGGAGCCCAATGATGGCGCCGCCGACAATCGCTCCGGACACCGAGTCGAGACCGCCGAGAATAACCACTGGGAAGACCCGCAGGCCCACCGAGCTGATGTCGTGACTGACCCCGACCAGATTGGCCAGGATGATGCCGGCCACCGCCGCCGACATCGCTGCCATCGCCCAGGCGACCGCCAGAACTCTCTTGATGCTGATTCCCATCGACAGCGCCGCTTGCTGGTCGTCGGCGATCGCGCGCATCGCAATGCCGTCGCGGGTATAGCGAAAGAAGAGAGTAAGCAGCAGAAGAAGAAGCGCGGCAAGGCCGATCGTGATCAACCGATCGGCTCCGACACTCACCCCGGCTACCTCGATCCGAGTCGTAGGGATGAAAGACGGAAACGCGCGCGGCCGGGCTCCCCAGACCCCATGGACCACCGCCTTGAGCACACTCGATAAGCCTATAGTGACCATGATCATCGAGATGATGGGCTCACCGATGAGAGGGCGGAGCACGAGACGCTCGACCAGCAGGCCGAGGGCCACCGCCACCAGCAGAGTCACCGCAACACCCACACTCCACGGAAGGCCGAGCTGGCCGATGAGAGCGAATGCGAGGTAGGCGCCGAAGAGAAGAAACTCCGCCTGCGCGAAGTTGATGACGTCGGAGGCTTTATAGATGATGACGAAACCGACCGCCACCAACGCGTAGACCATGCCGTTCGAGATGCCGGTGAACGTCAACTGGAGGAAAACTTCCATATCTAAGAGGGGGCTCCCGTCCCCTCGATACGAAGCTCGGTACGGGTGGTGGCCGTGCGCCCGTCCTGGTAGGAGATCACCGTTTCCACCGCGACCGCTGACTCACTCCCGTAGAGAGCCTTGATGATCTCCTCATAGCGCTCGGCGACGAAACGGCGCCGGACCTTGCGAGTGCGGGTGAGCTCGGCATCGTCGGCATCGAGCTCTTTGTGGAGGAGAACGAAACGCTGAATCCTCGCCGCCTCCGGCAGATCCTCGTTCATCCTCGAGAGATGCTCTCCGACGAGCTCGTAGACTTCGTCCTTCTGGGCCAGATCGGTGAAGGTGGTGTACGGAATCTGCCCCTTCTCGGCCCACTTCCCGGTATTGGCGTAGTCGATCGTGATCATCGACGTCACGTAAGGCCCATCGCCTCCGAAGACCACTGCCTCTCGGATATAGGGGCTGAACTTGAGCTTGTTCTCGATGAACTGAGGCGAGAACCTGGTGCCGTCGGCCAACGTCATCACATCCTTGGCCCGATCGATGACAATGAGATGGCCGTCCTCATCCAGGTAGCCGGCGTCGCCGGTATGCAGCCAGCCGTCGACGAGGGTCTCTTCGGTCGCCTCGGAGTTCTTGTAGTAGCCGACGAAGACCGCGGAGCTCCGAGTCAGAATCTCGCCACTGTCGTCGACCCGGACCTCAGTGTCCGGTACCGGAAGGCCCACCGTCTGAAACTTGATATCACCGTCGCGGTGAATGACCGAGATCCCTGACACTTCGGTCTGCCCATAAATCTGTTTCAAGTTCACGCCCAGGGCATGAAAGAAACGGATGATGTCAGGCCCCAGCGCAGCGCCGCCGGTATAGGCATGCTTGAGGCGTCGCAGGCCGAGCTTGTCCTTGATCCACAGAAAACAAACCAGCTCCGCCACTCGGCGACGCAGCCTGAGCATCGTCGGCACCGCCTCGCTGCGCAAGCGTAGATCGGCGCTGCGGTAGCCCACCCCAATCGCCCAGTCGTAAACCCCTCGTTTCAAACGCGAGCTATCTTCGACTTTGACTTGGACGTCGGAGAGCATGTTCTCCCAGATCCGAGGGGGTGCGAACAGCATGCGCGGCCCGATCTCGCGCAGATTCTCTTGTACGGTTTCGGGCTCTTCAGGAAAATCGACCGGGAACCCGACGAGGAGAGAAAAGGCCACTGAGATCATCTGCTCACCGATCCACGGCAGCGGCAGAAAGGACAGAAAGTCGTCGCCCGGCTCGGCAGGGTCGACACTCTGGATCTTCTCCGCCATGGTGATCAGATTGGCGTGGGTGAGCATGGCAAGCTTGGGAGTGCCGGTGGTGCCGGACGTAGAGGCCAGGATCGCAACGTCCTGGGAGCGAGTCCTCTCGACGCACTCCTTAAACTCGCCGGGCTTCTCCCTGGCACGCTTCCGACCAAGCTCTTCGACCTCCTCGAAGGCAAGGAGCAGATCCGGATCGTAGCCACGCAGCCCTCGCGGATCGTAGTAGATGACCTTACGCACCCGCGGCAGGCCCTCGCGCACCTCGAGAATCTTGTCGACCTGCTCTTGATCCTCCGCCACCACGAATACGGCATCGGCAAAGTGAACCAGGTACTCCACCTCGCTGGCCACGCAGTCTTGATAGACACCCATCGACACTCCGCCCACTGATTGGGCGGCGAGCTCGGCAATCACCCACTCGGGGCGATTGTCGCCGACGATCGCCACCTTGTCCCCCGCCACCAGCCCCAGAGAGAGCATCCCGAGACTGAAATTCTGCACCCGCTCCAGGTACTGCTCCCAGGTGAAGGTCTCCCAGATGCCGTACTCCTTTTCGCGCAGCGCCACCTGGGTACGACGCTCCTGTGCCTGCTCTACGAGAAGCCGGGGAAGGGTGTCGGCGCTCATGGTGCGGCCGATTGCGCCCCTGGAGCAGCCGACGGCCCGCCCGGAGCGACCGGCATCTCCTCTCCCAGGTACGCCTTGATCACCTTCTCGTCGGCACGTACCTGATCAGGAGTGCCGGCGGCGATGACTTCGCCAAAGTCCAACACGACGACCCAATCGGAGAGGTCCATCACCACCCCCATGTCGTGCTCGATCAGTGCCGTGGTCACTCCCCACTCTTCGTTGATGTCGAGGACGAAGCGCGCCATGTCCTCCTTTTCCTCCGAATTCATACCGGCCATCGGCTCGTCGAGAAGCAGCACTTCGGGCTCCACCGCCAGGGCCCTCCCCAGCTCGACTCTCTTCTGCAGCCCGTAGGCGAGGGTGCCGACAAGCTGGTGACGGATGCTCTGGATCTCGAGGAAGTCGATGATCTCCTCCACCCGTCGTCTTGCCGTGATCTCTTCGGGCAGCTGCCGCCACCAGTAGAGCGCGGCGTCGAGAATGCCGCCCTTCATGCGCACATGGCGGCCGAGCATCAGATTGTCGAGCACGCTCATCTGCCTGAAGAGCTCGATGTTCTGAAACGATCGAGCTACGCCGAGGGCCGCGATCCGATGGGGAGGCCGGCGAGTCAGTTCCTCTTGCTCGCCCTCCCGGTCGTAAAGAACGATCTTCCCCACCTGCGGCCGGTAAAGACCACTGATGCAATTGAGGAGACTGGTCTTGCCGGCGCCGTTCGGGCCAATGATCGCTACGATCTCGCCCTGGCGAACGTCCAGACTGACATCACGGAGGGCGACGACACCGCCAAAGGAAAGTCCCAGATTGCTCACTTCGAGCCGACAAGGCACCTCGCCTCGCCGAGGAGTCGTCTGAGCCCGGGAGTCACTCGCGGTCACGCTATCTTCGTGGGTCGGGATCAATGCGGGGAAGTTATACCATTCGGACCCCGAAGGACCGCATACCGGATGCCTATCACCGAGATCAAGATCATCATCCCCAGTGGCGACTGGCGCCGAGGAAGTCCGATGGATCTGCAGGATCCGCTCGAAGAGGCACTGAGCGAGGCGGGTCTGGGAGAGATCACTCGCGGCGGCGCGGCGCCGGGTCACTTCTTCCTTGTCGCCGAAGTCAGCGACGAGGTAGCTGCCCTGCCGCTGCTACGACGGATCTTGCAAGAGCATGGCGTGCCGTCGCGGACCCGCATCGAGACCGACACCGAAAGCCACTCCCTGGGTGAAGCCTAAGGGGAACAACACCAAGAATCGTCCCCCATTTGAGAGAACAAAGGAGCCCCATGTACATCGCGATGAACCGTTTTAGGATCGCCCTCGGAAAAGAAGAGGGTTTCGAAGAGATCTGGCGAAGCCGCGACTCCTACCTCGACGAAGTACCAGGCTTCAAGGAGTTTCATCTGTTGCGAGGGCCCAGCGACGAAGAGGCAACCCTCTACACCTCGCACACCGTCTGGGCCTCCCGAGAGACCTTCGTCGCCTGGACCGAGTCAGAGAGCTTTCACAAGGCGCATGCTCAAGCTCGTGCCCCTGAGGGGACCTACTTGGGGCACCCTCAGTTCGAAGGTTTCGAAGTCGTCCTATAAGGCAGCGGAGCGCCGCCCCTACTGGCTGGCGTTGATTGCCTGAAGAAGCCGAGCCTCGGGTCGCTGCCAGCCCTCGGCCCCTTCGTAGCGACCCACCTCACGATCGCCTCGATAAACCACCGCGGTGGGAAGCGACTTCACCCCGATGCGCTTGACCTCGGCATGTTCCCAGGGCTCTTCCAGCGGAAGCCCGAAGTACTCGAAACGAATCGAATCGGAGCCCAGCTCTTCTTCTACTCGGATCCCCCGCGGTAGATAGATCTTACACACCGAGCACCAGGACCCGAAGACCACCCGGACACGATACTCCCCCTCGATCTCGCGAAGCTTGGCGAGAATGACAGGGTCGGGCTTGTAGGCAGCCGCCGTCACGCGGTATTGCGGGCTGTGCTCCAGAAGGTCTTCGAGCGGATGGTCGCCGACCAAGGGAGCTCTGGGGCGCAGTTTTCCAACCACCGTGCCGTGCTTGAAGACGACATCGGTGCCTTCGACCTGGAAGTCCTCGAGATCTGCCAGCGCTTCGCCACGCACAATCTCCAGCCCTGCCGGCCCGCTGCTCAGCCGATCCCTCGGCACCGCCTGCAGTCTCATGCTCTTGGCGTGAAGAACGATAGGAGAGGGAAGCGCATCGGAGACGACCAACACGGCCGCCATCTGCCGCGACTCATAGACCATCGCCTCCGAATCGAGCCTACCGGCGACGATCACCTCGAAATCACCCATCGGCGTGAACACGGCGCCGGGACTCTGGGCGAGAGTCGCGGCGGCCACGAGGAGGGCCAGAGGGCTGTAGAAAAGGGCTCGGAAACGCAACATTCATCGACCTCCGAGCCCATTCTAGTTGACCGTGGGAAGATAGACTGCTGCACCGCCATCTAGTCTCGAGGAATCTCTCTTTGACCAACGCCCTACGTCTCGAAACCCCGCGTCTGGGGCTCGTGGCAGCGACGGCAGAGATGGCGCGCGCCGAGATAGAAGACCTCGACCGGCTAGCTGAGCTTCTTGGAGCCCGATTGCCCTTCTGGCCGCCGCGCCCCTTCGAAGAAGGCGAGCAGCGTGCGCAGCTCCAGCTGTTGGAGGAGGACCCTTCCACGACCGGATGGACCACTTGGTACTTCCTCCTCCCGCTGGCGAGTGGACGGATCGCTATCGGCAGAGGTGGATTCAAGGGCAAGCCCACCGAGCACGGAGGCGTCGAGCTGACCTACAGCCTGATGCCAAGCTACGAGCGCGAGGACTATGCCCGAGATGCGGTGCGAGGTCTGCTGAGCTGGGCTTTCATGCAGGAGCGCGTTGGCACCGTGCTCGCCTACTCGCCCCCTCAATCCGGGCTCGAGCTCCGCGTCCTCGAAGAGTGCGGCTTCGTGCGGCGCAACGAGCCAGCGGACGCACGCGACGTCTTCGAGCTCAGAAGACCCAGTCTCGGAGCATCGCAATGAGTCACCTCTTCGCTTACTTCTCACGCATGAAGTTCATCCGCCGCTGGGGGTTGATGCGCAACACCTATCCCGAGAACGTACAAGAGCACAGCCTACGTGTCGCTCAGGTCGCACATGCCCTGGCTCTGATCCGAAATCGCCTCTTTGATGGCAGCGTCGACGCTCACCGAGTCGCGGTGCTCGCGCTCTATCACGATGCCAGCGAAGTCTTGACTGGAGACCTGCCGTCACCGATCAAATACTTCAACCCGGAGATCAAAGACGCCTACAAAGAAATCGAGGCACGAGCCGCCGCGACTCTGCTCGACATGGTGCCTGAAGCACTGGTCGAGGACTATCGCGACATCCTCCTCGCCACCGCAGACGATCGAGACAGCCTCGATATCGTGAAGGCCGCCGACAAACTGTGCGCCTACATGAAGTGTCTCGAAGAGAGCACCGCAGGCAATCGCGAATTCTCCGAGGCTGAGAAGACACTACGCCGCACAGTAGAAGCGGTCGCATTGCCCGAGGTCGGCTACTTCCTGGAGACTTTCGTTCCCAGCTTCAAACTCACCCTGGACGAGCTCGGGTCGACCCGTTGACGCCGCCGCGGAATTAGCCATCCTCACCTCATGCACCTTCTGGTTTCCTGCCCCGACTGCCAAAGGCAATTCGATGCCGGACCCCTGCGGGCGGGCGACCTCTTCCGCTGCGCCTGTGGCCGTGTACTCGAGACTCCCGCGGTCGTCCCCCACGAGGCTGCGGTAGTACGTTGTTCCTCTTGCGGCGCGGCGAGACAGGGCGGCAGCCAGGCCTGCCAATTCTGCAAGGCGGACTTCACCTTGCACGAGCAGGATCTTCACACCATCTGCCCGAAGTGCATGACGCGAATCAGCGATCGCGCGCGCCACTGCCACCATTGCGGGGTCTCGATCCTGCCCGCCGGGAGTGCGGGGGATGCCAGCGAAGTCCCCTGTCCAACCTGTCAAGAAGAGCACGTTCTGCACTCGCGGAGCTTGGGCGAGCCGGCGATCTCCGTGCTCGAGTGCTCCCATTGCGCGGGGCTCTGGCTCGGCCGGGAGAGCTTCGAGGCACTGCGTCGGCGAGCTCAGGTCGCGGCACCGGAGGACGGCGCAGGGCCGACTGAGGCCGGCAGGCCGCGGCCAGCAGGATCTTCGGCTCCGAGCCAGGGTTCAGCGGTCTATCGCAAGTGCCCGGAATGCGGTACTTTGATGAACCGTGCAAACTACGGCCGAAAGAGTGGCGTCATCATCGACTCGTGCCGCCAACACGGTCTGTGGTTCGACGCACACGAGCTCGGCAGAATCTTGCACTGGATCCGAGCGGGCGGCGCGGTACAGGCTCGAAAATTCGACCGTGAAGAAGAGAGAGACCGCGAACGACAGCAACGCCTGCAGCGAGACTTCGAGCCTTTCGAGCCCGACCTTCTGGGCGCGCGGCGCGGCAGTGGGAGTCTCTTCACTCTCGGCGACGTACTCGGCTCTCTCTTCGATCTCTACTAAAGGACCGACCGGGAGGACGCAATGAAGCTGGCGACTTTCAGCCACCAGGGATCAACCCGCATCGGCATCGTCGATGGAGACGAAGTCGTCGACCTCGGGGCCGCGGCGCCGTCGCTGCCTCACGAGATGTGCGCCTTTCTCGAGCTGGGCGCCGACGCTCTTAACGCGGCTCGAACAGCCGCGGACTCAGGGCAGGGCCGAATCGCCGTGAGCGAGGCCCAGATCAAAGCGCCGATCCTCCGGCCACCGAAGATCCTTGCCGTCGGCCTCAACTACGCCGACCACATTGCCGAAACAGGGAGAGACAAGCCGGCCCTGCCGATGATCTTCAACAAGCAGTCGACTTCGGTGAGCGACCCCGGCGGCGAAGTCCACCTACCCCGTGCCTCTGACCAGCTCGACTACGAGGGCGAGCTCGGAATCGTCATCGGCAAACGCTGCCGCCACGTGCCGCGAGAGCAGGCCGGCGGCGTGATCGCCGGCTTCACGATCGTCAACGATGTAAGCGTGCGCGACTGGCAGCGGAGGGTCCCCACCTTCACCATGGGCAAATCCTGGGATACACACTGCCCCCTGGGCCCGTACATCGTCACCGGAGACGAAGTCGGCGACCCCCACGACCTCGACCTCAAGACCTGGGTCAACGGCGAGCTGCGTCAGAGCTCCAATACGCGCGAGCTCATCTTCGACAGCTACACCCTCATCGAGCATCTTTCGACCGCCTTCACCCTCGAGCCCGGTGATGTAATTTCAACCGGCACACCGAGCGGAGTCGCTGCGGCGATGACTCCGCCTGCCTGGCTCGTTGATGGAGACCACGTCAAGATCGCCATCGACAAGCTGGGAGAGCTCGAGAGTCGGATCATCTCCGAGCCCGCCGATACGGTCGTCTACTAGTCAGCCCTGACACCAGGATGCGCATAGCCATCGGCTCCGACCACGCCGGTTTCCAGTACAAGGAAATGCTGCGAGAGCTCCTCGCCCAGGAGGGTCACGAGGTCAAAGACTTCGGCACCTTCTCGACCGAGGCGGCCGACTACCCCATCTTCATCATGCCGGTCGCCAAGGCGGTCGCCAACGGTGACTTCGAGCGCGGCATCGTTCTCGGCGGCTCGGGGAACGGCGAAGCGATGGCGGCAAACCGCATCCGCGGGGCGCGCTGTAGCTTGTGCTGGAGCGTTGAAACCGCTCAGCTTGCGAGAGCCCACAACGACGCCAATGTGCTCTCGCTGGGCGAACGGCTCATCGACGAGGACGAGGCGAAAGAGATCGTGCGGGTGTGGCTGGAAACGCCCTTCGATGGCGGACGTCACGCCCGACGTATCCGTCAACTCGATACACAGCCGAGTTAGACTCCCCGACCATGAACTTGAGCAACAAAGTCACCGTCGTCACCGGAGGCGCCAGCGGCATCGGCAAGGGGATCGCAGAACGCTTTCACCAGGAGGGCGCGAGCCACGTCGTCGTTGTCGACCGCGACGAAGCCGGAGCGCAAGAGGTGGCCGCCGCAATCGGGGGTACAGGAGTCGGCCTGGACGTCTCCGACGAGGCTGCCATTCGCGATCTCGTTGCCGAGACCGAGAGTAAGCACGGGCCGATCGACCTCTTCATGTCCAATGCCGGCTATGCCACTTTCGGAGGCCTCGAAGTGCCCAACGAGGAGATCCAGCAGATGTGGGAGGTTCATGTCATGGCCCATGTCTACGCCGCGCGCGCGGTACTGCCTTCGATGATCGAGCGCGGCGAGGGCTACATCATGAGCACCGCCTCGGCCGCAGGGCTGCTGACCCAGCTGGGCTCTCTCGCATACTCCCTGACCAAGCATGCGGCAGTCGCGCTTGCCGAATGGATCGCCATCACCCACGGTGATCAGGGGATCCGGGTATCTGTGCTCTGCCCCCAGGCCGTCTCGACCAATATCGGCAAGAACAGTCCGAGCCGAGAACGTATGGGCGCAAGACCCGGGGTCGCAAGCGGTGATGGGGTGTTGTCTACGTCGCATGTCGCCGACTGTGTGATGGACACCATCGAAGAAGAGCGCTTCTGGGTTCTCCCCCACCCGGAGGTCGCCGAGTACGTGCAACGCAAAGGAACCGACATCGACCGCTGGCTCAGTGGCATGCGACGCTTTCAAGGAAAGCTCTATGAAGGCAAGGAGCACCCCGGAGACTGGCTGGTGTCCTGAACCTGACCTGGCGCCCGCTCGAGTGGAGCCCGCCTATAATGGCCTAGAAACTGACCAAAGGAGCTGTCGCATGCATATCTCGATCGAATACTGCGTCCGTTGAAACTACCTTCCCCAGGCCACCAGTTTGGCGGCCGCGCTCGACAAGGAATTCGGCATCGAAACCGAGCTCATCCAAGGAGGTAGCGGCGCCTTCGAAGTGGTGGCAGACGGTCAGCTGGTCTACTCGAAGCACAAGACAGGGCGTCATGCCGAGCCCGCGGAGGTGCTCGAAGCCGTGCGCACGATTGGAGCTCCCTGGCTGGATGACAGCACGGTCGGATGAAGGCCAGGCATCCTCGCGGCTGCCGTTCAGCGGCGGTCTCTGCGGTGGGGTACTCCTCAGCCGACGACTCCGACTCGACCCCCTCGCAGTCGCCGACATAGAGCGCCTTCACGACATCTGGATCGACCCGCAGGTGCGTCGTCACCTCTTCGATGACGAGGTGGTGACCCAAACATGGTTGGGGGAAGAGGTTGAGCGGAGCCAAGAGAGCTTCGCGACCTCAGGCTACGGCTCGTGGTGCGTTCGCCGCCGCGGCGAGAGCAGAATCGTCGGCTTCGTCGGGCTGCGCTGCTTTCGCGGCGCCGACGAGCCGCAGATCTACTACGGCCTCGACCCGCAGTGCTGGGGTGAGGGATTTGCCACCGAGGCGGTGGAGGCAGTTACACATCTGGCCTTCCAGCACCTGGGCTTCACCAGGCTCCTCGCCGGTACCGATGAGCCCAACCTAGCCTCACAACGACTACTCGACCGCCTCGGCATGGACCGCGTAGAGGAACGACCTGCCGAAAGCAGGGCGACTCGCTTCTACGCGCTCACCCGAGAGGGCTACGAGAAACTCACCCTGAGGCTTCGCCCCGATAGCGCCTCGGCAAGATCGGGAAAGGACAAGATCGAGATCCGCCTCTACAGGAGCACCGACTTTCGAGCCGTCGAACACCTCTGGCAGGAGATGTTTCCCAGCTCGACTCCGTACCACCAACCCGAGCAGAGCGTGCGATTGAAGATTGCCGACTCTCCCGATCTCTTCTTCGTAGCCGACGCTGGAGAAGGTGTCGTCGGCACGGTACTCGCCGGTTGGGACGGTCATCGCGGCTGGATCTACTCCCTAGCGGTCGAGCCCCGGCGACAACGCCAAGGCATCGCGCGCAGGCTCCTCAGCCGAGCTGTCGAGGCACTCGAGGAGCGCGGTTGCCCCAAGGTCGGCTTGCAGGTGAGGGCCAACAACCAAGCCGTCGTGGCTTTCTACCAAGAGATGGGGTTCGTCGTCGAAGAGAGGGTGAGCATGGGCATGAGGGTCGGAATTGGCGACCCACCTTGAAGACAAACGCGACAATCTCGTCCGGTTTTTGGAACATCTCCGAGCGACCGATATTATGGCGGCCTCTCGGGGCTCCCGTCCTAGCTGAGACCCTGTCAAAATGAGCTCACTCCAGGACCACAAGACGACTCGCATCGCCGTTGTCGGCTCCGGCCCGTCGGGCTTCTATGCGGTGGCCGCGTTGCTCAAGCAGCAAGACCACGCGGTAAAGGTGGACCTCTTCGACCGCCTGCCGACACCCTATGGACTGGTACGAGGGGGAGTCGCTCCGGATCACCAGAACATCAAGAACGTCATCCGTGTATACGAGAAAGTCGCATCCCACGACAGCTTCCGTTTCTTCGGCAACGTCAAGGTCGGGCGCGACCTTTCGATCGATGACCTACGCCGCCTCTACGACCAGCTGGTCCTCGCCATCGGCAACGAGAGCCACCGCACCATGGGAATCCCCGGAGAGGATCTCCCTGGAGTGCACTCCGCCACCGAGTTTGTCGGCTGGTACAACGGTCATCCGGACTTCTCCGAGCTCGAGTTTCCACTCGCCAGGACCCGCCGGGTCGCAGTAGTCGGCAACGGCAATGTAGCGATGGATGTTGCTCGCGTGCTCGCCAAAAAGGCGGACAGCCTCGCGAGCTCGGATATCGCGGATTACGCGCTCGCGACTCTCCGCTCCAGTACCGTGAAAGAGATTCTCGTGCTTGGGCGACGCGGCCCGGCACAGGCCGCTTTCACCACCAAGGAGATCAAAGAGATCGGACAGTTGGAGGAGGCGGAGCTGGTGATCTCTCCGGAGGAGGCGGCGCTCGACCCTCTGAGCAGCAGCTGGCTCGACGAAGAGGGAAGCGCCGGAGCACACAAGAACGTCGACTACGTTCGAGAGCGTAGCGCCGCGACTCCCAGAGATTGCGAGCGGCGACTCCTTTTCCGTTTTCTGGTCTCACCGGTCGAGTTTCTCGCCGATGAGGGCATCCTGGGCCGAGTGAGGCTCGAGAAGAACGAGCTCTTCGAAGACGAGCATGGTACTCCGCGACCACGCGGTACAGGCGAGCAGTGGGTGGAAGAAGTAGACCTGGCCTTCACCGCGGTGGGCTACCGCGGGCTGCCGGTTCCCGGACTTCCCTTCGATGAGCGCAGCGGAACCCTACCCAATGTCGAAGGACGATTGGTCGGCGAAGACGGCGCACACCTGCCGGGCCTATACGCGGTCGGCTGGGCCAAGAGAGGACCCACCGGCCTCATCGGCTCCAATGTGGCAGACTCGAACGAGACGGTCGCCCATATGCTCGAAGACATCCCCAGCTTGGCCTCGACGGAGACCGGAGCGCGGGCGGAGAGCGACGTGCGAGAGGAGCTGGACGCCAAGAGCGTTTGCTGGTTCAGCTTCGACGACTGGCGGCGCCTCAACGAGATCGAGATCGCGCGGGGCCAGAGCGACGAGAAGATCCGCCAGAAGTTCTACAACGTAGACGACATGATCTCCGCCGTCGACAAGGGGTAGCGGGCGAGGGCTCGCTAGCGGCCGCCAACATGGCCTACCTGGGGTCCTACCTCCTCCTACTGGCCACACTGATCGCCCTCCTTCTCGCTTCAGGCGCGGCCTTCGAGCGTATCTTCCGAAGAATCGACGCGAACGCCGCGGAGACCTTGGCTCTCCGTGTTGTCCTCGGAAGCGGGGCCTGGATCACGATCCTTTTCGCGCTGGCATCTGTGCAACTGCTGCGTCCCGCCCCGGTGCTTGCAGCGGTCGCGGTCGTCAGCCTTGCCGGAGCCATCACGATCGCCGGCAAGAACAAGAAGTGGACCCTGCGCGCTCTTGCTCAGAAACCGCGCCCAGAGCTCTTATTCGTCGCACTCACAACAACTCTCGTCGTCGTTATGGGTGCACTCTACCTGCAGGTGCTTCGCCCCATCGTTGCCTGGGACGCCGACGTTTACCACCTGACTGTCCCTCGCTTGTACCTCGAGCACGGCGGCTTCCGGCACATTCCCTACAACGCCTATTCGAACTGGCCCCTAGGCATCGAGCTGCTCTTCGCCCTGGCCATGACCGTCAAGGACTACATCCTGGCGAAGGCTCTCCACTTTGGCTTTGGTGCGCTGCTGGCAATCCTGCTTGGCATGATCACCGCCCGCGCCACCACACCTCCATGGGGAGTCATCGCATCCGCTCTGCTCTTCCTCAACCCGGTGTTCTTGTTCGAGATGCGGCTCGCCTATGTCGACATCGCCGTCGCCGTCTTCCTTCTTGCCGGTTTTCTCTTCGTCCATCGGGCCCTCGATGACAGCGAGCGTGAGACATCCTGGCTCCTTGCCGCCGGCGTCGCGGCAGGCGTCCTCGCGGTCACCAAGATCAGCGGCTTCTTCGGCGGCGCGTGCCTCGCGGCCGTCTTTCTGGTCTCGCGCCTCCTCGGCGGTCGCCGGCCGACCACACTCTTACGACCGACCGCCTTCTTCGTCTTTCCAGTCTTAGCTTTTTCCCTTCCCTGGCTGATCAAGGCCTGGTGGTTCACCGGCAACCCGGTCTACCCGCTTCTCTACTCCACCTTCGGAGGGTCTGAGTGGAGCGCTGAGCTGGGTCGGCAACACGCCGCGTGGCAGCAGGCGATAGGGATGGGTCGCAGCCTGCTCGATTACTTGCTACTGCCGATCCGGGTGATGCTCCAGGGTGGGCAAGGCTATGAGCATTTTGACGGACGGCTCCATCCCTTGTGGGTGATTCTGATCCCCATCGCTCTCGTCGGAGCCCGTCGCCATGCCATCGTCCGCCGAGCGCTGGCGACAGCAGGTCTTTGGTTCGTGCTCTGGAGTCTGAGCTCCCAGCAGATGAGGTTTCTCATCCCGATCCTTCCACTGCTTGCCCTCGCCTTTGCCGTTTCGGCCCACGACCTCATTCGTCGGCTATCGAGACCCGGTCTGCCGACCGCGGGGGTCGCTTTCCTCGTCGGAGCCCTGACCGTCCAAGCGAGCTTTGCCTACCTCGAACAGATTCCGCGGCTCCTCCCGCTGCTGTGGAGCCAGGGCGATGAGCTTCGCGCCTACGCCACCGACGAGGTCTTCGACTTCATCAACACTGAGCTGCCGAGCGAGGCGAAGCTGGTCATGGTCAACGTCAACCGAGGGTTCTTCTGCCATCGAGAGTTCGTTGCCGACAGTTTCTTCGAGGCGTCCCAGATCTCGGCACTGCTGTTTTCGATGGACGCGCAAGGGGAGCTCGTCGACGGCCTCGAGAGAATGGGCATCACCCATGTCCTGGTGGAGAGCCAAGAGCACGGGCCACTGTTCCCAGAGTCCTTCGTCGAGCTCCTGCAGGAGCGGCGAAGATGGGCCTATCGCTCCAGAGATGACCGCTTCACAGTGGTCGCGCTCGGGAGCGGCTCAGCTCCTCGCTAGATCGATCAGGATCCGCTCCAGGCCGGGGTCGAGGCCCAAGGCACGATCGAGGACCAGGCTACCGCCGGGGCGCTCGGCCGCAACCGGCTCTTCACCGACCTCGCCAGGGAAACCGAGCCGACGAGCGAGGTCGACTCGCGTATGCCGCCCGCCGCCGATCAAGAAAGGGACGGCCAGTACGCTGAAACCTCGGCAGAATTCCTCGATCTCCTCGAGGAGGGGGTCTTCGTCAAAGAAAAAGGCCTTCGCCGGCACGTGCTCGCTCTCGGCCAGACGCTCACTCAAAGCTTCTGCCGAGCGCCGGCTGCCGGAATGGCGTCGCGTTCCGTGAGCGAGAATCGCTACTCTCGCGCTCCCTAGCGAGAAACGTCGTCGGAGGAGCGTCAAGCGGTGGGAAACGAGAACACCAATTTCGGGGTGCAGACCCACCGGGACGGTCGTTCTCAGGGCAACCTCCGGATATCGATGGTTCTTCGCCAGCTGCTCGGGTAGCACCTTGTCGCTGTAATGTCCCTCGCTGGTGAAGAAGGGGATGACGACGACTTCGTCGGCGGCGAGGCAATCCAGAACCTCGTCGAATCGGGGCTCGCCGCAGTGAAAAGCGGCGCTCGACTCTTCGAGGCCAAGTCGCCCAGCCACCCGCCGAGCCAGGTCCGCCACTCGCGTGTTGGCCGCGAGGTCGAGAGCAGATCCGTGGGCGGCGAGCACCAGGGCGGCGGCGCTCACTCCGAAGCGCTCACCGAGAAGGGGTTCGCGGTAGCGTTCTCAGGCGCTGACGATGTGAAGACCACACTCGGTCTTCTCGGAACCGCTCCACCGGCCGAGGCGCGTGTACTCACTCGGCGCGAGGTTCGCGACAGGACGAGTGCAGTGGGTGCAGCCAATCGAGGGATAGCCACGCTCGTGGAGATCGTTATAGGGCACATCGCGCTCTTTGATGTAACTGTAGACCTCGTCGCGCTCCCAGAATGATAGAGGATTTAACTTGAGCACCTCGAAGCGCGGGTCCCACTCGACCATCTCCAGCCTCTCACGGGTAACAGACTGGGAACGTCGAAGGGCCGAGATCCACACATCAGCGCGCTTCATCACCTCGCCTAGAGGATCGACCTTGCGAAGCTTGCAGCAGAGGTCAGGGTTCGTCTTCCACAACTCGGGGCCGTGGATCTCAGCCTGCTCCGCTACCCTCAAAGAGGTACCCTTGTTGACGAAGCTGAAGTGCGGATAGCGCTCTCTCATCCGCTCAATAAGCTCATAAGTCTCTGGAAAGAAGAACATCGTATCGAGGTAGACGATCTCCATCGGTACACCACTGCGGGCGTACATATCGATCAGGGCGCAGCCCTCCATACCGAAAGAAGTGGCAAAAACCTTCCTCCAGCCCTGGAAGCGATCTAACGACCAACTGATGAAATCATCGGTGGACATATCGGGCCCAAAACGGAAGTCGTCGCTGAAGCCCCTGCCCCCGTAGAAGGCTTTGTCACATTCGGCAGCAAGACTCAGATTCTCGACTTGGCTCATCGTGCCCTCGACCTCTCAGAACAAGAATCCTAGAACCTATTTGTGACTAAGTCAATCACAATTATCATCTAACTCACAAATAGATCGAGAGGAGTGCTCGACGGGCGCGGCGGACCTCTTTCTCGGTTCCGGAATGCACCACTTCCGCATCTCGTTATAGGATATGTACCCAGGAACTATGAGAAGCGGCCCTTCATACGTCTCACTGTGGCTCGTCCTTGGCCTCCTGGCCATCGCTCCGGCTCAGGCGGATGTCGTCTATCTGACCAACGGCCAGATCTTCGAGGAGGTAGAAACTCGGCTGGAGGGCTCGCAGCTCCGCATCGACCTGCCGATCGGCAGCATGAGCCTCTCTCTTGACCAAGTCGAGCGAATCGACGAGGGGGAATCGGTTCTGGGTCAGTATCAAGAGCGTCTCGCCGAGCTCGAGAGTGATCCTACAACGGGAGTAGAGGCATGGCTCGAACTGGCGCGCTGGGCGACCAACCAAGGCTTTCAACGAGGTATGCGTCGCGCGGCGCTCGCAGCCGCGACTCTCGACCCTGAAGCCGAAGGCCTAGCACCGCTGATGCGGGGTCTCGGTTATATCTACGACACCGAGCTCGGGGTCGAAGGTTGGCTTCCCTATGATGAAGCCATGCGGCGGCGTGGACTGGTCGAAGACCAGGGAGAGTGGATCAGCTCTGAAGAAATGCAAGAGCGAGCTCGTACCCGTGCCCAAACCGCCATGGCTAGTCAATCCGACGACGCGCTTGCGAGGCGAGACTCCCAGATCGACAAGGCACTGGAGATCATCCACGATCAGACCAAGAAGGAGAGGCCGCGGAGGCGTGGGCGGCTCGCACGATACCCGCAAGCACTCGGCTCGACGCTAGGATTCTTCCCTGGTTTCGTGCTCGGAGGCACCTCTGGAGTTCAGCCGGTCGAGATCTCTTCGCCGGTCGCCACTTCGCTGTCGGGAGCCTTCTTCAGCGGTCCCGGGTCCGTCAACGGCACGACCACGATCGACACTCTGGTCAAGCGCCAGCCAGGTAGCTTCATTCCGGCTACCTCGCGAACCTTCCGATAACCCGAGCGAGCGGCCTATCGGGGCTACGGCGGCGGCATCGACAGTCGCGCCAGGATCGGGTCGTGGTCGCTGAGGCGGCCGCGGGAGGGAAAGTCGGCATTGACGTGGACGATGTCGACTTCGGCGTCGGCCACCAGAGCAGGGCTGACCCAGATGTGGTCGAGCACCTGAGAACTCCCCCGAAAATTGTAGGTGTAGCGCTCCGGCAAGGGCACTCGAAGCACCAGGTTCTCGAGGCCGGCCTCGGTCAAGGGTAGTAGAGGAGATCGGAATTCGTGCTCGTTCAGGTCTCCCAAGACGATGACTCGAGCATTCGGGTCGACCCTGAGGATTTCGCGAACCGTCCTGGCGACGCTCTCGGCCTGCAGCCTTCGCCTCGCCTCGCTGCGGCGCTCCGGAGGCTGCACCGAGCCGAAGAGAGGGTCGTCGCCTCTCTTGGACTCCAGATGGCAGTTCGCGACGAAGAGCGTGCTGCCATTGAACCGTAGCTCCACGGCGAGGGGCTTACGACTGTGCCTGAAAGCGGGGTCTGACGGGCCGATCCTTCCGGGGCTTGCACTGAGGCGCGGTTCTGCGGCGCCCAAGACATCGACCTCGTCACCCGGCCGGCCCCGTCTGATCACCTCGACGCGAGTCGGGTCGACCAGTAGCGCCACTCGGATATTGCCGCCGGGAGCGCCTCCGTCTTGCTTGTCGCCTGGATCAATCTGCAGGTACTCGTAGGCCGGACCTCCGAGTCGCTGGATGGCTGCTGTCAACTTCGCCAAGGTGGGTGCGCCGGCAACGACGCCGTCGTCACGCTCGCCGCTCGCGTCCTGGATCTCCTGCAAGGCAACGACATCGGGAGTGCCCAGATCCTCGACGAGGCTTCGCGCCAAGCCGCGGAATACACGCTCCTCATCGTCAGCGCCGAGGTTGAGAACGTTGTAGGAGGCGATGCTCAGATGACGAGCGTCACCGCGGAGAGAGGAACGGTCTCGACGCACGCGACTCTTCTGTGGCTCCGGCGGATCGGAGGTCAGCAGAACGCGGTAGAGCCCAAAGTCATAGTCGAGGACTCCTACGACCGCGCCCGCATAGACGTCACCGACCTTGGCCTGTGAACGCTGCCGCAGGAGCGAGAAGTCGAGAACGATTCTTTCGGGATTTGTGTCCCCACTTGCAGCTAGGACGCCGCCTCGCCAACTCCGAGGCGCGGTCTCGGCGCCTCGATCCGCAACCACGACCACCTCACCGAAGGGCGAAGTCGCTCCAACCACCAGAGCATCGTGGATCTCGACTCTCATTCCTTCCAGACTCTCGAAGAAGTCGGCCGCGTCGTCGTCTGGCTCGAAGGCCCGAAGACCGTCATCGTCGATGTGGCCTTGCGGGATCCGACGGCCGGTCTCGCCGAGAATCACCGGCGCAGGGAGGGGCCGCCCGCTTGTGAGCCGGGACCACGAGGCGGCTACGAGAGCGGTTGTAGACAGCTCGCCGCGACTCCCGATCTCTTCGATGCGGCCTCTCACTTCGACCTCGTCTCCGAGCACGAGATCGGTAGGCTGTGCGGTGTTCACGCGAAGGCCCTGGGCGGTCGCCGAATCACCATCGTCGGTGGCACTCTGGATCCAGAAACCGGGGCTCCTCCGCCGCGCATCGACGGCGATGACGATCCCTCGAAGCGACCCCACGCTCTCGCCCTCCCAAGGGGACCGATGCGCTCTGCCCTGGATGAAAGGGATACCCGTAGGGGGTGGTGCGCCTTCGCCGACGGCGCAGCCGACAAATAGGAGAGAGAACGCGATCGGCGCTCTCAACCGGTGGGGTGCAGAGCCCTTCCCTTCCGATTCGCCCGCCCAGGCCCTCATTAGCGCTTCTCGAATTGCTTCTGACCGAAGAGGATGGAGCGTGTCTCCTCGCTCATCCCGTCGGCAATCTCGCGGCGTAGCTCTCGACCTGCCTCGATCGCCTTGTGCACCGCCGGTCTCACCTTGAGGGCATCGAACCAGCGCCTTATGTTCGGGTACTCCTCGAGCACGATGCCCTGACGTTTGTAGGGCATGATCCAGGGAAAGACGGCCATATCCGCGATCGAATACTCCTGGCAGATGAAGTCCCGCCCTTCTAGGCGCTTGTCGAGGACACGGTAGAGGCGGCGAGCTTCACTGGTATAGCGCTCTACCGCGTAGGGAAGCTGCTCCGGCGCGTAGATGCGAAAGTGATGGTTCTGGCCAAGCATCGGTCCGATGCCTCCCATCTGCCACATCAGCCATTGCAATACATCCAGGCGGCGGCGCTCGTCGACCGGAAGAAACCTGCCGTGCTTTTCTGCCAGATAGAGCAGGATCGCGCCGGACTCGAAAAGCGCCAAAGGCTCCCCGCCGGGCCCGTCCGGGTCGACGATCGCAGGCATGCGGTTGTTGGGGCTGATGGCGAGAAATTCGGGCGCGAACTGATCGCCGGCACCGATGTCGACCGGAACGAGGTTATAGGGGACCCCGGCCTCCTCACAGAAGATTGTGATTTTGAAACCGTTGGGAGTGGGCCAGAAATACAGATCGATCATGTCGCAGCATTGTACGAGACCCGAGCCCACCCCTAACCGGTACTCCGCTGCTTGCAACGCGCTAGACTAGACCCAGAGGGGGAGGAGTGATGCGAATACGAAGAGCTCAGGCAAGTCTGACCGTTGGCATTGTGGCTTTCCTGGTCCTGAGTCTCTTGGGGGGGGGGGCGCTCTCCGCCCAACAGAAGAGGCGGATCCTGGTAACCAACGACGACGGGATCGAAGCGACCGCACTCGCCGGCCTGGTCGAGTACTTGTCCCAATCCGCCGAAGTCGTAGTGGTGGCCCCGGCCAAGGAGCACTCGTATGGGGGGCAATCCAAGAGCACGCCCTCCGGCATGCTGCGTCTGCGCGAAGTCAAGCTCGACGGGGCGGCAGCTGCCTATGCCGTCGAAGGTACGCCGGTCGACGCAGTCCAGTTCGGCATCTTGGCGCTAGGCGCGGATGCTCCTTTCGACGCCGTCATCGCGGGCATCAATCGGGGCCCTGCCTTGGGGTACGAGGCTCCCAGCATCGGCATCGTAGGGGCGGCGATGGAGGCAGCGGCGTTGGGTCTGCCCGCCATCGCCGTATCTCAAGACAAGAGCGCTCACCGGGTCGATGTCGCCGCCGAGGTCACCGTTGCCGTCCTGGACGGCTGGCTCGACAAGGGCCTGCCCGCAGGAACCGTGATCTCGATCAACGTACCCGCATCCGCGACCGACAAGCCTCGGGGTCTGGTCGTAGCGCGTCTCGGCGAGCCTGAGCTAGTCGTCGGGGGCTTTCACAAAGTTGAAAGAGACGACCCGCGCCAGCTCTGGCGGGTCCAGTTCAACAAAGTTCGACGACCCGAGCGAGAGACCGACCTCGATTGGTATCAGCGTGGCGAGATCATCGTCACGCCGCTGAGCTTGAGCACGCCGGCTCTGGACCTCATTGCCGAGATCGAGGGTTGGGGTTTGCAGGCGCCCGAGCGGGAGTAGGTTCAGACTTCGCGTCTTGCAGCGAAGCGCCCAGCGAAACTCTCTCGAGTCAGCCGGCGCTCAATTGCCGCTGACCACCAAGCGCTGAGAGCGGGCAAGCGCCGTCTTCACCAGGTCGGAGATCCTATCCACCGTCTTCGCCAGCGCTGGATCCTTGACGATCCCACGGACGAACTGTAATTCCGCGTCGAGAGCCTTACACTGTTCATTCTTGAACACCGTGTCGCCGTAGATATCGATCCTAGGAAGGTAGTGAAGCTCATACGCCTCGCCAAGAGACGTGAGTCGATTGACCAGTCGCTCTGGAACGCCGGTCCAATCCGCCGCATTCTCTCGCTTCTCAGCAAGCCCAAAGTGCACCTCGGGATCTTCCTTATACGTCCCGAGCCGAAGTCGATCGCCGAACTCGTTATCGCCCATTCATCTCCCCTGACTACAAGAACCATGGATCATGGCCAAGAGACGACATAGTAGCAACCCATCTCCCTTCCATAAGTACCACCCACTTAGAGACCAGAGACCCATCGAAAGAGGGGCGCCCAAATGAGCCGCAGCGCCCTCAAATAGTCCTAAAATCCCGCCATGACGCCAAGAGAAAGTACGTTCAGCGCCAGTTTCGACAAATCTCATCCCCTGCTACAAACAAGATAACGCGCGGCTCCTCCACAGCTCGTCATCACCCGACGCACCCCTCCCTGGCGGTAGTCCCCCACCTCGAGTCGGTGATCGCTTTTTGTATCGTCCCGCAGTCAGACCAGCCCGACTACGGTCCGGCTCGAGCCTCGGGCAGGTAGGGTAATCCAGGGGGGAAGCAACCGGGCGGGAATTCCGCATCCAACACTCCGCGTTTGAGCTGCTCCGCGGCCTCTCGGTAGGCGTTGACAAACTCCCGATACATTTCGCGGAGCTTCTCGTGGTGTTCCCTCGCCACGGCGTGGAACGCCGGCGCAGGCGACTTGCGCAACTCCCCCGGCCGGAAGTGGGGCGACTCGCGAAGGATCCGTTTCGGTCCCAGCGGAAGCTTCCCTGTGTCCTGAATACGCTGCTGCACAACCACGTTTATCTCTCGCAATAGCACTTGAACCAACTCGACCCTGTCTCTATGCCCCCAATCCTCGAGGCGAGGTAGGGGCGACAACAGCACTGTCTCATCGAACAGGAACTCCTCTGAATTCAGAGTCTTAGATGCCCGACACGCGTTGTACTCCCCGCTCTGATCCTGCCACCGTCCTCCCAACACGTACGGATATCCACGAAGCAACTGACCCACACAATGTACTCCGGGCCAGTCCCCTGGATGACGGACCAAGCCTTCTTTCCCCCCTTGAGAGAGAAGGTACTTCAGGCGCCCGATCTGAGCTTCCTCTTCATCCGAGACGATGATGTGGCTGTAGCGCCGAGCCCAGAACTTTCCAGGCCAGTCGTGGAGGATGCCCAACTTGCGAGCGATGTTGCCATTCACATACTCCATGAAGTCGCTCAGCTGCTCCGTACTCTCGGGGACGACCAGCATGTGGTAGTGATTCGAGAGAACAGCGAGCCCGCATATCTTCATTCCGGTGCGCCGTTGAGCGCGACCGATAACGCCCAGGATGATCCGATTCGCTTCTCTCGAAGGGCGGAGCAGAAAGCGCCCCTGTGTCGTCCTGGTCGTGACCTCGACCAGCCGGTTTGCTACGAGTCCTCTTCGTTTACGCACCTTGTGAAAATTCCTCCCGACCGATAACGCCCAGGATGATCCGATTCGCTTCTCTCGAAGGGCGGAGCAGAAAGCGCCCCTGTGTCGTCCTGGTCGTGACCTCGACCAGCCGGTTTGCTACGAGTCCTCTTCGTTTACGCACCTTGTGAAAATTCCTCCTAGCCTTAGAGGACGTAGTCTTCGCTGGGAGCCTTGCAAGAGGCCGATTCCAACGCCGCGCACAGGGGTCGGAGGCCTCCAACAACTAAGTGGGTGGCACCTAACAACAACAACAACAACAACAACCGGGTATGGCAGCGCGCACCCCGAACGTCGTGCCGTCTACGCCCACTTCAGACCATTCGGAAGATCAGTGGCACTGTACTCGACATGGAGCACGCGACGGCTCGCCGCGACTGCGGCTTTCGACGAGGCGTGCAGCAGCAGAGGCTTCATCGCCATTACACCGCCCGCCGCCACTTCGCACACGACCTCCCTATGCTCCCTCCGACAGCTCTCGATCTGCTCGCGGTCGAGCAACCCCATAACATGCGTGCCCGGCAGCACCCGAAGGGGACCATTCAACGCTGGGGTATCGTCTAGGTGAACCCTGAGCGCGACAATGGACTCGAGAACATGCGCTGGCGGTCGAACGTGCACGACGCCTTCTTTCTCCGACCAACCACGAAAACCCCGCGCCTCCCGCCGCTACGCTACGGCGATCATGGCATCCTGATGCCATCGGATTGTCCAGTTCGCCTGCCGTGACTTGTTGAACAGAGTGAGCTTGGTAGCACGAGCTCCGGCGCCCGCCAGTGAGCGGGCAAATTTTGCTATCGGCCCCTCCTCGACCGCTCGAGCCAGCACCCGACTACTCCGCAGGAGATTCCGTACGCCGCCGCGCGTCTTACTGTTCAACTGCATCCCATCTACGACCTCTCGGAGAGGGGAAAGCTCGGTCTCGAACAGCAACGGAGGTGAGATCGTGAAGCCCTGAGCCATCAACTCTCCCAAATTGCGAGCTACCAGCGGTGTAGAAGCTCTCGCTATCTCCATCGCCATCGAGACACCCTACATCTCTAACTTCCACTCACTCAACAATTTCGCGATCTCAGCCCGCTGCTCCGGTCGCTCTCGAAGGTCGTGGTTGAGAAAGACCGCGAAGAAGGCCGGCTCCTCGTCGCCGTCTCCTAAGACTCCCGCCAGTGCCAGGGTATGAGTGATCGTGCCTGTCTTCGCCTGCCGGACAGCGAGCCGAGGCCACATCGACAAGGTCCCCTCTCCCGATGACGGAAGCGAATCGAAAAGAGCGCCCCGCCACGTCTGCCTCGAGGCGAAACGAAGAAGACCGACCACCGCCCGCGGCGCGATCAGATTGTAGGGAGAAAGACCCGACGCATCTTCGAGCGCGAAGCTTCCCACGGGGAGTACAACCTCCTCCAACAAGAAGCTCTCGAGCAACTCGACTCCGTCGTCTAGCCTCCCCTCACCCAGAACCTCCAGCGCCAACACCTGCAGCACCATCTCCGCGACCCAGTTGGCACTGTCTTCGAGAACCGGCACGAGTATCTTGGCTAGAGAAGGTGAATTGAAGTGCGCCAGTACACGCCGCCCCGCCTGCGCTTCCGAGCTAACGCGAACCACTCCGCGCACTTCGACACCGGCCTCCACGAGATGATGGCGAAGGCGCTCGCCGACATGGAGCTCCGGCGCCGGGTGGCTCGTGACCACTCGATAGCTCCCCTCGCTGATCGGATACTCGCCCTTGACGCGCACCCTCGGCGATCCCCACTCCGGAAGGAAGTCCACGTTCCCCTTGCCGTCGCGAGACGAGCCAACGGTCAAAATCTCGTTGACCAACTCCACCGCCGCGCCGGTAGACACCACTCCCGGCGCTCCGACCCTGGAACCGGGGGCGATACGCACCTCAAAAGCATTGGCCTCGAGCGCCAGCCCCGCGGTCGGGGCCGCAAAGCCCACACCCAACTCAATCTGAGGTCTGCTCGGCGCATGGCGCCTCCCCGGAAACCGGTGCAGATCCACGACCAGGTCACCCTCGATGACTTCGACCTCGCCCGCGACCTGTTCGGCCAATCTCGAGATCGGGGTCTCGGCACCCTCTTCGAAGAACTCCTCGCTCCAACTCGGGTCTCCTGCCGCCAGCAAGACGAGGTCGCCTCGAAGCACACCATCGACAATCGGCGCTTGCACCCGCACCTCGGTCCTCACCGAGTAGTCCGCTCCCAAGTGATGCAACGCCGCAGATGCCACCACCAGCTTCAACACCGATGCCGGTGTAAAGAGAAGGTCTGGATTCTCGGCTGCGAGGACTCGGTCCCCCTGCACCACTAGATAGCCGCGCAGACTCTCCGCCCCGAGAGACGGAACCGTCACAGCCAGCGCAATCGTTCCAACCACGACCGCCCGCCTGGCCAAGACTCTACTCACGCTCGTCCATCGCCCCGGTTACGCCGACTTCTCGCCCATCCGGATCGATCAACACCCCCGGGTTCAGGATCCCATTGGGGTCAAGCGCCTTTTTCGCCGCCCTCAACGCCTCCCGAAAGAGGGCCGGGGACTGTCGATCGTAGCCCGCCGGCCGGTGGTCGCGACCTACCGCGTGATGGTGAGTAATCGTTCCTCCCTCCTGCACGACGACCTCGTTTGCGGCAGCCTTGATCTCACGCCATTGCTCCAGCGCACCGTCGAAGGTCCCGAGCCCCTGGTAACTGAAGTACGGCGCCGGACCGTCGGGGTAGGCATGGGTAAAGCGGCAGGTAACACGACCTGGGCGCCCGGTGACCTCCTCAATCACACCCGCTACGCGCTCCTTCAAGGTGTCGTGGAAGCTCTCGAAACGGTCCCAGGTGATCGCTGTCTCGAAAGTCTCGCCAATCACCCCCCACGGCACTGTCACTTCGCGAGAAAAAGGTGCGCGAATGAAGGCCTCCCGCCAGGCCCCGACCGCACCACTACGATGAGAAGCCACTGCGTCTCCCGGCTCCTCCCAATTGCCGCCGTGATCGCCCGCTAACTCCAGCGTCCGCGCCATCCAGGTACCCACCGGGTGGTCCGCGGATTCGAAGCCCAATACAAGCAACGCCTGTTCGCCCTCCCCCGCCCCGGCGCTGGCCGTCTCCTGCGCATCGATGAGTCGGCAATTGGAAGGATAGAGACCGGCCTGCGACAGAGCTCGGACCGCCTCCGCACCAGCCGCCATCGTAGGAAAGAGGACAGCTCGGGACTCTCGGTGTGACGGCCGGTCCTGGACTCGCATCCAGGCCTCGGTGATGATGCCGAGGATGCCTTCAGAGCCGAGAATCATGCGATCGGGGCTGGGGCCGGCCCCCGAGCCGGGGAGCCGACGGGACTCTAGAATGCCCCGTGGAGTGACCGTGCGAGTGGACTCGACGAAGTCGTCGATGTGAGTGTAGAGAGTTGCAAAGTGTCCTCCCGATCGAGTTGCGATCCAGCCACCCAGCGTCGAATGCTCGAAGCTCTGCGGGAAGTGGCGCAGGGTATAGCCGTGCGGTTTGAGCTGCGCCTCGAGCTCGGGCCCCCGCGCTCCCGCCTGGATCCTCGCCGCACGGCTAATCTTGTCGACCTCGAGGATCTTGTTGAGACGGCTGAGATCGATCGAGATGGCCCCGCTGTAACTCGACCCGACCGCCGGCTCTACCCCCCCGACAACACTGGAACCGGCGCCAAAGGGAATCGCCGCCGCGCCCGCACCGTCGGCCCAGTCCAAGACATCGACAACTTCTTCCTCGGTCTCCGGAAAGGCCACCACATCTGGAGGATTCGGAAACGAGCGCCGAAACACTCGCACAGAGTCAGGAAACGAGCGACCGTAGCTGTGCACGAGACGCTCCCAAGGATCGGTAGTACAGATCTCTCCCAAGCTGCCTGGCGCCTGCAGGCGAGGCGCTGCAAGCTCGATCTCCTCGACCTTCGGTACCGAGGGCCCCGTCAGCTCGTCAACGGCGTACTGTTGCGCGACTCGCCGACGCAGCGCCTCGCACTCCGGCTCGGTGAGGCCTTGACCGACAAAACCCCATCCCCAATATTTGCGGCGCGCTCTCTCTACGCTCATCCTTCGCTCCCTTCTTCCCTCGTTGCGATGACACGAATTTGTAGGATCGACGCTCTGTTGTCCCCTTTCTACCATCGGACGGCGGCCGGCAGCCACCTAGCGATCGGTCAGAACCTCGGCCGTCAGGTAACGCGCCAAGCCGTCATAGGCGCGGGCTGTCGGGTGGCCATCGTGAGGAATGTGGAACCGGTCGGCATCCTTGGCGTAGCCTGGAAGCGCCTCCGAAACCAGGTGGACCCGAAGACCGCGAGCTCGGAGTGCGCGAGAGGCCCTATTGATTCGACGATCGTTAGGGTCCCAAACCAGCACGTGAAACTCGAGACCGGGGTAAAGCTCTTCCAGGCGCCTACCCGCCTGGGCGAGAATCTCGACGAGCAGGTCGATCTCCAGTTGCTGGCCAAGAGTCGGCGCAACACGGCTCACCACCGCTGACCTCGCCAACTGTCTCGTAACACCCTCGACGAAGTTTCTCGGGGCCGGTGGCGGAGTGCTTTCGAAGGGGCCCTGATAGACGACTCCTCCCGCGTCACTCAATGCGTAGCGAGGGCTGACATTGTTCCAAGGTCCCCATCCCATGACACGCAATATGTGGTCACCGATCAGGGAGTAGACAGCGTAGCGAGGACGCACCTCGACAGCAGCCTCCACCAGGCCCTGCTCGATCGTCGCCAGCGCGTGATGAGGGCCGTAGCCGATGACCCCGAAATTGCTCACCGCGTAACGCCCAGCGCTCAGGACCCCCGTCCGATAGGGCAGCGTCTCCTGGTCCTGGACCCCCCAGCCGAAAGTGAACGAGCACCCGAAAAAGAGGACCGAAGCCTCCTCACGACCGCTCCTCGGCGCTGAGATGCGCAACCCGTTCTCATCGGTCGTGTAAACGACGTCGTAAATCTTCTCCTCTTCGAAAGTCGCGGTCTCCGACACAGAGGCTCCTTTGGCGCCGGCGTAACCCAACACGGGCAGAGTCCGATAATAGGGGCCGGACCGTGTGCTACCGGCGCGCCCCGGGCTCTGGCCACCGAGTGAAGGGAGCTGCCACGCAAGCTCGACCGCTGCCAAAGTAGCAACAACGGCAGCCAGATTGAGAAACACAAAGCGCACCCTTCCGCGGCTCTGCCACGCCGACAGCGCAAGCACCACGGAGAATGTCGGCAGGATCCAGGCCCACGGATGCGGATACCGATCCAGTGCCACCGCGGACAGAACCAGCGCCAGCACGAAGAGTGTCGCAAGCTTCATCGCCGCTGGCCGATCCTAAGAGGGTTCATCTCTCGAGTCCGAGTCGCTCCCACTCGCGTTCCTAGGCTACCCCATGAGCCCCGGATAACGGGTCCACCGATCCGCGGAACTTCTCTCCTCGATCCTCTAAACTCGGATCCGTGAAGCTCTACGGTGACAGCGAGTCCGGCAACTGCTACAAGATCAAGCTTCTTCTCGCCCACCTCGGCCGCCCTTACCAGTGGGTCGATATCGACATCCTTGCCGGTGAATCGAGAAGCGAGGACTTCCTCGCCAAGAACCCCAACGGCAAAATCCCTGTTCTCGAGCTCGATGACGGCTCCCACCTCGCTGAGTCCAACGCCATCCTCTACTACCTCAGCGAAGGAACAGCCTACTTGCCGGAGCAGCCCTTGAATCGGGCGCGCGCGCTCCAATGGCTGTTCTTCGAGCAGTACAGCCACGAGCCTTTCATCGCCACCTCGCGCTTCTGGATCCACTACCTCGACGCCAGAGACGAGTACGCCGAAAAGCTCGCCGAGCGTCGAGAGCCGGGCTATCGTGCTTTGAGGGTGATGGAACAAACGCTCGAAAACCACCCATTCCTCGTCGCCGACCGATTCACCATCGCCGACATCGCTCTCTTCGCGTACACTCACGTCGCGCCGGAAGGAGACTTCGAGCTCGAAGGTTTTCCGGCGATCCGCGCCTGGATCGAGAGGATCTCGGCCCTACCCGGCCACCTACCGATGCGCCAACCTTCGCCAAAACCGCTCTCAGACAACCACTAGAAAGTAAGGGTAATCTCAATGGACATCGCAGGAAAGAAGGCACTTGTTTTTGGCGGCACCTCCGGCATCGGGCTGGCAACGGCCCAAGCCCTGGTGGCCGAAGGGGCGACGATCGTGGCGATCAGTCGCGACCCGGATCGGGCCAGCGAGGCCGCCGGCGGCGGCATCAGTCTCGCGGCTTGCGACGTCCGTGATCGCGATGCGCTGGAGAGCCTCTTCGCCGAGCACGCCCCCTTCGACATTCTGGTCAACGCGGCGACCGGCGGCAAGCGGCCAAGCGGCCCCTTCCTCGAGATGGATCTGGACGGCTATCAAGGCGCCTTCGACAAGCTCTGGGGCTACACCAACACGGTCCGCCTCGGCACACACCATATGGCGGAAGACGGAACCATCGTGCTTGTCAGCGGAGCGCCCGCCCGCCGTGCAAAGCCCGGCCAGTCGGCCATTGCTTCGGTGGGTGGCGCGGTCGAGCAATTTGTCAGGGCGGTTGCTCCCGAGATAGGGCCGCGGCGGCTGAATGTGGTCTCGCCGGGCGTCATCAATACGCCGATGTTCGGGCCCGATCGCGAGCGTCGAGCGACCATGCTTGGCGGGGCTACCAGCAAACACCTCATACCGCGACCGGGTCTGCCCGAGGAGGTCGCGGCGGGCATTCTCTTCTTGATCAAGAACGACTTCGTCACCGGCACCACCATCGATGTCGATGGCGGCTGGTTGCTGAGCTGAGTCTCGCCTAAGGGACTCGGGGCTCGAAGCCGAACGCCCATGGACCTACCTCTTGTCGCCGAAGGCTACCGCCTGCGCGACTTTCGCATCGGCGATCGCCTCTCGCTGGTGCGTCACGCCAACGACCCTAGCGTCGCGCGCTGGCTCAGAGAGCGCTTTCCGAGCCCCTACACAGGAGACGACGCCACGCTGTGGATCCGCCGCAGCCTGGCCGAGAAGCCACGCCGAAATTTCGCCATCGCCTACGGCGACGACGCTATCGGCGGCATTGGCTTGGAGGCCGAAAAAGATGTCTACCGACACTCGGCTGAGCTCGGCTACTGGCTGGGAAAGGAGTATTGGGGCCTCGGCGTCGCTACGGCCGCCGTCTCACGAATGTGTGAGTACGCATTCAGAGACCTCGACCTCATTCGGGTTCATGCCGGCGTTTTCTCCCCGAACGTCGGCTCCGCCCGCGTCCTCGAGAAGGCGGGCTTTCACTACGAAGGCACAAAGCGAGGCGGCGTTCTCAAGAACGGTGAGCTCATGGATGAGCTCCTTTACGCCAAACTCAGAGAGTAGCCTCGGAGAATCATCGCGATCACTTCCCGAGGCCGACTCGAAGTCGTTCAAGGACCTCGTATATCGAGCCGCAGGTCACCCTCTCGCTTTCCGTTTCCAGCTCCCAGGTCCTCTGCCCACCGGCACTGACAATGCGCAGCCGCGCGAAGTCACCGTCGGCGGGCGGGCCCACCGAAAGTCGCTCCCGCGCAAGAGCGCGCTCGGTCCAGATCCGCGCTACTCCGTTGCCCTCAACGCCCACTCGCGGACCCACTTCCGCACGCTCCTCGAGCCGGAAGCTGCCTTCCTCCTGATCGAAACGCAGGCCCGCAGCTCCGAAGGTTCTCTCCAAATCGCCGCACAAAACCGCGTCCTCGGGAGCCGCGGACACAACTCCCCCGCCACGCGACAGCAGCCAGACCCGATCGGCATGGTCCAGAGCGAGATCGAGATGATGAGTGGCGAGAAGCACCGCGACACCAGAGCCACGCGCCAGCTCCCAGAGGAGCCCAAGGGTCTCGATGCGGCTAGGCAGATCCAAGAAGGCTGTCGGCTCGTCGAGAACCATCAGCAATGGCTCCTGAGCAAGCGCTCTCGCGATCAGCACACGCTGACGCTCGCCGTCACTGAGGTTGGCGACACGACGCTGGGCTAGTGCTCCAGCCCCCACCGACTCGAGCGCCCAGTCCACCCGAGCGTGATCCTCTTGGGTGAGCCGCCCGAGCCAGTCGGTGTAGGGATAGCGCCCGAGGGCAACCAGGTCGCGGGCAATCAAGGCGCCCGCCTCCACAGGCTCGGTAAGGACCACACTCACCCGCCGCGCGATCGACGCCGCTGGGAGCCTCCGAAGCTCTTCGCCTTCGAGGAGGACCTTTCCTGCCAACGGCGACTGCATCCCCACCAGGGTCCGCAGAAGCGTGCTCTTCCCCGCTCCGTTGGCGCCGAGCACGCAAACGAGCTCTCCGGGCTCGAGAGTCAAGCTCAGATCTTCGAGCAGACGGCGATCTCCCCGCTTGCCGAGCTGATAGCCGACGCAGAGGTTCTGACACTCGAGTACAGAGCTCATCCGGTGAAGGAGTCGCGCAGGCCGCGCCGGCGCACGATGACCCAGATCACCACCGGCGCCCCGAGAAGCGCCGTGATCGCGTTGAGAGGCAAGACCAGGGAGCTCCCCGGAAGTCGCGACAGGAGGTCCGCGATCAAGGCGAGACTCGCCCCGAGGAGTGCAATACCAGGCAGCAGAACCCGATGGTCGGAGGTCTGTAGAAGGCCACGTCCGAGGTGCGGCACGGCGATACCGAGAAAACCGATCGGACCACAGAAAGCCGTCACCACACCCGCCATCAATGCAGTGCTCGTGATCAGCCAGATCCGGCTACGCTCCACCGCGACACCCATTGAGCGCGCATAGGCCTCGCCGAGAAGCAGAGCATTCAGCGGCTTCACCGCGACCACCGCCATCAGCAGACCCACCGCAATAACCGGGGTGAGCACACCGAGCTCCGACCAGGTTACGCCGCTGAACTCGCCGAGTGTCCAGATCACATAGCTCTGTATGCTCTCGGCCGAGCTGAAGCGAAGCAGAATGCTCACCAGCGCCGAGACCGCATAGCCGAAGAGAACTCCCAGAATCAGAAGTGTGAGAGTGGGCACTCGCCGGGCCGCATACACCACCAGCACAAGCACCGCCATTGCACCCAAGACTCCGGCTCCCGCATGCCCCAGACTGCCTCCCCAACCCGCCAGCACTCCGGCGCCACCGGTCAGCACCACCAATGCCACTCCCAGGCTCGCGCCCGAGCTGATACCCAGAACGAAGGGGCCAGCCAGTGGGTTACGAAATACGGTCTGCATCATGAGGCCGCTCACAGACAGAGCGGCGCCGGACAGAGCAGCTGTCACCGCCTGCGGCAGCCGCAGATTGCGCACGATGCTCACCCACGCTTTCTGCGACACGTCCTCGCCGAGCAGAATCGACACCGTGGCCCTGAGGGGGATGTTCACCGAACCGGTAGCCACGTCGGCCACAAAGAGCACCACGAGCAAGACTGGAAGCACGCCGAGGTAGAGACGTCTGGAGGGAAGCACAGGTCGATTGTACGAGAGTCCGAAGGCTCGGCGAGCGCGAAAGCGGTGTCCGCCACTGCTAACATCCGTCCTATGGCAGGCAACTCCTTCGGCCAAGCTTTCACGGTCACCACCGCAGGCGAGAGCCATGGCCCTGGCTACGTCGTCATTATCGACGGCATGCCGCCGGGAATCGAGCTCTCCACCCACGATCTGCAACCCGATCTGGACCGCCGGCGCCCAGGCCAATCGAGCATCACCAGCCAGCGCGATGAAGGCGACGAGCCGGAGATTCTTTCCGGCGTCTTCGAAGGCCGCACCACCGGCACGACCATCGCCATTGTCATCCACAACCGTGATCAGCGCCCTCGTGACTATTCCGACATCAAGGACAAATATCGGCCAGGGCACGCCGATCTCACCTTCGACGCCAAGTACGGATTCCGCGACTACCGTGGCGGCGGGCGCTCGAGTGCCCGAGAGACCTCGGTAAGAGTAGCGGCCGGCGCGGTGGCCAAGAAACTCCTCCGCGAACGCTGGGGGGTCGAGATCGTAGGCTACGTCGCCCAGATCGGCGAGCTCGTCGCCCGCGTGGAGGATCCGACCACCGTCCGCCTCGAAGAGGTAGAGGCCACACCCGTCCGCTGTCCCGACCCGGAGATCGCCCCGCGCATGGTCGAGCTCATCGAGCGCATGAGGGAGGAGCGTGACTCTGTCGGCGGGATCGCGGCGATCGTCGCAACTGGCGTGCCGCCGGGTTGGGGCGAACCGGTATTCGACAAGCTCAAGGCAGACCTGGGCAAAGCTCTCTTCAGCCTACCCGCGGTCGTCGGAGTCGAGTATGGCGCCGGCTTCGCGGTCGCAACACTCCGCGGCTCCGAGGCCAATGACACTTTCGTCGCGCACGAGGGAAGCATAATCACCGAGACCAACCGACACGGCGGCATGCTGGGTGGCATCTCCTCCGGGATGCCCTTGCTGCTTCGTTGCGCGGTCAAGCCCACCAGCAGTCTGCCCCGCGAGCAGCCTACCGTCACCCGAGCGGGAGAGCCCACGACCATCAGCACTCGCGGACGCCACGACCCATGCCTCTTGCCTCGCTTCGTGCCCATGGCGGAAGCCATGATCGCCTTGACTCTTGCCGATCACGCCCTGCGCCACAAGGCGCAGTGCGAGTAGTCCATAGGCCTTCGTCTCGGGTGGTCCGCGGCGCCGCTAGTGCTGCCGTAGAGGCTAACCAACGGTGAAGAGGTACACCACGTACACAACATAGGCGCTCAGAAGCAGAGCGCCACCGCGCCGCGACAAGCGGCCGTTGCGAAAGAACAGAACACAGGCGACCGTGCTGAAGCCTATGACGACGCCGACATCGAAGAGATCAGAGGCGTCAGCAACGATTGGCAGCAAGAAGATGGCGGCAGGCAGGACCAGCAGGGTGTTGAAGATGTTCGACCCGGCGATATTACCGATGATGAGATCGCCCTTGTTCTGGGCCGCCGCCACCAGACAGCCGGACAGCTCGGGCAGGCTGGTGCCGAAGGCCACCAGGGTGAGCCCGATGATCCGTTCGCTTACGCCAAGGCCGCGAGCCACCTCCACCGCCGAATCGACGAGAACGTCGGCGCCGAAAACCAACAGGCCGATGCCGAGCACTGCGCCTGCCGGCCCAAGCCAGCGGTCGACAGCGGAGCCCTCCTCCGCGTCTTCGAGGTCCGCCGCGCCGCCGTCGCGAAAGAGGACCCATAGGTAGGCAACCAAGAGAGCGACCAGAACAACACCGAGAATGCGCCCGAATCCGATCCAGCCCGCCACCAAGAGCAAAACGGCCACTCCGAGCATGAACGGTAGATCTCGCCGTAGAAAACTGGAGTGGGCTTCGACCGGGGCGATCACTGCGGAGAGGCCGAGGATGAGGCCCAGGTTGGCCACGTTCGAGCCAAGCACATTGCCGAGAGCGATATCGGGCTGCCCGCTCAGGGCCGCGCCGACGGCGACGGCAATCTCGGGGCTCGAGGTGCCGAACGCGACCACGGTGAGACCGATTATCAGCGGCGAGACGCCAAACGCCGTGGCCATCCGGCTCACACTGCCGACGAGCACTTCGCCGCCAGAGTAGAGCAGGACCACGCCGAGGCCGATGAAGAGAAAATCTTCCACTGTCGTTCACGCAGCCGGCGAGAGTATAGCCGCAGGTCCAGAGCCGGAGGACCAGCACTACAATGGTGGGAACATGCCCGAAGACTCTCTTCTCGACCTCCCTCTTCCGGGTGAGCCCAGGCACGAGAGGCCGCCGACCGAGCCCTCCCCTCCTACCAAGCCGGCAAAAAGTCGGCGTTGGCTGCTCGTCGTATTGCTGGTCATAGCAGCGATCGCCGGTTATTTGGCGCCAAGGCCACGACCCGCACTCTTTCGGACCGAGGTGGAGCTCGTAGAGCTCCCCCCCACCCGAGTCGGCGACTCGACAACCGACTGGCCCGTCGAGATCCGCAACGGCGGCACGCGACGGCTCGAGATCGACAGCGTCGCCTTGGAAGGAGCACACGCCGAGGAGCTGACGATCGGCGTCGACAACTGTTCCCAGGCAACCCTGGCCGGGGACGAGTCCTGCGTCTTGTCCTTGACCTTCTCTCCTCGAGCGGCCGGAGATCGCGAGGCGGTTCTCGTCGTCACAGGATCCGCGATCAATAGTCCTCTCCGGCTCCTCGTTGAGGGCACGGCGACGGAGCCGATTCTGGCCGCAAGCCCACAAGAGCTTCGCTTCGAATCGATCTTGCTCGGGGAGACCACGGACTCAAACTCCCTACGGATAGAGAACGGCGGTTCGGCAACTCTCCACTTCGTCGCACCCACACTGGTCGGGCCGGCGGCGAAAGATTTCGCTCTGATCCAGGACGGTTGCTCTGGACTGGCGATCGAGCCCGATGCAGGTTGTCAGATGGCGGTTGTCTTCTCGCCCTCTTCTGCCGGACCACGTCGAGCCGCGCTTCGAATCGACAGCGATGCCTCCGGGGCGCCACACGAGCTCACCCTGCTCGGCTCCGGAGTGGCACCGCAGCCGGTCCTGGTGCTGAGCGAGACTGCGCTCGATTTCGCCACCGCGCGCGTGGGCACGGCTCAGCAAATGGAGCTGCTCCTTCGAAACGGTGGAACCGGCGGGCTGCGGATCACCGATATCCAGCTCGAGGACCCCGCAGCTTCCTTCGATCTCGAGCTCCACAATTGCGATGGAGCTCTGCTCCAGCGCGAAGAGAGCTGCCGTCTCCAGGTGCGCTTCACGCCGGCGGCCGAAGGAAAATTGGACGCCGCCATCCAGATCGTTTCTGATACGCCGGAGCCGATGGCAACCGTCGCTCTCACCGGCAACGCTATCGAGCCCCGTCTTCGGGTCTCACCGTCCCGAGTCGACTTCGGTCGATTGCCGGTGCACAGTGGCGGCCGCGTGCAACAAGTAGTGATGGCCAATGACGGCTCCGCCGCGCTCGAGCTCGGCAGCTTGCGCCTAAGCACTCAGGCGCAAGACGCGTTTCTGATGATCGTAGACGGCTGCAGTCAAGCCATCCTCTCGCCAGGAGAAGAGTGCCGGCTGGAGGTCTCTTTCCAGGCCCTCGAAGAGGGGCCTCAGACCGCCACGATCGAGATACCGAGCGGCGACCCAAATATCTCGGCGACCCTCGAGCTCGAAGGGGTCGGGGCTCGAGGTCGGCTCGAGATCTCGACCGCTCAGGTCAGCTTCGGCGAAGTGGAGGTGGGCGACCGTAGCCGTCAACGCGTCACCCTCACCAACACCGGATCCGCCCAGCTCAGTCTCTCCGATCTGCGTCTCGAAGGCAGCCGAGATTTACGAATCGTCGTCGACGGCTGTCGCTCGCAGCCGCGGCTGCAACCCGGAGGCTCATGCACGCTGGTCCTGGAGATGGCGCCTTCGGACGCGGGCCGCAAGGTAGCTTCCCTGGTCACTCGCCACAACGGCCGTACCAGCCCGAGCGTCGTCCCAGCAGTTGGCGATGGCATTCTCCCGCGCCTGCCGCGCATCGTCCTCGACCCCGAGACTCAGCACTTTGCTTCGCACCCTCTCGGAGAGCGTAGCGAGATCGCCACGATCGTGGTCCGCAACGAAGGAGAAGGTCGCCTTGCGATGGGCGAGATCCGCCTGGCCGGCGACCATCCACAAGACTTCCAGATCGTTCCAGGCACTTGCGCCGGCGCACCCTACCTGGCGCCAAGCAGCGACTGCACGGTCGGCCTTCGATTCAAACCGACCGAGGCCGGCCCGCGCAGCGCCTCGCTATCGATAGAGCACGGCGCAGCCGCCGAGCCCCATCCCCTCCCACTCGAAGGCATCGGCCTGGACGAGGGCCTGTAGCGCCCCTCAGTCCCTCAGGGTCCCGCTGGACGCCCGCTGGACGCCCGGCGCCGGGCCGTTCAAGGGTGCCCTCGCGGTCGGCGCCGGGCCGTTCAGGGTGCCCCAGATCGCCGCAGCGCAGGAGCGAGGCGACGCAGGCGTACTTCTGGTACGCCGGAGGAGCCGAGCGACGAGCACGCGGTGAGGTGGGGTGCCCTGGGCGGCCGGGCGCCCCAGATCGCCGCAGCACAGGGGCGAGGCGACGTTGGCGTACTCCTGTACGCCCAGCCGGCCGGAGAGGCAATCTCTCGGGTCCCCGGGAGCCCGGCCGTTCAGGGTGCCCCAGATCGCCGCAGCGCAGGAGCGAGGCGACGCAGGCGTACTTCTGGTACGCCGGAGGAGCCGAGCGACGAGCACGCGGTGAGGTGGGGTGCCCTGGGCGGTCGGGCGCCCCAGATCGCCGCAGCACAGGGGCAAGGCGACGTTGGCGTACTCCTGTACGCCCAGCCGGCCGGAGAGGCAATCTCTCGGGTCCCCGGGAGCCCGGCCGTTCAGGGTGCCCCAGATCGCCGCAGCGCAGGAGCGAGGCGACGCAGGCGTACTTCTGGTACGCCGGAGGAGCCGAGCGACGAGCACGCGGTGAGGTGGGGTGCCCTGGGCGGTCGGGCTAGCCGCCAGCGATGGCGGGGACTATCGAGATCTCGTCCCCGTTGTTGGTTCCGGTCTCCAGATCCTGGAGGAAACGGATGTCCTCGTCGTTGAGATAGATATTGACGAAGCGGTTGAGCCGGCCCTCGCCATCAAAGAGACGTTTACCCAAGACCGGGTAGGCCGTAGCCAAGCTACCGAGGATCTCGCGTACGGATCCGCCCGCCATCTGGACCTCCGTCTGGTTGTCCACCTGCGCCCTCAGCTCACCGGGAATGTGCACCTTGATCGTGTTCGCCATCGTGAGACTCCTTTCAAACTCTGTGGGGAGTGAGTACCGCTGCTGGACTAGCCGCAGCGGAGATGCTTGTACGGGGGGCCGGCTTCGCCTGCGACGCGAGCGCATAGGCCGGGCCGAAATCCGCAAGACGAGGTGCAATCACCGGCGCCGCCGCGAAGCGCCCACGAAAGACCTCGGCCGTCTTGAGGCCATTGCCCGTAATCGAGACGCAGATCGATTCGTCGCGGGGAATCTTCCCCGACTCGATCAGGCGAATTGTGCAGGCGAGCGTCGTACCTCCAGCAGGCTCGGTAAAGATGCCCTCGGTCCTCGCCAACAGGTCCACAGCATCGAGAATCTCGTCGTCGCTCGCCGACGCCGCATGACCGCCGGAGTCGCGGACCACATCCATGACGAAGAACCCGTCCGCTGGATTACCGATTGCCAGGCTCTTGGCGATCGTGTCGGGCTTCTGGGGCCGGAACACCTCGTCGCCATCGACGATCGCCTTGGTGATCGGATCGCAGCCCGCCGCCTGCGCCGCATGGATGCGGGGCTTCGTATCCTCCACCAGGCCGAGATCGATGAACTCTTCATAACTCTTCCAGACCTTCGGCAAGATCGTGCCGCCGGCGACAGGGATCACGGTGTGGCGGGGCAGCACCCAGCCCAGTTGCTCCGCGATCTCGAAACCGTGAGTTTTGGCTCCTTCGGTGTAGTAGGGCCTCAGATTCACATTGACCAGGGCGAAAGGGTACTCCCCCGCGATCTGAGTGCAGAGGCGGTTGACGTCGTCGTAGTTGCCCTCGATCTTGATCATCCGCGGACCGAACATCTGCGTAGCGATGATCTTTCCCTCTTCCAGGTCGTGGGGAATCAGGACCACCGCCTCGAGGCCGGCCTGCGCAGCGTGAGCGGCCACCGAGTGGGCGAGATTGCCGGTCGAGGCGCAACCTACGGTGGTGAATCCGAGCTCTACAGCCTTGCTTATCGCCACCGCGACCACTCGATCTTTGTAGGAAAAAGTCGGGTAGTTGGCGCTGTCGTCCTTGAGGTAGAGCTCCTTGACCCCAAGCTCGGCCGCCAGCCGGCGCGCACGCACCAGCGGGGTGTAGCCCGAGTGCAGCCCGGCCGTCGGCTCGCCTTCGATAGGCAAGAGATCCCGGTATCGCCACAGCGAGCGGGGTCCGGCCTCGATTCGCTCGCGGGTCACCACCCCGCGCATCGCCTCGTAGTCGTAGGCGACCTCGAGAGGGCCGAAGTCCTCCGGGCAGAGGGTCCGAGTTTCGATCGGATAAAGCTTGCTGCAAACCTTGCAGCGAAGGCCTTGAACGAAGCTGAGAGGTTTTTCTTGAAGCATTTCCGCTCCTTATCTACCCCGAACGCCGAAGCACCGGGCAGGAATTCGCACCATTTCCCGGTGCGGTACCGGGCGGTTGCGGTGGCTTCAACGGGCCAGTCCCTCAGCCACTCTTGATAAGAAAACAATCGGTCCCGAAGACCGACTGCAAGGGAGGAGAGTTTAGGTCCTCCGGCAACCTCCGTCAAGGGACCGACAGCGGAGCCAATGCCGCGATCATTTCCATGGCTGCTACGATCGCGTATTGCGAGCGACTAACCGAGCACCTTCCACTCGCGGCCTGCTCTTGCTTGCGCCCCTCGTTCTCTTCTGCGCCGGCCCTCCACTGGCAGCGACCGAGGAGCACCCGGCGGGCTTCTGCCAAAGCCTCAGCCGAGAGCGCGACACCCTGCCGCCCGACCTGAGCGGCCTCCCAGCCGACGCGGTCATCGGCAAGATCGAGCTCCTTGTTCTCGACGTCTTCGACCTCGAAGAATCAGGCCAGAACGTACTCCCTTTTCGGCTCGCCAACCGTCTTCACATCAATACTCGTCCGACCGTCGTCGAGCAAAAGCTGCTGTTCGAGACCGGTGAGCCCTTCGACGAGAGGGTTCTCCAGGAGACCGAGCGCTATCTGCGCTCTCAGCCCTACCTCTACGATGCCTGCGTCGAGCCGACGCGGGTGCGCGGCGACAAAGTCGACGTCCGCGTCGTGACTCGCGACGTCTGGACCTTGGGAGCGCGAGCCAGCTTCTCGCGCAGCGGCGGCGCCAACACGGTCCAGTTCGGCCTCGAAGACTCGAACTTCCTCGGCACCGGCCGCTTCCTCACAGCCAAGTACCAAGACGACCCCGATCGCACCGAGCGACGACTGCGCTTCATCGACCCCGCACTCTTCGGTAGTCGCGCCGAGCTGCGGCTCAGGTACTCGGAGCGTAGCGACGGCCATCGCCACACCCTCGACCTAGAGCGCCCCTTCTTCTCCCTCGACACCCGCTGGAGTAGCGGGACTCGGTTGGTCAGCCATGAGGGTCTGGTCCGGATCTACTCTCAGGGCGACGTCGTCAATCGCTTCGTGGAGGACTCTTCCTACGTCGAAGTCCGGGGTGGCATCTCGCGCGGATTTCGTGAAGGAGGGTCGCGCCGATGGCTCTTCGGCTTCACCTTCGACGAGCGCTCATTCCATCCTGATCTGGCCCTCGACACGCCCGGCACCGCGCCGCCCTCACCGCTCACCCTTGCCTACCCTTGGATCGGCTTCAACTGGATCCAAGACAGCTTCATCGAGCGCAACAATGTCGACCGGATGGTCCGCACCGAAGACTTCAACCTCGGCCAGGAGCTGCATCTGCGCCTCGGCTACTCCTCCCCGTCCTGGGGAGCCGACACCAACCAGACCGTTATCGACGCCGGTTGGAGTCGAGGTCTTCTCGGCGCCGGAGAACACACTCTGCTATTCAGCGCCTACGGCGGCGGGAGGTTCGGTGGGGGCGGCGAAGAGAACGTCATTCTAGGCGGCCGCCTGCGCCACTTCTTCTTCACTTTCGGCCGCCACCAGCTCTTCACCACCGTGCAAGTCGACGCCGCCCGCAACCTCGATCCCGAACGGCAGCTGCTGCTCGGTGGCGACAGCGGCCTGCGCGGCTATCCCCGCCGTTATCGCGACGGTGACCGTCGTGCCCTGCTGAGCCTCGAGCAGCGCTTCTACACCAACCTCGAGCTCTTCAAGCTCGTTCACGTCGGAGCCGCGGTCTTCTTTGACGCCGGACGGATCTGGTACGAAGACGCACCGGTGCCCTCCATCGACAGCGGAACCCTTCGTAATGTCGGTATCGGGCTGAGGCTCGGATCGAGCCGCTCGGCGCAAGGCTCGATGATCCACTTCGACGTCGCCTACCCGCTCGATGGGGATGAGCGCGAGATCCAATGGCTGATCAACAGCAAGGAGACTTTTTAGCGTCTGCGGCTTTCGCCGAGCTCAGGCGCAAACCTGAGCAATGACCTCGGCAAGCTTCGCCCGCGACTCGTGCCGAGCGTAAAACATATGACCGCCGACAAAGTAGCGAGTCTCGAGCTTGGTCTTCTGCTCGTCGGTCAACTTCATCAGGCGAGTCAAACGTCTTGCTTCGTAGTAGGGGGTCACCAGGTCGTAATAGCCGTAACAGAGCAGCACCTTCATCGCAGGATTAAGCGCCATTCCGTAGCGCAGATCGTCCATCGCCGCCAACTCCATATCAAAGATGTGAGGCTCGCTGTGTTTCCAACTCTTATGGGCGACCATGCTGAGCAGGTCGTACTCCAGATCGGTCTTGACCCCCAGAGTGGTTCGAAGATAGGCGTTGATGCCCATGGTGAAGAGCGGCGATTGCCCGTCCAGTACCGGGTCGGGGCCACCGTGGGTCTCGCGATCCGGGAAGGGATCGACACCGGTTACCGATGCATCGTGGTGACCGAGGTAGCGCTGCTGGTCGGCCAATAGCGCCCGACAAAACGCTTCGCGGCCGATACGACCGCCTTTGGCGGCGATGGTCTCTGTTGGCAAGCCGATCAGATTAGCCATGCTCTCGACAATACGGGCACGCTCGGCCTCTTCGAGGGCCTCACCGCGGACCAGGAGCCGGAGAAGATCGCCTTCGGCGAAAGCCTCGGCTGCCTCCAAGTGACTCTCGAGCGGGAGACCCGAACCGGCACGGCCATGGCAGTGAGCCGCCGCGGCCATCGCCGGGAAGGTCTCGACCCAGTGGGTCAGGTCGTAATCGTTCCCCATCAAGCCGTCGAACTCGATCGCCGGCGAGAGTAGAACCACTCCCGCAAGACCGATTCCCCGTGAGCCCTGCAAGATCTTGGCGAGCCGCGCTACGCGGTAACCGCCATAGCTCTCGCCCGCTAGGTAGATCGGCGACAGCCACCTCCCGGTCAACGACAGGTATCGGGAGATGAAAGCGGCAAGACTCTCGAGATCCTTGCCGACTTCCCAGAACGCCTCGCCGGCCTTCTTCGTTCTCGACTCCGCGCCGGGCGCAGCGGAGACCGTCTCATCCTTGCCCTTCTTGGGCGGTAGAGCGCGACTGAAGCCGGCGCCGACCGGATCGATGCAGACCAAATCCGTCGTCGGCAGCCAAGACTCGGCATTCGGGACCAGCTGAACCGGCCCAGCCGGCACCGTGCCGTCATCTTCGAAGCGCACTCGTAACGGTCCCGCGGCGCCGAGGTGCAGAAAGGCGGAGGCGGCGCCAGGACCGCCGTTGAAGAGAAAAGTCAGCGGTCGTTGCGCATCGACTGAATCGCCCAAGGTGTAGGAGGTGTAGAACATTGACGCCGTCGGTTCTCGGTCTTCGTTGATGAGATCGAGCCAGTCGGCGCTGACCCGGTACGGGTAGCTCGCGGTACCGGTGTCGAAGTGCCCCTCCCCGGTCGTCCCTTCGCCGAGGCGAGACGGCCCATCAGAGACATTGGCGGTGTCGTCAGCAGTCTTCTCGTTACTCATCTTTTAGTGTCCTGTATCAGTAGTTCGTCACAATCAAGCTTCGGCCATCAGAGCCTGAGCTTGGCGCCAGCGCGCGACGATTTGCTCATCTCTGTCGTAATCGAAGGCGCCGCTGCCGGCAGAGCGCAGGTCCTCCTCGTTCGGAGGGTTGTCGAAAAAGAAGCGTGCCGTCCGGCGGGTCGCCTCCTCGACCTCGACCACATCGCGGTACCCGAGCAGATCGCGCGCCTTCGACATATCCAGAATCTGGTTGGACTTCTCCGCTAGAGGAAAGACCCCGCGGCAGAATTGGGCCGGCACGCCGATGAGCTCCATCGAAGAGCCCAGCTCCTCGAGAATGATCTCCGCAACCCGACGCGCACTCAGCACACGCTCGTCACCGGCATTGAAAGCCTCTCCGGCCGCCTCGGGACGGGTGGCGGCGAGAAACACCAGGTGAGCGAGATTGTCGACGTAGCCGCGCTGAAAATAGGCCATCCCGTCATGAGGCAGGATCATGAAGGGTCGCCGGTCGAGGACCCGCTTCACCACGGCCCACTCCTGGTTCATTGGCGCGCGGGGCCCGAAGACACCCGGATAGCGAAGAATCACGACTTCGAAGTCACCGCGACCATGCTGCATGAACAGCTGATCCTCGCCGATCGCGACTTTCCCCGTATAGTTCGCGGCGTCGTACTGGCGTGGAGCAAACTCGGGCACGGGGAGAGGGATCTTGGTCTCAGGAGTCGGGGGTTGCGAGCCTTTGTAGACCGGCTGGCCGGTGATCGCAACCAGACGGGTGGTCTTGCCGGCGAGCTCCTCGGCGAGCATTCGCAGGCGGCCGTACATGCAGAGCGCGATGTCCCACTCACGCCCGCCCAACTTCGCGTGCATGTCATCGCCGTCGCGCGCGTTGCCGAAGATCCGCTCCACCTCGCCATCGAAGTCGGCGGGATGTGCGCCGGAGTGCAAGACCGTGACTGCGTCACCGGCGCGCAGGAAATTGTTGACCGTCGGCACGCCCGTCGGCCCGGTGCCCCCGATCACCAGCACCCGCCGATTCATCGGGCAGCCTCCTGTGCTACCACGACTCCACGGGTGATGAGTGCCAACACCTCGTCCTCACTCAGCCCCGCCTCCCGCAACACTTCGACCGAATGCTTACCGAGGGTTGGCGATGCCGCGCTCGCTCGTAACGGTGTCTCCGAGAGCTTCACGGTTCGACCTTGATCACGTCGGCTCCGCCGTCGGCAAACAGCTGGCCGCAGTAGGGAGCGGCAATAAACCGACCGAGCTCGATGACGCGAAGGCCTGCAAATGGGCCGCTCATGGGATCTCTCTCTGATGAAGTCAGGGCTCGTGAAGTCGTCCAAACGACAAGATCTCGATCCTACCTGAAGCGGGCCCGGCTAGAGCCTGGACTATTCATGAGGTCCGTAGCGAGGTGCCGCAGATGCCCGAAGATACAAGGCGTCGCGACCGAGAGCACCGCAGGCGTATTGGGCAATACGTCGAGGGGCGCGACAGAGCGCAACGCAGTAGATTCGGGCAGCTGCGGCACCGTAGTAGGAGCTTCATGAATAATCCAGGCTAGATGGGTGGCTGGCCTTGGCGGTCGGTCAAGAGCCAGCGAATCATCGGCAGATGCTCGCGTCCGAGAAAGATCTCGTCCTCCACCAGATAGCTCGGAACATGGAAGAGTTGGGCGGAGCCGAGCTCCGAGCGAAGAGCCAAGAGATCTCGAGGTCCTTGCCCGAGCAGGTAGTCGCTCCACCCGCTGAGATCGGCACCGACCTCCGTCATCACAGCCGTCAGAGCGTCGACCTCGGCGAGATCGAGCGCTTGGCGCCAGTAGCGCCCGAAGACCGACTCGACAAAGCGTGTCTGCACATCGGCTGACTGTCGGCTGACCCAGAGCAGGCCGATACTCGCCACCGAGGAGTCGGGGTACCGATAGATATCCTCGATCACGAGGCCCCTCATACGAGCGTAACGCTCGAGAGCGCCGGCCTCATACTCGCCGCGAAAGCGGAGGTGCCGAGCACCCCGATCGTCGCCCGCGCTCGCCGGAGGTGGGGGCAAAACAGGTCTGGCCACGAACGGCAGCCACTCGACCTCGAGATCCAGCTCCGACGCCAGCGCCAAAGTCGGTTCGAGAGCCAGGTAGCAGTAGGGGTTCTTGAAATCGATGCAGACTCGAAGAGGTCGCGAAGACGAATGGGTCGCGAGCGCCGGTTCATCCGGCGGTGGCCCGGCCAAATGCCGATACGCAATATCAGGCGCCCTCCCAGTCTGCCCCGACAGCAGCCAGCGCACCAGTGGCAGGTTCTCTCGACCGAAGAAGACCTCGCCCTCGACCACGTAGCTCGGGACCCCGAAGATGCCGGCGTCGAAGATCGCTCGCTGCATCGCGTCATGAAGCTCGCGCCCCTCCCCTACCAGGAAGGTCTCGAACGCGGCCGTCTCGGCCCCAGCCTCCTCGAGCACACCCTCGATCACCTCAGGGCTCTCGATATCGAGCTCTCGCTTCCAGAAGGGCTCGAAGAGACGGTCCAAGTACCTGCGCTCGATCTCGCGGCCCTGGCGCTTCGCGAACATCATGCCGATGGCGGCGAGCGAAGAATCCCAGATCTTGACCGTCCCGCGAAGAGTGTGGCCGTTCAACGCCGCGTAACGACGGGCGTCGCGATAGCCGTACTTAACGGCAGTCCATTGCTCGTCGGTGCGCTCGCTCTCCGCCACATTTCCCTGAGAGTCGAGCCGGGCCGATCCGAGATAACTCGGAATGTCCAAGGTCAGCGGCCGCCAATCGATCTCGATGCCGAGCTCTCCCCCGAGCGCGTAGGTCGGATCCCTCGCCACGTAAGCGAAGGGACTCTTGACGTCGATATAGACGATCAGTGGCGCCGAAGAGCGTAGGGGGTCGAAAGAGTTCACTGCACGACCCTACCGGAGTAGAGTCAGGGGATAAAGTAGGAGTCTCTCAAAGAGGAAAAAGGAAATGGACTATCGACACATCGAGGTGGAGCCACTGACACCAACAATCGGAGGCGTCGTCAGCGGAGCCGATTTGACCGGCCCGATCAGCAATGAGCTCTTCGCGGAGATTCACCAAGCATGGATGGATCATCTGGTCCTCTTCTTTCGGGATCAGAAGATGACGCCTGAGCAGCACCTCGCCTTTGGACGGCGCTTCGGCGAGCTCCACATCCATCCTGCCGCACCCTACGCGCACGATCAGCCCGAGCTGATGGTCATCCACACCGACAAGGACTCGTTCAGGAACAACGGGGCCGGGTGGCACTCCGACGTCTCCGCCGACGAAAAGCCTCCGATGGCGTCGATCCTCCACCTCCACGAGATTCCTTCACACGGGGGCGACACCCTATGGGCGAGCATGTACGCCGCATACGACGCTCTATCTCCGAAGATGAAGGAGATCCTCGAGCCGCTGACCGCCACTCACCGAGCGAATTACTCAGGCTACTACGGCGACCATGCGCCCCAGCGCGAGTCCCCAGAGGCGGCGCACCCGGTGATACGGACCCATCCTGTAACGAAGAAAAGGGCTCTCTTCGTCAACGGCGGTTTCACCCGACGTATCAACGAGCTTTCTTCCGGCGAGAGCCGTGCGCTACTCGACTTTCTCTTCGAGCACGCTCGCAACCCGGCCTTTCAATGCCGCTTTCAGTGGCAGCCGGATTCGGTGGCGATCTGGGACAACCGATGCACCCAGCACCTGGCGATCTGGGACTACCACCCCGAAACCCGCAGCGGTATCCGAGTCACGGTGACAGGCGACAAACCTTTTCGCGACTAGACCAGTCCGACAGCTCCGCGCTACTTGGAGGCGGACTGCTCCGACTGCCACTCCTGCTCGAGCAATCTCGCGCCTCGAAGCGTGTTCCCCATCGCGTAGTTGCCCTCGTGGCACGCATACTCGAAGCTGCGCCCCTCGGTTCTCGGCCACACCAGCTCCCCACTGTAGGGGGCCGCATAGTCGGGGTCCTCGACCGTGAACTGATAGAGCAAGGCGGCCCCGTCGATAGGGCTGAAACGCTCGACGACACGAAGCTCTCTCGGTACACCTGGCGAGTCGAGGAAGTTGATGGTCTCGACAACCAACGTATCCTCTTCCCACCAACCGATCGAGTCGCCGGCTAGCGAGCGCATGTTCGACGGCAGGTGCTCGGCGTCGAGGCGGACCACTCGGGTCCAGTGCATCCACTCGACGTTGATCATCAGGTGGGTGTCGGTCTGCACGACGGTCTTGAGGTTGTTGTAGGGCAGCGGGCGTGCAGGAACCGTGGCCGTCGGTTGGAAGATGCAGCGCACGCCTAGCACCATGTTCTCGGGGCCGTCGTAGGGCGTGTCTCCCGACTCCAGCCACCAGGCATATCCTTTGTTCTGCCAGGCAAAGCGAGGCAGAGCCGCCAATCGGGCCTTGCCCGCGTCGGTCAGCGACGGCATCCGGCCATTCGGTGGGTCGGTCAGGATCGAAGTCCGATACTTGCCGTCGACCGAAAAGGTGTCAGTGCCCCACTCGAACCAGAAGTCGTTGTAGGCACCGACACTGCCACCCGCCTTGGGAGCGTCCCTATCGGGAGCGCTGGCGACGGCCCGTTCGGCGGTCCGCTCAGCGGCGGCTTTCTCGATCGCCTCCGCCTCTTCTCGGGTCAAGAACAGCTGTTCACCGAACTTCTCGGGCCGGGCGAAGGGCGTCAGGCTGGAGATGTCGTAGGTGGCGGAGAAATCCGGCTTTCCGGCGGCGGTTCTCGGGATCTCGCTATCGGCAGCCATCGCTACCGACGCGATCAGAGCGAGTGCCAGAAGAGCGACGATGACGATCGTGGTTCTGGTCATAGCGCTAACGCCCCTTCCAATTCGGTGCCCGCTTCTCTGCGAAGGCCTTGGGCCCCTCGACGAAGTCCTCGCTCCCAACCAGGGCCTGCACCGACTCGTACTTGACCGCCATCGACTCCTCCAGCGAGGCCATATCGAGACTGCGATAAACCACATCTTTGCTCGCTCGAATCGACAGCGGAGCACACTCGAGAATCATCCCGGCCCATTGGTTCGCGGTATCCATCAGCTCCTCGGGCGGGACCACGGCGGTTACGAAACCGAGCTCATAGCCCTCCTGCGCCGACACATGGCGGGCGGTGAGGATCATGCCCAGCGCCCGCTTCGGACCGATAGTCCTGGGCAGCCGCTGGAGTCCACCGGCCAGCGCGGCAAGCCCGACCTTGGGCTCGGGCAGGGCGAACCTGGCAGTCTCCGACGCCAGGATGATGTCGCAGGAAAGAGCGATCTCGAACCCTCCACCCATCGCGACGCCATTCACCGCCGCGATCACCGGCTTGGTGAGATCGAAGCGCGACGACAGCCCACCGAAACCGCGCGGCGTCGCCATTCGCTCGCCACCCTCGGCCTGATAGCGCAGGTCGTTGCCGGCACTGAAGCCGCGGCCCTCACCGGTGATGATCGCCACCCACATGTCGGGGTCGGCCGCATAGTCGTCGAAAACCTCTCCAAGCTCCACATTCGCTGGAGGGTGGAGCGCATTCAGTCGCTCGGGACGATTCAAGGTGACCGTCAGGACGTGGTCGGACTTTTCGACTTTGCAGTACTCACCCATGGACTTGCCCTCTCATGATCAGAAAACTCTCTATTCCAGCCGTCCGTTGGCACGACGCCGAGCGATGAACGGAAAAGGAGTCTGCCGACTCGTCGCCTTGACGTCAAGCCACCGGCACTTCGACGAGAGGCGACAACGGTTCCCCGGCGTCGCGGATCGCCGCCCGGATCGCAAGACGCCACCATTGCAGAGCGACCACGGCCGACGTCCACCCGCCGATGATCATCGCCATCCAGACAAAGTGGATGGGGAGACCGAAGCGAAAGACGGCGAGCGCCGCCAAGGGGACGGAGATCAACAGCACCCGCATCAGGCTCAACACCAGCTCCGGGGTACCGTGACCCAGACCCTGAAGGGCGCGGCCGATCATGATCGAGAACGGAAAAGCGGGAAAGACGAGCGAAGCGAAGCGCAGATACTGCACCGCGTAGCTCCGGATCGACTCGCTGTCGGTGAAGGGTGCCACCAGCCACGGGGCGAACACGAGAAAGAGCGTCGAGGCCACAATGGCGAGCAACAAGCCTCGTCCCATCGCGTAACGGACGACCTGTTCGGCAAGGTCGAGTCGGCCGGCGCCGGAGAACATGCCCACCAGGGTGACCAACGACGAGGCCATCGCCACCAGAGGCAATATGACCAGGTGGTCGACCCGTCCCCCGATCTGGAACGCCGCCACCGCATCGGGCGAGCGCTCTACCAGGATCCTGTTGAAGGCGGTGCCCCCGGCGGCCATCACCACGAAAGAGAGCGAAGCGGGAGCGCCGATCCGAATCAGGTCTCCAACGATGTCGCTGTCAATACGAAAGCCCCGGAAGGAGAGGTCGACGTGAGCGCGCTTGCGGATGAAGAGAAGCCAGGCGAAGGTCAACATCACAGCGGCCTGAGTGACCACGGTTGCCACCGCCGCACCCCGCACTCCCATGTCGAGCCCGAAAATGAAGATCGGATCGAGCACGATATTGACCACCGTCGCCACGGCCTGGATCGTCACCGGCAGCTTGACCTCGCCCTCGCCGCTGAACATCGAGCGGAAGAGGATGGAAAGCACCTGGAAGGCGAAGCCGGCCACCAGCACCGAGAAGTACTCCCAGGCGAGAGGCAGCAAGTCGGGCGGCACTCCGATCCCGAGCAGTAGCTTCTCTCCGTAGCCGAAGCCGATGGAGATGAAAACGACCGTCATCCCCACCCCGACCAGGGTCGAGTGCTGGGCGACCAGGTCGGCCCTTCGGTCGTCCTTGGCTCCGATCGCCCTGGCGATCAGCGCGGTCACCGCACTGCCGAGACCGAAGGTTGCGCCCATCGCCAAGAAGAGCAGGGGCATGTTGAAGGCAACCGCGATGAGGGCATCAGGGCCGAGCATGCCGACAAAGATCATGTCGGCGATCATGTAGGCGGTGTAGATCGACATCCCGATCATGATCGGCAGCGCCAGCGTCCACAGCGCACGCCGCGGGTTGCTCTGGAATTGCTCCAGGCGCTGACCGGCGCGGCCCTGGTTCTCGAGCCGGGTGGTGGCGCTCATCGAAGTCTGCTCTTTTTCGGGATGGAGCCAGCTGGGAAGGCAATCTCGCTGGCCAGGCAGCGCCATGATATCCAGCCGCGGAGGAAAAGGGGGATCATTTTCGAAAGCGTCGGCAAGCCCCGAAGTCGAGCTACACTCAGTCCTCTTCTCCAAGGAGGTCCCGATGAAGTTCGGCGCGATGGTTGCCACCAAAATCGACGATTGGCAACTGATCCCTTATGTCGAGAGCCTCGGCTACGACAACGCCTGGTTTCCCGACTCGCAGATGATCTGGTCCGACTGCTACGCCACCATGGCTCTGGCGGCCCAACACACATCCACCATTCGACTGGGGACAGGGGTCGCGATCGCCGGAACTCGGATCGCACCGGTCACCGCGCACTCGATCGCGAGCATCAACCGGATCGCACCGGGGCGGGTCTTCCTCGGCATCGGCACCGGCCACACCGCGATGCGGGTGATGGGAATGGACCCGGTCAAGCCCAAGGCCTTTGGTGAATATGTACGAGTGGTGCGTGCACTCCTCCGCGGCGACGAAGTCGAGTACACGCTCGACGGGGTGACTCGACCCATCCAGTTCCTCCATCAGGAGCTCGGCTTCGTCAACGTTGCGAACCCGGTGCCGATCTATGTAGCGGCGAATGGACCGTTGGCGCTGGGGATCGCCGGAGCCCATGGAGACGGGCGCGTCTCCGGAGGAGGCGAGCCGCCGGCCGTCTTCCAGCAGAACCTCGGAATCGTGGCCGCTGGAGCGGAAGCCTCGGGTAGGAAGCTCGACGACAGCTACCACACCGCCGCTCTGAGCTTCGCCTGCGTGCTGCGGCCGGGAGAGGATCTGCGCTCAGACCGGGTCATCGACGAGGTGGGCTCGATGGTCTCCTCAGCACTCCATTTCTGGTGGGAGCTGGCCAAGCAGCGGGGCACCGACAGCTTCATCCGGCCGGAGATCCGAGACCTCTGGGAACAGTACCTGGCCTACACCGAGACCCTCGAAGGGCACCCCCATATGCGGGTACATGAAGGTCACTGCACCTATCTGGTCCCTGCCGAGCGGAAGTTCATGACGCCCGAGCTGATCCGCGCCTCCGGCGGACTCGTGGGGACGCCGGAAGAGATCATCGCAAGGCTCCGCGAGCTCGAGGAAGCGGGCCTCAAAGAAGTGACCCTGCTCCCGCCGATGGCCAGCGCGAGAGAGAACTTCGCCGACTTCGCCACTCACATCATCAACCACTACTGACGATGGGGCTGCAGACAGTGCACTCTCCCGTGTACTATTGAAGCAGGGAGCTACACAATGATCCAATTCCTCGACCCTCGAGCAGAGCCGGGCGCCAGCCCCGAGCCCTACACTCTCAGCGCCGATCTAGCCGGCAGCCCGACGATCGGCCTGCTTGCCAACGGGTTCCCCGACTCCGAGGCGTTTCTCGACCGGGTCGAAGAAGTGCTGGCCGAGCTCCTACCCGCAGCGCAGTGCAAGCGATTCAACAAGGGCAATGCGTCCTCCTTGGCCAGTGATCAGCTTCTCGATGGCATCGCCAAAGAATGCAAGGTAGTTGTCACTGCCTGGGGTCACTGAGGGAGCTGCACTACCGGCACCGTGCGTGACGGAATCGCTTTCGCCCGGCGGGGTATCCCCGTTGTCGCCTTTGTCACCGAAGACTTTCGAGAGCAAGGCGACTTTGTGGCACGCGCCACGGGCATGCCCGACATACCCCGCCTCTTGCTTCCGCATCCGGTTGCGGGCACCGGGAAAGAGGCTATGCGCCGCCTCGCCGAGAGGATCGGCCCGACCTTGGTCACCGCCCTGGGCGGTGAGCTGAGAGGACAGATTCGAGCCGAGGCTTCGCCGGTCGAAGTGACCGCCTAAGCCTTCGCTATGGCGACAGGATCTCTACTCGAAGCCTCCTCCGGCATCGAGGCCCTCGAACTGCTTCACGAGCTCGGCTGCACCGACGGTCTGCCGGTCGTTATTCCGACTCCGGATCTGGTGCAGTCCTTGGTCTTGGCGAGCGGACTACCAAGCGGATCTGGAGCTCGGCTCGATGGGCCCAGGTGGGGGCGCCGCGACCCTCGAGCGCATCGCCACATCGGCGGTCATGGCCGGCTGTCTGCCCCAGCACATGCCGATCGTAGTGGCAGCGATCGAAGCGGTTCTCGACCCTCGATTCGACCTCACCGAGATGCAGGCGACGACCCACTGCACGGCGCCGCTCTTGATCGTCAACGGACCCGCCGCCCAGGTCTGTGGGCCGCTATCCGGAGGCTACGGCGTCTTCGGTCCCGGGAATCGCGCTAACGCCTCGATCGGCCGCGCGCTGCGCCTGTCGATGATCAATATCGGCGGCGGCCGAGCCGGTACATCAGATATGGCCGTGCACGGCCACCCGGGAAAGTTCACCTACTGCTTCGCCGAAGATGAGGCGGCGAGCCCCTTCGAGCCTTTCCACGTTGCTCTGGGCTACTCAGCCGAAACGAGCACCGTGACCGTAATCGGGGCCGAAGCCCCGCACTCGGTCATCGCGGTCAGCGACGCCGACGACCCCGAAACGCCGTCGAGACTGCTCAGATCTCTCGCCGTCTGTCTGGCAAACCCGGGATCGAACAACTTCTGGATCCGTGGCGGCGCCGCGACCGTGGTCCTCAACCCCGACCACGCGGGCCTCCTTCTCGCCGCCGGCTACGACCGCAAGCGCATCTGCAGCGAGCTATACGAGCGAACCAGTTTCTCGGCGGCCGAGATTCAAAGCTACGTACCGGCACGCGGCATCAGCGACGAGAAGGACGTGCACTGCTTCTCCCGCCCCGAAGACATCCTCGTCGTGGTGGCCGGCGGCGGCGGCCTCTACTCGATGGTAATGCCCTCCTGGTGTGCCGGCCCCCACCGCAACACCTTCGTCACCAAAGAGATCCGCATCGGCGAAGCCTGCGAAGTCCCCTGGGCGCAGTAAGCGTCCCTCCGGCAGCCGTTCCGGAGTGTGCGCGGGGTGGTGATGCGGCCGCGCCGCTCGTTGAGGCACTGTCACAGGCCGCTTCAGGGGGCCGCTACCCCATCTTCATTTCGAAGAAGCAGAGCTTGTTGCCGTCGGGGTCGCGGACGTAGGCGCCGTAGAAGACCGGCATTCTTTCGCCAGGCTCGCCCTCGTCGGTGGCGCCGAGCTCCATTGCCTTGGCGTAGAGCTTGTCGACCCCTTCGCGCGAGCCACCGGGGATGGCGAACATGTTGCCGTTACCGCACTTCTGCTCCTCTTCATTGTGGGGGATACAGATGGCGAGCATCGCGCCTCCAGGCTCGTTGCCATAGAACTTGATCCGGTCCATGCCGAAGACCTGCTTGGCGCCGACCTCGGCGAGGAGCGCATCGTAGAAGGCAAGCGACCTGTCCATGTCCTTGGTGCCGATAGTGACGTAACCGATCATGAGAGAGATCTCCTCTTGTTCATTCGCCAGACAGTCAAGCTTCGCTTCGAAACTCGATCATACTTGCTTCGATAGGGCTACGTTCACAATACGTCGTCAGCTCCTGACCTGCGCTATTCTCCCTGCTTACCCTTACCGCAGCAACGAGGATAGAAAAAACATGGGAAAAGAAGAAACAGGCAAAGCACTTCAGCTCCGCTCCACGATAACCCAAGACGGCGAGCTCCAGCTCTCGCTGGCAACCGTGCCGATCCCCGAGCCCGGCCCAGAAGAGGTCCTGGTCCGGGTCGAGGCCTCGCCGATCAATCCCTCTGACCTCGGTCTGCTCTTCGGGCCGGCCGACATGAGCACGGCGACAGCATCGGGAACCTCCGCGAGCCCTATGGTCACCGCCAGCGTCCCAAGCAACCTGATGAGAGGCGTCGCCGCCCGCGTCGACCAGTCGCTGCCCGTCGGCAACGAAGGAGCAGGCGTAGTGGTCGGGGCTGGCGACTCCGAGATCGCTCAGTCGCTCATCGGCAAGACCGTGGCGATTCTCGGCGGAGCCATGTATGCCCAGTACCGCGCTATCAAGGCCAAGCAGTGCCTGGTTCTGCCGGAAGGCACGACGCCGGCCGAAGGAGCCTCCTGCTTCGTCAACCCGCTCACTGCGCTGGGCATGGTCGAGACCATGCGCATGGAGGACCACACGGCTCTGGTTCACACCGCCGCGGCTTCCAACCTGGGGCAGATGCTCAACAAGATCTGCATTCAAGACAAAGTCGATCTGGTCAACATCGTCCGCAAGGAAGAGCAGGAGACCCTCCTTCGAGGGCTGGGCGCCAACCATGTTTGCAACTCCAGCGCCCCCACCTTCATGAAGGACCTCATCGCTGCCCTCACCGCCACCGGCGCCACCGTTGCCTTCGACGCCACCGGCGGAGGCAAGCTGGCCAGTCAGATCCTCACTGCGATGGAAGCGGCAGCCAGCGCCAACGCCGGGGAGTTCAATCGCTATGGCTCCACCGTCCACAAGCAGGTCTATATCTATGGCGGTCTCGACCGCGGCCCGACCGAGCTCACTCGCGGCTTCGGGATGGCTTGGGGCGTCGGCGGCTGGCTGCTGCCCCCCTTCCTGCAGAAGATCGGCTTCGAGGCGGCGCAGAAGCTGAGGCAGCGGGTGGCGGCCGGGGTCAAAACGACCTTCGCCAGCTCCTACGCCAAAGAAGTCTCTCTTGCAGAGGTCCTGCACCTGGACGCAATCGCGGTCTACGGCAAGCAGGCAACCGGCGAGAAGTTCTTGGTCACTCCCAACAAGGCCTGAGCCACGATGATCGAAATAGAGACGGGGACCGATGAGCTCTTGTGCCACATCGAGAACCGAGTTGGGGTCATCACCCTCAACAAACCGCACAAGAAGAATGCGCTCGGCGACATTCTGACCCCGGCATTGCGCCGCACCGTCGTGACTCTCGAAGAAGATGAGCGTGTAGGCTGCGTGATGCTCACCGGAGCGGGCGATGCGTTCTGTTCGGGTGGTGACGTGAGTGGCATGGGCGGCGGCAGCAGCGGGGCGCCCAAATCAAGAAGGGACGCCATTGCCGAGCTCGTCCACAAGCAAGCGACACTCACCCTGAGGATTCATGAGCTCGCAAAGGTCACCATCGCGGCTCTTCCCGGCGCCGCGGCGGGAGCTGGGCTTTCTATCGCACTTGCATGCGATCTGCGCATCGCCTCGAGCCATGCCTTTGTGACGACCGCCTTTCGCAACATCGGGCTGTCGGGCGATTACGGTAGTAGTTGGTTTCTACCAAGGTTGATTGGCCTGTCCAAGGCCAAGGAGCTCTTCTACACCGCTGATCGAGTCAACGCCGAAGAAGGAGCAAGCCTCGGTCTCTTCAACAAAGTCTTCCCGCACGAGAGCTTTCGCGAAGATGCCCTTGCTTACGCCGCCGCCATCGCCAATGGTCCGACGAACGCGCTCGGGCGGATGAAGGTCAATCTGAACCGAGGCATGGCGCAAAGTCTGCGCGAGAGTCTGGTGCTCGAGGCGGAGCACATGATCGGGAACACAGGTAACGGCGAGGCCAAGGAGGCCATCTCGGCGTTCATGGCCAAGCGCACCCCCGAGTTCCACAAGGGCTAGAGCAGAGCCAATGACTTCCTCCTCCCCTGCCCTCCCCGACCGCGACCCTGAGGTCGGCGACACAATCGAGCCTGTCTCGTTCGACGTGAGCGAAACCCGGATCGAGGCCTATTTCCAGGGCCTCGACATGGCTCCGGCCGAATCGGCCTCCGACTCGGCTTTCGACCAAGCTGTGGCGCCGTCGATGCTGGTCGGAACGGCCGAGGACTTGGTTATCCGTCGTTTTTTCCTTCGCAACGTCTTCGGCAATCTCTGGATCCGCCAGCAGTGGAGCTTTCGCGAGCCCCTACACCTGGGTGAGCGTTATCAGATCGATGGGGAGGTCCGAGACATCTACGACTACCGAGGGCGGAGCGTAGTCCTCGCCGAGGTGAACATCGAGAACGCCGCCGGAGCGATCGCGGCCACCGGGAGGCACCACCAGAGCTTCCTCGTGGAGCAGAGCACCGGCAGCGTCGACCTACGCTCGCCGCAGAAGAAGGAGGGGTGCCGGCGCTATCGCCGCCCAGAGGGCAAGGCGATCGAGGGGCTGGCGCGAACGATCTCGCTGGAGATGTGTGGCCTCTTCTTTCACGGCAAGGCCAACTACCACACCTCTCGATCGAGTGCGGAAGAGCTCGGCTTCAGCGATGTCGTTGTCGGCGGCCGGATGACGCTGTCGCTGGTGACGGAGATGCTGCAACGGCACTTCGGTGCCAGCTGGTGGCAAGGAGGCGAGATCGACGTCAAATTCACCAATATCGTTTGGCCCGGGGACCGCATCTCGGCCAACGGAGTCTTGACGGCCGCCGGCGAGTCACCCGCGGGACGCGACCAAGCAGCGGTCTGGGTGGAGAAAGACGACGGCACCGTGGTTCTCGTCGGCAGCGCGACCGCCCCGAGTCAGCCAAACTAAACCAAGCCCTGCTTCGAGACTTGCGCAACCGCCGCGATCGACTTGCCGTCGACGGTGATGTCGACCAGATTCGGCGCCGCCGGGAAGTCGTAATCCCAGAGTCCGTGATGCACGCCCTGGAAGTGCCACAGACGCTCTCCAGAGTCCGCGTCCACCGCAACCAGGCTCTCGGCGAACAGATTGTCGCCGAGGCGGTGGCCACCATAGTGATCGTCGCGGGGCGTGCTGGTCTGGAGGTAGACGATGCCGCGCTCATCGTCGCAGCTCATCATCGTCCAGACGTTGGTGTTGCCGCTGTAACGCCAGGACTCTCCCTCCCAGGTCTCGACCGCGACTTCGCCCTCCTGTGGGATGGTGTGGAAGATCCACTTCATAGCGCCGGTGCGCGCATCCCATCCGCGCACGTGGCCGGGCGGCATCCGCTGCGTGGTGCCGAAGTCATTGATGACCGAGCCAGTCACCACCGTCGCCCCGCAGGCCACCGGCGGCGCGTTCATTCCGATCTGGCGCACATCGAATTCTCGGCCGAGTCCCTCTCGCATATCGACAATGCCGTCCACCCCGAAGCCCGAGGCGGGCCGGCCGGTCTTCGCATCGAGTGAAACAAGCTGCAACGAGGTGGTCCCAGCGAAGATGCGCTCTACGCTGCCGTCGGTCCAATACTCCACTCCGCGGCTGTTATAGCCGCGGTGGGGCACTCTGCCGCGCTCGTAAGCCTTCGGATCGAAGCTTCAGAGCTCCTCTCCGGTGGCCGGGTCCAGCGCGCTGATGACGTTGTAGGCGCTGATGACGAACAGCCGACCTCCGACCACCAGGGGCGTCGCGCGCAGAATCAACGCCGGAACCTCGGCCTCGATCTGGTCGTCCTTGCTCTGCCATCTCCAGGCGACCGCCAGCTCTGCAAGCTTGGAAGCGTCGATCTGATCCGCTGGAGAGTACTTGGTGCTGGCGCGGCTGCCTCCGTAGTGCCTCCACTCGACGGTGTCGTCGCTCTCGGCCGCCCCTCCAGAGGAAGTCAGCGCAAACCCCACCAAGGCCGCCGTCATCATCGTAGAACGCATAGCTGTTCCCCTCATCCAGCCCTCATCCAGCCCTCATCCACCCCGCCGCTCCGCCTCGGCCGCCGACCGTCTATTCTCGAAACCGGAGCCCTTTGACCTTCAACTTCACCCGATACAGCCCGGTTCTGGCGGTCATGTACAGCGTCCTGCCGTCGTCACCAAAGCCGGCGTTTGCAGGCTGCTCGGGCACCTTGACCGTGCCAATGTGCTTTCCGGTGGGGTCGATCACCACGATGCCGCCAGGTCCGCTGGCCCAGATATTCCCCTTCTCGTCGACGGCAAAACCGTCGGGCACGCCCTGGGCCTTGATCGAGCTGCCGTCGAAATGCACGCGTCCTTGCCCCGTCGAACCATCGGCCTCGATCGGGTAGGCCATCCAGATGCGGCGAACAGGGTGTGAGTTGGCGACATAGAGGGTCTTCTCGTCGGGCGAGAGACCGATCCCGTTGGGGTTCGCGAGGCCCTTGTCGAGCAACTCGACCTTGCCGTCCTTCGACAGACGATAGATGCCGGCCCACTCGACTTCCCTGAGGCTCTTGTCGGGCACCCCGTAGGTCGGATCGGTGAAGTAGGCGGAGCCACTACTGTGAAAAACGATGTCGTTGGGGCTGTTGAGCCTCTTTCCTTCGTAACGGTCCGCCAGGGTGGTCCGGGTTCCGTCCGACTCCAGGCGCGCGATCCGTCGATTGCCATGCTCGCAGAGGATCACCCGGCCTTCGAGGTCGAGCGCCAGACCATTCGAGCCACCGGTGCCGCCGGCGGGTGAGTCTGGCGGAGTGACAGGGTCTAGAGCGACGGAAAGCGTCCCATCGGCATCCAGACGACGAACCTTGTTTTCGGGAATGTCGCTGAACAGGAGATAGGACCCATCCGCGCTCGGGACCCAAGCCGGTCCTTCGACGAAGCCAAAGCCGCCGCCGACTTTCTCGATCGTCGCACTGAGGTCGATCAGGGCGTCGAGCGCCGGGTCGAGTCGTTCAACCGCTCCCTGACCGCCGCCAGTGACTTGCGCTCCCAAGCTCAGCGAGCACAAGAGCAGCAAGAAAGCGAAAGGAAGTACGCCACCCTGGAGGAAAGAAATTGATCGCGATTGCATGCACGGTTCTCCTCTAGTTCTCAGCTAGGACGCCTCATAACTTCAAGACGTCTCATCGAAAGGATGCACAGTCGGAGCGTCCAAGACGCCCAGAGTATCAGCGCAATCACGCCGATTCGCTTCCTGAGGCTAGACTAAGCCATGGCCGATCGTAACTTGATGTGGAAGCTCGCCCGCAGACCCCCTGGCGGGCTACCGGTCGCTGAGGACCTCCTCTGGGAGGAGGCGGACGCTCCTTCGCCCGAAGTGGGCCAGATCCTGACCAGGACTCTCTACCTGTCTTTGGATCCCTATCAGTGGGGGCGGCGACGCAGTGCTCTTGAAGCTGTCGGTGAGATCTGTCACGGCCGAACTGTGGCTCAGGTGGTCGAAAGTAGAGTCGACGAGTACCAGCCCGGCGACTATCTCTTCAACACCAACGGCTGGCAGACCTACGGGCTCACCGGGGAAGGCATCGACGTTTTCACTTACATGTTTCCACGCAAGCTCGATCCAGGGCTGGCGCCGATCTCCACCGCGCTGGGCGTGCTCGGAATGCTGGGCCTCACCGCCTATGGAGGCCTCTACCTGCAGTGTCGGCCGCGCCCGGGCGAGACCGTCGTCATCTCCGCAGCTTCCGGCGGGGTCGGTCAGGTCGCGGGGCAGATCGCCGCGATCCACGGCTGCCGCGTCGTCGGCGTGGCCGGAAAGCAGGAGAAGTGCGACTTCGTCAGGGAAGAGCTCGGCTTCGACGCCTGCGTCTCTCACCTCTCCCCCTCGTTCAACGAAGACTTGCTCGCAGCCTGTCCCGATGGAGTCGATGTCTACTTCGAAAGTGTCGGCGGCCTCGTCTTCGAAGGCGTTCTACCTCTCTTGAACCGAGGCTCCCGAATTACTCTGTGCGGGCTGATCTCTCAGTACAGCAACACCGACGGCAAGGACCCGAGAGACAGCTGGAGGAAGACGGGCCAGACCACCTTTGAGAGACAGTCCGTCGAAGTCCACGACCTGTGGGTGCGAAACTTCGTCGAGGATCACCAGGCTCGCTTTCTCAGCGAGATGGCTGAGTGGATTCGAGACGGACGTATTCGATACCGCGAGGATCTTTGCCGAGGACTCGGGGAGGCGCCACGAGCGTTTCGAGCCATGCTCGAGGGAGGCAACTTCGGTAAGACTCTGGTCGCGGTCAGCAAAGACCCGACCTCGGACACAACTCTCGACCGCAAACGCGCAGGCACCAACGTGCTCGCCTGAATCATGGTCGACCTGCGGCGTTACAGCTCGACTCTCAGCAGGGGCGACGATGGAGTCTGGCGTGCCGCGACTCGAGCGCCGGTCTCCTACCCCGAGCACGGGAACGAGATCTGCTTCCAGGTCGAAGAAGAGTCTTTCTGGTTTCTGCATCGCAACCGCTGCATCGTCGAGCTGATCCGACGCCACCCGCCGGAGAGCACCGACCCGATCTTCGACATCGGTGCAGGCAACGGCTTCGTGGCGCTCGCCATTCAGACCAGCGGGCACGCCGCGGTTGTGGTGGAGCCCGGCCCATCGGGCGCCCGCAACGCTTCTTCCCGCGGAGTCGAGTACGTCGTCGAAGCGACACTAGAGACCGCCGGCTTCCGCCCCGGTTCGCTTCCGGCAGTGGGCCTCTTCGATGTCGTCGAGCACATCGAAGAAGATGCCGCCTTTCTCACCGAAGTTCATGGAGTGCTGGCACCCCAAGGCACCCTCTTTCTCACCGTACCGGCCCAGCCTCTGCTGTGGTCTCGGGACGACGTCGAAGCGGGGCACTTCAGGAGATACACGATCTCGGGACTGGGGAGCCTCCTCGAGAGAGTCGGCTTCGAGGTCTTATACGCCAGCTACTTCTTCAAACTGATGCCGATCCCGATCCTTCTACTACGAAGCCTGCCTTCTCGGCTGGGCCTACGCGGGCACATAACGTCGAAGGTTACTCAGAGTGAGCACCGGCCGAGGAAGGGATGGACAGGGCGATTCCTGCAATGGTCTCTGGACAAAGAAGTCGATCGCATCCAGCAAGGGCTCGTAATGCACTCCGGGTCAAGCTGTCTCGTCGCGGCTCGGAAGACGTAGCCTCGGATCGATTCTCTCCCGGATCGTTCCTTCGACCCGGAGTACACTTCGCGCCGTATGAGGCTTTCCGTTCTCGACCTCTCGCCCATCACCGAGGGCAGCACCGCCGCGACGGCGCTGAGCAACACACTCGACCTGGCGCAACATGCGGAGCGCTGGGGCTATCAGCGTTTCTGGGTGGCCGAGCATCACAATATGAAGGGAATCGCCAGCGCGGCGACCGCGGTCGTCATCGGCCACGTCGCCGGCGGTACTTCGACGATCCGCGTGGGCTCGGGCGGCGTCATGCTGCCGAACCACGCTCCACTAGTGATCGCCGAGCAGTTCGGAACACTGGCGTCACTCTTCCCGGGTCGCATCGACCTCGGCCTGGGCCGAGCGCCAGGCACCGACCAGTACACCGCCTACGCGTTGCGCCGCAACCTTGCCGGTAACGTCGACGACTTTCCTCGCGACGTCGTCGAAGTGCGGGATTACTTCCTAGAGGCCACGCCAAGCCAGCGAGTGCGAGCCGTACCCGGTGCGGGTCTGGAGGTGCCGCTATGGATCCTGGGCTCCAGCCTCTACGGCGCTCAGCTCGCCGCCGCACTCGGGCTCCCCTATGCCTTCGCTTCGCATTTTGCTCCTGCCGCGATGATGCAGGCCATCGAGATCTATCGCAGCCGCTTCGAGCCCTCGGATCAGCTCGACCAACCGTTCGTAATGCTGGGGTTCAATGTCTGCGCCGCAGATACAGACGAGGAGGCGCAGCTGCTGCGGACCTCCGCACAGCAGTCCTTCGTCCGACTCCGGCGCGGGACACCAGGTCAGCTACCCCCTCCGCTGGCCGGCTTCGAGGCCACGCTTTCGTCGGCCGAGCGCCGCATGCTCGACGAAGTCGCGTCCTGCTCGGCCGTGGGCGGGCCGGAGACCGTCCGCCGCGGGCTCGAAGCCTTTGTCGCCAAGACCGGAGCCGACGAGCTCATCGTAGTCTCCTCGATCTTTGATCATGGTGCACGGCTGCGCTCCTTCGAGATTGCCGCCCAAGTGGGGGCTAGCGCCGCGTCATAGATCGCAGCAACATTCGATACTGTTGCCCTGCAGGGAATCAGCACTCACATCGTCTTCGGAGGTCATAGCTTCAATCATGCTCAAAGCCGTACAACTCGGAAACAACTGCGGCCTGCGCGTATCGGAGCTCTGTTTAGGCACCATGAACTTCGGAGAGCCGGGGACAGGGCACCAAGGCGACTGGACCCTCGACCTCGACCAGGCTCGGCCGATCTTCAAGGCCGCCATCGAGCACGGACTCTTCTATTTCGACTGTGCCGACATCTACGGCGTCGGCGCGTGCGAGAGAGTGGTCGGGAAGTTGCTCAACGAGCTCTTACCCCGCGATGAGTACGTGCTCGCAACCAAGGTGGCGATGCCGATGGGACCGGCCGCCAACCACGGTGGACTCTCGCGCAAGCACATCATCGAAGGCGTCGACCGGTCTCTCCAGCGCCTTGGCCATGACTACATCGACCAACTCGTCATCCACCGCCATCCTCACGGCATTCCGCGCGGCCAGGTGCAGGCGCCGATCGAAGAGACCATGGAGGCCCTCCACGACGTGGTCAAGGCCGGCAAGGTTCTCTACCTCGGCGGATCCTCGATGTTCGCCTGGCAGTTCGCCGAGCTGCAGATGACGGCCCAGATGAACGGGTGGACCCAGTTCGTCTCGATGCAGAATCACTACAACCTCATTTACCGCGAGGAAGAGAGGGAGATGAATCCCTACTGCGCCAAGAGCGGCGTGGCGCTGACTCCGTGGTCGCCGCTCGCCCGAGGCATCCTGACCGGCTCCTACAAGGGCGGCTTCGACGCCGGCTCCACCGATCGCTCAAAAGGTGGCGATCGCAAACGCACCGAGAGTCTATACAAGGGTGAGAACGATTTCGCGATCGCCGCCCGCGTGGTCGAGGTGGCTGAAAAGTACGGTAGGTCTTCGGCTCAGATCGCGGTCGCCTGGCTGCTCAACAAGCCAGAGATCCACGCCCCGGTGGTGGGAGTGTCCAAGATCGAGCAGCTCGAGCAGCTGGTCGCTGCGGCCGAGATCGTCCTCGACGAAGCGGACGTCGTCTATCTCGAAGAGCTCTACCGCCCAGTGCAGAACCTGCTATCGATCGGCTCTTCCTAAGCCTTCGCGCCTCAGCGCGCTTCCCACCGACCTTGAGCGACAGTTCTTCCTGCTGTTCCGGGTCTATGGGCTCGAGCCAGACATACTCGACCGAAGCCTCGAGCTCGACGATATCCAGGGGATCGGCTAGGCGCTTTCTCGAGCGCTCGCGGGGGCTCCACCCACGGAGTCCGCAAACACGAGGCGCAAGGCGTAGGGTCCGCAGGCGAGGAGAAAAGTGCACAACAAGCCAATTTTCTTCGGGTGGCACCGAGAGCGAGGCTTCTCGCGAGCGACCTCTGGCAGAGCGCTCTCCTACCACCCCACCTGCTCGTGCAATCACTGCTCGCAGGGGCCGCCTCACTTGCGCCCGTGGCCCTTGCCATCGAGCCGGGAGCCCACAACTATACCTACCAGCGCGTGGCGTACTCGTCGGCGGAGCGCTCGTCACGCCTCGCAACCGGTCACCGACCTGCCGCCCACGGTCGTTCCCCAGCGAGGTTCGAGCGGAAGCCGAGCTCGGGGCGGAAGAGCATTAGGTGCGATCGGTGCCAGATCTGAGCGCCGCTTTCCGTCTCTTGTCTTCGACGGGAGGCAATGGCAGAGGCGGCTCACAGCCAGGTCTATCGCCGGCGGCGGCCGGAGCGGAGCGTGGCGTACCGCGCCTTGACACACCACTTCGAGCGCTTCCTCCAGGTCTACGAAGATCGTTTCGAGCCGACCTTCGGCTACCTGCGCAGCGTGGTCGCAAGGGTGGTGTACCGGTACTTGGACTGCGGCCTGCTCGAACAGGGCTTCGCCCCCCTCAAGTGGGCTGAGTGGGCCGGTGAAGAGCTGCTCGGAGAGCTGGCGAGTTGCGCCTGGCTCCCTGACGGGACCTTTCGACACCTTCTCTACTTCGACGCCCAGAAGGTGGAGCGCCTCTTCCGAGCCGAGGTGCTCAGGATGCTGTTCGAGAAGGGAAGGATCGACGCTGACACGGTGAACAACATGCTCTCCTGGCCGCACAGCGGCTAGCCCCTCGCTCACTCACCCCCAGCCCCCGAGCTGGTCTATGAGCCTGTCTGAGACACCCATCCCTGCCGACACAAAGAGCGCCTGACGCTCCCGGGGAACCCTCGACTCCTCTGGCCCCCCTCCGGGGACTCCCGGGGGGCCCCGCTGCCGCGCACGCCCCCAAGCACTCTCGCGACCCACCTGCCGCCAGGCCCGCGCACTCTAATCCTGCTGTCGAGCCGCCGAGAAGTGACCCCCAGGACCTCCAGCTCTCGCCCAGGCCTCCGAAAACCCTCATGCTCCTCATGCTCCTCATGCTCAGAAAAGCGATTTCCTACCCGTCGCGTGCAGACCCCGCTGGTGGTGTAGAAGCTCCGGAGCTTGATCCCCTCCGCCGCCATGCGATCGAGATTCGGCGTCTTGACGAGCTCGGCTTCGTAGGGGGTGATGTCACCGTAGCCGAGGTCGTCGGCGAGAATGATGATCAGGTTCGGCGCAGCCGATTCGTCGTCTACCCTGTGCTCCTGCGAGGTGCCTCCGGCCGAGGCGAAGAGAGCGGCGACGAGCACCGGGACCGGCAGCTGAGCGGCAGTTCTCAGGACGGCTTTCAATGGAAGGTTTGATCTCGGCGGCGCCGCCGAGGTCGAATCGTCGATCTCTCGGAGGCTGGGGGGTAGCGCGAGAACTGTACACATGTCTAGACTACTGCGCAACGGTTTGGCCATCGGCGAGGCACGACTTCGAGAGCGGGTCGGCAGGCCCCCTGTGGGGCGGCAAATCGACCAGCTTCGAAGGCGGATTTCGGGTGCCTCTCATTGCCCGCTGGCCGGGTCGCGGCTCCTAGAAGCGCGTCGACACCGAAACCGATGATCCGCGGCACCTGAGAGCCTGGAAGCCTGCGTGAGCGGGCGATTCCGACGCTGCGCCTTTCTTGACAAATGTCTAATTCTCTGAGTACATCACGTCGATCCGACCGAGCGTCGAATGCGAGGACGAGCTCAGCAGCTAGCCGACCGGGTGCGCCCCGAGGATGGCAGCGACCCCCCGAAAACGATCAGCGAAGGAGTGAAGAAAGAATGTCCGATTCCCAGATGAACCTGCCTCTCCGCGCGATCGCGGGCGCGACGATGGCGGCTTTTCTCATTTTCAGCAGCCACTCGCAGGCGGCCGACTTCGCCCCCGTCACGCCTTCGACCGAGGGCTCCTTCCTCGTCGTCGACACCTTCACCCTCGACGATGGGCGGAAGGTCGAGACGGTGGAGCTGCCGGGCTTGCGCTGCTTCCAGCCCAACATCCAGTTCACCGGCATCGACGAGCACGATGAGCGCTTTGTCAACGGGGATTGGGGTAATCACGAGTTCGTCTTCGCGCTGCCGAAGGACTACTCCGGCGGCTCCTTGCCCGTTTTCTTGTACCTCCGAGGCGGCGGCTTCGGCTGGGTCGACACCACTGTCCCCCTCGATCAAGTTACCCCCGACCTCTACGGTGTCTCGTGGGGCGAGATCCGCGGGCCCGGCGTCCATTTCAACTTCGCGCTGCTCTCGACCCAGTGGTGGACCCGGAAGCACGCCTACACCAGCTTCACCTTCGAGCCTCTCGAGGAGGTGCCGTCGCAGGCCGGTAATCCCAGTCGCTTCCTCAGCCAGTTACGGGACCGGTTCCCGGAGTGGGGCATCCTCTTCCCGAGCTACTGCTCGCGCGACGCTTACTACGGTCGGGGGGAGCGCGGAATGGATGGCGTGCGCTACGGCTACGAGGCTGTGATCCGGGCGCTCGACTACGTCGACCAGCACCACGGCATCGACGTTCTCGTCGTCGGAGGCACCTCGGCCGGAGGCCTTGGTGCTGCGGTGATCGCCAGGGATCTGCAAAAAGACAGGCCCGACATCGATCTTTTGGGTGCGATCGTAGACAGCGGACCGGCCCAGGTCGCGGCCTACGGCCGGGTCAAGGACGAGGGTGTGGTAAACGGCCTGCGCCACGTTGTCGTCGGGGAAAACAAGCAGACCTGGGTTCAGTGCGATCATCCGCTGCAGGACACGACGCGGGGCCTCGATACGATCAATTTTCTCGAGTTCTCTCTGTCGGAGGCGATCGAAGACGGCACCATCACGACGCCGATCTTCCATGCCTGGAATAGCCGCGACAACATCATCACCTGCGGCGACATCGCCTTCGCGCAGGAGCACCTCGACGGGCCGATCGCGCGTGCGATCGATGAGCATAATCCGGGCGGGGCCTCGGTGAACTACGAGAAGTGCGGCGGTACGACCCGGGCTTGCGCGGCAGACGCGCCGACGTCGATTGGCGAGTGTCCGGAAGCGCAGATCGTCGAGATTCCCTGCTCGGGGCACGGCGTTCTCGCTGGTGGTCCGAACGTCGCCGACGCCCTCGACTGGATGGAGAAGCTGCTGGAGCGGCACTCGGCCGAGTGACTCAGCCCCGCTCCACCATCGGCGGCGCGGTCAATCGCTGCCGCGGCGCATACGAGAAGGAGAGACGCGAGATGAGCTCACATATCGGCCGGGGAGACTTTCTCGGACGGACCCTGCTGGCGGCGGGTGCGTTGTCGGTGGCGCCGCGCGCGATGCGCGCCGGAGGTCAGCCGGGAGTCGAGCGCCAGGGACCGCGCCGAAAGATCATCGTCGTGGGCGCCGGACTAGCCGGTCTGTCGGCGGCCTGGGAGCTGGTCCAGGCCGGGCACGAGGTCACGGTCCTCGAGGCGCAGGGACGGGCCGGCGGGCGCGTCCACACTCTGCGCGCGCCGTTCTCCGACGGGCTCTACGCCGAGGCGGGCGGCATCTTCATCCACGACCGGCACGCTTGGACGATGCACTACGTCGAGCTCTTCGGCCTCGAGCTCGATAAGGTTGTGCCCTCGAAGCTGGACTCCCGCGCCTGGGTCCGGGGGCGCCGCCTCGAGGTGAAGCGGGGCGAGCCCACCAACTGGCCTCTCGACCTGACCCCCGAGGAGAGACGGCTGGGGCGGGACGGGATGATGGACCGCTACCTCGGTCCCCTAGTCGAGGAGATGGGCGATCCCGAGACTCCTGATTGGCCGTCGGCCTCGCTTGAAAAGTACGATCGTCTCTCGCTCGCCGACTTGCTGCGCGAGCAGGGTGCATCGGCCGCCGCCGTCGAGCTCCTCAGCCTCGGCTTCCAGGACAATCTGGGCGACGGCGCCGAGAGCTACTCAGCGCTGAACATGCTCAGCCAGCTCGTCGACGAGGCGGCCACGAAGGAGGTGTTCACGATCCGCGGTGGCAACGACCTGCTGCCCGAGGCCTTCGCCACCCGCCTCGCCGGAGACATCCGCTACGGCGCCCCGGTCACCCGCATCGAGCACGACGATAGGGGCGTGCGCGTGGTCTACGAGCAGGCCGGGTCGCCCACGACCCTCGCCGCCGACCGCCTGGTGTGTGCAGTGCCCTTTTCGGTGCTGCGTCGCATCGACGTATCGCCCGGCTTCAGCCCGGAAAAGCAGCGCGCCATCGACGAGCTGCCGACCACCTCTGTAACGCGGGTCTACCTGCAGAGCCGCGAGCGGTTCTGGCTCGCGCAGGGATTCGACGGCTCTGCTCTCACCGACCTGCCGATGCGCGGTCTCGGCGACCGCACCGTGGCGCAGCCGGGGCCCCGCGGCATTCTCGAGTCGTTCCGCTCGGGTGTCGGGGCCCGACGCGCCGCCGAGCTGAGCGAGCCCGAGCGTATCGCGTCGACCCTCGACGACGCCTCGAAGCTCTACCCCGATGTGCGCGAGCACTTCGAAGTCGGCACCACCTGGGTATGGGACGACGACCCCTGGGCGCGCGGCGGCTACATCTACTTCAAGCCGGGCCAGATGTATTCGATCCGCCCTCACATCTCGCGACCCGAGGGGCGCATCCACTTCGCCGGCGAGCACGCCTCGACCCGTCCCGGCTGGATGCAGGGTGCCCTGGAGTCGGGCGACCGCGCGGCCCGCGAGATCAACGCGGCCGGTTGATCGGAAGGGAGATTTCCCGTAGCTCTCAACAGGGAGGAGCGAGATCGAGTCGACTTGAGGGGAGGACTACGATCGTGACCGGTGGCGGGACCGGCATCGCCCGGCGGAGAGCGCGCGCACCAGATTGTGCTGCAGGGCCTCGGCGTCTTCGCGGGGCAGCAGCCGGTCGCACAGCGGTCCCACCCCGGTGGTGACTCCGTAGACCACCTGATCTCGGGCCACCAGGTCCTCGAGCACCCGCCGTGAGGCGTCGACCCGCTCCCGGCAAGACTCGTCGAGGGTTACGGCAGCACCTTCTGCGGCCACCCGCCACACGTCGGTGACGCTGAGGTCTTCGCCGTTGAGAACGATCGCTTGGGCCATCGCTAAACTTTCCTTCGAGTCGAGAGCGCTGGCGGCCCGGGCTGCTCCGAGCTCTCCGGCGCCGGTGCGCGGCAGGGCTGCATCGGCAGTGACCCGCACTCCGGTGCCGCGGCTTCCGCTCCGGCTCCCGGGAGCACAGGGACCAGGAGCCGTGACGGGTGCTGCTCGGAGTGGTAGACCGTGTTGCGTCCGGGGAGCATCACCGCGGCCAGACCCCAGTTCGGTTGCGGCAGCGGGTTGGGAGCGAGCACGACCAACTCGAGGGCGTGTCCCGGGCGCAGCACGTGGCCAAGGGGCTGGAGCTCGACGCGGAGCTCGTACACCGACTCGGGCCGTAGCGGCGCCGGCCGCTGATGGTTGCGCTCGACTCCGGCGTCGCCACCCTCAGCCGTCACCAGCTTTGCCGCGTGAGAGGCGCGCAGGAACCCCCGCTGCAGGTACTGGACGCGCCCGTCGCGGTCGATGTCGTGGAGCGCGACCATCAGGTCTGTGTCCGAGCGCTCACTCGACAGGTAGAGAACGAGCTCCGGAGAGCCCAGGATCGTGATGTCGGTCGCCGCCGGCTCGCTACGATAACTGAGAGACCCGAAAGAGGCCGGAGCGATGGCGAACTCCGCCGCCGACCCGATGAGCTCCGAGCCCGCGGGGTAGATGTAGTGACGCTCCCCGCTCGCCTTCCCGGTGCTGGCGGCTGCCCGACGCAGGCGGCCTTCGGCGGTGAGGTGAAGCGTACGGGGCTCCGACTCCGGTGGCGGCCAGTCATCGAAATCCCGCGTCCAGCCAGCCCGCCACTCGCCGTCGACTGGCCGATGCTCGAACCAGACCGAGACCGGCGCATCGCCGTCGACGCCGGTGTCCTCACCCTTGAGCCAGTGGTCGTACCAGCGCAGGCGCTCGGCCATCACTGTCGGCAAGCCGTAGAAGCCGTGATCGCCGTTGCCCAGAATCATCTTCTTCGGGGTCTTCAACGACTCGAAGAGCCGGGTCGCGCCACGTACCGCGACCTGCTGGTCCTGCCAGGCCTGGGCGATGAAGACCGGCACCTCGATCGCCGTTGCCATCGCCGTCAGGTCCCGCGCCTGCCACCAGGCGTCTCGGTGGGGGTGGGTGCGGGTAGCCCTGAACACCCCGTTGCCTGGTTGCTTGGCCCGGATCGCCGTGCAGCGGTCGTCGCCAGCCTCCACCCGCGACGACGCTCCCCAGGCCGCCGCCATCGGCTGCACGTCGTAGGCCCAGAAGGCGAAGAAGCTCGAGTTGAAGATTCCACCCGGGTAGGCTGCATCGAGATAGGCGTCGCCGACGGAGGCGCCGGCCGCCATCGCCTTCAGGTAGCGGGGATGGCGCGCGGCCACCGGATACTGGGTGATGCCTTCGTAGGAGTTGCCGACCAGGCCAACGGCACCAGTGCTCCAGGACTGAGACCCCGCCCACTCAACCGCGGCGGCGCCGTCGCGAGCGTTGCGCTCCGAGAGCAGGTCGAAGCCCCCCTCGGAACAGCCGGTGCCGCGGATGCTCACCCCGACAAAGGCGTAGCCGTGGCGCAGGTATTCCAGGGCGGCGCTGCTGAACTCCTCATGATTCTCGAGGTCGATGCCTCCGCCCAGGTAGGGCGAATTGCTCAGCAGCACCGGGAAGCGACCCTCTTGCCGCGGCCTCCACACCACGTAGGCGAGCTCGATGCCGTCGTCCATGGGCAGGTATCCGAGCTCGCGAGTAGCCTGGTCGGGACGCAAGATGCCGAGGTCGTCGTCGGCGACCAGCGCCATCGCAGGCAATAGGGTGAGCAACAGAAAGGCGGAAAGTGTCGTCTTCATTTTCGTCCTCCAGCACCGCCAGCCCCGCGCCAGGGTCGCGGCGACGTCTTCCTCGGTGAGGGCGCCGCAGATATGGAAGCGGCGGTCCCGCCAGATCAGCACCCCCCTCGTCGAGGAGCCGGGAGGTGAAGGTCTAGAAGCGCGGGAAGTCGATCGGGGGTTGGATAGGCGTCCACTCGCGCACGTTTCTTACAGATGTCTAATTCGTCGGAATCTAGCACGCCGGCGAGTGGCGCACAAGCCTCGGAGCAGGGCATGGTTCTCCCGCGTGCTCGACGACCTGCTCGGGTTCGTCGACGCCTGCGTCGTACGGCGCGACTGCGACGCCCTCGCGTCGCCTGATGTCTCGCCCCGGGAGTGAGCACCTCGGCCTGACTCGAGAGGCGCGGAGGGGGGCATTGTCGTCACCCTCTACCTGATTCTCCCCGCTGCGGCCGCATCCTCGAGCCCGGAATGCTCCGCAGCTACGGGTTTCGCGACGAGGATCGGGCGATCGCGGAGGCGCAACTACGAGCCGGAGGCGAGATCGTCGGCGCCACCGTATCGCGCGCGGAGGGGCTTGCCCGGGTGGAGTTCGCACGCCGATCGTCCTCAATTCCGTAACCACCCGGGGCACCTCGGCGAAAGCATCGTCTTGTACTGGTACGTCGGCAGATGGACCACCGCCGACGGCGGGCTCCCGGCTTCGGAGACTCTGAGGTCGTACGGATCTAGAAATTAACTCCGACGATCAAACGGAACTCCCTCGGGATCTGGTAGGAGACCCGTCCCGGGAAGGGCCGGGCGTTGAAGGGATTGACGATGATCTGTTCCTGCTCGTCGGTGATATTCGCCAGCTCGCCCCGCACCTGGCCCTCGACGCGCTGGCCGAGGGGGAAACGCCAGGTCCCGGTCAAGTTGAGGTTCAGGGTATCTTCGAGCTCCTGGCTTCCCCGGGGCTCGAGGTAGGCCTCGGTGAGGATCCGCTGTCCGCTCACCGGGTGAGCGACCGTGGCCCGGGCGATGCGGGCCCACGGGCGACCGGAGCGGAACGTTCCGGTCACGCCGAGACCGAGGGTGTGACTGCCCAACTCCCAGTTCTTCAAGGCCATGAGGTTGAGGTTGTGGGTGCGGTCGGACGAGGTCGGGCCGAAGCGGTTGACCTCGGTGGTGTCGGTCCGGCCGGTGACCACGTTGATTCCCCCGCTGCCCTCGAGGAAGGTATCGAGGTCCGTGGTGTCGTTGTTTGTCACGTTTCCGACGGCGTTACCCTCGGCTTCGGAGAGGGTGTAGTTCATACGCAGGGTCCAATTGCCCCGGTAGCGACGGCCGAGCTCGAGCTGCAGCGCGGTGTAGTCGCGCTTGCCCTCGTCGTAGTTGTTGATGGCATCGAAGGGAATGCCGTTGGTGTCGAACTGCTCGTTGCCCCAGTACATGTCGCCGAGATCCCAGTAGATGGCCCTGGCCTCGAAGGCCCACAGCTGGCCGAGCTGGCGCTCGATGGCGAAGGACACCTCATCCTTGTAATAGGCGTCGAAGGGTTGGATCGGGGTAGCGTTGGAGGGAATCTGGGTGAATTGGAAAAGGTCATAGCGCTGGGTCGCGGGGTCGTAAGCGAACTGGGTGAAGGCGTTGGCGCCGTTCGGCAAGCGCGAAAAGAAGGCGTTGACGATGTGGGTGCCGATAAGCTGATAGGTGCGACCGGCGGTCGCCTTCAGCAGAGTCTTGCCGTCCCCGCTCCGGTCGTAAATGGCGGCCAGGCGTGGCACCACGTCGGTGGGCGAGGTGGCTGGCTCACCGACATCGTTGGCGTGGTCCTGCGCGTCCATGCGCAGCCCGAGATTGAAGGTCCAGTGGTCGCCGACGGTGATGCGGTCCTGGGCGAACACGGCCAGGTTTTCGCTAGTGCTCACCACCGGCGCCTCCGGTGGAATGAAGACCCGGAGCCGGGTCGGCTGAGCGAAGCCACCCGGGAGGTTCTCGTTGTAGCCCCGTCCCTCGTAACGGTCGGGTGGGGTGTTGAAACTCTCGAACTCGATGTCCTGGAAGTCGGCCCCGATCTTGAGCTCGTGGTTGCCCTTGAACAAGCTCAGGGCCGCATTGCCCTGTTTGCGGGGAAAGGCGTTGTAGCCGGTGCCGGCGCCGACGTAGATGGCGTTGTATTTGAGGCGGTTGTTGAGGTCCCAGTAGGCGCCGGCAGTGGCGGCGGGAGAGTCGGGAGCAGCGTTGGGGTCGGGGGTCCTAGGGTTGAACTCATTGCGGAGGATCTCCGACTCGTAGTCGGCTACCTTCAGCTCGAGGAAAGTGTTCGACGAGATCGACCAGTTCCAGGCCCCCTGCATGAGGATCTCGGTGAGATCGAAGTCAAGCGGGGTGTACTGGTCGGCGGCGTTCGAGGCCCAGAAGACCTTCTGCACGCTGCCGTCGGCGTAGAGGGCTGAGAGCTGGTGGCTGGCGGTGGGCTGGTAGTTGAACTTGCCGACGATCGGCTCGCCGCGGAGGCTATTGTCGAGGATGTCGCCCCCGGCGAAAGCGTCGACTTCGTTCGAGTTGGTCTCGCCACCAGCGACGAAGAACCATGCCTTGTCACGGGCGATCGGTCCGCCGATGGCGATCTCGTAGCTGTTGACGTTGTCGCTAGAGCGGTCCAGAGGCACGGCGTCCGACTGGGCGCGCCAGGTCTGGCGCTGCGCGATGTAGAGCAGGTTGCCCTTCAAGCTGTTGGTTCCGGTCTTGATCACGGCATTGGTCACGCCGCCGATGACCCGACCGTACTCCGCTGGCGCTCCCGCGGACACCAGACGCACCTCGCTGATAGCGGTGGTGGGGAGGAAGAGCCTGGAGCTGCCGCCGCGGCGGTTGAAGCTGGTGTCGACGCCGTCGACGAAGCCCGCGCTTTCGGCCCACAGGCCACCGTTGATGGTGGGCGTGTGGTCGCCGAGGGCCGCGGAGCGGGCGTCGCTCGTCACGCCGGGGAGCATCAAGACGGCCGACTGGTAGTTGCGCTTCCCGAAGGTCAAGTTTTCGGCCACCTCGGCCTCGAGGGTGGAAGCGGCACTGGCCTCGTACCTGTCGATCAGCGGCGCCTCAGAGGTGACGGTGATGGTCTCGTCGGTGGAGGCGGCGAGCTCTAGGTCTGTCCTCGACCGCGTGCCGGCCTCGAGGCGTACCGAGGCCTGCTGCGACTGCATGCCCTCCATCTTGGCCTGGACGGTGTAGGCGCCGGGCAGCAGCAGTCCGATGCGGTACTTTCCCTCGGCATCGGTGACGGCGGTTTGAGTGCCGCGATCACTCTCCAAGCTGACCACGACACTAGGGATGGGTGTTCCCGACGGGTCGGTGACGACACCCTCGACCGTACCGGTCTGGGGAGCGTCGGCGAGGGCACTAACGGCTAAGAGCAGGCTGCAGGCGAGCAGGGTTAACGGAGCACGCATCTCGGAATCCTCGTGGAAGATCGACCAGTGGACAAAATCTACTCTGCTGTCGAGACATTCGTAACCACGACAAGCTACCAAAAATAGACAGACTGGTCCATATACCTTCCGGTGGAAGAGTGCGCTTGCGCGCACGGGTGGCTGACCGAACCTTTTGGACGTCTGTTCCATTTTGAATTAGTATGCACTCGCTTGGAGATCCGGCTTTGCCTCGAACCGCGTGGCCGGCTGTCAGCGGCATGCGCAATCTGAGCACCACCCCTCGCGCGAAGCCCTCCAAGCGCCGCTACTTGCCTGCGGGTGAGAGGAAGCGCTCGCTCTTAGAGCACGGTCTCGCGCTGGTGCAGGAAGAGGGCTGGGAGAACCTGAGCGTCATCCGCCTCGCCCGCCTCGCCGGCGTCAGCCGCCAGCTCGTGTACGAGCACTTCCCGAACGTCGACGAGCTCACCTGGCAACTGGCCGACAGGCTTTATGAGGAGGTCTGCACCAGCGTCGCGGCCACGATTCGGGCCCACCCGAACGATCTCGAGGCCGCCCTCCGGGAGTGGGTGAGGACCTACTTCGCGGGGCTGCAGGAGCGGCGCCTGGCGCACATGGAGCTGGTCTACGGACACTGGCCTCTGAGGCAGCTCAACCGCTCGTTGGAGGCTGGTAATCAGCGCCGGCGCCATCGCATCATGGACATGTGGGCCGACTACTTCGTCGGGGTCAACGGCCTGTCCCCGAAGAACGCCCAGGCCCTCGCCGCTTTCCAGTACGGCGGATTCCAAGGACTCCTCGGCCAGATGGAAGCTGGCTTCCTCAGCGCCGAAGAGACGGCCGATCTCTTCGTCGAGATCCTCCGCTCCCTCGTCGAGCGGCTGGGAGGGCGGTTCTGAGCCGCAAGGCTCGACCCGTGCGACCCCTGGGGGAAGCTAGCCCCGATCATCTCCGCCCCCTTCCCGGTGCCGCCCCCTCTGCCATCGTGGGGTGGGCACTGTCAGGTTAACGCCATGCCTGGCAGACTCGGTGCTATGGACACGATCGCAGTCAGCTACCGCCGCCACCGCTATCCTTCCGAGATTATCAGTCACGCCGTCTGGCTCTACCACCGCTTCGCCTTGAGCTTCCGCGACGTCGAGGATCTCCTGGCCGAGCGCGGAGTGACCGTCTCATACGAGTCCATCCGCCAGTGGTGTCGGAAGTTCGGCACCGAGTACGCCCGCAAGCTGAAGCGTCGGCAAGGTCGTCTTGGTGACACGTGGCACCTCGACGAGCTCTTCGTAACCATCCAGGGCAAACGGCAGTATCTGTGGCGGGCGGTCGACCAGGACGGCGACGTGCTCGACATCCTCGTCCAGTCCCGTCGGAACCGGCGTGCAGCAGAACGCTTCTTCCGCAAGCTATTGAAGGGCCAATGTGCAGAGCCGCTGCGCCTGGTCACCGACAAGCTGAAGAGCTACGGAGCCGCTCATCGCACCACGATGCCTTCGGTCGTCCACGATACGAGGCAGTACGCCAACAACCGAGCGGAAGTCTCGCACCAGCCGACCCGGCAGCGGGAACGACAGATGCGCCGGTTCAAGTCGCCCGGTCAAGCGCAGCGCTTCCTCTCGGTTCATGGCCTCGTCCTCAACCTGTTCCGAGTTGGCCGGCACCTCGTCAGCTCCGCCAACCATCGTACGCTGCGTGACCACTCCTTCGGCGTCTGGCGGCGGACGACCTGTGTCTGCTGAACCCGGAGCCGACCAGCGTTGCCGGGCCAAGCCTCGTGCCTCCGACCCTAACTTGACAATGCCGCATCCGGAGTCCTGCTGCGCAGGCTCCTACCGAGTCATCAGATCGGGCTTCCAAGGAGACACCTGCCCGGCGTAGACCGCGGCTCCCTTGCGGAAATGGGCCGCCTCGTCGAGTGTCTCCACGAAGGGCATATCACGAGGATAGAGCTTCTCTCCACGCGGCCGGGGGCCGGCCTTGGAGACGTGCCCCCAGAGTGGATGCCCCACCACTTCCTCGGCGATCGCGGCCGCCTCGATCAGCTTGTCGAGGTTGTAGCCGGTTTCGATGCCGAGCTCATGGCAGAGATCGACAAAGTCTTCAGTTGGGACGTGCCCCGCGGCTCGACCGTTACCACAGTAAGGACAGCCGCCCATGCCACCGATGGAGGTATCGAATTCACGCACTCCTAACTTGAGGGCTTCGTAGAAGCTCGCCATGGTGGCGCCTCTGGTGTCATGAAGGTGGCAGTGGAAGTCCGTGATCTCCGGCCAACGATCCCTTACCGCCAGGATGGTCTCCTCCACCAGATGCGGCATGTTCCAACCCATGGCGTCGAGAAAAGAGCATCTCTTTACCTCGAACCCGCCCTCGTGCCAGGCATCGATCATCATGGCCAAAAGGTCCATCCGCTGTTCCAGCGAGAAAGGCCCCTCGAAGTTGGACCCGAACGGGTTTCCGATCGCCACCGCCCCGAGCTCGGCTCCACCCTCGTGCGCTCTGGCGACGGTGTCGGGCATGCCCAAGATCTGCTCCGCCTGGGTCCGATTGTAGTTGCGACGGGCGAATGAATCGCACAGCTCGATGTGGATACCGAATCGCTTGGTTCGCACGTTGATCTTCGGGTAGAACTTGTCTGCCCGCTCGAACCCCTTACGATTGAAGATAACGGCCGTATAGCTCACGCCGGGTTTGGGGACGAAGCGCTCGGCGATCTCTTCGATGCAGGCCATCTGCGGCGTCCATTTCGGGTGAGCGAAGGATCCGATCGCAATCGTCTTCGCCCCGGTCTCACCGATCGCGTCCAACAGCCTCAGCTTTTCGGACACCGGAATGTCGGCGCTCTCGATCTGGAGGCCTTCCCTCATCGTGTCGTCGGTGATCTTGACCGACTTCGGAAACATGCTCATTCGCTTCGAGTCTCCTTTGCGCCCCTTCGCAGAAGCGGCCCTTCGCACCGCACCACGACTGGTGTCGATCGCGGGCCTTGGCATTTTCTCCAACCGAATGCAGTTTACTCCTTCAGGTCATCCAGGCGAATAGAGCGGTCAAAACCGGGCCAACAAATGCAGACACGGACGGAGTTGTCTCCAGCTCGATCTCCACCGATCGAGCCCCTGGATCGCCACTGGGAAACGTCAAGAGCCTCTTTCGTCTCTGGACAGAGACCGGCCTCGGGTGTTGCGGCGTCGCATCGATTGATACCTTCTCGGGAGAATGTCAGCGCTTCCGTGCAACCTCGCCCGCACGACTCTCGACTATCAAGCGAGGCTCGAAGATCGGAGGGCAAAAAGACTTTGAACGGCAACGACAAATCTCGACGACTCAGCAAGGACGCAGACGGCGCGGCCGAAGACGCGACACTCGTGTCGCGGGTTCGGAACGGAGAAGCGGAGGCCTTCGGCCTCCTCGTCGATCGCCACCAAGGTGACGTCCTCGCCCTCGCTCGCTCCTTAGTTCGCGACGCGGTCGAAACCGAGGACATGTGCCAGGAAGCGTTCATCCGAGCGCTCGGCAACATCGACCTACTGTCCGATCCGAGGAAGTTCCGCCCCTGGCTCCGACGCATCGTGTTCGGCACCTGTGTCGACTGGATGCGAACGTTCCGGCCGGCTCTGTTTCGCGGCACGTCTCCGCACGGAGTCGATGCCTTGCACAGCGAGCTCCCATCAGCGCCCGCTCGCCTCGAACGCGCTGAGATGCGGGCTCGTGTGGCGGCTGCGGTGGAGAGCCTTCCCGAGAAGTACCGCGCTCCGATCGTTCTTTTCCATCGCGATGGCCTCAGCCTGCAGCGGGTTGCGGACCATCTCGGTGCACCCGCCGGCACCGTCAAGAGCTGGCTCCACCGCGCTCGCGCCCAACTGAAAGTAATTCTCGAGGAATCACAAATGCAGGATGCGATCGAAAGCGCCGCGCCGACCGAGGTGTTCGACACTGAAAGGAAGGAGAGGGCACTGTTCCATCTCACCAACGGCGACAGCGCTGCCGAAACCCTCCGCGCCTGCGAGGTACCGGGAACTGTCGGCATCTGGGCCGAGCTGCTCTGGGACGGGCCGCTGCCGGCGGGCGGCATCGAGACGCCGGCATGGCGCGCAGCGCGAGCCGACTTCTACGAAACCGCTTGGTTCGGGGCATTTGCTGGAGCCGGCGGAGAGATGGCCTCGGGCTGGGACGAGGCGATGGAGGCGCACGCCGACTACGACGAAGTAGTGCTCTGGTTCGAGCACGACCTCTTCGATCAACTCTTGCTCATCCGGCATCTGGCCTGGTATGCGTCCCGTGCACTCGGCGACACCAGCCTCTCCCTCACCTGTATCGGAAGTTTCCCTGGCATCGAGGACTTTCGAGGCCTGGGTCAGCTGAATGAGGACGAGATGGCGTCGCTGTTCGAGACACGGGGCGATGTGAGCGAGGAGCAACACCTCCTTGCTCAACGTGCATGGACCGCGTTCTGCTCGGGCGATCCATTCGAAATCGAGCGCACCATTCAAGGCAATACGTCGGCGCTCCCCTTCCTCGCGGCCGCCCTCAGGCGCTTCCTCGAGGACCTTCCGGATTCATCGAATGGGCTCACCAAGTCCCAGCGGCTGGTCCTAGAGAGCGTTGGGACGGCCACCAGAACGGGGCGAGACCTCTTCAGCGAGCACTACGAACGTGACCAGAATCCGTATCTCTCGAGCACCCAGTTCTTCGCGATGCTGGGTGAGCTCGAGTCGGCAACCACGCCGCTTGTCGAGCGAGAGGGAGCGGCCCTGGGGATGGGCGAGACCGAGCTTATGAGCGAAGGCATCCGGATTACGAATGCCGGCCGCGACGTCCTCGCGGGTCGCTCAGACAGCGTCTCGCTGAATGGGATCTCGCGCTGGCTAGGGCCATCACACCTCACCACCGATGAATTTCCTTGGCGCTGGGACCGCGCGAGTGGCTGTGTGGTTCTTCTGTGAGAGGAGGCTCAGATCTGCTTCGATCGGGACTGATTTGGGCCTTTGGCTACAACCACGACGAGTCTGTGGCCTGCGGCTCGAGCGCCGCGCGCCGCAACGCTGGGAAGCGAGCCGCCAGTGTGACCGCACGAACGATCACGTAGACGACAAAGGCCATCCACAGACCTCGATTGCCGGCGATCGCGACCAGGGGCCAACTGACGAGCAGAAAGACCAGGAGCGAAACGCCGGCTGTGTTGCGCATATCTCGCGTACGAGTGGCACCGATGAAGATGCCGTCGAGCTGGAAGGCGGCGAAGGAGACCAGAACATAAGACGCGGTGTAGGGAAGCCAGCTCGAGGCGAGCTGGCGCACCACTTCGAGGTCGGTCAGCCAGGCGATGACGAAGCGGCCGCCGAGCAGCACGATCGCCGTCAGCACTACGGCGGTCACCGCAGCGAGTTGGGTGGAGCAGCGGACCGCGCTATCGAACGCCTCGCGCTGCCGGGCACCGATCGCACGACCGAGCAGCGACTCGGTGGCATGGGCGTAACCGTCGAGGAAGTAAGCGCTGGCGGTGACGAGCTGTAACAGGACGTGGTTCGCAGCCAGCACTTCGTCGCCGAAGCGTGCGCCCTGGTTGGTGAACCAACCGAAGCCGAAGAGCAAAAAGAGGGTGCGGACCATGATGTCGGCGTTGGCGCTCAGCGTGCGGGCGAGCTTGTCGCGCCGTAGGATCTGTGACCACAAAAAGAACGGCTCGGCGTCCTCGCGCCGCGCTCTCAGGGTGCGCCGCACAAGCACTAGAGCGACGACGAGGGTCGCCCATTCGGCGATCGTCGTACCCAGAGCGATACCCTCGACCCCCCAGCCGAGAACCCCTGCGAAGACGACGTCGAGAGCAATGTTTAGGCCGTTGAGGAAGATCTGCGTCTGGAGCAGCCGGCCGCTCTCGCCGAGGCCGATGAAGGTGCCGAGAACCGCGAAGGTGCCGAGGGCCGCCGGTGCCCCCCAGATGCGGATGAAGTAGTAGGAGCTGGCGATCGACTCGACCTCCGCCGTGCCGGCGAGCAACCCGAGCGTCACCCATTCGATCGGCTTCTGCAAGAGAACCAGGACGACCCCGATCGCTGCCGCAAGGACCAGCGCCCGCCCGAGTGCTGAGCGCACCTCGACCTCGTCGCCGGCTCCGTCCGCCTGAGCCACGAACCCCGTCGTTCCCATGCGCAGGAAGGCGAAGCTCCAATACACGAAGTTGAAGACGAGCGCTCCAAGAGCAATCGCTCCGAGCTCCGCAACGGTGCCGGTGTTGCCGATGACAGCCGTATCGGCGAGGCCGAGCAGCGGAATCGCCGAGTTGGCCAGCACGATCGGCCACGCAACGCGCAGCACGTCGGCGCGGGTGGGAATCTTCACTCGACCCGTGCGCCTCTAGTCAGCCCGCTTACGCTCCACGGCATCGGTCATGACCTTACGCAAAGTCTCGAGGGGCACCTCGGCGCTGGGACTGAAACGAAGCACGCACTTGCTCTGAGGGATGCCGGCCAGGTCGTCGGCGTACTCGGCGAGCAGTCCCAAGGTCAGGATGTAGAGGTTCACGTGCTTCTTGTTGGCCGAGAGCGCGAAAAGGCTGCAGTCGAGGTCGTAGGCGATCGTGCCCCACTTGATGCTCACGTCGGCGTCGGGCACGAGATCTTCGATGAGCTGCTGGAGCAGCGTGAACGTCGGCTGCTGGGAGTCCGGAATCGAGTCGCGAAAGCTCGCTTCGTCGACGGAGTTGTCGGCTTGGCTCATTCGCATCACCTCACGATCGTTGGCTCTGTCTCGTCGTCGCAACGCTGAGCCTACTTCTGTTGCCTGCACCGAGCCAAACTGCCCGGAAATCACAAAGTGCGGCTCCACCACAGATCGCGACATCAGTACATTCGGAGGTGTCGCTCTTCGTGGCTACCACTTGGTCCGGAACCCTTGCAGCACGAACTCGGGCTCATGTTCAGGTAGATCCCCAGCGACGGAGCAGGCGAGCAGCAGTCGCGCCCGCAGGGCCGCCGCCGATGACCGCGGCTTCGTGGCGTCGAGGTTCGCTGCTCAGCGAATCCCCCTCGGCAGCGCCTCGTACTGCCATACCTCGGGATGGCTACTTGCTTGCACGAGCAGAGCCTCCTCGTCGCTCCAGCGGCGATCGAGCATGAATAGCCTCGGGTCCACCGGTGCCAGGACTCCGAGATCGTTGCGCCGCCAAACCGCGTAGTGAAGATGTGGATTGGCACTCACACCGCTTTCGCCCACGGTGGCGAGACGATCCCCGCGAGTTACCCGCTGGCCTCGACGGACCATGATCTTGTCGCAATGCCCATAGATCGACAGCAGCTCCTTGCCATGGCGCACCGCCACCAGCTTCCCAAGACGCCACCAGCCCGAACGACGTCGCAGAGAGTAACGGCCGGCGAATACCACCTCACCATCGGCGGCAGCCAAGATCGAGCTGCCCACCGGGGCCGACAGGTCGATCCCGATGTGGTACTCGCTGATACCGGTAAAGGGGTTCTTTCGCTGGCCCACCGCCGAGGTGAGGACGAAGTCGCCGCGTAGGGGCGAGATCGAAGGTGTGAAGGCCACGCGACCGGCCTCACCGCTCTCGAACTCACGCAGGTTGGCTACCTTTGCTTCGAGATCGCCGATGTCCAACCGCAGGCGCGTGGCAACTCGCACCGTATCCTCGATCTGGGCAAGGAACACCGTCTCCGGAAAAGCGCCTCGATCCTCCAACCGCGGCGAGGGCTCGAGGGCCTCCGCCAGGCCATAGGCCACACGGATCTTCTCGACCCGAAGACGCAGATCATCCACCTCAGAAGCGAAGATAAAGAAACGGTCACGAAGGGCTCCCAGGCGTTCTCCGACACGTTCCCGAGTGAGCCGGGCCTGCGGGAGCTCGCCGCGCTGCAGCAGATCGCCCAACGCCCTCGGAGTGACCGAGAGGCCGAAGATCAAGAAGGCGAGATAAAGGATCAGTCCGACGCGAGCGAGGGCTCTCACCGGTCAAGTCTAGCCGGATAGAAGGCGATCAAGATCCGCTTCACTGGTGTGTCGGCCGACGATCTCCAACAGACGACGGTGAACGCCAGGTACTCCCGCCAAAATACTGCCCTTTTTCAGGTATTCGTCTCCACCGTCGAGATCCGACACGACGCCACCAGCCTCCCGCACCAGAAGGCTCCCTGCGGCGATATCCCACGGGGCAAGCCGAAATTCGAAAAAGCCCTCGAAGACCCCCGCCGAGGTGTAGGCCAAGTCGAGGGCCGCGGCCCCGCAGCGACGAATGCCTCGCGCTTCGACGAAGACGTCGCGAAAGAGAGCGGCATAAGTGTCGGCGGCTCCCCGCGCCTTGAACGGGAACCCTGTAGCAAGAAAAGCCCCATCGAGGCCCTCTCTCGGCGCCAGGCGCACCCTCTTTCCGTTTCGGTAGGCGCCGCCGCCGGCGGAAGCGGTAAAAAGGTCGTCGCGCTGGGGGTCGAGAATCGCGGCCGCCACCATCTCGCTGCCACGCCGACAGCCAATCGACACACAGAAAAAGGGCACGCCTTGCAAATAGTTGGTGGTTCCATCGAGAGGATCGACAATCCACTCATAGTCTGCCTCTCCCGTTCCCGCGCGCCGCCCACCTTCCTCAGCAAGAATGTGATGGGCGGGAAAGGCATCGTAAATGCAGGCGATGACGGCGGCCTCGCTCTCTTTGTCGGCACGCGAGACGAAGTCGTTCTTCTCCTTCTCCTCGACTCCAAGATCGCTCCCCCCCAGATGGCGCATCAGTATCTCGCCGCCTCGCCGAGAAGCCTCCACAGCTACCTCGACAAGTCGCGAGTCGCTCATCCGCCTACTCTGAAGCCGATAACGAAATGAGCCGCCCACCGACGATCGTGTGCAGCGGCGCCCCACGGCCGGACCAGCCGTCAAAAGGCGTGTTACTCGACTTGCTCTCGAAGCGACTCGCGTCTACGGTCCACTCCTGGTCGAGATCGAGAACGGTCACGTCGGCGACAGCCCCGGGTCGTAGAGAGCCTCCGGGAAGACCCATGATCTTGGCCGGCTGGCACGAAAGCAGGTCCACCAATCGACTCAGATCCACGACTCCCTGCGCCACCAGACGATCCAGACACAGCCCCACCGCGGTCTCGAGGCCAACGATCCCGAAGGGCGCCACATTGAAGGGGACGCGCTTCTCGTCGACGTGATGGGGAGCGTGGTCGGTCGCGACGCAATCGATCGAGCCGTCTGCAATGCCCTCGAGAAGAGCTTGGCGATCCCGTTCGGAGCGCAGCGGCGGATTCATCTTCGTGTTGGTTGAGATCCCACTCCTGAACACTTCCTCGTCGGTCAGCAACAGATGATGTGGCGTCGCCTCGCAAGTGACCGCGAGGCCCTGCTCTTTCGCCGCTCGTACGAGATCGAGACTCTTCGCACTCGACAGATGCTGTAGGTGATAGCGACCCCCGGCGAGCTCGGTGAGGAGAACGTCGCGCGCCACCATCAGATCTTCAGCGGCGGCCGGGATCCCGGGAATTCCGAGCCGAGCGGACCACTCGCCTTCATGCATCGCCCCTTCGCCGCTCAGCGGCAGGTCCTGGGCGTGCTGCACCAGAGGCAAGCCGAAGTGGCGTGCATAGCTCAGAGCTCGGCGCATCAACTCGGAGCTTTCCACTGGCCTACCGTCATCCGAGTAGGCGACCACTCCGGCTGCGGCCAGCCGGCCCATCTCGGCCAGTTCTTCGCCTCGCAGCCCCTTGGAGATGGCCCCGACCGGGTAGACACGAGCGTAGCCGTGACGAGTCGCCTGGGCCAGGATGTGCTCGGTCACCGAGGCATTGTCGTTGACCGGATCGGTGTTGGCCATGCACACGACCGCAGTGAACCCCCCGGCGGCCGCCGCTCGCGTACCGGTGAGGACGCTCTCCTTGTACTCCTGCCCCGGCTCGCGAAGGTGAGCGTGGATGTCGATCAGCCCGGGTGTTATGACCTTGCCGGCGACATCCAAGACCTCGACGCCGGGCGACGCCTCGATCGACTCCGCCAGCTCGCGCACCTCGCCGTCGACCAGCAGCACGTCCCGACTGGCGTCGAGGTCCTGGCTCGGGTCCACGACCCTGCCACCGCGAAGCAGCAGGCTCATGCCGCCTCCGTGGTGGCGATCGAGAGCAGATAGAGCACGGCCATGCGCACCGCGACACCGTTCGTCACTTGGTCGAGGATCACGGAGAAGGGGCCGTCGGCCACGTCCGAGGCGATCTCGACGCCTCGGTTCATCGGTCCTGGGTGAAGAATGATGACGTCATCCTTGGCTCCCGCCAGCCGCTCGCGGGTGAGCGCGAAGAAGTCGAAATACTCCCGCAGAGAGGGGAACAGCGCGCGGTGCTGCCGCTCCAACTGCACCCGCAGCATCATGACCACATCCTTGCCTGCAACCGCCTCCTCTACCGAGTAGGCAACCGCAGCACCAAGGCTTTCGGCCGCCGCAGGCAACAATGTGCGGGGCCCGGCCAGGGTAACGCGAGCCCCCATTTTGGTGAGCAGCGAGACGTTCGACCTCGCTACCCGACTATGCTCGATATCGCCGATAATCGCGACTTCAAGCCCCTCGATCCGTCCTTTGGCCTGGCGGATCGTGAAGGCGTCGAGCAGGGCTTGAGTGGGGTGCTCGCGAGCACCGTCACCGGCGTTGATCACCCCACAATCCATTTCCGCCGCCAACATCTCCGGAACGCCGGGAAAGGCATGGCGAACGACGACCATGTCGGGAGCCATCGCCTGGAGATTCCTAGCGGTGTCGTAGAGCGACTCGCCTTTGCGCAGAGAAGAGGAGCTGGTGGAGAAATTCACCCAGTCCGCCGACAGACGTTTGGCGGCGATCTCGAAGCTCGAGCTCGTTCGCGTCGAGGGCTCGAAGAAAAGCCCGAGCAGGGTGCGTCCCCGAAGCGTCGGGACTTTCTTGATCGGACGGTGGGCCACCTCGAGGAACGAGTGAGCCGTGTCGAGAATGAGCTCGACCTCTTCCGGGACGAGGTCAGCGACTCCCAGAAGGTGCTTGCGTGTCCATCCGCTCTGGTTCATAGCTCAGCCAACTCGACTCTGTCGTCGCCGTCGGTCGATTCGAAGCGCACTCGCACTTGCTCGTTGTCGCCGGTAGAGATGCTGCGTCCGACAACGTCGGCCTGGATCGGAAGCTCTCGATGCCCTCGATCCACCAGCACGGCCAGCTGCACCACTCGCGGGCGACCAAAGTCGACCAGGGCGTCGAGCGCGGCGCGAATGGTGCGGCCGGTGTAGAGCACGTCATCGCAGAGCACCACGACCCGATCGTCGATCGAAGCAGGCAAACGCGTCTCGCGCACGATCGGCTGGGGGCCGATCACCGAGAGGTCATCGCGGTAGAGAGTGATATCGAGCAGCCCGATCACCGGCCTCGTCCCCTCCAGGCGTTCTATCTCATCGGCGAAGAACTCTGCCATCGGAACTCCTCGGGTGCGGATCCCGACCAGCACCAGATCGTCTACGTCGTGGTTACGCTCGACGATCTCCCCCGCCATACGACGAAGCACTCGCACCATCTGGCGAGAGTCGAGGAGTTGCTTGATCTGGGACAATGGGGAAGGCCCCGGGGTCGGGCTCAGGCTCGCCGGATCGTACGCACAGCTCTCGCCCTTGTCAACGGCGTATCGACACGGCCGATACAGTCTCCCAGCCCGTAGACTCGACGAAGCATGGTCCCTTAGAATCTCCCTTGACACGCGAGATCTCGAGAATGGCCGAAAAGAACGACAAAGAATCAGCGGCGCCCCCGCCAACCGGCTGGCGATCCTACCTTCGGGAGATCCAGTTCCTGGTCCTCTTCGTCGTCCTCCTGGGCGGCGGGTTCACCTTCATCGCCTGGGAGCCGATCAACGATCGAGTCATCGTGCCCTTCACCGCCGGCATCGCGCGCACCAGCGGCTTCATGTTGAATCTTCTGGGGCAGGACATTCAGATGGAGGGCACTCGCATCACAGGAGGCAACTTCGCCGTTGACATCGAGAACGGCTGCAACGGCGTCGAGGCTCTTATCATCTTCCTCTCCGCGACCCTCTCCTTCCCCGCCCCGTGGGCGGCCCGCATCGGAGGTCTGGCCATCGGCATCGTCGGCATCCAGTTCATCAACCTGATCCGGGTCATCGCCCTGTTCCTCACCGGCGTGTATTTCCCGAGTTTCTTCGACAGCTCCCATACGGTGGTTTGGCAAACCATCGTGATTCTTTTTGCGGTGCTGCTGTGGATCTTCTGGGCCCAACGCTTCGTGCCCCGCAGGGCCTGATGCCCTACCCCCGCTTTCTTCGCAATCTCGCCATCTGGCTCATCCCCTCGGTCTTGATCTGGATTCTCGGCACCCCCTTCTACAACACCTTTCTGCGGTCCAGCGCGGAGACTCTGGTGCGCCTCAGTGAGCGCCCGGGAGTGACTCATCTCTACGCCGCGCCGATAGACGAGGAGCGCCCCAGACAAGAGCAGCACTTTCTCGTCATCACCCGCGACGACTACAAGACCGATCGTCGCTTCCTCTACTCGGTAAGAACGACCGACATCCACTTCCCCATGGTCTTCATGTGGGCGCTCTTTCTCGCGGTCCCCGGAGCTCCGCTCACCGCCCGTCTTGCAAAAACCGGCTGGGCGACCCTGATCACCGTCTTCTTCCACATCGTCCTCGTGGTTTTCTGGGTCAAGTTCGTCTATGCCACTCAGCTTGGAGCCTGGAGCGAGGAGCACTACAGCACTTTTGGCCAGACCTTCTGGGGACTCGGCAAGCACCTCCTCGACCTACCTTTCAAGTTCGGATTGCCACTGATTCTCTGGAGCGCGTTCTACTGGGATGTGCTCATCGGCGGCGAAGCGCCCCGAGCCCCGGCCCGAGCGAGAAAAGGCTCGTAGCTAGGCGACCGGGCCCTGACTCGGGCGCGGATCGCGCCACTACATCTTGTGTTTTCAGAAAAGTGGCCCCCTAGGTCTTGTGGTTGCTCCGACCCCTCTGGTATCTTCCCTTCGATCCGATGCTGACCCTCCACCGACTCGAGATCTCGGGCTTCAAGTCGTTCGTCGACCCTGTAGCGACCGACTTCGCCCCAGGCATAACCGCGATTGTCGGGCCTAACGGCTGCGGCAAGAGCAACCTCGCCGAAGCCGTCACCTGGGCGCTTGGCGAGCAGAGCATCAAGTTCCTCCGTGGCCAGCGCATGGAGGACGTCATCTTCAACGGCTCGCAAGGTCGCCGAGCCCTCGGCATGGCTGAAGTGAACCTCACCCTACTCGCCGATCCCTCGGTAGAAGTCGCGGTCGAAGGCAAAGTTGCGATCGGCCGCCGCGTCTTCCGCACCGGCGAGAGTCAATACCGCCTCAACGGCAAAGTGGTCACCCTGAAGCGCATCCGAGACCTGCTGATGGACACCGGGCTCGGAATTCGCTCCTACTCGGTCATCAGTCAAGGGCAGGTCGACACCATCCTCTCCGGCAACCCCCAAGAGCGCCGCAAGCTGCTCGAAGAGGCAGCCGGCATCACTCGCTACAAGGCTCGAAAGCGTGTCGCCGAGATCAAGCTCGAGGAGGCCGGTTCCAACCTTCAGCGACTCGACGACATCCTCTCTGAGGCCGAGCGCACGCTGCGCTCGCTGAAGCGCCAGGCAAATGCCGCTCGCCGATACCGCGAAAAAGAGTCCGAGCACGACGTGCTCCTCGGCGTCCTCAATCTGCGCCGATGGGATGAGGTCCAGGAAGGTCTCGGCGATGTCAGAAAGCGCCTTGGCGTACTGGAAGCCGAAGACGCGGAGCTTTCAGCTCGCCTGCACGGCGATGAGGCCGCGCTCGCCTCCGGCCGCGAAGAGGCCGAGAAGCTGGCGCAGGGGCTCAGCGAGCAGCACGCTCGCCAGTCCGATCTGCGTGCGTTGATCGAGGGCCGGAACGAATACCTAAAGGGCTCTCGGCAGGCGTTGGAAGACGCCGGCGATCGGCTTTCACGAGGCGCGCATCTGGCCGAGAAGCTAGGCGAAGAGATTCGCGGCTATCAAGCGAGTCTCGACGCCTGTAGATCGAGTCACGGTGAGTTGGAGAGTGAGCTCGGCGCCGCAGAGAGCGCAGTAGCCCAAGATCAACAAGCAATCGAGCTGGCTCAAGCTGATCTGCGCGAGGCGAGCGCGAGCGTCGAGACCCTTCGCGCTGAAGTCATGGCCTCGAGCGCCCAAACAAACGCCCTTCAGGCGCGGTTGCACCAGGTGCAGATCGAGACCGAGAAGGCCGACTTCAGGCACGAGCACAACAGCTCCGAAGCCGCCAAGCTGGCTGATCGGCTGGCAGTCGCCACTAAACTCCGCGAAGAGACCCAGAGTCGCGCGATCGAGCTCGAAGCCGCGGCGCGCACCAAGAGCGGAGAGCTCGCCGACACCAACGAAGAGCTCGAGCAGACTCTCAGCGAAGAAGCCGACGCCAGTGGGGAGCTCGCACGACTGCGTGAAGAAGTCAGCGCCTTCAACCAGCGTCTAGAGCTGATCGAGCAGCTCGAAGCTGCGGCGGAAGAGCGCCGCCATCGCGTCGAGGACACTCTCGAGGCGGCAGGGCTGGAGAAGCCCCGTTTTCTCGGCGATGAGCTCGCCGTCCCGGCGGGCTGGGAGCACAGCATCGACCTCTACCTCGAAGCATTCCGCGACGCGGTGATCGTGCCTCAGGATGAAGATCCGCTTGCCCTGGCGCGGATCCTCGCTAGCAAAGGCTCAAGCGGCGCCCTGCTTCAGGCGACGCTCGAAACCGTCGACCGGCCCCAAATCGACGACCCTGCCGTTCTCGACTCGCTCGCCACCGCCCTGGGCCTCGAGGAGCCCTACGCCGCTAGCCTTCCGCCTGCCTTCCTGGTGGCCGCAGCAGCCGACGCCGAGCGCTTGGCACGACTCCATGCTGGAGTCGCCTTCCTCAGTCGCGACCGGCTGTGGGCCCAAGGAGGCCTGCTCCGCGTACAGGGCAAAGAAGCACGCCCTGGCGCGCTCGCCCGCAAACGAGAAATGCAGGAGATCACCACCTCCCTCCCCGCCCGCGAGGCGGAGCTCGAGGGCACGGCCGAGCTGCTCGAGACGCTGGTCGGCCGCCGCACCCTCCAGGCCGAGACCAGCAACCGCCTAGCAAGAGAGATCGTAGCGGTGCGTCAAGAGCTTGCGGTCGCCGAGACCCGAGCCCAGGAAGCCGCCCAACGCCTCGCCGAGCTGGAGCAGAGCCGCGCCGGCCTCGAGCAGCAGGAGCGCGACATCGTCGCCGAGCTCCAGACCATCGGCCAGCGCCGGGACCAGCTTCGAGAACAGGTAGACGAACGGCAGGGCGCTCATCTCGAGTTGGAGAAGAGCTTCGACCATGCCCAGAGTGAGCTCGATGCAGGGCGCGATCACCGCGAGCAAGTTTCGACCGCCGGTGCCGGCCGCCAGGGCAGACTGGATCTCCTTCAAGAGCGGATGGAGAGTCATCGCCAAGAGACGGGCAGGTTGCAACATCGAATCGACGAGCTGACGCGGCAGCGCAAAGAGCTCGCAGACGAAGAGGATCAGCTCGCGCGCCGACAGCTCGACCTGGGTCAAGGCATCGAAGCCGCCGAGCGAGAGCTCCAGGAAGCGCTAGAGCAACGTTCCACGGTGCAACAGCGCGCCAAGGGCGAAGAAGAGGAGCTGACCGAGAAGCGGCAGCGACTTGGCGAGCTCAATGAGGGAGTCGAGAAGGTACGCAGCCAGAGAGAGGGGCATCGAGCCCTGATCCAGGACGCCCGAGTTAGCGAAGCGACCCTGGAGCAAGACGCCGAGCACGTGGCCGAGACCTATGCCGAGAAGGTCGGGTGCCCGATCGCAGATGCACCGGCCGAGGCTCGCGCACCCGAGGCCGACAGCCTCGGCGGGCTGCAGATAGAGGCACTCTCAATCGAAGAGATCGAAGCCCAGATCGAAGAGCGCAAAGAGCTGCTCGAACGTCTGGGGCCGGTCAATCTGTTGGCTGCTAAAGAGTACGACGAGCAGGAGGAGCGCTTCACATTCCTCACCGAGCAGCGGGCCGACGTGACCAGCTCGGTCGAGAGTCTGCGCCGCACCATCCGCGAGATCAATCAGACCTCGAGTGAGCGCTTCCGCGAGACCTTCGCCATCGTAAACAAGAGCTTCAACGAGGTCTTCTCCGATCTCTTCCGCGGCGGAGAGGCCGAGATGCGTCTGCTCGACGAAGAGGACGTGCTCGAGAGCGGCATCGAGATCGTGGCTCGCCCACCGGGCAAGAAGATGCAGAACATCACACTCCTATCCGGCGGCGAGAAAGCTCTAACAGCGATTGCTCTACTCTTCGCCCTGTTCAAGACCAAGCCTTCACCCTTCTGTATTCTCGACGAAGCCGACGCTCCCCTCGACGATGCCAACGTGTTGCGATTCGTCGACCTTCTTCGCCGTTACTCGGCGGATATCCAGTTCCTGGTCATCAGTCATAACAAGCTGACGATGGAGGCCGCAAGTACGCTTTACGGTGTGACCATGGAGGAGAAGGGAGTCTCCAAACTGGTGGCGGTCGAGCTCGACGAGATCCACCCCAAAGAGACTCGAGCCGCGACCGCCTAGCCGCACGAGTCGCGGTCGGTCGCGGAGGATCAAAGTGACGAGCGCGCGACCAGGTGGCGTGCTCCTCGAGGGCTGGCGCTAGAATCCCATCATGGAGCGCTCGCACCGCCGGCTACTCGCCCTGGTTGGCAGCCTCGTCCTTGTGCTGATTGCGAGCTCCCTTCTCTACATGGTGGGCATGGCCACCTTGGAGGGCAAGAGCCGTGGATTCTGGCGCAGCCTGGGGTGGGCAGCAGAAACCCTTACGACCACCGGATACGGTCAGGTTTCCCCTTCTATCTCATCCCTGCATTGGAGGAACGCTTCGAGCGGCGCCTTCCTGAAAAGGCGTCGCCGGTCCACGACGGTGTGCTCATCTACGGTTACGGACCGGCGGTCGCAGACCTTTGCGACGAGCTCGAGCGAGCGGGCACCGACATCGTGATTGTCGAGAGCGACGAGACCGCGGCGCGGCGTCTGCTCGAGCGAGAAAAGAGGGTCGTCCATTCCTCCTTCGAGGATCCGCTCAGCGGAATAGCGCTCGCTTCCTACTTCTTACTTCTCACTTCTCACTGCTTACTGCTTACTGCTTACTTCCTACTTCCTACTCCTTACCCTTCATCTCCCGCCGCCGCGCATGCAGCACCGTCTCCGTATAGCCGTTGGGCTCGTTGCGGCCGTGGAAGATCAGGTCCTTGGCGGCCTGGAAGGCGATGCTTTCGTCGAAGCCGGGGGCCATCGGGTGGTAGGCGGCGTCGCCCGCGTTCTGTCGATCGACGATTGCCGCCATGCGCTCGAGGGTCTCGATGACTTGGGGCTCGTTGGTTACGCCGTGATGCAGCCAATTGGCGATGTGCTGGCTCGAGATCCGCAGGGTCGCTCGATCCTCCATCAGGCCGACATCGTTGATGTCAGGGACCTTGGAGCAGCCGATCCCCTGATCGACCCAACGAACCACGTAGCCCAGAATTCCCTGGGCGTTGTTGTCGAGCTCTCTCTGAATTTCGTCGGCGGTCAGCTCACGGCCGTCGAGAAGCGGCGGAGTAAGGATCGCATCGAGACTGGCGCGCTGTCGCTCGGCAAGAACCGTTTGCCGCGACGAGACGTCGACCTCGTGGTAGTGCAGGGCGTGGAGAGTCGCCGCCGTCGGCGACGGCACCCAGGCCGTATTTGCACCTGCCTCCGGATGCGCCGCCTTCGAATCGAGCATCGCCTTCATCTCGTCAGGCATCGCCCACATCCCCTTGCCGATCTGCGCCCGCCCGGCGAGACCACTCTCGAGACCCACGTCCACGTTCCAATCCTCATAGGCGAGCATCCAAGGCGCGTTCTTGATCTCCGGCTTCGGCATCATCGGGCCCGCTTCCATCGCGGTGTGCATCTCGTCCCCAGTACGATCGAGAAAGCCCGTGTTGATAAAGATCACCCGCTCCTTCGCCACGCGCACGCACTCCTTGAGGTTGACGGTGCAGCGACGCTCCTCGTCCATGATGCCGATCTTGATGGTGTTCGGGCGTAGCCCCAAGACCTCTTCTACGCGGCCAAAGAGCTCGACCGAAAGAGCGACCTCCTCGGGACCGTGGTGCTTCGGCTTGACGATGTAAACACTGCGGACGCGACTGTTGCGGATAGCGCCGCCACCAACGAGGTCGTGAATCGCCGCAAGAACGGTGAGCATGGCGTCGACGAAGGTCTCGGGGACCGGGTCGCCGGCCGCCGTCTTCACGATGTCGGTCATCATGTGATTGCCCACGTTGCGCACCAGGAGCAAGCTGCGCCCGTGGAGAGTGACAGACTCTCCGGATGGCCCGATGTAAACGCGATCCGGATTGAGGCGGCGAACGATTGAACGACCGTCTTTTTCGAGATCCGCCTCCAAGCTGCCTTTCATGATGCCAGTCCAATTGTGGTAAATCAGCGCTTTGTCGTCGGCATCGACCGCTGAGACCGAGTCCTCACAGTCGGTGATGGTCGAGATCGCGGCCTCGAGCACTACGTCTTTGACCCCGGCTTTGTGTGCTTCGCCGATCGGGTGCGACGGATCGATCTGGATATCGATATGCAACCCATGGTGCACGAGTAGCACGCTCGACAGTTCGAAGCCCTTCTTCTGGTAGCCGGCGAAGGCCGCGGTGTCGGCAAGCCCTGTCTTCTCGCCGCTCTCTAGAGTGAAGACGAGCGCACCCTTCGTTACGGCGAAACCCGTCACCTCCGAGTGACTGCCGGCCTCGAGCGGCACGGTTTCATCGAGGAAGGTGTTGGCGCGTGCGATAACACGGTCGCCGCGCACCGGGTTATAGGGACCACTGCGCCCAGCGCCGTCATCCTCGGAGATCACATCGGTGCCATAGAAGGCATCGTAGAGACTCCCCCAACGCGCATTAGCGGCATTCAACGCATAGCGCGCGTTGTCGATCGGAACCACCAACTGCGGACCGGCAAGAGTCGAGATCTCCGCATCGACGTTCTCGGTCTCGATCTCGAAACCCTTCCCCTCTCGCACCAGGTAGCCGATCTTGCGCAGAAAGGCCTCCATTTCGGCGCCGTCGAAAGCCTGGCCCTTGCGATCACGGTACCAATTGTCGATCTTAGCCGCCAGCGTGTCACGCTTGTCGAGCAGAGCCTGGTTCTTGGGTCCCAGGTCGGCGACGATCGATCCCAGCCCAGCCCAAACCGAATCCGAGTCCACACCGGTGCCTGGCGCGATCTCGTCATGCACCAGGTCATAGATCCGTCGAGCGACCTGAAGGCCTCCTGCGGGGACATATTCCGTCATGCAACGACTCCTAGCGACTCTTTATGTTTGAAGTTCAGGCCTATGCATGGAGGCGCCTCCACACGACCTGCCGAGGCGCGGATCATATCGCCTGTCGCGAAGAAGAACAGCCCTCGGAGGCGGGAAATGATCGCTTCCTTGGTACGACGACGTGCTGTCCTTCCGGATCCGTCGATCCTGGGCCCCGCCGCCCAATCGAAGCGACCTGTCGGGTCGGTGTTACACTGAGCGGCCCCCACAGTACCGTGCCCCTAGACCAGCAGCCGAGAACTTGATGTCGTCCTTGACTGCCAAGCCGATCGTCCTGAATACCCGTGACAGGCTGCGTTATCTGCTCCTGACTGCACTGTTTTTCTTTGCTTTCGATGGCCCCGAAGCGAGGGCGCAAGGCCTACATCGCGACCAAGGCGGAGCGAATCGCGACCAGAGGCAACCGGCAGTCAGGGCCGCCGCGGAAACGGACTTTGCCGGCGGTGTGCCCACGGGCGAGCGCAGCGACCAGCCCATGGCGCTCACTCTACGAGAGGCAGTGCGCCGTGGCCTCGATCAGAATCTTGGCGTCCTACTCGCGGGAGAGCGGATCGAGGAGCGTCGCGGCGATCGCCTGATCGACCGCAGTGACCGACTCCCCCGCCTCGAGGCCTCGATCGGGCAGTCCAGCCGACAGATCAATCTCGACGTCATCGGCTTCTCGTCGATCAACGACCTCCCCGACATCGTCGGTCCCTTCGGAGTGTTCGACAGCCGACTCTTCCTTTCCTGGCGCCTCCTCGACGCCGAGGCCTTACACGCCGGGCGCGAAGGCTTCGCCGCACTGCGAGCGGAGGAGCTCAGCTACCAAGACGCCCGAGGCTTCTTGGTCCAGGCGGTGGTCGAGACCTATCTCCGGTCGATCGCTGCGCGAGCGTTGGTCGACGCAACTCAGGCGCAGCTCGAAACCGCCGAGCTTCTCCACGCCATGGCCGTGAACCGCAAAGAAGCAGGATGGGTGGCCGGTATCGAGGTATTGAGAGCCGGCGTCCGTCGCGAGCAAGAGCGCCAGCGCCTGATTGTCGCCAGCAACGGATTTGCGAAACAGAAGCTCGCCTTGGCAAGAATGATCGGGCTCCCCCTCGGCCAGGAGATTGAGCTGATCGACCGCATTCGCGACTCACCAGCGCCGGCTCCCGATCTGGAGGCGGCCCTGCTCACCGCCTACGAGCGCCGCAGTGACCTGGCGGCGGCTTCAGCCCGCTTGGACGCTGCCGGCCAGGCGGTGAAATCCGCGCGAGGCGAGCGCCTTCCCTCCTTTCGCCTCGAGGGCGACTACGGTCTCCTCGGCGGTGACGCTTCGAGTGCCAAAGAGACCTTCGACCTCGCAGCGAGAGTCCGCGTGCCCCTCTTCGAAGGAGGAGAGATGCGCGGCAACCAGCTGCGCGCCGCAGCGGAGCTCCGCGCCAGAGAAACCGAGCTCCGTGAGCTCGAGGCGGCGGTCTACTACGAGGTGCGCTCCCTCCTCTTAGACCTCGAGGCCTCGGCCGAAGAGGCGGTCGTCACTCGCGCCGCTTTCGACCTCTCCACCCAGCAGCTGGAGCAGGCCCAGAACCGTTTCGCCGCAGGCGTCACGAGCAATCTCGAGGTCGTCGAGGCCCAGGAGGCTCTGGCCCGTGCGAACGAAGGGTGGATCTCCAGCCTTTACCGGCACAGTCTGCACCAGGTTCAGACCGCGCGGGCCCTTGGCAACGCCGAGGACGCCCTCGACGATCTTCTTGCCGGCCCACCCTGAGTATGGCGGAACCTCACCCAACACCCGCGTCGCCGGCTGCGGACCCACCGACACCCGTACGCCCGCGGCGTCAGCTGGGTGTGTCGGCCTCGGGCCGAAATCGTAGGATCGTCGCGGGTCTCAGCCTCATCCTAGTCGTCTCGAGCGTCGGTCTGTGGTGGTACTTCAGTGGCCGAGAGTCGACGGACGATGCCCGTATCAAGGCGCCCATTCACCCTGTCGCCCCACGGGTCTCCGGCCTGGTGCTGGAGGTCCATGTCGGCGACAACCAATCGGTCGAGAAGGGAGCATTGTTGGTCGAGATCGATCCCGCCGATCACCAGGTCGCGCTCACCCAGGCACGCGCCGATCTCGAAGAGGCTCTCGCCAAGGCCAGAGCGGCGGAGACGGGCGTGCCCCTGGCCACGACCACCACCGGCAGCGCACTCGCCAGCGCAAGAGCCTCGGTAGAGGACGCCGAGGCCGGAGTCCGCTTCGCCGAGCACGATGTCGCCGCCTCACGCGCGCGCCTCGAGATCACCCGATCCCGGCTGCGAGAGGCCGAAGCCGAGCACCAACGAGTGCGTCAGGACCTGAAGCGATACGAGCCCCTGATTGCCCGCGACGAGATCTCTCGCCAGGAGTTCGAATCGGCCGTCGAGGTCGAGCATGCTCAGAGTGCGGCTGCCGACGCGGCCACCTCCGCCGTCGTCGTGGCCGAGAACGAAGTCGCGATGAGTGAGAGCCGCGAGGCTCAGGCGCGGTCGCTTCTCCGTCGTAGCCAGGCCGACGCCGAAGCGGCGGCAATGGCGCCTCAGCGAGTCGCCATCACCGAGGCCGAGGCGGTCTCAGCCAACGCCGCGGTCGATCACGCCCGCGCCGCCCTGAGACGGGCGGAGCTCGATCTCGAATACACCAAGATCCTGGCTCCCGTCGACGGCGTCGTCGCCCGCAAGAGTGTCGAGTCGGGCGAGTATCTGCGTCCGGGCCAGGCCGTGCTCGCCGTCGTCGAGATCGACAATGTGTGGGCGGTCGCGAACTTCAAAGAGACCCAGCTCGAACATATGCGGCCAGGCCAGGCCGCAAAGATCAAGGTCGATGCCTATCCGGGTCACAGCTTCAGCGGACGAGTGGGGTCGATCGGCGCCGCCACCCGGTCGAGCTTCAGCTTGCTGCCTCCCGAGAACGCCACCGGGAACTTCGTCAAGGTGGTTCAGCGGCTGCCGGTGGAGATCGTTTTTGACGACACCTCCGACGCGACGCGGCCACTGCGCGCCGGAATGTCGGTGGTGGTCACGGTCTCGACCCGCCCGTAAGCGAGGTTGCTAGCGGGTGGTAGGGTGTTGACCCTTCAAAAACAAGATTGGGGACACCATGCGATTCGAGTCGACACTCCTGGTCTGCTGTCTGATCCCTCTGCTGGCGGCAGAAGGGTCCAAACAAGCCTCTGGGGCCGAGGAGCCGGCGGCTCGGAGAGCTCTTTTCGGCGATCTCCACATCCATACGACCTTTTCCTATGACGCGTTCATGGGCGGCGTGCGAACAACGCCGGATCAGGCTTATCGATATGCCAAAGGCGAGGCGATCCCGAACACCAATGGCTCGCCAATCCGATTGTCAGGGCCACCCCTGGACTTTCTCGCCGTCTCCGACCACGCCAAGTATCTCGGCACCCATGCTTCCTTGCGGCTGCCGGGTAGCCTGACCTACAACCACCCAGCGACCCCTCAGCTGATTCCAGAGACTGCTACAGGCATGATCACCGGAAGGGCCGCCTTTCTCGATCTGGTCGACGAATACCCCGAGCTCATCGACAAGAGTGTCGTTGGAGGTGTCTGGAACAAGATCATGGAGGCAGCCGAGCGCCATTACAAGCCGGGCTCCTTCACTACCTTCATCGGCTACGAGTTCACACCGACCGAGGGCGGGCTGCACCTGCACCGTAACGTCATCTTTCGCGGCAAGGGACCCGATCTGCCCTTCAGTACTCTCGACTCGCTGAACCCCGAAGATCTGTGGGATTGGCTCGACGATCAACGCAAGCAGGGCATCGAGGTGCTTGCCATCCCCCACAACACCAACCAGAGCGACGGCCTCGCCTTCCAAGAGAAGACTTTTGAAGGCAAGGCAATCGATGCCGCGTGGGCCGAGCAGCGCATTCGCAACGAGCCCCTGGTCGAGATCTCCCAGCAGAAGGGGACCTCGGAGACCCATCCGTCGCTATCGCCGAACGACGAATGGGCGGACTTCCAGATCGTTCAGTACTACCTCAACCGAATCGAGAACAAGGACCCCGTCTCTGTCTTCAAGGGCGGCTACGTACGCGATGCCCTCAAGACCGGGCTGGAGATGGAAGAGCGAGACGGCTTCAACCCCTACAAATTCGGATTCATCGGGTCCAGCGACAGCCACGTGTCGGCGGGCGCCTACGAAGAAGACCGCCGCTTCTCGAGCGGTCAGGACACGCCGCAAGGGCGTGGATCCGCACCCGACGGAGATTCATGGGAGGGGTTCTGGACCCCGCGCCAAGCCACCCACGGCACCGGTGGCCTCGCCGGGGTTTGGGCCGAGGAGAATACTCGCGAGTCGATCTACGACGCCTTTCGTCGCAAAGAAACTTTCGGCACCTCCGGGAATCGCATGCAGGTACGTTTTTTCGGAGGCTTCAACCTCGAAGCGGGGTTGATCGCGGATCAGGACCCGATTGCGAAGGCCTATCAGACCGGCACTCCAATGGGCGGAGTCATCGAAGGAGCTTCCGACGGCGCGCCGAGCTTCCTGGTCTGGGCCCTGCGCGACCCCAACGCCGGCTGGCTGCAACGCGCCCAGGTCGTCAAGGGGTGGATCGAAGGCGGAGCGGCCAAGGAGCAGGTCTTCGATGTGGCCTGCTCCGATGGCCTGAAGCCGGATCCCGGATCCCATCGATGTCCCGACAACGGCGCCAGGGTCAGACTGTCGGATTGCAGTGTCAGTCGTGACAAGGGGGCAGGGACGCTCGAGACCCTGTGGACCGACCCGGACTTCGATCCTGCGCAGCGCGCCTTCTACTATGTACGAGTGCTGGAGAATCCTTCTTGTCGATGGTCGACGTGGGACGCGCTCAGCCTGGGAATCGAGCCGAATCCCGATCTGCCCGCGACCCATCAGGAGCGCGCCTGGAGCTCACCCATCTGGTATGAGCCTCGGATGTGAGAGGCCCGACTTGAATCAAAGTTGCTGATTTGACATATTTGCCTCTTCAAAGGCAAGGCGTTTGAACCGAACCAAGGGGGAGTCGAGATGACGGAACCCAGGGTCGCAGGACGATTAATCGCACTCGGCCTGTGCTCTCTTCTCTTCGCTCGAGGCGCTGCCTTGGCGGGGACCTTCCCCGCCGCTACCGAGGCCCACATCGACGAGATCGAGGCCTTGGTCCGCTCAGCACAGTTCCTGTCGCGAGCGACCTTCGGCCCCACCAAGGACGAGATCGCCGAGCTCGCCGCCCGGGTCGTCGAGGTCGGCGACAAGAAGGCTTTCGGAGAGTGGATCGACGATCAGTTCTCGATGCCTCCGACTTACCATCATCCGCTGGCCAAGCAGATGATCCTCGACGACGGCTACGCCGATTTCTTGGAACAGGGCGTGACCCGCGCCGGTCGCTACCGCCACTACCCCTGGTGGAACGCCGCCCTCACCGCCCCCGATCAGCTCCGTCAGCGCATGGCATGGGCCCTCTCGCAGATCTTCGTCATCAACCAGAGCCCCGCCGGCTTCGGTAATCGAAGAAACGACGCATCGGGAGAGCCCCAGTATCTCGGCATCGTCGACTACTACGACATGCTGATCGAGAGCTCCTTCGGCAACTACCGAGACCTGCTCGAGGACGTGACCCTGCACCCGATCATGGGTGTCTTCCTCAGCCACGTTCGCAATCCCAAGGGCGATCCGGCAACCGGGCAGTTTCCCGACGAGAATTACGCGCGCGAAGTGGAGCAGCTCCTCAGCATCGGCCTTTACGAGCTCAAGATCTCAGGGGAGATCAAGACCAATTCGTCCGGCGAGCCCATCGACGCCTACGACAACAACGACATCCGCAATTTTGCCCGTGTCTTTACCGGCCTCAACTATGCGGGAGGCCGCTCTTTCGAACGAACGGGGATCAACTACCACGATCCGATGGTGATGTTCGAGGACTACCACGACACCGGAGCGAAGAGGCTTCACCGCGGTGCCGTCCTTCCTCCAGGTCAGCCGGGGATGAAGGACATCTCCGATGCCCTCGACAATCTTTTCCACCACTCCAACGTCGCACCTTTCATCAGCCGCTTGCTGATCCAGCGTTTCGTCAAATCTAACCCCACCAAGAGCTACATCAAGAGCGTGGCTCGGGCCTTCGAAGGGGGCGAGCGCGGCAATTTCAGAGCCGTATTGAGGGCGATCCTCCTTCACAAGGAAGCGATGAAGTCGCTCAAGTACAGGCATCTTAAGAAACCATGGCGCTTGAAGATCAAGACCCGAGGGACCGAGGCTTCGCGAATGCAAGAGCCCGTCTTACGCTACACCGCGTTCCTGCGCGCCTTCGACCCGGTCTCGAACCATCCGACCGGGCGGATTCTGATTCCCGATATGTACGGCTTCCTCCACCAGGAGGTCTTCCGCGCCCCCCACGTCTTCAACTTCTACCTGCCAAACCATCGCGCCGCCGGCCCGGTGCAGAGCTACGTGCCGAGCACGAAGATCCCCAACGGCACGCTGTATACACCCGAGTTCGAGATCTTCGACTCGGTGACCGCGAACCGCATCGCCAACCGTTTCAGGAGTGACGTAATAGACGCCGCCGCGGACTTCCGCGGCCTCGATGCGAACGGAGTGGTCTTCGATTACGAGATTCTGCTCGACTTCAGCGAAGAGGAGGCGCTCACGGCCAATCCCGCTGCGCTCATGAGGCATCTCGATCTCCTGCTCTGTCAAGGCACGATGAACGACAAAGCGCGCGCCAAGGTGACCAAGATCGTCGCGTCGGAGACCGACAACCCTACCGCCCGCGCCCGCGGCGCAATTCTCAGCCTCCTCACCTCACCTGACTGCGCCATCCACGAGTGAGCTCAATGAAATATACAAAGCTGGCGAATCCCGAGTTTCTCTCACGCCGCGACTTTCTTCGTGCCAGCGGCGGCTGCGCCGCCCTCACATCGACCTCGATCCTGTCGACTCTGCTCAATCTCCATCTCACCCGATCGGCCGCCGCCGCTCAGACCGTCAGCGGCTACAAGGCTCTCGTCTGCCTCTTCCTGCACGGTGGCAACGACTCCTTCAACATGCTGGTGCCGACCGATCCCGGCGCCTACGCCGACTACCAGACCGCCCGTGGCAACCTGGCCCTCGCCAAGGGCGATCTTCTCCCGATCTCGGATCGCCGCGACGGTCGCAAGTACGGCCTTCACCCCGGCATGGCGGCCCTGCACCAGCTCTATGAGGACCGCAACCTGACCTTCGTCGCCAATGTCGGAACCCTGGTCGAGCCGATAACCCGTTCGAGCTACAACACCGCGATGTTGCCGCTCGGCCTCTTCTCCCACAGTGACCAGCAGCGACACTGGCAGACCTCGGTGCCGCAGTCGCGCACCCAGATCACCGGCTGGTGCGGTCGTATGGCCGACATACTCAGCGACAGCACCAACTCGAACCCGGTGGTGTCGATGAACATCGCGCTCGAGCACCTCAACATCCTGCAAACCGGGGACGGCGTCATCCCCTATGTGATCGACGGTGCAAACGGAGCGGAGCTGCTGGCGGGTTACGGCAACTCGAACCCCATCGATCGCATCATGACCCGGGCGACGGACAGCCTCCTCGAGCAGAAGTACTCCGATCTGCTCCAAGTGACTCACGCCCAGATGCGGCGTCAGTCGATCGATGCCGCGGTGGACTTCAACGAGGCGATCGGCAGTGTCAATCTCAACACCACGTTCCCCGACACCCAGATGGGGCGGGCCTTCTACCAGGCCGCGAGAACGATCGGTGCTCGAGACAGTCTCGGTCAGCAGCGTCAAGTGCTCTTCGTGGAGCGAGGCGGCTGGGATCATCACGACGGCGTCCTCACCCGTCAGGCGGCGATGTTGCCGGAGATCGCGGAAGCGATGAAGGCGTTCTACGACGCCACCGTGGAGCTCGGCGTGTCTCGTGACGTCGTCACCTTCTCGATCTCCGACTTCGGCCGTACCCTCACCACCAACGGCAATGGCAGCGACCACGCCTGGGGAGGCAACCACATCGTGATGGGTGAAGCGGTCGATGGCGGGCGGATCCATGGCGATTTCCCCGAGTCACTCGCCCCGGGGAACAAGCTCGACATCGGCCGAGGGCGACTCATCCCGACCACGTCGGTTGACGAGTACAACGCGGAGCTCGCACTCTGGTTCGGCATCGAGAACGACGACACGCTGGAGACGATCCTGCCGAATCTGCGCAATTTCTACCCGGCCTTCGAGACCTCACCGCCGGTGGGCTTCGTAGCCTAGGGCGGCTCGTCTGGCAAGCGTTTGATCAGCTCTCCAGCGGCTCCCACCGGGCTCCCCGAAGCCAACCGCTGGGTGGTGGCCATCTCGGTCATGCTCGCGAGCTTCATGGTGTTTCTCGACACCTCGGTGGTCAATGTGTCACTGCCCTACATCGCCGGCAGTCTCTCCGCTTCGGTCGACGAGGCTACCTGGGCCTTGACCTCCTACCTCGCAGCCAATGCGGTGGTCATTCCGATCAGCGGCTGGCTCGCCAACTACGTCGGCCGCAGACGCCTGATGATCTGGAGCATCGCCACCTTCAGCGTCGCCTCGCTTCTCTGCGGCGTCGCTCCAACTCTGCCGACTCTGGTCTTCTTCCGCGTCATTCAGGGACTCACCGGCGGAGTGATGATGCCGCTCTCGCAGGCGATCATTCTCGAAAGCTTTCCGCCCGGTGACCGCGGCAAGGCAATGGGCTTCTGGTCCGTCGGTGTAGTCCTCGCGCCGATCAGCGGTCCCATCGTCGGCGGCTGGCTGACGATGGAGTACAGCTGGCGCTGGGTGTTCTACATAAATGTTCCGGTGGGGGTGCTCTCGATCCTATTGATCTCACTCCACGTCTTCGACCCTCCCTACATCCGCCGCCGCTCCGAGCGCATCGACTATCTCGGAATGGGCCTCCTTGTCGTCGGCGTCGGCGCTCTCCAACTCCTCCTCGACAAGGGACAAGAGGAGGATTGGTTCTCGTCCAGACTGATCCAGGTTTGCTTCGTCCTTGCGCTGGCTGGAGCCCTCCTCTTTCTGCTGCGCGAGCTCACGACTCCCCACCCGGTCGTCGAGCTCCGTGTGTTCCGCAACAGGACCTTCGCGACGGGCGCCCTGTTTTCCGCCCTGCTCGGCTTCATGCTCTTCGGCAGCCTGATGCTGCTTCCCTTCATGCTGCAAGCCCTGCTGGGCTACACCCCCTACGCGGCGGGGCTCGCGATGGCGCCCCGTGGGATCGGCTCGATGATCGTCATGCCTTTCGCGGGGATCGCCACGGATCGCTACGGCAACCGCAGACTCCTGGTAGCCGGCCTCGTCCTCGGGGCGGCGAGCATGTTCTGGATGTCGCGCATGAGCCTCGACGCCGGATTCTGGGATGTTTTCTGGCCGCAGTTCGTGCAGGGTTGGGCGATCGGCCTCCTCTTCATCCCGCTCACGACTCTGACCATGGCGTCGCTCCCCAAGGAGGAGATGGGCAACGCCTCGAGTGTCTTCAACATGACCCGCAATCTCGGTTCGTCGATGGGCATCGCAATCGTCTCGACCTATCTCACTCGCAGCGCTACCCGTCACCGACAGCTTCTGGCCAACCACTTCGACCTCTACGACCCGGCCTCTCGAGCCACTCTCGAGCGCCTGGGCGAGGCCTGGACCCGGCATGGCGCCGACCCCGTCGACGCCGCCACCCGCGCCAAGACCTCGGTCGCCGCCTTGATCGCGGAGCAGGCTGAGCTCCTTTCCTTTCTGGACGCTTTCCAGATGCTCGGCTACCTCTTCGTCGGCATGCTCCCTCTCGTCGTCCTGATGCGTCGCCGGCCGGGGCCGTCGGCGTCACGGCTCGGGTAAGATAGCCGTTCGTCATGGATCCCGAAGCCATACGCCGGCTGCTCGAAGCCGTCGCGCGGGGAGAGACCGCTGTCGACGAAGCGATGGGGTCGCTACGTGATCTCCCTTTCGCCGACCTGGGCTTCGCCACCGTCGACCATCACCGCGCTCTGCGCAGCGGTTACCCTGAGGTGATCTTCGCCGCCGGCAAGACGCAGGAGCAATTGATCGCCCTCTTCCACGAGATCGACAAGCACGACCAGACCGTGCTCGCGACCCGCGTCTCCGAAGCGGCGGGAGCGGCCCTTCTCGCCGCCATCCCCGAGGTGAGCTTCGACCGGCTGTCGCGCACCGCCTTGTTGCAACGCACCCCCTCGCCGCGTACCGGGCGCGGACCCATCGCCATCGTCACTGCCGGCACCAGCGATCTTCCGGTTGCGGAAGAGGCGGCGATCACGGCCGAGGCTTTTGGCAATGAAGTGAAGCGCGTCAACGACGTCGGCGTCGCGGGCGTTCATCGCCTAATCGGCCGTCGCGAAGAGCTTGACGAAGCAACCATCCTTGTCGTCGTCGCCGGCATGGAGGGAGCGCTTCCGAGCGTGGTGGCGGGCTTGATTGGCAAGCCGGTGATCGCGGTGCCCACCTCAGTGGGGTACGGAGCCAGCTTCGGAGGAATCGCTGCGCTCCTCGGCATGCTCAACAGCTGCGCTGCCGGAGTAACTGTGGTGAACATCGACAACGGCTTCGGCGCCGGGCGGGCGGCAGCGATGATCAACCGCATCGGAGAGGACACCTCGTGACCGCCGGACCCCACGATCACGATCACGGTCACGACGGAGACGAGGCTCATAGTCACTCTCATCACCATCACCAACCCGGGGCCGGCGACTCGTCGCAGGCCGATACTGCCCCGGCTCCCCTGCCCGACGGCGATCTCGAGCGCGGGGCGGGAATCGGGAAGATCCTTTTTCTCGATGCCCCGAGCGGCCTTGCCGGTGACATGTTGGTGGCTAGCCTTCTCGATCTAGGCGTGCCGCGCCGAGCGATCGAGGAGCCCTTGGCAGCTCTGCCTCTCACCGGCTATCGCATCGACGTCGTCCCTCTGGTGCGCTCGGGCATCGGTGCCCGCCGCTTCATCGTCGAAGTCGAGAGTGGACAGCCGCAGCGCACCTACCGTCAGATCCGCGAGATGCTCGAGGCGGCGGCGCTTGCCGGGGGCTGCCGCAAGATCGCTCTAGACGCGTTCCGACTGCTCGCGGAAGCCGAGGCCGGCATCCATCGGATGCCGGTGGAGGATGTTCACTTCCATGAAGTCGGGGCGGTCGACTCGATCGTCGACATCGTAGCGGCGGCGGCCGCGATCGACTTTCTCGGCGCCCGCGTCATTGCCTCCCCGCTGCCGATGGGCAAGGGTCGCATCCGCGCCCAGCATGGAGTGCTCCCCCTGCCGGCGCCTGCCACTGTTTCTTGTCTGAGGGGGGTGCCCACCTACGACGCAGGCATCGACGGCGAGCTGGTGACGCCGACCGGCGCCTGCCTGGTCGCCACCATCGCCAGTGAGTTCTCGAGGTGGCCCGACCTGGCTCCGGAGCGCAGTGGATGGGGCGGCGGCACCAAAGAGCTCGAAGATCGACCCAACCTGTTGCGCGCCGTCCTCGGGACCTCGCCGGATGCCGCCAGCAGCACGAGTGGGGGGATCGAGACGCCCTTCGCCATTCTGGAAGCGAACGTTGACGACATGAGTGCAGAGATTGCGGCTTACGCGGTGGAGCGCGCTCTCGAGGCCGGTGCCTTGGATGCCTGGACCTCGCCCATCGGCATGAAGAAGGGCCGGCCCGCGATGATGATCTCGGCGCTTGCCCGACGAGGAGACGTCCAGAGCCTTGGGCGCATTCTCTTCGCCGAGACCACAACCCTCGGCGTGCGGGTGCGTCCCTCCTATCGCCTCGAGCGGCCGCGCCGAATGATCGAGGTCGAGACCGCGTTCGGATCGATTCCGGTCAAGGTGGCTGATGGCGACGGCCTACCAAGGAACGTCGCGCCCGAATTCGAGGCCTGCCGTGCTGCCGCGCTCGAGCACGGAGTGCCGCTCAAAGAGGTCTACGCCGCCGCCATCGGCGCCTGTAGCGATATGGAGGAGCGCGAGAGCGCCTAAGACGCTGCCCCAGACCTGCTAGCGGACTCAGGGCGTATGCGCATACACTCGAAGCTGCCGCCGTGACGACCGCGAACGACCCCCTCCTCGATCCTGACGTACTGCTCAGTCTGATTGAGAGTAGCGTTCGCGAGATTGTGTCGAGAGAGGATTTCGAGCATCTTCGTATGCACGTGAAGACGTCGCTGGCCGAAACGCTGCCCCACGCGGCCCAGGTCGAGCCGGGTCGGCTCAAAGCCCTCGCTACGAATCTCTCGGCGACCATCTGGGATGTAACACCGCTCCCTTCTCACGGTTTTCAATCGTCCCCATTGCCCAAGCCGGGGCGAAACGACCCCTGCAGCTGCGGTTCGAGAATCAAGTACAAGCGCTGTTGCGCACGATTCGCAGCCGACACCCCTGCCCTCACCACCGAGGAGCTGTGGCCCCTCGTCAGCGATGTGCTCTCGGTCGAGCAACTGAAGCGCGCGGGGGCCAGCGCTAACGTGCCAGCTCAGGTGCGCTGCGACCTCGCCAAACGTTGCCTCTCGTTGGACCAACCGAAACGGGCGCTTGCGCTCGTCGAGCCTATCTTCGATCAGCCCCCCGACCGACTTGCGCGCCTGGGAGCTCGCTACGAAGACGCTTTCGACGTCCTGATCGATACCTACGACCGCCTCCAATACCGACACAAGAAGGAGCAGGCGCTCGAGCGGCTCACGAAAGAGCTTCGCCCGCCTTTGCGCGCAGCAGTCTGGATGCGAAGAGCGAGCATCAAAGCGGACTCGGGAGACTGGGATCTCGCCTGGGAGTGCTTCGCCAACGCCCAGCGCGACGATCCCGATCACCCGGCGCTGTCGTCACTGGAGGTCACCATGCTGCTCTCCTGCGACGAGCCGGATCGTGCGCAAGCCCGCGCTAGATTCTGGCTGGCTCGCTTCGAACGTGCCGGACTCGACGACGAAGGCGGCCCCGCAGGCCTGATGCGCGAAGTGATCGCAGCCCCCTACCGCACCACCTTCCTCAACACCTCGACGTGGCCGGAAGAGCAGGTTCTGGCACGCTTCTGGGATCTCGTCCAGCGGGAGGTAGCCCTGCCGGTGCCGCGCTACGAGGTCGAGGTCACGCCCCTAGGCAGTGTCCTGACTGCTCCGACTCAGCAGGCGAGGCTCGAAGAGGGATGGCGGAACCTACCATGGCCCCGCGACGAGACGACGATCCTCGCTCTCCAGTACTGGTTTCCGAGCGTCGTCGAAACCTGGCTCGACTACCTCGAAGAGACTCCGGGGGGCCTGGGGAGCCTGACGATCCTCCGCGACGTGACTCTCGCCGCCCTCGAGCTGCCGTCGTCCGGAGCGCGCTGGCATACACGAGGTGTATTGCTGCCTCTGCTGAAGCGGGGTCGAGCGATCATCACCGGTGCGTGGTCGCGGGCCGGCGAAAGCTCGTCACTGCCACCCCTTGCCGATCTCGATTCCTCTGAGGCCGCGCTTCTCCTGCTCGAGCTCGGCATCGAGAATCCCAACGAGGAGAGCGAGAGCGGGGATGACTCTTTGATCTCGGTCCTCTTGGAGCTCGACCCGGCCGATCGCTCGGGTGTCCGCCCGATCCTAGTCGCTCAAAAGCTCTGCGACGGTGCCTACACAGAAGCCCTGGCGATCATTCACACGGTCGATGGCTCCCGACGGTTCTTCAGCCTCGAATTCAGCGAGGCGCTGGCTCACTTCGCGCTCGGCGACACCAAAGCAGCACGTCGCGCGCTAGAGCCCGCCTACCGCGATGCACCTCTCATCGCAGACTTCCTAACCGGCCGCAAGAAGAAGAAGCCCAAGTCGAGCTATGGTCCGCTGAGCGAATCGATGCTCGCGTGGCTCGAGTGCGAGGAATTGAAAGAGAGCTGGAGATCGGTCCCGGGCGCCATCGAGTGGCTGCGCAAGACTCGCGGCAAGATTGACGCAGCGGGTCGCAAGGCGGCGCGTGAGCGCAGCCGGTCCCGCGGAGTCACTGGCCGGGTGGCAAGCGGTATCTGCCGGCTTCGTATCGAGCTCCTCGACATCGCCCCAGTGATCTGGCGGCGCATCGAGTTGCCCTACGCAAGCTCGTTCTGGGACTTGCACGTGGCCGTCCAGAACGCCATGGGGTGGACCGATAGTCACCTGCACGGCTTCTTCGTTCAGAGCCCCGAAACCGGCGAGGAAGTGGAGATCGGAATGCCCGACGAGGACGTCGAGTGCCTGCCGGGCTGGGAGCAGCCGATCGCCGATTTCCTGACCTTTGATCAGCCCTCGATCACCTACCAGTACGACTTCGGGGACAATTGGCAGCACGAGATCTCGCTGGAGGCGATCGTACCCAGCGAGGCGGATGAGGGTTATCCTCGTTGCACTGGAGGCGAGAGGGCTTGCCCGCCCGAGGACGTAGGTAGCACTCCGGGTTATCTCGAGCTCGTCGCCGCAATGGCCGACGAGAGGCATCCGGAGCGCGAGATGCTCCTTGAGTGGCTCGGCGGCAAGCCTTTCGAGCCCGAGCGTTTCGACCCTGCCGGCGTCCGCTTCGAGGATCCTGGGGAACGTTGGCGTGAGGTTTTCCGACGCGATGCTTGGTGATGGGAGATAGCAAAGTCAGGCCTGGGGAAGTCAACGTCATGAGAAGCCTCATTCTCTGCATCTTCTTCGCTCTCGTGCCGGTTGTCCATTATGCCGTGGCCGCACCGTACAAGGCGGCATCCGGACCGCACCAGGTCGAAGTTCGTCTTGGTGAGTGGAGTGATGCAGGGCGCCAGGGACGCGTCGTGCCTTGGAAGCTCTACTGGCCGCGGGAAGACCTCGGGCTCATCCCGGTCGTCGTGTGGTCTCATGGCGCAGGCGGCTCGCGTGACGGAGCCGAGTACCTGGGGCGACACCTCGCGAGCCACGGCTTCGCGGCGTTCCATATCCAGCACGCCGGCAGCGACATCGGGGTTCTGAGGAAGCACGGGGCCCAGGGCATGCTGGATAAGATTAGCGACCCTCAGGTCGTCATAGCTCGCCTGGGAGACGTCCCCTTCGCGGTGTCGCAGATCGAGAAGATGGCGACGGACGAGTTGGCGGGAAGGCTCGATTCCAGCCGCATCGGAATGTCGGGGCACTCCTATGGCGCGATCACGACGCTCGTTGCCGCCGGTCAGAGCATGCCGCTCGTTGGCCGTCGTTTCGCCGTGCCAGCCTTCCGCGGGGCCTTCGCGATGAGTCCGTCAAAGCCCCGTTCCGAAGACCCCTCGACGGCCTTCGCGGTCATGGACATGCCGCTCTTTCACCTCACCGGTACGGCGGACGCCTCGCCGCTTGGAGACCAGACCGTCGAGACTCGCTCCTTTCCCTTCGATACCATCGAGGGTCGCGACCAATGGCTCTTGGTCCTCGAGGACGGCATCCACATGACCTTCAGTGGCCGCCAGATTGGGCAGCCGGGTCCCGCGCGCGACAAGGCCGCTCGTCACCACGAACTAGTGCGGATGGCCGCCGTCGCTTTCTGGGACATGCTGCTGAAAGAAGACCCTCAGGCGGCAGCCTGGCTGCGGAGCGGGGGCTTCGATCATGAGCTCGAGCCGGCGGACGGAACTCTTCGTTTCAAGCCTGGCGATTGACCCGACGCGATCTTGCCGCTGCACAGCGAAACCCCTTACAATTCCCCAGCCCTCGCGAGGGGATCCCACCTCTAGCCGACGTAGCTCAGTGGTAGAGCAGCTGATTCGTAATCAGCAGGTCGGCGGTTCAAATCCGCCCGTCGGCTCCATATAAAATCATTATTTACAACGGTTTATAGATACATCTCGACTACATCAACCTCGGCTAGTTCCTGTTCGTAATCGCTTCGTAATCGAGACGACGTAAGAAAACCGTGCCAACCGGAATTGCCGAGCCTTATGACCGTAGCGGCCTTAGGGTCGTCCTTGGGCGCTCTGCTCGGCTGCCAACTTTTCAACCTTGCGCCGCGCTCGAAAGCGGCGCTGGCGTTCGGCGGCGCGTGCCTTCGAGTCAGTCAACTTCGGAGTCTTTGCCATAACGCGCGTTACCCGTTACAAGTATACGCTCAATGGGGCCTACAGCCCGGGGTAGTAAATCTACCCTCTTTTATAGCACGATAAAAGTATGTTGTCGTTCTTGAACGAACCAGTTCCCTGTACTGCCGCACCGTCGGAGTCCTTCCCCTCCCTCTTACAACGCGCCGGGCAGAATGCTCTGTGCACCGCCGACAGGTTCTTTCCCACGCTCCGTGGGGCGCTTCTTGGTCCCTTCCTTGCCAGCGTCGCGTATGGTGGTCCGGTCACGATCAGCCCCAGTCCCGGCAGGGTTCGCATCAGTGCTTGCGGCTCGCTCATAGCCTCCGACACCCTCGGAGAACTGGATCTGAAGCGGCACGCCGGGGTGTTGCTCGGCCCACAACTCTGCGAGGAGTTCGGGGACCCAGCGGTCGATGGCCCCGAGCCGGTGTAGCCGTGAGTGACAGGCGGCGCAGAGGGTGATCAGGACCGCGAAGACATTGCGCCGGTGGCGGTGATGGACGACCAGAGGTTCTCGGGCCCCGCACACGCGGCAACGATGGTGGTCGCGGACCAGGATTCTCTCGCGCAAGCCGCCGAAGCGGCCGCGCGAGCGGCGGCGGCGCTCGTAGCAAGTCCTACACCACCCCCGGCAAAAGAGTCGCAGACTCCCGCAGGGGCAGCAGAGCGGGATTTGAGGGTCGAGGGACACAGGCTGTTAGGGCTCTCGCTCCAGCAGCCGCGAGACGGTGGCTGGATGGACGTTGAAGAGGCGTGCAGCAGCGGCGGCTGTTTTCCCGCCTTCGGAAACCATCTTACGAATCTCGGATTGTTGTTGCGGGGAGAGCTTGGGGGGGCGACCGCCGACGCGGCCTTGCTGCCGGGCGGTATCGACTCCGGCCTGAGTGCGTTCCCGCAGCATGGCGCGCTCGAACTCCGCGAAGGCTCCCACCATTTGCATCATCATGCGGCCTGCCGCAGTGGTTGTGTCGATGGCTTCGGTCAAGCTGCGGAATCCGGCTCCGGCTTCCCCGAGCTGCTCCATGATGGTGAGCAGGTCGCGCAGAGAGCGCGACAGGCGATCCAGCTTCCAGACCACGACCACATCCCCGGCGCGGAGTTGATGGAGGAGCCGGAGGAATTGGGGGCGGTCCCAACGACCGCCGGAAGCCTTCTCGCGAAAGATGCGCTCGCAGCCAGCGGCTTCGAGCGCGGCGACTTGAGCGGCGGTGTCCTGCTCATCGGTGGAAACGCGAGCGTAACCAAGCAACATTGCGTAATGGTATTGCAAAATACATTGATTCTGCAATAGGGTTTTGCAACGCCTAAGCCCTTGAAACCACGTCCGTCACCGAATCGTTGCAAAACCGATCCTTTGTGCATGCTGAAGGCACTCACTGCGAGACACCTGACAATCTCATGCGGTCAATATAGTCAAGGAGCTCGACCTTACTGCTGAAGCGGGCGACGTCCTTGGCGATTCGGCTGAAGAGCAGCAGACCGTGACGAGCGAATTGGGTCACGATCTCACCATCTTCGATCTCGCCACCGTGATGGACGAACCGTGACCGAAGCGAATACGCCTTTTTAATATCCTTCGACGCGGCAGTGCGCTCGTCAACCGTGTCATAGCCAAACATCACCAGTCGGTCGCTCAAGTTGCTCAGAATCGCTTCTGAGCTATCTTTCAGCAGAATCGACTCCAGCCCCGCGCAGTACCAGATCATCCTTTCTCCGAGATCTGGGGTGAGTGCAGCCCGACCGAACGTAACCATACCGGTCAGAAGCGCCTCCTCAAGGTCGGTGCGTGAATCGCGGCCGACGATATCGCATGCTTCCGAAAGGCCAGCATCGAGCAAGATGTCACGCGTACCATCGCCAACTACCATGGTCCCTGGGCGGTCAATAATCGCACCGGTAGTCATCAAGAACTTCCCCGACGCGTCGACAACGAACACCCGGGAGGTCCGGATCGGCGCGTAACCCCAGAGAGCAACCCTTGATGTAACCCCAGGAACTATATGGCTTGGTGCAAAGAAGCGAAGTACTCCGACCGCCAACTCCACTCGGTCACTAGCGATTTCTTTCGCTCGAATCGGCTCTCCGAATACGCACGTCTCCGCGACCGCGAGACCCTGAAAGTCTCTCCGCATCGACTGGCACAACTCAGCATGTGCGGCGGAAGACTGGCCATCAATCTGCTTGGATTCAAGCCTCTCGAAGATGCTCTCCGGGAAAGTCGACACCGTGACCGACCCGAGCGTCAGTGTGGACTGCACGTGGAGGTCAGACACCGGAAAGAGCAGGCGATGTTCCGCCGCCTTGCTCTCCAACACCCGCAGAACATAGTCCACGCACCCTACGGAACTCTGCCCACGATGGCGTTCCAGTATCCACTCGAAGATCTGCCTCCGCAAGAACTTGAGGCTCGCTGTTAATTGGAACGGCTGGACCTTGGCCATCGATAGCGCGAGAGCCTCCAGCTTCTCGTAGTCGGGCCCGATCAGACCAGTGCGTGAACCTCCCACCTCGGCAACGGCGATGCCTGTTAACTCCCCGTGGTTGTTCTGATAACCAATATGTACATCGCCGGTGATGTCTGCGTCGGTAACTGATCGGCCTGTGAAGACGTTCGGCGAGAAGTCGGGACGTACCTGAGCGGTGGGATGATCCCGGAACGTAGTAACGCGACCCAGTAGAATCCGCCCCAGGTCTTCGAACCGCCGTCTGGCGTCCTCGAGTTATTGTCAAATGTTGGGTACGGGGGCATCAGGCGGCGATGGTTGATGGATGTTCTCCGTCGACGAACTGGACTCCCCCGACAACTTCAGCGAGATGGTGGAACCCTCTGAGTCGTCGCCATCGTTTCTCGGCACTCTGAGTGAGCTTGAAGACCATGGTGAGCATGGTCTCTCGCGACAGACATCCCCTGGTCTTGGCAGTGCGAAGACGGACGGTGGCGAACGTCGATTCGATGGGATTGGTCGTTCGGAGATGAGGCCACTGCTGGCTGGGAAAGTCGTAGAAGGCGAGGAGCTCGTCCCGGTCTTTAGTCAGGCACTCGGCGGCTCGCGGGTACTTCGCTTCGTAGGTCTCTACGAAGGCATCGAACGCCTCATAGGCTTTCGCCCTCGTCTCCGCCTGCCAGATCTCGTGCAAGGCCTTCTTCGCCTTGGGCTGCGTCGACTTCGGCAGGGAGTTCAGGACATTCCCGGTCTTGTGCATCCAGCAACGCTGGGTGCGGGTGTCGCCGAATACCTTCGTGATCGCCTTCCAGAAGCCCAGGGCACCATCCGCGACCGCCAACTTGGGCGAGACGGCTACGCCGCGGTGCTTGAGATCCATCAAGATCTCCCGCCAAGACTGCTCGCTCTCGCGATAGCCCTCCTGAACCGCCAAGAGTCGCTTCTTGCCCGTTTCGTCAGCGCCGATCAGCACCAGGAGGCATAGCCGGGCGTCGTCGAAGCGGACGTTGCAGTAGATCCCGTCGGCCCACAGGTAGACAATCTGCTGGCGACCCAGGTCGCGCTTGGACCAGCTCTCGAATTCCTGGAGCCAGTCCTTCTTCAGCCGGCTGATCGTGGAGGCCGACAGACCCTTCGCGTTGGGCCCAAGCAGAGCGCTGAGTGCCTCACCGAAGTCGCCCGTCGAGATGCCGCGCAAGTACAGCAGCGGAAGCAGCTCCTCGATGCTCTTGGACTTGCGAAGGTAGCGCGGCACCAGTTTCGACTCGAAGCGGATCGGCTCCTCTGTCTCACCCCGGTCCCGCACTCGCGGGACTCGCACCGGGACGTCGCCGATTCCAGTCTGAATCGACCGCTCCGGCAGATGCCCGTTGCGCACCAGCCTCTGTCTACCGGCTGAGTCGCGCTCCTCTGCGTAGTGCTCGAGCAGCTCGCCCACTTCCGCCTCGACCGCCACCCGGAGCAGCTCCTGGGCTCCTTGTCGCAGCACCTCGGTCAAGGCGTCATCCACACTCGCTGTACCTGGCTCTCTGAAGCGCTCTGCGTTACCCTGAACCACGGCGTATCCTCCTTCTCCGGAAGGTCCCAAGGTCGTTGAACAACCTCAGGATACGCCGCCTTCAACCTCCGCATACACAACTTTCGACCATAGCTCGGCGTCCTCGTGCAGCTGGTTGCTCAGGCGACTCATGGCGGCGTGTTCTCGCGCGATGCTTTCAGCGAGCGCCTCGCCAGCCGGCGGTTCAGTTTGGCCTTCATCTCGGCTTGGTCGTTGTCGAGCCTAAGTCCAATGGCAGCGGTGTGGTCCCTTTGTGACGCGCCTTCTGGGCCTGCTTGTACGTCCGGCTGATCTGGCGTGGCGGCGGCGCGTCTAGCTTCTTTCCGGCCAGGAGTTCAGACCCCGATCTGGTCGGTACCCTGACTAGGGAAACCGCGGGCCTTGAGGCGCTGGACTTCATGACCTGGTCGTTTCTCGCGGTGGGTTCTTCGATCTGAAGTCGGCAAACTGCTCTTCCGCCTTCGACCTCAAAGTGGAAATCGTAAGATCAAGAAACTTGACGACGGCATCTACGACTTGGACCGTCTGATCCCAGTCACCAAGTTCTCTTTTCCATCCATGATCTTGAAAGCGACAAATGACCATTTCAGTAGGCCTCTCGCCAGTTATTCTTCGTAGTCCGTCGCCGTGCTCATGAAGGTACTCCGGTATGCCTTCGAATCCGAACGGTGCTGCCTTTAGGCGCAGTACCGCCTGTTGCATGGTCACATCCAGCGCAAAGTAGAGGATTGGTGACGGATCATATATATCGGCCCACTTGACGGGCTTACCCTTCGGAAGCACGTAGGTCCTACCTTCAGATTTGCGGTTCAAGGTTCGCCATTCCCGGTCTTTGAGAAGGGGCCACACCGAGTTATGAAGCTGTCGTCGGGCAACCCTTTCCGATCGCCGTTGCTTCTCCCATGCCAACTTCGCTTCAGTCGCGATAGCACTCAGCTTGACCGGCATCGAGGCCTGATGGGACGGCGCAGATTCAAGTTCTTCAGGAGACAGCAAGCTCTCACGCAATCCCGGATCACGAGCGAGATCCCACAGTCCAATATTCAGGTCATAACGGCTCAAGACGAAGGTTAGCGCAGCGTCCAGGTCAGCCGCGCTTCCTGGTGACCCGCTGTCAAGGAAATACGTAAGGCTGAAATCCGCATCCACCACCATTGGCCTGTGGTGGCTGAAATCCTTCATCGATGCGAAGAACTCTTCATCTGCTTTCTCCTGTCTCCTACTAACGTTAGAATTCCTGTTTCGCGGCTTTCGTCCGTTCGAGAACCAGGATTGCACCCTGGCAATCGTGGCTTCCATCAGGGGCGTGTGGGCCAGCACGAACACCGTGTTCGGCCACTTTCTTAGAACATCACCAAATGGCGATAACCCTTCCTGGTCCCACGCCGTGGGGTGTGCACCAAAGAAGACCGTCGGAGGCCGAGAGGCTACCAAGTGCTCGTACCGGAAGGGGTGTTCTAGCACACGGTATCGCGCTGTCGTCTTGGATGCGTTTATTTTGACTTGACGGGGCACTACCTTACCGTAGCCGCCTATCTCTATCTGATACCGCAGATCCATCAACGACACGCACTTTTGGAGAGCGGCCCGTATCCGAATGCGTTTCGCGGAACCGTCAGCCTTCGGCTGCCACAGCGTCTTGGGCGCCCAGGTAAGCGCCCAAGCTCCATCCGTTTGGTCTTCGTCGAGGATGACATCCACCAGCTTCCGCGCGGCCTCCCACCAAAGCTCAGAACCAGCCAGTGCTGACCGAAGGATGAAGTCCCACTTGTCATCTGCTAGGGGTTGCCTGGAGTCGATTCGCTCCCCTGAATCGAGGGTGATAGCGCCTCCAACGAGGACGACCGTTGGACCCTTGACTTGTTCAGACATCGCACTGTTCCAGTGCATGACGGAGCCTCTCATTCTCCGAAGCAGCAAGCGCCAGACTCACGGGATCGGTTCCCGTCAGTCCCTGTCTCCTGATGTAGGCTCGCGCCAGCTCGACTAGTACTCCGGGACGGAAGTTCTGGAACGTATTCTCTCAAGCTGCATGAGCGAAAGAGGGGCACCGTTGGAGGAGGCGTTCGAGGTCATTACGGGTGAAGCTCCACTGGAATGGCTGAGCGATTGTCTGGTAGTGATCTTGGAAGTCGAGGATTCGCTGGGTGATGTCTTCGCGGGAGTCGAAGTCGTCGGGTGTGAGGGCCTTTCGCTGGAGCACGGAGAAGTAGATCTCGATTTGATTCAGCCAGCTGGCGTGCACGGGCAAGTGCACGAGGATGAGTTTGGGCCACTGGGAGTGGAGCCTGTCCACAGCACGCTGGCCGCGGTGGACCGTGCCGTTGTCGACGATCCAGAAGACTCGCTTCGCCGATCTGTAGGGTTCGGTGCCCATGACCGAAGCGACCAGGGCATCAAAGCAGTCGATCGTCGATCGTTCGACGACGTGGCCAAAGAGGCGTGCCCGATGGACATCCCAGGCCGCTTGGTACGCACAGGTGCCGCGGCGGCGGTACTCGTGCTCGAAGCGAAGCGCTTGGCGCGCGCCAGGCGGCCGACTCGGATGGCGTCGCTTGCGGATCTGCAGGCCCGCCTTCTCATCGGCGGAGAGGACGAAATCCCCCTCCTGGAGGGGTTTGTCTTTCCACCGACCGTCGTACAGATCCAGGACTCGGCCGGCCTTGTCGGCGAAATCGGGATCGCGAGGGAAGATCCAGCTCCGGTAGCTCCACGGTCGAATCGCGTCTTGCGACAGCCAGCGCCAGATGGTCGTGCCCGAGATCTCGGCGACGATGCCCTGCTCGAGGACATGGCGACGCAACTCGCGGCGGCTGAACCGCGACAGAGGAAGTCCCTGCGTGGCGGGCAGCTGGCAGGCCAGCGCTTTGACTTCAGCGATGATCGCAGGGGGGGAAATCGGAGGGGCGGCCTCCGCGGGATTGATCCTCTAATCCCGAAAGTCGTTGATAGAAGAAGCGTTTTCGCCACTTCGAGATCTTGGGCCGCGTGAGTTGAAGGGCGGCCGCGATGTCCTTGTTTTCCCAGCCTTCGGCGGCCAGCAGGACGAGCTTGGCCCGCATGACATCCCGATACGGTAACGTATACTTCTGTGCTCTCGTCTCCAGGGACGCACGTTCTCCCGGGGAAAGAACGATAGTAAAGGGGCTCTTTCTGGGCATACCGAGGACCTCCTCGGTGTCTAGTATGCCACAGATAATACGTTCCACTAATTGTGTTCACGTGTACTAGTCGCTCATCCGCCCGACGTCCTTTGGAATCCGCCACAGCACCGCGCTGCCCCACAGAGCGAAGCGACTCGAACGCAACGCGTTCAACCGATTTACCATCATCGCTAATGCGAACGGGCCCTATTTCTCTTCCGTTACGTTCGAGCACCATCGGTGGAGGCAGAAGCTTGACCTCCGTCGTTATCATGCGCGCCATCGATGTTAGGCTCGGATCTGCCGGTAGGTACACTCTTCCGTGGTCATCAACATTGGCTGGATCGATACGCACCACACGACCGACAATTTGTCGAAAGCTCAGCGCGGTGAGCCTGTTTGTCAGGTAGACCACCACACGCAATCGGCGGATGTCGATTCCTTCCGACACCATGTTCACCGCCACAATCCAGGGCTGGTGGCTCCTGCGAAACCTCTTGATCGCGTTCGCTGGTTCTGGATCGCCGGGGTCGTAGAGCCTCGAGCAAGCCACAACGGGACGTCGGCTCAACACTTCGGTTCCCATGAATTCGGCAACGCGATCGGCGTGGCTGCAATCCACACACACTACGAGTCCGGCCGCATCCGCATCACCGCTTCGGCGTAGATTCAGGATGTGTTCATTCGCATCCGCCAGCAACAAATGGGCGATCGATCCTGTCTCAACGTGTTCGAGAGCGGTCCTGAGGCGGCGACGATCGCCAAGCGCGGTTAGCTCGTCATCAAAACTGACCTCATGGACAACTCCGTCCTCGGATCGAAACATCGTGCTTCCGCGCCCGAAGACGAATTGCACCGGTCGGCAGGCGTTATCATCAAGGGCGCAATCATACCCGTAGCGATAGTGAGGGCTTGCTGACCCACCCTCACTTGGGACGAGGACGATCGCATCGCGATTGGTGCGAAACGGTGTACCAGTCAGGCTCAGAATCGCGGTCGCGACTCGTCCGAATGCCTCTTGTGCGCTGATCCCCCAGCCAGAGTCAGCCCCCGCATGATGAATCTCGTCGAAGATCACGAGCGTTCGGTGCCCTGGATCAGCAGCATGGGCCAAAAACATGTCGGGGGCGGCGAATAGGCTCTGATAAGTAGCGACTGCTCCTGCCCACCGTTCCAAGATTGGCTGTACCGGCCTCCACTTGCGTGGCCCAAGTAATGGCACCGTCGGTGAAGTCTCATTAGTTGAGGACGCCGCGTCCAGCCAGCCGTCTGCGATTCCCAGGCTCGGGACAAACACGAATACCCGGCTAATCGAATCGTCTTGAATCATCCTGTAGGCAACCTCAAGCCCAAAGTGAGTCTTCCCAGCGCCAGGACACGCCTCAACCAGTACTGGTTCTTTCAGGATTTTGGTAAAGACTTCACTAAGCGCCTCCTTCTGCCAACGCCGCAACTCACCGCATCCTGCGGCGATCTGGTTCGCTTTGAAGGATCGCTCGGTCACTTGCTGCGGCTGCGAGCCCTTTCTGAGGTTGCAGCTTCCGCACAGGGCTTGGCAGTTCTCCAGGGAGGTGGCTCCGCCATGGCTCCATGGTTTGACGTGGTCGCCGTGCATAAGGTCGAATGGAATCGCTCGCGCGCAGAGCACACATACTCGACCTTGGCGCTCCCATACCCGCCGCACATCGCTTCGGCGGAAAGTCCTGCGCTGGGCTTGATTCACTTTCGTAGACAGGTTAGCTCCGTTGCGCCAACAGCGTGAACGGCGTGCGTCGCGGACGTAGGCGGTCATTTCTAGCCGCGCGAGGCAATCAAGCGTCGAGCTTCTGCCAGCGGAAGCGTCCGCCGTGTCTGACGTCTGACGCGAGTCACGGCGGGCTGGCCGCCGAAGGCTCGCACGCTCTTGACGCCGCGTGATGAGCTGCAGCGGCGGCAGGCTGTGACGAAATTTGAGGCGGCGTTAGTGCCGCCCTTGCTGGGTGGTCGGACGTGGTTAAGCGTCAGGCTGCAAGATTCTTCAATACCAGTCCCGCAGTAGACGCAGGCCATGTCATCGCGGAGGTAAATCGCCAGGCGCCTTTCTGGGCGGTCGGGCGCTGTCTGGCTGCCGCCGCTACCGGCTCGGGCCAAAGTCCCGCTCCGGCCCGCGCTGCCGTTCTCGCTCACGCTGCTGTCGTTGCCACATCTGTGTCAGCGCGTCGGGTGCCGCGACCGTATCCGCCTTCACCCTTTGCATCTCCTTGTCTGCGTCGGCGTACAATCGGGCGACCGAGAAACGATGTTGCGACAGATCGACGTGGTGTCCCCAGAAAGAGAATCAGCATGATCGGGGACCCGTTCGAGACGATGGCGTAGTCGACCTTCTCGCCTTTCTTGGTGCCGACGTCGGCCGTGTACTCGGGGACGACCTCGTCCGGATCGAATACGTTGAACCCAAGCACGTGCGTGATGAACGGCAGGACCAGCGCGGTCTTTGTCGCCTCTTCCGTCTTGATGCTGTTGAGCCGCTTCGCGATCCGTCCGGACATCTCGCGGATGCGGTCGGTCAAGTCCATCCCTTCAAGTGACTGAATCATAGAGCTTTCCCCAGATTGCGGCGATAATTACTTCGCTGTCGTCGTCCTTCGTATTGGCTCAACACTCATGCTTCCTCCCAATCCGTTCGGCTCATTCTCTCACTCCCCCCCCTCGGGACTCCTGTTGAGTGGCCCGCACGTAGCTTTCGAGCACGCGGTTAATGCGGCTCTGGTAGCCCTTTCCCGAGGCTTTGAAATGAGCCAACACGGAGCGTTTGACACGCAAGGTGATTTGCTCGGTGTGATCGGGTTCGATGAGTTTCGCCCGTTTCCAGAACTCCTCGTCCAGTTCGGGAATATCGCTGAAGTCGATGCTCTCGTCCTTCATGGCCGCGATCTGTCCGGGAGTGAGGGGGCTATCGTATCCGCTCATGGTAAGCCTGCCTTTCCTTGCGGGACGCCGGACGGGCGGAGATCAAGCGGATACGCCCGTCCCGATCGGTATGGGCAACCACGATTAGCGCCCCATGTTCCAACCGTCCAATGCTCATACGGCGATCCTCGCCGTAGTCCTTGCGATGGTCGATCCAAGTTGCAATGGGTCTCTCGAAGATGCGCTTGGCGGTGTCGAAGCTGACGCCATGCTTGCGGATGTTGGCTAGGTTCTTGGTCTCGTCCCATTCAAATTCCATCCAAACTCCATCATCCCGTAACACCTACAATTTGTAGTTATAACAGGGGTGCAAAGAAAAATCAATCGGTCCTCGCCGTCAAGGGTTCGCTGCGCCGCTTCGCGACCTGGACTGCTGCGGGCCGATCCGAAGGGATAGCTGTTTATGAGGGAAAGGGGGTGGATGGTCCTGGTTGTCGGGTTGCTTCGGGCCGTGCTTGCCGGGCCGAAAGGGAACCTTTCGGTCATACCAGCCGCCTTGAGCCGTAGCCGAGGGGCTTTTGGCAATCGATGAGCTCGGCTATCTCTCCTACGACCACCGCCACGCGGATCTCCTCTTCGAGGTCGTCTCCAGGAGATACGGCAACAAGCCCATTCTTCTCACCACCAACAAGCCCTTCGCCGAATGGGGCGAGGTCTTTCCCAACGCCTCCTGCGTCGTTACCCTCGTCGATCGACTCACACACCACGCCGAGATCGTCAAGATCGAGGCTAACTCCTATCGCCGCGAGGAGGCCAAGGAGGCTGCTGAAAAAAAGGCCAAGGACCGGGCCAAAAAGCGGAGCGCAGCACGACGACGCTCATGACCCGAAGCCACCTACTCCGCCTCTATCGACTCCTTCCCGACACCCCTCACCGCTTCCACCACGGCGACCGTCTCATTGTCGACCAGCTCTTCGACCAAGGCCTGCCTCTCACCGTCCTCCAGGCCGCCCTCCTCCTCGGCTCCGCCCGACGCGCATGCCGAGATCCGCGCCTACCTAAGGGTCGGCGCGGAAATAACTTCACATTATCGCCGGAGCGTGTGAGGCCGAGGCGCCACAGGGCGGTCGCTGCATTGGAGGTGGTGGTGAGCTGAGCCCAGGCTGTGGGGCAAGCTCTTCCTGCTCGGTTCGCGGTCTCGGCGAGAGGGTGTAGTTCCACTTTCCTAGGAAGTCGCTCCTGGCCACCGCGAGCTGCAGCATTTCCTTGTCCGATACCCTGACCCCTTTCTCGTATTGGCGTTGATCACGGCACGGCTCGACGCGCAGTCCGGTGGATGTCGTCGTGTTGCGGACGAGGTTGACCAGGATCTCGAAACTCTCGAGAGGAACTCCGGCCCAGTTCTTGCTGATCTCGCTGAACATCCTGTGCTCGATGGGATTCCATTTACTGGTGCCGGTTGGATAGTGGGCTACGGTGATGATGAGGCCGCACTTGTCTGAGAGCTTCTCCTGGAGGTACTTCTTCCAGGCTCGAAGCCGTGCGCCGTTGCTTCCGCCGCTGTCAGCAAGAATGAGGAGACGCTGAGCCGCCGGATACTGAGATCGACCGTAGTTGAGCCACCAGGTCGCGATGCTGTTGACGGCGAACTCCGGCGTGTCCGACGACTGTCCGACGACGAGAACGCCGAAGTTCCTCTGAAGATCGTAGATCCCATAGGGGGAGGCGATGGCGAGAGCTTCGGACCGGAAGTCGTGATCCTTGACCCGCTTGGCCTCGCGGCACCATGTCTGTCCCTGGTTCTTGAACCGACCGATCAGCTCCTTCTTCTTCGTATCGACGCTGATGATCGGGTCGCCAGCGCTTGTGAAATCCTCGCGCAGTTGCTTGATGGCCTTGAACTGTGCATCACGATCTGGGGAGTTCCCCGAAGACAGACATTTCCTATTGCTCTTGAGGGAATAGTTCAGGTCTGCGAGCAATCGACGCACCACCGTAGCCGATACGATGATGTCAAGGCGTTCGGCAAGGCATTGGGCCACCCTTGCAGCGGTCTCGTGCGTCCATCTTCTTGATGACATGGGATCACCAGCTATATCGGCCTCGAGTATGGAATGGATTCCATCGACTATCGCGGGCGTTTTTTTTCCACTCGTTGGTTGCCACCGCCTGCTCTTCGAACTCTTCCGCGCTCCACGGAGCCGCCGAAGAGCTCGCGACGTCCTTTTGCGACTGTATGAGGGTCCAGGTCCAGAAGATCGGCGATCTTCCGGTCGCCGCCATGCCCGAGCTTGGTCGCTTCCAGGCCAGCGAATAGCCGCCGCTGGCGTTCGTCTAGCAGGCTGAAGAATAAAACGATGGCAGCCCTGAGCTCCTCGGGGAGCACTTCTGGAACGAGGCTGGCAGCTACATCCTGGAGAGCCTGCCGTTCGTTGCGCATCAGCTTCTGCTGACGACGGCGCCCTGTTTCCGAGCACAAGTATACGAACCTCTTCCCAACTCTGGATCCTACGATTCTCTTGCGACGAACGAGGTGCAACATCGCGTGCTTGACCTCGACCTGCAGCAGGAGCTCGAGCTCAGAAGCCGTATAGCCGGCAGCGGACCGGTCCACGGCAGCCACCGCAGTTTCGAGGAGGCTGCCATGCCGACTGAACCTCGCCGAACCGCACGACCACAAACCCAGATCGTCGAAATCGGGAATCTCGTTCAAGGTATAGAACCGCCCTCGATCCGAGTAGCTGGCCAAATAGCCCAATCGAGACAGCGAACGGTAGACCGTCATGGTGGCTCGGGTTCCCATGGCGTCCTTGAGCTCATCCATGGTGGCCATCTGTTCGCTCATCAAGAGCTCGCGCACTGTTGCATCACGATCTTCGGCTCGTACCATTTGGTATAGTTCCCCTTCCAAAAGAGGTGACAGGGGAAACTATACCAAATGCGGGCAGGGCTATGCTAGCTCTAAACCTTGCAAACAAGGCGCGTACCGGAGGATTATGCGGTGGCTGAAGAAGGGGGCAGTGGTATGGTCACCCCAGATACTGGAAACTTATTTCCGCGCCGACCCTAAGGGTCGCGCATCTTGAGTTTGGCGGGGTCGATCTTGATCTCGCCGTAGAGGATGACGTTCTTCCACTCGATCGGGCTGACATGACGCCGCAAGTCTGGGTCGAACGGGAAGTCCGCCGCAGGGCGATATCGCGTCGGTCGGCCTCGAGGAAGCTGGCATCGCGCATCAAGCGGGGGCGGGAGACGTCGGGGTCGGAGACCGGCACGGTTCTGTCAGGAATAAACGTCCGTCATTCTAGACGATTGTGGACTATGCAATGTGCTGGATACTATAGTCGTTAACAGTCCGAAACAGGCCCCGTTTCACCTTTTCTTGGACACCGCCGTGAAAACCGTTGCTTTACCTGCGCGCTTCGACTGATTCTCAGGATCTCGCAGACAGAAACCGGCCATTCTCGACCACGCCCGTCTAAGGAAGGGCTGGCCGCGGCAAGGGCCAAGGGCAGACTGCGCCGCCCACCCCAAGGGCGCGCTGGGCAAGTCCAAGCTCGACGGCAAGGAGGAAGAGATCCGCATACTCCTACAGAAACAAGTTTCCAGGGCCTCTATTGCCAAGACCGTGAGCGTCTCCAGAACCGCCCTGCATCACTTTATTGACTCGCGAAAACTCGATCCCAAGGCTTCACAGCCGCAGCCACGGGCACATCGCCCTTAAAGGATATTTTTGCAGCAATCTGGGCGGTACCCCGTGTTCGAGAAAGCAGGCAAGCGCTTGCCTAGAAGGTTGGAAGTGAGTAGAAAAGAGTTGCCAGATTTGATTCTCTGTTTCCGGAAAGCACCGTCGCTTCAAAGCTCCCACCATGAAGCGGTTCTTTGCGCGTGAAAGGTCCTAAGGGACATTCGACATAAGCTCTGATCTAGCTCGTCTGTCCCGACACCTCTCGATTTGATTCAAGGTGGTCTGATAACAGGCGGAGAGCGCGGGCGATGCCATCGACAACGATGAACCACGCTTCGCGCACGCGCCGATCCTTCAGATCAAAATGCCGGAACCGGTCCACAATGAGGAGGTTATGGGCGTGGGTAACTCTCAGGCTGTTGAGATCCTTAAGGGGACCCATCGCTGCCGTGAGATCCGATTGTCCGCAACCCAATACGCACGCCATGAACGTCTCAAGGAGTTTAAACTGTTTCCAGTCCTTGTCGAACGATTCTGGGTCCAGCGGTTTGCGGAGAGTTGCAATACGAAGACCTTCAGCCACCCAAGAGTACAAGTCCTTTGCCAATTCAGCGACTTCGTCCCAGTTTTCCTCAAGCGGACCCACGCTTAGCCGCTGCATGGTCTTTTCGTGGGGAGGAACGTCGTTGTGAACCGGCTCTCCAAAACGAGTTTCAAATGACGCATTGAGCCGTGTGATTTCTGTCTGAATAAGCTCAACTGTGCCTGGCGATTTGGGCGGGTTATGCTGCATCCGTGTTTGAAACAGCTCTTCGCAGACCGGCTCGCTGGGTAGGCAGGAAAAGGATGCCCAGTATTGTTGCTCTGCGGCACGCTGTTTCGCCAAGTCCAATGCATAGGCATTCACGAGACCCGCCGAATTGATTCCAACATCAATGGGTTCAATAGCCCCTGCTGTTTGCGCGATACCTGTGCCTACCAAGAAACCCGTCCGGGCGTTTGGCGCACCGGATCTTGCACACGATGGCAGCACTTTCTCCGGGGCCTGCAGGCTCAGGGTGAACGGCGTGGAGGCTCAGCACTCGAATAACGGGACGACGTGCGAGAGCGCCCCTCCCGAGTAGCAGCGGAACACGCAGCAAGATTCCCGACGGCTCTGAAAACCCCGCTGGATGACTACGCCGCCCGGCGTTCGTACCGGTGATGGAGCCCACCGACCTCGGGCAACTCCACCACGCGTCCCATCCTCGGAGCCTGCACCTCTCGTGCCTCAGGAGCATCCTTGTCTAAGGAGAGATGGGTTCTTGAGCGATGGTAGTAGGTGACGAAGGAACGCAGAATCCGGCGGAGATGGGCCTCGTTCAGCACGATAACGTGATCGAGACATTCTCGCCGCATGGAGCCGATGACGCGCTCAGCATAGGGATTCTGCCAAGGCGATCGTGGTGCTATGAGCACCTCGGCCATTCCGAGCCCAGCCACACGCGACCGGAAGTTGTTTCCGAAAACCGCATCGCGATCGTGGAGGAGATAGCGCGGTGCTGTGTCCCAAGGAAACGCTTCAACCATCTGCTGAGCGGTCCACTCCGCGGTGGGATGCTCGGTAACGTTGAAGTGAAGGATGCGCCGGCGGTCGTGGCTGAGGACGATGAGGACGAAAAGGACGTGGAATGTCGCCGAGGGGACCGTGAAGAAGTCGATCGAGACCAGATCCTTGAGATGGTTGTCCAGAAATGCTCGCCAGGACTGAGAGGGTGGCCGGCGCGACCTCGGCATGTACTTGGCGACCGTCGTCTCCGAGATCTCGATCCCTAGCTTGAGGAGCTCGCCATGAATCCTCGGTGCGCCCCAGAACGGGTTGGCCAAGCTCATCCTTCTAACCAAGGCTCGGGTCTCCGGGTCTATCTTCGGCCGTCCAGCGCTGCCATTTCGGCTCTTCCATCGCCAGTACAGCCTGAATCCCTGCCGGTGCCAGCGGACGACGGTCTCGGGCTGCACGATCACGAGCGCGTGCGTCCAATGACTCCATCGGCGCCGGAGAATGGTCCAGAAGACCCGATCGAGGTTGGTCAAAGACGGCCGCCGCGCCGCCTGAAGCACTGAGAGCTGCTGTCGAAGAGCCAGGTTTTCGAGGGCGAGCTGGCGGCGAGTCTGGAGTGCCGCCAGTACTGAGCGAAGCAATACTCCTAGAAGACGAATCATCACACCAAGTCCTAGAAGATGAATCATCACACCAAGGATACTCCTGGCAAGTGTGACGTCCGAAACTGCTGCGCGGATGGAGTTTCTGGTAGGGACAGGGAGCCAGAAGATCGTGTTGCCTGGTTCCAGGAGCGTGCTCACCACATTGCGGAAACGCAGCGACGGAGTGGCAGGCGACCTCTTGGGAGAGAGGGGATCCTGCGCCAGGATCCTCATGGGAGGCCACGATCGAGCGCCAAGTCCCCGGCGCCGCTCGTGCATGCGGCGACTTGGCAGAGCGCGCGACAATTCCAAGCAGCCTATCGACGCTTCGTGGCTGTCTATCGCGAGGCCTGCGAGAAACTGAGGGCGTGTGTGCCTGTGGACTTTCCTCCGGGGTCTTTCCCGCCCTCTCTGCCCTTCGTGACGACCTGAACTTCAGGTTTCTCTGGTCGTCGTGGGGCGGCGACATCCCGCAGAGTCAATGCGGCGACGCTCCATCGGAATAGGCGCGAGGCGCCTCTCCACTCCACCTCGCATGGCTCCGTCGTGAGCTTAGAATGCTGGAGTTTCGATCGGTGGCGAGCCCACTGTCAGAGGGAGCACGTGTCCCATTACGTCTTGGGGCCTATCGCCGCGTCCCTGAAATATCTGGGTGGCACCTCGTTCGCGAGGCGACTCGCGAGGTACAAGGGCGAGCGACTCGAACTTGGTGAGCGCTTCCGGCAAAGTGTCTTCAGCGTCATCGACCAGATCGAACGTTTCCCCGAGAGTGCAGCCAGGGTGCACGTGAGGTCCGCCGTGCGGTGGTCTCATCTGCACCCAGCAGGGTGCTCAGCGCGCCATGGGCCGAAAGATCTCGAGATTCTGGACCGGGAAGTCGTCGAAGCTGCCGAGGTGTCGGTAACCAGCCCGCTCCATGTCAGAGATGAGTTGCTCACGCGCGGTGTAGTGGCCACCGAGGGAGAGCCACCGCCCCAAGCCGCGCGCCCGTGGCTCGAGCATCGCCACCCTCCCCCGCGGAGAAAGGTCGCCGCGCAGCCGCTCAAAGTAGAGGATCTGCCCGCTGATGTGGTGATACACGTTGACCACCACTACGAGGTCGATCTCACCGTTGGGCAAAAGGGGATCCTCTGCACGACCCTCGATTACTTCAACATTCTCCAGGCCACCCTCGGCAACCTGCCGTTGCAGCGCCGCAACAGCCTCACCGGCGATCTCGACGGCATACACCCGGCCCGAAGGACCAACGGCATCGGAAAGGAAGGGTACGAAGTAGCCATCACCGGCTCCGAGATCGGCGACACGATCACCAGCCTCGAGGGCGAGGTGTTGAAGAACTTTGGCCGGGAGTTGCCAGCCGGCACGCGTGAGCAGACGGCGCAGATCGAGCTTTCGCACATCCTCGTTGGCAAGAGCCAGTAGCGCGCCGAGAACGACGACGAGAAGCAGCGCGAGCAAGAGTCGTTTCTTAGACATCGACATGCTGGAGAAGACCGACCTTCGCGGCCCTCCATACTGTTTACGGTCTAACGCGCGGCTTGTTGCCCCCAAGGTGACACAGGCCCGAAGCTTCCCGTTTCCCACACGGCACCTTTCGATGGATCAACGCCGGGAGTAGGATCAGTTTCAATCGGGATTTCTTGTGCCCCGGAGCTCCTCGTGCTGAACGTCTGCTACGGATGCGGTGAGTATCGCACTGACAAGATCGTCACCGCCCACGGTGAGCGGGCCGTAGCTAAGTGCCCGGTGTGCGAGCACGAGCACCCCTTCCTAATGCTACCGCTACTGATCGTCACCGGTGCCAGCGGCACGGGGAAGTCAACCGTCCTCCAGCGGCTTATCGGAACCGTCTCGGAAGCCGTTCTGCTGGAAGGCGACATTCTCTGGTTCGGAGACGACGCCGACATCGACCATTTCGACCTCTTGCTGCGCCTAAGCAAGAATGTGTCCCAAGCGGGCAGGCCCGTGGTGCTATTTGGGGCGGGAATCGGCGTACCGGACAACCTGGAGTCGTGTGGGGAGCGCCGGTACTTCTCGAAGATCAACTACTTGGCTCTCACCTGTGACCCGTTGGTTCTAGGCGCAAGGCCCGAGAACACGGCGGCGGCGAGCTAGGGTCGAGCCTCTCGAGCTCCGAGAAGAGCGGAGACCTCCTGTCGTCGGCGGCCTCGGCCCTGGGCGGCGACGACGACAAGGGAGCTGGCGCAGGCGGCGCTCTGGCGGCGGTCGCCGGCAGCAGCCTCGCCGGCGATCTCGATCTCGGGAAGCTGTCGTCACTGACCGGCCTCACGAGCGCCTTCGGAGATCTCGGCATGGACTCCGGAATGCTCCAGAAGTTCGTACCCATCGCTCTCAAACAGCTCGGCGGAGACAACGCGGGCCTACTCAAGAAAGGGCTCGGGCTCCTCTAGCTTCGGAGGTGAAGAGGCGATGAAATAGGTTGCCAGTCGAAAAGAGGGCTTTACCGCTCAGACTCTGCTGGCGTCGAGCTCGGCGCGAAACCCGCCGAGGACCCTGCGATCCGTCTTTACTGGGGCGTTGGGGCAGCGCAATCAGGAGAAGGACGAACAGGGCCCGGGCCTAGCGCAATAGCCAGCCTCTCTCCTCACGTCAGCCACGTCGCGGCAACGATCGAGCCGTACGCTATCGGGAAGAGGACTCGACACCAGAGGTCGATTCTCGTCGCGAGGTCGTGGCGTTCCGGAACCGCCGCTATTCGGATGGTGGCGACCGCCTCTACAAAGGCGGCGCAGATGAGAATCAGGCAGGTATAGACAAATCGGTCCAGCTGCGTCAGATACGGGACCGGTGGGATCAGATTCTGTAGGCTGAGCAGGAAGGCGATGGTGGTCAGTACCGAAGTCGACGAGACACCGAGCTGTACCCCGAGCTGGGTCGGGGGAATCCAGAACACCGTCCACGAAAGGAGGACGACGAGCGACAACGGAACCAGTACCTTCCAGCGGTAGTAGCTCAGCTGGCGGCGGGCATTGAGCTGGATCTCCAAGGTCGGGCGTTCGATCGGCTCTTCTTCGTCGGAGATCAGCGTAGCCACCATGGTTCCGCTCTCGGCGCCGGCAACCTCTACCGCCCATCCAGGAATAGAGAACTCCGGCTGAGCCCCGACCGATCCGACAACGAGCTCGACCTCGGCCGGGCTGTATCCGGCCGCTAGGAGGATGATCGGCAGCTGCTGCTCGTCGTGGGGAAACGGCCGCAGATCGAAACGCGTATAGAGCTTTGCCTGGTACCTCTGCGTGTACTCGACTTGCCCCTCGGGATTCACGGCAACGACTTCAGCCCTGAGGGTGTCGGCGGAACGTTGATTCAGGATCGTGACGTTGGGGTGCCAGACATTCTCGAGAGGGAGGTTCGGCCCCTTGCCGCTCAGGCGCGAATCGGACCAGCGTAGACGAAGGACGAAGTCGACTTTGAAGGTCTGCTCCAAGTCGTTGATACTTTCGACATCCAGGAGGTAGGCCGCAACGTCAATGCGAGTCGGCACGCCTTCGGGGCCGGGGCGGCCATCGTCCAGGGATTGAGCGAGACCGTTACTGGCGCCCGAAAGAGCGAGAACAAGAGCGACGGCGACGAACGCAAGGACGTCTTTCAAACTAATACGCATCACCAGGCACCTCTTCAGTACGCGGTGCGCCACCGACTCGACAGATCTGAGGGGATCACTTGCGAAAGCAGCATCGGCATCGACCGAACGCCGAGCGATCGATTTGCTAGCTGTTTCGTCAACCCTGCCGCATCCTGGCCTGAGGCCGGCGCGGTGACCGCCGCGAACGCCAAAACTGCGACTCCCATCCAACTCTCATCTAGTTTCCAGCTCGTCCTACGTTGAGGACTCGCATGATAGCAGCTCGAAATTTCTCCAAGTAGCGGCCGGAGCAGCCGACGAAGCCGGGCGTTGGCGCCTTGGATGCGCCTGCCCTTCCAGCCTACGGCTGCTATGGCGCCGCCCGAATATTCCGAAGACGCGGCGGCCGCACTCGGCGTCAATTCCCTTCGGCTGGCACTCAGCGAAGGCGGTTTTGGGGGCGGTTTCATTCCGCCCGTCGATCGTCACGCAGCTACGGCACGTCGAACGAGGTCTGCTGATCGTAGGGCCCCACCGGCCTCCACAATCGCTTCTCTTTGTACTCGCGGTACTTCGCCGGGTCGGCACTCGGGTTGGACGTGGGCATCTGCGCACCCACCGATTCGCGCCAGTTGTGAAGCTTGCGACGCAGCTCACTCACCTTCTCGGGCATCGCCGTGGCGAGGTTGCGTGTCTCTCCGATGTCCGCACGCAGATCGTAAAGCTCGACACGATCGTCCTCGTAGAGCTCAACGAGCTTGAAGCGGCCCTCGCGCACCGCACCGTAAGGCGTACAGGTGACGACCGGCGTGTGGGCGTTGTAGTGCGGATAATGCCAGTAGATCGGCCCGCGCTCGAAGTCCGCGTCGCCTCTCAGGAGAGAGACGAGACTTTGGCCGTCGATGTTGTCGCCGACCTCGAGACGCGCCATACCTAGCATTGTCGGGAACAAGTCGACGCTCGTCACCGGTTCTTCGATCACAGCTGCGGGTCGTGTGACCCCAGGCCACTTGACGATCAGAGGCACTCTGACACCGCCCTCCCAGGGCGTGCTCTTCTCTCCGCGCAGCGGCTCGTTCGAGGTGAGGGTGTTGCCTCTCGACAGCCCGCCATTGTCGGAGAAGAAGACGACCACCGTTCGGTCCGCAATCCCCAGCTCTTCGAGCTTTGTCAGCACCGTGCCCACGCTGGTGTCGAGCCCTTCGACCATTGCCGCGTACTCGGGGTTCTTCTGGGGTCCCACCGCCTTCTTCGCGCGATACTTTGCAGCGACTTCCGGGCGGCTCTGAATCGGAGTATGCACGGCGTAGTGAGAGAGGTAGAGAAAGAAGGGCTCGTGGCCGTGGCGGTCGAGGAAGCCAACCGCCTCGCGGGTGAGGCGATCGGTCAAGTACTCGCCGCGGTCCTCCTCGGGGAACTGCCGCCACCCAAGCCGATGAGCCTTGTCGGCTGGCCAGTAGGGCGGGAACATGCTGCCGTGCGCTCCAACATGACTGCCGCCGATGCTCACGTCGAAGCCATGGTCCTCCGCCCACCAGCCCTCCTTGCCCAGATGCCACTTCCCTATCTCGGCGGTCACGTAGCCGGCATCGGCGAGCACTTCCGCGATGGTCGTCTCTTCGTGCCGCAGATAGTTGGTCCAACGCGGGATCGAGAGTTTTGCCCCCGGAGGGGTGCGCCCGGGGATCCAATCGGTCAGGTGCGTTCTCGCCGGATACCTGCCGGTGAGTATGCTTGCCCGCGTGGGCGAGCACGAATTGCCCGCCGCATAGGCATCGGTGAAGCGGGCACCCTCCGCCGCCAGCCGGTCGAGATGGGGCGTCTCGTGATACTGGCTGCCGTAGACACCCAGATCACGCCAACCCAGGTCGTCGGCGAGAATGAAGACGAAGTTGGGCCGGTCGGCAAACGCCGCAGTTGCGAGCGCGAGGGCGACGACTAGCGTCCCTAAACCAGCGTTTCCAAAGTTCGCGCACATATCTCGGGCCCTTCTGCCCGCTGGCGTCGTTTCGCCTCCTCGACATATTGCCCAATATGCCTGCGTCAGCGCGCCTAGCCAGCGAACAGAATGACCTCGAGCTATGCAGCACGAACTTTGGAAACGCTGGTCTAGGGTCCTCACCCTTCTCCCGCCTTGCGGCGCCAGGTGTAGCTCTGCGCATCGAAATGGAAAGCAGACTTCAGCAGCGCACCCGGTGCGTTCCGTTGCGGCAGCCAGCGGGCATGATCGGCAATCACTCTTTCGTAGGCAGGGGTACCGGCAAGGTTGGTCCACTCGTGCGGATCATGCTGGTGATCGTAGAGCTCTTCGCCACCGTCGGCATAGCGAATGTAGCGGTAACGCTGCGAGCGCACGGCGTGGTTGCCGCGCCCGAAGGTCATGAGCGCGGGTCTTCGCCACTCGCGGTAGGGGCTCTCGAGTAGTGGCCGCAGGCTGACGCCCTCGAGCTCGGGTCGGTTCGGTAGGTCGCAGAGATCCACCAAGGTCGGGTAGAGATCGAGCAAGCTCACCGGACGGGCGCTCTTGGTGCCAGCCTCGGTGACACCGGGGGCGACGATTACCAGCGGAACGTGGGAGTCACGCTCCCACAGTGTGTCCTTGGCGAAGTGGCGCTTCTCGCCGAAGTGGTAGCCGTGGTCGGACCAGAAGACGACGATGGTGTTCTCAGCGTACCTGCTCCCATCCAGAGCATCGAGAACGCGGCCGACAAGCGCGTCGGCATGCCGAATGCCCGCCGCGTAGGAGCGCACGACGTCGCCGAGATCGCCGTGCTCTTCGATCAGCTCGAGGTCATTACGGCGAGAGGCCGCCATCTTGCGACCCGCTCGCGGCACGTCGTCGAGATCACCGTCTTTCGCCTCGGGGATGGGCGCTCCCGTGGGACCGACCGCGTCGTAGTGCGCACGCGGCGCATAGAAGGGTAGATGCGGCTGGAAAAGCCCGACGGCAAGAAAGAAGGGATGCGGGTGCGTCCGTCGCAAGAACTCTTCGGCCCAGCGCACGGTAGCGCCGTCGCCCATCTCCATGTCGGTCTTGTCGAACGGTCCCCAGTCGAAGCTCGAAATGTGGTCTGGGCGGCGATAGGGAACGAGGAATCCTTCGCTCTTCAGGTCGTCTACGAGGTCGAAGTACTCGTCCCAGGACTCCGGGGGATTGAAGCCCGACGTGTGATGAAAGACTTTGCCCCCGCCGGCCGCGATATAGCCGTTGTCCTTGAAGTAACGCGGCAGCATCACGACGTCGGGAAGATTGGGCCTCCACCACTCGCCGTTGCCGTAGACACCGGTGGTCGAAGGCCGCAGACCGGAGAGGATGGCGGTGCGAGAAGGATTGCACTTGGGCGAGGGAGCGTGCGCATTGGTGAACAGGGTGCCGCGCGCCGCCAGGCGGTCGATGTTGGGCGTGTGCGCAGCCTCGTAGCCCAGCGCGCCTACCCAGTCGTTCATGTCGTCGACGCTGACAAAGAGGACGTTGGGCGGCGCAGCGAATGCGGCGGCGGCCGACAGGAAGAGGGAGCCGATCAGGGTTCTCATGCAGTGCCTTACACTCTCACACCCGATCTTCGCGCGTCCGCTTGAAAGTCCAGGCGGGCCCGTCTATTGTCCGCACGAGCCCCAAGAGCCCACTCGAGCAAGAGGATGCCGACGAGGACATGAGCGAGTCGAAGGATCTGTCGGCACCGATCGCCGGTCGGACCGAGCATGGCGCCCTGGAGGAGAGGCTCGCGGAGCAGCTGCGGGGCGGTTGGGGTCAGGCCTGGCCGAGCGACATCTGACAGTGCCTCGATTGAGAAGGAGCGGAAATGGAAGAGCAAGCCGAAGTCAAAGCAATAATCGGTAGACTCCGAGAAGAGTCAAAACCCCATTGGGACCCGCCTCCAAAGTCTCCCGCCGGTTCACCCAACATCCTCTTCATCGTGCTTGACGATGTTGGGTTTGCCCAATTGGGCTGCTATGGGTCTGATATCGCCACTCCAAATATGGATGGCATGGCCGAAGAAGGTCTGATGTATACCAACTTCCATACCACCGCCATGTGTTCGCCAACCCGGTCCTGTTTACTGACGGGGCGCAATCACCATTCCAACGGCATGGCTTGCATCACTGAGTTCGCCACGGGCTACCCTGGCTACAACTGCACCATCCCAAAAGAAAACGGATTTCTCAGCGAGACGCTGTCAAAAGAAGGCTATTCCTGCTTTGCCCTCGGGAAGTGGCACCTGACACCGGACGAGGAAACCAATATGGCCGCCACCAAGGAGCGCTGGCCCCTGGGACGCGGATTCGAACGTTTTTACGGTTTTCTGGGCGGCCATTCAGATCAGTTCGACCCCAATCTGATCTACGACAATCATCCTGTTACGCCGCCAAGAACCGCCGAGGAGGGCTACCACCTCACGGAAGATATGGTTGAGAAGGCCCAGGAGTTTATTACAGACCTCAAGAACGTGGAGCCGGACAAACCCTTCTTCATGTACTTCGCACCGGGTGCCATGCACGCTCCTCACCAGGCCCCCGCCGAGTGGATTGAAAAATATCGCGGGAAATTCGATCACGGCTGGGAGAAATGGCGGGAAGAGATCTATCAACGTCAGTTAAGGGATGGGGTTATCCCGGAAAACACCCAGCTGCCGCCCCGGCCTAAATGGGTTCAAGACTGGGAGACTTTGTCTGGCACTCAGAAAAGGGTCTACGCTCGCTTCATGGAAGTTTACGCCGGCTTTCTGGAGCACACGGATTTCCATATCGGTAGACTGCTTGAATATCTAAAGCAGATCGATCAATACGACAACACCCTCATCATGCTGGTATCTGACAATGGAGCCAGCTCTGAAGGAGGGCCCGACGGGTCCACCAGCGAGGCGCGGCTCTTCAATGCCGTTCCGTTTACCCTCGATGAGAACCTTGCCGAGCTCGACAAGCTCGGCGGCCCCGATTCCTACTGCAACTATCCCTGGGGATGGACGTGGGCAGGAAACGCGCCGCTGAAACGCTGGAAGACCGAGACCCATGAGGGCGGCGTAGCGGACCCCATGATTGTCCAATGGCCGAATGCCATCAAGGCAAAGGGAGAGATGAGAAGACAGTACGTCCACGCCATTGATCTGGTACCAACAGTGCTCGAGTTGCTGGGATTGCAGGCACCCGACGATCTCGACGGCCATGCCCAGAAACCGTTGGAAGGAACAAGCTTCGGCTATTCACTGGATGAGGCCGAAGCCGACGGGCGTCACCTGACTCAATACTACGAAATGATGGGATGTCGGGCCATCTATCACCGTGGATGGAAGGCCGTCACCTGGCATCGTAAAGCCGCTCCGATTCGCGGACTGGAAGGTAGGTCATTTGATGATGACGTCTGGGAGCTCTACCACGTCGCTGAGGATTTCTCAGAATATAGAGACCTGGCGGGCGAGTACCCGGACAGGCTTCGAGAATTGCAGGACCTGTGGTGGGCTGAGGCAGGGCGGTACAACGTGCTGCCTTTGGACGATAGGGCGATGGAACGTATGTTCGAGCCACGTCCGAAGCCTTATGAGGATAAACAGGAGTACATCTACTTTCCCGATGGAGCGCCCATTGGTGAAGGAGTCGCGGTTAATGTAAAGAATCGGTCTCACACTATCGTGGCCGAGGTGGAGATCCCACCGGACGGTGCTGAAGGGGTATTACTGTGCCACGGAGGAAGATACGGCGGCTACACGTTCTATGTGAAAGACCAACGGCTCCGCTACGCCTACAACTTCTTGAACATGGAACGCCACCGAATGGTGTCCAGTGATGTCATCCCGTCAGGAGCAGTGAAACTAGAATTCAGGTTTGAGAAAGATAGTGTCGAAGGCATCGGTCCCGGTGGACAAGGGCTGTTGTTGATCAATGGGAAGAAGGTCGGCGAGGGGAGAATTCCGCGCACGATCGGTGTTCGCTACCACTTGGCGGACAGCGGCTTCTGCTGCGGATACAACAGCCAGTCCCCGGTTGTGGATGATTATTCATCACCTTTCAAATTCAGCGGAAAAAATCGACCGTGTGACAGTAACGACCGACGGCAAGGGTTATTACGACCCCGCATTGGAGCTCAAGATTGCCATGGCCAAGCAATAGGCAACGCTTCGTATTCGCGCCTCTAATGCTTGCCTGGTCGTTCGCTTATTACAGAAAAACTCTGCGTCCAGCAGGGCTCTGACGGGTTGACGCCTGACACCCTTTGGCTGCCGCAGGCTGCCTGGGCAACCTTCGGTGCCTGCCGTCGCCATGATCATCGCCCAAGGTCCAGTTCTGCGCTACGCCAGTCGACGCTGGGCCCCGAAAACCGTTTTCGCACTTGGCATCAGCTCCCTGGCCGCAGCGTTTCTCTGCTATCGATTCCACTCTGGTGCTCTGCTTTACACCGGAGCCTCCCTCTTCGCCTTGGGCAATGGCCTCGCCTGGCCCACCTTCCAGACTCGGGTAGCCCGAGCCGCCGGGGTTCGCGACCAGGGAGCCGTCCAGGGAGCCATCACCAGCGCCAGCAGTGTTGCCAGCATCCTCGGGCTGCTGGCCGGCGCGATGCTCTACCCAAAGCTGGGCTCAGGGATCTTCGTGTTGGCAGCGGCGCTGTTCGTGGCCGTCGGGCTCGGAACACCCATATGGTTTCGAAGCACCGGTTGAGGCTCTCACGGGTCAGTCCCCTAGCGGCCTCGAGAATATTCGGGTGGCACCTTCTCGGCCGGCCACCTTCTCGGCCGGCCGGCCCTCCGGGTGGCTCCGCTTCCTCCGCGTTCTCGCAATCCATTGGAACGTTTTCGATCAGTTGTCGTATCGATTAGCAAGGAGGTGTACCCATGACCAGGCTTCTGCCCGCGTGCGTTGCCACGCTTGCACTAGGAATGTTGGGCTCGGCGGCCTTCGCTGAGACGATCGAACGGGAGTTCCACGAGAGTTTCGATGTCCGCGAGGGGATGCGCCTGCATCTCGAGCACGGCGACGGCGACGTCAGCGTCGAGCCCTGGGACCGGGACGTGCTCGACATAGAGGTGCACTATCGCGGAGATGTGACGATCATCGGCTTCGGTCGCACTGACGCCGACTTCGTCGTCGACTTCAGGGAGCGTGGAGACGAGATCTCGGTAATCGGTCGCGAGACCGCCGAAGGCGGCATCTTGATCGGCATCAACACCAAGAGGCGCTACGAGTACACCTACACGATCAAGGCGCCGAGCTACCTCGAGCTCGAGTCATTGGGTGAAGACGGCGACGTGCGAATCAGAGGCTGGCGAGCCGATGTCGAAACCGTAGTCGATGACGGCGACGTGATACTCGAAGACATCCAGACTGGGCGAGTGACGATCGAAATGGCGGACGGTGATCTCGAGATTCGAGGTCTCGAGGCCGAGTTGTTCGTGACCGCGGACGATTCCGACCTGACGATCTCTGACTGCAAGGTCTCCTCGGGGCGCCTGCGGATGGAAGACGGGGATCTCGAGATGAGCGACTGTGTCGGCGACTTCGACGTGGTGAGCGATGACGGCGACGTGCGCATGCGATCGATGCAGACTTCCAAGCTCGACGTACGCAGCGAAGACGGCAATATCTACCTGGAGCTCGTCGGCGGCAAGCCGAACGATGTGAACCTCGAGAGCGACGATGGTCGAATCGAGGTCGAGCTGGATTCGTCGATAGCGCTCTCTTTCTCCCTTGCCAGCGACGACGGACGCCTGGTCGTCGACGCTCCCGAAGAAGCGATCACAGAAGAGCGTCGCGGGTACCGGGCAGGAGAGCTCAACGGCGGCGGCGGTCGTCTCCGGGCACGTTCGTCGGACGGCAGTATTCGCTTGTCGGTTTCGAGCGGCGGTACCTGAGACCCCACCCTTCCGCTACACCACGCAGGCCACGCAGGCCGCAGGCGAGTCGACGGGAAAGTCTTCGTCAACGGTTGACACGATGCCCTCAGACACCCGATCGTGAGTCCGGGGTGCTCCACGTCTACGCTATTCTTCCCCGCGGAGACGCATACTGATCGTACTTCGCAGGACCCGCGCATGGTCTTCGCCAAGGCCTTCGGGCATAACGCAGGGTCGCGGCTTGACCACTGTGAAGCGCACCCTCGGTGCCCTCGCGGCGCTCGCGCTGGTGGGCGCCATCGAGGTGGCGGGACAGGGCGTCGAGGTCGAGCGGGTGAGCGCCAATCCGATCGTGCGGCCGCAGATGGAGGCGTCGATCGGCACCAACATCAACGGTCCGTCGATGATCCGGGTACCCGACTGGGTGGAGGATCGTCTGGGCGACTACTACCTCTACTTCGCGCACCACAAAGGCGCCTTCATCCGCCTGGCCTGGGCCTCGCACCCCGAGGGTCCCTGGACCGTTCATGCACCTGGCTCCCTACGGCTCGAGGAAAGTCTCTTCCTGGCTGAGGTGCCCGATCCGGCCACCCTGTCGGAGGAGGCGCGGCGACGCTATGAAGCCGCCGTCGCCCGCAATCCCGAGAACGCCATCCCCCATATCGCCTCACCCGACGCCGTGGTCGACGAGGAGCGGCGCGAGATCCGACTCTATTACCACGGCATCCTGCCCAACGGCCGGCAGGCCACTCGGGTGGCGGTGTCGCGCGACGGCCTGCGCTTCGAAGCCCGCGAAGAAGTACTGACACAGCCCTATCTGAGGGTCTTCCGCTGGCAGGGACATGTGTACGGCCTGGCCAAGCCAGGGGTGCTCTACCGCTCGGCGGACGGGCTAGGTGATTTCGAGGTGGGGCCGACGCTCTTCGACCCTCGGCTGAGGCATGCAGGGGTCGTGGTCCGAGGCCACACCCTATTCGTTTTCTTCAGCCGGTCCGGCGACGCGCCCGAGCACATCCTGCTGTCGACTGTGGACCTCCGGGCGGACTGGAGCGAATGGACGTCGTCGCCGCCAATGTCAGTGCTGCGGCCCGAGCACCCCTGGGAGGGCGCCGAGCTGCCGATCGAGCCCTCGTTAACCGGGCACGTCACCGGGCCGGCCCACCAATTGCGAGATCCAGCCATCTTCGAGGACAAGGAGCGCCTATGGCTGCTCTACTCCGTCGCCGGAGAGCAGGGCATCGGCATGGCTCGCCTGCGCCTCACGATCGACGAGTGAACCCGGAGTATCATTCGCATCGAAAGGGGGGAAGGGTCGATTTCTCGGCATTGGGGTCGGAGTAGAATGCACCTCGAGCCAGCTGCGCTCCCGACTTTTGGAGCCCCGATGAATCCGCGACGACTCACATGGTCTCTGGCCGCCGCGCTGATCGCTTCGCCAGTTGCTGGAGGAGCACAGGAGCCTGCCGCTACTTTCGGCGAGATCGTGGAGGTGCGGATCATCAATGTCGAAGTGGTCGCGACCGACTCACACGACAACCCGGTCCCGGGCTTGACCCGTGAAGACTTCGAGCTGCAAGTCGAAGGTGAGTCGACGAAGATCGCCAACTTCTTCGAAGTCGGCGGAGGCATTCTGGAATCGGCGTCGGACGTCGATGGGCCGATCGCTCCTCCTGCAGGCAGTACGCGAGGACTCCACTTGGCAGTGATCGTAGACGAGACGCACATCACCAACCGCAGCCGAGCAGCGGTCTTTGCACAACTCAAGGATGAGCTCGACGGCACTCTGCGACCGGGTGATCGCGTGTTCGTCGCTCGCATTCGTCAAGGCCTCGAGATCGTGCAGGGCTTTACCTCGGATCGCGTGGCGATCGCCCGCGCCATCGATCGAGTCGTTTCAGGTCCGGCACCGATGCGGAACCTTGATCTCGAGCACTCCGCGTACCTGCGAGGTCTCGATGGCATGATGCTCCTGCCGTGTAACGAGTCATCGATAGCCGCTGCCCACGAGCTGGCCGGGAGGCGCAACCACCTCGGCGAGCGTCGATACCGGCAGGTCATTGGAACACTCTCGGCCACGAGTGGATTCCTCTCCTCGATCCGCGGCATTCCCGGGCGAAAGGCCGTCATCTTCGTCAGCGACGGCTTGCCCGAAAGACCTCTCGACTCGCTCGTGGAGATCTACAGGGAGAGGATCGAGCCCTGGGCGTTGGATCAGTGTGAGAACGGTACCGATCCGATACGTGACGAGCTCGACTCGGCGTTCCTCACTTCCACATTGCAAGCGATGCAGACTCTGACCCGCCAGGCCAGTGAGGTCGGCGCAATCTTCTACCCGATCGTGCATAGCTCGGTAGAGAGCGCCGGTACGAGAATGCAAGGGGCGGGGGCTCGCTCGGTCAGCCGTTTCAGCCAGTCTGTAGAAGAAGAGACCCTGATGGGACCACTACTGATGGCTGCCGACGAGACCGGGGGACGGCTGTCGACGAACTCGGCGGGGCTGGCGAACTTCTTGACAGATCTTCGTCGCGACTTTTCGAACTATTACTCCTTGGGCTTTGCTGCACCCGACGACTGGGGAGAGGATTACAAGAACATCAAAGCCTCGCTGAAGGAGAAGAGACCGGGAGTACGCCTGCGACACGTCGACGGCTTCGCCAACCAGGGAGTCGCTGCTCGACTCGAGGCGCTGGCCGCCGCAGCCGGCATCCACGGAGTCGACACCAATCCGCTCGGCCTGCTGATCCAGGAGCGACTGCAGACGAAAAGTGAGAAGAAGGGCTACCAGGTGTCGGTGGTCCTGGCTATCCCGATGGCCAACTTGACATTCCAGCAAACGGCACAGGGTCATGTTGCGGAGTTGGACCTCGTCCTTGTCGCAGTCGACGCGGACGGAAACGCCTCGCAGTCCCACCGCGACCTGCTTCCAATCGTCGTGCCCTCAGAACGACTGGACGAAGCCCGGCGTAATGCCGCCGGCTATCCGATCGAGCTGGCGATGAGGGAGGGCCAACAGACTCTGGCGATCGGAGTCCACGATCGAACGTCGGGCTTGGACTCGGTGGCGACCCTCTCGTTCATGGTCGGGCGCGAGGAATAAGGGCGGTGCCAGCCCGGACGGCCGCCACGTCGCGCTACTCTGACTGGTAGCGACCCCGGCCTCGGGCCAAGGCGCCGAGCGGTTGGCTCAGCCGAAAAGCTAGGGGCCCCTGGTTGACACTATGCCCTCAGGCGCCTAGGCTACTAGTGGACCGCAAAGGAGCATGCATGGCGACGGCAACAGTGAGAATTCCGGAGGAAAAGCGAGACATCCTGCGAATCATCGCGGGTGTTGAGAAGACCGAGATGAAGGAGATTCTCTCCGAGCTCATCGACGAGTACATCGAGCGGCATCAGGAGACGCTCGACCTTCTTTCCCGGCCCGAATGGGTCGACATTATCGCTCGTGGCAAGAAGGAGGTCGCAGAGGGGGTCGAGGGCAAAGGACTCGATGAGCTGGCGGATTGAGGTCAAGCCGTCGGCCGAGAAGCAGTACCTCAAGCTCGACAGAACAACTCGCCGCAGGGTCAAGGAGAGCTTGCTCAGCCTCGAGAACGCCGACAAGCCCCTGCTCCACCCCCGCGTGCGCCCTCTCACGGGAAAGCTCAAGGGGGACTACCGAGTCAGGGTGGGTGGCTGGCGAATCCTCCTGACGCCCGATCGAAAGGCCCGGGTGCTCCAGGTCTACGCGATGCTCCCCCGCGGAGACGCGTACTGATCGTATTTGGCAGGACCCGCGGCCCTCACACCGCCCGTCTCCAATAGGTCCCTCTTCTGGCCTTCTTCGACGACGCCCTGGCCTCTCTCTGCGGTCATCGCGGGAGCGGCGTCGCTTGTCTCTTTCGATCCCGTGCTTCCGAGTGCAACTTTCTGCCTGCCGCTTCGTTTAACCTCCAAGACGTACCGATGTCGAGCTTGAACCACGACCGCCGGCCTTCCCCGACGCACAGTCTCTGCTCCCTCGCCCTGATCCTCATCTCGGCCGGTGCTGCGCAGGCGCAGCCGGTCGAGGACGGCTCTCGCGCCGAGATCGTGAAAAGCATCGTCGCCGCGCTCGACACCACCTACGTCTTCCCCGACAAGGCCGCGGAGATGGGAGAGCTGCTCTCCGCCAACCTCGAGGCCGGACGCTACGCAGAGATCGCGGAGCTCGGCCCACTGGCGGAAACCCTGACTGCGGATCTGCAATCGATCAGCCACGACAAGCATCTCCGCGTTCGCGAGCTACCGCCGGCAGCGGAGCCGTCGGCCGAGGCTTCCAGCACGACCCGGGTGTCGCCGGCCGAAGCGGCAAGGCGAACGAACTACGGATTCGAGAGCGTACGGCGACTGCCAGGGAATGTCGGCTATGTCGATCTGCGTTCTTTCGCCGCTGCAGAGATGGGAGGCGCCCGAGCTACCGCCGTCGGAGCAATGAACTTTCTCGCCAGTTGCGACGCTCTGATCTTCGATCTGCGACGCAACGGTGGCGGCTCACCCTCGATGATCCAGCTGCTGTCGAGCTACCTCTTCGAAGGCAAGGTGCACCTCAATACCTTCTACATCCGCGCCACCGATCGCCGCCAGGAGTTCTGGACCCACGAGGAAGTCGACGGGCCACGGATGACGGAGATCCCTGTCTACGTTCTCACCAGCGCTTTTACCTTTTCCGCCGCCGAAGAGTTCACCTACAACCTCAAGAATCTGAAGCGGGCGAAGATCGTGGGAGAGACGACCGGCGGCGGCGCCCACCCGGTGACGATGCGCCGTTTCCCCAAGTTGGGGATCGAGATCTCGATGCCATTCGGACGCGCAATCAATCCGATCACCGGCACCAACTGGGAAGGGACAGGCGTCGCTCCCGACGTTGATCTGCCACAGAAAGACGCACTCCGTTTCGCGCATCGGGACGCCGTCGCGACTCTACTCACCAACAACGGCAGTGAGGCCCCGACCTCCCTGGAATGGGTCCACGAGACTCTCAGCCGAGAGGAGACTCCCCTCGACGAAGCGACTCTTCGCCAGTACGTCGGAACCTACGGCGACGAAACGGTCAGCCTCCGCGACGGCGCCCTCTGGTATCGGCTTGCTTCCCGCCCGGCCCGGCGCTTATTGCACCTCGGCGGTGGTCTCTTCTGTTTCGAAGAGATGGAGGACCGCCGCTTGGAGCTCAGGTCGGAGGCGGGAGCAGGTTCCCAGATCGTGATCCTCTATCCCGATGGGCGACAGAGAATCGCAACCCGCACCAGCGGGGACTCACCACCGGGGGCCTGAAGGCTATTTCGGCCGCGCTACCCAACCACTCGTCGCCCGCGACATGCGCTGCTCCGCCGAGCTATCGGAAAAGGGGCCGCTGAACACCGACGCGTTGTCTTCCTCGATCGCCGAGACACCCGAATGGTAGTCGGAGGCGCCCGACAGACCGAACTGAAACGGGTTGAAACCGGAGCGCGCTTGCAAAGTAATGCCGTTCAAATACGCCTCACGGGCGCGGCCGGGAAGCCTCGCATTGAGCACTCCTAGAACCGGCACGAGTTAAGATGGCGCACCGATGACGGCAGACGACCTCCGCACCAACCCCTTGTTCTCAGGCATGGCATCCGATGAGCTCGAGCTCATCCTTTCTCTGAGTCAGACCGAGGAACGAGCGACAGGCGAAGTAATCCAGACCGCGGGGGACGCGGCAGCCGGTTCGGTCTATGTCGTACTGTCGGGAGCGGTCGAGATCGTAATGCCTATCGCCGGTGGCGAGCTCAATCGCACTCTAGCGACCAAGCGCGCCGGCGACATCTTCGGTTGGGCCTCCGCGATCGATTCGGAGCAAGCCGCCGCAACCTCGACGGCAATCGAGCCGACCCGGCTCCTGCGTTTCGATGCCGGGTCCTTTCGCGAGCTACGAGAGCGTTCGCCGGCGACCAGGGACCACCTCCTCGAGCACTTTCTCGGTCTCATGTCGAAGGATGCTCGACTCCTTCTCGACCTTCTTCGCGCCAGCATCGAGTGGAACCTGCAAACGTCGGGTCTCGACCAGCTAGGCCTCCGCGAGCTGGTCGACAGTCACAACGAGGCGACTCTGCGTCTCGCTGACGGCAGCGATCTCGAGGGCAACCTGGTGGGCTTCGAGCCCGGTCCCGCCGGCCATCTGTTACGGCTTCGCGATGCCGACGGCCGCTTGCACCTCGTGCCCTATCACGCAATCTTATGCATCACGCCCCACCCCGAGACACCCAGGATCAAGTGACGGGAACATGCCGGACATAGATCGATACCTGAAGGTCCAAGTCGCCACCGAGGCCTCCGATCTTCATCTGAGCCCAGGGGAGCAACCTGTCTACCGAGTCTCGGGTAGCATGGTGGGCGTCGGAGAGGCGGGCGCCAAGCTGTCGGCGGAAGAGACCGAGCGACTGCTCCGAGAGATCCTGCCCGAGCGCAACGCCAAGGAGCTGGAAGAGAAGGCGGACACCGACTTCGGCTACGAACAAGCCGACTTGGGACGCTTCCGCGTCAACGTCTTTCGCGACCGCTTGGGCATGGGCGGCGTCTTTCGTCATATTGCAAGCAAGATCCTGACTCTCGAGGATCTCGGCATGCCACCGGTGCTCGCCGAGCTCTGCGAGCTCAACAAGGGTCTCGTCTTGATCACCGGGCCCACCGGCTGCGGCAAGACCACAACCGTTGCTGCGATGATCGACAGAATCAACCGCAGCCGCTCCGATCACATCATCACCATCGAGGATCCGATCGAGTTCGTCCACAAAAGCGAGCGCTGCTTGATCGACCAACGTGAGGTGGGAGTCCACGCAACCAGCTTCAGGCGTGCCCTACGCGCGGCTCTGCGCCAGGACCCCGACATTGTCATGATCGGCGAGATGCGGGATCTGGAAACCACCGAGACCGCCATCACCACCGCCGAGACCGGACATCTGGTGATAGGCACCCTCCATACGACGACCGCGTCCTCGAGTATCGACCGCATCATCGGCCAGTTCCCCGCCGAGCGACAGGAGCAGATCCGCTCGATGCTGTCGCAATCGTTGGCCGCAGTAATCTCTCAAACCCTCCTTCGACGCCCCGGCGGTGGCGGCCGGGTAGCGGCCTTGGAGATCTTGATCGGTACGCCGGCGGTGGCAAATCAGATCCGTGAGGCCAAGACCCACCAGCTGCCATCGGCCATGCAGGTCGGTCAACGCCACGGCATGCGCTTACTCAACGACGATCTCCAACGTCTCGTGCGCGAAGGTGCCGCCGATCCGAAAGACGCCTACTACAAGGCCGTCGACAAGCCCGATATGGCGAATCGACTTCGCGCCATGGGGCATGAGGTCGGGTCGCTCTAGAGCCTGGGCGCGCCGCGCTCCTCGCGGAAGAGGGCCCAACCGTCTCGGATCGCATCGGCGAGCTCGGGGCCAGCGGCCTCCAACGCCTGATCCGCAGTTTTCGCTGCGGTCAGTCCGGTGTACTCCAGGCGCTCTCTCCAACCCTGCCCGAGGGCACGCTGACCGGCGGTGAGAAAGCTGTGGATTCGAAGCTCGGAGCTGAGCCCTAAACTGCGGCGCCCCAAATAGCGGAGCTCTCGCTCTCCGAGGAACTCAGCTTCCGCCACCACCAGGACGTGCACATCGTTGACGGCGAGATAGGGGGCAAGGTGGGTCACGCTCCCATTGCCCGATTTCAGTAGGTCGTCAATCTCGGGCATGGAGCGCTCATCCACGACTTCGAAGCCGCGGCGGCCGAGATCCTCTTCCAGCGCCTGCTCGACGGCGGTGGCCAGCGCGGCTTCACCGGTGCCGAGTACCATCAGCCGCGGAAGAGCGGGTAGAGGCGGAGGACGATCTCGGCTCTCGCGGGTGGTCGGAGCCACAGCCGCCTCGGCGCGGAGGCGAGTCGGCATCGGATCCCCGGCATCCACCACTCCACTGTGGGATGAAGGTGCCCCAGGAGCCTCCTGCACCGAGGACTCCCCAGCCGTTCCAGCGAGTTGCGCTTCGGACGCCAGCGGGCTCTCCGTGACGGATGGCGGTGCCGTGTCTGCGTGCTCCGCGAGCACTGCGGGCTCGGGTCCCGGCGCCTCCTCCACCTCGCCGGCAACCGGGCGCTCTGGTTGGGCCGCGACTGCTTCCTCGACCAGGGGCTCTTCGAGCCTCTCTCTCTCTCCTCGGAAGTCAGCCCAGGCCGACTGCAGACGTGGGCCCGCCACCAGGGCGATACCTGCAGCGCCCGCGAGCAGGAGCAGCACGAGGATAGCGACCAGGAGCAGCCGACGACGACCCGGCGAGCCGTAAGCTCCGGACGGAGGAATGTCTTCGACTCGCTGGGTCGCACCTGCCGGCAGCGGCGTCGTGGGCGCCCGAACAGCGCTCGCGGCCGACGGGAGCTCCGGGAGGGGAGGCAACTCTGCAGAGCCGGAAAGTGCCGGCATTGTCACCGGCACCGTCAGGCCGCTCGCTTCCTCCAACGGTGCAATCCGCTCGATGTAGACCTTGAGAGCATCCATCACCTCACGGCAGCTCTGGTACCTCTCTGACGGCGCTTTGGCAAGCATCTTCGCCACGATCTCGTTCAGCTGCGGGCTGACGCCGATGTCGAGCTCATCCAGAGGCGTCGGCTCCTCGTAGAGAATCTGGCGAATGATGGCGAGCGGGCTGTTGCCCTCGAAAGGGCCGGAGCCGGCCAGCATCTCGTACAGAGTCATGCCCAGCGAGTAGATGTCGCTGCGGGAGTCCGGCGAGGCTCCTCCGCACTGCTCCGGCGAGAGATATCCAGGCGTACCCATCAGCATGCCGGTGGCGGTCAATCGTGTCGCCGCGTCCTCGGGCTGGAGGGCCAGGCCGAAGTCGGCGATCTTGATCTGATTGCCCCTCGCGACCATCAGGTTTCCGGGCTTGATGTCACGATGGATCAGACCCCGGTCGTGGGCCGCCGCGAGCCCAGAAGCCGCTTGGCGAGCAAGCCTCGCCGCTACTCCCGAGGCCATGGGCCCCTCTTTCTTCAGAACATCCTTCACTGACGGCCCTTCGACGAACTCCATGACGAAGTACGGAACCCCCTGCTCATCGCCGATCAAGAAGATCTGGATGACATTGGGGTGCGACAGGCCCGCCGCACTCTGAGCCTCCCGCTTGAAGCGCTTGACGAAATCCTCGTCCTCAGTGAGATGATCTGCAAGGACCTTGATCGCGACGGAGCGGTTCAGCGACTCCTCGAAGGCCTTGTAGACAACACCCATGCCACCCCGGCCCAACTCCTCGACGACGCGGTAGTGACCGAAGACCCGCTCTTCCATAACGGCAGCGTAACAGAGCGGAGGTGAGGCGCCGGTTGTTCTGATAGTTTTCTCGGGTGACGACAAGGCCGATCATACCCTCGCTCCAAGCCGGCCGTTCCTACCCGCGCACGGTCAAAGCCCGAGGGAAGGATCTGGAGCTGAGGACGCTGACCGAGGCGGAATGCGGTGATATCGTCGAATTCGCGCGCGGGCTGCAGGAGGAGGATCTACTCTTCCTGCCCCTGGACATCACTCGCCAGGACGTCGTTGCGGAGTGGGTCAGAAACATCGAAGCCGGTCAGACCTTCACGGTGCTGGCCTACGACGGGCAAACCCTCGCCGGCTACGGCAGTCTCAATCGTCAGCCCACCCAATGGTCGCGGCATCTGGGTGAGATCCGCCTCAATGTCGGTCCCGGCTATCGGGGGACCGGGCTTGGCTCTCTTCTCGCCGACGAGATCCTCGACGTGGCTCGCCACTCGAGCTTGCGCAAGATCATTGCGCAGATGCCTCGCGACCAGGAGGCCGCCAGGGGTGTCTTTCGCAAATTGGGATTCGACCTCGAGTCCATGCTGGCCGACTGGGTGATCGATACCGCGGGCGACACCCACGACCTGGTGATCATGGCCCACGAGGTGGGCGACTGAGCCGGGCGCCGCACCAACCGTGACCTTCGAGATCGCCCTCGTCCTGGGAATGCTGGCGACCGCGGTCGCTCTCTTCGTCGTCGAGCGGCCGCGCTCCGACGTCGTTGCTCTGATGCTCCTTGGTGGGCTCGCCGTCACCGGCCTCGTCGAGCCAGTCGAAGCCCTGTCTGGATTCTCCAGCCCGGCGGTCATCACCGTCTGGGCAGTCTTCATCTTGAGCGGTGGCCTGTCGAAGACCGGCGTCGCCAACCTGCTCGGGCGCCAACTGTTACGCGTCGGCGGCACGAGCGAAGTCCGGCTGATGGTACTGATCATGCTTGTTTCGGCCGTGCTCTCGGCCTTCATGAACAACGTTGGTGCCACGGCTCTGCTGCTGCCGGTGGTGATGGACCTGGCGCGCCGCACCGGCATTGCGGCCTCGAAGCTGCTGATTCCCCTGTCGTTCAGCTCCCTGCTCGGGGGCATGTTGACGCTCATCGGCACGCCGCCGAACATCTTGATCTCGGAGGCCGTTTCGGAGCGCGGCCTCGGAGATCTCGGCATGTTCGCCTTCACTCCTCTCGGCGGCACAGTGCTCCTCGCCGGAATCGTCTACATGGTGCTGATCGGGCGCCACCTGCTACCGGAGCGTGATCTCGCACTCGATACTCCGGCTGGCGGCGATCTTCGCGGTCTCTTCGGCTTGCACAAACGCCTCCTGATCCTGGGCCTCCCCAAAGACTCCGAGCTGGATGGCTTCACTGTGGCCGAGTGCCGCATTCAACAGGCCCTGGGCTTGACCGTCATCGGCATCGTACGCGGCGGACGAACTCGTCTAGCACCCGCCCCGAACGACCTGTTGCAGGCCGGTGACCAGCTGTTGGTGGAGGGGCGACCGGTGAAGCTCGAGGAGCTGCGCCACTCTCCGGCTCTCAAGCTCGCAGAGAGCGAGCTCACTGTCGAAACCACGGGTCTGGGTAACATTCATCTCGCCGGCGTGCGTGTCGCGGACCAGGCTGAGCTGATCGGGCGCACTCTCCGCGAGCTCGACTTTCGACGCAGTTCGGGCGGCGCCGTCGTGGTCGCGATTCGCCGCCGCGACAAGCTGCTCGCGACTCGCTTTGATGAGCTTGCCCTCCAAGGCGGCGACCTCCTGCTTCTGCAGGCCAGTGCCGCCGAGATCGAGACTCTGGTCAGCAGCAGCGACTTCGAGCCTGCCAACGCGGAGGAGACTGATGCCTCCGAGCTCGACAGCCTGCTGATGAAGCTTCGAGTACCCCAGGACTCTTTTCTGGTCGACAAGACCCTGGTCGAGACGCGGCTCGGACTCGCATTCGGCCTGATGCTCTTGACTCTGCAGCGCGACGGCAACGTGATCCAGCGACCCGCTCCCGACGAGGTCTTTCGCGCCGGCGACGCGCTGGTGGTGAAAGGTGATTCGCGGGCCCTGCGCATCATGCTCGGTCTTCAAGGCCTGCGTCTGGAACGCCGAGTGGAGCAGTCGCTAGACGACCTGGAGTCGGAGCAAGTCGCTCTGGCAGTGGTCGCCATTGCTCCGAACGCCCGCGGTATCGCGCGCAGGACGCTCCGCCAGCTTCATTTTCGTGAGAAATACGCTCTCTCGGTGCTCGCCATCTGGCGCCAGGGACGCGTACTGCGCACCGGCCTTGCCAGCGAGAAACTCGTCTTCGGGGATGCTCTTCTTCTCCACGGTGCCCGCGAGAAACTCGCCGTGCTGGCCGCGGAGCCCGACTTCCTTGTGCTCACCGAGGAGCTGCAGCAGGCGCCGCGCGTCGACAGGGCGCCCTGGGCTCTGCTGAGCATGGCCTTGGTGCTGGCCGTGACCCTGTCGAACTGGCTGCCGATTTACATCGCAGCTATCCTCGGCGCCACCCTCATGATTCTCACCGGCTGTATCTCGATCCAAGAGGCCTACAGGGAGATCGAATGGCGAGCCGTCTTCCTGATAGCCGGCATGCTGCCCCTTGGCATCGCCATGGAGAAGACCGGAGCGGCCCTCTACGTGACCGAGGCGTTAGTCGGCGCCGTGGGTGGTTTCGGCCCGCTAGCGATTGTCGGCGGCCTCTTCGTCCTCGCGCTAGCCGGGGCGCAGATCATGCCAACCCCTGCAGTGGCTCTGCTACTCGCACCCATCGCCATGGACACCGCCACTCGCGTCGGCATCTCGCCGCTGTCGATGGTCATGGCGATCGCCGTCGGCGCGAGCTCCTCCTTCATCAGTCCAGTCACCCACCCCGCCAACGTACTGGTTATGGGTCCCGGGGGTTACCGCTTCGTTGACTACGTCAAGGTCGGCCTGCCGCTGGCTATCGTTACGTTGCTCGTCGTGCTCGTTTTCCTGCCTATCTACTGGCCTCTCTGACCGCTTGCTCATACACCAGCGGACGGCTCTCAGAAGCTCGAGCGAAATGCGCACTGTCGTAGCACTCTGCCTTCTGCTCTCTCTAGGCCCAACCAAGGGTCAGGGCCAAGACGCCGGCGAGGGCGCCGAGGAGTCTCCCCCCGCGGCGAACGAGCAGCCCAAGACAGAGATCCGCGAGGAGATCGACGTCATCTCCTCGACCCCGCTCGGTCGGGATCTGCCGAGCGACCGAGCGCCTTGGAGCTCGGGGCGCCTCGACCGAGAGGATCTCGAGGGCTCGGCGAGCTTGACCACGGTGCTCGAGCGGAAGCTGCCTGGAGTTCATCTCACCGAGGTGCAGGGCAGCTCGCTGCAGCCCGACCTCTTCTTCCGAGGCTTCTCCACCTCGCCTTTGGTCGGCGCGGCGCAAGGTCTGTCGATCTTTCACGACGGCGTGCGTATCAACGAGGTCTTCGGCGACATCGTGCAGTGGGACCTGATCCAGCTCGACTCACTCGGCGAGCTCGAGATCGTCGCCGGCGGTCAGGCAGGGTACGGCGTAAACACTCTGGGTGGAGCCGTGCACCTTCGCTCCGACGATGGCTTCCGACGAGCCGGCCACCAGCTGGCTCTCGACGGCGGATCATGGGGCCAGCGCCGGCTGGGCATCGAGAGCGGCGGGTCGCAAGGTGCGTTGGCCTACTTCGCCGCCGCCACTCTCTTCGACGAGGACGGATGGAGAGACTTCTCGCCCTCGACCACTCGACAAGCTTCGACGAAGCTGAGCCGCGTGGGGACGGAGAGCCGGGTCGAGCTGGCGATCGACTTCGCCGACAATCAGCTGACCGGCAACGGAGCCGCCCCGGTGCAACTGCTCGAGCGCGACCGATCGGAGATCTTCACCTACCCCGACGAAACCGACAATCGGCTGGTCTTCCCGCGGCTCTACGTCGAGCGATCGCTCGGCGGGCTCAACTACCTACGAGCGACCGCCTTTCATCGCCGTTCCGACATCGAAACTCTCAACGCCGACGACTTCGATAACGAAGAGGAAGACGAGGGAGAGGAGAGCCCCGACTTCTTCAATGCGGCAGACAATCGCAGCCGAACCGAGCAGTCGTCCTTCGGCCTGACAGTGGAGATGACCCGAGTCGACTGGCTGGGCGAGGGCAACCTCTTCGTCGCCGGCGCCTCCTGGGAGGAGGGCAATGCCGACTTCGCCTCCTCGACCGAGCTCGCCATCCTCACCCCCGATCGCACCACCGTCGGCAGTGGGCTCTTCGACCCAGATGGCTTCGTCGATGTCGACACGCGAGTTCGGAGGACGGCTCTCTACCTGGTCGACAACGCCACTGTCGGGAAAGCGCTGGCGCTCAACTTCCAGGTGCGTTACAACGAGACACGCATCGAGCTCCGCGATCGTCTCGGCACCGAGCTCAACGGCGATCACGACTTCGAGCGCATCCACCCGGCTGCAGGCTTGGTATGGAAGCCGCGGCCCGGGCGCGAGAGCTCACTCCAGATCTTCGCCGGCCTGGCTCAATCTTCACGCACCCCCAACCCAGTGGAGCTGACCTGCGCCGACCCTGAAGATCCATGCCGCCTTCCCAACGCCTTCGTCGCCGACCCACCTCTCGCCGATGTCGTGACCACGACCCTCGAGCTCGGCTTGCGCGGTCGCCAAGGGGCCAACTCATGGAGCCTTGCCGCCTTCGGAGCTCGCAGCGACGACGACATCATCTTCATCTCGAGCGGCCGCCTGACCAACACCGGCCACTTCACCAACGTCGAAGAGACCCGCAGGCTAGGCCTCGAAGCTACAGCCGGCGGAGGCACAGGTCGGTTGCGGTGGCATGGTGGCTATACCTACGTCGACGCAACCTTCGAGGCTCCCTTTCGAGTCCAGAGCCCCACCCACCCACTGGCTGACGGCGGTGAGATCCAGGTGCTTCCCGGCGACCCGCTGCCCGGTATTCCTCGCCACCTGGTAAAGGCTGGAGTCTCGATCTCCTTGAAGCGCGCCAATGTCGGGCTCGATCTGCGGGCCTCGTCGGAGCGGACGATGAGAGGCGACGAAGCCGGCCTCCTCGATGGAGTTCCCGGCTTCATCGTCGCCGATGCCTGGCTGGCCCTACCCCTTCACCGCCGCCTGACCGTCAACCTCACCCTCAACAACCTCCTCGATCGCGACTACGAGACTTTCGGCGTCCTCGGCGACCCCCAGGGAGTCCTGGGAAAAGAATTCGACGACCCTCGCTTCTTCAGTCCCGGAGCTCCCTTCGCCATTCGCCTAGGCGTGGACGTGAGCTTGGGACGCGCAGATCACCGCTAGCACCTGTTTGGCGTATACTCTTAGACAGATTAGTCAATAACCAGCCTTGAGAAGAAGCCGTCCTCGAGCAGGGCGGGTGTTCCTGCGCGGCGATGCTCCTCTCCAGGACCTCGAGTAAGGAGGACTCCATGCACGTCAGCGTCGGTACCTTCAACCTCAACAATCTCTACTCGAGGTTCCACTTCAAAGCCACCCCTGAAGAGCTCAAGGGTGGCCTAACTCTGCGCTACGAGTTCAGCGACCCGATGGACTTTCGCTTGCGCACCTACAACGGAAAGCTCGTCAAGGCCAGAAAGACGTTGGACACCGAGCGCATCCGTGACCGGATCCTGGCCATGGACGTCGATGTCCTCGCGGTACAGGAGGTCGAGAATCTCGACACCCTCGAAGATTTCAACCGCAACCAGCTCGGTGGGCTCTACTCCCACATTTCGGTGCTCGAAGGCAACGATCCGCGCCTGATCGACCTCGGCGTACTCTCGAAGCTTCCGCTCGGCGCCGTCACCTCTCACCGCAGCGCGGTCCATCCCGACGCCCCCGGGCAGCCGGTCTTCGGGCGTGACCTTCAGGAGGTGGAGGTCTTGAGCCCCAACCGCTCGGTCGTGCTTTTCACTCTCTACAACAATCACCTGGAGAGCCACTATCAGCACCATAAGAACGACCCCGAAGCCGAAGCTCTCAATGACCAGAGAAGGCGGCGCCAGGCCGAGACCGTCGCTCGAATCGTAGGAGCGCGGATGGGCCAGGGCAGTCGCTACATCATTCTCGGCGACATGGAAGATCCACCGAGATCAACCGCTCTGGCGCCGATGGTGCGGGCTCCTGGGCTCGGACTGGTCGACGCCCTCGCCAATCCGCAGGAGACCAACCCAGCCAAGGAGGAGAAGGGTGGGCCCGGACCGCTGACGACCGCCTGGACCCATCGCAGCAAGGAGACAGGAGAGCCGGCGAGCTTCAGTCTCTACGACCAGATATGGGTTAGCCCGGCACTTGCCAATACCGTCCAGGAGGCATGGATCGATCGCCGTACTCTGCACGGAGGCAACGGCAGCGAGCACGATCCCGCGTGGCTGAAGCTTGCACTGTAGTGATCGGTAGCCGCATCGACCACTACGAGATCCTCGCCAAGCTCGGCGAAGGAGGCATGGGTGAGGTCTACGCGGCGATGGACGACAAGCTCCATCGCAAGGTGGCCCTGAAGATTCTCCCAAGAGAGTTGGCCGACGACGCGGATCGGTGCGAGCGCTTCGAGCGCGAGGCGAAGGCGGTCGCTTCTCTCAACCATCCCAATATCGTCATCCTGCACTCGATCGAGGAGAGTGATGGACTCCGCTACCTGACGATGGAGCTGGTGGAAGGCAGCAACCTGGCACAGGTTGTTCCCTCCCAAGGCTTCGACCTCGCTCGTTTCTTCGAGGATCGTGAACCTACTCAGGCGCGAACCACTTGGCCTTTTGGCGTAGAGCGGCGCAGCGGCGACCTTCGGCATCACGAACGACGAACTCCACGGTCCGAAACCAGCACCGCCCAGATATTCCCTTGTCGACGAGCTCACCTCTGGCTCGGCAAGTCTCGCCGAGGGCGATCGGACGATCGATCACCATTTGCAGGCCGGCGTTGATCGGCGGAGAGTCGATAATGCCCTCACCCAGATCGTGCCAGGGATCGTGCATCTTGAAGAACAGCGCTGTCGGTGGAGCCACCGGGTCGCCCCAGGGAGAGGCCTCACGGAACCAAGCTGAGTCGTTGCCGGAGGCATCGAGCAGAGCCAGGTAGTCCTCCCGGCGGATTGCGAAGTCTGTCTCCTCGGTCTTGTGGCCGAGCCGAGCCTGAGGAAAGATCTCCGAGCTCTGCGGCGAGACCTCCAATCCATCCCAGGGTGGGTTGACGCCCAGCCCGGCGTGACCGACGCAGATCAACCGTCCGTCGCGGGTGACGAGCTCGAGGGTCAGAGCCTCGTTCTCGCGATCGTCGCTGTAGGCGACCTCCCGCACCTCCTCGTCGCCGTAGAGAGGACCGACCAGCTTGAGATCGAACCACCCGCCCTCCAGCCACGGCGCACCGTAGCGGGAGAGTATCGCCGGCATGACGGCGTCGATCGCCGCGTCGCCGAAGCCGAAGCCGCGACTAAACCCGTACTCCCTCGCCTTGGCGTCGTCGTGGATCGAAACGTTGGCGATCGGGCGACTGTAGTCGATCCTCCGCCACCGACCCTCGAAGACCACTCTTCTCCACCCCTCCGGGGGTCCCATTCCCGTAACTCCCTTCGCCTCCAGCTCCCGGTAGGCTGCTTCCTCCATTCCCACCCACTCCGCGAAGACCTCGGCCGAATGCTCGCCGTGCAGCGGCGCCGGGCGGTCGACCCAAATCGGCGTCCGCGAGTAATGGTACGGGATCCCGACCTGGGGCCAGCTTCCGGTCTCCGGGTGAGCCACGTCGGCGACGACGCCTCGCTGCCGGAAGACCGTGTCGGCCGAGACCTCGACGGCGTCGAGAACCGGCGCCGCCGGCAGCCCGGCACCGGCTAGCTCCTGCGCCAGCCGGTCTCGCCCTCGCGTCACCGTCCACTCGGCAATCGCCTCGTCGAGGGCGTCTTCGTTATGCTTGCGCCCGCCGTTGCCGAGGAAGCGAGGGTCTTCCAGCCACCGCGGCCGCTTCGCGATCCTACACAGCTCCCGCCACTGCGCCTCGTTCTCCGCCGCCAGTGCCACCCAGCGCTCCTCACCCCGCGCCGGATAGACGCCGTGTGGCGCGAAGCTCAGATGCCGGTTGCCCATGCGCTCGCGCACCCGGCCGGTCTCGAAGTACTCGAGCATGGCATCGCCGACACAACAGTGGTTTGCCTCCTGCATCGCCAGGTCGACGTGCTGCCCCTCCCCTGTTCGCCGGCGATGGCGCAGTGCGGCGAGCACCGCCACGAAGGCGTAGTAGCCGGCCGTCGGATCTGCGATCGTGCGGCTGTAATTCATCGGCTCCTCGGCATCTCCCATCAGCGACGACATGCCGCAGCTCGCCTCAATCTGGCCGCCACCGGCGAGGCGCTCCCGCCACGGACCGGTCTGGCCATAGCCGCTGATGCTCACCATCACCAGGTCGGGATTCGTGCAACGCAGCGCCTCGTAGCCGATGCCGAGGCGCTCTTTCACTCGCACCGAGAAGTTTTCGACCACGACATCCGCCTCCGCGACCAGGCGCTGTAAGAGATCGGCACCCTCCGGCGTCTTGAGATCGAGAGTGATCGCACGCTTGTTGAGATTGACGGCGTTGTACTGCGGCTGGCAGTTCCACGAATTGACCGCGCTCGTCACATCTCTCAGCTTGGGCGGCACTTCGCCCTCGAAGATGCCGGCTCGGAACTCATCCGGCCGCTGCCGCGACTCGACCTGGACGACGTCGGCGCCGTTCAGGGCCAGCAGCTCGGCGCAGAAGGGCCCCACCCAGGCGTGGGTGAAGGCGATCACGCGCAGGCCGGCCAGCGGCGGAGCGTCGTCCGAGACGGGCTCAGCCGCCGGCGACGATGCGTTGGGCAACCGCATCTCCCGCCCCTCGAGCTCCGCCAACACCTCTTCACTGTGCTCGCCCGGCGCCGGCGCGGAGCGCCGCAGACGCCAAGGTGAGTGCGGCATGCGAAAAGGAGCGCCGGGAAACTCGGGCCCGTCTTCGTTGTCGTCAGGTCGCACGAAGAAGCACCTCGCCCGCAGATGCTCGTTGGAGGCGAGCTCGGCTAGGTTCAGGACCGGCCCCCCGGCGGTGCGCACGGGCGCCAGCTTCTCGAACATCTCCATTTTGTCGAGCTCCGCGACCCGGGCCTCGACCGCGGCGATGAAGTCGGCGCTGGTGCGCCCCTCCTCGGAGCCGAAGCGCTCGTCGGCAGCCAGCTCTTCGAGGCCGAGAGCCACCAGCGCCTCCGCCCAGCGTGCTCCACGGGTCAAAGAGAAGGCGAAGTGGCCGTCTTTGGTTTTCAGCATCGCCCCGCCGTGAAGATCCCGTCTGCCCCCGCGCGACTGCAGGCCGCTGTGCAGCGCCGACAGCACACCAGGAGCAAACATCTCCAAGAGGAGCTCGGTCTCGGCTAGATCGATGGTTTGCCCAATGCCGCGCTCGTCGCGCGCCCACAGCGCCGCCAGTACAGCGCCGCAGGCGGCGGTACCGGCGAGGTACGAGCCCAGGTGGCCACCACCCTTCAACGGCGGACCCTCGGCCCGGCCGTTAATCGACGCCCAACCGGAGAGTGCGAAGGCTGTCAGCTCGTTGCCGGCGTGGCGCTGTCGCTCGCCGCTCTGCCCATGCGGCGTGATCGAAGCGACGACGATACCCGGCCGCTGCCGCTCCAGGGTCTCGAAGTCGAGCCCGAAGCGGGCGAGCTCCCCCGGCGAGTGGCTGTCGACGACGACATCGCTCGTCGCCGCCACTGACGCCACCCTTCGACGTCCGTCATCGGTCTCCAGGTCGGCCGCCAACGATCGCTTATTGGCCTGCACGTAGCGCGCGGGAATGCTCGAGCCGTCGGCCGTCAGCGGTCGCAGCCGGCGCAGTGGATGCCCCGCCGGCGGCTCGACCAAGACGACATCGGCGCCGAGATCGGCGAGCAGGCGAGTGCACCAGGCACCGGCCATCGAGGTCGTCAGGTCGAGCACATGTAGATCGTCGAGAGCGCTCACGGGACCCCGATTCCGATCATGGCGATTGCGACTCATCGGGTCGATTCATCGCTGCCAGGGCGGCCTCGGCCGGTCCGATCAGTTTTCGAGACCGCCATAGCAAGGTCACCGGTAGGATCCAAAAGAGCAGGCTCAGAAGCATGGCATTACCCAGCGACTCGGCGGGCGTCTGGCCGGCCGCCGCCAACAAGTCGCTCACCTTGCCGACCGTGTACGGACCCGATCCGAAACCGAGATAGAGAGCGACATAGAGATAGACCGCAGCCGCCGTCGATCGCATCTCGGCGGGTACCAGCTCGGTGGAGCTGGCCGCTCCAGGGCCCAGCCAGATCGAAGCCGAAGCGATCATCAGCATGAAATAGACGAAGGCGGCCTCGAGGCTGGGGGCATGGACCATCAAGATGTAGAGAGGCACACCGAGGGCGGCGGAGAGCAAACCCATGTCGACCCGACCGGTGGGCCGACGAGCCTTGAGGCGGTCGGAGAGGACACCGCCGACGAACATGCCGATGAACCCGCCGACGATCGAGCCGACCGCCATCATCAACCCCACCCGCGTCGGAGTGGTGTCGTAGGAGCGGAGTAAGAAGGGTGCGGTCCAGAAGGCGAGACCATTGGTGACAAAGGCGAGTCCCGCGAAGCCGATGGTGGCGCTCAGATAGGCGCGGTTGAGGAAGATGCAACGGAAGGTCTCCGGATCGCGGAGGCGCAGAGCCTGCGCCCACGAGAAGCCGGCGTAGAGTCCGAGGCCGAGAGCCCACCACTGCGCCGGCTCGCCGAGGCGGGCCGTCATCTGCCATGCGGTGACACTGAGGCCGGAGGCGACCGCCAGGTTGATCGCGAGCCCCTTGGCGCCGGCGCCAGCGCGCCAAACATTGAACAGGGTCAGCGGTGGAATGACCGTCGCGAACTCGCGCCAAGGATGAACCGTATCCATCGGTTTGGCGAGCACTGGATCCTGTTGTCCTCTCACCGGCTCTCTGAGGGTGAACACCCACATCGCCATCAGCACACCCGGAAGGCCGACCAAGAGGTAGGCTGCCTGCCAGGCCCGGAGGCCGAAGGGGGCTGAGCCATCCGGAAAGGAGCTATTCCAGGTGTCGAGAATCCAACCGCCAAGAAAGAACCCAACACCGGCGCCTATGGTTGTGCCGCTCGAGTAGAGCGCCAGGGCCGTCGCCCGCAGTCGCGCGGGAAAGAGGTCGACGAGCATCGAGTAGGCCGAAGGCGCCAGGGTCGACTCTCCAACCCCGACTCCGATGCGGTACGCCGCCAACGACCCGAAGCTGCGTGCCGTTCCGCTGAGGGCCGTCATCAAGCTCCAGGACATCAGACCCCAGGCGATGAGGTTCTTGCGCACCCAGGCGTCAGCCAAGCGTCCGAAGGGAATGCCGAAGACGGCGAAGAAGACGGCGAAGGCAGTGCCGTAGAGGAAGCCGATCTGGGCATCGGACAGACCCAGATCCAGCTTCAGCTCCTCGGCGAGGATCGACAGGATGTTGCGGTCGAGGTAGTTGAAGAGCTTGCAGACGACCAGGATCGAGAGCGCGTACCACGAGTAGCTGGTAACGCCAGCCCCGATGGCCGCGGGCGCCGCTTCCGGCGTCGAAGCGCCATCGCTGTCACTCATGGGCGGCAGCGTATACTAGCCGGGCCCCCACAACTCTGACTTGGTCTCGGGAGGATCGCCATGAACTGGTCGAAGACTCTTCTCGCCGGCGTGATTGCCGGCGTCGTTATGAACATCGCCAACTTCGTGATGCACGGCGTCATCATGGGGTCGGCCTACACCGGTCTTCCCGACCTCTTTGACCAAACCGGTAGTGGCGTCGCCTGGTTCTTCGTCGTCTCGATCGCGATCGGCATCGCCCTCGCGATCCTCTTCGCCAAAACCCGCGGATCGTGGGCGGCGGGCCTGGCGGGCGGTGCGACCTTCGGCCTCATCGCCGGTCTAGTCCCCTTCTTCCTCAACTTCTATGACGCTCTGGTGTACAACGGCTTCCCCTACTACCTGGCCTGGTGCCATGGCGGGATGGATATCATCGCCTCGGTTCTGGGAGGCGCGGTGATGGGTCTCGTGATCAAGGGTGAATGACCTCGAAAGGCCGCGATCGAGGTCTCTGCGGACCGCTCTCCTCCTGGGATGTTGGCTCCTTGGCTTGCTCGTGACGCAGGCGCTCAGCGCTAAAGACTATTGGGTCTACTTCGGCACCAGCGCCGAGCACATCTACGTGTCGTCCTTCGACACCGAAACCGGGATGCTGTCGGCGCCGCGGCAGGTCGCAAAGGTCGGACGTCCAGGGTTCCTGGCCATCCATCCCAGTGAGCGATTCCTCTATGCAGTCGGCCGAGAGGAGAGCGACGGCGATCGACCGACAGGGTTTGCCCACGCCTACACGATCGACAGAGAGGATGGCTCGCTGCGGAGATTGAACCGCGTCGCGACCACCGGAGTCGGTGCGGCCCACGTTGCCGTCGACAGTCGTGGCAGAGCCCTCGTCGCCGCCAACTACTTCGACGGCAACGTCGTCTCCATGACCCTCGAATCGGACGGACGTCTGGGCAGGCTGGTTTCAAAAGAGCAGCATGTGGGATCGAGCATCAACCCTGACCGCCAGGGGGAGCCCCATCCCCATTCCTCGAACTTCAGCCCCAACGACAAGTGGGTGGTGGTTCCCGACCTGGGGACCGACGAGCTCGTGGTCTATCGGATCAATCCCGCCACCGCCGAGTTGAAACGTAATCACGACGTCAAAGTCATGATGGCCCCCGGCTCCGGCCCGCGACACTTCACCTTTCACCCCAACGGACGCTGGGCCTATGCCATCAACGAGCTCGGCTCGACGGTCACCGCTCTCGAATACCTCGGTGCCACGGGGGACCTGAGGCACATCCAGACGATTACGACGCTGCCCCCGGACTATTCCGGTCCAAAGAGTACGACCGCTGAAGTTCTGGTCCACCCCAACGGCCGGGTTCTCTACGGCTCCAACAGGGGCGACAACAGCTTGACCGTATTCGCGCTCGAGGAGTCGAGCGGTCTCTTGACCGAAGTCGAACGGGTCAAGACCGGGGGCGATTGGCCGCGGAATTTCCGTATCGGACCCAGCGGAAAGTATCTGCTGGCGGCGAACCAAAGATCGAACGACGTCTTCGTCTTTCGAATCGAGCCGAAGACAGGCAGGTTGACGGCCACGGGCACCAAGATAGAAATGCCGGCGCCGATCTGCATTCGCTTCGTGGCAAAGGATTGAACCCTCCGGGGCCGGGAGCGCAGGCATCGAACAAGAGGCCGTCGGTTACGTATGAATAGTCAGTAGACCGATGCGCAATAAGACCGAGGACGCCCATGACGACTGAGTTCTCCTTCTCCGAGCCACTGTCACGCGCCTGGAAGCGCATGACCGACGCCTTGTTTCGGCCCTTCAGTATCAAGAAGTGGTTCGTCCTCGGGTTTACGGCATGGCTCGCCGGGCTCGCCAGCGGCGGAGGCGGAGGAGGCTCGAGCGCCGGCCCCTCGTCGGGAGACAAGAGCAACGGCGATGGCCTCGCCAACCTTTGGGAAACCATCGTCGGCAACAGCCTGTGGATCACCCTCGTCGCTCTCGGCTGCGTCATTCTGATCGCCCTTGTCGTCGCCGCGCTCTGGGTCAGCTCTCGCGGTAAATTCATGTTTCTCGACAATGTCCTCTTCAACCGAGCGTTGGTTGTCGATCCGTGGAAGCGGTTTCGCATGCAGGGGAACTCCCTCTTCTTCTTCCGAATCCTCTTTTTTCTGGGCTGCATCATCCTGATCGGCAGCACCGGCCTCGCCATCGCGGGTACGGTCGGCTTCAGTTTCTGGGACAAGGTCGACACCACCGCCTCGATCGCGATCGTCGCCCTCGCGATCAGCAGCTTCGTCGCGCTCATCCTCGCCATCTTCTACGCCATTTTCTTCCTCGACGCCTTCGTCGTACCTTTGATGCACCGCTACGGCCTCGGAGTCCTCGACGGTTGGCGCCAGTTCTTCGACCTGCTCCGGCACAACGCTCTGGCGTTCATTCTGTGCGGGCTGCTGGCGCTTGTTCTCGGCGTGGGGGTCGTGATCCTCGTCTTCACTTTCGGGTGCATGACCTGCTGTCTCGGCTTCCTGCTGCTGATGATCCCCTACATCAACTCGGTGGTCCTGCTACCGATCTCGGTCTTTTACCGCAGCTTCACTCTCGAGTTTCTTGCTCAGTTCGACGGCGACCTGGTGCCGGCGGAGGCGCCCGCAGGCCCGCCCTCCGAGGATCCTCCCCCGCCGCCACCGATCGAAGCCACGGCCTAGTGTCCCGTGCGGAAAGTTCGTTGCCATTCGAGCGCCGATGCATCCCGCTGGGCGGCGTTGCTCCTCGTCGACAGAGTCCCAGCTATGCCTGCCTCGGAGCGCCTTGCCCAGCGGGCGCCTCGACGCTCTCGGTGGTCAACGAACTTCCCACACGGGACACTAGCGCGCCGTGCTTCGAGAGCTCGCGCAGTGCGGTAGCGTGAACCGCATCATGAGCACATCCAACCTCGAGCAGGAGATCATGGTCGACGCGGAGGCACTGCGGGACCAGGTCAAGCAGAAGTACCGCGAGGTGGCGGTCGAGCCCAACGCGACCTACCACTTTCACACCGGCCGACCCCTCGCCGCCAGGCTTGGCTACGACCAGGCGACCGTGGACTCGCTCCCCGACGTCGCTGTCGAGAGCTTCGCGGGCGTGGCCAACCCCTTTGCCCTCCGCCGCTTGGCCAAAGGCGAGCGGGTTGTCGATCTCGGCTCCGGAGCCGGCTTCGACAGTTTCATCGCCGCGGGCCAGGTCGGCCCCGGCGGGCAGGTCGCCGGCATCGACATGACCGAGGAGATGCTGGCAAAGTCTCGCACCACCGCAAAGCAGATGGAGCTCGAGCACGTCGAGTTTCTCGAAGGCCTGCTCGAAGATCTTCCGGTCACCGACGAATGGGCCGACGTCGTCATCAGCAACGGCGTCTTCAACCTATGTGCCGACAAGACTCATATCTTCGCCGAGATCTGGCGAGTGCTTCGACCTGGAGGTACCCTCCAGTTCGCCGACATCGCCAACGGAGCCGAGGTGCCGGAGGCCGCCATCCGCGACATTGACCTCTGGACCGCCTGAATCGCCGGCGGCCTGCCGTGTGCAGGCTGGCAGAGATTGCTCGAGGAGCGCGGTTTTGTCGACATCGAGATCGGCCCTCCGGTGGACACCTTCGGCGGAGCCGGTGGCGAAGACAAGGCCAGGCAGTTCGAGGTCTTCGGCTACGCCTTCCTGGCCAGAAAGCCGGTCTGAGTCCGCCTCGAACGCTCGCGAACCGAGAAGCGCCGGACGCCGGCAACCGCTTCGAATCGACCCGGCGGACTTCCCGGTCTGACGGCCGAGGCCGCGCGGGCTCAGTCAACGCAGCGAATACCTCCGAGGGTGTCAACCATCGACGGGAGCGCTCCGCCGCGCGGGTACTCGAAGTAGGTCACGTAGATATGCTGGTTACAGTGCCAGAGCAGTGCGGTGATGGTCTCGCCCTGGCTCAGGTACCTCGTTCGCCCATCGACTTCGATCGTGCCCACAAGATTCGAGTCGAGAGAGTCTGCGATTCCGGCGAACTCCTCGGCGGGCGGCTCTGTTTCTCGCGGATGCGCACGAACGACCAGCAAGCCGGCTTCGTCGCGGAAAATGACGTACTTCGCCAGGTCGAGGGAGAGGAACAGGTTGTAGGGGTCCTCTCCGCGAGTAGTGAATTGATACTCGTATTTGATCTCCGCCGGAGGCATGTCGATCTTCGCGTGCAGCCCGAGGAAAGACAGCTCGTCCCCCGAGATTTGGTCGGTGACGGGAGGTGAGATCTCGGTCGTCACCCCTCCTGCGCTGAGATGCGCAAGGAGCGCCCCTAGGTTGCTCTTGGTGCGCCGCACTCGATTCTTTGCCGTCCTGAACTCGATGATCGGGCGGTTGTCGGTGTTGATCGGCGATCCGACGACATAGGAGTCGACGGCCTCGTCGGCGGCGACGAAGAACGAGAAGAATAGGTCGGCTCCGCTCAGCGGCTTGCGGTTCGAGATCAGGGCGATGTTGCTCATATCCGACGCGATCACCGGGTCTTGCAGCGCAGTCGCGATCTTGGTGTAGCTCCCCACGATCGGTTCCTTGGAGGCGAGGATGAAGAAGTCCACGCCCCTTGCTTCCGCCCACACCTGAACGTGGCGGAAGGCGGTTTTGACGGTGGCGAGCGAGACTTTCAGATCCTCGGGGTTGAAGTCGTAGGCGCCGATCCATTGCAGGAAGAGTCCTCCCGGCTCGAGATGCTCTGCCACGACAGCGTAGAACTCCCGGGTGAAGAGAAAGACTTCGCCCTCGATCCAGGGATTCGAAGGCTCGGAGATGACGATGTCGTAGACCCGATCCGTGGTCGCCAGAAAGTCTCTCGCGTCGCCGACGGTGAGCTCGACCCTCTCATCGTCGAGGGACGCTCGGTTCTCTTCACGGAAGAGCTCGGCGGCTTCGACGACGGTGGGGTTGAGCTCGAGCATGTCGATGTGCTCCACCGGGAATCTCTCCACCGCGGCGAGGGTGATTCCGCTGCCGAGGCCGATGATGGCCACGTCCTTAGGGTCCGGGTGCATCAGGGCGGGGATGTACCCCAGGAGCAGCTCGGTCGGCACATCGAGCCCGGTACCGGCATCGACTTTGCCGTTGATCATCAGCACCTTATGCGTGCCCTCTTTGACGATGACCGACCCATAGAGTCCGTAGTCTGAGAAGGTGATGGCCGCGTTCTCTCGGTCTTTCGCGACGGCCAGTCTGTAGTCGTCTACGCTCTCGAACTCCCCATGTCGGTGGTAAACGCCGAGACGATAGGGGTCGATCTGGGTGTCGAAGAGCCGCGCCCCCAGAACAAGGACCACGCCGAGAGCGACGTAGTAGGGGATGGCGGCGCCCTTTGCGGCGCGGACGAAGATCACGACCGAGATGAGCAGGTTGACCGAGGCGGCCACAACGATCGACTTCTCGAGCCCGATCCCGGGCAGCAGAAGGAAGCCACCAACGAAGGCGCCCACCATACCTCCGAGAGTGTTGAAGGAAAACACGGCTCCGACGTCGGTACCGACGTTCTCTAGGCGCGTGAGCATGCGGGCCACGATGGGGAAGGTCATGCCCATCAGCACCGTCGGCGCGAGGAGAACGGTGTAGAGCAGGAGGAGAAGAAGCAGATAGAAGGTGAGAAAATTGCCCTTCGAGCCGAGGTGTATCTGAAGGTAGGCGAGGTCAAGGTTGTTGACGATGGGAACGAAAAGAAGGCCGAAGGTGCCGATCCCGAGCTCGACGTAGGCGAAGAGCGTGGCGAGATCCGTGCTCACGAATCTCTTTGCCAGCAGACTTCCGAACCCCATGCCGGTGAGGAAGGTGGTCAAGATGATGGTGTAGGCGAAGACGCTTCCCCCCACGATGAGGATCAAGCCGTGCGTGAACATGACTTCGTACACGAGAGCCGCAAAACCCGAGAAGAAGAAGAGCATAAGGAGCAGAGGCCTGAGTCTCATCGCTCGCGCCTCGCGTAGAGGAGAGCGCCGACCATGAGATTCAAGACGGCGGCGAGGACGATCGTCTGCCACAGGCCCAGGTAGGGCAGGAACAAGAATCCCGCAAACAGGGCGCCGGCTCCGCCGCAGAGGGTGTCGACCGCATACACATCCGAGATATCGGTGTCGAAGCGCTCGGAGTAGATCTTGCTCATCAGCGGGAAGGTGGCGCCGATGATTCCGGTGGGGATGATGAGCAGCACAAAGACGATGAGGAACATGATGAACACCATCGTCGAAGAACCCTGGAGCTGACTGAAAAGAGCCAGACGGATCTGGTAGGTGAGCTTGAAGAGGGGGATGAGAAGAAGCGCACAGGCAGCGAGGACGAGCTCGAGCCTGGCGAAGAGAAGGCGGGGCTTGCTTGCGTGGTCGGCGACCTTCCCGAAGAAGTACGCGCCGAGCGCGAGGCCCGCCATGAACGCGGTCAGAACCGCAGAAAAGGCGTAGATCGTGGTGCCGAAGACCAGAGAGAGCGACCGAGACCAGGCCACCTCGTAGACGAGGGAGGAGAACATCGACAGGCCGAAGGCCAGAAGGAGTATGGGTCTCGATGACATCGGCTACCCCTTCTCGGGGCTTGGCGCTTCTCGTTAGTCTAGCGCGCTAGCGAGCGGCCGGTCGGCAGGCCTCCGATGGTAGTCTGGCCCAGGGAGCCGATATGCTCCGAAGTATGGAAACCGGCTCGAAAGAGACTGAGGCCAGACCGGGCCCGGCGAGGTTCGAGGTCGTGGCGCCTGAGATGGTGACCGTCCTGCAAGGGAAGTCCCCCGCCGAACGCCTCGAGATCTCGAACGAGCTGTGGCACTTCGCCGAGGATCTTCTTCAGGCTCGGCTGAAGCAGACTCATCCGGACTGGACCGAGGAGCAACGGTCGCGCGAGGTTGCTCGGCGAATGGCAGATGGATCCTGGTGAGCTTCTTCGGCTCGTAGCCGCGACTCTCGACGGTCTCGGCATCGTTCACTTCGTGACTGGCTCGACCGCAACGATCACCTACGGCGAGCCACGCTTCACCAACGACATCGATATCGCCGTTCGCCTCGACGTCACCGAGTCAGAAGCGCTCTGCGAGGCGTTTCCGTCTCCTGACTTTTACGTGTCGACCGAGTCCGCAGCGCGCGCGGTTCGAGATCACTCGAGCTTCAATCTCATTCATCCGGCCTCCGGGCTGAAGGTCGACTTCATGGTGACCGACGACTCTCCCTTCAATGTGAGCCGTTTCGAGCGCGCGATGCGACTCGAACTCGGGGACGGCCCGTCCGTCTGCTTCGCAACCCCCGAAGACGTCATCCTGAAGAAGCTCGAGTACTACCGAGAGGGCGGATCGGAGAAGCACATCCGAGACATCGCCGGGGTCCTGCGGGTCTCAGCCGCCCACATCGACGTCGACTACATCGCCGGCTGGGTCGCAAGGCTGCGATTGGCCGATGAGTGGAGCTTGGCACTGCGAGCCGGCGCCACGGACTAGGCTCCAGAAATGATTGCTATCATTTCCTCCGCTAGGCGCGCCCCACCTAGTTGTCTTTTGGCGCCGAGGACGGCGCACTTGGGCCTTGCTTCCTATTCCCTCCGGGAAGCGGCTCAGGACGAATTCTCGGACACGCTCCTAAGGGTGCAGCTACGAGGCCGCCACCACCCCCGGCGCCGCCACCACCCCTGGCGTCGCCACTCTGGGGTCGTTGACTCCCATGCGCTCGAGAAGCGCTTTGAAGCGGGGCTCCTCGCGTAGGTTGTCGAGCCAGGGGTGGACCTTGGCGAAGCGAACGAACCCGCCTTTGCTGTCGACCGCCCTCTCCAACCAGCGCAGACCGTCCCCCTTTTCGTCGAGCTGGGAGTAGAGGAGCGCCAAGCTGAAGGGGTGACTCTTTCCCGCCTCGACCCGCGGGAGCTGTCTTTTGGCCAGCCAGCGGAGCACGGCCTCCTCGCCGCCGGTCTCATAGATGCGCCCCAGCTCGTCCGCCTCTTCCTGCCGACCCACGCTCTCGAGGTGAAGCAGCCGCTCTCGAAGCGCGTCATCGGGTCGGCCCATCGCGGTGTAGGTGGCAGCGACCAGAGTGCGCGCCATCGGGAGGTCTGGGTCGAGCTCGAGGGTGTGGCGAAGCTGGACAACAGCCGAATCGTATTGACGCGACCAGAAAAGAACCTGCCCCAGAACTCGGTTCATGATCGGCGAGCGCGGGTCCAGATCGACCGCTGTCTTCATCGCCTGCTCGGCCTCGTCGAGGCGGCCGACCGGGGCCAGGAAGTTACTCGCGAGGGCCAGGGACACCCTGGACGAGCCGGGGTCGAGCTGCGCCGCGCGCTCGATCGCTCTCTTCGCCTCCAGCCAATCCCAGTAGAAGGTGGAGCGGATGACCCCGAGAATGCGGTGGGGATCGGAGAGAGTCTCGTCGAGCTCGAGGGCGCGGCCGACCGCCTCCTCCGCCTTGGGGAGGGTCTCGGTGACGGGCGCGAACCCGTAGACCGTCTGATTGGTGTAGATCAGCGCCAGCAGGGCATGGCCGGCTGCAAAGTCCGGCTGCAGCTCGATCGCACGGTCGAGGAGCCCGATCGCCCGTTCCATGCCGGCGCGGGACTCGTCTGAACAGTGGTGCCGAGCTTCCAGGTAGAGGTTGTAGACCTCTTGATTGTCGGTGAGCTTTTTCACCAAGGGCACAGCGGGCGGGGTCAGCATCTTCTTCTGCACCTGCCCGACAATCGCCTGGGCGATCTCGTCCTGGATGTCGAAGACATCGGCGAGATCCCGATCGTAGTGCTCCGACCAGATGTGCACGCCGTCCGAGGTCCGGACCAGCTGCGCGGTGACCCGCACACGGTTGCCCGCTTTGCGAACGCTGCCCTCCAAGAAGACCGACACGCCGAGCTTCTCTCCCACCTCCAAGGCTTCCAGGACGTTGTCTCTGAGCTCGAAGGAAGAAGCTCGGCCGATGACCCGCAGTCCTTCGACGTGCGTCAGCACGTTGATCAGCTCCTCGGTCATTCCATCGCAGAAGAAATCCTGCGCCGGCTCCGGGCTCATGTTGACGAAGGGAAGCACCGCGATCGACGCCTCCATCTGGATCTCGACGGTCGCCGCGAAGCGGTACCCCTTGCCGGGGACGGTAACGATGTAGGGGGCGGCGCCGGCCGCTTCGCCAAGGGTCTTGCGCACGATCGAGACGTTGTGGGTGAGGTTGCCCTGCTCGACCGACGAGTGGGGCCAGACCAGGCTCATCAGCTCCTCTTTCTCGAGCAGGCGACCGGTGTTCTCGACGAAGGCCAGCAGGGTGTCGAAGACTTTCGATTGAAGTGGAAGAGGGCGTCCCTCACGCCGTAACAAGCGCTCCGCGGTATCCAGCGAAAAGGGGCCGAAGCTGTAAGACCGGCGTCGAGGAGTCCGAGACGTTGGGGGCAAAGTTCACAGAGTTTAACAAAACCCCATGAATGGAACAGTTCAATCCAGGTGTTGCAAAGAACTCCCCCGAAAGAACCACAGTCGTTTCAGGACGCGCTCGCAGGTGTTCGTGCAGAATTCTGCTTGCAGCCTTCCTCCCGCGCGTCAGTCGGAATGCACGGGCATGTCACACTTTGAGCTCCACGTGACAATACCTAGCAAAGGGGTTAGTGCATACGGCGATCGGAGTCGGTTCAACTCAATGAATATTGTTCAATATTGTGTTCCATGGTTTCAATCTCGAACCACAACATAGTGTGTTCAGGGAGCCTGATGAGGGCACGGTATACCGTATGTTGTTAAGGAATAGATTTTGCAAGGAAGTGAGGCAGCTGTCGTAAACTGACTTCGAAGCCAAGGCTGCGGCCGGCTTGCCAGTGAGGCTCGACGTAGACCTTGTTCCGGGGTCGAGAATCCGGGAGAAGTAACACATGCATAGGAACACCCTCAGATCCAGTATTTGGCTTTTCGCCATCCTCGTCTGCGTGAACATGCCGCTATGGGCGGACGGTCCGGGGACCGGAACCATCGACGGCCGCGTGATCGACGCCCAGGGCGATGCCCTGCCCGGCGCCACCGTGAATTTGGTGGGACCGCAGGGCGAGAAAACCGAGCGCTCCGATGCCGACGGGAAGTATCGCTTTACCCTACTGATAGATGGGGCCTACACCGTCAACGCCGAGCTGGAGGGGCTGGGTGAAGCCGAGACTTCGCTGAATCTGTCCCCCGGTCAGCGCCGTGGTGTCAACCTCACCCTTGGCGGTGGGACCGCGGAGCAGATCACCGTCACCTCCGAAGCGCCGATGATCAACAAGTACGAGCCCGGGGCGGTGGCAAGGATCGATGCAGAGGTGGCGGAGTTGACGACGTTCATCTCCCGTCATTACGTCAATAGCTTGGCGGTTCTGCCTGGCAATTCCGGCTCCAAGCAGCAAGATTGGCTCAACAGCTTCATGGGTGGGCCTCGAGACGGCGGCACGGTGAACATCGACGGCGTCGATGTCAGTCAGGTCACCTCCAACTACGGGGTGTACAAGTTCAGAATGGCGACGACTCAGGTCGCCTCGACCGAGGTGCAGACCCAGGGGCGCGGCGCCGAGTACGGGCGCACCCAGACTTCGAGCGTCAATACGGTGATCAAGTCGGGCACCAATCAGTTCCACGGCGACTTCTACTATGTCGCCCAGAACCAGGCGTGGGTCGGTGAGTTCCGAGAATTTCCCGATCTCAATGGTCCCGATAAAATTATCAACAACTACGAGACCGCTCTCGGCGGCCCGATCTACAAGGATCGTGCGTGGTTCTTCGTCGCCCACTCTGCCCTGTCCGACAACAGGATCCGCGGGGCCAGCGGCAATTCCAATCCGGATGTCATCTCGGACCCTGTTTTCGATTGGAGCTACGAGGGCGAGTCGACGCTCGCCAAGGTCAACTTTCAGCCTGGCGACGCGCATCAGATCGCTGCGACCTACCTTCGCACGCCGGCCTTCCGCGTCGGGGGGGGCAACCGAACGGGGGACATTTACACTCTCAATGGGCGGCAGGAGACGGCCGAGTTGAATACGGCGTCGTGGAACTGGGCGGTGAGCCCGAAAGTCTTTCTGGAGTTCCGGGCTGCCGACAGCGAAGATGTTCGCAACGACAACTGCATCAATCCCAAGTCGATCGACAGCAGCGCACCGTCGAATACCCCGGATAGCAACAACTTTCGCTATTTCGACGACGGCACCGACCTCTTTTTCAACGGCTGCACTGTTGGTGGTACAACCGGTCGCTTCACGGACGGTCCCCGCGAGCAGTTCAATGCCTACGGGACGATCTTTCTGGGCAGCCACGAGCTCAGGGTCGGCGCCGAGCGCCACATATTGGGCCTCGATACCCGAAACTGGCCCGAGCAGGAGTTCCGCGGGTTTGGCTTCGGCTATGACTTGCCTGGCGGCTTTGTGACACCCGGAGACACGACGATCTACGCGCCGCCGGATGGGGGCTTGTTCAGCCGCGAGAGCGAGCTCAACACTCTCTTCGTCCAGGACCGCATCGACATCGGAGACAAATGGGTCATTACCGCGGGACTGCGTCTCGAGGGTCAGTCGATGGACAACAACCTCGGGGAACAGGTCAACGACTACGATGAGCTGGCGCCTCGGCTGAGTGTGGTGTACGACGTCAAGGGTGACGGCAACCTGCTGGTGCGCGGTACCGCCGGGCGCTACCTCAATCTCTTCAACATGGGCCTGTCGGATGACTTCGACCAAGGTTCGAATGGCACCAACACCCGCCAGGTCTTCGATTGGAATCCGGTGACACAAGAGTATGACATCTTGGTCAGCAGCATCGTTGCCAGTGCCGGTCGGGAGGCGACGAGGCTTCTCGACCCCGAGTACATGGACGCCTACACGATCGGTGTCGATTGGCAGTTCCACCGCAACTGGGTCGCCAAAGTCATGTTCACCGCCAGCGAGAATGACGATGTCTGGGAAACGAACCGACAGTATGACGCGGACGGTAATATCTTCTTGGACGTGCGCAACTGGACCGCGGGGGAGGTGGCGGCGCAATCCGCTCTGCACGGAGTGCCCACCCGCTCGGGCCTGACGCGCGAGCACGAAGGCTTCATCCTCGAGCTCAACCGCAACTTCCGCAACAACTGGACGCTGATCTCCAACCTCTATGTAGGCGAGGCGAAGGGCACCGAAGGGACCGCTTACCTGGCCGGCATCGGCGGCCTCGAAGGCGGGCGTAACAATGTGAACACCCTCAATAAACCTGGCCAGTTCGCCAACAATTCGGAGTTTCCGGAGGTCTTCAATCTCCTCGGCATCAAGCGCTGGCAGATCGGCAAGCACACGCTGAATACGGGTGCCCACTACCGCGCTCGCACGGGCCGACTATGGCAGATGACACGGACCGCCTCGCTTCGCCATCCGCTGACGAACGCACGGATTCGTGTCTCGGAGTACCTCCAACCCCAGGCCTCTCAGCAGCTCGACACCTCGACGGAGCTCAATCTCAATGCCAGCTGGATCTTCCCGCCGATCCGAGGGAAGTACGAGATTCAGCTGGGAGCCGAGCTTGCCAACGCGCTCGACGGTGATTCCCAGCTGTTTGTCAACACAGTTACGGGCCGCCCGACCGGAAGAGGTGGCGGCGACATTGCCTACCAGAGGCCGCAGGAGTACCGTTTCAACGTAGCTCTTCGCTTCTGAGGTAGCACAACGGAGCGGCAGTTCAGGGGAGGGCCTAGGCCCTCCCCTTTTTCTTGGTGCGATGAAGGAGAACTTGAGGGCGACCCATCGTCCTGGATCAACCCGGGCTAGAGCACTGACTCGCATCTACTCATTCACCAAGGCACAGCTCCCGTCACGGTGAGTTGGCGGCCCCCCCCTCCTTACTATCTCGGTGATAGTGTCTATCGGGTAAGGAATTTTTTGCCCACATCAACCCTCACATCCAAGGGACAAATAACCGTCCCCAAGGCGATTCGAGAGCGGTTCGGATTGCTAGAGGGAGATATCTTGGAGTTTGTAGTAGACGAGTCGGGCCGTATTCTGGTCCGCCACCGCCGTCCTGGAGGTGATGCATCCGGCTTTCTTCGGGAGTTTGCCCCCTCCTCACCGGTAACGGTCGAGGAGATGAAGCAGGCTGTCCGCGAGCGAGCTGAGAAGAAGGCTCGATGAGCCGCGATGATTGCGCTCGACACCAACGTCTTGGTGCGCGTTCTCGTCGAAGATGACAAAGCTCAGCTAGGGCGCCTACGAGCACTGCTGAACCAGGCCGCCGAGGAGGAAGAGCTCGCGTTCATCAGCGACCTCGTGGTCGTCGAGATCGAGTGGGTCCTCGAGAGTGCCTACAAGGTTCCTCGTCAGAGCATTCTTCAAGCGATACAGGCCCTGCTAGCCGATTCTCGTTTCGCCTTCGAGGACCGGGCGCGGCTAACCAACGCACTGCGCCTCTACCAGACGGGCAAAGGGGATTTGTCAGACTACCTCGTTGGACTTCGAGCCAGCGAAGCTGGAGCACGCACCGTCTACACCTTCGATCGAGACCTGCGCGACGACGAAGGTTTCACTCTTCTCTGAGTGGAGGGGCGAGCACGCCTAGCGTCGGTCACACTTTCTGTCCCTGGTGACAATACCCAATGACGGGTGGCGAATCGCCTTACTCCGACTCCCTTCTGATTACGGAGCATTTCCATGGGCCGGAATCCAAACCGTCGGGAATTCCTGAAAGCGACCGCGGGGCTCGGTACCGCAGCAGCGCTCCCACAGAGCGTCGTGGCAAGTGAGGCGCCAAGGGCAGCGAGCAAGCCCAATATCATTCTGATCATGCCCGACCAACAGCGTGCGGATGCGCTCGGTTTCATGGGCGACGACGTGGTCATCACGCCGCACCTGGACAAACTGGCGAGCGAGGCGATGGTGGCCGAGCGGTGCATCTGCAACTCGCCGTTATGTATGCCTGCCCGGTCCTCGCTGGCGAGCGGACAGTATGTCAATGTGCACGGCGCCTGGCGCAACGGAGTTCTCGCTGACCGCGAAGGCCCGAGCCACATTCGCAACGTCCGCGACGCGGGGTACCACACTGCCGTCATCGGGAAGACCCACCTCCACCGGGCGAGAGGCCACACCCGTCTAGGTACTCCAGATCTCGAGGACTGGGGTTATATGGAAGCCATAGAGACCGGCGGCGGCAACACGACGATGTCGCCCTACACGGACTATCTGGCAGAAAAAGGCTTACTGGAGCTCAACCTGGCCCACCACAATGCGGGTTACAAGTCCGGTGGCCGGGGCGTACGCGTCGGCGACAAACAGCTGGGGGGGCGTGGGCGTAGTTGGGAAACACCTCCGAGCCTCATGCCGCCGGAAGATCATCTGGATATGTTTATCTTGCGTGAGTCGGCTCAATGGATAAGAAACTATTCGAGCGATAAGCCTTTCTATCTGCAGGTGTGCCCGGTCGGCCCGCATCCGCCGTTCGATTCACCGTCGGAGTACCGCGCCAAATACGACGCCGATGACATGCCCCTGCCGATCATGGATGCGCCGGTTGGACCGACGCCACCACTGGTTGAGGCTCAGACGAGACTGGGCAGAGGGCTGACGAGCATGGGCAAGGCGCGGGCTCAGGTCTTGCGAGCCAACTACTATGGCAAGGTCACCCTTATCGATGATGGCATCGGCCAGGTCATTGCGGCCCTCGAGGCGAAAGGGCTGATGGATGACACCTGGATCATCTACACCTCCGATCATGGGGAGCTGCTTGGCGATCACCGTCTGGAGGGTAAGTCGGTATTCTATGAAGGTGCGCTCAATGTTCCCTGCCTTGTCAGGCCGCCGAGGAGGGTGCAAGGCTGGCACACGAAGGCACAGATCGATCACCTCGACATTGCCGCCACTCTGATCGATATCGCCGGAGCTGAGCCCCTCGCGGATAGCCCCGGCCGCTCGCTTGTGCCCAGGGTCACCGCGGGTCCGAGGGCCTTAGACGCTCAGGAGGGTAGGGCGGCTGTCTTCAGCGAATTGGCGGGCTACTCGATGGTCCGCGGTGATCGGTACAAGATGGCTATCGACGCCGCGTCGCGAGACGTCGTTGAGTTGTACGATCTCGCTCGTGATCCGCGCGAATTGCGGAATCTAGCCAACGATCCTGGACTGGCGCAGGTGCGTGAAGAACTTCTGATCGAGCAGTTGGCACCGCTCTTGAGTGAGATGGATACAGAAAAACTCGAGGCAGAGCGGCCGAGGCAACGCAGGAGTTGACGGACTGATACCGCCCGAGATCCCGTGAGTGAGCGGCTTGCGGTTCAAGGCAATATCTTGAAGCCTTCGCCTCTCGCGGCCTCGGCCAGCCGATCGTCGAGTGTGCACAGGGGATGTCGGTCAGGTTCTGACTCGGCCCAGGCGGTGGCCGCCGCCAGCTGGAGCGCGTCAGCTGCGCGGAGGGGATGACGGAGTAGAAGCCTCTCGGCCTGGCGCCGGAGAGGGTCCGTCGGGAGCACCTCCGCCCAGCACTCGGAGAGCCTCGCTCAAGAGATCGCGGGCGATTTCGGTCTCCTCTACAGCAAGCCCGCCTTCTCGCTCGAGGCGGGAGAGTGCCGAGGCGCACTCGATTCGGGTTCCCCACCAGACCACGAGCACTGGATCATCGCGCGCGATGCTACCGACAGTTGACGACTCCGGTTCGTCGACCAGCAAAGGCACGATCACAGACGGGTCCCAGAAAATCATCGCCCCCCATCGCGCTCTTCCAGGAGCGCTTGGCGCACGGAGCCCTGAGCGTCTCGTGGCCTGTCTCGCTGCCAAAAGTCGGGTGACGGGGTGCGCGCTCCGAGCCGTAAGATGCCTTGCCCCTGAAGGGCGGAAAGAGTCTCGTCCGCGGCTGATATCGGTGGGCCGAGCTCGGCCACCGGCTTGCCGCGATCGGTGATCAACAGGCGCGAGCCTCCTTTGACCGAACGGAGCTGCTCGGAGAGGTGCGCCTTCAGGTCGGAAACCGATATGGTCTTCATGCTCATATATGCTAGACCTAATTGACCCAATAAGCCCACGAAAATGAAGGTCGCTTCACTGCGAGGAGACCTCATTGCCGGCTGTATAGCGGTCTTCTCTTTAGCTTCCCCGGCCTGGTCGAACTGGCCGCAGTGGAGAGGGCCGAACGCCCTCGGGGTGTCGTCGGAAGAGAATCTGCCACTCGGCTGGCACCCGGAGGCGGAGGGCTCGTGGAAGATCGAGCTGCCCGGGATCGCGACCTCGACGCCGATCGTTTGGGAGGATGCCGTCTTCGTCACTTCTCAGGTCGGTAAGTCGCCGGTCGTTTCGCGGGCGGCTCGAGGCGCCGGCGACATTCGTCGCGGCGGACAGTCCGGACGCGTGGAGGAGGGTGACGAAGGGATTCTCTTCGTCGTCCAGGCCTTTCACCTCGAGGACGGTCGCGAGCTGTGGCGCTTCGAGCGCCCCTCCGAAGGAGCGCTCGAGCCCGCGCACGCGAAGCACAACCTGGCCACGCCGAGCCCGGTCACCGACGGCGAGAGACTGATCGTGTGGTTCGGAACCGGTCAGGTCGTGTGTCTGGATCTGGAGGGGAAAGAGATCTGGCGCCGCAACCTGGCCGAGGACTACGGCCCTTTCGAGATCCTCTATGCCCACGGAAGCTCGCCCGTCCTCCACCGCGAAAGAGTGATCTTTCTCTGCGATCACCAGCGGGAGGCCTATCTCCTCGCACTTGATAAGACGACGGGCGAGCCCCAGTGGCGAGCCGAGCGTGGGGAGGGGGTGCAGGGGTATTCGACTCCCTTCGTGGTGCCGCCGGCGACGGGCGCTGCGCTGGCGGTCAGCTCAGAAGCGCACATCGCGTTCTACGACGCGAACAGCGGGGAGCTCCTCTCTACGGCCGGGGAGCGTGGGCGCCTCACCATCGGCGCTCCAGTGTGGGCCAATGGTGTGCTCTACGCCAGCCGCGGTTACAACGGTCCCTTTACGGCGCTGCGGCTACCAGAGGGTGAGGCGCTACGAAAGCGTGAGGTGCCACGAAAGCCCGAGGTCCTGTGGAGGATCCCTACCGGAGCGCCCGGCATCTCATCGCTGCTGCAGTACCAGGGCCTGATCTATATGGCCGACGAGAACGGTGTGATCAGCGCGGTCGACATAGCGGATGGCAGTACGGTGTGGAAGGAGAGAGTGGGCGGTTTCTTTTCGGCCTCTCCAGTAGCTGCCGATGGCATGGTCTATCTCGTCAACGAGGACGGAGAGCTCTTCGTCATCGAGGCCGGGCGTAGTTTCCGGCTGGTAGAACGGAGCGAGCTCGGAGGGCGCATCCTCGCATCACCGGCGATCTCTCGCGGCCGGATCCTTGTTCGCTCCGACGAGCATCTCTTCGCCCTCGGTGGGCGCTAGCGGGGTGTCCGAGAATTCGGACCGGCGAGTAGTTCTCAGGCGGCGATGCCCGCTGCTTCGATCTGGGCTCCTTGTCACACTTCGGGTCCCAGGGGACAATACCTAAGAGATGGGTGAGTCGGCGGAGCAGTATCATCGTTTCGAGCTCCTGGTGAGCGAGCACCACGTGCGGGTGCGGGCCTTCGTTCGCTCGCTGGGTGTCGACACCGACTGGGTCGACGACATCGCTCAGGAAGCCTTCATGACCGCCTACCGCGAGTGGAGCTCGTTCGATCCATCGCGAGACTTCGGAAAATGGGTGCGAGGGATCGCCGCCAACATCGTGCGCAACGAGATCCGTAAACATGCGCGACGGCAACGGATTCTGCATACCGAACTGACCGACCTGTTGCTGTGGCGGCACAGAGAGGCCACCGAGGAGCGCGTCGAGCCGCTCGCCGTCGACGCCATTCGAGCCTGCCTGGGTGAGCTAGCACCGGCAAGTCGGAAGGTGGTTCGGGGCCGCTATCGTGACGGCCTCTCGGCGCCCGAGCTGGGGAGCCTGTTGGGGAAGTCGGCCGCCGCCGTACGCCAGATGCTAGTGAGGGTTCGCCGTCAGCTTCGCATCTGCGTCGAGGAAAGGTTGGCGACTGAGACCTGAGATGAGCGACGAGCGCTTCCAAGATCTGATGGGATCTTTGCTCGACGGCGAGATCTCGCCCGACGAGATAACCGAGCTGGTCCGGCTGTCGAAAGGGGATCCCGCGCGTCTCCGGGAGATCCAGGAGCAGCTGGAGACCTCGGAGATGATTGCGCTCGCCGAGGATGAGCTTCGCGATAGCGCGCTTTTCGTCTCCGCGCTGCAGGGCCGAATCCTCGAGGATCCTTTCGTGTCGGAGGTGCGGGCGGGAATCCGACGCGGCGGCTCTCTGCGTCGGCCTCGGCGACTGTTGCCCTGGGGTGTCGCGGCGGCGGCGCTGCTCGGCTTCGTCGGTACTGGAGGCCTGCTCTGGCAGACCACGGCGGAGGCGACGGTTGCCGAGCTGACCGAGGTCTCGGGACCGATTCAGTGGACAGGCGACGGCGGCCAGGTCGATACGGCGCCGACCGGCGGTCGGCGGTTGTCGGGTGGCACGCTGGAGTCGCTGGCGCCGGATGCGTGGGCGACGGTTCGCTTCCCCGACAAAACCGCCGTGACGATTAGCGGCCAGTCGACGATCACGATTTCGGCAGACCGACAGAAGATCGTGCATCTTCGCCGAGGCAGTCTGTCGGCCGACGTCACGCCCCAGCCAGCGGGGCGGCCGCTGGTCATGGTGACACCGACGGCGGAGCTGCGGTTGGGGTCCACGCGGTGTCGGGTGTCGGCCGACGCTTCACGGACGACGCTGGCGGTGAGCGACGGCCGCGTGCGCGTCGAGCGCCTGAGTGACGGGCGCACGGTCGACGTGCCAGCCGCGCATCGGACCGTTGCCTCGCTTGACGTCGAAGACGATCTCCGTGTTGTGGAGCGCGATGAGGCGACGCACTTCTGGCGGGCGGATGTCGAGGAAGAGGCGACCCACGGAGAGTGGATCGACTATCTGACCGCATATCGTCGCCGGCTCGCGCGCTCTGTCGAGACCGGCCGGATGACCCGTGATCAAGCCGGGCGTGAGTTCGAGGCCTACGCTTCACGGCTCGAGGACGAGGGGGGGCTGCGCGCTGCCCCGCGGCGTGTTCGACCTGATTCTGAGTGGGATGTTCGCTACATGGCGGTGCTGGATGTCTCACTCGAGCAGGCTCCCGTCGTGCTGGCCGAGGGTGGCAGCTTCCGTGTCCGCGGGCGGGTCAAGCAGCCTGCCGATCTGGTGATCGGCCTGGGATTGGGCGAGCTTGGCGGAAGAGCCAGCGGTCGAGACCTGAGTCGCCAGATCCGGGTCGAAGATGAGTTCGACATTGTGGTGCAGCTTGCCGATTTCCGCGGCTCCGAGGGGTCGCGCTGGGGCAAGGAGCTATTCACTTGGTTCGGCATGACCGACGAAAGAGAGGCCGAGCTCGAGATCATCGGCGTGGAGTTTCTCGGGCGCTGACCGCCAAAGAATGCGCAAGAAAATCCCAGCGCCGCGTCATCCGCGCTGCAGGACAGCCGCCGGACCTTTCGCCACAATGAGGCTGATCCACGACGTCTGCAGGGCATCGCAGAGTGTGGTTGCGTCTGAGAGGGGTGAGCATTTGATGATTCGGCGGAAACAGCGATCGAGCAAAGTGTGTAAGGGCCTTGTGCTTTGTCTGGCGGCTGCGGTCGCCGGCGCTCTACTTCTGCCGGGCCTTGGCGTAGCTCAGAGACGTGGGCGCGAACCTGTTTACCCGCCCCCGCCGCCGGCCGGCTGGAGCGTACCGCGCACCGTTGACGGCCATCCCGATCTTCGGGGGGTATGGGCCGACAACGGTCGTACCGGGCCCACGCTGAGTCAGATGGTCATCGATCCTCCGGAGGGCATCCCGCCTCTCACCCCCGAGGCGCAGAAGAACTGGGATGAGCTCCAGCAGTATCTCGAGGAGCATCCGGCAGACACCTGGAAGGATCGATCCCTGGGAGAGCGCTGCGTGACCCTGGGAGCGCCGATGTGGGCGAACTTTACGCAGTACTACAAGCTGGTCCAGAACAAGGACCATGTCGTCTTCCTCATGGAGTGGATACACGAGGCGCGGGTCATCCCACTCGATGGGTCTCCTCACCCCGATCCCGACATCAAGCTGTGGCTCGGCGACTCGCGGGGCCGCTGGGAGGGCGACTCGCTGGTCGTCGAAACCACCAATTATCTGGCCAAGGGCTCCCGCGGCACCTACCAAAGGGGAACTCCGCAGTCTTGGTTTCACTCTCTCAATTCGGAAGATCTGGTGGTGACCGAGCGCCTGACTCGGGTCGGTCCGGAGTGGATGCTCTATGAAGTGACGATCGACGACCCCGCGATCTGGACGAAGCCGTGGACCTTGAAGATTCCGATGACCAAGCGGAACCAGCCGCTCTTCGAGTTCGCCTGCCACGAGGGCAACTACAACATGGCGAATATCCTCAATGGCGCTCGCGTCAGCGAGCAAGAGGCCGCCGCGGCCATGGCCGCGAAGACCGCCGCGGCCGCCGACTCCAGATGAGTTCTTTGCTGATGAAGCCATTATTCGTACCGAGGAGACCGTCGATGCGACCACGGTTCTCACGATTCCTAGCGGCCGCCGTCGCCATCGTCCTACTGCTGCCCGGCCTGAGCTCTGCTCAGCGCGGCCGTGGCCGCGGCGAGGGGCGGATCACCGTGCCGGCCAGGGCCACCGCGGAGGACCGGGCCGCTTTGGCCCAACGACACGGGGCGCCTCCTGGGTGGACGGTACCTCGCACCTCGGACGGCCATCCCGATCTGCGCGGAGTGTGGGTCGAGCCTGGCGGTCCCCGCGGCGGCCGCAAGTTGTCTGAGTTGCTTACCGACCCGCCCGAGGGTGGCATCCCAGCTCTCACCGCGCAGGCACAGGAGGACTGGGATGCGCTCCAGGCCTATCTCGAGGAGCATCCGGCCGACACCTGGGCTGATCGCTCCTTGGGCGAGCGTTGCGTGACCCTGGGAGCGCCGGTCCGGGCGAACTTCAACCAGTACTACAAGCTGGTCCAGAACAAGGACCACGTCGTCATCGTCATGGAGTGGATTCACGAGGCACGCGTCATTCTCCTCGATGGATCGCCCCACCCCGATCCTGACATCCAGTTGTGGCTCGGCGACTCGCGCGGCCGCTGGGAGGGCGAATCACTGGTCGTCGAGACCACCAACTACCTGCCCAAGGGGTATGCCGGAACCCACCAGCGAGGAACTCCGCAGGGGTGGTTTCACTCCCTCAATTCGAAGGAGCTGGTAGTGACCGAGCGCTTCACCCTTATCGCCCCCGACTTGATCTTCTATGACGTGACCATCGACGATCCGCTGATCTGGGCCCGGCCCTGGACGGTGATGATACCGCTCAAAAAGCAGAACGAGCCGCTTTTCGAGTTCGCCTGCCACGAAGGTAATTACAACCTTGCGAATATCCTCTCCGGCGCTCGGGTCTCGGAGCAAGAGGCGGCCGCCGCGGAGGCTGATTCCAAGTGAGAAACGAGAATATGAAGAAACCGAATCGCAGAGAAGACATGGCTCCTGCGGTAGTGGCGTTGGCGCTGGTGATGGCCGCAGGGTCCGTTCTCGCCCAGGACTACAGAGCCCCGCGCACCTCTGAAGGCGAGCCGGACCTCAACGGTATCTGGCAGGCGATGGGCGCGGCGCACTGGGACATCGAAGGCCACTCTGCTCGGATGGGCCCGATCGTCGAGCTCGGAGCACTTGGTGCCGTTCCGGCTGGGCTGGGCATCGTCGAAGGCGGGGAGATCCCCTACAGCCCCGCGGCGCGAGCGAAGCAACAGGAGAACCTGAAGCGGTGGTGGAAGCTGGATCCGGCGATCAAATGCTTCATGCCTGGGATCCCACGCGCCAACTACATGCCCTACCCATTTCAGATCATCCAGTCGGCGCAGAACGTCATCTTCGCTTACGAGTTCGCCGATGCCAGCCGCATCGTGTACATGAACCGACCCGATTTCGAGGCCCCCGGTGACAACTGGATGGGGCACTCTCGCGGTCATTGGGAGGGGGAGACTCTGGTGATCGACGTCAGCGCCCAGGTCCCCGATACCTGGCTCGATCGCTCGGGCAATCACCACAGCATCGAGATTCACGTCGTCGAGCGCTATACGGCGCGGGGCCCGAACCACATTCACTACGAGGCAACGATCACTGATCCGCAGACCTATACCCGCCCGTGGAAGGTGAGCTTCCCGCTCTATCGTCGGGTCGAGCCCAATATGCAGCTGCTCGAGTTCAAATGCGTTCCCTTTGCGGAAGAGCTGATGTTCGGGCACCTGAGCAAGGGTGTGTGGAAGGCCGGAGATTCCGAATGAACAAGGAGGTAAAGAAAGTGCGAAATAACACCATCATCGCTGCAGCTGCTCTGCTTCTCGCCCTGGTCGCCGTCCCGGTTCTGGGGCACCATGCGTTCGCGGCCGAGTTCGATGCCGAGAGCCCGGTCGAGCTGACCGGCAAGGTCACCAAGATGGAGTGGATCAATCCCCATGCTTGGATCCATCTCGACATCGTTCGGGAAGACGGCTCGGTCGAGAGCTGGATGGTCGAGAGTGGCAGCCCGCCGAGTCTCTTCCGTCGCGGGTTCACCAAGAACTCGCTGCCGCCGGGAACCGAGATCACGGTCGAGGGCTTCCACGCCAAGGATCGCTCGAACAAGATGAACGGGCGCAGCGTGACCTACCCTGACGGGAAAAAGCTCTTCGTGGGGTCTTCGGGCACCGGCGCGCCGAGAGACGGGGCTGACGTGACCGAGCCGGCTGGCAGGCGTTGAACGGCAAGACAGGAATAGCTCTGATGCTTTCGCTCGTTTCCCGGCGATCCAGTCGGGCCTGGGAATCTGCTTGCCGTCGCCGCCAGCGTACCCTGCTGACGGTACTGGTAGCCACGTCGTTGGCGACCGGTGCCGTTGCCCAGTCGGGCGAAGGCGACGTCGAGTGGCGCCATCACGGCCGTGACCGCTCCTTTTCCCGCTACGCACCGCTCGACCAGATCGACGCCGGAAATTTTCCGCAGCTCGAGGTAGCCTGGCGCTGGAAGTCCGCCGATCACAGCATCCGCGAGACCCCAGGCAGCTTCACCGGCTCGGCGCTGATGATCGGCGGCCGGGTCTACATGATGACTGCGATGTGGCAGCTGGCGGCCCTCGATGCCGCCACAGGTGAGGAGCTGTGGGTCTACGACCCCAAGAGCTATGAGCTCCCCAAGGCGGGGTATGGCAACCCACGCGGTATCGAGTACTGGACCGATGGGGTCGAGGAGCGCATTCTCTTCGCCACCGTCGGCAAGCAGTTGATCTCGATCGACCTCGCCACCGGCAGCCCCGATCCCACCTTCGGCGAGGACGGTATCGTCGACATGTCGCGCGATCTTCTCGGTCGCAAAGAGATCCTCCTCAAGAATATAAGCGCCGGCTCACCCGGCATCGTGGTCGGCGATACCTACGTCGTCGGCTCGAGAATCTTCGATGTTCCGCTGCGCAAGCACAATATCCCTCCCGGCCACGTGCGCGGCTACGATGTGCGAACCGGTGAGCAGAAGTGGCGCTTCAACACCATCCCCGAACAGGGCGAGGACTTCACCGAGACCTGGGAGAACGACTCCTGGAAGTGGATGGGCAACTCCAATGTGTGGGCGCCGCTCGCTGCCGACGAGGAGCTTGGCCATGTCTACTTCGCCACCTCGACCCCGTCGAGCGACTACTGGGGCGGCGACCGCCACGGCGACAATGTCTTCGCCGAGAGCGTGGTGTGCGTCGAAGCGGAGACGGGCAAGCGTGTCTGGCACTTTCAAACCGTGCATCACGGCATCTGGGACTACGACATCGCCTCGGCACCCAATGTTCTCGACGTGGTGGTCGACGGCCGACTCAGAAAGGTGGTGGCGGTGGTGTCGAAGACCGCTTTCGCCTACATCTTCGATCGGGTCACCGGCGAGCCCATATGGCCGATCGAAGAGCGACCGGTGGCGCCGTCGACGGTTCCCGGCGAGAAGCTCTCACCGACCCAGCCCTTTCCGACCAAGCCGCCGGCCTTCGATCAGCAGGGCATAACCGTCGACGATCTCATCGACTTCACCCCGGAGCTCAGAGCCGAGGCGCTCGAGATCGTCAAGGACTTCGTCATCGGGCCGATCTTCACTCCGACCATCCTCACCGGCGAGGGAGGCAAGCTCGGTACCATCGTCCTGCCCAGCGCCGGCGGCGGAGCCAATCACCCGGGCGCCTCTCACGATCCGGAGACCGGGGTCCTCTATGTGCAGTCGACGACGCAGGCCGGCGCCTGGGGCCTGGGGGAATCGGATCCCGCGCGCAGCGATTTTCGCTATGTCAAGAAGCATGCACCGCTGAACAGGGGTACGGAGTACTCACTCTTCGGTGCGGCAGTTCAAGGGTTGCCGCTGCTCAAGCCTCCCTACCGGAGGATCACGGCGATCGATCTCAAGACCGGGGAGCACGCGTGGCAGGCGCCTTTGGGCGAGGGCCCGACCGACCACCCGGCCATCGCCCATCTCGATCTCGGCTATCTGGGGAGCCGCATCTCGAGCGGCACCCGAGAGGGCGGGCTTCTGGTCACCAAGACTCTTGTCATCACCCACGTGCCGAAGTGGGAGAGCTGGGACGCTCCGACGGCGAATGGGAGCTACCTCACCGCTTATGACAAAGCCACCGGCAAGGTGCTGGCGGAGGTTGAGACCGACATGACGCTCCACGGGGTGCCTATCAGCTACAGGCATCGAGGTCGCCAGTACATCGTGGTTCCCGGTGGCGGCAAGCCCGGCGGCAGAGCCCTGATGGGTCGAGGCAGAGAGGGCCAAGCGGTCACAGCGGAACCGGCGGAGCTGGTGGCGTTTGCCCTACCGGTGGGTAGATGAGCGTGAGGCGACCATCGACGCGAGGCATGCTGATACCCGCGCTGATCTGCGTGTTTACGGCGACTTCCGCTTCAGCGCAGCCAGGAGCGGCTGACGCGGAATGGCGTCACCATGGTGGCGACCACGCCTTTACCCGCTACTCGGCGCTCGATCAGATCGACGCAGCCAACTTCCCCAAGCTCGAGCTGGCCTGGGCCTGGGAATCTGCCGATCACCGCCTTAGCGCGCTCGCCGGATCCTCACCCACTCGTGGCGGGGCAGACGACGGGTCGGGCACCTTCAGGGGCTCGGCGCTGATGATCGATGGCCGGGTCTACATGGCGACCAATCGCTGGCTGATCGCTGCTCTCGACGCCGGCACGGGTGAGGAGCTGTGGGTCTACGACCCGAAGAGCTATGAGCTGGCGCAGGGCTATGGAGCCACTCCCCGGGGCCTCGAGTACTGGACCGACGGCGAGGAGGAGCGCCTCATTTTCGCCACCGGTGGCAAGCAGCTGATCTCCCTTGACCTTGCGACCGGCAAACCCGACCCGGCCTTCGGCGAAGACGGCATCGTCGACATGTCGCGCGACATGCTGGGGCGCGAAGAGATCGTTCTGCGCGACATCAGCGCCGGCTCGCCGGGGATCGTGATCCGCGACACCTACATCGTAGGCTCGAGAATCGCCGACGCGCCCGCCAATAAGTCTGGCCTCCCTCCCGGACACGTGCGTGCTTACGACGTGCGCACCGGCAAGCAGAAGTGGCGCTTCAACACCATTCCGCAAGAGGGCGAGGAGTTCACCGAGACCTGGCACAACGATTCCTGGAAGTGGCTGGGCGGCACCAACGTGTGGGGAGCGATGGCCGGCGACGAAGAGCTAGGCTATGTCTACATCCCCACCACTACGCCGACCGGCAATCTCTGGGGTGGCCATCGACCCGGCGACAACCTCTACGCCGAGAGCCTGCTCTGCCTCGACGCCGAGACCGGCGAGCGCATCTGGCACTTCCAGGGGGTGCATCACGGTATCTGGGACTGGGATATCGCCTCGGCCCCCAATCTCCTCGATGTGGTGATCGAGGGCAAGCTCCGCAAGATCGTGGCCCAGGTGTCGAAAACGGCGTTCACCTACGTCTTCGACCGGGTTACGGGGGAGCCGATCTGGCCGATCGAAGAGCGTCCGGTTCCCCAGACCACGGTGCCAGGTGAGTGGACGGCCGCCACCCAACCTTTTCCCACCAAGCCGGCGGCTTTCGATCGCCAGGGCGCGACCGTCGACGATCTGATCGACTTCACCCCCGAGCTGAGGCAGGAGGCGCTCGAGATCGCTAAGAAGCTCGTGCTTGGACCGATGTTCCTTCCTCCCATCGTCAAGGAGGAAGGGGGCAAGACGGGGGCGCTGTCGGTGCCGGGAATGGCGGGCGGAGCGAACCATCCCGGGGCCTCTCTCGATCCCGTGACCGGCATCCTCTACGTACAGTCGGCGACGCAGCCCACCGCCCTGGCGGTCGCGCCACCGGACCCGACGCGCAGCGAGTGGAGATGGGTGAGCCGTGGTGGCGGTGGGAGAGGGCCGCAGGGGCTGCCACTCCTCAAGCCTCCCTACCGGCGCATCACGGCCATCGATCTCAAAACCGGTGAGCACGCCTGGATGGTGCCCCTCGGCGAGGGCCCGACCGACCACCCTGCCATCAAGCACCTGAATCTCGGCCCGCTGGGAAGTCGCCACTCGAGCGGCAACCGGGAGGGCGGGTTTCTGATCACCCGCACGCTGCTCATCACCTATGTGCCGAAGTGGGCGAGCTGGGACGCTCCGGGGGCCAAAGGCAGCTACCTCCAGGCTTACGACAAGGCCACCGGGAAGGTGCTGGCGGAGGTGGAGACCGAGGCGACCTTGCATGGCGTGCCGATGACCTACATGCAGGAGGGCCGCCAGTACATCGTCGTGCCGGCGGGTGGCACGGTGCGCGGCAGGGGATTGCGCGGTGAGCCGGAAATCGCGCAGGTGGTGGCGTTCGCCCTGCCGAACGAGAAATGAGGAAGGCATGCGCGTTGGAACCACACCTCTGCAGTCGCTGATCCTGTTGCTCGCCGTCGCACTCACCTGTTGCGCGGCGCCGCCGGCCGAGGAGGCTGCGTCTTCGTCCGAGCAGGCATCGTCGCTTCTGTCGCGGCCCAACATCATCTTGATGTTGAGCGACGATCAGGGCTGGGGTGATGTCGAGTACGCCCAGGAGCGCGCCCCCGGCGATGTCTACCCGGGCCACCCCGAGCTCAAGACCCCCGAGCTGGCGGCGATGGCCCAAGCCGGGCTCAAGTTTCATCGCATGTACTCGGCCGGGTCGAACTGCAGCCCGACCCGCGCCTCTTTCATCACCGGCCGCGCGCCGCGGCGCAACGCCATCGAGATGGCCTACAGCGGGGGGATGAGGAACCTCGAGCTGACCCTCGCCGAGATCGCCAAGACGCAGGGCTATATGACCGGGCACTTCGGCAAGTGGCACCTCGGCGATCTCTCCAAGACGCTCCAGGACAGGAATGGTGGTGAGTTCTACTCGCCTCCCTGGAGCCACGGCTATGACCGCGTCTTCGCCAGCGAGCAGGCACTGCCGACCTTCGAGCCGATGAAGGGGAATCCGCTGGGCCCCCTTCCCAGCGAAGGTAACTTTCACGGCGGTCGCTACTACACCGGCCCGGGAGAGCACGTCGATCCCGACGCCGCGGAGCTGCGCGGCGACGCCTCGGCGATCCTGGTGCGCGAAGCGATGCGATTCATCGACGATGCCACCGCCGCCGGCCGCCCCTTTCTCGCCGTCATCTGGTTTCACCCCCCGCATGTGCCGCATCGCCTCGACCAGGCCACCCTGGACGAGTTCTACACGCCCGAAGAGCAGTCGACGTGGAACGAGTACGAGGCCCGCTACTACTCCGGCATCACCGCCATGGATAAGGAGATCGGCCGCTTGCGGGCGTACCTGCGAAGTCGTGGCATCGAGAAAGACACCCTGGTGACCTTCACCTCCGACAACGGTCTCTCGGGCTCGGTGAGGATGGACTACAAGAGCGAGGGTAAGGGTGGCCTTCGTGGTTTCAAGGGCTCGATCTGGGAGGGTGGGGTGCGGGTGCCTGGCATCATCGAGTGGCCGGGTCGCATCACCCCCGGCACTACCGATACGCCGATGATCACCAGCGACTACCTGCCGACGCTCGCGGACATTTGGGGAGTGGAGATGCCCGACGCGCGCCCGCTGGACGGCGAGTCGATGACCGAAGTTCTTTTCGGCGATCGTACGGCGCGGCGCTCCAAGCGCATCGAGTTCGACAACTGTGGAGACCGCGTTCCCGTGCGCGGCGAGGGCGAGCCCGACGACTGCGACAGCGCCGGCCGGGGTCGCGGTGGGCGGGGTTTGAGCCAGGTCGGCGGCGATCGCTCGATCATGGACGAGCGCTACAAGTTGATCTCCGTGACCAGCGGCAGGGATTGGGAGCTCTACGACCTGCTCGAAGACCCGCGGGAGGATACCCCTGTCGCCACCAGCGCCGACATCGCCTCCAAGCCGGCGGAGATCCAGAGCCTCTTTGCCTCGCTCCAGGAGCAGATCACCCGGTGGTTCGAAGTCGAGTCCGCCGCAAGCTACGCCGGCGCCGACTTCGACACCCGCATCGCGGCAGCCGAGAGCGTCGACATTCTTGGCGATATCGGCGACCCTACCGTCCCCGACGATCTGTCGGCGAGTCGCCGCACCGCCGCCGACCGGCCGGAGCTGGTGGTCGAACGGCAGTTCGCGACCCTCGAAGAGGACCTGAGGGTCGACAGCGACGGTACCGCCACCGCCTACGATGCCGGTAACCTTCCGGCGGGAGCGACGATACCCTCGGGTACGGTCGTCCACAGCTATCTCTTTCACTTCGCCCCGAAGGCTGCGACCGACCTCGGCGGAGTGGAGATCGAGCTCGATGATCCCATCGTGGGCGTGGCCGCGGGCGCGGCGAGCTTGAGCGGCAGTGACTTTCTCGCCTTTGCCGACCCCGACTTCGGGACTTCGAGCGATCGCGGAACGCTGGTCGGTGAGCCCGACTTCGATGGCTGGAAGGTGCTCGAGGGCGGGAAGAAGATCATCGTCGATACTCGAGCCGGCGGCGACGGCGTGGACCAGTTGCGCATTCTCACCCGTGCGGCGCTGCAGCGAGTAAGGTGAAGAAGGTGCCGGCGCTGGTGGCGATTCTTGCGGTCGGTCTCTCTCTCCTGGGCTGCGCGGCTCCGCCGACCGAGGAAGCGACGTCGCGATCGCAACCGGCGCCCTCGCGGCCGTCGCGGCCCAACGTGATTCTGATGATGAGCGACGATCAGGGCTGGGGCCACGTCGAGTACCCACAGCAGCGCGCCCCCGGTGATGTCTACCCGGGCCATACCGAAGTCAAAACCCCTAACCTCCGGGCGATGGCTGCAGAGGGGCTGCAATTCCATCGCATGTACTCCGGCGGCTCGGTATGCAGCCCGACGCGGGCCTCCTTCGTCATCGGTCGTGCTTCACGGAGAACCGGAATCGACTGGGCCTACAATGGAGGCCTGCGCAACCTCGAGCTGACCATCGCCGAAGTCGCCAAGACCCAGGGCTACATGACCGGGCACTTCGGCAAGTGGCACCTGGGCAATCTCGACAAGGCAAGCGAGAGGGGCGGAGGTGACTTCGCCCGCTGCGCCGGTGACAGCCGCCGGTCGAGGCCACCTGGATGCCAAGGTACCACCGGTGGCCAGTTCTATTCGGCGCCGTGGCACCACGGCTACGACCGTAGCTTCGCCAGCCCGCAGGCGTTGCCGACCTTCGAGCCGATGCGCAGGGATCCGGCAGGGCTGCTCCCCAGTGAGGGCAACTTTCACGGGGGTCATTACTTTACCGGCCACCGGGAGTACGTCGACATCGACTCGGAAGAGCTACGGGGCGACTCCTCGGCGATCCTCGTCCGCGAGACCCTGCAATTCATCGACGATGCCAAGGCAGCCGACCGGCCTTTCTTCGCCGTCATCTGGTTCCATCCACCGCACGGGCCGCACCGCCTCCACCCGGAAACTCTGAATGAGCTCTATGCGGCCGAAGAGCGCGACGAGATGAATGATTACGAGCGACCGTACTACTCGGGCATCACCGCGCTAGACAGGGAGATCGGTCGTCTGCGCTCGCAGCTGCGCAGTCGCGGCATCGAAAGAGAAACTCTCGTGGCCTTCACTTCGGACAACGGTATGTCGGGATCGGTGAGAGTCGACGATCCCAGCGAGGGCACCGGGCGCCTGCGCGGGCACAAGGGCGAGCTCTGGGAGGGTGGGGTCCGGGTGCCCGGCATCATCGAGTGGCCGGGGCAGATCGCCCCGGGGGAGACTCATACGCCGATGATCACCAGCGATTACTTGCCAACGTTATTGGATATCTGGGGAGTGGAGATGCCCGACGCCCGGCCGCTCGACGGCGAGTCGATGACCGAGGTGCTCTTCGGTGATCGCTCGGCCAAGCGCTCCCACCGAATCGAGTGGGAAGACTGTGGGGACTCGACGACCGACCGCGGCCCCGACGAGCCCCGCGACTGCGACAGCCGGCTGGCAGGACGTGGCGGAACGGTACAGAGGGTGGGCGGCGGACGCTCGATCATCGATGATCGCTACAAGCTGATCTCCGAGACCAGCGGCAGGGAGTGGGAGCTCTACGATCTGATCGAAGATCCGCGGGAGACGACCCCTGTCGCCACCAGCGCCGACATCGCCTCGAAGCAGGCGGAGGTCCAGCAGCTCTTCGCGTCGCTGCTGGAGGACATCACCGTCTGGTTCGAGGTCGAGTCCGCCGCCAGTCGCGACGGTGCCGATTACGACACCCGCATCGCGGCCGCGGAGGGCGTAGACATTCTCGGCGACACCGACGACGAGACCGTCCCCGACGATCTATCGGCGAGTCGCCGCACCGCCGCCGACCGGCCGGAGCTGGTGGTCGAGCGGCAGTTCGCGACCCTCGAGGAGGATCTGAGGGTCGATAGTGACGGTGCCGCCGCCGCTTACGATGCCGGTAACCTTCCGGCGGGAGCGACGATACCTTCGGGTACGGTCGTGCACAGCTATCTCTTTCACTTCGCCCCGAAGGCTGCGACCGACCTCGACGGAGTGGAGATCGAGCTCGATGATCCGATCGTGGGTGTGGCTGCGAGCTCGGCGAGCTTGAGCGGCAGTGACTTTCTCGCCTTTGCCAACCCCGACTTCGGGACTTCGAGCGATCGAGGAACGCTGGTCGGTGAGCCCGACTTCGATGGCTGGGCGGTGCTCGAGGGCGGGAAGAAGATCATCGTCGACACTCGAGCAGGCGGCGACGGCGTGGACCAGTTGCGCATTCTCACTCGTGCGGCGCTGCAGCGGGTCGACCCTTTGACAAACCGCTAGACTTGCCTCGAGTCTGGGCAAGGGCACAGTCCCCTTTTCGCCAAAACCGAGTGCATGCAATACCTCGCCAACGGATGCATCAGTCTGCATGACAAAGTCCGCGAACGGGGGTACATGTTGAGGCTGGTCTTGATCTGTGCTTTGGTGGCGACCTCCGCTTCGGCGCAGCCAGGTGCTGCCGGCGGCGAGTGGCGGCACCATGGCGGCGACCCTTCCTTCACCCGCTACTCACCGCTCCATCAGATCGACGCCACGAACTTCTCGCAGCTCGAGGTGGCCTGGCGCTGGGAGACTGCCGATAGCCGCCTAGAGGAGACTCCTCGAGGACAAGCTCCGGCTCGCGGTGGAGGCCGCGAAGCTCGGGCGGCAGGAAGAGGACGTGAGGCAGGTGGGCGGTCGGCATCGGCGCCTAGGCATCCGGGATTGGGGGGCTCAGCGCTGATGATCGGTGGTCGCGTCTACATGATCACCACCCGATGGCAGCTCGCGGCTCTCGACGCCGGCACCGGTGAGGAGCTGTGGCTTTACGACCCGAAGAGCTACGAGCGTCCGAAGGCGCGGGCCTACACTTCGCCGCGGGGCATCGCGTACTGGACGGATGGGGTCGCCGGCCAGGCCGGTGGAGAAGAGCGCATTCTCTTTGCTACCGCCGGCAAGCAGCTGGTATCGGTCGATCTCGAGACCGGACGACCTGACTCCGCCTTCGGTGAGGACGGCATCGTCGACATGTCGCGAGACTTTCTCGGACGTGAGCAGATCCTCCTGACCAACATCAGCGCCGGATCGCCGGGGATCGTGGTCGGCGACACCTACATCGTCGGCTCGAGGATCTTCGACGTTCCCCTGCAAAAGCACAACATTCCGCCGGGCCACGTGCGTGCCTACGATGTACGCACCGGCGAGCAGAAGTGGCGCTTCAACACCATCCCCGAGGAAGGCGAGGCGTTCACCGAGACTTGGGAGAACGACTCGTGGAAGTGGATGGGCAACACCAACGTCTGGGCGCCGCTCGCCGCCGACGAGGAGCTGGGCTATGTCTATTTCGGCACCAGCACCCCGTCGAGCGACTATTGGGGCGGCGACCGTCACGGCGACAATGTCTACGCCGAGAGCCTGGTCTGTGTCGACGCGGAGACGGGCGAGCGCGTGTGGCACTTCCAGACCGTGCATCACGGCATCTGGGACTACGACATCGCCTCGGCTCCGGTTCTCGTCGATGTGGTGGTCGACGGCCGGCTGAGAAAGGCGGTGGCCCAGGTGTCGAAGACGGCGTTTGCCTATGTCTTCGATCGGGTGACCGGCGAGCCTCTGTGGCCAATCGAAGAGCGACCGGTCGGGCAGAGCACGGTTCCGGGCGAGAGGCTCGCCAAGACCCAGCCCTTTCCGACCAAGCCGGCTGCCTTCGATCGCCAAGGGGTGAGCGTCGACGATCTTATCGACTTCACTCCTGAGCTCCGCCGCGAGGCGCTCGAGATCGCCGAGCAGTACGTTCTCGGGCCGATGTTTGCCCCTACGATCGTCACCGGTGAAGGAGGCAAGATCGCGACGCTCATACTCCCCAGCGCCTCAGGTGGATCCAGTCACCCGGGAGCTTCGGTCGATCCCCTCACTGGCATCCTATACGTGCAGTCGCACACCAAGGTCATGGCGCTGAGCGTGGTGAAGCCGGACGCGGAGCGGACCGAGTTCAGATATGTCAAGGACTCGCAACCTGGGAGCAGAAAGCCGCAGGGACTGCCCCTGGTCAAGCCTCCCTGGCGGCGGATCACGGCGATCGACCTGAAGACGGGGGCGCATCTCTGGAAGGCTCCTTTGGGTAGAGGTCCGACCGATCATCCCGCCATTCGGCACCTCGATCTCGGTCCTCTGGGCGAGATCGTCCCGCGCACCCCCTACGGTGGGCACGTCCTCACCAAGACCCTGTTCATCACTCATGTGCGCAACTTCGAGAGTTGGGACGCTAGCCGGCCGAACGGGAGCTTCCTCGTGGCCTACGACAAGTTCACGGGCAAAGTGCTGGGGCAGGTAAAGACCGACATCACTCTCAACAGTGTGCCCATCACGTACATGCACGAGGGCCGCCAGTTCATCGTAGTCCCCGGCGGTGGCGGCAGCGTCATCGGTCAGTTGGTGGCGTTCGCGCTGCCCGCCTCCTCTTGAGCGTGACGAATCAACCAGCGAAGCAGGGCTTCGTGGTCTCGAGCGCGAGTCGGGCAGCCTGGTCAGCCCTCCTCACTCGACCCCGCTGTCGACTGGCTCGAGACGCAGGACCGCGGCTTCGTTCTCTTCGGTGAGCAGATACAACAGTCCGTCGGGACCCTGGCGCACGTCACGGATGCGCTGACGAAGCTCGGTGAGGAGCGACTCGCGCCTCACCTCCTCGCCTCTTCTGTTGAAGACGATGCGCTCGAGGTGGCCGGTGTACGAAATGCTGCCCTCCCTCAAGGAGCCGGCGAAGAGGTTGCCCTTCCAGTCGGGAAAGCGATCGCCGGTGTAAATGGCGAGACCCGACGGGCCGATCGAGGGTACCCAGAACACCGCCGGCTCCTTCATACCCTCCTTCCAGAACCGCTCGGAGATGCGCGGGCCTTCGTAGAGGCGCCCGTAGGAGATGAGGGGCCAGCCATAGTTGGCGCCCGCCTCGATGACGTTGAGCTCGTCGCCGCCCTGCATTCCGTGCTCGGTGGCGTAGAGCACCCCGGTCTGCGGATGGATGGCCAGCCCCTGCGGGTTGCGATGCCCCATCGAGTAGATCTCCGGCTTGGCTCCCTCGCGCCCAACGAAGGGGTTGTCACGCGGCACTGTGCCATCGTCGTTGAGGCGTAGGATCTTGCCGGCGTGACTGCTCAGATCCTGGGCGAGCACGGGGTAGTCGGAGGGGCTGGTTGTTCCGTTCGGTCTCGGGTCGCCGAAGGTCCAGCCCATGGTCATGAAGAGCGTCCCGTCCGGTGCGAAGGCGAGCCGCGCCGCCGCTGTGCGATGCAGGCGGCGTTGCGGCCTCTCGGTGTCGCCAGTCTCGCTGGTGCGCCAAGGCTCGGCCACGAACACGTCTTCGACGTCACGCAGAGCCAGGCCGTCGAGACGGCCGCGAATCAGGGCGACCGTGCCGGTGGTCTCGTCGAGCTGGCGGGTGTAGCTCAGGTAGACCCAGCGGTTGTCGTCGAAGCGGGGATGGAGCGCCACCTCCATCAATCCGGCACTACCTTGGGTGACCACATCGGTCGGCAATCCCGCGACAGGCTCGGGCACGAGCACTCCGTCGTGGACCCTACGCAGGCTGCCGCTGCGCTCCGTGACCAGCAGGTCACCGCCGGGCAGGAAGGCCAGTGACCAGGGGTGGGAGAGACCTCGAGCCAGCACCGACACCCGCACGTCCGCGATGTCGTGGGTGTGGATGAGAAAGGGCTGGTCGGGCAGCTTGCCGGCCCGCCGCCCTGACCGCTGGCTCGACCGCACCCGATCGCGATCGTCGTCGATCCATTCGGCTCCCTCTTCGATCCAGCGGCGGATGAGATCGATGGCCTCCTCGTCGAGCTGGGTGCCGGCCTCGTAAGGCGGCATTCGGGTCTCGGCGTACTCGGACGCCACGCGTAGGTAGAGCTCGCTCTGCTGCGGCTTTCCGGGCACGATGGTCCGATAGCCGCCGAGGTCGCGGAAGGCGTATCGTTGAGCGTCCAACCTCAGATCGGCCTCTCGCTTGGCATGATCCCTGCCGTGACATTCGTAGCAGTATCTGGCGAGGAGCGGTCGGATCTGGGTTCGGTAGTCGACCCGATCATCCGTTCGTGCGAGATCAGGCTGAGCCGACAGGGTAAGCGGAGCCAATCCCACCAGCGAGAGAAAGAGGGTGCGGAGCAGAGCCTTCGAGAGCATTCGATTGATCCTCGGGGAGTCTTCGAGTCCCGCCGATCCTACCTGATAGCTTCGCGCACGAGGTGCTGCGCCAATCGCAGAGAAAAGTAGGACTTGCCCTGGACCCGCCACGAGAAGGAGAATTGGGCTCCTGACTGATGTCATGACGAGCTGTAAGCCCAGCTTCGTGGTTGGCGTACCTCGAGGGAGAGCTGGGGTCGCCATCCTCACCGCCCTCGGCTGCGCTGCTGGACTGGTGGCGCAGGCGCCGTCTCCCTCCTCAGCGAAGGCTCCATCCCGGCCGAACGTGATTCTGATGATGAGCGACGATCAGGGCTGGGGCCACGTCGAGTACCCACAGCAGCGCGCCCCCGGTGATGTCTACCCGGGCCATACCGAAGTCAAAACTCCTAACCTCCGGGCGATGGCTGCAGAGGGGCTGCAATTCCATCGCATGTACTCCGGCGGCTCGGTATGCAGCCCGACGCGGGCCTCCTTCGTCATCGGTCGTGCTTCACGGCGAACCGGAATCGACTGGGCCTACAATGGAGGCCTACGCAACCTCGAGCTGACCATCGCCGAGGTCGCCAAAACCCAGGGCTACATGACCGGGCACTTCGGCAAGTGGCACCTGGGCAATCTCGACAGGGCAAGCGAGCGGGGAGGAGGAGACTTCGCCCGCTGCGCCGGTGACAACCGCCGGTCTGGATGCCAAGGTACCAGCGGTGGCGAGTTCTATTCGGCGCCATGGCACCACGGCTACGACCGTAGCTTCGCCAGCCCGCAGGCGTTGCCGACCTTCGAGCCGATGCGCCGGGATCCGGCAGGGCCGCTCCCCAGTGAGGGCAACTTTCACGGCGGTCATTACTTTACCGGCCACCGGGAGTACGTCGACATCGACTCGCAAGAGCTACGGGGCGACACCTCGGCGATCCTCGTCCGCGAGACCCTCCAATTCATCGACGATGCCAAGGCCGCCGACCGGCCTTTCTTCGCCGTCATCTGGTTCCATCCACCGCACGGGCCGCACCGCCTCCACCCGGAGACTCTGAATGAGCTCTATACGGCCGAGGAGCGCGACGAGATGAACGATTACGAGGCGCCGTACTACTCGGGCATCACCGCGCTAGACCGGGAGATCGGTCGTCTGCGCTCGCAGCTGCGCAGTCGCGGCATCGAAAGAGAAACTCTCGTGGCCTTCACTTCGGACAACGGTATGTCGGCATCGGTGAGAGTCGACGATCCCAGCGAGGGCACCGGGCGCCTGCGCGGGCGCAAGGGCGAGCTCTGGGAGGGTGGGGTCCGGGTGCCTGGCATCATCGAGTGGCCGGGGCAGATCGCCCCGGGGGAAACCCATACGCCGATGATCACCAGCGATTACCTGCCGACGCTGATGGACATCTGGGGAGTGGAGATGCCCGACGCCCGGCCGCTCGACGGCGAGTCGATGACCGAGGTGCTTTTCGGTGATCGCTCAGCCAAACGCTCCCACCGTATCGAGTGGGAAGACTGTGGTGACTCGACGACCAACCGCGGCCCTGACGAGCCCAACGACTGCGACAGCCGGCAGGCAGGACGTGGCGGAACGGTGCAGAGGGTGGGCGGCGGACGCTCGATCATCGATGATCGCTACAAGCTGATCTCCGAGACCAGCGGCAGGGAGTGGGAGCTCTACGATCTGATCGAAGATCCGCGGGAGACGAGCCCTGTCGCCACCAGCGCCGACATCGCCTCGAAGCCGGCGGAGGTCCAGCAGCTCTTCGCGTCGCTGCTGGAGGACATCACCGTCTGGTTCGAAGTCGAGTCCGCCGCCAGTCGCGACGGTGCCGATTACGACACCCGAATCGCGGCCACGGAGGGCGTAGACATTCTCGGCGACACCGACGACGAGACCGTCCCCGACGATCTATCGGCGAGCCGTCTCACCGCCGCCGACCGGCCGGAGCTGGTGGTCGAGCGGCAGTTTGCGACCCTCGAAGAGGACCTGAGGGTCGACAGCGACGGTGCCGCCGCCGCTTACGATGCCGGTAACCTTCCGGCGGGAGCGACGATACCTTCAGGTACGGTCGTCCACAGCTATCTCTTTCACTTCGCCCCGAAGGCTGCGACCGACCTCGGCGGAGTGGAGATCGAGCTCGACGATCCGATCGTGGGAGTGGCAGCGAGCTCGGCGAGCTTGGTCGGCAGTGACTTTCTCGCCTTTGCCGACCCCGACTTCGGGACTTCGACCGATCGCGGAACGCTGGTCGGTGAGCCCGGCTTCGATGGCTGGAAGGTGCTCGAGGGCGGGAAGAAGATCATCGTCGACACTCGAGCAGGCGGCGACGGCGTGGACCAGTTGCGCATTCTCACTCGTGCGGCGCTGCAGCGAGTCAGGTGAAGAAGGTGCCGGCGGCGATTACGAGATCATCGCTCCTGATAGCGATCGTCAGCACATTCGCCTGCTCGCCAACCAGCGAAGACGACCACCTTCCGAGTGACCTCCGCGCCCGCGTCGAGGAGGTGAAGCAAGAGATGTCGCTCGCCCCGACCACCGCTGGGACCTTTGCGGAGCGCACCGATGTGCTCTGGGACTGGGCCAACGCCTACGCTCTCACCGGCGCCTCGCTGCCGATCGCTCTCACCCGTCACGTGGCCCGCGCCCGCCTGGCGACTGCTCTTGCGGAGGGGCCGAGCGACGAGCTGTTGAAGCTCACCGACGACTACCTGCGGGAGCTCCAAGTCAAGGACGAGAAGCCTGCCGCCCTCGGCAGCCTCCGCCTGGTCCCTGACGCCCCTGTCGAGTCGGGTAGCTGGATCGAGATCGAGCAAACCTTCACCGTGGGCGAGATGCCGATACAACTCGGCGGAGGTGTCCTCGTCGGTAGCCAACTGGGTATCGACCAGGGAGGCCTTCAGACCGAGGATCCGGCGGCCGACAACTACTTCTCGATTCGTGTCTCGAGGGAAGCGACACGGCTCGAAGCCTTCGACTTCCCACCGAGGCGCCTGGGGACCGCGACCCGTGTGCACGCCGCCTACCGGGTCGCGGGGGCTGCCCTCGAGCAGGGCGACATGATTACCGTGACCTACGGAGATCGCAGCGGTGGCTCGAGAGGCCTTCTGGTGCAGACCTGGAGCACCGACCGTCTACTCATGCCGCTCTACGTCGACTTCGAAGGCGAAGACAATTTCTTCAGTCTCGACTGGCCCGTGCTGCGCGTGGTCGGCTCCGCGCTGGATTCGGTGGTGGCGTTCGCGCCGTCGACGGTCGGGGTGGGCGAGCCCTTCGATCTCCTGGTGCGCAGCCAGGATCGTTATCTCAACCGCGCCGTCGGTGCGCTTCCCGGCTACGAAGTCCTGCTCGGAAACGAGGTCGTGCACACGATCCCTGCCGGGGAAGAGCCGGCTGTCGTGGTCGAGGGCCTCTCGATCGACGAGCCGGGAGCCCATCGCTTCACCGTTCGTTCTGAGGATGGCACCCTTCGCACCACCACCAATCCGATCTGGGTCGAGCGCGATCCGGACCCGCGCATCTACTTCGGCGAGACCCACGTCCACAGCGGGTATGCGGAAGGCCAGGGCTCGGCCGAGGAGGTCTTTCGCTACGCCACCGAGGACGCGCGGCTCGATTTTCTGGGCTACTCGGAGCACGACAACTACCTCGATGACTACGAGTGGCGCAGGATGCAAGAGCTGTCGCGCCAGTACAACGAGGAAGGTCGCTTCGTTACCTTCCTGGCCTACGAGTGGACGGTGCCCGCAGCTCAGGGCGGGCACAACAACGTGCTGTTCCGAACCCCGGACCGAGACCGTGTGGGTCGCCAGGTCGCTGCCACCTTGCCGGATCTCTACCGAGGTCTCCGCAGAGGGAACGATCCCGAGGATGTGCTCATCATTCCCCACGCTCACGAGCCCGGCGACTGGACGAGGAACGATCCGGAGATGGAGAAACTGGTCGAGATCTACTCGATGCACGGCAGCTTCGAGTGGTTCGGCAACCTCTTCCTCCAGAACGGTTTCGAGGTCGGCTTCGTCGCCGCTTCCGACGATCACCGAGCGAAGCCGGGCTACTCGGCGGCGAGGAGCGGGCGGCTGCGGCAGTTCCCCGGTTTGGCGGCGGTGATCGCCCCCGCCAAGACCCGCGACGCCCTCTTCGATGCGATGCGCGGCCTTTCAGCTTACGCCACCTCTGGCGAGCGCATCCTGCTCGACGCTCGACTCAACGGCCGTCGCATGGGCAGCAGGCTCGCTGTCGACGAAGTGTCTGACGAGCGGCATCTGGTGTGCCGGGTCTCCGGTACCGCCGCCATCGACCGGATCGAGGTGATCCGCAACGGCGAGGTGGTCTTCGGTCGCTCCTATCTCCCCGCGCCGCTCACCTCCCACTCGTGGATCCTGGTTGGCTTCGAGTCGTCGAGCGAGCCGGCCTCGGAGGCGTATCCTTCCCGAGGGCGCAGCCACCGGCGGTGGAAGGGCACCCTCACTGTCAAGGGCGCGCACTTTCTCGGTGTCTCTGCACCCGGCTTCGAGAATCCCCATCTCGAGAGTGCCGCCATCGTCGATGCCGAAGGGGGGGCGCAGATCGACTTTGAGACCTGGACCCGTGGCCGGATCGACACCATGCTGATTGAGCTCGAGGGTGCGACCTCGAGCACGAGCTTCGACTTCCAGATCGATCCGGCCGGAGGAGGGGGAACCAGGGCTGCTGGGGGCCGGGGTGCCGAGGCTCCCAGCGACTTCCTTCTAGACTTCGCCGCCATCGAAGCCGGCCGGCTGGAACACACCATCGAGAGCGGTCGCTACACCGACCGCGTCAGCCTCCAGGTAGTTAGGCCCGACGCCTCCCTCGATCAGGTGCTCGAGCTCCGTGACCTCGACCCTCCGTCCGCCGGAGACTACTACTACGTGCGCGTGACCCAGATCGACGGCGGCCGGGCATGGTCGAGCCCATGGTTCATAGGCGAGGCTGACGGATGACGCCGCTCGGACGCCGTCACACTTGGGCCGAGCGGCGACAATTCTCTTATGTCAGCTCGGCGGAGGAGATTCTCTGTCCCTCGATCCATGGCAGAGTTGCCCATAAGGAGAACCGATGACGAATCGTAGTGCAGGAGCCATGCTCTGGTCCGTTTTGACCGCTTCGATAGTCCTGGTGGGTGCGCCCGTAGCTGGAGCCGAGAGGGATGCGGACTCCCTTCCTCATTTCAGCTTCTTTGTGACCAGCCTCAAAGCGATTCAGGAACTATCGGGCAATCCGATGGCTTCGGCGCCGATCTTCGCTTCGGTGAGGCGGGTCCGGGGGCCGGTCTGCGCGGAGCCGACAAGATCTGCGCCACCATTGCCGAGCGAAGCATGCCGGGCTCGTCTGCCAAGCAATGGCGCGCGTTCCTCAGTGCCCACGCCGACGAGAATGGCAAGTCGGTGAATGCGATCGATCGGATCGGCGAGGGTCCGTGGTACGACCGACTCGGCAGACTGGTGTCTCAGACAAAGGCGGACCTGGTGGCGGATGTCCGACCCAACGCAGACCCGGCGATAAGAAACGACCTCCCCAACGAGGATGGTGTCCCGAACCACCAGCCGGACCCCAACCAGCCGCAGCAGGCAAATCACCACACCTTGACCGGGTCCACCGAGAAGGGAGAGCTGTACCCCGACCTGGAACCGGATGGGGGTGGGGATCCCCTGTCCTCCACCTGTAGCGATTGGACCACCGCCGACGGTTCCTACCCTGGAGGGATAGAAATAAGACAGACCCGCACACGCGTGTCATTCGGCTCCTCCGGACGACCCCACGGTGGCTTGTCGTGGTCGCGTGCTGGAAAAGAGGATCCCTGGCTGTCTCGCTTCACTGCTGTCGGCTGTGCGCCGGGTGGCGCTGTCACCCCGAACTTCTCCGACAAGACCGTCCCTTCAGTGGGATTCGGAGACGGCTATGGCGGTATCTACTGTTTCGCGCTCACTCCATGAGCTCTTGCCGAATAACCCTGCACCTCGGCCTTCTTGCTGCATCGCAAACCACAGCAAACTCCGCCAAACCGGCGCCCTATGAATGGCATTCAAGAGGTCGAGGGTTCGATTCCCTTCGGCTCCACCAATTCTCAATCCTTTTGGGTTGGTGGACTCGAGGTTGCCTACAAGAATCCCTGGCGCTGGCGGCCGGCCGACTCCCATCAGTTGCTCATGCGAAGAACTTGAGCGGTGTCTTGACAAGCGGTCAGTTTCGTCAGGGCAGGACAAGCCCCCGCTGGGCGACATGCTCGTCGATCTTGTAGCCGAGGGCTCGATAGGTCCGAAGTCTCCTGTCGAACATGCGAGCTAGCATCGGCACCCTGGTGTCGACGTAGTCGTAGACCACGACTCGTAACTTGCCGGCGTGGTGTCGGTGGAGCCGGCCCACGTACTGTGTGAGGGTGCCTTTCCACGACACCGGCATGGTCAAGAAGAGGGTGTCGAGGCGTGAATGGTCAAAGCCCTCTCCGACATAGCGCCCAGTGGCCAAGACGAGCCTCTCCTCCCCGTCATCGAGCTCCTTGAGCAACCGCATCGCCTCCTGTCTCTCTTTGGCGCTCATGCCTCCACGAAGAACGACGAGATTCCGGACGAATCCGTCGAGCTCTGCAGCCAGGAAATCAAGGTGGTCCCTGCGCTCGGTCAGAACGATTGGTGACCGGCGGGCCTCCAGCGCCAGCAGTACGTCGTCGAGAATCAGACGGTTCCGGTTCTCATCCACGGTCATCCTCCCGTAGACGGCCTGAATGCCGGCCTCAATGACCGATTCCTCGAAGCCAAAGAGGGTTTTGCGGATTCGGAGCCGATGCTCGAAACGGCGTTGGTTTGCCTGGTCTCGCTGGTTCACTGTGTATCGAACCGGTCCGCATTGCATTCGAGTGATGGGATGTTGGCCGTCCCGTCGGCTTGGCGTCGCCGTCAGGCCCACGATGTAGCGCGCCTTCACCTCGTTGAGCACTCGCTCGAACGAAACTGCTGGGACGTGGTGACACTCATCGACGATTACGTGACCGTAGTCGGCAACGAGATCTCGAACGGAGTCTTTGCGAACGAGGCTTTGGAACATGGCGATGTCGAGGCAACCATTCGGTTTGCTCCGGCCCGCTCCGATCTGCCCGATCTGTTTCTCCTTGATTCCGAGGAAGAGAGCCAGCTGTGCCCGCCACTGCTCGGCGAGTGGTTGGCGATGGACCAGCACCAACGTTCGCAGTCGGCGCTGGGCGATGAGGTATGCGCCGACCACCGTCTTCCCCATCCCAGGCGGGGCCACGAGCACCCCGGTGTCACTGTCGAGGACCGCCTTGGCTGCTACGGCTTGCAGCGGCGTAAGCTCGCCTTCGAAGGACAGCTCCGGCCCTTCCGAGGCGACTCGTTCATCGCGGATTGCTAGTCCCACTCCGTGGTCTTCGAGTAGCTCCTCGAGGCCCGTTTGACACCCTCTCGGAAGAGACACGTACTTCGGAAGCCCTTCAGCACAGCAGACGATCCGGGGAGTCAACGCCGTAGATAGGCGAAGGCTCTGTTTCTTATAGAACACCGGATTCTGAAATGCGGCGAGCCGCTTGATTCGATTGACGAGCGGCGATGGAAGTCCAGCCGTCTCGACGAACAGCCTTTGTGCGAGGACCGCCTGCACTCGTTTGGGGAGCGGGCCCGCGATCCTCGACTCTGTCCTCCGTCGCGACGGGCGCTGCTTCCAAGGCCGGGTGATCTCCTCGTCGAGCTCCTCCTCGTTGGCAACCCCGAGGATTCCTCCCCTGCCCTGAACGTCGCCCACGATCCGGTCGACGCTGCTCAGCTCGATCCGTGGTGTCGACGCCAAGTACCCCCACTGGTCGTTCCAGGGTTTGAGGTGTTCATCGAGGAACAGAGTGTTGCCGGCCTGGCGGGGGTCACCCTGGAAGGGCAGCGCGATCAGGTTCCCGAAGCCTCCCTTCGGCAGAATGTTCTGGCTGGGAAAGAGCCGGTCGTATGAGGTCATCGGCAGCTGGTGCCGCCTCGACATTGTCTCCGTTATGAGGCAGCAGCCGAGGTTTCGTGCCACGGTAGAAGCTACCGTCTCGGCGAAGAAGAACCAGACGTGGGCTCCTCGACCGGACCTCGATCGCTCGACGGAGGGAGCCAGTTCGAACCCGCGACACGTCTCTACGAACGCTGTAACGTCTTCCTGCCAGGCTTCGCCATCAAAGTCGACGGCTAGGAACCAGCATGTCTCGTCGAGGAGAAGCGGGTAGACGCCCACGACATATCGATCGAAGAGATGATCCCGAAGCACCTGATCGGTGACCAGCAGGAAGGCCTGATTGGGGCACTCGCCGCACCTGATGCGCGGCTTCTCACAGATTCCCGTCACCCAGTCGTTGGCACAAGCGGGAGCATAGCCGCTGCGCCCCGTTCGGCTGTTCGGCCATCGCTTGGCGAACACGTCCTGGCGGCCGCGAAACCGATGGCCAAAGAGAGTGAGCTTCTGAGAAGAAGTTAGACCTTGCGAAAGGTTGGGCTGCGCGAGGATCTCCACTTCGGTTCCAGCAACCCTCCCATTGAGCTGTTCGCGAAGCTTGTGGATCCGGGACAGAGCGTTCTGCCGCTCTCCGTCGAGCTCCTCGAGATGCTTTTCTTCCTCGGCGATCCGTTCGCGGAGAGTGTTCTCGCGGGAGTCGTTGCCCATGCGGTCATCGTTCCCTAGTCAGCCTTTTCGGTCCCTGCCAGCCAGGGACCTGCGAGGGCCAGACATGATCGAACTAGTTGATCGTACTTGGTGCACCGAGAAAGGTCATGATCGATAAGCACTCGAACACGATGGTACACAGACTCGTCGCGAAGGGCGTGCTCCCTGGCGAAGGCGATGCACGGCTTCGTGGAAGAATGACTGGGAGCGGAAGGACCTTTCGCGTGAAGACCACTCGCTACTTCGAAGAACAGGTGCTCCGAAAACGACGCTATCTCCGGCGCGAGTGGTGCGAGGCTGTTCTCTCAGATCCTTTGCGTCGGGAAGCCCAACCGGACGGTAGGGTAAGATACTGGGCTCTGGTGCCCGATGAGGGCAAGTATCTCCGGGTCGTGACTTTGGAAGACGGCGAAACCGTTCACAACGCTTTCTTCGATCGAGGATTTCGAGAGGACTGATGATGAGATTCCACTACTACCCCGAGACCGACTCTCTATATATCGATCTCGCTGGTCGTCCGGGTGCGGAGGTGCGGGAGGCCGCGCCAGGGGTCAACCTCGATTTCGACGAGGACGGCAAACTGGTAGGAATCGACATCGATCACGCGAGCCGAGTCGCGGACCTCGAACGGCTCGAGGCCGAAGCTCTGCCCGTATCGAGCCTGAGCCTTTCGCAGAGCTGACCTGATCCGAGCCGGCGGGCGATGTCTCGTGAGCGCCAGAATCGCTGGTGCAGCGGGCCCACGGCGCAGAGTTTTGGGCGCCATGTCGCCGTTCTTTCGCAGACCGATGTCGGGGTGGCTAAGTGCTCTGGTGCTGTCAGGAGCGCTCTCCTCTCTTCCTCTTGCCTCAACCGCCATGCGCATCGCCTCCGGGCGATGTCTCGTGAGCGCCAGAATCGCTGGTGCAGGTCGGCCCACGGCGCAGAGTTTGGGCGCCATGTCGCCGTTCTTTCAGCAGACCGATGTCGGGGTGGCTAAGTGCTCTGGTGCTGTCAGGAGCGCTCTCCTTCCCTCGTTGCCTCAACCGCCATGCGCATCGCCTCCGCGCGCTCATCAGCCGCGCGCTTTAGCGCGTCGGGTGCGACCGCTATCCCGAGGAGCGTCGCGGCGAGAGGAAAGAAGTGATGCTCTCTCCCGAGCAGATGGCAAAGCTTCTCGAAGCCATCGATCTGGAAGAGACAACTGACACGAACTCAGTGGCGTGCGCCGCAATCCGAGTCGCCTTCTGGACAGGGTGGCGCATCGGCGAGGTGCTGCGCCTTGAGTGGGCGAATCTCGATCTCGAACGAGGCAAAGCGAAACTGCTGATGACGAAGACCGCGCGGGAAGAGCATCGCCAGCTCCCAGCTGAGGCGATCGGGGTTCTCCGGGCCCTCCCAACGACAACTAGATGGGTGTTCCCTGGACGAGACATCGAGAGCCACCTCACCCCAGCAAACAGAACTAAAAGAAATGGCTGTAGAACCCTAAGGGAAACAAACTGCAGCAGACACCAGCAAACTGCCACCCCCTGAATGGCATTCAAGCGGTCGAGGGTTCGATTCCCTTCGGCTCCACCATCATCCTCGCATTCGCTCCGAGCGCGATCCGGACCCGCGCATCTACTTCGGCGAGACCCACGTCCATAGCGGGTTTGCGGAAGGCCAGGGCTCGGCCGAGGAGGTCTTTCGCTACGCCACCGAGGACGCGCGGCTCGATTTTCTGGGCTACTCGGAGCACGACAACTACCTCGATGACTACGAGTGGCGCCTGATGCAAGAGTTGTCGAGCCAGTACAACGAGGAAGGTCGCTTCGTTACCTTCCTGGCCTAGGGCCGCTGGGGGCCGGGGTGCCGAGGCTCGCAGCGACTTCGTTCTAGGCTTCGCCGCCATCGAAGCCGGCCGGCTGGAGCACACCATCGAGAGCGGTCGCTACACCGACCGCGTCAGCCTCCAGGTAGTGAGGCCCGACGCCTCCCTCGATCAGGTGCTCGAGCTCCGTGACCTCGACCCTCCGTCCGCCGGTGACTACTACTACGTGCGCGTGAGCCAGATCGACGGCGGCCGGGCATGGTCGAGCCCATGGTTCATAGGCGAGGCTGACGGATGAGAGCAAGGTGCAGGGCTAATCGGCAAGAGTGAAGACCCTGGGATCTCCGCGGCTCTCTACAAGCTCAGCGCGCCGTTGCTCTGCCCAAACGACTCGGTTTCAATCCCCATGTGCTGCAGCATGGTGACGAAGAGATTGCTCAGCGGCGTGTTGTCGTCACTGTCATGTGCGACATAGCGACCGTGCTGGTAGCCACCACCCGCCAGGAAGATCGGCAGGTTTCGCGTATCGTGCGAGTTGGCGTTGCTGAGGTTGCTGCCGAAGAGAAGTGCTGTGCTATCGAGCAGTGTGCCCTCCCCCTCACTTGTCCCTTTCATCTGCGTCAAGAGACTGCCAAAGCACTTGACGATCTCTGTCTCTACTTTCTTCAATTGGACGATCTTGTCTGGATCTTGACCGTGGTGCGACAGGTTGTGATGGGTGCCGGAAACTCCCGGGACCTTGGGCACTTCTCGCAGCTCCTGAATCATCACCGTGACGACACGAGAGGAGTCGGTTTGGATGATGAGGGGGTATCAGGTTCATCAGCAGGTTGATGCGGCCGATGAGATCACTGCGATCCTGGATGTCAGCCGGCGGCTCGCAGTCCACCGCAGGTTTCGGCGTATCGAGCCAGGCCTGAGCTTCTCCGAGGTCCCGTTCGGCCGTGCGAATGGCCTCGAAATAGGCGTCCAAGCGTTGCCTGTCGGCTGCGCTCGCGCGCCGATTGAGGGATTGGGTCTGGACCATCAAGCCATCCAGAATGCTTCGCCCGTCACCTAGATTCCGTTTCTGTTGCGCGACCTCGGCGGCGTTGCCTTGCAGGAACATTTTGGCGAAGACCTCCGCTGGACTGGCCTCGGACGGCACCATGACGCCCCGACTCGTGAACGACTGGCTCGACGAGCCCTTGGCGCCCTGATCGGTGGTGTTGGTGCCCAGGATCACCGATGGAAAGCGAGTGACGTAGCCGAGCTTGTCCGCGGCAAACTGATCGAGCGAGATGGTGTTGCGAAAGCCGGCGAGCTGGGGATGGCGCGCGGCGGTCAGCCAGGTGATCTCCGAGCTGTGGGCCTGACGGCCGGTCTGACCCTCATGAGAGAGACCCGAGAACAGGGTGTAGTCGCGCCGATGGTCCTCGAGAACCTCGAGGTACTCGGTCAGCTCGTAGTCGGCGCCGGCCTTGGTGGGGAAGAGTGCCGGCGCGTGCAGTCCCAGCGCGTTGCAGATGATCACCATCCGCTTGGGCGCGGTGGCAGCGGCTTTCGCCAACGCCGGGCTCATCACCTCCAACAGCGGAAGGGCCAGTGCCACTCCGGAGGCCCTCAGAAAGGTGCGCCGATCGAGGTGGGGCGCGAGTGGGTCGGTCATGGCTACTTCTCCCTGAAAAGGCTGCTCTGCGTGATCTGGTGAATCATGGCCCGCACCGGATAGCCGCTCTCCCGGCTGTGCGCGGCCATCTGCGCTACCTCGTCGCGATCGGCGAAACCGATCTCGGCACCCGTCGCGTAGACGATCAGCTGCGAGAGGAAGTGGCGCGCGATTTGGTCCTCCTGCTCGAGCAGGAGTCGCTTGTACTCTTCGATTCCCGCAAAGGTCTTCCCCTCCGGAGTCGTTCCGGCGGCATCGACGGGCGGACCGTTCAGGTATTCGAGGATCGGGCGCCCGTAGAGAGTTGTGTGGGGAGGATCGCCTTCCCCGGTCGAGCGATATCGATTGCGGTATCCGCCGATCGGATCGAAGCTCTCCAGTGCGAAGCCCGGCGGGTCGATCGCGCGGTGGCAGACGTTGCAGGTCTCGATCTCGCGATGCTTGGCGAGGATCTCGCGGATGGTGGTCGCTCCGCGGGTGTCGGGCTCGACTGAGCCGGCGTTGGCCGGCGGCGGATTGGGCGGCTGGCCGAGGAGGTTCGACAGCACGAAATTGCCGCGGAATACGGGCGAGGTGGTGGTCCCGTTGGCAGTGATCTTGAGAATGCTGGCCTGGGTCAGTAGCCCGCCGCGCGGACTGTCTTCCGGCAGCGAAACCTTGCGCATCTGCTGTCCCACAACGCCGGGGATGCCGTAGTGCTCGGCGAGGCGGCGATTGAGGAAGGTGAAATCGGAGTCGATCAGATTCCGAGCCGCCAGATCGCCGGCGATGAGCTCGGCGAAGAAGAGCTCGGTCTCTTGCTGGATCGAGTGATGCAGCAGGTCGTCGTACTCCGGGTAGAGCCTCTCGTCGGGCGTGGTCAGATTGAGCTCGTAGAGGCGCAGCCACTGGCCGACAAAATCCTTGACGAAACGCATCGACTTCGGGTCGTCGAGCATGCGCTCGACCTCGTTTGCCAGTACCTCGGGATCGGAGAGCGTGCCTCTACGTGCCACCGCGAAGAGCTCTTCGTCGGGCATGCTCTTCCACAGGAAGTAGGAGAGACGGCTCGCCAAGGCGAAGCCGTCCAATCCGCCGATCTCGCCGGAGAGGTAGAGGAACTGCGGTGCGCTCAGCATCGCACGCAGCGGAACGCGGACCGCATCGACAAAGCTTCGACCTTGCGCGATCGCGGGCTTGGCCAAACTGGCGAAGGCCTCTGCTTCCCCCTCTTCCAACGGCCGGCGGAAGGCGATCGGTGCCAAGCCCGAGACGATGTCGACCACGTGGTCGTACGGATCCTTGGTCAGCTCGAGGTCGCCTTCTGCGTCGAGCTCGATGTCCCCGAACAGCCGTCGTGTGGACGGCGGCGGCCAAGCTTCGAGCAGTGGACCGTCGATCGTGAGCGACTTCACCGCAACGCCCTCTCCCTTGTAGGTCGGCGCCCAATCGGCCAAGGCACCCCCGGTGGGGTTGTAGAACATCGGGTGATGGAGCCGGTTGTTGAGCAGGCGCTTGGGTCCCCTCGGCCCCCCTGCAACAATGAGATTCGCCGCTTCTGACCAGTCTCCGATAGGGGCGTAGAAATCGTCGATCTCGGTGACCCAGTCTAAGTCGGCCACTTCGGGGTAGAGATGGTCGGAAGGGCGGAGATAGGCGGTGAGCTCGAGGCTACGCGGCGCGACCAGGTCGAAGGCGCCGAGCGCTTGCCTGGTGCCGGCTTTACGATTCCCGCGAAAGAGCAGCAGCGTCACCGGTGTCTCTGCTTGGTAGGGGTAGGCTTCTACCGTTACGCGATACAGGCCGGGATGGGGTATCGAAACGCCGTTGCCGTCGCTTGCCATCAAACGAGGGGAGGAGCTCCCGCTGGTATTTCGGTGGTTCTCATCGATGAACATCACCACCGCGTCGTCCAGCCTCTTATTGACACTCGAGCGCACCTTCCGGTACGCATTTGGCGAGTTGGGGTAGTCGATCTTCCAACGTGCGCGCGTCGGAGATCGACCGAGCCGTATCGCCGCATCGAGCGCTTGGTCGGCCGCTTCGAGGTAGCTGCGTGCGTGAATCGGGGAGATGCCCTGTTCCAGAGCGACGGTGTCGAAGCCAGCGGAGGCGCTTTCCGCGGGTAGCAGGCTCGCCAGATCCGCTTCGATCAAGAGCAGGTCCTCGACGGTGTATTCGTACTCGCGACGGGTGAGTCGGCGCAGAGCGACGCGTCCGCTTTCGCGAGTGGCCAGATCAGCGGCCAGCAGATCCTCCTTCAGCGCACCAAGCGCAGCATCGACCAGCCTCTGGGGGGGCCGCTTCACCCCGCGAGGCGGCATCTCGCCCGCTTCGAGACGCTCGAAGACCCTCACCCAAGTGCGAAAGGCGGCTGGTTCTGTGAGGTCGTACCCGAGGTTCTCGAGATCGAGCGGCGTCTCGGTCTCGGCATCATGACAGCGGAAACAGGTTCCCTCGACCAGGGCCGCAACATCGGCCTCGAACGACTGGGCCAGGGTGACGCTGGAGAGAATCAATAGAGATGCAAAGAAAGCCGAAAGAATCCGATTCACATTAGGTATTGTCACGTGGAGCTTATTAGGTATTGTCACTAGGAGCTCGAAGTGTGACTGGACACCACTCTCTTAGGGCCAGAGACTGTCTTCCGCCAGCGCTCGGGCAAGGCGAGAGAGCGTAACGAGTCCTGCCCGGCTCGCCACCAGTTTATCTATTGCGTTGGAGGAGTAATCTCACCCCTCCTGGCCATCATCGGACTCCCTCCTCAGAATGGGTTGACGATGGTCAGCGATTCGATTGTTTGGCCATCTTGTAGATCTTCGCTGTAGAGCACCTTGCACTTTACCTCGTGGGCCGCCGCGACGATCAGGGAATCGTAGAAGCTGAATCGCCACCGCCTGTGGAACGAGATCGCACTCTCGTACAGAGCGCAGCTGGGGAAAACGGAGCACAGCGGATCCAGAACCTCCTGTAGATAGCGGACCGCCTCTCCCTCGGTGAGCGGCCGTTCGAATTTCTGCAGAGCCACGTTCAGGAACTCCTGCACGACCTGGGAGCTGACGACACCCTCACCGGTCTCGAGGGCACGCTCCACAAGGACGTGGGCGCGGGACTGCTTATCGGGCTCTCGAGGATCGAAGGTGTACACGAAGATGTTCGTGTCGAGAAAGAACTCAGCGGGCATTCATCTCGTCCCGCGAGAACGGACCGCCACTCGAGACCTCCCCCATCGCGTCCATGAGCCGGCGGTAGTCCCTGACCCGCTCCTCGCCCTGCTGCCTGCGGGCGTACTGTCTGAGCCACTCACGGAACTCCGCGTTGAGGGTGGTTCTCCTTCGCCGGGCCTCTGCGCGAGCCGCCTCTATGAGCCTCTCGTCAGCGCTAAGTGTGATGTTCTTCACGACCCCTCTCACCTTGTCAGAAATGTAGTGTACACGACAGTGAAGTGTACACTACATCTGTGTACAGAACCACACGTCGGATCGGCCCGGCTCTCTGCCGAGTTGCCCTGCACTCCTGACACCAAGAAATATTCGGGTGGCACCTCTCAGAAGGGGGACGCTCGAGCTCCAGGCTCGGTCCGGACGCTCGGTTGACGACTCGACTGCACCGGCTTCACCAGTCGGTGATAAACTTCCTCCGATGAAGCGCAGCACGATCTCCCTCCCCGACGATCTCGAGGCCAAGGTCGTCGAGTTCCTTGCCCAGCAAGAGCCCGAGCCCAGTTTGACCTCTCTCGTACAGGCGGCTCTTCGTCGATACCTCGACGAGATGGAGTGGTCACGACGAAGGTTCACTCCGCCTACCCAGCCCCTCGAGGTCACTCCGGCCGTGCCCGGGAGTGGGCACGCCGACACCTCTGAGCAACACGATCGCGCTCTGACCGAGCGATTGTGAGAATCGCGCTCGCCGACACCGGCCCGCTCTACGCGCTTGTCGACCCGGACGATCGACACCACAAGCGATCGCAGACTGAGCTCGAACGGCTCGGCGCCGGTGGTTGGGCCGTCGGTCTCGCAGCGCCGATTCTGATGGAGTCATACTCCCTGGTGCTTCATCGCCTCGGCCTCTCTGTGGCCCATCGATGGCTACGGGAGATCGAGCTCGGCACCGGCCGTATCCAACCCCTCGGCGTCGACGTCGAGGCCGCGTGCGAGCGGGTGCGCAGGTATCCGGATCAGGACATCACCCTCTTCGATGCCGTACTAGGCGAAGTCGCAGAGCGCCTCGCAGTGCCCGTCTGGACCTTCGACCATCACTTCGACGTCATGCAGGTCGAGGTCTGGCGTTGAACCTCGACTGGTCAGGGTTCGAGAGCGAAGCAGTAGATCCCGCCATAGCCGCCTCCCCCGCCCACGGTTGGCCTCACCTCTTTAGCTTGTCGGTCCAAGCGTCCGCGAGAGCGTTCAATGGCCTCGCCGCCTGGTTCACAGCCTGGTGAGGACCAGAAGGAAAGCCAATGCTGGGCCCACGTCGTATGCCGTTGGGGGGACGGGTTCATACGTGGCCAGGACAATCCGATGCGGGGCCCCTTGCCGCGGCCGCCGCCGCCCTCGGAGGTCGTCCAATCGTTGCAGGTGGCGGAGGAATAAGGATTGTCGCACTCGATCTGCCCACGGGGGCCTAGACAGTTGTGACTGCAGAAAGCCGTGGGGATGAAGTGATCCGTGCATCGGCGTTGGCATGTGGCCTCGTCGGTGCCGTCTTCCATGCAGTAATCGAGGCAGCCCTGGGGGTTGTCGGTGACCGCCTCCAGGCACTCGTCCCGGCATCCCGGGTCGCGAGGGCAGGAGGGGAAGAGTGTTCCTTGCCTCGTCGAGCCGGTCATCGTGTGGTGGTTCTCCTGTAGCGGTCGGTTTGGATCGGGCTGGTGGTTCGGGACACCATCCTCATTGGGGAGGTCATTCTGTATCGTTGGATCGCCGTTTTGTGGGCGGTCGTGCAGCAGGTCGGCCTTGGCCTGAGCCACCAGTCTACCGAGGCGGTCGTACCACGGGCCCTCTCCGATGCGATCGATCGCATCCACCTGCCGGCCATTCTCATCGGCGGTCACACTCAGGAACGCACGCCATTCTTTGGCCGACGACCCCGGCATGCTCCTCTCGGCTAGGGTGGTACAGATCTTGTCTGCCCCTCGCAGGCCGGCCCCCGGACCCGTCTCACCAAAACGAAGATCTCCACCAAAGCCACTCGGATTGCCCGAGAGATCCTGCATCGCTCTGAGGCTGGTCACGAAGAAGCTGAAATGAGGAAGTGTGTCCTCATCGCTTCCACTCAGAGGGCCACCCCCCAGGATTATCGAAGCCGTCAGAAGGGAGAAGACCGCGGTTCCTGCAAAACTTGCCCTCATTCTTTGGTTCCCCCTCAGCCGTAGGCCACCTCGACCCGCTGCAACGCCGCCTTGGTGACGATGCGCAATTGATCCGCGTCTTCGTGACCTCGATCTGGCGGTCTCGAGCGATGGTGCGGATACGGTTTCTTTTAGCTTAGAAGCGGCCAACGCGAACGACAAGACCCCTGTCACACTTTGGAGCCCCTGTAACAATACTCATAGACAGCATTGTCGCTGACTGGAGAAGATTACCTTTATGCTTTCGTACATTCCCGTCGTCGTGGTCTTGGTCCTCGCCGGCTGCGTCTACGGCGTAGCCACTGATGCGGTGGCGACCGCTGAGGGCCAGCCGTCGGTATGGAACGGTGTCTTCACCACCGAGCAGGCGAAGAGGGGTGAGCAGGAGTACCAGCAGTCATGCGCGGAGTGCCACCTCGACGATCTGTCGGGCGCCGGCATTCCGTCCCTGATCGGCGAACCCTTCAACATCCGCTGGAGTGAGCTCTCGGTTGCCGATCTGGTCTTGGTCTCTCGTACGACGATGCCGGAGGGAGCCCCTGCCGGTCTCAGCCTTCAGGCCTACGTCGACATCGTCAGCTTCATGCTGCAGAGGAACGGCTTTCCTGCCGGCGAGAGCGAATTGCCGCTCGACACTGAATCGCTCCAATCGATCATCATCGAGGCTCGCACCAGCACCGAAAACTAGGCCCCACAAATGATGAATTATCATTTGCTCCGCCGAGATAACATGGCGCCGAGGACGGCGCATCCGGAGTCCTGCCGCGCGGACTCCTAGTCAATGAGAGACTTCGTAAGTGTGATGCACCTATCTAGACCAGCGTTGAGCTTGACTTGCGCTTTGGCGGCAGGCTCCGTATCGGCACAGCCGGGTGCGAGGGAGGGCGAGTGGCGCACCTACGCCGCCGACACCTGGGGGAGTAAGTATTCGCCGCTGGATCAGATCACGGCCGAGAACTTCGGCGATCTCGAGCCAGCGTGGCGCTGGGAGTCAGTAGATACCCATCTGGTGGTGGCCGGAGAGCGCGGCGCGTCGCTGGTGGCTGCGGGGGTGGTCTTCGATCGCGTGGCCGAGGAGCAGCCCGATCTCTGGGTTCGCCGTCCTTCGATCCGTGCCGCCTCGGCGACGCCGCTCGCCGTCGACGGTGTGCTCTATGTGAGCACCACGCTCGATCAGGCAGCGGCAATCGACGCGCGCACCGGGTCGACGCTGTGGGTGCATGACCCGCGCACCTATACCGAGGCTTCACTCCCGACCGGCAGAGGCCACCGCGGCGTGGCCTACTGGGAGGGGGACGGCGAGGCCCGCATCGTGTGGGGGACCTCCGCCGGATACCTCATCGCCGTCGACGCCAAGACCGGCCTTCCGGCAGCGGAGTTCGGGGACGGCGGACGCGTCGATCTGATCGCCGATCTCCCGCGCTCTCCCCGCGCGACCGACGATCCTTTTCCTCTACCGGTCGGCTCGCGCTCGGCCGCGCCGCTCATCGTTGGCGACATCATCGTCGTGGGGACCAGCCACACCGACTTCACCCCCTTCCTAGAGGCGCCGCCTGGCTTCATCTTCGCCCACGACGCGCGCACCGGCGAACGCCTGTGGGAGTTTCACATCATCCCCCAGAGCGCCGACGAAGACGGCGCCGAGACCTGGCTCGATGGGTCGTGGCGCTACTCGGGGAACGCCAACGCGTGGGGCCCCCTGAGCGCCGATGCCGAGCTCGGCTATGTCTATGTGCCCACTTCGGCGCCGTCGCCCGATCACTACGGCGGTCCTCGTCTCGGCGACAATCTTTTCTCCAACAGCATCGTGTGTCTCGACGCCGCAACCGGAGAGCGGGTGTGGCACTTCCAGCTCATTCACCACGGCGTTTGGGACTACGACATCCCGGCCGCGCCCAACCTTCTCGACATCAACGTCGACGGGCGGCGGAGAAAGGTTATTGCCCAGGTCACCAAGCAGGGCTTCGTCTACACCTTCGACCGCGTGACCGGTGAGCCGATCTGGCCCATCGAAGAGCGCCCGGTGCCGACCGACACCGACCTCGAGGGCGAGATCATGTCGCCCACGCAGCCCTTTCCGACCAAGCCGCCTCCGTTCGCGGCTCAGGGCGCCCGCCTCGAAGACCTCGCCGACTTCACCCCCGAGATCCGGGAGATGGCCATGGCGACGGTGAAGGGATTCCGCCTCGGCCCCCTCTACACGCCGCTCACCCTGCGGGGGACGATCTTCCGACCCCATGCGGGGGGTGGGGCCAACTGGTCGGGAGCCGCGGTCGATCCGGAGACGGGTGTGCTCTACGTGCCGGCCGCCAACAGTCACTCGGTTATTCGCTTCCGCGACGGCAGCGCGGAGGAGGGCATGCGCTACATCTCGAAGCGCACCGACGCTCCCAGCTTTTTCCGGCTCTTCTTCGAACGCTCCCGGCAACGACCCGAAGCTAGAGAAGCCGCGTTCCTGGCGGCGGGCAATCCCCGGCAACGCCCGGTCATGCCCCAGGGGCTGCCACTGTGGAAGCCACCCTATTCGCAGATGACGGCCTTCGACATGAACCGCGGCGAGCAGCTCTGGACCACCCCGCTCGGTCGGGGCGCCCGCTACCAAGATCACCCGATTCTGCGCGATCTCGATCTGCCGGAGCTCGGCGGCGACCACAGTCGGGCCGGATCGCTGCTCACCAAGACCCTGCTCATCCATGCGCTGACCAGCGGCGGCACCGACGACGGCCCGCAGCTGGTGGCCTACGACAAGACATCGGGCAAGCAGGTGGCCGCGATCGATCTGCCCGGCGGCGGCGTCGGTACGCCGATGACCTATCTATCGGACGGCCGTCAGCACATTGCGCTGATGGTGGGCGGTGCGGTGCCGAGCCTGATCAGCTATCGGCTTGCGGGGGAGAAGCGAGGAGAGTGAGGGCGATGAGAGAGGACTTGACCATGTGGATGTCGAGCGAGAAGCGTTCCTCGATCGCAAAGAGGGTCGTGGCTCTCGTCGTCGGCATCGCTGCTTCCACCACGACGGTGGTAGCTGCCGAACGCGGCATCCCTCGCATGCCGGGCGGCGAGCCGGATCTGACGGGTACCTACACCATCAACACACTGACGCCCATCCAGCGCCATCCGAAATATGGCAACAACCTGTACATGGACGAGGCCGACGCCGGAAAGATCGAAGGCGCGATGGCGGCAAGATTGGCCGCGGAGGGTACTCCCGGCGATCCGAATCGGAGTGCGCCGCCGATAGGTGGCTACGGCGGAGGCAGGGTCACCGGCGGGAACGGCTTCGCCTTGCTCGACATGGGCACGATCGCCTTCCAGGTCGACGGCAAGTACCGCAACTCGGTCCTCACCGACCCGCCGAACGGCCGCATGCCGGCGGTCTCCGAGGAGGGAAAGAAGAGGCGGCCGGCGTTCACCACCGGCGATCGTATGGGCCCGCCCAATCCCGAGGGCGCCTGGTGGATGGGGGTGGGTGAAGTCGCCGGGGTTGGAGGGCGGATGATCCCCACCAACGATGGCAAGCATCGCATCTTCGACCATCCGGAGATCCTCGGCCTTTGGGAGCGCTGCATCTACTACGACAGGGGGACCGTCCCCGCGCTGCGCCGGGGATACGGCGCCTACTACGGCATCACCCAGACCGAGACGCACGTCGTGATCCTCGCCGAGCTCCTGCACTGGGCGCGCGTCATCCGCCTCGCCGCCAAGGGGCGCCCCGTCGAGCACCGGCCACCGGAGCTCGCCTCGTTCAGCGGCGACGCCATCGGCTGGTTCGAGGGCGACACTCTGGTGGTCGACAGCACCAATTTTCTGCGCTATGCGAACGTTCCCCACCACGGCCTGCACATCGTGGAACGCTTCACCCCGCAGGCCGACGGGAGCCTGTCCTGGGAGTTCAGCGTCGACGACCCCGACTACGAGGCCACCTGGGGCGGCTCGTCGCCATGGCTCAGAACCGACCAGCGCATTTACGAGTACGCCTGCCACGAGGGCAACTACTCGATGGGCATGACCATGCGCGGAGCGCGCCTACTGGAGACAGAATGGTACGAACAGCACTGATCAGCGTCCTTTTCTCGAGCTTCGCGGTTGCGGCGCTTGCCAAGGTGCCGCCGTCGCGACCCAACGTCATTCTGATGTTGAGTGACGACCAGGGCTGGGGCGATGTCGACTATCCGGAGAAGCTGAGCCCCGGCAATGTCTACCCAGGCCATCCTCAGCTCAAGACACCCAGCCTGCGGGCGATGGCCGAAGGGGGCCTCAAATTCAACCGCATGTATGCCGCTTCGTCGCGCTGCAGCCCGACGCGGGCCTCGTTCATAACCGGCCGCGGCCCGCGCCGCAACGACGTCGACAACGCCTACGACGGTGGCATGAAGAATCTCGAGCTGACGGTGGCCGAGCTGGCCAAAACGCAAGGGTATATGACCGGGCACTTCGGCAAGTGGCACCTGGGCGATCTGGACAAGGCAGCCGAGAGGGGCGGAGGCGAATTCGCCCACTGCCCCGGTGCCGACGGCGAGTGGGCGCCACGTGGATGCCAAGGTACCACCGGCGGTCAGTTCTACTCGGCGCCCTGGCACCATGGCTACGATCGCAGCTTCGTCACGCCGCAGGCGGTGCCGACCTTCGAGCCGATGCGCAGGGATCCGGCGGGCCCGCTCCCCAGTGAGGGCAACTTTCACGGCGGCCATTACTTTACCGGCCACGAGGAGTCCGTCGACATCGACTCGCCCGATCTCGCGGGCGACGATTCGGCGATCGTCATCCGCGAGACCATCCGCCTCATCGACGATGCGGTCGCGGCGAAGCGCCCCTTCCTCGCCGTGGTCTGGTTCCACACTCCCCACGTTCCGGTGCGGTTGCACCAGAAGACCCTGGACATCTTTTACAGCGCCGCCGAGCAGGCGCAGATCGACGACAGGGCGAAGACGCTCTACTCCCAGCTCACGGCGATGGATCATGAGATCGGCCGGCTGCGCGCCCATCTGCGCAGCATCGGCATCGAGGGTGAAACCCTGCTCAGCTTCACTTCCGACAACGGTGCCGGTCCGTCGCAGAGTCGTGGCACGGCGACTCCCGGTACGCCCCTTTGGGACAACGCGACCGGCGGGCTGCGTGGCCGGAAGGGCGCCCTCTGGGAGGGCGGCGTGCGCGTGCCAGGCCTGATCGAGTGGCCCGGGCACATCGCTCCCGGCGAGACCGATACCGCGATGATCACTCACGACTATCTGCCGACGCTGATGGATATTTGGGGCCTGGAGATGCCCGATGCACGGCCGCTCGACGGCGAGTCGATGACCGAGGTGATCTTCGGCGATCGCTCCACTCGGCGTGCCGGCCGTATCGAGTTCGAGCACTGTGGAGATCCCTCCCCTGAGCGTGGTGCCGACGAGCCCGAGGACTGCGACAGCGCCGGTCGTGGCCGGGGTGGAGGGTTGACCAAGGTCGGCGGCGGGCGGTCGATCATCGATGACAGCTACAAGTTGATCACCAACAGCCATGGAAGAACGTGGGAGCTCTACGACCTGATCGAAGACCCGCGTGAGGCGGCGGCGGTCGCCACCAGCGCGAACATCGCCTCGAAGCCACAAGAGATCCAGCGGATCTTCGCATCCCTGCGCGAAGAGCTCACCACCTGGTTCGAGGTCGAGGCCGCGGCCAGCCGCGACGGCGCCGACTACGACACCCGTATCGCCTCGGCTGAGCGAGTCGAGATTCTCGGTGACAAAGATGACGACACCGTTCCGGACGACCTGTCGGCGGCCGGTCGGAATACACCGGCGGGCCGGGCGGAGCTGGTGGTCGAGCGGCAGTTCGCGACCCTCGAGGAGGATCTGAAGGTTGACAGCGATGGTGCAGCCGCGACCTACGACGAGAGCCATCCGCCGTCGGGGGCTTCTATTGCCGCCGGCACGGTGGTTCACAGCTACCTCTTTCACTACAACCCCACCGCCGCCACCAAGCTCGAGGGCGCGAGGATCACCTTCGACGACGAGATCCTCGGTGTCTCGGTTGGTTTGAGGACTCTCCCCGGTAGCGACTTTCTCGCCTTTGCCAACCCCAATTTCGGCGGAGCGGGGGAGCGCCGCACGTCTGTCGCAGCCGGTGACGACAGTTGGAAGATCCTCGAAGACAGGAGAACGATCGTCATCGATCTCAAAGGCGGCGGGGTCAACGCCGGAGGTCACGAAGACGCGGATCAGTTGCGCATCGTCACCAAGGCGGCGTTGCAACGGGTCGACCTGGGCGACGGCTGAGGAGGAACGAGCAGGCTTGAACGTAGATCAGTCGCTGGAAGAGGTGGCCAGCAGACCCTTCATCTGACGCCGAACAACCGCCTTTCGCCGCACAAGAAACTCGCCCATGACCCCCAGATAGTCGTCGTTATCGACCTCATACTCCGCCGCGACCCGGCGATAGTGGGCATAGCGCTCGTCGAGGAAATCGTCGGTCAGACGCTGGTCGAGCATCTCCTCGAACGCCGAACTAACGCGGCCGCGAAACTCGGGGCTTCCTTTCCACAGACGGCGCAGCAGAATCGCTCGCAGGTCGGGGTGCCGCCCCTCGAGGATCCAGGAAAACAGGTCGATCTCCCAGGGTGGCAGGGCACTGGCGCGGGTATTCATGAAACTGTGGTCCATATCCCAGTTGACCCAGAACCAGCGGCCGGTGGGGCTCGAAGCGTCCCGCAGCAGGGGCCCCTGAAAGGGATCGGTGGTGCCGCAGAAGGCGACCGAGAGGAACCAGCGGATGAGGTTGTCGACATCGACAAGGGTCTCGAGCTGATCCAGCTCGCTACCGGGAAGTGCCCTCACGCGGGCCTGCAGCCAGAGAAACAGATCGCGGTTGCCCTGCTGCCAGCGCCGAGCTCCGACATCACTCTTGGTGCGCAGGAAGACGAAGTCCTCGTGACCGAAGTGCCGCTGCAGATAGTCGCTATCTAGCCGCTCGGTGAGGAAGAAGAGTCCATACGGCTCACCGTTGACGAAGAGCAGGGCCGGCGAGGTCTCGGGAGCCAGCGCGCCGATCTGCCGGGCAAGGTCGTAGGCGAGCGGGCTGGCCGAGCGCCACTCCGCTCCCTCGTAGTCCCAGCGTAGGTCGTTGTGCACCACCAACCGATCCACCTCCCCACCGTGCTGCCATCCGAATCGTGAAGCCGGAGCGCCGGCGATGCCGTAGCTCCGGTCGAAGTAAAGGCGCAGACTTCTTGCGCTCTCGTGGCGACGGCTGCGACCGCCATGAACGCGCACGCCGACGCCGGAGGCCAACAGGAGCTCGCCGCCTTCATACAGGCTAGCGTATGCCGGGCGCTCCGATTCGAGCCCCCGACCCCGTGCATGCGTCTCGAGGAACTCCCAGTCTTCCGGCTCGAGCACCAGTGAGAGCACCCGCACTCCGCTCTCCACCACCTGGCGGGGAACGGCGAGGGAGCTGGGCAGCGACTCCGCGTCGACCTTGCCGACCCGCCACTTGGCCGGTCCGTCGCGGACTCCGGATCGCCTGGCCGTCTCTTCGTCGAAGGTGACGGCGTGGATCACGCCGAGCTCGAAGAGCAGACGGTCGAGCTTGCCCACGCCGAACGCCCGCGCATCCACTTCCGTCGGCGGCAGCGCCTGCCGCAAGGGGTCCATCCCCTCCCACCCCTCGAGAAAGAGGGCGGCAGCGACGATCGAAGTCGTTGCAAGGGCCAGCAGAACCAGCCCGACCCACCGCGGCCGTGAACGGCCACGCTCAGGCTTCACACCCCCGACCTCTGATACGCGACGCTGACGCGAGATGACTCGACGGCACCGCTCAGCTCCTGTTCCAGATCCGCGAGCGTGCTCGGTGTGAGATCCCGGAAACTGTAGGTGAGGACCATCTCCCCGTCATGACGCGCAAGACTCTCGAGTCGCCCGCGGCGAATCCGTTCTGCCAACAGAGACAGCACCGTCGCCCGCTTCTGGTCAAACTCGGCAACAGCGGCCGAAAGAAGAACGACTCCGCTACGGCCACCGCCACCAAGCTTCCCCCAGATCCTGTCTCCGGTAGCCGCAGCAACCAGAGCGATCACCAGGAGGATGGCGAGGAAGGCGAAGTTAAAGGTGGCGCAGGCGAGCGAGGCGGCAATCACCACCATCAGAAAGCCGATCTCCTCCGGCTCCTTGACGGGGGTGCGAAAACGCACGATCGAAAGAGCGCCGAGAAGGCCCAGAGACAGCGGCAGAGAGAACTGGATGCAGATGAAGATCGCGGTGATCGACAGACCCAAGAGCGGGAACGCCCGATGCATCTCGGTGCCGGTCTGCCGACTCCCATAGAAGCGCGAGTAGAGGTAGGCGACGAATAGAGCACTGGCCAGGGACAGGGCTAAAACGAGAAAGAAGGGAACAATCCCGACCTCCTCCATCTGGCGGTCTCCCAACTCTCGCAGCCGCTCGAGACTTGACGTCAGATTTCCCATCGCTGGCTCACTTTCTGAGAGTAGTTGGAGCGGTGTCACCTACCCAACGCCGGCGCTGGTAGCGCATGAAGAGCACCGGCACCCGATTCATACGTCCAATATAGGTCTTGTCGCGTGGGCCCGAAGTGTGACAGAACCTCCGGCCGGGCCTAGCCGGCCGCACCTAGCCGGCCGCACCTAGCCGGGGGCGCCCGGCCTTTCCCGGCAGAACGCCGTCACACTTGGGCGGGGCGGCGACAATGCTCTTATATTAGTGCGGAGGAGAGATCCTCCGTTATTCGACCTATGGCGGAGATGTCCTAAGGAGAACCGATGACGAATCGTATTGCGGGAGCCATGCTCCTTTCCGTTTCGACGGCTCTGACAATCCTGGAGGGTGCGCCCGCGGCTGGAGCTCAGAGGGATGCGGACTCCCTTCCTCATTTCAGCTTCTTCGTGACCAGTACCAAGGCGATGCAGGAACTATCGGGCTCTCTGGATGGCTTTGGCGGCGATCTTCGTTTTGGTGAGACCGGTCAGGGGGCCGGCCTGCGAGGGGCAGACAAGATCTGTACCACCATCGCCGAAAAGAGCATGCCAGGCTCGTCGGCCAAACAGTGGCGTGCGTTCCTGAGTGTCACCGCCGACGAGAACGGCAAGCAGGTGGACGCGATCGATCGGATTGGAGAGGGCCCCTGGTACGACCGCCTCGGTAGACTGGTGGCGCCGACCAAGGCAGACCTGGTGGCGACCGACCGCCCGGAGAACGGCGACCCGGCGATTCGAGACGACCTCCCCAATGAGGATGGTGTCCCGAATCACCAGCCCGATCCGGGCCTGCCACAACAGGAGAACCACCACACCCTGACCGGCTCGGGCAAGGACGGAAGGCTCTACCCCGACGCCGGGAGCCTCTCCTCCACATGCTCGGATTGGACGACCGCCGACGGCTATATGGAGGAAGGTGTGGATATCAGAGGGTCACGCGATCTCAAAAAGTCGTTCGGGTCCTCTGGACGACCTCGCATTGGATTGTCCTGGCCCCGTGCCCCCCGTCCGGGTGCAGAACCCCGAATCCAAAGCTGGATCTCCCACTACAATGCCATCGGCTGCGCGCCCGGTGGCCAGATCACTCCGAGCGGCAAGGACAGGCAGGCCGCTACCGTGGGACTCGGAGGCGGCTATGGCGGAATCTACTGTTTCGCTCTCGAGCCATAATGGCTCGCGGAGCCCTGATGCTTCGTGCAACGACAGCCTGGGGTGGGATCGCAGCGCTCCTGCTACTCAGCTACTCCTGCGGTGGTGAAACCCCGTCGGTAGACGCCCCGTCTGACCAAGAGATACCGGGTTCTGCAACCCAACAGCCTTTCGGCACCTTTCAGGTCGCTCTGGTGGCACCCCGGGGTGAAACGCCGGGCTTCACCTCGGTGCTAGGCAAGGTCTACGACGGCCCGACACCTCCCGCACTCATCTGGGAGGAAGCCGCAAGCGACGGTGCGTGCCGGCTTCTCACGCCGCGCGTTCCTTTCTGTGAAGAGCCCTGCGGCAGTGGCACTATCTGCGTTGAAGAGGGTCGGTGCCAACCCTACCCTTCGCCCATCACGGTGGGTACGGTACAGGCGGATGGGTTGCGGACGGACGCCGGAGCGAACACGTTCTCCATGGACCCCATTGCCAACAACTACCAGCCAACCGGCGGTATCCGTCTCCCCCACCCCGCCTTCTCTGAAGGCGACGACATCACCTTTTCTGCCTCCGGCACAGCATCCCTGGCACCTTTCACCATGACTGCCAAGGCTATTAGCCCGCTGGAAGTGACCGACAAGACCCTCAGACTCGATGGCGGGCCGATGACGCTGGAGTGGACACCGGCGCAGCAACCGGAGCTCGCCCCCATCTCGGCCGCCTTCGATATCAGTTACCACGGTGGAACCAAGGGAAAGATCGAATGCGAGTCTCCTGACACCGGCTCACTGCAGGTGTCGGCCTCGTTGCTGGATCAGCTCAAGGCTCTCGGTGTCTCGGGATTTCCCAAGGTAGAGATCACTCGAAAAGCGATCGGCACGACGGATCCATCGGTCGAGACAGAGCTCGTAATCCAATCGATGATCACCAAGATCTTGGAGATCCCGGGTGTCATCTCCTGCAATGAGGATGCAGATTGTCCCGAAGAGCAAGCCTGCCAGCCGGACTTTCGATGTCGATGAGGCCAAACTGCAAAAAACTCGAGTTGACACGAAAACTTTCGCTTCTGCTCGCTGCGCCGATCCTCCTCTTCTCGTGCGGCGACGGCGCTCTGAAGCCCAGGCAGGAGGACGCGGTCTGCGCGATTGAAGAAGGAGACGAGCCCGATTTCTTGAACATGATTGGCTGCGAGGGCGACTTCAGGACCCTGGCTTCGGCACCATTGGACACGAGCATCCCCGGGGCGACCTCTCTCAAGACGGTCATCGATCGGGCAGACGCCGACACACTGTACTTTCAGAACAGCGATAAGTATCCAATCCACTGGGACTTCGCCTCGGCTCACCTCTCCGGCGACGGCAGACCGATCGTCCCGGGCCTCTCCCAATTCAATGCCACGGAGTACTACAGCCCCAATCGTCGCTTCGTCTCAGGTGCCATCACTCGCTACGAAGGTCCCGGGCTCTGGGCCTATGAAGTAGCTCCCTACGACAAGGCCGATGCCGAGATGATCCGCTGGGCCTATCAAAAGATCGCCGAGTCATCCCCCTTCGGAGACGAGCTCTATTTTCATCCGACCTCTCAAGCGATCGGCAAAGAGGCAGAGAACCTCCCCGACTCCGTCAAGGTGATCACCACCGACGAGCTCTACGAAGACATCGACTACCAACCGCTCAACTACGGGGCGAGCATCGGCAGACTGGTCTTTCTCACTGCCGAGGAGCTCGAGACCCAGTACGTGGGCTTCCGCGACATCGTCGTGCTCGACCGGGTGCCCAACGACATCTCAGTCACCTCCGGCATCATCACCGAGGACTTTCAGACTCCCCTATCGCATATCAACGTTCTTTCCCAGAATCGCGGCACGCCCAATATGGGTCTTCGAGGAGCCTATGCCGGAGACGATCTCCGACGCTTTGAAGGCAAGTGGGTCAAGCTCGATGTCGGTCCCTTTGAATACTCGGTTTCGGATGCGACCAGCGACGAGGCCGATGCATGGTGGGAGGAGCACAAGCCAGCAAGGGTGTCGGTACCGTCTTGGGATCTAGAGACCAAGGAGCTCAGAGACATCGAAGACATGCTCGATCTCGAGAGCCATGACCTCGGAGAGGCCCTGGCCTTGGCGATTCCCGCCTTCGGTGGCAAGGCGAGCCACTATGGCGCTTTCCCGCATATGGACAACGAGAAGATGCCTTTCCCCAAGGCGTTCGCCGTGCCGATCTTCTATTACTGGCAGTTCATGAAGCAGAACGGCCTCCTCGACCAGGTGACCCAGATGCTTGCCGACCGGCGGTTTCAAGACGACCCGGCTACCCGCGATCGGCGTCTCGACGAACTGCGCGAAGCGATGATGAAGGCTCCGGTCGATCCGGAGTTCGAAGCGGCGCTGTTGAACAAACTGAATTCGGACTATCCCGGCATCAGAATGCGCTTCCGCTCGAGCACCAACGCCGAGGATCTGGAAGGTTTCACCGGCGCGGGCCTCTACACATCGAAGAGCGGTGATCCGAAGGAGCCCGGCTCAGTGCTCGGTGCGGTTCGCACCGTCTGGGCCAGCGTGTGGTCCTTTCGGGCCTTTGAAGAACGTAGCTATCGCAACATCGACCACGAGACGGTGGGTATGGCGCTTCTGGTGCACAACTCGTTCCCCTATGAGGAAGCGAACGGGGTTGCCATCACGGCGAACCCGTTCGATCCGTCCGGCATGGAGCCTGGGTTCTACATCAACGTACAGCTCGGCGGTGCATCGGTGGTTCAGCCGGAGCCTGGGATGACAACGGATCAGTTTGTCTATCAGTTCGATTTCCCTGGGCAGCCCATCGTCTTCATCGCCCATTCCAGTCTCGTGCCCAAGGGTACGACGGTCTTGACCACCGCCCAGTCACACAAGCTGGGGATCGCGTTGAAGGAGATCCACGAATTCTTCTATCCACTCTACGGGAAGGATCCCAATGAGTGGTACGCGATGGATACGGAGTTCAAATTCGATCAACCGATTGACGCCGATCCGACCGGAGAGCCCGTCTTGTTTGTCAAACAGGCCCGCCCCTACCCGGGATGGGGTCAACAGTGAAGCAGGGAACTCAATCGGCGTTGGTGGTCGGAACCGGCCGGCCGAGTTTCTGGACAGGACGCGGTCGCCTGAATCACAGCGACTGGCTGGAAGACACCCGCCGACTGTCGTAGCCAGGTTGCCTCGAAGAGAATTGAGAGAAACGCACCGCCCCGGTGCAATCACGTGGTGTATACTAGTGGTGACTTCAAAGGCACGCGCATGAGCCGTATGACGATCACGGTCGATCCTGAGCTGTTGGAGCAAGCGAAAGCAGCTCTCGAAGCGCCGACAAAAGCGGAGACCATCCGCATTGCCCTGTCGGAGGTCGTACGTAGGCGCCGCCTCAGAGCCGCCTTGACGCATCGGGGGCGGATCCAGTTGGATCTCGACCAGGAGGCCTTGCAGCAGCTCCGGCGAGATCCATGATCGTCGTGGATAGCTCGGCTTTCATAGAGTACTACCGGAGCTCCGGTTTGCGGAGCGTCCAGGATGCCGTTGCAAACGTGATCGCCGCGGATCAGGTCGCTGTCAACGGCGTCATCCAGGTTGAGATCTGCTCCTACGCGTCAGGGGACTCGGAGCGTCGGCAACTGGAGGCGGATTTTCAGGGTTTCCACTGGCTCGACCTCGGGCCTCCAGATTTTGATCTCGCCACCGATCTCGGATTTCAGCTTCGGCGGCTAGGGCTCACCATTCCAGCCACCGACCTGATAATCGCAGCCTCTACGATCCTCGCCAACGCGCGCCTCCTTCATCGGGATGCGCACTTCGACCTGCTGGCACAGCACTCGAAGCTTCAGGGCTTTTCGACAGATTGACGAGACGGGAACCTCGAGCTCGATTGTCAGGAGTGCAGGGCAACTCGGCAGCGAGCCGGGCCGAGCGAGCCGGGCCGAGCCGACGTGTGGTTATGGACACACGATCGATACCGCCGCCGACTCGCTGCGTGAGACAAATGGGGTTTTCGCCCCCCACAGGTGGCTGCAGCGGCACGCCCAGAATCGCGGCCTTGCGCATGACGTTTCGCCCCATCCACCTCGCCTTCGGTCGCACCTCGGCCGGACCGACCTGGCCGTGGGCATTGAGGAGCCCGGCGAAGAGAACCGGAATCGGCTCGACGGTAACGCCGTACTCCTTTTCCAGGCGCGGAAGCTGCGTCCAGGCGATGTAGGCGTTGTTCGAGATGTAATCGAAGTAGAAGCGCAGTGGATCGCCCGCGGACGTCAGGGGGCCTCCTCAGCGAGAAGCGCCGGTCGGGCTCTGGCCCTCTGGAGGCATCGCCAACGCCCCAGGCTTCTCGATCCACCAGTTGTGAGTGCCGGGTCGGAATGCGGTGACTCCGGAGGGCGCGAGCTCGACGCCTCGCAGCCGCTTGGAGAAGCCCCAGGTGGTGCTGTACTCCCACATCCAGAGACAGACCTGATCTTCGTAGATCAGCCGCTGGATCTGGCGAAAGAGAGCAGCCCGCTTGTCACGGTCGAGCTCGAGGCGGGAGCGATCGAAGAGGTCGTCGACCTCGGGGTTGGAGTAGCTGTCGTAGTTGCGCCCGTTGTCGATCGCGTCAGTGTGGAAGATGTTGCGCCAGACGTCAGGGTCGGCGAACACCTGGTAGGTCTCGACGTGGGCGACATACTCGTGCTCGACCATCATCTTATTTCGGCTGGCGTTTTCCTGGATCACGGTGTCGAAGGAAACGCCAATGCGACGCAGGTCATCGCGATAGATGTCGGCGAAGCGTCGGGCGTCGACGAAGGCCTGGGAGATGTTCAGGGTGAAGTGGAACTTCACCCGCTCGCCGTCGATCGTCTTGTAGCGCCAGCCATCGTCGGGGTCGGTCAGCCAGCCGGCCTCGTCGAGGAGGGCCGCCGCTCTGTCGGGGTCGTAGTCGAGGATCTCGATGTCGGGGTTGTGAGCCCAGTGGGTGGGGCCGAACATGCCGTTCGACGGAGTGTAGAGATCCCAGGTCACGGTGCGCAGGACGCGGTCGCGGTCGTAAGCGTGGGCCATCGCCTGGCGTACCCGCTTGTCGGTGAAGAAGGGGGTCTTGCCACTCTTGTCCCAGCCGATGTAAGCCTGCATCCAGCGCGGCTTCCAGGCCTTGACGCCGACCTCGCGGAACTCCTCGTCGTTGGTCTGGCTGCCGTGCTGTTGCACGGTGAGCCAGATGTCGTCGAGATTGCCCTGACGGAACTGGAGCAGGGCGGTATTACGGTCGGGCTGGCTGGTGATCACCTGGCGCTTTATCGGCGGCTTGGTGAAGGGATATTCCTCCCAGCGCTCCACCACCACGCGGTCGCCCTCGATCCACTCGACGAAGCGGTAGGGGCCGTTGCCGATAGCCAGCTCCCGCTTGTAGCGGTTGAAAAAGGTGCTCGAGCGCATGGTGGGGTCTTTGGCGCGCTCCTCGGGGTTGTCGAGAAGGTGCTTCGGGAGGGTGGGGAAGTACATATTGTCGACCGCAAGTGCCGTGACCTGGCGATGGTGGACCTCGAAGGTGTGATCGTCGAGGACGCGGATGTCGTCGATCTCCGAGATCTTGTACTTGGCGTCGAGAGCGGGGACGCTGTCGTCGGAGATGGCTTCGTAGGTGAATCGGACATCGTGGGCGGTGAAGGGCTCGCCGTCGTGCCACTTCAGAAAGGGATGCAGATGCACGCGGTGGATGAGGCCGCCTTCGAGCTCCTCGACCTCGTCGACGACGTTGGGGTTCCAGACCGCGCGCAGCTCCGAGTTGCGATGCGCCACCGGATCGAAGAGAAGCTCATAGAGGTAGCTGTCGGCCCAGGCTCCGATGAAGAGAGGGTTGAGCGAAGTCGGCTTGTCGAGCGCGTAGCGGGTCAGGGTCGCGTCGGTATCGGCTCGATACCTCTCGGCCTCGGTGAGCGGCTCGAAGAGCGAAGCGGGGTTGGCTGCCGGATCGGCGGTGGGATCGTAGAACGACTTCGATGCCGAGCTCTTCCTGGGTTCGCTCAGGCACCCCCCGAGGAGGAGCGCCGCGATAGAGAGGGGAGCCAGGAGACCGCAGCCGAATCTTTTAGATCGCATCCGAGTACCCTAGCAGAGCCCAAACGGATACGGGCAAGAGCGTGCCGATCGAGGTCTCGTCGCCGCTTCACCTTTCGCAGCGCGGACACCAACCGCGCCTGAAGGTCCAGACCCGAGCGCTCCTTTTTTCCAGGACACTAATCCCCCTCTCTCGTCAATCAGAGTACAGGTCAACATGCACCACTAGACCAGTCCACCAGCGGCTTGCACTTCTACCCGAAGGACCAAAGAAAAACACCGGCGGTCGCCCGCCGGTGTTTTGGGATCTCAGCTAAGCCGATCGTGCTTCGACGTGCTCAGAATCGGATACCGAGCTTGAGGCGATACTCCCGCGTCAACTGGAAAGCGTTGAGGCTAGTTCTTTGTCGGCCGTTCCTGGTGTTGATCCGAACCAGAACCTGCTCGTTGGTGACGTTTGCAGCCTCGCCGCCGATAATTCCCTGCACCCCACCCGTGATCGGGAACTGGTAGGTGGCATTCAAGTTGAGCGTGAAGAAGTCCTCGAGCTGCTGGGTGCCTCTCTGCTCGCGGAAGGTGAAAACCCTCAGGGTCTCGCCGGACACCGGGTGCGCAACCCTGGTGGGGGGCTGCAATCCCCAGGTCTCGCCGGAGGCCGCATGCACGGCAGCACTGGTCATGACGTCATGCTTGCCGAACACCCAGCGCTTCATGCCGATGACGTTGGCGATGTAGTCCCGCTGCCACTCTATGGGTCCGTACCACAGGGGGCCACTGGTGGGATTGACAATCCCGGTTGAAACCTCGACGCCGCCTAGGCCCCATAGGTGGGGGTCGTTGTCGTTGCGGGAGTAATGGTTGCCTTCGTTCCAGTCCTTCGAGAAGTTCATCCGCAGCGACCAGTTGTTGCGAAACGCACGGTTGACCTGGAACAAGATGCCCTCGTAGTCGCGTTGGTTCTGCGGCCAGTTTCTCAGGTCGCGAACGACCTGGCCCTGCTCGTCGAACTGCTGGCTGGCGTGGAACATGTTATCCATCTCCCACTTGGTCACGCGCGAGGTGAAGACCCAGTTGTCGGCGAACTGCCAGTCGAAGCCCACCGAGATCTCGTCCTTGTAGAAGGGGTTGACTTGGGAGTCCAGGGGTTCACGGGCCTCGATGCGGCGCTGAAAGATATCGTAGAGCTCCGTCGCGGGATTCCACGAGTACTGGGTGTATACATTCTCACCATTGGCGCCCGAGGTGAACTCCGTGAAGACGACACCGAGGCCGATAAAGTCTAAGTAGCGCCCGGCGGAAAACCGCACCAGCATCTTGCCGTCGGCGTTGATGTCGTAGACCGCCGATAGGCGCGGCACCACCTTGTCGTAGGACATGACCTGCTGGCCGAGATTGTTGTCGATGTCCTGGGTGTCCTGGCGTAGGCCGAGGTGGAAGGTGAGCTTGTCACCGACCGTGATTCGGTCCTGGACATAGGCGGCAGTCAAAAAAGTAGTGTAAGCGGTGATGCAAGGGGTTGGGCAGTCGTAGACCCGTTTGTCGCTCGGACTCTCGAAGCCACCGGGTAGGCTGCGGCCGTAGCCGCTGCCGAAATACTCCTGCCCGATGGTTGTCGACACCGCAAAAGTGATGTCCTGGAGGTCGATGCCGCCCTTGAGCTCGTGGTTGCCCTTGAAGTAGGTCACCGAGCCATTCGCCTGATCGCGCGGAAAGTCGTTGCCCCCAGACCCCAGGCGAAACGAGGGAGCGTTGTAGCGAAAAGCGGTGGCGAGATCGCGGTAGCGAAAGTCGTTGCCGTCGGGTGAGTCAATGGAAGCGCCCGGAATGATCGGGGCTGGCGGGGAACCATTGCGCCCGGTGTTGAGGTCGCGTTGGGCGGCCTTGACCTCGAGGAACGCCGAGTTGGTCATGGCGAAGCTCCAGGTCAGGGTCTCGACCCTGTTATTCCACGAACTGTTGGTGAGCGAGTAGATGTCCTGGGCTGTCCCGGGTGGGTTTTCCCGGGCCGACGGGGAGTCGATAAAGGTAAACGTAAGCTGGTGTCGGCTCGAAGGCTGGGTGTTGAACTTGCCGATCATCGGGTTCGATTCGCGGTTCGTGTTGATCACCGTGCCGTCAGCAATCTGGTCGAGATTGTTGTCATTCATTTGGTTGTAGGAGGCGAAGAACCAGGCCTTGTCGCGCCACAGCGGGCCACCGAGCGAGGTCTCGAAGCTGTGGATCTGATCGTCCGGGCGGTCGTGACCGAGCCAGTTCTCGGCGCGCCATGCCGGGTTCTGGCCGATATAGAGGAAGTCGCCGTGGAAATTGTTGGTGCCGGTCTTGATCGTCGTGTTCAGCACCCCGCTGATCCCTCGGCCGTACTCGGCGTCGAAACCGGCGGATTCCATCTTGTTCTCGGCGATCACGGTCGACGGCATATAGAAGGTGAGCTCGCCGCCGCGACGATTGTGGGAGATGTCGACGCCGTCGATGAAGACGGCGTTCTCTTGGGCGTTGCCACCGTTGACCCCGGGTCCCTGATCGAATTCCTGGTTTTGTGACACCACACCGGCCATCATCCTCATGTTCGACCAGTAGTTACGCTGGGCTTGCGGGGCGTGCTCGAGCGTCTCTGCCCCGAGGGTGGTGGTGGCGCCGGTGTCGTACTTCGAGATCAGCGCCGCCTCGGAGGTGACGGTGATGGTCTCGGCAGTGGCGGTCCCGAGCGTGAGGTCGACGTCCTGGCGCCGCCCCGGGTCGAGGACGACTGCGTGCTCGGCTGAGCCCAGGCCCTCGAGGTTGGCGGTGACGTTGTAGGTACCCGCCTGGAGAAGGGCGAAGCGATAGTCGCCGTCGGCGTTGGTGATCTCGGTCCTCGGGTTCTGAGGGCCGGTAAGAGTCACGGTGACGCCGGGCAGGCCGCCACCCTGGGCGTCGGTTACGGTGCCGTCGATGGTCGATGTCTGCGGGCCGTCGGCCAGAAGTGGCAACGCGGAAGCGGCGATGGCGATGATCCAAATAGAAGACCTAAGGGCGGTGGCTTTCACGATGCTTTCCTCCAGAGTCTTGCGACCCGGTTGAATCGGGGTCTCCTGTGGAAGGCCGCCGCCGGGCCGCGCGATGGAAACTGCTAACTTGTCTAGAGACTCTCCCTATCTAAAGACACACTGTGCCTACTTGGCGGTGGTTGACGACGAAGGATCCGTCCCGAATGCTGTGGAAATTGAGAATGGCGTAACCTCCTAGTGGTCAAACACATCGCCGGTTAGGGCGAACGGAGGATTACGCCATGGTGGAGAATATCAACGAGGAAGGGGAAGCTGCACGCTTCCGTCAGGACATTCGTTCGTTGTTACGCGAGCGTGTTCGTGCGGCGATCGAGATCACACTCGAGGAAGAGCTGTCCGAGGCGCTGGGCTGCAGCGCCTACGAGCGTTCAGGCGAGCGTGCGGGCTATCGCAACGGCAAGCAGCGTCGTCTGATCACGACGGCGTGTGGGTCGAAGGAACTGGACATTCCACGAGGACGGCTAGTCGGCGAGGATGGGGCCAGCGTAGAGTTTCGCAGTGCGATCGTGCCGCGTTACGCTCGTCGTACGCAGGAGGTCGATGACGCGATCCTGGGTGCGTATCTGGCTGGCGCTAACAGCCGCCGGATCAAGAAGGCATTGGCTCCGCTGCTGGGTGAGGAGCACCTGTCCAAGAGCGCAGTTTCGCGTGTGGTGTCTCGGCTGAAGGAGCTTTTTGCTCGCTGGAGTGAGCGCGATCTGTCGGAGGAGTCCTACGTGCTTCTGTTTCTCGATGGCTTTCACCTGAAGGTCCGCTTGGCCCGTCGAGTGGTCTCGGTACCGGTGCTGGTGGTGCTGGGTGTGACTCCGGACGGCACCAAGGTGCTGGTGGCCTTACGTTTAGCCGCGAGCGAGGCCGCCGAGCACTGGAAGTGGCTGATCGAGGATCTGAAGGCCCGAGGTCTTCAGGCTCCGCGCTACCTGGTCACGGATGGCCACAAAGGGCTGGCCGCGGCGCTGAAGGCTTGGCCTGAGGTCAAAGTCCAGCGCTGCGTCCAACACAAGTGGGAGAATCTGAAGAAACACTGCCCGGTGCACGCACACGACGAGCTGCGGCGTGACTGGCACTCGATCGTACGAGCCGAGGACGCGGCACAGGCCCGCAAGGCCTACGCGGCGTTCGTCACCAAGTGGTCGCGACTAGTCCCGGCGGTGGCTCGCAGCCTTGAGGAGGCAGGGTTCCAGCTACTGACCTTCTACGAGCTCCCCAAATCGCTGTGGAGTTCGGTGCGCACGACCAACGCTCTGGAGAACCTGAACCGCGAGTTTCGTCGCCGCACTAAAACCCAGGGCTCCTTTGCCACCGAGGCTGCCGGCGTCACGCTCCTCTGGGGGCTCGTCGCCTTCGGGCAGATACACCTGCGAAGGATTAACGGCTACCGGGCGCTTCAGCTCCTGCTCGAGGTTGAGAGGGCCGCGTAAACGGTAGGATTTAGCAAAAGACGACTCGGAGGACTACGCCTGAACCCATTTCCACAAAAAACGGGACACATCCACGACGAACAGACATGCAGTATACACAGATTACTAACGATCTCAGATTACTAACGATCTCAAATTACTAACGATCTCTAACATGTCTTAGACGCAAAAATCATACCAACTACATATTGTGTGTAAGAAGGTCGGAGATACTATATATTGTGCTTTTGGCCGAACGGCGATATCGAAAATTGAATCAGAATTCAATGAATTGGATACGATGGCGTTTTGGGTACGGAGGAAAGGTGAACCTCGACCCACCTGATAACTGTTTGAAATTGACCTCGGCACCGAGAATATTCAGGCAATCTGTCGGGCAGCTCATACGTTACTGGGGCTTCTACTCGAACGCGGCGCGCGGCAAGCGACAATTGGCCGCTGAGACCGGTGAGCCCCCGACCGATCTCGACACCACCGACCGGCGCTCACAGAACCCGCAGCCTTCGGCTGCTTGGGTGCCAGCCGAATGTCTTCGCGGCCGTAACGAGAGCATCTGGACGATGATTCGCGGCGAGATGGTTGCACTCAGGGATTGAGAAACGCAGTCGGAAACTTTTTCGACTTTTCTTCCGAATCCCCTTGACAAGGTCTTTCAGGCCACTCCGCCCCGAGTCCTATGTCGCGTCTTGAGCTGGCCACAGAGCCTCTATATTCACCTGTGCGGCGCGTTCGAAGAAGAGGCGAGGACTTGGCCCTCGATCGGCCCGCATTCGCCGCCTCAAGAGGGCTTCAAACGTCTCGAAAAACAGGGTTTATGATTGTTGTATCGACCTGGAGAGACCAATGAGACAAGAGCCCTCTACCCTATCGCTCAACCCGGTTCCGCCCCTTCCCGAGTGCCCAGTCGAAGATCTCGGCGAACAGATCGCAGAGCTCTCCGCCCGCATTCAGGCGGCGAACTACTGCCTTCTGGTACTGATTCGCCAATTCGACGATCGCGGCGGTTGGAACGTCGGCTTCGCCTCTTGTGCCCACTGGCTCAACTGGCGCACCGGCCTTGCCCTCGGGGCCGCGCGCGAGAAGGTTCGCGTTGCCCATGCGCTGGGCGAGCTGCCGCTTCTCAGTGAGTCGATGAGCCGAGGCGAGCTGTCGTACTCGAAGGTGCGGGCGCTCACGCGGGTTGCCACGCCGGAGAACGAAGAAGAGCTCCTCGCCTTTGCTCGCAGCGGGAGCGCCGCGCATGTCGAGAGGCTGGTGCGGGCGTGGCGACGGGTCGATCGGATCGCGGATAAGGAAGAAGAGCAGCGAAGACATGCGAGCCGATCGCTCGATGCCTTCTTCGACGAGGACGGCATGCTGGTGGTGAGGGGGCGTCTCGATGCCGAGGCGGGTGCGGTGGTGATGCGGGCGTTGGAGTCGGCTTCGGAAGCTCTCTACGAATCGGCCGAGGAGAAGGCCGAGATCCCCATCGGTCAGCGACGGGCCGACGCGCTCCAGCTTCTCGCCGAGAGCGCACTCGCGCACGAGCTCGACCGGGGCACTTCGGGCGATCGCTATCAGGTGGTCGTGCACGTGGATGCCGAGACGCTGGCGGATGAAAGAGCCTCAGGCGTTTCTGTGCTCGAGGACGGGCAGCACGTTCCCGCGGGAACGTCTCAGCGGCTGGCGTGCGACGCCGGCAAAGTGGTGGTTCGGCATGCACGAGACGGCACGGTCCTCGACGTTGGGCGAAAAACACGCACCATCTCACCCGCCATCCGCCGTGCTTTGAATGCCAGAGACCAGATCTGCCGCTTTCCCGGGTGCCAGTCCAAGTTCTGCGAGGCGCATCACATCGAACACTGGGCCCACGGCGGAGAAACTCGCCTCGACAACCTTGTACTACTGTGTCGGCGCCATCACAGAGCCGTTCATGAGGAGGGCTTCTCGATGAAGCTCGCGGAAGGCGAGGTCTCTTTCTACTGGCCAGATGGTCGACCGATGCTGCAGGCGCCGGCGGCGCCAATCTTGGCGGGTGAGCCCTTGGAGCTGCTGCTGCGCCTCCTCGAGCGGCAGGGGATCAAGGTCGATGATTCGAGCGGGCTTCCCGATTGGGATGGGGAATCTTTTGATCTCGGGTGGGCGGTTGATGCTCTACGTTTGATCAACTGACAGACATCGTTCCACGCCTACGAGTACTCGGGTGGCCAGTCGGAGTGGCAGGTGGAAATGGCGCGCACCTTCGAGCGCGATTTCTCGGTGCTCCCCTACCTGAACTCGGAAGGCAACCTCAGCAACCCGGATCCCGGGAAGGCCGTCGGTTTCGGTCGCCTGCTTCCCGGTACAAAAGAAAAACACCGGCGGCCGAAGCCGCCGGTGTTTTGCAATCTCAGCTAAGCCGATCGTGCTTCGACGTGCTCAGAATCGGATACCGAGCTTGAGGCGATACTCCCGCGTGAACTGGAAAGTGTCGAGGCCGGTTCTAGGTCGGCCGTTCCTGATGTTGATCCGAATCAGAGACTGCTCGTTGGTGACGTTTGCAGCCTCGCCGCCGATAATTCCCTGCACCCCACCGCTGATCGGGAACTGGTAGGTGGCATTCAGGTTGAGCGTCCAGAAGTCCTCGAGCTGGTTGGTGCCTCTCTGCTCGCGGAAGGTGAAAGTGTTGATGGTCTGGCCGGACTCCGGGTGCGCAACCTGGGTGGAGGGCTGCAATCCCCATTGCTCGCCGGCGGCCGCATGCACGGCAGCACTGGTCATGACGTCATGCTTGCCGAACACCCAGCGCTTCATGCCGATGACGTTGACGATGTAGTCCCGCTGCCACTCTATGGGTCCCGTACCACAGGGGGCCACTGGTGGGATTGACAATCCCGGTTGAAACCTCGACGCCGCCGAAGCCCGTGAGGTGGGGGTCGTTGTCGTTGCGGGAGTAATGGTTGCCTTCGTTCCAGTCCCTCCTTCCGACTCGTAGATCCGACCCATTTCTTCCGCCTGCTCTGGCTGCTCCAGCCTCTGCAGGTGGATCTGCCGCTCGTGGATCGCATCATCGGGTCGCCGTCTTCCGCTGGCTGGCTGAGAGGCGGTTGCCTCGGGTGAAGGCCGGCGAAGCCCACCCCTACAACCTGGCACTTCTCTATGCCTGGCTCGACGACAGGGAGCCTGCCCTGCACTGGCTGGAGGAGGCCTTAGCCCAGAAGGGCGGCCTGATTCTATGGACGAAGGTCCATCCCTGGCTAGACAACCTGCGCCCCGAGCCCCGCTTCGAGGCCATTCTCGACCACATGGGGGTCAACGATCCGCGGGTGGCGACGCCGCTTCCGTAGTCGGAGCTACTCGTACTTCACGAAGAATGGCGAGCCCCAGGCGATCTCGGGATCGCCCGACGGGTTGTCGGGATCGCGCTGAAAGACCCGCACGTAGTAGTAGCTGTCGCCGGCGGCGGGTGTCGAGTCGCGGTAGGACAGCTGTGCGCTTCGACCTCCAGGCCGTTGGGTGTAGACGTACTCTCCGTTCTTGATGACGTCGACCCGAAGGATCTCGTCGAGGGCTTCGATGTCGATCGAGATCTCGAGCGGCCTCTCGACGGCGGTAACGAACTGCTCGCCCATATTGTGGCCGTCGGCGGACACCTTGAGGATGATCTCGTCAGTGGCAGCGTAAGTGCGGCGCGCCAGCATGGCGTCGAAGAGAGCCTCTCGAGTCTCTTCGACGGCCCAGATGGCAGCCCACGAGTTGTGGGTAGAGCCGTGATCGCTGAAGGATACGAAGCCATAGATATTGCCCTTGTCGAGAGCGTCCACGGCGAAGTGGCCCGGGTCGTCGGTCTGGGTTACGCCGCGGAGCTCGGTCTTGGGTAGGCGCCACCGCTCGAAGCTGCCGCGGGCGCCCTGGTAGATCTCGAGCAGACAGTCGAACTCCGGGTTCTGCCAGTTCCAGTCGGCCAGGGGACCTGAGGCGAAAGTATGAGGGACGATCACCATCTTCTGCCCCTGCTGGGTGAGCACGTTTTTCCTCGCCCAGTCCCAGAGAACCGGCGGAGAGTTGTCTGGCGCGTCGAGGCCCTTTTCGCGATCGATCGGACGCAAAGGAGCGCCTCGCTTCAACAATAGGACGTTGCGGTGACCTCCGGGACGTACCATCGAATGCTCGTAGGTGTAAATCCCCCAAAAGCGCGGCTCATGGCTGTAGACATCGACCAGCTTTTGTTGATACCACCAGCTGTAGTCGCGCAGACCGTCGGGCCACCGCCCGCCGACCACGGCGTTGTGGTCGCTGGGGCCGACGTAGTCGAGCTGTGCGGCGTCAATGGCGTAACGATAGGTGTCCTCGGTCGAGGCGTCGAATCCCGAGTGGCCCCGGATGTCGGTATGCCGGTGGCAGTCACCGAGGAGCAGAGTGTAGGTCTTGCCGTCGACCGTCATCTTCGCCCGCTGGCGTACTTCGAAGCCGGCAACCGGTGCCGCTACTTCCACCTCTTCGAGCGCGGGGCCTCCACCTGCCGACCCAGCCTCCAACTCCGCGACGAAGACGTTGTAGTGCAGAGAGTGGGACTGGCTTCGAGGCAGGTTCTCAGGGGAGCGCAGGTCGCTCGCATACGCCGCCACAAGCGAGCCATCAGGCTGAGTCGCGACCGAGGTGTGCTGCGTGTTGCGTCCCGCGCTGTTGGTGAGTCGTACCGGTGTCGTCCATCCGTTCTCGGCGAGTCGGGTCGCGTAGACGTGGTACATCTCGTGAGGCTTCTCGAGGGTCCAATGGCGGAAGATCAACCAGGTCGACCCTTTGCCGTCGATCGAGATCGTAGGCAGCTCGGCGAAGATGCTCATACGGCCGGTCAGAATGTCGCGGACATCCGCCTGCGGCTCGAAGACCCTGCCGTTCTTGTAGACGCGGACGCCCAGACCCCGTCGGGCATGGAGACCCTCGCTACCCTCGACGCCTCCCGAAGTGGAGAAGTCCTTGCCCCAGTTGCGGCCGGCGGTGTCATAGCCCACCCAGATGCGATCGATCGCGTCGACCGCCACACTCGAGTGGAACTGTGCCTCGGCACCGGTTGCGATGGGAACAGGCTCCCCGGCACTCTGGCCGTCGAAGGATGCAAGCAGAACGTCGTAGTTCCCCGCGTGGTAGGTGTCCCATGAGATCCACGCTCTACCGCTGGAGTCGAGGTCCAGCGAGGGCTCCCAGTCGGAGGCGCTCGAAGTCGAGATGCGAACGCTCGGTCCCCAGACGCCGTCAGTGAGCCTGCGAGCGTAGATGTCGGCGTTGCGGTTGCCGAAGGACTGCCAGACGGCGGTGACACGACCCCTCGAGTCGGCGGCCAGGCGAACGTGGAAGTCGCCGTGTTCCATCGACGAGAGGGTCTCGATCCTTCCGACTTCGCTGCTGTTCGAGACGGTGGTGGCGAAGAGGTCGTAGCCACCGTCGACCTGCGCCGACCAGGCGACCAGCGCCCCGCTCGGGGTGGCGACGATGGCCGGCAGATAATGATCCCAATGACCGTCGCGGATCTCGATGAGCTCGCCCCAGCTTCCGCTTGCGTCGCGATGGCGCACCACGACACGGTCGCTCTTGGCGGCGTCCCATTCGACCCAGGCGATCCAGGCACCGCCGTCAGGCGCGGAGGCGATCGAGGGCCAGTCGCCGGTCATCTCGGGCGGGCTGACTCGCTCGCTCTCTACCTCGCCGGCGATCTCCGCAGGGGGCAGATTCCGCGAGCCGACGTCCTCAAAGCGGAATGTCCCCGATTGTTGGGCCCAGGCATGGGGAGTGACGAACAACAGAATGAACAGAGCTTGCTTCATGTCGTGCTCCCTAAGAGCTGCGAAGGTGACGGCGTTCTACTCTCTAGCTCCGATGTTGTGTAGCTGGTGGGAATGATACTCCTCATTTCCACGCTGCTGTTGTTATAGGTGCCGCTGCTGTTGTTATAGGTGCCACACATTAGAAGGCCCGAGTCAAGCGAGCTCACCTCCCCTGTTCCGGCCTTGGGGGCCGGCGTTGGTTCGGGACGAGGGCTTTCCGGCTATTGGGTCTGTCGATTACGGCCATCTTCATCTGCATCCAGTTCTCTCTGCCGCTGTCGCTGGGCCTTCTCGGCGCTCTTTCGATCGTGCGCTTTCGCACCCCCGTCAAGGAGCTGCGGGCGATTCTGCTGCGCCGTCTGTGGAGAGGGAGCCCCGAGTTTCGCCGTCGCGTCGCTTCGGCGCTCGAGGAGATACTCGACCACCGTCTGAGCGACGATTTCCTCGCCGAGCGCTACGCCTACTATCGCCGGGTCGCGAGGGGGTACGGGGTCGAGAACGACGCCTATCTAGACGTAACGGGCGAGTTCCTTACGCGGCGAAAGGCGGTTGTCCGTCGCCAGATGAAGGGTCTGCTGGCCACCTCTTCCAGCGACTGATCTACGTTCAAGCCTGGCCGGCCGCGCCTGCACCGGCCGCCTGCCTATGCGTCGAGCTTTGCGAGCACGTCGAGTCCGCGCGCCACCGATCCCCTTTGCGCTCGCAGCAAGAATCGGGTCTCGACGTCGAACTCAGCCAAGGCAGAGATCGAGAGCTGCTCAATCAACTTGTTGAGGCTCAGTCCCCGCTGCTTTGCCAGGCGCTTGAGTCGGTCGTAGGTCGGGTCGGGAAGTCGGATTGTCATGGTTGCCATCAGGGGAGCTCCGCGAGTAGCTGAGAGGGTGTCAGAACACGAAGGTCTTCAAAGCGAAGATCACCACTTTTCAAGTGACGAACGTTCTTGGTGATGATCGCAGAGGCGCTGCCGGCGACAGCCAGCTCGATGAGATGTTGATCTCCTTCGTCCCGCAGGTTTGGGCGCCAGCCATAGTAAACCGTGACCCAGGAGCATTGACTCAAGTACGCGTCCACGAGAACGTCTAGCTCTACTCGGTCGAGACTCATCTGGCGCAGAATTGACGTGCGTTGGAGAACCTCTTCGAGCTCGAGAAAAAGCGCCATGCCCATTAGCGGTTGGAGTCGTCCCTTCAAGCATTGTCGAAGAACCTCACGACTCGCGCCTCCGCGCTTGCCGACGACGGCACTGACCAGGACATTAGTGTCGATTACCAGTCGCACGGCCGATGCTAGCATATACGCCAGCATGCGCGTCCCACAACGGCTACAGTTCTCTTTGGAGAGCTTCTCGAGAAGGTCGAATATACCGGCACATTCATCGAATCTCGGCAAACGCATCAACAAGCGCAATGTCGATGCCCTCCGAGCAAGCTCGCGTGCTCGGTTCCTATGGGACACCGACGTCACCGGCTTCGGCTGCAAGGTCACGCCCGCCGGGCGCAAGGTCTACATTTTCCAGTACCGCACAAGAGACCAGGGTTCCCAGGCTGTCCCGAAACGGATCACTCTCGGAAAGCATGGCGATCTGACCGCGGATCAGGCGGAGAAGCTTGCCGCCGCCAACCTCCTTGTCTCCGTCAAGGCTGGTACCGATCCCGCGCTCGCATGGAGCCATGCGGAGCGCCGTCGAGGCGGCCAAGCAAGCTCAGGAGAGTAGTTGACGTGGGTTGAGGCCTGAGCTCTCCCCCTTCTACAGCATCATCATCGGGATGTTCTTTGCCGATCACGCCTCCTCATTTCCACGTTTCCTACCGCGACCATGAACCTCTTTGCGATCGAGAGCTTGGGGTGATGGGCGGCGCGTGGCCGGAAGGAGCACACTTTTCGAGAATGCGCTTCCACCCGTTCTGAGCCGCGACGGCCTCGCAGAGCATGTCGCGATAGACCCCCCCATCGACCAGATCGGTCGCCGGCCTCGGACCTTCCAGGAGCTCGGCTAGTGCGACGGTCGGCCGGCCTTGGTCCGAGCTCGCAAACCCTACCGAAGGTCTCGCAGCCGTAGGCGAAGGTCTCTCGCATTCCGAAGTCGATATCGAGCAACCACTCTCGTCGGCGGTTTTGGGGGAGCCCGATGGTGGCCCGCTTGCAATTGTGAAAGACGTGGGCGGCCTCGTGGACGACGAAGTCGGCGAACGTATCTTCGGTCGTGAAGTACTCCGTCGACACGTAGCAGTTCGTCTCCTCGCTGAGCCCGACGATCGGAGAGAAGCCTTCGCCGAGAGGCTCGGCACCGAGGCTCGTAAGGTAGAGGTTGGCTAACGTCCATGCCGTCGACAGCCAGCTCTGCTGCCGTAGCACCCGTTCGACGTTGTTCTGCGTGAGGAAGACCACACTCCGCTCGAGCATCGCAAGTACGGGGTCTCGCTCGCGGGCCGGAAAGAGGCCTCGCACCATGGGCTCGACCTTCGCCCTCGCGAAAGTACGTAGGTCCTGCCCCCGCGGCGGGCTCCTGGATCGTCTGCCGGACGAGCGCTGCTTCACCTCCTCGATCAGGGCGCTCTTGAGGTCCTGGCTTGCCTGGTGTGCGGCTTCGAACGCGCCGCCGCCCCACGCGGCGGGCAAGGGATCGCTTTCGCCGGTGCTCAAGTAGCGCCTGATCTCTTGCCTTTGCGCCACCGTCATTCCTCGACCCTCCTCCAGAACGCGTACTTCCGACCGTGCCGCTGGCGCAGCGCATCGACGAACACCAGGTGATCGGATAGAAGTGCGTAGTCGTCGATCGCCCGATCCAGCTGCTCCAGCCGCCGGAAGTAGCGCGCCGCGTGGGCATACGCTTTGCTCCGGGCCTCCTTCAGGATGTCGGACAGAAGCTCTCGATAGCAGGGCATTTCGATGCGTGGATAGCTGTGCTCCCGGGCGAGCTCGGCCAGCGACTTCAGATGCGCAAAGTAGGCGCCCTCGAGCTCGACGACACGGTCCATCGTCAGGCGCTCGGCGTCGGCGCCCGCCCCGATACGCAGGAGGAAGCTGGCTGCGGAGAGCAGGTCTCCAAGTCGGAGAGCCGCTTCTCGGGCTCGCTCTTTCGCTTCTGTGTGCTCCCTGGCGGGCAGCAGCTCGAGGATCTCTTCGTAGCTCCCGAAATGGCCGGTTCCCTCGAGGAGGCTCCAAAGGCATTGCAGCTGCTCGTCCCTCCTTCCGGCTCGACCGTAGGCTTCGGCGAGCAGTCGCCACCTCTCCGCGTTGCGCTTGAGCTCCGCCCCGAGGTCATGCGGATCGCCCTCCAAAGCCAGCAGCTTCACCCGGCGTTTTATGTCGAACCTCGAGCTCGATTGTCAGGAGTGCAGGGCAACTCGGCAGCGAGCCGGGCCGAGCCGACGTGTGGTTCTGGACACACGATCGATACCGCCGCCGACTCGCTGCGTGAGACAAATGGGGTTTTCGCCCCCCACAAGGTGCCCGAACTGCCTTCCAGCTACCACGGCGTCGTCAAAACACTCGGCTGGCACCTAAGCAGCCGCAGGCTGCTGGGGGCAATCGCGGCGAGCAAGAACCAAGGGTTAGTCGCTTGTCGAAGCAAACCGATCATTCATTCACCTCGGCCCCGGGTCGAGCCCGACATCGTTCGCCGCGTCGGAGGCGCGAAAGTGATCCGGCAGCAGCTCGGTGAGGCGACGCTGCTCCTCGGGCTGGTCGAAGATGTGCATCACCTTCTTGCGTGAAGGGTTCTGCGGCAGCATGGCTCGAAGCCGCTGCTTCGTCCCGGCGTGCTCGGGGACGCTCGCCAAGTTGCGCCACTCATTCGGATCGATGTCGTGGTCGTAGAGCTCTTCACCGTCCTCATAGCTGGTGTAGCGCCAGCGCTCGGTGCGGATCGAGTTTCTCTCAGGCCCCAGGGAGGTGATCGCGGGGTGATCCCACTCCGCTTTGGGATTCTCGAGCAATGGCCTCAGGCTCTCGCCGTCCAGCTCCTCGCGCTCGGGCAGCCCGGAGAGATCCGCCAACGTCGGGTAGATGTCGAGCAGCTCGGCGGTCCGGTCGCAGAATTCTCCCTTGGCCTCGATCCCAGGGCCGGCGAAGATGATCGGCACGCGGCAGGAGCGTTCCCATAGAGTGAACTTTCGCCACTGATTCTTCTCGCCGAACTGCCAACCGTGGTCGGTCCACAGGACGATGATCGTATTCTCGGCGTGCGGCCCTTGGTCGAGCGCTTTCAGCACGCGCCCCACGTTGGCATCGGCGAAGTTGATGCACGCCAAATAGGCTGCCACGGCGCGCTTCCACTGACCCGTCGCTGTCACCTTGTCGTGGTCGTCCAAACCGCGTGGCGTCGGCGCGGACTTCGGCACGTCGTCGAGGTCGTTCTCGAGATAGGGCGGCAGCTCGATCTCGGCCTCGGGGAACTTGTCGAAGTATTTCTTGGGCGCGTAGAACGGCAAGTGCGGGCGATAGAGGCCGCAGGCCAGGAAGAAAGGCTTGGAGTGATCTTTCGATAGGTACTCCGCCGCCCAATTGGCGAGCTGGGTGTCGGAGGTCTCTTCGTCGTCGACGTCGAGGGCGCTCCAGTCGAAATTGTTGCTGTTCAGCTTGTTCACCGGCCAGCCGGGGACCTTTAGAAAGCCACGGAAGCTGTTGTAGTAATGCCACGACGCGGCCTCGTTCTGCGTGTTGTGAAACGTCTTGCCCCCGCCGATCACTTCATAGCCCTGCTGCATGAAGTGCTGCGGCAGAGTGACGGCCTGCGGCATGGCGTCGCGCCAGACGTCGCCGTTGCCGTAACAACCTGAGGTCGTCGGGCGCATGCCGGTCATCAGACTCGCCCGAGAGGGGTTGCAGGAGGGCGCCTGGCAGTAGGCTCGCCGGAAGGTGACGCCGCGCTTGGCGAGCGCGTCGATGTTCGGCGTGATCGACTGCGGGTGTCCGCCGAGGACGCCGATCCAGTCGTTCAGGTCGTCGATCGAAATCATGAGCACGTTGGGGCCTGCAGCGCGCGGCTCTTGACCGACTGCACTGCCCGCCGCCAAGACGCCGAGCCCCGCACGCTTGAGCCATTCGCGTCGAGTAAGCATTTCGCTCGAAATGATACCGTGAATCGCGAGGACTCTGACGAGCCTTGCGCTACGGGATTTGGTGCGCCTGGTCGAGAACGACGACACCCTTCCCGAACTAAAGATTCTCCAGGCGCCGCGAGTGCCTCATGCTCCAGTTGGGTTTAGCCGGATAGCCTAAAGGCAGATTGTCCTAATAGATGGAGACCGTTATATATACAACGCGAGCAAATCTCAAGACCAGCCGTCCGTAACCTAGCTGCTAGGCTAGAGCATCCACGGAAAATGGTACAGAAAGGAGAGCGGTTATGACCCGGAGTGAAACCCTGACCGGAAGGCGCCAGTTTCTGAAGATGCTGGCTACGAGTCCGTTTCTCAAGTACGCGGGCCTGCCGCCACTGCTGGCCGGCGGGTCAGGCGCCACCGTCCTCCGCGCCCTGGAAGAGGACGACGGCATCATCGGCTCGCTCGAGGAGGCAATCGAAGTGATGGACTTCGAGCCTGTCGCAAAAAAAATGCTGCTTCACGAGCATTGGGCATACCTCGCCACCGGCGTCGACGACGACGCCACCCTTGGCTGGAACCACGAAGCCTTCTCGAACTATCAACTTCGCATGCGGCGTTTGGTCGACTTCAGCAGCGTCGACATGTCGACTGAGCTCTTCGGGGTCCGATGGAAGACGCCGATTGGCCTCTGTCCGGTTGGGAGCCTGAAGACGTTCCACACCCAGGGCGAGATCGGGGCCGCGAAGGCTGCTCGTGCAAAAGAGAACATGATGATGCTGTCGACGTCGGCCTCCACCGCCGTGGAAGAGGTCAACGAAGCGTATGGAGAGCCGGTCTGGTACCAGCTCTACACCAGGCCCGACTGGGAGGGCACCTACAAGTTGATCAAGCGGGTTGAGAGTGCAGGCTGTCCCGTGCTGGTGTTTACCATCGACCTACTCGCCGGGCGAAACACCCCGACCCTTGAGCGTGCCTTGGGTCTCGAGGGCACAGACGCGGCGTTCTGTGCGAATTGCCACGCCGGGCTCACCAAGCCGATGCGTGCCGGACTGCCCCCACGCAAGCCGGGGACGCGGCGCGAGCCTCATACCTGGGAATATGTCGATCGCCTCAAGGATGCCACCAGCATGCCTCTCGTGCTCAAGGGCATCGTGACGCATGAGGACGCAGAGCTGGCGGTCGAGCATGGTGCAGACGGTGTGATCGTGTCGAACCACGGAGGACGAGGGTCGGAGAGCTTGCGCTCTACGATCGAGTGTTTGCCGGAAGTGGCTGCCGCCATCGCCGGTCGTATTCCGATCCTTCTCGACGGTGGTATCCGCCGCGGGACTGACGTCTTCAAGGCGCTGGCGATGGGCGCTGACGGGGTTGGGATCGGTCGCCCTTACGCCTGGGGTCTGGCAGGCTATGGCCAGGACGGCGTCGAGAAGGTCATCGACATCTTGCACCGTGAGCTCGAGCTGGTGATGAAGCAGGCGGGCGCCACCTCGATAACAGAGATGCGGCGCGGTCGGTACGTGATGGATCGGCGGACAGGTGAGCGGCTCTAGCGAGGGAGCTCAGGCGCGCGCGGAGGCGCCCGCCTGCGCCAGGTGCTCCGTGATCGCCAGGTGAGCGCGCAGCGCCTCGGGTGAAATGGTCGCCGCCCGACTGCTGGCGGAAACACGGAAGGCATGAAAGCAGACCCCGGTGATCGCGACGCCGGCCAGGAGTACGAGCGTGAGCACGCCGATTCCGGGCCTGCCGCTGAGATCCAGCACTCTACCGACCCCGAGCAAGGCCACGGTGAAGAGCACGGTCGAAACCCCGAGGGCGAGCCAGGTGTCGCGCCGCAATACCCGCTTGCAATCCCCCCCCGCGAGCGCGCGCCGCAGCTCTCCCAGTGAGAAGTGGTCCAGGAACCAGCCGGTGTCCTCGTCCAGTCCGCGGTCGTCCGGCGGCGCCAGGGGTCGGCCCGGGCTCGGCTTCATGCGCCCGAGGCTCAGTCGAAAAAGCCGCTGGGCCCAGCCTTCGCGCCGGTGAGATCCGGCCCTTCTTCACGCCAGCCATTGAAGATCTTCTCTCCCAGCAGACGGGCAAAGCGGGGCTCGTTGGCATAGCGCTCGAACACCTCGGGATGACGTGTATCGCCGCGTCGCTCCTGGGTCGAGAGATGAGGCCGGCAGAAATAGGTCGCGAGATTGATGCGCGTGCCCGGTAGCTCGCGTCGCCAACCGCCGTGCCACGAGTTGCCATGCCAGACGGCGGCGTCTCCCGGATTGAGCTCCATGGTTACAGCACCTGGCGGCGCCGTCCATTCGAGGGCGTCCAATTCTTCAGGATCGAGGTTCTTCGCCATGATCTCCGGAACGGTTTCGTGGCCCGCCATCCAGTTCTCGTGTGCCGTAGGCTGGCGCTGCTTTCGATGGCTGCCTGGGAAAAGCACCACCGCGCCCGTTTCACGGCTATAGGGTGTGAGAGCGTAGTTGCAGTTGGCGACCAAAGACGTCTCGGTCATGCCGACTCGAACCCCATCGGCGTGCACCGACAAAGGCATGCCGCCGGGCCCACGAAAGTGACTGCCCATGGAAGACAACACACAACTCTCACCGAGCAGGTAGGTAATCAGCGCGAGCGGCTTTGGCTCCAGCAGAATCTCGGGGAAGACCGGATCATCGAAAATCAGGTAGTGCTGATACGCCATACCGCCAAAGTCTTTGGACGTGGCCGTGTCGGGATCGACTTTCTTGCCCGTCTTGCTTTCAACGCGCCGTAGTATGGCGGCCTTGGCGCCTTCTATCCGGTCATCGGACAGCACGCCGAGGACAACCGTGTACCCCTTGGTCTCGAGCTCGAGCAGATTCTCGTTGAGATCGAGCTCCGTTATTCTTGCCAGCACCCGCTCGCGCGCTTCATCGTCTTTGCCGGCCATTTGGGCGATGGGCGAGACCCGTTTCGTGCCGCTCCGTTCCGCAGTCGCGTTTCTCATCGCCCTACTCCCATGATCAATGAGTCAGGATACTACCTGCGAGCCGCCTCTCGAACCACCGCCAGGATACTCGATGGCGTCCTGCGTCTGCTCCGCCGATTCCCCAGCGCCTCTGCTCCGCCCTTCCGCACCGCTCTGTAACTGGTACAGTGGCCGACTCCGATTGGCACCCCGCCGCGCCGCCTCTGCCAGGCGTCGGCATCCGTCCTGTCGGTGGTCGACGTGGGATGCGCAGAACTCCGGTATCAACCCCAATCCCGATCTGCCGGCGACCCATCAGGAGCGCGCTTGGAGCTCTCCCATCTGGTACGAGCCGGACGGGTAGGTGGGCGTGACGGACCTCGAATTCGGTATCAATCTGAGACGAGTGCAGGACGTCGTCGAGGAGGCCCAGACTGCCGAGGCGCTTGGCTACGACTATGTCTCCATGGGCGAGCACGTCTTCTTCTACGGTCCTACCAGCAACGGCCTGGTGACGCTGGCGGCGGCAGCCGGTGCCACCAAGACGATCCGGCTGATGAGCGCCATCACCCTGGTGCCGCTCTATCCACCGCCGCTGCTCGCCAAACAAATCGCGACCCTAGATGCGGTGTCGAAAGGACGCTTCAGCCTCGGCGTCGGTGTCGGCGGCGAGTTCGCGGCGGAGTTCGAAGCCTGTGGAGTGCCGGTCGGCGAGCGCGGCGAGCGCACCAACGAGGCGCTCGAGCTCATCCGGCGGCTGATGACCGAAGAGAAGGTCACCTTCGCCGGCAGGTTCACCGAAGTATCGGGCCTGACGCTCTACCCCCGCCCGGTGCAGCAGCCCCACCCCCCGATCTGGGTCTCCGGTCGCAGCGAGGCGGCGATGCGCCGCTGCGCGCGTTACGGCACCGGCTGGCTTCCCTACATGTACACGCCCGAGCGGCTTGCCGCCAGTGTCGAAGCCATCGCCGGCTTTGCCGAGGACGAGGATCGCGATGCGCCGGTGAGACCGGGCCTCTACATCTTCTTCGCCGTTCACGAGGATCGCGACCTCGCCGTGAAGATGGCCGTCGAGCGGCTCTCCCTGCAGTACAACCAGGATTTCTCCAAGCTGGCAGGCAAGTACGCGCTGGCGGGCTCGCCCGAAGACTGCGTTGCTCGACTCCGCGAGTACATCGACGCCGGTGCGCGCACCATCATCCTGAGCTCGGCCTGCCCCGTCGAGTACCTGCCCTCGAACGAGCGCCTGCTCGCCGAGCGCGTGCTGCCCGAGTTTCGCGCCTGACTGGCATGGCCCGCCGGCCTCCGGCCGGCAGGGTGCCAGCCGAAGATTTTCGAGACGGCGGAGAACCCGGCCCGCCGAAGGGGACCGTCGTTGCCAACTCTTCTTCGGGTACCCGAGGAGTTACATCCGGGCTCCACCAAGTCCTGAGATATTCGGGTGGGCACCTAGCAGCCGGCAGCAGCCGAAGGGCGCTGGTCCCCCTTAACTAGAAGGTCCACAGGGTCAACATTTGCTTGTCCTTGATCAAGACTCCGTTTTCCACCAGAACCGGGGGCGCCCAGGTCGAGAAGGTCGTGTCTTCGGCCACTTGGTACGACGCGACCTTGTTGAAGCCGCTGGCGATCGCGCCGACGATCTGCAGTTCGCCGTCGTTGATCAGTGCTACGACATGGCCGGGAATCGCCAGAAAGCGGACGTTCTGGCCTGTTCTCGGCGGACCCTCCCAAAGCACGTCACCGGTCTGGGGGTCCAGGCAGAAGATGCGACCCCCGTCGTAGTGCGAGAAGCCGTACAACAGCCCGTCGTTGATCACGGCCGTGCTCATATCCAGCGCCACCTTCTTCTGGAACCAGCGCTCCTGGATCGTCCACACGCCGTCTTTCACTTGCGGCTCGAGGCTGCGAATTCCGCGGTTCTCCGCGCCCAGCAGCACGCGACCCTGGTGAAATACGGGTGCCGGCATGTTCTGGTCGCTGAAGTTCCCCGGCGCCGGATACTCCCACAATAGCCGGCCGGTGGCACTTTCCACGCCGACCAGAGCCCGCTCGTTCCACTCGACGACCTGGCGGGTTCCCTGGATCTCGACCAAAATCGGCGACGCGTAGTGCGGGCCATCCTTGCCTTGAGTCCACACTTCGTTTCCAGTGTTGGCGTCCAGCGCGATCAACGCGCCGTCAGAGTCGGCGCCGAAATGGACAATCACTCGACCGCCGTCGACCAGGGGCGAAGTCGCAGCGCCCCACCATGGATGGCCTGTGTATTCTCTGCCGCCATGGCTGGCCTTGAACCGCGAACCGTAGTCGCGACGCCAGAGCAGCTCGCCCGAGTCTGCATCCCAGGCCGAGAGCACGTTGGTGATGCTCAAAGTAAACAGCCTGCCGTCAGCCAGCGCGGGCGACGACTTGGGACCCTTGCCGTGATTCTCCCCGCCTCCTCCGATTTGAAAAGGAGTGGAGTAGCTCCGGCGCCACTTGAGTTCGCCGGTCTTCAGGTCGATACACCGAACCACCTCATTTTCACCTTGGCGCGCATGTTGGTAAACGAAGCCGCCAGAAACCAGTGGCGATGGATAGCCGGTTCCAACTTCGATTTGCCAAGCCTTTTTCAGTTCCGCCGGCCACTGCGTCGGCGGCTGGAAGTTACTCACCCAGCCGTTACGCTGCGGGCCAAGCAAGCCGGGCCACTCAATGCCCGCTGCGGACGAGGGACCAGAGAACGCAGTTGACAGAATGATCAAGGCGGCGATGGTGGCAAGAATCGAACGCAGCATAGTCTCGCTCAGTCACTAAACGATCGAGTGTTACAGCACACTAGCACTAGTCGACTACGGTCTCGCGACCGGGAATCGCGCAATCCGATCACTGCCGGCGACACTGCCGACCCAGATCTCTGACCCGACCTGAATGGCGACGGTGCCGAGGATCAGCCGATCGTTCGAGGGGTATCGAACGACTTCTTCCGCGGTGAAGCTTTGCAGGTCGATCCGTGACACCCGCGACGTCACCCCTTCGCACCGCCCATCGCGGATGCACTCGCCGATCGCGGCCCGGGTCGGCCCGAGGTGTCCCGCCGCCAGGAGCGTCTCCCCGGGGCCCCAGCGGACGTTATCGATGTGAAACCCGACGGCCACGGCATCCTTCTCGACCGGTGTCCGTCCCCGTGACAAGCGGATCAACGACTTGGCGCCGTAGCCACCGACATAGAACCATCGACCGTCACGCGAGATCTCGAGGCCGTTCGGACCGATCTCCTCACTGCCGGGAACGAGACGCCACCCGGCCTCGCGGTTCCACTCCCAGATGTCACCGGTGCGGGGACTCGTCGCGGCAAAGCCGCCCTCGGGCAACGCCACGACGGAATTCAACGCCAGTGGGTCGGGGGCGACGGCGCACCCGATCCAGGTGAGCGCCGGTGTCGCGCCACGCATATCGACTTCGAACACCTCGATGGCCTCGCGCGCGCCGTGGCCGACGACCAGCAGGGTGTGCCGATCCCCGTCTCCAGGACGGAGATAGAGCCCGTGGGGCCTGAACTGCCGGGACACCGGCCCGGGGCAGGCGCCGTAGGTCCCGGTGTCGTGTCGTGGCTCGGAGCCCTCGGCCGGGAAGATCACTGTCGCGGTGTGGTCACGGGTGTCGGCCGCATAGAGGTGCCCCTCATCCACCATGCTCGACACGATGACCCACGGCGACCGCGGCACCGGCGCGAGATCTTCGGGGCTGACCGGCCCGCACAGAAAAGTCACCTCGCCATCGGGCTCGCACGCGGCCGTCGCCGATTCGGACGTGCCCAGCAAGAAGATGCCGACGATGACCGTACCCAAAACCGCTGGGATCTTCATGATGATGTCCTCTCGGTGCGATGGAAACGTGGGCTTGATTATGCCACCGCGCGGGGCCGCGTCGCCGACCCGACGCGCTCGAGTCGGCGAGACCCGGATGCCTCCGCCGGCAGGGTGCCAACCGAAACATCTTCGAGAGGGCGGAGAACCCGAAGAAGAGTTGACAACCACGGTCCCTTTCGGCGGGCCGGGATGCCACCCGAGGAGTCACCTCTGAGCGCCGCCAAGTCCTGAGAGATTCGGGTGGCACCTAGCAGCCGAAGGCTGCCGGGGCTTTGGTGATCTCGATGACGCCTCTGACGACGGTGACCTCTGGGCCGCCCGTCGGCTATTGGCTATTCAACGCATCCTGTTCCATCAGTCGAGCCCCGCGCATGATGTTGCCGAGCGCGTAGTTGCCTTCGTGGCAGGCGTATTCGTAGACCTTCTCGTCACTTGCGCGCCAGACGTACTCGCCGGTCCAGGGCGCGGTCCAGATCGCATCGTCCTCGACGGTGAAGCGGTAGAGCAGATCGCCGTTCTCGAGTCGAGTGAATCGCTCGACAACGTGCGGATTCTCTGTGCCCGTATCGCGGGTCCAGCGCGACGCCGACGAATGAGAACGGGGGTGGAAGCCGGTGGTGTCGACCACCAGGGTGTCGCCCTGCCACCAACCGATGGAATCGCCAAGCCACTTGCGCACGCTGGCAGGCGCATGCTCTGAGTTCATCCTGACCGAGCGAGCGTCGTGCACCATCTCGACCAGGATCATGATGTGATCCTCTGTCTGCACGATGCGCTTGTAGTTGTTGTACCCGCTGGGGAAGGAGGGGGTGGTGCCGGTGAAGCCCAGGATGCACCGCTCGGGATGGCCGCGCTGCTCCATGTTGTCGTAGGGCCCGGGACCGTCCTGGTCGACCCACCAGGCTTCACCGGTGTACTTGTCGCGACTCTCGGCTCGCTTGTCTGCGTAAGCCTGCCCCGCTTCTGTCAGCGGCGGCCTGCGGCCGTTCTTCGGTTCGACGATGATCGAAGTTCGGAACTTGCCGTCGACCGCGAACGAGTCAACCCCTCGATCGAGCCAGAAGTAGTTGTAGCCGCCGACGCTGGCGCCTTCGGGTGGTGCCTCCCGATGCGGATCGCTGTCCTGCGCTCTTTCTTCATACCGGATCCTCTCCGCCTCTGCAATCTCCTTGGCGGCCTCCACGCTGATATACAGATTCTCGCCGTACTTCTCGGGTCGCTCGAGCGGAGTCAGAGTCGCCGCGTCGTAGGTACCGCTGAGATCCGGCCGACCCGAGGGGGTTCGCGGGATGTCATCGCCGGCAACGAGGGCCGTGGGCACCAAGACCGCGAGGCTGGCGGCGACGGCGACGATGGCTGGACTGTGGAACAAGTAAGACGAGCGTATAGCGGGTTCCTCTCGTGCCGAACGAGCCGGCGAAGGTGTCCATGGGCGAGCGCGTTGCATCGTAACTCCGGCGATCATAACAGTGAACCGGTCCCGCCTTCTTCCTTTGAAGCCAACCGAGGAAGGACAGGGACTCACGGTTTCGCCGCCTCCTGCCAGTGAGGACTAGAATCCGTCTATTAGAAAACAGGAGGCAACACGATGACCACGACGCGACGACAGTTTCTAGCCGGCGGCGCGGCGCTGGGAAGCGCTGCACTGGCCGCGCCTGCTCATGGTCAACCGTCGCAGCGCCGCCGTCCGACCCAACAGGAGGTCGAGGCCTGGTATACCGAGCGGCGCAACTGGGGGCGGTGGGGGGCGGACGACGAAAAGGGGGCGATCAATCTCATCACCGCGAAGAAACGCGCCGAAGCAGCGGCGCTGGTCACAAACGGACGAACGGTGTCACTGAGTAGAGTCTTCGAGCCCCAGCAGCACTTCATACGCAAGAGCGATCGAGAGAGCGGTGCCGGCGCCGTTGTCGATTACTGGGGCTTCATCTATCACGGCCAGAAGTCGGTGACGCATATCGACGCTCTGTGTCATATGTGGGATGCGGATGGTATGTGGCAGGGGCGTGATGCCGACGAGGAGATCGATACCAACGGGGCCCACTTTGGAGCCATCACCGCCTGGAGCGACGGCATCATCACGCGCGGTGTGCTGCTCGACGTGCCCCGCCACCGCGGCGAGCCGCACGTCACCCGAAGGCGGCCGGTTCATGGTTGGGAGCTTGACGAGATCGCGGGTGCTCAGGGCGTCGAAGTCGAGCCGGGCGACGCACTCCTCGTCTACAGCGGCCGCGAGGAGTTCCTCCGGCGCGGCAATACCTTCGGTGCCGACGATCCGGGCTTGCACGTCAGCTGTGCCAAGTTCCTTCGCGATCACGATGTCGCCTTGCTCGGTTGGGACCTGCACGACGCCAGGCCCGATGAATATGGCTTGACCTTCCCGATGCACGGCGTGCTCTTCAACTACGGCGTGGCGATCCTCGACAACGCGCTTCTCGAGCCGCTGGCGAAGGCATGTGCCGACGAGCAGCGCTATGCGTTCATGTTCATGGCGCTGCCACTCAAAGTCGCCCGCGGTACCGGTGGCCCAATAAACCCGATCGCTATGTTCTGAACCGAGCTCTTCTCTGCCCCGCGGCGCTCACTGTCGAGGAAGGGCGAAGACGACGAGCTCTGCCTTCTCGTCTTCCGTCCCGCCGCCGGTGACCGCAATGTACTGGCGACCCTGGTGTAGGTAGGTCATGGGTTGGCCATGCAGATGGGTGTCGACCTCGACCTCGGCCAGCAGCGCGCCTGTGGTCTTGTCGTAGGCTTGGAGGTAGGAGCCGTCCGGCCTGCGGCGCTCGCTGCGTGATCGCCACAAGCTGACGCTCTCATCGACTTTGGCGAGGATGGTGACGAGCCCCAACAGCCTTCGGCCGTTACAGGTGCCACCCTCTTATTGACGGGAAACGGCACTTCGGTCGCATGGGGTGCTAACTCTTTTGGAATGTGTGGAAAGGCTGGGACCTTGAGCGCCCGGAAGCTATGAAGGTGCCACCCGCAGAATCGCTGGGTGGGTGCTAACCCGCGTCCCTCGAATATTCGGGTGGCACCTGCGACAGCCGAAGGCTGCGGGGCGGGTTACGGTCTTCACCCGCCGAGTGGGAGAAAGAACTTCCACCCCTCCTCGAGGCGCCTCTGCATGCGGCTGCGAGCATCCCCACATCCGCAAATAACGGTGTCCTGTGCCTGGCACGCTTCGAGGACCTTCCGAAAGGCGGCATCGACTTCGGGGTAGATATCCGCGCCAGGAGGCCCCAGGCCTAGGTCGATGCTCAGATCTCCGGGAACGACCATGACCGCGCTGAGCGGCGCTTCGAGGATCTCCGCAATATTCCTGACGGCCTCGGCCGATTCGATAATGGCCACGGCGAAGAGCTCCCCGTCAGGATTGAGCGGCCAGACATCAGCCTTGCTGTGGTACTCGCTGGCATTCGCGACGCCCCACAAACGGACGGCTCTCCCAGGCCCCCAACCCCGCTCCCCACGCGGCTCGGGCTGGCTTGAGCCGCGCATCGGTGGGTAGCGCATCGCGCGCACCAACCGCACCGCTTCGTCCTTGGTGTCGACGTGTGGCAGCACGACGCCGAGGGCTCCCAGATCCAACACCTGCTTGACCGCCCACCTGAAATCTTCGTCGCCGTCCTGCGGGATGCGCACCAAAGGAGCCAGGTTCATGCGGCCTCGGGCGTCCCGGTCCTCATCCATTTCGGCCAGGATGGATTCCAGCCGCTCGGCCGAAAACGGCGAATGCTCCATATCGATGAAGCGCCAGTGTTGAGTGGCGATCGCCGGCCGTCCCTCTTCCAGCGCTTCGATGACTCTGTTGATCCGGGTTCGCTCTTGCGCGCCGGCCGACACGACGACGGCGCACACTCCGAGACTCATGAAGCCCAAGACGAGGGAGAGAACCGTTGTCAGACGAGGCCGTACTTCCGGCACGGGGTCTCCACCCCTTGGCAGGGTGGCACCTTTGGGCGTCGAAACGGGTCTGGTCGCGCTACTGAAGGTCGGGATGTCGCCCCCACTCGCTGCGGCGGGCTTCATCGAAATCCGGATTCGCGACGGGCATCGCTGCACCGACCTGTTCGCGCCATTCGGCAAGCAAGGTCTGCATCGCGGCCGTCTTTTCGGGCAGGTCAGCGGCGAGGTCATGGGCCTCTCCGATATCTTCGCGAAGGTTGTACAGCTCCGTGTGTCCGTCATCGAAGAACTCGATCAGCTTGAAATCGCCCTGTCGGATGGCGCCCGCCGGCACGGAATGGTGATAAACCGGATAGTGGAAGAAGAGAGCACGCTCGGCATCCGGCGCAGCGCCGCGCAGCACGGGCGCCATGCTGATCCCATCGAAAGTCTGCCCGTCCGGCATCGTCCCCCCGGCGAGGTCGACAAAGGTAGGAAAGAGGTCGACACTCGTCACCAGCGCGTCGGAGGTCGTGCCCGGGGCGACGACGCCGGGCCAACGGACCAACAGGGGCTCGCGGATGCCACCCTCGTAGGGGCTGCCTTTCTCGTCGCGCAGGGGTGCGTTGGTCGTCACGACGACTCCGTCGGCCTTGTCGTAGCGCTCGGAGAGACCTCCGTTGTCTGAATAGAACATGACAAGCGTGTTCTGCGAGAGCCCCAACTCGTCGAGCGTGTCGAGCACCCGGCCGACACTCTCGTCGACATGCTCGATCATGGCCGCGTAGACGGGATGATTGATGCCTTCCGCCGGCTTCTCCTTGTTCTCGTACTTTTCGATGAGCGCCTGCCGGGCCTCGAGCGGGATGTGAACGGCGTAGTGAGAGAGGGTGAGGAAGAAGGGTTGGTCCCGATGAGCCTCCATGAACGCGAGGCCGTGGTCGGTAATCACCTCGGCAAAATAATCGTCGGGCGCGACGCCTTGTGGTGGGGTGAGCTTTTCTGCGAGGTCGAAGTGTCCCCTTCCTGTCTGGTAGAACGAGACATCATAGCCCTGCGCGGCAGGGGTCGTACCCGTTCGTGAGGATCCGAGATGCCATTTGCCGAAGTAGCCAGTCGCGTAGCCCTGCATCTTCATCGCCTCGCCGACAGTCACGACCTCCAGGGGCAGGTACTGGGTGCGGTTCTTGGGCACGGTGAGGCGCTCGTAGGGCCGCCAGTGCCCGGGGATGAAGTCGATGACTCCGACGCGTGCCGGGTACTGCCCGGACTGGACGCTGGCGCGGGTCGCGGAGCATATCGGTGCCGCCGCATAGGCATCGGTAAAACGCAACCCCTGTGCCGCCAAGCGGTCGATGTTGGGCGTCTCGTGGAAGGCGTTGCCGTAGACTGGCAGGTCGGCCCAGCCCAGGTCGTCGATAAAAATGAAAACGATGTTGGGGCGCCCAGCATTGGGCGGCCGTGGCTCGGGAGTCTCCGTCTTGTCGGGCGTCGCCGTATTGCAGCCAACGGCCAACGTCACCAGGACCACCCCCAGGATAGGGATCGCGCGCACCAACCGTGCGCAGACGAATGCGTACAGGCAGAGAATCGTTTTCATAGGACAACCTCGTTTAGGAAACCTCGTTGGGTCGAGTCGGCACCGGATCATACCCGACTACGCCAGCACCGACTCTACGACCTCACCGTGGACGTCCGTCAGGCGATGGTTTCGACCCTGATACTTGTAGGTGAGCTTCTTGTGGTCGATGCCGAGCAGGTGAAGCATGGTGGCGTGCAGATCGTGGACGTGGACCGGGTTCTCGGTGATGTTGTAGCCGTAGTCGTCCGTTGCGCCGTGGGTGATGCCAGGCATGACACCGCCACCGGCCATCCAGATCGTGAAGCAGCGCGGATGGTGGTCGCGGCCGTAATCCGTGTCCGTGAGCTTGCCCTGCGAGTAGACCGCGCGGCCGAACTCTCCACCCCAGACGACGAGGGTGTCCTCGAGCAGACCTCGCTGCTTGAGATCCTTGACCAGCGCCGCCGAGGGTTGGTCGACGTCGCGCGACTGGAGCGAAATCTCTTCCGGCAGCTTGGCGTGCTGGTCCCAGCCGCGGTGGAAGAGTTGGATGAAGCGCACGCCGCGCTCGGCGAGGCGCCGCGCCAGCAGACAGTTGGCGGCGTAGGTTCCCGGCTTGCGCGCGTCGGGGCCGTACATGTCGAAGACGCTGTCGGGCTCGGACGATAGGTCGGTCAAGTCCGGCACCGACGTCTGCATGCGAAACGCCATCTCGTATTGGGCGATGCGCGTCTCGATCTCCGGATCGCCCGTGTCCTCGAGCTTGATCTGGTTGAGCTTGGCGAGGTCGTCGAGGTAGCGTCGGCGGGCCGCCGAGCTGAAGCCATCCGGGTTGGAGAGGTAGAGCACCGGGTCGCCCGCGGAGCGGAACTTGACGCCCTGATAGCGGCCGGCTAGGAAGCCGCTGCCCCACAGACGATCGTAGAGCGGCTGGCCGCCCTCGGGCTGGCCGCTCCCCTTCGAGGTCATGACCACGAAGGCCGGCAGCTCGCTCGACTCGGTGCCGAGGCCGTAGGAGAGCCACGCGCCGATCGACGGCCGTCCGGCGAGCTGCGCGCCGGTCTGGAAGAAAGTCAACGCCGGGTCGTGGTTGATGGCCTCGGTGTGCATCGACTTGATGAAGCACAGCTCATCGGCGATCTCCGCCAGATGCGGCACGAGCTCGCTCATCCAAGCGCCCGACCTGCCGTGCTGCGCGAACTCGAAGAGCGACGGCGCCACCGGGAACGACGTCTGTGCAGCCGTCATCCCGGTGAGACGCTGCCCTTTGCGGATAGAGTCGGGAAGCTCGGTGCGAGCCAATCTCTCCAGCGCGGGCTTGTAGTCGTAGAGCTCCAGCTGCGACGGGCCACCCGATTGGAACAGGTAGATCACGCGCTTGGCCTTGGGGGCAAAGTGCGGCACACCGGGAATGCCGCCGGTCGCGGAGACCGCGCTGAGGTCGTCGCCGAGGAGCGAAGCGATCGCCACTGCGCCGGCTCCAGTTGCCGCGCGGCCGAAGAAGTGCCGACGGGTCATACCGAGGATGGTCTCGCGTTGGGGATCCATGGCGGGCTCCGTTGGAACCTACTCCTTTGTGATGGTTTCGTCCAGGTTGAGGATGAGGCTGGCTACCGAGGTGTAGGCGGCGAGCTCGGTGGGTGGAATCGATTGGTCGCGGGGACTTTCGCCTTGGCGCAGGTAACGCTCGGCGGCGTCCGGGTCGGAGGCGAAATGATCGCGGAAGTGCGCCAGGCTGGAAGCGAGCACGCCGCTCTCGTCCTCGCCGGGCCGTCTCGCCGTCGCTGCGCGGAAGCCCCACGCCAGGCGATCCTGAGCGTTCTCGCCGCCTTCGCGAATCATGCGCTCGGCCAATCTGCGCGACATCTCCAGGTATGCGACGTCGTTCATCAGGTTGAGCGCCTGCAGCGGCGTGTTGGTGCGCACGGCGCGAACCGTGCACGCTTCACGCCCGGCCGAGTCGAAGCTCAGCATCGAGGGCGGCGGCACGGTGCGTTTCCAGAAGGTGTAGAGGCTGCGACGGTAGAGGTTTTCTCCGGAGTCTACTTCGTAGCCCTTCGTGCCACCCAGCTCGGTCCACAAGCCCGCCGGCTGGTAGGGCTTGACCGACGGTCCGCCCTGCTTCTCGACCAGCAGGCCGGCGAGGGCCAACGCTTGGTCACGCACCGCTTCCGCGGGGAGCCGGAAACGCGGCCCACGGGCAAGCAGTCGGTTCTCAGGGTCTTTCACCCGTAGCTCGGGACGCGCCTTTGACGACTGCCGATACGTTGCGCTGGTGACGATCGTCTTGACGATGCCTTTGGTGTCCCAACCCTGGTCGACGAACTCGACCGCGAGCCAGTCCAGGAGCTCCCGATTCGCCGGCGGCTCGCCCTGAGAGCCGAAATCCTCCGCCGTCTTGACCAGCCCGGTGCCAAAGAACATCTGCCAGAAGCGGTTGACGGTGACGCGCGACGTGAGCGGGTTCGAGCGGTCGACCAGCCACTGCGCGAGGCCGAGGCGGTCGTTGGAGGCGCCGGTGGGCAGCGGCGGCAGCGCTGCGGGAACACCAGGCTCTACCGCCTCGCCGGGGGCGTCATAGGCGCCACGCACTAAGACGTGTGTCTGCTTGCGCTGCGGACGCTCGGCCATCACCATCACGGTCGGAAAGCTATCGACCATGGCGTCGCGTTGCTTTCTCAGCTCGAAGGTGTCTGCCCAGGTCTCTCGGATCTTCTTCGGCGCATTCTGGTGGAGAAACGCGAGTCGCAGCTTGTCGCGCTCGCCGCGGCTTCGCTCGGCGGCGGGGCGTGCGGCGATCGCGTTCAGCGGCGCGGACGAGGCCAGAATCGCGACTTCGTCGGGCGAGAGCGGGTAGGAGTAGGCGCGCACATCGTCGATGAGTCCGTAGAACCGCTGTCCGTTACCGGCGCCGATGCGGAAGGGCTCCTTCGTCGCGAAGTGCTGGGTCATCTGGTCGTGAAGAACGTTGGGCTCCGCCTCGCGTCCGTCGAGGTAGATCTTGAGGCCTTTGGCCAAGCGCGAGCCGTCGTAGGTGACGAGCACGTGCGCCCAGTCGCCTTGCGGAATCGGCTCTTGTGTTTCGATGCGGATGCATCTCTCGATCCATTGCCAGACGAGGTTTACCTGCACCTTGCCGTTCTTGAGATAGACGCCGTAACCGGTGCCCCTCTCGACATCGCGGGCCTTGGAAAGGATGGCGCCGTCGAGGCGCTCGGGCTTGACCCAGGCGGAGAGGGTGAACTTGTCCTCGAAGTCGACGTGGGCGACCTCGCCGGCGTCGAGGAACCCCTTACCGTCGAAGCTGGCGGCGCGGCCAATGACGCCCTCCTCGATCGGAACGCGCCCGTCGACGGCGCTGGCTTCACCATCCTCGGTGTCGAGAGTGAAGTAGGTGAGGCGGCGATCCGGCATCGTCCAATCGACGGGGCCGCCCTGGGCGAGCTTGCGCTCCCATTTGCGCTGCTCGGCTTCCGCCTTGTCTGCCAGCAACTCGAATCGTTTCTGAGCGGCTGCAAGCTCTCTGTCGTGCGCGCTCAGCATCGCCTGTTGAGCGCGAGTCGGCGCGACGATCATCGGCGGCGAGTTGCCGTATTTGAAAGCCATGCCCCGTTCGGGAACGTTGTTGAAGTAGGCGAAAAAGCGGTAGAAGTCCTTCTGTGATATCGGGTCGTATTTGTGGTCATGGCAGCGGGCGCAGCTCATCGACAGGCCGAGCCAGACGGTCGAGGTCGTATCTACGCGATCGGCCACGTACTCGACGGCGTACTCTTCGGGGATGGTGCCACCCTCGCCGGTTTGGCGGTGATTGCGGTTGAAACCACTGGCGATCTTCTGCTCGAGCGTTGCGTTGGGCAGCATGTCGCCGGCGATCTGCTCGATAGTGAACTGGTCGAAGGGCATGTTGTTGTTGAAGGCGTCGATGACCCAGTCGCGCCAGCGCCATTGATAGCGCTCGGCGTCGGTCTCATAGCCGTTGGTATCGGCGTAGCGCGCCGCGTCGAGCCAGCGAATCGCCATGCGCTCGCCGTAGCGCGGAGACTCGAGTAGGCGGTCGACCAGCTTTTCGTAAGCATCGGCGGAGTCGTCGGCGAGGAATGCGTCGACCTCCGCCGGCGTCGGCGGTAGACCGGTCAGATCCAAGCTGACTCGGCGGATGAGTGTTTCGCGGGGTGCTGTCGGCGAAGGTTCGAGGCTCTCGACAGATAGGCGGTCGAGGATGAAGAAGTCGATGGGATTACGCGCCCAATCCTCCCCGTCGACCTCGGGCAGCTCGGGTCTCGTCGGGGTCTCGAAAGCCCAATGACCGCCCCCTTCTGCACCTTGATCGATCCACAGGCGAATGGTCTCGATCTCGTCGGGCGAGAGCTTGCTTGCGCCGGACGACGACGGTGGCATGCGACGTCGGACGTCGTCGGAAGAGATGCGTTTGTAGACTTCGCTCCTTTCCACCTCGCCTGGGACGACGCCGAAACGGCCGCCGAGGTCGGCGGACGGACCGTCCGGCGTATCGAGCCTCAATCCGCTGCGGTTCTTCGATTCGTCGTTGCCGTGGCAAGCGAAGCAGTTGTCGGAGAGGATCGGTCGCACGTCGCGATGAAAATCGACGGTCGCAGCCGTGGCCGGCAACGGGAGGCTGGCGGCGAGCCAAAGTGGAGCTATTGCTGCCCGGTACGCCTTGAACAAGATGGTTCTATTATAGCCCAGCTCGCGGACAGCTTACATGCCCTCGGCCGCCCACCGTTTCATCAGAGCGATGTTGCCACGCAGGATGCTTGCCGCTTCAGGATTGTTGCCTACGCGCTTGGAATACGCGACCATCTCGCTGTCGTACACGGCTGCTGATTCCGCGCCATGGTCGTTCGTGCGCAGGATCCATTCGTCGAGGCGCGTTCTTAGTTTCTTCAGTTGTGCTTCGTGTTTCGGATCGCCGGCCAGGTTGCGGACTTCGAACGGGTCCTCCGTCAGATCATAGAGCTCCTCTTTGGGGCGACTGTGGGCAAACAGAAGCTCCTGGGTCTCATTCAACGTCCCGGCCGCATGAGCCTTGCGCAGCGCTATGAGAATGCCTTTCCCATCCTTATAGAGGTTGGGTTGCAGGTGAGGGCGGTCGGGCAGGAAGTTGCGGATGTATTTGTAGCGCGCTGTACGCAACGCTCTGATGTAGTCGACCGTCTCATCGCAGCGGTCACGGGCCGCGAAGATAGCTGTCCGCTTCTTGTAGTCCTTGCTGAGGATGTCGCGGGCCTCCATGGTTTGGGGAATCTCGATTCCCGCGAGTCCGAGCGAGAGAGCCGCGATATCGATGTGCTCGACCAGGTCGTCGCGAACCTGCCCGGGCTCGATGGTCGGTCCGGCGATGACGAGAGGCACGTGGAGACCTTCGTCGTAGAGAAACTGCTTTCCCCTGGCGTGGCTGATGCCGTGGTCGGTCATAAAGAGCACAACCGTGTTCTCGTAGTCGCCCTCGTCTTTGAGCCGTTGCACGACGTCGCCCACGAACTTGTCGGTGAGACGAACCGAATCCAGATACGCCGCCCAATCTTTTCGAAGCACCGGATCGTCGGGATAGTACGGCGGCAGCTTCACCTTGGCAGGATCGGTTCTGCTCCCCAACAGCTTCTCGATGCGAGCGCTGAGCTTTTCGAAAGACTCGATTGACCCGCCGCGATGTTTGCCGCCGGGGAGGTGAACTTGGGCGAAGAATGGCTGGCCGGGTTGACGTTGACTCCAGTCGGGGCCGTCGTACATGGCTTCGTCCCATTCGAAGTTGTAGTGCGTCTTCCCTAGGGTCGTCCGATCTGTGTTGGGCCACCCGGTGATCGCCGTGTAGTAGCCGGCCTCTTGAAACATCTCCGGAATCGGCCGAATGCCGTCAGGTAAACGGATTTTCAGCTGCCCTTGGCCGCTGCGGTGGTGGTGAGCGCCGATGGACGTCTGGTACATCCCGGTAATAAACGCCGAGCGGTTGGGCGAACAGACCGGGGCCGTGACGTATGCGTTGGCGAACCGCACCCCGTCGCTCGCCAACCGATCGACATGCGGCGTCTCGATCAGCGTTTCTCCATAGGAAGAGAAGTTGGCCGACATATCATCGACGATGATCCAGAGGATGTTCGGTGTCGATGATTCGGCTCCGCGGAGAGGGAGCTGGGCGAGTACTCCTAAGGCGAGAACAAGGGCGATCGTGATTCGGTGGATTTTCATGGGCTTGTAGCCTCCATTCTCGGCCATTCCGCCACGGAGAGCATAGCAAGCCAGCAGTGCGGTGTCGGCCGCGGACGGATTCGGCTGAACTACAATGTGCTCAGAATGATCACTCGCCGTCAAGCAGTCAAGAGCGTCGCCGCCGCGTCTGTCGGGCCCTTTTTCAACTTTGCGCAGACACGGCGAGCGAATCTGCTCTTCCTGTGCTCGGATCAACATCAGACCGCCGCGTCCGGCTGCTACGGAAGCCACGAAGCCAAGACGCCCCATATCGACGAGATCGCCTCCGAAGGCGTCCGCTTCGAGCGCGCCTACTGCAATGCACCCGTCTGCGTCCCGGCCCGCGGGTCGATCATCACGGGCCTCCACCCCCACAAGCACGGGGCGAAGATTCTGCGAGACCCGCTGCCTGACGAGGCGCGCACGGTCGCCCACTACTTCAAGGATCACGGCTACGTCACCGGCGCGATCGGCAAGATGCACTTCGTCGACGAGACCCGCCGGCACGGCTTCGATCACCGGCTCCACCGCGACGATCACTTCAACCGGCTCACCGAGGCCGAACAGCGGGAGTTTCAACAGGATCAATACGCGGCGTACACCGACGGCGAGTACGCGACCGGGCTGAGCGGCGCCACCTCGAAGGCCCCGGAGAGGTACTTCCCCGATACCTTCTACGCCGAGGAGTCGGTCGCCTTTCTGCGCGAGAACAAGGACCGCCCCTTCTGCCTGTGGACGTCGTTCTACATGCCGCATACGCCTCTGGTTCCGGCGAAGCGGTACTGGGATATGTATGACGGGGTCAGTCTGAGTTTGCCCGAGCGGTCGGAAGAAGAGCTGGAGGGCGGCTTCGTCGGGCACTTGATTCGCGCGAAGGACCGCGGCTGGTATCAGCAGACCGACGACGATCTGCGCGACGCCATCCGCGGCTACTACGGCAACATCTCCCAGATGGACGCGAACCTTGGGCGGGTGTTCGACACGTTGCGCGAGTTAGGGCTCGACAAGAATACAGTGGTCGTCTACACCTCGGACCATGGCGAGATGGCCGGGGCGCATCGCATGTGGACCAAACACAACATGTACGAGCAGAGCGTGAACGTGCCGCTGATCGTGCGCATGCCGGAGCGGATCGAAGCCGGAACCGCCCGCAAGCAAATCATCGAGCACGTCGATCTGCTCCCAACTCTGACTGAGCTGTGCGGGCTGGGGAGCCCCGCCGGGATCGACGGCCGCAGTTTTGCACCCTTAGTCCAAGGCGGAGCGTACACGCAGCGCGAGCACGCATACTCGGAGTACTACTTTTGCCATAGCTCTTTCACGGTGGACAACCGCTATGTCGGCAAGCCGCCCATCCTAATGGTGCGCACCGACAAGTGGAAGCTCAACTACTTGAGCTGGGAGCGCTCGGAGTTGTTCGACCTGGAGGCCGACCCGGGCGAGCACCACAACGTCATCGACGCTTCCGGCAACTCCGGCATCGTGAAAGAGCTGACCGCCGTCGCCGAGCGCCTTTACGCCGCGAGTTGATGGAGATCCGAATCAAGCGGATCTCCCTCAGTCCTTCTCTGCCAACGCGTCGATCGGTTTGCCGCCGGTTTCCTTCCACCATGCGAGCACGGCCTCGCGCATCTCGGCCATCCGCTGGGCGTGTTCGGGTTTCGCGGCCAGGTTGGTTCGTTCCGTCGGATCGGCTTGGAGGTCGTACAGGTCTTCTGCGCCCTTTCGCCGCGCGGGGTAGTCCGTCTCGATCCATTGGATGCGGAAGTAGTTTCTGTTGCGCTCTTCAACGACATCCTGCAGGAAGAACATGTACTTCCACCGCTCGTCGCGGACGTAAAGCGCGTAGATATCTCGCTCGGGTCGCTCGTCGGTCTCCGTCACGAACGCCGAGTAGATCGCGCCGAACAGGCGCTCGCGATTCTTGGTTGTCTTGCCATCGATGATCGGCCGCAAGTTGTTCCCCGCGGCGGAAGCGGGCGTCTTCGCGCCGGCGTAATCCAGAATTGTCGGATAGATGTCCAAAGTGCTGGTCAGAGCATCGAAACGCTGCCCGCCTTTGATCTTGCCGGGCCAGCTGAAGAACACCGGCGTGCGGACGCCTTTTTCAAACGGCGAACCTTTCGACACCAAGCCGTTGCACCAGCCGTTGTCGATGACAAACACGAACAGGGTGTTTTCGTAGACTCCCTTTTCGCGCAGCTTCTTTTCGAGCTTGCCAATTCCGTCGTCCAGCCACGCCTCCATCGCCAGGCTCAGGTGTTCCTTCTGCAGGAACGATTCCCGACGGTCTTCGCCGATCCAAGCAGGCATGGGGATCTCTTTCTTGTCGAACAACGCCAGGTATTCTTGCGGCGGGTCGTGTGGCAGGTGTGGGATCTTGGGCGCCCACCAGATGAACATCGGTTCTCGCCCGCCAACCTCGTCGACAAACGCAAAAAGATCGGCCTGTCCATTGCGCACAAACTCGTTCCCCGATTCGCCTTTGCCATGTGTGAAGCCCATTCCTCTCGGATCGCCTTCCCAGTACTTGCCCTCGACGTAGGTCGCGTAGCCGGCGTCTTTCAAGAGCCTGGGCAACGAGTTTGTCGGGTCGAGCTTCTTCGTTCCGAAGTTGTGGTAAACGCCCGTTTGATGAGGCCAGCGGCCGCTGAGAAAGCTTGCCAGCGTCGGATGGCAGCGCGACATCGGTAGGTGCGCGCGGGTGAACACCGTCCCCGCCCGAGCCAGCCGGTCGAGATTCGGCGTGTGCACGATCTTGTTGCCCATGAAACCCAGGTGCTCGTTGTCGTGGTCGTCGGAAATGATGAACACGATGTTCGGCTGCTCGGCGGCGAAGATAGCGGGCGCCAATGGCGCAGAGGCAATAGCGGCAAGCAAGATGCAAACTTTGGTCGCTTTCTGAAGAGAACCGTTCATTCATTGACCTCGGTTCGGAGGCGAGCATTTGTTGGTCATTGTAGTTCAACTCCGCGTGCTCGCCCGCCACTGTCGACGCTGGTCAGAAACAGGCCCGCCCCGATCTTTCGCAGCGGCGTAACCTTGGTATATCTGTCGACCTGTGGGTAGACGAGGTAGGTGAAGGTAGGAATCAAGACCAGTATCAGGAAGGGATTGACAGCCTGGACCTGAGAGATCCACCTCGTAGATCCGCCTGATCATCTGGGCCCAAGCCCGCCGGAGCCGGCGACGCTCGAGTACTCGCCGTAGTTATCTTCAACGCCGGCGCCTTCATGACCGTCTTCCCATTCACATCAAGCGCATCTACGGAGGCAACGCCGCGCTTCTCGCCGGCATGATGGTGGCTTTCTTCGCTGGCGCCATGCTGCGCTGGATGCCTTTCGCTCAACCCGGGCGGCTGTTTCTGCTCATGCAGCTCTCGCGTCTGGTGATTCTGATGCTGCTGTGGATCGAGCCGAGCTGGTGGCTGCTGGTGGTCGCCACGGTCTCTTGGGGCCTCAATATGGGGGTGACCTCGACTCGCGCCCGCTCGATCGTCCAGGAATCGGCGGCTCCCGCCTTCCGCGGACGGGTGCTCTCGGTCTTCAGCGTCGGCCAGATCGGCAGCGCCCCCATCGGCGCTCTGGTGCTTGGCTGGATCATCGAGGCCTTCGGCACACGCGCCTGCCCACCTCCGCCCAGGGCTTTCCGGTCTCTTATCTGGCCGACGGCACGCAGTACATTGCGATCCCCTCGGGGACCGGCGGTGCCAGCTGGTCGACCATGCTGCCGCGAGATCTCACGCCCCACATCCGTCGCCCGAACAACGGCAACTCGATCCATGTCTTCGCGCTGCCGGGTCGAGGGGCGAGGGTGATGCCGACCGCTACGGCGAGCGTCGAGGTGACCAGCCCGGTGACCGGCGCCACGAGCCCGGTGGTCGAGGCCACGAAGTCGGTCTGGGCCGGAGCCTACTCCGCCGAGCAGGCGAGGCTCGGAGGGGCGCAATACCGAAGATCCTGTTCCACCTGTCACTTCCTGAATCTGCAGGGGGACGGCACAGCACCCAGCCTGGTCGGAGAGAGCTTTCAATTCGTCTGGGAGAACAAATCCCTCCGCGAGCTCTTCACCGCGATGCAGAGTGCAATGCCGCCCAATGCACCCAATAGCCTTCCAGCGCAGACCTATGTCAGAATCCTCGCCTACATCATGGCTCGGAACGACTTCCCCGAAGGTGACCAGGAGCTCACTGCCGATCCGTCGGTGCTCGGCCAATTCAAGATCACAAGAGCGCCGGGGTCGTAGGCGCCCAAAGCCCACCGACCGCCGTCGACGACGAAACGAGAGGAGACTCGAAGCATGGATTTTGGAGTACAGGTAAGCGTCTATCAGACCGAGTGGGAGGCGGTGAGAGCCTCCGTCGAAGCCATGGAGGCCGGCCCCTGGAACAGTGTCTGGTTCGCCGACCACTTCGTACCGCCCCGCGCCAGCCTCGAGAATGAGTCCCTGACTGCGTTCGAAGGCATCTCGGCCATCGCCTTCGCCGGTGGCATGACCAAGAAGCTGAGACTCGGGAACCTGGTCATCGGCAACACCTATCGCAACCCGGCACTGGTCGCCAAGATGGCCGGCACCATCGACACCATGACCGAAGGACGCTTCACCCTGGCGATCGGCGCCGGCTGGTGCGAACGTGAGCACGACGCCTACGGCTGGACCTTCCCGACGATGAAAGAGCGCCAGGATCGTTTCGAGGAGGCGGTAGAGCTCATTCGGCTGTTAATCCACTCCGACGGGCCGGTCGACTACAACGGCAAGTACTACCAGCTCGACAAGGCACCTCTCTCACCCGGCTCATACGAGCGGCCGATCCCGATCATGGTCGGCGGCAGCGGCCCCAAGCGGACGCTGCGCACCCTGGCGAGGTACGGCGACGTCATGAACCTGGATGGCTGGGCTGGGAAAGGCCTGGCTCTGGACTACTACAAGTACAAGGCCGGGATCCTCGAGCAACACTGTGTAGATTGCGGTCGCGATCCGGCTGAGATTCGCAGGACGGTTATGATGCCCTGCTATCTGACCGAGGACACGGGGATGATCGAGCGCGTCACAGCCTCGCTCGGCCCAGGCACCGTCGCCGGCTCGCGCCAGTACGTAGTCGACCGCATCGGCGAGTTCGAGGAGGCCGGTGTCGCCGAGGTCATCTTCGGCGCAATCAGGTCCGGAGACGTGGCGCGCCTGAAGCAGTTCGAAGAAGAGGTGATCTCCGCTTTCAGGTAGCTCGGCGGCGGCGAGCCCTTCTTTACCTCTTCTTGAGCGTCAAGCCGACGCCATCGCGCACGATCGTCTCCAGATCGGGATTCGTGGTGATCGCCTCCATGTAGGCGGGGTCGGCCATTCGAGGGGTGATGTTGTGGGCAATCACCAGCCCACCGTCGCGGAGGAGAGGCAAGAGCTTGTTCAGATAGTCGATATAGCCATCCTTGTCGGCATCGAGAAAGACGATGTCGATGGGGCCCTCGACCGCGGCCACTTTGTCGTGGGCATCTCCCTCGATCAGGGTGATGAGCTCACTCAACCCTGCACGCTCGAAGTTCGCACGCGCGGTTGCCGCTCGTTGGGGATCGATCTCGAAAGTCGTGAGTGTGCCCCCGGTCTTGCGCGCGCCAAGCCGAACCAGATCCCGGAGTAGCCGGTCGAGGTGCCGCCGCTCGACAGCTCGGCGGTGCATCGGTGGTTCAGCCGGAGCCTGGGATGACAACGGATCAGTTTGTCTATCAGTTCGATTTCCCTGGACAGCCCATCGTCTTCATCGCCCATTCCAGTCTCGTGCCCGAGGGTACGACGGTCTTGACCAACGCCCAGTCACACAAGTGTGTACGTGGGGAGTGCACGGGGCCCGGGCGGCCCGGCGGCTAGACTGCGCCGCCACGCCCGACCTGTCGATCGACTCCACTGGCACGTCGACTACCTCCGACAAGAGGCAGAACCACTACTCGCGTTCGTGTCCTATGATTCGCAGCGCCTCGAATGCGCATGGGCCGCGGCGCTGGAATCGATCGGCGTGCCCATCGCGGCTCCGAAAGGCTTCGGCGCTTCTGACTGCAAATGTGCAACTCATCTATTCTCGGCCGGCTCCCTGGCTTGCTTCCCTGCCTCTGTGGAGCCACTGCGGCAAGCGATCGGAGCCGAAGAGGTTTGGTCCTTGAGACCGTCCGGCGCGCTATATTCGTAGCTTGGGGGGACTTCCCCTTCGGTTGGTGGTCAATGAGTGGATGAGCGATTGAGTCTTATAACCAAGCCATTGCTGTCGGCATACCGACGTCGACGCTGGGCGGAAGGCACCTCCCCGCTGATCTGGCTCTTGGCCGCGGCCGCGATCTCGTCACTGCTGCTGCGCCTCGCTCCCCCGACCGGCGCGCCGGCGACCGTTCTCACAACCATCGTCGTGCTGGTACTTGTTGTGCTTGCCGCCGCGCTCGTCCGACTGGGCGCCGCCCTCTTCTTCCCACCGCGGTCTGCAGTCAGCGCCGGAGCTCGGATCATCGACCACGAGGCCGAGCTCGACGACCTGCTCCTCACCGCCGTCAGTCTCAGCCCGCAAGCCGAAGATCCCTTTGGCTGGCATCGTCTCATTCGCGAGCGCGCATCGCATGCACTCGCTCGAATCGATCTCAAACGCCTGGTACCTCTGATCGTCCCCTGGGCGCTCTGGGGAGCGCTCGCTTTCCTCGTCGCAGTATGGATGATGCCGCGTGTCAATCTCCTCCAGACGAGCTCGAACCGGATCGCCATGTTACCCGGGGCTGCAGAGTCTCAGCCGCCAGGAAGCCAGTCGGGGGCGGTAGCGGCGGCCGAGATGAGTGACGGCGAGGAGGAGGAGTCTCGGACTGAGTCCTCCCGCCGCCTACGGCTCGGAGAGGACCTGAAGCTGACCGAGATCTACCTCCCCCAGATCGAGGAGGGCGACGAGGGGATGTTGTCGACCGAGATTCTCGAGGCGCTACCGGAGATCTTGAGCGGCCCCGCCATGGGGGACGAAGCCGACGATGCGGATTCACCTCTCAAGCTCCTCCAACTTCCCTCCCACGATTCGCTTGGTGACGCCTTCAATGAGCTCGAGCGGCGTCGAATCGACTCTCGCCAACCCAGTGACCCGAAAGATGCGGCGTCGAGCGACGCCCAGGAGAACGACTCGCAGGGATCGCCAAGCGGAGACGCCGGCACCTCTGACGAAGAGCAATCCTCGGAGGCCTCATCCGCCGAGGGCGAGCCGACTACTCCGCAATCAGAGGCGGCCGATGGCCAGGTGCCTAGCGACGGCGCCATACCTCGACAAGGCGCACAGGGCGGCGACGAGCCTGGCACGCCCAACGACGGCGGAGAGAGCACGCTCCTCGGAGAAGCCAGCGAAGACTACCTCGTGACCCTGGAGCAGGCCCTGCTCCGTGAGCGAGAGGAGAAAGATCCAGACAGCAAAGACCGTCGTTGGCGGTCCAGCCGCGAGCAAGACAGTGAGCTCGGCCTGGAGCTGGCGCGGCGAGGCGACTGGCGGGGAGTCGACTCGAGCCTCGAGCCCTTTCAGGTCGAGCCAGCGTGGCGCTCCCTACTTCTGAACTACTTCGCACCGGCAGGACCGAGAGAGGAAGACGCCGAGCCATGAATCCCGAAAGTCGATTGGCAGATTTCCGTACCAGCTTCGCGGCGTTGATCGACGAAGTCGGTCGAGTGATCGTAGGCCAGACCGAAAGCGTAGAGGCGATTCTCACCTGTCTACTTGCAGACGGCCACGTCTTGATCGAGGGCGTTCCAGGCCTCGGCAAGTCGCAACTGGCCCACACCCTCTCTGAGGTCCTCGACATCGGTTTCTCCCGAGTGCAGTTCACCCCCGATCTCATGCCCGGGGACATCATCGGCACCCAGATTCTCCAGGAGGACGCTCACGGCGGTCGAGCCCTCCGTTTTCGCCCCGGCCCGGTCTTCACCAACCTGCTTCTCGCCGACGAGATCAACCGTGCGACACCGAAGACCCAGTCGGCGCTGCTCGAGGCGATGCAGGAGCGAACGGTGTCGGTGGGCCGCACCAGCCACAAACTCGACGAGCCCTTCTTCGTTCTCGCCACCCAGAACCCGATCGAGATGGAGGGCACCTATCCCCTTCCCGAAGCGCAGCTCGACCGCTTCTTCATGAAGCTCGAAATGCAGTATCCGTCGGCCGAGGAGCTACGGGAGATCCTCAATCGGACGACCGGGACCCAGACCCCGGAGGTGAAGACGGTTCTCGACGCAGAGTCGATCATCGAGTTGCGACGGGTGGTGCGCTCGGTGCCGATCGCCGACGACGTTCTCGATGTTGCAATCCGGGCCACGCTGCTCACGCACCCCCAGGAGAGTGACGCTCCTGAGGCCATCAAACGCTTTGTCAGCGTCGGCGCCAGCCCCCGCGGAACGCAATCCATAGTCCTCGCCGCCAAAGTCCGTGCCCTTCAGAACGACCGCCCCTATGTATCGGTCGAAGATCTTCATGCGGTTGCCCTCCCGACTCTGCGCCACCGCATCCTGCTCAACTTCGAAGGTCAGGCCGAAGGGATCAGTACCAACAAGCTGATCACCGACATCCTCGATCAGGTTACCTAGACCAGCGTTTCCAAAGTTCGTGTTGCATAGCTCGAGCCCATTCTGTTCGCTGGCCAGGCGCGCCGACGCAGGCATATTGGGCAATATGTCGAGGAGGCGAAACGCAGCCAGCGGGCAGAAGGGGCCGAGATAGGGTGCGCGAACTTTGGAAACGCTGGTCTAGCTTGCCCTGGTCTCTGCCGACCCCTTGGCGCCACTCCCATGGCACTGGCCCGACCCCGTCGGAGGGTGGTCGTGAGGGGCTCTTCGACCGGCACTTCCTCGCCCAGCTCGATCATTACCGCCTGGTCTCGCGTCGCCTTACGCCAGGTGCGCTCCGTGGGGAGCATCGTTCGAAGAGAAGGGGCTCCGGCATCGAGTTCGCCGACTATCGCCCCTATGTCGACGGCGACTCACTGCGCTTCGTCGACTGGCCGGCCTACCTTCGCTTCGACAAGCTGCTGATCCGTATGTTTCAGGAAGAGACCGAGCTCCCCATCGCGGTGCTCCTCGACACCAGCGCCTCGATGGGCTTCGATGCGGCCGGCGACGGCAACGCCCAGACCAAGTTCGACCTCGCGCGTCGACTCGCGGCAGCCCTGGTCTATGTCGGCCTCAGCAACCTGGACCGCGTCAACCTGGTCACCTACTCGACCACCACCGGTTCGGAGCTGCGGGGACTACGCGGCCCCAACGAGATCCATCGAGTGTTTCGCCACCTCGAAGGCCTGACGCCGGCGGGTGAAACGGCGCACGACCGGGCGCTCATCAGCTTTCTCGAGAGCCCCCGCAAGCGAGGCCTGCTGATCATCATCTCCGACTTCTTCGACGCGACTGCGCAGAGCGCTCTCCAACGCTTCGGCGCCGGCTTCGACCTGATGGCGATTCGGATCGCGTCAGCTCTGGAAGAAGAGCCTCGTCTCGCCGGCCGAGCCCTACTCGTCGACGTCGAGACCGGCGGCGAAGCCCTGATCAACGCCAGTCACGACACCCTGCTCGACTATCGCGACCTTCTGAGCGAGCAGCATCAGCAATTCGAGTCGTTATGCCGGAAGCGCCACTGGAGCTACATCAGGGCCAGGACCGACCAGCCTCTGTCGGACCAGCTGCGACAGATCTTCAAGACCGGCTACCTCCTCCGATGAGCCCCGCGACTCTCTCTTTCTCCACCCTGCCCTACGCGCTTGCCGTCGCAGTCCTACTGAGCACCGCAGCCGCGGTTATCCTTCTCTACCTGCTGCGCCCGCCGGCTCGGAGGCAGCCGGTATCTTCGATCCTTCTCTGGGAGGAGGTCGCGCGGCGGCGGCGGCGCAAACGGGACCTCCTTCGCTGGCTGCTCTCACTGCTGGTGTCAGCGGCAATCGCGCTTCTGATCGGCATGGCCTTCACCGGGGCGCAACGAGCCGCGCCGGAGCTGACCCGGCCGAGGCTGGTGATCGACACCTCCGCGACAATGGGCGCCCGCTCCGGTGGACGACAGACCCGCCTCGACCGCGCCCTCTCGACAGCACGCCGACTGATCCGCAATGCGGCCCCGCCGATCACGATCTCGGACACCACCGGCGGCGTCAACAGCGGCGAGCTCCGCAGCCGTCGAGCCGCCCTCGAGAAGCTCGATGAGCTCGAGCTCCACGCGGCTCGCCCGCCGAGGATTCCCGGCTCGAGCTCAGACGGCCGGCCGCTGTGGGTAGTCACCGACGGTGTCGCCGATCTTGGAGCACCCGACGGGGCCGCCATCGTCAGTGTCTTCGAGCCCGAGCCCAACGTCGGCCTGACTCGGTTCGCGGTCACCCAACGTAGGGCACGCCAACCGGCGGCACTGCTCGAAGTCACCAACGCCGGTCCCCGCGAAGCCGCTGTCGAAGTCGCGATCTCGGACCAGGAAGGGAGAGTCTTCGCACGTCAGACTCTGAGTCTGGAAGCCGGCGAGCTGTGGTCGGCGACCGTCCGCCTCGAGCCCCTGCCGACGCTCGAGGCCCAATGGTTCCGAGCAACCGTCACCAGCCCGGACGATGCGCTCGATCTGGACGACCAGGCGTGGGTCGTCACCCAGGCGCTCCTGCCACGACGCCTCCAAGTCCACGGGGTCTGCGAGCCGATCGATCGAGTGGTCGCCGCCGACCCGACCTTGACGGCGCTCCGCCCGGGCCCCGATCTCGAAGTGAAGCGCTACGAAGTGGACGTTTGGTACCACGACGCGCCCGTCGAGCGACCCGGTGGGCCGACTCTGTTGGTCAACCCGCCGGATCGCCCATGGTTGCCGGTGGAGCAGGCCGCAGCGCCCGCGATCTTTGCAGAAACTTCGTGGGCGCTTCCAGGTGTTGCCCCGCGCCACGTCGCCTTCGAGGCCCTCCGTCGCTACAGCGTCCCGCAGGCCGAGACACTGTGGACCGGCGAGGACGCCCCACTGCTCTTCGTTCTCGGGAGCGAGGCCGAGCCGCCGCGGATCGCGGTCCTCAGCTTCGATCCCGAGGCCTCTTCGGTTCACCTCGACGCACAGTTCCCGGCCCTGGTCGAGCTGGCTCTGGATGCGCTTTCGCTGACCGTCGCCAAGCCACCACGAGAAGCGGGATGGTCAGGCTACGCTGACGACGAGGCGGACCGCCCCCAGTTGGTCAAGCTCAGCCACTCGAAAGGTCGTGCCGAGATCAGCGCGATCGAGCCCCTGGGGGCCGAGGTCACCGACATCAATCGGAGACGCACGGAGGCGACAACGGCGAGCCCGGCCGCGGCGGCGTGGTCTCCGGAGGTCGTGCTGGTCTTGTTGGCCCTGGCGCTGCTGGCCGTCGAATTTGCGCTGAGGCAGCGAGGGTATCTGGAGTGACTGGTTTGCGCCGCGGCCTCTTTCACCTCATCGCCGGCGTCTGCCTACTTGCCGGACTGACACTACCGTTGGTACAGACCAAGGGGCGGGTCGTCGAGCTCATCCCGGTGATCGACGTTTCACGAAGCATTGCGGGTCAAGACCTGAGCCAGAACATCGAAGACCTCTCGACATTGGACCCTGATCTCGAAGTCATCGCCTTTGCCGACCGCAGCCTCCGCCTGACCAACGCCGAGGGGCTGTCGGACCTCAAGCTCTACGACAGTTCAACCGGGGTCGCCGACACCGAGATTCCCGAAGACTCTCTCGACCGCGCTTCGACCGATCTGGAGACCGCACTGTTTGCCGCCATCGAGCGAGCGCGCTTCGATCGTGTCTCGCGCATTCTTCTTATCAGCGATGGCAATCAGACGACGGGCAGCGCCAAGCGGGCTCTTCCGGCTCTGATCCAGAATCAGATCCGTGTCTTTCCTCGGCTCGCCTCGGGGGCGCCGCAGCCACCCCGGATTGCCGCCACCCGACTGCCGCTGGGCTCCCCCGCCAACGCCACCGTCCCCCTGGAGGTCGACATCCTGGCGGCGGAGGGCACCGAGGTCGAGCTTGCGTGGAGCGTGGGCGCCGGAGAGGAGTCGTCCAAGCGCATCACGCTCGAGGCCGGTGGCACGACGCATCGCATCGAGCTCACCCTGGCGAAGACCGGTCGAGCTCCTCTACAGCTCCGAATTGAAGGCGCCCCGATCGGCTGGCGACAGACTCTCGACGTTCACCGCCCGACTCCTATTCTTCTAGTGGAGTCCGGAGACGGCCTGAGCCCACTGTGGTCGGCGCTCAATCGGCGCGGCTTCGAGATCACGAGCACGACCCCCGCCGCCCTTTTACGACAACTCGAAGCGGGTGATTGGCGTGCCCTGGTGCTCAGCGACGTCACACCCGCCGACTTCCCGGAGACGACTCAACAGGCGATTGTCGACTGGGTCACGACTCGTGGCACCGGCCTCTTCTTCGCCGCCGGGCCCCGCACCTTCGGTGAAGGAGGTTGGAGCGGTGGCCCTCTGGAGACCATTCTGCCGCTCAGCTTTCGATTGCAGGAGGAGCGAGTGGACCTGGCCCTGATGATCGCTCTCGACAAGAGCTACAGCATGAACGGCCCGAAGATGGAACTGGCCAAAGTGGCAACGAAGTCGGCGCTGGGCGAGCTCGACGACGAGCAACGCTTCGGCATGGTGGCCTTCGACTCGCAGAGCATCGACGCGGTTCCGCTGCAGTCGGCAGCGAATCGGGAGGCCATTAACGACCTGATCAATCGAATCCAGGCCAGCTCCCAGACCAACTTCTACCCGGCTCTGGAGAGCTGCCTCGCCCAGCTCAGCGCGACGGAGGCGGAGGTCAAGCACGTCATCCTGATCACCGACGGCAAAACCTATCTCGACGACTACGAAGACCTGCTGGCGCGGATACGCAAGCAGGAGATCACAGTCTCGACGGTCGCCGTCGGCGAAGGTGCTGACCGCGAGCTCCTCGACCGAATTGCCGAGTGGGGTGCTGGCGAGAGCTATTTCGTGCGTGACGCGTCGAGAGTCCAGAGCATTCTCATCGACGAGGCGCGTCGCAAGAGCGATCGCACCCTGGTCGAAAAATCGTTCAAAGCTGCGGTTCTTTCCGAGGCCTCCGTGCTCGACGGAGTCGACATCACAAGCGCTCCCGCTCTACGCGGGTTCGTCACCCTCGAGCCGAGTCCGCACGGCAAGGTCGTGCTCGAGACCACGACTGAGAAACCTCTTCTCGCCTCTCGCCAGTCGGGGCTCGGAAAGGTGTGGATCTTCGCTGCCGACGTCAAGCCGCGCTGGGCCGCAGAGTGGATCGACTGGGATGGGTTTGGCACTCTCTTCTCTCAGGTTCTCAGAGACGCGGCCGGCGAGCGAGTGACCCGCGAGCTCGAGTTCGGAGTCACCCGCAGCGGAGGCCGTTTCGAGCTCGCCCTCGAGCTCTATGACGCCGATGGTGAGCCGAGGACCGACGTGAAGGCCTCGGTGCTCGTCGGAGGAGCCGGCGGCGATCGACGAGTAGAGCTCACCCAAAGCGCTCCAGGTTCTTTCGGAGCGGTCTACGAGGCCGTCCCCGACCCCGCCAGCGACTTTCGCTTCGAGCTCTCGATCGATGGCGAGACGAGAGCGTTCCGCTCTCTCTACTATCCCCAGTCCGACGAGACCCTGCCCAGGCCCCCCGATATCGACCTCCTCCAGACTCTCGCAACCGCAACCGGCGGCACCCTGGGCGCGGGCATCGCCGAGGTTCTCGAGCCCGGGGAAGACTTCGCAACACGGCAGATCCATCTGGCACCCTGGCTGTTTGCGATGGCCCTCCTGAGCTATCTGGTAGGGCTGCTGCTACACCGCCGTGGCGTGCTCTAGCGAGAGAAGAGGCATAGAATCCGACCATGGCCAATGACTCGATTCGACCGAGCTGGGATGAGTACTTCATTCGCCTCGTAGACGAAGTTGCGAGCCGGGCAACTTGCGACCGCGGCCGTAGCGGTTGCGTCATCGTCCGAGACAAGCGCATTCTCTGTACCGGCTACGTCGGCTCGCCTCCCGGGCTCCCCCACTGCGACGAGGCCGGCCACTATATGAAGAAGATGGTCGACGAGGACGGTACCGTCCGCAACCACTGCGTGCGCACCATCCACGCCGAGCAGAACGCCATCTGCCAAGCTGCACGATACGGCCTCTCGCTCGAGGGCACGACCCTCTATTGCACCATGGAGCCGTGCCGCGTCTGCGCGATGCTGATCACCAGCGTAGGCATCAAGCGCGTGGTACCGAAGCGGCGCTATCACGCCGCGCAGGACACTCGCGATCTCTTTGCCGAAGCGGGCATAGAGCTCGAAGTAGTCGAAGATCGCGTCGAGCAGTACGACAACCAGGCCGCCGGCACTTGATCGTCACCATCGACGGCCCGGTCGCCGCCGGAAAGACGACGGTCGCACGCGAAGTCGCCTCGCGCCTCGGCTTCATGCTCCTCGACACCGGTGCGATCTATCGCAGCCTCGCGCTGGCGGCCCATAGGCGAGGGCTCGACCACGGCGACGAAGAAGGACTCGCCGAGCTCGCCGCAGCGCTCGACATCTCATTCGAGATGCGGGAGGGAGTCAATCGCGTTTCCCTCGACGGCGACGACGTCTCCGACGCGATTCGCCTGCCCGAGATCTCCCAAGCGGCCTCGATCGTCTCGGCGCTGCCGGCCGTACGTCGCGCACTCTTGGAGCAGCAGCGTCAGATCGCTGCCCAGGGGAGCGTCGTGGCAGAGGGTCGCGATACGGGCACAGTCGTCTTCCCCGACGCCGGCGCCAAATTCTTCGTCACCGCCAACGACGAAGTTCGTGCTCAGCGCCGACAGCGCGAGCTCGCCGCGAAAGGCCTGGAAGAATCTTATGAGGAGGTGCTCGCCTCGCTCCGAGAGCGAGACGAGCGCGACTCCAGCCGCTCCATCGCACCCCTGGTTCCGGCAGCCGACGCCCAGATCGTCGACACCACCGAGCTCGGGATCGAAGAAGTCATCGAGCAGATCCTCGAGCGTGTCGCGTCAATCTAGATTGAATTGCGCCGCAGGAAGGCGGCGGTCTTCTCCATAGCGGCTTCTCGGTCCGGCGACTCCTTCCAGTTTTCAATGAGCTCCACGTTAGGAGCGAGCTCCGCTATCGCCTTCGAGGTCGAGGCCGGGTGATAGAGGTCACTCCCGGCGAGCACCAGCAGTGGAGTCGTACAGGCACGCACAAAGTCGCGATCGAGGTTGAAGAGCAATTTGTCGCCGTCGTACATATTGCTGCGAAAGCGAGTCCAATCGTCGGCCGGCACGTCGGTGTGAGAAGTGGTCCGAAGCACGTCGGCCCAGCTATCGAACATCTCGTAGAAGGCCTCTCGATTGTTATCGAGACCGATCGGTTGAAAGAGAACATTCGACGCCACCCGCTCCGGTGCGGCCTCGATGAGCCCCATGCTGTAGGGGCCCCCGATACACATACCGACCACATGGAAGCGGTCCGCACCGAGGTGATCCATCAGCGCAAGCTGATCTCCGATGTAAGTGTGCCAGCCATCGTCGCCGCTGATCGGCGCGCTCGAGGTGCCGGCGTTGCGCTGATCCATCGCAACGACTTGATAGTCGCTCGAAAGCTGCTCGATCGGGTTCCAGGGAGTCGTCTCCCACATCGAAATAACGCTCTTCATCCCGCCGGGGGCAATGAGCAGAACGGGGAAACCACCTCCCCGGACCTCGTAGTGAATCGAAACACCGTCGCGTTCAAAAGTCGCCATAGGGCAGCCTCCTAAAAAATTGCCAAAGCGTTGACTGGAGAGCCTGTGCCGGTCTCGACCGCCAGCGGACCTGCAACCAGCATGAACTCCCATCGGTCGAGTCTTGCGGCAGTCTCGGCAAGGTCCTCGAGATCCTGGTTATCGAAGAGGTCGACGCCCATCGCAACGATGGTCAGAGTATGCACCGGAAGCCGCACCCCTTCGATCTGGGAAGGCACGACGTCGGAGGCCGCGTCGCCGCCGAGAAAGGAGACATCCCGCGCCTTGAGCCAGGGCACCGCCGAGGCGTGCAGACCGGCCGCGCTCTCCGCGACGGCCCACGGGCCGACATCCGCACGTCGCGCCCAACGGCCGGTGCGCACGAAGACCGCATCGCCGGGTCGAACCGTGACCCCTGCCATCTCTTCCCAGGCGTCGAGGTCTTCCATATAGATCGGAGTGCCCGGCTCGAGGTAGGGCACTCCCTTGAGGCGGGGGATGTCGAAAAGCACGCCGCGAGTCACGATGCCGCCCCGCAGATTGAAGACTGAATTCTTCGAACAGCCCTCCTCCGTTACCGTCTCCCGAGAGAATCCGTTATACATCTGCCCCTTGTAGAGCATGTGACACAGAGAGTCGATGTGGCTGTGGGAGTAACCGTGATAGCTGATGCTGTAGGCGTCGCTGACCCCGCTCCTGAACAGAGGCTCGGCCGTCAGATCGGGGAGCCCCAGCATCCGGCGGTCGAACGGCCGCGGCACGTCCTCGGCCTCTTCGGTCAACAGCTGATGCTCCAGCGAGACAGAGATACCCTCGGTGACCAGTGAGACCGCCTCCAGTCGCTTGGCCGGCGTAATGAGATTGGCGGCGCCCAGCTGGTCGTCGCCGCCCCAGCGGCCCCAGTTCGACAGCTCCTCCATCATCCGCTCGATATCGGCCAGGGTCAGATCGCGCGATTCGGGCGTCACCTCGGGCGGAACGAAGGAGTCAACGACAGAAACGGGTACCGTCGTCGATTCAGCACCTTCGTCGGCAGCCGGGGCGCAGCTGAGAGCAGCGATGGTAAGAAGCATCAGGCCAGCCGACCTCGGGCATAGCGTCATTGGGTCCCTCCTCAACGGATCGCAATCGGATTGATGATCGTGAACATACCAGATCCGCGAGCTCTTACAGGCTTAGGGCCTGCACGGATCTAGCTTGTAATCAGTGGCTTAGAGAAGTCTGGTGTCGCACCTAAGCAAAAATTGCGACAAGATGTCGCCTTTTCACCCCACGCCACTACGAGAGCTCAACGTCTACGGGCGTCTGGGAGCAGGCGTGTCGCGATCTGTGGTGCTCTGCGACATCGCAAGCCAGAAGTCCACTTGCATAGTTCGCTGTGGAAGGTGCCATGGGAAGGCGAAGGGTGGCACCTCCCTTAGCCCTTCAAATTCGGACCGAGCCCGTTTCGACGGCGGAGGCGGAGCAAGCCTTAGCCCTCCGGTGGGACAACCCCCACGTCGTTCGCGTACTGGTCCCAGCCCGCAGTCAGTTCCTCCAACAGCTCCCGATGCTCACCCGCCAGGTCATCGGTTTCGCCGGGGTCGGCGGCGAGATCAAAGAGCTGCCACTCGTTCGGGCCATACGGCCGGCTCACGAAGAGCGCCTTCCAATCGCCGCGGCGCACGAACTTGCCGCCCAGCATCTCGCCGGAAAGCTCGTGCTCCTCGAAGGCCTGGTGGCCGAAGAGTGTGTCCTCCGGGTGCACGCGCTCTGCGGTGCCGGCTGCCACGCCTTTCATCGAGCGGCCCATCATCGGCTTGACCCGTCTGCCGTTGAACGTCTCGGGGTGTTCGATGCCCGCTATGTCTAGGAGGGTCGGCATCACATCCATGGCGGTTACGGGGGTATCGTTGATCCGTCCGCCGTTGTTCACTTGCGGTCCAGCGACAATCAGAGGGCTCCGTGTGCCTCCCTCGGCGACCGTCATCTTGAAGTAACTGTAGGGACCGGCGCTCGCCTGAGCCCAGCCGCTTCCGTAGGCGACGTTCGAGCCGGGCTTGCCGAGGTTGTCGAGACTGTTGTCGAAAAGGTCCATGAAGTTCCCGTCCCGATTGCCGGGATAATCCTCGCTGTCCCACGGATTGGGCCCGTTGTCCGAAAAGAAAATGATGACGGTGTTGTCGAGCTCGCCGATGTCGTCGAGGAAATCCAGCACTCGGCCGAGATGGTGGTCCATGTTGTCGACCATCCCCGCATAGACCTCCATCATCCGGGACTGCCGGGTTCTCTCCTCGGGGCTCAAGGTGTCCCAGGCCGGAGTCATCGAGTGGCGTTGGGGCAGCGGGGCGCCGGCCCGCACGACGCCGGCCCGGGCCGCGCCTTCAGCCCTACTTGCCTTCAGAGCTTCGTAGCCCTCGTCGTACCGCCCTCGGTACTTGCTGAGCCAAGGCTCGGGCACGTGCAGAGGGTCATGAGGCGCTGTGAAGGCGAGGTAGGCAAGAAAGGGCTTGCCGTCGCCGTGGTTCTCTCGAATCGACTCCATGAGGAAGTCGGCGTAGTTTTTGCTCGAGTAGAAATCCTCGGGCAGTTGTTCGAGCTTCTCGCCATTGCGCGTGTAGATGACCGGATCCTGCGCGGCAATGAGCCCATGCCTGTCATTCCAATGGCTCGCGCCACCGTACATCAACGCCAGCGAGCGCTCGAAGCCCCGTGCGAAGGGACGCTGATCCGGCTCGTGTCCCAGGTGCCACTTTCCGGCCATGTAGGTGTGGTACCCGCCACTCCCGAGCGCCTCAGGCAGGCTGATGACATCGCGGCTGAGGTAACCCTCGTAACCCGGTTTGCCGCGCTGATTGGGCGTGATGAGCTCCCCCATGTTGCCGAGACCGGCCAGGTGGTTGTCCATGCCAGACATCATCATCGCGCGCGTCGGCGAGCAGGACATGGATACGTGGAAGTCCGCGAAACGGACCCCGGAGGCTGCGAGCCGGTCGAGATTCGGGGTCTCGATCTCACCGCCGAAGGGGCCTGTGTCCGTGTATCCCATGTCGTCGGCAACGACTAGAAGAAAGTTGGGCCTCTCTTCCGTCTCCACTGGCACTGCCTCATCCGGCTCGAACGCTCCGCAGGCGCCCAGAAACAGCGTCAGCATCAAGACGAGTATCGGGATTCTCCGTGCATTCATGTCCCAGATCTCCTATTTAGCCGGGCTAGCCGAATTCAGGCTCCTGGAGCCCACGCCCTCGGCGGGGTTGATACTGGCACCTTTTCTAGTGGAAGGTGCAATGGACAACATCGTCAGTGTCGCAGAATCTGGTGGATCGCGACACCTCGAAATCGGCCCTTGGCGGCTGCCGGTAGAATGTCGCTCAGTCGATGGCATTAGAAAGCAGGCACAAAGCTCGGCCACTACGAAGTGGTCTCTTCCCTCGGTGCGGGAGGCATGGGAGAGGTGTACCGGGCGAAGGACACGAAGCTCGGTCGTGAGGTCGCGATCAAGCTGCTGTTGGAGGAGGTGTCGACCGATCCAGAACGGCTCGCGAGGTTCGAGCGGGAAGCCCGCGTCCTTGCTTCTCTGAACCACAACAACATCGCTACGCTCCACGGCTTCGAGAAGGACGGAGACACCAATTTCCTGGTCATGGAACTGGTCGAGGGCGAGACCCTTGCGGAGAGGATCAGTCGAGGGCCTATTGCGGTCGAGGAGGCTCTGCCGCTGTTCCTCCAGATCGCGGAAGGGCTAGAAGCTGCTCACGACAAGGGCGTCATTCATCGCGACCTCAAGCCCGCCAACATCAAGGTCACCGACGACGGCAACGTCAAGATCCTTGACTTCGGGTTGGCCAAGGCAATGGTCGGAGATGTCGGCGAGTCGGGTGACGCCTCGATGTCGATGTCGCCAACGCTGACGCTAGCTGCGACACAGCGCGGTGAAATCCTCGGGACTGCTGCCTACATGTCGCCCGAGCAGGCTCGGGGGAAGGCAGTCGACAAGCGCACCGACGTCTGGGCCTTCGGTGTTTGTCTCTACGAGGCCCTTGTTGGACAACGCTTGTTCGAGGGCGAAGATGCGATGGAGACAGTAGGCGCTGTGTTGCGCGATGTGCCGAGCTGGGACCCGCTCCCCGCAAGCGTTCCTCGAAGACTACGCGAATTGCTTGAGCGGTGTTTACGCAAGGATCCACGACAACGGCTGCGAGACATCGGTGATGCCCTGATGGAAATCGAAACCGTCATCGAGGCTCCCGAGAGCGATGAGCCGACGCCCGGCGCGGCCGCGGCGGAAGAGCGCAGTCCTGTACCTTTGGCCCTCGCCACCCTCGCTGCCGGCGCGGTGATCGCTGGCATCGCCGTCTGGACCCTGAAGCCCGCACCACCCGAGCGCCCCGTCGTTCGTGCGGTGCTGAGCGCCGCTCCCAGCGCGCCGATGACGGGTTCTCTTCCCATTGCTCGCGATCTGGCGATGGCACGCAATGGTCGGGTGGTGGTCTACAAGAGCGAAGGCTCTCTCTATGTTCGCTGGGTGGACCGCATCGTTGGCTCCGAGCTGCGAGGAACGGAGGACGCTGAGTCTCCCTTCCTCTCGCCCGACGGGGCCTGGGTCGCCTTCGAGTCCGGCGGGACTCTTAAGAAAGTCCCCATTCTCGGGGGGCCAACGGTGACTTTGTGCGAACTACCCTCTATTCTTCTCGGCGCGAGCTGGGGCGCGGACGACACCATTGTCCTTGGCTTCCTCAACGAGGGGCTCTATCGGGTGTCGGGGGGAGGCGGTGAACTGGAGCGGCTGGTCGCGCTAGATCCCGATAAAGGAGAGCTTTCCTATCGTTTTCCCGAGGTTCTACCGGGTGGCGAAGCCGTTCTCTTTGCGGTCTTTACGAGCTCGAACGTCGACGACGCGCAGATCGTGGCTCAATCTCTCACCACCGGGGAGCGGAAGGACCTGGTCTTTGGAGGTGCCGGTGCCCGGTACGTGCCCACCGGGCACCTGGTCTATGGGCTGAACGGTACGCTTCATGCGGTGGCCTTCGATGCGGGGAGTCTGGAAGTGCGGGGAGATCCGGTCCCTGTCCTAGAAGGCGTCAACACCAAGACCTTTGGTGTTGTGAACTTCGACTTCTCGCAGGACGGGTCCTTGGTGTACGTCACCGGTGGCATGGGGGGAGGGGCGCAACGGACCCTTGTCTGGGTGGGACGCGACGGACGAGAGGCGGCTCTCTCGGCCCCACCCCGGTTCTACATCTATCCCCGAATCTCTCCGGATGGACAGCGGGTGGCGGTCTCTTCCCGCGATGAAGACCAGGACGTGTGGATCTGGGACCTCACGCGGGAGTCTCCTCTGGACCGGCTGACCGCTGATCCGGCAATAGACGTGTATCCGGTCTGGACTCGTGACAGCCGGGAAGTGGTGTTCGTCTCCGACCGTGACGGGACCCTGGGGTTCTACCAGCGAGCGTTTGACGGAACGGGAACAGTGAAGCTCCTTATCGAGTTCGCGGAGTATCTATATCCGTCGTCGATCTCCCCAGACGGCAAGGCCCTGCTTTACCGCGTCGGAGTGACGTCAGGGTTCGATCTGGGAGTGCTGTCGCTGGAAGGCGAAGGATCGCCGAAACCGCTTCTAGCCTCGGAGTTCCGTGAGCTGAATGGAGAAATCTCACCCGATGGCCGGTGGTTGGTCTACCAGTCGGACGAATCGGCGGACGAAGACCGAATCTATGTGAGGCCGTTTCCCGACGTAGAAGCCGGTGGCCGTTTTCCGATCTCGGCCGGAGGCGGCACCGAACCGCTGTGGTCGCCGGACGGCAGCGAGATCTTCTATCGTGCCGGCGATCGGTTGATGGCGGTGCCGGTCAGGACCGAGCCCTCGTTCGAGCCCGGGAAACCTGAAGTGATCTTCACGGGAAACTATGCCGTCTCCGTCGGTCGCATGTACGACATCCACCCGGACGGCGAGAGGTTCCTGATGGTCAAACCACTGGAGACGACCGAGGGGGGCGAGCGCAATGACGTCGTCCTGGTCCAGAACTGGTTCGAGGAGCTGAAGCGCCTCGTGCCCACAGACTGAAAGATGTCGCACTTTGGGGCGCACCACGACACGTATAGCCGAAAACGAATAAGCCTCTGAGGAGAGGGGCTGTCGTGAAATATGGTGAGGTGCGACAACACAATTCGAGCTCTGAGCCGCTGATCCACCGGGCGACTGTAAGATGTCGCCAACTCATGGCTCTAGAACCAGGCTCCCGCCTCGGTCCCTACGAGATCGTCGAGCTGCGCGGCAAGGGCGGCATGGGAGAGGTGTACCTGGGTCGTGACACACGCCTGGAGCGGGATGTCGCCATCAAGGTGCTACCTGAGGAGCTCGGGCAGGACACGCTCTACCGTCAGCGGCTGGAGCGCGAAGCGAAGACCATCTCGCAGCTGACCCATCCCCATGTCTGCACGCTCTACGACATCGGCAGCGAGGACGGTGTCGATTACCTGGTCATGGAGTACCTGGAGGGAGAGACCCTCGAGGACCGGCTTCGACGCGGCGCCCTGCCGCTGGATGAGGTGGCGACGATCGGATCCCAGATCGCCGAGGCCATCGACGCCGCTCATCGCCAGGGAGTGGTCCACCGCGATCTCAAGCCCGGCAATGTGATGTTGACTCGCGAGGGAGCCAAGGTGCTCGACTTCGGCCTCGCCAAGGGAGTCCAGGTCGGTGCCCTTAGCGGGAGCACGCAGACGCCGACCATCACCCAGCCACTGACCAGCGAAGGCTCGATTCTCGGCACGCTGCAATACATGGCGCCCGAGCAGCTCGAAGGTAAGGAGGCAGACACTCGCAGCGACATCTGGGGCCTTGGCGCCGTGCTTTACGAGATGGCCAGCGGGGCAAGGCCGTTCGAGGGGACCTCTCAGGCCAGCTTGATCGCGTCGATCATGACCGGTCGGGTGCGCGCTCTGTCGGAGCTCCAGCCGCTCGCGCCGGCCCGCTTCGACTGGGTGATCGAGCGCTGTCTCGACAAGGATCCCGATCGGCGTTGGCAGTCGGCGCGCGATGTGGCGCTGGAGCTGGGCGGCCTCGACCAGGGGACCGAGACGGCGGCGCCTACAGGAGGCACCGCCGACCGGGCCCTGCGTCCGCGAGTCGCCGCCCTGGCCGGGGGCCTCGTTCTCCTGGTCGGGATGGTAATCGGCTTCGCATTTCCTCGCGGCTCGAATGTGCCGGCGGTCGAGGGCGGCGCGGAGGTCTGGACCGTGACGACCCTCGACATCGCGGCCGACGAAGGACTCGCGACGATCTCGCCTGACGGGCGTACTCTGGTATTCCCGCAACAGCAGGCCGGTGGCGGATCTATCCTGGCTCGTCGCTCCCTCGATTCGCTGTTTCCGCAACCGATCTCGGGGACTGAGGGAGCTGGAGGATTTGCCTTCTTCTCCCCCGACGGCGGGAATCTGGTCTTCGTTGACAGCAGTGGCAAGCTGAAAACGGTAGCTGTCGAGGGAGGAGGAGCCACGACGATCGCGGAGAACGTCTTTAGTCCAGGGCCGTGGGGAGAGGACGGCTCCATTTACTACACTCATGTACCATCGCGCACTAACCCAAACGAAGCCGAGATCTGGCGAGTCGCGGTTACCGGCGGCGAGCCCGAGCGTATCGGTGATGGCATGGCAACCGCTCTCCTCCCCGGAGGTCAAACTCTGCTGGCGACTCTGCCGCAGGATCGAAGAGAAGGGTTCTGGGCCGACCTCGTCGCCGTGGATCTGGGGACCGGCGAGGGGCGGGTGCTCACGCAAGGCGCCGCGGCCACCTACGTCGAACCGGGGTTGATGGCCTTCTATCGAAGCGGAGCGCTGTGGGCGGCTCCCATCGACTCGGTGACCGGAGAGCTCGCGGCTCCGCCTCGACAAGTCGAAACCGAGGTAGCTCGCGTGCCCGGGATTCCGGTCGACATTGGTCGCTTCGACGTTCAAAAGTCCGGTGATCTCGTCTACGTGAGAGGGCAGGTGAGCAACCAGTCTCGGCTGGTGTGGGTGAACCGCGGCGGCGGCGAGGTCGAGCCGGTGGCTCCTGAGATCAAGGCCTTCGCCGTTCCCAGGCCATCCCTCGATGGTCACAGGATCTCGGTCCACTCGCGAAACTCGGCCGGCGACGGCAACGAGCAATGGGCCCTCGACCTCGCCACCGGCTCGTGGAGCCGACCGGCTCAGACGGGCTCCACTTCGGTCGCGACAGAGATCCCGCCAGACGGCAAAGAGATCTTCTTCGTGGCGAATCGCGTCGACGACTACGCACAGGTGTTTTTCCAGCCGGCCGATCGTAGCGCCCCGGCGCAGAGGCTACTGCCCTCCGAGCAGGCTCAATCCTATTTCGGCGTCTCCGCCGACGGGCGCTGGGTGTTGCTCTACCACTTCTTCGAGGAGGGGTTTGTCGCCCTCGACCGCAGTAGCGGCGAGGTACGCTCTGTGGTCGACGACAGTGTCTTCGTTCGCTCGGGAGGCTTCCACCCCGATGGGGACTGGATCGCCTACGCCGGATTCGACCCCGTCGACGCTATGTCGCAGCTGTGGCTGATCCCCTTCCCGGGCCCAGGGGAGCCGCGCCAGCTCACCTTCGAAGGCGGCCAGGAAGCGGCATGGTCCTCTTCGGGAGACGAGATCTTCTACCGCGGCCCGACCCACATGATGACCATCCCGATCGAGAAGAAGGGCAGTGAGTTGGTCATCGGGCGGCCTGAGACCCTGTTCGAAGATCGGTTCCGAAGGGGTCCGAACCTAGGCATCATCAACTACGGTGTGCATCCGGACGGCCGCTTCCTGATGGTCGAGGCCGCTGAGGACCAGGAGGAAAAAGTGATCCTGGTCCAGAACTGGCGGGCCAAGGTGCTCGAGATGTTCTCCGAGGGGGGCTCGTGAGCGCGGGCCTTGTCGCCTTTGGTGGCGGACCGCGACAAGTATCGCGATCGGCCTATAAGTCGTTGAAGGCAGTCGAGCGGTAGACTCTCGCCACTCGCATGGCGCTAGAAGCAGGCACGAAGCTTGGCCACTATGAGGTCGTCTCTTCCCTCGGTGCTGGGGGAATGGGAGAGGTCTACCGAGCCAAAGACACCAAGCTCGGGCGGGAAGTAGCGATCAAGCTGCTTCTCGATGAGGTTTCCGAAGATGCTGACCGGCTGGCTCGCTTCGAGCGCGAGGCCAAGGTCCTGGCCGGCCTCAAGCACCCGAACATCGCCACGCTCTATAGCTTCGAAGCAGCCGGCGGCACTCGCTTCCTGGTCATGGAGGTGGCGGAAGGCGAGACCCTGGAGAAGCTCCTCGAGAAGGGCGCTCTACCGATCGCCCGAGCGCTCGAGATCGGCAGCCAGATCGGCGCAGCGATCGACGCCGCCCACAAGGCAGAAATCGTGCATCGGGATTTGAAGCCCGGCAACGTGATGCTGACCAAGACCGGCGTCAAAGTGCTGGACTTCGGACTGGCGAAGAGCATCGAGCCGGAACCACAAGCGGCCAACACTCAGTCACCAACGAGGATGCAGCCGATCACCGGTCAGGGCTCGATCCTCGGCACGCAGCTCTACATGGCACCGGAACAGCTCGAAGGCAAGGACACCGATGCCCGCACCGACATTTGGGCCCTGGGCTGCGTGCTCTACGAGATGATCACCGGCGAGCGGCCCTTCCAGGGCGACAACCAGGCGAGTCTGACCACCGCCATCATGGCCTCCGAGCCTCGACCGCTGAGCGTGGTCCAAGAGCTCGCTCCACGACGTCTCGACTGGGTGGTGTCCCGCTGTCTGGCCAAAGACCCCGAGCGACGCTGGCAGTCGGCCTTGGATGTGGGCATCGAGCTTCAGGCGGTCGGCGATGACGCTGCCGACGCTGAGGAGCCGGGAGCTCACTCCCAGACCGCGACTCGAACCAGATCGCCAAGTGGCCTGACATGGGGCATCGCTTTCGCGCTCGGCGTGCTGGTGGCCGGATTCGCCGCATGGAACTTCGCCACCGATCGGTCCGTTTACTCTCCAACGGTTCGCTTTTCGTTTGACGTTCCGTTGGGCGCAAATCAGGGGATCGGGTCTGGGGTCGATGGTCCGATTGCTATCTCGCCAGACGGGTCACGCATCGCCTACCTCTCAACCCGGGTAGCACCCTCCGGAGAAGAAGGACGTGAACCGGTCCGTCAGATATTCGTCCGAGCCATGGCCGAAGGCGAGGGTACGCTTCTGGCCGGAACCGAAGGGGCGCAAGATCTTTTCTTCTCCCCCAATGGTGCGTGGGTGGGGTTTACGGCCAACGGAAAACTACAAAGAGTTCCAGTTGGAGGTGGCGCACCACTGGATATCGCCAGCGTAGGGCCTGTCTACGGCGTCGCCTGGGGACCGGATGACCTGATCATCTTCGGCAATGGCATTCCATCCGGGCTCGTCCAAGTCTCCCTAACGGGAGGTGCTCCCCGACCGCTCACAATTCCGGATCCAGGAGGCGGTCAGATCGCTCACGGACATCCTGAATTCCTGCCTGACGGCACGACGGTGCTGTTTGCAATTGGAACGAAGGACGGATCGCGAATCGCTCGTTTGTCGCTCGACACAGGCGACTGGGTCGATCTCGGCCTGTCGGGATCGGAGCCACGATATCTGTCGCCCGGATACATTGCATTTACGCAGAACGGGAACCTACGGCTGGTTTCATTCGACCTGGACACTCTTGAAATGGGTCGAATACAGACGGCGGAGGACGGCATCGCAGCCGGCAATAGTGCGGGGCTGGAGCACGCTTCTTTCGATCTCTCACCGACCGGAGATCTGGTTTTTGTGCAAGGCACAATGGGTCTGGAAAGACAGCCCGCCTGGGTGGATCGAGAGGGCCACGAGACGCTCATCGATGCGCCACTGGGGCTGTACTTCGATCTGCAGATCTCTCCGGCGGGCGATCGGCTCGCGACCTCCCGAACCGACGCTCACGGAATCGGCAAGGTCTGGGTCATGAACATCGACGGGAGCGGGGCGTTCCCGGTGGGGGAGGACGAGATCGAGTACAACCCTGCATGGAGACCCGACGGTGAAACACTGACCTATACCGTGAACGGGGACATGTTCGAGAAGCGTGTGGATGAAGATGCCGTACGCACAGAAGTGCTTCTTCGCGACAACTATCAGATGCCCCGATCGTGGTCACCCGATGGGGAATCCCTGGCATTCCGGGAAGTATCTGCCGACGGTTCGAGGATATGGGTCCTGCCCCGGGGAGGCTTGCCCGAGCCACTGACGGACGCGACCTACGATGCCGCTTCTCCGAAATTCGCTCCACAAGGGGGTTGGATCGTCTATAGCTCTGATGAGACTGGGCAGTCCGAGGTCTGGGTTCGACGCTATCCTGGAACGGAAAGGGCGGAACAAATATCCCAAGGCGGCGGTAGTCAGCCGGTGTGGTCATCGACGGGAGACGAGCTGTACTACCGCGTCCGGGACCGGATGATGGCTGTGGAAATCGAGACCGAACCCGAACTGCTACATGACGAGCCGATTGAGCTCTGGAGCCACCCATATTTCTCACAGGAAGATCACTTTCCGAACTACGATGTCGCCCGCGACGGCCGCTTCCTCATGCTTGCAATTCCTGAGGTAGAGGAGACCGAAACCATGACGATTACCGTCGTCCTGAATTGGCTAGAGGAGCTGAAACGCCTCGTGCCAACCGACTGAGAGATGTCGCAATATGTGGCGGACCACGACAGGCATAGCTGAAGGACGATAGACCCCAAAATCGGCGCGATGTCGTCTTTGTGGGTGCTCTGCGACACGGGTGTGATCCTCGTGCTCGGCCATAGCGCCCGTGGGCGGTAGACTTCTATTCAACTCATGGCTCTAGAACCAGGCTCCCGCCTCGGTCCCTACGAGATCGTCGAGCTGCGCGGCAAGGGCGGCATGGGGGAGGTGTATCGGGCTCGTGATACCCGTCTCGGCCGTGATGTCGCCGTCAAGGTCCTGCCTTCCTCACTGAGCAAGGACGCCACCTTCAAGAGGCGTTTCGAGCGGGAGGCGAAGACCATCTCCCAGCTGCAGCACCCAAACATATGCACGCTGTACGACGTCGGCTCAGAGAACGGGCTCGACTACCTCGTCATGGAATACCTAGAGGGGGAAACGCTCGAAGATCGGCTGAAAAAGGGTGCGCTCCCCATCAAGGAGGCTCTTCGAGTCGCGGGGGAGATCGCCGAGGCGATCGAGGCGGCTCATCGGAGGGCTGTCGTCCATCGCGACCTCAAGCCGGGCAATGTGATGCTGACTGTAACGGGAGCGAAGGTTGTCGACTTCGGCCTTGCGCGAGGCAGTGCCGACCGCGAGGTAGTCGACACCGAGGCGACCACAATGGCGGCAGCGATAACGGAGGAAGGACACATCTTCGGCACGATGCCCTACATGGCTCCGGAGCAGTTGCAGGGCGGACAAGTCGACGCTCGGGCTGATATCTGGGCGCTCGGCTGCATCGTTCACGAGTTGGTTTCTGGATCGCGGCCCTTCAGCGGAGACAGCCAGGCGGATCTGATCGCTTCCATTCTGCGCTCGGATCCAGATCCCCCGTCGAGACACCAACCTCTATCCCCGCCTCGACTGGATTGGATTGTGAGCAGATGCCTCGACAAGAATCCGGATCGACGGTGGCAATCCGCCCGAGACCTAGCGATCGAGCTCGAGGCCCTGGAAGAGAGATCCGGGGGCGGTCGAGGAGAGCAACACCACGGGAAGCGACCTTCGATCGCTGTGCTTCCCTTTGCCAACATGAGCGCCGACCCGGAACAGGAGTATTTCTGTGACGGCATGGCGGAGGAGCTCATCAACGCCTTGACACAGCTCGAGAACCTGCACGTCGTCGCACGGACTTCGGCCTTCTCGTTCAAAGGCCGCGATGTCGATGTTCGCGAGATCGGGAAGGAGCTGGGGGTCCGATCCGTGCTCGAAGGAAGCGTTCGAAAGGCTGGCGCGCGGATTCGGGTCACGGCGCAGCTCGTCAATGTCAGCGATGGTTACCACCTGTGGTCCCAGCGCTATGACAGAGAGCTGGAAGATGTCTTCGCAATCCAGGACGAGATCACGCTAGCGATCGTCGACGAGCTCAGGGTGCAGCTGTTCGGCACCGACAGCGAGAATCTCGTGAAGCGGCGCACGAGAAACCGAGAGGCCTTCACGCTCTATCTGAAAGCGCGCTATCACTTCCACAAACTCACTGTTCCGGACCTTCAGACAGCCGTCGAATACTCGAAGCAGGCGATCGAGCTCGATGCGGAGTACGCGGAGGCTTACTTCACGCTTGCGGGTGCAACGATGTTCATGGGGGGGGCCGGCCCGATGTTCGAGATCCCCCCGACGGAGGCGTATCCCATCGCGCGGTCCGCCATCGATCGGTCCATCGAGTTGAATAGCAGCTTGGCGGAAGTACATGTGATGCGAGGCATCATGAGAGTGACGTACAGAAGGGACTGGGCCGGAGCCGAGAGCTCCTTCGGGCGGGCGCTGGCCTTGAGTCCTGACAGCGGAGATGCGCACCGCTGGTCCGCCTGGCGGTTGTGGTGGATGAGGCGATTCGATGAAGCTCTCGCTCAGTTCGAGAGGGCTGTCGAGGCGGATCCACTCGACCCCCTTTCTCAGACCGGGATCGCTATGGTTCTCTACAGTTCCGGCAGATACGACGAGGCGCTCGCTCAACTTGAACGTGTTCTCACGACGGATCGAAACTACTATCTCGCGCTCCAGTTTCTGGGTGACACCTATTGTGAAACCGGAGACCTCGAGGCTGCCCACCGCGCTTTCTCGCGGGCACTATCAGTCGCGGGTGAGGAGGCCTACTATGTCTACGCTCGCTTGTGCGCCGTCCTTGAGGGTATGGGCCAGCAAGAGGAAGCCAAGAAACATCTGAACAAGCTCGTGGCCATCTCGAAGTTGCGCTACGTACCGCCTGCCTACGTCGGTATCCTCTATCTGGGGATAGGGGACTACGATACGGCCCTGGACTTCCTGGAGAAGGCCGTCGACGAGGGCACCCTGATAGCGATGGTGTGGCTGGTGTTCCGCTGGTCGGCTCCGGTTCGGTCTGATCCTCGTTTCCTGTCTGCGATGAGCCGGGTGGGTCTGGGCGAGATGGCTAAGACCTGAGGTCGCCTCAAGACGCCGCTCTCCCGAGTGGCGGCTGAGGCTGTCGCACTTCCTGGCGAAGGACGACAGGAAGAGCTGAATAGCTATCAGGCTCCTGAACCGCCAGCTAGAATGCTGTCCATTCGATGTCGCTGAAAGCAGCCACTCGGGTAGCTTGTTCAGCCACCCCCAAGGAAGTCTCTAAGGAGGGCTCGTGAGCGCGCTTGGAATCGTGAGCATCGCGGTTGGGGTCCTCGGTGTTGGCTACGGGGGCTTCGTCTTCGTCGCGCCAGCGTCTGTGCTGCGCTGGTTCACTAGGACGACCACGACGAACGGTCGAACCCGAACGTTCGGGGCGTTCTTGCTCCCACTCGGGTTGGCGATGATTTGGGCAGGAGCTTCAGAGCAGGGGTCCTTGGACCTGAATGGGCAGAGCACCTTGGCGTTCATCCTGTCGCTCATCGGCTGGGTCTTGGTCGTGTTCATGACAACAGCGTTGGTGCTGTTCCCAGGCTCTTTCCGAGCCATCATCCAGGCGTTCGTGCCCTCTGACCTGAGTGGGAGCCTGATCGGGTGGCGCCTGTTGGGACTGGTGCGCATCGCCATCAGCGCGCCCTTTGTCTACTTCGGCGCGCTTGCGCTCTGATGGGCGTCGCGCTTCAGCCCCACGCCCGACCCTCAGGCTGGAGTCACGGGGCAAGCCAGGCGAGCGCCGACAGCTACACCGGACAGTCTGCTGTGACCAAGGAAAAGGAGAAGCACAATGGAAGTGTTTGGAATGATTGGAATGACATTTGGGATCATTGCCTGGGGGCTGATAGCCAAGCTCCGGAAGGAGTTTGAAGACTTGAAGAAGGACCTGGAAGACTCGGGCGTTCTGGCTAGCGGCGTGCCCGCCGACTGAGAGTGTCGCAAAATCTGGCGAACCACGACACCTTCCCCGCCGAGGCAAGCTAGTCCCCTGTCTTCTCCTTCGACGCCCCCCGACGCTTCCGCGTCCGCCGGCCGACGAGCGCACCGAGGGCCGAACCGGGAAGAAAGAGTAGGCTGCCGATGCCGGTCGTGATGGCCCCAAGAAGCAGCCATCCCCTGTCAAGACCCGGCAGGACCGCCAGTCCTATCACCTGGCCTGACCAGGCTCCGGGGAAGACGAGCAGCCAATGGCGGGGGAAGGCGTAGCCCACCACGGCCGCGCCGATCACCGAGGTGAGCGTGTAGTACGTGATCTCGGCATCCCAGGGCTCTGCACGACCGGTGATCAACGGTGAAGCGGCCCAAATACCAAAGCCCAACGCGGAACTGAAGGACATCGGTGCCAACCCTCGAGGAAGGGATCCCTTCACGACTCCCGAGCCTCCTTGATTCTCACGAGGAGAACCGCCCCGACCCAGGCGACAAAGCACCAGACAGCGACCACGAGCCCAACGGCAAACGGGGTCTCTGGTTCCGGCCCGAAGTCAGTGATGCCGAAGTGGTTCGGAAGAAAGAAGGAAAAGGGCACCGCGGCCAAGCTCCAAACGACGAGAGGCAACAGAGCAAGAATCCCGAGGGGACCAGCGTGAATCAGTACCGGTGGAGAATTGAAGGCGATCGCCAGAAAGAGAGTCAACCAAAGGGTCCGGTGAACTATACGGGACATGACGAACTGGTTTTCGTGACTCGGGAATGCTCCCGGAGACTCGAGTGTACTCCTGAGGTATCCATACGGAGCCGACTCAGGAGGTACTCTGCTTCGTGGGGGTGTCGTGATTCCTGGCGGAGGACGACACGGCGAAAGCGACTCCTGCCAGCTGACTCCGGTCAGTGAGAGATAAGATCCCGCCCATCTAATGGCGCTGGAAGCTGGTTCGACGCTCGGCCACTACGAAGTGGTCTCCTCGCTTGGTGCGGGAGGCATGGGAGAAGTGTATCGAGCCATGGACACGAAGCTCGGGCGCGAGGTGGCGATCAAGCTCCTCCTCGAAGAGGTCTCCACCGATCCAGAACGTCTGGCTCGCTTCGAGCGCGAGGCGCGGGTCCTGGCCTCGTTGAACCACAACAACATAGCCACGCTCTACGCCTTCGAGCGGGAAGGCGACACCAGCTTCCTGGTCATGGAACTGGTGGAGGGCGAGACTCTAGCGGATCGCATCAAGAGAGGAGCCATGCCAGTCGACGAAGCATTGCCCGTCTTCTTGCAGATCGCTGAGGGGCTGGAGGCAGCCCACGAAAAGGGCGTCATCCACCGCGATCTGAAGCCCGCGAACATCAAAGTGTCTGAAGACGGTCAGGTCAAGATCCTCGATTTCGGGCTGGCCAAGGCGATGGCTGTGGAAGGCAGTGCGAGCGGAGACGACGGCTTGTCCGAGTCTCCGACCCTCACTCTTGCAGCAACTCAACGGGGTCAGATTCTCGGCACAGCCGCCTACATGGCTCCCGAGCAGGCGAGAGGTCAGGCGGTCGACCGGCGAGCGGACATTTGGGCTTTCGGAGTCTGCCTCTTTGAGGCGCTAACTGCATCTCGCGGTTTCGATGCGCAGACGGCTCCCGAAACACTCGCAAAGATACTTGAACGGGAACCTGAATGGGAGCAACTTCCGCCGCCGACACCAGCTTCGATCGTTCGGCTCTTGAGGCGCTGCCTGACAAAGCCCGCGAGGGATCGGTTGCACGATATCGCCGACGCACGAATCGAGATCAGCGACGCGCTGCGCAATCCCGAGTCGCAGCGTGTCGTGGCGACCGTGCCGGCTGGCGGGCACGGGGCGTTTTCCGTTTCCACGTTGGCTATGGTCATCGTCGTCGCGCTGACTACCCTAGCGGCCGGTCTTTGGCTTGGTACCGCGTGGCGACAACGATCCGAGCCTAGGTCGCCGCCCACGGCGGCAGTCGTTGTGCGCACAGAGATCGATTTCCCGGCAGAAGCACCTCTCGGCTTCGGTACAACAGCTCTCGGGTTTGATAGCCCGCAGGTAGCCGTATCTCCGGATGGGGCGCTTATCGTTTACATCGGCAAGTACGGCCCGGGCACCCTGCTCTACCAGCGTCCCATCAACAGCTTCGATGAACCTGAGCCGATCGAGGGAACGGAGGGCGCCCTCTTTGCATTCTTCTCGCCAGACGGCGATTGGCTCGGATTCCTGACCAACCAAGAGGTCAAGAAAGTCTCGCTGAGAGAGGGAGATCGCCCACAAACCGTATGCAAGGCGAGGAATCCCACACACGCTGCATGGGTAGCTGACGGAACGATCTTTTTCGCTGAAGACGAGGGGTTCACGCTGAGCAGCGTTCCCGAAGCCGGCGGCACTGTCACCGAGATCGACAGCCTTGGAGTCGGCGGCCGTCAAACATACCTCAGCGACGTGCTTCCCGACGGCAAGCACGCACTCATCCAGACTGCCCTAACGAGCATCGGCCACGACTATGCAAATACCTATTTGCTCTCGCTAGAGACACTGGAGCGAAAGCTACTGATCGAACGCGGGTACGACGCGCGATACGTCCCCACGGGTCACTTGCTGTTCGCTCGCTCCGGGACGCTCTACGCGGTAGCGTTTGACATCGCCGCCCTTGAGGTCTTCGGCGCTTCAGTTCCGGTTGTACCAGATGTGAGGATGGAATCGCTATTCGGCCAAGCTCAGGTTGCCTTCTCGGCGACAGGTACGCTGGTCTATGTGCCCGGAAGCGACGCAGCGATCGGCAAGATCGCATCGATCGACCGCGGCACCGAAGCGGTCGAGTTCCTGGATCTACCCGAGCGAGTCTACGGTTACTTCGAGTTCTCCCCGGACGGTTCCCGGATCGCCCTTCAGGTCGCAGATGTCAACGACTACATCGTCATTTGGGACCGCGTGGCGAAGACAGAGAGGAGACTGACCGTGCCCGGTAACGCGGGCTGGCCCAAGTGGAGCCAGGACGGCGATGAGATCGCTTTCACGGCGGCGATGCCGGGGCAAGGGCATGGGCTCTTCATTGCGGCAGCAGATCGCGACGAGGAACCGCAACTAGTGTTTATGGGAGAGACCCGCGTTGCTCCGGGTTCGTGGCATCCGGACGGCGACAGGCTCGGGGTCTACAGCTTTGACGGCAGGTTCCGTTTCGGCTTTCTAGAGATCGGTGACGATACAGTACGTTGGGCTTCTCGTAGCGACGCCAGCGAGGCCGCGCCCTATTTCTCTCGAGACGGGAGATGGTTTGCGCACAGTTCGAACCGGACGGGTCGCTATGAGATTCGAGTTCGCTCCTATCCAGGCGACGAAGCCGATGAGCAGATCTCGACCAACGGAGGCATGGAGCCGTACGTCTGCCGTGGCTGTGACGAGCTCTTTTATCGCGATGGTGACCGCTGGTTCGCGCACACGTTCAGGCAGGGCCGGAAGATCGAGTTCGGCCCGGCGCAGCTCGTCTTCGAAACCGATTTCATCGATACGCCGGGGCGCTCGTATGATGTCTCCTCGGACGGTCAGCAGCTCTTCGTGGTGAAGCGAGCACACGAGCAGATCAACGCCAAGCTCCATGTCGTCGTGAACTGGTTCGAGGAGCTGAAGCGGCTGGTGCCTACCGAGTGAACGTGTCGTGAAATCTGGCGCAAACATCATGGGATGGCGCGCGGGTGGCGCCCCCGGACGATGTCGATGAATATTCTTGAGTGGTCCTCCCCCGAAGGCGTCAAGCTTAGGGAAACACAAACACCTGGGCTTGGACCCAGGAAGGAGGACCAAGATGGAACGATACCTTGGCATCGATCCCCACCGCGACAGCTGCACGCTGGCGTTGGTGAGCCCGCGAGGCAAGAAGGTCAAGCAGATGGTGGTGCCGACCGAAGGGTCGGAGCTGGTCAAGACGGTGCGGGAGCTTCGAGGGCCGCTGCACGTCTGTGTGGAAGAGGGCGAGTGGGGCGAGTGGATCTCAGAGATTCTGACACCGTGGGTGGCTCGCCTGGTGGTCTGTCGGCCCGAGAAGCGTCGAGGTCCGAAGAGCGATGCCTGCGATGCTCGGGAGCTGGCAGAGCGTCTGCGGACGAATCGGACGGGCCCGCCGGTGTACAAGCCCGGGCAGGAGTGGGCTCGTTTGCGCGAAGCGGTGCGCCTGGAGTCGAAGCTGACCCAGGATCTGACTCGCACGAAGCTGCGCTTGAACAGCCTTTACCGTCGGCGGGGGGTGACGTGCCCCAACGGCGACCTCTACCTACCACGGCATCGCTCGAAGTGGGTAAAACAGCTGCCTCCGAGCGGACGTCCGTGCGCGGAGATCTGGGGCGAGCAGATCGATTTGCTCGCAGAGCTCCACGAGAAAGCAGAGAAACAGATGCACGCTGCGGCTGCGCAGTTTCCGGTCTGGAGCACGCTGCAGACCGCACCGGGGATTGCCAAGAAGCGAGCCGCGATCCTGCTCGCAACGGTGGTCACACCGCACCGGTTTCGCACCAAGCGGCAGTTTTGGTCGTACTGTGGTCTGGGAATCGTGACTCGGAGCTCCTCGGACTGGGTCCAGCAGTCCGGGCACTGGGTGCGCGCACCGGTGATCCAGACCCGCGGTTTGAATCGGGCATCCAACCGGCCGCTGAAAGCGGTCTTCAAGGGCGCGGCGCTCTCAGCGCGCACGATGTTGGCGCCCAACCCCTTCCGCAACCACTACGACCGCATGCTAGAAGCCGGGACGAACCCGAACCTGGCGCAGCTGACGCTGGCGCGCAAGCTCGCGGCCATCGTTTTGGCGATGTGGAAGACCGAAAGCGAGTACAAACCCATGAGCTGAGCCACCCCTTCTCCGCTCCTTGCTCGAGCCGTCTGCAGGCTGACGTAGCTCAGGAGCCTGGATCGGGAGCGGGATCGGCAGCGAGATCGAAAGGTCGAGGGGAAGTCTCCAGTGTCGTCATCGGCCCCATCGAAGACGGTGGAAGTCACCAGGCGGAAACTAGGCCCCCTCACAGGACCGAAAGAAGAAATGGCCTAAGAGGCCCCGTTGGGAAGTTGGTCCACAAACCTAGTAGGACACCAAAACTCGCTTCTTATCTCCAACGCCGCACCGCTCACACAACCGATCTGAGGACCGAACTGCGCGTAGCGGACCGGCTCGGTAACGGAAAGTACCGCGCTCGATATCAAGTCGTCGAGGGCCTAGGAAAGATTTGTCTTGACATCTCATCCCTTGGGACTGCGACAAGAATAGCCGAAAGTAAATAAGCCTCTGAGCGGAGGGGCGGGCGGTCGTGAAATTCGGTGCATCGCGACAGGCTCAATTCGACCCCTGCACCTCCACGTTCGAGAGCTTCACGGTCGAGAGCAGCTCCATGTTCTCGGCGACGAAGTCCGGCGTCAGCTGGAGGACCGAGAAGCCCTGCCCGTCGATCGCGTAGTTCTCCTGATCCGTGAAGAGCACACCGCCAACCCGCTGCGACCCGCTGACCTTGCGCAGGCGAAGGCCGTTCGTGAAGTCGTACCCGAACATCGCCATCTCGCCGGTCTCCGGATCGAACCAGTACATGTATTGGTCGTCGGCGTCCGTCGACGTGCCCGGCTCGAAGCTCACTCGAACCTTGTGTAGCTCTTTGCCCTCCCAGATGTCGACCCCGAGATCCTCCCGGTATACCTCAGCGCCATTGATCCCATACGGCAGGAAGGGGAAGTAGACCCTGGCGTTCACGAAATTGCGGGCCCGCTGCGCCGTTTCCTCGTCGAGCTCGAACGGTTCACCATTGTCCCAACGCTCCACCGATGTGTTCATGTAGTGGACCTTGCGCTCGACCTGGTCGCGGCCGACCTTTCCCGTCACGGTGTAGTCGAACTCGCCGCTGTTCCTCGTCACGAGGAGGTCGAAACTTCCCGACCGCGACGTCACCGTTAGAGCGGTCCTTGAGGCCTCGTAGATGTCGCCGCCGTGGAATTCGATGGCTCGGTCGACGATAGGCAAGCTTGTGGGCTTTTCAGCTCCCGATGCCGGGACCGGTGACGCGACGTCGGGCCCCTCCCTGTTCTCCCTTCTCGGCCTCTGGCAAGGCATCCGAGCAGCCCATCCCCAGCACCAGAACGAGACCGCCAAGCGGGATGAGAAAGGTCGGTTGTTTGAGCTTCATTCTCTGGCCTCCCTCTGGCATCGGATCACGAGATCATCGCCCGTCGCAAATGTGAATCCATTCCTCTACGCGCTCGCGTGCCCCCGGCAGCCTTCGGCTGCCAACGGTGCCACCCGTTTGTTGGTGGATTGCTGGCCGGGACGTCTCTGAGTCTCTATCTGCTCTTCGTTCGACACTTTCGGGTGGCACCTGGCTCGCAAAGAGCGGAGTCCTCGTAAGCCTATGATTCTATTGATCACAGACGAGAATAGGACGTTGCCCCTCAACGAATCGCGATCGGATTGATGATCATCTGAACGGCGCCTCTCACCTTCGCCTGGCCGAGCACGAACATGAACTCGAAGGCCCCGTCGCGCACGAGCGGTCCGGTATTCATGGTCTCGAGAATGTGGATGCCGTTCTCCTGTAGCAGAATCACATGCCCCTGGAAGGGGCGGTTCGCATCAGCGGGAGGCACGACGTCGACACCCCAGGTGTCGGCGCCAACCGCCACTACGTTCTTCGAAGCGAGATAGCGCGCGACCTCCTCACTCTGGCCCGGCTCGGCGGTCCCCCAGGTGTCGGGATCCGACTCCAGCTTGGCGTCGGTCCAGCCGGTGTGGAACAGGACCACGTCGCCCTCTTGTACCGGCGTCGCCTGCTTCTTTTCCACTGCCTTGACGTCATCGACCGTGAAAGACTGGCCCGCTTCCATATGGTCGACGCCGAAATGCCCGGCCATGTCGAGCACGATGCCGCGGGCGACGATGGGCGGCACCTTCTCGATGCCCAGCTTGGTCAAGCCGGTGATGAAGGCGAAATCTTTGGCGTCATTGCAGTTGTAGTACACGCCGTCGGGAGAGCCGATGTGGCCCAGGCCGTCGATCTGGGGACCGATACCGAACCAGCCCTGAAAAATGTCATCGTTGTAAGTCGCGTTGGGGAAGGCGGCCCGCCCCTGCTGCTGATTCGGCTGGACCACCTGCAGCATCATTCCGCGTGGCGCGAAGGCGGGCGTCGTACTGTCGATAGTGATGCCGAGACTGTAGGTCTTGCCGGTCGTGATCAGCTTCGACGCCGCAAGCACCGATTCGGTGGTGATCAGATTGGTGTTGCCGATCTCGTCGTCCGCCCCCCATCGAGAGGGCTTGCAGGGTTCCTGGGCCGACGCCGCGACGGTAGCTGTAAGAGACAACAGGGCTACGATCGTCTTCATCGAGTCGAGCGACCTCCTCTCGAGCTGGATCCGATAGCGGAGGCATAAGAGCTTATCCTAGCCCCGGAAAAACGGGCCTGCGGCCCGTTCTCCGGCCCATCCCCCCCTAAGAACTACTCGCGTGTCCGAATTCTCGGACACGCTCCTAGCCCCGGTTGATCCTCGACTCGGCTAGCCGCAGGAAGTGACAGCAATCACTTCCGGAGACTGAGCCTCTCTGCTACGGTGTTTGGATGGAATCGAGACGATCCGCTCGTTCTGTGGGTGCTCCCCTCATCGCCGCAGCAGCCTTTTTCGCGGGCTGTCTGAGCGACCCCAGACAGACATCGGACTCGAGCCAGTCCTACGATCCGGTTGCCGATCCAGCGGCAAACCCTGCATCGCTCTTCGAGCCGCTCACCGAGTCCGAGCGCTATCGAGCCGATACCGAAGCCACCGTGATCCGCTACGCGCTCGACAAGCCAACTTCCTTGAACCCCCTCTTCTCCGGTGCCTGGGCGGACGGCTATCTCTACGAGCTCCTCTTCGATTACGTTGCGCATCGCAACTCGGAGCTGCAGGCGGTCTGGAACCCCAACATCGTCGACCACGTCGAGGAGCTCGAAGGCGGACTCATTCATCGCGTCCATCTGCATCCTTTTCTGCGGTGGCACGACGGCGAGCCGTTCACCGCGCACGACGTGCGCTTCACCTATGAGGCCATCTCCGACGACAGCGTTCCCGCACTCGATGCGAAGTACAAAGTCTCAGAGATCGACGACATCCGCGTTCTCGACGACCACACTTTCGAGGTGGTCCATCGCCAGATCACAGCGTTGGCGATCGACAATATGTACTTCCCCACTCTGCCGAAGCATCTTCTCGACAACCCCGAAGAGCGCGCCAAAGATCCCACCATGCGCTCGAGCACCTTCTTCAATCGCTACAAGAGGGAGCTTGGCATCGGCAACGGGCCCTATCGCTTCGTCGAATGGATCGAGGGGGACCGGGTCGTGGTGGAACGTTGGGAGGATTACCCCTTCGAGCAGCCCCCGATCTGGCGCCAGGTAGTCACCAGCCAGCCCGACCGCAACACAGCTCTTCTGCAGTTCCGCAAAGGCACGCTCGACGACATCTGGCTCACGGTGCAACAGCACGGCAGCCAGACCAACGACGAAGCGTTTCGCGAAGTCGGCGTCAAGGCTTGGAAACCACGTTGGATGCAGGCCTTCATCGGCTGGGACAAGAGCGGCAAGACTCCCTTTTTTACCGACAAGCGGGTGCGTCAAGCAATGGCTCACGCCTACGACCGCAAGCGCGTCTTACGCCAGGTTACCTGGAATCTCTACACGCCGTCGAACGGAATGTTCGGCCCGACCCACTGGGCTCACAACCCCGACATCGAGATCCTCGATTACGACCTCGATCGGGCAGCGGCGCTCCTCGACGAAGCCGGTTGGCTGACCGACCCCGACGACGGCTGGCGTTACAAAACCATCGACGGCGAGCGGGTGCAATTCCACTTCGTCTTGAACCTTGCTCAGTCCTTCGTCGATGCCCGCCGCTTTGCCGACATCTATCGCGACGACCTACGTCGAATCGGTGTCTCCTTCGCCACCGAGATCCAGGAGAACGCCAGCCGGCAACAGATGATGGTCGAGCACGAGTACGTCGGTCACATCGACACCTACCAGGTGTTCTCCGACCCCGACATCTGGCGCAACTTCTTCCACACCGACGCCATCGACAATGGCCGTAATTACGATAGCTACTCCAACCCCGAAGTCGACGAGCTCTTCGACCGCTCCCGCCTCGAGCTCGACAGGGAGAAGCGTGCGGGGCTTTTTCGCGAGATTCAGCGTGTCGTCTACGAGGATCAGGCGGTGCTCTGGTTGTGGGAGTACAGCACGACCTGGGGCTTCTCGAAGCGAATGAGAGGAGTCGAGGTCGCTCCCTCTGGCGTAACCGCGTTTCGCCCTGGCACACGTTCTTGGTGGATCGAGAAGCCAGGCGCGGCCGTCCTGCCGCCAGCAGGGCAGAGTCCGACCGGCGCCTCTCGCTGAGCCCATCCCATGACCGCCAACGATCCACTACGCTTCTACTTCGACTACATCTCGAATAACGCCTATATCGCCTGGACCCAGCTGGCACGCCTCGAAGAAGAATACGGCGTCACCCTCGAGCCGATCCCGGTGCTCTTCGCCGGCCTGCTCGGCGCCCACGGCCAGATGGGTCCGGCCGAGGTGAGACCCAAAGCGAGGTGGATGGGGCGAAACGTCATGCGCAAGGCGGCGATTCTCGGCGTGCCGCTACAGCCGCCCCTGCACCACCCGTACAACCCCCTTCTCTCGCTGCGGGTGTCTTCCCTGGATCTAGAGCCCGACCCACGGCGGCGCCTCATCGACGGGCTCTTTCTCGCGGTCTGGGCCGAGAGGCGCCACGTCAGCGAGCCGGCGGTTGTCGAGGCGGTGGCCGATGCCGCCGGCCTCGACGGTCGAGCGATCGTCGAGAAGGCGAGCGATCCCGAGATCAAGGCGCGCCTGCGCCGGCAGACCGACGACGCCATCGCCGCCGGAGTTTTCGCCGTGCCGACGATGATCGTTCGAGAGGAGCTCTTCTTCGGCTACGACGACTTCCCCTACATGGAGATGTTTCTCGCCGGCAAAGACCCCATCGACCCTGAGACCGTCGCCCGCTGGAGCAAGATCAAGGTCACGCCTTCCGCCGTGAGAAAACAGTTTCGCGAAAGGAAAAGCTAGACCTTCCGCGCGTGGATGAGGCGGACTACGTCGAGGAAGACATTCTCCACCTCGATGTCGTCGAAGCCCGCCTGCTCCACATTCGCGGGGGTATCTCGGTCGAGCTCGGGTCCTACTCGACGGCTCAGCGGGGTCATGGCGCGGAGCATGAGGTTGAAAGGAAAGAGTCGGCTGCCGGTGTGCTCGAACATGTGCAGCTCGCCGCCGGGTACGAGAGCTCTTCGCAGGGCCTCGAGCCCCTTCACCGGATTCGGTACCGAGCAGAACGTGCACGAAGTGAAGACCTGGTCGAAGCTCCCGTCCGCAAACTCGAGATCGTGAACGTCCATCTCTCGTAGCTCGAGCTCGCCGTCGTAGGAAGCCGCCTTGAGCGTCGCCTGTTCCAGCATGCGCGGGCTGATGTCGATAGCGACGATCTGCTGACCCGGCGGAAAGAATCGAAAATCCAGTCCGGTTCCCGCGGCGACGAAGAGAACTCGGCCCTGCATGAGCGAGAACAGCCGGCTCTTCACCGCGCCCCATCGCTTCTCCGGACCGGCTCCGTTCATCAGGTCGAAAGTCTTCGCCGCCCGGTCCCACTTGTCGCGTGTTGCAGCGTCCGTCAACGGCGTAGCCCTCCGAACCTGGCATTGAGCGCATAGGTATAGACAAAGACCAGGAGCCCACACCCTGCGCCGACCGCGAGTGTCTCGAGACCGTTCACGGCCCCCGCCGCAACTGCCATGCCGGAAGCCATCCCCGACACCATTCCGGCAAGCATCCCAGGCAGCATGATCTCCATCGCGCCAAAGGCGGGCATGAAGACCAGAGAGAGCGGCAGGGCGAGTACCATACCCAGAAGCATTCCGGCCATCATGCCCATCGGCATCGACCATCCTGCCGGCACTGCCAGGCCGGTGACCCCGCCGACGGCAGTGCCGATCACGCAGGTCGACAGTAGATCGCCAACTACAAAGTAAGCGCGCGTCTCCACAACGACCTCCCTAATCTACTGTCACCGGCCGCAGAGTACCAGCCCGTGATCGCCGAGCGAGCAGGCCGAATCAAGGCCTAGGCTATAGTTCCGCCGCAAAATCGAACGCGATGCGGCGCGCGCCGAGATCGCACCGAGAGGAGACTGTCCGCCTGGCTCCGCCGGTCTAGTTGGCAAGCAGCTCGGCGTCGCCGACGAGTGAGTGGGCAACAGCGTTGGCCTGGGCGGCGGAGTCCATGGTCTCGAAGTCGACTCCGTCGAACAAGGTGTCGAGTCGACGACGCAGCTCGACGCGAACACCCCCGATGATGCTCTGAGCCTCAGGCTCGCCCCCCGATAGGGCGCGCAGGTCTTTCAACTCGCCGTAAGCGACACCGCCGTCGATCTCGAACGAGGAACGCCCCCCGCCCTTCTTCTTCCACGTTCCGGAAACCTCGACGCTGCTTGCCGACGGGGCGGTGCCCGAGGGGCGGGCGACCAAAAGGTGAGCTTGACAGTACTCTGGGTCGCGCACCCGGCGAACTTCGATCTCTCGCGGCTTCGGATCCCCCAGGTCATCTTCGAAAGACTTCGAGATCCTGGACGCATTCGGCAGCATGCTGGCGTGCCCGGCGTGGACCGCCGGCGGCCGGAAGAGCTCCAACAGCCGTGCCATCGACATGCTCCCGGAAGGTGCGTGACAAGGCACCAGCTCGAGGTTCCGGGTCACCACACGTCCGGCCCGAACGTGGACCTCGTACCCCAGATCGTTGGTCGTCCTCCAACCCCTTCCCGATCGATGAGCTTTGGCTCGTCCCCAAAACCAGCTGCTTCGGTAGCTGACATCGCCGTAAACGATCGGGCTCCCGCTGGTGGCTCCCGAATAGGTCAGCAGCTCCTCACCGATCGGTTCGCCGGCGATGCCCCAGGTGGAGTGGTCGTTGGCGTTGAGCACGACTTCGAGCCGATTCACACCTTCCTCGAAGAGCGCCTGCGGCAGATGCCTCCACGCGGAGTAGAGGCGAGCCACCTTGGCGCCGTTGAGGAACAGATGCGCGTGTCCCTGGTTGGCCACCAGCTCCTGATTGACGGCCTCGGGGGTGAACTCGAAGTTACGGGTGACCAGATGAAGGTTGTAGCCGTCGACCGGATCCGCTTCGAGCTCGATCACGACCGACGGGTACGGCCTGTCGTGAGGCACTTCGACCACCAGGTGATCGGGGTGCGGCATCTGCGGCCAAACCACGCCCACGACGAAGACCAGACCGACGAGGATCAGCCAGCGGCCCGGGGCCACTCTCCTCGTGGTCAGCCGCACTTGTTGTTGTCGCAGGGGCGGCTGCAGACGACTTTGTGCTCCGGAGTCAGGGAACAGCCGACGGCATTGTGGTCACTCTGGCCACAGCGGAATCGGCACGGCGGCTCCTCGCCGGGCGCGAGCTGCCCAGGGGGTGACCCTCTTCTTCTCCTCGGCGGCACGCCCAGGCCCTCTCGCAGGGCGGCTTCTTCGACGCCAAGGGTGCGGGAAGAAGCCAGAAAATTCATCGGTACGATGCGTCCATCGGTCTTTCGCAGTGCCGAGGCGACCACCGTTTCCTCGAGATCGAGTGCGGCGGCCGCCATCTTCACCTGTTCCGCGGTCGGCCTGGGATCGACTGGCGGCCCTTGACGTCGCCCGCCACGAGTCTCGCGCGCCGGCGCCGCGTGAGCACCGGCACCGCCGGAGGGCGTGCCGGAGAAACAGCCCAGGATATAGGGCCAGGTCTCGGTGGCATGATAGTGATACCTGCCGTCGGCATCGGCGCCGCTGTGTCCGTTACAACGGTCCAGATACTCGGCACCTTCCTTGGCGACATAGCGGTAGGCATCCCAGGAATCGACCTCTGGCTCGCGCAATCGCTCCCAGCTGCTCTTGAACTTGACCACCTCCGAGCAGTCCTCGTCGACACAGCCGTAGGGCCCGCGGACAGGAAAGCCATCGACCGCATAGGCCAGAACCGGCGAGGGAGCGCCGGTCTTCACGCCGGCGGCGAGGCACGCCTGGACCAACGCGTGGTAGTGGTACTCCCTTGCGGTGTGACCCATGCACGCGTCCATGATCGAGTTGTAGATCGGGTCGCCGAAGCCGGGGAAGGGCTCCGCGCCCTCATTGGGTCCGAAGAAGGGGATGCCGTTGATGGCGACGCCAACGGTTCCGAGCAGAGGAATCGGGCTCGGCGTCTCGGCAAGGCGCGGATCGAGGTTGATTCGATACTCCCGATCCGAAGTGAGCAGAGGATTCGGGGTGACCTGGACGAACTCGTAGTGAGGGATCCCGTTGCCGCGCACGATCATGGTGTTGCCCTCGCACTCCACCTGGAGCTCGGGCATTGGATAGTCCCCGCCGGGGCCGGGTTGGTTGGCAACGTCCAGAAAACCGTCGCTGGGGCACTCGCTATTCTGGGCGCCCGGCAGGGCGGCTGCCGCCAAAACGAGGACAAGACTCAGACTCGGTATTCTTGCCATGTCGACTCTCCTACCTACGACTCTAGTCCACTAATCTCGCTTCGCTCTCTCTACCCATGGGATATCGGTGATCTCGCTCCAACCCTGCCTACCCGCTCCTCGACCGGGAGGACCGTCTCCGGGAGGTTGGCCTCCCCGAGCTTGGCCTCCCCGAGGACCTCTTCCCCCCGCCCCGGCTCTTCCGGACCCACCCCGTCCACCTCTACCACCGGCCCGCCCCGAGCCAGGTATCTCCACATCGGGCGCCACCGTCGGGGCTCGCGGAATGGACCGCAGCATTGCCGCCATCTCTTCAACAAGGTCCGGGTGACTCTCGACCAGGTTGTTCTCCTCGTTCGGGTCATCGAGAATGCGGAACAGGTAAGGAAGCGTCTCGGGCTCTCGCCGCCCGCGGTGCTCCATGTACTTCCAGCCGTCGTGAAAGACGCTGGCCGTATTGAGCATGCCGATGACAGTCGGTCCGCGGTCGAGATCCTCACCATCCTTCAGTGAAGGCCACATATTGTAGCCATCGAGCTTCTTGGTCGACTTGACTTCGATGCCCGCGGCCGCGGCCAACGTCGGCATCCAATCGTGCGCAGTGATCAGCCGGGAGAACTTCGCGGGCTCGAGCTGCGCCGGCCAATGAATCAAGGCCGGTACCCGAATACCTCCTTCGAAAGAGCCGCCCTTCCCACCGCGCAGAGGAGCGTTGCTCGCTCCGAGTGGAAGAGCTCCCCCGTTGTCGCTCGCCCAGACGAGGATGGTGTCGTCGGCCATCCCCTCATCCTCGAGCGCCGCCAAGATCGAGCCCACCGCTGTGTCCATCGCACTCACCATCGCGGCATAGATGCGCCGGTCCTGGTTCTCTACCGCCACGTACTCGTCAACGAGCTTTGCCGGCGCCTGCAGCGGTCCATGCGGTGCGTTGAAGGGAACGTAGAGAAAGGTCGGCTTCGCCTTGTCTCGTTCCCGCAGATTGCGCACCGCCTCGGCACCGATCAGCTCCGTCGAGTAGCCCTCCTCCTCGATCGCCTTACCGTCGCGGTTCCAGTCCAGCCCACCGTCCCAGATGTGAGTGTTGTAGTCGATCCCGGGCCCGAGATGGCCGTGCCAGCGATCGAAGCCGCGCGCCCCCGGGAAGTAGTCGACATGCTCGAGGCCCAGATGCCACTTGCCGGTGATCATCGTTTCGTAACCGGCCGCCTTGAAGGTCTCCGGCAGAAAGTGCTCGTCCAGCGGCACGCCGTTCTTGGTCTCGATCGGCCGATCGACGCCAAGACGAAGAGGCGAGCGCCCGGTCATCAACGCCGTCCGCGTCGGGCTACAGACCGGAAAGGCGTAGTAGCGATCGAGCTCGACCCCCCTCTTCGGCCAGGTGGTCGATATTGGGAGTGCGGATCTCGCTGCCGTGATAACCGACGTCGTTCCAGCCGAGGTCGTCGGCCATGATGAAGACGACGTTCGGTTTCGCTTCGAGAGTCGCGGCCGCTAGCAGCAGAGCGAAGGCTGCCCAAGCTCTCATTCGGTCTCCAGGTGCTCTTTGAAGAATTTCACCGTGGCGGGCCAGGCCGCCTTCGTCGCGTCGAGGTTGGCGCCATCGCGTCCTGACTGCTGACGCAAGAAGCCGTGCCCCGCGCCCTCGAAGACGTTCTTGGTGTAGCTCTGCTCCGCCCGCGACATCTCGCTCTCGGCGAGCGGGATGGTGGCGTTGACGCGCGCGTCGTCGCCGCCGTAGAAGCCGATCACAGGCGCGCTGATTTTCCCCAGGATCTCGGCTTCGGGGGTCCTGCCGTAGTAGACGACCGCCCCACTCAGATCCATGTCGTGGCCGGCGAAGGCAAAGCTGGTTCCGCCGCCCCAGCAGAACCCCACAGTGCCGAACCTTCCGTTGGCCGCCGGTAGCGAGCTACCGTAACGGGCGACGGCGGTCAGCCGTCTGGTCACGTCTTCGATGCGCAGCCCGCGGACCAGCTTGATCGCCTCCTGGGGGTCCTCCGGTGTCTCGCCGGCGGCTCCGACCCCGGTGAGCAGATCGGGGGCGATGGCAATGAAGCCGGCGCCGGCCAGTTGATCGGCGACCGCCCGAATCCAATCGGTGAGGCCGAAGATCTCGTGGATGACGATCACCACCGGGGCGGTGGTCGCCCGCTCCGGATAGCTGACCCAGGCCCGCACGCTGTCGTTCCAGCCGCCATGATCGCCGCGACCCTCGACGATGTCCACCCATTCGCCATGGCGAGGAGAGTTGTTGAGGCGATCGACGGCGCTCTCGGCGTCGGCGGGAATCGCGGGCTCGTCGCGGATGGCTGCAGCCCACGCCCACGACGGGACAAAGCAAAGGGCCAAAACTGTGATCACGGTCGCTGGTCTAGTCACGGATCGCTACCTCCACCCACGGCTGCCGGGTCTCCTCTTTCCAACCCGACGAGAGGTCCCGGCCACCTCTGCCACCCCTCGTCGCCTCTCGACGTGAGCGAAATCCTTCTCCGGGCCGAACCTGGCTGACCGAGGGCGGACGCGGAATCGCACGGATAGCGGCCAACAGCTCCTTGGCCAAATCCGGATTCTCATCAATGAGATCGTTCTCTTCGTTCGGGTCGTCCAAAAGTCGGAACAGGTGAATCGTGGTCGTATTGCCCATCCGAGACGTGTGCTCGACCAATTTCCAGCCATCTCGGAAGATCGTGTAGTTGCCATACATGCCGATGACGGTGTCCCGCCGGTCGACCTCCTGGCCGTCGGTGAGTGCCGCCCACATGTCGACCCCGTCGAAGGGCTTCGTATTCTTCGGCGTCACGCCTGCCGCGGTGGTCAAGGTCTGGAACCAGTCCTGCGCTGTGACCATCTGGGTGAACTTCCCGCCTTCGAGCACGCCAGGCTGAAAGATCATGCCCGGGACACGGATACCGCCTTCGAAGGTCGTGCCTTTCCCCGCACGCAAGGGGCTGTTGTCGCCCACCCCCGGAATCGCTCCGTTGTCGCTGACCCAGACCACGAGGGTGTCGTCGGCGATGCCTTCCGCCTCGATCGCGGCAAGAATCCTGCCGACGCCGTCGTCGACGGCGCTGACCATGGCAGCGAAGAGCTTCCGATACGGATCGCCGATGTCGGGGTAACGGCCCAAATACTTCTCGGTCGCCTGCAGTGGAACATGCGGAGCATTGAAGGCGACGTAGAGAAACATCGGCCGCGACTTGTCGCGACTCTTGATCAGGCTCACCGCTTCGTCGGTGATGAGCTCGGTGGTGTAGCCCTCTTCGCGAATCACCTTGCCGTTGCGATGCCAGTCGAGGCCACCCTCCCAAATGTGAGTGAAGTAGTCGAGCCCGCCGCCGAGATGCCCGTGGGCGTGGTCGAAGCCACGGTTATTCGGATGCGAGGCAGCGTGCTCCAGCCCGAGGTGCCACTTGCCGGTGATGAAGGTCTGGTAGCCGGCCGCCCGCAGCGTCTGCGGAAGCAGATGCTCATCGAGTGGCATCCCGCCGTGGGGGCCGATGGCAAAATCGACGCCCTGGCGAATCGGCGAGCGACCCGTCATCAACGCAACTCGCGTCGGGCTACAGACGGGGAAGGCGTAGTAACGATCGAGCTCGACGCCCCGCTCAGCCAGCGCGTCGATATTCGGCGTCTTGATCTCGCTGCCGTGGTAGCCGACATCGTTCCAGCCAAGATCGTCGACCATCATGAACAAGATGTTCGGCTTGGCGTGAACCAGGGCCGGCAGCAGAAACACCAACAACACTCGATACAACAATTGGCTCTCCTCCCCGGAAGGTTAAGGGTTCCGGTGGGCTATCTCTTTGTCTGCTTGACTCGATGCTTTAATCACGGATCGCTACCTCCACCCACGGTTCCCGCGTCTCCTCTTTCCAACCCGCTAAGGGATCCCGGCCGCCACCGCCACCACGAGCACCATTCCTCACTCCACCGCCGCGACCACCCCCCCCGGCCCCGCCACCACGCCCAGCGCCCCCAGTCCTTGCGTTCTGTCGACGCGCGGTCCGAAATCCTTCACCGGGCCGGTCTCGGCTGACCGAGGGCGGACGGGGAATCGCTCGGATAGCGGCCAACAGCTCCTTGGCCAGATCCGGATTCTCATCGATGAGATCGTGCTCTTCGCTGGGGTCGTCCAGAATACGGAACAGGTGCATCGTTGTGGTGTCGCTTCGCCGCGGCGTATGTTCGACCAACTTCCAGCCTTGCCTGAAGATCGTGTAGTTGCCGTCGATGCCGATGACCGTGTCGCGCCTGCCGGCCTTCTCGCCCTCGCTGAGCGCCGCCCACATGTCGATCCCGTCGAAGGGCTTGGTGTTCTTTGGTGTCACCCCGACCGCCGTGGTCAAGGTCTGGAACCAGTCATGAGCGGTGAACATCTGGCTGAGCTTCCCGCCTTCGAGCACGCCAGGCTGGTAGATCAGGCCTGGAACTCGGAGACCGCCTTCAAAGGTCGTGCCCTTCCCACCGCGCAAGGGGCTGTTGTCGGCGCCCGCCTGCAACGCTCCTCCATTGTCACTGACCCAAACCACCAGAGTATCGTCGGCGATGCCCTCCGTCTCGAGGGTATCGAGGATCTTGCCCACTCCGTCGTCGACCGCGCTCACCATGGCGGCGAAGAGCTTCCTATACGGATCGCCGATGTCCGGGTAGCGCTGCAGATACTTCTCGGTCGACTGCAGCGGCGAATGCGGCGCATTGAAGGCGACGTAGAGAAACATCGGCTTCGACTTGTCGCGCCCCTCGATCAAGCTCACGGCCTCTTCGGTGATGAGCTCGGTGGTGTAGCCCTCTTCGCGAATCACCTTGCCGTTGCGATGCCAGTCGAGGCCACCTTCCCAGATGTGAGTGAAGTAGTCGACCGCAGAGGCGAGATGCCCGTGGGCGTGGTCGAAGCCGCGGTTATTTGGATGCGAGGCGGCGTGCTCCAGCCCGAGATGCCACTTGCCGGTGATGAAGGTCTGGTAGCCGGCCGTCCGCAGCGTCTGCGGCAACAGATGCTCATCGAGTGGCATACCGCCGTGGGGACCGATTGGAGTGTCGACTCCCTGGCGAATTGGCGACCGACCCGTCATCAACGCAACTCGCGTCGGGCTACACATGGGGAAAGCGTAGTAGCGATCGAGCTCGACGCCCCGCTCGGCCAGCGCGTCGATATTCGGTGTCTTGATCTCACTGCCGTGGTAGCCGACATCGTTCCAGCCGAGGTCGTCGACCATCATGAACAAGATGTTCGGCTTGGCGTGAACCAAGGCCGGCAGCAGAAACACCAACAACATTCGATACAACAACTGGCTCTCCTGCCCGGAAGGTTGAGTGTTCCGGTGCGATCCTCTTTACTTGCTTGACCCGATGATGCAACGCGCCGGGGTTACAACGCAACTCGGCGCCGAAGAGCTCCACATCCTCGAAGCTGCTGCCGTCGTCGAGATAGGCGACCGCCCGAACGAAGTCAGTGCCGCCGGTCCCCCGGACCCCGATCTCCGAGACAAACGGAGCGCTCTCCAAAGTCTTCTTCAAAGTGTCGTTCCACCACAGCTCGACACGATCCAGGGAGCGCTCGGGAGGAACACTGACCTCTACCGCAACCTGTAGCAATCCATCGACCGGATCTCCTTCGACTCGCACGAGCTCGACCTCGAAGGCGCTACCTCCCCGATTGACGATCAGGCTGTCGCGCCCCATCTCTTGGCCGGCGCGATCGAAAGCGACCACCTCAACTTCCCGAGGTCTCAGCTCTGGTCCGAGATCGATGCGCGCGCTGAAAGGACTTCTCCGATCCTCCCCCATCACCTTGCCGTCGAGGTAGAAAACCACCCGGCCGATGAGAGAGCTGAGCGACATGGTGCGGAATTGCTGCGTTCCGGTGAGGTCGCGCTGACGAGGAGGGATGAGCTCGATCAGCTTGTCCTCGGCATCCGTCGCGGGGCGCAGATCGACCGCCTCGACGACGGTGTCCGGATCGAGTATCCCCAGAGAGTCGCCCCCGAAATCGATCTCGGCCACGCCCCATCGACCCGTCCCCAGGTCCTCGACGACGGCCACCACCTGTCGTAGCTCGGCCGAGACCGGCGCCCGTGCCTGAACCAGCCACCTGGCGGAGCCGGAGAGACGCGCTCCGCGTCCGCGAAAATGCAAGATGGACGGCGACTGGTCGACAAAGTCGAGCAACAGAGTCACTCGCAGACGCGAGGACGAGAAGTAGTTGGCGCCTCTTCTGACCAAATCCGCCAGGGGCCGTTCAAGAGCGGGGAGAGAAGACACCTCGGTCAGAATCTCCAGCTCGAGCTCTTCCTCTCCGTTCCCATCGCTCTCCAGCGTACCGGTACTGATCACGTCGAGATCGCCATCGACTCCTTCACCGAGAAGGCCGTTCCCGCGCGCTATGAGCACGATATCCGGGCTGATCGGCGCCGACCAACGCGCGGCCCGCACTGTTCCGGCCTCTGTCACAACCGACAGTGGAGTGATCTCACCATTACCTCCGACACGCTCCCGAAAGCGAAGAAATGAGCGCTCGTGGAGTCGCAGCAGCGCATCCGAGAGCCCATCGGCATCCGCTGCTACGGCGCCGCCGGTTTCTTCGGCCAAGGGCGAGATCGCAACATCCGCGCCATCGCCGGCGAGGTGGAGCGGAAAAGCAACCCAGTCCAAAGCCGCCGTAATCGCCGCCAGGCTGGTTCGTTCGAGGCGGTCTACCTCTCGTTCTGTCGTCGTCAACCGCTCGCCGTTGGCGTCCCCTACTACGAGAACGGCCCGCGGGCCATCACCGGCCGCGCCCACCAGGGCATCGATCAACAGCCCTCGCCGCCACGACGAGAAGCCCTCTATTCCCAGATCCGGCCGTTGGAAAGGGGACTCCGCCAGCTTTGCAAACGCTCGCTCGAGCTCCCCTCGATCACGACTGCTCTCAATCCACGGCTCTGGCCGCTCGTCGACTACGAGCAGGGTCACCTCGCCGAGTCCGGTAAGCACCGGAACGACCTCTTGCAGAACCGCCGCGGCCCTTTCGAGCCCCTGGGCAGTGGAACTGAGAGCGTCGACATAGATCAGCAGGCTCCAAGGGCTGCCGGCAACAGGTCGAAGGTCCACGATCTCCGCCTCACCACCGCCCTGCTCGACTCGAAGGGCCGACGCATCGAGAGTGTCTGACGCTCGCCCGTCGATTACATCGATGGTTATCTCACGGCTACGAGAAAGGGTCTGCGCACGGGCTCCGGCCTGCGCCAATAGACAACCGGCAACCAAGAGGCAGATCCAAGGAACCGACAGCCTAACGTCGCTTGTTGAATCGCCAGTCTTAGCTTGAACCGCGTTGCGCATTCACCGCCTTCAGAATCGCAGTGAGCTCAGCAAGATCGATCCCGCCGTCACCCTTGCTGTCGAAGTTCGAGAACTTCTCTTTCATACCACCCCCCCCTGATGCGCTCAACTGTAGCTCTCTTGATCATCCGTCGACTTCCTTGGTCGACTCCTAGCCAAACCGATTGTCACTCGTAGTGACAATAGTACGTATATGTGTCAGTCTACGCGACCATGCGGAGGTGATTCCCTTGTTGGGCTAGCTTGGCCCGGGTGGAGGAAACTCCGCACCGAGTCATCGACAGAGAAAAGGGACAGCGGGAATGTCCGAGAAACGTCGGGTACGCACAGGAGAAGGCATCATGAGGTTCGACTCAGCGAGGATCACTAGACCAGCGTTTCCGAAGTTCGAGTCGCATAGCTCGAGGTCATTCTGTTCGCTGGCAAGGCGCACCGACGCAGGCATATTGGGAATCTGGCGAGGAGGTGCAACGCCGCCAGCGGGCAGAAGGGGCCGAGATAGGTGGCGCGAACTTCGGAAACGCTGGCCTAGCTCACGTCCGACGGCAGGGCTCGTGATTGCGGCGATGGCCGCTTTCATGTTCTCTCCTGCCGCGGGTGCGCAGTCACCTCAACAAATCCTTGACGCGCTCGACGGCGACAATAGCGGCGCGATCAGTAGGGACGAAGCGGTGGATGACATGAAAGCGAACTTCCCGATGATCGACGCCAATGGCGACGGCGGCATCGATCTAGGAGAACTGGACCGCCTTCTCGAGTTGGTCGCATCCAGGAACGATGGAGGTGGTTCTGCCGCGGGTGCTTCTGCCGCGGGTGCTTCTCCTGCCGGTACGGACGGCCCGGCCTTCGCTGAACTGTTTACAGAATACTGCTCGGTGTGCCACGGAGCCGACCTCACGGGTGAAGCCCAGGGCACGCCCTTGGTCGGCGTCGATCTCATGCATGGCGACTCCATGGCGGAGCTGATCGAAACGATCAGCAAGGGCGTTCCAGGCACCAGCATGGAGGAATTCTCCGGGGAGCTGACCGACACCCAGATCAGGAGCCTCGCCATCTTCATCTCCGAAGAACGCGCCCAGTCGACCTACGCCGACTTCAGAATGGCCGCGCCCCTCGAGGTGCCCAGCGGCACTCTGTCGAGCGAGCTCCACGATTTTCGCCTCGAGACCGTCATCGAAGATCTCGATCCCTTGCCCTACTCCATCGCTCCGCTCCCAGACGGCCGCATCCTGCTCACCGAGAAGATGCGCGGCCTGACCCTCATCTCGGCCGACGGAGAGCAGTCCGGCCTCATCGCCGGCGCACCGGAGGGCTACGATGATGCTCCCCAGCGCGGGCCGATGCGCCTCGGCAATGGCTGGATCCTGGATGTCGCGCCTCATCCCGAATTCGAGGACAACGGGTGGATCTACCTTTCCTACGGCGATCGCTGCAGCGACTGCAACGAGATCAGTCGCAGCGGCCGGAAGCCTCCAGTGTCAATGGTCAAGCTGATCCGCGGCCGCATTCGCGACGGCCACTGGGTTGACGAGGAGACCCTCTGGGCGGTGGACCGAGAGCTCTACGCCCCGGGTACCGATATGACGGCCGGCGGGCGGATCGCCTTCGACCAGGCCGGCCACCTCTTCCTCAGTGTCGGCATGTTTCCGGGCATACGATATGCTGGGATTCAGGATCTGGATCGTCCCTGGGGCAAGATCCACCGCATCCACGACGATGGGCGAGTGCCCGAGGACAACCCCTTCCTCACCGTGCCGGATGCGGTCGACACGATCTGGACCTACGGTCATCGCAGCCCGCATGGTCTCGAGTACGATCCGCAGACCGGCCAACTGTGGGAGACCGAGATGGGCCCACGAGGCGGCGACGAGGTGAACCTCCTCCTACCAGGGCGCAACTACGGCTGGCCGCTCACCTCCAAAGGCGTGCACTACAACGGCAAGCCGGTCGATGGCGAGGGGCTCGGTATCGAGTACAGTCTCGAAGAGTTCGAGCAACCCGTGGTCGACTTGACACCATCTGTCGCGGTCTCGAGCTTCGTGATCTATCACGGCGATGCCTTTCCAAAGTGGCGCGGCCACATGCTGGTCGGCTCATTGAAGGGGTCAGACCTCTATCGCTTCGTGATCGAGGATGGCAGCCTCTCGCACCGCGAAACGGTGGTCGAGAATCTCGCGCGAATCAGAGACGTCGAGGTGAGTCCCTCCGGCGACATTCTGCTCCTTCTGGAGAACGCTTCGGGCGGGCAGATCGTCCGTCTGGCTCCGCCGGTCTAGTTTATGTGTCAATCTACGCGATCATGCGCAAATGTCCGAGGCAAGTCGTGTACGCATAGGAGAAAGCATCATGAGGTTCGACTTAGCGAGGATCATTAGCTCACGTCCGACGGCAGGGCTCGCGATCGCGGCCATGGCCGCTTTCATGTTCTCTCCTGCCGCGGGTGCGCAACGCCGGCCCGACAGTCCCAGCTTCGGCACATCGAATCCCGACTCGGCGAGTTTCATGGCGGTTGCGCCTGAGAACGACAAAATGTTCTACATGCTCAACCTCATGAAGTACCGGGACCAGGCCGACTATGGCGACGGCCCCGAGGCCGGGTTGAGCGGACGTGAAGCCGGCCAGCGCTACAATCCGCAGCCGGAAATCCAGAAAGTGGGCGGCGATCTCGTCTATGCAGGCGATGTCGAAGTGCAACTGGAGGGGAAAGACCCGACGTGGGACACCGTCGCGATGGTCATGTATCCCAGTCGCGCGAAGTTCAGGGAAATGACCTCGAGTGCAGAATTCAGGGATACGGTCCAACACAAGAGAGCCAGCCTGGGTATAACCCAGGTCATAGTGACGACGCCTGAACCGTGGACTTTTTCTGACAAGACGCCCCTCGCCGCCAAGGACATCCCCTATCCCGCGACTGCCCAGGATCCATCCTTTACGTTCCTCCATCTCGTCAAGTATCGCGACGTGGCCCAGTACCCGGCGGGCAGCAACGAGCCGAAACGCAGCGGTCGCGAAGCGATGGAACTGTTCGAGAAGTCTGCCGAGGAAATCCTCCATCAGGCAGGTGTAGTGCCCATGATGAGAGCAGAGGTCGACGGAGTACTCGTCGGCGATGGCCGCACCTGGAGCGACTATCGCCTGCTTCGAGTCCCCAGTCATCGTGCATGGGAAGAAGTGGTCGAGAAGCTCGGTGAAAGCGATTTTGGACATCACCACAGCGCCGCTCTCGAAGACGAGTACACCTTCGAGCTCAAGACCCGGATCGACCGGACGGACAGCTTGCGAAAATGATGAATATCATTTCCGCAAGCTATTTGCCTTCTGGCGCCGAGGACGGCGCACTTGGGCGGTGCTTCCTATTCGCTTCGGAGAGCGTTATTTTTTTCCTGCCGCCCAGACTCCTCGACGCGGGGCGCACGCCCCCAGCGGGGCGGCGATCCTTGCAAGGAGGATAGACGTGGACTTCGGCCTTTCAGGGGAGCAGCAGATGCTCCAGCGGACGGTGAGGGATTTCCTGGCGCGGGAGTACCCTGCCGAGAAGCGTCGGGAGGTATTCGACGCGGGTGTGGGGCACGATCGTCTGCTGTGGCAGGGACTGATGGAGCTGGGCTTGGGTGGCGTGCTCGTCCCGGAGGCGCTGGGAGGCGTGGGCCTCGGGCTGTTGGAAGCCGCGCTGGTCTCGGAGGCGCTGGGCGAAGGGGCCTTCGCCGGACCGTACCTGGGCCACCTGCTCGCGACTCTCGCGATCGCGCGCGGAGGGAGCGACGAGCAGTGCGCCCGTTGGCTGCCGGCGCTGGCGGCGGGAGAGCGTACGGCGACGGTGGCCCTTGCCGAGACCGCCGGCGCCTGGGACCCCGAGGCCTGGTCAGCTTCGCTCCAGGACGGGCGCGTACACGGCGCAAAGGAGTACGTGCTCGCGGGTCGGTTCGCCGATCTGATCGTGGTCGGGCTCGAGGGAGGGGAGCTCGCTCTCGTGGAGAGGGGCGCCGAGGGGCTCGACGCCACGCCTTTCGAGGGCGCAGACCGCACCCGCGGACTCGACCAGGTGCGCTTCGATGGCACGCCCGCCGAAGTCCTCCCAGGGGGGCGCGCGACCGCGGGCGCGGTTCGTAACGCCGGCCTCGTCTTGCTCGCGGCGGACGCCTTGGGCGGAGCGTCGAAGCTGGTCGAGATGTGCGTCGAATACGCGCGCTCCCGCGAGCAGTTCGCTCGCCCGATCGGTTCGTTCCAGGCGGTCAAGCATCAACTCGCCGAAATGGCGGTACGCGCCGAGCCCAGCCGCGGGCTGCTGTGGTATGCCGCCTACGCCTTCGACGCACTGCCCGACGAGGCCGAGCGCACCGCCGCCCTGGCCAAGGCCCACTTCACCGACCGCTACATGCAGACGGCGCGCGACGCCGTGGAGCTTCACGGCGGGATCGGCTTCACCTGGGAGTGCGACGTGCAGATCTGGTTCAAACGGGCGCTTTTTGACCGCGCCTATCTGGGGACACCCGACCACCAGCGGGAGCGTTGCGCGCACCTCGCGGGCTGGTAATCGAAATCCGGGAGTGTGACGACATGGATCTGAGATTCAGCGACGAGTACGAGGCCTTTCGAAGCGAGCTTCGCGGTTTTCTGGAAACGGGCTGGCCGCTCCGCGGCGACGAGGCGGCACTACCGCGCGATCGACAAGTGCGGCTCTTCCGCCGGCGCGCCACCGAGGCCGGCTACTACGCCCGCGCGGTGCCCCGCCGCTACGGCGGCTCCGAGCAGTCTGCGGACGTGCTGAAAGCGGCAATCATCGCCGAAGAGGTCGAACGAGCAGGAGCGCCCGGCGAGGTCCAGGGCGGGGGTACGCTCATGCTCGTGCCGACACTGCTCGAGCACGGCACCGAGGAACAGTGCGAGCGCTTCATTCCACGGACCATGGCCGGCGACTACATCTGGTGCCAGGGCTACAGCGAGCCCGGAGCGGGCAGCGACCTCGCTTCGCTCCAGACCCGCGCGGTGCTGACCGGCGACGAATGGGTGATCAACGGTCAGAAGATCTGGACCAGCGGAGCGAACCAGGCCGACTGGATGTTCTGTCTGTGTCGCACCGAGCCCGACGCCGGCAAGCACGCCGGCATCTCCTACATCCTCATCGACATGAAGACGCCGGGTATCGAGGTGCGGCCGCTACGTCAGATGACGGGCAACGCCGACTTCAACGAGGTGTTCTTCACCGACGTTCATGTACCCGCCGACAACCTGGTCGGGAGCCGCGGCGAAGGCTGGAAGATCGCGAATACGACGTTGCAGCACGAACGCAACATGATCGGAGACGCCTCCTACGGCACCGTGCTCTTCGAGAATCTCCTCCGGCTCGCCAGGGAGAGCACCCGCGGCGGTCGACCCGCGCTCGAAGATCCCCACGTGCGCCAGCAGCTGGCCGAGATCGAGGCAGAGGCCCTGGCGCAGCGCTACTCGATGTATCGCCAACTGACGCATCGAGCGCGTGGGGAGTCGCCGGGCATCGTCGGCCTCATGAACAAGCTCGCCACCACCAAGCTCTCGCTCAAGATGAGTGCCCTGGGCCTCGAGCTGCTCGACGACGAAGGACTGTCGGCACCCGGAACCGAGGGAACCCTGATGGGCGCCTCCCCGAAGGGGAGTGGCGGCTGGGTGAGCCAGGGCATGTGGGCCCTGGGCCTGCACATCGGCGGAGGGACCGCCAACATCCAGCGCAATATCATCGCCGAGCGGGGGCTCGGTCTTCCCCGCGAGCCCTAGCTTTCGAAAATGATAAGTATCATTTCCGAAAGCTAGTCTTCTTTTGGCGCCGAGGACGGCGCACTTCGAGGCTGCTTCCTATTCGCTTCGGGCAGCGCTCTCGTTTGCTGCCGCGCAGACTCCTAGCCGAGATCGGCGAGGACGGCGGCGATGGATTCGCCTCTCAGGCCCTGCTTCATGCCCGCATAGGCCTCGGCGGGGAGCTCGGCCAGCTTCGCCGCACATTCGAGCGCGACGTCGCGCAGCTTGTCGGCCTCCACGACCTCATCCAGAAAGCCGGCATCGCGCGCACCCTTGGGGTCGTAAATTTTGGCGGTCAGAGTCGCTTGCGACAGATAGCGTTTGGAAAGTCGCTCCTTCGCCAGCAGCCAGGCGAACGGCGGCAGCGTCGCGCCGATGGCGACTTCGTTCAGACCGACTCCAAACTCACCGTCTGCACCCAGGCGATGATCTCCGGTGAGCACACAAAAAGCGCCGAGCGCAATGGCGTGCCCCGGGGCAGCGACGACCAGGGGCTGCGGCCATCCGAACAGACGCATCATCAGACGCGCGCCGCCCAACCCCTGGGCGCGCGCCTGTGCCGCGTCTCCACCGCGAATCACGTTGAGGTCGAAGCCGCCCGAGAAGATGCCGGGCCGGCCGGTCAATACGACGGCTTTGGCATCGTCCGCGGCGCGGTCGAGGCTTGCATTGACGGCGGCAATCATGGGTGGCCCGAAAGCGTTGGCCTTGCCGTCGTCCATGCTGATGAGGGCAACGTCGCCGACCTGCTCGTAGGTGGTGTACTCGGTCATAGGGTCATCTCCTCTGATGGCGTCAATCGGCGAATGGTAAATTCATTCTAGAGGCGCCTATTATAGGTCTGCTGAAGTCATCGGTCTGTTGAAATTATAGGTCTGTAATTAGGGAGTCGAACGTTATGGTGGAAGTCTGGACACATATGCCCGCGGCGCCGCGCGCCATTGCCGATCAAGCCCGGCTTGCCGAAGCGCAGGGATGGGATGGGTTGGGGGTCGTCGACTCCCAGAATCGATCGGGGGACCCCTACATCGCCCTGACGATGGCAGCGACAGTGACCGAACGCATCAAGCTGGCAACGGCGGTGACCAACTCGGTAACCCGCATCGCGGCGGCAACCGCAACGGCCATCGCAAGCGTCGACCGGATCTCCGACGGGCGCGCGGTGCTTGGCATCGGCCGGGGCGACTCCGCGCTCGCGGACGTGGGCCGCTCCCCGGCGCGCGTCGCACAGTTCGAGACCTATCTGCGACACCTGCAGGCCTACCTGAGGGGTGAAGCCATTCCCTTCGATGAGATCGAGGTATCGGCGGCAGCGCCGGTCGACGAGCTGCATCTTGCCGATGCGGCGCCGGAAAGCCGTATACAGTGGCTGCAAGGCGGGCGCAAGGTTCCCGTGGAGGTCGCTGTCAGTGGACCCCGGATGATTGCCCTTTCCGCCGTCCACGCCGATCGCCTGATGTTCGCCCTCGGCGCTGACGAGGAGCGGATCGCCTGGGGTATCGAAGTCGCGAAGTCGGCCCGTGCCAGCGCCGGTCTGGATCCGGAAGGAGTCGCCTTCGGCGTCTTTGTGAACTGCGTGTGTCACCCGCGCATCGAGATCGCGCGAGAGCTGGTCAAGGGTGGCCTGACCACCTTCGCCCGCTTCTCAATTCTGCACGGCACCGTCACCGGACCCGCGTCCGACCAGACCCAGGAAGCGCTCAAGACGCTGCACAGCGTCTACGACATGAAGGCCCATACCCGGGACGACTCCCGCCAAGCCCAAACGCTGACCCCGGAGTTCATCGATCGCTTTGCGATCGTCGGTACGCCGGAGCGCTGCGTCGAGAGACTCCAGGGCCTCGCCGCCCTCGGCCTCGACAAGCTCTTCCTGGCGCTCAACTTCAACCTCATGCGCACGGAGGCGGGCGTCGACGCGATCGCACTGGCGGCCAAGGAGGTGCTTCCCGCGTTGCAAGGGCCCTGACCTCTGGCTACCCTCCGGCGCTGGCCTCGGTGCGGTCACTCGTCGCGGGTCTTGCGATCGCGCACCAGCCGCAGAACGCGTGCGTCTTCTTGGTGGCGCGGGTGATCGATCCGGCTTTTGATGTCGATCAGGCTGTCCAGGTCGATCCAGTGCGTGGCTGCGCGCCCGTAGGTGCCTTCAACTCGGCGCCGCCAGGCCTCGTCGAAGGTCGGACCCTCGGGGTTGCGTAGCAGGTCGATGCGGTTCGGCGCGACTCCCAATTGGAGGATCTCGTCGATTTTTCGAGCGTCGAGCAGATGCGGGCTACCGAAGGCAGCTAGAGCCTCATTGGCCCGTCCCACATTCACCGGCTCGGGGTCGACCCAGAGATCCAGGTCCTTCGTGTACCGCGGCTTTGCGTGGTAGATGAAGGCCAATCCACCAATGATGAGGTACCGAACCTCGAATTTTGCGAAGATCTCGAGCAGATCCTCGAAGTCATGGACCGTGTCCACGACCTAAGGTCTCCTACGGCCGTCCTTCTTGCGCGCCGCTTCCACAATCTCCACTTCGCGCCGGATCGCTACCAGCGCCGACAATCTCGCGGAGGGAGTCTGGCTCTGCCAGAAATCGAGATCCCACGCTTCAGCGTCGTCGAAACTCTCGGTGCGGTTGGCGACGAGTTGCTCGCGCCGCCTTCGACTTCTCTCCTCGAGCGTCGAGGTGTCTTTCCGTGACTGAGCTTCGTGCACCGTAGGATTTTAGCGCAGTACACAGGATGGAGGGCCGCCAGGGCGCGGTTCGCCACCTTCGCGCCGATCGGCCCCAGTCGACCCTAAGGGTCGGCGCGGAAATAACTTCACATTATCGCCGGAGCGTGTGAGGCCGAGGCGCCACAGGGCGGTCGCTGCATTGGAGGTGGTGGTGAGCTGAGCCCAGGCTGTGGGGCAAGCTCTTCCTGCTCGGTTCGCGGTCTCGGCGAGAGGGTGTAGTTCCACTTTCCTAGGAAGTCGCTCCTGGCCACCGCGAGCTGCAGCATTTCCTTGTCCGATACCCTGACTCCTTTCTGGTATTGGCGTTGATCACGGCACGGCTCGACGCGCAGTCCGGTGGATGTCGTCGTGTTGCGGACGAGGTTGACGAGGATCTCGAAACTCTCGAGAGGAACTCCGGCCCAGTTCTTGCTGATCTCGCTGAACATCCTGTGCTCGATGGGATTCCATTTACTGGTGCCAGTTGGATAGTGGGCGACGGTGATGATGAGGCCGCACTTGTCTACGAGCTTCTCCTGGAGGTACTTCTTCCAGGCTCGAAGCCGTGCGCCGTTGCTTGCGCCGCTGTCGGCAAGAATGAGGAGACGCTGAGACGCCGGATAGTGAGATCGACCGTATTTGAGCCACCAGGTCGCGATGCTGTTGACAGCGAACTCCGGCGTGTCCGACGACTGTCCGAGGACGAGAACGCCGAAGTTCCTCTGAAGATCGTAGATCCCATAGGGGGAGGCGATGGCGAGAGCTTCGGACCGGAAGTCGTGATCCTTGACCCGCTTGGCCTCGCGGCACCATGTCTGTCCCTGGTTCTTGAACCGACCGATCAGCTCCTTCTTCTTCGTATCGACGCTGATGATCGGGTCGCCAGCGCTTGTGAAATCCTCGCGCAGTCGCTTGATGGCCTTGAACTGTGCATCACGATCTGGGGAGTTCCCCGAAGACAGACATTTCCTATTGCTCTTGAGGGAATAGTTCAGGTCTGCGAGCAATCGACGCACCACCGTAGCCGATACGATGATGTCAAGGCGTTCGGCAAGGCATTGGGCCACCTTTGCAGCGGTCTCGTGCGTCCATCTTTTTGATGACATGGGATCACCAGCTATATCGGCCTCGAGTATGGAATGGATTCCATCGACTATCTCGGGCGTTTTTTTTCCACTCGTTGGTTGCCACCGCCTGCTCTTCGAACTCTTCCGCGCTCCACGGAGCCGCCGAAGAGCTCGCGACGTCCTTTTGCGACTGTATGAGGGTCCAGGTCCAGAAGATCGGCGATCTTCCGGTCGCCGCCATGCCCGAGCTTGGTCGCTTCCAGGCCAGCGAAGAGCCGCCGCTGGCGTTCGTCTAGCAGGCTGAAGAATAAAACGATGGCAGCCCTGAGCTCCTCGGGGAGCACTTCTGGAACGAGGCTGGCAGCTACATCCTGGAGAGCCTGCCGTTCGTTGCGCATCAGCTTCTGCTGACGACGGCGCCCTGTTTCCGAGCACAAGTATACGAACCTCTTCCCAACTCTGGATCGTACGATTCTCTTGCGACGAACGAGGTGCAACATCGCGTGCTTGACCTCGACCTGCAGCAGGAGCTCGAGTTCAGAAGCCGTATAGCCGGCAGCGGACCGGTCCACGGCAGCCACCGCAGTTTCGAGGAGGCTGCCATGCCGACTGAACCTCGCCGAACCGCACGACCACAAACCCAGATCGTCGAAATCGGGAATCTCGTTCAAGGTATAGAACCGCCCTCGATCCGAGTAGCTGGCCAAATAGCCCAATCGAGACAGCGAACGGTAGACCGTCATGGTGGCTCGGGTTCCCATGGCGTCCTTGAGCTCATCCATGGTGGCCATCTGTTCGCTCATCAAGAGCTCGCGCACTGTTGCATCACGATCTTCGGCTCGTACCATTTGGTATAGTTCCCCTTCCAAAAGAGGTGACAGGGGAAACTATACCAAATGCGGGCAGGGCTATGCTAGCTCTAAACCTTGCAAACAAGGCGCGTACCGGAGGATTATGCGGTGGCTGAAGAAGGGGGCAGTGGTATGGTCACCCCAGATACTGGAAACTTATTTCCGCGCCGACCCTAAGGGGACCGCAGTGGCCCGCTACTGCCGCGCCCCTCGGCACTAGCAAACTCGTTGATCCCGATCTCCTGTCGAAGGTCCGCCGAGCGAAGATCGAGCTCTTCGCCGAGGGGGATTCCAATTCCATCGGCGATGCGAAGGCCTGGACAAGCTCTTCCTGGCGCTCAACTTCAACCTCATGCGCACGGAGGCGGGCGTCGACGCGATCGCACTGGCGGCCAAGGAGGTGCTTCCGGTGTTGCAAGCGCCCTGACCCCACCCGGCCGCTACTCGGAACGCTTCGCCCGCTGGCGATCTGCCGCCCGCCGACCGAAGTCCACAGTCCCCCTCCTCGCAAGGATCGCCGCTCCGCTGGGAACGCGCCAAGCACACTACACCGACGGGGTGCCGATCGGCACCAAAGCCATAGCGAAACGACCCGGGAGGGACGTGCTGATCGTCATGGATCAAGAATATGTATTGACACTACGAGTGTCAACTACTAGCCTGGTGGTATCGCCCAGCTACCGAGGACGAATCGATATGCATCACAGGACTTTATTGACGATGGCGATGGCCGTTTTGGTGCCGACGACGTTTGGGACGTGGCCTGCGCTGTCATCACCGATTTGGGTCAGTCCAAAGTAGCGAACCGCTTGCTACCCTGTGCCCGGTAAAACCTGAACCCGAGAACCGCCGACTAAGCGCTCTAAGAGACGGCGACGTTCGCTCGACAAGGAGAAACCCATGCTGTCATCTCGATCGATCAAGAGACTTCTTAGTGTCGTCCTCGTCACTGCTCTGGCGCTGTCATTAACGACGGCGCTACCGGCCGAAGACAAGATCCCGAGAACAGCCTCCGGTCGACCGGATCTCACCGGCACCTACGACGCCGCGACCCTCACACCGCTGGTGAGACCCAAAGCGTACGGCGACAATCTGTATCTAACAAAAGAACAGGCGGACAAGATCGCCGAAAATCAGAGGCTTCGCATGGAGAAAAGCTTGGCGTCGAGCAATCCGGATCGCGGGGCGCCGCGCGAGGGTGGCGACGGCTCACGCGGCCCCGGCGGCAATGTGGGGGGCTACAACCGCTTCTGGGTCGATCCCGGAACCGAAGCCTTCGACGTCGGCGGCAGGTTTCGGACATCGATCATCATCGATCCGAAGAACGGCCAGGTGCCGCCGATGACAGCGGCGGGGAGAGCGGCCCAAGCGGAAAAATTCGCAGACTTAGGCTTTGTTCGTGAAAACGACGGGACGGCCTGGTGGCTCGAGAAGGGAGACGGCAGTGGCCCTTACGACAACGTCGAGCTCCGCAACCTCGCTGAGCGCTGCATGCTCGGGTTCTCCGGAGCCACACCGAGCTTTCCCAGCGAATACAACAACTTCAAGCGAATCGTGCAGACCGAAGATCACGTGATGATCCTGATCGAAATGGTGCACGACGCTCGAATCGTGCGCATGAAGTCGGAGGGGCGCGCCGTAGAGCACCTACCGGCCTCCGAGACGACCTGGCTCGGCGACTCGATCGGCTGGTGGGAAGGCGACACTCTGGTGGTCGACAGCACCAACTTCAACCCTGCGGCTAGTAGCGGGGCGGCGACTAGAGGAGGCTCCGGAAACCTGCACGTCGTCGAGCGTTTCACCCGCCTCGAGGACGGCAATGTGCTCTACGGCTTCACCATGGAAGACGACACGGTCTGGGAGACGCCCTGGACAGGTGAGTACGTGTGGAAGGCGAGCGAGCAGAGAGTCTTCGAGTATGCCTGCCACGAAGGCAACTACTCCCTCGGCAACATCTTGCGCGGGGCCCGGATCCTGGAGCAGGACGTTCTAAAAGGGAAGCAGAACGCGTCTCGCTGACGCGAAGAGCTTCAGATCAGGTTCCGGCCTTTCGGCACCTCAGTTCACAGCAAAGCCGAGAATCAGACTGTCGCATTGACAGTTCACCACGAAACGTTCAAAACGGAACAGCCAGGAGTAGCCATGAGATCCAATCCATGGGCCCCCGTTCGCATGTGTGCCAAATTCGGTTTTCGAGCATCGCCGAGTAGCCAGTGAGAGGGAAGTCGATGACAAGAGTCCATCGCATTGCCGCGCTGACGGTCGGCGCATTGACTGCCACTTACGCCGCGGGTGCGGAGCGGAACGCTTATTTCGGCGATCTGCACATCCATACCGGCTTTTCGTTCGACGCCTTCACCTTCGGTACCCGCGCGTCACCCGACGTCGCCTATTCCTATGCCCGTGGGGAGGCGATCAAACATCCCATCGGCTTCGAGATCCAACTCTCTCGCCCGCTCGATTTCTACGCTGTCACCGACCACGGCATGTTTCTCGGCGTGTTCTCGGCGATGGACGACCCTGGACATCCCCTGCAGAACGATCCCGAAGCCCGTCGCTTTATCGATTCGGACCGTGGGACCCTCCTCGGGGGAGGCTCCGACCTCCGCCCTGCCGCCGAGTTTCTCAGCCGTCATCTCGACCCGGCGGCGTCGCGCTCGGCATGGCAGGAGACCATCGCGTCGGCGGAGCGCAACTACGAGCCGGGCAAGCTGACGACCTTCGTCGCCTATGAGTACACGTCCAACCACCCCGAGGGCGGGAATCTGCATCGCAACGTCATCTTCCGCGGCGCCAAAGCGCCAGAGCTCCCCTTCACTCGAGTCGACTCGCTCAATCCCGAGGATCTCTGGGCTTGGCTCGATGGCCTCCGCGAGCAGGGTATCGAGGCGCTCGCCATCCCCCACAACTCGAACCAGAGCGAGGGCAGGAAGTTTGCGCGGCAGAGGCACGCGGGGGAGCCCCTCGACGCGGCGTACGCCCGGCTGCGGATGCGCAATGAGCCACTGGTCGAGATGACGCAGGTCAAGGGCACCTCCGAGACACACCCCGTGCTCTCCGCCAACGACGAATGGGCCGACTTCGAGCTGCTGCCGCTGTCGACCGAGCTCGAGGATCTCCAAGGCGGCTTTGTGCGCGACGCCTACCTGACCGGTCTCGCGCTCGAGGAAAAGGAGGGCTTCAACCCCTACCGCTTCGGGATGATCGGCGCCAGCGACACCCACGATGCTGGCGCCTCGTACAAGGAGTCGAAATACTTCAGCAAGCTCGGGCTCAACGATGGGACTCCGGAGCGGCGCGGGTCGGTGCCTCCGGGGGGTGCCAAGACCTGGGAGGAGCCCGTGCAGAGCCGGGGTAGTGTGCCCTACTTCGGCGCGTCCGGTCTGGCGGGGGTGTGGGCCGACGAAAACACCCGGGAATCGATCTACGACGCGTTCCGGCGCAAAGAGACCTTCGCCACCACAGGACCGCGCATCCGAGTGCGTTTCTTCGCCAGCTACGACTTCCGCGACGATGCGCCGGAGAGCAGCGATCTGGTGGCCAAGGCCTACGAGCACGGTGTGCCGATGGGCGCCGACCTCCCAGCCCGGCGGCGTGGCGCGCCGCGGTTTCTCGTCTGGGCGGTGCAGGACCCTGAGTCCGCAAGGCTCCAGCGTGTGCAGGTGATCAAGGGCTGGATCGAGGACGGCGAGGCGAAGGAGCGGGTCTATGATGTCGCCTGCTCGGACGATCTCGAGGTCGATCCCAAAACCCATCGCTGCCCCGACAACGGCGCCGAGGTTAATCTCGCCGATTGCAGTGTCAGCGCCGACGTCGGCGCGGCGCAGCTCAAGACACTTTGGACCGATCCCGAGTTCGACCGCGGGCAACGTGCCTTCTACTACGTGCGCGCCTTGGAGAATCCAACCTGCCGCTGGTCCATGTGGGACGCAATGCGTGCGGGTACGCCGCCTCGACCCGGCCTCGACACAACGCTCCAGGAGCGCGCCTTCTCGTCGCCAATTTGGTTGATACCGCGATAGGCACAAAGCGGGTGGCCCTAGAAGCGCCTCATGAATTTGGTCTCTTGAAAGGGAGTTGTAAGACGTTATGGTGGAAGTCTGGACGCATCTGACCGCGGCTCCGCGCGCCATTGCCGATGGAGCACGGATCGCCGAAGCGCAGGGATGGGATGGGTTGGGGGTCGTCGACTCCCAGAATCGATCGGGGGACACCTACATCGCCCTGACGATGGCAGCGACAGTGACCGAACGCATCAAGCTGGCGACGGCAGTGACCAACTCGGTAACCCGCATGGCGGCGGCAACCGCGACGGCGATCGCAAGCGTCGACCGGATCTCCGACGGGCGCGCGGTGCTTGGCATCGGCCGTGGCGACTCCGCGCTCGCGGACGTCGGCCGCGCTCCGGCGCGCGTCGCACAGTTCGAAACCTATCTTCGACACCTGCAGGCCTACCTGAGGGGCGAAGCTATTCCCTTCGATGAGATCGAGGTATCGGCGGCAGCGCCGGTCGACGAGCTTCATCTTGCCGATGCGGCCCCTGAAAGCCGTATACAGTGGCTGCAAGGCGGGCGCAAGGTTCCCGTCGAGGTCGCGGTCAGTGGACCCCGGATGATTGCCCTTTCCGCCGTCCACGCAGATCGGCTGATGTTCGCGCTCGGGGCAGACGAGGAGCGGATCGCTTGGGGTATCGAGGTCGCGAAGACGGCCCGTGCCGATGCCGGTCTGGATCCGGAAGGAGTCGCCTTCGGCGTCTATGTGAACTGCGTGTGCCACCCGCGCATCGAGATCGCGCGGGAGCTGGTCAAGGCCGGCCTGACGACCTTCGCCCGCTTCTCGATCCTGCACGGCAAGGTCACCGGACCCGCATCCAGTCAGACCCAAGAAGCACTCAAGACACTCCACAGCGTCTACGACATGAAGATGCATACCCGGAGCGGCTCCCGCCAAGCCGAAACGCTGACGCCGGAGTTCATCGATCGCTTCTCGATCGTCGGCACACCGGAGCGCTGCATCGAGAGACTGCAGGGCCTTGCCTCGCTCGGCCTGGACAAGCTCTTCCTGGCGACCAATTTCACGATCATGCAGACAGAGGAGGGCGTCGACGCGATCGCACTGGCGGCCAAGGAGGTGCTTCCCGCGTTGCAAGGGCCCTGACCTCTGGCTACCCTCCGGCGCTGGCCTCGGTGCGGTCACTCGTCGCGGGTCTTGCGATCGCGCACCAGCCGCAGAACGCGTGCGTCTTCTTGGTGGCGCGGGTGATCGATCCGGCTTTTGATGTCGATCAGGCTGTCCAGGTCGATCCAGTGCGTGGCTGCGCGCCCGTAGGTGCCTTCAACTCGGCGCCGCCAGGCCTCGTCGAAGGTCGGACCCTCGGGGTTGCGTAGCAGGTCGATGCGGTTCGGCGCGACTCCCAATTGGAGGATCTCGTCGATTTTTCGAGCGTCGAGCAGATGCGGGCTACCGAAGGCAGCTAGAGCCTCATTGGCCCGTCCCACATTCACCGGCTCGGGGTCGACCCAGAGATCCAGGTCCTTCGTGTACCGCGGCTTTGCGTGGTAGATGAAGGCCAATCCACCAATGATGAGGTACCGAACCTCAAATTTTGCGAAGATCTCGAGCAGATCCTCGAAGTCATGGACCGTGTCCACGACCTAAGGTCTCCTACGGCCGTCCTTCTTGCGCGCCGCTTCCACAATCTCCACTTCGCGCCGGATCGCTACCAGCGCCGACAATCTCGCGGAGGGAGTCTGGCTCTGCCAGAAATCGAGATCCCACGCTTCAGCGTCGTCGAAACTCTCGGTGCGGTTGGCGACGAGTTGCTCGCGCCGCCTTCGACTTCTCTCCTCGAGCGTCGAGGTGTCTTTCCGTGACTGAGCTTCGTGCACCGTAGGATTTTAGCGCAGTACACAGGATGGAGGGCCGCCAGGGCGCGGTTCGCCACCTTCGCGCCGATCGGCCCCAGTCGACCCTAAGGGGACCGCAGTGGCCCGCTACTGCCGCGCCCCTCGGCACTAGCAAACTCGTTGATCCCGATCTCCTGTCGAAGGTCCGCCGAGCGAAGATCGAGCTCTTCGCCGAGGGGGATTCCAATTCCATCGGCGATGCGAACCATGCGCTGAAAGTTCGCGATGACGGCGGCGGCGTCGACGACCGCTGCATCTCCCATCGACTTCTGGACGGCGTCGCGGCTCTGTGCCACATCCGGAGATCGGGCAACCACCGCATCCGCGTAGGCGATCAACTCTGCGCCAGACGCCACCCCGGTCACTCCATCGCCGGCACCCTTGGTGATCGCCTCGAAATCCACTTCGCTGCCCTGACTGCTCGCACGGAGCTGTTGTGCGTGTGCGGCCGTTCAGTAGAAACACTCGTTGAGGGCGGATACGCGGCCGGCGATCAACTCGGTCTGCCGGCCGTCCAGGCTGTAGCCGGACTTTGGGATGCGACCCACCAGGTAGAAGGGAAACAGGAGATCGAGCAGATTGCGCACGGCATCGGGCACCAGGGACATGGCCCGAATCACGTTCGGCACGAACGGGCGGGAAGGGGGAAGCCGAGCGTAGAGGTCGGCTTCGCTCTCACCCTCGCCATTGTTGGGGATCATGGGAACCCAGGCACCATCGTCGACGGCCTCCGCGGGTCGGTAGCGGGAAGGCTCACCGGCCTGCACCTCCGGGAGCGGAAGTAGGGGGATCTCCAGAGCGTCGCAGAAGGCGTCGATGCCCATCACCGTGGACACGATGCTGACGATCTCGACGTAGGCCTCATCCGTGAGGCCGGCAGCGTTCCATTCACGAACGGCTTTCTCGCTGAGGCGAGCCGCGTCCGTGGTCAGCCGGTGTGTTGCCTCGATGGCAACCGCCGGAAGGTCGCTCGCGATCTCATGCTGTCCTTGGATGGCGTAGGGACTGAGCGCATCCGCTCGATCCGCGCACAAGCGACAATCCCGCGCAGAGCGAACCTCCGCGACGAACGCTGCGCGTTCCGCGCCGGTCCACCAGTTTCCGGGCCTCCCGAGGGACTCCCAGGCTTTGCGCGTCGCTTGATCCAGGTCCGAACGGATCGGGTACGGCGCCTCACTGAAGATCGCTCTCGTCATCGCTCCACTCTAACCCAGCGAGGGGGGGGGCCCTGGACGGCCGGCGCTAGCCTGAGGCGCTGGGGACGGGGCTGCTCTCGATCCTCTTGCCTCCGATCTTCCGTTCCTTGCCTTCGACTTCTTCGAAATCCTCGAAGCTCAGGTGACGCACGTTTCTCGGAGCTTGATGCCCTATTCTGCCTCCGCTACAGTCCTTCCGGGAAGGCGAACCTTCCTGGAAAGCGAACCCCGTAGCCTACGTTGTCGATTCGCCGACGCCGGTTGGGCCGCAGACATCAAGTGGGAGGTGCCTCAGGTCCTCCCGAGCGGGTGCGGTGTGGTCGACGACAGAGACCAGAAGGAGCGCAAGGTAAGTGACAGAGATTCACGGCACCTGTGACACGAGATTCGCCGGCGTGCGCGACGCCTTTTACGAGAACTTCACGGCACGCGGCGACGTCGGCGCAACCGTGGCCGTCTATCTCGACGACCGGCCCGTGGTGGATCTGTGGGGCGGTTATCTCGACGCCGAGCGCACCAGGCCATGGCCCAAGGACGGCATCGTGAACGTCTGGTCGCTCGGCAAGGCCATGACAGCACTCTGCCTGATCGGCCTCTTCGACACCGGCGATCTGTCGCCCGACGACAAGGTCGTCCGTTACTGGCCGGAGTTTGGCCGCGGCGGCAAGGATGAGATGACACTGGCGATGGCGTTGGCACACAGAGGGGGGCTGCCCGGCATCGAAAGAGCGTTGCCCGACGATGCCTTTTTTCACTGGGATACGATGACCCAAGCGCTGGCGGATCAGACGCCGTGGTGGGAACCCGGCACTGCGCACGGCTATCACGCCAACACCTACGGATTTCTGAACGGTGAGATTGTGCGGCGCGTGACGGGCCAACGCGTGGGCAAGTACTTCCGGGAGCACATCGCCGGGCCCCTCAACGCCGACTTCTACATCGGTATCCACCAGCGCGACGCGGATCGCGTAGCTGATCTCATCTTCTCGCCGCCGCCGCCCGATTTTAAGCGCTCCGTCCCTCTACCCCCCGGCAAACCAGCCGATGACGACCACCTTGGAAAGATGCGCTGGATGGTCTACAACAATCCGACGCTGGATCCGTCGGTTTTGAACAGCTTTGAATGGCGCGCGGCCGAGTTCCCGTCGACCAGCCCGCAAGCGAACGCGCGGGCCGTGGCGAAGATATTCGGCCTGATGGCGAGCTCCGTCGGCGGCAAGCCACATGCGCACATCCCAGGACAGGCAGCGCTACTCGACGCAATCACACCGCGCTCGGACGGTCCTGACCTCGTCATAGAGCGTCCGACGAAGTTCGGACTGGGGCTTCAGCTCAGCCAGCCGGACCGGCCCTTAGGCACGTCGCCACGCGCGTTCGGCCACTACGGCAACGGCGGGCACCTTGGATTCGGCGACCCCGACGTGCCTCTGGGTTTCGCTTACCACATGAACCATCAAGGCTTTGCCTGGCGCGATCCACGCAACATCGCCTTGGTCGATGCCGTCTACGCCGCGTTGTGAGCGTCGTGTTCACCCGGGCCTGCGTCGCCTACCGCTGGCGGTGGCTCCGAGACCTCGTATGGATTAGGATGTGGCTCGCTCGACGGGGAGGTCAAATCAGATGATTCGCAACATTCTCGTGTTCGCATCGGTCGCACTGGTGGCCGCAGCTGTCGGTGGTGAGCAGATCCGGCCCGGGGTCTTTCGCACGCCGGACGATCGTTTTCAGAATCTTCCCGGTTTCGCCTTCGAGCCGCGCTATCAGGAGATCGAAGGCTACAGAGTCCACTACCTGGACGAGGGACCGAGGGACGGTGAGACGATTCTACTGATCCACGGCGAGCCGACCTGGGCCTACCTCTTTCGCAAGATGATCCCGGTATTGACGGCCGCGGGGCATCGGGTGATCGTGCCGGACCTGGTCGGCTTTGGACGCTCAGACAAGCCGGCCGAGATGGAGGTCCACACCTACGAGTTCCACGTCGACGTGATGAAGCAGCTGGTCGAGGCGCTCGACCTGCGCGGCGCAACCTTCTTCGGCCAGGACTGGGGTGGTCTCATCGGCCTGCGGGTGGTGGCCGAGAGGCCGGATCGCTTCGCTCGGGTGGTGATCTCCAATACCGCCCTGCCGACCGGAGACGACCAGATCTCCGCAGCCTTCATGAACTGGAAAGGAACGAATCAGGGCATGATCGACCGTGGCGACATCCCGACCGGCATGATGTTGGCGCGGAACAGCGGCGACCCTGCGTTGCAGGCGGCGTACGACGCGCCCTTTCCCGATCCTCGCTACAAGGCGGGGCCTCTCATCATGCCGCAGCGGGTTCCGGTGACTACGGACGACCCGGCTCGCGAGGCCAACCTCGCCGCCTGGGAAGTGTTCAAGAAGTGGGAAAAGCCGTTCTTGACTGCCTTCGGAGACAGCGATCCCGTCCTAGGCGATCAGGACGAGAAGTTCCAGCGCGAGATTCCAGGGGCCCAGGACCAGGAACACCTGATCGTCGAAGGCGCCGGTCACTTCATTCAGGAATCCCACGGCGCACAGTTGGCTCGCATCATCGTGGACTTCATCGCTGCCAATCCTGTGCAAGGTCGTTGAGGGGCGGACCCTTCTCCGCACCCGTCTGAGTGGAGGTGCCTCATGGAGTACGGAATCGTCATCCCCAACCTGGGACCGAGCGCGCAACCCGGTGTGATGGAGCAAGCGGCCAAGGCGGCCGAGACCTTCGGCTTCGATGCGGTCTACGTGAACGACCACATCATCGTGCCGGAGGGGGGCCGCGTACCGGACCGGATCTACGATCCGTACATCGTGATGGCGGCGATGGTGGGAGCCACCGAGCGCATCCGGATCGGCGCCAGCGTGATCGTGATTCCGCTGCGCTCGGCGGTCTTGAACGCGAACATGATCGCCACCCTCGATCACATGTCGGGCGGGCGCATCATCCTCGGCACAGGTGTCGGCTGGCTGGAGTCCGAAATGGAGTCGGTCAACGTCGACTTCCACAAACGCGGAGCCATCTGCGACGAATACCTCGACGCGATGCATGCGCTCTGGACCACCGACCCGACCACGTTCGAGGGCCGCTTCGTCGGCTTCGAGAACATGCGTCAGAACCCCAAGCCGATTCAGAATCCCCTCCCGGTGTGGGTTGGCGGCAGCTTGCCGCAGTCGATCCGCCGCGCCGCGACGCGCGGGACCGGCTGGATGCCACTCAACCTGACAGCTGAGAGCTTCCGCGAGCGGGTCGCTTCGTATCGCGAGGAGTGCGATAAGGCGGGCAAGCCGGTCGGTGCGGTCTGCATGCGTGCCATGGAGGGGCCGCCGCCGGTCGGAGAGGGCCGCATGATGTGCGTCGGTGAGTCGGCGCAGATTGCCAGCGACATCGACGAGCTCGCGGAGATGGGCCTGACCCAGATTCAGTTCGCGCCGCGGGCCAGGGGTCTGGACGAGATCGTCGCCGCAATGAGCAAGGTCGCTGAAGAGGTGCGACCGCTGGTCAAGAACTAGGCTCCACAAATGATGAATATCATTTGTGGAGCCTAGTTGCTCATGGCGCCGAGGACGGCGCATCCGGAGCGGGCCATGTGAAAGGAACACACCATGACCGAGCCGCTTCTCCTGACCGTCGAAGACGCCGTGGCGACGGTGAGCATCAACGGCGCACCGTACAATCTGATGACCCTGGAGTACATCGACGCGCTGCGGGAGCTCTTCCCCAAGCTGGTCGCCGACGACGAAGTGCGAGCGATCGTCTTCACCGCGGAAGGGCTCGATCACTTCTCGGCAGGAATGAATCTCAAACAGATCCCGGAGGGCGTCCGGCGGGCCGGCAGCAGTGAGGCGTTCTTCAAGGAGCGCCTCGACCTGTTGCACCTCATCGAGCATTGCGGCAAGCCCTCGATCGCCACGCTATTCGGGTTCTGCCTTGGCGGCGGGCTGGAGCTGCCGCTCGCCTGCCATTTCCGACTGGCCGCCGCCGAAGGAGCCCAGATCGGGCTTCCGGAGCTGGACCTCGGCGCCCTGCCCGCGTGGGGCGGCTCCGCTGCGTCGGCCGGAACCATGCGCTCGACATGATTCTCCGCGCCAAGAAGATCGACGGGCACGAGGCGCTCCGGATCGGACTGGTCAATGAGGTCTGGCCGCTCGCCGATCTCAAGGGAGCCGCCCAGGAGCTCGCCCGGGATCTCGCCGCGCAGCCCAGGCTCGCGGTCAAGGGTGTGTTCGAGACCGTCGTCGGATTCGAGTCCAAGACCCTCGCCGAGTCGATCCGAGACGAGCAGCGTGCGGTGAAGAGCACTCGTGGCTCGGCGGACGCTCAGGAGGGCATGAGGGCGTTTCTCGAGAAGAGAAAGCCCGTGTTCAACCAGAGTCGCTGAGGGCTACGGCTGCAAAAGCGACCGGCAGCCTTCTGCTGCCGGGCGGTTCGTCAACAAGAGGCTGACACCTCGAGTCTGGGCTCTGGCCCACGTGGCTAAACCATCGTTGTCACTCCTGGTGACAATAGTAGGCATTTGTGTCAATCTACGGGAATGTCCGAGAAAGGTCGTGTTACGCATAGGAGAAGGCATCATGAGAATCGATCCGGCGAAGATCATCAGTTCACGTCCGATGGCTGGGCTCGTGATTGCGGCGATGGCCGCTTTCATGTTCTCTCCTGCCGCGGCTGCCCAGTCGCCTCAACAAATCCTTGACGCGCTCGACGGCGACAATAGTGGCGCGATTAGTAGGGACGAAGCGGTGGATGACATGAAAGCGAACTTCCCGATGATCGACGCCAATGGCGACGGCGGCATCGATCTAGGAGAACTGGAGCGCGTTCTCGAGTTGGTCGCATCCAGGAGCGGTGGAGGTGGTTCTGCCGCGGGTGCTTCTCCTTCCGGTACGAGCGGTCCGGCCTTCGACGCACCTGCCTTCGATGCCTTGACGGCGAGATTCGAAGCCCTCGCTGAGTCTGGAAAGCTGAGCCAAGCCGAGTCCATGCAGCTCTACCAGATGGTGGCCAGTGCGGTTGTTGAAGAACAGCAACGCTACTTCTCAGTCCAGAAAAACACCGTTCACGATCATCAACGCCATGTACACGGACCCAATGTTTTGCATGTCGTGACATCGCTGAAACTGGGTGCCGACGCCGACTTGATCGAAACGATGAAGGAGTATAAACGCGTCCTCGAAGAGCTCGGCGGCGAGGTTGTTTACGTCGGCAAGACGGCGTTCGCTGGACTCGCGTCAAAGCAACTCGCCGAGAGCCAATGGGATGTCTTTGCCGTTCTGCAACTCAACAGCCGTGAGCAATGGAATGAACTGACCGCGAGTGCCGAATATAAGGAGATGCTCTCGGCCTTCGAGACAACCTACTCGATTGGCCTCAATCGCGACTCGCTCGAGAACTTGAGGATGCCGGCGAACCTGTTGGCCACACGAATTCAGCAAACGTTGAACCACGAGCCAAAGCGACTCCCATTCCAAAGGGTACCGGACGAGTCGGCCGCCGCGAAGCAACAAGCTCAGCTCTTCGCAGAGCTGGCGGCAGAGCACGCGGCGTACAGCGAAGATGCGATCGTCATCGTGAACTTTCAGAAGTTCGGCGAGGGCGAACAACTACAGGCGAATGCGTCTTACGGCAAGGAAATGATGGCTCTGTTTGCCGAGGGCGGTCATGGCCCCCTACACGTTGGCCAAGCCGTCAAGCTGGAGGGAGATGCCGACTTCGACGTTGTCGTTCTGGTCTACTACCCAGGCGTCAAGTACTTCGGGGACATGATGGGAAGCACGTTCTTCACCGGCATTCGCTCCAACAAGCAGCTGGGCGACACCCTATCGTCAGTGACAGTGCCGATCTTGCAACTGTTGTAAGTTGGTCTTAGTGCTGGCGCTGATCAGCAATGTAAACGCTCTCGCGACGGCGCAGTAGCCGACGGGCGCAGAAATGAGAATCTGAGGATGAAAACAATGCGCTGCACAAATCTACTGTTTGCGGCGATGGCCGCGGTGGTGTTCACCTCCGTCGCGGCGGCGGCGGAGCGCAAGCCCAATATCTTGATCATCATGGCCGACGACTTGGGATATGGCGACCTTGGTTTCCAGGGAGGCCGGGACATTCCCACACCAAATCTGGACGCGTTGGCCCGAAGCGGCGTGCGGTTTACCAGCGGTTATGTGTCGGCAAGCTGGTGCAGCCCGACCCGGGCCGGCCTCTTGACCGGGCGATATCAAGAACGCTGGGGCCACGAACCCACCGGCGGGCACGGTCAAGGCGTAGCGGCCGATGAGAAGGCCCGCGCCCGACCCCCCCTGAGTTTGCCTTTGTCGGAAACCACCATTGCGGATCGTCTGCGGGCAGCCGGGTACGCCACCGGCATCGTTGGGAAATGGCATTTGGGAACCACGCCCGACTATCATCCGCAACAACGGGGCTTTGATGAGCTCTTCGGGTTCTTGGGTGGCGGGCACAGCTACCAGAACGGATTGCCGAACATCGTCTTCCCAGATCGCACGGGAGCCGGGCAGGACGTTGGAAGCCGCATGGAGGGGAACATTCTTCGCGGTACCGAGTCGGTTGAGGAACCGGGGTACCTGACCGATGCGTTCGGTCGCGAGGCGGTTTCATTTATCGAGCGACACCAGGACGATCCGTTCTTCTTGTACCTGTCGTTCAACGCGGTGCACACGCCGATGCACGCTGACGATGTGCGGCTGGCGAAGTTCGCGGCCATCAAGGATCCGGTCCGGCGCACCTATGCCGCGATGACGCTGGCAATGGATGATGCCATTGGACGGGTGATCGATAAATTGAAACAAGCCGACTTGGAAGAGGACACGTTGATCTTCTTTCTCAGCGACAATGGCGGGCCAACCATCCATAAATTTGCGTACAACGCCTCACGCAACACGCCGCTCCGCGGTTCGAAAGGAACCTCGCTCGAGGGCGGTATCCGCGTGCCGTTCGTCGTTTCGTGGAAAGGACATCTGCCGGCCGGTGAGGTTTACGATCAGCCGGTGATCCAATTGGACATTCTGCCCACGGCGTTGGCTGCGGCGGGAGTCGAAGCGGAGCCGGACTGGAAGCTCGACGGGGTGAACATCCTGCCCCAACTCGAGAATCGATCCACCGCTCCACCCCACGAAGCGCTCTATTGGCTCACGATCGGACAGACGGCCGTTCGCCGGGGAGACTGGAAGCTGGTGAGGTACATGAACAAGATCGACGAAGGGGATGTGCATCGCTCGGAGAACCCGCCGCTCACCCCGCACCGGCTGTACAACTTGCGCGACGACATTGGCGAAACCCGTGACCTCGCCGCGAGCGAGCCGGACAAGGTCGAAGAGTTGAAGGCTCTGTGGGACAAGTGGAACGCCACCATGACCGAGCCTCGAGGTGGGCAATCGCAAGCATCGCCCTCTCCGGATCGGGCTCTATCAATCCTGTCTACGTTAGATACAGACAGCGACAAGAAGATCAGCGAGAGCGAAGCACAGGGTGGATTGAAGCAGAACTTTGCTTTCATCGACGGCAACGGCGACGGCGGGATCGACCTGGGAGAGCTGGAGGCGATTCTGGAGTCGGTGGCTGCACAAGACGGAAGATAGGCGCGGTCGGCCAGCCCTTCAGTGGGTTGCACTCGGCTTCGCTGCTAAGGCTTCCTGCTCCAGTAGCCGAGCTCCGCGCATGATGTTGCCGAGGGAGTAGTTCCCTTCGTGGCAAGCGTACTCGTAGACCTTCTGGTCGCTGGCACGCCAGACGTACTCGCCGGTCCAGGGCGTCTCCCAGACCGTGTCGTCTTCCATGGTGAAGTTGTAGAGCACATTGCCGTCCTCGAGCCGGGTGAAACGCTCGACGACGTGCAGGTCTCCGGAGCCTCCTTTAGTCGCCGCCAGGTTACTAGCCGCAGGGTTGAAGTTGGTGCTGTCGACCACCAGAGTGTCGCCTTCCCACCAGCCGATCGAGTCGCCGAGCCAGGTCGTCTCGGAGGCCGGTAGGTGCGCTACGGGGTGCCCCTCCGACTTCATACGCACGATGCGAGCGTCGTGCACCATTTCGATCAGGATCATCACGTGATCTTCGGTCTGCACGATTCGCTTGAAGTTGTTGTAGACGCTGGGAAAGGTCGGTGTGGCTCCGGAGAACCCGAGCATGCAGCGCTCAGCGAGGTTGCGCTGCTCGACGTTGTCGTAAGGGCCACTGCCGTCTCCCTTCTCGAGCCACCAGGCCGTCCCGTCGTTTCCACGAACAAAGCCTAAGTCTGCGGCTTTTTCCGCTTCGCTCGCTCTCCCCGCCGCTGTCATCGGCGGCACCTGGCCGTTCTTCGGATCGATGATGATCGATGTCCGAAACTTGCCGCCGACGTCGAAGGCCTCGGTTCCACGATCGATCCAGAAGTTGTTGTAGCCCCCCACATTGCCGCCGGGGCCGGGTGAGCCGTCACCGCCTTCGGGCGGCGCCTCGCGATCCGGATTGCTCGCCGCCAAGCTTTTCTCCATGCGAAGCCTCGCTTCTTCGGCGATCTTGTCCGCCTGTTCCTTTGTTAGATACAGATTGTCGCCGTACGCTTTGGGTCTCACCAGCGGCGTCAGGGTAGCCGCGTCGTAGGTGCCGGAGAGATCCGGCCGACCGGAGGCGGTTCTCGGGACCCCATCTTCGGCCATCGCGGCCGCCGGCAAAAACGGCGCGAGACCGCTGATGAGAGTGGCGGTAAGCACTTTGTTGAGGGTGCGGGTCGAGAGCATGTTTCTCCTCCGTGTCACGAGCGAGCGGTCGCTGCCCTTCTGAGCTTCCGCCGCGCCGGTTCCGTGGCCGTGCCGATCAGTTTCGATGATAGCTACGATCGACTGCTTAATGCAAGTGCTTGTTTTCCCCCAGTGCCACCCGACTATTCTCTGCCGCACTACGGAGCGGGATTTGCGGCCGAGCGCTCAGTCCGAAGGCAGAGGGAACCCCGTCACCATGCCCCCGCGTGTCAAGCTCACAGAGAAGCGAGCTGTGGTCTAGGGTCGACCACAGTCGGGTCTGGGGCTAGGAGGTCCACTTGAGCGACGGCTTCCTCTCAGAGACCACGCAATCTCGGAGGTAGAGATTGATGAGGTTCTGGTACGGGATTCCCGTCTCGGAAGCCAATTGCTTGAAGTACTCCAAGACATCAACCCCTAGGCGAATCGTCACCTGCTGCTTGAGGCGCTTGGAATAGGGGTTTCTCCGCCCTTTCATCTTCTCGAAGTCGTACTCTTTCTTCATCGGCTTACCTCTGTGAGTAGGCGCGTCGCTCGCGTGGAGTAGCCCGTCGAGCCGAGATGATGCGTATCACCGTTTCTCGCTCTCTCAAGCAATGGCAAACGACCAGTACTCGCAGTTGAAAACTCCTGCCGAGCATCAGGAAGCGGTCTTCGCCATCGGAGTGAGCGGGGTCTGGGTACTCGATTGCGTCTTCATCGAAGAAGACACTCTGCGCCTCCTCGAAAGACACACCGTGTTTTCGCCGATTCCCGGCCCCCTTGGTCTCGTCCCATTCGAACCGCACTCTTTCATTATATTATAATTATCGATCGCCGACGCGCTATGGGAACCGCGGCTTCGAGCAAGGGGACCGGAGCCAAGGCAGCCTTCGGCTCCCAAGGGCGCCAACCGAACATTTCTGCCACCCCGAGGGGATCGAACCGCTAATTCTCAACACCCAGCAGCCTTTGGCTGCTGAGGGTGGAGTCGACGGCGGCCACTACTCGGGACGCTTCGCCCGCTGGCGATCGGGCGGTGCCAAGGCAACCGTCCACGACAGCGGCACCGAAACCGGGTTGAAGCACTTCTCGTCGTCGCAGGCCTGGTAGTCGAGCCGCCCGGTCAAAGTCAGCACTTCGACCCCGTCCAGGGCTTGATGCGCTTCCCGCGACGCCCCAACGACGACGTCCTGTAGCAGGGTGAACGGCTGCTGAAAGGTCGGAACGTGCTCGTCGAGGGGGGCGAAGTGGTAGATCTCCGATTCGGGGTACTCGAGGTCCAGCATCCGCAGGTGGGGAGCCTCATCGAAGCTCAGACGCGTCAGCTTGTAACCGAAGGCTTCGGCGCCAGGAGCGTAGAGGTGCATACCCGGCTCCGGCGTGATCTCCAACGCCAGCGTGAACTTAGCCCCGATCGAGACCTCCTCGTTGCTCTGGTAGGTGCGAAAGCTCAGATGGGTGGTCTCACCCTCCAGTGAAGCAACCGGGTCGGACTCCTTTCCCAGCCGCATCATGATGCGCGAGGTGGTGGTCCGCTCGCGGTAGAAATCTTCGAAGAAGCGCGCGGTCACAACACCCTTGCGGTCAACGATGAAGGTGCCGGGGAAGGGGATTCCGATCCCGAGCGAACTGCCGCCCCCCACTGCCACGTAGAGCCCGGTGTCGGCCCGAACGGCAGGATCGTCCTTGTTCGGCCCAATCGCCTCGTCGACGACGGTATTGAGAATGCCGAAGGCCTTGATCGCGACAGAGCCTTCGTCCGAGAGCAATGGGTAGGTGATGTCGCGACGGCCGGCAAAGTCGGCTAGCACCTCGACCGAGTCGTAGCTGATCGCCGCCGCTCCGAGTCCTGCCGCCGCCAGCTCTTCCAACTGATCTTGCAGCTCCACGAGCTGCGCCTTGCAGTAGGGTCACCAGTCGGCCGAGCGGTGGAAGAGGATCAGTGCGCCACGAGGGCCCATGATCGATTCGAGGGTCTGCGCCTCACCGTTCTGGTCCCGCAGACTGAAGTCGGGAACGGACTCGCCTACCTGCGGACCGAGAGCGTTGACGTCGATCGGAGCTCGGGATGATTGACTCATCACAGGCACGCTGAAGAGAAGAGTCGCCGCGAGCAACGTTCCGTAGCGATTTCTATGGCCTTCTTCCATGGCAACCGACCTCCTCATTGTCACTCCTGTCCAAGACTCGAGCACTGTAGCAGCGGGGGCCCAAAAGGAGCTCTCGACTCACGAGCTCGTCCCCAACCCCCGCACCGTGATCGCACCCAAGCGCCACTCTCCAGGGGCTTCGACACCGAAGTGGGGGCTGGCGTTGAGCTCTAGCTCCTCGCCTCTCTTCAGCACACCGATATCGCCGAGGATCCCCTGTTGGTCCTTTGAGTCGTTGTCGCCATCGACGCAGTAGATCGCCAGCCTCGACTTGACTCCCACACGATAGGACCCGCCGCACGTCCCGCTGCCGGCAACGAGCGCAGCGGACTCGACGATCACGTCGCGATCGAAGCGGATGACGAACGCCTCGTCACCGTCCACCTGTTTGGATTTCCCGCCGGCGAGTCCCAAGCCACCTTCACCAGGGCTGAAAGTCCCATCGGTGCCCGACTCGCCGGTCTTTCCAGCGACCCGCATGGTAATTCCGCCTCGTCTAACCGAGACGCCGGCGACGGACTTAGCGCTGAACTCCCGGGCCATCTCGCCGCCCCAGTCGAAGGTGACGCGCTTCGGCGACGCGATCGCCGCCAGGCGATGTCCGCCTGCGTTTCGGTGTAACAACGCCAGGGCCTCGAGGTGCTCGACCAGGGACTCGAGCGAGGGATCTGCCAGGCGATTGCTCTTTTCCCACTGGTCTTCGGCGAGGTTGAACAGCTCGACCGCGTCCGCCTCTCCCGCCCGCAGCAGGCGCTCATCGAAAAAGATCTTCCACTGCCCTTCGAAAACCCTTCCGCTCACGGAGGGATTATCCAGACGCATCGCCACCACCGCATTGTCGCCAAGGGCATCCTTGTTGTCGTGAAAGAAGAGCGGCGGCCGCTGTGGCAACTCCTCGCCCTCGAGGGCCGCCAGCACGCTGATGCTGTCTTCGGCGCCTTTCTCCCCGGCTCCGAGATCCGGCAGTTCCTCCCCGGTGATCTCCGCGAAGGTGGCGAAGAGATCCTGTAGGCCGATGGGAGCCGAGTTGTTGGAACCGGGTGCGATGCCGCCCGCCGGCCAGGCAGCGATGAAAGGCACGCGGTGACCACCCTCGTAGCAGCTGCCCTTGTTGCTGCGAAAGGGTCCGGTGGCGATGTTGCTGTCTATCTCGGCGCCGTTGTCGCTGGTGAAGATGACCAGAGTGTTCGCGATCAGCCTCTGTTCGGGATCACGCGGATCTTCAGTGGCTTCCAGCCAATCGACCAAGCGACCCAGCGCAACGTCGTTCTCGTAGATGAGGTCGTGCCGAGCGTCCATCGGTGCCCCCAACTTGGTGCGCGATGCGCCCGCGACAGGTCTCCCGCCGATCGATTCGTCCGGGGTGTAGGGACCATGGTTGGCGTTGGCCGGCAAGTAGAGGAAAAAGGGCTTCTGCCGGGTCGCGCCGTCGTTGACGTGACTCTGCAAGAAGCCCATCGCATGATCCGAATGACGGCTACCCAGCTTGGTCAGGAGATAAGCATCCGGACCTGAACTGATCAGCCTCTTTCGGTCTTCGGTTGCCCCAACAACCTCGCGACCATGGATGTGCCCTGGCCCGATATCCTGCTCGGGCGTATTCGGCCCCGCCGCGCTCCCGGCCACGACATCAGGGCCCGAGCTCATATGGGAGCGCGCGGTGAAGCGCACCACATCAAAGCCGTGATCGAGCGGTGCGTCGTAAAGGGGCTGGCGCAGATCCGCGTCAGCCCAGCCCGCCGCGGGCGAGCCGTCGCTGCGTCGATAGCGCAGACCGACATGCCACTTGCCGAACATCGCGGTCCGATAACCGCCGTCTCGCAGCATGGTCGCGATAGTGGGACGGTCGGCCTCGATCATCGGATCGCCCTGCGAGCCGAACAACACATAGTGCTTGATGCGGTTGCGAAAGGCGTAGCGCCCGGTCAGCAGGCCATAGCGTGTCGTCGTGCAGCGTGAGGCGGGCGTGTGCGCGTCGGTGAAGCGAATTCCCATCTGAGCCAAGCGCTCCATGCTGGGAGTGTGTACCTGCACCGCGTCGGCGTTAGCGGTGAAGTCCTGGTAGGCGCTGGTATCGCCCATGCCCATGTCATCGGCCATGAAGAGAACGATGTTGGGCTGCTCGGCCACCGCCAGCGCGGGAGCCAGGATCGCCAATAGTTTGATGAGAGTCGTGCGAGCCATTGATCCACCTCTTGACGTTTCAGACAAACAACTGCTCCAGGTAACGATTACGAAACTTGCCGGCCGGGTCATAGTGAGCCACCCTGGCAACGAAGTCGGCGAAGCGTGGGTAGCAGTCACGGACCGTCTCGGCCGGCATGGTGAAGAGCTTGCCCCAATGAGGCCGAGGCTCGAACGGCGCGAGAGCAGCCTCGACCAACGGCAGCGCCTTCTCCGCCGAAGGCCAGTCGGGGACCCAACCAAAATGCAGCGCCAGGCTGGGGTGCGGAAAGGGGCTGAGCCAGAGATCGTCGGCGGCCACAGTACGGACCTCGGCGACGATCCCTTCACCGATCGCCGGCTTCAGCCGCTCCCCGAGCTCGGCAATCGCGCGCAGCGCAGATTGGCCGTGGCGACGAGCTACGAAGAACTCGGATTGAAGTTGGCTGGTGACCTGGATCGGATCGCGCACGCGCACATGGGGCAGTCGCTCGTGCCACGGCCCCGGGATCAACATCTGCCGGGTGACGTTGACGTCGTTCTCGACCATGCCGGGCTCTATCTCGTCGCCGGCTCTTGTGCCACCGAAATAGTCGTCAGGCGTATCCGGGATGGGGCCGTTCTCCGTATCGAGCCGGAACTTGCGCCAAACCTCGTGGAGACGGTCGTGCTGCCAGTCGGTGAAGTAACTGACGCTGTACGCGCTGCCCATGATCTCGTCGAGATTGTCGATCGCGTTCGCCACCGGCACGTCGACATGACGCTCCTGGGCGACATAGAAGGTCGACTCGATCTCGAGCGTCATGCGAGCAACCACCCCGAAAGCACCGAGACCGATTGCGGTCGCCGGCAGATCTGCCGCCGGAACCTCGACCAGGTCGCCCCCGGCGGTAACGATCTCCATCCCTCGAATCGCCGCCGCCAGGCAGCGATTGGTGTCGCCGGAGCCGTGCGTGCCGGTCGCACAGGCCCCAACTACATTGAAGTGCGGCATCGATGGCAGATTGTGCAGCGCAAAGCCCGCCCGATGGAGATGGTCCGTCAGCTCATAGTGGAGGATCCCGCCCTCGAACAGTACGGTCGACGCGTCACGGTCGATCGCGACAACGCGGTTGAGCCTGCGCAGAGACACGAGGGTACCGTCGGTATCGACGATGTCGTTGAAGGAGTGGCCCGCTCCGACTACCCGAAGACGCCGCGCCCGCGAGACGATCTGCTGAAGCTCCTCTACCGTCGCCGGCTCATGGAGCTCGGCCGCGCTGAACTCGATATTGCCCGACCAGTTGCTCTTCACCGCCAGCCGCTCTCCTCCCTCGAGACCGAAGTCTATTGGACCGGGGCTCCTCCGCAGCACCTTTGACGCGGAGGTCGACGTGAACCGGGTCATAATGAACGCCATCGATACAGACAGGGAGAATCCTATGGACCGTACTGTCAAGTTGAGCCCATGGCTGGCAGAGTCGGCAGATGAACAACAGCGCACCCAGTTACTGCGGCCATCGGTTCCCACCAGAGATCATCAGCCACGCCGTCTGGCTCTACCACCGTTTCTGCCTGAGCTTCCGCGATGTCGAGGATCTCCTCGCGGAGCGAGGAGTCACGGTCTCTTACGAGGCCATCCGTCAGTGGTGCTGGAAGTTCGGCTCCGAATACGCTCGCGGGTTGAAACGACGACAAGGTCGCCTGGGTGACACGTGGCACTTGGACGAACTCTTCGTGACCATCCCAGGGCCAGCGACAGTATCTGTGGCGAGCGGTCGACCAGGATGGCGACCTGATCTACATCCTCGTCCAGGCCGGTCGGAATCGGCGTGCAGCCGAACGCTTCTTCCGCAAGCTGTTGGAAGGACAGGGAGGGGAACCCAACCGGCTGGTGACGGACAAACTGCGCAGCTATGGCGCCGCTCATCGAATCACCATGCCTTCCGTGATCCACGATACGAGGCAGTACGCCAACAACCGAGCGGAGGTCTCCCATCAGCCGACCCGGCAACGCGAACGACAGATGCGCCGGTTCAAGTCGCCAGGCCAAGCGCAGCGCTTCCTCTCCGTTCACGGAGTCATCCAGAACCTCTTCCGGGTTGGACGGCACCTCGTGAGCTCGGCCAGCCACCGTACTCTGCGGGATCGTTCCTTCGGCGTCTGGCGTCAGGTGACGTGTGCCTGCTGAATCGGAGCGACACCTTCGACGGTGCCGCATCTCGCTTCGATGAAGATAACTTGACAGTACCTCTAGGGGACATGATCTGATGCCCAGCTTGGGAGCACGAGTTTTCGCAATCGTCGGACTCGGGGTTGGCCTCCTCGTAGCGCAGCCGGCCTCCGGCGAGGGAGACTCGCCTTCCTGGCGGCAATTCGGAGGAGCAAGCCGGGACTTCAAGGTCTCCTCCGCCCGTCTGGCCGATGCGTGGCCGGAAGGCGGACCCCCTCTCATCTGGAAGCGCCCCCTGGGCGATGGATTCTCAGGCATCGTCGCGGAGGGGGGCGTTCTCTACACCATGGTTCGAGGGACTTCCGGAGATCTGATCGAGCGCGAGACCGTCATCGCCATCGATGCTGAGACGGGGAAGACCAATTGGGAGCACCACTATCAGGCACCGCTGCCGGAAGAGATGGACGCGCAGTGGGGCCCGGGCCCGGCCTCCACGCCCTTGATCGTGAACGGCAGGCTCTTCGCCGTCGGCTCGACCGGTAGGTTCCATGCCCTCGATCTCGAAGGCGGAGGGGTGATCTGGGACCACGACCTCTACACCGAGTTCTCGATGTCGCGGATCGGCATGACCACAAACAGGGGCTACTCCTGCAGCCCGATCGCCTACCGGGACACCGTGATCCTGCCGGTCGGCGGAGCCGGCCAGGGAATCGTCGCCTTCAATCAGAAAGACGGATCGGTCGCTTGGAAGAACCAGGACTTCGAGCTCTCACCGTCTTCGCCGATTTTGATCGAGGTCGACGGGCAGAAACAGCTGGTCGTATTTCTGGGTGACGTGATCGCCGGGCTCGACCCCGCCAACGGAGAGCTCTACTGGCGTCATCCTCACCCGACCAACCTCGAGCTCAACATCCTCACCCCGGTGTGGGGCGAGGATCAGCTCTTGTTCGTGTCTTCGGCCTACGACTCCGGAAGCCGAGTGGTAAAGCTGCGGCGAGAGGGCGCCGAAACGGCCGTCGAGGAGCTGTGGTTCAGCAAGCGGATGCGCGTCCATTTCGGCACTGCGATCCGCCTGGGCGACATCGTCTACGGATCCAGCGGCGACTTCGGCCCCGCGTTTCTGATGAGCGTCGACATCAAGACGGGTGAGGTGCTCTCCCAGCAAAGAGGGTTCTCGAAGGCCCAATTGATTCACGCCGACGGCAAATTCATCCTCGTCGGAGAGGACGGAGATCTCGCACTCGCGACCCCTTCGGCCACTGGCCTAGACATTGTGTCGCAGGCATCGATCATGAAGTCACGGGCATGGACGGCGCCGACACTGCTTGGCGACAAACTCTATGTAAGAGACCGCCAATCGATTCTGGCGCTCGACCTAGCGATGCATCACCCGATCGAAACGACGGCCGAGGAGAACAATCAGCGCCAATAGGTAGGCGACACCAGCGAAGGCGTAGACCCAGGCGGGCGCCGTTGGACCGCGTGAGGCACCGGCCAGCTCCCAATAGAGCTTGACCGGCCAGAACATGGGGGCGATTCCGAACGCCCACTGCCACTTCGATTCGAAGAACCAGGCGATGATCGGTGGGAAATTGATCGCTCCCGACGAACCCTTCATGATCGCAAAGCCCTGCAACTTGTTGTTGGCAAGAGCCGCCAGGAATAAGGCGAAGGCTGCCACCAGCGGGGAGGCGACCGCCGCGGCAACGAACTGGCGGCCGAGCGATATCTGTGGGATGCCGCTCAGGCGCAGGACCAGGACCGTCAGCGGAACCGAGAGCAGGCAGGGAACGCCGAGCCTGTAGAGAAGGTAGGCACGGTTGGTGAGTGGAGTTACCTGAAGGGCGGTCAGAGTCTGGTCGTCTTTCTGGTCGATCAACAGAAAACCGATCACCGTGCCGAACATGAGCGGCGTCGCGGTGAGGAGTGCGCTGCCGAAGAGGTGAAGGTACGGCTCGAGATCGAACCCGAACTGTGATTGGGCCCAGACAGATGCCGGAGGCAGGCCGAAGCGTATGACCAGGGCGAGAGCCGGCGGCATGGCCAACATCCAGCGGATGAGCGAGTCGCGACGTACGCTTTTGACGTCGATCGGCCCCAGGGCAAACACAGTAGAGAGGCCAGTCATCGGCGCACACCCTCAGTCTGGACAACGAAAGGCGGAAAGCGGCGGCGGCCGAGCTCGAAGAGCGCAATAACAACGACAACGGAGCCAGAGAAACCGTAGAGCCATTGCCAGATCGCGAGCGGTTCGAAGGCGCCCCTCATCAACACCAGCGGGGCCTGGAGTGGGTGTAGATACATCACCGGGTGCGGCCACAGATCGGTGGCGTGAAGCAGGGGGAGCGACAGCAGAAGAACCCACCCTATGGACGGAAAGATGAGCTCGCTGATCGAGTCGTAGCGCATGGCGACGAGGAGCCCCGCGAGACAGTACATCGCAGCCAGGCAGACGATACCGATCGCCATCGGCAGCCACCGGAATGCCGAGCCGTGCACGATCAAGACCAGGACCAGACTTTCGACCAGAGACAGAGCGATGAGGGTGAGGAGCTTCGAGAGCAGGTACTCCGAGGCCGACAGCGGAGTGACGATCTGCGCCGCCAGCGTGCCTTCTCCTTTCTCGAGCATGACCAGGGCGGCCATGAAGAAGAAGGTCGCGGTCACCAAATTGGAGAAGATCAGGACAGGTACCCATCGCGCCCAGTCGAAGGCCGGCAACTGCAGAATGACCAGGGCAAAGAAGGCAAGCATGAAGGCGATGGCCCAGTAGAAACCATTGCGAAACTGAAGTCGCACGTCGCATCCCATGGTTGCAACGAGGCGGCTCACGAGAGCTCCCTTCCGGTGACTTCGACGAAGACGTCCTCGAGGCTGGCTTCCAGGGTGTGGATCGTCTCCAGTCCAGGATGGCATAGAAGCTCCTGGAACTCCGTGCTCTCGGCAAGCCCGGTCAAAGGGAGCTCGCTCTGCTCGAGGGCGCCTCTGTCGCGGACCTCGACCCGGATGCGCCGTTCGCCGTGCCTGAGTTTGAGCTCGCGAGGCGTGTCGATCACCGAGATCGTGCCTCCGACGATGAAGGCGACGCGATCACAGAGCTCATCGGCGACAGCCATGTCGTGGGTGGTCAGAAAGACTGTCTTCCCAGCCGCCCGCTCGCTCTGTACGATCTCCTTCATTCGCCTCGCGCTCACCGGATCGAGCCCGGATGTCGGCTCATCGAGGAACAAGAGCTCCCCGTCATTCAGAAGTGCGCGAGCCATACTGAGACGGCTCTTCATACCCTTCGAGTATTGCGAGACGAGCATGTCGCCTTCGTCCGGCAGCCCGACTCGCTCGAGCAGATCGAGAGGCTCGAGCGTCTTGCCGGCGTAAAGACGACGGAAGTAACGGAGGTTCTCGAGAGCCGTGAGCTTGAGGTAGTGGTTCGGCGACTCGAAGGCGACGCCGATGTGCTCGTAGAAGTCGGAGCCCCAGTGCCCCATCGCCTTACCGAGTACCGAGACCTCGCCCTCGTATTCGCGCAGAAGACCGATGAGAATCTTCTGCGTCGTCGACTTTCCGGCGCCGTTGGGTCCAAGAAAGCCGAAGACCTCACCCTAGCCAACCTCGAAGGTGAGCCGGTCGATGGCGCTCTCCTGCGCTCCCGCGTAGGTGTAGCGGAGATCCTGAACTTCAATCATGGCCGTTTCGGCGTCGCGAGGTGCTCGCTCTCACCGTAACACTGTCGGTAACCTCGCCGCCCCTCTGCCTAAGTAAGAAGTAGGCAAGAGAAAAAGGGAGGCAAGCGATGAACATCAAGCAGCGAAAAGAAGGTGAAGTGCTGATCGTGGAGATGTCCGGACGGATGACCATCGGGCAAGGCGACGCGCAGGCGCGCAAAGCCATTCTCGGGGCGATAGAAGCGGGCGAGACCAAGATCCTCCTCGATATGGGCGAGGTCCCGATGGTCGACTCGGCCGGGCTCGGCGAGCTGATCTCGGTCTACACTTGGGCGCACCGGAGTAACGCCGCAATGAAGCTGATGAAGATCTCCTCCCGAGTCAGAGAAGTGTTGAGCATCACCCAGATGAGCGGGCTCTTCGACATCTTCGACGACCAAGAGTCGGCGATCGCCTCCTTCTGCTGAGGCCGAGACGACGAGGCCTGAAGCTCAAGAGCAGGTCTTGAAGGCAGCTGTGTCTTGGACCGGCTCGAAGGGATTGCCCTGATCGTTGAGATAGACCTTGGTCACGTCCTCCTCCGTGTCTCTCACGACGAGATCGACTTCGACGTCGGTCAAACCTGCGGCAAAGACCCAAAACGCATTGAAGCCCGTTTCGCAGGCATCGAGCACCTTTACCACCAGCTCTACGTTCGCAGAGTTGAAGAACCAGAAATAGCCGGTGTCCTCGGTGAGCTCGATTGCGGTGCCGATCCCCTGATCGCCGGCCGACCGCCAGTCGACCGTCACCTCGAAACGTCCCTCATTCAGGCAGAGAGTGTTGGCATTCTTGATGCACGAGGCATCGGCGACTCCAGGCATGAAGACGAGGTCATCGAAGAAGGCGACGACCGGAGTGTCGGTCTCCTTGCGGGATGTCATGCGGAAGAGGACGCTCATCGCACCTTCGGGCCGAGAGACGGTCTCCAACTCCCCCTGCCACTTGCCGTCTCCGGGCGTCGAAGCGAAGAGCGAAAGGGCCGTTTCACTGGACAGGAAATCGATACAGTCCGCGCTCGCATACCAAGAAGCCGAGCCGAAGACGGTGACAGCCTCGTCGAGAGGCTTGAAGATCTGCGCGCCGAAGACGAAGTCGTCGTCGAAGCCCACGTTCACGCACTGGTGAATGTCCATGACGGTAACGCCGGGCTCGGCGGAGGTCTCGAGGCGGGCCGAGCCTGATTGGTCCGAGTCGGAAGCGTCTGCAGGATCCCAGGAGCTGACTCCTTGAGAACCAGAGGCCCAATCCGACAAGTCGGTGTCGAAGCCGGGATTGAGGAGGAGATTCTGTGCAGTTGCCGGCGCCGTGGCGAGCACCGTCAGCAGACCGAAGAATAGAAGTCGATTCATCCTTGAGCTTCCCCCTAAAAATAGCCTTCCCTCGCGTAGCGAGTCCAAGGCTCGTTCTCGCCGATGCCATAGCCGCGCAGAAGCCCTTGCTTAAGCAACTCTCGAAAGTCCGGAAACTCATCGAGTGGAGCGATCCGATCCACCGCCTCGAGCCAGGGCCGAGGGTCGTAGTCGGCCTGGCGGTGGCGGAACACACCGTCTTCGAAGAGGCCGTAGCAGGCCACCCTCTTGCCGCACCGAGGCTGCCCCACACTGCCGGGGTTGATGAACTCCCGCCCGCCGATCGTTCGTCGGAACTGGATGTGAGAATGACCGAAGAGCACCACCGGGCAGTCGGTCCCCTTGGCGAGCGCACTCAGCCGATCGTCGGGTGGATCGGGCAGTCCTTGCCTCGGCTTGTCCGGAAGCACGCCGTGGTGCAGAAACATACGCAGACCGCCCTCTTCGTACTCGCCCTCCGGCTGCAGTCGGTGGAGGAGCTCGTACCCGGAGGGCTCCAGGGTATCGAGGACCCACTGGGCAAAAGCCATCCACTGAGGCGGCCAGGCTTCGAAGTGGCCTGGCTCGATCATCTCGACATCGTGGTTACCCAGGATCAGAGTTCCAGAGATCCCCTCGAGCAGGGCCATCGTCTCGTTGGGCTGAGGACCGGACATGACTGTGTCGCCCAGAAATACGGTGGTGTCGGCGTCGCGCTCCTTCTCCAACACGGCTCGCAGAGCCTCGGCGTTGCCGTGTACATCGCCGATGACCAAGATCTTCATTCGCCCCCCATCATTCTTCCAACTTGAATTCTCTAGTCGGTCAGGATCGTCACTCCGACTTCTGAGAAGGCTCGACGATTCTGGTAGCCCACTCGGCTCGAGCTCTCGCGAGGCAGCCTTATCGCGAGGAGATTCGCCCTCGCTCGCGAGAACGTCCTCCTCCCCGGCGAGTGATATTGCCACACTCAGAGCGCCAGCAGGGCGCCGCGCGCCCGTGGAGGAGTAGACTCCTCCACCGACCCAAGAAGAGTCGCGTGTTTCAGGGAGCCAACGGCACCCTCAGGAGGTAGAAGAGATGTCAGCCGCAAGACTCATCACCGCAGTCCTCGCCGTCCTCAGCGTTCTACCCTGTCTCGCCCAGCCGCCTGAGCTTCCGGAGATCACCACCGAGAAAGTGGGCGAGGATCTCTACGTGCTCTTCGGCAGGGGCGGAAACATCCTGGCTTCGATCGGCGACCAAGGGGTGCTGATCGTCGATGATCAGTTCCCTGAGTTGGCGATCAAGTACCGGGCGACCATCCGAGAGCTTGGCGGCGGTGCCATCGACTTCGTGGTCAACAGCCACTGGCACTACGACCACGCCGACGGCAACAAGGTTCTCGGGCCCGAAGGAAGCTGGATCATCTCGCAGGCCAACTCGCGCGACATGATGACCAAGGACAACACCATCAACACGGTGCTCAGGCCCCCGGTCGATCAGCCCGCCTACCCGCCCCCGGCTCTGCCGATCGCGACCTTCGAAGAGCGGATGCAGCTGCACTTCAATGGCGAACGGATCGACCTCTTGCACTACGGCCCGGCCCACACCACCGGCGACACCGCGACCGTCTTTCGCGGACACAACGCGGTTCATATGGGCGACGTCTACAACAACTCCGGCTACCCCTTCATCGACGCCGACAATGGCGGCTCGCTCGACGGGATCATCGAGTTCTGCACCGCCGTATTGAAGGAGATCGACGAAGACACCGTAGTCGTCCCCGGGCACGGGCCGGTGGCCACCTACAAAGACATGGAAGAGTACGTAGCGATGCTTACGACCATCCGTGACCGGCTCGCCAAGCTGATCGCCAAAGGAGCCAGCCTGCTCGAAGTAGTCGCCGCCGAGCCCACCGCCGACTGGGACGACGCGAAAGGCGATCCTACCCGCCTCCTCGACCGCGCCTACGCGAGCATGACGCGGTAGCCTTACGCGACAATTGCGCTACAATAGGGCGATGAAGTTCATCACGATGCGTGAGCTGCGCAATCAGACCACCCAGGTGATCGAAGAGCTCGAGGAAGAAACCGGCGTAATCACTTCGAACGGAAAGCCGGTGGGCATTCTTCTGAGCGTGGACGATGACTTCGAAGCCAAGATCTCCACCCTCCGCCAGGCACGTTCGGCGGCGGCCGTCTCGCTGCTGCGGCAGGAGGCGCGACAGTCCGGAGCCGCAGCGCTCTCCGAAGCAGAGATCGACGAGGAGATCCGAGCGACGCGCGCAGGCCAGCCCGCGTGAGGCTGGTCTTGGACACCAACGCACTCGTGTCGGGTCTCCTCCGTTCGGAGGGGCCACCGGGGCGAATCGTCGATTCGCTGCTGAGAGAGTCGTTCCGTGCCCTGTACGACGATCGGATGTTGGCCGAGTACGAGGCCGTTCTGGCCAGACCGAAATTCGGCTTCGATGCCGCCAGCATTCGCATCTTTCTGGGATTTCTCTGCGAGACGGGTGAACGGATCGTCGCTGCTCCTCTCGATCTTCGCTGCTCCGACCCCAGCGACCAGCCCTTCCTCGAGGTCGCGATCGAGGGACTCGGGGATGCGTTGGTCACCGGTAATCGTCGGCACTTTCCGCGCTGTCCGGTGCGAATCGTCACACCGGCCGACCTCTTGAAACTCGCGTAAGGTGTAGGCAACGAGCTTGAATCGACTCGGGGGTCTCGGTTAACCTCGAAGCACCCACCTTGCGGGAGAAAACTATGGCTGAACCACTCCAGAACAAAGAGTTGACGGCGGCCGAGCACGCCGAGGCGATGGCGGAATACATGCGCGAGGGCAAGCGCAGGGCACTGGCACTCGGCAACCGCGGGCCCCTCCGCTTGAACGACGACGGCACTCTCCACCAAGACATCCTCGACTCCTACTGGCAGCACGGCTTTTATGTATTCACGAGCGTAATCGAGGCTGATGAGCTCGTCGAGCTGCGCGCCGACATCGACACCATGCTCGAGCGGGCGCCGGTACACGAGGGGGCCGAGGTGGATACGCAGGGCCGACCCGCGTTCGGCACGGATTTCGAGCGTGACACTTACCTCTGGATTCGGCCTCTCAGTGATCCTGTCGGTGGCACCACGCTCAACGGCGGCCGTCATCCCTCCAAGATGGCCGAGCCGGTACCGTCTGACGATGCGCCGGACGAGATCATCTACATGATGTTCGGCATGTGCCAGGCGATGGATTCCGGCCTGCGTCTCTACGGCCATCCCCAGCTTCTGGCCGTGGCCGAGAGCATCAACGGGCCCGACTTCGTGCCCTTCAACGACGCCATCTTCATCAAGCAACCGGGCCTGGGCGGTTCCGTGGCCTGGCATCAGGACGGGCTTACGCACTGGAGCTCACCGAAGTGGGACGAAGGGATCCACGGCTTCAATTTCCAAGTGCAGCTCTACCCGAGCACCCCGGCCAGCTGTCTCTGGGCAATGCCTGGCACTCACAAGCTCGGCAAGACCGACATCAAAGCCCGTGTAGAAGCCAATGGCGGATCGGAGATGCTTCCGGGCGCGGTGCCCCTCTTCTGCGAGGCCGGTGACGTAACCATCGCGAACCGTCAGACCCTACACGGCTCCTTCGCCAACACCTCGCAGGACCTTCGCGTCTCTCTGACCTTCGGTTTCCATCGCCGCAGCTCCGTGATCGGCGCCCGAGGCGTGCTCGGATCGGGAGAGGGTGTGCTCCACGACGAGAAACGCGTCTTCGAGCGCTCGAGCGTCATCGCGGTGGCCATCGACGCCCGTGCCAAGCATTTCCCCGAAGAAGATCGCTACGTCTACAAGCCCTTCGCGAGTCTCGAGGACCAATACCGTTGGACTCCAGAGACCCAGGACTCGGTGATCCTGAACTACAACCTCAAAGATCTGGGGATCTGAGTCGCAGCCCTAGACCAGCGTTTCCAAAGTTCGTGCTGCATAGCTCGAGGTCATTCTGTTTGCTGGCTAGGCGCGCTGACGCAGGCATATTGGGCAATATGTCGAGGAGGCGAAACGACGCCAGCGGGCAGAAGGGCCCGAGATATCTGCGCGAACTTTGGAAACGCTGGTCTAGATCCGCACGTGCTCCGCGATGTAGCGGGCAACGCTGTCGTCGTCGTTGGACCCGATGACGTGGTGCGCCCGAGCCTTCACCTCGTCGATCGCGTTCTCGACCGCCACGCTGAGCCCGGCGATCTCGAACATGCTGAGGTCGTTGCTCTGATCGCCGAACGCCACCAGCGCGGCGGCCTCGAGGCTGCATCTCTTCAACAGGTCGGAGATCGCAGCCGCCTTGGTCGCCCGCGGCGAGTGGAGGGTGAGCCACCACCACGGCGGTTGATAGAGATCCGGGAAACAGTGCATCTGAACCTGGCCTCGGAAGCGCTCCCTGATTCTCGGGACCAAGCTCTCCAGGCGCTCGCGATGGTCAATCACCGTGAGACAAACGACTTGTTCGTCGAGATGTCGTCCGGGGTCGCCTGCCGGCTGCATCCGAGGATCCCCAGCCTCGAAGCGACCGTTCAGATAGGTGCTCGTTCCGTCGTTGGGAGGGTCGCCATAGTAGACCGAGTCCCTTTCTCCGTCGTAGCTACTCACCATTGGCACGACCGTCTCGGCTGCCAGAAACTCGAACGCCTTCTCAGCGACGCTCGGCTCGAGCCCATGCACGACTTCATGGCGACCTGTCTCGAAATCGCTGATGAAGGCGCCATTGAACTCGATGACCGGGAGCCTCAGGCGCAGCCCGGGCAGCAGAGGCTTCAGCGAATGGATGCTCCGTGCACTCGCGACCGTGATCAGCGCACCTTGGTCGAGGGTCTGGTTGAGCAAGCGTCGCGAACGACTGGAGAGCGTGCAGTCGCTGCCGAGAAGCGTGCCGTCCAGGTCCCGAAACATAGAGGTGTCGCATCGCCGCCAGTGGCCGGCTCACCCGTTACGGCGCCGAAGCGTCACAGCTCTTGAAGGCCTGCGTATCCGGCGCTGAGCTCGACCCCAGCCCTACCCGCTCACGTCCCACTCTGAGCTGTGCAGCAAGAGAACCGGCGCCAGAAAGTATCACGGCGAGAGGGGGGCGGAGATACTCTCGCTACCGCGTGGCCACGCGGATCGTAGGCGGTGTTTCGATGCCATCCATCTGGTCACGGGATCAAGCTACGCGAACCGACGAACGAGCCGCCGTTTCGTTCGCATAGAACCCGCATCAGGGTGGCGAAGCGGACCCCGGTATTGGCGCTGACTCCGACATTCCCGAACATGACAGGAAAGCCGATAGCGTGGATACGAACCAAGCGCTCACCCCGTGCGTCCACCCGATTGAGGCGATCGACCGCGCGTACGACCGAGTCGATGGACCCGCCGCTGAACTCGTCTCCCAGCACGTAGAGCGAGATCTTGTCGCGGCCGTTGGCGTAGGTGCGAATCGCCCGCTGGATGCCCTCGACCGGGCTGGAGTTCGAGAACACGGCCCAGTTGCGCAGCTCCCGAAGAAGGATGCGCCTGCGCCCAGGCGTGTCGGGAATCCACTTCCCCGCGTAGGAAGTGAACAGGTACTGGCCCATGTCGTTCATCAGCTGGATCCCCTTGACCGCGGGATAGACCTCGAGAATCTCTTCCATCCGGGCCATCATCGCCGGCCACGCAAAGGTACGCATGCTGCCGGAGGTATCGACAATGAAGATGATGTACTCGCTGTCGACCGGAATGCCCCCGATCGTCGTATCGGTCTCGGCTCTGCGGAAATCGCGGCCGAGCAGACGCTCCATCTCCTCGCTGAGCTCCTGTTGCGCCGCCACCAGCGCTCCTTCGACGATGTCACTGACTTCGCTGAGCTCCCGGCTGGCCGCGAACTCGCCGCGGATCTCGCTGAGGTCGCCTTCGAGACGGGCGATGCGCTCGCGCTCCTTGGAGATCTGCTCTTCTTTGCTCACCAGATCCCGATTGAGGATGCGGGTCTCACCACGGATCTCGAATAGCTCCTCTTCAAGACGCGCCACCAGCCCGTGAAGATCTTCACTCGCCTGCTCGATCGCCGCCGGCTCGCCGATCTTGGTCAGCACGAGGAGCATGATGATCGCACCGAAGCCGCAGCAGATGGCGTCGAGAAACGACAGCGAGAACGGGTCGGCTTCGCGGCGGCGCTTCTTCAAGGCCAGTCCCTCGTCGGCGTCAGATAGGACCCTCGTGTCGCCGCCGCCAGCTGCCAATAGGCGCTCGAGGCCAGCGGATCGCCCTCCATCGGGAAGAGAATGGTGTTCACCGGCATCGACCTGGGTAGCTCGTCGACAGCTCGGTTGAAGAACCTCATTCGCTGCCGGCCGCTGACCGTCCCTCCCTTCGCCACTTTCTCGCCCTGGGTCGGCAAGCCGTCGGTGAGCAGAATGAGATTGTCGGGGCGCGGCTTCATTTGCGCTACCGCCGAGAAGGCGGCGTGAAGACTCGTACCACCGTCGGGGACCAACCTCTTGAGCTCGGTAACCAAGCCGTCGAGGCTGGATCGATCGTCGGCCCGCAGCCAGCCGCCGCCACTAGAAGCCAACACCGGCCCGGCCGCGGTATTGAACGAGTAGACCTGAAACTCGCTACCTTCGGGCAGCTGCGTCAGCAGCCACTCGACCGTAGCCACCGCCTGTTGCCATTTGCGAGCCTGGCGCCGAACGCGTGGATCGAGATTGCGCCGCCGCAAGACGTTGACCAACCTCTCACCCAGCATGCTGGCGGAGGCGTCGACCAAGATGAGGATGCGATTGCCACCCAGATTCAACCCGGTGAGGTACTGGCGATCCCCTTCACCCAGAAAAGCTCGCACTCGGTCGCCGGGCACCGAATCGGATGGAGAGAGGGCCGAAAGCCGCCGATTCGCCTCTTCGGCCGCCTGAATGTCGCTCTTGAGCCGGTTGAAGTGCTCCCGCGTCGCCAGAGTGTCTTTGTCGGAGGCAGCGAGCTCCTGCTCGACTCGGGTCAGGTCGTAGAGGACTCGGCGCGAGAGTCCCTGGGTTTGGACCAGCTCGCGATCCTGCCGCCGCTTGGAGTTGCGTACGTCGACGAGATTCTCGTGCCCCTCGAGCACCTCCTTCTCGAGCCGGTCGACCTCGGCTCGCAGGTCGTAGGTGAGACGCCCGGCGCGCACGCCGACCGAGCCGTTGATGATCATGAAGAAGAGGATCACCGCCCCGAAGCCGCAGGTAATGGCGTCGAGGAACGACAGCGAGAAAACGCTGAGCCTACGCCGAGCCATCTTCCTCCGCCAAGGCAATCATCCGAATCTCCACCCCTGGAGACCCTAGGCGAACTCGATCGCCGGCATGGACCTCCGTCGGCGCATCGATCTTCTGGTCGTTCAAGAAGGTTCCCCAGGTGCTGCAGTCGGTCACCGTAGCGCGACCTTCGAGGTACTCCAGAGTGCAGTGGTGACGCGAGATGCCCGCGACCTCCCCTTCGAGATCCACACCGCGGAGCGTCGAGGGAACCGAGACGCCCACAGCCAGAGGCGCGTTGAGAAGAGAATGGGCTACTCCATCGATCAAAGCGTGGGTCGCCCCGCGACGGCCCTCGCTCGCACCAACCCCTTGCGAGTCCGACGCCGTCATGCTCGATTGCGATCCGAGGCGCACTACCAGGGGCAAGGCGTCGTTTCCCGACCGGATCTCGTCAGCGCGCTCGACCGCACCGAGAACGGCCGCGCCAACCGGCAGCCGGGTTGCGACCGCTGTCGACGCCTCCTCGAAGCGGCCGGTGACACCCGGTAGGGCGGCCACTCGATGCGAAACAGCCAATGCCGAGCTGCCGAGAGAGGCCAAGCGCACCGACACGGCGGTCGCCAGCTCGTGGGTGAGGGGCTCGAGCGCCTGGCTTATCTCTTCTCGAGTCACTCGTAGCCGCCGCTCTCCTCCGACGGCGGGGAGGACGACATCGGTGGCGCCACTCTTGGTGAGGCCGTCGAGAACCGCCGGCAGAAGCAGATGCAGGGCCTGCTCACTCTCGGCCGAGTGCAAGGGGTCGAAGCGCGTCTCGCGAACGAAGAGCTCGGCGATCCTCCGGGCAACCGCGTCGCGCCAGGCTCGCAGACCCAGACCCTCCAACAATTCGACCCGCTCCCTGACGACACCGCCGCTGAGGACGAGGCTCGTCACCACCGCCCGGTGGAGCTCCAAATCGACATGGAGCACGGGGCCGGAGCCCGCAGAGCGGCCCCGCGCCAGCGCGGCAACCGCGGAATCGACCAGACCGTCGACAGGTAGCCCCGCCGCTCGTGCGATACCGAGAAGGAGGGCGGCACTCTGCGCTGAGAAAGATCCGGGCAGCACAAGAACCACGCCATCGTCGACACTCTCGCCGAGCCCGGCTCTGAAGTCCGCGAGGTGGGCGTGGGCAAGGTCGGCGGCGCTCCACTCGCGGGGGAAGGGGCGCGACAGTGGCTCGTGACCAAGCTCGGCCCAGAAACGGTCGTGGACATGAGTAGGACGCAGACGCGCGCTCTCAGCGGCAACAGTACCGACCCTCAACGTCGCCCCGTCGAGAAGCGCGATCCCTGGGCTGTGGAGATCGAGCAGTCCCTTGGACGCCGCCGCGGCGCAAAGGCCGGCGTCGTTGATCTCGATCGCAATACTCATCGATCAAGAGGCCTGCAGGTTCTGGATCAAGCCCTGGTCGAGATAGGTCTCGCTCTCGCGCACCAGCCGCTCCTGGTTGAGCTGCAGCTGATGAAGCAGGAACATCAGAACGATGGACAGGAGCAGAGCGATGAAGGTCGAGTTGAAAGCTACGCCAAGACTCTGGGTGACGCCGGCGATGTCGCCTTCGACCGCCTGATGTGCCTGCCCGAGGGCGTCGCCGATTCCCCGCACTGTGCCGATGAACCCGATCGATGGGATCGCCCACGCAATGTAGCGCACCATCGACAACTCGGAGTCGAGACGGTCGGCCTCCGCTTCACAAAGCGCGTGAGCCGTCGTCGACACATCTTGGATGTTGCCGGTGGAAGAAAAACGCAGGAGCGCCGTCAGCACCGAGCGTGGCAACAGCGCCATCTGCTGAGCCATCGGCAAGGCCTGGATCTGACGCGCATACTGGCGCGCGTCCTCGGCAAGAATACGCGTGCCGTCGCCGATACCGACCAGATCCAGGTCGAGGAATCGGCGCTCACGGATCGTCTGCACTCCCTTGTACCCCATGATCGCCATCGCCCACAGAAACAAGATCAGGCATGCCTCCTGCTCGAAATCGCGGATGACCACCATCGCCGACCGCTCCTGGACATAGGTCGGGTCCACCTGCATCTGTGCATGCTGCTCGGCAAGCACAGCGGCGGCCTGGGGTCGTACGACGAGCACGTAGAGCGCATGAACCACGATGACGGCCAGAAACAAGGTCACCAGCTGGTACAAGAACTCGGACGATCCGGTGCGCCGCATTGCAGGCATTTAAGACAAACCTCAGATGTCGACCGGAAAGGAAATGGTCTTGTCGAAGGAGACCTGCTCACTGGGAACGAACTCGTCGAGTAGGGCCTCCTCCTCAGCGGCATCCAAAGGCGGCGTGGGCCCGGACACCGTCTGCGGTGCAGACACCGGTGGCGGCTCCGCAGGCTCCTGAGACGACGAGTGAGGAGGCAGAGGAGCCAGCAGCACCAACAGCACCAGAACGAGTTTGATCTTCATATCGCTATCTCCCTTCTAACGAGCGTATCTCGCGATGCGGAAACCGAGATCCGGCCGACCGTCTCTACCGTAGTCGCGGTGAGCCAGCCGAAGATCGGAAACGCTGTAGTGCATCCAGCTCGAGCCTCGAATCGTGTGAAGCTCGCCCCCCTCAAGCCCAAGCGGATCGGTCAGAACCTCTTCGGCGCCGGAAGGGTAGATGAAGTAGGCATCATGAACCCACTCGGCGACGTTGCCACCGAGGTCGTAGATACCCAACGGATTCGGCGGAAACTTACCCACCGGCGAGGTCGCCGGGAAGCCATCGTTGTAACCGCTGCGCGAGCCCGACACCAGAGCGCCCGTCGATCGATCGGCGTAGTTGCCGGATTTCGGCTGAATCGGCATGCTGGCGCCCCACGGGTACTTGAGCGCGTCCTTAGCGTCGGGGTAACGCGCTACCCAGGCCCACTCCGATTCGCTCGGCAGGCGATAGCCGGTAGTCATCGGCGAAGAGCCCACCCACCTTCCGTCGCGGCGCTCATAGGCCGCAGGCAATCCCTCGCGCTCGCTCAGCCAGTTGCAATAGAAGATAGCGTCCTCCCAAGTCACCCGTACAACGGGCTTGTTGTCACCTTCCAGATTGACTTCGCCGGCGGCGCCGGAGCGATGCTCTTCGCGAAACTCGCGAAACTCCTCGTTGGTGACCTCGTGCGCAGAGATATAGAAAGGCCGAGTCAGCTCCACGGTGTGCAGAGTCTCATTGGAGCGCCGACCCGGCTCGCGTCGAGACGCTCCTAGAGTCAGCCGCCCGGTGCCGATGAGCACCAGGTCCTGGCCCAACGGACTCTCGACTCGGGGCGGGGTCTCGGCAGCGCGGATCTCAGCGATGCTGGTGAGACTTAGCTGCAGCACCTGCTCGATACCGGGAGTCGGGATGAGCGTCGTGCGGTAGGTCTCATAGCCGTCCTTGCGCACGGCGATGGCCAGGGGTACGACCGGGAGACGCAGCGTACCCGTCGCCGGGCCGTAGGCCTCTCCGTCGATCCACAGGGTCGCGTCGGCGGGCTCGACTGCGAGGCGGATCTCACCGAGCTCCGCGCTCAGCTCCAAGCGCAAGTCGTGCTCCTCCCCGGCCCCGACCGAAACCTCCCTTCGCACGGGCGCAAAGCCGGCGAGTGAAGTCGTCACCTGGTGGACCCTCTCGGGAGCCACTTCCACATCCAGCGGCGCTTCGCCACGGAACTCGCCGTCGATCAGAACCGTGGCACCCGGCGGTACGCTCTCCACCCGAAGACGGGCCACGGCAGGCTCGAGAATCACCTCCGGAAGCGACCGATCTTCACCGGCTCGTACCTCGATCCGACGCCGCTCAGTCCGAAAGCGCGAGGCCCGCATCTCGACATCGTGCGTACCCTCGAGGATCTCGACCGTCGTCGGAGTACGACCCAGCGAGCGACCGTCGAGCAGCAACTCGCTCGATGGAGTGCTGGTGAAGGAGAGGCTCGCCCACGCCGGTTCCAGTGTCACGGCGAGAGGCGTCGTCGTTCCCAGACCCTCGATACTCACGCTCTGGTCAAAGTCGCGATACCTCTCGGCAGAGACTCGGATCCGATGCTCCCCCGGCGTCAGCTGAATGTCGCCGAGGTTAGTGATCGCGGCCCCATCGATCTCGACCTGAGCGTCGGCGGGCTGCAGCTCGAGATCGAGAACACCACCGAGCTTCTCGAGCTCGAAACGGAAAGACTGGCCGCTCCCACGACCCACATCGAAGCTCTGTTCGAGCTTCTGATAGCCGGCCTTCTCGGCTTCGATCACCTGCAGACCGGTGCGCACGAGACGCCGGCCACCGACCGACGGCAGGGGCAGGGTACCCGACAGCGCCAGGCGCTCGGGCTCGGGAGAGACCACGATCTCGACCGGCACCGCGGTGAAGAAGACAAAGGCAACCAGTGCCAGGAGAAGCACGAGAGCCAGTATCCCGGCCTGAGGTGCGGTCGGCAACACTCTGCGCCCCGACCCGGCCTCGAGCCGCTTAGGCTTGAATGCCACCGGCTCAATGGGAGTCGCCGGCTCGATAGCAGCCGCCACCTCAATGGGAGACGCGGGCTCGCTGTGAGGGTGCACCTCCGGAGAGTCGACCAGCCGCGGCGGCTCGGTGCCAGGGCGCTTCTCGCTCACAGTCTCTCCTCACATCGTACTTGTAAGGGCGGTGGGGGCCCCTCCGCCGAGACCACGAGCCGGTGACGGACATCGCGATACCCGCGCCGCATTCCGACGACGGTGTAGTTCCCGGGCCGCAGCTCGAGGGTATGAGTGTCAAAGCTACCGAGGGTGCCGACTCGATACACCGTGACTTCGGTCTCCTGATCCGAAAGCAGCGTCACCACCACCGGGTGACTTGCGCTGAGAAGGGCCTCTCGCAGATCCTCGCGCTGTCCGGCGAGCCGAGTGCCGACGAGGGCTTCGATGTTGTCGGCCTCGTCGAGCGTGGCACTCGCCTCCGCCGCCACGGCCGGCTCCGCGAGACGGTCGGGTCGTTCCAGGTAGAGGCGGAAAGCGTCGTCGACCTCTGCTCTTCTCATCGATCGCCGTCGACCTTCCTGCGCAAAGCGAACCGACGGATCGAGCGCCAGCGCCGCCTCATAGGCTGCCGCGGCTGCTCGCCACTCCTCCCCGCGCTCGGCTTCGAGGGCCCTCTGCGACAACACCTGAAGCTCTTCCTCCTGAGCGCCTGCTTGCGCCCGGCGCAGCCCGTCCGCGGCGGCGGAAGAGCTTCTGTCGAGCGATCGAGCACTTTCGAACGCTGCTTTGGCGCGACCCCACTCCTCCGCCGAGAGTGCCTCGTGCCCTTCAGACATGGCATCTCTAAAGGGATCGGCGGGTGGCGCTCCGCGCTCGACACGCGACGGCGGCTCGATCCAGCGCGTGTCTCGGGGACGCGGAGATGCCGGGACCGCGGAGGCCTCGCGCGGAGCCGACGGAGGTTCTTGCGCAGCGATCTCCTCGACCGCCGTCGCTGGCTCGGAAGCGGCCGAGATCCCGGTATCCCCGGCGGCTACCCCTGGCGCGGATGAAGCCGCGCTCAATGTTGGCTCTGGTCTCCGTGCCGCCCAATCCGGGAGCACCAGAAAGACGACCGCGGTAGCTCCAACGAGAAGAACAAGGGCTGCCCCGACGAGCCCTCGCTTCCCTCGTCCTCCAGTCGGCCGAACACGACTCACCGGAAACGGGGCCGCCGGCTGCGCGGCCGCCGGTTTCGCGGCAGCCGCCGGCACACTTTCCAGGTAGAGACGAAGCTCCTCGGCGACGACGGTCGCCGACACCGGTCGATTCATCCGAGCAGGTGACAGCAGTGAAGCGACCAGAGGGTGCAGCGCCCGCGCCGCTCCGGGAAGCGGATCGAGCTCCTGCGAGCGCTCGTCGAAAGAGCCGGAACCGAAGGGCAGCTCGCCTGAAAGGAGCTCGTAGAGGAGGGCTCCGAGAGCAAAGAGATCGTCGCTCGGGAGAGAGGGCTCGCCGGCGAGCTGCTGCGGGCTGGCGTAGGCGCGGGAGCCACCCGCTCGAATCTCTCGCTCGCCCTCAGCCGGCGTGACCTCACCCGCGATTCCGAAGTCCGAGAGGTAGGGGGTGCCGGCCGCGTCGAGGAGAATGTTCTCCGGCTTGAGGTCGCGATGAATGACTCCGCCGGCGTGGAGTACCTCCAACGCTTCAACGATCGGCAGCACGCGCTCTACGACACGTTGCGGCTCCGCGCCGCGGAGGCTCCTGAGATCGCCACCTTCGAGGTAGAGGAAGGTCAGAATCGTGTACTGGGAGCTGGGCTGGAAGCCCTCGACAGCGAGCACATGGGGATGGTCGAACCTACTTTGCAACCGATGTTCCCGTTCGAGAAGCTCGAGGCTCCCCGCGGCGGATCCAGGTCCGACGATCTTTGCCACCAGCTCGCGATCGCCGGCCGTGTCCGCGACGACCCAGACCTCGGCCATGACGCTCGAGCCGAGACGCCGCACCAGCCTGAAGCGCTCGCCGAGAACGCCGCCGACTCTCAGCTCGCCGGGCTCAGACTCCGTCACTGGTTCCAGCGATCGGCTCCCCGGTGTTCGCATCGACTTCGACTCCGGTTTCGGCGGCGAACAGCTTTCGCAGCAGCTCGCGCCATTCCTCGAACTGAGACTCGGCCGAGCCCGAGAGCTTCAGTGTCTGGCCGTCGACTTCGACGAGAAGGGGTGTCATCTCCTGGTCGAACGAGCCCGCCAGCTCGCGGATCGCCTCGATGTGCATCTTCACCTCGGGGCTCGTCGACATGCCATTACTCAGGACCATGGAGCCCACAACAGCGGCGGTGGTTCGCCCAGCCGAAGCGGCCGTGCTGTTGCCTGGCGCAACAGCGGCGCCAAGAATCGCCGCCAGTCCGATCAGCTTCTGCATCCGTGCCTGGTGACGGAGCTTTCGCATGGTCATTTCCTCGTCGTAGCTGAACGAGCGCCATTCATCGTAGGGGCGGTCCATCTGCGAGTAGAAGGTTGCGTAGTACTCGTTGAGTGCATCCACCAGCATGTGATCGCGCTCTCGAATCTCGTCGACGCGAGCCATCATCGGATCGTCCTGGGCGGGCACGTGAACAACCTTTACGCGCCCCTTCCTGTTGATCTCGAGATATCCGGCGAAAGGGTCCGGCGCCAGGTCGGCGGCGAAACGCAGCCGCGACACGGTGTGGATCTCCCGGAGCTGATCCGGCTTGATCCCGCCGCGGGCGACGAGGAGGTCATTGGCGAACTGGTTGTAGAGGGTCTGATGAGGCTCGCCGCCCGCCGCCGCATCGTCGCGGTAGTCCGCGGACGAAGCGATGTCTTGATATTTGCGCTCGAACCACTTTCGGCCCGTCGCGTCCTCGGCGCGTAGGCGAACGAGAAGCTCACGGCCGTTCGAGGCAAGGATCTCGCCGCTGATCAGGACGTCAACGCTGCGAAGTCCGTCAGGAATGACCCGAACCGCTCCCCAATGCCCGGTCGACTGCAAAGTATCGGCGAGGTGGAAGGGAATGAAGCGGGACTCGGATTTTCGGAGATCCTCGAAAACACCCTTGTCTTCCTTGGCCCCCGGGTCGTCCTCGGGAAGACCCGGCGAAAGGATGCGAACACCCACGTCGAGAAGCTGATCTTCAGGCACCTCGAAAGAGGCCTGTATCGCCTCGACGAAGAGGTCCTTGTCGGCGGCTCCCCAGGCGGCGCTGGCCACGAGAAGAAGAGCGGAAAGAAGAGCGAGACGCTGTCGACGCATAACGAAGGTACTCAGGCTTCTTTGCGCGACTTCGTGGTAGCCGCCTTGTACTGTCGATATTCTTCCCAGATCTTCTCTCGGAGTCCCGGGTTCTGTTCGCGCTGGGCGGCCTCCCTGAGCTGGCGAGCGACCACGTCGTCGTCATGACCATCACCGACATTCTCGGGAGTGCGCGCTTCGCGGGTAGCCCCGTCGAGCTCGGGCGCCGAAGAAAGTCCGGCCGCACCGCCGGCTCCGGCCGCGGTGGAACCCGCCTCGAAGCCGCTACCCCCTAGCCCTGCTCCAGCGGCGGCGGCCTCACGCTGCTCGGCCTGCACCTTCTGGTCTTTCAACAGCTTCTCGTCGAACTCATCCAGCGATGCCCGTAGCTCACCGTCGAGAGACGCCACGCGCTCATCCGCGGTCGAAGCACCCGAAGGTGAGGGCGCCCGACCCGCCTTCGCTTTGGCCGAACCCGTCGAGGGCGAAGTACCGCCGCTCGGAGGGGACGGTGGAGACGCTGTAGGCGGAGAAGGTGGAGACACTGCGGCCGGGCTGGGCGACGGAGCGCCCGGCGTGGTCGAGCTCGCACAACCGGTCAGGACGGAGCCGAGGACGGCCGTGAGCAGCGCCGCCACAAGGGCCTGTTGGCAACGTCGTTGCATGGTAGCTGCTCTTTCGAACAAGAAGTGCTCCCCGATCATTCCGCAGCGTTCTGGGTCTCGACCCCGCTATTTTAGCGTGGCTGCCACGACTACGGGCCATTCATCGTTGGACCTCGATCTGCTCGCCACCCCGGCGATCGCCGGCGACGACATCTTCGTCCGCACCCGAGGCCACCTCTATCGGATCGCAGCCGAATAGCGACTGACGAAGTCCGGCAGGGCCGCACCCGCCTCTTTCACGAGACGGGCGCGTACCCGGTTTGGATCGGCCGAGCTACCTAGACCAGCGTTTCCAAAGTTCGTGTACATAAGCTCGAGGTCATTCTGTTTGCTGGCAAGGCGCGCCGACGCAAGCATATTGGGCAATATGTCGAGGAGCGGGGGGGCGCCTAGCCAACGCCGCCAGCGAGCAGAAGGGGCCGAGATATGTGCGCGAACTTTGGAAACGCTGGTCTAGGGACAGGTCGCGAAGGCCGACGTGTCCAAGATCGGATCGAAGGGCGTCTTGAGCTCGTTCGAGTAGGTCTTGGTCAGGCCGCTCTGGGTGTCGACCACCGTCAGGGCCACCTCGACGTCGGTCATCGCCGCACCGAAGAACCAGAAGCTGTTGAAGCTCCCAATCTCGCAGGCATCGAGCATCTTGATCGTGATCTCGATGTTCTCCTCGTTGAAGAAGTAGAAGTAGCCGGACTGGTCGGTGAGCTCCACAGCCTGGCCTTCGCCGGAGGTCCCGTTGGCGGCGCGCCAGGCTGCGGTGACCTGAAAGCGATCACCCAAGAAATAGGCCGCGCTCTCGCCACAGGCTTCCTGACGAATGCGATTTCCATCTCGGCTACCCACCATCACCGACGGAATGACGATCTCCGGATTGTCGCCGGCCATGTCGAACACTGTGTTGCCGGCGTTGTTTACGATGATGGCGCCGACGGCACCCGCTGCCTGGGCGTTCGCCACCTTGTCGGTGAACGCGCAGCCGCCACGATCGATCAGCGCGATCTTGCCGGCGAGCTCGTCCGGGCTTCGCCGTCGGCGGTATTACGATCGCCGGGATCGGAGCAGGCCTGATCTCGATCGCAGGCATCACGATGGGGCTACTTGTGGCCCTGGGTGGCATCGCTCTCGGGACGGTCTCCGTCGGCAGCATCTCAATGGGCACGGCGGCGTCAACCGGCGTCATATCCGGCACCATCATGACCCTCTCAGCAGGCGGCTCGGAGCGCCTCCGCCTTCTCGCCTGGCTCGTTCTGACCCTCGCCATTACCGGCGCCGTTGTTGCGCCCTTCGTGGCGTACGCGACCACCAACGAAGAAGGGGCTGATGAGGCGGCTAGGCAGACTCGCTCGTGAGGTAGCGGGCGAGCGCGGGATAGACCCAGTCTTCGAGCACAAAGGTCACCTCGGTACCCTCGTCACCCTTGATCTCGGCGGGGGTCGCCGCCCGCGAGCTCGCCATCAGAAAACCGAAGCGGCTCTCGCGGACATCCTTCGGCACCAGCAGGGCCTTCTTGCCGCGATCGAAACGCAGCGCGTCGACCACTCCGAGAAGAAAAGCCCGACGGTCGCCCGCGCCCTCACGGGCATGCAGCAGAGCGCCGTCGATCCACGACGTGATGTCACGGTGCAGAGCCTCTCCCCACTCCGGCGGCACCGGCTGGACCATCGGATAGCTCGGTCCGCCTTCCGGCTCGGCGTGCTCCAAGACGGCAGCGCCGATCGCGACAAGGAGCACGAAGAGATCGATAAACACAGCCAGGAAGAAAGCGAACACCGTCGGATAGTCCGAACGAGTGAAGCTGTAGGAGAGATCAAAGATCCGGACCAGATCCTCGAAGGCGTAGACCGGCCTCTCTTCCGAGAGGGCATCGTCGCGCGCGAATCTCTCGTAGGGCGGCGACGTCGGTAGCGCCAGGGCCTCGCATCGCACCGCTTCGAGGTCGTGGCTGGGAAGACCTGCCAAGGCGAGATCGAAGCGCCGCAAACGCTCCCGGTTATCGAGGCCGGCCTCGAAGAGGTCTTCACCCTTGGCGAGCCAGCTCTCACGGGCGTCGCGAAGATTCGTCGCCACCTGCTCGATCGCCTGCCCCTCGGTCGCGAGAGCGCCGTAGATCAACGCCTCGCCCGGGCCCTGCCGATATTGCAGACCGGTCGTCTGCTCCCAGTTGTCGATCTTCCGCTGGGTGCGCTCGCAGACTGCGGCGAGGTAGCAGTGGTCGTTCTCGTCACAGGTCGAAGTCGTCCACCCGTCGTCCTTCTCCATCGCCAGCCACGAGGCGAGGCGCAGACGGATCTCGTCGCTCTCGGCGAGGCTGCGGTCGATCTCCTTCGACACCGCGGCGGAGCGTTGACGCAGATCGTCAAAGAGCTCGCGCTGTGCTTCTTCGGGTCGGATCTGAGAAGTGAACTCGCTCTGCAGCATGACGTAGGAGAAGACCACCGAGAAGGGCATCGTCAGGCAGTAGAGCGCGATCACCAGCGCGCGCAGCCGCACCTGCCCGACCGCGATCAGCCAGGCGAGCCCGAAAAGGCCCATCTGAACCGCCAGCGCCAGCGGCCAGGCCAGCAGTGAGGGCAGATATCGTCCAAGCCCCAGGCCGGTGGTCAGCAGCGAAACACTGGCGGCGACGAAAGAAGCGATCAGCAGAAGATTCCAGAAGACCGATCGACGATGCATCCGCGGTTCCGGACTGGGCATAGCTCTCCTTTCTAAGTAGAACGAGAAAGCGACAGAGGAAGTTACAAACAATCCGCTCCGTCCGCGAGCCTGAGCCGACTTTCCCCCTGGCTCCGGGTTAGAATCGATCTCCAACTCTCACCAAATCCGGAAAGCGCGGTGCAACATGGCAATGCCTGAAGTCGCGAGCCCTGCCCTGCGAATCGCAACTGCAGGAGGCCTCCTTCTGCTGATGGGGCTGACCCCGGCTGGCGCCCAGGAAGATGCGGGGGCGCCGCCTTTCACCACGGAGCGGATCCAGCTGATCGAGTCCGAGTCCGCCGACGAGTGGCACTACGAGTTCTACCGCTCTCTCGCGCGCACATGCCGGGCCCGGCGCTTCCAGACTCCAAGTGCGACCGGCACTCACCGACACGCTTCGATGTTGCGAAGTTCGGCGGAGATTCGTCCCGGAAGGGAGAGGACTACAATCGCGTGATCCTGGACTGGGTCACTTCCCGAATGGCTGACAAAGTGGCCAAGCCTTGAGCACTTCGACCCATCTGCGCTCAGCCCTCGCAGCCCTGGCTTTCGCGGAGCCCATCACTGAGACCTCTCTGCAAGCTGCTGCTCCAGCCTCAGCTGCGCGGCCCTGGCGCAGCTCTGCATGACCTCGAAGTAGCGCCGGACCCATTCCGTTCCGAGCTCGTAGGGGTGCGGGCCGTCTCCACGCCCGGCGAGCATTCGGTTCCTCATCACCGCGCCGTCGAACTCGGTGTGGTTCGACAGGATGACGGTTGCGCCGGTGGCCGCCGCCTGGGCGGCGATGTGCTGCTGCGACTCGATATAGGTCTGGAAGTTGCGGATGCCCGGATCCGGCGTGATGTTCTCGAAGTTGAACGCGGTGCCACCCGAATAGGCGACGCTCACCGGCCGGCCGTTGTCGAGCACGCTAAAGGTGTAGGACAGCGTCCCCGGAGTGTGGCCAGGAGTCTCCCACAGGGTCACGGTCGTCTCGCCGAGGGTGATCTCCATGCCGTCGCCGGCAACGATGTCGCGGCTCGGCGCCATCGTCTTATAGCGGTTGGGGTAGGTCTCGACCAGATCCCAGTCGAGTCCGCCCATGACGACGCGGGCGTCGAAGCGATCCTGCAGCATCTTGGCGCCGCCGATGTGGTCACCGTGCGCGTGGGAGATGATGACGTATTTGATGTCGTTCGGGTCGAGCCCCTGCCGCACCAGGCCACCGACAATCAGCTCCTCGGAGTTGAAGGGAAAGATCGTGTCGATGATGATGATCCCCTCGCTGGTCACCAGCGCCCACGAAGTGTGGATCTTGCCGCCCACGAAGTAGAGGTTGTCGAAGACCCGCGCCGAGTCCGCGTACCACTCCTCGCGGGGCGGAATGAGGGTGGGGTCGGCGACCCAGGGCGGCAGACTGTCGGTGGTATTGGCTGCGCGGCTCTGCGGCAACAGGCAGAGCCGGCTCAGGGTGCCGAGAAACTCGAATCCGGCGGCGGTCTTGGCCGATTGCACGGCGTCTCGGATCTCAGCATCGAAGTCCCGTGCCGGCGGCGCCTGCGCGAACACGCTGGCGGCGCTGAAGCTTGCAACGAAGGCGAGCGCCGTACCGATTCTGACAACATGGATGTTCATCATGAGCCCTCCCCAAGAGGAGTCTAGCGCCATGGCCGCGATACGCATCTGCCTCAGCTTCGACTTCGACGCGATGTCGTCCTGGATCGCGATCTACCGCACCAAGTCGCCCAATGCCCTCTCTCGCGGCGAGTTCGGGCGGGTCGGTGCCACTCGCATCCTCGACCTTCTCCGGGACAAGAACATTCCAAGCACGTGGTTCGTGCCCGGGCACACTGCCGAAGCCTTCCCCGAGGAGACCCGCCGCATCGTCGCCGAGGGACACGAGATCGGCCACCACGGCTACTGCCACGAAAACCCGGCAAAGCTCGAGCGGGAAGACGAAGAACGCATTCTCCTACGTGGCATCGACTGTCTGAAGACGATCGCAGGGGTCGTGCCGATCGGCTATCGCTGTCCTTCCGGCAGCGCCAGCACCAACTCTCTGTCCCTCCTTTCCGAGCACGAGTTCCTCTACGACAGCAGCATGATGGCCGACGATTTCTCTCCCTATTACTGCCGGGTCGGTGACGAGGCGCCTCCCGACGGCCCCTACAAATTCGGAGCGAAGATCGAGCTCGTCCAGATGCCTTTCGCCTGGCACCTCGACGACCACCCCTTCTTCGAGCACACCTTCAGCCGGCGTGGCGTCAACCCAGGGCTCGCGGACCCAGAGCGGGTACTCTCGATCTGGTTGCAGGAATTCGAGTATCTACGCCGCATCGGCAGCGGAGTCTTCATCCTCACCATGCATCCACAGGTGATCGGCCGCGGCCACCGCATGCTGATGCTCGAGACTCTTATCGATCGCCTTCAGGCCACCGGCGTCGGGGTCTTCTCGACGCTCGGGGATGCCGCCAAGGCTTGGCGGGCCGACCACCCCTTCACAGCCGACTAGGACTCCCCCGCCCCTTCTGCCCTCTTCTCTGTCTCTGCGTCGTCGCTCTGGACCGAGAACTCCATGAGCTCCACCGGCAGGCCGTCCGTCGTGCTGTTCGCGCCGCACAGGATCCCAGAAGACGTCCCGGTGGGAGTACTGTAGTAGCAGGTCAGGTAGAAGCTTACGACCCAGGTGGCGGGAACGCCCTGCATGGTGGTGTGGTACACCGTGGCGTTGAAGACGAGCGTCGGGTGCATCACCAAGTTCCCGGCGTAGCAGTTGGCATTGTTGACCGTAAGTGGAACTGTGCCGAATTTCGCCATGGTCCACCCAGTCGTCATCACTCCGCCTCCTTTGAGTCGAGGGTTCGATCAAGTCCACACCAGTAGAGTGCCGCGCAGACAGACCTCGAGCGCGAGCGCCTCGCGAGAGAGCTACATCTTCGGGCTAGGGAACGAGAGCTCGAGGAGACCGAGATCAGGCTCCGAAACTCGCTGAGCCAGTGGCCGGGAGAGTGCACACCTCGACGCGGTTCCCTCCATTGCGCTTGGCAGCGTAGAGCTCTGCGTCCGGAACCGTTTCGCCGAGAGTGCGTATATAGAGGAGAGATGACGAAGTTCCTCCTCTGGCTCATACTCCTTGTCATCAGCTGGCCTCTCGCTCTGCTCGCTCTGGTTCTCTACCCACTGGTCTGGCTTCTTTTGTTGCCGTTCCGGCTGGTCGGCATCGCTGTCGGCGGAGTGTTCTCTTTCCTCGGAGCCGTCGTCACGCTCCCCGCACGGGCTCTCGGCGGCATGCGAGCGCCTAGGAGCGTGTCCGAGAATTCGGACAGGCGAGTAGTTCTTAGGGGGGGATGGGCCGGAGAACGGGCCGCAGGTCCGTTCTCCGGGGCTAGGCCAAGTGCGCAAAGGGCTTGCTGAGAGCCACGGTATAGTGCCGCCAACAGCATGATTCGCGCGCTCACGATCGGTCTGGTGGCAATCGGTATGCTCTTCGGCGCCCCAGGCACCGCCGACGATTCCGTCACCGCCGATGACATCCCTGTCGCAAACACTCCTGGCTGTGGTTGGACCGAGTTCCCGCCGCCTGTGCTAGCGAGCTGCACCGAGCCCCTGGCCGAAGGCGCCGCGGATCTGCGCGGGTTGTGGAAGGCTGAGTCGGGACTCGTGGGTCACATCGAGCGGGTCGAGCAATGCGGCAACCGTGTGGTGATCACCGCCGGCAAGATCATTCACGACATGCGTACCGACGACACCCTCGAGAACGGAGTCAACGACGTTGCCGCAGCCAACTGCAAAAAGATTAGTGTGGCTGCCAGGTTCATCGACGGCCGCCTCGAGCTGCGACCCTTCGACGGTCCGGTGATGGTAACGCGGCACCTAGAAGGCGATGAGATGGTATGGGTCTACGGCGGTCGCACATCGCGGCTGCATCGGATCGAGAGTCTGCCGGGAGAAACGAAGTGAACCTGCGAATGACCGGTCTGGTACTGCTGGCGGGAGGCCTCAACCGAGTGCCACGTCCTCGTCGGTCTGAGCTTGGGAGAGGCGAGGGGGTGTGTACACCTCGACGCGGTTCCCTCCGTCTCCTTTGGCAGTGTAGAGCCCCTCGTCGGCCCATCGCAGGAGGTCCCGGAGAGACTCTTCCCCCTGACTCTCCGTCACCCCAATGCTGACCGTCACCTGACCGGGGCCAAGACCGCTGGCTGAGAAAGAGCGGCTGGCGACCTCGCGAACGATCTCGCTGAGAGCTACGCCTGCCGCCGCCGCATTGGTCTCGGTCAGCAGCACCGCGAACTCGTCACCACCCCAGCGGGCCGCGAGATCACTCTGCCGGAGATGGCTGCGGACGATCTCTGCCAGCTCGACAAGCACGCGGTCGCCGACCACGTGGCCCAAACTGTCGTTGATCTCCTTGAGGTTGTCGAGGTCGATCAATCCCACGGCATAGGTGGCGCCCGAGCGCTGGCAGAGGGCGGAGTGCCGTTGCACGTACTCGTCGAAGTGTCGGCGATTCGGCAGGCCGGTGAGCCCGTCGGTGAGTGCCAGATGAGAGAGCTGGCTCCGCAGCGCCTTCTTCTCAACCCTTTCACGACGCAGGCGCTCGAGCACGGTGCCGCAGAAGAAGCTGAAGAGGAAGAAAGGGAAGATCACGGTGAAGATCTCGAAAGGCCACGAGATCGGCTCACCGCGAGCAATGAGAACCCCGATGATGCCGACGTAGCCGGCCGTCATGAAGGTGTTGAGTGCCACGACCTCTTTGAGCGAAAACAGACCGGCGCCGAACAGCAGCACCATGAACCAACCCTGCAGCACCACCAACCGAACCTCGGGCGCCACGTAGACGAACAGGCACAGGAGGATCGCGCTAGCGGCCGCCGGCACGAGCAAGAACTGAGGATCGAAGCGCAGCCGCTTGTCCCAGCCCCGGACAAGGATGTACCACATGAGACTCCACGCTAGGACCACCGTCGACATGGTCAACAGCCATTCTGCCCAGGTGAGTGAAATCAGTCCGCTTGCGATTACAGGGATACCCGTAATAGAAGGAATCATGAAACCGGCGGCGGCGCGAAGGACCCCTCGCCGCTTGGCCAAGCTGGGGTCCTTGGTTGCAGGGGCTACCGCCATCCCATCGCGCACGGCGGCGGTCTCGGTTGCCTTCGTCAGCCGGTTCTCCATGGAGACTGAGCGATAGTCGGTAAGTAGTAGGCTTCTGTCGAGGTCAGCCTACCACTGGAGTCGTGGGCTACCGGCCTCGACGAGCGCCGACAATGGAAGAACGGATCTGGCACCGATTCTACGACGAGGAGGTCCCGGCGAGCCTCGATTTCGAGGAGCTTCCGGTGCCGGGCTTCCTGGAGCGCTCCGCCACCGAGTACGGCCAGGCCACCGCCCTGATCTTCATGAATCGCCGGCTGTCCTACCGGCAGCTGAAGGACCATGTCGACCGTTTCGCCACAGCTCTCGCCGGCCTCGGAGTCGGGTCGGACACCCGGGTCGCCATCCAACTCCCGAATCTGCCTCAGACGGTGATCGCCTATTACGCCACCCTGTCCCTCGGAGCACAGGTCGTGATGACGAACCCGCTCTATGTCGAGCGCGAGATCGAGCATCAGTGGAACGATGCCGAATGCTCCCTCGCCGTGGTGGCGGACTATCTGTATGCGAGTCGCATCCAGGCGATGCGTAACAGACTTCCAGTCAAGAACTACGTCATCGCATCGATCCCGGACTACCTGCGGTTTCCCCTCGACTGGCTGGCTCCTCTCAAACTCAAAAGAGCGGACCCGCCCTTGATGGCGAAGGTCGAGCCCGGCGAGGGAGTCCACTTGATGAGCCAACTCATCGAGGGTGCGCCCCCGGCCCCACCGAAGGTGGAGGTCGGCATGGATGACATCGCCATCCTGCAGTACACCGGGGGAACGACAGGCGTGGCCAAGGCGGCCATGCTCACCCACCGCAACCTGTCGTTCAACGTTCAACAGATCAGCTCTTGGATGGGGAGCGTGGACAGCGGCGGAGAAGTGGTGCTCGCGAGCTTGCCCTTTTTCCACGTCTTCGGGATGACCGTGTCACTCAACCTCTCGGTATTTGGCGCGGCGGCCATGGTGCTGGTGCCCAACCCCCGCGACACTCCCCAACTCGTCAAGAACATTGCCAAACATCGGGTCACCATGATGTCCGCGGTGCCGGCACAGTTGAACGCCATCAATAATTGTCCCGACTGCGAGAGAGTGGACCTCACCACTCTCAATACATGTGTCTCCGGATCGGCTCCCTTGCCGGTGGACGTTCTCGAGACCTTCGAGAAGCTGACCGAGAGCAAGGTCGTTGAGGGGTACGGACTCACCGAGGCGTCGCCCGTCACCCACTGCACGCCGCTTCTCGGCAGGCGAAAAATCGGCGGCATAGGAGTTCCCCTGCCTGAGACCGACGCCAAGGTCGTGGACCTCGAGGACGGCACGACCGAGATGCCTCCCGGCCAGGAGGGCGAGCTCCTGATCAAAGGTCCCCAGGTGATGGCAGGCTACTGGAGGAGACCGGACGAGACGAGCGAGGTGATCAAGAACGGATGGCTCCACACCGGGGACCTGGCAATCGTGGATGGAGATGGATTCTTCTCGATCGTCGGACGAAAGAAGGACCTCATCATCGCCAGCGGCTACAACATCTATCCGGACGAAGTAGACAGCGTACTCATCGCCCATCCCGCCGTCCTAGAGGCGGCAACGATCGGAGTTCCCGACCAAAAGAGAGGCGAGACGGTCAAGTCATTCGTCGTCCTCGTGGACGGGCAAACGGCCACGGCGGAAGAGCTCATCGAGTATGCTCGCAAGGAGCTGGCGGCGTACAAGATCCCCCGCCAGATCGAGTTTCGTGACGAGTTGCCCAAGAGCGCGGTGCTCAAGATCCTGCGTCGCGAGCTGCGCGAGCAAGAGCTGCAGAGGCCGATTTAGGAGTCTCGGGGCGTTTGGCTCTTCCTCGGCTTGGTCCAGCCCCGCCTAGCTGGATCGAGCGCTAGTCTGGCTGAGGGGCCCTTGTAGCCGGTGTTGTCTCCGATGAATCGTTTCTCGACGACGAAGCCTTCACCCAGGTACAGGCTGAGGGCGGCAGTGTTGTTGCCGCAGGCGAGGGTCCAGGCATCCTTGCTCAGCCGATCGAGACAGTGTCTGAGCAGGGCAAGCCCGATCCCACGGCGGTAGTGGGCGGGATCTACATACAGCCAGGCGAAGTAGGGGTCGTCGATGCCGGCGAAGGCGACGACCTCATCCCCATCTTGGGCGACGAACATGTCGCAGACCTTGATGTACGCGCCTTCGGGATCTTCAGCCAGAGGAATGAAGGCGCGGGGATCGAAAGATCCGCGCAGCTCATCGGGCCGAGATCGATCATGCACTCGGCAGATGGCCGGCCAATCTGCCGAGGCGTAGTCTCGGATGACGAAGCCCACGAGCCGCCAACCGTAGCACCCGACGCTTTGACCTATAGGATCTCCTGGAGAAGCGCCGTTGCATCTCGAGCGCCCTCGCCATCAACATCGGCGAGGAGTTTCGTGTCTACGAAGCGGTCCACGGAGATGCAGCCCACCTCGAAGGTACCGGAACGGCCAACCCTCTACCCTTGCTCTCACCAGCTCTCGAGCTACTGCGCCACCTCGGCGAAGAGGCGGCTGCCGAGCGCATCCTCGCCGCCACCACCCAGGTCCTACGCGCTGGAGAGAATGTCACCGAGGACCTCGGCGGCCGGGCCAGCACCGCGGCCATGGCAGATGCGATCGTAGCGGCGATCTAGGAAGCTGATCAGCGCTACCGGGCGCGCTTCACGAGAAACTCCAGGATCGCGCGGCTCATCTCGTCGCCGGAGGTCACGTCCCGATTGACGTCACCATGGTCCTTCCCCTCGGCCATGAACACTTCGGCCTCAGCGCCCGCCTCTCTCAACGCTGCCGCGAACTCCTCCGCTGCTTCCCCAACCGGCCAGTGCTGGAACTGGATGCCGCCGGACACCAGGAGCATCGGTGGTATCCCCTTGCCCTTCGCGATGTGTTCCATCGCCGTCGCGTCGCGCCAGACCTCCGGTCGCTCGGTGAATTTCGAGATCGGCTCTTTCGGCACTTCCTTGCCGTGGAAGCTCTCCATGCTTGCCGCCAGATTGTAGGTATGGCCGTCGAGGAGAACTGCGCCCTTCAAAGTGTCGAGAGAGAGGTCGTGGGCTCCCAGGCGGTGCTCGTCTGTGGTGAGCAGACCGCCGAGCAGGGCACCGGAGGAGTGGCCCATAAAGACCAGGCGTTCCGGGTCACCGCCATAGTCGTGGACATTCTCCACCACCCAGGCGACCGCCGCGGCAACGTCCTCGATGTGGGCCGGGTGCACGACCTCCGGGGACAGCCGATAGTTCGGCGACACCAGGACGAAGCCCCGCTCGGCAAAGAACTGCGGCTTGTCGTGGAGGTTTCTCTTGTCTCCTGCCCGCAGCGCGCCGCCGTGCACGTAGAAGAGCACCGGCAGGCCGGAGGCTCCCGAGGGGGCATACACGTCGAGCGCGTTGCGAACCGGATCGCCACCTTCCTTGTAGACCACGTTTTCTGCCACGAGCAGCGGGGAGGTACCCGAATCGTCGCCGCGCTGTGCGCCCGCTCCCGCCGCCCCGGTTGTGAGAACGACACTCACACAGCCAGCCGCGACGACGAGCAGCCGCCATCCTCTCCTTCGGGCGTGCAGGGAGGGCATGGCGAAAGTGTAACCGAACTTCAATAGCGTGGCCTGGTACTGACCATGTCCGGATCCTCTGTGAGTTGGACGACTGCACGGCTTTCGATCTCGATTTTGAAGATCTCCCAGTTGCCGCTGCGGTCGGACTCGAAGACGATCCAGCGACCGTCGCGCGAGAACCACGGGTGGCCGTCGTTGGCTTCGGAGCGGGTCAGACGACGAGGCTCGGATCCATCGATCTTGGCCAGGAAGACATCGTCGGTGCCCTCTTCACTGTCGTCCGACTGCCACGCCAGCCAGCGGCCGTCCGGTGACACCGCGGGCCGCCGGTGGAGAAAGCGCCGATCGGTGAGGTCCCGATAGGTCGGCAGATCGCCGCCGTAGCCCACCATCGCGATCGCGGCGCGACGGGCGCCCTTCTCTCGCGGGCCCTCGGCTTGAAAAACCACCCCGTTCTCGATACCGACGCCGTTGACCGCCGCGAGGCCGTTGGCCTCCAGCGAGACGTTGTGGATCTCGAAATTGATCTCAGTGATCAGCGTCAGCTCTTGCCCTTCGCAGAAGCGGCCGTAGGTGAGCTCCTGGGTCACCGGCGAGATCGCAGCGTGATGCACGCTACAGCCCGGCAGGTTCCGCGAGATGCGGCGGTCCGGTTTGCCGTCGACTTCCCCGCCGATGCGCTCGGCCAGGAGGCGAGCCTTATGGTCGGGACCCTGAGCGTGAGGCTCGAACTCGGCGTAGATCACGAACTCCAGATCCTCGGTCAACGAAGGATGATCGAGGTGCCGCTCCGAGTCCGCGCGAATGCGCCGCAGACGGCTTCCGTCGTCCTCCATGATCCAGATATCGGCGCCGCCGTAGAAGCCGGGAATCGTCGGGTTGGCTTCGCTATTGGCGAAGCGCTGGAAAACGATGGGAGACGAGTATGGCTCTTCACCCTGGGCGGGAAGAGGAGGAAGGAGAGCCAGGGCGATCAGGCCCTGGGCAAGCGAACCTCTCGGCCCAGATCGGCTCATCGCGCAACGGGGCCGAGGCCGGTCCGGACAATGCGGCGCTCGCGATCGACCCACTCGACATAGGCGTTGCCCGGCAAGAACTCGTCGTGCGCCTCGGCGAGCAGCCTCTGCAGCGTCTCCTCGAGCTCGGCGACGACGCCCGCATGGTGTGGGTCCTCACTCAGATCGGTCAGCTGGTCCGGATCCGCCAGGTCGTCGTAGATCTCGACTTGGCCGTCGATCCAGCGCGCGTAGGTGTACTGCTTGGTCTTCACGCCGCGCCACTCCGGCCACCTGGCGCCCGGCTGGGAGTGGGTCATGAAGTAGTCCCAGTGCGCGCTGTAGTTGCTCATCAGGACCGCGGCGCGTTCCGCTGGGTCGCCGCCAAGGAGCTCGCCGCTCAGGTCGACGCCGTCGAGATCCGGCGGTGGCTCGAGGCCGGCCAAGGCGATCAGCGTCGGCATGTGATCGAGCGGGCTCTGCAGCGTATCGGTACGCGTGCCAGGGGCTATCCGCCCCGGCCACCGGACGATGACCGGGACCCGGACGGCCTCGGCGTAGGGCACCATCTTGTTGCGTCGGCCGTGACTGCCGAGCATCTCGCCGTGGTCCGACGTGAACACGACAATCGTGTTGTCGGCGAGCCCAGATTCATCCAGGTAGTCGAGGATGCGACCCATGTTGTCATCGGCGTTCTTGGCCATCGCAAAGTAGGCGCGCCCTTCGTCCAGGTTGACGCCGGTGCGGCCGTCCTCCGGCACGTTCTCGTCCCAGACCAGCGTGTCGGGAATCTGCTCGAGGTAGCCCTCCGGCACCCGGTCGAAGGGAGGGTGCGGCGGATGCGGCGCCACCATGACGAAGAAAGGCTCCTCGGCCCCTCGCGCTTCGTCCATGTAGCGGATGGCCATGTCGGTCAGAGCATCCGACTCGTAGCCGTCCATGATCAGCTGCTCGGGCTCGTCGCGATAGTACGGCGCGGTAAGGAAGTCGACGTGGAAGTTGTACGCGGCCCAGTCCTCGAAGCCGAGCCGGGCCGGACCGGGAGGCACGAAATTGTAGTCAGGGTTCTCGGTCACATACGCCCTCGCATGATCCCAGCTGCCTTCCTCCTGACCCACCCAGGCCATCTTGTGGCTGCCAGACGCCAGGTGCCACTTCCCCATGAACGTCGTGCGGTAGCCGGCGTTGCGAAAGACATCGGCGATGCCAGTGGTCGTGGTGTTGGCGGCCAGGAAGTTCAGCATCATTCCGGTGTGGGTGGCGTAGCGGCCGGTCAAAAGCATGCCGCGGTAGGGCGTACACACCGGCGTCGTTGACAGCCCGTTGGTGAACAGCGCCCCCTGGTGGGCCAGTCGATCGATGTTCGGTGTCGTGATGTTGGCTCCCCCGCCATAGGCGCCGATGATGTCGGAGCGGTACTGATCGTAGAAAACGAACAGGATGTTCGGCCGCTCCTCTGCACTCGATTCTGGCCCTGCTGGTGGCGTACCGGTGTTCGGGCTGGAACAGGCAAGGGTCGCAAGCGCGAGCACGCATGCGGCCAGACAGGGTCGGCTCACGTCACCTCCTCAGGGATCGGCTGGCTGGCATTGTAGCCCTCCGCGCTGAGTCATGCCCGGACCAGGTGGAAGAGCAGGTTGAGGCCGAGTAAACTCAATATAGCCATGCTTGGGGTTTGCGCTGTTCTGTTGGGAACGGTTTTGAACAAGAAGGGCAAAGGCGTCAAAGGCGCCGTCGTCGAGGTCCGAGACGGCCTCGAGGTCATCACCACATCCGAGGCGACCAAGAAGGACGGCGGATTCGAGATCCTGGTCTGGGATTCAGCGGCTGAGTTGGAGCTGGTGGTCAATGCACCCGGCGTTGATCCCAAGACCCTGCCAATCGCCGTGGAGAGATCACCCCAGGCAGACTCGTTCTCGTCCTACCCCTTCGAAGTCTCGATCGACGGATAGCCGATCTCGAGGCTCGCCGTGGGCGGCGAGCGGGCCTCGAGCTCGAAGTCAGCCCACTCGTCGTTGGGAGAGAGCACGGGATGGCGCCGCGAAGCCTCGGTCCTCTACCATCTCCCGACAACGGTCACAGCCGACTCTTCAACCACCACAGCATCGTGGTGCTGACCATCTCCGCGGCTTCTCGTTGCACCCAATGGTTACTGCTGGGGATGGTGACGAGAGTGTAGTCCTCGTTGATCCAGTTCCAGGTGTCGCGCAGCCCGTCCTTGTCGACGGCCGTGTCTTTCAATCCATGGAACTGCAACACCGGCATGGCGAGAGCCGGCATCTCTTCACCCTCGCCCGGCTCCACATCCAAGCTGCTGAACGCCGCTCTGTAGTAGTCGAGCATGCCTTTGACCGAGGATCGCGAGAACGCAGCTAAATAGCGCTCCCGAACCTCGGCCGAAACACTACCCGCCGAAATGCCGGTCAGAACCTCGGGTGTGAGGTTGTCTTCGAAACCAGGCGTCTGAAAACGAGTAATGTACTCGGTGTTCGCTTTCTGCGCCGGCGTCGCGTTGCGGCGCACGGTCGAGTAGCCCCTCGGGTGGGTCAAGTTGAGGATCACCAACTTGTTGACGAGCTGCGGATAGTGCATCGCAAAGCGCCACGAGATCGCACCGCCCCAATCGTGCCCGACCAGTGTGACCGAGTCGACGCCCAGATCCTTGATCACCGCCTCGACATCGGCCAGGAGGTGAGGCATCGTGTAGTTCTCGACACCGTCGGGTTTGCCGCTCTTGTTGTTGGCTCGGGTGTCCATGGCGACAGTCTTGAAGTCGCCCGAGAGAGCCGCCATCTGTTCGCGCCAGCTGTACCAGAAATCAGGAAAGCCGTGAACGAAGAGAACCACCGGTCCCTCGCCCAGCGTGACGTAATGAAGGGAGACGCCGTCATTGTCGGTCTGATGATGCTCGACCCGGTCGAACACATCCGCGGCGCCGCTCATCGTCGGTACCAGAGCGGCCATCGCAATAGTCCATAATGCCCTGTGATTCATCTTCCTCTCCTTCGTGAGACGGTGATCTCAGTTGCGTTGGGTGCAGTCCGAGGCTAATATCTGACACTAATAGTGTCAATACATATTCTCCATCCATGACGATCAACGCGCCGCCCGAAACTGTCGACGGTCGCCGTGAGCGCACCCGGAAGAACCGGGAGGCACTGGTGCGAGCCATGGTCGAACTGGTCCGCGAGACCGGCGCCCGGCCTACCGCCGCGGAAGTGGCGGAGCGCGCCGGCCTTTCGCGCCGCACCGTCTTTCGCCTCTTCGAGGACATGGAGTCCGTGCGTACCGCTGCACACGGCTATGTGCAAGCCCAGGTCCAGGAGCGTTTTCCCGCCCCTGCCTTGCAGTCCCTCGAAGCGCAGTCACGCATTACAGCGTTCACGAGTCATCTCGCCTCCGTCTATGAGTTCATCTCGCCGATCCGGAGGCTGGGGGAGCGTGGGCGCGGCAAAAGCGAAACCAGGAACCGACAGCTTCGCAGCGACCGCGCCGCCAGACGCCGTCGCGTCTCGGCAGCTTTCTCGGATCTGCTCGATTCGTGTGACGAAAGTGAGCGCGGGACGCGGCTGGCGGCTGTGGACCTACTGTGCAGCTGGCAATCCTGGAATAGGCTGCGGGAGCATCAGCATTGCTCGATCAAGAAGGCGCAACGGATCGTTGAGACCGGCTTGCGCAGGCTCCTGATCGACTAGCGCGAAACGACAAGCGACGAGTCCTGGCCTCCGAAGCCGAAGGCGTTGACCTGAACCGTTTCGAGAGAGGCGGGCCTGGCCCGGTCGAGCACCACTTCGAAGTTGACCTCGGGGTCGAGATTCTTGGTGCCGGCGGTGGGAACGACCACCCCATCTTCGAGGCTGTGGAGCGCCGTTAGCAGGTTCATGACGCCGGCAGCTCCGGCGGTGTGGCCCAGATGGCCCTTGATCGAGGTCACCGGCAGATCGGCGCGACCGAAGAGATCGTTGATCGCCCGGATCTCGGCGGTGTCGCCGACCGGGGTGCCGGTGCCATGCGCCAGGACCGCGTCCACTGCTTCGGGCGCGATGGAGGCCTCCTCCTGGGCGAGCTCCATCGCCCGGCGCTCCCACTGTCCCGAAGGATCGGGAGAAGAAGGATGAAAGCCGTCCGAAACGTTGGCGTAGCCCCGCAGGTAGCCGTGAATCGACGCGCCGCGCGCCTTGGCCCGATCCGCATTCTCCAGAATCACCATGCCGGCGCCCTCACCCGACATGATGCCGCCGCGATCTTGATCGAAGGGGCGGCACACCTTGAGCGGATCGGACTCCGACTGCACCATCCCGTAGAGCTGTGCCGAGGCCGCAAGCACCTTGCTTCGCGCCCGGTCACAGCCTCCGGCGATCGCCACCTCTACCGCCCCGCTCTCGACCATCCGAGCCGCCATCCCGATCGCATCCACCGCCGAGGCGCAAGCGGTGCACACCGTCAGGAGCGGCCCGTGCAGCGCATAGTGCAAAGCGATCTGCCCCGCCGCCATGTTCGGCCAAGCCTGGATCTGCAACTTGCGCGACACCCCTTCGACCCCCACCGTGTCGAGGCCGTGCTGCGAATCGACCAGTGTCTCCACCCCCGCCATACTGGTGCCCACCAGCACCGCGGTGCGCAGCGGATCCATCTCCAGATCGCCGGCCGACTCCACCGCCTTCACCGCCGCGGCAATCGCGTACTGAGCAAAGGGATCGGTTCCGGCGGCCACCCGCTCCGACATCCAATCGGTGGGCGAGAAGTCCTGCACCATCGAGGCCCACAGAACCCCGCTCCCTTCGATCATGGCGGGTGAGGCCTCGACCTGCACGAACGCCCGATCGAGCTTCGACGTGAACTCGTCCAGCTCCAATCCGAGAGAGGAGACCACTCCCATCCCGGTGATAGCGACATTACGCATGGGAACCTCCTGAGACAGTCATCATATCGAGCCATGCCACCCAGTCCCACGCGGTACAGTGCAGCGGAGGGAGGGGCAGAGATGAGAGCAACACGCAGACAGTTCCTACACACCGCGGGAGTCGCACTAGGAGCAGCCGCCGTCGGAGGTCCCCGTCGGCAAGCCCTCGCCGCCGAGGGCGACGTGAAACCGGCACCGAATATGCCGAAGCCACGCTTCATCGAGACCAACGGCATCCGCATGGGGGTCTACGAGAAAGGCGCCGGATTCCCGATCGTCTTCTGCCACGGCTTTCCTGAGCTCGCCTATTCTTGGCGTCATCAGATCGAGGCGTTTTCCGCTGCCGGCTACCGGGCGATCGCGCCAGATCAGCGCGGTTACGGCCTCACCGACAGACCCGAGGAGATCTCCGAGTACACGGTCCCTAAATTGTGCGACGACATGGCGGGGCTGCTCGATGCGCTCGACCTACAGCGCGCCGTCTTCTGTGGTCACGATTGGGGCGGCGCTGTGGTGTGGATGATGCCCAGATTGCACCCAGATCGGGTGGCGGGAGTCATCGGCGTCAACACGCCCGCCTCCCACCCCGATCATCCGAGCACCCCGAACCCCCTGATTGTCCAATCGCCGCGCTACTACGTAATGACCTTTCAACCGCCGGGGATCGCTGACGCCGCCCTCGCGAAAGACACAAGGAAATCGTTCGAACTGGTGTTGCGCACCGGCGGCTTCTGGGACGCCGAGGAGTTTGCGCAGCTGCCAGAGACCTCGCTCGAGAGACGCGTGGATCTCCTCGGCATGCTCGAGGCGGGGAACTTCACCGGCCGGCTCATCCTGTCCGAGGAAGAGCTCGCCTACTTCGTCGAGACCTTCGAGGTCACCGGCTTCACCGGCGGGCTGAACTGGTATCGAGCCGCGTTCAAGCCCGGCGGCCTCGGCGGCGGCGCCGACACCAAGTGGGATATCGACGTCCCCTGCCTCTACATCGGGGCCGAGAATGACGTCATCCTGCCCCCGTCCTCCGGCGACAACATCGCCAACTTCGTCGCCGAATTCGAGCGCTACACGGTCGAGGACTGCGGTCACTGGACCCAGCAGGAAAAGCCAGAGGAGTTCAACCGGATCACACTCGGCTGGTTGGAACAGAAGTTCCGCGGCCTCAAAGTTTAAGAGCTACGGTCAATCTCCGGGCGCAAGGATCTCGGCGAAACGCCGAATGCGGAAGGCGTTCGCACCGAGGTCGCTCTGCCCGACCCGCGAGGTCGACCTCACATGGGCAACCGAGCCGGCCCCGGCCTCCTCGACTTCGACAACGAAGTCATCGACGAAGCGGAAGAGACGGGTGGTGTCGGTGGCCTCCAATCGCAGCCCCGCCGCGTCCTCGAGGAGGATCTCGAGACCCATCTCCCGGGCGGCCTCGAGAGCCTTCGAGTAGCCCTGGTTCGCCGCAACAGATAGCTCGATGGGAGCCAGATCGGGATAGCCCAGGCGCTGCTGCTCTGCCACGTTGCCGCCGCCGTGGGGATAGCTGAGGTCGCGCTCGGCAGCAGCCGGCCCGTGATAGCTGGGTGGCCTGTCGGGGCTGGTCGTGATGTCGTGAATCGGCGGCATCCCGGCGCCGGGCAATCCCAGCAGAACGAAGACGAGCACCAGGGCCCCGCTCACCCCCAGTCCGATCCAGGCTCGATCGCGACCCTCGCGTACGCCCCCACGCGTGCGCCAGAGGCCGGCGAGGCCGAGCAAGACCCCGACAAGCGGCAGAAGACTCATGCCCAAGAAGTACAAACCAAAGCCGGCGAGCGGCGGCAGCAAGCCAAGGAAGGCGCCGAGCACGCCCACCGAGGCCACGACGACGGAGACGAACGCCACGAGTCGGGCGATGCTCGCAACTCTGGATCGACCAGGGGGAGCCATCATGAGGCCGGTCCACTAGCCGCTGCCGCCCTGATCGTATTCCGACTCGAGCAGCCGGGCACCCCTGAGGATGTTGCCCATTGCGTAATTGCCTTCGTGGCACGCGTATTCGTAGACCCTCGCGTCTGACGCGTGCCAGGAGTATTCACCGCTCCAGGGCGCGTTCCAAGAGGTCGGATCCTCGACGTGGAAGTTGTAGAGCAGATCCCCCTCCGGGGTCCGTGAAAAACGCTCGGTGACGTGGAGGTTCTCGTCAGCGCCGGGAAGACCGCTCTCGCCGCGGAAGTTCTTGGACTCTACAACCAGGGTGTCGCCATCCCAGTAGCCGATGGCGTCGCCGAGCCACTCGCGTGGGCCTTGTGGCTCGTGCTCGGAGGGGCGGCCCTCGCCGAGAATGCGGACGATACGGGCGTCGTGCACCATCTCGGCGAGGATCACGACGTAGTTCTCAGTCTGGGTGATGCTGAGGTAGTTGTTGTAAAGACTCGGCAGCATCGGCGGACCGCCGCTGAATCCCAGCAGACAGCGCTCGGCCAGAGCGAGGCTCTCAGGGCCGTCGAAGGGCCCCGGGCCGGTCTTCTCGAGCCATGATGCGGTGCCGTCGTTATTGTGGATGAAGGAGGAGAAGTTGTTGGCCATCTTCATCATCGCCTTGGGCGTCATCGCAGGACGACGGCCGTTCTTGGGCTCGTAGATGATCGAGGTGCGGAACTTGCCGTCGATCATGACCGCCTCCGATCCCGGATCGATCCAGAAGATGTTGTAGCCACCGACGCCGCCACCGCCGAAGCGGTTGTCGCCGTCGCCCCCCACCGGCGGCGCCTCACGATCAGCTCCACCCCCCTTGTCGGCCTCGGCGTTGGCCCAAAGGGAGGCCTGTTCCTCCTCCATCTTCTCGGCCTGTTCCGGAGTGAGGTAGAGGTTGTCCCCGAACCGCGCGGGACGATCGACCGGAGTGACGGTCCCGGCGTCGTAGGTGCCGGAGAGATCGGGCTTGCCGTACGACGTGCGCTCGATTGCGCCATCCGCGGCGAATGCCGGCAGACCGATGAGGACGAAGGCTGCGACGATGAGGATCGTTATCATGCGCATGAGCAGGCCCTCCTGGAGGCTGCGAAGGTGGCTGTCTGCACCACGATCCTAGCAGGGTTCGATCGCTAGCCCCCCCCCCTGCCAGAGTCGGATTGTACAATTGACATCCGGTCGCAGGTCGACCCCTGGTTGAACATCAGTCAGCTCGCAACGACGGCGATCGTCGACCTACACCGGAGCGATCCGCCGCCGATCCAGGGATTTCTGGGGCTCCGGCAGCAAAACTGAGAACTTCCTCTAGAGGATTCTCGTCTTATCTAATTGATGGGCAGCCGAGATCTATCCTCCGACCTCGATCTCGCGCGGCAGGCAGTCGCCGGTAAGGCCGCAGCCTGGGACGCGATCATCGAGCTCTACGGGGGCAGGATCTTCAGCCTCGCCCTCCACTTCTCGAGCACTCGTGAGCAGGCCGAGGATCTGACGCAGGATGTCTTTCTGCGCCTGTTTCGCAACCTGAGCAAATACCGCGGCGACGTTCCACTGCTCGCCTGGACCCTCAGGCTGTCGCGCAATCTCTGCATCGACCACTATCGCCAGACACGAAGAGAGCGGGAAGCCACTTTCATCAACGAGGCCGCGCTCGAGCTGGCACCTTCGGGAGACGATCCCCAGCTCGACGCCCAGCGACGCGAGCTTCTGGCTCAAGTGCACGCCACCCTGCGCGAGATGAGAGAAGAGGAGGCGATCGTCATTGCACTGAGAGATCTACAGGGTCTCTCCTATCTCGAGATCGCTGCCCTCCTCGATCTGCGGGTCGGCACTCTCAAGTCGAGGCTCAGGAGGGCTCGGCTGGAGCTCATCGAGCGTCTTCAAAAGAGACACAGCTCGACGGGGACACAAGACGCCACAGAGGCGATCTCCGAGCGAAGTCTGCGGGTGGCGACATGCTGAGTCTCGGTTGCCGTCTGTATCTGCGCAACGCGCGACCCGGTACGACGTCGCGCCATCGAGCACGCTGCTCGAGCTGCAACGAGTACCTCAGCCTGATCGAGCGAAGTGCGGTCTCTGATCCGGCACTGCCACCCGAGCTCGGTCGACGGCTACGCTCGATCTCCGCACGCGGCGCCTTGGTGCCGATGGAGAAAGAGACGCCTCTGCCGGCGAGGCTCGCCGGATCGCTCCAAACGATCTTCCCACCACGCCCTCGCTTGGTTCCCGCCTTCATCGGATCACCTTTCTACGCTGTCGCAGCCAGCTACGTGCTGGTTCTGGCGATCGGGCTCGTTTGGGGCAATCCCTACGACCTTTTCGCCCCCACCCTCAGCAATATGACAGCTTCGGCCTCGGCGGCCGCGGCGGCGGCCACCGAGGCCCTCGATCGCAGCGGCGGAGTCGTCTCAGGCTGGCTGGGCGCCGTGCGCTCAGAGGTCTCGGAGACGGAACAGAGCGCACGCCGTCTAGGCAGAAAGATGGCCGAAGGGCTCGGGGCTGTACTCGAGCCGATCTCGGCCCAAGGAGACAACGATGGAACCCGACAGCCATAGCCCCGCAAGTGAAGCGGCTCCTCCGCCACCTCCACCAGAACCGCCGCTGGAGCCTGACTCCGCTGCTTCTGAGGCGCCGCAACCGATTCCGATGCGCAAGCGCCCCCTCTTCGCAGGCTTCCTCTCCCTCTTCCCCGGCGCCGGCAATATCTACAACGGGCTCTACCTGCGTGGGGTCACTTTCTTCATCCTCGCCGCCACCGCGATCCACATGACGGCTAATCGAGGCGAACTGTGGGGATTCGTCGTCGCCTTCATCTGGATCTTCAACGTCCTCGACGCCTGGCGTCAGGCGAACCTGATCAACTACGGCGTCACTACCGATCTCGGACTCACAGACCAGCCGCGGCCCACAGCCTACGGCTACGGCGGCTCCATCGCCGGCGGCGCCCTGCTCTTGGTTGGCCTGCTGGCGGCGCTCGAGAGCTACTTCGGCATCGACATCGATTGGATCCTCAACCTCTGGCCCTTGTTCCTGATGGCGCTGGGAGCGTGGTTCCTCTTCTCCTCGCTGCGAGCCAAGCTCGGCAGAGACGAAGACGAAGCTCCGTAGCCCCGTCAGAGGCCCCGAGTACTGCGATACGCTAGCGTCCGCGGTGCGGCGGCCGGCTGGCTATCGTGGAGAGGTCTGGATGAACCTCGAGCGTACTTTCGTTCTGAGTGCAATGCTGCTGATCGCGAGTGCGGCAGAGGCCGCGAACTTCGAGATCGAGGCCAAGGACATCTTCTTCAGTATCGATTTCCTGGAGATCCGAGTCGGTGACTCGGTGACCTGGACCAACACCGGCGGTTTCCACAACGTCGTAGCCGACGACGGTAGCTTCCGATGTGCCCTCGGCTGCGACGGCGAGGGCGGCGACGGCGACGCCTCGACCGCTGCCTGGAGCTTCACCCTGACCTTCGAGGAAGCCGGCACGATCGACTACCACTGCGAGCCTCACTTCGATGACGGCATGATCGGTACTATTGTCGTCGAGGAGCTGATCGATGGCGGTGCCCTCGAGTTCACCAGCTTTAGCTTCAGCGAGCCCGAAAACGGGGGAAACGCGGTGATCTCGGTCGAGAGGGTCGACCGCTTCGACGGCGCCGTGTCGGTGCAGCTGGCGACACAGAACGGCACCGCCACGGCCGGTAGCGACTACACCAAGACGACGACCACGCTGTCGTGGCCGGACGGAGACAGCGGCACCAAGATGGCGACCGTTGCGATCCTCGACGACAGCGTCGAAGAGGGCGACGAGACGGTCAAGCTGAACCTCTCTTCACCCACCGGAGGGGCCCGCCTCGGTAGTCCGGCGAGCGCCACCCTGACGATCGTCGAAGATGACCTTGGCTCCACCAGCTTCGTGCGTTTCAGCTCCGCCCAGTTCAGCGTCGGCGAGGGAGAAGGCCTTGGGTTGGCGGTCGTTGGCCGCACCGGTAGCTCGCAGGGAGCGATCTCGGTGGACTACGCCACTTCAGCGGGCACCGCCGGCGCCGGCGCCGACTACACAGAGGTCGCCGGGACCCTGAGCTGGGGCGACGGTGACACCGCCTTCAAGGGCTTCGACATTCCGCTCTTGGACGACACCGAGGGCGAGATCCCGGAGACCGTGTGGCTGGAGCTCGAGAACCCGACCGGCGACGCCGTCCTGGTGGAGCCGAGCGTGGCTACCCTCCGTATCGACGACAACGACGGGGGTGCGCCTTGCGAGGACGGCGAGCAGAGTGCGTGCCTAATCGGCCGTTTCCTCGTCATCGTCGACTACGCGACTGCGACCGAGTCGGGGAGGGGCCGGGCTACGAAGCTCACCGACTCCGCCGTCTCGTTCGAGTTTTTCGAGGTGGGGAACATCGAGATCGTGATCAAGATGGTCGACGCCTGCGGCTTCCCCTCGGGCAATCCGCTGCGCAATTTCTGGGTCTTCATTGCCGGTCTCACCGACGTGCGGGTGGAGGTCACCATCGTCGATCTTCAGGCGGGCACGCTGCGCCAGTTTTTCAATCGGCTCAAGGAGCCCTTCTTCACGCCTGCTCCCGACTCTCCGCATGGCCAGAGCAACCCACCGGGAGCGATCCAGGCCACCACTGAAGGGCTCGGTGCCTTTCCCACCTGCGACGCGTAGGACTTCTACAGCGCCCCTGCGCCGGCCTGATCGATCAGAACGGTTTATCGCCTGCAACCGTGACCCGGTAGCCGTGCCGAACCTGGGGATAGTAGTCCCATACCACGCGGTGCTGAGCACAGCGGTTGTCCCAGAAGGCGACGGACCGCTCGCGCCAGGTGAAGCGGCAGTGGAATTCCGGCGTGTCGATGTGGTCGTAGAGCATTTTCAGGATGGCCTCGCTCTCCTTGGGCTCGAGGCCATCGATGCGGGTGGTGAAATTCTCGTTGACGAAGAGGGTCTTGCGCTGGGTCACTGGGTGGGTGCGGACAATCGGGTGCAGAGATACGGGATAGGAATTCTCGCCATCCCGCAGCTCTCCTTTGTGGCCCAGGCGGTCGCGGTGCACATGGGCGGATTCATGCCAGGCCTCGAGGCCGCCGATAAACCCCTTAACGGGCTCAGACAAGGAGTCATAGGCCGCGTACATCGAGGCGAACATAGTGTCGCCGCCCGACTCGGGGATCTCGTGTAGATGGAGGATGCTGCCCATCGGCGGCTCGTTGTCGCAGGACACATCGGAGTGCCAGCGCATGCCCGCGACCACCTTCGATCTCTCGTCGGCATGAATGGTCAGGACCTCCGGATGACCTTCCGTCTTCTTGGCTGCGGGGTGGATATGCAGCTCCCCGAAGCGCCGGCCAAACGCCTTGTGCTCGTCCAGGGTCATCGCCTGATCACGAAAGAAGATCACCTGATGCTGCATCAGGGCATCGTGAATCTCCTGAAAGGTTTCGCTGTCCAGCGGCTTCGCGAGATCGACGCCGTCGATTTCAGCTCCGATCGTCGGATTGAGTGGTCTCACCGCGATGGTTTCATAGGTCATGCGAGTCACTCCCCTGTGCGCTCCGGTATCAGCCAGATCGGAGACGAGAAGGCACGCTCTTGCAGCGTGGTCGCGAGATCTGGTCGAGGTGGTGTGCCTGCACGTATTGCATCCCATGTGGACCAGCGGCAGGTCGGATTCTCCAAGGCCCGCACGTAATAGAAGGCGCGTTGACTGCGGTCGAAGTCGGGATCGGTCCAGAGTGTTCTGAGCTGCGTGGCACCGAGGCCGGCGCTGACGCTGCAGTCGGTGAGATTCACCGCGGCGCCGTTGTCGGGACAGCGATGGCTCTCCGCGTCCACCTCCAGACCGTCGGAGCAGGCGACATCGTAGACGCGCTCCTGCGGCCGGCCGTCTTCGATCCAGCCCTTGATCACCTGCACGCGCTGGAGCTTCGCGGACTCGGGGTCCTGCACGGCCCAGACCAGAAATTGCGGCACACCGCTTCCGCGAGCAGGGAGATCGGCGCCCATCGGCACGCCGTGCTCGTAAGCCTTCGCGATCAGAAAGGCGTCCTGAAGGGCTTCGTCGTCAAAGCCGGAGCTGCCGAAGAAGCGCAGGCGGATGCGCGGCCCGGTGGTGGCGAAGGTCTCCTTGCGGCGGAAGGCGTCGTAGATCGATTCGCGGGTGTTCTCCTCGGCCCACACCGCCGCCAGGCCGGAAGCGCCGAAGTAGGGCAGACTCCTGCGCACTCCTACGTGGTCCTCGTCCCACGTCTTGGCACCGTTCGGGGGAATCGACCCCCGCCCCTCCGGCGTCCCGTCGTGGAGCCCGAGCTTGCTGGTGTATTTCGACTCCTCGAACGCCGAGCCCGAGTTGTGGACGTCGCTCGCAGCGACCAGCCCGAACTTGTAGGGGTTGAAGCCCTCCTTCTCCTCGAACTCGAGACCGGTGAGGTAGGCGTCGCGCGCGAAGCTGCCACGCAGGTGCTCCATCTCGGTCGACAGCGGCAGGAGCTCGAAGTCGGCCCACTCGTCGTTGGGGGAGAGCAGAGGGTGTGTCTCCGAGGTGCCCTTGATCTGGGTCACCTCGAGGAGGGGCTCGTTGCGCATGCGCAGCCGGGCGTACTCGGCGTCCAGGGGCTCGCCCGACTCCTGCTGGCGCGCGAACCTGCGGCCGAGGCTCTGGTTCGAGTTGTGGGGAATGGCGAGGCCTTCGATACCCTGTGCACGCATGTCGTCGAGCCACGCCCAGAGATCCTCGGGGTTGGCCGAGTCGATCCGCGAGAAGGGCAGCTCGGGCACTTCCGAGCCGCGGAAGATCACGTTGCGATGCTGGTTTCCGCCGTCGGGGTGAGAGGAGGTGTATTCGTAGGCGATGAAGGTCGTGAGCGTGCCCGGCTCGTAGTTGCGCTCGGCCGACGCGATGATCTCGTGCCATGCCGAGCGCGCGGCCCCCGGATCGGGATGGTCCCGGAGATAGCTGACGGTGGCGCTGAGATCCGGTCCCCGTCCCGTGACCAGGGTGCCGGTATGAGAGTCGATATAACGACGGGCCTCGGGATCCTGGTGAAGCGGATGCGCGGGGTCCTCCATCGCCATGAACATGCCGAGAAAGAGGCCGTGGTCGGTGACCGCGTAGAAATCGAGCGGGCGATCGAGCTGGATCACGTAGCCGGAGGGATGTCGGATAGCCCCCCCACGCGCATACTGGTAGGCGACGTCGGGCGAATTGCGGTTGCCGAAGGAGTAGGCGTCGAACGAAAAGTGGGTGTGGACGTGGAGATCTCCGTAAAAGGCGTTGCGCTCCGCGGCGTGGGCGCTCATCGCCACCAGCACGCAGACGCTCAGGGCGGTGAGGGGGTGGACTCTTCTTGACATGCACTCCCCGATCTCGTCATAAACTGCAAAGGCGATGAATCGATCCCTCATCATACTCGCAATTCTCTCGGCACTCTTTGCTGTTCAAACGCAGGCCCATCACTCCTTCGCGGGGTATGACATCGACAACAAAATACGGCGAACCTGCGTACTGACGAAGTTCTCGTTCAACGCCCCCCACATTCAACTCGTCCTCGAGGTCGAAAACGACGACGGCACCAAGGAAACTTGGAAGATCGAGAGCATGAACCCACGCCGCTGGGACAACATGGGCAATCGCCGCGACATTGCCAAGGTCGGTGAAACCGTGACCATCTTGGGATGGCCGGCGCGAAACGGCAAAGACGAAATGGTTCTAGGCACGATCATCACCGAGCGGGGTAAGACCGTCATCATCCAGAACGTTCGTCAGCCCCGGGCGAGAGAAAACATCCCCGAGGAAACCATCAAGCGCAAGTAGGAGGACCTTGGCAGCCTGCGATACGCTGTCGTCGTGAGAGCCAGAATCGTGGTCCACTACGCGAACGGGCGCATCGGCAAGGGGTTCAGCGGTGACCTCTTCCCGAACAAGCCGATCTTTCATCTCCAGGAAGATGACTCTGACAGTCCTACCGAGGTGGGCCTCGAAGAGCTCAAGGCGGTGTACTACGTAAAGGACTTCGCCGGCGACTCCGGATACCAGCCTCGCCACGACGTGGAGCGGCCGGGTCTCGGCAGGAAGATCCGGGTGCGGTTCAGAGACGGCGAGACTGTGGTCGGCTACACCAACGGCTACTCGGCCGACCGGCTGGCGTTCTTCCTGTTTCCCGCCGACGGAGAGGAGAACAATCAGCGCATTCTGGTGGTGACCAAGGCCACAGAAGAGGTGAGCCTTCTCTGAGGTTTGACGTAGTTGGGTGCCTCCGCCGTAGAGTTCAAGTTTGTCGACACCTCGGAGGCGTCGGACCCGCTCCTTCGCGAGATCCTCGATCTTTACATCACCGCCTTCGGGCAATGGCCGGCCCGCGACCCCGAGTGTCCGCTGGTCGATCAGCTCCGCTGGAAAGCGGAGAGCCCTACCTCAGAGCTCTCCTTTCTCGTCGGGCGACGCGACGGCCGCCTGGTCCACGCAAGCACCATCCGCTCTTGTCGCATCCAGGTCGGAGGTCGGCCGCTTCTCGCGCTCCATTTCCCGGATGCCGCCGTCCATCCGTCGGAGCGGGGCCGGGGCGTGTACACGCAGGCGTTGGCATACATCAGTGGTCCCCACCGTCCACCCCATGACCTGGCCTTGGACGAGCTCGGAGTCCATCCGGCAATGCGGAGAGTCAACCGGCGCACCGGCGCACAGCTCCCCGCCAATGCGATCAGAACCATGGTGAGGATCCTCAATCCGGCAGACTTCGCACAGAAGCGGGACCACAAACCCGAGGATTCCAGATTGCCGGTCCTCGAGCTGCTGACCGCCTTGGCTTCACTGCAAGGCCTGGTTGCATCTGTCGGGCTCCGGAGCGCCAAGCCTCCAGGAGCTCTGACTCACATCGATCGCTTTGGGGAGCATGTGGACGACTTCTTCCGGGGCGTCGCGGGCGGATTCGATCTCATCGTCGAAAAGAGCAGGGAGTATCTCAATTGGCGCTACTGCGACCCCCGCGCCGGCCACTTCGGAGTCACTGTCTGCGAGCGGCAAGGAGAGCTCCTGGGCTACTCGGTGGTCCGCATCTCTGACTCGAAATGGGACATCGCGGATCTACTCGTCTTACCCGGACGCCGTGACGTCGCGAGGGCCTTGTTGACTGCCGCCGTCGCCGAGGCTCGAGCCGGCGGTGCGGCCGCAATATCCTGCTGGCTGCCTCGGCGACATCCCTACCGCTCTTCTCTGCTTCGGGCGGGCTTCTCTAGCTCCCGCAGAAAGAGTGGCTTTCTCTATCGGCCCGTTGATCTGCCGGCCGAGGATCTGGCCTTCGTCGGGCTAAAAAACGCCCACCTCCACCTGATGATCGGGGACAGCGATCTCGTGTAGTCCCGACTCTACAGCCCCTCGCTACTCCCGGAACTTGGGCTCCTCCCACCAGGGGAAGAACTCAGGGAGATCCTCACTGACTTTGCCCGGAAACTTCGCGGGACGCTTCTCGAGAAAAGAAGTAGTGCCCTCGGTCGCATCGGCAGACTTGCCGATTTGGATCATGCCCTCGGTGTCCAGTCTGTGCGCGACGATCGGATCGTCAGCGCCGAGCATGCGCCAGAACATCTGACGCAAGACGGCGTTCGAGACTCGCGAGCTCGCCGTGAACTCGTGCGCGAGCTCGTAGGCGGCGGGCAACAAGTCCTCGGGATCGTGGATACTTCGCACGAGCCCCGCCTCGAGGGCTTCCTCCGAACGAAAGACGCGCGCCGACATGCACCACTCCAGTGCCTTGCTGATCCCGACCAGCCGCGGCAGGAAATACGAAGAGCATCCTTCGGGGATAATACCTCGCGCCGCGAACACGAACCCCATCTTGATGTTCGGTGCGGCGATGCGAATATCGGCGGCGAGGGTCATGGTGAGCCCGACGCCCACCGCGGGGCCATTGAAGGCGACGATGACGGGCTTCAGCGACTGAAAGATCCGCCGTGACATCGCGCCGCCACTGTCACCGAGCTCATCCAGGTGCACCTGATTCCCGGTGCCGCTGAAGGTCTTTCCCCCACCGCCGGCGAGATCGGCACCGGCACAGAAGCCGCGACCGGCGCCGGTCAGGACGACGGCGCCGACCTCGTCGTTCTCGTCGGCATGATCGAAAGCGGCGATCAGATCGTAGAGCATCTGGTGGTTCCACGCGTTCAACCGGTCCGGTCGATTCAACGTGATCGTCAGGATCTCGTCTTTCACATCACAGAGAATGGTCTCGAATTTCATAGCGTCACATCCTATTTGGAAAGGCTCCGAAACGCATCGATGAGCTGCCGCTCGCGCTCCGGAGACAGATGCATGTAGGCGCCGGCGGTGCGATCGATGAGGTCACCGAAGCGACCGACGAAACCGGCAGCGATGTCCTGCGGAGATTCTGCCTGCACAGTGAAGGCGTCGAGCACGTCCGGGCCGATGAGCTCTCCCATCTCGACCCACAGTCCGCGCTTCGACATGGCGTTGAGCTCTCCCTGCAGCTCCCCCCAGCCATGGGTATCGAGAACCGGCCTGTAGGCCGGTGTCGAGCCGTAAAAAGCGATCTGCTGCTTGACCTGTTGGCGCGATCTCGCCATCTCCTCCTCGGTCTCGCCGGTGACGATGAAGACCGGGCACATGAGCTCGAAATCCTCACGCCGCTTGCCCGCCTTGGCGAGACCGCGCTCGACCGCCGGCAGGGTGACCTCTCGTACGAACTTCTCGCTCGTCAGGGCGTGACAGATGATGCCGTCCGCCACCTCGCCGGCCACCTCGGTCATCAACGGCCCCACGGCTGCCAAGAAGACCTTCGGTGGCCCGTGCTCGGTGTTGGTCGGAGTGAAGAAAGGCGTCATCAGTGTGTGGCTGTAGAACTCGCCGCGAAATTCGAGGCGCTTGCCTCCATACCAGCAATCCCAGATGGCGCGGGTGGCGAGGATCATCTCCCGCATGCGTGCTGCGGGCTTCGACCAGGGCATCGAAAAGCGCTTGGTGATGTGCGGACGGATCTGGGAGCCGAGCCCCAGAACCATGCGGCCCTTCGCGTAGGCGTTGAGGTCGTGTCCGAGGTTGGCGAGCAACATCGGGTTGCGAGCGAAGGCGACAGCAATCGCCGTACCGATCTCGATGCGCTCGGTGTGCTCGGCAGCGAGGACCAGGGGCAAGAAAGGGTCGTGCCCGCTCTCCTCCGTCAGCAAACCGTCGTAGCCCGCCTCCTCCAAGGCGCGCGCTCGAGCCGGCATCTGTGCAAGATCGCTGGTTGCGACGCTGTCTAGCTTCATTCTATGGAGGCGGATAGTTCTTGAAGACCTTGGCAACCGACTTGTCGATCTGCTTCTTCAGTTTCTCTGGTTTCTCCTTCAAAGTGGCGGAGACCGAGCCTCGCCACACAAGCTCACGTTTGTCCCCGTCGATCAGATCGATCGTCAACTCACCCTCCCGATAGACCGTGACTTTGCGGGGCCCCCGATACCTGGGTCCCCAACCGTAGTTCACGGCTTCTCGGCGGCTGCCGGTGCTGAAGACGACCCCCAGATCGGGCTGACCCGAGTCAACTAGCTCCAGGCCCTTGGCCTGCAGCTCAGACTCCACGGCCTGCTGGATGTCCTTCTCGACCAGCGGCGACATCTTCCCGCGGCTACGGTCCGGCCGGTTTCCTCGTCCGTCTCCGAACCAGCGAAAAGTGCGGTAGGCAGAAAAATCTACCGAGTCGTCGTAGTCCACTTCGGCACCGGCTGCGAGGAGCGAAGGCGCGCCGCCCGCTGCCAAGATTGAAAAAGCCAAGGCCAAGATTCTAAAGCCAGAAGACATCTCGAACACCTCCATCCTCTTCTCTGGTCGCGTCCGAGCGGACGCAGGGCGCTGTTCAGAAACAAAGTGAACGGCTCTCATTCTAGCCTTAGCAGAGGGGAAAAGTCCGACTGGGGGCCCGACTTCAAGGAGCCCGAGGGCGCCACCTTGCGCCGCGGCCTCGACCTTCGAGAGCGACGGCCCCCTCCTCTCGCAACTGGCCCAGAACGACACGAATCATCTCTCGGCTGACCCCGGGGCAGTCGCGCTCCAGGTCGGAGATCTGAAAGGGAACGACTCTTCTGGCGATGGCTGCGCGAACCTGCTCCCCCTTCGCACCTTTCCCCCCGCCGACCTCGCCCACGCGCTCTTCGAACTCCCGGTAGGCACGGAGCAGAACGCCCCAGAAGTAGTTCATCCACGGGTTCACGTCGTGCTTCGTTTCGTGCCATCCCGCCGAGCTCGCTTCTAGAGTCTCGTAGTAACTCTCCCGCGAGTCTTCGAACAGTCTCTCGAGACTGATGAATCGACCCACCTGGTACCCGTGTTGGTAGAGCAGCAATACGGTGAGCAGACGAGCGACCCGCCCATTGCCGTCGGTAAACGGGTGGATGCACAGAAAGTCCAAAACGAGGAGGGGCACCAGAACCAGGGGCTCGTAACGGCCTTGATCCGCGGAAAGCCGGTAGTGGCCGAAAACTTCTTCTGTCGCTTGCGGCGTCTGCGCCGCGCCTACGGTCTTGAACCGAACTCGAGTGATCTCGCCACCCGGTGAGCGCTCGACGATCTGGTTGTCCACCATCTTCCACCGGCCACCCTCCGCGGCCTGGTAGCGGTAGAGCATCGAGTGGAGCTGCAGGAGGACGTTGATGGACACGGGCATGTCCTGCCACGACTCGTGGATTAGGCTGAGTGCGTCGCGATAGCCCGCGATCTCCTGTTCGGAGCGATCGGTGGGACGAGTGCTTTGCAGGACGATCTTCTTGAGCCGCTCGCGAGGGACAGTGATGCCCTCGAGTCGATTGGAAGACTCGCTCGACTCGACGATCGCCACTGTTCTCAAGCTCTCGAGAACTTCAGGCCTCTGCCGGTCGAATAGCGCCTGCTTCCCTCGATACTCGCCGAGCTGGCGGAGAGTCGACAGCTGCTGTGCCGAGAACTGGAGTGAGTCGAGGAGCTGAGGGGCAAGTGAGCCTGTCATCTCGGAGAAATCGCGTAGTGGATCGGTTTAATTGAGCAATTTGATGCCCATTATACTCAATTATGGTCCGGCTCACGACCAGCGCCGCCACGGCGAGATCCGAATTCCGTCGCCGGGGCTGCAGTAGGATGTTCTTTCTACATTATGAAGAAACTCTCGTTTCTCCTCGCGGCAAGCATTCTTGCCGCGACGGCGGCGGCCCAGAGCTATGACTTTCCGTCGCTGGCCGAGCTACCCGACAATCCGAGTCTGCCCGATCCGTTCGAGAAACTGGATGGCACTCGGGTTGCCGATCTGAGTCAGTGGTCGCAGCATCGGGCTTACCTGCGCGCCATGCTGGAGCATTACCTGTATGGCCGAGTACCTCCCCGACCGACCGGGGAAGAGCTCTCCTTCACTCAGACACTCGACGAGAGCTATACCCCGCCCGACTCCGCCATTCAGGGGCGCAAGCAGGGGTACCTCGTAACCATATCCAGGAGATCACTGACCCAGTCCTTCAGCTTTACCTTGTGGCGCCCGGGAGAGGAGAAACGGTACCCGACTCTGATCAACAACGCCCCGGAACATGGCCATCCTTCGCCGACCTACAGCATGGAAGAGGGGGTGCGGCGAGGATACATGCTGGTGGAATACCAACGGACAGAGGTTGCGCCGGACGACGGATCAAACGCCGACCGCCATGCCGGGATCTTCCGTCTCTATCCCGAATACGACTTCTACACCATCGCCGCCTGGGCTTGGGCTTATCAGCCGGTCATAGACGTGCTCGACAAAATAGGTGTTGTCGACATGGACAAGATCATCGTGACGGGCCATTCCCGGGGCGGTCAGGCCGCGATGGCTGGCGGGATCTTCGATGAACGAATTGCGATCATGGCCCCTTCGACGGGCGGCCCGTTTACGTTGGGCTCCACACGTCAGCGCGATCCCGAGGGGTTTCGCGGCACGATGGACTATTCGGCGAATTTCCTAGAGAAGCAACCGCATTGGTATCACCCACGTTACTACCGGTTTGCAGAGCGGCAGAATAAGCTCCCCTGGGACGCGCCGACGCTGGTAGCCCTGGTCGCGCCTCGCCCGCTGTTGAACTTCAATTCCATCGGCGACGGCATCAACAACGGCCTGGCCCACGAGGTTGGCATCCGCGCCGGAATGCTCATCTACGGATGGATGGATGCCGAAGAATGGTGCCGTCTTCACTGGCGCGACGCACAGAACCGGTACGGGCAAGAAGGCCACGACCAGGGTCCTGAAGAGTTCAACGCCATCTACGATTACGCCGACGAGTTCTTCTTTCAGAAAGGTCGGGGTCCAAGCACCTATAACGCCGCGCCCAACACAGACACCTGGCTTTATGATCCGGCCCGTCATCCCCTGATGAAAGACTGGACCGTTCCATAAACGGAATCACTCTGTATCGCCGTCGGGGAAGTTTCGGCCTTGCACAGAGGTAACGGCCGGCAGAGTGAGCGCCCGCTCTCCAATGGCCGAGAGCTTGGGGCAGTGCTCGGCAAACCACTCGGGGCCTGGGCGCCACCAGCGCATCACCCACAGGTAGAGATCGATCGCGCAAAACCTGTCGCCGAGAAACCACGGGCCCGCCGCGGCCTCTTCGAGCTGGGCATCGAGATCCTTCCGATGGTCATCGGTACCGGCCTCGAGCCTCGCGCCGGCCTCTGCATCGCCGCCAACCCAACGCTTCGGCACGTCGCCATAGGTAAAGGTCGGATACACGGCCGCAACGAGGAACACGAACCAGCGCAAGAAAGTATTCCGCTCGGGGTCGGAGGCAGTCGGGATCAGTTGTGCCTGCGGGTAAGCGTCGTGGAGGTGCATGAGCATCGCCGCGCTCTCGGTCATGACCGAACCATCCGGAAGAACGAGTGTCGGCAGTTGTCCTAGCGGATTGAGCTCGCCAAGGGCCGCGCTCGACCAGCCCAGGTCATCCCATTCAACGTCGATGATCTCGACCTCGGCATCGCAGAGCGCAATCGCAGCCTCCACAATCATCGACCCGCTCCCGGCCTGCCCATACAAGCGATACGTTCTCTTCATGTGCTGCGCGCGATCGTGTCAGGCGCCTTCGCGGAACAGAGAAGTGCGGCCGCCGTCGACCACCAGGTCGTGGCAGTTGACGAAGCGGCCCGCGTCGCTGGCGAGATACAAGGCAGCTTCGGCAATGTCTGACGCCAGGCCCGAATCCGGAATCGGGGTGGCTTTGGCCAGGCCGCGCTGAAGCTTGGCCATGCTCTTGGCGCTGTGCTCCGCCGTCATCGTGTTGTCCCGCGCGGATCCTCCCCAGAATATCGGCGTGGCGATGGCGCCGGGCGAGATGGCGTTTACCCGGATTCTGTGCTCTCCCAGCGCAACACCGGCCATCTTCGTGTAGTGGGTCACGGCTGCCTTGATGGCGGAATAGAGAAAGCTGCCCTGGTTATGACGGATGGCCGCGATGCTCGAGTTGTTGATGATGGCGCCGCCTCCGGCCGCTTTCATGGGGGCAATGGCATGTTTGACGCCAAGCATCGTGCTGGTCAGTAACAGATGCACCGATTCGTCGATCTGCCCAGGGGTGATGGTTTCCAGGGTCACCGCAGAACCCGCGCCGGCGTTGTTGAACAGCACGTCGAGCCGCCCAAATCGGTCGACAGCCTTCTCGATGACGGCTTTGATGTCGGACTCCCGCGTTACATCACCGGTGATGAAGACGGCGCTCTCCCCCAGTCGGTCGGCCAGCGCCGCACCTTTTTTTTCGGAGCGTCCGTTGAAAACCACCTTGGCGCCTTCGGCGACGAACAATTCCGCCGTCGCAGCACCTATGCCGCTGGTGCCGCCGGTGATCACCGCGACCTTGTTTTCTAAGCGATTCCCCACGTGTTTCTCCCTGTGCCCATGCTACGTCATCGACGCACACACGGGGAAGAGTCCCGCAGCTCGAGCTTCCGCCTACTGGAAGTTCTCCACCAGCATCAGGTCTGAGCCCGCCTGCTCGGTCCGCGTATACAGCAGAAACTTGCCATCCGGCGAAGGGGAGATGGCCCAGCCCGGGTTGTTCGGCAGTGTGGTGATCTCGCGGATCTTCCCGCTGGCGAGATCAAGAAACCTCACAGGGAAGCCATCTTCCGGATCGGCCGGCGCAACATAATAGACGCCTCGATCTGACGGGAAAAAGTGGCTCCGCGAGCTGATCGAATCCAAGATCTGGCTCTCCTCTCCCCCGCTCACTGGAACGCGCCAAACCGATAGTCCTCGCTCCCCGATCCTCGCGTAATAAACGAAACGGCCGTCCGGCGACTCCAGCAGCAAAGTCCCGATCCGTTGGCTCGCCGTCTCGTGCGTCACGCGCACAGCTTCTCCGCCTTCGGCCGGGATCTTCCACACTTGGTTGGTGCCAGTCCGGTTGGACCGGAAATAGATCCATTGGCCGTCATGCGACCAATCTGGGTTGGCGTCGAGGGCGTAGCTCGACGTCAAGCGTCGTGGCCTTCCACCCTCCGAACTAATGACGTAAAGGTCCTGCTGCCCTTCGGGCCGTCCTACAAAGACAATCCACTTGCCGTCCGGAGACCAGTTCGGACCTCCTGCATGCGGCCCACCGAAGGAGGTCACTTGCACCGCGTTCGCCCCATCGCTGTCACAAACCCAGATCTCTGCATTTCCGGAGCGGTCTGATCGGAAGGCGATTCTCTGCCCATCCGGCGAGTATCGCGGCGAAGAGTCCCAGCGGCTGGAGTGGATCAGACTTTCCGAACGTGCGGTCTTGCCGTCGGGACCGCCGATTTCTATGCGCCAGATGTCCGCGTCGAATTCGACCCGCGTGTAAGCCAGGCGACGTGCCGGGGCGGAGATCGCCGGATGCACGCCTCCCTCTCCCACTAATGGCAATCGGCTCGGCCTGTCGGAGGGGGAGGGGCGCATTCTATAGAGGCTGGGCGTTGTGTTCGCCCCCATCGAGAACATGATCTCGCTCCCGTCCGGAGTCCATGTGGGGTCGCTGATCGTGAGGCTCTCGAATGTCAGTCGCTCTGGTTCTCCGACCGGCGTAAGATCCTCTGAAAGAGCCAGCCGAAACAACTCGGCGTTGAACCTTCCGGCGTGACGTGTGAAGACAATTGTGCGACCGTCGGGTGAAAAAGAAGGACCCTCTTCGCCACGGTCCCACTCCAGAGAGGGAGAAGTGAGCCTTCGCATCTCGCCGCTGCCCGTTGACAGCAAGAACAGGCCGTAACGCTCCCCACGCGACTCCCTGGCAACGACACAAAGATGCTCACCGTCAGGATGCCATGCGAGACCTGTGGAGAAACTAGGACTCAGGATCTCCCCCGCGGTGCGCGCAGGCCCGCCCAACGGGGGTACCAACAACACCGCTACCTTCCCTGAGCTCAGAATACGTCGGAAGGCGATGAAGCTGCCGTCCGGCGACCAGGCCGGGTCGGTATCCATTGCTGGATCTTTCGTCAGGCGAAGCGGCTGGCCGGATTCGACCCTCTTGACATAGATGTCAAAGTTGTTCCCGTCGGCCCCGTTCCAGCTGAACGCCACCTGGCGACCGTCTGGGGAGAAGGTCGGCCCTTCTTCCTGGCCAGAGTAGCTGGTGATGGGAAGGGCGCTCAGCGCGGCTTCTGGCGCCACGGCTCTCTCCCGGCGCTGCCAGAACCAGCCCGCCATCACCACAGCGACTACCGTGGCAGCCGTGCCGACCAACAGCCAGGGGGATACACGCCTCGATCTTGGTCCAGCGGTCCCAGGCGCGGTCGCCAACCTTCCCGATTCCGACTCCTCCTTCAGTTCCTCCAGTTCTATCTTGATGTCGTCCATGTGCTGAAAGCGACGGTCCAGCTGTTTCCGCAGGCAGCGACTGACGATCCTCTCCAGCTCAAGAGGAACTGTATCCACCACTTCCTGCAACGGTCTGGGGTCACTGTTCATGACCGCTGCCAACGTGGACATCCTGGAATCTCCCGCAAAGGCTCGTTGTCCGGCAACCATCTCGTAGAGCACCGCGCCAAAGCTAAAGATGTCTGAACGCCCGTCCACACTCTTACCTTCGGCCTGCTCCGGCGACATGTAGCAAACCGTCCCGAGGATTGTTCCTTCCTCCGTGTGTGGGCTGCTGCTGGGTCCCTTGATTGTCTGGGTCGGCGCTTCTGCGCCCGCCGGTTCCATCTCGGTCAACTTCGCCAGCCCGAAGTCGAGAACTTTCACCTCGCCCTTCTCGGTCACCATGATGTTGCCCGGTTTCATGTCCCGGTGAACAATGCCGGCCTCGTGGGCCGTCGCCAGCGCATCCGCAATCTGAACCGAGTACTTCAGGACATCATTCAGTCGCATGCCCTTGCGCGGGATCAACTCGTCCAGCGTCTTGCCCGGCACGTACTCCATTGCGATGAAGTCGACGCCGTTCTCTTCCGCGATGTCGTGGATCGTGACGATGTTGGCGTGGTTCAGGGCGGAGGCTGATTTCGCTTCCTGAACGAATCTTCGCTTCCTCTCGGGATTGACAACAGCCTCTGCGGGCAACACCTTGATCGCAACAAAGCGGTCCAGGTGTGTGTCGCGGGCCTTGTACACGACACCCATCCCGCCCCGGCCAATCTCTTCGAGGACTTCGTAATGGGCAAGTGTGGTACCGATCACCCTAAGCCAACCTCTGTTGAATCAATAGTTCATTATCCCACGCTCTAGCCCGATGCCTGTGGCGGAGGGCTGGTCTACGGGTGAAGACTCAGCTACCCCGGCTCACCTTCCGCTGCGATCAATCTCCTCCCAAAGCGAACAAAGAGCAGCGCCGTTGCCGGCATGATCGCCGCATAGACCAGCGCCGCCACAGCGAGGTCGGGATTCTGCAGAATGTTGAACGTGATCGCGAAAGCCAGGGCGAGGTTCTGCACCCCGACCTCGAAAGTGATCGTCACTACCTGCGGCGCGGGTAGGCCAAAGAATCTGGCCAACCCGTAGCCCAGCCCCATGGTCAGGAGATTCATCGTGATGACCAGGAGCCCCACTCCCGCGATCTCGTTGACCAGGATCTCCCAACTGGAGAGCACACCGAGCCCGAGCACGAGGAAGAGCAGGTAGAGAACCATCCGTCGCAGCGGCTCCTCCACCTTCTTCACCACCTCGGGCCATTTAGCGCGAACGGCCATGCCGAGGGCGATCGGGACGAGCGTCAGCAGCATCAGCTCCTTCAGCATGAAGAGCACGGGCAGGTCCGGCCTCTGGTCTTGGCCGAGGAAGACCTGCAGCGCCAAGAAGGTCAAGAACGGAATCGTGAACACCGTGATCACACTCGTTGTAGCCGCCAGCGTGACGCATAGAGGAACGTCGCCCCGCGATGCGAAGGTGTAGGCGTTGGAAGTCACCCCACTCGGGCAGATCGCCAGGATCACCAGCCCGACCGCGACCGTAGGCGCCGGATCAAACAGCCAGGCCAGGGCGAACGCCGTCAGCGGAAGGCCCACCAACTGAGCCGTGAGGCCGATCAGGGCCGCCTTCGGGAAAACCACCACCCGCTTGAAGTCCGCCAGAGTCAGCGACAGGCCGAGCCCCAGCATGACCAGGCGCAGCACCCACGGGATCACCGTAGAGTTGATGAACGTGACCTGCTCGGTGAGCGCCTCGAGTAGCTCCATACGGTTCGATCCCCGTTGGCCTCATTGTAGACCGGGAAGTCAAGCGAGACAGGCGTACAATCGGGTGGCTGGCACCCAGCAGACAGCCGGCCCTGGAGGATTGAAAACATGTCACAAACAGCCGATGCGGGTGGGGTCTTTGCGCGAACGGAATCGCAGAGCGCCGGCAAGCGTATTTCGGAAAATGTCTACAACCTGATCATCGGGCTCACGCTTTGCTGGGGCTTTGCGGTCAACTGGTGGATGGTCGGAAACATTCCACTGTCCACGCTCGCAGGGATCAATCGCTGGGTCCTCATTCTTGGCTACTTCGCGTCCTGCTTCTTCGGCATGTATCTCTTCACCAAATCGAGCAACCCTGCCGTGAGTTTTGCGGGCTACAACTTCGTCGTAGTGCCCTTTGGGTTCATCGTCAACATGATGGTGGCCCAGTACAACCCCGAGATCGTAGGCGATGCCATTCGAGTCACCGGCCTGGTGACGGGCATCATGATGGTCTTGGGTACGCTCTTCCCCGCTTTCTTTCAGCGTATAGCCGGCGCGCTCACCATCGCATTGATCGTGGTGATCATCGTTCAGGTGGTCGAAGTCTTCATCTTCAAGATGAGCCATGGAATCTTGGACTGGGTCGTGGCCGCAATTTTCTGTGGTTACATCGGCTATGACTGGGGCCGTGCCAACGCCATTCCGAAAACGGTGGACAATGCCATCGATAGCGCGGCTTCTCTGTATATGGACGTCATCAATTTGTTCCTGCGGATCTTGAGCATCATGGGACGGCGAAATTGATCGTCACCGGCGGCTGCCTGTGCCGCAAGACACAGTTCGAGGCGGAAGGGTCGCCGCGTCGAGTCACCCACTGCCACTGCGACCTGGACTAGAGGAGAGCATGCTGGTCCGGCTACTGGAGCGCCGCTTCACCGTCAAAGTGCCGGTCGAGCGGGCCTGGGCACATCTCGAACGAGTCGAGCAATGGCCGAGTTGGGCTCTCGCCACATCCGCAGCATCGTTCTGCGCCCTCCTGGCCCCCTGGGGTCCGACTCGGAAGGCACCCTGCGACTGACCAACGGCATACGCTCCACCTTTCGAATGGAGGAGCTCAACGTAGGCAGTAACTGGAGGTGGGTGGGGCCATTCTTGTGGCTCACCGTCCATTACGATCACCAGTTCAAGCGAACCGGACCCGAGGAGTCGGAGATTGGCTTCGTATTGGATGGCGAAGGCTTCGGCGCCGGCGTGTTTGGTCGCCTCTTTGCGGCGATATACGCCCGCAACCTGGACCGCGCGATCCCCAACCTGATCAGCGAGCTCGAGCCTTGACCGTCACCGGAGGCTGCCTGTGCGGCAAAACCCGGTTCGAGGCCGAAGGGCCACCGCGTCGAGTCACCCACTGCCACTGCAACAACTGTCGCAAGGCGATCGGCGCAGTGGTGGCGACGTTTGCGACCTTCGAGAGCGGCAAGGTCCAGTGGAGCCGGGAGCCCGCGCGATACGACTCCAGCGAGCGGGCCTGGCGCGGCTTCTGCGCGACCTGCGGGTCGAGTGTCTGCTTCGGCTACAAGCCACGCCCCGAGCGGATCTACATAACACTTGGGATCTTCGACGATCCCGCTGCCTTCCCGGCGGGCTTTCACGACCGCCGCGAAGAGAAGGTGTGCTGGCTGCACCTCGACCCAGACCTACCCGACGCCGCCGACGCCAAGCCGCGGTAGTCTCATCGCAGGGAGGGCGCAATGACGAGAGACCCAGGACGGAGGAAGATACGTGCCTAAGACAGGAGGCTGCTTCTGCGGCAGAGTTCGCTACCGCATCACCAAGCCGCTTCGAAGCGGCAGAAGCTGCCATTGCTCTCGCTGTCGGAAAGCGTTCAGTGGGGCCGGTTCAGCCTACGCCGAAGTCGTACCCGAATCGTTTTCCTGGACCGGCGGCGAGGAGAACCTCACCCACTTCGAGTCCAGTCCGGGATGGGGCCTCTGCTTCTGTCGTAGTTGTGGGACGACGCTGTGTGGAACGCATCAGGGAGAAGTGCATGGAGTCGCACTTGGCGGCATCGACGGTGATCCAGGAGTAGAGATCGACGTGCATATCTTCGTGGCCTCGAAGGCTCCCTGGGATCACATCGGGGGCAGAGCGCCGCAATTCGCTGAGCTCCCGCCGAAAGAGGGCTCCTCCTAAGGCCCTACTCAGTCGCGCTCTTGGGCCCGCGCACCGCTGAGGATGTTTGCCACCGCCGAGTTGCCCTCATGACAGGCGTACTCAAAGAGCACACCGGTGGTGACGCCGCGCGCGGCTTGGTCGTTGGTCATCGGTGCCGACGCGGTCCAAGGTTGGGTGAACATCTGCGGATCCTCGACCGTGAACTCGTAGTCGATCGTCGCCTCGTCGATCCGGGTGAAGCGCTCGACCAGTCGGTAGCTAGGGCGTGCCTTTCGCCACGGGTGAGCCCAGACGTAGTGGCGCTTGTCGGCGAGGTTCGTCGTCTCCACGACCAGTGTGTCGCCCTCCCAACGGCCGCGGGGATCGCCCAGCCACTGGTCGATGGTCTCGGGTAGATGCGGCCGCCCGTCGACCGGGATGATGCGCACCTCGTGGTACATCTCGTGCAGCATCGCAACGACCCCTGGCGCCTGAAAGATCTGGAAGTTCATGTTGTAGGGCTGCAGCGGCACCATCGTCGGCAGGCCATCGGAGATGCAGCGCTCGCCAGTGTCGAGATCGACCCAGGAGTCGTAGGGACCCACTCCGTAGCGCGCGGACTCCTTCTTCGATGCCCTCTCGGCCTCGGGCCGCCAGGGGATGCGCCCGTCCGCCGGGTCGACGATGAGCGAAGTGCGCCGCCCGGCCACGACTTTCGTGCCCCCGTCGCGCCACACCAGGTTGTAGCCGCCGACCGTGCCAGGTGGCGAGGTCCCGTCGGAGCGGATGCGTTGCTCGACCGTCGTCCGCTCGAGCTCGGCCGCCTCTTCCGCGGTCAGAACTTCCTTCCCCGCGAGCTCTGCCGGCCGCTCCAGTGGCGTGAGCGTCGCGTTGGTCCAGATCCCCTGCAGATCGGGGTCACCCCACGGCGTCCGGTGAGAGCCCGAGTCAGAGCCCGCGGCGCCGAGATCGGTTGTGGCCAGTAGACCCGCGACGGCGGCGACCGCAACGATGGAGTCGATGCGAATACTACGGCTCCGCAACGAAAACGGGGATTTCTCGCGTGGTCTTGGCTTGGTACTCCTCGTACAGCGGAAATGCCGCGACCGCAGCTTCCCAGAGCCGCGCTCGTTCGGTCTCGTCCTCGACCTCACGCGCCCGCATCGTTTGCACCTCTGTCGCGTCGCGAAGCTCGACCTTGGGATCGGCGCGCAGATTGTGCACCCACACCGGGTTCGTCGGGGCCCCACCCAGCGACGCGACCAGGACGTAGCTGTTACCGACCTTGACCCGGATCAGTGGGGTCTTGCGGATGGCTCCGCTCTTGTTGCCGGTATGGGTGACGATGATGCAGGGCGGCCCGCCATCGCGGAGGCTCACGCCTTGGGTACCGGCGCTGCTCTCGTAGCGCTCGACATGCTCGCGCACAAAATCTCTGGGGCTGGGAATGTACTCCGTCATCGGGATCTCCTAGGCTGATCTTCGGTACGGGCAGGTTATGTCACGCCCGCGGTCATGCCAAGACCCCGGCAGCGAGCCCCCCTCACGCGGCTGCCCAGGTACAGTAGAGCGACATCTTCGAGAGGAGCGGCTATGAAGGACTTCAGCGGCAAGCTGGCGGTGGTCACCGGAGGCGGCAGCGGCATGGGGCGCGAGCTGGCGCGGCTCCTGGCTGCCGAGGGTTGCAACATAGCGATGTGCGATGTATCGGTCGAGAACATGACCGAAACGACCGCCCTGTGCGCCGATCACAAACGCGCCGGAGTCAGAGTGACGGCCCACGAGTGCGACGTCTCGGTCGAAGGCGATGTGCTGGCGTTTCGTGACGCTGTCGCTCGTGAGCACGGGACCGATCACATCAACCTGCTCTTCAACAACGCCGGAATCGGCGGAGCCGGCAGCTTCCTCCTCGATGACCGCGGCGATTGGGACAGGACCTTCAATATCTGCTGGGGTGGTGTTTACCACTGTACTCGCGCCTTCATGCCGCTTCTGGTGCGCAGCGCCGAGGGCCACATCGTCAACACCAGTAGTGTCAACGGTTTCTGGGCGTGTCTCGGCCCGAGCACAGCGCAAACCGCCTACTGCGCGGCGAAGTTCGCGGTCAAGGGATTCAGCGAAGCGTTGGTCGTCGACCTTCGCCTCAACGCGCCCCACGTCAAAGTATCGGTGGCGATGCCTGGCCACGTCGGAACCTACCTTGTCACCAACAGCGGACGACTCATGGGCAAGGCCGACCCGCTGGAGATGTCCGCGGCGGATGTCGCGACAACCCGGCGGCGCATGAGCCAGCAGGGCCAGGCAGCGGAAGAGATGACCGACGCAGAGATCCGAGAGGCGGCCCACCAGCGTGCGGTGGACTTCATTGCCGACGCCCCGCTCAGCGCCAAAGAGGCGGCTGAGATCATTCTCGAGGGCGTCCGAGCGGAGCGCTGGCGGATCCTGGTCGGCGATGACGCCGTCTTGTTGGATCGTATGGTTCGTGCCGACCCGGAAGGCGCCTACGAAGAGTCTTTCATTGACCCGATCAAAGAGGCCGGCGAGCTGCAGATGCTGCTCCAATACAAGCCGCGCGTCAGTTGATCGCCTGATCGATCTGGGCCCGTGACGGCTTCGCCGAGCTCAAACGCCGTCGGCGATTCTGACCGTCTCGTAGGTCAGCACGCCACGTTCATCGAACCAGCGGAACGCGGCGCTCGGCGCGACTCCGGGCGTCACAGTGACCTCGAGAAAGCCGCCGGTCGGCTCGGGTGACGAGAAGGGCTGTTCGATCAGCGCTTCGGGGTCGTTCGACTCCGGGTCGCCGGGGTTTCGGCCCAGCCGCGAGTTGGCGTCGACCAGCGCGCCGGTCGAGAACTCCTCGAAGCCGCGCGGGTGGATCGAGTGGTATTGCCAGTGACGGTCGCCGACAACGATGTAGAAGTGCTTGTCGAGGAACTCGTTCTGCTCAAGCCAATCGAAGAACGCGTCCCGCTCATGCTGAAACCCGTAGGGGTTCGAGTGATTGTCGCGCTTGAACGGATCGTGGCCTTTTGCCTGTGGCCCCGCCTGGTTGGCGTCGTCGGGCCCGATCATCGGCGTTGGCGAGATCAGGATCTTGAAGGTGGCATCGCTATCGAGCAAGGTCGCTTTCAGCCAGGCCAGTTGCTCCGCGCCCCACAGGGTCTTGTCCGGACCGGGCGGGGCCATGTTGGGGCTGCGGTAGTCGCGGCCCTCGGTGAGCCAGATCTGCAGATCCCGCGACACCCGATGCGTGCGGTAGGTGACCGGGCTCGAGTCATCCGGGTCGACCACCGGCACCTGCTCCAGGAATGTCGCGGCGCCCAGCTCGGGCGAGGGGTCGGGCTCGTTGTCGATCATGTTGTCGGAGTCGTTGTATCGATAGTCGTGGTCGTCCTTTTCCCAGTAGGTAGGCACCTGAGCGAATAGATCGATGAAGCGCGGTTGCACCAGCTGCTCGTGCCACTTCCGGCGCATGAAGGGCTGGGTGCGCTCGAACTCCTCGCGCGGCACGTCGTAGTAGACGTTGTCGCCGGTGCCGACAAAGAACTCCGGCGATTTCTCCAGAATCGTTTCGAGCGCCGGGTAGCCCAACGCCTTGTCTTCGGGCGAGCCGGCCCGTGGATCGGTGCCATGAAACCGGGCGTAGTTCATGCCGGTGACCACGACGAAGTTCACCTCGGTGACGCCGTCGGCGCCAGGCAGCGTGCTGAACGATCGGGATGCCCCGAGGCGTGTGTTGCCCTGGCTCGGTCCGTACCGGAGACGGTAGTAGTACCGCGTGCCCGGAGCCAACCCGTCCATGACGGTCTTGACGATGAAGTCCTGCTCGGCGGTTGCCTCGAGCCACGGCGACTCGGTGGCGTGAGCGAAGTCCTCCGACGTCGCCAGCTCGAAGCGCGCCACACCTGGCGCTCCAGGTACGTCGCCATCGACGATGACCCTCTCGGTGGTCAGGCGCGACTGCAGGATGACACTGTCGGCGGTCACCTCGCCGGCCATCTCACCTTGCCCGTTAGTGATGGTGATCGGCTCCGGCTCGGCCGCGCACCCGACGAGGAGTGCGGCCAGACAGACGAGCAACACAGTTCTTTTCTTCACTCGAAAACCCTCCGTCCCGTTTCCCAGGCGTTGACCTTGTCCCAGTCGTACTCCACCCCAAGTCCCGGGCCCGTGGGAACCGTTACACATCCGTTGGCGTCGACAGTGTCGATCCGATCGCCGTAGTCGTCTGCATAAATGGGAGGTTGAAGACCGTTCCATGCGCGATCTGGATTCACCAGCCCGAGCTCGTAGAAATGCGTGTTCACAATGGCGGCCATGCAGTGGCGATGCATCGGACCGGCGGTATGGAGCTGCACTTCCATCCCGATGGCGTCGCAGAAATGCGCCAACTTCATCGTCCCGGTGATGCCTCCATCCAACTCGGGATCGATGTGCATGATGTCGGTGCCGCCGGCCAGCACGAAGTCCGCTTTCTGTTCGAATCCTCGAATGTGCTCGGCAATCAACATCGGCGTGCGAATGAAGTCACGCAGTCGTTTGTGGGCAACAGCGCTCGAAGACGCATCCCGATAGGGGTCCTCGTACCAGAAGAAACCGAGATCATCGCAAGCCCGACCGACCTCCACGGCATCCAGGAAAGATGTCAGCGAAGACGCCGGGTCCGTCATCAGTTTCATCCCGTCGCCGACGCGATCGCGAACCGCCTTCATGATGCCGATTTCGCTCTTCACGTTGCCGTCGAAGAAGCCGTGGATCTTGAAAGCGGGAATACCGCGCTCCATGCAAGCTTCAGCGAAGTCGGCGTATTTGTCGATGCTGTCCAACCCACCGGGGGATTTCTGCCCTGGAGTCGTGCTCGCATACACCGGCAAGCTCTTCCGATACCCGCCCAAGAGTTGCGCGATCGATGCGCCGTACTTCTTACCCGCAAGATCCCACAGCGCGGTATCCAAGGCCGAGATGCCCGTCTTGTCGAAATGCCGAAAACCGATCTTCAGCCGTTCGAATATCCGCTCCCGTTCCTCGGCGTCCTGACCGATCAAGCCTGGCGCCATCGCGTGGACCTGCGCCATCGCCTGCGCGGTGGCCCCGAAGTGCGGCGCATAGCTCCCTTTCAATCCGTCGTCGGTCTCGATGGTGACGACGAACTTCCCTACTTTCAGTTTGACCCCAGCTGTATACGTAGCGATTGACGGGCCGAAGTCGTCGAGCTCGTAGGTATAAGCCTGGACGGTAATGCGCCTGATGGTGCTCACAATTCCACTCGCTAAGGGCGTTCGATGGGCGACTGACCCTACCACCCTCTTCGTTGAACCATCCCCCTCAATTGCGTCCTTCAGTAGAGGAGGAACCGCTCAGCGGTGCACAGACACAGAGGGTCGGAAGAGATCGAAACTATACCCGATCGGGCTTTCCAGGATATGCCAGATCTGGTATTATTTCCGAGTATGGAGTGCGGGCGACCGACAAGGCCCTCGTGATACTGGCCGGAGAAATCAAGACGCCGCCGGTGTCGCTTGACGCGCGGCGCGAGATTGGTTTTCTGATCCGAAAGCTTCAGCAAGGCGTCAATATCGGGATGCCCCACTCACGTCCGATGCCTGCGATCGGTCGAGGCTGCCACGAGCTGCGAGTGAACGAAGCTGGTCAGACGTGGCGAGTGATCTACAGATCTGACGTTGACGCCGTTCTCGTGGTTGCCGTGTTCAGCAAGAAGACGAGCAAAACGCCAAAGCGCTTGATCGACAGAGCCAAGAATCTGTTACGGAAGTACGACGCGAATTGACAGCAGAGGTAAGCGATGCCCCTTAGTACAAAGAAGAGCGCTCGAATCGAGGCCATGGATGGACGAGTGACCACCGTCGAAGAGTGGCTCGGCCTCAGCCCGGAGGAAGTGGCCGTGATCGACATGAAGATCCGCTTGGGAGAGGAGCTGAAGACCAGGCGCAGAAAGAAGAAGCTCTCCCAGGAGCGCGTCGCAAGGATCCTCAAGACCAGTCAGGGGAGGGTTTCGAAGCTGGAGAAGGGTCAGGCGACGCTAGATCAGCTGGCGCGCTCGGTGCTCACGCTGGGCGGATCCACGAAAGAAGTAGGCCGAGCAATCTCTGGCACGGGATCGACCTGAGCAACAAGGGGTAGTCTCATCGCAGGCTTGACCGCAGGCGAATGAGCGGGTCGCTCCAGCTGCGAGTCACTGACCTGAGGGCAATTGTCATACTTCAATTGGAAAAGTATACTTGTGGTTGGTAATACGACATGAGTGTGAAAGTAGGTACTAAGGGACAGGTTGTGATCGAAAAGTCGATTCGAGACCGCCTTGGGATTGAGCCGGGCTATCTCGCAGTTCAGCAGACGGTTGGGGATCGAGTGGAGATTCGCTTCTTTCCGCCCGATCACGAGCGCTCCCTGCGCGGGACCCTTGCCGCCGAGACGAGGGTCAAGGTGCGGCCGGACGCACCTGCCTGGGGAGAGGCGGTCGACGAGGCGTGGAGAAACGCGAGTGTCGTGGCGGAAGCTGAGGAGTCTGAGGATGAGTGAGGAATCGGGCGCTGCGTTTCTCGACAGCAGCGTGGTCGTGCGCTACCTCACCGATGATCCCCCTCACCTCGCGGAGCGGGCCGCAAAGATCATCGAGAGCGAGCACCTTCGCATCGTAAGTGAGCTGGTGCTGGTCGAGGTCGCCTACGTTCTGACTTCGGTCTATGGCGTCGCCCGGGCCTCGACAGTCGACGCCCTGCAAGCGTTGATTCGGCGTCGCAATCTGAAGCTGCTCTCCCTCTCGAAGCCCGTTGCCCTCGAAGCGCTCTCGCTTTGTCGCGATTCGAGGCGCGTCTCGTTCGCCGACGCAATGCAGTGGGCGCAGGCTCGTGAGATTGGACCGCCTCGCATCTACACTTTCGATCGTCGCTTTCCCGACCTTGGTGTCGCGGTCCTCGAGTAGAGCAGCGATGAAGGATTTCAACAGCAACTGAGGGTTCTCCCGTGCAGTATCTCGTACGCCTTTTCCTGCGCGGGCTCCCGATGCTTTTGTCGTAGCGGCACTACTCTCGCTTCTCACCTTCGCTCTCGCCATCGGTGTAGCCGGCTACCCGGCCCAGTCGGCTCTCGAGTCGTGGGGAGACTCCTTCTGGGATCTCCTCACCTTCACCAACCAGATCGTTCTGACCCTGCTCTTCGGTTATATCGAGAACACGATACCGCTCCAGAATAGGGCGATGAAACAGTAGCCCATGATCTCCCGCAGATGGATGCCGGCGATGCTGAGAAGCTCTTCTTCTGAAGACAGAAGAACTACGTAGCCCCCTCGAGCTCCGGAGCTCCCGAAATCGGGGTCGCAGCAAGGTTGCCACTCGCGATCACGTCTCCATTGGTGGAGGCGTCACGCGACAGTGGGAAAGAGTCCGAGAGTTGCTTTCGAGTGGGACACGATGAAAGCGGTCGAGAACCTCCAGAAACACGGCGTGGCGTTCCAGGAGGCGACGTCCAGCTTCCGCGACCGCCTCTCCTTGACCATCCCTGATCCCGAGCACTCCGACCAAGAGGAACGGCGGATACTTCTGGGGTTCTCGAACCGCAACCGGTTGCTCGTCGTCGCCCATACCGATCGAGGCGATAGAATACGGCTGATAAGCGCGCGCACGGCCACGAGGCGAGAGCGCCGCCAGTATGAAGAGTTCTGACTATGCGTGACGAGTACGATTTTTCGAAGGGCATTCGGGGAAAATACACCGATCGGTTGACGAGCGGCGGCGAGAAAATCGTCGTGTTAGCGCCCGACGTGGCCAAGGTATTTCCCACGTCCGAGGCGGTCAACGAAGCGCTTCGAGGCCTGGCGAAGGAGCGAGAGCCCGCCAAGACGCCCGATAGGAGCTAGCTGAACATCGTCCTGGATGCTCGGTAGCTGGGAGCGTTTCTCTATCTGCGCCATGGCTAGTGATCCTGCAGCGAAGAAAGTGAGGTTCTGAGCCAATGAAAGAAGCGACCCCCTCGACCCAATCGACTCGCCGCGACCTGGTCAGCCGTGGTCTCGGCACCGGACTCGCCCTCGGACTCAGCAGCCAGCTCGTCGCCATCGAAGAGGTTGGAGCGCAAGAGGCCCGACCCGGTGGCGGGGTCAGCGAGCAGGAGCGTGGGATGCGCCTGCAGCGGCTCCGCCAAGCGCTGGGCGAGAAGCCGGTGGTGATGCTCAACCTGATGAAGCTCAAAGAAGGGGCGTCGATCGCCCCCTACGCCGAGGCTTTCGACGGGCCGTCGCAACAGCACGCCCCCGGAACCCGACTGATCTTCGTCGGCCAGTGCCGCGAATTGCTCCTCGGCGAGCAGGAGTGGGACATCGTGGCCCTGGTGGAGTACCCGAGTGTCGACAAGTTCCTCGCGATGGCCGGCTCACCCGAATACGCAGAGATCTCGCACCTCCGAACCGATGTGCTGGAGCACGCCGTCCTCTACGCGCTGACGCCTACAGAGCTGACGGCCTGATGGCTCCCGCCATGACCGCACCCTACATTCTCTACGCAGCCGAATGTTCCTACTACTCGGCCAAAGCCCGGGCCTATCTGCTGGCCAAGCGGGTGCCCTATGTGGAGCGTCCGAACGCCGACCGCGGATATCGCGAGCGCGCACGGGTGACTGTGGGGTATGACGTCATTCCCATCCTGGAGACACCGGACGGCGCCATCATTCAGGACACTGTCGAGATTATCGATTACCTGGAGCCGCGCTTTGCCACGCCGCCGGCCTATCCGGACACCGCTGTTCTCGGTTGGGCCGCCCGCTTCCTGGCGGTCTACGCCTCCCACAGTTTGATCCGCCCCGGCCTACATTTCCGCTGGTCGTTTCTGGAAGAGAACTTGGCCTTCATCCATCACGAGTTCGGCCGAACCATCCGTCCCAGGGGGCCCGAGGAAGAACAGATCGCTTTCGGCAAGAAAATCGCACAACGCATTCAGGGCAACCTGCCGATAATGGGTTTGGTGCCGGAGACGATGGATGCGATCGACGCAGCCTGCGAGACCTTGATGACCCTGCTCAACCGACATTTCGAAGAGCATCCCTTTCTGCTTGGCGGGCATCCGACGCTGGCCGATTACGCCTTCATGGGGCCGTTTTATGGGCACATGGCCCGCGATCCCTATCCCTCAAGCCTGATGAAACGCATCGCGCCGAACCTGTTCCGCTGGACCGAGCGGATGATGTCACCGGGCCCGTCGCCCGAGTTCCATGATTGCCCGACAACGCTGTTCCGCGACGATGCCCTACCGGCGACGCTCGAGGCGATCCTCCTGCACGCCGTCGAAGATTTTGCCGTCGAGCTTGGTCAGACGATCACATCGCTGGCGGACTGGCTGGAGGCACATCCGGAGATCGGCCCAGGCGAGCGAGTGCCGGCGATGCGCGGCAATGGCTCTCTGGCCAGCCATGAGGTTTCCGTCTACGGGGTCCGGCTAAAAGTGCCGATCCGCGCGAACATGGTTTGGGAGCACCAGAAGACCAAGACCTTCTACGACGATCTCGACCCCGGATCGCGTCGCAGGTTGGATGACTTTCTCAGCGAGGTCGGCGCCCTCGAGCTGATGCGGCAACCGGTCAGCCGACCGCTCGAGCGCGAGAACTTTGGTTTCGTCACGGCCTAACGTCGAGGACGCGGTCTCTCCGCCGTCGAGGCGAACGGTGCGCGGCTAGCCGCCTGGAGGACGATAGTTGACTGCCTTCTGGCACGCTTCGTCCATCTCCTCTGGTGTCAGGAGGGGAACGGTCGAGACTGTCGCCACGCCGGCAGCACTAGCTGCGAGACTGAGCGCTGCAACGGAGGCGGCATCCGGTGCCTCCATGATCATGTAGGCACGGGAGCCCTCCAAGGCGAAGTAAAGCGCCTCGACGCGCCCTCCGAGGCCCTCCATTGCCTGTTCGATGGCCGCCCTACGACCACTCCCTCCTTCTTCCAGCAGTCCCTTCGCACCCTCGGCTGAGTAGGAAGCTTCTATCAGGAACTTCGGCATGACGATCGCCCTCCATTGTGGTTAGCCCCTACTACCGGCAGCAGTGCCGGAGGCCCGCCCGAATCAAGCTGCGCGAATCGCTTCTACGTAATCTCAGTAGACAATAGCATCACCGCGTGTAGGGTTGGCCAACCCTCCTGAGGTGCAGCGAAGGACGCCAAAGGTTTTCTTTGAGGAGGGCGAAGCGCTCGGTTGCGAAGTGATTCACAGAGGCCGGTGCGCCCCTCACGGTGCTCGCCCCCGGCTCGCGTTTCGCGAGCGGCAGCGGCCGGGATGGCGCGTTGCCCGGCGAGGCCAAGGTCTCCCGGTTGCGCTCGGCTACCGACACTCCTTCCCGCGGAGCGAAACGTGGGATAGCGTTAAGGATGGGTCTTGCGATCAGCCACCGCTGCTGCTCGGGCGATATGATCTCGGCGCTCTCGCGATAGATCCAGAGACCTCGAGCCGATGGCCACAACAAACAAAGTCGGGCGCAACGAGCCCTGCCCCTGCGGTAGTGGCAAGAAGTTCAAAGCATGTTGCGTGCGGAAGAGTGGAGGGCTGTCCAACGTTCAATGGCTCATTGTGGCGGCAGTGGTGGTGGTGCTGGCGCTGGCGCTCGCTTCGTCGTTCCGCCTGAGCGAAGACGCGGAAGCCTCGATCTGCCCGCCCGGTCAGATCTGGTCGCAGGCGCACAGCCATTGCCACTGACGGGGTTCCAACTTGGCACAGACGCGTCGACTTGGACCGTCTCACCGCCCCAGAGCTTGTCTTCGCTCTGACTGGGCTACCTCTGTTCGCGAGCCAGGTGCCACCTGAATGTTTGTAAGGTAGAGGCAGGTAGCGACTCCGAGAAGACCAGGCCAATAAACGGGTGGCACCCGTGGCGGCCGAAGGACCATCTGGCTTCAATTGATCAATCGCAGGGCATCGACCGCCCACGCGAGATCGAGAGACTCTCCATCCCAATCGGGCAGGCCGCCGTCATCGTCGATCTTGATCCCCTGTTCCTCGAGCTGGTGCAAGAGGAGCTCGAGCGGCTCCCCCGCCCACTTCGGCGGCCGAGGCGCCTGCGCCATCGATGGTGGCATCGACACAGCAGAGCGAGGTTGTCGAGGCTGGTTTCTCCGCCTGGGCCCAGTGTGAAGTCGTACGGGTTCTGCGCCCGACGTCGAGAACCGTGCCATCGCGGGCATGGCGCACGACCACCTTTCCGGCATCGCAGGCGAGTCGCTGAGACGTTCCCGCGGGAACGTGCTGCCCATCCTCGAGGACCGAAACGCCACCAGCCTCGGAGTCGGCCAGGACCTTCTCGTCAACGTGCATCACAACTTGATACCGGTCACCCGAACTGCCCCGGTCGAGCTCGTGCGCGAGGGCGCTTTCGGCCATGAGCTGCAAGCCGTCAGGCCGTCGTTGGGCGGCTAGAATCTCCACTTTCTCTTCGCTCGATTCGTAGAGAAGGGGTCGAAAAAACCTGTCAAGGGTTGCGGTGAAGAAAGTCGAGAAATCTTCACCAATGGCGCAGATGAGATGATCAGAAAAGCACGCTGGTATTGCCAAGTGAACCCGACAAGGAGAAGGCATGAACGAGAGAGGTCCTGAATCGCGAGAGACGCCACTTCACTTTGCGAGCCTCCTCGACACCGCCGAGCGCCTGAGGTCGGGCGAGCTCTCGCCGGTCTCCTTGACGGAGACCATGCTGGATCGCCTCTCCACCGTCGACGCGTCGCTGCACAGCTACGCCACGGTGATGGCGGACGAGGCCCGGGCCGCGGCCCGCCGGGCGGAGGAGGAGATCGCCGCGGGTGACTGGCACGGGCCACTGCACGGCATGCCCGTCGCGGTCAAGGACCTCTGCTACACGCGTGGCACACGCACCATGGGCGGTCACGCCTTTCTGAGGAGCTTCGTGCCGGACCACGACGCTACCGTGGTCGCGAAGCTGGCCCAGGCCGGGGCGGTTCTTCTGGGCAAGCTGACCACGACCGAGGGTGCCATGGGCGGCTACCACCGCAGCTTTCCGGTTCCCCGCAACCCCTGGGACGATCGCCTGTGGGCAGGAGTGTCGTCGAGCGGCGCAGGCGTCGCGACCGCGGCGGGCCTCTGCTTCGCCGCCCTCGGAACCGATACGGGTGGCTCCATCCGCTATCCGGCCATGGCGAACGGCGTGGTCGGCCTCAAGCCCACCTATGGGCTCGTCAGCCGACATGGCGTCCTGCCGCTTGCCGAGAGCCTCGACCACGTCGGTCCCCTGGCGCGGCGCGTGGGCGACGCGGCCGCCGTGCTGCAGGCGATTGCGGGCCCCGACGCCGAGGATCCGACGTCGTTGCCGGGCCCTGTCTTCGATCTGCTCGAGCACATCGACTCCGGTGTCGGGGGGACACGCATCGGCTACGACCGCGCCTGGGCGAGCACCGACGTCGATCCGGGCCTGGTGAGCGCGATCGAGGAGGCGCTGGGCGTCCTCGAGCAGGAGGGTGCCGAGGTGGTCGAGGTCGAGATGCCCGCCTTCCCGCCCGATCTCGTCGACGCCTGGTTCACCATCTGCTCCCGCGAGGCGCACGCCGCCCACGGCGAGCACTACCCTTCGCAGGCGGACGAGTATGGTGAGTACTTCCGTGAGTTCCTCGCCGTTGGAGCGTCGGTGACCGACGCGGCGTACGCGACAGCGAGCGAGCGCCGGGCCGCCTTCAACGAGCGCTTCCGTTCCGCCCTTGCCGGGGTCGATGCGGTGGCGGGGCCCAGTGGAGGCGTGCCATTCCCCGCCGACGAGGCGGTGCAATACGGCGGCATGGACGGCTTCGGCCCGTTGATGGAGCACATTCAGCTCCAGTTCACCGCACCGTCCGATTTCGCAGGTACCCCCACCGTGTCCCTCCCCTGCGGCACCAACCCCGACGGAGTGCCGCTCACACTTCAACTTCTCGGCGATCGCCTCACTGAGCCAACCTTGTGCCGGATCGGCAATACCTACGAGCAAGCGACCGAATGGCACACGCTGGTGCCGAGTCTCATCGCCGGGAGGTCGTGATGACGAAAGACCCTGGACCCCGACACTCGGTTGACGGCTGGTGCGCTTGTCCTGCTCGGTGGGCACTCCTCGCTACCACGCCGGGACAACGCCATCTACGACCTCGCCACAGCACTTCTTGCGATCCGGGAGTACTCGTTCCCGGTGGAGCTGAATCCCGTCATGCGCCTGGGACTCGAGCGTCTCGCCGAGATCACACCCGGGCAGAAGGGTAAGGACATCCGGGCGATCCTCGAAGAACCGCCCGACCCCGAGGCGTTGGAGCGTCTGGCGGCGGATCCGGTGCTGAACGCACAGTTGCGAACCACGGTCGTACCCACGATCCTCGAAGGAGGACACGCTCCCAACGCCCTGCCGCAGACCGCTCAGGCCGTGGTCAACAGCCGCATGATGCCCGGCACCGACCCGCACGACGTGCTCGAGGCGCTGATCTCCACGGTCGACAACCCCGAGATCGAGATCACCTTTCAGGGTGGCGGAAGACCCAGCGATCCTTCCCCGCTGACCGACGAGATCCTCGGCGCCATCGAGATCACCACCGAGGAGATGTGGCCTGGCGTCGTCGTTCTCCCGACCATGACGACCGGCGCCACCGACGGTGCCAAGATGCGCAACGCCGGAATCCCCACCTACGGCGTGTCAGGCCTCTTCGTCGATCGCAACGACATCCGCATCCACGGTCAGGACGAGCGCCTGCTGGTCGAGTCTTTCTACGAGGGGCACGAGTTCCTCTATCGCCTGGTGAAGAGACTCGCCTCGCAAGACTGACGTCGCGTTGATCCGGGAAGGGCTCTCAGCCGCCGATGATCACTCCGCCAACGCCATGCCGTCGTGGCCGGGGTCCGCCGCCCCTGCCCACTCTCCGTTCTGCCGTCTGAGCCCGTGCACGGCAGCGAAACCGTAGCTCAGATAGCTCCGCACGATGTCGTACCCCTGCGCCTCCAACGCGCGCGTCACGTATCGCGGGATCCGGTTCGAGACGTCGATGGCATTGCTGGTGGCGGAGAATCGCGGTGCCATGATCGCGTCGGTGATCGGCATGTCGAACTCGAGTGCGTTCAGTGTCGCCTGCAAGACGCCCATGGCGATCTGGGTGCCGCCGGGAGCGCCAATCACCAGCACCGGATCGTCGCCCTCGAAGACCATCGTGGGGCAGATGGAGCTGAACCGCGCCTTGCCCGGCGCGATCGACCCGGCGCGACCGGGGCGGGGATCGAACACCCCCATGCAGCCGTTGTACATGAACCCCAGCCCCTCCGTGATCACCCCGGAAGGCATGCCCAGGGAGTGGGTCATCGACACCGCGTTTCCCTCCGCATCGACGATGGCGATGTGGGTGGTGTGCGACGCGTCGGCCGAGTAGCGCTCCACCGAAGCCACGTCGCCCGCCTTGATGCTGGCCGCGAGCTCGGCAGCATAGGCCTTGTCGGTGAGCCGGTCGAGCGGCACGTCGACAAAGTCGGGGTCGCCGACGTGCTCGTCCTTGTCCGAGGTCGCCCGCTTCATCGCCTCGCACAGCGTGCGGACGTAGTCGACGCTGTTGTGCCCCATGCCTTCGAGATCGAAGTTCTCGAGGATCTGCAACATCTCGATCAGCATTACGCCACCGCCGGGCGGCCGGTTGCTGGCGACCCGATAGCCGCGGAACTCGCCCCACAGTGGGTCGACGCGTCGCGTCTCGTAGGTCGCGAGATCCTCGCCCGAGAGCAGCCCGCCGTGGGCCTTCATGTCGGCGGAGATGGCGTCCGAGATCTCACCGCGATAGAACACGTCCGCTCCGTCCTTGGCGATGCGCCGCAAAGCCGCCGCCATTTCGGGATTCTTCAATGTGTCGCCCAATCCCTTGAGGCGGCCGTCGGGGTGGAAGTAGATGCGCCGCCCTGCTTCGGTGAAGCGCAGGCGCTCCTCTGTCAGCACGCGCCCGCTGCGGTCGTCGTGTGTCCAGAAGAACCGCATGTGAGGGCGGATCATCACGCCCGCCTCGGCATGAGCGATAGCCGGTGCCACCACGTCTGCCCAGTCCATGCGGCCGTGCTCGGTCTGCGCCTCGAAGTAGGCCTTGAGACTACCCGGCACGGTGATCGACTGATAGCCGACGTCGTTGACGTGATCCTTCAAGAAGAAGCCGAAGCCGTCCCGCGCCTCGCCGACGATCAGGTCCTCCCACATCTCCGGCGTGGCCGCGGCGGGAGTCTTGCCGTGGAAGTCGATGAAGGTGTGGACGCCGGCTTTGGGGAGATAGATCTGCATGCTGCCGAAGCCGGCGATGCCGCACATCTGGGGATCGACAACACCCTGCACGAGCGCCGTTACGATGGCCGCGTCGACCGCATTGCCGCCACGCCGCAAAGCCTCGATCCCGGCCTCAGTTGCTTCGGGCTGCGGCGTCGATACGATCCCCTTCTTCATCACAGTCCCTGCCGGTCTGAGCCCCACTGGTCAGCATGCATCATAGATCACGGTCAACAACGCCGCGCGTGCGGCAGGCCCGCCGACTCGCTCGCAGCGGTGCTCAAGCCGGCAGGGTCGAGATCTCGGCGCAGCTGAGCAGCTGCCGATCGGCTGTAACCAGAGTCAGCTTGCGTTCGGCAGCCGTCGCGGCGAGGAATCGATCGGCCGGATCGTCGGTGGCAAGGTCGAGTGAGCGGCTGCGACTCGCGATCTTCCATGTGAGCGGCGCCTCTCTCAACGGAGTCGTCGCCAACGTGCTTGCCACCCACTGCTCCGGCTCTAGATCCTGGGCTAGCTCGATTCGCCCCCTCTCCACGAGCAGCAAGAGCTCCCATACCGAGATGGGAGACAGGTAGAGCTCAGACGCGGGGTCGGAGAGCGCGGATCGCGTCTCCGCACGCAGCTGCTCCGGCTCGACCAGACTCCAGATCCAGACGTGGGTATCGAGAAGCAGTCTCATAGATCGGAAGGCTTCTCGCCCAACGCCTCCCAGGTCTCAGGTGGGATCACCGGCGAGACGACGTCTCCCACGATCCGCATCTCAGCACGCCAGCGACCCATCCACTCCCCCTCGTCCTCGGACGGCACGGGTGGGACGATCTCCGCCACCGGCCTGCCGAAGCGCGTGACTCTCACCGGTTCCCCCGTGCGGCGAACCTCCTCGAGAATCGCCAGGCACCGGGCCTTGAACTTGGAGATCGCAATCGTCTGCATCCATCTAACGTACCATGGTCTTGAGACCATGGTCGTAGTACGACTCATCTTGCACACCCCTTGACTGTCCATCTCCAGTAGATAGAGACGCAATCGAGGGTGAATACCTCGCCCACTCGAGATCGAACGACTCCCCATCCCAATCCGGAGGCCCGCTCGAATCATCGACCTTGATCCCCTGCCGCTCGAGAAGGCGCAGGAGCAGCTCGAGATGCTCACCCGCCAACATTGGCGCTGAAGGCGCCTGTGGCATCGGCGGCCACGGTCGTAGTCGCAGGTGCCCGTTGCCAGCCGAAGGCTCACCAGGCGAGGGAAAGGGAAACGCCCGCGAAGTAGGGGTGTACGAAGAAGAGGGCCGCCCAGGAGCCGGCCGCTATCAGAAGAGGCTTGAGCTCGCTCGCCATCGGCACGGGCTCCGGTTTCTCCCACGCACCGTCGCGGCGGTTGGTGAACATCATCGCCAGGATGGCCCACAACCCGAGGCCCCCAAAGAGGACCAAGGAGCGCCGATCTCCGTTCGCGAGCAGATGAGCGCCGCTCCACACAACGAGGCCGCTCAACTGAGGATGACGAACCGCTCGCTTGAGATTGCTGGGGAGTCCTGAGGCCACGAAGAGAACCAGCGCGACGAACACCAGCAGCTCGGCGGCGGCGTACCCCCAGGCGGATGCTCTGTAGACGGCGGTCGGTGTAATCGCTCGCCACCCGAACACCATCATGACGATGGAGGCGACGATCGTGAGGGCGAAGACTCCCTTGTAGGTCTGTTCGCCGATTGCCGGGGTCGTACCGTGTACCTCTTGACCTGCGATGGCAGAACCGGCCGGGTGAGCAAATTCAACGTGGGCGATCCGGTAACGAAGGGGTGAGTCCGCGATGGCCCACGATGGCCCAAGATTCCTTCGCAGATTTCTAACAGGTTTGGGGACATCGAGATGGTTACCGTGTATACTATCTATTCCCAATGGAGTCACTTAGGAGGGACATAACACGTCAGATTTATCAGCAAATATTGACCGCGAGTACGCGAGAACACACCCCTGGATCAGCTTCCATCTGAATGTTGGGAGCCTCCCCGGAAAGTTGTGGATGCTTCTCGGGGAAGCGAAGGCCAAGTGTGAGGCGATAGCTCAGATTCCTCTGAAGCCGTCTGAAGCTCAGCAGCTTCACCTCCTTTATTTGGCGAAGGGCGTTGGCGGTTCCACTGCCATCGAAGGCAATACGCTCGACGAGGAGCAGGTCAAGAAGATCCTGTCCAATGAGCTGGACCTCCCTCCGTCCCAGGCCTACTTGAAGCAGGAGGTGGAGAATATTGCGTATGCCTGTACAGAGCTGGCCAAGGAACTAGTAGCCCTGGTGGGCCAGTCGCGATCGCCGCTTTCTCCCGACGCCGTCCGGGAGTTCAACGCCCAGGTCCTTCGCGATCTGGAGCTAAGCGAAGAAGTAGAGCCCGGAAAGTACTGCAAGCACTCGGTTGTCGTTTCGGGCTATCGCGGAGCGCCGTGGCAAGACTGCCCGTATCTGGTAGAGAAGCTTTGCAGCTGGCTGAACGAGCTGGCACAGCCTCAGGATCTGGTGTCTGGGATTCTCAGCGCCGTCTTAGCCCACCTCTACATAGCCTGGATTCACCCCTTCGGCGATGGCAACGGGCGCACGGCTCGACTGATCGAGTTCTTCATCCTCATCGGTGCGGGCGCACCTACCCCAGCAGCCCACCTTCTGAGCAATCACTACAACCTGACGAGAGAGCGATACCTGCGGGAGCTTGCCCGTGCCAGCGAGTCAGGAGGGGACGTTGTCCCGTTTTTGCTGTACGCGGTCGAGGGCCTCGTCGACCAACTCCAAGGGCAGTTGCGAGAGGTGCAGGCCTACCAGATCGGATTGGCTTGGCGGGACTACGTGCACGAAGTCTTCGAGGACAAGATCTCTCCATCTGACACACGGAAGCGGGACCTACTGCTCGATCTCTCATGGCTGGGCGAGGCGGTGAGGAAGGCCAGGATTAGGACGGTAAGTCCCCGAATCGAAGAGGCGTATCGAAACAAGACCGATAAGACGGTCACCCGAGACGTGAACTGGTTGATACAGCAAGAACTGCTCATTCAGAGTAAAGACGGCTATCTGGCGAACACGGACATCATCTTTGGCTTTATTCCGAGAAACAGTCGGCCCGAGTAGAAGCGAAAACGACAAGGAGACAGACGAGTGAGTAGGTTCCCATGGGCGAACCGAAGTCATCGAGCTCGTAGCTGTAGGTCCTGGACGGTAATGCGTCTGATGATGCTCACAAACTCACCTCGGTAAGGGCGTTCGAGCGACTCGGCCTAGACCCAGTCCGAGTCCCCGAGCGAATAGTGGAAGCGTAGCTCTGGTCGGTTCAATATCGCATCCGCGTCGTCGGGAAGGTAGCCCGGACGAGTCGTCAGAAGGACTCTTTGGCGGGCTTGTACGAAACTGCGCCCGAGCAGGGTGTGACGGTAAGGATGACGCTCGGGTAGCCAGCAGATCACGCTCTTCACGCCGTCTTCGCGCAGTATCTCCAACCCGTCGGCGATCAGCGCGTCAACGACGTCGAGCCGTTCTGGTAGGACGAGAACGTCGGCGAACGCGGCCTCGGCACCCTGCATCTTGAGCACTGCGTAGCCCAGCACACGGTCCTGGTTCTCGACAACACGGACGATGGATTCGCCCCCTCGCGGGTCGCAGTAACGCCAGTTGAGGTAGTCATGAGTGCGGACCAGGATGACGTCGAATTGCTCTCGAACGCTCTCCCAGAAGACATCGAAGCGCTCGTCGAATCGGGTCAGGGTCTTGGGTCTGGGAGTCGAAGAATGGCGGCGGCGGTACCGAAGCCTATTGCCAAGCCCCATCGCTGCGGTTCCCAGCGCCATCAGAAGCCCGCTCGTTGTCTCCCTCGTCTTGGTGTCGGGCATGCCCAGCTGACAGCGGAGAGGTCGCACCGGATTGGCGACAACCTGAGCCCCGCTCTTGTGCAAGAGATGAAGAAGCTCTTGGCTGTGCGTCTCCGAAATTCGCAGCCTTGGTGACGGCACTGCGTCTTGGATCACCGGGCTGATGGCACTGGCAATACCCCTGCCGCGGAAGTCGGGGTGAACGGCGTAGTCGAGGCTGCGCGTTCGCGGGAACTCGCGATCGCCGACTTTCGCCCGCAGTGTAAAGACCGTGACCGAGCCGACCAGCTCCCCCTCGATCTCCGCCGCGATTGCGGCGACGCCGGCGAAGGGGGTCTCGATCTTCCAGCGAAGGTGGTCAACCGCCGTTACCCCCGGGTCGAAGGCCGGCCAGCCGTCGAAGACCACCTGCAGGAGCTCCACCATACGCTCCAGGTCCTCTTGAGTGAGGTCGCGGAGCAAGATCGTACGGACCACAACCTCTTGCCCGGTCTTGTCGGTAGCGACCCGGCTCAGTGGTTTGAGGTCGCTGTCGTCCATGTTCGCCGTACCTTACCCGACTCTGGCTGCCGGCTGGTCTCCGCAGGTACTCGGCAAGCCGTGCTGAGGGCGCACACTGGTGCTCTTTGCACTCCGGTCTACGCGGTTCGCGAGCAAGGGCCGTCCAAAATGTGTAACAGAGGTACAGGTGCGGACTCAGCGAAGACCGGTCAACAAACGGGTGGCACCTTTGGCAGCCGGCGGCTGCCGGGCCAGAGAGAACCCACCGAACCACTCCACCGACTGTGAGAAGCCAAGGACCTCGGTACAGGAGAAACCGCTCGCAGCATCGGCCTCGTCACACAGCCCAAGGGCGAGCAGTGACCACAGAAAACACTGCGGGATTCTAGAGCGTTCGCTAAGGTCTCGTGTCGCCATTTCGTCTAATTACACTCGTAACTATCTGCATGCGCGAGGTCGCCTCCCTTGTATTGCGCAAGCTTCGGATATGTGCAGAGCGGCCGCGTGAATCCGCTATCGCCCCCGTCATCTCCCGCCGGACGCGACGCGACAATACTTTCCGGCACGCGGCCTTCCTCGCGCCACTTGACGAGCGGATCGACGTAGTCGGTTACCCAGGCCCCGGGACCGCGCGAGCAATGTACTATCCCCGGCACCATAAAGAGGCGGAAAAACTCCGCCGTTTCGCGCGGCCCACCGTGTACTGCCTGCGCCTCCGCAAGATACTCGATCGCGCGCTGCGGCCGGAGCGGCCAGTCGTTCCAACCTTGATACATCAATAACTTGCCGCCGTGTTCTCGAAACTCAGTGAGGTCCGCACTTTGCACATCCATGTAGGACGCCATGTCATCGAGAAGCGCTCGATCGTCAGCGGTGTCGAAACCGTCGAGATCGAACTCGGGATCCTTCAGATAGTTTTTGAGCCCGCCGCTCAGCGCGTCGATCACCGAGGTCTGTCGCTGAGCGTTGGGCAGCATCCAGAATGCCCAATCTCCCGCGCCCTCCGCGCCGGGCAGTACACCGGGAGAGACGATGTCGCCCGCGCTATCGATCTGGTCTTGATAGATGAACCGCGCCGTCTCGATCTGGCCTTTGCTCAGGCACCCCTCGGTCTGACCCACGCGGCACGCAAGCTCGTCGATGTCGTAGACCTCCTCGCTGCAGTGACGCGGATCGTTGATCACGCCGTCCGTCACACCATCAAGCGAGTCGCAAGCGGCCCTGGATGCGTCGTCGAGCACCTGGAGCGCATCCTCATCGAGAGGATGACGTTGCTGCCGGCGTGCGACCTCGATCATCCAAGGCATGAACTCCTGGAAGCGGAACGCCGGCGCGCCGGCGATGATCCCGTCGTAGTCGTCGGGGAAGCGAATGGCTTCGAGCAGCGCCGCGCGCCCGCCATTCGAACATCCCTTCAAGTAGGAGTATTCGATCTCGCCGCCGTAGAACGTTTTGATCGTGGTCTTCGCAAACGCCGTCGCCAGATGGACGCCGCGATAGGCATAGTCGAGTAGCGCCTCCGGTTGCAGCATGAATTCCGCGTCGACAGTCGTGTGCCCTGTATCCGTGGACGCCATGGCGAAGCCGCGCCCCAACAGGCTCCGGGTATCGCCAATCGTCCCGGCATAGCCGCCCACCGTCGAGAACATGAAACGGCCGTTCCAACCCTCGATTGGCATCCGCACCTCGACTTGGATCGCACGGTTTACAACAGCCCGCACTCTGCAATGCGCGGGTGTTGTGCCCTCGGCGCCAATCACGCGGCCCGGCTCGACCGCATAACTGAGGTCCGTCATCCGGTATAGGTTGCGGCAGTCCTTGCCCCCATCGGCACCAGCCGCCGTAGCCACACTCAGAACGCCCAAAAGGAACCAGATCCGTTTCATAGCCTCTCCCTCAGTCCTACTGTCACTTGCTCCGCTCACTGCTCACGCCCTCCGATACCAATGGCTCAACGGTACACGCCTCCTCGCTCGGCGATGTCGAGCACCAGTACGAGCAACCGTTGTTCTTCGATGCGGTACACGATGCGCAACGAGCCCACCCGAAACGATCGGTGACCTGCAAGAGGGCCGGCCAGTGGCTTCCCAGCCTCCGGTTCCTCTCCGATACGCTCGAGAGCACGGTCGACCCTCTTGAAGAGTCGTCGGTCGCTCCGAGCGAGCCTGAAGTAGCTCTTCCGCGCGTTGCTCGACAGCCTAACCTCGGCCACTGGCCAGGTCCTGCCGTACCTCCTCGAGGGAGTAGCCACCGCTTGTGGACATCTCTTCGTCCGCCTCGACGAGTCTTCCGACCAGGCTCTCGTCCGACAGGATCTCGAGGGTCTCCAGGAGTCCATCGAACTCCTCGGCCGAGAGCAAAACGGCCTCTGCTCGACCCCTACGGGTGATCACGAATCGGTCGAATTGCTCGTGGGCGCGGGCCAGGAGCTCTGACAAGCGCGGTCTCATCTCAGTCAGCGAAAGAGTTTCGGTCGCCATGGCTTCTGTACATTATCACGTACAGTAGATACCAGAGCCGGTCGCTACACCCGGGTAGTGCTCACCTTCTAGCCGGTAGGATCGAGATCTCATGGAAAGCACGATCAGACATTTCGCATCGACGACCCTGTTGATCGCCGTCCTCTCCCAGGCGGCATCATCTCAGGACGATCGGCCGCGACCGGCTCTCCCCGACGACAATCGGCAGCTGGTCTTCGAGCGAGCCGGCCGGCGTCAATGTCGCGCTCGAGCTGCCGTTCCCAGAGCTCGGAGTCGAACTCGACAAACCACTCGCGAAATCGGCGGAGATCCTCGGGTGACAGATCACGAACAGCCCGCTCCAACTCGGCTCCAAAAACCTATCAGAGAGGACGAAGCCGGGTAGATTGATAGCCTGTACTGAACCGTCGCAACCTCAGAAAGGAGGCAGCTCGTGTCGAGAGTCATCCCGGGTCTTCTGGTCTTGCTTCTTGCCGTTTCCAGCGCGGCCCATCCTGCGGACGCACGCTACGACTTCTCTTCGGTGACTGAATTCGTCCAGCGGATGGTGGATGAGAGGGCTATGAAAGGCGCGGCCATGGCGCTGATCAAAAACGACCGCGTCATTTACAAGGAAGTTTTCGGCGCGTTCCAAGCCGACACCGTATTGCCCATCGCCTCGGCTTCCAAGTGGTTCGCGGTCACGCCGGTCTTGGCTCTGGTGGACGACGGCGTCTTTTCGCTCGATGCCAAAGTTTCGGACTACATTCCGCTGTTTACCGGCGACAAAGCGTCAATGACCATCCGCCATGGTTTGTCGTGCATGACCGGGATCTCCAATTCGATTCCGCGGAATTGGCTCAAAGACACGTCCATCACCCTGAAGCAGTGCGTCGAAAGAGTGGCGGATGTGGATCTTTTGCATCCTCCCGGAGAGAAGTTCCAATACGGCGGATGGCACTTCCAGACTGCGGCTCGGGTAGCCGAGATGGCCACTGGGAAGCCCTGGCATCAGATTTTCGGCGAGAAGCTCACCGGCCCGCTCGGTCTGGCCGACACCTACCATGGGAACCTCGTCTACGTCGAGAATGGAACGGAGCGGGGAAGCCTGATCGGCTCTCACTTCGATTCGCGGCCAACCCTCAACCCTCACATTGCCGGCGGCATCGCAACTACGCTGAACGACTACATCAGGTTCATGCGCATGTTGGCGAACGACGGAGTGTTCGAAGGCAAACGCGTGCTCTCCTCCGACTCGGTGCATGAAATGCTGCGAGTCGATCAGACCCATGGGGCGGAAGTCGCCTACGCCGCCGGGCGCGGGGCCAGCTTTCTCGGATATGGACTTGGCTCGTGGATTCTTCGCGTGGACAGCGAAGGCAACATTCTCGAAGTCGCCGATCCCGGGGCCGGGGGAACGACTCCCTGGATAGACTTTGAATTCGAAGTGGCAGGGGTGATCATGACGGCAACCTCCGTACTGAATATTCGAGAGCAAAGTCCCGTCATCCGAGAGATGGTGCGCAAAATCGTGGGCAAACCCGGTTCATAAGGAGTCCTCCTCGGTGTTCGGGCATGACTGAAGCCATGGACATCGTCGACATATGGATCAACTGCCCGGACGAGGCAGTTGCCGAGGCTATTTCGGAGCACCTCCTCGGCGACCGGCTCGTCGCGGCCTCGAACATCTACCCGGCGATCCGCAGCACCTATCGGTGGGAGGGTCAGATCGAGCGGAAAACAGAGGTTCCGCTGCGCCTGAGAACTCGCGCCGCCCTATACGAGAGGGTGATCGAGCAGGTCAAGGCGCTGCACCCGTACGAGGTGCCAGCCATCCTTGGCGTAGAGGTCGCGTACGTGAACGACGACTACCGGGACTGGGTGATGGCGGAGACCGAGAGCGCCCGCCGATGAAACATCCCTCCGACCGGTTTACGGGTGCGCTCCCCTCGCGTGCGGCGATGCGCTCGGAGCGCCCGCCGAGTGTCAGTTGATCAACCGCAGAGAATCGACCGCCCACTCGAGATCGAAAGACTCCCATCCCAATCAGGAAGCCCACTCGAATCGTCGACTTTGATCCCCTGCCGCTCGAGGTGGCGCAGCAGCAGCTCCAGGGGCTCACCCGCCAACATTGGCGTCGAAGGCGCCTGTGGCATGCGCCGCCCGGGCCAGGCTAGGAGATGAGCCGCTCGGTTGCGAAATGATTCACAGAGGCCGGGTGCGCCCCTCACGGTGCTCGGTCCGGGCCTCTTCGGAAAGACTATCGAGTCGGCCGGCGTCGATGTCGCGCTCAAGCTGACGTTCCCAGAGCTCGGCATCGAACTCGACAAACCACTCGCGGAATCGGCGGAGATCCTCGGGAGACAGGTCACGAACGGCCCGCTCCAACTCGGCTACCCTAGTCATGCCAAAACCCTATCAGAGAGGACGATACCGCGGCCTCCTCGCGCTCCTCTCAGGTGCCCGGCTAGGTAGGTCAGAGCTCGTGCCTCAATTGATCAATCGCAGAGCGTCGACCGCCCACTCGAGGTCGAAAGACTCCCCATCCCAATCCGGAAGCCCGCTCTCCGCATCGATCTTGATTCCTTGTTGCTCAAGGAGGCGCAGGAGCAGCTCCAAAGGCTCACCTGCCAACGTTGGAGCCGACGGCGCCTGTGGCATGGGCCGCCCATTCGGCCAGTAGAAGGAGACCTCGCCCTCCGCGAGCTTCATCGAAAAGCCCTCCTCATGAACGGCTCGGTGGTGGCGCCGACACAGCAGAACCAGGTTATCGAGACGAGTTTCCCCCCCCTGTGCCCAGTGTTTGACGTGATGGGCCTCGCAGAACTTCGACTGGCACCCCGGAAAGCGGCAGATCTGGTCTCTGGTATTCAAGGCACGGCGAATGGCGGGTGAGACAGTGCGCGTCTTGCGCCCCACGTCGAGCACCGTGCCGTCTCTGGCGTGGCGCACCACCACCTTGCCGGCGTCGCAGGCCAGGCGCTGCGACGTTCCCGCGGGAACGTGCTGCCCATCCTCGAGCACCGAGATCCCCGAGCTGTCGGCGTCGGCCAGAGTCTCGGCATCGACGTGCACCACCACCTGATAGCGGTCGCCAGAAGTGCCGCGATCGAGCTCGTGCGCGAGGGCGCTCTCAGCGAGGAGTTGAAGGGCATCAGCCCGGCGTTGACCGACTGGGATCTCGACCTTCTCTTCCGTCGATTGGTAGAGAGCTTCCGAAGCCGCCTCCAACGCCCGCATCACCACCGCGCCCGCCTCGGCATCGAGACGGCCTCTGATCACAAGCATGCCGTCGTCGTCGAAGAAGGCATCGACCGATCGGCTCGCGTGTCGTCGCTGCTCTTCCTCCTGGTCCGCGATCCGATCGACCCGCCGCCACGCTCGCACCAGCCTCTCGACATGGGCTGCACTCCCGCAGCGCGCAAAGGTGAGGAGCTCCTCTTCGTTCTCCGGCGTTGCGACCCGGGTCAGTGCACGAATCTTCGAGTACGACAGCTCGCCTCGGCTCATCGACTCGCTCAGAAGCGGCAGCTCGCCCAGCGCATGGGCCACGCGAACCTTCTCGCGCGACGCCCCGAGGGCCAGGCCTGTGCGCCAGTTGAGCCAGTGGGCGCAGGAGGCGAAGCCCACGTTCCAACCGCCTCGGTCGTCGAATTGACGGATCAGTACCAGAAGGCAGTAGTTTGCCGCCTGAATCTGGGCTGACAGCTCGGCGATCTGTTCGCCGAGGTCTTCGACAGGGCACTCGGGGAGCGGCGGAACGGGGCTGGGCGATAGGGCGGTGGGTTCTTGTCTCATCGTTCTCTCCAGGTCGATCGAACCATCATAACCCCTGTTTTTCGAGGGACTTGAAGCTCCCATGCGAGGCCGAACGCGGGCCGACAAAGGGCAAATCTTCTGCCCGTCTTCGGACGCCCCGCACAGGAGAAGCTGGTGGCCCTGCGACCGGTTCTAGAAGCGACATCACGGTGGGGACCGAAAGGCCCGAAAAACCTTGTCAAGTGTTCTGGGAGAAAAAGTCGAGAAACTTCAGCCCAGCTGGCTACGAGCCCGTCCCCGCGGCCGCTCCCTATAATGGAAGCAATGACGAAAGATCCAGGACCCCGATTCACGGAGGCTCTCGCCTACGCGAGGGGGCTGCACCATGGCCAGAAGAGGAAGGGCACAGAGATCCCCTACTTCGCGCATCTTCTGGCTGTCACCGCCATCGTTCTCGAGCACGGCGGCGACGAAGACCAGGCGATCGCCGCCCTGCTACACGACGCACCCGAAGACCAGGGCGGCGAAGCTACTCTCAAAGAGATCGAGCACCTATTCGGCAAACGCGTGGCCAGGATGGTGGAGGCCTGCACCGACACCTTCGAGGACCCCAAACCGGCGTGGAAGCAGCGGAAGACGAGCTACATCGAACATTTGAGAACAGCCAGGTCGAAAGACTTCCTCCTGGTCTCACTTGCCGACAAAGTCCACAACCTCGGCGCCATCCGGCGCGATCACGATCAGATCGCCGGCAAGATCTGGCGCCGCTTCGGGAAGCCGAAGAAGATGACCCTCTGGTACTACGAGTCGCTCTACGAGGTCTATCGAGATCGAATGGGAAAGAGCCATCCATCGCTCGTGGCGGAGCTGAGGCGGTCGCTGGAAGAGCTTCGAGGTGCACCACTGGCGTGAGGGCTCGCCAGCCGGAGCACGATCATGGGCGAAGCCGTCAATCGCACCTCCGCTCTCGCTGCAAGCTGGCAGCGACACGTTGTCTGGATCCGTGTCAACGTCGGCTTCATCAAGGCCGAGCTGGCCCACCTATTGGCATCGGGTCACGACACTTCAAACATTCAGGGCCTGCTGGACTCCTTCGATTCAACTTTCGAGCGTTTCTGTCGAAACGAATTGGAGGTCTTTGTCGCGGCCCGTCTGTCGGAGACGGAGGAGACGAAGACCAGCTACCTGGCTGACCGACTGGCCCACATGGGTGAATCGTTCCTCCCCTGGCTCGAGGAGTACAACGATCTCGTCGAGGCAATGGCCAGCAAGGCAGGTGATGTTGGCCTCCCGCTGGTCCTTCTCCGAAGTTGCGGGGCAGAGCTACTGATTGGTCATTCGAAGTTCGTGGACATCGTCGACGCGTATGTAGAGGAGATTAGGCGTCCCGCAGCGCAGGCTGACGAAGCCGACGCAGCGCCGATCGCCGAAGCCGAGTTCAACTGCGCGATCTGCAACAAGTCCGCCGGCACGATTCAGTTGATGGGCACATCTGCAAGCCCAGAGATCAAGCGCGTGAGTTTTACCAGCCACCTAGGAGGCCGAATCAAGTCGGACCAGTTCGAGAGACTGCGCGACGCGCTCCTCCGAAAGGACGCCCAATCCATCTACGAGCTCAATCTCGAATGGGCATCCTTCTACTGCCCGAAATGTAAGGCAAGCTACTGTGGCGACCACTGGATCAGCTGGGATGTGTTCGAAGATGGCTTTCACGACTGCATTCGGGGACAGTGTCCTTCCGGGCATGAGCGGATGCTCGAAGATTGAGTCCAGCGCGTTACCCCATAGGAGGTGCCACCCTCTTCATCGGAGCAGCGATCCGAGACCCGCGGTCTGACGCGACCCAAGGCCCCAGCAAGGTTCTCAGCCTCGATTGCGTCTTCATCAGAGGAGGAACTGCTCAGAAATGCGAGGACTCAGCCTACCTCTCGAAGCCTTGCTCATGAGACAATCTCCAACGTTAGGCTCCTAGATAGAGAAGCTGGATGGAAGTCCTAAGTGCTTAATCGACAAAGGCTTATACTCGAACTACTTGCCGCTTCCGGCGGTCCAGTAGACCTTCTTCGACTTGTGAAGTCTGTGTTCCTCTTGAGACATGATCTGGGATTCGAGGATCGCTTCTACGACTTCGTACCTTACAGATTCGGGCCCTTCTCTTTCGTTCTCTACCACGAGCTCAGCAAGCTCGAATCGAAAGGTATCGTCAAGACCCAAAGCGATCGACTGCGGCTGACTCCTTACGGCCAACGAGCTCGACCTCGCCCAACGCCCGGTCATGCTAAGGCGATCCGGGCCTTCGTGGAGGAGCTTGGGAACCGTTCTACGGACGAACTGATCGCCAGTATCTACAAGCGTTATCCGTGGTACACGGTGAATGCTCGAGACCGAAGGCGCCGACGGATGCTTCGGCCTACGGCCGCGCCTGCGATCTATACCGTTGGCTATGAAGGTCTCCCTGTCGACGGCCTGCTGAATCTGCTCCTTCGAAACGGCATCCAGACTCTCATCGACACGCGACACAATCCGATCTCTAGACGCTACGGTTTTCATCGCAGCACGCTCAGCCGCCTCTGCGAGAACCTGGGCCTACGGTATGAGCACTTTCCTACGCTTGGCATCCCCGGAGAATGGCGAAGAGATCTCCGAATTGAGGATCTGCCTCGCCTCTTCGAGCGGTATGAGACCGACGTCCTAGCCAAGGCCTCCAGGCAACTAAGCTCTCTCGAGGAGCTGATGACCAGCAGTGCCTCTGTTCTCCTCTGCTCAGAGAGGCTACCTGCACACTGCCATCGGCATCGACTTGCGGCGAAGATGGCCAGCCGGCTGCAGATGCCCATGCTCGACCTGCGGCTCCAAGGCCAGCCTGAGTTGACAATCGATGGGTGACATCGAACGACTCCGCGTACTGATCACGGTCATGACCTACCCGCACCCTTCAGCCAGATACGATGAGGTCGTCTGTACGGCAGGCGTGACCGAGGCCCTCGACTGGGTAAGGCTTTATCCGATTGACTACCGATACCGACCACCGGATCAGCGGTTTCGGAAGTACCAGTGGATCGATGTCGACCTCGAGCTCAGCGGAGCCGGCAACGACCATCGTCGAGAGAGTCGTCGACCTCTGCTTGATTCGATCGAAGTCGTCGCACCGCCGCTAGGCACCGAAAACGCTTGGGCAAGCCGACGGGCCATCATCGACGCACTGCCGCACCGAACGATACTCGAACTGCGAGCCCTCTACGAGCAAGATCAAACGTCACTTGGAGTGGTGCGTCCCTCGCGCGTAGTCGACCTGAAAGTGGAGCCTGCTGATCCGGAGTGGAAGCCCGAGTGGCAGAAGATCTACTCCCAGACCCGTCTCTTCGGACCGCCACCCAAGCCTCTCGCGAAGATTCCATTCAAGTTCAAATACGTGTTCGAGTGCGAAGACAGTCCAAAGCCTCACGAGATGCTCAACGAGGATTGGGAACTGGGGGTTCTGTTCCTCAAGGAGAGGGAGCGACTTGGAAACGACGAGGCGGCTGCTGAATCAGTGAAGAAGAAGTTCTTGGACGAGATATGCGCCCCAGGCAGAGACACCAGGTTCTTCGTCGGCACCTACTTCCCGCACAACACATGGCTCGTGCTCGGCACGTTTTGGCCGCCGAGGCAGCAACAGACTTCGCTGCCACTTGATTGACGCAACAGGCACTTCGCAGATACTTGGGCAAACGAGATCCAGCGCTTCGAAGTGGGTCGCACCTCTACAAGCCGTACGTTGTTCGGAATAGCACCGGACGCTACGGACGTGAGGCGGTCGCGGCGACTCGGTGGTGCGGCATCGAGCGCGTCAGCCTACCGATCGTGGATATGAATGCACCAAGCCCGGAGACTCTCGATCGGTCTTGGCAGGTGCTGTCGAGACACCACGATCGGATCGACGGGATGTACGTCCACTGTCGGGCGGGCCGAGAGCGAACGGGGGTGGTGCTAGCTGCGTACCTGGCGCGCCGCGAGGGGCTCGCGGCGCAGGATGCGGTGGCGAAGCTGCGCTCCTTGGGAGCACGGATCGCTCCGCTACCAGGTCAGCTCGCGGCTTTGGAGAGTTGGCTTGGCAGATGAGAGGGAACTGCCGTTGCTGAAGATACTCCCCTGTTCCGACTCGGACACGATGGCCGACGCTTGCCGGCGGGAACTGGACATCCCCCGCGACACGGCCGCCGCCCTCGGCAGATCCGCCGTCGAGGCGGTCTCCCGAGGGAGCTACATCTCCCCGACGGGCAAGCGCGTGGACTGGAGTCATCAGGTCGACGTCGCGCGGGCATCCAAGGTTGTTATCGGCGGTCATAAAGTGCGGGATTCCGGCTGTGTAGTGGCGCTTTTGGTTTCATCCTCCTCGAGAAGGGACCGGTGCCGAAGGAGGATGTAGCGGACGTATTGAGGGTCGAGCTCGTCGTTGGTCAGGGCTCGATGTACGGAGCGGTAGTAGGCAAGTGAGTGAATCTGCGGCAGCGGATCGGTGCTGAGGCGCCGTCGCAAGGTGGCGAGTCGAATGGCATGGGCAAGCTCTTCGAGGGGGACGTTGGCTTGATAGAGCTTGTCGGCGATGGCCCAGTCTCGGCGCCGAGGTCTAGGCGGGGTTTTAGGAGCGTCGAGGTAGAGGCGGATGAGCTCGGCGCGATACTCCTGTCGGATCACGAGGTCTTCGCACTGCGCCGTCGAGGGCGAGTGCCGCTTCGGCGGGCCGAAGCGCGCTTCTTGGCGTGCTCCTTGGACTCCTTGAGCCGATAGGAATCGCCCTCGATGTTGACGAGCTCGCAGCGATGGACGAGGCGATCGACGATGGTGACGACGGTAGTAGCGTTGGGGAAGACCTCTCCCCATTCTCCAAAGGACTTGTTTGTGGTGATGAGAAGGGACTTATTTTCGTACCTGCGGGAAACGACCTCGAAAAGTAGATCGGCGTGGCGCGTGTCGTAGGACAGATATCCGAGCTCGTCAATGCAGAGCAGGGATGGGCGCGCAAAGAGCGCGAGCTTGCGCTGAAGGCTGGTCGAGGAGTCTTGTTCGGCGAGGGTGTTGAGCAGCTCCGAGGCGGTGAGGAATCGGGCGGTGGCTCCACGTAGTACGGCTTGATGGGCGAGATTCTTGGCAATGAGCGTCTTGCCGATGCCGTTTGGCCCTATCAAGACAGCGTTGTGCCCTCGGGCGAGCCACTCGAGCCGAAAGAGATCTTCGATCTGCTCGCGGTCGATCTTCTTGGGCCAATTCCAGTCGAAGTCGGCCAGCGGCTTGAAGGTGCCGAGCCGGGCCCGACCCAGGCGTCGCTCCAGTCCGCGACGGGCTCGCTCCTGCTCTTCCCAGTCGAGCAGGTCGGGGAGCCAGGGTTGGTTGGCGACCTCATCCCAGTGGGCTAGGAGGCCATGGAGTTTCAGGGCTGTGGCACGCTCTTGGTCGGTGTTGTTCATTCGTCGTCCTCCTCGTCGTTGGGGTTGTCGTAGTCGGCCAGTGCATGGGGAGTGACCGTGAGCTCCCGGATCCTGGGATCGTCGGGGAGCTGGACAGGCAGCGCGGGTAGGAGTCCCCGCTCGTGGCGCCGACGATCGAGGATGAGTCGCACCGCTTCGGGATGCGGGGATCCTTTTTCGAGGGCCTCGTCGATCGCCACTGCAAGCTCCCTGGGTCCACTCTCGGCAAGGAGCTCGAGGAGTCTGGCGACGGCACTCGAGAGTCGTCTCTGCCGTCGGGCCAGCTCCCGCAGGAGCTCTTCGGCCTGGGGCACCGTACGCAGCAGGTAGTCCTGGCCGCGCTGTGTACGTGCCTCGCGTTTCTGTCGTTCCAGCTCTTCTAGGTGACGGGGGTCTTCGATGATCTGGCCCTTGTCCCAGGACCTTGTGTGCTCGGCGATGAGCTGCTCGCGATCGAAGATGCGCACACGCTCCGGGTCTGCGGCGATCTGTAGCGAGCGGGCGATGCGATCATGCGGGATCGAGTAGCGATTCGCATCGAAGCTCAGGTAAGGAGTGCGCCGCGTGATCCGCTCGACCCATTCGTGGCAGGGGAAAGGCTGCGCCGGAAGGCTCACGAGATGAGAGCGCTCCTCGAGATAGGCCTGCTCGACGGTGCGACGCCGGTCCTGGGGCCACGGGCGCTTCATCGCTCGGTCGCGACACCACTCCAGAGCGTCCCGGTTCAGCGCTTCTCTGTCCCAGGTGCGACGCAGCGGAAAGAAGGAAGTTCTGACAAAACGAATGGCTCGTTCGACGCGACCTTTTTCATTTCCTCGTCTGGGAGCAACGGGCCTTGGATCAAAGCCGTAGAAGTCGGCGAGCTCGAGAAGCCGTGGATGAAAGCGAATGGCGCTGCGGCGCCGCTCGAGCACAGCGCTGCGCAGATTGTCGTAGAGGTGGATCTTGGCCAGACCCTCAAAGAAGGAGAAGGCGAGGACATGCCCGGTCAGGAAGCTCGGCAGACGAGCGTCGTAGAAGAAGTGCAGAAAGAGAGCTCGCGAGTAGCTCAGCACCATGACGAAGGCGTAGAGACGGCGCTCTCCGCCATCGACCTTTCGGGTGCCGAAGTGAGCCCAGTCCACCTGGGCCTGTTCGCCGGCAAGCGTACGGAGCACAAAGAAAGCCTCAGGCGCCTTGCGGGGGCGCAGGCCGAGCTCGGCAATGCAGTGGCGGAAGTGATCCTCCCCACCGGGATAGTCACGCTTCTTGACCATCTCGTAGAGCACGCTCGCCGGCAGCTCCGGGTAGCGCTCAAAGACTTCCTGGATGAAGGGGACGAAGCGATCGACCATGGACGCTCGTCGCGGCGATCGAGGCCGGCTCAGCCCTTCGCGTCGAAGGACTCGAGTGACCGTCGAGTGATGGATTCCCAGATGGCGGGCGATCGTGTTGCGCCGCCAGCCCTCCGACTCATAGAGACGGCGGATCTCGGCGGCGAGCTCGGGAGAGATCATCCCGCGCCCGCCTGCGCACCGGGCGTACTCGGCGCGATCGCAAGAAGTCGTGGCGGACAATCGGCTCGCAAGGATGGCGGCACAGCCTGCAGAGAAGCTCCTCGTTCCGACCTCCAACGGACAAGCCTTGCAAAAACAACGGAAGCGGCGCGGTGGGCCATGACGCCACCGTCGCAGGGCAGCCCCCGGTGCGGCAACTGTGATGCGTCACTTTCTTTGAGCCTTGCTGCTTGCGATCTCGATAGGCCTGCTGACGACGAGCATGCAAGCGGCGCCCTCGCGGCGTCTGCTGATAGCGACGCCCGGCCCCGCGAAGGCTGTGGCGCCGAGCCTCATCCCGGCACTCCGGCGTGCAATAACGATGGCCGCGATCGCACCAAGAGCAAATGTAGACAGCTTGCCGGCAACGATCGCAAACGAAACGGCGACAATCGGGACGGCGGCGCACGGCCCAGGCCTCCTTCGGCCTGGACTTCGCCACCCGCAGGCGGAATACTCCCTCTTCTGGGGCGTCATACCCCAGGCCTTCCGGCGGTGGGCGGTCACCTTGCTTGGAGTCGCCCCCGCCGGTCTCCCCATACTCCCACCTGCCACGCTGCTCGCGCGCTCGCGCGCGACGATGATGCTGAAGAGACTCTCAGCAGGAAACGCGGTCAGAAAGCCGGGATCGCGCGCTTCTTAAGCGCCGTTGACAAAGGTCAGCATCCCGCCGGACGCGCCTCTTCCGCAGCTCGAGAAGTCCGTGCTTCCGGAAACCCGGGTTCAGGTCGTCAACGAGACGACACTGGGAGCATCACGTCGACTCGTCGAGAGCGGTCACCAGCCTCTCGCCCTGAACTTTGCCAACGGCATCTCACCTGGCGGCGGCTTCCTCAGCGGTGCGCGGGCGCAGGAGGAGGTGCTGTGCCGGTCGAGCGCACTGCACACGACTCTGGTCGGCGATCCGATGTATCCCGAACACGCTGCGCGCGCGCGGCCGGACTCTACCGACTGGGCCATCTACTCCCCTCACGTCCCCGTCTTTCGTCTCGACGCCGGAGAAGAGCTCGAGCAACCCTGGCTTCTCAGCTTCCTGACCTGCGCGGCGCCCTACGCTCCCGCCATCGGTCAGCCCGAAGCCGGAGATCTCCTGGAGCGGCGTATCCATCGAGTGCTGGCCGTCGCGAGGGCATACGAGCACTCGGCTCTCGTCCTGGGGGCCTGGGGCTGTGGAGCGTTCGGGAACGATGCGAGACGGTGCGCCGCCGACTTCCGAAGGGCGCTCGAGGGCGAGTTCCAGGGGGCGTTCTCCGACGTGGTCTTCGCGGTCACGGACTGGTCGCTCGGGAGGCGATTCCTGGGTCCGTTTCGGGACGAGTTTGGGTGAAGTTCCCGCCGCGCTAGGAGGCCGGGCGCCTCGTGAGAAGGGAATTGAAATTGGCAGAGCGCCTCGCAACCGAGGTTACCGGGTGATAGGGCCGGAGGTAGAGAAGGACTGAGTTCCCATGGGAAGGGTTCCCCGTAAGGTGGCAACCTCTTCGTTGAGGCAGCCGTCCAAGTCGCGCAGGCTCATGAGATCCAGTGTTCCAACCGGTTGAGCGCTCAGCCGGATCTGTTCTGAGCAGGGGCACGTGCGCCGGCTCACTCCGGGAGCTAAACTCCTATCGGCAGCTATGGCGAGGCCCCTCAACGAAACCCTCACCGCCGGCAAGGCGCTCATTTTCCGGATCACCCATAGATCCAACGTGCCCTGGATCTTGAAGAATGGGCTCCACTGCAGTCGATCGGACATCAAGGACGCGAACTTCGCCGCCATAGGAAGTGCCGAGCTCATAGAGAAGCGGAGTCATCGAGAGGTGCCGGTCCCTCCGAGGGGTACCAGGCCGAAGCACTTGCGCATAGGCACGTACCCTTCGCGGCCCTCGAGGGCCTGGCTTGCTACACTTCTGAGGTGAAGACCGCGATCGACGCTGAGGCCTCCAAGCGCGGTCTAGAGCTCAAGACCGTCGTTCAGCCTGGCTGGTACTTCTGATGCTCCACTATACAAAGGGCAATCTTCTCGAAGCCGACGTAGAGGCTCTGGTCAACCCGGTCAACACAGTCGGTGTCATGGGGAAGGGAATTGCCTTGATGTTCAAAGAAGCCTTCCCCGAGAACTTCCGCGCCTACGCAGCTGCCTGCAAGCGAGGGGAGGTCGAGGTCGGCCGAGTATTCGTTACCGAACGTGCCGAGCTGATAGGGCCACGATGGATCATCAACCTCCCTACAAAGCAGCATTGGCGAACCGCGACCCGGATCGAGTGGATCGAGGCCGGCCTCGAGGACCTAAAGTCCGTCGTAAACGAGAATACGATCCAATCCATCGCCATTCCGCCGTTGGGTTGCGGCAACGGAGGGCTGGCATGGTCGACTGTTCGACCGCTCATCGAGCGGACCCTGGCCGATCTTCCTGATGTCGAAGTACGGATCTACGAACCAACCCTTGAGTACCAGAACGTAGCCAAGAGGGCGGGTGCTGAGAAATTGACGCCTGCGCGAGCTCTCATCGCCGAGCTCGTCCGCCGATACTGGATCCTTGGAATCGACTGCTCGCTGCTAGAGATCCAGAAACTAGCCTGGTTTCTTGAGCGTGAGATCAGCGCCTGCCGCCTGAACAACCCTCTCGAATTGCAGTTCACCGCGAACAGGTACGGCCCCTACGCTGAACGACTCAGGCATCTCCTCGATAGCCTGGACGGCAGCTACCTCCATTCGCAACTGCGGATCGCCGATGCTAGGCCGACCGACCTGATCGCGTTCAACGACTCGAAGAGGGAGCGCCTAGCGGCGTATCTGAGATCGGAAGCGAAGCCCTACCTTGAAGCTCTCGAGCGAACCGCGAAGAAGATCGACGGATTCGAGTCTCCGCTTGGTTTGGAGCTGCTCGCCTCTGTTGACTGGTTGCTTAGCCGCGAGGGTAGGCGACCCGAGCTGAGGGATATTAAGGAGGGGCTATCCTCGTGGCCCGGGGACCGACGCGTGGCAGAACGTAAGCTCCGGATGTTCGATGACCGCCTGATTGAGCTTGCTTTGGGCCGCTTGTCCGCTCCCTAGTACGATTTCGACTGGTGGCGTCTGCGGCGCGCTCCTGGCCACCACGTCGATCGCCAGTGTCTTTAGCACCACCTCTGCACTGCCAGCTCCACTAACTCCTGAACTCGCCCGTCATCGTCGGCACCGGTGCGGCCCAGCAGCCCGTCGAGCCACCGGTCGGGCAGTGAACTCGCGCCATGCTGCGCACCTACGAGAGCGCCAACGATCGCGCCGACAGGGTCGTTGTCGCGGGTGTCAACGGTGCTCGAGGGCGAGTTCCGAGGGGCGTTCTCTGACGTGGTCTTCGCGGTCACGGACTGGTCAGCCGAGAGGCGATTCCTGAGTCCGTTTCGGGACGAGTTTGCGTGAAGTCCCCGGGTCGAAGATGCCGCGTGGATCAACCGCCATCGGCAGGAGGTCTTGGAATACCTTGTCCGAGCTCTAGAATGCTATGGGCCTCTTGACTCGCAATGCGCATCCAACCAGCTCACGCATCTGTGCTTCGAAACCGCGGAGCCACTGTTCAGCTTCTTCGTCTTGGGAATGAACGTGAGCGATCCTTTCAACCTCCGCCTGCATTGCCTCTACCTCTCCAACTACCAGATAGTCCCCGCAATGACTGCCACTGTAAATGACTTTCTCCAGTATTAGTGGGAAGTCATTCGGATGCTCGCCGATGAGCTCACGAAACACCCCAACAAGACCAATATTGCCGATGTAGTGGGCAAGAAAAACGCCACCCTCGTGGCAGCAGGCTTGGTCGCGGTCCCAACAATCGAAAGCTGTTTGTAGATCGAGATCCGTAGCGGTGGTTTCTCTGGATCCGTTTTCTGCAACATAGACCCCCCATTCTGGCCGAGGCTGGACCTTGAGGTCGCCTCGTTCAAAGCAATCGCAGTAGACGGCGGCTTCAAGCCCCACAACTCAGTGCCTCTGCTGTACAAGGTGCTGACATTTCACTCACTGCTCTCGGGAAGTGATGCTGCACTGCCATTGACATGCTCAAGCCTAGGTCGCACCACTACTTCGCTTTGGATGCGTAAGACAGCCAGCTTGAACGCCTGACAGTGAGAATGCACATCTCGGCTCGGCTCGACGCGGTAGACAATACGAACCGCCCCTGGATGATCTCACGAACATCTGAGCGCCCGAGCTAGCTGGGCTGGGAATATTCGGGTGGCACCCTTGGCAGCTGAAGACTGCTGGGGTCCGCCCGGCATATTGTCCGGCGCGGCCTTCCAAAAGAACCGTCTCAGCAATATCGCCGCCGCTTACAGCACCCTCTTTGAAGACGATTACGTCGCCCGACTGCTCGGCCGCCCAGCCTTACCACTCCAACGCCTCGCCGAGGTACTCAACAGGCACAGGCACTCAGTCGAAGCCGAGCTGAGCCAGTTAGCTTGGGCACACTTCCGGCGCCGCACAAGGCGAGCCACAGGGTACCCGCGCTACTACGTCTTTGAGTGCTACCAGGCCGCAGCACTCTTTCTGCTCGACAACGCCGGGGGTCTGGCAGCCGAAGAAGCCGCGGTCGTTCTCAGAGGACGCTTCCCCGACTTCAAGGGACAACACGAAGAAGCGCCGCCCGGGTTCCCCGAGGCGAGCTCGCAGATCGGTGTCACTACATTCTTCACCGAGCTCGTCAAGCGGCCCGAGCTCCGAGCCATGCTCTGGCCCGATGCCCGCAACCTCCCATTCCCACAGCGCTTGCGTGAGAGCGAACAGCGCCGTGAGCTCTTGAGCGCGATGGCACGCCTCGGAGGGGCCTACATCGATCTCTACCTACTCGCCATGCGCGAGGCTGGCTCCTTTGAACTCCGTCCGGCACCTTCCACCGATACTCAGGAGGGTGGGCCGGCTCGCGCTTTCGTCGAGCTTCTCAACCGTCAGCGCACGGAGCGCGGCTTCCATGCCTTCTACGAGCTACACGGCGCGGCCGGAGCGTTCGACACCCTGCTCGCGGTCAACTTCTCGCAGGTTCCGACTGCAAGGCTCGCCGAACTGAGCGAGATCTTCGGACGCTCTCTCCAGCATCAGGCTCCCGTGGGCCGCATGTCGGGCGGCGTGAGCAAGAGGCTCGTGGGCCAATTCCGGATGCCCGGCTTCCCCCTAGTCCTCATCTCGACCGACGTCCTCCAGGAAGGCGAAGATCTCCACACCTTCTGCCGCAACGTCGTGCATTACGGCATCGCCTGGACGCCCTCGTCAATGGAACAACGCACAGGCCGCATCGATCGAATCGGCAGCCTTGTTCAACGCCAGCTCGACGGCCGTGACACCCCGGCCGAGCCTGAAGAGAAGATCCAGGTGCTCTACCCGCATCTGGCCGACACGATCGAAGTCTTACAGGTGAGAAGGGTGCTCGATCGGCTCGACCGCTTTATGCGCTTGATGCACCGACGTGACGTCGAGCACGCTCAGTACCAGTCCACGATCGACAAGAACGTGGAGATGATCGCGGGGCTGCCCGAGTTGTCCCCCCCACAGGGCCCACTCGAGTCGGCGTTCCCTGTAAGGCAGGACTGGTTGCGGGGAGAGCTCGGCCAGAAGGCGGCGACTCCGATCCCCATCGAGACACTCAGCAATCACTTCGAATCGATCTGGAAGCGACTCGTCCAGGCCCTGGACGTGCGAGAGCCCGAGGTCGGAAGTAATCAGAGAGAGGGCCTGCTGCTCTTCCACGGGCGCAGGCTCGCACCTCGCGGGATCGCCCCGAAGGCCGAAGGTGTTCGCCACCAGTTCTTTCGCCTCGCTCTGCGCTCTCGCGCCCTCGGCGACGCGACCCTCATCCGCTGCGAGAGCCCGGTCGGTCTCGTAGACCTTTCCGACCAGGAAACAGTTGCCGAGCTCCACGACCTACAGCGCACTCTAGGTCACGCTCGAGTTTGTGCGCACCGTGATCTACGTCACAAGAGTCACCATATTGCCGTCGAGGCGAGCCTTCTCTTCCATCCCGAAACAAGCCAGTACGAAGAAGTCGAGGCGCTCGTACGTGAAGTCACTCTGCAAGCCGACTGGATCGAAGAGGTCCTCCTCGCCCGGGACGCTGAGGCCGGCCAAGACCTTTGGGAGGAGCCGTCGTGAACCTGGCAGTGCTCCGCTCCATGCTCGAAAGTGTAGCGGCGCAGCAGGACCCCAAATGGCGTCTGCGCCCCGATGAGGACCTCCTCCGTGTCCCCGTGGGGAATCGTCATCAGGACATCGGCTTCAGCATCGACCGCGAGCATGTCGTGCTCAGCACCGTCGTGGTGGCGAGTCCCGACGTAGCGAGGAATCGCCGCAGCAAAGATCTACTCACGGTGCGGTGCTGGATGCGAAACGCCGAAAGCAACATCGTCACCTTCACTTTCGACGAAGACGATAACCTGATCTCACGAGTCCGGCATCTCGCAGAGCACCTCGATTCGAACGAGCTCGAGCTCTACGTGCACGCTCTCTCGGAGGAGAGTGATCGATTCGAGTATGTGTTGAGTCTGAAGGATGTGAACTAGAACGACCATTTCCAACGCACATCCCCGCAGCCACACTCAAAGTCCTGGCCACTAGGAACGGTCCACACAAGCTCGTCGCACACGTCGCAGCGCAAGGCCGTTAGCGCTTTCTCGCAGGTTTCGATAAGCCGCTTCGTTTCGGCCAGGGTCACGGTGCCGCCGTGGGATGCGAGGTTGCCGTGAGTCACGAGAAGGTCAATACATTCTTTCCATGTTCGTGTCGAATCCTCTCTCTTGACCCACACGTCTCTTCCCTTCGCGTCCTCCCCCCTCTTGCTAAGAGATCGCTTGGCCTGAGTCGTGAGGTGAGTGAGGAAGTCCACACCGGTTCGGTGATCATTTCGGTCGCCGGCGTAGAAAGGCATGCGGAGCCCTAGTCGTGTCAGCGGCGCTTAGGAAACGCGGTGCCCTCCGCCGTTGCCTTCGTGATCGCTTCTTGGGTACTGTCAATTTGAGCCGACGGGTGGCAGAGTCTGCTCATGAAGAGCAGCACACCCAGCTACCGCCGCAACCGGTTTCCGCCCGAGATCATCAGCCACGCCGTATGGCGCAAAAGCTCGGCCGAGGCAGCTGAATCGGCGCGGAAGCCATCGGCCATCGCGAGCCTAAACGGCGTAGCCTTGGGTGATGCCCCATACTCTTGAATTCCTCGTGCTCACCTGCGCGGGGTAGTCCGAGATGAGCACGCCGGACCTATTCTCCGCCTTGGACAACAAGAGACCCACGTCAAGCGGATCCTTCTGCCACGCTGTTCGGCCCGGTCGCGACATCCTAGCGAGGCGCTTTGCGACGTACCAGGAAGCGAGATCGACGTGATCCCCCCTACATCCAATGATGTGTTAGCGACGCTGCACCCGGGCCTTCAGCGGTGGGTGGAATCCACTACCTGGCGAGGGCTATCCGAGATCCAGCGAGCTGCGATCCCAATCATCCTTGATGGCAATGACTGTCTCGTTGAAGCGCCTACAGCGGGTGGCAAGACAGAGGCAGTTCTCTTCCCATGTCTGACAAGGGCGACTGAGGGCTCCGGAGAGAGCGTCCGCATTCTATACCTAGCACCACTCAGAGCCCTTCTGAACAACCTGGAGGGACGCGGAGAACTGTATGCCTCTGCTTGCGGGCTCACTGCCTTCAAGTGGCACGGCGATGTCGCCTTTCGGGAGAAACTGACAGCTCTGCAGAAACCACCTGATTTGCTGCTGACAACCCCGGAATCTCTGGAAGCAATCCTTCTGCGCAGGGAGAACTGGCAACAACTGTTCGTGCATCTCCAAAGCATTGTCGTAGATGAGGCCCACAACTTTGCCGCCGGAGACCGAGGGGGGCACCTCTTGTCTCTTCTTCAGAGAGTCGAGCGCGCAGTCGCACCGAGCCTCGACAAGCCGCAGCGAATCGCGCTGAGTGCAACAATTGGAAACCCTGAGGCCATGGCATCGTGGATTAGTGGTGCTAACCGTCGTCCCGCTAGGCGAGTCCAAATCAGCGGGAGGCTTCAGGGATCGGAAAGGCGGGATGTTGAAGTCTGTCTTTTTGACAAGAATGCAGACGATGAAAGGACGCCTGGCCAGGAGCGTGGCGAGTTCCGTCGGTTTCTAGCAGTTCGAGATCTTCTACCAGGAAGTCGATCGATCATTTTCGTGTCGTCTCGGAAGAGAGCCGAGAATCTCGCCGCTGCCTTTGTAAAGACTCGCCATCTCGCGCCGTCGGCGCGACCGATCAACATTCGAACCCACCACTCGTCGGTCAGTAGGTTCTTCCGCGAAGAAGCTGAACAACTGATCCAACTAAGGTCCGTCAAAGGGCTCGACGCCATCATAAGCACTTCAACGCTCGAGCTGGGCATTGACATCGGCGCCCTCGATCGCGTCATCCAGATGGGAGTTCTGGCGAGCCCAGGGGCCTTTCTTCAGCGAATCGGCCGCACCGGTCGCCGACAAGGAGGGCTGCACTTCTTTCGTGGATTCTGTGTCACGAGCGGGGAGGTCGCCCTGCTGACCGCCGCTGTTCAGCTCGGCCTAGAGGGCCAGACAGAGGCACTTCTGTTGCCTCGGCGAGCCTTCCATCTTATGGCGCATCAACTTCTGTGTCTGGCTCTACAGCACTTCGGTGTTAGACCTTCGCTGGCGTGGGAGACTCTCGGCCCCGCGTATTGCTTCTCTGGGATCAGTCGCCAGGAATTCGACGCTCTTGTCGAGAATATGGTGAGGGAATCGTATCTTCGTACGATAGATGAGCACCTCGTGGTTGGCGATCGAGCAGAGAGCGAGTTCTTGGCCGCTAACTGGAGGCGGCTCTTTGCAGTGTTCGACAGCGCTCCGCTCTATGAAGTCCACAACGGTAGGGAAGCTGTTGGCACTCTTGACGCCGGATTCGTTGAAGCTCTTGAGGTGCCCTTCCACTTCGTCCTCGGTGGAAAGCTGTGGCGCGCCGACGGTGTAGATGCCAAGGCGCACGTGGTGCGGGCTCGACCTTCGAGTGACGGAGCCGCACCGGCTTGGCACAGTTTCGGGGGTCCAGGTGTACCGCTGGAAACCGCCCAGGCGGTAGGCCGGATGCTCCATGGCGGAGACGTCCCTGCCTTTGTCTCTGAGAAGGGCAGAAAAGCGCTCTGTTCCCTCCAGCTAGAGGCATCGGACCGTCGATGGCGACCGGGAGAGATCGTCATCGACGCGACCTCCGCAGGTTCCGCATCGATCCTGACTTACGGGGGAGATCGAATCAATCGAACACTCGCTCGATACTTGACTGCCTTGAGTCTCGGCAACGCTCACGCCACGTACAAGGAGGTGAACGTGAAAAACGGTCCGCAGGGGGCAGGAGTCCTGCTTACCAAGCTCAAGCATGCTCTGGGTAGTCTGCGCGAACAGCCAGTCAGGGAGGCACAGGCGGCTCTGATGGCAATGTTGGAGGAATCTCAACCGCTGTCGCTCTTTTCAGCCTTCGCAAAGTGTTTGCCTAGGGGACTCTGGGCTTCCGCCCTTGTCGAGCAGACACTGGACTGCTCTGGATTGCTCCATCTCCTTGGCCAATCCGCTCGTGAGTGAACCGAGCCCGTCGGTCATGACTTGGCTAAATGGTCGACCAGAGAGCGCCAAGCGTGAGCATCTGCCCAAACCGTTCTGGGGAAGGCAGCGGTTTACTTCTGCAGAAGCGCCAGAACCGATGACGCAGAGTCTCGCAGCGTCGAAGGCTCTAGAAGGAAGCTCTCCGCAGGTACATCCTGTCGCTCCTCGCAGAGGTCGAGAAGGTTAACAACATTGCGCAGGAACTCGCGTGGCAATCGACCCACTTCCTCGGCTCCAAACGCGGTCCATTCCCGAGCCACTCGCTCTAGAACAGCGGTCGGCACTCTCTCCTCTGCTGGCCAGTCGTATGCGCTGCCGTGTATGTCTCGCACTCGTTCTGCAACCTCAAGTAGTCGCTCCGAATCCAGCGGATCGAGCAGCAAGATCGGTTGCCTAACACTAGCTGGACCTTCAGTGCCGCGGGGATTTTCAACGCGATCTGCCAGAGCTTGATAGCTCTTGATTCCATATCGCTCGTCCTCGAAAAGTTGATCTGTACCAGTGCAGATCAAGAGGCAACCGGGAAGATTGTTCGTGCCACACTCGTCGATCAACAGGCGAAGCGTCTCGTAGGCCTGCTCACGCTGTCTCGCATGAGGAAACCGTCGGACCAGTTCGATCTCATCCACAACCAAGACCAGGCCACGGAGTCGCCCTTCGGCAATCACCTGGAGAAGCGCTCGCATTCTTGGGAATACTTCGTCGGCGGTTAGCTGCCCGCGAACGCCAATCGACCGAAGGGCGCTCGCTGCGAGAAGACGACTGCCTCTGAACCACGTGAGCGCGTTCGCTGCCGTGTCATGGTTACCCTCAACTCGTGCTTTATAGAAGGCGCGGAGTGCGGGCGCTATGCCCGGGTCGATGTCTGCGAGTTGAGCCAGCTTCTCCCCGATTCGAACCTCGACGAGCGATCTGAGATCCCGCTCGCCTTCGAGCCCCGTGGCCGCGGGTGCATCGAGCCTGGCCGTCCGTTGATGGACGGCGAGTAGCCACGACTCCAGAATGTCTGCCAACGCGGAGCCGTCACGCTTCTCTGGTGTACGTAGACCATCAATCAGGCATGAGAAAAAGACAGGAAGATCCGATAGTGGTTGGTCGGGACCGATGCGGACGGCTGAGATCGCGAAGTCGTGTTCGAAAGCTCGTTCGCATAACCAAGAACAAAGAAAGGTCTTCCCTGCGCCGTACGCTCCACGTACGAACTTGAACTCTGAGCGCCCCTTTTCGACGTGTTCGAACAGCTCGGTCAAATGGCTGCGTGCTTCATCTTGGCCTACGGCTAAGAGATCTAGGTGACGCTGCGGAACAACTCCTTGCCTCAATGCATCGATCACGTCGCGTGCAGCAGACCGCTCGAGGCCATTCTCATGGTCGTCTGCGGCCCTTGACCACTCGTAGACATTCGCGCTGCCAGTACCTCTCACACGGAGAACGTTCTTGCCTTGTTGTCGGAGCTGGGCCAGTAGATCGGCCATGTGGGCCTTGGTCAAGAACCAGCTCAGACCGTGGTTATGGGCCGCCCGCTCGATCTCCAGCTCGGTTAGAGACTTCGCCTCTCTCAGCAAAGCGAGGATCACTTGCTGATCATCCTCCAGCTCGCCAAAGCGTTCTCTGATTTCACTGAGCCCGGCGGGGGCGGCTGCTCTCTCTTCCTGCGATCGCTCCATAACCCTATGTCCGCTCTCGCTTGGTGGTGCAACGTGATTCGCTGGGGGACCGGCTGGTGTAGCGGCCTCGGTCTCGCCGCCGCGCTCGGCCAGAGCGACCACCGGCTGCTGTGACATGAACGACGCCCAGTTGATTAGCCTATCCACGATCTCCTCCTTGACGCCAGAGATCGCGATGCGGAGTTTTTTGCAAAGCTCAGTCAGGTCAGTACGCCTCAAATCCGACAGAAGCGTTCGCTCCGACAGGGGGCATCTCACAAGGCGCTCGATTCGCTCCGCCTTCGGCCCACTTCTGCGAAGTCGATGAGCTGCTAGGAGATCGTAGAGAAGATCGCCTCTCAGCTGCTCAAGCAGCAACGTCAGCTGTGAGTGGTTGAGTACCCTCGGCTCGGGCTCGGCCGGAAGCACGGGGCGAGGATCGGGAACTCCCGTGATTTGCGCCAGATGCAATCCGGTGTCGAAATAGTCAATGACGCTGCTGATCAGATCCTTCTTGAGGCCGCTCGATGGTAATGAAAGGTCTCGACAAAGCTGCTTGAGCTCAAGGATGTGGAGTGTCTCAAGCACTTCCGCGGGTGGAACGAGAGATTGAATCAGTCGTTCTGCTCGTTCCTCCTTTGAACCTGACAATGGGAGTTTCGCTGCTTCAAGTGCGCGACGCAGGTGTCGGCCTCTCAGGTTAAGCAATAGCGCTTCATAGGCAGAGTCCTCGAGATCGATGCCCCAAACTCTCCTGATCTGGGAGCCAACCTCCTGGGGCAACGCGTAGAAGTCTTCGTGGATGACTATTAGACCGGTGGACAGAAGAAGTTTCAGAGCTTCTTCGTAACAAGTTGGAGAGTCCCAGATCGGCCTCACGTCGGAATGATGCTCTAGCAATAGGTGCTCACGAGTCCAGATGCCGAGTTCTGTTCTAAGAGCTGCGAGGAGCAAAGCTTCGCTTCGATCAACCCGACCATCGTCCTCCCAGGCCGCGAAGAGCATTCGCCGATAGAGTTGGTAGCTCTTGTTGGCCGGTAGCGCCTTTTCGTCGTCGGCCCGCTTGGTCAGCGCATCCGTCTCGGCGAGGACAAGGCGCCTAAAACCGTTCACCGGAAGTTGTAGTTCAGATGCGTCCATCAATAGCTTCAGGCAGGCATACGTCGGCGGTCGAGATGGTGCCAAGACCTTCGCTACGTAGCTCAGCGAGGAAAGTGCCGTGGCGATCTCACGAATCAACACCTCCCGCGGGAAACGAAGATTTGAGACTTCGTCGACCTTGTCCCGCGCCAGGCGATCCAAGGCGGCGTCCGGGTAGGTCGAAAGAGCGCCCACGATGGATAACCCGGGTTGTTTGATCGTGGTGACTTCACTGAGATTCGGTGGTCTGGCGCTCGAGAGTCTCACGCTTCCACCGCGGCCGCGGCCTCTCTGGATTAGGCCTTGGCGAAGCAGGTCATCGCGGATTTCCCAATAGCGTGACTCAGGCCAGCGCAGCTCTTTCCGGAGGGTCGAATTTCCAAGGGCCGACCCATCGATGGGAAGTTTGGCAAGGAACAGTCCTGCGAACCCTGAAGGCCCATGCTGCGAGTTGTCCGTCATCGGTGGTGTCTCACAGCTGCTCAATCATTGCGTCTCTCGCGAGGGGCGAGAAACCCTATCCCAAAGTTCCGGTGGCAGTCCCCATCTGCGACTCCTCTCCCGTTGTGCCGAGCCACTTCGGTCACGTAACGCCAGTTCAACCGCTCGCCATGCCCGGTAGACGGCTCGCTCCATCCCCCACCTCGGTCTCTTCATCGTCGACACTCGCTGGTGAGATCCTCTTTGAGACGCATTGCCATCCGCTGGGGCAGATTACGCAACTGTCAGAAAAGTGCCAGCCAGAACCACTCTCAAGTATCGGCAACCGCAATTCACAAGTAGATCGCTACGATACCAGCGAATCGCCACCCAATCACCATAGCGCCTCGGACTGGCTCGGTTGTCCACCACTCCCATTTCGGCTCTTCCACCGCCAGTACAACCTGAATCCCTGCCGGTGCCAGCGGACGACGGTCTCGGGCTGCACGATCACGAGCGCGTGCGCCCAATGACTCCATCGGCGCCGGAGAATCGTCCAGAAGGTGTTGTCAACTTGTTCCGGCAGGAGCGAGATGGGGCCTTTTGAGGACTGCTCGTCTCGGATTCAGCAGACACACGTCACCTGCCGCCAGACAACGAAGGAACGATCGCGCAACGTGCGGTGGTTGGCAGAGCTCACGAGGTGCCGGCCAACCCGGAAGAGGTTCTGGATCGCTCCGCGGGCTGAGAGGAAGCGTTGTGCTTGGCCTGGTGACTTGAATCTACGCATCTGCCGCTCTCGCTGTCGAGTGCACTGGTGCGAGACCTCGGCTCGGTTGTTCGCGTAATGCGTCGTGTCGTGCCGAACCGAAGGCATGGTCGTTCGGTGCGCCGCGCCATCGCTCCTTGGCTTGTCGGTCACCAGCACCACCGGCTCTGCCCCTTGGCCCTTGTTGATGGCTGCGAGAAAGCGCATCCCGTTGGCTGCGAGCGCAGTTTCCGGGATGGAGTGAGCTGAGGGCTTCGCGACCGCGGGAGAGCTAGCCCTTCTTCAGGAGGTCGGCATCATCCCGCCGGAACGGCGGTCCGGGTGCGTGGTCCCGGCGGCGTGTTTGCGGCCGCGGAGCCGTGGGTGCGAGGCCACCCTCTTGGATTTGAAGTAGACCTCGACGATCGTCGCCGTGAAGCGCGCTTCGACTTCTTCGGAGACGAGCTGGTAGGGCACGCTGTAGTAGTTACGGGCGACCTCGACGTGGTAGTCGATCGAGACCCGGCACGGCTTCCAATAGGCCTTCTGGTAGGACTCCACCGGCAGAGGCTTGAGCGCCGGTCGATCCAGCCGCTCGAAGAGCTCTCGGCGAGAGGCACCCAGGTGTTTCATCGGCCGGTGGTTGAGCACCTCCAGCTTCTCGCGGATGGCTTCATTCAGCGCCGAGAGGCTGAAGAATGTGTGATCGCGCAAGGCGGCCAGAATCCAGCGCTGGGCCACCAGCACGGAGGCCTCGACTTTCGACTTGTCACGAGGGCGCCTGACCCGGGCCGGGATGACTACGGCTCCGTAGTGATCGGCAAAATCCTGATAGGTCCGGTTCACCCCCCGCCTCGTAGCGGCAGGGCGTCGTTATGCCGCTCTTTAGATTGTCAGGGACCCAGATCTCGGCCGAGCCGCCAAAGTAGGCCAGCATCCGCGTGTGCGACGCCATCCAGGAGTCGAGCCCCTGGCTGCGGGTGGCTTCGGCATAGACGTAGCTGGATGCGCCCAGACAGCCCACGAAGAGCTCGACAGCGATCCACTCTCCGGTGACGGGGTCGACGATGTGGGGTCTCTTGCCCGAGTAGTCGACAAACACCTTCTCGCCAGCCTTGTGGCGCTGGCGCATCGTCGGATGCAGTTTCTTTACCCACCGCCGATAGATCTCACAAAACTGGCTGTAGCGGTAGCCGTCCGGGTGTGTCTCAAGATACTCCATCCACAGCAGGTGCAGCGTGACCCCCGGGCGCCTGAGCTCCTCGTGGATCTGCGCCACCGCCGGCTGCGGTCTCGGACCCAAGGGCGGCTGGCGAGCACCGAAGAAACGCACCTCCAAAGCCGCATCGTCCAGCTCCTCGTCCAACGGCCAGCTCAAACCAGCAAGCCGGGCACGCTTGGCGTACGCCGACACCGTCCCCACACCAATCGTCAGCGACCGAGCTATCGCCCGGTGCGAAAGCCCCACCTCGTACTTCAGTCGCAGAATCTCGCGGATCTTCCTCATCGATAGCTTCCTTGCCGCCATCCTTCTGTCCTCCTTCTCAAGCGAAGGACATAGGATGCTCGATCTCGCTACCGACGAGTGATCACCATCACCGGAATCGGTGATCACCATGATCGGAATCCGTGATCACCTTCACCGGAATCGATGATCAGCTTCGAGCGGAATCAGTGATCACGATGGACCGGAATACGCATGGGAATTGCACCCACTGAGAATCGCAGGCTTTTCACGGCGCACCAGAAGCGATAGTAGAGCCAGACGGCGTGGCTGATGATCTCGGTCGGAAACCGGTATCCATCGTAGCTCGGTGGTTTGGCATTCATCTGCGTAGTCTGCCAGTCAGCGCCTCCACTTGACAGTGCCCGGGGGAACACCCCTCAAAGCTCACTGAGGCCCGACTCAACGAAACTCAATCTCTCTCTGATCCCCGTCGTGAGCTTCTTTGCGCCGTAGAACGTGAGCAGCGCTCGATAGAGGTTCTCCCCGGCAAGCCACGGCTGCTTCTCATGGAGATCCTGCATCACAGCCCTCAACTCGGAAGGGGGAACTTCAAGGAGGCGGCGGCTGCCCAGCAGGCGAACTCGTACCAATGGCGTGCCACTCTTCCTCAGAACTCTCTCCTCTGAATTCCTTTCCGACCGCTCGGCCGACACTTCGATCAACCCACGCAGCAGCGCAATTTCGACGGCGTTCTCCAGAGGTTGTCGGGCCGCTCTCACCCGATGCCTGCCTGCTGCCTTCACGAAGCGCTGGAAGAGGGCTGTCTCCTCGATCGGCCCCTCCTCTTCAATCAATGCCAGCAAGCCATCGACCAACCCTGAGGGTGCGGTTTCGGTAGGATCTGGAAGAAGGGGAGATCTCGGAGAGCTTCGAGCGTCTTCTTCTGCGGGCGAGAGACTTTCACCGTCGCTCAGCCCGCGAAGATGAGCAGCCGGCGCGTCAGCACGAGATCCAGCCGGCAGCCTTGTCTCGACAGGACCAACTCGGCTGGGGGGCGAGCGAGTCTCAGCGGGGGTATGAAGAGACTCTGCAGGCTCGCTTTCTTCCCCGCCTTCCGGGATATCGATCTCCTGGGCCATGGTGCGTATCCCCAGCATCTTCAACTCGGCCCAAAGCCCTTCAAGCGCGCTGTCTTCATCTAACCGAAAGACAGACTCGCCAAGACGTTTGAATCGCCAACCACAGCGCTCCAAGTCTCGCTGCCGCGCCGTATCAGCATCCCACTGTTTGGGGCCGTGCCAGTGGTCCCCGTCACACTCAACGGCCAGCCGCCCCTGTAGGCCCTCGACGACGAGATCGATAAAGTACCCATTGACCTCGTACTGAGGGAGTACACGGAAACCGGCGCCGACGATCTTCAAGAAGACATCGACCTCGAACCAGCTACCGAAGGGGTTGGGGGCATTGCTGGGATTGATCGTCCGGGCGACGGTTCTGGCCTGATGGCGAAGGCGCTCTACATCGACACCTGAATCCCCACTCATCTCAACGCGCGGGTTCAAGCAGTAGCTCAAAAGAGCCCGCCTGAGACAGTTTCGCCCTAGGTCATCGATGCCGGCGCTGTGGAACAGGAACATTTGGTCCCTCGCCCGACTCGCCGCTACGTTGAAGCGCTGCTTGTCGCTTTCGCCGCTCAGGGTCTTGATGCGCTGTCCTTCGACTGCGGCCGAGACCAGGCTAAGGAACATGACGTCGCGCTCATCGCCCTGGAATGCGGAGGGCTGACCGCAGACGAGCTGTCGATCGCGGATTGCCTTCGTTCCAAGACGCTCAAGGAGCATCCTCTCGATCAGGCCATGCTGGCCGTGACCTAAGAGGGAGAGGACCCCAAACGTCTTCCCCTCATACCTCTCATCAGCGTGGAGTTCTTCAATCTTCGCCACCAGTGCCTCGGCCTCGGGCTGGTTGATCTGTTTGCTCCCAGTGCCCTTTATGTAGCCGCCACCCACTCGCACCGCTTCCACAACCGGAGTCAAGCGACCGGCAGCGAACTGGCGGAGAGGAGTGAGCGGCTCCGCTGCATAGCAGAGATTGTTGGAGAACTGAATGATCTCTGGCATACAGCGGAAGTGCTCATGCAATCGAATTCGACCCTCGTACTGAATCTCGGCAAGATCAAAGAAACTATGGTCAACGCCAAACGCGTCGGGGTGTGGCAGGTCCTGAAGGTAGGTCCGCCGCAGTTGAGCAACTCCCGCACGATTCAGGCCGACGTAGGAGGGGCTGATCTGTTTGTCATCGCCGACTACCACTAGCTGCTTAGCGAGATAAGGCAGGATCAGCGCTTCGGGCCCCGACTGGCTGGCCTCATCGATGATAGCCACGTCGAACAGATCCGAGCCGGGCTTCACTGTCTCGACAATACGATAGAGAGGCATGACCCAAGCGGGAATGGCGGACCGGCACTCATTCATGTGTTCGCGCGCATTCCGCCGATGCTGTGGGGCGTACTTCCCCGTGCCTTTTCCGAGATTCCTTACCGCCTTTGACCAAGCGACGAGGTGTTGGCGTTCGTGGTCCGTCATTCGCTCGAAACAGAAGGACCAAGCTTTAGCTGCAGCGAGCTCAGCTATCGCACTCGACTCTTCGGCCCGCGCCTGCTCGAGACTCGCGGTCAAGCGTTGAGCCGCTTTCGGATCGGCAAATTCCCCCACCCATGTGAGAGTGAGCACGATAATCGATGGCGGTCCGATCACGATAAGTGATGGTCGCGTAGCCTTTTGAAGGACTTAGCCGAAGCTGCGTTTCGCTGCCACTTGCCTCAGACGGTCTTGTTCACAGTATTTGATGGCGATTCGAGGAAACCCGATCACGTTGTCTGGTGGGAATGGGTGTTCCGTTCAAGGTATCTGAGGGCGCAACCAGGGGCCCAAGCGCGATGGAAGCTCGGCGAACCGCCTCGATCGCCCATCAGATAGCGTGCCGTTCATCCCATCGCTGCGTGTCAGCCCTCGTTCAGCGTGATCAGCGAAAGAACAAGTATGGACTGCGCGTCAGGCCCCGACGGCGGATGTGTCCCGTTTTTTGTGGAAATGGGTTCAGGCGTAGTCCTCCGAGTCGTCTTTTGCTAAATCCTACCGTTTACGCGGCCCTCTCAACCTCGAGCAGGAGCTGAAGCGCCCGGTAGCCGTTAATCCTTCGCAGGTGTATCTGCCCGAAGGCGACGAGCCCCCAGAGGAGCGTGACGCCGGCAGCCTCGGTGGCAAAGGAGCCCTGGGTTTTAGTGCGGCGACGAAACTCGCGGTTCAGGTTCTCCAGAGCGTTGGTCGTGCGCACCGAACTCCACAGCGATTTGGGGAGCTCGTAGAAGGTCAGTAGCTGGAACCCTGCCTCCTCAAGGCTGCGAGCCACCGCCGGGACTAGTCGCGACCACTTGGTGACGAACGCCGCGTAGGCCTTGCGGGCCTGTGCCGCGTCCTCGGCTCGTACGATCGAGTGCCAGTCACGCCGCAGCTCGTCGTGTGCGTGCACCGGGCAGTGTTTCTTCAGATTCTCCCACTTGTGTTGGACGCAGCGCTGGACTTTGACCTCAGGCCAAGCCTTCAGCGCCGCGGCCAGCCCTTTGTGGCCATCCGTGACCAGGTAGCGCGGAGCCTGAAGACCTCGGGCCTTCAGATCCTCGATCAGCCACTTCCAGTGCTCGGCGGCCTCGCTCGCGGCTAAACGTAAGGCCACCAGCACCTTGGTGCCGTCCGGAGTCACACCCAGCACCACCAGCACCGGTACCGAGACCACTCGACGGGCCAAGCGGACCTTCAGGTGAAAGCCATCGAGAAACAGAAGCACGTAGGACTCCTCCGACAGATCGCGCTCACTCCAGCGAGCAAAAAGCTCCTTCAGCCGAGACACCACACGCGAAACTGCGCTCTTGGACAGGTGCTCCTCACCCAGCAGCGGAGCCAATGCCTTCTTGATCCGGCGGCTGTTAGCGCCAGCCAGATACGCACCCAGGATCGCGTCATCGACCTCCTGCGTACGACGAGCGTAACGCGGCACGATCGCACTGCGAAACTCTACGCTGGCCCCATCCTCGCCGACTAGCCGTCCTCGTGGAATGTCCAGTTCCTTCGACCCACACGCCGTCGTGATCAGACGACGCTGCTTGCCGTTGCGATAGCCCGCACGCTCGCCTGAACGCTCGTAGGCGCTGCAGCCCAGCGCCTCGGACAGCTCTTCCTCGAGTGTGATCTCGATCGCCGCACGAACACGCTCGCGTAACAACGAACGAATGTCCTGACGGAAGCGTGCAGCTTCCCCTTCCTCGTTGATATTCTCCACCATGGCGTAATCCTCCGTTCGCCCTAACCGGCGATGTGTTTGACCACTAGGAGGTTACGCCATTCTCAATTTCCACAGCATTCGGGACGGATCCCCGACGGCCCGCCTTCGGCGGGGATGATGCCGACGGACCTAGTCTTGAGCACACTACTTGAGGGACCAAACACCCTTCCCTCACCTACCGTGCTCAGAATGGCCAACATTCCCATCGATTATCGTGCTCACTCTCACCCATGCTCGGCAGGCTCCCCACCGCCAGGCCCTCTCCAGGGTCTGAGCCCGGCGGGACCACGGCTCGTCATGGAAGGTCGCCTCGAGCTGGGCCGCGGTCTCAGGAAGCGCAGATCGCAGTCGGTCGAGTAGGGCTCGCCGCTCATCGGCTTCGAGCAACAGCCCGTGCAGTCTTTCCAGCGCTTCCCTCGCCTCTCGAAAGGCGCGAACGTCCCGCTCCTCGAAGGCGCTAAGCAGACTACCCACCTCTGAAGGCGCCTTGCCCACGGCTCGCACAGTCTGGAGGCGGCCTCGGAGGTCCCCTGCTCGCTGGCGAACTGTTTCCCTCCGAGCCCGAGCATCTGCGGCCCGCAGTGCTGACAGATGGCCCTCCACATCTTTGAGGTCGTGCCACGTCGGTTCAGCCAAACCGTGTTTCTGATAAGCGGCACGGGCCTCATCGCGTACTTCGTAGAGATCGAGCACCGAGGCCAGAGGTTCGCAGAGGTCCCCATACTCCGAGACCTGAACACAGAAAGGCTTCCCAGAGAGATTCGTGTGCTCGCGCCAGAGAAGGTTCAGGTCGCGGCATTCACGGTCGACATCAAGCCAAGAGGCGAGGTCACGAAGACTCTCAAGTGCACGACAGGGACGCCCTCCGATCCTCACCTCCCGAAGATAGCGGCAGGCCTTGATCCGAGATCTGGCGAACGGACCAAGGCCCCAACCTTTTCCGGCCTCGAAGTGCTTAATCACCTCTCGCGTATCAGAAGCGATTGCGTCCGGGTGGCGCCCCGTACCCTCGAGCATTGGGTTCTCATCAGCCCAGGGCGCACGGTCTCCAATCCGCTTCAGGTGCGATTCTGTCGCCGCGAGTAGCTGTCGCCAGACCCGATCGCGGTCACCAAGGACCTGGTGAACGGCGTGCTCGGTCCATTCTTGGAGGTGGTTCCCCACCAGCCTCGCACCGTCAAGGAGCGTCTCGAGCTTCGTACCTACGGACTTTCGGTCTTCGTCCTCAAGACTCGCAAGCGGCGCGAACACGGGATGCGAGTGCAGCCCTTCGACTGCCTGGTCAGCTAGCTCAGCTTCTTGCTCGAGTTCAGCGAGTCTCTGCAGATCCTCGGGGCGCGGGAGAGCCGAAGGGTCTGAGGTTTCGACCCCCCTCTCTTCTGCAGCGTCGATGGCTGGAGAGCGGAGAAGCCCGAGAAGCCGGCCGAACTCTGCGGTGCTAAGAGGGGAGAGGCCTCGCCGCCAACGGCTTCCGCCAACCAGCCAAGTTCCTCCTCCTCGGAGCGAAGCTGCGATGCAATCTGCCCGAGAGTCCCGCTGTAGGAGCCGAAGCGCAACCCCTGACGCAGAGTCTCCTGCTCACGTAATTCCCTCAGTCGCGTCAGCGTGGAAGCTTTGAGCCGGCGAGCTTCGTCGAGCCTCTCTACCTGAGATTCGATTGTGCGCTGCGCAACCCTAGGGTCCCAAGAATTCTGACGACTGGTGATGCCCTGGACAGACCCTTCCATCGCCTCAAGAGAGTCACGGTCGTTGCCCATGGCGACGACGGCAAGAGGCGCGATCACCGCGACTCGTTTCTGCAGCAGTCTCTGAATAACAGCCAGGGCACGGGCCGTGTGACTCGTCACCAGAACCCTTTGACCGGTCGCAAGGAGGTGGCAGATTAGATTGACGATCGTGTGGGACTTACCGGTGCCTGGGGGCCCTTGAACGAGGACACCTGGCCGGCGGCCAAGGCGATCTACGATCTCGCGTTGTTCAGCGTTTGCGGGGAGGGGGAAGTAGATCTCCGAGCTCCCCGCGGCACTCCCTCCCGAGGGGCTGCCCCCTGAACCTGGATTCCATGCATCGGCGGCGGTTACGAAACGCTTCAGCCCCTCAGGAACGGGCTCGCCCGCCTCAAGCTGTTCGAGGATCTCTTCGAAAGCTCTAAGGAAGGAACGGTCGGTTCGCTCACGCAGCACGAGTGCGGGTGCAAGGTGGACGATCGGTTCCGCACTGCGCGGAGGTGGAGAAAGGGACTCGGAGTATTGGCCGGCAGCATCCGCGTCCTGTACCCAGGTCCGAAGGAGGCGATCGACCGGGACCGGTGTGAAGATCTGGTCCCCAACCGACTGCCGAAGGTCGTCGACATCGCCTCGGCCCAACACGGACGGACGCTGCTCTGGCGGGACCATCTCTTCTTCAAGACGCAGGTCAGGGCCGTCGCCGGCGGGGCCCACCGTGATGATGCCGCGGTCGGCGTCATGCTGAATCGCAGCCGACGCAACAAGAAGATGCCTCTTTACATCGAGACCGCCAGCCGACTTCCAGGCGAGCAGGCCCTGTCCGACAAGGAGCTCGTACCGCTCCCCCTCGAGACCAAGCGCCTGGTGAATTGAGAAGAGCTTGGCATAGAGATCTTGAAGGGGTCGTAGCCGTCGATCTCGCGCGGCCCAGGGCCACCACTCTTCCTCAACAAAGTGGTTCCAGTCATCCTCGACACCCGGTTCGTTGCTCAGCTCGATCGTTGTCGCGTCGCCGTTCTCGTCGAGTAACAGCCGCTCCGCTCGCAGTTCGGGGAAGTCCAGTTTCGAATCGTGAAGTTGCTCTTCAACAATCCAGGGCCGGAGGCTCTCACTCGGTTTCGGAGGGGGCGCCAAGTCCGGCTTGTCGACTTCCAGCCAGCAGTCATCGGCCCGCGGGAGCAAGTCCTGCCGACCATCCTCTGGCAGTCCCTCACGAACCCATAGGCCGGAGCGACACCGATGGTCGATCGGCACATCTCCCAAGAAAATCGTCCTCGTCGGGTAATCGTCAATCGAGTGGACGACCCTCGTACGAAGTCTGGTCAACTCGAGAAGAAACTTGTATAGCGAGATTCCCTTCTCGCGGTCCGGGTCGGTCCCTGGTTCCGTCATGGACGACCCTCTATGGAGCCGGGAAGGGGCACGTCAGTCGACGGCAGGCCTGGGGGCCACCCTCTCTCGCAAGAGGCGTTCGAGTAGGTGCGACTAGCGAGTGGACTCATGCCCTCCTACCACCATCATGTGGATGTGCTCGCGGTTTGCCTGGAGGTTGCGGAAGGAACGCGAAACTGGCTGGGCGTCTTCCAGAGGAGGGCACGCTTCGCGGAGTGTGATGTCCATGAATCGCCCAGGAGTCGACGGTGCTTGATAGGGGGTAAGGTATTCCATTCGACGCTGCCCATCCTATCTTGCCCGGCCGGTGCAGATCGGCTATCGGAAGTCACGAACCAGAAGGGCTTCGCCTCTTCTTTCCAAACAGAGAGCAAAGAGCGCCTTCCCCAGAGGTAGTGGCTCTCTCGTTCGACGAACCGTCGAGGTGTTTCCCGCGCCTGCGCAGGCAGCTTCGCCTGTTCATCACGGATCCTACCGAGCTTGAACCCGCATAGGCGCTGGCACCTCAGGGCGAGTACCTTTCGGCGCTAAAAGCGTGACGCGTCTGGGCTGAGTCGGTGGGCAACGCACACTCCCGCTCCCAAGGCCGGTTGCTTTAGCGCTATTGGTTACCCGCAACGGCGGCTCGGCTCCTCCCAAGGCCTGTATGGCACCTCGGCCACGTCGCTGGCATTGTCAAGTTGAGGCGGTCGCCGTCGGACTGGACCGATGATGAGCGACAAACCAGCTACCGCGGCCACCGGTTCCCGCCCGACATCATCAGCTATGCCGTCTGGCTCTACTACCGATTCTGGTGCGCCGTGAAAAGCCGGCGATTCTCAGTGGGTGCAATTCCCACCGAGATACTGTCAAAAGTTGTGCTCTGAGGTTCGAGTCAGGCGGCTTGTATTACTCCATCGACGAACTCGGTTCCTCGTAAGACATCAGGTAAGAGGCTGGCTGCATTGAGAGCTCGCCATCGCCTTTCGGCGGACCTGGCGAGCTGGAAGACCATGGTGAGGCAAGCGGTTCGACTGCCGCACCCTTTGGTCCTCTTGGTGCGCAGCTTGACGGTCGCAAAGGTCGACTCAATTGGATTGGTCGTGCGCAGGTGACGTGTGCCCACTGACTCCGAGCCGACGGACATTCAACAAGCCGAAGCTTATCTCGACCGAGGCCAACTTGACAGTGCCTTCAGGATGCACCGGCGACCTGAGATACGCGAGATCTGAGCCCATTCGGTGGATAGCGCCTGAATACATCGGGCACTCTCACTTGGGTTCCAGGGACTGTTAGGAGTCTACTCGGATGTCTCGAGTTGCAAGGGCTGCGTTCTTTCCACGACTTTCTCGAGGTTCACCCAGTTGGCTCTCGCTGTCTGGTTCGGTAGCTCGTACTCTTCCGGCCGGCAGGTGAACACGACTACCTGGAAGTCATCGGCGCACTTGTACATGAGCTCAGTCAGCCACTCCATACGCTTGGGGTCGCTTTGGACGAGCTGGTCATCTAGTACGAGGGCACTCTTTACCGCTTGGGCAACGGCGAGGCGGATGAGGGTGGCGAGCTGATCGCGAGTGCCGATCGAGAGGAGATCGAGCTCTCGATCCGAGCCGTCGAGCGAGACCGACGTGCCGGAGAGTTTGGGGCCGAGCGAGACTTTGTCGTAGCGCCCGCGGGTGAGCTCTTTCATGTTCTCGCTGATGGGGACGACAAGGGAGTTACCGAGATGGACGGCGTCTTCGCTTTCTGCCTCTTTGAGCGTTTCGAGCAGTAGTTGCCAGGAGGCGTACTCGAGCTCGACGTCCTGCTCTTCTCTCGTGGCGGCGATGAGAGCTTCCTCGGCTTCCGACGTCTTCTCGTCGACGTACTGGCCCCCCACCTGCTCGAGAGCGCCCTCTTGCTTGCTGAATTCTTGCCGCAACCTGTCGAGCTCCTTCTTTGCAAGCTCAACCTCTGATCTGGCGTAGGTGAGCTGTTCCTCGTCGACCTGGGACGTAGATTCTGGCAGGTCGGCGAGCGCCTTCTCTCTATCCTCGACGAGTGCTAGTGAGGCGGTCATGTCCTCCACTTCCGCGGCTGCCTCACGAGCGCGGAGCTCTCCTTCCAGGCTGTCGACCCGTTGCTTGGCCGCATTTCTGGCGCTGTCTGCCGATCGCGCACATTCGTTAGCAGTCTCAACGGCTTTGGAAGCAGAGTCCTGCGCCACGCGTGCCTCGGCCGTCTCAGTCTCGGCGAAGCCATCGAGGACCTCGAGCTCGGCGGAGTCCGCCTGGAGGTTTTTCTCGTACTCCCCGAGTAAGTACGTCGCTCGCTCGAACACCTTCTGTGGATCGTCGGGTAACTTGTCGCGGGCTTCGGCGCTCTCACGCTTCTGAGCTTCGAGCTCCTCCTTCTGGGATTCGAGCTGTCCCTCGTCCACCGCTATCTTCGTTTCTAGGATCTGCGCCTGCTCTTCCTTGGTAGCGATTCGGTCTTCCAGCTCTTGTCGATCAAGCTCGCCCTGCTCGACTCCCTCGAAGCGCGATTCGAGCTCTTCGAGAGCAATCCCCTCTGGAAGGGCGAGCTCCAAGGATCGCTTGGAGGTCTCCGCCTTGGCCTCCAGCTCTTCCAGTTGGCTTCCGGCATGCCCGAGCCCTTCGGCTCTTGCCTCCAGGTTTGCGGCCTCTCCTTCGATCCGCTCGACCTCGACTAGTTTCTCGCTCTCCGAGCGGCAGCTACTCTCGAGATCTACCCGGGTCGAGACTCCGAACTTCTCGAAAAGGGGTGCTGAGGTCCTCTCCCATCGTAGTCTAGCGTCGGCTGCCTCCTGGCGCTGATCGGCGTTGCCGCCGGATACTTCGATATCTGCCGCGTCGCCGATCTGAGCACGGAGAACACCTTGGGCTTCGAACGTCTCCGGGCTGCTGATCTTACGGGTTTCTGTGGGGCGATCGCCGGTGTCGATACTGATCTCGATTTCACGAAGAGGGCGAATGAGAAGAGAGAGCTCGATCTGAACCTTCGCCTCTGCGATTTCGAGCTCCCGTTCTAACGCTGCCAACTCGCGGAGGGCGTCATCGGTTGGCAGACCGAGGGCTGCCACCTCGCTGCGGAAGGTACGAGCCTTGTCTTTCATGGCCCCAGCTTGGGTGCGGAGCTCTGCTGCGTTGTCTCTGGCCTTGTTGGCGCTCGTGAGGGCTTGGCTAGACGATTGGTAGGCGCGGAGCTTCTCGTAGAGCGTCATCTCGCTGAGCTCTTGCCTCTCCTTCTTGATTTCCGTTCGCGCGGTTTCAACGAGGGATCGGGCTTCAGACAGTTGCTTCTCTAAGCTTGAGATGCGGCTTCCCAGCTCACTGACTTCGCGCTCCTTAGCTAGGGCGTCTTTCGCGAGCTCCACCTCGCGCTGGGCGTCTTTCTGCCTACCTTCCAGCTCGAGGACGCTCTTTTCGATCTCTTGCCTGCGAATCTTGCGCTTCTGCTCAACATCGTCACTCTCGAGATCGAGGATTCTTTGCCTAGCCTGCTGGTGTTCCGTTTGTGCGGCGAGGAGGTCCGCTTCGGCACCCTTCTTTGTTTCCTCGGCGATGGAGAATTCGCTCTTTGCCTGATCGATCTCAGCCTGGGTCGTCTCGACTGCCTTGTGAAGACCGAGGATGCGATCGCGTTCTTCGGTCGCCGCGGCGAGGAGTCGGGACGCGGCGACCCAAGCCTCCTGTTGTGAATGAGCGGTTTCTATCTCCTGGAGCCCGCCAGCAGCCTCGCTCTGCTCCAGCTCCGCTTGTTGAAGCAGCTCTTGCAGTTTCTCCATCTCGAGCTTCGCCGCGCTGCTGTTGTCGGCAAGGCGCTGAATACTCTCCAGAGACTCCTGGCGGAGCCTGATGCGCTCCTGGCTTCCCATCCAGGGCGAGCCCTTCGCTCTGCTCTTTTTCCCTGTGGCCGTGTAGGCCCTCTCAACTTTCTCCTGAGCTCTCTCGAGAACGCTTCTGAACACGGGGCTTTCCGCGATTGCTTGGAGAGAGCGCGCGATGAGGTCTTTGCCCGATTCGTCGAGGTCGCCTTCCAGCCCCTTGTCGAGAATCGCAGAAACTTCATCCTGTGATCCAAGCAGAGCGGTACTGAGAAAGGTGTCGGGCCAGCCTGCGGCTCGTGCCTTGCTGCCGCCGGGGGAGCCGGCGCCCCAACTGAGCAACTCGCGGAGCTTGCCATCGACTTCGCGGCCTTTGCAGTCGAGACTAAAGCTCAGGCCGTCGCGCGAGAACTCGAGGAGGCTCGAGCCGTCGGCGCCGGCTCCAAAGCTCTTTTGCACCCTCCAGATGCGCTGCTCCTCCGTCTCGAAAGTAAGGGTGACTCTGGGCGGCCGGTCGTCATGCCAATCGATGAAGGGTCGGTGCCTGGCGGAGCTGTGGGGCAGAAGCAGGGCCGCTCGGATCGCCTGCAGGAGAGTCGACTTGCCGAGCTCGTTGGGCCCGTAGAGAACGTTGAGGTTTGGTTCGAGGTTGACTTCTGCCTCCTTGATGCCGGCGAAAGAGCGCACATGGAGCTTCCGAAGCCACATCAGGCGCTACTCCCTTTCACCAGCTCATATAGGTAGTGAAGAGCACGCTCGGCTTTCTCGGGCTCTTGGCCGGCACGAGCGTTCAAACGCTCAACGACGGACTGGAGGACCGGAGGGAGCTCGGGGAAGTCGTCGATGCTCGGGCTCTCGAGTCGGAGACTCTTCCGATCGACCTCGAGGACACCGACCCGAGGATGTGCCGAGAGGGAGCCCTCCAACTCTCTTAGGATTCGCTCGGCCTCGTCGTACTCCTTCAGCGGAGCGGTCATGTTGACCTGGAGTCGCAGAACACACTTTCTGAGAGTGTCGTCGTTACGCAGGGAGCGGAGCTCCTCAATGGATGAGCAAGTTTGCTCACGCCACTGCCAGGCGCCAACGGCCTGCTTCTCGACTAATGCGAAGCGGCCCCGATCGAGTGGGAAGAAGACAACTGCTACGTGGCCAGTGTCCGTTTCACCAAACTTTGCCTGTTCCGGAGCCCCTGGGTAGACGACAGGAGGCTCTCCCGCGTTCTGGAGCTCGCGGAAGGCGTGGGTGTCGCCGAGGGCGAGATAGTCGAGGCCTCGCTCCTTCGCGGCTTGCGGATCGATGGGGAAGTTGGTCTGGTGCCCTTCCATGTCAAAGGTTTGGCCGTGTACCAAGCCAATGCGGATGCGTTCGTCGCCGGGTTCGCGCATGGGAATGCGCGCTGTCGGGTCTAGCTGGCCCGCATGAGAGCGGCAGGGGGTGGAGTAGAGAACGGCTTGGTCCGAGATCTGGAATTCGTAGTCCTCTCGATCGATGACGTGCACGTAGCTTGGCAGGCTTTCGCGGAAGGGATGCCCGGTCTGATAGACGGAGTTGGGGAGGAGCGGGTCGTGGTTGCCTGGCAGAAGGAAGGCGGGCCTGGTCCAGTCACTGCGTGAGCGGAGCTCGTCGAGCACGGCGCTCCACCACTCCTCGGCGGGTGCAGGCTCGTCGAAGAGATCCCCGGCGCAGAGGACAGCATCGACGCCGCGACTCTCAGCGAGATCGAGAATCCGCCCGACGACGTCGCGGCGAGCGCGCGTCAGCCCCCGCTCTTGGTCTTCGTTGAACATGGGGAAGCGGCGACCGAGGTGCCAGTCGGCGGTGTGGAGAAGCTTGAGAGCCACGTCTTCTGTCTCCTGGTTGGTCACGCGAGCTCGAACTCAACGCTGAAAAGGCGCTCGGCCTCGGGTGATCGATAGCGCCTGGTGTGGGCGTGTTTCTTCCATTTCTCGTAGTCGGGGTCTTGGCGAGTAGCGACTCGATCGAGGGACGCGTCGATCTCCTCCGCCTCGAGCTCGAGCTTCTTGAGCTTCTCTTCTGCGTCGTTGCGCGCGTCGGCGCCGAGCGCGCCGTCACGCTTGGCTTCAGCGGTCTCGATGCGCCCGGTGAGGTCGGCGCGGTTGCGCCGTAGCAGGAGGGCGCGATCTTCCATGTATTGGTCGAGCTGGTCGATCGACTTCTCGAAGCTCGCCTGGTCGCGCTGCGCCGCCGCCGACTGGTCGAGGAAGACCTCTTCATCAACGACTTCGTCGAGCTCCTCGGCGGTGAGCGACCACTCGGGGACCGAGGCCGGCAGCTCAGTGCAGGGGAGCTGGAGGAACTCATGGGCGGCTTCTGCCGGGCGGAGGACGTCAGAGTCTTCGAAGATCGCCGTCGCGATGAGGCGATCCTCTCGCTCGAAGCCGTCATAGGACACCTTGGTCAGGGCGAGACGGCCACGCGAGCCACGGCGTTGCTGGAGGATCTCCGAGGAATTCTCGCCGAGCTCGAAGCGCAGCCGGAAGTTGCCAGACCCGGCTTCACGTGCCTCGGCGAGAGCCGCCTCGATCAAGGGGTGGCTGGTGTGAAGAGGCTCGAGATCCTCGAGGCCGCTGGAGCCGCCCACAGCGATGGTAAGGCCCGAAGCGAGTGGTTCGGGCAACCGAGGATCTCGCCAGAGCTCGATGATGCGCCGTTCGCCGCTTTCGCGAACCTGGTGAGGGGCATCGGCGGCTTCGAGGTAGCTGAGCGCGACCCGCTCGAGCTCCTTGTCGAGCTCGGCGAGAGTAGCCGGCAGCTCGTCGCGGATGCGGCGGAAAACCTGGTGTACCGATTCGTCGAGCCGGCTCTCGATCAGACCAACGGTCCGCTCGTGAACTTCTTCCAGCTCGCGTCGCCGATCGTCCATCGAATCGCGCAGCTTGCGCAGCTCTTCTTCGACCTCCTCGACGGAGCGCGCGCGATCCCAGATCTTGTTGAGCTGACTTTCGAAGTCGGGCCCGAGCGCCATTCCCAGCTGCGAGTTGCCGTCGCTTCCGGGCTGGTGGAGTACTTCGTCGGACATGCCAAGGACGGCTCCGAAGAGCTCTAGTTTCTGGCTGAGGATGTCGAAAGTGAGGCGCTGGGCCTCGTTGTCCGATGCCAGGAAGTTGATGACGGTGACGTCGTGCTTCTGGCCGTAGCGGTGGCAGCGGCCGATGCGCTGCTCGATGCGCTGGGGGTTCCAGGGCAGGTCGTAGTTGACGATAGTGTCGCAGAACTGCAGGTTGAGACCCTTCGCGCCCGCTTCGGTCGAGATGAGGACGCGGGAGCGGGTCTTGAAGTCGTGGACGAGCGCCAGGCGAATCGCGACCTTCTTGCTGGGCTTAGCATGAGGAGCGAGGTTCTTGCCCACATCCTCTTGCCATTGCTCGAGAGCTTCGCGAGCACGAGGAGTCTCGTTGGTGCCGCTGAAGAGAGTGATGTCCTCGTCGCTGAGCCCAGCTTTGTCGATCAGCAGAGTGCGGAGGAACTGCTGCGTTACCAGGGACTCGGTGAAGATCACCACCTTGTCGCTACCTTCCTCGCGTTCGCCGAGTGCTCGGACTGCCTGGACGAGGCTTTCCGCCTTGCTGTCGTGGGGAAGGTCCTGGGCTCGGCGCACGAAGTCCTCGACACGCGCCAGCTCGGCTCTCACGCCTTCGGGCTGGGGCTCGACTTCGACGTCCTCAGACTCGGGGACGTCGAGCTCGTCTTCGAGGTCGGCAAGGAATTCGAAACGGATGTCGGGCAGATCGGCCTCCGCGACTCCTTTGAGAATCCCACGCAGACGCTTGGCGACTTGTTCGAGGCTCTGTGCGAGGGCCGCCGTCGACGAGGCCATGCGGCGATGGAAACCGATGAGGAGGAGCTGCCGCGAGCGGCCGCGGAACGCGAACAGAGTCGGCTCGAGCAGGTAGGCGGTGACGTCGTCGTAGAGCGCACGCTCTTCTGGGGTCATGGTGTACTCGAAGAGCTTGGTCTGTCGATGGACGAAGGGCTTGTCGAGAAATTCCTGCGCCTGGCGGCGGAGGGTTCGCTGCACCACGGAGCCGAGCCGGCGTTGAAGCTCGAGAGACTGCTCCGGCACGATGCGCCGGCCGCTTGGGTCTTCGCAGAAGAGCGCCTTGAAGGTGGGCTGGTGCCCGAGCAGGGTGTTGGTGCGGTCGATGTATTGCACCAGGCCCCACAGCTCGTTGAGCGAGTTCTGCATGGGGGTCGCGGTGAGAAGGAGCACAGGGGAGGGCCCGATGAGGAGCTGGACGCGGTGGGCGGTCATCGCATACGGGCTGTCGGCTCGATACGCCCCATGCCGATCGAAGCGCCGGTAGATGCCCGCGAAAACCTCGTGGGCCTCATCGATGATCACGAGGTCAAATGGGGGCCCACTGGTGAGCTTGCTCGAGCCCCTCTCAGTTCCTGCCCATTCGCGTCCCGCGAGAAAAACTCCCGGTGCGTTGAGGTCTGCGTCGTTGGCGTCGGCCTCGATCGCCGTCATGCCAAACAACGTGTAGAGCTCATCCTGCCACTGGCCGAGCAGGGCGCGAGGAAGCACTAGGAGAATCCTCTCGGCCCCTTCCGACAACATCTGCGCCATCACGAGCCCTGCTTCGATGGTCTTTCCGAGACCGACCTCATCGGCAAGGATGCACCCGCCGTCAGGAATCCGACCCAGCGCGAACATGACAGCGTCGATCTGGTGGGGGTTTGCATCGATCCGGCCTTGACGCTGCGACGAGGCATACCGCCGGGCCTCACCGGCGCGGCGGCGGCGGACAAGGTCCTCCGCGTAGTAGCGCCGGTGGATGGGGTGGGTCATAGCTCTACTAGACTCTTCAGTTACAGGTGCTCTTGGGAGGTGGGAAGCGGGCCGTTCGATGGCCATGCCGGGTCAGGTCGACCTCTGGCCCCAGGATCCAGTAGCCACGCGCCGAGCATTCTCGGCTCGGTCCCAGTGTCGACCTAGGCTCATGTCTTTTGCACCGACCTCAGACTGGGCGATTCTCTCCTGCCTTGAAGGCTGCAAGGCCCTGAAGCTGGATGGATTCGGACCACGTTAGCAGAGAGAATCAGAGCTCCACGTCCAAGGCGGCTAATCCCCTTGCGGGAGTGCTGTCCAAGTGGCCTTAACCCCGCACTTGCCAGTCTTGTCGAGCAGCCGTAGCGCCCCGATGGCAGGGGGTACGTCGGGTGGAATCATGGGCCGCCAGAACCTCCCCTGCCACCCACCACCACATTAGAGACATGCCTCGAGTGCTATCCTCGATGCGGGCTGAAGTGCTTGTCTGTAAAGGACCTTACCCGAAATAGCAATGGGGCGAAACGTCGATAACTAACCAAATACCTAGTCTGAAATGGATGATCACTGGAACCTTCTGAACGTCGGCTGGTACCGCAGAACCGGGGACGGGGTGGTTCTGGAGGTCAACGACGCCGAGTTGTCGATCCTCGACTACAGCAGAGACGAGATGGTGGGGCATCACGTCTCGGAATTCATGGCGGCCGAGTTGGTGCCCCTGCTCAGCGAGCACATAGACGGCTACAACGAGGGCAACCAGAGGCTCATCATGACGATGGGGCTCAGGAAAGACGGCGCCACGGTGCCCCTCCTCGACATCTTCAATCGCCGGGAGCTCCGCGAAGACGGCTCGGTGGAGTTTGTCGAGGGCCTGCACGTGACACTCGAGCGCATCTGGAGCGCCCGACAGCTCGGCGCCGGGCCGGCCGAGCTCGCCGAGAGGCTGCACTACATCGCCCTCGAGCTCGAGCTACTGGCCCGCTCGTCGGGTGGTGCTACTCGGCACTTACTCAACCACCCTGGCCTTGCTGACTTGTCGCCGAGAGAGAAAGACGTGCTCTCGGAGCTTCTCGCGGGTGCTCGGGTTGGGGCGATTGCGAATGACCTACACATCTCACCTAGCACTGTCAGGAGCCATCTGCGGTCACTGTTTTCGAAGCTGGGAGTCAGCTCTCAGTCTGAGCTTGTACAGCATGTCCGGTCGTTGAGCGGGGAGATCTAGGGGGGTCGCTCCGCGTTCCCCCAACGATCCCTTCAAGCTCCTGTCTGCACCGCCCGTGAGCTGCCGAATCGTGATCTGGAAGAGCGGCATAGGCTTGATTGTGTATAGTATGTAGTATACACTACACATTCATGAAGAGATTCGGTAATTACATACGCGAACGGCGAGAAGCACTTCGAAACGAAGACCGATCTTTCTCACTGCGAAAGGTAGCGGCGCGGATCGAGGTCGAGCCCTCGTACCTGAGCAAAGTAGAGCGGGGCCAAGAGGCACCGCCTTCTGAAAAGAAGATCGTGGCACTTGCTCGCGAGCTCGATGAAGATCCCGATGTGCTCTTGGCGATGGCGGGCAAGGTGTCGAGCGATCTGCAGGAGCTGATCTGTCGACGGCCGCAACTCTTCGGGCAGCTTATTCGTGAGCTCAAGGACCAGCCCGATCACGCAGTGCTGCGGATCGTGCGCGAGGTCCGCGACGGCAAATGGTAAGGAGGAAAAGGATGATCCAACTCAAGGGCGACTCACTCGTTTTCACGTTCCCGGAGGTCCACCCGCAGGCTCGATTGTCGATCGACTTTCAGCGCACGCTGCGCATCCCCGACGACGGCGATGATTACCCACTGCCACCAGGTCTGGGGCGCTTCCCCATCCGTCATGTCGACGACTTCGGTGACAGCGTGCCGGGAGAGTGGCTCGAGCACGGAGGCGTCATGCTGCCGATGTACCAGTCGGAGGCGATGTGGCTCAATTTCGATACGGCCTTCGTCTCGCGCCAGGGGAACTACCCTTTCGCTATCAAGATCGCGGCAGGCAAGATCGACGCGGTCAGCGGCGAGCGCTGGTCGGAGCGGCTGCACGGCAAACCCCAGGACTACATGGTGGCTCCCGAGCAACCTTGGCTCGACGGCTTCTGCGTCGAGAAGGGCGTGATCCGGCAATTCGTGGCGATGCCTCTTGGGGCCGGCTACTCGGCCGAGGAACAACTCACCGACGAGGCCGAATACGGGGGCATTCAGATCCTCGCCTATCCGATGAAGCGAGACGTGTTCGATCGGCGTTTTCCGGTGAGCCGCGAAAGGGCCAGGATGAACGTCTTTGGCAGCGTCGAGAACGACTACTGCCTATCGCCGGAAGCTTCCCCGAGCATGGCACTCGCCCCGGGCGGGCGCATGCGTCAGGAGATCTACGACGATCCCTTCGAGCTCGAGGATTGGGATACCGAAGCGGGCGGGCGCTGCTTTACGCACATCGCCAACTCGATGGTGTGGCAGTCGATCACGGGTGTCGCGCCGCCGACTGTGCCACCGACCTCCAACACCTACAACGAAGCCGGGCTCCCTTGGTTTGAGTACTACTCGGAAGGCGAAGCCATCGAAGGATCGAAGCGGCTTCGGGGGCTCAAAAGCGTGGTCGAGAAGGGGAAGGAGAAGGGCGATGTGCCGCTACCCGAGAATGAGAGCGTGTCGCCTGGCAAGGTCGTTCACCTGAGTCCTGAGCGGGCGAAGGACCAGGTGCGCGAAGGGAGGTTCTGAGACGCGTAGGAGCGAAGAAACGAGGCCGCCTTCGGCATCTAGCAGTTCGAGTGTCGATGGGTAGCTGAGCGCTCCAGCAAGGTCCTCACGTCCGATCACGTCCCTTAATGGCTAGGTAGTTGAGCGGAAGTGGCAAGCTCCGGTAGACGCCGAGACAGGGCCTTAACGCTTGACGTTAATAACGCGCCACGTTACGGTGCAGAGGATCTCTGGAAGATCTCAACGACATGGACAAGAAGATCTTCGAACCCATTCATCCTGGTGAAGTGCTGCTCGAAGAATTTCTCAAACCAATGGGCCTGAGCCAATATCGGCTCGCGAAGGGCCTGAGCGTCTCTCCTCGTCGGATCAACGAGATCGTGCACGGCAAGCGGCGCATCTCTGCAGACACAGCTCTCCGCCTGGCACGGTTCTTCGGCACCTCGGAAGCGCTCTGGCTCAACCTTCAGTCGCGCTACGATCTGGAGGTCGAGCGCGATCGCCTGGGCACCGAACTCGAACGGCAGGTCGAAGTGTTCTCGCTTGAAAGCCGCTGAGGGGCGGCTGCCAGAGGTGACCAAAGGGCGGTAGCCATTTCGCACGCTATTGCACTACCCTTGAGCTCCCGTCCTAGGTGAAGGAGAAGAAGACGATGTCGCCGAGAATCAGTATTCTGCTCGTCGCGTACCTCGCGGCTTTTTCGCAGAGCGCACAAGCCGCGGAGCACCGCCAAGCCTACTTCGGTGATCTGCACATCCATACCGCCTTTTCCTTGGACGCGTTCACCTTCGGCACCCGCTCGACACCCGACGACGCTTACCGGTATGCCCGCGGGGAGGCGATCCAACATCCCGCCGGCTTCGATATCCAGCTCGATCGTCCGCTCGATTTCTACGCGGTCACCGACCACGGCTTCTATCTCGGCCGGTGGTGGGCGATGATGGATCCTGATCATCCGCTGGCGAACCATCCCGACGGCCGCCGCTTCTTCGATCCGACGAATCTGATCTATGACGACGCCTCGACGACCAAAGGCATACAGTTCCTTGCCGCCCACCCCGACCCGGAGGCCACACGCTCGGCTTGGCGGGAGATCATCGCGTCGGCGGAGCGAAACTACGAGCCGGGCAAGCTCACCACCTTCGTCGCCTACGAATACACGTCATCGGAGACCGATGGGGGCAATCAACACCGCAATGTCATTTTCCGCAGTGCGAAAGCGCCGGAGGTACCCTTCTCTCGACTCGACTCGCCGAACCCCGAGGATCTGTGGGACTGGCTCGAGGGCTTGCGCGCAGAGGGCATCGAAGCGCTAGCGATTCCCCACAACTCGAACCAAAGCGCCGGCCATAAGTTCGCGCGCCAGAAGAATTCGGGCGAGCCCTTCGACGCGGCCTACGCCCGGGTGCGGATGCGCAATGAGCCACTGGTCGAGGTCACGCAGATCAAGGGCACTTCGGAGACACACCCCCTGCTCTCCACCAACGACGAGTGGGCCGACTTCGGGATCGAGTATCTCCCCCCCGCCAACAGGAAGCCCGAGTACGTTCGTGGCAGCTATGTGCGCGACGCCTACCTGACCGGGCTCGAGCTCGAGGAGAACGAGGGCTTCAACCCCTACCGGTTCGGGATGATCGGCTCGACCGACGGCCATAATGGGGGCGGGGCGTACGAAGAGTCGAAGTTCTTCAGCAAGCTCGGGCTCAAAGATGCGACGCCGGAGCGGCGCGGCTCGGTGCCCCCGGGGGGTGCCAAGACCTGGGGCGACGTTTCACAGACCACGGGAAGGGCTGCCAGGTTGCCGACCTGGGGCGCCTCGGGCCTCGCGGGCGTCTGGGCCGACGAGAACACTCGCGAAGCGATCTACGACGCGTTCCGCCGCAAGGAGACCTTCGCCACCAGCGGACCGCGCATCCGGGTGCGCTTCTTCGGCAGCTACGACTTCAAGGGCGATGCGCTCGAAGACAAGGATCTGATGGCAAAAGCCTACCAGCACGGTGTGCCGATGGGCGCCGACCTCCCTGCCCGGCGCCGCGGCGCACCCCAGTTCCTGGTGTGGGCGATGCAGGACCCCGAGGCCGCGAAACTCCAGCGTCTGCAGGTGATCAAGGGCTGGATCGAAGACGGCCGGCCGCAGGAGCGGGTCTACGACGTGGCCTGCTCGGACGGTCTCGAGGTCGACCCCAAGACCCATCGCTGCCCTGAGAACGGCGCTGAGGTGGATCTTGCAGACTGCAGCGTCAGCGCCGACCTCGGCGCGGCGCAGCTCAAAACACTCTGGACGGATCCAGACTTCGACCGCAGTCAACGTGCTTTCTATTACGTACGCGCGCTCGAGAATCCGACCTGCCGCTGGTCGACCTGGGAGGCCGTGCGCGCAGGCACGCCGCCTCGACCCGGTCTTGCGAGCACGCATCAAGAGCGCGCCTGGTCGTCGCCGATCTGGTTGATACCGCGATAAGGCTCACGCGGGTCGGGGTGGCCGCCGCGGCCCCAGGTAGCCTTCGGGTGCCGGAGGCTACCTGGGGCTCAGTAGCAGCCCTCAAGCAACTTGGTGTTCGTGAACGCGCTCTTCGATCTCCTCGCCGACCTCGCGTCGCGCGACTCTCAGATCGAAGTCAGCCTGCAGACCTGTCCAGACCTCTGCAGAGACGCCGAAATACTTGCCCAGTCTGAGCGCAGTGTCGGCGCTGATCGAGCGCTTGGCGTTGGTGATGGCGCTGATCCGCCCCGGCGGAACACCCAGGTGCCTGGCCAACCGATTGGTCGTGATACCCATCGGCCTCATGAACTCCTCTAGCAGGAACTCTCCAGGATGAATCGGGTCCAGTTTCTGCTGCCTTGGCATGTTTACCTCAGTGGTAGTCAACGATCTCGACGTTATGTGCATCGCTGCGCACCCATCGAAAACAGATGCGCCACTGTGAGTTGATCCGAATGCTGTGCTGACCTTTGCGGTTCCCCTTCAACGCCTCCAATCGGTTCCCGGCCTTAATCGGTCGGCACGAGCCGTTCGAGCTCCTCGAACCAATTCTGCACGATCACGATCTCCGACTGCGCTACGCCAGGGCCGCTCGGCGCCGCCGGCTTCATCAGCATGAAGCGTGGCCCGTCCGGCGCCGGAGCATAGCTCCACCCAACGGCCTGCGAGTATGGCGACATGTCGAAGAGCACTTCGGGAGCGCCCACGGAGAAGACCGGGAGAGCTCCATCTCCGGGGCCATCGCCTTGGCCAGACCGAAGTCCAGGATCTTCACCGCCGAGGCGTCCGGACCGAGCTTGATGTTCGCTGGCTTCAGGTCGCGATGCACCACACCTTTCTCATGCGCCGCCTCGAGACCCTCGGCGAGGCAGGCCCTAGTCGCATTCCAATGGTCAAGTTTTGCCTTGACGTAGTCTCTCCCTGGTGTCAAGATTATCCTTGACCAAGGAGAGAGGGTCGAGGGCACCTTGAAAACCGAAACGATAGCGATTGGGCGCATCTGGAGAGTGATTGCGGTATGCGACGGCCAAGGTCGTTGTCCCACGCTGGAAGCGATCAGTACCAGCCCGCTGGGCGAGAAGATGTTGCGGCTGATGGAGAAGGCGACGACGGTAGGACCCGCGAATCTGATAGCCGAGCGAGAGTCAAGACACCGCCGAACGAGATCGAGAAGGCTCAGAAGGTGCGCGAAAGATACCTAAGGGAGAGAGCGTCAGAGATTGAAGAAGTTGGAGTCTCGGAAGAGGCGGAATGGAGGTAAGGAGAACGATGACAAATTACCAGGAGATGCTCCGCGAAATGCGAGAGAGCATCGACTACAAGGTCGAGGGGGCGAAACTTGAGTTCGTTACCCGTGTACACGACGCAATGACGGCGCAGGGGATTACTCAAGCCGAGCTCGCACGTCGACTCGGATGCTCCCGGGCCTGGGTTGGGCAGCTCCTCGATACGAACGCCAACCCCACCCTCGGAACCATGGTAAAGATTTCCGAGGCGCTGGGTGGCTCGCTAGACGTGAAGCTCAGGATGCCGCGGAAACGACAGACGAGCAGTGACAATGTGGTGCCGAGGCCGCACTCGCTCGCGGCAAAGGGAGCAAAGTAAGTAAGGAGCAGATCGTCTTCCAGGATCCGTACGGCAGCCTGCCGCCGAGGCTGTCGGTGAATCAGATCGTCGAGGCGGGTTTGAAGATCCACCGAAGCGCGATTTCGGCGGATGCGCGCCGCAAGCTTGTCCGAGAAACCTTGCAGGAGGTTGGGCTCGATGCCGATGCCCAGGATCGTTACCCGCACGAGTTCTCCGGCGGCCAGCGTCAGCGAATCGCCATCGCGAGGGCCATCATCTTTCGCCCGGAGATCATCTTCCTGGACGAGCCGACGTCGGCGCTCGACGTCTCGGTGCAGGCGCAGATCATCGATCTCCTGCGCGACCTGCAGCGCAAGCATCCCCGGGTTGCGGGGTTTAGGCGGATTCGAACATTCTCAAAGTCGGGAAGTCGGCCTTGAGAACGGACTTGGCGTCGTCAACGCCCAACCACTCCTTGATCATCGTGGCGTAGACGTGGCGGAAGTCCGTCGTCATCTTCAGGTCACCCTCGTCGAGGTCCGTCAAGCTGGGAAGCTCACCGTAAAAGCCGCCTTTGACCTGATTGCCGACCACGAACATCGGCCCGGCGACCCCGTGGTCTGTTCCGAGGCTCAAGTTCTCCTTCACCCGCCGGCCGAATTCGGAGAACATCACGACCGCCACTTGCTCGGCTCGGCCGACAGCCTCCAGATCGTTCTGGAACCCGAGGAGCGCATCACCGATTTGGTCGAAGAGGGTGCGGTGCGCGTTAGCTTGGCCGGCGTGGTGATCGAAGCTGCCGAAGCTCGTGTAATAGATTCGCGCCGGTGAATCCGCGTCGATCTGGGCGACAATTCGTTGCAACACGGGGCCGATGGCGCCGTACCCATAGTCTGCCTTGCTGCGGAACTCGGCGCAGGCTTGACGGATGAAGCCCGAGCTCTCTTGAGCGGTCGACGCAATGGATCGCACGAAGTCCATCGCTGGGTTGCCGCTCGGCTCCCTCTGTGCGGCGAATTCGCGAAACAGCTCGGCCTGTTCGGTGGATCCCTCACGGCGGAAACGATCAGGGTCGTCGAAGACGATCGGCGAATGCTTCGCGCTGACGACGGCCGGCGATTGGATCGAGGCGAGATTCACGATGTAGTTGCCGTCGGCCTGGGGGTAGCGGGCGTCGGCGAGGCGTCCGACCCAGCCGTATTGCTCTGGGGCGTTGGGCACAGCCGTGTGCCAAAACCTCATTGACTCGAAGTGCGAGCGAGTGGGGTTGGGATAGCCGCAACCGTTCACAATCGCCATTTGTCCGTCTTTGAACAGGCGCTCCCACCCGGCCAGACTGGGGTGAAACCCGAGCTCGTCGTTGAGCCGGAGCACTTTGTCCTTCTTGATCCCAAGCGTCGGCCTCAGACGATAGTACTCGTCGTTGGTGTACGGAACGACGGTGTTGAGCCCGTCGTTGCCGCCGGTCAACTCGAGAACGACGAGAATCCGCTCTGGATGATCGTGTTCGACCCCCGCCAATGCATTGGCGGCGAAGGCCATGTCTGTCTCCCGCAGGAACAACGGCAGAGCGGCGCCGGCTCCCAGAGCTGCGGCCGCGGACTTCATGAAGCCACGCCGAGATCTGGGAGGACAACAATCTTGATGTTTCGACATCGGTGACTTCTTTCTCAGCCCAGTTGAAATTCGACAGTGCTCATGATCGAGTGAAGCACTTCCCGCAAGTTATCCTCTGCTTCAGGCGACTCGTAATCGATCTTCTCTCCACCTAAGAGGTGTTTCATATACGAGATCGTCAACTGGCGGTCGGATTCGCCCAGTTCGACACGCAAGAAACGATGGATGAAATAGTCGACTGCGTCCTCGGCCGTTTCGACGCCTGCAGACTTCGCCATCTCAGTTATGTTTAGCTCGGCAGGCGTGGCCGGAATCGGCTTGATCCGCGAGTAGCTGAGCTCATACGCAGTAGCGTAGGCGCGAGCTATGGCGTAGTCCCCCCTCTCAGTGAGCTGTTTCATGGACGGCGCCCCCTTCATCTCACTATCTCCGTCAGGCTGGCTTGTTTCGCTATCCTCGTCTTTGGGGATTAGGGATTTGAATCGATTCGATTCACGTTCTTCACTCTCCGTCATCATGGATCTTCCGCCGAATCGATCGGACGCGTCGTCTGAGTGGGCGGGGCTGGGCGCGTCGTCGTCTCTGGTATCGAGGAGTTGCCGCATCAGATTGGCTCGTTGTACCAAGGTTGACGGATTAATCCATGCGCGTCCGCCGTCCCATCCTTTGACGTTGGGCGGATTTCCCAGGACCTGGCCCAACCCGGTCATCGAGGGGGCGAATCGGGGAGTCCCCGGGAGTTGATCGAGTCCCAGCCTGCGGCCGGCCGAGACGTAATAGTGAACCGGGCCCTTAATCTGGGTTCCAACGGACGCTTGGCTGTAAAAGTCGCGGCTGAGGAAGATTGCCTTGAGCAGTGGCTTGATCTCGTAGTTGCTGTCGCGAAAAGTCGAGGCCAACTCCGCCTTCAGCGCGGGTGAGATCTCTTCCCGGACAAAGAAACGATGGAATTTCCCGGCCACCCATTCCGCACACACTTTCTGTTCGAGAATGAGGTCGATCGCGTCATATCCGTCGAAGTTGCCCGTCTTGCCGAAGATCGTCTTGTTGTCTTCGTCGTGCAGGGTTGGATCGTTGATAAATCGCAGCCCTTCGTTCCTCCAACCCGTAAACGCCCGTCCCACTTCCTTGATGTCGTCTTCGGTGTAGTTGCCCACTCCCAGGGCGAATAGCTCCAGAATTTCACGCGCGTAGTTTTCGTTGGCGTGTCCTTTGACGTTTTTCCGGTTGTCCAGATAGACGAGCATGGCTGGGTCTTGAGATATGGCCACCAGCATGTCGCGAAAATTCCCGGTCGCCCGGCGGCGAAACGTCTGGTTCTGGTAGAACATCAGCCGGTAGTCCCTGATCTTCTGCTCCTCGTTGGCGAAATGGCCATGCCAGAAGAGCGTCATTTTCTCTTCCAGCGGTCGAGTCGTAGTGAGCATCCGATTGGCCCACCACAGTGCCACGCGCTGCCACTCCCTAGCGCTGCTTAGAATCTTGAAGGCGGCCGTGATCGCTATGTCCTGGTAGCGTCGCTCCCCCGACTCGGCCGGTTTCTTGCCGTAGGCCTCGCCAACCTCGTACGCTCTGTCGATCGCCCCAAAGAAGGTCAAGTGACGGTCGACGTCGGCGTACATCTCCTCACCCCAGGCCTGCGAAGGATCGAAGGGCGTGGTTTCAGGCTCGATCGATTCGTAGTCGACGAGATAATCGACGGCCTGCTCAGGTGTCATCGCAGCGAGCCGCTCGATCTCTTCGGGTGGGCCGCTGAATCCGGCCCGCTCCAGAAGGTGAGCCGCGCGGTCATAGTTCCAATGGGATGCGGTGATTGGCGTTAGATCGTCGACCCACTCGGCCGGCGCCAGGGCCGCTGCATGTGGATTTTCCGCTGGAGCACGGTCCTGCGCGAACGCAACCGCCACACACAGCGTCAGACCTGCGGGCATGACAACCCATCCGGCCGGGACCTTCGACGACCGAGAATTGCGTGCCCGAACCATCAGAACACCTCCAGGGGATGAGGGACCTTCTGACAATTTTAGTCTGAAGGGATCTTCTGTCAAACGCCATCCTTTGCTGTCAAATATTCGGGTGGCACCTAGCTTCAGGGTCCAACCAGGCCTCTTAGCGAGGCGTGTACCAGATCGGCGAGGTATAGACCCTCTCCTGGGTGACCCTCCGCACTTCTTGGGGAATGTTCTCGATGCCGAAGAACTTGGCATCGTAGGCGGTCCATCGCGGCGTGGGGATCTCTAAGACGCGCACGTAGTAGAAGGCGAGCTCGTCTGGATTGAAGTCTTCGTCTCTCCAGGTCACGGCGAGCTCGGCGTCGCCGATGGTGTTGGTGTAGGAAGCGTCCTTGACGTTCACGGTCGATACCAGTGGCTCGGCCTTGCCGTCGGCGTCCAACCGACGACCATCGGAGAGCGCGACGTCGTAGACCTTCTCGTGGAGCTCGCCGCGGCGATCCCGCCAGCCCTTGACGACCTGGACACGATCCAGGTTGGCCCCGTCCGGATCCCGCAGCGCTCGAATCAAGAAGCTCGGGGAACGGTCCGGCGGCGGCGCGCTGAGGTCGCCACCCATCGGCACACCCTTGGCGTAGCCGATGTCGGCGAAGTCCGAGCGATGCACGTCGTCAGGCCCGTAGCTCCAGCCGCCGAAAAAGCGCACCGTGATCCTGGGGCCGCTGGTCGCGTAGACTTCCTTTCGCTTCATCGCCTCGAAGATCGCGGCTCGGGTGTTCTCGTGCGCCCAGACCGCGGCGTAGCCGGCGGCGCCGCCCTCCCAGTTCAGCGGTGCCGGCCAGCGCGCGACAACGAGGTCGAACATGCGTTCGGGAGAGGGGAAGTTAATGGAGAACTTGCCCCAGAAGTTGTCGTTATCCGCGGTGGCCAGCGAGGTGTGCGCGTCGGTCGAGCCGATCATCCCGAACTTGAAGGGGTTGATGCCGAGCTCGGCCTGTACCTCTAGCCCCCTTTTCAGGGCCGAGCGCGCGTACTCCGCCTTCTTCAGCTCGCCCTCGGACGCGGCGTCAAAGTCCTGGCAGCAAGGGTGCTCGATGGGGTTCTCCATCTCTCCGGCCCAGCTATTCCAGGTTTCGAAGTCCGCGAACTCGTCTGTCGGCGACAGGACGGGGTGGGTCTCGCTGTCGCCTTTGATCTGAGTGACCTCGTAGAGCGGCTCCCAGCGACTGCGGGTCTCGGCGTAGGCGGCGCTCAGCGGGCTGCCGTCGAAGGTGTTGGGAGCAAACATCTGGCCTTTCGACAGATTGGCGTTGTGGGGAATGGCGAGTACGTCTCCACCCGTCGATTCTTTGTAGCGCTCGAGGAAGCGCCACAGATCCTCGGGGTCGGGACTGTCGAAGAAGCTGAAGGGGGCGATCGTGCCCGTCTTCGAAGCGTCGTCCTTGAAGATCACGACGCGATGGAGGTTGGCGAAGGTCAGGCCCGAGGTCCACTCATAGCCCGCGAGGGCGGTGAAGGTCCCGGGATCGTCGAAGGCATCAGCGAGCTCGACGACGCGGCTCCAGACCGAGCGCCTGAAAGGCTCTTCGAGCTCCTCTACCTCGATCGAGAACTCCGCCCGGTAGGGGTAGCGCCGTACTCGTGCCTCCGGAGATTCAAATCGATCGGTGGCTACTGTAGCCATTTCGCGACGGAAAGCTCGGTAGTCGTCGTAGAGCCTTCGCCCGTGCTCGGTCCCGAGAAAGGCCGGATCCGCCGATTGGAGGGCGGCGGTTGCTCCCAGGCCCTCGGCGTGGTCGGCGATGACGAGAAAGTCCAGAGGGCGGCGCAGCTGCACCGGCATTCCGTTCTTGGCCGTCACCACCTCGCCTCGCGCGAAGCGGTAGGCGAGCTCGGGCTTGTCCTCATTGAGCCCGCTGATATTTGCGTCGATCGACGACAGGCTGGTGTGGACGTGAGTGTCTCCCCAATAGACCTCGGTGGGGTGGGAGCGGTCGACAGCAGGAGAGTAGGAGCTGCGCGCCTGGCCCGATGCCGCCGCTGCGAAGGCGAGGAGGAGGCCCGTCGCCAGCCTCATCCGCTGTTGCCATCTCTGTGTCCTGCACATCGTGGAGCTCCGGGATGTGAGTCTGGGCTCCCATCCTACGTCAGACTCCAGAGCTAAGAACCCCAGCAAGTTTCAACGGTACACGCCTCCTCGGTCGGCGATGTCGAGCACCAGTACAACCAACCGTTTTTCTTCGATGCGGTACCCCGCTCACCGCGTCCCGGAAATATTCGGCCGGCACCCTAGACCAGCGCGCACCCGGACCCAAAGGGCGGCTCAGGCTGGCTGAGGTCAATCCTCGGACGATTCGAGCTGCTCGACGAGCTTCGCGAGCGAAGCGCGGAGTCTGAGCGCCAGGCCGGCAAGCTCTTCTTCGGGTAGAAGCGGCATCAGCTCTCCTTCAACACTTCCCTGGTCGAGCGCCCGGACAGTCTCGTCGAGCTCCTTGGCGAGCTGATGGCGAGACATGGTCCTTCGTCCTCTAAAGCCCGGTCGTCGCGACTCGATGTTCGACGCCACCCGGCTTCGTTTGCCCGAAGGGTTCGGGCTCTGATCGAGGTGCACGGCTATCCTGGAGCAATTTCATAACGAAAGTAGTTATACATAAATATATAGTTTCTTTCTCTATGAACGCGGGGCGGCAGCGAGGCACCTCGCGCCTCTACCGTCGCAGGGGCAGACTACCTTGTTCCCTTCGCCCTCTCAATGTTCGGGTGGCACCTGCCAGCCGAAGGCCTCTGGGGGGTATGAGCCCGTCGGCGACAAGAACACGTGAGTCGAACGCAAACGGCAACCTTTGCTTCATCAAAACGCATGCAATATGATGAAGCAAGGAGAACTCATGCCCTCACTGCAGATTCGCGAGCTACCGGCGGACATCTATGAAACGTTGGCTCACCGTGCCGAGAGGGAAGGCCGTAGCCTGGCTCAGCAGGCGATCATCGAGCTGCGCAAGCTCCCGGAGCTCGAAGCCAGGGAGCGGCGGATGGAAACCATCGAGAAGCTGCGAAGCCGCTTCAAGAGCGACAATGCCGACCCAGGCCTCCCGCCCCCTGAAGATCTGATTCGGAAGGATCGCGATCGTTGAGGCGCCGTGGCGTTCTCGACGCCTCGGCGGCGGTTCATGTTGTCTGCGGCCTTCCTGCGGGAAAGAACCTTCTCGAGGTTCTCGCCAACACGGCTGTTGTGATGGCTCCCGGCCTTTACGCGAGCGAGGTCGCGAACACCTTATGGAAGTACGTCAGGCACGACTCATTGCAGAGCGAGGATGCCAGCGATCGCCTCGGCGACGCGAGAAGGCTGGTCGATCTGCGGGTCTCGGATGACGAGCTCGTCGAGGAAGCCCTTGTCGCTGCGGTTGCCTACGGCCATCCGGTCTACGACATGCTCTACGCCGTTCTCGCCCGCAGGCACGGCGCCGAGGTGATTACGATGGACCAGCGACTGACTTCGGCCCTCAAGAGGATGGAGATCGGTTTCGTGCTCGGGGAGAGAGTCTGATCCGTTAATCTGATATTATGATTTTCTGATGTCCAAGAAAGAGGGCCGAGATCTTGCGCGCGAGGCTCCCGCCGAGTACCAAGCGGCCAGACACTTGTCTGCGACCGAAGCGGCGCGGGGGTTCTCGGAGCTCTTGAACCGGGTGCGCTACCGGGGGGAGTCCTTTGTGGTCGAACGGGGTGGTGCGGCGGTCGCGGAGCTCCGGCCGGCGGCGCCGGTTCACTTTACCGGCGCCGATCTTCGAGCGCTCCTCCGCTCGATTCCACCCGTCGACGCCGACTATCTCGACGCGGTCGAAGAGGTGGCACGAGCGCAGCCACAATCGCCGGAGTCGCCTTGGGAGCCCTGATCGATTCGAGCGTTCTGGTCGCCGTCGAGCGCGGCGATCTCGATCTGGATCGCGCTCTCGAGGGCTACGAAGACGAGGACCTCGCGATCTCGGTGGTGACAGCCTCGGAGCTGATGCACAGTGTGTATGGAGCCGACGATGAGGCCCTACGATCGCTCCGAGAGGCCTGGGGCGAAACTCTGCTCTCGAGCCTTCCAGTCGTAGCCTTCAACCTGGTGGCGGCACGGATCCATGCCCGACTATCGGCAGCGCTGGCGGCGGAGGGAACGGCGGTCGGCGCACACGACATGATCATCGCGGCGACCGCCCTGGGACGCGGTCTCGATGTGGTGACCCGAGACGAGAGGAGCTTCCGGCGGATCCCGGGGCTCCAAGTGGTTTTCTGGTAGCGGCGCTGTCTCTCTAGTCGAGGTAGAGGGTGTAGGCGATCTCCCTGACCAGGTCGTCGACGCCTCCCTCCATCGTAGTCACCTGGACGTTGATCATCTGACCGCCGGCCTCTGTGATCAGCACGATGCTCGAGATCGGGAAGCCCTGGAAGCTCCAGTCGACCATCAACTCGAGGGCCGGCGTGACCCCGTCCTGGAGAGTGGTCTCTTTGGACGCGGTGACGTTCGCCTCGCCTCCGCCGAGCTCCGCCAACCCAGCCTCCAACCCGCTCGCTATGGTCTCGGGTGAAGCGTCGGGCGAGCCTGGAATGAGCGTAATGTCGATTCGAGGAACCTGGCTGGCAGAGGCGGCAGCGAAGAGTCCCGCGCCTGGCTGCTCCTGAAAGTCCGAGGGGTAGTGAACCGAGAAGCCGTACTCCTCGCTGGCATACTCTGCGGCCTCATAGGAGGGGGGAACAAACGCCTTCTTCTGCGGGGCCGCCGGAACATCGGCAGCAACACTGCCGGCGCTGGTCGACGCGCAGCCGGAAAAAGTGGCAGCCAAGACGGCCAGGGCGAGCACGGTCAGTAGTGTCGTGGTCCTCGTTCGAATCATGGGGCAATCTCCTTTGTCACCTCGAGATGTCGAGGATCCAGACAGCGAAGGCAATTCCATTTGTTGAAGCGTTGCGGCGCTAAAAGCTACCACGAGTGAGATACGGCGCATCGATCTGAAAGTTCGAGCACCCGGCGAAGGTGACGATGAACGCGCCCGCCGATCTGAGTAAGATTGCTCCCGCATGGCTACTTCCGCCTCACGCAGCCGCATCGGGAAGCTCTCGCGCGGGTTCGGCTCGGCGACGCTTGCGCGGGGGCGTCGCAAATCTTGGTGGATTCCGATCGGGATCACGATCGTCCTCTTGGGCGTCGGGGTTTGGACCCGGGTATCGATGGAGAATGCGATGCGCCGCGATCTGCGCGACGGGCTCGAAAGCATTCTCAGCGCCAATGTCGAGGCGGTGCTCGGCTGGCTCGATAATGCCGTCAAGACGGCCGAGGTCATGGCGACGCGCGAGGCCGTTCAGTCGATCAGTGCAGGCCTGGCGAAAACGGATGCCGAGGATCTGGCGGCGTCTCCGCTACAGGCGGAGATGGCGGCCGCCCTGCGCGATGCGGTCGAGACGAATGGTTATCTGGGACACGCCATCCTCGATGGCAGTGGCCGGTTCCTGGCCTCGCCGCGACCCGAGTCGATCGGAACTCGCTCCCCCGTCATTCAACCCTATCTGGCTACGGAGCGACAAACGATCGTCATGCCGCCGCGGAAGGTCGGCGAGGATCTCTTCATCGTCGTCCTCACGCGACTCGGCGACAACGGCAGCTGGCTCGCGTTCGTACTCGATCCGACACGCTTCACCGATCAGCTCGAGAAGGGCCGAGTCGGCGAGTCTGCGGAGACCTACGCTTTCGATCCAGAAGGGACGATGATCTCCTACAGCCGGTTCGGAGATGATCTGCGCGCACTGGGGATCCTGGACGAAGGCGAGCGGTCGATTCTCAATGTCGAGGTGCGCAACCCTGGCGGCAACATGGTCGAGGGATTCGAGCCCACGACGCCGCTCAAGGCCCGACCGCTGACGAAGATGGCGGCGTCCGCGCTCGCGTTGCGCGAAGAGGGACGAAGCGCGGTCGAAAGCGACGTCGATGGCTACCCGGATTACCGCGGGGTTCCGGTGGTTGGGGCGTGGACCTGGATCGACGAATACGAGATCGGCATCGCGACCGAGCAGGACGTCTCGGAGGCCTACTCGTATGTCGACATCCTGCGCCGCCGGCTCTGGATCCTCTTCGGACTGCTCGGTCTGGCGGCGATCGGGGCGGGTATCTATAACTACTCGTTGCAGACGATGCGCACCAAGGTCAACGAAGCACAACGCCTTGGGCAGTACACGCTGGGTGAAAGGATCGGCAAGGGCGGGATGGGCGAGGTCTACCACGCCACCCACGCGATGCTGAAACGCCCGACGGCGATCAAACTACTGCCGCGCGAGCTTGCCGATTCGGAGCGCCAAGTGCGCTTCGAGCGCGAGGTGCAGAACACCGCACAACTCTCGCACCACAACACGGTCGCCATCTACGACTACGGCACCAGCCCCGACGGCGCGTTCTACTACGCGATGGAATATGTCGATGGCGTCACCCTCGAGCAGTTGGTCACAGAGGCGGGACCGCTGCCGGCGGCGCGCGCCATCTTTCTGTTGAAGCAGGCGTGCGGATCGCTGTCGGAGGCGCACGCACTCGGCATCGTGCACCGCGACATCAAACCGGCCAACCTGATGGTCGGGAACCGCCCCGCCATGCCCGACCATCTCAAGGTGCTCGACTTCGGACTGGTGAAGCTTCTCGATGCGGGCGACGCGATCGATGTCACGGTTGCGGGCGACGTGCTCGGGACGCCGCGATACCTCTCGCCGGAGGCCATACGCGACGCCGAGAACGTCGATGCGCGCAGCGACATCTACGCCCTCGGTGCCGTTGGCTACTTCCTGGTCACCGGCACCCATATCTTCGAAGGCGCGACCCTCGCGGAGATCATCAACCATCACATCAGTACCGAGCCCGAGCGCCCGACGGACCGCCTCGGCAAACCGGTACCCGAAGAGTTGGAAGACGTGCTGCTGTGGTGCCTCGCGAAGGACCCTGACGAGCGGCCGATCAGCGCCGAAGCGCTCTACGACAAGCTCGACGCGCTGGCCAACGTCGGCACTTGGAGCCGCGAAGAGGCGGCGGCGTGGTGGCAGGAGTTCCGCGTCTTTACGCAGAAGACGAGCGCCGAAGACAGCGAACACCCCACCCTTCTGCGTTAGCGACAGCCCCAAGGTCAGGCTTGTCATGCTCAACGCCGTTCTCGCCCGCAGGCACGGCGCTGAGGTGATTACGATGGACCTGCGACTGACCTCGGCTTGCCGAACAGCTGCCCCCAAACACGCTGAGCCCACGAAGAAACGACTTGATGCTCTGAGTCATTAAGGGTAATAATATCACCCTCTTCATGGTGGCTCGGGTTCCCACGCGAATTATCAAGCGAGATGAACACCTCCACCTATCTGCAGACCCACCCAGTCTTCAGCCTAAGCGAGGCCAAGGAGGCGTTGGCCAACAACGGGGCTGAGCATGCGATCCGACAGCGGCTCAAGTACCACATGGCCCGCGGTCGACTGAAGTCGGTGGGAAGGGGTGTATACGCATCTATTCCGCCCGGCGTCGATCCAACGTCGTTCCTGCCCGACCCCTTCCTGGTGGCTGCCACCATCCGAAGTGACGCGGTATTCAGTCACCACTCGGCTCTCGAGTTGCTCGGGGTAGCCCATTCCGCCTGGAGCTCCGTAACCGTGCTTACAAATCAGCGAAGGCGCCCCCTACCCCTCGGAGGAACGACCGTGCGTTTCATCCAACACCCACAGCCCCTCGCTAGGGGAGGTAAGGAACTCCTCGGTGTACGTCGGCTGGAACGAGGCAACAGGGCACTCATCACCACCGGCCCAGAGCGCACTCTAGCGGACTGCTTTCACCGACTCGACCTCGCGGGAGGTCTGGATGAGCTCGTCGACTCCGCTGCCGGCTTCGCCGTACTTGACCTCGATCTACTAGGAGAGGTCCTTCGGGTCTACGACTCCAAGACTGTCTGGGCAGCAATTGGTTGGTTCCTGGAGCGCTACCAGAACACGTTCTACGTGCCGGAAGATTATCTCGTCGCATTGCAGCGCCACCGACCCAAGTCGCCTCACTACCTGGTCCGCAATCGACGCGGTGGAGAGCTCAACGAACGCTGGAACGTGATCGTGCCCGAGAGCCAAACGACTGCAAGGGAACCGGATGAGAATTGATTCTCAGCTGCTCGAGCGGCAAGCAGCATCGAGCGGTTTCCGAGCCGACACACTGGAGACAGTCATTCGACTCGGCGATCTGGCCGCGGACATCGGGCGTCATCCACTGCTCGGGCGAGTCAAGGCCGGCCAACGAACGGAGCCCTGAGACGCGACCTATCCTGCCGCCAATCGCCTAGCCCCGGACAGCGGGCCTGCGGCCCGTTCTCCGGCCCATCCCCCCCTAAGAACTACTCGCCTGTCCGAATTCTCGGACACGCTCCTAGCGAAGGAAGAGCAGAACGTAGGCGGTTGCCAGTGCGATCTGGATGGCGGCGTAGGGGACCGCTGCCTTGACGAAGGAGCCGAAAGTCATGGGGAGCTTGTGCTTGTGCATGATCGCTACGGCCACGAGAGTCGAGGCCGAGCCGATGGGAGTGAGGTTGCCGCCGAGGTTGGCACCGAAGACCACCGCCCACCACAGCGGGGAGTCTGCGGGGGTACCCAGGTTGACGAGGATCTTGGAGAGCATGACGGCGAGAGGGATGTTGTCGGTCACCGAGCTGAAGGCGGCGCTCGCCACCAGAACGGCCCCGGTACCGGCGATGTCGCCCAGCGCGATGATTTTCACCAGACCCTTGCCGATGAGGTCGAGGACGTGGGCGTGCTCCATGACGTTGATGACGATGAAGAGGCCGGCGAAGAAGGCCAGTAGGTCCCAGTCGAGCGCCCTGTAGAACTGCTCCACCGCTGCCTTGAAACGCACGAGCATGATGGCAGCGAAGGAGAGGGCCACGAAACCCATTCCCAGACTGCTGATTCCAGGCAGCGCCGAGGTGGTGGCGATCACCAATATGAACAAGCCGGTCATGACGGTGCCGAACCAGAAGAAGCCCTCACTCTCGATACCGTCGTTCTCGTCGAAGCCGGCCACCAACCTCTTCGCCTCTTCGCGCTCTTGGTCGCTAGCGAGCTTCTCGATGCCGAAGAGCTTCGCGCCCATCAAGAGAGTGATGATCGTGCCCACCATCACGAAGGGGCTGGCCTTCAGAAAAAACTCCACGAAGGAGATTCCGGCGGCGGTGCCGACGATGATGTTGGGAACCGAGCTGATCAGGGTGAGCAGTCCGCCGACGTTGGTCAGCAGCCCCTCGATGAGCAGGAACCCCAGGAGCTTGTCGTTGCGCTCCAGCTTCGCCAACGAGACGGTGGTGAGCGAGCCCACGATGATCATCGCGGTCACGTTGTTCAGCACCGCGCTGAAGACGACGGTCATGATCCCGTAGCACCAGAGGAGCCGGCGAGGCTCGCCCGCCGAGGCTTTGGTCAACCGGATCGCGATCCAGGTGAAGAGACCGCTCTTGGAGGTGACGTCTACAAAGAGACTGGAGCCCAGAATGATCGCGATGACGCCCCAGTCGATCGCCGGAATGTAGACCGGCATGTTGATCTCGTGCCCACCCACCAGCACCGGGCCGAAGGGCAGCAGCCCGTCCGGCTTGCCGAGGAAGGTCGCCATGAGGAGTGAGACCACCGCGAAGCAGGCCACGATGATCGACTTCTTCGCGTGGATCTTCTCCTCCAGCGCGAGGCTGACGATCATGGCGCCGAGAACGCCGACGAAAAGAAGGGTGATCCCCAGCGGGACGGCGTGCTCTTCCATCACAGTAGGAGGAGCGGGATCTCCCGGAGCTCCACCGCGAGAGGGTAGGCCAGCCCGTGCATGGCGAGCTGCTCCTGGTCCTTGGTGTGCAGCACCAAGAGGTCCAGCTCGTAGGTCTGAACGAAGCCGCGGTAGGTGGAAACCCGATGGCCAAGGGTCACTACGTCCTCGACCCTCACTTCGACCCCTGCCTCGCGGAGCACTGTGCGACAGGATTCTATGTAGTCGCGCGGCTCCTTCAGCAGCTGCTGGCGGATGGTGTCGCGGGCCAGGTTGGTATCGATCTCAGGGATCTTCGAGATCGTCTGCATGTATTGCTCGAAGACGGTGTCGTCCTCGACGTGGGCCAGATACAGCGTTCCGCCCCGATGGGTGAAGCGAACCCCGAGGTTGACCAGCCGATGGTCGCCGGTGAGATAGCCTGTAACGCACATCACCCGGTCGGTGTTCTCTAGAGCATGGTCGAGCGCACGGCCCGCCAAGGGGTGCGGTAGCAGGAGCACCGAGGGCTCGGCCACCTGAGTCAAAACGTCGACACAATCGCCGAGGCTGTGGGGGAACTTCCACGAGGTCGTGCCGAGATTGCGGTAGGTAACGACCAGGTCCGGAGCCGCCTCCTCTACGAGGCGGAGGAGATCCTCGGCACTCGTGTACTCCTCGCCTGCCACGATCCGCAAGCTGAAATCGGCACCAAGGATGCTCAGAAAGTCCCCCACTCTGCCGGCGAACGTATCCGCCTCTGCCGGCGGTAGGTCGGTGACCACGAGCACAGGGCCGATCTCGACCTCCGCGTGCTCGTAGAGGGTCTTCGAGGCAGACTTGAAGACGGATTCGAACTGGTCGATCTGAGGCATGGCTCTATCCTCGGCGGTCACCGGATCGTACACGCATTCGTCTACGTACACACGACGCTCTAGGTGAGAGACGCTTTGACGACGATCACGGTGATGTCGTCGCTCTGCGGTCCTCGAGCAAGCAGCGGATATCTTTGTAGCTCAGAGTCGACTCATCGTCCGGCTCGCGGCGGAAGACCTTGAACTCGTACCCGTCGTAGCGATTGAGGCCGTCCTGGGTGCCGAACCAGAGGAAGCCGCGACGGTCGAGCAGCATGCACTCCACGATGGTCTGGGAAAGACCGTGCTCGAGCGAGAGCACCTCGAAGGTGAGCTCCGGCCTTTTCGCTACAGGCACAGGGAGATCAGCGCGGAGTCGCGTAGCCCATGATCTTCGGACGCTGATCTGCCAGACTGTCTACTACCGCCTGGGTGACCACGTTCGAGTAGAGCTGGCGGGCGATGTGGGTGTAGGGCCTCACCTGGATGAACATGAGGCCGATGAGATCTTCGACCGGATCGGCCCAGTAGAGGGTGCCGTACGCGCCCCCCCAGGTGTAGCTGCCGACCGAAAGGGCATCGGCCGCCTCGGCCGGGTTGATCAGGACGCCGAAGCCGAGTCCGAAGCCGTAGCCGGGGCCACGAACGTAGACGAGCTTGTCGCCGCCGATGTGGTTGGTGATCATGTTGTCCACGGTCATCCGGCCGATGATCCTCTTGCCGTCGAGCTCACCACCGTTGGCGATCATCTGAGCGAAGCGGAAGTAGTCGGCCGGCGTCGACTTGAGACCGGTGACGCCGCGAAAGTGACGGGTGGGCTCTTGATACTTCGGTGGGCGCATGAGCTCGATGGTGCCGTCGTCGTTCGGCTCGTAGATGGCAGCGAGGCGATCGACCTTGGCGCGCGGGACGTTGTAGTGGGTGTCGACCATGCCCAGCGGCTCGAAGATGCGCTCGCGCAAGAAGTCGTCGAGCGATTCGCCCGAGATCTTCTCGACCAGGATGGCAACGTAGTCGGTCGATACGCCGTACTGCCAATGGTCGCCGGGATGAAAGGCGCCTGGGATCACTGCCGCCGCCTCGATCTGCTCGGCCAGAGTGTCGAAGCCCTTGCCGTCATTGGTGGCTTCTCTACGCTGCTCTTCAGTGAGGCCACTGCCCTCGGGACTGAAGGTCAGACCCGAGGTGTGAGTGAGAACGTGGCGTACTGGGCGGATTCAACTGGTCGTCGCAACATCTCGTGATGGAGGTGTTTCGATGGGAGTTGGCAAGTGTCAGGGTGCGATTCGAGCGATGCGTGGCCAGATGCGGTCACCTGGCCGGCCCTCGACAGCGCGGCGCGAGGACCGGATCCGGTTCTGGGAGACGATCGCTCGTGGGGCGTCCAGCGAGGACGCCGCAACAGAGGCTGGGGTGTCGCCGGCTGTCGGGTCGAGATGGTTCAGGCAAGCTGGTGGAATGCGACCTATCTCGTTGGCTCCGGTGTCGGGGCGTTATCTGTCGTTCGCCGAGCGTGAAGAGATCGCCATCCTTCACGCTCAGCATGTTGGGGTACGTGAGATCGCTCGCCGCCTGGGTCGTTCACCGTCGACGATTTCGCGGGAGCTGCGCCGCAACGCGGCGACTCGCAGCCGTGCCGTAACTTATCGGGCCACGACTGCGCAGTGGCACGCGGAGCGGCGCGCCAGCCGTCCGAAGGTCTCCAAGCTTGCCGCGAACGATGCCTTGCGTGAGTACGTGCAGAACCGCCTCGCCGGCGTGATCGCAAGGCCTGACGGGGAGCTGGTGCCGGGTCCGGATGTGCGTTGGATCGGCCGTCGGCACGGCCGTCGCCAGGATCGGCGTTGGGCGAAATCCTGGAGTCCGGAGCAGATCTCGAACCGGCTTCGGATTGATTTCCCCCATAATGAGTCGATGCGGATCTCTCACGAGGCGATCTACCAAGCGCTCTACATCCAAGGTCGAGGAGCCCTCAAACGCGAGCTCGTCGCGTGCCTGCGAACCGGGCGAGCGCTACGAGTGCCGCATGCGCGAACCCGGGGGAGAGGCAAGAAATTTGTAACTCCGGAGATCATGATCAGCGAACGCCCCGCCGAAGCCGGCGACAGGGCCGTGCCGGGTCACTGGGAAGGCGACCTGATCGTCGGGCTCGAGAGCTCAGCGATCGGGACCCTCGTCGAACGCACTACGCGGTTCACGATGCTGCTGCACCTGCCCCGCATGGAAGGGCACGGGACCGAATCGAGGGTGAAGAACGGGCCGGCCCTCGCCGGGCACGGCGCCGAAGCCGTCCGTGACGCGATCGCGGTGTCAATCACCACGCTGCCCGAGCAGCTCCGCCGGTCCTTGACCTGGGACCAGGGCGCCGAGATGGCTCAACACGCTCAACTCCGCGTCGATACCGGCCTCGCGATCTACTTCTGCGACCCGCACAGCCCCTGGCAGCGGGGCACCAACGAGAACACCAACGGACTACTACGCCAGTACTTCCCGAAGGGCACCGACCTTGTCAGATACTCCTGCGACGACCTCGCCGCGGTCGCGCTCGCACTCAACGGCCGACCCCGCAAGACCCTCGGCTGGAGAACCCCTGCCGAAGTCTTCGATGAGCTTGTACACTCTGCTCACCAAGGCAACGCTGCGACGACTCCTTGAACCCAAGCAGTACGCCTCGAAGGCTTACCAGGATCGGCTGGCTGAGCTGCGGTTTCGCTGCAGCATGTCCGGCGTCGGAAATTGTTATGACAATGCGGTCTTGGAGAGCTTCTTCGACAGTCTCAAGACCGAGGTCTGGGACCGACCCTTCGAGACTCGTCAGCGAGCTCACGACGAAGCGGTTTCTTACCTCGAAGTGTTCTACAACCTGAGACGCCAGCATTCGACGCTCGGATTCCTGAGCCCCGAGGCCTTCGAAGGGGCAGCGTGAACTCACGCGCGACCGGCGGTCGGATCCGAAGGGAGGCTGCGCTCCCCGAACCTCGCACAGCCTCGTCCGAAGCTGACTACCCGAACTGATGCAGAATAGGAACTGCCCCGATGGGGCTTAACTTGGTGTCCACGAAACCGTGACCGCTCAGAACCCCTGCCGAAGTCTTCGATGAGTTTGTACACTCTGCTCACCAAGGCAACGTTGCGACGACCCCTTGAACCCAAGCTGTGACCGGGCGCTCCTGCGGCACGGTTCGTGCGATCGGGCCGCCTTTCAGGCGCACCTTGTGGTCTTTGTATTCGGGCAACCACTTCGAGATCGGGTCGTCGAGGCGGAAGAGGCCCTCTTCGAAGAGCATCATGAGCGCCGTCGAGGCGATCGGCTTGGTCATCGACGCCAAGGTGAAGATGGTGTCGGTCGTCATGGGAATGTTCTCTTCCCTGTAGCGCGATCCCTGCGCCTCGAGGTGGATGACTTTGCCTTTGCGCGCAACCAGGGTCACCGCGCCCGCGATCATGTCGTTGTCGATGTACTGCTGCATGTGGGCGTTGATGCGCGCTAAGCGCTCGGACGACATGCCGACCGACTCGGCCTTCGCCATAGGGAGAGTCGGCCCGTCTATCGCCGTGGCGGGTAGTGCGGTAAGGAGTACGAGTGCGGCCGTCCAGTGCAGGCACGACTTCATCTTCGGCGCGGTGCGCGATCTCAGCATGGCTTCCCTCCCGGGAGGATATGGGTCTTCGAGTGACGTGCCGCTTAGCATAACGCGCTCTCGTTGCCACGCGGGCTCCCTAGACGCGGCGGGAACTCGACAGGAAGGCGTCAAGGCCGTTATTTTCGATTTCCTTCTTGATCGCTAATAAGCGTCTATCCTATTTTCGAGTGGGGAGACAACGCTGTTCTACTGGGCGCTCTCCACCGGCTCGAGCCGCAACAGCGCAGCATCGTTTTCTTCGGTCAGAAGATAGAGCAGCCCGTCCGGCCCCTGGCGCACGTCGCGAATCCGCTGCCGGAGCTCACTGAGCAGCGACTCGCGGCGGAGCTCTTCGCCTCTCTCGTTGAAAACGATCCGCTCGAGATGGCCGGTGCGAGGGATCCTGCCCACCATCATCGCGCCGGCGAAGAGGTCCCCTCTCCATTCGGGGAAGCGATCGCCGGTGTAGAAGGCCAGACCGGACGGGCCGATCGACGGCACCCAGAACACCACCGGCTCCTTCATACCTTCCTGCCAGAACTGGGGAGCGATCCGCGGCCCATCGTAATGTCGGCCGTAGGACACGACCGGCCAGCCGTAATTCCCTCCGGCCTCGATGGCGTTGAGCTCGTCGCCGCCCTGTGGAGCGTGCTCGGTAGCGAAGGGCATCCCCGTTTCCGGGTGGATCGCCAGTCCCTGCTGGTTGCGATGCTCCATCGAGTAGATCTCGGGCATATACCCCTCGCGCCCAACGAAGGGGTTGTCGTCCGGGACACTACCGTCGTCGTTGAACCGTAGGAGCTTGCCGGCGTGGCTGCTCGGATCCTGGGCGAGCATGCCCTTGCCGAAGAAACTCGACGAGCCGTCGTCTCTCGCGACACCGACGGCGCCGCCCAAGGTCATGAAGAGCGTCCCATCCGGTGCGAACGCAAGCCGCGCCGCCGCTGTCGCGCGAGGTTTCCGAGTTTGGTTCATAGGATCGGTCGGGTTCGTGCCGGCCCACGGCTCCGCGACGAACACGTCTTCGACGTTGCGAAGCTGCATCCCGTCGAGGCGGCCGCGCACGAGAGCCACTGTCCCCGTCCCCTCGTCGAGCTTCCTCGTGTAGGTCAAGTAGACCCACCCGTTCTGTTCGAACCGGGGATGGACTGACACCTCCATCAGGCCGGACGACCGCCTGGCGATCATGTCCGTCGGCAGCCCCGCGACCGGCTCGGGAACGAGGACGCCGTCCCGAACCACACGCGAAGGGCTCCACTGCGCTCGGTGACCAACATGTCGCCGCTCGGCAGAAAGGCCAACGCCCACGGATGGGACAGGCCGCGAGCCAGGACCGACACGCGGACCTCGTCGATGTCGTGGGTGTAGATGGAAAACGGCTCGCGGGGCAGCTCGACCGGCCGCCGACCGGTGCTGCGACGAGGGGTCTCCCGATCGGTTTCGTCGTCGATCCACTCTGCTCCCTCCTCGATCCACCGTCGAATCAATTCGATCTGATCCTTGCTGAGCTCGGTGCCCGCCGCATAGGGGGGCATTCGGGTCTCGGCGAACTCTGAAGCGACGCGAAGGTAGAGCTCGCTCTCCTGCGGATCTCCGGGGACAATCGCCCTGTAGCCTCCGAGGTCGCTGAAGGCGAAGGACTGCTGATCCAACCTGAGATCGGCCTCTCGCGTGGCCCGGTTCTCGCCGTGACACTCATAGCAGTAGCCGGCAAGGAGGGGGCGGATCTGGGTGCTGAAATCGACCCTGTTCTCGGATTGGCCAAGACCGGGCTGAGCGGAGAGAGCAAGCAGACTCGATCCCAGCAGGAAGAGAGGGGCAGCGTGCAGCGGCGACTTTGCAGCCAATTGGTGTGTCCTCGAGAGTCGGGTTGGTACCCATCCTACTTGAGCCCGGCAAAGTCCGTGATCGTGTTTGCTGTGCAAAGGCCATCCTTGACATCCTCGAAGAGCCCGCACGAGTGACCACGAGAACACTGCCCTCGGGAATGCCAACGCTTACCCCCTCCTCGCGCTCCCTGGTTTCTCACCTGACGCTTCTATTCGTCTGCGTGCTCTCTACCCCACTGCTCGCAGCAGACGAGCGGCCCAACATCGTTCTCATCATGGTCGACGACATGGGGTGGTCGGACATCGGTGCCTACGGCGGCGAGATTCCGACCCCCAATATCGACGGGCTGGCCGCCAACGGGGTGCGCTTCACCCAGTTCTACAACACCGCACGCTGCTACCCCACCCGCGCCAGCCTGCTGACCGGGCTGCACCCTCACCAGACCGGCATCGGCGCTGCCACCAACTCACCCACGGGCTTGATCGGAGACCACGGGGTCTATGGCTACCGGGGATTCCTCAATCGCAACAGCCTGACCCTGGCCGAGGTACTGGGCGAGGCCGGGTACCACACCTACATGGCCGGCAAATGGCATCAGGGGTACCACACCCCCGACCGCTGGCCGCGGCAGCGTGGTTTCAATCGCTTCTACGGCATCATCGCCGGTGCCTCGAGCTATCTGAAGCCGCAAGGGGGCCGCGGTCTCATGCTCGACAACAGTCCCCTGGCACCTCCCACCGAGGAGGGCTACTACACCACCGACGCCTTTACCGATTACGCCATCCACTTTGTCGAAGAACAGAAAGATGACGATCCCTTCTTCCTATACCTCGCCTACACAGCGCCTCACTGGCCGCTACATGCAAGAGAAGAAGACATTGAAAAGTTCGTCGGCAAATATAAAGAGATCGGATGGGACGAGCTCAGAAAGCAGAGGTTCGCACGCCAGCTCGAGATCGGATTGTTGAATGAAACGAACAATCTTTCAGCACGCGACCCAGGGGCACGCGCGTGGGCGGACGTAACAGAAGAACAGAAAGATCAGCTGGACTATCGGATGGCGGTCTACGCGGCGATGGTTCACAGAGTCGACACCAACATTGGAAGGCTGATCGAAGCGCTCAAAAGGAAACGAGCCTTCGAAAACACTCTGCTTGTGTTTCTGACCGACAACGGTGGCTGCGCCGAGCCCTACGACGACCTTGGGGGACGGGCCTTCGAGCTCATCAACGATCCCGATTACAGTGGCCCCGTCTCTTACGGCACCGGCTGGGCAAATGCATCGAACACGCCGTTTAGAAAGTTCAAGGTGTGGCTCAATGAAGGAGGTATCTCTTCTCCATTGATCGTTCACTGGCCGCAAGAGATCGGAACGATGAAAGATCAATGGATTCGCACTCCAGCCTCTTTACTGAACCTGGCTCCCACTTTCTATGAAGTCGCGAAAGCCGACTACCCCACCTCGTTCAACGGCTATGACATTCACTCACTGGAGGGGGGAAGCTTGCTCGAAGCAATCAAAACCGGTGAGCTGGAGCAAGCCGAGTGGATGTTCTGGGAGCACATGAAACACAGAGCGGTGCGCCAAGGCAATTTCAAGGCGCTCTGGCAAAAGGAGATCGGAGAGTGGAGGCTCTATGATCTATCGGTCGATCGAAACGAAGTCAACGATCTGGCAGCGCAGAACCCGGTGCTCCTCGAGACCATGACGAAGAAGTGGGAAGAGTGGGCCTGGCGAGCCAAGGTGCTTCCCTATGAGGAAAGGATGCAGCTTCCCGCAGCGCCTGCGGTCACCTGGCCGAGCAATGTGGATGCCGACAACCAGCCTGAGCTGCTAGATTGATCCACCGGCTGAATGCCCAGCACGAACAGCCAGCTTGCTAAACTTGGCTACGAACTATCGGCTGAGCGAACAGAACCTGAATCGCGTCCGAGAACTGATCGTGGAACACGAGGATGAGATCAGAGATGCCTGGCACCGCCATTTCCCAAGCTGAGGTCACCAACCTCTCGCGTCACGGGTTCTGGCTCTTACTCGAGGATCGCGAGCTGTTCTTGCCGTTCGAGGAGTTCCCCTGGTTCGAGAGCGCTACGGTGAAAGCGATCATGAACGTCGAGCGACCACACCCGGGTCATCTCTACTGGCCCGACCTGGATGTCGACTTGGCGCTTGAGTCCATCGAACACCCAGAGAGATTCCCTCTGAAAGCCCATGCCCACTTAGGCGGCTGAAAGAGGGCGAGAAACGCAGGCATGAAACTGCGAAGCATTCTCAAGTTCAGTCTCAAGGGAGCAGGATCGCTCCTGGTCCTCTTGGCACTGCTCGTCGCGCTGATGCTCCTGCTTCGCCCTTACTGGGACCTGAGGGGGAACTTCTCGCCCTCGTTCAACTTCGAGAAGGCCGACGAGCTCTTCGACCGAGTGGAGAGGGATCGCGAGGCACAGCAACCCTACGGGGCGACTCTCAGCGACGAGAAGTTTCTCGCACGGCTCGCGACGGAGCCTGCTTTTCCGCAGTATCGCGGCCCGCAGAGTCAGGGTCGGATCGAGGAGACGGGTCTGCTCACGAGCTGGCCCAAGGGGGGGCCGCCTGAGGTCTATCGGCAGCCGGTGGGGCTCGGGTACGCCGGGCTCGTGGTCGGCGGAGGGCTTGCCTTCACGATCGAACAACGTCGCGACAGCGAAGTCGTTGTCGCCTACGAATTCAAGACCGGAACCGAGGTCTGGACCCACGCCTACCCCGCTGCCTTCGTGGAGCAAATGGGCGGTGACGGTCCACGCGCTTCACCGACCCTCGATGGCGCTCGGCTCTATTCGCTCGGCGCCGAGGGCGAGCTGATATGCCTTTCGGCAGCGACGGGCGAAGTCGAGTGGTCGCGAAACATCTTGACCGAGACGAAGTCACGAAATCTCGAGTGGGGCATGAGCGGGGCGCCGCTGATCGTCGACGAGAAGGTGATCGTCACCGCCTCAGGCTTGGGAGGCGCGTCGGCGATGGCATACGACAAGTCGACGGGCGAGCAGGTCTGGTCGAGCGACCTGGGTCAGCAGGCCTACGCCTCGCTCGTTCTTGCCGAGCTCGCCGGCCGGCCGCAGCTTCTCGATTTCGCCGCCCACGCTCTCAACGGAGTCGACCCCGAGACCGGCACCAAGCTGTGGTCCGCCGAATGGACCGGCAGCCAAAACGGCATCCACTGCGCGCAGCCTCTTCTCCTTGGCGACGATCGCGTATTCATCTCCACCGGCTACGGCAAGGGCGCGGCCGCATTCAAGATCCGAGAGGTCGGGGGGCAGTCGAGCGCCGAGCAGCTGTGGGCCCAAACGACGATGAAGAACAAGTTCAACTCCTCGGTGTTGGTCGATGGCTACATCTACGGCTTCGACGAAGGGATCCTCGCCTGCATCGACGCCGAAACCGGCGACCGGGTGTGGAAAGGCGGGCGCTACGGCCACGGCCAGCTGCTCTACGCCGACGGTCACCTGATCGTACTAGGCGAGAGAGGGCAACTCGCACTGCTGCCCGCAACAACCGAGCAGTTCAAAGAGATCTCCAGCTTCCAGGCGATCGAGGGTAAGACCTGGAACAATTTCGCTCTCGCCGGCGGCCTGCTGCTGGTGCGCAATGGGCAGGAGATGGCGATGTTCGATCTCCGCGCGGAAACTCCCGTCCATGCCCCTTAAGCCCGGTAGCCGCCTCGGCGACTACGACCTCGTTTCTCTGCTCGGCAAGGGAGGGATGGGCGAGGTCTACGTCGCTCGAGACCCGCGCCTCAAGCGGCGCGTCGCGCTGAAGGTCCTGCCCGAGAGTCTCGCTTCGAACCGCGAGAGCCTCGAGCGCTTCCGTCGCGAAGCCGAATCGCTGGCCGCCCTCAATCACCCGAATATCGTCACCATCTACTCGGTCGAGGAGGCCGAAGGGACCCACTTCCTCACCATGGAGCTGGTGGATGGGCGCGACGCTGCAGGATCTGATCGCGGAGGGCGCGCTGGAACGCTCGACTTTCTTCGAGCTCGCCATCGCCCTCGCCAGCACCATCTCGACGATCAGTAGACGGCCATCTGACTCGATGGCTCTGCGGCAGTGGCCCAGGATGGTCAGGCACTGCTCTTCGCTCCAGTCGTGAATGATGTGCGACATCAGGTAGGCGTCGCCACCGGCGGGCACGGTCTCGAAGAAATCGCCGGCCTCGATGGTCACCCGCTCCTCCACCCCGCGGGCCTGGAGCAATGCCGGAGCTTCGCTCACCACGTGCGGCCTATCGAAGAGCACGCCGCGGGGGCCGGCATGACGGTCGAGGATCGCAGCCAGCATGTTGCCGGTAGCACCACCGACGTCCACCACGGTCCCGAACCCGGAGAAGTCGTATGCCGCCGCCACGGCTGGTGGCTCGGCGCCATGGAAGCCCACCATGGCTTCGCTGAAGTAGGACGCTTCTTCGGGATGTTGAGCCAGGTAATCAAAAAGGGGCATGCCAAAGGCTTTTTCGACGCCGGTGTTGCCCGTTTCCATCGAGTGCAGGATCTGGTCCCAAGCGCGCGAGGACCACTCGCCGCCAAAGGCGATCAAGGTGGCCCGTGCTGAACCGGGGGCATCGGTCTGGAGCGACTCGCCCAAGGGGGTCAGTGAGAAACGCTGCTCGTCCTGCTCGGTGAGGATGCCGAGGCTGGCCAGGGTGCGCATCAGGCGATGCAAGGAGGGCGCGTGCAAGCGCATCCCCTCGGCTAGCGCGGCGGCACTCTTGGGTCCCGCCGCCAGCTGATCGGCCAGACCTACTTTGGCCGCTGCGTAGAGGATTTTGGATACCCAGGAGGCGGTACCCATCTGTATCAGTTGGGCGTGAGGCGGTAAGGCTTGGGATGTCATTAGCTAGTACACACGGCCATAAATACGGACACGTTTGGAGCGACGCTGCATCCTCTCCAGCAGCGTTGCGCTCCCTGCGGCGTACTGCCAGGTACGCCTCAGTCACGCGCCTTGCTGGCGAGGCGCTTCGTCGCTCGAAACGTACCCGTACTTATGGCCGCATGTACTAGTTCTTTCTCGCGATCTCAAAGAAGGCGAAGATCTTGGCCATCATCACCGGGTTCTGGGAGATGAAGAGTGAGTGGTCGCCGCCTTTCATCTCGATGTAGACGTGCTCCATGCCGATCTCTTTCATCTTCGTCACCCACTCCCTGGTGCGAGTGACGAGCTTGTCCTGGTCGCCCTGGAGCACGAGAATGGGCAGATGCTGAAAGCGCTCGAGCTGATCGGGATCGACCGAAGGCGCCGGCGCCGCCACCCCAAGCCCGGCCCACAGGTCGGGATACTTCGCCGCCAAGTGATACGTACCCGCGCCGCCCATCGAATGACCCCATAGGTAGATGCGGTCGGCGTCGACGTTGAATTCGTCGCGGATGAGACCGACGACGTTGATGACGTCGAGCTCCGAAAGTCGGCCGGTCTCGCCGTTCTCATGCGAGCCAAACCACCCGCGCCGATCGTGGCCCAAGGGTGTGGTGACGATAAACCCATCGCGCTCAGCCAAATCGAGCATGCCGTGGTAACCCATCAGCCAGTCGTATTGGCGCCCGAGGCCGTGCAGAGCCACCATCAAAGGGGCCGGCCTGGCCGAGTCGTAGGTCGAAGGAACAAAGAGCGCGTAAGGCGTCTCGATGCCGCCGGCCGCCTCGAACTTGTAAGTGCGGTGCTGCACCCGAGGGTCGTCGATCGCTGACTCGTCGCGCGGCGGGGGCGTCTTGTCGGGCTTGTCCTGCGCGCCGGCCGAGTGCAGGGCAAGGAAGGAGAGCGGAAGGGCCATGGCTCGGAGAATCGAACCTTGGATGAGGATTTTCATGAGTTTCTCCTGACCGGATCTACTCGAGAGCGTCCCTCTCGAGCACCCGAGCGCCGCGCAGGATACCTGTGAGCGAGTAGTTTCCCTCGTGGCAGGCATACTCGTACAGCCGGGCCCGAGTCGCCGGCCAGACCAGCTCGCCGCTCCAAGGCGCGGTGTAGCTCGGGTCCTCGACTGTGAATCTGTAGAGAAGTGTCTGATCATCGATACGGGTGAATCTCTCGACCACGTGAAGGTCTTCCGAAGCACCCCGGACCGGCTCCGGGGCCTCACGAAAGCCGATAGTGTCAACCACCAGGGTGTCCCCCTGCCAGTGGCCGACGGAGTCCCCCATCCACTTCCGAATCGTCGGTGACCCATGCTCGGCATCGAGAGGGATGATGCGGGCGTCGTGCATCTGCTCGGCAAGGATCATCACATGGTCATCGGTCTGAACGATCCGCTTGAGGTTGTTGTAAAGAGCGGATAGCACCGGTGGCCCCGATCGCGAGCGACTCAATAGGCAGCGCTCACCGAGAGGGCGCAGCTCGGGATCGTCGTAAGGGCCGACCTCCATGTCGAGCCACCAGGCAGTGCCGGAGTTCTCGTGGCGAAACTGGGCCGCCCTTGCTGCTCGCCGCAACCCCTCCTCGGACAAGGGCGGAAGCTGCCCGTCGGTTGGATCCACCAAGATCGAGGTGCGCCACCGGCCATCGATCTTGAAAGCGCCGTTCCCCCGATCGATCCAAAAGGTGTTGTAGCCACCGACGTTGCCCGCGGCACCTGGGGAACCGTCTCCACCTGCTGGTGGTGCCTCACGGTCGGGATCGCTGGCGAGCGAGCGCAGCGACCTGATATCGCGTTCCCGGCGGCCGATTTCGCGAGCCTCCTGGTCGCTGAGCGTCAGCTTGTCACCGTACTCAGCCGGCCGCTCCAAGGGCGTCAGGGTCGCAACATCATAGGTGCCGGATAGATCCGGTCGGCCATCGGCTCGCCTCGGGATGCCGCTCGCCGGCTCATTCGAAGGGCTCGCAGACGAGACCACCAGGGTAGCCACTACGGTGGCAGCCCAGGTGGTGCCGCAGCGTACGCGCGTGCACGACGTCTCCATATCCAGCCTCCTTTCGAGATAGTCCGCCCACGATTCTAACTCCGCTCTTCCCCGCAAGGTGCCAACGGCCGCGACGGATCTGGCGGATGGCATGCCTGAGGCTCATCGGGGCAACGACGAGCCGCTCGGGTACGAGCGCTTCACAGAGGCTTTTCCCGACCTGGGACGACGAGCTCGCCGGATCAAACGGCCCGCTGCAAGGCGCCGAGAAGGTCGGCAGCGCCACCTGTCCGCGACCGCGCCGGCCCCAGGCCTCAGTTGCCGCGAGTCGGCCCAACGACGGTAGTGCCACCGTCGACCACAAGCACCTAACCGGTGATGTAGCGCGCCCGCTCCGAAGCGAGGAAGCGCACCGCCTGACCGATATCCCAGCCGGTTCCCTCGACTTTGAGCAGCGACGCCTGCTGCCGTTGCTCTCTGGTCTCGTCGCTCATCCCCCGGCTGTAGACCATCGGCGTGTAAACCGGACCCGGCGCGACGCAGTTGACGCGAACGCCCTCGGCACCGTGATCCGCCGCCATCGCCTTGGTGAGAGCGATCACCGCTCCCTTCGACGTGGAGTAGCTGGTCAGCCCCCGCGGTCGCAGAGCCGAGATCGACGAGATATTGACGATCGCGCCACCGTCGCCGCTCTCGATCATCGCCGGAATCGCGTACTTCGACGCCAACACCATCGACTCGACGTTGATCTTCATCACCCGCGCGAAGGTCTCGATCGGCTCGTCGACCACCGAGCCCCGACTGCCGACGCCGACGTTGTTCACCAGAACGTCGAGCCGCGACCACCGCCGTAGTGCCTCCGCCACCATCGCTTCGCAATCCGCGCTCGCAGTGACGTCGGCCTCCCAGGCCGCCGCCTCGTAACCTTCCTCCACGATCATCTCGACCGTGCGTTGCGCGAGCTCGGGCCGGCGATCGACGACCAGAACGCGAGCGCCGGATCGAGCGAGCAGGATGCAGGCGGCTCGGCCGTTGCCGATCCCATCGCCCGCAGCGCCACCACCGGTGACGATGGCCACCCGTTCGGCAAGTCCCTCGTCGCCGGTCTCGATCGTCATCGGATTACTCGTAGCGTAACGCTCGGATCGGATCGTAGCGCGAGGCGCGTGAGGCGGGGATCGAGCAGGCAAGAAAAGCCGCACCCCAGAGCACCGCGATTACGGTGAGGAAGACCACCGGATCGGTGGCACTCGCGCCGAGAAGCAGGGTTTCGACCAGCCTTCCGACAGGCACGATGATGAGAACACCGAGAATCGTCCCTATCAGCGTCAACAGCACGCCGCGACGCACAAAAAGTCGATGTACGCTGCGGCGGTCGGTAACCAGGGCCATGCGGATGCCGATCTCCTGACGACGTTGGGAGACCGCGAAAGACATCACGCCGTAGAGCCCCATCGAGGCGAGGAGCAACGCCAGGAGACTGAAAGGAGCGAGCATCGCAGCGCCGATCGCCTGCGGCCACAGTCTCTCGCTGATCACGGTCACCGCGTGGGTACCGGGAGTGCGATCCTCTTCCGGCAAGAATGTCCGACCGACGATCGGCTCCACGCCCAGAACATCGAAAAAGTTCCCCGAGACGATTTCTGACCAGACATTCTCCGGCTCGGCGTCGATCCTGGCAATGAGGGGATACATCGAGTGGGCCACGACGCCGGAGAAGGTCTGGCTCCGATCGCGGTAGTCGAGGTAGTCGGGAACCGAGACACTGATCATGCGCCCCCCGGCGAGGCGGCCGAGGACCAGGGCCAGACGATCCACATCCTCCACGCCCGGCAGAGGATTGAGTAACGTGGCTCGGGTCCAGGTGAAGATGGTGGTGTTGGCGCCGATCCCCAGGCCGAGAGAAAGAAGCGCCAACGCCGTCACTCCCGGCGCGCGCGCCAGCATGCGCAGGCCGTAGCGCAGATCTTTCAGGAATCGATCCAACTTACCTCGGCCATTCCGGCGGATGGGTTCCCAGCGGGACTGGAGGACTCTCCCAGAGAGGAGGAGTCTCTCCCAGGCCCACCGGCGAGCGCACGTAGGTGACCTTCCCGAAGGGAGATTCGACGGTATCCAAGAGATCGGCGACATCTTCCGCGCCGGGATCGGGGTAGCCGAGAGCATCGATACACCCGAGGCTCTCGATCCAACGCCCGGTCTGCGCCAGCGAGAGCCTGACGTGCCAGCTGCCCCCTTCCTCGCAACGCTTCACGAGACCCATCATCGCCCCGAAGGCGCAGAGGAAGCCCGAGCCGTGATCGAGCGCCTGGCAAGGGAGCGGCTTGGGCCCGTCGACCCCGGCGGCGCGGCTACCCGCGTCGGCGATGCCGGTGGCGACCTGGACCAGACTGTCGAAGCCGCGGCGCCCGGACCACGGGCCCTTGCGCCCATAGGCGGAGAGCGAAACGCAAACGATCCCGGGGCGCTCGCGGGCGAGCTCTTCGGGCGAGAAACCGCGCCCCGCTATGGCGCCGGGTCGATAGCCCTGGACGAAGACGTCGGCCTCGCGTACCAGGGCGCGGAGGCGGTCGCGGCCCTCCTCCTGACGCAGGTCGATGAAGGTCGAGTGCTTGCCGCGCCCGCTCTCGATCACCAGCGCGGGAAGGCTTGGCAGATGCGGACCCGACACCCGCAGCACCGTCGCACCATGCGAAGCGAGCTCGCGACCACATACGGGTCCGGCGATCACCCGGGTGAGGTCGAGCACGCGCACGCCGGCCAGCGGCCGATCGGCAGCGGGCAGCGGCTCGGGGTCGGCATCACCGATGCGCTCGATCTCGAATACGGGCAGGGTCGCGAGCTCGACGGCGTGCGGATGCCGGCTCCACTCCTCGCTGCTGCGCATGAGGGCGGCACAGAGACCGCGCTCGGCGAGGGCGTCGTCGATCGCAGCCCCCTCCCAGCCGCACAAGGCCTTGGCCACCGCGTCACGGTTGGGCTCGCAGTCGAGAACCTCGAGGGCGCCGGCGCGATGGTGGGGAAAGTTGGTGTGGAGCTGGATCCAGCGACCATCGCCGGTCTGGTAGTAGCCGGCGAGATCATCCCAGCCGCTAGGCGGCGGGCCGTCGTCGATGCGAAGGTAACGCTCGGCCCGAAAAGCGATCGCCGCAGCCCGCATGTCGACAGTCACGGTCTGACGGCGGCCGCTGCGCAAGCGCCAGAGCTCGCTCGCCGCCAAGCCCGAAGCCGCGGTGGTCGCGGCAGCCGCGGTACCGACGCGAAAGATGGAAGGTAGCACCGGCTCTTCGCCGCGAAGAATGGCGGAGTCGAGCGCCTCGGCTGGCCCGCCGGCGAGCTGCCATAGCTCAGTCAGAGCCTGCTCGGGTGTCGTCATTCTCAACGTAGACTAACCGAGTCACAGACGACAGCCGAGATCGGTCAATCTTGTTCCCTGAACATCCAGTCCACGACCTAGCCGATCTACGCCGCGAGGCAACCGATCTCTGCGCGTCTCTGCGCGAGCGCATCGCGGAAACGGGTGGCGGCCCAGACGGCGACCTGCCGGCCCCCGAGCAATACGCGGCACTGTCGTTGGCTGAGATCTCGTCGTCTCACTACAACCGCCTACCCGAGGAGCTGTTGGCGGCGTCGTCGGAGATCGCGGCGAAGAAGAGCGATCTCCTACCTCTCTACAACCGCTTCATGCTCGCCTGGTTGATCCTCAGCAGCGACCCCTCACGCAGTGCGCTGCAGCTGCCATGGAGCATTCTCGCCCTCTACCCGGTCCACTTCGCTCGCATCCTGCGTCAGATGGAGCGGCTGGCCGACGAGGCCTACGATCTCTCAACAGATGCCTACGTCAAGGATCTGGCGACCCTTCTCTTCAGACTGGTCCCTTTCGGCGAGAGCTCCATGGATGTGCACAGGGGACCGACCCGCAGGATCTTGACGGGCGACGGCCCGCTGCAGGCATTGCGAGCGCTGTGGGCGCTCTACCGGCTCCGCGGCAGGGGGCCTATGGTCGTCGCTCACAATCACCTTCTCTCATTGGGCGAGCGCAATGACCGAAGCTACATCACCGGCCACCACCGGTTGGCCGACATCGTTGCGGCGAATACCCACTTGAAGGGCCTCGCAGGGAATAGCTGGATGGTCGATCCGGCTCTCGAGTTCGTCACCCCTCACCACAGCATGAGGTGGCGCGTCACGATCCGCAACGGAGGCAGCATCTTCCGGCTGGGTCGCGACGAGGCGTCGACCGCCCACGCCCTGGCCAACTCGCGAACGCGACGTCAACTCTACGAAGAGGGAAAGTATGTGCCGACCAACTACCTGCGGCTGTGGCCCCGCGACGCCATGGTGGCCTGGAGTCGGCGCAGCCGACTGGCGAGCTGGGGAGAGGTGGGGATGGAGAGTCGAGTACCTCCTGCTCAATACTACGGCCGCAACAGACACGGACATCTCCTCGATGGGCCGACCGGAGCCGCCACACCTCGGGTCGCGCCTGAGGACTCGAGATCCGCAGCCGACGAGCTGTGTGAGTCGCTGCGAAAGCGCATCAGCGGCTTCGCCGGAGCGCAGGACGATGCGATCGAGCCTGAACAGTATGCCGCTCTGGCGCTGCCGAAGACTCCGACGGCGACCTATCGCGAGCCACCGCCAGAGATGCTGTTGGCGGAGTCGACCATCGCCTCGACACGCCCTGAGCTGGTCGCGGCCTATAACCGCTTCGCACTCGCCTGGCTGATCACCAACGCGGACCCTCGACACGAAACGCTCAGAATCCCGACTAGCATACGAAGCGTGGTCCTAGTTCATGCAGCTCGAATCCTGCGCCAGATGACCACACTCGAAGACGCCCACTACAGCCTCGAGAGCGACGAGTTCCTCAAAGACCTCGCGGTTCTCAGCTCTCGACTCATACCGCTCGGAGAACTCTCGGTCGAAGTGAGTGACGGGCCGGGGCGCAGCGAGCTCGCGAAATATCGTCCAGTGAGCTTCGTCCAACTCCTTCGAGTCCTCCGAGTGGCGGCTCGCGGCCTCACCCCTGTCTACCAGGCACACACCCACGTTCTGGCGGGAGGCGAAATGGGCAAGGACTACGTCGACTCCATGCATCGGCTCGCCGACCTGGCAGCGGCGAACCCGGGCGTAAAGGCGATGGTCGGAGAAGGCTGGATGGAAGATCCCGGGCTCGAGTTCATCACTCCTCACCACAGTCTCCGCGGGCGATTCGCCACCGCCAACGGCGGGGCTCTCCTGCGGATAGGCCGCGATGAAACGTCGACCGCCCTCGCTCTCAAAACCTCTGTCACGCGCCGCCAACTCTTCGACGAGGGTAAGTATGTCCCAACGTCCTACATGAGGATCTGGCCGCGCGAGGGGATCGTGCGCTGGAGCAAGAGGACGCGCCCGGCAAGCTGGGGTCCGGTGGGAATGGACAGCCGGGTCCCGCCACCGAATTGGCTCGGAAGGAGGCGCAAGGGGTGAGCGCCAACCCCCGTCTCGCCTACATCCCGTCGCGCTTTCCGCTGCTGACCGAGACCTTCATTCTGCGCGAGATCTGCGAGATGCGGCGTCGCGGCTGGGACCTGCACATCCTGCCTCTGATCGTGGAGCGGCCATCGATCGCCCACAGCGAGGCAGGGGCCCTTTCTGATCTCGTCGTCGAACTGTCACTGACAGCGCCGTCCACCTGGCTCGCCGCCGCAACCGCCGTTGCTCGCCGACCCCTTCGCGCCTCGAAGCTGGCCTGGGAGGCTTTGTGGGGAAACCGCTCGAGCCCAGGATTTCTCCTGCGCGCGGCGGTCATCCTGCCGAAAGCGATGGCGGCGAGCCGGTGGGTGAGGCGCTCGGACATCGCTCACCTGCATGTTCATTACGCCACTCATTCGGCGCTGATGGCGTGGATCGTCCACCACATGACCGGGGTGCCCTATAGCATCACGATGCACGCACATGACATCTTCGTCGACCGCTCCATGCTCGCTGCCAAGCTGCGGGACGCCGCCTTCCTCATCACCGTCAGCCATCACAATCATCGCTTCATCGAGAACGTGATCGGAAGCTGGGCTGCGGAGAAAACTCACGTCGTCCGCTGCGGCATCGAGGTCGGCCGCTACCGCCCCGCCGCTCCCTGGCAGGCCGATCGAGGTCCTCTCGAGATTCTCTCCATCGGCAGCCTGGAACTCTATAAGGGTTTCGAGTACCTTCTCCAAGCATGTCTCGATCTGCAACACCGTGGAGTTGCCTTCCGATGCCGGATCGTCGGCGGCGGCCCTCTCGGGCGGGCTCTGCAGCAGACCATCGAAGAGAACGGGCTCGGAGAACAGGTCGCGCTTCTGGGCCCGCGTACCCAAGATGAAATTGCCACGATCCTCCCCACCGCCCACTGCTATACGCAGCCCAGCATCAGGATGCCCTCGGGCAAGCGCGAGGGTCTACCCGTGGCCTTGATGGAGGCTCTCGCCTGTGAGCTGCCGGTGATCGCATCGGACCTCACCGGCATCCCGGAGCTCGTGCGCCCAGGTGAGACCGGCATCCTCGTGCCGGTGGCCGATGCCGCGGCTCTCGCCGACGCTCTCGAGTCTGTTGCCAGCGACTACCCCGCGGCGCGAGCGCTCGCACGACGAGGCCGTCGACTGGTGGAGGAGGAGTACGACATCCGGCAGACCGGTCTGGCCCTCGGGCGTTTGATCCGCGGCAGGAGTCCAGACCTTGCCTGATTCCGCTTCGAAGACGCGCTTGGATCGGTTGCTGAGAAGCGACTGGCCGCTCCTACTCCTCGTGGCAGCGATCTACTTGAGGCTCGGAGACGACGCGCAGTGGTGGCCCGGCCCGCCGGTGGTCAAGACGATCCTGCTGGCGCTGGGTCTCGCGGTCGTCGTCGGTCGATGCGCTCGGCTCGGGTATTCGTTGCGGGCGCTTAGGGTCGGCGCGGAAATAACTTCACATTATCGCCGGAGCGTGTGAGGCCGAGGCGCCACAGGGCGGTCGCTGCATTGGAGGTGGTGGTGAGCTGAGCCCAGGCTGTGGGGCAAGCTCTTCCTGCTCGGTTCGCGGTCTCGGCGAGAGGGTGTAGTTCCACTTTCCTAGGAAGTCGCTCCTGGCCACCGCGAGCTGCAGCATTTCCTTGTCCGATACCCTGACTCCTTTCTGGTATTGGCGTTGATCACGGCACGGCTCGACGCGCAGTCCGGTGGATGTCGTCGTGTTGCGGACGAGGTTGACGAGGATCTCGAAACTCTCGAGAGGAACTCCGGCCCAGTTCTTGCTGATCTCGCTGAACATCCTGTGCTCGATGGGATTCCATTTACTGGTGCCAGTTGGATAGTGGGCGACGGTGATGATGAGGCCGCACTTGTCTACGAGCTTCTCCTGGAGGTACTTCTTCCAGGCTCGAAGCCGTGCGCCGTTGCTTGCGCCGCTGTCGGCAAGAATGAGGAGACGCTGAGACGCCGGATAGTGAGATCGACCGTATTTGAGCCACCAGGTCGCGATGCTGTTGACAGCGAACTCCGGCGTGTCCGACGACTGTCCGAGGACGAGAACGCCGAAGTTCCTCTGAAGATCGTAGATCCCATAGGGGGAGGCGATGGCGAGAGCTTCGGACCGGAAGTCGTGATCCTTGACCCGCTTGGCCTCGCGGCACCATGTCTGTCCCTGGTTCTTGAACCGACCGATCAGCTCCTTCTTCTTCGTATCGACGCTGATGATCGGGTCGCCAGCGCTTGTGAAATCCTCGCGCAGTCGCTTGATGGCCTTGAACTGTGCATCACGATCTGGGGAGTTCCCCGAAGACAGACATTTCCTATTGCTCTTGAGGGAATAGTTCAGGTCTGCGAGCAATCGACGCACCACCGTAGCCGATACGATGATGTCAAGGCGTTCGGCAAGGCATTGGGCCACCTTTGCAGCGGTCTCGTGCGTCCATCTTTTTGATGACATGGGATCACCAGCTATATCGGCCTCGAGTATGGAATGGATTCCATCGACTATCTCGGGCGTTTTTTTTCCACTCGTTGGTTGCCACCGCCTGCTCTTCGAACTCTTCCGCGCTCCACGGAGCCGCCGAAGAGCTCGCGACGTCCTTTTGCGACTGTATGAGGGTCCAGGTCCAGAAGATCGGCGATCTTCCGGTCGCCGCCATGCCCGAGCTTGGTCGCTTCCAGGCCAGCGAAGAGCCGCCGCTGGCGTTCGTCTAGCAGGCTGAAGAATAAAACGATGGCAGCCCTGAGCTCCTCGGGGAGCACTTCTGGAACGAGGCTGGCAGCTACATCCTGGAGAGCCTGCCGTTCGTTGCGCATCAGCTTCTGCTGACGACGGCGCCCTGTTTCCGAGCACAAGTATACGAACCTCTTCCCAACTCTGGATCGTACGATTCTCTTGCGACGAACGAGGTGCAACATCGCGTGCTTGACCTCGACCTGCAGCAGGAGCTCGAGTTCAGAAGCCGTATAGCCGGCAGCGGACCGGTCCACGGCAGCCACCGCAGTTTCGAGGAGGCTGCCATGCCGACTGAACCTCGCCGAACCGCACGACCACAAACCCAGATCGTCGAAATCGGGAATCTCGTTCAAGGTATAGAACCGCCCTCGATCCGAGTAGCTGGCCAAATAGCCCAATCGAGACAGCGAACGGTAGACCGTCATGGTGGCTCGGGTTCCCATGGCGTCCTTGAGCTCATCCATGGTGGCCATCTGTTCGCTCATCAAGAGCTCGCGCACTGTTGCATCACGATCTTCGGCTCGTACCATTTGGTATAGTTCCCCTTCCAAAAGAGGTGACAGGGAAAACTATACCAAATGCGGGCAGGGCTATGCTAGCTCTAAACCTTGCAAACAAGGCGCGTACCGGAGGATTATGCGGTGGCTGAAGAAGGGGGCAGTGGTATGGTCACCCCAGATACTGGAAACTTATTTCCGCGCCGACCCTTAGCTTCGTTTCCCGCAGCCGCGGGGGAGGAGCCGGTGGTCCTTGAAGAGGCGGGTGCGCCAGATGCTGGAGCCTCGCCGACTCTTCCGCGCTGGGTCGAGCGCTGCGCATTGGCCCGCCCACAAGACGCAGCGAGCTACGAGCGGACCAAGCGGGCGCTCGATGTGGTACTCGTGCTCGCGACCTCACCGATCTGGTTGCCACTTCTCGGCGTCGTCGCGATCGTGGCTCGGCTGTCGTCGCTGCAACAGGCGGTCTTCTACTGCCAGATGCGCACCGGTCGCGGTGGCTGTCGATTTGGGATGTATAAGTTCCGCACCATGATTACCCGGGAAGATTCGATCAGCGAAGGTGGCCTGGTCCCCGACGTCTACCAGGGCCCCTGGCGTCCGGTCAAAGAGGAGATGAACCCCCGTATCACTCCGTTCGGGCGCGCGTTGCGGCGCACCAGCCTCGACGAGCTACCCCAGCTGCTCAACGTGCTCCGCGGCGACATGAGTCTGGTGGGGCCGCGACCGACGTCTTTTCCCCCAGAGACCTATGGGCCTGGCGAGCATCGCCGCCTCGACGTGCCGCAGGGCTTGACTGGCCTCTGGCAGGTGCTCGCGCGCGGCGAGACCGACTTCGATCAGTGGGTGGCGTACGACGTCGAGTACTCACGCCGGCGCGGGCTGCTGCTCGATATGAAGATCTTGCTACGCACGGTCCCTGCCGTACTGCGCCAGCGCGGTGCATGCTAGCGGGCGCACCCTCCGCGATCGACTTGGCCTCCGAGCTACGTCTCGTCCATATCGTGGACTCGCTCGACTGGGGAGGCGCTGAGCGTCTTCTGGTGACGCTAGCCGAATATTTGGAGCCGGCGGAGGCCCGCCTGACGATCGTCGAGCTCAACGACTCACGCGAGCTAGAAGCCCCCTACACGCGGGAGCTGGACCGGCTAGAGATCCCCATCTTCCGTTTCCCGGGTCGCCGCCTGATCAGCCCCGGTCGCATTCGCGATCTCGCAGCCTGGCTGTCCTCGCAGCGCTTCGACCTCGTACACACCCATCTCGCCTACGCGAATACGATCGGCCTCGTATGCGCTCGGCGCGGCGGTCTCCCCACCGTCGCCTCCTTGCATGCAAGCGCTCGAGACACTCGCCATCCCTGGCGTCAGCTGCTCGAAGACTGGTCCCTACGCCGATGCGCCGACCGGATCGTTGCGGTGGCTGAGAGCGTAGCCGAGGCGAACCGGGCGCGCTACGCGCCGGTACCCGTCGTCACCATCCCCAATGTAGTCGCCGTTTCGGCAAGGCCGGAGTTCGGGCACAGGGTGGAGATGCGACGCAAACTCGGCATCGGCTCCTCGGCGACTGTAATCGTGGCCGTGGGAAGATTGGCTGCGATCAAGGCCTACCCCGACCTCTTCGCTGCGCAACGTCTGATCTCTCAACAGCACCCCGATGCGCAGCTTCTCGTTGTTGGGGACGGCGAGCTGCGCGAAGAGCTTCGCTCGCAGGTGGCTACGGCCGTGCCGACCGGGGGCATCCGGCTGCTTGGCGCCAGGGATGATGTTGCCGACATCCTCGACGCTGCGGACGTCTTCGTCTCTTCGTCTCGAAGCGAGGGCATGCCTCTTGCGGTCCTCGAGGCGATGGCGGCCGGCCTGCCGGTAGTGGCCACGACGACCGGAGACCTGCCCCAGCTGATTGGCCCCGAGTGCGGCGCGCTGGTGGCGCCGGGCTCGCCCGAGGCGATCGCGGCTGCGGTCGTCCGATTACTCGACGACCCAGAGCGGCGCCGACAAGCGGGGCAGGCTGCTCGCCGGCGAGTCGCTGCCAACGCCCGACCCCGGGAGTGGGTCGAGAAGCTGCTGGCACTCTACGCGGATGTTCTTTCCGATGCCCACTGAAAGTGGCCCCCATGTGCTGCACATCAGCCACGGGTACTACCCGGAGGTCGGGGGCATCCAGCGTCAACTGGCGATGGTCTGCCCCCGCTTGCTCGATCGCGGCGTCGGCGTGGAGGTGTTGACCCGCAGTCTCGGCTCCGAGCCCGGCACAGAGAGGGTCGAGGGTGTGCCGGTCCACCGCATCAGAGCGGGCGAGACCGGACTCGCTTCTTCGCTACGCTTTCTCTGGGGAGGGAGTCGGGCTCTGGCGAGCCTCGAGCCTCGGCCGTCGCTCATCCACAGTCACGAGCTCTTCTCGACCACGAGCCTCGCCCTGTTGGCGAAGAGGCGCTGGCAGGTGCCCGTCGTCGCCGAGCTCCACGCCAGGGGAGAGCTGGGTGATGTCAGCAGGCTGCTGCGCAAGCCCTTCGGCAGGCGGCGATTGACCGACATCGTCAATCACGTCGATCGCTTCATCGCCATCAGCTCGTCGATCTCCTCGGAGCTGGTCGAGCTCGGCGTCGAAGAGTCGAAGATCGTTCGCCTGGCCAACGCCGTCGACAGTCATCGCTTTACGCCGGCCGGTGGCCCGAGCGAGATCGCCAAACTGCGCGGGGAGCTCGGCCTACCGGCGGACGGCCCTATCGCGGTCTTCGTCGGCCGTTTCGAGCACGTCAAGGGCGTCGACGTTCTGGTCGAGGCCTGGAACGAGGTCCGTCTGCGCCTACCTCGCGCGACACTGCTCGTCCTCGGTTCCGGCTCTCTGGCGCAGATCTTCGACGAAGAGGGCCTCGAGTCAACAAGGCTCGACTACCGGGGCCCGGTCGATAACGTGCTGCCGTTCCTGCAGGCGGACGATGCTTTCGTTCTGCCGTCGCGCTCGGAGGGCCTTCCGCTTGCTCTTCTCGAAGCGATGGCCGTGGGTCTGCCGTGTATCGCTTCCGATGTGGGTGGAAGCGCTGAGCTCATCGACGACCGACACAGCGGAATCCTCGTTCCCGCTGATCATGTCGGCGAGCTGGCCGAAGCGATCTCCACCATCCTCGGCGATCTTGAGACTTGGCACCACCTGGGCCACGCCGCCCGCCAGGCGGTCATGATGAGTTACGATCTCGAAGTAAAGACCGACGGCCTGGTAGCCATCTACAGAGCTCTCCTCGACAGCTGACCGGGATCGAGGAGCGCACCCTCTCCCATGCCCGACCAAGAGCCCTGGGCCTCGGCTCATGACCTGAAACTGCTTGCGATCGCGGGCGCGGGAAGCTGCATGGCGGCGATCCTTCCCCGATCTCTAGATGGCTTGGTGGTCGGCGGGCTGGCAGCCCTGGGCTTCGGCGATGGCCCAGAGACACGCGCGCTTGTCGCCGAGACGATGCGGCAGCTACTCGGACCCAGCACCGATGCGACCCGCGCCGCGGAGCTCGCTCGCGTCCATCAACGGCGGAAGCTCGAGGAGCGTTGGGGGGGAACGGCGGGCGCTTCGTAGACGCGGCTGGAATGCCGAAGTCGAAATTGCGGGCCGCGAGCATCTCGATGCCGCTTTGGCGCAGGGCAAGGGAGTTGTCTTGTGGGGAACCTCCTTGTGCGGCACTGTCGTTGTCAAGGTCGGCCTCTCTCGCGCGGGCGTCGACCTGGTTCATCTCAGCGGCCCCACTCACAACCTGCCCATGCCCCCTACCCGAGTCGGCCGGCGCTACATTGCGCCGGCGCGGGTGCGGGCCGAGAGCCGCTACGTCGGTGAGCGCGTGGTGATGGGGGAGGGTGGAGCGATGGAGTATCTGCGGGTCCTGAAGCGTCGGCTGACGGAAAATCGATGCGTCTGGATTTATGGTGAGAACGCACCGGGCCGGCGCCCGGTTGCCGCGACCCTTTTCGGGCGCGAGCGGCTGTACCCGACCGGCGCGCCGTCGCTGGCATTTTCTGCCGGCGCTCCGCTCTTGGTGGTTCACGTCGAACGGCTCGCTCGTGCGCATTACCGGATCCTCATCGAGGAGGCTTTCTTCGGCGAGCGCTCCGCGGGTAAGAGAGCCTGGGTGGAGAGCGCGGTCCATCACTTCTCTACTCGCCTCGAGAGCGAGGTTCGTCGTCACCCCGCCGATTGGGACTGGCTGAGGGGCTGGGCGGAGCGCCAACTCGCCGCGGCGCGAGCGGGAGGCGATGGAGGGCCGCTTGCAGGCCGCTCAGACGCCAATCGAGATCACGAGGAGAGTCCCCGTACTGAACCATGAGGCGGGGCAGAGCGTGCAGCTCCCGTGCGTGGTCGGCGGAGAGGTGGCTCTCGGCCGTGGTGACCGCGGATTTGAAACCTACGCTGGCGGCGAGCTCGAGCTCGCGGCGACCGACGTGCTCGGGACCGCCGTAGGGATAGGCGAAGTGATCGACGCTCTGCCCGAGCCGCTCTTCGAGGGCCTGCTTCGAGCCGCGCAGCTCCCGCTCTGCCTCCGCTGCCGACAGTCTCGCCAGCGGTGGATGGGTCACGGTGTGGGCACCGATCGTCACCAGAGGATGCGCCGCCAATGTGTCGAGCTCGTCCCACGACAACATCAGCTCTGACGGCTCTGGGACGTTCTGCGAGCTACTCTCGACAGCGGCATCGGCGCTGGCGAGGGCTTGGCGGATTCGCTGCATGAGGGCGCCGAAGGCCGCGGGATCGCCGCTTTTCCCCCACTCGCCGATCTCACGAAACGCCCGCCGTCGATGCCGAGTCGTGGCCAACGGCCACCTGTGCGTGCGCCCTTCGAGGACGATTTCTAGCTCTTCGAGCCGATTGAGTGCGTCTTCGAGCTCGCACCACCAGAGAGAGGCGCTGCCCTCCACCAGCCCGGTGGCAACATAAACGGTTGCCGGTACGTCGTACTTCTCCAGCACCGGGACCGCCCTTTCGAGGTTGTCGCGGTAACCGTCATCGAAGGTCAGGACCACGACCATCTCCGGGAGCTTGCTCGCTGCGAGGAGCCTTACGCACTCTGGCAGCGACATACAGCGAAAGTGTCTGGACAGGTATTCGACCTGGCTCTCGAAGTCGCTTTCATCGACCGCCAGACTGCGATTGCCCCAGTCGGCGCCTTCGTCCCCGGGGGCCGAGATCCGGTGGTACATGAGAATCGTGCCGAGGCCGCGATGGCTGCGCGCGACGGTGTCAGTGAGTGGACGGAGGAGGGGCGAGAGCAGGGAGCGCCGGACTCGGCGCTTGACCCATCTGTAGAGGGTGGTGGCTGTCATCGTCGAGCTCGTGGTGAGTGTATTCTCTCTTCCGTGACTCGGCGATCCGCTTCGATCCGCGGCGAATTACGCCGCAATCTGGTCGACGCCAGGAAGCTCGCGATTCTCGCCTGTGGCTATCTGGCCACCGCACTCACTCCGCGCTCAGCCGACACGCTTATCCCCGGCTGGTGGTCAGCTCTGTCGCCGAGGCGCCGCGCCCGCTCAATCCGCCGGACAGCGGCGCGCATGGAAGAGGTCCTAGGCGATCCGGAGCCCGGGACCTCTTATCTCGAGCTCGCCGAGCGCTACCACACCCGGCGAGTCGAGGAGATCTGGGGGCTGTGGCGCGCGCTCCATCGCAGTGGCTGGGACGTGCGCACCTCGGTCGAGGGCCTCGAGCATGTAGAAGCCGGTCTCGCCCGCGGCAGGGGCGTCGTTCTCTGGGCCACCGAGTTCTGTGGCCTCTTGGTGGACAAGGTCGCGCTTCAGCGCGCCGGTCATCCTCTGGTCCAGCTGACGGCCGCCGACCACGGCGCCAGCTTCCCGGTGACTTGGGTCGGCCTTCATCTACAGAGTCCGTTCTATGCGCGCGCGGAGGTCCGCTACCTCCTCGACCGCGAGGTGATTCCCCCGGACGGCTCCCTCGGCTACATGCGCGCTCTCTTTCAGCATCTGGAGAACAACCGCTGCGTATGGATTGCCGGGGAACGCATGAGCCGCCGGCGCAGCGTCGCGGTGCCGCTCTTCGGGCGCAGGCTCGGCTTCGCCACCGGTGCACCGGCTCTCGCGCACAGACAGGGGTCGACTTTGTTACCGATGCACGCGGAGCGGGAGGGACCGAAGCGATATCGGCTGGTGGTTCACGAAGCGATCGCGCCGCCGGCCGAGAGTCGGCGCGACTTCGTAGTCGAGGCAGTTGGCGAGTTCGCGCGCCTGCTCCAAGCACATGTTCGCGCGCGCCCCCAGGACTGGAGCTGGGATCGTCACACCGCTGCCCGCTTGACCGGGCTATGGCCGCCAGGCCGGCTCGACTAGTTGGACCGTAACACTCGAACGTTTAGTGGCTGAGGGAGTCACTCGTGGTCGAGATCAAGGCGCGCTGACGCAGGCATATCGGGGACTATGTCGAGGAAGCGTAACGCAGAGATCGGCCGCGAGGGCCGCTCAGGCGCTAAACGTTTGGGTGTTACGGTCCACTAGATGCAAGACGAGCCCAGGGCAATCGTCTTCGACGATCTCTCCACCAACGCTATCGGTGTAGTGCGTGGGCTGGGTCGCCGCGGGGTCGTCGTCGATCTTCTCAGCCGCCACCCGCGAAGCCTCGCCCAGCGCTCGAAGCATGTCTCGCGGGTGCTCCGGGTGGCTGGCGGGGAACGCGACGACGAGGCGACGATCGAGACCCTTCTCGCCTCCGCGGACCGCTACCCGGTGGCGCCGGTTCTGGTGCCGACAAGTGACGAATCCGTGCTCCTCCTTGCCGAGGCGCGTGCTCGACTCGAAGGCCGCTTTGTCTTCAATGTCGGATCGGCCGATACCGTCCGTACTCTGGTGGACAAGTCGTGCTTTCACTCGGCGTTGACGAGCCTGGGGACACCAGCCCCCCGCACCCTGGTCTCGCCCTCGCTCTGCGAGCTCGACGCCTTCGCTGGCGAGATCGGCTATCGCGGTATCGCCAAGCCCTTCTTCAGCCGCGATTTCGGGCGCTCCTTCGGGTCCAAGACGCTGGTCTTCGAGGATGAGGAGGAATACGGCAGGACTCGGGCACGACTCGACGGATTCGGTGCCGGGTACTTGGTTCAGGAATGGGTGCCCGGCAACGATCTCTATGCCTTTTACACCGTCATCGACCGATCCGGCCGACCGATGGCCCTGGCCGGGTACGACAAGCTCAGAAGCTATCCGCTGCTTGGCGGGTCGGGCTCGCTCTGCGTCTCTCGTCGTCGCCAGGACGCCATCGACCTCGGGCTCGGTGTGCTGCTCGAGCTCGGTCATCGCGGCCTGGCGGAGGTAGAGGTCAAAATCGATCCGCGCGACCACATCCCCAAGATCATCGAAGTCAACGCTCGCAGCACGACCCAGACACGGCTAGCCGAGGAGTGCGCAGCCCAGCACATCGAGACCTGCTATTGGCGTGATTGTCGGTCGTGGGACGCCGCGGCGAACCCTCTGCTCGACTTCGAGGAAGGGGTGAAGTGGATCTCTGAGGAGCTCGAGGTGCGTGCTTTTCGAGATCTCAGAGCTGCGGGCAGGACATCGCTTGGCGAGCACCTACGCTCGCTGCGCGGCCGTCGGGTCTGGGCGACCCTTGACGCTACCGATCCCGGCCCGACAGTCGCTTTCGCTGCGGGGTTGTTGCTTAGACCTATCAAGCGCCGTTTGAGACGCGGCTAGCCGCTCAGGTTCCTAGGTCTGCGCCGTGTCGTCACTCCGGCTGACGGCGAGTCGAAGGACTCGGCGCGCCTCGAGCGTCAGATCCCGGTCCAAGAAGCGGATTGCGACGACGTAGGAGGCCGCTCCCACCAGTGCCAGGGAGACGAGCTGGAGAGCGGAGCTCGAGTCGGCGACTGGGATCGCCGTCAGTTGCACGACAAGCGCCATGAACAGAGTGGCGACCAGAGTCGGGAGCAGGGCCTTCGCCACCCCGATCAAGGGCACGCCGAACAGAGCTCTCGCCACTGCAAGGTTGGCGATCAGTCGCAGAGCTGCGAAGGCGGTGAACAAGATCATAACTGCCGCCACACTTCTCATAACCAGCGTGACGGCGGCCAGCGCGGGTAGCAGGAGAGCACCGTTGGCCAGACCCAACCACAATAGGATCTCCGGCCTCCCGATTGCCTTGAGAACATCGCCGAAGTGCCAGGTGATGGTGCGAAGGAGCGCGGCTACGGCGCCCCAGCGCAAGAGGGGTATCGTTGCACTCCACTCGGAACCGAGCGTCGCCAGCACTAACGGCTCCGCCACCAGGACCATGCCGACGCCAGCCGGGACGGTCAAGGCGCTGACGAAGCGCAGAGTGAACACCGTCGATCGGCGAAGGCGCCCCAGGTCCCCTTGCATCTGGGCGTAGGCGGGAAAGAGAACCTGCGACAGCGCGGGCATCAGCTCGGTGATGAGCGAGTCGGCGAGACGAAGAGTAACCGAGAAGAGCCCTAGTGCGGAGGCCCCGAGGATGCGTCCGAGCAACACCTGAGGCAGCTGGTGTGTTATCGAACCGATCGCTCTGACCGCCACCAGGCTGCGCGCGTATCGGAGCAGAGACTTTGCCTCGGCGAGGTCGAAGACCCAGCTCGGACGCCACCGCACCACCGACCATACTCCTATGGAGAAGGCGAAGGCGCCGAGGATCTGGCTGAAGACCAGGCTCCAGTACGACAGGCCGGCAACCGCCATTGCGATCGACGAGATGGCCTTGACTAGGGCGCGACTCATCGCCGGCACCATCCGCTTCCCAAAGGCGAGCTCTTTGCGCAACAGCGCGTCGAGCGGGAGGCTTGCACCCATTACCGGAAAGTAGAAGACGAAAGCCATGGTGACGGGAACAGCGCGCTGATCGCGATAGAGCACGCCCGCCAGTGGCGCTCCAAGCCCGCAGACAACAGCAAGCAGAAGGCCAGTGGAGAAGAAAATCCAGAAGGCAGTGCTTGATCGCCTGTGGTCGGTCGGAAAGAAGACCATGGCGGAGCCCACTCCAAGGCCTTCCGCGATCTCGAGCAACGCGCAGATGGCGAGGGCATAAGTCGCGATGCCGAAGTCCTCTTTGCTGAGAAGGCGGGCAAGCACGATGACAGTGGCGACTCTGATCACCTTGACCCCGGCCAAGGCTAGGGAAGACCACATCGCGGCGCGAGCCGCGGATCGCTCTAGGCTCCTTTCGGGCGGCCCTTGGGCGCTCAACGCTGTGCCTTCTTCCACCGCGGCGCTTGCTTACCTCGCAGGCCGAGCGCGAGGCCCTTCGCGGTTGCCAGGTTTGCCGCGAGCAAGAAGGTGGCCAGGCCCAAGATGCGACCGGGGCCCGAAAGAGTTGGCAGCCGCAACCCGATCAGCGCGCCGGCATAGAAGAGTGCTTGGAGACCTAGGAGGACGGCCCCGTACGGTGGCGAGAGTGCGAGAAGCGAGGGCTCTGCGGCCGTAGTCGGCGGCCCGAGGACGGCCGCCACATTGGAGACCAGGGCCGTCGCCATCGCTATCGGTACGAACAGTCGCAGAATCTTGTGGGAGAGCAGCTGCCACGCCTCGACAACACGGCCCTCTCGCAGAAGAGCACCGAGCGCCCCGAGCTGTTGGAGCCGTCCCGCCACGATCCGCGACCGTCTCTCAGCCTCATCGGCGGCCGAGCGCGAGGCCGACTCCCAGGATCTCGCCTCTTCGACGTAGGCGACTCGGTAGCCACCGGAGAGGAGCCCGAGAGCCAGGAAAAGGTCGTCGCTGACGGTCCCTGCGGGAATCTGCTGGTAGAGCTCTCGTCGCAGAGCGAAGATCTCGCCGACAGCGCCTATGCAGGAGGAGAGGCGCGACTCATGGCGGCGTATGAACGATTCGTACCTCCAGTACAGATCGGACCCGTTCGCGATCTGCCCGTCTTCTGCCAAGATCCTTTTTGAGCCGACCACACCACCCACCGCACGATCGTGAAGCGGCGCCACGAGACGCTTCAGCGCCTCTTTCTCCCACAGATTGTTCGCATCTGTAAAAGCCACCACCTCTCCCCTCGCCTGCTCGATTGCGCTGTTGAGTGCGACTGCCTTGCCTCGACGCTCCTTACCGACGTTCGCCTCGATACCGTGGGCGGCCCAGGAGAGTACGATGTCGACCGTCCGGTCGCCGGAAGGCTCGGTGGCGACCAGGATCTGCAGTCGATCGGCGGGATAATCGAGATCCAAGCAGTTTGCAAGCTTGCTCTCGATCGCGGCCTCTTCTTCGTAAGCGGAGACGATCAGGGTGACAGCGGGAACATCAATCGCCTCGGGTGGTGTCGCCGGGGCTCGGAGGCGCGCCAGGAGGGCGACGAGGAGCGGGTAGCCCGCCCACACGTAGAGAATGAGACCGGTCGACACCCAGAAGAGCGAGGCGCTCACTCGCTGCTGTCCGCAGTTGGCGACAGGTTGGCGGCCCCGAATATGATCCCCACCAGCAGCCAGAAGATGGTGTGATAGCCGAGGTGCAGGGTGGAGGCGGCCAGAAGGTAAGCAACTAGAGCCATGCCGAGACCGGCGACCGAGCGCCCGAGGTCGACTTCGCCCGCGGCCACCAGGTGCCGGTAGGTCTTTGCCACACCGACGAAGAGGCTGGCGAGGAGGAAGATAAACGCGGCGATGCCGACGCAGCCGGTCTCGGCCGCCACCTCGAGATAGAGATTGTGGGCTGCTCGCATGGGACGCTGGTCGATCCCGATGCGATCGGCGTACTCGGCATAGTGAAGCCCGAAGCCGCCGGAGCCCACGCCTACGATCGGGTGGTCGGCGAACATCATCAGGGCAGACAGATTCTCGCTGACGCGACCAGGGAAGCCGTAGTCGTCCAGGATGCGGCCGAACCGTTGCTCGGCCTCGGTGCGCGAATCGCTCTCGGGATCCGCCGGTGTCGAACCCTTCTGAGGCTGTAGCAGGTGTCCGATCGTCGACAAGCGGTGTAAGGCGGTATCGCCGCCGAGGGGCAGCGCGGCTGCCACCAGAGCGACCGAGAGAAGAACGCGGCGCAGGGGTGGCTTCCAGACAGTCGCGATGAGGGCGCTTAGGAGAATAAGAAAGGCGAATGCGAGGTAGCCGCCCCTCGAGTAGGTGAAGGCGAGGGCGGCCGTCAGGCCGAAGAGAGCCGTGGCAGCGAGCACGCTCACGGCTCGCGAGCGCTCGTTCCAAACGCGCTCGATGGCCAGAGCGATGAGAACGAGTAGGAATTGCGCGTAGAAGTTGGGGTCGCCGATCGGCCCGCTAGCCCGGTGGCGCTCCACGGTGCCTGCCATGCCCTGGAGCCGGAAGTTTCCGAGACCGAAGTAGGAGAGCTGCCACGACTCGGTGGTGAACTGGTGCACCGTGAAACCTCCCATGATGGCGCCGACGACGAGGAGCGTGATCTGCGTTCGCCGAAGAGACTCGCGGGTCCAGATCAGGGCGACGACGACTAGGCAGATGATCATGCCCTTCGCCAGGCTGTACGCTTCGCCCCACCAGCGCTCCCAGCCCCCGGCTGCCACGACCGACACGGCACACGCCGCGAGCCACACAGCGAGCGGGATCGCCGGCCTCCTAAGGGTCGGCGCGGAAATAAGTTTCCAGTATCTGGGGTGACCATACCACTGCCCCCTTCTTCAGCCACCGCATAATCCTCCGGTACGCGCCTTGTTTGCAAGGTTTAGAGCTAGCATAGCCCTGCCCGCATTTGGTATAGTTTCCCCTGTCACCTCTTTTGGAAGGGGAACTATACCAAATGGTACGAGCCGAAGATCGTGATGCAACAGTGCGCGAGCTCTTGATGAGCGAACAGATGGCCACCATGGATGAGCTCAAGGACGCCATGGGAACCCGAGCCACCATGACGGTCTACCGTTCGCTGTCTCGATTGGGCTATTTGGCCAGCTACTCGGATCGAGGGCGGTTCTATACCTTGAACGAGATTCCCGATTTCGACGATCTGGGTTTGTGGTCGTGCGGTTCGGCGAGGTTCAGTCGGCATGGCAGCCTCCTCGAAACTGCGGTGGCTGCCGTGGACCGGTCCGCTGCCGGCTATACGGCTTCTGAACTCGAGCTCCTGCTGCAGGTCGAGGTCAAGCACGCGATGTTGCACCTCGTTCGTCGCAAGAGAATCGTACGATCCAGAGTTGGGAAGAGGTTCGTATACTTGTGCTCGGAAACAGGGCGCCGTCGTCAGCAGAAGCTGATGCGCAACGAACGGCAGGCTCTCCAGGATGTAGCTGCCAGCCTCGTTCCAGAAGTGCTCCCCGAGGAGCTCAGGGCTGCCATCGTTTTATTCTTCAGCCTGCTAGACGAACGCCAGCGGCGGCTCTTCGCTGGCCTGGAAGCGACCAAGCTCGGGCATGGCGGCGACCGGAAGATCGCCGATCTTCTGGACCTGGACCCTCATACAGTCGCAAAAGGACGTCGCGAGCTCTTCGGCGGCTCCGTGGAGCGCGGAAGAGTTCGAAGAGCAGGCGGTGGCAACCAACGAGTGGAAAAAAAACGCCCGAGATAGTCGATGGAATCCATTCCATACTCGAGGCCGATATAGCTGGTGATCCCATGTCATCAAAAAGATGGACGCACGAGACCGCTGCAAAGGTGGCCCAATGCCTTGCCGAACGCCTTGACATCATCGTATCGGCTACGGTGGTGCGTCGATTGCTCGCAGACCTGAACTATTCCCTCAAGAGCAATAGGAAATGTCTGTCTTCGGGGAACTCCCCAGATCGTGATGCACAGTTCAAGGCCATCAAGCGACTGCGCGAGGATTTCACAAGCGCTGGCGACCCGATCATCAGCGTCGATACGAAGAAGAAGGAGCTGATCGGTCGGTTCAAGAACCAGGGACAGACATGGTGCCGCGAGGCCAAGCGGGTCAAGGATCACGACTTCCGGTCCGAAGCTCTCGCCATCGCCTCCCCCTATGGGATCTACGATCTTCAGAGGAACTTCGGCGTTCTCGTCCTCGGACAGTCGTCGGACACGCCGGAGTTCGCTGTCAACAGCATCGCGACCTGGTGGCTCAAATACGGTCGATCTCACTATCCGGCGTCTCAGCGTCTCCTCATTCTTGCCGACAGCGGCGCAAGCAACGGCGCACGGCTTCGAGCCTGGAAGAAGTACCTCCAGGAGAAGCTCGTAGACAAGTGCGGCCTCATCATCACCGTCGCCCACTATCCAACTGGCACCAGTAAATGGAATCCCATCGAGCACAGGATGTTCAGCGAGATCAGCAAGAACTGGGCCGGAGTTCCTCTCGAGAGTTTCGAGATCCTCGTCAACCTCGTCCGCAACACGACGACATCCACCGGACTGCGCGTCGAGCCGTGCCGTGATCAACGCCAATACCAGAAAGGAGTCAGGGTATCGGACAAGGAAATGCTGCAGCTCGCGGTGGCCAGGAGCGACTTCCTAGGAAAGTGGAACTACACCCTCTCGCCGAGACCGCGAACCGAGCAGGAAGAGCTTGCCCCACAGCCTGGGCTCAGCTCACCACCACCTCCAATGCAGCGACCGCCCTGTGGCGCCTCGGCCTCACACGCTCCGGCGATAATGTGAAGTTATTTCCGCGCCGACCCTAAGGTCCCTGTGTCAGTGTCTCTTTGCACGACCACGCCGGTTCGCTGTTGCAGCACTACCGGGCTCCAAGCAGTCACTACGATAGCCGGGCGGTAGATCCATGGTCAACCGGATCTCGGCTCGAGGACACCGGGAAATGAAATCCACCGCTGTTAGCTCAGAAAACGAGCCGGATCGGCACCCCGTCGACCCGGATCGAGCTTCACCTGGGGTGTGGTTGTCGTTGAAGTCGTAGCCGAAGCGGTTCTGATAACGGCCGCTCATCAGCCCTGCTCGGGACGGGCTGCACACCCAGAAGAGAGAAGCGCATCGAGGCCTGAATGATTCCACAGTGTAGCCGCTAAGATCGGCGCGTAGTCTCCCCCACACTGACAAAGCCGCGTGGCCACCGCGAAGAGTAAGAGGACCCATCATTTCTAACGACCTGAGCCACGCCGAGAGAGCGATCCAGGGAGGATTGTCGCAGCACGGGCTGTTCCGTGACCTCGTCGCGCTCTTGCCGGGGCTCGTGTTGGCGATCGGCATGTTCTTGCTGCTGGCTCCTTCGATGGGGATGTCCTTCGACGAGCTCTTCTATATTTCGGCAGGGCGAAAGGCCATGGCTTGGTTGCGATGGCTCATTGCCGACCCTGAGGCGCTCGGCGCGCAGGGTATCTATGACATGTGGCGCTACAACGCCGAGCATCCTCCCCTCGCAAAGTGGGTCTTCGGTCAGAACGAATGGCTTCTGGGCGGTGTGCTTGGACCGCTTCACGCCGCCCGCATCGGCTCGCTGTTCTTTCTGCTTATTGAGCCAACAGATGGGGATCGTTCCCTTTCATCTCGGCCTACGTCGTCCGGGCCAGCTACGCTGGATCGATCGCCTGGGGCTGACCACGTCCGACGTCGTCACCTGTCCAGCTCTTGGCAACGTCCCGCGCAGCGCGCTGGGAGCCTGGCTCAGCTACCGCGAGTACTTCGCCAGGCTCGGCGAGCTCGAGGCCACTTGCGACTTACCGCGCCCGGATGTGCTCTTCGAGCTGGACAAGAACGAGGAGCTGGTGAGAGTCAACGGGTACTCGATCGTATACCGACAGCCTGGCAGGAGAAGGTCACCAAGTCGGTTCCACGCCACAAGAGTGGAGCAGGGCCAGTTTGTCGCGGTTCGGAACGATCTCTTTGGTTCCCTCGGGCAGCGCGACTACCCCCGCATCTTTCGTTGGCCGGAAGACGAATAGCCAGGGATAGTTGACAGCTCCCAGAAGTGCGGCGACACTGTTGGTCGCTCCTCGATGAAGCAAGCAAAGACAAGTGACCGTTGGGTGTGGGCTCGCCGATTGCTGGTGGTGTGCTTGGGTTCGGCGCTCAGCGTGGCCTGCGCCGACGATCCACCGACGAAGGCCCCTGTCGTAGCGGCGACCCCGACACAGGCCAAGGCGGCGGACGGTCGCTACATCTCCTGGAAGGAGCACCTGATCGACGACGAGCAGATCGGCGGCGTTCCGATCCGCGGCGCCGACGGGCTCAAGATGGCCGACCTCGATGGAGACGGACATCTCGACATCGTTTCCGTGCACGAAGACAGCGACCATGTGCGCCTCGCCTTCGGCAGTGAAGATCCCGACACCTGGGAGCTCGCCACCCTGGCCGAAGGCGACGAGGCGAAGGCCGCCGAAGACATCGCGATCGCCGATGTCAACGGCGACGGGCTGCTCGATCTCCTCATCGCCTGTGAGCTTGGCCACCTCATCTACTTCCAGAACCCAGGCCCCGAAGAAGCGCGCGCCGGCAAGTGGCCACGAGTGATCCCGGAAGCGACGAGCAGCCGAGGGTCGTGGATTCGCGTCTATCTCGCCGATCTCAACCAAGATGGACGGCTGGAGGCGGTGGCGCCAAACAAAGGCGATTGGAATCCGCAGCCGGAGACCGGTCCGATGCCGACCGTGTTTCCCACCAACTGGCCGCTCACCGAAGTCTCGATCTTCGAGATCAACGGCGACCCGCTGCTGTCGGAGAGTTGGACCGAGAAGGTTGTGGCGCGGGCCAAGATGCCGATCAACTCACGACCGGTGGACCTCGACGGCGACGGCGATCTCGACATCCTCGCCGGCAGCCGCCCCGAGGCCAGGACCTTCTGGCTGGAGAACCTGCTCGAGGAAAGTGAGGGAGAGCTCCGCTTTCGCGAGCACACGATGGAAGTGACAGGGCGCAATGTAGCGCTCGAGCCCGGTGCCCGCCATCTCACCGGTATGAGTGTCGACTTCGCCGACTTGAACGGCGACGGCCGGCTGGATGTGGTGACCCAGGAGAACCCGGTCTCGAACGTCTGGCTCGAGCAGCCGGAGAGCTTCGAGGACGCGTGGCGGATCCACATGATCGGATCCATCACCCCGGACCACGCCACCGGAGTGCTGCTCGTCGACGTCGACGAGGACGGCGATCTCGATCTCTTCACCGGCGGCTACAGTGACCCGCCGCGCGATCGGGACAACCCCGACGCAACGGCCGAGACCATCGTCGGGCGTATCGCCTGGTTCGAGAACCCCGGCGGCGACCTCAGCTCGGAATGGCGGCGCCACGATGTTTCACGACGGGTCCGGGGCATGTACGACGAGTTCATCCCCCAGGACATGGATGGGGACGGCGATATCGATATCGTCGCCACCCGCGGCAACAGCGGCAATTGGGACGGCGTGTTCTGGCTCGAGCAAGTACGAACGGACGAGCCCGTGGCCGCCTTCGAGCCGGCAAGGGCCACGGAGAGCCCCCACCTCTCTCTGCCGCCGCCCACTGCCGAGGAGAGGTCGATATGAGTGAGTTGGGACTGCGGGGAATCGGAGCGCAGGGCCTCGGAGGGGCATCCAGGTCAATGTCGCGAGACGAAACCAATGTGCTGCGCCTCGAACCTGGTGTCGCCGCGGGCTACTACGAGATCTACTGCCTGATGCTCAGCGTTCCGGCGTCGCAGCTCGGAGCCTGGGTCCGCTACGTCGTTCAGGCGCCGCCGCAGCGACCCGAGGAGGGCTGGTGCGAGCTGTGGGCAACGGTCTTCGACAGCCGCGAAGGCGGAGAATGCTTCGGTCTCATGCGCGAGTACGGTCTCGACGCCCTCGACCCCGCTCGATCGCCCTTTCGTCTTCGCCTCGGCGACGGCCAGCTGGCCACCGGCGCCTGCGACGGGGTGCTGGAGGGGGGCGGCCATCGCCTCGCCTGGGAGCTCGTGATCTCGACCCCGAGACCCCCGTATCTGCCGATCGCGGCGGAGCTCTATGCCGGGGATCGCTTACCCGCGGGCTATATGAGCCCATACTCCGCGGGTCGCTTCAGCGGCTGGATCGAGATCGACGGTCGGCGGGTCGAGCTCGTTGGGGCGAGTGGTGAGCAGATGCACATCTGGGGGCGGAAACACGCCGCGCTCAGCTTCTGGGCCCACTGCTGCGACTTCGACGGCGTCGACGACGCCGAGCTTGGCCTGCACGGGGCCGATCCGGCGGCCGGTGGGTCGGCAGAGTCCGCGGCCCACCTCGCCTACCTACGCCTCGGCGAAGAGGAGTACCAGCTCCTCTCCCTGGTCGATCAATCGACCTCCCACAACGAGCGCGGACCGGGTTGGTGGCGCATCACCGTGGAGAGCGAGGAGCTACGCATCGAGGCCGAGCTCTCCTGGGATCCGGCTCTGCTGGTAGAAGCGGAGTATCGCGATCCGGACGGTTCAGCCTATTGGGTTCTGCATCACGACCTCTGCTCCTGCGAGGTAAGGCTTCTGAGGCGCGAGAATCCAAATGCGCCCTGGCAGCAGGAACATCGGCTGGTCTCCACTCACACCACCCAGGGCGAGTGGGGCTCGACGCGATCCGACGATTCGGTCGCCAATCGAGTGCTGCGCCTAGACTGAGCTCCATCGTGGATATATAAAATGTGGACAGTTTTGTATATAGTTACGCCATGCACAGACGCACCACTCTCGACGTCGATGACGGGCTGCTGCGTAAGGCTCAGCAGGCGCTCGGCACGACAGGTCTAAAGGATACAGTCGAAGAGGCGTTCAGAGAGGCGATTCGTCGCCGTCTTCGAGAGCGACTCGCCGAACGGATCGAAACCGGTATGGGGATCGAGCGTTCACCCGAGCGCCTCGCTGAAATTCGACCTCGGCGATGACGCTTTTCTGTGTCGACACAAGTGCCTGGCACCATTCCACCAACCCCGATGTGGCGCGTGAGTGGAACCAGCTTCTCGAGAGGGACCTGCTGGCAATCTGCGATCAGGTCCGGCTCGAGATTCTTTGGTCGGCGCGGTCCGCGGAGGACTACGCGGCGCTCGCTGAAGAGCTGTCCGGTCTCCACATCATTCCTACCGACTCCTCCACCTTCGAGCGCGCGCTCAAGGTGCAGCGAGACCTCTCACGCGCAGGCGGCCTCCACCACCGCAGCGTCAAGATCGCCGACCTGGTGATCGCCGCTGCCGCGGAGACGGGGGAAGCGATCGTTCTGCACTACGACACCGATTACGATCGCATCTCCAAGATTACGGGCCAGTCTACGCAGTGGATTGCTCCACGCGGCTCGTTGTAGAGCGGTCCTCCGCCTAGAATGCCCAGCCCGTCCACAGGATGTACTTGTCGGTGACTCCAGCGCCTGCCTGGCGGACCGGCTCACCAGAACGCCGCCGACGCCGAACGCAAGCGGACAAACGCTGGCGAACATCAGCGCTAGCTTGTTGCCGACAGAAACGGAGTGGAGCAACTACCCGGGCGGGTGTTGGCCGGGACCAGGACCTTCGGTGCTAAAGTGAAAGCGATGCGGCGTTGGGCCTTCCGTCTGGTAATTCCGGCCCTTGTCGTTGCTGCGATATGGGCGGCCCAGTCGTATCTGCTGCGGCCCAAGCCAGTCGAGGTTCGGACCGTCGAAGTCGGCCACGGCACCGTCGAGCAGACCGTGACGAACACCCGCGCCGGGACGGTCAAGGCGCGGTTGCGTACTCGGATGTCGCCCGAGTACGGCGGCAACGCTGTCGAGATCCCCTTCAGGGAAGGTGACTGGGTCGAAAAGGGCTCCGTCGTTCTTCGTATCGATGACAGTCTGCAAAGGGCCCGTCTCGATCTCAGCACCAAGGAGCGTGCCGCGGCCGCGGCACGCCAGATTCAGGCCTGCGCCTCGGCCGAGCGGGCGAGGCGCGAGACCGAGAGGATGCGAAGGCTGGCCGAAGAAGAGATCATCTCGGCCGATGTTCTCGACGAAGTCCGCAGTATGGCTGAGTCGGCAGCCGCAGCCTGTGATGCGTCGCGCTCGGATCACGATCGCGCGAGATCGGCCGTCGGCCTGGCGCAGGTGGAGCTCGAGAAGACCGTGCTGCGGGCCCCCTTCAGCGGCGTTCTGGCCGACGTTTCGGTGGAGATCGGGGAGTGGGCGTCGCCCTCGCCGCCGGCCCTGCCGATCCCACCGGTCATCGATCTGCTCGACCCGACCTCGATCTACATCAGTGCGCCGATGGACGAGACCGACTCGGCCCAGGTCAAAGAGGGTCAACCGGTCCGGGTGACCGTCGACTCCCATCGAGGGCAGGAGTTTCCGGGGCGCGTAACCCGAGTTGCGGTGTTCGTGCTCGACCTCGAAGCCCAGAATCGCACCGTCGAGATCGAGGTCGAGCTCGACGACCGAGAGCTGGCAGCGCAGTTGCGCCCCGGTACTTCGGCCGATGTCGAGGTCCTGCTCGAGACCCGCGAAGAGGTGCTACGAGTACCGACCGGCGCTCTGATGCAGGGCAACAAGGTTCTGATCGTCGAAGGCGAGCAGCTGGCCGAGCGACAACTCGAGGTCGGGCTCAAGAACTGGAATTTCACAGAGGTCCAGAGCGGCGTCGACGAAGGGGATCTTCTCGTAGTCTCGCTCGACCGTCCCGAAATCAAAGCAGGCGCCCTGGTCGCCACGCCCGAGGCCGCGCCATCGGCTTCGCCGTGATCGAGCTCGAGCACATCAGCCGCACTTTTGATGTCGGAGGACGCCCGGTCCACGCCCTGGTCGACATCAGCGAAGAGATCGCCGACGGCGAACACATCGCGATCATGGGGCCTTCGGGCTCGGGCAAGTCGACCCTGCTCAACGTTCTCGGCTGTCTCGATCGTCCGAGCTCGGGGACCTATCGCCTCGACGGCGACGACGTCAGCCAACTGAGCGACGCTGAGCTGACCGCGATCCGACGCCACAAGATCGGCTTTGTCTTTCAGTTCTTTCACCTGGTGCACCGGCTCAGCGCGGTCGGCAACGTCGAGCTACCCTTGATCTTCGAAGGAGTCGGGCGCAGCGAGAGGCGGCGGCGAGCCCACGAGACCTTAGCGAGTCTGGGACTCGCCGAGCGTGCCGAGCACCGCCCCGATCAGCTCTCCGGCGGAGAGATGCAGCGTGTCGCTCTGGCCCGCGCGATGGTGACGCGCCCCAAGGTGTTGCTCGCGGACGAGCCGACCGGCAACCTCGACACCGCATCGGGGCGACAGATTCTGGACATTCTCGACGGTCTCAACAGCGAGGGTCTCACCCTGGTCGTGGTCACCCACGATCCGGCGGTAGCCGAACGTGCGGACCGGGTGATCGTTCTGGTCGACGGATCGATCGAGCGACGTCTCACCGGCGCCGAAGTCACCGGACCGGTAGTCGTCGCATGAGCATGCTGGGTCCCATCGCATGAGCCTTCGTGACCTGATCGGCTTCGCCGGTAGTGCGCTGTGGGGGCACCGTCTGCGCACCGTGCTTTCGTTGACGGGTATGTCGATCGGTGTCGCAGCAGTGATCCTGCTGACTTCCCTCGGTGAAGGCGCCCGCCTTTTCGTCACCCAGCAGTTCTCCACTCTCGGCAGCAACTTGATCATCGTCATTCCCGGGCGCAACGAGACTACCGGCACCTTTCCGGGAGTCATGGGTGTCCCCAACGACCTCACCCTGCAGGACGCCGAGGCGATCCAGCGCGCGGTGCCCGAGGTGCTTCGCTTCGCCCCCGGCGTCACCGGAACGGAGAGCATCGCCTACGGTGAGCGTCGGCGTCAGGTAGCTGTGCTCGGAACCACCCACGAGATCATGCCGGTCCAGGGGTTCGGCGTCTCCCAGGGAGAGTTCCTCCCCGAGGGCGATCTCGATCGCGGCAGCTCAGTTGCCGTCCTCGGTCGCAAGACCGCCAGAGAGCTCTTTCGCGAAGAGAACGCTGTTGGGCGCACCATCCGCATCGGCGACAGGCGCGTTCGGGTCATCGGTGTGCTTGCCGAGCACGGTATGCAGGTGGGTATCGACTTGAACGACATCGTCTTCATTCCCGTCGCCACCGCGATGCAGATCTTCAATCGTAGCTCGCTGTTCAGAATCGTTTTCCAGACCCATGCCCACGCCGACATTGCCAGGGCCGGGGAAAAGATCGAGGCGGTGCTACTCGAGCGTCACGGCGAGCTCGACTTCTCACTCCTAACGCAGGATGCGGTGGTCTCGACCCTGGGGACCATACTCACCGTGCTCACTCTGGCCCTTGTCGCCATCGCCGCCGTTTCGCTGTCGGTGGCCGGCATCGGTATCATGAACGTAATGCTCGTCTCGGTGTCCGAACGAACCGCAGAGATCGGTCTGCTGCGCGCGCTCGGTGTTGGTCGCCGTCAGATTCTCGGCGTCTTTCTGGCCGAGGCAGCCTTGCTGTCTACCACCGGAGGTGCCGTCGGAGTTCTCACCGGCATGTCCGCCGGATGGTTGATCCGCACTCTCTACCCCGCCTTCCCGGTGACCACCCCGATCTGGGCCATTGTCGCGGCGATCACGGTTGCCCTTGGCTTCGGTCTGGTCTTCGGCACCTTGCCTGCACGCAAGGCCACGCGCTTGGAGCCGGTCGAGGCATTGGCGAGACGCTGATGGCCGGTCTGATCCCTCTCGCCTGGAACGCGGTGTACGGTCACCGCCTGCGCTCGCTGCTGTCGATGCTCGGCATCGCAGTGGGGGTCGGCTCGGTAGTGCTCTTGACCTCGATCGGCGAAGGCACGCGCACCTATCTGATCGAGCTCTTCACTCAGTTCGGAACCAATATCATCGCAGTCAACCCTGGCAAGAGCGAAACACTCGGGATACCCGGCGTCCTCGGCGGCACCACCCATCCGCTCACCCTGGAAGACGCGCTTGCCCTCGAGCGGCTGCCCGAGGTCCAGAACGCGATGCCGATGGCGATGGGCAGCGCTCAGGTCGAAGGCGGGGGCCGAGGTCGGAGCGTCTTCATCTACGGCACTACGCCGGAGATCGCTGATGTCTTCCAGTTCAAAGTCCGCCAGGGCTCGTTCTGGCCGGCCGGCGATCCGCGCGAGGGCTCCTCGATGGCGGTTCTCGGACCGACTCTGGCGCGGGAGCTCTTCGGCGAGGAGTCGGCCCTCGGACAATTCGTTCGCATCGCCGGGGGCCGCTTCAGAGTGGTTGGAATCATGGAGCCCAAGGGCGACATGCTCGGCTTCGACATCGGCGATGCCGCCTATCTTCCGGTGGCTACTGCGATGAGGCTCTTCAACGTCGACGAGCTGATGGAGATCGATATCGTCTTTCCCCCCTCCTACGCGGTAGAGGAGGTCGAAGAGGCAGTCCGAGCCTTGCTCATGGAGCGCCACGGCGGCCGCGACGACGTCTCGATCATGAACCAGGCGGCGATGCTCGAGACCTTCGATACGGTCATGAACATCATCACTCTCGGCGTTGCGGCCATTGCCGGTATCTCGCTTCTGGTCGGCGCGGTGGGGATTCTGACCATGATGTGGATCGCGGTCGGCGAGCGTACTCGCGAGATTGGTCTAATGCGATCGATCGGCGCGACGCGAAAGCAGGTGCGTTTCGTCTTTCTGGCCGAGTCGGCAGCGCTGTCGACTGTGGGCGGTATCCTCGGCCTCGGGGCGGCCCTGGGTCTATGCTTCATCTTGCGCGGGGCAGTGCCGGGCCTCCCGATCAGAACGCCAATCAGCTTCGCTCTACTCGCCGTCGGCATCAGTCTGGTGACCGGCATATTGTCCGGGGTCCTACCAGCCCATCGGGCAGCCTCCCTCGACCCCATCGACGCCCTGCGAGCGGAATAACACGAAGAGCTGGTCCGAAACCGTGAGCACAGTGAGATCAGCCCTCTTCCTGACCGTACTCGTGGCAGCCGGCATCGGTGCCGCGGCCGAGCAGCCTAATGCCGGGCGCCCCAATGCTGGGCGCCCCAATATCGTCGTTCTACTCGCCGACGATCAAACCTGGAGCGACTCCGGCGCTTACGGCAATCCAGATGTTCCAACGCCGAATATCGACAGGCTCGCAAGCGAAGGGATGCTGTTCACTCGCGCCTTCACCAGGACCGCGATGTGCTCCCCCACTCGCCAACAGCTCTATACCGGGCTCTATCCGGTGCGCAGTGGCGCCTACCCGAATCACAGCATCGTCCGCGACGGCACCAAGAGCATGGTCCACTACTTCGACGCGCTCGGCTACCGGGTCGGCCTCGCCGGCAAGTCGCATGTCGGCCCAGCCGATTCCTTCCCCTTCGAGATGCTGGGGGATATGAAAGCGGAAGAGGTCGGAAGCGACCCGGGCCTGGCTGCGGCACAGGCCTTCATGGTGCTAGACAAATCCCAGCCCTTCTTTCTGATCATGGCCTCCCACGACCCCCACGCACCCCTGACCCAGGGAGATGCCTCCCAGTTCGACCGGGCCAAGCTGACACTCCCCCCCTATTTCGTCGACACCCCGGAGACCCGCGACACCCTGGCGCGCTACTACGCCGAGATCACCCACTTCGACGGCCAGGTCGGGACCCTTCTCGACGCTCTGGACAAAGCGAAGCTGACCGACGACACCCTCGTCATCTACACCAGCGAGCAGGGCTCGCAGCTGCCCTTCGGCAAATGGACTCTCTACGACACCGGCCTGCACACCGCCTTTGTGGTGCGCTGGCCCGGCCACGTCGAGGCCGGCTCACGAACCGACGCCATGGTGCAATATGTCGATGTCGTGCCGACACTGTTGCAGGTGGCGGGGGGTGAGCCGGCGGCGAATCTGGACGGTCTGAGCTTCTTCGATGTCCTGACCGGTGAACGCACCGCCCATCGAGCCTACGTCTTCGGCGTGCACACCAACCGCGGCATCATCAGTGGCGTCGACTATCCGATTCGCTCGGTAAGGGGTGTCCGTTACAAACTGATCCTCAACCTGATGCCCGAGGCCACCTACCAGAACATCACCACCGTTCCGCCCCAGAATGCGGTTTTCGCCTCGTGGCAGGCGAAGGCGGCCAGCGGCGACGCGCACGCGGCCGCGCGAGTCGAGGCCTACCTGCACCGCCCCGCCGCCGAGCTCTACGACACCTGGAACGATCCGCTCGAGATGAACAACCTCGCAGGCAAGCGTTCCCTCCGAAACGAGGAGCTGGTACTCAGCTTAGAGCTCGAGACGTGGATGCGCGACCAAGGCGACCAGGGCATCGTCACCGAGAAGCAGGCCGAAGACCACGTAAACCCGCAGATCCTGGAGCTACGCCGCAAACGAGGCGCCGCCCAAACACCTGGAGGCTGAGAAGATCCGATGAAACTCGAAGAGCGCGTCGCGGTCATCACGGGCGGCACCGGTGCCCTGGGTCGGGGAGTCGTCAAGACCTTCCTCGAGCTCGGTGCCTCCGTTCATGTGCCCTGGATCGTCGAGGAGGAAGTCGGCCTTCTCGAGGACACTCTCGGCAGCTTGGCCTCCAAGGTCGGGCTACACCAGGCGGATGTCACTCGCGAAGACGAAGTCGCCGCACTCTTCTCCTCGATCGAAGAGAGCGAGGGACGGCTCGACATCCTCTGCAATATCGTCGGCGGTTTCGTCTTCGCCGCGCTCGCCGATACCACGCTCGCCGACTGGCAGCGGATGCAGGAGATGAACGCCACCAGCTGTTTCCTCTGCTGTCGTGCTGCCGCGCCGCTGATGAAGGCGGCTGGAGGAGGGCGAATCGTCAATGTGACCGCGATGCCGGCGCTGACCCGAGGGGCGGCCCAGATGTGTGCCTACGCAGCTTCGAAGGCCGCGGTCCTCAATTTCTCGCAGTCGCTCGCTTCGGAGCTCGCCGCCGACCACATCACAGTCAACGCCATCGCCCCTTCGATCATCGACACCCCGGCCAACCGAGAGGCGATGCCCGATGCCGACACGGAAAGCTGGCTGTCCCCTGGAGAGATCTCTCGGGTGGTCGCCTTTCTTGCCGACGACGACGCGAAGATCGTCACCGGCTCGGTTCTCGCACTGTCTAAGAGCGGCTGAAGCTGTCGAAGCGGAAGCGCGCGCCCACCAGATCCTGTGCGCGCGAGGAACCGCCGACAAGTGCTGTGTACTCGATGTCTTCGAGCGCAAAGCTGCCTGCGGCCTCGTCGTACCAGTTGAGGTCACCGGCCCGCACCTCCAGGGTCACGTCGCGCTCCTCGCCAGGCGATAGCTCCAGCCGTGTAAAGGCACGAAGCAGCCGTGCTGGTCGGTCGACCGAGGACTCAGCGAAGCCGACGTAGAGCTGGACGACCTCGGCGCCGGCGCGTCTACCGGTGTTGCGCACCTTCACTGTGACCGCGGCCCTGTCACTCTCCACCACTACCCTCGGGTCGCTGGTTTCAAAGGTGGTGTAGGAAAGGCCAAAGCCGAAGGCGTAGGCCGGCTCGCTGCCCTCGCGGTCGAGCAGTGTGTAACCGTGGTAGAGACCGTAGTCGATACGGTCGGTGTCGGCGTCGAAGAAAGGAAGCTCGTCGGCGCGATGAGGAATGGTGAAGGGCAGCTTGCCCGACGGAGCCACGTCTCCGAAAAGGAGGCGAGCCAGCGCCGTCCCGCCCTCCATACCCGGGTACCACAGCATGAGGATGGCGGGGACTTCACGCCTCCAGCGCTCGATGATGAAGGCACTGCCTCCCTCCAGGACGGCGACGGTGCGCGGGTTGGCCCCGGTCACCGCCAGCAGAAGATCTTCGTCGCCACGGTGAAGCGTCAAGATCTCGCGATCGCCACCGAGGGTGCGACCGGCGAGCATCTCACTCGAGATGAACTCACCTTCGTCGCGATGAGTCGTCCCGACCACCACCACCGCGGCATCGCAGGTTTCGGCGAGAGTCGCCGCGCGCTCGGGGTCCGAGCCGTCGTCGAAGAGCACCAGGGCAGTCTCGCCAAGGTAAGACTCGAGACCCTGCAACGGAGTCACCACATAGGGCGGACGTACCCGGCTCGAGCCCAGGTCGCCGAGGTTGGCCTTCGCTGCGAGCTTGCCGATGACCGCGAGACGCCTCACCTCGCGACGCTCCAAGGGCAGCACGGGGCCCTCGTTGCGCAACAGCACCGCCGACTTCTCGGCCGCCTCGCGCGCCAGAGCCACATGGTCGGGACACGCGACAAGGGCGGATGTGTAGGTCTCGCGATCGGGCTGAGCGCGGAAGCGAAGGAGGGTGCGCAGGATGCGGCCCACCGCGTCGTCGATCGCCGTCCTCGGAACCCGACCCTCTTCGACGGCTGCGACCAGGAGCTCTCCGAAGTGCTCCGCTTCGGGATTCTCGATATCCAGGCCGGCAGCCGCCGCCTCGGGGCCGTGAACACCGCGTAGCCAGTCGGAGTGGACGAAACCGTCAAAGCCCCACTCCTCCTTGAGGATCCGAAGGAGGAGCTCTTGGTTGTGCCCGCACCATTCGCCGTTGACCTTGTTGTAGGCACACATCACCGAACCAGCACCGGCGTCGATGCAGCGCTTGAAGTGCGGTAGGTAGACCTCTCGCAGGGCACGCTGGCCGAGCCGGACGTCGACCTTGAAACGCGAGCGCTCGATCGAGTTGGCGGCGAAGTGCTTGATGGTGGCGATGACGCCATGGCGCTGCACCCCTCGTACCAGCGCAGAGCCCATCTCGCCCAGGTGCCAGGGGTCTTCGCCATAGGTCTCCTGCGCCCGGCCCCAGGCCGGGTGGCGCAACACGTTGATGCACACACCGCCGAAGAGGTTGCCTCCGAAAGCGCGCAGCTCGCGACCGATGGCTTCGCCGATGCGCTCCTCGAGATCGACATCCCAGGCAGCGCCCCGCGCCATGGCGACCGGGAAGCAGGTCGAATTTCCAGTGATGACGCCGCGCGGGCCGTCCGAGAATTGGAGGGTAGGAATGCCGAGGCGGTCATTGCCGGCGCCTGCTTGGTAGGTGGAGCTGCCAAGGCGATCGCCGCTTCTGCGCATCTCGTCGAGGAAGCCGCGCCCCGACATCATCGCTACTTTCTCTACCAGGGTGAGCTCGTCGAGGAGCTCTTCGACGGCTTTGTCGATGTCCCCGGCCGTGGCGATTTCGAGCGCGTGATCAAACATCCTATGCTCTAATCTAGCAAGTCATGAGAAGAACAGAGCTCCCTCTACTGAGGAGGCCGGCAGTGCTCGCCCTGCTCCTGGCGACCTTCACGACGATGGCTGTCGCCAACGCTCAGGGCGACAAGCCCAACATCGTCATCCTCCTCGCCGACGACCTCGGCTGGGAGGATGTCAGTTTCCACGGCGGGGAGATCCGGACCCCCAATATCGACAAGCTCGCCCGCGAAGGCGTCGAGCTCGACCGCTTCTATGTTGCCCCGGTCTGCTCACCGACGCGGGCCGGGCTGATGACCGGGCGCTGGCCGATCCGCTTCGGTCTGATGCGGACCGTTTTTCCGCCTTGGCGCCAGGGCGGTCTCGACACCAGCGAGACGACTCTGGCCGAGGTGCTGGGGCAGGCCGGCTACGAGCACCGCGGCATTTTCGGCAAGTGGCATCTGGGACACTCGGACATCAAGTATCACCCGCTGCGGCGAGGCTTCACCGAGTTCATGGGCCACTACAACGGAGCCATCGACTACTTCGCCCATGACCGGGAGGGCGAGTTGGATTGGCACAGGGGCTATGAGTCGAATTACGACAAGGGCTGTACCACCGATCTGATTGCCGATGCCGCCGTCAGCTTCATCAAGGAGCACGCCAAAGGCGCCGCGCCTTTTTTCTGCTATGTCCCGTTCAATGCTCCTCATGCGCCCTTCCAGGCCAAGCCGGAGGACGCGAAGCCGTATGAAGACCTGGAAGCGGTACCGGGGGAATGGCCCGGTGACGTCATCCGCCTCGACGACAGCGGCTCCGGCCTCGAGCAGAGGCGGAACTCGCGCCGCATTCTGGGCGGAATGATCGCCGCTCTCGACTACAGCGTCGGAAGGGTTCTCGAGGCGGTCGAAGAGACCGGTGAGGGAGACAATACGCTGGTCCTCTTCTTCAGTGACAACGGCGGCGTGCGGGGTATCGGGTCGAATGCACCGCTGCGGGAGGGCAAAGCCACTACTTTCGAGGGCGGCATTCGAGTGCCCGCCGCCATCCGCTGGCCGGACGGATTCGATGGCGGTCGCAAGCTGAGCGCTCCTCTCGCCTTCGTAGACGTACTGCCGACCCTGATGCGGATTCTCGACATCCAGGATCACGGCGGCAAACCCCTCGATGGAATCGACGCACTGGACCTGCTAACCGGCGCAGAAGACGAAGTGGATCGAGAGATCTACTCTTACACCGGGGCGGACGGAGAAGAGACAGAACAGGTCTCCTACACGGACGGGGAGTGGAAGCTGATGGTTACCGGACCCAGCCTCGCCGACCGGCGGGTGGACTCCGATAAGCGGAAGATACTCCTGTTCCAGATCCTCGAGGACCCAAACGAGACGACGAATCTCGCCAACAGACGCCCCGACGTTGCATTGAAGATGTTCGTGCAGGCACAGAAGTTCCGAGAGCTGCAGCCCCCGGACGGATTACCTCCTTATGACGAAGGTCGCGAGGGCTTCGTGGCGCCCAAGGAATGGCTGATGCCGGGCAAGTGAGAGCGGAAGACTAACGATGCGCGAGCATGGCACCACCTCGCACACCTCTCCCGAAGCGCGGGCGACGATGGTCGAGATCTACAGCAAGATGCCCAGCTGGAGGAAGGTCGAGCTGGTCGAGGACGCCAACCGCACTGCCCGGCAATTGGCGATGACGGGTCTCCGGTCGCGTCATCCCGGCGAATCCAAGGATCGCTTGCGACGCCGGCTTCTCGGCCTGGTGTTGGGAGAGGACCTGGCGAGAGAGATCTACGGACCTCTCGATGAGGCCGAGCAGGTAGTGCAAGCCATCGTCGAGGTCGACACGGGTTCATGAGCCCGGAGCTTCCCGAAGCCCTTCGGGTTGCCATTCGTGTAATCGAGGCACTCGAAGACTTGGGGCTTCGTTACCATGTCGGCGGCTCCTACGCGAGCTCGATCCATGGTATTCCGCGGCAGACACAAGACATCGATCTCGTGGTCGAGATGGCAGTCTCCGACGGGAAGGCTCTTGCCTCCAAGTTGGGACACGCCTTCTACGTTGACGAGGAGACTGCGCGTCTCGCCGTCCCCAGAAAGGGCAGTTTCAACCTCATTCACCTCGCCTCCGGGATCAAAGTGGACGTGTTTGTCCGCGGCGACGAGCCCTTCGACCTTGTCGAGTTTGAGCGCCATCGTGCTGAGGTGGTCCAAGTCGAGCCGGAGCGTAGCGTTTTCGTGAAGACACCCGAGGACATTCTGCTTCGGAAGCTCCAGTGGTTCCGCATGGGAGGCGAAGTCTCCGATCGTCAGTGGAGCGACATTCAAGGCATCAACGAGACGCAGGGGCAACGCATGGACCGCGAGTATCTCTCGCGGTGGGCGAGAGCACTCGAGGTGGAAGATCTGCTGAAGAAGCTCGAGACCGACAATTGAAACCTGCAAGCCTCTTGTTGGCGCTCGCGCTACTGCTGTCTCCGCCGGGGATCTGCCAACAGGCGGGCTCGCCAGAGCGGCCAAACATCGTCTTCATCTTCATCGATGACATGGGCTACGGCGACCTCAGCCTGACCGGAAATAGGGATGTCCAGACTGCAAACATCGATGCTCTGGCCGCAGACGGCCTGCTACTGGAACAGTTCTATGTGGCCTCGCCGATCTGTTCGCCTTCTCGGGTAGGGATCACCACCGGGCAGTACCCGTCGCGGCACCTGATCCACTCCTACCTCAACAGTCGGGAGCGAAACCGGGAGCGCGGCATGGCGGACTTTCTCGATCCCGACGCGCCGGCGATCGCACGGGAGTTTCAGCGATCGGGCTACGCCACCGCACACTTCGGGAAGTGGCATATGGGGGGCGGCCGCGATGTCGGCGACGCCCCTCTGCCCCAAGCCTACGGCTTCGAAGAGTCGCTGACTTCTTTCGAGGGATTGGGAGACCGCATTCTGCCGCCGGGTGGGCTCTCGGAAGCAAGCGCCGAGTTGGGCCGCGGCAAGATCATCCACACGCCGAAGCACAAGATGACCGAGATCTACGTCGACCGCTCGATTGATTTCGTGACCCGCAACAAAGAGCGGCCGTTCTATCTGCACCTGTGGCTGAACGACGTTCACGATCGCCACGAGCCTCGCGCGGATCTGCTGCAGAAGTACGAGCGATTCAAGGCCAATCCATACCTGCAAAGGTTCTACGGTGTACTCGATGAGACGGACCACCAGATCGGGCGACTGATCGATGCCATCGACCGGCAGGGTCTGGCCACCACGACACTGATCGTGCTGACCAGCGACAACGGCCCAAGCGCGTGGCCGCGCTACTACGAGGAAGGATTCGACCCGCCGGGAAGCACCGCGGGCATGCGGGGGCGTAAGTGGAGCCTCTATGAAGGAGGGATCCGCATGCCGCTGATTGCGCGATGGAAAGGCACCATCGACGAAGGGAGCGTCGACAAGACCACGGTGATGGCGGGTATCGACCTCTTCCCGACCTTCTGTTCGATCGCCGAGGTGACCCTCCCGAAGGCGGAGCTCGATGGGGTCGACATGAGCGCGGCACTTCTAGGAGCGCCCCAGCGCCGAAAGCAGCCTCTGTTCTGGGAATACGGCCGCGACTCTTCTTACCTGCGCCCGGGCCTGAAAGAGGACCAGAGCCCCAACCTGGCGATTCGAGACGGTCACTGGAAGCTGCTGCTCAACGACGACGGCAGCGGCCTCGAGCTCTACGACCTGGAAGCAGCCGGAGATGAGCGGACGAATCTGGCGGCTACGAACGTCGAGTTGGCCAAGCAGCTATCAGAGAAGTTGCTGAGCTGGCGTCGCTCCCTGCCAACCTTGCCTAGCCTCCGGAAATGATGGCTATCATTTCCTACGGCTAGATGACATGGCGCCGAGGACGGCGCATCCTACGGAAGTGATCGGTATCACTTCCTCCGGATGCGGAATATGGCGCCGAGGACGGCGCATCCCGAGGGAGCTTCACTCCCGTCGAAGGACTCTGAGCGGATCGATCCTGGTCGCTCTCCGTGCCGGAACGTATCCCGCCAGCGCCGCCGTTCCCAGCAGCAAGATCGCGATCGAAGCGTAGGTCCACGCGTCAAAAGGGCTCAGCCCGTAGAGAAAAGACACCAGCCCCCTCGACGCCAACCCAGCGACCACCCACCCGAGCGCGAGACCGAGCAGCGCCAACTTCAAGCCTGAGCGCAGCACCATGGCCACGATGTCCCGCGGCCGCGCCCCCAGGCTCATGCGCACACCGATCTCGGAAGCTCGTGAGCTGACCATGTGCGCGAGCACTCCGTAAAGCCCGACGGCAGTCAGAAAGAGACCCACCAGCCCGAGCGCACCGGTCACCAGACCGGCCACCCGCTCTACAGAGTCGAATAGACGACCCAGCGAGGCCGAGACCCCGAGCACCGAGAAGTAGTTGGGAGTCACCGCCTGCACACTGAGCAGCTGCGGAATCGCCTCCTCCGACTGCGACCAGCTCATGCGCATGCCGCTGAAGCCGGCCAAGTCCGAGAGCACCCCGCTCTGGCGCAGATCGAGGAAGCTCGGATAGGAAGTGAGCTGGAAAGTCTCCTCGAAATCCGAGCTCACCTTGACGTTGACAAGCTCCTCCTGCCCCGCTACGCCAGGGATTCCACGGCCAAAGGTCGCCTCGAAGATGGCGAGAACCGAGGTCGTGGCAGCAATACCGATGGCGAGTGAGAGCACGGTTGCGGTGACGAACAGGGGCTGTCTTCGCAGCGTGCGCCAGGCGTAGCGCAGATCCGAGCCGAGATCGGCCAAATGCTCTTTCGGAACCGTCGTCAGCAGATCCCCCATCGCGCGCCAAAAGAACGAGAGCTTGGCCGCCCTCCCGTTCGCGCTCGAAGCCTTCCACTCCTGGTCGAGAGCTGACTCCATTTCGCCACCGAAGCGATCCCTGAAGTCCCGAGGCAGCAAGCGAAGCAACAGGTCGATCAGCCGTGGCCGAGCGGAGATCTTCATGACGGCTCAGGCTCGGGGGCCGCTCCTAGTGGACCGTAACACCCAAACGATTAGCGCCTGAGCGGCCCTCGCGGCCGATCTCTGCGTTACGCTTCCTCGACATAGTCCCCGATATGCCTGCGTCAGCGCGCCTTGATCTCGACCACGAATGACTCACTCAGCCACTAAACGTTCGAGTGTTACCGTCCACTAGTCGATTGCGGACCTCCTCGGCCACTGCCAGAGCACGCTCCATCCTCGACGCCTCAGCCAACATCACCGAGTGGCCGAGCTCGGTCAACCGGTAGTAGCGACGCCGCTCGTCGTCCCAAATCTCAGGAGGCCGGTGCTCGGATTCAGCGATCAGCTCCTGCCGTAGCAGTCGCTTGATCAAACCGTAGAGGGTGCCGGTGCCCATGCGGATGCGGCCGTCGGTGAGACGCTCGATCTCCTTGCGGACCGCCCACCCGTGCTTGTGCTCGCGCGCCAGCGACACAAGAAGGTGAAAAGCCGCTGGGCTGAGCGGCAGGAACAGCTCGGGGTCCGTTTTCTTCTTTGGCTCATCAGTCGCGAAACATGCTAATACGTCGCGTCGCGACTGTATAGCGGAGACCGAGCTCTCTACTCCTCGCAGGATAAAGTGCCAAAGATGAGTGAGGCCACCGCCAAAGACTGACGATCGCCATAGCCGCATCGTTGGAGGCGATCAACGGTGTCCTGGATGGAATCGAGCACGGACTGACTAAGTTACACGACCTTTGGGGGTCGATGCAGGCGCCTCATTGTTTCGACGGCCGCGTAGGATCCGCAGTCCCTGTCTGGCCAGGGCAGCCAGGATCAACGCCAGCAACAGCCACGGCAGGGCGCTGCCCAGCTGATCTCCATCGACAATGGCCGGCACGATCCGGTACTGACTCAGCACGCCGGCGCGCTCGCTCATCCAGTGCCAGCTGGTGTGGGCGACCAGGGCGGAGAGCAGGATCGTCCCCATCCTCTCAGCGACCACATACCGAAACAGGCCGCTCAGCGCCGGAACCAGAAGCACGAGCACCAGGATCTGACCGAGCTCGACGCCAAGATTGAACGAGAGGAGAGAGGTCACCATATGGGAGCCGGCAAATTGCAGCGACTCACGCAGAGCGAAGGAGAAGCCGAAGCCGTGGACCAGGCCGAAGGCGAAGCTGACGACGAAGCGGCGCTTCACATCGGCGCCGACAATGTTCTCGAGAGCCATGTAGACGATCGACGCGGCGATCAGGGTCTCGACCAGCGCCGGGAACCACAGAGCCTTCGGCACCAGACCATAGACAGAAGCAATGAGGGTAATCGTGTGAGCGATGGTGAAGGCCGTGACCAGCGCGATCAGCGGCCGTAGGCGGCGAAAGGGGATGACCAGACACACCAGGAAGAGCAGATGGTCGAGCCCGCCGAGGATGTGAGCGAAGCCCTGGCCGACAAATCTCGAGGCCGCCTGGTGCCAGCGAGGATCGAGACGAACCAGGCCGGGATCGCCATGGAGCTCGAAGGTGCGTAGCGCTCCGCCTGGAGTGACGAAGTGGAGGATGGTGGTCACCCGCAAGCCGAGCCGGGCAGGGGCGGGCCGAATCGAAAAGTCGGAGTCCTCCGATCGGATCGGGTACTCGAAGAGAACGTCGAGCATCGCCTGCTGCCAGACGATGTCGGTCTCCTCGGGGAGCCCGGGTGCCGCGATCTTCGTCAACGCCTCTTCGTAGGTTGCGAAGGATCGGTCCGAGGGCAGCGAGATCCGAGTCGCGACGATCTCAGGGTCCGGCAGGAGGGCCTCTCCTTCGTAGAGCTCGATCACGTCGCCGAGCCACACCTTGGCCGCGTCTTCTAGCTTGCCCGAGGCGCGCACCGCCGGCAGATCCAGATAGCCGGGCCCGGTGGTCTCGAAGGCCATGTCCTGCATGCTCTCGAGCGGAGCGCGAACAAGGAGTCGGAGCCGCTCGCCCTCGGCACGGACAAAGGCGCGAACAACCACGTCGCCCGGTACCTCGTGGGCGATCGCCGAGGGAGGCAGAGCGACGATCAGGAGCCCGGAGGCCAACGCCGCCAAGATCCCCACGTAAACGCTTCTACGACTGGTTGTCGACAAAGTTTCGGTCCAGCTCTCTGAGACTCGCGAAGACTAAGAATATCGCGTGTCACCAATCGAGGAGACGGGTATACTGTCATTCGCTCAGACAAGTCAGATTGCGGATCGCGACAGGAGTCCCGGCGCCAAGCAGATGGCGACCCTTCGCATCGAGAAAGGCGAACGAGAGATGAACTGGACCAAGATTCTTGCCCTCACCACACTTCTCACTCTTTCTCTCGGCTGCGGAGGCGCCGGGGACACCGTAGGGGAAGCGGCACCTGCCGCCGATGCGGCCGCGAGCGGACCGCAGGCTCCGATGTTCCAAGTCGACCCATTCTGGCCCAAGCCACTGCCGAACCACTGGATCCTCGGCCCCGCCATCGGCGTCTCGGTCGACTCGAGGGACCACGTCTGGATCGTCCACCGCAACAATCCTGATCTCTTCGGCGCCAACAACGAAATCGGCGCCGCGCAAGATCCGCCGCTCAGCGAGTGCTGTGTTCCGGCTCCGCCGGTTCTCGAGTTCGACCCCGACGGCAATCTGGTCGGGCATTGGGGCGGGCCGACCGAGAGTGGTGAGTACGAGTGGCCGCTGTCCAACCACGGCATTGTCGTCGACAACAAGGACAATGTGTGGATCGGCGGCAACGGGCCCTCCGACGCACACATCTTGAAGTTCTCGCGCGACGGAGAATTCCTATTGCAGTTGGGCAAGGCAGGGGCTCGCGCCGCCGGGAAAAACGCGGACGGGCGGCAGTTGTTCGAGCGCGACAGCAACGACACCGAGAGCTTCGGCCGTGTGGCCAAGGTCTCCTTCGATCCCGAGGCCAACGAGATCTACGTAGCCGACGGTTACCTCAACCGCCGTGTCGCCGTCCTCGACGCCGACACCGGCGCGCTCAAGCGCTATTGGGGAGCCTACGGCGGGAAGCCCGACGACAGCGTCGATACCGGTCCCTACAGTCCGGACAACCCCCCGGCCAAGCAGTTCCGCACTCCGGTGCACTGCGCCGACCTCTCCAACGACGGCCTGCTCTACGTCTGCGACCGCAGTTCAGACCGGGTTCAGGTCTTCAAGAGCGATGGCACTTTCGTCAAAGAGGCGTTCTTCGCGACCCATACGCTCGCCCAAGGGTCGACCTGGGATATCGCCTTCTCCAGGGACCCGGCGCAGAAGTACCTCTACATCGCCGACGGCCAGAACATGAAGGTCTACATCGTCGAGCGCGAGACCATGGAAGTCCTCACCAGCTTCGGCGACGGCGGCCGCCAGCCAGGCCTCTTCTTCGCCGTCCACAGCATCGCCACCGACTCGAAAGGCAACATCTACACCACCGAGACCTACGAGGGAAAACGATTGCAGAAGTTCGTCTACCAAGGGCTCGGCCCAATCAAAGAGAAGAACCAGGGAGCCCTCTGGCCCTAGCCTACGGAAGTGATCGCTATCACTTCCTGCGGCTAGGTTGCTGTTTGGCGCCGAGGACGGCGCACTCAGGCGTTGCTTCCTATTCGCTCCGGGAAACGGCTCAGGACCAATACTCGGACACGCTCCTAGGTATCTCTAATAGCTCGCACTCGTGACGTCTGAGTCAAGTTTTCTGGGGTGCCATGGACGGCCGGCTCTACTTCGCCTACGGCTCGAACCTACTGCGCTCGCGCTTGCAGGCCGGCGATCGTGCGCCCTCGGCCGAGTTGGTCTCGGCGGCCATCGCCCGCGGCTACGCACTCAGGTTCCACAAACGAGGGGCGGACGGCTCGGGCAAGTGCGACCTCCACCAAACGGGGGCGGACGCCGACCTCGTCTGGGGCCTGGTGTGGCAGATCTCTTCCGGTGAGCTCGAGCAGCTCGATCGTTCGGAGGGCAGCGGCTATCGGCGTCGGGTCGTGACTCTGAGGGCCGAGACCCAGAATCTCCAAGCCGAGACCTACATCGCCAAGCCGAACGCCGTCGACCCGGCACTGGTTCCCTTCGACTGGTATCGCGACATCGTCACGGCGGGAGCCCGACAGGGCCGCCTACCGCCGGCCTGGATCCGTCGACTCGAGGAGCAGGCGGTCGTCGAGGACGGCAATGAGGAGCGGAGAGAGCGCTTCCTGGCGCTGCTGAGCTAGCCTCCAGAAATGATTGTTATCATTTCCTGCGGCTAGTACATGCGGCCATAAGTACGGGTACGTTTCGAGCGGCGAAGCGCCTCGCCAGCAAGGCGCGTGACTGAGGCGTACCTGGCAGTACGCCGCAGGGAGCGCAACGCTGCTGGAGAGGATGCAGCGTCGCTCCAAACGTGTCCGTATTTATGGCCGCGTGTACTAGTTGCCCTTTGGCGCCGAGGACGGCGCACTCGGGCGTTGCTTCCTATTCGCTCCGGGAAACGGTCAGGACGAAGACTCGGACAGGCTCCTAGGAACTCCGGAGGAGCCGGGCCACCTCGGAGTGCCCCCCGGACTCGGCCAGATCGACGGCGGTAGCTCCGCTTTCATTGACCAGGCCCGGATCGGCCCCGTTCTCCAGGAGGAGCCGGACCAGATCGAGATTGCCGTGAAGCGCGGCGGCCTGGAGCGGTGTGAAGCCGCCTTGCTGCTTCGCGTTTGGAGCCGCACCGGCGGCCAGGAGAGAGCGGGCCATCGCGCTGGCCTTGTCCGGATCGGAGTTGGCGACAGCGCTGTGGAGAGGGCGGACTTTCAGCCCGTTGCGGGCCGGCGTATCGACATCGGCGCCAAGGCCGATGAGTGAGACCAGAAGATCGGCATGACCGAAGAAGGCCGAGAATCCGAGTGGGCTGAAGCCATCCGGCGACACCGCGTTGACCAGCTCGGGCTCGCCCCCGACCAGGGCAAGCGCCCTTTCGGCATCACCGACGCAGGGCGCTTCGAAGATGTCGAGATCTGAACGCGAGGCAGCGATCTCGGCAGCCAGGCCCGCCCGTCCCGAGTAGACGGCCAGGCCGATGACCGACACCCCGTTCTGGTCTCGAGCGGCCGCCAACCCAGGAGCCTGCTCGAGCGCGGCTCGAGCCTCCGCTTCGTCTCCCTTCGTCGCCATGGCAATGAATTCGCTGACGTTCACTCTGAAGTCCCCTAAAGATAAGAGATCAGACTCTACCAAGGCCGCCTTCGCTGTCCGTCGAGTCTGGTAGCGTCGGGCGAGACTCTCAGGGAGGCGCGGCATGGCCATGGATTTGAAAATCGAGATGATCGAGACCTGCAGCTGCAACATGATGTGCCCCTGCTGGTACGGCGTCCGCGAGCTGATGGTGATGGATCAGGGGTGGTGCGGCACGGTGATGGCACTCCGATTTCTAGAGGGCTCCGCCGAAGGGGTGGACCTCGGCGGGCGAACGGCCATTCTCGGCTTCGACTTCCCCGGGCCGACACTCTTCGACGGCAACGGAACCGCCCGCATCTACATCGAAGACGGTGTCAGCTCTGAGCAGGTCGCGGCCATCGAGTCGCTACTCCAGGCCCACAGCGGTGGACCGATGGCCATCCTCGCCTCCTTGATCTCCAAGTGGCTGCCCACCGTGACAGCGACGATGGAGGCCCGGGAGGACGGAGACGACGTCGTAATCGACATCGCAGATTATGGCAGCGTGAGATCGGGGCTCTTGAAGAACGAGGCTGGAGAGCAGGTGACGATGAATAACGCCGCCATGGGGCTGACCCTCGGCGCTCGCAGAATAGACCTGGCCCCGAGCGCCTCGCGCTGGAGCGACCCCGAAATGCCAAGGGAGTTCGAGACTCGCTCCGGAGGACGCTCTGAGCTGCACTGGGTCGCCTAGCTCAACGTCGAGACTGGTACGCAATGGAGTCTTCAAGCAGAGCCGCGAGGGTCCAGGCGACCTTAAGGACCGGAAGATACGCCTTGCTAGTCGCGGCGCTGCTGTTCGGGAAGGTCGAGCCTGTCACCGGCCAATCCACCGACTGGCCGGTGGTGACCGGCAACAAAGCGGCGCACCGCTACTCCCCTCTCGACCAGATTCACGCTGACAACGTTGCTGAGCTCGCGGTCGCCTGGCGTTTCGACTCGCCGGACAATGAGCTCAGAGCCCAGGACGAGCGCCTCCAGAGTCGGCGCATGGCGCCAGGAAGCAACCAGAGCATTCCGCTCAAGATCGGCGACAGGCTCTTCGTCTCGACCGGCTACGGCCAGATCGCCGCTATTGACGCGACGACCGGCAAATCACTCTGGAGCTACGACCCGGAGAGCTACCAGTACGGCCGCCCCACCAACCTCGGCTTCGTCCATCGTGGCGCCGCCTATTGGGTCGACTCGAAAGACGAGCGAAGAGCGCCACAGCTCTTCTACGCTTCACCCGACTCCTTCCTCCGCGCCGTCGACGCCGTGACCGGGGAGCCGGTCGGAGATTGGGGCGACGACGGCGCGGTGGACCTGACCAAGGGCTTGCGACGCGAGATCAACCGACGGAAATACACCGTGAGCTCGCCGACCACGGTCTGCCGCGACGTCGTGATCGTCGGCTCGTCGATCTCCGATGGACCGACCCACCCGAAAGCTCCTCCTGGGGACATCCGTGGCTTCGACGCGCGCACCGGCGAGCACAGGTGGACTTTCCACTCGATAGCGCAGCCCGGCGAGCTCGGCAACGACACCTGGGAGCACGACTCCTGGAAGGACCACGGCAATACCAACGTCTGGACCTTGATGAGCGCCGACGAGGAGCTCGGTCTGGTCTACCTCCCCTTCGGCACGCCGACCAACGACTGGTACGGCGGCCACCGTCCCGGCGACAACCTCTTCGCCGAGTCTCTGGTGGCCCTCGACTGTGAGACCGGCGAGCGAAGGTGGCACTTTCAGGCGATCCACCATGGGCTCTGGGACTACGATCTTCCGACGCCCCCAATCCTTGTCGACATCAATGTCGACGGAAAGCCGATCAAGGCCGCGGCTCAACCGTCGAAGCAGGGATTTCTCTACGTCCTCGACCGCGCCACCGGCGAGCCGGTATGGCCCATCGAAGAGCGCCCGGTGCCGCAATCCGGCGTACCTGGGGAGCGCACTTCCCCCACCCAACCCTTTCCCACCAAGCCACCGCCCTTCGAGCGCCAAGGCATGAGCGCCGAGCAGCTCATCGACTTCACGCCCGAGCTGCACGCCGAAGCGATGGCGATCATGCAGCAGTACCACTACGGGCCGCTGTATACGCCCCCGAGCGAGCGAGGCACGCTTCAGCTACCGAACTGGGGAGGTGGCGCGAGCTGGCCCGGCGCCGCCTTCGATCCCGAAACCGGACGGCTCTATCTGCCCTCGTTCACTTCGCCGATCTTGATGACACTCAAGAAGCCCGACCCCGGAAGGTCGTCCTTCGACTTCATCGGATCGATCCAGACCAGCGTTCCCGGCCCTCGTGGCCTGCCGCTCGTCAAACCGCCGTATTCGAGAGTCACCGCCTATGACCTGAATCGTGGCGAGATCGACTGGGTGATTCCGATCGGCAACGGACCACGGAGCCACCCCGAGATCCGTCATCTCGGTCTCGGCCCACTCGGCTCCGGTGGACGCAACCACGTCCTCGTAACCAAGACGCTGTTGTTCGTCACCTCGGGCCGCGGGCGCTCTCAAGGGCGCGGCGGGCGCTCGTTCGACCTCCTCTTCTCCGAGGACCCCCGGGCCGAAGAAGGTTCCATACAAGAGATGCTCGAAGAGCCTACGATCGAAACGATTGTCGGCGACCCAGCGGCCATTCGTGCGATCGACAAAGACACGGGGGCCGTGGTCTGGCGTCACGAGCTCCAATCGGATCCGAACAGCAGCCCGATCACCTACATGCACCGCGGCAAGCAATACCTCGTACTCGGAGTCGGCGGCGGTGACGCTCCCGCGGAAGTGGTTGCATACCGCCTGCCCTGAACAGCTCGTGAACGCTACAGACAAGACGGACTTCGATCCGACAACCGTTCCCATCCGCCCCGCCGCGACGGTTATCCTGGTGGAAGACCGGCCCGACCTCCATGTACTCATGGTTCATCGCACGGCACGGATGGTGTTCGCACCCGACAGCTGGGTGTTCCCAGGGGGAAGAGTCGATCCAACGGACCATCTCGACGACTTCGAGACCATCTGTCAGGGGCTGACCGACGCAGAGGCCTCTCGGATCTTGGACGTCGAGCGAGGTGGACTCGCCTGGTGGATCGCGGCCTGCAGAGAGACCTTGGAAGAGGCGGGGCTGCTCTTGGCCGCAGGAGGGGCGATCGAGAGCGCCGTTGTCGATCAGCTGCGAGAGCGGGTTCAGCAGGACGAATCGATTTTCGCCGACCTGCTGTTGGAGCGAGGCCTCTCGCTCGACGTGACGGCGATCGAGGAAGTCGCGAGGTTCATTACCCCTCTGGGACCACCTCGCCGCTTCGACGCCCGATTCCTCGTCGCGCTGGCTCCGCTGGGCCAGGAGCCGAGTCACGATCAAAACGAGATCGTCAACTGGGAGTGGGTGCGGCCACAGAATGCCCTCGACCGATGGGCCGCGAACGAGATGGCGATGCTATCGCCGACGGTGCGGATGATCTCGTGCCTGTCTCGCTTCGAATCGGCGGAGCAGGTCATGGCGGTGGCCAGACAGCGGCTCGAATACAAGCGGGTCAGGGTCGACGATCCCGAGGGAGAGTACAGAGTGCTGTTACCGGGCGAGCCCGGGTACGAGACGGCGGACCTCGAAGTGGAAACGGGCTGGGTCCGGCTGTGGGAACCCGCTCTGAATCAGTGATGTCGAAAAGCGAGCTCTGGCGAAGGCTGAATCCGGTTGAGCTGGATAGCTATGTCGAAGCACGTCTTCAGTTGCACTACGCCGCTCAGCTTCCCGCGTCGGCTGCGAGCACGCTGCTGCCGGCCACCGACGACGACAGTCATACGGCGCTGAGCTTTGATGCGGCCTCGGAGACCTTGCTCACCGGCCCCATCGAGGGTCGTGAGACAGGTGTGCGCATCGGGATCCGGATACCCACCTTCGAGCTCCTTCTGATCGACGATTCGCAACAGCCGATCACCAGCCTTTCCTTGGACGGAGTTTCCTGCTCCGATGGGCTGCAATGGCTCAGCGAGGTATTCAGGGTCGATCGCGGCTCCGCAATTAGCATTCCTCGTCGGGGCTACCCGGACTTCCCAGCACACGAGATCGCCAATGGACAGCCGTTTCGCCGACCCCAGGCGAGCCTGCTGCAGACGCTGGCGAACGCATACGTCGACACGGCCTCGGTGCTGGAGGCTTGGAGAGTGTCTTCGGACCTGCCGTCCTCCGAATTACGGGTCTGGCCGCATCACTTCGACATCGCCACCCTGGTCACGGTCTCCAACGACGGCAGCGGCCAGTCCATGAACTTGGGACTGTCTCCCGGCGATGCGGCGGTGCCCGAGGCGTACTGGTATGTGTCTCCTTGGCCGACACCCGAGCATGAGGGGCTCCCGAGTGACCTCCAAATCGGTAGGTGGCAGGAAACTCCCTGGTTCGGGGCGATTGCACCGGTATCAGAGCTGCTGAGAGCGACCGACCAGCAAAGCGCGATAGCGGCCTTCTTCGAGCAAGCGGCCGACACCGCCGTTGAGTTGTTCGAGACCGGTCGCTCGCAAGGGTGATCCGACAAGCTGCCGCGACCATGTCCGAAAAGAGCAAGGATTCACAAGAGAACCGCTGCGAGTGGGCCGGTGAAGACCCCCGCATGATCGCCTACCACGACGAAGAGTGGGGCAATCCGGTTCACGACGAGCACACGCTATTCGAATTTCTGATCCTCGAGGGGGCACAGGCTGGACTGTCGTGGTCGACCATCCTCAACAAGCGTGCCCACTATCGGCGGGTCTACGACGGTTTCGACCCCGAGAAGGTCGCGCGCTATGGGCAAGAGAAGACTTCGCGCCTGCTCGAGGATCCAGGGATCGTACGAAACCGATTGAAAGTCGCGGCATCCGTCAGAAACGCCAAAGCGTTCCTAGCGGTCCAAGAAGAGAAGGGTAGCTTCGATACCTATCTATGGCAGTTTGTCGACGGCGAGCCCATCCTCAACCGCTGGAAGCGGTTGGGAGACATCCCGGCCCATACACCGTTGTCTGACGCTCTCTCCAAGGACTTGAAGAAGCGAGACTTCACCTTCGTCGGCACGACCATCTGCTACGCCTTCATGCAGGCGGTCGGCATGGTCAACGATCACACTACCCGTTGTTTCCGCGCAGGCTCCCCTCTCTGAAACTCGAGAGTCCTCCTCTCGTAGTCGTGGGTAGAGAGCAACGTGTTCGAGATCCTCACTTTCTTCGCCTTCTTCTTCGGCATAGTGGTGCTGGTACTGGCGCTGAGCGTAGTCGCGCTGCTCCTCAAGCTGCTGTTCAAGATCGTTGTGATCCCACTCAAGCTGGCCGGAGGCCTCCTGGTCGGGGCTCTCGCCCTACTTGTCTTGATTCCACTTACGCTCTTTGCGGTGCCGGTCGCCGTCCTCGCCATCCCAGCCCTCGTGGTCGTCGCCGTCATCTGCTCAGTCCTCTGTGTCCTCGCTGCAGTGATGTGGCTCGGTTTCCACACCCTCGCTTGGATCTTCTAGACCAGCGTTTCCAAAGTTCGCGCACATATCTCGGGCCCTTCTGCCCGCTGGCGTCGTTTCTCCTCCTCGACATATTGCCCAATATGCCTGCGTCAGCGCGCCTAGCCAGCGAACAGAATGACCTCGAGCTATGCAGCACGAACTCTGGAAACGCTGGCCTAGTCGCGCCTGCGCTGCCCCCCGCCCCGGACATATAGACAAACTTACAAATGCAATAAAGGCTAGCTTCAGAGCCAATTCTCCTGTATCCTCGGGTTTTGGCTGTTTGGGAGCTCCCAGATGATCGAGGTCGGCACTCGAAGGAGGGTCGTGCAGCAAATGAGAGCTCTGGTTTGGGAAGTGAAGTCGTGAATAGAGAAGGAGATGGCTCGATAGGCTCGTCTCTGTCGCTCGAGGAGACGCTTGCGCAGCCGGGTGGAACTTCGGAGAACCGCCCCGGCGGCGACGCGCAGGTGCTCGAGATGATCCTCGATCAAGCGGTCGCCCTCGCCGCCCACGGGCGTTATGAAGGCGCCGCGGAGACAGTCGAAGACGCCCTCCGCCTCGATCCCGAGAACGCGACAGCTCAGAATCTGCTTCGCTCGTATCGACGCCTCTCGAGCGACGACGCCAGCCGCACCGAGACAAGACGGGCCATCGCCGAAGCGGCGGCGGCGATTGAAGAGCTGATCGAGGCGGATCAGCTCAACGAAGCATTGTCGGGTGTCGAGGCGATGGAAGAGCGCTTCGGTGCTGCAGCTCCCTCGGAGGAGCTGCGTGGGCGCATCGTCGAGCTGCAAACGCCGCCCGTGGACGAAAGGCTCAGCGCTGGAGTAGAGCAGATCAACGAGCTGCTGCAAGGCGACCAAGTCGACGAAGCCGCGGAGAGTCTGGCCGCCCTCGAGAGCGCCTTCGCCGGAGACCCGGCACTGGTCGACCTCCATCGCAGCGTCGAGGAAGCTCGATCGATCGAGGAGGATCACCAGCGGCAGGACAGCGTGCTGATCGCCACAGCCGCGATCGAAGCGCAGATAGAGAACGGCTTTGTCGACGAAGCACTAGAGGCAACCGAGCGCCTGCGAGAAGACTACGGCAGCCGCGCGCCCTACGAGGAGCTGAAAGCACGCATCGAGGCCGTCTCGTCGGATCTCGAGCCGAGCGCCAAGCGCAAATCGGTCGCGGCAATACTCGCGATCGTCGCGGTCGTAGCCCTGCTCCTCGTCGGTGGCGGGTTCTTCTGGCTCGTTCGCCAAGGCGGCGCCCAGGGGCTGACCCCGACCGAGACCACACAGGCTCCACAACCGCGGGCAGCATCAAGCAGAGCCGCCACGGTAGCCGCGACAGAACCGGCCGTCGAGGCCACCGCCCCCGACACTCCCGCTGAAGACGCCACGCCACTGACCGAGGCACCGGTCCCAGACCAAGCCGCTGAGGCAAGAGATATCGTCGAAGAGAGCGCTCCTCTGCTCCCCCTCCCGGAGGTTGAAGAGGCTGCGCCGAACGCAACTCTCCGAGCCGCTCCGGAGGCAAGCGCTGCGACAGTTGCCGACAACATCAACCCAGAGACCGAGCCGGTGGCCCCAGCGGAGCCAGAAACCGATTCACCGCCGCCCATAGCGGAGGTGAGTCCTGCGGTCGCAGCGCCGATCGAAATCGATGAGGCCCAGGCTTCGCCGGCGGTGACCGCGGAGACCGGCGTGGCGAGCGCGGAGACCGACAACGAGGATTCGGCAGGCAGCGAGCCCGGTGCCGGTCAGATCGCGGACACCGCGGACACCGCAGCCGATGAGCCGACAGTCCCATTCATCCTCGGCTGTGGACAAGGTGGACTGGTCTGCGCCAGAGCGATCAGGGTCCCCCAGCCCGACTATCCGGCCGAGGCGGGCGATCGTCTTCTCTCCGGCACAGTTACGGTTTCTGTGCTCATCGACGAGACCGGCAAAGTGGCCGAGGCTGAGGTCGAGAAAGCCTCCGATCCCCTGTTCGAGAAGGCAGCGTTGGAAGCGACATACAACTCCGACTTCCAGCCAGCGACTCGAGACGGCGTACCCGGACGCAGCTGGGCGCAGCTCTCGTTCGAGTTCTCTCCTCCGGGCGGCTCTTAGTTCGCTTTCGGAGGGTTGCGATATTCCAGCGGCGGCGGCTGGCCGTCTTCGAGCATCGCCTTGTAGGCTTGCCTGCCGAGCCGTTCGTCGAGCTCACGGCGAGCCGCTTTCAGCGTCTCCGGGTCGAGATAGAGATCCCACGCGGTAGCGGCGATGGACCTGGCAGCAAGGAGCATACCCTTGCGACCCAGGGTCGTTCCGCCTGCCGCAGTAGCCTGCCACGAATGCGAAGGAGTTCCCGGGACCCAGGTCGCGGTACGCAGACCCGTCGTCGGCACGACCCATGAAACATCGCCGACATCGGTCGAGCCCTTGGAGACCATGCCGCTGCGGTCGGAGACCACTCCAACGGTAGCGAGCGGCCTTGGTGAGACCAAAGTCTGCTGGAGCTCGTGGGCAAAGGCGGTCTCGTCGGCGGTGTAAGAGATCGGCTTCTGGTCGCGCAGATTTCGTAGGGTGACTCGAGTCAGCTCGGTGTTCGGCAGGACGTTGTACACACCTCCGAGAAACTCGATCTCGAGCTCGGTCTCGGTCGCCAAGGCTCCGGCTCGAGCGCAGAGCAGGAGTCGGCGGTAGAGGTCTTGAGCCACCCCCGCGTCGGGGTGGCGCACGTAGTAATAGACCTCGGCAAAGTTCGGCACCACGTTGGGAGCGTCCCCGCCGGCCGTGATCACGTAGTGGATGCGGCTCATGTCAGGAGTGTGCTCGCGCATCAGCTCGGCGGCATGGGCCATGACATTGACGGCATCGAGCGCGGAGCGCCCTTCTTCAGGGGCGGCTGCCGCATGCGAGCTCTTTCCACGGAAACGGAACTTGGCGGCGACGCGCGCCATATTGCTCGGGTCCCCCGCCGCGTTGCTGTCACCCGGGTGCCAGTGCAAAACAGCGTCGACATCGTCGAAGAGACCGGCTCTCACCATGAAGACTTTCGCACCGCCACCTTCCTCGGCGGGAGTGCCATAGAGCCTCACCGTCCCCGACAGCTCACCCAGCCGAATCCTGTCGGCGATGGCGACTGCGGCAGCCGTCGATGCGACTCCAAAGAGATGATGGCCACAACCATGTCCCCAACTCGTGTCTTCCCGCGCTTCTTGGGTCGGAAGCGCCTTTTGGCTAAGCCCAGGCAGGGCATCGAACTCAGCGAGCACTCCGATGACGGGTCGGCCGCTGCCGTACTCGGCGACGAAGGCCGTCGGAATCCCTGCCACGTTGCGCTCGACTTTGAACTCGGCAGCCTCGAGGAGCCCGATGAGGCGCTGAGAGGAGCGCTCCTCCTGATACCCCGGCTCGGCCCAATGCCAGATATCCAACGCCGCCTCCCAGTAGCTTTCCGCCTTCTCATCGATCGAAGCAACCAGAGACGCCTTGCCGCCCTCATCGCCTGCAAGCACCCCAAGCGGCGATAGCCAGAGCGCCAAGAGAGCGGCCAAGACGAGGGCCGGCTGCAGTCGACCTGGCATCAGCTAGTACCGCCAAGGGCGAAGAGGTGGGCGTCCGAACGAACGAAGATCTTTCCGCCTGAGATAGCCGGGGATGCCAATGTTCTCTCCCCCAGCTCGCTCTTCTCCACCAGCTGGAAGCTCCGGCCGGCGGCGATGACGAAGAGCTCGCCCTCTTCGTTGAGAAGATAGACGTTGCCATCCGCGCCAACCGGCGAGGCGGAGAAGTTGCCGCCAAGTCTCTCCTTCCAGACCGTGGTGCCGTCGGCAGGGTCAACAGCGCTCACTACGCCGGATTCGGTGGCCATATAAATCAGACCGCGGTAGAAGAGAAGCGAGGAAACGTAGGGAGCTCCGGTCGCTACTCTCCACAACACCTCAGCTTCCTGGGGACCCCGACCCTCGGGCAGCCGGAGCGCCAGGTAGGGGCCACTGCGATAGCCACGGCTGGTGTAGAGAACGCCATCGGCCCACACTGGCGACGACACCGGAACACGGGCGGGCTGCCCCGCGAAGGAGAGAAGCTCGCCGTTCTCGGCGGAGTAAATATCGATGCGCTGATCGGAGCTCACCACCACCGCTTCGCCGGACCCATGAGGCATGATAAAGGGAGTCGAGTAGGACCTCTTCTCGGGGCCGCGCTCGGTTCGCCACAGGGTCTCACCCGTCTTCTTGTCGAGCGCGAGCAGATAGCCGGCAGGGGTGTGATCGCAGAGCAAGATGACGGTGCCGCGGTGAAGCACCGGCGAGCTGCCGTGCGCCCAAAGGATCTCGAAAGGGCCGTAGTCGGTCGCGAGATCCCGGCGCCACAGCTCTCGACCCTCGAGATCCAGACACAGCACCAAACCGGTGCCGAACCAGACGATCAAGCGCTCACCGTCGGTGACCGGGCTCGGAGTCGCCAGATTGTGCTTGAGATGGACCGGCTGGTGCTCTCCCGCGGAGGGGAGCTCGACCCGCCACAACTCACGGCCGTCCTGCCGGTGTATGGCCTGGACCACGAAGACCAGCCGCTCGTCCCCCGCCTCGACCGAGTTGAGAGGATCACGGGTCTGAAGAGGAGCCCTGCCGACCTGAGAGGTCAGAAAAACAGTATCTCCCCAGACGATCGGAGTCGAGGTCGCCATCCCCGGCAGCGGGATCTTCCACGAGCCCTCCGCCTCCGGGTCCCAGCGGCGCGGCAGATCCTCTTCCGCGGACACACCGAGAGCATCGGGCCCGCGCCAATGCGGCCAGTTCGAGGATGCCGGGGCGGCGAGAAAGAAGAGGGCGAGCAATCCCGGGAGAAGGCTCTTACAGAGGCCGGGCCAGCGCATCGGTGCTGCAGCATAGCAGCGGCTCTGCCCGACGGCCTCGCCAGGGCGATATAGTTGGAAGCTACGTCATGGACGGAATTCACGACCTCGGCGGCATGCACGGATTCGGGCCTATCGAGGTCGAAGTCGATGCGCCTCTGTTCAAAGAAGCGTGGCAGGCCCGTACCCATGTCATCACCGGCCTGGCGCGCGGGAGGCTTGGCCTCAAGATCGACAAGTTCCGACACTCGATCGAGCGTCTCGACGCTCTGACCTACCTGGGTGCCGGCTATTACGGGCGCTGGCTCGCAAGCCTGGAGCAGCTTCTCGTCGAAGAGGGAATCCTCGAAGCGAGCGAGCTCGTGGAGCGCTCGCGGGCGCTCGCCGCGGGCGAGCCACTCACTCCCTCCTCCGCCACCGGGGGCAAGATCGAGGCGAAGCGTGGAGGAGGGGGCACCGCCTTCCGCGAGGTCGCCCAGCAGCCGCGCTTCGAGCCGGGAACAGCCGTGAGAGCCCGCAATATGCACCCCTCCGGCCACACCCGCCTACCGGGGTATGCGAAAGGGAAGCAGGGGGCTGTAGCCGCGATCTACCCAGCATGCGTGTTTCCGGACACCAACGCCCACGATCTGGGTGAGAATCCTCAGCACCTCTACAGCGTTCGCTTCAGCGGCGAGGAGCTATGGGGCAACGACGCCGAGGCGCAGAGTCAGATCTACTTAGACCTCTTCGAAAGCTACTTGGAGCCAAGCCATGAGTGAGCACACCCACGATCCTTCGTCTGCCGAGCTTCGTACCGAAGCTCTCGAGTCACTGCTGCGCGAAAAGGGGCTGATCGACTCCGCCGAAATCGACAAGATCATCCGCCGCTACGAAGAGGACATCGGCCCCATGCGAGGGGCGCAGGTGGTAGCCAAGGCCTGGACCGATCCGCAGTTCCGCGAGCGGCTACTCGCGGACGGCAACGCCGCGATCGCCGAGCTCGGCTTCGAGGGGCCGCAGATGGACCGCCTCGAGGTCAAAGAGAATACCGACCAAGTCCACAACGTCGTGGTTTGCACTCTCTGCTCCTGTTACCCGTGGGCGGTCCTCGGCCTGCCACCGAGCTGGTACAAGGAGCCCGCCTACCGCTCACGGGTCGTTCGCGAGCCTCGCCGCGTGCTCCACGAGATGGGGCTCGACCTGCCCGAGACAACGGAGGTACGAGTGTGGGACTCGAGCGCCGAAGTCCGCTACATGGTCCTCCCTCAGCGTCCGCAGGGCACCGAGGCAATGACCGAGGAGGAGCTCGCCACGATCATCGGTCGCGACGCGATGATCGGGGTCGGCACCGTCAGTACACCGGGAAGCGATGGCTGAAGCGGTTGCAGAGACCGGCCTTCCGATCGCCGGACCCGCGGCCCCTCCGCGCTCCAACGGAGAGCTTGTGTTCGCGGCACCGTGGGAGAGTCGCCTCTTCGGCGTCACCCTGGCGCTGCTGGAACGGAACCTGTTCTTGTGGCGGGAGTTCCAACACGAGCTGATCGAGGAGATCGGCGCCTGGGAACTGGCCCATCAGAATGAGGAGAGCGAATTCAGATACTACGAGCGATGGCAGACTGCTTTGGAGATCCTCCTAGAGCAGAAGGGAATCTGCCTCGCATCAGAACTGGAGGCGCACGCTCGAGACTTCGCGGAGCGCCCTCACGGGCACGATCATTAGAACCAGCCGAAAGGGGAACACCATGCCGAAGACACCGATCGGATTCTGCCTTGCCATGACTGCGATCCTCACCACCTGGGGCGCTCGCGGAAACGACTGGCCCGAGTGGAGAGGGGAAGGCCGACTCGGAGTGTGGAACGAGACCGGTCTCCTCGAGCGCTTCCCGTCCGATGGATTGAAAGTCAAGTGGCGGGTGCCGGTGGGGGCAGGCTATGGAGGGCCGGCCGTAGCGGCCGGACGAGTGTTCGTCACCGACTGGAGACGCACCGAGGGGAGCGACGGAATCGAGCGCGTGCTCGCGCTCGACGAGGAGAGCGGAAAGACACTGTGGGAGCACGAATGGTCGATCTCGACCCGAGGGCTTCAGCCGGTGTACGCGAACGGCCCCCGAGCGACTCCGACGGTAGACGGAGATCGAGTCTACGTCCTCGGCTCGACCGGCAAGCTCTTCTGCCTACGCAGTGCCGACGGGGGTGTCGTCTGGAGTCGCGACTATGTCGCCGACTTCGCCGCCGAGGTGCCTCCGTGGGGCATGGTCGGGGCACCGCTGGTCGACGGTGAGCGCCTGCTGCTACTGGTCGGCGGAGAGCCCGATGCGCTGGCGATGGCGCTCGACAAGAACACCGGCAAGGAAGTATGGCGCGCCCTGCCCACCGTTACGCAGCCGGGCTACGCGCCTCCTTTCATGGTCACCGCCGGCGGTACGCAGCAGCTCATCATCTGGTCTCCCGAAGCCATCCGCTCGCTCGAGCCCGCATCCGGCCGAGTGAACTGGGAATTCCCCTACAAGGTCGACATGGGTCAGACCATCTCCACCCCGATCGTCGACGGCAACCGGCTGCTGGTTTCTTCCGCCTCCCACGGCAGCACCCTGATACTGCTCGAGGAGAAAGCGCCGAAGGCGCGCATCGTATGGCAGGGGAAGAGCACGAGCAAGGCGGACGTCGAGGGCATTCATGCCTTCCTCTCCACCCCTTTCTTCGACGGCGACTACGTCTACGGCGTCGGCGGCATCGGTCACCTGCGCTGCCTCGATGCCGCCACCGGCAAGGAGCTCTGGAAGACCGCCGAGCCCTCCGAGGATGCGCGCATCGCCAACGCCTTTCTGGTCAAGAACGGCGATCGCTACTTCATCTCCAACGACCGCGGTGAGCTCATCCTCGCTCGGCTCTCCCCCACCGGCTACGACGAGATCGACCGCACCGAGCTCATCGAGCCGACCAATTCCAACGGTCTTCGCGCCCGTCGCGAGCGGGGCGCTGTCAACTGGGTGCACCCAGCCTATGCCAACGGTCATATCGTGATCCGCAACGACAACGAGATCGTACGCGCGTCACTCCTCGCGAAGTAGCCAGTGCCTCGATGGGGTGGAGAAACCTACCCCACTAGACGAGCGGACCTCAGAGGAGCGCACGGTATGCTCCGTGCGTTCAGTACGGAGGAGCCATCATCGTGACCAAACCTGATCTCCAAGACACTCTCTACGAGGTCGAGAACGGCCTCGCCACCATCACCATCAATCGCCCCGAGAGATTCAACTCGTTTCGCGGTAGAACCATCGACGAGCTGATCCGCGGCTTCAAGACCGCCTGGGCGGACTCGACGGTCGGAGTCGTGGTTCTGACCGCCGCCGGCGACAAAGCTTTCTGCGCCGGAGGCGATCAGAAGCAGCGCCTCGAGACCGGCGACTACGGTCCCACCGAGAGTGGCCTCTTCGAGGTAGAGACCCTGCATCGGCTCATCCGTGACATCCCCAAGCCGGTGATCGCGGCGGTCAACGGCGTCGCTGTCGGCGGCGGGCATGTGCTCCACGTTCTGTGCGATCTGACGATCGCGGCCGACCACGCTCGCTTCGGGCAGGCGGGTCCACGGGTCGGCTCCTTCGACGCCGGCTTCGGCAGCGCCTATCTCGCTCGCATCCTCGGTGAAAAACGTGCACGGGAGGTCTGGTATCTGTGCCGCCTCTACGACGCCGCCACAATGGAGCGCTGGGGCCTCGTCAACTCGGTCGTTCCCTACGCGGAGCTCGGCGCCGAGGTTCGCCGTTGGGCAGACGAGATGTTGGACAAGAGTCCCACCGCATTGAAGGTTCTCAAACATTCTTTCAACGCCGACAGCGAATCGATCGCCGGGATCGGCTCGATGGCTTTCGACAGTCTGGACCTCTTTCTCGACACCGACGAGGCGAAAGAAGGAGTGGAGGCCTTCAACGAGAAAAGGGAAGCCGACTTTTCCAAGTACCGGTGAGTACCAGAAGCGTAGGGAGATCCATGACAGAACAACGAGTAGCCTTCGTCACCGGTGGTGCCGGAGGGATCGGCGCCGAGATTTGCCGTCGCTTGGCGGCTGCCGGACATCGTGTCGCCGTCGCCGACCTTCCCGGATCGGCGACCGACCAGATCGCCGAGGAGATCGGGGGTATTGCGGTTTCCTTGAACGTGACCGACGCGGTCGGCGTCGAAGAGGCGGCCGCTGAAGTCACTTCCGCGATCGGCGCGCCGGGTATCTGCGTCAATTGTGCCGGATGGGACGAGCTCAAGCCCTTCCTCGATGTCGACGAGAGCTTCCTGCAGAAAGTTCTCGATATCAATCTCGCCGGACCGATGCGGGTCACCAAGGCTCTGTTGCCGGCAATGGTCGACAATGGCTGGGGCCGCATCATCAACATCGCGTCGGATGCCGGCAGAGTCGGGTCCTCGCTGGAGTCCGTCTACTCCGGAGCGAAGGGCGGTCTCATCTCCTTCACCAAGACCATCGCACGAGAAATGGCCCGCTACGCCATAACTGCCAACGCCGTCTGCCCAGGACCCACCGACACGCCGCTACTCAAGGGCATCGTCGACGCCTCCTCCGGGGGTGACAAGGTGATCAACTCGATGGTCCGCGCTGTACCGATGCGCCGCTTGGGCCAGCCCCGGGACGTCGCCCACGCCGTCGTCTTCCTCGCCTCGGAGGAGGCCGGTTACATCACGGGTCAGACCCTGTCCGTGAGCGGCGGTCTGACGATGGCGTGATTGGCGAGTGAGGAGTGAGGAGTAAGAAGTAAAGGAGTAAGAGAGTAAGGGAGTAAGGGAAGGGAGGGGCTTCTCTTTGCGAGCATCGAGGCGTGGCGCATAGGGATGGATCGCAGGCCGCGGGGGAGGGGGCACCTCTGGGGGCCCGCCTCAGAAAGTAAAAAGCCCCGGCCTCCTGAGAGGACCGGGGCTGGTGTTTGCCTTGGTGACCATGGGTTCCCTCGTCGGGGAACCCCCACCTCAAGGCTTCGCTTGCGGCGGGTTCCCTAGAAGGTGGTCACCTCCAACAAACGTTTATGACTATCCACTTTGGACCACCTCCTTTCTGAGCGAAAACAAAAATCGGCGGCACCCATACCGCCCAGCCCCTAAGGCCGCTCAAACCCCCTGGGACTGCCGTCTCACACTCGACATTCGGATGTGGACGGAGCTTCTATGGGAGAAATGATGAGGCAAGCGCTGCCGTCTTGTCAACCCATTCGTAATTGAACGAGCGCGTGAACGGCATCAATCATCGGTGTCGGCGCTTCTACCATCCGCCCCAATTCGGATACGACTCCAACTACCGCCCCTAACTCGAGCGGTCGCCCGCGCTCGAAATCCTGCAGCATCGAAGTCTTGTGCGCCCCGACATCGGCTCCCCAATCGATCCTCTTCTCCACGTCTACGGCGAAGCGAGCGCCGAGCCGGGTCGCCACCGCCGCCGCCTCTTCCATCATGCTGCGGAGTACCTTGCGCGTCGGCGCATGAGCACCCATCTCGCCCAGAGTTGCGCCGGTGAGCACGCTCACAGGATTGAACGCAACGTTGCCCCACAGCTTCAGCCAGATGTCGTCGCGAATGCTCCGTCTCACTGGAGCCTTGAACCCCGCTTCCCCGAAGGCGGCGGCGAGAGCCACAACACGCTCTGAGCGACTGTCGTCCGGCTCTCCGAGCATCATGCGCCGACCCTCGAGATGGCGCACGACACCAGGTTCGACGATCTCGCACGAGGGGTAAACAACGCAGCCGATCGCCCGCTCCGGGCCGAGTGTGTCCCAGATCTTCCCGCCGGGGTCCACGCTCTCCAGGTGCCGCCCCTCCCACGGGCCGGGCAGGGTATGGAAGTACCACCAGGGAATGCCGTTCTGGGCGGTTACAACCGCCGTATCATCACCGAGCAGAGGCGTCATCGACCCCACGGCAGCCGGCACCGAGTGCGCTTTGAGGGCGACGATCACAGCATCGCAGGGGCCCAGATCGGCCGCCGAATCGCTGACCGCAATAGGTGCCACCCGTTTATCGTCACCGCTGAGCAGAACGACGCCATTCCGGCGCATCGCATCCAGATGGGCGCCGCGAGCGACCATGCTGACCTCGACTCCGACCCGATCGAGCTCCACTCCCAGATAGCAGCCGATGGCGCCGGCGCCGAAGATGCAGACTCGCATCGGCACTCTCTAGGTCAGCCCGAGCTTCTCGGCGAGTCCGATGCGCTGGAGCTTGCCGGTCGGCCCTTTGGGGATGGTGTCGACAAAGAGGACGCTTCGCGGCACCTTGAAAGGGGCAAGACGCTCGCCCGCGAAGGCTCGGATCTCGGCCTGGGTCACCTCGGCCCCCTCGCGCAACACGATCGCCGCCGCCACATCCTCCCCCAGCTTGGGATGGGGTCGTGCGAAGGTGACGACCTGAGCCACCGCTTCATGGTCGAGCAACACCTCGTCCACCTCTCGCGGCGAGATCTTCTCCCCACCGCGATTGATGATCTCTTTGAGGCGGCCGGTGAGGCGCAGATAGCCGTCTTCGTCGATCACACCCTGATCGCCGGTGCGGAACCAGCCGTCGACGAAGGCGGTGGCGTTCGCTTCGGGGTTGTTCAGATAGCCGGCGGTGACGTTGGGGCCGCGGATGACCACCTCACCCACTTCACTCCGCGCGAGGAGCTCGCCGGCCTGGTCCATGATCTCCACTTCGGGGCCCGCGGCGGGGCCGACCGAGCCCATCTGCCGAGGCAGTGGAGGCAGCGGGTTGCTCGTCATCTGATGAGCCGCCTCGGTCATGCCGTAGGCCTCGATCATCGGGGCATCGAAGCACTCTTCGAGGGCAGCCATGAGCTGGGGCGGCAGAGAAGCCGAGGAAGAGCGGAGAAAGCGGAGGGGAGCCGCGGCGATAGTTTCGCGGTTGCGGGCCGCTCGGGCGAGGATGGTCTGGTGCATCGTCGGCACGGCGGTGTACCAGGTGGCACCGGCCTCGCTGAGCCAGGAAAAGAAGCGCAGCGCATCAAAGCCGGGGCTGCAGAAGGTAGAGGCACCCGCGGCGAGAGAGGCGAGAAGGGCGGCCACCAGGCCGTGGATGTGAAAGAGAGGCATCACATTGAGGCATCGGTCCCCAGGGGTGAGTGCCAGCGACTCGGCGACGTTGGAAGCCGAAGCACAGAGGTTCTGTTGGGAGAGGGGCACCATCTTCGGTCTCGAGGTGGTGCCCGAAGTATGAAGAAGCAGAGCTGAATTCGTGCCACCCTGCTCTGAAGTCGCGGCCGTACCTCTTCCGCCACCTCCTTCGAGCTCGAACTCTCCCGCCGCTGCACCTGCCGGCACAATCAATTCGGCGACTGGAATTCCCCGCTTGGAGGCTGCAGCCCGCGCCGCCTCGCCGGCGCCGGGCTGAACGACAAGAAGGCTCGCGTCCAAATCCCCGAGATAGAAGTCGAGCTCCTCTTCGCGGTAGACGGGGTTGAGCGGCGCGCTTGCGGCGCACGCCGCCACGCTCACAAACGCGGACGCCATCGCCGGACCGTTGTCGAGGACCAGGGCCACAGTCTGCCCAGGGCCGATGCCAAGCCTTCCCAGCGTCTCGCCCGTGAGAGAAACTTGACGGCGCAGTCCGGAATAGCTGAGCGGGCTCTGGTCGGGCGAGCACAGAGCGGGATCGTCCGCCGCGCCTCGTTCGAGAAGCTCGCCTAGAGAGGATGGTCTTGGTCGCACGCCGCCAATTCTCCTTCATCCTCTCGTGCCGCGTCCACTCAACCGCTCAAGGCTCCTCGTCAGCACTCCTAGGGTTCACGCAGAGCCATTCGTCGACGGCCTCCTGGGTCTACAGGCGGACCAAGTCCAGGTGGTTCAAAGTGCCGTCCTTCGAAACTCTCTCGTAGCGGGCCCTGATCACCGGGTGCTTGACCCAGGGCCAGCGGATGACGTTCTTCTCCGGGTCCCAACTGGTGAAGTTGGTCAAGGGCTCGCGATTACCGTTCCACAGCACTTCGCGGGTTAGGGCGCTCTGGTAGTTTCCGTCGCAAACCCAGCCATCGCTTCGTAAGCGGAGCTCGACGCGGCACTGGAACTCATCGCTGGGGAGCGGCTCCCAGTTCGGCTGGTGAAAGACGCTGTCGAGCTCGACGTGCTCGAGATTCAGGATTTCGGCGAGACGCCGGGCTACGGTTGTCTTGCCGGAGCCCGGGCATCCGACGATCGAGATGCGGCGCACGCGTGCAGTCTAGCCTTGTCTCCCCCGACTGGCAGGTACCAGACGCGGGTCCGCTGATCCATAGGCCACTGGTAGCATCTCGGTCATGCCGCTCAGGCTCAGCTCTCACGCGATTGAACAAGCGGCGAGGCGGGGAATCTCGGAAGAGATCGTGCTCGATGTTGCAGCAAATCCCGAGCAAGTCTTGAGAGTGAGTGCCAACAGAGAGATCCGCCAGTCTCGCATCGCCTTCGACGACCGGGACGAACATTTGCTCGTCCGAGTAGTGGTGGATCGGCATCCTGGAAGAGCTCATCGTAACGGTCTACCGAACGAGTAGAATACTCAAGTATTGGGCGCACCAATGAGAGTTCACTACGACGACAAGACAGACACGCTAACCATCACCCTCCGCGAGGTTCCGGTCGCCGAGAGCGATGAAGACAAGCCAGGTGTGATTCTCGACTACGACGGCGAGGGCAACCTGGTGTCCGTCGAGGTCCTCGAAGCGTCCAAGCGCGTTGAAGAGCCGCAAACTGTTAGCGTCGGCGGTTAGTCCTCGCTCTCCGAGCTGGCGCTGGAGCAACTGAGCAACTCGATCTTGAGCTCACAGCCCAGCGCCGTAGCCCATTGCTGCAGGAACCGCACTGTGGGATTGCTACCCCAGCTCTCGGCCTGCGCGACAGCCTGCTGAGAGCAGCCCAGTCGGCTGCCCATCTCTTCTTGGGTCAGACCCGCCTCCTCGCGCCAGAGTCGAAGCAGATACCCCGGTCGTGTCTCCTCCCAATCCGGGAGCACTCCCCATCCCTTGAGAGTCTTCCACTCGAGGAAGCTCCTGGGCTTTCTGCGTTTGAGCCCCCTCGGGAGAGTCAAGGAGATTCGCCGATCGGAGGCGCGATGAACCTTCACCGTTCCCCCTTGAAGTCATGCTTCGTCCACTCTTCGAGATCCTCCGCCGACGGCTCGCGTCCACCAAAGCGTTCGCACAGCTCGTCGAGCGCATCGAGTGCCTCGGAGACCCCGCTTCGTTCGGCGAGCTCACGCAACCGAGGCGGCGCAGCCCGGCTTGCCGAGTGCCTCACCAGAAGAAAGGCATTGACCGCATCGACCGAGGAGTCCCAAAACTGCCAAGCGGCGAGCCGATCGATGATCAGCTCTTCCAAGCCGATCACAAGCACCGGAATTCATCGAGCACCTCGCTGGACTGACCAATTTCGGGGGCAACATATTGCCCCTGCAGCCCGAGCACAAATACTCGTTGACCCTGCTCTACGATCTGGCGCTAGGGACGAATCGTGGTGGCCTGACCCTGCTCACCACCGTCGGCTATACAGACGAGAAGCACGCGGATATCTCGAACCTTCCCCGCTACCAGATCCCCGAGTACACGGGCTGGGACGCTCGCGCGATCTGGGATCTCCCCAACGGGCAATGGTCCTTGACTCTGTTCGCGAAGAATCTGCTCGATGAGATCGCGGTGCAGCAATGGCGTCCGAATGAGAACCCGGCCCTCACCACGATCAAAGGTTCGCTCACTGATGAGCGCAAAATCGGTTTCCAGGTTCTGGCGCGACTCTTTTAGTCGCCAACCTCGTCTAGCTTGGCCAGTTCGGCTGGTCCGCTATTCCGCCACCACGGCGGAGTGGTGCTGGCAGTGCACCGATCGCGCAGCTCGTCGAGCTCGCAGAGCACCCAGTGGTCCGGATCGGCGCGAGCCAGGAGCCGTCGAAGCTCGTCCTCGACTTCCCGTGCCTCAGCCTCGCGACCGAGAAGGCGGTAGAGTCCTTGGAGGCGAACCTGGACCCCGAACCACCCCTGCAATCGAGTGGGATACGCGAAGAGCCTTGTCCGGGAGGCGTCCTCGAGTACGTCGAGGGCCTCCTCGAGCCTGTCCTGAGGCGCCCACGCGTCGGCGAGCCAGGTGCCCGCGTAGGTTGAGGGCGGGCTCAGCTTCTGCCGGGGAGAGCTCTGTAGAAGCGCGACCCCTTCGTCGGTGCGGCCCTCGGCGAGCGCTATCGCGGCCCGGATGTCGGGCCATGCCCCGGATTTCGGGAACTTCGCCTCGTACGTCGCCAGGCCCTCTCTTGCCTCGGACACTAGGCCCGCCTGGGCGAGCATGGAAATGCCCGTCCTCTCGATGGCAGGTGTGACTCCCCCCACTCCTGCGTAGGAGTGCGTCAGGTGCTCGAGCACCCCGGCCAGGTCGGCTCGTTGGAATGCATACATGCCCTGGTAGAAGGGATGCACCTGCCGGTAGTGGCGCCGTCGGATCTCGAGGCCCTTCTTCTCCTGGCCGAGGGCCTCGTATCCGAGGGCCACGTAGTGAGCGAAAAGATCGTTATCGCGCGAGACGAGCGTCCGCGCCTGGCGATCCAGCTCTCTCTCGCTCGCTTCCAAATCACCCCGCAGCCAAGCCTCGTGCGACGGCCAGAGGCGTACAAACGCAGCCAGGCGAGGGTGCGCCTTCTCCGAGACGAGCGCCAGGGCGCGCTCGAGGAAGGGCTGCGCCTCGGAAAGGCGGTCGAGTCGGACCAACGTCTGGGCGGTACTGGCGTTGAGCGAGAACGATTGAGGTCGCAGCTCTGTACGCCGTATGTAGAAGGGCAGAGCCGCCGAGAAACCCGTCGAGGGACCTTCGATCTTCCTCACAACGGCTACAATGTTGTGGACGGCCCAGTAGTGGTCGGGGTCGAGGCGTAGCAGTGCCTCATAGCTCGCCTTCGCATTCGGCAACTCTTCCGCCAAGTGGAAGTAGCTACCGCGGATGAAGTAACGCTCGCGCTCGGTGACCCCGCCTGCGAGCTCCATCGCTCGCTCGGCGGGGGGCATGTAGTCTTCCCGCGGTCGGCGCTGATTGGCGATCGCCCACGCCAGGTGGATCCAAGCCGAGGCGAACTCGGGATCCTCGACCACTGCCTGCCGCAGAAGCTCTTCCGCGGCGGGGTCGTTCAGGCCCGCGATGACCGCGTCAGCCTGGGTGTAGAGCTGCAGAGCCCGCAGCGAGGGAGTCGTGACCTGCAACAAGTCCTCCGCGCTGCGCTGGATCCCGGTGAGCTCTTCACCTAGGGTCTCGCGCACCTGGCTCGAGAGCCGGCGCACTGCTTTGAGCACGGCTTCGTGACCCGCCGCCTCCTCGCTCATGCTCGCGACCACGACACCGTCGCCGGGATACACCAGTTCGGCGCTCAAAACGTACACCGAACCTAGCTTCTCAACACGGCCGGTCACCAGGGCTCGAATCCCCCCGTCGCGAAGACAGACCTCTCTTCCGATAGCCGCATCGACCCGCGTCTCGGGGGGCTTTCTCATCAATTGGAGCGCATCCTCGATTCTCGGACGAGGTACCACATTGACGAAGCTCGAGTTGGCGAGCTCCCGAGCCAGTGCCGCCTCCGCCGTGCCGTCGAAGATCTCCTCCCCGGTGCGGTTCTCGAACGTGGCGATGAGCACCCAGTCCCGCTCCTCGAAGGGCAACGAGCGAGCGCTGGGCGCGTCACTTGCGCCCCCGAGAATGAGCCAGCCCACCACCGTCAGCGCCACCAACCCGCCCACGGCAGCAGCACCGAGCGTTCTCCCCTCGAAGCGGCTCAGGAGACTTGCCGGCGCCTCGCTACGGTTGTTCAACCACCGGTCGAGCTCCGCCGGATAGGCGATGATCGTGCCCCGCTTGTCGTGCTGATGCCGATGGACTGGCAGGCCTTCGTGCTTCTCCCACCTCTGGACGGTCCGAACCGTCTTGCCGAGGTAGCTCGCGACCTCCTTCCAGGACTCCAGCCGCTCCTCGCCGCCGGCGCGATTCTCACTCCCGCTCGATGAACTCATGTTGTACATCAGAGTCTACCAAGACGGCCGAAGGCGGCCGCCCCGCGTGGCTAGACCCCGGTTCGTCGCGTCTTTTCGCCTTTCGTCGTCTCTTTTCGCTTGTCTGTCGGGCTGGGGATCGACATCCTGAGAGGCGTACTGCCGTTAGGGAATCCCAGACGACGGGGGGTCTGTGCGGCCAGCACGCCACAGAAAGGATATGGACATGAGCAAGAGACTTTGGATTCTGATTCTCGCGACGGTGGTGGGAGCGATGACGATCGGTGTCGCCCCGGTAGTAGCACAGGAACGGTGTCTTCCGGGGGCGTTCTGTGATCGGGACGGTGACGGGCTCTTCAAGCAACAAAGAAGATGCCAGAGATGTGGGGGGGAACCCGACTGCGACGACAACGACCCCACGAACGAATGCGCTGACACGGGAGGAGAAGTGATCCGCAGGTACGCTGTGAGATTCCTTGGGGCGCTGACAGGTGGAAATCTTTCGGGAGGGGAGAGCCTTAGTGGAGAGGACTGGTATGAATCCACCCCCAACGGCGGAACAGTCAGCAAGGGTGTCCCAGGAGTCGGCGAACTGGATATCCACCACTTTAGGACCGAATTTCCAGGGGGAGCGAACTGTTTCCCGGAAGCAGGGATAGTGGTCATCCTCGAGGACAGCGCGTCCCTTTATTCAAGAAAAGGCTTGGCCCAAGCCGATCTCAATAGGTTCACAGCTTGCGCCAACGATGACCCCTGTTCGGCGCTCGACTATGGGCTCGAAATGGAGGGGTACTTAGAGCTGGGCAAGCCCTGGCCGCCGTCGGGGGCGGTGGGTGACAGCCATGACCTCACCATGACCGGGTGGAGCATTTTCGGAGTTGAAAAGAAGACGAGGAATTTCTCCTGCAGCGGCGAGGGCACTTTCCCGACATCCAACCCAGTGACGATCACGGTGACACGAACCCGATAGGTTCGGAAGTCGGTGGCGATGAGGGGACACGCGGTGCGATGGAGAGGCCGCGCCGGACACACCGTGCTATGCCTCTCGAGTGTGGCGCTACTAACGCCGGCGGGCACCCTTTCCTCCACGCAGGCACAAGGCCCCCAACTCCGCATCGGGTCCAGATTCGAGCAGCAGCTCTATCTGAAGGCCTCCAATACCAATCCTGGGGACAAATTTGGAATCCTGGCCATTTCCGGTGACACGATGGTGGTCAGTGCCCGTGAGGAGTTCAGCGACGCCACCGGTGTCAACGGCAACCAGGGCGACAATTCAGCGGCGTATTCCGGGGCGGCGTATGTGTTCGTGCGTAATGGCACCAGTTGGAGCCAGCAGGCCTATCTGAAGGCTTCCAATACCGATGGCGGGGACCTGTTCGGCTGGTCTGTGGCAATTTCCGGCGACACGATAGTGGTGGGTGCTCAGGGAGAGGCCAGCATCGCCACCGGCGTCAATGGCGATCAGAGCGATAACACCTTTCAATATATCGGGGCGGCCTATGTATTTACCCGCACTGGCACCCAATGGAGCCAGCAGGCCTATCTCAAGGCCTCTAATACCACTGCGACCAATGCTGCCTTTGGCTATTCCGTAGCCATTGACGACGATACGCTGGTGGTCGGTGCCAACAATTCAGAACAAGGTACGGGGTCAGCGTATGTATTTGCCCGCAGCGGCACGACCTGGAGTCAGCAGGCCTATCTCAAGGGCTCCAATACCGAGAGTCTAGACATCTTTGGCCAGTCCGTCGCCATTTACGGCGACACACTGGTGATCGGTGCTTATCGAGAGGACAGCAACGCCACCGGCAGCAACGGTGATCAGAGTAACAATTCAGTGCGCGATTCCGGGGCGGTGTATATCTTTACGCGTAACGGTACGGTGTGGAGCCAAGAGACCTATCTGAAGGCCTCTAATACTGGGGTCGGTGACACCTTTGGCGTTTCTGTAGCCCTTTCCGATGACACGCTGGTGGTCGGTGCTTGGGAGGAGGCCAGCAACGCCACCGGCAGCAACGGCGATCAGAGTAGCAATTCCGTGCCCGAAGCCGGGGCGGCGTATGTCTTTACCCGTAGCGGCACACAATGGAGCCAACAGGCCTATCTCAAGGCCTCCAATCCCGGCCTCGCTGACTTCTTCGGCCGTTGGGTACGCATGTTCGACGACACGCTGGTGGTCGGTGCGAATCATGAGTCCAGCAACGCCACCGGCGTCAACGGCGATCAGAGCGACAATTCAGTGCCCGAGGCCGGGGCGGCGTATGTGTTTACCCGTGAGGGCACGGTGTGGAGCCAGCAGGCCTATCTCAAGGCCACCGTTACTGGCGTTGATGACCGGTTTGGCAGGTCCGTAGACATTTCCGAGGACACGATCGTGGTCGGTGCTTTCCTGGAAGACAGCAACGCCACCGGCAGCAACGGCGACCCGCATGACAACTCGATGCCGGATGCTGGAGCGGTTTATGTCTTTGACTACTCGTTCGACGACCCGGACGACGGGGGAGCAGCTCCAACAGCTCCGTCCAAACTGAAGGCCACTGCGATCTCGACATCGGAGATCGAGCTCAACTGGAAAGACAACTCTGCCAACGAGAACGAGTTCAGGGTGGAGATGAAGCCACCAGGCAACGCCTTTCGGGACCTCGCTTCGGTTGCTGCGAACTCGATCGGTACGACCGTCACCGAGCTTCTGTCGGGCACCACCTATCGATTCCGGGTCCGCGCCCGCAATGCTTCCGCCGACTCGCCTTACTCGAATCAGGCCAAGGCAACCACAGATGAGGGCGAGCCTCCACCGGGGTCGACGGATCCGTGTTTCCGCAACAACCAGACCGCCTGCCTCCTCGACGGATCAGTTGGCGACGAAGTGCTTGGACGGGGCAGCATCGGCCATGGGGGTGGTCGCTTCGAGGTGACCGTCACCATGCGCGACTTCGCGAACCCGCCCGATGGTCCTGGGGATCTCTTCTCCGGCATGATCCAGCACTACGATGGAGAGAGCTCAGAAACCGACCAAGCGGTCAGTTTCTACTCCTTCGAGGAAGGCAACGGCGAGATCTTCGTCAAGATGGTCGACGCCTGTTCGAGCGGCTTCAGTTCGTTCTGGGTCTTCGCTGCCGGGGCCACTAACGCAGAGACGGTGATCCTGATCCGCGACACTTGGACGGGGCAGGTGTACCGAATCGACAACCCCCGGGGGGGCGACTTCTTCTTCCCGCCGGATACACAGGCGTTCAAGACCTGCGACGCGACGCAGCCGGGCAGTGGTTAGGTAGCGGCAGTTCCCGCGACTGGCTACACCAGAGCCACGGTAATCACCGGCGGCAGCTCCTGCGCGACGCACGACCAGGACTCTCCTTGGTCGCGGCTCGCGTGTACTTCGCCTGCCTCTGTACCTACAACGGCGCTCTTGCCCTCGACCGCAAGAGCCGGCGCATCGACGTTGCCTGGCAGCCACGGATCGCTCCCGATCTCGCATCGCACAAACGGACCCGCGCCGTCGGCAGGTCTCCGGTAGATCGCGGCCTCCTGACCACCGGGACCGCGGGACGCACCTACGAACACCGTCTCGTTGCCAGTGGCGACGGAGCGGAGGTAGTGGGCATGTAGGCCCTCGTTGGAATAGGACCACTCATCCCCGTCGTCGCTCGTTCCGTAGCCTCGAAACGCGGCCACCAGAAAACGCCCGCGTAGTGGGTCGAAGTGAACCTGGTGGACATCGTCGGCAATGTCGAGCCGCGTCTGCTGCCACGACTCGCCGCCGTCGGTGGACCGGACGAGGCCACCGACGTGGACGTTGACGACGACTTCGCCCGCGGCGGCGGTCATGCTCCAGGTTCCCGGCGGTCCGCCCCATGGAGTGTGCCAGAAGTGCCGCTCAGGGACAGCGTCGAAACCCTCGATTCGCTCGAGGCCCGCTTCTGTCGCGCGATAGAGATGCGCCTCCGACGTACCCACGTAGACGCCGGCACCATCCGCCAGCAGGCAGTGCCCCGTGAGCCCATCGAGCGCATCGACCCGGCGCCAGCCCTCGCTTCCCGAGGCGTCGTCGGCACACCAGATCTCGCTTTCGTCCACGACCGCCCACATTCTCTCCGACCGCGCCAGTGCCGAGACACGATGCCCTTCCAGCAGCGTTGCAATCGTCGAGCCGACTCGGAATAGGCCCCGCTCGGTGCCGACCAAAATTTCAGACTGCGCCATCGCCATCACCACCTTGAACACTTTCAATCACATAAGGCATTCTACCGATAGTGTTCCGGGTCATAATGTCGGGCCTGGTTCGACGTCGCGAAAAGGAACGGTAAAGGAGGCCTTCATTTCCATGCCAGACGCACCCGCTGTCGATTTCCTCACCCAGCACGCCGAGAATCACCCCGACAAGCCGGCGATCATCGAGGACCACCCGGACGGGAGGGTGCGAGAATGGTCGTACCGCGAGCTCAACCAGCGAGCCAATCAACTGGCACGCGCTCTGATGACGGCTGGCGTTCGTCCCCGCCAGAGCGTGCTCTGGTGCGGCATGAACTCGCTCGAGGTCGCCCTCATGGGGCATGCCGCCAGAAAGTGTGGCGCCACCTCTGTTCCCATGAACTACCGCCTCTCTGCCGACGAGGCGGCCTACATAGTCGACAACTCCGACGCCGTGCTGGTGTGGACCGACGCCGAGTTCGCACACCTCTTCGAGGAGATACGGGAGCAGACCCCGAAGGTGAAGCAGGTGGTCGTCTTCGGCGGCGAGCCCGGCCCCGATATGGTGGCCGCGAGCGACTTCGTGGTGGGATCCTCGCAAGACGAGCCTCCGCCGCAGGAGGAGGAGTCGCGCACGATGATCTACACCTCCGGCACCACCGGCAACCCGAAGGGGGCCGTGCGTACCGGTCAGGGCAACCCCGAGCAGCTCACCGCCATGGTCGCGCTACTCGGCATGTCTCCCGACGACATCTACCTGACCCTAGGGCCCCTCTACCATTCCGGGCCCGGAGGGTTCATGGGAATCGCCTCGCTGCTCGGCAACACCTGCCTGGTGCAGCGCCACTTCGAGGCCGAAGACTGGCTGCGACTGCTCGAGAAGTACCACGTCACCACCACCTTCTCGGCGCCGACTCCCATTCGCCGGATCTGTAACCTGCCAGAGGAGGTCAAGGCTCGCTACGATCGCTCGGGCCTGCGCATCATGGTCGCCAACGCCGCCCCCTGGCCCTTCCCGCTGAAGCAGGCCTTTGTCGAGGACTTTCCGCCCGAGTCATTGTGGGAGGTTTACGGCTCCACCGAGCTCGGCATCAATATGGTGCTCGAGCCCAAGGACCAACTGAGAAAGCCTGGCTCCTGCGGCAAGCCGGCGCCTCTTGTCGACGTCAGACTGATCACCGAGGACAAGTCTGAGGTAACCGCAGCGAAGACCCCAGGCGAGGTCTACGTGCGCAGTCCCAGCATCTTCGACACCTACCACAAGGCCCACGACAAGTTCGAGGCTGAGACGCTCGGTGATTTCCACACCGTCGGCGACATCGCCTACGTCGACGAAGAGGGGTTCTACTTCATCTGCGATCGCAAGACGGACATGATCATCTCCGGCGGCATGAACATCTACCCTGCCGAGATCGAGGCCGCTCTCGAGCATCACCCCGGCATCTACGAGGCCGCCGTATTCGGTATCCCCAGCGACGAGTGGGGCGAGAGCGTTCATGCCATCGTAGTCGTCAACCAAGGGCATGACCTGGGTAGCGACGAGATTGCCGCTTTCGCCCGCGAGCATCTCGCCAGCTACAAGATCCCCCGCTCGATTGCCTTCCTCGACGAGCTGCCGAAGACGGGATCGGGCAAGATTCTCAAACGCGAGCTTCGCGAGCCCTACTGGAAGGACCACCAGCGCAACGTCATTTGAGGCCTAGGCTCCAGAAATGATGGCTATCATTTCCTCCGCCTAGTTGTCTTTTGGCGCCGAGGACGGCGCACTCAGGCGTTGCTTCCTATTCGCTCCGGGAAACGGCTCTGGCCGAATACTCGGACACGCTCCTAGGCTCCAGAAATGATTGCTATCATTTCCTCCGCTAGGCGCGCCCCACCTAGTTGTTTTTGGCGCCGCGGACGGCGCACTCGGGACTTGCTTCCTATTCGCTTCGGAAAACGCTCTCGTTTCCTGCCGCGCAGACTCCCTAGCGGGCCTGAGATCATCCGCCGCCTGAGCTCGGCAGCGCGAACGCCACCAGCGCATCGCCGCACGCTGTCCCCGACCGATCGTGACCGCCAGCGGCGATGACCACGAACTGTCGGCTGTCCGGCCGTAGCCGATAGGTCATCGGCGTGGCCTGTGGGCCCGCGGGTAAGCGACCTTTCCAGAGCTCCTCGCCGGTCTCGACATCGAATGCGCGCAGATAGCGGTCTTTGAGCCCCGGAGCCTTGTAGTAGTAACCTCGCGCTCAGGAAGTAGAAAGCCACGAAGCAGCCGCACGAGATCGAGACCACCACTCCGCGATTTCTTCGCGACAAGTACGCGATCGTTGGCGTTGGCGAGACCCCTTATCGGCGAGGCTCCGGAGTGACCACTCGCGCGCTGGCAACCCTTGCAGTCTCCAACGCGATGAAGGACGCGGGGCTCGAGGCGGCACACATCGACGGCATGATGTCGTACTCCTCGAACGATTCGACCGGGTCGCCGGTCGTCGCGGGCGACCTCGGGATCCGCCCCAACTTCTTTATGGATGTCAGCGGCGGCGGCTCGAGCACCGAGGCCCTCGTCGGCATGGCGATGGGGGTGATCGAGGCCGGGATGTGCGAGACGATAGTGATCTTTCGCGCCATGAACGGTTACTCGCAGAGGCGAGTAGGCGGCACCGGATCTCAGGCTGCTGCCGACATCATCGGTGACCAGCTTCATGACCGAGTCTACGGACTACAGAGCCCGGCACAGCGTTTCAGCCACACTTTCATGCGTCATATGTATGAGTTCGGCACCACACCGGAGCAGATCGCCATGGTCAAGGTGATCCACAGCGAGCATGCCTCCTCGAATCCCAAGGCGGTGTACCGCAAGCGCGTTACCGTCGACGATGTGCTTTCGAGCCGCATCATCGCCAAGCCCCTCCACCTCCTCGACTGCTGCGTCGAGACCGACAACGCGACCGCCATCATCGTCACTTCCGCCGACCGCGCCCGCAACTGCCGACACCGGCCGGCGCTCATCCAGGCTGTCGTCGGCCGATGCTGCAAGCCGCGAGGGGACAATCACTACCAGTTCGGCCCGATCACCACCGTGGCCGCCAAATACGCGAGAAAGCGGCTGTGGTCGAATGCCGGGGTCGGGCCCGAGGACATCGATGCCACCGGCTCCTACGACGCCTTCACCTTCACTTCGATGCTGCAGCTCGAAGATTTCGGCTTCTGCAAGAAAGGCGAAGGGGGCGTCTATGTCAGCGACGGCACAATGCGCCTGGGCGGCAAGCGGCCGAACAATACCAGCGGCGGCCACCTCTGCGAGGTCTACACTCACGGAGTCAACATGGTTGTAGAGAACGTACGCCAGTTGCGAGGTGACGTGGACGACTCGTGCCCGCTGGGAGTCGACGGAAAGCGACGGCACAGCTACGATTACAGCGAAGGCGGTTGCCGCCAGGTCAAAGAGGTATCTATAACTGCGAACCTGGGGTGGGGAACGCCGGCCTACGGCTCCGCCCTCGTTCTACGAGCGGGAGACCCATGAAATGACGGTAGAGGGTGACTATCTCGGCATGCATCTGGTGATCGATGATCTCGATGGTCAGAACCAGGCTTACTTCAAGCACTGCAGCGAAGGGGAGTACCACTTGCAGCATTGCTCTTCGTGCGACCTCGTCCGCTACCCACCTACCACCGCGTGTCCCTGGTGCTCCGCAGCGGAATCGAGCTGGATCCCGGTCGAGGGCCGCGGGGTCGTCTACTCCTACAGCGAGGTCCACCACGCCATTCAGCCCGCCTTTCGCGACCACCTGCCCTACCTGATCCTCCTCGTCGAGCTCGACACCCAGAGGGGCCTGCCCACCGAGCACGAGGCCCTGCGCCTGTGCGGCAACCTGGTAACTCCCTCAGGCGAGCTCGCCCCCCCGGAGGTGGTGAAGAGCGTCGGCATCGGCACCCGCGTCAAGATGGTCTTGGTGCCGGTCGCCAACGGCCTTGCGATCCCGCAGTGGACCGTAGACGTCGATGCCCCAGCCCAGGCGCCCCCCTGGCGCTACCCCCAGGAAGGAGGCTCGGCATGAGGGTCCTCCTCCTCGGCGGCACTCGATTCGTGGGGCTGCGCCTGCTGCGCGCCCTGCACGAAGAAGGGCACCAGATCACGATTCTCAACCGGGGCAAGCGGGAGGCCGAACTTCCAGAAGGCATTGAAAGGCTCTACGCCGATCGCCGCGACGGCGACGCGGTTCGCCGAGCGCTGGCCGGCCGCGAGCACGACTTCGACGTCGTTTACGACGTCACCGGCTACCAGGCGACCAACCTCGAGCCTGTCGTCGAGATGCTCGGCGAACACATTCGGCGCTATGTTTTCGTCAGCTCTTTCGCGGTCTACACGATGCCTGAAAGCTTCCCCGTCCGCGAGAGCTCTCCGCTGGTCGAAGTCGGTGAGGAGACCGGCGGATTGGCAGCCTATGGCCCCGACAAAGTGCGGTGTGAAAACTACTTGCTCGGCGCTTTCCGGACCCAGGGCCTGCCAGTGACCATCCTGCGAGCGGCCGCTATGTACGGCCCCGAGAACTGGATGGACGACAGGGAGGGTAGCTATTTCGCCCGCCTGGTGCTGGGACGAAAGATCCTGGTCGGCGGAAAGGGACAGTCCCTCGTCCACCTCGGCCATGTCGATGACTTCGCCGCCGCCTGTCTGGCGGCCGCCGAGTGCGAAGCCGCCGTCGGTGAAGTGCTCAACGCCACCGGTGCCGAGGCGGTCAGTGTCAACAGGCTGCTCGACGCCGCGGCGGACGCGGTCGGGGTGCCCGCCGTCAAGGTCTACGTTCCCTATGGGGAAGGTCGCGAAACCATGGACGGCATCGTTCCTTTCGACTCCGAGCGCAGTGTGGTCAACAGCATTCAGAAGCTTCGCAGCCTGGTCGGGTTCGAGCCACGCTACGACATCAGATCGGGCATGGCCCAGACCTACAGCTGGTGGAAGGAGCATCGGGGCGTTGAGGGGACGCGCTTCGAGCCAGGTCGGCTGGGTCACGATGTAGACCTGGCGCGAGAGGACGAGCTCATCGCCAAATGGGACAAGGCCGACTAGACCGCCGCAGATCGGCTTACGCCTCTGCGGGCATGGCCGACTGGAGCGCGCTCAAGACTCTGGCAACAACCTCGGCCTCGGTCTCGAGCTTCGCAATTCGACCCGCCTCGAGGGGGTTGAGCTCAGAAGGAACGTCCCACAACAGCGCTCGCCCCTTGCCGTGGGCGCGAATCGGCCATATCTCGACAAGCCGCTGGCGCCGAGGCCCGGTATCCCAACCCACTATGCTTCGGGCTGTGGTGGTTAGCCCCGGCGCCAAGCCGCCAGGGATCACGATCGGGCAAGTGCCCTTCTGCCACGGCTCGGGGCGGCCGGCTTCGACGAGCCTACAATCGAGCAGGATCTCGTCTAGATGCTCTTCCGTTCGATTGCGGACCGTGACATCAATCCAGCTCCGTCGGCCGGCACCCATCTGGTATCGGGCTCGTACCACTTCGATTCCTTCCAGAGCCTGGCGATGCTCAGCTATCTTGATCTCTTCTTTCGACAGCTCCTGGCGGAGATGATAAAGCTCAGCCTGTTTTATGCCGGCAGCCTCGTCGAGAAGCTCACCGAAGCTCAGACCATCGATGGGCGCCAACGCTTCTTGCTCACGAGCGTTCCCTTCCGCACCCTCGGCCGCCTCGCCGTCGTCGAGAAGCCGGCGCGTATCTTCGCCCACCAGCACATCGATAGCCGCTTCCATCGCATTCGCCTGAGCTGGAGACAGGCTCAGCTCTTTCTTCAAATCCGCCGAGCTCATATGGAGCCAGTAGCGAGACTCTCCGTTGAGCCGAGGCTCGCCCGAACAAGCGAGGATTAGGCACGCCGAGGCAATGCCCAGCGACATGTGCGAAGCAATGATCCAGCGCCTTCGATAATTCATAGCAGCGTCCCTCCTGACCAGCTGCTACCCCGGACATGCTCTATTTTACATCACTGCATGTCTCTTCTGCCACCGCCAGCGCTCGTGTATCGAGACCGGGTACGAATCACTCGCGCCCTCGGACTCCGTGTTTGCTCATAAAAGCGAGCAGCAGTTCGACCGTCGGATCGCCTTCCTCGAGCATATTGGGGAGGATCGAGTTGTGCGTTCGGTCGACGAGCCAGGCGAACTCGACGGCCCGGTGCCCAGCACTCTTCATGGCCTCGAACATCTCCTGGTTCTGATTTCTCCGATCTTCGGTATCGCCATCGGCAACCGTGATCAGCATCGGCGGCAGCTGCTCGCTAACGTAGCGGATCGGGGAGGCTCGCTTCGCCAGCTCGAGATCGCCGGCCCAGGTAGCCAACACGCGTTCCCTACCCGCCCGGGTCGCGTCCATCATGGCGGTGATCGGGAACGACACTTTGATATTGGCGAGGCTCAGGCCCTGGGCGGCAAGAAATCTCTCGTCGACACTCAGCAGAGCCGCTACGTGTCCACCGGCGGAGCCTCCGGAAACCACCAGAGACTCTCGATCGCCGCTGTAATCGTCGGCATGCTCCCAGCTCCACTTGAAAGCTCGCGCTCCATCCTCGACGTAGGCCGGATAGTAGAAGTCGGGTGACAGTCGATAGTTCGGCGTCACCGTCAAGAAGCCGAGCCTGGCGAAGCGAGGGCCGAGCCCGACCAGACTCGCCTTGTCACCGTTCGTAAGCCCCCCGCCATGAAAGAACACGATGACCGGGAAGGGGCCCTCGCCCTTGGGCACATACACGTCGAGCTTGCCTCGACCCCCGGCATACTCCGGACCCGTTGCGTATTCGATGTTCTTGAAGATACGGATGCCGTCTTCGCTGGTCTCCGCATAGTCCCAGTTGGCGGGACCTCTGCGGGAGCGCCGTCCGAGCCCGGCACCGCCGCGGCCGATGGTGAGGAGCTCGTCGGTATCGAGAACGCCGTCCCCGTTCGCGTCGAGAGCCGCGAGCAAGGTCCGCCCGGCTGACGGCGACAGTTCCTCCTTGGTGACTTGGCTGTCGCCGTTCCTATCCATCGCCGCGGCCAAAGGAGAGAGGTCGGCAGCTTCCAACGAGGCGGCTGAGACCATCAACAGAATCAGCAGGGCCGAAGCAGAAGGCAGTCGATCGCAAGAACGAATGACACTCATGATCAAACCTCCAAGGTCAGAAACGGCTCCAGATCGTCGATCAGCGACGGGTCTTCACCCAGCTTCCACTGGAACATGCGAATCGTCACACTTTCGAGCCCGAAGTCGAGCAGGGTGAATCCGTTTTTTTCAACCGGAGCAAGATCCTCCTCCAGGTCGAGCCCGGTCGGCACCTGAGGGCCGGTGCCACGGGAGGCCGAGGGCCAGCCGGGAGGTCCGGTACCCAGGGGGCCCGAGAGTACGGAGACGACCGGATTGTGGGAGAGATCGAGGGTGGCGGAGCCCAGAATCCGTCCTACGCCGAGAGCGTGAAGGTCACCGCTGACAAAGAGTGGTGTGTCGGCCATCGCCGCCGCCCCACGCAGGAGCCGATCGTGCTGCGCCAGCCACCCCTCTTGCCAATAAGGCTTCCGGACCGAGGTCCCGAGACGGCCATCGGGCTGGAGCAGGTCGGGATACCACTCGGCCCACTTTCCGGCGCTCCACCCCACCGGAGTAGAAGGGATGTTCACCACGTGGCGTGATTCCGCCGCCGCCATACGAGAAAGTAGCCAAGATTCGGTGGCCTCCGGAACGAATCCAGCGCTTGGCCCCTTGAGAGAGAGGAAGCGGCGGCAGTCGTAGATCAAGCCTTCGACCAGGCGCCCGAAGCGCAGCGTGCCAAAAGACTCTGACAGACCCGGCATGCTGTCGAATGCACGCCCTCCCCCAAGATTGAGTGGCCGCCGCGAATCGGGCAGCAGCTCGGGGTAGTAGAGACGCTGGGTCGCCTGTGCCAACTGCAGCATAAAGGGATCCGGCGGGAAGGTGACGATCTCGTCGTCGGCGTGGTCGTTTTCGAAATAGTCGTGATCGTCGAGAACGAAATACGAAGGCACGCTGCGTAGCATGCTGCCGTAAAGATCCGCGATCTGGGGATCGACCACACCAACCAGACGGCCCTCGTTCTCGCTTCCGAGCACCGGGAGCTCGCGGCGGAATGCCGAAGCATCGAGCTCTTTCGCCAGCTCGCTCTCGCGAACCATGCTCGCAGAGCGGCCCGCGCGCATGTCCCAGTAGACGTGATCGCCGACAGCCATGGCAGCCTGCGGCTGAAAGGAGAGGGCACGTCGCAGCAAACGTCGCCGATCGTCCAAAGATAGAAAGACCTGTGTGCCGTCCGCGAGCCGCGCATCCTCGTGCCCACCGGCACAGGTAAAAATCAACAGCCTGAAGCGATCCGGCAGAGAATCGGGAGGAGGAAAGGTGCCGAGGAACCAGGGCTGGCACAGCGGCCGCTCCTCGTCGCTGAGGAGCTCGAGCCTGTAACTCGTCATCGGCTCCAAGCCCGCTACATAGAAGGCCCAAAATCGACCCACTCGGTCGCTCAGCTTGCCAGGCACAAGACGCCTGCCGAGGCGAAGCAAAGGAATGCCGGAAGCCGGTGTACGAAAGGAGACTTTGATCAAGAAGCGATCGTGGCTGACACTTGGAAGGATGTGGGCCACTTCACCAGCATCCCAGTCCCCAACCTGGCCTTCAGCCGGCTGCGACAAACCCTCCATCATCAAGCTGGCCGCAACCCCGGCAGACCCGGTGAGGAAGTCTCTCCGTCTCATCGAGTGTCTCGGGGCATCAGCGCCCGCGGCGGATCAGTTGGGAATGTGGGCCGAAAGCAGACGCTCCGCCGAACGGCGACTTCGTGCCGCCACGCCCTCAGGACCGTCGAGATGCGCCGAAAGCATGGCTCCGCGCAGTAGCACAAAGAGCTCCTCGGCTATCTCTTCCGGATCCCCAGCGCCAGCCTCTTCGACGAGGCCGCGAAACAGCCCCCGAAGGTTGGCGTGATACTCCTTCTTGACCTCGGCAACCGGATGGCACTCATCGGCCAGCTCGACCGAGGCGTTCGCGACCGAGCAACCCCGAAATTTGCTGGACCGAAACCACCCGTCGAGAACATCGAAAGCCGCGAGAATCCTCTCGCCAGGGTCTTGGGAAGCTTCCTGGATCTTGGCGGAATACCAAGCGACCCATTGGCGCGAGGAGCGCAGGAGATACTCCTGAATCAGCAGGTCCTTCGACTTGAAGTGGTTATAGAGGGTCATCCTGGCGATGCCCGATTCGGTGATGATTCGATCGATGCCGACGTTGCGAACCCCATGCTGATAGAAGAGGTCCGACGCGACATCGAGGATGTGCTCACGGAGTGCTGCGCTTCTTTCCTGCACGTTCTACTCTTCCTCGATCACTGATTGATTTGATAGGAATCCTTCGAAGGAGCAAACCCACTGGAAGGACCCTTGTACGATCTGGCGCGTCCGGAAAGCTGCCCCACCCGGTTCGAGCCAACTCCGCGTCATTGTATAAGACCGATCGGTCTTGGCTCAAGGGGCCGGGAACCTGGCCAATAGACAGGTCGGTCTATTCCTTGCTCCGATCTTGCGTTATCCTTCCCGTGCGCCGATGGAAATAGAAGCCTCAGCCAGCGAAGACACCGGCCGAGAAGGCCTGCTACCGTCCGCACCCGTTTGTGAAGCGGGCAAGAAGGCTGGGGCGCTAATCGTCGGAGTCGCTGCCGCCAACGCCTTCAACGAGTATGTCCCCGAAGGCCATCGACCCGAAGACATCCTGCCGGGAGCCCAGAGCGTGGTGGTCGCCGGCAACCAGGGCCCGACCGCCGCGGCCTGGCGCTCTCCGGACCATCGGGTGATGGAGATCACCGGCTACGACTTCCGAGAGAACGTCGCAGTGCATGTGATGTGCGACTTCATCGAGAGGGAGTACGGCTACAACGCGCTGCAGGCGCCCTCTCTGCCAACCGCAGGACATCATCCGCCGATGAGCATGATGCTGGCGGCGGTGCTGGCGGGACTTGGAACCCGCTCGCTGGCGGCGAATATCATTCTCCACCCGGAATACGGTCTCCTCTACTACGCCGCCCTGGTCACGACCTTGCCGCTCGAGCCCAACCACGTGCTACAGAAGGACGCATGCCCGTCTCCCAGTTGCGTACAAATGTACGAAAAGCTCGGCACAACGCCCTGTCTGGCCTCCTGCCCCAAAGATGAGGGCGGGTGCCTCGAAGGCGAGATCGACGAGGACGGGCGCATCTCTTACTCGTCCTACAACCGCGAGCGCTGTCACTCGAGATCGATGAATTTCGGAGTCGGAAGCGTGCAGAAGAGTCTCGTCGACATCGTCGCCGAAGAAGACCAGGACCGCCGCAAATCGATGATCTATTCCGACTTCTTCTCTCAGTCGCTCTCGTCGCTCAGCTTCTACAAGGAGAGCGTCGCACAGTGCTTCGAGTGCATGCGGGTATGTCCGGTAGGCCAGAACCACAAGAGACTGAAATGAGCGAGCCCGAGGCAGAGCTGGACTTCGAGCTGGCCAAGCAACAGCTCACCGAGTTCTCCGCGCGCGGAGGCGCCCTGGTCAGCGGCGTTGCCGACGTCGACGACTTCGCCGCCGCCCCCGAGGGCTTTCGCCCACAGGACCTGCTGCCGGGAGCCAAGCGCGTCTTCGTGGTCGGTGGTAGCCCACCGCGAGCCGGAGACTGGGTGAGCCCGAAGCACGAACATCAGGAAACGATGGGGACCAGCGACCGGATCAACTCACTGGGGTTGAAGGCCGCGAAATTCATCGAGGCGAGCTTCGGCTACTACGCCCTCTTCGTCCCTCCCGGCGTCAACAAGGGGAACCAGCCATTTCTCAGTGTCGCTCTAGCCGCCGAGCTGGCGGGCTGCGCCTCTCCGAGTCTCGCCGGCCCCCTCCTCCACCCAAAGCACGGCATGCTCTACTACTCCGCCATCGTCACTACCTGCCCTCTGCCGATCGACGGCCGCGCCGAGCCGGCTTGCCCGGCCCCGGCATGCCTCGACATGTGGGAGGCCGAAGGCACGACGCCGTGCATGAAGGTCTGTCCCATCGACGACGGCGGCTGCCTCGGCGGCGACATCGTCGAGGGCCGTTTCGCCAACCGCCGCTACAATACCGCCCGCTGCGCTACCCGTGTCCACACTCACTGGGTGCCCGGCTTCCAGAAGGGTCTCGAAGCCGCCCTCGACGAGGAGGACCCCGAGAAGCGGAAGATGATCCTCTATTCGAGCTTCTTCACCCGCACCCTTTGGTCCATGACCTATGCGTCACAGAGTCAGGCTCAGTGCTACGAGTGCATGCGGGTGTGCCCCGTCGGCGCTGAAGAACGAACTTTGAGATAGGACGAAAATCGTGAGCTTTTTTTTCGTCGAACCAGAGATTTACAAGAAGTACAAGGACGAGGTCATCGCGCTGTCGGACTCGGTCCAGGTGAATTTCCAGGAGCACCTGCCCCCGGAAAAACGCAGACGAGGCCATTCGGACCGCGAGATCGCCGAGAAGCTCGGACTCGACGAGCGAACGGTGCGGGAGATCCGAGTGGTCGCAGAGCGCGACACTTACGACTTGGAAGAGTGGGAGAAGGCTATCGAGTTCAAGGACAAGGCCTGCCGCGCCTTCGCCCGCCACGGTATCTCCTACGTCTTCAAATACCGCGACGAGCTCAAGTAGCCGTGCCACCACCGATCGCTAAAGAAGAGCTCAGAGAGCTGGTGCTCGCACAGGGAGTCGACCTCGCGCGCTTCGCCGCGGTCGCGGGCCTCGAGGAGACCGTCGCCGAGGATCACCGCCCCTCCACCCTTGCTGCCGACGCGAAAACCTTCATCGTCTTCGCCAAGAAGACCCTCCGCGGGGTGACGATGGCCCGCCACCTGCCTTCGAAGCAGCTGGCCGGTGGGCGCAATCTACGAATTCTGGATCACGCCGCGGAGTCGGTGGCGCGATGGCTCGAGGAGAGGCAATATCTCGCTCTCCCGACCCCGAGCACCGCTCTCGACTTTGCCCGCCGAGGGCCACTCGATCTGACCCCCGCCGGCCAGGGCTCGACCCTGCTACGCCACGCCGCCGTTGCCGCCGGGCTCGGCACCTGGGGACTCAATCTCATGGTGCTGACCCCGAGCTTCGGGCCTCGGGTTCACCTCTCCGGAGTATTGACGACGCTCGAGGTCGAGCCCGACCCCGTTCTGGATCAGGAGATCTGCCTCGGGCTCGAGGAGTGCGGCCGCTGCGCAGCGATCTGTCCTGAAGACGCCATTCCCCGCCGCGCCATGGCTGGGGCGCCGACTGAGTCCGTTCGCGGTCTCGACAGCGCCGCCTGCGCGCGATCCTGCCAGCCCTTCGGCTTCCAAAACTTCGAGGATCACCTGGTACACATCTTCGAGTCGACCGAAGGAAAGGAGATGTGGGGCCGCATGCGCAGTCGCAAGAGCGGCGAAATATGGACGGAGATGGCGATGATGAAGGAGGCGGCCTTCACCGGGTGCAGCGAGTGCGTCCAGGTTTGTCCGGTCGGAGAAGATTGGGAAGCACTCCGCGACACCCACCACCGCCGCTCCGACCTGCCGGAGACGTTGCCGCGCAAGATCGCCGACGGCTGGGTCGAAGTCGAGAGCTTGGGCCCCCAGGTACGCCGCAACACGACCTGGGATCGTGAGGCGCGAAAATGAGCCTCAAGCAAGAGATGGTCCGTTTCGGCTTGGCGCAGGGAGCGGATTCGGTGGGTGTCGCGAGCGTCGAGGCCTATTCCGAGCGGGTCCCGAACGAACAGAAGCCTGACTTCCTGGTGGCGGGAATGAAGAGCATCATCGTGGTCACCAAGCATCTGCTCACCGGTGCTTTGGGGGTGGAAGACGTATCGACGCAATCCACCAACTCTCATCTCGCCCTCGACATGGCGGACGACGTCGCCTTCGACATCGCCGAGTGGCTCGAAGAGCGCGGTCATGCAGCGTTGCCGGTGTCGCCAGAGTACGCGGATATGGATTTGAAGTGGACCGGAGCCGGACTCCTCGATCTCAAGTGGACCGCCGAGTTCGCCGGTCTCGGCCACGTCGGCCTCAACCTCAACTTCCTCACCCCCGACCATGGATCCCGGGTCTACCTGGGAGCTCTGTTGACCGACCTCGAGATCGAGCCGGACTCGCCGCTGGAGGATCCTCTGTGTCCGGGGCTCGAGTGTGGCCGCTGCGCGGTCCTCTGCCCGCCGGACGCGATTCCCCGAGAAGCGGCGCGCGGGGAGCACGTCAACGACTATCGCGACCTCGATCAGCGAGCCTGCTCCCAGGCGGCAATGCGGATCAGCATTCGCTCTCTCTACACCGTGCTGCGCAAGCTGCTGGAGTCCGAGCGACCCCTCGACACCTCCGAAGTGCTCGAGAATCGATTCTGGAGCGATTTCTACATCGCTACCAATTCGAAACGCGGCGCTTTCGCGGCGTGCTTCGAGTGCATGTATGTCTGCCCGGTGGGAAAGAAAGACATACGCAAGATCATGCGCGTGCCCTATCGGCGCATGGACCTGCCACCGGGGCGCGTCAAGCACACCCGCACACCCGAGAAGCACGAAGTAGCCTTCCTCGGGCCCCCGCCCGACCGCGATCCGGAGTACATTCGCGACCGTGACTTCGACCATCTGGTCCAGCTTGGAGCCTCGTGAGCACCGCAGAAGAGCTTCCGTTGCCGACCGAGGCAGCCGTTCGCGAACAGGCGGCGGCGCTGGGTATCGATCTGGTCGGCGTCTGCGACTGGCACGCCCTGGAAACGGTGGCGCCGGAGTACGACAAACCTTCGCAGCTCTCGAGATTTCACCGCACGCTTCTGGTTCTCGTTCGGCGCTACCCAACCGGCGTAGCCTGTTCCCCGGATGAAGCTCTTCGGCAATACGCCATGGGCCGCACCGCACGTCACCTGGAAGAGGCAACAGCCAGCCTCGCCTACTGGCTCGAAGAGCGCGACTGCATGGCGGCCCTCCTCTCCGCCGTGCTTCCCGATCTACGACGCCAGCCGCTGGGCTACGCCACTCCGGCGGGCCAAGGCTCGCTCCTGCTGAGACAGGGTGCCGTTCAGAGCGGGCTCGGCACCCTCGGCCTCAATCAGATGCTCCTCACTCCTCAGTATGGACCGCGGCTCTTTCTCGCCGGCATCATCACCGACCTCGAGCTCGAAGCCGACGAGGCGATGCAAGACGAGCTCTGCCCGGGCCTCGAAGGATGTGGTCGCTGTGCGGCAGTATGTCCTGCGCAGGCCATACCCACTCGAGCGCCAGAGGGGGCCAGCCTTCGAGACATCCGCGCTCTCGACACCGAGGCCTGCACCGGCACCTGTCAGCCCTACGGTCCCCAACGGATGGTGAAGCACCTCGATCACATTTTCGACTCTGCCTCCGGCGAAGAGGCCGCGCGAAAGCTTCGGCGCACAGAGACGCAGCAGCTCTTCTACCACCTCACCGTGATGCGGCAAGGGGCCTACACCGGGTGCGCTCGCTGCGAGCTGGTCTGCCCGGTCGGAGAAGACTACCCAGCGATCGAGGAGTCTTCGGTGAGGCAGGCGGACCTGCCCAGGGACTTCGCGCCCACGATCGAGGGCGGCCTCGTACAGGTGCGCTCGCAGTCGTTGTCGTAGGGCCGGCCCCAGGAGGGTCGTGGCGACCGGGGAACGATTCGCAAGGCTGGTCTACGGGGCTGATTGCTTTTCGAGGAAGCGAGCTCCGGCGAGGATGCCGCGCATGCCGTAGTTGCTCTCGTGGCAGGCATACTCGTACATCGGCTCTGTCTGTCGGCGCATCGGCACTTCGACGCTCCAGGGGCGGGTGAACGACTCCGAGTCGTCGATGGTGTATTCATAGAGCAGACCATCTTCGGCGGTGCGGGTGAAGCGCTCGGTCAGATGCATGGATGGACCTGAGCCGCGAAAAGAAGTCCTGTCGGTGAAGCCTCCTGTCTCTACGACGAGAGTATTTCCTTCCCAGTGACCCCGCGATTCGCCGCTCAACTGCCGGTAGTCCTCCGGTAGAACGGGGCGGCCATCGAGGGGCACGACGCGGGCATCGTGCACCATTTCGTTGTGGATCACGACGTGGTCTTCGGTTTGGAGAATGCGCACATTGTTGTTGTAGGCGGCCGGGTTCATCGGCGGCCCGGCATTGAAGCCGACGACGCAGCGCGCCGCAGTCCCTATTTCTTCCGGATTGTCAGCTCGTACACGCCTCTCTCGCATCTCGGCGGAACGCTCTTCTCCCGCTTCGGTCAGAGCGGGGATCTGCCCGTCGGGGGGATCGACGATCAATGAAGTGCGGCGGGTCTCGACCGCGTTGGTGCCGTAGTCCCACCAGAAGTGGTTGTAGGCGCGCCTGACATCCGCTTCGGCGCCTCCGCCGCGCTCATCCTTGTGACGAACGGCGACCGTCTCCTTTTCAAACTCGGCCGCTTCCTTGGCAGTCAAGAACTCCTTGCCGGCAAGCTCGGGCGGGCGCTCGAGGGGAGTGATGGTGCGAAAGTCCCACACCCCTTGAAGATCGGGAGCGCCCCAGGCGGTGCGGTAGTCGCTCGCCGCTGGACGCTCGCCCTGAGCTAGCCCCGGCGAAGCGCACAGCAGGAAGAACGTCATGACCAGCGCAATCATTAGCCAGCAGCTGCGGCAGATCATCTCTCCACCTCTCTTTCTTTCAGACAGGACAACAGTCTACACTCGACCTTCACCACAAACGAGGAGGGACAAAGATGCTTTTTCATATCACCTATCAGTTCGGCCCCGCGGCCCGGAACACTGCCCAGCAGCGCTTCAAAGAGACCGGAGGAATGCCCGGCGAAGGAGTGACGATGATCGGACGCTGGCACATGGCTGCGGGCCTCAAGGGATACCTCATCGCCGAGTCCGCCAACGCAGTCGCAATCGGCAAGTGGATGCAAGATTGGACCGACATTCTCACCTTCGAGGTGACGCCGGTCGTCGATGACGAGGGTGTAACCGAGATCATCGGGTGACTCAATGCAGTGATGAATATCACTGCCTTGAGTCACATCGACATGGCGCCGAGGACGGCGCATTCTACGGGAGTGATGGGTATCACTTCCTACGGCTACATCGACATGGCGCCGAGGACGGCGCATTCTACGGAAATGATCGCTATCATTTCCTACGGATGCGGAACATGGCGCCGAGGACGGCGCATTCGGAACCTCCGGCTTGGCTAGCCGGAAGAGACCGGTCTGACTCAAGCATTCGTTAAAGCAGCCACGCAGGACTTGCCGGAGGAACGCGCCTAGTGTCCCGTGTGGGAAGTTCGTTGACCACCGAGAGCGTCGAGGCGCCCGCTGGGCAAGGCGCTCCGAGGCAGGCATAGCTGGGACTCTGTCGACGAGGAGCAACGCCGCCCAGCGGGATGCATCGGCGCTCGAATGGCAACGAACTTCCCGCACGGGACACTAGAGGGCGTCGAGGCCTTCGGTGAGCTCGATGTAGGTGCCCCAGGGGTCGGTGAGGAAGGCGATGCCGAGGCCGAGGGCATCGATCTTGCGGTAGGGCACCGCCAATTCGAGGCCGGCGGCCTCGAGCTTCTTGCAGAGGGCTTCGAGACCGTCGACCTCGAAGCCGATGTGGTCGAGCACCCGACCCTGAGTCGGCAACGCCTCTCCCTTTGAGGCCGAAAAGGTGAGGTTCACACCAGGCAGGTCGGCGGCCTGGAAGCTCCCCCGCATCCCCGGAGCCGCACCGAGGTGTTTCACGTACCAGGCCTTGGTCGCATCGATGTCGCTGGTGTAGAAGTGGATGTGGTGGTTGGCAATCGGGACGTCGAGCTTCTTGTTCTCGAAGAGCTCGATGTTCATCTCGTCGGGCGCCAGCACGAAGGCGACGTTGGTATTCTGGTCCGGAACGGGGTTGACATCCCCCGGCGCGGTGGGAATCTGCTCCTGGGTAACGATGGGGTAGCCGGCGGCCTTCAGTTTCTTGACCAGCGCCGGCACGTCTCTCACCTGGAGGCCGATGTGGTTGACGCTCGAGGGACGATTGCTTCCGGAGGGGTCGCGCTGCCGCAGCATGACGATCAGGTTGGGCAGCTTGATCACTTCGTCCGGACCGAGCTTTGCGACCTCGGCGCCGAGCTGATCGACCCAGAACTTCTTGTGAGCCTCGACATCGCTGACGTTGAAGTGGTGGTGGCCGATCGAGATCGGCCCCTCCTTGGCGGCGTGGAGCTGAGCCTCGATCGGGATCGATGAGACCAGGGCGATGATCAAGGCGGCAAGAACAAAGGTACGCATGGTTTTCTCCTCGGCTGGGGGCCGCCCTTCGAACGATTTCCACCGGACCAAGATAGGATCGGCGGCACCGACAGGACACGGTTTCAATGACCAAAGCAGCACCTTACCCCGAAGTCCCGCCGAGGGCGGATTTTCCCGCCATCGAGCGCCGCGTTCTCGCGCGCTGGGCTGAAGAAGACAGCTTCGCTGAATCCATTCGTCAGAGGTCATCGGCAACCGAGTTCATCTTCTACGACGGGCCTCCCTTCGCCAACGGGCTCCCCCACCACGGGCACCTGCTCACCGGCTACGTCAAGGACGTCGTCCCTCGCTACCAGACCATGCGCGGCAAACGGGTCGAGCGGCGCTTCGGCTGGGATTGCCACGGCCTTCCCGCCGAGATGGAGACCGAAAAAGAGCTCGGCGTCGCCGGACGCGCGGCGATCACGGAATACGGCATCGCCGAGTTCAACGCGCGGTGCCGGGCCTCGGTGTTGCGCTACACCGCCGAGTGGGAGGAGACGGTAACCAGGCAGGCGCGTTGGGTCGACTTCGCCAACGACTACAAAACCATGGATCTCTCCTACATGGAGTCGGTGATGTGGGCCTTCAAGCAGCTCTGGGACAAGGGGCTGCTTTACGAGGCCTACCGCGTCATGCCCTATTCGTGGGGGGCGGAGACCCCGCTCTCGAACTTCGAGATCCGACTCGACGATGCGACCCGACCGCGCCAGGACCCTGCCCTCACTCTCGGATTCGACCTCGAGCCCGCCCCTGGAGATCCAGGACCGCTGCGCCTTCTAGCCTGGACCACGACGCCGTGGACCCTGCCCTCGAACCTCGCTCTGGCGGTCGGACCTGAGGTCGAATACTCCTTGTTCGAGATCGACGGCGTCTTCCATGTCCTGGGCTCGGCGGCCGCCAACCGCTATCGAAACGAGATCGGAGAGGCGGCGCCTCACAGCACTCTCGACGGCCGCGATCTGGTAGGCAGGGCTTACACGCCACTCTTCGACTATTTCAGCGACCGCAGCGACGCCTTTCGAGTGCTCGGAGCCGACTTCGTGGACGAGGCCGAAGGCACCGGCATCGTGCACATGGCGCCGGGCTTCGGTGAAGACGACCAGCTCACTTGCGAGGCCAACGACATCCCCATCGGTCGCGTCGTGCCTGTCGACGACCGGGGGCGATTCACCGAAGACGTAGTGGAGTGGGCGGGCGAGAACGTCTTCGACGCCAACGCCGGCATCATCGTCCACCTCAAGGCGCTTGGACGGGTGTTTCGCCACGACACCTACGAGCACAACTACCCGCACTGCTGGCGCACCGACACACCGATCATCTACAAAGCGATCAGCAGCTGGTATGTCGAGGTGACAGCGATCCGCGATCGCCTCCAAGAGATCAACCAGACCATGAACTGGGTACCTACGCATGTCCGCGACGGCCGCTTCGGCATGTGGCTCGCCGGTGCTCGTGACTGGTCGATCAGCCGTAACCGTTTCTGGGGATCACCCGTCCCGGTCTGGAAGAGCGATAGCGCCGAGTATCCGCGGATCGACGTCTATGGCTCTCTCGACGAAATCGAGCGCGACTTCGGCGTGCGGCCTGACGATCTTCACCGGCCCATGATCGACGAGCTCACCCGCCCGAACCCCGACGACCCCAGCGGGCAGAGCACCATGCGCCGAGTACCGGAAGTGCTCGACTGCTGGTTCGAATCGGGCTCGATGCCCTTCGCCCAGGTTCACTACCCGTTCGAGAACAAGGAGTGGTTCGACGAGCACTTCCCCGCCGACTTCATTGTCGAGTACATCAACCAGACCCGGGGCTGGTTCTACACCCTCCACGTGCTTGCCGGTGCACTCTTCGACCTGCCTGCCGCCAAGAATGTGATCTGCCACGGAATCTTGTTGGCCGAGGACGGGGCGAAGCTGTCAAAACGCCAGCGCAACTACACTGAGCCGACCGAGATCTTCGAGAAGCAGGGCGCCGACGCGCTGCGTTGGTACTTCTTGTCCACCAACATCGTCCGCGGCGGCGACACGCGCATCAGCGATCACGCCATCGACGACGTCGTGCGCCAGGTTCTGATCCCACTGTGGAACGCCTACTCGTTCTTCACCCTTTATGCCAACGCCGATCGAGTTCGCGCGTCGATTCGAACCGACTCCTCCCACGTCCTCGATCGTTACCTGTTGGCCAAGACCCGAACTCTCATCGAAGCCACCACCGAGCGGATGGACCGCTACGATCTTCCGGGAGCCACGGCCGAGATCCACGGCTTCATCGACGCACTCAACAACTGGTATATCCGACGCAGCCGCGATCGCTTCTGGGGAACAGAGACCGCAGAGACGGACCAAGATCCCTACGACACACTCTTCACGGTGCTAACCGTCTTCTGCCGGGTCGCAGCACCCTTCCTCCCGATGATCAGCGCCGAGATCTACGGAGGGCTCTGCGACGGCGCCAGCGTGCACCTCACCGACTGGCCCGATCCCCTCGAGCTGCCGAGCGACCCGCAGCTGGTAGCAAGCATGGATCGTCTACGTGACGTCGCCTCCACGGCTCTTCGCCTCCGCGAGGATGCCGCGCTTCGTGTCCGTCTTCCTCTTGCAACCGCCACCGTAGCGGGAGCCGGAGCCATCGATCTCGGCCCGCTCAGCGACCTGCTCAAGGACGAGATCAACGTCAAAAACGTTCGCCTGATCGACGACATCTCCGAGCACGCTTCCTTCGTGCTCAAGCCCGACGCCAAGGTGCTCGGCCCGAAGCTCGGCAAGGGCGTGCAATCGGTGCTAGCCGCTGCCCGAGCGGGAGAGTGGACGCAGCGCGATGACGGCACCATCGAGGTAGGCGGCCAAGTACTCGAGGGGGGCGAGTTCGAGCTCAAGATTCAGACTGCCGATGACGTTGACGCGGTGGCCGCACTACGAACCAATGACGCTGTGGTCATTCTCGACACTCAGGTGACACCGGAGCTTGCCGCCGAGGGGCTCTCGAGAGACGTGATCCGCCAGATTCAACAGTTACGCAAGACGCGTGATCTGGACGTCACCGACAGGGTCCGGGTCGAGCTGGTCGCCGGCGATGGGCTGAGGGATGCCATCGGCCATCATCGAGACGCGATTGCGGCGGCCGTGCTCGCGCTCGAGCTCGAGCTCGTAGAGGCTACCGATCTCGAAGCCGAGGCGACTCAGATCGACGGCCACGACCTTACCGTCGGGCTGAAAGTCTTGGGCTGATTTCGGCTCGGCGGCGAGTACTAGCGCGGAGCGATCCGCGCCTTCATCCAGTTGTTGCTGTCATGAAAGTCAGCAACGACATTTCCCGGCGCGACCAGGGCATCGAAGAGGGGTCGGTCCTCGTCGGCAAGTGCCATCTCGAGCACCGGTAACGCATCCTCGAGATGGGCCTCCGTTCGCGGCCCGTAGATGGGTGCCGTGACCAGGGGCTGGTCTTTCACCCACAAGAGAGCGAGCTGCGCGGTCGACATGTCGCGCTCCGCCGCCATCCTGGCGACCTCGGCCACGACCTCCAAGCCGCGCGGCGTCACTCGGGTCTCGAAGCGAGCTCCCCAGCGCTCCGCCCGAGACCCCTCTGGCTTGCGATCGTCGGGCGAATAGCGCCCGGTCAACACACCACCGGCGACCGGCGACCAGGGCATGACGGCAAGCTGGTACCTCTCACACAGAGGCAGGAGCTCGTTCTCGATTCGGCGATCGAGTAGGTTGTAGGGCGGCTGCTCGCTCACATAGCGATTGAGGCTGTACTTCTCGCTGATCGCCAGCGCCTCCATCACCGCCCAGGAGGGGAATGTCGAAGCTCCGATGTAGCGGACCTTGCCCGCGCGCACCAGATCGTCGAAAGCGCGAAGAGTCTCGTCTTGAGGAATGTTGAGAGCAGGGCGATGCAGTTGGTAGAGATCGATGTGATCCAAGCCGAGTCGCCGCAGTGAGTCCTCGCACGACTGAATGACATGGTAGCGGGAGCCACCTCGAGCGTTGGGATCTTTGCCCATCGGGTTGAATACCTTGGTGGCCACTACCAGTCGATCTCGCCCGCCGACCTTCGCCAGCGCCTTGCCGATGACGCGCTCACTCTCACCGGCGTTGTAGACGTTGGCGGTGTCGATGAAGTTGATGCCGGCGTCCAAGGCGCGCTCGATGATCCGTATCGACTCGTCCTCTGGAGTGACTCCGCCGAAGTTCATCGTCCCGAGGCAGAGGGGCGAGACCTGAACCCCAGTTCGTCCGAGTTGTCGATATTCCATGAAGTGCTCTCCGGCTCTGAGAAATCTGATGTTGGCGGAGCCTATACCGGTTCGAAGTCGCTGCGGTCCTGCATCTCCCCACTTCACTCGATCGCGGCACCTCGCTATGATGCGGGACTTCTAGAGGGCTCAGCCGGGAGAAACAGGGATATGACCGAGCACGGAACAACAGACTCTGCCACCCCACCACTGAACTACGAGGAATCCATCGCCAAGCTCACCGCGGAGGACGGAGACTTTCCCGTTGTCTCCGAGACCATTCGAGGCATCGACTACCGCATCTTCCGCGATCTCCCAGGCTCCCTCCGTGAGCTCTACGACCTCGGCAAGAACGATCACGGCGACAAGGACTTCCTGGTCTTCGAAGACACTCGGCTGACCTATGCCGAGACCTATGATCGCGCCGCCGCCGTCGCCCACCAACTGATCCATCGCTACGGCGTTGAGAAGGGCGACCGGGTCGCGATCGGCATGCGCAACTTCCCCGAATGGGTTGTCGCCTTCATGGCGATCACCTCCACCGGAGCGATCTCGGTCTCACTCAACGCATGGTGGACCGGAGAGGAGCTCGAGTACGGGCTCCAGGACAGCGGTTCGAGAGTTGCCTTCTTCGACGAGGAGCGCTACGAGCGTGTGGCCGGACGCCTCGATGACATGGAGGTGCAGGCAATCGGTGCTCGTTGGAGTGGCGACCTCCCGTCCGGCGTGACCGACATCGAAGATCTGTGCCGCGAAGGCGCCGGGCAGCCGATGCCGGACGTCGAGCTCGGCGCCGACGATGACGTGACCATTCTCTTCACCTCGGGAACCACCGGTTTCCCTAAAGGAGCGCTCTCGACTCACCGGGGTGTTCTCAGCGGTCTCGGCAGCTGGGGGTTTTACGGCGCTCAGCGCATCGCCATGGGTCTCTTGCCGGAGCCTCAGGAAGATCCGGAGTTCCAGCCGGCGATCCTGATGCCGCTCCCGCTCTTTCACGTCAGCGGATGCCACGCGGGGCTACTGGCATCCTTCGCCGCCGGCCGTAAGATCGTCATGATGTACAAATGGAGCCCGGAAGAGGGGCTCGAGCTGATCGAGCGCGAGCGTGTGACCTCGTTCAATGGAGTCCCCACCATGACTTGGGAGATGCTCCAATCTCCCGACCTCGAAGAACGGGACTTGCGTAGCCTGGTAGCCGTCAGCGGAGGTGGTGCACCCATTCCGGGCGGCATGATCGACCGCCTCGCCGAACGAATGCCCGAGCAGCACTGGTCCTTCGGTTGGGGCATGACCGAGACCAACGGCGGAGGCACCAGCAACTTCGACGAGGGACTCGTATCGCGCCCGACGAGCATCGGGCGGCCATGCCCGATTGTCGAGCTCAAGGTGGTCGATGACGAGGGCAACGACCTCGCGACCGGTGAAGAGGGCGAGCTGGTGATGAAGTCGCCGATGAACATCCGCTGCTACTGGAATCGGCCCGAGGAAACGGCCGAGACGATCCGAGACGGTTGGCTTCACACCGGGGACGTCGCGGTGATGGACGATGAGGGCTATTTCTTCATCGTGGACCGCAAGAAAGACATGATCCTGCGCGGTGGCGAGAACATTTACTCCGCCGAGATCGAGCGCGTGATCTACCAGCATCCGGCCGTTTTCGAGGCGGCTGCCTTCGGTGTGCCCGACCCGCGACTGGGCGAAGAGCTGGCCGTAGTGGTCATGCCCAAGAAGGGCGAGACCCTGGAAGCTGACGACATCCGCGCTCATGTGGCAGAGCATCTGGCTCGTTACAAGGTACCCCGCTACGTCTGGCTCCAGGACGAGCAATTGCCTCGAGGAGCAACGGGAAAGATCCACAAGAAAACCCTGCGCGACACGTTTCTAAAAGAGGCTGAACAGCTCTGCTAGCCTCCGGATGCGCCGTCCTCGGCGCCATGTTCCGCATCCGGAGGAAGTGATACCGATCACTTCCGGAGGCTCCGCTGCCCCTCTGCCATTGGTAGCGAGTACCACACCGTGGCCGCTTCCGACTGACGCCAACGCTGAAACGCTTCGAGCGCGGCCTCTAGCTCCTCGCGCGAAAGACGCCCCGATCGATCGAGCTCCTCCGCGGCGCCTCCGATTACGCCTGCCAGATTGTCCACGACCAGATCGAACAGCGCTCCGTGCCGCGGAGCCCCGTAGAAGATGCTGGTGACACGCGTGACCCGAGCGCCCGCCTCGTGCAGCAGCCCAGGCAAACGGCGTCCGACCAAGGGATCGTGCCCGCGATCTCGATAGCTCTCCCAGTAAATCCGCCAGGCACGCTCCAGCGGCGGGCACGCCGGCCACAAGCGAAGCAGATCATGGTCATCGTCGACCAACACAACGCGGCCACCCGGCCGCACCGCGGCGACCATTTCGCGTACCACTGCAAGAGGGTCGGGTACGTGCTCGAGCAGAAACCTTGCGTGCACGAGGTCGAAAGTAGCTCGCTCGGTCGGATCGAGCGGCAAGCGCTCGGCGTCGCCCGCGCGCAGCTCGATCAGATCCGCTTCACCAGCCGCTTCTGCCTGCCTCTGCGCCTCTACACGCTGCCGTGAATCCCGCTCAATTCCTACGACGCGCGCACTCGGCCCGGCCGCACGAGCGAGCATGCGGGTGAATTGGCCGAGCCCGGCGCCGACGTCGAGGATCGAGCGTACGCCGACCAGATCGAGCTCTCGCAGCTCTGCCTTATTCAGGATCTCCTGCACCGCGGTCAGGCGGTCCTGTTCCGGTGCGGAGAATCCGTGGATGTAGTCGGTCGTCATCTCGTCGAGCCCCCCAAGATTGTATGTGCACCAGACGGACCCGGAGGTGTTTATATTGACTATACATATTTCATGTATATATATTATGTTTAATGAAGGCCATCCAAGTTGTATTCGACGAAGATCTCCTCGAGGAGCTCGACTCCCGACCGGAGGTCCGGGAACGAGGTCGCTCAGCAGTTCTCCGCGAAGCTGCGGCGGCCTATCTGAAGAGGCGCAGGGAGTCCGAGATTGCCGAGCAATATGCTCGAGCCTACGGAGCGGAGTCTGGGCTGGGAGCGGACCTCGAAGGGTGGGAAGAGGAGGGCGTGTGGCCCGACGAATAAGCCGCGGTGAGATCTGGATGTATACCTTTTCCTCCCCGGACAAGCGGCGCCCTGTCGTGATCCTCACTAGGGAGGAGGTGATTGACTACCTCCACACGGTGATGGTCGCACCCATCACTTCGACCATCCGAGGGGCGCCGAGTGAGGTTCCGGTCGGGGTGTCGAATGGACTGAAAAAGGAGTCGGTCGTCAACCTCGACCACGTCCAGACGATCGAAAAGAGCCGCCTTCGACGTTTTATCGGAACGCTGCCTTCCGAAGAGATGAAAGCTGTCTGCAAGGCCCTCGCGATCGCAACCGGCTGTGGTAACTAGCGGCGCTCGAACTCGAAGCTGACCTCTTCGAGCTCTCCTTTGCGACGCATGGCGAGAAAGACCTTCATCCCATCGTCGCCGACTCGACGGTAAGTGAGCCCCCCGAAATAGGCCGCACTGTCATCCGCCTTGATCAACCGAAAGGTAACGAAGCCATCCTTCTCTTCCCAGCCCTCCATGTCCGGGTTGAAGTGCTTCAGCTTGAGCACCGGCGACCCGTCTTCGTCGGTGATGACGAAGAACTCGTAGAAGACAGGCTGGCCTTCCTGGATCAGTTTGAAAGTCCCGACCATCGTTCCAGCCGAGGGTGGCGACCACATCTCTTCGACCGTTCCGCCCAGCCCCTCGCCGACCCACGAACCAGCCATCCAGGACAGACTGTCGAGGCCCGCTTCAACCCGAGCGCCCCCCTCTGCGAACTTGAGCGTGTTCTCTGTCAGCGGCGACTGTGCGAACGCAGTCGACGCAAGGGTGGCGATGGCGACTCCGGCGATAAGAATCTTGATTCTCTTCACGTCTTTCCTCCTACAACTCAGACGATCGAGCCGGCCACGATTCGACACTGACGGTCATCGAGCTTCCTCCCGGCCCTTGGGGTTGTTGACCTTGTAGGTCAACCGTGCAGCACCACTCCTAGTCAGTACCCTCATCAGGAGGATGATGAGTCGGTTGCGCCAGCCGGGAACCACCGAGGGGCGCCGCCCCAGCTGCTGAAGAGCGGCCTCGACAACCTCCGCGGGCGTCGTCCAACCGGTCACCGGCTTGGGGTTCCCCATACCCGCCTTGACCTGATACTCGGTGGGAGTAAAACCGGGAGAGAGCACGATGACGTCAATACCCCGCGGACCGAGCTCCGCCCACAGGGCCTCGCCGAACATCAAATTAAAAGCCTTCGAGGCTCCGTAAACGGCCTCGAAAGGAACAGGCTGGTAGGCGGCCGTGCTCGACAGAAATACCATCGCTCCGCGCTTGCGGGCCACCATCCCCTGGGCAAGAGAGCACGCCAGGGCCACCGGGGCGCGGTTGTTGACTTCGATGATGCGAAGCTGCTCGTCGGGATCCTGGTCGAGAAACTCACCGTAGGTGCCGAAGCCCGCATTGGAAACCAGCATACCCAGCTCGAGATCACTCTTTTCGAGAAAAGCGGCGACCTTCAACGGCCCCTCCCGCTCGCCGAGATCCACTGGAAGAACGTGAGCCGAGATGCCATGGGCCTTCATCAGCTCCGTGGCGAGTGTCTCGAGCCGTTCAGACCGTCGCGCCACCAACACGAGGTCCATCCCTTCTGCAGCTAGGCGGCGCGCAAAGGCCTCACCGATCCCACTCGACGCGCCCGTCACAACCGCAAGCGCACCGTATCTCTCCCCTAATCGCAAATTCTGCATCGTCGCTCCGAGCCCCTTCAGGTGCTGCGCGAGGGCCTCGAGCAAGCAGTCCTGCACCGACCCCGAAAAAGTAGACCGATAGGTATACTCTAACATTCACACTCCGTCTCGAAACGACGCCAATGAAGCTCGAGCTGGTCGGAAAGAACCTGAGAGGCGCCTCCAGCGCCGGCCTTCTCACCGCCCTGGTGTTCAGCGCCTGGGGGTGCAGCTCATCGCCCTCGCGCGAGCAAAATCTGACCTACGATCTCGAGACCTTGATCGAGGGCAATCCCTTTCACGGCATCCACGGATTGACCTTCGACAGCGAAGACAAGATCTGGGTCGGAAGCGTCGTCGGACAGTCGATCTATCGCGTCGATCCCGCTAGCGGCGAGGTCGAATTGAGAGTCGCTCCACCTCTCGGTGTAGCCGACGATCTAGAGTTCGACGCACAGGGCCGTCTGGTCTGGACCGCCCTCTTCCGCGGTCAGGTGCTGGCACAGTCTCCCGGTGGCCCCATCGAAGTGCTCGCCGAGGGCCTTCCGGCAGTCAACTCGATCGCTTTCAACGAAGAAGGTCGGCTCTTCGTCAGTGAGGTCTTCCATGGTGACGCGCTGTGGGAGATCGACCCCAAGGGCGAGGCAGAACCGAGGAAGATCCTAGAGGACATGGGTGGGCTGAACGGCTTCGACTTCGGACCCGACGGCAAGATCTACGGCCCGCTCTGGTTCAAAGGCGTAATCGCTCGAATCGACGTCGACGCGGGCACGATCGAAACCGTCGCCTCCGGCTTCGCAGTTCCCGCGGCTGCAAACTTCGACTCCAAGGGTCAGCTGTGGGTGCTCGATACCGAGCCCGGCCAGGTTTGGCGAGTGGATCCGGTGACCGGCGAAAAGACTCTGGTCGCCGAAGTCGACCCGAGCCTCGACAATCTCGCCATCGACTCGCAAGATCGCCTGTTCATCACCAACATGGCGAACAACGGCATCTACGAGATCGACACCGAGACTGGGGAATCGCGCACGGTAGTGGAAGGGAAGCTCGCTTTGCCAGGAGCTCTTACCCTGATCGAAGAAGAGGGCCGGGAGATCTTGCACGTCGCCGATGTCTTCTCCTACAGGACCGTGGACATTGCGACCAAGGAAGTACGTGACATCGTCCGCGTCTACCAAAACGGCGCCGTCAACCCGGTCGGCATCGCCCTTGGGCAAGACAAGATGTTGATCTCGTTCTTTTTCGAGAGCGCCCTTCAAATATTCGACCGCAAGACTTCGGAGCTTCTGAAGGCCATCGACCTACCGATGGCGGGACCGGTCGTCGCACTCGGCGGCGACAGCTGGCTGGTGGCGACGATCGGCGGCGGAGACCTGCTGCTCGTCGACTCCGAGTTGGAGATCCAACGCACCATCACCAGCGGCCTCGGCGAGCCGGCAGCTCTCGCTCTGGCGGGTGCTGGGAAAGTGTACGTGAGCGAATGCTCGGCCGGAGTGATCTCCGAGATCGACATCGAAAGTGGCGCCAGGCGGGTCATCGCCGAGCACCTGTCCCAACCGGAGGGGATCGCGGTAACCACCGAGGGTCATATCCTGGTGGCGGAAGTAGGAGCTCGAGCTCTGTCGCGGATTGATCCGGCCAGCGGCGAGCGGCAGATCCTCGCCGAGGATCTGCCGATCGGCCTGCCGGTGCCCGAGGGTATGCCCATCTCCTTCATCCCGACCGGAGTCGCCGTCTCCTCCGCGGGCGTCATCTATCTGAGCTCCGACGTCGACACCGCGATCTACCGGCTGGTCCCCAGCTCCTAGTGCCGTGTCTCCGACATGGCACTAGGAACTACTCGCCTTCGGACGCGAGGAGTCGCTCTCTAACCTCGCGCTTCTGTAGCTTTCCGGTATTGTTTTTCGGCAACTCGTCGAAGAAGGCCACGCGGGTCGGGACCTTGAACTTGATCACGTGCGCGGCGACATGAGCGCGCAGCTCTTCCTCGCTCGCCTCCGCACCAGGGCGAAGGGCTACCGCTGCCCAGATGTCCTCGCCGTAGCGGGGGTGAGGAATTCCCACCACCACCGCCTCGGAGACACAGTGGTGGGAGTAGAGAGCCTCCTCTATCTCACGCGGCGAGATGTTCTCCCCGCCCTTGATGATGAGGTCCTTTTTTCGATCGGTGATGTAGAGGAAGCCGTCCTCGTCGAGATATCCGACATCTCCAGAGTGTAGCCAGCCATCTTTGACAGTCGCCGCGGTAGCTTCTTCATTGCGCCAATAGCCCGACATCACCGTCGGGCCGGCAATCAATACTTCACCGTGAGCCCCCGCCTCCAAGCGACGGCCCTGCTCGTCGACGATGTCGATCGACATGGTCGGCATCGCCCTCCCCACCGACCCAGGGCGGAAGGCGTCGCCCTGCCAATAGGTGGTGGCAGCACCCATCGACTCGGTCATGCCGTATCCGTCGCGTACCTCACAGGCGAACACCCGCTCGAATTCCCGGCGGAGCTCGTCAGGAAGTGGAGCCCCACCGCTCCATACGCCCTCGAGGCTCGAGGTGTCGTAGCTCTCACGTTCGGGAAAGTCGAGCATATAAGTCATCATGGTCGGCACCACGGCAAAACGCTGCACCTCGAAGTCGCGGATGGCCTCGAAGACACTCTCCACTCGCCAATGGGTGTGCAGGAGCGCCCTCATCCCTTTGACGAGACCCAGGTTCATCATCAGAACGCCGAACGAGTGAGAAAGGGGAAGAACGTGGAGAGTCGGCATCAAAGGCGGGAGATCGGCTACCGCCGGATGCGGAAGAGACACCACATTCTCGTGGCTGAGCATCACACCCTTGGGCTTACCCGTGGTGCCGGAGGTATAGAGCAGCAGGGCCAGATCGTCGCTTGCCCTCGCCGTGAGGGCCCGGATCGGCGGCGCCGATGCCACGGCTTCAGTGATGTCCAGGGCTCCAGCCACCTCGCTCTCGCCGAAGACCAGGATCTGTTCGCAGCTCGGTCCCGCAGCGGCCGCCTGTTCTAGTCGCGGAGCCAGATCTGCGCTGGTGAGAGCCACCTTGGTCTCGGAGTTCTCCAACAGGTAGCCGACCTCAGCCGCACCGAGCTGGGGAGGCGCGGGTAGAAGAACACCACCGATCTTCCACACCGCCTGAAACGAAGCCATGACCTCGGGGCAGTTCGCCATCTGTACCAAGACCCGGTCGCCCGCCTCGACCCCACGAGCCTGGAGCACTGTGGCGAGGCGCCCAGCGTAGTCGTCGAGCTCTACGTTGGTATAGGCACTTCCGGCAAATTGGAGTGCGGGGTACTCCCCGAAACGTTCGAGATTGTCGAGCGCCAAAGTCGCCGAGTTCACGGTTTGAATCCTCCCGAATCACAGTTGGAAGAATCGGCCAGAAAGTAGATTGACCGGTCTAAGTTCCGACAATACACTCATGCTCACCTCGGGACCACTGGCCAGACCCGCCGGATTCAAGTGTGAATGCAAGATCGAGCTCTCTGCCTGCTTTTCGCCCTCAGCGCACTCCTTCACTCGGGGTGCCAGACGGGCGAGCAGAGCGACTATCTGAGCGCCGATCTTCGGGCGCGGGTGGAGTCGCTGAAGGCCGAGACCCAAAGTCGTGCGACGAGCGTCGATACGGTTGACGAACGGGCCGCGACACTGTGGGAGTGGGCCAACGCTTTCGCACTCGACGGCGGCATGCTGCCGGTCTATCTCCCCGTCCGCATCAACGAGGTTGCCAGGGCGCGATTCGACGGTGAGCCTCCGCCGCAGAGAGTGCTCGAAGATATCGATCGCTATGTCAGCGAGCTGAGCTTCAAGGAGGAGCGACCCGACGGCCTGGGCAAGCTCCACTTCACCTCGCAGGAGCCTCTGATCTCGGCCAGCTGGACAACGGTCGAGCAGGTCTACACGGTGGGAAGCGAGGCACTCGTCCCCGGAGCGACGCTGATGCTTGCGCGCCAGATGATGTCCGATCAAGGCGATTTTCAGCACGAAGCTGCCGCCGCCGATAACTACATCTCCGTAGCGTCCTCGAATCCGGCAGCCCGCTTCGAGACCACTCGTGTGCCGCTTGCCGGTATGCACGGCGCCTTCCGTGGCGCACCGAGCCCGACCGTCTCCTTTCGCCTCAGGGAAGGGAGGGTCGAATCGGGCGAGACCGTGACTTTCACCTACGGAGACCGCAGCGGAGGGTCCAGAGGCTGGCAGGTACAGACCTTCAGCATCGATGGACTGCTATTGCCCGTATATGTGGACCTCGCGGGCGATGGGAACTTCTTGTCGCCGCGCTGGCCCGCTCTTCGCGTCATCGGCCAACCGCTCACCCGATCGGTCCGTGGATTCGTGCCGTCGGTGGTAGCCCCCGGGGAGAGCTTCGAGCTCAGCGTGCGCAGTGAAGACCCCTATTTCAACCGGCCCAGCGGCGCGATCCCCGCTTACGAGATCCTTCTCGACGGGGAGCCCTGGGGCAAGGTCGATGCCTCGTCTAGCGCGATCACGGTCGTGGAGGAGATCACCCTCGACAATCCGGGAGTGCACCGCTTCACCTTCCGCACCGCGGATGGTCTGGTCACAGGCGCCGCCAACCCTCTATGGGTGAGGGAGGGCGCGCCGAGGCGGGTCTTCTGGGGGGAGACCCACGGCCACTGCGGCTTCGCCGAGGGCCAAGGCTCGGCCGACAGCTACTACCGCTCCGGCCGGGATGACGCCCGCTTGGACTTTCTGACTCTCTCCGAGCACGACGCCCTGATGGACGACTGGGAGTGGAAGCGCCTCAGCGAGCTCTCCCGTCAGTACAGCGAAGAGGGTGAGTTCATCACCTTTCTCGGCTACGAGTGGTCGGCGCAGCGTCGCCAGGGCGGCCATCACAACGTTCTCTTCCGCAACCCTGGACGCACCCGAGTTCCGGTACAGACCCACAACGATCTCGCACTTCTCTACCAGGGTCTGCACCAGGACAACGACCCGGAGGACGTGCTCATCATCCCGCACGCGCACAACGCCGCCGACTGGACCCGCAACGACAGCCAACTCGAAAGACTGGTGGAAGTCGCCTCGGTCCACGGCACTTTCGAATGGTTCGGCAACCTCTATCTCCAGGCCGGTTTCGAGATCGGCTTCATCGGGGCGTCCGACGACCACCGCACCAACCCGGGCTACGGGACTCCACTTCGCTACCCCTTTCTGACTCAGCGCGCCGGCATCGCCGCGGTCTGGGCCGAAGAGAAGAGCACCGACGCCATCTTCGACGCTCTGCGCTCCCTCTCCGCCTATGCCACTACCAGCGAGCGCATCATCCTGGATGTTGAGGTCAACGGTCACCCGATGGGCACCCGCCAAGAACAGGCGGCGCGCCGCGAGATCGAGTGCCGCGTCATGGGCACAAGCCCGATCGACCACATCGACGTGATCAAGAACGGCGAAGTCGTCTTTACTCGCGACTATCTGACGGCCTCACTCGAGCCGAGATCGTGGCTCCAGATCGGCTTCGAATCCTCCTCTGAGGTATTTTTTCCTCAGCGTGACAACCCCAGACCCTACCGAGTTTGGGAAGGAAGCGTCCGGGTCGAAGACGCAAGTGTCACTCAGGTTGAGACCCCAGGTTTCGACAATCACTATTCAGAATCGGCCAGGGTCGACGAGGAGAACGAGAACCTGATTCACTTCTACGCCCAGACCCGCGGACGCATGGACACTATGCTGGTCGAGCTCGACGGAGCGAGCCGCAGCAGCTCACTCCATTTTCGCCTGGTGGCCAACGAAGAAAGAGGGTCGAGTGCGGGCAACGTTCGACCGCCTGCGATGATCCCGGCGGCCGAGATCTCGATCGAGCTCAACCAGCTCGTCGACGGGCGCGCCGAGGTCGACTTCAGGGTCGACGAGCACAGCGACCGCATCGTCGTGCAGGTGGTCGAGCCGGAGGCTCCCCTCGACCAGGAAGTGCGCTTCACCGATCTCGAGGACAACCAGCCCGGCGACTACTACTATGTGCGAGTAGCACAACTCGATGGCGGCCTCGCCTTCTCCAGCCCCTTCTGGGTGGGTACCCAACGCTCGGGCGACTGAGCAGCGCGGCCGATCTTTGGAGGTAGGCGATGAAGAGCAGATCACCAAGGCCCCTGAGCGGGCTCATTCCGATCGCACTGGGCATCCTCGCTTCGGTCCTTTTCGTGCAGCCGGCCTGGCCCCAAGAGGCACAGGCACCGGTCCTTTCCAGCGACAACGCACCGGCGCCTCCTAGCCGTGACTTCCCGCCGTTGCGACCCGGCAAGAGTGATGCTGAGGCTGTCTTCGACGGCACCGGCCGCAATCCGGGATCGGGCGCTCATCCATTCGCTCCGGGCAGAGTGCGCCAGGACGCCCCCGCCTGGTTCGAGATCAACCATGACGACCCCCCGATGCCCGAATGGGCCAGCGACTACAACCACCCGCGCCAGCCGGCCCCCTACCCGGACCTCGACCCGCGCTTCCACGACGCGGTGCGGATGAGCGAAGACTTCCGCAGCGACGACTACCCCTCCATCGTGTCGAATCACGACAATCGCGAAGAAGTGTGGATGGCCTGGGCCAGCTACTCCGGCCGACGCGAGGAGATCCGTCTTGCGCGTCGCAACCCCGAGAGTGGGCTCTGGGGCCACTGGAATCCAGTCCCCGGCGTGACCGGCGATGTGTGGCGCCCCACTCTCGCTTTCGACGCGGGCGGGCGGCTGTGGGTGGTCTGGGCACAGCAAGACCTCTTTGCCGCCAACTTCGACCTCTATGGCCGCTGGTTCGACGGCGAGCACTGGGGGCGTCTCGAGCGCCTCACGTCGGCTCCGGAAGGGGATTTCAATCACCAGATCGCGCGCGGCCCAGACGGCACTCTCCACCTGGTATGGCAGGGGTTCCGCAAAGGCCAATCCGACATCTTCTATATGAGCTACGACGGTAAGGCCTGGTCGCAGGAGCGACGCATCTCCACCAGCGAGGCCAACGATTGGACCCCGGCGGTCACGGTCGGCTCCAACGGCGCGGTGCAGGTCGCATGGGATAGCTACGATCGAGGTAATTACGACGTCTTGATGCGCCGTGTCGACCGAGACCTGGGTGAGATCCGCGAGATCGCCGCAACCCCTTTCTTCGAAGCCAGGCCCAGTCTGGCCACCGACAACGACGGACGGGTATGGATCGCGTACGAGGTCGGAGAGGAGGGCTGGGGAAAAGATCAGGGCCTCCTCGTCGACGAAGATCGCCAGGCAGGATCGATGCTCAACCGGGAACGTCTGGTCCAGGTACGGGTGCTCGGCTCCGGCCAGATGAGCGCGGCGCAACCCGAGCTCGCCACTCTCTTCCCCGCCCGTGCCCGTCTTCACTACACAAAGACCAAGAACCCCTCTCTCTCGAGTCCTCAGTTGGCGGTGGACGCCAGGGGTCGAGTAACGTTGCTGCTGCGGGCGATGGAGAGCGCAGGTGCCTACGCTCAGTATTGGCAGCTCTACGCCACGACAATGACTGAGAGCGGCTGGAGCAGGCCGGCGACGGTGCCCTACAGCGTGGGAAGGCTGAGCATGGCTACAGCGGCCACGCCGTCGGCGGAGGGTGGCCTGTGGCTGGCATGGCCGCGCGACAACTTTCCCACTTTTGGCGCAATGATCACTCTGCCCGAGGAGACCGTGGTGGAGAACATTTACGCCGCAAGGTGGGAGCCGGGTGGAGCGCCAGGGCAGCGGCTCGGCGAGGGCATCGCAGCGCCGTTTCCAGCGCGAAGTGCCGGCCACGCGGATGAGGAGGAAGACGTCGCGCGGATCCGCTCGTGGAGAGTTCGGGTTGGGGGCAAGAGCCTTGGCATCCTGCGCGGCGATACCCACAGGCACACCGAGCTTTCGATGGATCTACGGGGTGTGCCCGACGGCTCGGTCCTCGACTTCTACCGCTACATGCTCGACGCTGCCGCGATGGACTTTGGCCTCATCACCGATCATCAGAACGGTGCCGAGCGCGAGTACTGGTGGTGGTTGGAAGAAAAGCTTGCCGACATGTTCCACGCCCCCGAGCGCTACGTGGCCATGTTCGGTTACGAGCGCTCGATCAACTACCCGATGGGCCATCGCAACATCATTCACGCGCGACGGGGTCACTTTCCTGTGCCCTTCTTCGAGAAAACCAGCTACTCGACCTTTCCCAACATCCGCTACCACAATGGAGCACCCTCGGTGCAGGAGGACGACACCAAGCTCCTCTACGAGGAGGTGCGCCGGAGCGGAGGCATCACCATCCCCCACACCAGCGCCACCACTATGGGTACCGATTGGCGCGATAATGACCCTGAGATCGAGCCTCTGGTGGAGATCTTTCAGGGCGATCGGCACAGCTACGAGATGCCGGGGGCACCGCTCACCGATGTTGGCTCGGAGGCGCAGAACGTGCTGACCCAGACCGAAGATGCCGGCTTCGTCTCCAACGCCTGGGCCAAGGGTTATCGCCTCGGGGTCATCGCCAGCTCCGACCATCTCTCTACTCACATCTCCTACGCCATGGTGTGGACCGAGGAGCGCACTCGCGAGGCGGTGCTCGAGGCGATGCGACAGAGGCGGGCCTACGCCGCGACCGACAACATCGTGCTCGAGTTCTGGATCGGCGATCACTTCATGGGCGATGAGCTCTCCGCCGACCGCGTGCCGTCCATTCGTGTGAAGGCGGTGGGAACTGGAGAGATCGCCAACGTCGAGATCCTGCGCAACAACGTCTCCATCTATCGCAGCGCCCCAGGGGAGGCCGCGATCGATTTTGTCTATCAAGACATGGAGCCCGAAGAGGGCCTCAACTACTACTACGTCAGGGTGGTGCAGATCGACGGTCAGACCGCCTGGAGCTCACCGATCTGGGTGAACGTCGGCTAGCCCGATCGACACTCGAGTCGGCTCGTCTGGAGAAAAAATGGAACTGAAGGATGTGATCTGGGAAGAAGACGGTGGGGTGGTCACTCTGACCATGAACCGGCCGCACAAGCTCAACGCCCAATCGATGGACATGATGGATTCTCTCGTCGCCGCCTTCGAGGAGGTGGAGCGAAACGACGACATCAAGTGCGTGATCTGGACCGGCGCAGGGCGCGCCTGGTCGGCCGGGCGCGATTTCTCGGACCCCAAGCTGGCGGGAGTGGCGCCTTATGGGCCCGAGTTCCCTCGCGGCACCCGGCTGCTGCCCCTTTCGCTGGGAGGCCAGTTGCAGTACGCCCTGTGGCGCTGCCGCAAACCGGTCATCGGCGCCTTCAACGGGCACGCCCTCGGTGGAGCACTCTCCGCCGGTCTCATGTGTGACTTTCGCATCGCCTCGGAGGACGCCAAGCTCGGGGCGCTCTTCGTCAAACGTGGGCGCGTGCCCGACAACGGCGGCATCTACTTTCTGGTCAAGATCATGGGGCTCGGGCCGGCACTGGAGTTCATGTACAGCGGAGAGATCATCGGCGCAGAACGGTCGCTCGAGCTCGGTCTGGTCAATCGGGTCGTTGCCGCCGACCAGCTCCTGCCCGCCTGCCGCGAGATCGCGGAGCAGATCGCCTCGGGGCCCTCGCTGGCGATCGAGTTCATGAAGAAGATCGCCTTCCGCACCTTCGAAGGTGACAGTTTCGACAGCATCACCGCCTACGAAGCCTTCGCGCAGAGTGTGTGCGAGGCCAGTGAAGACGGCGAAGAAGGCGTGCGCTCCTTCCAGGAGAAGCGCGAGCCTCGATTCAAGGGGCGCTAGGAGCGCGTCGAGCTAGAACTGTCGAGCGAGCGCCGACGATCCGATACAGTTCCCGCATGTTGAGTATGAGTCTCCGCCGCGGACGCTATTCGGGTCTGGTTCCAGTTCTGGCGGCGCTCTTGGTGTGGGTCGCGGGCCAGAACGTGGCCGCTCAGCAATGGCCCCAGTTCCGCGGGCAGGGAGCCCGCGGCGTGGCCGACGGGTCGCCGTTGCCGGTCGAATGGAATGGCGAAAGCGGCACCGGCATTCTGTGGCGGACGCCGATCCCTGGTCTGGGCCACTCGAGCCCAGTCATATGGGGCGACAAGCTCTTCGTGACCACGGCTGTCAGCGAAAAGGACGACGCGGGAATCCGCACCGGCCTCTACGGCGATATTGATCCAGTGATCGACGACTCGGTCCATCGCTACGCGGTCTATTGCCTCGACCGCAACACCGGCGAGGTCCTCTGGCAGCGGACCGCAATCGAGACGGTACCGCAAATCAAGCGGCATCTGAAGTCGACTCACGCCAACCCGAGCGCGGCGACCGACGGCGAAAATTTAGTCGTCTCCTTCGGGTCCGAAGGGCTCTTCGTTTACGATCTAGACGGCACTCTGCGCTGGAGAAAGGACCTCGGCCTACTCGACTCCGGCTTCTTCAGGGCGCCGCAAGCGCAGTGGGGCTACGCGGCCTCACCGGTACTCGACGAGGGCCGCATCATCGTTCAGGCCGACGTGCAGAGAGGGTCTTTTCTCGCCGCCTTCAGGGTCGAAGATGGCGCTGAGATCTGGCGCGTGGCACGTAAGGATGTCCCGACCTGGTCCACCCCGACGGTGCACGACGACGGGGAGCGCAAACAGGTCATCGTCAACGGCTATCGCCACATCGGCGGCTATGATTTCGGCAGCGGTGCTCAGCTGTGGTCTATGGCCGGGACCGGGGACATTCCGACCCCGACACCCTTCGTCGTCGACAACCTGATCTACCTGACGAGCTCGCATGGTGGCGGCAGTCCGATCTACGTCGTGCCGACCAGCGCCACTGGAGCGCTCACCACCGAGCAGCTGGCATGGGCGAAGGAGCGCGGCGGCTCCTATATGCCCACGACCGTCGTCTACGAAGGGCTGCACTACGTCGGCCGGGACAACGGCGTGCTGGCGGTGTTCGACGCCAAGACCGGGGAAAAGCACTACGAACACAGACTCGGCGGCGGCAGGTTCAGTTTCGTCGCGTCCGCGGTGGCCGGCGACGGCAAGGTGTACTTCAACTCCGAAGACGGCGTCACCTTTGTCGTGGCTGCCGCCAAAGAGCTCGAGGTTCTCGCACAGAATGATATCGGCGGACGCATGCTCTCCTCTCCCGCTATCACCGATGGCGTGCTCTACTTCCGAACTCTGACCGAGCTGGTAGCCGTCGGCCGCGCCGCGACGGGGCGAGACTCCTAGAGGAGTCCGCGCGGCAGGAACGAAACCGCTGTCCGAAGCGAATAGGAAGCAACGCCCAAGTGCGCCGTCCTCGGCGCCAAACAGGAAACGAGCCGGAGGAAATGATAGCAATCATTTCTGGAGGCTCGACGCTAGCCGTCTGACAGTAGGCCGCCGTCCAGGTCCTTTCCGTCCAAGCCCGCATTGAGCCGTGCACTTTCCACCATGCGGTGGACGATGGGTCCCAGGATGGTCGGATCCTCGACCGGATCGACCGTCGGGCCGCGATGCCAGCTCTCCGCGATCGCAAGCGTCCGACCGCTGGCCTCGAACATCCTGCCGCTGACATCGCGTGACTCGCTGCTTGCCAGCCAGGTAACGATCGGCGCAACCCAGCGGGGATCCCGCGCCACCTTCATCTCGTCGGTGATCTCTCCAACCACGAGGTCCTCGGTGAGCCGAGTCAGTGCGCCAGGAGCAATGCAGTTGACGGTTACCCCGTAGCGCTTGAGCTCGCGTGAGGCAATGATCGTAAACGCACCGATGCCTGCTTTGGCAGCGCCGTAGTTGGTCTGGCCCATATTGCCGTAGATCCCCGACACCGAGGAGGTGTTGATCAGGCGAGCGTCCACCGGCGTACCGGCCTTGGACTGGTCGCGCCAGTAGGCGGCGGCGTGATGAGCCGGTGCGAAGGTCCCCTTGAGGTGGACCTTGATGACAGCGTCCCACTCGTGCTCCGCCATGTTGACCAACATGCGGTCGCGAAGGATGCCGGCATTGCTGATCAGAACGTCGAGTCGCCCGTAGGTATCGATCGCCTGCTGGATCATCTCCCTTGCCTGCTCGAAATCACTGACATCTGCGCCGTTGGCAACGGCTTCGCCGCCCGCGGCGACAATCTCCTTGACGACGCCCTGGGCCGGTCCGACATCCGCGCCGACCCCATCACGGGCACCACCGAGGTCGTTGACGACGACCTTGGCGCCATGCTCGGCGAGCATCAGAGCGTAGTCGCGGCCGATTCCGCGCGCGCCGCCGGTGACGATACAGACGCGATCTTCACAAAGCTTGGTCATATCTCTTAGCCGTCCCTTTCTCTTTTGTGGAGAGAGGGTTTTATCATTGCTGGGGGCGCGTGTCGAAATACCCCGCGCTACCTTCGCGCTGGAACAGGAGAAAGACATGTCCGAAGACGGAGCTCCGAGACTCATCGGCCTTTGCCACATCGGGATTCAGTCCGACGATCCGGCGGCTCTCGCCGAGTTTTACAAACACGTCCTCGGGATGCAGGCCGTGGGCGGCAGCGGAGAAGAGAACCCCTTCAGCAGCAGTGCCTTCCTCAGCAGTCGACCCGATGAGGAGTCCCACGAAGTAGTGATCTTCGCCAACCCTGCGGGCAGACACGCCGCCTTCAAAGTCGCCTCATTGGCGGATCTGCGCCATGCCTACCGCGGCGTCGTCGAGCGCGGCGTAGGGATCAAAATGGCGCTCAACCACGGCGTGTCGCTCGCCTTCTACTTCGACGATCCAGAGGGCAACATGATCGAGATCTATTGGCCGACTCGGCTGAGCTACGGCCAGCCCTACGGCCATCCCATCGATCTCACACTCTCAGAAGAGGCCCTGCTGCAAGATGTGGCGGACCTCGCCGTTCGGGAAAGCATTTCATGGTCGCCGAGCCCAGGAGCTCCTGCCGAACGATAGGATCCAGGTCTGCTCATGGCGTTAGATCGAGGTCGAGCGCTGATCGTCAGCGCCGCAACCCTGTTGACCCTGGTGGGCCTGCTGTGGGTCCTCCACGGTGTCGGCCTTCTCGTCGACGCTCAGACCGCAATGGCGGGGATCTCAGCCGAACCGAGTATCACTCGAGCTACCGGCATCGCCTATCTGGTCGTGGGTGGCTGTCTCCTCGGTGCGGCAGCCGCTGCTTTCCTGCGCCGGCAAAGCGCTCTGGTTCTCGGTGTCGCTTCCGCGCTCCTCTTCGCGGTCGACGGGTTAATCGCCAACCAGGTGCTATTCGATACTTCGCGCCTCCCTCACGACATCGCCAACGTCGTGCTGGCTACATTGATCATCTTCTTCCTTGTAGCGGGTAGGAAGGCAGTGCGTCCTCGCGCGGAGCCCCTGTCGGGACAGAGCTAGACTCCGCTCTCTCTTTTTTACAAACGCAGGATCAGGCCGACGAAACCCTGGAACTGAAAGAAGGCGTCGCCGAGGGCGGTTAGCGCACATCCCGATTGGCCAAATGAGGAGCCGCAGAAGATGCCTCCCTCGTCGACCGAGAAGGTCATCAGTCCTCTTCCCTCGACTCGCAGCCCAACCTTTTCGTTGAAGAAGCGCTTCACTCCTCCCGAGATGGCCCCGGAAAAGTAGGTCTCGCTCCCTGCACCACCGAGGTCGGGGTTCATTCGCGTCACGCCCAGCGTCATCCCGAGAAACGGGCGGGTCTGGGTGTAGTCGCGGATCTCCCACAGTCCACCAAAGTGGAACTGCTCCACGGTGAGATCGAAGAGCCGGCTCGCATCGAGGTCCATCTCAGTGTCCTGCCGCGTGTAAAGGAGCTCGACCATTCCATCGCTACGAACACGCCAACTCACGAGGAGCCCCAGCGCAGCCGAAGGATCGATCTCGAGGTCACCCTGTCGAGTGCCGATGCTACCGCCCGCCTGAAGACCCACCAAAGGCGTCAGCTCGACCTCTGCCGGCGCGGAACCGGCAATCAGACAGCCAACAAAGGCCACCATAAGCGCCAATCGGAGGATCGGCCATCGTCTCGAACCAGAACTTCTAGTCATTGCCATCAATCTATCCCATCGTCGGGCGAGATCGAGAGCCGCACTGCCACGAGTGAAGGATTGCTATGATCCGACGTTGCGAGTTCGCCTCGTCACCCCTTTGCCGTCCACTCTTCCTGGAGGTCCGTCCATGTTCGACAGCCGTGCACTCGTTCTCGCTCTTGCCCTTGTCCTCTGCCTGCCGCTCGCGGCCGCCGCCGACGAGGTCGGGCTCGAGAGGGTCGGCCTGCTATCGGGCAGCACTACCGACGACGGCAAAGTCGCCGTCTACCTCGGCATCCCCTACGCCGCGCCACCCGTAGGCGAGCTGCGCTGGCGCCCCCCGCAGCCGGCATGGAGCTGGAAAGGCGTGCGCGAGGCGAAGGAGTTCGGACCCAAATGCCCTCAGCGCAACCCACCGAGCAGTGAGAACTGCCTCTATCTCAACGTCTGGGCGCCCGCCGAAGAGAGCGACGATGGCCATCCCGTGATGGTCTGGATTCACGGCGGCGGCCACTCGGGTGGCGCCGCCAGCGTGCCGCGCTACAGCGGCGAGGCCTTCGCCCGGCGCGGTATCGTGCTGGTGTCGATCAACTATCGCCTCGGCGCGCTCGGCTTTCTGGCCCATCCGCTGCTCTCGGCAGAGTCCGAGCACGGCGTCTCGGGCAACTACGGCATTCTCGACTCGATCATGGCTCTCGAGTGGGTGCGCGACCACATCGGCGTTTTTGGCGGCGATCGAGACAATGTAACGATCTTCGGTGAGTCGGCCGGCGGCACGAGCGTCGCGGCTCTGTCGGTGAGCCCGCTCGCCAAGGGTCTCTTTCACCGCGCCATTGCCGAAAGCCCATGGTTCGGGTCGAGCAACGTCAAGCGCTTGCGCTCCTCTGTGGACGGCGGCTTCGAGGCCGCGGGCGAGGATTTCGCCCGCAAGCTGGTGGGCGATGGCCACGAGGTCACGCTCGCAGCCCTGCGTGACATCCCTGCCGAAGACATCCTCGCCGCCGAAGGATTCTCAGTCGCTCTCGCGGTCGACGGCAGGGTCTTCACCGACCACCCAGTCGATCTCTACCGCCAAGGCCGGCAGCATGATGTGCCACTGGTGATCGGCACCAATGCCGACGAGGGAACCATGTTCGCGCGCCGGCTACCCTTCTCGACCCCGGAGGAGTATCGCGCGGCTCGCAAGAAGGAGATGGGGTCGCACGTCGACGACTTCCTCACCCTCTATCCTGCCCGAAACGAGGCCGAGGTCACCGCAGCCGCGGCGGCCTGGCGCGGCGACTCATGGTTTGCCGCGCCGGTGAGGACGATGGTACGCGGCATGGACAAAGTCGCCTCCCATACCTGGCGCTACTACTTCACCCGGCCGAATCAAAAGGCCCCCGAGATGGGCGCCAACCACGCTCTCGAGATCGGCTACGTCTTCAATACTCTCGAGGAGGGCGCCAGCGAGTCGGATCTGCGCCTCGCCGACGCGATGATTCGCTACTGGGTCGAGTTCGCCACCGCCAGCGATCCCAATGTCGACGGACTCCCAGCGTGGCCCGCCTACGCTACCGCATCCGACCGACATCTCGTCTTCGACACCGAGATCCGGACCGACAAAGGCGTGCGCAACGAGACCTGCGATCTGATCGATCGTATGGAGCTGCCGAACCAGCAGCTGGCGGGCCCCTAGGGAGGCAGCTCCGGCAGCGCGAACGCAACCAGCGCAGCCTCCCGCGCTTCCCAATCCGGCCCTCTCCGATCGTTGGTGCCACCGCCGGCGGCCACGATGTACTGACGCCCCCGGTGGAGATAGGTTATCGGAGCGCCGTAGAGGCTGATGTCGACATCGAATTCGGCCAAGAGCCTGCCGGTCGCCTTGTCATAAGCCTGCGCCACGCTGCCCGGAACCAGCTCACCGTTCTCGCCGTACTTGGGGGCGAAAGCGATCAACAGAGTCTTGGTGACCAACAGGCCGCCCTGATTGCCGACTTCTTTGGACCCCAGTGGCCCGAGGCCGAGATGCTTGATGGCCGGATGTCGAGTCGGACCATCACCCAACGGGACCTGCCACGCGTGTTCGCCGATCCTGAGATCAATTGCCGTGATCCGACCGAAAGGCGGCTTGAAGAGAGGCAACCCTCGCGGACCCTCGACCCTTACTCGATCGAGCATGTATTTCCAATCGGAGCGAACCGGGTCGGGCTCGATCAGTGCCATTCCGGTAGGGCGAGTCATCGATTGCACATAGAGAAGGCCGGTGTCCGGGTCGATCGAGGCTCCTGGATGATTGGCACCCCCACCGGCACCGGGCACCACGACCGTCCCGAGCTTGCCCCCCTCCCCGGCGAGGATCAAAGGCATGAAGATCGGTCCGAGCTTGAACTTCTCTCCAATGTCACGGGCCTCCCTCTCGAGCTCGGGAGTGAAGTCGATGAGATCGTCGACGCTCACCCCCACCCGGTCGAAGGCGGGGGGTTTGGTCGGAAAAGGCTGTGTCAACGCCAGTTTCTCGCCAGGAACCGTGCTCGCCTCGACTGGACGTTCTTCGATCGGCCACAGCGGCTCGCCCGTCGCCCGGTCGAAAACATAGGTGAACGCCGTCTTCGACACCTGCGCCACGGCCTTTCTCAACCTGCCGTCGACCACAACGTCGACGAGGTTGGGAGCCGAGGCGATGTCGTAATCCCAGATCCCATGGTGCACGGTCTGGAAGTGCCAGACACGCTTGCCGGTGGCGGCGTCGAGGCAGAGCAGGCTCTCGGCAAAGAGGTTGTCACCGTGACGTTCCCCGCCCCAATAGTCATTGGTCGGAGTGCTGGTGGCAATGTAGACGTAGCCGAGCTCCTCGTCTGCACTCATCGGCGCCCAGGCATTGGTGTTGCCCATGCCCCGCCAGGAGTCGTTCTCCCAGGTTTCGGTGAACAACTCGCCCTCTTGGGGAATCGTGTGAAAGCGCCACGAAAGCTCGCCGGTGCGCACGTCGTAGGCCCGGATGTGACCCGGAGGACTGCTGCGGCGCAAGGTCATGTCGAAGATCTTCGAGCCGACGATGACCCTGTCGCGGAACACGATCACCGGCGCCCCGTGGCTGATGTTGCCCACCGGGAAGTCCTCACGCCCCAGATCGCGCGACAGATCGACGATGCCGTCTTCCCCAAAGCGCGGATCCGGCAAGCCGGTGGCGATGTCGACCGACACCAGCTGCCGCCCCATGGTCGCGATGAAGACGCGCTCTTCGACACCGTCGCTCCAGTACTCGAGACTGCGGGTGTAGCGCCAGTACATCCCCGGCTTGCCACGCTCGTAGCTCTCAGGGTCGTAGACCCAGAGCTCCTCGCCGCTGCCCGCATCGAGAGCGGCGACCTGCCCCAGCTCGGTGGGCACGTAGACGCGCCCCCTGATCATCAGCGGTGTCGCTCGAAAGTACTCTCGCGGATAGGGAGACAACTCCTCGACCCGCTTGCCGGCGGACTCCCAGCGCCATGCCACTTCGAGCTGGGCGAAATTCTCGGAGTCGATCTGACTCAGCGGCGAGTATTTGGCAGCACCATGGCCGCCACCGATGTGGCGCCACTCACCGTCTTGTGCTCCACGCTGCGCGACAGCGATCGAACCCCCTGCCCAAACGACGAACAGGCCTAGGAGAAGTCGCCGCCGACAACAGGCCACCGCACTCTTCAGGCGATACGAGCCTGACTCTGGAGACTCAGAGCTCAGAGGCTCCGAGAGCGGACGCGAGGATGACCTCGAGGTTGGCAATTGAACGACGCTCAGCGGCACAGGTTACTACCAACCTGGATCTTACACACCAGGGCGGATCGATGGCGGTAGGCCAAGTCGGCTCGAGTCTCGATAGCGAATTTCTTGGTACACTGTCCCATGTTTGTGCCGTCGCCGAGCCACTGCGCCGGATCTCGCCTATATTCGAGAACCGTCCCCAGGAGTCAGAAGATGAGGCACCTTCAGCTCGCTCTAGTGCTCGTTGCCTGCACCGCTGCAATAGCCGCAGTCGCCACCGCCGAGACCACCGACAACGACTACTGGAATCAGCTTCGTGGTCCAAGCGGTGACGGCAACAGCCCGGCCACGAATCTCCCGGTCGACTTCGGTGAATCGAAGAATGTGGTTTGGAAGACAGCTATTCACGATGAGGGTTGGTCCTCTCCGGTGGTATGGGGCAACCAGATCTGGTTGACGACCGCACGCGAGGATGGATCGTAGCTATTCGCAATCGCGGTCGATCTCGCAAGCGGCGAGGTCATTCACGACATCAAGGTCTTCGACGTGGCAAAGCCGCAAGCGGAGTGGGGTGTTCAAAACACCCACGCCACACCCACACCGATCATCGAGGAGGGGCGCATCTACGCTCACTTCGGGAGCTATGGAACCGCCGCCCTCGACACCGAGACCGGCGAGAAGCTGTGGGAGCGTCGCGACCTCAACTGCGATCACCGCGTACGGCCCGCCTCGTCGCCGATCATCGACGGCGACTCCCTCTTCCTAAATTACGACGGAGTCGACGCCCAGTTCGTAGCCGCCCTCGACAAGAGAACAGGCGCAACTCTGTGGCTGCAGAATCGGGCGGTCGAGAGTGATTTCGTTGCCAAGCTGAAGGCGCAGGGTGTCAAAGACGTCGACAAAGTGCTCAAACGAAAGCCGAGCGACAACAGAAAATCCTACGCGACCTCGGCAATCATCGAGCATGAGGGGCGGCGGCAGCTGATCAGCCCCGGCGCCGAGGTCACCTTCTCCTACGACCCCGAGACCGGCGAAGAGCTGTGGCGAGTCGTGCATGAAGGCTGGGGCTGGAATGTGGCGTGTCGTCCGATCTACCAAGACGGTCTCGTCTATCTCACCCAGGGCAATTCCAGACGCCTGGTGGCCGTCCGCCCCTCAGGAAGCGGCGACGTCACCGCAACCCACATCGCCTGGAGTACAACGCGAGGAGCCCCCGAGATCTCTTCGCCCCTGATCGTGGACGACCTGGTCTTCATGGTCAGTGACGGCGGAGTGATGACCAGCCAGGACGCGAAGAGCGGTGAAGAAGTCTGGAAGGCGCGCTTTTCCGGCGCCGGCTCGAGTAAGGCAGCCACCTACTGGGCGTCCCCGGTGCATGCCGACGGCAAGATCTATCTGACCGGCATCGGCGGAACCGTAACGGTCGTCTCCGCGGCGCGAGAGTTCGAGCTGCTCGCCGAGAACGAGTTCGATGCCCGCTTCACCGCCGGCCCGGCGATCGCCGGCGATGCCATCCTTCTGCGCTCCGGAACGCATCTCTATCGCGTTTCTCGCTAGCCCCGGAAAACGGACCTGCGGCCCGTTCTCCGGCCCATCCCCCCCTAAGAACTACTCGCCTGTCCGAATTCTCGGACACGCTCCTAGCCGGTCGAAACCGCGGTCGAGCTCCATGTCGCCGAAGAGCTTGCCAACGGCCGGCCCGGTCACTCGGTTTATCGACCGAGCGTGACATCATTCCTCCAGACGAAACTTTGGAGGATTCCTCGATGCCGACAAGGGTTCTGCTTGCCCTGGTACTTCTCGGTCTCACCTGCTTGCCGACTTCGGCAGCCGAAAACAACCTCCCTCGCACCCCGAGCGGCAAACCGGATCTGTCGGGCACCTACGACATCAAGACTCGAACGCCTATCGCGCGCAGTGCGAAGTATGGCGACGATCGCTATATGAGCGTCGAAGACGCAAAGGCGATCGAGGACGCCATGGCAGCGACGAAGGAGCGATGGTTCGCCGACAGCGATCCGAATCGTGGTGCGCCAGTGGTCGGAGGCAAGAACGAGTCGCAGAACGTCGGCGGTGCCTTCAAGGTCTTTCTCGACATGGGCGACACACCCTTTGTGCTCGACGGGAAGTATCGCAACTCCATCCTCACTGAACCAAGAGACGGTCGCATGCCGCCTATGAGTGCGGTGGGGAAAGAGCATCTCCTTCCCTTCGCATTCGGTGACTACAACGGTCCCTCAAATCCAGATAGTGCTTGGTGGCTGGAGGAGGGAGTCCTCGGACCGAACGGTCAGCCTCTCACCTACACCTTCGGCGACCATCGGATCTTCGATCATCCAGAGATGCTTGGGCTCGGCTCGCGCTGCCTCTACGCCGGTGCGCGCACGATTCCGATGTTGCCGGGGGCCTACAACAACTTCAAGAAGATCATCCAGACCGAGACTCAGGTCGTGATTCTCATCGAATGGATGCACTGGGCTCGCGTAATCCGCCTCAACGACGAGGGGGGCTCTGCCGAGCACGCGCCGCCCGAAGTCCGTTCACTCTCGGGCGACTCGATCGGCTGGTGGGAGGGAGAGACCTTGGTGGTCGACACCACCAATTTCCTTCGCGACTGGGGGACACCCCATGAGGAGCTCCACATCGTCGAGCGCTTCACTCGGCTAGACGACGGCACGCTGTTTTACGAGTTCGAGGTCGAAGACCCCGACTACGCCGCTCCCTACGGAGGCTCGTTACCGATGCCGCGCAGTGACGACCTGATCTATGAAGTCGCCTGCCACGAAGCCAACTACGCCATGCGAGGCACGCTGCTCGGGGCGCGGATGTTGGAGAAGGAGTGGCACGACAAACACGGCCCTAGCTTTCGGGAATGATGACTATCATTCCCAAAAGCTAGCCCCAATTCGCGAAAAAGAGCGGTCTGATCTGGTGGTCTAAGAAGCGAAAGGGCCCTCCGCTGTGGTGTACTTCGGGTGTCAAAGCCGAAAGAAGTCACCACAACGAAAGGGCACTCTCAGTGCGGTTAAGCAGAGCAGATCTCAGGGGTCGGGTCAACGGTCGGGTCGAGTACCGGTGCGGCCTGCAGCAAGTTACTTCGCAGGCCGGATTGGAGCTGTTCCGGGACTTCCTTCAGAGGCGGAGGTTTCGCGAGCGGCTTCGGCGGTGGGTCGGAAGGTCGTTCCCGAGAAGCGACTTCGGCACCGTTCCGATGCTCCTTGTGCTGCTTGGCCTTCTGATGGTCGGCGGTCGACGGATCTGGCACCTTCGCTACGTGCAGTCGGATCCGATCTTGGCCCGGTTCGCCGGACTCCGCCGACTGCCGTCGCCGAGGACCGTGAGCGGGTGGCTGGCGCAACTGTCTGAGAGTCACGTGGCGCGTTGGGTGCGGCTGAACTCTGAGGTGGTGGGCGAGGCTCTTCAGAAGGCGAGACTGGCGCGTTTGACGATCGATGTCGACGGCTCGGTGGTGTCGACCGGACAGACGGTCGAAGGAGCGAAGCGTGGCTTCAACCCTCACCACCGGAAGGTTCCGAGCTACTACCCGATCACCGCCTACGAGGCGCAGTCGGGTCAGATCCTGCGGGTCGAGAACCGCCCAGGCAACGTGCACGATGGAAAAGCGTCTCTTAACTTTCTCTCAGCGCTTCTCGACCAGATTCGCGCCACGGTCGATCGTGGCGTACGCCTGGAGTTCCGCATGGACGGGGCGTTCTTTCGCCGGGATGTCTTGGAGTTCCTGGACTCGGCGAGGGCGGAGTACGCGATCAAGGTCCCGTTCTACCCCTGGCTGCACCTGAAGACGGCGGTGGCTCAGGCTGCGAAGTGGATCCGCATCGACGACACGGTGAGCTTTTGTGAGACCCGCACTCGGGTGGCCGCCTGGAACCAGGTGCGCCGCATCGTGCTCTACCGCAAGCGGGTGGCTCACGAGACGCGCAAGAACTTCCAGCTCGACCTGTTCGACCCCGACGACGGCCACTACGAGTACTCGGCGATCACCACCAACAAACAGCTGAACGGCCGGAATCTGTGGCACTTCCTCAACGGTCGAGGGACCCACGAGAAGGCCTACGCTGAGTTACGCAACGGCTTCGCGTTCAACTGTGTCCCCAGTCTCAAGGCAGCGGCCAATGCTGCCTGGCAAGTGCTCAGCGTCCTCGCCTTCAACCTCGCCCGGTCGTTTCAGGTCGCGGCACGCCCGCAGCCCCGCTCACGGACTCGCAAACGGAGAACTCTGCATCGCTTCGAAACCATCCACACCCTGCGATTCAAACTCCTCGGCCGAGCCGGCGTCCTCCTTCACCCTGCTGGCCGAATCACCCTCGACCTCGGCACTTCAGCCGCCGCTCAACAAGACTTCCAAAGAGTCGCTAAAGCCCTCCGAGCCGCCTGATTTATTCGCGAATTGGGGCTAGTTACTCTTTGGCGCCGAGGACGGCGCACTTGGGCGATGCTTTCTATACGCTTCGGGCGAAATCTTCTCTAGGACCTCGGCAGGAAACGCAACTCTGCCCGAAGCGAATAGGAAGCAAGTCCCGAGTGCGCCGTCCTCGGCGCCAAAAAACAACTAGCCGCAGGAAATGATAGCCATCATTTCCGGAGGCTAGGGCTGGACCCAGATCGGCGAGGACCACGCACGCTCTTGAATCGTGGCGGGTGTCGACGCCCTCGGCGCCACTCCGGCGCGAACGGCATCCCACGTCGACCAGCGACAGGTCGGGTTCTCGAGAGCGCGAAGGTAGTAGAAAGCCTCCTGCGCGGCGTCGAAAGCGGGGTCGGTCCATGTCGTTGCGAGCTGATCGTCACCGACACCAGTGCTGATCGCGCAGGTGGTGAGATCGACCGAAGCGCCGTTGTCGGGGCAACGATGGGTGGCGCGATCTACACGCTGCCCGTCAGAGCACGCCACATCGAAGACCTGCTCGCGCTCCTCACCGCCCTCGATCCACCCTTTGACGATCTGCAGACGCTGGAGCGGAGCCCCCAGAGGATCGCGGAGCGCCGTGACCACGAACTTCGGCTCGCCGTGACTCGCGCTCAGATCGCCACCCATCGCGACACCTCTGGCGTATCCCACCTCGGCCATGTCGCGACGGGTATGGAGATCGGCGGGAAGGTCGGCGCCGGCGAACAAGCGCACTCGGATCCGCGGACCGGTGGTGGCGAAGGTCTCTTTGCGCCGGAACGCGTCGTAGATGGCGTCGCGGTTGTTCTCGTCGGCCCAGGCGCCGGTCAGGCCCGATGCGCCATAGTAGATGCGCCAGACATCGCGATAGGTCGGCATGCCATCGAGAGTGCCGGTGGGAACCGAGCCGCGGCTCTGAGGGTAGTAGTCGTGGACGCCGACCTTGCCGGTATAGCGCGACTCCTGGAACTGGAAGCCGGAGTTGTGGGTGTCGCTGGCGCCGATGATGCCGAAGCGGTAGGGGTTGAACCCCTCCTCGCTCTGGAAGGCAAGGCCATTGAGCCAGGCCTCGCGCACATAGCTGCCTCGGGGGCGGCTCTTGGTGAACCCCAAGCCGATGATGTAGGGAAAGATCTCGAAATCCGCCCACTCGTCGTTCGGCGAGAGGAAGGGATGGGTCTCCGAGGTGCCCTTGACCTGAGTGACTTCGACAACGGGCTCGTTGCGCATCCTCTTTTCCGCATAGGCAGCGTCCAGCGGGCTGCCGTCGAACTGCTCGGTCTGGAACATCCAACCGTCGGAGCCGTTCGAGTTGTGGGGAATGGCGAGCGCTTCGATGCCGTCAGCGCGCTGAGCGTCCATCCACGTCCACAGGTCTTCGGGGTTGGTCGAGTCGAGGCGGCTGAAGGGAGCCTCCGGCGCCCGGCTGCCCTTGAAGATCACGTTGCGGTGCAGATTGGCGCCGTCGCGTGAGGTGGTGTATTCGTAAGCGATGAAAGTGGTCAGAGTACCGGGACGATAGTGGCGCTGAGCCGCGCCGACGATGTCCTGCCAGGCGGAGCGCAGAATCTCTGGGCTGTTGTGCTCGGCCTGAAACTCGGTGGCGCCGGGTAAGTAGGCTCCTCGCCCCTTGATGCTGGCCCGGTCGGTGTAGAGCAGTGCCTGCGGGTCGTTGGCCAGCGGGTGGGAAGGATCGGCCAGCGCCTTGAGCACACCGAGATAGCCGGCATGATCGGTGACCGCGTAGAAGTCCAGCGGCCGGTCGAGCTTGATGTCGTGACCGGAGGGATGCTCGATCGCCTCGCCGGCGGCAAAACGATAGGCGTCATCGGGGGTGGTACGGGTGGCAAAAGCGAAGGCATCCATCGAATAGGCGGTGTGAATGTGCAGATCGCCGAAGTAGGCATTGCGATCAGCCGCCAACGCGGGCAACGACAGTAAAAGGATCGCTACAATCGAGACCAGACGAAGACGAGCCATACAAAGCCCCCTTTCAAGCCGAGATAGACCTTCTATCCTACCTCAGGCGAGGGCCGGCTCATCCTCGCCTGAGGATCCACAGAACTTGTTGGCGTCCTGGTAGACAACTAAGATCGTCTTCTATTCCATGCAGCTTCCTCGAACCCCCCGGCCCTGCGCCTGGGTCGCGATCGCCGCTTGCGCATTGACGTTATTCTCCTGCCGTGAGCCGCACTCCCCCCCGCCGCCGCCGCCGTTCGTCGAGGTCGCCGCGGCGTCGGGTATCGACTTCGTCCATGAGAATGGCGCCACAGGGAAGTTCTACTTTCCCGAACAGATGGGGGCGGGAGCCGCCTTTGTCGATGTCGACAACGACTCTTTTCTCGACATCTACCTCATCCAATCGGGACCTCTGTCACCCACCTCCAGCCCCGAGCCAGCGACCAACGCGCTCTACCGCAACCGCGGCGACGGCAGCTTCGAGCCAATCACCGAGAGTGCCGGAGTCGGCGATGACGGTTACGGATCGGGAATCGCCGCCGCCGATTTCGACGGTGACGGCTGGGTGGATCTCTATGTGACCAATTTCGGTCGCAACACGCTATATCGCAACCGAGGGACGGACGCGGACGGCCGCGTCGGCTTCGACGACGTTACCGAGACCACCGGCGTCGGCGACCCCGGCTACTCCACCAGCGCCGCTTTCGTCGACTATGACGCCGACGGCGATCTCGACCTCTTTGTCTGTAACTACGTCGACTGGTCTTTCGAGATCGAAAGACCTTGCCTCGGCTCGAGCGGTCTGCCCGGCTACTGCAACCCGATGGCCTATCAGCGCCCACAGGCCGACACTCTTTATCGCAACGACGGCGCCGGACCGGAAGGCGAGGTCCGCTTCACCGACGTCAGCACCGCCTCGGGCATCGCCACGGTCGAGGCCACCGGCCTGGGAATCGTCACCGCCGACTTCGACGGCGACGGCTGGGTCGACATCTATGTCGCCAACGACGCCATGGCCAACCATCTGTGGCGCAATAACGGCGACGGCACTTTCAGCGAGGAGGCCTTGATCCGCGGTGCGGCCTTCAATGCAACGGGCCAGCCCGAAGGCAGCATGGGGATCACAACCGAAGACGTGGATGTCGATGGCGATTGGGATCTCTTCATGACTCATCTCAGTGGCGAGACCAACACCTTCTACCGCAACGCTGGGGGGAGTTTCCGCGACGTCACCGACGCCCTCGATCTCGGCTCGGTGAGCCACGCCTACACCGGCTTCGGCACGGGCCTCTTCGACCATGACAACGACGGCGTCCTCGATCTCTTCATCGCCAATGGCAAGGTGCAGACTCGGCACCTTCAGGACCACCCCATCCGCGCCGCCGACGGGTCCCTGCGCTACGATTACAGTGAGCCCAACCAGTTGTTCCGAGGGCAGCTGGACGGACGCTTCGAAGATGTCTCTGCCATGGCCGGCGACGCGTTTGCCCAGACCGAGGTGAGCCGGGGTGCGGCCTTCGGCGACTACGACAATGACGGTGACGTGGACATCCTGGTAGCAAACAACGGCGGTCCGGTGCGTCTGCTTCGCAACGAGGTCGGCGGCGAGAACCACTTCCTATCGGTCGAAACGGTGGGTCGCAACGATCGCGATTCTCTGGGCGCGGTGGTGGAGCTGCATCGGAATGGCCGCATCGTGCGGCGCCAGGTGCAGCCGGCCTACAGCTACTGCTCGAGCAACGACCCCCGCCTTCACTTCGGGCTCGGCGAGCTCGCGGAGGTGGAGCGACTGACGGTCGTCTGGCCTGATGGCACTAGCCAGGATCTCCTCAACGTAGCCGCCGACCAGTTCCTGGAGCTGGTCGAGCCCCCGCTCGATAGAGAAGAAGCCAAGACCGGGGAGGGGCTCTGAGATGGCTCGCAAGCGACGCCGCAAACGGAAGCCAACTCCCCAGAAGCCGGCAGCCGCGCCCAAGGCGAAGAACCAAGAGGAAGAGCCGCCCAAGAGTCCCCGCCCCTATCTCTTCGGTGCCCTGGCTATCCTGGTCCTGGCGATCGCTGCGACTCTCTTTGTTCGATTCGCTTCCAAGGAGGCCCCGTCCCTATCGCCCGCGACTGCGCTGTACGACCTGGAGCTCGAAAGCCTCGACGACCTGGACCCTCTGGTTGCCGAGCAGATCCGGCAAGACGCCGAAGCGCTCCGTCAGGACAGCGCCAACGGCGCCGCCTAGGGTCGCCTGGGCCGCACCTACCATGCCCACGGCTACAACGAGCTGGCCAGACGCTGCTACGAGATCGCCCGTCAAATGGAGCCGGATACCTCCGATTGGCCCTACTACCTCGCCTTGCTCGCCAACGAAGAGGGCGAGCCGACGAACGCGATCAACTACTTCCAAGCGATGCGGGCACTCTCTCCCGACTACCTCGCCGCCCTCCATCACCTGGGCAACACTCTTCTGGCCCAGAGACGACTAGAGCAGGCGGAGGCGGCGTTCGAGGAGCTCCTCACCAGAGCTCCCGGCCAACCCTGGGGGCATCTGGGGATGGCCAAGCTCGCACGGCAGAGGGAGCGGCCTGAGGAGGCGGTGCGCCAACTACAGCGCGCACTCGAGATCGACCCCACCCTGGAAGAGGCCTCTTATCTCCTCGGCACGGCCTATTCCGACCTCGGCCGACTGGAAGACGCTTCTCGCTACCTGGAAGGACTCGGCGGAGGAGTGAACAGGGCTTCGCCCCTCGATCCGCTCCTAGACCAGGTGCTCGCCGGCCGCAACGACCTGAGGACCCTGGTCGCCCAGGCCGACCGCCGGTTGAGCGCCGGAGACCTGGAGGAGGCCGAGTCCCTCTACCGGAAGGTGCTGTCGGTTAACCCCGATCGCTTCGAAGCGATCCTCCCCCTGGCGCGCGTCTGGGGACGACAAGGGCGAATGAGTGAAGCCAAGTCGGGCTTCGAGAAGGCCATCCGTTTGCGGCCCGAGAGCACCGCCGCCCACCTCGGTCTCGCTCTCACCCACTTCACCCTCGACCAGGGCGAGCTAGGCCTCGGAGAGCTCGACAGGCTACTCGCAATCGAGCCCGGGCACGAGCAGGCACAACGGATGCGCGAAGACTGGGAGTCGGGAGTGCTGTTACCCGCGCCGGTCGCAACGACCGCGGAGACCAAGTCCACGAACGAGCAGGACCTCGCAGACGCCTGCCAACAGCTCAAGACCGGACGGAACAACTACTTCAGCGACTTCGTTCTCCGCCAGCAGCAGGAGAAACTGGCGCGTGGGGGGCTGGACCCCAACCAGCAGATCTTCACTCGCGGCCTGATGGGATTCCAGACCCTGATTCTGGGTCGAACGGATGAGGCCATCGCCATCCTTTCTGAAGCATGGGAAGACGCCCAGGAGCAGTACATCAGAGGCGACATGCGCTCTTTCGTTCACTGGTACCTGGCACTCGCCCAGCTGCAACGAGCCGAGGATCAGAACTGCGTCGGCCACCGGACCGCGGCAAGTTGCCTGCTGCCGATTACGCGCGAGGGAATCCACCCCTTCCCTGAGGCAAGCCGCATCGCCGGTGATCTCTTGCTCGAGTACGCCGAGGCACACCCGCGCAACATCCAGGCGGCCTGGCTCCTCAATCTGGCACGCAGCGTCTCGGGGGACTACCCCGACGGAGTGCCGGAGAAGCTGCGACTGCCTGAGGGGGCGTTCGCCTCGGAGCAGCCCTTCGGCCACTGGCGTGATGTCGCACCGGAGCTCGCGGTCAACGCCCTGGACCTAGCCGGCGGCGCCGTGATGGACGACTTCGACGGCGACGGCAACCTGGATCTCGTAACCACCACCTGGGACCCCTGTGACGGCGCCAAGGCCTACCGCAACGACGGCCGCGGCGGCTTCGAAGACGTCAGCAAGGCGTGGAAGCTCGACGGCCAGCTCGGCGGCTTGAACCTGGTCCACGCCGATTATGACAACGATGGCGATCTGGATCTGCTGATCCTGCGCGGAGCATGGCTCAAGGAAGAAGGAAAGATTCGCAACTCGCTGTTGCGCAACGACCTCAGCGACGGCAGAGGCTTCAGCGACGTGACCCACAGCGCCGGGCTTGCGGAGCCCGCCTATCCCACCCAGACCGCGGCTTGGGCCGACTTCGACGGCGACGGCGATTTGGACCTCTACATCGGTAACGAAGGAAAAGACGAGAAGGACTACCCGTCGCAACTGTTCCGCAACGAAGGAGCCGGGGCCGACGGCCAGGTCGTCTTCATCGACGTCGCCACACAGGCGGGCGTTCTCAACAGGCACTACACCAAGGGTGTCGTCTGGGGCGACTACGATAACGACGGCGACGCCGATCTCTATGTCTCGAACAACGGTCAGGGGAACCGCCTCTACCGCAACGACAGCGGGCCCGCCAGCGGCCAGGTCAAGTTCACCGACGTGGCTTCACGGCTCGGAGTAACGCAACCCGAGCCGAGCTTCGCCAGTTGGTTCTTCGACTACGACAACGACGGTGACCTCGACCTCTTCGTCACCGACTATCGCGAGCAGACCGCGCTGGTGACCGCCTCCTACTTCGAGGTCGATCTTCCTGGCGACCGGGCCCTGCTCTACCGCAACGACCTGGCCGAGACCGGAGCGCCAGGGTTCACCGAGGTCTCGCTAAACGTCGGTCTCGGACGCCCGTCGATGACCATGGGCGCTAATTTCGGCGACCTCGACAACGATGGCGACCAGGACCTGCTCCATCAGCTCGGCGGCTTCTTCCCCGCCGATTCATTCGGTAACGCCCTCTTCCTCAACCCCGGCACCCAAGGCGGATGGGTGACTCTGCGCCTGGTCGGCAACCGGGCCAACCGGTCGGCGATCGGAGCGCGTATCGAGCTCGTGGTCGGGAATGGCAGAACGCGGCGCTCGATTCATCGCGTCGTCGGCAGCGGCGGCTCTTTCGGGGGCTCCAGTCTGCAACAGGAGATCGGCGTCGGCGAAGGCGGCGAGGTCCGAGAGTTGATCGTCCAATGGCCGGGGAGCGGACTCGAGCAACGCTTTGGCCCGCTGGCGGTGAACCGTGTCTACCGCATCGTCGAGGGGACCGAAGCACCGATTCCGGTGGACGTGCGACGCATTCCCCTCGGGGAGTGAGGAGTGAGGAGCGATGAGTATTCGTTCGCTTAGGGTCGGCGCGGAAATAACTTCACATTATCGCCGGAGCGTGTGAGGCCGAGGCGCCACAGGGCGGTCGCTGCATTGGAGGTGGTGGTGAGCTGAGCCCAGGCTGTGGGGCAAGCTCTTCCTGCTCGGTTCGCGGTCTCGGCGAGAGGGTGTAGTTCCACTTTCCTAGGAAGTCGCTCCTGGCCACCGCGAGCTGCAGCATTTCCTTGTCCGATACCCTGACTCCTTTCTGGTATTGGCGTTGATCACGGCACGGCTCGACGCGCAGTCCGGTGGATGTCGTCGTGTTGCGGACGAGGTTGACGAGGATCTCGAAACTCTCGAGAGGAACTCCGGCCCAGTTCTTGCTGATCTCGCTGAACATCCTGTGCTCGATGGGATTCCATTTACTGGTGCCAGTTGGATAGTGGGCGACGGTGATGATGAGGCCGCACTTGTCTACGAGCTTCTCCTGGAGGTACTTCTTCCAGGCTCGAAGCCGTGCGCCGTTGCTTGCGCCGCTGTCGGCAAGAATGAGGAGACGCTGAGACGCCGGATAGTGAGATCGACCGTATTTGAGCCACCAGGTCGCGATGCTGTTGACAGCGAACTCCGGCGTGTCCGACGACTGTCCGAGGACGAGAACGCCGAAGTTCCTCTGAAGATCGTAGATCCCATAGGGGGAGGCGATGGCGAGAGCTTCGGACCGGAAGTCGTGATCCTTGACCCGCTTGGCCTCGCGGCACCATGTCTGTCCCTGGTTCTTGAACCGACCGATCAGCTCCTTCTTCTTCGTATCGACGCTGATGATCGGGTCGCCAGCGCTTGTGAAATCCTCGCGCAGTCGCTTGATGGCCTTGAACTGTGCATCACGATCTGGGGAGTTCCCCGAAGACAGACATTTCCTATTGCTCTTGAGGGAATAGTTCAGGTCTGCGAGCAATCGACGCACCACCGTAGCCGATACGATGATGTCAAGGCGTTCGGCAAGGCATTGGGCCACCTTTGCAGCGGTCTCGTGCGTCCATCTTTTTGATGACATGGGATCACCAGCTATATCGGCCTCGAGTATGGAATGGATTCCATCGACTATCTCGGGCGTTTTTTTTCCACTCGTTGGTTGCCACCGCCTGCTCTTCGAACTCTTCCGCGCTCCACGGAGCCGCCGAAGAGCTCGCGACGTCCTTTTGCGACTGTATGAGGGTCCAGGTCCAGAAGATCGGCGATCTTCCGGTCGCCGCCATGCCCGAGCTTGGTCGCTTCCAGGCCAGCGAAGAGCCGCCGCTGGCGTTCGTCTAGCAGGCTGAAGAATAAAACGATGGCAGCCCTGAGCTCCTCGGGGAGCACTTCTGGAACGAGGCTGGCAGCTACATCCTGGAGAGCCTGCCGTTCGTTGCGCATCAGCTTCTGCTGACGACGGCGCCCTGTTTCCGAGCACAAGTATACGAACCTCTTCCCAACTCTGGATCGTACGATTCTCTTGCGACGAACGAGGTGCAACATCGCGTGCTTGACCTCGACCTGCAGCAGGAGCTCGAGTTCAGAAGCCGTATAGCCGGCAGCGGACCGGTCCACGGCAGCCACCGCAGTTTCGAGGAGGCTGCCATGCCGACTGAACCTCGCCGAACCGCACGACCACAAACCCAGATCGTCGAAATCGGGAATCTCGTTCAAGGTATAGAACCGCCCTCGATCCGAGTAGCTGGCCAAATAGCCCAATCGAGACAGCGAACGGTAGACCGTCATGGTGGCTCGGGTTCCCATGGCGTCCTTGAGCTCATCCATGGTGGCCATCTGTTCGCTCATCAAGAGCTCGCGCACTGTTGCATCACGATCTTCGGCTCGTACCATTTGGTATAGTTCCCCTTCCAAAAGAGGTGACAGGGGAAACTATACCAAATGCGGGCAGGGCTATGCTAGCTCTAAACCTTGCAAACAAGGCGCGTACCGGAGGATTATGCGGTGGCTGAAGAAGGGGGCAGTGGTATGGTCACCCCAGATACTGGAAACTTATTTCCGCGCCGACCCTTAGGTCCACTTCCTCAGCGAGGCAGGGCGAACGCCAGCAGCTCCGCCTTCTCCGCCGGACTCTGTCTCCCCTTCTCGTCGCCACCCGCGATGACGATGAACTGACGACCCTGGTGCATATAGGTCATCGGCGCACTGTGCAGAGTTGCGTCGACCTCGAGCTCCGCCAGAAGCTGGCCGGTGGCCTTGTCGTAGGCATGGAGGATGGTGCCGCCGAGAAGCTCTTTGTCGAGGTCGTCCCAGTTGTGAATGTAGGCGATCAGCACAGTCCTTGTCACCAGAAGACCGCCCTCATCGGCGACCCGCGAGCTACCCAGGGGGCCGAGGTCGAGATGTTTGATCGCCGGGTGTCGGGTCGGGCCGTCGCCGAACGGAATCTTCCAGGCGTGCTGGCCGGTCCCAAGATCGATCGCGGTGATGCGCCCGTAGGGAGGCTTGACGAGCGGCAGCCCCTGGGGTCCTTCGACGCCGCGAAAAGAATCGAGGACATATCGCCAATCGGATCGCGCCGGGTCTGGCTTCACCACCGCCATTGCAGACACTCTCGTCGATGACGGGACGTAGAGAATCCCGGTCGCGGGGTCGATCGAGGCACCCGCGTGGTTCGCTCCGCCGCCGGCGCTGGGCAGAACGATCGCCGCGTCCTTGCCCCCCTCGCCGCTGACGATCACAGGCGGGAACATCGGTCCCATGACATAGCCCTTCGCAATTTCGAGAGCCTCCTCGCGCAGCTCGGGAGTGAGGTCGATGAGATCGTCGACAACCAAGCCCTGGCGGTCGAAGGCCGGCGGCTTGGTCGGAAAGGGCTGAGTCGGCGAGAGTCGCTCGCCCGGAACCGGCGAGTTGTTGTTCACCGGCCGCTCTTCGATCGGCCACAGCGGCTCCCCGGTGACGCGGTCGAAGACATAGGTAAAAGCCGTCTTCGACACCTGCGCCACGGCCTTGACCAGTCGGCCGTCGACAACCACATCGATCAGGTTGGGCGCCGAGGCGATGTCGTAGTCCCAGATCCCATGGTGCACGGTCTGAAAGTGCCAGACGCGTTTGCCGGTCGCTACATCAATGCAAATGAGGCTCTCGGCGTAGACGTTGTCGCCGTGACGGTGGCCGCCGTAGAAATCGTTAGTCGGGGTCGAGGTGCCGACGTAGACATAGCCGAGCTCCTCGTCGGCGCTGAGCGGTGCCCAGGCATTGGTGTTCCCCGCCGTCCTCCACGACTCGTTCCCCCAGGTGTCGACGAAATCCTCGCCCTCCTGCGGGATGGTGTGGAAGCGCCACTTGAGCTTGCCGGTGCGCACGTCGTAGGCGCGGATATGCCCTGGCGGGCTGTTGTCGCGCGGGGGCAGGTCGAAGACTCTCGAGCCGAGGACGATGGTGTCGCGGACTACAATGGCCGGCACTCCGTGACTGATGTTGCGGATGGCGATGCCTTCGCGGCCCAAGTCTCGCGACAGATCGACGATGCCGCCCTCGCCGAAAGTGGGATCGGGGCGTCCGGTCACGGCGTCGATCGACACCAGCTGCCTGCCGATCGTCGCCATGATGATGCGCTCGATGGTGCCGTCGGTCCAATACACCACCGAGCGGGTGTAGTAGTTGCCCTGCGCGGGCTTGCCCCGCTCGTAACTCTTGGGATCGTAGAGCCAGAGCTGCTCGCCGGTGCCCGCGTCGAGGGCCGCCAGCTGACTGAGCTCGGTGGGTACGTAGACGACACCCTTCACCATCAACGGCGTGGAGCGGAACTTCTGGCGCGGGTAGGGCGACTTCTCGTCGACCAAGAGGTCCGCCGACTCCCAACGCCAAGCCACCTCGAGCTGCGAAAAGTTCGAAGCGTCGATCTGGGATAGCGGCGAGTACTTCGACGAGCCTTTGTCGCCGCCGAACTCACGCCACTCGCCATCGGCGGCGCCGTACTGGCCAAGAGCACTTTGCGCCGCTGCGCAAAGTACGAGGGCTGTAAATACGAGCCTCAGCGGCTCAGATCCTCTCTGGCAGGGCGCCTTGCCAGCCGACGCGCAGGCGATCTGAGAGCTCGTCGACGATCGCACGGTAGGCCGGCTCGGTCGCGAGATTCTCGTGCTCGTTGGGGTCTTCGTCGAGATCGTAGAGCTCACGTTGGGTCTCGCCGTCGGTCTCAGTCAGCGGCTCCCATTCCGTATAGCGGTAACGCATCGTACGCAGTGTGCGACCGTGATAGCCCTCGCGCTTCGTCTCCGAGAAGGCAGCCGACTTCCACGGACGGGCCGGATTCTCGAGCAAGGGCCGTAGTGGTGTGACCGGCGGCAGGGACTGAGCATCCTCGTCGACTGGCTGCGGCGTGCAGGACACGCAGGGCAACAACAGCGCAAGCAGCAACAGTGTGGGCCGCATCGATTTCCTCCCCATCTCTCTCCTCCTCCTGATCAGGAACCATAACAGGGCCCAACCAAACGCAAGCGCCTGGCGGGGGAGCCCCAATGACTGTCACTCACCGGAGCCGAGGGAGCGCTGCTCAGAGCGTTTCAGCACTTCGATCCGCCCGCGACGGTCTCTCTCACCGCTGGGAGGTAGAATCAGCGCCCATGGATCTGTTGCGCTCCCTCAAGTTTGCTCTGCGATCGTTCGTCCGCGAGCCCACCTTCACCCTCGCCTTCGTGCTGACCCTGGGGCTCGGCATCGGCGCCAATACCGCCATCTTCAGCGTGGTCTACGGTGTCCTGCTGCGGCCGCTTCCCTATCCTGAGGCCGATCGTATCGTTTATCTCGAGAACGCCGCCAAGCGCGCGGGGATCGAGAACATGAACTTCTCTTTCCCCGAGGTCGCCGACTATCGCGAGCAGGTCGGCTCGCTCGACCAGATCGTGGAGTTCGGTGACTGGACCTTCAATGTCGTCGACCGTGGCGAGCCTCATCGCGCCATCGCCGGACTGGTGACCGCCAACTTCTTCGAGGTACTCGGCATGCGTCCGCATCTCGGCAGAGTGCTGCAGCCGGAGGATCGCGGCAAGGGCGCGGCACCGGTGGCGGTGCTCACTCACGAGTATTGGCAACGAGCTCTCGGCGGCGATCCCGAGATCGTCGGTCAGAAGCTCGATCTGGCCGCCAAAGTGGCGACCATCGTCGGCGTGCTCCAGCCTGGAGCCCACTACGCCACCCAGAGGCGGCAGGACTTCTACACCAACTACACGACCAACGACCACTACTCGAGCGCGACCATGGAGGACGACCGATCGCACCGCATGACCGACGTCTTCGCGCGATTGGCACCAGGGGCGACGATCGAGGAGGCCCGCAGCGAGCTCAACCACGCCCTCACTCTCTTCAAAGAGAGCTACCCCGACGACTATCCCGACAACCTTGGCTTCGAGGTGGAGGTGACGCCCTGGAAAGACGAGCTCGTCGCCTTGGCGCGGCCGTCGCTGTTCCTGCTGCTTGGCGCCGCGGCTTTCGTGCTGTTGATCGCCTGTGCAAACGTCGCCAATCTGACCCTGGCCCGTACTCTGCGGCGAGAGCGCGAGCTCGCGGTGCGCTCGGCGCTCGGCGCGGGCACCGGTCAGCTGCGCTTTCAGCTCTTCGCCGAAAGTCTGGTGCTGGCGCTCGGTGGGGCGGTCTTCGGGCTGCTGCTCGCCTTCGGCCTGCTCGACGCTCTGCGGGCCTACACCTCGCGCTTCACCAACCGCACCGGCGAGATCGCCATCGACGGAGGCGTGCTCCTTTTCACCCTGGCGGTCGCCGTTGCGACCGCGGTCGCGTTCTCCATGCTTCCGGGTCTGGTGCCGGAGCGGCGGCTGGGAGCGGCGCTGGCGGCCGGAGCTGGCCGTTCCACAGTCACCGGTGCCCGCAAGACGCTCCAGCGGACCCTGGTCACGGGCCAGCTCGCGATCTCCTTCGTTCTCCTCGTCGGCGCCGGGCTCCTGGTGAGGACATTGTGGAACCTCCACGCCATCGATCCGGGCTACGAGCTCGAGAGGGTGCTTAGCATCGAGACACCGAGCTCGGGCGACTTCGGCAGCGAGGTCGAGAGGCGCTTCTCACGGGAAGCCATCACCAACATCGGCAAGATCGCCAGCGTCGAGTCGGTGGCGCTGACCCAATCGGCCCCCCTCGTCGACGCCCAGCGCGTGCCGGTGACGATCGACGTCGAGGGAGTGGCGGCCGACCCGCAGTCGAGTGTGCCTGCGCTCTTCGACACCGTGACCCCCGGTTACTTCGAGACCCTGGGGGTCCAGGTGCTCCATGGCCGCGCCTTCAGTGACGCTGACGACCGTCAGGCGTCGGCGGTCGCGATTATCAACGAATCAGCCGCACGTTACTACTTCGGCGACGCAGCGGGGGTCGGCAAGCGCATCCGCTACAGCTTTGGAGGCTTCCGACCCAGTGAGGCGACTCTGATCGGTGTCGTCGCCGACGCGCGCATGACCTCGGTCGACACCATCGGACAGCACGTCCTCTACCTTCCGGAGGCTCAGTCGTTCCCCGGTCAGACCGTCCTGGTACGCACGGAAGGCGACCCGAGGCCGATTGAGTCGCAGGTCCTCGAGACGCTACGTGCTCTCGACCCGGAGCGCCCGCTCGAGCACGTCAGCACGCTCGCCGAGCTGCGCTCCGAGAGCCTCGCGCCACAGCGACTCAACGCCATCCTCTTTCTCATCTTCGGCGGTTTGGCCTTGGCGATCGCGGCGGTCGGTGTCGGCGCCGTGCTTGCCTTCACGGTCAGTGCGCGACGCCGAGAGCTCGGCATCCGCGCGGCGCTTGGCGCCGCGCCGGGGCGGCTGCTTGGCATGGTTCTTCGCGAAGGCGGCGCCATGGCTCTCGTCGGCCTGGGCCTCGGCGCTCTGGGCTCGATGGCTCTCACGCGGCTGATGAGCAGCCTGCTGTACGGCGTCGCCCCGCTCGACGCTCCGACCTACGTCGCCGTCGGCCTTGTTCTTCTTCTGGTGGCCCTGGCTGCCGCTCTGATTCCGGCGCGGCGGGCAACCAGAACGGCTCCGGTCGAGGTGCTGCGGGCCGACTAGCCTCAGGAACCTCCCTGCCCAAGAACCACGAACCAGAGCACGCAGAGCGCCATCAGGACCTGGAAGAAGAAGATCGCCCAAAGGCCCAGGTAGGCCGGCTTGCGTGGACGAATGCGCGGATCCATGTTTCGCGACTGCAGCCAGAGAGTGGCGCCCGATTGGATCGGCAGCTTGATCGCCGAAGTCAGCCCGCCGACCTTGATCAAGAACACGAATCCCGGGCTGAAGACGTAGATGAGAAAGGCGACGATGGGAAGGATCGCGACATACCAGCGAGTGACCGCGAGGCGAGTGCTGATACGCGAGCGGTCAAAGACCTTGAGCTCGATCAGGTAGTCCGGGATGGAACGGCCACCGGCGCCGATGCCCGAAAGCACGGTCGAGAAGAGAATGAAGACCGCGCCGATGCTGAACACCCAGACGGCCCATCCCCCCAGGGTCTGGGTAAAGATGTTCGACAGGACCGAGATCGTCTCGTCGCTGCCCTCGGGCTCCAGCCCCATCTTGTTGAGGACGCCGGCGCCGAGGACGTAGTACGGGATGGTCGCGCAGGTGACGACCACCAGTGCGAGCAGAACGTCGGTGTAGAGAACTCTCATCCAGCCGCGTGCGTGCAACTCCCAGTCTGGATCGCTGCGGTCCGAGCCCAGAAAACTCGGGTATCCCTTCTCGATGCACCAGTAGGTGTAGGCGGTTATGTCTCCCGAGGTCGTACCGGTATAACCGTAGGCGGCGAGGGCGAGGGACGCAAAGGCGACGAATAACCCCCAGTCGGGTGCCAGCCCTCCGATCACCTCCGCCGGAACGGCGCGGTACTCGGTGAACTGCATCGCGATCGAGCAGATCAAGGTGGTCAGCGTGAAAGTGACCACGAGCACCAGCATCAGCCGCTCGAGCCACTTGTAGGAACCGGAGCTGAGGATGAGAGAGCAGACAACGGCGATGATTCCTGTCGCCAGCTTGGGGTTGATCGAGACGCTGGCCAAAGAGGCCAGAAAGGTCAAGGACTCGCCGGCAGCGCCGATAATGCCGCCCATGCCCATGATCCCTGGGAGGTAAGCGAGGAGCGCGACCCAGACGGTCCACGAGACTGGGCCGATGCGGCCCGGGATCCGGTTCATGGCGCGCATATAGGTGTCGCCGGAGACGATCGTGTAGCGGGCGAGCTCCGCCTGTACCAGCGACTTGCACCAGCAGGAGAGCAAGATCCACCACAGCAGCGTCCAGCCGGCCACCGCACCCAGGCTGGTGGTGAGGACGAGCTCGCCCGTTCCGATGACCGCGCCGGTGACGATGAGACTCGGCCCGAGGTATTTCAGCCGGTCCCGGAGCGTCGGCGGCGGCGCGTGGGCCTCGCCGTGGCGTACGGTATATGGGTCGGGGGCGGTGTCAGGCACCGGCAGCCCCGGTGTCCCCACCGACGACATCGAGCACCACCTTGCCGAAGTGGGTGCTCGCTTCGAGGATCTCATGCGCCTGCTGCGCCTGCGCCAGCGGAAGCACCTGGTGGATCACCGGGCGCAGCTCGTTGCTGTCGAGCGCAGACCCGAAGCGATCGAGAAAGAAGCTGACGATGCCGGCCTTCTCGGCCACCGGTCGAGCGCGCAGAGTCGAGCCGATTACCGTGAGTCGCTTACGCAGGACCAGGCCGAGATCGATCTCGACACGCGCACCACCCATGAGACCGATCAGCACCAAGCGCCCGCCCATCGCCAGGCAGGCGAGATGCTGAGCAAGGTAGGGAGCGCCGATCGAATCCAGAACCACGTCGACGCCCTCTCCTCCGGTCGCCTCGTCGACCACCGGAGCGAAGTCCCCGGCCCGATAGTTGATCGCGACATCGGCGCCGAGCTCGAGACAGCGAGCGCACTTCTCGTCACTGCCGGCAGTGACGATGGTTCGAATGCCTGACTGCCTCAGGAGCTGGATTGCGGCAGTGCCGATGCCACTGCCGCCGCCGTGGACGAGAGCCCAGCCCCCCTTGGAGGCGTCTCCGAGCTGGAATAGGTTCAAGGAGCAGGTGAGAAAAACCTCGGGAACGCCGGCCGCTTCGGTGAGCGAGAGATGCTCCGGCACCGGGATCAGCGAGCCGGCATCGACGGTGGCGAGCTCGGCATAGCCTCCGCCCGGCAGAAGAGCACACACCCGGGCCCCCGGCTCCCATCCTTCTACGCCCTCGCCCACCTCGAGGATGGTGCCGGAGCACTCGAGGCCCAAGATCGGCGAGGCACCAGGAGGTGGCGGATAATGACCGCGACGTTGGAGAAGATCTGCTCGGTTGACGGCGCTCGCCGCGATCTCGATCAGGACTTCATAGGGCCCCGGACTCGGATCGGGTGCGTCGCCGAGCTCGAGCTTCGCGTCGCTGCCGGATCCCACGATTACACTGGCCTTCATCGCACTCATCCTCCCCTAGACCGCTCGTGTTGCTAGCCCAGGCCTAACGCTAAGCCAAAAGGAGCTCAGAGACCGCTCGACGCGGTGGGCGTCGCCGACGAAGGCTCGATGGGCTTGCCGACAAAGGGGAGGAGCAGGGTCTGTTTGCCCTTCGCTTTGGCCTCCTCGTCGCCGTAGTGAATCTTGCCGACCAGCTTTCCCTCGTCGTCGACCGTGCCCTCGATGAGGGTCGCTATGCCGTCTGCGCTGGGGGTCGGGAAGGTGGTGTGCACCTCCACACTGGCGCCCTGCCAACGGATGTCGTCGAGCGAGATCGTGATCATACTGTTGCCGCTCACCGCTTGGGTTCAAGGGGTCGTCGCAACGTTGCCTTGGTGAGCAGAGTGTACAAACTCATCGAAGACTTCGGCAGGGGTTCTGAGCGGTCACGGTTTCGTGGACACCAAGTTAAGCCCCATCGGGGCAGTTCCTATTCTGCATCAGTTCGGGTAGTCAGCTTCGGACGAGGCTGTGCGAGGTTCGGGGAGCGCAGCCTCCCTTCGGATCCGACCGCCGGTCGCGCGTGAGTTCACGCTGCCCCTTCGAAGGCCTCGGGGCTCAGGAATCCGAGCGTCGAATGCTGGCGTCTCAGGTTGTAGAACACTTCGAGGTAAGAAACCGCTTCGTCGTGAGCTCGCTGACGAGTCTCGAAGGGTCGGTCCCAGACCTCGGTCTTGAGACTGTCGAAGAAGCTCTCCAAGACCGCATTGTCATAACAATTTCCGACGCCGGACATGCTGCAGCGAAACCGCAGCTCAGCCAGCCGATCCTGGTAAGCCTTCGAGGCGTACTGCTTGGGTTCAAGGAGTCGTCGCAGCGTTGCCTTGGTGAGCAGAGTGTACAAGCTCATCGAAGACTTCGGCAGGGGTTCTCCAGCCGAGGGTCTTGCGGGGTCGGCCGTTGAGTGCGAGCGCGACCGCGGCGAGGTCGTCGCAGGAGTATCTGACAAGGTCGGTGCCCTTCGGGAAGTACTGGCGTAGTAGTCCGTTGGTGTTCTCGTTGGTGCCCCGCTGCCAGGGGCTGTGCGGGTCGCAGAAGTAGATCGCGAGGCCGGTATCGACGCGGAGTTGAGCGTGTTGAGCCATCTCGGCGCCCTGGTCCCAGGTCAAGGACCGGCGGAGCTGCTCGGGCAGCGTGGTGATTGACACCGCGATCGCGTCACGGACGGCTTCGGCGCCGTGCCCGGCGAGGGCCGGCCCGTTCTTCACCCTCGATTCGGTCCCGTGCCCTTCCATGCGGGGCAGGTGCAGCAGCATCGTGAACCGCGTAGTGCGTTCGACGAGGGTCCCGATCGCTGAGCTCTCGAGCCCGACGATCAGGTCGCCTTCCCAGTGACCCGGCACGGCCCTGTCGGCGGCTTCGGCGGGGCGTTCGCTGATCATGATCTCCGGAGTTACAAATTTCTTGCCTCTCCCCCGGGTTCGCGCATGCGGCACTCGTAGCGCTCGCCCGGTTCGCAGGCACGCGACGAGCTCGCGTTTGAGGGCTCCTCGACCTTGGATGTAGAGCGCTTGGTAGATCGCCTCGTGAGAGATCCGCATCGACTCATTATGGGGGAAATCAATCCGAAGCCGGTTCGAGATCTGCTCCGGACTCCAGGATTTCGCCCAACGCCGATCCTGGCGACGGCCGTGCCGACGGCCGATCCAACGCACATCCGGACCCGGCACCAGCTCCCCGTCAGGCCTTGCGATCACGCCGGCGAGGCGGTTCTGCACGTACTCACGCAAGGCATCGTTCGCGGCAAGCTTGGAGACCTTCGGACGGCTGGCGCGCCGCTCCGCGTGCCACTGCGCAGTCGTGGCCCGATAAGTTACGGCACGGCTGCGAGTCGCCGCGTTGCGGCGCAGCTCCCGCGAAATCGTCGACGGTGAACGACCCAGGCGGCGAGCGATCTCACGTACCCCAACATGCTGAGCGTGAAGGATGGCGATCTCTTCACGCTCGGCGAACGACAGATAACGCCCCGACACCGGAGCCAACGAGATAGGTCGCATTCCACCAGCTTGCCTGAACCATCTCGACCCGACAGCCGGCGACACCCCAGCCTCTGTTGCGGCGTCCTCGCTGGACGCCCCACGAGCGATCGTCTCCCAGAACCGGATCCGGTCCTCGCGCCGCGCTGTCGAGGGCCGGCCAGGTGACCGCATCTGGCCACGCATCGCTCGAATCGCACCCTGACACTTGCCAACTCCCATCGAAACACCTCCATCACGAGATGTTGCGACGACCAGTTGAATCCGCCCCGTGTACACCCATCCCTGTCCCTGGCGCGGGATATAGAGACCGAGTGGAAGCATGCCTGGGACCAGGTACGAGTCTGTCGCCGGATGCTCGGCGAGCAGCTGAGTGAGCTTGCGCACCGCCGGCAGCGGATTAGCGTACACACCCTCGTCTTCGTAGGCCTCGAAAAATCCGACAAACATCTCGTTGAAAGTGTCGCCGCGATAGACGATCTCGGCGCTCGGATCCGGGTTTGACGCATTCTCCGCGGAGTTGTCCCACCGCGCGGTGACCTCGAGCTTGGAGCCCGCCGGAACCGCGATGGGCTCGGTCGGGTAGTAGAGCCACTGATAGTTGTAGTTGTAGCGAGGAACGTCGAGAAGGGTCCGGCGCTCTCCGTCAGGCTCGATCAGCTCGTACTTCATCGCTTTGCCGCGCACGTGAAGATGGGGGCTGAAGGCGATCAGACGACTGTCGTTGTCGAAGACGTGGAAGCCGATGACACCGTAATCCGGGTCGCCTGGCGGAATGCGAAGGCCGGTATTCACCACCGCCAGGGTCGACACTTCTTTCTGTAGCTCTCCCTTGCCGAAGTGGAGCCCGATCCGAGTGCGATCGACAGTGTCCTCGCCAATGGGATGGTAGTGACTGTTCATCAGAATCCGAGTGCCTGGGCCGATCAGGCGACCCATCCCGGCCGGGAAGACGTAGGGCTGCATGCCCGCGGTCCACACTCCGAAAATGCCGCTGCCACCGCGGCCGGCGCCACTGTCGAATTCCTTGCCACTGCCGGTCGCCGAGGCTCTACCGGTGCTGTAAGTGGAAAGAAAGTGATGGGTCACCCGCCTGTCTCCGGGCAGGAACTCCATGGCGCGCACCCACTTCGTCTCTTCGAGACCGACATCCACCCATTGCTCGGGAAAGAGATCTTCTCCGTCGGCCCAAACCTCGACCGGGTCGAGCTCGATCACCAGATCCGGCTCACCGAGCTGCCAGCCCTCAGTGAACACAGGAGCCTCCGGCAGATCTACGGCTTCGCCCTCCGCCGCGCCCTGCTCGACCCAGGCGACGACGGTCGAGATCTGATCGTCCGAAAGGGACATATCGTTGGCCCAAGAGCCGATATGGGGGTCTGTGCCCCATGGCGGCATCAGCCGCTGCTGCACCATCTTCCGGATTGACTTCGCCCAGGGACGTGCCTCCTGGTAGGAGAGCAGCGACATCGGAGCCACTTCGCCCGGGCGATGACAGCCGACGCAGTGCTGGAAGAAAACAGGCGCGACATCCCTGCTGAAAGTGACCTCGCCGTCCTCGGCTTCCGCCGTCATCGACGCCGCGGGCAACAACAAAGCAAGCACTGCAAGAACCGGCATCGAGTTGTGCATGGAACCTCCTCCGGGAGCTCGACTTTAGCATGTGGCGGATTCCAAAAGCCGTTACCATTGGGGGATCGGAACAAGGGGGAAGCATGGCCAAAGCACTAGGTGTCGGTGGGGTCTTTTTCAAATCGAGCGGTCCGGAAGCGCTTTGCGGCTGGTACGAACGCTGGCTCGGTATACCGGTAGAGCCCAGTTTCTGCGTCGGCTTCCAGCCCGCAACCATCCCGGCGGGCGGCTACACGGTGTGGGCACCCTTCAAGAGCTCTACGACCTATTTCGAGCCGTCAGAAAAGGACTTCATGATCAACCTGATGGTGGACGATCTCGACGGCGCACTCGATCAGGTTCGAGAGGGCGGGGCCTCAACCCCCGGTGAGATCGAGGAGCTCGACTTCGGCCGCTTCGGCTGGTTCGTGGATCCCGAGGGCAACAAAGTAGAGCTGTGGGAGCCGAAAGAGTACAATCCTGCTCCTTCAACCTCTTGAACTGAAGCGACAATGGGCGAGAAAAGACTCGAAGGCAAAATTGCGCTGGTAACCGGCGGCGGCACCGGCATCGGCCGATGCGCGGCCCTGGCTTTCGTTGCCGACGGGGCTGCTGTGGCCATCTCGGGCCGTCGGCTGGACCCGCTGGTAGAGGTCGCAGGCGAGGTCGAGGCGGCCGGAGGGACGATCCTGCCCGTACAGGCCGACATGGAAGACCCGGCAGGGGTCGAGAGTCTCGCCAAGCAGGTTCTGGAGCGCTTCGGCCGAGTCGACATCCTGGTGCACAACGCCGGTCACAGCTCTCGGGTCAGGAGCACTCGTTACATCAGCCAGGAAGAGTGGGACAGCGTAATCGCCGTCAATGCCACGGGTCCCGCGATGCTCACCAAGGCGTTGCTGCCGGCGATGCTCGATGCCGGCGCCGGCACGGTGATCATGATCTCTTCGATGGCCGCGCTACGCCCGGGACCGATGGCAGGCACCGCCTACAGCACCGCCAAGGCCGCGGCTCGCGCCTACACTACGGGGCTCCTCGCCGAGTTGCGACAGAAGGGGATTCGCGCCACCACCATCCTTCCCGGCGAGGTGGCGACACCGATTCTCGACAAGCGGCCGCGTCCTCCGACAGAGGAGGAACGGGCCGGCATGATGATGCCCGAGGACATTGCCGACGCCATTCTTCTCGTCGCCTGCCTCCCTCAGCGCACCGTGATCGAGGAAATGACGATGATGCCGACCCGACTGCGTGACATGTCCGCCGACATCGCCGCATCGAAGAACCTCAAGTAGCCCCGTTCCCGGCAAAACACGAGTCCCCCTTGAGTCGACCCCAAGCACCAGAGCTCGTGCCAGCAGCGGCTTCAGAGTCCGCGGATTCGGCGACCGAGACGGCTCCTTTCTACCTCCCGATCGGGGACGAGGTCGAGGTCTTTCTCGCCGCCTACGAGTCCCGACTCCCGGTCCTACTCAAGGGTCCCACCGGCTGCGGCAAGACACGATTCGTCGAACACATGGCCCACCTCCTCTACCGAGGGGAGGAGGCGAGCGAGCGACGAACGAAGATCGAAGCTCCTCTCACCACCGTCGCTTGTCATGAAGACTTGAGCGCCACCGACCTCGTTGGCCGCTATCTACTCACCGGCGATGAAACCGTGTGGATCGACGGGCCGCTGACGCGAGCTGTGCGCAGCGGCTCGATCTGCTATCTCGATGAGATCGTCGAGGCCCGCAAAGACACGACAGTGCTCATTCACGCGCTCACCGACCACCGCCGCATGCTTCCGATCGAGAAGCGTTCTACGGTGGCCGAAGCCCATCGCGACTTTCTGCTGGTCATCTCCTACAACCCTGGTTACCAGAGCGTGCTGAAGGATCTCAAACCGAGTACCCGGCAGCGCTTCGTGGCGCTCGACTTCGACTACCCACCCCACGCCCTCGAGACCAAGATCATCGCTCATGAGGGCGGAGTCGACGGAGCAACCGCTGCCGAGCTTGCGACTCTCGGCGCAAAAGTGCGCAATCTGAGGGAGCACGGCTTCGAGGAGGGAGTGAGCACTCGCCTTCTGATCTACGCCGCGCAACTGGTAGCACGCGGCATCGACATTCGCCGCGCCTGCGAAGTGGCGGTCAGCCGAGCGGTGACCGACGACGTAGAGATCCAGCGCGTGGTCTCGGAGCTGGTAACCACTGTCTTCCCCTGATTCGGGGGCATCCTCGGTGAGCGCCCCGTCGACGGCCTCGCTCAGAGAGCATCTCCGCGTCCTTCAGCTCTATACCGAGGCCATCGCCGGCCGGCGAATGGAGCTCCGCTCGACCGAAGAACTGCCGGACGTCAGCAGTGCCCTTCGCCGCGACCTGCCGACATCGTCTGCTTCGTGCGTCTTTCTGCCGGCGGAGGTCAGCGACTTCGACAGCGCTCGAGACAACTTCATTGTCTACAAGATTTCCATCCTTCATCAACTCGGATTCTGGGAGTGCGGCACCTTCCACTTCGAGCTCGAGAGGTGGCACCGGAAGCACGAATCGCAGGCCGGGGAGGGTGGGTCCTCGGCCTCTCCAGAAGAGCTTTCCGAGTCCGATCTGGCCCTGTTCTTCGCCGCTTTCGATCGGCCGGAACTGGCGCGGAAGATCTTTTCGATCCTCGAGGACACCCGAATCGATGCGGCGCTCGGGAGGCGCTATCGTGGCGTCCGCAAGGATCTTGCGCGCCTGCAGAGCGCATCCAGGGCCCTTCGGCCGGACATCGCCACCTTGGGCCCGATCCAGAGACTTCTCGAGATCCTGCTCCAACTCAGTCTCGGCGCCGAGCCCGAGGTCTTCGTAGCCCGGCTCGAGCCAGGCCAGTTGCAACACCTCGGCGAGGCTCTCAGCGAAATGCGCCGGCCGGGTGCCGACGTCTACACGACCGCCACTGCGACCGTGCGCCTCAACTCGGTCTGGCAGGATCCGAGCGTGGCGAAGGATCTACGAGTCACCCTGCAAGGGGCGACGGACCTCGAGGATTCGGAGACGATTTCGGTCGCGGTGGACGGCGGAGAGGGGGATGCAGAGGGAGCCGGGAGCCCGCCGATCAGCGGAGACGAGCCAGAAGGAACGGAGCCTGTGCCCTATCGAGGAGAGCTCAAGCCGGAGCTCATCCAGAAAGAGCTTCGCCTCGCCGAGCTCACCAAGGACCTCGAGAAGCTCCGGGAGGGAGGAATACCGCTGCCCCCCGAGATCTTGCGCGAGCTTCTCGAGAAAGGCCTGATCGAAATCACCGGCGTCGAGGAAGCTGACCTCGACAGCACCTCCGGGCTCACTCTCAGCGACCTTCCGGATGGAGCCAAAGCGGCGGCAGTGTCAGACAAACGCGCCGAGCTCGAAGATCGCGTCCGTAGCCTCGGCCGCGAGCTCGAAGAAGAGCTCGGGGAGCTACGGCCTCTGCGCAACGAGTACTACTACGACGAGTGGGATCATGAGCTCAACGCTTATCGCCGAGCTTGGTGCCGCCTCGGCGAGACCACGCTGGAAGAGGCGGACGTCACCGAGCTAGAGGATGCCCGTCGCAGCCAGGCTCGCCTCTTCGCCGAAGTGCGTCGCCAGTTCGAGTTGCTTCGCCCCGACACCTTGCGCAAGATCAAGGGCCTCACCGACGGCGAAGACGTAGATCTCGACGCGGCGGTGGAAGCTTGGAGTGATCTTCGCGCCGGCCTGGCTCCCTCCGACAAGCTATACACCCATCGCGATCGACGCGAGCGCAACGTCGCCGCGGCCTTCCTGTTAGACATGAGCGCCTCCACCGACTCGGAGATCCCCGATCCGGAAGAGGAGCAGAGCGCGGACGAGCTTCCGAAGTACGACTACGTCGGAGTCTACGACGACGACCCCTTCTGGACCCGCTCAGACCTGACGCCGACGGCCAAACGACGTCGCGTGATCGACGTCGAGAAAGAAGCATTGCTGCTCATGGCCGAGGCCCTCGACACCCTGGGCGACGCCTACGCCATCTACGGCTTTTCAGGCTACGGCCGCGAGAACGTCGACTTCTTCGTCGCCAAAGACTTCAACGAAACCTACGACCGCCGCACCCTCGGTCGGATGGCCGCCATAGAGCCCAAGCGCAGCACCCGCATGGGTCCAGCGATCCGCCACGCAGCCACAAAGCTCGACAAACAAGACGCTCGCATCAAGGTCCTCCTGATCCTGAGCGACGGCTACCCCCAAGACTTCGACTACGGCCGTGACCGAACCAGCCGCGAGTACGGCATCAACGACACCATGATGGCGCTGCGCGAAGCCGAGCTCCGCGGCGTCCACACCTTCTGCATCACCGTCGACCCCGCCGGCCACGACTACCTCCGCCAAATGTGCTCCGAGCGCAGCTACCTGGTCATCGACGACATCGCCGCTCTGCCGAAGGAGCTGCCCAAGGTCTACCGAGGACTGACTACTTGACTACCTGAAGCTGGGTCGCGCGTCGGTAGCTGGGTTCGTGGCTGGGGCCACCGTCCCATTCAGGCGCGGAATGCATACAGCGTGCGCCCTCGGGCGCACAACTTGCCGCTATCGTCAGTGATATCGACTTCGACTAACGAGAGCTGCCGACCGCGCTTGATCACATTGGCCTCGGCATAGACGTGATCGCCGTGCGTCTGGCGTAGATAGGTAATGCTCAGTTCTGCGGTACCGGCAGGTTTTTCACCGGGTCGCATTTCGGCGAATATGGCAACCAGCATCACAATGTCAACCATGGCTGCGAGCAGACCACCATGAACACTTCCGCCGATTCCAGTCGGTGTACTTTCGTCTTTCTTCAGCGCAATTTTTCCGTAGTCCGGCTGTTGATCAAGGACTGTGATTCCTAACCATTTGTGGTAGGGATTGGCATCAAAGTCGATTTTGTATTCGGAAAAGTCATTCATATTGCAATGCTGCAGCCGGTCTGAGATCGCCTATCGGCGGCCGCGGGCGCCGAGGCACTATCGGGCGCAAGGTAGCCGCCCTCACTGCGTGTAGTGGCGACCGACGAAGTCTACAACGGCGGCATTGAAGACCTCCGAGGCCGCGATGTTTACGGCGTGACCGGCCTGCGCCGATACGACCTCGAGATGGGGCATGTGGCGTTCCGCGAACTCGCGATACGGTGCAAATCGGGTCTCGTGCTCTCCGTGGACTAGCAGCGTCGGTACTCGGTTCTCGGAGATGCGTGCCGTCACCGGGCATTCGGGAGTGGTGTAGCGCAGCGTGCGAGCGACACCGGGCGGATCGAGCAGCTTCGCAGCCTCGACCAGCGCATCGCGCTCGGAAGGCGGAATCCGGCGAGCGTGGCGCGGGTGCACAGGCAGCTTTTCGATGGCCGCGAGACCGCCACTTTCGATCGCCTCTGCCTGAGCAGCGACGCCGCGACGCATGCCGGCGGCCCATTCGTCATCGGCCAATGCCGACCTCGAGTTGGTGAAGACTTGCGCAATTACTCGATCCGGGTGGTCCAACGCGTACCGGAGCGTGAGCCCCGCCCCCAGGGACTGCCCGCACACCAACCACCTGTCGGCGCCCAGGCGCACCCGAAGATCTTCGAACATCTCGACGTAGGCCTGCGGATGGTAACGAGCGGGATCCTCAGGCGACGGCGAAGAGCCATGGCCCCAGAGGTCGACGACCACCGGCCGAGTGACCTTCGCCAGCGCAGGCAGGTTGGACCGCCATTGAGCAGTGCTCGAGAGCATGCCGTGAACCAACAGCAGATAGGGACCCGATCCCTCGTGCACCTTCCAGTACAGCTCCATGCCGCAAGGATGTCACTCCTTCGCCCTCCCGACGGCAACCGCGGAAAGATGTCATCCTTCTCGGTGCGAGGTATGTCTGTGCTCTGCCCATCGTGCGAACGGGAGTACGACGTGAGTCTCTTTCAGTTCGGGCGTACTCTTGATTGCACCTGTGGGCAGAGAGTTGGCCTGGCGCCGAAGGTCAGGCAATCCGATTCCGGCACTGAGCCTCGATTCATCGTCGATGCGATGCTCGGTCGATTGGTGCGTTGGCTTCGCTTTCTCGGTCTCGACGCTACCTACGAGGCAGATATCGCCGACAGAGAGCTCGTCCGGCGAGCCCTGGAAGAGGACCGGGTCCTGCTCACTCGCGACCGCGCCCTCGCCGAAGAGTGGAGCGTGCCCCGGATCCTCGTCCTCGAGAGCGACTCGCTTCGTAGGCAGATGAATCAGGTAATACGGGCCTACCGTCTGGATCGACCCACCCGCACTTTCACCCGCTGCAGTCGCTGCAACACCGAGCTCGTAGATATGGACCGTGACGAAGCTGCACCCTCGGTTCCGCCTCGGGTGCTGCTGGCCCATCGCCGCTTTGTGCGATGCGAGAGCTGCGATCGGGTCTATTGGCATGGCTCTCATGTCGACCGGATGTGCAAGCTTCTGGACCAGATCTTCGAGGGGCAGGATCCCTCTTCGAAGACCGACGGAGGTACCTTCGCGTGATCTGGGAGCCGCATCGTTTTCGTCTCCGCAACCTCAAGGAGTCGGAGAACAAGGCCCACAGCCGCGAAGAGGCTCGGGAGAGAGGATTCGGAGGCTCGATCGTCGGCGGTGCCATGGTCTACGGCCGCATGATCCAACCCGTGATCGAGCGGCTCGGCCTCAAATGGCTCACCAGGAGCCGCCTCGACATCCGCTTCAAGAGCCCGGCCTACGACGACGACCTGCTCGAGGTCAGTATCGAAGAGCAGGATTCTTCGCTGCGGTTGCGCACCTTCAACGAAGAGGGAACCGAGCTGCTCGAGATGACAACCCACCTGGTCGCCGAGGCTCCTCCACTCGACCCCCGTGCCTCCTGGGAGCCCATCGATTGGCAGGGGGAGCGCGTTGAAAGTACCTGGGAACGCTTCGTCCTCGACCAACCCTTTCGGACCTTCCACTGGCCCCTCACCCTCGACGAACAGATCGCCTATTGCGACGCGACCGACGACCGGCTCCCGATCTACCGCAACACCTCCACCCCTCCTGCCCACCCGGGGTTGGTGATGGCACAGGGAAGCCACATGGTAGCCAACCAATTCGTAATGCCCTTCTGGATCCATGCTTCGAGCACACTGATCCACCGCCGCGCGATCCGCGTCGGCGACAACGTCCAGACGCGCTGTGTGCCTTATGAGAAGTGGCGAAAGGGGGCGAACGAGTGGGTGAAGTTCTACCAGCTCTACCTGGTCGACGAGGAGCCCGCGATTGAAGTCTGGAAGACCTCGGTCATCAAAGTGGCAGCCCGGAGATGACTGTGTCGGCTTTGAGCAGGCTTGCCGCGATCGCCGTCGCGGCTGTCATCCTGCAGCCCGCTGTGCACTCCGGAGCCCAACCGCTTCCTACGGAGAGTAACGACTCGCAGCTCATTCGCGGCGCCCGGATCATCGACGGAACAGGTACTTCCGGCCACCTGCGAGATCTGCGAATCCAAGCTGGACGCATCGCTGCTGTCGGGGATCTCGAGCCACATGAAGGCGAAGCCATCGTCGAGGCTGAAGGCCTGGTCCTGACGCCAGGCTTCATCGACACGCACAGTCACCACGATGTGGGCCTCGCCAACCATCCGCAAGCGATCGCCGCTATCAGCCAGGGAGTGACCACCATCGTCGTCGGTCAGGACGGGAGCTCGAACTCACCGCTCGCAGAGTCATTTCGTACCCTCGAAGAGTCGCCGACAGCGATCAATGTGGCCTCGTTCACTGGTCACGGAACACTGCGGAACACCTCAATGGGTGCGAGCTATCAACGCTCGAGCACCCCCGAAGAGCTCGAGCGCATGCTCTATCTTCTCGATCGTGAGATGAAGGCAGGCTCTCTCGGGCTCTCTTCGGGTCTCGGATATGACCCCGGTCTCTACGCCCCCACAGAGGAGCTCATCGAGCTGGCTCGCGCCGCCGGTGTTGACGGCGGGCGCTACATCACCCATATGCGTAGCGAGGACCGCGAGATCTGGACCGCGCTGGCTGAGGCCATCCGCATCGGTCGCGAGGCCGGAGTCGCGGTCCACCTATCCCACCTCAAACTCGGCATGCGAAGTCTGTGGGGCAAGGCGGGGCAGCTGCTTGACCAACTCGACGCCGCGAGAGCAGAGGGTGTCGACCTCAGTGCCGACGTCTACCCTTACTTCTACTGGCAATCGACCATGACCCTCCTCTTCCCGAACCGCGATTTTCGCAGCCTCGAGGCTGCTCGATACGCCCTCGAAGAATTGGCGTCTCCCGAAGGAATCACCGTGGCTCGCTTCGGACCCGAGCCCGAGTATGTCGGCAAGACACTCTCCCAGATCGCAACGATTCGCGACAGCGAGCCGGCGCAGACCCTCATCGACATCTTCGCCGAAGCCAGAGCCTGGGAGCGCGACACCGGGCACGACGGCGAGAGCGTCCTGGTGAGCAGCATGAGCGAGGGCGACGTCGGCAGTCTGCTTGGCTGGGATCACACCAACCTCGGCTCGGACGGCGCCCTCGGCGGCCGCCATCCCCGCGGCTTCGGCACCTTCCCGCGCTTTGTCGCCCGATTCGGACCGCGCGGCGACGGCATGAGCCTCGAGCTGGCAGTGCACAAGATGAGCGGGCTCGCCGCTCTGCACATGGGAATAGAGGGCCGCGGCGTCATTCGACCCGGCGCGGCCGCGGACCTGGTGCTCTTCGACCCGACTGAGATCGAGGACCGCGCCACCCCGGAGCAGCCCAATCGGACCGCGAGGGGCATTCGAGGGGTGTGGGTGAACGGAATCCTGGTCTGGGACGGTAAGCGCTGGACGGGGGCTCTGCCAGGGCAGGTGGTCCGAGGGAAGGGCCTCGAGAGCAGCGAGTAGCGCCTTATGTCCGAGACTACTGTCGTCATTGTCAACCCGGCAGCCGGAGGGGGGCGGGGTGCACGGCGAGCGCCGGCGGCCATTGCAGCGCTCCGGGATGCAGGGCTCCAGCTCGAAATCAAGGAGACCTCCGCCGCCGGTGAAGCCTCCGCCATCGCCGCGGAGGCGCAACGGCGGGGAATAAGGACGGTCGTCGCTGCCGGTGGCGACGGTACGGTCTTCGAGGTGCTCAACGGCCTTCTCCCCGCCGCCCTCTCAACGGATGACCGGACCACACTCGGCTTGCTCCCTCTGGGCACCGGCAACTCCTTTGTACGCGATTTCTCTACAGAAGGTACCGCCTACTGCGTCGAAGCACTTTCCTCGCGCCGCCACCGCCCCTGCGACATCCTCCGGGTGGCGCACGACGGCCAAAGCCTCTTTGCCATGGGTGGAGTGAGCCTCGGTTTCGGCGCCGCTGTTGCCGCCGTTACCAATCGCCACCTCAAACCTCTCGGAAAACTCGGCTATAGCCTCGGAGTGCTCACCAAGCTGATCACCCTGCGCACCGACGACATCACTCTCGGCTGGGATGGCCAAGCTCCGGCACCAAGACCCATGAGTTTGCTGACCCTCGGCAACAATCGCTATGTCGGCGGCAATATGTTGATTACGCCCGACGCTCGCATCGACGACGGAGTCGCGGACCTGCTGATTGCCGGAAGGGTCGGGCGCCTCGAGCTGCTTCGCACTTTTCCCAAAATCTTCAAGGGTACGCACATAGACCATCCGGCAATCGAGATGCACCGGGTTGCAGCGGTCGACTTCGTCTTCGAAGCGCCGGTCGACGTGATGGTCGATGGAGAGTCCCTAAGCCTCCAGCTCGAGCGCGTGGAAGTCCTGCCGAAGGCGATCGAGGTCGCGCTCTAGGAAGATCGAAGTCGCGCTCTAGCGAGGCGAAGGTAGCTTGGTCGGCCAGAAACGCAGCAGCGCGATCCAGAGCAGGAAGGCGAGACCACTCGAGGCCAGTGCAATCGTACGTACTCGCGGCGGCCGGTAGACCAACTCGACCCGCGTCTCGCCGGCCGGCACCTCCAACTCGATCGAGCCGAGAGTGCCGGAGGAGATCTCGGCCGGCACGCCATCGAGTCGCATCCTCCAGCCGGGGAAAGACCATCGAGCCAACCGCAAACGGGATCCGGCCTCGCTGCGCACGAAAAAAACCATTCGTGTTCCGCGATCCTCCTCGATGCGCGCATCGGCGGCGCCCGATATCGCGACGATGGGACCCTGCTGCGGTCGCTCCTCCAACCACACCCGGGGGCTCGCGCCGCGTGGCAGGTATTCATCACCGACAGTGACCGACTGTCTACCGCGGCGGATCGTTTCCGGCGCCAGCCAGGTTTCGGGGCGAGCCCTGTACTCCGGGCTCAACGCCGCGTATCGACTCAGCTGCGGCCACGCATTCACCACGCAAAGGGCGAAGACGACAACCTCCGCGAGTGCGCGCCTCCAATCGCTGGCACCGAACAGCAAGCTTGTCGCTCCGAGGGTCGAAGCGAGGGCTGCCACCAGCGCAAGTGGCCCCGCCATCCGCCAAGGAAACTGGAAGAGTGGGAGAAAGGGAGCGGTCTCCCAAAGCCACGAGCTCGCTGGGCTGAGCAAGAACATGAAGAGAAAAGCCGCGATCAGACAGCCGGCGAGGAGACGCGCGGCGCGAGCCGACGGTCGACGGCGCCGAAGAGCGGCAAAGACGGCGAAAAGAAGGGCAGCTGGAGTCAACCAGCCCGAGGCGAAGAACTCCCCATAGCCGAACATCGACACCAGCGGTTTGAACTGGCGATGGAAGTCGAACTGCCCCTGCAGCAGCTCTTCGCTCCGGACCTCGGACAGAAGAGCGAGCGCCGGGATCCAGAAGAAGCCCGCGAGCGCCAGCCCAAAACCAATGCCGCCGGCGACGATCCAAACGACGCCGGGCCGACGGGGCGAGAGGTAAACGATGAGAGCGGCTGCAAGAGCAAGGCCGAGGGCCACCAGCGCCATCAGGTTGTGAGCCAGGATCGAAAGAGCGAGCCCCCCGGAGAGCAGGGCGAAGGCCCTGCGGGGTCGTGAGTCGGCGCACAGAACTCCCCACAGCACCAGAGGGATCAGGCACAGAGCCGCGAACTCCGAGTTGGCATTGCGCAACAGCTTGTCGCCGAGAAGATAGGGGTGCAATACGAGCACACAAACCCCCATGCGCGCCGCAGAGACCGCCCCAGGTGCCGCCTCTCGCCCCGGTGCCCCGGCACTGGCTGCAGCGCTCAACATCCCCCTGGCGGTCCAAACAGAGATGGCAGTCAGCAAAATCAGGCAGGCACTCGCGCCGCCCGCCACCGACCCAAGCAACCAACCGCAGAGCGATGCGCCGGCGGCGAAGAGCGGCGCGTAAAAAAGGAATACCGGCGAGCCATAGCCCCCATAGAGGTTTTCGGCCCACGCGGGTGGAAGCTGCCCGGACAACAGCGCCGCCTGGTACTCCGCCACCCGCACCAGCTCGAACGGCCAGTCATGACCTCGAGGAAACCCGCTGACGAGAAGCGGCCAGCAGGAGATGAGGGCGGCGACCCAGGGGAGCAAGGCCACTCCGAACAGGAGCGGCCGCGCGCGTGGAGCAATCACTAGTGCATGCTAACGGTCAAAAGTAACGCGGTCACTCAACAGGGCACGATAGTCCACGAATCCCTTGTCGTCGACGAAGCGCTCGAGGACGGCCGTCCAGTCTTCATGGCTAAAAACCGGCGGGTCACCCGCTATCGCCACTCCTGCAACCGCAACCGCGATCGCTCCCATGAAAAGATGCGGGAAACCCTTCATTTCCATGAATGATACGAACGCATAGCCCGCTACGGACTCCCCGGAGCGACAGAGGCCATGTACCTGATGATGAGGCGAGTCTTCGACGAGCTCGGCTATCGGCGCTACGAGTGGAAGTGCGATGCGTTGAACGCCCGCTCCCGTCGAGCCGCTGAACGGCTCGGTTTCCGCTTCGAAGGGATCTTCCGTCAGGCCAGTGTGTACAAGGGTCGCAACCGGGACACCGCCTGGTACTCGATCACCGACGCGGAGTGGCCGGCGCTCAAAGCCGCCATGAAGAAGTGGCTCGATCCGGGGAACTTCGATGAAGCAGGCGTTCAGCGCAACGCTCTCGGCACTCTGGCGATCGGCTAGAATCTATCGTCGTGAAGCCGCGAGTGTCACTGTTGGCAGTTCTTTCGCTGACGGCTATGTCGGCCGGCACAATCGCCCAGGCCCCCCTGGCCCGGCAGCCCGGCACCAGCGAAGAGCAAAAGACGAGCCCAACGACAATCAGGGCCCGAGCCCCTCTGCTCTACATTTCTCCGCCGCAGCAGCGCCTTTGGCAGGGCGAAAAGATCAGCCTCAGCCTCAAGGACGCCGATCTCGTCGAAGTCCTTCGCTCTTTCGCCAAGCTGACCGAGATCAACCTCGTGATCGACCCTCGCGTGAAGGGCACCGTTACGGCCGAGCTGCACGACGTTGCTCTCGATCAAGCCCTGGCAGTGATCCTCAAGACCCACCAGCTGGGCGCCGAGCTCGACGGCAGCGTTCTCAGTATCGCCCCCGCCGGCCGCTAGAGAGTCTCTCGGAACGGCCGGCTAGGACCGACGTACCGTAAGACCTCCATCCACCGGCAATGCAACGCCGGTTACAAAGGACGCCGCCGGCAACGCCAGGCTCAGTGTCATCTGTGCAACCTCCTCGGGATCGCCGTAGCGACGTAGCGCCGTACGCCTTCGTGCATACTCCAGCTTCGCCTCCTCCGGCACTCTCTCGGTCATACCGGTACGGATAGGTCCCGGACAGATGCAATTGACCGTAATCCCTTCCTTGCCGAGCTCGACTGCCAGCGCCCGGGTCAGTCCGACTACCCCGTGCTTCGCGGCGGCGTAGGAGCTGTTGCGCGCGGTAGCGCCAAGCCCTTCGGTAGACGCAATGTTGATGATGCGAGGAGACTCGGACTGACGCAAATGGGGCAAGGCCGCGCGAATGAGCATCGGATGAGCCCTCAAAAGAACCCGGAACACGCGATCCCACCGCTCTTCGTAGTCGTCGCCGTCAATCGTGGTGCCGAGCGAGATACCGGCATTGTTTATGACGATGTCGAGGCCTCCGAAGGCCTGGACTACCTCGGCTACCACCGCCCGAATCGCGTCGCCGTCGGCAACGTCAAGCGCCCAACCGCGTGCAGAACCGCCCGACGCCTCGATCTCTTGGGTCACTTCTTCGACGCCTTCAGCATTGAGGTCGGTCACGGCGACCCTGGCACCTTCGTCGGCAAAAAGATGAGCCGTCGCCCTTCCCATGCCGCTGGCGGCGCCGGTCACGATCACGATCTTTCCCTCGACAGATCTACTGAGTTTGCTGAGTCTGGTCATTTTCGTCTCCGGTTCTCAAGCTCCAAGACCCGCTAGACTACCCGACATGCCAATCGGACTCCTTCATCCAGGTCAGATGGGCGCCAGCCTCGGCAACGCCGCCAGCAACCGAACCGAGGTGCTCTGGGCCTCGGACGGGCGCAGTGCGGCGACGCGGGAGCGGGCAGAGCTCGCAGGGCTAACCGACGCAGGAGATCTTGTGACCCTCTGCGAGCAGTGCGAGATCGTGATTTCCGTATGCCCTCCTGACGCCTCGCTAGCGCTGGCTCAGAGCATCGCCGCGCAGAGCTTCACCGGGATCTTCGTCGACGCGAACGCGATCTCTCCCAGCACCGCCGAACAGATCCGCAGCACAGTGGAGGACGGAGGAGCAAGTTTCGTCGATGGCGGGATCATCGGTCCTCCCGCCCGCAGCCACGGCACCACGCGACTCTATCTGGCAGGCGATTCGTCACCTCGCGTAGCGGAGATTTTCGCCGGCTCGACCCTAGCTGCCGTTGCGCTCTCCGCCGACTCACCGGCGGCCTCGACCCTCAAGATGTGCTACGCCGCCTACACCAAAGGGAGCTCGGCTCTACTGATCGCAATCCGCGCTCTCGCCCGCGGGCGAGGGGTCGAGGGGCCCCTTCTCGACGAGTGGGGCCTCTCTATTCCGGGGCTCGAGCAGCGCTCCAAGTCCAGTGCCGTAAACAACGCACCCAAGGCATGGCGCTTTGCAGGAGAGATGGAAGAGATCGCGGCGACGTTCGACGCCGCGAGCCTCCCGGCAGGCTTTCATCTAGCCGCCGCGGAGGTTTATCGACGACTCTCATCGTTCAAAAACATCACCGAGCCTGAACTGGACGCGGTACTCGAAGCCGTCATAACAGAGCGCTGAGCTCTGCCATGGTATCTGCGTCCAGCGGGGGAAGGGACCGCCCAACGAATCTCCGGCCTCTCGCGTGGCTCGCGACTCCGGCCCTAGTATTTCTCGCCTGGCTGTGGCTCTGGAGTGGCCATATTCGCCAGTGGCAGGTCATGCTGACCTACGCTTGTGTCCTGCTCTTCTCCTCTGCGGCTCTCGGCTGGTGGGTCTTCTTCTCGGGCCGGAAAGGCCGGAAGAGATGGTTTCCCGTTATGGTTCTCGCGGCCATCGCCTTCCTGTTCTTCACTCTGGTACGCGTGCGCGGTCTCACCGGCGATTGGTACCTGGTCATGGAGTGGCGCTTTGCCAGCCGAGATGACTGGGGTACAGGCTCCACCGAAGCGGCTCCCCCTGGGTCGACAGGAGAGCCACTTGTTATCGAGACTACCGACTCCTTTCCCCGCTTTCTCGGCGCCAACGGAGACTCGATCATCCGCGGAGCTCGTCTGGAACCGAACTGGGAGGCTCACCCTCCGCGCCTGATGTGGAAGCGAAAGGTAGGAGCAGGATGGTCCGGTTTCAGCATCGCCGACGAGATTGCTATCACGATGGAGCAGAGAGGCGAAGAGGAGGTAGTTGTCGCCTATGAATTGGCGACCGGTACAGAGCTTTGGACCCATGCCGACACGGCCTACTTCTCCAACCCGATGGCCGGTCCGGGACCCCGGGCTACGCCGACTCTTTCGCCAACCCGCGTTTTTAGTTACGGAGCCTCCGGGTTTCTGAAAGCGCTCGATCCCCGCTCGGGAGCGCTGCTCTGGCAGCATGATGTCGTGCGTGAGCACGCGGTCGACATCCCCGAGCACGGAAAAACGAGCTCTCCACTTCTCGTAGGCGATCTTGTCGTGGTCAGCGCCGGCGGCCCCAACGGGCACTCCCTCGTCGCCTTCGACCAAGAGACCGGGGGACTCGAGTGGCACGGCGGCAGCGACCAATCCGGTTACGGCTCACCGACACTCGCCACCCTCGCCGGACGCCGCCAGATCCTGAGCTTCAACCAGGCCACGGTTGCAGCGCATGCCCCCGAGGACGGCCGAGTCCTCTGGCAGCATCCGTGGCCGAAGGATTTTCCCAACGTTTCGTCCCCTGTTGTGGTCGACGACGAGCGAGTTCTTTTCTCGACCGGCTATGGAATCGGCAGCAAGATGCTGCGAGTCACGAGTACCGGCGGCGGCGACTTCGAGGTCACGCTTCTCTGGGAGAGCCCGCGCCTCAAAGCCAAGTTCACCAACCTGGTGATCCACCAGGGCTCGATCTACGGTCTGGATGACGGAGTGCTGATCTGCCTCGATCCCGAGACCGGGGAACGACGGTGGAAGCGCGGTCGCTACGGACACGGCAACATCCTCCTGGTGGGGGATCTGCTCCTGGTGCAGACCGAGAAGGGGGACATGGTGATGATCTCCCCCAACCCTGAGGAGCACGAGGAGCTCGGCAGGTTCACCGCCCTGAGAGGGAAAGCCTGGAACCCTTTTGCGATCGCCGGGCGAGTCCTGCTGGTGCGCAATGATCGCGAAGCAGCTGCCTGGGAGTTGCCGCTCGAAGCCGCCACGGCGTTGCTTGGCGACACCCAGGATCGCTCGCGCATCCGCCTGAGATAAAGTCGATTTTCGGCTCCGCACATAACTCCAAGAGACCTACGGAGGGGATCAGGGACAAGACCGTTCTTCGCACCGCCTTATGCGACATGTTCAATATCGAGTACCCGATCATCCTGGCCGGAATGGGCCCGGTTGCCGGGGGCGCAGGACCGTCGAGTTTCGAAAATCAGGTTGCCATCGTCACCGGCGGCGCACTCGGTATCGGCGGTGAGACCTCGCGCCGACTCGCCGCGGACGGCGCCGCGGTCATCATTGCCGACCTCGCCATCGACGCCGCCCGCGAAAACGTTCAACGCATCGAGCGCGCGGGCGGCGCGGCCATCGCCGTGCACGCCGACATGATCAACGCCGATGACATCAAGCAGATGGTGGAGGTTGCGCGCCGCGAATTCGGCCGCCTCGATATCCTGGTACAGAACGCTTGGGGCGTGCCCAGAAATTCCGTGCGCGGCACGGCCGTGGAAGTCGCAGAAGCCGGCTGGGACGAAGGCATGGCGGTCATGACCAAAGCATTGTTTCTAGGTGCAAAAGTTCGCGGTCCCGCTGATGGTCGACTCCGGCGGCGGCGCCATAGTCAACATGGCGTCCGTGCAAGGGCTCTTGATGGCAGCCAGAAATCTGGTCTACGAAACAGCCAAGTCAGCGGTCATCGGAATGACCAAACAGATGGCCATCGATTTTGGTGCCGAAGGCGTACGAGTCAACGCGATCTGTCCCGGCCACGTCGTCACCGAACGCGCGGCTCAACGCTGGGAGGCTTCGCCCGCCGCTGTACCTTTCTACGAGAACCAGTACCCGGTACGCCGGCTCGGCGCGCCCGCAGACATCGCCGCCGCCGTCGCATTCCTGGCGTCGGCGGAAGCCTCGTTCATCACTGGGCACGCCCTGGTGGTGGACGGTGGTCTGTCGATCCAATTGCAGGAAGACTTCGGTGTTCAGCAGGGGAGGTTTGCGACGGAAAACGACGTTCCTTTGCGTCGCTAATCGCCAGGACGCTGGTGAGCGCGGTGGTCCCGATGGAGGAACATGATTGTGGAGACGAGCCCGACGCACGCAATCACGAACAAGAGCCACATGAAGTGACTCCACCCTCCCGGCTGATCCGCAAGACGCCCTGCGTAAGGCATGAAGACAGCCTCCGCAGCGTAGCCTGTCGCGTCGATAAACCCGACGAGGACCCCGGAGCGAACGCCACCAAACTCAACGGAGAACACGCTCATCGGCAAGTAATAAGCAGGGGCGACACAGACCCCGAAGAAAAGGATCAACGCTAGCGCCACCCTGAATCGGAGAGTCGAGTCGTAGGGCGCGTCAGTGATCCAGATCAACCCTGCAATACATAGACACCCCACGACCAGGCTCGCTCCCACAAAATAAGTGCGCTGCTTGCGGGTCAGGCGGTCGTAGATGAGGCCCACGAGCAACACGGCGATCAGGCAACCGAACGGAAACACCGTGGCTGCAGTCGCAGCCTTGCCGGCTGAAACCTCGAAGGTTTGCGCCAGGTAGAGCCCGGTGAAACTGACCAGCGCCATGAGCATCGTGGTGCACATGAGGCTCGCGCAGACGAGCCAGAAGCGGTCGGCTCCGGCGAAGAAGCGTAGCGTGGCGAGAAGGTTCAACGGCTTGCGCTCCTCAGCTTTGGGTAGGGCTGACGTGGGCCGCTTCGGGAACACCGCCCACAGACCAAGCACCGCCAGCAAGCCCACGCACCCCGCTGTAATCGGCACCCAGCGCCAGCCGCCTGGATATTCGGCAACGAGCGTGTCCTGATTGACATCGCCGAGGGCGTAGATGAGGAGTAGTCCGAGTACCAGCGAGGAGATCACGACACCGGCACGCGAAGCGGTCGAGAGAATCCCCCAGGCGCGCCCGTAGCTAGCCGGAGGGATCCACTGGCCGATCAGCTTGGTGAGGGCCGGCCAGCCGCCAGCGCGCACCAATTGGAGACAAAAAACGAAGAGCGCGAAGGCGAAGAAGCTAGCCAAGTAGCCCATGGCCAGGGTCAACGAAGCCACCACTGCCAACGACAGCAGGAGTGTCAGTCGCCCTCCAAAGCGGTCCGCGACGAAGCCGGTGAGCAGCTTACCCGCCAGACTGCCGAGGGCCGCGTAGCCGAGAATGTCCCCAATATGCGTGTTCGTCAAAAACAGTCCCGGGTCTTCGACGAGCGCCGGACTCACCGTCGTAAAAGCCGTCCTGCAAAACATCAGCATCAAGTAGCCGATGTACATGCACACAATGACGGTGATTCGTTCTCGTCCCGTCGTTTGCATCAGGTCCAACGGCACCAAGTGGTCGCCCTGCGACGTATCATTGTGCACCACGGCAGGACCCTGCTCGACCCCCGGGCAGCGGCTAGGCGTTCACGACTTCGGTCACGAAACGTTCGAAAGTTTGTCGCGCCGCGGCGCAGTCGTGCGTATTCGCGTCGATCACAATTTCGTGCACTCCAGCGTCGGCATAGCGACCGACCATTTCACGAAGTTCTTCCGGGGTGCCTTTCATCGTTCGACGCTGATCGACGGGTCTATCCCAAGGCTCGTCAACGAGATCCACCATCGAACGAATGGAGATCTCCTTGCCGCTGTCCGCAATCTTGTCGATCACCAAGCGGGTGTCGGCGGGGGACTGGCTCAGACCGTGCCAGCCGGTGCCTTTTTCGTCCACACGTCGTATCGCGCGATCGGAGTTTCCGCCCACCAGCAACGGCAACGGCGTCTGTAGTGGTTTCGGCTCGAACGCGAGCCCGCTGAACTGGAAAAATTCGCCCTCAAATTCCGGTAGGTCTTCGCTCCACAGACACTGCATCGCATCCAAGATTTCATCGGCGATCCGGCCACGTTTTTTGAACGGCACGTTCAAGTTGGCGTACTCATCCTCGGTCTGCGCGACGCCGACGCCCAGCGTCACCCGGCCGTTCGACATGACATCCAAACTGGCGATCTGCTTGGCCAGCCGCACGGGATGGTGCCACGGCAGCACCAACACGGAGGTGCCCAGACGCACGTCCGACGTCGCGGCGGCGACAGCCGTCAATACGGTCAACGCTTCGTGATACGGACGCGTGCCTAGGCGTTCCGCAACGTAACTGGCGTGAAACAAGTGTTCGCTGACCCAGACGGACCGAAAACCCATCGACTCGGCAGCGGCCGCGAGCGCCACGATGTCTTGTATGGACGCGCCGTGATTGTTCGGCAGGCTGATTCCAAATCTCATGGGTTGCTTCTCCTTATCTCTTCTTTTCCCTTTGACGTTCAGGCGGGCGTAAACTCGCCGCGTACCCGATTCAAGGAGCTTACGGAACCCCATGCCCGTCGCCAACGACCAAAGTCCGGTCACGTTTCAGGATGCGCTGCCAGATGCTGCCGACGTCGTCATCGTCGGCGCCGGCGTGATTGGAGTTTCCACAGCTTGGTTTTTGCTCAAAGCTGGGTTAACCGTCGTCGTCTGCGACAAAGGCCGCGTCGCCGGCGAACAGTCGAGCCGCAACTGGGGGTGGATCCGCCAACAAGGTCGCGACGCAGATGAGTTGCCCATCGCAATCGATAGTATCAACGCCTGGGAATCCATCGCGAGCGAACTCGACGACGACATCGGCTTCACCCGTCGCGGGGTCATGTACCTGGCGAAGAATGACGACGAACTCGCGCGTCTGGAATCTTGGTTGGACATCGCCCGCCAACACCAATTGGACAGTCAAATGTTGACCGGAACTCAGGTCGACGAGTTGATCACCGACAATTCCGGTCAGTGGCATGGCGCGCTCTTCACCCCCAGCGACGGCAGGGCCGAGCCATTTGTCGCGGTGCCCGCGCTCGCGCGCGGCTTGCAGAAACGTGGCGCCACGGTTCGCGAAGCCTGTGCGGTTCGCGCGATCGACGTCGAAGCCGGCCGAGTCACGGGCGTGATCACAGAGTCCGGCCGAATCAAGACCAACGCCGTGCTGTTGCGCGTGGTCGTCACTTTTCCTTGGCAACTTTGGGCTCAATCTGCCGCAGTTGACGGTGCGCTCCACCGTCGCCCGCACGACTGTGGCTCCCGACATTTATGCCGGCGCCGCCTCGGCTGGCGAGTTTGCTTTTCGGCGCCGCGAAGATGGCGGTTACACGCTGGCGCCGGGCGGCATCACCGAACATTTTGTCGGCGCCGACAGCTTCCGCCATATGCGAAAATTTTTCCCCGTCCTGCGCACCAGCGCACGATCGCTCAAACTCAGATTTTCACCCGGACTGAAAGACCGCATGCTGCCGAGGCGCCGGTGGCAGCCCGACCAGACCACTCCGTTTGAGCAGGTCCGCGTCTTGAACCCGGAGCCTGCCCACCAAGCGGTCGACCAAATGCTGACCGCATTCAAAAGCCGCTTTCCGGCCATGGCAAACGTCAGAATCGAAGAAGCTTGGGCGGGCATGATCGACGTGATGCCCGATGTCGGCCCGGTGATGGACGAAGTTGCCCCGGGTTTGTTCACCGCGACCGGATTCAGCGGCCACGGGTTTGGCTTTGGCCCAGGCGCCGGACGTGTCATGGCCGACATGATCCAAGGCCGTCTGGCAATGCACAACCTCGATCGATTTCGCTTCGCGAGATTTAGCGACGGCACGCCTATGCGGCCGGGCCCCGGACTCTGATTCGAACCCCCGCGGGAGGCTTTTGCGTCGCAATACCGCAGTTGTTAGCCTGTACGTCTCACCAATCCCTGGGAGGGGATGACCCATGCCTTACGACCTAGACCAGCGTTTCCAAAGTTCGCGCACAGATCTCGGCCCCTTCTGCTCGCTGGCGGCGTTCCGCCTCCTCGACATATTGCCCAATATGCCTGCGTCGGTGCGCCTTGCCAGCAAACAGAATGACCTCGAGCTATGTACACGAACTTTGGAAACGCTGGTCTAGTGATCAAAAACGGTACCGTCATCGACGGTTCTGGCGGCGCCCGCGTGCAGGCCGACGTCGGCATCAACAACAGCAGAATTGAATCCATCGGCCGTATTCGTGAATCTGCGGCGGAAACGATCGACGCCGAGGGTCACGTCGTCGCGCCCGGTTTCGTGGACGGTCACACACACATTGGACGCCCAAGTTTTTTGGGGTCCGATCGGTTCTTGCTCGTGTTACCACGGGGTGACATCCGTCGTCATGGGGAACTGCGGCTTCACGCTGGCGCCGTGCCGCGAAGCCGAGGCGGATCTTGTGTTCAGGAACCTCGAACGGGCCGAGGATATCTCCCGCGACGCGATGCTCGCCGGCATCAATTGGAATTGGGAGACATATCCCGAGTACCTGGACGTGCTGGACGCTCTACCCAAGGGCATCAACTACGCCGGTTACATGGGCCCTCTGCCCTCAGAACGTACGTCATGGGCGAACGCGCGTTTTCAGACACCGCAACCGACGACGACTTGAAGCGTATGGCACAAATCGCCAAGGAAGCGGTGCAGGCCGGCGCGATGGGGTTTTCGACGTCACGAACGAAAAACCACCAAACCTCGGACCACAAACCCGTCGCCAGTCGCATCGCCGACTGGAACGAGGTGCGCGCAATCGTGAATGCGCCTCGACCTTTTCTGAGGGCCGCGCAATGACCGCTTGATCGCCTCGCACGACGACCGGGCGTTGCATCAGCTTTGGATGCTCTAGAAGCAACTCGACGACTGCTTCGGCCGTCGTATAGTCAGCCGCGGCCAATCCGAGGTCCTTGAAGTTTTTGTCCTTGCGAACCAGCGCCGACGGCTCGTCTGGCAAGAGCGCAAGAAAACGTTCTAGATCGGCCCGCGACAACGGGGTTTTGAGGTATTCGACGACATCGAACTCGACGTCTCGCTCGCGCAGGATGTCCAGCGCCCCGCGGCATCGCAACTCGATTGAACGTCAGTGTCGCGGTCACCGAAACGGCGTTGCTAATGCTCGGCAGGCTTGCCACCTCGCGAAGTTTCTCGATCCCTTCGACCAACCCGACGCTGCCCGCATTGACGATCACCGGTTGGCTCGCCACCAGCACCTTGTCGTCCGTCAAGCGCGCAACCAGAAGTTCCGCCCGAACCGCAAGCGCTTCGCCGTGCAGCTGCAAAACCAAGTCCGCGTTGACGACACGGGATGCACCCACATCCATCGATTCGATCGCGGCCGCATCAAGCCGCCCCTCGAGCCTTGCGGTCGGGAAGACGCCGGGAGACTTCGAGAGATCGCCGAGAGCCTCGACGTCGAATGGAAGGAAGATCCCACCCCTTTGGAGCCGCGACTCGCTCCAGTCGGCAAGAGCTGGGTCGGTTCCCAGGTCGAAGTCGTACTCGAAGAAAAGGTGCCGGTCCTCGCCTCCGGGCTAGGAAGCCCCGGACCTTGGGTCGACGAGCTGCACGCCAACGACACCAAAGTGATCTCGTTGGTCGGGAACGTTCGAGCCGCACACCAAGTGGCTCAGGACGGCGTCGACCTCATCGTCGCGCAGGGCACCGAAGCCGGGGGACATACCGGGCGCATCGCCACACTGGCCCTCCTGCCCCAGGTTATCGACGCGGTTCATCCGATCCCGGTGGGAGCCGCCGGCGGTATCGCCGATGGACGGAGTCTGGCGGCGGTTCTCGCCATGGGCGCGATTGGCGCCTGGTGCGGTACGGCTTTCCTGGTGTCCGAGGAAGCCAACCAGCCGAAGCTGCAAAAGCAGGGGATCCTCGAAGCCGCTTGCCGAAGATACGACCGTAACCAGGCTCTACAGCGGCAAGACCATGCGCAACATCACCAATCCGCTGATCAAGGCCTGGGAAGACAGCGGCCTGCGTGCCCTGCCGATGGGGCTACAAGGGCTGCTGACTCGCGACCTCATCTACTCGGTGCGTCAGGCGGGCAAAGACGAGCTGATGATGAATGCCGCCGGCCAGACCTCAGGCGGGTTGCGGAGCATTCGGCCGGCGGGTGAGATCCTCGACGAAATCGTGACCACGACCGCCGACATCCTCGGCCGCGAGCTTGCCGAGCGGGTAACGATCGGTGGGCCGTAACACTCGAACGTTTAGTGGCTGAGTGAGTCATTCGTGGTCGAGATCAAGGCGCGCTGACGCAGGCATAGCGGGGACTATGTCGAGGAAGCGTAACGCAGAGATCGGCCGCGAGGGCCGCTCAGGCGCTAAACGTTTGGGTGTTACGGTCCAGTAGACCAGCGTTTCCAAAGTTCGTGTGCAATAGCTCGAGGTCATTCTGTTCGCTGGCCAGGCGCGCCGACGCAGGCATATTGGGCAATATGTCGAGGAGGCGAAACGCCGTCAGCGGACAGAAGGGGCCGAGATATTGTGCGCGAACTTTGGAAACGCTGGTCTAGTACCTAGCGCTTAGCGAAGACCAGTACGTACTGGCCCTCGTCTTCCATCAGCGGGATCTCTCGCTCGAGCTCGAAGCCGGCGTTCTTGATCTCGTCGGTGAAGGTGCCCTTACCGGCTCGGATGTGGCCGAGAGCGAAAGGCGCGCTCTTACCCTCGATTCGCTCGAAGTCGATAACAACGAGCGTACCGGAGAGACGCAGGGCCTGGTGAAGAGAGGCCAGCGTGTGCTGGGGGAATTCGAAGTGGTGGTAAGCGTCGCAGACCAGGATCAGATCCGCGACCCCACTCTCCAGCTTCGTCGTCTTCTGGTCGCCGAGCACCGTGACCAGGTTCTCGATGCCGGCCCTTTCGGCGTCGGCGGCAATCAGATCGAGAAACTCCTCGACAACATCTACTGCGTAGACCTTCCCCTCCGCGCCGACCTCTCGCGCGATCATCTGGGTCAGGAAGCCGGTACCCGCACCCACATCCGCAACACTCATGCCGGGCTCGAGGCCCAGGATCGCAACAATTGCGTGGCGATACTTGAAGATCGCTCGATCCTCGGCCTCGAGGCGAGATCTCCAAACCTCGACGTCAGGATCTCGATAACCATCGTTCACGCCAGGGCGAACACTCTCTTCTTGAGCCGAAGAAGCTACACCCAGCAGACAGACGCCGAGAGCCATCACAACCGTGGGTGTCCGCCTCTTTCTCCACAACGGTTCACAAGCGCTCATGCGTCCACTCTACAACCTCCCGCAAACAACGAGATTGGCGCCGATACGATAGCCTCGCGATCCCATGCCGGGCCCTCTCGACGGAATTCGCACGCTAGACCTTTCAGCAGCGGTTGCGAGAGTCATCGCGGCGAGCTCCATAGGATCGGGGGTATAGCAGCTGCGGTGTCTATTCTGCGCGCTCTCGCCAAGGCCGGCCGTCATCCTCTGCTCTACCTTCGAGCCGTCGCCGCGACCTCGAGCGCCGCCCAGCGGGTCGCGCTGCTGACGAAGAGCCTGCCGTTCGACGACACCGTCGCCACACTCCGCCAGGGAAGCCTGATTCTCATGTGATCACGCTGCGGTCTGCAGCCAAAGCTTCATCTGGGCTTCCGCATCGAGGACGCCGACCGATTCGGCCACGCCTGGGTGACGCTAGAAGCAGCAGAGGGGGCGGAGGGGACAGAGCTCGAGACGCCCTCCTTGGACTATCCCGAGCTCTTCGTGTTCTGAAGTCACTGCGCGGCAAGATAGCCGATACTTTCCTCCCTGAAGGCGTAAATAAGGCGTAACTTCGTGATAGGCTTCTTCCATGAATAATGACCAAGGAGTCAAAGATGGCCGCACTCTCTCTCCGCAACCGTGAAACGTCACCGAGGCGTACTACCTCCGAAGTGGCTCAGATGGGCCTCGAGAACTTCGCGCGCGCCGGCCTCATCGTTACCGTCCACTCTCGCCTACTCGACGAGACCGTCCTTTTCGTCAGCGACAACGCCCGAGTAGCGGCCTCGGAGACCCGCCGTGTTTTCAGGACAGGAGATCTCGAGCAACTACTGAGCCGGGGCAAGATCCCAGCAACGTCGGCATCTGGGCTTGTCAATCAGAAGGTCGCCTAGCCGAGGACGGCGCACCGAAGGAAACGATCGTTGTTGTTTCCTTCGGTCTCGAAGACTAGACCAGCGTTTCCAAAGTAGCGCTACATATCTCGGCCCGTTCTGCCCCGCTGGCGGCGTTGCGCCTCCTCGACATATTCCCCAATATGCCTGCGTCGGCGCGCCTTGCCAGCGAACAGAATGACCGCGAGCTATTGTAGCGCGACTTTGGAAACGCTGGTCTAGGGTAATATCCGTCGGCTCGATTGGGAGCACCAGGCCCATGGCCACGATGACCGACCCATTCTCGCGTTTCGGCGAGATTCACGCGCAAGCACTCGCTCTCGGCATCAAGAACCCTGACGCGATGGTGCTCTGCACTGTCGACAAGAGTGGGCAGCCGTCTTCCCGCCAAGTGTTACTAAAGCACTTCGATCGCGAAGGGTTCGTTTTCTATACGAACTTCGAGAGCCGCAAGGGACGTGAGCTCCGCGACAATCCACACGTAAGCCTCAACTTCTACTGGCGCGAGCTTGGCGAGCAGATCAACATTCGGGGTCGCGCCGAGGCCGTCTCCGACGAGCAGGCTGACGCCTACTTCTCCTCCAGGGATCGTGGCAGCCAATTGGGAGCTTGGGCTTCGCAACAGAGCCGTCCATTGGAGAGCCGAGCGCGACTGGTAGCCGAAGTGGCTAAGGTCGAGTCGCGCAATCTCGGCAGGAAAGTGCCGCGGCCCCCGTACTGGGGGGGCTTCCGAGTGGTGCCGGAGGCTATCGAGTTCTGGACCGAAAGGCGCTTCCGTCTCCACGATCGCTTCGTCTACGAACGCAGCGCAGAGGGATGGACCGCTCACCGTCTCAATCCGTAGCCGCTGTACTGCTTGCTGATCACGCACCGCGTCGACTATGATCCGGGTTCGGCCCAAAGCGTGTTTGGCCACCGCCCAACAGAGAATAGGGGCGCGATGGGCGTCCAAAACCGAGGGAGAACTGAGATCATGATTCAAACCCGCGTTCACCCAGTCCTTATCTTTCTGGCTCTTGTTCTCGCCCTGACCGCAATGGGTTGCGGCGGTGGAGCTGAGCACGCCGAGCATGTCGAGGAAGCCGCACCGCCACCGCCCGCCGAGGCTGCGGAAGTAGATACCAGCCCGCGAATTTTCTTTGTCGAGCCGGCGGAAAACGCGAGCGTGACGAGTCCGGTTCACTTCGAGTTCGGAGCCGAGAATTTCACCATCGAGCCGCGGGTCGAGGGTGAGGTCAACCCTGGAGCCGGGCATCATCACATCGCGATCGACGGCCACTGCCTACCTCCTGGTGAGATCATCCCCGCCGCCGAGCCCTGGGTTCATTTCGGCGATGGCTCGTCCAGTATCGACGTGCAACTCACTCCCGGCACCCATCACCTTTCGATCCAGGTCGGTGACGGCGATCATCGCACTCTCGCCGACGAAGGCTTGTGCGCAATGATGGATGTCGAGGTCGTCGAGGCCGAGTAAAGCGGCGCTCGAGTACTTTCTCGAGCGGCGCGCATCAGGTGCCGCGGAAGGGGCGGCGGCAGGCGCTCTTGGGCGATAACAAGAAACGAGTAGGTGTCTTCGGCTGGGGGCTGGTAGCCCCTCGCTCGGCCGACATCTCTGCCTTCGAGAAGAATCTCGAGTCGGCGGAGTCCTGGCTCGAGCCTTTTGACGGCTTCGGTCCCGACAACTTCCTCGTCGGCAATCCCAGCTTCGATCTGGAGACCTATCGGGAGTGGCTCGCCGCGCGCTTCCGTCCGTCACGCTTCGCCCAGATCCGAGAGAAGATGGGAGCCCCGACCCAGTACGCGATGGGTTCCTTTATCCAGGCCCTGGACCAGAATCCCGGGCTGGAAAAGGAACTGCAAGACCTCGGGGGGCTGGCGCACGTCTACGTTGGCACAGGCCTCGGTGATCTGCCCACGATCTACGACACCAGCATCCGGCTCGATCGCGCCCAGGAGCGCTGGGATCGGTTCTGGGCCGCATCGGAGCACAACTCCGCGAGGCGCGCTGGGAGTACCGATGACGAAGGCACCAGACCGCCCGACCCCGCAACCGTGGAGACCGACGAGCGCTCCGAGGCGGAGCGGCAGTGGAACCGGTACTGGGCCGCCAAGTCACCCGAGCTGCGAGAGTACTTGGAAGAGTTACGCGTGATCGAGGCTGTCGACGTCCAAGGAGAGACCGAAGCGGGCAAGAGAAGCGTCATCCGTCAGAAACGAACCGGCAATGCGCGGCTGCAGGAGAAGTGGGGGGCACCAACACCACCCTGGGATGACAAACGCCTCGCGCAAACGATCTGGAACCTCCACAACACTCCCGCGGCCAACATCTCGATGGTCGGCAAGATCACCGGCCTCAGCTTCGCGCCGGTGGGCGCCTGTGCCACCTTCGGGGTCTGCCTGAAATTGGCAATGGACGCCATACAGCAGGGCGAGGCAAGAGCCGTCGTCGTCGGAGCTGCCGACCCCGCTCCCCACCCGCTGACCGTCGGGGCGTTTTACAACGCTCGCGTGATCTCAGCGGACAAGGAAGTATCGAGGCCCTTGACCGGGCTGCGTGGCACTCACATATCCGGAGGAGCGGCAATCTGGATCGTCGGCGACCTCGACTACATGACCGAGAAGGGGTACCGCCCTTTGGGGGTCGAGCCACTCGGGGTCGGAGTGAGCTCTGATGCCGACCACATCATCACGCCGTCGAAGGAAGGCCCTCTCCAGGCTATTGGCGATGCTCTGAAGGCTGCGGGCACCGCAGCCGGGGACCTGGCCACTTGGGATCTACACGCCACCGCCACCCCCGGCGACTATCAAGAGGTAGAGAATCTGCGTCGAGTGATCTCGGAGGACGTGATCGTGACCGCCCGCAAAGGGATCTTCGGACACGGCATGGGAGTGAGCGGCGGTTGGGAGCTGACCGCGCAGTATCTCGGGCTGGCGCGAGACCGTCTCCTCCCCACACCGCTACCCGAGGGAGACCTCAATGCGGAAATCGCCGGCCTACACCGGCGCTTCGTCTTCGATCAAGCTTGCGAGGCTCCGAGCGGGGCTGCAGGGAAGATCTCGATGGGCGTCGGCGGCGTGAATGCGTGTGTAATCTCGCGAAAGTGGTAGGCGGGGACGGGGATCGCTATCTCGGGAAGGCGCCTGGCAATCCTCCGTCCACCGGTAGAGTAGCGCCGGTAGTTGGCGTTTCCTCCCTGGCGAAGAAGAGCACGGCCCTGGCGACATCCTCGGCGGTTATGCGCGTCTTGAGCAAGTTGCGATCTCGGTAGTAGTCCTCCAGCTGCTCGAGATCCAAGCCTCGAGAGCGGGCGCGCTCCCGACCGACCTCTTCCCACAGCCCCGAAGTGAGATCGCCATAGCTGAACACTGCATCGGGATTGATCATGTTTACCCGAACACCATGGGGCGCCAGCTCAATCGCGGCCAAGCGGCCGAGTTGGTGACCTCCCCCCTTGGAGACAGAATACGCCGCAAAATCGGCGCCCGGTGCAAAAACGTTCTTCGATGCGTTCACCACTACGTTTCCACCTGTCCCTTGGACTTTGAACAGGCGCGCCGCCTCGCGAAGAGTGATGAAATAACCGGTCAGATTGATCTCGAGAACCCGATTCCAGTCGTCCAGACTCAGCTCATCGATCGGAGCGCTCTTTGCGATACCGGCGTTGAGCACAACGATGTCAACGCCACCAAGACTGAGGCGGGTCTGCCGGAAGGCAGCCGCGACCGAAACTTCGTCACAGACGTCACACACTAGGCTCGTCACCTCGCCGGCAGTGTTTTCCGCTCGAGCGCGATCCACGGTTGCAACAAGAGCGTCGCTGTCGATATCGGTGGCGACGACCGCGGCACCCTCACGAGCCAGCGCAACGCTGATTGCCGCACCGATCACTCCACCGGCGCCGGTAACCAGGGCCACTCGGCCCTGCAGCGCCGGTGCCGCCTTCTTTCCGAGCTTCGCCTGCTCCAGACTCCAGTATTCGACATCGAAGAGATCCAGCGGGTCGAGAGCTCGATAAGGCGCCAGAGATCGTGCGACCGCCTTCACTTCGGCTGTATGCTCATAGATATCGCCGGCCACCGCCGCCGCTCGCTTCGATTCGCCAACTGCCAACACTCCCAGCCGCTCGATCACCACGATCCGAGGCAACGGGTCGAGACGCTCGAGGTCGGTTCTCTCTCTCGCTTCCGACGCTTCCCGGAAATAGCGGTCGTAGGCAGACATGTAGAGGCGAAGACGCTCCTCGAGCTCCGCCGCCCACGCCTCGGCAGCGGTGCCGTCGTATGGAGGGAGGACCAGGGGTAGCTCTTTGGTGCGAATGACATGGTCGGGGGTGAGCGGACCGGTGGCGAGCACGGTCGAGGTGTCTTCCCCATCGACCAACTCTTCGATGCCGCCGGTCACTCGGAAATCGAGAATCCAACGCCGGTCACGATCGTCGGCCCGGGTCAGAGCCCCACGAACCAGCGGAGCGACTTCCGCCGCGACCTCGGCTCGATCCTCCACAGCGCTTGCCGGCCGGCCTACCGACAGTCGCCGCCCGGTGCGAGCGTGGAGGAAGTCCTCGGCGCGGGTCACCTGATCGAGGTGACGCTCGTAGCTCTCCCTGGCCGTTTCTCCCCAAGTGAAGAGACCGTGATGCATCAGCACCATTCCTTCACAGCCCGGATGAGCCTCGGCGACTCGCGCGGCCGCTCCAGACAGGGCAAAACCCGGCATCACGTAGGGCACCAGCGCCACCTTGGGGCCCAGCGCTTCGGCGATCAGATCTGCGCCTTCAGCCTGGTTGGTCAGGGCGAGGATGACATCGGCGTGAGAGTGGTCGACGAACTTGTGGGGCAGAAAAGCGTGGAGAAGGGTCTCGACCGAAGGGTTCGGCGCCGCCGCGTCGAAGAGGTGCGTGCGAAGCTGATTCACCATCTCCTCATCGGACAGGTGCTCCACCGCCTGGAGGCGCCGCAGATAGGCGAGCTCGAGACCCGGTAGGCCCGCCGGCTCGATCGAGTCGAGATCCCATCCGCTTCCCTTTACGAAGATGGCCTCGACCGGCTCGCCGAAGAGGTTTCGCCACGTGCTCTTCACCGAAGTGTTGCCGCCGCCATGCATCACCAGGGCGGGATCGCCGCCAATAAGGCGTGAGCTGTAGACCCGGAGTGCGACGTCTTCTCCCCACTCCCGGTAGCGGTCGCGGAATTCTTGCGCGTCGCGCTCGGACCACCGACTCTTCATCTATCCCTCCGTCCCTGCTGTTATTGAACCAGCCTGAGTCCCCGACGATGCTCCCACATGAGGCTGCGTGCCGCTTTCACACCTCGCGAAGCGGCCAATTGTCTGACCTTCATGACAGCGATCATGATAGCGATCATTTGCGTAGCCCGGGATACAATCCGCGCTCTGGGAGCAGACGTCTATGCCGCACAAAGCCGTTATCTTCGATCTTGGAGGGGTCGTGCTCGGATCTCCCCTCCACTCCATCGCCGGTTTCGAGCGCGAGAAGGGGATCCCCGAGGGCTTTCTCAACCGTGTGGTCAGAGAGACAGGAAGCGAAGGGCCATGGGCGAGACTGGAGCGAGGAGACCTCGATCTCGACAGCTTCTGCACCCTCTTCGACGAGGCTTGTACAGAGCGCGGCCATCTGCTTCCCACTGCCGAGGTCATGGCCCACATCGCTCAGGGAGGCTCACCGAGGCCGGAGATGATTCAAGCCCTCCGCCAGCTCCGCCGAAACGGCGTCATTACCGCGGCCCTGACCAACAACTGGGCTCATGACGGACGCGATCGCCATCAGCTTCGCCCCCTCTTCGACCACTTCATCGAGTCGAGCGTTGTCGGTATGCGCAAGCCTGAGCCCGCCATCTACGAGCTCACCTTCGCGCAGCTCGGAGTCGAGCCGCCGGAGGCGATTTTTCTCGACGACATCGGCGGTAATCTGAAACCGGCCAGGGCTATGGGGGTGACCACCATCAAAGTGGTCGATGGGGAGCAGGCCGTAAACGAGCTCGAGGGCGTCTTGGGCCTGACTCTGCGCTAGTGCCCGAGCTGCCGGATATCGAGGTCTACCTCGGAGCGCTCCGAGCTCGTATCGTCGGCGAGATCCTGGAGCGGACGCGGCTCGGTAGCCCGTTCGTCCTGCGCTCAGTAGACCCACCGCTCTCCGACGCCGAGGGGTTGACCGTCACCGGTGTCAGTCGCCTCGGCAAGCGCATCATCGTCGAGCTCGAAGGCGACCTCTTTCTGGTGATCCATCTGATGATCGCTGGGCGATTCCTCTGGCTCGCGAGCGGTGCGCGACTGCCGATGAAAGTCGGGCTCGCCGCTTTCGACTTTGCCCCGGGCACCCTCCTCCTACGAGAGGCGGGCTCCAAGAAGAGGGCATCCCTTCACGTCGTCCGCGGCAGAGAATCTCTCGCTGCCTTCGACCGTGGAGGGCTCGAGGTATTGGCGACAGACGCGGCGCACTTCGGCGCCGCATTGACGCGAGAGAACCACACTCTCAAGCGAGCCCTCACCGACCCCCGGATCCTGTCGGGGATCGGCAACGCTTATTCCGACGAGATTCTGCACCGCGCCAGACTCTCACCGATGAAGCTGAGCTCCCGGCTCTCCGAGGAAGAATTGGAGCGCCTCTACGTCGCCACCCGTGATGTTCTGGAAGAGTGGAAGAGTCGACTGGAGCAGGAGACCGGCGTTACCTTTCCCAAAAAGGTAACCGCCTTTCGCGCGGGAATGGCCGTTCACGGGCGCTTTCGCGAGCCCTGCCCTGACTGCGGCTCGCCGGTTCAGCGCATCGTCTATGCCGAGAACGAGTGCAATTACTGCGCTCGCTGCCAGAACCGTGGGCGCCTTCTGGCCGATCGCGCCCTCTCCCGTCTTCTCAAGAAGGACTGGCCCCGCACTCTCGAAGAGCTCGAGGACAGAGCCCGGTCCCGAGACGCCTAGCCATCGACCCGAGCCGATGCCCCTCGTCGACGTACATGCCCATCTCTGCGACCCGGTCTTCGACGAGGATCGCTCCGCGGTTCTCGAGCGCGCCCGCGCCTCCGGGGTAGGGGCAGTCGTCTGTGTCGGCGAAACGCTCGACGATGCACAGAAGAACCTCGACCTGGCCGAGGCGCACCCCGACATCATCCGCCCTACCGCCGGCCTCTACCCGACGATCCTGGACCTGGGCGAGGCCGAGCAGATGCTAGAGCTCATTCGACGCGAGCGTGATCGTCTGGTGGCGATCGGTGAGGTCGGTCTCGACCACTGGAAGGTCAAAGAGCCTGCCCAAAGGGAGCTACAAAGCGAGATCTTCCTTCGCTTCATCCGCCTATCGACGGAGACCGACCTGCCCCTCAACATTCACTCACGCTCTGCCGGCGGCGCCGCCATCGCCCTCTTACTCGAAGCCGGAGCGAGGAAAGCTCTCCTTCATGCCTTCGACGGCCGCGCCGCCAAGGCACTCCCTGGAGTCGAAGCCGGCTTCTACTTCTCGGTGCCGCCGTCGGTGGTGCGCTCTCCCCAGAAGCAGAAGTTGGTGCGGCGTCTGCCGCTATCCTGCCTCCTGGTCGAGACCGACAGTCCGGTACTGGGTCCGACTCCGGGCGAGCGTAACGAGCCGGCGAATGTGCGCATAAGCCTGTCCGAGATCGCCCGTCTCAAGGAGACCTCGGAGGAAGAAGTGTTCGAGGCGATAGAAGACAACCAGCGCCGCTTGTTAGGAATCTGAGACTCGGCCGGCTGGTAGACTGGGCGGCCTCGTGAAGCTCGCCCAGATCGAAAAGGTGATGATGCTGCGCAATGTCGACATCTTCAGCCACTGCAGCGCCGAGGAGGTTGTGCGCATCGCCGGCATCTCCAGTGAGCGACACTTCGAAGAAGGGGAGGAGGTCTATGGCATCAACGAGCCGGCGGACGCCTTCTACTGCGTCGTCGAGGGTGAGGTGGAGCTCGTGGGCACGAGTGATGGGGCACGGCGTGCCCTCTCTCGCCAGACATTCGGAGCGAGGGAGATCCTCAGCGGACGCCTGCACTCCTCCAGAGCTACCGCCCAGTGCTCTACCGTGACCCTGGCTGTCGAGGCCGACGACTTCTTCGACCTGCTCTCTCACAACATCGAGATCGTCAAGGCACTATTTCGCGAATTTCTCTCAGAGCCCGAAGTCGACCGGGATTCCTGATGAGCTCGGCGTTGGGTCGGATCGCAGCGGCGGCACTCATTCTCTCGTCGCTGCCGGCCACGGCGTCCGCGGGGCGTACCGTCGCCATCGGTGACATCCACGGTGCCTACGGCGAGCTGGTGGAGATCCTTCGCACCACCGGTCTGGTCGACGACAAGCTCACCTGGTCCGGCGACGACACGACCTTGGTGCAGACCGGCGATCTCACCGACCGGTAGCGAATCCTCGTCCACTTCCGCGCGCTTATCGCCGAGCAGGGAAGAGCGACTGTCATGCTGGATCCTTAGGGCCGGTGCTACGATCCGGCAGAGCAAGCCGACCCCACCATGACAACCCGCAACAGATGCCCACTCGCGGCGAGCCTCGTACTCTCGGCTCTCGGAATCGCGCTTCTCGCACCCGGCCTCGTGGCCGAGGACGAGCCCATCTCCGCTGTTGCCGGCACCGTCGTTCGTTGGGTCGCAGCCGACACCGAAAGCTGCTCGGCGGACGACCGCTCCTGGCTCCCTCACGGAGACACTTGTTACTTCCCGATCGACCTCGACCGCAGCGGCGAGCTTGCCATCCATCGCCGTCGCAATGGAGCGCAAGAGTCGGCCACGGTAAAGCTGGGTGATTATCCCTATCGCGTGCAGCATCTGCGGGTGAGCGACGACGGCCAGGTCAACTTGTCAGAGGCCAATCTCACTCGCGCCGGTGAGGAGAGAGCTCAGATCGATGCCCTGTGGGATCGCGACACCGGTAGACAGTTCGAGATTCCGCTTGCACACCCGATCAAAGATCCGCGACCCGGCACCAGCTTCGGCTCCAAAAGGGTCTTCAACGGCCAGCCGCGCAGCCCTCACAGCGGCGAAGACTACAAGGCCTCGACAGGCACTACGGTACTGGCCGCCGCGGCCGGCGAGGTAGTGCTTGCGGAGGAGCACTTCTTCGGCGGCAACAGCGTCTTCATCGACCACGGAGACGGACTGATCAGTATGTATATGCATCTCAGCCGGATCGATGTCGAGGCCGGCGAAAAAGTCGAAGGCGGCAAAGCTATCGGCAGGGTCGGTAGCACCGGAAGGGTGACGGGCCCTCATCTACACTTCGGTCTTCGTTGGCGTGGAGCACGGATCGATCCGGCGGTGTTGATGCTACCTGCAGACTAGTCGGCTAGTGGACCGAAGTCTAAAACCGGCTGGGGCCCATAGAGCCACTGGATGGCCTTGGCGGGCTCTCGCGCGAATCGGCTTCGACGTTCGGCAGGAGGAAGCCGGCCTCGTAGGCTCCCTCTTCGGCTACTGCGTTCTTCTCGGCGCCTTCCAATTCGCCGCCAAGAGCGTCCGTCAATCCTCCTTCGTGGACAGCCTCGGCTTTGAGCGCCTACCGATCGTCTATGTGGTAGTCGCTCTCTTCGCCTATCCGGTTCTTCGAGGGTACAGCCGCGCAGCGGCACGAGCCCCGCTCGAGCGGCTGATCTCGTGGACAACCCTGGTCGTCGTCGCGACCCTGTTGGTCTTCTGGTCTCTCTACGCCTACCCGTGGCCCTGGGTCAGCTTCGTCTTCTACATCTGGATCTCGATCGTCACCCTGCTTCTCTTCAGCCAGTTCTGGAGCTGGGCCGGCCAACTACTCCACCCACGACAAGCCCGCCGCCTCTTCGGCCTCGTACTCTCCGGGGGACTCCTCGGCGGCGTCATCGGCGGTCAGGTTGCCCGCTGGAGCTCCGTCTTCCTGGAGACCCGGGCCACCCTCCTGGCCTCCACCCTGCTGTTACTCGGAACACTGGCGTTCGTGCGCCGCATCCACGACGGTAACAAGACGGTCGCGTACGCAACCACCACCATGCCTCGACCCGAGCCGAAGGTGGAGGCCACTCGCGGCGACTTCGCCACCATCCGCCAATCCCCACACCTCCTCGCGGTTGCCGGGCTGATGTTCGTGAGCATCATCGTGGCGCAGTTCATCGACCTGCAGTTCAATTGGGTCGTCCAGCAGTCCACCGACCTCCTGGACCAAAGAACCCGCCTGTTCGGGAACCTCTTCAGTTTGAGCGCTTTGGTCGCCCTGGTGTTGCAGCTGGTGGTGACTTCGAGAGTCCATCGGGTGCTTGGCGTGGGCTTCGCGCTCCGCGTGCTGCCGGTCTGTATGGGCCTGGGCACCATGCTCGTGCTGTTTTCCGCGGCTGTGTTGCCCTCCCTCCTCGTCGCCGCGGTGGCGGGGCTCAAAGTCAGCGAGGGCGCGCTCCGCTACTCCTTGGACCAGGGCACGAGAGAGCTTCTCTACGTTCCTGTCCCCCTGAACATCCGCCCCAGAATCAAGGCCTACATCGACGTGCTGGTGCAACGATTCGCCAAGGCGGGAGCAGGGGTGCTCCTGTTGAGCGTGACCTTCGGCTGGGTGTCGCCGGTCCAGACGGGCTGGGCCGTGCTGGTTCTGGTCGCTGCCTGGCTCGCTTTGACCATCATCGTGCGGAAGAACTACGTCGCCATCTTTCGCGAGGGCCTGTTGGCCAGAAGGATCGATCCCGACGAGCGCCTCGATCCCTCTGACGTGACCACGCTGGAAGTCCTTGTCAGCTCACTGGGAAGCGCGGACTCGGGGGAAGTGCTCCACAGCCTCGACCTGTTGACGTCGCAGGGACGCGGACGCCTGGTCCCGCCGCTGCTCCTTCTTCACGACGACCCCCTGGTCCGGCGCCGCACCCTGGCCCTGTTGAGCGATCTGGGACGTCGAGACGCCCGGTCACTGGTCGAGCGCCTGGTCGCCGACAACGATCCGGACGTGCGCGTGGATGCGGTGCGCACGCTTGCAACGCTCACCGATACAGACATCTCTGCGCTGATGGTTCCCCGCCTGCGCGACCCCGACAAGCGGGTGCGAGCCGCCGCCATCGTCTGCCTCCTCCAGATCGAGAACGAGCCAGAGATCGGCGAGCGAGCGCAGGGAGCGCTCGCCGGGATGCTCAGAGATGCCGACCCCAAGACCCGGGAGGCGGCGGCGCAAGCTCTGGGCTCTATCGGCGGCGCCGACTCCCATGCTGGCCTTCTTCATCTGCTGTCGGACTCCGATCTCGAGGTGCTTCGCGCAGCCATCGCCAGCGCGCTGCAACAGATTGAGCGCGACGGCGTGAACTACCTATTCGTTCCGGTTCTGACCTCTCTGCTCAGGAAGCGGCGCCTGAAGCACGAGGTGCGCAACGCCCTCGTCGCCAGCGGCGAAGCGGTGATCCCTGCACTCGCCCACTTCATGACCGACCCCAGAGAGTTCTACTGGATCCGGCGCGCCCTCCCCAAGACCATCGCGCGCATCGGCGGAGAGGCCGCAAAGAACGCCCTGATCGACAGCCTCCCGACCGACGACGCCTTCCTCAACGGAAAGATCATCGCATCGCTGGCCTCACTGCATGACCAGGATCCGAGCCTCCGCTTCGATCGCCATGTGGTCGAGAGGCACGCCATAGAAGAGACCAGACTCTATCTCCGTGCCTTCTCCCGTCTGATCCCGATCTCGAGACCCGGGGAGCTTTCCGTTCGGGGAATCCGCCTCCGCTGGCGCTCCCAGCGGCCACCAACCCTGCTTCAGGAACTGCTGATGGATCGTCTCTCCGACCACTCGGCGAATCTCTTCGCTCTACTCTCGATGGTGGAGAGTCGACACGAAAGGCTCACCGCTTTCGAACAGCTCAAGAGCTCCGACACCAGGATGAGAGGTCATGCTCTCGAGTATCTCGATAACAGTCTCCCTCCGTCCATCCGCCGGCACACGCTGGCCGTGGTCGACGACATACCCTCCGACGAGCGTCTGGCCGAGGCTCAGCGGTTATTCCACATCAGTCACGGCGAGAAGCAGGACATCGTCCGCAACCTCATCCAGGGAGCCAGAGACTCCGACGCCGTCGGCCTCTGGCTGGGAGCGGCCGCACTGAGCTTCGTCCACGAGGAGGAAATCAGAGGACTCACTCCGCTCGTCGAATCGGTCGCCCGAGGACCCGCGGATCCTCTTCTCGAAGAAACCGCTCGGTGGGTTCTAAGTATCTCTAATACCTCACATGCGTGACGCTTGAAGCAAGTTTTTCTCGAAGCGCGGCCGGCAACTGACTGCTAGACTTGATCGCCCCGTGCCACGCTACGGCCTACTCCTTGTCAACCTCGGGACTCCCGACAGCCCCAGTACCGCCGAGGTGCGCAGCTACCTCCGAGAGTTCCTCTCCGACCCTCGCGTGCTCGATGTGCACCCGATCCAGCGAGCGCTGGTGCTCAATCTGTTCATTCTTCCGTTTCGGCCTCGCAAGTCCGCCGAAGCATACGGCCAGATCTGGACCGACCGCGGATCACCTCTCCTTTTCCATGGGCAGGATCTGGCCAAAAAGCTCCAGAAGAAGCTCGGCCCCGAGGTCGCAATCGAGCTCGCCATGCGTTACAAGAACCCATCGATCCGCCAAGCTCTCATTCGCCTACGCGAGCTGGCGCTCGACAAGCTTGTGGTCTTCCCCCTCTTCCCCCAGTACTCCTCGGCGGCTTGGGGATCGGCCGTTGAAAAGGTGATGGAAGAAGCGTCGGTATTCTGGAACATACCGTCGATTCAAGTCGTGCCGCCCTTCTACGATCATCCCGCATTCCTTGCATCCTTCGCGGAGCAGACCAAGCGGGTGCACGAGCATTTCGCCCCAGACTTTACGCTCATGAGCTTCCACGGTCTGCCGGAGCGGCATGTCACCAAGAGCGACGAGTCCGACGGCGCTCACTGTCTCGGCGATGGGTGTTGCGACACGATCGTCGCCGCCAACCGGAATTGCTACCGGGCCCAGTGCTTTGCGACCGCCCGCGGCATCGCCAGGCTCGTCGGCCTCGACGAGAGTCAATACGAGGTGACATTCCAATCTCGGCTCGGCCGCGACCCTTGGATCAAGCCCTACACAGATCTCAGGGTTCCGGCTCTCGCCAGGAAAGGCGTGAAGCGGCTGGCCGTTCTCTCTCCGGCCTTCGTTGCCGACTGTCTCGAGACCCTCGAAGAGATCGCCATCCGCGCCAGGCAGGACTTCATCGATCATGGGGGCCAAGAGCTCCGCCTGGTTCCTTCTCTGAACAGCGATGACCACTGGGTCGAGGCCGCGGCACAGATCGCTCGCGAAGGAACGATGCTCCAGCAGGTGGCGCCATGATCTCAGGCGCTCGCGTCGCCGCACTTGTACTCCTCCTCTTTTCGTTGCCGGCCGCGGTTCTTGGGGCCCGCACCGTCGCCATTGGCGATATTCATGGCGCCTACGACGAGCTGGTGGAGATTCTCATCGCCAGCGGCCTCATCGACGAGAAGCTCACGTGGTCGGGGGGCGATAGCACCCTCGTCCAAACCGGCGACTTCACCGATCGGGGGCCGGGCGTGCGCGAGGTCATGGACCTGCTGATGCGACTCCAGCGAGAGGCGGCGGCCGCCGGAGGTCGGGTCGAGGTTCTGATGGGGAACCACGAAGCCCTGAATCTGGTCGGTGAGCTCAGAGACGTCAGCGCCGAAGCGCTCGGTCACTTCGCAGACGAGAGCACGACGGCGAAGCGCGACGAAGAGTACAAGAGCATGGTCCGCGCCGCACGCAACCGAGCCAAATTGCTGTCGTTGCCGCGTCCGGCCTTCGGCACCAGCGAGCGCGAGCTGTGGTCGAAGGCGAACCCTGAAGGAACCATCGCCTACCTCCAGCAACTCCTGCCCGAAGGGAAGTACGGGAGCTGGCTCAGAGGCCTGCCCGCAATCGTTCGCGTCGATAACGCCCTCTTTCTCCACGCCGGTCTCACCCCTGAGGTCGGCGCTCGCCCGATCGAAGACATCAACCGGCAGGTGCACGAAGAAGTGGCGAACCTAGACGCCTGCCGCGCACTGCTACGCGGAGAGGGTTATCTCACCCTGACATCGACAACTGCCGACCTCATCCAGTCGGGCTTCGCGACGCTGAACGGCCTCCAGGTCAAACAGCAGAACAAGGGGCTCAGCGAGATCGAAGTCTCACAGCTCGAAACGCTCAGCCAATGCAGCAACTACGAAGAGTGGTATCTGTTTGCTCCGGAGGGACCGCTCTGGTTCCGCGGCTACCGAGACTCCGTTCCCGAGCCCGGAGGAGAGGCGGGTTGGAGTGACGAGGAGGGACCGGCGCTAACTGACGCGGTCCTGGCGGCCCAAGGAACGAAGCACATCGTCGTGGGCCACAATGTGCAGACCGATCGCGAAATCGGTGTGCGTTTCGACGGCCGAATCTTCCTGATCGACACCGGCATGCTGACCTCGACCTATCGTGGGCAGGCCTCCGCTCTCGAGATCCAGGATGGTGCCTTCACCGCGATCTACAAGAACAACAGAGTGCCGCTGTGGAAGGAGAGCGAAGAGCCGCCCCGTCAACGCCTGAGCCTGTCGGCGAGCGGGGCACCCGCTGCTGCTGTCGCGACCACGACGCAGCCCTGGTCATGGGCCGGTGCCGATGGCGCGCCCCTACCCTTTGGCAGTGCCGAGCAGCTGCTGGAGTTTCTCAGTACCGCCGCTGTCAAGTCCGGAAAGCGGAGCAAGGAAGGGATCAATCAGCCGATTCGTGTAGAGCTGGAGCGCGACGGCATCCGAGCCCGCGCCATCTTCCGTGATGTAGACCTGGAGCACCGCAACAAGAAGATCGGGGACGGCAAGTTCTACCGGCACTTCCGCGATAGCTACGCCTTCGATACCGCGGCCTACGAGCTCGATCGTATCCTCAGCCTCGACCGCGTTCCGCCAACCGCGCCAAGATCCTACAAAGGCGCCAAGGGGTCGATCCAGGCTTGGCTGGAGAATGCAATGACCGAAGGGCGGAGGCGCTCAGAAGGGCTTCGGCCACCCGATATCAGGGACTGGTCGCGCCAGATGGGAGAAGTTGATGTCTTCGACGCCCTGATCAACAATCACGATCGCAACCCAGGCAACTATCTCATCGACTCCGAGTGGAAGGTCTGGCTCATCGACCACGGTCGATCCTTCTTCAGCGAGCACAGCGAGGAAGCGATCGCCAAGCTCAGTCGCTGCGAGCGCGAGCTCTGGGAGAAGCTGCGGACAGCGGATCGCGGCGCTGTCGAGGAGCGACTCGAGCCCTATCTGAGACCCGCTGAGCTCAAGAGCCTCTTCGATCGCTGGGACGCCATCCTGCAACGCTTCGACGATCTCATAGCAGATCTGGGAGCCGAAGCGGTCATCCTCTGACGCCGGGACAACCTCTCGATGAGTGGTCGGTGAGGATGGCGTCGAGGCGCTGCAAGATCGCGTCACCCATCTCTCGGGTCGAGGCTCCGCTAGCGCCCGACAATCCAAGATCCGAGGTGCGTATGCCGTCGTCCAAAGTGCGTGCTACGGCGGCCTCGACTGCCAAGGCCTCTTGCTCGCGACCGAGACTGAAGCGCAGCAACATCGCCGCCGACAGGATCGCGCCGACAGGGTTGGCAATGCCTTGCCCTGCGATGTCGGGAGCGGACCCGTGAACCGGCTCGTAGAGACCCATTGGGCCGTCGCCGAGAGAAGCTGACGGCAACATCCCAAGCGAGCCGGAAAGGACCGAGGCTTCGTCGCTGAGAATGTCGCCAAACAGGTTCCCCGCCAGAATCACGTCGAAGGTCGCCGGCGTCCTGATCAGATGCATGGCGCAGGCATCCACCAGAACGTGCTCCAGCTCCACCTCCGGATAGTCTCTGGCGACGACCTCGACGGTCCGCCGCCACAGTCGCATCGAGGCCAGGACATTGGCCTTGTCCACCGAGGTCACTTTGCCGCGGCGATCCTTCGCGGCCTCAAACGCGACCCGAGCGACCCGCTCCACCTCGTCCGAGCTATAAACCAGGGTGTCCGACGCCGTCGTGCCTTCACCCTGTTCGAGCCGTGGACCGAAATAGATGCCGCCGGTCAACTCGCGAACAAATAAGATGTCGACACCTCGAGCGAGCTCGGCCTTGATCGGCGTCAGGTCGAGCAATCCCTCATAAACCGGCACGGGTCGCAGGTTGGCGAAAAGACCGAAATGCCGACGCAGCTCCAGAAGGCCCTGCTCAGGACGAACCGGCGCTGTCGGATCCGACCACTTCGGCCCTCCGACAGCTCCTAAGAAGAGCGCATCAGCCTTCTCACAAATGGCGACGCTCTCGTCCGGCAATGCACTACCCGAAGCGTCGATAGCACAGCCACCGATCGGAGCCTCGTCGAAATCCAGCATTAGGCCGCGTCTCTCCGCCACCAGTGACAGGACCCGGCATCCTTCGCCGAGAACCTCGGGGCCCACGCCGTCTCCCGGCAAACGGACAATCCTGGCTCGCTGATTCGTTTCGCCCATCGCGCTCCCCTAGGAGTCAGTGGTCCTAACTCGGGGCTCGTGACTCTGCTCGAAGCTCTCGATGGCGCCGAGCTGGTCGAAGAGATAGCCGAGTTGGTCGACGCCGTCGAGCAAACAACGTCGCGAGAAGCTGTCGATAGGAAAAGACACCTCTTCGCCGTCGGGTAAGAAGAGGAGCTCTTGCGACAGGTCGAGGGTGACCTCTACCACAGGGTCCGCTTCCACCTGCGCTAGCAGGCGGCGGTAGACAGACTGACTGACCTCAACGATCAAGAGCCCGTTCTTGAGTGAGTTATTGCGAAAGATATCCGCAAAGCGAGGGCTTATGACGGCTCGGAAGCCTCCTCCCAGTAGGGCCCAGGGGGCGTGCTCTCTCGAGCTGCCACAGCCGAAGTTGTCTCCCGCGAGGAGGATCTTCGCACCTTCGTACTTCTTCTGGTTGAGCACGAAAGCGGGGTCGCGACTTCCATCCGGAAGTGTTCGCCACGCCGAGAAGAGGCCCTCGCCGAGGCCCTCCTTGTCGATCACTTTGAGATACCGGGCCGGAATGATCTGGTCGGTATCGACATTGTCTAGCGGCAGCGGGGCGAGGCGACTTGTCAGGGTATCGAAGCGTGCCATCAAAGCAGCTCCCGCACGTCGGCGATTTCCCCGCGAATGGCCGAGGCGGCCGCGGTGAGAGGGCTGGCGAGAAAGGTGCGACCACCCGGCCCCTGGCGTCCCTCGAAATTGCGATTGCTTGTGCTGACGGCGTATTGGCCGGGCTCGAGCTGATCCCCGTTCATCGCCAGACACATCGAGCAACCCGCCTCCCGCCACTGGGCCCCGGCCGCGCGAAACACTTCGTCGAGGCGCTCCTCCTCCGCTTTACGCTTGACGTCTTGAGAGCCCGGCACCACCAACATCGTGACACCCCTGGCAACCTGTCGCCCCTCGAGCACGGAAGCCGCCGCACGCAGGTCCGAGAGCCGCGAGTTCGTGCAGCTGCCGAGAAAGACCACTTCGATCTTGTGACCTAGAATCGGAGCTCCCGCCTCGAGATCCATGTAGGCGAGGGCTTTACCAAAGGTCTCTTCATCGCTAGGGATCTCGCCACTCACCGGAATCGCCATTCCCGGGTTGGTGCCGAATGTGACCATCGGCTCCAATGAGGCTGCGTCTACGGCGAGGCTCCTGTCGAACACCGCTCCAGCGTCGGTGGCGAGATCGAGCCAATCCTCCTCAGCCCTCTCCCACGCGTCGCCTCGAGGCGCGTGAGCTCGACCGCGAAGATACTCGATCGTAGTCTCGTCAGGTGCGATCATGCCGGCGCGAGCGCCCCCTTCGATCGACATATTGCACACGGTCATCCTCTCTTCCATACCCAGCGCGCTGATCGCCTCGCCGCGGTATTCGAAGACATGTCCGGTGCCGCCGTGAATGCCAAGGGTCGAAATGACATGTAGGATCAAGTCCTTGGCGGTCACCCCCGGCTGGAGCTCTCCGTCTGGACGAATCTCGAAGGTCTTTGGCCGGTTCTGCAACAGACACTGGGTGGCCAGAACGTGCCCCACCTCACTGGTGCCTATTCCGAAGGCAAGTGCTCCGAAAGCGCCATGGGTGCTGGTGTGACTGTCTCCACACACAATTGTCATGCCCGGTTGAGTGACCCCCAGCTCCGGACCGATCACGTGGACGATGCCGCGCTGCTCGCTAGCCATGTCGAAGACGGGAATGCCGTGCCTGCGGCAGTTCTCCGCCAAGCGCTCCAACTGCGCGAACCCCTGCGGATCCAGCACCTTCAATCTCGCTGCATCGATCGTAGGATCGGTCGGCGTCGAGTGGTCCATGGTGGCGAGAGTCTGATCCGGACGGCGCACTTCCAGCCCACGTTCGGCGAGCTCGGCGAACGCCTGCGGTGAGGTGACCTCATGAATCAGATGGAGGTCGATGTAGAGAACGGCCGGTAAGCCGTCTTCACCCGTTCCCGGAATGACGTGACCATCCCAAACCTTCTCAAGAAGCGTCTTCTGCATTCGTGCCTCTAACCTCCCTACCGCGCGACGCTTACCGTCGCGGATCCTGTTTCTCGGCCCGTACTTCCCTGCCCCTGCGCCACGAGGAGCCGATTCAACGCGCTCAGATAGGCCTGCGCGCTCGCCATGATGACGTCGGTGTCGGCACTGTAACCCCCGAATGTACGGGGGTCGCCGTCGGCGGACCTGATTCGTACGCTCACCTCCCCGAGGGCATCGATACCCTCGGTAACGCTGTGGACGCTGTATTCAACCAAAGTAGTGGCCTGTCGAACAATCGCGTTGATGGCCTGAAACGAAGCATCCACCGGACCGGTGCCCACGGCCGGCGCCACCTCCTCGACCCCCTCGGGCCCTCGCAAACGTACTGTTGCTGTCGGCATACCGGATTTGCCACACGCAACCTGCAGATCGACCAGCGAGAAGAGCTCCTCCAACGACGTAACCTCTGAGGTGGCGAGTGCCTGGAGATCCGCGTCGGTGACCACTTTCTTCTTCTCCGCGAGAAGCTTGAAGCGCTGGAACGCGGGATAGAGATCGCCCGAAGACAGCTCGAAGCCGAGCTCGGCCATGCGGAGCCGGAAGGCGTGGCGACCGCTGTGCTTGCCCAGCACGAGCTTGCTCTCAGCGAGGCCGACGGTCGACGGCGTCATGATCTCGTAGGTGCGCTCGTCTTTGAGCATGCCGTCCTGATGGATACCGGCTTCATGAGCGAAGGCATTGGCTCCGACGATAGCCTTGTTTGGAGGCACTGCGATGCCGGTGTAATTGCTCACCATTCGGCTGGTGCGAGTGAGCTGCGTGCTTTCGATGCCGGTGCGCAGGCCGTACTGACCATGGCGTGTCCGCAAGGCCATGACCACTTCCTCGAGACTGGTGTTCCCGGCGCGCTCTCCGATGCCGTTGATTGTCACTTCGGCTTGGCGGGCACCGGCGGCGAGACCGGCGATGCTGTTGGCGGTGGCCATGCCGAGATCGTCGTGACAGTGAACTGACCAGATGACTCCATCCGCGCCGGGAGTCGACGCGATCAGAAATCGAAACAACTCCGCATACTCTTCCGGCGTGGCGTACCCGACCGTGTCGGGCACATTGATGGTCGTGGCACCGGCCTCGATGGCGATCGCGAGCACCTCGACCAGGAAGTCTCGATCGGAGCGGCTTCCGTCCTCCGGGCTGAACTCGACATCCTCGCACAGGCCTCGTGCGTAAGTCACCATGTCTCGCACCTGGGCTACCACCTGCTCGCGAGTCATCTCGAGCTTGCGTTCCATATGAAGCTCGGAGGTGGCAATGAAGGTGTGAATACGAGGCTTGGCTGCCGGTTGCACTGCTTCCCAGGCCTTGTCGATGTCGCCACGGCTGGTGCGGGCAAGGCCGGCGATGATCGGCCCATCCGGCCGGCCCACCTCTTCGGCGATTCTCTTGGTCCCGAGCAGCTCGTCGGGGCTGGCGGCGGGGAATCCCGCCTCCATGACGTCGACCCCGAGAATCGACAGCTGTCTAGCGATCTCCAGCTTCTCCACGCTGGTCAGGGTCGCGCCAGGGGATTGCTCCCCGTCGCGTAGAGTAGTGTCAAAGATGCGAACTACGTCGGGATCCGGAGTCTGGGTCATACTCGATACCTCTGCTATGGGCCGATCGCCAAGGCGGTGTGTTCCGTCACGAGGCCTCTCGGCACCGTAAATGTGTGCTTCACAAGCTCTCCGTCACTAAGGCCACCTGCTGACACAGAACCACCTCCTTTCCTCGAGACGCAATCAAACGTTGGCCAGATCCTTGGCATCGAGGAAGGGCATCATCGCGCGAAGCTTCTTGCCCACCGCCTCGACTGAATGGGAGCGCTCCTGCTCTCGCCTCTCGTTGAACCAAGGGCGGCCGCGCCGATTCTCATCGATCCAACCCCTCGCGTACTCGCCCTGTTGAATATCTTCGAGAATCTTCTTCATCGCCGCCCGGGTCTCGGCTGTAACGACTTTGTCGCCGGCGTCGTAGCCGCCATGCTCGGCAGTATCGGAGACCGAATACCACATATAGCTGAGACCGCCCTCATACATGAGGTCGACGATCAGCTTGAGCTCGTGAAGACACTCGAAGTACGCGATCTCCGGCTGGTAGCCGGCGTCCACGAGAGTTTCGAAGGCTCCCCGCACCAGCGCCGAGACCCCGCCACACAGAACCACCTGCTCGCCGAAGAGATCGGTCTCGGTCTCCTCGGCGAAGGTGGTCTCGATGACTCCGGCACGCGTACAACCGATGCCCTTGGCATAGGCCAGAGCCAAAGCCAAAGCACCTCCGCTCGCGTCCTGCTCGACTGCAACCAGCCCCGGGGTACCGGCGCCTTCCTGAAAGACCTCGCGCACACGATGACCCGGAGCCTTGGGTGCGACCATGCTCACGTCCACCTCGGCTGGCGGCTTGATCTCATCGAAGCGGATGTTGAAGCCGTGAGCGAACATGAGAGTGTCTCCGGCTTCCAGATTGGGGGCGATGTCGCTCTCATAGAGGTCGTGCTGCGCCGTATCGGGGACCAGAACCATGACCACACTGGAGGCCGCAACGGCCTCGGCCGGACTCAGAACTCGCAAACCCTCGGCTTCCGCCTTCGCGCGACTCTTCGACTCCTCCTGAAGACCTACGAGGACCTCGACGCCGCTGTCACGTAGATTGAGTGCATGAGCATGACCCTGACTCCCGTAACCCAGAATCGCTACGGTCTTGCCGTCGAGCAGTGAAAGGTCGGCATCGCCGTCGTAATACAATTTAGCCATCCAGGCTTTCTCCCTTTTTTCTTCTCTTTCTAGTTACAACACTGAACGACGACTGCCGAGGGCGCCGGCCCTGGGCTGATAGCCGTCGTGCTCCAAGGTGTGCTCTCCGCGACCCATGGCGACGACCCCGGTACGCACCATCTCGACAATGCCGAAGGGTCTGAGGAGCTCGGCAAAGCTCTCTATCTTTCGCTCCTCACCGGTGAGCTCGATGATCATCGATTCTGCTGAGACGTCGATGACTCGGGCGCGGAAAATCTGGGTGAGCTGGTGCACTTCTCGCCTCGACTCGCGGTCGACTGCCACTTTGATCAGGGCAAGATCGCGCACCAGTGAAGGCGACTCGCTCATATGCTCCACCTCGAGCACATTGATCAGCTTGTAGAGGTTCAGCTCTAGGCGCTCCGCTTCTTTGCGCGAGCCCTCCATGACCAGAGTGATCCGCGAGTGGTCGTCGTCCTGGGTCCTCCCGACGGTCAGGCTATCGATGTTGAAGCTACGTCGACGAAAGAGGTTCGCCACCCGGCTCAACACGCCGGGTCGATTCTCGACCAATGCGGCAAGGATGTGTCTACCCATATCTACCTCTATGATCCCGAACGATTCAAACCATCTCTGGCGTGACAGAGGGGCGACGGATCATCTCGTTGAGAGTCGCACCCGTGGGCACCATCGGGTAGACCACGTCATGCTTCTCGACGACGAACTCGACAAGAATCGGCCCGTCCTGGTACTCGCGGGCCCATGCCACGCTCGACTCCATTTCCGATCTCTTCGTCACCTTCATCGCCGGGATTCCATAAGCCTCAGCAAGCTTGCAGAAATCGGGGTTCATCATCGGAGTGGCGTTGTAGCGCTCTTCGTAGAAGAACTCCTGCCACTGACGCACCATCCCGAGATAGCCGTTGTTGATGATCGCCACCTTCACATTGACCTTCTCTTGAACCGCCGTCGCCAGCTCAGCCATGGTCATCTGGAAGCCGCCATCACCGACTATCGCCCATACCTCTTCACTCGGTTTGGCCATCTTGGCGCCGATCGCCGCAGGAAGCCCGAAACCCATCGTACCCAGCCCGCCACTCGTGATCAGTGTGTTCGGTCGCTCATGGGGGTAGTACTGGGCCTCCCACATCTGATGCTGACCCACATCGGTGACGGTAACGGCGTCACCGTCCGTGAAGCGCCAGAGGTCTCGGATCACATGCGCCGCGTAAAGCTTGTCCGAGCCCTCCTCGCCGGCGATGTCTCGATCTTCGGTCTCACCCTGCCATCCCTTTATCTTGTCCATCCACTCGCCCTCTGCCTCTCGATCCGCCAGCGGTATGAGCTGCGCCAGCACCGCCCGCAAATCGCCCACTATGCCTACATCGACCGGCACGTTCTTGTTGATCTCCGAGGGGTCGATGTCGACGTGGATCTTCTTCGAGATCTTCGCGTAGGTGGCGAGGTTGCCGGTGACCCGATCGTCGAAGCGCATGCCGAAAGCCAACAGCAAGTCGGCATCTTGAATGGCATTGTTCACGCAGGCCTCTCCGTGCATACCCATCATTCCGAGGCAAAGCGGGTGACCCTCTGCGATTGCACCCTTGCCCAACAGCGTCAGGGCAATGGGTATCTGGGTCTTCTCTGCAAACTCTCTGAGCTCTCGAACAGCACCCGACATGAGCACGCCGTGGCCGGCCAGGATCAGCGGCCGCCGAGCGGCCTGGATGAGCCCGATCGCGGCCTCGACCTGCTCCGGGGGTGGCGCGTCGAGAAGCCGGTAGCCGGCTAAGCGAATGGGCTCGCTCGGATACTCGAAAACAGTCTCGGCGATCTGAACATCCTTGGGAATGTCGACGAGGACAGGCCCCGGACGACCCGTGCGAGCGATATGAAAGGCTTCGCGAATGGTTCCCGCCAGATCCCGAACATCAGTGACCAGATAGTTGTGCTTGGTGATCGGCAGGGTGATTCCCGTCACATCCGTCTCCTGGAACGCGTCAGTGCCGATTGCTCCCGTCGGCACCTGTCCGGTGATGCACACGATGGGTGAGGAATCCATCATCGCGGTCGCGATGCCGGTGACCAAATTGGTCGCCCCCGGGCCGCTGGTGGCGATCACCACGCCGACTTTGCCTGTCGCACGCGCGAACCCGTCGGCCATATGGGTGGCTCCCTGCTCGTGGCGGGTAAGCACATGATGGATCTGCGGATACTTGCTGAGAGCATCGTAGGTCGGGAGGATGGCCCCTCCCGGATAGCCGAAGACGAGGTCGGAGCCTTCCTGAAGGAGTGACTCCCAAACGATCTCTGCGCCTGTGAGCTTCATCTGATTCTCCTAGTCAAAGAGCCCGGTGGCTTCAGTCCTGAACCGCAACAGACTGGATTTGTGGCACGCAGGTCAACCAACCGTGCCGGTCGGGTATCGTTCCCTCGACGATGTTGAAGAATTCCTCCTGCAAGCGCTTCGTGATCGGCCCTCGCGTACCCTCGCCAATCGGAATCTGGTCGACGGAGCGCACCGGACTCACCTCGGCCGCGGTGCCGGTCATGAAGAGCTCGTCGCTGAGATAGAGCATCTCTCGAGTCACATTCTCGAAGTGGACTGGGATTCCTAGATCCCGCGCCAGGATGATGACACTGTCTCGAGTCACTCCAGACAAGATCGAGGCACTGATCGGCGGCGTCGTGATCTCACCTCGCTTGACGACGAACACGTTCTCACCGGCACCTTCGCTGACAAATCCGAAACTGTCCAGCATGATGCCCTCGGCATAGCCGTTTTGCCGCGCCTCTATGGAGACGAACTGGTTGGTCACATACTGACCGCCGATCTTCCCAAGTGGCGCGCCGGTACCGGGAGCGAAACGACGCCAGGAGCTGACCTGTACGTCGACTCCATCCTCGATCGCCTCGTCTCCGAGATAGGGACCCCACGGAAAACTGAAGAGGACGACCTCGACCGGACAGTCGAGAGGGTAGAGGCCCATGCTCTCCTCTCCGCGGAAGGCGATTGGGCGGATGTAGCAGGACTTGTGACGATTGCGAGCTACCAAATCGATACAAAGCTGAGTGAGCCTCTCCATCGTGTGCTCACCCATGTCGAACCTCAACAACTTGCTGGAGTCGAGAAAGCGCTCGAGATGGCGATCGAGGCGGAAGATGCGCGGGCCCTCGTCTCCCTCGTACGCTCGAACCCCCTCGAAGACGCTCGAGCCATAGTGAAGAGCATGGGCGGTGACATGGACGGTGGCCTCCTCCCACTTCACCCACCTACTGTTGTACCAAATCCACTCCGAGGTCTCGATTGGCATCGCCTTGATATCTCCTGGGCCCGATCGACTCAATAGCCCCATAAAACAAAACCCCCAGCGCTCTGCTGGGGGCCAAGTTTCGCGTCTTCTCTGTTGCTACGCTTACTTCGCCCCCGGGCTGTGGGCAATAAGTACGAGTACGAGCAACTCTCCAAGCACACCTTCGCCAATGCCCCGACGGGCACGGTAGGCGTTCGAGCTCACGCGACTTGTCATAACTGGCGCGAAACTGTATGGAACAAGGGCCCATAAGTCAAATCGGACTCCAAACTCTGATCCGAAAAGGGCTACTACCGATTCCATCTCCCTGCTACACTCGCGGTTTGCCTCAGATCACTGTCTGAGGCGTCTCAGGGGGGTAGCTAGGGCTCCACGCCCAATCCGATGAGCAGGTTTTCCAGCCTCGAGTTTCACCGCTCGGGCATCGGTCTGATCACCGACCCGAGGGACGGTGATTCCGGCTCGGCCATGTACCTGGAGAGCGCTGTGGGATCGACTCGCCCGCTTCGCTTCTGCGGCTGCAGCGTGGGCCGACGCAAGACCTGTAAACACCTGCAAGAGCTCAGCAAGCAGATCAATCTCTACCGCAAGCGCTTTCACAACCGTCCATGGGGAGAGGTTTTCAGCGCCACTCGCTGGCATCGCCTTGCAAGGGCTCTCTTCGACGGAGATCCGCAGCCCCTCAGGGAGACCAGAGTCTGCCAGCTCCGCCGTGGCGACAAGGTCATTCTGCGACTGACCTCTCCAGATGGCAGCACTCTGATCGAGATCCTCGAGCACTCACCCGCGACGCTCCGGTTCCTGGAGCGCGCAGCGAAAGTGCCTGATGACCAAGGTTTTCTCGACCGATCCGGGCTGATCGAAAAGCTCGCTATGTTTCTGCGTAGCTCGGAGGAACAGCACCTCAACCGAGCCGGGATGAAGACCAATCGGCAGTCCTTCGAGGAGAGCGTATGGTATCGCGTGGCCTACCACGCCTATCGAGAGTACGAAGACAAGGGTCGCTTCGAGCCCGCCCTGGACTCCACCGGCCAAGAGTTTGTTCTCACGTTCCGGCGCTCCGCGGACCAGCCTACGATCCGGATCGTGGTACCGAGGAGTAGGGTACGGAACGTACTCGAGCTTCTTCGCGAAGAAGGAGGCGACACTAATAGAACGCCTCGCCCGCTGCCCCTTCTGCCGGTACTTCGCCTGGCCGCGGCGGACAAGGAAACGCGGCACGTTGTTGGCAGACTCCAATCTCTGATCGACCCCGACCCCGATGCGGCTGCAGAGGAGGAGAAGCATGCGCTCTACGGAGGGCTGGTCTACATTAGCGAGCTCCAGCTCTTCGCCGAGATCGAGACTCCTGACGAAGAGGGCGCAGCCTTGAGCAAACGCCAGCTGCGCGCCAATCGAGTGCAACTGCTGCCGCACGAAGACGAGACCTCGCCATCGGAGCCCTCGGCCGTGCTCGAGGATCCGATCAAAGAGCTTCGCATCTTTCGTGAGTTCGACTTCCTCGAGATCTCCGCCGAAGACGAGGACACGATGGCTGTCCACTACAGTTTTGGCGAGGAGAAGGTCGCTCTGGAGAGTCTCGTCGAGGCCAAAAGCCGAGGCCTCCCCTACCTCGAAAGCAAGCACGGGTGGATCGATCTCAGTTCTCCCGAGCTGGCGGGACTCGCCACTCTTGCCAGCTCTAAAGGGGGACGACGTCCGAAACGTCGGGGGGGAAAGCTGCAGCTCTCCTCTGCTCAGCTACTGAGACTCAAGTCCTCCACCTCCAAGCCAGTCCGTATCGAAGGCTCGGGCGGACGAGCCGCCATCATCGAGCGTCTGCTGGAGCTGCGGCCGTCGCAACCCCTTCCCCCGCTCGAGGGCCTCGAGAGCGAACTACGCCCATATCAGCGCATCGGCGTGGAGTGGCTCCACTTTCTCTGGGAGAATCAACTCGCGGGGCTGCTCTGTGACGACATGGGCCTGGGCAAGACCCACCAGGCAATGGCCCTCATCCTGCTCCTCCAAGAGCATCATGACCTCGAGGAGCCGACTCTCGTCATCTGTCCGCGGACGGTCATTAGTCACTGGCGCAACAAGCTGCGCGAGCACGCACCGACCTTGTCCGCGGTGGTGTACCACGGCCCGCAGCGTGACCTGAAGGCTGCTCTCGAGGAAGGGTCGGTCCTGGTCGCGTCCTATGGGGTGCTGCGCAACGACGCCAAGAAACTGCGGGGGATCCCTTGGGGAATCGTCATCTTCGACGAGATCCAGCAGATCAAGAACCGGGACACACAGGCTTACAAGGCAGCGGTCGGGCTGCGAGCGCGGATGAAGACGGGCCTGACCGGTACGCCGATCGAGAACTCGCTGATCGAGCTCAAGAACCTCTTTGATCTCGTGCTTCCCGGCTACATGGGCGAAGACGACGACTACCTCGACCGCTTCGGCACCGGTCGGACCGAGCCGGATGAGGCCGCTATCGAGGCGCTTCGCCGATTGGTCGCTCCGTTCGTCCTGCGCCGCCTCAAGCGAACTGTCCTCGACGAGCTTCCGGAGAAGATCGAAGACACTCGCACCTGTTCACTGAGTCCCGAGCAGCGCAGCCTCTACCGCCAGACCATCGAAACACGGGGCGCGGCTCTGGCGAGCCGAATCAAGGCCAAGGACCAGCCTCTGCCCTATATACACATCTTCGCCCTACTCAACTTCCTCAAACAGATCTGCGATCACCCCGCGCTTGCCCTAGGCGACCTCGACAACTGGCGCGACCACGGGTCCCACAAGTGGGAGCTCTTCAAGGAGCTTCTCGACGAGAGCCTCGGCAGCGGTCAAAAGGTCGTCGTCTTCACCCAGTACCTCGGCATGATTCGCATGATGGAGGAGTACCTCACCGAGTTGGGCGTGAACTTCGCCACGCTCACCGGATCTACTCGTAAGCGAGGCGCCGTCGTGGACCGTTTCAACAACGAAGAGGAGTGTCGGGTCTTTCTAGGAAGTCTCCGCGCTGGAGGTACAGGAATCGACCTGATAGGCGGCTCGGTCGTCATCCACTATGACCGGTGGTGGAACGCAGCCAAGGAGGATCAGGCTACCGATCGGGTCTATCGCATCGGCCAGAAACGAGCGGTCCAGGTCTTTCGCCTCCTCGCAGAAGACACTCTGGAAGAGAGCATTGCCGCCATGATCGACCGCAAACGACAACTTCTCGGCGACGTCGTGCAGGCGGACCACCCGAGTCTGGGCAAGATCTTTTCAACCGACGAGCTGCTCGAGCTCCTCAAGCAGATCGACTAGTACACGGGCGGGCTGCCAAGATTACCCCCGTGGTATTCTCGCTGCCGAACTTCTGATGCCAACCCGCCGAACAGAGAGAACCATGGTGACAGTGCCCACTGTCACCTGCTCCATCGCGAAGCTCTTTAGTGTTCACTAGAGCTTTACCAGGCACCTCGTTTCCCAACAAGAATCGGGGCTTCCGCCGAAGCCCAGGGACGGAGAGTGAAGAAGATGAGCAAGGTCATTCTGTACGACACCACATTGAGGGACGGCACTCAGCGCGAGAACCTTTCCCTCTCGCTGCACGACAAAGTCAAGATCGCCCGGCGTCTGGACGCCTTCGGCATTCCCTATATCGAGGGGGGCTGGCCGGGCTCGAATCCGAAGGACGCGGAATTCTTCAGCCAAATCCGCCAGGATCCCCTGAAACAGGCAAAGATCTGCGCCTTCGGTAGTACGCGATACAAGAACACCACCTGCGAGCAAGACGGCAACATCATCGCGCTCTTGGCCGCTGAGACTCCCGTCGTGACCCTGGTCGGCAAGAGCTGGGACCTCCATGTGGAAGCTGTCATCGAGACCACGCTGGAAGAGAATCTGGCGATGATCGAGGACAGCGTCCGCTATATGCGCGAAGCGGAGAAGGAAGTCGTCTACGACGCCGAGCACTTCTTCGATGGCTACAAGGCGAACCCCCGCTACGCCCTCGAGACCCTCGAGGCCGCCGAGCGCGGGGGAGCCGACTTTCTGGTGCTGTGCGACACCAACGGCGGCTCTCTTCCCTGGGAGATCGAAGCGATCGTCGCCGAGGTGGCGAGCCTCACCGAAGTCGCCCTCGGAATCCACACCCACGAAGACGGTGGCTGCAGTGTCGCCAACACTCTGGCGGCGGTCCGGGTCGGAGCGTCGATGGTTCAGGGCACGATCAACGGCTACGGCGAGAGGGTGTCGAACGCCAATCTGGTGACCATCATTCCCGCCCTCCAGCTCAAGATGGGGCATGACTGTGTGGCGCCTGACCGCCTGGTTCAGCTCACCGAGCTCTCACGACTGGTCTCCACCATCGCCAACATCCCTCAGGACGACCACGCCCCCTACGTCGGCCGCAGCGCCTTCGCCCACAAGGGAGGCATCCACGTCGCCGCCATACTCAAGTGCCCGGAGAGCTATCAGCACATCGAGCCCGAGCTGGTCGGCAACGAGATGCGAACCGTGGTGTCGGAGCTCTCGGGTCGCGGCAACATTCTTCATCTCGCCGAAAAGCAGGGCGTGGAAGCGGATCGCAGCCGAGCGCGGGAAGTCCTCGACCAGGTCAAGGACCTCGAGAGCAAGGGGTACACTTTCGAAGGAGCGGAAGCCTCGGTGGAGATGATGCTCTACCGCGCATCGGACGACTACCGCCCGGCCTTCCATCTCGTCGACTTCATGGTGGTGGTCGAGCATCGCGAAGGACGAGGCCTCTTCTCCGAAGCCACCGTGAAGGTCGATATCGACGGCAAGGTCGCCCACACCGCCGCCGACGGGAACGGCCCAGTAAACGCCCTCAATCAGGCCCTTCACAAGGCTCTCCGCGACACCTATCCCCAGGTCGAGGAGATCCACCTCAGCGACTACAAGGTGCGTATTCTGGACTCGGATCAAGGAACCGCGGCGACGACACGAGTGCTCATCGACTTCAAGAAGGGCGCGAACACCTGGACGACGGTGGGGGCCTCGACCAATATCATCGAGGCCAGCTGGAAGGCCCTCTACGACAGCATGGAATACGCGATCTTCAAGGAGAGCGAGGGTCGCGACCCGGCGGTTGCCGGCGTGTGACTCCACGCCGTAGACAGAGCCGAGCCGCACACGACTGCCGTGGAGCACGTTTTGCGACATCCCAGACGCCACCTCCCCATGGAAGGCGCAGCGAACGTACGCGATCTGGGGGGCTATCCGACGTCGGATGGCGGCACCACTCGATGGCGGCGCTTCTTCCGTTCCGCCGGCATGAGCACACTGACCTACGCCGACCAAAAGGAGCTCACTGATCGGGGTATCGGGACCGTCGTCGACCTGAGACTGCCTCGGGAGCTCGAGCTGGCTCCCAACGTCTTCGCTCAGTCGCAGGATGTCGTCTATCACCACCTCGATCTGTGGGGAGACAGGCTGGAAGGCTTCAAATCTAACCCCTCCTCGATCGGTCAAGCGGAAAAGTTGTCAGAGCTCTACTGTGTGGGTCTCGCCAGCTGCAGAGAGATCATCGGCGAGATCCTGCGCACACTGGCGAGCACCGGCGACCACGCATCGATCTTCCACTGCTCCGCCGGGAAGGACCGGACCGGGCTGATTGCCGCCTTGTTGCTTGGCATCGCCGGAGTCACCGATGAAGCCATCGCAGCGGACTATGCCCTCAGCGACGTCTATCTGGACGACCCCTACAGGGATCACTCCGCCCCCGCCATGACCGTCCCCGATGTGGACGACGAAGACCGAGATCCCGAAGCTGAGCCACTACCGATCTATTTTCGTAGCTGCCTGCCCGAGACTATGTCTCGGACTCTCGCCTTTCTGGACGATAGCTTCGGCGGCATCGAGAGCTACGCCCGCGAGGCCGGCTTGGAAGACGACCACATCCATCGATTGCGGTCCAGATTGAGAGACTGAAGCTACTCAACGGAGCCGTGACTGACGCGAGGGAAGGCGCCGAGAACAGCGCATCAGGAGTCCTGCCGCACGGACTCCTTGGCGGCAGAAGGTGGTGGGTGCTGTCCGGGCTCTGGCTGCTGTACTGCACATTCGGCCTGACGGCAACAAGCCTTGCTCCGCTGGTAGTGCCGGTCGAAGAAGAGCTGCAAATCTCGCATACGGCCATGGGAAGTCTCATGGGTGCGTGGCAGTTGGTCTACATCTTCTCTGCAATGCCTTGCCGCCTGCTTTTGGATCGACTCGGGGGCAGTGGGCGCTGTTCATTGGCGCCCTTCTGATCGCCTTGTCCGCCGCGGGACGTGCCTTCGCGGATGACTATTGGTCGTTCCTTCTTGCGGTCATGGTGTTTGGCCTTGGCGGCCCGATCATCTCGGCCGGCGCGCCGAAGGTCGTGGCACAGCTCTTTACTGGCGCTCAGCGCGGCTTGGCGATGGGCATCTACATGACCGGCCCAGCCGTGGGAGGAGTGGTGTCGCTTACTCTGACCCATTCATTGCTACTGCCGGCATTCGACGGCAGCTGGCGGCGGGTAATGGCTCTATGGCCTCTGGTGTCCTGCGGCGGAGCTCTGTTCTGGCTCCTGGTCGCAACTCTGAACCGGGTGGACAAACAGCAGCAAGCGGCAACGGAACCTTACGTCCCCCAGCTTCAGATCATGCGGGAATTGGCCGCTGCGCCCGCGGTGCGGGTGGTCCTGATGATGAGCGTCGGCGTGTTCCTCTTCAACCATAGTCTGAACAACTGGCTCCCGGAGCTTCTACGCAGCGGTGGTATGACGACCCTTGAAGCCGGCTACTGGGCGGCCCTCCCTACGGTGATCGGCATTGCCGGGTCGCTACTGATCCCTCGCCTGGCCACGCCAAGTCGTCGCTTTCACATTCTCATCGTCTTGTGCCTGCTTGCCGCCACCGCGAGTATTCTGCTTCAGTCTGCCGACCCGGTTCCCCTGAGTGCGGGACTCCTTCTGCAGGGCATCGCTCGTTCGTCCCTGACCACCGTCCTGGTTCTTTCTCTGGTAGAGCTGCCCGGTATCGGAGACAGGCGAGCGGGCGCCGCCAGCGGAATGTTCTTCTCGGCCGCAGAAATCGGCGGTGTATTGGGCCCGATCAGTCTTGGACTGATCTACGACTTCAGCGGTCACTTTCACCTAGCGCTGGCAAGCCTGACCGTGGTAGCTGTGCTACTCGCGCTGGGCTCGGCCTCTCTTCAGAAGCTCTCTACCAACGCGGCCTAGATTGGCCCACACTCCCCGCAGTCCGCAGAAGACGTCGGGACAGCGCTCGTCTACTCCTCTTCGAAGTCGCCAACCGGCGGGCAGGTACAGAACAGGTTGCGATCACCCCACGCATTATCGATGCGTGACACCGGCGGCCAGTATTTGTGCCCTCGCGTCCAGGGAGCTGGGTATGCCGCCGCGGCCCTCGAGTAAGGTCGACTCCAGTCGTCCACCAGGAGGTCCTCCGCAGGGTGTGGGGCATTGCGAAGGGGACTGTTCTCCAGCGGCATCTCGCCGGTCTCGATCAAGAGCGCCTCCTTGTGAATGGAGATCATGGCGTCACAGAAGCGATCGAGCTCCCCTTTCGACTCACTCTCGGTCGGCTCGACCATCACTGTTCCCGGCACCGGCCACGACACGGTCGGCGCGTGGAAGCCGTAGTCCATCAACCGCTTCGCAACGTCTTCGACCTCGACGCCGGCCACCTTCTTGAGCGGCCGGAGGTCGAGGATGCATTCGTGCGCTACGCGACCACGCCGGCCTCGGTAGAGCACAGGGTAGAAGGGCTCCAATCTATGCGCAATGTAGTTGGCATTGAGAATGGCCACCTGCGAAGCGCGACGGAGCCCAGCGGCGCCCATGAGCTCGATATACATCCACGAGATCGGCAGAATGCTCGCGCTGCCCCACGGCGTGGCAGAAATGGCGCCGACACTCTCGGCGCCGCCGACACCGCCTACGCGGTGGCCAGGTAGATAGGGGCCGAGGTGAGCGGCGGCCGCGATCGGACCCATGCCAGGACCACCGCCCCCATGAGGGATGCAGAAAGTCTTGTGCAGGTTGAGGTGACAGACATCGGCGCCGATATCCGCAGGCCGGCACAAGCCCACCATCGCGTTGAAGTTGGCTCCATCCATGTAGACCTGACCGCCTCGAGAGTGAACCAGCTCGCAAATGGGTCCTATCGACTCCTCGAAAACTCCATGAGTGGAGGGGTAGGTCACCATCAGCGCCGCTAGCTCGTCACCGTGGGCAGACACCCTTCGCTCGAGATCGTCGAGGTCGATGTTGCCGTCCTCATCGCACTTCACCACCACCACTCGAAGCCCCGCCATCACCGCGCTGGCAGGATTCGTGCCGTGTGCCGACTGGGGTATGAGGCAGATGCGCCGCTCTTCGTCTCCCCGCGCTTCGTGGTAGCGACGAATCACCAGCAACCCCGCAAGCTCACCCTGGGATCCCGCGTTGGGTTGCAGCGAGACCGCCGGGAAGCCGGTGAGCTCTGACAGCATGGCTTCGAGCTCCCGACAAAGGCGACGGTACCCCTGGCTCTGCTCCGCCGGCACGAAAGGGTGGAGAGACGCAAATTCAGGCCACGTCACCGGCACCAACTCGACCGTCGCATTGAGCTTCATGGTGCACGAGCCCAGCGGAATCATCGAAGAGCTAAGGGACACATCCTTACCGGCCAAACGATGGATATAGCGCAGCATCTCGGTCTCTGATCGGTAACGATGAAAAACCGGATGGGTCAGGAATGGAGAGCTTCGCCTCGCCCACGCAGGAATTCCCGGCGGCGCCTCGGTGCCGCCGGCTCCCTTCCCAGAGAACACCGCGGAGAGCTGATCGAGATCTTCGTCGGTCGTAGTCTCGTCGAGAGCCAGAGACACCGTCTTGGGATCGACGACGCGAAGGTTGTAGCCACGCTCTTCGGCTCGTCGACGAATCTCCTCTGCGTCATCGCCCTCCAGCTCAATTCGCAGGGTGTCGAAGAAGGGCTCCTGCTGAAGCCGGTGGCCCTGGGCGCAAATCGCCGCCGCCAAAGCCACGGCCCGACGATGCACGGTCTCCGCAATACGGGTAAGGCCCTCGGGACCGTGGTAAACGGCATACATCGAGGCCAGCACCGCCGGAAGAACCTGGGCGGTACAGATGTTGCTCGTCGCCTTCTCGCGACGAATGTGCTGCTCGCGAGTCTGGAGTGCTAGGCGATAGGCCCTGCGACCTCGAGAGTCTTGCGACACACCCACGACGCGACCAGGGATCCTCCGGCGCAGAGACTCCCTGGTAGCCATGTAGCCGGCATGAGGTCCGCCGAAGCCCATCGGAACGCCGAAGCGCTGCGTCGACCCCACGGCGATGTCCGCTGCCATCTCACCAGGCGGGCGCAACAATGCGAGGCTCAGCAAATCGGCAGCGACGATGGCCAACGCACCGACATCATGGAGGCGAGAGATCAGGTCGCTGTAGTCGAAGACCGCCCCGCTCGTATCCGGATACTGCACAATCGCTCCGGCGAGAGTTTCGTCGGGCTCGAAAGAGCGATGATCGCCGCAGATCACTTCGACGCCAAGAGCCCAAGCTCTCGTTTCGATGACCTCGATCGTCTGCGGATGGCAACCGGTGTCGACAAAAAAACGCCTTCGAGAAGAGCCCGCTGCGGCCAGTGACAAGGCGAGCGCTTCTGCCGCCGCGGTCCCCTCGTCCAGCAGTGATGAGTTCGCGATGTCGAGCGCGGTGAAGTCGCAGATCATGGTCTGGAAGTTGACCAGAGCCTCCAGCCGTCCCTGCGAGATTTCCGCCTGGTAGGGCGTATATGCCGTGTACCAGGCTGGGTTCTCGAGGATGTTTCGCTGGATGACCAGGGGGGGAAGACAGCCGTGGTACCCCATACCCATGAGCGACTTCAGCACACGATTCTGCTCTGCAATGCCGCGCAGGCGAGAGAGTGTCTCTTCTTCACCCGCCCCGTCACCGAGATGCGGATCGCGACTCGACCGAATCGACGAGGGTATCGTCTGGTCGACCAGGGCCTCGAGCGAGTCGAGGCCCAGCTCTGAAAGCATTTCATCCAACTCGCTCCGGTCAGGGCCGATGTGGCGCCCTACGAAGTCGGAAAGATCCGATCCCGACGCTCCGGGGAAGCTCCGGGTGTCCAGTCCGGTATCGACGGCGCCAGTGCCGTCAGTCCCTCTCATGCCGAAGATGAGTCTTCTTCGATTCGAGCCAGGATCGCGGTGACGTTATCTACCCCGCCGCGAGCATTGGAGTCGTCGATGAGTTTCTTGCAGATCTCGGTGAGCGGCAGCCCTCTGGTCAAACGCGCCTGAATGTCGAGATCGCTGAGCATCGCCGTCAAACCATCCGAGCAGATCAGGTAAAGGTCTCCCTTGCACACCGGAGTCTCTCGAAGATCGACGACCACTGCCGCCTCACCGCCGAGGGCACGGGTCACGACATTCCGCAGCGGGTGGGTGCGGGCCTGTTCCTCGGTGAGGTACCCGGCGACCACCTGCTCGTTTACCCAGGTGTGGTCCTCGGTCAGCAACTCCATCTCACCGTCACGAAGTCGATAGACCCGACTATCTCCAACATGGCCTACTGCCACTATGCCATCCTGAACCACGATGCCGGCCACCGTAGTACCCATGCCCTGGAGTCGGAGATCCTCGTTTATGGCCTGGAGCATAGCTTGGTGAGCCAGCTCTATTGCGGTCTTGAAGTCGACTGAGTGAGGCTGGAGATCGGAGCCGTCGCTGCCGCTCACCACCGCGCGGTCGGCACGATTGCTGAAAAAATCACCGATCGTCTTCACCGCGATCTGCGAGGCCACCTCTCCATGGGTGTGGCCCCCCATCCCGTCAGCGACCACATACAAGCCACGCTCGCCGTCGATGCGAAACGCATCCTCGTTGTGCAAACGCGCCACACCCGTATCGCTGAGGCCATGGGAAAGCATCAGAGTCATACGAAATCGTGCCGCAGTTCTTGTCTACCGAACCTTCTTGAGCTGAGCCAATTCGTGCTCCAGAGCACGGTCTGTGCCCCCCCAACGTAGAGCCTCAGTATAGAACTTCTGGGCCCTGCTTGTTAATCCGGCTCTGCCCATAATCCGCCCTGCCAGCTTGAGGTAGTCCACGTTCATCGGCTCCAGATCGCAGGCCCGACCGATGGCCTGGACCGCATGTTCCTGCCACCTCCGCCCCTCGGAACACGAGAGGGCGAGGTAGTACCAGGCCTGGGCGTTTTCGGGTTTCACGTTGGTCGCTCTTTGGAAGCTCTCGGCCGCCTGCGCCCAGTTCTTTTCTCGAAACGATTTGATGCCGCGTTGCACGTAGACACGGGCCACTCTGTCGGAGTCCTGCCCCCGGCTCTCTCGCCGCGGCCGAGCCAGCTCGGCATCGTGCTCACGGCGGCGATCGGGCTTACGGAGCACGTTGAAAGCCTCGGTGATGGCCTGAAACTCTTGTTCTGCCTGTTTCTTCGCGTCACCAGGATGGTGATCCGGATGAAGGCGACGCGCGAGCTCCCTGAACCGAGCCTTGATCTTGGCCGCAGTTGCATCGGGAAGCAACCCGAGCGTCGCATAGTGATTCTTTTCCGGCTTCATTCTCGCTACCTGACTTTGTGCTGATGGAGCACTCGAGCGCGACGCCTGACCGGATCCGGGACGTTTCGATCGGCTCCCAGCAGCCTCAGATCTCGCGCAGCGAGCCGGGCGAGATGCTTCATCGATACGTTGACGGGAGTGCGAGGATTCTTCAACAGGGTCAGTACAATACGATACTTGCTAATCCAAGAGCGGTGCCGAGCTACGTCCGAGAGCACCTCTTCAGAGACGTTGCGACTGCGGCATAGCTGCTCTACCTCACGTTCCGAGATCGAACTTCGATTCAGCGCGGTCAGAGCGACCTGAGAGCTCGGGTCCCGAAGAAGAATGTTGCGCAGCGTCCTCGAGGCGCCAAAGCCGAGTTTGATTCGGATCGGCAGCGGCAGCGCTCGAACCTGAGCCTCGGTAAGCCCTGTGCTTTCGTCAAAGTCGCCAACTCTGGGGACGTGACGAGCCACGACGGCGATGGCCTCCTCGACCATCTCATCACTAAGCTCGTCTAGTTCTCCGTCGCTCGCTGCACGCGTCTGCCCCCGCTGGGGAAGCAGATAGATCCGATACTCGTGAACCAGCCGCTCAGAGTAGGCGCTCAGATGCGGGTTCTTCTCGAGCTCATCCAGGATCTCGTGGTGAGCTCGGATGTCATCTTGACGAAGCAACAGGACTTCCTGTAGCTCGGGCGGGATCCATCTCGCCAACCCACACAGGGCATCGCTCGACAGCCCCCGATGCTGCAACACCGCGGTGAGTACCTCGGGGTGTGGGATCTTGTCGGCGAGGACCTCGATCGTCTCTTCTTCGGCTTCGGCTACGACTCCAGCGAGTATCTCGGGGTCGGTCGCCTCGAGTGACGCCAACGCCACCTTCGCAACCTCTCCGTCGGCGGAGCTACACAGCCAAGCCTGCAGGCCGACGAGGGGCCCGCGCTCCAGCGGAAGCACTCCCTGGGCAGCCAGCAGCAGGAGCTCGCGACTGTCTCCCGCTCGAACTTGAGCCAGGAGAGCTTGCTGGCCCTCGCCCGATGCCTCCCCGAACGGGTGCTCTTCGCTCAGAGGCCTGGACCTCGGACTGAGTCGACGACACTTCCGACGCCGTCGATCGAGTCGAGCGTGATGATCAGGTCTCGAACCACCTTTTCGCCCCCAGCGACCTCGAAGGGTTGGCCATTCACTTCTATGCGCACTCCGGTTGCGTTTCCAAGGGTCAGCGAAACCGACTGCGTAGCCTCGAGACGCAAGGACTCACCTTGCACCCGCAGCTCGCTGATGCGCTCGCCCTCATCCAGAATCGCCTCCACCCAACAGTTCTCGGTGAAGTCGAGGGTCACCAGTAGAGGGGTGGCGGGGGCGACAACCTCGGGCGGTGGCACGACAGGAGGGGCCGAGAAAACCGGCGCGGCCGTGGGAGGCAGATCGGCCTCGACTGGGCCGCGTCTCTCCGCCCAGAAGGAAACAAGGGCAACCAGCCCGAACAGGGCAACGACAGCGCCGGTCACCACCAAGCCATAAGCCCAGTGAGTCGAGGAGTGCAGACGTGAGGACCGGCTACCGGAAGAAGACGACTCCGAAGGCGACTCCTGCTGCGCAAGCATGTAGTAGTTGACGACCTCATCTGGATCGAGTCCCACATAGCTCGCATACTCTCTGAGGAAGCCGCGGGCGAAAACGGGAGCGGGCAGAATAGAGAAGCGGTTGAGCTCCAGCGCCTCTAGGTAGCGGAGGTTGATCTTAGTGACGTCGGAGATCTCCCGAAGAGTCACTTCCCTCATTTCGCGCTGACGTCGAAGCCAGCCGCCAAACGAGTCTGCGTCGCAATCCAGCCCCTGCTCCCACGGCCGGAGTCTACGACTCTCTTCCTTCTTCCGTTGACTCATCGGAGTGGAGCTACCCGCTGATACTCTAGTCTCGGTCAGGAAGTTGGTCAATGAGCCCCTAACAGGGGTGAACCTCTGATATCTTCTTTCGCCCCATGGCTTTTTCACGAGAGATGCGCCAACGGATAGAGCGCGGAGACTTCGACGCGGTCGAAACGGCTTGGCTCGAAAGGGTCGACGAAGATCTGGACGACCTCGATTTCTTCTCCTCCGTCGCTCGCACTTTGTCCGCTACAGGCCAGCCGGCACTGGCTCGGACTCTTCTGGAGCTTCTAGACGAGGCGCTCATCGCCAAGGATATGCATCAGATGCGGCTGGATCTGCTTCAGGCCGTCGGCGAAGTAGCAGTACCGAAAGCCCGGCTTCACGCGGCCACCTTGGAGCGGCTACGAGATCTACACAGCGCCAATCCGAGCCTCGAGGGCCTCATCGAGACTCTGGAGATCGGGCGAAGAGGCGACGCCAGCCACACCTGGGGACAGATTGCTCGGCTCGAGAACCTGCTCCAATACACCGAGGGAACCATCGTCTGGTTAGAGGGTAAAGGCGCCGGCCGTGTGGAAGAAGTCAATTACGGCTTGCAGGGATTCAAGGTCGAGGTCGAAGGGAAGGGAAGCGTCAGAGTCGGATTCCGAGCGGCGACGAAAGTCTTGCAAGCGCTGGACGAGAGTCACTTCCTGGTCAGAAAGCGAACCAAGCCCGAGACTCTCTCGAGCCTGCCTCCGGCCGAGCTCCTCGAACAGCTACTCATCAGCTTTTCCCGACCCTTGCTGTCCAGCGAGATCCGCGACGCGCTATACGGCCTTGTAGACCTCAAGAAGTGGAACAGCTGGTGGACAACGGCAAAGCGGCACCCTCAGGTGGTCTCGAGTCGTGAGGTGCGCAACGCCTATACCTGGGCCACGACCAGCGAAGAGGCCAGTGGCGCCATGTCGCAACAGTTCGACGCTGCATCTCCCAGGCGCAAGATCGAGCTCTTTCGCCGCGCCTCCTCACAGGACAGCGATCTTCTTGGCAAGATGCGGGCCGACCTTCTCGCCATCGCCAAAAGGAAGGCGGGGAAAGAGACCGGCCTCGCTTTCGAGATCGCCCTCGCCTTGGAGCGTGACGACAACCAATCCGAGATAAGTTCTCGTGAGCTCGTCGGCTCGGTGGGGTCCCTGGCCCAGCTCGTCGCTGGGGTCGACTCTAAGGCGATGCGGGACCAAGCCTACAGACTGGCTCGAGAGATCCGAAAGGAATGGATCAAGGAGTACGAGGCCGCGATCCCTTCGGAGACCTACGTCGGGCTCGTCGCATTGCTGATCGAAGGCCTCAGAAGTGAGGATCCCGGAGCGTTCAAGAGAACGATAGAGAGGGGCCTCGCTCGTCCGGCGAAGGCGCCGGCCCTTTTCACATGGATCGCGGAAACTGCCGCCGAAGAGGAGGCGCTACGGGCGACCGGCGGCGCAAGGCTCTTTCGGAAGATCCTCAATTCGCTGTCCCAGGACGCCTTCTCGGCCCACCGCGCGCGGTTGAGCAAACTCTGTGAGTCCGGTGGAACTATCCCGAGGCTCCTCGACCACCTCTCCGAAGAAGACGCGGTCGACGCACTCGAGGACGTCCGCCGCTCTTCCGCTCTGGGAGTCGATCAACGCCGCGCACTGGAAGATGCCCTGCTCCTGCGCTTCCCCAGCCTGCGGGAGACCAATGAGCCCCTTTATGCGCTCCAGGGGTCGATCGACGCCAAGAGGACCGAGCTCAAAGCCATTCTCGAGGAGGAGATCCCAGCCAATCGTCGGGCCATCGAAGAGGCTCGAGCGATGGGAGATCTAAGGGAGAACTTCGAGTACAAGTCGGCGCGTCAGCGCCACGAATATCTAACTGCTCGCGCCCAGCACCTCAACGACGAGCTCGAGCGATCACAGCCTCTGGAGCTCGATAGTATCGACGCAAGCGCAGTGCGAGTAGGCACCACCGTGGTTCTCAAAGACGGAGACGGCGGCGAGGAGACCCTGAGCATCCTCGGACCCTGGGAGAGCGCGCCGACCGAGGGAATCCTGTCCTACGAGTCCGAAGTAGCCCGTAAGCTTCTCGGGAAGGAACTCGGGGACGTAGTCGAGCTATCCGAAGGAAGCTTCACAGTAGCCGACATCAAGAACCTCTCTCCTGGCTCTTCTTGAGCTGTGGGAGCGGTACGAGCTCGAGCACTTCTCCCTCCCAAGCCAGCACCACCCCACGGCCCGGAGCCAAGAGCTCTGATAGCCACTGTTGACCTTCGAGCAGCTGACGGGCCTCCGCTGAAGAGGTTACCAAGATACGCGTCGCCGCAGTCTCGAGACCGACCTCGACCCAACGGCCCGTCCGGAAGCCGAAGACACGCCCGCCAATCTCGAGGCTCTGACCCTCTGCGGGATCCACAACTGTAGCCTCCGGCGGCACCACCAGAGTAGTGCCACTGTGGTCGCGACGAGAGAGTCCCTGGGCAAAGATCAAGGTCATCAAGGCCAATGAAATAACCAACGCGAAGCCAAGTCGTAAACCAGGCTGCGCCAAGAGCTCGCCCTGACCCCGAGCGAGTGGGCTCTGCACTCGCCTCTCACGCCAGGCACGGGCCAGGTGCCCTTCGATCCTCCTCGTCAGGAGCTCTGGAGGCTGAGCCGCAGGGATGCTTCTGAGCTCGTCGATGACGCGGCGGAGCCCGTCGAGGCGATGTTGGCAACCACTACATTCCTCGACGTGACGCGCAACGACCTGCTTCTCTTCGTCATGCAGCTCCCGGTCGAGGTAGGCGGAAAGTAGGTGCGTAGCGGGGTGGGTGCTCATGCACTAGCCTCCAAGACAATGCGAAGGCGGTCCCGCCCACGTGCGATTCGAGAGCGGACAGTCCCAATGCGGACTCCGAGTACTGTCGCGATCTCGTCGTAGGAGAGCTCTTCGATGTCTCGCAGTACTACCGCCTCGCGAAAGCAACGAGGGAGCTGCACTAGAGCATCCGCCACTCGTCGACCGCAGTCACTGGCCATGAGGCGCTCCTCCGGACCCCGAGAAGGGTCGGGCAGAGCGCCCTCTTCAATCTCGGTCGATAACTTGGACGCAACGCCCGAAAAGTGAGCCAGCCAACGCTTAGAAAGTGATCCACCCTCGGCCAAAAGACGGTAGCTTGGTCTTGTGAAAAAGGACTGAGCTACTGGAGGAAGGATGCTGAAGATGGATCAGGTACATGTTATCCGGCACAAGGTGCTGATCGAGGGTCGTAGCGAGCGATCGGTGGCCCTTGAGCTGGGAGTGAGCCGGAATACGGTTCGCAAGTACAGGGAGATGAGCGAGCCTCGGCGGGTGGTGTTGGCACCGCGCCGTCGCATGGTGCTGGAGCGGGTGGCTCCGCGTATGGAGGAGCTTCTTGAGGATTGGTCGAGACGGACGACTCGCAAGCAGCGGATCACGGGGAGTCGTCTGCATAGCGAGCTGGTGTCGGAAGGCTTGGAGGTCGGGATCACGACCGTTCGGAGCTACTTTCGAGAGTGGAAGCGTCAGCGTCAGGAGGCCTACATCCCGCTGATCCACCGCCCTGGGGAGGAAGCGCAGGTGGACTTCTTCGAGGTCACGGTCGAAGAAGACGGCACCGCACACCGGGTGTGGAAGTTTGTGATGCACTTTCCGTACTCGGGCCGTTCGTTCGTCTGGCTCTACGATCGCGCGGACCAGGTGTCGTTTCTGGAGGGTCACGTTCGAGCCTTCGCGTACCTGGATTGCGTTCCCCATCGTTGTGTTTATGACAATTTGACAGCAGCCGTCCGTCGCCGGGTGGGCGTCGAGCGGGTACTGACGGATCGATTCCAAGCGTTGGTGAGCCACTACTTGTTCGAGGCTTGCTTCGCGCGTCCCGGTGAGGGTCACGACAAGGGGAGCGTGGAGTCTCGAGGCAAGGGTTTACGCTTGGCGCATCTGACGCCAGTGCCTCGGGGTCGATCTCTGACCGAGATCGCGGAGTCCGTTCTCGCATCGGTGGAATCGGCGTTCCACAGCAAGGCGGGGCCGAAGTGGGAGGAGGAGCTGAAAGGGATGCTCGAGCTCCCGCGGTTCGCGTTCGACCCCAGATCGCCGGAAGTGGTGCGGGTATCCCGCCAGGCGATGGTGCAGGTGAAGGGATCGACCTACTCGGTACCGTCACGGTGGAAGAGTCTGCAGATCTCAGCGCTGATCGGAGTCGAGGAGATCACGTTTCAGTGCCGCGGCGAGGAGGTTCACTCTCGCCGTGTCCGTCGGGGGAAACGAGAGATTCTCTATTCCCACTACTTCGACGAGCTCGCTCGCAAGCCGCAGGCGGTGCGCCAAGTGGCGCCGGAGCTCTTGGCCGAGCTCGGCGAGCCGTACCGCAAGCTCTGGACGATGCTGGACTCGCGCTATGGAGCCTTGGAAACAGCGCGACTGTTCGCCAAACTGCTGGGCTCGGTGTTGGATCACGGGACCGAGGATGTAGCCGTGGCGCTCGAGGAAGCACTCGGTGCCGGTCGTTTTGACCTGCTGAGTCTCGAGCGGCCTGTTGAGCCCTCGAAAAACGAGGTTCCCGAGGGTCTCAAAGAGCACGAGATCGAATCCGCTCGAGCCGCTGACTTCGACGCGCTGCTAGAGGGGTCTGTGTCATGAGCCGGGCTGCGCGTCGGGCGGTGATGCAGGAGTACTTGCGGAGCTTGAAGCTTCCCTCCGTCCTTCGAGACTACGAGGATCGAGCCCGGCAGGCTCAGGACGGCCAGTGGGACTACGAGGACTACCTGCGCGATCTGCTAGACACGGAGATCCGGGACCGAGAAGCCCGAACCGTGCAGCGCCGGCTCAAGTCGGCTCGCTTCCCCGACCACAAGACACTCGAGCAGATCGATTGGAACGCCCTGTCTGGAGTCTCCAAGCCGAAGCTCAACGAGCTCGCCTCGTGCGAGTACATCGAGCGTGGCGAGGACATCATATTGGTCGGCCCGATCGGCACGGGAAAAACGCATCTGGGTATTGCACTGGGCATCGAGGCCGCGAAGCGCCGGTACCGTGTGCTCTTTTGCAAGGTCTCCGACTTGGTCCGCGATCTGCTCGAGGCGCGCGAGCACCGCGAGCTCCGCCGACTCCAGCAACGCCTTCTACGAGTCGACCTCTTGGTCTGCGACGAAGTGGGCTTTGTGCCGTTCGACCGGGCTGGAGGGGAGCTCCTTTTCAACGTCTTCGCGGATCGATACGAGAGGAAATCCACGATCGTGACGTCAAATCTGGCGTTCTCAGAATGGGTCAAGGTCTTCGCCGACGAAAAGCTCACGACGGCGCTTCTGGATCGGCTTTCGCATCATGCCCACATCCTCACCACCAAGGGCTCCTCGTACCGCACCCGCTCTCGGAGAAAAGTCAAATGAGCCGCTCTCGAGGGGTACCTACGGCCTGCACCAGGCAGAGATCGGGCCTCTACGAGCCTCTCCGCGCGGCCGTCGCTCCGGAATCGGCTGCGGAATCTGACCGCCTGCGGAAAACGGCAGACCGTTTCCACGCAGGCCTTGGAAAACCGGCAGACCGGTTTCCCACAGCTACCGCACCCGCGACGACGACGATCTAGTACTGAAGCACTGAAGAAGGGAGAAAGACAGGAAATCCCGTACACTCAAACTTGCTGAGAGTGGCTCACTTTCAAAACGGTGAACGGCTCACTTTTCAAACGTTGCCACCAATAACTCTTCGAGGAGCAACTTTTTCCGCCCCAGACGGCTACGACAGTGATTCAGCGCGATGCGATAGATCCAGGTCCGTAGAGACGATTGGCCCCGAAAGCGTTTCAGTCCCTTGAAAACGCGAAGGAAGATCTCTTGGCTCAGATCCTGCGCGCGGCAGGAGTTGCCGCAGAGCCGTAGGCACAGGTTGTAGACCATCGGAGCGAAACGCTCGTAAATCTCTTCGAAGGCAGTGGCATCTCCGTATCGATGTCGATCGGCCAGATCCAGGTCCGGATTCGATGAGATCCTGCCTGTAAGTGCCTCGGCTGCTGACATCCCTCTTACTAATTAGACAAAAGAAGGCTGGCCTTTGTTCCCTAGCCGAAGAAAATGATCAATATCATTTCCCTCGGCTAGTCGACACAGGCGCCGAGGACGGCGCATCCAGAGGCCGACGGCCGAAGAAAATGATCAATATCATTTCCGTAGGTTCGCGACCTGCGGAGGCTCGGAGTGGTCCTGCCGGACGCCGTAGTAGGAGATGATTGCATCTGCTACTCCGGCCGCGACCTTCTCGCGGAAGGAGCTTGTGCGAATAAGTCTGCGATCCTCGGCGTTGGCCAAATTGCACACTTCCAGCAACACCTTGGACGGCACGGCATTGAAGCGAAGAACGGCCGGCACCCAGGCGCGGTTCGCCCGAATCACGCGATCGCGAACGGGCTTGTTGGCGTGGATTGTGAGTCCGTTCTCCCTGAAAGTATCGATCAGGTGGCCGGCGAGATCGCGGGAGAGCCCCTCGCTCTCAACCCTCTGCTGACGGCTGAAGGTCACTCGCGGCCTCTCCTTGACCTCCTGGCGAGAGCTGTACACAACTCCGGTCTTCCCATAGTTCGAAGGATTCTTGAGTAGGCCAGGCACATAGACCATTGCCCCACGCAAGGACGGATGGAGCGAGTCGGCATGGATGGAGACGAAGACGACTTTGTCGGCACGCTTGTCGGCCTCGACCGCGCGCGCAAGGACGCTGTTGGCGAGGTACCAGCGGAGGTTGCTCGACACCTTCGAGTCACTGATCGCGTAGGGAGGCCTGGTCAGCACCTTGTGACCACGAGAAGTGCCGAGCACGTCCTTCTCCTGGACTCTGAATTCGGCGCCGTCCTTGGTGGTCAGCACGACCTTGGCGGCGCTCCGGTCTTGCAGGACCCGCCGCACGCGCAACGCGATGTCGTAGACGTAGACGCTCTCCCAAACGCCCGAGATCGAGGCGCCGACATCGCGGCCGCCGTGCCCCGGGTCGAGGATCACAGTCACACCCGCCAGGTCCCTCGAGCGAGCCCGATTTGTGTACCTCGCCGTTTCCGACCGTCCCTCTTCGTACTCGAGACGGCGCGGATGAGCCGGGGGAAGAAACTCGGGGGCTAATACGTCGACAGGGATCTTTACTCGGTAGCCGACGGGAATGGTACGGACGTCGGAGATCCCACTACGCTCGGCAATACCCTCCACTAGCTCATTGACGTCATCTGCGTGGATCCGGCCGGTCAGGCGCACGACTACGCTCGAATAGAGCGCCTCGCCGGCCCGCAGCCGATAGACGGCGAACTGCCCGCCCTGGTCACGCCCGTACTCGAGCCCCACCTCCGAGGACGCGGACGTTGGCGAAGGCAGCGCAGCGGCTAGCGATTGCCGCAGGAGCGTCGGCGAGATGAGCACCTCCTGACCCTCTGCCAGGAACTCGTCGTCGAGCGCATTCAGACGGCGCAGCTCGGAGAAATTCTCGCCGCTGCCGGTGAACCACTGCGAGATGGACCACAGACTCTCACTTGTCCGACCTTCGGCGCCGCGAACATAGTGACGCCAACCGCTACTGCCGACGAGATCGTCTGCGAACAACGCCTGCATCACCGCCAACTGATACTTCGCATGGAGCAGCCCAAAAGGGACCTTGTAGCGAACACCACGGAGCAGACGGGTGGCTTTACCGTTGTAGGCCTCGACCTCGGAGCGAGCCTGGTCCGAAGCACAGAAGCGTCGAGTGAATCGGATCCACCCCTCGTTTGCCAGCGGCGGCGCCTCGAGAAAAAGCTCGTTGGAGTCGGTGACCACCGCGACTGCAGCCCCGTCGACACGAGCCCTCGAGGATTCTGCCCCAGCCCGCGGAGGTGACAGCACAAGCAACGTCAACGCCGCCGCCGAGACCCACCCGACTCTCACCACTGGCCCCCTCACCCGGCCTCCGCCGCACCGCGGCCTTCCACTGTTCCCAATGGCGGGCAGAAGCTCGTTGCGTTCTCACGCTCGAAAGCGCGAGCGACACGAAGGACTGTCGCCTCTTCAAAAGGACGACCGACGATCTGCAACGACAGAGGCATACCCTTCGAGTCCAAGCCCGAAGGGACCGCCACAGCCGGAAGACCCGCCAGGTTTATCGGAGCTGTGTAGATGTCCGACAAGTACATCGAGAGCGGATCGTCGATCTTCTCACCGATACCGAAGGCCCCACTCGGGCAGGTTGGTGTGAGAATCACATCGACCTCGGTCAGCGCCTGCTGAAACTGTCGTCGCAAAGCTGTACGCACGCTCCGGGCCCGGCCGTAGTAGGCGTCGTAGTAGCCCGACGACAACGCGAAGGTACCTAGAAGAATGCGCCTCTTCACCTCAGCGCCGAAGCCCTCTTCGCGGCTCTCGAGGTAGAGATCCATGAGACCACCCGCCTGCTCGCTTCGGTGACCGTAGCGAACGCCGTCGAAGCGAGCGAGATTGGCACTCGCCTCGCTGTTGGCAATGACGTAGTACACCGCGATCGTTGCTGGCAGATGGGGCAGCGAGATTCTCTCGATCTCTACGCCACAGGCCTGCAATGTTCGCAGCGACTGTTCCCAGTTTTCCTTGACCCCTGGCTCCAATGAGGAAGTGTCTACTTCTTCTACAATTCCGGCCCGCAGCCCCTCTACACCGTTCTCGAGGGTGGCGAGGTAGTCCCCGACCGGCTCCGCAGAGCTCGTCGCATCGCGCGGATCCGCTCCGGCGATAACCGACAGAGAGAGTGCCGCATCGCGAGTGCTCCGGCTGACGGGGCCAATCTGATCCAGCGAAGATGCGAAGGCCACCAGGCCGTAACGAGAAACACGGCCGTAAGTGGGCTTGAGGCCTACTACTCCGCAAAAAGCGGCGGGCTGACGAATCGACCCTCCGGTGTCGGAGCCAAGTGCCAACGGCACGCTTCCGCCGGCCACTGCTGCGGCCGAGCCGCCGCTCGAGCCTCCAGGGACCGTTTCCCGGTTCCAGGGATTCAGGGTCGGATGGAATGCGGAGTTCTCACACGAGGAGCCCATGGCGAACTCGTCGAGGTTGGTCTTCCCGAGAATCACCGCACCGGCATCGAGCAATCTCTCGACAGCAGTCGCGGTGTAGAGAGAGACATAGCCCTCGAGAATCTTCGAGCCGCAGGTCGTGGGCTTGCCCTCGAGATTGAGGTTGTCTTTCAGCGCAACCGGCACCCCAGCTAGAACCCCAGGGTCCTCACCCGCTGCGCATCGGCGATCTATGTCCGCAGCCCGCTCGAGTGCCTCATCTTCGAAGCGGTCGAGATACGCGCCGAGGAGAGGTTCCACCTGTTGGGTTCGCTCGATCGCGGCGCCGACGACTTCAGCAGCCGAGAGCTCCCGCCCGCGTACTGCGTTTGCCAGCTCCTCGGCCGACCAACTCCAAAGTTCACTCATCTCCAGTGACCTTGACTTGTGGCACGAGCACGAAGGTGTCCATTGCATCGGGCGCGTTGGAGAGGAAGGCCCCTCTATCCATAGACTCGCCCGGCGAGTCTTCGGCCTCGAGACAAAGAGCCTCCTCTGGAATCTCCGCTTCCGAGCCGTACTCCTTCAGCTGGTCGAAGTAATCGATGATCTGAGCCAGCTGAGGAACAAAGACCTCTTCCTCCTCGGCGGAGAGGCGGAGGCGCGCCAGATGCGCAATTCTCCTTACTTCATCGACACTTAGGGCCATCTAGGAGAGAGATTGTAGCGCAGGTGAAGAAAATGATGGCTATCATTTCCTTCACCTGCGGAACATGGCGCCGAGGACGGCGCATCGGGGAAAATGATGGCTATCATTTCCTTCACCTGCGGAACATGGCGCCGAGGCTCGAGCCAGCTAGGCTTTTTGAGCGGAGACCTGCTGATTGAGCTCGCGAATGCGCTCCTGAAGCTTGTCGATGCGCGCCTTGGCTTCGTTCGCCATTCGCTCTTGCTCTGTGTCGAGCTTCTCGAAGCGCTCTTCGGATTCACCAAGGACACCACGTAGCCGTTCCAGCTCGGAGCCCTGATGCTCCAAGCGCTGACGGAGATCGCCGATGACCTCGTCCTTCTCGGAGAGCTGAATCTGGCCCTGCTCGTCTTGCTCTTCGTAGAGTTTGCGGAACTGCAGGAGCTCGAAGATCTGGAAAAAATCGGCACTACTACTCATATCGTCCTCCTGCTCGACCAATTTCGGGAACAAGGTACGCAGCTTGAGGTCTAGATCGCCGGGTTCGGTCGAACGCCGCATTGCCTCATCGTAAGAAATCGTTCCGTGGACCAACAACGCAAGCAGAGACTGGTTCATCGATTGCATCTTGAAGCCCGCAACCGAGCTCTCGATCCGTTCCAGGACCTCAGCTGTTGCTCCAGTTGCGATCATCTTCTCGATGTCCGGAGAGTTGCGAAGGATCTCCAGGGCGCCGATGCGGCCTGAGCCATCCTGTCTCCGCACCAGCTGCATCGAAACGACCCCCTTGAGAACCTGAGAGAGCTGGAATCGCACCTGCAGTTGCTGGGCCGGAGGAAAGTTGTCCATGATGCGATCGATGGTCTGAGAGGTGTTGTTGGTATGCAAGGTCGAGAACACCAGATGACCGGTCTCCGCCGCACTGATGACCGTCGCCACCGTCTCGGGGTCGCGCATCTCTCCGATCATGATCACATCAGGGTCCTGCCGCAACGAGTTCTTCAATGCCTCGAAGAAGCCGGGAGTATCGGTACCAACCTCTCTCTGCGAGACCGTGCCCACCTCGTCATGGAGAAGAAACTCGATAGGATCTTCGATGCTGACGATATGAATAGGGGAGTTGTCGGCGATGTACTGGACCATCGCCGCCAGAGTCGTGGACTTTCCGCTTCCTGTTGGACCGGTGATCAGCACCAGGCCCATCGGAAGTCGGCAGAAATCGATCAACGACTCGGGGAGCTCCAACTCCTGGACGTTCTTGATCTGGTCCGGGATCATCCGGAAGGCGGCGGCCAGAGTCCCTCGCTGGAGGAAGACATTGCAGCGAAACCGAGCTAAGCCAGGGATTCCGTAGCCGAGGTCGACCGAGAGGTTCTTCTCGAATTTGGCCTTGTGATGAGGCTGCATGATGGTGTCCATCATGGAGCCGATGTCGGCAGGCCTGAGCGGATCTCCGTCAAGCGGTTGCAGACGCCCGTGGAGCCGTACCAAAGGTCGGCGCGCCGGCCGCAAATGCAGATCAGACGCCCCCATCTCGGTCATCTGCCGTAGCAGAGTGTCGATATCCCGTGGCTGACTGCTAGGTTCCATCGATGCTACTGACATTCGTTGTCCTCTCCGAGAGTCAAAACGCGCCGACTCGGCGTAAGACTAGATCGCGGACATCAAATAATAGCAATAACACGAAGGAATTTCCAAGACCGCCGAGCCGAACCCGGTTTCTTCACTCAGAAGCGTCGCATCAGGCCCACAGCCACGCCCTGGATTCGAACCTTGTCGGCAGCGACCAGGATCGGCTCCATGTGCCGGTTCGCCGGTTGCAAGCGGACCGTTTCGCCCTCGGAGTAAAAGCGCTTGAGCGTTGCATCTTCGTCTATCAGCGCAACTACCATGTCGCCGGAGTCGGCCGTGTCGCGCTTCTGAACGACAACGAGGTCGCCGTCATGAACTCCCTCCTCGATCATGGACTCGCCTACTACCCTGAGAACGAAGTGCTCACCGTCGCCTCCTCGAACCAGAGACGGCGGGACGACGAGGGTCTCTTGATCTTGTACCGCCTCTATCGGCTTGCCTGCGGCGATTCGACCCAGAAAGGGCAGCTCAGTAAGGGAGGGAGGCCGGGAGTCCGGGCGGGGCGTCAGCTCTACTCCTCGTTTCTGATTCCAGTCTCGGCGGAGAAAGCCCTTCGCCTCGAGTAGCTTCAGATGCTTGTGCACCGTGCCGTACGAGGAGTAGCCGAAGCGCTCACAGATCTCGCGATGGGTGGGCGAGAAGCCGTTCTCCTCCTGGAAAGCCTGGATGAACTCGAGGACCTCTTTCTGGCGCGGCGTCAGGTAGTTCCTAGGCTGTTTCATGCCCCCGAGTATCAGCGTAAACAAGGCGCAAGTCAAGCGCTCGCCGGCCCTTCGCCCGGCTCTCCTTCTGCTAGACTTCGCGCGCTCTCCGCCATGCGAGACCTCCAGCCCCCCACGCTCGCCTGCGAAGCCCATCAGCTCGGAAACGGCCTGAGAGTTGTCCTGCACCGGGACCGTTCCCTTCCTCTCGTCGCCATCAATCTCTGGTATCACGCCGGTTCGAAGAACGAGCGCCCGGGCAAGACCGGGTTTGCGCATCTCTTTGAGCACATGTTGTTCCAGGGTAGTGCTCACGTTGAGGACACCGACCACTTCCGCTATGTCCAAGGCGTCGGAGGTGTAGCCAACGGGTCCACCTGGTTCGACCGCACCAACTACTACGAGACATTGCCCTCGAACAGCCTCGAGCTGGGTCTCTGGCTCGAGTCGGATCGAATGGGATTCCTACTCGACGCACTATCTTCTGAGAAGCTCGAGAACCAGCGCCAGGTGGTGATGAACGAGCGCAGACAGAGGGTCGACAATCAGCCCTACGGCAAGGCCTCCGAGCGCCTCAGCGAGCTCCTCTACCCCGAGGGTCACCCCTATCGATGGCCGGTGATCGGCTACATGGAAGACATCGCTGCCGCTACTCTAGTGGACGTCCAGCATTTCTTCTCTACCTACTACGTACCCAACAACGCAGTTCTCACCCTCGCCGGCGACTTCGAGACCGAGGCGGCGCTCGAACTGGTCGACCGCTACTTCGGTAGCCTCCAAGCCGGCGATGAAGTTCCGCCGCCAGAGAACACCAAGCTGGAGGCGACCGGCGAAAGGTGGGAGGAGCTCGAAGACAACGTCCAACTTCCTCGGCTTTATCTCGCTTATCGACTGCCAGCGTACGGCGATCGAGACTGGTACGCGGCCGATCTTCTCGCCCACGTCCTGACCGTCGGCAAGGCGAGTCGTTTCTACCGCGACCTGGTCTACGAGCGCGAGCTAGCCCAGTCCGTCGGATGCTACGCCCTGCCCACCGAAGAATGCGGCTCCTTCCAAGTGGTCGCGACCTGCCGTCCGGGGACGCCGATCGGAGATCTCCAGACAGCGCTTGACGACCACCTTGCCGCGGTCGCCGCCGCCGGCATCGACGAAGAAGAGTTGGAGCGCGCACGCAACCGGATCCTCGCCGGCTACTTCAGCGAGCTCCAGACTCTGGACCGCAGGGCTGATCTTCTCTCACAGTTCACCACCTTCTTCGACCGCCCACAGGATGTAGGCCGGGAGGCGGCCCTTTATCAACAGATCGAGGCCAAGGAGCTGAGCTCCGTGGCCGCACGCTACCTTCGTTGTGACAATCGAGCACGAATTCACGTCCTCCCCGCCGAGTCAGGGGCATGAAAGCGCTGGATCGGGCACACCCACCGGAGTCGAATGCGGGCGAGCCCTTCCACTTTCCGGAATTCACTCACCAGAAGCTGGCGACCGGCCTCGAGGTCTACGCACTGAGACGTGAGAACGCCCCCCTGGTGAGCCTCCAGCTCGTGCTCCCCGCCGGCGCTCATTTCGATCCTGCCCCGCATCCCGGTCTTGCTGCGTTCGCGGCGTCTCTCCTCGAAGAAGGCACGACGAGCCTCTCTTCGAAAGAGATTGCCGATCGCATCGAGTCGGTCGGCGGCACTCTTTCAACCGGCGCGGGATGGGCGACTGCATCCATAGCCTCGACCGTTCTCACTCCCCATCTGGAGACGGCCTTCGAGCTGTTGGCCGACGTGGCAACCAACCCTGCGTTCCAGGCTGAAGAGATCGAGCGCACGCGAAGAGAAAGACTGGCGGAGTGGCTACGACGGCGCGATCAGCCCACCGCTATCGCCGAAGAGGTCTTCGCCTCGACTCTTTACGGTGAGGGCGTCTACGGACACACCCTCTTGGGCGACCAACGCTCCCTCCAGACCATAGGCGCGGATGAGATCTCGACGTTCTGGCGCGCGCACAGCCAAGCTCACGGCGCCTTCCTATTGGTCGCGGGCGACGTCGAGCCGGCGCGAGTGCTCGATGTCGCAGTGCGAAGGCTTGGCGAGTTGGCAGAGGGTCCTCGGACGGAAGCGCCGCTCTTCGACTCGCCACCCTCACGACGACAGGTGAAGATCGTCGATCGCCCCGATGCTCAGCAGACCGAGATCCGCATCGGGCACGTCGGGCCACGTCGCTCCCACCGGGACCGCACGGCGCTCTCGGTTCTCAACTCCCTCCTCGGCGGCAAGTTCACCAGCCGCATCAATCTCAACTTGAGGGAGCGCAACGGCTACACCTACGGGGCACACAGCGCCTTTATCGAGCGCATCGGTCCCGCGCCCTTCCTGGTGTGGACGGCGGTGGCCAACGACGTCGCGGGTGCGGCCAGCGGCGAGATTCTCCACGAACTGTCCCGGCTTCGAGAAGAAGCGGTAAGCGAGGAGGAGCTGTTGGAAACGAGAAGCTTTCTGCAAGGAGTCTTTCCCTACGGTCTCCAGACCAACGGAGGGATCCTCAGACGCCTTCAGGAGCTCGCTGTCTACGACTTGCCGGACGACTACTTCGACCGCCGTCTCGAGGAGATCTCGACAGTAGACGAAGGTCGCCTGCTGAGCGTTGCCAGATCTCACATCGACCCCGATTCGACCGCAATCGTGGCCGTCGGGCCAGCCACCGAGCTCGCTCCACAGTTTCAGCACTTCGGCGAAGTAGAGGTACTCGAGCCGGTCGCTCCGGCAGCTTGACGCGGAACGCTCGCGGCCCCCCGTGGGACGCCAAGGGGCGAGATCTCCGTGCTATAGTGACCAACTCATTATCGGCACGGAGGAAGAGAGAAAGATGCAGGTCTCGGGCCCGGAACAGATCCGTAATCTCGCGATCGTCGGACACAACGATACTGGCAAGACGACTCTGGTCAGTGCGCTTCTCTACTCCGCAGGAGTCACCAACAGACTCAACACTGTCGACGACGGACACGCCACCACAGACTTCGACCTGCAGGAGATCGAGCGCAAGATCTCGATCAATCTCTCGATCGCCTTCGCGCCCTGGAGGCAGACCAAGATCAACCTCTTGGACTGCCCCGGATACGCCATCTTCATGACCGAGATCCAGAGCGGTCTGCAGGCGGCCGACGCTGCCATTGTCTGCATCAACGCCGCCTCCGGAATCGAGGTCACCACCGAGAGGGTGTGGCAGATGGCGGCGCAAGCGGGGCTGCCGGTCGTCTTCCATCTCACCAAGATGGATCGAGAGAGAGCGGATATGACCGTGGTGGCAGAGGCCCTGGTGAAGAGATTCGGTCGCGGCGCGCTACCGGTCCAGGTAGCGATCGGCAAGGAGCACGGCTTCGAAGGAGTGGTCGACCTGGTCCGCAACAAGGCTCTGCTGTTCGCCAAGGATGGTAACGGAACGGCGACTGAATCCGACATTCCGGAAGATCTGGCAGAGACCGTGGAAGAGTGGCGTACCGCCCTTATCGAAGCGGTCGCGGAGAGCGACGAAGCCCTGATGGAGAAGTTCTTCGAAGAGGGCACTTTGAGCGTCGACGAGCTGATCGGGGGACTGCGCAAGGCGGTTGCCAACCGGGACATCTTCCCGATCACCGCCGGCTGTGCACTCCACGGTATCGGCACTTCTGCGCTGCTCGACACCTTGGTCGATCTCGCACCCTCACCCGCCGACAGGGCCAACTATCCCGCCACCAATGTTGGCGGAGCCCAAGTCGACGTCCTCCCTACTCCCGACGCACCGACGAGCGCGCTCATCTTCAAGACCCTCAACGACCCATTCAGCGGCCGCGTCTCTCTACTACGAGTCGTCAGCGGAACCTTGAGCTCGGACTCCAATCTCTGGAACACTCGAGTAGAAGAGAGTGAGCGGATCGGTTCTTTACTCACCACGCAGGGGAAGGTGGGTACGGCAACCTCGTCCCTGGTCAGCGGAGACATCGGGTCGGTAGCCAAGCTCAAGACAGCGAACACCGGCGACACTCTGTGCGCCAAGGAGAGCCCGGTCCACCTAGGTTGGTTCGAGGTACCGCCTCCAGCGATCTCCTTTGCAGTTGAGCCCAAGGCCAAGGGCGACGACGAAAAGATCGGCGAAGCCATGCACCGTCTCCGCGACGAAGACATCGGGCTCGGTACCGGACGAGATGCCCAGACCGGCGAGTATCTCGTTTCAGGTAGCGGCCAGCTGCACGTCGAGATCGCCGTCGCGAAGCTCAAGAGCCGATTCAAGGTGGAGGTCATCCTCCATCCGCCCAAGGTTCCCTATCGCGAGACCATCACTCGTTCCGCCGAGGGTCACGGTCGTCACAAGAAGCAGACCGGTGGGCGCGGCCAGTTCGCCGATTGCAAGATCATCGTAGAGCCGGTCCCTCGCGACTCCGGCTTCGAGTTCCGCGACGAGATCTTCGGTGGCTCGATCCCCCAGAACTATCGCCCAGCGGTCGACAAGGGGATCCAGGAGGCCGCGTCGGGTGGCTACAGCACATCTCATCCGGTCGTCGACTTCAAAGTCCGCCTGATCGATGGGCAGTACCACGACGTAGACTCCTCAGAGATGGCTTTCAAGATCGCCGGTTCCATGGCCTTCAAAGACGCCATGTCACAAGCGAGACCGACCTTGCTCGAGCCGGTGATGCAGATCGAGGTCGTCACCCCCGAGGAGTTCATGGGCGACATCATGAGCGACCTCTCCCAACGCCGCGGACGCCCCCAGGGGATGGAAGCCGCAGGCGAGGGTACGCAGATCGTGCGAGCCCTGGTGCCTCTAGCCGAGATGCTCGACTACTCCCAAGCCCTGACCTCGATGACCCAGGGTCGCTCGAGCTTCACCATGGCTCACTCGAGCTACGAAGAAGTTCCGCGGATGGTGCAGGAGAAGATCGTCGCAGAAGAGCAGCGCGCCAAAGAAGCAGCAGCTTCTTAGGGCGCGCCCAAGACCGACCCCTCGCCGCTGGGATCTTCACCGAGCAAGCAAGAGGGCGGAAGCGCAGGCGGCAGCCACGCCGGACGGGCGATGCAGCCGGCCCTGGAGAGAACGATTCCCCCCAGGCCTATTCCTCTTCCTTGCGCTCCGGATCGTAGTCGACGAACTGCAGAGCAGCGGTCTCTGCAGCGTCTCCCTGCCGTGGCCCCAGCTTCACGATCCTCAGATAGCCTCCGGATCGATCCGAGAAACGGGGTGCGATGTGATCGAAGAGCCTGCCGACGTCGTCGCGACTCTCGAGCCAACGGCGGACCAGGCGGCGTGATGCAACCGAGTCTTTCTTTCCCTTCGTAACCAGCTTCTCGGCGATCGGACGCAGCTCCTTGGCCTTTGCCAAGGTGGTGACGATCCTCTCATGGGTCATCAGTGACGCCAGCTGATTCCGGAAAAGAGCCCGCCGATGAGCGGTGGTGCGCCCGAGCTTCCTACCCTTCACTGCATGTCTCATGGCTTCGGCTCCTCGCTTCTGAGCCCTAAACCACGACGGGCGATGCCGGTTCCGGCTCCGCGACGTCCATGCTAAAGCCCAAGCCGAGCTTGGAAAGGAGATCCTGAAGCTCTTCGAGCGACTTGCGCCCGAAGTTCTTGGTCTCGAGCATGTCCTTCTCGGTCCGGCGAACGAGATCGCCTAGGGTGTGGATATTGGCATTCTTGAGGCAGTTTGCAGAACGCACGGAGAGATCGAGCTCATCGATCTCCTTGGCGAGGAGAGCCGCTACACCGGAGAGCACGGAAGTGCTCTCCATGACCGGATCCTCCACCATGCTCTCTTCGAGGCTGATGAAGATAGTGAGGTGATCCTTGAGCAGCATGGACGCAAGCGATACCGCGTCCTCAGGCTTCACAGTACCGTTGGTCCACACCTCGAGTACCAGACGCTCGTACTCCGTCGAGCGACCGACTCGGGCTGACTCGACGGCGTAGTTGACCTTGCGCACCGGGCTGTTCACCGAGTCGATCGGCACCCAACCTATGCCCATGGTCTCTTCGAAGTTCTTGTCGGCGCTGACATAGCCTCGGCCGTTCTGGACCTGAGCCTCGAGCTTGAGAGTACCCTCATCGTTGAGCGTAGCGATCCGCATCGAGGGGTCCGCGATCTCGACCTGAGGGTCAGCAATGAAGTCGCCCGCGGTCACAGTGCCGGCGCCTTTCGCATCGATGGCAATGATCTTCGGCTCATCGCTGTGAAGCCGAATCGGGACCTGTTTGAGGTTGAGGACGATGTCGGAAACATCCTCCACCACGCCCGAAAGTGAGGAGAACTCGTGAAGCACTCCTTCGATGTGAACCGCCGTAATCGCCGCACCTTCGATAGACGAGAGCAGGCTCCGGCGAAGAGCATTCCCGACGGTCACGGCGAAGCCGCGCTCGAACGGTTGGGCCGAAAATTTGCCGTAGGTATCGGTCAGCGTGCTGCGCTCGACCTCAACAAGCTGAGGGCGCTGAAAACCCTTCCAAAGCATTGGTAAACTCCTTCGTTCTGCTGTAGCTAGACGACGCGGCGCGCCGCCGATGTCCACCGGGTAAAGACTCGGTCTCTACACCCGACGCCGCTTGCGGGGACGGCACCCGTTGTGGGGAATAGGAGTCGCGTCACGGATCGACTTGACGTCGATGCCAGTCGTCTGGAGTGCCCGAATCGCGGACTCACGGCCCGCTCCCGGCCCCTTGACCAGCACGTCAACCGTGCGTACTCCGAAGTCTCTAGCTTGATGGCCTGCCCCCTGGGCTGCGACCTGCGCAGCAAAAGGCGTTCCCTTACGGGAGCCTTGGAAACCACTGCGCCCAGCCGATGACCAAGTGATTATGTTGCCCTCAGGATCGGTAATCGAAATGAGGGTGTTGTTGAACGTGGCCTGAATATGAGCGACAGCGTGAGGAACGATCCGCTTCTCCTTCCGCTTGCCGCCACTCTTCTTTTCTGCAGTCTTCGCCATATCCTCTCCTCAGCCTCTACTTGGTCACCGTCTTCTTGCCCGCCACCGACATCCGTCGTGGACCCTTTCGGGTGCGAGCGTTGGTGTGTGTCCTCTGGCCGCGAACCGGCAGACCCCGGCGATGACGAACGCCGCGATAGCAGCCGATCTCCATCAGCCGCTTGATGTCCTGTGTCACCTCTTTGCGCAAGTCGCCCTCTACCCTACCCTCGTCCTGGATGACCTTACGAATGCGCCTGGCTTCCTCTTCGGTCAGATCCTTCACCTTCGTAGCTCGATCCACCTCGGCCTTTGCGAGGACCTCGACTGCGCGCACGCGGCCGACGCCGAAGATACTCGTCAGGCCGATTTCCACTCGCTTCTGAGGGGGAAGATCTATTCCTGCTATGCGTGCCATCGCTACCCCTGCCGCTGCTTATGTTTAGGGTTCTCGCAGATCACCCTGATGACGCCATGGCGTCGAATGACCTTGCACTTCGGACACATCCTCTTCACTGAGGGTCGTACTTTCATCTCTTCACCTTCTTCTATCCACGAAGCCTATAGACGATTCTGCCGCGACTGGGATCATAGGGCGATAGCTCGACGAGAACCCGGTCTCCCGGCAGGATACGAATGAAGTGTTTTCTCATCTTTCCCGAGATGTGCGCCAAAGCCAGGTGCTTATTCTCGAGCTCGACCCGGAACATTGCATTGGGAAGCGTTTCGACAACCGTCGCCTCGACCTCTATCGCGTCTTCCTTACTCGCCAACTCAGTAACCTCTCTTCATGTCGTGGCACTCCCGTTGAGGATCCGCGGCCCAACATCGGTCACCGCCACCGAGTACTCGAAATGAGCCGAGAGCGAGCCATCCGCGGTCCGAGCCGTCCAACCATCTGTGTCGACCTTCACTCCGGGACCACCGACGTTGACCATCGGCTCGATCGCAAGCACCATTCCGGGCTCTATGCGAAGCCCCTTCCCAGGCCTCCCGAAGTTCGGGATCTGAGGGTCTTCGTGCAGCGCCGTACCGATACCATGCCCCACGAACTCACGAACAACCGAGTACCCCTGCGGCACAACATAGCTCTCGACAGCGTGTCCTATGTCGGAGAGCCGATTTCCGGGTCGTGCCTGCTCTACCGCCAGCTCCAGCGAGCGGCGAGTCACTTCCAGTAGATGAGCGGCCTCGGCACTGATCTCCCCCACCGCGAAGGTCCGAGCGGCATCACCATAGTAGCCCTGATGGAGCACACCACAGTCGACGCCTAGAATCGCGCCTTCCTTGAGCGGCTGAGCGTCGGGGATGCCGTGGACGATGACGTCGTCCAGAGAAGTGCAAAGAGTCGCGGGGAACCCCCTGTAGTGCAGGAAGCCGGGGGCCGCGCCCCGTGCCCTTATTCTCTCTTCCGCGATGCGGTCGAGCTCGCCGGTGGTAACACCAGGTGCGATCACCTCCCCAAGCAGGTCAAGAACCTCGTGGAGAATGGCGTTCGCTTCCGCCATCAGCTCGATCTCGCCTTTAGTCTTGAGCACCATCAGTCACTTCCCTCGAGAGCAAGCCGGATCGACGTCTCGACCTCACCAATTCTGCGGTCGCCATCGATCTCGCGCAGCAGGCCGAGCCCCCTATAGTACTCGACCAGGGGCTGAGTTTTCTCTCGGTACACCCGGAGCCGCTCTCGAACCACCTCTTCTTTGTCATCGGCGCGATTCCGGCTCAGAGCGCGAGCGACCAGGGTCTCCTCGGGAACGTCGATGAACACGACATGATCGAGGGTTTGTGACCCGGCTTCGAGGATCCCAGCCAGGGTCTCGGCCTGAGAAGCGGTCCGCGGATATCCGTCGAGTAGAAAGCCGTTGTCTGCGTCGGCTTGCGCCAGCCGGTCGCCAACTACCTCGGCCATCAAGTCGTCGCTCACCAAGTCTCCAGACGCCATAACGCCTTCCACGCGACTTCCAAGATCGCTGCCCTCGGTGACCGCCCCGCGCAGCATGTCTCCGGTCGAGATCGCCGGCATTCCGCACTCGTCGGCAAGCAACGCCGCCTGAGTACCCTTCCCCGAGCCGGGAGGGCCCAGAAAAACGATCCGCACGACCTCAGCCACGACGCCCACGCATCCTCCCTCGCTTCATGAAGCCGTCGTAGTTGCGCATCACCAGTTGGCTCTCGACCTGCTGGAGCGTATCCATTGCCACGCCGACAACGATGAGCAGCGACGTTCCGCCGAAATAGAAGTTCAGCCCCAGCCCCTGCGAGAACCAGGCGGGCGCGATCGAGTCGAGAGTCGGCCCGATAAACGGGATGCCACTCACCTTGAAGCCTGCGATGAGGAACTCCGGAAGCACCGAGACCCCCGCTAGGTAGAGAGCCCCGACAACGGTCAGGCGGGTGAGAATACGATCGATGTACTCCGCGGTCCGCCGGCCCGATCGAATGCCGGGAATGAAGCCGCCATACTTGCGCATGTTCTCGGCCAGGTCGGCCGGGTTGAAGATGATCGAAACGTAGAAGTAACAGAAGAAGATGATCGCTGACACGTAGAGCAGGTAGTAGACCGGTTGGCCCCATTGAATCGCGTCGGCGACAGTCTGCATCCAGTCGATCGGGATCATCTGCGCGATCGTCTGCGGGATCGTCACCACCGAGCTTGCGAAAATCACCGGAATGACTCCACCGGTATTCAAACGCAGCGGCAGGTAGGTGCTCTGGCCGCCGTATTGGCGACGCCCGACAATTCGCTTGGCGTATTGCACTGGGATTCGTCGCTGGGCTCGCTCCATCCGCACGATGAAGGCGATGACAAGAACCATGAAAACCGCCAGGATCACGACCTGGAGAACCGAGAGGGTTCCAGAGGAGACCTGAGAGATGATGGTGAGAATCGCGCGCGGAAGTCCGACCACGATACCGGCGAAGATCACCAGCGAAATGCCGTTGCCGATTCCCCGCTCAGTGATCTGCTCGCCGAGCCACATTACGAAAGCGCATCCGGTGGTGAGCGACAGAACCGTCATCATTCGGAAGTCCCAACCGGTGTCGGGGACCAGAGCAGCGCCGCCAGGGGTGGGGCTGTTCTCCAAGAAGAATGCGATGCCCAAAGACTGCACGATCGCGATCGCGACCATCAGATAGCGTGTGTACTGGGTGATCTTCTTGCGCCCAAGCTCACCTTCCTTGGAGAGCTTCTCCAGGTAGGGCACCACCACCGTGAGAAGCTGCAGGATGATCGAAGAGGTGATGTAGGGCATGATCCCGAGGGCGAAGACCGCGACCCGCTCGAGGCTGCCGCCGGTAAAGGTGTTGACGAAGCCGAACACTGTGCCCCGCAGCGAGTCCATCAGCTCCAAAAGAGCGTCCGGATCAATACCGGGCGTTGGGATATAGCAACCCAACCGGTAGACGGCGAGCAGGCCAAAGGTAAAGGCCAGCCGCTTGCGCAACTCCGGGATCGCGAAAATATTGCGAAAGCTATCGATCATAGAGTCTCGCAGCTACCTCCGGCAGCTTCGATCTTGGCTCTAGCGCTCTTGGAGAATTGGTGTGCCGAGACCTTGAGAGCCTGGGTAACTTCACCGTCGCCAAGAATCTTGACCGGCCGGCCCACCCGAGCCAAACCGTGCTCCTGCAACAGCTCCGGGCTGATCTCGCCTCCTAGCCCCTCGAGCCGCGACAGATTCACGGCCGAGACCTCGATCCGAAAGATGTTGGTGAAGCCGCGCTTCGGCGTCCGACGAACGAGCGGCATCTGCCCGCCCTCGAATCCCGCGCGGCGACTGAAACCAGAGCGCGACCTCTGCCCATTGTGGCCGCGGCCCGAAGTCTTACCGACGCCCGACCCCGGACCTCGCCCGACCCGCTTGCGCTCGCGGCGGCTGCCCTTTTTTGGACCCAGCTCGTGCAGCTTCATTCCTTCTCCTCGAGAATCGTGACCAGATGCGCAATCTTGGTGACCGCGCCTCGGACGGCAGGAATGTCCTGGCGCTCGACCACACGGTTGAGTTTTCTCAGACCCAGAGTGCGTAGCACTTCGCGCTGCTTGCGCGTGCTTCCGATCGCGCTCTTCGTCTGCTGAATACGGATGGTCGGAATCTTGCTCATGAGCTGGTCTCAGTTTCAGTCTTGGTCTCAGCCTCAGCATCCTCGCTGGCATCGGGAGCCGTCTCCGCCGCGGGCGTGGTCTCAGGCGCAGCCGTTTGCTCTACAACCGGCGCACTCTCCTCAGCTACCGACTCGACGACCACCGGTGCCGCGGATGGCTCCGGAGGCGCGCTCGCTTCGGCCTCAGCGGCAGGCGCGGCTGGCGCCGGCTCGACGACGACTTCTTCTCGCACGCCGTCGGCGAAGCCTCGCTGCCGCAGGGCCTGTTCTCTAGTGCGGAGACGCAAAAGACCGTCGAAGGTAGCCTTCACTACGTTATGAGGGTTCTTCGACCCTAACGACTTGGTAAGGATGTCCTGAATACCGGCAGTCTCGATAACCGCGCGGACGGGACCTCCAGCGATGACCCCGGTGCCTTCCGACGCGGGGCGCAGAAGAACCCGACCGGCACCGTAAACCCCAGTAATCTCGTGGGGAATACTGGTCCCCTTGAGCGTCAGAGCGATCATGTTCTTCTTGGCTATCTCGATACCCTTTCGGATCGCCACCGGAACTTCCTTGGCCTTGCCCGCACCATAGCCAACTCGCCCGTTACCATCGCCCACCACCACGAGTGCCGAGAAGGAGAAGTTCTTTCCCCCCTTGACAACCTTGGTGACACGATTGATGTGAATCACCTGTTCGAAAAGCTCGCCAGCGTCCCTTGTCGTCACCGCAACTCTCCTTGCTGGCCATTTTTCATATCGCTACTAAGCCTCGGCATTCCTAGAACACCAATCCTTTCTCTCGGGCGGCGTCGGCCAGAGCCTTGATCTTGCCGTGGTACACGTACCCGCCTCGATCGAAGACCACCTTCTTGATACCAAGCTCGAGCGATCTCTCGGCTACTTTCTCACCCACCGTGCGGGCCGCCTCCTTGTTGCCACAGGCGCCGTCGAGACCCTCGCGCAGCCCTTTCTCCAGTGAGTTGGCCTGCGCAAGCGTCCGGCCCGAGCGATCGTCGATCACCTGAGCGTAGATGTAACGCAGACTCTTGGTCACACACAACCTCGGCCGCTCCTCGGAGCCCTTGACCTTGGCCCTGACCCGTCGATGAGCGCGCTCTCGCCGAGCTCGCTTCTGTATTACTCGTTTCCTATGGAGATCACTCATCTTATGCTGCCCCGCTCACGCCTGCCTTCCCGACCTTGAGGCGTACAGTTTCATCCTTGTAGCGGATGCCTTTTCCTTTGTATGCGTCCGGCTTTCGCAGTTTACGGATCTCGGCGGCGACCTGACCTACAGCCTGACGATCCGGGCCGCGCACAACGAGTCGCGTGTTGCCATCGACTTCGATCTCGACGCCTTCCGGAACCGAGTAGACGATCGGGTGGGAGTAGCCCAAAGTGAAATGGACATCTCGTCCCTTCGACTCGGCTCGATATCCAACCCCCTGAATCTCCAGCTCCTTCGACCAACCCTCGGCGACGCCCCGTACGGCGTTCGCCAAGAGTGCCCGCACCAAACCATGCTTTGCTCTGGACGGACCCGTGTCATCTGCGCGATGCACAGTTACGACGCCGTCCTCTATCCGCACCTCGATGCCACGCACCACGTCGAGAGACACCTTCCCCTTGGGTCCGTCCGCCAAAAACGCGGCCCCCTCGAGGGTCACGGTGACACCCTTGGGTACCGGGATCGGAAGTTTGCCAATGCGAGACATTTCCTTCTCCTACCAGATCTCACAGATGACTTCACCGCCGACACCCTGCTGTCGAGCCTTCTCGAACGTCAGCATGCCGCGGGAGGTCGAGATGATCCCGACTCCAATGCCACTCAGCACCGGTTTAATCTCCGAGGCCCGTCGGTAGACCCGCCGCCCGGGCTTGGATACCCGCGCCATCTTGGTAATTGCGGGACTACCGTCTTTAGCGTAACTGAGAAAAATACGAATCCTGGATTGAGGGCTGTCCTCAATGACTTCGAAGTCACTGATGTAGCCCTCTTCCTTGAGGACATTGCTCAGCTCGAGCTTCAGCTTCGAGAGCGGAACCTCGACTCGATCGTGATTGACCAGCAGAGCATTACGAATCCTGGTCATGTAGTCGGCGATGGGATCGGTCATTGTCATCGAAAAGATCTCCCGGCGCTCAAGCCGCCTCTCCTTCACGATTGAAGGGCATTCCCAGCCCAGTCAGCAGGAAGGCTGCTTGCTCGTCGTTCGCCGCTGAAGTGACGATTGTGATGTTCATGCCTTTGGTCCCCTCGACCCTGTTGTAGTCCACCTCGGGGAAAATCAAGTGATCCTGAATTCCAAGCGTGTAGCTCCCTCGACCGTCGAAACTGCTTGCCGGCACTCCGCGAAAGTCGCGCACCCGCGGCAGACCGACGTTGATGAGGCGATCGAGAAACTCCCACATCCGATCGCGACGAAGGGTCACCCTACAGCCGATGGGCATGCCCTCACGTAGCTTGAAAGCCGCGATCGACTTCCTCGCACGGGTGATGGTCGGCCGCTGTCCAGCGATCGCAGTGAGCTCTTCCATAGCACCGTCGAGAAGCTTGATGTTGCGACGGGCTTCACCCAAGCCGATATTCAGCACCACCTTCTCAACCCGCGGCGCCGCCATCACATTCGCCAAAGCGAACTTCTCCTGCAGAGCCGGCCGCACCTCGTCTTCGTAAAGTCGGCGCATGCGGGGCTCCGGGCCTCCGCCCGTGCCGTTCCCGGCCGCAGCCTTCTCTTTCTGCCCCTTCTTCGCCATGCTTCTTCTCTCCTGCAACCCTCTAACTACGAGAGCACTGCTCCCGATCTCTTCACCACACGAGCGCCGGTACCGTCATCTAGACGCTTACGACCTACACGAGAGAGCTTGCCGCTCTCGGGACACACCAGCATCAGCTTCGACACCTGAATCGGAGCCTCTTTCTCAACCACTCCGCCTTTGATCTGCTGCTGGGGATTCGGCTTGGTATGGCGCTTGATCATATTGACGCCCTCGACGATCACCGAGCCCGTGGCGGGAAAGACTCGCATGACCTTTCCTCTCACCCCGCGATCTCTGCCGGTGATCACCATGACGGTGTCGTCCTTCTTTATCTTCAACTTCGCCATCATCGCCTCCGAATCAAAGCACTTCCGGGGCCAGAGACACGATCTTCATGAAGCGACGCTCGCGTAGCTCCCGAGCCACCGGACCAAAGACACGCGTGCCCACCGGCTCGCGCCCTTCATCGATAAGAACGGCCGAATTGTTCTCGAAGCGTATGTAGCTGCCGTCTTTACGGCGATGCTCCTTGGCCGTGCGCACGATCACCGCCTTTACAACTTGGCCCTTCTTGACCGTGCCATCGGGCGTAGCCTCCTTGACCGAAGCCGTGATGATGTCTCCCAGGGCGCCATAGCGGCCCGAAGAACCACCCTTCAGCGTAATGCAGGCGATCTTTTTTGCGCCCGAGTTGTCTGCGACATCGAGCACTGTTCCCATCTGGATCATTGACTATTTCTCCTCGCCCCGATCCAGAATCTCCCGCACCCGCCACCGCTTGTTCTTCGACATCGGCCTCATCGAGGCGACGACCACGCGATCTCCGACTTTGCACGCATTGGTCTCGTCGTGGGCCGCGTATTTCTGTGTCTTCTTGGAGTAGCGGTGGTAGAGACGGTGCACCACCGTTAGCTCTACCTGAACGGTAACTGTCTTGTCCATCTTGTCGCCGACGACGATGCCAACCAACGTCTGTGTGCGGCCTCGCCCTGTGTCCGTATTGCTCATCAATGTGTCCTTGCGGTCTAACGACTGTCTGAATTCAGTCGGCCTGCTTCTCTGTCAGAACTGTCAGCACCCGAGCCAGGTCATGCCGAGTCGTGCGCAGCTTCGATGGGCTCTCTATCTGACCCGTCACCTTCTGTAGGCGGAGGGCAAATAGTTGTTCGACAAGATCGGTCTCCCGGGAACGCAGCTCTTCTACCTTGAGCTCTCTCAATTCGGAAGCCTTCATGGCGCCACCTCATGATGGCGGCTCACGAACCGAGTCTTGATCCCGAGCTTGTGTGATGCCAGTTTCATGGCTCTCTCAGCGACCACCGGATCGACGCCCTCGAGCTCGTAGAGGATTCGCGCCGGTTTGACCACCGCGACCCACTCCTCAGGACTTCCCTTACCTTTTCCCATCCGAGTCTCGAGCGGCTTCTTGGTGATGGGTTTGTCGGGGAATACACGGATCCACACCTTGCCGCCACGCTTGACATGTCGGGTAATCGCGACACGGGCGGACTCGATCTGGCGGGCCGTAACCCAACCATCGCTGAGGGCCTGGAGACCATAGTCTCCGAACGCAAGATAGTCGCCGCCCTTGGCGCGCCCCCTGCGACGACCTCGGTGTCGCTTGCGGTACTTGACCTTTTTTGGCATCAACATGGCAGTTGGCTCCTGGACGAATCAGGCGGGACTCGACGTCGCGTCAGGCAGAGGCCTGACGACGCCTTTCTTTGAGCAAGTCACCTCGGTAGACCCACACTTTGCAACCGATCACTCCGGAGGTCGTCTTCGACTCTGCGAAGCCATAGTCGATCTCCGCCTTCAGCGTATGCAACGGCAGCCGGCCCTCTTGATACCACTCTCGGCGGGCGATCTCATGCCCTCCCAGACGGCCCGACACCATGATCTTGATTCCCTTCGCACCGAAGCGAAAGGCGGACTCCATCGACTTCTTCATCGCTCGGCGGAAGGCAATGCGACGTTGGAGCTGACCCGCGATCGATTGAGCTACCAACTGGGCATCGAGCTCTGGACGTTGGATCTCCTGAATATTGATGTGCACCGGCCGCCCCATCTGCTTCATCAAGTCATCTCGGAGCTTGTCCACCTCAGCCCCCTTGCGGCCGATAATGATCCCAGGCCGCGAGGTGTAGATGGTGACTCTGAGCTGGTCCGCGGCTCGCTCGATATCGATCTCGCTAACCCCCGCATGACCCAAGCGCTTCTTCAAGTGGCTACGCAGTCGGACGTCGGCCTCGAGAATCGTCGCGTAGTCGCGATCGGCAAACCACCGAGAGTGCCAGCTCTTGTTGTAGACCAGGCGGAACCCGTACGGATGTGTCTTCTGACCCACTATTCTTCTCCGCTACTCGTCGACGCCTGCTCTCGGGTGTCGAGTTTGATGGTGACGTGACTCTGACGTTTGAGGATTCGAAAGGCGCGGCCCATCGGCGCCGGCCGCAGTCTCTTGAGAACCGGACCCTGGTCGACAAAGATCTCTTTCACGTAGAGGTTGTCCACGTCCACGTGCTCGTCGAGGTTCTCCGCATTGGCTACAGCCGAGCCCAAGAGCTTTCGCAGCGGCCTTGCTGCCCCCTTGTTCGACACATACAGAAGATTCGAAGCCTCCTGCACGGCCTTGCCGCGAATGAGATTCGCCACCAACCTCACCTTCTGAGGTGAAGCTCGCAGATAGCGGAGTCTCGCACTGACTTCCATGATCTCGCTCCTCTTATCCTTGCCGTTGCCGCCCCGAACTAACGGGGGGCTCCCCTGCGCTCGCTACGACCGCCGATATGGCCGCGAAAGGTGCGAGTCTGCGCGAACTCTCCCAGCTTGTGCCCGACCATGTTCTCGCTGACATAGATCGGAATGAACTTGAGACCGTTGTGCACAGCGACGGTGAGCCCGACCATGTCGGGGATGATCGTCGATCTCCGCGACCAGGTGCGAATCACCCGGCGCTCGCTACCGCTCGCCTCTTGCACCTTGTCGAGAAGGTGCTGATCGATGAAGAAGCCTTTTCTGAGTGAACGTGCCATGAATCCCCCGAGCTACTTCTGGTAGCGCCGCCGCACGATCGAGCGGTCCGTGCGCTTGTTGTTTCTTGTCCGGTACCCCTTCGCCGGCATGCCCCAGGGAGAACAGGGATGTCGCCCCCCGGATGCCTTGCCCTCACCGCCACCCATCGGGTGGTCGACGGGGTTCATCGTCACTCCCCGGTTATGGGGCCGCCGACCGAGGCGTCGTGAGCGACCGGCCTTGCCGAGCGCGATATTGGAATGCTCCGAATTCCCGATCCGGCCGATCGTCGCGTAGCAATCGATATGCACTCGACGAACCTCGCCCGAAGGGAGCTTCACCTGGGCGACATTCCCTTCTTTCGCCATCAGCTGTGCGCCTGCACCGGCGCTACGCACCATCTGTCCGCCACCGCCCTGTTTGAGCTCGACATTGTGAATGAGAGTACCGAGAGGTATCTGGCGAATCGGGAGCGCGTTGCCGAGATTGATCGCGACATCTTCTCCGGCAGCGACGGCATCACCCACCTTCAGCCCCGAGGGCCAGAGGATGTAACGCTTCTCGCCGTCGGCATAGTGGAGAAGGCAGATCCGGGCGGTACGGTTCGGATCGTACTCAATGCTCACTACTTTCGCCGGAACTTCGAGCTTGTCGCGCCGGAAATCTATCTCGCGATAGCGTCGACGATGCCCGCCGCCACGGAAGCGCACAGTGGTACGCCCACGGTTATTGCGACCGCCGCCCCGCTTGCGCCCCTTGACCAGAGGTTTGTGGGCTTCGACGCCGCTGAGCTCGGTAAAGCTCGCGTATTCCTGGAAACGACTCCCTGGGTTTGTGGGTTTTCTCTGTTTGGGTGCCATCCGAACCTCGCTCTACTTCTACATACCCTCGAAGAACTCGATCGACTTCTGACCTTCGACTAAGCGGACGTAGGCCTTCTTCCACTCCGGCCTCCGGCCGGAGTAGCGACCCTGACGTCGCACCTTACCGCGAAAGCGCGACACCCGAACCTCAGCGACCTTGCGCTGAAACTGGGCCTCGACAGCCCGCTTGATCTCCAACTTGTTCGCAGCCACATCGACCTCGAAAGCGACGATGTTCGCCACATCGCGCAGCTCCGTCGACTTCTCGGTAATCAGGGGGCGCCGGATCACGTCTTGAATTCTCATTTCGACAGCACCTCGATCAGGCGACCCAAGGCCGCCTCGCTGGTAACGAGAAAAGGCCTATCTACGATGTCGTAAACATTCACACTGAGCGCATCCACTACCTTCAGGTGCGGATTGTTGCGCGAAGCGAGATCGAGCTTCTGATTGTCGCCGCGGTCCACCACAAGGGCCTTACCATCGACCCCCAAGCGGTTCATCACTGCGACCAACTCCGCCGTGCGGTGCGTATCCAGCTCCAAACCTTCTAGGACGACGATCGCCTCATCATGGAGCTTCCGTGAAAGAGCGGACTTCAACGCGTTTCGCTTCTCGCGACGTGACAACCCCGAAACGTAGCTTCGCGGCTGGGGACCATGAACGATGCCACCCTTGCGCCAGAGCGGAGTACGGATGTCGCCGGCGCGGGCGCGGCCGGTGCCCTTCTGCCGCCAAGGCTTCCGACCAGAGCCGCTAACTTCGCTGCGGGTCTTGGTCTTGTGAGTACCGCTGCGTTGAGCGGCCTGAACCGCGACCACCGACGCGTGAATCAGATCGGCCTTGTAAGGATAGCCAAAGACGCCCTCGGGGAGGTCCATCTCTCTGACTATCTCGTTGGCGAGATTCTTGACCGAGATCTTCATCGTCATCCCTTCTTCGCCCTGCGGATTGTCAAGTATCCGCCTCTGGGTCCCGGTACGGCTCCTCTGATGAAGAGGAGGTCCCTCTCTTCGTCGATCTTGACGATGCGTAGGTTCTTCGTGGTCACGCGTTTCCCACCCATTCTCCCTGGCAACCGGGTGCCGGGAAAGACTCGCGAGGGGTCGGACGCTTGGCCGATCGAGCCGGGTCCGCGATGAAACATGGATCCATGAGTGGCGCGACCACCATGGAAGCCATGGCGTTTCATGACACCCTGAAATCCTTTGCCCTTGCTCTTGGCGATCACATCGATGTACTCGTCGGCAGCAAAGATGGACACTCGAAGCTCATCCCCCGCCTTGGCCTCATCGTCGGCCTGGACAGGAAACTCTTCGAGCCTTCGCATCGGCTGCACGCCAGCCTTCTTGAAATGGCCAGCCGCCGGCTGAGAAACATGCTTCTCCGGTTTGGCTTCAAGGAGTCCGACCTGTATCGCTTCGTAGCCGTCGACCTTCGAAGTCTTGCGCTGCACGACGACGCAGGGGCCGGCCTTGACGAGGGTCACCGGCACGGCGGTGCCGTCCTCCTCAAAGATCTGAGTCATGCCGATCTTGCGGCCGAGAATGCCTTCCATCCCCATCTCCTACTTACCGAGTGCCTTGATCTCTACGTCGACGCCAGCCGGGAGCTCGAGCTTCATCAGCGCATCAACGGTCTGGCTGGTGGGCTCGAAGATGTCGAGAAGACGCTTGTGGGTGCGAATCTCGAACTGCTCTCGTGACTTCTTGTCGACATGCGGAGACCGGTTTACCGTAAAGCGCTCGATATGAGTCGGCAGCGGCACCGGCCCCACGACCCGCGCTCCCGTACGCCGAGCAGTGTCCACGATCTCGTGCGTAGACGTGTCGAGGATGCGGTAGTCGAACGCCCGTAGGCGAATGCGAATTTTTTCATTGTCCATAGGTCTACTCGACGATCTCCGTAACAGTTCCAGCACCGACGGTGCGTCCGCCTTCTCGGATGGCGAAGCGAACGCCCTTCTCCATCGCAATCGGCGCAATCAAGTCAACCTCCAAGTTCACATTGTCGCCAGGCATCACCATCTCGGTGCCCGCCGGCAGCTCCGCGATCCCGGTCACATCCGTGGTCCGAAAGTAGAACTGAGGACGGTAGCCGGTGAAGAACGGCGTATGACGACCGCCCTCTTCCCGTGACAACACGTACACCTCGCCCTTGAACTTCGTATGCGGCGTGATCGAGCCCGGCTTCGCCAGCACCTGACCCCGCTCCACTTCGTCCTTCTTCGTGCCCCGAAGAAGAACGCCGATGTTATCCCCAGCCTCACCACGGTCCAAGAGCTTGCGGAACATCTCTACACCCGTGACCACCGTCTTCTGGGTCTCACGGATCCCGATGATCTCGATCTCGTCGCCCACCGTCACCACTCCGCGATCCACACGGCCCGTCACCACCGTGCCGCGACCCGAAATCGTGAAGATGTCCTCGATCGGCATCAGGAAGTCCTGGTCCACCAAACGCTCTGGCGTCGGAATGTAGCTGTCCACGGCATCCATCAGCTCGAAGATCGAAGCGCACTCTGCCGAATCCGGATCATCCGACTCCAACGCCTGCAACGCCGAGCCTCGAACTATCGGGATGTCGTCCCCGGGAAACTCGTACAAAGAAAGCAGCTCGCGCAACTCCAGCTCCACCAGATCCAAAAGCTCCTCATCGTCTACCGTGTCCACTTTGTTCATGTACACCACCATGAACGGAACTCCAACCTGACGCGCCAGCACGATGTGCTCTCGAGTCTGAGGCATCGGACCGTCGGCAGCGGATACCACCAACACCGCTCCGTCCATCTGAGCCGCACCCGTGATCATGTTCTTCACGTAGTCAGCGTGACCCGGACAGTCCACATGAGCGTAGTGGCGAGCATCGGTCTCGTATTCCACGTGCGCCGTCGCGATCGTGATTCCCCGCTCACGCTCCTCCGGTGCCTTATCAATCTCGTCGAAGGGCACGTAGTCCGCCTGACCCTTCGCAGACAGCGTCTTCGTGATCGCCGCCGTCAACGTGGTCTTGCCGTGATCTACGTGACCTATGGTCCCGACGTTCACGTGCGGCTTTGTACGTTCGAACTTCTCCTTCGCCATAGCAACTCTCCTCCGATTAAACGACAACCTCTAGCAAGTGGCCCTAGCCAGCGGCTTTCGCGACGATCTCCTCACTAACGCTCTTCGGCGCCGCCTCATAGGCCAGAAACTGCATCGTGTAGTTGGCCCGTCCCTGGGTCAGCGAACGCAAGTCCGTGGTGTAGCCGAACATCTCGGCGAGAGGCACCTTGGAGTTGATGACTTGTGCTCCGGCTCGCGGGTCCATGCTCTTGATCTTTCCCCGGCGCGAAGTGATATCGCCAACCACCGCGCCCTGGTAGTCGTCGGGGGTGATGGTCTCCACCGCCATGACCGGCTCGAGAAGAACCGGAGCGGCATGCCTCGCGGCGTCCTGCAACGCCATCGAGCCTGCGATCTTGAAGGCCACCTCGGAAGAGTCGACCTCATGAAAACCACCGTCATAGAGATCGACCTCGACGGCTGTCAGCGGGTAGCCAGCCAAAGGGCCGGCCTCGGTCGCCTCGCGAATCCCCTGCTCTACCGGCCCGATGAACTCGCGCGGGATCGCACCACCGACGATCTGATTATTGAAGACCACATCGGGCCCTTCGGGATCGGCCGGCCTGATGCGGATCTTGCAGTGGCCATATTGCCCGCGGCCGCCGGTTTGGCGAACGAAACGGCCCTCTCCCTTGGCCTCGATCGTTACGCTCTCCCGGTAGGCAACCTGAGGCCTCCCGACGTTGGCCTGCACTTCAAACTCGCGACGCAAACGGTCGGTAATGATCTCGAGGTGCAGCTCACCCATGCCGGAGATCAAGGTCTGGCCCGTATCGGGCTCGGTGGTCACTCGGAAAGTCGGATCCTCTTGCATGAGCTTCGAGAGCGCGACCGAGAGCTTGCTTTGGTCCGCCTTCGAGCGCGGTTCGATCGAAACCGACATCACCGGCTCCGGAAAGGTGATCGCTTCGAGAACGATAGGATGAGCGCGATCACAGATGGTGTCGCCAGTCGTCACACCCTTGAGCCCCACGGCGGCGGCAATATCGCCCGACCAGACCCGCTCGATCTCTTCTCTCTTGTTGGCGTGCATCTTGAGCAAACGCCCTACCCGCTCGGTCTTGCCCCGGGTCGCGTTCAGTACGCTCTCGCGCGTACCCACACTGCCGGAGTAGACCCGGAAATAGGCGAGCTGACCGACGAAAGGATCTGTGGTGATCTTGAATACCAGACCGGCGAAGGGCTCCTCGTCGGAGCTCCCGCGCTCCACTCGATCCCCATCGTCCGGATTGACACCTACCATCACAGGGATGTCGACGGGAGAAGGCAGGTAGTCCACGACCGCGTCGATCAGCGGCTGCACGCCCTTATTGCGAAACGCGCTACCGCACAGAACCGGCTGCAACGAGCTCGCGAGCGTGGCGCGACGCAAGGCCGCCTTGAGCTCAGCATTGGTCACCTCTTCACCCGAGAGATACTTCTCGAGCAAGAGATCGTCCGTCTCCGAGACCGCCTCCACCATCTTTTCGCGCATCTCGAGAGCGTGATCGAAAAGATCGTGCGGGATCTCACGCTCCTCGAACTCGGCGCCGAGGCTATCGCTCTCGTAGGCGTAACCCTTCATCTCGACCAAGTCGAGGACGCCAACCAGGTCGCCCTCGCTTCCCCAGGGGAGTTGTATCGCCACTGGCGTGGCGTCGAGACGTGTACGCATCATTGAAATACAACGGTCAAAGTCGGCACCGACACGATCCATCTTGTTGACAAAGGCGATTCGTGGAACGCAATACTTGTCGGCCTGGCGCCAAACCGTCTCCGACTGCGGCTCCACGCCGGCAACTGCGTCGAAGGCACAAATGGCGCCGTCAAGAACGCGGAGAGAGCGCTCCACTTCGGCGGTGAAATCTACATGCCCGGGGGTGTCTATGATGTTGACGCGATAGTCTTTCCAGTAGCAAGTCGTGGCCGCAGCGGTAATCGTGATGCCACGCTCCTGCTCCTGGACCATCCAGTCCATGGTGGCAGTGCCCTCATGAACTTCTCCAATTTTGTAGTTCACCCCGGTGTAATACAGGATCCGCTCCGTAGTGGTCGTCTTGCCGGCATCGATATGGGCCATGATGCCGATATTGCGAATCCGCTCCAGCGGAACCTTGCGTACCATTTCCTGCTAAACCCAGATATGTCAAAGCTTTGTAATATGAACTCGACCCGTTGACTCGACCTACTTAACAATCTCGAAAGCAACTACCACCGATAGTGCGCGAACGCCTTGTTGGCGTCTGCCATGCGGTGGGTATCTTCCTTCTTCTTGATCGCCGCACCTCTGCTGTCGGCCGCGTCCATCAGCTCGCCCGCCAGCTTCTCTCGCATCGTGCGCTCACTCCGGCGCTTGGCGTTCTGGATAATCCAGCGCATCGACAGAGCCAGCCGGCGAGACGGACGGACTTCAACGGGAACCTGATACGTGGAGCCACCCACTCGGCGTGACTTCACTTCGACAGCCGGCTTCACGTTGTCTACGGCCCGCTTGAAGACCTTCATCGGATCGTCATTGGTGCGCTCTCGAACCAGCCCTAGGGCATCGTAGAGGATCCGCTCCGCTACGGTCTTCTTGCCATCGCGCATCACAACGTTCACGAAGCGCGTCACCAGCTGCGATTTGTAGAGTGGATCCGGCAGGATCTCTCTTTTGGGAACTTCTCGGCGTCTCGGCATATCGATCTACTGCTTTTCAAGGTTTGGGGCGTTTTGTGCCGTACTTGGACCGCCCTCTGCGGCGATCTTCGACGCCGACGGCATCGAGTGTGCCTCGGACCACGTGATAGCGAACGCCCGGGAGATCCTTGACCCTGCCGCCGCGGATCAAGACGATGGAGTGCTCCTGCAAATTGTGCCCCACGCCTGGAATATAGGTAGTCACCTCGATCCCATTAGTGAGACGGACTCGCGCGACCTTTCGCAGAGCGGAATTCGGCTTTTTCGGCGTCTGGGTGTAGACGCGTACACAAACGCCTCTCTTCTGAGGAGACCCCAGCAGAGCAGGACTCTTGGTCTTCGTTACCTGACGCTTGCGGCCATGCCGAACCAACTGATGAATCGTAGGCATTGATCTAACAGATCTCCTGTGACTCGGGAAACGAATCCCCCCGAGCCCACCGACCGGAGGCCTTCCGACCTCCTCAAATGGGTCCTGCGAGCGACCAGACTACTGCTCCTAGACGCAGCATCCCGTGAACGCACGGACACCTAGCGCATAGCCGGAGCAGGCTACCAGTTGGGGCTCCCCCCGTCAACGCTAAAGACGGTCGAAAAGCCCACCCCTTTCTTCTTCTATGAGGTTCCCGACTCTGCGCTCACGGCCGGCTGCGGCATGGTGCGGATGTCCTCTTCGCCAAACTCGAAGAACATCTCTCCGTCGCCGTCCTCGTCGAAGGAGATGGGCTCCTCCTCCATGTGGTGATCGTGGTAGCGATCCATGCCGGTTCCAGCAGGGATCAGACGGCCAACGATCACGTTCTCCTTGAGGCCTCGCAGGTAGTCCACACGCCCACTGATGGCTGCCTCGGTGAGAACACGCGTAGTCTCCTGGAAGCTGGCGGCGGAAATGAAGCTCTCGGTGGAGAGAGAGGCCTTGGTGATTCCCAGCAGCATGGGCCTACCGATGGCCGGCTGACCACTGGCCGCGATAACCCTTTCGTTCTCTGCCTGAAAGCGCCAGCGATCGACCTGCTCATCGATGAGGAACTCGGTATCACCGACCTCCTCGATCTTCACCGAACGCATCATCTGTCGGACGATGACCTCGATGTGCTTGTCGTTGATGGCAACGCTCTGGGAGCGGTATACCTCCTGGATCTTGTCCACGAGATAGCGTTGCAGCTCCTTCTCGCCGAGAACCTGCAGCACGTCATGGGGATTGATCGGACCGTCGATCAAGGCGTCCCCGGCCCGCACTCTCTCGCCCTCTTGAACGTTGACGTGAATATACCGAGGGATCAGATACTCCCGCGGCTCCCCCGCCTCGCTCTCGACCACGACCTTGCGCATTCCCTTGACGATGTCTCCGAGACGAACCGTACCGTCGATCTCCGAGATGATCGCAGGCTCTCGCGGCGTCCTCGCTTCGAAGAGCTCCTGCACTCGAGGCAGACCGCCGGTTATGTCCTTGGTCTTGGTCGTCGCTCGCGGGATCTTCACCAGTGTCTCTCCAGGATAAACATCCTGGCCTTGCGTGACCATCAGGTGGGAGCCGGAAGGCAGCAGGTAACGTCGCTCCTCGCCCTTCTTCCCCTGAACGAGGATGGCAGGTGAGCGCTTCTCGTTCTGCGCAGCCTCGACCACGATCCGTTGCACGTGCCCGGTAACCTTGTCCGTCTCTTCGCGCAAGTTCTCGCCCTCGACGATGTCGTGAAACACGACCTTGCCCTTGATCTCGCTGAGGATGACCGAGGTGAACGGATCCCACTGCACGATCTCCTTGCCGGGCTCCACCTGCTCGCCGTCGTGAACACGGAGATGGGAGCCATAGGTGAGAGCGTAACGCTCGCGCTCCCTGCCGGCATCATCGCTGATGACGAGTTTGCCATTACGGTTGATGACCACCAGGTCGCCAGTGCGGCTCTCGATAGTGGAGACGTTGATGAACTTCACCGTGCCTGGGTTCGAAGCAAGGTGCTTGGACTGCTCCGATACCCGACTCGCGGTGCCACCGTAGTGGAAGGTCCGCATGGTCAGCTGGGTCCCCGGCTCGCCGATCGACTGCGCAGCGATAACACCGACCGCTTCGCCGATCTCGACCGCATCTCCGGTCGCCAGGTTCCGGCCGTAGCACTTGGCACAAACACCGCGTCGTGTCTCACAGGTCAGGACGGAGCGGATCTTCACCCGCTCGATACCAGCCCCCTGAATGCGATTCGCAACCGTCTCCGTGATCTCTTGTCCGACCTCGAGGAGAACCTCGCCGGTCATCGGGTCGAGAATCTCTTCCTGGCTGACGCGACCGACGATGCGATCTCGAAGCGGCTCCAAAATGTCGCCACCCTCCATGATCGCGGTTACGTCGATGCCGTCGATCGTGCTACAACCGATCTCGGTGACGATCACATCCTGCGCAACGTCGACGAGGCGTCGCGTGAGATAGCCGGAGTCCGCCGTCTTCAGCGCGGTATCCGCTAATCCCTTGCGAGCACCGTGAGTAGAAATGAAGTACTGGAGAACCGACAGGCCCTCGCGAAAGTTCGCCGTAATGGGCGTTTCCATGACCTCGCCCGAAGGCTTGGACATCAACCCTCTCATGCCGGCGAGCTGCCGCACTTGCTCTCGCGAGCCTCGAGCACCCGAGTCGGCCATCAGGTTGATGGGATTGAACTCTCCGCGCTGACGCTCGACCTCTTGCATCTCCAGGAACATCTCTTCGGAGACCTTCTCGGTAACGCGATGCCAGATATCGATGATCTTGTTGTGCCGCTCACCGGCCGTGATCACGCCGCTCGAGCGCTGTTTCTCGATCTCTTCGACTTCTTCGCGGGCGCGATCGATGATGGCGTCCTTGGTACCGGGAATGACCATATCGTCGACACCGAAAGAAATACCGGCGCGGGTTGCGTACGCGAAAGTGATGTTCTTGATGTCATCGAGCATCTTGACCGTAAGCTCGTTGCCGTGATGGATGTAGCAGAAACCCACTAGATCCTGCAGGCCCTTCTTCTTCAGCAGACCGTTGATGAACGGGATCTGCTCAGGCAAATGGCGATTGAAGATGACGCGCCCGACAGTCGTGTCGATGAGACCGTTCTCCGACTCCTGGATCTCTGCATGCAGAACGTCCTGGTCGTCATATTGGGATCCCAGATCGAGATAGGTGCCGGTGTATCGCACCCGAATCGGAGTTTGAGTCTCCACCAGCTCCTGATGCAGCGCTAGCTCCACGGAGTCGAAGTCGGGAAACACCATGCCCTGTCCGCGCGCTCCGACGCGCGGCATGGTCAGGTAGTAGCCGCCAAGCACTAGATCCTGACTCGGCACGGCCACCGGCCGGCCATGCGCCGGACTCAGAACGTTGTTCGAGGCCAGCATCAGCACATGACACTCGATCTGAGCCTTCGGTGACAGCGGCACATGAACAGCCATCTGATCGCCATCGAAGTCGGCATTGAAAGCCGCACAGACCAGCGGGTGAATCTTGATCGCCTTCCCCTCGACCAGTACCGGCTGAAAGGCCTGGATACCCAGACGATGCAGGGTCGGAGCGCGATTGAGGAGCACAGGGTGATCCTGGATCACCTCTTCGAGGGCATCCCAGACGACGTCGTCTTCTCGCTCCACCATCTCTTTGGCCGCCTTGATGGTGCCGACCAGCTCCTTTGCCTCGAGCCAGCTGTAGATGAAGGGCTTGAACAGCTCGAGCGCCATCTTCGTAGGCAGGCCGCACTGATTAAGCTTGAGATCGGGACCGACAACAATAACCGAGCGGCCCGAGTAGTCGACGCGCTTGCCGAGGAGGTTCTGACGAAATCGGCCCTGTTTCCCCTTCAGAGTATCTGAGAGAGATTTGAGGGGCCGATTATTCGAGCCTTTGAGCACTCGCCCACGCCGCCCGTTGTCGAACAAGGCATCGACCGCCTCCTGAAGCATCCGCTTCTCGTTGCGCACGATGACCTCGGGGGCTCGCAGCTCAAGCAGCTTCTTCAGGCGATTGTTGCGATTGATCACTCTGCGGTAGAGGTCGTTCAGATCGCTGGTCGCGAAACGACCGCCGTCGAGGGGCACCAAGGGACGTAGCTCCGGCGGAAGCACCGGAATGACGTCGAGGATCATCCACTCGGGACGGTGTCCGCTGCGCCGAAAAGCGTCGACAACCTTCAGCCGCTTCGCCGCTTTGAGGCGACGGATCTGGCTGGTGTCGGTACGCATGACGATGCGGAGCTCTTCACTGAGCTCGTCCACATCGATGCGAGTTAGAAGCTCTTTGATCGCCTCTGCGCCCATCCGAGCCTCGAACGCCTCGGGATCGTAGGTCTCCCGTAGCTCCCGGAAGCGCTCCTCGGAGAGCAGCTCTTTGTCTTGCAGATCGGTGTCACCGGGGTCGATCACCACATAGCTCTCGAAATAGAGAATGCGCTCGAGATCTCGCATCGAGAGATCGAGGAGATGACCGATACGGCTCGGCAGGCCCTTGAAGAACCAGACGTGGGATACCGGGCTAGCCAGATCGATATGCCCCATGCGCTCGCGGCGTACCCGAGCGCGCGTCACTTCGACGCCACACTTGTCGCACACGACGCCGCGGTGCTTCATACGCTTGTACTTCCCGCACAAGCACTCCCAATCGGTAATGGGGCCGAAGATCTTGGCGCAGAAGAGACCATCGCGCTCCGGCTTGAAGGTGCGATAGTTAATCGTCTCCGCCTTGGTGACCTCACCGTGGCTCCACGACTCGATCTTCTCCGGCGAGGCCAGAGAGATCTTGATGGCGTTGAAGTCCATTATCGACTGCGGCTTTTCGTATGTCAGCGGTTGCACAGAATCGCCTCCTTTGACCAGCGTTCGTCGGCCTGCTCGATTAGGTGGTTCATTAAATCGGGGTCTCTTCCGTTTTCATTAGCTCTACGTCCAGACAGAGGCTCTGGAGCTCTCGTACCAATACATTGAAAGACTCGGGCAGCCCCGGATCCTCGGGGACCTCGCCTTTGACGATGGCCTCGTAGATCTTCGATCGACCTTCGACGTCATCGCTCTTTACCGTCAACAACTCCTGCAAGGTGTAGGCGGCGCCATAAGCCTCGAGCGCCCAGACCTCCATCTCGCCGAAGCGCTGACCACCGAACTGAGCTTTTCCGCCCAGCGGCTGTTGGGTGATCAGAGAGTAGGGACCAATCGAGCGCGCATGAATCTTGTCATCGACAAGATGGGACAGCTTCAGCATGTAGATATAGCCCACGGTCACCTTCTGCTCGAAAGGGTCACCGGTCAATCCGTCGAAGAGCTCAGTCTTTCCCGACGCGGGCAGATTCGCCTGATCGAGGTATGCCTTCATGTCGCTCTCTTTGGCGCCGTCAAAGACGGGAGTCGCGAATCGCAGGCCGAGGACCTTACCGGCCCAGCCGAGATGGGTCTCGAGAATCTGACCGACATTCATCCGGCTTGGCACACCGAGCGGATTGAGGACGATCTCGACGGGCGTTCCATCCGGCAGGTACGGCATGTCTTCTTGCGGGAGCACCCGCGAGATCACACCCTTGTTGCCATGACGCCCCGCCATCTTGTCGCCAACCTGTAGCTTGCGCTTCATAGCGACATAGACCTTGACCAGCTTGATCACTCCCGGCGGCAGCTCGTCGCCCTCTTGCAGCAACTCGATGCGACCTTCGTTGACCTTGTGCAGCACGTCTACGTGAGAATCGGTCCGGCGGTAGGTCTCGGAGACCGCTTTGAGCACATCCCTCGACCCCATCGGGAGTCGAAGAATCTCCTCTCGGGTGAGCTGTAGCAAAACTTCGTGAGTGATCGCGTCTCCTCGCTTGAGGAGAGAGTCGCCGCCGCGAGACTTGACCTGAGCCGTCACCTTCTTACCGTCGAGCAGATCCTGGACCTTCTTGTTGCGCTCTTCAGTGAGAATGCGGACCTCGTCCTTGGCGTTCTTGTGAAGACGGGCGATCTCGTCGCCTTCGATCTCCTTGGCCCGAATATCTTTCTCCACGCCTTTGCGAGAAAAGATCTTGACGTCGACCACCGTACCCTCGGCTCCGGGAGGCGCCTTCAGGCTGGCGTCACGAACGTCGCCGGCCTTCTCACCGAAGATCGCCCGCAGCAACTTCTCTTCGGGCGTAAGCTGGGTCTCCCCCTTCGGCGTGACCTTACCCACCAGAATGTCACCGGACTTGACGGTCGCGCCGAAACGAACGATTCCGCTCTCGTCAAGATCCTTGAGAGCAGACTCCGACACGTTCGGAATGTCGCGAGTAATCTCTTCGGGGCCCAACTTCGTGTCGCGGGCCTCGATCTCGAACTCATCGATGTGGATCGAGGTGAAGATGTCCTCGCGCACGAGCTCTTCACCGATCAAGATCGCATCCTCGAAATTGTACCCACGCCACGGCATGAACGCGACCAGGACGTTGCGGCCCAGAGCCAGCTCCCCGTCCTCGGTGGACGGACCGTCAGCAAGCACGTCGCCCTTGTGAACTCGGCGGCCCTCTTCGACGATCGGCTTCTGGTTGATGCAGGTGTTCTGGTTGGAGCGCCGGAACTTGGTGAGCTGGTAGATGTCGGCACCGAACTCTTTGGCTTCGCCGGTGTCGATGTCTTCGCCTTCGACCCGGACGATAATCCGTTCCGAGTCGACGGAGTCGACAATGCCCCCTCGCTTACACAACACAACGGCGCCCGAGTCTCGAGCCACGATGCGCTCGAGGCCGGTCCCGACGATCGGCGCCTCTGCACGCAACAGGGGCACAGCTTGACGCTGCATATTCGATCCCATCAGCGCGCGGTTGGCGTCATCGTTCTCCAGAAACGGAATCAGCGCCGCGGCCACCGAGACCAGTTGCTTGGGGTTGATGTCCATGTACTCGACACGATCCTTCTCCACGGTGACGAAGTCGCCACCGGAACGGGCGATAACCCGATCCTCGAGGAAATTTCCGGCATCGTCGATCGCCGCACTGGCCTGGGCGATGATGTATTTCTCTTCCTCCCAAGCGGTGAGGTAGAAAGCCTGGGGCACACCCTCGACCCTGTTGGCCACGGAAAGCCGCTTGTTGGCCCGATCCACTTCCTCACTCTCTACGATCTGACCGAGCTTGAAGGGGCCACCACCCACTCTGACAATGCGAAAGTGGTCAAGCACACGACCGTCACGGACCTTCTTATACGGACTCTCGATGAAGCCGTAGTCGTTGATGCTGGCATAGGTCGCCAACGACGAGATGAGGCCGATGTTCGGACCTTCAGGCGTCTCGATCGGACAGATGCGCCCGTAATGTGAAGTGTGAACGTCCCGCACTTCGAAACCCGCACGCTCTCGGGACAGACCGCCCGGGCCCAGAGCAGAGAGGCGCCGCTTGTGTGTGACCTCGCTCAAGGGGTTGGTCTGATCCATGAATTGGGAGAGCTGCGAAGAGCCAAAAAACTCCTTGATCGCCGCTATCACTGGCTTCGAGTTGATCAGGTCATGCGGCATCGCGGAATCGATGTCCTGATGAACAGACATCTTTTCCTTGATCGCTCTCTCCATGCGCACGAGACCGATCCGGAACTGGTTCTCGAGCAGCTCACCGACAGCACGTACGCGCCGGTTGCCCAAGTTGTCGATGTCGTCGACGAGGCCGCTCTCTTTGTGCAGCCTTACCAGATACCCGATAACCCGGAAGAAGTCGTCGGCGGACAGCGTCTTCTGATCCACAGGGACATCGGTGTCGAGCTTGATGTTGAACTTGAAACGCCCGACGCGAGAGAAATCGTAACGCTTGGCATCGAAGAACATTCCGTAAAAGAGTGAGCGAGCACTCTCGAGAGTGGGTGGGTCTCCGGGACGCATCCGACGGTAGATCTCGATCAGAGACTCTCTAGCGTCGCCGGTCGTGTCCTTGGTCAGAGTATTGGAGATGACGTTGCCGCCCAGGTCCCAATCCGGGAAAAACACCTCGAGCGGAGAGTGGTCTAGGCCCTCGACCCGCTCCTCGAGATCCTCGGGAAAGGGGTCGTTGGCTTCGAAAATCACTTCGCCAGTGGAAAGATCGACAACGTCAGCCACCAGGACGCCGCGCTCGAGATCGCCGAGCTCGACCGTGAAGTCGAGGCTCTCGCCGGACTCCAGTTTTTCCGCCTTCGCCTTGGTGAGATTGATTCCGGCGAAGATCGGGTAAGACTCCCGGCGACCTCGAGCCTGACGCTCTTTGAGCCGCTCCTGCTCCATCACGGCCGGCGGCACGCTCAGGGTGAACTTGCCATTGGCCTTCGCCTTAACGGGTACCGGAATGTAGAACTGACGGAGGATGGCCTCGTTGGTCTCCAGACCGAGTGCCCGCAAGAATACGGTGCAGTGGAACTTCCGCTTGCGGTCGATGCGGACCGAGAGAATGTCTCGCTGGTCGTACTCGAATTCCACCCACGAGCCGCGATAGGGGATGATCTTGGCCAGGTAGCTCTGCGGACCCTCTTTGGTAAAGAACACTCCGGGGCTACGGTGCAACTGCGACACGATGACTCGCTCGGTGCCATTGATGACGAAGGTACCGTTGTCGGTCATCAACGGGATCTCACCGAAGTAGACCTCTTCCTCCTTGGCATCCCTCATCATCCGGGTCCCCGTCTCCGGGTCCTTGTCGTAGACAAAGAGGCGGAAGGTGACCTTCAGCGGAACCGCGAAGCTCATTCCACGCTCCTGACACTCGGAGATGTGGTACTTCAATTGCAGATCCACAGGTCCGCCACAGGTATCGCACTTGGTGACTCTGTTCTTATTGACGACGCCGCAGCTGGTGCAGGTGACCGTCTCTTCGTGGGGGTGATCCGTCATCACCTTGGCACCACAGTTTGTGCACGTCATACGCAGATACTCGAGCCCCTTGAGCTCGCCGCACTTGCAATGCCAGTCGCCGATCGAATACTTCACGAAATCCAGGGAGCAGGTCTCCCGAAAATCGCTGAAGGGAAAGATCGAGGTGAAAACCGCCTGCAGCCCGCTGCTAGACCGCTCATCAGGAAGCAGGTTCATCTGCAGAAAGCGCTCGTAGGAGCGCCGCTGCACATCGATCAGATCGGGAATGGGCAGAGAGGTTCTGATTTTCGAGAAATCGACTCGGCCGTTACCGTTACCGTTTTGCAGTGCTTTGCTCATATGAGGTCCTCGGCATTTCCGAACAAGAGAAAAAGAGAATGGGTTGATCCGAGGCGCCGCCGCAGCGACACCCGTCGCGCCGGGCCTTCACCCGGTACGACCAAAAGAGGACGAGGAGCCGCCCAGGAATCCAACCGGACTCCACGCACGGCCTGGTCCATGGTTCTCCCCACCAGCGCCTACTTGATCTCAGCCTGTGCGCCGGCTTCCTCGAGCTTCGCTTTGAGCTCCTCGGCCTCGTCCTTGGCAACCCCCTCCTTGATCGGAGCGGGAGCCGACTCGACCAGATCTTTGGCCTCTTTGAGACCGAGACTGGTGACCGCACGAACCACCTTGATGACGTTGATCTTCTTGTCGCCAAACGAGGTGAGGTGAACGTCGAATTCGGTCTTCTCCTCGGCTGCCGCCACTTCGCCGTCGCCGGCCGCTGCCGCCGGGGCAGCCGCCGCGGCCGCCGAAACACCGTAGTGCTCTTCGAGTGACTTCACCAGAGTATTGAGCTCGAGCACCGTCATCTCGTCGATCTGCTGAATGAGTTCTTCTGCAGCAATGCCCATCATCTTCTCCTTACTGGGATTCCTTCGCTAATCGGATCTGCTCAAGCACTGAAACAAACTGCTGAGTAATGGCCGCCAGACCTCGCACGGTGCGAGTAATAGGCGACTGAAGCAAGAACAGGAGCTTCGCTATCAATTCTTCACGACTGGGTAGCTCCGCAATGGCCTTGATGTCCGAGGCGGCGACCGTCACGCCATCCACCAAGCCCGCACGGAACTCCAAGACGGGCGTGTCCTTGGTGAAATCGGTCAGGACCTTGGCTAAACCAACAGCGTCGTCGGCGCTATAGGCAACTGCCGTAGGACCCTGGAAGTGATCTGCGAGACACTCCATCTGACTGTCCTTGAGAGCGATCAAGGCTAGCCGGTTCTTCACCACCTGATAACCACCGCCCGACTCGCGGATCTTCGAGCGCAGCTCATCGGCCTGCGGCACCGAAATGCCCCGAAAACCGAGAATGAACGCGTTCTCCGAGTTCACGAAGCCCTCGCTATAACGGGCTATCAACTGCTCTTTGGTGTCACGATCCAAAGCCATCTTCTTCTCTTAGCCTCCCTACGCTTCCAACTTGGACAGCGTCGCCGAGTCGAGCTCGATGCCCGGGCCCATGCTGGAAGAGAGATGCACCGATCGAACGTAGCGCCCCTTGGCAGCCACCGGCTTCGCCAGCAAGACAGCATCGATCAACGCCTGAGCGTTCTCCTCGAGCCTGGCACTCTCGAAAGAGAGTTTGCCGACTGCCGCCTGCAGGTTTCCCGCCTTGTCGACGCGAAACTCCACCTTGCCTGCCTTGATGTCATCGAGCGCCTTGGCAACGTCCGCCGTTACTGTTCCAGTCTTGGGATTGGGCATCAGGCCCCGAGGACCGAGTACGCGACCAAGGCGGCCCACGACTTTCATCATGTCCGGGGTCGCCACCACGGCGTCGAAGTCGACCCAGCCCTCTTGAATTTTCTTTGCCAGGTCCTCGCCGCCCACATAGTCGGCCCCTGAGTCCTCAGCGACCTTGACGTTCTCGCCACTGGCGAAGACCAGAACTCTCACCTGCCTACCGGTACCGTGCGGCAGCACTACCGTGCCGCGAACCATCTGGTCCGAATGCTTGGGGTCCACGCCGAGGCGAAAGGCGAGCTCCAGCGACTCATCGAACTTTGCGAAAGAGCACTTCTTCGCAAGCTCGATGCCGTCCGCGAGATCCAACGGCTCGTCGTCAACCAACTCCGCCGCCTTGATGTAGTTCTTGCCCTTTGCCATCCCCGAAAACCTCGCTCTCAGTCGACTACATCGATGCCCATCGAACGGGCGGTTCCTGCGATAATCGCGACCGCCGCATCCATATGGGCGGAGTTCAGATCCGGCTCCTTCGTCTTCGCGATCTCTTCGAGCTGGGCTCGGTTCACACTGCCTACCTTGGTGCGATTGGGCTCACCAGACCCCTTTTCGATACCCACCGCCTTGAGCAGCAACACTGCCGCAGGCGGTGTCTTGGTGATGAATGAGTAGGTGCGGTCGGCATAGACCGTGATCACGACCGGGATGATCAGCCCCTGGTCGCCCTGCGTCCTGGCGTTGAAAGCCTTGCAGAAGTCCATGATGTTGAGACCCGCTTGCCCCAATGCAGGGCCCACCGGAGGCGCCGGACTGGCCTGCCCCGCCGGGATCTGTAGCTTGATCTGTCCGACAACTTTCTTCGCCATGGATTTGCTTCCCGCCCGATCTGCGCGATCAGGCTTTCTGCACCTGCAGGAAATCCAGCTCGACCGGTGTCTGACGACCGAAGATCGTCACCATCACTTTGAGAGTGTTGCGATCCAGGTTGATCTCGTCGACGACACCGGTGAAATTGTTGAAAGGACCATCGACGATCTTGACCATCTCGCCCTTCTCGAAAACGTACTTCGGCTTGGGTTTTTCCTTCGCAGTAACTACCTGCTCGACGATCTGATCGACCTCTTCCTGAGTGAGCGGCGTGGGAATACGACCCGTACCAACGAAGCCGGTCACCTTGGGAGTGTTCTTGACTACGTGCCAGGCGGCGTCGGACATCTCCATCTCGACAAGAATGTAACCGGGAAAGAACTTCCGCTGAGTCTCCCTTTTCTTGCCTCCCCGGAGCTCGACGATAGTCTCGGTCGGGATCCGCACTTCCCCGAACTTCTCGCCCATGCCCAAGGCCTCGGCGCGCTGAGACAGGGTTTCCTTCACCCTCTCCTCGAAACCGGAGTAGGTGTGAACGATGTACCACTTGCGACTCGCCGCGTCGGCAGCGGTCGCCGAGCTCTCTGGAACGGTGTCCACCATTAGCTAAAAATTCCAATCACGAATTGGTACATACGAAGGATCAAGATGTCCGCTACCCACAAATAAACGGCGAAAATCGCACAGGCGATAAGCACTACGACGGTCGTGCCGATAACCTCCTGTCGGGAGGGGAAAGAGACCTTCTTGTACTCCGCCTTGACTTCCTTAAAGAACTCCCGAGTCTTGGTTATCCACTTCATGCCGTTCACCGGCTCGGGCAAAGCGTCTGGCAGGCCAGGAGGGATTCGAACCCCCAACCCTCGGTTTTGGAGACCGACGCTCTACCATTCGAGCTACTGGCCTATATCTCTTACTCGACGATCTCCGTAACAGTTCCAGCACCGACGGTGCGTCCGCCTTCTCGGATGGCGAAGCGAACGCCCTTCTCCATCGCAATCGGCGCAATCAAGTCAACCTCCAAGTTCACATTGTCGCCAGGCATCACCATCTCGGTGCCCGCCGGCAGCTCCGCGATCCCGGTCACATCCGTGGTCCGAAAGTAGAACTGAGGACGGTAGCCGGTGAAGAACGGCGTATGACGACCGCCCTCTTCCCGTGACAACACGTACACCTCGCCCTTGAACTTCGTATGCGGCGTGATCGAGCCCGGCTTCGCCAGCACCTGACCCCGCTCCACTTCGTCCTTCTTCGTGCCCCGAAGAAGAACGCCGATGTTATCCCCAGCCTCACCACGGTCCAAGAGCTTGCGGAACATCTCTACACCCGTGACCACCGTCTTCTGGGTCTCACGGATCCCGATGATCTCGATCTCGTCGCCCACCGTCACCACTCCGCGATCCACACGGCCCGTCACCACCGTGCCGCGACCCGAAATCGTGAAGATGTCCTCGATCGGCATCAGGAAGTCCTGGTCCACCAAACGCTCTGGCGTCGGAATGTAGCTGTCCACGGCATCCATCAGCTCGAAGATCGAAGCGCACTCTGCCGAATCCGGATCATCCGACTCCAATGCCTGCAACGCCGAGCCTCGAACTATCGGGATGTCGTCCCCGGGAAACTCGTACGAAGAAAGCAGCTCGCGCAACTCCAGCTCCACCAGATCCAAAAGCTCCTCATCGTCTACCGTGTCCACTTTGTTCATGTACACCACCATGAACGGAACTCCAACCTGACGCGCCAGCACGATGTGCTCTCGAGTCTGAGGCATCGGACCGTCGGCAGCGGATACCACCAACACCGCTCCGTCCATCTGAGCCGCACCCGTGATCATGTTCTTCACGTAGTCAGCGTGACCCGGACAGTCCACATGAGCGTAGTGGCGAGCATCGGTCTCGTATTCCACGTGCGCCGTCGCGATCGTGATTCCCCGCTCACGCTCCTCCGGTGCCTTATCAATCTCGTCGAAGGGCACGTAGTCCGCCTGACCCTTCGCAGACAGCGTCTTCGTGATCGCCGCCGTCAACGTGGTCTTGCCGTGATCTACGTGACCTATGGTCCCGACGTTCACGTGCGGCTTTGTACGTTCGAACTTCTCCTTCGCCATGGCGGTGACAAGCCTCCTCGAGTATTCAGTCCTGTTTCCAGGAGTTAGTTTCTACGCTGCGCTGCTATTTGGAACCGATGGAGCCCACGACCGGATTTGAACCGGTGACCCCTTCCTTACCAAGGAAGTGCTCTACCCCTGAGCCACGTGGGCCAAAGAAAGCCATTCCCCGCTAGTCGCCAGTCGCCACGGGCTGACCAACGAGCGGGCAATCTTACTGCTCTCTCGGACTCCTGTAAAGCTCAAAATTGGGCAGAGAATCCCAGGAGGAAGCGGTGGTGCCTCCACGACCTGGAACGGGTATTGTCGCAGATACGGGCGCGAATGCCAACCCCCCAAATGCCGACGTCGCCCCCCCGTGGCCCATCGGGCAGCCGACGGCGGACGCGACTACGAGCAAAAGGACAGGGCCTGGCCTCGTCCTACAGCTTTCCCAACTCGCCCGAAAGCACGGTCGCGCAGCGCGGGCACGCCATCACACGCCCTCTTCGCGGCAAGGTCGAAGTGAAGTTCACTCGAGTCCGAAGCAAGCGAACGACCCGAAGCTCCGAGATCTCCTCACGGCAAGCTGGGCAGCGTACATCCCTCTCGAGAGCGTACGCGGCTTCGGAGTCGGCTCCTTCCATCAGTTCTGGTTCCGCCATAATTTTCACCCTGCCCCAAGAAGAGAGATCGGCCGGCATCGCGCCAGGCAGAAAAAACGCGCGGAGACGACAGATCCGTCGGACCTGTCATCTTAGCGTTATTTCGATAAGTATACATGCAAATCGTCGACGGCGGAAGACACCGATCGACCATGAGCGGAGTAGCGTAGAGAGGTCGAAGAGGATTGCGAGCCTAGGGAACGAGCCGGACCCACTCGAAGTCACCCGGCTGGTGGTTGATCCGGGTCATCGGCGGAGCGATCCAACCGGCGTATTCGCCGGGCGTCCACTGCGGAGCCATGAGCGACTCGATATATGCGCGATCGTCGTCACTGGGTAGCCACTCGCCTTTTCGTTGTTCCCAATCTTCGCGGCTCAAGATCTCGCCGTCCGGCGACACATCGAGGTCCTTGTACTCGCCGATCTGGCGGTTGAAAGCGACGTGAGGCAGTCGAAGCCTGAAGTCGATCCCCGACGAGGCGATCACCTTGTTCCAGCGCTTGACCCCGTGATCGCAATCGACCGTGAAGTCATCGCGTAAACGGGCGTTGAGGGCGGATAGGGCAGGCTCGTGAACGACGGCGAAAGAGCCGTTGGAACGTTCGACCAGAGGATAGGTCGCTCCCGCCAACCGGTGGTCGTCGTCGAGCCGATCTTCCCTGAAACGTCCCTTGATACCGGCATTGAAGAAGTTCGCGCCATTGGTGGAAAGCTCGGAGCCAAAGAGGTCGATCGTCAGCGAATAGTGAAGATTGGCCTTTTTCTGGATCGTCGGCAGGTCGATCACGCCGAGCGCGCGCACTGCCTCGATATCCTGAGGATCCTCGATCCCGGCCTCCTTCATCGCAGCGCAAGTGCGCCCGAGAACCCGCGCAACGCCGGACTCTCCGACGAACATGTGAAAGGCCTCTTCCGTGAGCATGAACCGGCAGGTACGCGAAAGGGGATCGAAGGCAGACTGGGCAAGTGCTTCGAGCTGCATCTTGCCGTCGCGATCGGTGAAATAGGTGAACATGAAGAACGACAACCAATCCGGCGTCTGTTCGTTGAATGCTCCGAGCATGCGCGGAGCCTCCTCGCTGCCGGAGCGCCGCCGCAACAGATCCTCGGCCTCCTCACGGCCGTCGCGACCAAAGTACTTGTGCAGCAGGTAGACCATCGCCCATAGATGCCTGCCCTCCTCGACATTGACCTGGAACAGATTGCGCATGTCGTAGAGCGAAGGAGCCGTCTCTCCGAGGTAACGCTGCTGCTCCACCGACGCGGGCTCGGTATCGCCCTGCACAACGATCAGCCGGCGCAACATGGCGCGGTACTCCCCTGGCACCTCCTGCCAAGCCGGCTCGCCGTAATGGGCACCGAAGGGGATCGTGCGGCCCTCCACCTTCGGCGCGAGTAGAACGCCCCAGCGGTACTCGGGCATCTTCACGTAGTCGAATACGGCCCATTTATCGTCGCCCTTCGACTCGACGCCTACAGCCGTACGGAGATAGACCTCCGAAGTCTGAAAGCCGAGCGGCCCCATGTCTCCCCACCAATCCAGGTAGCCGGGATGCCACTTTTCGAGTCCTCGCCTCACTCGCGCATCATGGGTGAGATCAACGTTGTTCGGGATCCGCGTGCTGTAGTCGACCGCGTCGGACATGACTCGTCCTTTCTAGGTTCGCTCGGAGTCGAAGTTCGGGCGCAGGCCGCTACCGTAACGACGGAGCGCACCCTCTTCTCCGACGGCGTTGGGGCGCTGAAAGATCCAGTTCTGCCAGGCGCTGAGGCGTCCGAATATCTTCGATTCGAAGGTCTCGGGCCCGGGAAAGCGCAGGTTTGCCTCCAATCCGGTCAGCGAGTCGGAGGAGAAACTGACCCTCTCTTCTATGGCGATGCGCAGCTCATCATCCCAATCGATATCGTCAAACGCCATCGTCACCAACCCGACTTCCTCCGCCCTCCCGGCTTCTAGCGGCTCTCCGATCAACCCCAGGGACTCCTTGAGTCGTTCGGGGTCGCCGAGAAACCGGGTCTCGAGCCGGGTCAGTCCGTTGGGCGTTGGAAACGGTCCGAAATTGAGCTCGCTCAGACGCAGCGCCGCCGGCTCGGCCTCCAGGCCCTCTCGATCGCCTTCGAACATATAGGAGCGATCGGCCGCAAAAACCAGTTCTGCGAGAAAGCCGGCGAAGCAGCTCCCAGGCTCGAGCAATGTGAACAAAGTGCGTGCGCTCACATCGACGCGTTTGAAGGTTCGCTTCCAGAACAACAGGATCTCGCGGACCAGCCAATGATCCCGAAATCTCTCGAGAAAGCGATCGTGCTCCATGACCCGTTCGGCGTCGCCCTCGCTGGCGAAGAGCCAGAGCCCGAGGCGGCTCTCGTTGAGACGAAGGTGGAGAATCGCGTCGTCGAGCTGTCGCACCAGCTCCAAAGGCCAAAAAGAGACGCCGAGGTTCTCGACCTCCTCCAGGCTCTCGGGGGCGCCGACGTCGGGACCGAGCAGGACGAAACGAGCCACCCCGAGCTCTCGGTCCAGCTCCACCCGTAAGCGGGAGTAGGTGATTTGATCCGCACCAACCTGGCGATCGACGTTGACCAGCTCGACTCCCTTGGCTCCCTCGGGCCTATCGCTCGTCTCCGCGAGGGCCAGAGCACGCTCCTTCACCACTTCTGCGAAACGGGATTTCGGAATCAACTCGTCGACCAGGCCCCACTCGAGGGCTCTACGCCCCTTCATCCCTTCCTCGAGCGTGCAGAAGATATCGGCGCGGTCGCGCCGCACTTTTCTCTTGTCGACGAGCCTGGTGAGGCCGCCGGTTCCCGGAAGTACACCGAGGAGGGGAACTTCAGGTAGAGATACTGCGGAGCTGCCGTCGTCGGCGAGAAGAATGAGGTCGGAGGCAAGAGCGACTTCGTAGCCACCGCCTGCCGCGGTCCCAGAGATCGCGGTCAGATAGCGCTGACCGGAGCCCTCGGAAGCGTCTTCGATACCCAGCCTGGTCTCATTTGTGAACTTGCAGAAGTTCACCTTGTGCTGGTGGGTGGCGGTGCCCAGCATGCCGATGTTGGCACCGGCACAGAAAACCCGGTCGCGGCCTGACTCGATCACCACCGACCGGATCTCCGGGTGCTCGAAGCGCAGCCGCTGGACGGCATCGTAGAGCTCGATGTCTACGCCAAGGTCGTAGGAGTTCTGTTTGAGCTTGTAACCCGGGAAGAGCCCGCCTTCTTCTTGTACGTCCAGGATCAGGTAGGCGATCGGGGGCTCGAAACGAAGCCGCCAATGGCGATACGAGTCGGGGTCAGTGCGGGTGTCGATCATGACGTAGCAAGAACTTTCTATATATGACAGATAATCATCTCAAGGTCAAGAAAGTGTAGCATGTTCTCGGACTGTGACTCGCGACCCCCTCAACCAACCTCGCTGGCATGACCGACCCAGCGCTCGGTCTTTGCTACTGACCGTCTTGGGGGAGTATGCCTATCCCGCGGGTCGGCCCGTGTTCACCCGCACTTTCGTGGCTGCGCTGGGACTGCTCGGCACCTCAGCGCAGGCGACTCGCCAAGCCCTGGCACGATCCGCCACCGCCGGATGGCTTCAGCCGGAGCGCATCGGTCGTGAGACTCGGTGGAGGCTGAGTAGCGAAACGCAGCGTGTACTAGCGGCCGGGGCCACGCGTATCTATGGCTTCGGGCAGTCCAAAGTGCCATGGGATGGAGAGTGGATCCTGCTCCACGTCCGTGTGCCCGATTCACGTCGAGAGCTACGAAGCAAGCTCCGCGCCCGACTCGCCTGGGCCGGCTTCGGTGCCGCGGGCGGCGGCCTCTGGATCAGCCCGGATCCGTCGCGGGAGCTCGAGGCCGCCGAAGCGCTGAACAACCTTGGCCTCGCCGATTGCGTCGCCTCTTTACGCGGCCGCCCAGGCTCTCTCGGCGGGCTCGATCAGTTGGCTCGTAGCGCGTGGGATGTGGCAGCGATCGCGGGTCGATACAAGGCCTTCCTCGCCGCTCACGAAATGCAGAGACCCCGGGCAGCCGATCAGGTTTTTCGAGCGTCGACCACCCTCGTACATCGCTGGCGTGCTTTCCCCTTCCTGGATCCGGGGCTGCCGGCCTCCCTGCTGCCGAAGCCGTGGATAGGCGGTCGGGCCGCCCATCGTTTTCGGGAGCTCCACGAGCGCTGGTCTGAAAGGGCAACTAAGTGGTGGAGGGAGCTCGAGCAAAGAACCGCCTCGCCGGGCCAACGGGACTCCTGAGCCGGGATCCCGTAAGCTATTAGCTATGAACGTTGCGCACACCCTTGCCCCGGTGCAAGCACACGATCTCGAAGGCAACCCTGTTCGCCTGGGAACCCTCTGGGAGGACAAGCCGGCAGTCCTCGTATTTCTCCGTCATTTCGGCTGAATCTTCTGCGAGAGCCAGGTCGCGCAGTTGCGCGCCATCGGCAGCGAGATCAAGCGCTTCGGGGCCGAGTTGGTGTTGATCGGGAACGGAACACCCGAGCAAGGGGCGGACTTTGACCGGAAAGATCGGCTGCCCTTCCGACTCCTAGTCGATCCCGAGCTCGTCGGCTACAAGGCCGCGGAATTGAAAAGGAGCCTCCTCGCGGGCTTTCGGCCGCGCACGATGCTGCGGTTCTTCAACGCCCTGCGAGGGGGCTATCGCGGCCACGGCATTCGAGGAAACCCCTACCAGCTCGGAGGAGTCTTTCTCATCCTTCCGAGTGGCGACGTTCGCTACTCTCGAGTCAGCAGCGAGCTTGGTGACGAGCCGGCGGCGGCGGATGTTCTTACGAGTCTCGAAGAATGGGCCACCGGATTGGCCAACTCTGCCACGACATAGGCTCCCCAGCCGGAGGCCCGGAGCCTCGTATAGACTGAACAGGCAGGTACTGTCCAAGAGGTCCAGACTTGACCACCAAGTCCTCGAAGCCCACCTCACCGACCCCTCAAACCGGTTCTAGCCGACCGCTCCAACCAGTGGAGTCTTTGATGAGAACCTGCCCGATCTGTAGCGCTACTCTGGAAGAGCGCAAGTGCAAGCTCTTCTGCAGTGACCCCCACTGCGGATACTTTCTCTCCTGCGCCGACTACTACTAAATCAGAGAATGGTGAATTACCATTCTCTGATTCCCGATGCTGTTGGCGCCGAGGACGGCGCGCGTCGCCCATCCGCGGACGGATGGGCTCCTGGCTTCGGCGAGGAATGGATACCCTCTACGGAGAGCTGTCGTCTGCCCGGGCCCTGATGAGCTCCTAGGCGGCCGCGATCAAATCACGCCGTCGTCGTGCAGGTCGCTGATCTCTTGGAGCGACAGGCCGAGCCAGTCGCCGTAGATCTCTTTATTGTGCTCGCCGAGGACGGGGCTGGGGTTCAAGTCGGGCTGCTCCAGCTGATGGAAGCGGAGGGGGCTGTTCGGCAAAACCACTTCACCGAGAGTGGGGTGATCAACCCACTGAAGCATGCCGCGCTGATGCATATGAGCGTCGTTGGTCACCTCACTCAGATCTCGCACCGGCGCACTGGGGATGCGATGAGCGCGGGTGATCTCGTAGGCCTCTTCCCGCGTCAGCCGTGCCGCCCACTCACTCACAGCCTCGTCGGTTGCCGCTTCATTCTCGGCTCGTAGGCTCGTCGTCGCGAAGCGGGGATCGTCGGCGAGGTCCTGACGGCCCATCGCTTCGAGCAGGCTCTGCCAATGTGCGTCTGCGGTGCAAATGAGAGCGATGTGACCATCACGGGTTGCGTAGACATTGTAGGGCGCCACCGCTCCATGTCGATTACCCCGGCGCGGCGCCTGCTCTCCTCCGGCACGGTATTGAAGACCGAGATCCGACAACAAGGTGGGATAGACCGTCTCCTGCATGGCGACCTCGACCAGACAACCGCGCCCGCTTCGAGACCGATCGAAGAGCGCGGTGACTACAGCGCCGTAGAGATGGACCCCACCAAGAAAGTCCGCCATCGCCGGCCCCGCCCTCATCGGCGGAGCCTCGGGTGTTCCGGTGATGCTCATGACCCCGGCCGACGCTTGGATCGTGACATCCATCGCCAGCCGGTCGCGGTCTGGGCCGGAAAGCCCGAAGCCCGTACCTGAGGCGTATACCAGACGCGGATTGAGCTCCATCAGCTCTCTGGCGCCTACACCAAGGCGGTCCATCACCCCTGGGGCAAAGTTCTCGAGCAGCACATCGGCGCGCTCGACCATGGTGCGAAGGAGCTCCCGTCCCCTTTCCTCTTTCAGATTCAGAGTGACGGCCCGCTTGTTGGAGTTGAGGAAAGCTAGTGGGAACGAAGGCCCTACTCCCTCCGACTCACGGCGGCGCAGCGGCTCGCCGGTCAGTGGCTCGACCTTGATCACATCGGCCCCGGCCCGCGCCATCAGGAATGTGGCGTATGGACCCTGATAGATCTGGCCCAGATCGATGACGACAACGCCAGTCAGAGGCGCGGGACTTGTGCCTTCTGTCATCGAGACGTCAAGCTAGCACAGCGTCGAGACCGACGTCGGGGATCGGCCGTAATCCCCAAGGGGGCTCGGATGTAGAATCGTCTTCTTGGGATGCTGAATCCCTGACCTGAACTCTGACCAGAGGAGAAACGAGATGACCAGAATCGTCATAACGGCGCAGGTGGAGGACCTGGTGAAATGGGAAGAGGGCTTTCGTACACACGGCGACCTGTTCAGGAGTCAGAGTGTGTCGGGGTCCATCGGCATAGCGACGGGCGAGGGTAACGAGGTCGCGGTCTGTTTCGAGGCGGAGAGCGTCGACACCTACATGGAGATCCTCGACTCTCCCGCAACCGAAGACGCGATGATCGAGGACGGGGTCAAGCGGGAGACCGTCAAGGTCTTCGTGATGGACCGGGAGTTCGTCGTCTAGGCACCCGATCGGGCATTGACAACGATGTCCGAAAACGGCCAGACCTGGAGCCGCAGAGGGCGTATATTTGCCTCGCACTGGAGGTAGATTGCAAACCAGCCCGAGCCCACCGTCTCAGCACTCGCTACGCATCGACCCCGACGTGTGCGAGCGGGCCCGACTGTCGCGCGACGCCCGCTTCGACGGCCGCTTCTTCACCGCCGTGCGCACGACGGGTGTTTACTGCCGGCCGGTGTGCCCGGTCCGGGCACCGAAGCGCGAGAATGTGAGCTACTTCGTGTCGGCGGCGGCGGCGGCCGAAGCTGGATTCCGTCCCTGCCTGCGCTGTCGACCCGAGCTCAGCGCCGGAACGCCGGATTGGAGCAACGGCCCGACCGCCGTGGGTCGCGCCCTGCGACTCATCGCCGAGGGCGCCGCCGAAGAAGGCGGGGTCGGCCACGTCGCCGATCGCCTCGGCATCACCTCGAGGCATCTCAGCCGGCTCTTCCATGACCACCTCGGCGCGTCTCCTCTGGCCGTCATCCGCACCCGTCGCCTTCACGTCGCCAAGCGACTCATCGACGAGACGGATCTCCGCCTCGCCGACGTCGCCTTCGCGGCCGGCTTCGGCAGCGTGCGCCGCTTCAATGCAACCTTTCAGGAGCTCTATGCTCGCTCCCCCGGCGAGCTGCGCCGCAACGCGCGGCGGCTGCGCCCGACTCGCCCGGAGGAGGAGTTCGTGTTCCGGTTGAGCTATCGTCCGCCCCTCGACTGGAGATCGCTGATCGGATTCCTGGGACCACGAGCGACTCCCGGGGTAGAGATCGTCAGAGGGGGCCGATATCGCCGCCTCGTACGTCTGGGAGAGCGGCCCGCGGTAATAGAGGTCAGCACGGTCAAGGGGAAACCAGCGCTCGAGATGCGAGTGCGATCGGAAGACTCCAGTCATCTCCTTCAGCTGGCCGAGCGCACTCGCCGCGTCTTCGACCTCGGCGCCGACCCACAATTGATTCGCCGCCACCTCGCCCGCGATCCCCGCCTGCGCCCCTGGCTACCTCGACGCTTCGGATCGCGAGTGCCCGGCGCGTGGGACGGTTTCGAGGTCACGGTGCGGGCGATCCTAGGCCAGCAGATCTCGGTCAAGGCGGCGACAACACTTGCCGGTCGTATCGCTTCGCACTGTGGAGACCCGGTCGTTACCGACTGCGAAGGGCTCACCCACCTCTTCCCCACCCCCGACGCCCTAGCTGACGCCAACCTCGACGGCCTGGGTGTGACCGGCCGGCGAATAGAAACCATCCGTGCCGTCGCCGGGGCGGTCTGTGACGGCCGGCTTTCCTTCGATATCGCTCGACCCGAGCGCCTATTCGAGAGCCTCCAACAAATACCGGGGATCGGCGCATGGACCGCCCAGTACGTCGCGATGCGTCTCGGAGAGCCCGACGCCTTCCCGTCCAGTGACCTCGGCCTACTCAAGTCGCGGGCCAGCGAGGGTGCTACAACGCCCCGCGAGCTCGAAGAGCGAGCAGAAGCCTGGCGCCCGTGGCGGGCCTATGCCGCCATCGTTCTTTGGAACAGCTATGGAGACCCAACGTCATGAACTACACCGAGATCCAATCCCCTATCGGCCGAATCGTCCTCGCCGGCGACGACGAAGGACTGAGACACATCCGTTTTCTCAATGGCACGCCTCCGGAAGTGCTCGAGCCTGAATGGCGTCAAGATCGCGCCGGCTTGCAAGCTGCCGTCGAGCAGCTCGAGGCCTACTTCGCCGGCGAGCTGCGAGATTTCGATCTTGCGCTCGCGCCTACCGGCACGGTTTTTCAGGAGCATGTTTGGCACGCCCTCGCCGAGATTCCCTACGGTCAGACGATCTCCTACGGCAGGCTTGCCGAGCGCATCGGGCGCCCCGGGTCGTCGCGCGCGGTTGGCTCGGCCAATGGCCGCAACCCCCTGCCGATCGTGCTGCCCTGCCATCGGGTGATCGGCTCCGACGGAAGCCTCACAGGGTATGGCGGCGGCTTGCCGATCAAAAGAGCCCTGCTCGAGCTCGAGGGCGTCGCGGTGGAAGCCCAGAAAACTCTCTTCGCCAGCGCGTAGGAGGGACGGTAATCCCAAGAGCTCAGTAACGTCGGCGCATCGTTCCCCTAGTAGATAGGTGACGGGAGAGAACAGAGGGGAGCCAAGAGATGAACCGAGCAAGAGCCACATTCTTCTTGGTCGCTGACCATGATCGAGCGCAGAACCATCCAGGTCCTCGCCGCCCTCGGATTGAGCCTGCAGTTCTTGGACCGTCTCGGCATCGATTTCACCGAGCTCGTCGAAGCCCTGAGCCGCCTCACCTAGGAGAGTCTCCCAATTCCTCATTGGATCTTCTAGAGTGCACTGATCCAAGCTCTAGAAAGAAAGTCATCCACGAGGGGGGAGATTTCATGGAAGTCAGACTCGACTCACGCAACGCTCTCATCACCGGTGGTAGTCGCGGCCTCGGGTTGGCGATGGCCAAGCGCTTCGCCGCATCCGGAGCCTCCGTCGGCATTCTGGCGCGCGATCCTGACGCGTTGGCTCTTGCCAGGGAGGAAATCGCCGCCGCCGGCAACGGCAAAGTGGTCGCGATCGCGGCCGACGTCCGCGACCCGGCAGCCATCAAGGCGGGGTTTGCACAGATCCAATCCGAGCTGGGAACGGTCGACATTCTGGTGAACAACGCCGGCACTTCGGCTACCTCCCCCTTCGAGTCCCTCGACGACGCCACCCTGCAGAGCGACTTGGATCTCAAGCTCTTCGCCGCCGTGCGCCTCTGCCGGCTGGCGATGCCGGGGATGCGCGAGCGCAGCTGGGGGAGGGTGATCAACGTGCTCGCCACCGTCGCCAAGGCCCCGAGCGCGGGCAGCGCCCCGACCTCCGTCTCGCGGGCCGCCGGCATGGCGCTGTCCAAGGCGCTGGCGCAGGAGTACGCGCCTTTCGGCGTTCTGGTCACCGCCCTGTGCACGGGTCTGCTGGTGAGCAACCAATGGCATCGCCACCACCAAGACCGAATGCCGGACAAGACCTTCGACGAGTTCGTCGAGGCGATGGGCAAGAGGATCCCGATTGGCCGCATGGGCGATGCCGAAGAGTTCGCCAATCTGGCCTGCTTCCTCGCCTCCGACCAGGCGTCCTACATCACCGGCACAGCGATCAACGTCGATGGCGGATTGTGCCCGGTGGTGTGAATCCGGACTCAATCAGCCCAACCTCAGTTGCTAGCATGTGCTAGCTATTGATAGCATCGGTCCATGCCAACGGTCCAGATCAACGCCCGCATCGACGAAGTCCTCAAGCGAGCGATCGAGGAATACTGCAAATCTCACGGAGTGGTGATGAGCCACTTCATCCAGGAAGCTCTGATCGATCGCCTCGAAGAGCTCGAAGACATCGAGGATCTGAAGCAGATTCGCCACGAGCCCACCCGTCCACTAGCAGAGGTGCTCGCAGAGCTAGGCCTCGATGGCGATCTATGAAATCGAGATCAGCCGCAGCGCAGAACGGCAGCTGCGCCGATTAGATCGCGCGGCACAGGAGCGAGTCGGGGCGGCGATACGAGCCTTGGCGAGGGATCCTCGTCCTCGAGGTTCGAGGAAGCTTCAGGGCTACGAGGACGTCTTCCGAGTACGAGTGGGGTCGTACCGGGTGCTCTACAGCATCTCCGGCAGCACGTTGATCATTGTGATTCTGAAGCTCGGGCACCGGAAAGAGGTCTACCGCTAGGGTACCGGCCTGTCTTTGACGCTTCGCGTCAGTCACTCACCCAATTCGCGACTGAGAGCTTGCACATGTCAGCGACCTTCCCGGAGATCGCCTTGATGCGCTCGTCATACAGAGTCAGGATCTCGACAAGCAGGCCGTCGTCCTCAACGGGAGTGAAGGGAATCGTTACGTAACGACGCGCAGCGTCCTGCTCGAAAGCTACCAGTAGTCTTTCCTTCGCGATCCGCCTCATCGACTCGTCGGCAGGTTTTCCGTTCCACTGCACCAACAGCAATCGATGCGAGGGCTCGGCGTATACCAACAACGCCTGGTATCGCGGACTTCCCTCGGTCTCGTACTCGAGAGTGAGGCGATAGCGATCTCCGGCAAGGCACCGACCCTCCAAGGCCACTCTCGAAGGGGCAGGAATCGATTCGATGAGTGGCGCATCTGGGAACGGAGGTAGCTCCTCGAGCAGTCGCCCTTCAGTCGTTCCCCGTCGCTCCTGCACTTCGGCGAGCAGAGTCGCAGCGACGAGCAGCGCGGCACCAAGAACAGAGTGAGCCAAACAGTCCCTCCTCAAAGAAACAACGTTTCGCCGACAGCGCTGGTTCCAACCGACCGAAGATGGAGCCGCCGGAGGCTGACCGGCGAGCTGGGCGAATAGAACAAGACCGGATCGCGTAGACATTATTGAGTGGAACAAAGAGCAAGCCAACCCCCCAGTCTCCGAGAACCGAGGAAGGAAGGCTGGATATCGCTCGCTCTTCTACTGGCCGGACAGTTAATCGGCGCATCCAGCTTCGCGGCCGTCGACCAATGCCCGCCGTCGCACTCCAGTCCTGGGCTCGGAGAATCGATCGGTCTCGACTACGGTAACGAGCTCAGCTTCGACGTTGTCGAAGGGGCCATGGGACTCTGGCAGAGCTGCAGCGGCTACGGTCGGGACTTTCCACAGTTTATCCACGGTGCCGGAGGCTCCCGCACGATCCGCATCAAGCTGTCCGCGAGGGCGATTGTGCGTGGATCGAGATTCGTTACAAGGAGCGCTGGCGCAGCCGGCGGTCCGCCCTCCGCAAGCTCGCCTCACGATCCGTCTGACGAGCGTTAGCGAGGAAGATGGAGCGGGAGACGAGATTCGAACTCGCGACCAACAGCTTGGAAGGCTGTCCCGTTAATCTCTGTAACTTACTGATAAAGAACGATAGTACGCTCTCACTACAAACATCTGGTCAACTAATTGGTCAGCTAAATATCGAGAATCACCAGCCTGAATAGGGGCAGTTGGGCTGAGTTGGTAAGCGGGCGGTGAGCGCGAGCCCGCTCTTGCTCACAGCTAAGAAGAGCCTGGGGTCTGACCAATGAGTCCGACCTCCCGGATTCCGGTGGCCTTTCCTACGAAACGCGTAGAGGTCCTGATAAGGGTTTCCACGAGCTCCGGCTGGTAAGGAGAAGGATCTCGAAGGAGAAGGATCTCGCAGAGTCGCTGCTGCGGCAGCTGCCGCAGTTTAGGGGGCAGAGCCCGGGGCGTTTTTCTACTTCGCTTATTGACTTGTCCGTATTTAGCCGTCGCCTGGCCTGTGGGAGCTGTGCGAAACGCGGGAGGGGGCGCGGGGGGCGTTTTGCAAGGGCTGCGGGAAACAGGGTGCAGCGCGGTGGGTTTTCCGCAGACCCGGCAGCTTCCATAGGCCTTCCCCCTGTCGGTTGGTCCGGAGTCGGAGCGCAGCGACGGGCTCATTGTGCAGATCCCTTGGGTTCGTCGGGCACCTCCGGGTCGCGCAGTGAGCGCCCTTTCAGATCAATGCGGTGGGCGTGGTGTAGTAGGCGATCGCAGATCGCGTCGGCCTGGTTCGGGTCGCCGATCACCGCGTGCCAGTCTTCGACGAGCAGCTGCGAGGCGATCAGCGTCGAGGCGCCTTCTGAGCGATCCTCGATGACTTCGAGTAGATCGTGGCGCTCTTGGGGCTTCAGGGGCGCCAGGAGCCAGTCGTCGATGGCCAGGAGATGGAGCCGAGCGAGCCGGGCCATCAGCCGACTGTAGGAGCCGTCCCCTCGGCCGACGGCCAGCTGGTGCAGGAGCCGAGGTGTGCGGACGTAGTAGGCGTTGGATGATCCCTTGCGGCAGGCTCTCTCGACGAAAGCACACGCCAGATACGACTTGCCGATGCCGGTCGGTCCAGTCACATAGTGCTCACGTTGGCAGGAAGGTCGAGATCCGCTACCGCTGGCATCCGCGGTACGGCTCGGTTCTCGTGGTTCATAAACACAGCCGTAGACGCGATCAGCGGCTCTTGACCTGCGAGCTGCCCGACGGCACATTGGCGGAGCTGCCAGCCTGGATGGCGGACTCGAGGCTGTGCGAGAGCTTCGACGAGGGACCGCCGATGGCGTCGCTCGTTGCGCTTGGCGAGCTCAGCTCGCTGCTCGACTCTGTCCTCGCACCGGTCTGCGACAAGCTGGCTTCCCTAGGACCACAGGAGGAGGCTGCTGATGCGAGCAACGAGAGCTCTACAGGGCAACGTGCAGATTCGGTTGCCGCTACCGAGGGCAGAGACGGAGATGCTGACGCCGGCTCGCCACTGCGAGTTGGTGGACGCTCTGATCGATCTGCTGATCCACGCGGCACTACAGGCGCAGGAGATAGACCATCGGGAGAGGGGTGAGGATGAGTGCCAAGATCACGAGTGAGCATCTGAGCCGCTCTGCCATGGTGTACGTTCGCCAGTCGACGTCGCTGCAGGTCGCCCACAACCGAGAGAGTCAGCGGCGTCAGTACGCACTGAAGGACCGCGCCTCCGAGCTAGGATTCAAGGACGTGGTCGTCATCGACGAGGACCTCGGACGCTCCGCGGGCGGCCAGGTCGAGCGACCGGGCTTCGAGCGGCTGGTGGCGGTGGTCTGCGCGCAAGGCGTGGGTGCGATCTTTTGTATCGAGGCATCTCGCTTAGGGTCGGCGCGGAAATAACTTCACATTATCGCCGGAGCGTGTGAGGCCGAGGCGCCACAGGGCGGTCGCTGCATTGGAGGTGGTGGTGAGCTGAGCCCAGGCTGTGGGGCAAGCTCTTGCTGCTCGGTTCGCGGTCTCGGCGAGAGGGTGTAGTTCCACTTTCCTAGGAAGTCGCTCCTGGCCACCGCGAGCTGCAGCATTTCCTTGTCCGATACCCTGACCCCTTTCTCGTATTGGCGTTGATCACGGCACGGCTCGACGCGCAGTCCGGTGGATGTCGTCGTGTTGCGGACGAGGTTGACCAGGATCTCGAAACTCTCGAGAGGAACTCCGGCCCAGTTCTTGCTGATCTCGCTGAACATCCTGTGCTCGATGGGATTCCATTTACTGGTGCCGGTTGGATAGTGGGCTACGGTGATGATGAGGCCGCACTTGTCTGAGAGCTTCTCCTGGAGGTACTTCTTCCAGGCTCGAAGCCGTGCGCCGTTGCTTGCGCCGCTGTCAGCAAGAATGAGGAGACGCTGAGCCGCCGGATACTGAGATCGACCGTAGTTGAGCCACCAGGTCGCGATGCTGTTGACGGCGAACTCCGGCGTGTCCGACGACTGTCCGACGACGAGAACGCCGAAGTTCCTCTGAAGATCGTAGATCCCATAGGGGGAGGCGATGGCGAGAGCTTCGGACCGGAAGTCGTGATCCTTGACCCGCTTGGCCTCGCGGCACCATGTCTGTCCCTGGTTCTTGAACCGACCGATCAGCTCCTTCTTCTTCGTATCGACGCTGATGATCGGGTCGCCAGCGCTTGTGAAATCCTCGCGCAGTCGCTTGATGGCCTTGAACTGTGCATCACGATCTGGGGAGTTCCCCGAAGACAGACATTTCCTATTGCTCTTGAGGGAATAGTTCAGGTCTGCGAGCAATCGACGCACCACCGTAGCCGATACGATGATGTCAAGGCGTTCGGCAAGGCATTGGGCCACCCTTTGCAGCGGTCTCGTGCGTCCATCTTTTGATGACATGGGATCACCAGCTATATCGGCCTCGAGTATGGAATGGATTCCATCGACTATCTCGGGCGTTTTTTTTCCACTCGTTGGTTGCCACCGCCTGCTCTTCGAACTCTTCCGCGCTCCACGGAGCCGCCGAAGAGCTCGCGACGTCCTTTTGCGACTGTATGAGGGTCCAGGTCCAGAAGATCGGCGATCTTCCGGTCGCCGCCATGCCCGAGCTTGGTCGCTTCCAGGCCAGCGAAGAGCCGCCGCTGGCGTTCGTCTAGCAGGCTGAAGAATAAAACGATGGCAGCCCTGAGCTCCTCGGGGAGCACTTCTGGAACGAGGCTGGCAGCTACATCCTGGAGAGCCTGCCGTTCGTTGCGCATCAGCTTCTGCTGACGACGGCGCCCTGTTTCCGAGCACAAGTATACGAACCTCTTCCCAACTCTGGATCGTACGATTCTCTTGCGACGAACGAGGTGCAACATCGCGTGCTTGACCTCGACCTGCAGCAGGAGCTCGAGCTCAGAAGCCGTATAGCCGGCAGCGGACCGGTCCACGGCAGCCACCGCAGTTTCGAGGAGGCTGCCATGCCGACTGAACCTCGCCGAACCGCACGACCACAAACCCAGATCGTCGAAATCGGGAATCTCGTTCAAGGTATAGAACCGCCCTCGATCCGAGTAGCTGGCCAAATAGCCCAATCGAGACAGCGAACGGTAGACCGTCATGGTGGCTCGGGTTCCCATGGCGTCCTTGAGCTCATCCATGGTGGCCATCTGTTCGCTCATCAAGAGCTCGCGCACTGTTGCATCACGATCTTCGGCTCGTACCATTTGGTATAGTTCCCCTTCCAAAAGAGGTGACAGGGGAAACTATACCAAATGCGGGCAGGGCTATGCTAGCTCTAAACCTTGCAAACAAGGCGCGTACCGGAGGATTATGCGGTGGCTGAAGAAGGGGGCAGTGGTATGGTCACCCCAGATACTGGAAACTTATTTCCGCGCCGACCCTAAGAACTACTCGCCTGTCCGATTCTCGGACACGCTCCTAGCGCGCGCGCTCGTCCAGCGCGCGATAGGCCTGCTCGAGACTGAAGCTTTCCCATATGCGCAGGGACTGTGCCGGAAGCCAATCTGTGTCTACACTCTCCTGGTATTGCAGGCTGGCTCCTTCGAGCCAAGAGACCAGAAGATTGCTCCCCTTGCCTCCGACGTGAAGACGAGTCGCCCCGCTTGCTACCTCGGGAGCGAGTGTCCTTTGGCCGACAATATTGAAGACGAGGTCGTCGCGGTCGGTGCTTCCGAGCGATAAGAAATAGCTGAGCTGGCCTTCGGCTGAGTTGCGAAGCCCATCATGCAGCGCCCGCTTTCCGATCATCACCAGGTGTGCTCTGGCTCGCCGTGCAAGCTCGCCAACGCCGCCCTCCTTGCAGGCTGCCCGCCTTTCTTCCGCCAGCCAGGTGCGGATCTCTGCCGCCAAATAGTCCTGCACGAAGGAGCTGAACTTCCTCCCAATGACCACCAGGTGAGCGCGTCCCCGTTCAGCGAGTTGCTTCGATTCGGCGCCGCAAGCGTCTTCCTCGTCTTCGAGGAGGTAACGCTCGAGCTCGTCCGCGATCTCGCTCAGCTCCCTGGGTAGGAGGTCGATCCGAGCGGAGACCAGCTGCCCGGTGGTGGCGTCTGCAAAGGCAATCAGCACGCTCCTGCCATCGCCGCGAAGCACGCGAAAGCTGCGTAGAAGCTCGGCTGGGGGCTCGGCGCCGACCAGAGCCGCTCCGTCGCCCGGCGCGGTGACGAAGTCGCCCAGATTGAAGAGTGGCGGGAGCTGTTCGAGGGGGGCGCCTCCTTGCAGGACTACCGGGCTGTAGATGAGATCGACCTCGCCGAAGTCATCCTCGTACCAGACGGTGTGGATCACCGTTCTTTCGACTCGTTGTGCGGCTTCGTCGCTGCCTTCGACAAAGGTCTCGCGGGTTACCGCAAGCTGAGGCGACGACTTCTTGGTGAACGGATTGCCGGAAATGAGAAGCGGCTGAGAAAATTCGACGCCGTCGAAGCTGGTCAGATTCAAGTTGGAGTGGATGTGGCTGTAGCCTTCCCACAGTAAGAAGAGGCGACCCCCTATACCCTCGTAGACCACGAAGGGAGTGGAGCCCGACGCAGCGCTTTCGCCTCCGGGAACCAGGATCCGCTCGAAGCTCTCGCCATGTGCGACTTCGAGCGCCAAAACATTGCGGTCCTCCGGGTAGGCCGTGCCTTCCGGGAAGAGATCTCCGTAGCTGGCGACCAGAGCCGTGTAGAGCTCACCCTCCCCGGCGAGGGCGGAGATCTCAGGTCTGGCGGGGGTCGAGAGCGCCATCGCGCCGAGAGCGAGGGCGCAAACGAGCCCTTGCACTTTGCGGGTTGGCGTGAGGGCTGGAGTCATCGGCACCTTGTCATGCCCTCAGATTGACTACCTTGCGTACGTCGACCGAAAGGAGGAACTCGGAAACGAAAGGCTTGTCCGGATAGAAGCGCTGCTGTAGCTCTCCGAAGCAGTGGCGGGCGGTTTCGATGTCGCCCTCGAGGCTGGCGGCTTCGCCGAGGAGGTAGAGCGCGTTTTTCCGGGCGTCGAGGTCCTCGAGCTCTTCGGCGAGAGCAAGGCCCTCCTCCGCCACCGGTCGCGCCTGCCCTGGCTTGTCGGCCTCCAACAGAGCGAAGGCAAGATCGAGAAGGGGTGAGATCAGGTACGGACGTGCGGCCAGTGATCTGAGCTCCGCAACACTCTCCTGCAGTAGAGAGAGGGCTTCGCGCACTTTTCCCTGGAGAATCCGGCAGTAGCCCAGGTTACCGACGGCTCGGGCTCGCCACACCGGATCGTTGTCGGGCATCATGCCGAGCGCCTGCTCGTAGCTCAGGGCGGCCTTGTCGACTGCGGAGTCCGCAATCAGCAGATTCCCGACCAGGTTGGCGACACTGGCCCGTTGTGACGCGTCGCCGACGGCATCGGCATGGTTGGAAGCGACGCGGGCGTAGAACAATGCCTTCTTGAAGTCCTTCACCAAGTCGTAGACCCGGGCGGCGTTGGTGGCGGCGACCATACAGTTCTGCGCATCGGCGCTCCGCAGCAGAATCGAGCGCATCGTCGGAAGTTGATCCCTCTCTTCTCCGAGCTCGATCAGGATGGCGGAGCGATTGCACTCGGCGAGGTCGACGAGATCAGGGTCGTCGCTACTCCTGGCGCAATCGAGCGCGCGCTCGAAGCAGACCAGGGCAGACTCGAGATCTCCTCGGCGGAGCTCTCTCGCCCCCTCGTCTACATGACCACGGAACTCGTCCAGGATTTCTTCGACTCGGCTCACACTTCTCCCGCCTACCGATAGATCGGTCTACGACCGAACCATGCCGGAATAGCATAAACTAGCCTGGTTCGCACCTCTATGTCAATGGCGACACACCCGAGCCGCCAGTGCCGACGGCGGTTTCCCGAAGGTAAGAACGCGTCGTTGACAGCCCCCGAGCCGCGTGAAAGCATGACCGCTCGATCGGGGAGAGTGCGACTCGTCCCGCCGGCGGGGGGGGCGATCGGCACCGCCTCGTCACCCGCCACGATCTCAGGCGATCATGGCACCAGAGGAGCTCAGATGTCCCGCGGCAGCAGAGTGATTCGCTATCTTCGTCGGTCTCGGGCGGTGACGCTAGGCGTTGTCATTCTTCTCGGTGTCGTTCCGTCGCGCGCAGTCGAGACTCAAGCGACGACAGAGAAAGATCCCTTGGACGCACTCGTGCGCCACTGGCCGCTGGGAGAGGATGAGTGGCTCGAGGACTCCGACGGGCGCCGTTATTACATCGCCCGTTTCTCGAAGACGGAGCCCTACTTGCTGGAGGGCGAGGGAAGGCGCGTACGCTATCAGCGCTTCTTTGCCTGGGAAATCTTCGACGAAGACGGCGATTTTTTCTACCTCAAGCTGGGCCGCCCGGTACCTCGGGAAGACACCGAGCGTGGCCTGGCTCTCAAGCGCAAGAGGCAGGAAGAGCGGCTGGCGGAGGTCGCCGCCAGCTATGCATTCGAAGATCGTCGCGACGATCGTCTGCGCTTCGAGAGCTTCGACGAGGGGCTGCCGCGAGCGGGGCAGTGGCGCAATGGCTTCGACGTAGCGGATATCAACAACGACGGCTTTCTCGACATCATCCACAGCACTCCGCGTAAGGTCATCTCACCCCCGGTCGTATTTCTCGGCAACGGTCAAGGCAGCTGGAGCCGGTGGGAGGCCTCGTTCCCCGAGGCCCCCTACAACTACGGCGACGTGGCGGTAGCCGATGTCGACCAAAACGGTCTCTTGGACATTGCCATGGGCTTCCACCTCAGAGGCCTGATGGTGTTGGCCCAGGAGCGGCCGGGGCAGTTTCGCGATGCCTCGCAAGGTCTCCCGCTGAGCGTACCGGGCGCCGGTGGAGATGCGACGGGTTTCACCAGCCGCAGCGTCAAGCTGGCGGATTGGAACCAGGATGGGCGCCCCGACTTCCTCGCCCTGGGCGAGGGCGCGCGACCGGCGACGGCAGGCAAGAAGCTCAGGGGGATCCCCGTCACTCGGTCTTACGGCCTCGCCATCTTCCTCAATGCCGGTGAGGCCGGCTGGAAGGCGATCTCCGAAGGCAGCACCGGCGGTGTTTTCGGTGACACTTTCGTCTTGGGAGACTTCAACCAGGATCAGCTCGTCGACATCGCCACCGAGACCTACAATTCGGGAACCAGGGAGATCCTCCACCTCAACACGGGCGAAGGCTTCGAGGCTGCGGAGCTCTCCTCTCTGCGGAAGTTCGGGTGGGTCTTCGGCATTAGCGCGGGCGATTTCAACGAGGACGGGTCCGACGACTTGGTGACGAGCTTCGCCACCCGGTGGGAGGGTATCTCGCGGCGCGGGCTCGAGTTCCACCACATCGGCGATGCCGGCGAGTGGGTGCGCAGCGTTGTTCTGAGCGTCGAGGGCGACGACAACATATGGTCGCTGGCAACCGGAGATCTCGACGCCGACGGCCACCTGGACCTGGCGGCCAGCACCGAGGACGGCAAGCTCTTGGTCTATCTGGGCGACGGCACCGGGGGCTTCGTGCGCGAGACCTCGCCGGAGCTCGACCCTCCTTCCACCTGCCGGGGCTACGGTCTCATGCTCAGGGATCTCGACGGCGATGGTCGCGACGACCTTCTCGCCGGTTTTTCCGGCGAAGGCGGAGACCTTCTCACCAGTCTGGGCCGACCGGCTATCTGTCCCTCGGGCGGTGCTCTGAGGGTGTGGCGCTCGCAGCCGGCAGCGCCAACCCAGTCTGAGCCGGAGGGGTGTACGTCAGATTTGTGAGATGAGGTGGTTGGGTGCGGCTGTTACGCAGTGTGTCGGCAGCGGTGTGTGGAGTTCCAGAACATCTCGAATCGGCCGCTGAGCCTCGCACAGCGCAGAGCCAGGATGGCGTTAGCGCCGTTGAGGCTCCAGTGCATCCCAGCGCGCTTGAGGCGGTGGCCGACGACGACCTTGCACCCGGCTTCAACGACGCCGGTCGAGGTGCAGAGCCCTTTGGCGCGGAAGCGATGGTAGCGCATACGGTGTTGGTTGCGTTGGAAGTACGCCGCCGCCTTGCGAGCCTCCTCACAGCTGGTCTGGTGCGTACGGAGGACTCCGAGAAGGGCGTCGAGGTCTCCGGCCTCGAGCTCGTCATAGCGCTGCCGAGCCCAGGCGGTGGCGAGGTCGCTGGAGGCTCCATAGATCGCCCGCGCCACCTCGCTGAGGTGCTCCATGGCGTGGAAGAGGTCGACGATCTGGGTCGCCCGAGGAAAGAGCTCGTCGGCGAGATTCCAGATCCACAGTGCCCCATCGCCGAGGAAGACCTGGCGTCGGGCACGATCGAAGCCTCGACGCTTCGCTTCGCGCTCGACTCGCTGCCAGAAGGGAGCCACGGTTGAGTCCACGTCCTGAGTAGCCGCCGTCTCGATGGCGGCGGAGTAGCTCACCGAGCCCCGATCGCGCACCGGGCGGTCCTCGTCGTCGCGGGCTTCGGCGCTCCAGAGCGTACAAAGCTTCACCTCCCGGGTCTTGGCCGATCCGTCGGGCTGCTTGCCCGGGCGGCCGGTAAGCTCGCAGCGGCGCATCGGCACCCCGGTGCCGTCCACTCCCAGGTAGAGCGTCTGCGGGATGTGTGAAGACTCGACGGGCTCGATGACCTGTTGCTCGTAGGCCGCAATCTCGCGCCCCAAGGCCTCCGAGGTGCGCTCCACCTGTTTGGCGCCGACCTCGATCCCCGAAAGCTCCGAGAGAAGCTCGCTGCCCTCCTGGAAGCTCACCAGGGCACCGACGGTGCCCACCATCCGGGTGACGGCCGGCGACAGCGAGCGGCCTTCGAGACCCAGCACACGGTCGCGAGGGCAGAAGCCTTTCTGACAGTGCAGACAGTCGTAATACGCCCGCTCCAGGTGCATCGATCCGAGGACGGTCTCGAAGCGTTTGGCCCGACGACCGGCGTAGCGAGCCGTCTGACCGCAGTCGCACGGCGCCGCCGCACCGACGTGATCGGTGTGATCCGAATTGAGCCGCTGCTCCACTGCCCGTGCCGCCAGCTCGAGGGCCCGCCGGCGCGCGCTCGTCTCCAAGGCCTCGAAGTCGAGCGCCTCGAGCGCCTCTGGGCTGATCAGCGCCTCGACTTCGGTCGCGATCTCGGCCTCGAAAATCGTCTGGAGCCCCCTTTTTGCTCCCCCGGACCCTCCGCCCTTCGCAGTGCCGCGTCGCACAGCTGCTCGCTGATCTCGATCAGCTCCCGAGCCAGGCGCCGAAAGCGCCGGCACTCGTCAATCTGCGCTCTGGTGCGCTCGACGCCTGGGCCCGGGGGGATGACCTTGGTCACGGTCTTGCCCTCGACTCGGCGGGTGAGTGACCAGCTCGGGCCATGCCCCGGCTCGGAGGGCCGAGCACAGTGGCAGCCCGGCTTGCCACACTTGCGGTAGCGTCCGACCAAAGATCCGGGGCGCATCTCCCCGATATTGGCCAGCAGCTCTCGCACTTCTCGGCGTCGCTTCTCTAGCTCGGCAAGGCGGGGCGGAGTGTCGGTCATAGCAGCCTCCATTCTGACAGTCTATAGAGCTGTCAGAACACTATCGCCAAGACCTACGGAACGTCAACCCGGATCCAGCTCATCACTCTGGTGTCGTGCACCCAGACGGAGGCGGAGTCTTGACTCGTCATAGATTCTCGTCTATAGTACGCAACTCTCGTTATTGGAAAACAACGCCCCCGAGGGGGCCAGCGAGATTCGATCCTTTTACTAGGAGGTGATTCGGCGCAGCGTGAAGTGGGAGTACGGAATCTAAGTCAGAAGTTGTCGGGCGTTGTTGTTGCTTGCCATTGCGGTGAGCGCGTCTGACGTGAACGAAAATTTTTGGAGATAGTCTGAAATGAATTCAAAGAAAGCCAAGCTACTGATCGCCTGTGTGGCGATTAGCGGTCTCTTGGTGATTGGCAATCAGGCGTTTGCAGTGTACGGTGCGTTGGATGCCGTTCCTGCGGCGACGCTTCTTTTGCCGTACTTCGAGGTGGGGCTCGAGAACAGTGGTAGCGATCTCGTTACTCTGTTTTCGATCAACAACGCCTCTGCGGCTCCCCAGCTCGCCCATATCACCTTGTGGACCCAAGCATCCCGTCCTACATTGACCTTTGATGTCTACCTCACGGGTTACGATGTCATTACCTCGAACCTGGGGTCTCTGTTCGCCATGGGCCGTTTGCCGCCGACCTTGCTCCCGAGCAATGCGGAGCGAAAGAAATCGATACAGAGGGTCCGTTGTCGGTTCTCCGGTTACGTGAGCTGAGTTTAATGACGACCTTTGTGCTGCCCTGCGCGGCGATTCCGTTACCGGACAAACTGCCTGATGCCTACCTGCAGTTCATTCGCCATGCCCACACCGGGCTGCCGATCCCGGCAGGGTTCACGGAGACCGGTATGTGCGCAACCTTCGACCAGGGAATCTCTGATCCGGCCGACGGCATCGCTCGTGGCTACATCACGGTCGATAACGTGAAGACGTGCAGCACCGCCACCGCTACTTCGGGTGCGAACTTACTTCGGAGACCACCATCACCAAGAACGGTACTTCTGCCAACGTGCTCTGGGGTGACTACTTCCTGGTCGATCCGACCGGCAACTTCGCTCAGGGCGATACGCTGGTGCACATCGAGGCCAACGGCGATGTGGACGGGCAGCTACACCTTCTACGGCCGTTACTTGGCGTCCACAGGGGCGAGGATGGACGCTCAGCTCCATTCATGCGGCGAGGACTCTCGCGAGGCTCTGCCTACGACGTGGGCCTATCGCTACTCCGAGGAAGACGCAGGACCTTTCACTGAGGGCACCGACGTCCTCTGCTGGCGCGATAGCGCGGAGAGGGAGCCTCCTATGATGAATGGGGGAGGACCACGCGGGGGGGGGAGATCGGGGCCTACCTGAAGCCGCCTGGAGAGGATATGAAAGACGAGGGGCTCTGCGTGGGATTTAGCAAGCTGGGGCAGGACCAGGTCGTGATCTTCGACGAGGACGAAGATGCTGTGACGATTACCATACCTGATGACGTCTTCTCCCCGGTGCCGGACGACACTATTGTCCCGAACTTGGTTTGCCCCTGGGGGACACAGCGGGTAGGCGTGGCGGAGTTCGGAGATACCTTCCCGTTTGGTTGGATGTACCTCAACCTCAACGTCAATGGAAACATGACGTTGCAGTCTCACGTGAGCGTCATTCATACGGCCTCGGGTCTGTTCTCGGTTGGCTACCAGGCTATCGGTTTGGACAACGCCAACGACACACCAGAGCGTGTCTCGGTCCCGTGGCTGGCGAGAGGACCCCGCCGCCGTGCATGGTTCCGGAAAACTGATCGATCAAGTTCTGATTTCTGCGTAAGCGGATTTTCTTACGGGGCGGGCTTTTGCCCGCCCCGTTTTTTTGTGGGAATTCGTAACCGCGATCGAAACGGGGCGTACGTCAGATTTGTGAGATGAGTTGGGTGGGTGTGGCAGCTAGGCGTGGAAGAGGTCGACGATCTGGGTCGCCCGGGGAAAGAGCTCGTCGGCGAGATTCCAGATCCACCGGGCCCCATCGCCTAAAACGACCTGGTGCGCCACGCGATCGAAGCCTCGCCGCTGGGCTTCGCGCTCGACCCGCCGCCAGAAGGGGAGCTACTTCGCGGTCCACGTCGTGTGTGGCCGCCGTCTCGATGGCGGCGGAGTAGCTCACCGAGCCGCGATCTCGCACCGGCCGATCCTCCTCGTCGCGCCCCTGGGCACTCCACAGCGTACACAGTTTCACCTCGCGGGTCTTGGCCGATCCGTCGGGCTGCTTGCCGGCGCGGCCGGCGAGCTCGGAGCGGCGCATCGGCACCCCGGTGCCGTCCACTCCCAGGTACAGTGTCTCCGGGATCTCGGAAGAGTTGGCGGACTCGACGACCTGTCGCTCATGCTGGGCGATCTCACGCCCCAAGGCCTCGGCGGTGCGCTCCACCTGTTTCGCGCCGACCTCGATCCCCGAAAGCTCCGAGAGCAGCTCGCTGCCCTCCTGGAAGCTCACCAGGGCACCAACGGTGCCCACCATCCGGGTGACGGCCGGCGACAGCGAGCGCCCTTCCAGACCCAGCCCACGGTCGCGAGGGCAGAAGCCTGTCTTACAGTTGGGACAGTCGTAATACGCCCGCTCCAGGCGCATCGCTCCGAGCACGGTCTCGAAGCGTTTGGCCCGACGACCCGGTTGACGTGTAGGATCGACTCACAATCGTCATCATCTTCCATCGTGGACGTTACCCGGACGGTTCTCGACCCGCAGGATCTGGCCCGACTGCGCCTCGTAGGCGGTGATCGGGTAGTAGCTCGGGACCTTCCGGTGGTGAGGATTGAAGCCACACTTCGCTCCTTCGACCGTCTGTCCAGTAGAGACCACCGAGCCATCGACATCGATCGTCAAGCGCGCCCGTCCCGCCGCATTCAGAGCCTCGCCGACCACCTCCGAGTTGAGCCGTACCAAACGCGCCACGTGACTCGAGGACAGCTGCGCCAGCCACCCGCTTACGGTCCTTGTCGACGGGAGCCGGCGCAACCCGGCGAACCTGGCCAAGATCGGATCGAACTGCACGTAGCGAAGGTGCCAGATCCGACGACCGCCGACCATCAGAAGGCCGAGCAACAGAAGCAGCATCGCTACGGTGCCGAAGTCCGTGTTCGGGAACGCATTCCCGACCAGGCGGCGAACCCGTTCGCGAAACCTCCGCCCCTGAACAAACTCCCGCACCAGCTCCAATCCGGCATGCGAAGTGACTTGCTGCAGGCCGCATCGGTACTCCATTCGACCATTGACCCGACGCCTGAGATCTGCTCTTCTTAATCGCATTGAAAGTGGCCTTTCGTTGTGGTGACCTCTCTTGGGCTTTGACACCCGAAGTACACCACGGCGGAAGGCCTTTCTCTTCTCGGGACACCAGCTCACGGCGATCTTTCTCGCAAATCGGGGCTAACCTACATGGCGATCCGGCTCATCGAAATGCGGCGAATACTCAAGCCCATTGGCTCAATCTACCTGCACTGCGATCCCACCATGGGGCATTACTTGAAGCTCATGATGGATGCCATCTTCGGATATATGAATTTCAAGAATGAAATCATTTGGCATTACCGAAAGTGGTGTAAGAGAACGGATATCGTACTCAATGAAAATCGATCAGAGGGTAACCTCGCGCAATTCCGTGGGTGCGCGTTGGAAAACTTGGTTTCACAAACCTATTGCTAGTCGAATTAATACTGCAATACCGTTTCGCAACGTCTAAGCCCTTGAAAACACGTCCGTGGTCAGAGGGTTGCAAAGCCGCTCCTTTTGTGCAAGCCCCTCCAGCGCTGGTCTTTGGGCCGAATTTCAGAGGACTTCACGGACCAGTAACGGTCATCTTGTGCTGAGGCCCGTGCCGAAGGAATAGCTGAGACGGGCATAGTAGTAGGCGCCGTTGAAACCCCACGGTGTGAACGGGCTGTAGGGCATGCCGAAGAAACGCATGGTGATCGGCGCGCCGCCGATGTCGGTGAAGGTGTTCTCGTACTTGTCCGAGAATGTGTTGAAGACGTTCTGTCCGCCGAGCGCCAGCGTGACCCTTTCGGCGAGCGGCATGGAAACCTCAAGATCGACAATCGGCTTGCCACCGAAGACTGGGGCGGCTTTGCCCCGCCCGAGTAACTTTGCGTCCCAGGAGTCTATCCACGATCCGTAGTAGTTCAGGCGGCCGAGGATACTCATCCGACCGGCGCGCTGTGTGACGCTGACGTTCCAGCGGGTGTTTGGCACGTAGTTCTCCAAGGCGACGATGTCGCCTTCTCCGAGCAGGCCGGTCTCACCCGTCACCTCGGTGTCGGTGTAGTTGTAGGCGGCGCTGAACGCCGTATTCCCGCCGAGGGCGAGTGGCGTCCAGGTCGAAACCAAGTCGATTCCCCGCGTCCGGGTCGAGAAATCGTTCGTGAAGAAGTTAAACGAGGTCAGGGTGCTGGCACCCTGGACGCCGGTCCTTTCGACTTGGGCGACCTCGTCCGCCGTGAGGGTGAAGTCCCGCGTCAGCGTGAGGCGGTCGGAGACGTCGATGTGAAAGTAGTCAGCGGTGAGGGTGAACGCCCCGGTATCGATGATCGTGCCGATGGTGTAGTTGACCGACGTCTCCGGCTTGAGTGCCTGTCCGCCCTTCAGCATCGCCACCGCGGAGTTCGACTGAATGGTGCCTCTATCGACCAGATTCCCGTTCGAGTCGAGCGTGGTCTGCACGTTCTGCGCATATTGCTGTCCAACCGTCGGCGCGCGGAACCCGCTGCCTACGCTGCCGCGCAGGGCGACGGAGGGAGCGAACCGGTAGCGGCCGGAGAGCTTCCCGTTCGTCGTGGCGCCGAAGAGATCGAAGTGCTCGAACCGGACGGCTCCGCCGATGGTCCAGGCGCCATCCAAATCGCGCAACTCGAGGTCTCCGTAGACCGCGCGGCTGTTGCGGTTCCACCCTCCCGACCACGCTTGGCTGAAACCGGGAAAGCCGTTCTACCCGGATGTGAAACCCTGGTTCGCGTAGGGGCCGATTTCGTACGATGCCCGGTCCCCGGCCCCGATCTCAAACCGCTCATGACGCCACTCGGTGCCCGCGGCGATGTTCAACCGGTCAGTAGCGGCGTAGGAGACGTCGAAATTGAGGCCCAGTTCCTCCTGCCGTACATGGCCGGGGTCGAATTCGGTCGGGCTCTCCAGGCCGAGCGAGGCGTTGACCGTATCCCGCAGGAAGAAATCGGTCTGATGGGCTCCGTAGCTGGTGCTGACATCCCAAGTGAGGTCGGTGGTCGTGAACCCACGCAGACCGGCGACCACCGACCCGTCGGTCACTTTGCCACTGAACCGCGGTGTGAAGCCACCCGGGAACCGCTGTGCAAAGGCGAAGCAGTTCTGGTTCTGGTTCAGCCGGTCGAGGGCCGCCGGATCCGGCACACTGTCGACGATCGGAACCGTGGGGCAGTCTGCGGAGCCCTGGCCACCCGCCTGGAGCCGGTCGCCGACCAACAGTTGCTTGCCGTCGCCGAAGAGCGCATTATCGGTGGGGTTCCGATAGAAAAAGTTTCCGGTCACCTTCCGTCCGGCATAGTTGGTGTGGCCGTAGAGCTGCAGGCCGTTCGCGAACGGGTGGCCGAAGTTGCCAAAAAACTTGAAGTCGTCGTCGACATCGGGCGCACCCCACGGCTGCGCCGGGATAGCGACGGCGTTGTTGCCCGCGGCGATGAGTCCCGCTGCGTCGGCCCGCTGAATGCTGACGTCAGTCCGATTAGTATTGCCGTACTCGAGGCTCAAGTTGGCGAATCCGGTCTGGCCGATGGGAAGCCCGACATTGCCGACGAAGGTGTAGCTGCCTCCTCCTTCCTTGCCATAGGTGCCGCTGTTGATCTCAAAGCGGCCGCCCGAGTTGGCGTCCTTGAGCTGAAAGTTCATCACGCCGGCGATGGCGTCCGAGCCGTATTGCGCCGACGCGCCGTCGCGCAGCACCTCAACCTGCCGCAGCGCAATTGACGGGATGGTCGATATGTCTGGGCCGTGATTGCCGACCGTCGATCCGAACTGCCAGGCGATGATTGACGAGCGGTGGCGCCGCTTGCCGTTCACCAGCACTAGCGTATGCTCCGGTGCCAGGTTTCTCAGGCTCGCTGGCCGGACGATCGTCGCCGCATCGGCGATCGGGTGCACGGAAACGTTGTAGGAGGGAATGACCGTCCGTAACCGGTTGCTCAGGTCGGTGTCGCCTTGACGGACGATTTCTTGGGGCGAGATGGCGTCGACCGGCACCGTCGACTCAGTGACCGAGCGCGGCTCCGCGCGAGTGCCAACGACGACGAGAGTCATGTCGACCGCGCCGATCCCGAGGCTAAAATTCTGCTGAACCGGTTGGCCGGACCCGAGGTCAACATTGCTGTAGGTGCCCGTTTGAAAGCCGGGCGAGTCCACTGTTAGCGTATAAAGCCCAGGTGGCAAACCAGTGAACTCGTAATTCCCGCTTTCGTTTGTCAAGCCTGTTGTGGCTTCATCGGTCGTTTCGTGGATCACCGTGACTTCCGCACCGGGAATGACGGCTCCGGTGCTGTCGGTCACGATCCCCCCTCACGACAGCGCTCTCCTGGGCCAGCGCACTGGCCGGCACACTCAACAGCAACACAACGCCCATACCGAAGATCTGATCCAGTCCTCTCATAATGCCCGCCGTTCCCTAGCCGCCATTATGGCACGGGCTACTGAGCCGGTCCGAGAATTGTGGACACCTGTAGAAGGCGCGAGAATGCGCCGAGGAGGTGTTGGTGATGAGCAAGCGTCGTCGTTTCAGCCGTGAATTCAAGTTGGACGTGGTTCGTATGGTGACCGACGGCGGCCACAGCGTGATGGATGTATCGAAGGATCTGGAGCTTCGTCCGGAGATGTGGTTCGTCGCTGGGTGGGTCAATATAGCGAGGACCGCGAGCAGTCGTTCCCAGGTCTGGGCCGGCAGAAAGAGCGGGACGCAGAATTGGCGAAACTCCGTCGCGAGCTGAGCCGCGTTCGGGAGGAACGAGACATTCTAAAAAAAGCGGTGGCGATCTTCTCGGAGCCCCGTCGATGAGGTTCGCGCTCATCCGGCAGCATCGGGACGAGTTCTCGGTGCGCCGGATGTGTCGCGTCCTCGAGGTGTCGACGAGTGGGTACTACGCTTGGCTTGTCCGGCCGGAGAGCGAGCGGAGTCGGGAAGATCGCCTTCTGAAGTTGAAGATGGCAGGAGAGTTCAAGGAATCGCGCGAGACGTACGGTTCTCGGCGACTGAGTCGGTCGGTGGGCGAGGGCGGGCTGGTGGCGAAGAAGACCCGGCAGTTTCGTGTGTCCACGACCGACTCCTCGCATTCGCTGCCAGTGGCCGAGAACCTTGTGGCCCAGAACTTTACGGCCGCCGGACCCAACCAGATCTGGGCGGGCGATATCACGCAGATTCGGACGAGGGAGGGCTGGCTGTACTTGGCGGTGTTGCTCGATCTGTTCTCTCGCAAAGTTGTGGGCTTGGGCGACGAGCTCCTCGCTCGAGTCGAGCTTTTGTCATCGCGCGTTAGAACGTGCCGTGCAGAGCCGCCGTGCGGCCCCCGGCCTGATCCATCACAGTGATCGAGGTAGCCAGCTTGGGTTCAAGGGATCGTCGCAACGTTGCCTTGTTGAGCAGAGTGCCTATTCCAGTGAATCTGACCTGTTGGATGTCTAGGTCCGATTCCGGTCCTCCTGGGTTCTGAGTCTATTCGCTAGCCGTCGCCGGGCCCGGCCGGGCGCGTCGATCGGGTTGGAGAGCCTCACGTCTGCGCCTGCGTCACACCGGATCCGGTTTTGGGCGAGTCGGGCGCGCTTCCTGGCGGTCAGATTCGATTGGAATCCGCGGTCATTCTCAACCGGCGCAGGCACGCAGAGTGTACAAGCTCATCGAAGACTTCGGCAGGGGTTCTCCAGCCGAGTGTCTTGCGGGGTCGGCTGTTGAGGGCGAGCGCACCGCAGCAAGCAGCGCGAACCCGACGAATAATGCAGCTAGACGAAATCGCATTCCATCCTCCAATAACTTATGAGTTCCGCTCACTGCGCCAGCGCTTCAAGGACATCCGCTGGCGTCTGCTCCGGCGACGCAAAGGGATCGATTACCCGAACCGAGCCAAATTTCTGGCCGTGCTGCAGGTCCTCGGTCAGGAGGACTTTGCACTGACACGTCTGCGCGGCCGCGACGATGAGGGCATCCCACCAGGAAAGGGAATGGCGCTCCTCGAGAAGCCAAGCGCGTTCTAGGATCGCGAGGTTAATCGTAACCGGTCGCCACGCGGCGAGACTGCGGACGATCCGTTGCGCGTCTGCGCTCGCCATGGCCGGTTTCAGTTTTCGCGTCAGCGTCGCGTAGGACTCCTGCAAGACCTGGAAGCTCAGCCTGCCTGAACGGGTGTTCCAGACAAGCGTGTGCCAGTCGTCGGCACGGACTTGCTTCTTTGGATCATTGGTGTCGTACCGGTAGACGATGACGTTGGTATCAACGAAAACTTGGCCGGTCATGCAACTCTTCCCGGGTTGGTTTGCGTCCGTCGACCCACTCCATCTTGCGTGGCTTGACCGCCAGAGCTTGCTTCATCGCGACCTCGTACTCGTCTTCTTGATGCCGCATCCTCGCAAGGAGCTCGGCCACCCACCTGGACACACTACGTTCGTTCTCCGCCGCACGAACCCGCAGCCATCGAGCGAGATCCTCGGGCAGCGTGATGGTGATGTTCTTCATCGTTGGGTCCTCTGGCACAGGTTACACTAAAATAGTGAAACACGGACATTGCGTCAACTCTGGTGGTGCATCCTGGTCCGTCTGGACGGGCCGGAAGGCACCCTTCCGGCCCTAAAGCGGCATCTGGAGCCGCAGCGGGCGGCCAGTGTCACCCGCAGGGCCGGAGCGACAGCGGAGGAGGCGCACTGCGCCTTCTCCTTTTGGTTCTCATCGGCAAGCCGGGAAAGTGAGTGGCGCTCATCGAGCGCCAACCGCCGGGAGCCGTGGAAGTAGCTCGCCAGCCTATCTTCATAGTCCGGAGGGTCGAGGCATAGTCGTTTGATGTTCGTGTAACCTTGCGATTCAAGCCATTTTCTGGCTAGGCATTCGTCGGCATTTTCAGGGTTACTCATTGTGCAAAACCTGGCATCCATGCGGCTCAGGCAGTCGAGGCACCACGGGGCGAGCACTCTTCCTGTTCGTCGGTCGCGGACATCATCCTCTTCGATGATCTCCCCGAGGACCGTCTCGCCGCTGCCGGGCGCGCGGCGTGCGGCGGCGGTGCGGCTGGATAAGGTCTTATAGGCGGTCGACGTGTTCGGAATCACGCCCGCGGCCACGAGGCGATAAAACAGCTGCCTCAAGGTAACCGGCGGGTCGTAGCTCTCGACGATGGCAGCGGCATCGACGAGGATGAGCTGCCAGTTCAGGCGGGTAACTGAGGTCGGGGCTTTAGTTCTGGTCATGCGGGGCGGGGGTAGGATCCAGGCCACTTCTTAATTGTGGACCTGTCTGCGCCGTAAGGGGAGCCCCCAAAGGCTCGTTGCTGCATGTGATCGTGACAGCCATCACGTCACCACCTGCCCGCCGAAGACCTTCTTTGCATCGTGAATCACACGCAAGTTCGGCGCATCCACCCCGCAAAGCTCGAGCAGCTCTGAGCCCCGGTACAAGGTGAGTTCGCGGCAGCGCCCGGCGTCCACATGGGCGCGATCACCGGCGAAGAGGACGCGCTCGTCAAGGGCTCGGGAGAAGACCTCGAGCACCAGCCGCGACCGAGCAAAGTCCCGAAGCAGCATCGTGGCGACGTCTTCGGCGAGTAGAGAGCCCTGCGCAAACTCGACACCCTGGAGAGCATCGGCAAGCTGGGGGGCGGCCAGCAGCCGCAGAAGCTCCGGCTTGTGGCGCTGTATTTCCTGGACCAGATCCGCGGAGACACCGTTGGCGGGTCTCCATCTGATGCGGTCGCCGACAACACCAATCTCTTCGACGCGAGATCGCAACTCCGCGAGAACGCCAGGTGCGTCCATTACGCCTCTCCCCACTCAGTAGAGGTGGTAGGTATTTCACCGTCGCGAGCGTCGCGGTATGGGGTTTCATCGTCTCCCACCGTCTCCCCGCCGTCTCCCACCGTCTCCCGCGTTTCCGCAAATAGAGATGGCGGTATCTCACCGTCGCGACCGTCGCGACAGGGGTTTTGGTCGCCTCTCTCGTCGTCTTCACCGTCTCCACAGACCACCCGCCGCGACGGTGCCGACGGTGCCGACGGTGATTTACCTACCATCTCTACTTCGGCACCACACGACTTCGACAGGGTCCATATACGGGAGCCGCCATGAGTTTTCTTGGCGTCGATTACGTACCCGTCTGCCCTGAGAGCCGGAGCGGCGCAACGTAGTCTGCCTGCGAGATGTTGCGGCGTCGTAGGCCACCCTTTCGGCGGCCTGCCATCACCCTGTCGGCTGTCTAGCTCGTGGAGAAGATCTGTCGCCGTACCAGTCCAGGTCCCCTCGGTGTCGAGCATTGCGGCGACTGCACGAAGCGACGTGGTCGGCGTCGACGGCACTCGAGAGGGCCTCACGCCCGACCGAGCGATATGCGTCTAAAGTCCTCGACCCGGTGGCCTGATCGAGGGCAGCCAGGATGCGCGCATAGTCCGCCATCCGCGGGGGCTGATGGACCTGGACCGTAGGCAGCTCCCCGAGCACCTTCACCGCCAGGTCGAGCAAGCCAGCAAGGATCTTGGGCAGCAGCCGCTTGTACTCGCGGTCGAGGTCCTCTTCGGTGCGCCTCCGATCAGCCTCGATCCGGGGCAGCTCGACAATGATCGACCTGTCAAGCAAGTCTCCTCGATAAGCCCCGAGGTCGATCCCGTTGGCGATGATCGACCTGCGAAACGTCGTTACAGCGACATCGTTGTCCGTGTAGAGCCGGCGGCGAACGAAGCCCTCGCCGGTGACGGCGCGGCAGATCGCATCCGACAGCCAGTCCTGCACGGTGGAAATGTTGTCGAGCGCAACGACGGCTGACGCCGATGTGGCGGCGATCCAGTCGCGCTCGTCACGTGGAGCGCAGCGCGTTGGTGGGATCGCCGGATCGAGCACGCCAGCGACTTTCCTGGTGATGAACGATTTGCCGCTGCCCTGCTCTCCCGTGAGGAGAAGCACTGGCCGGGGCATTCCCGGGAACATCGTGCCGACAAGCCAGCCAACGATGAGCGGCCAGGCTCCCGAATCCTCAGGCAGAGCGAGCAGGTCGCGCAGCGCGAGAAGGTCGCCATCTGGTGACGGCTCTGGCATCAGCGCGGTCACCGGAGAGCGCCGGAAGAGTACCTCAGGCTCATCGGTGAGCTTCCAGCCATCGGCATCGATGCGGACGCAGTTCCCCTTCTCGTGGCCGAGGTCAAGCCAGACCACCCCACCGTCGGTCTGTGCCGTTCTGAGATGGAGCTCGACAGGTTCGCACCTCGCCGCGAGTCCCTCGATCGTCGCCAACGCATCGGCGAGGGCGCTACGGCTGGCGGCCTTTCCTCGCGCATCGAAGTACGCAGCGGCGAGTTCGGCGCCCAGGCTCACACGACTGCCGCGGAGCAGGCGGGCTATTCGCGGCCCTTCGGTCGGCACCGCGTAGGGCTCGCCCTCGGTCGACATCCCGAGCTTGTAGCGCTCGAGAGCTAACCGGATAAGTATCGTCGCTACAGAAGGTCCTCTGTTAGCGGTCTCGGTCATCTCATTCTGCTGGGTCCCGCCGTAGAACTCGGTCTTCCCCTCGAGAGCCTTGTCGATCGTGCCTTGGCCGTAGCTTCGCCCGGCACGGTGATGGCGCTCGTCCCACTTTTTGCGAAAGAGCTTCGAACCCCGGAAGAGACGATCAATCTGCGCTGGGCTCTGGCCACACCAGAAAGCCAAGTTGCCGCACAGAGCCAGATCCGCCTCGCTCTGGGACGGGTACAGCTGTTCACCCGTGTCGGGGTGTAGCACCTCTCGCCACGTGCCCCTGTCGTAGAGCGCCTTGAAGAGCTCCCCGTTGGCGGCACTGCGGGCGCGATCGAGTACTTCTTCGTCGCAGAGGTAGGGCCCTTTACGTGCCGTCGCGCTGGGCACTGCCTGCGGCTTCTCGAGCCGTTTCGGCTTCAGCGAACCATAGAGCTGCTCAATCTTTCCTTGTCGGTTCTCTATCGTGTCGGGCGACCCTTCGAGATGCTCGCCGGTCATCACGAAATAGCGACCTTCAGAGTAGATCTCGACGCCCCCTCCCTTGTGACTCGCCGGCACAAGTCCGCGAGCAATGATGTGGAGCCCGCGCCCACTCTGCGAGTACTCCGCGTACGAATCGATGGCCTCTACGATCGCCTCGGCCTCGGCGGTTAGGTAATCCCTGTCGTCGATGCATTTGTCCAGGTCGATGCCAACGTAAGGGTCCTCGGCTGTGAAGACAAAGCCGATACCGGAGGCGCCGTTGCTTTTCGACGCCTCCACGGCGGAATCGAAGTCTGACCAGGTCTCCGCGTCCGTCGAGCTGGCGTGCTGCCTAGGGGCACGCGATTGATACGGAACCTTGGTCTTCTTCCCATCTCGCTCTTCGAGGCGCCAGATCAGCCACTGAGACAGCTCCTTCAACTCCTCAGGGAGAGTCTCGTACGGACTGGTGGAACTGCTCATGCCGGCTGCTCGCACACACGGAGGATCGGCGCGCGGCGTGCCGCCTCGATGTCGAGGAGCGCGGTCATCTGATTGCTTCTTCCTCGAGTCCGAACTCCATGGCGCGATGAGCTCGTGGTCGTTTCGACGTTCCGATGGGACTGAGGTTCTGGGCAGGAGAAGGCGCCTTCGTCGCCCGTCCGCTTGCCGTTGCGAGCCATAACGGCCTGCTCGAGTTCGGGCAGGTGTCGTCCCGTGGTCATCCGGTAGACCCTCGGCCGGCCATCTCTTGGCGGACCCTCTCCAGGCGATCGACGAGCCACGGATTGGCCGGTTGCTCAACCGCGCGCCGCATCCGCACGCCGTCGCTCTCTATCTCTAGCTCAGGCACCGACATGATTCGGAGATCTCTATGGGTGAAGCGCTGCTCTTGCACATCTGACACTGTCGGATTCGGAATCACGTACGTTGCTTCAGCCAGCACTTCGTGAAGTGCTTCAACGGTTATTGCCACCGGAGCCTCTTCAGCGGCACCGAAGTGCTTCTCGGGGTTGAAGAGAAAGGCACGTCTCCGACTGGTAAGGGTCATAGACCCAGGTCCGGCGGTGCGACCGCGGAAGTAGATATTCTCCGGCTGCTCGCGACCCACTCAGTGAGATCGCGTAGCTCGTACCTGACGCACCTCGGGGACAGCGATACATAGACAGGGCCGGTGCCACGAAAGCGATGCGCTTCAAGCGTCCGCGGCGACAGCCCGCATAAGGCGGCGGCCTCCGCTGTTTTCAGTAGGCGTCCGCTCTCAATCTCCATTTTGGATCTCTCCTTTCGTCGTCGACGTCGAAACCCGGGTGGATTCTCGGCTTTCGTCGTCGCAATAGTGATAACGTATTGAACGGAGATAATCATGAACGTTCAAGACCGCGACTACAATTTCGAGAGTGATGTACGGTGCAAAGGGCGGGAGCAGCACCCGTGGGCGGTCGCCGTGGCGATCGCCCACTACCAAAAGCAGGGGTGGGACTCGAAACCCAAGGCCAACGGTTGCGTCGAGCTTGCAGGCCTCATGGGAGCGCGTGCCCCCCGTACCCTTGGTAACCAAGTAGCCCCCCAGTGGAGCGAGGCCTCCCGACTCGGGGCAAGGCTTGGAGCAACCCGTCTTGAGCGACTAATCGACAAAGACGCTCAGGATCTGAGGCGAACGCTGTTCAAGACAGAGGACCCGCCCTTTAATGAGGTTGGCGCCTACGAATGGATTGAGAGCCAGCCTAAGATCCAACCTAGGGTCATTTCTGAGGAACTTCGGGAGGAGATCAAGGTCGCACTGTTCGGCCTAACTCTGACCGCGAGTTTTCTGTTCTATATGAAGCCGAAAGGACTCCGTGACGCCGAACTTGCGTCCTTGCCTAAAGGGACGGAGATATTTAGCTGGTCTCCAGAGGGGGTCAAGGTCCCCCCTGGCTCTAAGCTAGCAGCATTGAAGGCGTTCGCGGAAATGGCTAAGCGCAAGACTGGAGTAGACGAGCATGATCTCGTTGCGTACGCACTCTCAGGAACACCCTTGATCTACCCTCCCGTTACCATCGACGGCGTGCTCCCATACGTCAAAGTGACGATCCGAAGCGCTTTCATTCGAGAGGCCGACCTCAAAGAGGTCTACCGGCAGATCAAGACAGCACCGGGCAGCGTACCGGACTTGCTCGACGAAGCGATCCTCCTGGAAATCAATGCTCTTGGTAAACTCCCGCTGCGCCGAGGTGGCAGAGGAGAATATTGGGCTCGGCTTGCTAAAAAGGTGGGGCAACGAACCGGGCGCACTCTTACTGGAGACCAGGTCCGGATGAGGTGTAACCGTCTCCGAGACAAGGTGCCAGGCCACCGTGCGCTACGCCTCCTAGAGTAACGAGGGAGCAGCGACAGCCTGACCGGCTGTCCCGTTAATCTCTGTAACTTACTGATAAAGAACGATAGTACGCTCTCACTACAAACATCTGGTCAACTAATTGGTCAGCTAAATATCGAGAATCACCAGCCTGAATAGGGGTAGTTTGGCTGAGTTGGTAAGCGGTGGACGGGTCAGGTATACCGCATCGACAACCCACGAGGACAGGACTTCTTCTTTGCGATACCTGTAGCGGGGGTATTCGGCCGCCAAACGGCGCGTCACGGCCAGCACTGAGGCATCCCGCACGGCCAGCCGTCAACTGGCCTGCTTACAGGCCAAGGTGAACACGGTCTCAGTCATCCAACGCTTGAAGCTGTCGTTGTCCATGAATTGTTTGAACAGTTCGGCATCATCCTTGATTAGCGCTGTCATGACACGGGTGAGCGCCTTGCCGTGCTCAATGCGAGCATTGTCCTGATCTGAGTTCAGGCGAGCGTTCTTGAACGCAGCGTCCTGGGCGACTCGAAAAGGAATGGTCTCCGTGATCATCTCCTTCACACGGTCGGTGTCCTGCCACGCGATGGCACCGAACAGGTCATTGAACTCTCTCAAGATGCTCGAGAGCCGCTCCAGCTCCGGCTCTGGCACGTGGCCGCCGCCGCTCGGTGGCACGGGTGCGATCTCGGCATTCTCGTCGGGCAGCAGGATCTGCTGCACCGCGCGCTTCTCGACCCGATAGCTGTCCATGTCGATGGCGTCGAGGATGCCCTTGGAGAGGTCCTCCTCCTCGGGCGCCGGCAGCTTCGAGATCAGGAAGTTCAGGAAGATGGAGCGCTTCTCCCACGGGGCGTAGGTGTACGGCAGGATGCACGACAGGAAGCCGTAGGTCCGCGCGAATGCCTTGGCCTTGCCCTTGAAGTCCACCTGCCCGTCCTCGTCCAAGTTGTTCCGATAGACCGCCACGCAGGCGTCGAGGATCGGATCCAATTGGTCGCGCTCGGCCCCGTCGAGGTAGCGCTCGACGAAGTCGTCGATTTGCTCGGGTGAGTAGACCTGGGCGGCATCCAGGTCCGCCTGCAGGTCGTGGAGCTTGTCGGGGTCTGTCTTGCCGGCCAGGATCGTCGCGCGGTAGTAGTCGGTGAAGGCGTCGCGGATGGTGTCGGCGTCGTTAAGGAAGTCGAGCACGAAGACATCGTGCTTCTTCGGATGCGCCCGGTTGAGGCGCGAGAGGGTCTGCACCGCCTTGATGCCGGACAACGTCTTGTCCACGTACATCGTGTGCAGCAGCGGCTCGTCGTAGCCGGTCTGGAACTTGTCGGCGCAGACCAGGAAGCGGTACGGATCCTGCTGGATCCTTGTCGGTGATCTGGCCGGACGGAAAGCCGTTCAGCGACGCCTCGGTCACCTTCTCGCCGCCGAACTCGGGCTCGCCGGAGAAGGCCACGATTGCCCGGTACTGGCTCTTGCGCTCCTGCAGGTAGTCGCGGATGGCGTGGAAGTACTGGAGGGCGCGCTCGATGCCGTTGGTGACCACCATCGCCCGCGCCTCGCCGCCGATCTTGTTCTTCGCGATGACCTGCTCGTGGAAGTGGTCGACCACGATCTCGGCCTTGAGGCGGATCGCGTGGTCGTGGCCCTCGACGTAGCGACGGAGCTTCTTCTGCACCTTCTTGACGTCGAACTCCGGGTCGTCCTCCACCGTCTTGGCAAGCCGGTAGTAGCTGGCCACCGGTGTGTAGTGCGCCAGCACGTCCAGGATGAACCCCTCCTGGATTGCCTGCTTCATGGTGTAGCTGTGGAAGGCGTGGTGCCTGACCGCGCCGCCGGGCTGCGGGTCCGGCTCGCCGAAGATCTCCAGCGTCTTGTTCTTCGGGGTGGCGGTGAACGCGAAGTAGCTGGCGTTCGGGAGCAGCTTGCGCGACTCCATCAGGCGGTTGATGTGATCCTCGGTGGTCTCCTCCTCGGCCTCTTCACCGGCTGTCCCCAGCGCGGCCGAAATGGACGCCGAGGTGCGCCCACCTTGGCTGGAGTGGGCCTCGTCGATGAGGATGGCAAAGCGCTGGCCGCGCTGCTCGTTGCCGATCTCGGCGAGGATGAAGGGGAACTTCTGAACCGTCGAGATGATGATCTTCTTGCCGGCCTCGATGAACCGGCGCAGGTCTCCGGAGCGCTCCGCGTGCCCCACCGTCGCGCCGACCTGGGCGTACTGCTTGATGGTGTCGCGGATCTGCCGGTCGAGGATGCGCCGGTCGGTGACCACGATGATCGAGTCGAATGTCGAAGCGTCGTCCTTCGCGAGTCCGATCAGTTGGTGGGCCAGCCAGGCGATGGAGTTGCTCTTCCCGCTGCCCGCCGAGTGCTGGATCAGGTAGCGCCGCCCCGCCCCGCGCGTCGCGGCGTCGGCCAGCAGCCGGCGCACCACGTCGAGCTGTTGGTAGCGCGGCCAAATCTGCGTCCGCTTTTTCTTGCCGGTCTTCTCGTCCTTCGCCTCCACCACCTGGGCGTAGTTCTCCAGGATGTCGGTCAGGCTCTCGCGGGTCAGCACCTCGCGCCACAGGTAGTCGGTCTTGATGCCGCTCGGGTTGGGCGGATTGCCAGCGCCGTCGTTCCAACCCAGGTTGAACGGCAGGAACCAGGACGCCTTCCCCTTGAGGTGGGTGCAGAAGCGCACGTCGCTCTCGTCCACCGCGAAGTGGGCCACGCAGCGGCCGAACTCGAACAGCTTCTCGCGGGGGTTACGGTCCTCCTGGTACTGCCACACCGCATCGTTAACGGTCTGCTTGGTGAGGCTGTTCTTCAGCTCGAACGTGAAGACCGGCAGGCCGTTGATGAAGAGCCCGATGTCGAGCGCCCGGTGGGTGTCGTCGCGGCTGTAGCGGAGCTGCCGGACGACGGTGAAGTGGTTCTGCTCGAAGCGCTGCTGCGCCTGCACGTTCCCGGCCGACGGCGTGCCGTAGAAGATGTCCAGGTCGTGCGCGCCGTGCCTGAGGCCGTGGCGCAGCACGTCGATGGTGCCGCGCTTCGTGATCTCGCCCTGCAGCCGGGCGAGGAACTTGCGCCGCGTCGGACCGTCCTCGTCCAGCGCCAGCGATTCGGCGGCGTCCGGCTGGGTGGACTTCAGGAATGCCGAGAGCTGGACCCGATCGACGCAGAACTCGCGGTCGTAGTCGTGGGGATTGCCGCCGCTCCAGCCCGCGCCGCCGTAGCCGGGGCGGGCCTCCGCTGCCCTGCGCTCTTGCGGTGGATCGCAGGGATGGCCGGTCAGCGCCGTGCAAATCAGGCGTTCGAGGCCGCGTTCGCTGGTGTCGGTCGTCACACCGCAGCCTCCTAGGGGACGGTGGCGAGGGCGTCGGTGGGCTCTTCCTCGCCGTCGATCAAGGCATCCGCCTCGTCGAGCGGCTCCAATTCATCGGCTTCCTCCAGCAGGCTTGCCGCTGCCTCGCGCACGTCCAGCTTGCCGGTCACCACGTCGGCGATGAGACGGGTGCGGTACTCCTGGAGGAGATCGATCTGGCGACAGGCGCGGTCGATGGCGGTGTCGACGTCGGCGGTTGTCTTATCGAGATAGCGGACGATGCGGCCCTGCTCATCCGGTGGAGGACAAGGAGTCGGCATCTGTTTGAAGTCCTCCCAGTACAGCCGGTTACGATCCCTGACAATGCCGTGCGAGTATTTGTCAACCTCAGCCATGTACGCATTGGTACGGAAAAGATTGCCGAAGTACCGAGACTCGGTCCCTTTCAGCGGTCTGGCGACGACATACGCCGGGCTGACTAAGCCATCGACCGGAACCACCCCGACTGCTCCTTGCCACATTCGCATCATGTTGTAGGCGATATCACCCTTGACTGCTCGTTTGTACTCACTGCGGACTGCCATTATCTGTTTACGGTCTGAGTTTTCGAAGTCACGGATGCGAACGCTGGTGTTTAGCGAAACTTCGAGGATAGGGAGTTCAGGGAACCCCGTTTCGTTTCGCTGGACAAAGAGCCTGCCATTCCGCCGCATTCCCCAATGCTCCGGCACGTCGCCCAGCCACTCCACCCCCGAGGGCTTGAGGCGGACGTTCGGGTCGAGGCCGCGCGTGACGGCGCGGTGGATAATGGCCTGCTTCTGCTCCTCCAGCAGCGTGATCAGCTTCTGCTTGGCGCGGAGGTAGCGCCGGATGCGCCGGTCGGCGTGGTCGAGGAAACGGACGATGGCGGCTTGTTCGGGGTAGGGCGGAATGCAGACCTCGAACGTTCCCAGCCTTGTCTCGGCAATCGCTGGATATGCGATTCCCACTGCCTCTGCCGTAACGCGGTTTGTGAACGGATCACTCTGGCAGAAATAGCTTACGAACCTCGGGAACGCGCCGCGCGGCGGCGTCAGCACTGCGAAACCGGTTGACGCGACTAGATCATCACCCGGGTGTTCCGCGTGCCAGACAGCTTTCAGATAGGTCCTCACCGTCGAAACGATCGTATCGCCTGGCCTGACGACACGCCTTGCCCGAGACGGTGAGTTTCCGAATCGAATCCGTTCGGGCTTTGCGGTCAATCGGCCAGTCGCAACTGACCCGATGTCCAGGTACTCGAATGTGTACTCTGGGTCAGTGTCTTCCGACAGGACGAATTCATTGACGTCCAGCCAGCTCTTGAGTCTCCGCACCTCCCAATACGTCGGCACCTTCCCAAGCCACGACACGCCGGAATCTTTCAACTCCGGATAAGACTTGAGTCCAGCGTTTGCAACCGCACCAGGCCCGACCAGAATTCCCTCAGCATCGATAGACGGGGTTCCGATACTTCCTACCATGGGCTCTCTGCTCCGACAAACCTGTCCAGTAGCGTGCATAGGTCCATCAGCACCTGAGTAACGTTCGTTTCCGTTTGATCTTCCGTCCGTATGACCATCCCATTTGTTGCGATGCACACTTCCGGATATTGCCCCTTAAAGAGATACCCGTACCGACAGACTTCTGCTGTCTGTTGCGGTATTTGGCCTATTAGCGCTTCGACTGTCTGCCTCGGTGCTGTGGCTTCTGCGTAATGTTCTTCTAGTCTTCTCCTAATAGATGGATACACCTTACTCAGCAACCGGTCGAGGTCATGCTTCCTGTTTTCGAGTCCTGGCCCCGCTGGCGTTTCGTCGTCGGTGTCCCCGCGGTACACATTAAGTGTTCCCAGGGACTTGAGGTACAGCTCCGCTGCTTGGTGCAACACGAAAATGGTTGGCATGCCAACCGATTGTGGTTTTGTACTACGCAGTAATTCTCGTCCGGCTCGAAAATACTCTGCACCGTGTTGCTGCAGCCACATGGCTGGTGGTGGGTACACCTCTGCGTCGCACACGGTGCAGCGGATCTCGAAACGTGCACCTATCATTTCTGCGTATCGTTCGTCTTCTTCCCTGTCTTGCCCAATCAATTCGCCGGTGCAATCGTCCAGTGGACATCCAGTGCCTGGCAGTTCCGTTAGGAGCTTCTTGGTTCTTTCGTTCTGCTTCTCTCTTTTGGCTCTAAATCGTGCGATCTGCGCCACGTGTTCTTGCGCGGTTGCCGATATCCGTGCCCAGTCCTGGGCCGCCTGTCGTATGACTGGCTCCATCATCTGTTTGTACGCTCGCGCCGCCGCCTCCTCTGTCCAACTGAGGTACTGCTGTAGTTCCCTGGCCGTCAGCAGCCAATAGTCGAGATGTTGTGTCACTCGGGCGTCCTCTACCCCGTTCCGCAGACGCACGCCGTTCACGCTGCGGGGCAGCGTCATGCCACAAGAACCTCGTCCCGCACGAAGTGCAACCGGATCAACTTCGGTCGCGGCATGGTGTCGTCGAAGTAGCAGTCGACGGCCTCCTTGACGTTGCTGCGGATTTCCTCGACCGAGTCGCCCTGCGTGTGGATGCCGTGCCCGAGCGCGCTGGCCGAATACCCGCCGTCCACTTCGTCTTCGGTGACTTCGAAGATGATCTCGGTCATGCCGTCGTCTCCCGCTGTTCGCCGCCGCCGAGGATCTCGGCCAGCAGCCCCTCCGTCTCCTGCTCCAGCGCCAGAATATCCGCCCGAATCTCGGCCAGCGTCCGCATCGGCTTCGGCTTGTAGAAGTAGCGCGTGAAGCTGATCTCGTAGCCGACCTTCACACTGTCCGCCTGGTACCAGGCGTCGGCCGCGTACGGCAGGACCTCGCGCCGCAGGAACGCCTCGATGCCGCCGTCTTCCTGCAGCGGGATCTGCTCGGTGTCGCGCAGGTCGGTATCCGGCTCGTACTTCACGACAGCCGGCCGGCCGTTAACGTTGGCCGCGAATAGGCCACGCAGCGGGTCAGCCTCCGTGCCGCGCTTGTGGATCTTCCGGAGGACCGGCGCCGCATCGCTGCGTTTGCCGGTCTCCTTCAGCGCCTTGATCTCCGCCGCCTTGTAGACGCGGTTCGGGTCGGCACCTGCGATACGTAGCGGCCGGTCGACGGTCACCTTCCAGTAGCCGAACGCGGCGTTGTCGAAGATGCGGCTCTCTTCGGTTTCCTCGAAGGCGAGGAAGGTGTCGCAGATGCGGGCGATGTCGTCCTCGCCCAGTTCGCAGTTCTTCTTGCCCAGGTTCTTGCGGAGCGGCTGGAACCACTTTGTGGCGTCGATCAACTGCACCCTGCCCTTGCGGTGCTCGGGCTTGCGGTTGGTGAGCACCCAGACGTAGGTGGCGATGCCGGTGTTGTAGAACATATTGAGTGGGAGGGCGACGATCGCCTCCAGCCAGTCGTTCTCGATGATCCAGCGGCGGATGTTGCTCTCGCCCTGCCCGGCGGCGCCGGTGAAGAGCGCGCTGCCGTTGTGCACCTCGGCGATGCGGCTGCCGAGCGGCGTGTCCTGCTTCATCTTCGAGAGCTTGTTGGCGAGGAAGAGCATCTGACCGTCGCTGGAGCGGGTGACCAGGGAGTACTCGCCGTCGCCGCCGTGCTCGATGACGAAGCGCGGGTCGCGCATATCCTTCTTACCGCCCATGCGCTCCAGGTCGGTCTTCCAGCTCTTGCCGTAGGGCGGGTTGGAGAGCATGAAGTCGAACTCGCGGGACGGGAAGGCGTCGTTGGCGAGGGTGGAGTGCTCCGGGCCGCCGACGATGTTGTCGGCCGCCTCGCCCTCGCCCTTGAGCAGCAGGTCGGCCGTGCAGATGGCGTAGGTCTCGGCGTTGATCTCCTGGCCGAACAGGTGCGTGGAGACGTCCTTGCCGCGCTCGGCCGCAAGCTGGCCCAGCGTCTCCTCGGCGACGGTGAGCATCCCGCCGGTGCCGCAGGCGCCGTCATAGAGCAGGTAGGTGCCAGACTTGAGCTCGTCGGCGACGGGGAGGAAGACGAGCGTCGCCATCAGCCGCACGGCGTCGCGCGGCGTCCAGTGCTCGCCCGCCTCCTCGTTGTTCTCCTCGTTGAAGCGGCGGACCAACTCCTCGAAGATCGAGCCCATCCCGTGGTTGTCGAGACCGGGATACCGGACCGAGCCGTCAGCGTGCTTCACCGGGGCGGGGCTGAGGTTAACGTCCGGCGAGGTGAGCTTCTCGATGAGCGTACCCAGGGCGTCGGCCTTCGAGAGCCGCGGGATCTGGTTGCGGAACTCGAAGTTCTCGAGAATGTCCTGTACGTTGGGCGAGAAGCCGTCGAGGTAGGCCTCGAAGTCGGCCCTGAGCTGCTGCCGGCTCGCGCGGGCCCGGAGGTCGCGCAGGGTGAACTTCGAGGTGTTGTAGAAGGCCTGTCCCGCCGCCTGCCGGAGGGCCGCGTCCTGCTCGACGACGCCGGTCTGGTCGAGCACCGCCTTCATCTCGAGCACGTTCGGCTTGCTATCCACCAGCACCGCGTCCAGCCGGCGCAGCACCGTCATCGGCAGGATGACGTCCCGGTACTTGCCGCGGACGTAGAGGTCGCGCAGCACGTCGTCCGCGATGCCCCAGATGAAGTTGGCGATCCAGTTGAGTTGAGGGTGGTCCACGGGCCTCCTATAAGGCGCTGCTACTAGGTTTTTCGCTCGGCTCCTCCGGCTCGGATGCGACGTTATGCGTTGCCCTCATATTTGTCGCGTTTGGGTCCCTGCGCGCCAGCGGCGACGTCGATGATGAACACGATACGGCGTGGTTCATCGATGACATAGTACGCGAGATGGCTCATGACGGGTTTGGCGCGAATCTTACGCCCGCCACGCACCCCTCGCACGGCAAAGAGCGCCGGCATGGTCTCCAGCTTGTCGATGCTCTCGATCATGCAGCGCAGCCAGTTGGCGGCGCGCTGTCGGCCGTCGTGTTCCGTGATATACGTGACCGTTTTCTCAAGCGCAGCTTCGGCTTCAGGGAGATACACGACCTGATAGGTCGGGCTCACAGTTCGAGGCCGAGCTTGTCGGCCAGCTCACGTATGGCTTGCCGAGCATCCTTTCCTCGTTCGCCGTTGTTAATCCGGTCGATGGCTTGGTCCCAGATGTGGCCGCGTTGCAGCACGTGGACCATGTAATCGTAGGTCTCCGGGCTCATCACCACGAGGGCGGCTTCGCCGTTCTGGGTGATGGTCTCGACCGCGCCGTCTTTCACTCTGGCCAAATGGTCTTTCATGTGCTGGCGAAGGTGGCTGAGTGGGTAGGTGTCTTGCGTTCGGTGCATCGTTCAAACTCCGTGGTTGTTACGAATATATACTAAATTCAGTATAACACTGCGGTTGCTGCTGCGAAAAAAGTCAAATTCGACAGATTCAAGGTCAGGAACACGGCCAGCTAGATTCGGACTTCAGCAACGGGTTTTTGGTTAGCCCCGATTTGCGAGAAAGATCGCCGTGAGCTGGTGTCCCGAGAAGAGAAAGGCCTTCCGCCGTGGTGTACTTCGGGTGTCAAAGCCCAAGAGAAGTCACCACAACGAAAGGCCACTTTCAATGCGATTAAGAAGAGCAGATCTCAGGCGTCGGGTCAACGGTCGAATGGAGTACCGATGCGGCCTGCAGCAAGTCACTTCGCATGCCGGATTGGAGCTGGTGCGGGAGTTTGTTCAGGGGCGGAGGTTTCGCGAACGGGTTCGCCGCCTGGTCGGGAATGCGTTCCCGAACACGGACTTCGGCACCGTACCGATGCTGCTTCTGTTGCTCGGCCTTCTGATGGTCGGCGGTCGTCGGATCTGGCACCTTCGCTACGTGCGCAGTTCGATCCGATCTTGGCCAGGTTCGCCGGGTTGCGCCGGCTCCCGTCGACAAGGACCGTAAGCGGGTGGCTGGCGCAGCTGTCCTCGAGTCACGTGGCGCGTTTGGTACGGCTCAACTCGGAGGTGGTCGGCGAGGCTCTGAATGCGGCGGGACGGGCGCGCTTGACGATCGATGTCGATGGCTCGGTGGTCTCTACTGGACAGACGGTCGAAGGAGCGAAGCGTGGCTTCAATCCTCACCACCGGAAGGTCCCGAGCTACTACCCGATCACCGCCTACGAGGCGCAGTCGGGCCAGATCCTGCGGGTCGAGAACCGTCCGGGTAACGTCCACGATGGAAAGGCGTCGCTGGAGTTCCTCGAGGCGCTGGTCGATCAGATTCACGAGACGGTCGGTCGTCCGCTTGCCACACTGCGCGCCCCGCGCCCATGTTGCTCCTTTCCCTTCAACTACCCTGATCACTCTCATCCGTGCAGAAAACAGAGGACGCAGGCGACTAGCTGCCACGTCGCACTTCGGGCGCGTACTGTATTGCTCATCTTCTGACCTCCTCAGACCACCAACAGGTCTTCGGTTTCGTATTTCGACACGGGCGGCGGGCCCTCACTCTGTGAGCGAGCTATGGCCATGATGGTCGCCACCACGCCATCGATCCTCTCGGAGGCCTTCTTCTTCGACGGAGCTATGTTCTCGTTCTCGTCCACCCGCGCGGCCACGTTCGAGAGCATCCAACGGAACGCCTGGTTGTCGCCGTGCCTCAATTGAGCGTCAAAGATGAGTCCCTTCAGGGTCTTCATCCCTTGACTCAAGTCACGGAAATTTTGCCGCACCTCAGTCATAGGCACGCCTGCCTCCGTGAGTTTGTTGCGAGATCATCTCGGCGTTCCAGGGGTCAAAGCCCACGCTGGCCACCTTGAATGGCTCGAGCATCTCGATCGCCTCTCTCTTCACCTGGCCGTAGTCGACGCGATTACCCTCGGTTGCGGTGAGCCAACCCTCTCGCTGCCACCCGTCATACGGCACCCTGTCTCGCCGGACGCGATCGGTCAGGCCAACCTCGGGGCACCACAACCGCAGTAGTAGCGCCCAGTCACGCGAGTTTCCATCCGGAGGGAAGACGAGCGCCAATGAGGTCAGATCCGTAACGCTGGACATGTCGAGACCGCCATAACAGACCCGACCCCTCAGGCGGTTGGGATCTACCGGGCCCGCACACTCCTTCCACCATGCCTCCACCGTCTCAAAGGGTATCCAGCTCGAGCTCGACTCCACCCAAATATCGAGTCGCTTCCGAAGGAAATCGCCGAATTTCGTTGGGGTCTCTCTGGCCTGAGAAAACTCTTCGCGGAGCTCTTGAATGCGCACGGTGACACCGAGCGACGGGTTCCCTTTCACCCAGCAAGCCTCGTCCGCAAAGTCATCCTCTTTATCCGGCTCCACAATGTAGGCAAAATAAGTGTCGTCCTCGTGGCGCTGCTCAAGCACCCTGATCGCATAAGCTCGCTCGGCTCCACAAGGACTATCGAGATTATCACTCGCTGAGGTAATAATAATAAGTGCAGGCTGTTCCCTCGCCCCCATGCCGGTCTTTAATACATTAACTAATTCGTCCGTCGGGTGGGCGTGATACTCATCTACTAGAGCCGCGTGTGGGTTGAGCCCGTCGAGGGTTTTTGAATCAGAACCAAGCGGTTCAAACTTGGAGCTCGTCGAGGAGCAGAAGATGTTGAATTTTAAAACCCGCGTATGGGTTGAAGGATTCGACAACGGGCGATCATCGTGCGGGCGACCTCGTGGAGGATGCGCGCCTGGTCTAGCTTAGTCGCACAAGTGTAGACCTCGGCGCCGGGTTCCTTGTCGCAGTAAAAGAGCCAAGCCCCCTCAACCGCTAGCATCGTCGTCTTCCCGTTCTTGCGGGCAACTTGACGGTAATGAGTGCGGAAGCGGCGCACCCTGTTCCCTAGCTCGTCGATCCTCTGCCAGCCGAGCATCGAATAGGAGCAGAACAACTGCCACGGCATGAGCTCCACAGCTTCCCCGCGCCCGTGATACGCCTTCCCCCACCGTCCTTTGATGTGGCGAAGGTGCGCTATAAAGCCGACGAAGGTATCGCCGATCTCAGGACACCACTCGATATCCGAGCGCTCCAGGTCGCGAAGGTGGCGCTCACAGGCTAACCGCACTAGCCGCCCGGTAATTACCTCGCCCCTGCATACCGCTGCGGCGTAGGCCGTAGCCGGATCAGTTTGGACGGTCGGGTTCTGGATGGTCGCCCCTCAGATACCTCGCTCCCAGATCCTCGTCCTCACTCGGGGGCTCTGCTAAGTCCAGCGCTTGGGCGTCCTTTGGTGACAAGCCTAGATCAGCCTGAAACGAGCGCATCAGCTTATACTCCATGTTTAGAGGCTGTAGTAAATGATGCTTCGCCATATTAACTTGCCCCGAGGAGCCCTGGCGCAGCATCTCAGGGCCGTCTCTTTTTAGTATAGCTTCCATCTCCCGGCAACGGGCCCAGGCTGCGCACCAGCCAGCCATAGCGCCGAGGTATTTAGCCCGGAGTGTACCGTCCTCCGCCATGCGCTTGCACAGCCAGCGCCATATCTTTTTGGCCTGGTTCGATAGTTCAGCGGGGGGCTTCGGGTGTACGGTGTCAGCGGGCGGGCGATGTATAGCCCGAGACGCCCGCGCCGTCCCTAGTAGCTCCTTCTGATACTGGGTTTTACGTCGGTTATTCGGCATGGGGCCAGCCTGGATTAGAAAATTTCATTGTGGCACGATATACAGAACACGGGCGCGTCTTTCGGCCTAAAATAACAGATTTAGGGCCCCCCCCCCCACGCCTGCGCCCGTTCGGGCCTTTGAGGGGCCTCTGAGGGCCTCACAGGGGTACTCCAGCCGCGACTTGATAGCCTCGGGGCGAGAACGTCGTCCACCATGCGAGCGAAGGTCACTCGCTCGGCTTGTCCTGGTCAGTGGCCGGCCGCCAGCTCGCGCTGGAGCCAGTAGTCGAGTACTGCCCGTTCTCGAGCTCGTAGGGCGCAGGTTCTTGCGAACTAGTCGATGGGCGTAGCGTGATCCCGCGGACAGTCGCTCTCGTCGCAGAGCCTGGTACCGCAGGTGGCCAGCCTCGGCAGATCGGGTCTCTGAAGCCATGACTGCTGCCGCCACGTTGGCGATGCCTAGCACCGTAGCCTCGGACTTGCTGGCTGGCGGCCGAGGTGGCGTGTGAGTCGGGGCCGCCCAAGGCATCAGTTCACACTCCCAGACTGAGGCGCCGGCGAGGAAGCCTCGCGTCGAAGGTGTAAGTTCTACCACCGAGTAGCTCTCGGCGAACGCGGGCCCGCTGCGGAGTCCACTCGCGAGGTGCGTAAGGTGGCGCCGAAGTAGCTGGATCGTGGAGCGCCACCATTAGAACGTCCGCCGTTTGCCGTCACTGCGCCCCTGCCCGCCCGAGGAGGTCACTCTCTTACGGTGGTATCCGGCCCGAAAGCTCGAGAAGCCTCGTTGTGCTTGAGTGTCGCTCAACGCTCGTCGTTATTGACTTGTCGGTCACTCGGCGAAGAGGACGAGCTCGTCAGCGGCTCGAATTCCTCGAGTGCCAGCGGACCAGCTGTCGGGCAGATACGTCACCATCTACGGCGTTACCGAGCCCTGCGTCAAGACAACCCTAGGGCCGCCTTCGAAGCCCCGCGGCCCACAACCGCAGGGGCTCTTCGGCTTTGGCGACTTTCTGGAAATCACCGGATCTTTGACACCGTTGGCGGGTCCTCCCCTCTGAAGCGGTCGCCGAGCAGATCTGGAGCTCCGCGTGAACGCCAGGTGCGTCCATTACACCTCTCCCCGGTGTCAGTAGCCTGGTAGGTAGGTCACCGTCGCTTGACCGTCGCGAGCGCGCGGCATGCTGAGGTTTCGGACGTCACTCATTCAGTGGACCGTCCCACCGAGCCCGGCGTTCGATAGCGAGGGGGTCTCGCACCGTGCTGAATCTGACAGTGGTTCTCCTCGGGCGCCTTCCGCCTTGGCCGTCCGGTCGCGTATCGCCTGCCGATGCGCCTTACGGATCACGTGTTGAGTTAGCTACCATCGAGCTATCTTCGGCAGCTTTGGTGCGTCGACTTCCTCTATCGGCGACGCCATGAGTCCACTCGCACGAACGTACCATCTGCCCAGGCCCAAGCGACGCTTATACTCTCGACCGCGCGAGATGCGAGGCCATGTTCGGCGGCCTGCATCACCCCCTTCTAGCTCTGGAGAAGATCTGTCGCCGTACGGCAGTCCAGGCCCCCTCGGTGTCGAGCCGGCGACGCACGAGCGACGTGGTCGTGCGTCGACGGCACTCGAGAGCTGGCCAGGCTGACGCCCGAAGTGGACATAGCTGGGATGCGTCTAAAGTGTGCTCGACGGTGGCCTAGCTGGGCAGGCCAGCGCGCCTTCCGCCATCATGGCTGATGGATGTACCGTAAGCAGCAGCCACACCGCCCTCGAGCCACTAAGCTCGCAGCGCTTGTAACTCCTCGCAGTCGGCTTCGGTGCGCCTTCCTCAGCATCGATCCGGGGCAGCTCGAATGATCGACCTGTCAGGGTCTCCTCGATAAGCATCGAGGTCGAGCCCGTTGGCGATGTCGCACGAAGTTATCAGCGACCGTGTAGCCGGAACGAAGCCCTCCCGAGCGGCGCGGCGAGATGAAGCCATTCTCAGTCCTGCAGCGTCGTTGTCGACGCAGGACGGCTGACGCCGATGTGGAACGCGCTGACGTCACCACCTGGAACGCAGCGCGTTGGTGGGATCGCGAATCGAGCACGCGGCACTTTCCGTGGTGATCACTGATGTCTCTCGAGGAGAATGGCCGAGGCATTGCGAACATCGTGCCGACAAGTGAGCGGCCAGGCTCCCGATCCTGGCACCAGGTCCCAGGGAGAAGGTCGCCATCACGGCTCTGGCATCGGCGCGGTCACCGGAGAGCGTAAGAGTACCTCAGGCTCATCGGTGAGCTCCACCATCGGCAGCCGCGGACGCAGTGTGCCTTCTCGTTCCGAGGTCAAGCCAGACCACCCCACCGTCCTGTGCCGTTCTGAGTGGAGCGCGAGTTCGACCTCGCCGCGAGTCCCTCGATCGTCGCCGAACGCATCGGCGAGGGCGCTACGGCTGGCGGCCTTTCGGGCCAGTACGCAGCGGCGAGTTCAGCGCCCAGGCTCAATCGGAGCTGGCGGGCTACTTCGCGGCCCTTCGGTCGGCGCCGCGTACTCACTCGCCCTCGGTCGACAGCCCGAGCTTGTAGCGCTCGGAGCTAACCGGATAAGTTTCGTCGCCGCACTGAAGGTCCTCTGATTAGCGGTCTCGGTCATCGTCTCTGGGTCCCGCTGTAGAACTCGGTCTTCCCCTCGAGAGCCTTGGCGATCTGCCTTAGGCCGTAGCTCCTGCTGGCACGGTCTACTGGGCTAGTCCGTTTTGCGAAAGAGCTTCGAACCCCGTAAGAGACGATCAATCTCGATGGGCTCTGACACGAAGCCATTGCCGCACTAGAGCCAGATCCGAGCGCTCTGGGACGGGTACAGCTGTTCACCCGCTCGGGGTGTAGCACCTCTCGCCACGTGCCCCTGTCGTGATGCGCCTTGAAGCCCCCGTTGGCGGCACTGCGGGCCTTCGAGTACTTGCGTCGCGAGGTAGGGCTTTACGTGCCGTCGCGCTGGGCACTTCCTGCGGCTTCTCGAGCCGTTTCGGCTTCAGCGCCGCAGCTGCTCCTTTCCTTGTCGGTTCGGAATCGTGTCGGGCGACCTTCGACGATGCTCGCACGAGTCCCACACGAACCTCGACCTTCAGAGTGATCTCGACTGCCCTGTGACTCGAGGCACAAGTCCGCGAGCACTTGTCAGCCCGAGACCTAGGAGTACTCCGCGCATACGAATCGATGGCCTCTACGATCGCCTCGAGCCTCGGCGGTTAGGTAATCCCTGAGTCGGGCACCTCCGAGGTCGATGCCAACGTAAGGGTCCTCGGCCGTGAAGACATGTGCCATACCGCTAGGCGCCGTTGCTTTTCGACCCTCCACGGCGGAATCGAAGTCTGGAGGTCTCGCGTCCGTCGAGCTGGCGTGCTGCCTAGGGGCCCAATTGATACGGACCACCTGCGGTCTTCTTCCCATCTCGCTCTTCGAGGCAGCCAGATCGAGCCACCAGACGGCTCCGATTCAACAAGAGGGAGAGTCTCGACGCCACCTCGCCTTCATGCGCGGCCTCGCATACACGGAGACGATCGGCGCGCGGCGTGCCGCCTCGATGTCGAGGAGCGCGGTCATCTGATTGCTTCTTCCTCGAGTCCGAACTCCGTGGCGCGATGAGCTCGGGGTCGTTTCGACCGCGCCGGTGGGTTCCGGTCACCGTTCCGATGGGACTGAGGTTCTGGGCAGGAGAAGGCGATCTCGTCGCCTGTCCGCTTGCCGTTGCGAGCCATAACGGCCTGCTCGAGTTCGGGCAGGTGTCCCTGTCCCGGCCATCTCCTGGGGGACCCTCTCCAGGCGATCGACGAGCCACGGTTGGCCGACCGCTCCGCACGCCGTCGCCTCTATCTCTAGCTCAGGCCGACATGATTCATCTCGATGGGTGAAGCGCTGCTCTTGGACACTGTCGGACCCGTTGCTTCCCAGGCGAAGTCGGTTACGGAGCCACGGCATTCTCGACACGGTGGTAAGGGTAGTCATAGACCCAGGTCCGGCGGTGCGACCGCGGAAGTAGATATTCTCCGGCTGCTCGCGACCCACTCAGTGAGATCGCGTAGCTCGTACCTGACGCACCTCGGGGACAGCGATACATAGACAGGGCCGGTGCCACGAAAGCGATGCGCTTCAAGCGTCCGCGGCGACAGCCCGCATAAGGCGGCTGCCTCCGCTGTTTTCAGTAGGCGTCCGCTCTCAATCTCCATTTTGGATCTCTCCTTTCGTCGTCGCGTCGAAACCCGGGTGGAGTTCCCGGCTTTCGACGTCGATGGTTAGTAATAGCGTATTGAACGGAGATAATCATGAATGTTCGGAGAGACCGCGACTACAATTTCGAGAGTGATGTACGGAGCAAAGGGCGGGAGCAGCACCCGTGGGCGGTCGCCGTGGCGATCGCCCACTACCAAAGGCAGGGGTGGGACTCGAAACCCAAGGCCAACGGTTGCGTCGAGCTTGCAGGCCTCATGGGAGCGCGTGCCCCCCGTACCCCTGGTAACCAAGTAGCCCTCCAGTGGAGCGAGGCCTCCCGACTCGGGGCAAGGCTTGGAGCAACCCGTCTTGAGCAACTAATAATCGACAAAGACGCTCAGGATCTGAGGCGAACGCTGTTCAAGACAGAGGACCCGCCCTTTAATGAGGTTGGCGCCTACGAATGGATTGAGAGCCAGCCTAAGATCCAACCTAGGGTCATTTCTGAGGAACTTCGGGAGGAGATCAAGGTCGCACTGTTCGGCCTAACTCTGACCGCGAGTTTTCTGTTCTATATGAAGCCCAAAGGACTCCGTGACGCCGAAGCTTGCGTCCTTGCCTAAAGGGACGGAGATATTTAGCTGGTCTCCAGAGGGGGTCAAGGTCCCCCCTGGCTCTAAGCTAGCAGCATTGAAGGCGTTCGCGGAAATGGCTAAGCGCAAGACTGGAGTAGACGAGCATGATCTCGTTGCGTACGCACTCTCAGGAACACCCTTGATCTACCCTCCCGTTACCATCGACGGCGTGCTCCCATACGTCAAAGTGACGATCCGAAGCGCTTTCATTCGAGAGGCCGACCTCAAAGAGGTCTACCGGCAGATCAAGATAGCACCGGGCAGCGTACCGGACTTGCTCGACGAAGCGATCCTCCTGGAAATCAAGGCTCTTGGTAAACTCCCGCCGCGCCGAGGTGGCAGAGGAGAATATTGGGCTCGGATTGCTAAAAAGGTGGAGCAACGAACCGGGCGCACTCTTACTGGAGACCAGGTCCGGATGAGGTGTAACCGTCTCCGAGACAAGGTGCCAGGCCACCGTGCGCTAGGCCTCCTAGAGTAACGAGGGAGCAGCGAGTGGTAGGCGCACTTTAGTTCCTCGCGCTCTGCTTTCCGGGAAAAGGAACAACCTCCCCCCGCTTGTCGATCCCGAGCTGGACTGCTACCTCGCCCGCAATCGCGTCCGCTGCCGGTCGCAGCGCCTCCGGGTCGCTCGTGATGTAGCGGTCGGTAATGCTGCGCTTCGTGTAGCCATGCCCTAAAAGCGCACCTACGTGCCCCGTGTACCGCCCGTTGGCCACGTGCGCCCCCGTAGAGGCGAAGGTATGCCTCAGGCTGTGTAGGTCTATCCCCGGCAACTCCGCGAGGCCTGCGGCCTCGTAAGCAGTCCTACGAGCCTTGTCGATACCAACGAGCGGTTGACGCGGATCCTTCCCAGGGCAGACCGGCTCCGACTCGTCGACACTCTTCGGCTTGGCATCCTTGAGCAGCTTCACCGCCGCTTTACCGATAACCCGTGTCTGCCGTCCGGTCTTCGTGTCACGCAAGTGAATCACACCTGCCTTGAGGTCGACATCCCCCCATCGAAGCCCCTCTCGTTTGCCGCGGCGATTCTTCGCCGAGTGGCCTAGAAGCTCCGAGCGGCGAAGCCCAGTGAGAGCCAGCAATCGGATGGCGAGCAGCGCCGAGGGCTTTAGGTCACCCTTCTCCTCAAGCTCCCCCATCTTCTCGCCCAGCTTCTCGAGTTGCTTGGTGGTGAGCGCCCGCCGCTCCCCCGCCTCCTCATTTCTGGTGACGTGCCGGCAAGGGTTGAAACCCGATGGCGTCAATTCCTCGATGGCGGTGAAGCCGAACACGGCCGAGAACGCCGTTAGTGTGCGGTTAGCCTCGACTGGGGCCAAGGAGCGGTGAAGGCGGCGGACCTGCTCAACCGTGACGGCACGAATGGGCACATCCTTCAGCTTCGGCAGGACGTTGTTCTCAAGAAGCCGCTTGGCCTCGGCGTAACCGGACCGCTTACCCCGCTTCGCCGGCCCCGCTGCGCGCTCTTCCAGGTCTACTAAGTAGTTAACCACCGCGTCCTTGACAGTCGTCGCCTCCCGGGTTGCCCGGCGCTTCTCCTCCTGGGGATCTTGGCCTGCGGCTACGGCAGCGCGGTGTGTCTGGGCGATCGCCCGCGCCTGGTCGAGAGTGATGGCACCGTAGAAGTCAATCTGGAGCCGTCGTCGTGCTCCTCCTGCCGGCGGACGGTAGTCGAAAACGAAGCGGACACGTCCACGTCGAGCCTGGACACATAGGCCAGGCTGGCCCGCATCTGCCAGGTAGGCAGTAAAGGCTACCTCAGCCTTGGCCATGCGTCGCAGGGCGTCGAGGTCCGCCTTCGTCAGTCGTTTAGCCGCTCGTGGCACCAGGCACCCACCTCTGGTCAGCTACCTGGTCAGCATCATACCACGTACTAAGGCGCAAAGCTGAGTAGACGAGCGCAGCTAGAGGCGCCTAGGTGGACACCAGTAAAACCCTTGTTTCAAGGGTCTTTAGGGCTAAGTTGTTTGTTTTTAGATGGAGCGGGAGACGAGATTCGAACTCGCGACAAACAGCTTGGAAGGCTGTGACTCTACCCCTGAGTTACTCCCGCGGGGATGGTGGAGGAGGATGGATTTGAACCACCGTAGGGAATTCCCGGCAGATTTACAGTCTGCTGCCATTGACCACTCGGCCACTCCTCCAAAAGGCCGCGAGAGCATACCTTACCTAGAGCCGACCGATCCATAGTTCCACGCTGCTCAACCCATCGAAGGCTCGGAGATAAGGGCACTACGATGGCTGGCAGGCTAGAATCTACTTGAGAGGGTAGAAAGCCCACCAACTGCGGGGGACCCAATGCCGACACAGAGAACGCCTAGTAGCAGTAGCGATCACGACGGTTTATTCATCCCCCGGCCGAACACCGGCTGGGAAGAGCTTTCCGTCGCGCGTTACAACCCGGCAAGGCCAATCAGACTGGCCGAGAACACCAATGTACCCGTGCCCGGTTGGTCACCCGACGACCCGCTCATCACCGATGACGGCACGCTCATCCAGTACTTCGAGGAAGAGGTCGCCATCGCCAGTGGTGCGCACCCGGTGGACTTCGAAGTCTCTTGGGCCTCATTATGGCCAAGGATTGCCGGCGAGAGCGACGCACCCCCCGGCGGAGTCGGTTCCCCCGGCGAAGCGGGCTCGGGCCTAACCCTCTACAGACGACCGACCATTACCGGCTTCTCGGCTCACATCAAAGTGGCGAGGTGCTGGGTCCTGATCGCGTTATCGCTGAAGTTCACCGCCCTGGAGCAAGTCTGGGCCTGTGAGAACGGCCACTGGACCAGAAGCGATTCGCCGACCAACGAAGAGTTCGAGCTCCATCGCACCAGCAAGTTCAACGTCTGCCGGGAGCCTGCGATCGAGCCGTAGCTGCGCTGCGCTCAGCGGGCGGCTCTTCTAGACCGGAGGATGCAACATGTGCCAGCGGGGCGCTTGCTCATAGGTATGCGCGACCGAGCCGGCGTCGCCGGCAGCCAGTGCATCTCCCCCGTTGCTTTCAGCAGTCCTATTTCCGTCAGTGAACCTGACCCTCTCCTGACGCTGCCCTGACGGCGCGAAGGCACACTACAACTCGCAATCCGACATCATCGAGATTCGGGCCTCGGGTAACTAGCGGAACGGCCGCATATGATTGATCACTCTCACCAACTCAGTGAAGACGACCCACTGGGCCGACTCCTAAAACGCGGCATCGAGCTGTGCAGGAACGGCAGCCCCGAGGAGGCCCTTCCCTATCTGGCCTTCGTTCGCGAGACGGCACCTGCGGAACTTCTTCCCGAGGAGTTCTTCAGCTGGCTGGAGATCGCTAAGAAGGCCAAGGCCGCCGTCGGTTCGGAAGCGTAGCTTCAGCGATCTACCTCAGCTTCGATCGGCCACACGTCGCGGTCGAATGCCTGCTCCCCCATCTCCAACAAGCTCGAGCTCGCCGCCTCAGCTCACCTGAGCCTCCTTGGCGAGGGGCAGCGACGCCAGCACCAAGATCCCCACCGGCTGCGCGATCAGTACTACCAGCGCGGCGGTCAAACCGAACACGTCTGCAACGAGGCCGAGTCCGAGCGGCAATGCGATCTCGAGTGGCGTAAAGATATGGGAGACCGCATTGACCATGCCGCTCTGACGTGGCAGAGCGCGATACGCCCTGGCCTTTACAATCGGGTAAAGAGCAGCACCGAAAAAGCCGGTGGCTCCAAGCAACAGAGCGCTCGCAACAAGACCGGGCGCAAAGAGCCAGCAGGCGTAAGAGATCGCACAGGCAACACACGCCCAACGCAAGACCTTCAAGGGCTCATGGCTTCGAAGCAGCCGATCTGTCGTCAGCAAGCCCAGCACACCGCCGAGCATCAGACAAAACAGAACCGCACTCCGCGCGCCCTCTGCCAAATCGAGATGATCGGCGAGAAAGAGCGCCGCGGAATGAGAGCTCATCGGCCCGAACGCTGGCTGATGCTCGCTCCGACGCCGCTCGCCAAACCGTCAGGGCGACGATGGATCGCCGGACCTCACACTCCGCGCTCGAGGCGGCGCGGTGCCAGCGAGGCACCGAACAGGAAGCCGATACCCTGAGCTAGAGGGCCCACGAGCCGGTACCACCCAGGCTCGATACCGGTGCCCAGAATCAGCGACCGAAGGCCCATCATTCCGATGGCAAAGAGGACCAAGTAGATCGCCGGGTGATTCGCCGAGCCCGCAATCCATGCGCACACGACTCCGGCAACCAGCGCGACCACCACCATGCCGATGAAACTCAGAATGACATCGTTGATGTCGGGCTTGAGCGTGTCGGTGAACAAGCTCGAGACAACGCTGCTCGAGACGAGGGCGAGAGGCAGATAGCCGACACCCAAGACAAAGAGCCCGCGTAGCATGTTCATAATTATCGCTCCGTCGAGTTGTTGCTCGACTCGCCCGCCGAGCCGCCCGAGCTGATTATAGGGGAGAAGTGGGTGGGCACCTTGGCGAGGCACCTCGAGGAGGGAAGAATCTAGGAGCCGGCGAGACGTCGCAGCGGACCGCCTACGATCGCAAGCTCCCCAGCCCCTGGGTAGGCTCAGCCGGAGGAGGCTCCGGCCTTCAAGGCAAGCTGCGCCAGCAGCTAACCGCCCAACTTGGCGATCACGGCCTCGAGGGTGTCGCAGCTCTCTTTCTGGAGCTCGGCGCCGACGCGGATCTCGTCACCCAGCTCGAGGAACTTCTCAGACCCCGGCTCGAAGGTGGGCCACTCGGGCCGACCTTCGGTGTTGGGGTCGCCGGTCTTGGCGAACTGAGACCAGTACTCGATCATCGCTCCACCCAGCGCCAGCTCGGAAGCGTCAGGCTCCGCAGGCGGGCCGAAGCCCTGGTAGGTATTGAAGACGTAACCGAGCTCGTTGGCGTGGTGTGCGCCCCAGGCCGGGATCGAGCGGCTCTTCTTGGTGAAGTGGTACTGGAAGGCCGGCGAGCTCACTTCGCCATGTCCATTGAGCATCGCCCGACTGGCGCGCACGAACCAGGCATCGGTGATGTAACGGTCAGCGACGGTCGGCAGATCCTCCTTCGAGGCCGCCGGGTAGAGGGCGAGGACCTTCTCGGCCTGATCACCGTAGAGCTTGGTGATAGGGCCGGTGAACGCGTCGAGGCACGTGACGAAGCCGCCCATGAACATGGTGCCCTCGTTGGTGTTGGTGCCAACGATCATAGGGACGTTGTGCTGCTTGCCGGCGGCAAAGATCTTCTCGGACAGCTCGGGCATGAACTGACCGTCGACGTTGATGAAAGGAGCGAAGCCGTCAGTCGTGATCATCTCGTCGGCGTCGAACGCGCGCAAGTCGGCCAGCGACGCGTTCTCGCCGAGGAGCTTGGTGGCGAAGACCACGCCCTGGGCTTCGCCACTGTCGGCGAACGGGGTCTTGCGCGATTGGTAGGCGACGTTGGTCTCGTTGACCCAGGGGCTCTCCGCGATCGCCCCCTGAAAGAGGCCCTTGGTGGTCGGCGAGGCGAGGAGTGCAAAAACGCTGGTAGCGCCAGCTGATTCGCCGAAGATGGTGACGCGGCGCGGGTCGCCACCGAAGGCGGCGACATTTCGATGTACCCACTCGAGGCTGGCGACCTGGTCGAGAAAGCCGTAGTTGCCCGATACGCCGGTCTTCGACTCCTTCGACAGAGCCGGATGGGCGAGAAAACCGAGGGGGCCGAGACGGTAGTTGACGCTCATGATCACGACTCCCTGCTTGGCAAAGGCCGTGCCGTCGTACATCCCCTGGTGGCTGTAGCCGACGCTCAGGCCGCCGCCGTGGATCCAGACCATGACCGGGAGTGCCTCGTCCGGGTTGGCCGCGGGCGTCCAGATGTTGAGGTAGAGGCAATCTTCGTCGAAGGTCGCCGGTCTCGTGTCCATCCGCGCAAGCACCGGTGCCTGGGGGCAAGCCGCGCCGAACCCGGTCGCGTCGCGCACGCCGGGCCAGGACGCGACATCCTGCGGCGGACGCCAGCGCAGGTCGCCGATCGGCGGGGCGGCGAAGGGAATGCCGCGAAAGACGCGAATACCGTCATCGGCGGTCTCGCCTTGAATCCGGCCGGAGTGGATGGCGACAGTGTCGATCCAGTCGACCGCGATGGCGGCGCCGGCGACGAGAAGGACGAGAATCGGGAAGATGGGGAATATTTTCGACTTCATGGAGACCTCCTTTGAAGAGATCTCTGAAGTCTCCCACAGCGCTGCTACGAGCGGGGCCCAGCTAGGAAGTGCAGGGCTAATCGGCAGAACCGAGCTTGCGGCCGTCCCACTGCTCGACAATCCAGTCGCCAGCGTCGCGGAGAGCGCTCACATAGCCTCCCATCGCGAAGTGCCCAACCCCTTCGAGCACGGTGAAGCGCACGGGGTGCTTTGCGGCCTCGAGCGCCTGGGCGGCCGCCTCGGCCGGTCCGAACGGGACGACCTCGTCTGCGCGGCTGTGAATGATCGCGATAGGCATGTCACCGAGTGCGTCGAGTGGCTCGTTAGCGGGTGACCCCGCGATCGAAATTGCGCCGGTAAAGAGCTCAGGATGGCCGGTGGCAAAGAACCAGGTGCCGCGGCCGCCGAGGCTGAATCCGGTCACCAGGACGCGCGTCCGATCGTCCCCGGCCGGTAAGGAGATGCCGTAGGTCATCTCACCGTGACCCTCGACCTCGAAGGCCAGATGTTCGATGGCTGGCCGCCCGCCCGATTGAGCCAGCGCCTCCACAACAAACGCCACCAACCCGACGACCGCCATCGACAAAGTGCGCATCACTCCCTCCGATTCGTATTGAGACTAGACCAGCGTTTCCGAAGTTCGTGTACAGAGCTCGAGGTCATTCTGTTCGCTGGCAAGGCGCGCCGACGCAGGCATAGCAGGGACTATGTCGAGGAGGCGCAACGCCGCCAGCGGGCAGAAGGGGCCGAGAACTGTGCGCGAACTTCGGAAACGCTGGTCTAGTGCAAGCGAGAGAAAAGGTGCAGGGCTACTCGGCAGGGCAAGTCTCGCGCACGAGGGCGCCGCTCTTATCGGTTGATCGCCCCCGGCACGATACCGCTTCCGGCCACGTAGCGGGTTCCGATCGCACCGACACGCGCGCTGTCGCGGCTCAGGCCGGCCAGATCGCGGATGCGGTAGACGCTCTCGAAACCTGTGCAGTGGGAGCCCAGGAATCCGCCGAGGCCTGCATCCGACGCCCGCTCGGCCGTCCACTGCAGCACCTCGTCGTCAGCGGCAAAGAGATGAAAACCGCCGATCGCGCTCTGGACCGGCTCGTCGACGATCCGGCCACGAGAGTACTCCAGGGTGTTGATGAGACCGGCGTGGCCGCACCCCGAGACCAGGATGGGGCCGCCTTCGGCAACGACCAAGAGCGACTGGCTCTCTGGAACCGTGTCGGGACGGATCTCGCCGGCCTCTTCGAGAATCCGCTCGGGGCCACGAGGGTAGGTACGCTCGTCATGCACGCGCGGAACGGGTCCTGTGACCCAGACGCCTGGCGCGATCTCGGCCGGCTCTTCGTGAATGATGAACTCGGCCCCTGTCGCTTCGATCTCGGCGCGCGCCGCGAGCATCGGATTGCGCTCCGAGCCTCCGGACCCCGGCCGGGAGGTGAAGATTCCTTCGGCCACGTGAATCCGCGACAGCGCCTTCGGATTGCGTTTCATGAGCTCGCGGCGCAGGGTAACGAGCCCCCCCGTGTGATCGCCGTGGTGGTGGCTCAGGACCAGATTCTCAGCAACTGAGAGATCGATCCCCAACGCCTCGGCATTCTCCAGGACATTGCGTGGCGACCAGCCGGTGTCGAAGAGCAGCGCCCCCTCCGACGTTTCGACCCAGGCCGCGAAGCTCCATTCGCCCTTGCCAACCATGTCGGCCGCGTTGGTCGTGAGTATGGTGACGGTCGCCGCCTGTCGGTCGTCCGACGAAGCTGCTGGCTCGCTGAGCACCGGCGCCGGCGCCGGAGAGCTCCGGCTGCAGGCCAACAGGGCGAGAAGTGCAACGAGCAACAGTGAGCGTCTCACAGCTCTAGCCGGCCTCAGGAGCCAGAAGCTCCAAGGCTCTGAGATCGGGCCCTGGCTTGCCGTCGCTACGGATTGCTTGGATGCAGACGTGGTCGGCTCCTGAGTCCCAATGCTCCTGGATACGCGCTCGAAGAGCCTCCTCGTCGCCCCAGACGACAAGCGCGTCGACAAGTGCGTCCGACGCCACGCCTTCGGCAAAATCCTCGGCGCTGAACCCCAGCTCGAGCAGGCTGTTCTGATAATTCGGCGCACGTAGGTAGACCTTGAGGGCCGCGCGTGCGATGCCCCGGGCGGTGTCGGCGTCGGTCTCCAAAATCAGCTTCTGCTCTGGGCACAACCAGGGGCCGTCGCCCAGAATCTCTCGTGCCCTGCGGGTGTGCTCCGGTGTCACGAGATAGGGGTGGGCGCCTCGCGCCGCCTCGCGCGCCAGCTTCAGCATCAGCGGGCGCAGAGCCGCGATCACGATCGGCGCCTCGTGCTCCGGAGAGGGCCCCATATAGAGCCCCGCCTCGATCGCCTCCAGATACTCCCGCATCTTCGCAACCGGCGGCAGCCACTCGTGCCCGCGCAGCCGAGAAACGAGATGTGGATGAGAGACACCCAGCCCGAGGATGAAGCGCCCCGGCAGCATTTCGGCCAGAGTCTGCTTGATCGCCTTGGCGAGAATCGCGTCGCGGGCGTAGATGTTGGCAATGCCTGTCGCGTAGACGAGCTTCTCGGTGTGAGCGGCAAGAAAGCCGATCATCGAGAAAGGATCGCGCCCGACCGCCTCCGGAATCCACAGAGTGCTGTACTCCCACTTCTCCAACTGCTGGACGAACTCGGCGGCCTCCGCCGAAGTGTAGCCATCGATCCCGGTCCAGACGCCGAGCTTTCCGGGGTGTTCCAGTGCGTTCGTCATAATGGGGTGAGGTTACCTCAGGGCCTGAACTATTCGCGTGGTACTTTTGGGGAGCATCTTGGCGTCTGGGTCCAGAGGCCGCACGGCTGCGGCACCGGGAGGCCAGCACCTACATCAGCCGAAGGTTGCGGGTACAATCCAAGCCTCGCCAAGAACAACTAGGGGGATGAAATGCTCGAAGAGACCCGCCACTACTTCAGCCAGGCCGCGGACGTTCTGGACCTCTCCGAGAAGCTGCGAACGATCCTCACCACCCCAAAACGGATCGTGAAGGTCGAAATCGTCACCGAGGGCGACGATGGCGAGCTTCTCCATCATCTGGGCTACCGGGTTCAACACAACGACTCCCGGGGCCCCATGAAGGGTGGACTGCGATACCACCCGACCGTCGACGAAGACGACGCTTCTGCGCTTGCCAGTCTCATGACCTGGAAAACTGCAGTCGTGGACATTCCCTTCGGAGGTGCCAAGGGAGGGATCAACTGCGACCCCTGGAAGCTCTCGAGAATGGAGCTGCAAGGAATCACCCGGACCTTCGTCAGCTGCATCAAGGAGATCATCGGCCCGAACCTCGACATCCCAGCCCCTGACGTCAACACCAATGCGCAAGTGATGGGCTGGATCATGGACGAGTACTCCAAATACAACGGCTTCTCGCCCGGCGTCGTGACGGGGAAGTCCCTCGACCTTCACGGGTCGGAGGGCCGGGAAGAAGCCACCGGGCGCGGCGTCATGTACATCCTCGAGGAAGTGCTCTCCGATCAGGGTCGTAGCCTCGCCGATGTGACAGTCGCCCTTCAGGGTTTCGGCAACGTCGGAAGCCACGCCGCCCGCCTGATGGCGGAGCGCGGGGCCAAGATCGTCGCTGTGGGGGACCATGCCGGCGGCATCGCCAACGAGGGCGGACTCGACGTCCGGGCCCTCAGCGAGTGGGTCGCTGAACACCGAACGGTTGCCGGCTTTGAAGGCGGCGAGGCCTTCGAGTCGTCGGCAGTTCTGGCCTGGGACGCCGACGTCCTCATTCCCGCGGCGCTAGGGGGAGTGCTGACCGAAGAGAACGCGGCCGACGTCAAGGCCTCGGTCGTCGTCGAAGCGGCCAACGGTCCCACGACGCCCGCGGCCGACACCCTCCTAGCCGACCGCGGGGTGGTCATCGTTCCCGACATCCTGGCCAACGCGGGCGGCGTTACGGTGAGCTACTTCGAGTGGGCACAGAACATCCAGCGCTTTCGGTGGGATCTCGATCGCGTGAACCGAGAGCTCGAGACCAAGATGCGCAAGGCTTATCGCGATGTCAAAGCGGTAGCGACAGAGAAGAGCGTCGCCTTTCGTACCGCCGCCCTCGTCCTCGCAATCCAGCGTGTCGGGCGGGCCAGCCAGTCACGCCGGAGCCTCCGGCGCGCCGTCGACATCGGCTGAGTGTGGCAGCTCTCGCGAGCCAGGGTGCAGGGCTAGTCGGCAGAATCAGCTGACCACGAGGTGCCACCCAAGCAGCCGAAGGCTACGGGGGCCAACCTCGCGACACTAAACACGCACTTGGGATCAAGACTTACCCAAGGGTGGCTCGCTATGCTCATTCAGTGGAGGGCCCCAGGCCGGCTGCGATTGATGGCGTGGAAGAGAAGCTAGGCATCTAGTCCTTGTATGGGTCGAATTCATCCGCCCCAGCCATCACAACGATCAGCGGGTGCAAGACGTGCTCGACGATGATGGTGTCGCCTTGGGCTGCGAGTACGTCGGGCAGTCGGCGGTAGGCGTGAGGCGACTCATCGAGGCCACCGCCGCGCAGGATGACGCCCTTCTCGTCGAGCCAGTCGCGCATCATTTTCGGGGAGACCTTGCCGGTCTTCGTCTCGCGGAACTTTCGGAGGTTCATTTTCGACCCGCAGTTCTTGCAGCGCGGGTTAGACCCATCGCTCCCCCTCGAGACCTGACCGAAGGGAATTTCGAGGGCGCAGTCGCGCTGTCCACACGACCAGACTTTCCGGCGCCTAGTCTTGCCGGCGGCCTCGGTGCGACTCATGACTCTGCCGGCACCGTGGACGGTCGAGTGGAGAGCCATCGCCTGGGTTGGGTTCGGGTGTTCGTTCCCTCGCAGGATGACCGAGTCGTCGCCCATCGAGCCACCCACGAAGCCGCGCTGTCCGGGGAACGCCGGCGTCGCGCCTTTGCGCACAACGTAGTACTCCTGGCCGAAGTGCGTCTCTTTCCAGGCGAAATTATGGTGATTGTGGACGAGATCGAGTTCGTTGCCGCCGAGGATGCCGACGACCTTGCGAGCAACCCACTCGCGACCGACATAGGCGTAGTCGCCCGCCAGCGCCATGAGCGCGAGATAGTTCTGCCCGAGGGCTGTGCCCACGTCTAGCAGCGCCTCAGCTTCCGGGACTCGCTCGCCCCATCGACCGCCTTGGCTCAGAGCAAGGAAGCTCGAGGCCACGGTGTGCCCGAAGCCTCGTGAGCCGAAGTGAACACCAACCCAAATGGCCTCAGAGTCATCATAGAAAACGTCAACGTAGTGGTTGCCGCTGCCGATCGTACCGAGCTGGTCGCGAGCCTTAGCCTTGAGGTTGCCCCGGTGCTTGGGGGGGATGATTGACCAGGCATCGGACTCAAAGAGCGGGGCGCCAGCGGGGGCATCGTCGCTGGTGTTCTTCCTGCCGATGCCGAAGGAGAGCTCGCTCGCGATCTCGTCGGCGATGACCTCCAACTCCTCGGCCTCGAAGTCCCGGCGGTTAAGGTCGGTCTTAATTGCTGCGTTACCGCAATTGTGGACCACGACTCCATTCGCCAGGAACGACTGCGCAGGGTCGTCAGTGACGACATCAAAGACCGACGCGTGTCCATCGCTCTCGACCGAAACAACCGGCACCCAGACGATTTCTCCGAACGTGCTCATCGCGTCGGCTTGGTGGCCGGGCGGGCGTCTCGACTTTCCGCGCTCGTCGTAAATCGCATGACGAACAAAGCCTTGCGTCACTCCGTACTCTCTGGAGACTTCGGACATCACTTCTTTGTAACCAACGCCAGCGGCAGTTAGTCGTCTGGCCTCGGCCTTGGCTGCCTCACGGTTGGCAACAAGGTTGCGCCCCGCCCATAGGGAAGCGCAGCAATACGCAGACGCCACTCTCTTCTCGGCACAATGGCAGAAGCCGATCTCCTCCAGTAGAAGTAAGCCCGCTTCATGGCCGCCGACAACCTGCAACACCCAGTTGGATGCACTCTTGCCAATGGACGTCTCGTACCCCAGAGAATCTAGCAATCTCCCGATAAATTCAATTGCGTTCTGGTCAGCTTGCTTGACTGCGAGATTCGGCATCCACCCGGCAGGAGACAGTCTCGGAGCGAGCATTTCCGCAGAGAAAAACGACGAGAGAAACTGCGCTCGAATCCACGCCGGCTCGCTAAACAGCCACGGCATAGGATCTTTGGGCCATGCCTTCTTACCAACAGGAGATCCGAGATCGGCTAGCCTCTGATGCAGGATGACCGAGTTTGTACATACGTGGATCTCTGTCTTTCGCCTCGCTCCGCGATCTCTTCGGTAGATCTTCGGCATGAAACCGAGCACCGCCAGCTCGCGGCAAAGAGTGGTGGCGTCAGCCTCTATCGTCGTATAGATGGAGACTCGCTTCCCATCTTTCGTGAGATGGCCGTCTCCTGACACATAGGCAAGAATGCGAACCTCTTCGACTGATCTGTCGGAGTGATGCCACGGCGTACCGACAAACGGGCGTACGGCCACACTTTGACCAGAGGTATAGCCGGCTTCACACCAGCCGTCCGTGGTCATTATTCGGTGATCTGGCGTCGAGACGACCTGCCTGCCGTTCGCGAGAGTCAGCCGGACTACGTGCTTTCGGCCACGTTCGGCAGACCCCAGGACCGGATCAGCTCGTCGAATAGAGCCATCCCAGCAATCAATCGGTCCCCCAGGAGGCACGCTTTCAACGGGAAGCGTCGATCCCGTACCTAGCGACACAGGGGTGCCGGCAGCGATACACGCGATGTCGTAGCCAACCCCGGACACAGACACCCTATCCTTGTACGCGGCGACCCCACCGACAGGCATGATGTAGCCGAGATGGCCGTCCGACATCAAAGCCGCGTGGTCAGCTCTTGAGGCGATGTCGTCGAACTGCTCTAGGGTGTTCGGTTGATGGTCGCCAAAGATCATTGACTCCTCCAACTAAGCCACTCTCCCGTCCCCAACGCGGGCGGCCGCCCGATAGTCCCTCAGGAAGAAGGCTAACTGGGTGCCACCCGAAAAAGTTGACGGCCTGGCGCCATCGCGTCCCCGGAACATTCGGCTGGCACCCTAGCAGCCAGCCGAACGCTGCTGGAACGCCTCCCTCAGATGCTGGATGACCCAGGCGGCGCTCGGGTTAAACGTGGCGTTGAAGTGGAGGATCCGTCGTCGGTCGTGGTGGATGACAAACCAGCAGTACAGGACACGCAACGAGGCGGTCGGGACCGTGAAGAAGTCCATCGCCGCGATGCATTCCTTGTGGTTGCGCAGGAAACTCAACCACCGTTGGACCCCATCGGCATTCGCAGGCCGTCGCGGCAGGTGCCGGGAGACGGTGGCCTCGGAGACACTGAAGCCCAGCTTCTCCAGTTCACCGTGAATTCGCGGCGCTCCCCAGTTGTTTTCCAGAGCCATCCTGCGGATCAGCTCGCGGATCTCCCTGTCCACTCTCGGCCGCCCTGGGCACGGCTTGTGTCGGGAGATCTCGGCCCAGTAGCGCCGAAAACGCTCGCGGTGCCACTTCACAACGGTCTCCGGCTTCACAATGACGAGGCGTTCGGCCCAGCCGTTCCACGCTGTTCTCGTCGCCACCCAGAATGCGCGGTCGGCGTCGTCCAGCTGCGGGCGAGGTCGCTTCTGCTTCAGCGCGTCGACCTGCTGTTTCAAGGCGATGTTCTCTAGAACAAGCTCGGACCGCGACCGAAAGACGAGTCGGAGCGCTCGGAGAACGATCGTGACTACCATGAGAAAGAGCTTGGCCATGGCCGCACAGGCTGACGGAAGGTGTTCGGTGACGCATCAGCCAATCGCCCCGGCGATAAGGACTCGCGCTCCAACCTGTTGATTTCACAGGCGGATCTGTTTTGAGGAGCGACAGGGGCTCATACCCAGCTTCGCCGCTATCTCGTCGAATCGAGGTAGGGCCGCAGTCGGTCGAGCACTTGCTCCGGCTCGGCGACAGCTACGGCTATGCCTGCCGGTTGGTCGCCCGGCGCCTGCCCAGCGGGGATTCTTTGCACCACCACGGCCGCCGCTCGAATCGGTTCGGCATCGTCCGGTGGCTGGAACTCCAGCGTGATCTCCGTGTTCAAAGGCGGGGGACTCTCGGTGGGAATGAAGAATCCTCCGAGCTCGATCTCGCTGGCGGAGACCTCCAGGAGGACGCGGTCCTCGTCGAGGGCGATGCGGTAGACGCCTTCCTCCTCGACCATCCCGTACTTCGCCTCCTCTCCCTGCTCGCCGAGTCTGGCCACCAACTCCTCAGGCGTCTGGAAGCGTACGCCCATGCCCGAAGGGCCCAAGCGCCGTAGGTCCGGAGCGACCCATACGCGACGGGTCACGACGGCCTCGAAAGTCAACGGGTTCTTCCCGTGCATCACTTCCATGCGCATCTCGGTGCCGCGCCTGTAGGGGTAGGGCGTGACGATGAAGGCTCCGGTAGACGAGATGTCGTTGGTAAAGCCGTATCGGCCCTGCGAGGAGTCCCCCCCGACCCAGTAACGCACCTTAGATCGTCGCGAAATGCGGCGTGCTACGCGGCGCTCGGATGTCCTCTGCATTCGCCTCTCTCTCCTCTGCTTTCCTAGTCGCGACGAGACTCGGCTTCCGCTCTAGAAAGGTGCTCCTCGCACCCCATTATAGCTGAGAGGCTATTTGTTGGCCACGGGAGGCTCACGAAGAGCGAGCCCTTTGTGCGTACCTAGAGAGGGCAGAGAGCCCCGTAAATCTCGTAATCCTCGTAAAGGATCTAGGTCATTGATTCCAGGCTGGATCCGTGTAGACCCTGCAAAAGGTGGTCGGACAGGATAGCGGCGGTCTTTTCTAATCTGCGGGTCGTGTCTATGCGGACATGGTCGTGCGCAGCGCACGCACTTCCATTTGACAGTAGATCTTCTTATCTCCTAGACTGATCTGGAACCGTGGCACCCGTCCTTATCATCAGCAACCAGGTGAAGCAGGCGATCGCCGAGAGCGGTGAGTCTCTCAACGAACTCGGGAGGCAAACCGGCGTCAGCGACTCGCAGCTTTCCCGCTTCATGCGTGGCGAGCGCGGGCTCAATACCACGACGCTCGATCGCTTGGCCGAGTACCTGGGATTGGAGTTGACGAAGAAGACCGGCGCCGACGAATAACGGGCACCAGGGGAGCTAGTGACTCCCCCGAGGCCCTCACCAGACAAAGGAGATTCCCCTATGTCCAGCTTAGACAAGTCTACAGAAGCCGCCCGCGACCCCCTCGACCCTGAAGTCGCCCGCCCGGGCCCGCTAATCTGGTGGCGCTACGACATCCGCGAAGACGCCGCCGGCGGAAACACCGGCTGGCAACACTTCTACCTCTACGGCACGAAGGGTGAAGTAGAGAGGTGTGTCGGTTGGTTCGCGATGGAGGAACTCGCCAGAGATCTCCTAGACCAGCTCGAGGTGTTCGACAGCATGCAGGGAGTCGGCTTTGATGTCGTCGCTGAGCTGGTAGTCCTCGGGCCCCAGGGACAGGAGGCCGTATGCCCCTGGACTCTCAAACGCTATGGCGACAGCGGGCAAAGGTGGGCTCTCGATTACAAGGAGATCGAGGTGGCCTGTCTTTGGGACTCTGGGAGCGGGTCCATTGGTGACCAGAGCGTGGATCTGATTCGGGGCTTGCGCGCGTGCCGCATCGGCACCGCACCCTACGGCTCCCCTAGCCAGCGCCTCCCTTCGTCAGTGATAAACAGGTTGCCGCTCTCGAGATCCTTTTCGAGCAGCCCTCCGTCTATGAGTTTCATTACGAGGCTTATCGGAAATCGGCCAAGGTCGTCCCTTGCGTCCTCGAATTCCCAGAGATTCTCCCCGACCGCAGGGGATACGTCGACCTTGACGTTCAGGTGACGACCACTGATCATTCCTGAAAGAAGCCGGACTGCTGCAGTCAGACGCTGCCCAACTAGTTTCACGGTGTTACCCTCTACCGTCCCTTCGTCGCCTGCTTGGCGAGCTTCTTGTTGTACCTCGCAACCCACTTCGGCTTAGCCAAGTTCCAGAGAATCAGAGATGCAGCGGAGGCGTCCCACCTCAGCATGACTTCCTGGACTCGCGCCACGCTCATGAGCCGCGCAGACGAGGAAGAAATGCAACGAGAGCAGTGGCGGCGCAAGACCAGGGGTTCAGGATGAAAGATAGCGGCCTGGCAAGTGTCGTAAGTCTCGTTGCCCCGGTTGAAAGAAATCGAGCTTATACTAAGGAGTCGGTGCGGTTGACCGTAACGACCTCTTCGGCGATCCGACTCTGCCGGGATCGCTCAACATTGGGTGGAATGATGAAACTAGCATCTCGGTTCAGTCTCATGGCAGGCCTGCTCGTGGCGATGGGGCTGTCTGTTGAGCTTGTGGCCGAGGAGAGTCCGGATGCGATCCAGGCTCAGGCATTTGACGCGGCAAAAACCGGTGACCTCAGTGCCCTCCAGGATGCGCTGGCCAACGGTGCGGAGCTTGAAGCGAGGAACGCCCCCTACCGGGATACGGTGTTAAATATTGCCATCACCCATGGCTATACGGATCTGGCCGTGTGGCTCTTGGAACAGGGGGCCGACACGAACACGGGTGGAGGTGGGAGGATTGCGCTGCACAACGCGATTTTTCGGGACAACCTAGCGGTCACCAAGCACCTCATCGCGCATGGGGCAGATGTGGAAGCGCGCGATCGCCACGGCAATACCCCGCTGATGTCGGCATCCCGGACAACCCCGATTGAGATTTTCACCTTCCTCCTGGAGCAAGGAGCTGTCGTCCAGGTTCAGAATAAGAAGGGCGCGACGCCGCTGCACTATGCCACCCAGACTTGGGACGAGGACAAAGCGCAGCGTCTCCTGGACCGTGGTGCAGATCCCACGATCACGGATGCCGAGGGGAATACACCGCTGCACATTGTCGCCAAGATGAATCTTGGAGTCCGCATTGCTGAGCTGCTCATTCAGCACGGAGCTGATCGCACTCAAAAAAACCATGAGGGATTCACTCCGTATGAGGTACTCTCAGCGCGAGACCATCCCCAGCAAGACACCGTAGCACTCCTCAAGCCATGATGATGTGAGGCGGAGTGAGCCCTAGCGGGTTTGGTGGACACCGAGATTGGCCTGAGAATGGGCCGACGAGGTGTTCGAATGAGTTCGAAGCGACGGCGATTCGATCGAGAGTTCAAGAAGCAGGCAATCGTCTGGCGAGCGAAGAGGGGCAGAGTTCGAGCCAGGTAGCTCGCGAGCTTGGTATTCGTCCGGAGCGGCTTCGTCGCTGGAAGAGGCTCTTCGACGAGGAAGGAGAGCGTGCGTTTCCGGGCGAGGGGCGCGCGATCCTCCGGGCTAACACGCCGCAGGCTCGACAGGTGGTCCAGCAGCTGATTGGCCCGATTGAGGTCGAAGGCGAGCTGAGGCCGAAATGGGTAGCAGAACCAAGGCCAGAAGGACTCCTAACCGGACTGGTACATGGTGTGGTATCCCCAAGTAACCCTATTTTGAACACCCCAAGTATCGCTATTTTGAACACTTGGGTGGAGTGGGCTGCAGGGCTGGGCCAGTTGGAGCTGCTGCTCCACACTGGCTGATCTCGCCAGAAAGCGAGGAGAAGATCGGGGATCTTCCGGGATCTTCTGGTCGGAGAGACCTCCTCCTGACTCGCATCAGCCGCTTTCTCGTGCACAACGGGACTTGCAACTAGCTCTCGACACGTGAGTTAGCATTCGGCCGATTTATCGCACCCTACGGGGTGTTCGGGGCCAGCTCTCGCCGACCTTGGGCCAGATCCAGATGGTCGCAAGCGCCAGAGAATCGGAGTGGTTCTCTTTCAGAGCTCTAACGGTTGCCGGAGCGACCCTGCAGGCCTGTTCAGGGGGCCCCTGCCCTGCGACAGCGCTCGATCGTGCGCTTCCTGCCTCTCTCCTGTGAGAGAGTACGCCGATGTGTCCACGAGAGAGCTCGTCTTCGCTCGTCGAGGACGCAGTGCATCGCATCTTCAGTGCTATCAACGACGGTATCCAGGGCTGGTTCAACGGTTCTGTGCCTGAGACGGACGAGGCGTTTGGCGAGATCACGAGGGCGGTCCACAGCGAGCTTTCCTATGTATTCACCGACGGTGCCTCGAGTGTTGACGGTGCCTTCTGGCTCGATCTGCGTGCGGCGTGGGGGAGCAACACCGAGATTCGCATCGCTACACCTCGCCGCTACACGAGGCTTCTCCTCGAGGGCGAGAAGGTAGTCGTCGCGGAGGTGATCGAGCTACAGAGCGGTGCCCGTGCCGTTGCCCGTTCTCGCCACGCGCGCCGTACCACTCTCCTCTTTCTCAAGACAAGAGAGGCGGAAGATGGCTTGCTGCTGTGGCGCATACACGAGTCGATGGTGCCCCAAGAAGAAGCAGCCGGTTTCGATTGGGTGGAGCTGGACGAGCGATGAGCGCTCTTCTGTTGAGATAGCCTGCTGATCCTTGGAGGTTGCCCACTATGGAACTACAGCCGTGCAGCGAGGCTGGTCGCCGTTTTGTCGCCATTGCCGAGGAACATCAGGAGGTGTTCCGGCAACGCGCCGGCGCCCACGATCGCGACGCTTCGTTTGCGGAAGAGAACTTCGAAGATCTGAAACGCAGTGGCGCCGTTGCAGCCTTCGTCCCTGAACGGCTCGGCGGCCTCGGCCTCGACTCGGTGCAGGATTGGGCCGCAGGTCTCGAGCGTTTGGGTCGGGCTGATTCCTCGACAGCGATCGCGTTGAACATGCATCTTGCGGTCAGCCGGCGGATGGCCGAGGGCTGGCGGGCCGCGGTCGCTTCTGGTGACGTGGCGGCGCGGGAGCACAACGAAGGGCCCCTGCGCGCAAGTGCGGGGGGCGAGCTGGTGATCTGCGCGACAGCCACCGAGGCGGGCACCGCCTTTCTGCGGCCAAGTACAACGGCCACTCGAGTAGATGGCGGCTGGAGGCTTGACGGGCGCAAGATCTTTGTCACCCTGTCACCGATCGCCAACCTGATGGTGTTGAATCTGCGGGTACCCGACCCCGAAGGGATCGGATCGGCTTCGCCTTCGTGCCGATGGATACTCCCGGCCTCGAGCCACAGAACGACTGGGACGCGTTGGGGATGCGCGCTTCGGGCAGCCAATCAGTTCTCTTCAACGGCTGCGCTATCCCAGACGGGTCGGTTCAGATCGCCGGTCGTTGGGGCCACTGGAACCCCGGTGTGCTGATGGGGCGCACACTTGGCAATCTCACTCTGGTTGCGGTCTTTCTCGGCATCGCTGAGCGGGCGAGGGATGTGCGCGCGGGGCCCTTTATGCAGCCATTTTCGCAGACTGAAGCACGCGAGTACGTCGGTCTGGTCGCCCTTGGCGTGGCGCCCGAGGGCTAAAGGTTTGTCGGAGTTTTCCAGCGATTCGCGACCAGCGCTGACCGAGGGGAGCGGCACCAAGACTCGGGCGCTCCTGGTCTCTGTCTTCACCATCGCCACCTGCGGGCTGATCTACGAGCTGCTGGCGGGCACCATTGCCAGCTATCTCCTGGGCGACAGCGTCACGCAGTTCTCGACGATCATCGGTGTCTATCTGTTTTCCATGGGGGTTGGCTCTTTCTGGTCGCGCTACTTTCACCGCGATCTGGTGACGCGCTTCATCGAGATCGAGATCCTGGTGAGCGTAGTCGGCGGCATTTCGTCGCCCGTTCTCTTCTTCGCGTTCTCCGAGATTGACACTTTCCGGCTCGTGCTCTATGGCTGGGTGGCAGCGACCGGAGTACTTGTCGGCTTGGAGATCCCTTTTCTGATCCGCATCCTCGAGGATCAGTTTCCGCTGCACGACCTTGTCTCGAAGGTGCTCTCGCTCGACTACCTCGGCGCGCTGGCGGCCTCGTTGTTGTTTCCGCTGTGGTTGGTGCCACGGGTCGGGTTGATGCGCTCCTCGTTCGTGTTCGGTGTATTGAACGCGCTGGTCGCGGTCTGGACCTGTCATCTCTTTCGCCGTCAACATCGTCGGCCTTGGCTCACTGCCCAGGCTTATCTCGCTCTTGTCCTGCTTGTGGTTGGCGCGGTGTTCTCGGACCACCTGATGGAGCGATCCGAGCGCAAGTTGTATGACGACCCTGTGATCCTTTCGCGCTCGTCTCAGTATCAGCGCATCGTGCTCACGCAGGCCCGAGGCGAAGTGCGTCTGTTCCTCGACGGCAACCTGCAATTCTCGTCCACCGACGAATACCGCTACCACGAAGCGCTGGTCCATCCGGGTCTGGCCGCGGTTGCGGCGCCGCGCCGGACGCTGGTGCTTGGCGGCGGTGATGGGATGGCGGTGCGTGAGATCCTCAAAGACGACCGCGTCGAGAGCATCACTCTTGTCGACCTCGACCCGATGATGACCGAGATCTTCGCTGCCCATGACTCGTTTTCCCAGCTCAACGACTACGCTCTGCGCTCGCCCCGAGTCGAGGTGATCAACGCCGACGCGTTCGTCTGGCTCGCCGAGGAGACCGGCCGCTACGACTTCATCGTCGTCGACTTCCCAGACCCCAGGAACTACTCCCTCGGTAAGCTCTACACGACCACCTTCTATCGCAGGCTCGCGGCCCGCCTCAATGCCGGCGGCATCGTGGCGATCCAGAGCACATCTCCCCTCGTCTCCCGTCAAGCGTTCTGGTGCATCGTCGAGACGGTGCGCGCGGCGGGGCTCAACGCGGCTCCCTATCACGCTGCGGTGCCTTCCTTTGGCGAGTGGGGCTTCGTCGCGGCGTCGCGAGAGCCGTTTCAGCTTCCCGATCGTTTCCCTGCAGCGCTACGCTTTCTGACTCCGGAGATCGCACGCACGTTGTTCGAGTTTCCAACCGATCTAGCTGCGGTTCCGGTCGAGGTGAATCACCTCAACAACCAGATTCTGGTGCGGTACCACGCAGACGGCTGGAACCAGTACGTACGATGAGAGACCGTCGAGTGCCAGGGAGCGGACCGACGGGATCGCCACCCCTGCTGACCCGCAGAGACCTGATGCGCATCGGCCCTGGTGCTGCGGCGGCGATCGCGTTCCACTCTTCGTGTCGAGCGCCGCCACTGCCTGATCGGCTCGCTAGCGGCGCGATCGCTGGGGCTATCGTTGGTGCATCACATCAGACTGGCCACCGGCTGCGCGAAGGCGGCTTCCCGCAGCCGCAACAGACCCGCGAGGTGCCGGTGGTGATCGTCGGCGGCGGAATCGCCGGATTGTCGGCGGCGTGGAAGCTTGCCAAGAGTGGCTTTCGCGACTTCGCGTTGCTCGAGCTCGAGTCTGAGGTAGGCGGCAACGCGCGTTGGGGGCAGAATCATGTCTCGGCCTACCCCTGGGGCGCGCACTACTTGCCAGTGCCGAACGCCCAGTCGACCGCGGTCTGTGAGCTGCTGGAGGAGATGGGCCTGGTTCAGGACTACGGGCCTGACAACGAGCCGATCTATGACCCGCGGCATCTTTGCCATGCCCCACAGGAGCGGCTGTTTGTCGACGGCGAGTGGCACGAAGGGCTCTCGGCGCGGGCCCTCATGGATCCCGATGGAACCGGCGCCGTTGGGGAGCTTGCCGCGTTTGAGGCGCAGGTCCGGCGCTATCGCGACTATCGGGATGAGGGCGGCCGCCGGGCGTTCGCCCTGCCGGTCGCGGCGAGCACCAGCGACGCGGAGATCGTCGCTCTTGACGGGATCTCGATGCGCGAGTACTTCGACCGTGCCGGCTTTTCCTCGCCGCGTCTGCGCTGGTATGTCGACCACTGTTGCCGCGACGACTACGGCTGCACACTCGAGAACACTTCGGCCTGGGCGGGTTGGCACTACTTCTGTTCGCGCCCTGAAGACGTCGAATACTTGACCTGGCCGGAGGGCAACGGCCGCATCGTCCGCCACTACATGGACCGCCTGGAGCGACAGGTCAAGACCGGCATGCTCGTCTATCGGCTGTCTCCGGCCACCGAGGCCGAGCACGCCGCCTCCGAGGCGGGTGGTGTCCATGTTGACGCGATCGACACAGAGACTGAAACAGCCGTGCGCTTTCGGGCGCGCCATGTCATCTACGCTCTACCCCGTTTCACCGCTAGCCATGTCATCGAGGGCTACGCGCGCCCTGACCTCGATGCCTTCACCTACTGCCCATGGATGGTGGCGAATCTCACCGTGGATCGTCTGCCGGAGGGAGCTGCCTGGGACAACGTGCTCTTCGACAGTCCGTCCCTCGGCTACGTCGTCGCTACCCACCAGAATTTGAGCATCGCACCAGGTCCGAGCGTGCTGACCTACTACTTGCCCTTGACAGTGCCAAACCCGGAGGTGGCAAGAGCCTGGATGCTCAACCGCAGCTGGAGCGACTGGGTGTCGTTGATCCTCGCCGATCTGGTGCGGGCCCACCCCGAGATCGAGTCCCTGGTTACGCACGTGGACGTCATGCTCTGGGGGCACGCGATGATTCGCCCCGTGCCAGGCTTTCTGTGGGGCAAAGCGCGGCGCTCGGCCGCCGAGAGCCACGGCGCAATCCGCTTCGCCCACTCCGACATGAGTGGAATCTCGCTCTTCGAGGAAGCGCAGTATCACGGCGTCCGCGCGGCCGAGGAAGTGATGCGTGAGGTGGGTTACGAGCACTCGAGCTCGCTTTAGCTTGAGCGTCGTCTAGGGCGGCGGCCTCGCGATGCGGCGCCGCTTGCTACGCAGAATCCGGCGCGGCCCCGATGCCCATTTTCTTCTTTAACTCGGCCAACGAATCGGCTCCAGCGCTGCTCGACGGCGCGCTAAGGGCCCGCTCTAAGTCGTCGTCGATGGTGCCGCCGACGTCTGCGAGCTGGTCATAGGCCTCGGCCAGAGACTCCTCTTCCTCGACCTTCTGCTTCATCTTCTCGAGCAAGGCAACGGTGCCAGACGCGTCGCCGCCGGCCAACTGCTGGTTGATCTTGCGCATCGACGAAGCGGTGCGTGCTCGCGCCTTCAGCGTGACGGCCTCGTTCTCATACTTGCCGATCTGGCGCTTCAGATCTTCAACCTTGCCTTGGAGCTGATCGGCCATACGCTGCTGCGTCTGATGGTCGGTGCTCACGCTGGCGGCCAGTTGCAGCCCCTCTTCCTTCTTTTCCAACGCCGCGCTAGCGAGACGCTCGGCCTCGCCCGCTTCCATCTCCCCAGCCTCCATCCGTTTGAGCACCAACATCGCCTTGCGCTCATAGTCCGCGGCACGCTTCTTGTGATCCAAGGCCTCCTTCTCCATGCGGATGGCCAACGACTTCACCTGCGCCAGACTGACCATAGCGGCTTGGAGGTTCTTCTTGAGATCGCGGATGCCCTGCTCGGTCATCTTGATTGGATCCTCGAGGCCGTCAACCGCGGCATGGGCATGGGACTCGGCAACCTTGAACATCCGGCGGAAAATACTCGCCATGACTGGATCTCCTTCAGCAGGGTCTATTTCTTGAAGTAGGTGAGCAGTTCGGAGCCGTACTCCGCCAGCGCCAGGGACAGCGCCCGGATCGAGCCCTCGAGCTCGTTGAGGTCGAGATTGGCGAGCTGCAGCGTGTCGCGAAAGAAGATGCGCTCGGCGGTCTCGTCGAGTACGAAGGCACCGTGCACCAGGGTGTTGTTCATCTGCAGGAGCCGAACGAAAAGATCCCGCGGCTCCGCCGGCACCTCGGCGATCAGCTGTTCGAGAATCACGATGGGGGGCTCACAGTCAATGACCAGCTGCTTGATGCCGTTGTCTTCGTCGTCGACAACGACGAGCTCCTCGGCCTCGTTCTCTGCGACGATTTCAAGAGAAAGCTCAAGCAGGTAGCCCTTGACCCTGTCTAGATTCTCAGACATCGAACCACACCTCCTTGCGCCATCGTCAGTCATCTTGATCCTACCGCTATTTGGGACCCAGGCGGCGTACGATCTCGTCATGGGCGCGATTGAGTCCCTTGGCCAACTCGGTTGCAATGCGCCTCTTCTCGGGGTCGGTGGAGTGCAGGTCTGGGTGATAGCGCTTGAGCATCCGTCGCCTGGCCTCCCGAACCGCGCCGACGTCAGCACCGTAAACCAGCTCGAGGTTGGCATAGTAGCGGGCGAGCTCCGGGTCCTGCGCCCGCCCGCTGCTGGGGGGCGCAGCGGGCGCCGGTGGTGACCTGGAGTCTCCCCCTACGGGCCGTCCCGCCTCGCTGTTCGCCGTACCTCGCCGCTGGTGAAGGCGGGCGGAGAGCTCGCTGCGCAGCATCGCGCCGATGCGACCGAGGATCGAGACACCGATCACGGTCTCACGATGAGGCGGCGGCGGTTTTGCCCGCCGTGACGACTACCAGTCGATCGTCGCCATTGACGATGGTTTCGCTGTCAGGGTTCGTCACGACGTCGCCGCCCTCACGGCGCAGGATTGCCAGGGCGATCATGCCGTGCTCACGCTTCAGCTCAGTGAACACGTCGAAAAAGGGGCGCCCCGCCAGCCCCTCTGGAACCGGTGCGGTGATGAGGTCGTGGCCGACCTGGGCGCTCAGCAGCTCACGCAGGACTGCTGAGATGCCATGGTCTAAAGTCGCGGTCGAGATCAGCCGGCTGCTGAACTCGGCGCCAACGATGATCTCATCCGCGTGGGCACGCTCGCAGTGGCGAACATTGGCCTCGCTGGCCAGCTCGACGATCGAGTAGACGTCAGGGTTGAGGCTTTCGACAGTCAACGCCGACAGCACGGCCTTGGCGTCCCGCGCAACGTAGCCCAGAGAGCGGTCGCCGACGATGACAACGGTTGCCGCGTTCTCGATGCCGGCTCGCTTGAGCTGCTCCTCGGTCAGATCGCCACGCACGAAGAAGAGATGCTCGTCAACGACCGGCTTCACGTCGACGTCGGCTATCAGCGCGATCGGTGCGGTAGCCGCGCGCGGGTCGGCCCGCAGGTCTTTGAGGATCTCCTTTGTGCGCTCGTTCCATTCGCACAGGATGATGTGGTTCTCGAGTTCGTATGAGCCCATGCCTCGCTCCTTCCGCATTCGCTTCTCGACAAAGACGCCGGCTATTGTGGCCGTGAACATGCCGAGCACGCCGATGCCAAAAAACATGAGCACACCACCGATCAATCGGCCGCCGAGGGAAACGGGGAATACGTCGCCGAAGCCCACCGTGGTGACGGTGACGATAGCCCACCACAACGCGTCGGGGAAGTTTCGGCCGTTCTCGAAGAAGACCAGGCCAAAGGCTCCGCCAAAGACCAGCACCACGATCACGCCCATCAGTCGGAAGAGGTGCTCTCGCTGCATGAACCCCATGACATCCGCCAGAGGCTGCACCACCTTGGTTCTGAAGATGCTCATCGTTCGTTGCTGCCGAGGCCTCTTGCTCCGGCCTTAAGGCCGGGGTCTGTCCTCGTCGATGAGCTAGAAGGTCGATCCGAGTAGCATCGAAGCACCGACATAGCTGATCGCTTCGATGACGCCGGCGCCTACGTTCGGCTTCTCCTGCACCAGTTCGTCGCTCAACCTACGGCCAGGCAGCAGCACCTTGTCGGCAAAGATCCGAATGAGAGGTAACAGGAGCAGGCCGCCGACGGTGTAGTACCCAAACTCGGTCAGGCTCTCCTGCCATGAGACGAAATCTCCCTGTGCGGCGTTGCGGATGATGTTGCCCAAGCCGACAAGGACCCCGGCAAACGCGACGCCGACGGCGACATTGTCCTTCTCGATCTGTTCGTGAAGATCGTATGAGGTGACCTTGTTGTATAGAACCGCGGCGACGATCAGCACGGCCAGACCAAGGCTCCAAAAGACCAGGCCCGGCAGCAGCCCGCCCTCGCCCGACATCGCTCCGGCCGTGATCAAGCCGACCGCGATGTAGTTACCCCCTTCAACAGCGCCCATGCCCGCATTGCGGTCATCGACGATCTCCTTCTCATTGTCGAACTTCGAGAAGACGACCTTGTCGTTGACCCAGGCAGATAGATTGAGCAGCGCGATTGCAAGCAACCCGAAAATCACCAGACCGATGACGTCGTCGACCACGCTGAAGGAGGCCGGTCCTGACACCACTGCGGCGAGGACGATTACAAGGGCGAGATAGTAGCCAGCGACGGCAAGGGCAACGGCCAGGTTGTCTTTCTCGACGAGCTCGGTGCGCAGGTTGAGGCGCCGGTGTAGGGCGGCGAAAACCCACTTGCCGATCACCAGCAGGACGAGGACCACCGCCAAGTAGATGAAACCCGCCAAGATCTGTTCCACCGACATCATGCTCCTCCTCGACGCTACTTCGCGCCGCCCCGTGTGCCGGCCGAGCCGCGACTGCTCACCCGCTGACTGAACGAGCGGCTACGGGAGGCCTGTCGCGCCTGTTGTCGACGGAAATAGTTGGGGTTCGTCTGTCTGGTGACGGACCCGTTGGTGCCATAGGCGCCTCCAGCACCGTAATAGGTTTGACCGCGCTGTCGAGCGCCCCGATACGCATCCCAGTCGTTGCGGTAGATGGGGCGCCCGAAGCCACCGATCACATGGCTCAGCAGGGCGTACTTACCGTAGAACTCCCAGAACGAGCCCCCGCCCCTATCGTCGCGCCATCTCCCGTAGCGCTCATTACCGACTTGTTGATAACCGGGCGGGTGCAGGCCCTGATCGACGGTCCCATCGGCGCCCTTGGAAAGGATCACCATGCCGAGATTTGGCTGATAGCGGTTGTAGGTTTTGCGACCCACCTTTTGCCAATCTCGAACCGAGTCGCGATAGAGGAGCTCGTCTGATCCGGCTTGCGACTCGCCAATCGTCACCCGGTATTGGTGCTGGTACCCTCTCTCCTGCATATCCTGAAGCAAGACTGAATACTCGGGGTACTGATCGAGTTGACGCTGTAGGCGCTCGAGAGGAGCTTCGCTGCTACAGGCCGCTGCACCGACAACGACGGCTACCACCGCGATCAGTCTGCGCCCTGCCTGCCTCCGCTTCACTCCGGCGCCCCCGGTAGAATGGAAGTGAACTGATAGTCCTCTACTACTGAGCCAGCGGCGGCAGAGAATTCGGTCTCGCTCCACTGTTCGATGGCGACAAAGGAGAGCTCGGCCTCGTCGAGGAACTCCCAGCGTATCACGTCCTGTCCGCCCCCCTTCCCGTCAGGGAACATGCGACCGGAGTAGGAGGCATCGAGGTGGTACTCCTGGCCCTTGAAGAGGACGCGCTCGGGCGGATCCTCATGATCGAGGATGTGCTGGCGAATGTCGCCGTCGATGGCACCGATCGAGACTCTCCTCGACAGCGACCAGGCGCCGTCGGCCAGCTCCAGATAACGCTGCCAGCCACCTGCAGTTAGCTCCCATTCCTGGACGTCTTCGTCGTTGCCCAAGAACTTGTAGCTGCAGTAGGCCGTGACCTGCCAGGTGTGGAAGTCATAGTCAACGAGGTAGCCGACCTTGAGCTTCTCGAGAACCAGATCGGCAAGCGGATCCAGCTCTTTCTCCGTCTTCTTCTTGCCGAACAGCCGATCCGTCAAACCCATGTCGCTCTCCCCTCTCGACGCTCAAGCTGTTTCTGAGTGACACGAGTAGACTGTAGCACTCGAACGCGTAGTGCTGGGTGAGTCATACCCGGGGGACTCGGCTTGCCGGCCGAACGGCTCCCGCCGGGAAGGCGTGAAAGTCTGCCGAGCCAGACCTGCCTAAGGAGCTATCAGCCGACGACGACGGCCTTCGGCGGCTCGGTGAATTGGCGCTCGACAAGCCGACGGTAGAGTCCACCGGCGGCCATCAGGCGGTCATGGGTCCCGGCTTCCGCGACGGCACCTTCATCCAGCACGACAACTTGGTCTGCGTTGCGCACGGTCGAGAGAGGGTGCGCTATGACGATCGTGGTACGTCCCTTCATAAGCCTGTCCAGCGCCTCCTGCACCAGGTACTCGCTCTCCGCGTCGAGTGCCGACGTGGCTTCGTCGAGGATGAGGATACGGGGGTTCTTCAGCACCGCCCTGGCGATCGCGATGCGCTGCTTCTGACCTCCCGAAAGGCGTACTCCTCTCTCGCCGACCATGGTCTCGTAGGCCTCGGGAAAGGCCTCAACGAAACCGGCGGCGTTGGCGAGAGCCGCGGCCGTTCGAACTTCATCTTCACTGACGCCGGGGCGACCGTAGCGAATGTTGTCGCTGATATGTCCAGCGCATCGCCGAGACCTGGTTCACCTACCTCGAGGATTCCCCCGCCCAGATCGAAGTCGTCCTCGGTGACGCTCGTCTCTCCCTCGAGAGAGAAGATCCGCAGGAGCTCGACCTACTGCTCCTCGACGCCTTTTCCGGCGACTCCATTCCGGTGCATCTGCTCACCGAGGAAGCCTTCGAGGTCTATCTCAGTCATCTTCGCCGCGACGGGGTCATCGCCATTCTGATCTCGAGCTATCACCTCGACTTTGAGCCGGTGATTCGCGCTCAGGCGGCCCACTTCGGCCTCGAACCGCTGCGACTCCACAATGGGAGCGGCGCCGGCCAGGACTGGGGAAGCACGTGGATGATCCTCCGAAGAAGACAGGGAGTGGTCGAGGAGCCCGCGGATTCACAGAGTGCGGAAGAGGATGGCGATCCGCTTCCCCAAAGCTCGCTCTGGACCGACGACTACTTCAGCCTACTGCCACTTCTTCGTAGGGACTGAGGCCACCCGGCCTGCCAAGATCAGGGTCGCGACCGGGTTCCGTGCCATTCGTCATCCGGCTGTCCCCGCACCAAGCGGCGCAGGCGTGAGGTCCGTGCCCCGTAGCCCTGCTTCATGATCTCTATCGCGACCTCCGCGTCCATGTCCCCGCAGGTGAGGATGTCCAACGCGGCGTACTCGTTCTCCGGCCAGGTGTGGAGACTGAAGTGAGACTCGGCGATCAGCACCACACCGCTGACCCCGTAGGGCTCGAATTGGTGAAACAGATCGCCGATCACGGTCGCGCCACAGTCCCGCGCGGCGCGCAGCAGCACTTCCCGCGCCGGCGCGACGTACTTGATCGATTCGGCGTCGCACCCGAAGAGATCGATCAGGAAGTGCTCACCGAAGTCGTGGCGCATTGTCATGGTTGGCTCAAGAAGCGAGGTACTTTTCGAGAAAGATCTCGGTGATGGTGTCGGCGGATCTGAGGCAGAGGAAGAGAACGACGAGCAGGGCCGATTGGCAGGCCAAAAGACCGCGGTACTGACGCCGACGCGATCGCTTTACCTTCGCTCCCTGCGAGATCAGGCAGATGCCGACGAAGGCGTTGAGCGCAGCGACATAGAAGGCGGTGGCGATGAGACCCACTCTCGGGTAGAAGACAAAGGCGAAGACGACCGTGCCGGCGAAGGCCCCGAGATAGTCGACACCGATGATCGAGCTCTCCGCCTTACGCTGCTCGAGGCTCTTCAGCTCGACGAGTAGCGGGATCTCGACGCCGGTCAAGACACCGATGACCACGATCAGTAGATGTGCAAGAGCGGAGAACAGGATGTCCGGCGAGCCCACCGAGTTGAGCGCTAGCAGGACGAGCACTGAAAAGCCGCCGGTCAAGGTGAGCAGGAGCTCGATCTTCAACAGTGCAACGACCGGGTGGGCGACTCGCCGTCCTTCGGCAATCAGCGAGCCCACCCCCATCGAAAACATATAGAGACCGATCGTGACGCTGTAGCGCAGCACCGTGTTGCCCAAGAACGCCGATAGAGATTGGCCGAGAAGCAGCTCGTAGGCAATGCTGCAAAAACCCAAGATGAAGGTGAGGGCATAGATCATCGGGAACGCTTCCGAGCGAGATCTTAAACGACTCTGGAGCCGGTCGGGCACAGAGTGCCGGCAATCCGTCGGGCACGCGAGGGCGCGCTACCAAGGGTCACGCCGTCTGGCTGTACCATCGGTTCTGCCTGAGCTTCCGCGACGTCGAGGATCTCTTGGCGGAGCGCGGAATCGATGTCTCCTATGAGGCCATCCGTCAATGGTGCAGGAAATTCGGCTCCGAATACGCTCGCGGCCTGAAGCGGCGTCAGGGTCGTCTGGGTGACACTTGGTTCCTGGACGAGCTCTTCGTCTCGATCCAAGGCCGGAGGCAGTATCTTTGGCGTGCCGTGGACCAGGACGGCGACCTGATCGACATCCTCGTTCAGTCCCGCCGCGATCGGCGTGCCGCAGAACGCTTCTTCCGCAAGCTATTGAAGGGCCAAGGAGCCGAGCCACTGCGGCTGGTGACCGACAAGCTGAGGAGCTACGGGGCAGCCCACCGAGCCACCATGCCTTCGGTCAGGCACGACACGAAGCAGTACGCGAACAATCGAGCTGAGGTGTCGCACCAGCCGACCCGACAGCGGGAGCGCCAGATGCGGAGGTTCAAGTCGGCCGAACACGCGCAGCGATTCCTCTCTGTTCACGGGATCATCCTGAACCTGTTCCGTCTTGGCCGTCACCTCGTCAGCGCACCCAACCATCGCACGCTGCGAGATCGTTCCTTCGGAGTCTGGCGGCAGGTGACGTGCGTCTGCTGAACGCGGACTCTGCCATCGACCGCGGCACCGACTCGCTCCGACAGCGCTAAGTTGACAATACCGAGGCGAGGTATCCCGCGCCGATGGTGCTCCTGAGTTCGCTCTGGGAGAACCATGCCTCGGACTCGGAGCGGTATGACGCCTTCGTGGTGCCGTTCCTCGACACTCTGTTCACCGAATACCCGGTTCTCGCCTACCCACCGGACGCACCATCTCCGGAGCTCGGTGTCCTCGTCGAAGGCTGGAACGTCGAGGTGCAGCTAGGCGAGAGGTTCAAGCGAACGTATCGGCAAGCCGACTCCTCAAAGACGATACGCATGGAGTTTCACAGTCTGTAGACGATACGGTGTCGACACGTCGTTCGTGCTATCCCCACCGATGGCCCGGCGCTGGTATTCGACACCAGGGTCGCAGCGGCGCACGCTTGAGATGGAGTCCGAGAGGGCTAGACTCCTTAAAAGATTGAACGATCTGGTCATTGCAGCCCGCGTCCTCCGAAGAACGCCAGTCGCTACGGGCGCGGGAATCCTCCTGCTCGCTTTGGGCATTGGCATCAACTGCTCGATCTTCAGCGTCTTCAGCTCACTGTTCTTACGGCCGCTAGACTTTCCCGAGCCCAGCCGTCTCGTGCAGCTGGAAACAGTACAGAACGGTCGTTTGGGGCAGTACGTCAGCGATCGCCACTACGCGCAATGGCGAGACAACAGCACTGTCTTCCGATCCCTCGCCGCGTCTACTCCTCCAGACCTCTTCAGCGTTCAGTGGGATTCCGAGACGGAATGGGTTTCGGGCTCTCGGGTGACGAACAGCTTCTTCGAGACCTTCGGCCTTGAGTTGGCCGCGGGGCCCGGCTTCACACTCGAAGAACCTCCACCGGGGCCGCCCACCGAAGTCGTTATTGGTCATGAACTCTGGCTCAGCAGGTTCGCGGGCGATCCGACAGTATTGGGTCATCCACTCGACCTGGGCGGGAGGAGTCTCACGTTGGTGGGGGTTCTCTCTGCAACGACTCCACCACCTTTCGAGCTCGAAGTCCTGCTGCCGCTCGCCATAGACGCTTCGGTCGATCGGGGATACTTCGGGCGGGTTACCGGACGGCTGCGCGACGGCGTCGACCTCGAGAGCGCCCTGCAGGAGCTTCGGCTGGTTCACAGTCGAGGGCTCGAGCGCGCTGGCCTGCCAGCCGACGCGGAGGGGGTGTCCCTACGCCCCTTCCAGCAATTCCGATTCGGCGGTCGCAAGCCCACACTGCTCCTCTTGCTCTCGGCATCCGGCTTCCTTCTTCTTCTTGCCTGCGCCAATGTCGCCAACCTTCAGCTCGTTCGCGTGGCACCGCGCGCCCGCGAAATCGCGATCCGACAAGCCCTCGGTGCGAGCACGCGTCGAGCGCTCAACCCGCTGCTCGTGGAGACGCTCCTCCTTGCCGGTGCCGGAGCCGCCCTCGGTCTAATGCTCACCATCGGCCTCAACCGGTGGCTGGTGGCCGTTAACCCAACCATCCTTGAGTCGGCCCCGCTACCCGTGATTGACTGGAGGGTCCTGGGGTTCGTTCTGGCTACGACGCTGCTGGCAGCGCTCGCGACGGTTCCCTCGTTGCAGGCCGTGAAGAAGGAGTCCGTCGACAATCTCAGGCAAGGGACGAGCACCTCAGCAGTCGGAAGACGAGCCCGTCTGGGCCGCCAGCTTCTCGTAGCGTCCGAGATTGCATTGACCGTTCTCGCAGTATTGACGGCGACCCTCCTGATTAGAAGCTACAACCTCTTGGAAGCTGTGGACCCAGGTTTCAACCCGGGCAACGTTTTTGCTCTGGAGCTGCGCCGGTCTGGAACCGAAGACGCGGCGGCGCTGCGCCTAGGAACGTTGACAAGCGACCTACTGGTGCAGTTTGACGGGCTCCCTGGAGTGACGTCGGTCGGCGCTACTACGTCGCTCCCGGTGCAGAGCACGGCGGTCTTGCCCTATATTGATACGAGCCGGTATGTGCCAGGTCCCGCTAGGGAAGGACAGGTCGCCGCACAGTTTAGGGGCATCAGCCCGACCTATCTTGAAACCATGCAGATTCCGTTGCTGCACGGGCGCGGCTTCGTAGAAGCTGATCGTGACGGATCTCCACCCGTTGCGCTCGTTAGCGAGACGGCTGCACAGCGACATTGGCCGGGCGAGGATCCGATTGGAAAGAGAGTCGACATTTTCCCAGATTCGATCTACGAGCACCCGCCGCGGACTGTGGTTGGCGTCGTCGGCGACGTCAGCGAGCTCGGGCTCGGAGAGAGCCGGCGATGGGACAGCCTCTACGTTCCGCTTGATCAGATGGCCGATCCCCTTGGCGGCCACGTACTAGGGGCAGTCTTCATTGTAGTGAAGTCGGATGCCGATTCGGGAACCCTCATTGCTGCCATGAGAGAGCGAGTGCGGGCCCTCGGCGCGAATCATCCGATGCGCCGAGTCACATCCATGAACGAAGTGCTTCGTCGATCTCTCGCCCCCCAAGAGTTCAGGGCCGCAGTGACGAGTGGATTCGGTGCCCTGGCTCTAATCCTCGCCAGTGTGGGCATCTACGGGGTCCTCGCTTTCCTTGCCTCGAGCCGCAGTCGAGAGTTCGCCATTCGTACCGCCCTAGGATCCACCCCCAGAAGACTCACTCACCTAGTTCTCGTACAGGGCACCTGGCCCCTTGCCGTTGGAATCGCAGTGGGGCTCAGTGGAGCCTTCGCTGTGAGGCAGGTTGCCGCGAGGTTTCTCTTCGGAGTCACGGCGACGGACCCGGCGTCCCTGCTGGCTGTCGTCCTAGTTGTCGGCGGCACAACTCTTATTGCGATGCTCGTCCCTGCCTGGAGAGCGGCGACCACCGATCCCACACTCGCCTTGCGGGGGGACTAGGAGAGACTCACCGTGTTAGGTGACGGATCGCTCGACATCAATGCCCCGGCTCCCCAGTGAACAGCGACCTTTGGTCCGTCCGGTGATCCGACAATTCCGGAATTCGGACCTAGCCGCGATCAGGGAGCTTCACGTCCTCGGCTTAGATCAGACCGGCACCAACCTCGGCCCGGGGCCGTGGGACGATGATCTGGAGGATATCCAGGCAGTCTACCTGGGCAACAAAGGCGACTTTCTCGTTGCAGAAACGCGTGGGAGGATCGTTGGAATGGGCGCACTTCGCCGCCGTTCCGAGGACGAAGCGGAGATCAGCGGATGCGAGTGCACCCTGAAAAGCAGCGTCAAGGGGTCGGTAGGTCAATTCTCAAGGAGCTGGAAGCGCGCGCAGGCAAACTCGGGTATGCGCGAATCATCCTTGACACAACGGTCCAACAGGTGGCGGCGACGGCACTTTACGAAAGTAGTGGCTACACCGAGATAGAGCGATCGACCCATCGCGGATTCGAAATGGTGTTCTTTGAGAAGCGGTTACGCCAGTCATAACACAATCCTCTAGGCATTCGAGAAGATGCTCGAGGTCATCAAACAGGCGAAACCGTTGACACTGCACTGCGGAACCCCAGTGCCGCGAGCAGTAGTAGTCAGGAGATAGAATAGTCCCCCGGTACATTGAGCAGCTCGACAAATCCACCTCCGTAGGTAGCAGCACATGAACCTGATCGACACGGTGAATGAACGCCGGACTCCGTTCACGAAACTGCTAGGCGTTGTCTACACCGACATCACACCCGAGCGGGTCGAGGCAAGGATGCTAGTGCGCGAAGACATGTGTACCGCTCGGAACATTGCGCATGGTGGGTCTCTCATGTCCTTCGCGGACACGATGGGGGCAGTCTCCACCTCCGCGAGTCTGCCGGAAGGGGCGAGAACGACGACCCTCGAAAGCAAGACGAACTTTCTGCGGGGAGCCCCGGAAGGAAACACCTTGCGCGGCGTCTGCACGCCGATTCACAAGGGGCGCACAACGATGGTATGGCGCACCGAAATCTACCGTGAGGACGGCAAGTTGGTCGCTGTTGTGACTCAGACTCAGCTGATCATGGCCACGAGGAACCCTTGAGGCCATACGCGGCGGTGTTCGACGACGCTGGCTGTTGCGCCTCGTCCGTCTCAACGACGACGGCTGCTGGTGTTTGCCGTGCGGCTAGGTCGAGCCGTCAGAAGCGCCAGAGGAGACCGCCATTCGTGAGACCCTCGAGGAGACAGGACTCGATGTCCAGGTTGTCGAGCAAGTCGCGGCAATTCATAGACGCCCGAGCGAACGCAATGGCCCTCATGCGGTGCTCTCGGTCCGGTACCTTGCACACGTGATCGGGGGTCGGCTATCTCTCTCCGCCGAGACTCCGGGGGATGCAGGGTTGGAGAAAAAGTTGCTGGTTGTCCGTCCGTACGGAGACGCCGACCTGGATGCAGTCGTCGACCTCTGGTTTACGACCTGGCACACGACATTCCCGGATCTCTGTCATCCGGATCCGATCGAGACCTGGCGCCGGCGGTTTATCCAGGAGCTCTGTCCTCTCGGTGACGTGTGGGTCGCCGCGAGTTCCGGCACGATCGTCGGGTTCCTGGTCGCGTTCGTTGAAGATCATTACCTTGATCAGATCTGGGTCGACCCGCATCACCAGCATGGGGGCGTAGGCGCCGCGCTATTGAAGCGGGCAAAGGTGCTCTCTCCGAGGGGCCTTGGGCTCCATACGCTTCAAAGGAACTCGGCTGCCAGGTCCTTCTACGAACGGCACGGATTCGTCCCTGGCCAGACCGGCATCAACCGCTTCAACGGCGAGCCCAACATCTTCTACCACTGGCCCGGAGCGACATAGTCGGCGGGGATGAGACTTGCCGACCCAAATGCAACCCGGGAGGTGTCACTGGCACCTTCTGCAGCGGGAGGTGACAGAACGAAGGACAGCTTCCTGACTCTAAAGCCCTTCCCGGGGCTCTAGGCCTTCATCTTCGGCCCCGTGTTGTTGCCAAGATCCTCCGGCACATCGGCGCGCGGCCGGGATCAGGCGGCCCTGTCTACGATCGGTCGAGAAGCGATCATTACTCCACCCGGAAAACGCGAGCAGACTCGAATGTGCGGCCCCACGCATCAACCGTACGCACCTGGAGCCGGTGAGAACCCGGACCGAGTCCACGCGGCAGCCGCGCACTCCAGAGGTGCGGAGAACGGATCGGGGCCGGCAACTTCCATAGCGCCGGCATGTCGTCGGTCTCGCGGCGCTTGACGGCTTGATAGAACGGATCGGCTCGCGCGGTCTGTTGCATGGCAGTCCACTCGCCGGCATCATCCATGCGGAACTCCACCTGGGATCGCTCGGATCCGTTGTACACGTTGACGAGGAACTCCGTGAGGTGTGCCATGCGTCTGGGAACCGACTCCGGCACCCACACGTGCATCTGCTCGTGGGATGCGCCCCGTGCGGCGTGGAAGTCCACGGAGTACCCGGCCCCGTCGAAGTTCATCGTGAGGTAACCGTTCGGCGCGCCGCCCCTGCCCGTAGTCACCGGAACACCGGTCTCATCCGGGAGGCCTCGCCACCAGCTTCCGCACGCGGTCACTGCGATCACATGGTGGTGCGGTTGCGGTCCCCGCCAGCCGTCCTCCACGGTCAGATAGATGTGCTCCTGATAGTGGTAGTGCGCCGAGATCGACACGGCGAGCGGACGGTCTTCCAGCATCCGGTACAGAGCGGCCCGTTCCGGCTCGATCCATGGCGCCACAAGTGGGATGTGCATGAACAGCACGACGAGCTGCTCCGGCGGTACTCCCTCCAGATCCCGGCGAATGAACTCGAGCTGGTCGTCGCCCAATCCGCCGGTGTAGTTCCCTCCAACGTTCTCTTCAGGGTCCTCGACGCGCCCCTTCCAGTACACGTCGTCGAGAACGAGGAAGTGGACCGGTCCGTAGTCGAAGGAATAGTAGGGCGGACCGTACGTCCTCTCAAACGTCTCGTCGGAGAGCGCGTCGTTCGGCGCGTCGAAATTGATGTCGTGGTTTCCTACCACGTTGTACCAGGGGATGCCGATCAGGGCGATGGATCGGTTGATCGATCCGAAAAGCGAAAGATCGTCGTGCATGATGTCCCCGAGCGTGACGCCGAACTTGGCGCTGGTGCCGATCAGCGGCTCCACGACATCGTGCGTGAGGTAGTCAATCTCCGTCTGGTTGCGCGGCTGCGGGTCGCCCATGAGAATCGCCTCGAAGCGCTCCGGCTCCTCCTGCGGAGTGAGCGGAAAGTCGATTTCGCCGGGAAGCTCTCCCGTTGGCTGAACGCCGGGGTACTCGAGATCAGGCGACCCTGCCGGTTTGTGGATGTAGTAGAAGCGCGGGATCTGGTTTTCGTCGATCGGAGTGCGGTAGCCCCTCGGCTTAAGCACAAAGACGATGGCGTCTTCGTCGACGTCGAGCCGGTAGCGGCCCGCGTCGTCCGTTCGCACGATGTCCAGACCGTTGGAGACACCGACACCCGGCAGGCCAGGCTCGGAGGGATCGCGAGCACCGTCCCCGTCAACATCGTGAAAGACGACTCCGCGCGCCGTGGCGGCGTCGGACGAAATTGGGACAATCAGTGGCAACACCATGCCGAGCGCTGCGACCCTCAGAATTCTGCGCATATGTCGTCCTCCGCCCCGCTCTGAAACGGTCGTTCTACCGGGAGCCTCTATCGGATCGGCACAGAACTGACATCTCTTCATCTTCGAACTCCCGAGGATGCGTTCTTGACAGGTTGCGGAAGACTACAAGAAAAAGCACCCCCGATGCGGGGGATGTTTGTTGATCGATCTTCATCAGACGGGTAGGGCCTGAAGCTCCTGGTTGGCGAGCTCTTCGGGACGACGAGCAGCTCGAGCAGGACTAGAGCCGTGGGCGACGACGTCTGTCTGTGGGGCGGCCAGCGCCCGGTGCAACGAATCGTTGGTACGGCATTGCTTAAGCAACTAACTAGTCAAACGTTTTGAGGCCGACGGCAGAGTGCTTGGCCTCAAACGCCAACTCGATATCTGAGGTGATCGTCCTACCGGTCGACAGCGGTGGAAGTTCGTTTAGCCCGAAGAAGGCGACTTCTTTGGTGTCAACTCCTGGTTTGGGGACTTCTGTTGCCTACACCGGCGGAAACTGACCATCGATTCCAATCGAATCTGACCGGTGATTCCGGGGAATTCGACCAAGGGTTCCGACGAAACTGACCGCGCTGGCCGGGCAGTGTCTCAGGGAGTTCTCGAAACCGGGTAGCTCGTACTCTCCTCTCCGAAAGGAGGGCCCGAGTTGCCGCGAAAGAGGACGACGATGAGGAAGATCAGAGAGGTATTGCGACTGAAGTGGAAGCTGGGCCGCACCCACCGTGAGACGCAGCGGGCCTGTGGCGTCAGCCAGGGCACTGTTGCCGAGTACCTGCAGCGTGCCAAGGGGCTGACGTGGTGCGAGGTGCGCTCGATGGACGATGCGGAGTTGGAGGCTCGGCTGTACCCGGCCGTGCCGCACAGCAGGGTGCCTCGGCCGATGCCGGACTGGGCCGAGATCTACAGGGAGCACAGGAGACCCGGCGTCACCCTGCTGCTGTTGTGGGAGGAGTACAAGGCAGATCACCTGGATGGCTACGGCTACAGCCGTTTCTGCGAGCTGTACCGAGCCTTCACGAAGAAGCTCGATGTGACGATGCGCCAGGACTACAAGGCCGGAGAGGTGCTCCAGGTCGACTGGGCGGGTCAGACGATCTCGATCCATGATCGCCACAGCGGCGAGGTGCACGAAGCGTCGCTGTTTGTCGCCTGCCTCGCCGCCAGTCAGTACACCTTCGCTCACGCGAGCTGGGACCAGACCCTTCCCGAGTGGATCGACTGCCACGTGAGGACCTGGGACTTCCTAGGCGGGGTGAGCGATCTCGTCGTGCCTGACAACACCAAGACGGCGGTCAAGAGTCCTTGCTACTACGAGCCAGAGCTAAACCGCACTTACGCCGAGATGGCAGAGCACTACGGTGTCGCAGTGGTGCCCACGCGGGTGAGAAAGCCGCGGGACAAAGCCAAGGTCGAGAACGCCGTGCTCCAGACCGAGCGCTGGATCCTCGCCCGACTGAGGAATCACACCTTCTTCAGCCTAGCGGAGGCCAACCAGGCAATTCGAGAGCTCCTCTCAAGACTCAACGACCGCCAGCGCAAGGACCTCGGCGCCTCCCGCCGCGAGCTCTACGAGAAGCTCGACCGCCCGGCACTTCGGTCCCTCCCTGGGGAGCGCTACCGCTTCGCGGAGTGGAAAAAGGTGAGGGTGGGCTGCGACTACCACGTCGAGCACAAAAAGCACTTCTACAGCGTGCCCTACCAGCTCGTGTCCACCGAGCTGGATCTACGAGCCACGGCCCACACGGTCGAAGTCTTCCACAAAGGCAAACAGGTCGCTGTGCACAGCCGCGCGCGTGGGCCCGGTCACATCACCGTCACCGAGCACATGCCCAAGTCGCACCAGTCCATCCGAGGCTGGACTCCCAAAGGTCTGCTCAAGAAGGCCCAGGAGACCGGAGAGGCGACCCGGGACGTGGTCGAAACGATCCTCACGACAAAGCGTCATCCTCAGCAGGGCTTCCGCTCCTGCCTGGGCCTGATGCGCTTGGAGAAGCGCTACGGTGCCCAGCGTCTGGAGGCGGCCTGCCAGCGAGCGCTGCGCATCTCGAGCCCGTCCTACAAGAACGTGAAGTCCATCCTGCAGTCGGGCCTCGACCAGCAGCCATTCGAGGTCGAGCCCTCGGCACCGACGAGCGGCCTCGAGCACCCCAACATCCGTGGACAGGCCTACTACCAAGAGGAGACGCCGTCATGACCCAGCGTCACGCCCTGTTGGATCAGCTCGCAGATCTCAAGCTCTCAGCCGCCCCCTCTGTACGCCACCGTCGATCGTTAGGGGAACCCGCAGTCAGCGAGTCTGCGCGATTGCTCGATTCGCCCAGTTGATTGTGGCGAATGCCGCTGGCAGGTGTAAAGCGCGGAAGGTGACAGCTCAGCTCAGAAGCAGCGTCCGAAGTTCGTCTAGGTGTGCGATGCGTGCGTCGGGTAAGTGATCGCCCACCACGGGCTTGAAGATTGTGTGGGGTGTGTACTGAGTCGTTAGAACCGCCCGCATCCCGATCTGCTTTGCCCCTTGAATATCCGCCAGCCAGTTGTCGCCGACGTATAGACACTCCGAGGGGGCAAGGCCCATCTGCGACAACATGGCCTCGAACGGCCTGGTGTGAGGCTTCACGTACCCGACATCGCCCGAGATCACAACCACCTCGAAGATGTCCAACAGGCCCACCTTGGCGAGGACGTTGCGAACAGAGCGACTGCAGGGGTAGTTCGACAACAATCCCAGGCGGTATCGCCGCCGGAGCTCGCGCAAGAGCGGCAACACCTCATCGTTAAGCTCAATGGCGTCAGCAAGCGAATCGCAACGCGTCTGATTTAGGACTTCGATGTGGTGTTCGTCCGGCTCTACATCGTAGAGCTCCCGAATCAACTCCTGCGAGAGCGACGTCAATTCGCTCTCCTTGTAGCCGTTGCTGAGCGGGGCAGCGCGCTGGCGATCTCGCACGGCCTTGAAGCGCGCTGCGTCGCAGGGACCGAACAGGCCGGTCAACGTTCGCTCAAATGTTTCGTACTGTGCGGCTACCTGGCGCGGTCCAAATTCCACCAGCGTGTTGCCGAAGTCGAAGCACAGCGCCTTGATGTTTTCTCTCGCGATAGACATTCTCTGTCCTCAAAGATACTAGTTCCCGTAAGGGGGCGGTGCATCCTTTCTGCAGCGGGTGGCACCTCTTGTAGTGAAAGGGGGCAGGGCGACCCGCTCCCTCTTTCATTTGCCACTTCTGTAGCTACGCAATCGCGCCGTGGAGGAGCCGCCCCTGCTAGACAAGGCTGCTGGCAGCTGGCGTTTGATGAGGGGGGTCGGGCCGATCTGTCAACGGACCGCGAACAGCCTGCCCTTGAGTAGGCCTTCTTTCGTCTCGATAGGGGCGCCTCGCGCTACCGGAGGCTTATTCGGCTCGAGCTATTCGTGTCGCAGTGCGCCAGATAAGACGACAAGCCAATTCCCACTGAGCCGAAGCGGTTGCTTCTAGTTCTCGCTGCCGCAACTCGAGCCAGTTGCCTCGGAGACGATGGCGCCTTTCGTCGCCGCACTGATCAACCCACGGTCGAAAAGATCGCTGGCAGCGTGGGCCACGGCTGAGACGTACTTGCCGTGGTTCTTCCACGGCTCGGTAGTCCCAGGCGGGCCTTCACACGGGACGAGCGGGACGAGCGTCGCCGAGTCTTCCACCGTCAACGTCTCGGGTTCGCTGTCGTTGACAACAAGCTCGACGGTACCGCTAATATCTCCCCCCACCGCCTCCACCAACATCACACTGGAAATCGCTTCGGGTTCGAGCGACTCGTCCATTTCGATCTCGATGGTGCCTCCGTTCAAGATTACGTCGCCGTCGACCTTCACCGCGTCGAACTGCCCGGCACCGGTTCCGTCAATCTCCATTTTTATGGTGCCGCCTTCTGCCAGAGTCAGGTTGCCGTTGATGATCGTGATCGTGCCGGGTGAATTGCCGGGTAGCAGGGTGCCTTCCAGCGTCACATTGCCATCGAGCGTGCCATCCCCCGAGGCGACGCAGTCGGGTCCGATGACGATTTCGGCGGCCCTTATTACCCCACCGTCGCGGACTATCATCGAACCGGTGCCGCCTTCGATCAGATTGGCGGGGATGCGCTCGAAATCGACGAGAGTGAGGGAGTCGGAGATGCGTTTCGCGCAAGCCAGGATCTCGCCGGTGTCTACCATGGAACCGACACCGCTCACTAGAAGACTTCCGACTGCGGGTGGAACCCCGGCTCCGGGATCCGAACCGATGGTGCCATATCCAAGGGAATCGAGGTTTTCGAGCGTTAGGCTGCTCCCGCCCAACACATTCAGAGTCCCTTGACCCGACTTTCCGATCGCCACCCACTCTGTGCCACCGGTTACGGAGATTGAAGATCCGTTGCGGAGATTTACCGTACCGATTCCGGTATCAAAGAACCCAGTGACAACGCCGGAGGGACCCGGGTCGACAAGGCCGGAATCGCGAATGATGTCAACGGTGCCACCATTTGTGATCTCCAGTACTCCGGTCCCCCGATTGCCGACTTGGACCCCGCCGAATGCCTCGTTGCTTGGGGAGGTGAATGTTGAAGCATCTAACATCATCATGCCCCCGCCTTGGCGACCGACCGAAAAGGGGCCTGTGAAGACACTTGGGTCGAAGCCCTCCCTCACAGGAATGCCGTCCACGATGTTCTGTGTCTCGGGAAAGCACTCGGAGCTGTTCTGTAGCAGAGCCGAGTGCGCAGTAAACGACATGGTCGGGCCGTCCAGGTCAGGCACATAGATGGTGTTGTGGTCAGCGGTCTGGCCGGCGCAGCTACACAACGCCAGATCGGTCGTAAAGCAACCCAGCGATACTAGAAAGCCGACGCTGGTAAGAAAGCCTCCTTCTGAACGAAAGTATCCTTGACCCGAACAGTCACTCGAGGCGAATCTCACGCGCGGGCCGTTTCCGGACCACATCCGAAATCCCGATCGGCCACAGTTGGCCACCGTGACGGTCGTAAGTAGCCCATCACCAACGTCGACGACCACGAATTGGCTGTCGAGCAGCGTGCCGACCGTCTGGCCAGTCACATCAACCACCTGAAGCACGTCTTGTGCCTGTACCGCGCTGAAGACCACTAGGGCTGACAGACTCACGAGAACAGTGAGTCCAGGTGTTCTCTCGGGCATATTCAACCTCCCACACAGGAAGGGCTGGCCCAATCCAGCGCTCCCCTGTCCATACATGCGGAGACGAGGGGAAAAGTGCGCCACGAAATGTAGTTACGTCCACCGATGGACAGAACTCTTTGCGGCTTGGACGCGTTCACGGCGGTAAGGCGGGTCAAGCCGGCCGCTCTAGGTCGAATCAACCTCAAGCTGATCGACCCGGTCCGTATGTCATCGAGACGAAGCGGCGGCGAGGTGTTCGCCAACAGCACGGTGTAGGCCGCCTGAGCGGCCCCACAACGCCCGAACAGGGCCTCGCTAAGGGTACTACACCCCCAAGAAGCGATCGGCCCTTGTAGGCGTAACTAGAGCGTAAGTAGGGCTCATGGCCTGGCGTGCTGGGGTGTCCCCTAGGTAGCTCGCGGCTTCTTCGTGTCCGGTCTAATCAGCTCGAGATAGCCATCCTTTTCAACTTGTCGCTTGAACGCCTCAACCGTCCGTCGCAGCCAGATCCTCTTGGAGCCCATTCGCAGGTCGCATCGGGGCAGCAGGCCGAGCTCCAGTAGTGCATCCGAGCTCGTGCGCCCCAGGCGAATCTCCTGCATTACCTGTGAGTACTCGAGCCACTCATCCGGGTCCTTCTTCGGGTTGGTCGCCTCGTTGATGATCGACGGGAGCTCCTGGCGGAGACGCTCGACGATTCTCTCCTCGACTTCTCGTGTGTCGATGGTGACGCTCAGAGACATGGCAACCTACTTCCTCGGTCTCTCCAATGGGTCCTGCTTGTAGGGCCCACGCCGGCCTCACCCGCTTTGCGGCTCACGCCGCCCTCCCCCGCTCTCCTAGCCGCGTCTTTAGCCGCCCCTTGTACCACTTCTCAAAAGTAGGCTCGTGCACCGTGATGCGCCCCCACGGCTCGACCTGATAGAAGGCGTCATCGAGCCCCAGCAGCTCGGCGCGGTCCATCCAGCGGCGCACGGTCTTGGGATTGACGCCTAGCTTGGTTGCCAGCTCGTCAATCGAGATCAGCTGGTCTAGAAATCCCATCCTCTTCTCCTCATATGAACGGTCGCCGAGCCAGTTCGGCGAAACAGTCCATTGTGGCCGAGGGTACGGGAGGGTGTACAGGAGGGGGTCAGAGAGTTTCAATCCCAGACCCCCTGTGTCCATATGGACACATTCACTTTAGATGGCCGCAACGCTGTCACGCTTAATGATGCTGTTTGACATCATAGATGAAGGCCACGTAGACTCGCCCCAACGTCGTGACACCGATCCTTATCGTCAGTGAGGAGGTCCGAAGGGCCATCGCCGAGAGCGGAGCCTCGCTCCGCGAGATCGCGAGACAGACGAAGGTAGGCCAATCGCAGCTATCCCGCTTCGTGCGGGGAGAGCGCGGACTGAACACGACCACCCTCGACCGCCTTGCCGAGTACTTGGGATTGGAGTTGACGAAGAAGGACGAGTAAACCAAACGGGCCCCGCGGGAGTTCGTGCTCCCAACGAGGCCCTGACCAGACAGAGGAGGATCCCCTATGTCCAGCTACCAAGAGTCTACAGAAGCCGGCCGCGACCCCGGCGCGAGTCCACAGCAGACTCTCCGCGAGCTGCTCGAGGTCGCCAAGAGTGTCCGCGACCTGCAGGACCAGATCGACCGCCTAGCGGCCAAGGTCGCTGGCGATGTCGAACTGAGCGCAGAAGCGCTACCCGACATAGCCGCTGCCTTCAAGGAGGCGGCGAGGATGGAGTTGGAGAGCTCTTCTGGTAAGAACCAGGCTCAGGAGCGCTACGCCTTCGCTCAGGCGATGCAGGGCCTCCCTGCTGCTTGGCCGGAGCGAGGGGAACGGGAGGCCGCCGATGCGGAAGAGCAATAACCCTAGGGGAGATGCCTTCGGGGAGGCGTACCTCGCCAACGACGTAGAGGGGATGAAGAGATGGCTCGATGCCGTTGAGTGGAAGCCCCACGGTGCCCTGGTCTGCCTTGGCCTTGCGGCCATCTCGAGGAAGGAAGACCCCGAGGAATGGGCTGAGCGAGTCAAGGAGCCATGGTGCCTTCCGCGACGAGATCAGAGTGATGGCTGGAAGGATGTCTGCAAGAGTTGTCCTATCGGCAAGGTACTCGAGAGCTCCGCGCGCAAAGAAGAAGTGGCGAAGAGCCCGTGGGGGCCAGTACAGCATGCTCGGCTCCGGCTGGAAGGTTTCACTCGCAGCGATCCTGTAGCCGAGATTCTCAATGAGGACCGCAACATCGCGGAGGCCCGCCGGGACACCGAAGCTCGCCTGATAGTCGCCATCGAGAAGGGCGAGAAAGGCAGCTACCAGACATGTATCGAGCGGCTCTCCAGCTTCTTAGAGCCCGAGCATGGTGGGCACAAGGGGAAGTACCACGTGCAGGGCGGCGGGCGGCCTTGCGAGAAGCGTGCGCCTGACATCGCCCGCCTTGCTGCCCTTCATCTCATTCGGGCTATCGCGCTGTGGGCCCGGGCGGACAACTCCCTCTCGGCCGCCTTAGCTCACCAGGCGGGGCTGGCTTACCAGTATCTACGCAGTGCAGGAAACCGCGGAGTTATTGTCAAATGTTGGGTACGGGGGCATCAGGCGGCGATGGTTGATGGATGTTCTCCGTCGACGAACTGGACTCCCCCGACAACTTCAGCGAGATGGTGGAACCCTCTGAGTCGTCGCCATCGTTTCTCGGCACTCTGAGTGAGCTTGAAGACCATGGTGAGCATGGTCTCTCGCGACAGACATCCCCTGGTCTTGGCAGTGCGAAGACGGACGGTGGCGAACGTCGATTCGATGGGATTGGTCGTTCGGAGATGAGGCCACTGCTGGCTGGGAAAGTCGTAGAAGGCGAGGAGCTCGTCCCGGTCTTTAGTCAGGCACTCGGCGGCTCGCGGGTACTTCGCTTCGTAGGTCTCTACGAAGGCATCGAACGCCTCATAGGCTTTCGCCCTCGTCTCCGCCTGCCAGATCTCGTGCAAGGCCTTCTTCGCCTTGGGCTGCGTCGACTTCGGCAGGGAGTTCAGGACATTCCCGGTCTTGTGCATCCAGCAACGCTGGGTGCGGGTGTCGCCGAATACCTTCGTGATCGCCTTCCAGAAGCCCAGGGCACCATCCGCGACCGCCAACTTGGGCGAGACGGCTACGCCGCGGTGCTTGAGATCCATCAAGATCTCCCGCCAAGACTGCTCGCTCTCGCGATAGCCCTCCTGAACCGCCAAGAGTCGCTTCTTGCCCGTTTCGTCAGCGCCGATCAGCACCAGGAGGCATAGCCGGGCGTCGTCGAAGCGGACGTTGCAGTAGATCCCGTCGGCCCACAGGTAGACAATCTGCTGGCGACCCAGGTCGCGCTTGGACCAGCTCTCGAATTCCTGGAGCCAGTCCTTCTTCAGCCGGCTGATCGTGGAGGCCGACAGACCCTTCGCGTTGGGCCCAAGCAGAGCGCTGAGTGCCTCACCGAAGTCGCCCGTCGAGATGCCGCGCAAGTACAGCAGCGGAAGCAGCTCCTCGATGCTCTTGGACTTGCGAAGGTAGCGCGGCACCAGTTTCGACTCGAAGCGGATCGGCTCCTCTGTCTCACCCCGGTCCCGCACTCGCGGGACTCGCACCGGGACGTCGCCGATTCCAGTCTGAATCGACCGCTCCGGCAGATGCCCGTTGCGCACCAGCCTCTGTCTACCGGCTGAGTCGCGCTCCTCTGCGTAGTGCTCGAGCAGCTCGCCCACTTCCGCCTCGACCGCCACCCGGAGCAGCTCCTGGGCTCCTTGTCGCAGCACCTCGGTCAAGGCGTCATCCACACTCGCTGTACCTGGCTCTCTGAAGCGCTCTGCGTTACCCTGAACCACGGCGTATCCTCCTTCTCCGGAAGGTCGTCCCAAGGTCGTTGAACAACCTCAGGATACGCCGCCTTCAACCTCCGCATACACAACTTTCGACCATAGCTCGAAACCGCGGGGACCTGGCTATGACGGAGCGGATGCTAAAAGAGGTGCGGGCTTCGGTGCAGATGCCGGAGCGGGCGAAGGGGTAGCGCCAATTGGCGCTAGGGCGGCTGCATCAAACGCCGACCAGTAGCACCTTACTCAACCAGGGCGACCCCTCCGCAGCGCGATTTGCGTGTTCTGAGGCGAACTAAAGAGGGAGCGGGTCGCCCTTCGTTGTCCACCAACCTATCCACGAAGGATAGGGGGAAGCAGGGGCCGCCGTCTGCTCAACTCACGGAGACGGGGGTGCTCCTCGTCGGGCTCCAATGAAGGTAAAGAGGGTAGACTACGCTCTACATCATTTCCGGTTTAGACTGCGTGTTCCGCTGATCGTGATCGCCGGTTCCGGGCCAAAGTGATCAGTCGTTCCGCTGATGAGAACGGACCCGGCGGGGAACGGGCCTATTTCACATCAATACCCGGGGAGGCTCCAGTCCTCGAGCTCGGAGGGCCTGACACCTTTCCTCAGTATAGCGCCCTTGGCGTCCGTGCTCGCTACTTGGACGTAGCGCAGACACCAGCAGCTCCGTCCGACCTGACGGCCACTGGGGTCTCGCTATCAGAGATCGATCTGTTCTGGAGGGATAACTCCAATAACGAGGACGAGTTTAGGGTGGAGCTCAAGGAACAGCTCGGAAAGGGGTCATTTTTCAATGACATCGGCTCGGTTCCCCAGAATTCGACCGGCGCACGCATCTCGGGGCTGCCCCCGGGTACCACGTACGACTTCCGGGTTCTTGCCCGAAACGCTCTTGGCAACTCCCTGTACTCGAATGACGCCACCGCGACGACATTCACAGGGGCCACAGATCCGTGTGTCCCCGACCTAACCATTCTCTGTCTCAACAACGGCCGCTTCAAGGTCGAGGTCGACTGGCGGATACAGGGCGGCGAAGGGTCCGGCATGGCCGAAGAGCTCACCCCGGACACGGGCTATTTTTGGTTCTTCAATCCAGAGAACATCGAAATGGTGCTCAAGGTTCTCGACGGCTGCAACATCAACAATCGCTTCTGGGTCTTCGCCGGCGGCTTGACCAACGTCGAGGTCGATATGACGGTGACCGACACAGAGACCGGCGCGGTGCGCGAGTATGGCAACCCGCTGCACACCCCGTTCCAACCCATCCAGGACACGCAGGCTTTCGCCACCTGTCCTTGAGATCCGGTGGCACCGTCGGCATCGAAGGCGAAGACGAGCCCGGTCGCGGTTTGTTCCCGTATCGCGCCGTTGCGCTGTCGAGGAGCAGGCCGCCAGCTGAGGGTTGAGGGCAGACGGCAGCGCTAGACTCGCTGTCAATCTCCCGCAGAGTCTCGGGGGCCTGCGCCCGTTTGACTGTCCCCAAACTGTCCCTTTTTTGTCCCTGAGAGGGCAGAAAGCCCCGTAAGGCTCGTAAGCCTCGTAATGAATCTAAGTCATTGATTCCAGGCTAGATCCGCGCAAGCCGTTATACCTAAAGGGCTCGCGGACTTGGCCATTTGCGGTCTTGAAAACCGGCGACCGTTAACGCGGTCCGTGGGTTCGAATTCCCACCATAGAGGAGACCGCCAAGGTCGTAGGTGGACTATTTCGAATTGAGGTAGACCCTGGAGCCTGCACTCTCCGGACATGGGCTCAGTTTCGTGGAGAGTCCGGTATTGAGCCGAAGGTAGCTCGCGGCCTCCAGCGCTTAGCATACGATGGAGGCTCGAATCCGAAGCAATGGAGGGCAAGCTTCGAGGAGATTCCCGATCGACTCATGGATTGACGTTGAGGCGTACTCATGGACCGAAGAGGGCGCTGGGTGTCAGTTGTATCGGGTGAGGTACCCGAAGGTGTGACACCCAGGCTGATGCCGTCGACTCCCATCAAACGCTGGCCACCTAGTGCGTGGCGTTGCTGAGTGGATAGTGCGGAGACGCGGTGGAGACCGCCAGAGTCGTCCGTCGAACCGGCTGGCCATTCTCACCGTCCTGGCAGCTCTCGGCGCTTTCGCGGCGACTGGGTGCGGGCAGCGGGAGGTCGGAGGCATCGAAGTCTTCCCCCGCCACTTCGACCTGCGTCCTGGCGAGACGATCCGCTACATGCCGATGCAGCATGCTCGCCGCGGTGAGCTGCAGTTCCTCGAAGACTATGAGCTCGAAACGGGAAATCCAGATGTTCTCGCGTTGAGAGACCAGAGGGGCCTCTTCGAGGCCTTGTCGCCGGGCCATACCAGCTTCATCATCAGGAGCCCCGCGAGCGAACGGCGCTACGACATTGTGGTTCGCGGGGACAAGCTGCCGGCCCTCACCACCGTTCCTCACAGCGAGGTGGACACCATCGTCGGCGAGGAGGTGCTGTTCGTCGGTCACGCCAACCGCGACGGGTTCGACCACACCGCGGCGGCCAAGCCTGGGATCGACCGCCTGGTGCGCGAGTTCAAACGGCGTGGGCGGCCAGTCGTCTACTGGGTGAGCGAAGAATACCCAAATTGGTACACCGAGGACCGTCAGCCGGATCTCGCGATCATCAGCGAGGGACAGGAGCACGAGATTCTGATCGATGCCGATCGCGTCGTGTTCACCGGGGGTGCCTTCAAGGCCTGCGTCCTCCGGAACGTCCAGATGACCCTGCACGGAATGATCCGCGCGGGCACTCGTGATGAGCTGCACTTCATCTTCCCGGCGGAGGCGATCTGGGAAACAGGCGAGGCGAGGTATCCCGCGCCGACGGTGCTCCTGAGTTCGCTCTGGGGGAACCATGCCTCGGATTCGGAGCGGTATGACGCCTTCGTGGTGCCGTTCCTCGACACTCTGTTCACCGAATACCCGGTTCTCGGCCTTCCACTGGATGCACCATCTCCGGAGCTCGGTGTCCTCGTCGAAGGCTGGAACGTCGAGGTGCAGGTAGGCGAGAGGTTCAAGCGAACCTATCGGCAAGCCGACTCCTCAAAGACGATACGCATGGAGTTCCGCAGTTTGTAGAAGGAGTCTCCGGGTCGCTTGTTCACCGTTTGTTCACCAATCCGCAAAACTGCCCCTGTCTCGGCCTGTCTCTCCTCTGTAGCGCACCTCCTCGAGCGTCACTCCCGCCCGTGTCCACTCCTTCGTCACCCCTGGATCGGCACTAAACCCCTGGCGGTCGTAGAAGCGCCTGGCTCTCTCGTTCCTCTCAAGCACCCAAAGGGAGATCTCGCTAAATCCATGGCTCGAAGCCTCGTCTAGAGCGGCTCGCCACAAGGGATAGCCGAAACCCTGCCCCCAGTGATCGGGGTCAACGTAGATTGCGTATAGCTCTGATACGACAGTCGGAGCCAGATCCTTGTCACGAGTTGGCCCAAGACCTGCAAAGCCAATCACCTCATCATCCAATTCGACAACGAGAGTGGTCTGTGGCCCACCGTCTTCAATCTGAGCGCGCCAACTCTCTTGACGTTCATCAATCGAGAGCCGTGCCAGGGTCTCCGCCGGCATGATGCCTCGATAGGCGACCTGCCACGCCTTCACGTGCGTGCGAGCGATGGCGGGGGCGTCCGCTAGGCAGGCCGCTCTTACGCTGGTGCTCATTGGTCGTTCAGAGCGACTTACTAGCGCCGGCAGGAAGATGGCGGCTATCGCGAAAGACGAATAAATCCAGATCGACGGTGATCGGTGCTGCGGTTGACGTGGCAGACTCGAGTGCGGCAATCCCGGCCTCGAAGTCCCGGTCGGGCAGGCGAGCAAGGATCGAATCGGCGCGTCGCTTGGATTTTCTCACGAATTCCGGCCAATCGCGCGCCATCGGATGACGAATGATTTCGTGAGCGACCAACGATAAACCGGCGTCTCCGAAGGCGGTTTCGACGTCTGCGGCGGCCGGCAACAAGCGGTGGATGGCCGCATCGACGTTTGGAAAATAGCCAACGTAGGGGAAGGTCTCGGCTTGATCCCACGTGCTGTTTCTAACCACGACCGTCCCTCTCTCGCGGAGGACGCGGCGGATTTCGTGGCACGCGCGGCGGCAATCTGCGAGATGGTGAAATACCATCGAGAGAAAGACGAAGTCGATCGTGTTGTCCGCGAGCGGCAACGCCTCGGCGGCGGCGTAACACCCCATGACGCTACCCCTACGAAATTTGGGCTTTGCCTGCCCGAGCATCCGCGTAGACGGGTCGAGCGCGAGTACAGCTGCCTCAAAGCGATCCGCAAGCGCCGCGGAATAGCGCCCGGTACCACACCCGAGATCTAGGACTCGGCGGGTCGTTGTCGCCGACGCATGTCGTGCGATGTGCGTCAGCCACGTTTCGAGCGTTGCTGGATCGTAGCCGCGTGCATCGTCATAGGCGGCGGGAATGTTGGTGGCGTCGTAGTCCATCCTGCTGGTCTGGTGGAAGGTAACCTTTCAAATTATCGCACTCCCCTGTTGAATTCTAGAGGCGCGGCGCCTTCGGGCAGGGCGTGGGAGCGGCAATCCAATTCGCGGCAACTGTCGGCGCGGCCCCAATTCGAAGAGTAGGCTTCACGCGACGTGCTCATTCAGCCTGGATCCAGGCAGCCGTGACGTTTCGCAAGACGCAGCGGCTGACTCTGCTGTTAGCCTGGAGCGCGGAGGCCTGCGGGTTCGACCGGACGGGAGGGGCTTCTGCGTGGCTTCGATGCCGTGATCTCAGCTTGAATACTAGACGCACGGGCCACTGATCGTGTATCGATTTCACACCCTAAGCGAAGCCGACTTTCCGCTACTGCTCAAGTGGCTCTCCAGACCACACGTCAAGGAGTGGTGGAACGACGGTGACGACACACTTGCGAAGGTCACGGCGCACTATTCCGCTGACCCGGACGAGACAAAGAGGTTCTTGCTCTCCTATCAGTCCAACGATCCGAACGTGCAGGAGACAACGATTGGTTACTTCCAATACTACTTACAGCCACAGGGCGTAGTGGGAATCGATCAGTTCATCGCGAAGGCACAGCTCCTCAATCGCGGTATTGGAGCGTCGGCTATCGCTCAGTTCATTGAGCTCATCAACGAGAGAGAGGATCCCCATTGCGTCATTGTTGATCCGGACCTACGCAACCTGCGAGCGATCCGCTGCTATGAGAAGGTCGGCTTCCGTTACACGCATACAGTCAAGGATGCAGAAGGCGCGCTGGCTTACATGATGAGACTCGACGTCTAGCGAGTACAAACCGACGCCGCACTCAGACGCCGGGGGCGCCGTTCCCTCCGCGCGTTCGCGCCCTAGCGCGGGCTAGCTACGGCCTTGGACGGCGTGATCGGCTAAGAGCCTTTGGGTTCCGTGGCGGCGACCAAGTCACGGACGTTCCCAGCCCGCCTGAGAGAGGCAATGAAGAACAGCTCGGCACTTGGCGCCTCCGCTGGTACCCTGCCTGTGATCGCCGAATCCGTTGGCCGAGATAATGATGAGCAATCGCAAATGGATATTCTTGGATCTAGGCTGGACTCTCGTCGACGAGACTGAGGCCCATCGCGCTCGTCTTGATGTAACGCAAGATCATCTTGCCCGGCTCGGGCTGCACCACTCCGTTGACGAGCTCATGCAGATGCGCGAGCACGCCGCGACGAGGTTCTCGGCAAGCCCTTTTCAAGGCATGCTGGCACGCTTAGGCCTCTCTGGAGATGACATCGGCACACTCATGGACTCCGTACGCTACGTCAAGGAAAACGAGGTCTTGTATCCCGGGGTGCCTGAGCTTCTCGCCCAGTTGTCGGGGCTATTCAATCTCGGCGTCATTGCGAATCAATCCAAAGGCACCGAAGACCGCCTTGTACAGTGGCGCATCAGGGACCATTTCTCCCTCGTCTTTGCTTCCGCGGAGCTCGGCCTGTCCAAGCCAGACCCCCGGATCTTTGAGAGTGCTCTGTCTGAGGCAAGGTGCACACCACAAGCAGCTTTGATGATTGGTGATCGAATTGACAATGATATTGGGCCTGCCAAGTCTCAGGGCTGGAATACCGTGCGTGTCCTTCAGGGTTTCTCGCGGTTTCAAGAGCCACGAAGCCCGCAGGAGATACCCGACATCACCATCTCCGCAATTCGTAAACTTTCAGGGAACCAGACGCTACTGAGGCCGTGAACAAGCCGCGTCCGTGGGGAGCTATCGTTGCGTGAAGAGCATGTCGCTAACATACGAAAATAAAGGTGCTGCCAAGCGATATGACGCTGCGCGGGAACTGCCGGAAGAAACGTCAGCCTTGTGGATGATGACATTGGCAAGGGCGCTTCCGCCGGGCTTTGCCCCGAATGAAGTTCTTGATCTCGGCGCGGGTACCGGTCGCTTTACATTGCCTCTTCACAGGACGTTTCATTGCCAAGTCCACGCCGTTGAGCCTGCGGAGGCCATGATGGCCGAAGGGCAGCGCAACAAAGCAGAGCGCATCGCGTGGCACCGCGGAGCGGCGGAGAGCATTCCTCTCGAGACCGACTCCTTAGACTTGGTCTGGATGTCCCAGACTTTCCACCATCTCGATAGGCCTGACCAAGCTTTTCATGAGATCCGTAGGGTTTTGCGGCCGGGCGGCTGCCTGTCCATCAGGAATGGCACCCAAGAGAACAATGTCGAGATCGAATGGATGCGTTGTTTTCCCGATGCGGATCAGATTGATAAAGGCAGGCTGCCCTCTCAGCAGGATGTGGTTGATCTGGTCTCGGGACATGGTTATGTGAAGATGAGCGCTCAGACTGTCCGCCAGTACTTCGCGGCCTCATGCGACGAGTACTTCCACAAGATCAGTCGTCGTGGCCTCTCCTCCCTGATCGCCATCAGTGACGAAGCGTTTGAGGCTGGCTTGCTAAGCCTGCGGGACTGGGTTGACAGACAGCCTCCGGACACACCTGTCTATGAACCTATTGACCTGTTCGTTTTCCGAGTCAATGAAGCTGGAGACAGGCCAACAACCGAAGCGAACGCGTCGTGACTCGTAACGCTAGGCTGTGTGAGTGAAGTTCTCGAACATTCGACTCCGACTCTCCGAGGCTCCAATTCGAGTCTTGCTCGCCGACGCCGTCGGAGAGCCTACTGAGCCTGGACTGAGCGAGATCGTCGGGTCCTACCGGACGGAGCCGAACCGGTTCGCGTTCGGCTGGGTCCGCGACGCCGACGTGCTGGCGTTGCTTGGGGGCGAGCTCGCCTCGCGAACGACCTCGGAAATAAGGGAGCGGCCAAGCCCTTGGCGACGAATGGTCCGGCTGAACCGCGATGTGGTGAATTGTTGCTCTGGCTTGGCGAAGCTCCGCCTTTCTGAGCTCTATGCCGAGACCGACGCCGACGCAAGGGATTTCTACCAGCAGTGCGGCTTCTCGGTTTCATCGCTGGGTGAGCGCTACCCCGGCGTGGAACGGTTCTCGTGCCTGTGGCGCGCCATCTAGCCGATCGCCAGGCACCTTTGTCTGGCCCTGAGGAGACCTGCGACCTGCATGAGCCTCGACAATACGCCGCTAGCCGCAATTGAGGCTGTGCTCCTAGATGTCGGCGGCACGCTGATCTCTCTGGACTTCGAGTGGGTACAAGAGGAGCTTCGGTTGCGCGGAGTCGATTGCTCGGTCGCTACTCTGGAGAGAGCAGAAGCTGCAGCCAGACCGGTCTTGTCTCGTCTCATGACCTCGGAGTCGAGGCCTGACGTTCCTCGGGGGTTCGAAGGCTACTTGCGCATTATCCTGGAACAACTCAAAGGCTTGACTGGCCAGCACATCGACACCCGCGACCTGGCCTTTGATCTTGCCCCTGTTCTGAGGCCCGATGGACAGAGCAATCGCCTATGGTCGTCCGTTCTTCCCGGGGTTGACGAGGCTCTTCACAAGCTGGTCGGCTTGGGTCTCGCTCTCGGCGTCGTCAGCAACTCGGACGGTACCGTGGACCAGTCTCTCGTGGAGGGCGGGATACGGCACTACTTCGCTGTAGTTGTGGACTCCCACATCGTGGGCGTAGAGAAGCCGGATCCGTCGATATTTCGCCACGCTCTGGACGCCCTTGAATGCTCTCCCGAGAAAGCGCTTCACGTAGGCGACATGTACTTCGCGGACGTCGTCGGCGCGCGAGCTGCTGGCGTTCACGCGGTGCTCCTTGACCCGTTCAATGACTGGCGCGACGTTGATTGCCCTCGCTTCCCTAGCTTGACGGCGGTGCTTGGTGCGCTGGCGCAAGTTCGACGGCAACGACGTTTCGAATCCTAGGTGCGTGCTTGACTCCCAAGAGCGCAGAGCCGATATCCACGCGACCAGTAGTCGAGTCGGACTATGACTGGCTCTATAGGCTCCGTCGCGAGGGCTACCTCGATGTCGTGAAAAGGCAGTTCGGAAGCTGGGATGAAGACCTCCAGCAGCGACTATTTGAGGAAGCTTGGAATCCAGCCGCGTCAAGGATCGTGGTCCTAGACGGAAAGCCAGTCGGTATGCTCACATCGGAAGAGCGTCAGGGTAATCTCTGGCTGGACGAGATTCAAGTTCTTCGAGAGCATCAAGGTCAAGGCCTAGGCAGCAGGCTCATCGCCCAGATTCTCTCGCAGGCCCGTGACCAAGGGCTACCAGTTCGACTTCAGGTACTGCACGAAAACACACGAGCAAAATCACTCTACGAAAGGTTCGGCTTTCGAGAGATCGAACGCAAGGAGCACTATTTTGTTATGGAAGCCCCCTAGTGTGAGGTGTTCGATGGGGGCCATGGCGGCGATGACGGTCGCTTGGTCGGGCTCGAGACTCTAGTGCGTAGAGCCGTCCAATCGCGAACGACGCGGTCCACAGGTCGTGAACCACAGGTGATCCGACAATTTCAGGAGTCAGACCTGCCGGCAATCAGGGAGCTTCACATCCTCGGCTTGGATCAGACGGGCACCAACATCGGGCCGGGACCGTGGGACGATGATCTGGAGGATATCCAGGCAGTCTACCTGGGCAACAAAGGCGACTTTCTCGTTGCAGAAACGCGTGGGAGGATCGTTGGAATGGGCGCACCTCGCCGCCGTTCCGAGGACGAAGCGGAGATCAAGCGGATGCGAGTGCACCCTGAAAAGCAGCGTCAAGGGGTCGGTAGGTCAATTCTCGAAGAGCTGGAAGCGCGCGCAAACATGCTCGGGTATACGCGAATCATCCTCGACACAACGGTCCAACAGGTGGCAGCGATAGCGCTCTACAAAAGCAGCGGCTATACCGAGATAGGACGGGCGACCAATCACGGACTGAAGTGTGTCTTGTTCGAGAAGCGGTTGCGCTAGAGTAATAGCGCAATCACCGGCCTCGTCCGGTCGTATGCGTGATTGTTACCGGCTACGAGAAAGCGCACTTAGTTGGCTGCGAGTCGGTTTTTTGTCCCCGCGAGGCGTGACTCAGGGTGTGGCGCAGATAGTCGAGGTACCCCTCGGGGGGTGGCGTCGTGGGGAGTTCTCGGAGGATGGGGAGAAAGTAGGCGAGGGATCGGATGGGCTGGAGCTTTGGTAGGCGCGGATCTCGGCATGCGCGTCGGGCGGAGCCGAGGAGGAGGGCGGCCTGGAGGACGGTGAGAGGCAGGTCTTGGTCGAAGAGCTGGTCGACGATGACGCGGTCGCCGTGGTGGAAGCGGTGCGGGGTGTCGGGAAGGAGTCGATAGAGGCGGAGGAGCTGGCGCCGATAGTGGCTTCGGGTCATGAGCGTCGTCGTGCTGCGCTCCGCCTTTTGGCGCGGTCCTTGGCCTTTTTTTCAGCAGCCTCCTTGGCCTCCTTGCGGCGATAGGAGTTAGCCTCGATCTTGACGATCTCGGCGTGGTGGGTGAGTCGATCGACGAGAGTGACGACGCAGGAGGCGTTGGGAAAGACCTCGGCCCATTCGGCGAAGGGCTTGTTGGTGGTGAGAAGAATGGGCTTGTTGCCGTATCTCCTGGAGACGACCTCGAAGAGGAGATCCGCGTGGCGGTGGTCGTAGGAGAGATAGCCGAGCTCATCGATTGCCAAAAGCGAGGGTCGGGTGTATTTGGAGAGCCTTCTCTGGAGCGCCGAGGGGGTTTCCTGGACGGCGAGATCGTTGAGCATGTCGGAGGCGGTGACGAAGCTGGCGGTGGCCCCTCGTTGCAGCGCCTGGTAGAGGAGGTTCTTGGCAATCATGGTCTTGCCGACACCGTTGGGTCCGAGGAGGATGACGTTGGTGATGTCGTCGAGGAATTGGAGGGTGAGCAGATCCTGGATCTGCTCGCGGTCGATGCGCTGGGGCCAGGAGAAGTCGAAGTCGGCGATGCTCTTGAAGAGCCCGACGCGGCTGGTGCGGATGCGCCGTTCGAGGCTGCGCCGTTTGCGCTCGGCCTCTTCTTTGCGCAGCAGCTGTTCGAGCCAGGGCTGTTCTCGGTAGGTGCCCCAGTCGTCGACGAGGGCGTAGAAGCCGAGGGATCGGGCGAGCTCTCGTAGTGGTTCGTCAGGGATCGTTGGACTCTTCCTGGGTCGGGCCATCGTCGTTGCCTCCAAGTTGGTCGTAGTCCTCGAGGTTGTGCGGTCTCACGGAGAGATCTCGCTGTTGGAGCTCCTGGCTGAGCGGCACCGGTAAAGCCGGGGGCTGACCGAGGCCGCGCTGGTGCCGTTCGAGTAGGAGCCGGACGGACTGGAATCGCGGTGCGTGGTTCAGGAGCGCTTCGCGCACGGCTTTGTCGAGTCGCTGGGGGCCGTACTGGCGCAGGAGTCGGAGCAGGCCGGCGGTCTGCGTTCCGAGGTTCTCGCCTCGCTCGGCGAGCTGCTGCATCAGCTCTTCGCATCGAGGCACAGCGGAAAACAGCCGATGGAAGCCCCGGTGTCGTCGGGCCCTGCGTTTGTGAGCGAGGAGCTCCTCGAGGTGTTGAGGATCGAGGATCTGCTCGCCCCGGGAGTACGAGCGAGGGTGCTCGGCGAGGAGCTCCTGGCCATCGAGGATCCGCACCCGATGCTCGCTGGCGAGGAGCGTGACGGTCCTCTGCACATGACTGTGCGGCACCGAGTAGTCGTTGAGGTCGAAGCGCACGATCGGCGTCTTTCTGACCTTGATCTCCAGTCGCAGGTCGGTTTCGAAGTCGTCTCCGGGAAGCTCAAGCAGTCGAGGTCGTTCCTGGGCCAGGGCGCTTTTCACGGTTCGCTGTCGGTCCTGCGGCCAGGGTCTGCGCTGCGACCTCTGGCACCATTCCAGGACCTGCCGATTCAGACGATCCAAATCGCTCACCGTTCGGGCGCCGAAGAACGAGCTTCGCAGGAAGCGGATTGCGCGCTCGACGCGGCCTTTCTCATTTCCCCGAGCCACCGCGGCGACGGTGGGAAGGAAGCCGTAGTGGCTGGCGAAATCGAGCAGCACGGGATGGAAGCGCACCGCGGTTCCCTGCCGCTCGATCACCGCGGTTCGCAGGTTGTCGTACAGAACGGTCCTGACGACGCCGTCGACGTAGTGGAAGGCCAGCTGGTGAGCGTGCAAGAAGGTTTCGAGACGAGTGTCGAGGGTGAAGTGCACGAAGACCGTGCGCGAGAACGACAGCACGAAGACGAAGGCATAGAGCCGACGATGTGCCCGGCCGACGCGGAGCCGACCGAAGTGGCCCCAGTCGACCTGCGCCTGCTCTCCTGGCAGCATGCGCAGCGAGAGAAACGCCTCGCGCTGGGGCTTCGGTCGCATCGAGGCCACCAGGTGGCGAAACTGATCCGGGCCTCCTGGATAGCCGCGCTCCACCACCATGGTGTAGAGACGGCTCGCCGGCAGTCGTGGGTAGGTCCCGAGCACCTGCTCGATGAACGGCAGGTAAGGATCGATCATCCTCCCTCGTCGCTGCTGGGGTAGCACGCCGGACTTCTCCAGCGCCCGGCGCACGGTTGAGGGGTGCAGCTGTAGCTGTCGAGCGATCGTGCCGACTTTCCACTTCTCGACCAGGAACAGACGACGGATCTCCCCGCGCAGCTGTGCGTCGATCACGCCCCTATCTCCGTCGGCAACGACGAAAGCTCGTTCGCACAAACTCTCGGCAGGCCTCTCCACACTGCATGCATCGCGGATTCCTCGGGTCGTAGCGCACTTCGCGCCTCGGAGTCTCGATCCGACACAGTGTCCTCCCCGAAGTACCGCCTGGGGTACCCTGATGCGTCACTTTCTCTGCCCGCTCGCGCTGGCGCCGACGGTAGCGGGCCTGACGGGCGGCATGACAATGCCGACCTCGGAGGCTTCGCTGGTACCGATGGCCGGCCGCCCGAGTCGATTCCCGACGAGCCACCAGAGCACAAGCCCGGCAGTAACGCTGGCCACGGTCACAGTGCGAGCACAGCGAGATACGCCGACGGCATCGAGCACAGTCGAAGAGTCGGTAGTCCGGTCGCATCGTCGCCTCCCATTCGACGACGACCCCGACTCTCTGCCATACTGCAAGCGCAGCTAATGCTGCGGTTTGGGGCAGAGCCCGGGGCGTTTTCTACTTCGCTTTCCCGGGCTCTCGCCGTCTCTGGTCGGCCTGCTCTATCAGAGCAGAGCCCGCACTGCAAAGCCCTACACCGACTCACGCATCTCTTCCGACCGCAAACACGCCGCCGGGACCACGCACCCGGACCGCCGTTCCGGCGGGATGATGCCGCCCTTCCTGAAGAAGGCCTAGCTTTCCCGCGGTCGCGAAGCCCTCAGCTCACTCCATCCCGGAAACTGCGCTCGCAGCCAACGGGATGCGCTTTCTCGCAGCCATCAACACGTGATCACTCTCTTAGAATCGTTGGCCTGCTAGGCGCGCCGTCTCGCTATCACAATTAAGTGGCTCTTCAGCTCTCCCTTTCAACAAGGCGTCGGGCGGGCAGCATCTCCCGAGCGCCTTCAACGGGCAGGATGGCAAACCCATGACCCACTTCCCGTGGGCGGCGGAGCTCCAACTGGAGCCCAACCGTGCCGGGGCGCTCGCGCGCCGCGCCTTCGGTATACGCTGCGCAGACGTCGAGAAACTGGCCGAGGGGTTCGACTACATCAGCTACCTCGCCGACGGCGAATGGGTCCTACGATTTCCGAAGCGCGCCGAGTGCGATGGCGTGCTCGTCCGGGAACGGGAGATACTCAAGCGGATGCACAATCTGCCGCTGCCCGTCCCGGTGCCAGGGTTCGAGTACTTCAGCTCCCCGCTCGCGGAATTTCCGTGGCACTTCGCAGCCTACAGATACCTGAGCGGCACGCCCCTCACTGACATTAGTGATGCCGCCATCCTCAACGACGTCGCAGCAGAAGTCGGTGAGTTTCTAGCCGTCCTGCACCGGGCGCGCATCGCAACTGAGGTCCCGAGCCCCTGGGCAGGACAGGACTACAGCCAGTGGGCGTTGCGCGAATTCCGTCATTCCGCCGATGCGTACTCTGCCACGCTCCGCAGGCGGCTCGACGCTTACCTCCAGGACCCCTTGCCGCCGGAACCAGAAGTGCCGCTTGTGCTGGCGCATGCAGATCTGCTAGCAGACCACATCCTCGTGGACCCGGCAACGAGCGCCCTGGCCGGCATCATCGACTGGGCCGATGCCTGCACCACCATCCGAAGTGCCGACTTCGGAGGTCTCTTTTACGCGGGCGGTCGTGAGTGCGCGGCGCGTGCCTTTTGGACCTATGGCGCGGAACCGGATGATGACGAGTGGCGCTGGCTTGAACACAAGGCCATCATGATCGCCGTCGGCGAGGTCCACTACGGCTACCTGGACAACCACCCGAAGCGAGTGAGTAGTGGACTTGAGCGGATACGTCGCTACCTTCCGTTGACCTCTTGCTCGTGAGGGCATGATTCTGATCGCCACGGCTCTTCTTCCCTCGCTATCTGGGGTGAGCTTGTTGGTCAGATTTCTCACGCGTTGGTTTTAGTGGGCTCTCCGGCGAAACGCTGAGTTGGCACGTCTTGTAGTGGAAGACGACAGCCCAGCGCATCGTAGAGCCGTCGTGCATACAATCGTGAGAACTCAATGAAGACAGTTGACCAACGCAGCGGCGCCGCGAAGTTCTATGATCTTCAGGATTTCGACGAAGACGTCCCCTTCTACCGAGATCTCATCACTTCCCGAGGAACCTCCCTGTTGGAGCTCGGCTGTGGGACCGGTCGGGTGATCCTCGAGTTGGCGGAGCTGTGTGGCTCAGCCGTCGGTATCGACCTCTCGCGGGCCATGCTTGACATTGCAGAGGGAAAGGTCCGCCGCCTACCAGGTGACGTTCAGCGCAGAATCAGTCTGATTGAGGCCGACATTACGGATTTCGACCTCGGCCGCACGTTCGATCTTGTCCTGGCGCCGTACCGAGTATTCCAGGCTCTGGAGACGGACGAGCAGGTGGCAGGCTTCTTTCGCTGCCTGCGCCAACACATGAAGCCTTCCGGCTCCTGTGTATTGACGATGTTCAAGCCTTTGAAAGACCCGGACGCGCTGCGTGCCGGATGGATTCGAGAAGAAGAGACAGTTGAGTGGGAACGATGGATCGGAGACGAGCGCATCGTCGGTTCAGATCGGCGGCCGCGAATGGACGCGAAGAGGCTGGTGCTGTACCCGGAGCTCGTCTTCCGACGGTATCGCGGCGACGAACTACTAGAGGAACTCACGATGCCAATCACAATGCGCTGCTGGTATCCAGATCAGATTGCCGAGCTGGTGGGAGACCAAGGGCTCGCGATCGTGAGCACTTGGGGCGGCTATCAGGGCGAGGCATTCGGCGACGGGAATGAGCTGGTGCTACAACTCTCTGTTGCTACCTGATAGCGAGTACACCGAACCGGCACCGTTGCTCAATGACACGACTCACTTTGCCGGCGAGCAGGTGCGAGAGGCGATGGCCGAGAGCGGCTTGTCTCAATAGCGCCCGCCGGGCATTGATAGACCATACTCCAGAGACTCGGTCAGTTGTCACGTCTTCTAGTGGAAGGTGCCATGGGCGTTGGCGCCTTCTGTAGCGGAAGGTGCCATGACGAGGGTACTTTTGTTGCGCTGTCGGAAGCGGGGGTGTCGCACCTTCGCAGATTTTGCGACACGGTGTCGCAAAATCTCCCCGGGGCGGCCCAAGAGTGCAATAACTACGGGGGCTAGCGGAGATCGCTGTCGTAGTTTGTGGTCCTTCGCGACACGTTAGATCGAGCCCCGCTGATCCCGTCGGGCGACGGGTAAGATGTCGCCAAGTCATGGCTCTAGGAGCTGGCACACGCCTCGGTCCCTACGAGATCGTCGAGCTGCGCGGCAAGGGCGGCATGGGAGAGGTGTACCTGGGTCGTGACACACGCCTGGAGCGGGATGTCGCCATCAAGGTACACCTCTCGCCGACCGGCTACCCCAGGACTCTCCACGAGGTTTGGACTGCGGGTTTCCAATCCGTCTTTCCACGGAGCGTCTGAGGAACAAGCGACAAAGTCGCCTATTCGGAACGCTCGGGGCGCAGCAGTCGCTGCTCGTCCTCCAGGCGACTCTGACAGCGGTGATTCTGATCGCGACCGGACTGGTGGAAGCTTGCGATGGGCGTTGGCGCCTTCTCTAGCGGAAGGTGGTAGCGGATGCGATAGAGGAATCGGTGCGGCCCAGTCTCAGCTCAGAAGCAGCGCCCGAAGTTCGTCTAGGTGTGCGATGCGTGCGTCGGGTAAGTGATCGCCCACCACGGGCTTGAAGATTGTGTGGGGTGTGTACTGAGTCGTTAGAACCGCCCGCATCCCGATCTGCTTTGCCCCTTGAATATCCGCCAGCCAGTTGTCGCCGACGTATAGACACTCCGAGGGGGCAAGGCCCATCTGCGACAACATGGCCTCGAACGGCCTGGTGTGAGGCTTCACGTACCCGACATCGCCCGAGATCACAACCACCTCGAAGATGTCCAACAGGCCCACCTTGGCGAGGACGTTGCGAACAGAGCGACCGCAGGGGTAGTTCGACAACAATCCCAGGCGGTACCGCCGCCGGAGCTCGCGCAAGAGCGGCAACACCTCATCGTTAAGTTCAATGGCATCAGCTACCGAATCGCAACGCGTCTGATTTAGGACTTCGATGTGGTTCTCGTCCGGCTCCGCGTCATAGAGCTCCCGAATCAACTCCTGCGAGAGCGACGTCAATTCGCTCTCCTTATAGCCGTTGCTGAGCGGGGCAGCGCGCTGGCGATCTCGCACGGCCTTGAAGCGCGCTGCGTCGCAGGGACCGAACAGGCCAGTCAACGTTCGCTCAAATGTTTCGTACTGTGCGGCTACCTGCCTGGGTCCAAATTCCACGAGCGTATTGCCGAAATCGAAGCACAGTCCCTTGATGCTCTCCCTTGAGATAGACATTCTCTGCTCGCACCAACACTAGCCCAAAGGGAAAGGTGAAAGGAACAAGTTGTCGGAGCCTAGGCCATGCTAGCTGAGCGCTGGCGGGTATTCATCGTGGTACTCGGCAGTCTCTGACTCTCGATCCCAGTCTGCTCTTGAAGCGCAGAAGATGTGCCTCTTCACGTCCGTGTCGAGCGGGTCGTCCATCAGGCCCCCAGGGACCCAGAACCGTTGTCCGTCATAGCTACGAGGTAGTGGGCTGCCACAGGTGTTGCAGCGAGACACGCTCCAGCCGTCATCGCGTTGGAAGGTCATGGCATCCGACTCACCCCGAAGCCACTGAAAGCTGTCTCTTGGAACAATGAACTGAGCGTTCCCTCCGGTCCCAGACACCTTGCGGCACTTCGAGCAGTGACAACTTCCGACCCCCCGAATCTCGCCGGTGATCGCAAACCTTGCACCGCCGCAAAGACAGCTTCCATGACGTCTCTTCATTCGTGGTTTCCTTCAGTCGTGCATTTTATTGCTGTGTACACCCTACTCGACCGTCATCGTCTGTCGTCTGTAGTCTTCCCTCGGTTCGAGGAGCGCGTCCTAGCAAGTAGCGAGATGGCACTTTCCCTGCCGGGACGACGAGAGGGTTGGAAGGGCGAACAGCTCATCTCGGGCAGCGACCGGGAAGTCGAAGTCCGACTCAGGACGCGGGGCCCGGGTTGCGTCGCGCGAAAGGACGCACAAGGTGATCACGTCCGCTACGCCGAGCCCGGCCCGCGGAAATGCGCTACCCGCAGGATCCACAGCCCCAACGGCGACGGGTTCGTCCGCCCGTCGGTCACCGTGAACCCGGCGCTGGCCAACGCCGCGTCGAGCGCGTCCTCGGTCCAGTACGTGAACCAGCGGGGATCGCCGTACGCCGGTTCGTCCTCCCAGCCCTCGTCGTCCCCCGCCTTCACGCTGACGAACAGCACGCCGCCCGGCCGCAGCGCCCCCGCGAACCCCTCCAGAGCCACCGGCACCTCGTCCCGCGGCACGTGCAACAGCGACGCGTTCACCCAGAGCCCGTCCGCGCGCCGCGACAGCGGCAGCCGTCGCAGGTCGCCCTGCACGAATACGCCGGGGAAGAGCTCCCGCGCGGTTGCGAGCATCCCCGCCGACAGGTCCACCCCGATCACCCGCAGCCCGCGCTGCCGAAGCAGCACCCCGTCGAACCCGGGCCCGCAGCCGACATCCACGACGAGCGCGCCGGGTGCGAGCTGCGCCGCGAACCGGTCCATGGCCGGGGCCATAGCGGATCGGTCCCGGTTGCGCTTCACGTAGTCGTCGGCTATGCGGTCGTAGCTCAGCGCGGTGGCCGCGGTCGGCGACGGTTGAGCTCCGGGACGCTGGGGTGTCCGCAGCATGGCGACTATCGTCCCATTCGGATGGACTCGCAGGCCACTCGCTTCACTTTCCGGGAGAAGTACGACGCCGGCCAGGCGATGGCGGGCGAGGTTTCGGGCCACGTCGCTCGGATTCTCCAGAAGCAACAGCCGGTGGTAGTGGAGCCCACGCTCTGGTGCGGCCTGGCCGAGCACGGTTCTCTAACCCAAGACACAGATATCCTTTCGTGAGAACACCTCAGCATACGGCCCCTAGGCGCAACCGGGGCGCAGGTGGGAGGCTCTGTTGGGGGCTCGCGATCCCGATCGGGGGCGGGGCTCGCGAAGAACGGCGGCAGAGAAACTGGGCAGGGTTGGCTGCGGGGGGTCCCGCCGTGGCTTCCCTGCCGCTCGTGGACCGGGGGGTCCGGCCCTATAGGCCAGCTCTGATCTTACTCCTTCGACGCAACTGGGGCGCAAGTAGGGGTCCCTAATGTCTCTTTCTTGATGACAGCGGCGTACGAGCCACCAGGTCCATTGAAGAACCGGTTGGTGATCCAGCCCGTTCCCTCAAGAATGGACTCCATCTCCTGCTGCGACACCATCAGATAGTCGAACCAGGGCGTGGCAAACTGCTTGTATCGAGCCCTCATCCGGATTTGACCGCTCATCCGGCCAAGTCTGCGATTCTCTGCCTGGTATTCGAGATGCTCTGGTTCGTCCGTCCGGTACACATCCAGGCTTTCTACGATGAGGCGAGCATCCTCCGCGGTGATCGTCCTCAGGCGGCGTAGCAGCCACCGTGCTCGCGCCCAAGTGGCAAAGAGGCCAAAGTTGTTACCGAGAAGGAAAATGGTCTCGAAAGATCCCAAGTGCCTGCTAACACCCGTGATCGGGAGGACCCTCCTTGCTTTCAGGCCCCTCAGGCCGGCGGTCTTGATTGCGAGCGGCGAGATGTCGATACCCAGGACGGAGTGGCCTCGTTCCTGAAGGTAGAGGGCATGCCTGCCGGCATTACAGCCAATGTCGAGCACACGGCCACTCACGTGCCGAAGCGCGAGCTTCTGGTAGCGTGGCCAAGATCGATACTCGGATAGGTAGATCCTGGGGCCGCCACTTTCCTGGATGAAGCCATCGGAGCGCTCGATGATCTCGTACCCGCCGAGCCCCCGATAACAGTCATAGACTGCCTGCCCGATAGCATCCTGCTGCATGGTCAGCTTCATTTGCTGGGCCCGGTCGAAGCTCCCTGAGATGCGGCGACCGCCGCGAGCTGTGCAAGTACGGTCGACAGAACGGAGTCCGGGCCTTCGCGTTCGGTGTTGATCCGGATCTGGACTATCCCGAGCCCCATCGGCCGCGACTTCTGTTCGGCAATGTAGCTCTCGATGTCTTCATATCGCTGATCGTCCACATGTCCCGGATGACGCCGCCCGGACTCCCAGCGCTCCCGGAAACGCGCCATCAGTACATCGGGCGGCGCAGTCAGGAACACATCACAGACGTCCTGACTTCCGCCTGCGAGAGTCCGTTCGATTTCTGCTACTTCATCTCTCGAGAAGTTGCTCTCGATGATGATGTCCCGCGAAAGCGACGCGTACTTTCGCACCAGTAGGAAGAGCAGTCGATTCGACGCCGCCCCCAACTCGCGTGACCACGCGGCATCGCGCGCCCCCAATGAATCGAACAGATTTTCTTTGATGTCATCTTTGCTGACATGGGGGATGTTTAGCTTCGCGCTGAGCCCCATACCCAGTGTCGACTTGCCGGATGCTGGGGGGCCCTGGATGAAAACGATCATAGATTCCTGCCGCCCCCTCTGTACGCCACCGTCGATCGTTAGGGGAACCCGCAGTCAGCGAGTCTGCGCGATTGCTCGATTCGCCCAGTTGATTGTGGCGAATGGCGCTGGCAGGTGTAAAGCGCGGAGCGCATGCTGAAAGAGGTGCGGGCGACGGTGCAGCTGCCAGGCGGGGCGTGAGAGGATTCCAGACAGTGAGTCGTAGGTGACCTCCAGTATGGAATTTGTCGAACTTGATCGTCGCTTCGTTCGTGTTGAGAAGGACGAGGAGTGGAGTCTGGAGGTTCACAGACTCTTAGGGCTATCGGGTTCGCTCCACTGGTCTGGCCTACTCACGCACCGTCGCGTGGTGTTGCTCGCTGAGGCCTCGAGCGGGAAGACAGAGGAGTTCCGGAACCGTGCAGCGTCGTTGCTCGCTGAGGGCAAGTCGGGGTTCTTCGTCCGCATCGAGGACCTTGCCGACTATGGCTTCGACGCTGCCCTTGATCCACAAGCAGCAAGGAAGTTCGAGCAGTGGAAGGAGAGTGGGAGCGAGGAGGGGTGGTTCTTTCTGGATTCTGTAGATGAAGCGCAACTCCATGGCAAGAGCCTGCAAAGAGCTCTGTCGCACTTTGCGCGTGAAGTCTCTGGAGCTCTACACCGTGCACATGTATACATCTCTTGTCGCGGAAGCGACTGGAAGGGCCGTACCGACCTAGCTGAATTCAGGCGGCTTCTACCAGCATGGAAGGAGCAAGCTCCAATCTCCGCTGAGGAGGACGATTCGTATCTGCTCGGCCCCATATTTGGGAGCAAGGTGCCGACGAACTCGGTCTTCGGCTTACCACGGCGTACCGAGGAAGCCGACGACACTCTGGTGGTCAGGCTTGTGCCTCTCGATCCTGAACAAATGCGGCTACTTGCTGCGAGTGCCGGAGCAGAGGAACCTGCGGTATTCGTCCAAGCGATTGTGCAGCAGGGGCTCGACAACCTGGCGCAACGGCCGGGGGATCTTCTCGATCTCGCTGAGCACTGGAAGGCCTGGAACGGCTTTGACAGCCTGGAGAGAATGACCGAGAACAGCGTGAATCGGAAGCTGCGTGAGCACGACCGATACCGAGCAGACAACCGAGATCTCGCCAACGACAAATCGCGGCGCGGCGCCGAGCGACTGTCAGCTGCATTGGCCTTGGTGAAGAGTTCAACTATTCGAGCATCGGGCCAAGAGGCTGATCCGACGCTTGCTGCCGGTGCCATTGATTCGGCCGAAGTGCTCGACAGCTGGACGGACGCGGAGCGGAATGCACTGCTACGAAGAGGCGTCTTCGAGCAAGCCACCTATGGGCGTATCCGCTTCCACCATCGCGGTACTAGGGAGTACCTGATGGCGAGCTGGCTCAAACGCCTCCTCGAGGGAGGCTGCCCCCGCCACGTTGTGAAGGACTTGCTCTTCGAGGACGTCTACGGAGTCGAAGCTCTCGTACCGTCACTGCAAGGCGCTGCAGCATGGCTGTCGCTGAGTCAGACCGACATCCGCGCCGAAATCATCCGACGCGCACCGATCGTGCTTTGCGCTACGGAGACCCGGGCTCGCTGCCCCTCGATGCAAAGAAGACCCTCCTGCTCAATTACGCGAAGGCGGGACCGGAGGGCCGGAGGGCAGATTACATTCCCGATGAACGAGCCCTTTGGATGTTCTCCGACCCTGAACTCGCCTCGACCATCGAGCGCTGCTGGGGTCTCAACAAGCGAGAGTTCTTCCGTACAAACCTCCTCCGCATCGTGAGGGAAGGGAGGATAGCGGCCTGCGCCCACCTCGCCCGTAAAGTAGCTGTCGACCAAGGGTGCGGAGACCACTTTCGCATCGTCGCGCTTGAGGCACTCAGCGCGTGTGAGGACACCGACGGGTTACGGCAAGCAGCAGGCTGGTTGAAGGGAGCCGCCGGTCCGGCGAGTGCCGTTCTCGCACCGGAATTCGTGGGGGTTCTCTTTCCAGAACACCTTGATGTCGACGAGGTGCTTCGCTTGGTCGAGCTAACGCCGTCGGCGGAGCCAGGATCGTTAGGTGGCTTCGAGAGCGAAGTCGCGAAGCTGTGGGAAGTTTGCCCTGATTCAGACGCACGCGAGAGACTGATCGTCGGCCTCTCAGACTTGAGTCTCTCACCACCCTTCCAGTCCAGGCACGGACGTATCTCAGCTCGCCACGTCGGCATCGCAAGGCGTATGGCAAAGATCGCTCGCGACGTTGTTATAGACATGGGGAACGCTGACCCCCCTGGAGTGCTTGTACGTTTCCTCATGGCTGTCGAGCGGGCTGACAGTCAGCGCAACTGGGACCAAGAAGAACCTGCCCTAAGAGCGCTCGTGACCGGTGATTCGCAACTGCAGCGCACACTTTTCTGGGCTGACGTCGAGGAGACGCGGCTAAACGACAACCGCCACGCCGAGGAATACCCAACGAGGCTTTCGCATGTCTGGGGGTGCGGTGACGTTCTATGGGAGCTTGGGCCCCATGACGTGGGCTGGCTCTTTGAAGACTACTCGCATCGCCCGCTGGTTGCTGATCGACAGGTGGCTCTTAGCGCTCTCGCCCGAATCTTGCGCGCAGCTGGCGAACTCGACTCTGAATCCTCTCGTCTAGGAGAGCTCGCTGCGGGCTGCAATGAACTGGCGGCCGATCTCGACGGCTATCTCGCACCTCCGTCAGAGACAGAGCTAGAAGCGGCGCTCGAGCACGAAAGGAACACCCAACAGAAGCAAGACCGCGAGGCTGAGGAAAGAAAAGAGACCGAGGCGCAGTGGATCCGGTTCAGGGAAGAGCTTCAAGCAGACCCTGCCGGACTAACCGATCCAGCTCGATTGGCAGATTGGGAGACAGGGTCGTCCAGACTTTACTGGCTAACCCAGTGGCTGCAGAAGAAGACTGGAAAGAACGCAGAGCAAGCAGCCTTGCAGTGGCAATTGCTGGCACCGGCACCGGCATTCGGCGGGACCGTAGCCGAGGCCTATTGTGAAGGGATGAAGGTGCTCTGGCGCATTACACGACCTGAAGCCCCTGAGCGTACCGATCGTGGTTTCTCAAGGAAGCATCCGAGCGTCCTTTCCTTTGCAGGCATAGGGGTCGAAGCTCGCGAGGAGTCGAACTGGCCAGCGGGTCTCAGCGCCGCCGATGCCGCCTGCGCTGCAAGGCACGCTTGCATGAGTGAACTGGGCTATCCCGAATGGCTCGACAAGCTCATCGATCAACGCGGTGTATCCGTGCTACCGGTCGTGAGCAAGGCTCTAGAAGATGAGTGGAAAAGCCATGATGGGGGCCAGGTCGAACTGCTCACCCATTATCGCGATAAGGGTGCGCCCTTCCCTCCTTCTGTACAAGGCCCCCTCTTCGAGATCATGATGAGCGAGGACGCGACGTCACTGAGAGCGCTCGATCGAGGCATTCAGGCGCTGCGACGAATGCAGTTCTCCGATGAGGAGAGGCGTCGGGTTGTGGCGGTCGCTCGCCGCCGATTTCGAGCAGCATTGAAGGTCGATGATGTCGATCGCGCTGTACGCTCTATTGCCCTGCTGTTCCTGGCGGATACCGACCAGGCTACGACCCAGCTGATCAAGTGGATCGATACCAAGGCTGCTACAACGGAAGCAGGCTTGGCCGTCCTTTTCGGTCGAGAGTTCGGCCTGGCAGCGGAGGCGCCCACTTCTATGTCGGTTCCGGCGCTTTCTTCATTGGTGCGCATCGCATACCGAGAGGTAAACACGAAAGACGACGCAGTCCACGAGGGTGCCTATAGCCCTGATGAGAGGGATGAGGCCGAGTGGGCCCGTGAAAGACTGTTCTCTTCGCTTGTTGACCGTCGAGGCCCAGACGCCTACCAAGCTGTTCTTTCGCTTTCGGAGGAGAAGGGCTTCCCGCTGTCCTCTAGTTGCCTCATCGCTTTAGCACGCGAGAAGGCAGAGCAGGATGCTGAACCTCCGCGGTGGTGAGAGTGATCACGGTAATCGATGGCGGGCTGATCACAGTAAATGATGGTCTGGGTCTTGGCTGCTGTCGCGGATGAGAGTTTCAAGGTACCGGAGGTAGCCGTTATCGAGGGGTCTATCGCGAATCTCTCGGATGACGGGGAGGAAGTAGTGGAGACTCTGGATGGGGGTTGTGGTGTGTGCCTCGTTGCATCTCCTGGCGGCGACGAGTAGTAAGGCAGCGTTGATGGTGTCGAGGGTAACGCCGTTTCGATAGAGATGTACGGCGAGGCGGCGATCGGCGTTTCTGACTCGTCCGGTGGTTTGGGGATGTCGTCGATAGAGCTCGAGGACGCTCTGGAGGTGCCGTCGTTGTTGCTGGGCGGATGGGGAGTCAGGCACGGGCTTTCCTGGGAGAGCGCTGGGAGGTAGGTGGCGAGAAGACCTCGAGGTAGAGCTTCTGATCGATGTTGGGTAGCTCTTCTTTGGCGGCCATGGCGAGGAGCTCGTTGGCCATGTGTGCGAGTACTCTGAGGTTTCCGGCGGCGTGCTCGGCGAGAGTGGTGATGACCTCGTGGTCGAGGAGACTGGGGTTTCCGGCTTGTGTCAGGGAGTGCTGGAGCCATTCGGCCAACGTCTCTGGGGGCAGGTAGTCGAGGAGGAGGCGTACGCGGATGCGGCTGGCGACGGGTAGGAAATCGTCTCGTCGGAAGAGCTGTGTGAGTCGGGAGTCGCCGCACAGGACGACGGTGAGGATGGAGCGTGAGTCGAAGTCCGCAGAGGCGAGGATGCGCAGTTCGGCCAGCACGTTGGCGGCGAGCTCCTGGGCTTCGTCGATCAAGAGTACGGGTCTTTGATGGGTGGCATCGACATGGGAGAGCCAGGTCTGTCGGAGGGCTTTGAATCCGGCCCATCGGTTGTGTGGATTGAGCGGGACCCCGAAGAGCTGTCCGAGCTCACGGTAAAAGTCGGCGAGACTGCTCTGTGGCCGCGTGAGGACTCCGGTGCGCAGGTCGGGCAGGTGTTGAAGGTGGTGAGCGAGGGTGCGTAGAGCGACCGACTTGCCGGTGCCGGGATCACCGGAGATCAATGCGAAGCCACCGTCGTGGACGAGGGTCTCCAGGCGCCAGCAGAAGTGGTCGAGATGCGGGTGTCGCCACAGCGCTTCGACGGGGATGTTGGGGGTAAAGGGGTTCCACTTCAGTCCGAAGAGTGCCAGTAGTTTCTGGTTGTTCACGGTGTCTCCTTTTTGAGGTAGGCGGGCGGGAGCCCGGTGGCGGCGTACTCCGCCATGTGTTTGCGGAGTAGGGGTGCGATGCCAGGCTCCGGGCCTGTCGGCTCGTCGGTGCTCTGGGGTTGGATCGGGCGGCGGATGCCGGAAGCGTTTCTTGCCTTGTCGAGGGGGTAGAGGCGCTCGAGTGGGACGTCGGAGCTTTCGTCGACCATGAAGACGGAGCTTTTCTCCCAGCTCTGGTATCGCACCGAGATCCGGTTGAGATGATGGAAACGAGAGGGGATCTCGAAACGGGTGCCGTCGAGGCTGATGGTGCCGTCGCTTTGGCGCTGGGTGCGCTTTCGAGCGGCGGTGAAGGCGAAGCGCAGCTCGTCCAGGCTGGGGCAGATCCGAGAGACGGAGGGACCCTCGAGAAAGCGGTCGAGCGGCGTCTGGCCGGTCTCGGAATGGACGGTGCGGTGATACTCCATCTCCACCCAAGCCAGCGTCGCCTCATTGAGCAATGCCAGATTGAGATCCGCGTGTCCTTCGAGCATGGCGAGGAGGCGGGATTCGACTCGAGAGAAGAAGTTTTCTTGTTTCCCGTTTTGATAGGGGCTCCGGGGCAATGTGGTGCGATGGACGACGGAGAGGCGTAGGAGCCCCTCGGTGGTCTCGTCGGCGATCATGGCGCTGCCGTTATCGGTGAGCAGTGAGCGGCACAGTCCGCGTTTGATGAAGGCTTGGATCAGAGCGTGGATCAGACACTCGGCGGTCTCGTGCAGATACCACTGCAGATGGCAGGTGAGCCGGGAGTGATCGTCGAGAATCGCCAGCAGCATCGGTACTTCCCAGGTCCCTGCGGAGCTCGGGATCTTGCGCGAGCCGTGGTGGAAGTCGAGGTGCCAGAGCCCGTTGACGTACTCGGCTTCGTAGCTGCGCTTCTCGCGCGCAGGGGCACCGGAGGCAGTGCTGCGATCCTTTCCCTTCGTGCGTCGTTGTTTGGGCCAACCGTGCGCGATCATGAAGCGGCGCAGGGTGGAGTAGGAAGGCACCTTCCCTGGCTCCGGTCGCTCTTTTAGCACCACGTCCAGATTGTCCCAATGGAGCTGGTAGCTCCACGTCGGGTGGGCCTTGTATTGCGTGTGGATCAGCTCGGCGATCCGGGTTGGGATGGCGCGCGCTTGGCCGCTGTCGCTTCTCGATCGGCGTTGTAGCGCCCCGATCGGATCGCGACCGGCCAGGGCCGTGTAGTACCAACGCTCAATCGTCGAGCGGGCAAAGTACACCGCCTTCTCCGTGATCGGATGGCGCCAGGCCTTCTGGGAGAGTCGAGACAATTCCACCTGCAGATGTCCCGGTGCGGGAGGCGCAGCCAACAGCTCACCCACCACACTGAAGCGAAACTGCGCCCAGCGTTGTTGCGTCGAGGCTCGATGGCTCATCTCCCTCTCCTGGGCGCCGATTCCTTCAATCGGCGGCGAGAACAGAGACCTTAAGGCCCGCTTCTCGGCGAGTCGAGACGCATCTTCTGCGGGTTTCCGGCGACCCTCACACAGCTAGCACAGAGGGCCCGACCAATAGGGCGCGAATCACCGCCAGCACCCTCTCGCCTGCCGGCGACAATTGACGAAAGACTAGGAGCAGAGAGCCCGGCAAGTCTTGCCGCTGGATCGGCTCGGCATGAAAGCCTTGAAAGCGAGTCATGACCGGGCTGAGACCGAAGTCCTCTCGCCACCATCTCTGCCAACGGCGCACCGTACGTGCGCTCACCTGAAACAATTCCTGTAGACGATGCAGCCGCTCTCCCTTGGCCCCTTCCCGCAGCACTGGGACCAGAAGTACCAACACGCTGAAGTACACCTTTCGGCCCAGAAAACGAAAGGACGCAGGCGTCTGACGACGCCGGCACCCCTCCACCGAGCAGCAATAGCTCAGCCGCAACGAGGTCCTTCTGCGCAGCTCCTCGGGCCCTCCGCGAGGCTTACGTGGATAGTGAGCCTGGTGCAAACGCCCACCGCATTCGCAGCCTAGGGCGCGAGTCTTCTCCGCTAGATCCTCGTCGAGTCGCAACAGTAGATCGTAGAAACTGGCATCCTGAAGCAGGGTCTGGTACAAGAGGGCTGTCTCCTTTCGGCCTTTCGTTTTTAAATTCAACGAAAGAAGACACGCCCTCCGAGGGGACGTCAACCCCCGGAGGGCACCTCACTCCCCCCCCACAACAACGGCGCGCCCGGTGGCCGCGGATGATGCCGGCTCTTTTGCCCGCTTTGATCACGCTATCCGAGGGACCAGTACGCTCTTCCCTCGACTACCGTGACTAGAACAGAGGCGAATCCCATCAACTACCCTGATCACTCTCACGGTGGAAGGCTACTGAGGTTCCCGCCTTCGAGCGGACTTACCTAGCACCAGTAACCACTGGAGGGAGGCTCCTAAACGTGTTGCTCGGCGTTCTCTCGGACGTCCAAGACGATATGACAAGCGGCGACTCGTCCTCCCGAGACTTACTCCAAAAGGCGGAGAGCGAGGCCCAGGTTCAAGAGTGGCTCTCTGAGCAAGTGAGGCTCCGCTCCAACGGTCGCTATCACGTTCACCGCGAGACCGAAGTCTCAGGTGGCAACAAGCCCGACATTGTGGTGTCCGCAACTGCTGCCCTTGCGGAAGCAGCGATTGAGGTAAAGCACGGTGGAAGAGAGAAGGGATGGTCAGTACGCCGGCTCGAATCGGCCTTGACTAAGCAGCTTGCCGAGAACTACCTGAAACCGGCCTCGAGGCGCTGGGGGGTGCTGGTTGTGTCCCACCACGGAAATCGAACCTGGCGCGATCCAGACACTCGAGCTGTGCTCCAGTTTAGGGATGTGATCGATCGTCTAGAAAGGCTGGCGGCGAAGACAACGCAGAACAGCCTTGGACCAGTAGGGCTTCAAGTTTTTGGTATAGACGCGTCACTGGATCAGGGCTGATGGCCTTGCTCACCTCAAGCTCACCAACTCAGCCAAACAGCCCCAATTCAGGCCGCTATGGCCAAGGGCCCGCGAATTCCATCTGTGCACAGCTTTTTCGCCTCTTCCTGATTACGAACCGATTACGAGAAATACGGCTACCACAGTTGCGAATGATCGTAGTATCCCTAAAGTTATGAAAACATTATATTTAGATGGAGCCGGCACTCGGAATCGAACCGAGGACCTGCTGATTACAAGTCAGCTGCTCTAGCCGCTGAGCTATGCCGGCACTGGCCTCCGTCGCCTGCTGGGCAGACGCTTTGGCGGCGGCAAAGTCTAGCTCGTGGCTTTTGTCGAAGGCAAGCGAATCGACCCCGTCAGACACGCTGGCGGACGGCCTCGTAGAGCAGAGCCGACGCAGCAGTTGCCACGTTCAACGAGCTCACACGACCTCGCATCGGCAGGCCGACGAGCGCATCACAAGTTTCGCGCGTGCGGTGCCTGAGGCCACTCTCTTCGCCTCCCAAACAGAGAACTAAAGGACCCTGGAGATCCAGATCCCAAGGTGGCGTCCCACCCTCGGCGGCGCCATAGATCCAGAAGCCCTCTTTCTTGAAGCGGGCGAGCTCGTTGGCCGTGTTGGTGATGCGCTCCAGGGCCACCCACTCACTGGCTCCGGCGGAGGTGTGGGCAACGGTCGAGGTCAGCGGCGCCGAACCTCGATCCCGGACTAGAACGCGACCGACACCGGCACCCTCGCAAACTCGTAGTAGCGCGCCCAGATTGCGAGGGTCTTGAATGTCCTCGAGAAGTACGACGAGCTCGGTATCGACACCTCCACCGATCGAGGCGCCGAGGTCTTCGATCTCGGCGACAAAGCCCTGATGGGCCTCGGGCGCCAAGCGCTGTAGAGCGCCGTCGGCGACGATCTCGAGCGACACCTGATGGCGCTCGCAAAGAGCACGAATCTCGCGGCGGCGCCCCCCGTCACCGTCACTCATCAATACCCGACGCAGGTGCTGCGGACGACTGCGGAGCGCTTCTCGAACCGAGTGGAACCCGTGCACCAAGTGGCCGGGTACGGGCGCTGCGACGCTCGCCGTGGGCTCGGGCTGTGGGCCCTCGGCTCCCGCCTTGGCCCTTCGGTGCGGAGCCCGGGTCGTCACACCGTCATCAGATCCTTTTCTTTGGTCTCCGCGGCGCTGTTGATCTGAGCGATGTAGTGATCGTGAAGCTTCTGGATCTCGTCGAGGCCATGATGCTCTTCGTCCTGCCCGATCTCTTTGTCCTTCTCCATCTTCTTCAGCGCCTCGTTGCCGTCGCGCCGAATCTGCCGAATGGAGTTGCGGTTGGCCTCGGCGAATTCGTGAGCCCGCTTGACGATCTCTCGCCTCCGCTCTTCGGTCAGTGGGGGCACGGGAATGCGGATGACTTTGCCGTCGTTGGCGGGGTTCAGGCCCAGATCGGCTTGCAGGATGCCCTTCTCGATGGCGCCGATGGTGGAGGGATCCCACGGCTGCGCCATGATCAAGCTGGCGTCCGCAACCGAAAGATTAGCGACCTGGTTGAGAGGAGTCGGCGTTCCGAAATAGTCCACCCGAACCGAGTCGAGAATAGAAAGCGAGGCGCGACCGGTGCGAAGAGTCTTCAGCTCTTCGTGAAAATGGTCGACGGCCCCCTTCATCTTGACCTCTACTTCCTGGAAAACGCGCTTCATCTGCCCCTCCGCCTCACCTGACGATGGACCCGATCTCCTCGCCGCAGACGATCCGGCGAAGGTTCCCTGGCTCCATCAACTTGAATACCGCGATGGGAATGCCGTTGTCTCGGCAAAGACTAATGGCCGCGGCATCCATCACTCTGAGGTCCTTTTCGAGGATCTCCCTATGCGTCAATCGAGACAAGAGCATAGCATTCGGGTCCTTTCTGGGATCCGCAGAATAGATGCCATCGACTCCTGTTCCCTTGAGCAAAATGTCGGCGTGAACCTCATTCGCCCGCAACGCCGCGGCGCTGTCGGTGGTGAAGAAAGGGTTGCCGGTTCCGGCGCCGAAGATCACCACTCGCCCCTTCTCGAGATGGCGAACCGCACGGCGACGGATAAAAGGCTCGGCGACGTCGCGGATCTCGATCGCCGTCTGCACTCGAGTCGTGACCTGGATCCGCTCCAAGGCGTCTTGGAGAGCCAGGGCGTTGATCACCGTCCCCAGCATGCCCATGTAGTCGGCCGTCACCCGGTCCACGCCGCGATCGTGAGCCGCAACACCCCGGATGATGTTGCCGCCGCCAACTACGATCGCGATCTGGACGCCCAGCCCATGAACGTCCTTGATGTCGGAGGCGATCCGCTCCACCACGTCCTCATCGATACCGAAGATCTGCTCTCCCATGAGAGCCTCGCCCGAAAGCTTCAGGAGAATTCGACGATACGCTGAGGTTGCTTCCACGATCTCAGCCTTCTCCAAGCTTGAAACGAGCGAAGCGGCGCACCTGAATGTTCTCGCCGAGCTTGGCGACCATGTCGCTCACTAGTTCACGAACGTTCCTGTCGCTGTCCTTGACGAAGGGCTGATCGAGCAGCACAGCATCAGCGTAGAACTTCTCGAGCTTGCCCTCGACGATGCGCTCGACCACGTTCTCGGGCTTGCCTGAAGCCAGGGCCTGCTCGCGAAAAATCTCTTTCTCTTTAGCGAGGTCCTCGGCAGTGACTTCTTCCCGAGCGACGTAACGAGGCTCAGCCGCCGCGATGTGCATCGCGATGTCCTTCACCAGGCCCTGAAAGTCCTCGGTACGAGCGACGAAGTCGGTTTCGCAATTGACCTCGAGCAGCACTCCGATCTTGCCGCCCGCGTGGATGTAGTGGCCGACGATGCCGTCACTGGTCGCCCTCCCGGCCTTCTTGGCCGCCTTCGAGAGCCCCCTCGTTCTCAGCACGTCAATGGCCGCCTCTACATCGCCGTCGGCTTCCTGAAGTGCTGCTTTGCAATCCATCATCGGAGCCGCGGTGCGTTCCCTGAGCTCTTTGACTAACTGCGCCGTGATCTGCATGGAAAGACGCCTCCTAGAAATAAGAATGTGAGCTGGCTCTGAGCGGAATTAGGCGGCAACCCGTCGAAGAGTGCTTCCGTCCCATTTTCCATGACGTCTGAGATCGACGTCTACCAGCTCTAGATGTCTGACGTGATACTGCCTACGATGAGGCGGGGCTGTCGTTCGCCGGCACGATCGGCTCTTCAGTGCCGGCCGTGAGCGGTACCTCGGTTGCAGCTGGAGCGACCGCACCTTCTGCGGTTGCCGGCGCTACAGCGGTGGGCTCGGCAGCCGTCTCTTCGATCATCTCCTGCTTGGCTGAGATTCCCTGCCCCTCGTTGTAGGTGTCGGCAAGCCTACCGGCGAAGAGTCGAATGGTGCGAATCGCATCGTCGTTGCCGGGAATGACGTAGTCGATGAGCTCAGGATCGCAGTTGGTGTCGACGATACCGATTACCGGAACGCCCAACTTGTTCGCTTCTGCGACCGCGATCGATTCGCGCCTCGAATCGACGACGAAGAGTGCATCGGGGAGACTCTCCATGTCTCGAATACCTTCGAGGTTCCGTGTCATCTTCAGCCGGTCGCGCTCCAGCCGCAAGAGCTCCTTCTTGGTGAGATGACTCTCTTCGTCGGCGAGCTTGGCCTCGGTCTCTTTCAACCTCTCCACCGACGCACGAATGGTCACGAAGTTGGTGAGCGTGCCGCCCAGCCAGCGGTGGGTCATGTAGTACTGCTTACAGCGAGACGCCTCTTCTTCGATCACCTGCTGCGCCTGGCGCTTGGTGCCGACGAAGAGGATCTTTCGACCCTCGCGGGAGAGTTGGCGTACGTACTCCACCGCTTCGTCGAACATCGCCATCGTCTTTTGGAGGTCGATGATGTAGATGCCGTTACGACGGCCGAAGATGTAGCGTCGCATCTTCGGATTCCAACGGCGTGTCTGGTGCCCAAAGTGAACACCCGCCTCCAAAAGCTCCTGCATCGTGACCTGGGACAAAGGGGACTCTCCTTCTATCTCTTGCTGAACTGGTAACGGGCGCGAGCCCCTTTGAGACCGTACTTCTTGCGCTCTTTCTTGCGGGAGTCACGAGTGAGGAACCCGGCGTCCCGAAGCGTCTGGTGCAACTCGGGCTCGTACGAGGTCAAAGCTCGAGCGAGACCATGACGGATCGCGCCCGCCTGGCCTGTGGTGCCTCCACCCTTGACGGTGGCGATGAAGTCGAGCTTCTCGTCATTCTCGGTCAGGAGCAGCGGCTGCCGGATGATCATCTTGAGCACGTCGTTGCCGAAGTACTCCTCGAGAGGCCTTCCATTGACTGTCGCCTGACCGTCGCCGGGCCGAAGATAGACGCGCGCGGTCGAAGTCTTGCGCCGTCCGGTAGCGTAGTGGGTGAGTTCGCTCACGGTGAAACCTCCTGAGTTCGCGCGGCGGCGCCCTGCAACAGCGGCAGAGACTCCGGCTTCTGCGCTTCGTGCGGGTGCTCCGGCCCCGCGTAGACCTTCAGCTTAGTTAGCTGCTGCCGGCCCAAGGGCCCCTTCGGCAACATGCCGCGAACGGCACGCTCGATCAGGCGAGTAGGGTAGCGCCGTCGAACCTGCGCCGCCGTCTCCGACCTGAGGTTCCCCGGTCGGCCGCTGTGCCGATAGTAGATCTTGCCCTCTTCTTTGTTTCCGGTAAGGACAGTCCTCTCGGCATTGACGACGACCACAAAGTCGCCGGTATCGATATGTCGAGCGTACTGAGGCTTGTGCTTACCGAGCAAAACCGTGGCGATCCTCGTAGACAATCGTCCAAGAGGGATATCCGCAGCATCGACCACAAACCACCGACGCTCCACCTCGCCCGCCTTCGGGCTATATGTCTTGGTCATGAACTCCAACCTCTTCGCTTCTAGACGGGGTGCAGACAAACTTCCAGGGGCCTTGCCAGGCAAGGGCGGTCGATGTTACGGGCCTCCGATGCCGGTGTCAAGGGCGTTCCGGCGCCGAATGAAAGATAGGATCGTTGACGAGAAATGGACAGCTCGGCACCGCTCGATAAGAGCGCCACCACCATCCGCGACATGTTCGCAAAAGTCGCTCCCCGCTACGATCTACTCAATGGCGTGCTCTCGGTCTCTCTGGATCGGCTGTGGCGGCGCCAGGTGGCCAAGGCAGTCACTCGCGAGGCTCCCGCGGGGGTGGTGCTCGACCTATGCTGCGGCACCGGAGACCAGGCTCTCTCTATCTCTCGCCACCGCCTCCCCGTTATCGCCGCCGATTTCTGTTTACCGATGTTGCAGCGGGCGGGTCGCAAGTTCAGTGGGTCGCCTAGAGCGGCACCAAGCGCGACAGCTGCCGACGCACTCTCGCTCCCCTTTGCCACCGATTCGTTCGCGGCCGTCACCGTCGCCTTCGGGATTCGTAACGTCGCCGACGTGGATGCCGCTCTCGAGGAGATGCTCGACGCGCTCAGACCCGGCGGCTTGCTCGTCATCCTCGAGTTTGCGCTTCCTCGTATCGTCCTCCTCCGCCATGCCTATCTCTTCTATTTCCGACACCTCATGCCCACCATCGCGCGCCTCGTCAGCGGTCGAGGCACGGCCTACCACTACCTACGAGACTCGGTCCTCGAGTTTCAGCAGCGCGACGCGATGACCGAGACTCTGCAACGAGCCGGCTTCGTCCTCGCCACCTGGCGGGACCTCTCAGCTGGAACCGTGTGTATGTACATGGCCAAGAAGCCGGTAGACGCCTAGTGGACCGTAACACTCGAACGTCTAGGGGCTGAGTGAGTCATTCGTGGTCGAGATCAAGGCGCGCTGACGCAGGCATAGCGGGGACTATGTCGAGGATGCGTAACGCAGAGATCGGCCGCGAGGGCCGCTCAGACGCTAAACGTTTGGGTGTTACGGTCCACTAGCATGCCTCGAAGCTTCATCGTCGCCCTCACCGGGGGGATTGCCAGCGGGAAGTCGACCGTCGGCCGTTGGCTCCGAGAGCTAGGTTGCACCGTGGCCGACGCCGACTCGCTGGTCGCAGAGCTCTACCGACCGGGCGCTGTTGGCGCGGCCGCGGTTCGCGACCTCTTCGGAGAGGGTTTTCTCGACTCTGCGGGAGCCGTCCTGCACCCCAAGCTCGCCGATTTGGTTTTCAACAACACCGCAGCCCTACGCCGCCTCGAGGCCGCCATTCACCCGCTGGTCGGGAAGGCGTTCCAGGATCTCGTGGCAAGCTCCGATGGCATCGTCATCTTCGAGGTCCCTCTACTGGCTGAGACCAGCGGCAAGAGCCGCTATGACGCGGTGGTCACGGTCGAAGCCGACCCTGAGCTTCGCATCGCTCGCGCGATCGAGCGCGGGGTGGATCCAGACTCGGCGAGGGCACGGCTCGAGGCCCAGGCAGACAGCGCCACCCGTATCGCTCTGGCAGACTACGTGCTCCACAACGAGGGTAGCCTCGACGAGCTGCGAAAGCAGGTCGAAGAACTAGTGGCCAAGCTCAATAAGAGGCTCGAAGGCTCGTGACCGACGCCCTCCCGTTCCTTCTAGTCACAGGCAACCGGCACAAGCTTGCCGAAGCTCGCCGGATTCTCGGGGCGGAGCTCGAAGCAGCCGAGGTGGATCTGCCGGAGATCCAGTCACTCGATCCGAGGGAAGTGCTCGAGGCCAAGGCCATGGAAGCGTGGTCGAGATTGCGCAAACCCGTCGTCGTCGAGGAGACCTCGCTCGAGCTCAGCGCTCTGGGGGGTTTCCCGGGTCCGCTGGTGAAGTGGATGCTGGAGTCCGCCGGAGCCCAGGGCATCGCACGCTGCGCTATAGCTCTCGGAGACCCGAGGGCGACGGCGCGCTGTCTCGTTCTCTTCTTCGACGGCAGCCGGCGAGTGATCGGAGAGGGGATCAACGAGGGCAGCTTGGTCTTGCCGGAGCGTGGCGAAGCCGGCTTCGGATGGGACCCCGTCTTTCTGCCCGCGGGATCGGCGAAGACTTACGCCGAGCTGGGAGTCGCCGCAAAGGACGCCGAGGGCCACCGCGGTCGAGCCTGGCGCGACCTGATGAAGCAGCTCTGAGCGACGGCTGGTATTCTCGTTGCCATGTCCTCCGCGGAGCCCCAGAACCCACTCCACGAGCGTTATGCCACCGCCGAGATGCGAGCGCTCTTCGCGCCGCGATCGCGCTATCGCAAGTGGCGAGAGATGTGGATCGCCCTGGCGACCGTCGAAGCGGAGCTCGGGCTCCCGATCCGGAAGGAACAGCTCGAGAGCCTCGAAGCGAGCGCCGACAGTATCGATTTCGAGCGCGTTGCCGAGCTCGAGAACCAAACCCGCCACGACGTCGTCGCTCACCTGCGTCACTTCGCCGAACAGACCGGTGAGGCGGGAGGCATTCTTCATCTGGGTGCCACCAGCGCTTTCATCACCGACAACACCGATGTGTTGATCCTCCGCGACGCCCTCGACCTGGTGACAAGACGGCTCGTGCGACTGGCGACCGAGCTGCGCACTTTTGCACTCCGCACCCGGGCCCTGCCCACGCTCGCCTACACTCACCTGCAACCGGCGCAGCTCACCACTGTCGGCAAGCGGGCCTGCCTGTGGCTCCAGGACACGATCGAGGATCTCACCGCGATCCAAGAGCGCGCTCGAAGGCTGCGCTGTCGTGGAGCCAAGGGAACTACCGGTACCCAGGCCAGCTTCCTGACCCTCTTCGATGGTGATCACGAAAAGGTGCGAGCACTCGACCGCGGGATCGCGACCAAGCTCGGGTTCAATGAGAGCTGGGCCGTGACCGGTCAGACCTACCCCCGCAAGCAGGACTCCCAGATCCTGCTGGCACTCGCCGGGGTCGGCGAGACTATCCACAAGATGGGCACCGATATACGCCTCCTCCAGGGTCTCGGTGAGCTCTCGGAGCCATTCGGGTCGAGCCAGGTCGGCTCTTCGGCAATGGCTTACAAGCGCAACCCGATTCGCACCGAGCGCATGTGTGGCCTGGCTCGCCGTCTGCTGACGGATGCCATGAATGGTCCGCTCACCAGCTCGCTTCAGTGGCTGGAGAGGAGCCTCGACGATTCATCGAACCGGCGACTCGTGCTGACTGACGCCTTTCTCACCTGCGACGCCATCCTCCACCTGGCTGCGGGCGTAGCCCGTGGCCTCACCACCCCGGAGCGCGCCATCACGGCCCACGTTGCGCGCGAGCTGCCTTTCATGGCAACCGAGACCATTCTGATGGAGGCGGTCTTGCGTGGCGGCGATCGCCAGGAGCTCCACGAGCAGATCCGTCGCTACAGTCTCGACGCTCAGGAGGCACTGGCCGGCGGAGGCGCCAACCCGCTCATCGATCTGATCGCCTCGGATCCCGACTTCCGGCTCAGCCGTGACGAGATCGTCGATCGGCTCGACCCCATCGCTTTCACCGGTCGGGCGGCGCAGCAGGTCGATGAGTTCCTGCGCGAAGTCGTCGACCCTCAGCTCGAAGATCTCGATCCCGCCCCGCTCGAGGAGCCGAGAGTGTGACCTGCGGCCGTCAGCGCACCGCTGTCTGCTTTCGTTCTCTTCTCCTCATTCTTGCCCTCGTCGCTGCCGGTTGCAGCTCTTCGCGGCCACCAAAGAAACAGGTGGGTATCGCCTCATGGTACGGACCCGGCTTTCACGGCAAGCCAACAGCCAGCGGCGAGGTCTTCGACATGAACGGCATCTCGGCCGCTCATCGAACTCTGCCGCTCGGCACTGTGGTCGATGTCGAGAACCTGGAGAACGGACGAACGCTCCAGGTCCGCATCAATGATCGGGGACCCTTCGTGCGGGGCCGGATTCTCGACCTCTCTCGCGCCGCCGCCGCTGAGCTGGGAATGGAGGCAGCGGGTATCGCCCGGATTCGCCTCCGCGTCGTCGAGCTGCCTTCGCCGGCCTCTGCGGCATATGTGGTGCAGGTCGGAGCGTTCCAGGCCCGCCAGCGAGCCGAGCTCCTCGCCGCCGAGCTTCGGCCCAAGTATCCGGACGTCGCGGTGCTCTCCGAAGGAGGCTGGCACCGGGTCCGCCTGGGCGGGCAACAAACTCACAAGCGGGCTCTATCGCTTCGTCGCAGCCTCGCTAGAGAAGGCTACGAAGCGGTCCTCCTCAGCGCTCCGAATCAGCCGAGATCGAAGACGTGAGTCTCCTGAACCTCGGGAAGATCCTGAAGCCGCGCCAAGACCTCGGCCGAGGGCTCCTGATCGAGCCGTAGAACCGCCAACGCATCATTCGATTTTTCGTCGCGAGCCAGGTGGATGTCGGCGATATTGATCTTCGACTCACCGAGCAGAGTGCCCAGGCGTCCCACAAAGCCCGGGATGTCGTCGTTGCGCAGCACCAGCAGTTTCCCCTGCGGTCGGAACTCGAGCTGGAAGCCCCAAATACCGACGACTCTCGGATCACCGCTGCCATAGAGAGTTCCTTGGACCTCGATCTCTCCTTGCTCTCCCTTCAGAGTAACTCCGATCAAGTGCGAATAGTCGGCGCTCTGTGAGTGCACCGCGCGCACGACTTCGATGCCGCGATCTGAAGCGATCTTCTCGGCGTTGACGAAGTTCACCACCTCACCGAGAAAGGGAACCATCGCTCCCTTGGTCGCGGCCACGGAGATCGGCGCGCGCATGTCATCGTCGATCCCCCACAGATCGACCTCGATCTGTTTGACGCTACCGCCGGAAAGCGAGCTCGCCAGTCGACCGAGTTGCTCGCCGAGGAGCAAGAAAGCCTCACTCGGACCGGCCGCCGGCCGAAACGGAAGATTGACCGCACTCACCGACATCGAGCCGCCGAGGGCCGCCAGCACCATGTCGGTGATCTGGGTGGCTACTCGCTGCTGAGCCTCCTTGGTCTGGGCGCCGAGATGCGGTGTCGCCACTACATTGGGATGTGAAACCAGATCGAAGCTGGCCGGAGGCTCTTGGCTAAAAACGTCGAGACCGGCGCCGCCGATATGGCCTGACTCGAGCGCCGAGAGCAGAGCGTCCTCGTCGACCACGCCACCTCGCCCGCAGTTGATCACCACGGCGCCAGCCTTCATCTTGGCCAGTTGCTCTTTGCCGAGGAGACCGCGGGTCTGGTCGGTGAGCGGGGTGTGGAAAGTAAGGGCGTCGACCACGGGCAACATCTCGTCGACCTCCATCAGCTCGACGCCGAGCCGCCGTGCGGCCTCCGCATCGAGAAAGGGGTCGTAGGCGACCACCTTCATCTCGAACGCCTTGGCCCGATCCGCTACCCGCTTTCCGATCTGCCCCAAACCGACAATCCCCAGAGTCTTACCATAGAGCTCTTGGCCAACAAAGGCCTTGCGGTCCCACACTCCTTCCTTCAGCTTGCTATCGGCGGCAGAGACATGGCGCACCAACGAGAGCAGAAGAGCAAAGGTGTGCTCGGTGGCTGACAGGAGGTTCGCAGTCGGCGCATTGACCACCAGGATGCCAAGCTCCGTGGCGCGCAGCACATCGACGTTGTCGACTCCGACTCCGGCTCTGCCAACCACCTTGAGGCGCGTTCCGGCCTCCAGAATCTCGGCTGTCACCTGAGTGCCGCTGCGCACAATGAGAGCGTCGAATTCCCCGATGATCTCCGGTAGGCGCTCACGGTCTTGAAGCTCGAGCACCTCGGCGCCAGCCTCACGTAGGCGCTCTACGCCAGAACTCTCGAGCGGATCTGATATGACGATGCGGTACATTCCAGGGCTCCCTCCATCCCTGCCCCCCAACGTGAGAGGCGAGCCGATCCTACTCCAACAGAGCCCCGTGTAGGAGGGGGTAACCTCTCCTGAATTCGGCCCAACGAGTCGCGATCATTTGTGGAGACTTGGACGGCCGACGGCGCGGACAAACTCGGCAGAGCTGAGTCGCCTGACGGCTCCTTCGGGGGTGACCAGCTCCCATTGGCCGGCCGCGGCGCGAAGCTGCGGGAGTCGCGACTCGCCCTGAACAAAGACCAAGCGACAACCCTTGAAAGACTCTCGTAAGACGTCCTCGAGCACCGGAGAGCCCTTCATCGACTTCGCCGCCAAACTCCGACCCGCACCCACGGCCACAACACGAAAAGCACCCGCATCGAGCGCGTTCTCGAGAGGGAGGTCGAGAGCGGGCGGGGCGCGCAGCTCGAGCCACCCGACGCGGTATCCCTTCTCGAGAAGCGCAGCGACAAGCGGCGCAAAGATCTCTACACCTCGGTCGACGCGAATTGCGTGAACTACAGCCATCGCTCAGGAGTAAAGCAACACCGACTCGCGTTCTTCCAAGAAAGAGCGCTCTCCTTCGCTCCACGAAGCAATCCAGTCTGCGACGTCACCACCCTCTTCGAGGAGTCGGCGACAATCCTCGCCCCCAGTCAAGAGGTCGATAGCCGGCCGATCAATAACGAACTCGTAAGGCTCGGAGCGCCAGGCCGCGGCATCTGGATCCAGGCTCCAAACCTCCTCCAACAACTCCACTCCCGCGCGATACGACGGAAACACCTCTTGATCGGTCACCACGATCTCGACCCCACCACAAGCACGACCCCCGTGTTTTTGGAATTGCGGGCGAAAGCATGTCGGCAGGTAGCGCGCGCCGGGGAGGCCACGAGCATTCATCCGCTTCGCCAATTCGAGACCGTCGAGGCCTGGTGCACCCACGAGATGGAAAGGCTGAGTGGTCCCGCGTCCCTCAGACAGCTCTGTTGCCTCGATCAGACAGCCGCCCGGGTAGACGAAAGCTGTCTCCTGGGTGGGCATATTCGGTGACGGCGACCGCCAGGTCCAGCCCGCTCGCTTAGAGGGCACCTCTCTTTGCCACCCCTCGACCGGCAAGATACGCAGGCCGGCTTCGTCCCAGCCCCGCCGCTGTGCCTCCAAGCGATGGAGCTCTCCCAGGGTCAGACCGTGACGCACCGGCAGGTCGAAGGCACTGACAAAGGACTCGAACCCCGGATCCGGCAAACCGCCTTCCACCTGAAGCCCACCGAGAGGGTTGGGGCGGTCGAGCACCCAAATCTCGACCTCCGCCGCAAGCGCTGCCTCGGCCGCCCAAATCGCAGTTGCAGCGTAGGTGTAGTAGCGCGCTCCGACGTCCTGAAGATCGATCAACAAGATTTCGAGTCCCTCAAAACAGGAGGGCTGAGGTCTCAAGGAGGCCTCGTCGCTGCCATAGAGAGAAACCGTTTCGAGATCGAAATAGGGATCTCGACGCGCATCGACGCTGATCATGTCTTGCTCCACACCCCAAAAACCGTGCTCGGGAGCGAACAGGCGCAGTGGGGGGCCCGCCGCACTCCGCGTCAGCGCCGGAACGATCGGAGAGAGATCCGACGTTACCGAAGCACCGTGCGCGAGCAGGCCATAGCTCCGCTCCGCCAGGCTACTCGTGTCACGCAGGAGGCGATCGAGACCGCAACGGATCATTCGCCAGCAGGGCCCTCGGAGCCGGCACCCAAAGGCTCCCGTCTCCAATCACCGCTTCGGCCACCACTCTTGGCCTCGAGGCGCAGGTCCGTGATCGAGGCGTCGCGCTCGACCGCCTTGACCATGTCGTAGACCGTCAGTGCAGCGGCAGCGCACCCGGTCAGAGCCTCCATCTCCGCCCCGGTCCGCCCGGTCACGACCACGCTACAGCGAATCTCCGCACCACAAGGAGCAGGGCGAACATCGACATCGACGTGCTCGAGATTTAGACTGTGCGCGAGGGGGATCAATTCGTCGACCCTCTTCGCCGCCTGGATGCCGGCGAGGCGCGCTACAACGAGGGCATCGCCTTTGGGCAGCCTGTCGAGGCATTCACGGGTCTCGGCGGAGAGGAGCACTCGGCAAGAGGCCTCTGCTACTCGCCGGGTGATCGCCTTCTCGGAGACGTCAACCATGGCTGGGCGCCCGGATGCATCGACATGCGTGAGTTTTTTCGAGCTCATGCTGCGCCGGGGCTCGCTATGCTAGCACCCCCAATGCGACTCGGCATCGTCATCCCCGTAATCAACGAAGCGGAATCCTTGCTCGAGAACCTCGAGGCTGCTGTCGAGGTCGCGGACCTGACCGTAGTGGTTGACGGCGGCAGCGTCGACGGCTCGGTCGAGATCGCCAGTCGGCTGGGAGCAAGAGTGGTCAAGTCGGCGCCTGGACGCGGTACACAGCTCAACGCCGGGGCGGCTGATGCTCTGGAGGAAGGGGCTGAAACGCTTCTCTTCCTGCACGCCGACACTCGCCTGCCTCCGAGGGCACGGCACCTCATCGACGAGGCAGCGAAAGGAGGGGCCGCGGGGGGAGGCTTTCGCGTGAGCTTCGATGACTCGAGTCGACTCTTTGCACTCGGGGCTCGAATCGTCAATCTTCGTACCCTCCTCTTGCGAGCGCCGCTGGGCGATCAAGCCCAGTTCATCAGCGCCAAGATCTTTCGCGAGCTTGGCGGTTTTCGAGACTGGCCCATTCTCGAGGATCTCGACCTCATCCGCCGCATCGGCCGACGCGGTGAGATCGCGATCCTGCCGGCGCACGTAACCACTTCTGCCAGGCGCTTCACGAAGCACGGCATCGTGCGCACGGTCGCCACCAATTGGCTGATCTGGTTGCTCTACTTCCTGGGGGCTCCGCCCCAGCGTCTCGCCAAACTGTACGAGAACAGAAGCCGGCCCAGCGACTAAAGAAAAAGTACCCTGCAGCTCTATTCAAGAGCCACAGGGTCTCCTAAGGGTCGGCGCGGAAATAACTTCACATTATCGCCGGAGCGTGTGAGGCCGAGGCGCCACAGGGCGGTCGCTGCATTGGAGGTGGTGGTGAGCTGAGCCCAGGCTGTGGGGCAAGCTCTTCCTGCTCGGTTCGCGGTCTCGGCGAGAGGGTGTAGTTCCACTTTCCTAGGAAGTCGCTCCTGGCCACCGCGAGCTGCAGCATTTCCTTGTCCGATACCCTGACTCCTTTCTGGTATTGGCGTTGATCACGGCACGGCTCGACGCGCAGTCCGGTGGATGTCGTCGTGTTGCGGACGAGGTTGACGAGGATCTCGAAACTCTCGAGAGGAACTCCGGCCCAGTTCTTGCTGATCTCGCTGAACATCCTGTGCTCGATGGGATTCCATTTACTGGTGCCAGTTGGATAGTGGGCGACGGTGATGATGAGGCCGCACTTGTCTACGAGCTTCTCCTGGAGGTACTTCTTCCAGGCTCGAAGCCGTGCGCCGTTGCTTGCGCCGCTGTCGGCAAGAATGAGGAGACGCTGAGACGCCGGATAGTGAGATCGACCGTATTTGAGCCACCAGGTCGCGATGCTGTTGACAGCGAACTCCGGCGTGTCCGACGACTGTCCGAGGACGAGAACGCCGAAGTTCCTCTGAAGATCGTAGATCCCATAGGGGGAGGCGATGGCGAGAGCTTCGGACCGGAAGTCGTGATCCTTGACCCGCTTGGCCTCGCGGCACCATGTCTGTCCCTGGTTCTTGAACCGACCGATCAGCTCCTTCTTCTTCGTATCGACGCTGATGATCGGGTCGCCAGCGCTTGTGAAATCCTCGCGCAGTCGCTTGATGGCCTTGAACTGTGCATCACGATCTGGGGAGTTCCCCGAAGACAGACATTTCCTATTGCTCTTGAGGGAATAGTTCAGGTCTGCGAGCAATCGACGCACCACCGTAGCCGATACGATGATGTCAAGGCGTTCGGCAAGGCATTGGGCCACCTTTGCAGCGGTCTCGTGCGTCCATCTTTTTGATGACATGGGATCACCAGCTATATCGGCCTCGAGTATGGAATGGATTCCATCGACTATCTCGGGCGTTTTTTTTCCACTCGTTGGTTGCCACCGCCTGCTCTTCGAACTCTTCCGCGCTCCACGGAGCCGCCGAAGAGCTCGCGACGTCCTTTTGCGACTGTATGAGGGTCCAGGTCCAGAAGATCGGCGATCTTCCGGTCGCCGCCATGCCCGAGCTTGGTCGCTTCCAGGCCAGCGAAGAGCCGCCGCTGGCGTTCGTCTAGCAGGCTGAAGAATAAAACGATGGCAGCCCTGAGCTCCTCGGGGAGCACTTCTGGAACGAGGCTGGCAGCTACATCCTGGAGAGCCTGCCGTTCGTTGCGCATCAGCTTCTGCTGACGACGGCGCCCTGTTTCCGAGCACAAGTATACGAACCTCTTCCCAACTCTGGATCGTACGATTCTCTTGCGACGAACGAGGTGCAACATCGCGTGCTTGACCTCGACCTGCAGCAGGAGCTCGAGTTCAGAAGCCGTATAGCCGGCAGCGGACCGGTCCACGGCAGCCACCGCAGTTTCGAGGAGGCTGCCATGCCGACTGAACCTCGCCGAACCGCACGACCACAAACCCAGATCGTCGAAATCGGGAATCTCGTTCAAGGTATAGAACCGCCCTCGATCCGAGTAGCTGGCCAAATAGCCCAATCGAGACAGCGAACGGTAGACCGTCATGGTGGCTCGGGTTCCCATGGCGTCCTTGAGCTCATCCATGGTGGCCATCTGTTCGCTCATCAAGAGCTCGCGCACTGTTGCATCACGATCTTCGGCTCGTACCATTTGGTATAGTTCCCCTTCCAAAAGAGGTGACAGGGGAAACTATACCAAATGCGGGCAGGGCTATGCTAGCTCTAAACCTTGCAAACAAGGCGCGTACCGGAGGATTATGCGGTGGCTGAAGAAGGGGGCAGTGGTATGGTCACCCCAGATACTGGAAACTTATTTCCGCGCCGACCCTAAGCGAATCGCGCTTCGGTAGGGATCTTCAGAAGCCGATTAGTTGACCGCTTCCTTTAGATCTTTACCCTGCTTGAAGCGCACGCTGTTACTGGCCGGAATGTGGATGGAGGCTCCGGTAGCCGGATTGCGCCCCATACGTGCCTCTCGCCTCTTCACCGAGAAGCTGCCGAAACCAGGAACCTGCACGCGCTCTCCGCTGGTCAGAGCGCCGGTTATGGCGCCAATCGCCGCGTCTAGCGCATCCGCTGCTTGCTTCTTCGATACTCCGGCCTTGGCCGCAATCTCATCCACGATGTCCGCTTTTCCAGCCATCTTTTCTTCTCCTTGACGGTTAACTAGTGGGGCTTGAAGGGAAGATACGGCATGTATCGGGCCCTGTCAACACATTCCGACTGCCTTAAGGCTCTCCTTTGCGACGCAGTACCGAGACACTGAATCCGTCGTGGTCATCAGCAGTCCAGATGCGCAGAAAACCGGGTCCCACGACATGCGCCGCCAGAGAGTGAATGACGCAACCGTCGAGCTCGCAGCGGCCGAAGTCGCTGCGCTCGGCGAGCAGGCTCGTCACCACGTCTTCGTTCTCCTCCTCTTCGAGCGAGCAGCTGATGACGGTGAGCAAGCCGCCGGGGCGAACGAGGTCACAGCTTGCTCGCGCCAGGCGCAGAGACTGGCGACTCAAGCGATCGATCTCGCCCTCGCTCAACCTCCACTTGAGCTCCGGATGTTTACGAAACGTTCCGGTGCCGCTACAGGGAACGTCGAGAACAACCCGATCGAAGACGCCGACGAATGGGCTCCTTCGAGCATCGGCGACAACCAATCCCCCGGAGCGGCCAAGCCGTTTGAAATTAGCGCGCACCAGCCCGATCCGCCCCGGATCAAGGTCCGAGAGCACGCAATCAAGCGTGGGCTCCATCGCCATCAGCGCAAAGCTCTTTCCTCCCGGAGCGGCGGCCAGATCCAAAACCCGCTCGCCGGGCTGCGGCGAGGGAACAAGGGCCGCCGCCTGAGAAGCTTCGTCCTGGACATAGAACTCCCCTTCTCGAAAGGCTCGAGTGTCCAAGGGCCGGCCGGCGCGCACTTTGAGGCCGAGCGGTGCCAATGCCGAAGCCTCGACCTCACAGCCCTCGTCGATCAGCGATTCGGCAAGAAGCTCGCGCCCTCCGCGGTCGCGGGAAGCCATCAAGTGCAACGGCTTGGGCCGATTATTGGCCTCGAGGAGTCGGCGCGTCGAAGCCTCTCCAAGGCGCGCCCACCAGCGCTCGACCAAGAAGTCGGGGTGGCTGAGCTCGATCGCGAGCCGTCTCGTCTCCCGACTCTCCTCGATCGGCCATTGCTCCAGCGATGGCGCTCGGGCGATGCGCCGCAGTACCGCATTGACAAAGCTCGCACCCCCACGATGGGTCAGCGACCGGGCGTGCTCCACTGCTTCGTTCACCACCGCGTGCATCGGCACGCGATCCAGGAAGAAGATCTGGTAGGCCGCAACTCGCATCGGCGCCAGCAGCGCCGGCTCGATCTTTTCCAGGCTGCGCTCACTGGCATGCCCGATCACATCATCGAGCCTCCGCAGCCAACGCAAGGTGCCCAGAACGAGCTCACGTAGGAGACCCGCGTCGCGAGGGTCACAGCGGTCCAGAGCGCCCTGTAGAAAAGTGTCGGCGGGTGCACGCGAGTTGAGAGTGCGCTCCACTACCCAGGCCGCCTCGGCACGCACCTGGTCGTGGGGGTTGCGGGCGGTGGTCATTCGTCGACCAGGCGCGCCGTGACGAATCCTTCCGCCGCCCTCTGATTTTCGTCGCGCCACGTCAACCGTCTCCACGACCGAGGCTGGTGAATTCGACCGCACCGACGGTGAGATCTTCTCCGTTCACGAAATCGGCTCCCGAGAGCTCTCGGCGGCCCGGGCGCTGAACCCGAAGAAGAGCGAGGCATCCGCCACCGGCAGCCACCAGCACCGACCGCCCTTCGACGCCGAGAAAGGTTCCAGGCTCGACCTCGGCGATTTCCGGGGTCCCGGCGACCTCTCGAGTCCCGGTGACGGCAGGCTCTACTTCGAGCAGCTTTAGAGGCCGGTCGCTACAGAGTGCGGTCAGTCCGGGCCATGGTCGAAGAGCGAGGCTGCGACGCCAGATCTCGTCCGGGTCTCGGGTCCATTCGACATAACCGTCTTCCCGCGTCAGCCGCGGGGCGAGGGTCGCAGCCGCATCGTCCTGCTCTCGAGGTTGCAGATCCCCACTCTCGAGACCTTGGAGGGTCTCGATCATCAATGCGGCGCCCAGCTCGGCCATTCGAACGGAGAGCTCTGGAGCACTCTCGCCGTCGCCGATGGGAAGGCTCTCTTGGAGGTAGATCGGTCCAGTGTCGAGGCCGGCCTCCATGCGCATCGTCGTCACTCCGGTCCCACTCTCGCCGGCGGCAATGGCTGCCTGGATCGGAGCGGCTCCCCGATAGCGCGGGAGCAGCGAGCCGTGAAGATTGACGCAGCCCTGAGTGGGAATGTCGAGCAGACTCTGAGGGAAGATCTGGCCAAAGGCCACGACCACAGCTGCATCAGGCTGGAGAGAGGAGAGCTCGGCGAGAAACTCAGGACTCCGGACCCGCTCCGGTTGCGAAACCTCCAGCCCCTCGCGCCGCGCCCATTCGGCGACGGGAGGCTCCTGGAGGCGTTTCCCCCGACCTGCCCGGCGTGCCGGTTGACTCACCACCAGAATCGGCCGGTATGGCGAAGAGCACAGAGCTGCGAGCGTCGGCAGAGCAAACTCGGGCGAGCCGAAAAAAACAACCCTTCGCAAAGCGCTCATGCGCCCATGCTAACTCGGGAAGCGTTCACCGGCACTCGAGGAATCACCCAGCCTTTGGCACACTCGAAACTGAACCCCGGCCGGGCGTTCAGGGTGCCCCAGATCGCCGCAGCGCAGGAGGGAGGCGACACAGGCGTACTCTGGCGTACTCCTTGGAGCCGAGCGACCCTTCACTCTGGCTGGCTGGATGGCCCGGAGGAAATCCGAATGCGCCGTCCTCGGCGCCATGTTCCGCATCCGGAGGAAGTGATACCGATCACTTCCGTAGGATGCGACTGGACGCCCGGCCACTAGCCTTCGATCTCGGTGAAGTAATCGGGCTTGACCAGGACCTCGCGAGGCTTGGATCCCTTGGGGGGGCCGAGCAGCCCGTCTTGCTCCATCATGTCGATCAGTCGCCCTGCCCGCGAAAAGCCAATACGCATCCGGCGCTGCAGAAAGCTGGCCGATCCCTGCCCCTCGGCGACCACCAACCGGGCCGCTTCGTCGAAGAGCGCGTCCCCTCCATCGCCACCCTCAGAACCACTTCTCTCCTCCGCTGGCGGCGCTTTGATGACATCGGGATCGAGCTCGGGCTTACCCTGCTTCTTCAACCATCGCACCAACCCAGCTGTCTCCTGCTCACTGATGTAGGCACCGTGGAGACGCATCAGACGCGCACTCGAGGGAGGCATCATCAGTGCGTCTCCGCGGCCCAGCAACCGCTCGGAGCCGACCTGGTCGAGGATGGTGCGAGAGTCATGTCGACTGGCGGTAGCAAAGGCGATACGGCAGGGGAAGTTAGCCTTGATCGTGCCGGTCAGGATGTCGACGGAGGGCCGCTGAGTGGCGACGATGAGGTGGATGCCTACGGCCCTGGCCATCTGGGCAAGGCGAGCGATGGCGGTCTCGACCTCGGCGGAGGCCACCATCATCAGGTCGGCGAGCTCGTCAATGACGATGACGTAGTAGGGAAGAGGAGAGAGATCGCTCTCTTGGATCTCGGTATCTTCGTCCTGGAGGGAGAGACGGCGCTGGATCTCTGGATCCCGAATGGCACTGTTGTAGTAGGAGATAGAACGTACATGGACCTCGGCCAAGAGTCGATAGCGACGCTCCATTTCCGACACCGCCCATCGCAGAGCGTTCGCGGCCTTCTTCGGCTCCACGACGACTTCGGCCTTGAGGTGCGGAATGTCGGCATAGACGCCAAGCTCGATCCGCTTGGGATCGATAAATATGAACTGCACCTCGTCACGTCGCGACTTGTAGAGAATTGACGTGATCATGCTCTGGAGTCCTACACTCTTGCCAGCTCCGGTAGCACCCGCGACCAGAAGGTGAGGCATGGTCGCGAGATCCGCGTAGTAGGGCTGACCGTGGAGATCGCAGCCAAGAGCGAGGGTGAGGGGCGACGGGGAACGGCGAAAACGATCGTCGTTCAGCAGCGGGCCCAGAGCGATGGTCTGGCGTTTCTCGTTCGGCACCTCGATCCCCAGCGTGGAGCGACCCGCTAGACGATCGATGCGCACCGACTCAGCGCGTAGAACCAGCGCCAGATCGTTCTGCAGGTTGACGATCTGACTCACCTTCACCCCAGGTGCCGGCTGAAACTCGAAGACGGTAATAACCGGCCCTGGTGTGATTCCTTCGATAGAGCCGATAACGCCGAACTCCTGACAGCGCTGGGTGATGAGGTCACCAAGGCGGACGAGCTCCTTCTCGTCAACCGCGCCCGAAGTTTCCTGCTGGTTGAGCAGGTTGATCGGCGGGAGGCTTGCGCGCGAAGAGGCGCTCGCGTCCTCTGCAAAGGCCAGACTCTTCTGAGGCACCCGCCTCTTCGAGGTCTTCGCCGCCTTCTTCTTGACCACCGGCGCCTCCGCCTGGACACGCCGGACCGAGAAGCGGCCCTGGCCAGGAAGTTCCTTCACCCGCACCGCTTCGACTCGCGCTCGAACGTGCTTGGCCACCAGCCGCCGTCGAGTCTGCTCCTTGTCCTTCTGCTCGCGGTGCCGCGTGCGCCGCAGCACCACCCGCTCCCAGAAGCTCTCGAGCCTGCGCCCCCAGCCGCGAAGGAACTCACCGAGGCTCGATTGGACAATCAGTGTCGAGCCGATAATGAGCGCCCCCAAAACAAGCAGCAAAGAGCCGACAACACCGAGTCCCGGCTTCAGAACATCGGAGATGAGACCGCCGAGCAAGCCGCCGGACCGCATCGAGAAACCGCGCCAGGCCGTCTCACCCAGAACGAGGGCGAAGAAGGTCGGCAGGGCGACGAAGGTTATGGCAGCACCGAGACCTCGACCCACGACTTTCGGCGGGGCGGAGAATCGCAGCCGCCGCCATGCAGCGACCGCGAAGGTAGCTGGGAGGAGGAAGGCGGAAAAACCAAGAAGGCCGAACGCCAGAACCGAAAGATTCGCACCGAAGGGTCCGATCCAGTTCCTCACCGACCCACTGCTGGAGGAAGAGTGAAACAGGCTGGGATCGTTGGGCCAGTGGGAGAGGAGACTCGCGCTGAATAACAAGCAGCCCAACCCCAAGACGACACCGAGAACCTCCCGACCTTTAGGCGCGGTCAGGCCGGCGGACTCTCTGACGGCGCGGGCCGCTGCCGCCCTCATCTCATGCCCCCAGACTCGAAGCGCTACCGCCACTCCGCTGGTAAGGCCTCCCTTTCGATCGAATTTTGACCATGAGCCGATAAGTGTAGCATTCTAAATACTTTTTTTGATATTTTGGCCTCGCGCCCGAGCCTCAGCCGAGTCACGAAGGCCGCCAATACCGTACGCCGTCCGGGCTCGGTGTAGCCTCAGTAGCTCGTCGAGCGAGAGACTTTCGGCACGGCGCGAGGGGTCGAGTGCCGCATCAGCCAGGATCTCGCCGGTGGCCCCTCGCCCCCAGGAGGTGCCTACGGCGTTGAGAAGAGTCTTTCGGCGGTAAGAGAAGGCTGCAACGAGAGTCCGACGAAAGGCCGCCATCTGATCCGGCGCCAGGACACCTGTTCGCCGGGTCAAGCCGACGAAAGCGCCTGAAACCCTGGGCGGAGGGCGAAAGCTACCGGGCTTTACCCTGGCCAGAAGACGGGCCTCTGCATGGGCCGCGACCATCACGCTCAAGAGCCCATAGTTGCGGCTCCCAGGAGGGGCGACGAGACGCTCTGCCACCTCGGCCTGGACGAGAAAGACTGCCCGTGGCATTCCTGTCGCGTGTACCAGGTAACTCTCGATCAGGGGGCTAGCCACCGAGTAGGGCAGATTACCTGCCGCCAAAGCCCCGGTGGGGAGCTGCGCCCATGGCATATCGAGCGCGTCGGCTGCCACCACCGCGAGCGCCGCTTCCCTTCTCTGCCGCCGTAGCTCGAAGGCCCAGGCAAGGTCGAGCTCCCAGGCAAAGACTCTGGCTCCCGCGCTCAGAAGCGCGCTGGTGAGGACGCCGCCACCAGGGCCGATCTCGACGACGATCCTCCCTCGCGGGTCGAGAAAGTCCAAAGCCGGCCGACACAACTCTGCGCTGCGCAGGTGATGCTGCCCGAGAGCTTTACGTAGCGGTGGCTCAGAATGCATGCGGCGAAAGCGAAAGAGTCGACCCGGAAGGCAACCCAGACTACCCCTCTATCGTCGGCAAGGAGCCTTCTGCTATGGTTTTTACGGCCTTGCGCTCGACCAGGTGGCTACACTATGAAGTCCTCGCTCCATTGTATGGAATCGCCCGAGCTCGAGCGCTTCCTCGCCACACCGGACGATTCCGCCAATTTCGAGCTCAACCTCGCCGAAAACCTGACCCAGGTTCTCCAGAAGGCGAATGAGTTCGTTCCCTCTGAGTCCGGGTCCATCCTGCTCGCCGATCCCCGCAGCAAGACCCGCCGCCGATCTCAGCACACCCTCACCTTCGTTGCCGCTTTCGGTGTGCGAGGCGACAGCATCGTCGGACGCGAGATTGGTGCTGCCGAGGGCATCGCCGGTCATGTTTACACCGCTGGCCAGACCCACCTCAGCTCCGATCTAGAGCAAGATCGCTTCTTTCAGCCGCGTATCGACCTCGAGATCGACCACCAAACGACTTCCGTAGTCGCCATTCCGATTCGCATCGGTGAGGAGGTCAGCGGCGTTCTCGAGCTCATCAACCGCCAGCAGGCTGGCCACTACAGCGAGCACGACCGCAATCTACTCGAGATCTTTGCCGACTACATCAGTATCTCAGTGCAGAACGCACTCGACGGTCGGCACGCGCAGGAGCTAGCCAAGCGAGACAATCTGACCGACCTCTACAATGACCGCTACCTGCACTTGTCCCTGAGCAGAGAGATCGATGTCGTCCAGGAGCGGGGCACCGATCTCGCCATCCTCTTTCTGGATCTCGACTTCTTCAAGCGCGTAAATGACTCCCACGGCCACCTCGCAGGTAGTCAGGTACTGCGGGAGGTAGGCAAGCTCTTGGCCTCGATCGTACCGGACGAGGTCGGGATTGCGGCCAGATATGGAGGCGACGAGTTCGTGCTCACGCTGCCGGGCCTACACCTCGATTCCGCGGTGGACATGGCCGAAGAGATCCGCACTCGCATCGAGACAGAGGTCTTCTGTTCCGGCGTCGGCAGCATTCAGCCAGAGCCCCTCCACCTCCGGGGCATCACCTGCTCAGTCGGAGTCTCCACGGCTCATCGTCACCTCACTCAGGAACAGTCGCGCGAAGACGCCAAGAGTACGCTTCTCCACCTCGCCGATGCAGCGATGTACGTCGCTAAAGAGACCGGTCGAAATCGGACCGCGGTCGCGGGTGAAGTGGTGCGTCGGCGCGGCCCCTTCGCTCCCTTTGCCGGCGCCCGGCCCCGGTCGCCGTAGGCCGGTTCGAGAGTACTCCCGGAGCCACTCAGGGGTCCGAAGTCTTCGGGGACGGCTCGGCAGGGGCACCACAGCCATTTACCGGAAAGGCGAGAGCCTCAGTGCTGGGATCGAAAGCAGGCGAGCCAACGACGACGGTCTGCAATACCGCCGAGTCGAGCTCGATATTGCCTAACTCCACCGGCCATGGTGATCGACGGAAGACGAAGAGCGTCAACGACGTAGAAGGCTCGCCGTCGATCTCGAGGAAGAAGCGTTGAGTGGCTCCGCCTCCGACCGGCAGCGACGCTAGGTGGGATGCCAAGCGGCGACGAGTGTCGACACTCACGCCCCGCCAGCCGTCGATCTGTAACGCCGCCGCCCGAGCCAGCTCCTCCCTTCCTCGCCACCAAGTCGCCGCCGCCAGACGCGGCTCGGCGAGAACCGCCCGCGCTCCAAGAACCGGCGAGTCCTCGCCATCGGGGTTGAGCATCATCAAATAGAAGGGCGCCAGGGCCGCCAGAGGGTCGAGGTCGCAAGCTCGTTCCAAAGCGCGCGCCGAGCGCGCTCCAAGGCCGGCGTCAGAGCTCAATAGCCCGGCAGCAAGCCATAACGCCGCCACTCCCGGCGCAGCCTCGGCGGCGACAATCGCCTGCTCTGCCACCTCTGTCGCGCCGGGCTCGACCGCTGCCCGTGCCCAGGCACTCCTCGCTCGGTACAGTGGAAACCCTGGATCGAAGCGGAGCGCCGCATCGAGATCGGCCAGGGAGCTCGGGGCGACTCTCGCCGCCTCATAGCGGAGAGTCGCGATGCCGGCCGGAGCCGCAACCACGACCGCTAGCGCGGCCGCAGCAAGCGACCATCGGCGAGGGCCCCGGCGAAGCCGACCGGGCAGTGCCGCAAGGCCGGCTCCAGCCGCCACCGCGATCGCTACCGGTAACGCAGGTAGCACCGGGAATCCTGCCAGACACAGAGCGAGGAGGCCGGGGCCCAGGGCGGTCAGCGACGCCCACAGCAGACCGGGATCCTCAGCTACCGCAAGTTCTCGTCTCCGACGAGAGAGAAAGAGAGCGATCATGGCGCTCAGCAGCAAAAGGCCGGTGAGGCCGAGCTCGTAGGCGGCCTGCAACGGAAGAAAGTGCAAAGACGATACGACTTCTCCGGGCGGGTTGGCGCCTGGACGCGGACGCAGGTGTAGCCCAGAGACCCAGGGGACCGAGCCCGCTCCCCATCCCAACAGGAGCCGCTCACTGACGCCCTCCCAGCCCGCCGCGATATAGCTTCGACGTGCCGCGAGAGAAGAGTCGACACCGACCACTAGACCGGTGAGACGAGCCCACTGCAGCCCGGCAACCGAACACGCCACGAGCAGAGGCAGGACCCAGCGCAACCAGCCCCTCGAGAGACCGGAAGCGTCCTTCTCAGAAGGCTCAGGACCCTTCCGAGCCGCCGGGTCCAGACTCTGCATCGCAAGTTGAAGGACCAACGCGGCGCTGCCCACGAGCGAGAGACTCGAAACAACGGCAACGACGATCAGCATCGACACGCAGACGGCCACCCACCGCCACCTCCCCTGCTCGCGCAACGCCAATAGAGCGAAGGGAAAGAGAAAAACACAAAAAAGCGCGAGAGCGTTGTGATGGCCCAAGGGAAGCGCGGTGCGTGCCGAACCGAGAGCCCACGCCCAGACTAGAGACAACCCCGCGACGCCACCAGCGACTAAAACTACAGCCAAGAGGCCACGGCGACGACGAGCCGGCTCGCTCCAGCAGCGCTCCACCGCTGCCGGAATTAGGAGTACCAGCGGTAGGGTCGCTAGGATCAGGGTCCCGGCGCGGGGAACCGGAGAGGCGATGAGACTGGCCAGGGTAGCTACCCAGAGCGCCGGCGGCAGGAAGCGTCCACGCCGGCCCAGTCGCAGCGGATCGGCGACACCTCCGCCCAAACCCACCGCAAACACGATCAGCGTTGCAGCACCGACCAGCTGCGCGGCCCCACCCGCTCCGCCGTAAAAGGTTCCAGACCAGAGACCGAAGAGGGCGAGAACCAGAGCAGGTGCTAGAGCGCTCGACACGGTACAACCACCGGGTGCCCGGATTCCGGCTCCAATACCTGGCCGACTAGACCAGCGTTTCCAAAGTTCGTGTACATAGGTCGAGGTCATTCTGTTCGCTGGCCAGGCCCGCCGACGCAGGCATATTGGGCAATATGTCGAGGAGGCGAAACGCCGTCAGCGGACAGAAGGGCCCGAGATATGTGCGCGAACTTTGGAAACGCTGGTCTAGAGAGCGGTCACTTCGAGCTCTGGGGTGCCTGATAACGCCGACGCAGGAAGGACTCCGGCGACTCCTTCAAACATGTCCAAAGGATGCCGAGAGAAGTGAGGAACGCTCTGAATCCGGTGCGGGTGATTGAGGCCTCTTCGGAACCAAGCTCTTTGAAGCCTTCTTCGTCGGGCTTCAGGTTCTCCCACTGCTGGAACAGACGACCCCAATGGCTGCGCAGCACATCCGCCATCTGCCGCTTCGCCTTGAAGGGGTACCAGAAGCTGTCGTGGTAGATGACGCTCGCCATGTACGCCCAGGGCGCGAGAAAGGTCTTGAGCGACCACTCGATCGGCTTCTTCAAGGACCCCCAGTAGATCTTGTGCTGCATGCGCGAGGCGAAGGTCATCTCTTTGAAGGGCCCGACGAAGCTCCATGATTTCGCCGCTGCATCGGTATCACCGACGATCTCGATCTCGGAAGGATCGCCACAACCCAAGCCCAACTCGTGGGCGGTGCGAATGTACTCGATGCTGAGCGGGTCGAACCCCATCAGCTTTGCCGCCACCGCGTCAATCGCCACCTGATCAGCACTCGCCAGGATTACGTCCTTGACGTAGGGAATCATGCACCGAGGGCCAGGTCCATCGCCTGCGAAAGTGCCGTCCATGACCGCGAAAACGCCAGAGTGGATCTTCTTTTGAATCATCAGAAGATCGACCAGGGTCTTGTGAATGACCGGGTGGGTCCAGTGACGGTGCTCGTTGAGAAGACCCCCGAAGGCATTCTTCATTGCACCGGTCGTGGTGGTGAACACATGGGTCTTGATCGTCGGCAGATGAATGATGTTCTCGCCGATGAAACGCCTCGGGATGTGGAAGCCCTTCGGATAGACCTCGTTGAGACAGAGAAAGCGGTCCGCGAGGTCGCCTACCGCCTCGCGCACGTGGATCCACTCTTCCCCCTCGTAGAGGTGGATATTGCGAAGGTCGTGTGCCTCGACAACCTGGAGCTGCTTGTTCTCTCGCTCACCAAGATGGGCATCGATCACCACGGTTCGGTTATGGCAGCCGTGAATGAGCGCCGGGTCGAAGCCGTCCCTCTTCATCGCCCGGATCACTCCTTCGAGCTGCCACGGCGTTGTCGAGCTGCCCGGGAAGAAGAAGTGCCAAGAAATGTTGATCTTCAGCGCAGTGTCAGCGGCCGGATCGAGCGTGTCACGGTACCCGGCGAGGTTCAGCAGCTCGTGATAGTCGCTGAAAACACTTTCCGGGGCCGTCCGGAGTATGGCCACCTTGGAAGCGCTCATGACAGCACCGGCAGACTGGGCGCACGATCCTGATTCTCAACCGTCACTGAGCCGCGATAGCGACTCGCCATCTCCGCCGTATCCTGACGAGAAACGTGCCGCTCGTAGAGGTTCGTCCGCTGGCGAGGCTCGTATCCCGCGGCGGAGATCAGATGCTCCATCTCTTCCTGGCTCATCCGGTACGAAGTACCCGCCGCCGCCACCACGTTCTCTTCGATCATGATAGACCCCATGTCGTCGGCACCAAAGTTCAGCGCCGCCTGCCCTATCTTCTTGCCCTGGGTAACCCAACTGGTCTGGAAGTGATCGACATTGTCGATGAAGAGTCTCGATACCGCCAGCGTTCGCAGGTACTCGTCGGCATAGACCTCTGGGATTCGCTCACTCTCGAGATCGGTGTGATCTTGTTGAAAGGTCCAGGAGATAAAGGCGGTGAAACCACCGGTCTCGTCCTGCAGATCCCTGATGCGCTGAAAGTGCTCCGCTCGCGCGGCTAGATTCTCGCCCAGCCCGTACATCATCGTGGCCGAAGTCCGTAGACCGTTGGCATGCGCCTGGCGCATGACGTCAATCCATTCCTCGGCGCTGCACTTCGAATATGCCAAGACGTCGCGCCGGATGTCGTCGGAGAGCACCTCTGCCCCGCCTCCGGGAATCGACATCAGACCGGCAGCCTTGAGGCGAGAGATCACGTCGTAGAAGCTCATCCGCTCTTTCTTGGCAATGAACTTCACCTCCGGCGGAGAGAAAGCATGGAGATGGATCGCGGGGTAGTTCTCGCGGAGATACGAAAGAAGCTCTTCGTAGTAGCTGAGAGGAAGGTCGGGATGAACACCCCCCTGCATCAGTATGCCGGTACCGTTGAGCGCCAGCGTCTCCTCTACTTTGCGCCCGATCTCTTCGAAGGGGAGGAGGTAGCCTTCGGCGTCTCCGGGCTCGCGATAGAAGGCGCAGAAGCGACACTTGTAAACGCACACATTGGTGTAGTTGATGTTGCGGTCGACGTTGTAGCTGGCAATAGTCGGGTCGCAGTGTTGCTTCCTCACTTCGTCCGCGGCAAGCCCGAGCGATAAGAGATCACCCTCTTCCAAGAGCGTGATCGCGTCAGCGGCGGAGATACGCTCCCCGCCGACGGCGTCGGCTAGGATCTCTTCGACCCCTCGACCCGGCCTCTCAGTCATGCGCGTCACGCGAAGACTCTACGGAAGGCTCGACTGGATAGCAAGGTATCGTGGCAGGCAGATCTTCGCTGGTCAGGCCGTGCTCCGAGGCGCGTCGAAAGAACTCTCGCAAGCCACTGATCTCTTCCACATCGAGCCGAAAGCGAAGATTCTGACGGAGGTACCGGTGAACGTCGGCGAGGGGTAGCCCCTGCTCGGCGGCCGCTTCTTCGCCGATCCGCTCGAGAGCAGCGAGCCCTGCCGTCAAGCTGCGCTCAAAGTACTGCTCGATTCCCGGCTTCCTCTTCTCCCGTCTCACCGCCCACACGGCAAAGACGAAGGGCAGACCGGTCAGCTCCCGCCACGCCGCCGCCAGGTCCACCACCTCGAAGAGCCGCCGATCGACCTTGAGCGCCGGATCGCCGATGATCAGCGCCCCGTCGTAACCAGGAGGTACACCGGCGGCGCAAGGCGGAGCAGGTTCGAGCTCGATCTCGAGATGGTAGAGCTCGGCGAGCAGAATGTGCAGCAAGGCTACCGAAGTCCGGCTACTGGTATCGACCGCGATGCGCTGAGCCTCGGCAAGTGGGCCACGCGAGAGCAACAGGACGCTGCGCACTTCCCGCGTCGCCGCAACGCAGGGTCCTGGCAGGATCTCGAGGTCGGGGATGCGGAGCACTTCAATGCTCGGGACGAGCCCGATGTCGATCTCGCCTTCGGCCAGCAGCTCCGCGACCCGAGCCGGCGATGTGTACACGGCCGAGAAGAGATCCTCGAAGTCGCCTGCCAAAAAACTCCAGGCCAAAGGCCGGGAGTTGAGAAAATCGACAATGCCGACCTTCAGCATCTAACCCGACCGACCTACTTCGACATCGCGCCGAGGAAGTCCTGGTTCTTCTCGGTCTTCGCGAGCTTGTCCAAGAGGAGCTCCAAGCTCTCCGTCGTGGAGAGCGGGTTCAGCACTTTGCGCAAGACCCACACACGGCGCAGCTCATCTTTAGGCATGAGCAGCTCTTCTTTGCGAGTACCAGACTTGTTGATGTCGATGGCAGGGAAAACCCTCCTGTCGACCAGCTTACGGTCGAGATGGATCTCGCAGTTGCCTGTGCCCTTGAACTCCTCGAAGATAACGTCGTCCATGCGGCTTCCGGTGTCGACCAGAGCGGTGGCGATGATGGTCAACGAGCCCCCGTCCTCGATGTTACGGGCAGCTCCGAAGAAGCGCTTCGGCCGATGCAGCGCGTTGGCATCGATACCGCCGGAGAGCACCTTGCCTGACGGCGGTTGGACGGTGTTGTATGCGCGCGCCAGGCGGGTAATCGAATCGAGGAGGATGACGACGTCTCGCTTGTGCTCGACCAGACGCTTCGCCTTCTCGATCACCATCTCGGCCACTTGGACGTGACGGGTGGCAGGCTCGTCGAAGGTCGACGAAACCACCTCGCCCTGCACCGAACGTTCCATGTCGGTCACCTCTTCCGGCCGCTCGTCGATCAGGAGGACGATGAGCACGACCTCCGGATGATTGGTGGCGACGGATCGAGCGATCGATTGCAGCAGCATGGTCTTGCCGGTCCGCGGAGGGGCGACGATGAGCGCACGCTGGCCTTTGCCCATCGGCGTGGCCAGATCCATGACGCGTGATGACATATCCCCCGCGACCTCGAGAGTGATCCGCTCTTCAGGGTAGAGAGGGGTCAGGTTGTCGAAGAAGATCTTGTTGCGAGATACGTCGGGGTGCTCGAAGTTGACGGCCTCGACCTTGATCAGGGCGAAGTACCGCTCTCCGTCCTTCGGCTGCCTGACCTGCCCCGACACCGTGTCTCCGGTGCGCAGGTCGAAACGCCGAATCTGGCTCGGACTCACATAGATGTCGTCCGGACCGGGAAGATAGTTGTACTCCGGCGCGCGCAAGAAACCGAAACCATCCGGAAGACACTCGAGTACGCCCTCGGCGAAGATGAGACCACTTTTCTCGGTCTGAGCCTGCAGGATCTTGAAGATCAGCTCCTGTTTGCGCAGCCCCGCCGCGCCCTCGACTTCGAGATCTTTCGCGATCTGGGTGAGGTCCGCGATGACCATGTCCTTGAGCGCCCTGATGTCAAGCGACTGGCGGTCGCGCTCGTGGTCCTCTCGTATCTGTGTTTGAGTCTTGTCCATCTTTTCCTCACTTGTGACCTCTGTCATCGGATCACCTCTATCTCCTTCCAGAGCGCCGAGAATCCCTCGCCGGAGCGGGCCGAAACCGCCACCAACGGCACCCCGTCGGGCAAGCCAAGCACTTCGGAAACCTCCCGATGCTTCTTAGTCCGCTGACTCCGCTTGACCTTGTCGATTTTAGTAGCAGCAACGATCACACTCAGCTCCAGATCGAGTAGATACTCGAGCGCTTGGACGTCGAGGGCTGTGGCACCGACCAAACCATCGACGAGCAGAACCACGCGGGTGCCGGCCGCTGCCTCACGAAAGTAGAGCTCTGCGATGTCCGCCCACTTTTTTCTCTCTCCACGAGGCGCACGGGCATAGCCATATCCCGGCAGATCGACGAAGTATAAACGCCGATTGACCAGGAAGTAATTGACCGAGCGCGTCCGTCCCGGTGTGGAGCTCGTCCGCGCCAGCTTGCGCCCGCCGAGAAGGGCATTGAGGAGGCTCGACTTCCCCACGTTGGAGCGTCCGACAAAGGCAACGGAGGGCCGCCCATCGCGGAAGAAGTCCTTGACTCCGAAGGCCGATCTGATGAATTCAGCATTCTGAACTTTCACGAGTGCAAACCACCAAGCTCTCCCCGCCCATCGCAGCGAATCAGCAGTGGCGTCCCTCGACGCTCTCCAACAACTTACTCATGGGAAAGACCACGGCGAATCCGCGGCCCGAAAAAAACGCCTGACTAGTTCAGGGAACCAGGTTCTACAGGCGGCTCCGAAGGTGCCTTCTCAAGACCACTCCGAGTTTTAACCAAAGGTGCGAACTCGTGGTCGACCGCAATCCGAAGCACTTCGTCCATCGAGTCCACTAAGTGGACCTTCATTACATCACGGATCTCCTCCGGGATGTCGTCGAGGTCCTTTTCGTTCTCGCGAGGCAGGATCAACTGGTGGATACCCGCCCGGTAGGCCGCAAGGGCCTTGTCTTTGACGCCACCGACAGGAAGGACCTTGCCGCGAAGCGTAATCTCACCGGTCATGGCGATGTCCTTGCGGACCGGTTTCTCGAGCAGAGCCGATATCAAAGCTGTGGCCATGGTGATTCCGGCCGAAGGGCCGTCTTTCGGAATGGCGCCTTCCGGAACATGGATGTGGATGTCTTGTCGCTCGTGGAAGTCGTGATCGAGACCTAGGAGGGCGGCGCGACTGCGTGTGTAGGTGACGGCAGCTTGCGCGGACTCCTGCATCACCTCACCAAGCTTGCCGGTAAGCGTGAGCTTGCCCTTTCCTTTCATCAACCCGACTTCGCTCTCGAGCAGCTCTCCCCCGGCCTCGGTCCAGGCCAGACCGGTCGCTACACCCACCTCGGAATCGTCCAGCATACGACGCAGCCGAAAACGAGGCTTACCGAGAAGCTCGGTAACCACATCGGGGTCAACCGCGAGCTTCAGCTTCTTGCCTTCCTTGACCACTCTGCGAGCAACCTTGCGACAGATGGCTCCTATCTCTCTCTCTAGGCTGCGCACACCGGCCTCACGAGTGAAGCCCTCGATCACGCTCTTTACCGCCCCGTCATCGACAACGATGCGATCGGCCTTCAATCCGTGAGCCTTGATCTGTCGAGGCACCAGAAAACCCTGCGCGATTGCGAGCTTCTCCTGCTGGGTGTAGCCCGACAGCTGGATGATCTCCATCCGATCCCGCAACGCCGGCGGGACGGTGTGCATCACGTTCGCCGTAGCGATGAACATCACCTTGGAGAGGTCGTAGTCCACGTCGAGATAGTGGTCGTGAAAAGTGCTGTTGTGCTCAGGATCGAGAACTTCGAGCAGTGCCGCCGAGGGGTCGCCACGAAAATCCATCGACATCTTCTCGATCTCGTCGAGGAGGAAGACCGGGTTAACGGTGCCGGCTCTCTTCATCATCTGAATGATCTGGCCGGGGAAGGCGCCGATATAAGTGCGGCGATGGCCTCGAATTTCGGCCTCATCTCGAACTCCGCCGAGAGAGAGGCGCACGAACTTGCGACCGGTGGCGCGCGCAATGGACTTCGCGAGCGATGACTTCCCCACTCCGGGGGGACCCACGAAGCAAATGATCGAGCTCTGCGTCTTACGGGTCAGTTGCCGTACTGCCAGAAACTCGAGAATGCGCTCTTTGATCTTGTCGAGCCCGAAGTGATCCTCGTTCAGGATCTTCTCCGCCCGGTCGAGGTCGCGCAGCTCACGGCTGGCCTTCTTCCAAGGCACCGAGACCAGCCAGTCGATGTAGTTACGCGACACCGTCGCCTCGGCTGACACCGGCGGCATCGCCTCGAGTCGCTTGATCTCCTGGTCCGCCTTCTCCTTGACGTCTTTGGGAAGTCCGACCTCTTCGATCTTCTCCTTCAGCTGCTCGAGCTCGTCGGTGCGATCGTCCTTGCGACCCAGCTCATCGTGGATCGCCTTTACCTTCTCGTTGAGGTAGTACTCCTTCTGCGCACGCTCCATCTGCTTCTTGACTTGCGTGTTGATGCGCTTGTCGATATTGATCTTTTCGACTTCCATGTCGATCAGATCCTGCAGGCGCTGGAGGCGCTCATAGGGGTTGAGCTGCTCGAGAAGAGACTGCTTCTCGTGAGTCGGCACCATCACGTGGGCAGCAAGAACATCGCAGAAGTGGTCAGGATCGTCCTGTCGGAGAGTGGAGACCAGATTCTCATAGCCCATGTGATGAGACATCTTTGCGTACTGCTCGAAGGCGCTGAGCACCTTGCTCATGTACATCTGGACCTTCTCACCAACGGGGTACTCGACGTCGAAGGTCTCGACTTCGGCATCGAAGGAGTCCTCGACCGCTGTGAGATCGAGCAGGCGTCCGCGGCACACCCCCTCGACCATGACCTTGACGTTGCCGTTCGGCAGCTTCAGATTCTGGACCACACGGGCTACCGACCCAATCTCGTAAAGATCTTCGGCGCCAGGGTCGTCGACTTTGGGGTCTCTCTGGGTAACCAGGAAAATGTGTCGATCGCTGCGTCCCAGGGTCCTCTCGAGCGCCGTCACCGAGCCCTCACGGCCGATAATGAAGGGCGCCATCATGTGGGGAAAGACGACCATGTCGCGCAGAGGTACAACTGGATAGATGTCGCGGGCTGTTGTAATAAAAGAGGACATAAAAAAAGCTCGTGGGAGAGACGGCTACCGGCGCTCGCCGATCAGCCGGCCTTCTTGAAGGAAGTGATGGGCTGCGCGCGATTCTTGACCACCTCGTCGGTGATCAAACACTCCTGGATATCCGACTGAGAGGGAATCCGGTACATCAGGTCAAGCATCAGCTCTTCGAGGATGATGCGTAGGCCGCGAGCGCCGACAGTTCTGGTGATCGCCTCTGCTGCAATCGATTCCAGCGCCTCGTCGGTAAAGAGCAGCTTTACATCTTCCATCTCGAACATCGTCGTGTACTGGCGGACAAGACTGTTCTTCGGCTCTGTGAGGATTCTTACCAAGGCTTCCTGGTCGAGTTGCTCGAGGGTGGCGACAACGGGCAGACGCCCGACGAACTCCGGGATGAGCCCGTACTTGATCATGTCCTCCGGCCTGGCGAACTCCAGAAGGGCACCTTGGATCCGATCCGAGCGACCGATGATCTCGGCTCCAAACCCCATCGTCTTTTCGTTGAGCCGCCGCTCGATCTGCTCCTCCAGGCCGACGAAGGCACCACCACAGATGAACAGAATATTGGTCGTGTCGATCTGAAGAAATTCCTGGTGCGGGTGCTTGCGCCCACCCTGGGGCGGAACGTTACACTGAGTTCCTTCGAGAATCTTGAGCAGAGCCTGCTGCACACCCTCGCCGGATACGTCTCGGGTGATCGAAGGGTTGTCGCCCTTGCGGCAGATCTTGTCGACCTCGTCGATGTAGACGATGCCGCGCTGCGTCTTGTCTTTATCGTTCCCCGACGCCTGATAGAGCTTGAGGATGATGTTCTCGACGTCCTCTCCCACGTAGCCAGCCTCGGTCAGCGTGGTTGCATCGGCGATGGTGAAGGGAACGCTGAGGAGTTTGGCCAGAGTCTGCGCCAGCAGGGTCTTGCCGGTCCCGGTAGGACCGATCAAAAGGATATTGGACTTCTGCAACTCGACATCGGTTCGCGCCTTCTCTACGAAGTCGATGCGCTTGTAGTGGTTGTAGACCGCGACCGCGAGCTTCTTCTTGGCCTGCTCCTGGCCGATCACGTAGTCGTCGAGTAGCGCCTTGATCTCTTGCGGCTTGGGCAGATTCGTATCCTGCTGCTGCTCGAGCATGCGATCCTCGGCGATGATGTCGAGGCAGATGTCGACACACTCGTCGCAGATGAAGACCGTCGGACCGGCGATGAGTTTCTTCACCTCTCGCTGGCTCTTATTACAAAAAGAGCAACGTAGAGCCTCGTCTCCGGTTTCCTTTTTCGCCATTTAGACTTCCGGTCGGAAGGGATCAAACGCATGCTAGGCGGCAAGCCCGCTTGGTGTCAAATCCGTTTGTTACAACCGTCCCGGCACCTCCACCTATTCCTAGCCGTTCACTTTCGCGACTTCATTACCTGGTCTGCGAGGCCGTAGGTCACAGCCTCTTCCGCAGTGAGGATGCGGTCACGCTCGGTGTCGAGGTGCACCTCCTCCTTCTCTTTACCACTATGGAGCGCGAGGATCTCATCGAGACGATCGCGCATCCGCTGAAGATCCTGCGCCTGGATCGCGATGTCGGTTTCTTGTCCGCCCAGGTTGTGCACCCAGGGCTGGTGGATCAAAACCCGCGAATTCGGGAGCACGGATCGCTTTCCTTTCGTGCCGCCCGCCAGGAGCACGGCGGCAAAAGAAGCGGCCTGCCCGACGCAGAGTGTAGACACGTCGGGCTTCACATACTGCATCGTGTCGTAGATGGCGAAGCCGGCGGTGATCGAGCCCCCCGGTGAATTGATATAGAGCGCGATATCCCTCTCCGGGTTCACGACTTCGAGAAAGAGCATCTGGGCTATCACCAGATTCGCGACCTCGTCGTCGATCGCTCGCCCGACAAAAATGATGTTGTCTTTGAGAAGACGAGAATAGATATCGTACGCCCGCTCTCCGCGGTTCGTCTGCTCTACAACCATCGGTACAAGCATCTAGAACTCCCGCTCAATCGCCCTCGGCCGCGGCACCGGCGGCGAGAAGTCTGTCTATGGTCTTCCTTCGACGCATCTGCCGGCCCATGCTCTCGAGCTGCCCACTTTTTCCGAGGGCCGCTCGAATAGCACTGGTAGTCTGCCCCTGCGCTTTGGCAAGCTCGGCCAGCCGAGCCTCGAACTCCTCCGGCTCGACTTGAATATCGTCATTGTCCGCGACGGCATCGAGAAGCAACCGCACGTGCACTCGTCTCTCGGCCTGCGGTCGAACCTCTTGAGCCAGCCCTTCCCAGTCTATCTTGGCCTTCTCCAGCTCGACGCCCTGGTGCCCAAGACTCTCCGCATACTCCTGCAAGAGATGGCGTGTCTCCTCTTCGACGACCCCGCGCGGCAGCTCGAGAGGGTGGCGATCGCGAAGTTGCTCTAGAACCGCCTGCTCTTTCTCATTCTGTGCATGGTCGCGCTTCTCGACCCGCAGTCGTTCTTCCACGTGGTCTCGCAAAGCCTCGAGGTTCTCGAACTCTCCCAGCTTGGCCGCAAATTCGTCGTCGAGAGGCGGCAAGTCCTTTTCTTTGACCACCCCGGCCTTGACCCGGAAGTGTCTGACCCTGGTTTCGCCGTCGACTTCCTCCTGGCGTCTGAACTCGCTCTCCTGGCCGGCTTCGAGGCCCGTCAAGGCAAGCGACAACTCCTCCCATACCCGCGGGCTGCCGACCTCCACATCCAGGCTCTGGGTCTCCTGCAGCGCCTCTCCCTCGTCATCGAGCTCTTGACTCTCCATCGATACCAGGTCGCCGCGGACCGCCGCACGGTCGGTCTCCACCCACTCGCCGACCTGAGACTGTAGGTTGCCAAGGGCTTCGTCGACCTCGTCCGCGGTGGGCTCGGTCTCGGTGTTCGGCAGCTCAAAGTGATCGAGGTCGCCAAGCTCGAGCTCCGGCCTGACCTCCACCGTGGCGGTAAAAGTGAGCGGCTCTCCCTTCTGCAGTTCGACATCTCCCACGCTAGGGGGCAACAACGGCTCCAGAGAGGCTTCCGCCTCGGCCTGTTTCCAATAGCGAGGCACGAGACGGTCCAGTACCTCCTTTTCGATCTCGCCACGAAAGCGCTGCTGCACCAGATTGGCGGGCACTTTTCCCTTACGAAAGCCCGGGATTCGGACGTTACGGCCATAGTCCCGAACTACTCGCATCGTCTCGGCGTCGACGGCCGGAGCCGGCACCTCGATCTCAACACGCTTGAGACAGGGGCCTAGGTTCTCGATGGAGCTAACTACACTCATTGGGGCGATGGTGCGAAAGGGGGGACTCGAACCCCCAACCCGCAAGCGGGACTAGATCCTAAGTCTAGCGCGTATACCGATTCCGCCACTTTCGCGGGGACGGGACAAGTCTTCGATCGTCTGCTGTTCAGGAAGGTTGTAAAACCCGGAAGCGATCTGGTGAGCCGCCAGGGAATCGAACCCCGAACCCGCAGATTAAGAGTCTGCTGCTCTGCCAATTGAGCTAGCGGCCCGCGGCAACAGGCGACTATAGCGATGGCCTTGGTAAAATTCAACTCGCTCCCATTCCGCCCTGGACGAAACGGACGACCTCGAGCCGATCGGCCGCTTGAAGCTGGGTGGAAGAGTAGTCTAAACGTTTGAGGATATTGCCGTTGTACTCGACCGCCACGGTCTGCGGGTGGAGATCCAGCGCAGCCAGGACATCGACGACGAAAGAACCGCCGTTCACCTCCAGCTCGTCGCCGTTGACCAGAATCCGGATTCGATCTCCCTTCCCTGACGCCTCCGAGCTCAAATCAGTATCGTCTCCTCGGCCTCTCCCAGCTCACCCGCAGCCCTGACAATGAGGGCTGCCATCCCCTCCTCGACCTCCGGCATTGGAATGGAAAAAAGCACCGCGCCGTCTCCTCCGGTGCTTCCGGTGGCCAGCATCTCGGGCGGCCGAACCATGCAGATCAACTCTACCAGGACTCCGACGTCCTCTAAAGCGGCGCCTCCGGGACTCGAGTAGGCCCTGAACTCGATCTGCATCGCAGTCGTGTTCGGGCGAGGAGAGAAGGTCTGAACCGCCACTTCGAGGACCTTCGGAACCTCGGTCCCCAGATACTGAGAGACCATCTGGTTGAGGGAAGCACCAAGGTCCTCAAGGGTCTCATCGCCGCCCGAGTCCTGTTCTACCGGCGCCGCCTCTGCGGGCTCTTCACTGTCGAGGAGCTCCTTGAGCTCGTTGTCGAAACGCCCATGCCGAATGGCGACCACCATCGTGCGATGCTGACGCTCTATGAGCTCGGCTATACCCGGCTCTTCGAGACCCTCGGCGAGCTTCTCGGCGTAACTGGTCCGCCGCGCCGCGAGCACCCGCCCCCCTACATAGATGAGGCTGACAATGTACGGATCACCGACTCCCTTGTCCTCCGTCTGGACATGGAAGGCTACATTGTCGTGTTTGACCTCGGTGTTGTGTCCCGTGATCATCGCAGGCGCACTCTCTCCAGAATATCGACGTATTGTAATGTCTTTTACTTCAACAAGGAAGGCCTACCGACCTGCCATAGCTGCCAACTGAAGGCGGTCAGGACCACTAGGAGGGCTCCGGTCTTCGTCCAGCCCACCTTGTACGCTGTCGCCGTACCGCGCATCACTGCGACGGAGATCATGCCGAGCCAAAAGGCCGTGGGGGCCATGGCCGCGACCTGCAGCCAGCCTCGCATGCGGGGAGAGGAAGGCTTCACGAGAGCCGCGAGCGCAAGGGGATAGATCAGCGGCCCTCCCACCGCTGGGAACCAGAGAGTCACCCCCAAGAAGCCGCCCCGAAAGAGAAAACCCGGCAGATAGACGCGCCCCCGGAGCCTCCTCTCCTCCGAGCTCACGCCGGCCCAGCGTCCAGGCCGCATGCGAAAGATCATCGCCACCCAGAGCAGGAAACCGACCCACATGAGGTCGCGGCGAATCCAGACTCGCCGTGCCCACACCAGATACTCGTCCTCCCACCGCGGTCTCCCCTCCAACGCATCGAGCCGCCGTACCAGCGCGGCGACGGTCAGAGACCAGCTTCCTAGACGCTGCGCGCTCAAGCGGGGTGCAGTGTCTTCGCCACCATGATAGACCCGCGACGGCGCATGAACAGAGAAGTCGCTCAGAAGAACGGCCGGAATTCCGGCAGCCAAGAGGGTGCGACGGTCCGAACTGAACGGTGTCGTCACCGAGCGCATCAGGATCTGTGTGGCCAAGGACTGACGAGCGGAAGCAACGCTCAGAGGAAAACCCGAGGCCTCACCTGCCCGCAGCGCGGAATGGACGAGCCAGGCTGGCGACTTGGTCCCTCGACCGAGGCCGGCCGACTCCAGATCGGCCGAGACCGATCCAGCACCCGGTCCATCAGCGGCGACGCCCAGATCGAGTATCAATGGCCTCCGCGAGCCCTCTTCACCGACCATGTCGAGGACGATTCCGGCGAGAATACCTTGGCGCTCCTTCTCCGATAGCGAAGAAGCCCACAGCCGACTCCCCTGCAGGCCTTGCTCCTCGGCATCAAAGAAGACCACGCGCAAGGTACGGCGCAGCGGCATTCGGCGCAGCTCCTGTAGCGCCGCGAGAGCTACCGCGCAGCCAGAGGCATCATCCAGAGCACCGGGGCTCGACGCGACCGTGTCGTAGTGGGCACCGATGACGATTTCGCCCTCCGTCGTCCCAGCCAGCACTCCCTCGAGATTGAAGACGAGCTGAGCAGGGTCGGGCTGCGTTCGAGACACCTCGAGGCCGAGGACGGCCATCTCCCGCAACAGGATCTCCTGCGCCCGCCGATGCGAGTCGGTTCCTGGAAGCCGCGGCCCCAACTCCGAGAGCTCTTCCACGAGAGCTGATGGGGTCATGGCTAAGCCAGGCAGAGCAAGGCTATGAGCTGCGAGGAGAAACGGGATCACCACGCATTTCGAGATCGAGAACATTCGAGTCAGCCGATCTCGAAGCGCTTGCGCTTCTCCCACAGAGACTTTCGGCTGATACCGAGGAGGGCAGCCGCGCGACCTTGATGCCCCTTCGTGTACCGCAAGGCCTTCTTGACCTCTTCCAACTCGAGATCGCGAAGACGCTTGGGGCGCTCTCCCATTGCATCGAAGGGGGGTCCGGGACTTAGCGTCGGACTGTCGCCGGAGAGTAGCTCGCGCTCGAGCAGGTTGCGGAGCTGGCGCAAATTTCCCGGCCAGGAGTAGCCCTCCATCCACTCGAGAGCGGTCTCCTCCAAGACCAGATCAAAACGACGGTAACGCTGACGCAATTCCTCGAGCATTACTTCGACGAGCTCGGCCAGGTCCCCCTTTCGCTGCCGCAATGGTGGCATTTGAAAGGAGATGACGTCGAGTCGATAGTAGAGATCCTCCCGGAAGAGACCGCGCTGAACCCGCTGTGGCAGTTGATCCGAGGCTACCGCGATGACGCGAGCGTCACAGTGGGCCTCAGCCCCACCGAGTGGAGCGTAGGCCCCCTCAGCAAGAAGGCGAAGGAGCTTGGGCTGAGTCTCCAGGGGAAGCTCCTCGATGTGGTCGAGGAAGAGCGTTCCCTGGCGAGCCAGCGTCACCCTGCCGGCGTTGTTTCGGTCTGCCCCACTGAAGGCTCCAGCGCGGTAACCGAAGAGCTCGCTCTCGAAGAGAGAAGCAGGGATCGTAGCGACGTCAACCTCCACAAGAGCTCCAGTGCGGGTGCTGGCGTCATGCAGAGCACGCGCGAAAGTGGTGCGGCCGGTGCCTGCCTCGCCGAGGATGAGCAGAGGCGTGTCCGCTCGCGCTGCTCGCTCGGCGCCGCGAAGCGCCTGAGCAAGCACTGACGAGCTCATGACTCGCTCGAGGGAAAGCGGCTGAGCGATCACAGCTCGGCCGCAGAGCCGTTTTCGAGAAGGGAGTCGGTGATGTCCGGGGCGTCGGACCAGATGTCTTCGAGGCGAAAGTAGTCGCGCCGCTCCGGGTCGAAAATATGGACGATAAACTCTCCGTAGTCCATCAGCACCCAGCGCCCCTGTCTGGCCCCCTCGATATGAAGCGGCCGCACCCCGCCATCCCGCAACCTCCTCTCGACCGCATCCGCGATGGCCTGAACTTGGCGAGAGCTCGAGCCGGAGCAAATCAAGAAGTGATCCGTGAAGTCGCTAACGGCTTCGAGCTCGAGCACCTTGAGGTCGATCGCCTGCCGGCCGTCCGCCACCTCCACGGCAAGGCGAAGACCGACGCTGGGCTCTGGCGAGGGGGACGTTACAGTCATCGATAGAGGCGGTACTTGAGAGCAAAGTCTACCACCGCTGAAGACATCCAACTCGAGGGGGGGCGCTCTCGACGAGCCAGCAGAGCCCGGATCTCGGTCGACGAGACATCGCGGGGGCTGTTGCCGGCCAGCACCACCCTGTGGTCTGTCACAGGGGCCGCGCCGCTCCCCTCGATCTTCGCTGCCTTGGCTTCGATCGGTGGACGGTCGAGTACGACCAAGGTCGCGTTATCGAGAATCGCCTCCCAACGATGCCAAAGCCGCAACTCAGCATAGGAGTCGGCTCCCACCAGAAGAAAGATCTCGGCCGCTGGGTGCTTCGCCCGGAAGTGGAGGATGGTGTCGATGGTGTACGAAGGGCGTTCTTCCGAGAGCTCGAAGGCGGACACCCACAGATCCCGATGCTCCAGCAAGGCGATGTCGGTCATTGCATAACGGGGGAGCGCGGGAGCGAGCTTCCGATCCGGCTTGTGCGGGGGCCGACCGGTTGGGAGGTAGACGACGCGGTCCAGACCGAGTCGTTCGGCTGCTTCGAGCACAGGTTCGACGTGACCTCGGTGAATAGGATCGAAGCTACCCCCAAAGAGCCCCAACCTCATCACTCACACCCACTACCGAGAGCCGTCTCGAGAGCGCCGAGCAACTGGGGTAATCCGTCGCGCGTTACAGCGGAAACTTCGTAATAGCGAAGTCCCCTTGCCGAGGCGGCTTCACGCAAACTCTCCGAGCGGCTGGGATTCGCGGCGTCACGCTTGCTCCCGACCAGAAAGCGCTGGCGAGAGAGGAGGTCGGCGTTGAAGGCCTCGAGCTCCCTCTCGACGGTCGTCACATCCCTGAGCGGGTCCCCGTCATCACCCGAGAGGTCGACCAAGTGCACCAGCAGCCGGCATCTCTCGACGTGCTTGAGAAACTGAATACCCAGCCCGACCCCATCGGCAGCGCCTTCAACCAGGCCCGGAAGATCTGCGATAACAAACGGATCGCGCAAAGGATCGAGGGCGACCACTCCGAGCTGGGGTACAAGAGTGGTGAACGGATAGTCGGCGACCTTGGGGCGAGCCGCCGAGACGACGCTGATGAAGGTCGATTTACCCGCATTGGGCAGGCCTACCAGCCCCACATCCGCAAGCAGCTTCAGCTCCAGTCGCAGATCGAGCTCAGCGCCCTCTCCTCCACGCTGTGCCTGGTCCGGCGCCTGGCGGGTCGCGGTAGCGAAGTGAGCGTTGCCACGGCCACCGCGCCCACCCACGGCTACGACCAACTCCTCGTCCTGCTCCAGGATCTCACCGAATGGCTCTTGCCCGTCGGCTGCGTAGGCCAATGTGCCGAGCGGCACTCTCACTCGGGAGTCCTCGCCGGAGCGCCCGGTGCGATTAGAGCCTTCTCCGTGGCGGCCCCTCTCGGCATTGAGGTGCCTCGTGTGACGGAGGTGGAAGAGTGTGTTCAGGGAACGGTCGCCGACGAGGATTACCGACCCGCCGTTGCCACCGTTGCCGCCCGCCGGGCCGCCTTTCGGTACGTACTTCTCGCGCCGAAACGCGACGCAGCCATCCCCTCCGCTGCCGCCGCGGACCTCGATTCTAGCCTCGTCGATGAAGACCAATTGGCCTCGGGAGCAAGCGGCCTAGGGGCGCGGAGCTCCAAGCTCACTCGGCGGGAAGGACGTGGACGAATTTCCCTCGCCTGCCCTTGTTCTGGAAGGTCACTATACCGGCAGCGGTGGCGAACAAGGTGTCGTCGCCGCCACGTCCGACGTTTTCGCCGGGATGAAACTTGGTGCCTCGCTGCCTCACCAAGATGGTGCCCCCGAGAACAGGCTGACCACCGAAACGCTTGACACCCAGGTTCTGGGCGTTGGAATCCCTTCCGTTACGACTCGATCCTTGACCTTTTTTGTGTGCCATGGCTCAGCGCTCCTTCAGGCTCCCGGTTGGATCTCGTCGATGCGAACCCGGAGCAGGTTCTGACGGTGACCACGCGTACGCTTGTAGCCCTTGCGCCGCTTTTTCTTGAACACCACGATCTTAGGTCCGCGGACCTCGCCTACGGCGACGGCACTGACACTCGCGTCCGCGACCACCGGATCGCCCACTTTGATGGGGCCTTCGCCGCCAACCATCAGGACCCGATCGAAGCTCACGCCTTCTCCGTCGACCGCGGCGTCGAGCTCGACATCGAGCACGTCGCCACTCTCCACCCGATACTGTTTTCCGCCGCTTTCGATGATCGCATACATGATCGTGCCGTACCCCAGATATAGCTCACCCACATCGGTGGAAACCCCACGCCGTGGGGATTGCGGAAGGTAGCATGGGAACCGTCCTCGGGTCAATCGGAGAGACCGAAGGAGCTCTTGCCCTCCGTTGAGTGCCCGCTGTGTCTGGGCGGCTCAAGAAATCGCGCTGATACTCGGGCGGCCCTCCATCTCGGCGACGTCGTGGAGTCGCGACTTTCCGGCGGCGGCCAGAGCGACGCCTACACGCGTGCCCCCCGACGATGGGCTGTCGACCGACAGCTCTCCGCCATGCTCATGAGCGATCCGGCGGGCAATCGCCAACCCGAGCCCAGTGCCACCCTTGCGCGTCGAGTAGAAGAGATCGAAAATGCGATCTCTTTCAGCCTCCGGGATGCCGCCGCCGTTGTCTTCGACAGAAAGACGTAGACGTCCACCCAGGCGCTCCGCAAGCAGTCGAATGTGCGGCAAGCGTCCGCTCTTCTCGGCCGCGAAGATCCCATTCTGCACTAGATTCAGCAGCAGCTGGCTGAGCTGATCGACATCCACCTCCACTTCGGCGCCACCCGTGGAGTCGACCACTTCGAGCTCGACAGAGCCCGCCCGAAGCTCCCCGGAGAGAACGCTCTTCACACGGTGCAGAAGATCGACTGCCCGAACTCTACAGATCTCTAGAGGTCGCGGGCGAGCGTAAGACAGAAAGTCTGTGACCAGGTTCTCTAGTCTGGTGATCTCCGATCTCGCAATCGAAAGGATCCGCTGCCGCGAGGAACCTTCTCGCTCTCCCGCTTCCTCCTCGAGCATCTGCATGTTGAGGTTGAGGCTATTCAGAGGACTCCTGATCTCGTGAGCAAGCCCCGATGCGAGGGTGCCCACGTAGGCGAGCTGTTCCGCCTCTCTCGCTCGCCCCTCGAGCTTGCGCCCTCGGCGCACCAACCACAGAATGAGAATGTAGGCGCCGACGAGGAGAACCACCGTCAAGACGGCGATCGGCGCCGCGGTGCGGATGAGCTCCCCGCGCAGCACTTGAACTCTGCGATCGAGCTCGGTCTTGCTGAGACCAATGACAAAGGAGCCGACCTTTCCCACCGGAACCTCCAACACTTCGTACGGCGTCTCTGTGCGCAAGACCTTGGTCTGCACTGAGCTCGGCTCATCGAGGCCGAGATCGGCGCTCTCGTCCGCCGACTCGCTGCTCTCCTCCCGCTTCTCGAAGACCAGAGTTCCGGCGCTATCAAAGATCCGCACAGTCTCGACGATCTCTCTCTGAGTCAGCACTCGGTCGATATAGGTCTGGGTCTCCTGCTCTTGTACGATGGCGGTGAAGAGATCCGCCCCTTCCCTCTCGACCTCTCCGGCGAGCTGTGAAGCCAGTTCTTCCGCTTCGGTGCGGGTCTCTCCCAACACCCTTCGAAGCTCCTGCTCCGACAGCGAGCGGAAGAGCAGCATCCCGAAAAGGCCGAGATTGCAGAGGATGAGGACACCCACGACAACAGTGCCGACCAGAAGTCGTCGAGAAAACCGCGCTCGGGCGTCCTTTGCCATCACCCTCAACGATACCAGTTGGGTCCCTGGGTAAATCTGATTTGCGCACCGAAGACTTCGAATTTCACCTGCCCGCCGAGCAGATCGCGCAGAGGCCGGCGCCCCGCGGGAGCAGTCGGTTGTTGGTACTCGAGGGCCCTCCTTCCGACCGCCACCAGAGCGTCGATCGCCTGCCTCGGCTACTCCGCCAAGGGGACCTACTCGTTCTCAACAACACCCGTGTGATTCGGGCGCGTCTCTTTGCCCGGCGGGTCGGCAGCGGAGGAGAGATCGAGTTATTGCTGAGCGAGAAGCTGAGGCCGAAGCACTGGACCGCACTGGCTCGGCCCGCCAAGCGGCTCCGCGCCGGCGTAGAGCTCTTGCTCGAGGGGGGGCTGAGAGCGCGCATCGAGAGACCCGCTACCCAAGGCCTCTGCGAGCTCAGTTTCGATCGCGAGATCGAAGGGCTCCTAGAGAGCGTAGGTCACATCCCTTTGCCCCCATACCTGGGACGGGCGGAGGAACCGGAAGACGCCGAGCGCTACCAGACGGTCTACGCGCGCGAGCCCGGAGCCATCGCGGCCCCAACCGCAGGCCTCCACTTCAGCCGCGACCTGCTCTCCGCCCTCACCGCGGCCGGCATCGCAACCACCGAGATCACTCTTCACGTAGGGATAGGCACCTTCCGTCCGGTCTCCGCCGACCACATCGACGACCACCACATGCACACAGAGCGCTACGCTCTCGACCCAGGCGCGTGCGAAACCATCAATCGAGCCCGAGCCGAAGGCAGACGGATCGTCGCTGTCGGCACCACCGTAGTTCGCGCACTCGAGTCGGCGGTCTCGAAGGGAGGCGGTCGACTCCAGCCCGGTGAGGCAGCAACCGATCTCTTCATTCGACCGGGCTTTCGCTTCGAGGTGGTGGACGCTCTCTTCACCAACTTCCATCTCCCGCGCTCGACTCTGCTGATGCTCGTATGCGCCTTCGCCGGCACCGAGCGCGTTCTGGCCGCCTATCAAGAGGCGGCACGAGAGGGTTACCGGTTCTACTCCTACGGAGACGCCATGCTGCTGGAGCGTAGTGGCAGGAGTCGAGGCTAGACCAGCGTTCAGGAAGCGAGGTCGGCGCCGCCGGAACGGTAGCCCTTCTCTGCCAGAGCGACTTCGTGGAAGCCGAGGGCGAGGAGCTCCGGAGAGATCTGGGGCCACAATTGCGCCAGCCTCTCGAGCTCGTCTGCGCCGACCTCGACCCTGGCGTGGCCACCGTCGTTGCGCACCCGCACCACTCGAAAGCCCCGATCGTAGAGGACCTCCTCCGCCACCTCGACGCGACGAAGGCGCTCCAAGGTCACCAGCTGGCCGTGCGGAATCCGCGAAGAGAGACACGCGTTTTGCGGCCGGTTCCAAACCGACAATCCGAGGCTTTGGCTCATCGCTCGCGCTTCGGCCTTGAGAACCCTATGGGCGAGCAGCGGACTGTAAACGCCACGCTCAGTAATCGCCTCCAGACCGGGCCGATTGGGACCAGGATCGGAAGCGTTGGTACCGTCACAGACGGTCGCATAGCCTCGCCGACCGGCCAGCTCGGTCATCGAGTCCATGCGCATCCCCTGACAGACATAACAGCGGAAGCTCGGGTTGGCGACGAACTCTGGATTGTCGAGCTCGCTGTAGGTGACAACCTCGTGTGCAATACCTATTTCAGCAGCCAGACGACGGGCCTGATCCAGCTCACGGCCGGCCATCGTCTCCGCGGCGGCGGTTACCGCCAAGGCGTCGGCGCCGAGAGCGCGATAGCTGAGTGCCGCGACCAGGCCAGAGTCGACCCCGCCGGAAAAGGCCACCAGAATCGGTCCGCGGCGGCCGAGATCGGTACAAATTCTATCGATTCGGCACAATGACACGACGCGTCATGGTACCACCGGAGGATCCTAGACCAGCGTCTCCAAGGTTCGCGTACAAATCTCGGCCCCTTCTGCCCGCTGGCGGCGTTGCGCCTCCTCGACATATTGCCCAATATGCCTGCGTCGCCGCGCCTGGCCAGCGAACAGAATGACCTCGAGCTATGTGCACCAACTTTGGAAACGCTGGTCTAGTCCTCGTCACGACCGCCGAGTCTGAAGGTGGCGTGACGCGGCGACCGCTTGAGCACAACCGGCACCAGAAAGAGAACGGTAAAGACTCCGAGGCCATACAACGGCACGAGCGGCGCCTGCTGTTGACTCTGCTCGGTCGCCATCGCGCGCAACAGATACATCAATCCGACCGGGCCAACGAAATAGACCCAGAGGAATCGGCGACGCAGCTCGCGTGGCAGCCGACGTGTCCTGGGAACATAGATATTGCCCGCGATCCAGCCCGTCGCCGCTGCCATTGAATAAAGGGGGTAGAGCCCGATCTCCAGGCTGCCACTGATCTCGACCAGCCCCAAGAGGGCGAGGCAATCCACGCCCCAGGTCGCAAAGAAGAAGGCCACCAGGATCAGCTCGACACGGCGCAAGACCAAGACCCCGCCCTTACTCGACGCTCTCCACGAAGCGCCCGTAGTCCTCCGCGTTCATCAGGCTGGCAGTCTCATCGGGCTGGGCGAGGCGCAACCGCACCAGCCAGCCAGAGCCGTGGGGATCTTGGTTGACCATCTCAGGGTGGTCGTCCAGGTCCTCGTTGATTTCGATGATCTCGCCGGAAACCGGCGTATAGATCTCTGCCACCGCCTTGACCGACTCGATCGTTCCGATCTCGTCTCCTTCGGCAAAGCTATTGCCAACCGACGGTAACTCCACAAAGACGACGTCGCCGAGCTCGGATTGGGCAAAGTCCGTAATGCCGAGGCTCGCCGTCTCCTCTTCGACCTCCAGCCACTCGTGCTCACTCGAATAGAGAAAGGTCTGGGGAAAGTTCGCCACTCTACGCCTCCTGCACTCTTTGTCGCTTATAGAACGGTAGATCCGTGAGCCGCGCCGGCTCTCGCCGACCCCGCACGCCTACCCCAGCACTCTCTGCGAGACCCCGACAGGCGGCGTCCACCAGAGCCAAGCCGATCGGCTTCTCGAGTGTCGGGCTCCAGGTGCCGCTGGTAACGCTGCCGACAACTACTTCTCCCGACAGAACCTCGGCTCCCTGGCGAGCGATCCGTCGCCCTTCGAGCTCCAGCCCGACGAGCTTCCTCGGAACGCCGTCTTGCCGCTGACGCAACAATGCGCTCTTGCCGATAAAGTCGCTTCCGTCGAGCTTGACCACCCATGCCAGGCCCGCTTCGAGTGGAGTCACTGTCGCGTCGATCTCGTGACCGTAAAGAGCGAGCCCCGCCTCCAAGCGCAAGGTATCACGGGCTCCCAGTCCGACTGGCACGAGACCCGAATCGTCTCCGGCATCGAGTAGCTGCTCCCAGACCGAGGCGGCGAGGGTCGACGGCAGGTAGAGCTCAAAGCCATCCTCACCAGTGTAGCCGGTTCGCGACACCGTCATCTCCACACCGCAGACGACTCCACTTACGAACCGGTAGTAGGTGAGGCCTTCGAGGTCCAGCGAAGTAACCCGTCCGAGAATCTTCTCCGAGACGGGTCCTTGCAGGGCGAGCAGAGCCGTCTCCTCCGAAACGTCTTCAACCACTACCCGTCCTCCAGCGTGACTCGCGACCCACTCCAGGTCTACTTCCGTGTTGCCGGCATTCACCACCAGAAGAAAGTCGTTCTCAGCAAAACGGTAGACCAAGAGATCATCGATGTAAGCGCCGTCTTCGTTGAGTAGCGCGCTGTACTGAGCTCGCCCATTCGCGAGTCCCTCGACTCGGTTCGGAGTGAGTCGATCGACAAAAGCCTCGGCCCCCTCGCCCCGAACTCGAATCTCGCCCATGTGAGAAACGTCGAAGAGGCCGGCGGCCGATCGCACCGCTCGATGCTCCTCGATCACCCCGCTGTAGCTAACCGGCATCTCCCAACCGGCGAACTCGACGAGGCGGCCACCGAGCTCCACATGGCACTGGTGGATCGGTGTCTGTTTGAGAGGCTTCGCGACGGCCAACTTCAGAGGCTCCGGAAGTCAAAAAAGGTATCACACGCTTCCCTCCACCCGCGTTGACCAAGACCTCAGGCGGGGTTCGTAAGTTCCCCCGAACGCACGACTTAGAGAGATGAGAGGGGCCGGCTCGCCAGCGCTGCGGAAATCAGTCTTGCCCCGGCCCGAGCTCAGGCTCGGAGGCGTTACGCTGAGAACGAAGTAACTTACTTGCTTTTAATTACTTACGCCCTTGCACAAGGATCTGTTCAAAGCGGTACGGTCGCCTTGAAAGCGCATTTCCAAGGCCTCATTCGAGGCCGTTTTCCACAAACATTTCCGCAGAAGCTGTGGAAGACTTCACACCCTCACGGACTAGGGCTCATGAACCTGTCGAGGAAATTGCGCAGAGGAAACCTTCCCAACCGACCGGTCACGACATCAGCTTCGGAAAAAGCGCTGACCGCATCCGCCTCGACCCCCTCTCCCCAGATCAGGACCGGTACCGGATCGGCTCCATGTCGGCCTACCTCCGAGAGCGTGGCGTGGTCCGCAGCTACGGCAATACGCAATCCCTCTGAACGCTTTTCGAGAAACCAAGCAAGCTCTCGATCGAGCCTCTCCAGGAACTCCTTCTTGAGCTCGGGTCGACGATCATGGCCGGCGATGTCGGCGCCCTTGACATGAATCACTACCAGATTCTGCTCCTCGATCTCGGTCAGGGCCAGATGGAACTTGGCCCGCACATCCGAATCTAGATTCGCAGTCATCCCCTCGCCACTCAGGGTCCTCGCTCCCACCGAGCTGGCGACGCCAAGCACGGTCGAGTCGCCGCCGATACAGGACATAGAGATCGCCTTTCCGCCCGGTTCCACCGCACTGAGGCCATGCACGCGCCCAGCACCCCGGGTGAGAATCGCGTTGGCGACAGGAAGACCCTCCTTACTCCGCTGCCGATTCACCGCGTGAGCACCAAGGACTCCGCGAGCTCTACGCTCGAAACGGGAAAGTAGGTCCGCGGTCCGAGTCGCTTCCGCGTCACCGACTTCCCTCGCTGCCGGAGGAAGCGGCACATCGAGACGAGCCACCTCGCCGGGATCGCTGCCAATGAGAGCAGAGGACAAACCCTCCCCTTTCAGCACGATCGCGATTCGATGCTCGGTGGCTGCCCTTACACGCACCAAGACCGGGCGTCCGTCGCTGTCAACCAGCTCCATGTGGTCAAGCTCTTGTGCAAGCTCTTCGGCACCCTCGCGGATGCGGCCGGCCCGCCGGTCAACGACCCGCCCCTCGTCGTCCAGAGTGGCGAAGTTACCTCGCAGCGCCACATCTCCCGGCGCAAGAGAGAGGCCAACACCCAGCGCCTCGACCGGCCCCCGCTGCAAGCTCATCTCGGGTTGACCGAAGAGAGCGAGCGCTCCTCCAGCGGTATCGGGAACGATGTTGGGACCGATCGGATCGGCCAATCCACAGGCCCCCTCTCGGGCCAACCGATCCAGCGTCGGAGTCTCCGCCGCCTCCAAAGGCGTGCGATTGCCGAGAGCCCGAACCGGCCGGTCCGCCAGCCCATCGATAAACAGACACAGGGTCGGCGTCCGTCGAGGGGTGCCCTCGAGCTCTCCGATCCACGGGGCCTGCTCCTCGAGGGTGCCGGCCACAAGTCGCAGCGCACGAGAGACCAAGGGGGCTCTGTCGCCGGTATCCAGACTCGGAATGTCGTGCTGCTCGGCCTGTAACAGCAGGAACTCCTGAACTTCTCGTATCGCCGACAGGTTGTCGAGATAATGATGAGCCAAACGAGAGCCTTGACCATCGCGGTGCAACAGGTGAGAACGATGGGTCTCACCATCGAGAGTCGAGAGCATGAGCATCACCTGATAGGCAGCACCCTCGAGATCGGCGAAGGGAACCAGCGGGGGAAGCAAATGAACACCCTCGATAATGATGCTCATATTCTCGGCCAGCGCCCGCTCCACCACGGCTCGAACGCCAACGCAAACACGGGTTGCCTGGTCTTCGAAGCCGCGCAATACCAAGCCGGAGACCTGCTGTTCTCCACCGAGGGCATCCTCGCTGAGATCCGCGCGCTCAGCGGCAAGAAAGCTCGAGCGGTGGAGCCCGGGAAGAATCGCCGGCGAGAACACCATTCTCATCACCTGACGGATGGTGTCGGTCGCATTGATCTGGTAAATGCGCAGCAATGGCGCGAGCTCTAGTGCCAGGGTCGACTTGCCAGTTCCAGTGGCGCCCGCCAGATAGACCACCAGCGGCCGGGGCAGCCGGCCGATGCGTCTCATCATTCGATACTGAGCCGCCGCGGGCGCGCTGTCGCGCTGTACCAACAGCTCTCCCACTTCCCGTGCCAGTGCGGCGTTATCGATCGACTCAACACCCTCCATATGGAACTTGGTCTGGACGTCGGTCGCAATGTTGTACGCCGGATCGATGTCGAGGCCGGCCGCCACCAGGCTGCGAGCCAGCAAACCACGCGAGAAGGGCTGAGGGTCACTGCCCGGGTGAACCACCGAAGGCAGACTCCGCGACTGCGCGGCGCCCGCCAGTGACTGAAGCCGCTCAGACTCGAAGCTTTCACGCAACTGCGCTTCGATCAGCTCCTCGAGCTCGAAGCTGGGAACCTCCACTCGATCGGAGAGTCGATCGCGTAGTGCCCTCGCGAACGCGTAGGCCTGCTCGAAGGGGAGCCCCCGCAGCACGAGCTCGTGAGTCACCATTCCGCGCAGAAACGGTCGGCGCGAGCCATCGCGCGAGAGCACCCAGACACCAGGCCGAGGAGCTCTCACCCCCTTCGATGATCGCGGTGAAGACATCAGCTACTGGCTGGCGCCCCTATCCCCTGCGTACGCGTCGACGACGGGAGTCCTGCCGTCACCTTGAGTCGATCGGCATCGAGGTGGCGTCTCGCGGCCGTCTCGACGTCCTCCCTCGTCGGCGCCTGGTAGCGCTCGTTCACCCACTCCGGATCGTCAAGCGGAAGCTGGTAGAGCACGCTCGCAGCCAGAAGCTCAGCCCACTGCTGCGGGGTCTCCCGATGAAACGGCTCTCGCCTCAAGAGATAGCTCCGAGCGGACTCCAGCTCCTCTGGCTCCACACCCTGCTCGAGGAGCCGCACGATCTCCTCCCGCACACATTGCTCCGCACGCGACAAGGTATCCGGCGAAGTGCCGACATGAACCACCAGTCTTCCAGGGTCGAGGCCGGCTCCAGACACCGCCGACGCAGCCGCAGAGTATGCCAACCCCTCCTTCTCTCGCACCCGGTCCGGAATTCTTCCGGTCAGGCCGGCACCGGCGCCAAGGATGATCGAAAGAAGCTGGAGCGCAGCCATGTCCGGGTCGGACCTTGGGACCGTGAGATGGCCGACAAAGAGATGTGCCTGGTCACGAGCGCTGGTGATGATCTCCCGGCGCCCCTGTGTCTCACTCGCCGGTGGCGGCGGAGCTTCGCACGTTTGCATCTCCGCTCCGGGCTCACCAAAAAGCCGCTCGATCTCCGCCTGGACCTCGTCCTCATCGAGGAGGCCGGCGACCGTCAACACCGCCCCGCGAGCTAAGGACCGATCGTGGAGCTCAGCACAGAGATCGGCGTTGATCGCCTCGAGACCCGCCACCGTCCCCGTGGGAGGCCGCCCCGCAGCATGCTCGCCATAGAGCTGTTCGGCGAAGGCCCAAGAGGCCTTCGCCTCGGGTTGATCCATCAGGCTCTTCAGGTCGGCGATTCCCTGCCGAATGGTCCAAGCACAACGATCGCCGGGAAAACTCGACTCGAGCGCCAGCTCGGCGAGCCAACGGAGTCCTTGATGCCAATCTCTGCTGAGGCAGTCGAGACTGATGCCGTGGGCCTCCAAGCCGCCGAAGGACCCAAGCACCATCCCCAGGCCGTCGCTGGCCCGCGCAATCTCTTTCCAGTCTCGTCTCTCGGTGCCCTCGGTGAGCATCCGGCCGGTTACCCAGGCAAGTCCGGGTCTGCTCTCCAAGCGGCTTCCACCCGGAAGCCACAAACGCATCGAAACCACCGCAGAGCCTTCGACTCGACGAATGCGCAGGTCTCGAAGCGCCTTTGGGGTCCGCGCGGCGCAATCCCCGTTCTCGAAAGTCATCAACCGCTCTCCGGCAGAGACCAGCCGAGGACTCCGCGATCGAGAAGAAGAGTCTGCCGACCCGCGTCTAGGATCTCCTCGGAGGAGGAAGCGAGCACCCGATCCACATAGGAGCTCGGAAAGTCGAGATCGAAGAGCGCCAGAGCGGAAGCGATGGTGAGCGCGCGCTGGTGAACCCGCTCATGACCGAAGACCCAATCGGCCTCGTAGGTGCGCCTGGCGCGCTCCAACTCGCCGGCCTCGGGAAGCTCCTCGACGGCCTCGGCGAGGAGTCGGAAGACTTCTTCTTCCACTCGCTGGGGCTCGACCCCAGGAAGAACCTCGACCGCCACACTCAGCGCCCCTGGCTGCAGGTTCGACGACAGCTCTCCTGAGACCCAGCTGCACAGCTGACCTTCCTCCACCAACGCCCGCTGCAACAAGCTCGAGCGACCTTCAAAGAGCAGCTGAACCAAGAGCCGAAGCGGCGGATGAAGTGCATCGTCCCAAGCTGGGGCGGGTACCGACCAGACCATTCGCGCGACGTCTCCTTGCCTCCGCCCGATCCTCCGCAAGCTTCCGGCCGGAGGAGGCGGACCTCCTGCACGGCCGGGGCTCGGAGTAGAGCCGAGTCCTTGAAACGCCTCCTCGACTCTCTCGAGGGCGCCGTCCCCCACATCACCGGCGACAACGAGTACCGCGTTTCCCGGACCGTAGTGGCGGCGATGAAAGTCCCGGAGGTCTTGATCGCTCATCGCCAACAGCTCTGCCGGAGTGCCGAGGACCGGACGCCCATAGGAATGATCTCCGTAGAGAAGACCCTGCACCTGGCGCTCCAAAGCGTCCCAGGGATCACTCCGATACATCGCGATCTCCTCGAGGATCACCTGGCGCTCATGGACGAGCTCCAACGGGTCCAGGGTCAGCCCCCGCATCCGATCGGCCTCGATCTCGAGCGCCTGCCACCAACAGTCGGCCGCAAACTGGAAGTAGTAGGCCGTGGAGTCGTGGCCGGTGAAGGCGTTATTGGCACCTCCCATCGCCTGGGTGATCTGATCGACTTCCCCCGGCCCGAACGAAGACGAGCCCTTGAACATCATGTGCTCGAGAAAGTGCGCGATGCCCCCAGATGCCCGCGGCTCGTCCGCTGCACCGACGCGGTACCAGAGCACCGTAGAGGCGATCGGAGCATGGTTGCTATCCGTAATCGCGACCGTGAGACCGTTGTCGAGGCGACTCACACGCACATCGCCCAGATTCACATCCGTCGTCTCGGCCGTTACGCCCGTCATAGCGGCTCCCCTGCTCGCAAGAAGCAATCCTGACCGATGTCGACGAAGCCGCCCGAGTCCGAATCCCAGCGACAGAAAGTGACCCGAGCTTCATGACCTTCGATCTCGATCCAGTGGCAGGTGTTCTGACCGGTCTCCGGTCCACGCCCTCGACTCGAGGTCGACGTTCCGGTGTGAAGGATGACTGCGTCGTCGGTCGAGCCCGATGGTTTGAGAGGCGCGACAAAAGTCTGGTGGATGTGCCCGCTGAGCACCATGTCGACTCCCGCATCACTCAACGCGGACAGCGTACGAGAGGCGCCCCGCAGACGACGTGGCACATCTTCTAGATGTCGCGGGTAGAGGAGACCGTGGTGGAGCACTGCGATCTTGTAACACGATGCCGGGGCCGAGGCAAAGCGGCGTTGAAAACTTCGGCGTTTGCGAGCACCGATGCGGCCTCCGGTAGCGGTCCAATTGAAAGCGGTGTTCACGCCAACGAGCCGTACTTCCTCATCTCCCAAGGTGGGCTCCAACTCCTCGGAGAAGTTTCGACGGAAGGCGGCGAAGGGGACCAGCGCTCGCTCCCAGACCCGATAGAGGGGCACGTCATGGTTGCCGGGGACTGCCAAGGTCGGGCATCCAAGGCGCTCAACGAACGCGAGTGCCTCACGAAACTGCTTGGGCTTGGCGCGCTGGGTGAGATCTCCGGAAAGCACGACAAAGTCCGGCCGTCGCCGTTCGACGAGCGCAACGACGCCTTCGGACCGGTCGCGAAGGTGTTTAGGCCCGAAGTGAACGTCCGATATGTGGAGCAGCTTGCGCAAACGTGCGAGGCGGCGAGATCAGCCCTCGCTCTCCCCTAGCACTTCGCTCACCAGCCCGCGAACTCGCTCGGAGGCAGTCTGCGAGACCGCCTCGATGATCACGGCGCCGCTGCGGCGTCCCAAGAAGTAGCCTCCGACCGCCGCGATAGCAAGCGAAGCCAACGGGTAGGTCCTCACCAAGCGCTCCCATTCCAATTCCTCCGGCAACAACCCGTCCAAAAAGAAACGGGAGAAAGAGCGCGTCGGAAGGGTCGGCTCGGCCATTCTCTGGGTCGCCTAACGACGCCGATCGCCGCGAATCAGAAAGCCGAGGAAAAAGCCCAAGGCTCCAGCCACCAGCACCGATCTGCCGGGGTTGTCGCGAACGTAGGCAGTCACGTCTTCGCTCAGCTTGTCGAGGTCCGTGCGGGCCTTGCCATAACCCTCGCGGAGCCCTTGCGCCGCCACTCCATACTTGTCCTTGGCGACCTCGCCGGCCTTGCCCGCCTGCTCTCTCACCGTCTGTGAAACTTCCTGGATCTTCTCTTTTGCGGTACCGAGAGACGCCTTGGTCTTTTCGACGCCCCCGCTGACGGCCTCTTTGGCCCGATCCATCGCTTTGACATTGTCGCTCATTGCAATCCTCCGATGCCTGTCTTCGTCGCTCTATGAGCCGCCTTCGGTCTGACCACTGCCGTATTGCAGGGCCACCGAAGCGGACCGCCATTCTATAGGACGGGCACCGCCGCTCAAAGAGGCGCAGGGCTTGCCTCTTTTGATTCGCGCCACTTCCGCGGCGGGTAGCTCCGCGCTCATCGCTCTCGCGGTGTCGAGAAGGGGACTTCGATCCGCAGTCCGAGGCCTCCTGCAAAACAAGACAAGCTCGAGGCGCATTCCACCATTTTCGTCGCCGGCCACGACACCTGGCACGGCGCCTACGTATGGCGAAACGGGCTCGGCCACGCAGCTCGCCTCGCCGGTCTACGCCAGGACATTGTGTGGCGGCTCGGTACCGCGGCGGTATTGGAGCGCCCGCATTGGCTCGGGTCGAGAGCCTTCGAGCTCAGCGTCCCGGCAGCGGGTCGATGGATCAATTGGACCGACTGCCAGATCGCTCTGCGCCAGGCAGCGCGTCAAGAGCTTTTCGGGGTGCCCTTCTCGCCGCTCGTCGCCTCCGCTGGGAGTCTTCGGCCCCGCTTCGACCTCACGCCTTCCGGCGCAGAAATACCCCGACCCATCGGCGCCACCGTCGTCCGTCTCGAGGAGGCACCGGCGGCAGCGGTGGCGGGTCGACTGTGGTGACGCGGCGCAGACCGCAACCGTTTCAGCGTCAGCTACTCTCGCGCATTTCTCATCCCGCCGGGGCGCCGGATGGCGATCGTCAGACTGCCGATAGAGCTCGACAAGGCAGAGCTGCCGAGCATCCGGGTCGAGATTACCCGGCCCCTGCCCGAGGCCGTCGACATCGAGCTCACCGTGCTCGCGCGACCCCCCGATTGCTCGCTGCGCTAACAGAGAAAGAGGCGCCGGTCAGGTCTTCGCCCAGTCGAAGGTACGCGGCAGGTTGGTGTTGTCGGCGTGCCCCCGCTCGATCGTTGTCGAGCCCAAAAAGTCTTCTCGACCGAGCATTACGCGCAACTCATAAGGCTTTCCCTCGAGCCACGCGTCGTCGAGATGTTCATAGCTTTCGACCGTGCGCAGAGCCAGACGCGAAAAGGTAGTGTGAAGAACGACCCGCTCGCCCTCGTCTTCACGAGGATAGTTGCAGTGCCAGACCGAGCCGTCCCATGCGACCACCGACCCCCGCGGACATTCGACAGGGATCGCGCCGGGGTGGGTTTCGCACTCTTCGTCGTTGGGGTGGCGGCGCTCGAGGTGGGAGCGGGGGATGACCTTGGTGCAGCCGCCCGCCTGGGTGTAGTCGTCACACGCCCAACACAAGGTCAGCAGTTGGTTGTGCACGGGAAAAGGCGCGGGGAGCCAATTCTGGTCGGCGTGGAGCGCCAGCGGCTTCGCCCCCTTCGGACGGACACTGCACATCAACTGTGAGAGCAGCGCTCCCTTGCCGCACATGACTTCAGTGAGAGCGAGGATCTTCGGGTTCAGGACCACGTCTTCGTAGATCGGGTCGCGCCCGAGCAGGAGTGCCGCCGAGTAGCCCTTTGCCGGACCGGGAGTCTCCTTGGCCAAGCGGAGGCAGGTCTCGCGGAGCCGATCGTTGAAGTCGAGCGAGGCTACATCGCGAAGGACGGTGTAACCCCGGAGCTTCATGTCCTCGATGTTCTGCTCCATGCCAAGACGCGCGATCTCGACCTGCATCTCGTCCGACAGGTCAAACGGCTGACGGGTGTCGGTGCGCGAGCGCGGAGGGGTGTGAACGGCGGCTGCGGTAGCGACTTCGGCCAACGGGAAATCTCCTCTCGGCCAGCTTCGGCAGTCTATTCTAAACGGTCAGAAGACGACGTAGCGGATCACAAAACCGGTCAGCACCAGCTCGATCGAGAAAATCAACCAAATCGCGGCGCGCACCCAGGGTGCCGGACGCACGCGCTGATCCATGCAATGGGCTTGCAGCCAGAGCACAGCGCCACTCTGTATTGGGAGCATCGCCGCCAAGGTGAGTGCGCCGATGGTGACCAGGAGCACGGGGTTCTGGACGGCAACATAGAGCACGAAGGCCAGGATCGGAATGACGACGCAGTAGCCGCGAATGATGGCGCTGCGGGCCGCCAGGTTGCCACGCTCCAGGAAGCCGAGCTCGATGAGGTAGTCAGGGATGTAACGGGCTCCGCCGCTGACGGCAGACAACATGGTCGAGAAGAGAATGCTGAAGGCACCGAATCCGAACAGCCAGACCGCCCACGGGCCGAGGGTCTGGGTGAACATGTCCGAGAGAATGGAGATGGTCTCGAGGCCATTGGGCTGCTCGCCCCGCGGTTTCAAGACACCAGCGCCGAGAATGTAAAAGGGCAGGGTCGCGCAGGTGAGAATGAGTAGCGTCGCCCACACGTCCGTCTGCAGGACCTTGATCCAGCCCCGCGCCCGCTCGACCCAGCCCGGCGAATCCGGCGAGCCGATGTAGCTGGGATAGCCCTTCTCGATGCACCAATAGGTGTAAGTGGAGGTCTCACTCGAGTTCACTCCGGTGTAGCCGTACACCGACAGTGCCAGGGCGAGATAGACCAGCGGAAAATCGAAGGAGAAGCCGGTCACGATGTCGCTGCCCACGACCCTGTACTCGGTGAACTGCATCAATACAGCGCAGACCAGAGTCGTCGCAGTGAAGCTCAGCACCAAAACCAGCATCGCGCGCTCGAGCAAGCGGTAAGAGCCGGTTATCAGGAGGGCGATTGTGGCGAGGCCAATGACCCCCGCCGCCCAGGTCGAAGGGACTGCCGGCACCAGCAGGGTGAGCGCCTGCCCGGCGCCGCCGATAATGCCACCCAGTCCCATGATGCCGGGGAACCAGGCGATGATCGCCAGATAGATCACCCAGCTGACCCGGCGACCCTTGACGCCGGGAAGCTTCCCCGGCAGCCGGTTCATCGCCCGCAGATAGGTGTCGCCCGAGACCAGAATGTAGCGCCCGAGCTCGGCCTGAATCAGCGACTTGATCCAGCACGAGAGCAACACCCACCACAGCAGGACGAAGCCCGCCGCCGCGCCAAGACCCGAGGTGAGGATGATCTCGCCCGAGCCGACGATCGAGCCCGAGATGACGACACTCGGACCGAGGTAGCGCAGTCGACCTTTCCAAGTCGAAGGCGGGCTGATCGCCGCGCCCTCACGAACCGTATACGGATCGCTCTGCGGCACCTCGTCCTTGACCGAATCCACTAGTGGACCGTAACACTCGAACGTTTAGTGGCTGAGCGAGTCATTCGTGGTCGAGATCAAGGCGCGCTGACGCAGGCATATCGGGGACTATGTCGAGGAAGCGTAACGCAGAGATCGGCCCCGAGGGCCGCTCAGGCGCTAAATGTTTGGGTGTCACGGTCCACTAAGGGTCGGCGCGGAAATAACTTCACATTATCGCCGGAGCGTGTGAGGCCGAGGCGCCACAGGGCGGTCGCTGCATTGGAGGTGGTGGTGAGCTGAGCCCAGGCTGTGGGGCAAGCTCTTCCTGCTCGGTTCGCGGTCTCGGCGAGAGGGTGTAGTTCCACTTTCCTAGGAAGTCGCTCCTGGCCACCGCGAGCTGCAGCATTTCCTTGTCCGATACCCTGACTCCTTTCTGGTATTGGCGTTGATCACGGCACGGCTCGACGCGCAGTCCGGTGGATGTCGTCGTGTTGCGGACGAGGTTGACGAGGATCTCGAAACTCTCGAGAGGAACTCCGGCCCAGTTCTTGCTGATCTCGCTGAACATCCTGTGCTCGATGGGATTCCATTTACTGGTGCCAGTTGGATAGTGGGCGACGGTGATGATGAGGCCGCACTTGTCTACGAGCTTCTCCTGGAGGTACTTCTTCCAGGCTCGAAGCCGTGCGCCGTTGCTTGCGCCGCTGTCGGCAAGAATGAGGAGACGCTGAGACGCCGGATAGTGAGATCGACCGTATTTGAGCCACCAGGTCGCGATGCTGTTGACAGCGAACTCCGGCGTGTCCGACGACTGTCCGAGGACGAGAACGCCGAAGTTCCTCTGAAGATCGTAGATCCCATAGGGGGAGGCGATGGCGAGAGCTTCGGACCGGAAGTCGTGATCCTTGACCCGCTTGGCCTCGCGGCACCATGTCTGTCCCTGGTTCTTGAACCGACCGATCAGCTCCTTCTTCTTCGTATCGACGCTGATGATCGGGTCGCCAGCGCTTGTGAAATCCTCGCGCAGTCGCTTGATGGCCTTGAACTGTGCATCACGATCTGGGGAGTTCCCCGAAGACAGACATTTCCTATTGCTCTTGAGGGAATAGTTCAGGTCTGCGAGCAATCGACGCACCACCGTAGCCGATACGATGATGTCAAGGCGTTCGGCAAGGCATTGGGCCACCTTTGCAGCGGTCTCGTGCGTCCATCTTTTTGATGACATGGGATCACCAGCTATATCGGCCTCGAGTATGGAATGGATTCCATCGACTATCTCGGGCGTTTTTTTTCCACTCGTTGGTTGCCACCGCCTGCTCTTCGAACTCTTCCGCGCTCCACGGAGCCGCCGAAGAGCTCGCGACGTCCTTTTGCGACTGTATGAGGGTCCAGGTCCAGAAGATCGGCGATCTTCCGGTCGCCGCCATGCCCGAGCTTGGTCGCTTCCAGGCCAGCGAAGAGCCGCCGCTGGCGTTCGTCTAGCAGGCTGAAGAATAAAACGATGGCAGCCCTGAGCTCCTCGGGGAGCACTTCTGGAACGAGGCTGGCAGCTACATCCTGGAGAGCCTGCCGTTCGTTGCGCATCAGCTTCTGCTGACGACGGCGCCCTGTTTCCGAGCACAAGTATACGAACCTCTTCCCAACTCTGGATCGTACGATTCTCTTGCGACGAACGAGGTGCAACATCGCGTGCTTGACCTCGACCTGCAGCAGGAGCTCGAGTTCAGAAGCCGTATAGCCGGCAGCGGACCGGTCCACGGCAGCCACCGCAGTTTCGAGGAGGCTGCCATGCCGACTGAACCTCGCCGAACCGCACGACCACAAACCCAGATCGTCGAAATCGGGAATCTCGTTCAAGGTATAGAACCGCCCTCGATCCGAGTAGCTGGCCAAATAGCCCAATCGAGACAGCGAACGGTAGACCGTCATGGTGGCTCGGGTTCCCATGGCGTCCTTGAGCTCATCCATGGTGGCCATCTGTTCGCTCATCAAGAGCTCGCGCACTGTTGCATCACGATCTTCGGCTCGTACCATTTGGTATAGTTCCCCTTCCAAAAGAGGTGACAGGGAAAACTATACCAAATGCGGGCAGGGCTATGCTAGCTCTAAACCTTGCAAACAAGGCGCGTACCGGAGGATTATGCGGTGGCTGAAGAAGGGGGCAGTGGTATGGTCACCCCAGATACTGGAAACTTATTTCCGCGCCGACCCTAAGGGTCGGCGCGGAAATAACTTCACATTATCGCCGGAGCGTGTGAGGCCGAGGCGCCACAGGGCGGTCGCTGCATTGGAGGTGGTGGTGAGCTGAGCCCAGGCTGTGGGGCAAGCTCTTCCTGCTCGGTTCGCGGTCTCGGCGAGAGGGTGTAGTTCCACTTTCCTAGGAAGTCGCTCCTGGCCACCGCGAGCTGCAGCATTTCCTTGTCCGATACCCTGACTCCTTTCTGGTATTGGCGTTGATCACGGCACGGCTCGACGCGCAGTCCGGTGGATGTCGTCGTGTTGCGGACGAGGTTGACGAGGATCTCGAAACTCTCGAGAGGAACTCCGGCCCAGTTCTTGCTGATCTCGCTGAACATCCTGTGCTCGATGGGATTCCATTTACTGGTGCCAGTTGGATAGTGGGCGACGGTGATGATGAGGCCGCACTTGTCTACGAGCTTCTCCTGGAGGTACTTCTTCCAGGCTCGAAGCCGTGCGCCGTTGCTTGCGCCGCTGTCGGCAAGAATGAGGAGACGCTGAGACGCCGGATAGTGAGATCGACCGTATTTGAGCCACCAGGTCGCGATGCTGTTGACAGCGAACTCCGGCGTGTCCGACGACTGTCCGAGGACGAGAACGCCGAAGTTCCTCTGAAGATCGTAGATCCCATAGGGGGAGGCGATGGCGAGAGCTTCGGACCGGAAGTCGTGATCCTTGACCCGCTTGGCCTCGCGGCACCATGTCTGTCCCTGGTTCTTGAACCGACCGATCAGCTCCTTCTTCTTCGTATCGACGCTGATGATCGGGTCGCCAGCGCTTGTGAAATCCTCGCGCAGTCGCTTGATGGCCTTGAACTGTGCATCACGATCTGGGGAGTTCCCCGAAGACAGACATTTCCTATTGCTCTTGAGGGAATAGTTCAGGTCTGCGAGCAATCGACGCACCACCGTAGCCGATACGATGATGTCAAGGCGTTCGGCAAGGCATTGGGCCACCTTTGCAGCGGTCTCGTGCGTCCATCTTTTTGATGACATGGGATCACCAGCTATATCGGCCTCGAGTATGGAATGGATTCCATCGACTATCTCGGGCGTTTTTTTTCCACTCGTTGGTTGCCACCGCCTGCTCTTCGAACTCTTCCGCGCTCCACGGAGCCGCCGAAGAGCTCGCGACGTCCTTTTGCGACTGTATGAGGGTCCAGGTCCAGAAGATCGGCGATCTTCCGGTCGCCGCCATGCCCGAGCTTGGTCGCTTCCAGGCCAGCGAAGAGCCGCCGCTGGCGTTCGTCTAGCAGGCTGAAGAATAAAACGATGGCAGCCCTGAGCTCCTCGGGGAGCACTTCTGGAACGAGGCTGGCAGCTACATCCTGGAGAGCCTGCCGTTCGTTGCGCATCAGCTTCTGCTGACGACGGCGCCCTGTTTCCGAGCACAAGTATACGAACCTCTTCCCAACTCTGGATCGTACGATTCTCTTGCGACGAACGAGGTGCAACATCGCGTGCTTGACCTCGACCTGCAGCAGGAGCTCGAGTTCAGAAGCCGTATAGCCGGCAGCGGACCGGTCCACGGCAGCCACCGCAGTTTCGAGGAGGCTGCCATGCCGACTGAACCTCGCCGAACCGCACGACCACAAACCCAGATCGTCGAAATCGGGAATCTCGTTCAAGGTATAGAACCGCCCTCGATCCGAGTAGCTGGCCAAATAGCCCAATCGAGACAGCGAACGGTAGACCGTCATGGTGGCTCGGGTTCCCATGGCGTCCTTGAGCTCATCCATGGTGGCCATCTGTTCGCTCATCAAGAGCTCGCGCACTGTTGCATCACGATCTTCGGCTCGTACCATTTGGTATAGTTCCCCTTCCAAAAGAGGTGACAGGGAAAACTATACCAAATGCGGGCAGGGCTATGCTAGCTCTAAACCTTGCAAACAAGGCGCGTACCGGAGGATTATGCGGTGGCTGAAGAAGGGGGCAGTGGTATGGTCACCCCAGATACTGGAAACTTATTTCCGCGCCGACCCTAAGCGTCGGCTGACTCGTGGAGCGCAGCGTGGCGACGTAGCTCGGCACGTCCGACCACCAGGTGGTGCACCTCGTCAGGCCCGTCGGCAATGCGCAGAGTTCTCTGCCCGGTGTACATACCGGCCAGCGGAGTCCACTGCGACACGCCGGTGGCGCCGTGGAGCTGAATCGCCTGATCGATGATCTGACAAACCCGCTCGGGAACCATCGCTTTGACCATGTGCACCCACACGCGGGCTTCCTGGTTGCCGAGCACATCCATCGCTCGGGCGGCCCGCAGCACCATCATCCGCATCGCCTCGATATCGATCCGTATCCGCGACACCAGCTCGATGTTCTTGCCGAGTTGAATCAACTGCCGACCGAAAGCCTCGCGAGAGGTACCGCGAGTCAGCATCAGATCGAGCGCCTTTTCCGCCTGGCCGATCGAGCGCATGCAGTGATGGATCCGACCGGGGCCGAGCCGCACCTGGGATATCTCGAAGCCGCGACCTTCGCCGAGAAGGATGTTCTCGCGCGGCACGCGAGCATTGTCGAGGCGCAGATGCATGTGCCCGTGCGGGGCGTCGTCGTGGCCGAATACGGTCATCGCGCCGAGAATCGTCAAGCCGGGAGTGTCCATCGGAACCAGGATCTGCGACTGCTGGGCGTGAGCTGGTCCCCCGGGGTTGGTCTTGACCATGCAGATCATGATCTTGCAGCGCGGGTCGCCGGCGCCCGAGATGTAGTACTTCTCACCATTGATCACCCACTCGTCACCGTCGAGCACGGCGCGAGTACCGATGTTCTTGGCATCCGAAGAGGCGAGATTGGGCTCGGTCATGCCGAAGCATGAGCGGATCTCTCCGTTGAGCAAGGGCTTGAGCCACTTTTCCTTCTGCTCCGGCGTCCCAACTCGCTCCAACACCTCCATATTGCCGGTGTCTGGTGCACTGCAATTCAGACATTGCGACGCGAGCGGGTTCTTGCCGAGCTCTTTGGCGAGGTAGGCATAGTCGAGGTTCTTGAGACCCTCACCGGTCTCGGCATCGGGCAAGAAGAAGTTCCACAGACCCTGGCTCTTGGCCTTTGCCTTGGCGCCATCGAGAAGCTCGAGCTGGCGCGGATGGTAGCTCCAGCGGTCTTCGAGACCCTTGGCGAGCTCGAAATACTCCTCCGTGATCGGGTCCACTTCTTCTGTAATAAAGGTTTTCACCGCGTTCAAAAGAGGCTTCGCCCCTTCCGACATGGCCAGGTTGAACATTTCGGGATTGTCGCCAAATAGATCAAGTTCGGACTCTGACATGAGCGCCTCCAGTGTCGGTGGATCGAAAAGCGACCCTAACATGGAGCCGACACTCCCCACACCGCCCCTTTTGGGCAGAGTCGTCCGTGATTCAGAGATAATGGCAAGCTCGAGAACCGGCACAAGAGGGAGAGACGAAAATGCTAGATCTGGATCTCACGGGCTACCGCGCCATCGTTACCGGTGCAAGTGTGGGTATCGGCGCCGCCTCGGTACGGCTACTAGCCGATCACGGTGCAGCTGTCGCCTTCTGTGCGCGTAGCGAAGAGGGCGTCAAGGCACTCGACGGTTATCAGCCGCCGTCCGGCGGAGGGAGCGTCCGTGGCTACGCGGCCGACATGGGCAAAGCAGAGTCGGTAAACGACTTTCTCGATGCGGTAGAGGCCGAGGGGTCCACTGACATCCTCGTCAACAATGTGGGGGCGGGCCCGTCCCGCAACTTCCTCTACATGAGCGATGATGACTGGGCCGATCTGTTCCAGCTCAATCTGATGTCCGCAGTGCGGTGCACCCGGCGCTGCCTCCCTGCGATGAGAAAAAAGAAGTGGGGGCGGGTGGTGATGGTGGCGAGTAACGCAGCCCGCTACCCGGGCGCGGCACTGATCGACTACGGCGCATCCAAGGCAGCCATGGTCGCCGCCGGCAAGGCCCTGGCGGGCAAATACGGTCGCGATCAGGTGTTGGTGAATTCCGTGCTGCCTGGCCTCATCCGGACCGAGATGTGGGAGGGCGCAGCGAGGGAGATCTCCGAGGCCCGTGGCGGTTCCGCCGAAGACGTGTTCGCCGACAACAGCAAGAGTGTTCCTGTCGGGCGCTACGGCACCGCGGAGGAGGTCGCGGCGGTAATTCTGTTCCTGTGCTCGAAAGCCTCCTCCTATGTGAACGGTGTCTCCTTCTCTATCGACGGAGGCCAGGCGCCGCTGGCGTAATGGCGAGGGCGGCACGCGGGAATTCGACGGTGTCGCCTTTGTCCACCACTCCAATCCAGGCCATTTCGCCGGCCTGGCGCGGTGGGTTCGAAGGATGCCGATGAGACTGCAATGCGCGCTCAATCGCCACCTGATCAACCTCTCCGGCTGGCGCTCGGAGAGAGGCACCGCCGAGGGCTTCAGAGCGGCCTGCCGGGAAACTGGTCTCTCCTGTATTCTCCAAGAGAAGATCGTCTGGCTCCACGGCAGGATGCCGATCGACACCCTTTCGATCATCACCCGGCCCGGCTCGCGCCACGATCAGCCCTACCACCGATGGAACAACCTGAGTTTCATGGCCGAGGCAAAGAGGGCGCTGGCGCATTCTGACTCAGCGCTAGATTCCACCAACGAAGCCTAAAAAGGAGGCCTTACCATTCTCACCATTCTAGGGCGGCGAACTTCCGCCAACGTGATGTTGCCCCTGTGGGCGGCAGACGAGCTCGGGCTCGACTACGAGCAAGTCGACATCGGCGGCCCGTTCGGCGGCAACGATCAGCAGCAGTACCTCGAAAAGAATCCCAACGGGCTGGTACCCACCCTCATCGATGACGGTTTCGTGCTCTGGGAGTCGAGCGCGATCACCCGCTACCTGTGCTCCAAGCACGGACTGGGCTCGCTCTGCCCGAGCGACCCGCACCAGCGCGCTCTTGCCGAGCAGTGGATGGACTGGCGGCTGACAACAGTGATGTCGATGATGACGCCGATCTTCTGGGGACTGGTTCGGACGCCGGAGGAGGATCGTGATCTAGATGCCATCCGGCGAGGGATCGAGCGCGGCTACACGGTTTGGGGCCTACTCGACCGACATCTCGCCAGCAGCGCCTATGTAGTCGGTGACACCTTCACCATGGCCGACATTCCGCTCGGGCCGCAAGCGCACCGCTGGTTCGAGCTGGTCGACGATCGGCCTCCGATGAAGCATCTCGAGGACTGGTACCGAAGACTCAGTGAGCGGCCGGCCTTCCGAAAGCACTGCATGATCCCGATCGTCTAGCCGCGGCTGGGCACTACTCGCCTGAAGCGCTCGTGCGGTAGGCGATCAGCGCGTTACCCGGAATCTGACCAAAATAGCTGTAGCCCGACTGCACAAAGAGCATGTCATCGGCAAGCTGTACGCCCGAGCTGTCGATCGCGCCGCCGTGGGCCGGGATTCCGTTGATCGAGTCGTAAGGCCTCACGGTGTGGTCCTGCCAGAGAATCTCGCCGCTCTCGGCGGAGAACGCGAACACCTTGCCACTCAGAGCCCCGGCGAACACCACGTCGGGGCTGGACATCGGAGCGGCCGAGAAACTGTATTGCACCGGGCACTCCGGCCACGGTGTCTTCGCGGCGCGCAGCTTGACGAGATCGAGCTCGCAGCCCCGCTCCGCTTTGTAGGTCCAGAGCAGCTCGCCGCTCTCGAGATCGAGCGCGTACACACCCGGGCGCGACTCGGGATTATTCGGAGGGTCGGCGATGGGCACGAAGACTCGGTCACCGGCGATGGTCATTCCCCAGTGAACGCCGCCCAGGGGCGAGCCCACGCCCAAGCGGTTCTGCCAGAAAACCTTGCCCGTATCAGGGTCGAGCGCGTGAACTTCGCCGGACTTCTGGCCGGCAACGAGGATCTGTCTTCCAGACGATGAGGTAGCCAGTACTGGTGCCGCACCGAAATCGAAATCGGGACCGTCCTCACGCGGACAGTTGGGACCCCGGCGACCACAGGCCATATTCCAGGCATCGTTCCGGGTACCTTGAAACGACCAGCGCACGGCGCCCGTCGTCAAGTCGATCGCCGGCATGGCGTCTTCAGCTTCGCTCTTGCCGCCGGCCAGGTAGCTGACGATCGCGAGGATCTGGGCCGGAGATAGACCCTCGGCCTGCTCCATCATCTTGCCGGAAGTGAGCGAGGTCATCACCTGGTCGGAGCCCATCTGCTGCAGAGCCGCCAGGCTCGGTCCCTGCGACTTGCCCTCCCCCTCGTGGCAACCAGCACAGTCGCGGGCGAAGAGGGCCTCTCCAATAGGCTGGCCCGATCCGCTGCCGGCGGCTCCGGGTTCCGGCTGGGAGGAGACGGGCAGGGTAAGAGCGAGCAAGGCGACTGCCAAGAGAGTCGGGGGTGTGAACAAGATTCGAGTTCGTGTCATGAGTCGATTTCCAGAGGTATCAGGGCTGGTCTAGCCCGCGAGCGACTGAGCCGCTTCGACTATTCGGGCGCAAGATCCAATCGAGATCCTGGTCTGATGTGGCCTAGATCGTCTCGGATGTCGACGAGTAGATGGGCCCCGTCCGCCCTGAGCTCGGTGCGAACGAAGCCGAAATTGAAGATATCGCCCTCTGCGTAGAGCACCGTTGGTCGCAGGGTCGCGTCGAGCCGCGTCAGAGCCGGTGAGCGGCCCGCATTGAGCGGGCCCGACACGAGCTCGTGAAAGACCACGGAATCGCCGTCACCGTCGGCGTCGATGTCGTAGCGAAACTGCGCAGCCAAATGGACGTCGGTGGTGATGAAGACGACATTCTCTACGTCATCGGCATCGAGCCTTGCGACGATGGTGTCGAGCTCGCGCTGAAAGCCGGTGCGCGACGAGGCGGGATCGCGGTCCCCCGCGGCAAAGGCGTCGCTGCCGTAGAGCTCCGCCTGACTCCCGGTCGGAATCGCCAGAGGCACGTCGGAGGAGACGATCTTCCAGGTCGCTGAGGAAGCGCGCAGCGCTTCTAGCAACCAGTCGAGCTGGTCGCGGCCGAGCATCGTCTTCTCGCCCGCTGGGTCATCGACGAGAGTGTTCGGGCTACGGTAGGAGCGGGCATCGAGAATGAAGAGGTCGACTTCCGATCCCCAGGAAAAGGATCGGTAGATGCGAAACTCCTGGTCGGGATGGCGCGCGAACGGGTGGAAGTCGAAAAACGAAGTCAGGCCGGCACGCACCAGGTTCCCGTAGCCCTCGCGACTCTGATCTCGACTCCAGCCTGACCAGGACGCTCCGAAGTCGTTGATCACTTCGTGGTCGTCCCACTGCACAATCATAGGGACATGCCGGTTGAATGCCAGGAAGGCCGGATCGGCTCGGTTGTACCGCCAATGACCCAGGAAAGCCTCGCGCAAGCCGGCGAAGTCGTTCCAGTCCAGGTCTTGCGACCCGACACCGAGAAATTCGCCAGGGAGATTGCGCCAGCCCGGTTCGGGGCCTACGGCCGGGCAGCCATTGTCGGCATAGATCATGTCGCCGTTGGCGACGAAAAAATGCGGGTCGAGGTCGGCCATGGCGTCGAAGATGCGGTAGCCGTGGTCGACATGGCGACAGTAGTTTTGGCCGCCAAGATCTCCGCTCCACACAAAACGTATCGGCCTGGCGTCGTTCGCTGCTGGTGCGCTCCGGAAGGTACCGCCGTCCACTGCGGAGCGCTTGCCCTCGGTCTCGAACCAGACTCGGAAGTGGTATCGCGACGCCGGCTCGAGGCCCGCGATCAGCGCCTGTGCAGTCCAATCTGTATCTGCGCCAGCCTCCACCCGCGCGGTGTGTGGCGAAGCAAAGGCCGGGTCGAGGTCGACCTCCACGACCATCGAGGCATCGCGATCAGCCCGACTCCAGATCACCGCCGAGCCCGCGCTCACCTCGCCGATCGCCACTCCATGGGTGATGCGTGGCGAACCTTCGTCCGACTGCGCCGAGACAGGTGCAAGGAAGGAAATAGCGAGCGCCCCAGCGCTCGAGAGAATCTTCCGGCAACGTCGTAGCGATATGTCCATGTCGCGAGTCTACTAAGTCGCCCTCGGCGGCGATTCCCCCTACGGGTCATACCCGCCCATGAGATCCTGATCCCGATGCTATCGCGTGCCTCCCCGTGGCCCGAAGCCATCACCCAGTTTGCCAAGGGCCTGGGTGCGGTGAGAACCGGTGACCTCGGGGCTGCGCGCGCCGCCGTGGAGCGGCTGGAAGCCTTGGCGAGAGTTGCCGAGGCGGCGGGAGAGGCCTACTTCACGGAGCAGATCGAGATCAGTAGCCTGGCCGTTTCCGCTTGGATCGCCCACGGCGAGGGCCGTAGTGGAGAGGCGCTGCGCCATATGCGTAGCGCGGCCGAGCGTGAAGCTGCGACCCAGAAACACCCGGTGACTCCTGGCGCCTTGCAGCCGGCCTACGAGCTCCTCGGCGACCTCCTACTCGAGATGGGCAGACCGGCGGACGCGTATCGCGCATACGAGTCGTCTCTCGCCGCCTGGCCTCGTCGTTTCCACTCGCAGCTTGGGGCAGCCCGTGCGGCGGCGAGGGCAGGCGATCGGCCGAGTGCGGTCAAGTACTACACCGAGGTTCTCGAGTTGGTCGGCGATAGCGGGCGCCGGGTAGAGATCGAAGAAGCCAAGGGCTTTCTGGGGTAGGCGTGACAAGGGCGAAAGTAATCATGCGCGGCGCCTTTAGGCGACTTTGCTCATGTGGACGTCCATCTGCGGGAACGGAATCGAGACACCGCCCTCGTCGAATGCGAGCTTGATCCGTTCGGTGAGATCGAACTTGACTGACCAGTAATCCTCGCTCTTCACCCACGGTCTGACGATGAACTTGACGCTCGAGTCGGCGAGCTCCGACACCGCAACCCAGGGTGCCGGATCGGCGAGGATTCGCTCGTCGGCGGACAGAATATCGTCGATGACCGTCCGGGCCCGAGCGAGGTCGTCGCCGTAGCCGATGCCAAAGACCATGTCGACGCGGCGGGTATCTCTGGCGCTGTAGTTGGTGATGACGCCGCCCCAGATCGCGCCGTTCGGGACAATGACCTCCCTGTTGTCAAAGGTGAGCATCAATGTCGAAAACAGGCTGATTGTCTGCACCACGCCGTCCGTCCCACCGGCCTCGATGTAGTCGCCCTTGTTGAACGGCTTGAAGATCAGCAGCAGAACGCCGGAGGCAAAGTTTTTCATCGAGTCCTGAAGGGCCAGGCCGACAGCCAACCCGGCGGTCGCGAGGATCGCAATGAGCGAGGTCGTATCGACGCCTAGGGCGTTGAGAGACGCGATCACGACGATGAGCATAAGAAAGGCGTTGCCGATCGACCTCGCGAACCCGATCAGCATCTCGTCGGTGTGCCCACGCTGCAGCACCTTGATGAGCAACCTCAGTGTGATCTTGGCGATCACGCGCAGCACGAAGAAGACGATGACACTCCTGGCGAGTGCGATACCGAAGTCGCCCAAGCCCTCGAACAGCCTCTGCCAGTTAACAAGATCCATCTCGGTTTATCCTCCCAGTCTGTTTGTGCGAAGCCGCTGACGAGCACTATCGTAGCCGCTTCGGGAAAGAGTGCAGGGCTAATCGGCAAGAATCGCCGGCCGCGGCCTCAGCGGCAAGACGCAGGGCGAATCGGTACGCCGAAGAACCGGTGTCGGCGACCCAGAGGCCGGATGGACAACCGACCTCGGTGGCCTGAGAGGCAACCGGGACTCCGGAAAACGATCTTGGCCCGGAAGCAGGGCCAACTCGGCAGCCGAGTCGGAGGAACCGACTCAGTACCGGGTGAGTTCTTCACGTACTCGACCCGACAGCGCGCTTGTCTTCGCTTACCATAAGAAGACGGAAAACCAGAGATAACCTTGCAGCTCGGTTTTCGGCTCTCACTCTCTGTCTACCCTCCGATTAGCCCTGCACCAAGTCGAGTCGCGCGCGAACGCAGCGTCATCTTCCGATAACCTGCAACGAGCTGTGAAGTCCCTCTGTCAACTGCTCGCCTGCGCCTTTCTCTCCACGGCTTCTGTCGTGGGCGCGGATCGACCCAACATCATGCTCTTTCTTGTCGACGACATGGGCGTCATGGATACTTCGGTGCCCTTTCTGACCGACGAGGCGGGAAAGCCGAAACGCTATCCCCTCAACAATTACTACCGAACGCCCTCGATGGAGCGGCTCGCTGAACGAGGAATCCGCTTCAACAGCTTCTACGCGATGAGCGTGTGCTCGCCGACGCGAGTCTCGATCATGACCGGGCAGAATGCCGCTCGTCATCGCACCACCAACTGGATCAATGCGTGGACCAATAACGCCGGTTCCCGCGGACCGTCCGATTGGAACTGGGAGGGATTGGAGGAAGGCGACGTCACTCTGCCAGGTCTGCTTCGCCAACAGGGATATCGCACCATTCATGTCGGCAAGGGCCACTTCGGTCCGGAAGAGACCGAAGGCGCCGACCCGGGGCACCTCGGCTTCGACGTCGCAATCGCCGCCGGTGCCTTCGGCGCGCCCGGCAGCTACTACGCCGAGGACAACTACGGCCTCGGGACCGACCGCGAAAACAGGGCCGTCCCGAACCTCGAGGAGTATCACGGTACCAAGACCTTCCTCACCGAAGCGCTCACCCTCGAAGCAAAAAGGAAAGTGACACAAAGCGTCGAAGACAGAGAGCCCTTCTACCTCTACTTTCCGCATTACGCCGTCCACGCACCCTTCCACTCCGATCCGCGCTTCGCCGCCAATTACACCGATTCCGGAAAGCCGGAAGCGGCCCGGGCCTTCGCCACCATGGTCGAAGGCATGGACAAGTCGCTCGGCGACATGCTCGACCACTTCGAGAAGCTCGGAGTGGCGGACAACACCCTGGTTCTCTTCCTCGGCGACAACGGCTCCGACGCGCCGCTCGGTCACCAGCACGAAGTCGCCTGCGCCGCGCCCCTGCGAGGAAAGAAAGGCACCCATTACGAAGGCGGCATGCGCGTTCCCTTCATCGCCGCCTGGGCGGAGGCCGATCCGGACAACGCCTTCCAGAAGAGGCTCCCCATCGGCACGGGCAAGATCCAAAGCCAGTTGGCCGCGGTCTATGACCTATTTCCAACCATCCTCGCGCTCGCCGGCGGCACCGTGCCGCCTAACCACGCAATCGACGGATCGCGGCTCGACACCTTACTGACAGGAGATCCGGACATCTCGCGCGCGGAACAGTTTCTGATGCACTACCCCCACGGCCCGCACCGGAGCAACTACTTCACCACCTGGCGCGACGGGGATTGGAAAGTGATCTACCACTTCCTACCGGAGATCCCGGCCAACGGCGGATACTTCCAAATCGAAGGCGGCCACTACCAGCTCTTCAACCTCGCTCGTGACCCTTTCGAGCAAACCAACCTCGCCGAGTCCGAACCGGCCGTCCTCCGGCGCCTCATGCAGGGATTGATCACGGGGTTGGAAGTCCAGGACGCGGTTTACCCCAACGACGAGACCGGCAAGCCCCTAGAGCCGAAGCTGCCGTAGAGGCAGCCCTCCTGATTGCCGCCGGGACGGTAGCCCACCCGAAGCCAGTGCAGCATCCGAACGATCTCTTTCCCAGTCACTGGATTCTGTATCTCGAGAGTGGAACCGAGCCCTCGTGGTCTCGGGACGGACGCGAGCTCTTCTTTCGTCGGGGAGCCGAGATGATGGCGGTGTCCATGACGCCGGGCAAGAAGCTGCGCCCTGGCCCGCCCCGACGGCTCTTCGAGGGCTACTACTCCTCGTCGGGCGTCGATCGGAGTAACTATGACATCGCCACAGACGGCTCCTTCCTGATGATCTCGAACAACTCGGCACGGGAGATCCGGGTGGTGATCAATTGGAGCGCAGAGCTCGCACGCATCGCCCCAACGGCCTTGCCGGCCTCTTCGGCGAGTACGGCAAGACCGAGATGACGATGGCGCATGCAATCGATGCCCACAGCACCGGGGTCGTATTCATGTCGTCGCGGCCGAAGAATCTGCTCTACCGCCTGCCGATGCTCTCCGCCAAGAACGAGCTACCTGTCGTTCTCATGGAGCGCGAGAGCGCGACCCGAGCGCTGCGTCTCCTCGAAGACGGCAAGGCGCTCACCCTGGAGGCCGAGCTGGACATCGACGATGCTTATGACTTCCAGTCGGCGAACGTAATCGCCGAGATCCGCGGCAGTAGCCGACCGCAGGAGATCGTTCTGATCGGCGCGCATCTCGACACCCACGACCTCGGCACCGGCGCGCTGGACAACGGGTCGAATGTGTCGATGATGATCGACATCGCACGGCAGATTGCGCGCCTGGGTCTCGAGCCCGAGCGGACGCTCCGCTTCGCGTTGTGGAATGGCGAAGAGCAGGGGTTGGTGGGGTCGTGGCGCTATACCGACCAGCATGAAGATGAGCTCGACAACCACGTCATGGCCGCGTCCTTCGATATCGGTACAGGTCGGATCCTCGGCTTTTATACCGGCGGCAGGCCTTCTCTCCCGGAAATGGTCGACGGTTACTTGCTGCCCGTGGCCCGTCTTGGGCCGTTCCAGCAGGTCGATGTTCCGCTGGTCGGAACCGACAACTGCGACTTCATGATCGAAGGCGTACCGAACCTGATCGCGATCCAGGCCGATGCCAACTACGCCTCCAACTATCACGCCGCCTCCGACACTTTCGACAAGGTCGATCAACGGCAGTTGAAGCTCAACTCGGCGATCGCCGCAGCCCTGGTATGGGGCTTCGCGAACTCGGAGGATCGGTTACCCCGCCAGACACACCAGGAGATCGAGTGGCTGATCGAGAGCACCGATCTCGAGGCGCAGATGCGCACCTTCGGTGTGTGGTCAGGCTGGGAGTCGGGCGTCCGCGGGCGTCACCACTAAGACAAGGACCGGCCGCGGTCACGCGGGCGGGCCTGAGCGAGGTCGCATCGGCGCCGCCATGACCGAGCGAAACGAGGGAATGGTGGAGCAGATGGGGATCGAACCCACGACCTCCACGTTGCGAACGTGGCGCTCTCCCGACTGAGCTACTGCCCCAATCCCGGGAAGCGGAGTGTACCGCCTCAAGGAGCGGAATCCAACGCAGAAAAGGCGGCCTCCAAACGCGCAATGTTGACCCTCATCTGAGCCAAGAAATCGCCTTCCGAAGGGCGGTTGGCGGCAAGCTCGAAAACCAAGCTCTCGACTCCTCGCTGCAACAGCTCACGGGTAACGACAGCGCTGGGCTCCGAGTCCCAGACCATCCAGCCGGCCCGGTGCTCTTCTAGAAGTCGGTCGAGGCGTCTCCACGCCACCTCGTCGGGGACCTCGTCAGACTGCCAGTCCAAGGCGCGTGCGCGTAGACCGTAGCGGCGGATCAGATACTGGTACACGGGCTGAGAGAAGAGCACCGGCTCCTCTGCGATACCTTCTGCTACGAGCATCAGTCGTTCGTCCAAGGAGCGCAAATCACTCTCGAGCTCACCAAAGCGCCGCTGAAACTCGTCGGCCACCGCCGGATGTGCCTCTGCGAGAGCCGCCGCGATCGCCGCCGCCTGGGCAGACGCCAGCCCGGGATCCAACCAGACGGTCGGAGCCAAACTCGGATGAGAGTGCTCCCCTTCTGTACCGTGACTATGGGTCACCGATCCTTCGATGGGAATCAGCCGGTCGGCGAGCCCGGCCGAGGTGTCAACGATTCGCGAAGCCGGCAAAGAGGACCTCTCTACCCAACCGGCATAGCCAATGCCATTGAGAAAGATGAGGTCGGCCTGCTGGTAGGCGCCGACGATGTCCGCGCCGGGCGACCAAGTAGCCGGATCAACACCAGCGGGCGCTGAGAAGAGAACTTCGACCGCGTCGCCGCCGATTCGCTGGGCGAAATACTCCAAGGGATGGTTGACGACGGCTACGACCAGGCGGCTATCGGTGCGTGCCTTCGTCGTCTCTCCCTCCTCAGTCGAGTCCTCCGGCGTGGGCTCGACACACCCAACGACGGCCAGCGCCAAGCCAAGGACAGCTGCCCGGCCGGCAACCGACATCGTTATCGCTTCTCCTGCGCGGTACCGGTCATGGGTACGAAGCGCACCGGGATCGACTTGCGCCTTTCGACCCCATTTGCGGTCTTTTGAAGCAACACGAGCTCTTGATCTGATCGCCCCACCGGTGCAATCAACCTGCCACCGATTGCCAACTGATCGATCAGCGGCTGCGGGATCGAGGGCGGGGCGGCGGTCAGAATGATCGCATCGAAGGGCGCCTCTTCGGGCCACCCCGCGTAACCGTCACCCGCTCTCACCTCGATGTTCCGGTAGCCAAGCTCGGCCAACCGTTTCCGTGCAGAGGTCGCGAGAGGCTCTACGATCTCGATGCTGTAGATCTCCGCCGCAATCTCGGCTAGGACCGCCGCTTGGTAACCCGAGCCGGTGCCGATCTCGAGGACCTTCTCGTCGCCTTCGAGCTCGAGAAGCTCGGTCATGAAAGCGACGATATAGGGCTGAGAGATCGTCTGATCGTGCTCGAGGGGGAGCGGGTAGTCCTCGTACGAGCGCCCCTGTAGCGTTTCGGGAACGAAGAGATGGCGTGGCACGGACGCCATCGCCCGAAGCACCTCGAGATCGGAAACACCCCGGGCACGAATCTGCTCTTCCACCATTTCCGAGCGCCGCTCACTCCAGCCTCCGCCTTCCTGGCTGCCGATCACCTCACGCAACCCCACAAGAGCTCCGAGAAGGATGAAACAAGCACTGAGAGAGACCAAGGCGGCTCCGGTCGCCCGCGCCCCGACCACCCCCGCGAGCCTCATCGTCAACTCGTCTGACGAAGCAGTACGACGGTCTGGTCATCGGACTGCGGGCAACCGGCGGCGAAGTCGCCCATCGCCGTCTCGATGCAGGTAAGGATCTCTGAAACCGGGCGCCCACGCTCGCGGCGCAGGAGCTCTTCGAGACGCTCCTGGCCATACTCTTCATCGCTGGGCGACACACACTCGGTAATTCCATCACTATAGAGGCACAGTAAATCACCCTTTGTCATCTCGAGTCCCTGGGAACGGTAGCTCGACCCTGACAGTAACCCCAGCGGCATACCACTCGCCGAGAGCTCTGAGATCTCCTCGTTGGCACCCACGAGGAGCCCAGGGTTGTGCCCGGCGTTGAGCGAATGCAGCACACCCGTTTCCGGGTCGAGCTCGGCGAGAATCAAAGTGATGAACTTGTTCGGACTCGACGACTGAACGATGTGCTCATTGAGCCTCGAGAGAAGCCCGTCGTCAACCGCAGCGCCGTCGAAGAGAAGCCTCAGCGCAGAGTGCAGCGTCGAAACCAGGAGGGCGGCGGGCAACCCCTTACCCGTGACATCGGCCACCACCAGGCCGAGGTGCCCGCCAGCGAGTTGCATGAAGTCGTAGTAGTCGCCTCCGACCTGCCAGGTGGGGCGATTCCAACCCACCAGCTCGAAGCGATCGAACAGCGGCGTGTCCTTGGGTAGAAGTCTCTTCTGGATCTCCGACGCGAGCTCCATTTCTCGCACCAGCCGCTCTTTCTCCAGTGCCTCGCGGTGGAGGCGGGCGTTCTCCAGAGCAATAGCGGCCTGATTTGCGAACAGTCCGAGGGTGCGGCGATCCGCCTCGAGGAAGGGTCCCACTCCGGTGCGACTCTCTTTGTCGCCGATCGCCAACAAGCCTCGCGATAAGCCATCGATCTCGATCGGCACCGCCAGAATGTGGCGCGCTCCAGGAAGCACATCCTGGTCCGGGTCCGCTTCGTCAGCGAGAAGCAGGGCAACCTGGCGGTCGCTCTGAGGGATCCGCTCTCGCGCATCCCCTCCGATCGTGCCCTGCAAGCGAAGCTCATCACCCTCCAGGAGGTAGAGTGCCCCGCGGCGAGCGTCCGACAGTGAGACGGCACGCAACAGAACGCCCTCCGAAAGGTCGTCCAGATTCAGTGTCGAAGCAATCGCTAGCCCGACCTCGTAAACCGCCTCTAGCTCGACCAGCCGGTAGTTCTTTTGGAAGTGCTGGTGGCGCACTTGCCTACGGAGACGACGAATCTCGGCCCCTTGGACGAGCAGCGCATCGATCGCGCCAGTAGCTACGGCGCTCCCGGGCGTGTGGAGAATGACGCCGTTCGGCAGTGCGACGCGAGCAAGCTCGGAGGCATCCGCATCGTCAGCCCTGGCGGGAAAGCTCCGTCCGCCAAAGCTTGCGGCTAAGTGCTGAGGGGAGGTCTCGCCGACGTAGAGAGCGGCGGCGGCGACATCGCGCTCCCGGCACCACATCGCCAGCAGACGACGGAGCAGGCTGTCATCCTCGCCGCGGGCGAGCTCGCCTAGGATCTCCTGCCAATCAGGGGTAACGGTGGGAGCAGACACCTCACTCCGCGGACTTCTGCTGTTCGACCGCCGACGCCTCGTCGGGATAAATGCTCGAATACTGCGCCAAGCCCATGATGTGAAAAGTCTTGTCGATCGTAGGCGTGAGGTTGCAAAAGGCCAGTCGGCCGTCGATCTCGATCATCTTCTCGATGATCTCGATCAGGATCGAGATCCCGATCGAGTTGACGATCTTGGTCTTCTCCAGGTTGAGCAGGAGTCGTTTGTAACCGCCGTCGATGAGCTCGTACGCAACGCGAGCGATCTCTTCGCCACCCTGGTTGTTGATGTATCCATCCGTATAGATCAACGCGATTCCGTCGCGACGATCCACGGTGATCTTCATGCTCTCGGTCATCCACCCCACCTTCAGCGCGTTTTGCGCATCACGACAGTCGTGCCGGATGCGCCAGACTCTATGTGCACTTCGTCCATCAGCCCTTCGATGATCTTCAATCCCCACCCCCGCTTGCGAAGCCCTGGCTTCTCGGGCTTGCGCCCCTCCAGCTGGGTTCGGCTGAACCCTACGCCAGTATCCCGGACCGCGATCTGGAGCGCCTCCGGCTCCGCACCACCGAGGATCGACAGCTCCAGCTCGAACTCGCGGAGCGTGGCCTTGCTGTGCTGGAGTGCATTGAGACAGGCCTCGATCACCGCGATCTTGACTTCGTCGATCTTGTCTTGACTCATCCCCATCGAGCGCGCCACCGCCGAAGCCTTCTCACACGCGTCACGCTCGATCTCCGGCGTCATCGGGAGAGTCACGATGACCTCCTTGAGAACGGCGGACTTTGCCATGATAGGAACCGAAACGGAGACCCTAGAAGGTCAGATACAACTGGGCGAGGTAGATCACGAAGGGATGAATGTCGTTCTGAGCCAAGAGCCAAAAAAAAGTAACGAAGACGCCGATCGACGCCAACGGCAGAACAGGAACCCGCGGGAACGCTGCGATTTTTCGAATCGATTCTAACATGAGACCCCTTTCCTCTAGAAGGAAGGGGTAGCAAGGTCCCTGCCACTCCGAAGACAGCGTCTCAAACCACTGTAAATAAACAGCTTACAGAGGAATAATCAAATCTCCTGGAGCAGCCACCGCGTCCCGCGCGTGACATTATGTCGCAGGCACAGACAATCCCTAAGAAAGGGACACTCGGAAAGAGTAATTACTGCCACGCCCCGAGCCCTTCTGTCGTATATTGACGCATACAGGACATATTGTCGCATCCGACCGGCTGGTCAGAATCCCTTGCGAAGGAGAGTGCGACGATCGCAGCCCAGTACCCGAGCAGCCGCACTCTTGTTGCCGCCGCAAAGCCGCAGCACCTTCTGAATGTGCATCTGGGTAACCGTGTCGAGGTCGAGAGCCTCAGGCCCTTGGGGCCCACCGCTCCCGATCAGAGAGTGGACCAGCTCGCCGTCGACCTCGGGATCTGCGAGGGAAACCGCGCCCTCGACCAGGTTCTGTAGCTCCCTCACATTGCCAGGATAGTCGTGGCGGAGAAAGAGACCGAGTGCTTCGCGGCTGAAAGGAGGCACCTCGATACCCTCTCTGACGCAGAACTCGGCGGCAAAGTGCCGGACCAGGTGGGGAATGTCCTCTCGCCTCTCTCGCAGCGGCGGAAGCTCGATGTCCACCCCCTTGATCCGATAGTAGAGATCCTCACGGAAGGAGCCCTCCTGAATCAACGCCTCGACCTCTCGATGAGTCGCGGCAAGCAAGCGCACGTCGACCGCCATCGATTGACTGCCCCCGACCCGAACCACCTCTCGCTCCTGCAACACACGGAGCAGCTTGACCTGCAGATTCAGGTCCATATCCCCGATCTCGTCGAGAAAGAGAGTTCCCTTGTTGGCAAGCTCGAACTTGCCCGCCCGCGCACGTACACCGGTCGCGACTCCTCCCTCGATACCGAAGAGCTCACTCTCGAGCAGGCTCTCGGGCAGAGCGGCACAGTTCACCGCGACCAGCGGCCCGCTTCGCTGGGAGCGTAGATGGATCAGCTTCGCCACCAGCTCTTTACCGGTGCCGCTCTCGCCGCGGATCACAACGCTCACGTTTCGAGGGGCCACCCGCTCGACTTTCTCGAGCACTCGGAGCATCGCCGGCGCGTGAGCGACGATACGCCTCCCACCAACCTCCTCGACGAAGCGACCACGGAGAACCTTGTTCTCCTCCAAGAGACGCTCGCTCTCGGTAAGCAGAGAAGCCCGCTGGCGCAGGCCGTCGAGAGTGACGCCGGAGAGGGCAGAGACTGCGACCAAGAACCGCCGATCTTCTTCCGTGAAGGCAGAGCTGGCCTCGCCTCGCGTCTCCTTGTCGAGCAGGACCAGGTAGCCCTGAAAAACGGACCGATACTGCAACGGAACCGCTAGCAGACTGCGAAACGGGCGCCCAGAGAACACCCCATCCTGTCGTTCAATAGGCCGCCCCTGGGTCAGCAGCTCTTGCCATAGCGCATCCTCGAGCAGTGCCTCGCCGCCCGGCGCCTGTCCCGGCCAGCCAGCCGTGGCCGCAGCTCGCGGCCCCCCCTGAGGGTCCCGGGTCACTACCGCAGCCGCGGCCGGGTCGAGAACCGCACACACGCGTTGGAGCAGGTCCTCGATCTGCTCTTCCTCGGAGCTATGGCCATGAAGAGCGACCAGCAGATCGTAGAGGGTCTCGAGCTGCAATCGCCGCCGATTGACGGTTAAGTCTACTCCAGGCTGTACCACAGCCCTATTCTAACGGAGCGACTCAGGCGCGAGCGGGCGCTGAACGGCGGCGGCGCGGTGCCTTCTTCGCGCGCGCGCCGCGGCTACTCGAGCCGGCCTTCTTCGCCGCGGCAAGCGCGGGGCCGAGGTAGCTGCCGGTGTGACTCTTCTTGGACCTGGCCACAGCCTCGGGCGGGCCCGCAACGACCAGGCGCCCCCCGTCCTCACCCCCTTCAGGCCCGAGATCCAAGACCCAGTCCGCAGTCTTGATTACCTCTAGGTTGTGCTCTACGACCACTACGGTGTTGCCCATGTCGACGAGTCGATGAAGAAGCTCGAGCAACCGACGCACGTCATCGAAGTGAAGACCCGTCGTCGGCTCGTCGAGCAGATAAAGGGTTCGACCCGTCGAGCGTTTGCAAAGCTCGGTGGAGAGCTTCACCCGCTGCGCCTCTCCACCGGAGAGCGTCGTAGCCGGCTGCCCCAGATGCAGGTAACCGAGGCCGACCTCGTCGAGAGTCTTGAGCACCCTCTCGATCGGGGGCACATGGCGAAAAAACTCACGTGCCTCCTCGACGCTGAGCTCGAGAATGTCCGCAATGTTGAGTCCCTTGAAAGTTACCGCCAGCGTCTCCCTCTCATAACGCCGCCCGCCGCAGACCTCGCACTCGACGTAGATGTCGGGCAGAAAGTGCATCTCGATCTTGATCCGACCGTCCCCGGCACAAGCCTCACAGCGACCGCCCTTGACATTGAAAGAGAAGCGACCCGGTCCATATCCACGGGCCTGAGCCTCCGGGATCTTGGCCATCAGGCTGCGGATGTGGGAGAAGACTTTGGTGTAGGTAGCAGGGTTGGAGCGTGGAGTGCGGCCGATCGGACTCTGGTCGATCGCGATGACTTTGTCGATGTGCTCCAACCCGACGATCGCCTCGTGCTCGCCGGCCGGTTCTTCGGCTCTATAGAAGTGGCGAGCCAGACCCCGATAGAGAACGTCGTGTACCAAGCTACTCTTGCCCGAACCTGAGACACCTGTGACCACGGTGAAGGTGCCAAGGGGGATCTCGACGTCCAAGTCGCGCAGATTGTTGTGCCGAGCACCTTCTATCCTCAGGACCTCTCCGTTCCCCTTGCGACGCTTAGCCGATACCGGTACCCGCAACTCTCCACGAAGATACTTCGATGTGAGGGACCGCGGACTCGCTGCGAGATCAGCAACCGAGCCCTCTCCAACCACCTCACCGCCGTGCACGCCAGCGCCCGGACCGAGGTCGATCACCCAATCGGCACTGCGAATCGTTTCTTCGTCGTGCTCCACCACGAGCACCGAGTTCCCGAGATCCCGCATCCCACGAAGAGTGTTGAGCAAGCGCTCGTTGTCTCTCTGATGAAGACCGATCGAAGGCTCGTCGAGCACATAGAGCACTCCCATCAATTTGCTGCCGATCTGCGTAGCCAACCTGATGCGCTGGCTCTCGCCTCCTGAAAGCGTCGCGGAGGATCGATCCAGGGTGAGGTAGCCCACGCCTACGTCATCGAGAAAGCGTAAACGGTCGAGAATCTCCTGGAGGATCTTCTCGGCGATGAGGCGCTCCTTCGCGCCGAGCTCGAGGCCTTCGACAGTGCTGCGCAGCTCAGCAACCGGCACCCCGGTGAGCTCGTCAATCGAGCTTCCGCCGACCTTGACCGCCAGCGCCTCTTTGCGCAGCCGCCGGCCACGGCAACTGGGACACCGGCGTACCGCCATGTACTTCTCGATCTCCGCGCGGACACCGGCCGACTCCGTTTCGCGGTAGCGCCGCTCGAGCATCGGGATCACGCCCTCGTACTTGCCCTTCCAGGTATAGGAGCTGCGCTTGCCGCCGACCCGGAACTCGAGCTCACGGTTACTGCTGCCATGAAGGATCGCTAAGCGCCCCTCTTCCGGAATCTCCTTCCAGGGCGTGGTCAGCGTGAAATCCATTGCCTCGGCGAGAGTCCGAATCATGCCAAGGCGCCAAGACGACTTGGCCCCTGCCCGCCACGGTGCGAGAGCCCCCTGCTCGACCGACACCTCTGGATCTGCAATCAACTTCGCCTCGTCGACTCTACGCAGCGAGCCAAGGCCGGAGCATTCAGCGCAGGCACCGTAGGGGCTGTTGAAGGAGAAAAGCCGCGGAGTGATCTCGGTCGGGCCCGCACCACAGTCGGTACATGAGTAGTGCTGGGACAGAGTCTCCTCCGGGCGACCCGCGGCCGCGACAATGGCAAGACCCTGGCCCACACGCAGGGCTGTCTCCAAGGAGTCAGTGACCCGCTTGTGGATTCCGTCCTTGATGACCAGTCGGTCGACGACGATCTCGATCGTGTGCTTGTGCTGTTTCACGAGAGATGGGAGCTCGTCCGAAAGCTCGACCATCTCGCCGTCGATGCGAGCGCGAAGGAACCCTTCGCGCGCCATCTGTGCCAGCTGGCGTTTGTATTCTCCCTTCTTGCCGCGCACATAGGGCGCTAAGAGACTCATGCGAGTCCCCTCGGCCAGAGAAAGAATGCGATCGACCATCTGCTGCACACTTTGTGGGCGAATCGGCTTGCCGCATTCCGGACAGTAGGGGCGACCGACCGAGGCGAAGAGCAAGCGAAGGTAGTCTTGGATCTCGGTCACAGTCCCGACCGTCGATCGCGGATTCTTCGAGACCGACTTCTGCTCGATCGAGATCGCCGGCGAAAGGCCCTCGATCGAATCGACGTCGGGCTTGTCCACCTGAGTAAGGAACTGTCTTGCGTACGCCGACAGCGACTCCACATAACGCCGCTGGCCCTCGGCGAAGAGAGTGTCGAAGGCAAGTGAAGACTTGCCGGAGCCCGAAACACCGGTGATCACCACGAGGCGATCCCGTGGGATGCGGAGGCTCAGGTTTTTGAGGTTGTGCTGGCGGGCGCCGCGAACGTCGATCCAGTCCATCTCAGGAGGCGGTACTCTACCAGGCTCCCTGTTTGATCGCCTGATCCATCTCTCGCTGCTGCTCCTTTCGTTTTTCGCTTTCTCGCTTGTCGTAGAGCTTCTTTCCCTGCGCGAGCGCGATCTCTACCTTGATCCACGATCCACGCGCCAAGATCCGCAGCGGCACGACCGTCAAGCCGCCCGCCTGAACCTTGCCCTGGAGCCGATCGATCTCACGCCGCCGCAAGAGCAGCTTTCGGCGGCGCTCGGGATCGTGGTTCTGACGATTGCCATGCTCATACGGGCTGATGTGCGCCCGCAGCAGATGGGCCTCGCCGCCACGGATCTCGACGAAGGCATCCTTGAGCTGAACTTTTCCAGCGCGAGCCGACTTCACCTCAGTGCCGACGAGAACGAGTCCGGCCTCGAGGGTCTCGAGCAGGTGATAATCGTGTCGCGCCCGCCGGTTCTGGGCCAGGACCTTGGCCTCGGACGTGTTATTACTCGGATGTGCCATCGCCTTGCTTATCCATGCTCCGCCTCGCCCAGAGCGCGCTTTCCGTTGCAAAAAAGACGCATGAGTGTATCTTTTTTACAACATTCGGCCCCGTCAGAGACAGCCCGGAAGGCCGGTGATGGTAGCATAAACTTCCTGTTTCCAACGTTTATACAAGATTCGCTAATCGCTCTCCAGTTGGCACGGAGTGTGCTCCTCTCCAGTTTCAATGATCAAGAAGCCAGACGACTTCTTCATTCAGAAGACCATTGCACGCTCGGTCGGCATCGACGGTGTCGGTATCCATACCGGCACCGACGTCCAACTCCAACTACATCCAGCCCCGAGCGGCAGCGGAATCCACTTCCGCCGCGTCGACTGCGGGGTAGAAGTGCCTGCACTTGCCGGCCACATCAGCTCGCTGGAGCTTGCCACGACCCTCGGGCGCGACGACGTCCAGATTTCAACCGTCGAGCATCTGATGGCCGCCATCCAGGTGCTCGGGATCGACAACCTCACGATCGAGCTGAACGGGCCCGAAGTTCCAATCCTCGACGGCTCCGCGCTCCCCTATTGCAGACTCCTGGCGGCGGCCGGTGTGCGCCAACAAAAGGCCCTGCGTAAGATCATGGCGATCACCTCGCCCGTCGAAGTCGATGAAGGAGACGGTCGGACGATCCGAGTTGCCCCCTACCCCGGTCTTCGGGTCACATACGGCATCGATTTCGGAGAGTCGGCGATCGGCGCTCAGCGAGTCGATGTCGAGCTGCGACGCGACAACTTCGAGCGTGAGCTTGCGCCGGCACGCACTTTCGCTCTGCTTCGTGACGTTCAGCGGATGCATCAGCAGGGTCTGGGCCTCGGCGGAAACGAAGGGAATTGCGTCGTCTTCGACGAGAATGGACCGATCAACACCGAACTGCGATTCAGCGATGAGCCGGTGCGGCATAAGGCCTTGGACGTCATCGGTGACCTCGCCCTCCTCGGAGCCCCTATCTGGGGGCACTTCGAAGTCGAGCGAGGAGGGCACGCGCTTCACTTCGCCCTGCTCGAGGCACTTCGTGACAGCCCCGACTGCTGGACGTGGATGGCAGGGAAGACCATGCCTCTTCGCCAGCCGCTTCCGGCTCCCGCCCCCCAGACCTCGCGCGGGCTGTCAGCCGACGCATAGACTGCCGAACCCTTTCGCCCCCTTGGGCGCGCCAGGGCCCTAGAGCGCTACAATCTCAGTGGTGAGATTCACGACAGTTGCGCTCGCGGCCTTTCTGCTGCTTGCAGCCGGAGGTGATCCGGCGCGCATAGAGAGCCTCAGAGCTCAGCAGGACGGCAGGCGAATACTCCTCAGCTTCGAGCTGCAGAACGCCTTTGACGAAGAGATGCGGGAGAGACTCGAGTCCGGCCTTCCCACTGAGCTCGAGTACACCCTTCAGATTCAGCGTCCTCGGCTGTGGTGGTTCGACAAGATCTTCGACCGCACCACCCTCCAGATCGTCGCCCTGTATAACGCTGTAACGCGCGAATACCTGGTGAACACCAAACTCGATGGCGGCCTCATCGACTCCCGAGTGGTCACCGGCCTCGACGAGCTGGAAAGAACGATGACCACGGTTCGCCAGCTGCCAGCCTTCGAGCTGGAAGAAGAGATCCATCCCCGTACTCAGCTCATGGTCCGAGGCGAGTTGGGATCCAAGCACTTCCTTCTTCTCTTTCCCAACCGCATCACCACCAACTGGGCACGCATGCGTATGCGTGACGTAGAGAGCGTAAGTCCTTAGCGAGGCCGCAAGCCAGTCCAATGTCGACGGAAAAGAAAGTCACCGCCTCAAGGACTCCGCCGTCGATCCGTCTGGACGAGGTCCGGGCGGGGAGCGTCGGCCTGGTCGAGAGGCTGCGACAACGCAGTCGCGACAACCGCTCGATTTTCGGCGTTCTCGCCGGTGCGCTGCTCTTCTTCACCCTCGCGTATTACTTCATCTTGCGCAGCCAGGAGCTACCGCCCAATCTCGTCACCAACGGTCTGCTCCTCTTCGTGCTGCGGTACATCAACGTCGTCCTGGTACTCGCAGTCCTGTTCGTGCTGCTGCGCAACCTTCTCAAGCTCTTTGTCGAGCGGCAGCGACGCACTCTCGGTTCCAAATTCAAGACCAAGCTGGTCGCGACCTACATCGCTCTCTCCCTGCTCCCGGTGCTCCTACTCTTCGCCTACGCAAACGAGCTCATCCAGGGGTCGGTCGAGAACCTCTTCCGCACCCCGGTGGTTGCGGTCCTCGACCACGGCAACAAGGTCTCCCAGGCACTCACCGAGCGAATCCAGACCTCCAACCAGCGCGCCGCCGACCTGCTGGTCAAGAAGATCGAGAACATCGATCTTCAGGCACCCGACCAGCGATCTCACCTCGGAGACATCCTCAAACAAGGGTTGCTGGAGGAGTCTCTCGACATCGTTCTCGTTTATCGCGAGACAGAGTTCATCCATGCCGCTCTCGACCCCCGTGCCGGCTCCGTCAGACCTCCCGAGCCCGGCTCCGCCTTCCTCTTGAATGCGGTTCGCGACGGCAAGGCGTTTCGAGTTCTGGCGCCACGAGATCAGGAACAACACTTCCTCTTGGCAGCAAGCTCCATTCGCCAGGAGGGCTCACCCGCGAGCGTCGTCGTAGCCGGCACCATCCTCGACGCCGAGCTTGCCGGCTCGAGCGAGGCCCTGGTCCAGGCCTACCAGGACTACCGCCAACTCGAAGTGCAGAAGCCCGATCTCAAGGCCAGCTATATGCTCCTCATTCTCATGGTCACCCTCGTCATTCTGCTGATCTCTTCCTGGGTCGGCCTCTACCTCGCCCGCAGAGTAACCATTCCCATTCAGGCCTTGGCGGAGGGAACCCGACGCGTGGCCGAAGGAGATCTTGATCACTATGTCGATGTCGCCGCCGACGACGAGCTCGGTGTTCTGGTGGAATCCTTCAATCGGATGACCAGCCAGATCAGCCACGGTCACGAGCTCCTCGAGGCAAAGAACGACGAGCTCGTGATGAGCAACGAGAGACTCGACGAGGAGCGTAGCCTGATCTCCGCCGTGCTCAAGAATGTTGCCGCGGGCGTGCTCTCTGTCGACGCCGGCGGCAGGGTGTCGACCTGCAACGACACGGCACTGAATATGCTTCGTCAAAGCGAAGACGAAGTGCTGGGCAGAGAGCTCGAAGGAGTGTGGAAGGACAGCGAGCGCGGCAAGCTCCTGGCGCTTTATCGCGACCCTAAGGGGAAGACACATCATGAGGTTCAGTTGCGCCTTGGCGGAACTTGGAAGACCTTCGAGGCCGGCTTCACGCCGCTGAAGGACTCTTCGGGAGAAGTAACAGGACACGTCATCGTTCTCGAAGATCTCACCGAGCTCATCCAAGCGCAGAAACTGGCCACATGGAACGAAGCAGCACGCAGAATCGCGCACGAGATCAAAAACCCCCTGACTCCCATTCGCCTTTCAGCGGAGCGAATGCGAAAGAAGTATCGCGAAAAGGACGGCGAGTTCGGCAAGGCGCTGGAGGACGGTGTGGAGACGATCGTGCGTGAAGTCGGGACGATGAAGCAGATGGTCGACGAGTTCTCCCGCTTTGCCCGGATGCCGAGGCCCGAGCCGACCGAGGTCGATCTCGCGGAGCTATTCGAGGAGACCCTGAAGTTGTATCGAGATATCAAACCGGGCCTCGACCTCGGCTACTCTGTCGCCCCGGAAGTGCGCGAGGCGAGTTTCGACAAAGAGCAGATCCGAGGTGTTCTGATCAATCTTCTCGACAACGCTGTCGACGCGACTCCGTCGACCGGCTCGGTCACGGTAAACGCCGAACGGGACAACGGATCAGTACTGCTGCAAGTCGCAGACACTGGGCCAGGAATTCCGGCTGATGCCAAAGAGAAGCTTTTCCTGCCCTACTACTCCACCAAGGGACGCGGCACAGGCCTGGGTCTGGCAATCGTCCATCGGGTGATCCGAGACCACAACGGCACCATCCGCGTCGAAGACAACGAGCCCAACGGTACTGTCTTTACGATCGAGCTGCCTCAGGAGTAGGGGAAGTGGAGCACCTACTCATCGTCGACGACGAAGCGGGGATCCGCTCGACTCTGAGCGAGATCCTCGGCGACGAAGGCTACCGAACGACTACAGCCGGCAGTATCGAGGAGGCTCGGGCGACTCTCGAGAAGGGCCTCTTTGACCTGGCCATTGTCGATCTCTGGCTGCCCGACGGTGACGGCCTCGATCTTCTTGCCGATCTGCGCCGAGACAACCCCGAGATACCGGTTCTCATCATCTCCGGCCACGCCAATATCGATACCGCGGTAAAGGCGCTACACCTCGGCGCCTATGACTTCTTGGAGAAGCCGCTTGCCCTGTCACGAGTGCTGGTGACAGTTCAAAACGCACTCGAGCGATCCCGCCTCGCTCGAGAGCTTCGCCATCTGGCCGAGAGACTCGATCACGGCGAGATGATGGTCGGTGAGAGCGAAGTGATGAGAGGCCTCAAAGAAGAGCTTCGGATGGCGGCAAGTGCTGACAGTCGCATACTGATACACGGTGAGAACGGCACCGGTAAGGAGCTGGTGGCGCGACAGATCCACAGCTTTTCGCAACGCCGCAACAAGGCCTTCATCGAGGTCAACTGCGCTGCCATACCGGAGGAGCTCATCGAGAGCGAGCTCTTCGGACACATGAAGGGGTCGTTTACCGGCGCCAGCTCCGAGCGCCGCGGGCGTTTCGAGCAAGCCGACGGGGGCACCCTGTTTCTCGATGAGATCGGCGACATGTCGATGCTGACCCAAGCGAAGGTGCTTCGCGCTCTCGAAGAGCAGCGTTTCCAACGCGTCGGCGGCACCGACCTAATCGAGGTCGATGTTCGTGTTCTGGCCGCCACCAACAAGAACCTCGAGGAAGAGATCCGAGAAAACCGCTTCCGAGAGGATCTCTACTTCCGGTTGGCAGTGATTCCGATCCATGTCCCGGCTCTGCGCCAACGCCGAGAAGATATCGGGCTCATAACGGCGCATTTCGTCGACCAGTTCGCCCGCGAGCTGGGGCGCAGGCCCAAGACGATGTCGGCAGAGGCCAAAAAGACGCTCGAGAGCTACGCCTGGCCCGGCAACGTGCGCGAGCTACGAAACGTTGTGGAGCGCATGATGATCATGGTCGAAGGGGACGTCATTCAAGCCGCTGACCTTCCCCCCGGCCTGAGTCAGAGCAACGAGCCGGCCGCTGTCATGGACGGTGAGCTAGGACCGCTCAAGGCGGCCCGCGAACACTTCGAGACCGCCTACATCCGACGAAAGCTCCGCGAACAGGGTGGCAACGTGTCGAGGGCCGCCGCGAGTCTCGGTATCGAGCGCAGCCACCTGTACCGCAAGATGAAAGCTTACGGCATCACCGTAGATCGATAAGACCGGCGGTTCTCGGAGCTCACGATAGAAAGCTCGAATCCCATCCAGCGCCGAAGACGAATGAGCTGAGCTCCTTTCGCTGCCTCGGCGCAAGCTCACGCTCCCGGAACTTGTCGGACAGCTCCTTGGAATCCCCTGGATAGCCGATGCAAGCATCGCTACGGGGTCATGACCTTCGGGTATTCCCATGGCGTCACGCGCGCGCTCTTGGTCGAAGCCAGCCATCTGGTGGACGAAGAGCCCCAGGGCGGTGCCCTGGAGCACGAGGTTCTCGACCGCGAGCCCCACGTCGTGAAGCGCGTGCCGATTGGGTTTCCCGTTATGCGCGAAGGTGAGCTTTGCAACCGAGAGCACCAGGACAAGCGCGGCCTTCGCCCACACATTTCCTTCCATCAGACAAGACGCCAACGGCTCGATGGTTGCCCCTGGGCGGAAGTCGCAGCAAGGAATGACCAGGGTTGCTCGTTGAAGCAGGAGGGTGCCCAGCGGGCGGCCTCAAAGAGGCTTCCCAATATTTCGTCCTCGACTTCTCGATTCGAGAAGGCACGCGGGCTCCAGCGCGAGCCAATGAGCTCGTGGACGGGATACGAAGTAGTGGCTCGCTTCTGCACGTCAGTCCCCCAGATGCTGTTCGGCGCACCTTAGGGTAGCAGCGCGGGATGAGGGCACGAAAGAGGTGCAGGGGTAATCGGGTGAAGCGCTGCGGCGCCGGCCGTATAATGCGAGGACGATGGCGTCGCCCCAGGAAATTCTGCACACAGAGATCAAGGATGCTCTACGTAGCGGCGACAAAGACCGGCTACGCACAAACCGCCTGCTTCTGTCTGAAGTCAAGAACAAGAGCCTCGAGCTGGGGCGCGAGGTGGGGCAGACGGAGCTCCTGTCGCTGGTCCAGAAAGCCATCAAGCAGAGGCGCGAAGCCGCACAGATGTATCGCGACGGCTCTCGCCCAGAGCTGGTCGACAAAGAGCTCGCCGAGATCGCGATCCTCGAGGGCTACCTGCCGCCCGCTGCCGACGAGGACGAGATTCGAAAGGGCATCCAGGCACTGGTCGACGAAAAGAATCTCGAGGGACCGGGAGCCATCGGGGTGATCATGAAAGAAATGATGGCTCGGCTCGCGGGCTCCGCCGATGGCGCCACTATCAATCGCCTGGCGCGCGAGATCCTCAGCCCCAAGAGTGGCTGATCCACAGTCCGACCCACCCGTTCCCCGCCGACGCGTCGTAGTCGGTACCGCCGGTCATATCGATCACGGCAAGACGGCCCTGGTGAAGGCCCTCACCGGCATCGACTGCGACCGCTGGGAGGAGGAGAAGAATCGAGGCATTACCATCGACCTCGGTTTTGCCCATCTCGAAGACGACGACCTCCAGCTCGGCTTCGTCGACGTTCCCGGGCACGAACGCTTCGTCCACAACGCCCTCGCCGGCCTCGGGGGTATCGATCTGATGGTGCTGGTAGTGGCCGCGGACGAGGGCATCATGCCCCAGACCCGAGAGCATCTCGCCATCTGCAGTCTGCTCGAGATCCCGGCAGGCCTGGTAGCCCTCACCAAGATCGATCTCGTCGACCCCGATCTCCTCGATCTCGCGACACTCGAGCTCACCGAGGCCCTGGAGGGCTCGAGCTTCGAAGGCGTCCCCATTGTGCGTGTATCGAGCACCCGTGGCGACGGCGTCTCGGAGCTGAAAGAGACTCTCCTGCAACTCGCCAGGGAGGTGGAGCGCCCGCTCGACCGAGGCCTCAGACCTTCGCGACTGCCGATCGACAGAGCTTTCCATCTCCGCGGCCTCGGGGTGCTGGTCACGGGCACTCTGGTAGCCGGCCGAATCCGGCCGCAGAGCCACCTAGAGCTTCTCCCTTCGGGCGGTCAGGTTCGGGTCCGCAGCGTGCAGGTGCACGGCGTCGACCGCGATCAAGCGGAAGCCGGCGAGCGCACCGCCCTCCAGCTATCGGGAGCGTCTCTGGAGCAAGTGGATCGAGGGGCGCAGCTGGTCACATCTTCCTCATACTGCACCACCACCAGTTTGCTCGCCCACATGCGCCTTCTCGACGACGCCCCTCAGACCATCAAGGGCTTTCGTGAAGTGCGCTTCCACCTCTACTCCGGCGAAGTGCTCGGCAAGCTCCGACCGCTGGCGCCAACCGAGCTGGTCCCAGGAGCTTCAGCCGCGGTCGAGATTCGTCTGCTGGCGCCGGTGGTGGCAGCTCGCGGCGACCGCTTCGTGGTGCGTAGGCCCTCTCCGCAAACCACGCTTGGCGGCGGAACGATCCTCGACCCCGAATGGGCGCGGTATCGCGGGCCGAAGCTCAGTGCCGCCCTCGAGTCACTCCAGAAGGGCTCCGACGAAGCCATCCTCTTCTGGGTCAGGGCAGCGGGAGAGGCGGGAGTCGCCGCCGCCACGCTGGCGCGCCGCCTCGGCACCCCCGAGGCGGATGTTGCTGACACTCTCGCCGCTGCGCACGGTGAAGGAAGCCTGCTCCATACGCCGCCACGAGGCAGGGAGCCGATGTGGATCTCGGCCGCGGCCTATTCCAAGGTCTCCCGCCGCGCCAAGAGCGTTCTACACAGCTACTTCAAGAAAGAACGGCTGGCCAGCGGAATGCCCAAGGCAGAGGCGGTACGACGCATCCTCCCGCCGGCGGCCCTCCCCCTCGCCGAGGTCTATCTCGACTGGTTGCAGAGCCATGGTGTGCTCACGATTCACCAAGACATGGTCAACCTACCCGGCCGTGGTGAGGAGCTGACCACTGAAGAGTCGCAGCTCGCCGAGCGCATTCTGCAGCGGCTGGACGAGGGAGGATTGACACCGCCCTCGCCCCCAGAGATCTGCGCCGCCCTGGGGGCAAAGAAGAGCATCTTCGACGGCGTGCTTCGCTACCTCCACCAGCGCAAACGCATCGCTCGCCTTCCGCAGGGACTCTTTCTGGCGCAGAGCCAGCTGGACCGCCTCGGCGGTGATCTCGCCAACAGCGATTGGACCCGCTTCACCGTAGGTGAGTTCAAGGACCGCTTCGGACTCACTCGGAAGTGGGCGATCCCGCTTCTCGAGCATCTCGACCAGACAGGGCAAACGCGACGAGACGGAGACGCTCGCGAAGTGATCCGAAAGTGACGCCTCCGAGCCCACGAGTAGCAATGTGGAGAGGCCTGCTCCGGCGCTGCCCGCGCTGTGGCGGCAGCGTCATCTTCGAGCGCTGGATGAACGCGAAGGAGGCATGCCCGGAGTGCGATCTTCGCTTCGAAGAAAGTGGCGGCGACACCTGGGGGTTCTGGGTGGTGCTCGATCGGGTCTTCGTCGTGATTCCCATCGTCATCCTCTTCTTCGGCTTCGCACCGGCGGGCAAGGCTGCCCGTATCCTGGCCTTCATCGCCCTTGTCGTCCCTCTCATCGCAACGACGCCCAACCGCCAAGGCCTTGCGATCGCCCTCGATACCTGGCCCGACGGCGTCAGGGCCAGCTGCAATGACGGCGAAGGCTAGACCAGCGTTTCCAAAGTAGCGCTACATATCTCGGCCCGTTCTGCCCCGCTGGCGGCGTTGCGCCTCCTCGACATATTCCCCAATATGCCTACGTCGGCGCGCCTTGCCAGCGAACAGAATGACCGCGAGCTATTGTAGCGCGACTTTGGAAACGCTGGTCTAGTTCGGATACGCGGGTCTAGGGTTTGAGATAGAGACAGAAGAGAAAGGCGAGCACAGCCACAACCAAAGCTCCGCTGGCCAGATCTTGAAAGTCGAGGGCAAAGAAGGTTGTCTGAGGTAGCTGTGGACGCGAAAGAAGACCCGCCGGAGCGGGCGAAAGACCGGTTCCCCAACCGACGCACGCAGCCCCGATCATGCCGAGCAAGATCGCACCGGGAACTCTACGCGCGACTAGAACCGCCACCGCCAGAAGACCACACAGAGTCAGCACAACTCTCCGGAGGTCGGATCACCGAGGCGGACGATGGTGGCAGGATCGGCCTCGACGATGCCTCCGTTGCGTAAGCCGATGAAGGCGAGAAAGAGGCCTATGCCGACCATCGCCGCCTGTTTCAAGCTCATCGGAACCGCGGCGAGAAGCCTCCGCCGGAAGCCACCGAGGGAGAGCAGCATGAACAGAACGCCCTCTACGAAGACAGCGCCAAGAGCTACTTGTCAACTCACCCCCAGTCCACCGACCACACCGTAAGCAAAGTAGGAGTTCAAACCCATTCCCGGCGCCAACGCGAAGGGATAGCGGGCCACCAGACCCATGATCGCCGTCCCGACCGCCGCGGCCAGCGCTGTCGCAACCGCGACATCCTCGGCTGGCATTCCTGCATCGGCCAGAATCTGCGGATTGACAAAGAGAATGTAGGCCATGGTCAGAAAGGTGGTTAATACCCGCTCTGACCTCGCGGCCGACGCTGGTGCCGTTTGACTGCAATTGGAAGAAGCGTTCGAACATGAGTCGGGGTCGATCTCCTGGAGGACTGCTCGGAGGTAAGATCGTGCCATGCTTCGGCCCATTCTTGCCATGCTGCTCGTGGCCTCGTTCGCTGCGAGCTCCGCAGCAGTCCCTCCCCCCGAGGCCCTCGAGCTTCGCAACCTCGGACTTGCCGAGCTCGAGAACGAGCGACCGGCGGCAGCGGAGGAGCACTACCGCCGCCTGGTCGAGCTCCTCCCCGAAGAACCCTTGGGACATGCGAACCTGGCGATCGCCCTGTTGCGTCGACAGCAGCTCGACGAAGGCGAGGCGGCCATCGATCGCGCCCTCGAGCTCGCCCCCGGTCGAGCCGACCTACTGGCGATCAAAGGTGAGATCTTTGTCTGGGGTGGCGCCAGGGAGGAGGCTCTCGCCACTCTTAGCGCAGCGCACGATGCCGACCCGGACGATCTGGAGATCGCACATGCCCTCTATCGCCAAGCGACGGCGATGCGCGGAGACGAAGCCGAGAGGCAGGCGAATCGCGTCCTCTTGAGTCTGGCTGATCTCCGACCTGAGAATCTCTATGTGCTGCTGAAGTTGGGCCAGTACGCCGTCGCCAACAACGACCGAGCGCTCGCCACACGCTCGTTTCTTCGAGTGCGCGAGCTGGTCTGGCGGACCCCCGGTCTTCCTCAGCAGCAAGTGGCGCTCGTTCTCGAGGCTCTGGAGCGCAACGACCTAGAGGCAGCAGGCCGTCCCGCCTTCATTGTCGAGAACGTGCTCAAGCAAGAAGCGATGTTCCAGAACAGCCTGCGCGAGCTCACTACCGGCATTCAGGGCGTTCCGGTGGCACGCTTCGTGGACGAGCCCGAGCGACGAACCTTTGGCGCCGCGTCGGCGATTCGCTTTCGCGGCTCGACGCTCGACCCCACTGCGGGCTCCGGGCGAGCCTTGGTAGTAGCGGACCTAGACGCTGACAGCCGGCCGGACATCGCTCGTATCTCGACAGGGGACCGGAGCGTACTCGAGTTGAGGCTGTCGCGAGATCAGCACGCCGTCAGCTCCACTCTCTCTGCCAGAGCTGTTACCGGTCTCCAAGCCATCGATCTCGATAACGACGGCGCGATCGATCTCGTGGGCTACGGTGAAAGGCTCGAGGTATGGAAGGGAAACAGCCAGGGAGGATTCGAGGAGGCGACCGAGGCCTTCTTCGCCGAGGGCGCCGAGGCCCACGTGCTGGCCGCCTTCGACTACGACAGCGAAGGTGATCTGGACCTCGCAGCGGCAAGCTCGGCCACTTCGGGAATCGAGCTCTTCCGCAACGCACTCGAAGGCCCGCTGCAGCCCCTGGGGCCCGGAGTGCTCACCAGCGTTGGTCCTACCGCCATCAAGAAGCTCAGCGCCAGCGACCTCGACCGCGATGGCGATCTCGATCTCTACGGTGTCGCGGAAGAGGGCGCCTTCTTTCTCGACAACCTACGCCAAGGGCGCTTCGCGGACCGCACCACAGCTGCCGGCTTGGACCAGATCGGCACCGCTCACGACCTGCTCAGCGTCGATCTCGATAACGACGGCCTACCCGATCTGGTCAGCGCCAGCACGGGGCTCCGCTTCTGGCGCAATCGAGGCCACCGTTTCGAGCCGTGGGAGGTGAGAGGGGATATTCCACGCACCAGCGTTTTCAACACGCTCCTGGACATCGACGCCGACAACGACGGCCGCATGGACATCGTAGCCGCCGGGCCGGAGGGGCTCATCGTTCTCACCCAGCCCAAGGAAGGGATCTTTCTGCGCACCACCCTCGAGAACCCCATACAAGGAGAGATCCTCGGCCTCGGCGCCGGTGATCTCGACCTCGACGGCGACATCGACCTGGTGGTCACCGGCCCCGGCGGGCTCTACCGGCTGGAGAACTTCGGCGGTAACCAGAACCGCTGGCTGGAAGTCTCGTTGGTCGGGCTGGACAAAGGCAACGGCAAAAACAACCTCCTCGGCCTCGGCGCTCAGCTGGAGATCTTTGCCGGCGATGCCTATCAGTACCGCGAGGTCACTTCCGAAGTCAGCCACATCGGGCTGGGCGAGATCGACTGCCCCGACCTGCTCCGAGTAACGTGGACCAATGGCGTTCCCCAGAACCGCATCAGGCCCTGTGAGGAGCAGCGCATCGTCGAGGAGCAGGTGTTGAAAGGAAGCTGCCCCTTCCTCTACACCGAGACCGGCGAGGGGGTCCGCTTTGTCACAGATCTTCTGTGGGGGGCCCCCTTGGGTATGCCGGTTGCGGAGGGAGTCTGGGCGGGCTACGACATGACCGAGCTCGTGCGTGTTGACGGAGCGAGCGAGCGGGATGGGAGCTACGATCTACGCATCACAGAGGAGCTCTGGGAGGCGGCATTCTTCGACCTCACTCGGCTCTGGGTCGTCGACCATCCAGCGGAGCTCGAGGTTGCCTCCAGCTTGCGCATCATCCCGGGCGAATCTGTCGAAGATCGGGTTCTCGCGACCGCTAGGGTACGCCCCCTGAAAGCCGCCTGGGACGGGCAAGGGGAAGACGTCACCACCCTCGTTCGCGATCGCGACGAGGTCTACGCCGACGGCTACGGCATCGGTGCCTATCAGGGCGTAGCGCGAAAACCGTGGACCTTCACCCTCGACCTCGGAGCGGCACCGGCCGGCTCGGTGCGACTTCTACTCGACGGCTGGATCTTCCCCGCCGACGCCAGCCTCAATCTGGCGATCGATCAGCGCCAGCGCAAACCGATTCTCACTCGTCTCGAGATGAAGACCGAGGCGGGTTGGAAAGTACTGATGCCAAAGATGGGTCATCCGGCCGGAAAAACAAAGACGATGGTGATCGACACCCCGCCCCTACCTCCCAACGTGCACCAGCTCCGCATCGTCACCTCGCGCTGGCTGCACTGGGACCGGATCGCCTGGAGCACCGCGCCTCGAGACGAGGGTGCGAAGGTCATAGCGCGCCTCGACCCAACGCGGGCGGATCTCCACTTCCGAGGCTTCTCTTCGCTGACTCGTACGGCCCCTAACGCGCCCCACGGCTTCGACTACACCAGGGTCTCGAGCCAGAGTCCTTGGCTCGCCCTCGAGGGCAACTACACTCGCTACGGTGACGTTCGGGAGCTTCTCATCGACGACGACGACCGACAGGTGATCCTCGCCGCTGGAGACGAGCTCAGCCTCCGCTTCGACACCGCCGAGCTTCCGCCGCTCGCTACGGGTTGGCGCCGTACCGTCTTCCTCGAGAGTCACGGTTGGAACAAGGACGCCGACCGCAATACCTGGGAGGCGGACCAAATGGAGCCGCTGCCGTTCCGCGCCATGGGGAGCTACCCCTATCCGGCGGGAACTACCTATCCTGAGACCCCGGAGCTGCGCCGCTACCGCCAGGAATGGCTCACTCGCAAAGTCGAAAGCCCGACGCCAGGTCGACCCCGTAGCGCCGTGCTAGAGTCCCTCGCCGCACCTGTGAACATAGGCGACTGACACGCTAAATGGCTGAGCAAAGAGGGACCTTCGGGCGTGTGGGATTCGTCTTGGCCGCCGCCGGCTCGGCCATCGGCCTGGGCAATATTTGGAAGTTCCCTTACATCACCTACGAGAACGAGGGCGGCAGCTTCGTCCTCATCTACCTCGCCGCGGTGCTTCTCATCGGCGCACCGATCATGTTCGCCGAGATTCTGATCGGCCGCCATACGCAGCTGAGTCCCGTCGGTGCGTTCACCAAGCTAAGCCAAGGTCTCCCCGGTGGGAGGGCCTGGTCGATCGTGGGGTGGTTCGGGGTACTCGGTGGTGGAGTCATCCTCTCCTACTACTCGGTGATCGCCGGCTGGACGGTCTACTACTTCGGACGCTGCCTGTTGTGGTCGATGACCGGCTTCACCGACCAGATCGCCGACAATCTCGGGGAGGACTTCGGCCAGTTCCTCGTCAACACCCCGCTCCAACTCGGTTTCCACGCCTTCTTCATGGCTGCAACGATGGGAGTCGTCGTTCTCGGCGTCCGCGCCGGCATCGAACGCGTCACCAAGACCTTGATGCCCATCCTGGGGGGCATTGTCGCCCTGCTGGTGGTGAACTCGTTCTTCGCTCCCGGGTTCGGAGAAGCCCTCCGCTTTCTCTTCCACATCAGCCCGATCTCGGCCTCGAATGTTCTCGAAGCCGTCGGCCACGCCTTTTTTACCCTGTCTCTGGGGATGGGAGCAATGATCACCTACGGCTCCTACATTTCCCGCAAGCAGTCCATCCCGCGGGCTGCGGCCACCGTCTGCATCCTCGACACCGCGATGGGGATGTCAGCCTGCATCATCATGTTCTCGATCATCTTCAGCGTTCCGGAAGCGGCTCGCGCCGACACCTTTTCGAAGAGCGCGACAATCCTGTTCACGACTCTCCCGCGCATGTTCTACGCTCTGCCGTTCGGAAGTGTGCTCGCCCCGCTCTTCTATCTTTTGGTCTCGTTCGCGGCGCTCACCTCCACCATTTCCATACTCGAGGTCGTTGTCTCCTATTTCATCGACATCAGACATTGGACAAGGAAGCGGGCGACTCTTCTCATCGGTGTCGGCATCTTTCTGGTCGGAGTGCCTGCCGCGCTCAGCCTCGGTGCCAGCCCTTTCCTCAGCCAGGTACTGAACGGCGGCGTTTTCAACACTCTCGACTATCTAGCCTCCAACTGGATCCTCCCAGTGGGCGGATTCCTCATTGCCATTTTCACCGGCTGGTTCTTGAGCGCCAAGCTCACCCGAGAAGAGCTCGAAGAGGGGCACGGCTCTTTCAATTTGTACCCGCTGTGGCGTTTTCTCCTACGCGTGGTCAGCCCGGTCGCGATCGGCTGGGTCATCTGGGCGGTCATCGGCGGTCGATCCTTCCAATGACGAGTAGCGTGAAAGAGACATGATCGCCGATCGCATCGAAGCCATCCAGGAGGCGCTCCGCAAAGAGGGGCTCGACGGTTGGCTCTTCGCCTGCTTTCAGCACAACGACCCGGTGAGTCTCGAGCTTCTGGACCTCGTCGGCGATCACCTCGTCACTCGTCGCTGCTACTACCTGGTCCCGGCAGTCGGAGAGCCGCGGCGGCTCGTGCATCGCCTCGAGCCGGGGATGCTCGACCTGCTTCCCGGTACCAAAGCCCGCTATCTCACCTGGAAAGAGCATCGATCCGCTCTCGCCGAGCTCGTCGCAGGAATGAAGAGGTTGGCCGCTCAGTACAGCCCAGGAAACCAACTTCCAACGGTGTCTCGCCTCGATGCGGGAACCGCCGAACTGCTGCGCGAAGACGGCATCGAGCTCGTCTCTTCGGCGGAGCTGATCCAGCTTTTCGCGGCCTCCTGGGACGAAGATCAGCTCGCAGGCCACCAAAGCACTTGCAAGGTCCTACACGAGCTCGCACGAGCAGCCATGAATCGCGTCGGCAACGCCCTCAGCGACAGCACCAAGATCAGCGAGTACGAAGTGCAGTTATTCATCCTCGAAGGTTTCGAGCGCGCCGGCCTGTGGGCCGAGTCGTCCCCGATCGTTGCGGTCAACGCTCACAGTGCCGACCCTCACTACCAACCGACGGCCGACGCGAGCTCGATGATCGAGAAGGGGGATTTTCTCCTCATCGACCTGTGGGCCAAAGAGCGCGAGGCCCGCAGCGTCTATGCCGACATCACCTGGTGCGGAGTTTGCGCGGCCGAGGCCACCGCTCGCCAGCGGGAGATCTTCGGGATCGTTGCGCGGGCGCGCGACGCTGCCTTTCAGTTGATCTCTTCGCGCTATCCGGCGCAGGCCATCCACGGTTATGAAGTCGACAACGCGGCGCGCGGAATCATCGAGTCGGAGGGCTATGGCGAGTACTTCATCCATCGCACCGGTCACTCGATCGGCATCAGCGATCACGGCCAGGGGGCGAACATGGACGACCTCGAGACCCACGACGATCGCCGCCTGCAGTCGATGACCGGTTTCTCGATCGAGCCTGGAATCTACTTTCCCGGGGACTTCGGGGTGCGGAGCGAGATCAATGTGGTACTCACCCCGGAGCGGGCGGAGATCAGCGGAGCGGAGCCCCAGCGTGAGCTCTTGCTTTTGCTTGCTTGAGTACCGTCTTGCTCTAGCCCAGCAGTCGTGCCATCAACGCTAGAACGTCCGCCGGTTCTGCGTATGCGAGCTCACCACCGGTGAATGCCGGGCTGTCCGTGACCTCACAGTGAGCGAAAGGTGGGGACGGAATGGCCGCGAGCTCGGCGGCTGAGCTACCTTCGACTTCGGCGAGGATCAGTCCCTCGAGCTGCCCGAGAAACCGGTCGATTCCAAAGCGGGCACTCGCGCACTCGAAAGAGTAACGACGCTTCAAGAGAGTGCGTCCCGGTAGCTGAGCAAGCAGCGCGTGCTCAGCCTCGCTGACGTAGAGATTGGTGATCTGGGTGGCGAGAGCTGAGTCGGTCCCAAGCTTCTGGGTGAGCTTGAACCGCTCCGGCGATCCGTCAGCAGCGCGGACCTCTCGAAGCCGAAGGTGAGTCCCTTCGATGTAGAGATCTCGAATCTCTCGGAACCCCGACTCGAGATCCGGCTCCGCCGGCATCGCACGAACCAGAAAGCGACGCTCACATTCGATTCGCGCGTACTTCAGAGAAGCCCTCTACTCAGACCCTTTGATGAACCTCAGTGCGAGACCAACGATCTGGTCGTCGGCCTCGTTGATCTTGGTCATCAGCGAGCCGTGGTTGCGCTTCGGCACTTCCACTGCGCGAATGTCGCTGTTCCCCGCCGCGCGCATCGACTTGGTGAAGGTCTCGTTCTGCCGCTTGCGCCAATCGTCGTCGGCGTCGGCGTAGATGAGGAGCAGTCGCCCCTTGCCGCCTCCGATGTGGGGCGTGACCGACGCCTTGAGCCATGCCTGGGGATCCTCACCCCAGACGCTCTTGTCCCGCTCCTTGGCGGTCTCTTCGACGTAGAGGAAGGGGCTGATCGGGATGGTGCCTCGAATCGCGTCCAGCCCGAGATCGTGGGCCGCGAGGTGCGCCGGATCGATTGCCAAGAGAGCGGCCAGATACGCCCCCGCGGAGTGACCCGAGAGGTAGACGCGATCGGAGTCGCCGCCGAAACGGGCGATGTTGTTGGTGACCCAGGCGAATGCGGCCGCGGCGTCCTGGATGTGCGCGGGATGCATCACCCCGGGCGAGAGCCGGTAGTTGGCTGAGGCGACGCCCACTCCCTTCGGCACCAATCGCCTCGCCAGGAGCTCGCCCTGGGCTTTGCTCCCGTTCATCAGCGCACCACCATGGAAAAAGACGACGACGGGTGCACCCGCTACGCCCTTGGGCATGAAGATATCCAGCTTGTCCTTATCCTCGGCGTAGTCGGTGCCGGCCAAGTAGTCTAAGTCGCGAGTCGCCACAACGCCGTCGAGAGCGTCGAGCGAGGGGGCGCTCTGTTGCGAACGAGCCGGCGCACCTAGAGTGGGCGAAACCGCGATCATCACAAAAACCAGCGTGGCCAGGCGTTCGAGTTTCATTCTTGCTCCCTCGGATATGGGTGATGTCCACTAGTATATTCGGGCAAGATCCGACAGTAATTCGGCGGCAGCAAAGGGGAGCCAATGATGACGAGCAAAAGACGCGGGCACCGCCGGCTGGGGAGCACGCTGGCGGCGCTTGTGGCGACGGGGCTCGGCGTCTCGACCCATGCGCAACCGCAGCCACTGGTGGACGCCACGGGGAACGTGCGAGAAGAGGCGTACGACCATCTGCGTCGTGCGCTCTCGGGTCCGGATCAGATCTATGCGCGCATCGACGGCCGACGCCTGAAGACTTGGCTCAACGAGGTGGTTGCCATCTCCCGGCGCAGTCGGGACGATGGTAATCGCTACTGGGGCCGGATCTCTGGCACCGAGTACGAGGTCATGGCCGCCGACTGGACCGAGAAGCACTTTCGTCGTCTCGAAATGGAGAACATCCATCGAGTCGACTTCGACCTGGGACCCCAGTGGTTCCCGGTCGACTGGCGGCTGACCGCAAACGGGAGCGGTCAGGAGCTCAGCTTCGTCTCGGCGAATCCTGCCACCAGGTCACCTTCGCTCGACGGGATCGAGGCCGAGGCAGTCTGGGTCGGGCTCGGCACCGCCGCCGACTTCGCGGGGCGCGAGGTGGCCGGAAAGGCGGTCATCATCCACACCATGCTCGCCCCCGGACAGATGGGCAACTCGGCCTCCTGGGAGGGCGCGACGATTCGTGCGCAGGAAGCCGGGGCGGCTCTCATCATTGGCATCTGGGGCTACGGCGGCAACCTTGCGGTGTGGCAGAGCACCAGAGCGTTTCAGATGGTGCGCAACCCCGACGGGACGTCACGCTATGTCAGTGAGCCAGTCGCAACGCCCGGGTTCTTCATGGGCTTCGAGGACGGCCGTAGGCTGCGCGACCTGGTGGCGACCGGCGAGCCGGTGACCGTCTCGGCGAAGATCGACGCCGAGATCCGCGAGGGTCTCACCAGCCAGAGCATCTACGGAACCCTACCGGGCATGAGCGACGAGACCATCTACGTAATGGCCCACATGGACGGTTTCTACGACGCCGCCCTCGACAACGCATCCGGGATGGCGGTGATGATCGGGCTGGCCGAGCACTTCGCGCAGCTGCCCCGCAAGCAAAGGCGTCGCACCATCACCTTCATCGGCACCGCCGGCCATCATGTCGGCTCCCCAAATGCCGTCCACCTGCGGGACCAAGGCATGCTCGAGAAGACGGCCCTGATGATCAACTGCGAGCACATCGCTCCGACACAGTTCGTCGCCTTCAACACCGAGCTGCGTCTCACCAACACCGTGTCGCCACGACGTTGGTGGGTCAACGGCAGCCAGCGCCTGCTCGACATCACCCTGGATGCATACAACACCTTCGGCGTAACGGTGATCGGCGCGATGGACGGGCGGGCGACCGGCGAGATGATGGCGATCGACAAAGAAGCGCCTTCGGTGCAGCTGATCCGCTCGCCGGAGCACAAGCACACCGACGGCGACATCCCGCCTCTGGTGCCCGCCGCCGGCATCGAAGCGGTCGCGCGAGCCTTCGCCAAGATCATCGACGGCGCCAACACCCTCGACCTCGCCGAGCTGCAGCCGGAGTGACCCAAAATGGATACGACCACACCCCCTCCCCTTCCCGAAGCAACCCCCGGTGCCAGGATGCTCTATCTCATCCGGTGCCGGCCTTCGACCACCCGAGAAGAGCTCATCATGCACTGGTTCGCCAATCACATGGCGGCGGTGATCCGCGATCAGCTCGACCGCGCTGAGCAGGGAAAATCGCACGCTCGCCGCTACATCGCCACCCTCTTCGACGCCGACAAGGACGGCTCGCATCCCTGGGACGGAGTCGCGCAGCTGTGGTTCGACAGACCGCTCCCGAGACCCGAGGTGCCCCAGGGGACCACCCCCACGGACACCTTCCAGCAGAAGGCGGAGCCGTACATGCCATGGGCAACGAAGGAGTACGTGATCCTCGACGGTTCTCGCCATCTGCCGGTGGAGCCGCTGACCCTCAACCCGCCCTTCCCTTGCACCCGCTCGGGTTTCTTCAAAGTGAGCTTTCTGGTCGGCGCCAAGGAGCGTTGTGACTACGACGCCTTCTACGACCACTGGCTGCGCGTTCATGTTCCAAATGTCCGCTCGGTGATGGAGGAAGTCGGTGGATTCCGCTACGTCGTCGGCCACAGCCTCGAGCCCGAGATCGAGCCCTATGCCGGGATCGCGGAGCTCTACTTTCCGGACGAGAGCGGCTGGAGGAAGTATCGAAGCGTCATCGAGCCCGATGGAATGGAAGAGTGGGTCGACGCCACGAAGATGCTCGTCCTGAGGGCGCGAACCGAGATGGTCGGGATTCCGTGATGGATCTCCGTTCCGGCAAGCTCTGAGAAGTGGAGCGCTTCACGGTGACCGACATCATCGACCGGCTATACGGTGAGCTGGGCTCGGGAACAGAGGCTTCTCGACGATTTCGCCAACCTGCAGGCCTATCTCGAGCGTCTCTTAGCCACGGAGCACTGCACGCTCTCAAGATAGGATCGGTTGCATGTCTATAGAGATCCGCGATCCTCGCTTTCTGAACATCGTCGATGAGAGCCTGGAGCTCGAGATTCTGGCCGACGGCTTTCGCTTCACCGAGGGTCCGATCTGGCATCCTCGTGAGAAGCACCTCATCTTCAGCGACATTCCGTCCAACCGGATGCACCGCTGGAGCGAAGTCGAGGGCCTATCTCTCCATCGAGAGCCGAGCGAGCTCACCAACGGCAACACCTACGATCGCCAAGGAAGGATTCTCTCCTGCGAGCACGGAACCTCGCGGGTGACTCGCGAAGAGCCCGACGGCTCACGAACGATCCTCGCTTCCCACTACGAAGGTAAAGAGCTCAACAGTCCCAACGACATCGTAGTGCGAGAGAACGGCGACATCTTCTTCACCGATCCGACCTACGGCCGCGGTCCCAAGACCGGAATCGAGCGCGACCTCGAGCTCGATTTCCGGGGGGTCTACAAGATCGGCGCGCAGAGCGGCGAGCTGACGCTCCTGTCGAGCGATTTCGAGCAACCGAACGGGCTCGCCTTCACGGTCGATCATCGCGAGCTCTATGTCGCCGACACGCCAAGAATGCACATCCGCAAGTTCCTGGTCGCCGACGACGGATCACTGAGCGGCGGCGACGTCTTCGCCAACTCGAGCGGAGAAGGCGCGGGCGCGCCCGACGGTCTCAAAGTGGCCTCGACGGGCCACGTCTTCTGCGCCGGTCCCGGCGGTGTCCATGTCTATGAGCCGTCCGCCGGCACCTGTCTCGGCCTCATCCGAACCCCGGCCTTCTGCGCCAACTTCACCTGGGGCGGGGACGATCTGCTGACTTTTTATCTCACCTCCTCAGAGCATCTCTATCGCTGTCAGCTGAAGGTCGCCGGAGTCCCCCTGTTTTAGCCGCCCTGTCTCCTGCTTAGCGCGGTCGCCGTCCACGAAGGCACATCCGCAGTGGCTGCGGGCTGTACGAAGTAGTCGGGGTGCCAGGTTTCGGGCCGGTTCAGCGGTCGCGGCTCGTCGATCAGCCTCGTCGTGTCGCCCTGCTCCTTCATCCATCCCGCAAGCTCCGCCTTCAGCCTCGACACTAAGGCGGCGTGCTCCGGATCCTCCGCCAGGTTGCTCTCTTCCCACTTGTCTTCTCCAACTCGGTAGAGCTCGAATTCCGGCCGCCGGTAGTAGCGATCGACGATCCTCTTCGCCCGCGCGTCGGTCTTCGCCAGTTCTACCCACTCGCCCCAGAAGGCTCCGGCCCCCGGCTTGCGTAAGAGATCCGAGTGGTTGGTGAAGGCCAGCTCGGGACGGAGGTTGTGAATCAGCTTCCACTCTCGGGTCCGCACCGAGCGGATCGGGTAGACATTCATCGTCTTGTCTCCCGTCTGAGTGGTGAGATTCGATCTCTGTGTGCCTTGCTCTCTCCACGCAGGACCGCGGCGAACGAGAGGCCATCGAGGTCCGTGGGAGCCTCGCCCCCGGAGAGCTCGAGCAGGGTCGGCACGAGGTCGATCCAGCTCACCATCGCGTCCGAGCGCGACCCGGCCTCGATCACCCCCGGCCAGGCGGCGATGAAGGGCACCCGGATCCCGTAGTCGTAGAGCGTCCACTTGCCGAAGGCCCACTGCGAGCCGTGGTCGCTGGTATGCACGAAGAGCGTGTTGTCACCGAGATGCTTCGCCGCCATCTCGCGCAGCTCACCGAGGAGGCGGTCGAGCTGGGCGATCTCGGCGCTGTACCAGGCGCGGTGATCACGCGTCGCCGGAGTGTCGAGATGGACCGGCGGGAGAGTGACCTCGTCCGCATCGAAGGCATCGCTCTCCGGCCACGGCACGTGCGGATTGCTAATACCGGCGAAGAGACAGAGGGGCCGATCCGACTCTCGCTCTTCGAGGAAGCTCGCCACGTTGGCGCGCAGCTGCGCGTACTCCGTACCCCTGTCGATATGATCGAAGCCGTACTGCTTCGCACTCGGCCCATGCGCAACTTTGCCGAAGGCAGCTACTTCGTAGCCGAGTGCCTGGAGGTCGCTTACAAGAGAGTGCGTCCCCTGCGGTGGATAGGTGTGATTGCCCTCGGCCCCGTTGCGTGCAGGCATCATCCCAGTCAACATCGCGGCCCGGCTCGGTGCGCAAGAGGGCGAGGCCACGAAGGCGTGGGTGAAAGTCATCCCGTCGGCGGCCAGCTGCTCGAAGCTCGGCGTCGGGATGCTCGCGTCTCCGTAGAGACTGGAGTCGAACTGCGAGTGGTCGTCGGAGAGGTAGACGACGATATGCGGCCTCTCGGCGGCCTGAGTCGCTCCGAGCCCCGTAAGAAGGAGGAACGGAAGCAGGTGGGTAAACGCCTTCATCGTCCGCTCGGGGGCTCGGGAGACCAGGCTGACGATCTCCATCGTACTTCTATTCTCGCTCACAAGAGGAAGATCCTGTCCTGCGGGCCAGGAGTCCGCTGCGACCCGCTTCCGACCGCTAGAACGAAGGGCTGCTCTCGGCGAGGGCGCCGAGCCGGCCGAGCTCGTGGTGGCTGGCGGGATCCACCGGGACCTCGACCAGGCTCGGAACATCACAATCCAGAGCTCGACGGAGAGTCGGCAGCAAGTCGGCGGCGCTCTCGACGCGGAAACCGGGCAGGCCAAAGGCCTCGGCGTACTTGACCAGGTCGGGGTTCCCGAAGTCGGTAGCGAACGCGCTGCCGAATCGTCGTTCCTGATTGAGGGCGATCACACCGTATCGATCGTCTCTCCAGACCACCGTGACGAAGGGCGTGCCGACGCGCTTTGCGGTCTCGAGCTCCTGGGAATTCATCAGGAATCCGCCATCGCCGCTGACCGCCACCACACGGCGCTCAGGATGCACCAGCTTTGCCGCCAAAGCCCCGGGCAGGGCGATTCCCATCGACGCCAGCCCATTGGCAATGATGACGCTGTTGGGGGTTACGGCGGGAAAGAGTGTCGCCAACCAGAGCTTGTGTGCTCCGACGTCGGAGATCAGGATGTCGTCATCGCCAAGGGCGGTCCTGAGATCCGCCACCACACGCTGGGGCTTCAGCGGGAACGAGTCGTTGCTGCGATGGCTCTCCAACACCTCGAGAACCGCCTCTCGATGGGAGCCGTCGAGCCACGGCTCGCGTCCGTGCTCGACGGCTCCCTCCAGAACGGCGAGGCTCGTGCCGATCTCACCCACGACTTCGACTGCGGGTATGTAGTGATCGTCGATCTCGGCGGGGTTGCTGTCGACGTGGATGATGGTCTTGTCGTTGCTCCGATTCCAAGACTTCGGCGCCCACTCCACCAGGTCGTACCCCACTGCGATGATGACGTCGGCTAGGTCGAGCGCATCGTCTGGGGCCGACTTGCTGCGGAGTCCTGCGGCCGGCTGGGCGAGCTCATCCCGATAGTCGATGACACCCTTGGCCATGAAGGTCGGCACCACCGGCAGATTCAATCTGTGGGCGATGGAGCGTAGACGGCGAGCGGTCTGCCGGCCGGCGGCGTGCCGTCTCACAATTCCATTGCCGGCAAGGATGACAGGCCTCTCCGCGGCCCGGATCAAGTCCTGTGCGAGCTCGAGAGCTTCCGGCAGAGCCTGGGGATAGCTCGTCCGTTGGACCCTCATCGGCGAGGCCTCCACGTCCATCCCCGCTACATCCTCCGGGAGCTCCAGGTGGGTCGCGCTCGGCTTCTCGAGGCGCGCCAGACGGAATGCCTTGCGCACCACCTCCGGCACGAGCTTCGGCTGCTCGATCGTCGCGTTCCAGCGCGTTATCGGCTCGAGCAGGCGGCCGATATCGAGAACCTGGTGCGACTCCTTGATGCCGCTGCCAAGAGGTCCCTGGCCGGTGATAGCAACCAGCGGCGCTCGGTCGAGAAAGGCGTCGGCAATCCCCGTCACCAGATTCGTGGCGCCCGGGCCGAGCGTAGCGAGGCAGACGCCGGGAAAGGTCGAGAGTCGGCCATAGACGTTGGCCATGAAGGCGGCGCCCTGCTCGTGGCGAGTGGTAATGAAGGTGATCTGCTCGCTCCGCGACAGGGCATCCATCAAATCGAGGTTTTCCTCTCCCGGCACACCGAAGATGTACTCCACTCCTTCGTTCTCGAGACACTGCACCAGTAGCTCGCTGCAATTCATGATGGTCCTCCCTTGAGTCGGCGCCGACCGCCTACCAGGCGTTCCAGCCACCGTCGACTCTGAGCACGGGGCCGGTGAAAAAGCTCGAAGCATCACTGGCGAGAAAAATTACGGCGCCGGTGAGCTCTTCGGGTCGACCACGGATTCGGTCGCGGACTGCCGCCACCTGAGGTTCGGTCCGACTGCTGACGACGACGCTGGCGCCCGCAGAAGCCAAGCCGAGAGACATCGCCTCTCCAAGCCCGCGACCGCCGCCGGTGACGACGGCGACCCGTCCGCTGAGGTCGAAGGGATCGCGAACTGAGCTGAGATCTGCTCCCTCTGCGAAGAAGGCAGCTGTGGCGCTTGTGGTCATTGCTTTCTCCTAAATGGGGCGCGTCGGTCGGGGCCTCGCTCCACAGCAACGGCAGCCTCTCTGGCGGTTAGAAAAGAGCAATCTCGATGCCAGCGACGAGCGGCTACCCCTGACTCTCCTAAATCCTTGAAGGGGCTAGCCTTGGACGCGAGGGGCGGACGCAGCATCTTGGAGGAAGACCTACAATTCTGTATTCTTATCACGTACCCGAGACAATTTAGTTTCGTCACACTGGTCAGGCAGACTCCCTCATGTCACACATCCGCATCCGCCAGATCTGCCTCGTCGCCCACGACCTCGACCGCATCCAAGAGCAGTGCGAATCGGTCTTCGGAGTTGAGGTCTGCTACCGCGACCCGGGCGTGGGCCGCCATGGGCTCCGCAACATCCTCATCCCCTTCGGTGACCAGTTGCTCGAGACCGTATCGCCGCTGCCGGGCGAGCACGACACCGCCGGCGGCCGTTACCTGAAGCGCCGCGGCGGCGACGGCGGCTACATGGTCATCATGCAAGTTCCCCAGCAGGCCTACGCCTCCTACCAAGAGCGAATCGCGGATCTCGGCATCCGCCTGGTCGCCGAACCGGGGCGCGCCGAGCACGGGATGGGAATGCAGCTCCACCCCAAGGACGTCCCCGGCGCCATCGCCGAGATTCGCTGGAACGAGGACGAAGATCGCCTCGGCGGCGAGTGGTGGCCGGCCGGCGCCGACTGGCAGCGCTGCAAGCACACCGAGATCGTCAACGGCATCGCCGCCGCCGAGATCCAGACCCCGGACCCTGCCACGCTCGCCGCACGGTGGGGCGAGGTTCTCGACGAGGCGGTGGCGGTCGACGATAACGGCAACCCAGCGCTGGCGCTCGCCGATTCGACGCTCCGCTTCGTGCCCCTACGCGACGGCCGTCCCGTTGGTCTCGGCGGGCTCGACATCCATATCACCGACCGAGCCCGGGCCCTCGCCAATGCCGAGGCGGCCGGCTGCCGAAGCGGCGACGATCTCGTCACCCTCTGCGGGATGCGTCTGCGCCTGGTCTGAGCCTATTCCGGCGGTCGATCGACCAGAACACCAGCCTCTTCCAGGGCCTCGATCTCGGACTCGCCGAGAAGCAACCACTCCCGTAGCACCGCGCGGTTATGGGCGCCCATGACGGGCGCGGGCGTCCAATCCGAGCTGGAAATGCCTGTCATCTTGATCGGGTTCCCCGGCACGGGGATGCCGCCGGCTTCCAGCGGTACGAAGAAACCGCGAGCCCGCACATGTGGATCGGCTGTCATATCAGGCGTCGTATTGACGGGGCCGGCGGGAATGCCGGCATCTTGCAGGGCAGCCACCGCCATCGCACGGCTTCTCTCGCAGGTCCAGGAGGCGATAGCCGCCTCGATCTCATCTTCTCTTGCCTTCCGAGCGGCAAGATCCGCTTTGGCCCCTGGATCGAGGTCGATGAGCTCACAAAGCGCCTGCCAGTCGGCGTCGTCGCGGCACGCCAGGGCGATCCACTCATCTTCCCCCTCACACCGATAAACCCCGTGGGGCGCCATCTGAGGGTGTCGATTGCCAACCCGCTCCACCCCTCCCTGGAGCTGCTCTTCGATGAGCCAGGGGCCGCAGTAGGACACGCCGGCCTCATGCAACGTCAGCTCGACCTTCGCGCCCTCACCTGTCTCCTGCCTTCGTCGCAAGGCGGTCACCACCGCCGCTGTCGCGTTGGTAGCGCAGGTAGGGTCGACCAGCCCCATCGCCGAGTTGCGAGGCTCGTCGGGTCCGTAGCCCATCGCATGGGTCAAACCGCTCATAGCCTCGACGATGGGACCGAAGGCGACGCGCTGATGATAGGCACCGAAGGTGCCGAACCCCGGCATGGTCACATAGATGATCTCGGGGTTCGCCGCTGCCAGCTCCTCGTAGCCGAGCCTCAGCGACGGCATCGCTCGGGCACTGAAATTCTCGATCACCACGTCGGCGAGACCGACCAGCCGCAGAAACACCTCCCGGCCGGCCTCGGACTTGAGATCGATCGCCAGGCTCTGCTTATTGCGCTGCAGCTTGAGGAAGACGGCGTTGGCGTTCCAGGGCTCGGCAGGCATCTCTCCGCCGATCCAGCCACCGATGGGATTGAGCTGGGTCGGATCTCCCGTTCCTCGTCCGCGGGGCGACTCGACTTTCACCACCGTCGCGCCCAGATCCGCCAGCACCCGCGTAGCCAGCGGGCCTGCCCAGACATGGGTGAGATCGAGAATCCGGATACCCGCCAGCGGCCCTTCAGCCATCGATGACCTCCGGGGTGTGGAGCTTCTGAGCGGGCCCGGATTCGCCGTGGAAGAACCAGGCTGGGCGTGGCGAGCGCACGGTGCACAGCGGCCCTTCGACCTCCTGCCAGAAGTCGCGCTCGGCGAGATGGGGATCGGCGAGCACCTCCTCCATGGTCTTGACCACACCCGCTGGAATCCGGCACTCCTCGGCTCTCGATTCGATCTCGGCCTTGGTCATGGAGCTCAACTTGGCAGCGACGATCTCGTGGAGAGGCTCCCGGTTCTCCATACGAAGGGGATTGGTCGTGAAGCGCTCGTCTGCCAGCAACTCGGGCTGCTCCAGAAAGGCCGCGAAAGCCTCCCAGAAAAGCGGCGGGATGTTGACATAGACCCAACCATCCACGCAGCGGAACTGGGTCGTCGGCACTACCGACCAGTAGTCGCTGCCATGGCGAGAACGGATCTCGCCCGCGCAATGCCACAGCACGGTAGTGAACTGAGAGAGCGCCATCAAGGTATCGAGCATGGCGATGTCGATCGAGCTCGGCTCGCCGGCGAGCCGAGCGGCATTGGCCGCGGTGTAGGCCAAGGCGCCGCTCTGGAACTCCAGGTAGTGGCCGGGCAGAGTGAGCGGCGCCCGCCCCGGATCACCCATGATGTAGGTGTACCCGCCCATTGCGAGCAGGGTGTTTGACGTTGCCTGCCAATCGCGCTTGGGCCCGGTCCGGCCGAAAGGGGTTATGGCGGCCTTGACCGGCGCTGCCCAATCGTCGATCCCCAGGTCGTCGAGGGCAGCAGACGTACCCGCCTCGGCAACGACGACATCAGCCTTGGCGGCCAGATCCGCGATCAGGGCTTGATTGGCGGTCCGAACCCGCCGCTTGCCGGCATGCAGATACAACTCCATCGCGGCATCGCTCACGTAACTCGGCACCGGTGCGGTCTCGACGCGTACGACATCTGCGCCTGATTGAACGAAGAGCCTGCCGCAGAAGCCTGCGGCATGACCACCGATCTCGAGCACACGTTCCGTCACCCGGAGCTCCCAGCAAGAGCTTCACGGATCCACGGACTCTGAGCCCAGTCGAGGACCGACCTGCCATGCGCGTCTTCGAGAGTGGGCTCGATCCCTCTCGAGAGAAAGGCGTCGATGATCGCTCTCTGGGCCTCCTTCACCGTCTCGGTGCCCGTTCCGCCACGACCGGTGTTCCGAACCGCGAGATGAAAGGAGGTCGCGCCCGGGCGGTTTCTGATCTCGGGATCAGCCCCGGCGTCGAGCAGACAACCCACCGCCGAGGCGCATCGAGTCCGAACGGCACGGTGAAGGGCGGTGGCGCCGTTCTTATCCCGCGCGCCAAGCTCTGCAGCGGAATCGATCAAGAGCTCGATCGTCCTCAGTTGTCGCCTCGCGCTCCAGGAGGCGAGATTGGGGTTTCCATCCGACGCGTAGTGGAGAGGCCTCGCGTCGCGATGAGCTCCTTCCGCATTCGGGTCGGCGCCGGCCTCCAGCAGCAGCGCCACGATCTCAGTCCGATGGCCGGCGGCCGCGAGATGGAGTGCCGTGTCTCCGGCATAGATCCAGTGGCCAAACTCCAGGCACGGCATGGCATCCTCGAAGATCCCGTTGGCGAGCCCAGCCTCGGATTCGAGTAACTTCCTCGCCCTCGAACGGTCATCCTCGAGTATCGCCCTGATTAGAGCTTCCATCGTGGCTGCCTATCGTAGTCGTTGGGCGAACCAAAAAGAAAGACAGCAGCCGTAGTAGGATCCAGCCCTTCATCGAGACCAACCCCTGGAGTCACCATGGATCTCGCCTACAGCGAAGAGTACGAGGACTATCGCGCCGAAGTACGTGCATTCTTGGAGCAGAACAAAGCCAAGGCACCGGCGAACGGCGAGCGCAGAACGATGTCCGCTCGCGAGTGGCAGCAGCTGCTCATCGAGCACGGATATGCCGCATGCACGGTTCCAAAAAAATATGGTGGAGCAGGACTCGAGCCCGACATTCTCAGATCGCGCATCCTTGCCGAAGAATTCGCACACGCCAGGGTTCCGTCCGGCCACAGCGGCGACGACCGAATCGTTCCAGTTCTTCTCGAGCTCGGTACCGAAGAGCAGCGACAGTTCTTTGTCGGTCCGAGCGTCCGCGGAGAGATCAGCTGGTGTCAGGGCTATTCAGAGCCGGGCTCGGGCTCAGACCTGGCGTCTCTGCAGACCCGGGCTCATGTCGACGGCGACGAGTTCGTCATCAATGGCTCCAAGATCTGGACCTCCGGTGCCAAGACTGCCGAATGGATGTTCTGCTTGGTGCGCACCGAGCCCGATCTACCCAAGCATCAGGGCATCAGCTACCTCCTCATCTCGATGGACACCCCGGGAATCGAGGTCCGGCCGCTCAAGCAGATGACCGGCGACTCGCAATTCAACGAGGTCTTCTTCACCGATTGCCGAGTACCAATCACCTCGATCGTCGGCAAGCGCGGCGAGGGCTGGTACGTAGCCAATGCCACCTTGAAACACGAGCGTGGCGGGCTCGGCGACCCCGACGAAGCGGAGAAGCGCTTCGGATATGTTCTCGACTTGATGAAAGAAGAGACCATCAACGGCGAGCGAATCATCGACATTCCGAGCTATCGCGACCGCGCAATGGCACTCCAAGGGAGAATTCTGTCGATGAAGTTCAACGGGATGCGCTGTCTGTCACACGAGATCAAAGGCGAGGACCCCGGCCTGGCGCGCTGGATCGTCAAACTGCAAGGCTGCGAGCTCAATCACCAGGTCGCGGGACTGGCGATCGATGTCCTGGGCGAGATCGGCATCCTCTACGACAACAGCCCTCACCTCCGCGACAACGGATTGTGGCAGCACCGTTACATGATGGATCTGGGGCTGATCATCGGTGGCGGTACCGCCCAGATCCAAAAGAACCTCATCGGCGAGCGGGTCTTGGGACTGCCGAAAGAGCCCAAGTTCGAGCACCCCATCTAGTGTCCTGTACTAGGACCTCAACATGGAATTCCTACTAGATCCAGCGCAGCAGATGCTGCAGCAGAGTGTCGCCCGCTTCCTTCAGTCGCAGTGCCCCCTGGAGCGCGTGCGTGAGGTCGCTGACGCAGAAGAAACGATCGCAGACGACGTTTACCAGAGCGCTCGCGACCTGGAGATTCCCGGCATTCTCATCCCCGAAGAATTCGGCGGAGTCGGGCTGGGCTTTCTCGAAGCGGCCTTGGTCGCCGAGACCCTCGGTTACGCCGTCGCTCCGGTTCCGTTCGCCGCAACCTCTGTCATGGCCCCGACCGCTCTCTTGGCCGGTGGCAGCGACGCTCAAAAGACAGAGTGGCTTCCCAAGCTGGCATCCGGCGAGAAGACCCTTGCGGTCGGAGTCACCGAGCAGATCGCCCGTCGGACGGGCAACGGCATAAGCGCGTCGGACGGCAACCTCGACGGCACCGCCATGTTCGTGTTGGAAGCGATGGAAGCCGACGCCTACGTGATCGCCGATGTGACCGGCGCCCTCCATCTGGTTGCCGGTGACGCCGAGGGCCTCGATCGCAAAAAGCTCAACACCGTCGATCGCACTCGATCCGTTGCGGAGATCTCACTCGATTTGACCTCCGCCGAGGTGCTTCCAGGCTCGGTCGAGAACCGGGAGCCCCTGCTCGCAACCATCGATGCGGGCCGTCTCATGCTCGCCGCCGACACCTTGGGCGCCGCCCAGGCGATGCTCAACCAATCTGTCGCCTACGCCAAGGAGCGACGACAGTTTAATCGGCCCATCGGATCGTTCCAAGCAGTCAAACATATGTGCTCTGAGATGGCAGCCGAGCTCGAGCCCTGTCGCTCGCTGATCTGGTATGCCGCGCACTCCGTGACCGCGATCCCCGAAGAAGCGCGGCTCATGATCTGTCACGCCAAGGCGCATCTAGCCGAAGTGGGCCAGTTCGTCGCGCGCACCGCAACGGAAGTGCACGGCGGCATGGGATTTACCGATCTTCTCGGGCTTCACTACTGGTTCAAGCGCATCGGCTTCAATCGCCAACTACTTGGCGCGCCCGAGCTGGTTCGCGAGGAAGCCGCACGCGCTCAGGGACTGGTCTCTTAGTCGGACGGGAGAAGCGGGAAGGCGTTCGGCTGATGAAAGTCGGCCTTCGGCCCCGGCAAAGGGTGGGCGGCCAGGTAGCGGCGCTCGCCGACTTCAGCCGCTTCCGGCAGATCGACTACGAGGGAGACATCTTCAACGCCTACTACGAGATTCGTCCCTAGCCTACGGAAATGATCGCTATCATTTCCTGCGGCTAGGTTACCGTCTGGCGCCGAGGACGGCGCACTTGGGCATTGCTTCCTATTCGCTCCGGGAAACCGCTTCGGCCCTACCCTACGGAAATGATCGCTATCATCTCCTGCGGCTAGGTTACCGTCTGGCGCCGAGGACGGCGCACTTGGGCATTGCTTCCTATTCGCTCCGGGAAACCGCTTCGGCCCTACCCTACGGAAATGATCGCTATCATCTCCTGCGGCTAGGTTACCGTCTGGCGCCGAGGACGGCGCACTTGGGCATTGCTTCCTATTCGCTCCGGGAAACCGCTTCGGCCCTACCCTACGGAAATGATCGCTATCATTTCCTGCGGCTAGGTTACCGTCTGGCGCCGAGGACGGCGCACTTGGGCATTGCTTCCTATTCGCTTTTCGTCCCCTAGCCTACGGAAATGATCGCTATCATCTCCTGCGGCTAGGCTGCTGTCTGGCGCCGAGGACGGCGCTCGCCTACACAAGTGATGGGTATCACTTCCTCCGGCTCGTTGCTGTTTGGCGCCGAGGACGGCGCACTTGGGCATTGCTTCCTATTCGCTTCGGGTAACGGTAAAGACCGATTCTGCAAGCCTTAGAGCCGGCCGTCGCAGCGTACCGAGCCGCGGCACCGCGTCCCCGGTTTCGTTTCCTGCCGCGCAGGCTCCGAGCGGATCAGTAGTCGATCAACTTCAGGCCAGGCACGCGATCGAAGTGCTTTCGATTGCGGGTGACAAGAGACGCTCCCGCCGCCAAGCTCACTGACGCAATCAGCAGGTCCATTGTCGCAATGACCTCTCCTCGTCGCCGGAGGAGCGCAAGACTGTGGCCGTAGTGCACAGCCGTGGAGACGTCGGCTGACGCAACCGAGAGCGTCTCTTCAATCAGGTCGACCGTCTCATGCTCGGAGATGGGGTTTCGGGCCATCTCGGCCCCCGCCCTCAGCTCGCAGAGCACAAAGGTACTTATGGCTAGCTCTTCGCTCTCGAGCCTGCGCAGCAGACGAGTCTCTGGGCCTCCTTCGCCACGCTGTGCCTCGCGCACAAGATCGACGATGAAGCTGGTGTCGAGATGGATCACAGATCCGCGGATCGAGCGGGGTCTTCGCGTCGGCGCGCGATGATCTCGTCCATGGCATCCAAAGCCGTCTCTTCAACGGCAAGTCGGTCGACGATAGTCATCAGATCGCCACCGGTTGGCGATCCGAAGTGTTCCTTGATCACCTTGGAAAAAGACTGGCCCTTCCGCTTCCGTCGGGCGAGAAGCTCGTAGGCCTCTAGGTCGATAGTGATCGTTTTCACTGCCATGCACTTATAGTGCACTTAGATTTGGCTCGACTCAACAAGAAAGCGGCCCCAACAAACATCATGAGCGATCAGGGATCCGATTCGGGAGCGCCGAGAGGCAAGGTCCCAGCACGCCCTGAGCGTTTCGTCTCACTCTTGGGCGAGACCACCGACGCTCCTCCGCAGAGACCGATTGCCGGACCTCTGCCGCCGCAGGGAAGCGAACATTCTCGCTTCGACCAGCTGCAGCCCCCCACTGACGACTTCGATCTCGCGCGGGCCCGCGCCGTATGCGGCGAGATCAGCCGTCATCTGCTCCAAGACCTGGCACCAGCACTGCTGCTGCTACCTAACACCGAGCGTTTGCGAGTACGCGCCCTTCTGGCCTGGACGAGAACCCTTCTCGACTTCGCCAACGACCCCGGTCTCGAGGGCGAGCGTCTCGCCCAGATCAATCGCTGGCAGTACGCACTCGAGCAGTCTTTCGACGGCCAGCCTCCGGGCCAACCGATCTTCGTCGCGATGGCCGCGCTGGAACGAGAGCGACCCTGGCCCCGCGAGGCCTTCGACGAGCTCGCCTCGATCGCCCGTATGCGGATCTCGGCCGACTCCACCCGCGGCGCCGCCACGGGCGAAGAGGAGCTGGTACGCCTCTTCCAGGCTGGAGCGCAGGCTCTCTTCGGAGCTCTCGATCCATCACTCGAGGAGATCGCCTTAGCTCTTGCGCAAACCCACTCGCTGCTTGCCCCGCGAGAGGAGCCGACGGCTTCGACCGAGCCCTCCGGCCAAGCTCTCATCGAGGTGAGCCAAGGCATCCGAAGGACGGTTGCGAGTCACCCAGAGCTCGGGGAGCTTCCGTCGAGATTTCGGCCGGCCGCTCGCTTTCTGCTCGCAGCCGCTCTCGAGGTGGCGAAGAGGGTCGAGGCTGGGCCTTTGGAAGCGCAGCCACCTCGCCTGGGGCCATGGACGAGAGCCAGGCTCCTGGTCAGCGCAAGGCTAGGAGCCTGTCCGAGAATTCGGACAGGCGAGTAGTTCTCAGGCGGGGATGGGCCGGAAAACGGGCCGAAGGCGCGTTTTCCAGGGCTAGGAGCGTGTCCGAGTACTCGACAGAGCCGTTTCCCAGAGCGAATAAGAAGCAACGCCTAAGTGCGCCGTCCTCGGCGCCAAACAGAAACTAGCTTTCGGAAATGATATTCATCATTTCTGAAAGCTAGGAGCGTGTCCGAGTATTCGGCCAGAGCCGTTTCCCGGAGCGAATAGGAAGCAACGCCTGAGTGCGCCGTCCTCGGCGCCAAAAGACAACTAGGCGGAGGAAATGATAGCCATCATTTCTGGAGCCTAGGGCTGTGAGGGGCGCACGAAGACTTTCGAAGCGGCACGGAAGCCTAGGCTGACCTGTGTCCCCTCGCTGTTCGAGAGCTCGACATTGTCGGCCGCTTCGCTGCGCGAGTCGACCACGATCCGGCTACCAGGGACCAGCCCTCTATCCTCGAGGAGGCGCAGAAACTCAGCGCTCTGGTCGCCCACTCGCACAACCGTCTGCGGCTGCTTCTCGGCGCACGCCAGAAGGCTGGTCGCCGCGGTGGAGGCAATCTCGCCTGCCCGGTTAGGGATCGGGTCTCCGTGGGGGTCGACCGCGGGCCCTCCGAGCATCTCGTCGATCCGGTCTATCAGCCTCTCCGACACCGCGTGCTCGAGCAGCTCCGCCTCTTCGTGAACCTCGCTCCAGTCGAGCCCCATCTTCTCGACCAGGAAGAGCTCGATCAGACGGTGACGTCTCAAGACGTGAGCGGCCAGACTCTCTCCTGCTTCGTTCAGACGAACGCCCGAGTAGGGCTCGTAGGACAAGAGGCCGCTCTCGGCGAGAGTCTTCACCATCGCCGTCACCGTACCCGGCGCGACGCCCAAGGCGGAACCGATCTGCCCCATGGTGACCAACGTCCCCGGGTCCCGCTCTTGCTGAGCGAGGATGCACTTCAAATAGTCCTCTACCGTGCTTGTAGGCACGAGCCCATTGTCTCACAGGGCGTGGACCGGCTAGTAGACCGTAACACCCAAACGTTTAGCGCCTGAGCGGCCCTCGCGGCCGATCTCTGCGTTACGCTTCCTCGACATAGTCCCCGGCTATGCCTGCGTCAGCGCGCCTTGATCTCGACCACGAATGACTCACTCAGCCACTAAACGTTCGAGTGTTACGGTCCACTAGACCAGCGTTTCCAAAGTTCGTGCCGCATAGCTCGAGGTCATTCTGTTCGCTGGCTAGGCGCGCTGACGCAGGCATATTGGGAAATATGTCGAGGAGGCGAAACGACGCCAGCGGGCAGAAGGGCCCGAGATATGTGCGCGAACTTTGGAAACGCTGGTCTAGTAGGTGTCGCCGGGCCTCAGAGCCACCACCTTGGCGTTGATACCGCGGTCTTGAAGGCACGAAACGAGCTGCTCGGGCGTTCCGGTCAGAAGTGGAAAGGTGCTGTGGTGCACCGGGATCACGACCGAAACACCGAGTAGCCGGCAGGCGAGAGCGGCCTGTTCGGGGTCCATGGTGAACAGATCGCCAATGGGGAGGAAGGCCAACTCGGGGCGATAGAGCTCGGCGAAGAGCTCCATGTCCGAGAACAGGGCCGTGTCGCCGGCATGATAGAAGGTGTAGCCCTCCGGAAGACGAACAATGTAGCCGGACGCAACAGCACCATAGCCGACGGCGCCACCCCCCGACGAATGATCGGCACGTACCATGGTCACACGCGCGCCGAGCACGTCCTGAGAACCGCCAAGGTTCATTCCGGCACAGTTCTCCACACCCTGCGACTCCAGCCACTCACAGACCTCATAGCAGGCAACCACTTTCTTTGGGCGATGCTTCTTCGCCAACTCGACCGCGTCACCAATGTGGTCGAAGTGGGCATGAGTGATCAGCATTGCATCGATGCGCTCGAGATTCTCGAGCTCTGGCGGGCAGGCCGGATTCTGGCCGACCCAGGGATCGATCAGCACGACTTCCCCACCCGGAAGAGTGCATTGAACGGTGGAGTGACCGAGGTAGAGAAACTCGGGGCGCGGACTCGAACTCACTTCATCTCCTCTATCGCTGGACGATCATGATCCAGGTCTTGGTTCATCTGTTGCACGATGACGGCGACTTCCGGCCGACTAAGCTTGGCGCCGGGGCCGGCCTCCTCGACGCGATCCAGAGTTGCGCGGGCAAGCAGCACCGGGAGAGCGGTGAAGGCGACGAAACCCCTGGGGGCACCGGCTCGCTGAAGCGCGCGGACATATTCGGTCGCGGCCTCCAGGTCTTCTCTCGCAAGGCGAAAGACCTCTAGACGATCGACTCCGGCAGGCAGATAGCTACGCCCTTCGAGCAAGTCATCGGCCGAATCTTTGAGGATGTTCACCAGCTGGAGCGCCTCACCGAATCGCGCCGCGCGAGCCTCGAGGTAGCCGCCGGCGGAAGCGAGGCTCAGCCGATCGCGAACAAAAAGAGAAGTGAGCATCTCACCAACAATGCCGGCGACCACGTAGCAATAGCCCTGAAGGTCTTTGAGGTCGCGAAGTAGAAGAACTCCGTCTTCTGAAGTGCGGGCGACGAAGTCCGCCATGCCGAGTGCGGTCCGCACGGTGTGGTCATGGATCGTGGCCTGGGCCGCCTCCGCCAGCTCATGAAAGGCGCCAAGAACCTCGGGCAGTGCACCGAGGAGATCGACGTAGCCCTCATGAGCTGACGGCCCCATATCCACCCAACCCCGAGCTGCCTCCGCCATTGCCTCGGAATCGCTCGAGTCGAGTAGCTCGACAAAGCTTCTCAGTGCCTCGATGCGACTCTCTCGAGGCCAATGCGACGCATCCTCGAAGGTGTCCGCGATGCGAAACAGCAGATAGGCAATCGTCACCTCCCGGCGCGTCGGCTCGGGCAACAGCGGGATCGAGACCGCAAAAGTACGGCTGGTGCTGACCAGGAGGTCGTCGAGATCGGCCATCGAATGAGATCGGGAGTCTACCAGTACGATCGCGTCTCGGGTCGCACTCATGATGGCGTCTCGACACGAGTTCCGGGAACGGCCTCTCCAGCCAGAGCACTCTCCAGTCGACCCGGACGAAGCCCGTTGAGGATCAAAGAAGGCACTCCACACAGTGCCAGCCGCCATGCGCTTTCGATCCGAAGACGCATGCCTCCGGTCACGTCCTCGCCGGCTGCACCCTGGGCACTGGCCAGCACTTCGTCGAGGTTAGCGGAGTGAAGAGCACGGACTGTGTCACCGCTGCGGTCAAGCACGCCTTCCGTCGCTCCCGCCCAGAGCACCAGACTCATCGCTCGACCCGCATCGCGAAGAGGCGCCTCCAAGGCGCCGATGACCGCCTCTGTCGAGCTGATCGAAGCTCCCCGCCCTCGGTCCATGACGACATCGCCAAAGATAACGGGCACCAAACCGAGCTCGAGCGCGAGCAGAAGCGGTTCGACCGACGGCGCCGTCGGAATGCCGCCCTCGGCGACCAGAAAACTGGATGGGGCCAGTGAAAAGGCCGCAACCCCGGCGTTGCAAAGTGCCTCGACAACGAGACGATGCAGGCCATGAGCCTGGAATTGAGTCTCAGCGACTCCGATTAGCTGAGACTCTTCGGAGACACCCTCCTGAATCCGATGTGCAGCCGCCGCGACGTGACCAAAGGAGCCGCTGCCATGGGACAAGATCAACCCTTCTTTCATCCGCGGCAGCGCGGCGGCGATCTCTTCCACAATTCGACCGAGAACGTCACGGCGTAGGGCCGACGGACGCGACTTGTCGGTGATCAGGCTTCCGCCCAGCTTGACGACGATGGCCACAAGTGATCTCTAGATGAGAGGAGTTTCGAGCGGTCGCGGTCCCTGCCCCACCCGATCTCGGATGGTGCGCTCTACACCGGGCAGAGCGGCGAGCGCCGCCGCTACGGCCGCTTCGTCCAAGCTGGCACAGATGACGTGAACGTTGGCGCCCGCGTCGTTTGTCGCGAAGGCCGGGACGCCCTCATCGCGCAGGCTCCGTACCCGCTCCAGAACCCGCAAGGTCGCTGGGCTCCAATAGAAGATCGGCGGCGAGGAAGACATCATGATGAGATGCATGTCGATGCTGTCCTCTTCCAGGGTGCTGCCAAGCAGCTGGAAGTCTCGTCGACACAGGGCCTCCCGAGTCCGCTCCAGCCGCCCCACCACCAGCTCGCGGCGACGCTCGTAGTAGGGGCTCGTACTTGCCCGCGCATGGCCTTCCAGAGAAGAGACCTTCTTCGGCCCGCTCTCGACGACCGCGACCACATCGCAGAGATCCCAGTGCTCGGCGCCCGCCAGCGAGACGGCGAAGCAGTCCTCCTCGGCCTCGCCCTTGGGCCACTCGACAAAGCCTCCCAGAACCGATCGAGCGGCCGACCCTGAGCCGCTTCGCCGCGCCAGGATCGACAACTCTCTTTCGTCAGCGGGGTGCTCCATAGCGCCAAGCGCCGCAATCGTCAGAGCCGCGAAGCCGGATGCCGAAGAGGCGATGCCGGCGGCACTGGGAAAGGTGTTCCGAGTTCCGACCACAAAGCGACCTCTTCTGCGGCAATAGACTCGCAATCGGTCGAGATGCGCCAGTGCTCGGGCACGGAACGCGGGCCCGGGGTCCTCCAGCCTGCCGCTACCGTCGGCCAACCAGACCTCATCTTCGCCCTCGGCCCCGTCGAGGAACTCCACCGAACACTGTGAACGGCAGCGGTCGAGACTCATCGAAATAGAGGGGTGCCACGGGATCGCGCGCTCCAGGTCCTTCGCCCCCCAGTACTTTATAAAAGCGATATTCGAAGGTGCTTCGATACTGACCTTCATGAAAGACCCCCACTGACCCCGATAGCTCCAAGTGCGGCGGCTCCGGCGGCTCCCAGCGCCGCCGGCACTACGCCGGCGCCCGGCAGTAGACCGCCGAGATCCGCGCTCGGGTCAGGATGATAGACCACCAGACATCCAGCACCAGAACCGGCAATGGCCCCCGCGCCAGACACCTTAGCAGCGCCTCCCGCACCCTCGACTCGCCGGATCCTCTCGATCACCTCGGCCGGCACCACGCCGAGGGTCTCGAGTCCCCTCTCTGCCTCGGTCAGCGCGGCCGCGACCGTGCTCCCCTGGTTCTGCTCGAGACCCCGACGCAGCTCTCTGGCAGCCTCTTCGAGACGGTCGAGAGTGGCAGCGAAAACTGCGGGATCCCGGTCATGGAGCTCGCGCACCGACGCCACCACTTCTCCGGTCGTCTGAGCCGGGGCGCCGGTATTGACAATGACCAGGTCGCCCAAGACGCCTGCGGCGCCCGCGTCCACGTCTTCGAGATCGAGCTCGCCACTTTCTCGCCGCTCCGCCCAGACGACTCCTCCGCGCAGCACCACCGCCCCGTCGACCCCGGAGGGAGAACCGTGCTGACGCCGCTCAGCATCGAGCACGAGGTCGCCCAATTGGTCAGAGGAGACTTCGACACCCAGGGCCAGGAGAGCCGCAAGAGTCACCGCTGCAGCCAGCGCAGCCGAGCTGCCCATACCGCACCCGACCGAGAGATCCGAATCCACGCTCAGCCGCCAGCCCGGATCCGCCTGGGGTGCACCAGCCAAGATCTCGCCCAGCGCGACCTTGACCAAGTGCGCCGGATCCCGCCCTCGCAAGCGGTGAAAAGCAGCCGGTGAAGGATCGCGCTCGAAGTCGAGCCAGCGGCGACGAACCGCCCCGGCATACTCTCGCAGATCAGGGCAGGACACCTCGCCTTGGTAGCCGAGCTCGGGCAAGATGACCGCGACACCGGGCTCGCGCCTTTCTTCGAGGATGACGCGCAGGCGAAGGTTCAGCGCCGCAACCAAGGCGGGACGACCGTAGACGGCGGAATGCTCGCCGGCAAGGATGATCTTGCCCGGAGCAGAGGTCTCGATCGAGCTCAAGCTCCTGGCTTCTCGCCCCCGCGCGCTAGTTTCTCGTGGGCGCTGGCGAGATCCTGAGACGTGAAGGCCGCCATCAGCGAAACTTCGCCTGCCAGCACCACCGCGCCGACGATCTCAGCGAATTTGAGCACCGCGGCGCCTGGTCGGGTCGGGTCGGGTCGGATGCCCATGATGGCAAGAGCCTCTTGCTGGGTCGCGAGACCGGTACCGCCTCCGATCGCCGCGAGAGGAACGTCGGGAAGGTAGACCGAAAAGAGAACACCGTCGCCACGACGCTCGATGGTGGTCACCGACATCGAGCCTTCGACGACATGCGCGAGGTCTTGCCCGGTAGCGATGAAGAGAGCCGAGAGAACGTTGGCGACCTGGGCGTTGTAGCCCATCGACCCAGCCATGATCGAGCCCAACAAGTTCTTACGGTATTGCACCTCCACCAGTGCCTCGGCATTCGATTTCAGGGTACGGCCGAGAACCTCAGGACCGAGCTCTACCTCGACCCGAATACGTTTGCCGCGCCCCTCCTGAAAACCGACCGCCGATGGCTTCTTGTCGACGCAGAGGTTCCCCGAAAGAGCGATACAAGGCACACCGGTCTGGGGGGTTATCAGTTCGCTCACCAAGCGATCACAGGCGATGGTGACCATATTCATCCCCATCGCATCCCCGGTCTCGAATCGAAAGCGAATAAAAACCGTGGTAGCGATCGCCTGGGTTCGGATCTCCACCAGGCGCAAGAAGCGACTCGTGCCCGGCGCCAGTTCTCTCATCTCTTCCTCGTGAGAGCGAACCCAGTTGAGAAAGGAGCGCGTCTCAGAAAGATTCTCGGTCCGGAATACCGGCGCTCGAGTCATGCCAACGTCTTCGACCTGAACCACGGCTCCGCCGGCGCGACGGATCGCAGCGCAGCCGCGGTTGACGCTGGCCAGAAGCGCACCCTCGGTCGTCGCCAAAGGCACCGCCACTTCCTCGTCGATGTGCTCGCCACGGACCCGAACAGGACCGACAATACCCATCGGAATCTGTGCAACGCCAATTAGATTCTCGCAGTTACGACTCGCAGCTCTTTCGATGTCGAAGCTGTAGTGAGAGATGTGCTCCAGCCGAGCGCCTGTGGTCTCTTCGAGAGAGCGGCGCCGTAGCTCGGCGGCGCTCTCGACGTCGAGCTCACCAGGCAGCTGATGGAAGCCGATTCGGCCGGTGGAGAGCTCCTCTACGAGGTCCGGCGCAGACTTGGTATTGCTCATCGGGATCTATTCTCTCGTTTTAGCTCGACTCCGCGCAGTCCCGAGATTTCACGGACGCCGAGACAGAACATCACGATCTTCAGTTCTCGAATAGTCTTTCGGATCTTCTCCTCGACCGCGTCCGCCGACTCGGTGGCGGCGGCGAGAAAGGGAAAAGCCATCCCGGCCATGTCGGCGCCCAGCGCGAGCGCCTTGGCCGCGTCAATGCCACTACCCAAGCCACCGCTGCCGATCACAGAGACACCTGGAAGCTCCGCCAGCTGACGGATCGACTCCGGGGTCGGAATACCCCAATCGGCAAATGTCTCGCCGATCTCGAGGTCTCCCGCGCGTTGCGCCTCGATCCTCGCCCAACTGGTGCCGCCGACTCCCGCGGTATCGATGATGCGAATGCCGATACGGGCGAGTTCGCGAGCCGTCTGGGCTGATATTCCACAGCCGATCTCTTTGGCGATGACCGGCACGCCCAGCTGGTCGGTCACCTCGGCCATTTGCGGCAGCAGATTGCTGAAGTTGACCTGGCCCTCGGGCTGGATCGCTTCCTGCAACGGATTGAGATGGAACACCAGCGCATCGGCATCGATCATCTCCACCGCCCGGCGGCACTCATCGACACCGTATCCGTAGTTCAGCTGGACTGCTCCTAGGTTGGCGAGAAGCGGGATCGTTGGCGCCAGGGGACGCACGGCAAAGCTCGCAGCGCTGTCAGGATCCTCGAGTGCCTTGCGTTGGGAGCCCACTCCCAAGGCAACACCAACCCGCTCGGCCGCCTCCGCCAAGTTCTGATTGATTCCTCCTGCGGACTCGGTGCCACCGGTCATGCAGGAGATCAGCAGCGGCGCATGGAGGGTCTTACCGAGAAACTCGACCGAGGTATCGATGTCTGCAAAATCCAGCTCAGGCAGAGCCTGATGCTCGAAGTGATAATCCTCGAAAAAGTGAGCCTCGAGCTGCATCCGACGCTCGAGAGCGAGGCGGATGTGCTCGGCCTTGCGGTCTCTCAAGAGCAACTCGTCGGAGCTCTCAAGGGTGCTTGAGCCGGCTCTCGACATGCGGCAGACAGTCTGCGTGAAAGCCCGAATCAAGTCAAATCAAGGCGTCCCCCGGCGACGGCCGGGATGAGGCGGATGAGCCTCCGGCGAGCCCAGACGAGGGAACGAGGCCGGGCGTTTCTCGAGAAACGAATGGACACCCTCGGCGATATCGGGGCGATCGAACTGCGACTGCACCACCTCGAAAGCATCGTCGAGCGAGGTATCGACGTCGAGCCCAGCGTGATCCCACACCATCCGCTTAGTATCCGCGATTGAAGTGGGGGACACCGTTTCGGCCAAGGCAACAATGTAATCACGAGCCTCAGCCACCGGGTCCTCGGCAAGGAACTCCAGAAGCCCGATCCGATAGGCCTCTTGCGCATCGACCATCCGCGAGGTCCAGAGCAGATCGAGAGCACGCCCCAGGCCCACCAGTCTTGGAGTGGTCCAAGTGACTCCGTGCTCCGCTACCAAGCCCCGCTTCGAGAAGACACTGGTGAACCGGGCGCCGGGGCCACCGATACGCAGGTCGCACATCGTGGCCAAGACGTAGCCGCCTCCCGCCGCCACACCGTTGACGGCGGCAAGGACCGGCTTGGGGACCTCGCAAAGGTAGGAAAAGAGCCCTTTGCGCCCCTCCGTCGGAGCGCTACTCTGGCTGCCACCAGATTTGGCGACTGCAGCCAGTGCGTCGGTATCGAGGCCGGCACAGAACCCCCGACCGGCGCCGGTAATGACGATTCCGACTACCTCTGGGTCCGTGGCCGCTTGATCGACCGCTTCGCGTAAATCGGCGAGCAACGAGTAGCTCAGCGCATTCAATCGCTCTGGCCGGTTGAGAGTAATGGTGGCGACCGGGTCGCTCACCTGGTAGAGAATCTCGCTCAAAGTCTTACTCCCATTCTTCCGTCAAGGCCAAGGTGCCGGTTCGGCCCGAGCGCAGGTTTGGTGATTGCGGTCCGAGCCGAGATGCTACCAGGCAAGCAGGAACCTCCCCCCAAATCTCCCTCGGCGGAGCTAGACCAGCGCTTCCAAAGTTCGGGTTGCATAGCTCGAGGTCATTCTGTTCGCTGGCTAGGCGCGCCGACGCAGGCATATTGGGCAATATATCGAGGAGGCGTAACGCCGCCAGCGGGCAGAAGGGGCCGAGATATGTACGCGAGCTTTGGAAACGCTGGTCTAGGGAGCAACCGCCGCGGCCGAGGGGGCCAGATTCTCCACCAACTCGGCCAGATCCTCGGCACCGACACGGACACGTCGCCGGAGTGCCAGCAGACTGGGAATCGAGGCCGGCCGGGCCAGGGCCGAGAGCGCGACGCGACCCCGATTGAGGGTGCCGTCGGGCCTGCGGCCGCGCTCGAGGAAGGTGGGGAGGTTCTCGCGAGAAGTGTCACTGATGGCGCGAAGCACGGTACAGGGGACGGCGCACTGCTTGGCAACGTCGAGGAAGTCCCAGGACTCCATGTCCACAGCAACAGCCGCAGCGGGCGAGCCGAGGGAGCGAAGGAGGGAGGCGCGCTCAGCTACTGTGGCAACGATGTGGTCGAGGGTGAGAATCGCGCCCACCTGCACTCTTGGACGAGCACTTGCAAGAGCGAGAATTTCCCTGTCGCACGCCAACGCCGCGGCGCCCTCGGCCCAGACTTCCTCGGCTGCCAGGATGCACCCGATCTCGAGCTCTGGGCTCAACGCGCCTGCCACCCCGACCACCATCAAGAAAGGCACCGACTGGGAGAGCAGCTCCTCGGCAGCGATGCGGGCCCGCTCTTGCCCAACTCCGCTGATCGCGACCAGGACCTCGGTACCGGCCAATCCGCCTGTCCAGTAGGGGACACTCTGGAGCTGACCGCGGCGACGCGAGCTCAGGCGAGCGAGGAGCGGTTGTACCTCCTCCCGCTGCGCTGCAATGATCGCGAGCTCGGCGCCGGCGCTCAAGAGATCAAACCCTCCGTCATCACCCCAGAAGTCTCCGATCACGGGCTGGGAGCGTAGCCGCCGGCACGAAACCAGCTGACCGCCCGCTCCAACGCGTCCTCAACCGGCGTCTGCCGGAACCCGAGCTCCTCCACCGCCTTGGAGGCATCGAAATACATCTTGTGCCGTGACATGCGTACGCTGTCGACGGCAACCCGCGGCTCGCGACCACGGAGGCGCGCAACCGCCGTATCCAAAAGAGCGAACGAAAGAGGCAGCCAATGCGGTACCCGGAGTCGTGGCGCCGGTAGGCCGGTCAGACGAGAGAGCAAGACCAGAATCTCGCGCAGGCTGAGGTTGCGATTACCGAGGATATATCGCTCCCCTGGTCGGCCGCGCTCCGCCGCGAGTAGGTGGCCCTCGGCGACATCTCGAACATCGACCAGGTTGAGTCCGGTATCGACATAGGCCGGCATCTTGCGGTTGAGGAAGTCGACGATCATCTGACCCGTCGGCGTCGGTTTGATATCGAGCTCCCCCACCGGAGTGGAGGGATTGACGATCACCACGTGGAGGCCCCCCTCCGCAAACTCGACCGCGACCCGCTCGGCCAGATATTTGCTCCTCTTGTAATGTCCGACCATGCTCTCGAGCGTGACCGGGGTCTCTTCGGTGGCTGCCTCAGCACTCCGCTCGAGTCCCAAGGCGCCAACACTCGAGGTGTAAACCACTCGGGCGACACCTCCGCGATCAGCGGCCGTCAACAGACTGCGTGTACCTTCGACGTTCGTTGCGTAGAGCTCGTCGGGGTTCCTGACGTAAAGCCGATAGTCGGCGGCACAGTGAAACACGGTGTCACAGCCCTCGACAGCCGCCTCCAGAGACGCAGAGTCGCGCAAGTCCCCTTCCACCAACTCGACGTCGAGCCCCGCCAGGTTGTCTCTCCGACTTCCTTCGCGCACCAGGCAGCGCACAGGCTCGCCCCGAGCCAATAGTGCACGCACCAAGTGGGCGCCGACAAAGCCGGTGCCACCCGTGACCAGCGCCGTCATCAGCTTCAGGGTACCCCAGATCGCCCTCCCGGAGGACGCGCCGTCTCGGCGCCATCATTTCCTCTTGGGCTAGGAGCCTGGGGAACGACACCGATACCCGAAGCGAATAGGGAGCAACGCCCACCTGCGCCGTCCTCGGCGCCAAACAGAAACTAGCCGGAGGAAATGATAGCCATCACTTCCTCTCAGGCTAGGAGCCTGAAACGACACCCGATACCCGAAGTGAATAGGAAGCAACACCCACCTGCGCCGTCCTCGGCGCCAAACAGAAACTAGCCGGAGGAAATGATAGCCATCATTTCCTCTCGGGCTAGGAGCCTGAAACGACACCCGATGCCCGAAGCGAATAGGGAGCAACGCCCACCTGCGCCGTCCTCGGCGCCAAACAGAAACTAGCCGGAGGAAATGATAGCCATCACTTCCTCTCGGGCTAGGAGCCTGAAACGACACCGATACCCGAAGCGAATAGGAAGCAACACCCACCTGCGCCGTCCTCGGCGCCAAACAGAAACTAGCCGGAGGAAATGATAGCCATCATTTCCTCTCGGGCTAGGAGCCTGAAACGACACCGATACCCGAAGCGAATAGGGAGCAACGCCTACCTGCGCCGTCCTCGGCGCCAAACAGAAACTAGCCGGAGGAAATGATAGCCATCATTTCTGGGCTCTTCAGGATTTCGTGTGGGCAACAGGCCTCGGGTAGAGATCGAGCCCTCCAAGATGGAAGTAGATGGCGTTGCGGAATCGCTCCCGATTACGGAATCCTCGCGCGGCTCTTTTGATGTTCTGGATCTTGGTGTTGAGGCCCTCGGACATGGCGTTGGTGACGCCGGTCTTCATGGCGTTGACGATGCCCCACAGGTAATGGCGTAGGGTTTTGGCCACCTTCTTGATGGGAGCGAGGCGGGAACGGATCGCCCAGGAGTACCAGGAGGCCCAGGCCTGTTCGGCGTCGTCCGCGGCGCTGGTCTCCCACACGGTCATCGCCAGCTCCTTGATCGCCCAGGCCCGTGCCGTTTTCAGTGCGCTATTGCGAAGCTCCTCGAAGCGAAGCTCCTGCTCCGAGGTCATGTGGTCGGGATTGCGCAACCAGAGGTAGCGAGTCCGACTGAGCCGATCGTCGCCATCCGAGCGAAGGTCTCGATGTTCCTGGCGACGGACACGATCGACGGCGTCACCCAGAAGCTTGGCGACGTGAAACTTGTCAAAGACGATGCGCTCAAGCGGCTTGTCGAGATGCTCGCTGGCCGCCGAGATGTAGGGGCCCCACATGTCCATCGCCAGCGTCTCCACCTGGCTAAGCCACGACGCTGGAGCACCTTGCAAAAACTTCCCTAGAGCTTCCCGACCCCGACCGTCCGCGACGTGAACCACCGTCCCGTGACTGCTGTCCACGACCACCGTGACGTACTCGTGCCGGCGTTGAAACGACGTCTCGTCTACACCCAGATGGCGGGTCGGGCGCAGCGTTCTGCGGGCCAATCCTCGGCCCACGGCACGCTGCTGAACCCCGTCGATCTGATCCCAGCTCAAACGCAGAAGCCGGGCAACAGCCGAGAGATTCGACTCTCCAAGCCAGTCGATCGCCAGCCGCTCGAACTGTGCCGTGAAGCCCGAGCCGACCTCGGCCCACGGCACACGAACCTGACGGACGCCGTGATCTCCGCACTTCACACGAGGAACCTCCGCGACCAGAACCGTCATGTACTGCATCGTGTCGAGGTGACGCCACTTGCGCTCACGCGTGTCGTAGCGCGGACTCGCCGCTCCGCATTCCGGACACGCTAGCTTCCGTGACCCGTTCTCCAAGTGCACTTCCACCGTCTCTGGACCTAGCTCTACATCTGTCACATGCCACGGCTCCTCGATCCCAAGAAGCTGGGCGTAAAGCTCTCGATCTCGCATACTCGCAGCATACGATCAACCCACACGAAATCCTGAAGAGCCCATTTCTGGAGGCTAGGAGCGTGTCCGAGTATTCGTCCTGAGCCGTTTCCGTGAGCGAATAGGAAGCAACGCCCAAGTGCGCCGTCCTCGGCGCCAAGAGACAACTAGGCGGAGGAAATGATAGCCATCATTTCTGGAGCCTAGGCTAGGCGGAGAGGTACCAGCTCGCCATGCGGAGCATGTCGCGCGGGCTCTTGTGCAGATTACGCACAACCGAAGCCTCGAAACCGGAGTGCATGGAGCAATTCTGGCAGAGATCGTCCTGACGAGACTCCCAATACGACCAATCGGTACCGTTCCAAAACTCTTCCCAAGTCTCGGAGTACTGCTTGCCAATCAGATAGCAGGGGCCCTTCCATCCAAGGGGAGTGCGGGTAACCGTGCTCCACGGCGAGCACTCGTAGTCCCGCTTGCCGGCTGCGAACTCGAGAAACATCGGCGTGGAGGTGACCCGGTACTTTTTCGCGATCTCGAGCACTCGCTCGAACTTCTTCTCAGTATCCTGACGGGTCAGAAACATATCCGCGTCAACCGACTCGTACTGGTAGCCGGGAGAGATGAGCATGCCATCGACCGGGATCTCCGCAAGAACACGACACAGCTCCTCCACCTCGTCGATCTCGGTCTCTTTGAAAATCGTGGTGTTGGTGGTTGTGTGGTACCCGAGCCGTTTGGACTCTTTGATCATCTCCAACGCCTTGGTGTAAACACCCTCTCGGGCGCATACGTAGTCGTGAGTCTCCTGAAGTCCATCGAGGTGAACGTTCACCGTCAGCCTCTTATGAGGGGCGACCTTGCCGAATAGATTCTCGTCCAGAAGTAGGGCATTGGTGCACAGGATGATGTGGCGATTGCGGGCGATGATGCCGGCGATCAGCTCGGCAAGCTCCGGATAGATCGTGGGCTCGCCGCCGCAGATGGAGACCGTCGGTGCGCCGCTCTCTTCAACGGCCTCGAAACACTCCTCCAGCGCTAAGCGATCCTTCAGCTTTCCGGTGTGGCGCTCCTTGGCACACCCTAGACATGCGAGGTTGCAGGTGTAGAGCGGCTCCAACATGAGCACGTAGGGATAACGCTTATTGCCCTTCAGAGCGTTGCGCAGTCCGAGCTTCATCATGTCGGTCATCATGTGCAGAGGGTGTCGCATCGACTTGGTTCCTTCTCACTCGGCGCTATCGCCGAGACATCTTATAACTCCACGGCACGCCGGTAGGCAGCCAGGGCCTGCAGCGGGAAATAGCAGGGGTAGAGGTGATAGCGCAGATAAAAGACCTTGGGGAAACCGGTCCCTGTCCAGAATTCGTCGTACCAACCGCCGTCCTCACCTTGAGTCGAGAGCAAGAAGTCGATTCCACGACCGAGAGCCGACTGAACGCGAGCACTCCCTAGGTCTGCGGCGGCGAGAAGCCCGAGGAGCGCCCACGACGTTTGGGAGACCGTGGTCGGCCCACGGCCCTTGGTCTCGGGGTCGGAGTAGGAAAGAAGCGACTCGCCCCAGCCGCCATCGTCGTTCTGGCAGTCGAGGAACCAGTCCACCGCGCGCCGCATCCGCAAATCCATCATCTCCTCGCCGACGAGGCGAAGGCCGCTCAGAGCTAACCAGGTCCCATAGACGTAGTTCGCTCCCCAGCGTCCGTACCAGCACCCTTCAGGCTCCTGCTCCGCCCACAGGAAAGCAACCCCCTTACGGATCGCTGGATGAGAGGGATCGAGCCCCATCTTCACCAGAGCCTCCAGGGTGCGCGCCGTGACATCGACGGTCGGAGGGTCGAGCATGGCGTTGTGATCGGCGAACGGCACCAGATCGAGGACCTCATGATCACAGTCCTTGTCGAAAGCACCCCACCCGCCTGACCGGCACTGCATCGAGAGCTGCCAGGCCAGCGCTCTTTGCAACGCGGCGCGCCGACGCTCCTCGTCACCGCCGTCGACCATCGCTACCTGCGACAGAACGATCATCACCTCGGCAGTGTCGTCACAGTCCGGGTAAAACTCGTTGGAGTACTCGAAGAACCAACCCCCTGGGCGACCCTTCGGATTCTTGTGCTTCCAATCACCGACGCGACGTACCTCCTTGTCGAGTAGCCAGGCTGCCGCCCGCTGCAGGGCCGGATCCTCGGCGGGCGAGCGGGCCGCCACCAAGGCGTTCATCGCCAGCGCGGTATCCCAGACCGGGGACAAGCACGGCTGTAGGCGTAGACAGTCACCATCCAGGATCTCCAGCGCCTTCAATTCCTCGAGCTCACCTGCGACGAGGGGGTCGTCTTGCGACCGACCCTGACAAACCAAAGCGAGGATCGTGTTCATGATCGAAGGGAAAATAGCGCCGAGACCACCCCCACCCTCCAAGCGCTCCACTACCCAGGCCTCGGCCCGCCTCAGAGCAATCCGGCGAAGCGGTACCAGGCCGAGATCGTCGATCACCTTCAGGGCGGCATCGACGCCACGAAAAAAGAGACCCCAGAACCTCTCGCGCCACGTCTCGAGGCGGGGCGCGTCAGGTATATCCGCAGAGGCTACAACGAGCTCATCGAGGTGATGCTCTGGAGCTACCGGGCAAAGAGGCTTGTGCGCCCAGATAATCGAGAGAGGCACTACGATCGCACGCGACCAAGCCGACATCTCGTAGATATTGAAGTAGAACCATCGCGGCAAGAGGATGATCTCCGGAGGCACCGCGGGGGCATCGCGCCAGTTAAGGACGCCGAACATGCTGAGCAGCAGGCGGGTGTAGGAGTTGCAGGCTCCGGTACCACCCAGGCGACGGATAGCCTCGCGAGCCTCGCACATGTGAGGAGCCTCGGGGTCGTCGCCAGCCAGCTTCAGGACGAAGTACGCCTTGGTCGAGGTGCTCACTTCCGGAGGGCCACCGGGGTAATTTCCCCAGGCCCCATCCGCAACTCGCTGCGCTCGCAGATGGTTGGCCAACTGGCCAAGCTCCGGCCCGTCACCGCGACCCAGAAAGTAAAGCGTCAGGGCATACTCTGACTCGAGGATCGAATCCCCTTCGAGCTCGGCACACCAATGGCCGTCGGCCTCCTGAAGAGATGCCAGGCGCTCCTTGGCCCGATCGAGAGCCTCTCCCACCCGATCGGGCTCGAGAGGAGCCTCCCCAATCTCCCTAATCATGACGATCTGATCCGTCACCTGCTCGATACCTCTTCCCTAGATCGTGGAACGCCCCGCGGCCAGCCCTGGGCGACTCGAAGCATATCTCGTCTACCCCGCAAACCGGATTCCAAGGCCGCTACCCACCGATACGGAACATCTCCACTTTTCGGTTAGATGAAAGAGGAGTTCGAGAGCTTATCGCCTCGCTGCGGAGCTCCGAATACCGATCGTCGCGAGTAGACCAGATACCCCATATGAGCTCACGAATCTCCTCGTCGCTGGCTCCTGATCGCAAGCTCGTCTTGAGATCGTGGCCCGCGGCGGCGAAGAGGCAAGTGTAGAAGCTTCCGTCGGCTGAAATGCGACCCCTCGCACATGCGCCACAGAAAGGCTCGCTAACCGACGCGATCACCCCCATCCGGCCACCGCCATCTCGATAGCGGAATCTTGTCGCCACATCGCTCGCCCGGTCGCGACCGACGGCTTCGACCGGCAGGGCTTCCTCCACCCGTCTGACGATCTCCCGCGCCGGCACCACGCCGTCAGGGTCCCAATCGTTGAGGGTCCCAACGTCCATGTACTCGATAAAGCGCACCTCGTGGCCTCGCTCCTTGAAAAAGCGGGCGATGTCGGGTATCTCCCCGTCATTGGTGTCCTTCATCACGACTACATTGATCTTTACCGGATCGAGCCCAGCCTGAGCTGCCGCGTCGATTCCTCTGAGAACGTCGCTAACGCGGTAGCCCTGGCCGTTGATCCGGCCGAAAACCTCGTCGTCCAGCGATTGAAAGCTGACCGTGACTCGCTGAAGCCCCGCCTCCTTCAACTGCGCTGCCTTACGCTCCAAAAGAAGGCCGTTGGTGGTGAGAGCCAGATCGTCTATGTCCGGGATCTCCGAGAGCATTCTCACCAGCTTTTCGATCTCAGTACGAAGTAGCGGCTCGCCGCCCGTGAGTCGTAGCTTCCTGACTCCCAGGGTCGAGAACACCCTGGCGAGTCGTGTGATCTCCTCGAAGCTGAGGAGCTCTTCGCGGGGCAGAAATGAATAGGTGTGCCCCGCCGGCATACAGAAAGTACAGCGGAAATTGCACCGATCGATCACCGAAATTCGAAGATCGTCAATGGGGCGCTCGAAGACGTCTCGCGGTCCTTGGGGCCTCGGGCTATTCATCTCACAAAAACCTTCCCGCCGCGGCGAGCGAAGGACCGATTATCCCACACTCTGGGCGTGGAGTTGTCAGGAGACGCCGAGGTCCTCGGACACCTCGACGAGCCATGGCTCGAGCTCCGGATGGAGCTCGAGCAGGGTCTCTCGGGTGATCGCTCTCTTCTCCTTGCGAACTTTCTTGATCAAACGGTCCAGGCCCTTGGCGCCGACTTGCCCATACATCAAGGAGGCACCCTCAAAGTATTGAGCTTCACGTAAGAGCCAACGCTCGACTCCAGGCGGACGATCTCGTTCGATCGCCAGAAGCACCGGAAGATTCTGGAGCAGTCGCTGGTAAACCATCTCGATCTCAGGCACTCGGGTGGGCTCGTACAGCGAGAAAAGCGTGTAGGCCGCAAACTGACTGAGGAGCGCCTGGATCCACTGCTCCGAGCCCGTAAAGGTGACGCGTCCAAGAACGAAAGCGCACACGGCGCGCTGAAGCAGCACATCGGCGAGTACCAGGGAAGAGGCGTGCTCGGCAGTTCCGACCATCGGCACGCCAGCTACGGGTGGGAGATCGGTCCCCAACCAGGTCTTCCAACGCCTCGCCGTCGTTTCGTCGCCTTCGGCCGGAACCGCGATCGAGCCGGCCCCGATCAAGACAGGGAGCCCATAAGGGAGTTCGAATCCCGCCTCCTCCCAGTGCCTTCTCGAAAGAATGAGGCCAATGAGTGGTGTCGGAGTCTTGATCCGCGCTCGAAGATCCATGACGAGGACATCCAAGCGGCGCAAGAGGTGAGACGCCCTGTCGAGAGTCCCCGGCACGAAGCGGACCATCGCCTCCTCGCCCTGCGCGGCGAGCATGTTCTCGGGCAGGTGGTAGCGGCCATCCACAGTGTTGACCGGCTGCATCGCAGAGGACAGCAGCGCGAGCGCCATGGCAGCAGTGAATGAGGCCAACATGAAACCCAGTCTATCCGCTCTGCCGCCGTCGCCGAGCGAAAACTCAGCTCCGCTCAACTCGACGAGGCTGCTAGACTCGTTCGACGGAGGAAGCCGACGTGGATAGCTACGAGTTTGCCAAGCACCTGCGTGAGCTGATGGACGAGCTCTTCTCTCAGCTCGGCGAGCAACAGACTCTCGAGTCCGAATCGTCCGGACAGGTGGACGTGGTCACCCTCTTGAAATTCGCCCTGAAGAGCGAGATCGAGGCTAGTGAGCTGGCCGGATACTGGATGCCGACCACTCCGGAGATCGACGTGAAGATGACCTTCGCTCAGCAATGCGGAGACGAGATGAGACATTACAACCTCATCCTCGAGCGCCTCGGCGAGCTCGGTGAAGACATGTCCGAGTACGACCCCGCGGCGGAGGGCTACAGCCCGCTCTACCATTACCTTCGTGGTCTACGGACAACGGTCGAGCGAGTGGCGGCGGGTCCCTTCGCCCGAGAAGCCGTTGCGGAGATTCGGAACGCGCAATTCATCGAGTTCTGCAAGTCGGTGGGAGATCTCGAGACCGCACGTCTCTATCGAGAGATCATTCACCCCGAAGAGATCCAGCATCACCGGATGGGACGCCAGCTGTTGGAAAAGCACGCACTAACCGAAGAGCTTCAGAACCTCGCCTCCGCGGCCGTGCGCAGCAGCCTCGCTATCGCCGACGAGCTACGCACACTCACTGAGAAGGCGACGGGGATGCACTCGATCCCGGTATCGTAGTCTGGGCGGGGATCGCACAGACGTACGCTCCCACCCAGACATCTTGGGGTTCAAAGAGCTAGTGTTGTGTCTCCGACATGGCTTGCCAAGAGCTCGAGGTCATTTTGTTCGCTGTCAAGGAGCGACGAGGCAGGCATATTGGGAATATGTCGACGAGTCGCAACGACGGCAGCGGGCAAAAGGGGCCGAGATATTGGTAAGCCATGTCGGAGACACGGCACTAGCTGCTGAAACATTCCTCCAGGCCTGCCGCGACGCGGCGGACCGTTTCGGGGATCGCTTCTTCCGCCAGCGAGCAATAGGCGAGGCGGATGTAGTTGGGCGCAATCGCGATGACCCCGGTATCGTGCTCCTCGAGCAGATGCACCCTCACTGTCTCGGGGTCCAACCCGTCCGCCAGCGGGAGCAGGGCAAAGCAGCCGGAATTGAAGGGCAGAGGACGAACGAGATCACTCCGTACCTGATCGAGAGCGGCTCGCAATACCCTGTAGCGGGACTCGAGCACTGCCCGTACCGCGTCGGTCTCGGCATCGAGCTCGGGGGCCTCTAGTGCAGAGGTGATCGCCACTTGACTGAGCGACGGCAAAGACCCGATGCTCGCCCGCAATAGACACTTGAACTTACTCTCGAGCGCAAGTGCGACTGGGGAGTCCGGAGCAAACGCGAAAGTCACGAATGCCACCCGCCCGCCGAAGAAGACGAGCTCTTTGGTCACCCCATCGACCTTGACCGGCACCAGGTTCGGATGACGACCCGCCAACTCCCAGAACAGTGACGCAGTCGGAATGCCCTCTTCGTAGACAAGACCGGCGTAGGCGTCATCGCAGACCACGAGAAGGGGCCTCGCGGAAGCGGCGACGAGGAGAATCTCCACGAGAGCGTGTCTTTCGTCGACCCGCAGGGAGTAGCCGACGGGGTTGGAGGGCAGATTCAAGATCACCACAGCCGGATCGCCCGGCGGAATCTCGGCGAGGCGGTCGCGAATCGCGGCCGCGTCAAAGGCTCCCGACGCGAACACCTCCGCAGCCACCACCTTCGCTCCCCGCCGCAGAGAAAAAATCTGTCTGTAGTTTCCCCAGCAGGGCGACTGCGCGACCACCGTACGCCCCTCTTCACAGAAGAGATCGGCGATGAGACTGAGACCATGAGTCAGTCCCGCGACCACGACCGGCAGGGTGGAGGGCGTCTTCTCGATGGCGCGTCGCTGCCTCTCCCGCCACAGGCGGCGCATCTCAGGCATTCCCTCGATCGGCGAGTAAAGAAGGGCTGCGTCGCGATCACCACGCAACCCACCGAGCTGATCGTGAAGAGACGGAACGGGTAGAACCGCTCCGGCGCCATTGGTAATCTGGCCGATACTGGCGTTGTAACGAGCGCCTCTGGCCTGGGCCGCCTGAAAAGTAATGTCTGGAGGGTAGATCGCCCTACGGCCAAGCGAAGAGAGCAATCGCCAGACCGCCGGCGCGCCCTCACGAATGTCGCAATTGAGCTCTTCGGCGGCGTCCTTCATCGCCAGAGCATAGAAGCGACGGGCGCGTCGGACAAGCCCGGGTGCCACCAGCTGCGATGGTAGGATCTTGAATCTGGCAGAAGGGCCGCTATCGCATGGTTGAGAATATTTTCGTCAAGTACGCCGACGAGTACGGCCCCGAAAAGACGATCTTCATCTACGAGCCGAGGACCGGCCTCAAGGCGATCGTAGTGATCGACAATGTCGCGGCGGGCCCAGCGATCGGTGGCATCCGGATGGTGCCCGACGTCAGTAGCGAGGAGGTTTTTCGCCTGGCGCGGGCGATGACGTGGAAGAACGCCCTCGCAGGCATACCGCACGGCGGCGGCAAGGCCGGCATCTTGGCTGACCCATCGGCCCCGAACAAAGAGACGCTTATTCGGCAGTTCGCGCGCTCGATCAAGACCCTGGAAGGTTACATCCCTGGGCCTGACATCGGCACCAACGAAGTCGCAATGGGCTGGATCCGCGACGAGATCGGACGGTCGGTCGGCCTATCCAAGGTCCTGGGAGGCATTCCGCTCGACCAAGTTGGCGCCACCGGCTTCGGCCTCGCGGTATGCGGTGAGGTCGCTCAGGACTTCTGCGACGTCTCGATCGAAGGCGGTCGCGTATCGATACAAGGTTTCGGCAATGTCGGGCAGCACACGGCTCGCTTCCTGGCTGAGAAAGGCGCCATCCTCACCACGGCCGCCGATCTGGACGGCTGCGTCCATAGCCCCCGCGGCCTCGACATCGATCGCCTGGTGGAGATCAAACGAGAGACCGGACGCATCACTCTCTACGACGGCGCCGAGATCCTGCACCGCGACGCGTTTCTGGATCTCGAATGCGACATCTTCGTCCCCGCCGCCAGACCCGACGTAATCGACGAGACAAACGCCCCACGCCTCAACTGCGGAATGATTCTGCAGGGAGCCAATATCCCGGTCACCCCCCGCGCCGAGCGCATCCTGCACGACCGCGGGATTCTCTCGGTTCCCGATTTCGTCGCCAACGCCGGAGGTGTCATCTGCGCCTCGGTGGAGTACCACGGCGGCACCCAGACACAGGCTTTTCAAGCCATCGAGGAAAAGATCCTCGAGAACACGCGAGAAGTACTGGAGTTGGCTAGGCGCCATAGCCAGATTCCCGCAGAAGCCGCCCTCCAGCTCAGCAAGCAACGAGTCTCAGAAGCCATGGCCTACCGCAGAAGCAACTGAAACTCGTGCGGTCCCCGAACTCGTTCGCTTCCGCGGACCTCGATCGGCAATCCCACCTCCGGCTGGATGAGGCATGGCTCAGAACCACCAAGGCTGACCCCGGCTCACGGATCACCTTCGTCTGGCGATCACGGAGCTTGATCCGGCAAGAGGATGAGACCGGCTCAGAGCCACCCTGCGCCGCGCTCTTGCCCATGGCCGAGCTGCGAGAGCGACACGACTCTCTAGACAGTGGAGCTTGGACCCTTGTTTACCTAGGAAACAGGGGCGAGCAGGCCTGTTTCGCGGCAGATGTTTCTGTGCTCGACGAGCCTCTAGCCGAGCTCGGGCTCGACAGCAACAATGAGTTCTCGGATCTACGCCAGATCGGAGGCCTGCTCGAGCACGGGGACGGCGCGCTACTCGCCTACGCCAGGGCGATGATGACCTGGCATCAGCGTCACCGCTTTTGCGGAGTCTGCGGCGCGCCTACTGACTCGGTGCAAAGTGGTCACCTCCGGCGGTGCTCGAGCTCGTCATGCGCGGCGGAGATCTTCCCTCGGACCGATCCCGCTGTGATCATGCTGGTCACCGACGGCGACTGGTGTCTGCTCGGGAGGCAGGCAACCTGGGCACGCGGCGTTTATTCGACGCTGGCAGGTTTCGTCGAGCCTGGAGAGAGTCTCGAAGACGCGGTCCGTCGCGAAGTGGCCGAAGAGGCCAGCGTAGCGGTAGAGGCCTGCGAGTATCACTCCTCCCAGCCCTGGCCCTTCCCTACGTCGCTGATGCTCGGTTTCCACGCTCGAGCAAGCCGCGGCGAAGTGCGGGCCGACGAGAGCGAGCTCGAGGAAGCCAGGTGGTTCTCACGGCAACAGATCCTCGACCGTGAGGTGAGGCTGCCCCCGCCGCTGTCGATCGCCCGCCGCTTGATCGACGATTGGCTACGAGAGGGGTAGCCGATATCATCACGCCCCCCAACTAAGGGTCGGCGCGGAAATAACTTCACATTATCGCCGGAGCGTGTGAGGCCGAGGCGCCACAGGGCGGTCGCTGCATTGGAGGTGGTGGTGAGCTGAGCCCAGGCTGTGGGGCAAGCTCTTCCTGCTCGGTTCGCGGTCTCGGCGAGAGGGTGTAGTTCCACTTTCCTAGGAAGTCGCTCCTGGCCACCGCGAGCTGCAGCATTTCCTTGTCCGATACCCTGACTCCTTTCTGGTATTGGCGTTGATCACGGCACGGCTCGACGCGCAGTCCGGTGGATGTCGTCGTGTTGCGGACGAGGTTGACGAGGATCTCGAAACTCTCGAGAGGAACTCCGGCCCAGTTCTTGCTGATCTCGCTGAACATCCTGTGCTCGATGGGATTCCATTTACTGGTGCCAGTTGGATAGTGGGCGACGGTGATGATGAGGCCGCACTTGTCTACGAGCTTCTCCTGGAGGTACTTCTTCCAGGCTCGAAGCCGTGCGCCGTTGCTTGCGCCGCTGTCGGCAAGAATGAGGAGACGCTGAGACGCCGGATAGTGAGATCGACCGTATTTGAGCCACCAGGTCGCGATGCTGTTGACAGCGAACTCCGGCGTGTCCGACGACTGTCCGAGGACGAGAACGCCGAAGTTCCTCTGAAGATCGTAGATCCCATAGGGGGAGGCGATGGCGAGAGCTTCGGACCGGAAGTCGTGATCCTTGACCCGCTTGGCCTCGCGGCACCATGTCTGTCCCTGGTTCTTGAACCGACCGATCAGCTCCTTCTTCTTCGTATCGACGCTGATGATCGGGTCGCCAGCGCTTGTGAAATCCTCGCGCAGTCGCTTGATGGCCTTGAACTGTGCATCACGATCTGGGGAGTTCCCCGAAGACAGACATTTCCTATTGCTCTTGAGGGAATAGTTCAGGTCTGCGAGCAATCGACGCACCACCGTAGCCGATACGATGATGTCAAGGCGTTCGGCAAGGCATTGGGCCACCTTTGCAGCGGTCTCGTGCGTCCATCTTTTTGATGACATGGGATCACCAGCTATATCGGCCTCGAGTATGGAATGGATTCCATCGACTATCTCGGGCGTTTTTTTTCCACTCGTTGGTTGCCACCGCCTGCTCTTCGAACTCTTCCGCGCTCCACGGAGCCGCCGAAGAGCTCGCGACGTCCTTTTGCGACTGTATGAGGGTCCAGGTCCAGAAGATCGGCGATCTTCCGGTCGCCGCCATGCCCGAGCTTGGTCGCTTCCAGGCCAGCGAAGAGCCGCCGCTGGCGTTCGTCTAGCAGGCTGAAGAATAAAACGATGGCAGCCCTGAGCTCCTCGGGGAGCACTTCTGGAACGAGGCTGGCAGCTACATCCTGGAGAGCCTGCCGTTCGTTGCGCATCAGCTTCTGCTGACGACGGCGCCCTGTTTCCGAGCACAAGTATACGAACCTCTTCCCAACTCTGGATCGTACGATTCTCTTGCGACGAACGAGGTGCAACATCGCGTGCTTGACCTCGACCTGCAGCAGGAGCTCGAGTTCAGAAGCCGTATAGCCGGCAGCGGACCGGTCCACGGCAGCCACCGCAGTTTCGAGGAGGCTGCCATGCCGACTGAACCTCGCCGAACCGCACGACCACAAACCCAGATCGTCGAAATCGGGAATCTCGTTCAAGGTATAGAACCGCCCTCGATCCGAGTAGCTGGCCAAATAGCCCAATCGAGACAGCGAACGGTAGACCGTCATGGTGGCTCGGGTTCCCATGGCGTCCTTGAGCTCATCCATGGTGGCCATCTGTTCGCTCATCAAGAGCTCGCGCACTGTTGCATCACGATCTTCGGCTCGTACCATTTGGTATAGTTCCCCTTCCAAAAGAGGTGACAGGGGAAACTATACCAAATGCGGGCAGGGCTATGCTAGCTCTAAACCTTGCAAACAAGGCGCGTACCGGAGGATTATGCGGTGGCTGAAGAAGGGGGCAGTGGTATGGTCACCCCAGATACTGGAAACTTATTTCCGCGCCGACCCTAAGAAGAGAAAAGGAGAATCGACTTGGAGATTCAAAATCGGACCTTCATGATAACCGGCGGAGGATCGGGCCTGGGGCTCGCGACGGCGCGCTTGCTGGTCGACAGCGGCGCCAATGTGACCCTCCTCGACATCAACTCAGACACCGGTAGCAAGGCCGCGGGGGACATCGGCGAGCGAGCGATCTTCGCCAAGGCCGATGTTCAGAGCGAAGAAGACGTCGCGGCCGCACTGAAGTCGACAATCGACACTTTCGGCTCGATCCACGGCGCCATCAACTGCGCCGGCATCGGCTCCGCCGAGAAGACCTTCGGCAAGCGAGGCGTCCACTCCATGGCGGCCTTCACGAGGACAGTCGGCATCAACCTCCTCGGCACCTTCAACGTCATCCGCCTCGCCGCCGAAGCCATGGCCGCGCAAGAGCCCGAAGGGGAAGAGCGTGGAGTGATCATCAATACCGCGTCGGTTGCCGCCTTCGACGGTCAGATCGGGCAGGCAGCCTACTCGGCATCGAAGGGGGGCATCGTCGGCATGACGTTACCGATCGCCCGTGATCTCGCGGCTCTGAGCATTCGTGTAATGACGATTGCGCCCGGTATTTTCGAGACGCCACTCCTTGCCGGTCTTCCCGAGGAGGCAAAAATCTCGCTCGGCGCACAGGTGCCGTTCCCCTCGCGCCTGGGTCAACCCAATGAGTTCGCGATGCTCGCCAAAGCCATCGTAGAAAATCCCATGCTCAACGGAGAAGTCATCCGTCTCGACGGCGCGATTCGTATGGCGCCGAGATAACACCTGGCTCCCGCTCTTCCCGGGAAAGGTTCCGCTCCGCGATGGACAGGCGGGAGCCTGGGGTGGACAGGCGGGCCCGCCATCGGCAGAGGAACAGGTGTCTACTTGGCCGCCACAGGGGCCACGATCATTGTCATCTGCCGACCCTCGAGGCGGGTCCGGGTCTCGACGTGGCCTACTTCCGCGAGGCGCTCAGTGACGTCGTCGAGGATCTTGGTACCCAGCTCGGGACGCCGCAGCTGGCGATAGCGAAAAAAGACGGTCACCTTGACCTTCTTCCCCTTGCTGAGGAAGCGATGGGCGCGTTTGGTCTTGATCTCGAAGTCATGAGTATCGATCGTCGGTCGATACTTGACCTCCTTGACCTCGATCGTTGTCGCTCGTCGGCGAGACTCTCGCGCCTTCTTGTCGCGATCGAACTTGACCTTTCCCCAATCCATGATGCGACAGACCGGCGGATCGGCTTCGGCACCGACCTCGACCAGATCCAGCGTCTGTTCTTCGGCTCGGCGAATGGCGTCTTCGAGCGGGACGATTCCGAGCTGACTTCCGTCAGCGTCGATCAGGCGTATCGGACTCGATCGAATCTCGCGATTGATCCGGGTCCGCTTGCTAGGCTGTCTGTCTTTGCTGATGCTCAACCTCCTTTTCAAACAGGCTTGCGACACACCGACTTGGACCCTTCACACAGCGTGGAGGGCCGAGCTTGTGCGCCGCTCTATCTAGCCGGGATTTCCCCGGCCGCGGCGAAAGGCCGTACGTTTCAAACTCGACGCATTCTTGTGCTTCTTGGAAACGCGATTGGCCTCGAAACATCTATTGGCGCTTGATAGGAAAGCGCGCCGTAGTCTAGCCACCGATTGGACACCTTGTCCAGTACAAATCGGTCGCTCGTAGCTAACGCCGACCTCATTCGTTTCGCCCTCGGAATCTCTTCAGCAGACGAACGGCGCCGGCTTTGTCGCCGCGAGCCTCGTAGAGGCGTACTGCGTTGTGGTAGGGATCGGAAAGCGTCGGATCAGCGGCGACCGCCTGCTCGTAAGCCGTAAGCGCTTCGTCGTCGCGACCAAGATCCTCGAGAACGACTCCGAGATTGAACGCGGCTGTCGCCTCACTGGGGTCCTCCTCGAGCGCGCGCAGATAGTGCCTCTCCGCTTCGCGTAGATCGCCGGCTTCGTGGAGCAGACGGCCCAAATTGAGGAGCGCGTCGATGTGGCCCGGATCGACTGCGAGAACCTCTCGATAGGCGGCACGAGCCGCCTGCTCTGACTCGGGCTCGAGCTCACAGCCTCGCTCGTAGCGCTCCGCCACGCTCCAGATCGGGCCCTCGGCCTTGGCCAAGTCGCCGGCTCGGTCCAGCAGCGAGGTCACCTGCGCCAGCGGTCGCGGGACCGAAAAGTCCAAGGAGATCTGGCTGGACTCCACGTGCCTCGCCATGCTATTTCGCAATCGCCCGCTTGCGAAGCGAGGCCTTCTTTGCCGACCTCGGAGAACGGCGCGCCGGCTTGCGCCCCTTCTCCTCGCCTTTGTCCTCTACACCGGACTCGGCCGACGCATCGGAGAGGCTGGCCTTGAGCGCCTCCATGAGATCGATAATCTTCGCTTTGGGCTCTTCATCGAGCGCCGCCGTGACTTCCTGGCCGTCGACCTTCTGCTGGATTGCGGCAAACAAACGCTGGCGAACGTCGTCTTCGTACTTCCCCGCGTCGAAGCCCTCGGTGGCGATCTGCTCGATGAGCTGAATTGCGAGCTCCAACTCACCGTCCTTCACTTCGATGTCCTCGCCGAGGGGCACTTCGTCGAAAGCACGAATCTCGTCTTTGTAGAAAAGCTGCTGCATCACCAGCCCTTCATCAAAGGGGCGCAGGAGGACGAGATACTGCTTGCCACGAGCTGCGTACTTGGCGACTGCGCAGCGACCGGTTTGGCGCATGGCGGCGCCGAGGAGCCGGTACGCCCTCTCGCCGCCAGTTTCCGGCCCCAGGTAATAGGCCTTCTCGTAGAAGATGGGATCGACCTCCTCGAGAGGAACGAACTCTGTGATCTCGATATTGGGTGACGCCTTCTGGGACAACTCGCGGATCTCGTCATCGGTGAAGGTGACGTACTGGCCCTTGGCGAACTCGTAGCCGCGAATCCGTTCTCCACGCTCCACCAGACGGCCATCCTTGGTCGAGATGTACTGCTGCTTCAGTCTCACTTTGTGCTTGGCGTCGAGCATGTTGAAGCGAATATCCGACGAGTGGTCGGCGGAAGAAAACAGCTTGATCGGAATGGAGACCAGGCCGAAAGAGATGTTCCCGGAAGAGATCGGACGGGCAGGCATGTGGACGTATCATAGCATCCGACAGATATGTCCTCCCCTCCCACTGGCTCTGAGAAACCGCCCCGGGGCGCCCTGGACGAGTATCGCGCCAAGCGATCCACCGACCGCAGCCCTGAGCCCTTCGGCCGGCTCAACCCGGCGCTGTCTGGCGTCTTCGTAGTCCAGAAACACGCCGCCAGCCGCCTTCACTATGACCTGAGACTGGAGATGGACGGTGTTCTCAAGTCGTGGGCGGTGCCGAAGGGGCCGTCCTTCGATCCCACCGAGAAGAGACTGGCGATCCAAACCGAGGACCATCCCATCGAGTATCAGGATTACGAAGGGGTGATTCCCGACGGCAACTACGGCGCCGGTGCAATGATCGTCTGGGACAAGGGTACCTGGGTGCCGATCGAAGGCGACAAGGTCGGCCTCGACCAGGGCAAGCTCCTATTCGAGCTGCGCGGCTACAAGCTTCGGGGAGTCTGGACACTGTTCAAGACCCAGCGTAAGACCGGCGGTAACGAATGGCTGTTAGTCAAAAAGCCCGACCGCTGGGCGCGCGATTCAGACGACGCCGACCCTCCCGAGCACTCGATCTACTCTGGGCTGACCGTTGAAGAGCTTCGCGAAGGCGGCCACCGCTCGCACCAGCTCAGCGAAAAGCTCGAGGAGATCGAGGCTCCCAGGCGCAAGGTCGATCCGGAAAAGCAGCGCGTCATGCTCGCCACTATCGCAGAGCAGCCCTTCAGCGACAAGGATTGGCTCTTCGAGCTCAAACACGACGGCTATCGCCTCCTCGCCACCAAGGAAGGGAGCGGCTCTCGCCTCTTCTATCGCCGCGGCGCCGATGCGACTCGAATCTTTCCCGACATAGCCAGGGCCGTTGCCGCGCTTCCGGCGAGCTCCCTCGTTCTCGACGGCGAAGTCGTAGTCCTGGACCAGGAATCGCGATCCAGCTTCCAGCTGCTCCAGAAACGCACCCACCTCAGTCGCGCCATGGACATCCAACGCGCCGCGGTTCGGCTACCGGCGACTCTCTTCGCATTCGACCTGCTCGCCTTCGATCACTTCGACCTGCGCTCGTTGCCGCTCCACCAGCGCAAGCAGCTTCTCCGCCGCTTGATGCCACCGAGCGGCCCCCTTCGCTACTGCGATCACATCCTCGAGCGCGGTGAGGACTTCTACCAGGCGGTGAGTGGGATGGGCCTGGAAGGGATCGTTGCCAAGAAAGTGGACTCGACCTACCGCCCCGAGCGCTCTTCCTCTTGGCTGAAGATACGCGTCGACCGCCGAGACGACTTCGTCATCGTCGGCATGAGCCCGCCCCGCAGAGGGCGAACCGGCTTCGGCGCCCTCCACCTCGCCGCCTGGAGCCCTGAGGCCGGCGACGGGGGGGAACTGATCTACGCGGGCAGGGTCGGTACCGGCTTCAGCGAAGCGCAGCTGGGCTCGCTTCACGATCAGATCTCCGCACACCAGCGACCGTCGCCTCCCTGCACCGGCCCAGTGCCCACTTCGAGGGGGCAGGTCTGGACCGAGCCCGAGCTGGTTTGCGAGGTCCGATACAAGGAGTGGACAGAAGAGGGGTTGCTTCGACAACCGGCCTTCTTGGGACTGCGACCCGACAAGACACCCGAAGAGTGCGTCGCTCCCGAGCGCCGCGGCATCCACCCAGCGGCCGAACCAGCCGCCGCACTCGTCGTTGAGGACGACACGAAGACTCTTCATCTCACCAACCTCGACAAAGTCTTCTGGCCGGACGAGGGTTACACCAAGGGCGACCTGATCGACTTCTACCGCGCGGCAGCACCCGCGATTCTCCCCTTCCTCGACGACCGTCCACTGGTGCTGACTCGCTACCCCGACGGTATCGAGGGCAAGTCTTTCTTTCAGAAGAACGCCCCGGAGTTTGCCCCAGAATGGATTCGCACCGAGGCGATCTACAGTGAACACTCCGAGCGAGACATCGAGTACTTCGTCGGAGAAGATGTCGAGTCTCTGATCTTCATCGCCAATCTGGGCGCGATTCCACTCCACATTTGGTCGAGCCGCACCGCCACCCTGCAGCAACCGGATTGGTGCATCCTCGATCTCGACCCCAAGGAGGCGCCGTTCACCGATGTGATCGAAGTCGCACTGGCAGTGCGAGCACTGTGCGACGACATCGGTCTACCCTGCTTCGCCAAGACCAGCGGCTCGACCGGAATTCACGTCCTGCTACCCCTCGGTAGGCAGTGCACCTACCAACAGTCGCGCCTCCTGGGAGAGCTGGTCGCCCGCGTGGTGGCACACGAGAGTCCGGAGATCGCCACCACAGAGAGAGTTATCGGTCGAAGACGAGGAAAGGTCTACCTCGACTATGGCCAGAACGGTCACGGCCGTCTACTGGTGGCACCCTTTAGTGTGCGACCCCTCCCGGGCGCCCCCGTATCCACCCCCCTACGTTGGAGCGAGGTCAACTCCGACCTCACAATAGAGAGTCACAACATCCGCTCAGTACCGCAGCGCCTCCGCCGCATGAAGAAGGACCCCTGGAAAGGGATCCTCGACATCACACCGGACCTCGGCTCGGCCCTAGCGGCTCTCAGTCAGCGCTCGGAGGCCTAGGAGCCGGGACCGGCGTCGGCCTTGCTCCGCCCCCGTCCAACTGCGGAGCTACAGAAACATTCTCAACCGCAAAAGAGCTACCGCTCTTCTTGCTCTCGCTCGCACCTTCCCGGGGAGGCGCCCCGCAGGCAGTCAGCCAGATCACCGCCAAAAGCAGGACTGAGAGGATGGTTCGTGCTCTCATGAATCTGAAGCCAACTGTATAACCATCCGCTACTGCGCCGCGATCAGCTCGCTCCGAGAAAAAAAGAAGGCGAGCTCCTTGGCGGCATTCTCCTCAGAGTCGCTGCCGTGAATGGCATTCTCCTGAACGTCGGTGCCATAGAGAGAGCGAACCGTTCCCGCCGCCGCCTCCAGGGAGTTGGTAGCGCCCATCACTTGGCGCAGCTCGAGAACCGCGTTCTCGCGCTCCAATGCTGCCACGACCACGGGACCACTGGTCATGAACTCGACGAGCTCACCGAAAAAGGGGCGCTCTTTGTGCACTTCGTAGAAGGCCCGTGCTTGGGTCTCACTCAGTCGCAACTGCCGAAGGCCTAGCACGACAAAGCCTTTCTCTTCGAGAAGGGCCAAGATCTTGCCGGCGTTGCGGGCGCGAACGGCATCGGGTTTGACCATGGTCAGTGTGGTTTCCATCAAATCTCCTCAGCGACTCAAGGCTCGGGCCATCGCCGCACCGATATCGGCAGGCGACTCAGCTACCTCGATGCCGGCGGCGACAAGCGCCGCCATCTTGTCCTGTGCCGTACCCTTGCCTCCCGCCACGATCGCGCCGGCATGACCCATGCGTCGACCAGGCGGTGCGGTGCGGCCGGCGATGAAACCGACCACGGGGCGGTCGAAGTTCCGTTTGATCCATTCGGCAGCCTCTTCTTCGGCACTGCCACCGATCTCGCCGATGAGGACCACAGCCTCGGTGGCTGAATCACTCTTGAAAGTCTCCATGGCGTCGAGGAAAGAAGTCCCGCTGATCGGATCGCCACCGATGCCGATACAGGTCGACTGCCCGAGGCCCAGAGCGGAGAGCTGCCACACGGCTTCATAGGTCAAAGTCCCGGAGCGGCTCACGACTCCAACTCCTCCCGGCAGATGAATGTGGCCAGGCATGATGCCGACCTTGCCGATTCCCGGGGAGATCACCCCCGGGCAGTTGGGACCGATCAGCCGAGAAGGGTGCTCCTTCAAGAATGCCTTCACCTTGAGCATGTCGCGCACGGGAATGCCCTCGGTAATGCAGACGATGAGCTCGATGCCGGCACCGGCAGCCTCCATGATCGCGTCTGCGGCGAAGGGCGGAGGCACAAAGATCAGCGAGGTATTCGCTCCGGTGGAGCGGCGGCACTCTTCGACCGAGTCAAAGACCGCGAAGCCCTCGACCGTGCTGCCACCTTTCCCCGGCGTCACCCCTCCAACCACTTCGGTTCCATAGTCACGGCACCCCTGCGCGTGAAAGAGGCCCTCTTTGCCGGTAATCCCCTGCACCAGAAGCCGGGTCTCGGCAGTAACCAGAACAGCCATCAGCCCTGCCCTCCAGCGACATCTTGCGCCTTGGCGGCTTCGACCGCTTTCTGAGCGGCGTCGGCCATGTCTGTTGCGACGAGAAAATCGAAGTCGGCCTCTTCCAAGACCCGCCTTCCCTCTTCTACGTTGGTCCCTTCGAGGCGGACCACGACCGGCAGCCTGACGTTGCCCAGCTCAGCGAGGGCCGCCACCACCCCCCGAGCGATGCGATCGGTACGAGCAATGCCTCCGAAGATGTTGATCAGCACCGCCACCACCGAGGGGTCGGAGACAAGAATGCCGAAGGCTCCTTGCACCGCCTCCTGGCTCGCCGACCCGCCGACATCGAGGAAGTTGGCGGGCTCACCGCCGGAGAGCTTAATGATGTCCATGGTCGCCATTGCCAAACCGGCGCCGTTGACCATGCAGCCGATGTTGCCGTCGAGCTTGATGTAGTTGAGGCCGAACTCTCCCGCCTCGACTTCCAGAGGATTCTCCTCGTCGAGGTCGCGTAGCTCCAAGATCCCCGACTGCCGAAACAGGGCGCTGTCGTCAAAGTTCATCTTCGCATCGAGTGCGACGACGTCCCCTGCCCCGGTAATCATCAGCGGGTTGATCTCGACCAGCGAGGCATCGGTTTCGATATAGGCATCCACCAGCGACCCGACGAGAGTAGCCGCTTGCCTGGCGGTCTTTCCCTCGAGCCTGAGGGCTCGCACCACCCGCCGCGCCTCGAAGGGAAGGAGACCTAGATGGGGATCGAAGGTCTGACGCAGGATGGCGGAAGGATCTCGCGCAGCCACCTCTTCGATCTCCATGCCTCCCGACGCAGAAGCGATGACCACGGGCAGCTCTTGCTGACGATCGAGCGTAACTGCCAGGTAGAGCTCTTTGGCGATGTCGAGTGCCTCCTCGATCAAAACCGCCTTCACCTCCTGACCCTCCGGCCCGGTCTGCGGCGTACGCAGATTCATACCGAGGATCTCTCCCGCCAGAGACTCGGCCTCGGCCGCGGATGCGGCCAGCTTCACGCCACCCCCTTTGCCTCGGCCGCCGGCGTGAATCTGGGCCTTGACCACACAACGGCCCCCAAACTCTTCGGCGATTCTGCCCGCTTCTCCCGGGTCCGAGGTAACACGCCCTTGCGGCGTCGCAACCCGGAAACGGCGCAAGATCTCCTTCGCCTGATACTCGTGAATCTTCACGCTTTATGGCCTCCGTGGTGAATGGTGGCAGGCTCGAGCCAGAGGCGTCTTAGTCGAGATTCTCGACCAGGGCCTGACCGAACTCCGAGGTCTTCAACAAGGTGGCACCTTCCATCTGACGCTCGAGGTCGTAAGTGACCCGCTTCTGTTCGATCGCCCGAGCGATGGCTCGCTCGATATTCTCACCGGCCTCGCCCCAACCCATCCATTTGAACATCATCACGCCCGACAGGATCACCGAAGAAGGGTTCACCTTGTCTTGCCCGGCGTACTTCGGCGCGGTGCCGTGGGTGGCCTCGAAGAGTGCGATGCCATCGCCCTCGTTGGCGCCGGGAGCGAGCCCAAGGCCGCCGACCTGGGCGGCGAGAGCATCCGAAATGTAGTCCCCGTTCAGGTTCGTAGTAGCGATGAGATCGTATTCTTCGGGGCGAAGCAGAATCTGTTGGAACATCGAGTCCGAGATACGATCTTTGATCAGTACCTGCCCGTCAGGCAGCTTGCCGTCGTGCTGGTCCCAGAGGGCATCTTCGGAGATCGTCTCGGACGGGAACTCCTCAGCAGCAAGCTCGTAACCCCACTCTTTGAAAGCGCCCTCGGTGTACTTCATGATGTTTCCCTTGTGCATCAAGGTCACGCTTTCGCGACCTTGAGCGATCGCGTACTGGATCGCCTTGCGCACCAAGCGCTTACTCGAGTGTGCCGAGACCGGCTTGATTCCGATCCCGCTGTCCTCGCGAATACGGGAACCGAACTCCTCCGATAGGAAGCGGATCAGCCGCTGCACTTCCGGCGAGCCGCTCTCCCACTCGATACCCGCGTAGACGTCCTCGGTATTCTCGCGAAAGATAACGATGTCTACCTTGTCCGGGCGCTTCACCGGCGAGGGCACACCTTGATACCAGCGCACCGGACGAACACAAGCGTAGAGGTCCAGGATCTGGCGCAGAGCTACATTGAGACTGCGAATACCTCCGCCAACGGGTGTCGTCAGCGGGCCCTTGATCGCAACCCGGTACTGGCGCACCGCATCCACCGTCTCTTCGGGAAGCCACTCTCCGGTTCCGCTCTTCGCCTTTTCTCCGGCGAGCACCTCCATCCATGCGATCGAGCGAGAGCCACCGTAGGTCTTCTCGACCGCCGCATCGAAGACCAACTGCGACGCCCGCCAGATGTCGGGACCGATGCCGTCGCCCTCGATGAATGGAAGGATCGGCCGATCGGGTACGAGCAGCTCACCGTCTTCAAAACCGATTTCCTGCCCGTCCGCAGGCGGAGTTATCTTTCCTTGCACACTCACAAAAGGCCCCTCTTTCTGCAGTTTTGAGTCGTTCGAAGACGTCTAGAAAGGACTCTCAAAAAGCCGACGAAGCGTATCACGGAAGCTCGACGAAATCCGTCTCTACTCGTTCCGGCAACACTCCCGATTCGAAGCCTCGATCGACAAGATCCTGCACCGCATTCCGGCCCGCTTCGCCGAAGCTCCGACTCCATTGGTTGACGTACATCCCGACGAAACGGTCCGCTTGATCGGGATCCTCTTCCAACCCTCTCGCAAACCTTCTGGCGTAGCCCAGAGCTTCCTTCGGATGGTCGAGCGCGTAGTCAATGCTCTCACGCAGGAGTCGGCTCAGCCGCAGCTGGAGAGCAGGGTCCAGGTCACGCCGAATGGCATTACAGCCCAACGGCAGTGGACCGCCGGTCTCTTCTTTCCACCAGGCTCCGAGATCGACCACACGGGCGAGCCCCGCGTCGCCGAATGTGAGCGCACCTTCATGAATTACGACTCCGGCAAGGGCCTCTCCAGTCGCGACTAGCTCGAGAATCTTCTCGAAAGGCACCACCCGCGTCTCGACCTCGGGCTGCCACAAGCGCAGGACCAAATGGGCGGTCGTGAGCTCTCCAGGAATCGCGACCTCCCGACCCGCGAGATCTTCTCGGTCGAGACTCTGTCGCGCCACCACCACCGGGCCGTAGCCGTCACCGAAACTGGCCCCACAGGGCATCAGGCGGTAGCGCTTCGAGAGCCGGGCCCAGGCATGAAAAGAGAGCGCCGTGATCTCGTAGGCTGCAGCCATGGCAGCCTGGTTGAGAGTCTCCAGGTCCCGATGAATCCAGCTGATCTCCAAGCCCGCGGAGTCCAAGAGCCCCTCGCTCAAGGCGTAGAACATGAAGGCGTCGTCCGAGTCGGGGCTGTGGGCGATGCGGATCCTGGTCACCACTGAGGAATCAGCTCTCCCCTTCGACAGCGTCTTTCAGGAGGTCGTAGATCGGGAAGAGCTCGTCGAGATGGGCCACTCGCAATAGTTTGCGGATGTGGTCCGAGGGCTCGACCAGGATCAACTTTCTCTTGACCTCCTGGAAGCGACCTAGATAGCCGACCAGCTCACCGATCCCGGTCGAGTCGATATAGTTGATCTTGGAGAGATCGATAAGAACGTGGCCACCTTCCTCCGCCAACACCCGCTTCAAGGTGTCGGCAAAGAAGCGAGCACTTTCGCCAAGCTTGATGACGCCTTCGACTTGAAGGAGGGTAAGCCCATCGATGCGACGTTTTTCGACGATCATGAGGTCGGGACCATAGCAGCGCAGAGGTGTAGGGGCAACGTAACCCGGCGGTTATCCAGAGCCGTTTCGGAGACCTGAGGATGTGTGGGCGCTACACTTTGACCAGCAACGGAAGGGCAGTGGCCGAAGAGTTCGATCTCTCCGAGACACCGGTTCTGAGCGAGCGCTACAACATCGCTCCGGCCCAAGACGTGGCCATCGTCCGCCACGGAGAGAGAGGGCGGGAGTGCCCCTTCGTCTCCTGGGGCTTTGGCCAGCGCGGTGCGCGAGTCGTCATCAATGCTCGCTCTGAGACCGCCGCCACCAAGGCCTCCTTCCGCGACAGCCTGCGCTCTCGCCGCTGCCTGGTGCCGGCAACCGGCTTCATCGAGTGGCGACACGAGGGACGCGCCAGAGCCGCCTACCATTTCCGTAGCAGAGACTCGGAGCTTCTGGCGATGGCCGGTCTATGGAGTCTGTGGCCAAACGGCGACGGCAAAGCGGTCGAGTCGATGGTCATCCTCACCACCTCGCCGAATCAACTCGTCGCCGATCTTCACGACCGGATGCCGATGATCCTGGATCGTCGCGACTTCGATCGTTGGCTCGAGCCGCAGGCACTCGACGCCGACGAGCTCCACCGCCTCGCTGAGCCTCTGGCCGCCGAACGAATGGAGAGGATCCCGGTCTCGAGTCGGATCAACAGTACTCGCTTCGACGACCCTGCCTGCCTGGAGCGTGTAGCTGATGAGCCCGTTCAGCAGAGCCTTTTCTAGCGACGGTCCCCCGGCGTCCCCGAAGCGGCGATCACTGAATGTCGCCGAAACCTTCGACGACGAGCCCGAGCGCCGCGTCACCAATCGACACCGCTAGAGTGAGCTGATCGAGATCGTTCATCATCAGCTGCGCGGCATCCGAAAGCTCGTCATAGATAGGGAACACAGCCAGTACCGCCGGGTGGACTCGGCCGGAAGCTTCTTGACTCAGCTCCAGCAGGGGCTCTTTCTCGAAGACGGCCCCCGGCTCCGTGTCCTGATCGGCGGGATTCATCAGCAGGAAGTCGCGGTACTCCGACACTCCCATATGGTCTCCGTCGGCAGGCTGGATCCAGTAGCGCAGAGTGTAGACACCGGGGTCCAGATCGGTATCCCGGTAGTCGATCCAGCCCTCGGGAAAGTGCACTACGCCGACCAGGGCGCTCGCCGTTACCCGGCCGAACTCGATGCCAAGCGCTCCCTCATTTATCCCCTCGAGCGGCAGCGATTTGCGTAGCCAGAACTCGCCGAGGACCCGATCGCCGTCCACCACCCGATAGCCGACTTCTCCGAGCACCTCCTGCACGGACTCCGCCAAGCCCGGAGGGAAGGCGTCGAGTGTCTCGAGGATCGCTTCTCCCGAAGCCGGCGGGGCTAAGCAGAGAAGGGCCGAGCTAAGCGAACAAATCCAGCGGGGCATCAGCGGATGAAAGTACCCACCCAGGAGCTCGACTTCTCAGGGCTCTTCCAGGTGCCCGTCAGCCCCTTGCCCGAGTACTCATGGGTCAGGGTGTAGGTCGGGCGAGCGTGGGCGAGATCGACGAGAGGAGGGTAATAGACGCCTTCATTGCCGCAAAGGCCGTCGTGGTGGTGACGCTCTCGCACCTCGAGCGCCGCAAGCTCCCCGGCACGCACTCTTCGAAGTCCGATCTCGGGGTCGAGCTCGACCTCGATCGATGCGCTTTCGACGGCCACCACTTCTTCGAGTAGGGTTCCAGCCATCGAACGCGCTAGCTCCACCAGGGCCTCGTGCTGCTCTGGCGAGGCGTTGCTATCGACAATCAACACACCGCGCGCTGAAACGGGATCCGCCTCGAGATCGCCAAGAGTCTGGTCGCCTTGCACGACGGCGACCACGCTCAGCCCCGCGAGGGGCACGCCGTTCCAACCGCCTTCTCTCACTCGCAGGGCCAGGACCGCCTCCTGCCCCGCCAACGAGACCTCTGAGTTCGCCAGACAATGACCTACGAAAACTTCGGCGGTCCGCGCTTCCAGGTAGTCGCCCACCAGCGACTCTCCTGAGCTCAAGTCGCGCCCAGCGAGCGGAAGCGCGAGCAGCAAAATACCGAGGGAAAGGAAGAGATTCTTCATATCGACACCCCTACTCTATAACTCGAAACACTGGCGGTCCGGCAAGCAGACTTCACGCGAAGCCACTCGGCCGTCTGGACCCAGGCAATTCTGAGTATGAGTGCACCACACAAAACCGTCGCTCATCGAAGGCAGTCTGGCCTCTTCGACGCCGCTCTCGACCTCAATGAACATGCCCTTGGAGCGTAGGCGACGGCAAAATCTCTGCGGCTGCACGATATCGAGCACCATAGTCAAACCTCCAGTCCCGCTGCGCGCAAGATGGCTCGCTTGGTCGCCACCTTCGCCAGCTGGACCTTGTATCCGTTCCTGCTCAGCGCAAGCGCGCCGTCGACCGCCGCGACGCCGGCCTCTTCAGCCCGCTGAGCCGTGATCTCTCCGCCCTCGAGAGCGGCGGCCGCGGCCTTGGAAGCGTAGGGCGTGGGCGCGACATGCCCCAGAACGACGCTTGCCTTGATCACCCGGCCTGCCTCCATCTGCAACGAGACGGCGGCGGCGGCGAGCGGCCAATCGAGGGCCTCTTTCTGCCGCACTTCGTAGCAGGCGTTGCTCGTCGCGGCCGCGGGCACCACCACCTCGGTGAGGATCTCCGCCCGGGCAAGATCGTACTCTCGCTCACTCTCGCGCACCGGCGCGCGGTAGAAGCTTCCGAGATCCACTCCGCGCTCCCCGTCCCGACCGTGAAGATGAATGCGGGCGCCAAGAGCGACTAGGGCCGGAGCCAGGCTCGACGGGTTGACGAAGTAGGCCGGCCCCTTGGTGCCCAGAATGGCGTGGTAACGATTGTCCCCGTCTACCACTCTCGAACGTCCATCGTTCTGCGCCAGCAGACCGAAGCCGCCGCGGTAATACCAGCAACGGGGTCGCTGCAGGAGATCTCCTCCGACGGTCCCCATGGCACGAAGCTGAGGGCTTCGTACGCCCTCGCCGGCTTGAACCAGCGAAGGGTAGGCAGAACGAATGTGCTCGTTGGCGATGAGCTCATCGAGGGTGACCAGCGCACCGATGCAAAGTCCACCGTCCTCTAGGCGCTCTACGCCCCCCAGGCCTTCGACGGCCTTGATGTTCACCAACCGACCTGGCGACTCCACGCCGTCTTTCATCAGACTGAAGAGGTCGGTACCACCGGCGAGTGCGGCCGTCTCCACACCTTCTTCAGCAAGCAGCTGAACGGCTTCTTCGCGGGTCGTCGGGCTCGCATACTCAAAGCTCTTCATCACGCGCCCCCTTCCGCCTCGAGAGCAGCGAGCACACGATCGGGAGTGAATGGCGCCTCGGTTACTCGGACGCCAATCGCGTTGGAGACCGCATTGCCGATAGCGGCCAGCGGAGAGATCATCGGCGGCTCACCGATACCGATCACGCCACGCTCGTCGTACCCAGGACCCGTCATGAGATGAACCTTGAACTCACCGACATCGCCGATGCCGGCAAGCTTGTAGAACTCCATATTCGGGTTGAGAAGACGCCCGCTGCCCGGATCCACGATCCTCTCTTCGTAGAGCGCCGAGCTCACTCCCATGATCAGGGCGCCGAAGATCTGGGTCTCGGCCAACTTCTCGTTGACCACGAGCCCGACGTCCTGGACCGCCACCATACGATTAACCTTGACGATACCGGTCTCGACATCGACCGACACATCGGCCATCCCTACGCCTCCGACACCGCTGTCCGTCAGCTGCCCCTTTCCCGGGTTGCGCCCGCTCACCGCGATCGGTACGGCGCCGATGCGGCCGGCGGCTTCTTTCCAGCTCAGCCCACGGCTCGGGTCGCCGGCGACATAGACCTTGCCACCCCTGGCCTCGAGCCGACCGGCCTCGACGCCCAGATCGGGAGCCACTTTGGCGAAAAGCTCGGCGAGAGCATTCTGAGCCGCGCGCCGAGTAGAGGAGCAGACCCCACCGACCGTCGTGCTCCCACCCGAGGGGCCAGATTGAGGATAACGACTATCCCCGATGTGGACCTTCACTTGCCCCAGCTCGAGCCCGAAGGTATCGGCGAGGACCATGGTGATGACGGTGCGGGTTCCGGTGCCGAGATCTTGGGTACCGATGAAGGCCTCGACAGCGCCGTCCGGATGGACCTTCACATCGCAGGCGCTGCGATGGCCCCTGCCTCCCCAGGTGTGAAGCGAAAGGCCGAGGCCCCGACGTACGATTCCGGTCTCAGTGCCTCTGGGTCGCCATCGCGCTTTCCAATCCATCAGATCGGCAGCGATTGCGAGCTCTTCTTCGTAGACCTTTACGCGGTCTTGGTTGGCGATCCCGAGATTGCGATGGACGAAGTCGAGGGGGTCCATCTCGAGCTCGGCAGCCAGGTCCTCGATGATCGACATCGTCAGAAAAGCGGCCTGGGGATGGTTGGGAGCGCGCCACGCGCGCGAGCCGGCGAAGTTCGTCGGTACCGAGGTGTGCGAAGTGCTCCGGTCTGGAGGCTCGAAGACGTAAGGCAGCGGAGTCGTGCCCGTCCCCGGCATACCGCCACTGCCCCAGGACTCGGAAACCCAGCTCACGAGATTGCCCTCCCGATCCGCCCCGGCCTTGATCCGCGCAAAGGCTGAGGGTCGGCTACCGGCAACGGCAAGCTCGTGGTCGCGCTCCAAAAAGAGCTTCACCGAGCGCCCCGCGTCGCGTGCTAATTGAGCACCCTCGATACCCCATCGATCGACCGAGAACTTGGATCCGAAGCCGCCTCCCATGTAATCGGTCTTGATCCGCACTGCAGAAGCCGGGACGCCGAGCGGCTCGGCGAACTGAAACGCAAGCGTCGAGACCGCCTGTGTCGAGGCCCATACGGTGAGCTCGTCGCCATCCCAGGCCGTCACCTGACCATGGGGCTCGAGGCAACAGTGATTGATCATCGGCACCGACAGCTCGCGCTCGACCGTAACCGCGGCGCTCTCGAGAGCGGCCAAGGGGTCCCCGACTACTCGCTCTCTACCCGGCTTGGTCTCCGGCGCCTTGGCGGGGTCGGCTTCATCGACGTAATGAGGCAGAATCTCGTACTCCACCTTGATCGCACGGAGCGCGTCCTCCGCGAGCTCCTCGGAATCGGCGGCTACCGCAGCGATCTCGTCATGGGCCCACTGAATCTCGGCGCCGGGCTCTTGGAGAACTCGGGCCGCCCGTACTCCCGGCATCTGACGCGCAGCCGAGATATCTATCGACTTGATCCTGGCTCGGCCGTGAGGACAGGTGAGAATCTTGGCGTGGAGTAGCCCCTCCGGGTTTTGATCAGAAGGGTACTTCGCGGCCCCGGTGCTCTTGGCGGGACCGTCGAGACGGGAGATGCGATCGCCGAGGAGATCTCGCTTGTCGGCCGGCGGCCAGCTGTACTCGACCACTTAGGCCACCCCCTTCCCTTCAAGTAGCAGCTGTTTGATGCCGTTGTAAGTGCCGCATCTGCACAGGTTACCGCCAAGGCCCCGTTCGATCTCGAGCTTCGACGGAGTCGGATTGGCATCGAGGAAAGCCTTGCACGCCATGACGAAACCAGGTGTGCAATAGCCGCACTGTTGGCCATCGTTGTCGACAAATGCGGCCTGGATCGGGTGCATCTGCTCAGGCGTGCCCAGTCCCTCGATGGTGACGATTGATGCGCCCTGAGCCTCGATCGCGAGCATGGAGCAGGCGTAGACGGGCTTGTCGTCGACAATTACCGTGCACGCACCGCAGGTCGCTCGATCACAGACCTTCTTCGCGCCGGTAATGGAGAGGTGGTTTCGCAAGGCATCGAGCAAGGTCACCCGGGGCTCGAGCTCGAGCTCGAGCCTACGACCGTTGACGTCGAGAGTCATCGGCACCTTGCCCGGGCCCACGACCTCCGTTCCCGAGGCTGCGTCCCCGGAAGCATTCTCGCCACGAAGAGCCGCCGGCATGATGCCGGTCGCTACCGCCCCAGCAGCGCCCCCGCGAAGAAAGTCTCTGCGCGAGACTCCGCTCTCTGACACTTTCCTCTTGTCGTCTCTCTCCATCATCGAACCTCCGGGAGAAGCAATGCCACCTCTCAGTCTAGCAGTGACGCGAAGGCTCACTCGTCGGGGACGTCGAGCAATCTCGAGATCTCGACCAGCTCGGCCATGTTCTCGCTGGTGACGAATCCCACCAATCTGGAGTCCTCGATCACAAAGACCGGCAGCTGCTGTGCATTCTCGAGCTTGTCCACCAGCTCGTCCAACGGCAAGCTCTTGTTGGCCACTGGGAACTCTCTCTCCATCACCTCGAGTATCGCGGTCTCTGCGCCCCGTTTCGTGATGCCGGCGAAAAGTCCGTCGCGCGACAAGACGCCGGCGAGCCTGCCCCAAGCATCGACAACTGGAAAGACCTCCTGGTCAGAGGCGAGCAATAGGCGAGCTGCGTCGGCCAAGGAGTCTTGCGGCGCCACCGTGTCGAAACGAGTAATCATCGCGTCCTCAGCGACACGCCCGGTGAGGCGGGTACGGCTCGCCTGAAAAAGTCCTTCATTTGCCGCTCCGACGAAAACCAACATGCCCACCAGAGCAAGAGCGGGGTTGGTGGCGGCAAAACCAAGGACCACGAAAACGATTGCCACGGCCTGACCTACCCTCGCCGCCAGCCGAGTCGCCCTCTCCAGGGGCATGAAGAAACTCAGAAGGGCGCGCAGAACGCGACCGCCGTCCATCGGGAAAGCCGGCAGGAGGTTGAAGGCCATCAGGGCAAAGTTGGTCACCGCCGCACTCCACACCACCACTGCAGGGCGGAGGCCCCCGCCGAGGCTCCAATCCGCGGGGACGTCGAAGAGTAGAAGGCCGAGTGAGCCAAAGAGCAAGCCGAGGCCCAAGTTGACGGCGGGGCCGGACAACGCGATCGCGAGCTCGACCGCGCCGCTCGGCATTCTCTCCAGCCTTGCAAGCCCTCCGATAGGCAGGATGACGATCTCTCGAGTGCGGACCCTGCAAACGCGCGCCATCAACGCATGCCCAAGCTCGTGGAGAACGACAAAGGAGAAAAGAAGAAGGACAAGGACCAGGCCGACGGCACCGTCACCGCCGCGGCTGGCGGCCTGCCACACCAGCCAGGCGATCAGCAGAAGAAAAGTGAGGTGGAGACGAATCGGAATGCCGAGAACGCTTCCCAGGCTCACGGAGGCGGAGAGAAACGGTCGGCGCTGCACGACGGGCTCAGCCTCTCAAGCGAGAGCCCGCTCGATGCGACCCAGGCCTTCATCGAGCTCCTCGCGGGAGCAGGTGAAAGAGATTCGGATGTGATCGTCAGCGCCGAAGGCAACACCTGGGACGACCGCCACGCCTGCCTCGTCGAGCAAGAAGCTCGCAAACTCCAGAGAGCCCTGACCGTTGGCATAGCAGTCAGACACGCGAGGGAATGCGTAGAAAGCACCGCTGGGGGGTTTGCAACTCACTCCGGAGAGCCGATTGAGACCTGCGACCACTAGATCCCGACGGCAGCGGAACTCCTCGATCATCGCAGCGACATCATCCTCAGCCCCGTTCAGTGCTGCGAGCGCCCCGGTCATTGCGAAGGAAGTGGGATTCGACGTCGCGTGACTCTGAATCGCCGCGACAGAGCCAAGGACCTCAGGTGGCCCGAGCAGGTAGCCGACCCTCCAACCGGTCATCGCGTAGGTCTTGGAGAACGAGCCGACCAAGAGCACAGTGTTGGGAAACTCCGCCGCCAGCGCGGCACAGCTGGGAAAGCTCGACTGATCGTAAACAAAGCGCTCGTAGGTCTCGTCGGCGATCACGACAAGATCGCGGTCGGCAGCGACTTCCACGATGCGACGAAGATCATCGCCGGCGAGCATGCCTCCGGTCGGGTTACAGGGAGAGTTGAGCAGGATCGCCCGAGTCGCTCCGGATAGAGCTCCGAGCACAGCGTCAGCGTGAATACGGAAACCGTCGTCCGCAGAAGTCTCTACCGGCACCGGCAATGCCCCACAGAATCTCACCTGCTCGGCGAAGGTAACCCACGAGGGTGAAGGAATGATCACCTCGTCGCCATGATCGTAGAGCGCAAGCGCGAGCTCGAAGAGAGCAGCTTTCGCACCCACCGTGATCACGACTTCCTCGAGCTCCCTCCAAGGGGTGCCGAAGTCCCGCCGATAACGTTCCAGAAGGGCGTGGCGCAGATCCGTGAGCCCCGCTGCCGGCGTATATTTGGTGAAGCCCTCGGCGAGGGAGAGGCGGGCCTTCTCGACAGCTACCGAAGGCGAATCGAAGTCCGGCTCGCCGGCGCCGAAATCAACGACTCTGACGCCCTTAGCCTTCAACTCAGCGGCCATCCGCGACACCTTCATGGTGGCTGATTCTCCGATGCGAGACGCCCTTGCGGCCAGTTTCATGAGGGGGCGAATGGTATCATTCAGAAGGGAAAATACCGTGGACTCAACGCCAAGAATAACGCTCGCCGGCGCCCTGATCACAGTCGTGTGCACGGCGGTCGCGACAGCCGCTCCACCCGAGGACGCGGGCTGGCTCGCCAGTGTCTCGGCGGCTCAGTCAGCGGCCCGAGAGGACGGTCGCCTGATCTTCGTCGACCTTTGGGCCGATTGGTGTTCCTGGTGCAAGAAGCTCGAGGAAGAGGTTTTCTCCACTCCCACCTTCCAAGACTTCGCAAAGAACTTCGTCTTACTGCGGGTCAATACCGAGGATGAGGGTGAGGGAGCACGGCTTCAAGCAGACTTCGGCATCGTCAGCCTACCGACGACGCTTCTTCTAGACGCCAACCTGGTCAAGGTAGGAGAGCTGCAGGGCTTTGCCCCGACCGAGCCGTATATTCAGAACCTCGAGCTCGAAAGAGCGATGTTTCAGATGCTGGTGCGAAGCTATGACAATCTCGAAGAAAGCGCCGACCGAGACATGCTAAAGACACTGGCGGATGACTTCCATGCGCGACGAGATGGCGCGCGCGCGTCAGAGCTCTACCGGCGCCTGCTCTCAACCGTCGAGAGCGGCAGCGAAGACGATGTCTGGAACCGCTTCTACTACGCGGACTCTCTACGCCTACAGGGCGCCTTCGAAGACGCGCGATCGGCCCAGGCTCAGGTGCGAGGAATGGCATCAGAGCTCCATATCGACGAGCTCATAGAGCTCAACGACCTACTTTCCTACCACATCGCACATGACGCGAGGGCGTGCCTCGAGGCGCAGAGTGCCCTGGAGGCCTTCGTCTCGGAGCACCCGGACGGGATCTTCATCCGGGTCGCGGAGGACGCTCTCGAGTCCATCGGCAAAGAGCGCGAATGCGCCTGAACGAACGGCACCAGAGCGCTTCGCAACGACGGCGGCTGCGCGCAGTCCTCGTGGCGCTGGCTCTGATCTCCGTCGGCTCCAGCCAACAGGCCTCCGCCCAACGCCCGCCGATCGAGAAGGCAAAGCTCGAACTCGCCACCGATCGCAGCGCCTATCTCGCCGGCGGCGAAGCCAGGATCGCGGCCACGATCGAGGTGGATCCGGGCTGGCACATCCAGAGCAACACCCCCAGCTTCGACTATTTGATTCCGACTCAACTAGAGCTCCGGCTGCCCTCGGGATGGGCGGAAGCCAAGATCGAGTACCCGGATCACATCTTCTGGAGCTCCGAGTTCGAAGAGGAGCCCCTAGCGGTGTTCGAGGGGACCACGAACATCCTCGCATCGGTGGTGATTCCTAAGGGATTCGATCGCCCCGTCGGAGAGGTGGAGGCGCGTCTCCGCTATCAAGCTTGTGACGAGAGAACCTGCCTACCGCCAACCGAGGCCACCGCCAACCTCCGACTGAGCATCGGTGAGGAGGGCGAGCTCCAGCACACCGGCCTTTTTACCGTGGTAGGCGACGATACGCAGGGTCCAGGCGGCGACAGCGCGCAGGTCGATGCCGCAGGTTTGCTCAGCATCCTTGCCCTCGGCCTTCTGGGCGGCGTGATCCTCAATGCGATGCCCTGTGTTCTCCCCGTTCTTTCTCTCAAGCTCTTCGGACTCGTGCAGAAGGCCGGCAAGGGTCGGCGCAGCGTGGTGATCGGTGGTTTGGCGACCTCAGCCGGAATCCTCGTCTCCTTCTGGATTCTCGCCATCCTCGCCATCGTGGCTAGGGCTGCCGGTGGACTGGTCGGCTGGGGTATCCAGTTTCAGAATCCGACCTTCGTCACTCTCCTGGTCATCGTGGTGGTGCTCTTCTGCCTCAATCTATGGGGGATCTTCGAAGTTCCACTGCCCAGGCGCCTGGCGCAATTTGGCGACGGCGGAACCCACGACGGTGTTCTCGGACACTTCGCCACCGGGCTTTTCGCCACCCTCATGGCAACGCCATGCTCAGCGCCCTTTCTGGGCACGGCTGTCGGCTTCGGCCTCAGCCAGAGCGGAGGGACGATTCTGGCGGTCTTCACCGCCATCGCCATTGGCATGTCGGCCCCCTATCTAGCCTTGGCGGCCGCTCCCGGCAGCGTCTCGTGGCTCCCCAAGCCCGGAATGTGGATGATGCAGCTGAAGATGACCATGGGGTTCCTTCTCGCTGGGGCAGCGGTCTGGCTGCTCTACGTCCTGGCCGCACAGGTTCGTCCGGAGCGGGTCGCCTTCATCGAGGTCGGCCTGCTGGTGCTCGCTCTCTTCGTCTGGCTAACGGCTACCTCGAGCTCGGTGAGGGGGCGGGTCGTTGCGCGTGTCGGCTCCGTCGCCGCCATCATTGCGACCCTGGCCCTGAGCGGCTGGGGCGGGCAGGTGAGCGCCGGCGTCGCCAAGGAGAACGTCGGCCTCATCGGCTGGTCGGAGTTCGATCGCAGCGAGGCGGAGGCTCTCGCCGAACAGGGCAAGCTCGTCTTTGTCGACGTCACCGCGGACTGGTGCTTCACCTGCAAAGTGAACGAGCGCTTGGTGCTGGAGACCCAGGAGGTAGCGGACGCCTTCGCAAAGCACGACGTCGTCCCGATGCGTGCGGATTGGACCAACCGCAACGACGAGATCGCTACCCTCCTCGCCGACTTCGGCCGCTACAGCGTGCCCTTCTACCTGCTCTACCGGCCAGGCCTGGATCCTCATTTGTTTCCCGAGCTACTGCGCCAGCGCCAGATCCTGGAAGTCCTCTCGCAGAGCGACTCCGGCAAGGCGAGCGTCGCTAACCTGCGAAAGTGATAGCCATCATTTCCTGAGGCGCCGCCGCAGCGAGTCGAGCTCTTCGATGCGCTCGGCTAGCGCCTTCTCGAGCCCAGCCGCTCCCGGGCGGTAGAAGCGGGCCCCACGCACAGACTCCGGAAGGCACTCGAGACCGGCCATCCCCTGCTCGGTATCCGGTCCGTACACATAGTCCTTGCCGTAACCCAGGTCCTTCATCAGAGCGGTGGGCGCGTTGCGAATAGCGTGCGGAACCGGCTCGGCCGGATAGTCTGCGATCGCCTTGCGTGCGGCCTTCTGAGCCCTGTAGACGGCGATGCTCTTCGGCGCCAGCGCGAGGTAAAGGACGGCCTGTGCCAACGCGATCTCGCCCTCGGGAGAGCCGAGTCTCTGATAAGTCTCCCAAGCGGCAAGACTGAGCGACAACGCTTGAGGGTCCGCCAGCCCGACGTCTTCTGCCGCGAAGCGGACCAGTCGACGGGCCACGTAGTTGGCGTCCTCGCCTCCTTGGAGCATCCGCTCGAGCCAATAGAGCGAGGCATCGGGCTCGCTCTCGCGGAGCGACTTGTGAAGGGCGGAGATGAGGTTGAAGTGCTCCTCGCCCGCCTTGTCGTAGAGCAAGATCTTTCGCTGCGCAACCTGCGCAACGGTAGCGGCACTCAGGCTGCGACCCGTGGGTGTGTCCGCAACCGAGAGCTCGAGGATATTCAGCGCACTGCGAGCGTCTCCCGAGACCAGGTGTGCGATCGCCGCGAGTGCATCGTCCTCGACCTCGACCTCGATCTTTCCGAGACCGCGATCCGGGTCAGAGAGAGCGCGCTCGAGAAGGAGAACGAGCTCGTCAACACCCAGTGCCTCGAGCACCACGACTCTGCAGCGCGAGAGCAGCGCGTTGTTCAGCTCGAACGACGGGTTCTCGGTGGTGGCGCCGACAAGCACAATCTCTCCTCTTTCAACATAAGGCAGGAAGGCATCCTGCTGCGCCTTGTTGAAACGGTGGATCTCGTCGATAAACACCAGGGTGAGCCTGCGCTGAGAGCGACGAAGCCGCGCCGCGTCTCGCATCACCTCTTTGATCTCCTTGATGCCGGAAGTGACAGCGCTGAAAGAGACGAAGAAGGAGTCGCTCTCGCTCGCGATGATGCGAGCCAGAGTGGTCTTTCCGCATCCCGGGGGGCCCCAGAAGATCAACGAAGGAACCCGATCCTCCCGCAGCGCGCGGCGCAGAAAGCCATCGGGACCCGCGACCGCACTTTGGCCTACAAGCTCGTCCACCGTCCTCGGGCGCATGCGCTCCGCCAACGGAGTACCGGGCTCCGGCCCCGAAGGCGTCTCTTCTTCGTCACTCTCGAAGAGGGGCATCCTCAGGTCCCCAGATGAGCCCATTCGACCTCTCCCTCGCCGGGGAATACATCCGCCAGACGCCGCTTGGCTGCCCCTACCTCGAAGTCGAGGCAGAAATCGTCGGGATCCAGAAGACCGTTCTCGTTGGCATCCTCATGGAGCACTACGATACGAGCCCCAACCCTTACCAGATCGCCCTGACTCACCTGCTCGGCCCAGCTCAGCCCGGCGCTAAGCTCGACATTCCGCCATTCCACGTCTTCCACGTCCTGGCCCGCAACGCCAAGGATGCCGCGGAGAACCGAGACCTGCGTAAACAGGAGTCGCTGCCGCGCGCGAATCGAGATCCGCTCCAAGAGCTCCGCCGAAGGGTTCGGTGGGAGACCTACCCCGATTAGCCCAAAGGCTGCAGAAGCCGGTGCCGCGACCCCGGGGAGCTGCGCAGTCACCGTCGGGAACTCCGTGACCCGGTCCAAGAGATCGCCTGCCCCCCATGACTTGTAGCGCTCCTTGGGAACCAGGCGGTTGTCGTCCGAGTAGAGCTCGATCCACACCTGATAGCGCTGGGTGCCGAAGCGGGGGTGCTGCCCGTCCCTGCCGGTAACCTGCTCCGAACTGCGACTATCCAAGAAGCCATCTACGGTCCAAAGGGTCGACCACTCAGGATGAAAGAACTCCTCGAAGCGCACCGCCACTCCAGGCTCCGACCCGTCGAGCTGTAGAAAGGCGGACCTCGCCTCTACCGTGAACCACAGAGCCTTGACTTCTCCGGCGCCGTGCCAGCGGCGCAATTGCTCAGCCGCGACCGCTGTCCCGCCGATCGAGAGAGCCTCAGCCTCGCTGTAGTAGATCGACCCGCCGTCCCTCTCCTGTGCCTCGAGCACCGCACGGAGACGAAAAGGCGTCCCGGCCGGGATCTCTACCGGACCCACAACCGCCAAACCGCTTCCCTCGACTTCGATGGCGGCAAACGCCGCCAACGGCACTGGCGCCAAGGCCTCTTTGACCCGAGGCTGAAGCCATAGAGCCACAAGTAGCGCGACAAAGACGGCTCCGACGACTAAATACACCTTCTTCGTTGTGTTCACTGCCTTCGATTGTATGGGAAGGATGCGAGGTCTATCGGGAGGGCGAAGCACCCCGGCGCCCAAGACCCCCGGATGCGGCCGGCCCCAGCAACAACGAACGCCGAAGCGAGGCCCCGATCTCGAGCTCGTCTAGCTCTGAAGCGCCGCGACCCGAGCCTCTACGTCTCGGTAGCTGCTGTCGGCGCCCGAGACATCGGTGAAGGTCTCTAGAGCGGCGTCGAGATTGCCGGAGCTCTCGTAGGCCTCGCCGAGCTCGTAAAGCAGGGCCAACCTCTCGCTCTCGACCAGATCGCTCTTGTCGAGCCCCTTCCGATACCAACCCATCTCGCCTTCGGCGTCACCCTTTTCGCGCATGCAGAGACCCAACAATGAGCAGCAACCAATGAAGTACTCCGGGCTTTCGGCAGCGATCTCGAACTCGTTTACGGCCTCGTCGATAAGCCCCATCTCTCTGTAAGCGATGCCAAGATTGTAATGGGTGTCGAAGTCTTCGGCAGAGAGATTCTCGGCCACTCCCTGCTTGAAGCTCTCGACGATCTCCTCCAAAGAGGGAGCGTCCCCACCCTCTCCAACCGGCGCCCCGGCAGCTTCTTCGATCTCCCGTTCGACCTCGGCGGCGAGATCGGCGAACTCGTCGTCCACGACAACAAACTCAACCTGCTCTTCGGCCACTTCCGAGTCGGTCGCCTCCTCACTGGCAACCTTCCCCACCTCGACGACAGGATCGATCTCGACACCCAACTCCTCGGACGCCGCGATCTCGTCCGGGTCCAACACGAAAATTTCTTCTCTCGCAGATGACGCCTTGCCCGCGGCCTCGATCACCGAGTGTAAGTCGGCGCCATCTTCTTCCAGGAGCTCGAACTCCTCATCGCCGGCGCTCGCGATCGCCGGAGGAGCTTTGACCTCATCTCCCTGAATAAGGAAGCCCACTTCCAGAAGCCGCGTCTTTACTTCCTCCCAGTCCTCTCGGTCGCCGCTCGTGGCTGCAGCTTCCGCCATCTTGTTGCCCGCCTCCAGGGCCGCGCGATTCGATCCGTCCTCCAGAAGGAGAAAGACCAGCTTCTTATAGGCGGAGGTATTGTCCGGCAGAATTCGCAAGACCTCTCCCAATCGTTCGAGAGCCTTTTCGCGAAAGCCGTACTTGATGAACACCTCGACCTCTGCCAGAAGGTCCTGCGGCCCTGGGTGCGCGGCGGCTCGCTCTGCGTCCGTTGTGCCGCGGACGGCGCTCCCCTCAGGGCCCTCCTCGACTAGCCGTCGTAGAGGAACACTGACCTCATCCGGCGTCAGATCCGTCTCATCGAAATCGAGGATCTCTTCCTCTCCTCCGACGGCGGCATCCTCGTCCGGTATCGAGGGCACTCCGACCTCGGGGAAGTCGTCCCCAACAGGCTCAGCAGGCGCGCTCACCTCTTTTTTGAGCTCCTCATAGCGAGCCCTGATCTCGGCTACGAGATCGTCTCGATCGCGCTCCCTATTCAGCTTCTCCGCTTCGGAAACCAGCTCTTCCGCGATCTGGGTGTGGCCTCTCCGGCGCAGCATGCGGACGGTATCAGCGATGAAGTCGATATCGCCAGGCTCGACCGCCAAGGCACGCTCCAACACCTGAACCGCCTGCTCCAACCGTCCGTGCTCGAGCATCACCCAGGCAATCTGAAGGTACTCCTTTAGAACTGCCTCGAGATCGCCACTCTTCTGGTAGAGCTCCGCCAGCCGGATGCGATGACTCGGATCCTGGGGCTCGAGCTCTACGACTTTGCGGCAGACCGCAATGCTGGAGTCCAGGTCTCCCTGACTCTCGTGGTACTTCGCCAGTTCCTCGTACTGTGTGCGCGCGTCGGTAAGCAGGCCCTGTAGGGTGTAAAGCTCGGCGAGCTTCTCGTGGACATCGTACTGCGTCGCATCGAGGCGATGGATCTTCTTGTAAACAGCGATCGCCTTGACGTAAAAGCCTTCGTCGACGAAGCGTTCGGCTGTCTGCCGATAGAGCTCGGTCGCCTCGCTGAATTTGCTCACCCGCGAATAGAGGTCGCCAACCCGATTCAGAGTTCCCGTGTCTTCGGGGTTGTCGTCTAGCAATCTCCTGTACTGGCGTATCGCCGCGTCGATCTTGCCCCGTGCGACCAGCTTCTCGGCCGTTCTCGCCGAAGGCTCTCGCCGAAACCACCCGAACATCAGCAAACCTCCCTTGCCGCGCCTTCAATGGCCCGGGGCAACACCGAGCGGAAGGTCAGGCGATGAATCGGACTGGGTCCATAGGTTGCCAATGCATCTCGATGGCTCTCGGCTCCATACCCCTTGTGCTTTGCAAATCCGTATTGGGGGTACTCGGCGTCCCACTCCCGCATCATTCGATCACGCTCGACTTTCGCAACGATCGACGCACAGGCGACCGAGTAGGAGACCGCATCGCCCCTTACGAGAGCTAGCGAAGGAAATGGCAGCCCCTTTAGAGCAACCGCATCGATGACCGCCGAATCGGGAGCCGGAGCCAGTCTTTCGAGCGCCCCCAGCATCGCTCTCCGCGTCGCTTGAAGAATGTCGCTGCGATCGATGACTTGGGCCGGCACGCTCTCGACTCCCCATGCTAAGCAGCTGCTCCTGATCGCCTCAGCCACCTTTTCTCTGTGCTCGGCTCCAAGGCGCTTGCTATCGTCCACTCCAGGAACCAAGCGATCCGGGTCGACGACCACCGCGGCGGCGACGACCGGACCCGCCAGACAGCCTCTTCCCACTTCGTCCACCCCCGCGATTCGTTGGTAGCCGGCTCGCCAAAGCTCCTCTTCCAGCCCCCGCATAAGGTGGAGTCGAAAGGCTTCGGCAAAAAGCGGCTGCATGGCTGCTCGTACACTCGAGCCAAGGCTTTTTGCTATCCCCGGCTCGGAGAGCTCGGACGATCATCCCTGCGCTCCTCGATGCGTGCGGCTTTACCGCGCAAGCCTCGAAGATAGTACAGTTTAGCTCGACGCACTTTCCCCCGCCTCGTAACCTCTATCTTGGCGATGGACGGCGAATGCAGCGGAAAGATACGCTCTACCGCCACACTCCCCGACATCTTCCTGACCGTGAAGGACTCCCGAGTACCCCCGCCGCGGCGAGCGAGAACTGCGCCCTGAAACAGCTGGATCCTCTCTTTCTCTCCTTCTCGGACCTTGACATGGACCCGCACAGTGTCACCCGCACGGAACTCTGGGATATCCGATCTCAAATAACCTAACTCAACCTGCTGCAACTCTCTCATTTAGGAACCTGCTCTCCGGATCTCTGGCTGTTGTTGTAACCCACTGTGGGCTAAGTGCTTACCTTATAGCTACGGCGCTATTATCCTTCTTCGTCACCGGAGTTGCAACCTGCAGCTCCGATCTTTCCTTGCCTTGGTGAACGGAGAAGATCGGGTCGTCGGCTCCTCGTCGCACGAATTGCCTGCTCCTGGCGCCAGGCATCGATGGCCCGATGGTCTCCCGAAACCAACACCTCCGGCACCTCGATACCCTCCACCTCCCGCGGACGGGTGTAGTGGGGGTGGTCTAGAAGGCCACCGCGAAAACTGTCGCGCTCGACCGACTCCGGCCGGCCCACGACCCCTGGAAGATAGCGCGAAACCGCCTCGATCGTCACCATCGCCGCAAGCTCCCCGCCTGCCAGCACGTAGTCGCCGATCGAAAGCTCTTCATCGACGACGAAGGAAGCGACTCGTTCATCTATGCCCTCGTAGCGCCCGCATAAAAAGAGCAGATGGGGCCGCGCCGCCAACTCCTCGACCTTGGCGTCGTTCAGAGGGAGACCTTGGGGAGTGAGAAGGACACGCCAGGGGGTGTGGCCCTCACTCCGGGAGCGCACCGCCGCAATCCACGGAGGCGCTGTCATCACCATTCCGCCGCCGCCACCATAAGGCTCATCATCGACGCAGTGATGGGGGTCGTCGCTGAACTCGCGAAGATCGCAGATATCGACATTGATGATCCCGGCTTCCGCGGCCCGCCCGACCAGGCTGGTTCGCAAGAAGGGGCGAAAGAGCTCCGGAAAGATCGTGATCACGTCGATACGCATATCTCGACAAGTCCAGGAGGCAGATCCACATCGATGACGGCCTCGGCGATGTCGATGTCGCGGATGAAGGATTGAACAAAGGGAACGAGGGTCTTGTGATCCCCGTTCTTCACTTCGAGAAGGAGTCCCCCACCGTCCTCCAGGACGCGGACAACCTCTCCGAGCTCGCCCGCCGTTTTGTCGCGGCACTCGCAGCCGATGAGCTCGAAGTAATAGAAAGAGCCATCGGGCGCCTGCGGCACCTCCGAGAGCGGCACCGCAAGCTCGAGACCGTGCATCTCCTCTACCGCGGTCCGATCGCTACAGCCCTCGAAGCGAACCAGAAAGACATCCTTGAAAGGGCGGCAGCTGATGATTTCGAGCGATACGGCTCTCTCCGGCCGAAGCAACAACACCTTGCTACCCGCGGCGAAGCGCTCTCGAACATCGCTGAGGACGTCGACAACGGCGTCGCCCCGAAGGCCGTGTGCCCGAAGGATCCTGCCGACAAGAACCGTTTCCGGCAGCCCCTTGGACATTGAATCAATCTTCGAGAATATCGATCCAGTAGCGGGTGTCATCCTTCTCGGCTCGGGCCTCGAGAAGATTACGCAGCGCGCGGACCGTGCGTCCCTGGCGGCCGATGACCTTGCCGAGATCCTCGTTTGCAACTCGGACCTCATAGTGAATGCCATCGTCAAAGTCGCACTCTTCCACCTCGACCAGGTCGGGCTCGTCAACCAGGAGCATCACGACCTCGCTAAGCTCCTGCTCCAGCTCGCTCATGGTTTTAAGAAGCCGCCTCGACGGGCTCGTCGACCGCAGTCTGGCGCAAGAGCTTCATCACCGTCGCAGAGGGCCTTGCTCCGCGCTTCACCCAGTAATCGACCTTCTCCCGGTCGATCTTCACCACCGCGGGCTTTTTCAAAGGGTCGTAATAGCCGATCTCTTCGAGTGCCGGCGAGGTGGGCACCCGACGAGAATCCGAAACCACCACTCTGTAAAACGGCCGGTTGCGAGAACCCATCCGGCGCAGCCGAATCCTGACCATGCGTCTAACCTCCTGAACTTGGAACGCGGCACTCTACAGAGGTCGCGAGGGCTGGCGACTCTACCAGAAACTCGCACCAAGTACATCTAGCGGCCACCCATCGCCTGACTGAGCCAATTGCCCTTCATTCGCTTCATCATCCGCCGCATCTCACGATACTGCTTCAACAGCTGGTTCACATCCTGAACCCGGGTCCCGGAACCGCGCGCGACCCTTCGCTTCCGGCTCGCGTTCAAGAGCTGGGGACGGGCTCGCTCCTTCGGAGTCATGGAGGAGATGATGGCCTGGATCTGGGTCAGCCGAGACTCGTCCATATCGCCGGTGTCGACGCCGCGCAGAGGCCCCCGGCGCGGTAGCAGATCCACTAGCTGGGAGAGCGGACCCATGCGGCGCAGTTGGCGAAGCTGATCCAAGAGATCATCCAGAGTGAACTCGCGGCGAGCGATCCGCTTGGCGAGGCGTTCAGTCTCCGCTCCGTCGAGGGCGCTCTCCGCCTTTTCCAAGAGCGAAAGCACGTCGCCCATGCCGAGGATGCGCGACGCCATTCGCTCAGGCTCGAAGACCTCGAGCTCCTCGGACCGCTCTCCGACCCCGACGTAGCGAATCGGCACTCCGGTCACGCTACGCACGGAGAGTGCGGCGCCCCCTCGCGCGTCACCGTCGAGCTTGGTCAAGATGACTCCACTCAGCGAGATCGCGGCGGCAAAGTCGCCGGCGCTGCGCACCGCGTCTTGACCCGTCATGGCGTCGGCTACGAGTAGCGTTTCGGCGGGCCGTGTCGCAGCAACCACTGCGCCGAGCTCAGTCATCAGCTCCTCGTCGATATGAAGACGCCCAGCGGTATCGATGATGGCAACGTCGTGACCTCCGCGCGGCGCCTCTATGAGCACTCGCCGCGCCAGCGACGCAACATCCTCGCCCGCCTGGGGACGAAGTACCGGCACACCGATCGCATCGCCAACCTGCACCAGCTGCTCGACCGCGGCGGCGCGCTGCAGGTCGGCAGCCACCAGCAAGGGACTGCGACCGCGGCCACGAAGGCGCAGGGCGAGCTTGCCCGCAGTCGTCGTCTTACCCGAGCCCTGTAACCCACAAAGCAATACGACTGCTGGCCCTCCCTCGAGGCGGAGCTCCCCCCCGCTCTCTCCCAAAAGGGCGCAGAGCTCGTCACGAACGATGCGGAGAACCTGCTGGTCGGCGGTCAGGCTGCCGAGGACCTCGGCTCCGAGAGCCTGCTCCCGAATGCGCTCGACGAACGAGCGAACGACTTTGAAATTGACGTCCGCTTCGAGGAGCGCGAGTCGGATCTCCCGCATCGCCGCCTGGACATGCTCCTCACTAACTCGGCCCTGGGAGCGAAGGCCCCGAAAAACCCCATCGAATCTCTGCTGAAGGCTCTCGAACACTTGCCACCACTCCTCGTCGGTCTGCCGGACTCGCCCGAGATCTAAGAGTACACTCTCGCGAGTCCCTGACCCCCACTTCAAGGAGAAGACACTCGATGACTCGAGACCAGTTGAGATTCCGCGCCGCAAAGCTGGGATTCGCCCTGTGTTTGACCGCCGGGCCACTCCACGCGGCGGATCCGATCACCACCGAGACCCACCGCTTCAGTGAAGTCAGGAACGGGATTTACCTCGCCCAGACGACGGCGCAGGTGTTCAACAGCAACTCGCTTGTCGTCGTCAATGACGACGATGTCGTGGTGGTGGACTCGCATGTAACTCCAGCGAAGGCCAGGCAGCTCATCGAGTCGATCAAAGCGATCACTACAAAGCCCGTCAGCGCTCTCATCAACTCTCATCACCATTGGGACCATGCCCACGGGAATCAGGAGTTTGCCGACGTCCCGATCATCGGACATGAGTTCACCTATCTGAGGCTGGCTACCGGATCACTCGACGAGCCCACCTATCGGAGCGGTCTCGCAGGTAACGCCAGGACACTGGATCGCGTGAAGCAGCAGATCGCCTCAGCGGAGGACGCGTCGGAGCGTGAAGAGCTCGAGACCTATCTCGCGATGTTCTCGGCGCACGTCAAGGACTTCGATGAGATCGATCCACTACCCCCCTCCGTGACCCTCAGCGATCGGTTGACGCTCTATCGAGCGGGGCGAGAGATTCAGATCATCTTCCTCGGGCGAGCCCACACCGGGGGCGACGTTGCCGTCTATTTTCCCCAGGACAAGCTGGTCTTCACCGGCGACATGGCCTTGGGTGGTCCGTCATTCCTGGGTGACGGATTCGTCGATGAGTGGCCCCAGACTCTGGAGAATCTGAAGACCCTCGACCTGACCAACCACACCGGGATCCCCATCAAGAACGTAGGTGTGAGCGCGCTGACGATCGAAAGAATCTACTACCGCCTCGAGAATCCTGACTGAGGGCCGGGGCCCGTACTCAGCGCCTATCCGAAGCTAGGAGACCCCAGCTCGAAGCCTTCGTAGCCCCTCGAAGCCACCTCGTTGCACTTCTCCACGTAGGGCGGGAAGCCGATGTGCGGCATGAAGACCCGTGGCTTGCCGGGGATGTTGGCGCCGAGGTACCAGGAGTTGCAAGTCGGGTAGAGGGTTCGGGCCGCGAGGCCATTGACGTGATCCACCCACTCCTCTTCCGCCTGGCGAGTCGCCTCTATGGTCTGGTGCCCATGGAGGCGTAGGAAGCCGATGCACTCATCGATCCACTCCACATGCTGCTCGATCGATACGATCATATTGGTGAGCACGGAGGGACTGCCGGGGCCGGTGATCGTGAAGAGATTCGGAAAGCCCTCGATCCCCAGACCCAGATAGGTCTTCGGGCCCTCCTCCCACTTTTCCCCCAGAGTCCTTCCGCCGCGTCCGCGAACATCGATTCGTAGCAGTGTGCCGGTCATGGCATCGAAGCCGGTGGCCAGTATCAGCGTGTCGAGCTCGAAGCCTCGGCCGCCGGCGACCACGCCCCTCGGCGTGATCCTCTCGATCGCCGTACCGCTCACATCGACCAGGTGGACGTTGTCGCGGTTGAAGGTCTCGAAGTATCCGGTGTCGAGACAGATGCGCTTACAACCGATCACCTGTTCAGGGCAGAGAAGGTCCGCGACCTGTGGGTCTCTTACGATCTCGCGGATGCGACCACGAACCCACTCCGCGGCCAGCTGGTTCGAATCCTCATTGACCAGGAAATCAGTGTAACCGCCGAGGAAACCGAATCCGCCTTCCTCCCATCGCTGTTCGAACTCCTCGTCGCGCTCCTTGCCGCTCACCTCGAGCGCCGAACGATCGCCTAATCGGCGTTTCGAACCAAAGCCCGACGACATCCTCTTGTTGGCTTCGCGGAACTCGGAGTAGGTCGCCTTGATCGCGGCCTGCTCTTCGGGATCGAGCGGGTGATTGCGAGCCGGAATGCTGTAATTCGCTGTGCGCTGGAAGACAAAGAGCTCGCCGCATCGCTCGGCGAGGATGGGTATGGCTTGAATCGCTGAGGAGCCGGTGCCGATGATCCCGACTCTGCGATCACTCAGATCCGGCTCCTCCTTGGGCCAGTGGCCGGTGTGGAGCAGATCTCCCTTGAAGTCGCCAAGGCCCTCGAAGTCTGGAGTGTTTGCGGACGACAGACAACCGGTGGCCATGATGCAGAACTGGGCCGTCCACACCGCCCGGCCGTTCTCGGAAGTCGTACGCAACTGCCAAATCCCATTGCTCTCGATGAAGTGGGCCGCCTCGACTCGAGTCTCGAGCTCGATGTCACAGCGTAGCTCGAAGCGATCGGCAACGTGGTTGGCGTAGCGCAAGATCTCGGGCTGTCCGGCATAACGCTCTCTCCACTCCCACTCCTGTTGCAGCTCTTCGTCGAAGCCGAAGGAGTACTCCATGCTTTCGACGTCGCAGCGAGCCCCGGGATAGCGATTCCAGTACCAGGTACCTCCCACTCCCGTTCCTGCTTCGAAGACTCGCACTCGAAGGCCCTGCTGGCGGAGCCGGTAGAGCATGTAGAGGCCGGCAAATCCCGCTCCGACAACGACGGCGTCGAAGTGAACGTCGGACTGCGCTGATTCAACTCCGGCCATGATTCGGCAACACCGCTTCAGGCCTTGTCAGAGCGTACCGTCCGCTCGTTGTCAAGACGCTGGCTGAGAGATCGATCGGGTCACCTACACCCACCGATCCCCGTGCCACCTGGTAGGCCCACACCTGAAAATACGTCATCGTCGCGCCGCCGTAGATCGTCGAGAACGCACCATCCACAGCATCTAGGCCGCAGGAGATTCTGAGCCGACCGATGCGCGGGATGTGGAAGCGAGCGTCGGTCGTGAACCATGTTCCTCCAACGTAGACCTCCCCGTAGGCGTGGAAATCCATGTGGTTCTCGGGGTCGGGGAAGCCGATGTCGGGTAGATGGCCCGTTACATAGCGCGCGGGGAGGTTGAAGGTGCGGTTGAGCGCGATGGCGAGATGCGCGAAATCACGGCAAACGCCATAGCCGCGCTGCAAGATGTCCCAGGCGGAGAGATCAGGTCTGCCCGACAGGTACCGATACTCGATATTCTCGTGAATCCAAAGGCTGATGGCCTGAACCCGCGGTATTCCATGTTCGATGTGACCGAATTTCTCCCAGGCGAAGTCGGTGAGCTTGTCGGAGTCGCAATATCGGCTGGGAAGGGTGTAGCGAAGCAACGAAGCCGGGAGATCACCGGGCGCTTCCGGCACCGTGACGGGAAGGTCCTCGTTGTCGGCCTTCGACGAGACCGCCACGATCGCGTCGTGCCGGACGCAATTTACGCCAGGCGCAAGCGTCAGGCGACGAAGCTCGTTTCCGTGGCTGTCGGTAAATTCCGCTGCCGGTAGGTTGTCGCCGAGCGACAGCGCCTCGGAGAGTACAGAGGCGCTGCGATTCGGACCGAGATTCACCTTGAGAAGCAGTGAAGCCGCACCCGTGACCTCGTAGACGAGGCTGCAACCCACGCGAACGGTGATGTCTAAGTTCGGCGGAATGTTGGCGGGCGGCATGCTCTCTCAACACTACCCTCTTTCACCAGGCTACGGCGCCGATCTCCGAACCGGTCTCGCCCCTGAAATCGGGGATAACATCTTCGATGAGAAATAAACTCAGCATCGGGAGGCAACAATGAAGACCATCCCACTCGGCCGACGGGCCGTGCAGGCGCTGACGGCGGTAGCGCTCTTGTGCAGCGCCTTTCCTGCAGCGCTGCTCAACGCCGAAGAGATCGTCGAGCGCTTCGACTTTTCTTCACGCACGCTGGACGACGGCTCGCAGACCTTCGACACTCTGATGCGAAGCCCCACCGGGCTTCTGATCTATGGCGCGATCCGTAAGCCTCCGGGGGACGGCCCCTTTCCAGGGGTGTTGATGATCCACGGCGGTTTCGGCGGCAACTTCGCCGCCACGCGCGGCACCTTGAGCACCACCCCGGCTGACGCGCTCGTAGCCGCCGGTTACGCCCTGCTCAGCACCGACTACCGGGCGAAGGACTGGGTCACCGAGTACGAAGACGTGGTCGCGGCGTACGAGTACCTGAAGCGGCTGCCCTACGTCCGGCCCGACGCCATCGCCGTCATCGGCGGCAGCCACGGCGGCAAGCTAGCCTTCGAGCTCGCCACTCGGGTCGACATTCAGGCAGCGATTCCGTGCTCAGGCCTCCACGACCTCGGCGCGCTCTACGAGCATTGCGGAAGCGCACCGTATCACCAGCGGAAGCTGCCCCCTGGACGAATCTCGGTCGGGAACACCTATATGCAGGAGGTCGCACACCAGCTCGGGGGCACGCCGAGTGAAGCTCCCGACCGCTATAGAAGCTCGAGCCCTATGAGTCGAGCCGATCAGCTCCGATGCCCAGTGCTCCTGGTACACGGTGAGCAGGACGCGTCGGTCCCTGTCAGCTTCACCAAGAGTCTTGCCACCACCCTGAAGAAGGGCGGAAAGACTGTCGAGACTTTCTTTCCGCCAAAAGGACCCCACGGCTTCTATTGGGGTAGCTCTGCCCAGGGCGACTTCGGCGTCCCCTACGACCCGGCCGAGAACCAGGAGTTTCTCGCGCGCCTGCTGCCGTTCCTCGAGCGTTACCTGATGCCTCGAAACGAGTGAGCGCACGGTCGTCGCCCACCTGCTTCCAGAGGACCCGGACCAGTGTCCTGTATCAGTAGTTCGTCACACAACTCGCTGGCCCTTTTGCGCGCTGCCGTCGTTGCTCCTCCTCGCAATATTGCCCAATATACCTTCGTCGTAGCGCCTTGGCAGCACCCAAAATGACTCCGCGATTTATGCAACGAACCACTGATACAGGACACTAGGGGTTGACACCGCCGCGGCCCAGGCCGCGAATCCACCGGCCGAGACGGCCGATAAGACGACCGAAGCGCCCGAAGCGACCGAGCCCCGGGCGCGCGCCATCAATGATGTCGCGCTGATTCCTCTCCCGTCTCTCGTCTCCACCACCAGGCGCGGCGCCCGTAAAGACGATGCCGGCCCACCGCAGAGCTCCCCTCTCGGGAGGGCCGGGGTCGTCGGGGGCAGGAGCGCGACGGGCGGAGACCGCCATCTCGACACCATCTCTCGACAAGGCGACGTTGTGGCCCGCCTCCGCATCGGCAGTCAACTCGGGAACAGGGCTAAGGATGGCGTGCTCGCGCCACGGGATACCGACATCGGTGGTGAACAAGTAGGCGGCGTGGCTGTCGAGTCTCGTCGCCACCTCGACGGCCTGAGCGCCGACCAGTGCGGAACGACCCGCGTCGGACAGCGAGACCGAAATCCCCAGCTCGTTTTCCCTCTCCCCGACGTCGCTTCGCTGCAACCGCACCGGCCGCTGCCACCCCTGGACCTGGTGGAAGACGAAGGCTGCGCCTCGGCGATCGACATCGAGATCGCGAAACCGTGGGGCGCCTACACAGGCCGTCGACCCATTCAGCGAGAGTCCAACCGATCTCCCGAAGTCGTCGAAATCCTCGTCCGCAGAAGCCTGCAGGGTCGCTTCGAGATTCCAGTTCACGGCGATCGGATTGCCGCCAAAGCGGTAGACGTAGGCGCGACCCGCTCCAGTCACCCGGTCGCGCCGAAGGAAGGATCCCACCAAAATCCGGCCGCCATCGGCCGAGAGCTCGATCGCCTTGCCGAAGTGCGAGATCCAAGGGTCCTGGTCGTTGATTACCGGAGGCGGCTGGAGCAGAGCTTCCTGCTGCCAGCCCTCAACGCCGTCAGGTCTGGTGATGTCGCGGAAGATGTGGACCCCACCAATCGCCATCCCCGCCTCGCGCGTATCGGTAGAGGAGTTCAGCGCGCCGACGGCCGCAACGTGCCCATCGGCGATGGAGACCGTATGGCCGAAATGGCTCTCTTCGACCCGAGGGTCGGGTACGAGCTCGGCCGGAGGGTGATTCCATTCGTTGCCGGGGCCCAGTTCGCCGCGCCTCGTATAGACCCAAGCCTTGCCTGTACCCCAGTCGCCGACGATGATCTGCTCGCCATCCGGAGAAACGGCCGCGGTGGCACCGAACCAGTGACCGTCGGGCGGCACGGGCCCGGGGATCGGCTCGGTAGCCACCACTGCCCGAGCGTCGTTGCGAATGATGACGTAGATGCGTCCCGCAAGGTCCTGTAAGACGTCGCCCAAATGATTGGGGTCGCGCGCCAGCGCCTCGGTACCGACGACCATGACACGGCCATCGCGGGAGATACCGAGAGCGGTACCGAAGTGCTCCAGCTCAGTGGGCCGGGGAGCTAAGTGCTGTTCCTGCAACGGTATGATGGGCATGATTCCAAATTTTATACGAGGCAAGCCACAGTGCCCATCTCGTCGTCGTCGAGCCCTGGGTCTCACCCTCGACGGAGTCGGCACCGCCCGGACGACGAAAATCGTTGTCAACTACGGCTTTATCGTGCAAACTAGTTGTATATGACAACGATCCGTTCCGCGGAACCGAAGAAGGATCTCGACGACGCCCGGCTGCTGCGAGAGTTGACTCGGACCGTTGCTCGTCTCCAGCGCTACTCCCTGAGGGTCTGTAGTGGCATCGGCGTAGCCCAATGCCACGTCCTCACTACCCTGCACGACCACGGCGAGATGGGGCTCGCCGAGGTGGTACAGCGCACACGCCTAGACAAGGCGTGGGTGAGCCGTACAGTCTCGGCTCTGGAGGCCGAGGGCATGTTGCGACGGCGGCCCGCTGAGATCGACCGGCGGCTGATACGGCTCAGTCTCAGCGCCAAGGGCCGCGCGCGGGCCGCCGAGCTCGACCAGGCGCTCGACGGGGAGGCCCAACGGCTCCTCGACCACATCCCACATCGGCACCGGAAACCGATCGGACCGGCGCTCAAACGGCTCTACGATGCCGCGGTCGAAACCGAAAGAAACCGCGGATAGGAGCCCGCATCCCATGTCGAAAGATCCTACCGCCAGCGCCACGTCCTCCGGCGACAACGCCATGCTGCTCTTAGACAACCCTGTCTGGCATAGCTTGACCGGTCCTCAGCAGCGCTTCGCGGAGCTCAGTCTGGACGGCCTGGCCCGCCGCTTCGTGCCGGAGGTCTCTCCCTTCTCGGCCGTCGATCAGGTAAACGAGGAGAGCTGGGCGGCCCTAGCCGAGTTGGTCGGCCCCCAGAAGACCGCGGTCCTTGTTCGACCTCGAGTGCCTCCGGCGCCGGAGGGCTGGACCGAGCTCTTCCGCCAGCCTTGCCACCAGATGATCGCTCGCGATCTACCGGCTATCCCCGTTCTTGAGCTTCTACAACTCGGCACCGCGGACACGGACGAAATCATGTCGTTGGTCGAGTTGACGGAACCCGGCCCGTTTCGTCCCCGCACCATCGAGCTCGGGGCCTATGTCGGCGTGCGCCAGGCTGGCAGGCTGATGGCGATGGCGGGACAACGACTCCATCTACCGGGATGGCGCGAGATCTCGGCTGTGTGCACCCATCCCGACGCCCGCCGCCAAGGCCTCGGTGCGGCGCTGACTCTGTGGGTCGCGGGCCACATCCGCGAGCAAGGCGAAGAGGCTCTGCTCCATGTCCTGGCGACCAACGAGAACGCCGTCCGCCTATACGAGGCACTCGGCTTCGAGATCCGCTGCACCCTCGAGGTCGTCGGCAATCGTTGGCTCGCCGCAGAGAGCCCACAGAGATCGCAAGAGAAGCTGTGCTGAGCGACTAGCGCCGGCCGTCCAGGGCACCCCACCTCCCCGCGTGCGCGCCCCGTAGAAGAACCAGAAGCTGCCGTTGACCGACTGGCCGTCGAGAGCCTTCACCACCAGCTCGGTGTTGCCCGAATCGAAGAACCAGAAGAAGCCACTGCGGTCGGAGAAGGGGATCGCGGTGCCTACTCCGGTATCGCCGTTGCGATGGTTGCGCCAACCGACTTCGACTTCGAAACGTCCGTCGAGCAGGCACAGAGTGAGATCGCCGGGAACGCAAGCATCGCGACTCTGAAGGCGAGGCTCGAGATCGAGAGCCGGGTGCAGGGGCGCTGGAAGCCAGCTGCTGGTTGGGAGAGCTTCGTTCGACCCCGTCGAGACGGCCTCTCCTCCAGCTTCGGGAAAGGCTGCGGTGTCGCCTCGGCCACAAATGTCGAAGGGCTCGTTGCGATAGATCCTCGTCACTCCAGTCTCGGTGTCGGTGACGACGATCCAGTATTCGACGTCGGAGAGCGCTCCATAGAAGATCCACCATGCGCCGGTGATCTGGCGACCATCGAGAGCCTTGACGATGAGCTCGACGTTGTCGGCGTCGAAGAACCAGAAGCCGCCGCTCTGGTCGCTTCCTTCGAGGGCATGGCCGCTGCCCCTCTCGCCGTTGCGTTGGTTGCGCCATTCGACTTCGACCCGGAAGCGGCTGGCGACAAGGCAGAGGTTGCGCTCGCGGCCGAGAGCTTCACCGGCTCCGAGTCCTCTGGGCAGGTGGCGGTCGTCGTGCAGCGGGTCAACGCAGTGGGCGAGAGCTCCGCAAGCAACCAGGAGACGATCGAGCTCGAAGATCGTCATCCTTGCCGTGGTTGACGAATCGAATCTGCCCTGCCGAGTTCTTGCCGGGCTCGACAGCTCTTCTTGGCCAGTGTCCCGGTCGGTCTGGGGCCGACCGTACTCCTCGACACCGCCACAGCGGCTATCTCAGACAACGACGGGCCTGCCGCCTCCGTTTGAGGAGATCTCGAAAATGCTACGGTCGCAGCCGAGGGGAGATCTGAATGTCGAAATCGAGTCACCTTCGCTGCTCCGTCGTGCCGGCTCTCCTCTCCATCCTGGCTCTAGGCTGCGGGCCGAGCACGCCCGAGCAGGAGCCCTCGACGTCGAAGGGCGCGGCGACATCGCAGCAGGCTGCCGGAAGCAGTGAGCGTAATCCTCTGCGCAACGCCTATTTCGGAGACCTCCACGTCCACACCAGCTACTCGATGGACGCCTACCTCTACGGCTCGTTGGCGACGCCCGACGACGCCTATCGCTTCGCACGCGGCGACGCCATCGAGCATCCGGTCGGCTACGAGATGAGACTCGCAAGCGGTCCCTTGGACTTCTACGCCGTCACCGACCACGCCATTCTGCTCGGCCACATGAGGGCCATGAGTGATCCGGCAGAGAGGGTGCACGATACCGAGTTGGGAGATGTGGTGAGAAAGGCCCGAAGCCTCGAGGAGCGCTTGGAAGCACTGGCGTTGCTACCCACCTACCTGCCAGCTGACAGGTGGGGCGAGATCTTCGACGCCGAGGTCCTGCGCTCGGCCTGGCAGGAGATCGCAGCCGCGGCCGAGCGTCACTACGAGCCCGGAAAGTTCACCACCTTTATCGCTTACGAGTACACCTCCGGCCCGAACCGCCAGAACCTGCACCGCAACGTGATCTTCCGTGACACCAAGGTTCCGGCCACCCCCTTCAGCAGGTACGACTCCGAAAACCCGGAGGATCTGTGGGCGTGGATGGACGGCCTCCGTGCCGAAGGCATCGAGTCGCTGGCGATTCCGCACAATTCGAACGAATCGAACGGGCTCATGTTCCGGCGCACCAGCTTCGAGGGTGACCCACTCGATGCAGCCTACGCGGAACAGCGTATGCGCAACGAGCCGATCGTGGAGGTGACGCAGATCAAGGGCACCTCCGAGACCCACCCCATGCTCTCGCCCACCGACGAATGGGCCGACTTCGAGCTCTATCCGTACCGGTCGGGCGCCAACGCCCCGGCGATGGCGAGCGATCCGCCTGGGAGCTACGCCCGCGACGCCTACCTCGGGGGTCTCCAGATGCAAGAAGAGGTGGGGTTCAACCCCTTCCGCTTCGGTCTCATCGGCTCGAGCGACACCCATACCGGAGCCAGCCAGCCGGAGGAGTCGAGCTTCAGCTCCAAGATCGGGTTCGCCGACGGCACTCCGGAGAGGCGAGGATCGATTCCGCTGGCCGAGGGAGAGGACTATGTCGAGCTCCGTTTGGCGCTGTGGGGCGCCTCGGGTCTCGCCGGTGTCTGGGCGGAAGAGAACACCCGCGAAGCGATCTACGATGCAATGCGTCGAAAAGAGACTTTCGCCACCTCGGGCCCTCGCATCCGGGTTCGCTTCTTCGCCGGCTACGGACTACCGGAGACCCTGGCGGAGGGTGAGGACGCCGTCGAGCTGGCCTACACCGGTGGGGTGCCGATGGGAGCAGATCTGGAGGGCGGACAGGCAGTCGCTCCGCGCTTCTTGGCGCAGGCGACCCGCGATCCGGCGAGCGCGCCCCTGGATCGCCTCCAGATCGTAAAGGGTTGGCTCGAGGGCGGCGCTACCCACGAGCAGGTCTTCGACATCGCGTGCTCGGACGGGGCCGTGCCGGACCCTGACACATGGCGCTGCCCCTCGAACGACGCCAGCGTCGACCTGTCCGACTGCAGCTTCAGCGAGGACGCCGGTGCCGCGGCCCTCGACGCGGGTTGGAGCGATCCGGGATTCGATCCCTCCCAGCGTGCCTTCTACTACGTGCGAGTGATCGAGAACCCGACCTGTCGCTGGTCGACCTGGGATGCCATCCGCGCCGGGGTGGAGCCGCGGCCGGGCCTGCCCCAGACCATCCAGGAGCGGGCCTGGTCCTCGCCGATCTGGATCACACCGGCACCCGCCGAGTGACCGAGCGGATCGGGCCAGCCAAACCTGGCCGCCAGCCACGGACGCTCTCGTCGGAAGAATTGACCTGGGGGCCCACGGGATGTGTCATTTGAGCTGGCCGAGCTCAAGGGGCTTCTGGTCCAAGTCAGGGAGAGCCCGCTGACCCGTTAGCTCGGTACTTCGACCGCGTATGCCGAGAGAAGAACTCCCAGATGATCTCGTTGCCGACCGGCAGGCCCTCTGCCTTAGGCCACGCGTGCTCCCCGTCCCAGGTGCAGTAGGCGTTCTGGTCGGCATGATGGCTGCGTCCGGTGTAGGCCCCCCTCTCCCGCCGCCACTCCGGTGTAGCCGTGAAAGTCGAGAACCAGGGAGGACGCGATGTTGGCGTCGTAGATCGAGGGCAGGTGCAGCAGGTACTCACGGTCGAGATCACCGACCCGCAGAGAAAACGCCTGGACTCCCCCAGCGCACTTGGTGGCTCGGAACCGCAGCCGCGGCTTTTCGCGGCTCCTCCTTCGCTGCCCGAGGGTGCTGGCGGCTGCGCTTCACACCGAGCGCATCCGCTACCTGCTTCGTCGTACGTCTGCGAAGAAATCGTCTTCCGCGGCTACCTGATCTGGTACTTCTCCCAGTTCGCACCCTCGCACTGGGCCGTGCTGCTCTCCTCACTGGCCTTCGGCCTCGCCCACAGTTACCAGGGACTGTGGGCAAACGTACTGACGACGGGCAGTGTTGGCCTGGTCGCAGCGCTCCTCTATGTGTTCAGCGGTTCTCTGTGGCTGGCGATGGCCTTCCACGTGTACCTCGACCTCAACCAGGGCCGAATGATGAGCGCGGCGGCCGAGCGCGTAGGCGAGGCGGAGCCAGCCGGGATGGCGGAAGCGGGGTAAAGTCGCTCCGAATCGTCTCGGACTTCATCCGCTCGAAACGGAGAGTGAGTATGTCCCGCTCTGACCAGATCCGATTCCCTCTTCTCGCTACGGCTGTAGTCTCCCTGCTGGGAGTCCTGCCAACTGCCGCACAGCTCGGTGCTCCTCCAACCGCCCTCTTCGAGCCCGACGCACTGCGCGTGTTCGTCTGCGGCTCGGCTTCACCACTCGGCAACATCCCCGAGCGCGCCCAAGCCTGCATCGCGGTCGTCGCCGGCGAGCGCATCTTCTTGGTCGACACCGGCGTCGGCTCGGCCAAGAATCTCGGTATCGCCCGCTTTCCGATGGAGCATCTCAGGGGGGTTCTGCTGACCCACTATCACTCCGATCACATCGGCGACCTCCCCGGCATCAACCTGGCCTCCTGGATCGCGGGGCGCTCCGAGCCGCTCGCTGTGTTGGGGCCACAAGGAGTAGGCGAGGTCGTGAACGGCTTCAACCAGGCCTATTCCTCGACCGCTCCTACCGCACCGCACACCACGGCGAGGAGATGCTGCCGGCGAAACTGGGCCCGATGAAGGCGCAGGTTATCGAGCCGGGCGTGGTCTATGAGGAGGACGGTCTCACGATCACCGCATTTCCAGTGGACCATCGACCGATCGAGCCCGCGTTCGGCTACCGCTTCGACTTCGTCGGTCGCTCCGTGGTCGTGAGCGGCGACACCGTCGCCACTGCGACCCTCGGCGATGCGGCCAAGGGCACCGACCTGCTACTTCACGACGCCATGGCGCTATCCCTGGTCCAGCAGGCCGAGAGGATGCTGGGTGCCATGGGGAACGAGCGCTTGAGCAAGATCATGAAAGACATCCAGGACTACCACGCGCCGACCGCCGACATCCTCGAGCTGGCGAAGGAGGCGGGGGTCAGAATGGTCGCCTTCTACCACCTCGTGCCCGCCCCGGCCAACGAGATGATGATGAACCAGTTCACCGCCGGCCTTCCGGAGGACGTGGTCGTAACTAAGGACGGCATGCTCTTCGAGCTCGCCAAGGGAGCTGAGACCGTGGAACAACGGCAGCTCTTCTGACCCTACGCGAAGAAGTTATCGGCTCGGACTAGCTCAGCTCGTCACCGACTCGCGAGCTAGTACCTGGCAGCGCTTCATCAATCGCCGCATGTGGTCGGGGAACCCGTCGCGCCTGTGGACCACTCGCCGGTTGTCCCAGATGAGCACGTCGCCGACCCGCCACTCCTGGGTCCACACATTCTCAGGCAGCGTCGCATAGCGCTAGAGCTCGTCGAGCAGCCTCTCGCTGTCCTCGATCTCCATCCCCATAACGTAGGCCCACTCGCGCCGGCCGAGGTAGAGCGCGTCGCGGCCGTTCTCCGGGTGGCGAAGGATGGCGGAGTGCACGGCGCCTGGCGCGTCGCTCGGGTCGCTCACCTCTTCGAAGCCGAAGCGAAGATCCCCAACGCTGGTGTGGGCGGCATCGTGCTTGATCCGGATGTGTTGGAGTCGCTCCCGAAGCTCCTCGGGAAGGGACTCGAGGGCTGCGTGCTGGCAGGAGAACTGAGTGTTGCCCCCTTCTTCGGGCACCTCGATGCTCAACAGGACGCTCGCTGGGGGTGGTGTCTCGAGATAGGTCATATCGGAGTGCCATCTGGCTTCGGTGTTGCCCAGGCCTCCGATCGGTCGGCCGTCTTTCTTGATGTTCGACAGCGGCACGACATAGAGGCTAGGCAGTAGCTTCAACTTCTCGGGCGGCAGCTTGGCCGGGGTCTTCTCGAGCGGCCCGAATCGCGCACTGAACTCCTCGAGCTGCTTGTCGTCGAGGCTCTGACCGCGAAAGCGCAGCACGCCGTGCTCGACCCAGGCCTGGTAGACCTCCTCGAACTCGGCGGCGCTGATTGCGGCCAGGGCCATACGGTCTCCTCGGGTTCTCGAAGCTCAGCGTAATCTCAAAGCCGCTGGGCTCCAACCAGGCTTGGTCGTGCAAGATGTGGCGCCACCAGCCTCTTGAGACTAGTATTGGGACCCTGCGATCACAACGGAGGTTATGAGCTCGATGACTCGCATCACCCGAGGCCTTCTGCCGACTCTCGCAACCACGGCGGCACTGCTTGGATCCCCGCTTGTGGTGAACGCCCACCATGCGTTCTCCTCGGAGTTCGATGCCGGCAGGCCGTTCGAGATCACCGGTACGGTGGTGAGGGTGGAGTGGGTCAACCCCCACAGCTGGATCCACGTCGACGTGACCCAGGAGGACGGCTCCACGGTGCCGTGGATGATGGAGGGCGGTACGCCGAACGCGCTTCTACGACGGGGGATCTCCCGCACGGTGCTGACCGTCGGGTCCGAAGTGATCGTCAGGGGTTACCAGAGCAAGGACCCGGACTGCGAGCCGAAGTGTCGGGGCAGCGGCCGCGACATCACCTTCGCCAACGGCCAGAAGCTCTTCATGGGCTCTTCCGGCACCGGCGCCCCGAGCAACGGCGCCGATCCGACGGAGCGATAGGCGAGACCGTCATGGGAAGACAATCAGCGATTTCGGGAGCCCTATTTTGTGGGCTGCTCGCCACGGCCACGTTATTCGGCCAGGCGAATGAAGGCACGAAGCCGGATCTGAACGGGCTCTGGCAAGCGGTCGGTACCGCTCACTGGAATCTCGAAGGCGGTCACGCGGAAAAGGGCCCGGCAACCATCGTACTTGGCGCGCTGGGAGGGATCCCTGCAGGCCAGAGCTACATCGACGGCGGCACCATTCCCTACACCGAGGAAGCGAAGGCCGAACGGGAGCAGTACCGGTCTGAGTGGAACCTATGGGATCCGGTGGTGAAGTGCTTCATCCCGGGCTTCCCGCGCCAAACCTACATGCCGCTGCCCTTCCACATCGTGCAGTCAAAGAACAAGTTCTTCATTGCCTACGAATGGGGAAGCAACAGCCGCATCATCCACCTCGACCGACCCGGCACCCGGGCGGAGCTGCCGTCCTGGATGGGCTATTCACTCGGTCACTGGGAAGGCGAAACCCTGGTGGTCGAGGTGACCGACCAGATGCCGGACACCTGGTTCGACGCCACCGGCAGCTGGCACAGCGATCAGCTTAAAGTGACGGAGCGCTACACGCTGATGGGTCCGGATCACATCCGCTACGAAGCCACCATCGAGGATCCTCAGGTGTTCACCCGACCCTGGACGATCCGAATGCCCCTCTACCGACGTCTGGAGGAAGGCGCGCGCCTCTTGGAGTTCAAGTGCGTCCCCTTCGCCGAAGACGCCATGTACGCTCACCTGCGCAAAGGTGCGGACCGGACCCAACCTATTCTGAAGAACCTCTATTGAGCGTGGGGAGATAGGAGAGGTCATGAAAACCCGAGCACTAGTGACCACACTGGTCGTCCTGACCGCGACCTCAGCCGGAGGCGAAGTACCGATGAAGCCCTGGGGCAAGCCCAGTTTGCAGGGGACCTGGGACTTCAAGAACGCGACGCCGCTGAGCCGACCCGAGCGCTGGAAGGACAAGGAGCTCCTCACCCCGGAAGAGGCGGCTCAATTCCAGCGAGACACCATCAACAGGCGCGCCGCAGCCGCGGAGCGCGAGGGCGAGCTTCGCGAAGGCCTCGATGGCCAGAGGGATGTGGATGTGGGCTACAACTCCGGCTTTCTGGAGTTGGCGACACGGCTCGATGGCAGCCTGCGTACCTCGCTGATCGTCGATCCCCCGAACGGGCGGATGCCGGCGATGAAACCGTCGGCAAGGGAGCGCAACAAGCCCTACGTCGAAATGCAGGGCAAGTCGCCGGATGGGCCCGAAATGCGGAGCCTGACCGATCGCTGCATCATCGGCTTCAACAACAACCCGATGCGCTCCGGTGCCTACAACAACATCATGCAGATCGTGCAGTCGGAGAGCCACGTCGCCATGCAAGTCGAGATGGTGAATGACCACCGTGTCATTCCCACCGACGGGAGCGGCAGCGTGGCGGCGACCACGCGATTCTTCAAAGGCTTCTCCACCGGCAAGTGGGAGGGTGACAGCTTCGTAGTCACCACCACCAACTTCAAGCACTTCGCCGCCCCTAGCGGCACCGGCGAGAACGTGGTTTTCACCGAGCGCTTCACCCGACTAGACGAAGACACGCTCCAGTACGAGTACACGATCGAAGATCCGGAGACCTACGAGGCGCCCTTCACCGCGCGTCAGCAGTTTCGGCGCACCGACGACGACGTGTACGAATACGCATGCCATGAGGCCAACTACTCCATGCCGCTCGTCCTCAAGGCGGCCCGCAAGCTGGAGGAGGCCGGCGAGTCGGACGAGAACTGGATGCCGAGCTGGCACAAACGAAGCGGTCAGTAGCTCGGTCTGCTGGAGGATTCCTGGCGCTGACCTTCTCGGTTGCTGCCTGGGCCCAGCCCCACACCTTCGTCGACGTTACCGATGCCGTCGGCATCGACTTTCGACATTCGGCGGCGCCAACAGAAGATCATCGGCTCTCCGAGATCATGGGCGCCGGTGTCGCGATCTTCGACTCCGATGGCGACGGCTTGCCTGACATCCTCTTCGCCGGTGCCCCACCCCGGGGACCACGGCTCTACCGCCAGACCGCCGGCGGCATCTACCAGGACGCGACCCACGCTGCCGGTCTGGAGTCGCCCGGATACGGCATGGGAATCGCACTCGGCGACATCGACAACGACGGCGATCTGGACGTCTACCTCACCCATGTCGGGCGCGATCAGCTCTACCGGAACAACGGCGATGGTACCTTCAGTGACATAACACCTTCATCCGGCATCGACGCGGCGTCCTGGTCCTCCTCGGCCGCCTTCTGCGACATCGATATGGACGGTCTGCTCGATCTCTATGTCGGTAGCTACCTGCGCTCGGACGCCCATCAACGATGCACAACCAAAGCCGGAGCCCGGGACTACTGCCCACCCAACGTCTACCCCGGCGTCGCCGATCGGCTCTACCGGAACCTGGGAAACGGCGCCTTCGAAGACACGGGCGTTTCGAGCGGGATCTCGAAGGCTAACTCCCCCACCCTGGGTGTCGTCTGCCACGACTTCGACTCCGACGGCCGTGCCGACGTCTTCGTCGCCAACGACGGCACGCCGAATCACCTCTGGATCAATCAGGGTGGCGGGAGCTTTGCCGAACGCGGCACGGAAATGGGGGTGGCCACCAACCTCTTCGGGGAGTCCGAAGCCGGAATGGGGATCGCGCTCGGTGATCTCAACGACGATCTGCAGATGGACCTCTTCCTGACCCACGTCGATCGCGAGTCCAACACGCTCTACCTGAGCGGCCCGAACGACGCGATGTTGGACGCCACCATCCGATCGGACCTGGGACGGGTGAGCCTGCCGTTGACCGGGTTCGGCACCGCCTTCCTCGACTTCGACCTGGATGGGGACCTGGACCTGGCGATCGCCAACGGGCGGGTGCGACGCCCCACCAGGACCCTCCCGGCGGGGGCCTCCTTCGAGTCCATCTACGGAGAGCCCAATCTGCTCCTCGCCAATGACGGCAGCGGCCGGTTCGAGGTGTCTTGCGATGCGAACCCTTTTTGTGCGGACCGCTCGGTGGGCCGAGGGTTGCTGGCGGCAGATCTGGACCGCGATGGCGATTTGGATCTGGTTCTTGCCAATGCCAACGGCCGGGCAAGGGTGTATGAGAACCGTGCTTCCGTGACCGGGAACTGGCTCGCCGTGCGTGCGCTTGTGCCGTCACCCATGACGGCGCGCGGGAAGTGGGATGCCATTGGCGGGGTAGTGGAGTTGCAGATCGGGGACCGCTGGCTGGCGCGGCCGATCACACACACCCGCAGCTACCTGTCGAGCCGCGAGGCCACGGTTCACTTCGGCCTCGGGGAGGCGACGCAGGCCAGCGCTCTCGTGGTGCGATGGCCGGACGGTCATCGAGAAGCGTTTCCCGTCCCCGGTATCAACCGCCACCTCGTGCTCGTCCGCGGAGAGGGAGTGTCGCCTTGAGGGTTGCGCCGCTAGTGCTGTGGGCAGGTCTCGCCTTGGTAACGCGATCCGGAGCTGTCGATCTGCAGCCGCAGGTCGCCGCACGCATCGCGTCTGCCCGAGCCGCCGTCGCCGAAAGCCCGGGAACGGGCGAAGCCTGGGGGGAGCTCGCCATGGTGCTCCACGCGCACGGGCTCGAGATCGAGGCTTACGAGAGTTACCTCGAAGCGATGGCGCGCCCGCCCGCGGACTACCGCTGGCCATACCTCGCAGCGCTCACCGACCGGCCGGCAGACGCCGCGCTCGATCTCTTGGCAAAGGCGCATGCGCTAGCCCCGAGGAATGGGCCCGCGGCCCACTCCTCGGCCCATCCCCGCCTGAGAACCACTCGCCCGTCCGAATTCTCGGACACGCTCCTGGCCCCAGAAGACGTCGCCCTGAGCCTGACCTACGCCAGCGCGCTGACCCGAGCCGGTCGGCTGGATCAGGCTCGTGCCGTCTATCGGAAGACCGGTGCCACTGAATCGGCGCGGCAGCACGCACAGCTCGGCCTCGGGCGCATCGCTCTGGTCGAGGGACGGGTCGAGGACGCGCTCGAGCTTCTCGAAGCAGAGCGGCTCCGCACCTCGAAAAACGGGGATCTCTACCGCTTGCTTGCGCAGGCTCGGCAACAGATCGGAGATGCCGCCGGCGCGGCCGAAGCTGCCTGGCAAGCCCGCTCCTACGGCGCGGGGCTGCGACCGGTGAGCGACGTGGTCGATCAGATGCGCGCCCAAGGCATCAGTGCCGGCGCCCTCCTCGACCGTGGCCGGCGCCTCTCGGCCCGAGGCGATGATGAAGAGGCCCGTGCGCTGTTCGAGGAGGCCTCGAGACTCGACACCAGCGGTGAGGCGCTGAACGACCTGGGTAGGGTCGCGCTCGCCCAGGGTCGGAGCCGAGATGCCATCGAGCACTTCCAGGCGGGCCTGCAAAAGGCGCCGCAGAACGCGGACCTTCAGGTAGGGCTCGCCGACGCCTGGTTGCAGCTCGGCGAACTGGCGGCGACGGAGCGTGCGCTCGCGCTCGCCCTCGAACGACGGCCCGACCACCCCGGCGCTCATCTCGCGCTGGGTCAGCTTCGCAATCGGCAAGAACGTTTCCGGGATGCGATCGAGCCTCTCGAAAGGGCACTGGCAGCGGAACCGACACGATACCTCGCCTACGCGGATCTGGCCGTGGCGTTTGCGGGGCAGGAGTCGTTTCACCAGGCGCTCGAAGCCCGCCGGCAGCTGGCAATGCTGGCGCCGGATCACCTGCCCAATCTGAGGCCTCTCGCCCGACTCGAGATCGAGTTGGCCGACCTCGGCGCTGCCAAGGAGACCTTGAGGCAGATTCTCGGACAGCAGCCTGAGGAGATCGGTACCGCCTTCAATCTGGCCATGCTTCTGGCGACTTCGAGACCGATCTCGGAGGAGGAGGAGGCGGAGTCTCTGGACCTGGCGCAGCGGCTCTACAGCACCCATCGCCACGATGCGGCGTGCGCCGACCTCTTCGGCATCGCCTATGCAGCCAACGGACGCTTCGGTGATGCCACCCGTGTCGCTCTGAGGGCCCGGGAGCTGGCCCAAGGGGATCCGGCGCTCACCACCGTAATCGACGACCACCTGGCGCGATATGCGCAGCAGCGGCCGGTCATGAAGCCCCTTCTGCACTGAGGACGACTCGGTGATGGCACCTCGTCATGCGCAGCTCGCAGCGGCGGTCCACCCGACGCGGGATAGCGTTAGACTCCGCGCGTGAACGTCTACGCCGTTGTCATCCAGATCGCGCTCGTCGTCGAGTACTCGCTGCATCTAGCCGCCGACTTGCTCAACCTCAGAGCCCTCGCGCCCGAGCTCCCGGACGAGTTCCGGGACGTTTACGACACCGAGCGCTATCGCCGCTCGCAGGAGTACACGCGCGTGAACACGCGCTTCGGGATGATCCCGACGACATTCGATCTCGCCGTGCTCTTGGCGTTCTGGTACGGCGGCGGCTTTCAGTGGCTCGACGAGCTCGTGCGTGGGTTCGACTATGGGCCGATCCTGACCGGTCTGGTGTACATGGGCCTCTTGGTGGGAGCGAAGCTCGCGCTCGGACTCCCGTTCAGCTGGTACGGCACCTTCGTCATCGAAGAGCGATTCGGCTTCAACAAGACGACGCTGAAAACGTTCTGGCTCGACGTGCTGAAGAGCATCGCTCTGGCCGTGCTCCTCGGCGGGCCGCTGCTGGCGGGAATCCTGTGGTTCTTCGAGGCTGCGGGATCGGTCGCGTGGATCTGGTGCTGGGCTCTCGTCTCTGCGTTCGCGCTCCTGATCCAGTTCATTGCACCGACGTGGATCATGCCGCTCTTCAACAAGTTCACGCCGCTTGAAGAAGGCGAGCTGCGCCAAGCCGTGATGGGCTACGCGCAGAAGGTCGGCTTTCCACTCGAAGGATTGTTCGTGATCGACGGCTCTCGTCGTTCGACGAAGGCCAACGCGTTCTTCACCGGTTTCGGCAAGCACAAGCGCGTCGCGTTGTTCGACACGTTGACGGAGAAGCAATCTACCGACGAGCTCGTCGCGATCGTTGCGCACGAGATCGGGCACTACAAACGCGGGCACATTCGCAAGCGCCTGATCATTGGTATCGTTCAATCGGGGCTGGTCTTCTTCCTGCTCTCGCTGTTCCTCACAGAGCGCGGACTGTTCGACGCGTTCTACATGGACGAGATGTCCAATTACGCCGGCCTGATCTTCTTCGGGATGCTCTTCTCGCCGATCGATCTGGTGCTCTCGTTCTTTGTCCAAGCGTTCTCACGTCAGAACGAGTTCGAAGCGGACGCATACGCGCGCGAGACCACCGGAACCGGTGAGCGACTCGTCGCGTCGCTCAAGCAGCTCGCGGCCGAGAGCCTTCAGAACCTCACTCCGCATCCCTTCTACGTGAAGCTGCACTACTCGCATCCGCCTCTGATGAATAGGATCGAGGCACTACGAAGTTGAGCCCCAGGCAGCCTTCGGCTGTCGCTAGCTTGGCCCGGGTTGAAAGGCCTACGGATGGGAGTGAGCCGAGGTCCCGGCCCCTCCTCACATCCGCTAGAGTGCAGACGGAGGAATCCTCTCGCCACATCAAGACAAGGCCAAAAACCCGCCCGACCCTTCGGCCAAGAGCGATATCACGCCCAACGAAGGCGATGAAGCGGCCGAGCCTCGCGCCGAGAAAGAAAAGGAAAGCTCCGCGCCCGCGAGCCGCGCGGTGGATTTCGAGGAGCTCGGCGCTCTGCCCGACTTCGCCAACGCGCTGCGGGCGCGGGGGTTCTCCGAGCTCACGGAGGTGCAGCGTGCGGTTCTTGCGCCTGAGCTCGCGAACAGGGATCTGCGGATCTCCTCGCAGACCGGCTCCGGCAAGACCGTCGCTGTGGGCTTCGTCGTCGCCACCGCCTTCGCCGACCAAGCCGAGGGCGCTGCCGTCGATGCCGCGAGCGTGGGATCGAAGCGTACGGCCAGGCCCCGCGTTGTGATCGTGGTACCGACCCGCGAGCTCGCCGCCCAGCTCGGCCTGGAGCTCTCGTGGCTCTACGGGCGGCGCCATCTAGGGCTCACCGTGGTGACCGGAGGCACAGCGATCACTGGCGACCTGCGAGCGTTGAGTGAGGGTCCGGCGATCGTCATCGGGACCCCCGGCAGACTGGTCGATCACCTGAACCGACGATCCCTGGACCTCTCCGAGGCTTCCGAGGTGGTGCTCGACGAAGCCGACGAGATGCTCGACATGGGCTTCCGCGAGGAGCTCGAGAGCATCCTCGAGCGCACTTCGGATCGGCACCGGACGCATCTGGTCTCGGCCACTTTCCCGCCGAAAGTCAGGGCTCTCGCCGATCGCTACCAGAGAGACGCCGTGGTGGTCGAGGGCACCGTCACCACCCAACACCAGGACATCAGCCATTCCGCCATCGTCGTGGCGGCCAACCAGCGCACGGACATGCTGATCAACCTGATGCTTCTTCAACCCGACCATCGCTTCCTGGTCTTCGTCCGCACCCGAGTGGCCGCCGCCGGGGTCGCGGGCGAGCTCGCCAGTCTTGGATTGTCGGCGGGCCCCCTGAGCGGCGAGATGGCACAACGCGAGCGCACCCGCTGCCTGGCCGACTTCCGAGCGCGCAAGCTCCAATGCGTCGTGGCCACAGATGTGGCGGCGCGCGGCCTCGACATTCGGGGAGTTCAGAAGATCGTGCACTACGACCTGCCGGAAAGTCGCGAGGCGTTCACCCACCGTAGCGGCAGAACCGGTCGCGCGGGCGAGAAGGGCGAGAGCATCCTTCTCGTGCCACCGCATATGCGGCGCCGCATCGAGGAGCTCTTTCGCATCGTCGAGGCTGACGCCCAGTGGCAGTCGCCTCCAACCCCGGCGAAAATCCGCAAGGCGGGCCGCAAACGGCTCATACGCAAGTACGGCGCCTTCGACCAGGAAGCCGAAGGCGATCCGGCGAGCTCGAGCGCTCCGGAGGAGTATCAGCGGATCGCCGCGCGCCTGCTCGAGCGGCGCCCGCCGGAGGCTCTCGTCGCGGAGCTGCTACACGAGCTCGGTGCCGGCACTGCCGTCGAGCCGCGGGAGATCCGGGCGGTGGACACGCCATCGCGGCGCCACGAGGGAAAGTCGGGCAGCAGCTCGGAGAAGGGTTCCTTTGGCGGCCGCCGGCAGAAGGCGGAAGCAGGCTTCGTGCCCTTCGACGTCTCCTGGGGATCGAAGGCCGGCGCCAACCCCCAGCGTATCCTGGCTCACACCTGCAGACGTGGCGGGATCACCGGGAAGCAGGTCGGTGCGATCAACATCGGCGCCTGGCGCTCCGTCGTGCACATCTCGACAGACGTGTGCGAGGCGTTCGAAAAGGCGGTCGCGCCACGCGATCCGCAAAACCCGCAGGTCCGGTTCACCAAAGGGCGGTCATAGTTGATGCGGCTTAGGGCAACGAGATGGTGAGCTGCTGTAGCGAGCTGCAACAGTCACGTGCCGCGACCATCTCCTAAGGGGCCCGCTATCGAGTCTCCCAACCGCCCCATGTTCTACGGCTGGACGCTCGTCGGTGTCGGCTTTGTCGCCTACGGCCTCGGCGTCGCGCCAGGCTATTACAGCTGGGGCTTTCTCGCGCCGGAGCTCATGGACGAGCTCGGGCTGACCAGGGAGCAGATCGGCTCGATCTTCGGCACGTTTACCTTGACGTTGGCCACGGTGAGCCCACTGGCCGCGATCGCCATCAGGCGATTCGGACTGCGCGCGACCATCTCCGCCGGAGCACTGTGCGCCGGAGTCGGCTTCTGGTGCGTCAGCCTGGTGGATTCGCTCGAGGGTCTCTACCTCAGCTATGCCCTCGTCGCCGGAATCGGCTTCGGCTTCTCGACGCTCTTGCCTTTTCAAGCGCTACCGGTGAACTGGTTTCGTCGGTACCGCGCACGCGCCACCGCCGTCATCCTGCTCGGAGCGGCCGTCTTCGGCGCCGCTGTGACACCGATCGACGCCCTCATCCTCGAGCACTGGGACTGGCGCATTGCCTTTCGGCTGATCGCGGGATCGTCGATCTTCGTCGCGCTCATCGCACTCGTGCTCATTCGCAACCATCCCGGCGACATCGGCCAGCGCCGGGACGGCCGCCTGGCGAGCGAGGAGGCGCACCGATACGACCCGACAGAGCCGGCCACCGCGCCCGTGCGACTCCAGTGGACCGTAGTGCAGGCGATCCGCACGCCCCACTTCCTCGTCGCGACCTTCGCGGGGCTCACCAACGCGGTTCCCTGGCGCGTGCTGACCGCTCATGGCCGGCTCCACTTCGAGGATCTGGGCTTCACACCGACCGCGGCCGCCGCGATTCTCGGCGTGAGGGTCGGTGTGAGCGCCGTCGGCAGGCTCAGCGCCTCGCTAGGCGACTTCATGCGCCCCACCCGGGTGCTCGCGATGGCACTCACGATCTCAGGACTGGGCCTGCTCGGACTCCTCTTCGCGACGAGCGCGCTATACGCCTACCCCTGCGTTTTGATGCTCGGCGTAGGCTACGGCCTTGCCTTCGTCAGCGAGCCCATCGTGTTCGCAGATTTCTTCGGCCGCAACGCGTTCGTAGGCACGGGCGGTCTGCGGATCGCCATCACCGGTGTCGCCGGCTGGATCGCACCGACCTGGGCAGGCGCCTCAGCCGACAAGAGCGGCTCCTACGTCGGCGCCATTACGGTCCTCATGCTCATGGCTTTCGCCGGCGCCACGGCCATCTTCTTCTGCCCGCGGCCACAGCTGCACCTTCGCTCTTAGGATTAGCACCTTCGCTCTTGAGATTATTTTGAAGCCGAGGAGCCAATCATCTCAACCAGCCCGGACCAAGCCATCCTGGTTGTAGTGGTGAACGCAGAATAGCGCCCATGAATGTTCGAACGCCATTTCCAGCTCACCGGTCACCGAGGTCGTGCCTCGTCCGATTTCCCCGTAGCTAAACTCGAAGCTACCGCTCGGCCGTACCAGTGCAATGTGGAAGGGTTCTCCATTGAACTTGTTGATTATCGGTCTGCCGCTACTCTTCACAACGCCAGGATGTCGACCTTCGCGGTTCTGAGCTCCAGGTCCACCTCGAGATCGATCGGCAGAAACAATGTCTCGAAGAACTCCGAGCATAGGGAGCCGAAAACGGAGAAATGATTGCTGAGAGCAGCGCATGCCTCGCCCGCGATGATGGTTTCGAGAGGAGTCCGTTGAGCCTCGTCCGCACGCTCGTCGATAACGATCTGGCGCTTCCCGTTTCCCTCCGCGATCTCACCGGGGAGAATGCAAAGCATCGCCCAGTTCAGGGAGCCCCTTGAACCGCTTCGCTCACAAGGTGCCACACATTAGAAGGCCCGAGTCAAGCGAGCTCACCTCCCCTGTTCCGGCCTTGGGGGCGACATGGGTCGCCGTCAATTCGGCGTCTTCACTGGTAAGCTGTTGACATACTTCGATTTAGATGGAGACGAGATTCCTTCGCATATTCCTTGAAATATTCGGGTGGCACCGTCGGCAGCCCAAAAGCTGCCGGGGTGGAGAACGAGACCACGGTTTACGACCTGTGGGCGACCGTGCTCCATCTGATGGGAATCGATCACCAGCTTCTGACCTACCGGCATGGAGGACGCGACTTTCGGCTCAGCGACGTACACGGTCGCGTCATTCACGACATCCTCGCCTAGCGTGCTTCCTCCCTAAGATCGAGCCGCTCATGAACCTCTCGCGGTCGCCGCTCCTCGACCGCAGCAACGGACATCAGATCGAAGACCACACAGGTCAGACCGACGTCGGTTGATGCGACACCTCCGCTCGATTATTCTCGTCCTGTTGGGTACTGTGCACTACGGACGGCATCACGGTGTGGTGCCCCGCCGAGTAGCTGCACAGCTTGTCTGTGATCAGTCGTCGAGGCTCGTGGCCTTGTCCTTTCAACAATTTCCGAAAGAAGCGTATGGCCGCTCGCCGATTGCGCCGGGACTGCACCAGAATGTCGATCATATCGCCGTCGTCATCGACAGCCCGCCACAGATACTGCCGGCGCCCCTGGATCTTCGCGAAGACCTCGTCCAGATACCAAATGTCGCCCATGCGGCCGCGGCGGCGCCGCAACCGCCGAGCGTAGTCGAGTCCGATCGTCAGACAGCATGGCCGAATCGCCTCGTACGTCACCGTGATATGCCGTTCGGCGAGGTCTCGGAAGCTGAGACCGAAACGGTGATGGCGCCAGACGGCGTCACTGATGATTTCAGGGGGAACCCGGTATCCAGACGATAGCTGGGCGGTGGGTTCGCCATCGACGTACTCTGCCAGCCACGGCCTCAACTTGCCAGCGCCGCTGCTGGCCAACCAACGAGACTGCACAAGAGGAGACACTACCTTTGACTAATTCACTCGAATCCAGCATCGGAACTCGCGGCTTTCATTTTGTTGCTTTGTGTTTCTGTCTAATTCTTCCCGCTTGTGCATCGGCGCCTGTCGAGTGGATAGACGTACCGCTGGCCGATAATGTCTACTTTGAAGCCAGTCCTGTTTATCAGACGGACCAGGTTGCAATTACAGTTCCTGCCAATTCGGATCTGGAATACATGCTGGACATGAAACAAGGTCATTCAGTGTCCTATCAGTGGAGATCCACAGACATCTCGAATCCTGAACTTCTTCTTGCAGAGTTTCATGGTCACACGGTAAGAGCTTCTGAAGAGCCTGGGAATGTGATGTTTTTCAAGCAGGGCCGTGGCGACACATCAGATGGCTATCTGGTCGCGCCTTTTGACGGTGTGCATGGCTGGTATTTTTCGAACGAAACGGACAGTGATATCAATATCGCTCTTTCACTGTCTGGTTTCTACACAATACCCGACCCTGAATAGCACTTCTTCTGGGGGCTAGATGAAGGGACATCGATGTAGTCGCTTCAGGGGCGTCGAGGGGGCACTGTCAAGTTGACGAATTCGGGGGTATCGTTACGCTCGAGACGATTCTGCGCTGGTACAGAAGACTGATCGCCAAGAAGACGACGGTAGCGCCCGAAGAGGTCGAGGGCAACCGATGACCCGCTTTCTTCAGTGGCTTAGAGGCGTTTCATGCGCCCGCTGCAAGAATGGCGTCCCTAACGGGATTGCAACCCCTCTGCCCTCTCCCAGCGGCGAAGTCGTATCGAAAGGTAAGCGGGTAACAGAGTGATGGCGACCAAGGCAGTAGAGGAGGCTCCCAGGATCGCGACATAGCCGATCGACTGAAGCCCTGGGTAGGAAGAGAGCGACATCGAACCGAAGCCGATCATGGTAGATGCCGCCGCCAGCACGATCGCCTTGCCGGTCTCCACCAGGCCGGCTTCGAGTACCGCGTGCTCGGCCTCCCGATTCTCCCGATAGCGGTGCATCATGTGGATTCCGTAGTCGACGCCGATGCCGATGATCATGGTACTGACGAAGATATTGAAGAAGTTCATCGGGATGCCGACCAGTACCATTCCACCAAGCATCCACACCAAACCCACTATCAATGGCCCCAAAGCAAGCAAAGTGTCGAGCAACCGTCGGAAGTCGATCCACAACAGCAGGGACACCAGCACCAGGCCGACGACGGCGGCGATGAGGGCGTCCCGCTTCACTGTCTTGCGCATGAACTCACTCACCACATTGACTCCGCTCAGCTCCACCTGCGGCCCTAGATCCTCCGCCAACTTGCGAGCACTCGGCGGAGGCTCGCGCTTCCAGATACGAGCGGGTGGATAGAGATAGACGATGCTGGTCCAGCCCTCCTCCGACTTTCGCACGTAGCGCTCGAGCAATCGCCGACTGGAGTCGTCCTTCGACAAGTCACCGAGAGAGATGGGCGCTACCACGCTGGCCGCCTCAGCAAGGAGGGCGAGCCCATCCTCAAAACCCGCTGCCCGCAGCCCCTCGGCGGTCGCCGCTTCGGCGAAAACTGTCTCCAATCGCCCCGGTGCGAGATAGCCCTGCCGCTGCCGAGCCAACCAGTCCAGGGTCTCCTGCTGACGCCCACGAGTCGGCAGGATCGAGGTGATGCTGTCGAATCGTAAGATCTCGTTGGTGCCGGTGAGAGGGGCCGCCGCAGCTCCAGCCTTCTCGGTCAACTCCAGCACTTCCTCGAGAGTCTCGGCACGCAGAACCAGCATCATGAAGTCGAAGCCCGAGCCGAAGTGATCCGCCATCTTTTGCTCGATGCCGGCGGCCCGGGTCCCTTGCGGCCTCATCTCGCGAATGCTGTCCTCGAACTGCAGGCGCAGCGCCAACCAACCCAAGGCACCCGTCAGGATGACTCCAATGGCGAGAACGACCCCTGGGTAGCGCATGCTGATCTTGACCAATCGAGCACTGCCGAAACCGTGAAGGTATAGGCGAGGGTAACCGCGACCCCGGCGGCTGTGGTGGTCCTCGCTCCAGGCCAGCATCGACGGCAGGAGCAGCATGACCGCGGCCATGCAAAAAAGAATTCCGGTGCCGGTCAGCCAGCCCATCTGGCGCAAGCCGACGAAGTCGGTGCCGGTAAAGGCAAAGAAGGTGGCAGCGCTGGTCACACCTCCCACCAGGACGGCGCGCCCGGAGGAGCCGCACATGACGCGCAAGGCACCAGCGATCCGTCTCCCTCGGTTGCGCTCTTCGACGTAACGACCGTAGGAGACGATCACGAAGTCGACTCCAAGGCCGACAAGAAGTGCAGCCATTCCGGCGCTGACCGCGTTCAACGAGCCCACCGTCAGCCCGGTGAAGCCGAAAGCGAGCACCAGGCCGGTGAAGAGGGGTATGAAGGCGTAGAGCAGAACGCCGAGCCGCCGAAAAGCAAAGAGAAAGAGAAGGAGAACGCCAAGCATCGAGGTGACGACATTGACCACGACATCACGGCGGATATAGGCCGCATCCTCGAGCGCGGTCATGTAATTGCCGCCCAGCTCGACCGTCGGCGTCGGCAGGGGCTCGGGCCCTGAGATCTCCGGCCACTTCAAGAGTGTGCTCGCCACACGCTCGTCGACGGCTGCGATGAGCTCCTGGGTGAAGTCGATCTCCTGGGCGGGCCTCAAGGGCTTCGCCATCAGCAGCAGCAAGCGGCGATCCGAGGAGAGGAAGAAACCGCTGTTGAGGTCCACCCGCAGAGCTCCTCGTGTACTCGAGAGTCGGTCCAAGAAGAGATCGGCCAGCCCCAGAGGATCGAGCCGAATCAAGGCCTTGGCGATAACCGCCTGCGGCGTGGTCAGGACCCGCCGGATCTCGGCAACTCGCTGACGGACCGCCTCGTCGCTCAGCTTTTCCTCGAACAGGCGCCGCCCCTCTTCATCGAGGAAGAGGAAGGCGTCGGGGAAATAGGATCGGATCAACTCCTCGATGTCGCCGATCTTGTAGTCGACATACTCGAGCTGAGGCAGCTCTTCGAGGTCGAGGGCGAGCTCCTCGACAAACTCCTCATAAGGATCCACCGCCCGCCCTTCCGGCACCTCGACCAGTACCAGAAGCAGGTCCACTCCTCCGAAGTCCTCCAGAGTGGAGCGGAAGGTATCGACGATGGGCTCGTTCCGAGGCAGGAGATCCAGAACGTCACTGTCGAAGCCGAGAGTTGCGGCGATAGCAATATTGATCACTACCAGGACGGCGGCAACCAAGAAGATACGACGGTATCGGCGGCGAGCGAAGAGAGCAACGCGCTGCAAGAGGCGACCAGGAATGCCCTGCCCAATTCGCACAGAACTAGTCGCCGCTCTCGGGCTCCGTTACAACCGCGCGGCCGAAACGGACGAAGTACTCGAGGCCCGAGTAGAGGGTCACGACGACGGCAATCCACAGACAAGCGGGCGCCAACTTCTGGAACTCACCCAGGCGCTCGGAGACGAGCGCGAGCGAGATCGCCGTGATCTGCAGAATGGTCTTGAGCTTACCCGACGCCGACGCCGCAATGGCGCGATTCTGAAGCGACGCGACGCTTCGAAGAGCCGAAACGGCAAACTCTCTCGCCACCACGACAACCACCATCCAAGCCGGCGCCAGACCTAGCTCGACGAGGGAAATGAAAGCGGCCGAGGTGAGTATCTTGTCAGCCGCCGGATCCAAGAGCTGGCCGAGCCGGGTGACCTGTTGACGGCGTCGCGCGATGAAACCATCGAGAAAATCGGTGAAGGCGGCCAGGAGAAAGAGCGTGAGTCCGATGAGCTCTTTGTCCTCGACCTCGGTCAGGAGCACGACCACCAGGATCGGGACCAGCAGAATGCGGGTCAGCGACAGAATGTTCGGCAGATTGATCATCGGGCGTCGCCGCGCGACAAGCGGGCCTCGGCCTGCATATGGCGGAGCCCTGGGACAAGCTCAGCGCGTAGCTGAACCATACATCGACAACACGCGATCTACATAGGCGGTGGTCTCACGGTAGGGAGGCACACCGCGATACTTCTCCACCGCTCCAGGGCCCGCGTTATAACCTGCCAAGGCGAGCCTGAGATCGCCATCGAAACGATCGATCATGCGCCGCAGATAGGCCGTTCCGCCGCGTAGATTCTGGTCAGGGTCATAAGCGTCGCTGACCCCGAGATCGCGGGCAGTATCCGGCATCAGCTGCATCAACCCCATTGCCCCCTTGCTCGATCTCGCGCCGGTGTTGAAGGCCGACTCGACGCGGATCACGGCCTCGACGAGTCGGGGGTCCAATCGGCGCAAACCGGCCCAATGAGCGATACGACCCCGCAGCTCGGCTGGTGCCGCGGTGCGACCTCGAACGACGCCCGGCGCCTCTTGCGCCGACCTCAACGCCTGGGCACGAATATCTTTCGACGTCCGCGCGCGGTCGGGGTTGTTGGAGAAGAACAGCACCCCGTCAGCGCGCCGCTCGACCTTCAGCTGGGCGCAGAGAGACGCGGGAAGGAATCCCGAGAAAAGAGCCAGTAGGAGACAGATCCTTGCCACAGCGAGTTCTCCGAACGAGGCGAAACGCTGATCATATCCCACCGGCGTCTATCCTGAGTCAACCAGCCCCTTCGCGAAGCTGCTCCTCTACCGCACCTGCAACCGCGTCCAATGCGGCGGGAAGAAGGCTCGGATCTTTACCGCCCGCCTGCGCAAAGTCCCGTCGACCGCCACCATTGCCACCGACCAGGCCGCCCAGACTCTTGGCCAGTGCGCCCGCGTTCACTCGCTGCTCGAGATCCGGCGTCACGGTCACTACCAGAACCACCTTCTCCTCCTCACCGGCACCAAGCACGACGACCCCGGAGCCAAGTCGCTGACGGAGCGCATCGGCCATCGCTCGGAGCTCTCCTGGAGGCGCAACCCCCACTTCCTTGGTAAGGACCTTGACACCGAGAATCTCGACCTCACCGGCCGCCTCTTGCGCCGGGCCCGAGACTCTCTCGAGGCGAAGCCTCTGAAGCTCTCGCTGGGTTTCTTTGAGCCGGGTCTTGAGCGTAGCGATCTCCTCCACGGCCCGCTCGGCAGGCACCGCGAGCTCCTCGGTGACACGGCCCACCAGCTGGTGCTCCTGTCGCGCAAGGGCTTCGGCGATGTCGCCGCTCACGGCTTCGATACGCCTCACCCCGGAAGCGACACCCCGTTCCCCGACGATGCGGAAAGCACCGATCTGGCCGGTGTTCCGCACGTGGCACCCTCCGCACAGCTCGAGGCTGAATCCGGGGACCCCGACGGTTCTCACCACGTCTCCATACTTCTCACCGAAGAGGGCCATCGCCCCGAGGTCTATCGCCTCCTCATAGCTCCGCTCGTCAATCTGTGTCGGAACCGCTTGGCGTACCCATTCCGAGACCAGGTCCTCGACCGCCTCACGCTCCGCCACCTCGAGCGGTCGATCCAGAGTGAAGTCAAAACGCAGCCGCTCGGGGTGCACGAGAGATCCGGCCTGCCGCACCCGGGGACCGAGCTGCTGTCGAAGAGCCGCCTGCAAGAGGTGAGTAGCCGTGTGATGACGCTCGGTTTGTCGTCTGCGTAGCTCATCGACGCAGAGTCGGACGCGACTCGCACCCGAAAGCTCACCCTCGACAATCTCAACCCAGTGATAGAAGAGACCGGCCGCATCTTTCTGCGTATCGGACACAAGAAGCCGTCCGTCAGCCCAGTGCCCAACGCCGGTGTCCCCGACCTGACCGCCGGACTCGGCGTAAAAGACGGTCTGATCGAAGAGGACGACTCCCTTCTCTCCGGCCCTCAGAGTGTCGGCAACCCTGAAGCGCTCGGCATCGGCCCGAGCGATTCGAAGTGCCCGCGCGCCCTCGATCTCCAGCTTGTCGTAGCCATCGAAGAGGGTTGCCTCGAGCTCATCTCCATCCAGAAGCGCAGCGCGAAGACTCGACATCTGCCCCTGCCGACGGCTCGTCGCTGTGCGTGAGCGCGCTCGCTGATCGGAGAGTGACTCCTCGAAACCCACTTCGTCGAGAGTGAGCCCCTCCTCCTCCAAGATCTCTCGAATCATCTCGACCGGTAAGCCAAATGTGTCGTAGAGCCTGAAAGCCTCGTCGCCTCGCAGCTGCGATCGCCCCTCGCCTCGTGCCTGCTCGACCACGTCTTGGACGTGGCGCTCTCCCGCTGCCACGGTGGAGAGAAACTTCTCCTCCTCCGCCTTCACGGTGGCGACCGATGCCTCCTCGGTTGCCGCCAGCTCGGGATAAACGGACATCACTTCGGCAAGCTGGGGCAGAAGGCGGTGAAAAAAGGGCTCCTCGAGTCCGAGCCGGAGCCCATGACGCACCGCTCGACGCAGGATCCGACGAAGCACATAGCCGCGACCCTCGTTGCCGGGAATCACCCCGTCGGCGAGAAGAAAACCGACGGCTCGGAGATGGTCGACAACGACTCGAAGAGAGAGATCGCTGGCATCGTCCTCGCCATAGGAAACCGCCGCAAGCTCGGCCGCGGCTTCGAGAAGGGGCCGAAAGAGGTCGGTGTCATAGTTCGAATGTACCTGCTGCATCAGCGCCGTGACCCGCTCGAGCCCCGCACCGGTGTCGATGGAGGGAGCCGGCAGCGGCCGCAGCTCGCCGTCTTCGCCGCAGTCGAATTGCATGAAGACGAGATTCCAGAACTCGAAGTAGCGACCGCTCTCACTACCCTCCTTCCAGGGAACCTGCGGGAGCTCGGGAAAGCGATCGATATGAAGCTCGCTATTGGGCCCACAAGGCCCGGTATCGCCCATCGCCCAGAAATTGTCCTCCTTGCCACAACGAACGATTCGCTGTTCCGGAAGGGTCGAAAGACGAAGCCAGAGATCGAAGGCCTCGTCGTCTTCTTCGTAGACCGTAGCGAAGATGTGCTCTGGGTTCATCTCCCAGACCGCTGTCACCAGGTCCCAGGCCAGCTCGATCGCTTCGGCCTTGAAGTAATCGCCAAAGGAAAAGTTGCCGAGCATCTCGAAAAAGGTGTGGTGGCGCGAGCTCGGCCCCACGTTTTCGAGGTCGTTGTGCTTGCCGGACACGCGCAAACACTTCTGCGTCGTCGCCAGGCGAGGGTGCGGAGGCACGCTCGTACCCTGGAAGAAGTTCTTGAACGGAACCATCCCCGCATTGGTGAAGAGCAGAGTGGGATCCGACTGCGGGACGAGCGGGGCACTCGCAGCGACACGATGACCTCTCGCTTCAAAGAAGTCGAGAAAACTCGCACGGATGTCGCTGCCCTTCATGACGCGGCTCTGGTGGTTGCGGCTCGGTTCCGTGCTATCGCGGCTAGCCGGTTTCGTGCTCTTCCGCGACCGCCAGAATATCATGAGGCGAGAAGCCCAACCGATCTAGATGACGCAGTAGGGCATCGGGCTTGGCGGTACGCCGATTCTTGAAGCGGCGTGCGGCTTCGCGAGCCAGCTCTCTCTCACTCTCGATGGTCAGAGACTCCAGCGCGGCTTCGACCGCCTCGGCCCTCGCCCCTCGACGCTCGAGCTCGGCGCGCAGGCGACGCCGGCCCATCGGGCCACGCCGTAGGCGCCCTTCGACGAAAATGGCGGCACTCTCTCGGTCGTCGACCAGCCCTTCGTCTCTGAGCCGCGTCATCACCTCAGCGCATTCGTCCTCTTCAAAGCCCCGCGAACGCAGCTTGCGACGGATCTCCCGCTCGAAATGGGCGCGCCGGGCAAGAAGCTCTACGGCCTTGCGATAGGCAGCGTCTGCCGCCAAGGCTAGCGCTCGATCTGCATACTCTCGTCGACACCGGCCATTGCCGTCTCGACGCCCATCTCGATAGTGCCTTCCATCTCTTCCTTCGCCTCGTCGCCGGTGAACTGCACGCCCTCGAGCCGCAGTCGGAACTCGTCCGGGTTGGAGGCTCGCTTCATCGCCTCTTCGAGGGAGATCAAATTACTCTTGTAGAGACGGAAGAGAGACTGATCAAAGGTCTGCATACCGTACTGGCTGGTGCCCAAGGCGATCTGATCGCGAATGAACTTGGTCTTCGATTGATCCTCGATGCACTCGCGGATGTAGGGAGTTGCGATCATGATCTCGACCGCCGGAACTCGCCCCAATCCATCGGCTCTGGGCAAGAGCCGCATCGAGCAGATCGCCTGCACCACCTGCGCGAGCTGGATGCGCACCTGTTGCTGATGATGAGGTGGGAAAACCGATATGAGTCGGGTGATGGTCTCGGTGGCATCGAGCGTATGCAGGGTGGAGAGCACAAGATGCCCGGTCTCCGCCGCCATTACCGCGGTTTCGATGGTCTCGTAATCTCTCATCTCACCGACGAGGATGATGTCGGGATCCTGACGTAGCGAAGCGCGCAAAGCGGTCGAAAAGGAGCGCGTGTCAACATCGAGCTCTCGTTGACTCACCAGAGACCGTTTGTCTGTGTGGACGTATTCGATCGGATCCTCGATGGTGACGATGTGCTCGTTGCGGCGGTTGTTGACCCAGTCGATCATCGCCGCCAGGGTGGTGCTCTTGCCCGAGCCGGTCGTGCCCGTGCAAAGGACGAGTCCACGCTGTGCCTGGCAGATGGTCTCCATCACCGGAGGCAGGTTGAGCTCGCTGAGCTCGGGTACCTTCGAGGGAATAACGCGGAGCACGAGGCCGACGGACGAGCGCTGCTGAAAAACGGCGCAACGAAACCGCCCCAGCCCCGGAACCGCATAGGAAAGATCGATCTCCATCTCTTCCTTGAAGCGCTGCTTTTGCCGCGAATTCATGATCGAGAACGACATCGCAACCGTGTCCTCCTCCATCAAGCGCTTGAAATCGCTCAGCGGCTGGAGGCGGCCATCGATGCGCACAACCGGCGGACTGCCGACCTTCAGATGGAGGTCCGATGCGTTCTGCTCAACTGCAATCTTGAGGAGCTCGTTGATCGTCACGGTCCTATCCCCTCTTCTATTCCCACACCTCGTGACGCCTCATCTTCGAAAAAGAGAGACTTTGCCATAAGGTTTGTAAGCGTTAATCCTAGCTCTCAGCGGCGAGACTGTCAAAGCATCGGCACCTCTCGGGACCACTCCTGGGGACCTAGGAGCGTGTCCGAGAATTCGGACAGGCGAGTAATTCTCAGGCGGGGATGGGCCGGGAAACGGGCCGAAGGCGCGTTTTCTGGGGCTAGGCTCCGACCAAAAGAGCCGCAGCGGCGGCGATCGCCGCCGTCTCGACCCTCAACACCCGCGGCCCCAAGCCCCAGCTCTCGAAGCCTCCCTCGATCAGCATTTTCAGCTCTGCGGGCGTCAGCCCACCCTCGGGCCCGATGACAACGCAAACCCCTCCTCCACTCTCCTTGCCGCCGCTTGGAGGGCTCTCCGGGTCGAGAACGAACAAATGCGGTGACGCTCGAAGATCAGCTATCACTTGTTCGAGAGAATGCATCCCGGTCACTTCGGGTAGCCAAGACCCGTTACTCTGTTCGAGGGCCGACCTTGCGACTCGCCGCAGTCGATCCAGATTCGCCGCCCCAAATTCGCGGGAAGTGCGCTCGCACTTGAAGAAGTGAAAGGCCCGTACGCCGAGCTCCGTACCCTTCTCGACCATCCACGAGGCGCGGCTCGCCTTGGGAGGCGCGATCACCAGCTCGACCGCCAGATCAGGGTCATTCGACGGAGCCTCGTTCTCCAAGGTCAAGAACGCACTATGCCGCTCGACGCGGCCAACCACACTCCATCGGGATCCCCCCCTGCCGTCCGTGAGTCGAAGACGCTCGCCAACCCGCAACCTGGCCGCCCGAAAGAGATGGTGGAAGGCCTCTCCGGAGATCTTGAGGCTTTCCCGCGTGAGCTCATCGCTCGAAACCAACGCGGTGGTCGTCACGCTCGACCCTCCCGCCGCAGCCGCCACGCCCCCCAGAGACCGTCCGTGCGCACTCCGACTGCTTCCAGACCGTGCTGCCGGAGCACTTTCAAAACCTGTGGCTCCTGCTCCATCATCGCCCCCGAATAGAGCAGATCCCCGTCCACCGCGAGGAGCGAGAGCAAGCGAGCGAGGTCGGGTCGTAGTTGCGGGAAAAGAACGTTGGCAACAATCACGTCGAATTGCGCCGCGGGGCCGAGGGCATCGACCCGCCCAACAAAACAAGCTGGCCAAAGCCGGTTGAGCCGGCGGTTCTCTCCGCCGATCAAGGCGGCTTCGAGATCGCATTCGAGACCCACCACCCGACCCGCGCCCAGCACAAGGGCGGCAAACGAGAGAATGCAGCTGCCACATCCCAGGTCGAGAACACGCCTCTGGGTCAACGGGATCTGCTCGAGCCAGGCTACCGCGAGCCGTGTCGACTCGTGACTGCCGGTGCCGAAAGCGCGACGGGCAGGGAGTCTCAATAAATGACGATCCGGAGGCGCCTCGGAGCTCTCCGAGGGCTCGCCGGGATCCACCCAAAAGCGCGCAGCGACGCCGAAGCCTTGGGACGCGCGCCGGTAGGGCGTCAACCAATCTTGGTCGGGAATCGGGTCGCTGGCGCTGAGAACCACCCCTTGCGGCCGCCAGCGGGACCACTGCGAGTCAAGGACGACATCGCTATCGTAGTAGACGTCGATCGTTTCGCCGCGAATCTCGAGCCCCAGCGGCTCACCCCACCACAACTCGGCGCAGAAGTCTTCGACGATGTCGGCGGGTACTTGGAAGCGTCGGCGGAAAAAAGTCGTTGGCAGCGCCCTCTCGGACACGCGACTAACCGAAGAGGTCTTTCACGCGGTGGAACATCTTGCGCTCCTCCCGAACACTGTCTCCGAAGCGGGCCGCCAGCTCTTGCACGAGCTTCAGGTCTTCAGCATCGAGGTCTCTTGCCCGTGGCACCGAGATCGCAACCGAGATGTGATGATCTCCGCTGCCGCTTCCATTCAGCCGCGGGATCCCCTTGCCTCGGAGCTTGAGAAGGTCGCCATGGCGAGTCCCGGACGGGATCGTGAGCTTCGCAGGACCATGTATGGTCTCGACTTCGATCTCGGCCCCGAGCACCGCCTGAGGGTAGGAGACAACAAGCTCCGAGAAAGCATCGGCGCCTCTTCGACCGAAGACCTCGTGCTCCTCGACGTGGATCACCACATAGAGGTCTCCCGGGGGGCCCCCCTTCTGCCCGTGCTCGCCTTCGCCCGAGAGTCGCAGCCGAGCCCCTTCATCGACACCGGCGGGAATCCGCACTTGCAGCGACTGTTCCTGTTCGGTCCTTCCCGCGCCTGAGCACGACGGACAGCGATTCCGAATCACCGAACCGCTCCCGCCGCAGTTTGGACAGGTTCGCGCGACTGTGAAGAAGCCCTGGGAAAAGCGTACCTGGCCTTGGCCACCACAAGTGGCACAGGGGTCTGGCCCCGATTTATCTGCGCTGCCGCTGCCGGAGCATGATTCGCAGGTCTCCAACCTCGGGATGCGGAGCGTCGGCTCGCATCCGAAGGCAGCCTCCTCGAAAGAGATATCGAGATCGTAGCGTAGGTCGGCGCCGGCCATCGGTCCGCCACGACGCCTGCGACGGCCGCCGAGACCGAAGAGGTCGCCGAGAATATCCGAAAAGTCACCGAAAACGTCGGGGTCGAAACCTCCGAAGCCGCCGCCGCCCGCCGCCTGATGTCCGAATCGGTCGTACCGGCTCCGCTTTTCCGCATCCGAAAGCACCGAGTAGGCCTCCGCGGCCTCTTTGAAACGCTCCTCGGCCGCGGAGTCGCCCGGATTGCGGTCGGGGTGATTGCTCACCGCAAGCCGACGATAGGCAGATTTGATCTCCGCCTCCGAGGCCTCTCGCTCTACGCCAAGGACCTCGTAATAGTCCCGTTTGCTCGTCATCCGTCGCTCGTGCTGCGTAACATCACGTCGGCGAGATCCTGGGCGACGGCATTGAGGTCGAACATCGCGGCCTCCATATCCTCCAGAGTGTCGGCGATCAGGGCCGCAAGAGCCTGGCGAAAAATCTCACGCATCCTCTCCTGCTCCGGCTCAGGCAGATACTCGGAAAACTGCTCGAAGACCTTTTCGTTGGTGTAGAGCAGCCCCTCCACCCGGCTTCGCAGCCTCTTCCCTTCCCGTCGCGAACGATCCTCGATGGAGTGCTTGTCCGCCTCCTCGACGAGCCGCTGCACTTCGTCTTCGGAGAGACCGCTGGCGGGGTTGATCTCGATGGTCTGGGATTGGTCGGTGGCGAGATCCCGCGCAGAAACGGTGTGAATACTGTTCGAGTCGATGGCGAAGGTCACTTCGATCTGCGGAACGCCGCGTGGAGCTGGGGGGATCCCGACGAGCTCGATCCTGCCCAGAGAACGATTCTCGGTGGCAATATCGCGCTCGCCCTGGAGGATATGAATCTCCACGCTGTCCTGATTGTCCACGACGGTAGTGAAGATCTGGGAGGTCTTGGTGGGAATCGTGGAGTTGCGCTCGATCTGCTTGGTGAAGATGCCGCCCTGGGTCTCGATGCCCAACGACAGAGGCGTCACATCGAGAAGAACGATGTCTTTGATGTTGCCCTTGAGGATGCCGCCCTGGATCGCAGCTCCGATCGCCACCACTTCGTCAGGGTTGAGGTCACGCTTCGGTAACTGTTGAAAGATCTCCTGTACCTTGCGGAATATGCAGGGCGACCGGCTCTGTCCTCCGACCAAAAGCACTTCATCGACGTCCTTCGGCTTCAGGCCCGCTTGCCTCAGCGCATCCTCGCAAGGTTCCACGGTGCGCTCGACCAGGTCCACGACCAGACTTTCGAACTTCTCTCGAGTCAGCTCACGTGAAAGGTGGCGCGGACCCTCGTCGTCAACCGAGACGAAGGGCAAATTGATCTTCGCTTCCTCGACGGTCGAGAGCTCGGATTTGGCGCGCTCTGCCGCTTCCTTCAGCCGCTGCAGCGCCATGCGGTCAGGCCGTAGATCGATCCCGGTCTCTTCGAGGAATTCTTCGATCAGCCAGTCCATGACCCGCCGATCGAAGTCCTCGCCTCCGAGATCGACATCACCGTTGGTCGCCTTGACCTCGAAAATACCCTCGGAGAGCTCCATGATCGAGATATCGAAGGTGCCTCCGCCCAGGTCGAAAACCGCGATGTTCGTCGCATCTCCGTGCTCACTGATGGAGTACGCCAACGCAGCGGCGGTCGGCTCGTTGATGATGCGAAGAACTTCGAGACCCGCGATCTTGCACGCATCACGGGTCGCCTGCCGCTGCGAATCGTCAAAGTAGGCTGGAACGGTAACCACAGTCTCGCCCACTTCGTCACCGAGCGCCTCGGCAGCCTGCTCACGCAATTCGCGGAGAAGAATGCCGGAAATCTCTTCCGGGCTGTAGACCCTGTCGCGGACCTTGACGTGCGCATCACCGTTCTCGGCTTCTACGACTTCGTAGGGCAGATGACGCTCCCGCGCAATCGCCACCTCTGGCGCCAACGCTTTCCTGCCAATGAGGCGCTTGATTGCGAAAATCGTATTCTCTGGATTGGTGACCGCCTGCCTTTTGGCGATGTGGCCGACCAGGCGGTCACCCTCCTCCACGAAGCCGACGATCGAGGGAGTCGTATGACTACCGGCCTGATTGCTCAGCACTCGGGGTGCCGCCGGACCCTCGACAATCGCAACGCAGCTGTTGGTCGTGCCGAGATCGATACCCAGAACTCTGCTCAAAACGCTGTTTCCTTCCGAAGCGGACGGAGGCCAGAAGAGGAATCGCTATGCGACACCGGACTTCAGGAGTCGTCTCCGCTCCCCTCCCCACTCTCTGCCGGAACCGCTACTTTCACCATTGCGGGCCGGAGCAGACGGTCGTAAAGCATATATCCCTTTTGCAGCTCCGAGGTCACGATCTGCTCGCGAACGTCCGGATCCTCATAGCGCATCACCGCCTCATGCACGGTGGGATCGAAGGGCTCTCCTTCGGCCCCGACAGACTCCACCCCGAAGCGCCGAAGCATCTCGACGGTCTGTCTCTGGATCATCTCGACACCGGCCTTCAGGTCCTCGTGACTCCCCTCCGCACCTAGGGCGCGCCCGAGATTGTCGACCACAGAGAGAAATGCCCGCAGCGGCTCAGTCGTAGCATAGCGCTGTGACTCCTTCCGTTGTCGCTCGCTCCGTTTGCGAAAATTCTCGAAGTCGGCCAGGGTACGGAGATAGCGCTCTCGGAGCTCCTCGAGCTCACTCTCCTGCGAGCCCCCTACGATCTCGACAGCCGCACCTTCACCCGATGAGCTCTCCACCGCCTTGATCGCCTCCTGAAGGATTTCCTCCGGATTGTCGTCCGCTGTTACCGGCGGCTCGAGCTCGTAGACCTCTTCGGACTCCGACTCGTCAACGGCGTCAACATCAGAATCATCGATCATCTGGCCTCCCTGAGATCTTCGATCACACCCCTCGACAGCGCCGTGCTCAGCGCCTCGCCGAGGAAGTGCACCAGAGGTATCAGTCGAGGGTACTCCATCCGCGAGGGTCCGAACACGCCGAGACTACCCAAAGTCTCGTTGCCGGCGCCGTAAGTCGTTGCCACCAAGCTGAAATCTAGCCTGGAGGTGAGGTAGCTGTCCTCGCCAATGAAGACCCGCACCCCCTGACCTTCCATACAACGATTCAGCATCAAAACCAGCTGCGCCTTGTCGGTAAAAGCCTGGAACAAGCGCTGCACCAGTTTCAAGTCCTTCATTTCCGGATGCTGGAAGAGCGACTCTGCACCATCCACCAAGACATCTTGAGCATGGCTCGTGTCCAGCCCCCGCTCGGCGAGAGAGAACGCGCGCTGCATCAGGCTGTCGACCTCGGCACGCTCGTCGGCCATCAGCTGCAAGAGGCGGTTGCGGGCCTCCGACAAGGTCAGGCCGACGAAGTGCTCACTCATGTAGTTCGAGATCCGAGTGAGCTCTTCACGAGGCAAGACCTCGTCGGTGTCGATGACCTTGTTGTCGATGAAGCCGCTCGAAGAAACCACCACGCACAGGACCTTGCTCCCGGGGAGCGGCACAAACTCGATCGTCCTCAAGCAGACGTCGCCTCGGGCAGGAGTGAGAACCACGCCCACCTGCTCGGAGAGCTCGGACAGCAGGTGCGAAGCGACCAGCGTCAAGCTCTCAGCGTCCTCCGCCTTGCCGAGATTGGCTTTCACATAGCGACGAAGGTCGGGCGCAAGCTCCTTCTCCTTCATCAAGGTATCGATGAAGAAGTGGTAGCCCTGGTGGGTCGGGACTCGACCCGCCGAGGTGTGAGGCTGAGACAGATAGCCCCACTCCTCGAGATCGGCCATCGTGTTGCGAATTGTCGCGGAGGAGAGTCTCTGGTCTTTCTGCTTGGCAACGGCGCGGGAGCTGACCGGCTCCGCCCGAAAGATGTAAGACGAGACGACGCCCTTGAGAATCTCGCGCTCGCGCTCGTTAAGGACTACTGGGGTTTCTTCTACCATCAGCTCAGGACCACTGCTGCGGAAATTCTATCAGGCGCCTATGGGCCTTCGGGAGCACAGCCCCGGCATTTCTTGACCGTCGCAGATACGCGTGCTAGCATATCGAACTTCGCAAATAAGGTTTTCTCTTCTCCTCATATTTCGACGAAGCGATCGCATTTCCGAGACTATGGTCTTTTTCAATTACAGCACCATGCAAGTGGCCGCGAAGATCGTTTACTACGGTCCAGGTCTCTGCGGGAAGACCACCAATCTCCAGTTCATCTACGACCGAACCACCTCGGACAGCCGGGGTGAGATGGTATCGCTGCAAACCGAGACGGACCGCACTCTATTCTTCGATCTGCTTCCCATCGACCTCGGCTCCATCGGCGGATTCAAGACCAAAATTCAGCTCTACACCGTTCCGGGTCAGGTGTTCTACAACACCACCAGGAAGCTGGTCCTCAAGGGCGTCGATGCAATCGTCTTCGTTGCAGACTCGCAACGTCTGATGATGGACGCCAACAGAGACTCGATGAAGAACCTCGAGGTCAATCTCGCGGAGATCGGTCTTGGCTTGGGTGACATCCCGGTAGTCCTTCAGCTCAACAAGCGGGATCTGCCCGACGTCGCCACTGTGGAAGAGCTCAACGCGGCGTTGAACCCGCATCAATGGCCCTACTTCGAAGCCTCTGCCCTTTCAGGCCAGGGAGTGTTCGAAACCCTCACCGGCGTTGCCAAGCTGACACTAGCCTCGCTCAAGGATCGGCTCGGCGCCGGTTCCTCTTCGAGACGAAGCAAAGCGAGCGAACCGGTTCCCCCGGCGCCGGCTGAGACACCGCCGCCCAAGACTGTGGAGCCATCGGAGCCGGAGACTGCCAAGGCGCGAGGCGACCAGCCGTCCGAGACCCCTGCGGTCGCGTCCGGAATAGAGGCAGCGATCTCCAGCCCACCCGCCCCAGAGGTCGCCGCAGACGCCGCCTTCGAGACCGAAGCCGGTGGCGTAGCGACTTCGGTTGCGCCCCCCCCCAAGCCATTGAACGGGCAGGTGAAGATGGACCGAGACGCTCAGCTCCACCTACCGATCGAAGCCCTGAGAAGGGCCAAGCGGGTATCCATCAGCCTTCGCCTCGAAGACGAGGACCAAAATGCAGTGGCCGACCTCGAGCGCGGCTACGACATCGAGTCTCACTCTGAGTTCAACGAGCTCCTGCTTCGCCTCAGCGTCTCCGTCAGGTCCAGCTAGCCCCGGAAAACGGGCCTACGGCCCATTCTCCGGCCCATCCCCCCCTAAGAACTACTCGCCTGTCCGAATTCTCGGACACGCTCCTAGCGCCGAGAACAGGCCGCTCCCCCTGTCGAACAGGAGTCTGCCCCTCCTGAATCCGGGCTCGAGAGCCCGTCCTGGTAGTCTAAGCCCCAGAGTCCGCCCTCGAGCGACAAGCTCTCTTCCTTTTCGGGGCAACATGCTCGAGCCTCTCGAGGCAACAGCGAGCACTCGAGCAAAACACCGCGAGCTACCATGAAGTGCCCCTTCTGCACCGAAAATCGAGACCGGGTCGTTGACTCGCGCGAGAGCCGTGGTGGAGAAACGATCCGTAGGCGACGCGAATGTCTGAGCTGCGGCCGCCGCTTCACCTCCTACGAACAGATCGAGGACATCCCCTACATGGTCGTGAAGGAGGATGGGACCCGGGAGGAGTTCAGTCGCAAGAAGCTTCTCGGCGGCCTTCTCAAGGCCTGCGAAAAGAGGCCGGTGCCCGCAAAGCGACTCGAAGCCCTGGTTGACGAGGCGGAGTCGACGATCCAGGATCAGCCGGAGCGCGAGCTTTCGACAAAAGAGCTAGGGGAGCTGGTGATGGACAAGCTGCGTGAGCTCGATCAGGTCGCCTACGTAAGGTTTGCCTCCGTCTATCGGCGCTTCGAGGACATAGGCGCCTTCGTTGACGAGGTCGACACTCTGATCCGCACAAAAAAATAGCCGAGCCGAGCCTCCCCGCAGCCAATGATCTTGTTGTAATCTCTCGGTGGGATCGGTCCCCGCCTCGGGCCCTCCGGATGAGCACGGTATCCACCAGCGATCAGGAAAGTCTCGTCCGGTCTCTGCCGGATGTCTTACCGGTCCTTCCTCTCAAGGGGACGGTCCTCTTCCCCTACAGCATTGTTCCCCTCTCAGTGGCCGGGGACAAGAGCGCAATCGCCGTCGATCACGCACTGGCTGAGGACCGCATTCTTCTTCTGGTGGGCCAAAAGGACGCCTCCCTGGAGGATCCGGGCGAGGATGATTTCTTCGGCGTCGGCACCGCGGCACTGGTAGTTCGCATGCTCAAGCTTCCAGATGGGCGGGTGCGAATACTTGCCCAGGGACTCGCTCGCACAAAGATCAACTACTTCAGTCACAGCACACCCTTCTTGCGGGCGCGCATTACTCATCTGCCCGAGACCCCTGCCGCAGAAGGAATCGAGGACGAGGCCCTGATCCGCATCGTCAAGGATCAACTCGACGAAGTTGCCGGTCTCGGCAAGGCCATCTCCAGCGAGGTCATGGTCATCGCCACCAATCTCCAAGACGCCGGCCGACTCGCCGACCTTGCAGCCTCAAACCTCGAGCTCAAGAACGAGGACGCCCAAGCGCTGCTCGAGACCGTAAACGGAGGCGAGCGGCTCCAGAAGGTCAGCGATCTGCTCCAACGAGAAGTGCACCTGTTGCACATGCAGCAGCAGCTCTCCTCGGAAGCGCACCAGGAAATGGATCGCTCCCAGCGAGAGTACTTTCTGCGCCAACAAATGCGGGCGATCCAGACCGAGCTCGGTGACGCCGAAGATCTCACCGAGGAGATCGCCGGCTATCGACGCGAAGCCGACGAGCGAAAGCTCAGCGAAGAGGCGCGTCAAGAGCTGGACCGCCAGATACGTCGGCTCGAGCGAGCGCACCCGGACAGCTCCGAAGGTGCAGTCATCCGTACTTACCTGGACTGCCTGACCACGCTGCCGTGGAGCAACAGAAGCGAGGACAACCTCGATCTCGAGCACGCGCGCGAAGTTCTAGACCGGGACCATTACGACCTGAGCTCCGTCAAGGAACGTATTCTCGAGTACCTGGCCGTCCGCAAGCTCAAAGACGACGCAAGGGGCCCAATCCTTTGCTTCATCGGCCCACCTGGCGTCGGAAAGACTTCTCTTGGCCGGTCCATCGCCACCGCGCTTGGTCGCGAGTTCGTGCGTATTTCACTGGGCGGCGTGCGCGACGAAGCAGAGATCAGAGGTCATCGGCGCACTTACATCGGCGCCCTCCCCGGACGCATTATCCAGGGCCTCCAACAATCCGGCACATCTAACCCGGTCTTCATGCTCGACGAGATCGACAAAGTGGGCGCGGACTTCCGCGGAGATCCTTCTTCCGCCTTGCTCGAAGTCCTCGACTCGGAGCAGAACAACGGATTTCGAGACCACTACCTGAACGTTGAATACGACCTCTCACGGGTCCTTTTCATCACCACTGGCAACCTCGTCGATCCTATTCAGCCGGCCTTCCTCGACCGGATGGAAGTGATTCGGCTCTCCGGCTACACCCAAGACGAGAAGGTCAAGATCGCCAATCGCCACCTCATCCCTCGCCAGATCGTCGAGAACGGGCTGACCCCGGAGAACCTCCGCTTCACCAAGCCTGGCATTGAGAGAATCGTCGCGCAGTACACCCACGAAGCGGGAGTTCGCAACCTGGAACGAGAGATCGCAGCGATCTGTCGCAAAGTCGCGATGAGAGTCGCGCGCGGCCAGCACAGGCGGGTCGTCGTCAACCCAGAGCGGGCAAAGAGTCTTCTTGGGCCACCGCGTCACTTTAGTGAAGAGCTGCTCGACCGCGATCGTGTAGGGGTAGCGACGGGTCTGGCTTGGACCGCCGGCGGCGGAGATCTGATGGTCATCGAGGTCCTCTCTCTGCCCGGCAAGGGCGAGTTGATCCTCACCGGCCAACTGGGCGAGGTGATGCGCGAATCCGGCCAGGCCGCTCTCAGCTTCGCGAAGGCTTACGCCGAGAGCAAGGGTCTCACTGACCGCCTCAACGGTCGGGACATCCATATCCACGTTCCGGCAGGCTCGATTCCGAAAGACGGGCCATCGGCCGGCGTGACGATAGCAACTGCCATCGTCTCTCTCCTTACCGGCAGGGCCGTCGCGCACACGATCGCGATGAGTGGTGAGATCACGCTGAGGGGAGAGATCCTGGCCATCGGCGGGATGAAAGAGAAAGTGCTCGCCGCCAGTAGCGCGGGGGTACAGACAGTGTTGCTGCCAAAACACAACGATAGGGACCTGGAACAAGTGCCCAGCGAGGTTCGCCGAGGCCTCGCCTTCCACTTCGTCGCAAATATGGAAGAACTGCTGGAGCTCGCCCTTGCCCCACAAGAAAACGCGACAGCAGCGACCGACGGAAAGTGAACGCTCGCTACTCGCTTGGCTGAAGCGAAAGAAGGCCACCTATGGCCTTATCGGTGATGATGCGGCCGTTCTCCCCGAGCGGGGCGAGCATGTCATCACCGTCGACACCCAGATCGCCGGAGTCCACTTCCCGGCCGATATTGACGAGCGTGTCCTCGCGAAGAGGCTGCTTGCGGTCAACCTGTCCGACATAGCGGCTATGGGCGCACGTCCGGCCCATGCATTTCTCGCTCTTGCCGCACCGCAAGGCTTCGACCATCGCTCCTTCTTTTCCGCCTTCCTAGACGGGTGCGCCAACTACGAGCTTGTCCTCGCCGGCGGCGACCTTGCGAGCGCCAAGAGAATCTTCCTGAGTCTGACGCTAGTGGGCGAACACTGGAAGGGAGTCAAACGCTGGCTTCGCCGCTCCACGGCCCGGCCCGGAGAGGCCGTTTGGATTGGAGGCGACCCTGGGTGGGCGTCTCTTGGCCTCGAGCTGTCACGACTCGGCGGCCGCCTCCGAGGAAGGCGAGTGGAGTTGCCGCGAGAGGCGCGGCTACCCGAGAACCAGCACCGGGCCGCACGACGCGCTCTAAGATCCCACTTTCGGCCGGTTCCGCAGCTCGACCTCGGACGATGGCTGGCCCGCCAACACGAAGGCGCGGCCTGCGACGTCTCAGATGGCTTGGCAAGAGACCTGAGAAACCTTTGCTCAGCGAGCGGCCAAGGCGCCATTCTCGATCGGGAGCTGCTGCCCCTGGCTCCCGACTTTCGGGATCTTGCAGCCCACCTCGGTCTCGACCCCTTGACCCAGATCCTCGGCGGAGGCGAGGACTATCTACTGCTTTTCACTCTGCCGCCTACCAAGGCTCCCCCCGCTGAGCTCCGCTGCCGTCGGCTCGGCGCTATCGTGGAGGGAGGTGAGCTTCATCTGAGAGACCGACTTGGAGGCTTCTCCCCCCTCCCGGACCTTGGCTGGGACCATCTCGGCTCTTACCTTTGAAGGGTGATCTTGAGCGGACGCCTGATCGCCCGCTCGAGCTCGCGAAGCTGACGGGCGAGGTCTCGCTGCCCCTTCTCCAAACGCTCGAGGCGCTTTTCCAGGCTGCCCCCCGTCACCCCGGTCGCACTCGACGCACTGCGGCGGCCCCGCCGACTCTGCTCTCGCAATCTCTGGAACACCGCTACGGCCTCGGGTCGATAGCGCCGTCGACGACCCGACCCGTGATGGGGAATCTGGTGGATGTGAAGGCGCACATACCTGAGCAACGTAGGGTAGGAGATCCCGGTCATCTGGCCCACTTGCAACAGAGTGAGCAGCGGTGCCTCGTCTTGCGCCTGCCGCTCTTTGGCCTTTGCCCGGGAAAGGCTCCTGCCTGCACCGGCCGAGGCTCGCGCCTTTCCCGAACGACCACGCCGGCGGTCGCTCTCCTTCTTCAAGGTCAGGAAGACCTTTAGTGCTTCCGTTGGATAACGCTGGCGCCGACCCTCTCCGACCGCCGGCAGGCGCGCCTGGTAAAGCTTCTTATATCTCTGCAGAGTGGGCATCGAAATACCCGTCCGAACAGAGACCTCGGAGAGGGTGTAGAGCTTCCTCCCCCTGCGAGTTGAGACCACGACTCAAACCCTCACTTCACCGGCAGGATGTCGACGATCCCGGCCGTGCCGACGAAGTCCCAGCCTCAGCTGATCGCTGAGAGGCACTCCTGAAGGGCAGTGAAATCAGGTAGGTCACTAGCTTTCTCGAGCACTTCGGCGTAGCGAACAACACCCTCGCGATCGACAACAAAGGCCGCCCGCTTGGCGACTCCTTTGAAGCCCAGAAGCTGGTCGTAGAGTGCGTCGTAGCTCGCCGCCGCTTCACGGTTGAAATCCGAGAGCAGGGGAAAAGTCAGGCCCTGCTCCTGGGCCCAAGCATTGAGCGCAAATGGACTGTCGACGCTGATGCCGAGGACCTGTGCATCGAGCTCGTCGTAACGCCCCAACGAGTCTCGAACAGTACACATCTCGGTGGTACAGACTCCGGTCCAGGCAAGAGGAAAGAACAGAATGACAACATTTTTTTCGCCGCGATAAGAGGAAAGACTGATTGGCTCAGCCGAGCCTGCTGTCGCAAGACGAAAGTCTGGAGCCGAATCACCGATCTGAATCGCCATATAGAAACCTCGCTGCTTTTGGTAGTCAGAGCCTACCGCGAAACAGAGGTGCTTCGCGGCCCGGTAGCGTCTCTCTCGATAGGCGGAGAGACGCCGATCTTCAGCCGCCGTTGACCTGAATGGAACCGAGCGGCCATCTGATGAAGTAGCCTCCCGCCCAAACAACGTCCTGGATGAAGTCAGTAGAGATAAATGGACCTGGAGTGTACTCCTCGCCGGAAAACACCCCATCGGCGCCCGACGACCGGATTGCGATGGGACTCAGCTCGTTCATGTCGAGAGTGTTCCCATAGGCGTAGCCAGTACCCCAAGCGTCCCTTTCGGGTATGTACGCCGCGTAAGTCGGCACCAGTTTGGCGTCCAAGTCGGACCAGATTATCTCCTCGAAGTTGGACCAGTCGAAATTGCTGACGGGCGCCCCCGCCGCTCCCGCGCTCACCTGGTCGGTGATCCAAGAGAACCACGCAGTGCCGCCGAGACGGATATCCGTCATGGTGCGCTTCTGCTTGGCCTTGTTGAGAGCTTCCAGCAGGTTAGAGATGAGCAACGCGGCAACGATACCGATGATCGCCACCACGATAAGTAACTCGACTAGGGTAAAACCCCGATTGGATCGGCTCTTGAGGGCACGAATTGCTTTAGTCATCGAACCATTTCCTTGCAAATTTCATACCACAGGCGCCCCCCTTTTCCCCAGCGCTGAACCAAAGGATCGACTGGAACTCTAGCAGGTCCGGCAGCATTGGCAAAACGACCGCTGACAATTTCTAGCCCTGTTCCGACCAAACTTTGACCGCTGTGGGGTACGCTGGTGCTAGGAGAGGTCGAGTCGGCGGACCAAATAAGAGACAGCCTGCGGAGAGATGCCTAGCTGACGTGCCGCCTCCGCTCGACTTCCGCCGCTGCGCTCGAGAGCCTCACTCACCACTCGCCGCCTCTCCGAGTCGACGGCCAAGTGGTAGGAGGAATGCCGCGAGGTGGAGGGCGTCGGAAGGTCCAGATGCCCCTCGTCAATCTCTCCTTGCGCCGGGCACAATGCGGACGCGACTTGAAGGACACTCTTCAGCTCCCTCACATTACCTCGCCAAGGGTGACTCAGGAGCCGCGCACATGCCGCCGACCCGAGTCTCTGCCCCTCGCCACAATCGTTGAGAAAGTGCCGCGCCAAGGCAAGGATGTCTTCCCCTCGCATCCGCAACGGTGGCAGCGTTACCGCTGCGACTCGAAGGCGATAATAGAGATCCTGGCGGAAGCGACCTGCGTCCACCATCTGCTCGAGATCGTGGTGGGTTGCCGCCACCACCGAGATATCGACGGCACGGGGTCGACTCTCGCCCAACCGACGCACCTCGCCCTCTTGAAGGACACGCAGCAAGGAGCCCTGGGCCGCCAACGGAAGATCGCCGATTTCGTCGAGAAATACAGTGCCGCCCTTCGCAGATTCGAAGACACCGGCGCGCTCGCGGTCGGCACCCGTGAAAGCCCCCCGAGCATGCCCGAAGAGGTCCGAGAGAATCAGAGTGTCCGAAAGGGCAGCGCAGTTAACCGCGAGGAGGGGTCCTCCCCGCCGTGGGGACAAACGATGCACATGGTGTGCCGCAAGCTCCTTCCCGGTTCCCGTCTCGCCGAGAATGAGCACCGGTAGCCCGCACGGCGCGAGCCTTTCGAGGCGATCGAGAGCTGCCTCGAAGGATGGGCTCTCACCAACAAGGGAGCCCCGGTCGGCTGGGCCGGAGGGTGCCACCGTAGCCTCCAGGCGCTGCAGAGCCAGGAGAAGAAGGCAACGTAGATCCTCGCCGGCCCGAGAACAACGCAAAACCAATCTTCCACCCGGTAGCTCGGTTGAGAGCTCGGCGTCGCCTCCTTCACCGGCAACCAGAACCGTAACCTCGCGGTCGGCCGCCTCGAGCTCGAGGGAAGCCTCAGGATAGCCAGCCTCACGAAAGAGCCGCGAAATCTCTTCCTCGCCGACAGTCGTCACCTCTAGAAATCGGCGGACTGCAGCCCACGGCCCCTGAAGCGAGCCTTCAACGATACGAGCGTGAAACACGGCGCCAACCCTCCTCAGCGTCGCGGCAGCATCGCTTCTCAGCCCCCAGGAAAGACCCCTCGCCCGTTCGAGGCGACACAAATCCGACACCAGCCGTGCACGCCGAAAGCCGTCCAGCCGGTGCACCCTCTCCTCCGCGCTCTGCGCCCCGTCGCTTAGGACTTCGAGCCACCTTTTCTCTTGGCGGCGGTCCTCGGGCCGCTGCTCGACCCGCACACAGTCCCTCGCGAGAGCCCACACGAACGGCTCTTCCTCCGGCTCGAGCACTCCCTTCGGCTCGCCGTTCAATCCTGACAACTGGTCGGCTGCGGCGGCCTCCTGCCCCATCCAACCAAGGCCCCTCGCCACCAGAACCCGCAGCTCCCAGGTCGCCCTGTACCGACCCATGCCGGGACGGGATGCGAGCGCACGACGGCCCACTTCGACGGCACGCTCGGCATCGCCAACAGTGAGATGGAGACGGGCCATCAGAGAAGCAGCGATAAGCTCGCCCTCGAGGTCCCCACTTCCTCGCGCATGACGCTCGAGAGCTTCCGCGACTCGAGCCACTCCGGCGACTCTGCCGAGACGGAGGCGCGCTTCGGCCAGCCCCGTTAGGCCATAGCTCAGATAAGAAGGACCGTCACATTTGCGAAAGCAGCGACAGGCTTGCTCGAAGGACCTCTCCGCCGCTTCCAGCTCGCTGCTTGCCAGCCGTGCTCGCCCAGCGCCTCGCCAAAACAGACCACGCTCGAATACTCCACTCTTAGTGCGCGAAGGCCGCAACAGCAACCAATCCAGCCCGAGCCGGAGCTCGGATACTCGCCCGACCATTCTCTCGAGGACGCAGCTCGTGCCAAGCGACGCATCCGCGGGCTCCGCAACGGTGGATCGATGGATTCGCGGCGAGAAGCTCTCTCCAAGCTCCCACTGCGCCCAAGCGGCCATCGCCGTCGAGGAAGACCCAGTAGTTTCTGTGGCCGCCAGACTTGCCGCCCACTTTTCCACGGTTCTCCAGCGACCTAGGTGGAGCATTGCCAGCAGCGCCCAATGCGCCAGGATCACCCTTCCCTCTGGAGGCAGCTCGAGGACCTCCACCTCCGCCGCCCGGCCCGCCGCCGAGCGCCATCGGCCCAAACGGCACAGACACTCGAGGCGAAGCAGCTCTGATGAAGGAGCTCCACCGACAGATTTCAGGGCCCGTAGAGCTGCTTCGAACCGTCCAGCTCGTACCAATTCTCCGGCACCGAGACCGGCCGCGCCTCGGAAGTCTCTCCAGCGCATGACCCCCGGGTCCGGCTCTTCCGACTCGCCCTCACGCACCTCAAACGCAGCAGTGCCTCGGCACTGCAGCGTTTCCTCTACGCCGACGGCTCCAAGCCGTGGCGTCTCGCGATCCAAGCCCGCCGTTCTTCTCCGCCACTCCCCCGCAACCCGATGGCTCCCGAGAATACTCTCGAGATGCGGACGAAAACGACTGCCTCTGAGAAACGGGGCGGCCGCCAAGACTTCCGACAGGTGCTCATCCGCCGAGAACGGGAGCAGCTCGTGGCGCCATCTCTCGAGCAGCCGACGTGCCGCCCCCCTAGCTTCACCGGGTCCCAAGACTTCGGGACCGAAGAGATGCTCCAAGAGCTCGATCATCAGCATCGAGACCGAGGCCCGTGAAGCTCCGATCTCTACTCCGACACCCGCGAGTCGGCCGTCAGGGTCTACACCCCAGCCCTGCCAGGCATCTCTCAGCCTCCAGCCGCCCCACTCCAGGTGTGACAGCAAGGCGCATCCCTCGAGCGCCAGCGCAAGCCGCTGTCGATCGCTGAGCGGTCTCGCACCTTCGACCGCTGTGCGCCCGAGCACCGGGTGCTCAATTCTCTCGCTGACGCCTGAACTGGGCAACTCACCCGATCAAGGGTCGCGGCACCGCCGCAGAAATGCAGTTCCGACAGATTCCAGACAGGAAGCCGGCTTCGGCTACTCCAGAAGGGCTTCGAGATCGTGCCAGAACCGGGGGTAGGACTTCGCTACTACTCCGGGGTCGGCAATGCGGACACCAGGTCGGCGAAGACCCACCAGAGCCATGCTCATGGCGATGCGATGATCGTCGTGAGAGCCCACCAGCACTGGCTGCGAGGGCGGCTCCCGGTCGTACCAACACCCCTCGATTGCCAAGCCGTCGGGGCGCTCCTCGACAGGTACACCAAGCCTGCCGAGCTCGAAGGCCAGCGCCGCCAATCGATCGCTTTCCTTGATGCGAAGATGGGCCACGTTGGAGATCTCGGTAACACCCTCGAGGAAGGGTGCAAGCGCCGCTAGCGTGGGAACTTGATCCGGCATGTCGTCAAGGGCCACCTGCACGGCGCGAAGGCGGCCGGCGCTGACAACCACTTCTTCGCCTCGCCATTGCACCGTCGCACCGATCTTCTGGAGCAGATCGAGAAAGCCCGCGTCCCCCTGGGGTGAGCCCTGTGTCAGCCCCTCTAATACAACCTCCCCACCGGTAACGACAGCGGCGCCCGCCGGATAGGCCGCCGCCGAGTAGTCGCCCTCGACCGAGACGCGGGCCGCCCTGAGCTCCGAGCCAGGCTCGATGACGAAACTCCGAAGGCCGCCCTCGTGCACCACTTGAACACCGAATCTTTCGAGTGCGTCAAGAGTGATCTCGAGATAGGGGGACGAAGTCAGCGAGTCCACGGTCAAGCGTAACCCTCTCGGCGCCCGGGTTGCCGCCATCAGAATCGCCGAGAGATATTGACTCGACTCGCCCGCATCGAGGTGGGCGTCGCCACCAAGGAGGCTCCCACCTTCGATGAGCAGGGGGGCGAAGCCCTCTCGCGCCGGGCACTGGATGCGCGCGCCCAATTCTCTCAAGGTCGCCAACAGAGGCCCCAGGGGTCTCTCCTGGAGGCGCTGACTTCCGTCGAGAACCCAGGTCCCTGGCACAACGCATAGGGACGCGGTAAGGAATCGCAACATCGTACCGCTGCTGCCACAGGAGATCGGTCCTTCGACCAGCTTCCCAGGCGCGGTCACTCGAAGCCCGCTCTCTTCTTGCAACAGGGCGAAGCCCATCAGCTCCAAAGCCGAGCAGAAGTGCCGGGTATCGTCGGCTTCGAGGAGATGCTCGATCAGCACCCCCTCACCACCAACCAGGGCTAGATTGAGGTATCGATTGGAGTAGCTCTTTGAAGGCGGTACTCGAGCCCTACCTCGGGCCACTCGCCCCGACCGCACCAACACCGAGCCTGATTCGCTCGAATCGCTCATGGTGAAAGCCACTCCAACTGACGACTCCGGTACCAAGCGTCGATCACTCGCACCTCTCCCCCAGTCACGCTCCAGCGTTGCGGCTCGTGGAAGTGACCCAGTAGAAGAACGTCATGGGCGTCGGCCAGACGTACCTCGGCATATCGACGAATGACAGCCTCGGGAATCTCTTTCTTGTGCTCGAAGTTGGTGTTCGAGAGTCTCTTGTCGGTCCTATTCAAGAATCGACTGCCCAGGAACGGCAGGGTCCTGAGCACGACGCGGCTCAGCGGGTTCTTGGAGGCCCGACGCCAAAATCGATACCGCCAATCCCGATCATTGAGCCCATCCCCATGGACCGCCAGATAACGCACGCCGTCGAAAACAAAGGCATATTCGTATCCGATCGAGTCGAAGCATGAGGCATAGTCGCCACTCGCGAGGTAGAAGTCCCTGTTGCCCTCGATGTAGTGCACCGGGACGCCTCGATTGCGAAGGTTCTGAATTACAGGTAGGAGTCGGCGCAGCTCTTCGGTCTCGTAACGTCGGTAGCCGACCCAGACGTGAAAGAGGTCTCCGAGCACGACGAGTCGTTCACAGCATTCGACGCTCAAAGCTTCGAGCTGGGCACCGAGCTCATCACCGCTCCCTCCCGGACCACCGAGATGCGCGTCGGCGAGAAGAGCAATCGGCACGTCTGTCGCTATTGGATTGTGAGTGTCGGTCGCTCGTCCGCCACGGCTCGAACAACCGCCCGACCCAATGAGCGAAAAGCCTCGCCGTGGGCACCTTCGGGCTCGGCGGCGGTGATTGGACGACCCTCATCCCCACACACTACGATCGAGGGATCCAGCGGGATGCTACCGAGAAATTCGCACCCCAACTCCTTGGCGGTGCGCTCGCCGCCACCTTTCTTGAAGATGTCGGTCACCTCTCCACATCGGGGGCAAACGAAAGACGACATGTTCTCGACGATCCCGAGCACCGGAACGTTGACCTTCTCGAACATGGCCAAGCCCTTGCGGGCATCGATGAGCGCGACATCCTGTGGGGTGGTGACGATCACGGCTCCAGACAGAGGAACCTTCTGAGTCAGGGTGAGCTGGGCGTCCCCGGTACCTGGCGGAAGATCGACGACGAGGTAGTCCAGGCTGCCCCACTCGACATCGCCTAGAAGCTGCTCGATGGCTTTCGTCACCATCGGTCCGCGCCAGATCACCGGCGTGTCCTCGTCGAGGATGAAGCCCAACGACATGATCATGACGTCGAACTTGGAAAACGGGCGCAAGCGATTGCCACCGTCTGCCACCTGCGGCCGCTGTCCCGCCAAACCCATCATCATCGGAACCGAAGGCCCATAGATGTCGGCATCGAGAAGCCCGGTGGAATGGCCGAGCTGACTCAGCGCTACGGCAAGATTGGCTGCAACGGTCGACTTCCCCACTCCGCCCTTGCCGCTCGCTACCGCAATCACCCTCTTCACATCCGGAATGAGACGGGGGTCGCGAGCGATCGCACGAGCTGCGCTCTGTTCTGGAGTCGGCGGGGTCACCATCTCCGCTACAACCTCGGCCTCGGTGACTCCGGGGACACCGCGGATCGCAGCCTCGGCCCTGTCCCGCACCTCTTCGACCGCCTGGCGGTTCTGCGTCTGGATCTTCAGTCTGACTCTAACTCGACCCTGATCGACGTCGATGGTGTCGACGAATCCGAAGGAGACGATGTCCCGGCTCATTCCCGGAAAGCTGACACCGCGAAGACTTTCCAATACCTGCTGCTGAAGATCCGGGCTCAAATTAAGTTCCTTCCAAGTAGAAAAATACCTCGAGAGAGGGCATCCTAGCTCACAGTCGCCGAGCGGGGAGCACCCGCTAGAGCTGAGACTCTGTCCTCGATGGCCGCGACCAACTCTTTCTTGTGCCGCAGCCCGAAGCTCTCGATGTCCACCGGTTCTCCGAAACGCACCCTAACCGTACCGGGATTGACTCGCAAACTGCCGCGAGAGCGCACTGTCAAGGTGCCTTGGATCCCGACCGGAACGATCGCCGCTCGCGCCTTGAGCGCCATCAAGAAGCCACCCCGCTGAAACGGCTGAAGTCGCCCATCGAGAGAGCGTGTCTCCTCGGGGAAGACGATCACAGACGTTCCTTCTCCTAGAGTCGACATCGCCAGCTCGAACGCTTCACGGGCCCGACTTCGATCCTCGCGATCTATCGGAATGAAGCCTGCCGCGGCCAACGACCATCCGAAGACTGGGATCTTGAACAGACTCTTCTTAGCCAAGAAGCAGCTGCGAGTAGGCACCGTCACCAACATGGCGGGAATGTCGTAGAGACTCTGGTGATTCGCCATGAAAACGACACTTCCGCCGTCGCCCGCAGAGATGGGACCCTCTCTCTCGATGCTCACTCCGCTCGCCCAGAGGAGGCCCCTTGCCCAAGCCCGAGCCACTCGGAAAGTGAGATCCGTTCGCGGAGCAACCCAGGACGCCAGGATTGTGAGAACCGCCATGACCAAGCTGCCAAAGACCAGATACAGGTTCCCCGTCAACCCATACCACGTTGAACGACCGATCTGAGTTGAACCTCCGGCGGCTGAGTTATCTTCTTCGTCTGGCACGGGCCCCTCGTCGAACCATTCTCCTACGGCGCCTCGCGTCAGTCCAACAGGGCGAGTCCTCAGTGACTCACCGCGCCCTGCTAGGATGAGGGGGCCCAATCCCTCCGCCAGGTCAGGCAACCGCGACCTGCGGACCTTCCTTATGTTCGCCCGCATCGTCGAGGTTCTCGCCCAAGTCGGAGGCCTTGCGCTTCTCGCAGCGCGAGGTACCGTGGCCGTTGTCTCTCCTCCCTACGAAGGCCGCGCGTGGATCCACCAGATGGAGGTTCTCGGCGTGCGCTCCGTGGCCGTGGCGGGCATAACCACCATCTTCACCGGCATGGTGCTCGCTCTTCAGACCGCTTATAGCCTGCCCGAGCTCGGGGTCAAGTTCTACATCGGCTCCGTGGTCTCGAAATCTCTGACCCGCGAGCTGGGCCCCGTCCTCATCGCGCTCATCGTCGGTGGACGCATAGGTGCCGGCATGACCGCCGAGATCGGCACCATGAAAGTGACAGAGCAGATCGAAGCGCTACGTTCAATGGCGGCCGATCCGGTGAAGAAATTGGTAGCTCCAAAGCTAGCCGCCACTCTGGTCATGCTCCCGATTCTCACCGTCATCGGCGACGCTCTCGGCATCCTGGGCGGCCTGTTTATCGCCGTCTTCCAGCTCCAGCTCTCCTTCGGCCTCTACTGGAACGACGTGATTGACGCCCTCACCCTTCAAGACATCTTCAGTGGGCTGGGCAAGTCGGTCTTCTTCGCCTTCTTCATCGCCATCATCGCTTGCTACAACGGCCTTCACGCTCGGGGTGGCGCCGACGGCGTCGGCCGCGCCACCACCAATACTGTGGTCCTCTCTGCGATCTCGATTCTCATCTCCGACTTTTTTCTAACCAAGCTGTTCTATATCCTTGCCTAGTGGACCGTAACACCCAAACGTTTAGCGCCTGAGCGGCCCTCGCGGCCGATCTCTGCGTTACGCTTCCTCGACATAGTCCCCGATATGCCTGCGTCAGCGCGCCTTGATCTCGACCACGAATGACTCACCCAGCCACTAAACGTTCGAGTGTTACGGTCCACTAGTGCCTAGCGTGCTCTTCAAGGTAGAGAACCTTTCCAAGAGCTATGGCATGGTCAAGGTCCTCGACAACCTCAGCTTCGAGGTTCTCGAGGGTGAGTGCTTTGTCATCATGGGCCGATCCGGATGCGGCAAGAGTGTGACTCTTCGCCAACTCAACGGCCTCGAGACCGCCGATTCGGGAAGCGTCGTCTTCGACGGCGAGGAGATAACCCAGCTGCGCGAGCGCGAGCTCTACCCATTGCGCAGGCGGGTGGCCATGCTCTTCCAATCGGGCGCGCTGTTCGACTCGATGGACGTCTTCGAGAACATCGCGTTCCCCCTGCGCGAGCATACCGATCTCGAAGAAAGCGTCATCCGCAGCAAGGTTGAAGAGAAACTTCGTCTGGTCCGTCTACCGGGTATCGAGGCGAAAATGCCCTCTGATCTGTCCGGAGGAATGCGTAAGAGGGTGGCGCTGGCCAGATCACTTGCCCTCGACCCTGAGGCCCTGCTCTACGACGAGCCGACCTCAGGTCTAGACCCCGTCACCTCGGCGACCATTGGCGACCTCATTGCCGACACTCGTACCACCATGACCGTAACTTCGGTAGTAGTCACTCATGACGTTCCGTTGGCTCGGGCTGTCGGCGACAAGGTGGCCTTTCTCGAGGCCGGTTCCTTCCGCTTCGTAGGCACCTGGGACGAAGCCGATGCGAGCGACGACCAGGTGTTCCGTGGCTTCCTAGCCGGACACAGCGAGGAAGAGTATGCCGCGTGACGGCTCGGCAGCTCGGGTCGGAGCTACTGTGCTTGTCGGACTAGCGGCGTTCGCAGGCCTCGTTTTCGTGGTCGGCGAGAAGGACCTCCTGTTCTCGCGGAAAAGTCGATACTTCGTTCAATTCGACAATGTCAGTAGCCTCGCTGCGGGCAATCCGGTGCAGCTCAATGGTGTGGCAGTAGGCAAGGTTGAGGAAATAATCCTGCCCGAAGACACCGGCGAGACACAGCTCAAAGTCTGGATCTCGGTCGATCGTCGTTTCGCGAAGCGCATTCGCGAGGACTCGCTCGCCCGCATCCAGACACTCGGCTTGCTCGGGGACAAGTTCGTCTCCATTCGGTCGGGGACGCCGAGCTATGAGCAGGTTCATCCGGGGAACGAGATCCCAGCGGCGCCCGCGACCGAGATCGACGAGCTCTTGGCCTCCGGCGGAGACGTGGTGGCCAATCTCTCAGTGGCCGCCCACTCACTCTCCAACATTCTCAGCAAGATGGAGCGCGGAGAGGGTTTCCTAGGCTCGCTCTTGGCCGAGTCGGAAGACGGGACCACTTTGACGGACACGGTTACAGCCCTCCTCGGCGAGATCAGGCTCGTGATCCACGACGTTCGCACCGGCGGCGGCTCCCTCGGGCGCCTGATCTATGACTCGGAGCTAACAGACGGCCTCGACACGGTAATCGTCGAAGTCCAATCGCTGTTGGCCAATATCGACGAAGGGGAGGGATTGCTGCCCGCCCTGCTCACCGATGCCACTACGCGAGATGACTTCGACTCGGCGTTGCAAAGCTTGGGAGATTCCGGTGACAGACTGAGCACCCTGGTGGCAGAGATGAGCGACGGCGATGGCCTCTTACCACGCCTCATCAGTGACGAAGAGCTCGCGGAAGAGCTCACCACGGAGCTACGCCAGCTTCTGGGGAACCTCAACGAGGCCACTGAAAAGCTGAACAAAGGTGATGGCAGCGCCGCTCTGCTGCTGAATGACCCCAGCGTCTACGAGGCGCTGAACGACATCCTGGTTGGCGTTGATGAGTCGAAGTTCCTTCGCTGGCTGGTCCGCGACCGCCAGAAGTCGGGTGTGCGCACCCGATACGAAGAGTCGCAGGCCGGCCTCGAGGAGAGCCCCTAGTGTCGTGTCCCGGAGATGCCTGCCTAATAGATCGAGGTCATTTCGGTCGCTGCCAAGGCGCGGCGAGGCAGGCATATTGGGAAATCTGTCGACGAGGCGTAACGAAGGCAGCGAGCGAAAGGGGCCGAGCTATTGGGTAGGCATTTCTGGGACACGACACTAGAAGGCTAACTCCATAATTTCGAGACAGTTAAGGATGGCAGGGGGCCTGCTCAGGTTACGGTTGCGTGCTCGAGGACCCTCGGGTAGTCTACGACCCGCCCTTGATCCTAGGCAGCACGCCTTCGCCATAGCGACCGCAAACCGACCTATCATTTCGCCATGAAGATAAGCGTCATAGGCACGGGATATGTGGGCCTGGTGACAGGCGCCTGCCTAGCCGACTTCGGCATGCAGGTTGTTGGCGCCGACAAGGACAAGTCCAAGATCGACTCGTTACGTGCGGGCGAAATCCCGATTTACGAGCCCGGCTTGGCGAGCCTTGTCGAAAAGAACGAAGCCGAGGGTCGGCTCTCTTTCTCGACAGACATACCCGCAGCGATTCAGCAATCGGCCGCCGTCTTCATTGCCGTCGGCACTCCTCCACTACCGGATGGCTCCGCCGACCTGACATTCATCCGCCAGGTCGCACAATCCATCGGCGAGAACCTGAACGGCTACAAAGCAATCGTCACCAAGAGCACAGTTCCGATCGGGACCGGCAAGGAGATCGCCGACATCGTAAGCACCTCTACAGGGGGACGCCAGGAGTTCGCGGTGGTCTCCAACCCCGAGTTTTTGCGCGAGGGGTCGGCCATCGACGACTTCCTCCACCCCGACCGCGTCGTCATCGGTACTCGGGATCGCCGTGCGCTTCGGATCATGCTCGACATCTACTCGCCGCTTCGAAATGCGGGCGTTCCCTTCGTAACTACCGACGTCGAGAGCGCCGAGCTGATCAAGTACGCCTCCAACAGCTTCCTGGCAACGAAGATATCTTTCATCAACGAGATCGCGGAGCTCTGCGAGGTGCTGGAGGCAGACGTCGAGGTTGTTGCTCAGGGCATGGGCCTGGACGCACGAATTGGCAATCAGTTTCTTCACCCTGGGCCCGGTTTTGGCGGCTCCTGCTTCCCGAAGGATACCCGCGCGATTGCTCAGATTGCGCGCGAAAACGACGTCCGCTTACGCATCGTCGAAGCGGTTCTCGAAGCCAACGATCACACTCGAGAGCGCATGGTCGCAAAGATCGATAACTCCTTCGACGGCCTAGAGGGAACTACCCTCGCGGTCTTGGGGTTGTCGTTCAAGCCCGATACGGACGACGTACGTGAATCGCCCGCACTCAGTATCATCAGGGAGTTGCAGAAGCGCGGCGCTCAAATCCGGGCCTACGATCCGGCGGCCATGAACGCGTGCCGCGACCGGCTACCGGGAGTCGTCTTCTGCGACGGCCCCTACGACGCGGCGACCGACGCAGACGGGCTTGTAATCCTGACCGAGTGGAACCAATTTCGAAAGCTCGAGACCGAGAGGCTGAAGGAGTTGATGAAGGCAGCAGTTGTAGTCGACCTTCGTAACCTCTACGATCCAGTCGAGATGCTCGAGGCAGGGATACGCTACATCTCGGTCGGTCGCCGAAGCGTCGTGACCACGTCGTGACCACGGCTCTGGTCACCGGCGGCGCTGGCTTCCTCGGCTCGCACCTGTGCGAGCGAATCCTGGCCGAGGGTCGCGACGTCATTTGCGTCGACAACCTGCTTACCGGTCGAAGAACGAATATCGCCCATCTCGAGGGAGAGAGCCGATTTCGCTTCGTTCAACATGACATCAGCCTGCCCTTGGAGATATCCGAAAAGGTCGACTACGTACTTCACTTCGCCTCGCCCGCCAGCCCCATCGACTATCTCGAGCTCCCCATCCAGACACTGAAGGTCGGGTCGCTGGGGACACACAACACCTTGGGGCTCGCCAAGGCCCACGGCGCCACCTACTTATTGGCTTCTACCTCAGAGGTCTACGGCGACCCCCTCATCCATCCACAGCCCGAGTCTTACTGGGGCAACGTAAACCCTGTCGGCCCTCGCGGTGTCTACGACGAAGCCAAGCGCTTCGGAGAGGCAATGGTGATGGCCTACCACCGAGTACACGGCCTAGAGACTCGCATCGTTCGCATCTTCAACACCTATGGTCCGCGAATGCGACCGCGCGACGGCCGAGTAGTGCCAGCATTCATCGACCAATGTCTGCGCAACGAGCCCCTTACCGTCTTCGGAACGGGGTCGCAGACGCGCTCTTTCTGCTACGTAGACGACCTCGTCGAGGGTATCTGGCGACTCCTCAACAGCACAGAGCGCGAGCCTGTCAATATCGGCAACCCAAGCGAGCTGACGATTCTAGAGTTCGCGGAGAGAATCGCGGAGCTCACCGGTTCGTCGTCTCCGATCGAGTTCAAGGAACTTCCCATAGACGACCCGAAGACCCGACAGCCTGACATCAGTCGAGCTCGGAAGATTCTCGGCTGGGAGCCGCAAGTCCCGTTAGAAGAGGGACTTCGGAAGACCATCGATTACTTCCGAGGACTGAGCGAGGACAGCGGCCCGGCCAGCCCTGCGGTGTAGAATGGCAGCCATGAGCGACGAATTGGACAGCCTCGCCTTTGCCCTCGACAAGTACCGCGACCGCCTGCTGATAGCCCAAGTCGACCAGCTGGTAACGGACAGCGCTCGCCGCAACGAGAAGCGGCCGGCATGGCTCAAGATCGCCGTACCCGATGACATGGTCAAGAACGTCAGGGGCAGTCAGAAATCCCGCGACCTCGTCCTGCTGGTTCAGATTCCGCGGGAGGTGCTCGAGCGGTCCGAGAGCCGCATCGTCCTTCCCGGCGAGGTGCGAAGCTGAAGTGCTCGCGCTGCCAAAAGTCGGGGCCGGCTCTAGCAGCTGAGCCCCCGCTGCCCACCGACTTGGCTGCCGAAGTAGTCCTCAACGTCTGTCAGAACTGCTGGCGCGAATGGGAGGACCAGGAAGTCAAAGTCATCAACGAGCTGCGGCTGAACTTCATGGACCCCGAGGCCGCCGAAATTCTCCAGCACCAGCTGAGAGAGTTCCTCGTTCTTCCCTCGGCCACCGCTGAGGAGAGTTGAGCGCGGCAGGCCGATGCTACGCATTCCACGCGGGCTCCTGCTCCGCTTCGGTGTCCTAGCGGCGATCCTTGTAGCGAGCTTGCTCACGCTGCGAGTCCCGGCGGTGCGCGAGCAGCTCAATCCGGAAACTCTGTCCGAGACTCTACGGCAGCTCGGCGCACATCCCTTGGCGGTGCCCGGCTACGTCGTCAGCACAGCCGTACTCACGTCAATCGGTTTCCCCGCCAGTCCGCTAGTACTTTCCGCCGGAGTCGTATTCGGCGCCATTTGGGGGGGGACCCTCGCCTACCTGGGGACCTTCCTGGGCGCTCTCCTCAGTTTTCTTCTCGCCCACACCCTGGCTCGCGACTTGGTAGTTCACCTCTTCGGAGAGAGGCTCCAGACCGTTGAGAAGTTACTCGAGCGGCACGGTTTTTGGACCCTCTTCCGCATGCGCTACCTGCCGTGTCCATTTGTCTTGACCAACTACGCTGCCTCGTTGGCCGGGCTGCGCTTTCCGGTCTTCGCACTGTCAACCGCATTGGGCCTCGGGCCGATTACCTACATCTACACCTATCTCGCAGCCTCACTCACTCAGGTGGCGCAGGCAGAGCGGAGCGGCGTCTTCCGCAACCTGATTTTGGCCACCACGCTGATCCTGATTCTCTCCCTGGTCCCGCCACGCATCATTGCTTGGCGGCAAGCGCGGGAGCAGAAGCGCGATCAAGGGCTTCCACAACCTCCGGAAGATCGATCATGAGAACGCGGTGGCCTTCGCCGCCGATGAGCGACGGATCGTACTCATAGTCTCGGATGACCCGCCGAAAGACTTCCTTGAGCGCTCGGGCACCGAGGCGCGGCTGAGCGGCGGCCTCTTCTGCAACTCGGCGTACTGCCGCGGGAGACATCGCCAGCCCGATGTCGCGGGAGATGAAGTACTCGATCGCCTGAAGGTAAGCCGACTCCGGGCTCTCGAGAAAGATGGTGACAAGCTCCTCGACGCCGAGATCTTGGAGGAGCACGGTGGCATCGAAGCGGGAGAGGAACTGCGGACTCATTCCGTAGTCGAAGAGATCCACCGGGCGCAACCAGTCGCGCAACCGGAAAGGAGTCTCCTCTCGCACCTGCCCCTGGTCGACCACGGTCACCGGCTGCAGCGAGCCGCGGTCGGCGCCGACCGTAACCCGGTCGTACACCGCGTCATAGAGCCCTTCGAAGGCACCTGCGCAGACAAAGAGAAGGCCACTCGAATCGATCTCCACCGTATCCCCGCCGGCCCACTCCGGCAGAGCAAAGAGCACAGCCTCGTTCTCGATCAAGGTGAGCAGGGCCTCCTGGGCTCGGATGCCGTGGATATTGGGCCGCGAGCCCACCACCGAGCGGATCTTGTCTACTTCGTCGACAAAGACCAGGCCCTGGACCGCTCGATCGAGGATGCTATCGACACTGGCGTCATCGCCCAGTTGTTGGCGCGCCCTTTCAACCAGTCTGAGCAGAAGCTTCTCGCCGGGGTGTCCCTCCTGCGCCTCTTCGCCCAGAATATTGGCATGAACCCGGACCACCGTGGATCTCGCCGCGAGCGCCTCATTCTCTGCCAGGAAGCCTTCCACGGCCCTCATAAGAGTCGTCTTGCCGGAGCCGGAAGAGCCAATGAGCAGGATATTTCCGACCTTGAGACCCGCGACTTTCTTCGACAGCGCAACGGCCATCTCGCGCACAGCTTCCTGTTGACCGAAGACCCGGTTCTCGAGCGCATCGGCGATCTCTTTGGGAGCAGGCAAGTCCGACATGGCTTTCAGATTCTACAGGAGCGGCAAACTTCCCAAGGCCCCCGCGCTTCTGATCCAATAGGATGGGAGGTTGTCACAACATCAGGTGTCGCCTCGAGTGTGCCGTGCGAATTTCTCTACTCCTAGTCATCAGCCTGCTCCTTCAGACCGGAGTCTCGGCCCAGACCGACTCCGTTGCCCGCGCCGAGGAGCTGCTCGACGCCGGCGACGCTCCGAAGGCAATCGTGCTGCTCGACGGCTTGCTGCAAGCTGCACCTGAGGATGCTCGCGCTCTTCTCTTGCGCAGCACGGCGCGTTTCTACCTCGGCGAGCGAGAATCAGGGGAGGCGGATCTGCGACGCGCCCTCGCCCTCGATCCGAGCCAACGACAGGGGTGGCTCAACCTCGCTGCGCTCGAGCTGTCTGACGCCAACTACGACGTCGCGTACGAGAACTTCGTCCAGGCACAGAAGCTCGATCCGGAGGCTGTCGACAACCACCTCAACCTCGGCGCGGCTCTACTCTTCGCCGGCCGTCTCGAAGAGTCCTCCGAGCACTTCCAGAAGCACCTCGCGAGGCCTTCCCGCTCTGGCGACGACTACTACCTAGTAGCGACCAACTACGCCATGGCTGGTTACTCGGCCTTAGCCATGCGTCACCTCTCGCAAGCAGTACAGCTCGACGAAAAAGTACGCTTGCGGGCGCGCACCGACAGCAACTTCGCGCGCCTAGCTGAGACTCCGGGCTATCAATCGCTCCTCGAGACCGACGTCTTCGTCCCCCCGCCGGGCTCGCTCACCGCCAGCCACACCTACTCCGTGCCCTACTCCTCCGACGGCGGCCGCCTGGTAGGCGCGATCCTCAACGCCCTCACCGAGCTGCGCCTACCCTACGACAGGCGTGTCGAGGTAACGCCGGCCTGGACTCTGATCTGGGCAGACATCCGCATCAAGGCCGGCACAGACTCAGGCACAGGTCGCGGTCTCGTATTCCTCTCCGCCCCCGCGGCATCCTTCACTCCGCAATCCTGGCACCAGCGCGAAGACGCCCTTTTCCGCCAAATCGAGATCGAGCTCGAAAAAAACCGCGCTCCTCTGAGGCGTTTCCAGTGAGTCGAGCATCGGGTCGTTGTCGGGTCGCGGTCGGGTCGCGGTCGCGACTGGGGTGTCTGCGCCGGAGCGGCGCTCCGATCGAGCGCGAGAGCTGGAGCCGGGGGGTGAGGGGTTCCCTGCTCGCTCGGCTCTCTGAGCCCGTCACGCACCGGTAGTCGTAGCCGAGCGTATTGTCGTCCCCGGACCTGGAAGGACTGCATGGGCCGAGCCGGGTTTAGGCGCTTGTCTTAGAGCACCGCGGCAAGCATTGGAAATGCATCGCAGCAAGGAACCTGATCCCGGCTCGCCACGACGGGCTACGCCTCGGCTGCGCCGGGAACCCCTCACCCCCCGGCTCCAGCTCTCACGCTCTCCCCCCGCTATCCAAATGACTGGCACCTCCTCCCGCACTCCCGCACCACCGAGCGCCGGAACGCGTCAGCCATCGCCCACAAGTGGCTGGCACCTCCCAGCCCTCAAGGGTAGTCGGGGCCCTCTTAGATGCACCCATTTACGTCTCGGTGCCTAGAGCCAGCGCCGAAGTCGGCGAAGGGCCGGAGGCGGGCGCATCACCGCTGAACGCACTAATAGGAGCGGCAGCCGTTCCCGCCGAGGAGCACCCCGCCCGCCTCCGGCCCCTTCGCCGACTTCGGCGCTGCCTCTCCGGGGGACCCCAGCTAAGACACCCTCTCCTCCCTCGGGCGCCCCAGCGACGCCACCGACACGCCCCTCGCGTCAGGGGTAGCGACTCGGAGCTCGGCCCTGGGAGTCTCTGGTTCGACGCATGCGGTCGGTGGCGTCACCGCGGCTCTTGCGCTTGGAGTAGAAACTGGTGAGGTCGCCGATGCGGGCGAAACGGTAGATGCGCTCGGGCTTCTTGCCGTCGAGGCCTAGCTCTGCGGTCTTGGGGTAGCGCCAGAGCTCTACGTCGGGCTCGTCGACGTTGCGGAACTCTTCGTACTCGGTCGACTCCGGCTCGCTGTGGAGGATGTAGATGGCGCCTCGGTCGGTTCGCCGACCTGTGTGGGCCGACTCGGTGTACTTCTTGTCCGCCTCCACCGCGCGCTGTTCGTAAAGCTCGAAGACGGCGTTGCCCTCTTGATCGGGGCTCGGGTCGCGCTTCGCCCAGAATTCTTCGATGAAGCGGGTTGCCTCTTCGTTGGTGCGCAGAGCGAGGTAGCCGTCTCGCTCCGACGACGACGCCATTCGGGCGATCGGGCCGATCAGCCATTGGGTGAACTCGCCGCGCAGAAAAGGCTGGATCAGGTCCTCGCGCTCGAAGCCCTTCTGTGCTGCGATCGCCGAGCTGAGGAAAATGCTGAGCGACACTGTTAGGAAGGCGAACTGGCTCGACTGTAGTCGTCTCATCGGCGGGCCTCCTCGGTTCACGATTTCGAAGCTTTCTCCAGTTCGGCACTGTAGAGGCAGCCCTGACCCCGAGTTTCTTCGACTACGACACCCAGCCTGGTAGCGCCCGAGCCGGCGAGCCCCGGGGCCAGCTCTTGCCACACGTAGTGGGCGAGCTCCTCGATGCTGGTGTTTCTCAGCGGTAGAAGAATCACGCTCTCAATGGGAAGCTCGTAACAGCGCTCTCCAAAGCGAACTCGAACTTGCCCATCCGACTGCTCGACTCCAACCTCGGAGCAGGCGACGGGTACCAGGGTCTTGGAATCGAGCCGCGCACAGATGCCCCGGATATCGGCCTTCACCTGCCGCAAGTCCATCAGGAGCCCCAACTCATCCGTCGCCGGTCCAAGGATCTCGACCCGGACGCGATAGTTGTGGCCATGCAGAACCTCTGCGGTCGAGCGCGAGAAAACTGTGAAGTGCGCCGCAGAGAACTTGAAGTCCTCTTTCGACAGCCTCATCTCGTAGTGAGCGGCCATGGTCTCCAACGCTATCAGCCGGCCTTCCTCACCAGCTGCGCCAAGGTCTCGATGTGACCCGTCTGAGGGAACATGTCGAAGAAGCAAAGGCTCTCGAGCTCGAAGGTCGCCAACAGGTCCTTCAGATCGCGGGCAAGAGACGCCGGATGGCAGGATAAGTAGGTCAGCCGCGTCGCCCTCGATTTCACTATGGCCATCCGAGTCAGAACATGAAGCCCGCTGCGAGGTGGGTCGACGACGACTCGATCCGCGGCGCCGCCGAAGTGCCGAACGAAATAGTCAACGGAGCGCGACACAACCTCGACGTTCTTCAGCCCGTTCGAGCGAGCGTTCTTCTTCAGTAAACGGCTCGCGACCCGGTCTGATTCCACTGCGATCACCTGACCGTAACGAGCCGCGAGCGGGAGAGTTAGAAGACCGACGCCGGCGAAGAGCTCGACAAGCTTTTCGCCACGCCAAGGGCCACAAACCTCCCGCACCAGATCGGCAAGGAGACCGGCGTGTCCCTGAAAGAAGACCCGAGCATCGTATTCGTAACGGTAGCGACCGACATCCCGAAATACAGAACCTCGAGAAAGGCCTTCAACGGGAGGCGCCGCCACTACGGTACCGTCGTCTCCCGCCGCCAAGTCGATACGACGAGGCCCCCCGACAGGTACAACGGTGGGTAGCTCCGCCAGCTCCCGCTCCAGATCAGGAACCAGTATCGGGCACTCGCTAACCGGCACGAGCATGTGGCTGCCGCGGCCGAAATAGCCGGCTCGGACCCCCTCGAGATCTTCTTCGAGCCTCACCTGCGTACGCAAACGATAAGCCCACGAAGAGCCCGCGATCATCCGAACCTCAGGTGGTTGGTGAATTCCACCCAACCTTCGTAGGGCCTCGAGGGCAGCCTCCACCTTCAGCCGGCCCTGCTCTTCATCGGCAATGTGCTGAAGATCACAGCCGCCGCACAACCCGAAGACCGGGCACGGAGCCGCGCGCCGGGTTGGACCGGGCTCGAGGACACGGACGATCTCGGCGCGAGCGTAATCGGTATGCCGCTCCACGACGTTTACCAGCACTCGGTCGCCAGGAGCCGATAGCGGTATGAATATCGGCACGCCCTGGTAGCGGGCAAGCCCCTCGCCCCCCGCGACTAATCGATCCACCACTACCTCCATCTCCGAGAAGGCAGCGATAGAGGTCGCGGAACGATGATGCGCCTCACTCATCGCGTTGCAGCCTATCCCGGGAGAGCTAGAGACCGTACTCGAGGCGCGCTCTAGATCTCGCTGAAGAGCCAGCGCCGCAGCGGAGTCAAGCGCTCTGAGACCGTCTCCCAGTTCGTCTCTATGCGCCAGAGGGCAGCCGCAATCGAGGACATCAATGAGTTGCCGTCCTGCGGCGTAAAGCAGAAACCGTAGATCTCACGCTCCCGTCGAACGGCCAGCGTGGGCACAACCACCACCGTCTGAGAGAGGATCCGCCCGTAGTAACCGTGGTCCCTGCCAAAACTGAAAATGAGATTGGCGTCGCGCTTCTCCGTCATCGCCACCCTGGGATTGGCATGGAGCTTCGCCACCACTTCCTCGAGACTGGTCGGCCTGTCGACAGTGATGTGGAACCAGATCGAGTGCATGTACTGAGTGTTCACCTTGAGAGTGCTCGAGAAGATATCGAGGTCCTTGCCAAGGGTCTGAAACAGATGATGAGCATCCCGAGCGTGGTGGGTACCGAACTCCGGATCGTCATGGAGACCCACCCTGGGGGAAGGCACGAAGCTCTCCGCCTGACTCACGTCGTTGGCACGGCGAATGCAAACGAAGTTGGAACGCTCCAGCCCATAACCCCCTACACCATCGAAGCACAGGGTCTTGATCAAGGTGACGATGTTGTGGGTGTTGCAGGAAACGATCTGAACGAAACGATCTTCCTGGCTATCGAGGACCTCCTCGTTGATGCCGCGTGCGTAGGGCTTGCCGAACCCAAACTCGCTGCCCTGCGCAAGAAAGCCGTTGGGCCCGCTGGAGTGTTGATACAAGCGCCCTTTGTTCTGATTGCCTGCCGGAGTGCAGTCGATCACGACCGTGGCCCGGTCGAGAGCCTCTTCTGACTCGAATGTGACCTTGTGCCCAAGATCCTCGAAGTCTTTGTTAACACCAGGACTGACCGCGAGCTTGGCACCGCGCTGGATCAAGTGGTTGAGCTTCGCTCGATCCGACACCAAGGGAGTGCGCTTGTGGAACGTAACTTCGTCCACGCCCATTCGCTCGCCAAGATCCGCAAAGAGCCCGATCAAAGGCTCCCCGATCGTACCGGTCCCCACGATATGAACTATCGTCGCCATACTTCTTTCCTCGCTGAAGGGAAATAGCGGTTATCTATCCGCTCGGAGCTTCGGAGTCGTGGTCGGAGCCGGCATGTTGCTTGCCACCGCGCCAAGTCGGATCGCGCCTCGCAAACTCGTCCAGCTCTCGCGGCACTTCAATCAACGTGCGGGTGAGGGCAGGGTCACAGAGTCCATCCTCACATTCGTAGGTGTAGACGTTCCAATCTTCTCCCTGCTCAAAGCCGGAGAGAGTCTGATAACTCTTGCACTGCCCACACTTTACGGAAATGTTCCTGACATTGACCCCGGAGTAGCCCTCGAGGTCGATTTTCCGACCCTCAGAGTCGCGCACTTTCGACCGCCCCGCGAATGGTGTTGGCGTCCGAGAGCCCTGACTGCAAGTACGCTACCTCACCCGCCTTGTCGATAATCATCATCGTCGGTAGAGCGTAGATGTCAGCCTCGGTGGCTACGTTGTCACGGGTGTCGTAGAGCACCGGATAAGGAAAGGGGAACTTCTCCACGTAAGTGGCCACAGTCTCTCTCTCTTCGCCGAGGCTGATCGCCAGAAACTGGACACCGTCGCCACGCCACTCCTCCCAGAGCGGCTCGAGGATCCTGGCCTGAACCCGACAAGGGGCACACCAGGTGGCCCAGAAGTCGACCACCAAGACCTGACCCTCGAAATCCGACGGCCCCACTTCGTTTCCGTCCAGGGTCGGAAGCCGAAAGTCGGTGAGAATTGCGGGCCACTCATCCGTGCTCGGAGGCGATGCTGCCCTCACGTTGACAGAGCCGAGCGTCCACCCTGCATACGCGGCCAGCGCACTCAGCAGGGCACCCGCAACCAGCGGTAACCAGAGAGAGGAGCGCCTCTCAGCAGACCCATTCACACCCGTCAGCATATGCCATCAAGCCGGGGATGAACAGCGCCATCAGGCTCAAGAACAGCCGCTGGTCTCCCCACAATCGAGACATTTGTAGCAGCTGCCGTTGCGCACCATGATCGAGCCACAGGCGTGACAACTGGGAGCATCCTGCGAGTTCAAAAAGGTGGCTTGCATAGCCGCATCCGGAATGGATCGCGGCCCCACATCAGCAGCTTCGCCTTCGCTACCAGACACGACCGGCGGGTCGCGCATGATCACGCCGACCTGCTGCTGCTCGACACTGCTGAGGAACTTCGAGGCCAACCACCGGAAAACGTAGTCGGTGATCGACTTCGCCATCGGTATCTCGGGATTCTTGGTGAAGCCGGATGGTTCGAAGCGAGTGTGGCTGAACTTGTCGACAAGGGTCTTCAGCGGAACGCCATACTGCAAGGCGATCGAGATCAAGATGGCGAATGCATCGACCAACCCCGATACGGTCGAGCCCTGCTTCGCCATGGTGAGGAAGATCTCGCCGGGCTGTCCGTTCTCGTAGAGGCCGACGGTCAGGTACCCCTCGTGCCCATTGATCGAGAACTTGTGGGTGATCGCCGCGCGCTCATCCGGCAACTTGACCCGACTGACCCCATCTCGAGCGCGAGCATCAACAACCGCCTCGAGCCCAGCCCCGATCTCCTCCTTCTTGGTCGAGAGAGGCTGGCTGCGCTTGCAGCCGTCGCGATAAATCGCGACCGCCTTGAGACCCATCTGCCACCCTTCCCTGTAAGCACTCAAGATGTCGTCGACGGTGGAGGTCTCCGGCATGTTGATCGTCTTGGAGATGGCGCCGGAAATGAAGGGCTGAACAGCTCCGAGCATCTTCAGGTGGCCGCCATAGTGGATAGACCGGGAGCCGTTGGCAGGCTTGAAGGCACAGTCGAAGACCGGAAGATGCTCGTCGGCGAGATCATCCGCACCCTCGATGGTCTCGTTCTCGTCGATGTACTCGACGATGTTGCGGACCTCTTCCTTGTCGTAGCCGAGCCGTGCGAGCGCCGACGGCACGGTGTTGTTTACGATCTTGATCAAACCGCCACCGACGAGCTTCTTGTACTTGACGAGCGCGATGTCTGGCTCGACTCCCGTGGTGTCGCAATCCATCATGAAGGCAATCGTTCCGGTGGGGGCGAGCACCGAGATCTGACTATTGCGCAGGCCCGAGCGATCGCCTCTCTCGACCACCTCGTCCCAAGACGCGCGTGCCGCCTGCAACATGGCGAGCGGGGCATGCGCCGCATCAACGCGCTTCAGAGCGTCGCGATGCTTGCGCATGACCCGCATCATCGGCTCGCGATTCTCGTGGAAGCCGGCAAACGGTCCCATCGCCTCGGCGATGCGCGCCGACTGCGCGTAGGCGACTCCCGACATCAGCGCGGTGATCGCCGCCGCGTAACCTCGACCCGCATCCGAGTCGTAGGGCAGGCCCCGAGCCATCAACAGCGCTCCGAGATTGGCGTACCCCAAGCCTAAGGGTCGAAAACTGTGAGAGTTGCGAGCGATCGCCGGAGTCGGGTAGGACGCGTTGTCAACCATGATCTCCTGCGCAGTGATGATCACCTCACAGGCGTGGCCGAAGCTGGCCACATCGAAACCGCTCTCCGCGTCGTAGAAACGCATGAGATTCAGAGAGGCCAGGTTGCAAGCCGAATCGTTCAGGAACATGTACTCGCTGCACGGATTCGAGGCGTGAATGCGATCGGTGTTGGCGCAAGTGTGCCAGTCGTTGATGGTGGTATCGAACTGAATCCCAGGGTCGCCGCACGCCCACGCCGACTCGGCGATCATCGTCGACAGTTCATCCGCAGCATAAGTGTCGATCACCTCTCCGTCGGTCACTGCCCGTGTATGCCACTCTGCGCCCTCGGCAGATGCGGCCATGAACTCGTCACTCACTCGCACCGAGTGGTTGGCGTTCTGGTAGGCAACCGAATCGTAAGCCCCGCCAGGTACGTTGAAACCACCGTCGAAGCCGGCATCGATCAACGCCCATGCCTTACGTTCTTCGAGCTCCTTGCAACGAATGAACTCGACGATGTCGGGGTGATCGACATCGAGCATCACCATCTTCGCCGCCCGCCGGGTCTTTCCACCGCTCTTGATCACGCCGGCAAAGGCATCGAAGCCCTTCATGAAGGAGACCGGACCCGAAGCGGTACCACCGCCGGCGAGCAACTCCCTCGACGAACGAATCGGGGACAGATTGCTCCCCGCACCCGAGCCGAACTTGAAGAGCATGCCCTCGGTCTTCGCCAACTCGAGAATCGACTGCATGGTGTCCTCGACCGAGTTGATGAAACACGCCGAACACTGCGGCTCCGCCTCGGCTCCGACGTTGAACCATACCGGTGAGTTGAAACAGGCCTTCTGGTTCAACAAGATGTGGCTGAGCTCGTGTCGAAAGATCTCGCCATCTTCGGCAGTGGCGAAGTAACCACACTTGATGCCCCAATCGGTGATGGTGTCGGACACACGAGAGATCAATTGCCGAACGCTCGTCTCTCGATCCGGGGCACCGAGATGCCCACGGAAGTACTTGCTGACGACCACATTAGTGGCAGTCTGAGACCAGAACTCCGGCACCTCGACGTCCTTCTGCTCGAAGACCACCTCGCCCTTCTCATTGACGATGAGCGCATCTCTCCGCTCCCAGCCAACCGCATCGAAGGGATCGACACCTACTTCGGTGAAGAGGCGTTCGACCCGAACGCCCTCGCGGTTGCTGTCGGCACTCACGACCTGGGATCGTGATGCCTCTGACTCTGTTCTAGCTTCGGCTTGTGCGGGGTGAGAAGGGACAATAGGTTCGGCCATAATCTCCCAGTAACCTCTTCAGTTCGGCGGCAGGGAGGGGCTGAGGAGCCTCGAGCTCCGTCCCTGCTTGCTCGTTCGACGGATTCTCCTAAAGTACCTTCATAAAAGAGCGAAGTCAAGGACTCTCATACTAGATATTGGGGTATTCGCGCCACACACCCCCTACAGATAGTTGGAGGGCTCAAAGTGAGGAGTACCTAGAAAAGGCCAGTAATGGAGGGCTCTCTCGGCCCCAGGGACCTCTCCTCGAGCACGATTCGAGGCCTGTTCCCGCTGTATACTCCGGCTTCGATGTCCGAGAAAAAAACCTCCTCTACACCGACCGACGACGTCGTCGTCGATCCGCCGTTCCACCGTCCCGGACCCGAGCGTCTGCTGAACTATGAGAGCACCATCGGTGACCCCGGTGCGCATCCCTTTACCCGCGGCCTCTACGAGGAGATGTACCGGCGGCGGCTCTGGACGATGCGTCAATATGCCGGCTACTCCAGTGCAACCGAGTCGAATCGCCGCTACCGATACCTCTTGGAACAGGGCACTAGCGGTTTGTCGGTAGCGTTCGATCTCCCGACCCAGATCGGGTACGACTCAGACGCCGCCGAAGCAAGGGGTGAGGTCGGGAGGGTAGGTGTCGCTATCGACTCGATTCACGACATGCGAACCCTTTTCGACGGCATTCCGCTCGACCGAGTAACCACGTCGATGACCATCAACTCGACGGCGCCGATTCTGCTGGCTCTCTATGTCGCGGTAGCGGAAGAACAAGGCGTCGAGCTCAGCAAGCTTGGCGGCACGGTGCAGAACGACATCCTCAAGGAGTACGCCGCACGCGGCACTTACATATATCCTCCGGGCCCATCGCTGAAGCTGGTCACAGATGTCATCGCCTTCTGCGCCGAGCGCCTGCCACGGTGGAACCCGGTCTCCATCTCCGGCTACCACATGCGGGAAGCGGGCTGTACCGCCACTCAAGAAGTAGCCTTCACCCTGGCCAATGGCCTCTGCTATGTCGAGGCCGCACTGGAACGCGGGCTCACTATCGATGAGTTCGCGCCACGCCTTTCCTTCTTCTTCAACGCGCACAACGACTTCCTCGAAGAAGTAGCGAAGTTCCGGGCCGCTAGGCGGCTATGGGCGGAAACGATCGAAGAGCGCTACTCCCCATCCAACCCGCGATCGAGCTGGCTGCGCTTCCACACTCAGACCGGCGGCTCGACTCTCACCGCGCAGCAGTCGGACAACAACATCGCACGCGTCGCCATTCAGGCGCTCGCGGCCGTCTGTGGAGGCACCCAGTCGCTACACACCAACGGCCGCGACGAGGCTCTGGGCCTACCCACCGAAGAATCGGCCCTGATCGCTCTACGAACACAGCAGATTCTGGCTCATGAGAGCGGAATAACAGACACCACCGACCCCCTTGGTGGATCCTGGGCGCTAGAGGCGGCAACCGACCGCATCGTCCGAGAAGCGGCCGCATACATCGCCAAGATCGACGACATGGGGGGTGCCCGAGTAGCCATCGAACAGGGATTTCAGCAGCGAGAGATCGCAGAGGCGGCCTATCAGACTCAGCGGGCCATCGAGCAAGAGCAACAGATCATCGTCGGGGTCAACAAATATACGGTGGACGAGAGCACGCTGCCCGACATCCTGGCCATCGACCCTGCAGCAGAAAAGGAGCAAGTCGAGCGGCTCGCCGCGCTACGTGCCGGCCGGAGCTCCGATCGGGTGGAGGAAGCTCTCGGCGCTCTGCGCCGAGGCGTCGTCGAGGATGTCAACCTGCTACCCCCAATCCTCGACTGTGTCAGAGCCGAGGTGACCTTGGGAGAGATCTCCAACGTTCTTCGACAGGTCTACGGCGAACACGACGAGCGCGTCTTCGTTTAGCTCGCTGTTTTTGTGGACCTCGGGTTCGACTCCAGGCTCGCCTCCTGGCGGCCAAGAAACTCGTTGAGCTGGCGGTCGTAGCGGCTGGTCGCGCCCGGGTTCCGGCCCCGTACATAGGGCTCCCAACGCAGAGGGCTCGCCCGCTCGGGTCGGTCGCCCATCACCGTGACTCGTTGAATCGCCCGCTCTTCGTCGAAGTCGTTGAGCACGCAGTGCTGAGTACAGCGATTGTCCCACATGGCAACGTCGCCTTCGCTCCAGCGATACCTCACAGTGAAACGCGCATCGGTCACCCATCGCGTCAGATAGTCGAGTAAGTGCTTACTCTCTTCATGACTGAGCTCGACAATGCGCCGGGTGAAATGCTCGTTCACGAATAGAGACTTGCGCCCGGTCACCGGATGCACACGTACCACCGGATGTATCGCCATCTTCTCCGGCATGTCGTGGGCGGTTGCGTCATGGAGAGCGCTGAGACCGAGACACAGATCCTGCAACGGCGGTGACAGCTCGTCGAAGGCCTTGTACATATTCGCCCACATCGTGTCGCCTCCAACCACGGGGCACTTGACCATCCGCAGGACGGCGAAGATCGAGGGCTCTTCCTGGAAGGTGATATCGCTGTGCCACTCCTCGGCCACACCGCCGCGGCTCGCTACCAGCTCAAAGATCTCGGCACGATCGGAGAACGGATTCTCGAGGTTCGGGTGGGCTTCGAGCCGCCCAAAGTGTCGCCCGAACGCGATGTGATCATCGACGTCGAGATGCTGCTCCGGAAAGAAGAGGACCAGGTGCTCCATCAGCAGCGAGCGCAGGACCTCGGCCTCATCCTCGCCCACATCTTTCAGAGAGATTCCCCTGACTTCGGCGCCGAGGGAGCCGGAGAGTTGGACAACCTTCAAATTTTTCATGCCTGAAGCCCTCCCTGAAATGACGGCCTATTCTAGCCCTGCTCGAGCTCATCGGCGACGGCCTCCGCCTCGCGAACCGCCATGAGCCTCCCTTCGATTTCTTTTAGGACGCCAGAGGGTAGCAGCAGTAGCATCGGGCGCCCCTCCACCAGGGCGGGCGTCAGACCGGCGGAGGTCTCTTCAAAGATCTCCAGTCGCTCGCTCGCCCCTGAGCTCGACCGGTAACGGATCACCAGCCTCGCCATCCCCAGCTCCGCCGCCGGAGGCGCCGGCACCAGGCGCTCGGCAACTGCCTCGCTGATCTGGTACAGAAGGTCGCTGACTGCAGCGAAATCGATTCTGTCGTCGCCCCGAAGCCAGGATCCTTCGTCACGGGTCAGCTCCAGGAGCTCTCCCGCTTCTTCTATTTCGACTCCGTCCACCTGGTATACCGGGAACGCGCTCAGCTTCTTCGATCTCCAGGCTTCACTCTCGTAGGTGAGCGCCTCATCGAGATTCGCCACCGTCGTAAATACCAGATCGTCGACGCGAGCATTGTTCGCGCCGCCCGCGGCAGCCTGATCTCCCCAGGCGACGGAGAAGCCGTCGATCCCGTAACCGCTCACCTCGACCCTGGCCCGAGGTGGGTCCAACCCCAGCTCGCTCAAGCCCGCCGAAGGGTCGAGAAAATCGGTTACCCGCATTCCTGTTATCTCTCGCAGTAGAGAATCGACCTTGTCCGAGTCGGCTCTGTCCTCGAAGGGCTCGACCACCCAGAATCCACTCTCTCGTTGCTCCAGCAGAACCGAGCCACCGTCCCGACTGAGACGAACAGTTCGAATGTCCTCCCGAGTGCCGTCGAAGACTTCCTTGGACCGCCAATCTCCGACCTCCTTTTCGAGGCTTGCCCAAAGCGAAGACGACACAACATGGGCCTCACCTCTACCCACGACGCGCACGACCATTTGAGGCGAAGCCGGAACCTCAGCTCCCACCTCGACGCCGACGCTCTCACCCTCAGCAAAATGGAGCGTCACGGTGGCGCGTGGCGGCTCGAGGCCGACGTCCTGAGCCAGAAAATCATCCAGTGTCCGGGATTTCTCGAGCTCGGCCAGGCTCCTCACCAGTCCGTCAACCGCAAAATGGTCGGCAGGACCCTGCAGTGGGCTCGTCAAGCGCCATCTATCCCGAGTCGTGACGCCACTCTCTTCGTCTTGCGCAGCGTCCTGCCGGATCTCTTCTCCTGCCCTCAGGCGGCTGCCCCGCTCGAAGGAGATCTCGCGATCGACGGAGACTAGGTCCACGCCGGCGACTTCATCCGGGTCGACCCTCAGCAGCATTCGGCTCTGTGCCTCGCGCTCGTCGGTGGAAGCCCGATCGCGCTCGAAGAACCAGAGGAACCCTGCGAGCGCAAGCACGACGGCCGCTAACATGGCGAGAGCTTTCTCGCTCATTGGCTGGACACTACCGCCGTCTCCGCAGGTACACGCCGATCCCCGCAGCCAGGCTGGCAAGCGGCAGAACCAAGAGCACCAGGAGGTAGATAGAGCTCAGCTCGGACCGGCTCAAGCCGAGCTGGATCTGCTCGGCCTTGCGCGGCGGGATAGCCAGCAGGTTCTCCCTCTCGACCAACCAGTTGATGGTGTTCAGAAGGAGGGTTGGATTTCCGGCACTCGACAGCTGAGCATTGCTGGCGAAGTCGGAGTCGCCGAAGACAACCAGCCTCCCCGATTTCGAGCTCTCCGCACTCTCACCATCCATCGAGACCTCAGCTGACTCCCCGTCACCGACTGTGTCATCGCTCTCCCCCTTGCTCAGAGCACCGCCGTCTCCGTCGTCGTCCTCGATCAGCACCACCGTGCCCTCAGGTTCGGGGTCGGGCAGGTCGATCTCGACCGCCACACCGATTGCGAGCGGGCCAGACAGGTCCTGCACGCCCCGCTCGACGGCTCCGAGGTCACTTAAATCGACCTCGCCCCAGGCGTCGGCCGAGGTGCGCACGATCTCACGAGTGTCAATGCCCTCGTCCGTGGACCCCTCCGATCGGCGGACCGAGCGGGCTAGCGAGAAGATGACCGGGTAGGTGGCATCTTCCAGAGCCTCAGTGATCGGGTGGCCGGGGTAGTCATTGGCGAAGAAAGTCTCGGCACTGTAGAACGGCAGCGGGTTGACCGGATCGACGACCAGGACGCTATCGAGCTCTACTCCAAAACTAAGCAGCCACTCCTCGAACCCGGTCGCCGCTACTCCCTCGTCGGTGAGCGTCGGGTCGAGCATCAACAGGGCCCGCCCCTCATGGAGGAGGTAGTGGCACAGCGCCTCGAGCTCGGGAGCGAGGAAGGCGACCGTGGGTCCGGCGATCACCAGGAGGTCTGTGCCCTCGGGGACCGAGTCCTCGCCCAAAGAGGCCCAATCTTCCATAGCAAAGTTGTCGCGGCCCAGGAGCTCGCGAGCCTGGCTGAGGCCGCGAGGTGAGACGTCGTCCACCGTCGTCTCTCCATGACCGGCGGTGAACAAGATCCTGGGCTTGCGGTCCTCTACCAGCTCCAGGATGGCACCCGTAATCATCTGCTCTCCGAGAAACTCCCGGATCTGCGCCCCCTGGCCGTACTGCATCCCCGAATAGTCGTACTCGGCGAGGTCCGCCTCTTCGATCACCCGTCGATCACCCTCGGACTCGAGCACGATGGAATTGAGGCTGGTCACCTGGAACTCGTCGAGGAGTTGCCTGGCCTCGGCGATGTTCCTCTCGGGATCGACAATGCGAAGCGACACCCGCGGCGAAGCTGCTTCGTAGCGAGCCAAGATCTCCGTGACAGGAGCGTAGAGCTGAGACCCCGGGGTCATGAAGACCACGACACGAAGGTCTTGATCGAGACTCTCTACGACATTCAGGCTCTTCTCGGAGAGCGAGTAGAAGCGACTCGAAGTCCAGTCGAAACGAGAGTGATATTTGAAGCCGAAGTAATTGACCATGCCAACGAGGGCGGCGACCAGCAGCACGCCCACACCGAGAAAGGTGGACGCCACAAGCCCCCCACGAGCCGAGTCTCCTCCGCTCATGCCTCTCTTACCTCCATTTGTTGACCGCCAAGGCCCGGCTGGAGAGGAAGAGGAAGAAGCCCACGCCCGATATGTAATAAACGAGGCGGCGTGTGTCGACGATGCCCTTGGCGAAGTCTTCCATGTGCTGAATCAGGTTGAGGTATCCAATGGCCTCTCGCAGCCCTTCGTCATTCACCATCAGTTCCAGGAGCCCAACGACAAAGAGCCCGAAAACGAGAGCGAAACCGATCAGGGCGGCGACAACCTGGTTCCGACTCACCGCGGACGCGAATATCCCTACCGCCAAAAAGAGCGAACCGATACCGAAGATGCCGAGATAAGCCGAAGCCACGGGCCCCCAGTCCAGCTCGCTGTAACGGGCGACAATCGCGCTGTAAACAAGAGTGGGCAGCCAGAGAGAGAGGTAGAAGGCAAGCGAGGCCAGGTACTTACCAAGCACCACCTGAGTCTCTGTCACGGGTGCTGTCATGAGAATCTCGAGGCTGCCGCTGCGCCGCTCCTCACTGAGCAATCGCATCGGCAAGATCGGGCCAACAAAGGCTAGAGCGAGCCAGAACAGAATCGTACCGCCGAAGAAGTACTCCATCGGCGCTCCCACCGCCGAAGGGACGTCATTGAGATACCCGATCAGAGTGGCGAACGACACACCATTGATGAAAAGAAAGCAGGTGAGAACAGCATAGGCGAGAGGCGAGAAGAAGTAGGCTCTCAGCTCGCGTGTGAAAATCGCGTAGATTCCGTTCATCGATCGATCTCCGCAGCCGCCGTCGGGTCTCGCTCCGCCGCGGAATCCTCCCCGCTCCCTTCCTCGTCCTCACGAGTCGTGAGACGGACGAAGATATCCTCCAGCGACGCTTTCACCTCGACGAGCTCCAGAAGAACCCAGCCGCGCTCCACCGCGAGGCGAAAGATCGATTCCCTCGGGTCGGACGCACCTTCGCACTCGACCCCGAACTCGGCCCCCGAGGGAGAATCCGGGGTCACTTTCTCGACCCCGGCGAGCGCCGCCAAGGCCGTCGCCGCGTCCGCGTGAGCTTCCTTGAAACACACCCGCAGCTGACGCTGGCCCAACCACTCGCGGCGCAGCCCCTCCGCAGTCCCCTGGGCGACGATACGCCCGCGGTCGATGATCTGCACTCGGTCGCAGAGCAGCTCCACCTCGGGCAGAATGTGGGTTGAGAGCAGAAGGGTGTGCTGCGATCCCAGCTCCCGGATGAGATCGCGGATGGCGATGATCTGCTTGGGATCGAGGCCCACCGTGGGCTCGTCCAGGATCAAGACCTCAGGGTCGTGAAGGATCGCGATGGCGAGCCCGACTCTCTGGCGGTACCCCTTGGACAGCGTGCCTATGATCTGGTGGCTGACGTCTTCGAGAAGGCAGCGCTCCATCGACTGGTGGATGCCAGAGTGCGCCTCGCCTCGCGACATTCCTTCGAGTCGTGCGCGATATGAGAGATATTCCTCCACTCTCATCTCCGGGTAGAGGGCAATATTCTCAGGCACGTAACCGATCTGGCGGCGGGCCCTGACCGGATCGCGAAGCAAGTCGTGACCGGCCACGGTGACCGATCCGCGAGTGGGAGGAAGAAAACCGGTAATCATGCGAATCGTGGTTGTCTTGCCGGCACCATTGGGCCCGAGCATGCCGAGAATCTCGCCGGCTTCGACCGAGAAGCTGATGTCGTCGACGGCGGTGAAGTCGCCGTAGTCGCGGGTCAGGTTACGTACCTCGATCATCCACTTCTCCGATACCGCCGTACACCGGCCGGATTGCCCTCGCAGGCGAGCAACATCCGGACCAGCCGCGGCGCGGTCCCAACCCAGGTCTGCGCTCGCCGACCGACACCGATCGGCGCGAATCTGCCCCGCTGCCACTTCACATTGACACCCCCAAAGCCGCAAGTACAGCCGGCGTCACGTCCTTCAACGAACAAACATCCGCGAAGCATGGCGCCGACGGGCCGAGGGCCACCACCGGCACGGGGTTCCGAGTGTGCCGGCGATGATCCGTCTCTTCAATGTTTCCATGGTCGCTACAGAGCACCAGGGTGACCGTGGGAGGAAGTCGAGCGATCAGGCCACCAAGAAAGGAGTCGAGCCTGGCAAGCACCGCCTCCGGTGCAAGATTGCCGCGCCTGTGGCCGCTCAGGTCGGTGAGAAAGGTCTCGAACAGAGTCAAATCGTGCGCAGCCGCGAGATCGGCCAGATGCCCTCCGGCCTCCGAGGCATCGATAGGAGGTATGTCTTCGCGGGCATAGGTCGCGAAGACATCACGCTCGAGGTCCCAGCTCACGCTCTTACCCGACACCAGATCCGACACCGTTCGCAGACGAGCCCCCGCCGCCATCGCCAAGAATACGGTAGCGGATATGCGCCTCTTACCGACCTTCAGCGCCGCCAGGGTCTCGTGGCTGAAGGTGTTGGCGAAGGCAACCTCGCACCCCTGCCGCCGCGCCCGGCCGAGAATGCAGTCGCTCTCCAGGATCGCCTTCAGGCGGGGTCCGGGAAAGGCGGCAACGTGCCGCTCGAGGCGGCGCGCTGCATTGACCCCGGTGAAGAGCGTGGTCTGACCCGTCGCACTCTGGGGCAAGCCGGCGACTCCGAGCGTTGCGTCGGCCTCGACAAAACAAAGTCCGGGCCGAGAGAGCGGCCGATCGGCGACCAGGGGGCCACCCAAGATCTCCCTAAGAACCGGCATCCTCGCGGAGACGAAGGGGTTCATTCGATGGTTCGGCCCCAGTCCAATGCCATCGATGAAAAAAATCAGAACGGAAGAGTCGGAAACGCCCATCAGTACCCTGCGAATCGCTCGAGTGTGTGCCGCTCGGCGGTGCGGCCGATGCTATTCTCCAGACATGAAAGATGCGAGTGGCCCTAAGCCCATCAAGAGTGCCTATGAATTGGCCCTCGAGCGCATGGAAAGTGTAGGCATAGACAGACCCAGAGACCAAGCCTACTCGGCCGAGGTACTCGCCAGCATGGATGACGCGCGCCGAAAGGCCCAAGCCAAGCTCGCCGAGCTCGAGATCCTATACCGCAAAAGGCTTTTCGAGATCGTCGATCCGGGCGCAGCAGACCTCGAGGAGCGAGAGTATCGCGCCGAGTGTGAACGCATCGAGTCGCGCCGTGATCGCGACATCGAGAAGCTACGAGACGGCTAGCCTCCGAAATGTCGGTCCGAGTCGACAAATGGTTGCAAGTTGCGAGGGTCTTCAAGACCCGTTCCCAGGCTACTCGCGCCTGCACTCTGGGCCGGGTCCGCATCAACGGTGCCCGCATCAAACCTCACCGCCTGCTCAAGATCGACGATCGCTTGGAGGTTGAGTTCGGCGACTGGCAACGCGTCCTGATCGTGCTCGAGCTGCGCGACCGGCCGCTACCAAAAAGTGAAGCGGCTCGAGTCTTCGAGGATCTGAGCGAGCCCCGACCACGCCCTGACCCTCTCGAGCGGGCCCTGAGAGGAGCGCCGGTGCGCCGCGAGAAGGGCCTGGGCCGGCCAACGAAGCAGGAGCGAAGAGAAATCGACCGCCTACGCGAGAGGTAAGCCGACGCCCGAGCCCTCGGATTGCGGCGCCGGGATCAGCGGTCCTTGTCTTCGTGGAGACTCTGGAGCGAACGCACCTCGAAGCCTCCCTCTCGCTGCGCCGCGATGCCTTCCACTGCCGCATCGGCGCCGGAGAGGGTCGTGATGCACGGAATCCCGAACTTGATTGCCGTAGTTCGGATCTCGGCGTCATCCTCGAAAGACTCTCTTCCAAGAGGCGTATTTATGATCAGATCTACCTCGCCGTTGATCAGATGATCTCCAACGTGGGGTCGCCCCTGATAGAGCTTGCGAACATTCCTCACTTCGAGGCCGCGCTCCTCCAGATAACGCCCCGTGCCATCGGTGGCCAGAAGCTGAAAACCAAGCGCCGACAGGCGCCGCGCCACCGGTAGGAGACCCTCCTTGTCGCGATCGTGAACGGACAGGAACGCTGCGCCCTCGTTCGGCAGCCTGCAGCCCGCCGCGAGTAGTGCCTTGGCGAAAGCACTACCGAAAAGCGAGCTCGAGCCCATCACCTCACCCGTCGACTTCATTTCAGGTCCGAGCACCGGATCGACACCCGGGAAACGGTCGAAGGGAAAGACAGGCGCCTTGACGAAGACCGCCGGGACCGAGGGCTCCTCCAAGAAGCCGACGTCTTCTAAGCTCTCACCCGCCATCACTCGCGCCGCAAGCGCCACCAAAGGAACTCCTACCGCCTTGGCGATGAACGGCATCGTTCTCGATGCACGCGGATTGACTTCGAGGACGTAGACCTCACCGCGATGCAAGGCGAACTGCACATTCATGAGCCCCACCACCTCGAGGCGCAGCGCGAGTCTCTTCGAGATCTCGCGCATCTTCTCCATGTGCTCAGGGGATACGCTGTGCGGAGGTAGCACCGCGGCCGAGTCGCCGGAATGGATCCCGGCCTCTTCGATATGCTGGAGAATGCCACCAACGACTGCCCGTCGACCGTCACAGAGCAAGTCGAGGTCGACTTCGACCGCATCTTCCAGAAAGCGGTCGAGAAGAACGGGGCGACCGGGTGAGACGTCCGCAGCCTCGCTCATATAGCGCACGAGAGTCTGTTCGTCGTAGCAGATCACCATCGCCCGCCCACCGAGAACGTAGCTGGGGCGAACCATCACCGGATAGCCGATCGTCTCGGCCGCCTCTCGCGCTTCTTCAACCGAGATCGCTGTTTGGTTCTCGGCTTGAAGGATTCCCTCGGCATGAAGCAGCGCTCCGAAACGCTTACGGTCCTCAGCCAGGTCTATGGCGTCAGGAGCCGTGCCGAGAATGCGCACCCCAGCTGCTTCGAGACCCCGCGCCAGCTTGAGCGGCGTCTGGCCGCCAAGCTGAACGATCACCCCATATGGGTTCTCCCGCTCTATGACAGCGAGGACGTGCTCCAGGGTCAGGGGCTCGAAGTAGAGACGATCGGAAGTGTCGTAGTCGGTCGAAACCGTCTCCGGGTTGCAGTTGACCATGATCGTTTCGTACCCGATCTTGGCCAGAGAAAAAGCGGCGTGGACACAGCAGTAGTCGAACTCGATGCCCTGCCCGATGCGGTTGGGACCGGAGCCGAGAATCACTACTTTGCGGCGATCCGAAGGATCGCTCTCGTCCTCGTCGGCGTAGGTGGAATACATATAAGGAGTGAGCGCTGGGAACTCGGCGGCACAGGTGTCGACTCTCTTGTACACGAGACTGATGCCCAGATCCCTGCGTCGCGCCATCACCTCTTCGGTACTGCAGTGGAGGAGGCTCGCTAGGCGCTCATCGAGGAGCCCGCAGCGTTTTGCGCTCCGAAGCAGCTCGGCGGGAACAGTTTCGACATCCCAACACCCGACTTCACTCTCGAGCTCGACTACCTCACGGATCTCACGCAGAAACCAACGGTCGATGTCTGTCGCCTCAGCAATCTCGTTCACCGTCCACCCCTGGCGAAGGGCAGCGAAGATGGCAAAGAGGCGTTCCCAATTGGGCTCGGTAAGTCGGCGGCGAAGCTGAACGGGGTCGGCCAAGCGAGACTCCCTCTTTTGGAGGCTGCCGTCCAACTCCAACGAGCACAGCCCCTTCATCAGAGCCTCGCGAAAGGTGGTGCCGATCGCCATGGCTTCGCCAACCGATTTCATCGAGGTGCCGAGCGTGGTCTCTGCTTTGGGAAACTTCTCGAACGCCCACCGCGGGATCTTGACGACTGTGTAGTCCAGGCTGGGCTCGAAGGCGGCATAGGTCTTTCCGGTGATGTCATTGGGAATCTCGTCGAGGGTGTAGCCGACCGCCAGTAGAGCTGCGATCTTGGCGATCGGAAACCCTGTCGCTTTCGAAGCCAACGCGGAAGAGCGGGAGACCCTCGGGTTCATCTCGATGACGACCCGGTCGCCGGTCGCCGGATCAACCGCAAACTGGATATTGGACCCTCCAGTCGCCACCCCGATCTTACGGATGACGCGGAAGGCATCATCTCTCATCTCCTGGTACTCGCGATCGGAGAGGGTCTGCTGAGGTGCAACGGTTACCGAGTCCCCGGTGTGCACCCCCATCGGATCGACGTTCTCGACCGAGCAGACCACGATCGCGTTGTCCACACGGTCGCGCATGACCTCAAGCTCGAACTCTTTCCAGCCAAGCACGGACTGCTCCAGTAGCACCTGGCCCACCGGGCTCGAGTGCAGAGCGAGGCTGACGACATCATCCAACTCTTCCCGGTTGTAGATGACCCCGCTACCGCCCCCACCGAGGGTGAAACTAGGGCGCACGATCACGGGATAGCCGAGATCGGCGACAATCTCGCGCGCCTCCTCGAGGCTCGAAGCGTAGCCGCTGAGTGGCACTTGAAGGCCGATCTCCAACATCGCCTCTTTGAACAGAAGCCTGTCCTCGCCGAGGGCGAGCGCTCCAGCATCCGCTCCGAGAAGCTCGACGCCGTACTTGACCAGCGCTCCTGACTCATGGAGTGCCATCGTCAGATTGATACCCGTTTGACCTCCGACTGTTGGCAGGAGGGCATCGGGTCGTTCGATCTCGATGATCTTTTCGACGACCTCCTCCACCAGCGGCTCGACGTAGGTGGCATCGGCGAACTCCGGATCGGTCATGATCGTCGCCGGATTCGAGTTCACCAGGACTACGCGATAGCCCTCGCTCCGTAGAACCCGACAGGCCTGGGTTCCCGAGTAGTCGAACTCGCAGGCCTGGCCGATCACGATCGGCCCCGAGCCGAGCACCAAAATGCTGGAGATGTCTTCGCGGCGCGGCATTACGGCCCGGAGTCTACAGTCAGCCAAGCGCGGCGAAAAGTCGTATCTTCCGCGCCCGCCTCCACGGCATCGGCGAGCCCCGGGATCGCCACAGAAAGATGGGCGTTTATCGAGAAAAACCGCACGGAATAAAACGATGGGCCCCCTTTGTTCGTATGTATAGATGAGGGCAGACAATGAGGCCCTCACCTCCCGGGGTCCCCCCGATTGGCATTCGCAAGTTGGCTTTTGGGGATCCCAGTGGCGCGGCGGTCAACCGCCCCGCTCTTGCCATCTCCTCCTAATCCCGCGACCTCCAAAGTCGCGCGAGCCCCCACGAGGGAGTCGGGAAACCGGCTCCCTCGTTCCTTTTGTGGTGACGAAGGCCTACCCGAAACGAGCCAGTCCGGAGCCGTGCTCAGCAGCCGACGAGCTAGGAGCGTGTCCGAGAATTCGGACAGGCGAGTAGTTCTTAGGGGGGGATGGGCCGGAGAACGGGCCGTAGGCCCGTTTCCCGGGGCTAGGAGCGTGTCCGAGTATTCGTCCTGAGCCGTTTCCGTGAGCGAATAGGAAGCAACGCCCAAGTGCGCCGTCCTCGGCGCCAAAAGACAACTAGGCGGAGGAAATGATAGCCATCATTTCTGGAGCCTAGCCCGGCTAGTCGTAGCGGAGCGCCTCAGTCGGGTCGAGCCGGGAAGCGCGGCGAGCCGGCAGCCAGCAAGCCACCAGAGTCGTGGCTAGCGAGAAGCCGAGAATCGCCAATACATCATCGGTATGGACGCGAAATGGAACCGAATTGATGAAGTAGATCGCAGCCACCCCCGGATCGAAGCGGACCAGCTCGAAGGTCGTAAGTAGCCAAGCCACCGACCAGCCCAGCGAGACCCCGATCAGACTACCGACACCACCAATCAGGACACCGCAGCTCACGAAAACCGCCTGGAGGCGCCCTCTGTCGAGACCCATCGCCGTCAATACACCGATCTCCCGCCTCCGCTCTCGGGTCAACACCACAAGAGTCGACGCGACGTTGAAAGTCGCCACCACTACGATGAGGCCAAGGACCAGGAAGAGAGCCAGTTTCTGCAGCCGCAGGGCCGTGAACAGCTCGCGATTGTACTGACGCCAGTCGGTGACCAGAAAGTCGTCACCGAGGAGGGTCCTCACCTGCGCCGCGGTGGCTTCCGTATCGCTCGGATCCTCCAGACTGATCTCGAGCAAGCTCGACTTTCCGCCCAACTCTTCGACCACCACGCGCTCGAGCACAACCCAGCCTGAGTCCGCTTCTGCAAAGCCTGTCTCGAAGCTTTCCACGTAACGAATGCGCCGGTAACGGAAGCGCAGATCCTCGAGATCGACGGAGACTAGCCGCAACACCTCGCCCTTCTCCACTCCGAGCCGACGCACCAACTCAGCGCCAAGCAACGCGCCAGGGACGTCGCCCCCGCCGATCAACGCCCGCGTATCGAGACGACCCGGAGTTACAGCCTCGAGATCAACACCACGCAGGGTGACCTCGTAACCCTTGGGTTGCTCCACGCGCGAGACAGAGCCCTGACCATAGGCCACCTCGGCGACCGACACGACCCCCGGCAGGGAAGCAAGCTCTGTCATCCCTAACGCCACTCTCTCCAGGTCCCCGGAGATCGGATACGCGACGATCGCCGCGCTTCCTCCGATCAGCTTGTCTTGAAGGTCCTCCGAGTAACCCGACATGAGCGCCATGGCAACCACCATCGTCGCCACCCCCAGCGAGCTCGAGACCAGCGCAGCGCGGGCGACTCCGCGCAGCTGAAAGCTCCGTCTGCCGCGCACGTAGCGCCAGGCGAGAGACCCGACGAGCGAAGGGTTCAACGATCGCCGCCGACCGCGAGGCCTGGAGAAACAGCGTCCAGGAAGCTCCGGAAGAGCGGCGAAGCATCGTGCGGCCCGGGAGCCGCTTCCGGGTGGTACTGCGCCGAAAAGATCGGCTGACCCTCGACCGTGATCGCCTCAACCGTTTGGTCGTTCAGATTGATCTCGGTAACCCTGCATCCGGCGGGTAGGGAGTCTCCATCGACGGCGAAGCCGTGATTCTGACTGGTAATCAACACTGCGCCCGAGTCGAGATTCTTGACCGGCTGATTGCCGCCGTGATGGCCGAACTTGAGCTTGTGGGTGCGGCCGCCCAGGGCCAGTCCAAGGAGCTGGTGACCGAGGCAGATCCCGAGCACCGGAAGGCCTGACTCGACCAGCTCTCGCACGTTGCCGATGATCTCGCGCAGCGGCTCAGGGTCTCCCGGTCCATTGGAGAGCACGACACCGTCGACGCCGAGCTTCAGACAGTCCGACGCTCCGGTGCGCGCCGGCAACACTTCAAGAGCCACCCCGAGGTCCAAAAGGGAGCGCAAGATATTTGCCTTGACACCATAGTCATAGACCGCTAATCGACAGATCGGCTCTCCGGTAGGAGCAAGACTGTAGCGCTCGGAACAAGTTACTTCGTCGACGAGGGCTCGGCCCTCCATGATCGGAAACTCTTCGAGCTCGCGCAGGAGACCTGACACGTCGGAGCGCTCGTCGGTCAACACTCCCCGCAGCGAGCCCCTCTCTCTCAACCGCCTCACCAGCGCCCTGGTATCGACCTCATGCAACGCCGGGATTCCATGTTCCTGCAGATATGCAAGCAAGCCGCCTTGCCCACTGCCAGAGTGACGCGCCGTGAACTGATGGGCAACAAACCCTTCCACCCATGGCTGGCGCGACTCTTCGACTCCGGCTGCTGTGCCGTAATTGCCGATGTGGGGTAGCGTCATGACCACAATCTGGCCGCGGTAGGACGGATCGGTCAGGATCTCCTGATAGCCGGTCATCGAGGTATTGAAAACGACCTCTCCGAAGCGTGTACCGGCGGAAGCCGCAACCCCCTCCAACACGGTCCCGTCCTCGAGAACCAGCAACCCCTTGGCGTGGCTTGAGATCATCCTTCAGTTCTCCGTTCGAAGCGCCCGCGATATACTAGCAGTGCCATATTCGCAATTGTTTACGAGGAGTCAACATGTCAGCACTCATCCGAACGTTTGCCTTTTGTGGAGTGCTGCTCTTGCTTGGCAGCTTCTCTGCAAGCGCTTATACGATCGTATTCAAGGATGGCTCAACCATAGTCACGAGAGAGAAGTACCGCGTCGAAGACGGGCAAGCCTACGTGACATTACTCAGTGGTACCGATACCTACTACAGGCTCGAAGACATTGACGTCCAGAAAACGGAGGAGACGAACCTAATCGAGATCGGCGCCGCGATCGTGCTAGAGGGGGGCGACAGTCGTCCGTTCGAAGCCCTGCAAAGTAGCACCGCAACACTGCGCGACCTCCTCATCGAGCGGGCCAAAAACGGAGCACCAAAGCGGCAACCCAAGACTACCAAGACCGACGCCTCTCTGCGCTTTTCTCCCGCGGGAAATCTGGACCTGTCGTCGCTGCCCAGGCTACCTTTCGAGCCGGAAGCTGACGCTCGAGCGATCGTGTCTCTGCTAAGGCAGCAAGGGCTGGCCACTTCGAGGGTTCTGCAGGGTAGCCAGTCAGACCGCATACTGGTCGAGTTCTCTGTCCAGAATCGTGGCGAGGTGTTCGAGACCCTGAGAATGTGCGCGGGCGCTTTCGTCGAAGCGGTTGAGAGTTTCCCCGAGCTGGAGGCGATGGAGCTCGTCCTACACAGCGCCCAACGATCGAGGGCCGGCCAATTCGTAGTGAGTCCGCAAGATGCAATCGGACTTGCTGAGGGGAGCATAGAGGCGCCAGCCTACTTCTTTTCCAACGTGCTCTTCTGAGCCGAGTCGACGATCGCAGCCTCACGAGGGCATCGTTTCGTCGTTGCTGAGAGATTCCTCACCACCGATATAGAGCTCGAGTGGGTGCCCCACCCGCTCCTCGAAGCGCTGGCGGTAGCTCTTGACCACTCCTACCTGCTGGTCGAGGAAGATTCTCTCCACCCTGAACATGGGCACGAACATGGTCGCAAAGCCCAGGCTTTGCTCCTCCGCCAGCACCGCCTGCGCCAGGAAGTCCTCGAAACTGGCGACATTGAGCCCTCGGAAGCCGATCCCGGCAGGTGAAAGAGCCTCCAGCAACCCCCAATACTGCTCTGGAGGGTTCGCGAGATGCACGATGACGACACTGCCGACGTCAATCATCGCTTCGAACCCCGTCGCTGCCGGGCAGCGCCAGCTCTGACAGCTCAACTAGGACTCCGCGACTACTTCGCGGATGAACGAACTGCACCGTGGCACCGCCGGCCCCCGGAGAGGGCTCAGGGCGCAAGAGCTGCACACCCTCTTCACGAAGTCGGCGGTCGTCCTCTTCGACTCCATCGCTGGCGAGACACAAGTGGTGGAGACCCGGCCCACGCTTGTCCAGAAATTTCGCCACCGGCGAATCGTCCCGGGTAGGCTCGAGCAGCTCAATTCGCGACTCGCCACAGGGGATCATCGCGACTCGCACTCCCTCCTGAGGCACCTCTTCGATCTCTTCCACTACCAGGCCGAGGGACTCATAGAAGGTGCGCGCCTCCTCAATGGATCGCACTGCAATACCGATGTGCTCGATTCCCCGAATCAACTCTGCTCCCCTCGAAGATGGATCCGCTCAGTCTCCTGCCAATTGGAGCGGAGCATGACCCTAACATCTGGCGCGGCCGCCGCCGGCCCTCGAACCATCATCCCCGCGGGCGACCTGGCTCGCCGTAGTGCGACAGGACGCCAGCGAAGAGGCGATCGGCAAGCGTGTAGGGATCGGTCCGTTGCTCCCACGCAATAACCAGCTCGGCCTCCAGATCCAGCAGATCGGCCGCAGCTGCGAGGATCCTCCGCTGCAAAATATTCTCTACTCGCAAGCGGAGATGAAGAAAGCGCCGTCTAAGGAGGTCGCCGTTCGATTCCATCGCATCGTAGCGCTGCTCGATATTCTCGCGTAGATCGTCGACGCCATCGCCTTCGCTTGCAACAGTGGTGAGAATGGGCGGCTTCACACCCTCAGCCTCTGCCATCTCGAGGGCAGCACGAAGGTCCCGCACGGCAAGCTCGGCGCCAGGCCGGTCCGCTTTGTTAACGACGAAGATGTCGGCAATCTCCATGATTCCAGCCTTAATCGCTTGAATCTCGTCACCTAGCCCCGGAACAGTGACCACGATGACCTCGTCTACGGTGCGAATGACATCGACTTCGTCCTGCCCAACTCCCACCGTTTCGACCAAGATCCGATCGTAGCCCGCCGCGTCAAGCAGGTCGACCGAGTCGCGAGTGGCAAGCGCTAAGCCTCCCATAGCGCCGCGAGTGGCCATCGAACGGATGAAGACGCCGGAGTCCGTGGCGAGAGCCTGCATTCTCACTCGGTCGCCCAGCAAAGCGCCGCCGGTGTATGGGCTGGTCGGATCAACTGCCAGGATGCCCACACTCAGCCCGAGGCCTCGGTAGCTCTTCGTCAGCGCCTCCACCAGAGTGCTCTTGCCGCAGCCGGGGGGTCCAGTGATCCCCACCACGCGGGCATTCCCGCTCAGTGCATAGAGCTGGCCAAGCAACCAAGAGGCTTCCTTCGTCCTGTCTTCGAGAACGGACAGAGCCCGACCCAAAGCTCGTCGATTTCGCGCCAGGACCCCGGCGAGAAGATCCGCGGCCATCTCGTTAGGAGCTGTCATTCGACCTCGGGTAGCTCAACCGCTCAGGCGGCCGAGCTTCGCACCGGTGTAGTAATGAGCCAGGATCTCGCGATAGGTGTGTCCGCGCTGGCCCATGGCAAAGGCACCGAGCTGGCACATTCCGACCCCGTGCCCACGACCCCGTCCGTCAAAGACCCAACCGGAGTGGCCATCCTGGGTCCCTCGTCGCAGATCGAACCAAGTGTCCGGCGTATCCAGCGTCCAGCGCACCGCCAGCCCTTCGACCAGCACTGTCTCGCCCGAAGCGTCATGGAGGCGAAGCTGGCCAACCCGGCCCGAGACACCTCGAGATACGACCTCGAGATCCGCCAAGGCAAAACCGGGATAGACGACCTGCAGCGACCGTCCCAGATCGCGATCGCTACGAAAGCGCCTCCAGGCAGTCTTTCCAGGCGCTAAAGCTGCGACCGAGCGCTCCTGAGCCACACCGAGAAGCCGATCAGCACTCCACACCAGGCGCAGTCGATCCCCGGCTGCTAGCTTCAGGCTTCCCGCCACGAACCTCCCGTCCCGCAAACGAAAGGTGCCGAGCTGCGGGGTCAAAGAAAGGAGGCGTTTCTCGCCGCGAGCCCGCACTTCGAGACCACCGGAACCGAGGTGAAGAAAGTAAGCAAGCTCCTCCCTCGTGAGCCCGAGGAGTCGGGTCAGATCCAGAAGAACCTCTTCGAGCTGAGTGTCCGTCATGGGCCGGTTCAAAGCGCCCTCTCCCCTCGCGAAGCGCTGGTGGAGCCTGCGCTCGACTGAGCTCCACTGCACGTTGGAGGGCGCCGCTTGGGCACGTAGCAAGCGGGCATCCAGGACCAGATCAAAGAGGGACGCAAGGTAGCGCCTCACTTCGTCCCGATCGAGCGAGGAAAGAGAGTCTCGAGGAACGGGTAACGAGGCAAGTCGAGCCACCTCCTTTAGTCGGCCCTCGTACTCCGCCGGCCCGCCGCCGCCAGTCTGGGGAATCAGCGCCCGCATTACGCCCGCGGCCATCGGAGTACCCTCGGCCACAGCGCCCCGTAGCGACGTCGCTCCCGCTTCCGGGCACGGCACACCTCGCAGATAGCGAGCTCTCTTGTGGGGAAACACGGTCTCGACATTCTCGGTGAACCCTCCGCACGAGGCGCTATAGAGCGCTTCAGCGATCTGGCCCTCGTGAATCACGACTTCTCCGGCGGTGGCGGCAATGGCACGATCGGAAAGAGGGTGCTCGACATCCGCGCCGCCGTACACCTGACAGCGCGGCGAAGCGCAGATGTCGTAGCCCTCGGCGAAAAAACCGCCGGCGTTGTGCATGGCGAAGGTTCTCGCCGCTACAGCCTGAGCCTTCAACGACTCGAGATTTCGGTACAGCTCCGGCCCCATCTCGAGAGGGACTACTCCTCGAAGGTAGTCTTCCAGGGGAACTTCGTTGATCAGATTGAGCAGGCCTCGATCGTTCAGATAGATCAAGATCCGACCCCGAAAGCTGCCGCTGCCGAGTCGTACCTGCTCTCCTCGGCGCGCTTCCAGCCCAATCCACCTTCCTTCGACAACGCGCTGCTCGTTAGCAAGAGTCAGTCGTAACAAAGGGCGCTCGAAGGCCGCCCCCTCGGTCACGACCCAACCGCCTGTGAGACCGCGCTCAGCGAAGAGGTCGCGCTGGCTCTCGGCGAGCTCGCGGCTCTCGAAACGCCCGATGCGGACTCGATAGAAGGATGAGGCAATGTCAAAAACCGTGTCCGAGGAGACCCCGGTCAGCTCGTCGGCACGTTCGGCCAAGGCGACGGCCTGCGCCTCGTCTTTCAACGCGGCAACCTGCACCCGAAAAACCTGCTTGCCGCCGACCGCACCGGGTTGCACTCGCAGTGAGCCGTGAAGCGCTTCTCGCGTCGTGCCTACGACCATCACGCCATCCTCGAGGCAACAGGGCAGAGCGAGCTCTGCGAGGTCTGTTCTCAGCCCCACTCGGACCAGGACACCGTCATCATAGGGATAAGCTGCCAGATCGCCACGAGCAACCTCGGCTGCGTCCACGGCGGCGCAAAGCAGCAGACAGGCGAAAGTGACGGCGACCCTAGCCATCTACCGCTAGCCCTGGTGCTGGTGGGATCGAACCTCTCGACGATAGTCACTGACCGCATCGAGAGAGATGGGCTGCGCCATCTCGTGCAGACGGCTCACCAACACCGCTGGGATCCGATAGGAGAGGAGCTCCGCGCGACCAGTGTCAAGAGTACGATCAAGAGACTCGTCCTCCGAAGCTCCCTGGTCGAGACGAAAGTTAGTCGTAAAAAGCGTCGGTAGCCGCTTTGCGTAGCGCCGATTGATGAGATTGTAGAGTACGTCTCTCGACCACGGCGTCGACTTCTGCGACCCCAGCTCGTCGAGAACCAGAATCTCGGCACTCTCGATGGGACGGAGTATGGAGCCGCGGGACCGATCGGATTCCGGATCCATCAAGGCCTGCAACTCATGGGTGAGAGCGGTGAGGTCGACGAAACGGCCCCGGACACGGTAAGTCTCGATCAGCTCAGCGAGGACGGCAGCCGCGAGATGGGTCTTTCCGACACCCGGCGGCCCAGCAAAAAGCAGCCCGGTGTCGCAAAAGCGCCGCCCGTCCTCGTCACGAAGAAAGTCATCCACGTACCGACGGCAGAGACTCTTCGCTCGCACCAGCTGCGCTCTCCCGGCGCTACGGTGATCGGATGCCTGAAAGCCCGCCAGCCGACAATTCCGATAGCGTGGAGGAATCTGGGCGTGTCTTAGAAGGCGCCCCACGTCCCGAGTGGTGCGGCACCTACAACGTCGAACGAGACCGAGCTCTTCGTCGCTGGAGACCCAGCCCTGACCGCCACAGTCGGCACATACGTCCGTCGACTCGACGGGAACAACCACGCTCGGATCGTAGCACGGGGTCGCCTTCGGAGAAGGCGCTCGCGATCGAAATTGAAGGCCCTCCGCTCCAAGAGCTACGGCTTTACCAACGGGCCGCCTTCAACGCGAACCAACGAGAAGTTGCGGCGCACAGTCACCGAGCCTTCTCCGTCCTCCTGGAGCCGACCCTCTAGTGCCTCGACTCGCCGCCGCAGCTCATCAAGCTGCTCTCGGAGTCGGAGAATGACCTCCACTCCGGCGAGGTTCACACCCATATCCCGGGTCAAGGTAAGAATCAACTCAAGCCGATCCAACGTTGCCGAGTCGTAGAGCCGCGTGTTGCCGGCACTTCGAGTGGGTTCAAGAAGGCCTTCCCTCTCGTAAAGGCGGAGGGTCTGCGGATGAATGTCGAAGCGCTCCGCCACCGTGCTGATCATCACGTACTTGCGTTCTCTCTTCGCCATGACACTTGCCCTCACGATCGGGCTGGTAGGCGCCGGCTCACCGGCGCCTACCGCCTTCGTCACTTCGACTCGTCGACGTCGACAAACTCGGCGTCTATGACCTCATCATCGGAACCGGAAGCCGGCTCGCCCTCGCCGCCGGGACCCGGAGGGGCACCTTCAGGCCCACCCCCAGGAGCCTGCTGATACATGTGCTCAGCCAGTTTGTGCGATGCCTGTTCGAGACTTTGCATAGCTGCGTCCATCACGGCCGCGTCGTCGCCCTCGAGGGCCTTCTTAGCCTCGCTGAGAGCTTCTTGCATCTTCCCCTGGTCCTCGGCGGAGAGCTTGTCCTTGTGCTCTCCAAAGGACTTGTCGCTGTTGTAGACCAGGCTGTCGAGCCGATTCCGGCTCTCGACCACCTGACGCTTGGCGAGATCCTCCTCGCCATGCTCATCGGCGTCCTTCACCATCCGCTGGATGTCGTCCTCCTCGAGACCACTGGAACCACTGATCGTGATCCGCTGCTCTTTGCCGGTCCCGAGATCCTTTGCGGAAACATTGACGATGCCGTTCGCATCGATATCGAACGCGACTTCGATCTGCGGCACACCGCGAGGAGCCGCCGTTATACCCACCAGGTGGAAGCGACCCAGCGTACGATTATCGGGCGCCATCTCGCGCTCTCCCTGGAGAACGTGGACCTCTACCGAGGTCTGGCTGTCAGCCGCAGTCGAAAAGGTCTCGCTCTTGCGCGTTGGGATGGTCGTATTGCGATCGATCAGACGGGTGAAAACCCCGCCGAGCGTCTCGATCCCGAGCGACAGAGGCGTCACGTCGAGAAGTAGTACGTCCTTGACGTCGCCGGCGAGAACGCCACCTTGAATTGCGGCCCCGATCGCCACGACCTCGTCCGGATTGACGCCTTTGTGAGGCGGCTTGCCGAAGATGTCCTCGACCACCTTCTGAACGATCGGCATCCGAGTCTGGCCACCGACAAGAACGACCTCGTCGACATCGCCAGGCTGCATTCCGGCATCTTTCAAGGCCTGCCGGCAGGGTGCAACCGACCTCTTGACGATGTCCTCGACCAACTGCTCGAGCTTGGCGCGAGAAAGGCTCAGGGTCAGATGCTTGGGGCCGGAGGCATCGGCGGTGACGAAGGGCAGATTGATTTCGCTCTGCTGGGCTGTCGAGAGCTCGATCTTCGCCTTCTCCGCCGCCTCTTTGAGCCGCTGCATGGCCATCGGATCCTGCCCCAGGTCGATCCCCTGGTCCTTCTTGAACTCATCCAGGAGCCACTCGATGATGCGCTGATCCAGATTGTCGCCGCCAAGATGGGTATCGCCATTAGTGGCCTTCACCTCGACAACACCCTCACCCACCTCCAGAATCGAGATGTCGAAAGTACCGCCACCGAAGTCGTAGACCGCGATGGTCTGATCCGATTTCTTGTCCAGGCCATAGGCGAGTGCAGCCGCCGTGGGCTCGTTGACGAGTCTCTCGACCTCGAGGCCGGCAATACGACCAGCGTCCTTTGTGGCCTGCCGCTGGGCGTCATTAAAGTACGCGGGCACGGTGATGACCGCTCGCTCGACCTTGTCGCCGAGATAGTCTTCCGCCGCACTCTTGAGCTTTTGCAGGATCATCGCCGAGATTTCGGGCGGCGAGTAATGCTTGCCCTCGGCCACCACTCGCACATCGCCGTTTTCCGCACGATGAAGCTGGTAGGGCACCATCTTCGACTCCTCACTTACCTCATCGAAGCGCCGCCCCATGAAGCGCTTGATCGAGAAGACCGTGTTCTGCGGGTTGGTGATCGACTGACGCTTGGCAACTTGGCCCGCCAGTCGTTCTCCGCTCTTGGTAAAGGCGACCACCGAGGCAGTCGTACGACTACCCTCAGCGTTGGGAATGACCTTGGCCTCCCCTCCCTCCATAACCGACACCACGCTGTTCGTCGTGCCTAGATCGATACCGATAATCTTGCTCACAGGGTTACTCCTCCTTGGGTTCCAGGAAGCAGACACTAGAACCTCAGTGCTTTCATGTCAAGTCCTACCATCACTATATATGACAATAAATAGCTAAGATTTATTCCCATCCTGTGGGAAGGAAAAGGGCGAGATCGCTGCAGCGTCCTAGAAGAGGCGCTTTCGAGCGGCGGGCGAGGAGGTTCTTGGCGGAGGGAGAAGCTCGAGGAGAGTCCCGGAGGAGAGGAGCCCCGACCTCTTGACCCCTAGACCAGCGTTTCCAAAGTTCGCGCCACCTATCTCGGCCCCTTCTGCCCGCTGGCAGCGTTGCACCTCCTCGACAGATTCCCAATATGCCTGCCTCGGCGCGCCTCGCCCCGGAAAACGGACCTGCGGCCCGTTCTCCGGCCCATCCCCGCCTGAGAACTACTCGCCTGCCTTGCAGGCTCCTAGCCAGCGAACAGAATGACCTCGAGCTATGCGACTCGAACTTCGGAAACGCTGGTCTAGTCGATTACGAACAGGGGCTGCTCATTCTCATCTTCAACCCGAGTGCGCTCCGGGTCGAGGAGGAAGTCGCCCTTGGCGTCGAAGCGTAGGCGGTTGGTGCCAGTGGCTTCCCCCAGCACCCTCAGCTCCAGAACATAGCCCTGCTCCAGGCTCTCGAAGGCAATCTCTCGTCCGCGAGCATCGCGCAAAGTTCTCTCCGAAACCAGACCGGTCTCCATCAAAGGGTCGAAGTCGAGAGGGAAGGTGCCGAAGAGAACGTGATACGTCTGCAGCTTGCCACTGATATCGCGATAGGAGGCCGTCGCCCGGAGATTGTCGAGGCTCTGACGAGAAGATTCCTGCCAAGGAAAGGGATGATGGAGGTAGGAGGAGCTGCCACCCCAAAGAACCATCACAAGCAGCAGTACGGCAAGCCCGGCCGCCAAGATGTAGGAGAAACCGCGACTCAGATCGCTGAGAAGCGAACTGAGCTCCTTGACGCGAGCGAGGCGCTGGGAAAACTTCGCTGAGCCAGAACCACTCGAGCCTGGATCGACACCCTCCGCTGCCGCTTCGGCCTGGTCTGGCGCGGAGGTCTCGGTGTCGAGACCATGTGCCAGATCATCAACCCGCTCGACAAGACCGGCAGAACGTAGCCGGTGAAGCGCGAAGCGCAGACGGAACTCGTCAATGCCGAGAGTGTCCTTGAAGTCCAAAGCGGGCGTCAGCCCATCCAGGGAGCGCAGCAGGGCGTCCTCCAGCGGCGTGAGCCACTCACCCTCGCCCACATTGACGCTCGATGATTCATCCCAGCTCAATACACGCGGGGCTCTTCCCTGTAGAACGGGGCGCAAGACCTCGTCGGTCAGAGGACCTATTCTGCCTCCGACCAAGCTTTCGATCTTCGGCGACGCTCTAACCAGAATCTCCTCAACCGAGAGAGGCTGGACGGATCTGTTCCATGACACTTCGCCTTCGTAGAACTGAAACTCGCCACTCGACCAAACAAGAAGGCGGAGAAGGAGACGATAGCTGTGCTCACGAAGGCAGCGATAGAGATCATCGGACGCGACCAGACCCGTGTTGAGCAGATGATCGTAAACGGTGCCCTGGACATCAGCTTCGGCAACCTCGACCACTTGACGCGGGCTGATCAATTCTTCTTCGACGAGCACAGCACCGAAACCGCGCTCGAAAGACTCCTTCAACGCATCCGCCCCGACGACTTCGCCCTGGCGAAAGCGCACTGCGAGAACATCCTCGGCCCCCTGGACCGTGAGGGTGCCGGTCGAGCTTTGGGCAGAGACCTGGACCAGCACTCGCAGAACGGCATCGCCCGAGATAGTCCCTCTAGACCACATTCATGCTCCTTGTCCGTTTGACCAGCCACCGCGCTGCGACGTAGAGAACGAGCAGCAAGACGCAGACGAGCCACGCCGCTGAAACGCCGGGATCGAACCCCCAGGGCAGCCGATAGCCAAGATCCGTCATCTGCGGAAGGAGGATGATAGAGACGGGAACAAACAATGCCGCGAAGGCGCGAACGCTATGGCCGGCGAGAAGAGACGAGAGACCGGGGATCCAAGGCGCGACTCGCTGCAAGCCATCCGCCCCGGTTACTCGGAACAGTCGTCCGGATCCATAGCGGAGGAGAAGAAGAAATAGTGCGATAGCCAGAACCGCAAAGATGATGAGCGGCGAGATTCGAGAGGATCGTGCCGCCATAGCTCCCTCATCGGAGCTAGCCGCCTCGGCGGCCAGAAGCCCGGCGCGAATCTCAGGCAGCCGACCGGAGCCCTCACGCATCAACAGGGGCGCGTCGGGGCCACCGTCCCGAACCCATGCAGCGACCTGGTCCGGCGCCAAGCTCCGTATGTGAGCCAGAATACCTTCCGCCTCCTCGAAGGCCAGATAGTCCCGGTAGAGAAGATAGAGGTTGTGGGGAGGCTCGAGTCGATCTGGATCGAAGGATGCCGCTCGCTCGAAGTGCTCGATTGCCTTCGCCATCTCGTGCCGCTGCAGATAGTAGACGCCAAGATTGTTGTGAGCTCCGATGTTCACGGCCTCGCTACGAAGCAGATCCTCGTAGAGCAACCTCGCATACTCGGCCTGTCCTAGATGCTGCTGCAAATCACCAACGAGCTCGAGCACAGCTGGCTGGTCACCGAGCTTCTCCCTAAGGCTCTCTATGTCCTTGAACAGGGCTCCGTAAAGCCTTCCTTGATGCAGGCTGCGAACCGCTCGCAGGGGCCCCGAGATCTCCACCCGAACGCGGCGAGCTTGAGCCTCGAGCAAGAAGGGCGTGGCCACCAAGACCGCTAGGACACCGGCGAGCACAAAGCGCTCGCGAGGCCAGGAGTATCGCGCCAGAAGCACAGCCCAGTAGAAAGGAATCGCGATCCATGCCGATGGAACGAGGATCGGAAGAATCACCACGACGAGGGCGACGAGGTAGGCCGAAGGCACCGGCATGACGCGACAGCCGAGCTCCGCCAGATCCTCGATCAGAGACGAGCCGTACGCTGCCAACTGGAGCGAAACAAAGAGGACGCCACAGAGAATCACGGAGGCGAGAAGCCAAACCAGGAGGTTCTCGAGCGAGAGTCGCAGCAGCACCGGCTCCCCCGCCAGGCGTAGATAGCCACGCATCTGTTCCAAGGTCATTTCGATGTAGTGGCCCTGTCTGCGAGCCACCGACGCTACCGCCATCGAAGTTTCCGGGCGGCCCGGATCGAGACTCTCCGCCATCTCCAAGGCCCACCGCGCACGCTGGGTCTGGCCTCCCGCTGCCGCCTCAGAGGCCCGCGCCAAGATCGCAAAACAGAGGTCGGGTAGACGCGACATTCCGAGCTCCGAAGCCACTCGGAGAAGGTCCTCGGTCGCCATTCGCGCGCCTTCCTCGTCTCCGCGGAGAAACGAGCTGTCCCACTGCAGCCAATTCTCCTGCAAGGACGCGAGGGTGTTCTTGACCGGCACCGTGAGCGGCATTGACTCCAGGATCGGCGTCGCCTGCTGCGCAAAGCTCGCACTTGCGCCGACGAGAAGCACGAGCAACAGAAAGGTAGCCGTCGTCATGCAGCGGCCGCCCCGCGCAAAAGTGCGCATCGTCTGCCCAGCCGGGGGTCGTAGTATGTGGTTCTGGCTGCTCGGCACGATGAGTGCGCTGACAGTATCCTCGCGATCCATCCTCAGGACCTCTGCCTCAGAGGACGCCGACACGAGGGAATCGGTAACCCAACTCAGCACCTCCCAAGACCCCAACCACAGTAATATCCTAGGTTATCGTAGCAAGGCGAAAACGGGTGCGGCAACAACGGCAATTTCTTCTTCGGCGAGCCCGGCTGAAGATGTATGCGATTGCCGGCTCGGGGGACCTCTTCTCGGCCCCGGAAATTAGGCTAGGGCTCCCGATTTGGTGGAGGTGAACGTGAGCGATCGCCCAGATCTGAGTCTTGAGATCCTCGACGACCTCGTGAAGCAGCTAAGAGCTCCTGATGGCTGCCCATGGGACCGTGAGCAGGGATTCGACGACCTTCGCGCCTACCTCCTCGAAGAGGCCCACGAGGTAGCAGCCGCCCTCGATCGAAGAGATTGGGCAGGTCTTCGTGGGGAGATGGGAGATCTCTTGTTCCAGCTCGCCTTTCTGGGCAGGTTGAGCGAAGAGCAGGGGCGAGCGGGATTGGCAGAGTCCATAACGGAAGTTCACCGCAAAATGATCGAGCGGCACCCCCATGTTTTCGGTGACGAGGTTGCCGCGGACTCTGCCTCGGTAGCGCGTGCGTGGGAGCGAAGGAAGCTCGAAACGAGAGCCCCCGGCTCCTCTGTGCTGGAGGGGATGACCGACTCGCTGCCGAGCCTTCTCGCTGCTTACCGGATGGGCCAAAAGGTCGGCGGTGTCGGTTTCGACTGGTCAACGTCGGAACAGGTGATGGCCAAAGTGGTCGAAGAACTGGGAGAGCTCCAGGAGGCCATGACCGAAGAGGACAAGAGTCGCGTCGCGGACGAGATCGGCGACCTTCTCTTCACCGTCTCCAATCTCGCCAGGCACCTGGATGTCGATCCAGAAGCCGCCTTGGCCCGCACCAACCTCAGATTCCGTACTCGATTCAGCCATATCGAAAAACGCCTCGAAGAAAGCGGTCAGCGACTCACAGAGGTCTCTTCGGAAGCCCTCGAGAGCCTCTGGGAGCAAGCCAAGAGAGAAGAAGAAAAAGCGTCGATAGTGCCCCGTGCGGGACACTAGACCAGCGTTTCCAAAGTTCGCGCACATATCTCGGCCCCTTCTGCCCGCTGCCGGCGTTTCGCCTCCTCGACATATTGCCCAATATGCCTGCGTCGGCGCGCCTGGCCAGCGAACAGAATGAGCTCGGGCTATGCAGCACGAACCTTGGAAACGCTGGTCTTTTAGGCTTCGTGTTCTAGGTCGGGTCAGCGTTGCGAAGGGGGCCCGAGGTCGAGGATCATGCGTTCGAGGTAGGGGTACACATTGTTCGCGAGAATAAGATGGCCGGCGGCGGTGGGATGGATTCCGTCGGGCTGGTTCAACTCGGGCTGCCCCCCCACACCCTCGAGAAGGAAGGGTACGAGAGCGACACCGAGCTCTTCCGATAGGCGCGGGAAGATTGCGGCAAAGCCCTGCGTGTAGTCAGGGCCGTAGTTCGGGGGCATCAACATGCCAAGCAAGAGAATCCGACTCCCCGCCTCCTCGGCCGCTGAGACGATCTGGCGTAGGTTGTTCTCCGTCATTTCGAGTGGAAGACCACGGAGACCATCATTTCCACCCAGTTCGACCACCAAAATGTCGGGCTCCTGGCGAAGCGACCAGGCGAGTCGACTCAGGCCGCCGGCGGTGGTGTCACCACTGACGCCGGCATTGACGACCTGCACTTCATGCCCTCGCTCACTCAAGGCCCGCTCGAGGAGGTGCGGAAAGGCCTCGAGCTCCCCTACGCCGTAACCCGCCGTCAAACTGTCGCCAAGGAAGACCAACCGAACCGGCGAAGGCTCCTCCGCAAGCTCGACGACCTGGGGAGATGCAAAGACAACCCGGACACTCGCCAGCGCGAGAAGAAGCATTGCGGCACGGAAACGGAGGCACACGCACACGCCAGGCAGTGTAGCGGAGCGCGAAGCGGGCAATGCTAAGCTTTGGCTCCGCTCACCTAAGCCCTCTCTAGCGGCCCAAGCCGTACCAACCAATGCCGGTGCCCTGCCTCGAAGTCCGCAAGCTGACCAAAATCCTGAGCTCAGGCGGTCGCCCCCTAGTAGTGTTGGATGAAATCGATTTAGCGATCGAGAGCGGCGAATTCGTGGCCATTCTTGGCCCCTCGGGCAGTGGCAAGTCGACTCTGCTCGCGCTGATGGCCGGCCTCGACCGCCCCACTCGCGGCAAAGTGATCTTCAATGGCTACGAGATCCAGGACAAGAGCGAAGACGAGCTGGCGCTATGGCGTCGGCAAGAGGTCGGATTTGTCTTTCAAGCCTTCCAGCTCCTTCAGCACCTCACCGCCAAAGAGAACATTCTTCTACCCCTCGAGCTCAAGGGCGAGGCTGGTGCTTTGGAGAGTGCAGACGAGCTTCTGGATCGGGTTGGGCTCGCCGAGCGCGGTCACCACTACCCCAGCCAGTTGTCCGGCGGCGAGCAGCAACGGGTCGCCGTAGCAAGGGCCTTCGCCGCCAAGCCCGCTCTCCTCCTCGCCGACGAGCCCACAGGAAATCTCGACTCCAAGACCGGCAGGGCGGTTCTCAACATGCTGTCGAGTCTCCACCGGCTCGACGCAACCACCCTGGTCATGGTCACCCACGACCCCGCGGCGGCCGCGCTCGCCCGGCGACTCATCCACCTGTCTGACGGTCGGGTCGTGCCGAAGGATCGGGTCGGCTAGGAACCGAGCGAGTGCCCAAGTGACTTCCGGCTTCCTCCTCCGCTATACCGTGCGGGAGCTGCGCGGTGCCCTCCACCAGCTCCTCTTCTTCGTAGTCTGCCTGGCTATCGGAGTCGCGGCGGTGGTCGTGGTCGCAGGTCTCTCCCGCGGTCTGGACAGCGGCATCCGGGGAGAAGCCAAGGACCTCCTAGCCGCAGATCTTTCGATCAGGGGTGGACAGCCAATCCCCCGAGAGGCCTTGGACCTCTTGATCGACCAGGCTCCCGGCAGCGCTCATTCGCGGGTGCGCGAGATGGTCACGATCGTTGCGGCCGCTCGCTCCACGGGTATCGCGAGAAGCCAGCTCGTCGAGCTCAAAGTAGTGGATGAGGCCTACCCCTTCTATGGAGATCTAGAGATCGAGCCAAGTCGCTCCCTGGCGAGCCTGCTAGTGCCGGACGGAGTCGTGGTGGCTCCAGACCTGCTCGCTAGACTCGACATCGACGTCGGAGACAGGCTGCTCATCGGCGGCCACTCTTTCGAGGTCAAGGGCACGGTTCTGAACGAGCCCGATCGTATTGGCGGAGCCTTCACACTCGGTCCCCGGATCTTCCTCTCGGAGGAAGGGCTGGCCCTCACGCCTCTGGAGAGCACGGGGAGTCGGGTGGAACACCGTCTTCTGATCCAACTGCCCGCAGCCACTCCCCTCTCGCGCCTCCACTCCCTGGCGGCAGCGCTGGAGTCCGTTGCGCCGCGCGACCAAGGCTTCCGCGTCGAGACCTACGAGGAGGCCCAGCCGGCTCTCAGGCGCGGGCTGGCCCGGCTCGAGCACTATCTGGGTCTGATCGCGCTCTTGTCACTTCTGATCGGCGGCGTAGGCGTCGGCCAGGCGGTCCGCACCTGGGTAGCGAGCCGGATGGACGCCATTGCGGTGCTCAAGTGCCTAGGCGTCAGACCCCGTGAGGCATTCTGTCTCTACCTCGGACAGGCCTTTCTCCTCGGCGGCGTCGGCAGCGCCGCCGGCTGCCTCGCAGGCATGGCCCTGCTCACGATCCTACCGCTCTTCCTGCGCGACCTCGTTCCAAGCGAGTTACTCCACTCCTGGCAGCCCATCGTGATGGTACGTGGAATGGCCTTGGGCCTCGGCGTTACTGCGCTCTTCAGCCTCCCCCCTCTGACTCGGGTTCTGCGAGTCCCTCCAGCTCGTGTCCTCCGCCAGGACGCCGAGCCGCTTTCGGGGACTCGCTCTATGGCCCTAGCCACCGGTGTGACACTGATTCTCGGCGTTGGCCTCTTGGCGAGTGCGCAGGCCGGTTCTGCCGTCCTCGGTGCGCAATTCACCGGCGGCCTACTCGCCACTGCGGTCGCCCTGGCTATCGCCGCCAGCGCGCTCACTGCCGGGGTCCGTCGGCTTCCCCGTGAGCTAGGTCGGGTGTGGCTCCGACACGGCCTGGCGTCGCTCGCGCGGCCAGGAGCGGCAACCCTAGGCGCCATCGTCGCGTTGGGACTCGGGCTCCTCGTCGTCTTCGCCACCTCTCAGGTGCAGTCACAACTTCGGGAGCAAATTCAATCCGAGCTGCCCGAGAATGCGCCCTCCGTCTTCTTCATCGACGTGCAACCGGGCCAATGGGCTCCTCTACAAGAGCTACTCGAAAGCCAGGGCGCCGATCAGGTCCAATCGGTGCCGATGGTCATGGCCCGTCTCCGCGCCATCGACGGTCGGAGCACGACAGAGCTGGTCGAAGAGAGCGGCCGCGGCGGCAGGAAGTGGGCGATGACCCGAGAGCAGCGTCTCACCTACTTGGACACGCTTCCAGAGGGCAATACCCTCATCTCAGGCAGCCTGTGGGGAGATCCAGAGCGCCTCGAGATCAGTGTCGAAGAAGAGTTCGCGCAAGATCTAGGCGTTGAGCTCGGCAGCGAGTTGGAGCTCGACATCCAAGGCTTGCCGATGAGCTTTACGGTCACCAGCCTGCGCTCGGTCGAGTGGGAGAGCTTCGCGATCAACTTCTTCCTCATCGCCGAGCCTGGCGCCCTCGAAGAGGCGCCCCAGCTCAGGCTCGCCACAGCTCAGCTCCCCCGGGGCAGTGAGCAGCAGACCCAGGACCTGATCGTCAGCGCCTTTCCCAACATCACCGTGGTCAATGTGCGAGAGATTTTAGAAAAGATCGTCGCACTCCTCGAGCGGCTCGGTTGGGGGATCTCCTTCCTCGGCGGCTTCACGCTGATCTGCGGCTTAGTCATCCTCGCCGCGACTGTCGCTGTCGAGTCGAGCCGACGCGGTCGCGAAGTGGCTCTGCTCAAGACCCTGGGCATGCAACGACGAGGAGTCATGGCTCTCTTCGCCACCGAGTACGCCCTTCTCGGCCTTGTCGCCGGGCTCATCGGAGCCGCCGGTGGCGGAGTCGTAGCCTGGATCGCGCTGACCCGCGGCATGGAGCTGCAATGGACCTTCGCCCCTGCCGCCTACGCTCGAGCGGTCGCCTGGAGTGTCGCCCTCAGCACGATCGCCGGTGTCGGAGCCAGCTGGGGAGCCCTACAACGACGCCCCATCGAAAGCCTGCGCCACAACTGAGACTCGGGGGGGGGGGGCGGAGTGCCCCCGCCGGCCGCACTGGCCACCGCGAAAAGGAAGACGGCGCTCAGGCCGCTTTCTTCACTTCGGACTGATCGGAGAGGAGCAGCTCGAGACCGCGCTGGAGGGTGAGGTCCTCGAGCGACTCGTCTAGCTCCTTGAAGCTTCGCGAGCGGTTTCCGACCATTAGATCGGGCTCCACCGCTTCGTTGAGCGGCTCTCCATCGGGACCGGTATAGAACGCTTCAGTGATCACCAGAGAGCCGCCGGCGTTCAGCTCCACCACCCGCGAGCGGCCTGCATGACCGAAAGTAGGCTGGCCGACCAACTTGGCACCGGAGCTCTGCTGGAGCACTTTAGCGAAAACTTCGGCCGGGCCCTGAGCACCACGATCCACCAGAAGCACAAGGCTTCCGAGCCAGGTTGCCGCGCCGTCGGCCTTGAAGGTCTGAAGGCGACCGTGCCGATTGACCAGGGACCCGAGCTCGCCTGAGGCGAAGAGCTTCGCAACATCGTAAGCCGACTCCGTATCTCCCCACGCGACACCACGAACGTCGATGAGCATCTTGGACCCAACTACACCCTCGAGCAGGCCCCGTATCTTGGCAACAGCCTCGGGCGCGAAGCTGGCGATGCGCAGCAGCGGCGTACCTTCGACCTGCTCCAGCGAAGCCAGCGGTGGGCTGAAATCGGAGAGCTCGAGGACCAGGTCTCGAGTTTCCCCCGCGCGAAGAATCTCCAGCTCGATCTCGGTGCCGACCTCCGCCGCCAATTGCTCTTCAATCCGCCACAGCGGGAGTCCGCGAGTCGAAAGGCCATCCATCTCCGCAACGATGTCGCCACGCTGAATACCGATCTCCGCCGCCGGTCCCTCGTCCTGGACCGCAACGACATAAGCCACCCCTCGCTCCTTCACAATACGAATACCGCTCCGGCGCGAGCCCACCTCTCGGGCCGCAACGAAGGACTCGATTCCTTCCTCGGGGACGTACATCGAAAACGGATCGAGCGCGTCCGGAGCTCCCTCGAAGGCTCCGTGCATGAGCGTGCGCACATCGGTCTCGTCGACATAGGCCTGACGAACCAACCGCAACACCTCCGTGAAAACAGAGAGATACTTGTAGATCGATCCTTCCTCAGCCTCGCCGTCGAGCGCCGACGCACCAAAGAGGGTGCCCGAAAGAATCGACAGCACCAAGACGCCCGAGACCGCCACGAAGACCAGCCGACTATGACTCATGCTCGACCCTCGTCATCTGAGCCAGTCAAGGGGATCAACCGCGCGATTCCTCTCGCGTAGCTCGAAGTAGATTTCTCCGGCTGCGGCTCCCAGAACATCACCCAAAGATACCACATCGCCCTTCGCCACTTCCAAGCTGTCGACGCCCGCATAGAGGGTCAGGACATCCCCGGCGTGCTGGATCACGACGGTCAATCCATAGCCCTGAAAGGGAGCGGCAAAGAGAACTTCGCCCGGGTACACCGGGACCACGACCAGCTGCTTGGCGGCGGCTATCGCGATCCCGTTGTGGGGGACCTGGGTGCGATACCGCGGGTCAAGACGAGGGCCGAAATCGGTGACCACCCGGCCTTCGAGCGGCCAATCCAACACTCCTTTGAAATCCTGTATCGGAGCCGAGTCCAAAGTCGCCGTGTCTTGCTGCGCCACCAGCTCGATCATTCTCCCCAAACGCGCCTCCCGCTCGACCAACGAGGCCGATCGGCTCTCCAGTCGTCTACGCACCGAGTTTGCCTCGCGGGCAAGGCTCTGGTGCCGGCTTCGCACCACCTCCAAAGACGCACGACGCTCCTCTTCCTGCTGGAGCCAGGACTTCAGCCTCGCCTGCTCCACCGCAAGGGCGGCGCGTTGGCGGGAGACTCGGCGCTCCAAGGCCTCGAACCTCTCGACCGCCATGGCGTCACGACGCGCGAGGTAGCGCAGCTGGCGAACCCCGGCCACGACGTCGCCTTCGGGACGCAAGGCGAGAAGCAGGCGAAGGTAGCGCTGACGCCCGAGGCCGCTCAGCACCAGGACATGATTACGCAGCGAAACGCGCAAGCCCTGAAGGCGGGATTCGAGATCCTCGACCGATCTCTCACTTTCGTCGATCCGACTGAGAGAGAGCTCGAAGCCCAGACTCGCTTCTCGCACGCGGCTCTCTTGTAGCTGGAGATCGAGCTCGGTCTCGCGAAGACGACCCGACAGGCTACGGCTCCGCATCCGAGCATCTCTCAGACGCGTCTCGAGCTCGGAAATCTCTCGGCGCAGAGACACCAGATCTTGTTCCCGGCGAGGCGGCGCCGCGGCGCTCGCCAGGAGCGCCAAGCCGAGAACGAAGATCGCGCGCTGAGGTCGGCTCAGAAGGTGGCGAGCGCCTCGTCTTCGGTGTCCATGACCTCGAACACCGTGACCAACTGGGTGATCTAGAGAATGTCGCTCACCTTCGGAGGTAGCCCGACGAGCTTGAGCTTCCCTCCTCTGTTGGTCACAGTAGTGTAGGCGGCGACCAGCTCACCGATCCCGGAGGAGTCGATGGTGGAAACGTCCGTCAGATTGATGAGAAGGTCGCGTGCCCCAGACTCCAGCGCCTCGATGACCGAGTCGCGGAGGGCGATGTCTCCCGAACCGATCGTGATCTTGCCCTTGGGCTGAAGAATTGTGATCCCCTGCTTCTGCCGAATTTTGATCTTCATGACTGTTGTCCCTCGTGCCTCTCCTCCGAGCCCTCGAAAGCAATTCGCTTTCGTAGAGTTACCTCGGTTCCTCCATCCGTCTTGAAACTGTACCGAATTTCATCCATGAACTTCCCCATGTAGAAGATACCGCGGCCGTCGGGTTTTAGAAGGTTCTCGGCAGCCAGGGGATCAGCTACCTGATCCGGATCGAAGCCCCCTCCCTCGTCAGCCACACAAATCACCAAGTCATCCTCCTCGACGAGAAGGTCGACATCGACCTTCTTGCTCTCATCCTGCCGGTTGCCGTGCTTGATCGCATTCGCAACCGCCTCGCGAACCGCAATGCCCACCCAATAGCGAGTGTCCTCATCACAGGCCAGACGGCTCAACGACTCGTCGACCACAACCTGGACGAGCTCGATGTTCTCGAATTTGCTGACGAGAGTTAGATGAAACTGGCTATCGGGGCTCGCCACGACCCGCCTTTCTCGGAACCGAAGTCTAACAGATAGAAACGAGCGTCAAATAGCCTACCTACCCGCAGCCGCTCCTAGGACTCGAGCATCCTCTGCGCCAGAGGAATGACGAAGATCAACTGAACGAGGTCAAAGATCGCATGCGCTGCAATCGCGGCCCAGATGCTCTGTCGCAAGCGCACGAGCTGCGCGAAGAGAAGGGACAGCACGCCGACGCCAATCAACATGAAGGGCTGCTCGTAACTCGTGTGAGCGAGCACAAAGAGCGCGGTCGAGAGCCCCACACCAACTCGAGGTTGCAAAAAGCCTCGAAAAAAGATCTCTTCAAAAACCCCCGCAGACAGAGCCAGCATTATGCGGACCGGCAGCGGTAGTCCGACGATCCAAAGCACCATCCCCGAAGGTTCATCAGGTAGGGCCTCCGCCCCGCCAAAGGCTGCTATCAGAGCAGACAGGACGACCAGGACCGCGATCGCAACCAGCCACACCCCAAATCCGGCAGCGGCACCGATCGCCAGCTCGAAGGGAACACTGCGGGCGCGCAGGCCGAACTGTGCCTGCCAGGTCGTAGCCTCGCCACGATGGGGCAGAAACCCCAATCCATACCAACCGGCAAGCATCAGCGCAAGCAGGCCGTGGAGAGCGAAGAGCTGCGGGATCTCGAGATCGTCGAGATCGACCGGCACGCCAGCCCCAAGGGTAGAAAGCGAAGCAAAGATCGCCACCCAGAAAGTCAAAAGAAGGCCAACGGAAGCAAGACCCCGCCGAGCGATCGAATCGATGTCGGGAATACCCTGGGCTCGCCCGCGAAATCGCGGCGGCACCAGACCGCGCTTCTCCATCCGCGCCTCGACGAAAAGGACGGCGATAAGAGAGAGCGCCAGCGGACCTACGAGCCTCAACCACTCCATACCGTCTCAGCCTTTCCTCGAGACAACAGCATCTCCGATGGGCCGAGGAAAGGGGCGAATGCCGCGAAGGCCCGTGCTATCATCCCGCCCGCCGCGCAGGGTGTGGCGATTGTACGCGAAGCCCCCTCCCAGACCGGAGATCGGCTCTTTTCATCGTTGTTCTAAACATCGGACAACCCGCACAGGAGGTTGATCGTGACCCGATTTACAGGTGTCGACTTCATGGACTTCGATGCCCTTCTCACCGACGAAGAGCGTCTCATCCGCGACACGGTTCGTGCATTTGTCGAAGATCGAGTCAAACCCATCATCGAAGAGTGTCACCGCGACGCACGGGCTCCGCTCGAGCTCGTTCCCGAGATCGCTGATCTCGGCCTCTTCGGGGCCTGGATCGACGACTACGACCTGCCCGGACTAGGCGGAGTGGCTTATGGTTTGGTCATGCAAGAGCTCGAGCGAGGCGACTCGGGCATTCGAAGCATGGTTTCGGTCCAGAGCTCGCTCGTCATGTACCCCATCTACACCCTGGGCACCCAGGAGCAGAAGGATCGCTGGATCCCGGCACTGGCCTCGGGCAAAGCGATCGGCTGCTTCGGCCTGACCGAGCCTGACTTCGGATCCAACCCGGCGGCGATGCGAACCAGGGCGCGACGAGACGGGGACAGCTGGGTTCTCAATGGCGCAAAACAGTGGATCACCAACGGTTCTCTGGCTGACGTGGCCATTGTCTGGGCGCGCACCGATGAAGGAATCCAGGCATTCTTGGTGGAAAAGGGAACGCCTGGCTTCACCACTTCGGACCAGCACGGGAAATTCTCGTTGCGGACGTCGGTGACCTCCGAGCTCGGGTTTCTCGACTGTCGCATCCCAGCCGAAAACGTACTGCCGGGCGGCAGAGGCCTGAAGAGCGCGCTCGACACTCTCTCTCATGCACGTTACGGGATCGCCTGGGGAGGGATCGGCTCTGCGATGGAGAGCTACCATACCGCTCTCGAGTACGCCAAAGAACGCGTCCAGTTCGGCGGGCAGCCCATCGCCTGTCACCAACTCGTTCAAGAGAAACTGACGTGGATGATCAGCGAGATCACCAAGGGTCAGTTACTCGCCTACCAACTGGCTCAATTGAAAGACCGGGGCAAGATCACGCCTCCACACATTTCCCTCGCCAAGCGCAACAACGTATGGGTTGCCCGCGAGTCGGCCAAATTGGCCCGCGAGATCCTCGGCGCCAACGGTATCGTCGACGACTACCCGGTGATCCGACACATGTTGAACATCGAATCAGTCTACACCTACGAAGGCACACACGATATCCACGGACTCGTAATCGGTCAGGAGATCACAGGCATTCCCGCCTTTCAGCCCCCAATGTCAAGCTCTGCCGCACGAGAGGCTTCGATCAAGGCAGTATCTGGATGAGCTTGGAGCGACTCTTCGAGCAAGACCTCGTCGACGTTACCGAGAAGGCTGCTCACGCCTGCGCCCAGACCATGGGTCTCGGCGATCGGCACCGGGCGGACGCCGTCGCCGTCGAAGCCATGCGCATCCGTCTCGGCGAAATCGACTTCGACGGCCGAGTGGTCATCGGAGAAGGCGAAAGGGACGAGGCCCCGATGCTCTTCGTAGGCGAAGAGCTCGGTAAGGGAAGGGACGGCTCTCCTCAGGTAGATATCGCGGTCGACCCCTTGGAGGGAACCAACCTCTGCGCCACCGGTTCTCCCGGCGCGGTCGCCGTGCTTGCGGCTTCCGAGAGAGGAGGCCTTCTTCACGCCCCCGATATCTACATGCAGAAGATCGTCGTCGGGCCGACGGCGCGCGGCAAGGTTCATATCGATGCGCCGGTTGCCGAGAATCTCCGCAGCATCGCCCAGGCCTTCGAGCGGGAGGTCACCGATCTCACCATCGTCGTTCTGGAAAGAGAACGACACCACCAACTCATTCACGACATCCGGGTGGCGGGCGCACGCATCCGCCTCATCTCTGACGGCGACCTATCCGCCGGCATCTCGGCGGCAGTGCGTGGCACCGGCGTCCATGCAGTGATGGGCACCGGAGGAGCACCCGAGGGCGTGCTGACGGCCGCAGCGATGCGCTGCCTCGGAGGCGAGATACAAGGTCGACTGGTGGCGCTCTCCGACAAGCATCTCAAGCGCCTCGAGGAGGTCGGCATCAGCGATCTCGACCGCCTCTACGAGACAGAGGATCTCGCGCCAGGGGAAGAGATACTGTTCAGCTGCACCGGGGTCACCCCCGGCGAGCTATTGCAGGGCGTTCGCTTCTTCGGAGGGGGCTACCGCACCCACACTCTCTTGATGTCGTCGGAACGACGGCTCATCCGCTTCGTCGATAGCATCCACCGAGAGGACACCTCCTCTCCGGTGTTCTTCTGAGCGCCACTCCGGAGCCGGTCGCGGCTATAATGGCCGACTCTCTCCCCTCTCTTCACTTATGAGCATTTCCGGAAACCTTCAAACCATGGAGCTCGCCGAGCTTCTGCAGTGGGTCTCTCAGTCCGGCAAGACCGGCATGTTGAGAATCAGCCAGGATCACATCCAAAAGCAGATCTACTTCCGCAAGGGTCGCATTATCGCAACCGGGTCCGACAACCCCACAGAGCAGCTCGGCCACTTTCTGGTAAGTCAAGGCTATCTTGCAGAGAGCAAGCTCGCAGAGGCGATGACTCAGCAACAAGACACGGGGATGTTCCTTGGCAAGATCCTCGTTACAGAGGGGGTAATCTCCGAGGAGGAGCTCCAGGAGCTGTTGCGGCGCAAGGCCCAGGAGAGCATCTTCGACATGTTCTCTTGGAGCCTCGGCGAGTTTCGCTTCCTCGACGAGGAGTTCAACTCCGACGCGATGGTGCCGATGACACTGGAAGTGCCGGCGGTGGTGATGCAGGGCATGGAGAGACTCGACGAGTGGAGGCGCATCCGCAACACCATCCCCTCGATCAAGTGCGTCGTCGTCTCTGTCGGCGACCTAAGCGACGAGAACCTCACCACCGGCGAGCAGCACGTGCTCGAGATGGTCAACGACGATCGGTCCGTAGAAGAGATCTGCGTCGAGACCCACTCCTCTGAGTTCTTCGTCTGCCGGACCATCTTCGAGAAGTTCCAACAGGGCGTGGTGAAGATCGTGCAGCCCAGGATCGAGGAGATCCAACCGTCGAGTGAGGCTCTGACGACGGTCGAGGCGGAGACCCTGCTCGACATCGCCAACGCCTGCATCAAGCGCGCCGACCTTCCACGCGCTCTCCGGCACCTCAGAGCCGCCCGTAGCCTGGATCCCAACGGAGAAGATACCGAGACCGCGATCCGAGAAGCCGAAGAGAGGATGCGGGCCCTGATGAAAGAAGAGGGGCTACTGCTGCGCGCCGTGCCGAAAGTTACAGTCACACCCGAGGAGGTCGAGCATCTCAGACTGTCTCCCGAAGAGGGTTTCGTTCTGTCGCGGATCGACGGCAGCTATGACATCGAGTCGATCCTCAAGATCAGCCCGCTACCGCCGCTCGAGGCTCAGCTGGTGTTTCGAAAGCTTCTCCTGAACGGCCATATCGAGCTCGATCAGGGGAACTCTTGAGCCCAGGCCTCGCCCTGCCCGATCTCTTCCACGAGCTCCCTCCACCCTTCGCCGCGGCGTGGGACCCCGAGGCGCCCTGGGCGCTCCTCGAAGCACCCCTCGACTCTCTCCTCGCCGACCTGCCTTCCGAGCGAATCGAAGTAGGCCTCACTCCCGACGCCCACCTCGTCGGTGATCGGATCGTGATCGGACGAGGTACGCGAGTCGCCCCTGGAGCCATGCTCGAGGGGCCTCTGTTCATCGGAGAAGACGTCGACATACGCACTGGCGCCTACCTCCGCGCCGGTGTGTGGATCGGCGACGGCTGCACGATCGGCGCGAATACCGAGATCAAGCGCTCGATTCTGCTTCCGGGTGCCAAAGCGCCCCACCTCAATTACGTCGGCGACTCCATCCTCGGCGCCTCTGTCAACCTTGGTGCCGGCACCGTCCTCTCGAACTTCCGGCACGATGGTGGCGAGGTCACGATCAAGACCGCCGGCGGCCCGCTCGCCACCGGTCGGCGCAAGCTTGGAGCCATCCTCGGCGACGGAGTCAATACGGGATGTAACTGCGTTCTGCATCCCGGCGTCATCGTCGGGCGCCGAACGGATATCTACCCACTCGTTCAGCTGCGCTCGGGGATCTACGATGCCGATACTGTCGTCAAGCTGCGACAGGAGCTGGTAGTCAGCGCTCGCAAGGGCTAGGCTCTACAAATGATGAGTATCATTTGCTCCGCCTAGTTGCTCATGGCGCCGAGGACGGCGCATCCGGAGTCCTGCCGCGCGGACTCCTAGTGGACCGTAACACTCGAACGTTTAGTGGCTGAGTGAGTCATTCGGGGTCGAGATCAAGGCGCGCTGACGCAGGCATAGCGGGGACTATGTCGAGGAAGCGTAACGCAGAGATCGGCCGCGAGGGCCGCTCAGGCGCTAAACGTTTGGGTGTTACGGTCCACTAGTCCTAGTTGACCGCAGCGAGCTCTCGCGGCGGAACAGCTCCCTCGCGCGGGGAGACTCTCCTCTTACGAGCTCAGTTCCGGATAACGCACGACCACGACCGTGCGATCGTCCGACGCTTGATCGTCGGTACTGAAACTCTCGACATCGCTAAAGACACTGTCGACGATCTCCTGGGAAGATCCGAGTCGATGACGCCGAGCAACACTAACGATCCTGTCGACACCGTACTCTTCCTCGGCGGCACCGACGGCCTCGACGATGCCGTCGGTGTAGAGCACCAGCAGGTCCCCTGGAGAGAGGGCGACAAACCCTCGTTCATAGGTGGCGTCGGGGACCGGGCCAAGCACCACGCCACCGGACTCCAGAAAGCTCACCTCACCGGCGGCGCTGAGATGAAAGGGCGGTGGATGACCCGCGTTGACATAGAGGAAGTTACCGTTCAGCTCGAGCTCGCCATAGAACATGGACACGAAACGAGAGGTGAGAATGCTCTGGTGAATGATCCCGTTGAGCCGTTCGACCGTGCGTACGATTTTGTAGTCGCGCCCCAGACCCATACGCATGCCGACGTAGATGTCACGCACCTGCAAGGCGGCCGGAAGTCCATGCCCGCAGACGTCGGCGATCGCCACACCCAGAATCTTGTCGGAGATGGGAATGAAGTCGTAGAAGTCCCCTCCTACCGTTTCGAGCGGGTCGTTTCGCCCGGCCACGTCGAAGCTCCCGTAGGCAGGTACGCGGCGCGGCAGAATCGACGACTGGATATCTCTCGCCTGACGCAGCACGTCGTCCATGCGCTCGCGACGGATCTTCTGGTTGATGGCGTAACGAAGAATGCCCAAAGAGAGCAGCGAACCTTCACGATCCTGCTCTTCGTCCAGATCGAAGGCGAGCAGAAACTCTTCGCCATCGACCTCGATAGCCGCGAAACGCCCAACACCAAGAGCATTCTCCAGCTCACGGTCGAGACTCGGGTCGTCGGATTCCATGTACACGACGCCTTCGAGGCAGCAGGTCTCGACCGGCGGATAGTCACGCAAGAGCAGGGGTGGGTCTTCGGGCGAGCTCGCGCGACCGAAAGAGTCAACCAGCCCGTAAGCGCCTCCTCCCTCGACCCGCTCATAAACTCGGCCACCGGTGACCCCCAGCCGCGCGCCGAGCTCGTTGGTGATCGCCGCACTCAGCTCCAACACCAGCCGGGAGAGGTCATCCCTATGAGGTATGGTGTCGACCAGTCGTTCCGCGCTCTTGACCAGATCACTGAAGGATATGCCTGAGGGGGCTTGCCTCATCGCTCTGAGCCTTAGAGCAGGAGGCCGGCGATGGTGGCGGTCTGGAAGCACGCCAGTGACCCAGCAACCATCGCTCTCATTCCCAATTTGGCAATATCCGACCTTCGCTCAGGCGCGATGCCACCGATGCCGCCGATCTGGATCGCAATCGATGAAAAGTTGGCGAAACCGCAGAGCGCGTACGCGGAAATGACCTGCGAGCGCTCAGAGAGGCCACCTTCGGCCAACATCTCTCCCATTCGAGTGTAGGCGACGAACTCGTTCGCCCCGGTCTTGAGGCCGAGAAGGGCGCCGACGTCCCGAGCCTCCGACCACGGTACTCCCATCACCCACGCCAGCGGACTGAAGAGGACGCCGAGGATCCAGTCCAAGGTCAGCTGTGGAAAGCCCACAAGTCCGCCCGCCCAGCCCAGCATCGCGTTGATGAGGGCCAACAGCCCGAGAAACGCGAGGAGCATGGCGGCAACATTCAGCGCGAGCTTCAGTCCCGCGCCGGCTCCGTCGGCGGCAGCGTCGATCACATTGGCCCACGGCCGCTCCACTTCCACTCTCACTTCCCCGGCGGTGAGGCTCTCCTCAGTCTCCGGTATCATCAGCTTGGCCATCACCAGTGCCGCCGGCGCGGACATCACACTCGCCGCCAACAAGTGGCCGGCGATGTCGGGGAAGCTCTCGCGCAGCAGCTCCACATAGGCCACCAGAACTCCGCCCGCAATCGTCGCGAAGCCGCCGGTCATGACCGCCATCAGCTCGGACTGGGTCATCTGAGCGACGTAAGGACGGATCAAGAGCGGCGCCTCGGTCTGGCCGACAAAGATGTTCGCGGAGGCGGAGAGTGACTCCGCACCCGAGGTCCGCAGTAGCCTCATCATCACCCAGGCGAAGCCCCGAACGAGGACCTGCAGCACTCCCAGGTAGTAGAGGACGGTGATGAAACTGGAGAAGAAGATAATTGTCGGGAGCACCTTGAAGGCCATGAAGTGCTCGCGAAACCCCTCCCCGAAGATGAAAGCTGAGCCCTCGTCCGTAAAGTCCAGAAAGGCAGTCACGATTCGGCCGGCGGCGTCGAAGACGCTCCGTCCCATCGCTGTTCTGAGAATGAGGACGGCGAAGAACAGCTGTAAAAGGGTGCCGAAGACCACCAACCGCCAGTTCACGCGACTGCGGTTGGTAGACAGGCACCAGGCTATGCCCAGCAGTACGAAAAGGCCGAGAACCCCGACGAAACGATCCAATGGAGCCTGTGTCTCTAGGGCGTGCTGCCCTTGAGAAAGCGATAGAAGTCGCCTTCGGTCGAGAGAATCAACGTCGTATCTTTCGCCACCGTGGCCCGAAAAGTCTCCATCGTCTTGAGGAACTCGTAGAAGCTGCGAGAGTCGGCGGACTGGTCGTAGGCATCGGCGAAGATCCCGGTAGCCTCGGCATCGGCATCGCCGATGATCGTCTGCGCCTCGCGATAGGCCTCGGACTGGATGAGCTTGAGGTCGCGATCCATCTCGCCGAGAATGTTGGCCTGCTCCCCCTGCCCCTCGGAGCGGAAGCGATCGGCGATCCGCCGCCGCTCGGAGATCATCCGGTTGTATACGTCCGGACGCACCGACTCACCATAATTGATGCGGCGAAACTGCACATCGAGGATCTCGATGCCGAGCTCGGAAGTCTTGCCCTGGGCTTCCAGGAGTATCTCGCGACTGATGGCGCCTCTGCCCAACTCGATCGCTTCGAGCGAAACCTGGATATCGGTCTGGGTGGGGTCGATCGCGGCCTCTCGGTTGGTAGAGCGAATCACTTCGAGAAGTCTGTGCTTGGCCACCGCGTTGCGAGTCTCACCATCGAGAATGTCGTCGAGCACCGTCTGAGCCCGATCCTCCTCCCCACGCAGGTTTTCGAGAAACCTGAGAGGATCGCTAATGCGCCAGCGTGCATAGACGTCGACCCAGATGAACACCTTGTCGCTGGTAGGAAGCTCTTCAGGCTCGCCCGACCACTCTAGAAAGCGCCGGTCGAAGCGATGCACATCCTGAATGAACGGGATCCGAAACTTGAGGCCAGGCGTGTCCACCGGATCGCCAATCGGACGACCAAACTGGGTGAGGATCACCTGCTCCCATTCGTTGACGACGTACAACGCTTGACTGAGAAGAAGAGCACCGAGGACGATGCCTATGAGAATTCCGCGCTTCATCGATCTTCTCCCTGCAGGGCCGCCGATAGGCCCGCGCCGTCGAGATTGAGTAGGGGCAAGAGCCCGTCTATCGAATCATCGATCACTAGTTTACGGCCCGCCTTGGGCAGCACTTCGCCGAGGGTCTCGAGATAGAGACGCTGCCGCGTCACCTCTGGCGCCTTTCGGTATTCCTCGAAGAAGGCACGGAATCGATTTGCATCACCCTCCGCCCGGTTGACCCTGTCGAGAGCGTAGCCCTCGGCCTCCTGAACGGTTCGCTGGGCCTCACCTCGCGCTCTCGGGATGATCTGATTCGCCTGCGCTTGAGCTTCGTTGATAAGCCTCTCCTTCTCCTGCTCGGCCTGATTGACCTCGTTGAAAGAGGCCTTGACCGGATCGGGAGGGTTGACACTCTGGAGCACGACGCGGTCGACCCGGATTCCAGTCTGGTACTCGTCACAGAGGTCTTGCAGCACGATTTTGACCTGATCTTCGATCTCCTGACGGCCGACGGTGATGACCTCGTTGACCGTGCGGTCGCCCACGACAGCTCGCATCGACGCCTCGCTCATGTCGCGGAAGGTATCTTCGACCTCGCGAACTCGGAACAAGTACTTCTCTGCCTCGGCGATGCGGTACTGGACCACCCACTCGACCACGGCAGCATTGAGGTCGCCGGTGAGCATGCTCGACTCGACGCCCAGACCCCGCGTGGTGAACTCACTGTCGACCGCCGCACGCACGGTGCGAAATCCGAACTCCGCCTTGAGTTGGCGCTGGATCGGCACCTTGATCTGGCGCTCGATATTGAAAGGAAGCTTGAAGTGCAAGCCAGGGGACTCCTCACGGACCAATTTGCCGAGGCGCAAAACGACGGCGACCTCCTCAGGCTCGACGGTGTAGAAACTGGTCATCAACACCAGGACGATAACCACCACGACCACGATCCATCGCAGCGAGCCCAGGTTCTTGGTGAGGCGGGAGAAATCGGGAAGCTCGATTTTAGGACCTCCCGCTGGCCCTCTTGTTTCGAATGGCATTGCCACCAGGCTAGCCAACCCCTCCGAGAAAGGCAAGCAGCCCCTATACAGCAGCCCCTATACTGCGCCGGTGAGCGTCCGCTTTGACGACGACGCGAGGAGCCTCCGCCTTTCCGTCGCCGACCTTCTCGAGCGAGAGCAGCGAGGGAGCCTCGGCTTCTCGAACCGCGGCGGTTTCGAGCGCATGTGGCTCGGCCAGGCCATCCACTCTGCCTATCAGAACCGTGCGCTTGCTGAAGACGATACCTACCGTAGCGAGGTTTGGCTCGATCTCGAGCTCACCTTCAAGGGGTGGGAGGTGCGTCTCAACGGACGCGCCGACGGTCTGCGCCGCGATGAGGCCGGCGGCCTCATCGTCGAAGAGATCAAGTCGGTTCGACGCTCAGGGGTTCTCGCGCCAGCGCTTCGGGAGGCCTACGAGAGACAGGCTGCGATCTACGTCTGGATGCTCGAACAAACCGAGAACGAGCCCGTCCTCGCCGAGCTGGTGCTGATCGAGATCGGCAGCAACCAGATCGAGCGCTTCCGTCTCGAGGCGAAGTCGCGCAACGTCGAGGTCGCGGTCCATCGACGCCTCGGCCGTCTTATCGCCGACCGCGAGAAGCGAAGACGCTCACGCCAAGAACGTCACACCGCCGCCGCCCGAATGGACTTTCCGTACGCCGAAAAGAGGCTCGGCCAAGAGGACATCATCGCGCGCGTCGACCAGGCGCTCCACGATGCCGAGCATCTCTTCGTCGAGGCCCCCACCGGTCTCGGCAAGACCGCGGCCGTGCTCTATCCGGTGCTGCGATTCGCTCAGCTCCACGACAAGAGGGTCTTCCTGCTCACCGCCAAGAACCTACAGCAAGAGATGGCTGGCAAAGTGCTCGAGCTGTTGAACCCAGAGGCGGCCTTCAGCTCCCTTCAATTGCGAGCGAAGGCTCGAATGTGCGCGAACCACGAGCTCTTGTGCCACGAGGAGTACTGCGGCTACGCCCGCGACTACTTTCTCAAGCTGCACTCGAGCGGCGTCGTCCAGCGCCTGGTCGCCGAGCACCCGGATCTCCGGCCCGACGTGGTTTTCGATGCCGCTTCAGGCTGTGAGATCTGCCCCTTCGAAGTCAGTTTAGAGCTCGTCCGTGAAGTACAAGCGATCGTCTGCGACTACAACTATGTCTTCGACCCCTACGTCGCGCTCAACGAGTTTAGGGCTGCAAACGACCTCAGCGACATCATCCTGGTCATCGACGAAGCCCACAATCTGGTAGATCGGGGTCGCGGCTACTACAGCCCCGAGCTCAGCCGACAGCTGGTCCTCGACGTGCTGGAGGAGTGGAGGCTCCAGGTTGGCGACCTGGCGGCGCAGATACGCGACCTGGCCGGCCAGTTGGCGAAGCTCATCAGCGACGAGGAGGCGGAGTGGCTACCTGCCGGAGAGCGCGACGAGGGAGCCGAGATCCAGCTGCCGGAGGACGACCTGTGGGCTCTGCGGCCGGCTCTCGACCAAGCCTTTGTTGCCTACCTCGAGCATCGCCGAGAGACGCGAAGCTTTAGCACGGAGGAGCCCTTCGTCTCTCTCTACTTCGCCTTCGTTCGCTTTCTCAACGCCGCGGCCGCCGCCGACTCCTCCTTCACGGTGCTGGTGAAGCGCAGCGCGGGGGATGCAAGCCTGAAAATAGTCTGTTCCGACGCCAGCCGTTTTCTCGGAGCCGTCATCAACCGAGCTCACGCCACCATCGCGCTGTCGGCAACACTCTCGCCGGAGGAGTTCTACCGCGAGCTCCTCGGCTTCGATCCGGAGCGCGCCTCGACCCTCTCGGTGCCTGGACCCTTCCCCAGGGAGAACCGCCGGATCGTCATCGACACGAGTGTCGCGACGACTTGGCGCCAACGCGAGCAGAACTATCCGCGCATCGCCGAGCGCCTGGCCGATTTCGTACGCGAGGTGCCAGGAAACTGTCTGGCGCTGTTTCCGAGCTACGGTTTTCTCGAGCGGGTCGCCCAGATTCTTCCGGGCGTGGGTCACGACGTCATCGTGCAAAAGCGAAGCGACTCTGCCGAGCAGAGGGAGGCCATACTCGACCAGCTCAAGAGCTCGCTCTTCGGCAGAGTTCTCCTCCTTTCGGTCGCAGGAGGGGTCTTTGCCGAGGGAGTCGACTACCCTGGCGAGATGCTGAAAGCGGTCGTCATCATCAGCCCCTGTCTTCCCGCCGTCAGTCTCGAGCAGCGGCTCCTCCAACGCCACTATGAGGAGCGCTTCGGGCGCGGCTTCGAATACGCATACGTCGTACCCGGAGTAACGCGTGTGGTCCAGGCGGCAGGCAGGCTCATTCGTTCAGACCTGGATCGCGGAGTCATAGCGCTCATGGATCAGCGCTTTCTTCAGCAACCCTATCTGCGCCATCTCCCAGCCGAATGGATCCCCGAGGAGGGGCCTCAGGGACTGGTCGGCGATCCCGCGGCCATCGCCCGGTCTTTCTTCGCGAGTGAGAGCTCGAGCTCCGAAGAAAAGGGCTAGTGCCGTGTCTGGGGCCCTCTGGGCGGGGTGGTCTCTGGGCATTCACCCACGAATCCAGGAAACGCAAATAGCGACGCTCCTGTACCGGACCGAGCAGCTCTCGTGAACGCAGAGTGGTTTCGACCAGGGCCTTCTCCATCTCCAGTTGCGCCTCGGTCAGCTCGCGAACCAACTGTTCGAGACGCTCCCTAAGAGAGCCGCCTGACGGGCTACTCCATCCGTCGCTTGAACTTCTCGAGGTGCTCTTCGACGAGCCGATGTACCCCGATCCGCTGCAGCTCCGCCGAGAGAACGAGAATCTGATTCGCCTTCAGCGGATGGTCCTTGTAGATGACCTCGAGCACCCCCTTCAGAGCATTCTCGAGTTGGGGGTCGGAACCGGGACCCGCCGCGCTCACCCTTGTGCGCGGGCCTCGGCGGCCTCGTGCATCTCCAGTGGATCGTAGTCGTAAAGGAGGGATCGCACGGTCTTTCCAGGGGCCAGAGCAAGGCCTTCTTCGTAGCCCCACATGTCGATCGTTTCCCAGGGACAGTAGCGGGCACAAAGCTGGCAGCCGATGCACCTCGCAAGGTCTATTTCGACCAGCTTCATGAAGTCAGGGTGCTCAGGACCAGGGACGATCTCGATGCAATCGACGGGACAGAACGCGATGCAAGCCTCACAGCCGGTACAACCGATCTGATCGATCACCGCCAGCTGCTTCGGATCCTTCGGGCGCGGTGCTTTGTCGACCTCGACCTTCAGTTCGTAGGGGATTTCCGCAGGCATCAGAACCTCGCTTGGTAGGCCGACACTCTACCAGATCATCAGCCTCGTCGGCCCACCTCATGACAGAATCGAAGCATGCTCCCCGAAGGCGTAGAGCGATTCATCAGGTCGCCCCGAGAGGAGCACTTCGAGGAAGTCGCGCTCGAGGCCTTTGCTTTTCAGTTCTCCCGCGTCGAGCCGATTCGTCGTTTCTGTGAGCGTCGCGGCTCGGTACCTGCCAGCGTCGCGTCCTGGACCGAGATCCCGGCGGTCCCCGCTTCGATCTTCAAGTCGGTGGACCTCTTTGCAGCCCCTCCACAAGCTGTCTTCGACAGCAGTGGAACGACCCAAGGCGATCGAAGGAGCGCGCATCATCACCCGTTCCTCGAGCTCTACAGAACCGTCATCGACTCTTCCTTCCCCGCCTTCTGCCTGCCCCGAGGCGATCGACCTCCGATGCTCTCCCTGATCCCGAAAGCAGAGCTGGCACCCGAGTCCAGCCTCTCGTTCATGGTCGACCACGTGCTCGAGACCTTCGGCGCCGAGGCGAGTGTGAACGCAGTGGGTCCTCGCGGTATCGAGCCCGCCACTCTGAGGTCGTGGCTCGGGGCACGGCAACGAGCCGGCACTCCCTGCTTCATCCTCGCCACCGCCCTCAGCCTGCACCAATGTCTCGAGGTTCTCGATCGCCTCGGCCTATCGTTCAGGCTGCCGCCCGGAAGTGCCATTTTCGAGACCGGTGGATTCAAGACCCGAACGCAGGAACTCGACCGCGCACATCTCCATGACCGGGTAGAGCAGCGCCTCGGCCTGAGCGTTGCCAACGTGGTCGAAGAGTACGGCATGACCGAGCTCACCAGCCAGGCATACACCAGAACCCTGCTCGGCGGGGCGGAAGGGCTATTCGTATGCCCACCTTGGATGAAAGCCCGCATCCTCGACCCCGCAACCTTGGACGAGGTGAGCGAAGGCGGCGATGGACTGCTGGCGCTATTCGATCTCGCCAACATCGGCTCGGCACTCCACCTCCTCACTGAGGACATCGCGCGCAAAGAGCAAGGTGGCTTCCGCCTTACCGGCCGCGCCACCGGGGCTGAGCTCAGAGGCTGCTCGCTCACCGCTGAAGATCTAGCGCAGGGCCCGCTCCGGCAGGCCCCGTGAGCGAAGCGCGGGCGAGTTGGCTACCACGGGCTGTGCGCGGCAGCTCGTTGATGTACCCGTGCCCTCTGGATCCCGCCGCACTGCTTCAGATCCAGAGCCAGCTCGCAGGCAACGGCGCCAGCTCTCTGCGAAGCGTCGGCACCGAACAGCTCCTCGGCGCCTGGAACGACACGATCTCCGCTTTCGCGGACCCACGTTCGCCCGAGCGTCGCCGGCTCGACGATCGCCTCGGGCCCGCTAGCGGCCTCTCTCAGAGGTGCTTGAATGAAAGTCTCGGCGCGCTGCTCGAGGGCTTCTCAGCACGGGAGAGCAAGATCGTGATCGACCGCGCAGCGAAGTGTAGAGAGCCGCTCGCCTGCTTCGTCATCCTCGCCGCCAATATCCCTGGCCTGGCTCTGCAATCCCTGCTCGCCTGCTTGGCTCTCCGTCAGCCCGTGATCTTCAAGCTGGCGACGGCCGAACCCTTCTTCACTCCCGCCTTTCTCGACGCCCTGGAGCGCCGCGAGCCTTCAGTCGCCGCGGCCAGCGCCGCCCTGACCTGGCCAGGGGGCCGGCGAGACCTCGAAGATCCCCTCTGCGAGGCGGTCGACCACGTCCTGGCTTACGGCGGTGCCGACACCCTCTCTGCTCTCCAAGATCGCTCGGCCCCAAAGCTCCTCCCCTTCGGCCCAGGCGCAAGCCTCGCCGTGTTGAGCGACGCCGACCCGGACGACTTACCTCGAACCGCCCGCGCTCTGGCACGCGACACCGCCCTCTTCGACCAGAGAGGCTGTCTCTCTCTGCAAGTGATCTTCGCCCAGACCAACATCGGCGCGCTCGCAGAAGCCATGGGTCAGGCACTCGCCGATGCAGCGGTGGACTTGCCACCGGGCACGGTCTCATCCAGCGATCTCGTTCGTGCGCGATTGGCGCGGGAAGAGGCACACTTCCAAGGCCTCGATCTCATCGAGCTACCTCTTGCCCAAGGCACCGTGATCGTCGATCCAAGACCGCAGTTTCTAGCCTCGCCCGGTCTGCGTACGATCCGAATTCATCCAGTCGATACCCTGGAGATCGTCCCTGAGCGGCTGAAGCTGCTGCGCGGATCGCTACAAGGCGCTGTGCTTCTAGGGGCTGCTGCACAAAAGCTCAGACCGCGCCTCGAGCGGCTGGGAGCCTCGCACTTCTGCCTGCCGGGAAAGTTACAGTCTCCTCCGGCGAGCTGGGCCAACGGCGGGGTCGACCTGGTTCGGACCCTGTCCGCGAGACTCAGGGGTTCAGCAGCCGGTTGAGCGTCGCCTCAACGCTCTTCCACCCATCGGCATTGATCCGACCCACTTCCTTGCCATCAACAGTCACGATGCCGGTCGGCACCGACTTGATGTTGTGCTTCTTCGCTTCGACATCGCTACCGAAGCTGCGATCGAGGCCGTAAAAATTGACCTTGACCTTCGATCCTTCCAGCTCGCTGGCCAGCTTCATCGCCATCGGCACCTTCTGTTGACAGAACGCGCACCAGGAGCCGAAAAACACCGTGAGCTTGACTTCCTCGGTTTGCTTGAGAAGGTCTTCGACCACCCGCGGCTGAGGCGCGTAGGCCGCGGCGCGTGTGGCGTACATCGAGCTGTACGCGACAATGCTGTCGGCATCCTGCCAGCCAAGAAGGGGCGGCTTCTGAGCGATCCGTATCTTGTGACCGTCAGCTTCGAAGCTCGCACCCGCCGCATCGACCGCGAGAGTCGCCTTCGGAGTGAGCGCAGCACCCGCCAGGATATCGATCGAGCCATCCGACTTGGCCGCGAGCTTCATGAGCGGAACGCCCCTGACCAGCCGATTTGCCGGCTGCACCAGGACTGGACTCGAAAGATCGTTCGTCACCAGTAGGAAAGAGCGGGCAGACTGGGACCAGTACACCTTCGCCTTCGTCGAAACCGCCCCGTCGACTTCGACGACGTAGTCCTCGCTGGGGCTAAAGCCACCCATGAGCTGACCGGCCACGGTGGCCGGTAAGAGAATCGAGGAAAGGAGCAGCATGGCTAGGAGTTTGTTCGGCCGGAGCTCAGGACGCCCAGGCGCGTTCGGGTGCATGGCTCTTCTTCGGTTGTACATCGAAAACTCCTGTCTTCAGGGGGCAGACGGTTCCGCGTCTGCGGCGCCGGATAAGATCCCTGGCGGGACTCCGTTGAAGGTCTGCTCGACTTTGCCCATGGCCACTATGAACGACCTTGGAAGACTACGGTAGAGCGGACGAAGTAGGCCCGGAGGGGCCTCTCTGATCTCGAAAGAAGGTCCGTGCCGCCAAAAGAAAGACTGGCTTTGCTCGGGTGTGGCAGCCGACAGGACCCAGAGTCGGGGACCGGCACCCTCGAGATGATAGTCGTTCAGATTTTCCACCTCGGCACCGAAGGCGGCGTCGTCGAGATCCGCAATCACCACTAAATGGCGGCCTTCGGCAAGCTCCGGGATCAGAGTCGGTAGGCACAGCCTCTCGGCGCCGCTTCCCGAGCACAAAGTTTCGATCTCGACACCGGGGCGCAGTCGAGTCGCCAGCCCATCCAGCGGAAGATCCGGCGCAAAGAAGGCCAGCGTAACGCCCGCGGTAGTGAGGACGGCGACAAAGACCAGCCGCAGCACCATAGACTGCCGAACAACGACCGCCAACATCGCCAACAACAACCCGGGCACGAGCAACATGAAATCTTGCCAAAATGCCTGATCGGGAGTCCGATCCAGCAGATTTCCAAAGCAGCCGCATGATGCGTCCACGTCTTCTACTCCGGACAGGTAGCTCCAGTAGGCTCGTCCGGTCAGGAAGAGAAAGAAGACAACGAGAGCTCCGGTCAAGATCAGACACCAGATTCTCCGTACACCGAGCAGGAGTGCGCTGCCCAGACCCAGCTCCAGACCCAGTGCGGTGAGAGCGACGACAGAGGCAGGTAGAAAGGTAGCCAGGCCCTCACTCTCGATCGTCCCCTGAAAAGCGAGGGGATCCAGCATCTTGCCCCAAGCGCCGACGAGCAGTGTCCCTCCCAACACACCTGCACCACTAGCCGCCAGACTTCTGCGCCAAGGGTAGCCTTCATCTGCCCCGAAACCTAGCTCGACGAGCACCGCAAGTAGCGCTAGCAACGAGATTGGAAAGAGCAGATTCAAAAACGCCGGGCTGAGGTAACCCGACATCGGTAGCGGAGCCACGAAGCGACTCCAAGCGGTGACCGCGAGTAGGAGTGCTATAAGCGCAGGTCCAAGCGCAATCAGCCACCGCTCCTCGACCGGCGCCTTGTAACGGACTCTGAAACTCGAAGAATCGAACATCGACCAGAGCATCCTACCGGGGCCAAAGGAGCACTGGCAAGGCGCCCCACCCGCAGCGCTCGCACCAGCTACTCGGATCGTCTCCTGGGCGAGAAGATCCTCTTCCACCAAGACCTGCGTTGACGCCGAGGCTCTGGCTCCTCCGCCGTGTGAGGGCTCGCTTGCTTGCTTGAACCGCCGTGGAGATAGCAGCTCTCAGTGGGCACAGCGTCGGCCGGGAAAGCCTCTGACAGGCCCTCGGTGCACAGATCTGTGATCCGGCCGCCGCTTTGCGGGTCGACGCTGACGAAGCGGATTCCGGGGGGTGCGCGGAACTCGCTATACCCGCCCGGCGGGCGCGTCTCGTCGGTGAAACGAGCCCAGATAGGGAGCGCCGCACGGGCACCGGATAGAGAGCTCGGGCTGTTGTCGTCGTAGCCGACCCAAACCAGGGTAGCGCGGTCGGGGGAGTAACCTGAAAACCAGTTGTCTCGGCCCCCATTTGTAGTGCCGGTCTTGCCGGCCAACGGCTCGGAGATCGCGAGTGATCGGGCAGATCGGCCGGTACCCCGCTCCAGAACGCCCTGCAGCTGGTAGTTGACGAGGTAGGCGATCTCCGGCGGAAGGATCCTCGAAGTGGTCAGCGGGCGACGTCTGTCTATTGCAACGCCATCCTGGCCGAGAACGCCTTCAACCAGGTGGACCTGGGGTCTCTGGCCACCCTGAGCGAAGGTGGCAAAGACGGTCGCGAGCTCCGCCGGCGTCACCTCGAACGCTCCAAGAGCGAGTGAGGGCAGTGGCTCGAGCCTGCTGGCAATGCCCAGAGCCCGAGCCATAGCTACTACCTGATCCCAGCCCAGATCCTCCCCGAGTCGAACCGTGGGGACGTTGATGCTCTGCTCGAGAACCTGGCGAGCCGTGACCCAACCACGAAATCTCCGATCCGAGTTCTGCGGACGCCAATTCTCGCCACCGGAGGAGAGGGATATCGGAGCGTCCTCGATCAGGGTCGCGGGGGTTGCGATACCGCTCAAGAAGGCTGCGGCAAAGATGACGGGCTTGAAGGCACTCCCGGGCTGGCGCCGACCTTGACGGATGCGATCAAATTGGGACACAGAGTAGTCCCGACCGCCGACATAGGCGAGAACGGCCCCCGTCTCAGGCTCCACCGAGAGCAGGATCCCCTGCAGTCCTCCATCGGCACCACCCTCCTCGAGCCGGGCAAGGCCGTCGGCTACGGCTTCTTCGGCAGCAACCTGCGCGCCCGGCGCCAGCGTGGTCACCAGCACGTGCCCCCCGGACCTGACATCGACACCGAAGCTATCCTTGGCCTCATGGGCCACCGCGTCCACGAAGTATCCCCGATAACGAAGTCCTGGATCTACCGGTCGAACGACAAGCGGAGCGGCAAGTGCATCGGCGAGATCTTGGTCACTCACCCAGTCGAGATCCCTCATATTCCGCAGAACCTCGTCACGACGAGAGCGCGCCGCCTCCGGGTTCCTCCGAGGGTCCAGGCTGCCTGGCGAGCGGATCATTCCGGCCAGGAGCGCAGCCTCGGCCAGATCGAGCTCGACGGCGGCGCGCCCGAAGTAGGCCTGTGCGGCGGAGCCCACTCCGATCAGGTTGACGCGGCCGCTGCGACCCCAGTAGATACCGTTCAGATAGGCCTCGAGAATTGCCGGCTTCTGATGACGCATCTCTACCAGCAGTGCGAGAAAGCCTTCGCGAAGCTTGCGCGTCCAGGTTCGTTCAGACGACAGATAAAGATTCTTCACCAGCTGCTGAGTAATCGTGCTGCCGCCTTGACTGACTCCGCCGCGTCGTAGATTGGTCACAGCTGCACGCACGACGCCGACAAGAGAGATTCCGGGGTGGTCGAAGAAAGTCGAATCCTCAGCCGCCAACACAGCACGGAGAAGCTGCTGGGGCATAGCCGAGAGGGCCACTGCACTTCGGTCTTCGAAGGCGTCGTCATAGAACCCCGCGAGCAACGGTGGATCCAGGAAGACGCTGGCGCTCTCCTCCCCATCAACGACGAGCCGCCGCACTCGTTGGCCCGACAGCGTCACCTCGACAAGGCGCGGTCTGATCCAACCGCCAGCGGAGGGGATGGAGCGTAGATGAACCTCCACGCCATCCTTCAAGGTGCGGAAGGCTCCAGGCAGCGGCCGAGAATCTGCGCCAGGCCTGTAACCGAGCCGCAGCAGCAGCGCAGAGAGATCTCCGCCTGGGGCCAGCGCGTCGCGCGCCAGAACCGGGGCGCGACCGTAGACCCTCGACACCTCAGCGCCAGAGCCGGATTCGAAGTGGCCTGCCAGACGATAATAGGGCCAGAGAATCCAGATCAATCCGGCGACAACGAAGAGAGACGAGCAGACCAGGGCGAGCCTGCGCCCGGAAAACCTGGAACGAGATCTTCCTCGCTTTTTGCGCCGTCCTGGTCGGCGGCGCCGCTTGGTCTTAGGCGCGGATTTGCCCATGCTCATGATTCTAAGCTGTGCCGGCCGCAACCAGCCTTCGCTGATATCCTCGGGCCCATGATCGCTACGTCCGGCCTGGGCAAGTCATACGGCCATCAGACTCTCTTCTCAGGAGTCTCTCTCCAACTCAATCCAGGAGAACGCTTCGGATTGGTGGGGGCGAACGGATCGGGCAAGTCGACCTTTCTGAAGATCCTCTCGGGCGAAGAGAGTGCCAGCGACGGGACCCTTTCGATTCCGAAGAAAGCGCGCCTTGGAGTGCTCAATCAAGATCACTTTCAGTACGAGGAAGTCTCCATCATTCATGTCGTGATGATGGGCAACCAGACCCTCTGGCGGGCGATGGACGAGAAGGAGAAGATCCTCGAGCGAGCAGACACCAGCTTCGACGCCGAGCGCTATTCCGAGCTCGAGGAAATCATCCTCAACCACGACGGCTACGCACTCGAAGCGCGATCGGGAGAGATTCTCGAAGGTCTGGGGATCGAGAGCGAGCGCCACCACGAACCTCTCTCCACCCTCTCGGGAGGCTTCAAGCTGCGCGTTCTCCTCGCGCAGGTGCTGGCATCAGAGCCCGACGTTCTCCTCCTCGATGAGCCCACGAATCACCTCGACATCCTTTCCATCCGATGGCTCGAGAAGTTCTTGAGCTCCTTTTCCGGCTGCGCCGTCGTGGTTTCCCATGATCACCGCTTTCTCGACAACGTCTGCACGTCGATCGCTGATGTCGACTACGAGACCATTCTTCTCTACCGCGGGAACTACAGCGCCTTCGTGCGCCAGAAGGTCGAGAACCAGGAGCGCCGCGAAGCCGAGATCGCCAAACAAGAGAAGCAGATCGCGGACCACAGGGCCTTCGTCGACCGATTTCGCGCAAAAGCGACCAAGGCGCGCCAGGCTCAGAGCAAGCTCAAGCTCATCGACCGGATCGACATCAAGAAGCTGCCAAAGAGCTCGCGGCGTTATCCAGCCTTTCGCTTCGACCAGGTGCGACCGAGCGGCAAAGAGGTCTTACGCGTCCGCGGCCTCGGCAAGGCCTATGACGGTCGTCCGGTCCTCAGTGACGTCAACCTCGAAGTGAGACGCGGCGACCGCGTCGCGATCATTGGTCCCAACGGGATCGGCAAATCGACCCTGCTCAAGGTTGTGACCGCCAACGTCGAGGCGGATTCAGGTAGTGTCGAGTGGGGCTACGAGACCCACCCCGGATACTTCGCCCAGGATCATCGAGAGCAGCTCGAGACGCCGCGTCAGACGGTCGAAGCATGGTTGTGGGATGTCTGCCCGGGCGAGCCCATCGGCTTCGTCCGCGGCCACCTCGGAGCCGTCCTCTTCTCCGGCGACGAAGCCGAGAAAAGGATCGGTAGCCTCTCCGGCGGAGAGGCAGCCCGGCTGATTTTCTGCGGAATGATCGTCGCGAAGCCGAATCTGATGCTCCTCGACGAGCCCACGAACCACCTCGACCTCGAAGCTATCGACGCTCTAGCCAAGGGTCTCGAAGCCTACCCAGGCACCCTCATCTTCGTCTCTCATGACCGATGGTTCGTCTCTCGGCTGGCGACTCGAATCGTCGAGATCACACCCGAGGGACTGAACGATTTCCAGGGAGGCTACGACGAGTACCTGGAGCGCTGCGGCGACGATCATCTGGATGCCGAGACAGCTCTGGCCCAGCGCCGTCGTGAGAAGCGCGCCGAGCGACTCGCGCGCAAAGGCAATACGCCGCGGGCAAGCTCGGCTAAGGACCTGGGGCGTCGCCAAGAGGAGCTGACCGCGGCGATCGAGGAGACTGAAGAGCGCATCCACGAGATCAACGAGACTTTCTGCGATCCCAGCTACTTCGAGTCCACTCCGCGCACCGAGGTCCACCGACTCGAAACCGAGCAGAAGCAGTCGACCGAGAAGCTAGATCGGCTTTTCTCGGAGTGGGCGAGTCTCGAAGACGAGCTCGCCAGGCATGAGCCAGCAGTCGAAGTCGACAGCTAGTGGACCGTAACACTCGAACGTTTAGTGGCTGAGTGAGTCATTCGTGGTCGAGATCAAGGCGCGCTGACGCAGGCATAGCGGGGACTATGTCGAGGAAGCGTAACGCGGAGATCGGCCGCGAGGGCCGCTCAGGCGCTAATCGTTTGGGTGTTACGGTCCACTAGTTGAAGCTCTCGCGTCCGATCCGCTCCCCAGCTCACGGATCTCGGCGAACCACCAGACTACACGCCGAAGTAACGGGCTTCGGGATGGTGGAGGACGATGGCCGACACTGAGGCCTCAGGATCCATCATGTCGCCCTCGGTGAGAATCACCCCAATCTTTTCCGGACCCAGCAGAGCGAAGAGCTGGCGCTGCCCCTCGAGATCCGGGCAAGCGGGATAGCCGAAGCTGTAACGCTTGCCATGGTAGCGGCCCGCGAAGACGTCCTGTTGCTCGAGATCTGGAGCATCGGCGAAGCCCCACGACGCTCTCAAATTGCGGTGTAGCCACTCGGCGGCTGCCTCCGCGGTCTCTAGAGAGAGCACAGCCAAAACATGGCTCTTCAGGTATTGACCCTGCTCTTTCCACTCCAGCGAGAGCCGACGCACTTCGGACCCGACGCTGGTAACGAAGAGGGCTACATGATCCTCGGGAAGCACGAAGTCCGCCAGGCAGAGCCGCTGCCCCCCGGCCTGGCGAGGGAAGTCCCAGCTGGCAACGACCTTGTCGCTACCCGGCTCGAGCAATGACACCCGGTTCTGCTCCGAACGTGCGGAATAGAAGCGCCACAACGCACGCGCGCTGAGCAGCGGCCGCGCCTCCTCCTCTACTTCTCGAACCACCCTCTCCAGCTTGAGGTATTTCGCATCGCCTGCCTCCGCCAGTTTCCGCACCGAGCCTTTGAGACCGAGGTGCTTCCCGTAAAGCATCTGGGGGTTAAGAAGTGCCCAAACCTCGTCGAGATCGAGCTCGAGTGTGTGCCGATCGAGGTCGGGGGGAGGCGGAGACTCGAGGTCACGCCGAACCTCAGAAGGAGCTGTCGAAGTCGTCGCCGCCCGAGCACTTCCCACATCCTGCACTTCCCGATCGCGAGCCACCAGCTCGGCGACTTCCGCCTCGAGCTTTCCACGACGGTTGCCGTCGGTGAGCGACTCGACGAAACTCAGACCGGTCATCGCGTCCTTGGCGTAGGTGCAGAGTCCTCCGTAGCTCGCAGCGATCTTCTTGTGAGTGAAGCGCCGTGTGAGCGCTGCGCCCCCGACCAACAGATCCGTCTCGATACCCACCGCTTTGAGGTCAGCCGCCGTCGAGACCATCTGCTGGGCGCTCTTGACCAACAGCCCGGATAGGCCGACCACGTCGGGCTGATGCTCGCGGATAGCTTGAATGAGCTGCTCGCTCGGCACTCTGATGCCGAGGTTGATCACTTTGAAGCCGTTGTTCGAGAGGATGATGTCAACCAGGTTCTTGCCGATGTCGTGCACATCCCCCTTCACGGTGGCAAGCAGGACTTTGCCGCGGACGGCGCTCTCCGCCGATTCCATATGGGGCTCGAGGTGCGAGACCGCGGCCTTCATCACCTCGGCGCTCTGCAGCACTTCCGCGACGATGAGCTCGTTGTCGTTGAAAAGGCGCCCAACCTCCGCCATCCCCACCATCAGCGGTCCGTTGATGATGTCAAGCGGCTCGGGCCAGCGTGAGTCGGCAAGAGCACCATCCAGATCTTCTTGCAAACCCTCCTTCGAGCCTTCGACGATGGCGCGCGACAGTCGCTCTTCGAGTGGCAGCTCCGCCCTCGGCTTGCCGACGGCCGTGCTCTTGCGTCCGCGAAAGTGAGCGGCGAACGCGTCCACCGCCTCGGTGCTCCCTGCCACGTCGCCATGCTCGAGATAGAGGAGCCGCTCGGACAAGGCACGCTCTTCGGCGGGAATCTCGGCATAGCGCGCCAACTTCTGCGTGTTGACGATCGCAGCATCGAGTCCCGCCTGGGTGCAATGATAGAGAAAGACCGAGTTCAGTACCTCACGACCTGCGGTAGGCAGGCCGAAGCTGACGTTACTGACCCCCAGAATGCTCCGAGTCTCCGGCATCTCGCTACGGATCTGGCGCACCGCCTCGATAGTGCGGGCCGCCGAGCCGATGTAGGTCTTATCTCCGGTGCCGCAGGGGAAAACAAGCGCATCCCACCAGATGTCCTCCGGTGGAACACCCATGTCGCCGCTCAGAATCTGCAGGCTCCGCCGAGCCACCTCGAGCTTCCTCTCGGTGGTGACGGCCATTCCTTCTTCATCGATGAGACCGACCACCATCGCAGCGCCGTAACGACGTGCCAGCGGCACGACCTTCTCGAAGCGCTCGAGCCCATCCTCGAGGTTTATCGAATTGAGGACTGCCTTGCCCTGGCACCACTCCAGCGCTCGCTCCATCACCGCGTCATCCGTCGAATCGATCATCAGCGGCACTCGGACGAGTCGAGTGACCTTTTCGAAGAAAGCGTCGACGTCGACGATCTCGTCTCGATCAGGATCCTGAAGGCAGACATCGATGACCTGCGCTCCGCCCCGCACCTGAGCGCGACCGACTTCTGCGGCAGATTCGAAGGCGCCCGCCGCAATCAGCTCCCGAAACTTGCGGCTACCCAGAACATTGGTGCGCTCGCCAATCAGGAGCGGACGGTTCTCCTCGGTGAGCTCGACGGCTTCGAGACCCGAGATCAGGGCTCGCTGATGCTCCACGAAACGCCTCGGCGCAAAGTCCTGCACCAGCTCCACTAGCATCTGCACATGGTCGGAGGTCGTGCCGCAGCAGCCGCCGACCAGATTGAGCCAGCCCGCCTCGAGAAAGCGGCTGAATACCTTACGAAACTCCGCTGGCCCTTCGTGATAGAGGCCATCTTCGTCGGGAAGTCCCGCGTTCGGAACGCAGCCGACCCTCGTTCGAGCAAGATTCGCGAAAGTGCGGAGATGGTCGCCCATGAGCTCGGGTCCGGTGGCACAGTTGAGCCCGAGATAGAGCAGATCCTCGTGCAGCAGGGAAACGGCGAGGGCCTCGGCGTCCTGACCCGCGAGCATCGTGCCCATCGTCTCGATCGTCACCGATACCGCCACCGGAAGTCTCCACCCGCTGGCCCCGAAAGCATCGCCGATCGCGAGCAGACCCGCCTTCACATTGCGAGTGTCCTGACAGGTCTCGAGCAAGAGATAGTCGGCGCCTCCGGCCATCAACCCAAGAGCTTGAACCCGGTAGTTCTCCCGAAGCTCTTCGAAGGTCACCCCTCCGGTGACCGAGATGGCCTTGGTCGTCGGCCCCATCGAGCCACACACAAAGCGGAGTCGACCCGGCTCGTCCCACTCCACACAGGCCTGCCGAGCGAGCTGTGATGCAACGCGGTTGAGCTCGAATGCATCGTCGGCCAGCCCATACTCATCGAGCACGAGCGGCGTGCCGCCGAAGGTGTTGGTCTCGACGATATCGGCGCCTGCGCTCAAATAGCGCGCATGGACGTCCAGAACTACGTCTGGACGAGTCGCATTGAGATTCTCATTGCAGCCCTCCAGGTCTGCTCCTCCAAAGTCCTCGGCGCCGAGCGAGACATCCTGGAGCGCGGTACCCGTGGCACCGTCCATCACCAGAATGCGCTCGTCGAACGCCGACTCCAGCGCGGCGCTACGCTCTTCAGTGTCCGGGTGAGGAGGGGTGCTGGTGATCTCGCAGCTGAACTTGGAGCTCTCTTTCAAGGCTATTCTACCTACCTCGCCGTCGCCGGTCGAGGTTGTCGAGGAAGTGAGGCGACAGATGCAGGGGTGACTAAGGGATTCTCACACGCCGTCCTCGGTGCCACATTCTCTACCCGGAGGACGTGATCTCTAATCTCTCCCGAACTCCCAAGAAAGTGCCGTCCTCGGCGCCATGTTCTCTACCCAAAGCGAGTGATACACATCATTCCCGTAGGGGCGCGATGTTCTCTACCCGGAGGACGTGATCCCTAATCTTCTCCCGAACTCCCGAAAATGCGCCGTCCTCGGCGCCATGTTCTCTAGCCGGAGGGAATGATACCAATCATTCCCGTAGGCTAGATCGACAACCGCTCCATCAGCTGTTTTATTGCCGCGGAGCTTTGAAGGATGTAGAAGTGGATCGAAGGTACGCCGTGGTTCAGTAGACCCTCCGCCTGCCGGAAGGCCCACTCGACTCCGATCTCACGCACCTCCCGGTTGTCTTCTGCCGCGCTGACCGCGTCGCTGAGAGCAGGGGGAAGATCGACATGAAAGGTCTTGGGCAGCGAGCTGACGTGCGCCTGGGAGGTCACAATCTTGAGCCCGGGAATAATCGGCACATCGACCCCCAGGCCACGACATGCGTCGAGATATTCGAAAAAGTGACGGTTTTCGAAAAACATCTGGCTGACGATGTAGTGAGCACCGGCATCTACCTTCTTCTTCGTCCAAGCAACGTCACTCTCGAGGTTCGGCGACTCGAAGTGCTTCTCCGGATACCCCGATATGCCAACGCAGAAATCAGAGGGCTCGGCATCAACGAGGTTGCTCTCGACATAGCGTCCCGCGTTCATATCGACGATCTGGTTAACCAGGTCGATCGCGTAACGGTTGGCCGTCCGCCCGTTCAGCAACGGCTTCTGATAACCGTGATCGTCGCCTCGTACCGCGAGGACGTTCTCTATGCCAAGGTACTTGAGCTCGATGAGCGCATCTTCCGTCTCTTCGCGCGTAAAACCGTTGCACAGAATATGAGGGACCGCATCGATGTGATATTTGTTCTGGATCAGGGCACAGACGCCGAGAGTTCCCGGCCGCTTCCGCTTCACCCGGCGCTGGATCGCGCCCTGCGACTGGTCGTAGCTGACCTCCGCAGCATGGCTCGTGATATCGATGAAAGGCGGCTCGTACTTCACCAGATCTTCGATCAGCGACAGCAGCTTACCCAGCGTCCCGCCACGCACCGGTGGAATGATCTCGTACGAGATCAGTGGACGGCTCGCTGCGGCCAAGCGCTCGATGACTTTCATGACATGCCTTGAGGGTCTGCAGCGGCGGGCACCGACTCGAGAACGCAGCGACACCCTTTGGCGAGAGACGTCACCCACCGCCTCAGATTGGTCCGCAATTATAGTCCAACCACGCTAGTGTCCTGTATCAGTGGTTCGTTGCATAAATCGCGCAGTCATTTTGGGTGCTGCCAAGGCGCTACGACGAAGGTATATTGAGCAATATTGCGAGGAGGAGAAACGACGGCAGCGCGCAAAAGGGCCAGCGAGTTGTGTGAGGAACTACTGATACAGGACACTAGGTGCCGATGACGCAAGAGGGCTTCTTCCCGCGCGGTTGGAGACGACTACGAGTCGCCGGCGATCTCGTTGTCGGGCCTTGCGCTTTCCTCCTCGCCTTTCTGATCCGGCTCTACATCCCGATCCCACTGACCGATCACCTTCTTCCGGGGGATCGGCTGGGCTTCTTCCTCGACAACTGGACTCTCGTGCTCGCTACGCAGGTCGTGGCTCTCTACTTCTTCGCGCTTTACGAACCTCCCCGTGTTTCAGCCCGCATCGAGCTACTCCAGCGTCTGGTCGCCGCCGTCTGCCTCCAGGGGCTGATGCTGATGGGCTACTACTTCTTGCGCGAAGCGGTTTTTCCCCGCTCCATCCTGGTCCTCTTCGTGCCCTTGAATTGCGCCCTTCTCTTTGCGTGGCGCCTGCTCTTTCGCCGCCTCCACCCACCGCGGGTCCGACGCGTCGCTATCGTGGGCGGCGGAAGCACAGCGCTGGCGATGGCGGAAAGTCTTCGCAGCCATCATCACCACGGCCTCGAGCTAGCTGGGTTCATCCGGGCACCCGGTTCGTCCGAGGGGACTGGTGAGTCGGAGCTCGAGCCCGTACTCGGAACTACGGAAGACGCGCCCGGCCTGATCGCAGACGGGATCATCGATGACGTCATCCTGGCCAGTGAGAGCTACCCATGGCAGACCCGACTCATCGACCGAGTGGCTCGCATCGCGCCGGCCAAAGGCAACGTCTGGCTCCTCCCTGGTGCCTTCGAGAGCCTGCTCGCGGGAACGCGATACTACTGGGTCGGGGATAACCCGCTGATCGAGGTTGCGCGAGAAGCAGAGTGGAGAATCAATCGGCCTCTGAAGAGAGGCATGGACCTCGTTTGCGCAACCGGACTCCTGGCCCTCCTCGGCCCGGTTCTGCTTCTCGCCGCAGCGACCGCGCTGATCACTTCGGGTCGCCCGATCTTCTACCAGCAGACTCGACTGGGTAGGAGTCGTGCTCCTTTCACGATCCACAAGCTTCGAACCATGCGCACTGGGGCCGAGCAGGGGACCGGGGAGGCAATGGCTCTTCCGGACGATCCCCGTGTGACCCCCATCGGCCGCATCTTTCGCCGCTACCGGATCGACGAGATACCTCAACTCTTCAATGTATTGGCAGGGACGATGAGTCTGGTCGGGCCAAGGCCGGAGCGCCCAGGCTTCGCCGACGAGTTCGAGAACTCGGTACCCGGCTACGCCAAACGCTTCGGCGTCACGCCGGGAGTCACCGGCCTAGCACAAGTGCACGGCGACTATCTCTCGACCCCGCAGACCAAGGTCCGCTACGACCTCGCCTACATCGCCAACTGGAGCATCTGGCTCGATTTCTACATCCTCCTGCGCACGATCAGGAGCGTGCTGACCTCCAGCGGCATCTAGGAGCGTGTCCGAGTATTCGGACACGCGAGTAGTTCTTAGGGGGGGATGGGCCGGAGAACGGGCCGGAGGCCCGCTTTCCGGGGCTAGGAGCGTGTCCGAGTATTCGTCCTGAGCCGTTTCCGTGAGCGAATAGGAAGCTACGCCCAAGTGCGCCGTCCTCGGCGCCAAGAGACAACTAGGCGGGAAATGATAGCCATCATTTCTGGAGCCTAGCCTTCTCTCATGGCTCCATTCGGGACGCACGAATCAAGTGCCCTAGGCGCCCGGCCTAGATGCGCTCGGGTGTCCAACCCAGGGCTCGTGACGGTTCGCGGAGGGCCGGGTCGAGCCTGACCGCCGAATCCAAGTGCTCGAAGGCCTCCGAGCTCCGTTCCGCCATCAGAAGGGCCCTCGCAAGATTGAAGTAGAGATTGGGCCGCGGCTCCAGATCAATCGCCTTCTCGTACCACTCGATGGCGGCGGCGGCATTACCCAGAAGCAGGTAATGACTCCCGAGAGCCATCGGCACGCCAACTTCCAAGGTGTCGAGCTCGCGAGCTCGCCGAAGCGGTCGAAGATTCGCGCGCAGGATCGCCGGGACCTGGCCTCCCTGCTGTGCTGAACGTTGCGCAACCAAGCTCGTGGTACGCAAGATGCGCGCAGCCTCGAGCCGGTCGCCCGCACTACCAAAGTGAGCACCGAGGGCGATCAGGAGGAGAGCGATCAGAGGCACACCCAGCTGCCAGGAGCGTATGCGCGCGGATCCTTCTGCTGGCTCCCTCCCCTGCTCTGTGGAGAAGATCCAGGCGACAAAGAGCACCACCAGATACCCCGAGGGTCCGAGACGTAACGGAAAAGCGGCAAGACTGAGCACGGCAACGGCCGAGAGCCCGCCGAAGGCAAGCGCCTTGTCCAGCCGCTCGGACTTAGCGGCCCGTTCTCGAAGTCGTAGACACAGAAGCACCATTGCCACTACGAAGCCCACCGCCCCCACCAACCCCCACTCCGCCAGCAGCTCGAGGTACTCATTGTGGGCATTGGCAAAGGACGCGGTATCGCCGACGGAACGGAACGTTTTCCCGCTCTCGATCAGGCGTAGCTTCGCCGCACCGAAATGCGGTCTGAAACCGCCGTGGCCGACGCCAAGTCCTGGGCTCTCTCCGACCATGGCCAGCGACGCCATCCAGGCTTCGGTCCGGCCACTCAAGACAACCGATATCTGCCCTCGCTCGAGCTCAGAGAGCTTGCGCTGAACGCGCTGGCGCAAGGGGCGAACCCCCAACACCAAAATCACACCGATCAGGAGCAGGAGAACGATGCGCCAGCGCTGGCGCTCGAGAGCCAGCCACCAGAAGACCAAGCTGCCGACCGCGACAGCGATGAGGGCGGACATGGTTTGAGTGAGGATGAGGGCGTAGCTCAAAATGAGAACGGCGCTTAGCCAGGGAGCTCTATGCCGCGCTCCCCGCCGACGCCATAGCTGCGCCTGGCAGATGACCAGAGGGAGGACCAAAAAGGAGGCTAGATCACCCACATTCCCCGCCAATGAAGTGAGTCCATACCTGCCCCGCCCCTCACCTTCGAGAAAGCCAAAGGGCTGATAGAGGCCATGCCATTGAGCCACAGCGAGGGTGGAGAGCACGAGGGCCGGGCCCACGGTGGCGGACAGCAGACGCCGTAGGGAAGATCTTGGAATCTGAACGCCCCACCAGACCAGACAGGTCAGACCGAGACCGAAACTGAACAGGGCACTCCTCCAATGCGCGGGGTGGTAGGCCCCAAGGCCACTGACGGTGGCGGATATCAGCAGGAGCAGCGCGGGCAGGAAGGTCGGCACCGCCATTAACCGGCGGACCGAAAGCGACCTACGAGAGAGCAGCGGCAGGCAGAGAAGCACCAGCGAGAGCAGGGCCAGAAGCTCGACGGCGAAAAGCTTGGGCAGGCGGAAGGGATCTTGAGCGGTTGGAAGTACGACCAGTGGAGGGACCCAGACAAGAGCCCAAACCACAGCGAGTCCAAGTCTCTCAGCGAGGCCCACAACGGGTTTCTTCTCCTTCATGATCTTCGCGGAGCATGCCCCAAGAAGACAGAGCACACACTACCGAGAGCATCGGCCGCAAGATCTCCGAGCTCAGCGCTACGAGTCCCTAGCGCTCCCTGCGCGACCTCGAGGAGGGCACCGTAAACGACGCTCAGCGCCACCGCGAGAAGAAGCGCATGCTCGAAACGGCCGGTAAGTGCTCGAAACGCAAAGATGCCGAGAACCAGGAAGAGCACAAAGTGCGCGATCTTGTCCAACCTCGCGCCGTCAGCCAGCCAGTCCGCAGAGGCCACGTCGCCCGGGATCAGCAGAGCCACCGCAACCAGGAAGCACCACAACCCCAGCGCCAAATCTCTCTTGCCCATCGCGCTACTTCGCAGGCTCCCGCCTCAGGCCTGTTCCCTCTGCCCAGTCGACCCACTCACCTACGACTCGTCCCCTCCTCCGATATAGCCATCTTTCTCGATATGAAGCACGATCTGCTGCGCGGCCTCCTCCGGACTCAGGTCACTCGTATCCAGAACAACCTCTGCATCCGTAGGCTCCTCATAAGGATCGGAGATGCCAGTGAAAGACTCGATCAGTCCCGCCCTCGCTTTGGCGTAGAGCCCCTTGCGATCCCGAGACTCGCACACATCCAGGGGCGTGGAGACGTGGACCAGAATAAAACCGCCGGCGGGCACGATCATTTCCTTGACCTCTTGCCGGACTTTCTCGTAAGGGGCAATCGGAGCACAGATGGCGATGCCGCCATTCTTCGTGATCTCGGAAGCCACGAAACCGATGCGGCGGATATTGATGTCTCTGTGCTCCTTGGAAAAGCCCAACTCCGAGGACAGGTTCTTGCGCACGACGTCGCCGTCGAGGAGGGTCACGGGTCTGCCACCCATTTCCAACAGCTTCACAAGCAGCGCTTGAGCCACCGTAGACTTGCCGGCCCCCGACAGCCCGGTAAAGAACACTGTGAACCCCTGCTTGTGGCGCGGCGGATGGGTGCGGCGTAGCTCTGTGACCACCTCCGGAAAGGTGAACCAGCTGGGAATCTCGCGACCGCCCGCCAGGCGTTTGCGCAAGTCTGTGCCGGAGATGTTGAGAGTTCGTGTTCCCTCGGCCACTTCGTCGATGGGGACGTATTGGTCCTGCTCCTCCACGAAGACCATCATTCTGAAGGGCACCATCTCGATCCCGAGCTCGTCTTGATGGAGCCGAACAAGGTCTTGGGCATCATAAGGCCCGTAGAAGGGCTTGCCGGCGGAGTCGTCTCCAGGACCGGCATGGTCTCGACCGATGATGAAGTGGGTGCAACCATAGTTCTTGCGAATGATCGCGTGCCACAGCGCTTCGCGCGGCCCCGCCATCCGCATCGCAAGGGGAAGCAGCGACAGGTGCGCAGTCTGGCGCGGGTAGTAGCGAAGAATCTCCTGGTAGCAACGAACTCGGGTGTAGTGGTCCAGGTCCCCAGGCTTGGTCATGCCTACCGCCGGATGGATCAGAAGACTGGCCTCGATCTCCTTCGCCGCTCGCAGAGTCAGCTCATAGTGGGCGCGGTGCATCGGATTCCGAGTCTGGAAGGCCACTACTCGGCGCCAGCCGAGAGTCGCGAAATCACGACGAAGTTGAGCGGGCGTCCGCCGAAGCGCGGGAAAGTCGTAATGTGAAGCCAGCTGCACGCCCTCTATCCGACCGCCCACGGCGACGTTGTTCGTGCGCTGGAAGAGGTGAGCAACTCCGGGGTGTACCTGGTCCTCCGTGCCGTACACGGCGAGCGCCTCAGCCTCGCGATCGTGGTGCCACATCTCTTCGATGTGCAGTACCGCGAGCATCACCCCCTCCTCATCGCGCAGGGCAAGCTGACCCCCAATCTCGAGGCCCTCGGCCGCCTCCTCGGTCAGATCCAAAGTGATCGGGATCGGCCAGAGGGTGCCATCGGGGAGCCGCATCGAAGCGCATACCGACTCCGACTCCTCCCGAGTCATGAATCCGGTGAGCGGAGCGAAACCTCCGACCATCAGAAGTTCTAGGTCGCACACTTGACGAGGGGTGAGGTCCCATGAAGGCCAATCACGGGAGAGCTCGTTCAGCTCCTCCTGTCTCGCCGGTGGTGCCAACAGTTCGGTCAGTTCCCCACCGTGGGGATCGATCAGATGACTCATATTCGTTGCCTGTTCCTTTCTGGTGTTTCAGTGGTCGTCTACCTTGACGACCGAAAAAGAGGTCCGCTGCCAGGTCCTGGGCCCGGGCCTCTTCACTTTCTTTGTTGTCGGGGTCCTAGTGTCGTGTCTCCGACATGGCACTAGCTTCCCCAGCGTAGCTTGCTGCGCAGTCCGTCGTAGAAAGTGCGACCGCTGATGCGGATAAGTCTGGCGTGGAACTCGCTCGACTGAACGCGAACCCGATCTGAGGGCCCCAGGGTCGTGCCTTCCTGCCCATCGATGGTCAGATGAACCTCCTCGTCCTGGGTTTCCAGCTTCACTTCGACCTGGCTCGTCTCAGGAATCACCAGCGGCCGGTGATTCAGAGTGTGGGGGCAGATCGGTGTCACCACGATCACCGGAAGAGAGGGAAACACGATAGGTCCTCCAGCCGACAAGTTGTAGGCGGTGGATCCGGTCGGTGTCGACAGAATCAGCCCATCCGAGCGATAGCGTGCGAGGAGTCGCTGGTCCACCTCGACCCGGATGTCGAGGATGCGGGCCAGTGCGCTCTTGGTCACGACTACATCGTTGAGCGCCCGATAGCGAAGAGAGCCACCCCCCGCTCTCTCCAGCTCAATGTCGAGCAGAGATCGAGACTCGGTCTCGAAACGGCCAGCCAGGATCTCCACCATGCACGGGTAGAGCTCTCCTCGGTTGATCTCGGTCAGGAAGCCAAGACTTCCAAGGTTCACTCCTAAGATCGGGACGCCCTTGGTCTGGGCACGAGCCACGGACATCAAGGTGCCATCACCACCCAGGACCAGTACAAGATCGTACTCGCGCTCCGGGTCGTAAACGCCCGCGCTCTCTCGCTCGAGGGCGCGATGGCTTCGCTCGTCGAGTGCGACTTCGAGACCCCGACGGCCGAGCCACTCGCAGAGCTCCTCCGCAACCCGCATCGCCTCGCGACTTCCGGCTTTGGTGGCAATCGCCACTCGCTCGATTGGCGACTCTTGGCTCATAGTGCTCCTCGTCGGAAGTGTGCGAGGGCTTCCCTGTTGCCTCCGCGGCCCGCCACCGGCGACTCCATGAGACCGAGCAGGTCCAACCCGAGCTCGGCAATCTGCCGGCTGCGCTCGTCGACCACCTGCTCCCGGAGCGCCTCATCCCGAAGGATGCCACCTTTGGCTAGTGCTCCTCGCGGAGCTTCGAACTGAGGCTTGATCAAGGTGACGAGATCTGCCCCCGGCGCAAGAAGAGGAAGAAGCGCAGGCACCACCTTGAGAAGCGAGATGAAAGAGACATCGACCGTGATCAGCCGCGGCTCTTCGGGAAAGGCGTCGGCGTCGAGATAGCGTGCATTCACTCGATCCATGACCACCACACGAGAGTCTTTGTAGAGAGCGAAATCCAGCTGCCCACGCCCGACATCGACGGCGTAGACTCGCTTGGCACCGCGCTGGAGCAGGCAGTCCGTGAAGCCTCCGGTACTCGCCCCAATGTCGATACAAATCGCGTCGGTAGGATCCAGACAAAAACGATCCAGCGCCGCATCGAGCTTTCGCCCGGCCCTAGACACGAAAGGCTCGCTACGCCTCAATACACGAACATCCGCCCCTACAGGCACTCCGGTTCCCGGCTTGTCGACAAGACGGCCGCCGACCTCGACACACCCCGCCATCACTGCTCTCTTCGCTTTCTCACGTGAGCTGTACTCGGCTCGGTCGACCAGCAGCTGGTCCAGACGTACCGATTTGGAACAAGCCTTCATCGACGATCTTCCGTTCAGTGATCGCGCTCTAAAAGGTAGCGCACCAGATCCAGGAGGACCTCTTGGCGGCTAGGAAATGACTCGATCAGAGCTAGAGTCTCCTCGGCCTGCAGCGAGAGCCTGCGCCGGCTCTCTTCGAGGCCGAAAAGTGCCGGGTAGGTCAACTTTCCGGCAGCTTGATCCTTGCCTGCGGTCTTACCGAGCTCCGCGCTCTCTCCTTCTACGTCGAGAATGTCATCGCCAATCTGAAAAAGAACGCCGATACGTTTCCCCAACTCTCTGAGCAATGCCAGCTCCGGCTCGCCGGCGCCTGCGTAGAGGCCTCCGAGACACAGACTGAGCACTAGGAGCTGGCCCGTCTTGCGGCGATGAACCGTTTCGAGCGCCGAGACCGGATCAGCAGGCCACTCCCGCTCTGCTTCCATATCCGCCGCCTGGCCCCCGATCATGCCGAAGCTGCCAACTGCCTCTGCCGCCATCTCGATCCCACGACAGCGCACGGCGGCATCGGCATCAGCGGGCTCGCGAGACAGGCAGTAAATGGCTTGGTTCAAAAGAGCGTCGCCGGCCAGAATCGCCGTGGCCTCGTCGAAACGCAAGTGCACAGTCTGCTTACCACGACGAAGTCGGTCGTCATCGAGCGCGGGCAGGTCGTCGTGAACCAGACTGAAGGTGTGGATCATCTCCATGGCGGCGGCGGGCCCGAGCAAGAGTTCTCGAGGAGCATGGTAGATCTCGCCGCCGAGCGTCAGCATTGCCGGTCGAAAGCGCTTGCCCCCTGCAAAGATGCAGTAGCGCATAGCATCGTGTAGGCGCGCAGGCTCCGCCTCCACCGGCGGTAGCAGGCGATCCAAGGCTGCGTCCACTTCGGGACGCAGTTCAGCGATGAAACTGGAGAAACGGCTCACGCGATATCCGCAGGGCGCTTGAGACTGAAGGGGAGGGCAATGACGAAGAGCGCGACGCGCTGAACCTCGGTATCGGTCCAGCTGTCTTCAAAAAGTGCCGCCAGAGTATATGCCACTATAGCGGCCGCCGCCCCAAGATGAAGGTCTGCACGAGATCCGCTGGCGCCTCCATCGCGCCTGTAGTTGCGCAATGACTGCGTCAGGCTCAAAGCGAGGATGGCAACGAAGAGAACCGCCGATGGCAAACCGCGCTCCGCCGCAAGCTGCAAGTATGCACTATGGAGATGGGGACGCCGATCGTTGACCGCGGTGGGATGCCGGTACAGAGAATAGCGCTCCTCCACCACACTGGGGCCGAGACCGAAAAGGGGTCGCTCCGAGATCATGCGGATGCCCGCCTCGAGCATACAGAGGCGGTCGTAGTTCGACTCATCCTGCAGATCCACTATGCTCTTCGCCCGGTCGAGAACCGCCGTCGGCAAGAGCAACCCGACAACAACGAGGCCTGGCAGCACCAGGAGCAAGCGGCGGGGCGAAGTGAAAGCAAGTAGCCCGAGGCCTGTGACGACAAGTGCGACCCACGGCCCCCGGGTGAGATTGGCGAGGAGCGCCGCAGTCAGCATGACGGCGGCCGCTGTAGACCACGGGCTACGACTTACTCCACGTGTGAGAACGCGCCCGAGGATCAACATGTCACAGAGAAGCAGGACCCCGGCAAAGGTCTGGTAGTGCGAGAAAGGACCGATCAGGCGGCGCTCGAGGTCGAGACCCGCGGCGCCTACTCCGAGCTGGATCAACCCCATCGCCGCCAGGGCGGCTCCCATGATCACCAGCCCGTTGACCACACGTCGGGCGTCCCTCTCTCCGCGCAGGAAGAAGAGGGTCAATAGCAAGGGAAGCAGCGAGTAGAGATCGTCGAGATCAGGAAGACTCACAGCCGGCAGATACGAGTACCCGATCGATAGACAGAAGAGAGCCACGAACCATGCGAAGGGTTGAAGCAAGAGTGAGTGTCGACGCCAAAAGCCAGTCTTTCCGTCTCTGGACGCCAACGCTGCCAACCCCGCCAGGCCGAGGAGAATATTGGAAGCCGCAATCGCACCAACGCACCAGAGGTGCAGTGCGTAACAGCCTCGTCCGAACCCCTCCAAGCGGGGGCGACGGTCTCGGGTCTCCTGCCTCCACACCGTTCCCTCCGGCGTGAGCGCCGGGATCAGCCCAAGCTGACCGACGCCGCGGGCAGGGCTTCGTCGATCAGCATGATCGGGATGTCGGAAACGATCGGATAGACGAGCTGGGATTCGGCGCAGTACAGCCCCTCCGCCACTACCGGCTCCTCATCCGGAAAGTGCTCCCGGTACTTCTCGATCAACTTCTGCCGACAGTCTTCTGGAAGCTCGACGACCTCCAGACTGGCCTTCGTCTTCGGGCACACCAGGATGGCGAGTAGATCGGGGTCAACGGGCACTAGAGATCTCCTGCGCCACCTACCCTACACCAGCCTACGGAAATGATGGCTATCATTTCCTACGGCTGTGGCACATTGGCGCCGAGGACGGCGCGTCTACGGAAATGATGGCTATCATTTCCTACGGCTGTGGCACATTGGCGCCGAGGACGGCGCGTCTACGGAAATGATGGCTATCATTTCCTACGGCTGCGGCACATTGGCGCCGAGGACGACTTAGCTCGGCATCTCCAACAAGAGATGCTCGACGGCCATCGCGTGGCCCGTTGTCACGTCGATAGTGACCAGGGCGGCGGCGAGACGTACGTCTCGCTTGGCGACTTCGAAAGGAGCCGGAGTCTGTAGCAGAAAACGGCGCAACACCTTCTCGGCGCGCATGCCGATGATCGACTCGTAGGGACCCGTCATTCCAACGTCGGTAATGAGAGCGGTGCCGCCGGGAAGTACCCGAGCGTCTGCCGTCGGCACGTGGGTATGAGTGCCGAGGACGGCCGACACCCGGCCGTCGAGATAGAAGGCCATCGCCTGCTTTTCGCTCGTCGCTTCGGCATGGAAGTCGACGAGAACCACTTTGACCTTGCCAATCTCGGCGAGCAGCTCATCCGCCGCCTCGAAAGGAGAGGGCAGGGACTTCATAAAGACCTGGCCCTCCAAATTGATCGTAGCCACCGCCACCCCGGCCGCGGTCTCACCGACGTGGAGACCTCGCCCTGGATTCGCCGAAGGGTAGTTGGCGGGTCGTAGGAGATCCGGCCTCTCGTCCAGCAGAGCTAAACCGGCCTTGTTATCCCAGATGTGATTGCCGCTGGTGAAGCAATCCACCGGCAGCTCACCGAGCTCCGTGAGGATGTCAGGAGTGACACCGAAACCGCCGGCGGCATTCTCGATATTCACTACGACATAGTCCACCAGATGACGATCGACGACCTCGGGCAGAAAGTGCCGGAGTGCCCGTCGGCCTGGCTTGCCAACCACATCGCCGACGAAGAGCAGCTTCACCTGGCGTACTCGATGGACCGCTTCTCGCGGATCACAGTAACTTTGATCTGGCCCGGATAGGTCAGCTCCGCCTCGACCCGCCGTGCGACATCCCTGGCCAGCCAGATCGACTCCTCGTCACTCAGCTTCGCTGCGTCCACGATGATACGTACCTCTCTCCCGGCCTGAATCGCGAAGGTCTTCTGGACCCCCTTGAAGTCTGAGGCGATCTCTTCCAGCTGCTTCAACCGCTTGACATAGGTCTCTAGGATCTCGCGGCGAGCGCCGGGACGAGCAGCGGAAAGTGCATCGGAAGCCGTGACCAGAATGGCTTCGACAGTCTCGGGGTCGAAATCGCCGTGATGACAGGCCATCGCATGAATGACCTCTTCCGTCTCGCCGTATTTGCGCAAGAGATCGATACCGATGTGAAGATGCGTTCCATCCATCTCGCGATCCATCGCCTTACCGATGTCGTGAAACAGCCCAGCGCGCTTCGCAACGTGAGCGTTGACCTTGAGCTCGGCCGCCATCAACGAAGCGAGAAATGCGACCTCTTCGCTGTGCCTCAACACGTTCTGACCGTAGGAGGTGCGATAGCGCAACCGCCCGAGGAGCCTGACCAACTCGGGATGAACGTTCGCGAGATCCAGAGTCAGAAGTACTTTCTTTCCCTCCTCCTGAATGATTCCTTCGAACTCGTCCTTGACCTTCTCGACCACCGACTCGATGCGAGCGGGGTGGATCCGACCATCGCTGATCAGACGCTCCAACGAGACCCTCGCAATCTCTCGGCGAAAGGGATCGAAACCGGAAAGGATGACCGCCTCGGGAGTGTCGTCGACGATGAGGTCGACACCGGTGGCCATCTCCAGAGCACGAATGTTGCGTCCCTCGCGACCGATGATCCGACCCTTCATCTCGTCCGAGGGCAGATTGACGACCGACACCGTTGTCTCGTTGACATAGTCTGCTGCGGAACGTTCGATTGCCATCGCGATCACTCGCTGTGCCTCGCGCTGACCATGCTCCCGAGCCTCGTCCTCGATCCTCTTCACCAGGTGCGCGGCTTCGACTCGGGCATCTCTCTCCATCACCCGCATCAACTCTTCCTTGGCCTGCTGCGCGGTCAAGCCACCTACCTGCTCGAGACGCACTTGCTCCTCCCCGAGCAGAGCCTCGAGCTCCTGATCTTGTTTGCGAACCCGCTCCTCGGCGTCGGCGACCCGTGACTCATTCTTCTGCAGCTCCGACTCTCGCCGATCGAGTGAGCTCTGCCGGCGGGACTGGTCGTCGTCTCTCTGCGCGATCTTGCGCTCCTGCTTGTCGAGCTCACCACGTTGCTTGCCGGCAACTTTCTCGAACTCGCTGCGAGCCTCTAGCAGCTTCTCTTTGGCCGCAAGCTCCGCCTCGCGCAATTTGGCCGTCACCTGACGATCCGCCTCCTCCAAACGACGAGCGGCGTGCCGGTCGGCGTCGACGACTGTCCTCGCGGCTGCACGCCGAGCGAAGACCAGCCACACCAACGGCGCGAGGACCCCTGCGCCCAAGATCGCTCCTGCAATGATCTGATTCACTCCCTCACCTCGCTCACGACCGCCCGTCCCAGAATCGGGACGAGCTCACCGTGTCAGGTAGAGGGCACGATCGAGTAGCTGAGGCAGGAACCCGAGGCGAAAAAGCCGCATTCCCCGCGGGGCCGTGTGAACCCCCGCGTTAGAACCGAACGCGCAGTAGGTGGGTGTCCTCTCCACGAGTCGTTAGCGTCCCCGTTCAAGCGGGGCTGGCACGGACCGCGCGGGTGAAGAACTCCCTTAGTAATAATGTTGGTTCTACAAAAAGGCTGATTCATCACCAACCGCACAGGGAATGCAAACTACCGTTTCCGTGGTCGGCGGAGCTCAGAGCACCGCGTTCGACCTCACAAGGCCTGGCTTAATTCGCCGGTAAGTTCCGCTACCTTCGTGACTGCCGTCTCCCTCTCTGCCGATAGATCAGATCCTGACTGAACCAGTTCATCGGCAATGTTCAGAGCGGCAAGAATGGCAATCTTGGTCCGATCCGAGGTGCCCAGATGCGCTGCTATCTCTTGCATCTTTCCGTCCACGAGGGACGCCAGCTCTTCGAGATACGTTCCGTCGTTGTCGCCTCTCACGTGGTAGGTAGCTCCGAAGATTTCTACCTCCACCGTGGTCGTACTCTTTCGTGCCATCACAAACATTTCCAGCCCCTCATGGGGCTCGAAACGGAGTCGACTATAGCATAGGGCTCGGGACCCGCAGGTCGCCCAGGGACGACCTCCTAGGCCTCTAGGAGCCTCTCTACTTCCCCGGCGAGGCGCTCCAGGCGCGCTTCAACCTCGCCGGCGCGCTCGGCGTCCGGAGCCCGAGCCGTCCGCGCCCTCTCGAGCTCCTTTTCGGCCTTCTTGAGACTACGTCGTAGCGCACGATTCTCTTTTGCGAGCTTCTCGGCTCGCTCACGAACCGCCTTCGCCGCCTTTTCGAGACCGGACCAGTCGGGAACGTCCGACATCTTCCCTCCTCTAACCCGGCCAACCATGGCGGCTCTCGAGCAGCTCAGCCAATTTCGTCTGCCGGTGGTTGATCTCCTCCTGGGAGAGTGAGCGCTCAGGGGCATTGTAGTGGAATGAGATCGTCGTGTTGACGGCGCCCTCAGGTACGCCTTGGCCCAAATAGCGGTCCTTGAGATGGAATTCCACCAAGTCTGGCGGTGCGGCAGCATCGACCGTCTCAGCGAGTTCGACGAAAGGCACCGAGATCGAGTGGGTCAGCGTCAGGTCGGCGCTGACACCAGGGAAACGCGAAGGAACCTCTACTGTCGCCACGCCAAGCGCGCCATCTAACACCGCACACGAGAGCTCGCCGACGAAGAGTGGAAAGGGGTCCTCCCCGAGCACGCGGCCGAAATAGCCGACCCACTCGCCACTCGAAGTGCGCAGCTCGGCGCCGGTTCCCGAGAGAATCCCAGGCAGCTCGGCCGCGCTCGCTTCGAGGCGTATGGAGAAAACTTCGAACAGGCCCTCGAAGACGCCCTTCAAATCGAAGAAGTCGGTCGCCCTGCCGCCGTCCCAGGGACTCCCCGCCCGACCCCCGATGACAACTCCGAGATGCTCCTCCTCGTGTTCCAGAAAGACATGGCCGATCTCGAATTGGCGTACCGCTCCGACACCCCGACGTTGATTCGAGCGCGCACTCTGCACGAGACCGGGTGCCATCGAGCGGCGAAGTACGGCGTAGCGCTCGGAGAGCGGGTTCTGGAGCTCTGCGGCCGCGATCTCGGGACGCAAGACGGGGAAAGTCAGGTCCTCCTCGGGGGTGATGAAGACCAGCTGTATGGCTTCTGCAAACCCCTGGCCCACGAGGTGATCCTGGACCCGCCGGCGACGGCGCTGCTCGGCGGTCTCGGGACCGTCAGAGCCCAACGACAGCGGAAGTGCCGCGGGGATATTGTCAAAGCCGAAAATACGCATCGCCTCTTCGTAGAGATCGGCGGGCAGCTGGAGATCGAAACGTCGCCAGCTCGGGACTCGGGCTCGCCAGACCTCGGGGGTCTCCTCCTCGATCTCGATTCCGAGGCCGCCGAACCAACGCTTCACACGGCGGCGGTCGATCGGTGTGCCGGAAAAGGCATCTAACCGGGCAGGCTCGAAGGCGATCTCAGTTCGCTCGAGGCAGCTACTATCCAAGACATCGAGAGCTCCTTCGAGCACCCGACCACCGGCGATCTCGGCGATCATCGCCGCCGCTCGTCCGAGCGCATCGACGCATACGCCGGGGTCGGTTCCGCGTTCGAAGCGATGGCTGGCATCGGTGTGAAGACCATAGCGCTTCGAGCTCTTTCGCACCGAGGTGCGGTCGAAGTGGGCACTCTCGAGCAGAACGCGCGTGCATTCGGGACCTACCTCGGTGTCCAAGCCACCCATCACACCGGCAAGCGCGATGCTTTGCTCCCCGTCCGCAATCACGAGATCCCTGTCGCTGAGCTCACGCTCGGCGCCATCGATAGTGTGAAGCGGCTCACCCTTTCGAGCGCGACGGACCACGATAGGTCCACGAAGCTTGTCGAGATCGAAGGCATGTAGGGGCTGACCCAGCTCCCAGAGCACAAAATTTGTGACGTCGACGACATTGTTGATCGGGCGCACGCCCACCGCCTCGAGGCGAAGCTGCAACCAATCGGGGCTGAGCGAGGCGCTGACCCCATCGATCACCGCCAGCGAGTAGCGAGGGCACAGTGACGGCTCTTCGACAACTACACTCGCTACGCTTTCGACCTCGGTCGCGCGCTCATTCCATTCCACCCGCGGTGCCCGCAGCTCGGTATCGAAGAGGACAGCGATCTCGCGGGCGAGACCGAAGTGATTCATGCAGTCGGGGCGGTTCGGCGTTACTTCAATCTCCAGAAGAACATCGTCGCCCGAAGGGGCGGCGTACTCGACGCTCAAGCCGGCAAAGGTGAGCCTCGTCGTCAGCTCCTCGAGCTGTGACGGCAGGTCGACGTACTCGGCGAGCCAATCGCGGGAGAACTGCATCAGCGGTGGATCTGGCGCAACAGGCGCTCGTCGTTCTCGAAAAGCATTCGAATATTCGGCAGCCCGTAGCGGGCCATCGCCACCCGATCGATACCCCCACCGAAAGCGAATCCGCTGTACTCATCAGGATCCACGCCGCAGTTGCGCAGCACTCTGGGGTCAACCATACCCGAGCCCATGATCTCCATCCAGCCGGTGCCTGAACAGGTGCCACAGCTCTCCTGGTCCCCGTCGGGCGGTCGGCAGAAGGGGCAGGTGATGTCGACCTCGGCCGAGGGCTCGGTAAAAGGGAAGTAGCTCGGCCGCAAGCGAACACTGGTTTCCGCGTCGAAGAGCCGTTGGAAGAAGGCCTCGATTGCACCCTTGAGATGGGCGAAGGTAATCCCTCTATCGACGACCAAGGCCTCGACCTGGTGAAACATCGGCGAGTGGCGCAGCGTGTTGTCGTTTCGGTATACGCGGCCGAAGCCGAGAATACGGATGGGCGGTTTCCGTGCGAGTAGGGTACGAATCTGAATCGGGGACGTATGCGTACGCAACAGCCTGCCGTCCTTGAGAAACAGAGTGTCCTGCTCGTCGCGGGCGGGATGATCGAGGGGAAAGTTCAATGCTTCGAAGTTGTGGAAGTCGTCTTCGATCTCGGGTCCTTCGGCGACGCTGTAGCCCATCTGTCGAAAGATCTGCTCGATCTCGCGGTACACAATGGTAATCGGGTGCAGTGTGCCGATCGGAGCCCGCCGTCCGGGAAGGGTGACGTCTACCCCAGCGCTCTCCAACTCGGCGGCACGCTCCTCGGCGGTGAATCGCCGGTCGAGGGCTTCGAGAGTCTTTTCAACGGCGCCACGGAGGTCGTGCAGACCTTTGCCGAAGTCTCGCTTCTCAGGCCCAGGGAGCTCACGAAGCTTGCCCTCCAGGTCCCGCACGATACCCTGCTTGCGGCCTAACCACTGGATCCGCAGATCTTCCCAGGCAGGACGAGAGCGCACGCTCTCCACCTCACTCCGGAAGCGCTCCAGCAGACCCGCGAGCTCTTCCGCTGCTGCACTCATCAGGAGTCCGCCGAAGCTGCTCCTGCCTCGAGGGCCTGCTGGGCTAGGGTCGCAAGCTCGCCGAATGCGGCAGCGTCGTGCACCGCAAGGTCTGCGAGCATCTTGCGATTGAGGTCACAGCCGGCCTGCCGGAGGCCCGAGATGAGACGGTTGTAACTGAGCCCGTGCAGGCGGGCGCCGGCGTTGATGCGTACGATCCACAGACGCCGGAACTGCCGCTTCTTTTGCCGGCGATCGCGATAGGCGTAGGAAAGGGACTTCTGGACCGCCAGTTTGGCGACCCTGTGCGCCTTGGACTTGGCCAGGTAGTAACCCTTGGCCTGCTTGAGAATCTTCTTACGCCGCTGCGCTCGGCGTGGGCCGCGCTTTACTCGTGCCATTCTAAGAACCTCGTTTTCTCCCCTCGCGGGGATCCTGTTTGATTTCTAGGCTGAGGAGGACAGGCTCTCTCCCCCTCGAGCTCCGTGAACGGGCCGGCCTTCAGGAAGGCAGGAACTGCTTCAGGACTTTAGCGAAGCCCTTTGCCACCAGTGTCTGCTTGCGCAGATTCCTCTTCCTCTTCGTCGTCTTCTTGGTGAACATGTGGCTGGCCCCGGTGTGCCCCCGGCGGAGCTTGCCCGTAGCGGTCTTTCGGAAGCGCTTGGCGGCTCCCCGATGGGTCTTGATCTTCGGCACCAAAGTCTCCTTTCAATCAATCCTACCCTAGCCTACCGAGGCTGAGGAAATGATCGCTGTCACAATTCTAAGCTCCGACTCGCAACGATGCGGCCAACCCTCTCGCCGACTTCGGCGATCGCGACCGACCCCAGATCCTCTCCTGAGCGTAGCCGTAGCGCAACGGTTCTCGCATCCTGCTCTCTTGCGCCGACCACCAACATATACGGGACCTTTTGCAACTGGGCTGCTCGGATCTTGTATCCGAGCTTTTCATCACGGCGATCCACCTCGACACGGAGTCCGAGACCCCGAAGCTCGCGGCTGACTTCTTCACCGTAATCGACAAACTTCTCCGACACCGGAAGCACAACGGCCTGGCGAGGCGCTACCCATACCGGCAAGGCTCCCCCGGTGTGCTCGACGAGAATGCCGATGAATCGCTCGAGTGAGCCGAGCATCGCTCGGTGAATCAATACCGGGCGCTTCTCTTGACCATCCGCGTCGGTGTAGGCGAGCCCGAATCGCTCCGGCATCTGATAGTCGAGCTGGACAGTACCGAGCTGCCACGACCGTCCCACTGCATCCCTAACCTGGAAATCGATCTTGGGACCGTAGAAAGCGCCGTCTCCCTCGCTCAGCAGGTAGTCGATGCCGCTGTGCTCCAGCGCGGCCTTGAGCGAGCCCTCGGCGCGCTCCCACATCTCTTCCGTACCAATCGACTTCTCCGGTCGGGTCGAGATCTCGATCGTCACTTCCCCGAAGCCGAAAACCTCGTAAATCTCGAGAATCGTGCGAACTACAGCCAGCACCTCGACTTCTACATCGGCTTCGGTGCAGAAGATGTGAGCGTCGTCCTGGCAGAAGCTGCGAACCCGCGTCAGGCCGGTGATCACACCACTGCGCTCGGCGCGATGCAGTCTGCCAAAGTCGCTGTAGCGAATCGGTAGATCGCGGTACGAGCGTATGCGGGTGCCGTAGATCAGACAGGCACCAGGACAGTTCATCGGTTTCACCGCGAACTGGCGATCTTCGAGCTCGGTAAAGAACATCACATCGCGGTAATTGTCGTAGTGCCCCGAGGTATGCCAGAGATCGACATCGAGAATCTGCGGGGTGAGAACCTCGCCATAGCCGTCACGATCGTAGATCTCCCGAATGTAGTCCACCAGCAGGTTGTAGATCTGTGCTCCCCGCGGGTGAAAGAACGGGCTCGCGGGGGCGCTGGGGTGGAAGCTCCAAAGATCGAGCTGCGGGCCCAGACGACGGTGATCCCGAGCCGCAGCCTGCTCCAACTGCTCTTCGTAGGCCTCGAGATCCCCTTGGGTGGAGAAGGCCGTGCCATAGACACGCTGCAACCTCTCATTGGCTTCGTCGCCTCGCCAGTAGACGCCAGAGGCCTCGAGGAGTTTCACGGCTCCAATCTGATCCAGACCCTGGACATGGGGTCCTCGACAAAGGTCGTAGAAATCGCCGTGACGGTAAAGAGTGATGGTGTCGCCTTCCGGGATATCCTTGAGCCGCTCGACTTTCAAGCTCTCGCTGCGCTCGCTAAAGAAAGTCGCCGCCTCCTCTCGACTGATCTCGATGCGCTCGAAGCTCGAGCCCTCGGTGAGGATCTCGGCCATCTTTTCTTCGATGGCTTCGAGGTCTTCGGGGGTAAACGGCTGGTCGCGTCGAAAATCGTACTGAAATTTCTCGGCGTGATCCTGTCGACCAACGTCGATCTCGACGTCCGGCCATAGCCGCTTCACCGCGTCGGCCATCACGTGCTCGGCGCTGTGGCGAATGAATCGTCCAGCCTCCGGATTCTTCAGGGTAAAGATGCGGAAAGAACCGCCCGCGACCAAGGGCTGGCGCAGATCGACGTCTTGCCCGTCGAGCTCGGCACCGACCGCGGCGCGCGCGAGCCCAGGCCCGATGGCGCTCGCCACCTCCAGAGGCGTGACCCCTTCAGGGAAACCAAGGGCCTTGCCGTCGGGTAGAACCAGCTCTACCTGCTTTGCACTCTCGGACATGATCTTTTCAGGTTCGGCCGGAGCTCCGGCCGTAGTGGACGGCTGGTAGGCGCTAGCGGACTCGAACCGCTGACCTCTACCGTGTGAAGGTAGCGCTCTAACCAGCTGAGCTAAGCGCCTCTATTGAAATCTCGCCACATGCAGTCGGAGAAATCCCCTTTCTCCTGACCCTACTTCATTGGTAGGCCCGAGCGGACTTGAACCGCTGACCTCTACGATGTCAACGTAGCGCTCTAACCAAGCTGAGCTACGGGCCTGTAAGCTCGTGCGGAAGACCGCAAGAGCGGCACCCTAGCAGAGGCTCCGAGGAAGTGTCAATCGTGAAAGAGCCCATCGAAGCAGCCCCAGAGAGCGCCTTCGGTGGCAAGAAAGCGGCGGTGCCAGCTGGCGTTCGCTCAGCTTGCCTCTGCTTTCAGTAGCCCTCTTCACAGCGCTCTGTCACTGGCCGGCACTCACTTCCAAGGCTCTGCTGGTGGATGAGGCCTACTACCTGGACGCGTTCCGCATCGTCTCCGCCGGCGCTTCCCCCTACCAGGTCTCGGGATATCTCTACCTCCCGTCGTTTGCGGTCCTTGGGGCGACGGCACTCACCATCCTCGGACAGCCGATCTTGGTCGCGCTGCTGCGAATAGCGGCGGTGGCCGGGGTTGTCGCCATCGTGTGGCTGGCAAGCGCCCCCTTGGCGGGCCAGAGAACCTGGCGAATTGCCCTTGCCGCCGGCCTCACCCTCACCCCCGGCGTCAATCTCGGCCTGGCCTCGGGGAACACCTCACTCGTGGTGAGCGGCCTCGTTCTCGTCTCTCTCGGAGTCTGGCCTCGGCACCCCATGGCAGCGGGATGCCTTCTCGGTGGCAGCCTCGGGATCAAACCCTTGGCGCCCGTGGCAATTCTCTTGATCGCGACGCATCGGCCTCGGAGTCGCGAACACAAACATCTGCTCACCGCCTCGATCGCAACGATCAGCGCCTCTGTTCTTCTTCTGGGAAGAGAGCACCTACCGGAGTTTCTCCGACTCGGATCATCCCTCTCGAGCGAGGACTTTCCTTTCGAGCGTACCGTTTCGCTCCACCGACTTCTCTTCAACCTGGGATTCGACACCCAACGCCTCTACGTCCTGCTCGCTATTGCCGCCATCGCCACTATCGTTGCGCGGCTGAAGCCATGGCGCCCGGACCAGCTTGCGCTCTTGGCGGTCGCGACGATCTGCCTCTCCACCCCTACTCTGTGGACCCATACGCTCCTCCTCACTCTGCCGATGCAGATTCTCGCCATCTGCCTCGCCCTGTCCAGGCTGCGCCCGGAGAGCGGCGAAAGAGGCATCTACTCCCGCCGGCGCATCTACGAGCTTGCAGGCGTTGCGGTTGCTGTTCTCGCCATTCAGTTCAGCAACGGTGTCGGAGGCGTCGGCAAGGGTCCCTCGCTAGCGGTCGCTGCCGCGCTATTGCCGGCGGTCATAGCTCCAGTAGCGATCGCCGGCTATATCTTGGCCACCGGCCGCGGCAAAGCCTCATGTTAGGATATCTATCTCGGTGTCTGACGAACCTCCGCCTTCCCATACCATCGCCGATCGGCGCTCTCTCCTGGACTCCTCGAAGGCCACGGCGTATTGCCGTGACGTAACGCACGGATGAGCGCGCCGCTCCTCGCCGAGGGGACGGCTGTGATCGGGTTCACCCTCAGCCCCGGCTTGGCCATCCCACTCGCCCTCCTCTTTGTCGCTCTCAACGGCTTCTTTGTAGCCGCCGAGTTCGCCCTCGTCAAGGTTCGGCCAACCCAGATCGAGCCTCACGCCGACCGAGGAGAGCGCAGTGGGCGCCTGGCCCGCCATATGGTCAGTCATCTCGACGCCTATCTGTCTGCCACTCAGCTCGGTATCACCCTCGCCAGCCTGGCGCTCGGCTGGATTGGCGAGCCTGCATTCGCGCGTCTGCTCGAACCGGCTCTCGAACGTCTTCCTTTCGCCTCTCCGGCATTGCTTCACACAGTGAGCCTCGCGGTCGCCTTCACGACCATCACAGTCCTCCATATCGTTCTCGGCGAGCTCGCGCCGAAGTCCTTGGCGATTCGCAAGCCGGAGGCGACGTCGCTTTGGGTCGCCGCCCCGCTATTTCTCTTCTACAAGGCAACCTTCCCGGTCATTTGGGTGCTCAACCATGCCGCGAATGCATTTCTTCGAATCTTCGGCATTCAGCCCTTGGCCGAGGGCGAGCTGGCGCATAGCGAGGAAGAGATTCGCCGACTCCTAGCCTCCGATGAGCAGAGCGAGTTGACCGAGCACAAGAGAGAGCTGCTCGACAACATTTTCGAGCTCTCCGATCGCAATGCCAGACAGATGATGATTCCGCGTTCGGACGTCGTCTTCCTTTCGACCGCAGCGCCGATGGAAGAGAACATGAACATCGCCCGCAGCTCCGGACACACCCGCTTTCCCCTCTGCGAGGAGGATCTCGACCACACTCTCGGCTTGGTGCACATCAAGGACTTGTTTCGCGCCACCCAGACTCCCGCATCCCTGAACGAAGTTCGGCGCCCGATCTCCTTCGTCCCGGAAACCGCTACCGCCGACCGGCTGCTACGCCGCATGCGAGCTGAAAAGGTCCACATGGCTGCGGTGCTCGACGAGTTCGGCGGTGTGAGCGGAATCGTCACCCTGGAGAATGTGATCGAGGAGATCGTCGGCGAGATCCAGGACGAATTCGACTTCGAAGTACCCGAGCTGGTCGCCGTCGGCGAGGGCGTCTACCAAGTCTCAGGCTCGATGTTGATCGCAGATCTCGAAGACGAGCTGGGCCTCGAGCTCGACGACCGAGACGAAGACACGATCGCCGGGATCGTTCTCTCCGAGCTCGGACGCCCGGCGAAAGTCGGCGACAAGGTGAGCCTGGCGTCGATGGGGCTGCTGGTACGAGAGATCGACGGCAACCGCATCCGAGTTGTCCGCCTCAGTGTCGAGCCGCCGCCCGAGTCCTCAGCCGAGGTGGGGGCCGAGAGCCCCGAGAACCCGGGCTAAGACATCCTCCGGCGCAACCAGATGCTTCTCACCGTCACGACGGTGGGAAAACTCGAGCTCGCCATTCGCCAGTCCCCGAGCGCCGATGACCACGCGTAGCGGGATCCCGAGCAGGTCAGCGTCCTTGAACTTGACCCCCGGGCGATCGTCGCGATCGTCGAAGAGGACCTCGACGCCCTCTTCGAGCAAGGCGGCATAAAGCTTCTCACTGGCCTCGAGAACGGCTTCATCGTTGGGGTTGAGCGCCACCAGAAGCACTTGGAAGGGCGCCAAGGGCAACGGCCAAATGATGCCGTTTTCGTCGTGGTTCTGTTCGATCGCTGCCGCAACTGTGCGCCCAATGCCCAAGCCGTAACAACCCATGGTCATGGGGTGCTCGGCTCCGTTCTCGTCAGTGTAGAGGCAGCCGAGAGCGGTCGAGTATTTGGTCCCGAGCATGAAGGTGTGGCCCACTTCGATGCCGCGGGATTCTTCGAGCGGGGTGCCACAACGAGGGCATCCATCACCCCCAACCACCAATCGCAAATCAGCCCACTGCAACGGCTCGGCGTCGCGCCCCCAGTGCACCGACACGAAGTGGGCGTCCTCACGGTTGGCGCCGCAGCCGAATCCTGCGAGGCCGCGGGCTGCAAGATCCACTACGAGCCGGACTCCCGAAGCGAGCCCGACAGGCCCGGCGAAGCCGGTGGGAGCACCGGTCGCTTCCTTCACCCGCTCCTCGCTCGCGAGGTGGACCTGGGTTGCGCCAAGCAGGTTCTGCAACTTGATCTCATTGAGCTCGTGGTCTCCTCGCACTACCGCCGCCACGAGCTCGCCATCCGCTTCGTAGATGAGGGTCTTGACCAATCGCTCCGCCGGCAAACTCAGGACTCCGCTGACATCGGCGATCGAAGTGGCACCCGGTGTTGCCACCTCCTCGAGCGCGGGCAGCTCGCCCTCTGGAGCTGCGACTCCCTCGACCGCAGCAGCCTCCGCCTTCTCGACGTTGGCGGAATAGCCACAAGATCGACAAGAAACGACCGCGCTCTCGCCGGTTTCGGCCAGGACCATGAACTCGTGAGAAGAAGACCCCCCGATGCTCCCGGTATCCGCCTCGACCACGGTGTAGTCGAGCTGACACTCCTCGAAAATGCGACGGTAGGCCTGCCCCATCTCGGCGTAGGTCTCGGCCAAGCTCTCTGGGCCGGTGTGGAAAGAGTACGCATCCTTCATCAGGAACTCGCGCCCTCGCATCAGCCCGAAGCGTGGCCGAATCTCGTCGCGGAACTTGGTCTGAATCTGGTACAAGCTGAGCGGAAGTTGACGATAGCTCTTGACGTCACCCCGAATCAGGTCGGTCACCACCTCCTCGTGAGTGGGGCCGAAGCAGAAGTCTCGGCCGTGCCGGTCCTGAATCCGCAGCAGCTCCTTGCCGTACTCATCCCACCGACCCGACTCGTGCCACAACGCGGCGGGCTGGACCGCCGGCATCGACAGCTCCAAAACGCCGGCACGGTCCATCTCTCGTCGTACGATGCTCATCATCTTGCTCATGCTGCGCCAGCCGAAGGGCTGGTAAGTGTAGATGCCGGCCGCGAGCTTCTTGAGCATGCCGCTGCGCAACATCAGCCGATGGCTCACCACTTCGGCGTCACTCGGTACCTCTCGACTGGTGTGAAGGTAGTAACGGGTCCAGCGCATCACTCTCCCTGGCTGTACTCTAGCGATTCGAAGAAGCTTGTACTGTCGCGCAGAAAGTCCATCATCTTCTCGTGCAGCGCAACGTCCGGCTCGCCGAGGCTGCGGGCCTCGGAGAGCACATTCTTAGCTTGGTCGTCCTCGCCGGAGGCGAGCAGCGCCATACCCAGATGGGTGAGTGTGGTCGACGAGCGCCCGATCTCGGTCGAGCGCGACAAGAAATCGATCGCCTGGTCGAACTCGCGGCGCTTGTAATGAACCCACCCCAGCGCGGCCAGTGAGAACTCTCTGAGCTCGTCTGGGGCCAACTCGACGGACCGGTGCGCATAGTCGAGCGCCTGATCGAGGTCCTCTTCGAGCTCCGCGAGGTTATAGGCCATCTCATAGTAGGCGATGGTCTTGGCGAAATTCGAGTCCCCTTCGTCGAGGAGGCGCGTGCCCACCCGGTTGCCTTCGCGATACCGACCCTCGCCTCGTAGCGCCTCGATCAGAGTCGCGCAGGCCGTCGCCTTGAGCATCTCCCCCGGGTCCATCTCGAGGACCTTGCGAGTGATTGCGGCGCTCTCTTGATGACGGCTCATCTGCAGACAGGCCAGAGCATGAGTCATCAGCACCGTCGGATTCTCGGGCTCTAGGTGAAGCGCCCGTCGATAGCACTGCAGCGCCTCCCGCCAATCCTCTTTGGCCATACCTCGATCGGCACGCGCAAGCCATTCGCCGGCCTCGCCCTCCACCGACGGTAGCGGTACCTCGGAGCCTCCTGAGAGATAGACGACAACGTCTTGGTAGCGCATTCGCTTCGGGTTCAGCTGCTGAGCCTGTCTGAACGCCTCGAGCGCCTTGCGATTCCAGTTGCGATCGAGATAGGCCAGGCCCAGTAGATGGTGTGCCTCTTCGAAGGAAGGATCGAGCTTCACCGCTTGCTTGAGTGCACGAATCGCTCGCCCGGCTTCTCCAAGCTCTTGATGGCAGCTACCCAGAAGGTAGTAGGCCTGGGGAACGGCATCGATCTCGAGTGCGCGGTTTAAAAAGACCGAGGCCTCGCGCATCTCGCCACGACGGGCTTGAATCACCCCCAGGCAGAAGATCGGAAGAAAGGCATCGGGGTAAATACTCGCGCCACGGACGAGAAGCGCTTCGGCCGCCTCCAGATCACCCTGCTCATAGAGGATGACGCCGCTGTAGACCAGGCAGTCATAGTGGTCTTCTTTGACCTCGAGCGCTCGAACAAAGTAGCCGAGCGCTGCCTCGGCATCGCCTTCGTTGAAACGGGTCTCGCCGAGAAAGTGGGCGAGTGCATAGTTGTTTTTGTCGAGAGTAAAGGCCGCTTCGAGCTCTTGAATGGCCTCCCCCAACTCGAACTCGAGGAAGCGAATCTCGGCCCGCTGGAGGTGGAGTAGAAATCGCTCGCGCTGCTTCCCGCGATACAAGGCCGCGATGCGGTCCCGGCATGCGTCGTAGCGCTCCCGCTTCTCCAAGGCCAGCAGCTGTCGCTGAGCTCTCTCTTCCCAAAGATCATTCCAGACTTCCTGAGACAAGGCACCGCGAGTGTCGAGCGTCTCCGCCAGCGCAGACAGACCGGTGTGATTGATGAGAATGTTCTTCTCTTGCTTCTGCAAGGTGGTGAGCATCTCCCGCACGGCTTCCGCCGTACGCTTCATCACCTCTTCGAGAATCGAGATCCGCTCGAGCAGGTGCTCGTCGAAAGAGAAGTTCTCCTCTGGGTTCTCTTCAACGGGAATCTCTTCCGCCCCCGGTCCTGAGAGAACCAAGAGCTTCTGATTGCAGCGATCGCAGTACTCGGACTCGTCGCTCTGGAGTGTCCCGCAAACCTGACAGAACATGTGGCTCATCCTCCCCAGCTTGAGTCCGCCCTCAAAGTCTACCCAAGTCGAGGCGGTCGCGATTCGGCACCGACAGCCGTAACCCGCGCGTGGGCCAGGGGCCGGCAGCGTAACGGCATCCCAGGGTGAGGGTCAAGGCAAGATCACTTTCTCCGAGCTATGATTCCAACAGTGCCTCACCTGCTGACAGCTGCTGCGCGGGTCGGCCTGGTCGCGTGGCTAATCCTGATCGGCTCCGTCGCGGCCGGCGCCAGTGACGCTGCCGAGCTCACTGCGATCCTCATCGAAGAAGGTAGCGTCGCCGAGAGTCAGGTAGTTGCGCTTGGCCGCAATGTCAAAGTCGAAGGCAGGGCCATTGCCGGGGTGACTGCAGTCGGAGGGTCGATCGTGGTTTCCGGCGTCGCCGAGGGGGACCTTGTCGTGATCGGCGGGAACGTCAGCCTGACCTCTTCGGCCACGGTTGGTGGCGACGTCTTCGTTCTCGGAGGCAGAATCGAAGTCGCGGCAGGAGCGACACTCCGAGGTCGCAGCGTTGCCTATCCGACGGCGCCGAGCACGCTACTGGTGTTGGCGGAGGGTCCGGCGCTGGGCTTCTCGCCATGGTCCCCTACCGTCATCGGCGCCAAGCTGGCCTTACTCGCGGCCTGGGTGCTGACCCTCTTGGTGATCCTGGCAGCAGCCGCACCGGCGGCGAGAACCACCGCACTGAGCGTTTCGCAAGAGCCGCTGCACAACTTCACGACCGGCCTGGTGGCTGTGCTCGCACTGCTCCTCACCGTCCTCTTCTTCAGCACTTTCGTCGGCGTGTTGGTAGGGATCCCGCTGCTCGCCCTTGTCGTACTAGCCGCCCTCGTGCTCAAACTCTGGGGCATGGCGGCAGTCTTCATGGCCTTAGGCGATTCGATCTGGCGGCACTACTCCAGCCGGAGCGGGAACCTCCTAGGGCCGCCGTGCCTTGGCGTGCTCGTTCTGGGGCTCGTCAAGTTCGCTCCCTGGCTGGGGGGATGGGCGTGGACTGCCGCCACCCTGGTTGGAGTCGGAGCCACCCTGAATACGAAGTTCGGCAGCGGGCAGAGGTGGTTCGAGACGAGCTAGGCTCCAGAAATGATGGCTATCATTTCCTCCGCCTAGTTGTCTTTTGGCGCCGAGGACGGCGCACTCAGGCGTTGCTTCCTATTCGCTCCGGGAAACGGCTCAGAACGAATACTCGGACACGCTCCCAGGCTCCAGAAATGATGAATATCATTTGCTCCGCCTAGTTCTTTTGGCGCCGAGGACGGCGCACTCAGGCTTTGCTTCCTATTCGCTTCGGGAAACGGCTCAGAACGAATACTCGGACACGCTCCCAGGCTCCAGAAATGATGGCTATCATTTCCTCCGCTAGGCGCGCCCCACCTAGTTGTCTTTTGGCGCCGAGGACGGCGCACTCAGGCGTTGCTTCCTATTCACTCCGGGAAACGGCTCTGGCCGAATACTCTGACACGCTCCAAGCCCAGGAGGGCGCGCGCCAGCGGATGAACCGCTGCTAGGCTCTCCCGCTCTCAGCGTCCCGGTTTTTACTCGGCAGACCGGTTCCTGGCGTGAGCGCGGCGACGCACCAGACGCAGCAACAAGAGGTTCGCACCAACCGCAGCCAAGCCCAGTCCGATCAGGGCGGAGATCGATCCGTCGAGAGCAGCGTCAACCGCATGGCCCAAACCACTCCAACTGGCCGCCGCGAACCCGGCGCCGGCCGACAAGGTGGCAGCTAGAAGCTCGGCGACGGCGGCGGCGCTTCCACCGAGAGCGGAGTCTCCGAGGCCGAGCAGGATCGCTGATCCGGAAAAGAGAAGGAGTACTGCCGCCGCCGCCCACAACCACTGAGCCCGACTACTCTTCTTCCAAGCCGGAGCAGGAAGGCTCGACATGACGCGCGACGCGAAGCCCTCTCTGACCGGCACCCTGAGCTCAGCGAGAAGAAGACCGAGGCTGTCGACATCCTCGTCTCTTGGGGTCACAGCGCTAGATTCCAGCTTGCGGTCGTGGCTCATTTTGTTCAGTGCCTCAGTCGGTGAGGAAGTCCGCCAACTTCTCTTTCAACATCTGACGCCCTCGGAACAATTTGTTCTTTACGGTACCGAGAGGCATCTCTTTTAGCTCCGCGATCTCTCCGTAGGACAGCTCGGCGAAGTGCCGCAATTGAACGAGCTCCCGATATTCGGCGGGAAGCTCCTCGATCGCAGAACCGATCGCCTGTCTGCGCTCGAGATTGCGGGCATCGCCATAGGGATCGGGGTCAGGGCTAGGAAAGTCGAAGCTGGAGCTATCGCCTTCTTCATTCTGGGGTCGCTCCATCGACACCGTGCGGATTCGCCGTTTGCGGACAGAGTCGATGGCCGCGTTCTTCGCCACTCTGAACAACCACGTAGAGAACTTGTACTGAGGGTCGAAACGGTCCAGGGCGCGATAGACCCGGAGAAATACGTCTTGGGCGAGGTCGTGAGCATCGTCCAACGAGCGCAACAGGCGATAGAGGTAGTTGACAACACGACCTTGGTACCTCGAGACGAGCTCCTCATACTTCTCCACTTCCCCTTCGAGAACGGCTGCAACAAGCTCTTCGTCTCTTAGTTGCGCCATTCCGCGAATCACGGGTAGGTACGAGGGGGCTGAGGAAAGGTTGCAAGCGGTCTCGGGCGACCTGGAGCCAAACCTACCCGCCCTGTTCACCGGCGAGCCAGCGGGCGAAGAGGAAGAGAGCCCCGCCTACCGCCATCATGGCGAGCTCTGTACGAATCTGGCCATAGACGAGGCCCACCAGGAGCGAAGTCCCGACAATGACCAACGCCAGTACCTGGAGGGTCCATGCAAGATTCTGCATCATCATTACGGAGCCGAGTCGAGTCTACCCTAGGGCCGATCGTGCGCCGCCCGAGGACGGCCAGGCTCGCCTGTCTCTCGCAGCCGAAGTATCAGATCGTCCTCGATCAGGTCGGTGAGCAGCGCGGCGCCGCTCACCGCTTCGCCGAGCCGAGTATGAGTGACCTCGAGAGCGGGAGCGTCGGCGAGAAGAATGAGAAAGCGACTGCCACTCGAGTGCGGCGCGGACTTGGCCAGAATCAGAGAGCCACTGGCCAGCCGGTGGGCGCCGATCTCGTCGCGAAGAGTGAAGCCAGGCCCCCCCCAGCCGTCTCCTCTCGGATCTCCGCCCTCGAGGAGTCGTCCAGGAACAGCGTGATGAAAGCGTGTACCGTCGAAGAAGCCCTGATTCGCCAGCTGCATAAAGCTCAGGCAGCTCAAGGGAACGTCAGGACAGTCGACCTTGAAGACAACATCGCCGCGCTCTGTCTCCATCTTGAGCCAGCGCACCGCACGCGTTCGAGTGAGGATACTTCGGTAGTCACCCGGCGACCGCGCCGTCGTCGCGGGCCCGGGGGGCGGCTGCGCTCGCCCAAGCTCGGCGAGGACCGTCGCTGCGGCAACACGAGTCGGATGGGTTGAAACCTGCGCGAGAGTCTCGAGCGCTCCGACGATGGCGCCTCGCTCAGAGATCGCCGCCAGAGCTCGAGCCTCGAGAGCGCCAACCCCCTCCAGCAGAGGCGCTGGAACCTGGGGGTCCATTCTGACGACCGCATGAACGATTTCCTCGTAAGGAAGTACCGGCGTCGAAACAAGCTCGCGGAGAGCGGCAGCCCGAACCCCGGCGTCAGCATCCGCAAGGAACGCGGAGAGGATGGGCTGTCGTGGCCCCCCCGATGCGAGCCGAGCGAGAAATGCAGCCTGCCGAACCGAAGCAGCCTCGTCCCCTACCAAGCGCACAAGGATCTCTTCGCCTCCCAGAGCGCCCGCTGCCCGGGCGGCTTCTGCTCGGAGGTCCGGATCACCACTCTTGAAAGCCGCCACCATGAGATCGGCAGCACGAGGGTCCCGCGCACGGGCGAGCCCTCGTAAAGCAAGACGGCGCTCGAGCACACTCCCCGAAACGGCCAACCGAGCGAGCTCGGCCCCGATCTCATCGTCGAGCAGCCAGGCGGAGGCCGCCTCGAGGGCTGCAACACCCACGGCGGGGCGCGGATCCTCCAACAGTTGGAGGAGAAGAGCTCTCCAGCTTGGAGGCGCAGCGGCCCGGCCCGAGCGGATGATTCGCGCCGCAGTGCGTAGAGACTCGGCTACCAGCGAAGTGTCACTCTCAGCACAGAGCTGCAGCAGACGATCGAGATCGGAGGCGATGCCGACCTCACTCAGGGCCGCCGTCGCCAGGACTCTTACTCCTGGATCCTCATCGTCGAGAAGAGATAACAGGATCTGCCGATGCCGAGGCTGCGCGGTCCGACCCAGAACAAAGGCCGCACGGCGCCGCAGCCAGCCTTCTTCGGCGGCAAGACCCCCGATCGCAAGCAGCTCTCGAGTCCGATCGGCGGGGAAAAGATGAAGATCGGGCAACAGTCGCACCCAAAGCTCTTGCGCCGGGAGCCCGCGCAGCGCCGACTCGACGGCGGCGGCATCGAGGCCCTGTATCGCTAGTCCTTGTACGGCCAACGTTGCCCGGGCGCTACTCTCCCCTAGTGCCTGCTGCCGAAGGAGGAGGAGGGCGGCAGCGTCGCCGTCAACCCTCCCGAGGGCGAAAACGGCTCGACGCCGAACCTCGGCATCCTCGTCGAGCAGAAGGGCTTCGAGGAGCGGGACCGCTCGCGGGTCGCCCAGTCGCGCTAGCGTATCGGCGAGTAAGCGCCGAGCCTCTGGACCCCCCGCTGCTGCTCGATCGAGGGAGAAGGGCTCGTAGGTCAGTCGATCAGCGAGGAGTAGAAGCAGAGCCATCTCGGTGAAATTGGGCACCGTCAGGTCCGGATCCGGAGCGGCTTCGCCACCGCTCAGGTCCGGCGCCCGAGACAGAGTGCAGCCCGCCAGTACCAAGAGGGTTGTGACGATGAAGCCAACCGAGCGTTTAGCGGCTGAGCAAGGCGAGGGACGCTGGGGAGCCGACGAAGGACGACAACGGCGCCTCGGCGTGTCACCAAAACATGAGCTGATCTTGGGCATCGAGGGCCTCTGTGCTAACTTGCCCCAACGTCATGGCCGCTAGCGAAGGACTGGCGATCGAGGCCAAGCGCCTGGGTCGCCGATTCGGTAGACAATGGGCCCTCGCTCATCTCGATCTCGCTGTCGCCAACGGCGACTCGCTTCTCATCGCCGGACCCAACGGCTGCGGCAAGACGACTCTGCTCCAGCTTATCGCCGGTATCCTGAAACCGACGACTGGAAGTCTCGAAGTACTCGGGCACGATCCCGGAAGGGCGCGGATGGCGTGCCGTCGTCGGCTTTCTCTCGTCTCCCACAACAGCTTCCTCTACGACCAGCTCACCGCCAAGGAGTCTATGCGGCTGTGGGCCAAGATCCTCCGCAACGGGGCAGACGACTCCCGCCTCGCCTCTCTTCTCGAAGAGGCGGGTCTGGGCGCCCGTGGCAACAGCGTCGTCTCGGCTTTCTCGGCCGGCATGCGCAAGCGGCTGTCCCTCGCCCGTAGTCGACTCGAAGAGCCTGATCTACTGCTCCTCGACGAGCCCTTCGCTGCCCTGGACGTCGACGGCCAGGCGCTGATCGAGAACTGGATCCGGCAGAGCCGCGCCAAAGGAGTCACGGTAGTCCTCGCTTCGCACCAGATCGAGCGCGCGGCGTCGTTGTGCCGCCGGGCCGTCCTCCTCACCAGCGGCCAACGCCTCTGGAACGGCGAGGCCGCGGACTTACCGGCCGTAATCGAGAGCTCCCAATGAGGATCCTGGAAGAGATTCTCGCTGTCCTCGCCAAAGATCTCCTGCTCGAGTGGCGGGGTCGCGCGCGAATGCTCGCGGTGTTCCTCTTCGGCATCGTCGCTCTGACTCTCTTCTCGTTCGCCGCCGGCGCCGACAGTACCGTGCTTCGGACCACCGCCGCCGGCTTTCTCGTTCTCGCTCTCTTACTCAGCTCGACGCTCGCTCTGACCGAAAGCTTTCGGGTGGAGAACCAAGACCGCGCAATGGAAGGCCTGCTCTTGCTGCCGGTCTCACCGGTTGCCCTCTTCTACGGGAAGGCGATCGGAAACACCCTCTTCCTGGCGCTCCTCGGACCCGTGCTGGCTGTCGCCTCCGTGGTGTTCTATGCTGTGGATCTCAGCCCAGGAGCACTCGCAAAGTTTGTGCTCCTTTGGACGCTGGCGGCGGCCGGACTGGCAGCCCCCGGCACCCTCTACGCGGCCATGACTTCTCAAGTGCGCAGCCAGGATGTACTACTCCCACTCGTTCACTACCCTCTGGTTATTCCAGTGCTCCTCGCCTCGGTCAAGGCCATCGACCTCATCCTCAGCGGCGACCCGATGGGCCAACTCGGCTCTTGGACGACTTTACTTGCCGCGTTCGCGGCAATCTACTGGTGCCTGTGCGGTGTCCTCTTTCCATACGCAATCGAGGAGTAGGTGATGAAGGGTATACCCCGTGTGGCTACTGCGGCCGGTCTCGCCGGCGCGGTGCTCTTCATCGTCGGTAGCTATATCGGCCTCTTCGTGGCTCCGGCCGAAAAGCATATGGGAGACGTGCAGCGCATGCTCTACGTCCATGTTCCCGCCGCCTGGAACTCGCTGGTCTGCTTCTGCGCCGCCTTCGTCTTCGCCGTCGCCTCGCTTTGGACCGGTCGCTCGCGTTGGGACAACTACACGATCGGGGCGGTCGAGACTGGAGTCATGCTCAATAGCCTCCTGCTAGGGCTTGGCATGCTCTGGGCGAAACCAACCTGGGGAATCTGGTGGACCTGGGGCGATGTGCGCCTCATCTTTTCGTTCGTCATGCTCCTCCTCTTCGCCGGGGTCTTGGCGTTGCGCTCTTTCTCCGACGATCCGACCCGGCGAGCGACCTGGACCGCCATCGCTACCATCGTGGCCTGGGTCGATGTACCTTTGGTCTATTTCTGTGTGCGCTGGTGGCGCAGCCTTCATCAGATCCAATCGACTCCAGAGACCGTCGCCTCGAGTATGGCTCTACCGATGCGCATCAACGCCTTTGCGGTCCTCTTCCTCAGCGTCTGGTTCATCGCCGCCCGGGCCGCCGTAGAGAGGCGGCGCCGCACGGCGATTGACGTAGCGGAGCCTCCACTCCTCGCCATGCAGGAGGGAACCTAAATGGCCCCAGAAGGCGTTATAGTTGGCGGTTGGAACTTCGTGATAGCCGCCTATGCGATCACCAGCGCGATGTTCCTACTCTATGCATGGAGCCTACGATCGCGCCTGAAGAAGGCAGAAGACAAAAATGATGACGAGCGCACCGAGTAGCGACCTTGCCAAGCGGCGGATGTTTACGGCGGCTGCCATCGCTGTCGTGGTGGTGATTCTGGGCTTGGTCGCCTACGGGAACATCGGCGGCAACCTGGTGTACTACTGGAGCCCCTCCGAGCTTCGTGAGGCCGGGGACGAGGCTATTGGGGCAACAATCCGCCTCGGCGGGCTCGTGGTGCCGGGGTCTATCGAGCGCGGCATGGACGGCCTCGAGCTCAGCTTCGAGGTTACGGATGGTGAGATCCAGGTGCCAGTGCACGCAAGCACAGTTCCGCCGGCGATGTTCCGAGCCGGCATCGGCGTGGTGATCGAAGGTACGGCCGGAGCCGACGGTGTCTTTCACTCACAGCGCCTCATGGTCAAGCACGACAACGAATACCAAGCGCCAGGCGAGGACGAGCCGAAGGACATGCGTGAGCTCATGAAGAGCCTGCAGTTCGAGGCTACCGGAAGATGATCTCCTACTTGGGGCAGGGGCTGGTGCTCCTGGCTCTTCTCCTGTGTGCCGTGGGCTCACCCATCGGCTTTGTCGCCGGCGCCCAACGGTCCGAGGTCGGATTACGCTGGACACGGCGACTGAGCCTGGCCTTCGCGGCTTCGATGATCCTCGCCAATTTGGTGATGGAAGTCGCTTTGCTCCGCCACGACTTCTCCGTCTCCTACGTCGCCAATGTAGGTTCTCGGAGCACTCCGACGGTCATCACCATCGTCTCCCTGTGGTCCTCCTTGGAAGGATCCATCCTCTTCTGGGGTCTCATCCTCGGGCTCTACACGATCGGCGTCAGCGTGCTGCAGCGGCGCGGCCACGAAGACTATCTGGCCTACACCCTAGCCACCATGCTGGCGGTGGGGGCTTTCTTCACCTTCCTCATCGCCGGGCCCGCCAACCCCTTCGCTCCCACCATTGGGCAAATCCCCTTGGACGGTCCGGGGCCCAACCCCCTGCTCCAGAACCACCTCTTGATGATCATTCATCCGCCCATGCTCTATCTAGGCTACGTGGGAATGACCGTGCCCTTTGCGATGGCGGTTGCAGCGCTGCTGCGTGGTCAACTCGGACCGACCTGGCTAGTGCCGCTTCGCAACTGGCTCCTGATCCCAACAGCCTTTCTTTCGGCAGGTGTCATGCTGGGCGGATGGTGGTCCTACGAAGTTCTCGGCTGGGGAGGCTACTGGGCCTGGGACCCCGTCGAGAATGCATCCTTCCTGCCGTGGCTCACGGCGATCGCAGCACTCCACTCGGCCATCGTTCTTCAGCGACGCGGAACGCTCAAGGCATGGACCGTTGTGCTCGTTCTGATGAGCTTCATACTCACCATCCTCGGCACCTTCTTGACCCGTTCCGGAGTCGTCAACTCGGTCCACTCCTTCACCCAGAGCCCAATCGGACCCGCTTTTCTCGTATTTCTCGGCTGCCTTCTCGTCTTCGTCATTGCTCTTTTGACCTTGCGCATCGATACCCTGGTCGGCGAGCCCGGACGCGACCGTCTGCTCGCCCGGGAAGGAGCCTTCCTCCTCAATAATCTTCTCTTCGTTGCTTTGATGTTCACCGTCCTGATCGGCACCGTTTTCCCTATCTTCGCTGAGTCCGTTCGAGGCGTGAAGGTGAGCGTGGGTGAGCCCTACTTCAACCGAATGGCAATACCCATCTTCCTCTCCTTGCTCCTCCTGATGGGTGTCGGCCCGGCCCTCCCCTGGGGTCGCGGCGACTCCCGTCTCGCCAGAAGGGCGCTGCTGCGTCCACTGCCGGCGGCGGCGGTCGGCGTCGGGCTTGCGCTCTTGCTCGGCGCCCGCGCCGGGGGACTGCTCGCAACTGCCGCCTTCGCCGGATACGCACTGTGGGTGACCCTGGACCAGGGGCTACGGCCGGCGCGACAGAGGGCCAAGAAAGGGGAATCGTCACCGCAAGCGCTGAAGATGTCGCTGCTGCGCTCCCCGCGCCGCGCAGGCGCCTACATCGTTCACTTCGGTGTGATCATGACTTTCGTGGCTATCGCCGTGTCGTCGTCGTTCCAGGTAGAGAAGGAAGCCACTCTTGCACCCGGTGAGGCCCTTAGCGTGGGCGATTACAAGCTCGTTTTCGAAGGAGCCGAAGGGGAGCAGCAGCCTCACCTCTTCCAGCAGCGAGCGACCATACGCGTGCTCAAGGGCGATCGCGAGAGAGGCCTCCTGGAGCCCGCCATCAACACTTACCCAACCCAGATGCAGCCGCTGGCGACACCGGCGGTGAAAACCAGCGCGACCCACGATCTTTATCTGACGCTGATGAACGTCGGAACCGACGGGACTATCGGCCTGCGAGCGATCGTCACACCGGCGGTGGTCTGGATCTGGATAGGCGTCTCGATCATGGTCGTCGGCACTCTTCTCTGTGTCCTTCCTCCGCGAACAATCGCAGCGGCAGCGACCCTCCGCCCAGCGCCGGCCGCCTAGGGGTACCTGGCTTGAACCGAGTTGCCCTGGTCGTCGGCGGAATCATCGCCATCCCACTTCTCGTCTTTCTCGGCCTCGGCTTCGGCCACGACCCCAACGTCATCGCCTCACCCTTGATCGGTAAGGAGGCCCCCGCCTTCGCGCTCAGGGATTTCGACGGAAACCCGCTCGAGCTGGCCGCGATGCTCGGCAAGCCCGTGGTCCTCAACTTCTGGGCAAGCTGGTGTCAGCCCTGCGTCATCGAGCACCCTTATCTCCTTCGTGCCGCGAAGCAGTACGAAGGAAAAGTGAGCTTCATCGGAGTGGTGCCTTCCGAGGACCGCGAAGAAGCGGTGAACCAGTTCTACTCGCGCTTCGGCTCGTGGGGCCCGGCCTACCACGACAGTGATGGGAAGGTATCCATTGCCTACGGCGTCTTCAAGCTCCCAGAGACCTACTTCATCGACGCCGAGGGAACGATCCGATACAAGCACGCCGGGCCGCTCGATCCGGTAACGATCAGCGAGACCCTGGAAGGGCTGCTGTGACTCCGAAGGCATCGGTGGCGCTGGCTCTGCTGATTCTGGAGCTCCTGTCGACGCCGACCACGGCTGTGGCCCAGGAAGAGACACCGAGCATTGATGTCGCCGCGCTGCTGGGCCAGCCCGCCGGATCTCCTGTCGAGGGCGAGGAGCTCACTCGCCGAACTCTCGAGGTCGGAAGCCTCATGCGCTGCCCGGTGTGTCAAGGACTCCCGATTTCCGACTCGCCTAGTGCGTCGGCCATCACCATGCTCTCGCAGGTGCGGGATCTCCTGGCCGAAGGCTACACACAGAGCCAGATTCTCGACTACTTCGAGCGCTCCTACGGTGAGTTCGTGCTTCTGCAACCCAAGGCGAAGGGCTTCAACCTGCTGGTCTGGCTTGCCCCGGTGCTGGTCGTTGCACTCGGTCTCTACCTGATCCGTAGACGTCTGGCAGTGGCATCCGACTCATCGCCGAGCCACGACCCGGACCTCGATGAGTACTTGCAGCGAGTTCGCTCGGAGGTGGACTCCTAGTGGACCGTAACACCCAAACGTTTAGCGCCTGAGCGGCCCTCGCGGCCGATCTCTGCGTTACGCTTCCTCGACATAGTCCCCGATATGCCTGCGTCAGCGCGCCTTGATCTCGACCACGAATGACTCACTCAGCCACTAAACGTTCGAGTGTTACGGTCCACTAGTGGGCACATCCTTTCTTCCCGGGATCGTCATCCTCGCCATCGGTCTCGCCGTCGGTGCCATCGCCGCGCTGAGACTTCGCAGCGCGGCGAGCCGCAAACGCTCAGAGGGGAAAGGCTCTGCAGATCTTCGCCTGCTCGCGACCGACCTCGAGCTTCGCCGAGACGACATCTACAAGCGGCTGCAGGGAGCGAGCGATGAAGAGCTCGACGACGTCGACAGGGGCGAGTTGGAGCTCGCCGCCGCGCGGGTCCTCAAACAGTTGGACGAGATCGGGGTCAAATCTCCACTGACGGGGTCACGAGAGAGCAAGCACAAACCGAGCACCGACGAGCCTCGGCCAGCAGGCAGGAAGTCGGCGCTCCTCGGATTCGCCATGGGTGTCGCTAGTGCCGCTCTCATCGGCGCTCTCGTCTTCTGGGCCGGTCGCGACGCGACACCGGCACCCGTCGAGACCCCGCCAATGGCCGGAAATAGCAACCTCGGAGAGACTAATCACCCGGCCATCGAACAGCTCTCTCTTCAGGCTCGGGCGAGGGCAACCTCGCTCCTGGCGCGGCTGGAGCAGAATCCCGGCGACATCGACGCTCGCAAGGCGCTTACCGAGGTCTATGTTCTCGAAGGCCTCTTCTTTGAAGCGTACACCCAGAGCGAGATTCTTCTCGAGCAGCGTCCCGGCGATGTCGACGGTCTCTACTTTCAGGGTCTGGTCCGCCTGACGATGGGGGATATGGAACAAGCTATCGAGTTACTCGACCAAGCTCTCGCCCAGGAGCCTCGCTTCATCAGCGCGCGTCTGGTGCGCGGCATAGCCAAGATGCGTGAGGGGGACAGAGAAGCCGCCATCGAGGATTGGCGAGTGGGTCTCGAAGCCTCCGGGGGCGCCCACCCCGGCTTGCAGCAGCTCGTGTCGATGGCGGAGGCCGGGGCAGACGCCGACGAGATTCTGTCTTCTCCGCCGCCGCAGTTGAGCACCGCGGCCGTTAGCGGCCCCGAGTTCAGTGCTCGGATCGAAGTCCCCTCGGCGGCGGCGATCCCCTCCGGAGCCGTGCTCTTCGTCTTCCTGCGCACCCCCGAACCAGGCCCACCCGCGGCGGTAAGGAGAATCGATTCGCCAGCTTTTCCGCTCGATGTGCACCTGGACCAGCGCGACTCAATGTTGGGCAGACCGCTGCCGACCAGCGGTCTGCTCTCGGCGCGACTCGATAGCGATGGCAGCGCCTCCACTACAGACGTCGAGGACCTCGCTGCCGAGGCAGAAGTCTCGGACGGCGACTCCGTCTCGCTGCTTCTAGCACCCGGCGGATAGGGGGCCCGAAAGGCGCCGGGCGCCTCTTACCTGCCGAGTGCCAGCCGCTCGGCCAGGACAACTGGCAGACCGGCACGCACAATTCTCTTCTGTGCCTTAGTTATGGGGTAAGAGGTACGAGCCCAGCTCACCTGCCTTTTGTCACTGTCATAGATCGCAAAAGCCGCTCGTGGATCTCGATCTCTAGGTTGGCCGATCGCTCCAGGGTTGATGAAGTAGCGCACTCCAGGAACGAGATCAAGGACTCCTTGCTTACCCTGCAGCAGCCTGGCTTCTACGTGAGCTCCCTCGTAGCTGAAGCAACAGGCGATGTGGGTGTGTCCAAAGAAGCAAAGCGGGAAATCGGAACCGCGGAAAACGTCGACCGCCTCTCTCTCGGTGAATACATAGGTGTCCTCGTTCTGTGGAGAGCCGTGACACGCGAGGAAGCCGTCGAAGTGGAGCGGCCCGACAGGAAGCCGCTCGAGAAAGCGGCGATTCGTCGCGCTCAAATGTTCTTGGGTCCAACGAGCCGAGGTCAGCGCGATGACGTTGAAGCCGAGACCCTCCTCGAGCCCCGCAGCTACCTTGTCGTGGTTGCCTCGCAAGACGTGAACTTCTCCTTTGAGCTCCCGCACGGTGTCGAGAACTTGGTTCGGCGCGGCTCCGTAGCCAACGAGGTCCCCGAGCAGGACGATCGAATCGAATCGCTTTCTTCGAACCCGCCGAAGCACGGCAAGAAGCGCGTCCAGGTTGCCGTGGATATCCGAAAGGATCAAGTAGCGCACGAGGTCTCCAGGCGGTCCACGAGACGATCGCTAACGTCCTCGGCGGTGTCGTCCGCCCCCACGGAGACTCGCAGGTGACAGCGTCGATAGCCCGCCAGGCGCGACTCGTAAAGCGAGAGCGCCTGTTCCGTACTGACGAATAGGGGTCGGCCCTCGGGTGCAGCTAGGAGGCGTCCCACCAGGGTCGAGAAGTCGGGATCGAGCCAGACGACAGTCCCGGATCTCAGCATCAGGTCGATGTTTGGCGCGCGCTCGACGATGCCGCCGCCGGTGGCGACGACACAGACCTCGAGAGCGCTGCAGGACTCCAGTACCGCCGCCTCAAGCTCCCGAAACCCGTCTTCGCCAAGACGACGAAAAAGAGCCGAGATCGAGGCTCCTCCACGCTGCTCGATCTCGTCGTCGAGATCCAGCAGCGGAACACCGAGCCGATCGCTCAGAGAACGCCCTACAGAGCTCTTGCCGGCGCCCATGAAGCCGGTAAGGTAGATCAGCCGGTCGGAGCGGAAGTGTGTGCTGCCAAGGGCCCGCAGCAGCCGTCGGGAATTGCTCGCGATATCGCCCTTGCATATCGCACCGAGCACGACTGCAGAATCGGCTCCTGAGGCCAACGTCAGGCACAGATTACCGAGCTCGACACCCCCGATTGCGACCAGAGGCTTCTCCGTGAGCTCACGCGCCGCTGACAGCGCCTCCAGCCCGACCACAGGGTCCGGATTCGCCTTGCTGGTGGTGGCAAAGATCGGTCCGAGAGCAACCAGATCCACGGCCGGGTCGGCATCGGCAGCTCTCACCTGATCGAGATCGTGAGTCGAGAGCCCGATCCAGGTCGACTCACCAACAACCTTCCGCGCCGCCTCGGGAGGTAGGTCATCTTGACCGAGATGCACTCCTTGGACCGAATAGAGAGCCGCCAGGTCTGGACGGTCGTTGAGCCAGATGGTGGCGCCGCTTGCCTCGGCTCGCTCGAGGCAGCCCTCGATCGCGACGCATAGGTCAGCGTCGCCGGCTTCCTTGGCGCGCAACTGGATCCAGCGGACTCCGGAGTCCGCCATCGTGCCCACCGCCGAGGGCAAGCCTGGGACACCAAGCACCCCCGCGTCCGCGATCGCGTAGAGATCGGGGACCTGCGCCCGATCGAGGCGCGCCGCCGCCCTACTCACCCTAGGATGCGCTCCATGAGACGAGTCGACAACGCCCCGGCGACGAAGTCCGGATTGTCGAGAACGGTGCGATGCAGCGGCAGCGATGTGTGCACACCCTGGATCTCGAAGAATTCGAGCGCCCGGCTCATCCGCGCGATGGCCTCGGCCCTATCGCCACCAAAAGCGATGACCTTGGCGATCAGGGAATCGTAGTAGGGAGGGAAGTCATAGCCCTCGTAGCTGTGGGTGTCCACCCGTATACCGGGGCCGCCAGGCGTGTGGAAGGTCTCTAGACGACCCGCGCTGGGAACGAAAGTACGAGGATGCTCGGCGTTGATCCGGCACTCGATCGCATGACCGCGTAGCTCAGGGCTCGAGGTCATGCTCAGCTTCTCACCGGCGGCAATGCGAATCTGCTCCTTCACCAGGTCGATACCCGTGACCATCTCGGTTACCGGATGCTCCACCTGAATTCGCGTGTTCATCTCCATGAAATAGAACTTGCCGTCGACATCCAGAAGGAACTCGACCGTGCCCGCGTTCTGATAGTCGACCTCCGAGACCAGGCGAAGGGCCGCCTCGGTGATTTGAGAGCGAACAGCAGGATCGAGTCGAGGTGCGGGAGACTCCTCGATCAGCTTCTGATGGCGGCGCTGAATCGAGCATTCGCGCTCTCCGAGATGAATCTGGTTTCCATGCTGATCGGCGAGGACCTGCACCTCGATGTGTCGCGGCTCGACAAGGTACTTCTCCATATACAGAGAGCCGTCGCCGAAAGCCCTCGCCGCCTCGACCTGGGCGGTCCCAAATTGCGCCTCCAACTGCACGGCAGAGGTGACGATGCGCATGCCGCGTCCACCTCCACCCGCTGAAGCTTTGAGAATGACCGGGTATCCGATCTCTTCTGCTACGGCTCGCGCCTCCTCGGGACCGGTGAGTGGCTCCGCTGAGCCGGGCAGGATCGGGACACCTGCGGCCGCCGCCGTCCGCCTCGCGCGAGCCTTGTCTCCCATCTGCCGGATGGTCTCAGGCCGAGGACCGATCCAGGTGAGTCGGCACTCTTCGAGCACCTCGGCGAAGTGAGCATTCTCCGCGAGGAAGCCGTAGCCCGGATGAACCGCTTCTACTCCCGTTATCTCCGCCGCCGAGATCAAAGAAGAAATGTTGAGATAACTCTCCTGAGCTGGCGGGGGGCCGATGCAGACGTCCTCGTCGGCGAAAGTAACGTGCAGACTATTCTCGTCAGCCGTGCTGTGGACGGCCACGGTGTGAATGCCGAGCTCCCGACACGCCAGTATGATCCGGAGAGCGATCTCACCGCGATTCGCGATCAGGATCTTGTCGAACATAGTTTGGACGAGGCGGAATCAGTCGGTCTCGATCCTGAACAGAGGCGCGCCAAACTCCACGGGCTGTGCGTTCTCGGGAAGTATTCTCGATACGACCCCGCTCGCGTCCGCTTCAATCTCGTTCATGAGCTTCATCGCCTCGACAATGCAAACAACCTGGCCCTTCTCCACCCGATCTCCAACCCGAACGTAGGGCTCAGCGTCTGGGCTGGGGGAGGAATAGAAAGTGCCGACGATCGGGGACTTCAGCACATGCCCCGTTTCCTCTTGATCGACCGGAGTTTCGGCCGCGATCGCGGCATCGTCCGTCGTCACTGGCGGCGCAGCACCCTCTGAGGCGACAGTCCCTGCCAGCGGCGCAGCACCCTCACCGCGTGCGCTGACTCGAAAGTGAAAGTCGCCTTGGCGTACCTCCACCCCACCGAGTTTGTTCCCGCCTACTAGCTGAATCAGCTCTTTCATCTGGTCGAATGTCAACACGACGTCGCTACCTCCAAAGTCTCCGGGAACTTCTGAATACGCCTCTCGGCGATGGGTTCTGGTTCGTATTGTCCGCGACGACTCCCGCTGGGAGAGCGGCCAAGAACGGCGCGCGCGCGAACCTCAGGACTATATCGCGGCGAGTGTCAGCCGGCGTAGGGTCGTGCACCTCGGGCGCGCATCAGTGCCTCCTGGGCCGCGGCATTGGCCGGGTCCGAGTCCAGGATCTCGAGAAGCATGGCTGCGGCATCTCGGGCATGGCCCTGCTGCAGATAGAGCTCCGCAAGCGTCACCGTCTTCAGCCCCGCGCCGGAAGCCGAGCCCGGTTCATTGCTGCCGCCTTGCTCTTCGGCACGGCCGTCGCCGAGATCCTCCTCAGAGCTCGGAGGAGCATCCCTGCGCAAAGCCGTTAGCTGCCGCTGGAACGCCGCTAAGTCCGGATCCAGTGGCTGCAAGTGAGCGTATCTCGAGACCGCCACACCCGCCCGCTCCACTGCAGACGCTCGAAGCCAGACTTGCGCCAGAAGTTTGGCGGCAACGAGTTGAGTAGGATCCACGGCGAGCACAGACTCGAGCTCGGCGCCGGCTTCGTCGAGTCGCTCGAGCGCCAGCAGGCATCTGCCCCTGAGAACCAGCGCCGCAACGTGGCCCGGGCGATTCTCGAGACCCCGCGTCAAGGTTGCGAGAGCGTCCTCAGCCTCGCCACGACGCAGCAGCAGCTCTGCGAGCCGCAACATTGCCGGTGACTCCGGACGCCGCTGCACCTGGCGACGAAGGTGGGCGAGCGCCTCTTCTGAGCTGTCCATCCGCAAGGGGCCGCTCACTATAGCAGGCGTGTTTGCACCACCTCTCCCCCGCCCGAGGAGAGAGTCCGGAAAGGCTAGTACATGCGGCCATAAGTACGGGTACGTTTCGAGCGACGAAGCGCCTCGCCAGCAAGGCGCGTGACTGAGGCGTACCTGGCAGTACGCCGCAGGGAGCGCAACGCTGCTGGAGAGGATGCAGCGTCGCTCCAAACGTGTCCGTATTTATGGCCGCGTGTACTAGTTATTGCCGGTGACGGCGACGATCTTGCTGCGCGTGTCCTCGCCCAGGCTATTGCGCGCAGTCAGAGTCACTGTGTAGGTGCCGGGCACGGCATAAGTGTGGGAAGGATTCTGCAGCGTACTGCTGTTGCCGTCGCCGAACTCCCATCTCCAGCTCGTCGGGCGTCCCGTCGAGGTGTCGTCGAAGACCACCGTCAGGCCGCTGACACTGGTGGTGAAGTCGGCCATCGGCCGCCGCTGGACGGTGACGGTCTGCTCACGAATGAGTAGAGCTCCGTCGTTCCCCGACACCTCCACTCCGACCATGAAGGTGTCGCCGTTTACAGTGTCGAGCTCTCCCTCCTCGACGGTGAGGACATCTGTCGCCCTACCCCCTCCATCAGTCCGTACAAAATCCCCCCCGGTTTCGAGAACACCTATCTGGCTGGTGAAATTGACCAGCACGTCTGGGAGGGGCTCGCCCAAGTCGTCTCGAACCAAGGCCAGAAGATCTATAGTGCCGCCGGTCTCAGCCACTGTCGACGGCGTGGTCTGCAATGTGACCGATCCGGCGAAGATGCCGATCTGAACCTCGACTTCGGCGTCTTCGGCCGCGCCTGTAGTCGCCTTCACCGTTGCGGTACCGACGGCGCCATTACCGTAGAGAGTCGCCCGTACCCGGCCCGTCTCATCCGTCTCGCCGCGCTCGGCGATGAGGCCACGGGTAGTACTCAGGAAGACGACAGTGCCGGGGTTGACGGGAAAGCCCGTGGACTTCCGAGCAAGAACGGTAACTGCCGCCTCGCCATCAGAGGTGATGCGGTCAGGGCTCACCGAAATGTCGACGAGGGCACCCTCGGGCGCCACTGGACTCGTGCTGTCGCAACCAAAGAGCGCGAGCACAAGGAGGCACGCTAGAAGTCCCTTGCGCATTCAACTGGAGTATACGCAGCGACTGCCACGAGCGTCTAGCGGGAAGATGACTCTAGACCAGCGTTTCCAAAGTTCGGGCTGCATAGCTCGAGGTCATTCTGTTCGCTGGCTAGGCGCGCCGACGCAGGCATATTGGGCAATATATCGAGGAGGCGTAACACCGCCAGCGGGCAGAAGGGGCCGAGATGTGTACGCGAACTTTGGAAACGCTGGTCTAGGCAAAGATCGCGGTGTATCACGGGTTCGAAAAGGAACCATCCGCTCTCGAAGAGAGACGCCCCGCTCGAGGACGAGAAGTCATCCTCGCACGGGGCGCCGAGATCACTATTCCAACACTTCCCTAGCCTAGGGCGCCTCCGTCGTCGGAGTCGGAACCGGAGTCGGCTCGTCCTCGACAGGCGCTACGTCATCCCGACAGCTGGTGTTGTTCGGGGTCACGTTGACCAAGAAGGTGTCGGAGCAACCCGTGTCTGAGTTCGCCACAACCAGATCGAAGGGCGTCGTGATGTAGCGTTCGCCGTCCTGTGAGTCGCCGTTGTCGTTGCAATCTTCGGCGTCGAGATCGCTGTTGGGAATCTCAGGGAGCGTGGCCGTGATGGATGTCTCGGACAGGCTGGTGATCTCCACCGGTCGATCGTTGAAAGTAACCTCGATCGGCTCCAAGAAGTTCCGCCCACTGATGGTCACGACCCCGCCCGCTTGCCTCAGCGGTGAGGGCGAGACTCCGGAAATGGACGGACTCAGCTGGATCTCCTGGTAGATAAACGGAGGCCCGGAAGCGGTCTCACCTGTCTCCAGATTCGTAACGTTAGAGCCCAGCGACGAGTTGGAGCAGCTTCCGCTACCCAGCAACCCGACAGTGCGCACCAGAATCTCAGTGCCAGTGACCGAGATCACCTGCTGGCGCACGGTACCGAAGTCGACAACCAGAGGCTCGTCAAAGCCCTGGCCAAAGATGGTGACGTTGGTCCCGCCGAAGTAGGGGCCTGTATTGGGGTCTACCGCGGTGACCAGGAGACTCACTCCGTACGTGAACAGACCTGGATCGGAGGTGAGCCCGTTTTCGAGATTCCTCACGACCACGTTGACCTGACTGTTCCGGAGCGCCTGCCCGAAGCCAGTCGCTGCCGGAGTCAAGACCACGATCTGGGTCCGACTAACGGACTCGACCGTAGCCTCGAGAGACTCGAAGAGCACCTGAACCGGAGCCAAGAAGCCATCACCGTTGATGGTGACACGCGTGCCACCCTCGTTCGGCCCGGAGTTCGGTGTGATGGAGAAGATCACGGGTTGGAGATCGAGGGCGCCGCGAGTGTAGGTAAAGCCAGAAACCAGGGTATCGGAGCTCTGCTCCGCCTCGTTGACATTCACTTGGACCTCGACGTCGACCGAAAGGACATCGCCCAGGTCCACGGTGTCGTTGCGCGGCGTGATCACACGGATAGTTCCAGAGTTGACCGACTGAACCTGAGCAGGAGCCCCGCCAAAGAAGACGCGCACCGGCTCCTCGAAAGCCTGGCCGAGGATTCTCACCGTCTCGCCGCCATCGGGACTGCCGAAGCTTGGATCCACCCGATCTACGAAGAGGGCCGTGGGAATGGGCTCGTCGCCGCCGGCGGCCGTGATCGGCAAGTTCAGCTGTCCGACGCTGCCCTCGAGCTGAGCCTGCAGCCTCGCAGTACCCTCCTCGCTGCCGGGGAAAAGCGCAACCTGAACATTGCCTGTGAAGAGCTCGAGGATGCCTGACTGGATGCCGCTGCCCTCAGATTCGAAGTCGCCAAGGCTCGTACCGAGCGAAATACTCGCGCCGTTAGGCGGGAGGGCGCCCGACTCGGCATCGGTAACGCGAATGCTAATGCGTGCATTCAGACCGTCAACCTCAAGCTGAGAACGGTTCGAAGTAATGCTTATATTCCACGTGCCACTAGGTGTACCGCCACCCGGGGCACCCGGAGCCGGGGTCTGGACCGGTTCCGTAGGCGAATCCGTCGAACACGCGAGCCCACCAACCAGTAGAGTTAGGGCGAGGCTGAAAATTCTTGTCCGATTGCTGGGCTTCATCGCAAGCTCTCCTCGTCTAGGCCACGAACTGCACGGTAAAAGAGACCGGGGCGGTGTCTACCGCCTCACCGGCGATAGTGCGGCCAAAGAACCGGATGGTGATGTTCAACGGGATCGAGATCAAGCCCGTCTCTTTGTCAAAACCGCCATTCTCAAAAAAGAGATCCGACAAGGGCCGGGAGTTGATCTGATCGAGCGTTAGGATAGGGAGATTCTCGTAAGCATTGGTACCGCCCGCCGGCGTGTTTCCGAAGATATTGGCGACCAACGGAGGCGGCAGCAGCGTGCCAGAGCCCGCACGGCTGAAGGTAACCTCGTAAGAGCTCATTTCGACGTCCATCAAAGCCGACCCCTGCGAGTCGAGATCCTTGATGACGCTCGTGATGGTGATTGAATCAATCGCTACGAAACCGTCGAGGCGAGCGAGGTCGACGCTCACTTGCAATGGCACGCCATCGAAATCGCTGACCGTCAGGAGCACGCCGCCCCCGTCAGTCCTCTCTACGCGGCCGTCACAGGCAACCAACAAGAGTGCGAGTACAAAGGGAAGCAGTTTCTTGCTCAGGCTTCTCATGTCCTTCCTTCCTACCAACTAGAGCTGAATGATCCTGGGGGTAATGAATATGATCAACTCCTCGTTGGTGTTGGCGCGGCTCTTGTTCCTAAACAGATGTCCCAAGATCGGAATGTTGGAGAGCCCTGGCACCCTATCTTCACTCTCGTCGGTGCTCACTTGGTAGATGCCTCCAATCACTGCAGTGCCTCCGTCTCTTACGAGAACCCGGGTTCGCGCTTCTCGTGTGGCGATCGGTGCGTTAGTCGCACCCACCACGGCGAATACGAGCAGCGGTTCTCTCTTTTGAATGTTGATCTCGAGCAGAACAGTCCCCTCTGCCGTAATGTGCGGCGTCACGTCCAGGCGCAGAGTGGCGTTGACGAACTGAACCGTTACGGTGTTGTTCGCGACCGTCTGAACCGGGATCTGCAAACCACTTTGGATCGTCGCCCGTTCGTTGTTGAGGGTTGCCACCTTCGGAGCCGAAATCACGTTGACCAGGCCCTCCGACTCAGCGGCCTGAAGGATGACGTCGAGCTCGAAGGTGTTGAGCACGTTCCCTAGGCCGATGTTCAAGAACCCGTTCGCGCCGCCGGTCAGAAGCGATACGCCGCCATCTGTATCGATGTTGTTGGGGAACTCGAGGCCGGTCGTGTTGCCGTGTTGGGCATCAGCAATAAAGTCGTAGCTCCAATTGAAACCCAGGGAGCGGTTCCAGTTCTTGGTGGTCTCGACGATGCGGGCCTCGATCATCACCTGGTCCTCGGGGATATCCAGGTTCTCGATGATCTGGATCACCTGATCCATGTAGCCAGGCAGCTCCTGAATAATCAGAGTGTTGGTGCGTGCATCGACGATCACACTTCCACGCTGGCTCAGGATTCCGCCTCCGCCACCTCCACCCGATTGGAGTATCGAGGCGAGCTCGGCGGCGGTCGCGTAGCTGATTCGGCGCATCACCGTTGTCAGCGGTATCGAAAGTGCCTTCGCGGCTATCAACCTCTGCTGTTCTACAGCCTCCTGCGCCAGCCGGGCTACAGGCGCGATGCGCAAGATGTTGCCATCGAGCTCCATTCCAAGCTGATTGATCTTGAGGATCTGCTCAAGTGCTTGATCCCATGGAACGCTGTCGAGCTCGACAGTGACAGGGCCCGACACTCCTGGCTGAATAACGATGTTGAGAGCGCTGATCCGAGCGATCGAGCGGAGAACCTCCGTGATGTCGGCGTCCTTCAGACTCATGCTGATGGGGTCGCCGAAATACTGCTTCTGACCGCTCACATTAGTGACGCCGAAACCGGGCACGCCACCGGTGTTGATGGCTGCGAGAAAGCGCATCCCGTTGGCTGCGAGCGCAGTTTCCGGGATGGAGTGAGCTGAGGGCTTCGCGACCGCGGGAAAGCTAGGCCTTCTTCAGGAAGGGCGGCATCATCCCGCCGGAACGGCGGTCCGGGTGCGTGGTCCCGGCGGCGTGTTTGCGGTCGGAAGAGATGCGTGAGTCGGTGTAGGGCTTTGCAGTGCGGGCTCTGCTCTGATAGAGCAGGCCGACCAGAGACGGCGAGAGCCCGGGAAAGCGAAGTAGAAAACGCCCCGGGCTCTGCCCCAAACCGCAGCATTAGCTGCGCTTGCAGTATGGCAGAGAGTCGGGGTCGTCGTCGAATGGGAGGCGACGATGCGACCGGACTACCGACTCTTCGACTGTGCTCGATGCCGTCGGCGTATCTCGCTGTGCTCGCACTGTGACCGTGGCCAGCGTTACTGCCGGGCTTGTGCTCTGGTGGCTCGTCGGGAATCGACTCGGGCGGCCGGCCATCGGTACCAGCGAAGCCTCCGAGGTCGGCATTGTCATGCCGCCCGTCAGGCCCGCTACCGTCGGCGCCAGCGCGAGCGGGCAGAGAAAGTGACGCATCAGGGTACCCCAGGCGGTACTTCGGGGAGGACACTGTGTCGGATCGAGACTCCGAGGCGCGAAGTGCGCTACGACCCGAGGAATCCGCGATGCATGCAGTGTGGAGAGGCCTGCCGAGAGTTTGTGCGAACGAGCTTTCGTCGTTGCCGACGGAGATAGGGGCGTGATCGACGCACAGCTGCGCGGGGAGATCCGTCGTCTGTTCCTGGTCGAGAAGTGGAAAGTCGGCACGATCGCTCGACAGCTACAGCTGCACCCCTCAACCGTGCGCCGGGCGCTGGAGAAGTCCGGCGTGCTACCCCAGCAGCGACGAGGGAGGATGATCGATCCTTACCTGCCGTTCATCGAGCAGGTGCTCGGGACCTACCCACGACTGCCGGCGAGCCGTCTCTACACCATGGTGGTGGAGCGCGGCTATCCAGGAGGCCCGGATCAGTTTCGCCACCTGGTGGCCTCGATGCGACCGAAGCCCCAGCGCGAGGCGTTTCTCTCGCTGCGCATGCTGCCAGGAGAGCAGGCGCAGGTCGACTGGGGCCACTTCGGTCGGCTCCGCGTCGGCCGGGCACATCGTCGGCTCTATGCCTTCGTCTTCGTGCTGTCGTTCTCGCGCACGGTCTTCGTGCACTTCACCCTCGACACTCGTCTCGAAACCTTCTTGCACGCTCACCAGCTGGCCTTCCACTACGTCGACGGCGTCGTCAGGACCGTTCTGTACGACAACCTGCGAACCGCGGTGATCGAGCGGCAGGGAACCGCGGTGCGCTTCCATCCCGTGCTGCTCGATTTCGCCAGCCACTACGGCTTCCTTCCCACCGTCGCCGCGGTGGCTCGGGGAAATGAGAAAGGCCGCGTCGAGCGCGCAATCCGCTTCCTGCGAAGCTCGTTCTTCGGCGCCCGAACGGTGAGCGATTTGGATCGTCTGAATCGGCAGGTCCTGGAATGGTGCCAGAGGTCGCAGCGCAGACCCTGGCCGCAGGACCGACAGCGAACCGTGAAAAGCGCCCTGGCCCAGGAACGACCTCGACTGCTTGAGCTTCCCGGAGACGACTTCGAAACCGACCTGCGACTGGAGATCAAGGTCAGAAAGACGCCGATCGTGCGCTTCGACCTCAACGACTACTCGGTGCCGCACAGTCATGTGCAGAGGACCGTCACGCTCCTCGCCAGCGAGCATCGGGTGCGGATCCTCGATGGCCAGGAGCTCCTCGCCGAGCACCCTCGCTCGTACTCCCGGGGCGAGCAGATCCTCGATCCTCAACACCTCGAGGAGCTCCTCGCTCACAAACGCAGGGCCCGACGACACCGGGGCTTCCATCGGCTGTTTTCCGCTGTGCCTCGATGCGAAGAGCTGATGCAGCAGCTCGCCGAGCGAGGCGAGAACCTCGGAACGCAGACCGCCGGCCTGCTCCGACTCCTGCGCCAGTACGGCCCCCAGCGACTCGACAAAGCCGTGCGCGAAGCGCTCCTGAACCACGCACCGCGATTCCAGTCCGTCCGGCTCCTACTCGAACGGCACCAGCGCGGCCTCGGTCAGCCCCCGGCTTTACCGGTGCCGCTCAGCCAGGAGCTCCAACAGCGAGATCTCTCCGTGAGACCGCACAACCTCGAGGACTACGACCAACTTGGAGGCAACGACGATGGCCCGACCCAGGAAGAGTCCAACGATCCCTGACGAACCACTACGAGAGCTCGCCCGATCCCTCGGCTTCTACGCCCTCGTCGACGACTGGGGCACCTACCGAGAACAGCCCTGGCTCGAACAGCTGCTGCGCAAAGAAGAGGCCGAGCGCAAACGGCGCAGCCTCGAACGGCGCATCCGCACCAGCCGCGTCGGGCTCTTCAAGAGCATCGCCGACTTCGACTTCTCCTGGCCCCAGCGCATCGACCGCGAGCAGATCCAGGATCTGCTCACCCTCCAATTCCTCGACGACATCACCAACGTCATCCTCCTCGGACCCAACGGTGTCGGCAAGACCATGATTGCCAAGAACCTCCTCTACCAGGCGCTGCAACGAGGGGCCACCGCCAGCTTCGTCACCGCCTCCGACATGCTCAACGATCTCGCCGTCCAGGAAACCCCCTCGGCGCTCCAGAGAAGGCTCTCCAAATACACCCGACCCTCGCTTTTGGCAATCGATGAGCTCGGCTATCTCTCCTACGACCACCGCCACGCGGATCTCCTCTTCGAGGTCGTCTCCAGGAGATACGGCAACAAGCCCATTCTTCTCACCACCAACAAGCCCTTCGCCGAATGGGCCGAGGTCTTTCCCAACGCCTCCTGCGTCGTCACTCTCGTCGATCGACTCACCCACCACGCCGAGATCGTCAAGATCGAGGCTAACTCCTATCGCCGCAAGGAGGCCAAGGAGGCTGCTGAAAAAAAGGCCAAGGACCGCGCCAAAAGGCGGAGCGCAGCACGACGACGCTCATGACCCGAAGCCACTATCGGCGCCAGCTCCTCCGCCTCTATCGACTCCTTCCCGACACCCCGCACCGCTTCCACCACGGCGACCGCGTCATCGTCGACCAGCTCTTCGACCAAGACCTGCCTCTCACCGTCCTCCAGGCCGCCCTCCTCCTCGGCTCCGCCCGACGCGCATGCCGAGATCCGCGCCTACCAAAGCTCCAGCCCATCCGATCCCTCGCCTACTTTCTCCCCATCCTCCGAGAACTCCCCACGACGCCACCCCCCGAGGGGTACCTCGACTATCTGCGCCACACCCTGAGTCACGCCTCGCGGGGACAAAAAACCGACTCGCAGCCAACTAAGTGCGCTTTCTCGTAGCCGGTAACAACCGGCACCGCCACTACCCTCTTCAGCCGCCTCGATGCTCGGCGCGACGGACTCTTGCTGCGCAACCGCGATGAACGGCACACCGCCAAGCCCGGCTTGAGTGATGGTCACCGGCTCCGGAGCAGGAGCCTGAAACTCTGGCACCACGGCCGTCTCTGCGACCGGGGCTTCGACTTCAGGCGCCTGTGCGAACTCCGCGATAGCAAGCACCGGCTCTGGCTGTGCCGACGGTTGCGGCTGTGGCGACGGTTGCGGTGGCGCTAGGGCAGGGGCTTCGTCAGGGAGCTCTTGCTCCGCCTCGGTACCGGCACCGATCGAAGCAAGGAGCGTTTCGGTACGGTCTTCGAAGGCAGGGACAGGCTGTGCAGCCGGCTCAGTCTCTCGCTCTACTACAGCCGTGCTCACAAAGACAGCCTCCTGGCGCATCGGCTCGGTTCTAGCTGCGACCGGCTGCGGCAATACAACAGCGCCCTCAGGCAAAGTGATAAGCCCCGGGCCGGCTACGACGATGGGCGGCGCTTCCAGTCGAGCCACCACCATCTCATCGAGGTCGGGCTCAGCGGATACCACCGGCAGGATAGGCGAGAGATTCCCATCCGGCTCCTCGATGGCCCGGTCTTTGGCAACCCTGGCGGGTTCCGCTTCTGTGACCCTTGAGAGTGAGCACGATAATCGATGGCGGTCCGATCACGATAAGTGATGGTCGCGTAGCCTTTTGAAGGACTTAGCCGAAGCTGCGTTTCGCTGCCACTTGCCTCAGACGGTCTTGTTCACAGTATTTGATGGCGATTCGAGGAAACCCGATCACGTTGTCTGGTGGGAATGGGTGTTCCGTTCAAGGTATCTGAGGGCGCAACCAGGGGCCCAAGCGCGATGGAAGCTCGGCGAACCGCCTCGATCGCCCATCAGATAGCGTGCCGTTCATCCCATCGCTGCGTGTCAGCCCTCGTTCAGCGTGATCAGCGAAAGAACAAGTATGGACTGCGCGTCAGGCCCCGACGGCCCGCCTTCGGCGGGGATGATGCCGACGGACCTAGTCTTGAGCACACTACTTGAGGGACCAAACACCCTTCCCTCACCTACCGTGCTCAGAATGGCCAACATTCCCATCGATTATCGTGCTCACTCTCAACCTCGAGGGTTCCGGATCGATCGCCACTTCCCCGGTGGCCTCCAAAGGAAGCTCAACCGGCTCTGGCAGGTCCAAAGGAAGCTCCAATGCTGCCGGCCCGCCGTCGCTAATCTCCGGACTGCCGGCCGCGAAGAGCACCAGCAGACCGTCTGCGTCTCGAGCCACCCAGGGTTGGGCCGACTCATGAAGGTCGAAGACGACTCGTGAGTCCGGCTCGGGAGCCGATCGGAACTGAGCCAGTCGCACCCGTTCCACCGTCGCCGAGGCGACCAGGAGATTCGAGTCGCCGCTGGTCTTTTGAGCGCCCTCGAGGTCAACTACAAATCGCGGCGGGTCCTCCAGCTGAAAACTGGAGTACGCGAACTCGCCGTTACCGACGATCCGTACCAAAGTTTCCGAACCTCGGTCCACGACCTCCACCCCTTCGAGCCGAGTTGCCCGATTCCCCGCTGGGAGGGGGGCGACAAAGGGGTCCTCAGGCGTCGCTATTGGGATCCTAGACAGCGAGCTGTCACCGGCGAATGCCGCCCATGGCAGCATCGACGCTAGCAGGCACACAAAGGTCAGCGTCCGCCAATGAACGCCTTCGAAAAAACAAGCCGATCTACTATCAGCTGTCACTTTGTCCCCCATATCTCTCTCGCCTCCGCCCCTTCTCTAGTCATCGGGGTTGAGCTGCTTGACGACCTCACGGAAGGGCTTGGTCGCCGTCGGGTCCCTTACATCCTGTTTAAAGACCACCTCGGCGGTGGAACTGCGCTCGAACCGAATTTCAGCGATCTCGCCGTCATAGAATGCATCCCCGATGTGCACGAGGTAACTCTTGTCCTTGCTCGAAGACTGCACCTGCGCAACCGGACCGTCACCCGTTACGAAAACGCCGGTAACTTCAATCTCGTCGATGAGTAACCCCGGCACGCCGTCAGGGCGAACCCCAAGTATGTCCGGCTCCTCGACAACTCGCAGCAACGAACGGAACGGATCACGGCGGTCTCCCGAGTTGTAGGTGTAACCCGATCCCTCTAGCACCGCCTCATCTTCCAGCAACATCCGCTCGATGGCGTCCAGCGAAGGGCCGTCTTCTTCAGGCGGCGCCGCTGCCGATTCATCACCCGCCTCGTCCTCGCCGGCAGGAGCCTCGGCCCCTCCGCTAGTTTCCGGCTCCTGCGCAACAGCCAACGCGGGCAGAGAAAGTAGAGCCAACAGAAGAAACAGAATCGTAGATCTCACTGCGCAACCCCACCTTCTGTCGGTGGCACTGGCGGCGGGACATCCTTGTAGACGAAGGTCTTCGCGGTGAAAGATGCGTTGATCGTGTGCTGACCATCTGGTCTTGCGAGGATGCGAAGGTTGTCGATATTGAAGATCCTCGAGAACCGACTCATCCTGTCGAAGAAACGCGCGAGGTTGTGGTAAGTCCCTTCGATCTTTACCGCGATGGGCCACTCGTTGAAGAAGTCCTTCTCGATCTCCGCTGACGGTCGGAACTCGCTGAGAACAAAGTCTTCCTGCTCGGCAAGGACCCGGAAGCGGCGAAGCACGTCCTGCACGTCCCGTCGTGGCGGAAGGATTCTCAACAACTTCGTCAGCTGTACCTCGAGCAGTGCGACGTCTTCGCGGAACTGGGGTAGCTTCGCCTTGGCAGCCAGACCCCGACTGATCTTGGCCTGCAGCTGCGCGATCTGTCCGTCCTGCGTCTCGCGAGTCAGGTGCATCTCCTTGAGCTGTAGTTGGAAGCCAAGGAGAACCCCGGCGACGGAGAGCGCGACTCCGAGGAGGGCCCCAGCCCACCACGGCTTTCCTTCAAGTCCAGTCTCGAAAGCCACGTCGCAACCTCCTAACGAGCCGCCTCTTGGGCAGCCCCTTCCAGCTCGTCAAGCCCCTCGCCTACTGGCGGATTCACGGGGACCGGCGTGAAGTTGAAGCTCACCTCGAAGTCGTAGACGTTTGAACGCCAGGTGGCGTTGCGCAACACCGGCTCCTGGAACTCCTCCACGAGATCCAAGTTCTCTATGAAGTTCGCCACCGAGCTGGTGGTGTAGGCCTTCCCCTGCAGCCTCACGGCCGCGGCCGACATAGTCAGGCTGTCGAGCCAGAGAAACTCAGGGAGCGCCTTGGAAACCTGGTCCATGATGCGGACCGGACCCCGTTGACTGGTTCTCAGACCGCTGATCACTTCGATCTTTTTCTCGAGCTCAGCCTTCCGGACCTCGAAGTACTCGACTTCGCGGATGATCTCCTCGAGCTCTTTCACCGTTGCTTGGAGATCGGCGATCTCGCCGCGCTGGCTGGCGAGCTGCCGGTCCACGGTGAGCCAATAGATGCCGTATCCCAGAGCGCCGATTGCGAACGCCACCACGAGCGCGAACACGGCAATGTTGTCAGGCCCGAGGTTGAGCGAGCGCAGGCGCGCGGACCGCGCACCAGCGACCTTCTTGCCTTCTGAAATGAGATTGATGCGCAGCACGATCTCAATCTCCCTGGCGGCGAAGGGCCAGTCCAACCGAGACCGCCATCATCGGCGCAATCGACTGGATCCACTCTTTGTTGAAATCGCTCTCGCGGTACTGCACTCGGCGCAGAGGGTTCATTACCTCCAGTTCGCAGCCAAGCCGGGCTCCGAGTGTGTCCTGCAGCCCTGGCGTGAGAGCGCAGCCTCCTGACAGTACGACTGAGTCGACGTTCCCTTCGCTTGCAGTCGTCGAGAAAAAGTCGAAGGTCTTCTGGATCTCAGCTGCCAACTCGGTCCCTACGGACTCGAGAACGGAGGCTCCATCGGCGATTGAGTAGCCTTCGACCTCACGACCCCGCTTGAGCGCTTCGGCATTCTCGAAGGAGAGGTTGAACTCCCGCTGAAGCGCCTCGGTGAACTGATTCCCTCCGAAGGCGATGTCTCTCCAGAAGACTGTCTGTCCACGGGCCAGTACGTTGATGTTGGTAACACCAGCACCCATGTTGACCAGCGCCACGATCTTTGTGGGATCGATATCGTAGTTCAGCTCATAGGCGTTCTGGATGGCAAAGACGTCGACATCAACCAGCGACGGCGTCCGGCCTGCTTGACCAATCACCGAGACGTAGTCGTTGACCTTGTCTCGCTTCACTGCCACCAACAGAACATCCATCTGATCGGAGCCGGTGGTGTCCTCCGAAAGGAGAACGTAGTCCATGCGCACATCGTTGATGTCGAAGGGAATGTATTGCTCCGCCTCCCACTGGATCGACTCAGCCAACTCTTCGGGGCTCATCGGAGGAAGCTCGATCTTCTTGATGATCACTGAGTGGCCCGAGAGCGAGGTGGCGAAGTTCGAATTCTTGACCCGAGTTTCCTGGTTCAGCTTCTCGATGGCCTCCACCACGAGCGAGGAGTCCATGATCGATCCATCGACGATTGCCTCAGGCGAGAGGGGTTCGACTCCGAGGCACTGCAGCGAGAATTCGCCGCTCTTGTGCTGACTCAATTCAACCAGCTTCAAGGCGAAACTGCCTATATCCAGACCAACTACGCTTTTCGATCGCGAAAAAAAGGCCAATTGCTAGTCCCCCGTAAACCCCATGCTAATCCCTAGTTACACACGAGCCTTTAAAGCATTGCTCGAGGGTAACAACAAAGAAAGAGATGTGTCAACACATGAACAGACATCAATATATCAATAAATTGACCCATGGGGAAGCCCCCCGCTATCGGTGACTCCCTGGCGCCCGTTCGGAGGGCCCTATTCCCCGATCTTGCTTTGGCCCTTCTGGCTCTCGCGCAGACGCACGACCTCGACAACTTGGGGCAGAGCTAGGATGGCCTCCTCGAGCTTGGCCAGCTGGCTCTGGTCTGATACCTCGACCACGATCTCGACCATGGCGCTATCGCCACCGGTGGTCTCGGCCTCGATGTTGCGGATGTTGTTGCCCCTCTTGGCGATGACCTCGGTGAGGCGGGCTAGGGCACCTGTCTGGTCCTCGGTCTCGACCCGCAGAACAACGGGGTAAACACGGCCCTTCTCGTCGTCCCACTCGACATCGATCTCGCGCTCTGGGTGATAGAGAAGATTCTTGACGTTCGAGCAATCTTCCGAGTGAACCGAGATCCCGCGCCCCCGAGTGATATAGCCGACAATGGCCTCCCCCGGTACCGGGTTGCAACAGCGCGCGATCGTGGCCAACAGATCTCCCTCGCCACGAACGCGAACGGCCGCATCGTCAGAAGTGAACAAGCGACCGACGGCTCGCCGGAGTCTGCCGGGCTCTCGCTCATCGTCGACCGCCACGCCTGAGGCGAGACGGCGGGCAACGTGCCTTACCGAGGTCTTGCCGAAGCCGATGCGGCTGTAGAGATCCTCGATTCGCGACAACCCCTCCACCTCCAACAGGGCCTCGAGCTGTGGCGCAGCGAGTACGGAGCGAAGCGAGAGCTTGAGCTTCTTGATCTCTTGTTCGAAGCTTCGCCTGCCGATCTCCACCGCTTCGAGCTTCTGCCTGGTGTTGAGCCACTGGCGTATCTTCGTCCTCGCCCGCGAAGTCTTCACCATAGTCAGCCAATCCCGACTCGGGCCCCGCTTGGCATCGGTCTGGATCTCGACGATGTCACCGTTGCGTAAGGCGGTGCGCAACGGAACGAGGCGCCCGTTGACTCGCGATCCAGAACATCGATGACCCAGATCGGTATGGACCCTGTACGCAAAATCGAGGGGCGTAGCTCCCCTGGGGAAGGAGTAGACGTCGCCCTTGGGACTGAAGACGTAGACCTCTTCCGGGTAGAGATCGATCCGCAGATTCTCCATGAAGGCGCGCGGCTCATGCTCCGCACGCTGCCACTCGAGCAGCCGACGCAGCCAGCGAATATTCGAGTCATTCGCCTCGGTGGTAATTCGTCCCTCTTTGTAACGCCAGTGCGCTGCGATCCCCTCCTCCGCAACCACGTCCATCTCTCGAGTGCGAATCTGAACCTCGAAGGGCTGGCCCCGCTGCTGCAGAACAGTGGTGTGCAGAGACTGATAGAGGTTGGGCTTCGGAACAGCGATGTAGTCCTTGAAGCGTCCTGGAATCGGCCGCCAAGCTTGATGGACGACACCCAGCGCCGCATAGGTATCGCGGACGTTGCCGGTGACGATTCGGAAGGCGAGATAGTCGTAGAGCTGGTCGAGGTCGATTTTTCGATCACGTAGCTTTCGGTAGATGGAGTAGTAGCCCTTGGCTCGCGAACTGATCTCGGCCTCGACCTCCGCCCCTGCCAGCTCCGCCTTCAACCGCTCACTGAGGCGTTTCGTGGTACCTCGTCCCAGTTTGACCTTCTCTCGCAACCGAGACTGCAGCTCCTTGTACTGATGGGGATAGAGAAAGTAGAAAGAAAGATCTTCGAGCTCAGTCCTCACCCTGGACATACCGAGACGATGAGACAGTGGGCCATAGATCTCGAGCGTTTCCTGGGCAATGCGCCGCCGCGCATCCGGTTCCAGATGATCGAGGGTTTGCATGTTGTGCAACCGATCGGCAAGCTTCACCAGGATCACCCGAATATCGCGGGCCGAAGCCAGGATCAGTTTGCGGAAGGTCTCAGCCTGGGCCTGATCGCGGCGGACATATTCATGCCGGCCGATCTTGGAGACGCCATCGACCATGCCCGCGAGCTCGCTGCCAAAGGCCTCGGCAAGGTTCTCTCGAGTCGCGCCGGTGTCCTCGAGCACGTCGTGGAGCAGGGCAACGGCAACACAGGTGGGATCGAGTTTCAAGTCGGCAAGAATCCACGCCACGTGCAAAGGATGTGAAACGTAGGGCTCGCCCGACATGCGCTTCTGACCCTCGTGCGCTTTGGCGGCATAGTCGAAGACACGGCGCAGCCAGTCCTCGTCGAAGTCGCGACCGTCCTCAGAAAGACGAGCCAGGACATCGTCGAGGCTCACATTCCCGCGAGGAACACTTGGGGGCTGCACTCGTCCCCTGAAAAAAGTCGTCGGCGACATGTCGTCTGGCTCCCCTCTCCGGGGGGAGGGAATTATAAGCGGAAGGTGCCAGACCGGCGCCCCGGAGCTCTCGAGAGCCCGCGACCGACAACCTCGACGCTAGCCCCAGAAAACGCGCCTCCGGCCCGTTTTCCGGCCCATCCCCGCCTGAGAACTACTCGCCTGTCCGAATTCTCGGACACGCTCCTAGCCCCAGAAAACGCGCCTCCGGCCCGTTTTCCGGCCCATCCCCGCCTGAGAACTACTCGCCTGTCCGAATTCTCGGACACGCTCCTAGCGCCGTCGAGTGGACAGGCGTTCCCAGAGCAGCATCACCGGGCTGGCGATGAAGATCGAGGAATAGGTACCAACGACAACCCCGATGGTGAGGACGAAAGAGAAGCCTCTCAACACGTCTCCACCAAAGGCGAAGAGTGTTCCCACCGCCAGTAGTGTCGTCCCCGACGTGAGGATCGTGCGCGATAAGGTCTGGTTGAGACTACGGTTGATGATCTCGCTCAGGCTGTCGCGCCGACTCCGGCGAAGGTTTTCCCGCACCCGATCGAAGATGACGACCGAGTCGTTCACGGAGTAGCCCACGAGTGTCAGAAAAGCGGCAATGGTCGTGAGATCGAACTCGTACCCGAGAACGGTGTAGAGGCCCAGCGCGATGATGACATCGTGCAGCAGAGCCACCAGCGCGCCGAGACCAAAACGTAGCTCGAAGCGGTACCAGATGAAGGCCATCATCCCGACCAGGGAAAAGACCACCGCCAGCACGCCTTTCTGGCGCAGCTCGGAACCGATCTGAGGGCCCACATTCTCAGCGCTCAAAACTGCGAAGGCACCGAGCCGGGCTCGCCCCTTCAGCGACGCGACGACTTCGCCACTGACGCCTTCCAGCCCCTCGATCTGCTCCCAACCGGAGATCAGGCCATGTTGGCGACGGACCACCATGACCTTCTCAGCGATGCCGTCGTAGTAGGACTCCGCCTCGTCTCCAAGTCGCCGCTGGTCATCAGGATCGGCCTCGAAGAGCAGGTTCGCTATCGCCGAGCCACCCTGCTGGTTGAGGTCCAGCCCGCTGGCGCCACTGTTGAACCGGCCATCGAGGACTCGAACTATTGCCTCACGGCTGCCCTCGTCAGCTCCCTCGACCAGCGGAGTCTTGATGATCACCTCATTGTCGATCTCCTGGCCGAAGCGTTGGATCTGCGGGTCGATCCCGCTGCTGGCCAGGAGGTCACGAAGCTCGTCCACCTGCGGTGTCTGCTGGAAGCGGACCACCAGCTGGGTTCCGCCGGCAAAGTCGATCCCAATATTCAGACGGCCGAGGAGAAGGGCCGCAATCGAGCCGATCACCAACAGCACCGACAGCGGCACCATGAAACGGCGATACTTCATGAAGTCGATGCTCGAGTCGCGAAACAAATTCATCGCTACTCCCAATCAGATCGACAGTCGCTCGACGCGATCGCTGCGCGAGAGAAGGAGATCGAAGATCCATCGACTGTTGAAGACTGCGGTGAAAACCGACGCGAGAATGCCGACGGAAAGAGTCACCGCGAAGCCCCGGATCGGCCCGGTACCGAATTGAAAAAGAAAGAGCGCTGCAATGAGGGTCGTAAGGTTGGCGTCGAAGATCGAGGTCCAGGCCTTGGCGAAGCCGGCCGAAACCGCCGATTTGACCGTCCTGCCCGAACGAAGCTCTTCCTTGATGCGCTCGAAGATGAGCACGTTCGCGTCGACCGCCATACCGATCGTCAGGACGATGCCGGCAATACCGGGGAGGGTGAGCGTGGCTCCGAAGTAGGAGAGCATGCCGAAGACGATAACTACATTGAAGGCCAAGGCTACTATCGCATTGACTCCGCTCCGCCGATAGACCAGCAGCATCGTCAAAACCACCAGAGCGACGCCGACGGTAAATGCCCGCAGCCCCTGGTCGATCGAGTCCTGCCCCAACGACGGCCCGACCGCCCTCTCCTCGAGGTATACGATTCCGGCCGGCAGAGCGCCGGAGCGGAGCACTGTGACCAGGTCCTCGACCTCGGTCTGACTGAACCCGCCCTCGATAACGCCCTCGTCATTGATCCTCGACTGCACCACCGGCGCCGATTGCACCCGGCTGTCGAGAACGATGGCAAGCCGGCGACCGATGTTGGCACCGGTCGCCTCACCGAAAAGTCGCCCACCCTCTTGACTCAGGTAGAAGCGGACCACCGGCTCGTTGAACTGGCCCAGGCCGGAGCGCGCGGTCTTGAGGTCGCGCCCGGTGATGATCTGTCGGCGCTCCAAGCCAAGGTATCCGGTAGCGATGACACTACCGTCCTCCGCCTTCTGATCTTGCGGAAAGATCTCGATGTTCTCCGGCAGGGAGCCTCCGTACTGGGCCAAGATCTCGGCCTCGGAAGCCGCCGCGCCACCCTGCGACGGGTAGTCGACGAATCGGAACTCGAGGAACGCGGTGTTCTTGATCAGCTCCTTGACGCGCTCGGGATCGTCGACCCCTGGAAGTTGCAGCACGATTCGGTTGGTGCCTAGGCCCTGGCGCTGAATCACCGGCTCCGTTACACCGAACGCGTCGATGCGATTCCGGATTGTCTGGAGCGCCTGTCGTACCGCCTGCTCCTTGATGTCGGACTCTTCCTCGATGCGCCGCTGAAAGAGCAGCGCCTCGCCATCGCGGCGATGGCTCCAGAAAGGAAGGAAGTCGTCGACCACTTCCTGAACCTCATTGTCACGACCCGGGGCCACTCCAGTCACACGGAAGGAGTTGTCATCGACCCGTGTGGCGCTGACACCTCCTGTGCCGTCCTCGTCGATCTGGCGAACAAAGGTATCGAGGTCCTTTTCGGTTTCGGCACGCAGTGCGTCTTCCGCTTGCACCTCTAAGACCAGGTGAATGCCGCCGCGCAGATCGAGACCCAGATTGATCTTCTCTTTAGGGGGATAGGCCAGCAGGCCCGCGCCCACGACGACCGCCAAGATAACGATCCCCCGCCCTATGAGGCTGCGATTCAAGCTTTCTCCTTCCCGGCATCCTTCTCGAGCCCGGTGATGGCCGACTTTGCCAACTTGACGCGCACGTTCTCAGCGATGCGCAGAATGACGACAGAGCCGTCGACAGAGACGACGTCTCCATAGATGCCCCCGGTAGTTATTACTCGATCCCCCTTCTTCAACGCGTCGATCGTCTCCTGCAGGGCCTTCTGGCGCTTGCGGGAGGGCGCGATCACCAATAGATAGAAAATGCCGAAGATGAGGATGATTGGAAAGAGCTGGACGAGCACCGACGGCGCGGCTTGGCTCTGCATAACGACCAACATCGAGGCTAGGCTACCCATCATGTGCAACTCCGAGTTCGCTTTCCGAGTACGAGATCACGCCGCATCCCTACGCAACATCTCGTGGAGAACTCGCTGAGAGGGGGGATCCGACCTCGTCCGCTCTTAGTCGGTCTTGGCCTCCGCCTCGAGGTAGTAGCGGGCGATTTCGGCAGCCGAATCCTCGAACGATCCGGACGCGAGAGCTTGTCTGAGATCTGCTACAAAGTCAAGATAGAAGCGCAGGTTATGCAGGGTCGCTAACACCTGACCCGTGATCTCACCGCTGCAAATGAGGTGGCGAAGAAAGGCCCGGCTCAACCGCACACAAGCCGGGCACGAGCAGCGCGCGTCAATCGGCCGTTCGTCGGTGCTGAAGGTTGCGTTCTTGATCCGCAGCAGACCCTCACGAGTAAAGAGGACCCCGTGACGCGCATGGCGGGCCGGCATGACGCAGTCGAAGAGATCTACTCCCCAGCGAATGCCGTGCACGAGATCCGCCGGAGTGCCGACACCCATCAGATAACGCGGTTTGTCCGCCGGGAGGAGGGGGGCCACGAGCTCCACGGTAGCCCGCCCGAGGCTTCTCTCCTCCCCCACACTGATGCCGCCCACGGCGTAGCCGGCGAAATCGAGGGCAACGGTCTGCTCCAGCGCGCTCTCGCGCAGTCGCGGATAGAAGCTCCCCTGGACAATGCCGAAGAGCTCGGTTGGACCTTCGCGCCAGCTCTCTCGCGCCAGTCGCGCCCAATTCGTCGTTCGCCGGAGGGCCGCAGACGCCTCCTCCTCGTCCACCGGCCAGGGCGGGCATTCGTCGAGCACCATCGCGACATCAACGCCCATCCGCTCTTGCATGTCCACGACGGTCGCCGGCGTCAGGCGCACAGGGGAACCGTCCAGGTGACTCCTGAAAGTCACCCCCTCGGCATCTATGCGACGCTGATCGGAGAGGCTGAAGACCTGATAGCCGCCGCTATCGGTCAGGATCGGCCCAGGCCAACCACAGAAGGAGTGAAGCCCCCCCACTCCCTCGATCACCTCGATGCCGGGGCGAAGGGAGAGATGGTAGAGATTCGCGAGCATGATCGAGGCACCCGCCGCCTCGAGCTCGTGCGGGCCGACTCCTTTGACCGCGCCTCGCGTACCCACCGGCATGAAGGCCGGCGTCGGAACATCTCCGTGGGCGGTGCTAAGAACGCCGAGACGAGCCTTCCCCTCGGAGTGCAGTACGCGGAAGCTCAATTCGATTCGGGGTCTCGGTAGGGCCCCGTCACTCGCCCCTGCCGGCTATTACGCGAAGCTCGACCTCTGGCGGAACACTAAGCTCGAAGTGATCGGCGGACAAAATTCCGTTGATCTGGAAGTCGGAGAAGCGGTATTCGGTGGAGTCGCCACTGGGCTCCTCGTAAGCAAGTCGAAGAGGAACAAAGAGGCCACCATCGATCGTCACGCTCATCCCTCGCAGTCGCTTCTCGACCCGTGCAAAGCGAGGCTCCAAGCTCAGGCGATACGGATCCTTCGCTGTCTCCGGAAATCGGACCCGCAAACTGAAGTACTCCATCAGCGCCTCGAGCGAGCCGCTGGCGCCCAGGTACTTGAAGACCGCATCTGAATAGCGACCGACTCGCACGCGCTCGGCGCGCCCGAGATCCCGGTACCACGTAAGCAGGTGCTCACCATTGATGATTATCACCTTCGAAGTCGGGGAGTCGTATTCCCATCTCACCTTGTCAGGTGCTTGGTAGAAGAAGGTCCCGGTCGACTCCTCAGGCTCGAGCAAGAGGTTGCTCGCTGTACTCTGTTCGAACTTCGCCTGCAGAGTGCCAAAGCCCGCCTGTTCCAGCTTCATGCGCTCCACCAGGGCCCGCAAACGCTCGACCGACGACAATGTCGCGTCACTCGGATCCGGCACCGCCTGGGCGGCCAGAAGACTCGTCAGCGCCACGCCGAAGAAGGCGACAAGGAGAGCGAAAGATCGCAAAAAGACACTCACTCGAGGATGGTATCAGGCCTCTCGATCACCCTCTCGCGAAGCCGGAGCGAGCAATGTCGCGTGGTAGGCTGGACGGTCACGAGCTTCGTTCCCCGCCCAACCGACACACTGCGCGCGCTGAAGCAACGCCGCCAAAGCTGACCCTGGCCAAGTCCTCAATCACCAAGTCCGGACCCTTGGCTGTTCTGGCGCTGGGAGGCAACCAGGGTGATCCAGAGGTCTGGTTCGAGCGCGCAATCTGTTCCTTCACCCGGCATCTGACTGGCGTAGAGGTAGCCCCTCTCTACCGGTCCGAGCCGATGTCTGAGATCTCCCAGGGCCTCTTTCTCAACACCGTTCTCCTGGGCACCACCGTACTTCTGGCCGAAGACCTGCTGGCCATCGCCAAGCGCCTCGAGTACGCCGCTGGACGACGGTCCGGTCCCCGGTTGGGTCCTCGACCGCTCGACATCGACCTTCTTCTCTACGGCGATACGCGTTCGCAGAACGCCGAGCTGCGGCTACCCCACCCTCGCCTCACCCAGCGGCGCTTTGTCCTCCAACCCTTGGTTGATCTGCGCCCAAACCTGCTGCTGCCTCACACCGGCCGCACCGCGGCTGAGGCGCTCGCCGAGCTGCCACCGACACCGCGGGTCTGGAGGTACTGAGCTGCCGGGGTAGAGCTCTGCGTCCGGCGGGAGAATCGATCGCGATCACTTCTTGCGGCGGTCGCGGCCATCGAGGAAGGCACGCGCCTGGCGCTGGGCAAAGCGGTCTTCCAACAAACTCTCGGGCCGGGGCTTTTCCTCGACCAGCCGTCGCAAGATCTGCACCCCCTCCGCACCTCTCTCCGAAGAGAGCTCGATCAGGGCCTGTCCAAGATAGAGCCGGTTGAAAAAATCATCGGGAGCCACCGCCATAGCTCGATCGAGTAGAACGACCGCTCGCTCTCGACTCACCCAGCCGGTAATCAACGGCACTCTCGGAGCCATTGCATGCAGCCGCCCTAGAGCCCTCGCGCCGCCGCCGTTCTCATAGCGCTCGTCGAGCTCGATAGCAACCTGGGCGTGCCGCCGGACTCGCTTCGCGACCCCCTTGCGCACCGCCGGCAGGGCACCCTGCGTCTCTCCCCAAAGCCCCCAATGGACCGCCGCCCAGAAGTGAAGAGCCACCGCATCCGGCTGCCCTCGAACCTCCGCCGCCAGATCCTCAGCCGACTTGGTAACCGCCATCCCTCCACGATGAAGTCGGTCGAGAGACTCCTCGACTCTGACGACTGCGTCCCGATATAGGGACTGGCGCTCCTCCTCGCCGAGGCCGGTGTACTGGCCGCGATAGAAGAGGGCGCGCAGAAGCTTCCAGCTCGCTTCGAGATTGCCCTGGTCACGCGCAAGGGTCTGCTCGAGACGAGTAATCGCTTCGCAGATATTCCGTGAAGAAGCGACGTCGCCATCCACCTTCTCTGCGCGCAGCTCAAAAGCTCGATCAGCCGCCGCTAGCGCGTGCCCGGCCAGCGCCGCGCCCGATTGGGCTAGAACGAGGATGCCGAGCGATGCGTAGAGAGGTCCTCGTACAGAGATCCACATCGAGGCTAGAGTACCGCGAGAAGAGGACTGCTAGGATCAGGCTGTCGCCATGGCCGGCCAAAGGACGATCCCCCTCTTCCCTCTACCCGACGTGGTTCACTTTCCGCGTACGGACCTCTACCTGCACGTCTTCGAGCCAAGGTATCGAGCTCTGGTGCGCGACCTCGGTGAGCAGGCCCATGGCGAGCCGCTGATCGGCATCGTATTGACCCGCAGCCACGGCGGCGGCATAGAGGCATCTCCGCCGATCTACCAAAGGGGTACGGCGGGTCTGTTGGCGGATGTCGAGCACCTACGTGACGGTGCGTCCAATATCCGACTGGAGGGTCAATTCCGCTTCGACATCACTCGGGAGTTGAGCGCACAGCCCTATCGACGCGCAATCGTCGATCCGCTGCCGGACTCCCGCCTGACCGAAAGCACGGCCGAGGTCTCGGGCTGGAGGGAGGATCTCTTCGAGCTGCTTCACTTCCTCCAGGCGACGACCCGACGCATGCCGGCATTCGGAGGTGCCAAGATCGACAGGTTGCCAACCGAGGACCTAGTCAATGGCCTAGCCGCCCACCTCGACCTTCCAGCCCTGGCCAAACTCGACCTACTCAACCGTGACCTTCCGGAGAGGACCCACCGCATCCTGGCCATTCTGCGCAGCCGGCGTCGGGTCGTCGAGCTTCTCCAGCCCTTCCGCGATCTCAGTACCCACCCGGACCTGAACTAGTGGACCGTAACACCCAAACGTTTAGCGCCCGAGCGGCCCTCGCGGCCGATCTCTGCGTTACGCTTCCTCGACATAGTCCCCGATATGCCTGCGTCAGCGCGCCTTGATCTCGACCACGAATGACTCACTCAGCCACTAAACGTTCGAGTGTTACGGTCCACTAGCGCCCTTGTCAGGGGCCCGGAATCCATGCCGCAGCTAAGATCGGCCCTCTCGATACGAGACCCGGTTCACGTCTATATACGAGCGGACGAGCTCGAAGCAGCGCTGGTCAAGACCCGGCCGATGCAGCGGCTGCGTTGGGTGCGGCAGCTGGGACTGACACATCTCGTCTTCCCTGGCGGCGAGCACTCCCGCTTCAGCCACGCCCTGGGAGCGATGGAGCTCGCGGGTCGCGTTTACGACGCCCTCGCGGAGAAGGAGCCACAGCTTCTCGAACCGGACCAGCGCGCGCCACAGCGTCGTTTAGTGAGGATCGCCGCGTTACTCCACGACATCGGCCACGCCCCCTTCTCTCACTCCGCGGAAGAGCTCTTCGAGGAAGGCTTGAATCACGAAGACATGACAGTGAGGCTGCTGCACAGCTCCGAGATCGCGACGGTGCTCGAGCAGGCTTCCGACGGCATCGACCTCGCCGGCGTCAAAAGGATCTTGACGGGGCGTGGAGCCGAAGCTGAGCGCCTCTTGGCACAGATCGTTTCCGGCGAGCTCGACGCCGACAAAATGGACTACCTACTTCGCGACAGCCTCTATTGCGGCGTGCGCTATGGCAGCTATGACCTCGGCCGCCTCCTCGAGACGATGACGCCACTGCGCGACCCTGTCAGCGGCGAGTGGGATATCGGCATCGACGAGGGCGGCGTCCATGCCCTCGAAGCCTTGGTCCTGGCTCGCTATTACATGTTCACCCAGGTGTACTTCAACGTCACCGGCAAAGTGCTCGAGCTCCACCTAAACGAGTGGCTGAGGACAAGAGAAATACGTTGGCCCGCAGATCCCATGCTCTTCCTGGAAGAGGACGACGTGACCGTCTGGTCAGCGATGCGGGAGTCGAAGAGCGATCACGCTCGGGCCATCCTCGATAGGAATCACTATCTGCTCGCCTTCGAGACCCGGGAGCACCTGAGCAACGAAGAGAGAGCTCGCTTCGGCGACCTCCTCTGCACTCTCGAAGAGCGTTTCACCCCCGGAGACCTTCTGGTATCGAACTCCGCCAAAGACCCCCATCGCCTCGGCGAGACTCGAGTCCTTGTACGAGATCGCGACGGAGGTTTGGAGCCCATGGAGGACGTCAGTCACTTCATCAAACACCTCACCCGTATCGATCGCTTCCGCGTCTACACTCGCCGAGACTGTGTCGAAGAAGTCAAGAAGCTGAGCCGGGAACGCTGGTTCCGGTCCTAGCCCCAGAAAACGCGCCTTCGGCCCGTTTTCCGGCCCATCCCCGCCTGAGAACTACTCGCCTGTCCGAATTCTCGGACACGCTCCTAGGAGGAGTCACGGATCGCCTGGGCAAGCCTAGCCAGAGCCAGCGGCCAATGCCGGCGGTAGCTCTCCCAGAGGGTCAGACAAGCAGAGATTCTCAGTCGCTGAAAACCCTCGTGAAAGAGCATCAGCTCGCTCCCCTCCTCAGTCGTACTCAGGGTGAGCTCGAGCCGCGTCGTGCTCTCCCAGGCGGGATCGTCACAGCGGAAGTCGAGGGTCAGAAGCGAGCCGGGCTCCCAAGCACGGATCACGCCGGTCTCCACCACAACCTCTCCTGACTCGCGTTCCCGCTCTAAGACCAGGCTCCCACCGACACCGGGCTCGCAGGTCGCCCGCCGGGCCAGCCAGGCTTCGAGGCGGCCGGCGACCGTCAGCCAATCCCACGCTTCCAGCGGTCCCACACTCAAGAGGCAGCGATGCCTCGTCTGCACACCCGGAATGTCGCCCTGGCGAATCGGCTCAAACATTTCGAGCCCCATCCCCCGAGATGCCGGCGCTGAGCGCAACTTTTCGGGCCGTGCTCAGCAAGGTAGGGAGTCCTGCGGATCTGCGAACGACCAGGCGCAGAATGTCGCGCCCCTCGTCCTCATACTTGAGCTCATAGTTGGTTCGCAGGCCGTCCGGCCAAGCCTCCCGAATGTACTCGACCTCCACACCGCGCTCGCTGGCCAGGAGATCCACCACAGCCTCCCCGTACTCCCGATGATCGGTGGCGAAGAACAGGCGCCCTGTCGGCGAGAGAAGCCCCAAGAGCAAGTCGACACTGTTGTCATCAAAGAGCCGCCTCCTGTGATGCCGACTCTTCGGCCAGGGGTCCGGAAAGTAGACATGGACGACCTCGGCACTCCCGGGCGCTAGGCAGGTCGAGAGTACGTACAAGGCATCACCGCAGAGGGTGGTCAGGTTTTGGAGCCCACCACGAACGGCCCTTCGATTGACCAGCTTGTAGTAAAAGGCCGCCGACTCGATGCCGAGAAAGCGGCGCCCCGGATCGGCCGCGGCGCGAGCCAGCAGATAGCGACCCTTGCCGAAGCCGATCTCTACTTCGAGCGGAGCTCTCGGCTGCCCAAAATCGAGCGGCAGGCTCACGCCGGCCAGATCCGTCTCCCTTCCATTGGTGCACAACAGCAGCGGGCGCATGATCAGAGAAGATCTTCGTCCTCGCGGCGGCGTAGCTCTTCGACGATCAGACGAACTTCTTGAGACCGCGACTTGGGAACTACAAGAACCGCATCACCCGCATGCACGACGGCGAGGCCTTCGACCCCCAGCACCGCGATGGCGCCGCCCTGACCGTAAAGAAGGTTGTCCCGAGAGTCGATCGCAACGACCCGACCGTGGGTGCTATTGCCGCTGTCGGCGGCGCCGAGCACTTCCGCCAGCGACTCCCAGGATCCGAGGTCGCTCCAGCCACAATCGAGAGCGATGGTGTACAAGTCATCAAGTCGCTCCATCACCCCGGTGTCGACCGATTCTGCCGGCAGCGAAGAGTAGACCGCTTCGAGGTCTTCGGTCCCTGCCACCGCCTTCTCGACACCCGCGGCTAGCTCTGGCATCAAACGCCTGAAATGCTCTAGCAAGGTCCGACCGCGAAAAACGAAGATCCCCGAGTTCCAAAAGTGCCTTCCGCTGCCGAGGAACTCCTTCGCGGTCGAAGAGTCCGGCTTCTCCCTGAAGCTGGAAACACGGAGCAGGCCCTTGTCGCGATCTACCGTCTCCGCCGTCTCTATATAACCGTAGCCGATCTCCGCCCAGCGCGGCCGCACGCCTAGAGCCATCACGCAGTCGCGCTCCTCAACCGCCTCGACGGCGAGGGTCAGGCTCGCGCGAAAGCTGTCCTCATCAGTAATCCAACTGTCCGAATGCAGAGAAACGACTACGTCGTCGAGCTGCGACTCGGTCATCGAAGCAAGGCTCCAAGCGATTGCCGCTGCCGTGTTCCTCCCTACGGGCTCAGCAAGAATCTGGTGCGCCGGTATCTCCGGAAGCTCGCGGCGAACCTGCTCGCCGAGATCGCGGTTGGTGCACACCCAAGTGCTCGCCGCCGATGTCAGCGGCTGCATCCGCTCGAAGGTCTGTCGCAGCAGGGTTCCCTTGCCGACCAGAGGGAGCAGCTGCTTGGGTCTCCCTTTCCGACTGGCCGGCCAAAAGCGGGTTCCTCTGCCGCCTGCAAGAATCAGCGCCTGCACGGTACCTCTCTCCGCCGGCGCAAGGTATCACGAGGCGCGATAATCTCCCCTCCTCCGCCTCGATCGCCCGAGCAAAAGATCATGAAGCGTCGACAACGCCAGTGGACTCTCCTTCTCTATGTCGCGCTGGCGACACTGTCGCTGGCGCGGCTTCGCGACCTGGAGACGGACAATAGATTCGAGCTGTGGATCAGCGGTTCCGACCCCGGTGCCGCCGCCTATGAAGAGCTGAGGGAGACCTTCGGTAGCGACGAGTTCGTACTCGCCGCAGTCACCGTCTCGCCGCCCTTCTCGCCCCCCATCTTCGACCGCCTGGTCGATCTGGTGACGGGCCTCGAGAAGATCCGAGGCGTTCGCTATGTCTCTTCGCTGCCAACCCTCTACCGCGATGTCTATGGAGGTGAGGATCTCGAAGCCCTGAGAGACGAGGTCGAGTCCACGTCCTTTTACGATGACTTCCTGGTGTCAGACGATGGCGACACCCTCGGCTTCTTTATTTCCACCGAGCTCGGGGACTCCCCTGAGGCTCGCAGAGACATCGTCGAGAGTATCCGCGCCGAGCTGGATCGACTCTCCTTGGACGCTTCGATGGTCGGTGCACCGGTCCTCAACGCGGCCCTCGACAGTATCTCCTCTAGAGAGCTCCTTCGCTCGCTACCGCTCGCGGCTGTGCTCTCGTCAGCCGCCCTTCTCCTCTTCTTTCACTCGGTGGGTCCGGTGGCGATCGCATCTCTTTGCGGCGGCATGACACTGCTCCTGACCCTCGCCACGGCCAGCCTGGCCGGCGTGCCGATAACGATGGTAACGACCGCGACTCCATCTCTGGTCTGGGTGCTCGCCCTATCCAGCGCAATCCACCTTCTCAGCGCGTACGGCCGCCAGCAGGGAAGCGACCGTGAGAAAGCCGCCAGGAGAGCTGTCGCCGAGGTCGCTCGCCCCTGCACCCTGTCCGCGCTGACCACTGCTGCGGGCTTCCTCTCGCTCGTCACGTCTGATTTCGCCCCGATCCGCAATTTCGGCGCCCTGACAGCGGTTGGGCTCATTCTCTCGTTGATCGTCACCTTCACTCTCGGCCGCGCCCTGATCGGCCTCGGACCCGCCTCCGCTCACCGTCCCCGTCACCGTTTGACGAGCAGTTTCAGCCGCCACCTCGTCTCCGCGTCGTTGCGTCACCCGCTCCTCTCTGGGGGTAGCTTCGCCGCCCTGATTCTGCTCAGCCTTCCCGTACTTCCCCAGTTACGAGTCGACTCCAATCCACTCCGCTTCCTCAACTCCGACGAGCGTGTCGTCCAAGACTACGACCAGCTGCGCAAGAGCCTCACCGGCGTGTCCACCTTAGAGATACTCCTGCCGCTGGCGGAGCCTCTGCACGATCCCGTCAACTGGGTCGCCCTCGACCGACTCCGCGAGGAGCTCGAGAGACATCCCGAGATAGCCCGCGTGCTCTCGCCGCTCGATGTCCTGCGAAAGCTCAATCAGTGGGACCACGACCTCGACCCCTCCCACTATGGTCTGCCGGAAGGTGCAGAAGCGGCTCAGGCCCTTCTCGACAATGTCGACCCGAGCCTGGAAGCACAGCTCCGGGCCCTGGTCAGCGACGACCGCAGACTCGTTCGCCTGACCGCGCTAGTGACGACTATGGACTCCGGTCCCTTCCTCGATCTCGCCAACCAAGCCGAGTCGGCGGCCGCGGCAGCCGGGCTGCGCGACGCCGCCGCTACCGGATTGACCCTGCAGCTGGTCCGGGCACAGAGTCGGATCATCAGCTCGCAGCTCAAGAGCCTCGCTCTGGCGACAGTTCTGATTCTGTTCTGTATCCTACTCGGGCTCAGGTCGCTGCGCCTGACGACGCTTTCCATCGTGCCGAATCTTCTTCCCGTCACCCTGGTATTCGCCTATATGGCCGCCAAACAGATTCCCCTCGATCCAGGCACAGTCATGGTCGCCGGCGTTGCCCTCGGCATCGCCGTTGACGACATTGTCCATCTACTCACCGCGGCCCAGACCGAATTGCGCCAAGGCGCATCGGCGGAGAGCGCTCTGCTCAGCTCCGCAGAGACCGTAGGCCCAGCTCTCTGCATCACTACGGTGGCAACCGCGGCCGGGTTTGCCGCTCTCCTCGGCTCCAGCTTCGTGCCCATTCACTTCTTCGCCTTGCTTTCGATTCTGGCGCTGGTCACTGCTCTATTGACCGACCTCACCTTTCTTCCCGCGCTCGTCCGTTGGACAGCTCCGAGGTCCCGCTCATGAGGGCTCAGTTCCTTGGAGCCGCTCTTCTTAGCGCCGGCAGCCTCGGAGCCGGCGCGACCGACTTCCTAGAGGAGCAAGCCAAGCGAATTCACACAGCTCGTCAGACCTACGACCTCGAGGCTGCGAAGGACACTCTTCAGGCTCTCCGCACACCGAGCATCCAGGCCTCAGGAGACCGAGGCGACCGTGTTCGTGTCGAAGCGGCCCTCCTCGTTGCCGAGCTCGAGCGCATCGACTTCGAAGAAACACCGACCGAGGAGCAGTCACTGCGTAGAGAGATCGGCGAGCGCATCGACGCGGCGGCCCAAGAGGGCCTCGATCTTCTCGCCGACCTCGGCGAGACCTCGGAGACACAGCGCATCCGTGCCGATCTAGTCGGTACACTCATCCGGTCGAAGTTCAGAGGACAGAAGTACCGCAGCAGGATGGAGTCCGCAGCGGCCCGCGCCCTCGAGCTCGATCGAAGCAACGCCCGCGCTTGGGTCAGCTCGGCCAAGCCCGACCTGCTGCGGCCGGGTCGCGGTCCCAAGGATCTCGAACGAGGACTCGAGTTGGTGAACCACGCGCTGGAGATCGACTCGAGCCTCGAGCCTGCTCTCCTTCTACGAGGTCGCGCGCTTTTCGAGCTGGGGCGAAGCGAAGACGCCCGTGCCGACTGGCAGCGGGCACTGGAGCTCAATCCGTCCTGCCGCCTGGCCCGAGATTGGCTCAGCGAGCTTTAGACCAGCGTTTCCAAAGTTCGCGCACATATCTCGGCCCCTTCTGCCCGCTGCCGGCGTTGGCTGGGCGCCCCCGCGCTCCTCGACATATTGCCCAATATGCCTGCGTCGGCGCGCCTGGCCAGCGAACAGAATGACCTCGACCTATGTACACGGACTTTGGAAACGCTGGTCTAGGCCGTCCCGGGGTTCCAGGTCGCGACCTCGGCAAGAGACTTGCGGCGAAGCGTGGGTACTTGCGCATCCGCAGCCGGATAGCCGACCGGGAAGAGAATGTAAGGGCGCTCGTTCGCGGGGCACCCCAGGATCTTTGAAAGGAACCCCATCGGGCTCGGGGTGTGAGTCAGAGTCACCAGCCCTATATTGTGCAACGCGGCGATGAAGAGCCCGCAAGCGATCCCGACACTCTCTTTGACGTAGTAGTTCTTGCGCCGATTGCCTTCCCCGTCCACGCCGTAGAGCTCTTCAAATACGACCACAAGCCACGGCGCGATCTCCAGATGGGGCTTCTCGGCCGTGGTACCCAGCGGCTCGACGGCCTCCCGCCACTCCTGCGGCATGCGACCCCCGTAGTTCTTTCTCTCCTCGGCCTCGGCTGCTTCTCGAATACGCCTCTTGATCTCGTCGTCGTCGACACATACGAAGCGCCAAGGCTGACGATGGGCGCCGGACGGGGCTGTCGAGGCGGTGACGATGGCGGTCTCGACCAGACCCCGAGCCACCGGCCGGGTTGAGAAGTGGCGCACGCTGCGCCGCCCGTCCATGAGACGGTAGAAGTCCTCGGCACGCCTCTCCATCTCAGCCTCCGGCCGCTGCTTCGGGCTGTAGGCCTCGAACCGCATTTGTGTGCCGATCAACTTCCTCCCGCGCGCCGAAGCTCGTCTTCGATGACCTCTGCCAAGGTCTCGAAGGGCACGGCGCCGGAAATCAGGCGTCCGTTGACGAAGAAGGCAGGCGTCCCGCTCACCCCGGCGGCGGTGCCGGACTGGAGATCGGCGGTTACCGCGGCGGCGTGGCGGCCAGAGTCGAGGCACTCAGAAAAGGCTGCGTCATCGAGCTCCAAGCGACTCGCTTTGTCCTTGAGGTCGTCGATCGTCAGATTCTCCTGCTCCGCGAACATCAGATCGTGCATCTCCCAGAACTTCCCCTGATCGCTTGCACACAAAGACGCCTCAGCGGCCTTTGGAGCGTTGGCGTGGATCGACAAAGGATACTGGCGAAACACAAGCTTGATCTTGTCGCCGTACTTCTCCTCGATCTGCTCGATCGTGGGAAGCACCCGCTGGCAGTAAGGACACTCGAAGTCGGAGAACTCGACGATAGTGATTGGAGAAGAGTCCGGGCCTCGCTGTGGGAAGCCCGCATCGGCCACCACCGAACGCATCGGCTCGAGGTAGTAATCGATGCTGTAGCTCTCTTTGAGGCCGGCAATAAAATCGTTCTCGGCCACCTGTAGTCGTTGCTGGAGTAGGTGAGTCCGAATCTGATCGCTGACCGCCTCTTTCTGCTTGCGAATCTGGCTCTTGTTCTTCTCGTAGAAAGCGTCGACGTCCTCATCGCTCACGACTCCGGCCAGCTGCTCCAGCTCTGCCCTGATACCCGCCTCGGAGATTCCTCTCTTGGTCGCCTCGAGATCGAGAAGCCTCTTCCTCACCAGCCGCTCGACCCCGTTTTCCCAAGCCTCGTGCTCTTGCTTGTCTGCGCCGAGCTGACACTGTGCGCGAGCCGCCTCGACGCGGCTTAGCTGAGCAGCGGCCTCTTCGAGCAGGGCGTCCCGCCCGAGAGCCTCGCCGTCGACACGAGCAACAACCTCCGGAGGTTCTTTAGCGTCCTCAGCCTCTGCTGAAGAAGGCGAGAAGGCGAGCAAGGCAGCGAATAGCGGGGCGAGGGCGAGGGCACGAAAACAGCTCGAGCCATCCTCTCGAGCCGGCCACTTCAACACACGATTCATGGGAATTCCTCCTGAAGGTAGGCGCGGGTAGTGGGCCGAGGTCAGGAGCGCAGACCGCTCCCTGAACACTCGAACAACCCAATTGAGTGTAGCAACATTCCCGCCTCGGGGCCGCTGCAGCCCGAGGCCGGACCTCGGCTCAAGTGGCGCCCAACCTGCGCGCGACGAGACCCTCGACGATCCTTCGAGACTGTATTCTTCTCAGGCTCATCTCAGGCGCCAGTAGCAGATCCTCCGCCAACGCCAAAAGCGACGGTCGCAACTCGCTGTCCGCAGCAAGACCTCGGTACACCTCGAGCACGGCAGAGGCGGCCAGGGTCCAGGGCCGCGAATCTCTGGGATCGTCCCACGACGATCCGGCAAGAAGGGCATCGGCAACCGCCAGCATGTAGGCAACCGAACCGGTGTCGCCAAAGGCACGGATTCGGTCGCCGAGCTCAGCAGCCACCGAAGAAAGGAGCTCCACATCGGGCGCCTGCACCGGCCCCATGTAAACACTCATCGAGCGGCTCCGGATCGTCGGCAGTAGACGCTCGGCGGCTGGGCAGAGGAGAAAGAAGTGGCGGGGGGCGGAGAGCGGTGGCTCCTCGAGTATCTTGAGGAGCACATTGGCTGCCTCGTCCGAAAGGGTCTCGGCGGTCGGGACGATGAAGACCTGTCCGCGGGCCTCGAAGGGTCTCAGGTGAGCGGCTCGGAGTAGTTTTCGGGTCGCCTCGACGGACGTAACCGTCTTCAAGTCCTGCCAGAGAATATGAGCGTCAGGGTGAAAGCGAGAATCTTCGTCGGACGGCGCCTGAATACGGGCGCAGTGGCGGCACTCGCAGCCCTCCAGGCCGCGATCCGCAGCGTCACAAAGCAGAGTCCGGGCCAGGCCGAGCGCCCGGTGCAGCCGCGCGTCCACACTTCCGCCATGAAGGATCACCGAGGTATAGAGGTGGCCCTCCAGGGCCAGTTGTTCAAGCTCCGGCGCCATCTCGCGATTCCAATCGCGGCAGAGCCAAGAGGTTCTGGAGGGCCTCGTGCACTTGAAGCCTTGTCTCTTCCACGCTACCGCCGGAGTTGATGAGCCGAAAGCGTTCAGCGTCGGAGCGCACGCGCTCGAGGAAGCCTTGCCTCACACGCTCGTAGAAGTCGACACTCTCGCGGTCCAAACGGTCTACGGTGCGCTCTCCCGACTGGCCGCGACGCCGCGCATCGTCCGCCGGCAAGTCGAAGAGAAGTGTCGCGTCAGGCGATCGACTTCCGGTTGCCAGGGCGTCGATCTCATCGATGAGCTCAGAGGAGATGCCACGACCGTGGCCTTGGTAGGCGTGGGTAGAATCGGTGAAGCGGTCACATAAGACGGTGTAGCCCGACTCGAGCGCTGGCTCGATCACCTCGCTCAAGTGTTGCCGACGACTGGCGAAAACCAGAAGTATCTCGACAGTACCGTCGAGCTCACTCGCAGCGGAGTGGAGAAAGAGCTTGCGAATGCCCTCCCCCAAAACCGTCCCTCCGGGCTCGTGGGTCACACGATGAGGTACGCCGGCTTCCTCCAGCCAGCCGGCAGCAGCCTGTAAGTGGGTCGATTTTCCGCTTCCGTCGAGACCCTCGAAGGTAATGAAGAGGGGCTCCATATCCTCAGCAAAGTACCACGGTCCGCTCTCTCACCAGCGCCCCGGACTCGCTCCGCTGGTGAGAAGCGAAGCAGAAGGTACAATAGACTGTTCAGCATGAATCGATCCTCTTTCAAGGTCTTGCGCCTCGCACTCGTGTGCGCTCTTTTCTTGTCCTGTAAGCAGTCTCCGGCGCCGGTCCCGGAAGAGGGGGTTATTCGCCGGATCGAAAACGAGAACCTCGGCATCGCCATTGCCGACATGCCCGAGGGTTTCGAGGTCGACACCAACGACGGAAGTCGCCTCGAGCTCAGACGTGGTGAAGGACTGCCCCCGGGCAAGTCCTGGATCGAGATCGGGCCGGTGGCGCAGGCAGGCATCAATGTGGTCGAGGTGGTCAACGGACAACGAGAGCTTTTCGAGGCCCTCCCCGGCGGCACCTTCTCCGGCAGCCGAGAGCTGGGAACGCCGGACGGAAACGCCGCCTACTACTCCCGCGGGCAGTTCGACGATGAAGGAGGGGTCCGAACCGAAGAATTCCGCATCACCACGATTCATCCGCTAGGAAATCGCCTTCTGCACATTTTTTACCGCTACCCGGTCGGCGACGACTCGGCAGATCGCCTCAACGACCTACTCTTCTTGATGGGGGAAGTGGAGGCGATCGGGATCGTTGACGCAGTACAGGAGTAGCTACTGAAAACTTGACCAAGACACGAAACTAATACATTATTGTGCACTTGTCCATGAGACCGAACGGGGCTTGTCAATGGCTATCAGCCTGAACTCGTTACTCAAAACCATGGTGGAACGAGGAGGAACGGACCTCCATGTCACCACTAACTCGGAACCGCAGATCCGCATAGACGGCACTCTGCACAAGCTCGACCACGACGCGTTCTCGCCGAGCGAGACCAAGCAGCTGGTGTATTCGATCCTCACCGACACCCAGAAACATCGCCTGGAGGAAGATCTCGAGATCGACTTTTCCTTCGGGATCAAGAACCTGTCTCGCTTTCGCTGCAATGTCTTCCATGCGCGGGGAGCCGTTGCAGCCGCGTTCCGCATGATCCCGCACGAGATCCGCACTTTCAGGGAGCTCGGTCTACCGATGGTGATCGAGAAGCTCTGCGAGAAGCCCCGCGGACTCGTGCTCGTCACCGGACCGACCGGCTCCGGCAAGACCACCACCCTGGCCGCGATGCTGGACAAGATCAATCGCGAGCGGCGCGAGCACATCGTCACCATCGAAGATCCGATCGAGTATCTTCACGCCCATCAGAACTGCATCGTCAATCAGCGTGAGCTCCTGGTTGACACCTTCAGCTTTCACAACGCTCTACGCTCGGCATTGCGGCAGGATCCCGATGTCGTGCTCGTCGGTGAGATGAGAGACCATGAGACCGTGGATGCGGCTCTGCGCATCGCTGAGACCGGCCATTTGACTCTCGCCACTCTGCACACCAACTCCGCGGCGCAGACGATCAATCGCATCATCGACATTTTTCCGGCTCACCAACAGGGCCAGGTCAGGGTCCAGCTCTCGTTCGTTATCGAAGGAATCGTCTGTCAGTCGCTGCTGCCTCGGCTCAGCGGCCGAGGTAGGACGGTGGCGATGGAGATTCTCCTCCCCAACGCCGCCATCCGTAATCTGATCCGTGAAGACAAAATTCACCAGATCTACGGCATGATGCAGACGGGCCAGGCCAAGCACGGCATGCAGACCTTCAACCAGTCTCTGGCCATCCTTTACTTCCGAAGGATGATCAGCCTCAACACCGCTCTAGCACGCTCGTCCCAGATCGACGAGCTTCACGACCTCATCAACCGTGGGCCGTCTTCTGTCGGCTTGTCCATCGCCAACGCACCGACACCACCCAACAGGACCGCTCAAGCGTAGATCGGGGGGGGGACTCACAATGCCGAACTTCATCTGGAAGGGAAAAGCGCGCGGAGGTCAGGTTCAAGAGGGAAGCCTCATGGCCAACTCGAAAAGCGCCGCTGCCGCTACCCTGCGCCGACAACAGATCCAGATCACTTCGATTCGCGAGCAGGGCCGTCAGATTCCGCTGATGCCGCGTCTGCCGGTGCGGGTTCCTCGCAAGCGCGTAGCGATCTTCACTCGACAGTTCTCGGTCATGCTCGATGCCGGGCTCCCTCTGGTTCAGTGTCTCGAGATCCTCGGCGCCCAGGAGGACCACCGCCACTTTCGCGAAGTCATTCGTCAGGTGCGCATGGACGTCGAGCAGGGCGCATCGCTAGCCGACGCTATGCGCAAGCACGAGTCCGCCTTCGACGAGCTCTACGTCTCCATGATCGCCGCGGGTGAGGCCGGCGGTATCTTGGACATCATCCTTCAGCGGCTCTCGACCTATATCGAGAAGTCGGTTCGACTGGTGGCGCAGGTACGCACCGCGATGAATGTACCCGGCAACCGTCATCATGATCGCCGTCGCTGTCGTCTTCATCATCTTGTGGAAGGTCATCCCGGTCTTCAGCCAGCTCTTCGCCGGCGTAGGCGCCGAGCTGCCCTTCCTCACCCGAGTGGTGATCGGGGCCAGCAACTTCATCGGTCGTTACGCGATCTTCATCTTTATCTTTCTCGGCGTCACGGCCATGCTCATCAATCGAGCGCACAAGACTTACCGTGGTCGCCGAGTGATCGACGGATTGCTGCTCCGATCGCCGATTATCGGAAACCTTCTTCTCAAGATCGCGACCGCGCGCTTCTGCCGAACTCTGGCCACGCTCACCGCCTCCGGCGTACCCATCCTCGAGGGTCTGGAGATCACGGCTCGAACGGCCGGCAACGCCATCGTCGAAGACGCCATCATGGCCGTCCGCAAAGCGGTCGAAGAAGGAAAGACCATCAGCGAGCCACTGGGCCAGACCAAGGTCTTTCCGCCGATGGTCGTACAGATGATCAACGTCGGTGAACAGACCGGAGCGCTCGACCAGATGCTTTCGAAGATCGCCGATTTCTATGAAGACGAGGTCGACACCGCGGTTGCCGGTCTCCTCAAGCTCATCGAGCCAATCCTCATATCCTTTCTCGGCGTCGTTATCGGCACCATCGTCACTTCTATGTACCTGCCGATGTACACCATCATCAAGTACTTCTAATACCGATTAGGAAGCACCGAAAGGGAGTCGCAAGACCCCCCAGGAGGCGTCATCAATGGCTGTAGAGTCGAGGCAACTCCGCTGGCTCATCGCCACTCGACTTGTGGCGATCACCAGCGTGGCGGTGCTGTATCTGCTCTACAGCATCTCTACCCAGGAGGCCTACAGCATCTCCGCCGAGGAGACGGCGGCCCCCTACCAGGCCCATCTCTACTTGCTGGCTGGGGCGAGCTATTTTCTCAGCTTGGTCTACCTCGGTCTGTTGAAGCTACTAAGGGCCTATCCCGGGGTCCAGGCTGGAATCCAATTTCTCGGCGACATTTCACTCGTCACAGGGCTCGTCTACTACTTCGGTGGCGTAACCAGCGCGTTTTCCATTCTCTACCTGATCGTCATCACCGCCGCCGCCACTCTGCTGAACCGCAGCTCGGCGCTCGCCTTCGCCAATATTGCCTGGGTCGCCTACGCCGCGCTCACTGTTGGCCTCGCAACTCAACGCATTACCCCAATCGACCAGCTCTTCGTGCCTTCGAGCCTGCTCGCCTACCGACTCTTTGTCCACCTGGTTGGCTTCAACGCCGTCGCCATCCTCGTTTCCTTTCTCGCCCAGCAAGGACGCCGCACTGAGGTCGAGCTGGAACGAAAGAGTGAGGATCTAGCACAGCTCGAGCACTTCCACCGCGATGTCACGAGCTCGATAGGCAGCGGCCTGATCACCACCGATCTCGCCGGCAAAGTCATAACTGTGAACCCGGCAGGAGCAACCCTACTCGCAAGATCGGAGGACGAGATCGTCGGCCAATCCGTCGAAGACATCGGCCTCCTCGATCGCGACGCCTGGCAGAGAGCTGCGGCGGCGGACCACGGGGATCACGGTCGCGAGCGCAGCGTCATCGTGCGCGACGACACAGAGATCCACTTCGGATTCTCAGTAAGCCGCCTCCACTATCACGACGGCAGCAGCCGCGGATTCATCCTCATCTTTCAGGACGTCACCGGCTGGCACAAATTGGAGCAGGAAGTCCGCCTCAAAGACCGAATGGCGGCGATCGGCGAGCTCTCCGCGGGCCTTGCCCACGAGATCGGCAATCCGCTCGCGGCGATCTCGGGATCGGTACAGCTTCTGGCTGCAAATACACCAGACACAGACAGTTCGAGCAAGCTGCTCGAGATCATCCTCAACGAGAGCCGGCGACTCGACCGCACCATCAAGGGCTTTCTCACTTTCGCCAGGCCCCACAAGAGGACCGACACTGAGTTCGACATCGCGGAGGTTCTGCGAGAAAACGTCGAACTCCTCCGCAACAGCGACGAGGTAACAGCAGAGCATCACATCGACGTGGTCCTCGAGCCGGAGACCGTAAGACTCGTTGCCGATCGCGACCAGGTTGGACAGATATTCTGGAACCTGACCCGCAATGCGCTACGAGCCATGCCGGACGGGGGTCGGCTACTGGTCTCCGGTGATCTCACCGACCTTTCCTACCGCATCCAGTTCAGAGATAACGGGAGAGGGATGTCAGAGGAGGAGCGGCGCACTCTCTTTCAGCCCTTCAAGACGGCTTTCGACCAAGGCTCAGGGTTGGGCATGGGAATCGTCTACCAGATCGTCGAGGAGCACCACGGTCAACTCTCGGTGGAGAGTGCGCCGAATCTCGGCACCACGGTCACAATAGAGTTGCCTCTTGCGTTATCAGGAGTCTTAGAACCGATGGGAGCATGGACATGAAGGCTCGCCTACTCATTGTTGATGACGAGGCGAACCTCCTCGACTTTCTCAAGCTACTCTTTGAACAAGAGGGCTATCGAGTCACCCCCGCGGACTCGCTGGCCGCCGCGCGCCAGCTCCTCGAGGAAAGAGATTTCGACCTCCTGCTCTGCGACATCATGATGCCTGACGGCAGCGGGATGGACATCCTGAGAGAGCTTAAAGCCTCCAATGCGGGCACCTCGGTGATCATGATGACCGCCTATAGCTCCACCAAATCGGCCATCGAGGCGATGAAGCTCGGAGCGTACGACTATGTCTCCAAGCCCTTCGAGGTCGAGGAGCTCAAGCTCCTGGTGCAGAAGGCTCTCGAGAAAACAGAACTGGTCGACGAGAACGTCTACCTGCGAAAAGAGCTAGAGCGCAAATACGGCTTCTCGAATATCATCGGTCGCAGCCAGCGCATGGCACAGATCTTCAGTCTTATCGAGCGCGTCTCGAAGACGAGCTCGACCGTGCTCATTCACGGAGAAAGCGGAACGGGCAAGGAGCTCATCGCCCGCGCCATCCACTTCGACAGCTCGCGCTCGAGCAAGCGCTTCCTTTCGGTCAACTGCGGCGCGATGCCGGAGAATCTGCTCGAGAGTGAGCTCTTCGGTCACGAACGGGGTGCCTTCACCGGCGCCGTCAAAGAGAAGCGTGGCCTCTTCCAAGAGGCAGACCACGGGACCCTCTTCCTCGACGAGATCGGCGAGATGAGCCCGAGCATGCAGGTCAAGCTACTGCGAGCCCTGCAGGAGAAAACGATACGAAAGGTGGGCGGCAACCAAGAAGAGTCGGTCGACGCACGAATCATCGCCGCCACCAACAGAGATCTGCTCGAAATGATCGGGGAAGGGAGCTTCCGCGAGGACCTCTACTACCGAATCAACGTCATTCCGATCCAGCTGCCGCCGCTGCGTCATCGCCGTGAGGACATCCCTCTCTTGGCCGACCACTTCATCGAGAAGTACAGCTCGCAGATGGAGATCGACCGCAAGCGAATGAGTGTCCAGGCGGCGAGAATCCTCGAGGGCTACGACTGGCCGGGAAACGTCCGCGAGCTGGAGAACCTCATCGAACGAACGCTCGCGCTGAGCCCCGGAGCCGTGATCGAAGCAGGCGATCTCCCCGCTCAGCTGCGAACCGGCGGATTGGGCGATGCACCGCCCGTCCTGCTGCCACGTGAGGGAGTGGAGCTCGAAGGACTGCTCGACGAGATTCGCCGCAATCTCATGATCCAGGCGCTGGAGCGATGCGACTGGGTGCAAACCCAGGCTGCCGAGATCCTCCAGATGAGCTTCCGCTCCTTCCGCTACTACGCGAAAAAGGCCGGCATCACCGGCACCCGAGCGACCGAGGACGAAAGCAAAGAGCTCCAGCCGCAGACCGACGCCGTGAGGTGAAGGGAAGTAGGGAGTAAGGAGTAAGGAGTAAGGAGTAAAGGAAGTGCTCGATCTAGCTCTCGAATGCCGGGAGGTAGGGATTCGGCGAGGACTCCGCGACCTTAACTCTCCGATCAGACACTCTCCTCACTCTTCACTCCTTACTTCTTACTTCTTACTTCTTACTTCTTCTCAGGCAGTGTCCTCGAGCCGGAGACGGGCAGGGCCAGTAACCTTCCCCTCGAGGGCAGAGCTTGCCTGCCGCTGCTCAATGATCTCCGCCAGCACGCCGATTGCGATCTCTCCAGGGCTGTCGCCGCCTATCGGCAGGCCCACCGGCGCCCGAAGCGGAAGACCGGCAAGGTCGAAGCCAACCTTCTCGACTTCTTCTTTGACCCGCTTCACTTTTCGCTGACTTCCCATTAGTCCTAAATAGCGCAGGCCCGGTGGATCTTGCCGCAAGATCGCCTTGAATGCGGCCACGTCCGTTTCCCAACAGCGGGTGACAACGGCAACGTAGAGATCCCTCGAACGCAGGTCGTCGAGAAAGTCTTCCCCGTAGCCTCGATCCACGGCTACGATCTCCGCGTCAGTGGGAAAGAGCTCCGGAGCTCGAAACTCGGCTCTATCCTCGACCACCAGGAGATCGAAACCGGCCAGCTCACCGGCCACCGCAAGAGCCTGCCCGACCGGGCCACCTCCACAGATCACGAGCTGAGGTGCTGCTTTCATAACTTCGAGAAAAACCTCCGCCATGCCTCCGCAGACCATTCCGGTGGGCTCTCCCCGCACGGCTTCCTCGGTGAAGTAATAGCGTTTCAGCACCGGGTTCGGCTCCTCAGCCTCCAGTGCCAGGCGAGCGTCCGCTAGGACCAGGGCCTCGAAGGCACCGCCGCCGAGATTCCCGACTGTCTCGCCTTGGGGTTGAACCAGAAGCTTCCACCCAGGCTTTCCCGGAGTCGACCCCTCGGTGCGCACGATCTGGCACAGCGCGACCCTGCCGCCTCCCTGGACAGCCCGGTCCGCCTCCCTCAAAACCTGCGGAAAGACCTTCTGACTCACCAACGAAGGATACCACTCAGGGTCCGAAGGAGCCCGGCGCCACTCGTTCGCGAAGCACAGACCCATTGGCGTCTACCCACACCCGCTCCAGATCGGGGCGCTCGATCTCGGTCTTGTAGACGATCCACCATTCCGAGTCGGCCGACGACGAGCCGGGCACGATCTCGTGCCGCGGCAAGTAATAGGATGCCCACATCCAGCGGTACGATTCCTGGCTCCCCCGAGGCGAGTCGGCTACGAAAGCTACGGTACTCCCTTGTGGAATGCGCTGCCCCGCCGCCGTCAAGAAGCGTCGGAGCTCTTCGGAGGGCGGGCTGCCCAGTCTCCACCGAGCCGCCGCCTGGTAAGGAAACGAGCCGGGGCCTCGCACCAGGTAGGGGCGCAGGCTGCGCCGCGTCTCGAGCAAGAGCGAGAGCGCGAGCCACAGCAAGATCGCGACTAGAACCGGGATCGCGCTCAAGCGTGGCGCGCGCCGGGAACGAAGCCCCTGCCACAGGGAGCGATCGCTCACCAACAAAAGACCGAAGCCGATAACGCCCGTGATGCCGAGGATAAGTCCGGGTCCCCAGCCCGGCGGCCTGTAGCGAATCTCTACTTCTTCCACCCCGGCGGGCACCCGCACTCCGAGAAAGGCACCATTGACCGTGACCGCCTCTAGATCGAGGGAACCCGCCGCCGCTCGCCAGCCCTTCGGTCCGGGCAGCGATGTCGCCACCAGGGAGCCGTCGCCGGCGGCGACCCGGAAACGTGCTCGTCCGGGCTGCCACTCGAGAATCTCGACTGCATCGGGAGACCAGCGTCGATCCGCCGGTCTCCAGTCACCGACCTCGTCCGCGAACAGGGCGACGCGGCGAGGATCCCGGAGCTGCGCCAACCACTCCGTCTGCTGCGACCGGCTGAGCACTTCGGCGCCAACCGGCACGAATAGTCTGGGGAGTGCATCGGGATTCCGAAACAGTCGAAAGGTGCCGAACTCGCCGGCGTCGAAGCGTTGCAGGGTCTGCGGCTCGGGTCGCCATCCGGGGGCGCCGGTACGTGTGCTGTACGAAGTCACCGTACGCACATTGAGAAAGTCCAGCAGCGGGTGGTCGACCTTGGAGAAAGTGCTGAAGTAGCGACGCGAAGGCTCGAAGTCGAAGACTTCCCGCAAGACGCGGAGATAAGAACGCGGGGCCAGAGGATTGTGGGAGCGAACTTCGTCGAGGCCATACACCGTCAATAGGGAGGGGTAGACCGCGAGATCTTCACCGACCGATCGCCAGGGTCCGCCAACGGACGCCTCCCGCTGCAACATACGCGTCGCTCTCGTATCTGGATAGAAAGCGGCTGTATCCCCGGCCGGCAACAGAAGCAGCCCCCAGGGAACCAGATCGGCCAAGAGAACAGCGCCGATGAGCGCAAAGGCCGCCCGACGACGTCGGCGCGCAAGAACGAGACCGATTCCGAGCACTCCCCAAAGAAGTACCGGCCAGACTCTGGCGTCGTAAGCCACCGAGAGCGCCGCGACCGGCAGGAACAAGGCCAAGGCCGCACCTTGGCGGCGACCTCGAGCTAGCGCGTCGAAGCCGAGAGCGCCCGCCACCGCCAGCACCAGCCCGTGCACGAGGAGCAGTCGGGAATAAGCAAGCAGATCTCCGCCGGGAAGCAGCGCCAGAAGGGTGCGCAGGGGAAGAAAGCCTGCAACCAGGAGAAGTGACGCCGCGGAAGTGAGAAGAAAGGGGAGGGTCCGCTTTCGAACGCGCGGGAGCAAGGCGAGGAAGGCGCCGAGAAGCATCACCAACCCCACATAACCAGCCTCCGCCTCGGCCCAGTTACCGGGGCCTCGAAACACATCGCGATACGGACGCCCGTACACCTGCGAGCCGAGCGGCGCCCGAAGAAAATCGACGGAAGAGGGTAGGAACCAAGTCCGAGGGTGCCAATCCATAGCTTCAAGTGGCAGGCGAGAATGGCGTAATTCTTCAACTCTCTGCGCCTCGGGGATCCGCTGTAGAAAGGGGAGGAGCGCCGGCGCCGCCAGGGCACCTCCAAGAACCAGCGCGGCGGCCATCGCAAGGACCCCACTCGGGCCCGCGCGACGCCACCCGGTCAGGAGCCAGGCCCATAGAACAGAGAAAAAAATGCCGAGGAAGGCGACTTCGGGATGCCCGGCCAGGGCCGTGCACGCCACCAGGCAGCCACCCACTGCCACCGACCGACGTCGCGGTCGGCGGAGCAAGCCGAGGGCCGCGAGAGTCATCCAGGGGACCCACGCAATCGCGGTACTCGGTGTGAAGAGGGCCCAAGCCTGGACCGATCCGCCAAAGCAGAAGGCGAGACCGGCGAGATACGCAGCGGCCTTGGACCCACCCAGGGCGCGCACCAGAAGCCAGGCACCCTCGAGAGCCACCATCATCTTGAGCACCAGACCGGCGAGCAGATGGTGTTGGATCGGTAGCGGGCGGCTCAAACCCGCCACCACCGACAACACGCCGCTCTGAGGATTCAACCACGGCGAGCTGCCTCCCTCGAGACTATCCGACCACAGAGGAAGGCGACCCCGACTCAGCGCGTGCCTGACCTCCAACTCCCACGGCAGCAGCTGGTACAGAGTGTCGTTGAGGACCCCATGCGGATCCGGAGCCGCCAACCGCGGTGCGCCGGGAACGGTACGGGAGAGCTCGTCGCTCGGTACCAAGAGACGGCTGCTCCCGATCCAAGGCGACAGATAGAGCAGAGGCAGGGCGAAGGCGGTGATGACGAGAGTCCGGTTCAGCCGACGGCCTAGACCGCCCGCGAGAAGCAACAGGAAGACCTGCAGCAACGCCATCACGGCGAGGAGGACCAACAGGTTCGGGACGCTCATCTCTTAGGCCGAAGGGCCGACCCGAGGCGCTGCGGGGTCCGACGACCTAGGCCGACTTTTCTTTGGACGTCGATGCGGCGTCGCTCTTCGACTTGCTATCGCCGTCGCTCTTCGGCTTGCTGTCGGACTTGGATTCGGAGGAATCTGAGGCGGTCTTGCTGCCTCCCTCGTCGCTGCTGCCGGAGGTCTTGTCGGCATCTCCTTCGCCTTTGCGGGCGTAGTCCGTTACATACCAGCCCGTGCCCTTGAACTGAAAGGCCGGGGCGGACAAGAGCTTCTTCAGCGGCCCGCCACACTTGGAGCAGGTGGTCAGAGGCGCATCGTCCATACGCTGCAGGGCCTCGCTCCGGTCCCCACATTCTCCGCAGGCATACTCGTATAGTGGCATTTTGCTCCAACCTCTGCGGCGCAAAAGTATAGCATTGCGCGGCGTGCCAAGACGTAGCCTAAACCGGTCATGATTTCCCCAGAAGAAGCCTGGAAGCGGCTGCAGCCACACACAAACCCACTGGGCAGAGAAAGCCGACGACGAAACGAGGCGCTGGGCAGCACCCTCTCGCAGGCACTGCCGGCCAAAGTCGACGTCCCCGCAAGCGACGTTTCCGCGATGGACGGTTACGCTCTCGGCGCAACCGTCGCCCCCGGGGCTCAGCTCCGTGTCACCGGAACCGTTGCCGCCGGCGACCCTCCCGGGGCGACTCTGGAGCCGGACGGGGCTCTTCGGATCATGACCGGGGCGCCCGTTCCGGTCGGCGCCGACCGCGTCGTGCCGATCGAGGACACGAACGGCGGCGCCGAGGAAGTGACGATCTCGGGGCCACCTGAGCCCAACGCGCACATTCGAAAAAGGGGCGAGATTCTCCACCGAGGGGCCACCATGCTCGACACTTCTTCACTGCTCACTCCGGGAGCGCTCGGCCTTCTCGCCACCCATGGTTACACCGAAGTACCCGTTTTCAAGACCCCATCGATCGCAGTCCTGAGCACGGGCGACGAGGTCATCTCACCCGATCAGACACCGAAGCCCGGTCAACTGCGCGACTCGCACACCGATTTTCTACTCGCCGCAACCGCTACTACGGGCATCCAGGCCTGCTCTCTGGGAATCTCCCCCGATGAGCCTACGGCTCTCGAGGAGCTAGCCCGAGAGGGTATGAAGCGCGACGTCCTCATCCTCTCCGGCGGCGTTTCTATGGGTGAGTTCGACTTTGTCCCCGGTGTGCTCGAGAAGCTCGGATGCAAGATCCTCTTCGCCGGCGTGTCGATCCAGCCAGGCAAACCGGTGGTGGTAGCGGTGCGACCCGGTGGTCTGGTCTTCGGCCTACCCGGTAACCCGGCCTCAGCCATGGTCGCCTTCTGGATCTTGGTGCGCCCCGCCCTTCGCCGCCTGATGGGATTGCAAGATTCCTACTGGTACGGAGCCCTCACCGGGCGACTCGAGGCGCCACTGCCCGGGGCCCGCGGACGCGATCGCTTCTTGCCGGCGCGGGTGCGCTTCGAAGAAGGCGAGATCCTCGTCGAGCCGGCGCCTCCTCTCGGCTCCCACGATCTCGCCGCCTACGCCCGTGGGACCGCCTTGGTGCGCGTACCGGCAGGCTCGGAAGAGCTCGCTCCCGGCGCCACCTGCTCCGTTCTTCCGCTGGCAAACTGGGCGAGTCCCTGCGGCGTCCCCTCCGGGGGCTAGATCACCTTCCCGAGAAGGCGATCGGCTCCTCCCGAGAGGGCGATGGTTTCTTCCCCTGGGCATTCGCACTTCATCGTTGTAGGGTTTCCCTTCATCACCCAAGCTCACGGTGCTCGTGAGCGAGAGAGAGGAGACAGACATGGCTCCGATACCAGAGGGCGGCACTGTCGCGGTAACCGGAAGCGCGGGATTCATTGGCGGGTGGGTGGTCAAGCTGCTGCTCGACGAGGGCTACCGAGTGAGGGCCTGCGTTCGCGATGCCGAGGACACGGCGAAAACGACCTTTCTCAAGGAGATGCCAGGCTATGCATCCGGCCGCCTGACCCTCCACTCCGCCGACCTCGACCAGGCGGGGTGCTTCGACGAGATCTTCCGCGGATGCCACGGCGTGAGCCATGTCTCTCATATCAGCGACTATCACGACCCCGACTACGTCAAGAGGGTCTGTGATCACATTATCGAGAGTGTCAATCAGTCGGGCACAGTCAATCGGGTCATTGTCACCTCCAGCATCGCGGCGGTCATGGATGAGATGGACATGCAGGAGTTCGTCAAACGCCCGGTCCTCTACGAAGATCGCTACCCTGACGAGCACAACCCCAAGCGCGTCGCCGCCAAGGTCGGCTACTCGATCGGCAAGGTCTATGCCGAGCGCGCTTTCTCCGATGCAGCGGAGCGCAACGGCATGTGGGATGCCGTCACTTGCTGCCCGGGTGACAACGTCGGCCCCATCCTCTCCGCCCATCAGAAAGACAAGGGGCCGTGGCAGCACCTCATCGAGCTCATGCTGCTGGGCGAGTGCGAGCAATCTCGCGCCTATCGACCTTGGATGCCGGTGGATGTCCGCGACGACGCCGAGTGTCACATCCGATTGCTCGAAAGCGTCGAAGTCAAGAACGGCGAGCGTTACATCGCGTTCTCCACCGACACAGTCAACGTCGAAGAGATCTGCGCCGGCATCGACCGCCTGCTGCCTGAGCTGGGTCACGACACTCCCGAGGTGGTGAACCCCTTCCCGGAGAGAGTCCAAGCTCGTGAGCAAGAGCTCCGCGGCATATGGGCGGGCTGCGAACTGCGCAACGACCGCATGCGCATCGCCACCGGTGTCGAGTTCCGCCCCTTCGACGACTCGTTACGGGACTGCGTCGAGTCCCTTCTTTCCGTTGCCGGGGTGAAGCCCAAGCTCAGACCTGGCTTTCAGTCGAGGAGCTGACTCGAGCGCCTGGCCGAGGTGCGAGGGGGGTCTCGTAGCTCCGAATCCGGTTTCCCGACATCTCTGAAAACGAGCACGGGCGTCACGTCGAGGCAGGCTACAGTCCCGTCGCCAACTTGTCGACCTCCGAACGCAGCTCTTAGGACATTCGCACCTGGCGGGTGTAGTGTTCCGCCTTCAACCCACGCTCACCTCACGGCAAGTGAGACACAGAGGAGACTGATATGGCTCCGATACCTGAGGCCGGGTCCCGTCGTCGTCACCGGAAGCGCTGGATTCGCTGCCGGCGGGGACCGGTGTCGAGTTCCGTCCCTTCGACGAATCGCTGCGCGACGGCATGGGCGAGCGCTCTAGAGCGGTCTCGCGCTTCGGCGAAGTCGACGCGCTCAAGGGCGTGGCGATCCTGGCCGTGGTCCTGATCCACTCGATTCACCCCCTAGAGCATGCCAACCGTTCCGCCATCGAGAACTGGATTGCCGATGCGACGCGCTAAGGGGCGCTCACCGCTGAGTGCTTCATAGAGGCAGACACCAAACGACCAAACGTCCGCCCGCTTGTCGATCGTCTTGCCCCGAGCTTGCTCTGGGCTCATATAGGCCGCGGTGCCGAGAATCTCGCCCCGCTGGGTCGCGGCCATCGTCATCGTGGGTGACTCCGACATCGACGAATGGCCCGATTCGCCGTCCGGCGCCATCGCCTTGGCCAAGCCGAAATCGAGGATCTTTACGCGTGAGCCACCGCTCAAGGTCGCGCCATCGCCGCCCACCTTGATATTCGCCGGCTTCAGATCTCGATGGACGACGCCCTTCTCGTGTGCCGCCTCGAGGCCCTCCGCGATCTCGCGGAAGAGCCGGATCGCCTCCTCGATCGGGATGGGCCCGCGCTCGATTCGATCCGCCAGCGTCTCGCCCTCGATCATTTCCATGACCAGAAAGCTGGTGTCCCCCTCCGTCTCCAGGCCATACAGGGTCGCGACGTTGGGGTGGTTCAGAGAGGCGAGAGCTCGGGCCTCACGCTCGAAGCGGGCGAGCCGATCCGGATCGTTGGAGACCTCCTCGAGAAGCAGCTTGATCGCCACCTCCCGCCCCAGCTTCGTATCCCGCGCACGATAGACCTCACCCATGCCGCCCTTTCCGAGCAACGAGAGAATCTCGTACGAAGCGAGGCGGGTGCCGGTAGTCAGGCCCATGAGAATCGGGGCGATTCTACAGAGTCCTGACGTTTCCCTGATGGTGAGCTGGTACATCTAACCATCGCAGTAGTGCCTCTAGTGACTTTAGCCGCCGTCCGAAGGTCTCGTTACCTTGCCGGACGCTTGCCCATCTTCCCGAGGGAGCGGGCAAGCTTGGCATTTCCGATGGGCAGCTATGCCTTTATATGGGGAGAACAGAATGGAACTTGAAACAGATCGTCGCCGCCAAGCCCGCGTCCTCTGTGTCGAGCTGGCCGCCTACTCCGGCCGAAGGCGGGGACAGGTGAGTACGCCTGTTTGTGTCGGCAAGACGCTCGATCTAAGCGAGTCGGGTGTCCGACTTCAGGTCAGCACAGAGGTAGAGGAAGGCGACCTTGTCGAGCTCGACATCGCAGTTGGCGAAGAGCTCATTCTCGCCACGGCGAGAGTGATTCACGTCGAGCTCATCGAAGGAGGACTGCAGGAGGTCGGGGCCGAGTTCACAGACTTCTTCCAACAAGGCGAAGCCCTACTCCGCCAGCATCTCCAGGATCACTCGAACGGCGAGCTTCCGACAGAGACACCCATTTCCGCACCGTAAACGCTCCCGCTGGGGGCCGCTTCGCTCTGGGACCTCCAGACCCAGTTGATCCCCGGCGCGCGCCACCCGCACTTCTCCGCCAGGGGCGCCCTCAGACCCGCGTCCCTCAGGCCCAGCCAAGCTCCCTGAGCGACTGGACGTCGTTCCAGATCTTCGTCATATGCCGGATCCGGTCGCCGTCGAACTCCATCGCGTAGACATAGTCGGCGGCGATCGACTTGCCGGTCGGCGGCTCCACGGGGCCGGGGCCGGTCTGCGCGCCCTTGAAAACGGCGAAGGCGGTGACGACAGCGCGCCCTTCATCCGTCGAGAACGATTTCAGTTCGTAGTGGCCGTCCGGGATCGGGGTCAGTAGATCCCGCATCCAGTCGGAGTAGCCCTCCAACGTTCCGATCTCGGCCAGAGCGTCGGCCTGGCAGGAGAAGGTAGCGCCGTCATGGCAGTACTGGGCGCATCCAGCCCAGCCGCGGCCGGTCTCACAGGCTTCGAAGAATTCGCGGGCGGTCTCGGTCATGCTCATCGTGGGTCTCCCTTCAAGTTCACTTGGTTCTCTACGTCCTTCATGCTGATTGTCCGCACGAGGACAGAGCGTAACGCATTGAACCACAACAAGAGTGCGGATCCAGATCTCGGGACAGGTCGGACCCCTCTCCCGACTTCGAACCAGTTCTGGACGAGGTGAAGTCGCAAGCCGATCCTCATCCCATTGCCCCATGATAGTTTTCGCCCCCGCAGCCTTCGCTGCTTGGGTCCCAGCCGAATATTTGGGGGGAGGCGACGCCCCACGCCCGCTCGCTCTCTGCGAGCCAGGTGCCACGAAGTTTCGGGCACCTTCTGAGGCCAAAGGCCGCCGGCCGAAGAGCGATCCCTGCGGACCGCGCAGGACCTCGACGCGCTCCATGTCACAGATCGGCATGCCTTTGAGGACCGGATGGATGGTGCGCTGTAACATCGCACGGTGCGCGCTCCATTACCAGTGATCCTCCTCGGTCTCGTGCTCGCTTCCGCCTGCGACCGCGGGTCGGAGCCCGGCGTCGCCGAGGAATACCGGCTCGAGGTCGTCGTGCCGGGGAGCCCCTTCCACGGCGTGCACGGGCTCACCAGCTCCGACGACGGCCTGTGGGTGGCGTCAATCATCGGCCAGACCATCCACTTGGTCGACCCCGACACCGGGGCGGAGGAGACGGCGATCGGGCCTCCCTGGGGGTGTGCCGAGGACCTCGTGTTCGGCCCCGACGGTCGCCTGTACTGGACCCACCTACTGACCGGCCAGGTGCTGGCCGCAGTCCCGGGCCAGCCGCCGGAGGTGCTCGCTGAAGGCCACGTGGGGCTCAACGCCATTGGCTTCGACGCCGCGGGGCGGCTATTCGTGACCGAGGTCCTCGGCCGCGATGGTCTCTACGAAGTCGACCTCGAGGGCGGGACAGGGAGCCGCCCGATCCTCCGTGACATCGGTGGCCTGAACGCCTTCGCCTTCGCCGACGACGGGCGGCTCTACGGCCCGCTCTGGTTCCGCGGCGAGGTGGTGCGGGTCGACGTCGACTCCAAAGCGGTCGAGGTCGTCGCCTCCGGCTTCCGCTGGCCGGTAGCAGCAGCCATCGACTCCCGGGGCCGACTCTTCGTTGCCGACAGCGGCACCGGCGAGGTCGTCCGCGTCGACCCGGAGAGCGGGACGAAGACCGTCGTCGCGCGGGTCGAGCCCTCGATCGACAACATGACGATCACTGACGACGACCGCCTCTTCGTCACCAATATGGCTTCGAACGGCGTCTACGAGATCGACGTCGAGACCGGCGCCTCCCGCACCGTGGTCGAGGGGGCACTGGCGATGCCCGCGGCCCTCGAGCTCGTGGTCGAGAGCGGCCGCGAGCTCCTCCACGTCGCCGATGTCTTCTCGTGGCGCACGGTCGACCCCGCCACCGGCGAGGTGCGCACTCGGGCCCAGGTCTACGGCGACGACACCATCAACCCGGCAACGATCGCGGTCGGCGCCGAGCGCGTGCTAGTGGCGTTTTTCGTCGACGGCGCCACCCAGGTGCTCGATCGCGCTACCGCCGCGGTACTCGAGCGCCACACGCTCGCCGGCCCCGGCGCGGCGCTCGCCCTCGGCGGCAATCGCTTCCTGGTGGGGGAGCTCGACTCGGGTCACCTGGTCGAGCTCGCTCCCGGCAAGGAGCCGCGGCCGGTGGCCACAGGGCTCGATCGGGTGGCGGGCCTCGCCGCCGGTCCGCCGGGACGAGTGTGGGTGACCGAGGCGGGCGCCGGCCGACTCACGGAGGTCGACCTCGCGAGCGGCGAGCGCCGCGTCGTCGCCAGCGGTCTCGACCAGCCGGAAGGGATCGCCGTCACAGCCTCGGGCCAGGTGCTGGTCGCGGAGGTCGGGGCCCGAAGCCTGTCGCTTTTCGAGCCCGCGACCGGGCGCCGGCGCGTCCTCGCGACCGACCTGCCCATCGGCCTGCCGCTTCCCGAGGGCTGGGGCCCGCCCTTCTTCTCCACCGGCCTCGCGCTGTCGACAACCGGCGTGATCTACCTCTCCTCCGACCTCGACTCCGCGATCTACCGGCTGGTGCCCCAGGGCTGAGTGCACCCAGCCCTGGGGCACCGAGTCTCATCGGGAGCGGCCTCCGATGGCCACTCGACACACCTGCGAAGTCAGTCTGGGTGCTAGCTCCCGAGCTGCGCGCCGCAGCCTCCTCGACCCCGCCGCAGCTCTACGGCATGTACCAGATCGGCGAGGTGTAGGCACGCTCCTGGCATCCGCTCTGGACCCGGCTACGCGTCGGCGCGCCACGCACCTGGATACTTCAACGTGGTCCAGCCGTGGCTGTAGATGCGAACACCCCAACTGCCGATCTCCGACAGGACGTAGTCCATCCGCCGGACCTGGTTCGCGTCGATCCCGCCGGGTTCCTGGCGGTTGTCGTAGGCGTAGTGGGAATCCCCCGGGAGCGTGCCGAAGGAGCATCCATAGAGATGGATCTCGGCCGCGCCCATGACAAGGGCCAGCTGGGCAGCCACACCGGAGATCGTCGCCCCCCTGACGAGCGAGACGACCCCAGAATCGCGACGCTTCGGCCGCGATGTCGCTCGCGCAGGTGCCCGATCCCGACCATCGAGTCTCACCGCCAGAACTGCCACTTGCGGGCCGACGGCGCTCCCTTCCAGGCCCGTTGGATTCTCGCGCCCCATTTGCCGTATTCGTTGCGCCACCGGTACTGCGCGGGGGTCCCGTGCCAATCGGCCACGTACTTCCGCTTCTTGTCCTCGTAGTACTTGGCCGGCTTCTCGGTGGTGCAGTACACATCCCGATAGGTCTCCCAGTCGTTCTCGTTGCCTGGGATCCGTCGATAGACATCCTTCTTCGACTTGCGGACAATGAGCTCGTTCTGGTCGAGAAAAGCGATGTCGAACTCCTCCCTGTGCTGACGCGCAACGACTCCAAGGGCGCCGGGACCAGTACAGTGAGTCACGAACCGGTCGCTGTGCTCGCCCGCGTACTCGAGGATGTTGCGCCAGAACTTTGAGCCCGGTTTGGAGACGATCAGTGCGGGGTTCACCGACAGGCAGGTGCCATCACGATCGAAGTCGCAGAAGAGCAGGATCTCGCGATCCCGGTGCTCGTCGATCAGCGGCTTAAGGTTTTGCAAGCATTCCATGTCCAGATCCGCGTAGATGCCTCCGTATTGATGCATCCACATGTAGCGGATGGAGTCCAGCCGCTTGATGTTCTTGTCGAACGACAGCCAGGTCTCGAGATACCACTCGAACCTCTCACCGACGAACTCCCGATTGGCTGTGTCGTCCCAGAGCCGGTACTCATAGTCGGGGTGATGCCTCCTCCACGATTCCGAGCACATCTCGAACTCAGGGACGCCCGATAGATCCACCGTCTTCCAGGTCTGATGCAGGATCTTGGGAAACATGATTGGTTCCGCCGCCGTCATCCGATCAACTCGTCGAGACTCACACACTCCAGAGCCTGAACCCGGGTCGAGCGCGATGCATTGCGGAGGTCGACAGCCTCGGCCTCGAGATACTCGCGGCAGGCTCTGAGGCCGGCCTCGACGAGCTCCGGTTCGGGAACCTGATAGGGCTCGCCGGGGGCGCGGTAGTCCTCATGAAAGTGGTTGAGCTCGCCGCGGCTCACGAGGATCTTCCCGTAGGGCGCGCGGTGCTCAACCTCGCCGGAGAGCCTGTAGTGTCCGTCGACGCCGATCAGATAGATCGGATTGCAACCGAGATAGTGAGCAAGCTGGATGTTCAGGACGGTCACCGACCGCCCAGGATGGAAGCCCTTGAGTGCGTCCGCTGAAAAGCGACCGAGATACTCGCCGGAGGGCGTGAACCGCGAGCGAAGCGGGCGATAGAAAAGAGTCGAACCCTGCGCGCCTTGCGGTGTACCACGCCCGAGAATACGACGCATATAGTCGGGAAAGATCTTGACGAGATCGAGCCTGGCAATGCGGTCGCGGTCGAGCTCTGAGTAAAGCGGATCTGTAACGGTGTAATAGGTGGGCCTCCATGACACATCACCGAGAGCGAGGAAGATTCGGTTCGAGGCGATGGTGATGTCGTCGCAGATCGCCGTCAGATCTGTGAGGCGCAAACTCGGCCCGTTGCCGACGACAAAACACCTCCGACCGCGATGAATCCCCCGCAGAGCCAGCAGGGCTCTGTCGTTCTCGGTGACGGGAGAATCGACTCTGGCGAGGGCCCGTTGAGCGATGCGGATGGGGCCGGTTCTGGCCCGGAGATGCTTGGCGAACTCATACGGGTACGCGGCCGCGTACCGCAAGCCGCCAAGAGCCTCGAACGTGGGCATGGTTCGCGTACCCTACTCCAATCACAGCGACCGCGACCCCGCGGCTCCCAGCCGAGCTGGTGCCAGCCGATTGTCGGCCCACTCCAAACCTCCTCCAGGTGGGCGCAAAGCGCTCACCGCACGAGCGCATGGGAATCGTTCCGAGCGGCCCCGCCAGGGGGCGCGAGTTCCGACTTCCCATTCGCTTACGCCATTGCACGCTATGCGCCCGCAAAATGGCGGAAGCGCATGGGAATCGAACCCACCCTCGACCCTGAAACCAGAGCCGAACTACGGTTTTGAAGACCGCGGGAGGCACCAGCCCCCGAGCGCTTCCGCGCGAGATTGTACCGCCTTGGAGGCTATAAAAGCTCCGGGACCCCGCGGGCGATACGCTTCATCGAGCGCGCAGGCACGGAAACGTGGACGGTAGCGTCCGGAGCATCGACGTCCACGTGGAAGCGGCCGCCACGCTTCGCGATCAAGACGGTCTCATCCTCGGTCTCCACCGAGACTAGAGTGGTGCCGTCCTTCACGCTGGCCAATGCGTTCAGCGCTGAGCGAATCGCCGGCATGAAGGGCGCGATCTCATCGCGCATCTCGCTCCACTCGCTGTCCCGCGGCAGGTTGAAGCGGGCGAGCAGGAGGCCGGCATCGGCGAGCTGAGTAGGGACCGGGATGGTGAGAGACACCTCCGGTGTCTCAACCTCGCAAACCGCGATGCCACCCACCACCAGGTAGGCCGTGCCGGCCACCACAGTCGCGGTGCACATCGCGATGCTGATCAAGAAAAAGAGACTGATGATCTTGATCATGACAAGCCTAACGAACCGACTCGTTGTCGTCGTCGACCCAGACGCGCACTCGGGTCTCTCCGTCTTTGACCGTGACGATGTCGCCATCGCCGTGCTCGGCCAAGGCGCGCACCGCCCCCGCTAGATCGAGCTTGTTCTCCTCGCCCTCAAAAAGAGCGTCGAGGATCTCGAAAGGGAAACGGACGCTGACCTCAGCCCCACCCTCGCGAAGCTCGGTGGTCTCGGCTACGAGAAAGTCTCCTTCCTTCGCCACGCGTATCGACTCCTCCTCGGACTCCACCGTCACAAAGGTCGCGTCGTCGGTGTTGCGAGCCTCTCGCCAGAACGCTCGCAGCTCCTCCATATCGAAGTCCACTTCGTTGAGCTCCATCCGGATCTCCTCCTCGACCTCCGCCGGAATCAGCGCCAGCGCCGACTCGATCAAGGTGAGAGGAAGGTTGACGCTGACTTCGACAGCATCCGTACCCTCCTCGCTGACTCGTACGTGCAACCAACGCTCCTGCGCCAGCAGGCCCGGTGTGGCAATCAGAATCGACGCGATAATCGCAAACGCTATAGGGACAAGAGCTCTGCTCTGTCTAGGCTCTCTTTGCATCAGCTTTCTCCAATCAAGTTGAATGACTCCGTCTCTCTCACAAGAACGGAATCTCGACGAAGAAAGTTTCAGACTCGACGCGAGGACTCGCTCCTTGTGGCTCGCCGTCAGGCGCGCTGAAAGAGTGGGATCGACGACCCCTGCCAGCCTGGGAAGAGCTCCTGACCCGTCGGCACACCGAGGTGAGCACCGGCAAGCTCCGAGAATACAGAGCGGAAGTCCACGCTGACCGGAAGATCTCGACCCTCATAGAGAAGGTCCTGGTCTAAACCCTCGATTCCGCCGTGCACCTCGCCGCCGCGCACCTTGTTGCCGAGCACGAAGAGGCATGACCCATGACCGTGATCGGTGCCGCCGGAGCCGTTCTGCTTTACGGTGCGACCGAACTCGGTCATGGTCGTGAGCACCACCTCGTCTTGGTGCTGCCCCAGGTCCCGCCAGAAAGCGGCGATCGAGTCCGCCAGATCGCGGGCGCGACGATTGAAGCTGCCGTTCGTGGTCCCCTGCTGGACGTGAGTGTCCCAGCCTCCGCTCTCGGTGAAGGCCACCTCGAGACCGACATCCGACTTGATCAAGAGAGCGATCTGCCGGAGGGCGGTGCCGAGTGGGCTGCTGGGATAGCTCACTCCAGCGGCCGGCCGATAGTTGCGCAGATCGAGATCGGAAAGCACTTTCACCGCATCGAAGGTGTCGGCCCCTGTCTCGCGTAAGAGCTCCTGTGAGGCCTCTTCGTAGAGAGCCTCGAAGCCTTCGCCCGCCACCGCGGCCACCCGATCGGCGCCGGGCAAACGCAACTTGAAATCTTCGAGCCGCGAGATCGCAAGCGCCTGCTCGGGGCCATACAGGGAGCGCGGCAGCGCCGACGTCATCGACACCGAGCGAAAGGGCGTACTCTCATGGCCCAGCAGGCCACTCACTCGATTGAGCCAACCGGAGGGAGTTCCTTTTCGCCCCGGCGTTCCGGTCTCCATGTAGTCCTGGGCATCGAAGTGCGAGCGAGTCGCGTCGGGCGACCCCACCTGATGTGCGATCGCCAACCGGCTGTCCTTCCAAAGCGGCTCGAGAGCGCCAAGGGCCGGATGGAGGCCGAATCCGTTGCCCAGGTCGAGAACCCGGTTCTCTCCCCCGCTTCGGGCTCCAGCCATCGCGAGCTGGGGCCGGTACCTCTTGAGCAGCTTCTCCTCCTCGAGCGGAGGCACCGCCATCAGACCGTCCATCGCGCCACGCTGGAAGATCGACACCAACACCTTTCGTCGCTGGTGGCCGGTGGGGCCGGCTGCAGCGAGAGCGGTTCGGGCCAAAAAAAGAGGCCCACCCGATAGTGAGCCGGCTCCTACAGCAACCAGACTCAGCCCACCTGCCTTGAAAAAAGCACGTCGATCGATCATCAGCTCACTCCTTCCTTCGCGTCCGCAGAAGTCATTGCCGCTGAAACTCGGGAGAGCCCAAGATCACACCCACGATGTTCTCCAGTGGGCTTGGAGGCTCCAGAGCGGACATCTCCCGCATGCGTCGGCGCATTCGTCGCTGCGCTTGCTGGGCGTCGGGCCCGCCGGCTCGCATCTCTGCCATCATCTCGTTGTCGGCTTCCATCTGAGGCGTGCGCAGCTGTCCATAACGCCGCCGCGGCGCGGGGGTATCGGCGCCTTCATCCGGCGCCGCCTCGGTGAGACGGTTCAGGGCCTCCGGGTCGCTTACCATCGGCTGCAACCGCTCCAGGGTCGCTTCCAGGTCCCGCTCGGGCATCAGCAAAGCAGCATAGGTAGCCAGCGCGTCCTCGAGCGATGCCGGTTCGCGGTTCCGGTTAAGGGCAGCGAGATCGTGCTCCACTCCGAGCACTCGTCCGGTGGCCAGGTTGAGGCCGAAGTTCATGCGAGTCAGCAGCGAGCCGGTGTTGACCCAGGCGTCGGCCCGGTCCGGGTAGCCGGTTGGCGCCTGGTAAGCGTAGAGCGGCTCACCCATTCTCGACACCCACTCCACCAGATCGCCGGGGTCGGTCACCTCGGCACCGAGGGCCCGCACAGCCGAGACCGCCACCTCGAAGGGAGACTTGATCTTCTGGCGTCGAGCGTCGTCCGCCCAGAATTCCGGCGCGTAGGCAAGACTCCGCAGAACGACACTGATGTTCCCACCGGAGGAAAGATAGGCCTCGGTCAGGCGCTTCTCGAGAGTTGCCGGCGGCTCGTCAGAGACGAAGCGCACGGCCAGCTTGTGACTCAGGTGGCCGGCCGTCTCAGGCCGGCTGGCAAGCAGCTCGAGCACCTCGAGCCCATCTTCGATCCCACGCCCAGCGGGCAGTTTCCTACCGAGCACCTTCTTGGGCTCGGCGTCGTGAGCATCGGCTCGGAAGATGAAAGCGTCGCGGATGGTGAAACCGACCATTCCCATCGCCTGCATCCGCTCCATTTGCTGGCGCGCGCGTGCGCCCTGCGGTCCCTGAGGAAGAACCGACCAGCCGGTGAAAGCACGCGCCACTTCGATCACATCCTCCTGGGTATAGCCGCCGTCCACTCCGAGGGTGTGAAGCTCCATGAGCTCGCGGGCAAAATTCTCGTTGAGCCCCCGCGGCCTATTATTCTGCTGCGGTCGTTGCATCCCACCGGGGCGCGATCCCAAGCCACGACGGCCGTTCCCCCTCGGCTGACCGAGCTCGGCCATCTTCATCTCGGCCGTAGTTCTCACACCTTCCTTCGCGGTCGACTGGGCGTTATCGAGATACGTGAGCATGGCCGGATGGGCGGCCGTCTCCACCAGAAGCTCATGGAAGCTCCCCAGCACGCCGGGGCGGATGGCATCGCGCTCATAGGCGAGCAAGTGGACGCGACTCTGGTTGTCGGTCATCGAAACATTGAAGTGGTTGAACCAGAAATCGGTGAGCACTGCCTCGAGCTGACGCTGAGAATAGACAGCCTGAAAGAGCTTGTGAGCCATCAGCTGACCGAGAAGCTCCCGCTGGTTCCGATAGCCCTTCTCGCGAGAAAACTCCTGCAGCTTGCGGCTCTGCTCGCGACGCTCGGCGGACGGTGCGGACTGCCCCTCCGGCGGCGGGCCTGGAGGCGGAGCGTCGGCAGACAGGACCCCCGCCTGCTGGGCCTCGCGGCGGACCCGGGGGGGAGAGGGGAAGGTCTTCAGTATCTCTTCACTCGACATGCTCCAGATGTCGAGCATCGCGACCCGGGCAAGGAATTCAGAGTCGTCAACTCTTCCTTGCAGCTGTTCCTCGAGCCAGGTTTCGAGGCCCTTGTCGACAACGCGATCGATCTCACCGGGCCGGGGCCCATAAGCAAATCGATCCAAGAGGTGGGCAGCGGCCTGACGCTCGGTCAAACCCGCTGCTGCCCAGGGCAATTTGGCCTCGGCGCCCCACCCCGGGGCAGCGATGGAGACAGCGCAGACGAGCACCAGAGTCCAGAGCTGAGCCGTCCTTGCTATCGACATCACGTGTCTCCCTTCAGGCGGTGAAACCCGCCAATCGACCGAAACTTGCGCAGAGGCGGTCACGCGCCTCTCAATCTCAGAGCCTAGAAAGGGCCTGGAAGCGAAGCGTCGGCCTCGATCTCCATCGACCGCACTCGAGAAGTGATGATTCGATTGTCGTCAGTGCAGATCTCCATGCGCAAGCCCTGGCCGATCCAGCCCTGCTTGAGGAGACTCCCTCCGAAGCCCGAGCCCTGCAGATGGGCCGGTGTTGCCTCGGGAAAGTAGCTTCCCCCCTGCACCAAGATCCTGAACCGGTAAGGCTCGAGAACCGTGATGCGATAGACCGTGTTCTCGGTGCGGACGATCAACGGAGTGATCGGCTCGAGGCCGGTGATGTTCACACCGCCCCTGAGCGAGATCTCTTCGGCGAACCCGTCGAGCGTTGAGCACCGGGGTACGGCCACATTGGCCCCCGCTGACGACGTCGAGCTCTCAGAGCTCACGTCGGCGGACGCCAACCTGGTGAAGTCGGTACGCGTTGTTTGCGACATCTCCAACCTGCTCGCGAGCCCAGAAGCGAACCACCCGCTCGACTACTCTATCGCCCCGAGCCTCCGCTTGCCAGAGCGGGGAGGACGTCATACGAAGGCGTTCAATTGGGTGTTCTCGGCGCGCGGCGTCATAATGGGCTAACCGGGCCGGGCCCAAGCGCAAACCGTCGGAGGAGGAACCCCCAATGCAAGCGATCATAAAGTTCGCAGTCCTAGCCGCCGTCCTCTACTTCGGATACACCCAACTGCTGCCAAAGCTGACTGCAACCGGCGATCGAGCCGAGTCCAATCTCAGCGACATGGGAGAGTCCGGGGACGACTGCGTGGGGGCGGCCGATCGCGCAAGTGAGACCTTCGGTTCCGGCATGCGCGCCTTCTCCACCCCTCCCATCGACGAAGGGTCGTGGGACAGTTTCGCCAACGGTGTATACGACCAGATCTCAGCAGCTCAAGACGCGTGCTCCTGCTCCCTCGACTCCTGTCGCCTTGCCGGAGATGCCCTCTCGACCCTCAGTGGAGTCGTCGGGGATTTCGGTTCGGCGGTGCGAGGCGGCGAGCCGCCACTCAACGCAGCGCGGACCTTAGATCAGGTCAACACCCAGCTCAATGAAGCGCGCAGCCTAATTCGCCAGGGGAACTGAGCAGGCCTCGGCGGAATTCATTGACACTGTCGTAAACCAGCGGCTAGAGTGACTCGCTCTTTGACGCGTGGGGCCGTAGCTCAGTTGGGAGAGCGCTTGAATGGCATTCAAGAGGTCGAGGGTTCGATTCCCTTCGGCTCCACCAGACTAACCCGCGTAGGATGCACTTCGAGCCTGAAGACCGCGCCAGCTAGCCCGAGTTCACGGACCCGCGGGGTGTGCGAAAGAGCCCAAAGGAAGAGGTGTAGCCGTGGAGGAAGGTCCTCCCCTGAACCGGCCCGATCTCCCCGTTGCAGAAGAAACCGCCAAGGGGTACGTGGCCGCACCGAGACGCGAAGGCCCGACTATCGTGATCCGGCTGCCCGTAGAGATGTTCGCCTCGCCCGAGGCAGGAGAACAGTAGGGCCCCCTCAGGCGCCGACTCGCGGGAGAGGTCTGCGAGATGTGCCTCGAGATCCTCCGCCGAGGTTGCCGCATCGCGCAGATGGAACTGAACGACCGTACCTTGCTCGACCTGAGCAGCTACGGCGATGGCCCCGCTTGTCTGGTCGATCTTGAGGAGATTCCGAACGAGGAAGTCCCCTACCTGGTATTCCGTTTCTCCCTCTCTCATGCCCACCCCGAGAAAGAGAGAATGACGGAAGAGTTCACGATCGCGAGCTTCTGCCGTCTCATAGAGCTCCTGTAAGACTTCGAGAGGCCGCTTGCCGTCGAGCTCGAAGATGAGGTTGTCCCGGCAGCTCGTCACGAAAACCGGCTGACCGATCGGCCTGCATCCCTGGGCGACAAGGGTCTCGAGGCGCAGAGCGCCCCGCAGCGCAACGCCCACGGCACCCTCAGTGGTCACTTCATCGCCCGACCAAAGCAAGTTGCCGTTGGGCTTCCGGCCACCGCTCGCAAGACCGCCGATCTTGACGCTGCTAGGAAAAGCCCGGTCGAGGAGGCCCAGCAGAGGCTCCACGGCGCACGAGAAGGGGTCCGGGAGGAGGACGAAGTGCGGTATTCCGCCGTCGAGGTCCTCCACTAGCCGGCCAAAGACCGTGCCGGGCTCCGGCTGGTCAGGGGGGTCGCCGGGTTCGACGATGAAGGGGAGAACATCCACTCCCGGCAAGCTCGCTGCTGTTACCGAGAGAGCCGGGCTGCCCTCGACTTCGCGTCCGCCACCGACGACTCCATTCGCCGTGCACCCGAGCTGCACGGAGTTTGTGAACCGCCCACCGAGCATCTCCGGCAGCCGCCGCCACTCACCCTCGTGATGCGGGGAAACGAATGCGACTACCAGATCTACGTCGAGAGATCCGAGCTCTTGCTCGAGAACCTCGGTTGCTTCAGTGAAGGCGGCTTCGAGGTCCGGCTGGGTCGACAGCGCGCAGGCCCACTTCACAGCGGACCGATCCTCTCACGACAGTGTCGCTCGCGGGATCTCTCTTGGCACCACGAAGTGTGCGTATCGGGGTGTGGTTGGTCAAGGAACGGACGCAACTTCGTCGAGCGGCTGGGATGGCGTAGTTTGCTGAGGGCCTCCAACTCGATCTGGCGGATTCGCTCGCGCGTGACGTTGAAGGAACGGCCGACTTCCTCCAGGTTATGCTCCGTCCCTTCGCCAAGCCCGAATCGCATTCGCAAGACCAATTCCTCTCGCGGGGAGAGCGAATTCAGCAGTTTGCTGGTCTGCTCCTTGAGATTCGTCGCAAGCATGGCCTGGACCGGTGAGGTCGCGCTCTTGTCCTCGATGAAGTCACCGAGATGCGCATCCTCCTCATCACCGATCGGCGTCTCCAGCGAGATCGTTTCCTGAGCGATCCTCATGATCTTGCGGACTTTCGAGGTGGAGAGATCCATTCTCTCGCCGATCTCTCTCGCCGTTGGCTCATGGCCCAGCTCCTGCACGAGAGACCGGCTGGTCAGGGTGAGCTTGTGGATAGATTCGATCATGTGGACGGGTATGCGAATGGTGCGACCCTGATCGGCAATAGCGCGGGTGATGGCCTGCCGAATCCACCAGGTTGCATAGGTGGAGAACTTGTATCCACGGCCGTACTCGAACTTCTCGACCGCCTTCATCAAGCCGATGTTGCCCTCCTGGATCAACTCCAGGAACTGCAGGCCTCGGTTGGTGTACTTCTTGGCGATCGACACCACGAGACGCAAGTTGGCGACGATCAGCTGCTCGCGAGCCGGTGCGCTTTTGCTCTCACCCTTGCGGATCTTGGCGATCGTCTTTTCGAGCTGCGACCGACTCGTACCGTAGCGAGCTTCGAGTTCACGCTGCTTCTTGCGGTACTTTGTGATCCGGCGACGATGGAGCGCTTGCAGCTCCTTGTTGAATTCCCGCTTGAGGGCGCTATCGGCTCTCTTGATGTCGCTCGCGATACGCGAGAACTCCCGGTCGAGGTCCTTCAGAACGTCTACCATCCGGTTCCTGCTCTGCAGATCGAAGTCGATCTTGGGCAGTTCTTCCGAGACCCTAGCGACCAGCCGGTAGATCTCACGATCGATCTCCAGAGAGGCGTCCTCCTTGACGCCGTACTTGCGCCGCTGCGCATCGAGCTTCTCGACCTGGGTATCGAATTCCTTGAGGCGCTCGAGGATCTTGACGTTCTCTTCGATGCGCTTCTTGACCGCGTCCTCAAGAGCGCTCTTCGAGGCTCCTTCTGCATCGCCGAATGACAGCTTGCCCCCTCGAAGCCGAGCTCGTTCAGTCCGAAGGAGCTCCCGCAGCACCGCCGGGTTCCCGTACAGAGCTTCATAGACCAACCACTCGCCGTGCTCGATCCGGCGAGCGATCTCGACCTCGCCACCGCGGTCCAGCAGCGGCACCGTACCCATTTCACGGAAGTACATTCGCATCGGATCGGCGGTCTTCTCATGATCGCGAAGTTGGAACTCGGGTGTGTCTTCCTTCTTGTTGAAATCCCGCTCTCCGCGGTCGAGGGCATCGCGGCTCTGGTAGCACGCCGGGTGCTCTATGACCTCGAGCCCGACCTCGTTGAGCGCATGGAAAATCTCGTCCAGGTTCTCGGGCGAAGCGATGAGCTCATCTGGAAGCAGCTCCTGAATCTCGTCGAGGAGTAGGTAGCCCTTCTCCCGGCCGACCTCGGTCAGCTGTTTCACCGAGGTGTGGCGCCCCCCGGTATCCGCAACATTTGAGATTTGCACCACTACAAAGAAACCAGACAGGGGTCGTCAAAGATGATGTTCCTTGACACCCGGTACGTTTCCGCGGTCACGAGTAAAGGACGAGTCTTGGCATGGTGAACGGGTCGCTGTGCAACGTGGCGGTCGTCATGGGCTCACCTTTTCGCGCAGCCGTTCGAAAGGATAAATGCCGGTGCTGTGACCGTCGGTCCACTGAATCGTGATGGCGTAGCGCCCTACGCTCGAAATGACGCGGGGTTCGATGTCTTCCTTCACCGTTTCGGGATCGAGAACCTTGCGTCCAGTTATCTCCTCGAGGCACTGGGCGCACGGACAGGCCAACCGCAGATTCCGAGCGTTGTACTGGTGGAGGGCTCCGTCGCTCCAGAGGATCTCCAGTGTCTTGGCGTCCTTTCTCCGCAACCCGATGGGGGTATTCGGATCGCCGTCTTTGTGGGCCGCTTCCTTCAACCACTTCGGCGCGCCTTCGCCAGTCGACCAGTTCCACACGAAGGGCCGAAGCGCCGGTTTTGGATTGGCCCCCAGCTGGGTAATGAGAGTGGTTGCTATATCGATGTATGCGTCGTATGCCCGAGACTTGGGCTTTGAAACGACGATCGGGACGCCCTGATCCCCGCTGAGAACAATCTCGGCATCCAAGGGAACCGCGCCCAAGAAAGGCACACCCAGTTCGCGCCCCATTCTAAGCCCACCACCGGACCGAAACACATCCGTTGTCTTGTCGCAGTGAGGGCAGACGAATCCGCTCATGTTTTCAACGATTCCAAGAATGGGAACATTGACTGTCTGAAACATCCGCAACCCGCGGCGAGCGATGTTGAGACTGACATCTTGCGGTGTGGTGACGATAATGGCGCCCGACAGGGGGATCTGCTGCGCGAGGGTGAGCTGGGTATCTCCCGTACCGGGCGGGAGATCGATGAGCAGACAATCCAGTTCGCCCCATGTAACGCCCTCGAAGAAGAGCTGAATGTACTTGGAGACCATGGGGCCTCGCAAAATGGCCGGCTGGTCGTGGCCGGTGAACATCCCCATCGAGATGGCTTTTACGCCATGAGCCTCGGGAGGAATCAAGGTTTGGCCATCGCCAGACGACGGCGGTTGTCCTGCCGGTAGGCCGAGCATCGTGGGCACACTGGGCCCCAGAATGTCGGCATCCACAATACCAACACGCAAACTCAATTCGCGCATGGCCAAGGCCAGATTGACCGCGACGGTCGACTTTCCAACACCCCCTTTTCCGCTGGCCACCGCGACGAGGTTATCGATCGCCGACAGTTGCCCGGAGGGACGTTCGGGCCTCGTACCCTCTTGCGACAAAACGTTAAGCGATGCCATGCAAGTCTCTCCCCATCAGGCGGACGTCGTCTCCGGAGGCTCTGGAGCAGGCCGCAGAATCAACGAGGAGCTGTTCATGTCTCGAGGATCTCGGGGCGGCTCTCGGCTGGGGGCTTCTTGCCAGTCGTGTGCTGGTCCTGGATCTTGTCTTGGAGCTTCATCAGACCGTCGAGCACCATCTCCGGCCGTGGCGGGCATCCCGGTATGTAGACGTCCACCGGCATGATCGTGTCGATGCCCATCACCGTCGCGTAGTTGTCATAGAAACCGCCCGTGCACGTGCAGACGCCGAAGGCGACTACCCACTTGGGGTCGGCCATCTGCTCATGGATGCGTACCAAGACTGGCGCCAGCTTGTGACTGATCGTACCCACCACGAAGAGCACGTCGGCCTGGCGCGGCGAGAATCTCGGGAGGCCGGCTCCGAAGCGGTCAACGTCGTAGTGAGCGCAAGCCGTCGCCATGTACTCCATCCCGCAGCACGCAGTCACGAAGGGGTACTGGAAGATCGAGAACTTGCGGGCCCAGCCAAGGGCCTCCTCGAGTCGGCTGGTCAGGAAAGACGGTTCGTTCGGCATATCGCTTCCAGTCCAGGGTGCCGTTGTCCCAGCCGTTAAAGGAAACCCACCCTCAGGATTCCCAGAACCCCCCCCATCTCGACCACCCATCGCTAAACCCTCAGGCTGTGAATGATGACCCGCACCCGCACGATCCAGTAGCTGCCGGGTTGTCGAATTTGAAGCCGGTTCCACTCATACCCAGACTGTAGTCGAGTGTCGTGCCCTCGAGGTAGCGGCGGCTCACTGAATCCACAAACACGCGTAGATCGTCATACTCGAGGACGACGTCATCCGCACGAGGCTCGTGCTCGAAATCGAGCACATACTCAAAGCCACTACAACCGCCGCCTCGGACGCCTACCCGCAGGCCACAGGAGGGGTCAAGACCCTCCTGGTCCCGCGTCAGTTTCACCATGGTGACGGCCCTCTCAGTCAGGACGACTGGGCCTTCTGGTGGCTGGACCGTCAATGTATCTCTATTCATGCTTTGCTGTTCTGGTTCCGCTGAGCCTCCACCGTCTTTGGCTACTCAGCGGGCCGAAGACCCTGGAAGAGGAGGTCTGTCTTCGAGGCCATGATGAAGTCGTTGCGGTGCAATCCACGGATCTTGTGCGTCCACCAGCTCACGGTGACGCGACCCCATTCGGTTAGGAGCGCCGGGTGGTGGCCTTCGCCCTCGGCAAGCTCACCGACTTTCACCGTAAAGGCGAGTGCCTGAGAGAAGTCCGCAAAGCGAAACTCGCGCTCGAGACGCTGAACCCCATCCGGCGAAACGAGCACCCATTCCGGAATCTGGGGTTTGAGCTGCGAGGCTTCCGACTCACTGACCGTAGGAGCATCCCGCCGGCAGGCAACGCACTCTTCTTGGGTCAAAACGGTCATGCCAAGCTCACGGCTAGAATAGCAGAATTCTGGCTATTTTAGTGCTTTCATCCACTTTTATCTTGACATCGTCACTTCGCCTACCTAGGCTAGGCGGTATGAGCTCGTTCTTTGGCCCAGGACTGGGAGAAAGCCAGCGGCTGCTTCTGGAGAGCCTTAAGCTCAAGGGGGAAGCCACTCTATCCGAGCTTGGGGAAGAGATTGTTCTCGCTCGGGAGACGATGCGCGACCATCTAAAGACCCTGAAGGGCCTCGGTCTAGTCGTGCGGACGGGCGTGAGGCGAAGCGGTGCCGGCCGACCCGAAGTTCAATACCGGCTGAGCGCTCTGGGCGAAGAGCTCTTTCCTCAACGGGAGCGAAAGCTGCTTAGAGAGCTCGTCTCCTATTTGATCGGGAACGGCCACCAGGGTCTCTTGGTGGAGTTCTTCGAGGCGTGGGGTGCGAGTCAGCGCGAAGACCTGCAGGCACAAGTTCGCGACCTTGACCCCAGCGACAGGTTGGAGGCGGTCGCCGAGATTCTCACGGATCAAGGATTCCTGGCTGACGTAGCGGGCGGTCAAACAGGCCCACCCCGACTCCGCATATACCACTGTCCGCTCTGTGGCCTAGTTGATGTTTGCAAGCTCCCCTGCCAGGCAGAGAGTGCGTTGCTGAGTGATCTTCTAGGTGCCCGCTTGGAGCGGGAGGCCTTCATGCCGGACGGCGACGCGACCTGTACGTACGCGGTCACGTTTTCGACAGAGGTACGTGGCTCGAACACATCGTCCTCTTCCAAGGGTCATTGAGACCTGCGAAAGGAGGGAGGGTGTTTCAGCCCCTCTTTAGGTAGTGAGAAAAGATAACGGAGACTCGATTTGACATACATCATTATGGAGCCCTGCGTCGGGGTCAAAGATACGGCCTGCGTCGAGGTCTGCCCGGTGGACTGCATCTACGACAAGGACGAGTGGGAAACGCTCTTCATCCATCCGGAAGAGTGCATCGACTGCGGACTCTGCGTCGACGCCTGCCCAGTGGAAGCCATCGTCGCCGACGAAGAGGTTCCAGACAAGTGGCAATCCTGGATTGCGAAGAACTACGAAGCCTTCGACCTCGAAGCTCCCTGAGCCATCGGATGGCTCTCCACGAGCGTGTCTCAGAGGCTTGGAACAGGGGGTCGAGGCGATGGGGGTCTTCCGGCGCCGGCTCGACCAGGCTAGAAACACCGCCGAGAGCGACGGCTAATCTCGCCATCACGGAGGAACGTTAGCGATGGGGACTTTTCACAAGGTAGCAGAGAGGAAGGATCTTCCTCCTGGGCAAGGCAAGGCTGTTGAGGTTCAGGACTTAAAGATCGCACTGTTCAACGTGGATGGGGTGTTCTATGCCATCGGCGGCACCTGCACGCACAGAGGAGGCCCGCTCTCCGAAGGCTCACTCGATGGGACAACCGTCACCTGCCCTTGGCACAGAGCGAGTTTTGACCTGTGCACGGGGAAGAACCTCAGCCCTCCCGCGCCGCAGGAGGTGGCATGCTACGAGGTAAGAGTGGACGGGGAAGACATCCAAGTTGAGATCCCCTAGAACCGGGGACTGCCAAGGGTCCTGCCGCTTACGGACGAATCGGTGAAAAACTGGTTGTTTTCTCGACGTCTTCCAACCCAGATTTTCATTCAAGGACCGCAGATCTCATGCCGCCAAGTCGGGCCTTCGGGCCTGCACTCCTGTGATCCGTCTACTTCGCAACCAGCACCAGCTCCTCCGATTCCATCGCTCGAACGGCTGCTGCGCAAAGCCTCCGAAGGCTTCCACCCTCTTGAACTAGGCCACCTCGAGTAGGTTGAGGAGCTCCTGGTAGCGCCAGCCCTGCCGGAAGAGGTGACGGCTGTGAAGGACCGCGATCTGGGACTCGCGAGAGGGCACGTACTCGAGCACGGTCTCCGTGATGCCGACCACCCCGTCGTCACGCAGCTCGAGTAAGCGCAGGAACACCAGCTCACCCTCGCCCGTATGGTGCGAAAAACGGGCGAACGCTCATTCAGTGTCCGCCGGGCCCCTCGACGCCTCGACTGCCGTACGCATGGCTTCCGCGCGTTCATCAGCCGCACGCTTGAGTGCGTCCGGCGCGAAGTGGGCATAGACCTCGGTTGAGCGCCGAGAGCGGTGCCCGACATTCTTACCGGCGATCTCCAGAGGAACACCACGGGACACGTCCCAGCTCACTACGTTGTGCCGGAGGTCGTGGAGTCGGAGAGGGCCGAGGCCATCGAGATTGTCGAGGCCCGCTCGTTCTCGGATGGAAGACCAGGGCTTGCGGACGGTGGTGAGGTGACTCTCGAGATCTCGTCCGGGGAACGCCCATCGAGTTGTCCTTGGGAGGGCCTGGAGAACGCTGATTGCCTCGGCTGGGAGCTGGCGATACTCTTCTCGCGCCGTCTTCGTCATTAACAGTCTTGCGCTGCCTCTTTCGAGATCGAGATTCGCCCACTCTAGGCGCAGCACCTCGCCGATGCGCCACCCGGTCCAGAAGGCGACGCGGGTTGCGGCACACGCCACTGAGTCTGTGCCTGCTGCCTCTTCCAGATCGATCGCCTCGAGAAGCTTCGCCATCTGGTCGGCGGAAAGCATGACTTCTTTCCTCTCGCCGCGACGCTCTTCGGGATAGCGGTCGATGTGAATGGCCGGATTCGTGTGTTGTTTCCGCCAGCCCCAGCGTTCGGCCTGGTCGAAGGCCTGCTGCAGCAGCGAGAGGGTCCGGTTGGCGATGTAGGGAGTAGACCGCATCCCGGAGTGAAGATGGTCCACGTCCGCGGAGGTGACTGCGTCGACGCGCTTTCGACCGAGCTCTGGAACGACGTGGCAGCGGAAGAGAGTCTCGTAGTAGGCGATCGTCGAGTCCCGAGGTGGGCGCTTCTTGGTCGGGAGGTACTTCTCGAGAAACTGCTCAGCCAGGTCCGATACGGTGGGCGCCTCACCAGCCCTCCAGACGGCTGCGGGGTCGGTGCCGGCTCTCACGTCGAGCTTGAGGAGCGCTGCCCGTTTCCGAGCTGTGTCAGGAGTCAGCTCTCCGTGTTTGCCGAGGGTCACCCGTTTGGGAGCGGTCTTGTTGCTCTGCCCCCGAACTCGGTACTGAAAGATGTAGACCTTCCGGCCCGCAGGGGTCACCTTGCAGCCGAATCCCGAGATCTCGGTATCCCAGAGGAAGACAGCTCGTGGACCCGGCTCGAGACTGTCGACCGAGCGCTTTGTGATTCGCTTTCGCATCGCCAGCGGTCTTCCAGAAGAGTAGCCCAGCAATCTAGTCGGCAATCATATAGCAATCACGTGGACGCAAACACCAACAAACTCCAGCAAACAGAACTAAAAGAAATGCCTACAGAACTATGAAACACAAACTGTAGCAAACTCCAGCAAACCTCTACCCCTTGAATGGCATTCAAGAGGTCGAGGGTTCGATTCCCTTCGGCTCCACCATCCCAACCCTTATAAATACAAGAGATAGGGTTTACGGTCACAGCACTCCGTCGACATCCTCCTTTAATAGGTACCACATAGGTACCAACATGAAGCGCCCTCTCGACCCCCAGCGAGACTCTCTGGGACGGCCGTCTGGTCCGAAATTGGGCTCGATTGGTGTAGCCTCTCGCCTATATTCCTTGCTTATCGCAACTACGCGCGAGGGGCGAGAGGACCAATGAGTGGAGATGTACTTTCACTCCCGGAAGAGAGGCGGGCTCATGGCCAACCCGTTGACACACTCTTCGTGGATGCCTCCAGCGGAGAGCGGATCCAACTGCACGTCAAGATCGCTGACTCTCCGGACGGCCCATGGCGGTCAATGTCCGAGGGGGCAGGCTCCTTCGTCTGTATCGTACCGGCCGACCCGGATTCAGTGCCGCCGCAGCTCCGATCGAGCCTCGATATCGTTCTAGCGGACAAAGAGGTGGAGTACGCCAGGGAATTCGGTCTCCGCCGCGTCCGGCATCGCCCCACCTGACTCTCCTTCTTTCGTTGCAGCTTCGAGGGAACCGAGAAGTGTGGTCCTCTAGTCGTTTTCGGACTCGGGGCCGAAAGCGCCGACAGCTAGACCTCCACGGGGCCTGTCGCTTTCTTCGATCTCGACCTCTGCCGCGGCGACGATCTCCGCCGAGGGCTCAGACATCGGGCCAGGATCGTTCCCCTGAGAGGCACCCTTGGGAGTCACGAGAGGATGGCCTTTCTCGTCGAGAACCGTCACGTCTCCGTCTTCCCAAGAGGGGCTAGCCCTGATACTCCAAGCCTATTTCGACGAGAGCGAGCGCGAGGATGGCACATTCTGTGTTGCGGGCTATGTGTTCTTTCCTGCCGAGGCCAAGACGTTCGAGAAGGAATGGTCGCGCCTGTTCGGGGATCGCATCTTCCATATGACCGATCTCGCGGCGCGCCGCGGAGAGTTCTCCGATCTCGACCAGGACGAGGCTGATCGATACATCAAGGGTGCGGTGAAGCTAGTCAGGAGACGCACCGTCTATGGTGGAGCCGTGGCGTTGAACATGAACGAGCTGAGCACCATGCCGCCCATAGAGCAGCGAGGCTTCAGAACCGCCTATTCGATCTGTTGCTACCTCGTGGCACTTGGCGTTGCGCAGTGGGCGAGGAAGCAGAGCATCAGCTCGATTGCCTATTTCTTTGAGGCTGGCAATCGTCATGAGGCCGAGGCCAACGAATTCATGCGGGCCATCGGCGACTCCCCCTACTTCCGGGAGAGGTTCGGTCGCACGTCTTACACATTCGCAGACAAGGGATCCGTGCGCGCTCTCGAGGCGGCTGATCTCTTCGCTTGGGAGCTGGCGAAGCAGGTGAGCGAGGGGCGAGAAAGAGGGTCCATCGTTGAGCTGAGTAGGAATCGAAAGGACTTCGTTCTCCCACTGACCGGCCAGACGCTACGGTCCTATTTGGACGATCTGCGCGACGCGATCGCCAACCCCGAGGACCAGGTCGGCGACTAGGTCATCTTGAGCTGCGGCTTCGCTAGCATCGACGGAGTAGCCACAGCTGTATCAAACGCCCTCGCCAAACACCTGTATAGGTAGGCGGCCTGCTCCTCGACGCGCAACGGGGCAACGTTTGACGGTGCAGCACTAGGGGCGAGGACTGGCCGCCGCCACCCGTCCCATCTGCGCACCTTCCAGCTACGCACAAATCAATGTATCGCCCGTTGCACCTTCCACTAGAAGAGGTGCAGCTCAGCGTTACCGGAGGCTTATCCGCTTCCGGCTATACGTGTCGCACCTCGCCAGATTTCACGACACTGACGATGTTGTCCATTGCACCTTCCACTAGGAAAGGTGCATCTCGAGCATCTTCGTCGCTTATCCAGGACTTACTGCCTGACGCACCAAGAAAGAGGGCCGAATCCCACTTGGGCATCGGCTCTGTTCTAGAGTCGGAAGACAGGCCTCTACTCGACGATGAACACTGCGGTACACGTTGGGTCGATGCCCTCTCTGCCAAGATGCTTGAGACATCTCGCCACCCCTTAAATAGAGTAGGGCGGAGAGGTGAAACCTGATGTCTGAAGAGAGGAAGATGCAAGAGATGAGATCAGCAGGCACGTCCATTGCGGTCCGGGGCGAGGAGGAGGTTTCCCAGCTTCCCCCGTGCGCCCAGCTGGGGTCCGCGGAGGCGCCGACGGGCGAGCGTAGCGAGCACGGAGACGCAGCAGCGTGCGCCATCTGGGCGCGGCCGAGCCCTGTGTTGGATCCTGAGGTGGTCGCCAAGCCAACGCGGCGAACCTTCACGGCCGAGTACAAGCTGCGAATCCTCGAGGAAGTCGAAGTGGCCACGCCTGGCGACATCGGCGCGATCCTGCGTCGCGAGGGATTGTACAGCTCCCACCTGACGGCCTGGCGCAGGGCACGCAGGACCGGCGCTCTGCGAAGGCTGGGCCGAAGGCGAGGGCGCAAGGCGAAGTCCGGCAATCCGCTGGCCAAGAAGGTCGAGCAACTGGAAAAGGAGCTATCCCGTACTCGCGAGGCGCTGCGCAAGGCAGAGCTGATCCTCGAAGTGCAGGGAAAAGTTGCCGGGCTGCTGGGCTTCAACCTCGAGGACGGGAGGAGCTCCTGATGGCCGCAGCCGAATTGGCGCTGCAGGTCGGCGTCAAGCCGTCCTGTGTCGCTCTCGGCGTGGCACGGGCGACCCTGTACCGTCGTCGGAAGCCATCTACCGGGCCGCAGCCCCGGCCAACACCTGCCCGGGCTCTGAGCGAGGACGAGCGCCAAGCCGTCCTGGGCGTCCTGGACTCGCCTCGCTTTGTCGACCGTGCCCCCGCCGAGGTCGTCGCCACGCTCCTGGACGAGCAACGCTACCTCTGCTCGGAGAGGACCATGTACCGCATCCTCGCTGCGCGAGCGCCGGTGCGCGAACGGCGTAACCAGCTTCGCCACCCCGACTACACCAAGCCGGAGCTGGTGGCGGCCGCCCCCAACCAAGTCTGGTCCTGGGATATCACCCGATTGCGGGGTCCTGAGAAGTGGAGCTACTACTACCTCTACGTCCTGCTCGACATCTTCAGCCGCTACGTCGTCGGCTGGATGCTCGCGCCCCGCGAGAACGCCAATCTCGCCGGTCGCCTCATCGAGGAGACCTGCTGCAAGCACGACGTCAAACCTGAGGTGCTCACCCTGCACAGCGATCGGGGCTCCCCGATGACCGCCAAGTGCACGGCTCAGCTGCTCGCCGATCTGGGACTCACTCAGTCGCTCAGCCGGCCCCAGGTCTGTGACGACAACCCCTTTTCCGAGGCCCAGTTCAAGACCCTCAAGTACCACCCGAGCTTCCCCTCCCGATTCGCCAGCCAGGAGGCCGCCCAGGCTTTCTGCAGGACCTTCTTCCCTTGGTACAACACCGAGCACCGCCACGGTGGGATCGCCCACCTGACGCCGCACGGCGTCCACCACGGTCGAGCGGAGCAGGTCCTTGCCGCACGGCAAGTCGCGCTCGATGGCGCCTTCCAAACTCACCCAGAACGCTTCCTCCGAGGGCGACCCATCGTCGCGCCTTTACCTGGAACCGTTTATATCAACCGGCCTGAGGATCCGCCGGCCTCGACCGAAGAGGACCTTCACTAATTTATGACTCAAGGTGTCTCAAAGTTCTTGACAGGTTCCGATGCCGTACTCGGCATCGTCGCCTGACTCCATCGTGACCGTATAGGTACCCGCCGCGGTGTGATTCTTCGTCTTCAGGTTGAACTGCCAGATTCCGCTTGTCGTGAATTCAAACTGGTTGCCGTCGGTTCCCTGACCAGAGGGCAGGGCTTCACCGGTCACGTCGAGCGCTCCGCCGACACCGGAATCAAAGAGGACCTGGATCACGGGTGGGGCGACAATGTCTCCACCCTCAATTTCAAAGCCATCGTCGAAGATTTCCGCCTTTAGGGGGAGGGCTCGGTTCTTCCCACGCACCGTCACGGGGCCGCTCGCCATTGGGGGCCCAAACCCCTGACATCCAAGACCGGGAACAGTGCCGTTTGACGCGACGAATCGAATGTCGTCCGCCGTGACACCCGTCGGGCAAGCGGCAGCATCCTTCAGGCCTACGACAAAGCGACCGGCAGGGTGCTGGCGGAGGTGGAGACGGAGGCCACCCTACACGGGGTGCCGATGACCTACATGCACCAGGGCCGCCAGTACATCGTCGTGCCGGCCGGCGGCGGGTCTGGTACTTCGAGGGCGCTTTTCGGCGACCAGACAGAGAAAGCGCAGCTCGTGGCCTTCGCGCTCCCCTAGTGGGTGATCCACTTCTGTCGCCGCGGCCACCTAGGCCCATCTTCGAAAAACCGCACCCCCTTGCCGATGCGGTCGTAGTCGCCCAATTCCTGCCGGGCCGATTCCGCCAGTCTCTCGAGACGAGCCACCACTTCGGGATGGAGGTCTCGCAGGTTGTGACTCTCGCCGATATCGTCTTCCAGGTTGTAGAGCTCGAGCTCCTCTACCGGCCGCAGAATCTCGCCGAGGAAGTTCCCGCTCTTCGACACGAGCCACTCGGCATCGTCACGACCGGGGCGCGGGAAGACGAGCTTCCACGGCCCGCTGCGCACCGCATCGAGATGGGTCTCGGTGTGATAGTAGAAGGCCTCGTACGGGCTCTCGGCGTCAGGTTCGCCCAACAAGAGCGGTGAGATGTCATGGCCGTCGAGGGTGCGGTCGTCGGGCAGGGAAGCGCCAGCCATGGTGATGAAGGTGGGTAGGAGATCCATGGTGGTTGCGACCTCGGAGGTCACTCGTCCCGGCGGAATGATCCCTGGCCCCCAGGTCGCCATAGCCCTGATCGTCGGCAAAGATGATGACGAAGTTCGGCCGCTCGGCTGCGGGCGTGCCCGAGGTCGGCGAGGGCACTTGCTCGGGAGGTTCGGTGCAGGCAAGGTGCCCACACGCGAGTGCGATGAAGATGAGGCCAGTCAATGATCTGTGCACGAGCCCTCGGTGGAAGTAGATCACTGGGATGACGCGTGATTCAGTTTCGGCGGGGGAGTGCAAACACGAAAAGATTGCTGCCGCGGCTCGGGTGGAGGTCGGGTGTCATGCGGAGATTGGTCGTTCTGCCCGGGCCGGTCGAGACGGCTACATACTGTTGTCCGTCGACGGCATAGGTGATCGGGAAGCCCATGACCGGAGATCCGAGATTGATCTCCCACAGCACCTCGCCGGTCTCGTCGTCGAAGGCCCTGAAGCGCCCGTTCTCGTCACCACCGAAGACGAGCCCGCCGCCGGTGGCCACGAGCGAGAAGGTTGCGGGTCGCGTTTCCCACAGCCATTTCGTCGTGCCGGTCTCCACCGAGATCGCGCGCACGGTTCCGAGCTGGTCGGTACCTGGTGCCAGCATGTGGTTGGCCGCGAGCGAGTAGGTGGAGACTCTCTGCGCCATGGCTTGCGCCCGCGGGCTGTCGAGGTTGCCAGTTACCAACATGCTGGCGCAGGCTTGGCGCAGTGGAAAGTACATCATCTTGGTCAGGGGGCTGTAGGCGCCGGCCTCCCAGTCCTTCCCGCCCGCCCAGGAGGGGCACACAAGCATTTCCTGCTCGAGCTCAGTGAAGATGAGCTCTCTATTCTCGGTCGCTTTGCCGGTGGCGCCGTCGATGTGCTCGATCACGTTCTGGGGGACGGTCGGCGTCGCCCACAGGAACTCGCCGGTCTCGCGGTCGAGGGTGTAGACCAGTCCGGTCTTGCCCGGAATACCGGTCATCACTTTGCGGACTTCTCCCGCTTTGAGCCCCGGCTTGATCCAGCGCACAGCTTCGGGGTCGGGTTTAACCACCGTATCGACGAGGATGCGCTCGAAGGGATGGTCCAGGTCCCAGTGGTCGTTCATATGCTGGTAGTACCACTCGAGCTTGCCCGACTCGGCATCGAGCGCAAGCGTCGAGTTGTGGTAGAGGTGTGTCTTCTCGATGCCGCCGAGCAGGAACTTCGGCGCCGGCGAGGTGACCCCGGTGCCGAAGTAGAGCAGTTTCAGCTCGGGGTCGTAGCTCGGCACCCCCCACGTGCCGACGTGCTGTCGCTTCTCATCCGGGACGTCGCCCCAGGTCTCGTCACCGGGCTCTCCCGGAGCCGGCATCGTGCGTCTCCGCCACAGTTCCTTTCCGGTACGCGCGTCGTGGGCGATCATGACGCAGGCGTCCGGCCCGCCCCACGGTCGGCAGCTCCGTCCAGAGACCGCCTTGCCATCGGCGATGATCGGTCCCGAGCTGTGGGTGGCCGGGTTGATCTTGTAGTCGTGGATCTTCGTTTCCCAAACGATCTCGCCGGTCACCGCATCGAGAGCGAAAGCGTAGTTGTCGTCGCTGGTGTTGATGATCAGTCGGTCGTAGATGGCGATGTTCCGGTTGTTGGCGGCGTTGCCCCCGACATAGCCATAGAGATCATCCGGCAGGTCGCGCCGGTACTCCCAGATGAGGTCGCCGGTTATGGCATCGATCGCCTGAATGACATCGTTTGTGTTGGGAACATAGAGGACTCCGGCGTATGCCAGCGGCGTCGCCTCTCCGGTGTTCTCGGTCAGGGCGCGCGACCAGACCATGCGCAGCTCATCCACGTTCTCCCGGTGGATCTCATCCAGTGGGCTGTAGCCCCAGCTGTCGAGGGTGCGGCGGAACATCAGCCAGTCCCCCGGCGCCGGATCCTGGAGCATGGCGTCGGTAACCGGTGTGAAGTCGCGTGACGACGGCACTTCGGCAGTCACCAGTGACGCACAGCACAAGGTGACGAAAGCGACGACGAGAGCCGTCAATCGGGACACGAGCGGTTTTACGACGCTCTCCATGGAGGTACTCCGATGCTTTCTGTTGACTTTGTGAGGCGGGACTCTATCAGTAGGTCCTGCGACGAAGCGCGGGGGGGTACGGGTAGGAAATCGCTTTTCTGAGCATGAGGAGCATGAGGAGCATGAGGGTTTTCGGAGGCCTGGGCGAGAGCTGGAGGTCCTGGGGGTCACTTCTCGGTGGCTCGACAGCGGGATTAGAGTGCGCGGGCCTGGCGGCAGGTGGGTCGCGAGAGTGCTTGGGGGCGTGCGCGGCAGCGGGGCCCCCCGGGAGTCCCCGGAGGGGGGCCAGAGGAGTCGAGGGTCCCCCGGGAGCGTCAGGCGCTCTTTGTGTCGGCAGGGATGGGTGTCTCAGACAGGCTCATAGACCAGCTCGGGGGCTGGCGGTGAGTGAGCGAGGGGCTCCGGCTCTTGGGGTTCCGCCTGGATTCCCGCCAACAAGGTCCTCAGCCCGCACCGAGCCGTGGGTCCACAAGCCGCTGTGCGGCCAGGAGAGCATGTTGTCCACCGTGTCAGCGTCGATCCGTCCCTTCTCGAGCAGCATCCTGAGCACCTCGGCTCGGAAGAGGCGCTCCACCTTCTCAGCGTCGAAGTAGAGAAGGTGTCGAAAGGTCCCGTCAGGGAGCCCGGCGCCATCGGCCATCAGGACGTGGATATGTGGGTGAAATCGCAACAGCTCCCCGGACGTCTGGATGAAGCCGATCCCTCCTGGGACCATGTCTCCGCGGTCGAATGAAGCGACCAGGTAAAGCCGAAGGGCTCGCCAGGCGCAACTCGCCAGCTCTCCGAGCAGCTTGCGGTCGTAGCGGAAGAAGATGCGGAGCCGTTTGGGGATCGTGAAGACGACCTGGCGGTGAGGCACGTCCTCGAGCAGCTCTTCACCGGCCCCCTCAGCCCACAGAAGCTCTCGCTTCTGGTGGCATGAGGGGCATACGCAGCGCTGTTTGCAGGAGAACGCGACGATTGCGCTCTGACCGCATCCCTCGCACTTGAGGCGGGCGAAGCCCTGTTCGAGAAGGCCGCAGTCCAAGTACCGGTACACCACCCTTGCGACCACGCTGCGAAGGTAGCCGAAGGTCGGCTCGAAACGCAGTTGTTCTCCTCTCGCTAGCACCGCTGGCTGGCGATACCGTCCGCGAGGTCACGCCGCTGATCGTCGGTGTCTTTTCGTTTCAGGTGGTCGCGATCGCCGGCTTTGGTTTTCTGATGTGGCTATGGATATTACGGATCTATTCCGTCAGTAACATGTCCTCATTTAGTTTGCTCGCGCCGATCTTTGGCGTCTTCTTTGGGTGGCTGATCTTCGACGACCTGCTGACCTGGCGGTTCCTGCTCGCGCTCAGCCTGGTTGGAACGGGACTCGTGCTGATCAATCGACGTTAGAGCATCTTCGCGAAGGAAAGGCGACTGGAGCAAGGATTCAGGAGTCAGGCTCATTGGCTTTGTAAGTAGTCCACAGCGTCATGCAGATCATTTATATCGATTGATTCCCTTAATGGCAGAGCTGGGTGTTAATTGTGAAGTCCTGAATAAACTGACGGACTGGAGTAAAGATGCCTGGCCAAAGGGAGATTGGGATAAATTCAGGTCTGGTTTTAAAGTGAATGGTGAATGCCCGGACTACACTTTTGTAGTACCGGTGGTTGAAACTTTAGATTTCAAACAGGCTCCTGATTTATACCCCCAGACCCTTAGAGCCTACCAGCTCAATGGAAAATTTCTAAAAATCTTTATCCCGAATTCAAATGAAGACTGGGAAGAATTGGGAGCTCAAATTCAAAGGCAGTCGCTTTACTTACATAGAACAGATACAAAGTATAATCATACATTATTTCAAAAAATGTCTTATCAACTTGGAGAAGGTTATGGAAGTTAAAAACGGCTCTGCATCGAGCACCTATCGCTTCGGCGAATGGAACTTTCGGTACACCAGTGATCCATCGCGCCGCGTCTATAGCCGGCTTCGCTACTCCCCCCAGACGTTCTTCGACGGCACGCGGATCGACATCGAGGCGACCATCGGGTTGCGGGCGACGAGCTCGGTCGCGGCCGAGGCGGCGTTCCTGCGGAGCGACGTCGAGCTGCCGGGGGGCGCGTTCGTCGCCGACCTTGCATTGCTCCGCTTCGATCTGGCGCTGTCGCCGCGGATGACCCTGCGCACCTTGTCGCAGTACAACTCCTCGACGTCTGGGGTGAGCACGAGCGTCCGGTTCAACTGGATCTACAGCCCGGGAAGTGACATCTACGTCGCTTACGACGAGCTGCGCATGGACGTGCCCGGTGTGCCGTGGCTGCGGAATCGGCAGCTGGCCGTCAAGATGACCTACCTGGTGTCGAGGTAGCGGGCGTCAGAAGGCGTCGTGTCGCCCATATCGAGCCGGGTGGCCTGGGAGGTTACCGCTCCCGGGCTCCCGGCTCTAACGGTTGACCACGAAGGTCACATCCTCGTGCGTCATGAGGCCGCCGTCATGGGCGAGACACCGCAGCACGTAGGTGCCGGGGTCGCTGAACGTCGCCCGGCTGACCCACTTGCCGTCCGGAGGCACCGGCGGTGGTCCCCAGCCCGCGGACCACGCCGAGTTGGCACCGTCTCTGTGGTCCTCCCAGACCTTGATCTGCGCTGGATCGAAGGTTACCTTGGCGGCGCCTCGGTACACGAACCAGGAGAGGCGCAGCCCGCTCGCGCTGTTGGGGGTCACTTCGCGACGGGTGCCGACACGGGGCGGCTTCATGGCTCGCCGCTTCGGCACCCCATCATCACTGGCGAACGTGGTCAACGTGACCGGTTGCCCCACCTTGACGGATCGGATCTTGTCGCTCTCCACCTTCGAGCACGGGCGGTTTGTTCCCCAAAACGTTGTACGCGCCCCCGCCGCCGCCGCCCGCGCCGTTGTTGTTCATGATCACTTGGTCATCGACGGAGTAATCGGGGTGGAGCGTCGCGTACGCCCGCTCGGTCTTCCCGTGACTGGTGAGCGTCCACACCACCTCTCTGTCGCCGAAGTCTTCGGGGACGCGAACCTTGAAGACGAACCGATTGCGTCTCGGCTGAAAGTGAGTCGGCTGTCCCTGATCGGGTCCGCCCGGCTCGATCGCGTTGTCCGGGCCGATCGCCACGTCGATCTCCTCCTCCCAGTTCCGGTTGAAGTACCCGAACAGGAGATTGTACGACCCGTCGGGATTCTGCTCCCACCCTTCGTACACCGCTGCGATATTCTGACCGGTCGCCTGCGCCACCTGGGCGCTGGTCCGCGACTGCGTTGCCAACACCGCAGCCATGATCACACCGAGAACGCAGCCTGTCACGATGGGCCCCGGAAGACGCCTTACGCTCATCATCGTCTGCCTCCTGAAGGGCACATTCCACGCAAAGCGGTCAGTTACTGCTGGTCCTGGCTGTCGTCGGCGGTCAAACTCGGAATCAAGCGGTAGGCACACTGTGGACAGCCCGGCACCATCTGCCCCTCGGCAAGCTGGAGTTTCGCCCGTCGCTCGGCCAGCTCTTGCTGGTACTCCTCGTCGGTCAGGGAGATGCCTTCCCCGAGGTTGATCATCATGTTGTCGATCGAGCGGTGGCCCAACCCGGACCAGTTTCTGGGGTCGGAGACGTTCTTGTTCGCCGGCGTGTTGTCGAAATAGCCGGTGATGCGCAAGATCGTGCCCTTCGGCAGCAGCGGCGCCGCGTCGGCCGCATACGTATAGACCCTGACCCAGCTGTGATTGTAGCCGGCGCACGTGAGCGTCTCGACCACGCTCCCCCAGATCGCGCCCATACACATTCTCACCCCGGCGGCATGCATATGGGGCTCGAACACCGTCATCTTCACGTGCTCCGTGAGCGTCATGAACGCTTCGAACTTCTGGTTCGCCTCCATCGGCCGGATATCGAGGTCGAGCACGCCGGGGAGATAGCGCCGGATGTTCAGCGTCGGCTCATACCCCTTCGGATGGAACTTCAGGCCGATGTCCAGCCGCGCCCGCATGTGTCTGCCGTTCGAGTGGAGATGGGCGGAGGTGAAGTTGATTTTCGAGCCGGCCTTCAGCAGCTTGCCTGCCTCCGGATGGAAGAAGTGGGCGTTGCGCCCCACTTCGTGGATAGGCCACCCCCTGACCGCCGTGTCGTCCGGTTCGCCGTTGGCATCGACCATGTCGTAGATGACGTGGTGAATGACATAGAGCCCACCGATCCCATATCTCTCAGGTGTCCCCTCGAAGTCGCTCACTTCCTTCATCTCGATCACCGCGACGTATCGGTCCTCGGTCAAGCCTGTCGGTGTCTGCCCGATCGGGCCCCACCAGTCGGGAGCCGTGCCGCTGACCTCCACTTCGGGAGACGAGATGATCAAGTCCGGCTCGCCGATCTGCCATTCGTGTGCGCCAACGAACTTGATCGGCGGCGGCAGGTCGGCCGGATTGCCGCGGGGGGCTCCGCTGTCGGCCCACCTGGCAATCTTCGCGATCTCTTCCTCGCTCAGGGAGATGTCGCCGTTGTAGTCCTCGATGCCGATGTCCTTCTCGATGAACCACGGGGGCATCACTTCTGGCTTGCTGCGCAGCCCGGTTCGGTATTTGATAGCCCTCACCCACGGGCGCACCTCGTCGTAGGTGAGCAATGACATCGGTGCGACGGAGTCAGGGTTGTGGCAGTGCTGGCAGCTCCGCTGCAGAATCGGTGCGATGTCTTTGGTGTATGTCACCGGTTCCTGCGTCGCGACCTGCCCGGCCGCAGGCAGGGGGAACGCCACCAGCGTGGCAACCGCCAACGTGAGCAACGCTGGCAACACGACTGGCGTCCAGCACGAACTCCGCATGGTCGTCATGGTGCCTGCCTCCATCTCTCGATACGGTTCTTGGTCAACACATCCTAGCAGTTTCGCCTCGGTCCTACGACAGGATTCGGCAACCAGGAAGACCCGGAGATGCACTGCTTTCCGTCCGGCGTGCCTCGCATGGAGGCCACCGAGCGCTACACGCGGATGGGCGACGTGCTCAAGTGGGAAGCGACGGTGAGTGATCCGGAGGCGTTTCTCGAGCCGTGGGTGTGGAATCCCTGGTATCTGCGGGTGCATCCCGACAAGGACGCGAACATCACCGAAGACCGCGGTATGGTAGAGGCCTCCTTACGACTACTCATGAAGAGAGGGTGAGCTCGCTCCCATCTCTCGACACGCCGGGCGCCGGACCAGGTCGCGATCTCTCGCCGGTACTGCTCCTCGACGGGGCTCACAACCTCACCCTAGCACCGGAGACTGAGCCCGTCCTATTCTGAGCACTTGGGTGGACTGGCTCACACGGCTCGTCAACCTGCGGCTCCTGCTCCACCCGGGCTCATCTCGCCAGCCCGGTCGCTGAGAGGCCTCGGCGCTTGGCCTCTTCACCCTCACCCGCGCGCCGGGCCCTTGCGTACGCGTGCGAGCAGCTCGTCCAGCGAAGCCTCCCAGGGATAGCGCAGCTCCATCCACAAGGTCCCCCCGGCGACTTCGTCGCCGACATCGGCAACACGCGCAAGATCGCACGAGTGATGCAGGGCGGGAACTGGCTCGAGCCTCGTTAGTACATGCACTGCCGTCCCGGCTTCAATCGATGAACACTTCCGCAAGTGCGATCCCGCTTTCTCCGGCCACGGCATAGAACAGGAAGATGCGCCCGTCGTCCTCGAGGATGGCCGGATCGCGCAGCTGATTCACGTGCCCGTAGGCGGTGCTACCCACCGACGGGACGCTTGGAGCATCGGCGCCTTCCCAATCGTGCTCCGGCCTCAACACCTCGACCGCTTCGCTGGCCTTCCAGTCGAGCCAGTCGGCGGAGAGCTCGATGCGACTCAGCAGAATCCGCTCGGGTGCGTCGCCCCGCTGTGAATAAAACACCCAGAGGGTGTCGCCCCGCTTCAACAGCGCTGCGTGGCGCAGATTCCCCGTGAACAGGTCCGGCCCCGACTCGAAGTCACGAAAACGGTCCTTCGAACGCCAGAGGACACCGCCGCTGACCAGCGAGTAGGTCGTGCCCTTGTAATCGAAGACCCGAAAGTAACTGCGCCCGAGTGTCTGGGGCTGGGTTTTGAAGTCGATACCGTTACTCGATGTGGCGACTCGTGTTCGCTGGGTTCCGACATCATTCAAGCCGTGGAAATACATCACAATCCGTCGCTTCGCAGAGTCGACGTGGACGTCGGGAGATGCGATGTGCGGGGTCGTGATCTCCGTGAGCACGCTGTGAGACATGTTGCCGCGCCTCCGAGCGGCAATCTCGGCAAGAACTTCCGGCGCGACTTCGGGTGGCTCGGTCAGGAAGTGGGAACCTTTGATCTGCAGACTGCCCGGTGGATGAATCGACCACGGCCCCTCGAGCTCATTGGCGTAGGCGAGCCGGATGTAGAGTCCTTTGTGATCGGCGAAGTAGAGATAGTAGTCGCCGAGTCGATCCTCGACCCAGTCGGGCACTCGGATCGCAGAGGGGCCCTGGATATTCTCACCGATCGAGGGATGCAGATCGGGCGTGATGATGGGTCGATCGAGGAGTCGCTCCACTCGGACCACAGGCTCCGCCGCAGAGACCACTGGAGCGATGGCCGCGGGCAGTGCGAACGCCAACAGCTCTGCCTTCTGCGCCGGACTCTGCCTCCCTTTCGCGTCGCCACCCGCGATGACGATGTACTGACGACCCTGGTGCAGATAGGTCATCGGCGCACTGTGCAGAGTGGCGGCGACCTCGAGCTCCGCCAGAAGCTTGCCGCTGGTCTTGTCATAGGCATGCAGGCGCGTACCACCGAGCAGCTCTTTGCCCAGGTCGTCCTGCTTATGGACGTAGCCGATGAGCAAGGTCCTGGTGACCAGGAGCCCACCCTCGTTTGCGACCCGCGAGTTGCCCAGCGGGCCGAGGTCGAGGTGCTTGATCGCAGGGTGGCGGGTCGGGCCGTCGCCGAACGGAATCTGCCAGGCGTGCTGGCCGGTCCCAAGATCGATCGCGGTGATGCGCCCGTAGGGAGGCTTGACGAGCGGCAGCCCCTGGGGTCCTTCGACGCCGCGAAAAGAATCGAGGACATATCGCCAATCGGATCGCGCCGGGTCTGGCTTCACCACCGCCATTGCAGACACTCTCGTCGATGACGGGACGTAGAGAATCCCGGTCGCGGGGTCGATCGAGGCACCCGCGTGGTTCGCTCCGCCGCCGGCGCTGGGCAGAACGATCGCCGCGTCCTTGCCCCCCTCGCCGCTGACGATCACAGGCGGGAACATCGGCCCCATGACGTATCCTTTCGCGATCTCGAGGGCCTCCTGTCGTAGCTCGCCAGTGAAGTCGATCAGATCGTCGACAACCAAGCCCTGGCGGTCGAAGGCCGGCGGCTTGGTCGGAAAGGGCTGAGTCGGCGAGAGTCGCTCGCCCGGAACCGGCGAGTTGTTGTTCACCGGCCGCTCTTCGATCGGCCACAGCGGCTCCCCGGTGACGCGGTCGAAGACATAGGTAAAAGCCGTCTTCGACACCTGCGCCACGGCCTTGACCAGTCGGCCGTCGACAACCACATCGATCAGGTTCGGCGCCGAGGCGATGTCGTAGTCCCAGATCCCGTGGTGCACGGTCTGAAAGTGCCAGACACGCTTGCCGGTGCTGACATCGATGCAGATCAAGCTCTCGGCGTAGACGTTGTCGCCGTGACGGTGGCCGCCGTAGAAATCGTTAGTCGGGGTCGAGGTGCCGACGTAGACATAGCCGAGCTCCTCGTCGGCGCTGAGCGGTGCCCAGGCATTGGTGTTCCCCGCCGTTCTCCACGACTCGTTCTCCCAGGCGTCGACGAAATCCTCGCCCTCCTGCGGGATGGTGTGGAAGCGCCACTTGAGCTTGCCGGTGCGCACGTCGTAGGCGCGGATATGCCCTGGCGGGCTGTTGTCGCGCGGGGGCAGGTCGAAGACTCTCGAGCCGAGGACGATGGTGTCGCGGACTACAATGGCCGGCACTCCGTGACTGATGTTGCGGATGGCGATGCCTTCGCGGCCCAAGTCTCGCGACAGATCGACGATGCCGCCCTCGCCGAAAGTGGGATCGGGGCGTCCGGTCACGGCGTCGATCGACACCAGCTGTCTACCGATCGTCGCCATGATGATGCGCTCGATTCCACCGGCCTCGCCGGCCTCGCCGTCGGTCCAATACACCACCGAACGGGTGTAGTAGTTGGGCTGCGCCGGTTTACCCTGGTCGTAGCTCTTGGGGTCGTAGAGCCAGAGCTGCTCGCCAGTGCCGGCGTCGAGCGCTGCCAGCTGGCTCAGCTCGGTGGGTACGTAAACGACACCCTTCACCATCAACGGGGTCGAGCGGAACTTCTGCCGCGGATAGGGAGATTTCTCATCGACCAGCAGGTCCGCTGACTCCCAACGCCAGGCCACCTCCAGCTGGGAGAAGTTCGAAGCGTCGATCTGGGATAGGGGCGAGTACTTCGACGAGCCCTTGTCGCCGCCGAACTCCCGCCATTCGCCACCTTTCGCGCCCTGTTGAGGCGAGGCTGCAGTCGCGACCCAGCCGACCGCGAGCAAGGCCAGGACAGTGTGTTTCATGTTCATTGTCGCTATACCACCCTCCTGACGCGATGAAAGTCCTCGCTGATCTCGGTCATCCGCTGCTTCACCTCCGCCGAGGCACGAGCGGCGACGTTTGCTACAAGGGCGATGAGCCCTAAGCTATAGGGGTGAGGGAAGAGAATGGCGTTGATCTCGGCGATAGCGACGAAGCGCTCGCGGGGTCGAGCGTCGAAGACCTCCACCCATTTTATCAAAAAGCAGCGCAGCTGCATGAGCTCGACGTACAATGTTAGGAGCACATCTTCCTTGGTGGGGAAGTCCCTCATTCCTCGGTGACAAGAAGACCTCGTCCTGATTGGGCTTGATGAGCTTCATATCCCCCTGTCGCACCGCTACGGTCGGGTAGTTGCGCCACACGAAGCGATCGTACTGCACCGAGCCATCCGCGAACAGCGGCAGGAGATTGTGACCGTCGAGGGCGAGGTCGGCCGGTGCTTTGCCCCGCCGCCGCGAGCGCGGTCGGCAGGATGTCGAGGCTCGACACCGGGGTGTCCAGCCGGGTGGCGGCTGCGCGGGCCGTTCCTCGAGGTAGCAATCCTCGGAGCCCATGCGGAATTTGCCACCCGGGATCCTCGCGATGCCCTGGTGATTGAGTGGGAGGCTCCGTGCTCGAGATGCCGTGCATGAAAAGCTCCTAAGCGAGAGCACCTGATTCTGCCATGGCGGAGCTGACCATGGGTTCCGCGCCCTTGCGCGAGGCGCCCAGAGGCCTAGGGGCATGACTGCAGTCAAGGAGCGATTCGTCCTCGACGAGAACGGCAACAAAACAGAAGCCGTTTTGTCGATCGAGGACTAATGTAGGCGGAGCCTTCAAAGTCTTTCTCGACTTGGGCTCGACGGCTTTTGCTGTCGACGGTAAATACCGCAACTCCGTTCTCACCGACCCTCCGAACGGTCGCATGCCGCCTCTGAGCGCAGTCGGGAAGAAGCATCTGCTGCCCTTCGCTTTCGGTGACTACAACGGCCCCCACGAGCCCGACAGCGCCATCGTAGACCTGGAGGAAGCGCTCGAAGTGGTGTGTCAAGGCGCGGTACGCCACGCTCCGCTCCGGCCGCCGCCGGCGATAGACCTGGCTGTGAGCCGCCTCTGCCATTGCCTCCCCTCGAAGACAAGAGACGGAAAGCGGCGCTCAGATCTGGCACCGATCGCACCTGATGCTCGCGCCAGGAGCCGTCGCAGCTCGGCCTCGACCTCCCGTGCCTCGCCCGTGGGATCAGCGGATCGGAGCTCGACCTGTGCTGTCGCAGAGCACCGAATTTCACGACAACACCTCTGCTCGAAGGCTTATCTGCTTCCGGCTATGCGTGTCGCAGACCGCCGGGAATCACGACACCATCGGTCGGTGGGAGATAGAGCCCATCCTGGCGCCTCCACATCGTGCGCTACCCCAGCTTGCGCGAATTCATGGGGGTCATAAAGACCTCCGACTTCCGCAACATCCACAAGAACAAGGAGGCGGCGACAACCCGGCACTGCGGCCCGCTCACAGTGCCGACTCTGCCCGAGTCAAGCGTGGGTGCCGCTTCGAGGAAACCCTGACTCAGGCCCACGCTTTACCGTGGGATCAACCAAATCGGAGACGAAAAGGCGCGCTCCTGAAGCGTGGTCGCAAGACCGGGTCGAGGCGGCGTGCCCGCCCGGATGGCGTCCCAGGTGGACCAGCGGCAAGACGGATTCTCGAGCACGCGCACATAGTAGAAGGCACGTTGACGGCGGTCGAAGTCGGGATCGGCCCAGAGAGTTTCGAGCTGCGCCGCGCCGAGGTTGGCGCTGACGCTGCAGTCCGCAAGATCCACCTCGGCGCCGTTGTCGGGGCAGCGATGAGTTTGGCGGTCGACCTCGAGACCGTCCGAGCAGGCGACATCGTAGACCCGCTCCTGCGGCCGGCCGGCCTCGATCCAGCCCTTGATCACCTGCAGGCGCTGGAGTTTCGTCGACTCGGGGTCCTGCACCGCCCAGACCAGGAACTGGGGTGCGCCGCGGCGACGGGCCGGGAGGTCGGCGCCCATCGGCACACCGTGCTCGTAGGCCTTTGCCATCAGATCCTTGTCTTCGAGCGCATCGCCCTTGAAGTCGTAGCTGGCGAACAAACGCACCCGGATGCGCGGCCCGCTAGTGGCGAACGTCTCTTTGCGGCGGAACGCGTCATAGATCGATTCGCGGGTGTTCTCCTCGGTCCACACGCCACCAAGCCCGAAGCGCCCCAGGTCTGGCCGCCCCTTTGGCTTGGAGGCTTTGGCACCCTGGCAGCCCTTCCCGTGGTCTGTGAAACGTCGCCCCAGGCCTGAGCACCCCCCGCGGGCACAGAGCCGCGCAGCTCCGGCGTCGCATCAAGGACACCGAGCTTGCTGAAGAACTTCGACTCCTGATAAGCGGAGCCCCCATTGTGGCCGTCGCTCGAGCCGATCATCCCGAAGCGGTAAGGGTTGAAGCCCTCGTTTTCCTCGAGCTCGAGACCGGTCAGGTAGGCTTCGCGCACATAGCTGCCACGGACGTACTCAAGCTTCCTATTGGCGGGGGGGAGAAACTCGATCTCGAAGTTCGCCCACTCGTCGTTGGTCGAGAGCAGGGGGTGTGTCTCCGAAGTGCCCTTGATCTGTGTGACCTCGACCAGTGGCTCGTTGCGCATCCGCAGCCGGGCATAGGCCGCGTCGAAGGGCTCGCCCGAATTCTTCTGGCGCGCGAACTTATGGCCTGCGCTTTGGTTCGAGTTATGGGGGATCGCCAGCGCCTCGATGCCCTGTGCGCGCAAGCCCTCGAGCCAGTCCCACAGATCTTCGGGGTTCGGCGAGTCGAGTCGAGAGAAGGGTACCTCCGGCGCTTTCGCACTGCGGAAAATGACGTTGCGGTGTTGATTGCCCCCATCGGTCCCCGATGACGTGTATTCGTAGGCGACGAACGTGGTGAGCTTGCCCGGCTCGTAATTTCGCTCCGCCGAAGCGATGGTCTCCCGCCAAGCCGAACGTGTGGCCTCCGGGTCGGGATGGGCGGTGAAGAAGCTCCTGCCACGGACGGCTGTTTGTCGGGACACACCCGTCTCGGCGAGTTTTTTCGCATCGAAAAAGGGCTGGATTTCAGGACTCTGCGCCAGAGGATGATTGGGATCCATCATCGCCGACCACCTGCCGAGATACCGGGCGTGGTCGGTGACGGCGTAGAAGTCGAGCGGCCGATCGAGCTGAATATCGAAGCCGGCGGGGTGTTTGATCGCCTCCCCGCGGGCATAACGGTATGCGTCGTCGGGTGTCGCGCGGGTGCCGAAGGTGAACGCGTCGAACGAAAAGCGCGTATGGATGTGCAGATCACCGAAATAGGCGTTCCGCTCCGCACCCGCGGCGTAAGTGGCAGTCAATGCGCCGACCGTCAGCGCGGCAATGCGATGGACTCTTGTCATCAATTACTCCCCTATCGTGGTATCACCCGAATCGAAGACGAAAAGGCGCGCTACTGCTTCTTGAACCATGACTTGGCAACATCTTACCGGTCGTCCGTTGGGATCAGTCGCTCAAAGCTCGATCTGTGGTGTCGCAAGGCACCACAGAAGACGACAGCGGTGCTCGCTAGAGCCCGTAGATGTTGGACTCTCGTCGTGGCCGTGGGGTGAAAATATCATGGGATGGCGCGCTGTTCGCGCCCCGTGATGATGTCGAAGAATCTTTGTGAGTGGTCCTCCCCCGAAGGCGTCAAGCTTAGGGAAACAACAAGACCTGGGCTCTTGCCTTTACTAGATGGCCTCCACTCCTCGAAACTGGTAACCACGGCCTCGCTAGGGGGATCCGCAAGGCCTTCGGCGAGCGTTGCCGGATCGGGTACGAGGTCGCTCTCCACTAGCTGCCCGTACAGAGCGATCATGGCGACATAGTCGTTGTGGAGCACCTCCTCGACGGGGAGATCGTCGAGGGAGTACTCGATGTGCCAGATCGAAGAGTGTTGGTACTTGTAGTGGAGCTTCTGGTGGCTCTGGGCGCCTAGGCCTCGTTCGCGCTTTTCAGGACCAGAACGATCACTTTGCCTTCATCCTCAAACGGTCCGGATATCCAAAACTTTGAATATCGATGCATTTTTTTGAGTATGGGGTTCTAGCTAAAACACAACATATGGTATCCGACCTGCGTCAGCCCCCCCCCAGTACACAACATGTGGATTGGCATTGTATTCGCAACAAGATCTCTAAACATTGTGTCAACTCGACCGGCATGAGGTATCATTACCAAAAGAATTCGAGTAGTGGCTACGTTAGGCCGCTGTGCCCACAGAACGGCTCGGTGGTCACGCCAAGGTCGAGAAACTGAAGGACCGGATCATGAAGGCAATCGCACTTAGGTCACTTATTTGCATCTGCGCCATCGCCGTATGCGCTCTACCGCTAGCGGCGGACGGTCCGTCGACCGCAACCATCGACGGCCGCGTCCTCGACGCCCAGGGGCAAGCCCTGCCCGGGGCGACGGTGACCCTGGCCGGTCCGCAGCGAACGACGAGCACCATGTCCGATGCCGCAGGGCGGTATCGCTTCGCGCTCCTGCAGGCAGGGGAGTTCACCGTCACCGCAGAGCTGGAGGGGCTGGGGGCGGCCGAGCTGGCGACCACGCTCGCTCCGGGTCAGCGCCGTGGCGTCGACCTCACTTTGGAAGGGGGAAGCGCGGAAGAGATCACCGTCACCGGCGAAGCGGCGCTGATAAGCAAGTACGAAACCGGCTCCGTCAGCTCACTGAAGTCGGAGGTGATCGAGAACGTTGCCTTCGAGAGTCGCTTCTATGCCTCCACCCTTCGCGCGCTTCCCGGCGTGGTGAACAGAAACGAGCGCGACACTACGCCCGGAATCAACGGCGGCATTTACACCGAGACGCAGGTCTTGATCGAAGGTGTGGACACCTCGAACACCCGGACGGGGGGCGCGGCGCGCGTAGTCATGCCGGCGTCGGCGCTGTCGGAGACCAGCCTCGAACAGATGGGCTTCGGCGCCGAGTACGGCCGGGTGAGCGGCGGCATCATCAACTCGACCGTCAAGACCGGCACCAACAACTTTCACGGCGATTTTCTCTACGTCGGCCAGAATCCGAAGTGGAGAGCCGAGGACCAGTTCGGGTTGGAGCGACCGGACGACCAGGTCAACAACTACGAGACGTCGCTGGGCGGGCCCATCTTGCGCCAAAAGGCGTGGTTCTTTGCCGCCTACGCCGATATGACCGAGAACCTCCTGGACCAATTGGCGAGCGGCGAGGTGGTTGACAACAGTCGCACCTCGGAGCCCCGCATCCTCAAGCTCAACTACCAGCCTAGCGATCGCCACCAGCTGGCGGGGACGTGGATCGATTCGCGCGGCGACTCCCTCGCCGCCACCTTTCGCACCGGCGACCGTGCTGCCATCACGGCCCGTCCGCTCTACGCGCAGGTACTGACCGGGAGCTGGAGCTTCGCCGCTACCAGCTCGACCTTCATCGAGGTCAAGGTATCCGAGCGCAAGGATCTCTTTCCTCGCACTCTCAAATTCCCCAAGGATCCGGCGACACTGTGCCCCGAGTGCTCCGACAATCCGGTCGACAACAATTTCCGCTACCGCGATCGGGCGCAAAGTAACGTTCGCTTTAACGGCGTGGTGAGCGGCCAGGGGATCGGCCACAACACCTTCCCTCGCGACACGGCCCATGGCTCGGCGACCTTGTTCAAAGGGCGCAACGAGATCAAGTTCGGCATCGACATCCAGGACATCGCGTTCGAGAATTTGGGCAACCCGGGCAAGGAGTATCGCGGCAGAAACTTCTGTTTTGAATGCCCCGGAGGCTTCCAGACACCGCAGCGCAAGCGGGTCTTCTTGCCGTCCGTGGCGTCGCGCAGCGACGCTATCGAGAGCTCGGCCTATGTGCAGGACCGCCTCGACGTCGGTGATCGCTGGAGCCTCCACATGGGCGTGCGCTACGACGCCGAGACGATCGACAACGACGTCGGCACGCAGATCCACGATTCCGACGACATCGCACCCCGTCTGACCGTGGTCTACGACGTCAATGCCGACGGCAAGCTGCTGGTGCGCGGCAGCGTCGGGCGCTACTACCAGAACATCGGCCTGGATTTCGCCTTCCGCGAGTTCAGTGCGCTACCCGTTGGGAATCAGAGCTACGACGAGTTCAATTGGAATCCCGCCACCGAGCGCTACGATATTTTCCGCACGAGCAGGAGGCCGGCCTTCGCGACCCAGACCCTGCAGCCGGTCGACCTCCCCTACAAGGACCAGGTCGCGGTTGGCGTGGACTGGCAGCTGGCGCAGAACTGGGTCTTCAAGTCGAGCCTGGTGTACCACGAGACCGACGACCTCTTCTTCGGCAACGACCAGTACATCGACGACGGCACGGCCATAGCGCGCGTGGTCCGCAACTGGCCCGGTGCCTTTCGCGAATATTCGGCAGTCAGCCTCGAGCTCAATCGCAGGTTCCGCGGCGGCTGGACGTTCCGGTCCAACCTGACGGTGGGCGACGCCGAAGGGAATACCGACACCAACGACAGCCTCGAGGATCTGTTCGAGGGCCTCGGCGGCCTCGAGCTGCCGAACCAAACGGTGCAGGACGCGGGTATTGCACCTGGCGCGACCGACGCCACCGCCAGGTTCCGGGCCGGGCACCTGCGTCACGATATCGACCGGCTCAACCTCATCGCCATGAAGCGCTTTCAGTTCGGCAAGCAGGCCCTGACCCTGGGTGGCTTTTTCGCCGTCAGCTCCGGCAGGTACTTCGGCGGGACTGCCGCCACCACCGTAGCGCATCCGGTGACCGGTCTCGAGATCGACACCTCGACCCGCGTCGAGCCGCGCGACGGCCAGCAGCTGGACGGCATCTATACGCTCGACTTCTCGGCGATGTGGTCGTTTCCGATCAAGGGTCCAGTGGAGGGGCAGCTCGGCTTCGAGGTCGCCAACATCACCGACCAGCAGGAGGTGCTCGAGATCGACACCAATACCCTTCAGCCCATCAACTCGCTCCTGGCCTGGCAGCGGCCGCGCGAGTTTCGTCTCAAGGTTGGGATTCGTTTCTAGGTTTCTGAGCTCTGTCTCGAGGCGGGTGGCGCGGTTGCGTCCCCGCCTCGAGACGGTCTTTCGGCCCGGGTAGCCCTGGATCTTCGTCTCGACGAGATGGCGGAGGTGAGCTAGCCTCTAGCCTGGATTATTCATGAAGCTCCTACTGCGGTGCCGCAGCTGCCCGAATCTACTGCGTTGCGCTCGTTCGGGCTCCTCGACGTACTGCCAAATACGCCTGCGGTGCCCTCGGTCGCGACGCCTTGTATCTCCGGGCATCTGCGGCACCTCGCTACGGACCCTCATGAATCGTCCAGGCTAGCGGTTCGCTTCGAGCCACTCCTGCTCCGCCAACCGCGCCCCGCGCAGCATGTTGCCCATCGAGTAGTTGCCCTCGTGGCAGGCGTACTCGTAGAGCTTGCTGTCGGTTCGCGGCCAGGGCAGTGAGCCGCTGTAGGGCGCGGTGTAGTCGGGATCTTCGACGGTGAACTCGTAGAAGAGGCCGTCGTCGGTGGCCGTGAAGCGTTCCACGACGTGCAAGCCCTCGTGGGGCGTTCCCGGCTCGCGCAGGAAGTTCTGTTCGCGCCCCGCGCGACGGCGGTCACTCGCTACCGGAGCCTCGCCCTGGCGGCGAAAGTTGGTGGTGTCGACGACCAGGGTGTCGTCGCCTCCGGCGGGATCGCCCTCCCACCAGCCGATCGAGTCTCCGCTGAAGGAGTGGATCTCCGCCGGCAGATGCTCGGGGCGACGCCCCTCAGCGCCGAGACGGATGATGCGAGGCCAGTGGAACCACTCGACGAGGATCACCACGTGCGTATCGGTCTGGGTGATGGTCTTGACGTTGTTGTAGCCGCCGGTCTGGCGCACCGGCACCGTCGCCGCGGTGTTGTAGATGCAGCGCATACCCAGGTTCTGAACCTCGGGATGATCGTAGAGATCCTCACCGGTCTCCAGCCACCAGGCCCCCCCGGGGTTGTGGTTGTAGCGCCGCTGCATTCCCTCGCGCCACTGCTTGCCCGTTTCGGTGAGCGGCGGCAGCCGGCCATGCGAAGGGTCGGTGAGGATCGAGGCGCGGAACTTTCCGTCGACGGCAAAGGTCGTGGTGACCCTGTCGAACCAAATGAACTGGTTGTAGCCGCCCACGTTGCCACGCACTCCGGTACCCCCGGCCGGCGGAAGCTCGCGGTTCGAATTGATCGTCACATCCTCCGGTAGGACCCTCCTGGCGGCAGCCTCCTCGACCTCCTTCGCCTCCTCGGAGCTCATATACATCCTGGTGCCGTGCTCGGCATCGCGCTGGAAGGGGGTAAGAAAGCGGAGCTCGTAGTTGCCCGACAGGTCTGGCTTGCCGCTCGGCGTCCTCGGGATGTCTCTTGGGGCAGCGAAGGCGATGGCGGATCAGAACCGACCTCGGAGGGTGCCTCTAGCGACTCCCTCACCCGCACACAACCGCTTCGCCACCTCGTTGTGAAGCCAATACGTGCCATATGGCAACCGGCCACTTGGCGGCCTACGGCTCCAGTAGCGCTAGAAAGGGTCGGACTCCTCCAACATGGTCGCGATGGCGCCCTTGAAGGCCGGCAGGTCGCGCACCGTGACCTCCCAGACCGTGTCGAGATCGACGCTCGCGTATCCGTGGATGAGGCGATCCCGCAGACCGGCCACCCTGCGCCACGGAATCTCGGGTCTGTCTGCCGTCACCTCCCTGGAGAGCTGCTTCGTGGCTTCACCGATAATCTCGAGCCGTCTCATGACCGCGTCCTGACGCATCGGATCGCCCATGAAGGCCTCCCGCCCCGCGGCGATGTACTGCTCGATGGTTCGGATGGCGTCGAGGATGTGTCGAAGGTAGAGCTCGTCCCGGCTCAAAGCGGAACAGCCTCGGCCACGACCCGATCTCGCAGATATGGGGAAAGCCCACCGGTTGTGACCACGTCGACTTCGAGCTGAGTCAAGTCCTCGATCGCCTGCTCGAGGCCGATCAGGTCGAGCAAAGAGCGACCCGCTTCGAGGTCGAGCAGCAGGTCGATGTCACTCTCGGCTCCGCCCTCACCTCTCGCACGCGAGCCGAAAACGCGGATGTGGCTCGCTCCGTGTGCGGCTGCGATCCGCAGGATCTCGTCGCGGTGGCGGGACAGCATGGCATCCTTCATCGATCTCATAATACTGCATCCGCAAAACCTACCGAGTGAATGAGGCGGTACCCTCTCCTGAGCCGAAGGGCGCCGGATTGGGCGGCTGTGGGGGGCGAATACCCGTCCGCCCTGAAATCACTCACCTTCCGTACCGGTCGGTAGAGTCGGCATCCTATGTGGGAACTACTCCGAACCATCTTTCGCAGCGCCGTCTCGGCTCTCGGGCCGAGGTGCGATCTGGCGCTCGAGAACCTCGCTCTTCGCCACCAACTCGCAGTGCTTCATCGCCTGTCAAAGAAGCCCCAACTCGAAGACCAAGACCGACTCTTTTGGATCGGGCTGAAGTGCGTGTGGCCAAGGTGGAGCGAGGTGCTCCAACTGGTCCAACCTGCCACTGTCGTCAAATGGCATCGCGCTGGATTCAGGTACTACTGGCGCCGGAAAAGCCGGTCCAAGGGCGGGCGGCCGAGGATTGATCCCGAACAGCGCAAGCTGATCCGCGACATGTGGAACGCCAATCCGACCTGGGGCAAGCGGCGCATCCAGTCCGAGCTCGCCAAGCTCGGCATCAGCTTGACCGACTCCACCGTTGCCAAATACAGGCCAAAGCGAGGGACCCCACCGTCCCAAACCTGGCGAACGTTCCTCGACAATCACCTCGAGGACACGGTCGCCATCGACTTCTTCACCGTACCGACGGCGACGTTTCGAGTCCTCTTCGTGCTGCTCGTCATGTCGCACGACCGCCGCAGAATCATCCACTGGAACGTGACCGACGCGCCGTCCAGCGCCTGGACCGCTCGACAACTCCTCGAGGCGTTTCCCTACGACACCGCCCCTCGCTACCTACTCCGTGACAACGACACGAAGTTCCTTGGTGAGTTCGCCAGATGCATCGAGGCGATCGGCATCGAGGAGGTCAAGACTGCGCCGCACTCGCCCTGGCAGAATCCGTATTGCGAACGGCTGATCGGCTCCATCCGTCGAGAGTGCCTCGACCATGTCTTGGTCCTCAATGAGCAGCACCTCCGCCGAGTTCTTCGCAGCTACGTCAACTACTACCATGACGCGCGCACTCACCGGTCCCTGGACAACAACTGTCCCGTGCCTCGCGCGGTAGAGCCACCCGAGATGGGCCATGTGATCGCGTTCCCGCAGGTCGGTGGACTCCACCATCGATACCGCAGACGACTCGCTGCGTGAGACAGATAGGATTTTCGCCCCCCACAATGGGAGCGACAGAGAGCATACAGGAGGTCGGGCAGGGGAAGAGCGGCCACTTAAACCCAGTACTACAGACCTCTCTCATGCCGCCCTTCCCGCGCAGCTCGACGATCTCGTAGGGACCGAGGCGTGTGCCTGGTTCTAGCGCCATTGAGTAGGCGCAAGTCTATCGCTAGCCCTCGCTAGCTGATTCGGAGCTGTCGCAAAGCACCGAATTTCACGACAGCCCCTTCTCTCAGAGGGTTATCTGCTTTCGGCTATACCTGTCGCAGAGCGCCAGGAATCACGACACCATCGGTCGGTGGGAGATAGAGCCCATCCTGGCGCCTCCACATCGTGCGCTACCCCAGCTTGCGCGAATTCATGGGGGTCATAAAGACCTCCGACTTCCGCAACATCCACAAGAACAAGGAGGCGGCGACAACCCGGCACTGCGGCCCGCTCACAGTGCCGACTCTGCCCGAGTCAAGCGTGGGTGCCGCTTCGAGGAAACCCTGACTCAGGCCCACGCTTTACCGTGGTATCAACCAAATCGGAGACGAAAAGGCGCGCTCCTGAAGCGTGGTCGCAAGACCGGGTCGAGGCGGCGTGCCCGCACGCAGTGCATCCCAGGTGGACCAGCGGCAAGACGGATTCTCGAGCACGCGCACATAGTAGAAGGCACGTTGACGGCAGTCGAAGTCGGGATCGGTCCAGAGAGTTTCGAGCTGCGCCGCGCCGAGGTTGGCGCTGACGCTGCAGTCCGCAAGATCCACCTCGGCGCCGTTGTCGGGGCAGCGATGAGTTTGGCGGTCGACCTCGAGACCGTCCGAGCAGGCCACATCATAGACCCGCTCCTGCGGCCGGCCGGCCTCGATCCAGCCCTTGATCACCTGCAGGCGCTGGAGTTTCGTCGACTCGGGGTCCTGCACCGCCCAGACCAGGAACTGGGGTGCGCCGCGGCGACGGGCCGGGAGATCGGCGCCCATCGGCACACCGTGCTCGTAGGCCTTTGCCATCAGATCCTTGTCTTCGAGCGCATCGCCCTTGAAGTCGTAGCTGGCGAACAAACGCACCCGGATGCGCGGCCCGCTAGTGGCGAAGGTCTCTTTGCGGCGGAACGCGTCATAGATCGATTCGCGGGTGTTCTCCTCGGCCCACACGCCCGCCAAGCCCGAAGCGCCCCAGGTTGGCAACCTTTCAGCCATTCCCGTGGGCTGTGAGACGTCGCCCCGGGCCTGAGCACTCCCCGCGGGCACAGAGCCGCGCAGCTCCGGCGTCGCATCATAGACACCGACCTTGCTGAAGAACTTCGACTCCTGATAAGCGGAGCCCCCATTGTGGCCGTCGCTCGAGCCGATCATCCCGAACCGGTAGGGGTTGAACCCCTCGTTCTCCTCGAGCTCGAGACCGGTCAGGTAGGCATCGCGCACATAGCTGCCACGGACGTACTCCGGCTTCCTATTGGCGGGGGGGAGATACTCGATCTCGAAGTTCGCCCACTCGTCGTTGGTCGAGAGCAGGGGGTGTGTCTCCGAAGTGCCCTTGATCTGTGTGACCTCGACCAGTGGCTCGTTGCGCATCCGCAGCCGGGCATAGGCCGCGTCGAAGGGCTCGCCCGAATTCTTCTGGCGCGCGAACTTATGGCCGGCGCTCTGGTTCGAGTTGTGGGGAATCGCCAGCGCCTCGATGCCCTGTGCCCGCAAGCCCTCGAGCCAATCCCAGAGATCCTCGGGGTTCGGCGAGTCGAGTCGAGAGAAGGGTACCTCCGGCGCTTTCGCACTGCGGAAAATGACATTTCGGTGTTGATTGCCCCCACCGGTCGCCGATGGCGTGTATTCATAGCCCACGAAGGTGGTGAGCTTGCCCGGCTCGTAGTTTCGCTCCGCCGAAGCGATGGTCTCCCGCCAAGCCGAGCGTGTGGCCTCCGGGTCGGGGTGGGCCTCGAAGAAGGGGACGACTGTTTGTCGGGACAGGCCCGTTGCGGCGAGTTTTTCCGCATCGAAAAAGGGCTGGATTTCAGGACTCTGCGCCAGAGGATGATTGGGATCCATCATCGCCGACCACCTGCCGAGATACCGGGCGTGGTCGGTGACGGCGTAGAAGTCGAGCGCCCGATCGAGCTGGATATCGAAGCCGGCGGGGTGTTTGATGGCCTCCCCGCGGGCATAACGGTAGGCGTCGTCGGGTGTCGCGCGGGTGCCGAAGGTGAACGCGTCGAACGAAAAGCGCGTATGGATGTGCAGATCACCGAAATAGGCGTTCCGCTCCGCACCCGCGGCGTAAGTGGCAGTCAATGCGCCGACCGTCAGCGCGGCAATGCGACGGACTCTTGTCATCAATTACTCCCCTATCGTGGTATCACCCGAATCGAAGACGAAAAGGCACTACTTCTTGAACCATGACCTCGCAACATCTTACCGGTCGTCCGTTGGGATCAGTCGCTCAAAGCTCGATCTGTGGTGTCGCAAGGCACCGAGAAGTGCGACAGATCGAGTATTTCTGGGCCTATCGACTTTCAGCTATGCCTGTCGTGGTCCGCCAGCAAAGGCGACAACCTCAGTCGGTGGGCACGAGCCTCTCGACCTCTTCGAAGAAGTCATGGATGACGGCCAACTCGGTCAGCGCTTCGCTCGCCTCTTCGTTCTCGAGCACCAGGAAGCGCCGGCCGTCGGGGGAGAAATCCCAGGACCACCCCGGGACGTTGATGAAGGGGCCCGAGAGGATGATCATGGGCGCGCCCAGCTTCATCTCCTCGCCGTCGTCGAAATCGACGGAGAACCAATCCACGCCGAAGCGCCAGATGATCTCGCTTCCGTCCGGGCTCCAACGGGGCTCTTCGCCTCCGGCAGTAGAAACCCGGCGCTTGATCGAAGCCTCCGGGAAGTCCGTGACATAGATCTCCCAAGTACCGCTCTCGTCGGACATGTAGGCGAGCCATCGCTCGTCGGGCGAGAGCGCGGCGAAAGTTTCCTGAGCCTCCGAGGCCAGGATCAGTCGAGCCTCGTCGAGATCTACAGCCACCAGTTGCTCTGCCCATGGCGCGAAGGAAACGTCGCCTTGGCGAACGTCATAGATGATTCCGACCTCTCCCAGGGTCTGGAGGTGCGCCGGGGCAGGCAGAACCTCCGTCGGGGATGCTGAGCCCTCGGCCCCGATGCGCCAGACGCTCGGTCCCGCATCGGTGAAAGAGGTGTAGAAGAGGGTGTCGCTCACGCTCGACCAGAACGGCCCAGAGCCTGGAGTGAGCGGGCGTGCTGTCCCGCGTTCGATGTCGTAGACCCAGATGCGAGACTCCACACCCTCGGGAACGGTATAGGCAATTGTGCGACCGTCCGGCGAAACGTCGGAATCTTGGTAGGAAGCCACGGGAAGGTTCAAAGGTTCTCGATTTCCCTGACGGTCGGCCCAGACGAAGCGCCCTCTAGAGATATCGGACCCTCCCGGATATATCAGCGTTCCGCTATTCGAGAACGTCGCCGACATGTGTCCAGCCATACTGTCGTTCCGCACGTCATCGAGGATCACTATCGGTGTGCCGGCTACACTCTTGTCGGCACGATCGTACGCAACGGCCAAGAGTCGCCCTTCGTCCATGAAGATCAGATGGCCGCTCGGAGAGACGCGTGCGCCGTGGCCGCGCTCCAGCAGAAGGGAGGGAGCCTCGGACGAACTGACCGTCGCACGAGACACAATCCTTCTCCTTTGGGAGTGGCTGGTGAGGATGAGGTCACGGGTTCCAGGCAAGAGCCATGGATGCGTCTGCATGAACGTGTCCTTGGGCAAGACGGTGACGGGCTCTGCGCCTCCACCGTTCTCTGGGACCCGGTAGATCCGGCTGGCCTCTGTCGGTGCGAAATAGATGTGGCCATCGCTTCCCCAGTCAGCGCCAGAACCCCAGACCGCGGTGGCGAGCACCTGTGGCTCGCCGCCATCCAAGAGCACTTTTTTGAGTCGCCCGTCGGCGAAGAAACCCACCCACCGACTGTCGGGCGAGAAGAGAGGGCCCTGCGCCCCTTCTGTCCCCTGCATGGGCGTGATCTCCCCGGAGCGCATGTCACGGCGATAGAGATGGTGAGCGTGGTCGACCCAGGCAACGTAAACGAGGAAGGAGCCGTCGGGTGCCAGAGCCAACGAGGTTCGGCCGATTGCCAGATGGAAGGAGCTCGGAGGTGCGAGCGGTGCCTCGAGGGGAAGCACGATCGACGTTCTGGTCATAGGACGCGGTTGCGGCTCGGCCTCGTCGCGCGACGCCATCAGGGTGATGACTACGGCTATTGCACCAGCGGCGACGAGCCATGGAATCCATCGCACGAGAGAGTGCTCGGGCCTCGCAGTCTCAGGCGACAGTGAGAGCTTCTCGCGTGGAGCCGCCTCCAGGTCAAGGCGTAGATCGCCAGCGTCTCGGGCCCGCTGACGGGGGTCCTTTGCTAGGCAACGTTCCAGAACTCGCTTCAGCGCGTCCGGAAGCTCCGCCGGTAGGGCATCCCAATCCGGCTCCAGCTTCAGGACCGACCCCAAGATATCGGTGGCGTCGTTACCGTCGAAGGCGCGCTTCGCGGTGATCGCCTCGTAGAGGCACGCGCCAAAGGCCCAGAGATCGGCTCGCTTGTCGACCGGACTTCCTTTTGCCTGTTCGGGGGCCATGTACGCGGCGGTCCCGAGGATCTGCCCTCGCATCGTCGCCGCTAGGGTCAGCGTCGGAGAGTTCGACAACGTCGCGGCGGCCGGATCGAGGTCTGGCGAAGTGGCCTTGGCCAAGCCGAAGTCCAGGATCTTGACCACACCGTCGGGCGAGATTTTGATGTTGGCTGGCTTCAGATCCCGGTGGATCACTCCCTTCTCATGTGCCGCCTCCAGGCCTTCGGCGACCTGCACGAACAGCGGCAACGCTTCATCGACCGGGATTGCGCCTCTCCTGATCCGATCGGCCAGCGTCTCGCCCTCGACCAGTTCCATGACCAGGAAGCCCGTGTCACCCTCTCGCTCGAAGGCGTGGAGGCTGGCGATGTTCTTGTGGTTGAGTGACGCGAGCACCCGCGCCTCGCGCTCGAAGCGAGCTAGACGCTCCGGGTCAGAAGAGACCTCGTCGAGCAGGAGCTTGACTGCTACCTCGCGACCGAGCTTCGTGTCCTTCGCTCGATACACTTCTCCCATGCCTCCCGCACCGAGCGAGGAGACCACTTCGTAGTGGCCGAGGCGAGTGCCAGCTTCTAGAGCCATTGACTTGGCGACATCATACCCGTCGCCCGGTGGATCAGCGGCTCAGAGCTCGAATTGTGATGTCGCACCTCACCTAGAACTACGACACGGCGGCGCTGAGCGGGCTTATTCAGAACGAGCTATTCTTGTCGCATCTCGCCAGACAATCATGAATCAGCATTCGGTAACCCTTCGGGCCGCCAACCCCACCTTCGAAGAGGGTCTGGTATTCGCCCGCTACGTCGACCAATCAGCTGAGGGTTTCTTCGGCTTCTGGCTCGGTCGCCGCGCCGGGCACATACTCGCCACGGCGTTCGCCCAGCCCGACCACGACCTCTCCTACCAGAATGTGACCTTCGCAGAACGTGACGACGTCATCGTGGGAATGGTCGCGGGGTACACCGCGGAGCAGCATCGCCGTTCCTCGCACCAACCCTTGAAGCGGGCTGCGGGTAGGCGTCATCTACGAATGAGGATCGTGAAAATACTGGTTGCTCCGATGATGCGGATTACCGATTCAATTGCCGATGGCGATTTCTACATCCAGTTCATCGCTGTTGATAAAGAACTTCGCGGCGCTGGCGTCGGCGCCGTCTTGATGGACTATTCTGAAGAGTGGGCTCGCGCAAGTGGATCGACTCGATTATCCCTCGACGTCTCAGGCAAGAACGAGGGAGCCCGCGGATTCTACGAGCGCCGCGGGATGACCGTCGAGTCGCATTGGCCAAAGCGCTTGCCCATACCGGCATTGAAGTTCTATCGAATGACGAAAGCGCTCTGAGTCCTCGTTTGTGGACTGTCGCGATCCACCGAATTTCACGACAGCCCCTTCTCTCAGAGGGTTATCTGCTTTCGGCTATACCTGTCGCAGAGCGCCAGGAAACGCGACAGCACTCACGTCAATCAAAGTGTATGAGGCGTTTCGAACCGGTGGGCGAGCGCGATTGCCTGGCTGTACACCGCCCTAAGGGTCGGCGCGGAAATAACTTCACATTATCGCCGGAGCGTGTGAGGCCGAGGCGCCACAGGGCGGTCGCTGCATTGGAGGTGGTGGTGAGCTGAGCCCAGGCTGTGGGGCAAGCTCTTCCTGCTCGGTTCGCGGTCTCGGCGAGAGGGTGTAGTTCCACTTTCCTAGGAAGTCGCTCCTGGCCACCGCGAGCTGCAGCATTTCCTTGTCCGATACCCTGACTCCTTTCTGGTATTGGCGTTGATCACGGCACGGCTCGACGCGCAGTCCGGTGGATGTCGTCGTGTTGCGGACGAGGTTGACGAGGATCTCGAAACTCTCGAGAGGAACTCCGGCCCAGTTCTTGCTGATCTCGCTGAACATCCTGTGCTCGATGGGATTCCATTTACTGGTGCCAGTTGGATAGTGGGCGACGGTGATGATGAGGCCGCACTTGTCTACGAGCTTCTCCTGGAGGTACTTCTTCCAGGCTCGAAGCCGTGCGCCGTTGCTTGCGCCGCTGTCGGCAAGAATGAGGAGACGCTGAGACGCCGGATAGTGAGATCGACCGTATTTGAGCCACCAGGTCGCGATGCTGTTGACAGCGAACTCCGGCGTGTCCGACGACTGTCCGAGGACGAGAACGCCGAAGTTCCTCTGAAGATCGTAGATCCCATAGGGGGAGGCGATGGCGAGAGCTTCGGACCGGAAGTCGTGATCCTTGACCCGCTTGGCCTCGCGGCACCATGTCTGTCCCTGGTTCTTGAACCGACCGATCAGCTCCTTCTTCTTCGTATCGACGCTGATGATCGGGTCGCCAGCGCTTGTGAAATCCTCGCGCAGTCGCTTGATGGCCTTGAACTGTGCATCACGATCTGGGGAGTTCCCCGAAGACAGACATTTCCTATTGCTCTTGAGGGAATAGTTCAGGTCTGCGAGCAATCGACGCACCACCGTAGCCGATACGATGATGTCAAGGCGTTCGGCAAGGCATTGGGCCACCTTTGCAGCGGTCTCGTGCGTCCATCTTTTTGATGACATGGGATCACCAGCTATATCGGCCTCGAGTATGGAATGGATTCCATCGACTATCTCGGGCGTTTTTTTTCCACTCGTTGGTTGCCACCGCCTGCTCTTCGAACTCTTCCGCGCTCCACGGAGCCGCCGAAGAGCTCGCGACGTCCTTTTGCGACTGTATGAGGGTCCAGGTCCAGAAGATCGGCGATCTTCCGGTCGCCGCCATGCCCGAGCTTGGTCGCTTCCAGGCCAGCGAAGAGCCGCCGCTGGCGTTCGTCTAGCAGGCTGAAGAATAAAACGATGGCAGCCCTGAGCTCCTCGGGGAGCACTTCTGGAACGAGGCTGGCAGCTACATCCTGGAGAGCCTGCCGTTCGTTGCGCATCAGCTTCTGCTGACGACGGCGCCCTGTTTCCGAGCACAAGTATACGAACCTATTCCCAACTCTGGATCGTACGATTCTCTTGCGACGAACGAGGTGCAACATCGCGTGCTTGACCTCGACCTGCAGCAGGAGCTCGAGTTCAGAAGCCGTATAGCCGGCAGCGGACCGGTCCACGGCAGCCACCGCAGTTTCGAGGAGGCTGCCATGCCGACTGAACCTCGCCGAACCGCACGACCACAAACCCAGATCGTCGAAATCGGGAATCTCGTTCAAGGTATAGAACCGCCCTCGATCCGAGTAGCTGGCCAAATAGCCCAATCGAGACAGCGAACGGTAGACCGTCATGGTGGCTCGGGTTCCCATGGCGTCCTTGAGCTCATCCATGGTGGCCATCTGTTCGCTCATCAAGAGCTCGCGCACTGTTGCATCACGATCTTCGGCTCGTACCATTTGGTATAGTTCCCCTTCCAAAAGAGGTGACAGGGAAAACTATACCAAATGCGGGCAGGGCTATGCTAGCTCTAAACCTTGCAAACAAGGCGCGTACCGGAGGATTATGCGGTGGCTGAAGAAGGGGGCAGTGGTATGGTCACCCCAGATACTGGAAACTTATTTCCGCGCCGACCCTAAGCATGGCACGCCAGCGCCTGCCGGACATGGAAACCAATCCACTCCGCTGCGTGTCGCCGCTTCGAAGGGTGTGGACTCTAGGGCAGGGTAAATGAAGCGCTTGCCGATCATTCGAGTAGCTCGGGCCAGTTGATCACCACGATCAACGGCTTGGGCTCCGGAGCCGTATCTGCATGCTGTGCCATGAGAAAGCGCTGGCCGTCCGCGGAGACGTCGTAGCCGCGAAAATAGGCGAAGCCTCCGGAGAAGATCCCACGAAACAGCTCCCTGGGTCTTCCTAGCTGTGGCAGTGGCTCAAAGGATAGGAGCTCAACAGTCATCATCCGCTCTCCGGATCGGAAGAAGATCTCGCTTCCGTCGCGAGACCAGACGGGGCTTTTGCCGCCTTCGCTCGAGACCTGCATCTTTCCTCCCGGACCGGGATACGGCTGGACGTAAATCTCGTAGCTTCCCGACTCGTCCGATTGATACGCCACCCAGAGGCCATCCGGGGAGAACGTGGCGTTGGTCTCGAGTGCGTCAGTGGCGACGAAGGGCTGGACCGCTGGATCCTCACCGAGCGACAGAGACCAGATGTCTTGCTCTCCGGCAGCGCCCTTCGAGTCCAAGAGGAGCACCTGGCCGTTGCGCGCCCAATCGAGGGGAACTTGAACGGCCTCCCGGCTCCGAGTGAGTTGATCTGAGCCACCGCCTCCATTCGCTGCTTTCCACCAGATGTCCGGCAGATTCTCACCTCGTGGTGAAGCCCAGGTCACGTGGACTCCATCGGGGGTCCAGATAGGAAAGCGGTTGTAGGACTCGAAGGTGAACCGCTTCGGCTTCATCTGCTGGGCGATGTCGTAGAGCCAGATATGTGGCGGTACGTCATCGATGCCAAGGGCGATCGAACGCCCGTCCGGCGAGAGCCGAGGATGAAAATAGCGACCAGGCGGAGCAGGCAGGGGCTCGGCGTTCCCCTGTCGGTCGACCCAGATCAGTCGCAGGTTTGGTGTGTACACCGTACCGGGGGCGTAGACGAGGGAACCGTGACCAGACAGAGCGAACTGGGCCATTCCGTTCGAGCCGCTCTGGGCCACACCTTCGAGTAGGAGCTCCGAGGGGCCGTTCACTTCGAGGCTAGCGAGGTCGAAAGGAACCGCCCATAAACGACCGCCACGGCCATAGACGATGTGTCCGGTGGGCGAGTAGCGTGCATGTGTGCCCCCTTCGATGACGATGTGACGCTCGCCGGTGTCTAGAGAATGGACTGCGATGGCGGCTTCATCCCAGTTCCCGGAACGGCCCACAGTTAGGAGGATCGCTTGGCCACCAGGAAGGAACTGGGGCCACCGGTGACTGAACTCGCCTGCTTCCCGATCGACAACCGTCAGGACCTCGGGCGTTCCTCCTTGAGCCGAGACGATCGAAAGGCCGGATACGTCGATGATAGGAAAGACGATCGTGTCATCCGGCCCCCAGCTCGCCCCGTACATGCCCCCTGAGCTGACGGTACGGGGCGTCCCCCCGGCGATCGGCAACTTCTTCAGCTTCCACCTCTGAAAGAAGCCGATCCACTGGCCGTTCGGTGAAAAGAAGGCTGTCGTGGCGCCCTCCGTTCCGGGGAGCTCGCTGCCGCGCACCTCGTCGAGTTTGCGCAAGTGGAGGCGCCGGATCCCGTCCTCCGATTTCGCCACAAAGACGACATGCTGACCGTCGGATGAGAACGCGATGGAGGGTCGATCGACCTCGTCTATCGAGAGCCCGAGACCGGGGTCGAGCACCTCTTCCAGGGAGAACTGGATTAATGGCGGCCTCTCCACAGCCGGCGCTGTCTCCCAGAACCTCTTGGCGAGATATGCGCCAGTGCCCAACGCGAGGGCGGCCGTTATTGCGAGCCAACTGGCCAGTTTGCGAAGCCGAAGGCCTCCCGCCGGTTGCGCAGCAAACCCCTGCCCCTCCGAGCCGCTGAACGTCTCCTCGATCTCGATCCGGGCATCCGCGATGGCGTGCAGGCGCTGCCGAAGATCCTTGCGCAGACACCGGCGAAGAAGGCGCTCGACCGGGGACGGAACTGTAGGCGGTAGCGCCTCCCATAGAGGCTCCCTTTCCAGGACTTTGGCCACCGTCTGCGGAGCGGTGTCGGCCTCGAAGGCTCGATGTCCCGAAAGCGCCTCGAAGAGGCAGCAACCAAAGGCCCAGACATCGGTGCGCCTATCGAGTGTCTTACCGGCCGCCTGCTCCGGACTCATGTAGGCGGCGGTGCCGAGAATCTCGCCACGTCGGGTCGCGGCGAGGGTCAGTGTCGGGGACTGCGACATCGTCGGATCGCTAGCATCGACCACCGGAGCCATGGCCTTAGCCAATCCGAAGTCGAGGATCTTCACCTGGCGGTCGTCGGTGATCTTGATGTTCGCCGGCTTCAGGTCGCGGTGGATGACGCCCTTCTCGTGAGCAGCCTCAAGCCCCTCGGCGATCTGCAAGAAGAGCGGCAGCGCCTCGTCGATCGGCATCGCACCGCGCTGGATGCGCTCTGCCAGCGTTTCCCCCTCGACCAGCTCCATGACCAGGAAGCTGGTGTCGCCTTCCTTCTCGAAGCCGTAGAGCGTGGCTATGTTGTTGTGATTCAGCGAAGCCAGGACCCGCGCCTCGCGCTCGAAGCGAGCGAGACGCTGCGGATCAGAGGACACCTCGTCGAGCAGGAGTTTGATCGCCACCTCCCGTCCGAGCTTCGTGTCCTTGGCTCGGTAGACCTCTCCCATGCCTCCCGCGCCAAGCGAGGAAACCACTTCGTAGTGGCCGAGGAGAGTGCCAGCTTCTAGAACCATTGACTTGGCCACATCTTACCCGTCGCCCGTTGGGATCAGCGGCCCAGAGCTCGATCCGTGGTGTCGTAGTCCACCACATAAGACGCCACCGATGCTCGGAAAGGCCCGTAGACGTTGGACTGTCGTGTTGGCCCAGGGGCGAAAGACGACAGTTTGTCGCAATATGTGCGAAGGTGCGACACCTGACCTCTCAGCACCGGCGTCGTTTCGACCTCTGCGGGAGCCCGCTCCAGGATGGCACCGATCTGAAGCCGTCGCTGGTCCCCTACCCGACGAGCTGCTCACCTCCTGCTCATCAACTCAGCCAAACTGCCTCAACTCCGACTGGCTCATCCGAGGAGCACGCAGCCGTAAGTCCCTGTACTTACTGACTCAGAGCAACTGAGCCTCACTCGTAGAACTCAGCCAAACGCCCCCATGGTTGAATGGCATTCAAGAGGTCGAGGGTTCGATTCCCTTCGGCTCCACCAACAAAACAAAAAACTTAACGGCGTGTCAATGACGAAGTGTTCGGCAATCAGACAGCGAGTCGCGTTGACCGGGCCGGTTTCTGTGAGTCGCATCATTTGACTCCGTACCTGTCTCCAGGGTTTAGGCTCTCATCTGGAGGTGTCGATGCAGCGACTCACAATAGGCAAGCTCGCACGCGCCGGAGACGTCGGTGTGGAAACCGTGCGTTTTTATGAAAAGACGGGCCTCTTGGATGAGCCCCCTCGCAGTTCCTCCGGCTACCGTCAGTATCCCCCCGAAGCGGTGTCGCGCCTGCGATTCATCCGCCGGGCGAAAGCAGTCGGATTCTCGCTTAGCGAGATCAAGGAGCTTCTCGAGCTGCGCGCTTCCAGACAGAACGCCGGCTCGGTGAAAGCTGTCGCCGAGGCACGCATCGCAGAGATCGACCTCCGGTTGGTAGAGCTCAGGGAAATGCGCCGTCTTCTAGAGCGACTGACCGCCAAATGTAATGGCGAGGCTCCCGTGTCGCAGTGCGCGATTCTGGCCGCACTCGACGGCACACAATCCTGTGGCCATGACAAACCGTGATCGGTACGTAGGTTCATCGGTCATGTGGCTGAAGTGCACCGTAGGGACCGCCCTGGTTCTCGCGCCCGCTGCGCTCGCGAGCGCGCAAATCGTGGCGCCCTCGGGGCGCACTCTCTTCAACCGGGGAGTTCTCGTACGATCGCTGGTCCGGTACGACGCTTTCGAAGAGCCGCGCCCGGATGAACACCTCGAGCGATGGCGCAGTATCAACGCTGTTGTGTGGGGAGCGCGCCCTCACCTCAGTCTCAGTCTGGTGACACCGCTGGTGCGGCTAGAGCGGAACGACCCGGACGGTTCAGGCGCGCGAACAGTCAGCAGCGGCACGGCGGACAGCACGATCTTCGCCCGCTACGACGTGCTGCGTCGGAACGTACGGGCGGGTTCGACGCGCCTCGCGCCCGAGATCGGCCTCAAGCTGCCCACGGGCGGTACTTTCGGCAGGGGCTCTACCGATGTGATTGCGGGACTCGTCTTCTCGCACATTCGCGATCCAGACTGGATCGTCTCCGACGTGCAGTTCACACGGCGTGGAGAGGATGACGACGGCCTTCGATCCGGTGATCGATTTCGCTTCGATCTTGCGTACCTGCGCCGGGTCTTCCCGCGCGAAGGGCCCGGAGAGCCGATGACGCTGGCGGTGCTCGAGCTGAACGGGGAATCCGTCGCTCGCTCGGAGGTCGCCGGTGTAACCTTGTCGGACTCCGGAGGAACGGTCCTATACGTTTCGCCGGGAATCGAGTTGCTGCTCTCGCGACGGTTCGTGCTCGAGCTTTCGCTGCCGGTTCCAGTCTTCGTCGACTTGAACGGAATTCAACCAGAGCCCAAGGTCAGTGCCATCTTGGGCGTACGATGGCTTTTCTAGAATGACAGTGGACAAGGGAGAGGCGCAATGACCAATTCGAAACGCGTCCTATCGGCGGTACTGCTGCTGTGGCTCATGGCCGCAATGGCAGCCGTGGCGCAGGTCGAGCGAGCGGAGCTCGGAATCGACGGCCTGACGTGACCCCTCTGAGCGCGAGGGGCCGAACGGGCCCTGCGACGCCTGGACGGCGTCGAACGTGCCGAGGTTGATTTCGCATCGGCAACCGCCGTGGTCGTAGCAAAGGTGGGCACCGGCTTCCACCCAGAGAGAATTCGAAAAGAAGTGCGGGATGCTGGATTCACCGCAGTGGACATCGAAGTCACAGCGGTTGGGCCGGTGTCCCAAGATGGGGATTTCCTTGTCCTCGAACTAGCTCATGAGCCGAAGGGGCTCGTCCTGAGTGGTGGAGAACACTTCGACGACCTGGCAGCGAGCGTCGAAGAGCTCGGCCAGAAGATTCGCGTTCGGGGCATGCTCCAACCCTCGCATGATGATGAACCTCCCGGCCTGACCGTGGAGGTCTGGGAGATTGTGGGCGACTAGGAGTCTGCGCGGCAGAAACGGAGTGTTTAGTGAAGAGATCGAAGACGGAGTAGAGTTGTGGCATGCCAACGTCATTTCGTCCGTATGCCCCGGATCAGCTGTATCTGTTAGCTCCGAGCCCTCGTGACTGGTTGCCGGAGGGTCACTTGGTGTACTTCATCTCCGAGACGGTGGAGGCGCTGGATCTGTCGTCGTTCTACGCTCGTTACGAGGGGGATGGTCGTCGGAATCAGCCGTTCGATCCTCGGATGATGGTGAAGGTTTTGCTGTATGCGTATGCGACGGGGACGTATTCGTCGCGTGGCATCGCGCGCAAGCTCGAGGAGGACGTGGCCTATCGTTTTCTGGCGGCGGGCAACTCTCCGGCGCATCGCACGATTTGTGAGTTTCGTCAGCTTCATTTGGCGGCCTTCCACGCACTGTTCGTGCAGGTGGTGCAGATCGCGCGTGAGGCCGGGGTGTTGCGTCTGGGGACGTTGGTGGTGGACGGTACGAAGGTCAAGGCCAACGCGAGCAAGCGCAAGTCGATGAGCTACGGTCGAATGCTGGAGGAGGAGAAGCGTCTGGAGGAGGAGATCGCCGCGCTGATGGCGCAGGCCGAGGCGGTGGATACGGCTGAGGATGCCGAGCATGGAGCGCAGCTGCGCGGCGATGAGCTGCCGGCCGAGCTGCAACGGCGCGAGCAGCGCTTGGCGAAGATCCAGGAGGCGAAGGCGCGCCTCGAGGCGCGCCAGGCCGAGAAGGACCGCGCGCGCGGCCGTACGGAGGATGACGACGACGATCCGCCTCGTCGCGGACGCCCCTTCGCGCGCGATTTCGGTGTTCCGGAGGACCGGGCCCAAGACAACTTCACCGATCCGCAGAGTCGGATCATGAAAACGGTCCATGGCTACGATCAGTGCTACAACGGCCAGTTGGCGGTGGAGGAAGAGTCGCAGATGATCGTCTCGACGAGCCTGACGAACAACGCCGCGGACGTGGACCAGATGATGCCGTTGCTCTCCCGGGCGAAGGCGGCGCTGGGGGAGGATCCCGAGCAGGTCTTGGCGGACGCGGGGTATCGCAGCGAGGCGACATTCCTCGAACTCGAGGAGCGAAGCATTGACGCTCACATCTCCTTGGGTCGAGAGGGAAAGAAGTGGGAAGTGAGTACGCAGCTCGAAGCGTCTCACCGCATGCAGATCAAACTCGCCAGCGAGGCCGGCAAGCAACGCTACCGACGGCGCAAGGCGGTCGTGGAACCGGTGATCGGGTGGATCAAAGAGGTGCTGGGCTTCCGACGATTCAGCCTCCGGGGCCAAGACAATGTCGGCCACGAGTGGGATCTGGTGTGTCTGGCCGTCAACTTGAAGCGCTTCCACGTCCTCCAAGCGGCTTCATGAGCCGCTCCGGGCCATGCCACCGAGTTAGAGCTCACTATACGACCCGCATCGCGCTTCCTGACGCCTCGTCAGGCTTGCTCAACGCACTCTCCGCCATCCGAAACCCAATGCGGCGTCCATTCTGCAGCGCGATCGAAGCTTCACCGTACCCGCACTCCTGCCGCGCAGACTCCTAGCCGAATACTGGTCCAAGATGACAGCCGCTAGCAGGCCCGGCTCGTCTTCGGCTCGTCTTCGCGAGCCAGGCGCCACCCGAACAGGTGACGGCCGGGTGTCCGCATCGCGTCCCCAAATTTTCGGCTGGCACCCAAGCAGCAGCCGAAGGCTGCCTGGGGTCGCTGACATCACACCTCCCAGCCCAGGAGTCGAAGCCCGAGAGAGTTGAATTCCGTGCCGTTGTCGCACGTCAAGGCTCCCGGGCGCCCCAAAACCGGTCCAGGTTTACGGGACGCGGTCAAGCGAGAGGAGGTCAGAATGCGCTCACGTTGATGCGATCACCTCTCGCCCAGCACCACCCAATCCCAGTCGAAGAGCCGATGTTCGGCGAGCGGCACGCCAGCGATCTCACCCATCGGCTTGCCGGACCCAAGAGTCCGCTTGATGTCCGACGCGCGCTCGGGCTCCACTACCACCACCTCCGGAGTTCGGCGTAGCAGAAGTGGCACTAGCGCTTGCCAGATGTGGAGGCCGCGCGTGCTCGCATAGATGACGATGTGACGTCCCTCGAGGGCGCTGGCGAGCGCTTCGGCAACAGCCAGATCGTCGCCCGCGATAGTCGCCGCCGGCGTCTCATCCAGTGCCCGCCGCCTCAAGCTCGCTGCCGAAACACTGCCAGCACGAGCGGCGAAAATCCATCTGTCATCAACATCTGCAACTCGCGCTCGGTAGAGGACGTGCTCCGCAAGCCCCCCGACTGACTCGAGCTCGACCAACGGAGACAGGGCCGCAGCGACGGAGGCGGGAAGATACCCGACCTGTTTGTGCAACAGATTGCCGAGCGGGATCGCTTGAGAGCGGGCCGGTGCCTCCTCGAGAGTGCTGTAGAAGAGGAGAGCGGAGCGGTCCCCCCCTACGAGAGAAGGATCGAACTCCCGGGTGGGCCGCTCCTTTCGCCACGTCCGCTCGAGCAGGGCATAGTTCGAGACCTCCCAGGGTAGTCGAGGATTGGTGACCAGCGACACAGACTGCAAGCCGACGGCTCCCGAGGGCCCCCGACCGGGTCCAGCCTCCGCCCAGATCATGGGCGCAGGCCACAGACTCACCCGATGTGCGTCGGCGATCGAACCCGGAGTCGGACAGGCGACGAACAAGATCGCGGCCATCCCAAACAGCCAGCGACATCGTCTCCCGGCCCGGCTCAAACTCTCGCCCATACAAAGTGCGGTCAACGGAACGACGTAGCTCAGAAAGCGAACGCTCGCGAAACCGTAGAGGAAGATGAAGAAGACGAGAATGCTGGCCAGGGCGCCAACGATGAGAGCTGCGGCGGGATCTTGGCGCATGCGGCGCAGTAGTGACCAGAGACCCGAGACAGCGAGTAGGGCGGCGGGGATGCCGACCAAGGCGAGGAAGCTCCACAGATAGAAGCCAAGAGCGTCGCCATGGAGCTCGATGAGGCTCCAATGCCGGGTTAGAACGTCGCCACTAAAACCGAGGGCGATCGAGCGGTAGAGCCGCCATGCGAGCGCGGGAGCGACGAAGAGGGCCGCGCCTATCCACAGACGCGGAGAGCGCAGATGACTACGATCGAAGGCGATGACGACGCCCGCCGCCGGGAGAGCGAAAAGAAGGGCGACCGGCTGGGTAACCGCCGAGAGACCTGCGAAGAAGCCGGCGAGAACGTATCTCGGCGCTCCCTCCGGCGCTAGCCAAGCGAGCAACGCCCAAGCCAGCAGACACGAGGCCGGCACATCCGCCATTAAGGTGAAGGAGAGTCGCTGCCAGTCACTACCGAGAAGAAACCAGGCGGCGACCATCCCTCCCACCGCTCGTCCGTGACGCCGCGCCAGTGTGAAGTAAAGCCCCAGCGTGGTCAGATGAGTCGCCAGCTGCACCAGCGCCGCAAGGACCCCCAATAGCCCTGCCCGGTAGAGAACGGCGATCAGGAAGGGGAAGAGCGGAGGACGCGCCGAACAGCGAACGTCGTAGCCGGCGAGAAACAGCCCGTTTGCGATCCAGTCCGCTGTGTCTCCGTCTTCGAACGGGTAATAAAGGGCCGGATCCGGATAGAGCAACCGGCTCGCGACCCAGGCTCCGTGGGCGAGAACAAAGAAACAGACCGCGAGATCCGGCCGCCGCCAGGAGAGTCTCAGAACATAGCTACCGGGTCCACCGGGTTTCCCATTCGTCGCAACCGATGCTATCGCAGTCTCGGATGTTGAGATGAAAATGGCGTTGACGGTCCGACGACTCAGTCGGACTCGGGGAGCTGACGTGCTTCCTTCTCGGCGGCGAGACGGGTGGCCATGAGGCTCTCGACAATCGGCAGGAGGCGACGGGCCAGCTCGAGTCCGTAGAGTTTTCCGCCAGTTCCGCGTTCGGGTGGTAGGAGCCTCTCGGGCGAGTCGAGGAGTAGGCTCTCATCAGTGTGTGTCGTAAAGCGACTACCTCACTCGAGGGCCAGCGTCACTGCTCGGGAGTGAGCATGACTTGACCGGGCTCGCCACCGAAAGCCTTGACGAGCAGAGGACAACAGGTATGCTAATGGTATGAAATCGAATACCAAATCGAGCATCACCCTGCCGCCCGCGGAGCTGAAGCTGGTTCTCGAGCTCCAGGCGCAACTCAAGGCGAAGACCAAGGTCGAGGTGGTGCGCCGCGGCCTGCGCCTGCTTCGCGACGTCACCGAAAGGGAGGCGCTCCGCGAGGCCTACCGCAGCGCGTCCCTGGCTACGCGCGCGTCGCTCGCGGCAGAGCTCGAGGAGCTCGATCACCTCTCCGGAGAGGGCCTGTCCGAGTCGTGAAAGCCCGACGCGGGGTGCTCTACCTGGCGGATCTCGACCCGCTCACAGGGACCGAGCCAGGCAAGACCCGCCCCGTCTTGGTCATCCAGACCGACCTGCTGAACGAGGTCAGCCACCCCTCGACCTGGATCTTGCCGTGCACGACTCGACTCACCGGTGAGAATCAGCTGCGTGTCGTGCTGCCTCGCGGAATCGGCGGCAACCAGCAGGAGTGCGAGGTCATGATCGACCAGAGCCGAGCGATCGACAACCGCCGGCTCGTGCGCGCGCTCGGGCCGCTGCCCGCGAGCATCCTGACCGAGGTCGGCGAAAAGCTGCGCCGGCTAGGTGAGCTCTAGCCAGCAAGAGATCGGCCACCTAGCTTGTGGGTGGGAGCGGCGACAGTTAGCCGAGTAGCTGCGGCCGGAGGTGATGCGCGCCCTTCTCCACGAAGCGACGAAGCTCGGGCTTCCGGTGACTGTACACACCGGAGACGTCGAAAGTGCCATCGAGGTGCTCGAAGCAGGAGCCGCGGGACTGGAGCACGGTGTCAAAAGCCCCCTGGACGGCGATCGGCTGGCTCGTCTGTTGGTCGAGAAGAACGCGTCCTATGTTCCGACGCTCGGAGTTGCGGCTCTCTTCGGTCCCAACTCGGTCCAGGTCGAGTCGCGGCGCAAGAATGTTCTCTTACTCCATCAGGCAGGCGCCCGCATCGTCGTCGGCACTGACACCTTCGGCCAAGCTCCCCCGGGCCTCTTCACCCTCCGCGAGATCGAGAGCTTCGTCGATGTAGGGCTGTCTCCTCGCGCCGCCCTGACCGCTGCGACGTCGAGCGCGTGTCCCGAGGGCTAGAGGACTCTCAGCCGTAGTTGGTCAACGCCTCACTCGTAACGCAACGCCGTAGTCGGTGCAACGCGCGTCGCGCGGCGCGCCGGTAGATACGCGGCGACGAGGGCGACCGCCGCCAGGACGATCGACGCGAGCAAGAAGGTCGCCGGATCGCTCGGGCTGACCTCATAAAGCACAACCGCAACACTTCGCCCGATGAGCAGCGCGAGCACGACGCCGATACCGAGTCCCACCCCGGTCAGGACCAAGCCGAAAAACCAGGATTCCGGCGAAGGCTTCGCAGGGCAAAGCGCAGATCTTGAAGGAGACCGTCGAAGGCAGTGAGACGGAGCGCACGCGCGCCGTCGAGAAGAGTTCTCGCCATGTCAGCACCTACGTTGTCAGGGGGAAGGAGGCTGCAGCTAAGAGATACTCAGGCGCAGGGTGTGGCCCGCATCGACCTCGATGCGCTGGGCGAGCTCCACCTGGATCCGGTCATCGGCGCGGGTCGCGGAAGCGCCGATCCCGACAGAGCCGAGACGGACCGAGACCTCCGTCGAGCCCTCGACACCTCCGAGCTCGAGATGACGCAGGGCGAGCCGACCCTCGAGCGCCTCGATTGTTATCTCGCCGACCTCTCGCTCAACGCTGTGGGTGAAGCTCCCCCATCCCGAGGGTACGCTCCAGAAGCCGCGCCGGATGGGACCTGGAAGCTTCGGGTCGAGCTCCAGACGCTCGTCGTGGGCCCCGTAACTGAAGCCGCACAGAGCCAGGACGCAATACCACGACGCCAGCGCTCTGGCGTAGTGGTGGCCGCACTCTGCCTCGTCCCAAGGGTTGCGCCGTAGCCCGTCGTGACGCAGGCGCACCGCCTCCACGATCTCGTCGGCCTCGCTCAGACGACGGCGATGGTAGAGGCTCGCCGCGAGCTGATACTCGCAGCCGGTCCACACCTCGGAGGAGAAGTAGAAAGGCGTGTCGGGCGGCGGACGGCGGGAAAAATCGCAGAGCACCACGCCCGCCTCATCGCCGAGGGCGTAGGTGCGCAGAACGCCGGCATGCTCGCTGAGGTCACGCTTGAAGTTGTTGTCGAGGATCGAGGTGAGGGCACCGCGTAGGTGCTCTGAATCAAGCAAGTCGCCGAGACCGGCAGCATCCGCCACTGTCTGGCCCAGGAGCTGATCCACCAAACAGCCTTCGCCCACCTGGTTCACGGGGCGAGTCGGGTCGCCGGTCTTGCGACCCGCCAGGTACAGACCAGGGGCGATGCCCTCGAGCGGCTGGCCCTGAATGAGCTGAATGTAGTACTCGCCGTTCCACAGATGATCGTCGATCCACGCGCTTCCTCGCTCGTAGAGACGCCGATACTCGCCCGCGGCGGCCGTGTCGCCCACCGCCGTTGCCATCTCCTCGCCTGCCCGCAGCGCCGCCAGATACCAGACGCCGCAGAGCGGATTGGGCCCCAAGAACTCGATGTCGTAGGTGTTGTGCTGGCAACCCTCCATCACCCCATCGCGATCGGCGTCCCAACCGCCCTCGATCCAGGCGAACTCCAACGCCAGCTTCGCCTTGGGCCACAACCGGCGCAGCCAAGCGAGGTCGCCGCTCAGGCGCCAATCGAGATAGAGCTTGACCAGGTTTCCCATCTGGCCGTCGGCCGCCGCCTGCCCATAGCGCTCTTGTCCGTAGGGCAGGAGATAGCGGAAGTCCTGCAGGCCGTTCTCGGCGGTGGCGTAGCCGAACTGGCTCTCTCGCACCGAGCGGGAGAGCTGCGGGTAGAGGGCGGCGAGCGCGCCTTCGTAGTTCCAGACATGAGTGCAGGATCCCGAGCAGCAGCCGCCATCGTCCCTGGCGCCCTCGAAGGCATGAAAGCCGCCGTCGGCGGTCTGGAAGCAGGTGTTGGTGCGCAGCGTCGAGAGGTTCGACATCGCCGCTTCGATCACCGGCTCCGGCAGGCTGCTAGAGCGCATGACACCGGTAAAGGCCCGGCTGCGCCGCTCCAACTCGGGGAGATCGGCGAGCGCGGCAAGGGCCGCCTCCCAGGCGTCGGAGAAACGCTCGCAGTAGCGGTTGCCGATGACAACGTCGCCGGCCCCCGGTGGAGGCCTCCAGCCGCAGCGGGAGGGAGTTCGATTGGGAAAGTGCCAGGCTAAGACGAAGGTCGTCGTGGCCTCCTCGCCGGGATCCAGCGATCGTGACACCGAGAGCGATCCGACCTCGACAGGCGACATCACTGAGGAGCTGGGACCAAACGTCCCGGGTTGTGGAGCCTCGCGATGCAGTGACGGGTCGAGGCGGCCATCCGCGGCGAAGTCCTCCCAAAAACTCCGCACCGGGAGGTTCCACTGCAGGTCGCGCCACGAGGTCAAGTAGGTGAGCTCACCGCCGACCGAGGGAGCCAGCGCCACCGCGAAGGATCCCCAAAAGGGGTCGGCGCGGTCGAGGGCGGGATTGGAAAAGAAGAGCCCCTCCACCGGGCCTTCCCGCCACAGCTGGTTGACTCTCCCTTGCGCTCCGACCGGGTTGTCGAGGCTGAAGCTCAGCGCGATCTGCGCCGGCCGGGGCCCTGGATTACGGACCCTGTAGCGCAGAACGCTGACCGGGAAGCCGGTGGCGTCGACGTCGAGCGGCACAAAGGGGCTCCACGCCTCGAGGGTGACCTCGACCGGTAGGCGCTCATCCGTGAAATCGACGGTGGCAAAGGGAAACTCGCCGGTGAATACCGCCCGCTCGAGCCGAGGGAGCCCGGGGGCGCTGCGCCAGCCGAACCCTCTCTCGCCAACAAAGGGCGGGGGTCGCCTCGCCTCCACGACCCGTGCAACGGCGGGCTCCTCGCCCGCCTGCGCCCAGATCGCCGCGAATCCGTAGGCCGGTTGCCGGCCCTTCTCGGAGCGGTTGAAGATCTCCCAGTCTCGGAGCTCGCCGTAGCCGCCAAGGGAGATCGAACCGGTTCCGATGCCGCCAAGAGGGAACGCCAGCGTCTGCAGCTGCGACCCTTGGAAGACCCTTGGGAACGTGACCGAGGAGCCCCCCGAGGCAGCCTCCGCGCTGCTCGCCTCGCCGGAGGTCCCCGCAGCGGAGGTCTTCGCCGTCTGTTGGGGCTCGGCTGCCCCCGCTCTCAGGGGCGCGGCACCCACCGCCGCCACCGACGCCACCTGCTTGAGAAAGGTGCGCCGGCCGCTGGCAAGACCCTGTTCAGGCTTCTTCAACAGAGCGACGCTAGCACGGGAGCCATCCGAGGTTTCTAGATTCGGCCCAGGGGCCGGCGGTTGTCGTGAAGCTCTTTTGTGAACTCCGCTGTGGTGTCGAGGAGGCGCTCAACCAGCTCTCGGTGCAAATCCTTGCGATCGAAGCGCTCGCCCGGATCTTCGTGGAGATCGTAGAGGGCGACGGGCTCGAGCTCCTCCGGTCGCTCCGAGCGACGAAGGTGGAGCTTCCATCGGCCCTGTCGAACCGCCTCGATGTTGGGGAGCGCCTGACCGCGCCTGCCGTTGAAATAGTAAAAGAGCTCGTAGGGCGATCGCGCCCCCGGCTCACCGGCGAGCAGCGGCCAGATGTCGTGGCCGTCGAGAGTTCGGCCGTCGGGTGTCTCGGCACCCGCCAGACGGGCGAAGGTGGGCAGGATGTCCATGTTCGAGACCGGCTCCGAGCTGACCCGACCGGCGGGGATGGTCCCCGGCCAGCGAAAGATCCCAGGAACCCTCATGCCCCCTTCAAAAGTGGTCCCCTTGCCCCAGCTGAAAGGTTCTGCCGAGCCCCCGTCAACGCCGTACTGCAGCCACGGTCCGTTGTCGGAGGTGAAACAGATCAGGGTCTTGCGAGTGAGGCCGAGCTCCTCGAGCTTGTCGACGATCCTTCCGACACTCCAATCGATCTCTTCGACCGCGTCGCCGTAGAGTCCGCGGACCGAACTGCCGGTGCGCTCCTCCTCGACGAAGAGAGGCACGTGGGGCATGGTGTGCGGAAGGTAGAGGAAGAAGCTCTCGTCGCGGCTCTCTTCGATGAAGCGTAGAGCCCGCTCGGTGAAGCGCGTCGTGAGCCGGGTCTGATCGGGTTGTTCCTCCACCACCGCATCATCTTCCATCAGCGGCAGCGGCTCCGGGAAGCCTTCACCCGCTTCGACGTCGTAGTAGCTCTCCTGGCCCGCGTAACCGGTGTATGCAGCGCGCTCCCTGGCGGCGTTCATGCGCTCGTCTTCGTCGGGACGCGGCGGCATCTTGGGGTGATAGCGCCACATGTCATTGGAGTAGGGCAGCCCGAACCAGTGATCGAAGCCGTTACGGTGAGGGAGGAACGGTCGTTCATGGCCGAGGTGCCATTTGCCGACCATCATCGTGGCGTAACCCTGGTCGCTGAGGATCTCGGCGACGGTGATCTCGTCAGGGTGAATCCCGGTCCGGCTCTTCGGGCCGTGGTTGAACGCCAAGCTGAGCCGGGCCGGGTAGGAGCCGGTGAGCAGCGCCGCTCGAGACGGACCGCAGAACACCGCCGCGTAAAAGCTGGTGAAGCGGACCCCCTCGCTCGCCAGGCGGTCGATATTCGGAGTACGAATGTCGGGCGAGCCGTTGACCCCCACATCGCCCCAGCCCATGTCGTCGGCGAAGATGAGGACGATGTTGGGTCTCTCCGTCGATTGGGCGAGCGTCGCGGCGTGGCCGAGCACTGCAGCGAGAGAAAACGCGATGGCAATCTGTGCCGGCTTCATAGAGCGGGTCATTGGATCTCTCCTTGGCTCGCGATGGGCGCGCCGCCCTGCTCGACGTTTTGCTCGGTGAAGAGACGTGAGCCGAGGGTGACCTCGCGGGGCGGAGCTTCCCCACCCAACGTCGCGAGCACCAGCTCGAGAGCTTCGCGGCCTCCGGTGGGGTACTCGAAAGTCGCGTCGAGCATGCCCTGCTTTACGTACATGACCCCTTCGTGCGGCAGCGCGTCGATGCCGACAAAGAGCATCTCGCTCTCGCGCTCGGCGGCACGCGCCGCCAGGTAAGCCCCGTGAGCACCCGGATCGTTGTGGGCGTACACCGCGTCGATCTCTTCGAAACGCGCGAGAGCAGACTCCATCTCGCGGCGCGCCTCGGGCTCGAGCCACTTCATGTCGGCCTCGAATACCACCTCGATGTCGCTGCCGGCGATACCCTCGCGAAACCCCGAGTGTCGATCCTGCGCCGGAGTCGAGGTCATCAGCCCCTTGAGCTCGACAACACGCCCCTTGCCGCCCAGGGCCTCGACCAGCCACCGCCCCGCCGCCAGGCCGATCTCGTGGTTGTCGGCGCCGACAAAGGTGGTATAGCGGTCACCGAGGACCTTGCGGTCGATGACCACCACCGGGATGCCGGCCTCCATCGCCTTCGCCACCGGCTCGGTCAGGGGGGCGGCCTCTTTCGGACTGATGAGGATGGCGTCGACACCGGCGCTGACGAACTCCTCGACGTGAGCTCGCTGCTTCAGAACATCGTTCTGGGCGTCCTTGAACAGAACTTCGATCTCGGGATGGTCAGCCGCGGCGCTACGAACGTCGGCATCCATCTGCACCCGCCAAGGCTCGCCGAGGTTGCACTGGCTCATACCGATGCGCCAGCGTGGCTCGGCCGGCTCGACTTCGCCGGGCTCGGTGCTCGGGCCACAACTCGCGAGAGCCGCCACGGCGACGACAGCCGCGGCGACGCGCCCGAAGAGGTGAAGAACGGAGGAGGAGGTCGGCTCTCGAGAGTTCATGATCGGGCCTCCCGCCGCTGGGTCAGGACCGCAGCGACGATGATCGTGCCGGTGAGCATGAGGCGGGCGGCCTCCGGCACAGCGTTAATGCTCAGGATCTTCCCCAGGTATCCAATCGTCAGCGTGCCGAGGAGAGTGCGACCGATGCCGCCCCGCCCACCTCCGAGATGGATGCCTCCGATGACGACGATGGCAATCGCAGTGAGCTCGTAGCCGGCGCCCGCCTCGGGATCGCCCTGCTGCTCCTGGGCAGCCTGGCAGATGCCGGCGACCGCCGCCAGAGCACCGCACGCGACGTAGGCACCGATCTTCGCCGCCCGTACCGGTACACCCGACAATCGTGCCGCCTCTTCGTTGCCACCGATGGCATAGAGCTGGCGACCCCAGCGATGGCGGGCGAGGAGCACCCATGAGACTACGGCACAGACGGCGAAGAGCAGGGTCACGGTCGATACCTGGCCGCCCAAGACGCGAGAGTCGATCGCGCGGAAGATCTCAGGGACCTCGACGTAGCGATAGCCGCCATCGGCGGCAGGTACTGCGGTCGAGACCTTGGTCCCGCCGGAGATGGTCTTGGCGATCCCGCGCACGAAGACCATCAGCGACAGGGTGGCAATGAAGGGCTGGATCCGGAACACCGACGCCAGCCCGCCGGAGGCCGCGCCCACAGCCGCCCCGACCAAGATACACGCAGGCACCGCGAGCCAGGCTGACCAGCCCCAGTGGATGGTCCACAGTGAGAAGCAGACCGCGCTGAGGGCCAAAACGCTGCCCACAGCGAGATCGATGCCGCCGGTGATGATGACCAAGGTCATGCCGCACGCCAGGATGCCGTAGACCGACGCCTGGCGCAGGGCATCGCGATGCGTCGAGATCTTCAAGAACGCCCCGTCGGCGTGGAAGACCGCGCCGAGTGCGAGCACCAGAGCGAGGGCCAGGACCGCCCGGGCGGTGGAGCCTCTGAGCCAACTACCGGCCGTCATCTCGCCACCGCCCGCCGCTCCCCCATCGCCGCTTCGAGCACAGCCTCCGGCGTCGCCTGTAGCCCCGACAGCTCTGCCGCCGGTCGACCGCGGTGCAGGACTAGGATGCGGTCGCTCAGGGCAAGCAGCTCCCGCAGATCCGACGTCACCAGCACGATGGCGATACCCTCGTAGGTCCAGCGCTCGATTAGATCGTAGAGCTCCCGCTTCGCCCCGACGTCGATGCCACGGGTCGGCTCGTCGAGAAGCAACACCCGCGGCTCGACCGTCAGCCACTTGCCGATGGCTACCTTCTGCTGGTTGCCCCCTGACAACTGAGCTACCGGGTCCGAAGGTGAATTCGCGCGGACGCCGAGAGTGTCCATCAGCTCTGACGCCACGCTGAGCTCGCGACCGGGGTGTCGCAGGCCCCACGGCGAGAGACGCCGTAGATCCGGAAGAGTCAGGTTCGCGGCCACCGAGAGTGGGAGCACCAGACCCGTGGCCTGGCGGTCGGGCGTGACGAGGGCAAGACCCCTAGAGATCGCCTCGGCGGGGCCACGGAACCGGACCCGCTCACCGTCGACCCACAACTCACCTTGGACCGCGCCGCCACCTCCGAAAAGGCCGGTGAGGAGCTCACTCGTGCCCGCGCCGTGAAGACCGGCGAGTCCCAGGATCTCGCCCGACCTCACCGACAGGGAGACACCCTCGACAGCGACGGCGCCCCGCACTCGGACCGAGAGATTCTCCACCCGGAGGCGCTCGGAGCCACCGGGAGGGGCATGGCGGGTGAAGGGCTCCGCGGCTTCTCGGCCCGCCATCCACCCCACCAGCTGCGCCGGTGTGACGTCGGCGGCGGGTGCCGAGGCCACCCGGTGTCCGTCGCGTAGCACCGTGAGGCGATCCGCCACGCGCTCGATCTCCTCCATTCGATGGCTGATGTAGACGATCGCACAGCCTCGGGCTCGAATGTCGCCGAGGCGGCCCAGGAGGTCCTCGACCTCGGGAGCCTGCAGCGCGCTCGTCGGCTCGTCCAAAACGAGAACACGGGCCTCACGCAGGAGCGCCTTGGCGATCTCGATGAGCTGTCGCGTAGCGGTGCCGAGCTCGCCAACCGGGCGCTCGGGGTCGATGTCGATACCGAAGCGCTCGAGCGCCGCGACCGCCGAGGCGCGCATGGCACCTTCTTGAACGAGGCCCAGACGGGTCGGCCAGCGACCGAGAAAGAGGTTGTCGGCGGCGCCGAGGGAAGGAACCAGGGAGAGCTCCTGATGAATCACGGCGATACCCAGAGCGGCGGCTTCTCGCGGCGTGCGCGGACGGACCTCGACGCCGTCGAGCTCGATCCGCCCTTCGTAGTCGGCGTGGGCCCCGGCGAGGATCTTGATGAGTGTGGTTTTGCCCGCCCCGTTCTCGCCCGCGAGGACGTGCACCTCGCCGCCGAAAGCCTCGAAGTCGACTTCGGAGAGCACTCGGACCGACCCGAAGCGCTTGGAGATGGCACGCATGCGCAGGCGCGGTACGAGCGTGGTGCTCGCCTCGACCTCGCCACGCGGGCCGGAGCTGCTCTTCGCAACGCCCTGTGCACTCACGCCATGATCCGCCGCCAGGCTATGAAGTCGTCGTACATGCGCTGGAAAACCTCGTACTTGGTGGCATGGTAGCGCTCGACTTCGTCGACAGCGGGCGCGACGGTAGCCCCCACGTGGCTCATCTCCGACATCGCCTCGAGCACGCTTGCATGATCGCCGGCCGCGACCGAAGCGAGAATCGCGCTGCCCAGGAGCACCGCTTCCGGCTCTCGCGGCAGCACCAGGAGGCAGCCGGTCGCGTCGGCGTGCTCGCGAAGAAAGAGAGGGTTCTTGGTGCCGCCGCCGCAGGCGTGGATGTCGGCGATGCGATAGCCGGCCTCGTTCAGGGTCTCGACGATGTGCCGCGTGCCGTAGGCGATGGCCTGGAGCGTGGCAAGGTAGAGAAGCGCCAGATCGTCGACGGTGTCCGACAGCCTCAGGCCGGAGATGACCCCTCGAAGGCTGGGGTCGGCTCGCGGTGAGCGGTTGCCGTGGAAGTAGGGCAGGACGTGGAGCTCACGCGTGAGCTGCGCGGGATACGGCAGCTCGGAAGCCAGCGTCTCCAGGCGGTCGTTGAGGAGATCGTAGACTGTCCGGCCCTCACTTCGAGCCGCCTGAGCCAGCTCCTCGGAACGGGCATGGCCGAAGATGACATGGTCGACCAGGGCTCCGGTGGCGGACTGTCCGCCTTCGTTGAGCCACAGCCCCGGAACCATGGCCGAGAAATACGGGCCCCAGACTCCGGCGATGAAGCGCGGATCCCGAGACACCGCCATGTGGCACGAGGAGGTGCCGCCGATGAGGGCCAAGCGAGTCTCTAGAGCGTCGACCGACGGGCCGCCACCCTCCGCCGCCGCCCCCAACACCCCCAGCCCGCCGGCGTGGGCGTCGATGATCGACACTCCCACCGGAGTACCGGGAACGAGGTCCAGGTCGGCGGCGGCTCGGGCGTGGAGCCCGTTGCCGACGGGCTCGCCCATCGGCCGGATGCGCCGACCGATCCGGCGATAGCCCTCCGCGGCGAGATCGCCAAGCCCGACACCTTCGAAGAACGAGTCGTCCCAGCGGCCGGAGCCTTCGCCGTCCGAGGACGGTTCGTGGCCGAGGTAGGTCCACTTGCAGACTGTGGAGCAGAGAGAGCGCACGTCGGCGCCGGTGGCGAGATGGACGAGCAGATCCGGCAGATCGTAGAAGCGCGCCGCCCGCCGCCAGGTCTCCGGCAAATTCTCCTTGAGCCACAGCAGCTTCGGGGTCTCCATCTCCGGCGAGATCGTGCCGCCGACGTAGCGAAGCACTTCGTGTCCGGTGCGATCGATGCGCGCAGCTTCTTCCACCGCTCGGTGGTCCATCCAGACGATGACGTTGCGCTCGTCGCTCCCCGACGGACTGACGGTGACCGGGCCACCGGCCTCGTCGAGCGCCGCCAGCGAACAGGTGGCATCGAAGCCCAGACCGCGCACCCGCTCCGGCTCGACCTCAGCCTCGGACCGTGCCAGACGCACCGCGGCGCAGCATGCGCGCCAGATATCGGCCGAGGACTGCTCGACGAAATCGGGGCTCTGACGCCAGGTCTCGATCTCGCTATCGCCGGCGCCAAGGAGCTTACCGCCGGCGTCGAAGACCCCGGCCCTGGCACTGCCGGTGCCGACGTCGACACCGAGGTAGCAGCGCTCGCCGACTGCGCAGCTGGAGCTGCCGGCTTCGTCGACCATTCAGACCGCCGATTCGCCGAGGACCCGCACCTGGAAGCCGAGACTCTGACTGAGCGCCACCATCTCGGCGAAGATGTCGCCGTACGCCACCGCGATGTGGTTGCTCTGGTAGTGGGCCATGACCGTGTCCTGGCGTACCCCCAGCCAGGCGGCCATGAAGGGCCACTGGCGTGTCGTCCCCTCCCACCACGCGTCGCGCTTGTCCGGGGGCAGCTCAACGACTTCGCCGCGCCCCACATCCATCCACATCTGACCGTCCCGGAGATAGGCCCTGGCCCAGGTCATCGCCCCCGCCAGGCTCTCCCCCGTGAACGTCCCCCCCGCCACCGGGAAGTAGCCGGCCGGCTGGCGATAGGAGTGAACGCCTTGGAGAGTGTCGGGGTCGTGGTTGAAGGCGTAGGCACCGCAAGAGCCGCTGTTGAGCAGCACCCAGACGAAGCGCCCCTCGTGCTCTCCCCCCCAGCGCACGTCGTGGAACATCACCGCCTGATGCAGCCCCTTTGCCAGGAGCAGCCGCTTCATCATTTCCATGGGCACCAGATTGCCCTGGTCGGCCTCGGTGGCGCAGGCGATGGTGTCGCCGTTCGACTCCGGCCGACACACCGAATTGAACAGCCCCTCGGCGAAGTCCGAAGGTGGTCGTAGCGGCAGGAGGCCGAGCTGATACTGCCAACCGAGGCAGTCCGCCTCGAACTCGTCGATCAGGTCGAGCACCGCAAGGTAGTCTCGCAGCTGCTCGCGAGTCGCGGCCCGGTCGAAGTCTTCGGCCTCCACTTCGCCCCAGTGAAACTCGACGCCCTTCTCCTCGACGAAGCGCATCGCCTCGTCGATACGGCTGTCGGCGATCGCGCGACCGCGATCCAGAATCCAGGCCTGATCGACCTTATGCTCGGTGAACCCGATGGGAAGCAGCCGCCGTGGCCCGAAGTAGCCGTTGATCATTCCCATCGAGGTATCGCCGAGCATCAGAGCCAGCACCCTGCGCCGGCGAATCCCTTCCGCCACCTCCCCGGCTACCGCCTGGGCGGAAGCGGGTATCTCGGGAGCCGGGTGCAGCTCGTCTTCCGCATAGGCGATGGCCCCCGTCGTCGACCACTCGTCGAGACGAGCCATGAAGGCCTCGTCGGAGCCCCAGTCCTGGGCCTCGGTCCAGGCTCGGGAGTAAGGGCGGCCAAGGCTCTCGAGGCAGGCGCCGGTGTTGAGCAGCCCAACCAGGCCTGGCCAGGTCCCGGAGAAGTTGCTCGCCAAGAGCAGCGGGTTGTCCCCGCCAACGACGCCGTCGGTCGTGTGCGGGCCGTAGAACCAGTGCACGCACACCCCGATCATGGGATCGTCGATCGGCCCGAGCTTCTCGATCGCCTGGTGGGGCTTGGTCAGGAACCCTTCCACTCGGTAGCTGCTCCGTCCGAGACGGCGCAGAGCGTTCTCGAGCTGCACCGTCGCCTCTTCGACGCTGGGGAGGGCGAGCTCGTTCGGCAGGGCCCGGTAGTCACCGGGCCAGAAGATCGCAATAGGTTGGCTCATTTCTACGATCCTCCTTCGCGACTACCTGATCTCGAGGTAGTCCTTGTCGGGCAGTGCTGGGAAGGGCGCGTGGGGCTCTCTCTGGTACCAGTAGGCAACTGAGGCGAGGTCGTCCTGCAGCGGCAGGTAGCGACGCCCCTTGCGCCACCCCAGCGCCTGCATGGTCACCCTCAGATCTTTATCGAAGCGGATCGGGTCCATGACATGCCAGCGATACAGGCCGAAGCGTTGCTGGGAGTTGTCCTTGCCGTCGGGGCGGATGACCTGCGGCATGCCGGCGAAAGGGGTGGTGAACTCCAGGTAATCCCGCGTCCCCGGATCATGGAAGCCGTAGGAGCCGAGAAAGTAGTCCTCGGTTCCGGTGCCGGCGATGGTGGGGAACTCTTTGTCACCATCCATGAAGAACTTGATCTCCCCTTCTCCCCACCAGCCGTTGTTGTTCGAGCCCCAGGCCATGTAGGTGCCGACGTAGTGCCCTTGCCCGGCGACGTCGTCGAGAATCGTGTAGACGGTCTTGTAGGGCACCGGGTTGGTTCTACGGAACTGGGCGTGGAAGTAGGCCGCGTCCGCGGGTACCTCTGTCAGGGTGTAGTTGACTTGGTAGTAGAGCCTCATCTCCTCTTCGTCGAGGTTCTCCATCGTGATCCTGCACTTCTTGCGAAACGGCATCATCCAGAAGGAGTTGAAGGCACTCCCGGGATTGACCGCGACCGGGATCGACGAGACCTGGGCGTAGCTGCCCCAGCCGTTGGCGAAGAAGTCCCCTACCGGGACCTCCACCGAAGGGGTGGTCTCGTCGTCCCAGTAGATGCGCAGAATCGAGAAGCGCCACACTCCGGTCGGAGTCATCCAGATCTGCTGGATGGCGCCGGGTCCTTCCATCTCAGCGAGCGTGAAGGTCTCGCCAGCGCCGATGATGACCGACGGCGACACCTTCCAGCCCTGACCGAGATCGCGAGCGGGTACGGCTCCCGTGCCTTCGGTCGCCATGCCGCCCCGCCCTTTCTCGCCGGTGAAGTTCTCAGGAGAGATAGACCGGGTCTTGGCACTGGAAAGGCGCGGCAGATTGCCGAGGCCCATGTAAAGGCCATCGAACTCGCCCTCCTGCCCGACAGCCGATGACGCCATCAGCGCCGATCCAAGACCGCACGACAAAACGAATCTCCAGATCTTCATTCGAGGCCTCCTCTTCTTGAAACCGACTTCATCAGACCGTGCTGCCTTCCATCATCTTGCATAGGAGAGTGTCGACCTCAGACCGCTCCGGGACCGAGCTCTGCGCGCCGACGCGCGTGACCGCCAGGGCGGCCGCGGTACAGGCGAAGGCGATCGCATCGACCAAGGGGCGACCCTCAGCGAGGGCTACCGCCAAGGCTGCGTTGAGGGTGTCGCCCGCCGCCGTCGTATCGCGGACTTCCACCCGCGGCGTTGGAATCGAAGACCTATCCCCGTCTTCCGCAAGCAACAGCGCGCCGCGCTCACCCAGGGTGAGGACGATGTTGCGCGGGCCGAGCCGCTGCAGCCTGCGGGCGACCTCGACGACCTCGTCGGCGGCGATCTCCCCGGGCGGTTCGCCGAGCAGCACTCTGGCTTCCGACTCATTCGGCGTCAGAATGTCGACCAACCCCGCGAGGGACTCGGGTAGCGGGTACAGCGGAGCCGGCGCGGGGTCGAGGATCGTCGTCATTCCGGCGCTCTTCGCCCGGCTGAGCGCATCTTCGACCGTCTCGACCGGAACCTCGAGCTGGACCAGCAGAGTGCCGCCCTGCTCGAACAGGGGGCTCGACGCTTCGAGATCGTGGGGTGTCAGGCGGGCGTTGGCGCCCGCGGCGACGACGATCGAGTTCTGCCCCGCCGAGTCGACAATGATGGAGCCGAGACCGGTCGGGGCTTCGACATCCTCGCTCACCCCGGCGATGTCGACGCCCACGCTGTGCAAGCTGTCTTTGAGCTCGCGTCCCCGCGGATCGCTACCCACCCGTCCGACCATCGCAACCGCTCCGCCGAGGCGCCCCACGGCAAAGGCCTGGTTGGCGCCCTTGCCCCCAGGATTCGTCACCAGGTCGGCGGTCGCGAGCAGAGTCTCCCCCGACACGGGGATGCGCTCCGCCTGCAGGACGAAGTCCGTGTTCAGGCTCCCCACGACGACAATGCGTCCCGCCATTCCTCGCAGTTCTCCTATTCTGGTGCCAAGGCAGTAGTGTAGCTCAGAGAGCTATCGCCTCGCCGCCAGCGCAGCGTTATGCTCCGAGCCTATGAGCCAGGTTCACGCTGCGGGTCGCCGGGCTGGAAGAGCCTCTCAGAGGCCTGGGTTATAGGGTGACAGATCGCGGCAACCTGGTCTTCCCCACCAATCCCAATCGGGTGCCGGTCAACGGTTAGCGCCATCTAGGAGAGACCGTTTCAACCAGATGAGAAGGAGCGACCATGAGCTTCGAGAGCCATACAAAACGGACGGTGCTAGGCGTACTGATGATGTTCAGTGCAGCCGGTGCAGCTCCGGCGCAGGAAGGAACCAAGATCGCGACTATAGATTCGGACCGAGTCGTGAGGGACTCCATGCCCGGTAAGGCGATGATCGCTGAGCTCCAAAAGGTGGGATCAGAGAAGGAGGCGGAGCTCAAAGTGATCGAGAACGAGTTGCTCGCTCTGCAGCGCCGCTTTCAGGAGGGAGAATTGTCGCTCGCGGAGGACAAGCTCGCCGAGATTCAGGCACAGGCGGAAGAGAAGAAGCGCACTTACGACAGGATGGTGGAGGACGCGCAGCGGGAGTTTCAGAAAATGCAAGAAGAGCAGGTGAACAAGATCCGAGCTCTAATGGGCCCGATCATCAGCTCCCTGGCGCAGGACTTCGGCTATTCGCTGATCCTCGAAAACCGCCAGTCAGGGCTGGTGTGGGTAGACCCGCGAATCGACATCACCGATCTCGCCATCCAGCGACTGAATGCCAGCGCAAACGGCTGAGCTCTTCGCTTAGTTCAACCCGCGGGGGGTCAACTTCTTCTTTGCACCTGATACGCAAGCGTTCAAGACGTGCGACGCTTCGCCGCCCGTCGCCAACTAGACCAGCGTTTCCGAAGTTCGTGCACCATAGCTCGAGGTCATTCTGTTCGCTGGCCAGGCGCGCCGACGCAGGCATATTGGGCAATATGTCGAGGAGCGCGGGGGCGCCTAGCCAACGCCGGCAGCGGGCAGAAGGGGCCGAGATATGTGCGCGAACTTCGGAAACGCTGGTCTAGGGCGTCCAAGGTCGTTTGGCCTTAGAATCATGGGCAGCGGTCGTCGCCAGAGCAGTGAGCCGACGGCCGAGGCCCAACCAGGTGAGCCGAGTTGACACCCAGAGTGTCTTCTGCTGCAAGGGCATGAGCCACTAAGGGAGATACCACGATGTTCCGCTTGCCCAAGTCGGTAGAGGTGAGAGACGACACGATGCGGGAAGGCCTGCAGATCGAAAGCAAGGACATCTCGGTCGACGAGAAGCTGAGACTCCTCGATGCGCTTGGAGATACCGGGCTCGAGATCATCTCGATCGGTTCTTTTGTCAGCCCGAAGTGGACTCCCCAGATGGCCTGTATCGACGAGATCGCCGAGCGCTTCGTGCCCAAGCCGGGCGTCACCTATACCGCAGCCGTCTTCAACCAACGCGGCCTGGAGCGAGCGCAGAAGTACTACCCCAAGATCAAGGTCGAAACCGGCGGATACCTAACCCACGTCGAAGTAGGCAGAGTCTTCCCGATGCGCAACTACAATCGGACGCCCGAGCAATTGTTGCAACAAGGCGACGCCACCATCGAGCGCGCCAAACTGGCTGGCGCCGAGGCCGGCGGAATTACCTTGGGCAACCCCTTCGGCTCCAACTTCGAGGGCGAGGCCACTCTCGAGCAGTCCCTGGGCGTACTCGACGAGGCGATCGCCCACTGGCATGAACGAGACCTGACGGTCAGATCTCTGAGGATTGTCGACGACATGGGCGCCTGCATGCCCGACCGGCTCATAGAAATGCTGTCAGCGATTACGGAGAGGTGGCCCGAGATCTCCGATCTGGGTCTTCATCTGCACAACCAAAGAGGCGTCACCAATATCTGCTACTACGAGGCCCTCAAGTTCGGGGTCACCCGATTCGACACTTCTCTCGGCGGTTTGGGTGGCTGCCCCTACTGCGGCAATGGCAGAAGCGCTGGGCACGTTCCAACCGAAGACTTTGTTTACCTGTGCGAAGAAATGGGTGTCGAGACGGGTCTAGACCTGGACAAGCTGATCGAAGCCGCCGCAATCGCGGAGGAAGTCGTCGGACACCCACTCTGGGGCCACGTCTCCAAGGCCGGACCGCGGCCGCGAGGCGAAAGGCTCTACCCGCGGGACATGCCCTTTGTCGAGACCCTCCAAGAGGCCTCGCACTTCCGAAACGGACCGACGGTCTACGCCCATCAGATCAAACCCTGGGGAGACGACAGCCCGCTCATGCAATAGGTGTTCGCGCCGCGCTCTACTCCAATGAACAACGAAGAGATTGCGACTCTCCGGCAACGCGCTGATCGCTTGTTGGGTGGCTAGTACATGCGGCCATAAGTACGGGTACGTTTCGAGCGACGAAGCGCCTCGCCAGCAAGGCGCGTGACTGAGGCGTACCTGGCAGTACGCCGCAAGGAACGCAACGCTGCTGGAGAGGATGCAGCGTCGCTCCAAACGTGTCCGTATTTATGGTCGCGTGTACTAGTCGCCGCGCCTACCACCACCCCCGCCCCCTGGACCGCCGCGACCACCGAAACCACCAGGCCCGCCTGACTCCCAAGGCGAAAGACCCTCGTCATAGACGGCGTTGGGGCTCTCGGGGTCGATATAGCGCCAGCGCACAGCGTCTGCGTAGATTCGGCCATCACCGAGATCTGCTAGCTCGACGGTAGCTTCTTGGCCAGCCTCGAAGATGAGGCGGCCGAGCTGGTTCCAACCGGGCTGGAGCCGATCGGTCTGGACCGCCATCTCGGTTCGTTCTCCACCATGGGAGATGGTGAAGCGATAAGTATCAGCGGCGCCGAAGAACACCGGCCTGCCATTGATGCGTCGAGGCAGGAAGTAGTAAGCAACGTCGTAGTACCCGCTATGCGGGATCGTCGCCGCCCATTGCGCCGGCTGCGCACCGTCGGCACCCGACTTGGATCTGAAATTGGTCTCGTAGCGTCCGAACGCGTAGCGGTGCTCGAGCACGTTCCAGTTGCCCCCTTCGAGCTCCGGGCGCAGATAACGCTGCACACGGCGCACCGGCATCGAGAAGCCGTCGTCCTCGTTGTCGACGATGATCTCGGTCGAAGCGGCCTCTTCCCCGGTCACCACCCGAACATACTCCTCGGGCGACCCGGCTTCGACCTCTTCGGGTATGCGTAGAGGCGAGCGCAGCGCACGCCGATTCTTGGCCAGGAAGGGCTCGACCGTGACGAACGAGGGCCGCGTGCTAATGATCATCGAGACCTCCACCTCCTGCCCCCCGTCGATCTCGACGTTCTTCGTGATCTGGTCGCCGCGGCCGCTGAGCTCGACCTGAACAAAACCGCGCCCCGGCTCGCCATTACGGATGCGAACCATGACCTGGTAGACAACAGCGCCCCACCCGTCTTCGACCTTCTTGGCCTCGGTGCGGGTCAGGGTGTAGCCAGGAACGTAGCTGCCGTAGAGCCAATCACCGATCAGTCGATCGAGGCTCTCGCGACTCATCTCATCCTCGTCGGCGCCTTCTGGGAGCATCGCTTGCTCGAAAGCGTCGAGAGTGACCTCGCCGAATTCGGAGGCCTCGCCGAAGGCCTCGAGGGCGTTGGTAAACCGGTCGTCCCCCACAACAGCCTCGATCATCCGAAAGAGCGTGATGCCCCTGACATCGAGGACCGAGCGGTAAAGATCGGGGTCGGCCTCCGGGTCCATCTCGGCCAGCGAGCTCTGCTGCATCGCCGCAAGCATCTCGTCCCAGGTCGCGTCCTCGCCGAGCTTGCGACGCCCGCCGGGGCCGCCAGGACCACCCCGGAACTGGCCAGGCCCCCTGCCACCACCAGAGCGGTCGCCGCCGCGACCCCCGAAGCCTCCTCCGGCGCCGCGTGAGCCACCGCGACCGCGCTGAAACATCGCGATACGAATGTCTTCTGCTTTGTCTTCCTGCAGATACACAGGCATTCCCCGCGCTATCAGCGGAGAGTTGTCGCCCCCGAAGCGGCGGTTGAACGACCAGAGCTGCACCAGGGGTGAGCGAAACAAACCGCTGCTTTGGCCTTCGCTGGCGAGAAACACGCTGAAGATCGTATTGGCAAGCAGGTTACGTTTGATCGATGCCGGCTCTTGGTTACGGCCGAGCTCGGAGCTCAGTATCCGATTCGCCAAGCGCGCCATGCCCTGAGCGCGCTGGACGAGCACGTCCTCTTCGAGCATCAGAATGCCGGGCTGGGTCAGGCCTCCGTTCTCCTCCCATCCTTCGTAGTACCACTGCACGAGGAACGGGATCTCGACGACCGACAAACGCGGGTAGGGGTAGGGCAGCCCGGTCTCTTGCGCCATCGCCCGGAGCATCTGCTCGACCAGCGACAGGACCTCCTCGGTGGCGTCCTCGAAGCCCATCACCTGCGCCAGATGCGAGGGATGCACGTAGAGGGCAACTGTCGTGTCACCTGCCTCGGCCTCGAGCACCTCGTAGCGGCCGACGTTGAGGGAGAGCTGGGGCACGGGCGTGTCAACGGTCCACACCGATCGACCGCGCTCCCCGACCTCGGCGCCACGAGACACTCCGACGCTTGGCACCCCTTGCGTTACGACCTCCAATCCGCCTGGCACCTCGACGGTGATTTGAGCGGTGTAGAAGAAAACCGGACGTCCCTCGTCGTTACCGTAGTCGACGCCCGGCACCGGATACCAGCGGCTGCGCGGCGGTAGAAAGACCGACTCGTCACGGATCCACGCCGTCAAGTCACCTTTGTGGATCGGGCCGGTCCGCTTCTCGAGCCGCGCTACCCGACGTAGGAGATCGAAAGCGTCGCGGTCGATGTCCCCGCAGTACGACATCGAGAGCGAGGCCTCCGCGCCCGGCGCCATCGGCAAGCCCACTCGCACCACCGAGCCGTCGACCTCGAAAGGCAGGTCGTTCCCCCCCGCGCCTGACACCCCGGTGAGAAGGAGTCCCGGGTTGAGAGTGAAGATCAGCGGGTCGATGGCGATGTCGTTCTCGTTGACGAGCTGCATCGCGACCCGGGCCCTCAGCGGCACCCCGCCCTCCAGAATGTCGACGTCGATGTCGTAGTGCACGACGGAAGGTACCGGGAGGTCGCCGTGTTGGATCTGGGTCGCGAAGAGATCGCTCCGGTAGTCGTTTACCGCGGCGTCGTGGCGCGCCATGGTGACGAACACACCGACGGCCACGGCCAGACCTCCCGCCGCCGCAACAGGACCCATTCGTCCGAAGAGACCCGATTGCGGTAGCCGCGGGTAAGCGATCACCGCGAACCCGAGCAGAGCGGCGGCCAAGGCCAGATAGAAGATTCGGATCTCGATGACCCGGGTGATATCGCCGAGCCCGAGCAGGTCGGAATACACCAGCGGCGCGAAGAAAGCACCAAAGTCGAAGATGCCGCCGTAACGGGTGCCGAGAAAGAAGAGGACGGCGAGCACGTAAGCGATCGAGACCAGCGCGACCGCCGTGCGATTCTTGAGCACCGCGCCCAGGCAGAACACCAGCGCCGACATGAAGATGAGCGCCGGGAGCGTCATCAGGAAGAAGTAGGCGAGGTACGGCGCCAGCAGGAAGGGCGTTCCGGTGAGGCTGAGCTTGGCAGCCTGGATCGCCAGGGTCAGGCCGATGACGCTGAGACTGAGAAGGGTCAGAGACTGCACCACCCCCAGGTACTTCCCGATCACCAGCTCGGCGGTCGACAGCGGGCGCGCAGCGATGACCTCCTCGACCTGGGCCTGCTCGTCGGCGGCACGAAAGCCGCCGGCCACGAAGGCGATGACCACCGACTGGACGTAGGTGTACAGGTAGAAAGGAACGAAGGCATCGAGGCCCAGGGCCGAGGGAAGCTCGCCGATTCCACCGCGTGACTCCGCAATCGCGAGAGCGATCCCGAAGACGACAGGAAAAGCGATCCCTACAACCCCGAGAGCGCGGAAACGAGTGGTTCGCATCAGCATGATGCGCTCGTAGCGGGCGACACCGGCGATGTTGCGCAGCGCTCTCATCACCCACTGCCATGGGATTGGGGAGCCTGTCCCTCGATCGCCATGAAATAGACGTAGGCGTCTTCGAGATTGGGCGAAAGGGGTACGGCGCCAGGGGGCGGAGTGTCGTCGCCGACGACCCGAACCGTCAGCCCGTCGCCTTCCGGGGTGACCGATACGACGTGCCAGAGGCGGCTTAGCTCGGCAAATCCGGCATCGTCGATCTCGACCTTCCAGGTCTTGTTCTCGGCATGGCGAACGAGCTCCTCGGGCGGGCCACTAAACAACAGGTGGCCGCGATCGAGAAGAGCGATCTCCTCGCATGTGCTCGAGATATCGCCGACGATGTGGGTCGAGATCAGAATGGTGCGGTCGCGGCTCAAGCGCCCGAGAATCTTGCGGAAGCGAATCCGCTCCTCGGGGTCGAGCCCGGTGGTGGGCTCGTCGACGATCAGGAAGGGAGGATCGGAGAGGATGGCCTGGGCGATGCCGAGGCGCCGCGTCATGCCGCCGGAGAAGGTGCCGGTTCGTCTGTCGCGCACCGAGGCCAGACCGACGGCTTCGAGCGCCTGTTCAACGGCTTCCCTGCGCTTCTTCCTGGGGTGGAGATCGGCGAGCCGCCCCATGTAGTCGAGAAACTCGAAGGCGGTGAGCTTGGGGTAGGCACCGAAGTGCTGCGGCAGATAACCGAGGCGATCACGGACCTGAGCTCGCTCGACGTCGATGCGCAAGCCGTCGATCACAACGGCGCCGGCACTGGCCTTCATCTGCGTCGACAGGATCTTGATCAGGGTGGTCTTGCCGGCGCCGTTGGGCCCGAGAAGACCGAAGGTTCCGCTACGGATCCGCAGGCTGAGGTCGTCCAGTGCCGGCGGCGCTCCCTCTCGGTAGACCTTGGTCAGCGAAGAGATCTGTATGTCCATGGACTCTCTCGAAAAAGGATAACGCCCTAAGAATAGTCTTGCGCGGAAGAGCCTCGGTCATCCAGAGTATCCAGGTAAAGTTTTTGTAAGACCTCCCGAATTGGGGCCGCCAAGGGGCTCCAGCGTTGTAAAAAGGTCGCTGCGATCCCTGGAAAGTGAACGGAAATGACACTCAGGAGCTTAACGGCAGTTCTTTTGGTGACCGCGGTCGCGCTGGCCGGCTGCCGCGAAGAGCCGGTGGAGAGCGTCGTCGACCTGGTCGTTCCGGTGACGGTGCAGCCGGTCACGATCGGGACGATCGAGTCCTTCGTTTCGACCACTGGAAGCCTGCGAGCCAACCGGGCGGCCGACATCCTGGTAGAGGTTCGCGGCGAGCTCCACTACGTCCCTGGTCCTCGGGTGCAAACCTTCGCAACGTCTGGACTCGGGGGCGGAAGCCGGTGGAGGGCACGCGGGTCAAGGCCGGCCAGCAGATCGCAAGGATCGAGAGCGATGAGTACACCAACTCGATCCGTCTCGAGTCGCTCGAGATCGCCCTCCAGGACGGGCTGGACAGCCTCGCGGAGCAACAGCTGCTCTTCGAAGACGGGATCGCCCTTCGCTCCGATGTTCAGTCGGCGCTGAAAATCGTCGCCGACGCCAAGGCCGACATCACCGACGCCAATATTCAGCTCGGGAAGATGAACGTCCTCGCTCCGCTGACGGGCTACCTGACCGGCCTGGTCGACACCGCCGAGGAGACTGTCGTCGAGGCGAACACGGTGATCGGGCAGGTCAGCGACTACGGTGGTGTCGTGGTGGATCTGAAGATCCCCAACTCGCAGATGACGCTGATCGCGATCGGCCAGGAGGTCCGAGTCACCAACTACGCCTTCCGCGATCTTCTCTTCTCGGGACGGATCGCGGTGATCGATCCGACGATCGATCCGACGACACGGACCTTCCGGATCGAGGTCACCGTCGACAATCCCGATCTGATCCTTCGCCCCGGCATGTTCGTCAAGGCCGACATCGTCGTCGATCAACGCCAGGACGTGCTGGTGATTTCGCGACAGCTGATCCTCTCTCGCGGCGGTCGCGACATCGTCTTCGTCGAGGAAGGCGGCGTGGCCCAGGAGCGGAGGATCAAGACCGGCCTGGAAGACGAGGCCAGAGTCGAGGTCGTCGATGGCTTGTCCGAAGGGGAGCGCCTGATCGCAAGCAACTACGAAACTCTGCGCTCGCGCACCCAGGTTCGCGTTACCGACGAGATCGGGCCCCCGAGCTCGAGCTGACCACCCTTCACTCTTTCCGAGTGACCTGAGATGTCGTTACCCGAGCTCTCGACCCGCTACCCGGTCACCGTCACGATGGCGACCCTTGCCATCCTCCTGCTCGGCTGGATCTCGCTCGGTGGCCTCGGCACCGATCTGCTCCCCAATGTCGAGACGCCGGTGATCACAGTCGATCTCAGGGTCGCCGGCAAATCGCCGCAGGAGATGGAAGAACGTTACACGCGTCGGCTCGAGCGCGATATCAGCACCGTCAGTGGTGTCGATCGGGTCTACTCGATGACCCGCTCCGGCCAGACCGTCGTGGTAGCCGAGCTCGATTGGGACACCGACATGGACTTCGCTCTGCTCGACGTCCAAAAGCGAACGGGCACCTACGCTACCGACGAAGATATCGACACCATCGACGTGACCCAGGAGGATCCGCAGGCTCTGCCCGTCGCCAGGATTGCGGTGTCCTCGACCGGTGAAGCCGACCTCGACGAGCTTCTTGGCACGGTCGACACTCTGGTCAAGCCGAGGCTGGAAGCACTCACCGGTGTCGCCTCGGCGGAGATCGAGGGAGACGCCGAAAAGGAGATCCGAATCATCCTGGACGAGTATCTCCTCGAGGCCTTCGGGCTCACCGCCGCGACCGTGGTGGAGCGGATCAAGCAGGCGAACCAGGATGTGTCGGGGGGTCGTCTCGAGCAGGACGACCAGTCCTATCAGGTCAAGGGCCTTGGGCGCCTCCGCGACATCACCGAGGTCGAGAACCTGATCGTCGGCGAGCGCGCCGGCGACGCCGTCGGTACCGCGGCGGGCGGGACCGAGACGGCCGACGAAGAGACGCTGCGGGTTCCGGTCTACGTGGCCGACGTCGGGCGCGTCGTGCTCGAGTACGCCGAGCGCGAGACCATCGTGCGCCTTGGCGGAGTCGAGTGTTTGGGGCTGGCGGTCTACAAGGAAGCCGACGCCAGCACCGTCAGTGTCGTTCAGACTGTCCTTAGGGACCTCGAGCAGCTGGCGCTCGACCTACCGGGTGTCGAATTCACCGTGGTCGAGAACCAGGCGCGCTTCGTCGAACAAGCGGTCCAGGAGGTCGAGGAAGCGGCGCTCTACGGCGCTGTCCTCGCAGTCGCGGTTCTACTGCTCTTCCTGCGCAGCCTCAAGGTGACCCTGGTGATCGGACTGGCGATTCCGATCTCGGTTCTCGCCACTTTCACGCTCATGTACTTCCAAGGTCTGACCCTCAACATCATGACCCTCGGTGGGCTGGCGCTAGGCGCGGGAATGTTGGTCGACAACGCCATCGTCGTCATCGAGAACATCTATCGCCGCTACGAGCTCGGCGCCGATCCACGGGAGGCGTCGGTCATCGGGGCGTCGGAGGTCGGCGTCGCGATTCTCGCTTCGACTCTGACCACGGTCTCGGTCTTCTTGCCGATCGTCTATGTGGAGGGTCTGGTCGGCGAGCTCTTCAAGGAGCAGGCATGGACTGTCGCCTTCTCGCTGGTGTCCTCACTCCTGGTCGCGATGACGGTCGTGCCGATGCTCACCTCTCGCCTGCTCCGTCGCCGCACCGCCTCCCCGGAGCCCAAAGAGAGCCCCAGGTTCTTCGCCCTGCTGACCGTCGCGCTCGACCACAAGCTCGTGGTCTTCGTCCTGATTGCCGCGATCGCTGCCGTGACCTACCGGCTCGCCGGCTCGATCGAGGCCGAGTTCATCCCGCGCGAGGACCAGGGGCTGTTCAACGTCGACCTCGCGCTACCGGAAGGCTCACGCCTGGAGATGACCGATCGCGTTGCAGCGAGGGTCGGATCGATCATCGAGGAGATCGGCTCTGCGGAAGTGAGAACGGTCTACGCGCGCGCCGGTCTCGATCCGTCTCGCATCTCCAACGTCGGGGAACCGAGCGGACCCAATCGAGCCAACCTCTCTGTCGGTCTTGCAAGTGGAAGACGCCGCAGCATCGGGCAGCTCGTCGAGGCCGTCGATCGAGAGCTCACTCATATTCCCGACCTCGAGGTCAGCTACGAGCTCCACGAGACCGCCCTGCAAGGGGTCCTGGGAGCCGGAGCGGCGCCGATACAGGTCGAAGTCATCGGTGACGATCTCGACTCGCTGCGCCGGCTGACCGACGAGATCGCGGTCCTGGTGGAGGAGCTTCCGGCCATCTACAACGTCACCACCAGCTTCCAAGGCGGCCAGCCCGAGGTCGATCTCAACCTCAGAGACGACGTCATTGCCGCCTTCGGACTCACACCGCAGTCCTTGATCGCCGATCTCGAGCGACGACTGTCCGGCGAGCTCGCCGGGGAGCTTTCAAAGGATCAGCGCTCGCGCGACATTCGCGTCGGCTTCGAGGACGTCACGCTGCAGGAGCTTCGCAGTCTCCGCATCGACGCCGATGGAGCCCAGCTGACCCTCGGCGACATCGCCGACCCAAAGATCGTCGACGGTCCGCGCGAGATTCTTCGCGAAGGCCAGCGGCGCATGGGTCGTCTCAGCGGCTATCTCGTCGAGGGCGCGGTGCTCAGCGAGGCGATTGCCCAGATCGACGGGTTGGTCGCGCAAGTGACCCTACCCCCCGGATATGAAGTCTTGATCGGCGGCGAGGAGCGCGAGCGCGCCGAGTCTTTCGCCAGCCTCGGCTTCGCACTCGGCCTGTCGGTGATCCTCGTCTACATGGTCATGGCGTCCTTGTTCGAGTCGCTCCTCCATCCCTTCACCGTCATGCTCACGGTTCCAATGGCCGGTGCCGGCGTGGTCGTCGCCTTCTGGGCGCTGGGCGAGCCGCTCAGCGTCATGGCCTTCATCGGCATCATCATGCTCGGGGGCATAGCGGTGAACGACGCCATCATTCTCGTCGATCACACCAACCGACTTCGCGCCTCGATGCCGATTCGTGAAGCGGTGCTGCGAGGCACGCAGGACAGAGTGCGGCCGATTCTGATGACCAGCGCCACCACGATGCTTGCGCTAACACCGATGGCGCTCAGCCTTGGTGAGGGAGCCCAGCTTCGCGCGCCGATGGCCATCGCCGTCATCGCCGGCTTGTTCAGCTCGACGGTGACGAGCCTGCTCTTCATACCGGTGGTCTACGAGCTGGTCGAGAAGCTGCGGCGGAGAGAAGAAGCGGCATGATCTCCAAGCTCGCCGTTGACCGCCCAGTAACGACCTCGATGTTCTTCATCGCCCTGGGCATGCTGGGGGTGGTGTCGCTCGGTCGCCTCGATGTCGAGCTCATGCCCGAGGTGGTCTTTCCCCAGATCTTCGTCTCTGTATCTCAACCGACACTGTCGCCGGAGCAGGTCGAGAGAGACCTGGTGATGCCGGTCGAGGAAGAGATCGGCAAGCTCGAGGGGGTGGCGCAGATCGACGCGCAGGCGCGGCTCGGAACCGGCACGGTGACGGTCTCTTACCAGCCCGCGACCGACATGAAGTTCGCCGAGCTGCAAGTCAGTCGCCGTATGGGTCAGTTACTGCCCAACCTGCCCGAGCGGACCCAGCTCACAGTGCAGCGTTTCGACACCTCGGTCACATCGAGTGCGGTGATGACTCTCCAGGTGCTCGGCGAGGGCGACCTCAACTGGTTGCGCGACTTCTCCGAAGAGAAGATCCGCCCGGAGCTGGAGGCGGTTGAGGGCGTCGCCGCCGCCATGCCGCTGGGCGGCCGACAGAGCAACATCGAGATCATCGTCGACCCCGACCTGCTTGCCGCTCACTCGTTGTCGATGAACGACATCACGAGGGCGATCAACGAGGTCAACGTGCCGCGAACCTACATCGGGCGTGTCTTCGATGCCAACCAGCGTTTTCCCGTCAGCCTCTCGGGTCAGTTCGAGTCGCTCGCCGAGATCCGCGAGGTGGTGATACGTCGGGACGGGCAGCTCACCCTAGGCGACATCGCCAAGATCAAGCACGGGCTGCAGGAGCGAACCGACCTCAGCCGCGTCAACGGGCTCGAGGCGGTCAACATCCGCATTCAAAAGGAGAGCGAGGCCAACCTGATCTCGGTGGCGGATGAGCTCCATGCGACGATCGCGAGGCTCAACCGCGACCTCGCCGTCGAGCGCATCGAGCTCCTGGTCACCGACGATCAAGCCGCCTTGATGCGCGAGGCGCTCGCAACACTGCGACAGGCCGCGATCGTCGGAGTCTTTCTCGGACTCGGCGTGCTCTTCCTCTTCCTGCGCAGCGCGCGCTTCGTCGGGATCCTGCTGCTCGCCATCCCGGCGTCCCTGCTGATCACCTTCAACCTCATGTATGCCTTCGATCTGTCGTTGAATGTTCTCTCGCTCTGCGGCCTGGCGCTGTCGATGGGGATGCTCGCCGACAACGGCATCGTGGTCATGGAGTCGATCTTCAAGCACTTCGAGCGTGGCAAGTCGCCGATCGACGCGGCGCGCGAGGGCACTGCGGAGGTGAGTCGGGCGATCGTCGCCTCGACCGCAACGACGATAGCGGTGTTCCTACCGGTGGTCTTCATCCAAAGCGACTTCCAGGACATCATCCGCGAGCTGGCGCTGGCCATCACATTCCCCCTGTTGGCCTCCCTGCTGGTCGCGCTGACACTGGTGCCGATGACCGGAGCGAGGACGCTCTCTGGAGCGGCCCCGAGGCCCCTCGGCACCGGCCGCCTGCTCGAGATGTACACCGTCCTTCTCAAGGCCAGTCTTCGCCACCGGGTGCGCATCGCGGTGGGGGTCTTCTCAGCGCTGATCGCCACTTTGATCGTAGCTTTCTTTCTGATCCTCCAGCAGCAGTCTCTCGAGGAAGAGAGTGGCTTCACGATCTATGCGTCACTGCCCGAGGGTGCGACTCTCGACGCGACCGATGCGCTGGTGCGGAAGGTCGAGGCGGTCGTCACCGACGTCGACGAGATCGAGCGATTCACCACCAACGTCGAGGAAGCCCAGGGGACCGTCGAGGTCAAGCTCGTCGACCGCTCTCTCGCCCCTGAGCGCGGCACCGTGGAGGCCATTCAGGACTCCCTCGAGGACGCCCTCAGTGCGATCGAGAGCGGCGATGTCGGCTACGATCCGGCGGCCACGGCCGGTCGTGGCGGTGGCGGCGGCCGGGGCGGGCGCGCTGCGGGTGGATCGCGGGGAGGCGCGAGTACAACCGGCGGCTTCACTCTCGGCCAAGGTCCCGCGTCAGAGAGTCTGGTGATCCGCGGCAACGATCTCGCGACCCTGCAGATGATCGCCGATGATCTTCAGTATCGCCTCGAGCTCATCGATGGCGAGGTCGATGCGGGCTCGATCTCGATCGATCTGGCCCGCGCAGGTCCGGAAGTTCAAGTGATTCCGGACCCGATCGCGATGTTCGACCGCCGCCTCCAGGTCGAGACTGTGCTAGCTGCGATCACCCAGGCGAACCCACTCGGAGCCCAGACCGCGAGCAACTTCCTTGAGGCGGACGGCACCGAGACGCCGATCCAGGTCACCTACATCGAGGACCTCGAAGACAACACGATCGGCCTAGACGATCTTCGACGGCTCCCGATCCTGACCCGGCCGGGGAGCTCACCCCGATTGAAGAAGTGGCGAGGGTGAGGACCGACGAAGGCCGCAACACCATCCTGCGCACCAATCAGTCGCGGCGGGTGGTGCTGACCTATCGCTTCACCAGCGAAGTGCTCGATTCTCAGCCGCGGGTCGACGCGGCTCGCGATCTGGTTCGCCTACTCGTCGCCGACATGGTCCTACCCCCCGGCTATACGGCGGAGATCGTCGAGGGAGAGGTCGACACCATCTACTACTGGATGATGGGGATCGCCGCTCTCTTGGTCTACATGATCCTCGCCGCCTTGTTCGAGTCCTTCGCCTCTCCGATCGTCATCTTCTGCACCCTGCCCACCGCCGTCATCGGCTCGTGCCTGGCCCTGCTTCTGACCGGCACCGGGCTGACCTCCGAGGCTGGTCCGATGGCTCTTCTCGGCTTCGTGGTGCTGATCGGCATCGCCGTAAACAACGGGATCATTCTGATCGACGCCGTCACCGGCCTTCGCCAGCGCGGCTTCCGCCGCGAGCGCGCCGTCCTCGCTGCCGGGCGCTCCCGCGTTCGGCCCATCCTGATGACCTCGGCGACGACCCTGCTTGGCATCTTCCCCCTCACTCTTGCGCTCGGCGGCGACTTCGAGATCTGGCCGCCCTTCGCCATCACCGTCGTCGGTGGCCTCGCGGTGTCGATGGTCTCGACGCTGATCTTCGTTCCGGTCGCCTACCTGGGCATCGACCAGGTCCGCCACTGGCTCCGCAGCCTCGGATGGCTGGGAGTCGGCCTGGCGACGGGCGCCACAGCGATCGCGATGGCTGGAGTGCAGCTTCGCTACGAAAGCTACTTCTGGACCTGTCTCGCGGCGGTGCCGATATGGCTCCTCGCTCTGACGGCGGTCTGGACTGTCGAGTGCGCCCATCACGCTCGCGCCCTCGCCCGCCGCGACCGTCCGCCGGTGGACTCGATATCGCTGAACACCCTGACCAAGACTTACGGCGCTCCGGGGCGCCTTCGCCTCGAATGGGGCCGCTTCGAGCGCCGCACCAAGCAACTGATCGACGCCGGGATCGACCCTCTCGATCGGCGCTCGGTGAAAGACGGCCTGCTGTGGAAGTCTCCGTTGCTGGCGTTGTTGATCTTTCTTCACACCTACCTCGTCGACCCACTGTGGCTCTATGTCATCTCCGCAGCCACCTGGGGGTTGCTGGTTCACCTCACCCACTCCCTGGGCCTGCTGATGGGGTCGCCGGCGCCGAAGGCCATAACCCTCGGCATCCGCTACTTCTTCCTGGCGCTCCTTCTGGTCTACATCCAGCAGCGACTCGAGCTCCCCTCGGTGACGATCGCCACGGCGCTCACCTTCGTTGCCCTGCGATGGATTCGATGGTTGGCCGGTCGAGTCGAATCCGGCGTCGTCGACATCGACCGAATGAGTGGAAGGTCGCGCTGGTTGCGAGGACCGGTCTACCGCGTTGCCGCAGCCGTACCCATCCTCGGCGCCAAGAAAGCCACCTTTACGGCTCTGGCCGGGGTCAACCTGGAGATCGGTCGTGGAATGTTCGGTCTCCTGGGCCCTAACGGGGCCGGCAAAACGACCCTGATGCGGATCCTCTGCCAGGTGCTCGAGCCGACCTTCGGCTCGGTGTCGGTGAACGGGGTCAACCTCGCCAGGCACCAGCAGGTACAGGGATTGATCGGCTATCTGCCTCAGCACTTCGGCACCTACGACAACATGAGCGGCTACGACTACCTCCAATACAGGGGTCTGCTCGAGGGGTTCAAACACAAAGCCGAGCGTGAGGAGAGGGTCTTGGCCTGCTTGGAGCAGGTCAACCTGCTCGACCGCAAGGACGACCTGATCGGCACCTACTCGGGGGGCATGAAGCAGCGCATCGGGATCGCCCAGATGCTGTTGCATATGCCGCAGATCATGATCGTGGACGAGCCGACGGCGGGCCTGGACCCGGTCGAGAGAATTCGCTTCCGCAACCTCCTGGCCCGTCTGAGCAAAGACCGCATCGTGATCTTCTCCACCCACATCGTCGAGAACATCGCCGGCAGCTGCAACCGACTCGCGGTCATCAACAGTGGGCGCTGCATCTACACCGGATCTCCCGACGCGATGCGGGTGCAGGCACAGGGGAAGGTGTGGGAAGCGGTGCTGGACGACGAAGTCTTCCATCAGGTCGAGGCTGACCTCGACATCATCACCCACCTGAGGACACCCGCCGGCATCCGGGTCAGATTTCTGGTAACCGAGTCACCACCAGACTTCACAGCGGTCGACGTCGAGCCGACCCTCGAAGATGCCTACATCTATCTCCTCGGCGAGCACCGGAGGGCGGCATGAGCAGACTCGAACCGGCTACAGGCCTGCGCGACGCCGAAGCGCCGACCGCGCAGCTGAGCTGGGGACAGCTACTGGGAAGCCTGGCGGCGCTGTTTCGCCTCTCCGGCCGGGTCGTATTTCGGCGCAAGCTGCTCTTCATGGCCGCCGGGATCGTCACCTACTACGCCATTCTCTACGCGTTCGCGGTCTACCAGCCGGGCTCCGGCTTCGGTGTCGAGCAAGCGCTCTTCATTCTGGTCGAGCTGCCTGGAACGATTCTCGGCATCTACCTGGTCATGGATCTGGTCCCGAAAGAGCGTGATTCGAACACCCTCGAAGTGCTCTTCAGCACCGCGAGCTCGCACTATCTGGTGTGGTCGGTGCGGCTGCTAGCGGTTGTTGCGGTTCTCTTCGTCACACTCATGACCATGAGCACAATCTCGTACTTTTTCTTCGCCGAGTTTCCGTTCGTCTGGGGCGGTCTCAACGCCTTCGTGCCTGCGTTTCTGGTCGCCAGTCTGACCTTCTTCTTCTCTGTGCTCACCCGCAGCGCCAACGCCGCCGGCATGCTGGCATTGGGGTTCGTGATCCTCGTCATGATCACCTACGGAACGCTACAGGGCACGAGCTACGACCTCTTTCTAAAACCCTTCGAGATCGCCTCGACGAGCGACGATCCGCTGTGGCTGGAAAAGATCCTGATCAACCGGCTGTCGGTCCTCAGCGGAGGCGCGATGCTCTTGTTTCTGGCGCTTCGTCGGATGGAACGTCGCGAGAAGCTCTTGAGCTAGGCTCCAGAAATGATGGCTATCATTTCCTCCGCCTAGTTGTCTTTTGGCGCCGAGGACGGCGCACTCAGGCGTTGCTTCCTATTCGCTCCGAGAAACGGCTCAGGACGAATACTCGGACACGCTCCCTAGCTATCGCGAGCGGACGAAGTCGAAGTCTGAGGCGATCTCTCACTCGCCGGTCGAGCCGACCTTTCCCAGCGTCTCGGCTTCGAGCAATCGGGCCCCGCGCAGAATGTTCCCCATCGAGTAGTTGCCCTCGTGGCAAGCGTACTCGTACACCTTGTTCTCGCTCGCGCGCCATATGTACTCGCCGGTCCAGGGCGCGGTCCACACTGTGTCGTCCTCCAGGGTGAAACGGTAGAGCACATTGCCGTCCGCGAGCTTGGTGAAGTGCTCGACGACGTGCATGTTCTCGGAGCCGCCACGGAGAACGGCCTTGGGATGGAGGTTGGTGGTGTCGACAACCAGGGTGTCGCCTTCCCACCAGCCGATCGAATCGCCAAGCCACTTCCTGATCTCGGCCGGCGGGTGCTCGGAGTTCATCCGCACGACGCGAGCATCGTGCACCATCTCGATCAGGATCATCACCGAATCCTCGGTCTGCACGATGCTCTTGTAATTGTTGTAGAGGCTGGGGAATGTTGGCGTCGCGCCGGTGAATCCCACGATGCAACGCTCGGGGATGCCTAGAGACTCAGGACCGTCGTAGGGACCGGGGCCGTCATTTTCGAGCCACCAAGGAGTGCCATCGTTGGCGCGACGTCTCGGGCGCTCTTGCGCGCGTTTGGCCGCCGCCTCGGTCTTTGGAGGAATGCGCCCGTTGGGCGGATCGACGAGGATCGAAGTACGAAACTTTCCCTCCACCGCGAAGGCATCGCTCCCCCGGTCGATCCAGAAAGTGTTGTAACCACCGACGTTGCCGGCGCCTCCCGAAGATCCGTCGCCACCCTCCGGCGGCGGCTCGCGATTCGGATCGCTGGCCAGGGATCGTGACTCGATCACCGAGGCCTCCTCCGCCTCGATCTTCGCGGCTTCCTCGCGGCTCAAATAGAGGTTGTCGCCATACTTCTCCGGACGCGAGAGCGGCGTCAACGTGGCGGCGTCGTAGTTGCCCGTCAAGTCGGGGCGCCCGCTTGCGGTGCGCCGAATAGCGTCGTCCTCGGCTGCGAAGCCAGGGTTGGCGACAACCAGAAGAGCGATCGTCGCCAGTGATTTGGTGAATTGTTTCAAGCCTGGTTCCTCCGATGGTTACGGCAGTGTACAAGACCGCTCGGCCCCCGAAGTGCACGCCGGCCGCCTAGGAGATCACCCAGATCCGCTACGACTGCGTCACCGGCGACCATTACTCCTCTAGCCAAAGCTGCCCGGAGCTGCCCGACGGCATGTGCGACCAGCCCGACATCGTCGACGAGAAGCTCGCCGACGGCACCGCGATAGCCGGGATATATTGCGATGACTGGCTCAACGACTTCTGGGAGCGACCCTTTCAGGCGGGGTCCGTCTTCAGGCCCGATCTCGACGTCGTCTACGCCATGGCCGGGCAGGACGAGACCTGGATATACCTCCTGCTCCAGATCTACGGCCTCGATGGCGGCAAGCTCGACGGCTTGTATGGCTTCGAGTTCGACGTCGATCCGGAGATCGACCCGGAAACCTGCGGCCGCGCCGGGCCGGACGGCAACCATCCAGACAACTACAGCTGGGGTCATGACGACAGTCCCTGCCCCGGGAAGACGAGGTCCACCACCAGCGGAGTGGACCCCTTCGACACCCCCGAGATGCAGAACATCCGGAGCAGCTTGAAGGGTCTCTACCCATCCACCTGCCGCTTCGGCAGCTTCGGCTTCCGCGTCGCGGTGAACACGGCAGCCGGCGGCGTGGTGCCGGTGGCGGAAATTCCCCAGTGCGTGGCGGTGAAGAACTGGAAGGAGTTCTGAATCGGCGACCACAGTCGCACTGTTGTCGGCGCCGCTAGAACTGGAAGTAGATGAAAGGCTGTGCTTCGAAGCGCACGAAGAGCAGTGCTGTGGCGACGGTCGCGCCATAGCCGAGGCTGAAGCTCCAGGCGGGTACTGTCGCGTACCAGCGCGGGATCCTGCGGGCGACGATCTGAGCGACCGCCAGGGCGGCGAGGAGCAGCCACCATGCCGGATCGATCGTCGTCGAGCCCGGGCTGTCGAAGAATAAGTAGGAGCGGCAAATCTGCAATGCATCGCTCATGCTTGGAGCCCGGAAGAAGATCCAGGCCAGGCAAGTCCAGTAAAAGGTGAGGGCCGTGGACGCCCAGCGTACGACTCCGCTCGACTCCCCGTCGCGAGTACCGAACAACTGGCGGTGGACGAGGAGCCCGCCTCCGTGAATTAGGCCCCAGACGATGAAGCGCCACGCGGCGCCATGCCACAGCCCTCCCAGAGCCATGGTCAGCAAGATGTTGCGCGCGGTGAACAAACCGCTACCCCGGCTCCCGCCGAGCGGTATGTAGAGGTAGTCGCGCAGCCAGCTCGAGAGGCTGATGTGCCACCTGCGCCAGAACTGGCGGAGGTTCCGGGCGAGATAGGGGGCATCGAAGTTGAGGCCCAACTCGAAACCTAGAAGGCCGGCACAGGCGATCGCCATATCGGAGTAGCCGGAGAAGTCACAGTAAATCTGAACGGCGTAGAGAAGGATCGCGAGCCATGCCGCGGCGGCGGTGAATTGCGCCGGATCGGCGAAGTACGGGTCGACCGCCGTCGCCACGTTGTCGGAGATGCACGCCTTCTTGATGAAGCCGACCAGGAAGAGTCCGAGAAGCGGCCGGAAGTGGACCCGGCTCAGCATCGCGGGCCGACGAAGCTGGGGAAGAAAGGCAGCGGCGCGCACGATGGGTCCGGCGACGAGCTGCGGAAAAAAGGCTACGAAGAGCGCTAGATCGAGCAGGCTGCGGGTCGCCTGCAGTCGGCGTCGGTATACGTCGATCGAGTAGCTCATGGTCTGAAAGGTGAAGAAGCTGATGCCCACCGGCAGAATGACGGTCAAGCTCGGCCGCGAGAGCGACAGACCGAGGAAGTCGAGGAACGATTCCGTCGAATCGAGGAAGAAACCGAAGTACTTGAAGAAACCGAGCATGCCGAGGTTGGTGACCAGACTGGCGATCAGCCAGAAGCGGCGACCTCCAGCGGGTCTGTCTTTCGCCATCTGCAAACCGGCGCAGTAGTCGACCAGCGTCGAGAGCACGATCAGCGACAGAAAGCGCCAGTCCCAGGCGCCATAGAAGGTGTAGCTCGCGATCAGCAGCCAGAGCTTCCTGGCCGGCAGCGAGGTCAGAGTCCAGTAGACGACGAAGACGGCAACGAAGAAAAAGAGGAAACGAAATTCGGTGAAGATCATCTCGACTCCTCCAGCTCTAGGAGGCTCTCGGCCACGAGGCGGGTGTAGATCTGTGCAGTGCGCTCGTTCAGATGGTGAATGTCGAAGCGGTTCGAGGGTTCGTAGAGAGCGGGGAAGCGCTCAGGGTTGTCGAAGCGCAGCAGGCTCTCGACGGCACCGAGCTCGAAGGCGGCTACGAGATCGTGTCGCGGCAGGACTCGAGGATCGATCAGGAAGACAACGCGGACTCCCTCGTTCCCGGCTTCTTCCTGGAGGGTGCGAAAGAGCGCGATCTCGAGCTCGTCGAGCTTCGGCCGCCTCTTTTGTCGACCGGGCAGCCGCCGCACCAGTTCGCCGTAGTGCTCTAGATCCGAGTGCAGATCTTGGTATCGTTTGCTGAGCTCGAGGGCTTCGTAGCGTTGTCGGTCGGGCTGCCGGAACTGCTCATCTAGCGAAAAGTAGCCTTGATTCCGCGCCGGAACGAAGGGGCTGCGCTCGCCGGTAGCCGAAGCGACCCAACCGAGACCCCGCCCTACGTTGCCAATCTGCAAGGCCGCCGGAAACAGATGCCGGCCCGCTTCGACCAGTTTCTCCGCGGGGCTGTCACGAGAAGCCGCAATCGCACGAAGAAAGATGACCGTATTGCGGACGCCGTGGTAACGAATGACTCTGGCGGTCTGCAGGTTCTCCCGCTCGACGCGCATCGGATCGCTGCTGCAATCGACCACCAGTAGACGTAGGCGCTTGGGTCGCAGCGCGAGCACCCAGCGGGCAGTGTCGAGAACCTCGAACATGCGGGTGCCAGGTGTACCCAGATTGAACGATCTCATCGTCTCCCCGCGCTCCGCGAACACCTCGTCGAACACGCGAGGGTCGAGCTGACGGTAGACGCGGCTGGAGCCGAGAAAGAGGGCATCGAAGGCGTCCTTGTCGTCGCGAATGCGGTCCAAGCGCTCGCCGAGGAGGTCCGTGCCCGCCGTCAGCGGCAGCCGATCAGCGACGCCGCGCGTGATGGCGAAGCCCGCGAGGGCCAGTCCGACGAAGAGAAGTGCGGGCGCCGAAGGGCGGTGGCGCAGCAAGGAGGGCAGAAAGAGGAGAACGACCGCGACGTGCAGCCCGAAGAACAGGAAGACCAGAGACGTGGCAATGGCGGACGAGATACGTCCGGGCAGACGAGCCTCGTAGACCCGGCTGCTCGACCTCGGATCGGATCGATCGCTGGGGCTCAAAAACGCTACCTTGCCGATCGCGAAAGCGCCAGGTGCTCTCTGAACGGCCGGCCGACTGACCCTTTCGAGAGGCTTACCGTCCTCGAAGACGGTCGTGAAGCGAGGACTCCATCGCGAGTCCGACCCACTCGGAAGCCGGCTGCGAAAGGCCAGGCCCTGCGCCGGCTGGAATTCCTCGAGCACCACCGTCTCGAGCCATAGCGGCTCGTCGGCGGCGAGATGAGACACGACGGCCGGGGCGGCAACCCAGAAGACGAGGAGCAGCCCTGCTAACGCAGCGGCCGTACGATTTCTACTCTCGCTCGTAGGTCCCCAGCAGGCGGTTCATCCCGAGAACGTCCGGCTCGATCGTCTCGAGTAGCTGGCGCAGTGTAAGCCCCGGCTCGAGGTCCGGCTCGCGACCTAGCGCAAGCACCCAAAAGAAGTAGCGATGCGTCCCGTGTCCGTTCGGCGGCATAGGACCTCCGTAGCCGAGCTTACCGAAGTCCGAAGGCCCGGTTGAATAGTCCGCGCCGCCTTCCGCCAGGCCGGTCACCCCTGCCGGAATGTTGTAGAGCACCCAATGCACGAAACCGTAGCCACCGGCCGATACGACCGGCGCGTCGGGATCGTGGCAGACAACCGCAAAGGACCGCGCGCCATCCGGAGCGTCGCTCCATTCCAAGGGCGGAGAGGTGTCTTCGCCCTCGCCGGTATGGCGTGCGGGAATCGGCCCGCCCTGGGCGAAGGCCGAGCTGGTGAGCTGCATGTCTGAAAGTGCGAATTTCATTCGATCAACCTTCCTCTTGTCGTATTTCTGGGTATCTCTCGACGGAGTCTCAGGACTCCGAATCGGTCTTTGGCACAAATCCGGACGGTGGGAACTGGGCGACCGACGAGGACGGTGCGGTGCTCGACAGGTCGCGGGGTGTTGCGAGGAGACGGAGCGCCGCCGAACCGACCCCGATCTCGCTCCACTTCTCGGCGGCGAAGTCGAGCACGGCGAAGGCCGCCGGCGGGAAGCGTGGCTCTTCGCTGAGGTCACAGAGCAAGGCGATGAGCTCCGAGCACATGGGCTCGTGCGCAGATACGAGCACAGTCCCAGCCTCCTCGGGCTGTTGTCGACAGAGCGCCATCCCCGAGCCCGCAGTCGCGTGATAGAGGCGATCCTCGATGACCGTGGGACAGGTCCATCCTGCGGCCTCCACCGCTGTCTCGGCAGTCTCGCGGGTTCGCCGAGACGGCGAAACGAGAATGAGATCGGGGGATATCTCCGACTCTGCAAGCCGAAGCGCAACGCTCTCGACGGCTCTTCTGCCTCGCTTCCGCAATGGGCGATCACGGTCCTCTCCGGTCGGCGAGTAACTGGCGGACTTACCGTGTCGGAGGATGACCAAGACCTTCAATCTCGCACCTCGATGCTCAAATCTCGGCCATTCTACCTACTACTCGAACCGGGAGCTGAGCTGGCTCCAATTCAACGAACGGGTGCTTCAGGAAGCTCTCGTCTGCTAGCGCACTCCGAGGCTCTAGGCGCCGGCTCTCTGCAATGAACGCCGCAGCGAACAGCGCGGCGGCAGGACCCGAAGCGGGATGGAGAACGGGCTGGCACCGAAAAAACCTAGGCTCCAGAAATGATGGCTATCATTTCCTCCGCCTAGTTGTCTCTTGGCGCCGAGGACGGCGCACTTGGGCGTTGCTTCCTATTCGCTCACGGAAACGGCTCAGGACGAATACTCGGATGATGAAATGGACTCCCCGGTGACTTCGGCATCTATGTGCCAGGGGTCACCTAAGTCGCAAACGTTGATCGTAGAAAGGGAGTCCACGATGAAGAGTACACGTATCGCAGTCGATATCGCCAAGGATGTCTTCGAGATCGCGGTGTCTTACGAGCCGGGTAAGGTCGCCGAGAGGCAGCGCGTGCGAAGGGCGAAATTCCTCAGGTTCTTCGCGCAGATCAAGCCCGCGACCGTCCTCATGGAAGCCTGCGGTTCGGCGCACTACTGGGGCCGGCGTATTCAGAGTCTCGGCCACGAGGTGATCCTGCTGCCACCGCATTTCACCCGGCGCTATGTGTTGCGCAATAAATCGGATCGAACGGATACCACGGGCATGCTCGAGGCGCATCGAAACGAGGACATCCTACCCGTACCGGTCAAATCGCTCGAGCAGCAGACGATGACCACGCTCCATCGCATCCGTTCGTCGTTCATGGACGATCGCACCGCCCACATCAATGCTCTGCGCGGGCACCTACGAGAGCTCGGGCTCTTTCTGCCCCAGGGACGCGCCCAGGTCCTGCCGCGCGTCCGCGTCTGGCTCGCGGATCCGGATACCGAGATCCCGCTCGTCTTGCGACCCTTTTTCGAAAGCATCTGTGACCACATCGACGAGCTGACCACGAAGATCCAAGAGCTCGAGGCACAGATCCAAGCCCTCGCGCGCCAGGACGAGGCCGTGAAGCGACTCCTGACGATCAAGGGCGTAGGCGTACTCACGGCCACAGCCATGGTCGCTTGGATCGGAGACATTCGCCGCTTCAAAAGCGGCCGGCATCTCGCCAGCTATCTCGGACTGACTCCCAGGGAACACTCCAGTGGCGCTCGGCGGTGGCTCGGCAGGATCAGCAAACGCGGGGACGCGTACTTACGAACTCTCCTCATTCATGGCGCCAGGTCGGTGCTCAGCTGGGCGAGGAGAAAGGGACCCGCCGGTAGGCTCGAACAGTGGGCCCTCAGAGTCGAGAGCTCGCGGGGACGGAACCGGGCCGCCGTTGCCCTCGCCAACAAGCTCGCACGCGTTGTCTGGGCGGTCTGGACCCACGAGACCTCCTTCCAGCTGCAGCCTCCACGGCAAGTCACGGCCTGAGCCCTTGGCCTCGATCTCTGGACCCCAACGCACCCGAAGACTTCAAATTGAACACTCACAAACACTCCGACAGCGCGAGTAGAGAATTCTGATGGTTTCCAGTCAGACTGGCGTGGGGGGAAAAGCCGATAGGAGCGTTGGCCTTCGAGGCCCTTTCGGACGATTCGGCTCCCTCACGCGCATTTCTTCATCATGGCCCGGCGCTAATAATCGCCCACTACAGGCCGGAGATACGTCTGCTGTCTTGACTCACCATCGACCTCCATACTGCCTGTGATTACACACCAAGGAAACCTCTATCAAAAACAAGAAGACCGACCCACCCCTGTTGACATTGGAGTCCAGATACACGCTCCTAGCACAAGAAAATCAGGGACCGGAAGTGAGAGCGCTCTTTCTGAGCTCGTGAAGCTCCCCTTCCAACTGCGCGACGCGATTTCGTAACTCCTTCATTTCAGGGCCGATATCTTCCTCTGTGAATCTACGGGTGATGTGCTGCCTGCAGTTCACATCCCAGGCCTCGACGCGAAACCGGAAGACCCTCTCCGGAGTGGCCTTGTAGTCAGGATCGGCGAGCTGCCGCAGCAGAGCCTGGTCGTCCTCGACCACCTCGGCCCGGCCCCAGATCTTGATCCGGCGGCGGTTCGGGTAGTCCATCAGAAAGATGAAAGCCTTGGGGTTGTCCTCCAGGTTTCCCATCGAGATGTACTGCCGGTTTCCGCCGAAGTCGGCGAACGCCAGAGTGTGCTCGTCGATCACCTTGAGGAGGCCCTTCGGGCCGCCCCTGTGTTGCACATAGGGCTGGCCGTCGGCACTCACAGTGCCTAGATAGAACGAGTCCCGCTCAGCGATGAAGCGCTCCAAGTCCGGATTGATGGCCGACTGCCAGCCGGCCAACTGCTCCATGCGGGCGTAGGTGGGCCTTGATCCGAGGCGCTCCTGTGTGGCCCTGACAGTGGGGCTGAAGGCTACGTTACTCACTGTTTTCTTCATGTTGACTCCCTCCGCAACCTCTGTGCCAGTTTTCTATGGATCCTAATAAGCCTTTATGAATGAATTACTTCTGAACCTCTAGGCACGACGTCGGGAGAGCCCGAAGTTTCGAGGCTCACGGCATTACGTTGCCCAATCACGAAGTTTCGTGCACACTCGAAGGCTCCAATCGAGGCCAAGGAAGCGAATCAGGAGGGTTGAATGAGCGAACCTCAGGACGACCTACACGAACGGCTGGCTCTCATCCTCGAGGCGGCGGGCGAAGGCATCTACGGTCTCGACACCGAGGGCAAAACCACCTTCGTCAACCCGGCCGCTGCAAGCATGCTCCAGGTTGGAGCCGAGGAGCTGCTCGGAGAGTCGATGCATGCCGTCCTTCACCACAGCCATCCGGACGGCAGTCCTTACGAAGCGAAGAACTGCCCGATCTATCAAGCCTTCAAGGATGGGCGCGTGCACACCGTCGATGACGAGGTGTTCTGGCGAGGGGACGGATCGAGCTTCCCTGTCGAGTACACCAGCACACCAATCCACCGCGGCGGCGAGCTCGAAGGCGCCGTGGTCGTCTTCCGCGATCTCAGCGAGATCAAGAAGACCCAGGGACACCTGACCCGAGCGCTCGCTGAGCTCGAAGCCATCAAAGACAGGCTCGAGGCGGAGAACACCTATCTGCAAGAAGAGATCGGCCGCCATCACGGCTTCTCAGAAATCGTCGGTGATTCGGCAGCGATTCGCCGGGTGATCGAGGAGATCGAGACGGTCGCACCGACCGACGCCAATGTCCTCGTCAGCGGCGAGACCGGTTGCGGGAAAGAGCTCGTGGCCCGCGCCCTACATTCCGCCGGCAGTCGTGAAGGTCGACCTCTCATCAAGGTCAACTGTGCCTCGATTCCACGCGACCTCTTCGAGAGCGAGTTCTTCGGTCACGTGCGAGGCTCGTTCACCGGAGCCCACAAGGACCGGGCCGGCCGTTTCGAGCTCGCTCATGGAGGCACCTTGTTTCTAGACGAGGTGGGAGAAATACCCCTGGAGATGCAGAGCAAGCTGCTCAGGGTCCTGCAGGAGGGGCAGTTCGAGCGCATTGGAGACGAGCGCACTCGCAAGGTCGACGTGCGGGTGATCGCCGCAACCAACCGGGAGCTCGCCGGAGAGGTGGAGAGAGGTCGCTTCCGCCAGGACCTCTACTATCGACTCAACGTCTTCCCGATCACGGTCCCCCCACTGCGCGAGCGCAAAGACGACCTGAAGCTCCTGGCCAGTCACCTCCTCGACGCGATCGCGACCCAGATGAGGCGTGAGAAACCGCGTCTTACCCAGGCCAATATCGAGGATCTCCGCGCCTACGACTGGCCGGGTAATGTTCGCGAGCTGCGGAATGTTCTCGAGCGTGCGGTGATCACAGCTCGCGAAGGAGCTCTATTCTTCGATCTGCCGACCACCGCCGCATCAGCGCCCTGGAGACCAGGATACGGGGGCACTCCAGACCCGCCCGCGATGCCCGGTATCCTTTCTGAGGCCGAGATGAGGCGGCGAGAGCGCGACAACATTCTGGCGGCGCTGGAGACAACAGACTGGAAGGTCTACGGTTCCGGCGCCGCTGCCGACCTCCTTGGCATCAAGCCCACGACTCTTGCATCGCGGATCAAGAAACTCGGCCTCCGGCGGGGCTAATCGAACTCAGCCGGACCGACCATCTCCTAGGAGAATTTTCATGGAAGTACTCAAAGTCGATGTCGCCATTATCGGGGCGGGTACTGCCGGCCTCAACGCCCAGCGCGAGGCGGCTTCTGCGGGTGCGAGCTGGGTCCTCATCGAATCCGGCCCCTACGGCACCATGTGCGCCAGAGTGGGTTGCATGCCGTCGAAGCTCCTCATCGCCGCCGCTGACGCGGCGCAGGAGGTGCGCGAGGCGGAGCGCTTCGGTATCGACGTCGCCGAAGACGGGTGGAAAATCAACGGAGCGGCGGTGATGGCCCGCGTCCGAAGCGAACGAGATCGATTCGCAGGCTTCGCCGCCGACGCGACCGAGGCTCTGCCGGAGCAAAATAGGCTTAGGGGTCGAGCCCACTTCGTCGGCACCACGACTCTCGAAGTGGGAGACCACACTCGCGTCGAGGCGAAATCGGTAGTCGTTGCGACCGGATCTTCGCCCCGTGTCCCTGACGAGCTCGATGCGGTGCGCGAAGAGGTTATGGTCAATGACGACGTCTTCGAGCTCACCGAGCTGCCCGATTCGGTGGCGGTCGTAGGCACCGGCGCCATGGGGCTGGAGCTGGGACAGGCTCTTCATCGGCTCGGTGTCCGCGTCGCCCTCTTCAATCCACGCTCGAGCCTCGGGCCACTGACCGACCCGGCCCTCCGTGCGGCAGCCCGCCAGACCTTCGACCAAGAGCTGACCCTGCACCTCGAGACCGAGCTCCTGGGTGCCGAGCGCAGCGGAGACGGGTTCTCTCTCCGTTACCGCGACCCCCAGGGCGCGGAGCACGAGGAGCGCTTCGACTGCATTCTCGCTGCCACTGGGCGCCGTCCCAACCTCTCTGGGCTGGGCTTGGAGACGGCGGGCTGCCAGCTCGACCCCAACGGCCTGCCATCGTGGGACCCGACAACGACGCAGTGCGGAGACCTTCCGATCTTCATCGCTGGGGACGTCAGTGCACATCGCGCGGTACTCCACGAGGCCGCCGACGAGGGCCGCATCGCCGGAGCCAATGCTGCGCGCTGGCCGGAGGTGGCAGCATCGGTGCGTCGCACACGCCTGATGATCGCCTTCACCGATCCACAGATGGCTCTGGTCGGCGAGCGCTTCGCGGACCTCAGCTCGTCGGAGATCGAAGTCGGAGCTGCTTCCTACGACAACCAGGGGCGAGCGCGGGTAATGGGAAAGAATCGCGGCCTCGTGCACGTGTACGGCTCGCGCACCAGCTGTAGGCTTCTGGGAGCGGAGATGTTCGGTCCGAGAGTCGAGCACACATCACACCTACTCGCTTGGGCGGTTCAGCAGGGACTGACCATAAATCACATCCTGGAGATGCCGGTCTATCACCCGGTCATAGAGGAAGGGATCCGCGCAGCTCTTCGCGATCTCGCGAAGAAGCTCAAAGTTTTTACCTGGTGTCCACCCGCCGACAGGTCGGAAGGACCTGGCGCCTGAGGCGTCAAATAGGGACGCGCCCAACTCCCCTGGCACCCCGGGGCACGAAGTTTCGTGCTCGAGGGCTCAGGGCCGCCCTTTGCCATCGTCGGCGCGGTCGCCGCCCGGCTACGCCCTCTCCCGCGAGACGCGCGCGGGCCTGTTGCCATCTCGATCCTCGCCCTGGTCGGCACGGCACGCGCTTATGCCGCTCTTCGTTTTCTCTTCGGCTGAGCGGGTCGAGGCTAAAAGGAGTCCGGGCAGTGAGCGGCGTGGCGCGTGGCGAAGATGACATCGGCACGCCGAACGGCCTCGTCGCTGCCCACCATGAGACCCCAGGCGGCCAACTGGCGGGCGGATCGGAAGCCTGTGTAGAGCGAAGCTAGCGCCTTCACTGACAACTGGATGTCTGGGGAACGAGAGGTGGTCGCCGCCTGCGCGCCCTCGGCGGAGGTCTCGAGGCAATAGGTACCCGGATTCCACGGCGCCACCGGGTCCTCAGTGACCTCGATCGTAATCTCCCCGGCCTCGTCGTAGCCGCGACCTTCGAGCGCACGAGGTACATCCACCATCCGAAACCAAAGGCCTTCACGATCCAGAGAGTTGAGCAGTCGCGGCTCCATGAAGAGCTCGGCCGCCGGATCGTCGATGGGAGCGTTCGACCATCGGACGCGGCCGACCAGATCGTGGCGAGCGATCCAACTCCATAGTGAACGATAGGCGTCCAGGGACAGCCAGGCGAGATCACGAATGACGATCTCCTGGGGCCGCGCCGGATGATCGACTCGCCCGGCTCGAAGGGTATAGACGACATAGCCCGAAGGCTCGCCGTCGACGTTGCGGCTCACCGCGATGTGGACAGGTCCGTCCTGGTCTCGGGAGGCGAGAGCGTTATTCAGCCACAGCGCCTTGCCGCGATGTATGTAACCCATGCGCTCGGCAACGAAGTCGATGTAGACGCGCTTCGCCAAGTCGTACCCTGCGGTGACGTCCAGGCGCTCCACGCGGTCGGATCCGGGGTCTCCGTCGTGAAAGCGGATGTCCACCGTGTCGACGGTGTAGGTGCGATTCATCGTGGCCTGAGCGTAGCCGTAACGTTGATAGATCGCGGCCTGGGACGCCCATAGCGCCGCGACCGATTGCCCCCGTTCGCGCATCTGTCCCAGGGATTGCGTACTGATGCGTCGCACCAGGCCCCGGCGTCGGTACTCCGGCAGGGTGCCGACCGCGGACACGCCGGCCAGGGCGAGCGCATTGCCGTTGGCTCGCATGGTGAAGGGAAGCACGGACCAGCTCGCCACCATGCGATCGCCGTCGAAGGCACAGAGCGTCCACTCGGGCCGGTTGGACTGGCTGATGACGTTGTCGGGCCCATCGCCGAAGGTTCCACCGTAGACGTAGCCGCCGAGAAGGCCGAGCTGCGGCATCTCTTCGGCGGTAGCGGGCCGGATCTCGATCTCGTCTACTTTCACCATGGTCAGCGGCGACCCCTGACGATCTTCACTGGGCGGGGTTCGCTTCAGAACGACCCAGCGAGGTTACTACGTCGTCAGAAGACGGGGGCCACCCCCCTCGATTTGGCGATCGCATAGAGCTCGTCGAAGACCTTCATCTGATCCCATGGCTGGTCTGCGGGGTCCCCCCGAAGCTCGCGATAGGCGCGCTCGATATTGAGATACGCCCGCTCAGGGCTCATCCAGTCCGCGTAGGGGCCGAGATCGATCCTTCGAGCGGCATCGCTCGCCGAGACCCGCTCTTCGTAGAACTTACCCGACTCCTCCCGGACGTACTCGAGATAGGCCTTCATGCTCTTGGCGCCCTCGACATCGGAGACGGGTCCATGCCCAGGCACGATGACCAACGGGTCGAGCTCGACGATCAAATCGAGGCACTCCAGCCAACCCTCGTAGGTGCCGACCCAGCCCATGGGCGTGCAAAGACGGAAGATCACGTCGCCCGCGAACAGGACTCGCTCGGCAGGCACCCAGACGATCGAATCGCATACTTGATGACAGGGGCCGACGTGGATGAGGTGCACTTCGAGATCGTCGAGGTTCACCACCATGCGATCGTCGAAGAGAGTGGTCGGAGGAACGAGCTCGACGCCGGCGAAGTCGTAATCCTCCTGCAGTTGCCAAGCCGCGGCGACCACACCGGGATGAATCAGACGCAGAAGCGGTCCGCTGAGACGGCCGGTCCCCATCCGCATCAGCTTCTGGAAATCCCCTGGCTCCGCCACCGCCTTCATGCGCTCGGGGACGCTTCGTTGCCCGATGATCTCCGCTCCCTCGAAGAGCTGATTGCCATACACATGGTCGGCATCTTCGTGGGTGTTGACCACCCGCCGCGGAAGTGCGGGCCACACTTTCCCGAACATCTCGATCATCTGACGGGCATGAGCGAGGTCGGACTGCGTGTCGATGACCATCCCGCCACCGACATTGATCAATCCGGAATTCGCATCACAGATACGGTTCTTCTCGTTGAGGACCGCAAAGCAACGCTCGCTGACCTGCTCCATCTTCATCAGCCTGTTCCCTCCCCTCGATGCCGCCCCTACTCGGCGCTTCCTAACCGCCCCATACCTTCGATGATCTTGTGCCATCCGTAGACGAGAGAGACCTTGAACACATCCATCCGTAGATCGGTCGGAGCGCTGTCGTCAATAGAGGCCATGTAGCCGGCGGTCATCTGGAGATTCTCGGAGAGCTGATAACCCATGGTGAATCCCACCCCAAGGTTACTCAACGATTCGCCGACATGCCCCTGAATGGTGGATTTTCCGCCGGTCATCAAGGTCGAATCGAGTGAAGCCCAGAAAGACTCGCCAAAATCTCGAGTGAGATGCCCCTCAACCTGGAACATGGGATCGGTCTCCAGAGTGGCACCCTGAAAGTCGTCGTTGTCGCCGTAGAGCCAGAGTGAGGGCAAGAGCTCGAGCGTAGTCCGCTTGCCCGGCACCCACCGGCTGAGCTGCCAGACGATGGGGAAACCGACCCGGCCGTACCATCGGTTCTGACCGAGATTCACTGCCGCCTCCCGGTCGTACTCGCCGATCGGCAGCACGAGGTCGACCAAGAGATCGAGCGAGAACCCCGGCTCGTAGCGCAACAGGTCGGGCATGTTCTTGATCGGCGGCGGGCCGAGTAAGCCGATCGCGAGCTCCACCAGCGGATCGCCGAAACCGGTGGTCTGCTCGATGGCGCCGAGCCCTCCCAGCCTCGTGTCTGCGGTGACGCGGCCCATGGTCTCCAGCACCGCCACCGTCGCGGAGCGGTCAAAAAGAGTAAACACCTTGGCGTAGCCGACCATGAAGACCTCGGCCTCGAACTCGATGTCGCTCACCACGTGAGCCGGGTCAAAAGGATTACTGTTGCCGCTCACGGACAGATAGATGAGCGGGAAAGCGTTGGCGCCGGAAAGTGTCTTCCAGTAAAAGCGGGGCGGGACCTGCGCGGAGGCCAGCATCGGGACAAGACAGAGCACGAACGCGAAGCCGCTAGCGAGACGAGAAGGCGACAGAGCGTGCTTCAAGGGTGGCTCCCTTCTTTTGGCTCGGCCATCATCTCCGGTGGCGGGACGAACTGGCCTTTGTAAATCAGCGGTGGGTAGCCCGGCACTTGCGGAAAGCGCGTCGGGAGGGTGTTTTGCAGGTCTTCGTACACCGAGCGGCTGGGCAGTATCACGTTGTTGGTGGCGGCGTACTCCTCCCACAGCCCGGTCATTTCCGCTAGTTTTTCGGGCCGCTCTCGAGCGAGATCGTGACGCTCCGCTACATCCTTCGCGAGATCGAAGAGCTCCCAGTCTCCCTTGCCGAAAGGCCTCGACTGCCAGCGTAGCTTCCAGCTTCCCTGACGCAGGGCACGGTTGCCGAATAGCTCCCATGCCATCCAGTCTTCGTCGGTCCTCGGAGACTCGGTCTCGCCCGACAGCAGCGGAACCCAGGACTTCCCGATCAGGGGTGGTAAGGCCTGGCCATTCAGCGCTTCGGGATAGTCGACGGCAGCGACCTCCAGCAGGGTCGGCATGATGTCGGCCACATGCAGGAAGCTGTGGTTGATACTCCCTGCCGATCTCCGGCTCACCGGACCGCTGACGATGAGGGCATTGCGGATGCCTCCCTCGGCAAGCCAACCTTTGTATTGGCTGAAGGGAGTCATCGATACCTGTGCCCACATCGGTCCATAGCCGACGAACGAGCCGGGATCACCCCAGGAGTTGGGATGGGTCTGCGACCAATTGACGGCTGCCCAGAGGTAGTTCAACGTCCCGGGACTACCGGCGATCATCGCGAAGAGGTCGGTCCCCTCGGCGCCGTTGTCGCCGAAGACGATGAAAATCGTGTTGTCGTACTCGTTGATCTGCTTCAAGTATTCGATCAAACGCCCTATGTGAAAATCCATGTTCTCTACCATCCCGGCGTAAAGCTCCATCTTCATGCCGAGAGTGGCCCGTGACGCTGGTGCAAGGACCGTAGGGTCAGGAACGAACCACATCCGTTCCGACAGCTCGGTTCCCTCGGGAACGATGCCGAGCTCGATCTGCCGGGCAAGCCGCTCTTGACGTACCGCGTCCCAGGCCTTGTCGTACTCGCCAACGTGGCGCTTTCGCCACTCGCGAGGCAGATGGTAGGGGTCGTGAGGTGCCTGGTGGGCAACGTAGGCGAAGAACGGTTTTCCGTCCTCTCGATTCGATTCGATGTACTCGATCATCTTGTCGGTATAAGTTCTGGTCGCGTAGTAGTCCGGCGGAAGACTCTTCAAGTAGCTTCCGTCCTCGGTAAAGACCAGCCTAGGCGAGGCGGCGACGACGTTGGTCATGTCCCAGTAGTTTCCGCCGCCGTCCAGGAGTGAGAAGTCTCGCTCGAAGCCGCGCGCGGCGGGGATCTTGTCCGGCGCCTTTCCCATATGCCACTTGCCGGTCATGTAGGTGTGGTAACCGGCCCCGCGGAGGAGCTGGGGTAGGGTCGCGACCCGATCGTTGAGGTATCCCTCGTAGCCCGGCACGCCCCGCTGGTTGGGGGCAGTCCACTCGCTCATGTTGCCGAGGCCGTTGAGGTGGGTGTCGACTCCGGACAGCAGCAGCGACCTGGTGGGCGAGCAGCTGGCGTGGGTATAGAAGTTGGTGAAGCGAACGCCGGCGGTGGCCAGGGCGTCGATATTCGGAGTGGCGATCTCGCCACCGAAAGACCCGAGGTCCGCAAATCCCATGTCGTCGGCAAGGAGGATGACGATATTCGGTCGTGCATCCTCTTGTGCCATCGCGGTGGTCGCCAGCGCGATGGCTATCAAAACTACGATCGTGTGCCGGTGGATCGACGACTCACTGTTCACAATTCCCCCCCCTGCGCCCCTTACTCGAGAGTAAGTAAGATGGCTCATCTTAGGCAGCTGCCGAAGTGCAAGCTATCGGAATTCCGCGATAATCTCGATGTCTGTGAAGCCACTCAGCAATCTTGCCACCGAGCCAGAAGCGGCGGCGGTGACCGTCTTCGATGTCAAGGTACCCACCAAATCCAGTGAAGGCTTCGAGGCAGTCTACCAAGAGGTCATCCACCTGGATGCCGCTCCCTTCCGGGCGCGTCGGGTCGCGATAAGACTTGCGAATTGCCTTGTCGTCGTTCACCGAGTCAAGGCGCGACTCCGCTCCCGCACCACGGTGGCCGCGGGCCTGGTGGGGTTCCAGGTGGTGGCGCCGAAAGCTCGAGGGCGGTTGAACGGAATCGCCATGCGGCCGGACGAGTTGGTTGTCGGGGCACCGGGATCAGTGAGCGAGGTCGTCGTCGAGCGAGGCTATCGGAGCGTGATGATCATGCTCCCGCCGGCACGGCTCCTCGAACAACTCCGTCGTCGTCGTCGCGTGCGAAACTTCGCAGTTCCTTCCGGAATGGCACGAATGCGCGTAAACGTGCCAGGTAATCGATCGCTCTATGAGCTGTGCCACCGCCTCTCGGTGGTCGCCGAGCGTCGCCCGCAGCTCTTCGACGAACGCCCTGATCTGAGAGAATCTGCTGAAGTCGAAGTCATCGAGGCACTACTGGAGGCGCTGTCCACGGCTGAGGCGCCCGAGCCCTCCCGCAGCGACGCGACGCGGGGGCGCTATAGCCGAATCGTTCGACTCGCCGAGAAACGTGCTCTTGCCGATCCCAATCAACGCCTCTACGTGGCTGATCTGTGCGAGGCCGCCCGAGTGAGCGAGAGAACCCTTCAGACGGCCTTTCACGCGGCGCTGGGGATATCGCCGATGAGCTTCGTGAAGCGGGTCCGACTTCACCAAGCGCGACGCGCCCTGGAGACTGCCACCCGAGGTTCGACGACGGTGACGAATGTGGCACTGGACTGGGGCTTCTGGCACTTTGGCGAGTTCTCAACCGCCTATAGAGAGTGCTTCGGAGAGTCGCCATCCAGCACGTTGCGGCGGAAGTGGCAGCACTAGACCAGCGTTTCCTAAGTCTCGCTACAACGGTAGGGGCCGAGATGACGGCTGGTGGCCCTGTTCGGAGAGGCGACATCGGAGATTTGACCGTCGCTGCACCTGGATCGTTACTTTGGAAACGCTGGTCTAGTCTGCGATCCTTCTTCATTCGCGACTCACACAACGAAAGTTAGCGGCCTCCTCGGTGCTCCCCTCTCCCGTGTAACGGGCCACCTGAGGATAGGCACAGATCGGTCTTGCACGGACCACTTTGCCGCCCTCCTCACGCCGCGCGAGGAGCTCGGAGGGAGCCACTCCTTCCTCCACCCAGTTGATCAAAGCCGTCATCGCGTCGATGCGGTCCACGTTCACTCCGCCGGAGCAGTGAAACATGCCTGGCACCATGAACAAGCGAGCGGTACCGTGAGCCGCCGTCATCCCCATCTCCTCCTGCAGCGCTTCGAAGTACTCCGCCGTACGCTGTGGACTGGGTCCAGCGTCGGCCCACCCGTGATAAACGATCAGCCTGCCGCCAGCCTCTGCAAGTGGAGCGAGGTCGGTGTCGAGTGCGCTCAGGATAGCGGTGGAGAGGCCGACTCGATCAAGATCACGGTCGAGATCGAAATCTCGCCAGGTGCGCTCGGCATCGTCGTCCTCGAACGCGAGGAATGTGATCCAGTCATCGACCCGCTGCTCGAGCAAAGTGCGCGTGTCTGCCCCAGTCGCCGGTGTAGGAGCCCACAGGCGCGGCTCCCAGCCCGACACCAGGCCGGTCGGCGAACTGCCTGCCGGCGGCTGACCGAGGGGCTCGGCGCCGAACGGAACTCCTGGGTGAAGCTCGCTACCTCCAGCGCGCAGCGGGCCGTAGAGGTCGGCTAGCGCCTCGCGCTGGGAGCGCGTAAAGCAACTCTTGCCGGGAGCGTCCCGCTCGCACGCCGGCAGGTCTTCAACCGGGTCGAAGGGGCAACGCCGGGGATCCTCGATAACGCCGTCTGTGAGCCCGTCGACCCCATCGCACTCGCGATAGACGGCTTCGCCGAGGACAGCAAGTCGCTCCCGCGTCATCTCGATCTTCTCGAGCGCGCTGACTGCGTGGTGACTCAACAGAAAGAAGCCGGTGGCGTCGAAGGGTGGCGCCCCCGCGACGATACCGTCGAAGGCATCGGGGAAACGCTGGGCGATGACGAAGGCCTGGCGACCGCCTGTCGAGCAGCCGTCGAAGTAGGAGCGCCGCGGAGGCCGCCCGTAGTAGCGCTCCGCAATCAACTTGGCAACATCGGCCGTGACCTTGAGGGAGCGGAAGCCGAAGTCGACCTCCTTTGAAAGGTTGCCGTCGGCGAAGCTACTGCCAGGCTCGACCGAGGCGTCGTGACCGGTATCCATGTACACCGAGATGAAGCCGTTGGCGACCCCGCGCTCTTGCCAGCGCAAGAAGGCAGAGCTATCCGGATGAGCACCAGCAAAACCGCCGTTGCCGATCATGTAAAGGCGCTCGTTCCAGGCCGTCGGCAAATTCACCTGGAATCGGATCTGGGGCGCGATGTGGCCGACAACGCGGCAATGGGCACCGACGGTGTCGTGCCCAGTCATCTCGCGGGCCGAGATGACGGCAAAGTCGAAGCTGGTAAGCGAAAGGAGCCGGCGGCACTCGATCTCGGGCTTCGCCTTTGCTTCGCTGTAGCGAACCGGCGAGGTCGCAGCGTCGAGAAAGCTGGTCAGGATCTGAGCGTGAACCGGCTGCCGGTCACCCGCCATCAAAGAGATGGCCAAGGAAAGCGCAAGGGACGAGGCGTTACCCGCCGTCTTTGTCCGCTTCAGGATCGTGACAAGACCTCCGCTCGCCCCGCTCGCCCGAAGTCGTCTCGCACCCTGTTGAAATCGGTCGCAGTGAAGGGCTTCCAGGCGACCTCGCCACGCTCCCGCCAGTAGAGCGAGTCCTCAACTCGAGCGAGATCGAAGCCCTCGCGCTGAAGAGCGCCGCGGACGATCTTCAGGGTCTGAGTCTGGGGCAGCGAGGTCGCCAGGCGGAGGTAGTCGGGCATCCACTTCGGCGAGAAGTCGGGCTGGCTCTCCAGGAACCGGTAGAACGCGGCAGGATCGAGGTGGGCTCCACCCCGTAGAACGAGCGCGGCCATCACATGGTCGTCGCCCTGAGCGCAGGGAACTCCGTAGACCGAGCAGACCTCGATGTCCGGGTGGCGCATCAGGATCTCCTCGATCGGCTCGGCGACGAAGTTCTCGCCATCCTTGCGGATCCAGTCGTCGGTGCGCCCGACGTAATAGAGAAAGCGGGTCGGCTCTCCATCGCGATCGTGCACGCGGCAGTAGCCGAGGTCTCCGCTGCGAAACTTACCACCGCGGGTCTTGGCAGCGCTGGCCTCTAGGTTCTTGTAGTAGCTCTCGAAGAGGCCGGGGCCGTCGATGTTGACGATCTCCCCTACCGCCTCCTCGTAGTTGAGGAGTGCGCCACTCGCGTCCACCTCCGCAGGTGCGCACTCTTCGTCACTCGGGTTCAGGATCCGTACATGGGGCGGCATGGCGCCGACACTCCCGCGCGGATCGTCCTGAAGACGAACGGTGCTGGCGCCCGACTCGGTCGAGCCGAAGGTCTCCACCACCTCATCGACGCCGAAGCGGCGCTTGAACTCATCTTGCTGGCGCGCGCTCGCCCCCGCTCCCACCGCCACCCGCAGTGGGTTCTCAGCGTCGTTGGGACCTTCTTCGGTGGCCAGGATGTAGGCGAAGGGTTTGCCCACGTAGTTGAAGCAGGTAGCTCCGTAGCGTCGCAGGTCCGGTAGGAAGCCGCGGGCACTGAAGCGTCTCGCGATGGCAAGCTTGCCGCCAAGCACGAGCGCGGGCATGAGTCCCAGCCCTAGCGAGTTGGAGTGGAAGAGCGGCATCGCCGCATAGAAGACATCTTGATCGCTCAACGCCACCGGGCCGACCGGCTCCGAGCTCGCCGACATCACCTTGCGATGGCTGTTGACGATGGCCTTGGGAGCGCCGGTGGAGCCCGAGGTGAAGATGATCGCCCAGGGATCGTCCGGGCTGACCTCGATCTCCGGCTTGCGAGTCACGGCCTCCCCACCGTGCTCGCGCAGCTCCTCCAGGTGCCGGTCCAAGCGCCCCATGCCAGGCGGTAGCTGGGCTACGGCGCCCTCGTCCCTCAAGGCCGAAAAGGTGAAGATGCGATCGCCGAGCATCCCCAGGTCGTCGCGGACGCTCTCGATCTCGTCGGCCAAGCCCTCCTCGATCAGCAGCACCTGGCAATCGCAGTGAGTGATGGCGCGCGCCAGAGTCTGTCCGCGGTAGACCGTGTTGAGCGCGACAAGCACGGCTCCCGCCAGGGCACAGCCTAGAAGGGCGAACACGAACTCCGGACGATTGTCGGTGAGAACTCCGACGTGTGGAGGCATGTCGGGACGCGCGCACCAACGCCGGATGGCGTTGGCATAGAGAACCGACCTATCCCAGGTCTCCTGCCAGGTATAGACCTCGTCCTCGAAGAGCAGAAACGGACGCTCTGAGAACTCCGGATCGAGCGCCCTTCGCTCGAGCAGCTCCCCGATAGTCACTACTGCTGCAGCCGGCCGGTGAGCCAGGCGAAAAGCTCAGGGCCGAGCGCTGGGTTCTTGGCGAACATCGGCAGCCCGTGCTCGCTGCCTTCGAAGATCATTGCCGTCGAGCTCTCGTTCTTCGAGCCCTCGACCGCGGCGCTGAGTTTTTCCCCGACACCCGGAGTGACTGTGTCACCGCTGGTAGCGGCCGCGAAGACAGCCAGCTCGGAGCTCGCCGCCATGTGCGCGACGGCGGCGGCGCTGGGCGGACCCGAGAGCAGCATCAGCGTCTTCACGGACTCGTTGCGGCTCGCCAAATCGGCAGTGAGCATCGCTCCACAGCTGGCGCCACCTGCGCCAATACTGGCGCTGTCGACGCCTTTCTGGTCGAGCAGAAAAGCCAGAGCCGCGTCGACGTCGCCGGGAGACACCTTCATCAAGTTCTGGAAAGTCCCACCCGAACCCAGCTTTTCGCCTGGGCTTTCACCGAAACCGCGAAGGTCCATTGCGAGCACGTGCACACCCGCTCCCACCAACTTCTTGGTGAGCGCGCTCCAAGAGCTGCGGTCCATGTTGCATTGATGGATCAGCAACATACCGGGGCCGGCCTTACCTGGCGAGGAATAGGTAGCCCTGAGCTTGACGCCGTCGGCACCGACGATGTCCACATCCGTCTGCGCTGAGAGGGCCACTGTGTTGGCGAGGATCAAGGCGACGACCAGACCGAATCCGAGTGATCTCATGTTCGCTCCTTTCTCGAGCGGGATCGGGTTCTCCAAACAGACTGTCCAAGCATTCTACTGACGAAAGTGGCAGAGCCACGCTCAGCGGGCCGGTGCCACCTCGACCCAGATCGGTGAGCTCCAGGCCGTCTGTCCGTCTTCCTGAATCACCCGTGCGTAGTAATAGTTGGTACCCGGCCCTGGCTCGAGGTCGCGATAGCGGATCTCGACGCTCGCTTCACCGGGAGAGCTGGAGTGGATCGTATCGCTGTTGCGGAGGATGTCCGCCTGCAGGAAGGGACCTGTACCGACGGCCTTGACTCGAATCTCGGGCACTCCCTCAGCGCCGGCCACAAACTCATCGCCCATGAAGTGCTTGCCGACCCAGAACTCCAGCACGATGTTGTCGGTCGCGGCGTAAGTCCGCCGCGCTCGCATCGCGTCGAGCACCGCCTCGCGGGAGCGTTCCGGCGCCCAAACCATGGCGTAGGAGAGATGGGTCGAGAGGTGATCGGAGCTGGCGATGAAGCCGAGCTTGTAGCCCTTCGCCAAGGCGTTGGAGACAAAGCCGGCTGCAGCGGGAGCGGTCAGCGCCTGCTGGGGGGTCTCGGCGAGATCCGACAGTGGCGCTCCCGGCTTCTCGTAGCTGTGACGGTCGCCCTGGAAGATCTCGACCAGCGGCTCGATCTCGGGGTCGTTGTCGCGCCAGTCGGTGCCCATGGTGGTGGCCGAGGTGTGCGGAATGGTGATGCCGCCGCTCGCACGCACCTCTTCGTAGAGCATCCGGGTGTCGTCGTCCTGCACCGTCCCGATGCCGTTGTGGTAGCGGATGTTCGGGTACTCGGTGCCGGAGTAACTGGTCTTGCCGTAGAAGGGGACGGGGCCCCAGCCACGCTTGGAGTGGATGATGTTGCGATGCCCCATCGGATAGTTGATCGAGCGCTCGTAACCGAACATCGCGATGTAGCGCTCGGGAGAGTGGAACATGTCGGCGAGCTTCTCCTCTAGCCACCACCAGTACTCGCGCTCGGCTCCGTACTGATGATCGCTGATGAGACCGAAGTCCATAGCGGCAGCGTCGAGCATGTAGCGGTAGAAATCGAAGACAGATCCGTCCGGGGTGCCGCGCGAATCCAATGAGAGCTCGGTGTGGCGATGGGTGTCGCCGCGCAGGATCTGGAGCTCCTCGCCGTCGACTCGGGTCCGCCAGCCACGCAGGCGCGCCACGTCGCCGGCCTCATCCTGATGGCCGGGAGAACGGTCGGGAAAGGGCGGTGGAACCGGTTCTCCGGTGAGAAAGCCGGGTCGGGTGGCGGGCTCGAAGCGTCCAGCATAGACGTTCTCCACTACCGTCTCCTCGGGGAAGGTGATCATGGTCGCGAAAGTGGGCCAGTTGTCCTGCGACCAGACCAGCCAGAGCCCTCCGTCCGTCGAAGGGACGGCGTCGACGCTCATCGACATCCTTCCGCGCCCAAACGGCAGACGAACCGGATCATTCCAGCCCCGGTCGGTCATGGTCGTGATGTAAGGCTGCCAGTACTGCACCCGCCCACCGGGGCTCTCGAGCGCTCGGAGGACGAGGCTCACCCGCCCGTCACCGTCGACTGCGAGATGTGGCGCGTGGAGCGAGGGGTTCTTGGTGTCGGTATAGGGAAGAGTGCTCCGCTCCGGGAAGAGGGTGCCGAGCTCGGGCACGGCCGCGCTCCACGAGTGATCCGGCTGGCTGAACACCCGAACCTGGACCGTGCGCTCGTCGTTGAGCATCGACCCGGGTTGGCGCTGCGGGTCGATCAGGAGACCGGTGTCCTTGCCCCAGCCTTTGTCACCGACCTCGTAGGCGATCCACACTCGATCGGCTCGATCGACCGCGACCGTCGCTCGTGCCTCGAAAAAGTCGGTGGCCGCCACCGTCACCAGGCCCCCCGGCACACCGTCGCGCACGATCTTGCCGATGACGTCGTAATCGCCCCGGTCGTAGCTGTCCCAGACAACGAAGGCCTCGCCTTTCGAGTTGGTGGCGACCGCGGGTGCCCAGTCGTTGGCATCAGAGTCGGAGAGGCGCAGCTCGCGCGACCATGACTCGCCGTCGTAGCTGAGGTAGAAGATGTCCGATTGGCCCTCACGAAATCCCTGCCAAACCAGATGGAGCCTGCCGTCGTCGCCCCGTGCCACCTGGTGATTGAAGTCTCCTTCGGGAGCCGTGGTCAATCGCTCCACTCGGCCCCAGCGCTCGCCGTCGAACCAGCGGGCGTAGAGATCGAAGGCGGCATCGAAGAGTCGCTGCTGGGCCCAGATGATCCACAATCTGCCCTTCGCATCGAAGGCGAGCGACGGCCGCCACACGTCGCCGGTCACGCCGGGGACGGGATTCCACGGGCCCCAGACACCGAACTCAGGGTCACGACGTGCCAGCCGAAGCTCGTCGCGTCGGCCCGAGTAGCTCACCCAGATCATCCACACGTCGTCGCTATTGTCTGGGTTGGTAACGATGGCCGGGTAGTCGTCGGCGCGGAAGTCCTCGCCCATCCGCACCACGTCGTGGAAACGAGAATCCGGCGCCGGGATCGGCCCGGGGTCCCGCGGCACCAGCGTATAGGCCGCCCACTCCGGCATATTCGGATCGATGTGATTGAGCTCGAACCAGGCCGGCGCGTCGGTCCTCACCCGCCCCGGCGAGTTGACGCCCGCGGCAGACCCAGGATTCCTTCGAGCCTCGAGCAATGCCGCGGGCTCCAGCCCCTCACGCTCCCCCGTCCGAGGTGCCACCCACTCTTTGGGGCCGGGCGCATGCTCGCTCGACAGTAGCGGTGGCTCCGTCTCCTGATTCCACACCGGGCCTAGCAAAGCGGAACCGAAGACCACGGCGGCCGCCAACACGACAGCTCGCCCCCTCCACCCAGATGGAGATCTCATCGTAGGCGACCCTCCTGAGTCGTTCCAGGTCTACGCTAATATTAGACGGACCGGTCTACTATCCTACAGGCTCAGAAAAAGAGGGAGGCAAATGCCAGTAATCGACTTCGGCCTCGAGGGCCTGGTGGCGACCATCAACGGAGCGAGTCGAGGTATCGGCGAGGCGATTGCCCGCGCGTTCGCCGAGCGCGGCGCGACCGTGGTCCTCTCCTCCCGCAACCAGGACGCCCTCGATGCGGTGGCCCGTTCGATCGAGTCGAGCGGCGGACGCGCCCTCGCAATCGCCTGCCACGGTGGCAAGGAAGATCAGATCCGGGCTCTTTTCGAGCGGGTCCAGGTTGAGCTGGGTCGCCTCGACATTCACGTCAACAACGCCGCCACAAACCCCTACTTCGGCGAGGCCATGGGAACTCCGATGCGGGCCTTCGACAAGACCATCGAAGTCAACCTACGCGGTTACATGCTCATGATCCAGCAGGCGGCGCCGCTGATCGAGAAGTCCGGCGGCGGCTCGATCATCAATATCACCTCGATCGGGGGTCTGCGGCCGCAAGCACTGGAGACGACCTACGCCATGACCAAGGCCGGTGTGATCAGTGTAACCAAGAACTTCGCCCGTGAGCTCGGGCCCAAGGGAATCCGGGTCAACGCGATCGCCCCCGGGGTTGTCGAGACCCGCTTCTCGCAGGCGGTCCTCGACACCGAGGAGAAGAGACAGCATTGGCGGGAGTACATGCCTGTTGGGCGCTGGGGCCAGCCCGAAGATATCGCCGGGGCCGCGGTTTATCTGGCGTCCAGCGCGTCGTCCTACTGCACCGGCACAACCCTGGTCGTCGACGGCGGAGCCCTGGTCGCGTGAGCCCGAAGTGACGGAGGCCATTAGCTTTCTCGGTGTCCCAGGATCGCCCTACACCCGCAAAATGCGGGCGTTCCTGCGTTACCGGCTGATCCCCTATCGGATGGTCGTGCAAGGCTCGCCGGAGGACCACGACCTGCCACAACCGAAGGTCGCACTCCTGCCCACTTTCTATCTGCCAGACACCGCGGGGTGCCTTCAGGCCGTCGTCGACTCGACGCCGTTGATCCGCCGCTTCGAGACCGAGCGCGAGGGGCGCGGTGTGATCCCCCCGGATCCGGTGATCGCGCTGGTCGACGCCATCCTCGAGGACTACGCCGACGAGTGGCTCAACAAGGCAACCTTCCACTACCGCTGGACTCACGAAGCGGACATCAAAAAGACGGTCGCCATCCTTCCGCGATGGGCGCGGATCGATGCGACCGAAGAAGAGATCGCCGAGGTCGCGCGATGGGCTCGCGACCGCCAGGTCGGTAGGCTCTGGGTTGCGGGCTCGAACCCGACCACCTCGCCGGTGATCGAGGCGAGCTACGCTCGCTGCCTGGGCCTTCTCGACCGCCACCTCACCGGCCACCGCTTCCTCATGGGCGGGCGCCCTGGCGCCTCGGACTTCGGCATTTACGGCCAGCTCACCCAACTTGCGATCTTCGACCCGACACCGGCCGCCTTGGCGTTGGAGTTGGCGCCGCGGGTGATCGCCTGGGTCGACGTGGTGGAAGACCTCTCCGGCCTGGAGCCCGGCGCTGGGGATTGGCTTTCGCGCAACGAGGTTGCCGAGACACTGGGCCCTCTTCTGGTCGAGGTCGGACGGACTTATGTCCCCTTCCTCCTGGCCAACGCCGACACCCTCGAACAAGGCGCAGAGCGGGTCGAGTGCACGATCGACGGCGAGCCCTGGGTCCAGCAGCCCTTCCCCTATCAAGGCAAGTGTCTGCTCGCCCTTCGCCAGGCCTACGGAGCGCTCTCGGCGGAGGATCGCGCCGGTGCCGACCGGGTGCTCGAAGGTACAGGCTGCGAAGAGCTCTTCACTCGCCGCTAGGAGCGTGTCCGAGTATTCGGCCAGCGCCGTTTCCCGGAGCGAATAGGAAGCAACGCCTGAGTGCGCCGTCCTCGGCGCCAAAGGGCAACTAGCCGGGGCGCGCCCAGCGGAGGAAATGATAGCAATCATTTCTGGAGGCTAGGAGTGTGTCCGAGAATTCGGACAGGCGAGTAGTTCTCAGGCGGGGATGGGCCGGAAAACGGGCCGAAGGCGCGTTTTCTGGGGCTAGTCTGCCTGCGCTCGGCAGTAGAGCAGTCCGAGTAGGCCCAGGTAGATCATTGCAGCCGGTGCGAGGGCGGGCGTCGCGCCTTTGAGGGACTCCCAGACCAGCTCGAGCCCGGCCCGAGAGGAATACATCTCGCGCTCGAACTCCAGATTCACCTGGTAGTGCTGGTAGAGGCCGATCGTTCCGCCGACCAGAAAAGCCGCCATCAGACCCTGCAGAGCCCGCCGAGGCCAACGGCGGGCACTCATCGCCTCGAGAACGATCGCGGCCTGGCCCAAGATCAACAGGACCAGCGGAAGGCGCTGCCAGTAGCCCTCGGTATGCTCCAGCAGAACGAGCTCAGCCAGGGTCCCGAGCATTCCGATCAGCAGAATGATCCGCAGCAAGCGTCGCATCGCCGCCGCTAGTCGAGGGTGACGAAGCGTTCCAATCGAGCAAGCTCGTCTTCATCGACGTACTTGCCGATCTCGCGCCTGAACTGCTCCAGGCTACGATAGGGGCGGTACTCGAGGAATTCGTGAGTCATCCTCTTGCCGACCCCAGGGATGGTCTTGATGTCCTCTTCCGAGGCGGTGTTGAGGTTGATCGGAACAAAGACGTATTGCTCGAGGCGGGCGACCTCGTCTTCATCGACGTACTTGCCGATCTCTCGGCGAAAGCGCGCCATCCCCTCGTAGGGGCGGTACTCGTCGAACTCGTGCGCCATGCGCCGCCCCACCCCCGGCACCAGAAGGATCGATTCGTTCGAAGCCCGATTCAGATCGAGGGGAACGAAGACCGCTTGATAGAGCTCTGTGCGCACCTCGTCCGAGAGGCGCCCGGCGAGCAACTCCTCGAGCTCGGTGATATCGAGGAAAGGACGGCCGTCGATAATGGCTTGCGCGGTTGAAGCGTCAACGCCATCGAGCGCCGTGAGCTCCGCCTCGGAAGCGAGGTTCGGATTCAGGACGGCGGTGTTCTTACCGACCTCGGCAAAGCTGAGCGACGCGAGAAGCACTAAGGCGACCGCGATCGCCGACCGGAAGCTGGCTCGTTTCGACATTGAAAGACCTCGTAGAGTTGGTTCTCGGGAGCCCGTGGGGCTTTCGGGCCTCGAATCCTAGCAGGACGACCGGGCCGTCTTCTTTTGACGCGAACATACCTATCTGGGAACATGGGTGCGTGCAAAGGACCTTCTTATCGCGACTTGGGGCTCCTTTGGTCCTCGCCTTGTGGGCAGTGCCGGCGGCGAACGCGATGGCCCTTTCGCTTCACGTCGCCCTCGATCATCATCACGAAGACACGAGCCACCACCCCCGCGCTGATGTCTTTGCGGCCGCTCACGGCCACCGACACTCGGAGGTCGTTCCGGACCACCAGCACTCGGCTCCCATCCCCGAGGCGACTCCGATTCTGAAGGCAGTCGCCGGGGAAGCGCAGATGGAAACCCTGTCGAGAGGGGAAGTCAAACAAGCGGACGCTCTGAACGCGCTCGACTCTCGGGCTGGGCCGCCTCAACAGCTCTTCTACAGCCACTGCTCTCTGCGGCTTTGAGCCTCGGCTGAGAAACCCTACCTTTTCGGCGTAGGGCGCTAACTCAGACGAGGGATCTACGGAAGAGATCGCGATCGCTTCTGTAGGTTCGAACATGCCGTCCTCGGCACCATGTTCTCCAGCCGAAGGAAGTGACAGCGATCGCTTCCGTGGGCTGGGAAGGAGAGCCAACATGCATCGCTTCGCGTTTGCCGTGGTGGCGGCGACTGCCGCCGCGTGCGCGGGCCAATCGTCGCCCACGGTTACGGAGGCCGAATTCCTTTCGGCTTTACAGGAAGATCACCCCGCCCTCCTGGCGCGAGCGGAGGGCATCGCCGTGGCCGAGGCCGAGCTGAGACGTCGAGGGACTCTGGCAAACCCTCGCCTCGAAGCAACCCACGAGGACCCCTCGGGACCGACTGACCAGATCGACCTGACTCTCACATGGCAGTTGCCCCGCCCCTCTCGGCGAGCGGCGGTCGCATCAGGACAGCGGGGGCTAGCCGCCGCCCAGGCGCGACTGGCGTTCGACCGGATAGTTCTTCGACTGGAGATGAGAGAGGTCTACGCAGATTGGGCGGTGGCGACCGAGCTCGCGTCGCGAGTCGGCGATCACGCTCGCACTGTAGGCGAGCTCGCGACCCGGGAGCGACGCCGAGCCGAGCATGGTGAGACCTCGGGCCTAGCTGCAGACCGCTTGGCTCTTGCCGCAGCGGAGCTGCTGGCGCAGCACGCGATTCTCGAGAGCGACTCGATTTATGCAGCCGCGAGGGCGAGGGGCTGGAATCCCTCGATGAGTAGGAGGAGTCGGCCATCTCTTTCGCGGTTGCCGCCCAACCCGGTAGGCGCCGGGGACGAGCACCCGACTGTGACAGAGCTCGAGCAAGAGCTGGAGGCCGCCAAGCTCACTCAGGAGGCCGAAGGCCGCTATATCGAGCTTCCGGAGCTGATCGCCGGCTGGCAGCAGGTGGACGCCGGCCCTGAGTCTCTCGACGGTCCCATTCTTGGCCTTTCGTGGCAACTACCTCTGGCCGACCGCAACAGAGCCGAGCGAGCACTGGCCGAGGCCCGTATCGAAGCCGCAACCGCGAGGCTAGAAGCCGCGCGGCGAACCATCGGCGCCGGGAGGGAGGGCGCCAGGGCGTCCTATCAGCGACTGGCCGAGGCTACCGCGGCCGCCCGCGGAGCAAACACGGGCAACCGGCAGATCCTGAGTGCAGAGGCAGCTGCCTTTCAGGCCGGGGAGGCGAGCTTGACCGACCTCCTGGACACTCTGCGCTCAGTTCTCGCCGCCGAAATGACGACACTGCGAGTGCACGCTGCGGCACTCGAGGCTCATCGACGACTGGAGAGATTCGAGGGACGGCCACTGGATCTCGAATGAAGAGAACCGCGCACGAGCCGCCTGGGGGAGAGTGAGCATGAGAAGAAAAGATGATGACACGACAAGCGCGACCTTCGCGCTCACGATCCTTGTGCTCCTGGCGGGGTGTGTGCCCGAGGTGATAGAGGAGGCGGAATCGGTGGAGCGCGAGAGCTGGTCGGTTACGGCCTGGGGAGAGCGCTACGAGGTTTTCCCGGAGGTCGAATCTCTGGTCGCCGGCCGGAGCTCTCTGGCTCACACCCACATAACGGTGCTAGAAGGCTTTGTTCCGATGGCCGAGGGCAGTGTGGAGATCATCCTGCGCTCCGGGGCGGGCGAGGAACGCTTTCGTGCCGATGAGCCCGTCCGCGCGGGCATCTTCAACGTCGAAATCACTCCCCAGGCGCCTGGTGAATACGATCTCGCCTTCCTCGTCGCCTCGCCCGGAGGTCGAGAAGAAATCAAAGGCGGGCGCGTACGCGTGGGGACGGCGAACGCGCCAGGAGCCGTCGCCGAAGCGCCACCTCCGGCTGGCTCCATTGGCAACGGCGAGCCTCTCTCCTTTCTCAAGGAGCAGCAATGGCGCGGTTCTTTCGGCACTGAGTGGGTGGCGAGCGGGAGCCTGCCCCAGTCTGTCGAGGGCGTGGCACGCGTACGACCGCCGGCAGGTGGGGCTGCGACGATTACTGCACCGGTGGACGCGGTGTTACTACCCGGGCTCTGGCCTCACGCCGGTCGGCGGGTCGTTCGCGGGGCTGCACTCTTTCGCATGGTGCCACGCATCGCTCCAGAACGGAGCCTTGCCACGCTCGAAGCGGAACGCGATTCCCACGAAGCCGAGTTGGCCGTCGCCGAGGCGCGCCTCTTAAGACTCGCGGGCCTCTTGGAAGTCGAGGCGACAAGCCAGAGCGAGATCGAAGAAGCGGAGAACCGTGTCAACCGGATCGCCGGGCGTCTCGCCGCCGCCGAACGAGACCTGGAGGCGGCTCACTCCGCCCGAGAGGGCGGCAGCGCGGGTGCGACAACGGTAACAGCCCCCTTTGGCGGCGAGATCTCGGTCGTCCACGCGTCTCCGGGCGAGGTGGTAGCGGCGGGGGCTGCTCTAGCGAGACTGGTACGAACCGACTCTGTCTGGCTCGAGATCGACGTCTCTCCGGAGGCGGCGAGACGGGTGAGCAAGGGCATTAGGGGGGTAGTCGTCAACTTCCCCGAGGGGGCGTCTCTGCGAGTGGAGAACGGATCTCGTCTCGTTGCGATTGCGCCGGAGGTCGACGCGAGAACCGGTACGGTCAAGGTCCTACTCGAGGTACCTCCGTCTGAGGATCTGATCTTGGGGACTTCGGCGACAGCGCAGGTCCTACTCAAAGAAGATGCCGAGGGGATCGTCGTACCCGCTACGGCAGTGGTCGACGACGGCGGCGTCATGATCGCCTATCTCCAGCTCGGCGGAGAGAGCTTCGCGCGCCAGCCGGTGAACGTCACAGCACGGCAGGGCAAATGGGCCATTGTCGAGGGTCTGGCGATCGGCCAGCGCCTGGTGACGCGAGGAGGTCAGGCGATCCGGCGCTCGTCGCTGTTGGCGACAGGAGAGCCCCAGGGCCACGTTCACTGATATGGGCCCACTCGATCATCTGATCCGTTCCTCGATTCGTCACCGTGGTCTGGTCACGGCGGCGGCCGCAGTCCTGCTCATTGTCGGCGGTATCTGGATCGCCAGTCTGCCTCTGGACATCTTCCCCAATCTATCTGCGCCGACAGTCACGGTCATTACCGAGGCGCCGGGGATGGCGCCCCAGGAGGTCGAGCTGCTGGTTACCTTCCCCATCGAATCGGCAGTCAATGGCTCGCCTGGAGTTCGGCGCCTGCGCTCAGTCTCAGCCGACGGACTCTCGGTCACCTGGGCGGAGTTCGACTGGGGTACCGACATCTACCAGGCCCGGCAGATCGTGACCGAGCGCTTGCAAGGGGTCGAGCTCCCCACCCAGGTCCAGCCGCCCGAGCTCGGCCCTGTCTCGTCGATCATGGGAGAGATCACTTTCATCGCGATGACTGGCGACGGCGTCTCGGCTATGGAGCTCAGGCGATTGGCCGACACGGTAGTGCGCCGCAACCTACTGGCGATCCCCGGCATCTCGCAGGTTGTGCCCATCGGCGGCGAGGTGCGGCAGCTGCAAGTGACGGCCCGTCCGGCTTCGCTGGCTCAGTACCGAGTGCCGCTCCAGGAGCTCATCGATGCCGTTTCGAGGGCGAGTCGCAGCCCGGTCGCGGGCTTCCATGTCGAGGGAGGCCAGGAGTACTTGGTACGGGGCCTCGGGCGCGCCAGAACCGCAGAGGACGTCGCCAGCGCTGTCGTGAGGTCCGTCGACGGTGTGCCGTTGCGCGTCGGCGCCATAGCCGACGTCGCTTGGGGGGCCGAGCCCTCGAGGGGAACCGCTTCCTACCGCGCTCGACCGGCAATCATTCTGTCGGTGCAGAAGCAGCCAAGCGCCAACACTCTCGAGCTCACTCGAAAGATCGACGGAGTCATCGAACGGCTCGAGGCCTCGCTACCTGATGGAGTAGTGCTCGAGAAAGAGAACTTTCGGCAGGCCGACTTCATCGAAGTCGCAATCGACAACGTCACGCGGGCGCTACGCGACGGGGCATTCTTGGTCGTCTTGGTTCTCGCCCTTTTTCTCGGCAGTGTTCGCACCACTCTCATCTCCGCCTTGGCGATCCCACTTTCACTCGTCGCCGGAGTCACTGTCATCTCGCTGCTCGGCATGACCATCAATACGATGACACTGGGCGGTCTGACCATCGCCATTGGCCTTCTCGTCGACGACGCCATCATCGCGGTCGAAAACATCTTCCGCAGACTCAAAGAAGAGCGTGCCGGTGGACCGGACCAACGGCCGCTGATCGAAGTGGTCGCCGATGCGACCTCGGAGATCGTGAGCCCGATCTTTTTCGCAACGCTGTTGGTAATCCTGGTCTTCGTCCCGATCTTCTTCTTGCCCGGTCTCGAGGGGCGGCTTCTTCGACCTCTCGGATTCGCCTTTGTTGCGGCCGTGGCCTCCTCACTCTTCGTCGCGCTGACGATCACCCCGGCGCTGTGCTCGCTGATGCTCGACGCTCCGGGGCTGGCGAAGAGGCGTGAGTCGTGGCTGCTTCGAGGCTGTCGCAACGTCTACCGGCCGGTTCTCGGGTGGAGCCTCGCCCACCCGCGGCCGGTCGCGATTCTGGCCCTAGCGGGCCTGGCGTCCTCAGCGGCTCTGCTGCCGGGTCTTGGCCGCAGCTTTCTACCCGCGTTCAACGAGGGCTCGCTCACGATCTCGATCGTCAGTCCACCCGGCATCCCCTTGGCCGACAGTGACCGTGCGGGACAGCTGGTCGAGGAGAGCCTGCTCGCGTTCCCCGAGGTCGTCTCGACCAGCCGTCGCACAGGACGCGCGGAGAAGGACGAGCACGTGCAAGGAGTCAATGCCTCAGAGATGGAGGTGGTCCTTGGCCCGTTGGAGCACGGCCGCGACAAGGAGGAGCTGATAGCGGAGATGCGGCAAGCAGTGGCGACAGTGCCGGGCGCCACGGTCACCTTCGGCCAGCCGATCAGTCACCGCATCGATCACATGATCTCCGGCTCCAGAACCAATCTCGCGGTGAAGATCTTTGGCCCCGACCTCGCGGTTCTAAGAAATATCGCCTCGAGCATCGAGCAGGTGCTTGGCTCGATTCCCGAGATCGTAGACCTGTCCAACCAAGAGCAGGCTGTTGTTCCGCAATTGCTCATCGACTTCGATCGAGCAGCGATGGGTCAGAGCGGGCTATCGCCCGCCGAGCTAGCGACTTCGGTCGAAGCGCTGTTCCAGGGCGTGCATGTCGGGGAGATCCTCGAGGGGGGGCTGACCTCGAGAGTCATCGTGCGGCTTCCGCCCGAGCTGCGTACGTCGCCGGAGCGCATCGCCAGGCTGCCGGTGTCCTTGCCGACGGGCGACATCGTGCACCTCGACCGTGTTGCTGACGTCCGGAAAACCCTCGGACCCTCACTGATCCGTCGCGAGAACGTGCAACGAGTCGCGATGCTCACCGCAAACGTGACGGGAGTCGATCTCGCCGGGGCTGTAGCTCGCGCTAGGGCTGCGGTCGAGAACAAAGTCGACCTGCCGCAGGGCTACTTCGTGACCTTCAGTGGCCAATTCGAAGAGGCGGTGCGGAGCACTCGCAACCTCGCTTTGCTCTCCCTGTTGCTACTCGCTGGCATGTACAGCCTCCTCTACCTAGAATTCGGCTCCCACCGAGACGCCCTGATTGTGCTGGTCAACCTGCCCTTGGCCCTCATCGGTGGCGTACTCGCGATCGCTCTGAGCGACGGAGTCCTTTCAGTAGCAACGATGGTCGGCTTCGTCGCCCTATTTGGCATCGCAGCACGCAATGGTGTATTGCTTGTCAACAACTACCAGCGACTTAGGGCCAACGGCACCTCCCTCGAAGAAGCAGTGCAGCGCGGCTCCGAGGAACGCATGGCCCCGATCTTGATGACGGCCCTCACCGCGGCATTGGCCCTTGTTCCTTTGGTCCTGGCGGCAGGCGCTCCCGGCAACGAGATCCAGAGCCCCATGGCCCAAGTCATCCTCGGAGGACTCGCGTCCTCAACCCTACTGAACCTGGTCATCGTTCCGGTGCTCTACATCAAAACAGGTAGGCAGTGAGCAATGAGTGATCGCTGCTCTGCAAAGTGCCAGGTACTTCGCATAGAGTCCCACGAAGTACCTCAGCGAATCGATAACACGAGGTGCCATCCACTTCGAACCAGCATCGGGCGGCGGCATCAGCCACCTTCCTTGAATCGTTCGCCTCATTTGGGGGTTGTGCCCGGGCCGATGGCGTCGTAGTTTCGAGCAACTGAGGTTGCTGCCAACGCAGCGCCAGCGCTTTTTCCGGGGAGAGAAATGTCAAATCCAACAGCCACTTTCGAGACGTCTTTGGGCACCTTCGAGGCCGAGATCTACGCCGACCAGATGCCAATTACCGCCGCTAACTTCGTCGAGCTGGCCAAATCGGGCTTCTACGACGGGCTTCACTTTCACCGAGTGATCAACGGATTCATGCTGCAGTTCGGCTGCCCCTTCAGCAGCGACCCCCGCAGTCCGCGCGCCGGCACGGGCGGCCCCCCGGGCGGTACCATTGCCGATGAGCACCCGGCCGAGCACCAGATCTCCAACGAACCGTTTACGCTATCGATGGCGAACACCGGCCAACCGAACAGTGGTGGTTCTCAATTCTTTGTCAACACTGTCCACAACGCTCACCTCGACTGGTTCTCACCGGGCCCATCCAAGCACCCGGTCTTCGGCAAGGTCACCGCGGGAGCGGACGTGGTCCAGAAGATCGAATCCACGCCCACCGATGGCAGCGATCGGCCCGCCAGCCCGATCCGCATGGTAAGCATCACGGTGTCTGAGTAAGGATCGCCTTCGAATGGAGCTGAGCCTCCCACATCCCCTTGTCGTTCCTTCGACTCGGAACTAGGAAGCTGAGATGAGGGTCGGACCCCTGACGGAAGGAAGGGCTGGAGGGAAACACTGCGCTGGAAACTCGACCCCCAGCTCGCCACTCCGAAGCTGAGCCGCTGCCTGCCGGTAGGCGACAAGGAAGGCTTTGTAGGCTTCCTCTAGCCGCTTGCGGACGTCCCAGCTAGAGGCATGGAAACGGGGCGCGGGTGATCGCTTCAGAGCTATCGGTCTCGAGTGGGGATGCTGGCGCAGAATCCTTTGAACCCCCAGAGGTCTATCACCCCGCTCTCGAAGAGCGGCGCTAGTCTCGGCTACGACCTCGCAGACCATCTCGCAAACCCTTCGACAGGCCTCCTTCGGCTCAATGCCGTCCCAAACGGGCGGGGGGGAGAGCTTCAACGTCTCCCGTGACGCAAACTCGTACTTGCTCGGCTTCCGTCCGCATCGTCGAGCGTCACCCTCGGCGGTCCTATCGAACCAGACTCCCGAAAGACCCTCCCCTCTCATCTGCGCCTGGACGGAGCTCGCGCCAGGCCATTCCTCGGGGTGCTGAACCAGACCCTCCTTGGAGCCCTGTGCGAAGAGATAACGGAGCTTCTCAAGTTGTTTGTCCTCCTCGTTACTGATCAAGATCGCAGTGAAGCGTCGTGACCAAAACTTCTCAGGCCAGCCATGCAACCGCGCCGCCTCCCGGGCCACATTCCCGTTGACAAAACACATGAAAGCCGACAGCTCCCTCACATCGCGGGTTCGGAGCAGGAGATGAAAGTGGTTTGACAGATAAACGAAGCCAACCACCGACACCTTATACATCCGGGCAGAACGGGCGAGGATGCCAATGATGATCTCTCTGAGCGCAGGCGAGGGTCGAAGCAGAAGACGCCCCTGCATGGTTCGTGTCGTCACTTCGATCAAGGGGCCGAGAGGGCCCGAAGAAGCGAGAAGATCCTGCGGAATGTGCCTGAGATCACGTCCCATCTCTTCTTATAGACGAGTTCTCGAGCGATCTCCTTGCACACTTCCCTGAGCTACCTCCTTCCGTTTCCGAGGTGGCTGGCACCTAGGGCGGGCAGCGGCAGCGCACCCTCCTCGGTCGGGGCTTTGTAGACACCCGCTCAAGAGTGCTACTGACATCACGGCCCGGCTACCTTCCTGACGATTCATACGCGCTCCTCGGCCGGCGGAACCTCCGATTCCACTACGCGTTCGGAGACTCCGACTGGATCTAGCCTACGGAAATGCAAGCTAACGTGTTATCTTCAGCACGCGGTTGGTTTTCCGCTGGAGCCGGGTCGCCGAGCCAAGTGCTCTACTCGACTCTCATGACGGGGGGCCCTGTGTCGTCTCCGCGCGCAGGCACTTCGGCCTTCCGAGCTCGGGGAAGACACAAGAGTCAGATTGCGGGGCAGCCTTTTGCCCCCACTTTACGCGCCGCGGCGCGAGAACTGCAGGCCAGGCTAAGAAGCGATGGCAGCCCAACACAACAAACGTGACTGAGCTAACAAAAGGAGGGCAGGCGGCGCGGCGCAGACGACGCAGAGGCCGAACGCGAGCGGGAGCTGACGATACAACCCGGTCGGTTCCCCTCTACAAGCGAAGCGCATCTCACTTCGAGAGAGGCGATCGGCAGCGAGGCAACGAGTACTTCCTCGACGAGAGAGTCAGCTTCGAGATCGACGGCTCACGCGCTCGCGCTCGGGTACAAGGCACAGAGCGACCCTCCTACGTCGTTGGACTGGATTGGTCGGAGATAGGCGAAAGAGTGCTTCACGCCTTCTGCGAGTGCCAACGCTTCGCCGACGGGAGGCCCTGCAAGCACGTCTGGGCAACTCTGTTGGCCCTTGCGGAAAGCGAACTGGAGAAGGACCTGCCGGGTCGGGACCGCCTCTCGGTAAGAAAAGATAGAGCTGAGAATTGGCCGGATCTCGATGTTACACAGTTCATCGAGCCCAGAAAGCAGACCGCAAGAGATACTCCCGGCCGAGGCCGGGCGAGCCGCGGGGGCTCACGATCAAAAAGCCGAAGACGGTCCCTTACTCGGGCCGTGTCGTGGCGATCCCAGCTAGTTTCGTTGCGCCGAGAGACGGAGCGACTCTCCAAGCTGCCAGAGAGCGCCCCATCGCCACCGGACAGAGCACCAGCCATCCACTTCCTCATCAACACGAGCTTGAGCACTGGTGCGGAGGGGCTCGTCCTCGATGTCTTCGCGCGCAATCCCGACGGAGCCGGCCAGCTCGGCAAACCCAAGGCAGCTAGCGTCGCTGCTGACCGCCTTCAAGAGCTGCTCCTGCCAGAAAAGCTCAACGACGAGCAACAGGCCCCCTTGGTTGTGTTGGGCTCGCTGCCCGCCGATTCACCCGGCCGCCGAGACCGCAGCTCCAAGGAGAGATCTAGACCCCCGGGGGTCCGGCGTCTCTCTTTGCCGCGACGTCTTCAGAACATCGTTCTGCCTCGACTCTGCGCCAGTGGAGCTCTGGGATGGTGGGATGGACACGCTCGCGGCAAGAAGCACACTCTGTCTTGGGACGCGGGACTTCCCTGGCACCTAACGCTCCGTCTCGACATCAACCCGTCGCGAGCAGCCCATCTCCGAGGAGACCTCAAGAGGCGCGACGAGATCGTCCCACTGAGTGACGCAGTACTACTCTTGCTGGACGAAAAGAGCGCCGAGCCGAAAACAGGTGCCAGCAGCTCCGCTCTCGTCCTTCTCAACGACACGATAGCGCCTCTCGAGATCGATCGGGAACGCGATCTACCCTGGCTGAACCTCCTGCGCGAGGCAGGCGAAATCGCCATCCCGAGAGAGGATCTCGAAGAGGCCCTCAGCGCAATCCTCGAGCTGCCTCTTCTGCCACCGCTCGAGGCACCCGACGAACTGCAGCTGTCGCCAGTGAGCTCGTCCCCGAGACCCCGCGTGATCCTCGAGCCAGACGCGAAGTCGGTGTCGCCAACTCCACCCCTGGTAGCACAGTTGTCTTTCCTCTACGGCAGCCAAGAGGTGAGCGCAGCGGACCCCCGCCCTTCGATCATCGACTGGGAAGAGCGGACGTTCCTGCAACGCGATATGGATTGGGAACAGTCCGCTCTCGTGCGGCTTCTCGAAGCCGGCCTACGCCCCGAAGCGTCCGGCCAGGGTCAGGGGCTCGAGATCAGCTCACGAGAACTTCCCATGGTCGTCGAGCCTCTCCTCCGCGAGGGTTGGGACGTCGAGGCAAGAGGGACGTCGCTGCGCTCGGCGAGCCCACCCTCGTTGCGGGTCGAGAGTGGTATCGACTGGTTCGAGCTCAGCGGCAGTGTCGACTTTGCCGGCGATCGCGTCGAATTCTCGGAGATTCTTCAAGCGATCTCGAAGGGCGAACGCTTCGTCGAGCTCGGGGACGGATCGGAAGGTCTGCTACCGGAGTCCTGGGTAGAGACCTGGGACTCTCTTGCCGACCTGGCTCACAGCTCGAGCGACGAAGGGCTACGCTTTCTACCGTCTCAGGCGATGCTCGTCGACGCCGCTCTCGCCGCCATGCCTCCTGTCGATGTCGACCAGACTTTCGCCCAGTTGCGCACCAAGCTTCAATCGTTCGAGTGCATCAAAGCCAAAAAGGAGCCTCGTGGCTTCAAGGGAACTCTTCGCGAGTACCAACGGACTGGCCTTGGATGGCTCGACTTTCTTCGAGAATATGGCCTCGGCGGCGTATTGGCCGATGACATGGGCCTCGGCAAGACCGTTCAAGTCCTAGCCATGCTGCGAGCCAACCGCACACCCTCCAAGACAACCGGGCTGCCCTCCCTGGTTGTCGCGCCGCGCAGTCTGGTCTACAACTGGATCGACGAGGCGGCGCGCTTCACACCTACGCTGAATGTCGTCGAGTACGGCGGCCCCGGCCGCGAGGCGCTCAAGAAGAAACTGACGAAGTTCGATCTGGTGGTAACGACCTACGGAACCCTGCGGCGAGACATTAGCTACCTGGCCACGATCGAGTTCGATACCGTGATCCTCGACGAAGCGCAGGCGATCAAGAATCGAGGCTCTCAGGCGGCCAGGGCGAGTCGCCTCCTCAACGGCCGACACAGGCTCGCACTCACCGGAACGCCGATCGAGAACCACCTCGGTGAGCTCGGTTCCCTCTTCGAGTTTCTCAACCCGGGCCTTCTCGGGCGCCTCCCGAACCTCGATGCCCTCAATGGTGGCCGAGCGGCAAGCAAGCAGGAGCTGGCTCTAGTCGCCAATGGCATGCGCCCCTTCATTCTGCGACGAACGAAGGCCCAAGTCTTGGACGACCTACCGCCGAAGACAGAACAGATCCTCTTTTGCACTCTGACGCCTGAGCAGCAAGAGCTCTACGACAAGCTGCGGGCGGGCTACCAAGCCACCCTACTCGAGAACATCGACTCTCAAGGTCCGTCGGGCTCGGCGATCCAGGTGCTCGAGGCGTTGTTGCGCCTGCGCCAGGTAGCCTGCCATCCCGGCCTAGTCGACGCCGCCTGGGAAGATGCCGGAAGCGCCAAGCTCGAAGCGCTTTTCGATCAGATCTCTGAGGTGCTCGAAGAGGGCCACAAACTGCTGATCTTTTCCCAGTTCACCAAGCTCCTTGCCTACGTGCAGCGCCACCTCGAAGAACAGGCGATCGACTTCGCCTACCTCGACGGCCAAACTCGCAATCGAGGCGAAGTGGTCGAGCGATTCCAGACCGACCCCGATTGCAACGTTTTCGTCATCAGTCTAAAGGCGGGTGGACTCGGCCTCAATCTCACAGCCGCAGGCTATGTCTTCCTGCTCGACCCCTGGTGGAACCCGGCTGTCGAGGCACAAGCCATCGACCGAGCCCACCGTATCGGTCAGACGCAGCCGGTCTTCTCCTATCGCCTGATCGCGCGTGACACCGTCGAGGAGAAGATCCTCGAGCTCCAGCGCTCGAAGCGCCAGCTCGCGGAGATGGTTCTCGAGGGCGAGGGACAGACCCTCGGTTCGTTGAACGCCGAAGATCTTCGCATGCTCCTGAGCTAGCGCTAGCCTCCGGAAATGATGGCTATCATTTCCGCGGGGGTGGGGCGTCGCCCAAGGAGGCTCGAGCCGGACACGAGGAGCTACGGGGGCAAGGAGAAGCACGATGAAAAGAGCGCTCGTTTTTGGGGCTGGTGGCTTCATCGGCAGCCATCTGGTGAAGAGGCTTGCCGGCGAAGGCTTTTGGGTGCGCGGCGTCGACCTGAAGCAACCCGATTTCTCGCCGTCTGCCGCGGAGGACTTTGTTGTCGCCGACCTGCGAGACCCAAGCACAGCGCTGGAGGCGCTCGACCGGAATTTTGACGAGGTCTACCAACTGGCCGCCGACATGGGCGGCGCCGAGTTCATTTTCACCGGAGAAAACGACGCCGACATTCTCCACAACTCGGCCCTCATCAACCTCAACGTTCTCGACGCCGCTCGCAGGTCGGGCAACGTGGGACGGATTTTCTACGCCTCTTCCGCCTGCGTTTACCCGGAGCACAACCAACTCGATCCGGATGACCCCAGAACCGACGAAGCCTCGGCCTATCCGGCAGCGCCTGACAGCGAATACGGTTGGGAGAAGCTTTTCTCAGAGCGCCTCTATTTCGCCTTCGCTCGCAATCACGGATTAGAGGCGCGCGTCGCTCGCTACCACAACGTCTTCGGACCCGAAGGAACGTGGACCGGAGGTCGAGAGAAGGCACCGGCGGCCCTCTGCCGCAAAGTAGCGGAGGCGACCGAAGGCGACAGCATCGAGATCTTCGGAGACGGCCTCCAGACGCGATCGTTCCTCTATGTCGAGGAGGCACTCGAAGGTACGGTCCGATTGATGCGCTCGGATTTTGCCGGGCCGGTCAATATCGGCTCCTCGGAAAAGGTCACGATCAATGAGCTCGCGCTCTCGATCGCATCGATCGCGGAAAAGACGATCCGTCTCGACCACATACCCGGGCCCCTCGGGGTCCGCGGTAGAAGCTCGGACAATCGCCTCATCCACGAACAGTTGGGCTGGCGGCCCACCCGGTCACTGCGCTCCGGGCTAGCTGAGACATACCGATGGATCGAAGCCAAAGTGCGGGATCTCATTACACCGGCGGCAGCGGCTGCACAGCATCGCAGGTCTTGAACGCCTGGGTATCCGGCGCAAAGAAGACATCGACACCTCTGGGGTTGTCGATCCGGTACACCTGATCGGTCCAGGTGTACCGGATCAGAATCACTGTCTCGGCATTGGTGGCCCCGGCCGCAAACACCCAGAATGAGTTGAAACCGCTAGAGCAGGCATCGACCATCTTGATAAAGATCTCGACGTTGCCCTCTTGGAGGCAAGGGTACCGCCGACACGCGAGCGCATCCACCCGAAATCGCCGTCGGCCTTCCCGCCGCGGCTAGCTCAAACCGAGCAGCTCGATCTCGAAGGTGAGGGTGGAGTTGGGGGGAATGACATTACCAAAGCCACTCTTGCCGTAGGCCAGCTTTGATGGGATGACCAGCTTCCGCTTGCCGCCGATCTGCATGCCGACCACACCTTCGTCCCAACCACGGATCACCTTGCCTCGCCCGACCGGAAAGGCAAAGGGCTGGCCTCGGGGCCGGCTCGAATCGAAAACCGTGCCGTCATCCAGCCTGCCGATGTAGTGCACGCGGACCGTGTCTCCCCGCCTTACTTCCGGGCCCTCTCCGATCACGAGGTCGACGTATTGAAGACCGCTCTTAGTGGTAATGACTTCTCCAACGGCGCCCGCAGAGGGCTCCTCAGCGATACTTCCCGGGCCCAGAAACGCAAATACCAGCACCAGGAGCAAGCCTGCCATGGTGCGCAGAAAGTGTGACATGGAATCTCCTTCTCTTGGCTTCAGGCAGTCGATGCGGCTCACGTCGTACTCAGCACACACCAAGCCTAAAAGTGGTACCCAACGCCGACGTGGCCCATGGCGAACAGGCTCGTCGGCTCGAGCTCAGCGTAGTGAGCGGAGAACTCGAGCAGGACCGAGAAGCGCCGATTGATCTCGAAGTCGCCGGTCACGCCTACCGCCAATCCCACAGAGCTGTCGGAGCCGGCAAAGGGTCCACGAGAAGTTTCGAGATCGTAAAAGCCGAGCCCGATGTAGACGCCCGATTGATAGTAGCCATCGTTGAAAAGGTACTCACCGGCAACTGTCAGGTAGGAAAGATCGGAGTCGACTCGATCCCCAACAAAATCGGTGCCGTCGAGGCCAAGCTCTCCGTAGCGAACTCCAACCAGGACGCCGGGCTCGACGATCCAGGAAAAGCCCAGTTGAAAGGAAGAGTTGTCGACCCCGCTGTCCGGCTCCGAATCCAACCCGCCGCCAAGGCCGACAAAGGCACTGGCTCGAAACGATTTGGAGGGCTGAGCGGATGCCGTGGCCGCTAGAGCAACAAGAAGCAGAAAGACATAAAAAGGTAGCCTGTGTCGCACGTTTTTTTCTCCTGGCTCCGAAGCCGGCGCAAGTCTACCCCAGAGAAAGACGTCTTCTTCGAGCAGAAGAAGGCTCGCACACATATGGAGCGGTCCTACGAATCTTACGCACGAATGCGCCCCAGCGTCCTAGACCATCTGGTTCACTTTCTGCTCCCCGCCTGGTGCCTCGGTTGCGAGAAGCCCCTCTCTCGACGAGACCCGGCACTGTGCCTCTGTAGAGCCTGCCGAGCGAAGCTGAAACGGCCACGGCGAGAGCGGTGCCCTCTCTGTGGCGCGGTCGCCTCGACGAGGCCGGGCGCCTGGCTCTGCGCCGCGTGCAGGCTCGCCCCGCCCGCCTTTGACGGCCTCCATGCGGAGTGGAGCTACGAGCCTCCCTTCGACGAAGTCATTCGTGGCCTCAAGTACCATCGTCTCGAGTTCCTCGCCGACGACCTGGCGCGCGGGATGGCAGCGGACCTTCCCGGCCTCGAGACCGAGCATGACGTTGTGACGGCAGTGCCACTCCACTGGCGAAGGCGACTCGAGCGCGGTTACAACCAGGCCCAGCTCATCGCCAAGCCCCTCGCCCGGCGGCTCGGGCTGCCCTACCGCAGGCTGCTGATTCGATCCGCTTCCTCGGCTCCGCAGACAACGCTGGGCGCTAGAGAGCGTCGCTCCAACGTTGAAGACATCTTTCGCTGTCGCAGAGGGGTGGAAATTCAAGGGGCACGCGTGCTGTTGATTGATGATGTAGCGACGACCGGCGCCACTCTCGACGCAGCAAGTCGTACCCTCAAGAGCGCCGGAGCCGACCTGATCACTGCAGCTGTCTCGGCGCTGACGCCGAACAGACGCGAGTGAGACCTAAGACGACCAGCAGAAAACCCTGGACTCTTCAGCGCCGTATTGGAAACAGAGACATATCTCGATTTGATGGTGATGTCAGACCCCGGTATAATCACCTGACGCTTTCGGTGAACCGATGCGCTTTGTTGCTCTTCTAATAGTTGTACTCCTGGGAGGACTGCCGGTATCGGCAGCCACCGACCACGAGCTCGCGTCCGGTTTGTCGGGCGTTGTCCGGCACGGCCAGGGCCCGCTGGAGCACGCGGCGGTCTATGCCTACCGCACGCACGACGTCAGCCTGACGCGCGTCAGTACTAGTCGTGACGGTCGTTTTCTCTTTCGCACGCTGCCGGCCGGCGTGTACAAGGTCATTGCCCACAAGGTGGGCTTCGTTCCCGCCATCGTCCTCTTCACGCGGGCCACAGAGTCGGCCAGTGACTTCCTCGAATTCCGACTCAGCGAAGAGACCGACGCATCCTTCGACCAGGAAGACGATTTCTGGTCCATCCGCAGCAAGATCCCCGGTGACGTGCTCAGGGAGATCCGAGTCGCAGAGGGTGCCGCATTCGAAGACCATGGCGTCGTCGAGCCCGAATTCTCGGTTGAGACCGAGCTGACAGCCGGCACCAGAAAGTACGCCAACGCGGGTCCGTCTCAAGTCACTCATGGCCGCATTGGAGTAGAGAGCCAGGTCGGAGGCATGCGCTTGAGCGTAGACGGGCGCTTTGACGAAATGCGTCCCGAGGCTCTCACGGCTGCCGCCGAGGGACGGGCGTCCGGCCGGACTGACGCACTAGCGCTGAGCATGCGAGGAGCGGGCAGCGCATCGATACAGCTCAACACCGTCAGTCACTCGCTCGACTCGAGCTATCTTCACAGCAGCCCTGTCGATATGGATCGCTATCAATTCCTGTGGTCGCAGGATCATGGTGCGCGAGCGCATTCGGCCGTATCTGCCCAGTACATCGAAGAGCGTGGCTTCAACACTCAGAGTATGGTGAGCCCGGTGGGTGTTCCGCTGGCATCGCGCACTCTGCTGGTCGACGGCTCCTACAGCCAAGAGATCGGCGAGAGCATGGCCGTGCGCACCGGAGTCAGCTATCAGGAACTAATCGCCGACACCGAGATCGGCAACCTGCTACCGGGCGCCGCACGCCAGCAAGTCAACGCTTACGGCATCGCATCCACCCAGCTGAGCCCGGCTCTGCTCGTCGAGTATGGGCTCTTCTCCACGCTTCTCGACGGCAGCGTCTCGATGAGCCCACACGCAGGCTTGGTGATGAACCTTGGCCAAGAGTGGCAGGCTGAGACGGTCGTGCGGCAGCGTATTAGCTCCGAGGAGCCGAAGCTACCGAACTTCTCTCTTGCCCACTATCGCAATCTCGAAAACAACACCTCCACCGAGCAGCATTACTATCGAGTCGGCCTCACTCGTCAGCTCGGTAAGGACGAAGTCTTCAAGGTGGCAGCCGCCCATAGAGAAATCGGAGATACTCTTCGCGTCTTCTTCACCGAGGACTTCTTCGATCAGATCGAGAGTGTCTATCTGGTCCGCGGTGACCAGTTACCGGAGCTACAGGTAGCTCTCACTCGCAGGCTCTCACGTGGAATCCTTGCCACTCTGGAATCCAACGTGGGCTCGGGAGGCGGAGGCATCTTCCGCACCGACAACCACACCTCATACGAGAACAAAGTTCGATATATGGTGACCTCGCTGGACACCAAGTTCCAGCGCACCGAGACCGCTTTGTTTCTGGCAGTCCATCGTGTGGAGCAACATCTGACTCCGACAGTCGCCGGTGGACTCGAGGTAAATGACCTCGAAGTCGACAAGCTACAGGTCAAAGTGACGCAGGACCTCGGTTTCTTCATGCCAATGGCGAGCGATTGGGCCCTTCTTCTCAACATAGAGCTCAGCCGCGGGGCGGTGCCTTACGCTCTTGATAGTCAAGAGAACGATCTGCACCGCCGCGTGGCCGGCGGCATCGCAGTTCGCTTCTAGCAGCGGCGTCGGTCTCCCGAGGGCGCGCTCGAGCCTAACAGTCGCTCCCCGCGACCTCGGCCCTGGTTCGTAGCTTCTACCCTGGCCGGACACGCCTCTTTCGGAGTCTGGACCGTTCCAGGTGGCTCCGAGTGCACTCGAGCCGGCGTCACACGCACTATTCATTGGATCCATATTTTTGGACAACATCCAAAAATATGAACAGTTCGACCTAACTCTCGTCTTCAGAGATATCTCCGGCCCATTCAAGAAACCGTCACGCTGGCACGAAACCTGCTTTGACCTCTAGTGGCCGATGTAGGGGCCTTTTGATCATGACTCCCACTTTTCGTCGCAAAGCAACCCTCTCGCTGGCTATAGCCCTTGCGGCAGCCACTCTTCTGACCGCCGGTGTCAGCTTTAAGCGCAAGCTGGCGACTTTTCAGACAGCGGGGCTGATCCTACGTGAAGCCCCCGCCGAGCAGTTACTAGTCGCAACCGCTGATCCCGCTTTGCATCCCCAGCTCCGCCGGGGTGACCGCGTTCTCCTCATCGGTGGCAACACCGTTTCAGGGTTACAGCAGGCGCTCGAGACATTACGAGCGCAACCGAGCACCGAAGTGGTGGTCATGCGCGGAGACGAGGCCCTCACGCTCGGCTATGTCCGTCCACCCCTGGAGATCGACTACTCCTATCTGATCCAGGCGGTGATCGGCGGCATCTATCTGTTTATCGGCCTCTACACCATTCTGAAGGAAGAGCGCCGGCAGAGTCTGGTCTTCTACTTTTGGTGCCTGGTCTCGACCAGCTTCTACGTCCTGGTCTCAACACCGGCGAATCAGCTGCTGGTCGATAGCACTGGACGAGCACTCTATGTACTCGAAGAGGCGGTGCGGCTCGTGCTTCCGGCTCTCACCCTTCATTTCTTCATCACCTTTCCCAAAGAGCTCGCATCCAGGCATCGAGTGGCCCGCTTGGTACCTTTTCTATACCTCCCGTCCGCGATCCTGATCGCTCTGCAGAGCGACCTCATCTTCAATCGAGGCCAGTGGCTCTTCGGCTCTCCTCGAGGCCGCGAGATCGCCACCATCATCCAGCAACTGGATCGAGTCGAGCTCTTCCTTTTCGTGGTCTTTGCGTTCGCCGCCGGAGGCCTGCTCTTGGGTCGACTGCATTGGGGAGAGGAGGCCGAGGGTAAGCGACAGCTGGCGTGGATCGCCATTGGCATGGCAGGTGGCTATCTGCCATTCCTGGTGCTGTACCTGATCCCCTGGTCCTTAGGCCTCCACGGCCCGCCCGCGCTCGAGATTCTGGCCGTTCTACCACTGGCGATGGTGCCACTGACCTTCGCCTACGCCATTCTCCGCTATCGACTATGGGACATCTCGGTCATCGCCCGCGATGTCGCAACCTACACCTTGACCTTGCTCTTCGGGCTCCTCGGCTTCACTTTCCTAGAGATCCTGGTGCAGCGCGGCATACCCGCAAGCGAGGGCCTCACACGCAACATCCTCTCTCTCGCCGCTGTACTGGTCATGGGCGGCCTGCTCGTCCCCGCTCGTCAGGGCATCAGCTCCACTCTCGAACGGGTGCAGTATCGCCATAGCTTCGCGAAACGAAGAACTCTCGCCCATCTCGGCCGCGAGCTTCTCCACGACCGCGATCTCGCCAGCCTCTCCAACAAGCTCTTGTTGCGTCTCGAAGAAGCGCTTAGCCTGGAGCGCGCAAACTTGCTGGTCAGCGAAGAAGAGCATCTCGTTCCCCTTCGCCAAGAACAGCCGGATCTCGGGGAGATCCTGCCCGACTTCCTCGACACCGGCTTCTGGCAAGACGAATACCGCCAGTTGAGTGGAGTTGCTCTTCCCGACGCAATCGCATCGCCGGCTCAACGCCTCTTCATGCAGGGTTACCGCTACGCCTTTCCGCTTTCGGTCCGCGGCCGGCGTGTCGGCGCCCTGGTGTGCAGCCACCGCTTCGGCGACGTGCCGCTGTCGAGTGACGACCTCGACCTGGTCAGACAGTTCATGAACCAGGCCTCGCTCGCCATCGAGAATGCACATCTTCTCGACCGATTACAAAACCAGCTAAGAGAGGTCCGGCGGCTCAAGCAGTACAACGAGGGAATCATCGAAGCCTCTCCCGCCGGAATCGCCGTACTCGATGGGATGGGGCGAGTAGTCTCGGCGAACATAGCCTTCGCGGCTCTGTGCGGCGCCGAAACCGGGGCCCTACGGCGAAAGAAGCTGCTCGAGATCCTGCCGCTCACTACAGTGCCGCGACCCAGCGACGGACTGGTCGACCTCTCTATCGAGGATGAGCAGGGAAAGGTGCGCTCGCTGCAGATCAGCGTCGCGGCCTTCTCCGGCTCACCGGCCTCCGACCTCAGCGTGCTCGTCGCCAATGACATCACGGAACGCGTCGCCATGGAGCTCGCGCTCAAAGAGAAGGACCGCCTGGCCGCTCTAGGGGTCATGGCCGCGGGCATCGCTCACGAGGTCAATACGCCGATCACAGGCATCTCGAGCTACGCCCAGATGTTGATCCAGGACACCGACCCTGACGATCCCCGCTATTCCTTGCTCCGCAAGGTAGAGCGCCAGAGCTTCCGCGCCTCGCGCATCGTCAATAGCCTACTCAGCCTGGCGCGCGATCAAGAGATCGACTTGGAGCCAGTGGATCTGCACGAGCTGATCGAGGAGTCTCTGGAGCTGGTCCAGGAACAGATGCAAACAAACAGGGTCGAGGCCGAGCTCCGCGCGCCAGAGGCCGCCTCAGTGGTAGCAGGCTCCGACGACCAGCTTCAGCAAGTGTTCACCAACCTCTTTCTGAATGCCATTGAAGCGATGAAGGGCGAAGGGGGGCGGCTCAGGGTCGACATCGAAGAAGACGACGACTTTGTCAACGTTATCGTCAGAGATTCCGGTCCGGGGATCGCCAGCGCTGAACGGGAGCGCATCTTCGAGCCCTTCTTCTCGACCAAACAGAGCAGTGGCGGAAGCGGGCTGGGGCTGTCGATCAGTCATGAGATCATCCGACGGCACGGCGGTGAGCTCCAACTCGAGAACGGCGAGGTGGCGGAAGGGTGCCGCTTCCGCGTCAAGCTTCGACGAGTGCAGAGCCAGGCATGAACATTCTCATCGTCGACGACGAAGAGGTCCTCCAGGACGTCCTGGCAAGCCTGGTGCGAGAAGAGGGTCACGAGCCCCTCGTCGCCCGCACCGGCGAGGAGGCGCTGACGATTCTCAGCCAAGAGGATGTTCACCTGATCTTCCTCGATCTGATGCTGCCTGGGATGTCGGGAATGGAGGTCCTCACCCAGATCAAAGCACGCGATCCGGATCAGGTTGTAGTGCTCATCACCGCATTCTCCTCGATCGAGGGAGCGATCGACGCGATGAAACTGGGTGCCTTCCACTACATCCCGAAGCCCTTCAAGAACGTCGAAGTAAGCCTCATCATCCAGAAGGGGCTGGAGCGGCGTCAACTCGAGGAGGAGAACCGATCGCTCAAGGAGCAGCTACACGGCCGCTTCGGCTTCGAGCGCATTATCGGCAAGAGCAAGGTCATTCAGCAGGTCTTCGATCTGATCCGACTCGCGGCGCCATCGAGGAGCAACATCTTGGTGTTGGGGGAGAGCGGCACCGGCAAAGAGCTCGTCGCCAAGGCGATCCATCACAACTCGAAACGCAGAGATGGACCCTTCGTCACCGTGAACTCAGGGTCGATGCCCGCCGACCTTCTCGAAAGCAATCTCTTCGGTCACGTCAAGGGCTCTTTTACCGGTGCGATCTCCAACAAGAAGGGCCTCTTCGAGCTTGCCCACGGCGGATCCATCTTCTTCGACGAAATCGGCAACATTCCGCTCGAGACCCAGGCGAAGCTCCTGCGCGTCATCCAGGAGAAAGAGTTCATGCGTCTCGGCGGAGTCGAGGTGCTCACAGCAGAGGTGCGAATCATCGCGGCCACCAACGCGAACCTCGAAAAACTAGTGGCGAACGGCGCCTTTCGAGAAGATCTCTACTACCGGCTCAACGTCATCACCATCAACCTCCCTCCGCTGCGCAAACGCGCCGAAGATATCCCTCTCTTGGCCCACTCGTTTCTCGCCAGGTACGCTACGGAAAATAAAAAACCCATCGCCGATATCTCTCCAAACGCGATGCAGCTACTGATGGACTACCGCTGGCCCGGAAATGTTCGCGAGCTCGAAAACGCAGTAGAGCGCGCCGTCGTGCTCTCGACAGGGAGAATCCTCGGGGTCGAGCTCTTGCCCGCCACCGTCCGCCAGCCGGCTGAGCTCAGCGCACCCCTCGCTTCTCTTCCTACCAGCGGTCTCTCTCTGAAAGAAGCGGTAGCCACCTATGAGCGTCAGCTCATCGTCAAGGCCTTGCGGGCGTCTGGAGGAGTGCAAAAGAAGGCGGCAGCCCTACTCAACGTGAAGCCGACCACTCTGCATGAGATGATGAAGAGACTGAATATCTCTCCGGAGAGCCTGGCATCATGACCATGATCGAGCACCTACAGGAGATCGAGGCGAAGCATGCCGAGCTGAGCAACAAGCTGGCCGACCCAGCCGTGCTCGCGGACCACAATCTATTCCGAGACACCGGGAAGGAGCTTGCGGATATTCGGCTGACGGTCGAGCTCTATCAGCGCTACAAGAAGACTCGCGAGGAGCGCGACAGCACTCGAGAAATGCTCGAAGAGCTGGCGAAAGACGACGAGCTATATGACCTCGCCAAAAACGAGTTGGACCAGCTCGAAAGTGACGCCGTCGACCTCGAAGAGCGTTTGCAGCGCGAGCTGACGCCCAAGGACCCCAACGACGAGCGCAACGTGGTACTCGAGATTCGCGCCGGCACAGGCGGCGACGAAGCAACGCTGTTCGCCGCCGAGCTCTTTCGTATGTACTCGCGCTTCGCGGAGGCTCAAAGTTGGAGGATCGAGATCCTCGATCTCTCGGAGTCCGGAGTGAAAGGCCTCAAAGAGATCTCCGCCATCGTCGAAGGCAAAGGTGCCTATAAACGGCTCAAGTACGAAGGCGGCGTACACCGCGTGCAGAGAGTTCCCGAGACCGAGGCCTCAGGGCGAATCCACACCTCCGCGGTCACTGTGGCGGTACTGCCCGAAGCCGACGACGTCGAGGTCCAGATCGACGAGAAAGATCTGCGTATCGACCGCTACTGCGCCTCCGGCCCCGGCGGTCAGGGAGTCAACACAACCTACTCGGCGGTGAGGCTCACTCACGAGCCCACCGGGTTGGTCGTGACCTGCCAGGATGAGCGCAGCCAGATCAAGAACAAAGCCAAAGCCCTACGTGTGCTCAAGGCGCGCCTGCTCGAGATCGAGCGCGAGAGGGCGCAATCGGCCGAGACCGAACAGCGACGAAAAATGGTCGGGAGCGGGGATCGGTCGGAGAAGATCCGCACCTACAACTTCCCTCAGAGCCGGGTCACCGACCACCGCATCGGCCTCACGGTGCACCAACTCGGCAACGTGCTCGAGGGCGACCTCGACCCACTCATCGACCCACTGGCCAAGCACTTCCAGACCGCAGGTCAATGATGGCCACCGTCTCGAGCGCTGCTTGAACGGCAGTGGGCCGTAAAGTGGAGGAGCTTCTCCGCTATGCCCGAAGCGAGCTCGGGAGCGCGTCCTTCCAACCTTCCCGTCGCGAAGCGCGACTCCTTCTCTCCCACTGCTGCGGGATCTCGGAAGCGCAGTTGCTGGCCAACCCCGACCGAGAACTGAGCGCAGACGAAGAGGAGCACTTCCGCTCTCTCGTCGACCGTCGTCTACGAGCCGAGCCGGTGGCCTACCTCCTTGGAGAGAAGGAGTTCTACGGGCGACCGTTCATGGTCGACCGCCGGGTTCTGGTGCCACGCCCGGAGACCGAGCACCTTGTAACAGCGGTTCTCGACCGCCTGCCGGCGAGCGGAGCCACAATTCTCGACGTCGGTACAGGCTCAGGATGTATCGCCATTACTCTCGCTCTGGAATCGCCGAGCTCCCGGATCTGCGCCAACGACATCTCGATCGCCGCGCTCGCCTTGGCTGCTGAGAACCGGGACCGCCTGGGGGCAAGAGTGACCTTCTACGCTTCGACTCTTCTCGATAGTCTCGGCCCGACACCGGCCGAAGTCGTCGTCGCAAACCTTCCCTACATCGACCAGAGAGAAGCCGTCGACCTGTCTCCGGAAGTGCGGGATTGGGAGCCGCCGACCGCTCTCTTTGCCGCAGAGGGCGGTCTGCGCTACTACCGAGGGCTCTTTGCGCAGGCGAGCCTCTTCGCATCGGGGGCACTCTTCTTCCTAGAGGTCGGAGCGGGTCAGGCGCAAGCCACCGTCGAGCTGGCGGCACAGTATGATCTTCATCTGGTGGAGCGCATCTTCGACTACGCCGGCCACCAACGAGTGCTCGTTCTTCGAACTGCCTAGCGTCGCACCTCGAGATGGATCGCTTCCGCATCCTCGGCCCCACACGCCTGCAGGGGAAAATCCGCGCGAGCGGGGCAAAAAACGCGGCCCTTCCGGCTCTCGCTGCCAGTCTGCTTACCGACGATGCTCTGATTCTGCATGGCGCGCCCCAGGTGGCCGACATCCGCACCATGCGACGCCTTCTCGCCCACGACGGTGTGCTCAGCGACTCCCGGGGCGACGCGATCGAGCTCACCCCTTCGTCAACGACGGCTCCCAGCGAAGCACCGTACGAGTTGGTGAAGACGATGCGAGCCAGTGTGCTGGTTCTCGGCCCGCTTCTCGCTCGGCGCGGACGAGCCCGGGTCTCGCTACCGGGAGGCTGCGCAATCGGGGTGCGCCCCATCGACCAGCATCTCGCCGGCCTCGAGGCTCTGGGCGCTACCGTGGAGCTCCGTGAGGGTTATGTAGAGGCAACCGCTTCGCAGCTGGTCGGGACCCGCTTTCGCTTTTCCCAGCCGACGGTTGGCGGCACCGAGAACCTGATGATGGCGGCCGCCCTCGCTCGAGGGGAAACCGTGCTCGAAAATTGCGCCCGTGAGCCAGAAGTGGTCGATTTGGCACTTTTGCTCGTCGCCATGGGTGCCAAAATCGAAGGCGCAGGCGAAGACGCTATCCGCATCGAAGGCAGCAACCGCCTTCATGGCGCCGAGCATCACATCGTCGCGGATCGAATCGAGGCAGGCACCTACCTCATCGCCGCGGCAATGAGCGGCGGGGACGTCACTATCGAGGGCATCGATGCCGAAACGCTGCGGCCCCTTCTCGAAAAGCTAGAAGAGGCCGGCGTCGATGTCGAAGGCAGCGGGCAGTCTATTCGGGTCAAGCGAGAAGGCGAGCTGCTCCCGCGCGACATGGTCACCGCCCCCCATCCGGGCTTCCCTACCGATCTGCAGGCCCAGTACCTCGCCATGATGACCCAGGCCGCGGGCCACGCCACCATCTGCGAAACAGTCTTCGAGAATCGCTTTCAGCACGTCCCAGAGTTGGCCCGAATGGGCGCCAACATCGCGCTCGATGGGAGTTTCGCCCGCGTTTCCGGTCCCAGCACACTCTCTGGGGCCCATGTCATGGCGACCGATCTAAGAGCGTCGGCCTGTCTGGTGCTGGCCGGTCTGGTCGCCAAGGGCGAGTCGATCATCGATCGCATCTACCACCTCGACCGCGGCTACGAAAAGATGGAACTGAAATTGCAGGATCTGGGTGCACGCGTAGAGCGCGTCTCCGGTCCGCCATGACACTGCTGCCACTCCTACTCGTCCTTCTAGCCGTTAAGGATCCTCGCATCGAGCTAGTCGAGCTCCAAGGCCAGAGTCAGAGCCAACAAGCCCTCGAGCTCGCTGGAAACCTCCTCTCGGAGGATCCGAAAACGGCCAGAGATCTTGGCATCGACTATCTCGAAGGTCACCTGCTGGAAGACCTCGGCAAGCCGCGCGAGGCCATCGCGGCCTACGTCGGCGTGATGCGCTCCAACCCACCTCTGGCTCCCTTCGCCGTCCTTCGTGTCGCCGAGAGCCAGATTCGCCTCGGGCACCCCGAGCTCGCCGCCGGCCTCCTTGTCTCGTTTCTGAGCGGGCCCGTGCCTCGAGTGCTCATACAGCCTGGAGAGCGACTTCTAACCCAAAGCTTAGAGCTCGGCGGCGACTGCAGAGTGCTCGAGCAGATTTCCGTGCAGCACCTTCCCGGCGAAACTCGCAGAAGATTGAGCGTGGCACAGATCGTCTGCCGTCTCGAAGGTGGGGCGGTGGAAGTCGATACCGAGCTCTTCGCCCTGGTCAAGGAAGACCAGACCGACATCTCGGCTCGGCTCGCCGTAGACCGGCTGTCACTACGATTTGTGCAGAATCTCGATCCCGAAGCCTCCGCGATCCTTGGCTCTACCCACCATCACTTCCGCAACTTCGACCTCGCTGCCCACTACCTCGGAGCCGCGACGGAGAGCCTTCCACAACAGCTGGAGCGACGCGAAGACATCGAGACCTACTACCGACTAGCAAGATCATGGTTTTGGAGTGGCCGACTCGTCGAGGCTTCGAAGGCCTTTGGCGAGCTTGCGGAGCGGGCTCGCAAGCCGGAGGAGAAAGCTCGGGCTCTATATCAACAAGGCCGAAGCTTTGAGTTGATGGGCGACTGGACTCGAGCTTCAGCTACTTACCGACGTGCCTACCTGGCAGACACAAGTGGCCGCTTCGCGTCGGCCGGTCTGATCTCGGCACTACGGCTCGACTGGCGAACAGGTAAGGAGGCCGCAGCGCAAGAGCTGATCGACCTCCTACCCACCCAACGCGCCTGGCGACAAGAGAACGGCCGCGCGCGGCTCTTCCTCGCCAGCTCCGACATTGTGCGCCGACGCCGAGATCGCGCCGACGCTTGGCTCAGCCAGAGCGAGCAGAGCCTCGGGCGAGGCTCTATCGAAGTGATCTACTGGCGGGGCCGCCTCGCCGAGCTCGCTTCCGATACCAAGACCGCGGTCGCTCACTACCTCGAGGCGCTCGGACTCGACCCTTACCACCCGCTTTCGCTGGCCGCCCAGCAGCGTCTTCGCAGTCTCGCTCCGCTGAGAAATCAAACGATCGAGATCGCCTCCAATCTGGCCCAGTCCAGTCGCACTCGAGAGCTCGCCGCGGCTTGGCGCGCCCTCGGTAACTCACACCCGGCTGGCCAAGCAGCAAAGGATCGGCTCATCCAGCGCCTCTCCAAGAGTCGGTCAAACAGTACCTTCCTCAGTCTCGCCCCGCTCGCCAGCCAGGATTGGCCGATCTGGGAGCGAGAGCTCGCCGACCCCGAGGAAAAGCTCCTGGCACTGGGACTGTGGACTGAGGGAAATCGAGTGGTTCTCCGCCATTTCCCGGTTAGCAGGCCAGCATTAGCCCTGACCGCCAGTTGCGAGCTCGCCCAAGAAGGGAGTACGCGACGGGCCCTCTACATCGCCGAGATCCTGCACAAGCGAATCGCTAAAGATCTGCCTGACGCTCTACTTCCCCACCAACTGCGCGCTGTTCTTTACCCCTTTCCCTTCGAGGAGGAGATCCTCGCCGCCACTCGCGTCCACGACGTCGACCCCTCCCTGCTTCTCGCCATCTTCCGCGAAGAGAGCCGCTTCGACCCCGAAGCGGTTTCTCCCGCCTCGGCACGGGGCCTCGGCCAGTTCATCATGCCCACAGCACAGCGTCTTGCGGCCAAACACGCGATGGGACCCCTCGACGAAGAGGATCTGAACGACCCGCAGATCTCGATCGAGCTAGGAGGCGCCTACCTGGCGGAGCTGGAGAGCCGCTTCAAAGGCGTCACCCCGACAATGGTGGCCGCCTACAACGCCGGAGAAGCGCAGGCCATGCTGTGGCGGAGCCACTGTTACTCGAGCGAGCCGGAAGAGTTCTTCACCAAGGTCAGCTTCGGGGAGACACGGGCCTACCTCGAGCGAGTACTCAAGGCGCAAAGCCAATATCGCGAGATCTACACCCAGATCGGTCGGTGATCGTGTGACGACTCAGAACGCGGTCGGGGGCACTCTCTATCTGATCTCGACCCCGATCGGAAACCTCGGCGACCTTTCACCACGAGCTCGAGAGGTGCTCGAGTCGGTCGAGCTGGTCGCCTGCGAAGATACCCGACGCACGGGCCGCCTACTGGCGGGAATTGGGGTCAAGAGCAAGCTGCTCTCGCTCCACGACCACAACGAGCGATCCCGCACCGAGCCGTTACTGAGACATCTCGAGAGTGGCCAGGGCGTGGCCATCGTCAGCGATGCTGGGACGCCGCTGGTCTCGGATCCCGGCTTCGTGATCGTACGCGAGGCCGCAGCCCGGGGGATTCGAGTCGAGCCCGTACCCGGACCGTCGGCACTCCTCGCCGCCCTGGTGGCGTCCGCACTCCCTCCTTACCCTTTCACCTTCCTCGGCTTCCCGCCTCCGCGCTCGGGCCGAAGACGACGTTTCTTCGAGCGCTATGCGCACTTGGAGCACACTCTCGTCCTCTTCGAGTCGCCCCACCGGCTATTGGCCGGTCTCGAAGATGCCACCGCCGTCTTTGGAGATCGGCCCGCGGCGGTCGCGCGCGAGCTCACCAAGATGCACGAAGAGATACTCCGCGGAGATCTCTCTCAGCTCCGAGAGACGCTCGCGCGGCGAGACTCTCTGAAAGGCGAGTTCGTCATCGTCATTGGCGCGGGCTCGGGCGCTGAGATCCAACAGCCGCCCAAGACCTGCGTGCCGGAGTAGAAGACAGCCGCCTGCCCGGGCGACACCGCGGCCTGGGGCTCTGCGAGCTCAACCTCGACACGGCTACCGGATAGAGGCCTCAGTCGACATCGCACGCCGGCATCTCGCGAGCGGATCCGCACCTCCGCTTCGACCTCTCCGCCAGGCTCACCGCCGATCCAGCTCAGCCGCTCGCCGTAGAACCCACTCTCGAATAGCTCCTCCTGAGGCCCCACGACCAAGCGGTTCTCGCGCGGTTGAACCTCGAGCACGTAAAGGCGCTCCGATGCCGCGATTCCCAGGCCTTTGCGCTGGCCCACCGTATAGGAGTAGTAAGGTCCAGCACTTCCCAGCCGCCGGCCGTCACGGTCGATCACGGCGCTCGGGGCCATCGTGTCGAGCTCGGCTGAGTGCTCTTCGACGAACTCCTTGACGCTGCCGGAGACAAAGCAGATGTCCATGCTCTCGCCCTTCTCCGCGACCACCAGCTCTCGACGGCGCGCCTCCGCTCGAGCCTCCGACTTGCGCATCTCCCCGAGGGGGAAGATCGATCTGGCGAGCTGTTGTTGAGTCAGCTCGAAAAGAAAGTAACTCTGGTCCTTGGTCTCATCCGCTGCACGATGGAGCTCGAGCCCATTCTCACCCTGGCGAATACGAGCATAGTGACCTGTCGCGATGCGGTCGGCTCCCAGCTCGACAGCACGTTGCAGAAACACGTCGAACTTGATCCAAGTATTGCAGCGAATACAGGGGCTCGGGGTCCGACCCGCGGCGTAATCCTGAACGAAAGGAGTCACCACATGGCGGTTGAACTCCTCTTCGAGACGGACCGTATAGTGGGGAATACCGATCTGCTGCGCCACTCGCCTCGCATCACCTAGATCCAGAGAGCCGCAGCAGCGGCCGTTGCGACTCACGGTCGACTGGTCCCAGAGCAACATCGAGAGCCCAACCAGCTCTTCGTCGGAATCGGCCAGCATCGCCGCCACCAACGACGAATCGAGACCACCACTCATCGCCACTGCGATCATCGGTCAAGTCTCCAACGAGGGGGCAAGTCGACGCAAGGCACCGACCTCCTGGCTCAGAGCCGCGACAAAGGGCTCGACCTCGTCCAGGGTGTTGGCCATGCCGAAGCTGATCCGCACCGAAGCCAGAGCCTCCTCCGGCGAAAGGCCCAAGGCGAGAAGGGCGGGACTGGGCTCGACCGCCCCCGAGGCGCAGGCGGAGCCGGTGGACACCGCAAAGCCGGCGAGATCGAGACGAATGGTCAGGGCTTCCCCTTCGACCCCCATGAAAGCGACGTGAGAAGTATGGGGAAGCCGCGGACTGCCCTGGCAGTGGATGCGCACATCGTCGATCTGGCCCAAGCTCTGCTCGAAGCGATCGCGCAACGAACGCAAGTGCTCTTGGCGCTCCTCCAGCTCTCGGCCAGCCCACATCGCGATCTCCCCGAAACCGACCAGGGCGGCAACATTCTCGGTGCTCGCTCGGCGGCGGCGCTCCTGACCTCCGCCCAAGATGTGGGCGCGGAACTCCGTATCGCTGCCTATCCAAAGCGCCGCGGCACCGAGCGGCCCATGAAACTTGTGAGCCGCCAAGGTCACCGTGTCAGCCTCGAGAGTCTCGACGCTGGTGGGGACCTTGCCGGCAGCCTGTGCGGCATCGCAGTGGAGCGCCACCCGCCGGCGGCGGCAGATAGTCGCCACCTCGGCTACCGGCTGCAGGGTACCGACTTCGTTATTCGCCGACATCAGGCAGACCAACCGCGTATCGGGCCTTATTGCAGCGCCGACAGCCGCCGGGTCGAGCACGCCCTCAACGCTGGGAGCCAGCACCGTGAGCTCCATCCCCAACTCGACAAGATCCTCGGCAACAACACGAATCGAGGGATGCTCCAGAGCCGAGATCACCAGATGGCCCGAGAAACCGTAACGCCTGGCGGCGCTCCAAAGAACGGCGTTATTTGCCTCGGTACCGGAGCCCATGAACACCACTTCTTCGGGGCGCCCACCGAGAAGAGTCGCGACCTCTGCCCGGGCGACTTCGACAGCCTCACGAGCGTCCTGACCGAAACGGTGAGCCGACGAGGGGTTGCCATGGCGCCTGCCCAGCCATTCCAGCATTGCCTCCCGAGCTCGCGGATCGAGCGGCGTGGTCGCATTATTGTCGAGGTAGGTCGCCATCGAGCCCCAAATTGTACCTCCGATCCGAGAATGGTGACCAATCCTGGAGCGGCCCGGCCGTCGACACAGGGGCGACGCCATCCATGCTCGACACCGCCAACGTAGTAGAGTTGAGAGAATCGCTCTACCGGCATCGGCCGGTGACTTCACCTCATGCGCCGTCTTCGATTTCTCGTACCCATCCTTCTGGTCCTGATTGCGGCACTTGCGGCCGCCAAGAAGGACAAGCGGATCGGAGAACTGCCGGCCGGCTACCAGGTTTGGCTGGAGACCGTCGAGCTTCTGATCAGCAAGGAAGAGCTAGCGGCCTTCCTGGAGCTCGAGAAGGACTACCAGCGTGACGCCTTCATCGAGAAGTGGTGGCGCATCCGCGACCCCTATCCCGACAGCACGCGCAACGAGTTCAGGGACCGCTATCTGAACCTCATTGCCGACGCCCAGGAGCTGTTCGGAGACCTCAACGAAGATCGTTCGCAGATGCTGCTCATGAACGGCGCTCCGGATGGGCGTATTGAATTCGTCTGCACTGCCCATACCTGGCCACTGGAAGTCTGGTTCTACGACGGCAGTGAGAAGATCCCCCACGAGTTCTTCCTCGTTTTTGTGAAGAAGTACGGTGGAAGACGCTTCTATATCTTTCGCCCCCGTGACGGCATCGGAGAGCTCTTAGACAACTTGAGTAACGGCGTCGACCAGAACTTCTGGTTCGACCTCGAAGCCTGCAGAGACGGAGACATCGTCGCCCGAGTGCTGCGAGCGCTCCTCGCCAATCCTTTCGAGTGGGACCTGTTGGAGGCGAGGCTGAGTCAACCGGCGGTCTCGCCATCGCCGGAGTGGGTCGCAACCTTCGAGTCCTATTCCACCGACCTTCCGGAAGGCGCGGCAGTATTCCCGGCGGAGCTTGCCTTGGACTTTCCGGAACGCTATCAGAGCCGCACCGTGATGAACGGCACCGTCAAGGTCGACCCGACGAAGGTGGGAAAGACCGAACTGGCCGGAAAAGCCTCGTACAACTTCGTTCTCTCGGGCGAGATTCTCAGAGAAACAACTCTGTTCGAGAACTTTCGCTACAAATTCGACTTCCCCGCCGAAAGCGTCGGCACCAACACCATCCCCATGAGCTTCCAACGCCGGCTGCGACCCGGGTCCTACCGACTCGTTCTCAAGCTCGAGGACATGTCCAACGGGAGCTTCTTCAGGAGCGAGCGAGACATCGAGGTTCCCGTCCTCGACGGGTCGGCTCCCAGACCCCCTCCCGATGCCGAGAGCGCCGAGATCTTCGCCGCGGCAACCGCCGCTCTGACCTTCGACGCGACGACCTTGGAGCTGATTCCGCCGCGTGGAGACATGCAATCGGGGATGGTGCGCTTCGACACCCTCACTACTGGTGACGACATCGTCGAGGTCGTGTTCTCTCTCAACGACCACACCGCACTACGCAAGAGGCGCCCACCTTGGAGCGTAGAGTTCGACCTCGGAGAGGTACCGAGCACCCACGAGCTGCGTGCAGTCGCTTTCAACGCGGAGGGTGAGCAGGTCGCTACCGATGAGTTGCTCATCAATGGGGGTGTCCATCGTTTCGGAGTACGCCTGATCGAGCCTCTGCCGGGCGTGACCTACACCAACGAAGTCACCGCCACGGCCGACGTCTCAGTACCCGAAGATTCGGTTGTCGAGCGGGTCGAGTTCTATCTCAACGAAGACCTTGCCGCGACCCTCTATCAACCGCCCTTCACTCAAGCGATCCGACTGCCGGAAGCAGGCAGTCTCGGCTACGTGCGAGCCGTGGCCTATCGCCCAGACGGCAACTCGACCGAGGATCTGGTTTTCATCAACGCCCCCGACTATCTGGAAGAGGTCGAGGTGGAGTTCGTCGAGCTCTACACCACCGTCCTCGACAAACAGAAGCGCCCGGTCCTGGTGCTGAAGGAAGAGGACTTCACCGCTTTCGAGGACGGCGTCCAACAGCAGATCGTCCGCTTCGACCTGGTCAAGAACCTGCCGATTCACGCCGGCATCATGCTCGATGTCTCAGCTTCGATGACACCGCACATCGAAGCCACCAAGCAGGCCGCCCTCCGCTTTTTCCAGGAAACGATCACCCCCAAAGATCGGGCCGCTCTCTTTACCTTCAACGACCACCCGCAGCTGGCGATGAAGTTCTCCAACGATGTCGGCGACCTCGCCGCCGGGCTGGCTGCGATCAAGGCGGAGCGCGGAACGGCGCTCTACGACAGTCTCATCTTCGCTCTCTATTACTTCAACGGTGTCAAAGGTCAGCGGGTCCTGCTGCTGCTCTCCGACGGCAAAGACGAGAGCAGCCGCTTCGAGTTCGAAGACGCCCGCGAGTACGCTAGGCGTACCGGAGTCTCGATCTACGCAATCGGCCTCGACATCGAAGGAAAGGGATCTGGACCCGCTAAGAAGGGCCTGACGCAGATTGCCGAAGAGACCGGCGGGCGTAGCTTCTTCATCTCCGACGCCACCGAGCTCAGCGCGATCTACGCCACCATCCAGGAGGAGATCCGTTCGCGCTACCTCATCGGCTACCAGTCCTCCAATACCGACGGCTCGCGCGCTTTCCGAGAAGTCGAAGTGCTAGTGGAGGGCCCAGGCCTCGAGCCGAAGGCTATGCGCGGCTACTATCCGTAGCAGCGGGCTGGAGGCTGTCCGCGAACGGACAGCTCACCTCAGGAGGGCAGTTCACGGCCCAGTGGAAAGCTCGGTTCCATCTCTCGAAGCGCAAGCTCCACGGTATGTACCAGACTCTCCAGTGCCTCCTCTACCCGCCCGAGAAGATGGACCTGAAGAACGTTGCGACCACGCTGGTGGAGGACCTGAACGTCACCTCGAGCCTGGGCGTCTTCGAGCTGGCCGAAAGAGAGAGCTCGGCCCGGGATAGGTAACGTCTCCCTCTCCTCCCGCGTGAGGATCAGGAAAGTGCCGTAGTTCGGACCGCCCTTGTGGAACTGCCCGGTCGAGTGGAGATATCGAGGGCCGAAGCCGAGAGTGGTAACCACCCCGGTCCCTTCGTGCACCGCGGTGCGCAGCCGCACCAGAAGATCCTCGAAGGCCGGCTCTCGGGGTAGATAAGCCAGCGTGGCGAAGAAGCCGCCAGGTGCAAGACGATGCAGCCACGAGCGGACGACCTCAGAGCGGTCACGCGCCCCCGCCAAGGCCGAGCCCCCGAACCAACGCCCGTTCTCATCCGCCAACACTTCGACGACTCGAGGTTCGGGGGCAACAGTCTTACGATCGCCGACAAGCTGCTGAGTCGCCACTTTACTCGCATCCACGTCGGGCTGATCAAAGGGGTTGAGAGCGAGAACCGACCCGGCCACCGCCGTAGCCAGCTGCCAGCGGTAGAGCTCAGCGCCGAGGTTCTCCACCCCCGGGGCGGCAAGAGAGATTCGAGTCGCACCGGAAACGACTTCCGCGGATGGATCTTCGCCCCGCCAGTCGACGAGCACGCGATCCGTGGCGTAGCTCGAGACCTCGCGCCGAGGCTCTCCTACTACCGGCAGGATGCCCTTTTCGTCTTTACCGGTCGATTCCGCGATCAGCTGCTCCAACCACCAGCCCAGCGCCTCGAGGGAGTCGGGCAGCCCTAGAGTCAGCTTGTCGTGCCCCCGAGCCGCGAGTGTGCCCAGGAGCAATCCCAACCCGATGCCAGGGCTCTCCGCGGCCGACCGATCAGCGCCGATCTCGCTCTGTACCGCTCGTGCCGAAGCGAGCAGCGATCGGCAGTCACAACCCAGTGCCGCCGCTGGAACGAGTCCGAACACAGAGAGCACCGAGTAGCGGCCACCGACATCCTCAGCCCCGACGAAGATCCCTCGGTAGCCCCTCTCTTTCGCTCGTGTCAATAAGGGCGTCGACGGATCGGTGATGGCCACGAAATGCGAGGCGGCATCGGACGACGGCATGCGTTTGCCGAGAAGGTCGAAGAAGTAGGACTCGAGGGAAACGGTCTCCTCGGTCGTTCCCGACTTGCTTGCGACTACGAAGAGCGTGCGCTCGAGCTCAATGCGGGCCTCGACGCTGCGAATCTCGTCCGGATCGGTAGAGTCGAGAACCAGCAGGGTCGGGCCTCGGGAAGGGCTACACGCCTCCGCCAGTAGATCGGCGCCAAGGCTGGACCCTCCCATACCCAACAGCACGACCCAGCGGATCTGCTCCTCTCGGATCTCCGTGGCGAAAGATTCGAGCTCGTCGAGCGACGTAAGCCGGTCAGGCTCGAGCCAACCGAGCCGGAGACTCTCACTACCGCCGGTCCACAGCGAGGCTTGGCGCTGCCACAAGAGCTCGTTGCCACGGCGGCCATCCCAACGGGCGATCGCCTCCTCGAAAGCCCCGAGCGCCTCAACCGACAAATGAGCCTTGGCATCAGGCAGCACATAACTCGGCACGAACGCCACTATAATCGCTGGGACGTGCGACTTGCCCAAACCTCACTCTTCATCGTAGCCATAGGCGGCGCCTTTTACTTCGGCCTGCTATGGCAAGGACGGCTGGCTCCGGGAAGCGTTCCGATCGCGCTCGCGGCGCAGCCGGAGCTCGCTCCGATCGCGCCTCGCGGTCCTCTCCACGCCGACGAGCTCACCACGGTCGAGTTGTTCCGCCGCTCAGCCCCTTCGGTGGTCTTCATCACCACCATCGACGTCAGACGCCAGCCCTGGACAGTGAACGAGTACGCCGTCCCCAGTGGCTCCGGCTCGGGATTCATCTGGGACGAGCAGGGCCATATCGTCACCAACTACCATGTGATCGAGGGCGCGGAGGCGGCACAAGTAACTCTAGCCGACCAAACGACCTGGACCGCCCAGCCCATCGGCTTTGCCGCCGAGAAAGATCTCGCGGTGCTGCGTATCGACGCGCCGGAGGAAAAGCTGAAGCCGTTGCCTCGCGGCAGCTCTTCCGATCTGCTGGTGGGCCAGAAAGCGTTCGCCATCGGTAACCCTTTCGGGCTCGACCACTCTCTAACCACCGGAGTCGTCAGCGCCTTGGGGCGTGAGATCGAGTCGCGCGATCGCGATCGTACCCGCATCGAAGACGTGATCCAGACCGATGCCGCCATCAACCCCGGCAACTCCGGCGGGCCACTCCTCGACAGCGAAGGACGTCTCATCGGCGTCAATACGCAGATCTACAGCCCGAGCGGTGCCTCGGCCGGAATCGGCTTCGCCATCCCAGCCGATACCGTGAACTGGGTGGTGCCTGACCTCATCGAGTACGGCCGCATCATGCGACCGAAGCTGGGCATCTACCCCGTTAGTGATGCCCTGGCGAGGCGAAACGGTATCAAAGGCCTCATATTCGACAGAATCGACCCCGACGGCGGGGCAGCCGAGGCGGGTCTCCGCCCGATCCGCCGGGACCGCCAGGGCCGCTGGCGGCTCGGAGACGTCATCACCGCCATCGACGGTCAATCCGTCCTCTCACGTGGAGATCTGACCCTGATCCTCGAGAAGAGAGAAATCGGCGATCTGGTGACGGTGAAATACCTTCGCAACGGCCAAGAAAAAGAGGTTCGACTGCGTCTGCAGTAACTACGGCGGCTAACATCGCCGGCGGCGGTGAGCGATCTCGCCGGCTGCGAACCGACTCACCGGCGGGCAGCGAGTTACTTCTGGCGCCAGCTGGCGTCGGGCATCTGGATCCAGTCACCCCTGTTCGCCTCCTCGCGAAGAGTCGCCGCGTAGGTCTGACGAATTCGCGGGATCTCGGAGGGGTCAACGGCGGTGGCGACGGCGATCTCCCTGAACAAATTCTCGCGGTCGGCGTTCTCCTCCTTTACCAGGCGTTGTAGCTCGGCGCGCTGGCGAAGGTCCGACACCGCGTCGAGCGCTCTCAGCTCCAGCAACGCCTTATTGTTCTCCCCCACCGCACCGCCAGCTTTGAAGCCGTTGATCGCCCCCAGGCGCTGGGCCCGGGAATCGATGATCTTGCGAATCGCCGGATTGGAGACCCCCGGATCCGGCACCTTTTCCTGGGCCTGCACTGGGATCCCGGAAACCACGGCGAAGGCTGCCCGCCGGAGCCTCGCTCCCAACCTGAGCGAGGAGGACTGGGGAAACTGTCCCTCCTCGGGCTCGGCAGCGGCCTCCTCGGCTGCCTGCTGCCGGATCTCTTCTTCGATCTGTCGTGACAGGTCTCGGATCTCACCCTCGGGAAAGTAGACATTGACCGTCACGCACGCGGCGGCGAGCAGGAGTAGGGGCGCTGGGGCGTAGGGGAACAAGCGCTTCACGAGCTCAGTATACGCCCACAAGACCAGCGTTTCCAAAGCTCGTGCTGCAATAGCTCGAGGTCATTCTGTTCGCTGGCTAGGCGCGCCGACGCAGGCATATTGGGCAATATGTCGAGGAGGCGAAACGACGCCAGCGGGCAGAAGGGCCCGAGATATGTGCGCGAACTTTGGAAACGCTGGTCTAGCCTCAGGGTCGCTCGTCCTCGCCGCCGGTGCGAACATCGAGGTTGCCCAGACGCTCGAGCATTGTCTGGAAGTACACCGTGCGTCCCGGCCGCACATTGACGATGTCAAGGCGGCGCGGAGAGCGGCCGCGCAAGATGAGCTCCTTCCCGGCGCGCTGCTCCAGGCCGCGTAGCAGAAAGCGGTCTTGGTTCAGCAAGACCTGAACGCCGAGACTGCGGTATCGGTAACGTCGGAAGAAGCTGTAGAGACCTCGATCGAAAAGGCTCACACGGCGCCCGCCACTCACGAGAGCGAGATTGCTGATCGCTTTCACGCTGACTGTCTGTCGCTCGCCCCGCCGAGGCACGGTCTCGAAGCGGGCCGAGAAACGCACCGGAACATCTCGGAATAGCTCTACGTCGCGGACGTAGCCCTGCAGCTTGCCGGTGATCGCACCGAACTCGATGGTGCGAGTAAGGGCTCCGAGATCGATGTCGAAGAAGCGAGCCGAGAACCCCAATTTCGGAAAACGCGAGAGCAAATCGCTACCCGAGATGTTCTCGACCACGACAGTGCCATCGAAAAGAGCGACTCGACTCTCGCCGAGCACAACGAGGCTCTCGGGGGTCAGATGGACCGACGGGAAGTACCCTTCCACCTGACCTTCGAGAGGCAACCATCCCATCGCCTTCGACAGATCGCCCAACTGGAGGCCGCGCAGGCGAACGGCGCTCGAAAGGCCTCGCTGAGGCCGAAGCAGTCCTTCCAGGGACAAGCTCTCCAGGGTCACATTTCCCGACAGAAAGGGAAAAGAAACGTGGCGATCGAAATCGACAGAGTCATCAAGAACGCGAAGGTTCGCCGCCGTCGGAGATATCTCGAGGCCGGCGAAGCGGATCCGCCCGAAACCGAGTCGGCCGAAGAGCGCCTCCTCGGCAGGCGAGGCGACGAGGTCGCCCTCTTTCCAACGCAAATGAAAGGGCAAGTCGAGGTCCAGCCTGTCGGCCCCGTAGCTTCCGCCCGGTGCTTCGACGGCGCCCTCTGTCACCCGCAGACGACCCTCGATCTCATGATCGCTCTCGTCGTCGAAGCGTCCAGCCGCCGTGAGCTCGAGACTTCCACTCGCTCGAAGGTCGGCGATCTGCGGGACCGAGCCCTGGAACGGGGTCTGGACCAGATAGCCGAGAGCAGCGCCGAGATCCTCGACAGACGCGGCCAAGCTGTAGTCGATACCCCCGTCCACTGAGCGAGTCACGGAGCCCTCAGCACGGACCGCACCCTCCGGCACCCAAGCCTCCCCGGCCGCCGTCCACAGCCGGTCTCCGCCCACGACTCTCGACCCGAGCTTCAAGTCCATCGACACCGAGCGTTCCTGATAGTCGGCGTAGAGCTCACCGACGAGAGCCTCGAAGCCACCGAGCTCGCCGACGGCACGCGCTTCGAGATCGCCACCGTCGAAGGTGGCGGTCACCCGGTACTCTCCGCTGAGCCCAGCGAGAACCTTCGAGCCATCGTCCGAAGCGAGCCCCCCACTCACCGACACGGCCCCCTCGGCGGCGATCTCGCCGGCAGCAGACCTCTCTCCAGTCAGCGCTGCCTCGAGACTGCCGGTGGTTTCGTAGTCCGGCAGCAGGACGCCAAATCCCAGCTCCGTGCTCCAGCGCTCAGGATCGCGGGCCTGGATGCGCGCCTCCCCGGTCACCTCCCCATCTTCCCAGCGCCCGGAGATGCGAGCGTCCATGAGCTCGGCGAGATGGACCTCGACCTCGTCGACCTCGAAGGCTCGGCTGTCAAGCCCTAAGCGACCTCGCCCCGCCAGCTCATAGGCGAGCTCACGACCGCCTGGAACCAGGCGAACCACGCCAGTGCTCTCCTCGAGGCGAAGAGAGACCTGCGAGGAGCCCTGGTCGCGCACCACAACGAAGTGCGGAGCCCCCCGCCATCGCCAGGGGGTGAGAGCGTCGTCGGTCCACCCACCCTCCGACAGCTCGATCACGGCCGTGAGGCGAGGGTCAAAGAGAGGGCCTCGAAGGTGTCCACTGGCAGCTATGGAGCCGTCGAGCCAGCCCGGGATCGAGAAAGGAAGCTCCGTCAGAAGGGGTCCGGTATCAACGATGCGCCAATCCCAGCGCAAGTCCCCCTGGACTTCTTCGCCGGCGAAGGAAACGCGCCCGGCCACCGAGCCCGAGCCCAATCGAGAGGAGGGCAGTGTCACCAAGCCCGTAATAGTCGACTCCGCGCCGAGGGCAGCCTCTCCGGCCAGCGTCGCGGACAGAGGTAGCAAGGCCGCCGGAATCACGACCTCGCCGCTGCCGGAGAGCTCTTCGACCACAAGCTCGACCTCGAGCGGCCCACTCAGCGATGTGTTGGAGAAGCGGCCGTTGTGAAGGATGTGCCCGGCCGCTATATCGACACGCACATCAGCCCGCTGCCATGCGGCATCGTCAAGATGAACCTCCAAGGCGTAGTCGAGCTCGTCGATGGGCCCTTCCAGATGAAGCTCCGCCCGTCCTTGAAGGTCGCTCAACCCCAGATCGACAGGAAGGAGTGCGCCCCAGAGTCCGACATCGAGCTCCCCGATGTCGACAGAAAGAAACTCGGGAAGCGAGGAGCTCGGCGGCCAACTCGCCGAGACTTCGACAGTCCCTAGCGGTGAAAGGGCGGAGCGAGCTTGCAGAGTAGGGCCACCTTCTGCCCCCGTCTCGAGCTCGAGCTCGAGACGAGTCGCCGAGCCGATCACTTCGCGGCCACCTCGACTCACTCGCAGCCGATCGATGGTGAGATCGCCCGTCCCGCCGAAGTAGTCATCGAAGGCGGTCTCACCGCCCGACTTGGTACGCAGCCGCAATCGTGGCGCCGCAAGTTCGATCTCGACGTCAAACATCTCGGCCGTCAGGGCAACCGCTTCGACTTCGGCTTCGGCAACACCGGCTGCCAAGTCGAAGAGGACTCGTGACCTGGCATCTCGTAGCGTCAGCGCGTCGAGCTGCCCCGCGGCGGTGTCGTCAACGCAGACAGCCGATGCCGACAGAAGCCTCGTCAAATCGCTCTGACCGAGCAGCCCTGCTGCCAGAGTGATCTCTCCCCGAGCACTTTGCGCGCTGACATCGGTGAGCCGAGCTTCAAACTCGACCTCGGAGGCCAGCTCGGAAGACGACAGGTGCACTACACCTCCTCGCACCACGAGCTCGCCGATGTGGCCCTCGAAGGGTTGCCGCCGAGGGAATGTCGGAGAGTCGCACGGTGATGTCAGATCGACTCGGAGTCGATCGAGAATCAGACTCTGGACATCGCCCTCAAAGAGGCGACGCGGCTCGAAGTGCACCGTTGCCACTCCAATCTCGATGGCTTCGATCTGCGGCCACTCGACCAGCGACCTGACGCGCATGCCGTGGAGGCGAATGTCGCCGAGGCGGTGGACCTCGAGCCTGGTGATGTGGACCTCGGCATTGAGAAGGCGCGAGGCATAAGTCTCGAGCCAGCGCCGTGGCAGATCGCGGGAAACGTAGATGACGAGGAGCATGGCTACCGCGGCTATTGCGGAGAAGGCCAGAGTGCGGCGATACCCCATCAACTAATCATAAGAGCACATGCCCGGCTCGAAGGGGCGAGACGCGGCAGGCTCGAGAATCGACACTGTAAGCTGGGCGAGGGACTCTGCTTGCGCGAGCGCCGTTTGAGCCGCATTCTGGTGATCCCGGTGCTCGCGCCAGCTCTCGTCGTTCACAACGGCATTCCGTCGCTGGGCCGGCACTTCGCCTACGGCGTACCGCAAGTCGAGATTCCAGGACGCGAGCGCGAAGAAGAAGTGATCGGCTCCTGCGCGATTTTCAGGCCACGGTCGTCAGCTTCACCGAGGCGCACTGGCGCGAAAAAGGCGTCACCGGTTCAGCGTACGATCCAGCTCAGGGCCCTGAAAGCTGGGGTTGGCTGGGACGCAGGGATTTGAACCCCGATTCTACGGTCCAGAGCCGTATGTCCTACCGTTAGACGACGTCCCAACGCGGCTTCGCACGTTATCGGCTCGACCCCGCAGGGGTCAAGACGACGAATCCTGAGTCTTGGCCCGCAAGCTCCTAGACCAGCGTTTTCCAAAGTTCGCGCACATATCTCGGCCCCTTCTGCCCGCTGACGGCGTTTCGCCTCCTCGACATATTGCCCAATATGCCTGCGTCGGCGCGCCTGGCCAGCGAACAGAATGACCTCGACCTATGTACACGAACTTTGGAAACGCTGGTCTAGGATCCAGCCGATCCTGCGTGAAGATAGGCCATGAAATTGTTGAGGTGGCGAAAAGTCGCTTCCTTCCCCATCGCCTCGACGACTTCGAAGAGGCTCGGCCCGGCCTTGGCGGCGGTCAACGCCATTCGAGTCGGATGGATGAGGACTCCGGCTTTGACTTCTTTTTCCGTCGCCAGGTCGCGGAGCGCCCCCTCCAAGGCTTCACTCTCCCATTCCGCGACTTGCGCGAAGCGCCCCTTGAGCGCGCCGAGATAACCACGAAGCTCGGGCTGCTCGTGGAATCCGCTGCACAGCTCCTCGTCGTACTCGAGCTCGTCTACGAAATAGGGACGTACCGACTGGGCGAGGTCGACCAGGGTTTTGGGTCGCGTGCGGTGCAGGTCGACCGCTTTCTCCAGCTGACTCTCGTCCACCGACCGGAGCCCGAGGTCGTCGAGAAAAGGCCGCAGAGGGTGGAGCACCCGGTCGAGGGGAAGGGTCGAAAGATACTTGCCGTTGAACCAGGCCAGCTTGTCGGCGTCGAAGATCGCCGCCGACGGACTGAGGCGGTCGAGCGAAAAGAGCGAGATCGCCTCGTCGACGGAAAGAACTTCCTCTTCTCCAGGGGGCGTCCAGCTCAGCAAAGCAAGATAGTTGAAGAGGGCCTGAGGCAAAATACCCTGGGCGCGAAACTCCTCCACAGAAGTCGCCCCCACACGTTTGGAAAGGCGCTTGCGATCAGGCCCGAGGATCAAAGGCAGATGCGCGAAGAGGGGCACCGGCGCTCCCATCGCCTCGAAGAGGCGGAGATGCTTCGGGGTATTCGAGAGGTGATCCTCGCCTCGCACCACATGGGTGACACCCATGTCGATGTCGTCGCAGACAACGCTCAAGTGATAGGTGGGAGAGCGATCCGAGCGCACCAGGATGAAGTCGTCGAGCGCGTCGGGCGGCACGTCCATCTCACCACGAATGAGATCGTTGAAGCGCGTGTTCTCGCGCGGCATCAAGAAGCGGACGATGTGCGGCTCGCCACTTGCCAGTCGCCGCTCCACCTCGTCTTCGGGGAGCTCCAGACAGGTGCGAGGGTAGAGAAAACCGTCGCCCCTCTTGCGCGCCTCTTCGCGCATTCCGTCCAGCTTCGCCGACGAGCAGAAGCACGGGTAGGCCTGCCCCTTCTCCTGCAGCTCATGGGCTCTGGCGACGTGCCGCTCGACATTGTCGCTCTGCAGATGCGGCCCCTCGTCCCAAGTGATGCCAAGCCAGGTCATCGCATCCTGGATCTGGCGGGTCATCGCCGGATCCGAGCGTGCTCGGTCGGTATCTTCAATGCGAAGAATCAGCTCGCCGCCGGTGTTCCGGCACAGAAGAAAGTTGTAGATCGCGGTGCGAGCGCCGCCTACGTGGAGGTATCCGGTCGGCGATGGAGCAAAACGCACCCGTACCGACTGCTGTGGATCCGTGCTCACTTGGATTCTCGAGTGTTCTGGCGGAGAGGGGGGGATTCGAACCCCCGGTCCAAGTTACCCCGGACAACTGCTTAGCAGGCAGCCCTGTTCAACCACTCCAGCACCTCTCCGGAGGCGTCGACGGGGCATTCTACACGGGCCGCGGAGAGCCGGGACTGTTTTCATCTCCAGACCCCCTGGCAATTCAGCTTCCACAGGTTAAACTCGGCGCGTCTCGCGAGCTCAGCGTTTTTATCGGGGAGGTCACGGCTCTTGCAACAGGTAAAGGCGGCGCGCGCCGCGATCGACACCATCCGCTTCCTGGCAGTCGACATGGTGGAGGCCGCTGGCTGCGGCCACCCTGGTGCCCCGATGGCCCAGGCACCGCTCGCCTACCAACTCTGGACGCAGCATCTCCGCTTCGACCCCACCGCACCCGAGTGGCTCAACCGCGATCGTTTCGTGCTCTCTTGCGGTCACGCCTCGGCTCTTCTATATGCACTGCTACACCTCGCCGGGTATGGTCTGAGCCTGGACGAGCTACGCGCCTTCCGACAGCTGGGCTCGAAGACCCCGGGGCACCCGGAGCGCGGGCATACGGCCGGCGTCGAAACCACTACCGGCCCGCTCGGGCAGGGTCTCGGCAACGCCGTCGGTATCGCCCTCGCCGAGCAGATGCTTGGCGATCGCTTCAATCGCGAGGGTTTCCCTCTCTTCGACTATCGCACCTGGGTCGTCGCCAGCGATGGAGACATCATGGAGGGGGTGGCATCGGAGGCCAGCTCGTTCGCCGGGCATCAGGCGCTGGGAAAGCTGAATGTCTTCTACGACGCCAACGAGATCACCATCGACGGCAAAACATCGCTCACCTTCTCCGAGGATGTCGTAGCTCGCTACAGAGCCTATGGCTGGCACACCCTGGTGGTGGACGACGGCAACGATCTCGAAGCCCTCGGCTCTGCCACCGAAGCCGCGATCGCTGAAGTCGCGCGCCCATCCCTGATCCTGGTCCGTACCCACATCGGTTTCGGCAGCCCCAACAAGCAGGACACTTCCGGAGCCCACGGTGAGGCGCTGGGCGGCGATGAGGTGAAAGCGACGAAGGAGAACCTGGGCTGGCCGCTGCAGCCGGAGTTCCTGGTCCCTGACGAGGCCCGCATCCCATTCGCGGAGGCGGCAAGCAGAGGCAAGAGCCTCCGTAGTCAGTGGGAAGAGATGTGGACGTCCTACCAAGGCGCTCATCCCGAGTTGGCCGCCGAACTGGAGCGACGGCGCGGCGCGCAGCTGCCGCAGGGCTGGCGTTCGCAGATCCGGCAGCCCGGAAGCAACGACCCGCCGGTCGCTACCCGTGCGGCATCCGGTGCTGTCCTCAATGCCGTCGCCGGCGCGATTCCCGAGCTTGTCGGTGGCTCCGCCGATCTCACTGGATCCAACAACACTCTGATCAAGGGATCTCCGGACTTCTCGGCTCAGGCACGCAGCGGTAGAAATCTGCGCTTCGGTATCCGAGAGCATGGGATGGGAGCCATTCTCAACGGCATGGCCCTCTCCGGCTTGCTGCGCCCCTATGGGGGCACCTTCCTGATCTTCTCGGACTACATGCGCCCATCGATCCGTTTAGCTGCGCTGATGGGGCTACCGGTCATCTACGTTTTCACCCATGACTCGGTACTGCTCGGCGAAGACGGCCCGACTCACCAGCCGATCAGTCAGCTCGTGTCGCTGCGATCGATTCCGGGGCTGACCGTGCTTCGACCCGCCGACGCAAACGAAACGGTCGCCGCGTGGCAGGCCGCGCTCGACAACATCTCGGGCCCCACCGCGCTGGTGCTCACCCGTCAGAAGATCCCAGTGCTGGCTGGCACAGGAGACGGCGCCGCGGAGCGGGGTGTGCCGCAAGGCGGCTATGTCGTGGCCGAAGCCGCCGCCGACCCGGAGGTGACCTTGATCGCCACAGGATCGGAGGTCCACATCGCCATCCAAGCCCAGGCGCTCCTCGAAGCAGATGGGGTCCAGGCCCGAGTGGTGAGCCTCCCGTCTTGGGAGCTCTTCGGGAAGCAGAGGTCCGAGTATCGCGAACAGGTGCTACTACCAGGAGAGTGCCCGCGCGTCGCCATCGAAGCGGCATCGCCCATGGGCTGGGAGCGATGGGTCGGTGACAACGGCCAGATCATCGCGCAGGAGGGCTTCGGTGCTTCCGCGCCGACAGCGGATCTCGCAGAGCACTTCGGCTTCACCGGGGAAAGCGTCGCTGAAAAGGTTCGCACTCGTCTCGGGAAGTGACGGCTCCGGAACCTCCGGCGCTACGAACAGGTCTTGAAAGCCTGGGTGTCCTGTACCGGCGTCGCGGCCATGCCCAACGGATTCTCGTAGATCTTGACCACGTCGGTTACGGTGTCGGTGATCGTCAGTTTGAAGTAGACGTTGGTGGTGGCGGCGTAAAACACCCAGTAGCTGTCGAAGCTGCTGCCGCAGGCATCAAGCACCTTGACCAGCATCTCCAGATTCCCCTCGTCGAAGAACCAGAACAGGCCGGAGTCCTCCCGCCCCTCCACGCTCACCGCCTGGCCTCGGCCCTCACTACCGTTGGGTCGACTCCACTCGAGCTCCACCTTGAATCGATTGTCGTTGAGACAGAGGGTCTCGGCTCCGGCGAAGCAGGTCACGTCGTAGAGCGCGCGAACACCCAGATTCCTATAGTCCACCCAGGCATCAACCTCGCCCAACTTCCGGTCTGGCCCCCCGGTCGCTATGTCCTTGGTGTGGTAGCCGGTCTGGCTCGAGGGGCCGTCCTCGTCAGCACAGATGAACAAACGCTCGTCCAGCCCCGGATCCCAGGAGGGCCCGATGAACAAGGGCTCATCGGCGGGCAGAAGCAGGGCTCTCAAGTCGTAGGCGTAGAAACGGTGGCCGCTGAAGCTCGGCACTCCGAAGGCAGCAGTAGAGTGCGATGCCAAAAGGGCTCCCGGGGTGCCATCCTGGGCGACCGCGTAGAAGTTCAGATCGAAAACCACGCTCGAATCCGCGCCATTCTTGGTCCAACAGACGCAGATCTTCTCCAGGCCGCGCGCGTTGGGCGGCGGGTCGATGCGCATCACGTACTCGGAGGCCGTATCCCCCTGCTCCAAACTGGCACCATATCCGTTCTCGAAAGTGCCGTCGTCGTAGACCAGACCGTCGGCGCAGTCCTCCTGCGCTCCCAGCCAAGCGGGGATTACCAGGACAAGAAAGAGGGTCGTCGCACAGCGCATCAGCGTCCAGACGATTCTACTTCATGTCACATCGACATACGGCTCGAGACGGCGTAAGGCTGGGGACGCGAGGTCCCTAGTCTCCCTCGTCGCCAAAGAGGTGAAGCCACTCTGTGTAGCCCTCCGACTCGAGCTTCTCAACAGGGACGAAGCGGAGGCTTGCCGAGTTCATGCAATACCGCAGTCCCGTTGGCTTGGGGCCGTCGTCAAAGAGGTGGCCCAAATGTGAGTCGCCGTGCTTCGAGCGCACTTCGGTTCGCACCATGAAGAGGGTTCGGTCCTTTTTCTCGACGATATTACTCTTGTCGAGCGGAGCCCAGAACGAAGGCCAGCCGGTGCCGGATTTGTACTTCTCGGTCGAGCTGAACAGAGGCTCGCCGCTGACGACGTCGACATAGATGCCGGCTTCTTTGTTGTCCCAGTATTCATTAGCAAAGGGGCGCTCGGTGCCGTCTTTCTGCGTAACTTGATACTGGATGGGGGTCAGTTTCTCGCGCAAGACGTCGTCACTCGGTCTGGTGAACTCACCCCCGCCGGAGCCCCCCCTTCGATCGGCAGCCTGGGTCTGAGGAGAAGTCCAAAACCAAGTAGCGCCCGCCAAGAGGCCCGCTAGTACAAGTACTTTCTTCATAGTGATGTTCCTTGTGTCGAGAGTCATTGGAGTGCCTTCACCTACTCTGATGCGCCGGGGCGGCCGGGGGTTTCAAGAGCCAGGCACCCTCGCCCGAAGAACAGCCGTCACCAGCTCTTCCGGCACACCCGCCGTGACCGCATCCTCTTCCTGGCCAAAGGCTTCCTTGGCAATACGCACCGTCTGAGTGTAGCTGTCCAGATAGTTGACGCAGTCCGGGCAGACTTCGAGATGGCTCTCGAAGTGGGCATTTTGGGCTGGAGGCAGTCGGCCGTCGAAGAAGTCGACAATGAAATCGATCAGCTCTCTGCAAGTCAACCGCGCGCTCATGGCTCTACCTCTCGTACTCGGGCATCGAGAAGCTCTCGCAGAGCCTGCCGAGCCCGATGAAGACGGATCTTGACAGCATTCGTACTAATCCCAAGGGCCTCTGCCACTTCGGAACCGGAGAGCCCTTCGATGTCTCGGGCGAGGAGAACCAAACGATAGCTCTCAGGCAATCGGTCGATCGCGCGACGCACGCCTTCGCAGGCTTCCTTGCGCTCGAGAAGGCGGTCGGCGCGCTCCCCCCAGGCGTCGCCGGGAGAGGCTCGGTGCCCATCGTCGAGAAAGCTGGGAAGAAAATCCTCAATCGGCTCTTCCGGGCGGGAGGCGGCACGGCGGATCCGCATCAGCGAGGCGTTGACCGTGATCCGATGGAGCCAAGTCGACAGTCGAGAACCGGCGCGAAAGCTTCCGAGTGCCCTGAAAGCGCTGAGGAAGGCATCCTGGACCGCGTCTCGGGCATCCTCCTCATTGTGCAGGATACGCCGCGCCACCGCCAGCATCCGGCCGCCATGCCTCAAAACGAGCTCGGATGCAGCCTCGGCGTCGCCGCTTCGTACGCGAGCGACGAGATCCCCTTCCGACATCAGCTCACATTACTACGGGCCCCACGAAACCTATGGGGACCCGGCTGCATCCAAGATCTAGAGGCTCTCGGGAACCCGACTTGGGAGCGAAAAGAACCAACAAGCACTGACAAGCACTATAGTCATCGAGAAAGAGAGGAACACCATGAGAACAAGCATCATTGTCGTCTTAGCCATCGTTCTCCTCGGCGCGGTCTTGATCGCAGCGGCTCCGCGAAACAGTAACGACCCGAAATCGGCTGCGAATGCCGAAGGCGCCGCCACGGCCACCTTTGCCGGTGGCTGCTTCTGGTGCATGGAGCCTCCCTTCGACGCTATCGACGGAGTGTTCTCAACCACCTCGGGCTATGTCGGCGGGCCGGAGAAGAACCCGACCTACGAGCAGGTCTCATCGGGGCGAACAGGGCACGCAGAGGCCGTGGAGATCCGCTACGACCCGACCAAGGTCAGCTATGGCGAGCTTCTGGAAGTCTTCTGGAGGAACATCGATCCCACCACCGCCAATCGCCAATTCTGTGACCGTGGGCCGCAATACCGATCGGCGATCTTCTTTCACGACGAAGAGCAGAAGGCGCTCGCCCAAGCCTCTTTGAGCAAGATCGAAGAGAGCGGTGTTCTCGACAAGCCGGTAGTCACCCAGTTGGTCCCGGCGACACCCTTCTATGCCGCCGAGGAGTATCACCAGGACTATTACAAGAAGAACCCTGTGCGCTACAAGCTCTACCGCACCGGCTGCGGCAGGGATCGCGTGCTGAAGGGGATTTGGGGTAGCGCCCCTCACTAGACCAGCGTCTCGCCTCGCCATCAGCCGAGCCAAGGTTCCCTGAGGACTCTGGGATAAAGTGCGATCTCCGGTACTCAGACCAGAACGGAGACGCCCATGAGATCCCTTCGAGTTTTCCTTCTCGTCGCAGCCACCCTGATCGTTTCGTCTGCGCTCGGCGCTCAGAGCGAGCGCAGGGCTCTCTTCGGCGATCTCCACATTCACACCAGCTTTTCCTTCGATGCTTTCATCTTCGGCACCCTGACGACACCGGACGATGCCTACCGCTTCGCTCGCGGCGAGGCGATCGACCACCCCGCCGGCTACAAGCTGCAGCTCGATCGCCCGCTCGATTTCTACGCCGTCACAGACCACGCCTCCACCCTCGGCATGCTGCGGGCGATGTCGAACCCGAATCATCCTCTGTCGAAGCTCGAGGGGCGTGAGCTCGTAACCGAAGCCAGGACCATTCCCGAGAAGATCCGCGCCTTCCGCACCGGTGGCGGGCTAGTAAACGCCAACCTCGACCTCGAAGTAGTGAAGTCGGCTTGGGCCGAAACGATCGCGGCCGCCGAGCGCCACAACAAGCCCGGAATGCTCACCACCTTCATCGCTTACGAATTCACCTCCGGCCGCGGAGGAAACCTGCACCGCAACGTCATCTTCAACGGCAGCCAGGCACCCGATCGTCCCTTCAGCCGCGCCGACTCGCTGAACCCCGAAGACCTCTGGGACTGGATGGACGCGCAACGCGCCCAGGGCATGGAGCTACTCGCCATACCCCACAACGCCAACGGTTCGAACGGTCAGATGTTCGATCTCGAGACCTTCGACGGCGATCCGCTGACACGAGCGTGGGCCGAGCAGAGAATCCGCAACGAGACCCTGGTCGAGATCACCCAGGTCAAAGGAACCTCCGCCACCCACCCCTTTCTTTCACCCAACGACGAGTGGGCGGACTTCGAGATCTTCCCCTACCAAATCGCCAGCTATGCGCGCAGCAACCCCAGCGGCAGCTATGTGAGGGAAGCCCTCATCAACGGACTCCGCCTCGAGCAGCAGCTCGGCGTCAATCCCTACCGTTTCGGCATCATCGGCGCCTCGGATACCCACAACGGCGGCGGATCCTTTGATGAATCAAACTTCACCTCGAAGGTGGGCCTACTCGACGGAATCGCACAGAATCGGGGATCGGTGCCCTTCTCGTGGGACGCCAGAGGCGAACAGCCCGCCTATAAGGAGACCTACTACCGCTACTGGGGGGCGTCGGGACTGACCGGCGTGTGGGCCGAGGAGAACACTCGAGAATCGATCTTCGATGCTTTCCGCCGTCAAGAGACCTTCGCCACCAGCGGCCCGCGGATGCAGGTGCGATTCTTCGCCGGCTATGAGGTGCCTGCCGATCTCGACCTCGGATCCGACTGGGTCGGGCCGGCCTACGAGAACGGAGTCGCCATGGGCAGCGATCTCGAGGCGCAACGGCGCGGAGAGCCACGCTTCGTCGCATGGGCAGTCAAAGACCCGACCGGAGCCTCTCTGCAGCGTCTCCAGATCATCAAGGGCTGGCAGGAGGATGGCGGTAACTCCGAGATGGTCTACGACGTCGCCTGCTCCGACGGAGGCAATCCCGACCCCACGACCCATCGCTGCCCGGATAACGGCGCGGCAGTAGACATCACCGATTGCAGTATCACCAGCGGTGTCGGCGATAGCGAGCTCAGCGCGGTCTGGAGCGATCCAGACTTCGACGCCAGCCAGCGGGCGGTCTACTACGTTAGAGTGCTCGAAAACCCGACCTGCCGCTGGTCGACCTGGGACGCAATCAAGGCCGGCGTTGATCCGCGCCCGGATCTTGCCACCACCCTCCAGGAGCGGGCCTGGTCTTCGCCGATCTGGATCCGACCGAGAAGCTGACAATGAGAGTAACCGCCTGCCTTTACAAAACGGCCTTGATGCCTTTCTTCGCGATTTCCTTCGTCGCAACCGCCGCGCCGACCTTAGCCGCGGCCGTCAACACCAGAGATCTCCCCCGGCAGGTGACCTTCAGCGAGCACATCGCACCTGTCTTCTTCGACCACTGCATCTCCTGTCATCGACCCAACGATGTCGCTCCCATGTCGCTCTTGAGCTACGAGGCCGCTCGCCCCTGGGCCAAGTCGATCGCCCGCACCGTCGTGGCGCGCGACATGCCTCCCTGGGACGCGGACCGTCGTTACGGCGACTTCGAGAACGACATCTCTCTCGCCGACGATGAGATCGCCCTCATCGAACGCTGGGTCGCCCAGGGAGCCGTAGAAGGAGACCGCGCCAGCCTGCCCGCTACTCCCGAGCTGCCGGCGGCGGGAAGCTGGAAGATGGGTCGGGAGCCTGATTACATGATCGAGCTGGCGCCGGTCGAGGTGCCCGCCGACGGACCCGATCTCTTCTTCACCCAGATCTTCGGCTCGGATGTCCCTGAAGGGAAGTGGATCCAGGCGATCGAGCTGCTGCCGGGGAACACTGACGTTCTCCACCACGTCGTCATCTATCTCGGACCCTTCGGCATCGGCGAAGAAGAGACGCAGTACTCCAACGCCGGGATCCAGAAGACCATCTACCTCAACGAAGCCGCCCGCCGCCCGATCGGCATGGTCGAAACGCCGCGCATCGGCGGAGTCTGGGTCGCCGGCAGCCCACCCTCTGAGTTTCGTACCGGGACCGGTCAACCGGTGGCGGCAAACGAGCTCTTCTCCTTCAATATGCACTACCACCCCAGCGGCAACTCGGGCACCGACGCCTCGAAGCTCGGGGTGTATTACGGAGAGGGCGAGATCACCAAAGAGATCACAACCGCCTTTGCCGTCGACACCGGTATCCACATTCCCGCCGGCGATGCCGATTATCGCGCCGATGCCGTCTACCTATTCGGTCAGGACAGTCAGATCCTGTCGCTCATGCCGCATATGCACAATCGCGGCAAGTCGATGAAGTACGTCCTCGAGCGTCCAGACGGAAGCGAGGAAGTGCTTCTCGATGTGCCGAAATACGACTACAACTGGCAGAATATCTATCGCTTCCGGGAGCCGGTCGACGCCCCGGCAGGCTCCCTGGTCAAGGTCGACGCGAGCTGGGACAACTCGGCCGACAACCCCGACAACCCCGACTCCACGGTCGACGTCCGATGGGGCGACGGCACCAACCACGAGATGCTGGTCGGCTTCATCGACTACATCGACGCCAAGGGCAAGAAGACCCGACCGGTCCCGTCGACGCCTCAGGTCGAGCGACTGCTGGCGCGGCACGAACCGCGCGAAGGCTATCTCGTGGGTGTCGAGGGCATGGGCTTCGGCGGTAAGTGGGGTTTGGTCGTGCCTGAGCTCGAAGGTGAGCCCGGCGAGCTCTACATGCTGGTGGGAAAGCTCATGTTCTCGACCAGTATTTCCGACATAATCCGCACCCAAAACGAGATCATCCTCAACGGAAGCATCATCACCGGCGCCGGCGGAGCCCGATTGCCTATGAGCTTTGTAGTGGCGAAGTCGGAAGATGGATCGACTCTCAGCGGTGAGGTCTTCTTCGGCAGAGAGCTCTCGCTCGACACTTTGGCCGAGGTGCGGGGAACAGGCCAAGGCCTTGCTGGAGAGAGTCTCGCCAGCACTCTGGCGCGGCGAAATACCTCCGGCGGGGGCCGCTAGTCCAAGCAAGCTCCAAGTTGTGAACGTGGTCGGATCCTGTCTCGTCTGTCCGGGGGCCGTTCGAGCTCTGGGCACTCGCCCGGGAGGTGACTACGCCGTCTGCTCGAGTTGTGGAACGGTCCAGCTTGCCACTCTTCCAAGCCCCGAGGCACTGGAGCAGGCGTATCGAGAGGGCTACCGCCAGTCGGGCCACTGGTGTGGCGATGCCGAGGTGGACGCCCGCAGGCGTGCGAACGTGGACCGTGCCCTGGCTGATCTCATCGTCGGCCTCCATCCTCCTGACGACCCGCGATTCGTGGTCGAGATCGGAGCCGGCTGGGGGTCCCTCGGCTCGGAGCTGGTGAAGCGCGAGATTCCCTACCAGGGAATCGAGCCGTCGGCGGATATGGCTGAGTACGCACGATCCAAGGGGCTCGACGTGCACTCGGGCTTTCTCCACGAAGTGAGCCTTCCGAGCGCCATTCGCACCTTCGTGCTTGTCGCCGTATATGAGCACCTGCTGGATCAAGAAGAGCTGCTGCGGGAGATGGCCGCGAGGTTGGACCCGGAGGACGGTGCGATCCTCATTCTCTCTCCCACACCAGGGATTCCTCGCCTGGTGGGGCGCCTGCTCAGCGCGCTGCGGCCGCGCAGGCCGCTGCCGGAGATGTTCAGCATGCTGGCGCCTCCATGGCATACCTGTCTAACCTCTCCGCAAGGGCTTCGCCTCCAAGCCGAGCGCAACGGACTCTCGGTGGAGTTGGTGCGCCCCGCGCCCTCGGGACGAGACGGAGGTCTGCGGAGCGTCCTTCAGCGTGCTGCGGATGTCGTCGCAAGGGGAGGCCACGGGATCTTCGGCGAGCGCTGGCCGCTCGTCCTCTCTCACCTCTTCGTACTTCGTGCTCGCCCTTGATTCTTTTGATCGGAGAGAGCGAAATGGCCAAGGTTGAGCGAGCGGGGATGGTCATGCATCCGGTGAAGAACCTCGATCGAGCCTTGGAGCTCTACCAGGGGGTACTCGGCTTGCCGATCAAGTCTCGCGACGGAGATCGGTTCTGCACCCTCGATGGAGGCGGAATCACCATCGCTCTCGGCGCCGGCGACGAAGGGAACGCGACGCTGGGGCGTGTCGCGGTCGCCTACAGGGTCGACGACGTCGAGGCTGTAGCGGCAATGCTGGAAGAAGCAGGTGCTGTGGTGGTCCATGCTCCCGCGCTCGGCCCCAGCGAGATGTACGCGACGTTTTACGACCTCGACGGGAACGTGTTCTCGATCTACTCGCCCAGATGAGATGGAACGGAATATCGGGGCCACGGATCCCCCCCTGTCGATCCGAGGCCCCGGTCCGACTCTAGGGTTAGGAGAGTAGCCAGAGGATAGAAAACAACCGTCAGCTAATCGTCAGGAGTATGATGAGCCTCTCGAAACCGAGGAGGACAGACATGCCCGGACGCTCGCGGCGACTCTTTTCGGTCCCTGTCCCTGCGGTATTGGCCATTCTCTTGCCGGTCATGGTCGGAGCGGCGGCGGCCGCGCCGCCCAATGCGGATCGCACCCCGAGCGGTGCCGACGACTTGAAGAGCCTGGACACCGGCGAGATCGAGCTCGTGGAGAGCTGGGACAAAGACGGCTGGCGTCTCGACCTCTACCGCAATCATCGTCGCAGCTGTAGCCAGTCGGGCTACCACACCTTTCTCGTCTCCTCCCGGCCAGGACTCGCGACCACCCAGGAGGCGCCTCTCTGGATGCGCTTCCACGGCGGCGGCGTCGGCTGGTTCCTTCCCGACGGTGAGTTTGCCACTGGGAAGATGACCAATATTCAGGAAGAGCGCAGACAGCTCACAGTGCTGCTCGAAGAGACCGGCCTCATGAAGATGATCGGTGGGCACCCAGCTTCGTTCCGGCTGATGATGCCGTCAGGCTGCGACAACGATCTGTATTCGGGCATCGGAGCTGTCGATCATCTCAATCAATACCCCTCGGAGGACGGCCGTCCCCGCTTGGTCGACGGACTCCTGGCCGTGCGCGAGGCACTCGCCTACACGCGTGCGAACTACTCGACGACCCACATCTTCGCCCAAGGCACGAGCGCAGGCGGCATCGGGGTCACCACCCTCGCCTTGGCGCTGGGGGCCGAGAACCGGCGCCTCAGCGGTGTGATCCCGGACACCGGGACCACCAGCGAGCACTTCCCCGCACTTGGGGACCACGGATGTACGGAGTTCGGCGACCTCGACCTGCGCGGCGCTTTCGAGCGCATCGGCCACTACGCACTCCCGGAGAACATGCCGGACCAGCTCGTTTCCGCCGGACAGGTCTCGACCCCGATCTTCGAGGTATGGAGTCGCAACGAGCACTCGGTCTGTGGTGAAGAGGTCTACACCATCCCGACCCGGGACGGTGGCACGATAACGGGTCAGGGCCAGTGGATCATGCACCACGCCTTCGCCGCCGCGCTGGAGAAGAACAACCCCGGCGGAGCCAGCGTCTCCCACAAGGTGTGCGTCGACCGGCCGGCAAACATCTCCAAGAACCCCGAATTCAAGGAATGTGCGCTCCACGGAATCACCAAGTTCTCGATCTCGATCGTCGGCGGCGACCGCGATCGCGACGGCGAAGATTTCAACCGGCTGATCTACGATTGGGTTCTGGCCCGCCTCGAAGAGCCGATACCGGAGTAGCCTGAGGGCGTCAGAGCTCGATCAATCGGGATCTAGATCCTCGGACCAGGTCTCGAGTCGATCCAAGCTCTTCGTATAGTGGCGTAGACAGATCGCCAAGAGGACCACGGAGAGGAGCTTCGCTAGAAACGCGGTCGATGCCAGCGAGTAGTGCACCATCATCTCGTCCTTGAAGACGTAGTCGGTGAAGATCGCCAGTATCTGCGGGCCAAGGGCCAAGCCGAGAAGATTGACGATGAACAGATACACAGCCGACGCCTGCCCGCGCATCTGATTCGGCATCATCTCCTGAATCGCCGCCGGCGCAACCCCCCACGGCATTGCCGAGAAGAAGGCGGCGACTGCGTAGAGCACGATTCCTAGATTCGCGTTCGTTACCAGTGGGTAGGCAACGACCACGGGCAGGGCAGCGCAAGCTGCGAACAGACCGACGCGGATCTTGCCGTCACGGTAGCCGCGCTCCCCTAGCTTGTCGCCGAGCCAGCCACCGGTCAGGATCCCGATGGGACCGACGGTGATACCGATGACACCTAGCATCTTCCCGGTGAAGGCGGGCTCCCAGCCGTGGACACGGATAAACAGCGACGGCGCCCAGGCGGCGGCGCCGTAGCCGGCGAAGGAGAGCCAGGCAAAGCCGATGTTGTGGGTCAGAACGGTCTTGGCGTTGCGACGCGCGTAGCGAAAGAACGCCGAGATCGGCACCTTGACCGCGCGCGCCGTGCCGTCCTCTCCCACTACCTTGCGCACTCCCTTGCGAATCGGCTCGCGCATGGACAGGAGCAAGAGGGTGAGCGGAATAGTGGGCGCGGCGATGAAGAAAAAGACCATCTGCCAAGATTTGCGCTCACCGACCAGCGGCAGATCGTAAATCGCGCCGGTTCCGGTGAAGTCGAGGACATAGCCGCCCGCCAGATTTGGCGAGACCGCCACCCAGGAAGATCCCCATACCGTAGACACTCAGAGCCGTTGACAAGCGCTTGGGCGGGAAGAGGTCGGTAATCAGCGAGTAGGCCGAAGGCGAGAGCGACGCTTCGCCGACGCCGACGGCCACGCGCGACCCTAAAAGCTGAGCGTAGGTCCGCCCCAATCCGAAACTGATCGAGGCAAGCGACCAGAAGAACTGGCCAATGGCGATCAGGAAGCGCCTGCTCATCCGATCCGCGAGCCAGCCGATCGGTAGGCCGGCAATGATGTAGAAGATCGCAAACGAGGGGCCCATCAGGAAACCCATCTGGGTGTCCGAGATGTTCATGTCGGCCTTGATCGGGTCGACGAGGAGGCCGAGGATCTGCCGATCGAGAAAGGAATTCAGATAGATCCCCATCAAGATGAAGACGCAGTACCAGGCGTAGGCCGGTGCCGGGTAAAGCGACTCTCGCTCTACCTCAGGCGAGGCCTGCTCGGCGGTCTCGGACATCCAGACTCCTTTCGAAGGTCGGTAGCGACGCGCCATCATAGCCTGCGAGCTCCGCTCATGGCTCGCAGACCTGGTCGGAATCGACCGTAGCGCCCTTCGATGTAGTCCGCGGTCTCCTGAGTCTCAGGAGTGACGAACATCTGACATCTCAGTGGATCTCCGCAAGGTCGGCGATCGTCATCTCGCCGATCGGGTTCTCCGGGTGGAGAAAACCGCGAGGGCATCGAAGCCGACCACGAGCTCTTTGGGGTGGACCCCATTCGCTCCCGCCTGCTCGAGCTCTGCGCCCTTCATCTTGCGGCTGGCGTTGGCGATCTATAGGCCTCGGCTCCCAAGCTTGGGCCACGGAGACGCTCTGTCACAGAGTGACCTCTGAAATAATCGGGAGGCCTTGGTAGAAGCTACTCGAAATCTATGAGCGCCAAGATTCTGATCATCGAGGATGAGGCCGCGATCGCCGAGGTTCTCGAGTACAACCTCCTTCAAGAAGGCTTCAAACCGTCGGTTGAAGAACGGGGCGACGAGGGTCTCAGGGCAGTGCGGGAGCAGAAGCCCGACTTGATCCTGCTCGATCTCATGCTGCCGGGCATCGACGGGCTCGACGTGCTCCGCGCCCTGCGCCGCGAGCCGGAGACCGCATCGATTCCGATCGTCGTCCTCACCGCCAAGAGCGAGGAGATCGACCGCATCGTCGGTCTCGAGCTGGGGGCGGACGATTACATACAGAAGCCGTTCAGTCCCAGAGAAGTCGTACTCCGAGTCAAGGCGATCCTGCGGCGCGCCGAGCCGCCCCCTCAGCTGGCAGATTTCCTCGAAGCCGGCGGGATCCATCTCGATACCAGCAGCCACCATCTGACCGTGGGAGGTGTAGAGACGCCGCTGACCGCAACCGAGTTCAAGCTGTTGCAGATCCTGATGGAGCGGCACCGTGCGGTGCAGACCCGTGAGACTCTGCTCTCCGATGTATGGGGCTACTCGCACGATGTCGACAGCAGAACCGTCGACACCCACATCCGGCGACTGCGCAAGAAATTGGGAGACGAGGCGGATCGCATCGAGACCGTGATCGGTGTGGGCTATCGCTTCCGTCTCTCGGACACGCCTTCCGACAGACGGTGAAGATCCACCGCCCCAGGCCCAGATTCGGTCTTGCGCTGCTACTTCCGACTCTGGTCGGAGTAAGCGTCGTCGTAGCGCTGAACTGGCTCGGTACGTCGTCGTTGCTGCGGCGAACCGCCCGAGCCCATCTCGCCGGCACTCTCCCGACGATCTCCATCCTGCTCCAGCCCCACCTCGACCGTCCCGGCGAGGAGCTGCAGGTGGAGGTGCGCGCCCTTGTTGCGAGCGAGAGCACGCGGATCACGATCATCGAAGAGAGCGGCATTGTGATAGCCGACAGCTCCCGCACTTCCGAGGAGCTTGCGCAAATGGACAATCACCGCCAGCGTCCCGAGATCGCCGGTGCCTTCGCCGACGGAGAAGGAGTGTCGATTCGTCGTAGCCCGACCCTCGATCGAGAGTTCGTCTACGCCGCCATCCGCACCCAGACTCCTAGCGGGCGGCGGGTCGTCGTTCGGCTATCCGAGCCGATCACGGCGATCGAGGAATTGCGAGAGAGGCTGCCGGTGTTGATGGTCGTCTCGCTGGCAGCGGCGCTCCTCGCCATGGGTTTCCTGGCGGCCTGGTTTTACCGCAATCTCTTCCAGCCGCTCGGAGAGCTGGTCAAGCAGGCCGAGAAAGTCTCACTCGGGCACAGTGCCGTGGTATTACCGGAGCCGAATGCACCCGAGGCCGCCGCCCTCACTCGGGCATTCAACCACCTCATCCAACGCGCGGAGGAGAAAGTCGGGGAGCTCGAGGCGGAGCGCAGCTCGCTCGAGGCGATTCTCAGCTCACTCTCCGACGGCGTGATCGTTTTCGACGAAGAGGGCCGAGTGGTGCGCTGGAACCCCGCAGCGGAGACCCTCTTCGGATGGGAGAGTGACCCCAGAGGCCTGAGCGTTGCAGAAGTTCTGCCAGCCCGGGAAGGGCAGGCCATTGCGGCACGGACCCTGCGGGAGCGCGAGCCGAGCCAGCTCGAGATCGAGATCGAGAGCACGAAGCGAACCCTGGCCTTGCTGTGCTCGCCGATCGCCGAGAGCGGGGGGGCCGTCTTGACAGCTCGAGACCTGACGGATGCCTTGCTTCTCGGTCAGGTGCGTCGAGATCTCGTCGCCAACGTCTCCCACGAGCTCAAGACCCCGCTGGCGGCGATTCGCGGTTATGCCGAGACCTTGCGAGACGGAGCCGCAGAGGAGCCGGAGACTCGCCACAGGTTCATCTCGCAGATCGTGCAGCAGTGCTTGAGGTTGCAGGCGCTTCTCACCGACCTCCTCAAGCTCAGTCGGCTCGAAGACAAGGCCTCGCTGGAGGATCTCGGAACAGTGGAGCTCGAGAGTGTGGTCGAAGAGGCTTTAGAGGTGATCCAGCCGAGTGCGGCCGCGAAGTCGGTCGAGATCAGGAAGAATTTACGAGCCGTGCATCTCGAGAATGCCAGCAGGGAGGCCCTGGCCGAGCTTTGTCTCAACCTCTTCGACAACGGCATCAAGTACAACCGTGAGGGTGGCATCCTCTCCGTCGGGCTCGACCTCGACACCAGCAAAGACCAGGTCCGGCTGACCGTGCAGGACACCGGCCGAGGCCTTCCCGATGCTTCCCGCCAGCGCATCTTCGAGCGTTTCTACCGTGTCGACCGTGGCCGCGGTCGAAGTGAAGGCGGAACCGGCTTGGGTCTTGCCATCGTAAAGCACGCCGTCGAGCGGCACGGAGGCGAGATCCAAGTCACCAGCGAGCTCGGCCGAGGCACGACCTTCGTAGTCGCCCTCCCCCGAAGCCGCCCTCCCCCCAAATAGGTACCCCCCCGAATAGGTACCACCCACTTCGGGAGAGACGCGCCACTTCGGCACAGGGACAAATCCGCTCGCCCTGCAAGCAAAGGGGTTTGCGTGGATCTGGTATTGAATAGAGGGCTTAGACCCGTTACGAGGATTACGAGATTTCGGGCTGTCTCTCCCCTCTCAGGGACAGTCTTGGGGACAGTGGCGACCAGTCTCATCGGCCGATACATCACCCAGAGTAGACAGTGGACCTGCCCGGGTTTGATGGACACCTGGTTTAGCCACCCATGGTGGCAGAAAAGTAGAGGAGGGACCAGCGTAGTGAGCCGGCGATAGCCGGCGAGGGAGCTGGTCCCTCATTCTCACGCGGCCTCCTGGAGCTGCTGCTCGAAGGTCGCGGGGCTGACATATCCCAACGTCGAATGGCGCCGGGACCGATTGTACAAGTCCCGATCACAGTGATCACAGGACCGAGATTCGTCGGGTGCAGTACCGCTGGCACCCGCAATACGGGCAGGAAGTCGTTGTCCACGGCAAGAAGAAGGGCGGCGGGGTCTATCGATGTCAAGTCAACGATGACGAGACGCGCGCGAAGCTCGAGATTCCCAAATGGATGTTTGATCGGGAGCTGTGCTCTCGGATGCAGGCAACGACTTCGCCCAACGTACGTTGGGAAGCGCTTGTCGATTGTTGGCAATTACTCAGAGACACCCGTCAGCAGGAGGGTCCGGGCGCGATAGAGAATCGTCTTCCACCGACTACGGAGGGAAACGATGCGACATCGACGCGCCCAACGGGTTACCTACCAAGCCGAGCTCTTCGCGACCGAGACCGATCGGCCGAGCTGGCGAGAGCTGCCCGCGACGACTCGCGAAGCGGTGATCTCTCTGCTGGCGCAGATCCTGACAGAGCAGAGCCCACCGTCATCGCCGAGCCTCGCAAAGGAGGGGAAGCATGAGTGAGAAGCTCACGGTTCGACATCTCGAGCGTCGGGCGCTGATCTATGTGCGCCAGTCGTCGCACCACCAGCTAGTGCACAACACCGAGAGCCGGCGTCTGCAGTACTCGATGGAGCAGCGCGTACGGGACCTGGGCTGGCAAGAGACCGAGGTCATTGATGAGGATCAAGGGCTTTCCGCGACATCGACACACGGTCGCACCGGGTTTCAGCGCTTGGTGGCCGAGGTTTGTCTAGGGCGGATCGGTGCCGTAGCGGCGATCGAGGTGTCCCGTTTCGCACGCAATAACCGCGACTGGCATCAGTTGATCGAGATGTGCGCCATGGTCGAAACGTTGCTCATCGATCACGACACGATCTACGATCCTCGTCGAGCGAACGATCGATTGCTGCTGGGTCTGAAAGGCACGATGAGCGAGTACGAGCTGGATCTTCTGCGCCAACGCTCGGTGGAGGCTCGGTGGGCCAAGGCCAAGCGCGGCGAGTTGGTGATCGAGGCCCCAGTGGGTTTCGTGAAGACCGCGGATCAACGCCTGGAGAAGGACCCTGACCTTCGCGTGCAGAAGGCCATCGAGCTAGTCTTCACGAAGTTCTTCGAGTTGGGGACCGCTCGGCAGGCCGGGCTGTGGTTTCTCGAAAACGGTGTGGATCTACCCGCGAAACGGCGCGGCGTCGCGGGCTGGGAGACCTGGTGGAAGCGGCCGGCCTATCACGCCGTTATCGGCATCCTGAAAGAGCCGACCTACGCCGGTGCCTACGCCTACGGCCGTACGACGTCCAAGACCGAGCTCGTCGATGGATCCCTGCGCAAAAGGGTCGTGCGCAAGCCCCTTGACGAGTGGACGGTGTTGATCCCCGATCATCACGAGGGCTACATTGGGTGGGATCGGTTTCAGAAGGTCCAACAGATGCTCGATGACAATGTCGCTCAATTCCAGTCAGCTCGCCGTCGTGGGGCGCCGAAACGGGGAGCTGCATTGCTTGCAGGACTCTTGCGTTGCGGTCGTTGCGGTCGCAAGTTGATGGTTGGTTACTCGGGTAAGAATGCCGCGGTCCCTCGGTACCTGTGCCATCGCGCCCGACTCGACCAGATGGCTCCGAAATGCATCTCCTTTGGCGGGCTGTCGGTGGACCAAGCCGTTGCGGAAGAGATTCTCAAGGTGGTGCGACCCTGCGCGGTCGAGGCTGCGAGGCTCGCGGTTTCGCAAGAGGCACTTCGACGCCAGGAGCGGATCCAAGCTCTGTCCATGGAGTTGGAAGCAGCCCACTACGCGGCGGAGCTGGCCCGTCGTCGCTACGACGCGATGGATCCCGATAATCGTCTCGTTGCGGGCGAGTTGGAGCGGCGCTGGGACGAGGCCTTGCAGAAGGTACGCGAGCTGGAGCGAAAGCTCGAGCAGGGACCCTCGGGCGAGAAATCGAGGGCACCGGACCCCCTCGATTTGGCAGATCTCGAGCTCGACCTCGACCGGATGTGGAATGCGCCGGAAACGGACCCGCGTCTCAAGAAGCGCGTCCTCCGAGCTTTGATCGAAGAGATTGTCGTCGACATCGACGCTGTGCAGAGTGAGGTCACCCTCGCCATTCATTGGAAGGGAGGGCTGCACAGCGAGCTGCGTATCCCACGGCGCCGCAGGGGCCAGAGCGCATCGCACACGAGTCCCGACGTGGTCGATGCGATCCGCGAGCTGGCTCGCATCTGCAAGGACCGTTTGATCGCCGGCTACCTCACCCGCAACGGCCTTCTCACCGCACGCGGGAATCGATGGTCTGCCCTGGCCGTGACCTCCTTGCGCAACAACCGTGGCATACCGGTGTACTCGTCCGCGATACGCCAGGCCGAAGGATGGATGAATCTGACCGCCGCGGCAGCCCATCTCGGTGTCGCCGCGAAGACGCTACGACGGGCTGCCGAGCGGGGCGATGTACCGGCGAAACACCCGCTCAAGGACGGTCCATGGGTCTTTAACTGCAGCGACCTGGACAATCCGACCCTCCAGCGGCGGTTTCGAGAGGGCCTCGGAAGCCGAACTGACCCCGCAGGACGTGATGTCGATCAGCTAACTCTCCACATATCAAGCACATAGTGAGGTGAAGCATTGTGAATCCCACTTGTAGAAAATCTCGATGTAGTCAAACACCCTTTGGCGCGCTTGCTCGCGACTTTCGAACACCTGCTGGTCGATCTCGGTCTTGAGCGAATCGAAGAAGCTTTCGACGACCGCGTTGTCAAAGCAGTTGCCTTTGCGGCTCATGCTCGCGGTCATGCCGAGCTCGGCCAGACGATCCCGGTAGTCCTCGCAAGTGTATTGGGCGGATTCAACTGGTCGTCGCAACATCTCGTGATGGAGGTGTTTCGATGGGAGTTGGCAAGTGTCAGGGTGCGATTCGAGCGATGCGTGGCCAGATGCGGTCACCTGGCCGGCCCTCGACAGCGCGGCGCGAGGACCGGATCCGGTTCTGGGAGACGATCGCTCGTGGGGCGTCCAGCGAGGACGCCGCAACAGAGGCTGGGGTGTCGCCGGCTGTCGGGTCGAGATGGTTCAGGCAAGCTGGTGGAATGCGACCTATCTCGTTGGCTCCGGTGTCGGGGCGTTATCTGTCGTTCGCCGAGCGTGAAGAGATCGCCATCCTTCACGCTCAGCATGTTGGGGTACGTGAGATCGCTCGCCGCCTGGGTCGTTCACCGTCGACGATTTCGCGGGAGCTGCGCCGCAACGCGGCGACTCGCAGCCGTGCCGTAACTTATCGGGCCACGACTGCGCAGTGGCACGCGGAGCGGCGCGCCAGCCGTCCGAAGGTCTCCAAGCTTGCCGCGAACGATGCCTTGCGTGAGTACGTGCAGAACCGCCTCGCCGGCGTGATCGCAAGGCCTGACGGGGAGCTGGTGCCGGGTCCGGATGTGCGTTGGATCGGCCGTCGGCACGGCCGTCGCCAGGATCGGCGTTGGGCGAAATCCTGGAGTCCGGAGCAGATCTCGAACCGGCTTCGGATTGATTTCCCCCATAATGAGTCGATGCGGATCTCTCACGAGGCGATCTACCAAGCGCTCTACATCCAAGGTCGAGGAGCCCTCAAACGCGAGCTCGTCGCGTGCCTGCGAACCGGGCGAGCGCTACGAGTGCCGCATGCGCGAACCCGGGGGAGAGGCAAGAAATTTGTAACTCCGGAGATCATGATCAGCGAACGCCCCGCCGAAGCCGGCGACAGGGCCGTGCCGGGTCACTGGGAAGGCGACCTGATCGTCGGGCTCGAGAGCTCAGCGATCGGGACCCTCGTCGAACGCACTACGCGGTTCACGATGCTGCTGCACCTGCCCCGCATGGAAGGGCACGGGACCGAATCGAGGGTGAAGAACGGGCCGGCCCTCGCCGGGCACGGCGCCGAAGCCGTCCGTGACGCGATCGCGGTGTCAATCACCACGCTGCCCGAGCAGCTCCGCCGGTCCTTGACCTGGGACCAGGGCGCCGAGATGGCTCAACACGCTCAACTCCGCGTCGATACCGGCCTCGCGATCTACTTCTGCGACCCGCACAGCCCCTGGCAGCGGGGCACCAACGAGAACACCAACGGACTACTACGCCAGTACTTCCCGAAGGGCACCGACCTTGTCAGATACTCCTGCGACGACCTCGCCGCGGTCGCGCTCGCACTCAACGGCCGACCCCGCAAGACCCTCGGCTGGAGAACCCCTGCCGAAGTCTTCGATGAGCTTGTACACTCTGCTCACCAAGGCAACGCTGCGACGACTCCTTGAACCCAAGCAGTACGCCTCGAAGGCTTACCAGGATCGGCTGGCTGAGCTGCGGTTTCGCTGCAGCATGTCCGGCGTCGGAAATTGTTATGACAATGCGGTCTTGGAGAGCTTCTTCGACAGTCTCAAGACCGAGGTCTGGGACCGACCCTTCGAGACTCGTCAGCGAGCTCACGACGAAGCGGTTTCTTACCTCGAAGTGTTCTACAACCTGAGACGCCAGCATTCGACGCTCGGATTCCTGAGCCCCGAGGCCTTCGAAGGGGCAGCGTGAACTCACGCGCGACCGGCGGTCGGATCCGAAGGGAGGCTGCGCTCCCCGAACCTCGCACAGCCTCGTCCGAAGCTGACTACCCGAACTGATGCAGAATAGGAACTGCCCCGATGGGGCTTAACTTGGTGTCCACGAAACCGTGACCGCTCAGAACCCCTGCCGAAGTCTTCGATGAGTTTGTACACTCTGCTCACCAAGGCAACGTTGCGACGACCCCTTGAACCCAAGTTTGACTCCCGCGATCCGAGTGATGCAGGAGACCTCGGCCGGGTCGACGCCGGCGAACAGCGTTCTCGAGTGCTTCAAGGGGGAGCGAACGATCCAAGCTCGATGACAGCGACCAACCCACAACGAAGCGCGAGTACAGATCCAGCAACACCGCCAGATAGAGCCATCCTTCGCGGGTTCGCAGATAGGTGATATCGCCCGCCCAAACGGTGTCGGGGGTCGCAACGAAGAAGTCTTGCGCCAACAGGTTCGGGGCAACCGGATCCGAATTCTCCGAGTCCGTTGTCGTCTTGAACCGCCGGGCTTTCTTGCCGGCGAGCCCATCGTCGCGCATCAGCCGAGCTACACGGTGCCGACCGCAGCTCTCTCCATCCTCGCGCAGATCGGCATGAATCCTCGACGAACCGTAGCTGCCACGGCTTCGATGGTGGAAAGCACGGATCTTGGCAAGCAGACGGCGATCCTCCCGGCTCCGGGTGCTCTCAGGGCGAGAACACCAGGCGTAGTAGCCGCTTCGCGACACGGCAAGGACCCGACACATCACGCGCACCGAGAACTCCTGGACGTGCTCATGAATGAACCGGAACTTCATCGCCGGCGCTCCGAGAAGATCGCCACCGCTTTTTTTAGAATGTCGAGCTCTTCTGTCACCCGACGAAGGTCTCGACGCAGGCGAGCCATGTCCTCGTCACGAGCGCGCCCCTCGCCCGGAAACGCACGCGCTCCTTCCTCGGCGAAGACCCTCTTCCAGCGACGAAGCAGCTCCGCTCTGCCCCTCTTCGCTCGCCAGACGAACTGCCTGAGTCTTGAACTCTCGATCGAATCGCCGTCGCTTCGAACTCATTCGAACACCTCCTCGGCCCATTCTCAGGCCAATCTCGGTCCACCAAGCCCGCTACGGCTCACCGACGATCATCCCCACACCGACGATCACCCCCACGCCGACGGTCACTCCGACGTCCGGCGGGGGCGTACCGGAGATCCCGACCCTCTCCGGCGGAACGATGCTGGTGCTGATCCTCATCTTCGGCGCCACCGCGATCGCGATCCTGTACCGGCGTCGGAGCCCGCCGGACGCGGGTTGATGAGCGCGACCTGATGCGCGAAGGCCGATCGCGCCAGCGCTGACGAGGGGAAAAGGCACGGCCGGCGAGTTCGGCTGGATCCAACTAGAGCCCCCTCAAGTCACGGTCGGCGTGAACCGACGCCGGTTTTCAATCCGGCCAGGGCGCTATCAGCCACCGCGATTCACCGCGAGGCGAGCAGCAACTACATCAGGATCAGGCAGTTAGGCCCGGATCTCAGAGTCCGGTACTTCCGCCGTCTCCATCGAGTTGCGTGAGGGCCACAGATCTGGAGATGGAACGTGGCCCTGCGCGCCCGGTCGTCGCCGTCATCATCATCGTCGTTGTCGTCATCGCCGGACAGATCCGCGAATGCGGTCTTCTGCTCTGACGGCACGCCCAGAAGCTCGGGCCTTCGACCACAACCGCCGAGTCAGTCGCTCTGACTAAAACTCCCTAGGAACTTGGTCACTTCGGGAGAGACGGTCAATAGCATCGAGGCCCACGGCATAGGTATAAAGTGCGGCGGGCCAGAAATGCAGTTCGACGTTGCTAATCTTTGTTCGCCGGACCTTGGTCCTAGTCGTCACGACTAGTCGCGAAACGTTGTTCTGGCTGCAGAACTGTATCGCTTCGGCGAGTTCCTTTTCGCGGGTGACGTAGCGATCGCTCCACTTCACTTCGACCGCGCGGTCGATTGTCTGGTCGGGGTGGATGCGGAGAATGTCGATCTCCCCCTTGCTCCAACGTGCGTAGTGCAACAGCAAGGGCGGAGGAGAATGGAACCATTGGGCGAACACGCCTGTTTCCACGAACGACCCGAACTCCTCATCATCCTGCCCGAGCGTCCCGAAAAGAGCTGTCCGAATTGACGGGTTTGAGAGGTAGACCTTGAAGTTGCGTTGGCGCTGGAATCGCCGGGCATTCTCGTCGACCCGTCGGACGACACGCAGCAGGAAGGCTGCTTCTAGGTATTCGATGTACTTTGAGATTGTTGGCTTCGCGATACCAGACCCCTGACACAGGTTTTCGAGGGAGACCTCGCCGGAGGAGTTGAAGGCCAGGGACGTGAAGAGCGAGTTCAGCTCCTGAACGTTTGTGATGCCGTAAAGCGAAGGTAAGTCCCGCAGGAGGACCTTATCGACGATGTCGCTCTTGATGAAGATGCCAGGATTCTTCTGGATTTCCTCCGAGAAGGCGGCCTCCGGGTAGCCTCCAAAGTTGAGGTAGCTCTCGAACTCGTCGTTGAGAGCATCGATGTCGTCAGTCGAGTACCAACGCTTTCCCTCCCTTTCCTCCTCGCGCACAAGATCTTTTCGATCTAGCAGCAAGAGATACTCGTAGAAGGTCAAGGGAGGCAGCAGAAAGTCGGTAAGCCGGCCGGCGCCGGACTCGGTGCTCTTAAGGCGCAGCGCGGCTGCTGCTGAACCGGAGGCGATGCACTTGATACCAGGGAAGCTGTCCACAAGGGACTTAAGGTGGCGCTCCCAGTCCGGCAGATACTGAATCTCGTCGAAGAAGATGTAGACGGACTCCTTGGTCACAGGCAAATTGACAGCGTGTCCATAGAGGGAGAGCAGCGCCTCCAGTGAGAGCTTGTTGTACACGGGGTTGTCAATCGAGAGGTAGCAGATGTGGGACGGGCGGACATTCTGGTTGAGCAGCGCCCGGATACAGTGATGGAGAAGGACGGTCTTGCCGACGCGACGCGGCCCCATGAGGACGACAGCACGACGCACGTCCCTATTGGTCACGAGTGGCTGAAAGAGATCCAAATATGGTCGCGGCGTCAACCTTGAGATCAACTCGGGGATCTCATAGGGCGCCTGCCACCAGGGGTTCTCCAGCCGGATTCGGTGGAGGACCTGACTCCTGGGTATGTCGTACATAAGCAATACAGACCTTTCCTAATGATCATACTAGAATGTTAGTGATATCGAAGTTTGCTTAATCTGACATTGCTGTCAGGTCCTCGAGGTTCGTTACGCCGCGAAAGCTTCCACGAGGCACGATGCACAGTGCAATGCCTTCGACTGCGATCCCTCTGTACCTTTCAAACCGTCTCGCTATCTCCCCACTCAGCATTCCTTGCCCTTTCAGCGGAACGATGCTGGTGCTGGTTCTCATCTTCGGCGCCACCACGATCGCGATCCTGTACCGGCGCCGGAGCCCGCCGGACGCGGGTTGATGAGCGCGGCCTGATGCTCGAAGGCCGATGGCGCCAGCGCTGAGGGGAGAGGCACGGCCGGCGAGCTCGACTGGATCGAGCTAGAGCCCTCTCAAGTGACTGATTCTATTGTAGTAATGGCGGAGGGGGTGGGATTCGAACCCACGGACCGCGTTAACGGTCGCCGGTTTTCAAGACGGGCCGAGCCCAATCACCCACAGTAGGGTACAACCGATAACCGAAATGGATTCAACAGCTTAGGGTCGGCAGTCTCGTTGAGCTTTGTCGCGCTCTGTTGGCGATTCTCGGGCGTTAGTGTGCCAGAATTGTGCCACGGCACGGCGAAGCGTAGAGACACCGTTGCTCAGAAGCCTTTCGGAAGTGGTGCCGAAGTCCAGCACCACTTTGGGGATCGTCTCGCACGAAACGGCGATCCTCCGCTCCCAGGGATCCCGACGTCGCGAGGCTCAGGCAAAACAATGCTGGAGCCGGACTGCGAGAGTGGTGAGCTCGGCGAAAGCCCCGAGGGCCGAAGAGCAGCTGATCGGCAAAACGGTGGACAAGAAGCGGGGCCGCCTCGTCGACCTTGCAGCCGCCCTTTCTCCCCTACTTCCCGCGCTCCTCATCAGGGGTTCTCGGCTTCAAAGACACTGTCTTCTCGGAGATCTTGTCAGTTATCGGACCCTTCGAGGCTCTAGTAGGGACAGGGGGTCATCGTGGGAGGGGTCTTGCCGTGAGGCGAGCAATCAAAGCCTCGATCCTGATCTTGGCTGTCGCCCTATCCATCTCGGTGTCACTAGCCGCTCAGCCGGAGGTGACCCTGGGCAGAAAAACTTTTCGCGTCGCAGGCGTGACCGCCGGGGCCGCGGTCGTCATCCTAAGCCTTTGGTACGAGCAAGCGTTTCCCTGGGACTCGCTTCAGCTCCACTTCGGCTGTGCCTACAGGAACCCGCGGCACTTTAAGCGCCGCTTTCTCCGATACCTGAAGAGAGTCATCGGCTACTACCCGGAGGTGCGACTAAGGAGCACCCTAAGGGGTCAGATGCTCAGGCCGTCGCCAACACACGTGGCTCCGCGGGCATCGTCACCGAGTAGATTGCGACGGAGCGCAGAAACTACAGCAGAAACCCATGGATAAGGCAGGGTGCTGCGGGAGGTTCTGCAATTGGCCAAGACTGTGCATCAGCTCCGGGTGAGCCACTCCAACTCGGCTCGCCAGGACCGGCGCTGGTTGACCTCGCTCTCGAAGAGCTCTTTCCTCTTCTCGAGCACCAGGATGTAGGGACTGCCCGAGCGTCGCGTCTGGTGGCGCACTGGAATCCCGTCGTCGTCGATTCTCCGGTGGACGTGCTGACGGCGTTGCTTGTTGATCGTCCACTCGAAGCGTACGCGGTCCGCATCCGCTAGGAAGCTCTCGAGCTCGGCGCACAGCTTGCAGTCGCAGCCCGGCGGGAGCGGGAGCGACCAGTCGGTGTCGGCCCGCTCGGGACGCTCGAGCCGAGCCCTCAGGGTTTCAACGGCATGGTCGCGGAGCTCGGCGAGCGGCGGTGAGGTCCCGGCCCCCGCCTCGCCCTTGCCCACTGAATCGCGAAGGACGCGGACGAGACACGAGAGCAGCGCGTCGTCGTCGTGCTCACGAAAGGCCGCTACCACAGCGTCCCCCACACCAGTCGCTGCAGCGGTTTGCGACGCGGCGAGGATTCCCCGAATCGGACTCGCGAGCCTGGCCGCAGCCTTCTCCCGCCGACTCGGCGGCCGCGTTCGGACCGCACTCCGCACTTCCTCTTTCAGAAGTGCCCACCGGTTCTGCAGGAGGATGCGAGCGACTCTGACTCCGGTCGGCTCGCTGTCGGTCGCGTCCGGGTCCGAGACCGCGACCAGAGCTCGGCAGAGACGAGGGATCGAGGCGATCCACCGTAGCTCGTCGGGTCGTGTTCGCAGACCTCGACGGAAATCCGACGCGGACCATGCGGCGAGAAGCTCCTTCCACCAGTTCTCGCCGTAGCGTCCGACGAGCCGCAGGAGCGCTCGGGCGCTGCGGGGTGACAGCTGCTCCAACCAGAAGGGCCGCAGGAGGGTCTTCGCGAGATCGGCATCGTCGAGCCCTTCGGCCACCCTCGCGACCTCGAGAAGGAAGCCGGCGGCCTCGACTCGGCCGACGGCGGTCTCCCAGAAGGGGGCCAGGGTCGCAGCCAACTCGCGCGCCTCGGCCAGCCCGTCGTTTCGAAGCCGCTCCTGCAGCTCGCACACGGCCCACGCTGGCGCCGCCTCGGCGTGCACGGCGAAAGAGCGCTCCCTGGGCCAGAGGACGACCGCTGCTCGGCGATACCAGCGGTCCATGGTGTTGCCGTAGTTGCCCATGTAGCCCTCGTACTCGGAGGCATAGGCCTCGAGCTCCGAGGACGGTGTCGTCGAGCAGACCTCGTCCTCGGAGACCGCGGTGGCGATCGGGTCGGCCTTCGTCCCTGTGGGATCGATCCAGGACTCGAGGGTGATCCCCCAGTCCAGGAGCTCTTCGAGCTCGTAGCTGCTCGGATCGTCCACGATCGGGTCGTCCTCGATCCAGATCTCATCTTCGTCGCGCACCCAGGAACGGTGCCGCCGCCGCCAGCGGTCGTCCCAACCCGGCTCGAAACAGCTCCACTTCTCCTCGACCTCGGCCAACGCCAGGACGAGCTCGCAGTCGGCTCGCTCGGCCGCCTCGCGAAGCGCCGCCGCGCGGACCCGGTCGCTTCCCTTGAGACGATGCCAGGCGAGGCCCCGCGGGGTGTACTGGTGGTCGAGGAGGTAGACCAACCGGCTCGGCGGCGGGCGGTACGCACCTGCTTCGCGAAGCGCGTATCGGCGCGCGGGCGGCGGTGTCTCGAAGTGCTCGCGGAGGCGTCGGCTCAGAGAACCGACGATGGCTGGGTCGAGCTCTCCCTCGAGTGCTCCCGGCTCCCGGGATCCGCCGGCGAGCATCAGATTGTAAGTCAGAGCGATCCGGAACCCGGATCGGACCGGTCTCACCTCGTGCCGGCAGTCTGCGTAGAACGCAACCAACGTCAGCTTCGTCTTCGATCCGCGATAGGTGACCGTCTCGCCCCGGTGCTCGACGATCAGGGAGCCGCCGCGGAACGAAGAAGGAAGGAGGACTACCAGGGTACCGACCATGTCGTCCGACTTCTCCGAGTCCTGGTGGGGAGCGAAGAACTGACCCGGACCGTAGAGCAGCATGGCGTGGAGCTCGGCCTTCAACCTGGTGCCGTCGGGCAGACCCAGCTCCGAGCGGAGGGCCTCGAGCACCGGCAGCAGCGTCCGGTTCCACCACCGCCGGTCGATCCTCACCCGGTTCTTGGCGACCTTCCAGGTGTCGCGCACCTCGGGATCGAGAAGGGTCTCCTCACCCTTGCCGTAGTGGGCCGGACGAGCGATGCGGCGCAGCGCCCTTGCCTGGGCTCCGGACACCGGGAAGCCGAGCTCTCCGACGCCCTTCACCTCCAGATGGACATCGTCCACGTCCGCCGTCCGCCGGGCGCTGAAGACGTCGCGGGCGCCGATCCGGGCGAGGATGTCGGCGATCGCTTCCAGGCTCGCTTCACTCACGACGCGGCTCCTCGGGTGAGCCCGGTCGGATGAGACCGGAGACTCGTCGGTCATCGGGTTTCCGACCATCCTCGTTCGCTCGTCGCCTCTTTACCTTGCCTTCCCTCCTCCGGGCCTTCTTCGCTTCGTCGCGGCGGATCTTCTCCTCGATCGAAAGTATGACCTCCGGGCGCTCCCTGCCGAAGCGTTTCTGGTAGAGGTGTTCGAGGTAGTTGGGAAGCGGCATCTTCCACGGCTCCTGGTCGTGGTTGTCCAGTTTGCCGAGCTTGCGCGGGTTCATGCCCAGCTCGCGCGCCATCTGGACCTGAGCATGGGAAAGTCGATGACGCTTCCGCGCATCGATCCAGGCCTGCATCTTGAGGTTGGGTTTCCCGATTCTTGCCATCATGGCGTGTTCCCTACGAGAAGCGACTCGCGATTCATCGATTCTGCCCTCTCGCGCGGCGGCGGCTCCGTTGTCGCGGCAAGGCCGATTGTACGGCGGCCGGGCGAGGGGACTGAAACGCTTGCGATCCGAGGCATTGCGCTCTGCCAACTGCAGCGAGGTTGTTGGTTACAGCTCGCCCGGCCCTGCGGCCGCCGTGTGTGCCCGTAAGCGTCGGTTGTCGAGCCGGCGAGTGTGTTCGCCGCCCGAGAGGCTGTCGATCGTACTCGACAAGAGCTGGACCGTCGAGTACGATCGACGCTATGGTTGATCTCGACATCCTCGAAATCGCCAGCACCTGGAGCTTCTGGGACCGCCAGGTGCCCACGTCCGTACCGCGCGACATCGACTTGCCCCTCGCACTACGCGACTCGCTCTGTCTCGCCATCCAGGGTGTGAGGCGCTGCGGGAAGTCCACTCTCTTGCAGCAGCTGATCGACTACTACCGGCTCGACCCGGAGCACTGCGCGTTCTTGAACTTCGAGGACCCGCGTTTGTCCGGGGCGCAGTCCTACGTCACCCTGGATCGGCTCGTGGCGCGGTTTCGCGAGCGACACGAGAACACGGAGACCCTCTACTTCTTCCTCGACGAGATCCAGGGTGTGGAGGGTTGGCAGCGCTGGCTGCGGGCCCAGCTCGATCGTCCTCGTGGAAACGTCTTCGTGATTACTGGTTCGAACGCGCGGTTGCTCTCGGGCGAGCTGTCCTCCGTCCTCACGGGTCGTCATCTCACCGTGGAGCTCTTTCCCTTCGATCTCGACGAGATGCGTCGGAGCAATCCGGACGCGACGCTCGACGACTACCTGTCGGACGGGGGTTTCCCGGAGCCGCTCGCCATGGCAGACGGGGACCGGCTCCGGCGCCAGTACTTCCACGACATCGTGGAGCGTGACGTTCGGGAGCGCATCGGTGCCCGGTCGAGCGCGGCGATCCGGCAGGTGGTACAGATGGCGTACGAGTCGGCCGGCTCGGAGCTGAGCCTCCGGCGCGTTGCGGGGGCCACCGGAATCGCGACCGACACCGCCGGGAGCTACCTGGAAGCCTGCGAGGCGGCATACCTCCTCTTTGCGTGCCCGTACTTCACGTTTTCGGAGCGGAAGCGGGCGAGTCGGAACCGCAAGTACTACCCGATCGATACCGGGCTGCGTCGGGTGGTCTCGACGCACGGCGGCGCCGATCGCGGCAAGTCGCTCGAGTGCGCCACCTATCTGGCACTGCGGCGTCGGCATGGCGAGGTGTTCTACTGGCGGGAGCAGGGAGAGGTCGACTTCGTGGTACGCGTGAACGGGCAGATCGTGCCAGTTCAAGTCAGCTGGGCCGAGCCCCTCGATCGCCACCGTCAGGCACTCGAGAGGTTCTACGAACGCCATCCTCAGGCGGAGGAGGCGGTGTTCGTCACGTGTTCGCGATTCGGGGAAGCGCTCTCGGCTTTAGGCTAGATGATCGACAGGACGTTTCTGCAAGACGTCCAGGAGCTGCTGAGGACCGGTCTGAACTACGACCCGACACCGTCATGAGCTCTGGTGCACGACGCCTCGGTCTCGAAGCTCCCCGGAAGCCCCTGGAAAGGAGAGGGTGAATAGCGCCTCGACGCCCCTCCAGCAGCGGGAGATCGAGCGTTTTCTCGCCACGGGTCAGAACGACCTCCTTGCATCAGCCTGGGAAGGTGGAGTCGTCGAAGGCGGCCGCCGGGCGAAGGAGGCCATGCTTGCTGCCCTTCTCTCCGAGGTGAGGCGCCGATCCGGCGATCGTCCGCAGGCGTCCTCTGCCGCAGATTCACTCACTTGCCTACTACCGCTCCGTACATCGAGCCCTGACCAACGACGAGCTCGACCCTCAATACGTCCGCTACATCCTCCTTCGGCACCGGTCCCTTCTCGAGGAGGATGAAACCAAAAGCGCCACTACACAGCCGGTATCCCGCACTTTATGACCGCCGATAACATTGGTGGAGCAGGCACGACCCGAACCACCAGCTTCCGGCCTAGGCGGTTACCGAAGCTTCGTCGCTGCACGGGTACAGCTCGAGCGGTGATGGGCTGCGACTCGGGGCGCTGCCGTACCGGCTCGCCGTCTCCAGAAAGTGTGGGACCGGCCCGACGAGCGGCAGATGCCTCGTCGCCATAACCAATCCTCGTTCTGAAGCGAGGAAGAAGAAAAATCCACCGAACGTCAACTCTTTTCGGGTGGCACCTAGCGGCGGCAAACGTCGCTGGGGATTTTGCGAGCGTCGAAGCCTACGAGAGCTGGATCGGCGAGGTGCTCGAGCGCGCCAACGACCTGCGCAGTGAGCGGGTCGCCGGGAGCTAGCCGTGATGCGGCCGCTGGCGAGCGCTCGATTGCCCGAGTATCGAGAGCTGTGAGTGCGAGTGACGTCCAACGGCACGATTCGCTTGCTGCGCAATACTTACTCGGTGCCCTCCCGACTTCGAGGCGAGCGGGTGAAGGTGCGGATCTCGGAGCTGGCGGTCGAGGTCTTCTACGGGGGGCGGCGCCAGCTGGTGATCGAGCGGCTCCTGGGCGAAGGCCACGCACGGATCGACTACCGTCACGTGATCTGGTCCCTGGTCCGCAAGCCGTGGGCGTTTGCCCGCTACCGGTATCGAGAGTCGATGTTTCCGGCACCGGTGTTTCGCAGTGCCTACGAAGCGCTCACCGAGACGCTGCCTGAGCGCCAGGCCGACCTTGACTACCTGCGGATCTTGCATCTCGCTTCGGCAACGATGCAATGCGAGGTGGAAGGGTTTCGCGGCAGGCCTGGAAGTACAGGCCTTCGGTGTCGACCAGGACGCCGTCGTTGTCCCCAAGAATGGCTTTCAGCATGGCGCAGTTTCTGTTCCTTCTTTGGACGCGGGAGTCGGTCCAGGAGTTGCTGGAGCACAAGCACAGCAAGACAACGAACATGACAAGGCCATTCGATTCGGCAACGCGCAAGCAACAGACGACTAGCGTTCGCCACTGCGCCTTGGCATAGCTCCTACTCCACCTCCTTGAAGCGCGACGTCAACGCTGAAATCGCTCGGAACTTGGACAGGACTTCGTCTGGCGCGCCCCCCATGCGGTATGTGTCTTTGTCGAGCCGCTGCTCTGGAGCCAATTCGGAGAGCACATTGCTCAAATCAAGGTTGGGCGCCTCTGATCTGTAAGGCCACAGCCTGAAGGAGCCGCCCGAGATCTCGTCGATCACGCACAATTCGCCATCGATGATGCCGTACTCCAGCTTTATGTCAACGAGCTGCACGCCGAACTGCGCAAACGCAGCTTCCAGTACTAAGAACACCTGGGTGTTCACTTGACACATGGAGGCGTATTCCCACGCGTCCTTGTCCCGAATCATGAACTCAACGTATCGATCGTCCAGCATCGGGTCATGAAGCGGATCGTCCTTGTAGTGGAACTGAGTGATCACCGGGTCGAATCGTTCCCCCTCTGAGTAGTCACCCCACTTGAGAATCGAACCCGTCGCAACTCGGCGACTGACCACCTCCAATTCGAGCTTACGGTCCAGCTTCCGGACGAGCATGACGCGCTCCTCGGGACTGTCTATATAGTGAGTGATCAGTCCACGTCGCGAGAGTAACTCAAAACAATCTCGACTGACCGCCCAGTCCAGCACAGCTTTACCCTCAAAGACATCGTGTTTTGCACCATCTCCGGCTGTGATGTCGTCTTTGAAGTAGAGAAGGACGGTCGCTGGGTCACTCGGATTCGTCTTTACGATCTTCGTTTTACCTTCGCCAATCACGACGCTGTTCCGGCTCATAGTTCATTTCTCCTGTGAAATGGGAAACGCGGCTGGGCATTCGATCCTTGCATCGTACTGTTCTGGATTCCATGATACTCAGACGAGATGTCTCTAAAAAGTGCCAGCTGTGTGAAATTCTAAAGGACACTTAGGATGACACTGCCACCTCTTAGCCTGGATCGCCCAGCGGGTGCTCTCTCCAGGCAGCTCTATGATGGCCTTCGGGACGCAATCCTGTCTGGTCAGTTTCGGGTGGGCACCCGAATGCCTTCGACAAGAGCGCTCGCAGCTTCACTCAGTGTGTCGCGAAACACCGTTCACATGGCGTTTGAGCAGCTTATTCTCGAGGGATTGTTGGAAGGCAAACAGGGTGCCGGCACCTTTGTGGCTGACGTTCCGAGCGGTATCCCGTTCGGGCCGGGTGCCGTCGAGCTGGACGAGCCTCGTGGTCGTCGAAACCTTTCACAACAGGGGCGTGCGATCTACAACCTTGCCAAGAGATGGCCACAGCCAATCCAGTTGCCCGGGGAGTCTCGCGGTCGCGCCTTCGGGATGGGAGCACCTGCCGATCTGTTTCCAAGCAGAGTTTGGCGCAGTCTTCTGGTTCAATGCTGGGATCAATTGACCAGGGCTCGTTGGCTGGGTCGCTCCGAATACGAGCCCTTGAGGGAAGCGATCGCTGAGCACCTCGGCACTACGCGGGGTGTCCGATGCACGCCTGACCAAGTCATCGTCGTCAGCGGCAGTCAGCAGGGCATTGCTCTAGCTGCGAGTGTCCTGCTGGACCCCGACGATTCGGTTTGGGTGGAGGACCCTGGGTACTTCGGCGCGCACACGGCTTTCGTTGGCTGGGGCGCACGAGTCGTGCCAGTTCCGGTAGACGATCAGGGGTTGAGTGTAGAGGCCGGACGCAAGCGTGCCCCGCAGGCGAGGCTCGTCCACGTGACACCAACGCACCAGTTCCCCTTGGGCAAGACCATGCCGCTTCGGCGTCGTGCCGATCTGCTGGCGTGGGCGCAAGCCGCCGACGCCTGGTGAGAGTGAGCACGATAATCGATGGGAATGTTGGCCATTCTGAGCACGGTAGGTGAGGGAAGGGTGTTTGGTCCCTCAAGTAGTGTGCTCAAGACTAGGTCCGTCGGCATCATCCCCGCCGAAGGCGGGCCGTCGGGGATCCGTCCCGAATGCTGTGGAAATTGAGAATGGCGTAACCTCCTAGTGGTCAAACACATCGCCGGTTAGGGCGAACGGAGGATTACGCCATGGTGGAGAATATCAACGAGGAAGGGGAAGCTGCACGCTTCCGTCAGGACATTCGTTCGTTGTTACGCGAGCGTGTTCGTGCGGCGATCGAGATCACACTCGAGGAAGAGCTGTCCGAGGCGCTGGGCTGCAGCGCCTACGAGCGTTCAGGCGAGCGTGCGGGCTATCGCAACGGCAAGCAGCGTCGTCTGATCACGACGGCGTGTGGGTCGAAGGAACTGGACATTCCACGAGGACGGCTAGTCGGCGAGGATGGGGCCAGCGTAGAGTTTCGCAGTGCGATCGTGCCGCGTTACGCTCGTCGTACGCAGGAGGTCGATGACGCGATCCTGGGTGCGTATCTGGCTGGCGCTAACAGCCGCCGGATCAAGAAGGCATTGGCTCCGCTGCTGGGTGAGGAGCACCTGTCCAAGAGCGCAGTTTCGCGTGTGGTGTCTCGGCTGAAGGAGCTTTTTGCTCGCTGGAGTGAGCGCGATCTGTCGGAGGAGTCCTACGTGCTTCTGTTTCTCGATGGCTTTCACCTGAAGGTCCGCTTGGCCCGTCGAGTGGTCTCGGTACCGGTGCTGGTGGTGCTGGGTGTGACTCCGGACGGCACCAAGGTGCTGGTGGCCTTACGTTTAGCCGCGAGCGAGGCCGCCGAGCACTGGAAGTGGCTGATCGAGGATCTGAAGGCCCGAGGTCTTCAGGCTCCGCGCTACCTGGTCACGGATGGCCACAAAGGGCTGGCCGCGGCGCTGAAGGCTTGGCCTGAGGTCAAAGTCCAGCGCTGCGTCCAACACAAGTGGGAGAATCTGAAGAAACACTGCCCGGTGCACGCACACGACGAGCTGCGGCGTGACTGGCACTCGATCGTACGAGCCGAGGACGCGGCACAGGCCCGCAAGGCCTACGCGGCGTTCGTCACCAAGTGGTCGCGACTAGTCCCGGCGGTGGCTCGCAGCCTTGAGGAGGCAGGGTTCCAGCTACTGACCTTCTACGAGCTCCCCAAATCGCTGTGGAGTTCGGTGCGCACGACCAACGCTCTGGAGAACCTGAACCGCGAGTTTCGTCGCCGCACTAAAACCCAGGGCTCCTTTGCCACCGAGGCTGCCGGCGTCACGCTCCTCTGGGGGCTCGTCGCCTTCGGGCAGATACACCTGCGAAGGATTAACGGCTACCGGGCGCTTCAGCTCCTGCTCGAGGTTGAGAGGGCCGCGTAAACGGTAGGATTTAGCAAAAGACGACTCGGAGGACTACGCCTGAACCCATTTCCACAAAAAACGGGACACATCCGCCGTCGGGGCCTGACGCGCAGTCCATACTTGTTCTTTCGCTGATCACGCTGAACGAGGGCTGACACGCAGCGATGGGATGAACGGCACGCTATCTGATGGGCGATCGAGGCGGTTCGCCGAGCTTCCATCGCGCTTGGGCCCCTGGTTGCGCCCTCAGATACCTTGAACGGAACACCCATTCCCACCAGACAACGTGATCGGGTTTCCTCGAATCGCCATCAAATACTGTGAACAAGACCGTCTGAGGCAAGTGGCAGCGAAACGCAGCTTCGGCTAAGTCCTTCAAAAGGCTACGCGACCATCACTTATCGTGATCGGACCGCCATCGATTATCGTGCTCACTCTCAGTGAGAGTGAGCACGATAATCGATGGGAATGTTGGCCATTCTGAGCACGGTAGGTGAGGGAAGGGGTGTTTGGTCCCTCAAGTAGTGTGCTCAAGACTAGGTCCGTCGGCATCATCCCCGCCGAAGGCGGGCCGTCGGGGCCTGACGCGCAGTCCATACTTGTTCTTTCGCTGATCACGCTGAACGAGGGCTGACACGCAGCGATGGGATGAACGGCACGCTATCTGATGGGCGATCGAGGCAGTTCGCCGAGCTTCCATCGCGCTTGGGCCCCTGGTTGCGCCCTCAGATACCTTGAACGGAACACCCATTCCCACCAGACAACGTGATCGGGTTTCCTCGAATCGCCATCAAATACTGTGAACAAGACCGTCTGAGGCAAGTGGCAGCGAAACGCAGCTTCGGCTAAGTCCTTCAAATGGCTACGCGACCATCACTTATCGTGATCGGACCGCCATCGATTATCGTGCTCACTCTCAATTGGGCTCCGAGATCTCTCAATAGCTTGGCCATCAGCTCAACGATGGCAGGGTCTTTGTCGAGTGCTGCTCCTGTCATGTCTCTGTCCGCTCGAGCCGCCGGGTTAGCTGGCCGCTACTGCTACGACACCCATCTGTCACAGCGATCCACAACCTTCCAGGCCCGATGCCGCCTCTCAAGATAAACATATCCGCCATAGCCACAGAGCGGACAGAAGTGGTCGACGTACACGAGTGCGGTCCTGCCGTCTCGAGCTCGTGCCACGGTTGAAAGCACAATGCGCGGCCTAATGGGCTCGTAGCTACCGTCGTCTTGGAGATAGGCACAGACGGCGTTGCCGGCGTAGCGTGCGGCCTTGATCAGAGTCCTGCGGTTCGAGATCCATCGTGAGCGCTCGTTGCGACGGAGAAAGTGCTCCGCCAGGACCTGGGGCAGCGCCGACCGCTGAAAGCAGCCACGGTAGCCACCTGGAACGGACGTCTCATCATCGGGCAGTCGGGTCCAACGGTCGATCATCCCTGTTCGCTCGTTCGCCACTAGATCCTCGATTACGGCAGCATGAATAGGCCACTCCCAGGGCATCGTGACGATGGAGAGAGCGACGAATGCGCCTGCGGAAAGCAGAACACCAACTCCGAGTATCACTTTGACCTTCATTAGCCAGCTAACCTATGATTCTGCCGATCCTCGGCCGTTCTGCTTATCTGGATCAGCTGGTCCTATTATCACCCACAGGGGGCGTGCCAAGAGTGATGCAAGGCTGCTGGTGGTACTGGGAGCCACGGATCCCCACACTCCCGTCGCCGTATGGGCATATCGTGACGTCAAGATCGTGCTATCACGCCACGTGACGCGACCGCTCAACTGGGTGTTCTCCGGACAATGGGACTCGATAACGATCGGGGCAGGAGGATGGAAAGCCCGGCCTCCCCGGCCAACTCTCGCGGCTGCCTCGGGCGTTCTCGCGCGAGCCGAGGTCTCGATAACGCGCGCTCGAGCACATCGGAATAACAACACTCGGGCCCGACCGGGCTGCTCGACCCCAGAGTCGGTCCAGCGGGCTCTCGGCTCCAAGGCCTCTGCGCGAAGGAGCAGCTATGGATCCTATCGGCCGGCGACTCACTCCTTGAGGATCATCCGCAGAAGTTCACGACTCTCGGCTTCCGGACCAACGACTTCATCCAAGAACCGTCGGATCTCTTCGGACAGTGCCTCCTCTCCCTCGATCGCGGGCGTGTAGTAGTTGGTCTTCCCGACCTTCTCGACGTTGAGATACCCCTTCTGGGCGATGCGAGTGAGAAGCGTGAGGATGGTTCGATAGTCGCGCACCTGCTTCCTTAGCGACTCCTCGAGCACCTCACGGGCCGTCGTTCGGCCCCGTCGCCAGCAGATCCGCATCAGCTCCCACTCGGTCCGTGAGAGCCTCTGCCGAGGCTGAGCTTTCTTCGCCTTCGCCATTATCCGCACGATTGTAGGAGATCTCGCTCCCGAGCTGCTCGATCATCGGTCTCGGGCCCTGGGGATTTCGAGAGAACGCTCCACTGCCTTGCGGCCCCAAGAGACGGTCAGCCGAAGAAGCTGCAATTGGGGAACCCGTCGCCGCTCTTGCAATCGTGCGCTGGAGACCGGAAGCTAGGCATGTGGCTAAATGTTGACACTTACTCCTAGGTGTATACACTTCGCCACATGGCCACCGACCGAGAGCGCGTGCTCGAGATGGCTCGAGAGCGGGAGCTGTTCACGGCAGCAGAGGTGACCCGAGCGGGCATCCATCGACAGGAGCTCACACGACTCGTGGTGGACGGAACCCTGGAGCGGGTCGCCCGGGGCCGCTACCGTCTCACAGGCAGGGAGATCACGGAGCACCACGGGCTGGTCCTCGCGGCAACGGCCGTACCGCACGGTGTGATCTGCCTGCTTTCGGCGCTGAGCTTCCACGGGATAGGCGCACAGCTCCCGTCCGCGGTCTGGATTGCGGTTGAGCGTGGTACCCGGACACCGACCGTGGACTACCCCCCGCTGAGAGTCGTGCACTTCAGCGGGATCTCGTTCACGGATGGTATCGAGGATCACGTCATCGAGGGACGGTCCGTTCGCATCTACGGCGTCGCCAAGACCGTCGCCGACCTCTTCAAGTTCCGCAACCGCATCGGACTCGACGTCGCGATCGAGGCACTAAGGGAGGGCTGGCGAGATCGACGCTTCACCGTCGAGGAGCTCGACAGCGCCGCCGAGGCCTGCCACGTTGAGACTGTGATGCGCCCCTACATCGACGGGGTCCTCTTGTGAGCGTGACTACCGGGCTCGCGCGATCCGTACAGGCGCGCCTCGTCCAGCGAGCAAAGGTCCTCGATGTCGACCCCAGCGTCCTCCTGGCCCGCTACGCTACCGAGCGGTTTCTCTACCGTCTGGCCCTCTCGCCCTACTCAGAGCAGTTCGTCCTCAAGGGGGCGCTGGTACTCCTGGCCCGGCTCGGCGAGACTCTTCGCCCAACTCGGGACGCCGACCTGCTCGGTTTCGGAGACATCGACGAGGAAACGGTCGTCCGCATCTTCACTGAGCTCTGTGCGCTCTCAGTCGAACCGGACGGGCTCGTCTTCGACGACGAGTCAATCCACGTGGTTCCGATCCTAGAGGAGGAGGCGTATGGCGGGGTGCGTGTGACGCTCTTCGCCCATCTGGGGTCGGCACGGCTCCGCGTCCGCGTCGACATTGGTCTAGGGGACGCCGCGGAGCCGGAGTGGATCGAGTATCCGAGCCTGCTGGATCTGCCGCGACCCCGTCTTCGCGCATACCGCATGGAGACGGTCGTTGCCGAGAAGGTGCACGCGATGGTTCTTCTGGGGTCACGAAACAGCCGGATGCGCGACTTCTTCGACGTCGGCGCCCTCGCCTCGCATGAGGCTTTCGACGGAGGACGGCTTTCTAAGGCCATCGCGGCGACCTTTAGGCGCCGCCGAACCGATATCCCCTCCCAGCCACCCGTCGCATTGACGCCCACATTCCCCGAGATTGAAGACAGGCGTGTGCAGTGGGACGCCTTCTTGCGCAAGAGCCGTCTGAGTGCGGGCTCACTCGAGGAGGCGGTCGGGGTCATCGCTGCGTTCGTTCAGCCGGTCCTACACGCTCTCGCGACGGGCGAGCGGTTTCGAGGGACATGGTTACCCGGCGGCCCCTGGAAGGAACCGGAACCGCGCTCCTGACTCGGTTTGCTGCGGAAGCGGCCTTGCAGATCACCTCGGCGCTCCGATCCGTTGAGTGCGCCAAGGGCGTGCGCTCCCGACCGTGACCTTACCGATCACGCGTGTCTACGAATCGTCGCGAGGAGTTCGTCGAGTGCCGCCTGAAGTTGGCGGGAGTCGGCCGTGCGCCTGTAGGCGTTGGCGCTATGGGCGAGTTGGTTGAGGTTGTTGCCAATGCGCCCGAGGTGGTAGATGGCTTCTGCTCGAGCTTGTGGGGACGAGCGCGGGGAATGCTCCCCAGCGCTACACTCCGCATATAGGTCGAAAGGGGCTGCCCGCACAGACGCGCTCGTTCGTCGAGAGTTTGCCGCTCGGTCGGAGATAGACGAACCGAGACCACTTCGGTCTGCAGAGCACTCTGGCCGGAGCTCACAGGTCTCCCCTTCCCTGGCTTTGAGCACCCGTGAGGGTTGCGAAAAGGCTCCCCCGCAGCGCGAGAATCGCGCTGTGCGATGTCGCGCGCCGGAGGCGCGTATGACATCGCATTGCTCGCTGCTCAGATGAACAACCTCTTCTCTCACATCCGTAGTATCAGAGAAGTACCATGGACGTAGGAGAAGGCATTAGATCTCATTCGAGCCCTAGCGGGGCCGGCGGCCTTCGTTCTTCTGCCTCTGCCGACCGTGCCTCTTCACATCTCCTACATTCGTAGTATAATCTTCCTCTCGAGGAGATCTCACAACGAACCGAAGGACCCCATGAACTACGAAAAGCTCCGGACTGTGAAGCAGATCGCCGATGCCAATCCGGCCTTCACCGAGGCCAGTCTCCGCTGGATGATCTACCGCTCCGACGAAAACGGCCTCGACAAAGTCATTGTCCGCGTGGGGCGCCGCGTGCTCTTCGACATGGACGAGTTCAACGACTGGCTCGAGCGACGCCGGCAGGTGCGGGTCAATGGCCCGAGAGAAAACGCCGGTTCATCCTGGCGACCACCTCGCTCGTATGTTGGTCGGTGAGATGGGCGTAGCGTTTGACCATCGCCAGGGTCTTGTGCCCCAAGACTTCGGCGATCTCCGCTAACGTCGCTCCGCTCATGGCGAGATAGGAGGCGGCGGTGTGGCGGAGATCGTGAAACCGGAAGTCATCGATCTCGGCGGCCTCAACCGCTCTGTCCCATGATTTCCGCGGGATGGAGGGTCTTCCTCGGCGGTCGGCGAAAACCAAGTCGGTGTCTAGACGCCTCACCTTCCCGAGATCACGTAGGACGTCCAGTGCTTGGCCGGAAAGCGGCAGGGCTCTACGCTCGTTGTTCTTGGTGTGGTGAGCCACGGCGATGCCCCTCTCGAGATCGACGTCGGCCCACCGAAGCCCAAGGAGCTCCCCTCGTCGCGCGCCAGTAGACAAGGCAAGGACCACGAGGGGATAGAGCCTGGTGTCTCGACTCCCTTGGCACGCCTCCAAGAGTCGCTTGGTCTCAGTTTCCGAGAGGCAACGAACGCGGCCGCGAGGCTCCGGCAGCTTCTTGAGCTTGCGAAAGGGATTGTCCGAGATCCAGTTCCACTCGCGCGCCGCGTGGGTGAAACCATGGCTCAGCGACGTCATGTAGCGGTTCGCAGTGGAGGGACTTCGACGCTTTCGACCTCTGCGAGTTTCAGAGAGCAAGTTCGATCGGTGCTCCGAAAGAAGGGCTGGTGTCACATCTGCCAAACGTCGCGCGCCAATTTCGGCCCGCCACCAGCGCAAATGGGCCTCCTGATCGCTTCGCCTCGATTCAGGCTTTAGCGATAGAACTTCGGACTCGAAACGTTCAATGAGCTCGGCCACGGTGTGACGATCGGCTTCACTTGTGCGGAAGAACCGCCCCTCGCGGATAGCAGTCTCCGTTTGCTGCCCCCATCGCTTTGCTTCGTGCAGTTTCGGGAAGGTCTCGGACTCGAAGGGATGGCCGCGCAGACGAACCATGACCCGGTAGCTGGTCGTCTGCTTGATCTGCGAGGAGACCTGAGATCCGGCCAGCTCTTTCTCGAGGCGCTGGATTCTCCCCTTAGCCCAGGTCCTCGCTGCGGACTCCCGATGGAAGCTCCGAGAGTCAACAGGAGTGCCTTCCTGGCTGATGTTCGCCCGGAAACGCACCCTCTTTTGGATCGTCGGCATGGCAGCTGACCGTCGGGATCGACTGACTCTCTCGGGCTGTTAGTGTGCCACAAGTGTGCCATACGCGCAACGACAGCTCGGACAGGCTGGTTCCAGAAGAGCCGGAATACCATGTAAATGACCTATTTTAATAGGTTAATGGCGGAGGGGGTGGGATTCGAACCCACGGACCGCGTTAACGGTCGCCGGTTTTCAAGACCGGTGCTTTCGACCTCTCAGCCACCCCTCCGCACAGGCGCCAGCCGATTAGGAGATGGAGCCTACTCCGACCCGGTGATGCGCTCCAAACCACCAAGGTAGGGACGCAGCGCCTCAGGCACGTCTACAGAGCCATCGGCCCTCTGATAGTTCTCGAGAACCGCGACAAAGGTGCGCCCTACCGCGAGTCCTGAGCCGTTGAGCGTATGCAGGATCCGAGGCTTCGAACCGTCGGACGGACGGTAGCGGATGTTGCCGCGACGCGCCTGAAAGTCCCGCGTGTTGCTGCAAGAGGAAATCTCCCGGTACTGCTTCTGAGAAGGTAACCAGACCTCCAAGTCAATGGTCTTCGCCGCAGCCAGCGACATATCACCACGGCTCAAGGTAACGACACGGTAAGGAAGCTCGAGACGCCGGAGGACTTCTTCAGCATTTCGCAGAATTTCTTGCAGCGCCGCCTCACTCGCTTGCGGAGTTGTGTACTGAACCAGCTCCACCTTGTTGAACTGATGCAAGCGAATGAGCCCACGAACGTCACGCCCGTATGAGCCGGCCTCGGAGCGAAAGCAGGGAGTGAAGGCGGTATAGCGCAGCGGCAGCTGCGACTCCTCGAGGATCTCGCCTCGGTGTACATTCGCCAACGGCACTTCGGAGGTCGGGATCAGCCAGTAGGGCGTACCCTCGAGACGGAACTGATCCTCGGCAAACTTGGGTAGCTGACCGGTCGCTTCGAGGGAGTCGTCGTTGGTCAGATAGGGAGGAAGGATCTCGGTATACCCGTGCTCGGTGGTGTGAAGATCCAACATGAACCCGGCCAAAGCTCGCTCGAGACGAGCTCCTACTCCTCTATAGATCACAAAGCGCGCGCCGGCAAGCTTCGCCGCACGCTCGAAGTCGAGGATCCCTAGATCGACACCCAAGTCCCAGTGAGGCTTCACCTCGAAATCAAACACGGGTACGATGCCAACCTCTCTCTCAACACGATTGGCACTCTCGTCCGCCCCAACGGGAACGTCATCTTCGGGTACGTTGGGGAGCCGCAACTCGATGAATCGGAGCTCCTCGTCGAGGATGGCGACTCGGCTCTCGAGAGACTCGATGCCACCCCTGAGCTCTGCCACCTTGGCGATGTCATCGGAGGCGTCGCCCCCCGCGCGCTTGATTGCACCAATCGCTTTCGAAGCTTCGTTTCGACTCTGTTTGAGAGACTCCACTTCGACCAGGCTACAGCGACGCTGCTCGTCCAGACGAGTCCAATCATCGAGCATGCTCACTTCGACCCCTCGCCCCTCCAGGCGACTCTTCACTTCGTCGATTCGCTGGCGCAGCAGCTCCCGTGAAAGCATGGACGGCGAAGTCTAGCAGCCATGAGACCGCACATCTTCGACCAGCCTTCCCGTCTGTTTCTTCCTTTGGCCGCCGGATCGGTCTATTGGGTGATCTCCATCAACCACCAGCAGCCGACAGTCGCCGCCGAGGCCTCGTTTCTGGGACTGCTCGCAGTCGCCGTTCTGTTGGCCGCAGCTCAAGTGCCGACCAGGATCGGCCTTCTCTTCGCCTGCCTCGCGACGCTGATAGCGGCAGTTCCCCTAGCTCTGCCCGGCACGGCCGATCGCGCCGCCGCCCTCGCAGTTCTGCTCGCAGTAACACTTCTTATCGTCGCCGCCGAAAGATGGCCGACCCACGGCAAGACCCCGCCGACCGCGGCACTTCTTGCACTTTTTCTCGGCGTCCAAGTGCTTACCCGAAGTGGCGATCTCCTGGCCCCCACGCTCCTCGACGCGACCGCTGTCGGCGGCTGGGCCGCTCTCGCCGCCAGCTCTACTCTCCTCCTGGCCCAACGCTGGAGCTCGTTTCCCGCTCTTCTCGCAGCATCTACCGCCTTCCTTGTCGGACCCGGATTCACTGCCCCGAGCGCTCTCGCTCTCTTTGCCCTCGCCGCCGGCTCAGTGGCCGCCGATGGAAGTCGAGGCCTGGCGCTGCGCTGGGGCGCACTCGGTGCACTCCTCAGCGTCTCTGTGGCCGTCGGCCCGCAGCGAGGCCTACTCCTCTTTCTCTGCGCAACCGTAGCCAGCGGCCGAGGAGCCCTCCGCCTCGGGGCGACCGTCGTCGCCGTATTGGCATCCCTCGGAGGGCCGCGAGGGCTCGAGGCCGCCCTTGGCGGTCTCGTGCCTGCCCTCGTATTGCTCCCCATCCTCTTGATCGAGCCACGCCGCAGCACCGCCCACAGACTCGCAGGACTCTGTCTCGTCTTCGCCGCCGCCGCCCACAGCCCAGACCGGGCGACACTCGCCGCACCCCTCGCACTACTGGCACTCTCGACGACGCCGGCACTCTCGGCGACGCCGAGAACGACCATCTTCAGCACCTTGCAGGCTTGGTGGATCGGAATCCTGAGCGTCGGGGTCTCGATTCTTGCCGCGTACCCTTGGCTCAGGGAAGACCCACTCGAAGCGGTTCTCGGCATCGTCGGGATCGTCGGGATCGCCGGGATCGCCAGCGGATGGGCTGGCCCCCTGATCCTCACCCTCGTATTCCTGGCCTGCGGCGGGTTCTGCCATTTCTGGAGCCAGCAGCGTAGTGCGAGCCCGGAGTGGACTGCCGCGGGCATGTCGCTTGCGCTCTTCGCCGCGGCGACGTTGGCGGCTCATCGACCACCCGCTCAGATCCTGCTTGCCAGGGGGCCGAAGCAGCTCGGTGGCGCCGTCGTATCATGGAAAATAGATCTCGAGCCCGGCATAAGGTTTAGGACTGTGAGCCTCGACTCCAGTCTCTCGAACTCGTCCACGATCCCTAACGGAACACCGGTGGCCGAGCTCCGCGTGGTTTCGAGCACGGAGGAGCAGCTCTTGACCCTACGCACCGGCGTCGACACCGGAGAGTGGGCAGCACGACGCTCTGATCTCGCCTCGATGCCGGGGTTTCACGCCCCGCGCCCCCACCTTTCCTGGGTAGACGCCTCGGGCACCTTCTTCGGCCAACGCTATCGGCAAACCTGGCAGTTCGAAACGGTGGCACCCGCACACTCGGTCGAGCTCCGACTGCTCCCCGGCGTCCCTCGCGAGCTCGAGCTCACCGCCTATCAACTGGAGCTCGGTCGATGAAGTCGAGAGCTTCGATAACAGCCGTCCTGGTCCTGAGCTCACCACTCTTCTACCGATTCCTGCCCGCGGGCGAGCCGGAAAGCCTGCGCAGCACTCTCGCTCTCCTGCCTGCGATCGTTGCTGGAGCCCTGGCAATCGAGAACTGGATCCGCCTCAACAAGCTCCAGCGCCTTCGCGATCGAGAGGGCGCAGCGCTCGCTGCCGGACTTCTCGCTCTCGTCGTCGCCTCCCTGCTATGGCAAAAGAGCGGTCTGGCGGTGGCCGACGGACTCCTCGCAGCCGGATTCTTCCTGTTCCTCTTCTATTGGGTGGCTAGGACCCTCGTACGGCTGCGGCCGCTGTTGGGTGCGCAGCTACCCTCGCGCCCTTCTGCGATCTTCTTCTGGCTGCCATTCCTCGTCTATGTCGCGATGATCCCCTGGACCACCGCTCACCGCCCGCCCGACGGCGATGAGCCCTACAACCTTCTCATCGCCCACAGTCTGGCCTACGATCTCGACGCCGACCTGACCAACAATTACGAACAGGGCGATTACAGCCGCTTCCTGGATCGCGAGATCGGACCCCAGCTCGGAGACCCAACCGGGCCGGCGGGCCAAATCTACTCGCGCCACAACTTCTTGGTTCCACTCCTTCTGGCCCTCCCTTACTTCGTCGCCGGCAAGTACGGCGCAATGGCGATGATGGCAGCGATAACCGCCGCTCTTGCCTGGGCGACGCTGCGCCTCGCTCGACACTACCTGGCGTCCTCCCCCGGTGAAGTGCTGCTTGCCTGGGGAGTCCTCGCCTTCGTTCCACCCCTGCTCCTCTACTCCTCCCAACTCTGGGTCGAAGTACCCGCTGCCCTACTCGTCGTCTTGGCCCTGGACGCCTTGCGAGCTCCGGCCAGAGACACCTCGTCGTGGAGTTGGCGAAAGGGTCTCTCGGTGGGACTACCGATCGTCGCCCTACCCTTGATCAAGATTCGCTTCATGCTGCTGTCGCTCTCCCTGCTTGGTCTGCTGTGGCTCCACTCCAAACGCCGATGGCGCGCTACTCTGTTGCTGACGGTGATCCTCGGCGCTACGGGGGGCGGCATCATGGTCCACAATCAGGTCCGTTTCGGCAACCCGCTCAAAGTCCATCGACTCGAGGAGCTCAACCCAACTGGTCGACCCGTTGAAGGCTATTTACAGGGAAGTACGGGACTCTTCCTCGATAGCGCCTTCGGCCTCTTTTCGTCCGCGCCGATCTGGCTGCTCCTGGTGCCGGGCGTTTCCATCCTGGTGCGGCGGCGGAACTCTCTCTTGGTCGACACCGGCGCGCTGCTTTTTCCCTACCTCGCCTTTGTCGCTCCACGCAGTGAATGGTACGGAGGCTGGTCACCGCCCTTTCGATATGGCCTGGTCTTCCTTCCCCTCCTCGCTCTGGTGCTGGTTCCGGCGTTCGAGGCTCGTCACCGCGCCCTCCCCCGCATATTCATCCCGGCACTATGGGCGCTGACTCTGACCCTCGGGCTGTTATGGGCAGTTCAACCCGGCTGGACCTACAATCTCGCGGACGGAACGAGCCGCATCACCGAGCATCTGGGCTCACAGCTGGGCGTGGATCTCGGGCGCCTCCTCCCTAGCTATGTACGCCCGCGCACCTCGGCGCTGTGGTGGCCCCTGCTGGTCGTCGCTTTCGCAGCATTGTGGTGGCTCCCCTCCGCAAAGAGATGGCGCGCGGGAGCCCTTGGAGCAACCGGCCTTCTGGTCGCCTCCTCAGCATTCATTCTCGCCGCCGCGCACGCACCAACCACCAGAGTAGAGGTGGAAGATGCCTTTGTCCGCAAGAGCGGCGGCGAGCTCCAGCCTCCTCTCTGGACGGTCGACCGCTGGAGACATCGAGGCGCCTGGCTACTTCCGGAGGGCGAGCGCATCGAGATTCCGGTAGCGCCTGGTGGTGCTGAGGTCGACGTCGAAGTCGAAGCACGTTTCTTACGGCGGCGGCGACCGCCGATGACACTCGTGGTCAGGGCCGGCGAGCAAGTGCTCGATCACCGTCTCTTCCGAGTGTCAACAGATTGGGGAGTGCACCACTTCGGGCCTCTTCCCTGGGTCCCAGGAGAGCCCTTGATACTCGAAGTACTAGCCCCCTCCCCCTCCAGTGACGAAAAACATCGGATCCTTATCGATCGAGTGAGGTTGACATGGAGTCGGTGACGGCAGTGGTGCCGACACTCGGACGGAGTCCCCTCCTGGTCGAATGCCTGGCTGCACTACGGGACGACGGCGGCGACCACTTGGACATCGTCGTCGTTCACCCTGCCGACTCGGCACCCACTCTCTCCAGGGAGCTAGGAGCTCAGGCTCTGCCTACTTCACGGTCCCTGGGGTTTGCGGCGGCATCAAATCTTGGGCTCGGGGTAGCCGAGACTTCTCTGGTCGCAGTCGTCAACGACGACGTCATCGTGCGCTCTCCCTGGCTTGGTCCCCTCACCGCGGCGCTCGGTGCCGAAGCTGAGCTCGCGGCCGTACAAGGCACCAATCTGGACCAGGCCGACTGCAGCAGAATCGATGGCTACGGCCTCGCCTGGAACCGCAGGTGGCAGGCCGTTCAACTGGGTCACCACAGGCCTATCGAAGAGGCCCCCTCGAGCGAGAGAGAGATTTTCGGAGTCTCTGGGACGGCCGCGCTGTTTCGGCGAGAGGCTCTGCACGCAGCGGCTCTCTCCAAAGACGCGAGAGGACCCTTCGACGAGACTCTCGAGTCATATTATGAGGATGTAGACCTCGCCTGCCGGCTTCGTGCGGCCGGCTTCCGGGCCCGATGCGAGCCTCGAGCCGTGTGTCTCCACCGCGGCGCGACGACCGCCCCGCCGGTGAAACGACACCGTCTTGTTTATCGCAATCGCTATCTGGTCCTCGCTCGGCTGCTCGGCCGCTCTTTCTGGCAGCGCCTGCCGTTCTTCATCATCGGTGACCTCAGAGAGCTGGCAGGAGCCATCGCCCGAGGCCGCCATCAGCATGCCCGAGGGCTCCTTGCCGGTCTGGCCCAGGTTCCACTTCACCTTCCCCACTTCTCCGGACTCGGCCCACCCATGCTGCCCATAAGCGATATTCGACGACTCGGCGCCCTGGAATGAGCACACCTCCGCCAGCTGCAGCCACGCCGCGCCTGGAGGGGCTCGTCGTGCACTGGAGTGCTCGAGAATCGATGCACCGGTTGCTCGCCGCGTGGCCCGGCGAAGAAGACTTCCCCCTCATCGTGGTCGACAACTCTCGAGATCTCGAGCTCGAGCCCCACCCGGGCCTCAAGGTTCTGCGCCCGGACCGTAATCTGGGCTTCGCCGGAGGCATCAACCTCGCTCTCCAACACTCATCCGCTCCCATTGTCATGCTGCTCAACCCCGATGTTCGGCCGCTGCCAGGCGCAGTCGGTGAGCTCGCCGACGCGCTAGACCGACACCGGGATTGGCCGGGCCTGGCGCCGCGACTCAGTGGCGACGATGGGAGTCCCCAATACGCCTGGCAGCTCCGCCCGCTGCCAACTGCGTGGGGCTTGCTCCGGCAGCTCTTCTTCCTACCGGGAGTTCCGCTGCTCCGGCACGAGCCGAAAGAGGGAGTGGTCGTGCAACAACCCGCCGCCGCCGCGCTGGCGATCCGCCGCTCACTCTTGGAGAGCTTGGGAGGGCTGGACACTCGCTTCCACCCGGCGTGGTTCGAGGATGTCGATCTCGGAGCCCGACTGGTCTCCGCCGGGCACCCGATTCGCTACTGGCCAAGGTCGCACTTCGTTCACGAGCTCGGCAGCTCGGTCGCCAGCCTTGGCTACGGTCCGTTCTTGTGGGCCTACTACCGTAATCTGACCCGCTACCTGCGCAAACACCACGGAGCCGGGTGGGCTGCGGCCGCTCACGCCATGCTCCCAGCGGCGGCGCTGGCGCGAATAGCGCTACTGCCCTTCCGCCAACCGCGCAGAGCGGCCAGTCGAGCGCAAGCCTGCGCGGCCCTTCTCACCTTGGCGGCCGGCGCCGTGACCGGCTTCCGCCGGCCGCGAGCCGTCCGCGAAGTACTACGATGAGCACTCGGCGCTAGAGCCCAGTCATGAAACCGCGGGTGGACATCTGTATCGTCACTCACCAGTCAGCCAAGGATCTCCCGAGCTGGTTCGAGGCCGTGGAGAACCTCGACTATCGACCTATCGGCGTCACCCTCGTCGACTGCGCAAGCAGTGACGAGGGCGTCGCATCCGCGCGCAGGCTTTGTAGCCAAGCGACGCTACCGACGACCCTCATCCCTCTCGATCGGAACCTGGGCTTCGCCGGGGGAATGAACGAGGCCCTGCGCCAGAGCTCTGGGCCGCTGGTGCTCCTGCTCAACCCCGACGCCCGCCCGGAGCCGAGCTACCTGAGCAACCTCATCAAGCCTCTCGAAGACCTCGAAGGGCAGAGGATCGGCGGCGTCACCGGGCGTCTCGTCCGCCAGGCCACCGCGACTGAAGACCCCCGTCTCGACGCCTGCGGCATGCGTCTCTGCCCCACCTGGCGACATTTCGATCGCGGCTCTGGCGCCCTGGATCGCGGTCAGTTCCTCCAACGCCAGAAGGTGTTCGGAGCCACCGGCGCCGCCTCGCTCTTCCTGCGCTCCGCGCTAGAAGATGTAGCGATCGACGGCAACATCTTCGACGACACCTTTCACACCTTCCGAGAGGACGCGGAGCTCTGTTTTCGGCTTCAGGAGAGGGGTTGGGACGTCGTCTTCGAACCCTCCGCCAAAGCCACCCATCGACGCTCCAATCTGCCCTCGCGACGCCGACAGATGAGTGCAGAGGTGAATCGAAATTCGCTGCGCAATCGCTATCTGCTGCGCTTCTATCACCAGACCGTACTCAACTTCGTATGGACCCTCCCCTTCACCCTCTTCCGGGACCTGCTCGCACTAGGCTACGTTCTCGCAATCGAGCGCTCGTCGCTCGGGGCATACAGCTGGCTCTGGAGGCATCGCGACAGCATCCGAGAGCGCCGCCGGTCGATTCAAAGTCGCAAAACGAAACCGGTCGAGAAGTGGTTCTTGCGGAGCGGAGTACCGCTGTGAGACCGCTTCGCATCGCCCTGATCGGCAGTCGCGGTATCCCCGCGCGTTACGGCGGCTACGAGACGCTTCTGGAGGAGCTGGCGCCCCGCCTGGCGACGGCGGGCCTCGAGGTCACCGTCTACTGCCGCTCCCACATGACACCGAGACATCTCAACGAGTATCGGGGAGTCAGGCTGGTCGTCCTGCCGACGTTGCGCACCAAGCACCTGGATACTCCGGCGCACACGCTACTTTCTTGCCTCCACGCCGCCGAACGCCCTTTCGACGCCGCCCTCGTGGTCAATTCGGCCAACGCTCTATTCGTGCCCTTGCTCGAAGGAGCCGGCATTCCGGTCGCTCTCCATGTCGATGGCATCGAGAAGCGCCGCGCCAAGTGGGGAGCCCTGGGGAGAGCGGTCTATGCACTTTCCGAGCGGCTGGCGTCGAGGGTTGCGACGGTGATCGTCAGCGACGCGGAAGTCATCGCCTCCCACTACGAGCAGCGCTACGCTGTCGCAACCACCAACATCACCTACGGAGTCGATGTCGATACCGATCCAGGTACAGCGGTGCTCGACGACCTGGGATTGGAGAGCGGAGGATTCTTCCTCTACGTCAGTCGCTTCGAGAAGGAAAACAACCCCCATCGAGTCGCCGAAGCCTACCGCGACGTGCCAGGCGATCTCCCTCTAGTCATGGTGGGAAGCGCTCCCTACGCGCGGGCCTTCATCAACAGCTTCAAGACCAATGCCGATCCGCGCGTTGTCTTCCCCGGCGCCCTCTATGACGAGCCCTACCGCCAGCTTCAACACCACGCGCTGGCCTATATTCACGCCACCGACGTGGGAGGGACCCACCCAGCACTGGTGGAGGCAATGGGCTATGGCAACTGCGTCGTTGTCAACGACAATCCAGAGAACCGCGAAGTTGTCGGGGAAGCGGGGCTCTACTTCAAGGCCGCAGATAGCGGCTCGCTTGCCCGGGCGCTTACCAAGGTGCTCGACGAGCCCGCAACGGCGGGCAGGCTCGCAAACGCAGCCGCCAGTCGCGCAGCGACTCGCTACTCTTGGGATACAATCACTGACCAGTATTTTGAACTTTTCCGTCGTCTGGCGGGTTCTTAGCCTCCTGCTTGGGCGAACGGGGTGCTCCTCTCGTATATAAGTATGCTGTGGCGCTATAACGCGGGTGCAAGCACCACGGCCGCGCTCGACTCCGAGGAGCAGGAGTAGCGATGCTCAAGCAGCAGGCACGGCTTCTCAGCACAATCATCTTCGCCGTTGATCTCGGCCTGGTTGGATTGGCCTTCCTGGTCGCTTACTGGCTACGCAGTAACTTCCTTCCAGCCACCCTGCCTTCCTTCTTCGGCAGTCACCTCTACCCTCTTCGCTCTTATTTTCCCCTTCTGCCGCTGGCGGTCTCGATCTGGGGCTCGCTGTTTCTCTTCTCGGGCGAATACCGATCGCATCGAACCGTGCCGCTGGTCGACGAGGCCTGGGACATCATCCGCTCATCGGTCGCCGGCAGCGTGATCTTCACGTTGATGATCTACGTCTTCCGTCTCGACGAGCTCCTCCTTGGCAACGGCCTCATCAGTCGCTCATGGATCTTCCTTTTCGCCGCTCTCTCCTGCCTCTTCGTACTCAGCGAAAAGGTCTCCCTCCGGTTGGCCTCCCGCTACGCCCGCGCGCGAGGCCTCAACTATCGAACCGTGATTGTTGTCGGCACCGGCCCCTCTGGCCAGGCCATCGCCGATTCGCTCCGCTCTCACGTATTCTGGGGCTTCCGTGTCCTCGGGATGGTGCGCTCTGGAACGGGCAGCGACGCGGAGCTTCCTCCGAGCTACCCGGTCCTTGGCACCGTCGAGGAGCTCGACCGCATTGTCGAGCACAACATTGTCGACGATGTCATCTTCGCCGTCGACCGCCGCGATCTGGACCAGATGGAAAATCCCTTTCTGAGCTTGCACGAGCGCGGCATCCGCACCCGATTCGCCCTCCGTCTCTTTCCTCACGCTCATGCCAAGGTCGAGCTCGAGGAGCTGGACGGCGTGCCTCTGCTCAGCTTCTCCCCGGCCCCGACAGGCATTCTGGCCCTTGCGTCGAAACGCTTCTTCGATGTCGCGCTGGCCCTGCTTCTGCTGGTGCCGGGTTTGCCGACGATCTGCCTCATCGCCCTAGCGGTCAAGATCGGCTCGAGCGGCAGCATCCTCTTCCGGCAGACCCGTTGCGGCCTCAACGGCCGCCTCTTCACCCTCTACAAGTTCCGCACGATGGAGGAAGGAGCCCACGAGAGGCGGCGCGACCTGATGGCACTCAACGAGATGACAGGTCCCGTCTTCAAGCTCAAGAAGGATCCTCGTGTGACCGGCGTCGGTCGACTCCTTCGACGCTTCAGCCTGGATGAGCTACCTCAGCTCTGGAACGTCCTCCGCGGGGAAATGAGTCTGGTCGGACCCAGGCCGCCGATTCCGGAAGAAGTCGCCAGATACCAGCCTTGGCAACGGCGCCGACTGGCGATGAAACCCGGGCTCACCTGCCTTTGGCAGATCACTGGACGCAACGACACCAGCGACTTCGATCGTTGGATGCGACTCGACCTGGAATACATCGACTCCTGGTCGACGCTCCTCGACTTCAAGATTCTGCTCAAGACGATCCCGGCCGTCCTCTCCGGTCGCGGCGCCTCCTAGCGCTCAGCGCGGCTCTAGACCAGCCGTGCCGGACCTGGAGGCCCGCCTCGCCCTTCTCCGCTGCTCCTCTTCCTTGAACATGTAGCGGATGTTGTGCTTGAGGATGAGGAGATTCGGACCTTCGGTTCGGTTCAGTTTGATCGACCCCTTGTCGTACCACTCGATCCAGCCATGCAACTCTTCGCCGTCGGTGAGGATCATCACAATTGGCGTTTTCGCCGCCATCTGCTTGAGGTAGTAGAACTCCTCAGCGTTGGTCTGCTCCGGCGGTGCGGCGCGACGACGAGCTCCGCGGGAGGCCGGTGACCTCTTGATGTCTTCGAGGTCGGGACGGATCAGCTTGCGATCGTTCATCAAGCAGCCCCTCTCTCCCGCAACCCAGAACCGGGACTGCTTCGCTTATAGTCCTCGTCCTCGTAGGCGAGGCAGCACAAGAGCCGCCCACACTGACCCGAGATCTTGGAAGGGTTCAAGCTCAAACCCTGTCGCTTCGCCATCTGGATCGAGATCGGGCGAAAATCCTTGAGCCAGGTGGAACAGCACAAAGTCTCTCCACAAACACCGATACCCCCGAGCAGCCCGGCCTCGTCACGTGGACCGACTTGGATCATGCGCACTCGCACAGAGAAGCGCTGTGCCAACTCCCGTACGAGGTCGCGGAAGTCGACTCTGTGTTCGGCAGTGAAGTGGAAAGTCGCGGCGCGCCCACTCAGCGAGAAATCGACTTTGGAGATCTTCATCTCGAGATCCCGCGCCAGGATCTTCTCGCGAGCAAAGGCCTTCGCTCTTACTTCGCTGGTCAGCTTGCGCTCGTAGCCGGCCACGTCATTCTGGGTCGCCATGCGGACTATCTTCTTGGCGCTCGCCTTCTGGCAAGGCTTGAACACCGGCATGGGGACGCTCTCCACCCTGCCATGGCTCGGGCCCTCGCCGAGCTCGACAATCACCCTGTCGCCACGGCTAAAGCGCCTGCCGCCGGTCGAGCAAAGGGTCAGATTGGTCTCTTCACTGAAGCGAACACCGATGAAGGCATCCTCCACCGCCGTCGACTCTCCATGAAAGGCACAGCCGCTGCAGCCGCCCATCGTCTCTACCTCCAACGCCTCTGAATGTCAGAGACGGAACTCCTTCCACGTCAACTACTTCTGCGTAAGTACCCTATCTGGAAGGGGAAATTGGCTAAACAACCGTTCTTTTCTTGGCGCCATTATCCCAGGCCCCGCCAAGGCAGTCAATGAGAGCTCACCTGTATATGCGGCCGATTGTTGCGACTCAGCTTCTCGTCCATCCTCCACCGATGCTCGGTGAAAGGCCGCCCGAGGTGACGAGTCGCTCCGCTACTCTAGCTTTCCATCCAGGAAGAGATCGACACGCTGAAACAGCGCGTCGCTGGCATGACTGTTGTCCTTTGCCTCCTCGAGTGCCTGCTCGCGAGGCATTTTCTCGCTGGCGACGAGCCAAGCGTAGTAGAGAGCGCCGACCCGACCTCCGCTGGCGCAATGCACCAGCATCGGCTTCTCGGCTTGCTTGAAATGACGAATAAATTGGTCGAAAGTCTCGGCTTGGGCCATCGTCTCACCGGTCACCGGCACCGGCAGATAGGTGAGCCCCGCTCGGCGGGCTACCGCCGCCTCGTCGAATCCGCGATCCTCGTTCACACCACGCAGGTCGAGGACGGTCTTATAGCCGCTTGCCGCCAGCGCGTCGAGCTGCTCGGCCGTCGGCTGTCCACCGAATAGAACACCCGGGCTCGGAGAGATTTCGTTCACTACGCCGACCTCTTCGCTCAATAGCGGGAAGCCGACGAGAGTCAGCCCCAGAAGCAGCAACCCTTTTGAACGCATGATCCCTTCCTCCTAACCATCTCGCCAGATTCGATTCTCCGACCGATCGCGATCCTAGCAGGGAGCGAGATCGCGCGGCCCCACTTGACATTACTTCTCGATGCAATTAACTTTTAGTCTAAAAGTACTTCATATTAGAAAGGCAGTCCCATGGAACACCCAGAGAACAAGACCTACTCAAGCGCCTTCGCACGAATGCCACCCTCGCTCCGACAAGCCCCGCCGCTAGCCACCCTAAGGCCCCCTCGCAACGTTGAGCCCCGATCCGCCCTGCTCGTCAATCCCTTCTACAGCAAGGACCCTCACTCTAGCTTCGGCAAGCACGTTCTGACCCCGACCCTGGCGCTGACCAGCATCGCTGGAGCAACGCCCGAGCCATGGACCGTTCGCTATTGGGACGAGAATCTTCTGCAGGGGCCGCCGCCATCCGACCCCGCCCCGCAAGTCGTCGGCATTACCGTGCACCTCACCTTCGCGCAGCGCGCCTATGAGCTCGCTGCCCACTTTCGCCAGCGCGGAAGCCTGGTCGTCATGGGGGGCCTCCACGTCTTGTCCTGCCCTGAGGAGGTGCGGCCCCACGCCGATTCGATCGCCGTCGGCGACGGCGTGCAGCTGTGGCCGCGAATTCTGGAGGACGTCGAGGCCGGGTCACTCCAAGCCGAGTACCGGGCCGACTTCGATCGACCTTTCCGCCTGGACCCTCCTCCGCGACGACAATTACTGCCGACACGCGATTTCCTCACTCGAGCCAGCCTGATCGCGACCCGCGGGTGCCACAACCGATGTGGCTTTTGTTACCTCGCCACGGATGGTCTTCGCATGCCCTATCGCATGCGCGACGTGGAGCAAGTCGTCGCAGAGATCGAAGCCTGCGCTGAGCCGTATGTTGTTTTCGTCGACAATAACCTCGGATCCAACCGGGCCTACCTGCGACGGCTATGCACCGCACTGCGCGAGGTCGAGGTGATCTGGAGCGCCGCGGTTACCATCGACGTTAGCGACGAGCCAGATCTGGTGCGGGAGATGGCGCTCGCCGGCTGCACGGGTGTCTTCATCGGTCTCGAGTCTTTGACCGGTGACAACCTGCGCGAGGCCGGCAAGCGGACTCCAGGGCCGGAGGACTATGCTTGGCGTGTCGAGCTCTTCCACGACCATGGAATCCAGGTCAACGGAAGCTTCGTCCTCGGCTTCGATCACGACCACGAAGGGGTGTTCGACGAAACGGTTGCGTGGATCGAAGAGAACCGGCTCGAGTGCGCGACCTTCCACATCCTCACTCCCTATCCGGCAACACCCCTTTACCGCAGGCTCGAGGCCGAAGGCCGAATTCTTCACCGCGACTGGAGTCGCTACGACACGGCACACGCAGTCTTCCGCCCCCGCAACATGTCTCCCGAGGCATTGGAGGAGGGCTACGCCCGCTGCTACCAACGACTCTTCTCCCATCGCAGCATCTGGCGCAAGCGACCCCGTCAGATCTCGGCGATCGCTCCCTATCTGGCGATGTGTTACCTCTACAAGCGGTCGAACAAGCTGTGGCACTTCCTCATCCGCTGGCGCTTGACCCACGCACTCTGGAAGCCCCTGGTCGAGATCACACGGCGCCGGCATCTGCGATTTCGAGAGCATCTCGAAGAGACCACCGATCCTGGGGCGCAGCCCACAACTGGGCACTTTGTCTCACCCGGGGTATAGGGCGCCACGTCGACCCCTCGGCACTGCGGAGTGACGTCACTCGGTCGAGATCGTGTCGCGAGAGCCGAGCGCCGAGTGCAAGGCGTGCCACGCCAACACCGCACACTTGATGCGTATCGGATAGTCGCGCACGCCAGCAAGAACTTCCAGCTTGCCCAGATCCGCCTCCGATGCCTCCGATCCGGTCACCAGATCGCGAAAGCTCTTGAAGAGATCCTCCGCCTCGGCGCGAGTCTTCCCTTTGACGGCTTCGGTCATCAGCGAGGCCGACGCGGTCGAGATGGCGCATCCCGCCCCTTCGAACTGCACGGCTTCGACCACCTCTCCGTCCATGCGCACAAAGACCTTGATCTGGTCGCCACAGAGAGGGTTATACCCTTCGGCGGTCGAGTCCGCGGGGTCGAGCTCGCCGAAGTTGCGAGGGCGCTTGTAATGATCCAGGATGACTTCCTGGTAAAGGGCACGCAGCTCGTCGGAGACCGGGCTCATCGACCGAAGACCTCGTCTACGCGATCGAGCGAACGGATCAACGCATCGACATCGTCGAGGGTGTTGTAGACCGCCATCGACGCGCGCACCGAAGCTGCGACTCCGAAATGCTTCATTACCGGCTGGGCACAGTGATGGCCGGTGCGTACCGCCACGCCCTCCTCGTCGAGAATGGTGCCGACATCATGCGCGTGTACGTCTTCGATCACGAAAGAGACCAGGGAGGACTTGCGCGCCGCCGTGCCGAGAAGACGGACCCCCGGTCGGCCCTCCAGCCGGCGTGTCGCTTCCTCGAGCAGTAGCGCCTCGTGGGCCTGCCAACCCTCGCGGTCGAGTGCCTGCAGGTAACGAAGGGCGGCGGCCAAGCCGATAGCACCGACGATATTGGGCGTACCGGCCTCGAATTTCTGGGGAACGACATTCCACTCGGATTCTTCGAAGCTGACGGTGCGAATCATCTCGCCACCGGTCTGGTAGGGGGGCATCGCCTCGAGTAGGGGCAGGCGCCCCCACAGCACACCGATCCCGGTGGGGCCAAAGGCCTTATGGCCCGAGAAGGCATAGAAGTCGCAGCCCAGCGCCACGACGTCGATGGCTGCGTGCGGTGCCCCCTGCGCACCGTCGACGAAGACCACCGCACCGTGCTGATGCGCGATGTCGGCCATCTGCCGCACCGGGTTGATAGTACCGAGAGCGTTGGAGATGTGCGCCAAAGCCACCACCCGAGTGCGGTCGGAGAGTAGGCTCTCGTACTCGTCGAGCATGACTTCGCCGCGGTCATTGATCGGCGCGACGCGCAACCTGGCGCCCTTCTCACGGCACAGCATCTGCCAAGGCACGATGTTCGAGTGGTGCTCGAGCTCGGTAATCAGGACCTCGTCTCCGGCATTCAGAGATTGGCGTCCATAGGTCCCGGCGACGAGGTTCACTGCTTCGGTTGTTCCCCTAACGAAAACGACCTCTTCGAGCTTGGGTGCGTTGATAAAGCTCCGAGCCACTTCTCGAGCCGCTTCGTAAGCGTCGGTCGAGCGCACTGAGAGCCGGTGAACGCCACGATGCACATTGGCGTAGTACTCCTCGTAACACTCGGCGATCGCGTCGAGTACGACCTGAGGCTTCTGGGCGCTGGCCGCACTGTCCAAATAGACAAGCGGATTGCCCCGGACCGATTGGCCCAGTATGGGGAAGTCCCGGCGCACTCGCTCGACCTCGAAAGAGCTGCGCTCGACGGTCTCCGCTGCCTCGATAATCACCTCGGTCATACCGCTTGCCTAACGATCTCTCCCGCCGCCAGGCGGTTGAAGAGAAACTCCTCGACTTCCTGCCTGACCTCGGGCAACCGAATACCTTCAGCAACCTCATTGGCGAAGGCGTAGGTCAGCAGGCTGCGAGCGGCCTCTTCCTCGATCCCCCGAGAGCGCAGGTAGAAAACCGCTTCCTCATCTAGCTGCCCAACCGTGGAGCCATGGGTGCAGCGAACATCGTCGGCAAAGATCTCCAACTGCGGATTGCTATTCACCAAGGCTTCGCGCGAGAGCAGAAGGTTCCTATTGGTCTGCTTGGCGTCGGTCTTCTGGGCACCTTGGTGGACAAAGATGCGACCGTTGAAGACTGCCCGGGCACGGCCGTCGAGGATGCCCTTGTAGAGCTCGTGGCTATTGCAATGGGGCTTCTTGTGCTCGACCCGCATATGGTTGTCGATGAGCTGATCGTCGCTGGCGATGTAGAGCCCATTCAATGTGCACTCGATACCCTCACCATCGAGCATCGCGCCGGTATCGACCCGCACCAGTCTGCCGCCGAGGGCGAGATTGTAGGAAGAGAAGACCGCACTGCGATCGAGCCAGGTCTGTACCGTTGCAATGTGAAACGAAGCTCTGGACTCGCGCTGCAGTCGGTAGTGATCGACGTGGGAGCTCTGCTCGCCAACGAACTCGCTGACGACACAGTTGAAGTACTGGTTGCAGAGGCCCGCGTAGCTTTCGACAATCGTGAGCTGACTCGCCTCACCTGCTACCACCAAGTTGCGCGGATAGAACGCATGGCCCTCCGCGCTTTCTGACGCAATGAAGAGAAGATGGATCGGGCGCTCGAAGATCGAGCCCTTCGGAGCGAGAATGGCGGCGCCATCGACGAAAAGAGCTGTGTTCAATGCCGAGAAGGCACGATCCTGGGTCGGTGCATGGCGGCCGAGGTGCTCCAGAACGAGATCAGGGCATTCAGACAGGGCCTGACGCAGGCTACCGACGAAAGCACCGTCCGGAAGCCGCTCAACAGTGCAGTGCTCCGGCGCCACTCGACCATCCACAAACACCAGGCGATCGCAGCCGTCGTAGCTCAGAGCATCGACCTGGGCTGCATTCACAGAGCCGGCCTCGACGAGGTTCTCGAGACCACTGCGGGCCAGCGGGGCAACGTTGGTGAAACGCCACTCCTCTTCGAGCACACTGGGGAACCCGAGCGCCTCGAAACGCTCCCTGGCGTGAGAACGAAGCTCCACCAGCTGCGGTGGTTCGGCGCCGAGTGCCGCAAAGGCCTCGTAGCCTTCGAGATAGGACTGAGCTGCGGTTGAAAGGGCCATCGCTACACCCTTCAGGCAGAAACTGCCTCGCCTGTGGCGGCTTCTTCTTCGACCCAGGAGTAGCCCTTCTCCTCCAGCTCCAAGGCCAGCTCCTTTGTGCCCGAGCGAACGATCCGTCCATGCACGAGCACGTGAACGTGATCGGGGATGATGTAGTCGAGCAACCTCTGGTAGTGGGTTATGACGACAAAAGCCCGGTCGTCTCGGAGCATGCTGTTCACACCGTCGGCGACAACGCGCAAGGCATCGATATCGAGCCCGGAGTCGGTTTCGTCGAGAATTGCAAGCGTCGGCTCGAGAACGGCCATGTGGAAAATCTCGTTGCGCTTCTTCTCTCCACCCGAGAAGCCCTCATTCACAGGCCGGCTCATCAGACTCTCGTCGAGCTGTACCAGCTCGACTCTTTCGCGCACCAATTTGAGGAAGTCGACGGCATCGAGATCGCTCTCGCCCCGCGCTTTGCGGATCGCGTTGAGCGCGGCTTTGAGAAAGTAGGTATTGGAAACACCTGGAATCTCTACCGGATATTGAAAGGCCATGAAGATGCCCGCCTGGGCTCTCTCCTCGGGTGACAGCTCGAGCAGATCCTCCCCCTTATAGAGGATCTCTCCAGCGGTCACCTCGTATTCCGCCTTGCCGGCGAGAACCTGCGCAAGGGTGCTCTTGCCGGATCCGTTCGGACCCATGATGGCGTGGATCTCGCCCGCACCCACTCGCAGGTTCACTCCTTTGAGGATCTCTTGACCCTCGACTCGGGCGTGCAGATCTTTGATCTCCAAAATAGACATTGACTCAAGACTCCTTCACGTCGGGCATCCGGCTGGTTCAGCCGCGGCCCCGACAACAAAACTTTTCAAAGTAACTGCCCCTAGCCGACGCTTCCTTCAAGGCTGACTTCCAAGAGCTTCTGAGCCTCGACCGCGAACTCCATCGGAAGCTCGCGGAACACTTCTTTGCAGAAGCCATTCACGATCATCGAAACGGCGTCCTCGGTCTCGATGCCGCGCTGATTGCAGTAGAAAATCTGATCCTCCCCGATCTTCGAAGTCGACGCCTCGTGTTCCATCTGCGCGGTCGGGTTCTGGACATCGATATAGGGAAAGGTGTGGGCACCGCAATTCGAGCCGATGAGCATCGAGTCGCACTGGGAGAAGTTGCGGGCGCCGTCGGCCTTGCCGAGAATCTTCACCATTCCTCGGTAGGTGTTCTGGCCTTCGCCCGCCGAGATGCCCTTCGAGATGATGGTCGAGCGAGTGTTGCGGCCGACGTGGATCATTTTTGTGCCGGTGTCGGCCTGCTGCTTGTTGTTGGTGAGAGCCACCGAGTAAAACTCCCCTACCGAGTTGTCCCCCTTGAGAATGCAGCTCGGGTACTTCCAGGTGATGGCCGAGCCGGTCTCGACCTGGGTCCAGGAGATTTTCGATCCGCGCCCCTCGCAGAGGCCCCGCTTGGTGACGAAGTTGTAGATCCCGCCTTTTCCTTCCTTGTCGCCGGGATACCAGTTCTGCACCGTCGAATACTTGATGGTGGCGTCTTTGTGGGCAACCAGCTCGACGACGGCCGCATGCAGCTGATTCTCATCGCGCATCGGCGCTGTGCACCCTTCCAGATAGCTGACGTAGCTTCCCTCGTCGGCGATGATAAGAGTGCGCTCGAACTGGCCGGTATTGAGTGCATTGATCCGAAAGTAGGTCGACAGCTCCATCGGACAGCGCACGCCTTTGGGGATGTAGACGAAGGAGCCGTCGGTGAAAACCGCCGAGTTGAGCGCGGCGAAGAAGTTGTCGCCGCGAGGTACCACAGTCCCCAGATACTTCTGCACCAACTCGGGGTAGTCCTTTACCGCCTCCGAGAACGGACAGAAAACAATACCCAGCTCGGCCAGCTTCTTGCGAAAAGTCGTTGCCACAGAAACGCTGTCGAACACGGCATCCACCGCGACACCCGCCAACATTTCCTGCTCCTGCAGCGGGATGCCGAGCTTCTCGTAGGTCCGCAGAAGCTCCGGATCGACTTCGTCGAGACTTTTTGGCCGATCCGAGACCGACTTGGGAGCCGAGTAGTAGATGATGCTCTGGTAGTCGATCGGTGCGTGGTGCACGTTCTGCCATCCGGGCTCTTCCATCTCGAGCCAGCGCCGATAGGCTTCGAGGCGCCAATTGAGAAGGAACTCTGGCTCATCTTTCTTGGCCGAGATGAAGCGAATGGTGTCTTCGTCGATTCCCGGAGGAAGCGAGTCCTGCTCGATGTCGGTGACAAAGCCGTACTCGTACTCACGATTGGCAAGCCGTTCGATGGTCTCTGTTGCCGTTGCCATAATCAGATCTCCCCAAGAAGCCTACGCTAAACGGCGTGGCCCCGGATATGAACGAGATTCTCAGAAAACGAGGGCGAGTCGTGGTGGAACGACTCCGCCATCTCCTCCAGATTGATTCCTTCAAGAGCCGCGCGAACCGCCTCGTTGATCTTCTGCCAGCTGCCGCGTATGCGACACACATCTTCGACCGAGCACTCTCCGGGGCTGTCCTCGACGCACTCGGTCACCGCGATCGGACCCTCCATGGCCGAAATGACCTCGGCCACCGAAATGTCGCCAGGTTCGCGAGCGAGAGCGTAACCGCCGGTTGCTCCGCGATGGGACACAAGCAATCCGCTCCGCTGGAGAATCTTTAGCACCTTGGAGACGGTCGGCACTGCGACGTGCGCCTCGCGCGAAAGCGCGGTTGCTGTGTGGAGGTGGCCCGGCTCGGCGGCAATGTGAGACATCAGCACCACGCCGTAGTCAGCGATCTTAGTTAAACGGATCATCGGCTGATCTCAATCAGTACCAAATCGGTACTGATTGATCATAGCAGGCGATTCGCCGCTGTCAATGGGAAGGTCACGCCGTCTCCCCCGCTTGCTTGTTCGTCCGTTCGGACGCTCTTTGGCCCTGGTTGGCGCTCTTGTGACCCTTCACCAGAGTGGCAACTATTGCCGGATCCGCCAGCGTGCTGGTGTCTCCTAAATCGTTGTATTCTCCGGCCGCAATCTTGCGCAAAATCCGTCGCATAATCTTCCCCGAACGGGTCTTGGGTAATCCCGGCGACACCTGGATGTGGTCCGGCGTCGCGATTGGGCCGATCACCTTTCGCACTTGATTTCTGAACTCCACCTCCAACTCGCTGCTGTCCCTCTTCTCGTAGGCAGGCGTCACGATCACATAGGCGAAGATCCCTATTCCCTTGATGTCGTGAGGCACTCCGACGACAGCAGCCTCCGCTACCCCCTCGTGCTCGACCAGAGCGCTCTCTATCTCGGCCGTTCCCAGTCGATGGCCCGACACGTTGAGCACATCGTCGACCCGACCCGTGATCCAGTAATAGCCGTCCTCGTCACGCCGACAGCCATCGCCGGTGAAGTACAGACCCGGGTACTGTGAGAAATAGGTCTCGCGAAAACGCTGGTGATCGCCGAAGAGTGTCCGAGCCTGACCGGGCCAGGAGCGCTTCATGCACAGATTGCCCGAGACGCCGTTGCCTTCGATCTCCTTGCCTTCTTCGTCGACGAGCACCGGCTCGATACCGAAGAAGGGGAGCGTCGCCGAGCCCGGCTTCACCGGCGTGACTCCCGCCAGCGGGGTGAGGAGGATGCCGCCGGTCTCGGTCTGCCACCAGGTATCGACCACCGAACAGCGCCCGCCGCCGACGACGTCGTGATACCAGGTCCAGACCTCCGGATTGATCGGCTCGCCGACAGTGCCGAGAACCCTCAGCGAGCTGCGATCGTATTTGGTGACCCACTCGTTGCCGAAGCGCTCGATCGCGCGGAGTGCAGTTGGCGCGGTGTAGAAGATGTTGACCCCGAGATCGTCGACCACCTGCCAGTAGCGCCCGGGGTCCGGATAGGTCGGCACCGACTCCCACATGACTGTAGTCGCGCCGTTGGCCAACGGCCCGTACACGATGTAACTGTGGCCGGTAACCCATCCGATGTCGGCAGCGCAAAAGTAGACGTCGTCCTCGCGCACGTCGAAAACCAAGCTATGGCTCATCGCCGCAAAAACCATGTAGCCCCCGGTCGTGTGCAAGACACCCTTCGGCCTTCCGGTCGATCCCGAGGTGTAGAGGACAAAAAGAGGGTCCTCCGCATCCATCCACACGGCGGGGCAGTAGGGACGCTGCGCCGCGACCGCCTCGTGCAGCCAGACATCCCTGCCATCCCTCATCGGTACCTGAGTCTCCGTGCGCTCGACCACCAACATCCGCTCGACGTAGTCGAGCCCTTCGATCGCGGCATCACAGGTCGCCTTGAGGGGTATCGGCTTACCGCCTCTAAGCCCTTCGTTTGCGGTGACGAGAATCTTGCAGCGAGCATCTTCTATACGCTGGCGCAAGCTCTCCGCCGAGAAACCGGCAAACACCACCGAATGCACCGCACCGAGACGGGCGCAAGCGAGCATCGTATAGGCAAGCTCGGGGATCATCGGCAGGTAAATACAGACCCGATCCCCCTTCACCACACCCTGTGCCCGCAGAGCATTGGCAACCCGACAAACCTCCCGCTGCAGCTGCAGGAAGCTTATGTGATGGTAGCGGCCGGGCTCGTCCTCGACCCAGATGATCGCGGTTTTCTCCGGCTGCGTAGCGGCGTGACGGTCGACGCAGTTGTAACTGGCGTTGAGCTGCCCACCCCCGAACCAGGAGATGTCGCCCTCTTCGAAATCCCAACTTCCGGCCGACTCCGGCTCTTTGAACCAAGACAGCCTGGCCGCTTCTTCCATCCAGAACTTCCGCGGGCTCTCTATCGACTGACGATAGCGCTCTTCGTACTCTTCAAAGCTTCCGACATGAGCAGGCTCTTGCTCGGTCTTGGCAGGGATCATCGCTCCTCCATCTCGAGTTATCGGTCGTAGGCGCTAGCCCCGGAAAACGGGCCTCCGGCCCATTCTCCGGCCCATCCCCCCCTAAGAACTACTCGCCTGCCCGAATTTCTCGGACACGCTCCTAGGAGACTCTCAAGCTTACCCCCATAATGGACGCGGCGACCGATGTCAGAGCGACAGACCTATCTCATCCGCCTATCCGGTGATCTAAGCACCAAGAAGGGGCGTGCTTACGCGCGCTTCCGCCGCCGGCTGGCATTGAACATCCGCGACGCGATGAAGAGTCACGGGATCGGCTTCTCGTTGAAATTGGCGCGCAACCGCTTCTACCTCTCCGCGGACGAGGGAGCGGGCCCGGTGCTGGGTCGTATCTTCGGCATTCAGTCCGTCTCACCCGAAGAGTGCGTCGAGTGGAATGATCTCGATGACCTGCTGCGCCTCGGTGAAGAGAAGTTCCGCGACCTCGTTCGCGACAAGAGCTTCGCCGTGCGGGTGCGGAGAAGCCGAATCCGCGATCAAGTGACATGGCGCTCGGTGGACCTCGAGCGGGAGCTCGGGACCCGGCTACTCCAGCACGCTGCTTCGGTCAATCTTTCGAGCCCGGACGTAACCGTACGAATGGAGCTCGACCCGACGGTGGTTCACTTGTTCCACGATGTCGCAAAAGGATCTGCCGGTCTGCCCGTCGGCAGCGGCGGACGTGTCCTGTCGCTGGTATCGGGGGGCATCGACTCGGCGGTGGCTTCCTGGCTGATGCTGAAACGCGGAGTCGCCATCGACTACCTCTTTTACAACCTGGGCGGGAGCGAGCACGAGAGCCAGGTGCTCGAGGTAATTCAGGTGCTGGCCCGCGATTGGAGCTATGGTGACAGGCCGACGCTCTGGTTGGTCGATCTGCGCCCCCAGGTCGAAGAGCTGCGCGAGCGCACTCCTGAGCGGCTCTGGCAAGTAGTGCTGAAGCGAATCATGCTTCGTGGCGCCCACGAGATTGCGGCCAGGACGGGTGCCGGCGCCGTCCTGACAGGCGAAGCCCTTGGCCAGGTTTCTTCGCAGACGCTGGAGAACCTCAACGTCATAGCGGCGGCGTCGCCAAGCGCGGTTCTTCGCCCTCTGCTCGGTTTCGACAAAAGCGAGATCATCGCTCTCGCCCGCCGCATCGGGACTTTCGAGCTCTCGGCGCAGGTGCCAGAGTACTGCGCCCTGCAGGGGCGTTCACCGGCCACAACCAGCACCGTGGATGAGCTCGAGGAAGCGGAGAGAGACCTCGACCTCGAAGCCTTCACAACCAGCCTCCTGGACTCACCGAGCATCGATCTTCGGACCTTCGAAGCCGCCAGCCAGCGAAGAGAGAACGACCCCCTGGCTACGACGGCGATTCCCGAAGGCGCCGAGGTCATCGATCTGCGCTCCAAGAGTGCTTTCTCGAGCTGGCACTATCCCGGCGCGCTGCGCCTCGACTTCGGCGCGGCGCTCGCGGCCTGCCCGCACTTCGACCAGAAGCGCGTCTACGTCGTTTGCTGCGAAGTGGAGTTCAAGAGCGCACATCTCGCCGAGCGGCTCAGAGCCGGCGGGCGGCAGGCTCACTACTTCGCCGGTGGTACTTCGCGGCTGATGGAGTGGGCGGCGGAGCAGAGGCTCCTGGACCCGGCAAGCATCGCCCCGGCAGCGCGGAGCTAGACCCGCTAGCTCGCCGTCGGTGCCCCGCGGCGGGGACCGGCGGCGGCGACTTCAGACCCCGCCTCCTCGGCAAAGGGCTCGAAGTTGGTGGCAAACATCTCCGCCAGCTTCGCAGACTGCGCGTCGTAGGCCGCTCCGTCCCCCCAGGTCAATCGCGGGTCCAGGATGGCGCTTGGCACGCCCTCGACGGCCAACGGTACCTCCAAACCGAAAACCTCGTCGATCCGTGTCTCGGCATCGAGGAGCTCGCCACTCAAAACGGCATCGACCATGCGGCGGGTATGAGGAAGTGGAATCCGTTCGCCTTCGCCGTGCGGACCACCGGTCCATCCGGTGTTGATGAGCCAGACCTGGGCACCGTGGCGGCGAATCTTCTCGCCGAGCATCTTCGCGTAGACCGGAGGATGCAGGGGCATGAAGGGCGCCGCGAAGCAGGTGCTGAATGTCGCCTGCGGTTCGGTCACTCCTCGCTCGGTGCCCGCGACCTTGGCGGTATAGCCGCTGAGAAAATGGTACATCGCCTGCGCTTCGTCGAGTCGGCTGATCGGAGGCAACACCCCGAAAGCGTCACAGGTAAGAAAGACGACACTGCTCGGATGCCCGGCTACCCCGCTTAGATCAACATTGTCCAACATAGTCAGTGGATAGCTCGAGCGGGTGTTTTCGGTCTTGGTGTTGTCATCGAGATCCAAGGCCCGTGTCGCCGGATCAAAGACAATATTCTCGAGGATGGTCCCGAAGCGCCGCGTTGTCGCGAAGATCTCGGGCTCAGTCTCCTCGCTTAGACGGATCACCTTGGCGTAGCAGCCACCCTCGAAGTTGAAGATGCCGTCGTCGGCCCATCCGTGCTCGTCGTCACCGATGAGAGTGCGTTTCGGATCTGCACTCAGGGTGGTCTTGCCAGTACCGCTGAGCCCAAAAAAGAGTGCGACATCGGCTGCGCTACCGTAGTTGGCGCTGCAATGCATGCTGAGGACACCACGCTTCGGCAACATGTACTTGAGCAAGCCGAAGATACCCTTCTTGATCTCTCCCGCGTAATCGGTACCGCCGATTAGCACCAACTGTTCGGTGAGATTCACGAGGATGGCCGTCGAGCTATTCGTGCCATCGGTAGCTGGATCGGCTAGCAGGCCCGGTACGTCGATCACGTAGGCCTGGGGCTCGAAGACTTCGAGCTTCTGGCGGTCGTGCTCCCGCAAGAACATGTTGTACGCGAACAGGCTGTGCCAAGCCTTTTCAGTAACGACGCGCAAGGGAAGGCAGTGGTCGGGATGAGCGCCAGCGTAGCCATCGAAGACGAAGAGGTCTCGATCGGCCACGTAAGCTCTGGCTCTCTCGAGTAGAGCGTCGAAAGTCTCGGGTGAGATAGACCGGTTCACGGACCCCCACCAGACATCGGCGCTGGAGCCGTCCTCGCGGACTATGAACTTGTCCTTGGGGGAACGGCCGGTGTGCTCTCCAGTATCGACGAGCAGCGGGCCGTCCTTCGAGATCACCGCTTCACCGCGACGGATCGCTTCCTCGTAGAGTCGCGCAACACTTGGATTTCGCAACACAGAACGGGGCCTGAGCTCGCCGCGTGCACCTAGGTCAATCGTGTCCTCTGACATCAGAACTCCCGTGGTTTGAACGCCACCTCGCGATGTGCGGATGATACCTACAGCTCAGTGCCGAAGCTACCCTCTCGGCCCCGGAAATCGACGGCTCTTTACTGCGTCTGCCCCGCGGTCCCCACTCAACGGCTATCTGCGCCGAGGACGGCGCGCAAAGGGGGGGGCGGCATGGCTCCTCGGGAGGGACTTGAACCCCCAACATTTCGGTTAACAGCCGAACGCTCTACCATTGAGCTACCGAGGACCGAGCTGCCACCAGACGGCGACGAGGTATGTTAGGGAGGGCTCGAGCCCTTGTCAATGGAGGCCTGAACCGGACTCTTGGACGTCTCGGGAAGAGCGGCCTCCAACACCACGGAGACCCTTGCCGGGAAACGATGCCGGAGCTCTTGTGGTACCTCGGGCTCGAGGAAGGTTCGCCACTCCGAAAGCGTCCAGCTTCGCCGTACTGAGGTGTAGCCGTCGCGCCGAGCAATCCGGCCATTGGCGATCAGAGGAAGAAGAAGGCGGACGGCGGCGGCTACCCATCGCGCACGACGCAGGTCGATGATCACAGCGGAGCGGCGAGCCACCCTCTTCATCTCAGTGCAAACCCGCCTCTTCGAGCGCCGGTCGAGATGATGAAAGAACAACGTGGAAAGCGTCCAATCAAAGGCTCCGTCGGCGAACGGCAACTCCCTTGCGCAGGCAACCACTCCATGGCTCACCTCTCCCAGGCGGCGGCCCACAATGAGATGGCTGAGCTTGCGGTCCAGAGCGATGACTCGCAGACGAACGCCCCGACGTGAGGCAGAGCGAGAGAGAGCGGAGCCGACATCGCCACTGCCTGCGGCGACATCGAGTAGGGTCTGCTCTGGGCCGCATCGGCGCATCCTCGACAAGAGCGTGCCCACCACGGCGCGCCAGCCGAAGAGGATGCGATTTCCTCGCCTCAGGTCGAGGAGCCCGCGCTCGGCGTCGGCGAAGGGAAGGTCGAGCCGGTCGAGAATCTCGAGCTCCGCTTCATTGTCCGTTCGACGCATTCGGGGTTCCTAGTACACGCGGCCCTTGAACAAGCGCTTCCTATGTGGTTGCGATAGCCAGAAAAGGAGAAAAGCCCCGTTCTTTCAGGTAGTTTCAGGTTGACAGACCCAAAAAACACCGGACGAAAGAGAGGCTTTTCAGGTGAAACAGATTACGGTTGTGCAGAGAGAAGGTCAAGCGGCGATCAAGGCTCGTTTGGATCCGACCTGGTATCCGGAGACGGATGTCCCGATGCTGTCGGAGGAATCGGTGTATTACCAGATATCGACGAGGAGCAAGGCGATTGTGTGTGGTGGTCTGGGTCTGGTGCGCCAGCTGGTGAAGCACCTGGGTATCGCCAAGACGTTGGATCGGCGTGTGGAGGTGTTGAAGCGTCACTTTCCGTACCACGAGTCGGATCACATTTTGAACATGATCTACAACTTGGTTACGGGTGGTTGCACGCTTGAGGACCTGGAGCGACGTCGCCGCGACCTGGCGTATTTGGACGCAGTGGGTGCGCGCAGGATTCCGGGTCCAACGACCGCCGGGGACTTTCTTCGCCGATTCGACGAAAAGCAGATTGTAGGTTTGTTGGAAGCGAACCTGGAGATCGGCAAAAGGGCTTGGAAGTGGAAGCGGGGCAAGGGCGAAGCGACGATCGATGTTGACGGGACGATCGCGGAGGTGGGCGGAGATTGCCGAGAAGGTGCCGACCTGGCGTACAACGGGAAATGGGGTTACGGTCCGTTGCTGGTCACGCTGGCGAACTCCTCGGAGGTGTTGTGGGTGGAGAATCGCTCCGCCTCTCGTCCTTCTCACGAGGGCTCGGCGGCGGCGCTGGAGCGCTGTGCGCAGGCCGCTCTGGCGCGCGGTTTCAACTCGGTTCTGTTTCGCGGAGACACCGACTTCACGTCGAGCGCCTCCCTGGATGGCTGGGACCAGAAGGGGTATCGGTTCGTGTTCGGGATGATGGCCCACGCGAAGGCCAAAAACCTGGCAAACAGCTTGGAAGAGGGGGATTTCAAGCCTTTGAAGCGGCCGGATCGGGTGCCTGCCGGCCTTCGCGCCCGACCGCAGAACCAGCGCCAGCTGGTGATCTCAGCCAAGGGGTATCTGAACCTCGAGCTCGAAGAAGAGGACGTCGCCGAGATCGAATATCGGCCGAGGAAGTGCCGCCAGAACTATCGCCTGGTGATCCTGCGAAAAACGATCAAGGTCACCCAGGGACAGCACCTTCTGGAGCCGCAGATCCGCTACTTCTTCTATCTTACGAACCTACCGAAGACGAGTCACAATGCAGCTGCGATCATTGCCGAAAGCAACCAGCGCTGCGACCAGGAGAACCTGATCGCGCAGCTTAAGAGCCAGATCCAAGCCATGAGGATGCCGACCAAGAGCTTCCTTGGCAACTGGGCCTACTTGGTGATCGGCTGTCTGGCCTGGAACCTGAAAGCCTGGCTGGCTCTCTCGGTTCCCAAGAAGCTTCGCCCCTATATCGCCCGCTGCGACTTCCGCACCTTCTACCACGACATCATCCTCGTGCCCGCACAAATCCTCAGGTCCGGACGAAGAATGATCTTTCGCCTCCTCGGCTTCAGAGACACCGTCCCTTGGCTGCTCGAAGCGCACCACGCCGTCTCATGAAGCTTAGCCCCGACCCACAGCGAAAACCTCCAAGGCCGCCTCGGTCGACCTGTGTCTCCGAAAGCCTCGATTCCGACCCTCTCCCCACACAAGACCCTGCCGACCGCACCGACTCAGCGTTTCTGCGCCAATTCTTCCCACCCGAGACGACCTTATGGCCCCTTACATGCGACGAACCGATGCTACATGTTACCGGCTACGAGAAAGCGCACTTAGTTGGCTGCGAGTCGGTTTTTTGTCCCCGCGAGGCGTGACTCAGGGTGTGGCGCAGATAGTCGAGGTACCCCTCGGGGGGTGGCGTCGTGGGGAGTTCTCGGAGGATGGGGAGAAAGTAGGCGAGGGATCGGATGGGCTGGAGCTTTGGTAGGCGCGGATCTCGGCATGCGCGTCGGGCGGAGCCGAGGAGGAGGGCGGCCTGGAGGACGGTGAGAGGCAGGTCTTGGTCGAAGAGCTGGTCGACGATGACGCGGTCGCCGTGGTGGAAGCGGTGCGGGGTGTCGGGAAGGAGTCGATAGAGGCGGAGGAGCTGGCGCCGATAGTGGCTTCGGGTCATGAGCGTCGTCGTGCTGCGCTCCGCCTTTTGGCGCGGTCCTTGGCCTTTTTTTCAGCAGCCTCCTTGGCCTCCTTGCGGCGATAGGAGTTAGCCTCGATCTTGACGATCTCGGCGTGGTGGGTGAGTCGATCGACGAGAGTGACGACGCAGGAGGCGTTGGGAAAGACCTCGGCCCATTCGGCGAAGGGCTTGTTGGTGGTGAGAAGAATGGGCTTGTTGCCGTATCTCCTGGAGACGACCTCGAAGAGGAGATCCGCGTGGCGGTGGTCGTAGGAGAGATAGCCGAGCTCATCGATTGCCAAAAGCGAGGGTCGGGTGTATTTGGAGAGCCTTCTCTGGAGCGCCGAGGGGGTTTCCTGGACGGCGAGATCGTTGAGCATGTCGGAGGCGGTGACGAAGCTGGCGGTGGCCCCTCGTTGCAGCGCCTGGTAGAGGAGGTTCTTGGCAATCATGGTCTTGCCGACACCGTTGGGTCCGAGGAGGATGACGTTGGTGATGTCGTCGAGGAATTGGAGGGTGAGCAGATCCTGGATCTGCTCGCGGTCGATGCGCTGGGGCCAGGAGAAGTCGAAGTCGGCGATGCTCTTGAAGAGCCCGACGCGGCTGGTGCGGATGCGCCGTTCGAGGCTGCGCCGTTTGCGCTCGGCCTCTTCTTTGCGCAGCAGCTGTTCGAGCCAGGGCTGTTCTCGGTAGGTGCCCCAGTCGTCGACGAGGGCGTAGAAGCCGAGGGATCGGGCGAGCTCTCGTAGTGGTTCGTCAGGGATCGTTGGACTCTTCCTGGGTCGGGCCATCGTCGTTGCCTCCAAGTTGGTCGTAGTCCTCGAGGTTGTGCGGTCTCACGGAGAGATCTCGCTGTTGGAGCTCCTGGCTGAGCGGCACCGGTAAAGCCGGGGGCTGACCGAGGCCGCGCTGGTGCCGTTCGAGTAGGAGCCGGACGGACTGGAATCGCGGTGCGTGGTTCAGGAGCGCTTCGCGCACGGCTTTGTCGAGTCGCTGGGGGCCGTACTGGCGCAGGAGTCGGAGCAGGCCGGCGGTCTGCGTTCCGAGGTTCTCGCCTCGCTCGGCGAGCTGCTGCATCAGCTCTTCGCATCGAGGCACAGCGGAAAACAGCCGATGGAAGCCCCGGTGTCGTCGGGCCCTGCGTTTGTGAGCGAGGAGCTCCTCGAGGTGTTGAGGATCGAGGATCTGCTCGCCCCGGGAGTACGAGCGAGGGTGCTCGGCGAGGAGCTCCTGGCCATCGAGGATCCGCACCCGATGCTCGCTGGCGAGGAGCGTGACGGTCCTCTGCACATGACTGTGCGGCACCGAGTAGTCGTTGAGGTCGAAGCGCACGATCGGCGTCTTTCTGACCTTGATCTCCAGTCGCAGGTCGGTTTCGAAGTCGTCTCCGGGAAGCTCAAGCAGTCGAGGTCGTTCCTGGGCCAGGGCGCTTTTCACGGTTCGCTGTCGGTCCTGCGGCCAGGGTCTGCGCTGCGACCTCTGGCACCATTCCAGGACCTGCCGATTCAGACGATCCAAATCGCTCACCGTTCGGGCGCCGAAGAACGAGCTTCGCAGGAAGCGGATTGCGCGCTCGACGCGGCCTTTCTCATTTCCCCGAGCCACCGCGGCGACGGTGGGAAGGAAGCCGTAGTGGCTGGCGAAATCGAGCAGCACGGGATGGAAGCGCACCGCGGTTCCCTGCCGCTCGATCACCGCGGTTCGCAGGTTGTCGTACAGAACGGTCCTGACGACGCCGTCGACGTAGTGGAAGGCCAGCTGGTGAGCGTGCAAGAAGGTTTCGAGACGAGTGTCGAGGGTGAAGTGCACGAAGACCGTGCGCGAGAACGACAGCACGAAGACGAAGGCATAGAGCCGACGATGTGCCCGGCCGACGCGGAGCCGACCGAAGTGGCCCCAGTCGACCTGCGCCTGCTCTCCTGGCAGCATGCGCAGCGAGAGAAACGCCTCGCGCTGGGGCTTCGGTCGCATCGAGGCCACCAGGTGGCGAAACTGATCCGGGCCTCCTGGATAGCCGCGCTCCACCACCATGGTGTAGAGACGGCTCGCCGGCAGTCGTGGGTAGGTCCCGAGCACCTGCTCGATGAACGGCAGGTAAGGATCGATCATCCTCCCTCGTCGCTGCTGGGGTAGCACGCCGGACTTCTCCAGCGCCCGGCGCACGGTTGAGGGGTGCAGCTGTAGCTGTCGAGCGATCGTGCCGACTTTCCACTTCTCGACCAGGAACAGACGACGGATCTCCCCGCGCAGCTGTGCGTCGATCACGCCCCTATCTCCGTCGGCAACGACGAAAGCTCGTTCGCACAAACTCTCGGCAGGCCTCTCCACACTGCATGCATCGCGGATTCCTCGGGTCGTAGCGCACTTCGCGCCTCGGAGTCTCGATCCGACACAGTGTCCTCCCCGAAGTACCGCCTGGGGTACCCTGATGCGTCACTTTCTCTGCCCGCTCGCGCTGGCGCCGACGGTAGCGGGCCTGACGGGCGGCATGACAATGCCGACCTCGGAGGCTTCGCTGGTACCGATGGCCGGCCGCCCGAGTCGATTCCCGACGAGCCACCAGAGCACAAGCCCGGCAGTAACGCTGGCCACGGTCACAGTGCGAGCACAGCGAGATACGCCGACGGCATCGAGCACAGTCGAAGAGTCGGTAGTCCGGTCGCATCGTCGCCTCCCATTCGACGACGACCCCGACTCTCTGCCATACTGCAAGCGCAGCTAATGCTGCGGTTTGGGGCAGAGCCCGGGGCGTTTTCTACTTCGCTTTCCCGGGCTCTCGCCGTCTCTGGTCGGCCTGCTCTATCAGAGCAGAGCCCGCACTGCAAAGCCCTACACCGACTCACGCATCTCTTCCGACCGCAAACACGCCGCCGGGACCACGCACCCGGACCGCCGTTCCGGCGGGATGATGCCGCCCTTCCTGAAGAAGGCCTAGCTTTCCCGCGGTCGCGAAGCCCTCAGCTCACTCCATCCCGGAAACTGCGCTCGCAGCCAACGGGATGCGCTTTCTCGCAGCCATCAACACTACAAGCGCGAAGCGCTTGTTTAAGGACTAGTACACGCGGCCATAAATACGGACACGTTTGGAGCGACGCTGCATCCTCTCCAGCAGCGTTGCGCTCCCTGCGGCGTACTGCCAGGTACGCCTCAGTCACGCGCCTTGCTGGCGAGGCGCTTCGTCGCTCGAAACGTACCCGTACTTATGGCCGCATGTACTAGTTGAGCGGCAGAAGAGGTGCGATCTGCCACTGGGAGGACAAGTCGTCGAGATCCGCAAGGGCGGCGGAGACACGAAGCTCGTCGCGATGCTCAGGCTCTGGAAGTAGAGCCTCTCGCTCGCGACGATTGGCGGCGATCGCAGGGCCGAGCCAGGCCGCGGCTGTGGTCGAGGTCAGCGCATCGCCAAGGTCGAAGGGGATGAAGAAAACACCGTCGGCCAGATCGAGGAGCCCATCCTCGACGCAGAGTCGGCCGAGGTCGAGAAGAATCGGCCGCAGCTCGGAGAGGAGCTGCCGGTACTCCTCCCGGAAGGCCCCTCGTCGACCGCCGGCGACGGTCTGCTGACCTTCCGCCAGACCGCTCTTCATTTCGCCGGGGTCTAGCCCATTTTCAGCCCATGACGGAGCAAGAGGGTCGGGGGGCCCGAGGCTCGATAGCTTGGCCGTGCCGCCCTGGATCAAGCGCCGGGCCTGCGGTCCGAGGACGCGTGGGAGCTCCCGACCGCGACGGCGCAGCCGACGACGACGCTGGCTCTCCATCACTTCCGCAAGGATGATGTCGCAGAGGTAGGGCAGACGCAGATCGAGCTCTTCGCGAACGAGACCCCACAGCTCCGCGCGGGACTCCGGGCCCGGAGCCCGTCCAGATCCGGGGCCAGGCAGGCGTCGTTGTCGAGATCGGCCCCTGGCGCCCAGAAGTCGTTGACGTAGACGATGAAAGCCCAACGCGGCCTTCAGCCTTCCGGCACCGTCCTCCTCCTCGCCGACGCCTCCGGGCGAGAGTACAGCGCCGAGCACTTCTTCCCCGCCGGGCTGGCCATGAACGAGCTCATGGAGTGGCTCGGCGTCGAGAAAGAGTCGCAGTCGCACAAAGCGCACCGGCGCCGCTTCGGGAATCGCTAACCCCAACTGGTAAAAGGAGTAACGCAGGCCGGTAGCGACCACATGGCGAAGCAGAGTGCCGCCGAAATGAGACAGCGGCGCCAGAGGTCCTGGGGTCAACAGGGAGCGGCTCAAACGCGGCATCGCGCTCGAGTTGACTGCTCGATCCTCCATCACTTGCGCATGATTGACAGCCGTCGGGAACGTACCTTACACTGCCGCTTCTGGCTCTTTTCGGGGCGTGGCGCAGTCTGGTAGCGCACCTGCCTTGGGCGCAGGGGGTCCTCAGTTCAAATCTGGGCGCCCCGATATTTGCCCGGAGCCTACTTCTCCGGCGCGATGTCCTACTTCTTGGGGACTCTTCGATGTTAGAGTCCACTGCTTGAGCTGCCTGTAGCTCAGTTGGATAGAGCGGCGGCCTTCTAAGCCGCGGGTCGGGGGTTCGAATCCCTCCAGGCAGGCCAGAAGTCAGCGTTTGGTGAGCGTAGCTCAGTCGGTAGAGCGCCGGATTGTGGTTCCGGTGGTCGAGGGTTCAAATCCCTTCGCTCACCCCAATTTCATCTTTGAATGCGCCCGTAGCTCAGCTGGATAGAGTGACGGCCTCCGGAGCCGTAGGTCACAGGTTCGAATCCTGTCGGGCGCACCAGCCTCAACCCATTACACTTAAGCCCAAAGTTGTCACTCCTCAGAATACGTCCGCCCGTGGATTCAACGATTTACGGCTGAAATGGTCCCCGCGGCTAGCTGGGTCCTAAACTCGTCCCCCGTCGCGGTTCGAGAGAAGCGCTACCTCCCGGGTAGAGTCTTGTGTCCCCTGGGGAGGCCTCATCGCGAACGCGCCTGGCCAACTTCGACATCAGCAGCTGGTAGGACTGCGCCAATGCGCTAAGTCCAATGATCCCAACGCGGACGGTTTTTGAGGAGGCACAGGTCATCAAAGTAGCTGTTCACTAAGGTCGTCAGAGATGGTGTTCCTTGACACCCGGTAAGTCTCCGCGGTCATGAGCAAAGAGGACGAGTCTTGGCATGGTGAACGGGTCGCTGTGCAGCGTGGCGGTCGTCATGGGCCCACCTTTTCGCGCAGCCGTTCGAAATGGTAAATACCGGTGCTGTGACCGTCGGTCCACTGAATCGTGATGGCGTAGCGCCCTACGCTCGAAATGACGCGGGGTTCGATGTCTTCCTTCACCGTTTCGGGATCGAGAACCTTGCGTCCAGTCATCTCCTCGACGCACTGGGCGCACGGACAGGCCAGCCGCAGATTGCGAGCGTTGTACTCGTGGAGGGCTCCGTCGCTCCAGAGAATCTCCAGTGTCTTGGCGTCTTTTCTCCGCAACCCGATGGGGGTGTTCGGATCGCCGCCTTTCTGGGCCGCTTCCTTCAACCACTTCGGCGCGTCTTGGCCAGTCGACCAGTTCCACACGAAGGGCCGAAGCGCCGGCTTTGGATTGGCCCCGAGCTGGGTAATGAGAGTGGTTGCTATATCGATGTATGCGTCGTACGCCCGAGACTTGGGCTTTGAAACGACGATCGGGACGCCCTGATCCCCGCTGAGAACAATCTCGGCATCCAGGGGAACCGCGCCCAAGAAAGGCACACCCAGTTCGTGCCCCATTCTAAGCCCACCACCGGACCGAAACACATCCGTTGTCTTGTCGCAGTGAGGACAGACGAAGCCGCTCATGTTCTCAACGATTCCAAGGATGGGAACATTGACTGTCTGAAACATCCGCAACCCGCGGCGAGCGATGTTGAGACTGACGTCTTGCGGTGTCGTGACGATAATGGCGCCCGACAGGGGGATCTGCTGCGCGAGAGTGAGCTGAGTATCTCCCGTACCGGGCGGGAGATCGATGAGCAGACAATCCAGTTCGCCCCATGTAACACCTTCGAAGAAGAGCTGAATGTACTTGGAGACCATAGGGCCCCGCAAAATGGCTGGCTGGTCGTGGCCGGTGAACATCCCCATCGAGATGGCCTTTACGCCATGAGCCTCGGGAGGAATCAAGGTTTGGCCATCGCCAGACGACGGCGGTTGTCCTGCCGGTAGGCCGAGCATCGTGGGCACACTGGGCCCCAAAATGTCGGCATCCACAATACCGACGCGCAAACTCAATTCGCGCATGGCCAAGGCCAGATTGACCGCAACGGTCGACTTTCCAACACCCCCTTTTCCGCTGGCCACCGCGACGAGGTTATCGATCGCCGACAGTCGCCCGGTGGGACGTTTGGGCTTCGTACTCGGTTGCGACAAAACGTTAAGCGATGCCATGCAAATCTCTCCTCATAAGGCAGACCTCGTCTCCACAAGCTCTGGCGCAGGCCGCATGCCGAGGCACGGGTCTCCCTCGAGGAACCGCGCAACCTCGAGCAGGGACTCCGGCTGGAGAACCACGGTGGCGTCGCCCCGGTAGGTGTGGGAAGCCGTCACGGCATCGGGAAAACGCTTGCTGACGGTGTCGATCAACGAGGAGTTGTTCATGCCTCGAGGATTTCTGGGCGGCTCTCAGCTGCGGGCCTCTTGCCGGTCGCGTGCTGGTCTTGGATCTTGTCCTGGAGCTTCATCAGGCCGTCGAGCACCATCTCCGGCCGCGGTGGGCATCCCGGTATGTAGACGTCCACCGGCATGATCGTGTCGATGCCCATCACCGTCGCGTAGTTGTCATAGAAACCGCCCGTACACGTGCAGACGCCGAAGGCGACTACCCACTTGGGGTCGGCCATCTGCTCATGGATGCGTACCAAGACCGGCGCCAGCTTGTGACTGATCGTACCCACCACGAAGAGCACGTCGGCCTGGCGCGGCGAGAATCTGGGGAGGCCGGCTCCAAAGCGGTCAACGTCGTAGTGAGAGCAGGCCGTTGCCATGTACTCCATCCCGCAGCACGCAGTCACGAACGGGTATTGGAAGATCGAGAACTTCCGAGCCCAGCCAATGGCCTCCTGAAGTCGGCTGGTCAGGAAAGCCGGTTCGTTCGGCATATCACTTCCAGTCCAGGGCGCGTTGTCCCTGGGCCGTCAATGCATCTCCATTCATGCTTCGTTGTTCCCCGTCCGATGAAGCCCCACCCTTTTTCGCTACTCAGCGGGCCGAAGACCCTCGAAGAGGAGGTCTGTCTTCGAGGCCATGATGAAGTCATTGCGGTGCAATCCAAGGATCTTGTGTGTCCACCAGCTCACGGTGACTCGACCCCATTCGGTTAGGAGCGCCGGGTGGTGGCCCTCGCCCTCGGCGAGCTCACCGACTTTCACCGTAAAGGCGAGTGCCTGAGAGAAGTCCGCAAAGCGAAACTCGCGCTCGAGACGCGGAACCCCATCCGGCGAAACGAGCACCCATTCCGGAATCTGGGGTTTGAGCTGCGAGGCTTCCGACTCACTGACCTTAGGAGCATCCCGCCGGCAGGCAACGCACTTTTCCTGGGTCAAATTGGTCATGCCACTGCTCTTTTTCGAGACGTGCTGCTCTAGTGTCAAGGTGGTGGCCTTTTAGTCCTGCCTGGCTGGTGGCATCGCAGCCCGGCTAGAATAACAGAATTTTAGCGATTTTAGTGCTTTCATCCACTTTTATCTTGACATCGTCACTTCGCCTACCTAGGCTAGGCGGTATGAGCTCGTTCTTTGGCCCAGGACTGGGAGAAAGCCAGCGGCTGCTTCTGGAGAGCCTTAAGCTCAAGGGGAAAGCCACTCTATCCGAGCTTGGGGAAGAGATTGTTCTCGCTCGGGAGACGATGCGCGACCATCTAAAGACCCTGAAGGGCCTCGGTCTAGTCGTGCGGAGGGGCGTGAGGCGAAGCGGTGCCGGCCGACCCGAAGTTCAATACGGGCTGAGCGCTCTGGGCGAAGAGCTCTTTCCTCAACGGGAGCGAAAGCTGCTTAGAGAGCTCGTCTCCTATTTGATCGGGAACGGCCACCAGGGTCTCTTGGTGGAGTTCTTCGAGGCGTGGGGTGCGAGTCAGCGCGAAGACCTGCAGGCACAAGTTCGCGACCTTGACCCCAGCGACAGGTTGGAGGCGGTCGCCGAGATTCTCACGGATCAAGGATTCCTGGCTGACGTAGCGGGCGGTCAAACAGGCCCCCCCCGACTCCGCATATACCACTGTCCGCTCTGTGGCCTAGTTGATGTTTGCAAGCTCCCCTGCCAGGCAGAGAGTGCGTTGCTGAGTGATCTTCTAGGTGCCCGCTTGGAGCGGAAGGCCTTCATGCCGGACGGCGACGCGACCTGTACGTACGCGGTGACGTTTTCGCCAGCCGTACGGCGCTCGAACACATCGTCCTCGTCCAAGAGCCACTGAGACCTGCGAGAGGAGGGAGAGGTGTTTCAGCCCTTCTTTTAGGCAGTGAGAAAGGATAAAGGAGATTCGATTTGACTCACATCATTATGGAGCCCTGCGTCGGCGTCAAAGATACGGCCTGTGTCGAGGTCTGCCCGGTGGATTGCATCTACGACAAGGACGAGTGGGATACGCTGCTCATCCACCCGGAAGAGTGCATCGACTGCGGACTCTGCATCGATGCCTGCCCAGTGGAAGCCATCGTCACCGAGGAGGACGTTCCCGAAAAGTGGCAGTCCTGGATCGCCAAGAACTACGTAGCCTTCGACATCGAAGCTCCATGAGCCATCGGAATGGCTCTCAACGGGAATCCCCTCCAGGACCTAGAACACGGGGTCAAGGCGATCGGGGTCTTCCGGAGCCGACCAGGCTAGAAACACCATCGATAGTGTAGGTTACCACTCGCTCTCAGGGAGGTTTTCTATGGGAACTTTTTACAAGGTAGCAGAAGCGAACGACCTTGCCCCTGGACAGGGCAAGGCTGTTGAGGTGGGGGAGCAAACGATCGCGCTTTTCAACGTGGATGGGGTTCTCTACGCCATCGGCGACACATGTACGCACAGGGGGGGTCCCCTGTCCGAAGGCTCACTCGAAGGGACAACCGTCACCTGTCCTTGGCACGGAGCGAGTTTTGACGTGTGCACCGGGAAAAACCTCAGCCCTCCCGCGCCACAGGAGGTGGCATGCTACGAGGTGAGAGTGGACGGAGACGACATCCAAGTTGAGATCCCCTAGAACCGGGGAACTTCGCTCCAGCCCAACTCGAGAAATGCCGCGGGCCCCTGAGCACTCCTCCGATGCGCAACCGAGACATCGAGGCCGCGCGCTCGTATCACGAGGCGACTCAGCATAGTGAGCAACGGCTTCGGAAGAACCCTCACTACCTGGACTTCGAAAACCAGCCGCGGCCGCTCAAGATCTATACCACCCTCCAGCCTATTCCCCTCGTGCGGGAACGCTCAACGCTCGAGGTACCCGCGCTCGAAGCGATCTCCAACCCCGAAGGGTCGATCCGGGAAAACAGTCCGGAGAAGATTCCTGATCTTTGCGCGCTTTCCCGAGTTCTCTACTTCTCGGCTGGCATTACCAAGCAGAAGCCCTACCCCGGTGGCGTGATTTCCTTCCGGGCCCACCCCAACACCGGTGCCCTCTATCACATCGATCTCTATCTCGTCTGCGGAGATCTTCCCGACCTGCCCGCCGGCGTCTACCATTTCGGACCGCATGACTTCGCCCTGCGGCGGCTGAGAGAGGGCGATCACCGCGCCATTCTCATCGATGCCGGTGGTCAGGAGCCGGCGCTTGCACATGCACCGGCGATCCTGGTGTCCGTGTCTACCTATTGGCGCAATTCCTGGAAGTATCAAGCCAGAGCCTACCGCCACTGTTTCTGGGACGCCGGTACCCTCCACGCGAACCTTCTGGCTGTAGCAGGGGCAGAGGGTCTCGCACCACGAGCTGTGATGGGCTTCGCAGACCGCCCGGTGGAACATCTGCTGGGGCTCGACCCGAAGAGGGAGGGAGCCCTCACGTTTGTGCCCCTAGGATGGAGCGAAGCCGACGCGCCTTCGGTTCGCGACGTTCCCGAGATTCACTTCGAAACGGCTCCGCTCTCGCCAACCGAAGTCGATTACCCTGCTATTCGTCAGATGCATGCGGCATCCTCGCTCGAGTCGGGTGCCGAGGCCGCGGCTTGGCGCCAGACGGCCCGGGATCCCAGACCGCCAACAGTAGAAAGGCGCGTGTTCTCGCTCAAGCCCCTGGCGAACCAGGAGGTTCCGTCCGAGTCGATCGAGGCCGTGATCCAACGCCGTGGCTCGACGCGGGCCTTCGAACGAGAGGCCTCGATCTCGCTTGAGCAGCTTGCCACCCTTCTCGATAGGGCCGGCGGCGAGCTTGCCGCCGACTTCCTAGCGTGCGGGAATGAGCCGCTCATCGATTTCTACCTGATCGTGCATGCCGTAGAGCGTTTGCCGCCGGGTGCCTACTACTACCAACACGAGGCCAGCTCGCTGGAGCTACTGCGGGAAGGCGACTTTCGCAACGTGGCGGGAAGACTCGGATTGTTTCAAGAGCTGCCCGCGGACGCCGCGGCAAATATCTACTGCCTCACCGATCTGAACCGGGTCTTGAAGACGTGGGGCAATCGTGGCTATCGCGCTGCTCAGCTCGAGGGCGGTATCCGAGGAGGACGGATGTATCTGGCGGCGTATTCCCAACGCTTCGGCGCTACCGGCCTCACCTTCCTCGATGAGGAGGTCGTCGGATTCTTCTCTCCGCACGCGCAGGGGAAAAGCGTGATGTTCCTCGTCGCTGTCGGTCATTCGGCTTCCAGATCTGGCCTTTCGCGAAGGACCTGAAACGACGGGCTACCTGTGGCTCCTCAAAACTCGTCCGCTGACCGGCGGGTCGGGGCGGCCGGTACAGAGGACCTCAAGATCGTGATCCCACCTCGCCGCTCGGCGGTGTCCACCGGTCCGACAGCCGGCCCGTGGGCGCAGCGAGAAGCGGCTCTTCAGAGGATCCACAACATCGGACGAAGAGAGAGGCAGAAGGAGTCGGGCTATCGACGGCAGGCGCGCGTGGAGAACGGGTTCTTCCGATACAAGTCGCTGCTCGGAGGCGGCCTGAAGGCGAGGCACAGCAAGGCGCAGACGCGAGAAGCCATGATCGGGTGTCACATCCTCAACCGCATGGCCGAGTTCGGCAGGCCGCAGTCCTACGCCGTAGTGTCCTGAGCGAGGGATTGGGAAAGCGGCCCCGACTCACTCCGGTCGAACCGTGCAACAACGCCGTTTCGAGGGTGTGATGGGTTCTTCCCGGGGGGCTGCCTGCGTGCGGCAGCCGCTCGGGCTCACGGGGTGTACCAGATCGGCGAAGTGTAGGCCCTTTCCTGAAGGGCCCGCGGCACTTCTTCGGACAGTTCGATCCCGAAGCGGACGGCATCGTACGTGGTCCAACGCGGAGTCGGGATTTCCAGCACCCGGGCATAGTAGAAGGCGCGCAAGCGCGGATTGAAGTCGGGATCCTTCCACACAGCGATCAGCTGAGCATCGCCGATGGTGTTGGTCCAGGTTGCACGCTTGGCATCGACCGTACTCCCTACCGGTGGCACGCGCCCTTGCGCGTCTCTTCGGCGGGATTCGGAATCGCCCCACACGACGTCGTAGATCTTCTCCTGAACGTCGCCGGACTCGTCGAGCCAACCCTTGATGACCTGGATGCGGTCGAGATTGCCCCCAAGCGGGTCCTTTGCCGCGGCTACCAGGAAAGTCGGCGTCTTGCCCGCTGGGGCACTCTTCAAGTCACCACCCATGGGCACGCCCTTCGCATATCCAGCCGCCGCGGGCTCGTGGGTCAGTGCATCTTTTTCGCTGAAGTCGAAACCGCCAAAGAAGCGGACGGTGATGCGGGGGCCGGTGGAGGCGTACACTTCCTTGCGCTTCATGGCATCCCACAAGGCGGTGCGCGTATTGTCAGTGGCCCACACGGCGGTCCGTCCGGATGCCCCGAGCCTCCAGCCCTTGACCGTACGCCCGCCGAAGTCGAACGCGTTCCAATCCCAGCGCAACGGGCTTGGCTCCTCCGTGGGGAACTTGCCGAAGAAGTTGGGTTCTTCTGCTGCGGTCAGCCCGTTGTGGGCGTCCGTTCCTCCAACAAGACCGAACTTGAACGGATTGACGCCCAGCTTCTCCTCGAGCCAGAGGCCGTTCTTGAAGGCGTCTCTGGCGTACTCGGCTTCGATCATGCCCGGTTCCTTTGGCACTAGAATCAAGTTGCCCCAGTCCCAGATCTCGAAATCCGCGAACTCGTCGTTGGGAGCCAATGAAGGGTGGGCCTCGCCGGTTCCCTTGCCCTGCGTCACTTCGTAGAGCACTTCGAACCGGGCGCGCGCCCGCGCCCATTCAGCCGTCAGCGGCTCTCCGTCGAAGGTGTGCAAGGGGAACATCCTGCCGTTGGAGATGTTGCCGTTGTGCGGGATTGCCAAGAGCGACCCGCCAGTCTTCTTCTCCCACATGGCCATCCACTTCAACAGGTCCTCCGGGTTATCCGAATCGAAGGTCGTCATCGGAAGGACCTGGTCGGCTCTGTCCTTACCGTCACGGTAGATCACGTTGCGGTGAAGGTTGTTTCCTCCTCCAGCGTTCGAAGTCCATTCGAAGGCGATGAACGCAGTGAACCGGCCTGGCTCGTTGTAGCGCTCCATGATGGCCGTGCTCTTCGACCAAACCGATCGCGCCAAACCATCGTCCAAAGCCGCTGGTGGAAGGGTGCCGGTGGACTGCCTCCTGACCAGGTCCATCATCGCCTTTCCGGCCTCTTCGCCCCCGGCATTCATCTGCTCGCGCCATTGCTCGAGGACCGAGTCCTTCATGAGCTCGGGGTTGCCGGCCTTGACCTCTGTGATGACACCCATCAGATCGGAGTGGTCGCTCAACGCCAGCCAATCCAGTGGGCGAGCCAACTTGACACGTTGTCCCGTGGTCGAAGTGACTTCCTCACCGCGCGCGAATCGAAGCGCCTCTTCGGGACCCACTGTCGTCCCGCTGGTGGCGGCGTCCGCGGACCAGGAGGAGTGCACGTGCTGGTCACCCCAATAAGCGCGAACAGGATGATCGGGCGATGCGTACGGTGAGTACTTGCTCTCTTGCGCGACGGAGTCGCGGATGCTTGCGGTGTGCACAAAGGCAGCCACTACAACCGTGACGCAGAGCTTGCCCAGTAGCCTCGTTCTCATCTCAAAGTCCCCAATCCATATAGGTGAACGGCGGAGGGCACAGTACTACACCCTCGAGGCCGTTTCAGGCTCAGCCAACAGCACTCCGTACCGCTTTCGATCAGGACCGATGTAGGAGAGCCGACAGATCGAAACCTCCTCGAGTTTCAACAGTGCGGCAACCTTGACCAGAGCGTGACGGCCCGGCGGTGTCGATTCGCTGAGGTGATACGGACCGTGATCCGAGTCCGACAGTGAGGTCCGAAAACGGCCAGCACGTGCGAGCTCGAGAGCGTAATGTTGGCGGACTATGAAGACACGACACTAGGCAGACTCGCCACCTCAGGAAAGACGCATATGGGCACGAATTGCAGGTCCGCCATGACACTGACCGACATCAGTGCCGGGTCTGCCTAAAACTCAGCGATCCGGGAGAAGGAGTGATCCTGCTCTCCTACTCGCCGTTCGAGAGCGACACCCCCTACTCCGAGGTCGGACCGATCTTCATCCATGAACGGGAATGTACGCCCCATCTTGCGGACCAGGGCTACCCCGATGAGCTCCCGCGAAGCGAAGTCGTTCTCCGTGCCTACAACGAGGATGCCGAGATCGAAGATGCGGAGCTCGTCGGTGGGCGCGTAGTGGAAGAGGTGATCTCGAACCTTCTCGACGACTCACGCGTGTGTCTCATCCATGCTCGGAACAGTACCTATGGCTGCTACATGTTTCGGATCGATCGCCCGGAACCGCTAGGAGAGTCGAAGCGCTTCGAGCTCCGCATCGCTGCTTGTTAGAATGGAGCGAGGAAGGAGCACCGTATGAAGTGGCAGGCACGCCTTGCCGTCCCATTCGCCCTCGTTCTAGTCGGAGTCTTCTCATCGCCGTTGTCGGCACAGCCGGCGCGCATCTCCCTCACCGTCACCGACGCCGATGGCAACGGCGTCGATGGCGCAGTGGTGACTGTCACCACCGCCAAGAGAGGTAACTTCAAACTCGAGAAGACCACGAACAAGAGGGGGAAGGCCATGATCATGGTCCCCAGCGCGGTCTTTGTCTACCAGTTTGCCGTCGAAGCCGATGGCTACTCGCCGGTGACGGCGGATGTCAAGCCGAAGCTGGGAGAAACGAGCTTCAGCACTATAGCTCTGACAGCGGTGACTCGAAGCAGCGGTTCAAGCGGCGCCACCAGTACCACCACTGCCAGCGAAGAAGACAGCGGCGGAGACCCGGGCAGAACGGTCTTCACCCCGGCCGAGACCGCCTTCAACGAGGGAGTCAACGCTCTTGAGGCGAAGGATTTCGCCACCGCCAAAGCCAAATTCCTCGAAGCCGGGAGCTTGGACCCGAAGATGGTGGCGGTTCATTCCGCACTTGCCACGGCTTACCTCGACAGCGGTGACTTCGAAAATGCACTGAGCTCGGCGCAGACCTTCGCCAAGCTCGCCCCGGACAGCCCCCGCGGCCTTCGCCTCCTCTACGAGGCCCACAGCGGTCTCGGCAACGCCAATGAAGCGGAGAAGACCCTGAAACGCCTCGCTGACCTCGGTCAGGACGCCGACACAGCGACCCTGCTCTACAACGAAGGCGCAGACGCCACTAGAGAGGGTGACCTGGCCTCTGGCGAGAAACGTTTCCTCGAAGCTCTGGAGGTCGAGCCCGGCTTCATGCCGGCGGTCGAGGCACTGATGCTCGTCTACGCCAGGCAGGAGAAGTGGTCGGAAGCGGCGCCGCAAGCGGAGAGTTTTCTGGCTGCAAACCCCGGCAACGCACGAGCCCTCCGTGTGCGCTACGAAGCCTACAGGGGTCTTGGCGACCAGGTGAAGAGCCAGGCGGCCTTCGACGCGCTGGCCGAGGTCGACCCGGCGGCCCTGGCTAAGACCTTTTCCGAGTCCGGCGTGACGAAATTCAATGCCGGCGACATCGCGGGCGCCGCCATCGACCTCGAGAGAGTGATCGAGCTGGTGCCGGAAAATGCCAGCGCCCACTACCACCTCGGCCTCGCCTACTCCAACTCTGAGGAGAGCGCCAAGGCCAAGGAGCACCTCGAGAAGTTCCTCGCCCTGGCACCGGACGATCCCAACGCCGACGCCGCGCGCGAGATGTTGAAGTATCTCGAGTAGAACGCGCTGCTACAGGTTGGAGCGATCCTTCAGTTTCTGTTTCGCCTCTTCGAGGCGGGTGCGGGCATCGATGAGATCGGGGTCCAGTGAGAGCGCGCTCTCGAAGCTGGTCACCGCTGCGTCCAGCTCATCACGGCCGAGTTGGACCATTCCGATCCAGGAGTGTGCCTGGGCCCGCGTCCGCGGCAAGGCATCGCTGTCGAGAACGCTCTCGAGATGGGAAACGCCGTTGTCAACATCTCCCATCAGGAGGAGCAGCGTCGCGAGCTGGGCCAGCTCATCCGGGCTCTTCGGCGGCGTTTCTGCCAAGGTCCGCCGCAGCTCGACCAGCCCCTCGTCGCGCCGATTGGTCTGAAACAGCACCATCGCCAACTGGGCCCGGGCCGTTCCTTGCAGCGGATCGACCTTCAGCGCTTGCCGAAAGAGCTCCTCTGCACCAGCGGCCTCCCCTCGGTCAAGGCGATCGCACCGAGCTGAAGGAGGGCCCGATCGAGCTGCGGATTGCGCTCGAGGGCAGCTCGGTAGAGGTCTTCTGCTTCGTCGAGACGGCCTTGCGAGCGCCGAATCTCGGCGAGATCGAAAAAGGGGATCGCGTCTAGCGGATCGAGACGTTGGGCCTCTTCGTATTCGGCGACCGCTTCGTCCAAGCGACCCGAGCGAAGAAGAGCCGAAGCGTGTCGTTTGCGTGCCTCGGCGTCGCTCTTGTCGGCCTCGACGGCTTTGCCGTACTCTTCGACCTCGGTCGCGAGATCGCCGTCGAAATAGGCAAGAGCTCCGCGGGTGAGGTGAACGGCCACACCGGTTGCTAATCGGCCGATGTCGGCAAGGACGGGATCGGCGCATCCCTCCCACGTTGCCGATCCCGCCGTCACCCTAGCCGTTATCTGCTGGAGCTGGGTCCTGGCCTCCTCGATGCGCCCCGACTGCCGCAGGGCGATGCCGAGAGCGTAGCGGATCTGGTCGGAGTCGGGAGCCATCTCCAGCGCGGCTCGGTAATGATCGACGGCCACGGGCCACTCGCTGCGCAGGCGGGCGACCTCACCCCGTCCGTAGCGAGCGGCGGCGCATGCCGGATCCGCCTCCAGGGCCGCTACGAACGATGCCTCGGCCTCGGGAAGGCTTTCACCCAACTCGAGCAGGAGCCTGCCGCGACGCAGATAGGCCGGGGCGTTGTCGGGCTCGATCCGGATGACGTCGGCGAAGGTGGCGACTGCCTCCTCGGTCTTGCCCCTGTACTCGCGAATATAGGCCAGCAGATAGAGCGCTCTTGCATCGTCGTGGACCTTCAGGGCGAGGTTGGAGAGGCTGACCTCGGCGGCGGCGTAAAAGCCGTAGGCGAGGTAGTGCTCGCCTAGAAGACGCAGCGCGCCTCTCACTTCGGCGCTCTCGGGACGATCCACACTAAGGATCTCGTAGCGATCACGTATCTCCTCGATCTGAGATCGCACAGCGGGATCGACGGGTGTCAGATCGGGATGAGGAATCGCCACCTGGCCTCTCGCGGCAGTGCTCGTGGCAAACACGATGAAGAGGATCGTCTTCCTCACCGGCTCTCCCGCCAGGCTTCGCCGGTTCGCCGAAGAAGGGTGGTGTAACGGCCCAAAGTCGCCGGCCACCGTTCCCCGGTGCCATCCGGCCACACCACCACGACCTCGTCCACCCGTTCGACGTCTCCCAGCCCGATCAGCGCTCTCGGGTCCGCCGAGGCGGCGTAGCTGCCGGCGGTTCGAATCCAACGCCAGCGCATCGCGCCACTCGCCAGGCGGACGCCGACGCGGGCGCCGAGGCTGTCCCTGGGCGGATCGCCTTCGACAGCGCGGACGCCGATCCACTGCTTCTGCGAACCGATCTGGTTCAAGAGCAGTCGCGTCGGGCCGGAGTTGTTGATCACCAGGAGATCAGCATCCCCATCGTTGTCGATATCACCCGGGACAACCGCTCGACTCACCTCCGACAGCGACATCACCGGACCTACTGAAGCGCTGACGTCGGCGAATCTGCCGCCGCCGAGGTTGCGGAACAGTTGGTTGCGCTCATCAAGCGGAAAGACGCGGCCTTCTTCGACCGGGCCATCCGGCACATGAACCGCTCCGTTGGCGACGAAGAGGTCGAGAAGCCCGTCATTGTCGTAGTCCACAAAGGCGGTGCCGAAGGCGGTGAAGGTCCAACTCGCCGCGCCCAGCCCGGTTGCGGTGGTCGCATCTTCGAAGAATCCATCGCCGCCGTTGCGGTAGAGAGTATTGGTCTCGGCGCGAAGATGGGTGAGGAACAGGTCCTCGTCACCATCGTCGTCGAAGTCGCCGAGGGCGACACCCATGCTCGCCTCGGGACGGCCCATCATGTTGACCGAGGTGCCGGCGAGCAGCGCCTCGTCGAGAAACTTCCCGTCGCCCTGATTGATCCACATCTGGTTCGGCAGACCGTCATTGGCAACGTACAGATCCGGCCAGCCGTCGGAATCAAAGTCTCCGGCGACGGCGCCCAGGGCCCCACCGCGGGCGGCAAGCAGACCGGCCTTCGCAGTGACCTCTTCGAAGGTGCCGTCGCCCCGGTTTCGCAACAGTCGGTCCGACGCGGCCTCATAGGAGAGCGGGCCGCAGTAGTCTGGCACTCCCGACAAGCTCCTGCAGGTCTTGGAAGATTCCAGCGAGTAGTCCACGTAGTTGCCGACAAAGAGATCGAGCCAACCGTCGCGATCGTAGTCGAAAAAGAGAGCTGGCACGCTCCAACGCGAGTCGTTCGTGCCACTCGCCTCGGTGACGTTCTCGAACGATCCGTTCCCGCGATTGCGCAACAGGCGATTGGAGCCGAAGCCTGTCACGTACACATCCCGCCAGCCGTCGTTGTCGAAATCCGCCGTGGCGATGCCGAGGCCATAGCCGCCGGCGCCGAGGCCCGCCTCCTCACTCACGTCGGTGAAACGAAGAACCCCGCTGCCGGTCTCGCTGATGAGCTCATTGCGAAACAGACGGTCGCCGAGCTCTCCGGTCTCCGCGGCCGTCGAGCCCTTTGACGAAGAATCCTTGACTAGCAAGCTCCCCTGGACCAGGTAGACGTCGAGGTCGCCGTCGTTGTCGTAGTCGAAGAGGGCTCCACCACCTCCGACCATCTCCGGCATGTAGTAAGCGCCGCTCATACCGTTGAAGTAGACGAAGTCGATGCCAGCTTCCTTGGCAACGTCGACGAAGATCGGCGGGGCCTCTGCCGAGGCCCCCGCGCCGACGAGAGTAGCGACGACAGCCGCTGCTCCCTTTCTCATGCTCCCCCCGGAAGAAGCAAGCTCAGAATCTCGTCCGGCGAGCTCAACCGCCAGGCCTCGCCGCGCTCGTAGGCTTCTAGCCTGCTGCGCTGGAGATCGTCGCCACCACCGACCGCGGTCAGGACTTGGCGTTGCAGGGCCGCGGCTTCCCGCTGTTTACCCGACTCGGCGAGGGCCATCGCCAAGGTTTCCTGGGTCGCGGGTTCGTTGCGGGCCTCCAGGACCCGCTGACTAAGGTCGACAGCGAGGGCGGCGTTTCGCTCTCCGGCCCCGGGCGCGATCGCCAACAGACGGGCCAGCCCGTGAGCCAGTTGGGCGTCTCGGGGAAAGTTCTCCAGAGCCTCGCGGAAGCGCTCACGGGCCTCACCGTAACGCTCGAGAAGGATCAGAGCGGAGATCTCCCCCCGCCAAGGCTCCGCAAGGCGCGGCCGCTCGTGGCGCAGCCTGCCGAAGATCTCAGCCGCGCCGGCGTAGTTCCCGAGATGACCCTGCAGACGAGCTACGCGGAGGCGCAGATCGAGGCTCTCCGGACTCCGGCCCAGCGCCTCTTGCAGCAATGAGTGCGCTTCTTCGAAGCCTCCCCGCGCGACCAGAGCGTCCGCCTCGGCGAGCACGCCCGCCAGCTCGTCACCCTCCGACCTCGCGAGCGCCCGCTGCTCTCGAGCTTCGGCGGGGCGACCGAGGTAGTCGAGCGCCTCGGCAAAACGCAGCCGAATCTCGGCGTTCGAGGGCTCGGCGGCGACCGCCGCTTCGAAGTCGACCAGCGCCTCCGCCTCTCGCCCGAGATTGATCAGGGCCGTCGCCCGCCGCAATCTCGTCGCAGCATTGGCGGGCTGGGCTGCGAGGAGTCGATCGTAAAGAGAAACGGCCTCGTCGAGCTCGCCGCTACGAGCCAGAGCGTTGGCTAGGAGAAGAACGGCGTCCAGGCGATCACTGCGCAGCTCAAGGGCGCGTCGGAACTCCACGATCGCCCCGCCGTCGTTGCCATCGAGAACCAACAGCTCGCCAAGCAGACGATGAATCTCGGCTTGCTGCCAGCGATCCTGGCTGTCGCCACCGGTGCGACCCCGCTCCAAGCCGCGCCGGAGCTCCACCATGGCACCGCTGCGGTCACCCAGCTCGGCGAGGCTGAAAGCGAGCCCACGGTAGGCCCGGAAAGCCTCAGGATCGTACTCCAGGGCCTGGCGGAAATTCTCGGCGGCGATGTCGTAACGCCCGTTCTCCATGCCCCGGCCCGCCTGATCGAGGTAGAACTGGGCACTCCGCCCGAGAACGGCGATCGGATCGAGCAGAGGATCTTCGATCCTCACTGTGATGTCCCCCCGCTTGGCGAGATGCGCCCCAGCCTGCTCCAGCTCCCCCAGACGCCGATAGGTCTGCCCGAGAGGATAGTGCAAGCTGGTCGCCCCAGGCTGGATCTCCAGCGCTCGCAACAGATGCTCCACAGCGGCGGAGTCGTCACCTTCGGCCACCGCCATGCGACCTAAACCGGCATGAACAGCAGCCTCTTCGGGGCGCGAGTCGAGCACAGCTCCGTAGTGGTCGCGAGCCAGTTCGTGGCGCCCGAGCTCGAAGTAAGTGTCTCCCAGACGAACCCGCGTGACCCAGTTCTCGGGCTCGAGCGCGAGTGCCAGCTCCAAGAGCGGCGCCGCCTCTTCGAGTTGGCCCTGCATCTTGAGTAGGTAGCCGAGGAGGTAGGGCCAGCGAGGGTCCTCCTCGGCCAGGGCCCCGGCATTGCGAAAGCAGGCTTCGGCCGCCTCCAGAAACTCGTAGGCGATAAAGACGACACCGACGCGCCCGTGGTCCTCGGCAAAGGCGCGTGGATCGGGGCTGGACGACGCCTGACGCTGTTCCAGAGCAGTCCGCAGAGGTCCGATCTGTTCCTTGACCTGGGACTCAGCCTTGGCGAGGTCGGGCCAGGGGATGGGCACCAGCTGGTTCGAAATGTCGGCAGCGCCAGTGGCGCTCGTGGCCGCGGGAACCGTCCTTTCCGCCTCGGGAGAGGTGCAGGCGGTGCTGAGCCCGATCACCAACAGGGCGGCTCGGAAACGAGTCACGACTCCTCTCCCGCGGGCACGGTGTCGACCGTAGACCCACTGCCTCTCTGCACGAGATGGTATCGACCCGGCTCCAGACCTCGAAACAGCTCGGCGGAGCCGTCAGGCCAGTGCACTTCCAGGTCTGGGAAATCCTGCATCGACCCCAGCCCGAAGAGAAGGCGAGGATCGCTGGCCGAGCCGAAGCTCCCCTCGACCCTGACCCTCCTCAACAGCCGCCTGTCGGCGGCGACGCCGACGACCGCCCTGGCGCCCCGGGCGTCTCGCGGCGGCTCGCCGATGAGCAGGTGAACGCCGAGCCAACTGGAGGCCGAGACCTGGTTGATCAGGAGTCGAGCGGGACCGTTGTTGTTGACCAGGAGCACGTCGGTGTCCCCGTCGTTATCGACATCGCCAAAGGCAGCTCCCCGACTGACCTCGGACAACGAGAAGGCGGCGCCCCCCCTATCACTCATCTCCTCGAAGCGACCGTCTCCGGTATTGCGAAAGAGCTGGTTCCGCTCGTGAAAAGGAAAGGGATCTCCCGCCCTCGCCAGTGACTCGATCTTCTTCACCGCACCGTTGACGACGAGTAGGTCGAGCCAACCGTCGAGATCGTAATCCAGCCATCCGGTTCCGAAGGAGGTGTGAAGTCGACTCGGAGTGGAGAGATTGCTTCGGGCCGTGATGTCGTCGAAGCCGCCGGTACCGTCGTTGCGGTAGAGAGTGTTGCTCTCGCTGATCAGGTGGGTCATGAAGAGATCCAGATCGCCATCGCCGTCGAAGTCGCCGGCGTCGACTCCCATCGACGCTTCTTCTTGGCCCGCCCCGTTGAGCGCGCACCCCGCCAGTAGCGATTCGTCACGAAAGCTGCCGTCGCCCTGATTGTGCCAGTACTGGTTGGGCTTGCCATCGTTGGCGACGTAGAGGTCGAGCCAACCGTCGCCATCGAGATCGGCGGCGACGACACCGAGGGCCGGTCCGAAGGCCGCCTTCAACCCGGCCTCAGCGCTCACGTCGTCGAAGCTGCCATCACCGCGGTTTCTGAACAGACGATCTGGGAGGGCATGAAAGTTCTCAGGACCGCAGTAGTCCGGAGCGCCCGTGTAGTCGACGCAGCCCGACATCTTTTCTGGATCTCGCGCTAGATAGTTGCCGATGAAGAGATCTTCGTCACCGTCGCGGTCGAAGTCGACAAAGGCCGCCGGCACGCTCCAACTGTCGTCCTCGACACCCGCCGCAGCGGTCACATCCTCGAAGCCGCGCCCCGCTTGGTTGCGCAGCAGATGGTTTGCACCGACGTTGGTGACGTAGAGATCCCGCCAGCCGTCGCCGTCGTAGTCACCGACCGCCACCGCCATGCCGTAGCCCTGCGACAGCTCTCCCGCCTGGTCCGTAATGTCGGAGAAGCGTAGCTCGCCGGTCTCGACCAGCTCGTTGCGGTAAAGGCGATCGCTGAGAGGTTGCGGGTGTCGGGCAGGGACGAGGGCCTCTTCGACTGCGGCGCCTCGCTCGAGCATCGCCCCTTGGACGAGATAGGCATCGAGGTCGCCATCGTTGTCATAGTCGAAGAGGGCGACACCGGAACCGCTCACCTCGGCCATGTCGAAGTTGCCGGTCATTCCGTTGAAGTGATGAAAGACGAGGCCACTGGACTCGGCCCGATCGACGAAGAGAGGTGCAGGCCCAACCTCCTCGGCGATCGCAGCCGCTTCGCGGACATCCGCGGAGGGGAGATCGGAGCAGGCGAGCGCGACGATCGCGGCCAAAACCGCGATCGTCGCGGCCAAAACTCGAACAACTGGAGGCACCTCGAAGGACATCTAGGCTCTCCATCGTCCCTTCAGGGCTTGCGCTCGCGACCGCTGCCTTTGCTCAGGGTGGTATAGCTACCGAGCTGGAGGTCGGCCCACTCCTCGGTCTGACCGTCGAGCCAGGTCACCTCGAGATCGGCCTTCGTTGCCTCCCCGGGCAGAACGAACAGAATACGCGGATCGCGGGCCGCCGCGTAACTTCCCCCCGTCTTGACCCAACGCCACTGTCGCGGCTCCCCGCCTACAGTCAGAGCGGCGCGAGCGCCGAGCGCGTCGATACCGCCCTGAGCATCGAGGAGTCGAACGCCGACCCACCCCTCTGCGGGACCGAGCTGGTTGAGCCAGACCCGGGAAGGGCCGTTGTTATTCACCACCACGACATCGACATCGCCATCGTTGTCGAGATCACCTAAGGCCGCGGCTCGACTCACCTCCGAAGATAGTAAGGCCGGCCCGCCGGCCGAGGTCGAGTCGGAGAATCGGCCCCCACCCTGGTTTCGAAAGAGTTGATTGGGCTGGTGGAGAGGAAAAGAATCGCCAGCTCCGACGAGCGCCGAGAGCTTGGCGATCGCGCCGTTCACCACCACCAGATCGAGCCGGCCATCGAGATCGTAGTCGAGCCAGCCGGTGCCGAAGGAGGTATAGGGGCGACTCGGCGCGTCGAGACCGGCGCCGATGGTGTTGTCTCTGAAGGCCCCATGACCGTCGCTGGCGTAGAAGGTGTTGCTCTCCTTCTTCAGATGGGTCACGAAGAGGTCGAGATTACCATCCCCATCAATGTCACCGGCATCCACGCCCATGCTCGCTTCCGGGAGACCGTCGAGATTCACCGCGCATCCACGCAGCAGGGCCTCCTCTTCGAAAACGCCGTCACCGCGGTTCATCCACAGATGATTGGGCTTCGCGTCGTTGGCGACGTACAGATCCAGCCGTCCATCACCATCGACGTCGAGAGGGAGCGCCCCCAGAGTCGGTGCCCTGTCCGCGCCAGCGATTCCGCTGGACAAGCTCACGTCCGCGAACGAGCCGTCCCCGAGGTTGCGATAGAGGCGGTCCGCCTGGGGCGCGAAGAGGTCCACCCCACAATAGTCGGGTGCACCGGTCAGATCTCGGCACGACTGCCCATTGTCGACCCCAAAACTGACGTAGTTGCCGACGAAGAGGTCCAACCAGCCGTCGTCGTCGAAGTCGAAGAAGGCGGCCGCCACGCTCCAGGCCTCGTCCTCCAAACCGGCGGAAACGGTCACGTCGGTGAAAGTGCCGTCGCCCTGGTTGCGCAACAAGGAGTTACGGCCGTAGTTGGTAACCAGAAGATCGACGAAGCCGTCGCGATCGTAGTCGCCGGTGGCAGCCCCCATACCGTAGGAAGTGCCGAGCTCGCCGGCCTGATCGGTCACGTCGGCGAAGCGCAGCTGTCCGCCCGGAATCAACTCGTTGCGGTAGAGCCGATCGGTCAAGGGCTCCGGATGGCGCGGAGGAAACAAAGGCTCTCCAGAGCCGCCCTCGCCAAGCCGTGCTCCCTGGACGAGGTAGAGGTCGAGGTCGCCGTCGTTATCGAAGTCGAACAGGGCTGCTCCTCCGCCGAGAACCTCGACCAGGTGATGGCGGCCCGTCATGCCGTTGAAATGAACGAAGTCGACGCCGATTTCTCGGGCGCTGTCGAGGAACACAGCGGCTGCGACGCGGGTAACGCGTGTCGCGGGCTCTCCGGTCACGTCGGGCGCCGAGCACCCGATCGGAGAAAGAACCAAGGGGAGGGCAAGTACTAAGAAGCGTAGACCCACGCCAGCATGCTATCTGACCACTCCGTCTGCAACACGGATCAAATTATTGGATCCAAAAAACCGTTTCTCTACATTTTTGGGCCTCTTCCTCACATCCTCCAGCCACCGCTGACGAATCCAGCCGACTCACTTTACCTCGCCTTTACAGTGGGTTGCGCACATGGAGTGCCCAAAGTACCCACCAACCGCCAATCTGGTCCGCCAATTGCCAGCATATATGTCGATTGGCCATTTGAGGAGCCTTGGATCCGCCGTACTTGGGTCTAGAACCTTCCCGCACCTGGCTTGAGTGTTACGATCATTTTTTCATTCCCGGGCGAAAACGATTTGCCGGGAGCTCAACGACAAGAGGAGACGTTCTTCATGAGGAAGACCAACATTCTTAGGACCCGGCTGGTGATCTTTCTGGTCGCCGGACTTCTCGTAGCGCTGCCGGCGCTGGCGCAGATTCCGACCGGAACGGTCACCGGCAAAGTCGAGACCGCAGACGGCACGACTCGGCTCCCCGGCGTGATAGTGACGGCGACGTCGCCCTCGCTCCAGGGCCAGCGAGACACCGTGACCGGCAACGACGGAACCTACAGGCTAGGATTCCTGCCGCCAGGTGCCTACGACATCACCTTCGAGCTCAATGACTTCAACACCACGGTGGTGCGGGTCCGGGTCAACGCGGCCCAGATTGCGCCTACCAACGTCGGCATGGAAGTCGCCAGTGTCGAAGAGCAGATCATCGTCTTGGGCTCTGTCGAGACCATCTCGGAGACGGCGACGATCTCTACGACAATCACAGGGGATGAGTTGAACAATCTTCCGGTCGCCCGTAACATCCGGCGGGCGGTCGAGCTGGCGCCCGGCGTACATTCCACCGGGCCGCAGATAGGGAGTACCCGCGAGAGCGCAATCACCATCAACGGCGCAATGTCGTTCGAGAACCTGTGGCTGATCAACGGCGTGGTGGTCAACGAGAACTCCCGCGGCCAGTCCCTCAACCTCTTCATCGAGGACGCGATCGAGGAGACCAATGTCTCCATCGGCAGCGTCTCGGCCGAGTACGGCCGCTTCACCGGCGGCGTCATCAACGTGCTCACCAAGTCCGGCGGTAATCAGTTTTCCGGCTCGCTGCGGGTCAGCCTGCAAAACGACGACTGGGAATCCAAAACTCCTCTGACCACCGTGGAGCAGGAAGACAAGATCAACGAGATCTACGAGGCGACCCTTGGCGGCCCGATCTGGAAAGACCGAATCTGGTTCTTCCTCGCCGGTCGCGACCGCTTGCTCGACACCACCGAGCAGACCTCGGAGACCGAGATCGCCTACGCGAAGCAGGACGATCAGCAGCGCTTCGAGGGCAAGCTGACGGCCAACCTGAGCTCGAGCCACACTCTCACCGGCTCTTACCTCGAGGTCGACCAGGCGGCGGTCAACGACTCCTTCGGCGATATCCTCGAACTGTCCCGCCTGGTCACACGAACAGACCCGCAGGACCTCACCGCCATCAACTACCACGGTGTGTTCGGGGGCAACTTCTTCGCCGAGGCCCAGTACTCGGTCCGTAATCTCGACAACGGCGTCGGCAGCGGCGGTGAGCGGGGTCTCTACTCGTCCCCCTGGCAGACCACTTTCGACAACTCGGCTTGGGGGGAGCCAAACTTTTGTGGCAATTGCGAGAACGAGCAGCGCGACAACGAAAACCATCTGGTCAAAGGCTCCTACTTCCTCAGCACCGAGGGCGCCGGCTCGCACGATATCGCCTTCGGTTACGACAGCTTCAACAGCCGGTCCTTCAATGTGAACCATCAGAGCGGCAGCGACTTCCGCCTCGCCGCCGATGACTTCCTCATCGACCCGAACACCAAGGAAGTGTTCACCGTGCTCGATCCGACCAGCGGGTCGAATTGGGTGGCGGCGTGGCCGATCTTCGGTCTCGACAACGTGGCGAAGACCTCTTTTGAAACCAACTCTTTCTACGTCAACGATCGTTGGCAGCTCAACGACAAGTGGAGCTTCAACATCGGTGTCCGCCACGACAAGAACGACGGCAGGGACGCCGGTGGCAACTTGGTCTCCGACGACTCGAAGACGAGCCCGCGGCTGGGGCTCAGCTACGATGTCAAGGGTGACGGCGATCTGGTGATCAACGCCAGCTGGGGCGACTACGTAGCCGCCCTCCACGGCGGCATCAACACCGCGAATTCCGCTTCCACCGGCGGCGCCACCGGTAGAGCGATCCTGTTCTACGGCGGACCTCCGCTCAACACCGACCCGAACTGCGTCGCTCGCGGCGACTGCATCCCGACGCCGGAAGTCACCCGCATCGTGACCGACTGGTGGCTCGATGAGACCGGCTTCAACCCCCTGACCAGTGATCCGAACGACATCGCCCAGATTCCGGGAGTGCTCTTTCTGACCGTGCCAGGCGAGGTTTCCAACGTTGGCGTTCGCGGGGGCATAAGCTCCCCGAGCACAGAGGAGCTCACTGTCGGCGCAACGAAGCGCCTGGGAACGCGCGGTATCATCCGCGCCGACCTCATTTTCAGAGAGTGGGAGGACTTCTACTCCAACAAGAACGAGGTGGGCGACACCGTCAACATCGGCGGCACCGAGGTCGACTTCGTGGAGCTCGGCAACTTCGGCGACGGCCTGCTGAAGCGCGATTACGTTGGAGCCAACTTCCAGGGACGCTATCGATTCAGTAATCGCTTCACCCTGGCCGGCAACTACACCTGGTCGGAGCTGGAGGGGAACATCAACGGTGAGACCGGCCCGAACGGCCCGATCAGCGATGATCCCCTGCAGTACCGCGAGTATCGAGCCTTCCCCGGCCACCGGCCGGTGGGCCCTCTCGGTGCCGACCAGGAGCACAAGCTTCGCGTCTGGGGGATGTATGACATTGTGCAAGGAGACCGCCACAACCTGAACGTCTCTCTGCTCCAGAACTTCTTCTCCGGCACGCCCTATCATGCCGAGGGCGACGTGGACACCCGTCCTTTCGTCACCAACCCCGGCTACGTTTCTGCGATCGACGGGCAGATCGACTACTTCTTCACCCCTCGCGGTGCCTTCACCACCCCGGACGTGTCCTCAACCGACATCGCTCTTCTCTACGGTTTCAGGGTGGCCAAGAACTTGGAGCTCTTCTTCAAGACGGAAGTGCTCAATGTCTTCAACGAAGATGCCGTGATCGACCTCGACACCCAGACTCTCGATGCGACAACGGGTGATTTCGCGGAATTCAACCCCTTCACCGAATCCCCGATCGAGGGCACCCACTGGGGCAAGGGCGATGAGTTCGGCCAACCGCAGAACGAGTTCGACTTCCAGCGTCCGCGGACCTACCGGTTCTCTGTCGGCTTCCGCTTCTAGGCGAGCCCTCGTTTTATCGATCTTCCAGAGCCCCGGCCTTCGGCCGGGGCTCTTTTTTCTTGCGTCCAAAGCGCCTCGCCCACTGTTGACGCAGAAACAGGGACTACTACACTAGGGTTTCATGGATTCGTCGGCTGCAAGCGCGACGCCTCTTCCCCCGGAGGCGCTCTTTCACCCTGCCGTCGCCGGCTGGCTGCGCTCGGCCCTCGGCGATCCGACGCCTCCGCAGGCGAGGGCGTGGCCGGCGATCAAGGCGAGGAAACAAACCCTTATCGCCGCTCCCACCGGATCCGGCAAGACTCTCGCGGCCTTCCTCGCCGTTCTCGACGACCTCACCCGAGAGGGCCTCGCCAACGGCGGACTTCCCGATCACACCCGCGTGGTCTACGTCTCGCCACTCAAAGCGCTCTCCAACGACATCGAGCTCAATCTGCATCGTCCACTCGAGGGCATACGAGAACGACTGGCACAAGCCGGTGAGCCCGATCTGGAGATCCGAACCTCGGTGCGCACCGGTGATACGCCGGCGCGAGAGCGCACCGCCATGCTCAAGCGCCCACCCCACATCCTGGTAACCACCCCCGAGTCTCTCTACATACTCCTCACCTCGGAAGGCGGGCGAAGAATGCTCGCCCACACCGACACCGTCATCGTCGACGAGATCCATGCGATGGTCGGAGACAAGAGGGGCTCCCACCTCGCCTTGACCCTCGAGCGCCTCGACGATCTCGTCGAGCGACCGGTACTGCGCATCGGGCTCTCGGCGACACAGAAGCCGATTGCCGCTGTCGCAGACTTTCTCTTCCGCGACGGCGACCGTGAAGTTGTCGACCTGGGCCACCGCCGGAGCCTCGACCTCGCCCTCGAGCTCCCCTCCTCTCCGCTCGAAGCCGTGATGTCCAACGAGGTGTGGGAAGAGATCTATGACCGTCTTGCCGACCTCGTTGCAGGTCACTCGACCACCATCGTCTTTGTCAATACGCGGCGCCTTGCGGAGCGCATCGCCAAGAACCTGAGTGATCGCCTGGGGAAGCGCAATGTCACCTCCCACCACGGCAGTCTGTCGCGCGACCAACGATTGGAATCCGAGCGCCGGCTCAAGGCGGGCGAGCTCCGCGCGCTGGTCGCCACCGCCTCGCTCGAGCTCGGCATCGACATCGGCAACGTCGACCTGGTCTGCCAGATCGGCAGCACCCGTACTATCGCCACCCTGCTTCAACGTGTTGGCCGGTCGGGGCACACCATCGACGGCGTTTCCAAAGGGCGCCTTTTCCCCTTGAGCCGCGACGAGCTTGCCGAGAGTGTGGCCCTGCTGCGTTGCATCGCGGAGGGCGAGCTCGACCGCCTGGTCATACCCGAGAAGCCTCTGGACATCCTCGCCCAACAGATCGTCGCAGCAGTGGCCAGCTCCGAGTACGAAGAACGCGAGCTCTTCGAGCTGATCTGCCGCGCCTACCCCTTCCGGGACCTCAGCTGGGAAGAGTTCTCCGACGTAATCGCGATGCTGCGCGATGGCTTCACTTCGCGTAATGGCAGGCGTGGGGCCTACCTTCACCACGATCGGGTCAACGGACGCTTGCGCGGAAGACGGGGGGCGCGGCTAGCCGCCCTCACCAACGGTGGCGCCATCCCCGATACCGCGGACTACGACGTCGTGCTCGAGACGGGAGACACTCGGGTGGGCAGCGTCAACGAGGATTTCGCTGTCGAGAGTCTGCCGGGGAACATCTTCCAGTTGGGCAACGCCTCTTGGCGCATCCTGCGCATAGAGCCGGGTAAGGTGCGAGTCGCAGACGCACGAGGGCAACCTCCAACCATCCCCTTCTGGTTCGGCGAGGCCCCTTCTCGCAGCGCCGAGCTCTCCAAGGCGGTGTCAGAGCTGCGTGATGAGATCTCTCGGCACTCGGCAACCGAGGGCCCCGAAGACGTGGCGAAGGCGCTGCTCGACACACCTGGCGTTTCCAAGGCGGCAGCGCGCCAGCTGAGCGAGTATCTGGTAGCGGGCCGCAAGGCACTGGGAGCGATGCCTACCCAGCAGACCCTGGTGCTAGAGCGCTTCTTCGACGAGAGCGGAGGCATGCAGCTGGTACTCCACTCACCTTTTGGCAGCCGTCTCAACCGAGCCTGGGGCCTCGCGCTACGCAAGCGCTTTTGTCGCAAGTTCAACTTCGAATTGCAAGCAGCCGCGACGGAAGACGCAATCATTCTGTCGCTCGGCGTAACCCACAGCTTTCCGCTCGAGGAAGTCTTTACTTACCTGCATCCAGACACTGTTCGTCACGTTCTCACCCAGGCGCTCCTCGATGCTCCGATGTTCAACGTGCGCTGGCGCTGGAACGCCGGCAGAGCGCTCGCGGTACTGCGCTTTCGCGGCGGCAAGCGCGTGCCGCCCCAGCTCCAGCGGATGAACGCAGAGGACCTGATTTCGGTGGTCTTTCCCGATCAGCTGGCCTGCTTCGAGAACATCGCCGGAGAGCGGGAGATCCCCGATCACCCACTCGTAAACCAGACCTTGCGCGACTGCCTCGACGAAGCGATGGACATCGACCGGCTCGAAGAGCTCCTCACCCGCCTCCGGAGCGGCCAGATCCAGATCGTCACCCGCGATCTCACGGAGCCCTCCCCTCTCGCGCAGGAGATCCTAAACGCACGCCCCTACGCCTTCCTCGACGACGCTCCCCTCGAGGAAAGACGCACGCAGGCGGTCCTCAGCCGACGCTGGCTCGACCCCGAGAGTGCTTCCGACCTCGGAGCTCTCGACGAAGCGGCTATCGCCGCCGTTCGGGAGGAGGCTTGGCCCCAAGCCGAGTCGGCCGACGAGCTTCACGACGCCCTCGTCCTCGCCGGCTTCCTCAGTCAGGAGGAGACTTCCTCCGATGTAGAAGCCGGCTGGAAGATCCATCTTCAGGAGCTCTCAGAGCAGGGTCGAGTCACCCAGCTCACGGATGGCACTCGCTCAGTCTGGGTGGCGGCCGAGCGAGCGAGCGAGCTCGCGGCCATCAGACCTGACTGGGCACCCACGCCTCCCCTCGATCTTCCCGCGGCGCTGCGGCAGATTCATGCGCCCGAAGATGCCCTTCCAGAAGTTCTCCGCGGCAGACTCGAGATCCTCGGCCCTGTCACGCCCCGCGCGCTTGCGGCACCCCTCGACCTCGACATGCGAGAAGTCGAAACGGCGCTCGCGGCCCTCGAAGCAGAAGGCTTCGTGCTGCGAGGGCACTTCAGCCACGACACAAAAGAAACCGAGTGGTGCGAAAGACGCCTCCTGGCGCGCATTCACCGCCGCACTCTCAAGCGGCTGCGAGCCGAGATCGAGCCGGTGAGCGCTGAAGCCTTCCTACGCTTCCTACTCGGCTGGCACCACCTCGAGGAGGGTGAGCACAAGGCGGGTCCCAAAGGGCTCGAAGAGGTTGTCTACCAGCTCGAAGGCTTCGAAGTACCCGCCGGCGGTTGGGAGGTGGACGTCCTCCCCGACCGCGTCGAGGACTACGAGGCAGCCTGGCTCGACGGACTCTGCCTCGGCGGAAAGACGGTCTGGCAGAGGCGCTCTCCACCCCCGCTCAGAGACACCGCTTCAGCCAAGCCTGGGCCGGTTCGATCCACTCCCATCGCTCTCCTTCGTCGCGGCAACCGAGAGCTCTGGAGTCGCATCGGGGGGGCCGTGGAGAGTCAGGCCGGTCTCTCAGCCTTGGAGCGCAACAGGTGCTTAGTCTCCTTCGCCAACAAGGAGCCTCCTTCTTCGACGACCTTTGCAAAGGCACCGGCCTTCTTCAAACTCAGCTGGAGGGGTGTCTGGCCGAGCTCGCGGCCCGAGGTCTGGTCAGCTCTGACACCTTCCTTGGTCTGCGGGCTCTGTTGGTCCCGTCTGCCCGCCGGAAGCCGTTCTCCGGCACCGGCCGGCGCCGCAGCGCAGACTTCGGTCTCGAAGACGCCGGCCGATGGGTCGCCATCGCAGAGGAGACCGGCGAGGAGGACAGCCTCGAAGGCTTCACTGCACAAGACGAGCTCTTCGAAGAGGTCGCACGAATCCTGCTGCGACGCTGGGGGGTGGTCTTCCGCCGTCTCCTCGACCGCGAGGGCGCGCTACCGCCATGGAGAGATCTACTGCGAGCCTTCCGCCGCCTCGAGGCTCGAGGCGAGGTGCGCGGAGGCCGATTTATCGTTGGCTTCAGTGGCGAGCAGTTCGCCCTTCCCGAGGCGGTATCGGCACTGCGCAAGCACAGGCAAGAGCCCGACCGCGACCAATGGACCGCGGTCAGTGCGGCGGATCCGCTCAATCTGGTCGGCATACTGACCCCTGGAGCCAGGCTTCACTCGGTATCGGCCAATCGAGTGCTCTTCAGAAACGGTAGGCCCGTGGTGCTGTCGATCGCGGGCGACCTACGCTTCCTCGAGCCGCTCAGCGACAAAGAGGCCTGGGAGGCACGCAAGCGACTCGAGCGTCGTCAGCCGGCAGCCAAAGCCGCACTAGGCGGTTCGAGGAGCGGCGAGCTCGAGGCCAGGTGGAGGGCCCTGGACGTCGGCTAAGAGTAGCGCTTGGCATTGATGCCTAGCTGCTTCACTTTGTAGCCGATGATGCGTGGAGTCGTAGAAAGAAGTCGAGCCGCGCCGGCGAGGTTTCCGCGGGTGGACTTCAGCGCGTCCTGCAGGATGTCGCGCTCATAGGTCTGGACAATCGCCTCGAGACTGCCGTGGGTCGAGGTTCCGGAGCTCTCGGCGGTCTGTAGGGTGGGCGGCATGTGATGGGGGTGAATCACATCCCCGCGCGCGACCAGGACCGCGCGCTCGATGCAGCTCTCGAGCTCGCGCACGTTTCCGGGCCAATGGTAGGTGAGGAGCATGTCGATAACCGAGCTAGACAATCGTCGCACCGGTTTTCCACTCTCCTCCGCGAACTTCTCGAGGAAGTGATCCGCGAGCAGGGGAATGTCGGTCTTCCTTTTTCGCAGCGGCGGCACGTAGATAGGGAAGACGTGCAGGCGATAGAAGAGATCACGGCGGAAACCGCCCTTTTCCACAAGCTCGCTGAGGTCTCGGTTGGTGGCGGCGATGAGCCTGACGTCGACCCGTATGGTGCGCATTCCACCGACCCGCTCGAACTCTCTCTCCTGCAGAACCCGCAACAATTTGATCTGGATCCCCGGCGAAATGTCGCCGACTTCGTCGAGAAAGATCGTTCCTCCATGGGCGAGCTCGAAACGCCCCTTGCGGTCGGCAATAGCACCGGTGAAAGCGCCGCGCACATGGCCAAAGAGCTCACTTTCGATAACCGACTCGGGCAGGGCTGCGCAATGCACCTTGATGAAAGGACCTCGCGCCCGCACGCTGTTGTAGTGAATGGCCTGGGCGACAAGCTCCTTGCCCGTACCCGTCTCTCCCAAGATCAGAGCGCTGGTATTACTCTTGGAGAGTGTGTAGATCTCGTCGAAGACATGTTGCATCTCATGCGAGCGTCCGATGATGTTGCCGGGCTTAAAACGGTCTCGGAGCTCCGCCTTGAGCAACTCGTTCTCCGCCGCCAAACGGTCGCGCTCCTCCTCCGCGGAGCGCCGCACCTTGACCGATTGAGCGATCATCGAGGCTACGATGGTGAGTAGTCGAAGGTCGTCTTCGAGATCCGCTTCGGGACTGTAGTTCCGGTCGACGCTAAGCGCCCCGAAGATCTCCTTACCGCTCTTGACCGGAACGCAGATGAAGGAGATGTCGGATGCCTTACCCCGCTGCGTGCGATCGAGAAAGATAGGAGACTCGCTGGTACGCGGAATGACCGCCGGCTCGCCGCTTTCGACCACCTTGCCGGTCACACCCTCTCCAAGCTTGTATCGGCCCGCCTCGACCTGCTGCTCGGACATACCGTGTGCAAGATCGATCGATATGTCACCGGTGTCGCGATTGAGGAGCGTCACAGTCCCATGGCGCAGATCCATGTGCTCGGCCAGAGACGCCAGCACCGGCTGAATCACCTGAGCGATCTCGGGATGTCGATCGAGAACACCGCTGATCCGATAGAGGAGCTGAAGCTCCTGCACCTGCCGACCCGTGGCTCCCCTTGGCGACGTGTCTGTGGCAGAAGCCTCTGTTTCTGACATTTATGTCCCCCTCTCTTCGAAAAGGGACGCAATCGTATCAGGGGCCACTCCCTTGACATCCCCAACCCCCCTCCATAGCATGTCTCCGCCAATGCGGAGCCTGTACCACCACTCTCAAATCCCCGGCGAGGGCAGGAAGCGGGGACTCAAGCCGGACTCCCGGCACATCTGGATGACCTGAACCTCCGCGCACTACGCTAGCAAGGAAGACCGGCCATCCCTAGGGTGAGCCGGTCTTTTTCTTTGGAGAAAGAAAAATGGGACTCGACAACTTCTCGATCATTGAATCCACCCTCCGCGAGGGGGAGCAATTCGCCAATGCGTTCTTCGACGCCGAACAGAAGGTCGAGATCGCGAAGATGCTCGACGGCTTCGGCGTGGAGTATCTGGAGGTGACCTCGCCGGCGGCGAGCCCGGGAAGCCGGCGCGATTGCGAGACCATCGCGGCTCTGGGCCTCGATGCGAAGATTCTCACCCACACCCGCTGTGCGATGTCAGACGCGAAGATCGCTGTAGAAACCGGAGTCGACGGCATCGACGTGCTCTTCGGCACCTCCTCCCTGCTGCGACAGTTCTCCCATGGGAAAGAGATCCCAGAGATCATCGCGTCGGCGATCGAGGTGGTTGATTACATCAAGAAGCAAGGCCTGGAAGTTCGCTTCTCGAGTGAAGATTCATTCCGCAGCGATCTCGTCGATCTGCTCAGCGTGTACCGAGCAGTCGACCAGATTGGCGTTGATCGAGTCGGAATCGCCGATACAGTGGGAGTCGCAGACCCTCGGCAGGTCTTTGACACCGTTCGCACTCTGCGCAGAGTCGTACACTGCGACATCGAGTTTCACGGCCACAATGACACCGGTTGCGCCATCGCCAATGCTTTCTGCGCTCTCGAAGCCGGGGCCACTCACGTCGACACTTCCGTCCTCGGCATCGGCGAGCGCAACGGGATCACACCTCTCGGCGGCTTCGTCGCGCGCATGTACGCCGTCGACCCCGACGGCATCCGCGAGCGCTACAACCTGCCGCTTCTGCGGGAGATCGAGAACTATGTAGCGGCGCGCGTCAAGATCGACGTGCCCTTCAACAACTACATCACCGGCTACGCCGCCTTCACCCACAAGGCCGGCATCCACGCCAAGGCGATGCTCAACAACCCCTCGACTTACGAGATCCTCGATCCGGCAGACTTCGGTCTGGGCCGCTACATCCACGTAGCTCATCGACTCACCGGTTGGAACGCCATCAAGGATCGCGCGGAGCAGCTGCAGCTGGAGCTGAGCGACGACCTGATCAAGGAGCTCACCACTCGCATCAAATCGCTCGCCGACGAGAGAGAGCTGACCTTGGACGACGTCGACCATCTGCTCCGCAACGAAGTTCTTCCCAAACCGCCCTTGGCAGAAGAGCTCGTATGAGCCCGAGCGCCCAGACCTTCGCTCAGAAGGCCCTCGCGAGGGCTTCCGGAAGGCGTTCTGTGGAGATCGGCGAGATCGTCGACGCTAGCCCGGATCTCGCGCTGAGTCACGATAACAGCGCGGCTATCCGCCAGATCTGGCTTCGCTTCGGACGCGACCGTGTGCGTTTCCCCGAACGGCTCGCGATTACCTTGGATCACGCGGTTCCGGCACCCACCCCGCTACACGCTCAGAATCATGCCGAGATCCGGCGCTTTGTCGCCGAACAGGAGATCACCAACTTCTTCGACGTCGGGCGCGGCATCTGTCATCAGGTGCTGAGCGAGGAGGCCCTGCTCGCGCCCGGACAGTTGATTCTGGGTGCTGACAGCCACACGCCCCATTTCGGCTGGATGGGCGGCTTTGGCAGCGGTATCGGCAGGAGCGAGATGGCCGTCATATGGGCCACCGGCGAGCTGTGGCTCAAGACGCCCGAGTCGCTTCGCATCGAGCTCGACGGCGAATTGCAGTCGTGGGTCACGGCGAAAGACATCGCGCTGCACCTGATCGGCGCTCTCGGTGAAGACGGAGGTCTCTACCGATGCATCGAGATCCACGGTACCAGCGTTGAGGCGCTCAGCCTCGAGAGCCGCATGACGCTGGCCAACATGATGGCCGAGATGGGAGCCAAGACCAGCTATCTCACGCCCGACGAGCAGGTATTCCGCTACCTTGCCGAGCGTCGAGTCGAGCGCCGCGGGGCGAGAGATGGGACCGAAGTCGCGGAGACCGAAGCGGGCCTGGCGGAAGGGGCCCTCTATCCCGACGCCGGAGCCGAATACGCAGAGACCCACCGCTTCGACGTCGCCGCGATCCACCCCCAGGTAGCGTGTCCCCACCGAGTGGACAACACGGTAGGAGTCGACGCGCTCGAAGACATCAGTGTGGACCAGGCATTCATCGGTACCTGTACCAACGGCCGGCTGGAGGATCTAGAAGTGGCCCACCGTCTCCTCAAGGGTCGCCATGTCGCAACCGGGACCCGGCTGCTCATCATTCCAGCCTCGAGCGAGGTGCTCGGCCAAGCGCTGAAGCGCGGTTGGGTGGAGGATCTCATGGCCGCCGGCGCGGTGTTCGGAACTCCAGGCTGCGGCCCCTGCATGGGAAACCACCTCGGTGTGCTTGCGCCGGGAGAGGTTTGCATCTCCTCGGCCAATCGCAACTTCCAGGGCCGCATGGGAACTCCCGACGCCGACATCTATCTCGCCTCGCCGGCGGTGGTGGCGGCGAGCGCGCTGCTCGGCCACATCGCCTCTCCGGCGGAGGTTAGAGAGCCGTGAGCCACGGACTCCATCCCAAGGGCCGCGCATGGAAGTACGGGGACGGGGTGAACACCGATGTGCTTTTTCCCGGAAAATACACCTATACCCTTCGGGATCCGCAAGAGATCGCGGCGCACGCCCTCGAGGACCTGGATCCCGAGTTCGCCGCCAATGTCCGCAGCGGCGACATCGTTGTCGGTGGCCGTAACTGGGGATGCGGATCGAGCCGCGAGCAGGCGGTAACCTGCTTGGTGTACAACGGCGTCGGCGCGGTCATCGCCAAGACCTTCAGTCGCATCTTCTACCGCAACGCCATCAACAACGGTCTCGCGGTCATCACCTGTCCGGAAGCCGTCGACGCGATCAACGCCGGCGACCTGGTTGAGGTCGATCTGGGTGAGTGCTGCGTTCGCACTCCCGCAGGCACTTTTGTTTTCCCACCCCTGAGCTCGCGCCTGGTCGAAATCCTCGAAGCGGGAGGTCTCATCCCATGGGCGCAGGAGCGTCTGGGGGCATGAGCGGCATGCGCATAGCGGTTATTCCCGGCGACGGCGTGGGCCAAGAGCTCTTGCCTCGCTGCCTCGGTGTCCTCGCCCTGGTCGGCATCGATTTCGAGGCCGTCGAGCTCGAGGCCGGCTGGGAGACCTTCGAGAAGTACGGCCAGGCCCTTCCCCAGTCGACGCTGGAAGAGGCAGCCGCGTGCGACGCCATCGTTTTCGGGGCGGTCAGCTCGCCGAGCAGAAAAGTAGCCGGCTACAGCAGTCCGATCCTGGAACTGCGGAAGTCTCTCGATCTCTATGCCAATCTGCGTCCCGCCATTTCGAGCCCTGTAGCGACGAGCCGCGAAGGCGTCGACTTTCTTATCGTCCGAGAGAACACAGAAGGGCTCTACTCGGGACGGGAGCGGGTAGAAGGCGACCAGGTCATCGCCGAAAGAGTCATTTCGCGAAAAGCCTCACTGCGCATCGCGCGCCGGGCATTCCTCGAAGCCAGGAGTCGCCTCAGCGAGGGTCGCTCGGGTCGCTTGACGATCGTCCACAAGGCGAACGTGCTTCCCTTGAGCGACGGCTTGTTTCGTGATTGCGCGCTCGAGGTGGAGCAGGACTTCCCCGATATCGAGGTCGAGGAGCAATTGATCGACTCGATGATCTATCGCATGATTCGAGAGCCCGAGCGCTACGGTGTGATTCTCGCGCCCAACCTCTACGGCGATATCCTCAGTGACGCCGCAGGCGCTCTTGTGGGCGGTCTCGGATTACTGCCAAGCGCGAACATCGGCGATGCTCATCTATTGGTCGAGCCGGTGCACGGCAGCGCCCCGGATATCGCCGGCCGCGGTTTGGTCAATCCGGTGGCCACCCTCAGAGCCTTGGCCCTTCTGCTCGCGCATCGTGGCCGTGGCGAAGAGGAAAGGCGGATTTCCGCCGCCATCGAGAAATGCCTACGAGAGGGTCCTACGACCCCAGATCTAGGTGGTTCCGCCACCACGAACGAGATGCTCGCAACTATAGAGGCCGAGCTTCACAACCCTGAAAAGGAGGGTTCTTGAGATGGCTTTGGAGACAACATCCGGATCCGCGGAGTGCCCCGAGTGCGTCGCACAAGTGGACCTGAAGGAAGTGATGGCCAACGAGATCGTCCAGTGCGGTGAATGCGGTGCCGAGCTCGAGGTACTCAGCCTCGACCCACTGACTCTAGTGATGGCTCCTGAAGAAGAAGAGGACTGGGGGGAGTAGGGTTTGAGAGTCGCAGTCCTTTACAGCCGGGTCCGGGTGGAAGAAAAGCTCCTGCTTCGAGAGCTCGAGACCCGAGGTGTCGATTTCGATCTCCTCGACGATCGTGGCCTTGTACTCGAGATCTCCAACGAGGCCCAGGTGCGAGATCAATTCGCAGGGTACAACGTTGTGCTCGAGCGCTGCATAAACCACGGTCGAGCTCTTGCCACGTTGCAGATTCTCAACGATGCCGGCATCGCCACCGTCAACACCATCGGTGTGGCCGAGACCTGTGGCTCGAAGCTCCTGACCTCTTCCGCTCTCGCGGCTGGGGACGTGCCAACGCCGCGCACCATGGTTGCCTTTACTCCGGAGAGTGCGCTGGAGGGCATCGAAGAGCTGGGGTACCCGGTTGTCCTCAAACCGGCCATCGGCTCCTGGGGTCGCCTGCTCAGCAAGCTCAACGACCGAGACGCCGCCGAGGCTGTTCTCGAGCACAAGGAGGTCCTCGGCACCTATCACCACAGTGTGTTCTACATCCAGGAGTACATCGAGAAACCGATGCGAGACATCCGCAGCTTTGTGGTGAATGAGGAGACGATCTGCGCCATCTATCGCAGCTCGCCGCACTGGATCACCAACACCGCAAAAGGGGCGGCCACCGCCAACTGCCCGGTAAGCGACGAGATCGCGGAGATCTCGGAGCGGGCCGCCAGAGCGGTCGGTGGGGGTGTCGTCGCTGTCGACCTGGTGGAGGATCCGGAGCGCGGACTCCTCGTGCTCGAAGTCAACTACACGATGGAATTTCGTAACAGCATCGAGCCAACCGGGGTGAATATCCCGGCGCGCATCATCGACTATGTGCTTCAAGTCGGCGCTCAGACCAACGATCCCTCCCCACAATCATGACTCGAGTATCCATCGCCGGTGCGTCCGGCTACGTTGGCGGAGAGCTCCTCCGCCTACTCATCGACCACCCCGAGGTTGAGGTGGCGCAGATCACGAGTGAGCGCAACGCTGGCTCATTCGTTCACTTCACCCATCCCAATATGCGAGCCAGGGACCGTCTCAGCTTCGTCCCTCTGGCAGAGCTCGAGGCTTGCGATGTCCTCTTCCTCTGCCTGCCCCACGGCGCGACGATGGGAGAAATCGACCGCTTCGCGGCTCTCGGCACGCGAATCGTCGATCTTTCCGCCGACTTTCGGCTCCGCCGCCCTGAGGACTACGAGCGCTGGTATGGGCGCGATCACCAGGCGCCGGAGTGGCTGGAGCGTTTCGTTTACGGCCTTCCCGAGCTTTATCGAGAAGCGCTCCGCGACGCCCGCTACGTGAGCGGCGTGGGTTGTAACGCCACTGCGACGAATCTGGCCGTGTGGCCGCTATTCGCTTCCGGGTTGGTGGCGGAGGATCGACCCGTGATCTGCGACCTCGTAGTGGGATCCTCGGAAGGAGGAAACCGTGCCAGCGAGGCATCGCACCACCCGGAGCGGGCCGGCAGCCTCCGTAGCTATGCGCCGACAGGTCATCGCCACACCGCCGAGGTGCTGCAGGTTCTACGGGCGCTCGACATCGAGCCCGAGCTCCACCTCACGGCGACGGCGATCGAAATGGTGAGAGGGGTACAGGCAACCGCGCACGTCTTCGTCCGAGAGGGAGTGACCGAGAAGGACCTCTGGAGGGCCTACCGAAGCACCTACGCCGGCGAGCCCTTCGTCCGCGTGGTGCGCGAGCGCGCGGGCATCTACAGAATGCCAGAGCCCAAGATCCTGATGGGATCGAACTGGGCAGAGGTGGGCTTTGCTTTCGACGAGAGCTCTCGCCGCGTCGTCGCGCTCTGCGCCATCGACAATCTGATGAAAGGGGCAGCTGGAAGCGCCGTGCAGTGTCTCAACCTGATGATGGGTTGGGACGAGGGCCTGGGACTCCAGTTCCCGGGTCTTCACCCGATCTGAGCACGGGCTCGGCCGCAGGAGTGAGAATGCTTGTCCTTCTCTCCCACGACCTATCCGACTACACAGCGCACGTGCGAAGTCGCCCCGGGGTCGAGTCGATGACTCTACCCGTCGGCAAAGGCCTCGAGATTACGCGAATGGCTCGAGGACCGTGCGGCTGAAGGTCGCTCGCTCCGAGGCCTCAGCCATCGAAGCGACTCTTGGCATCGCCGGCGGTGTAGGCGACCGAGATCAAGTCTCCATCAGTCTCCGACGCGTCGCCGAGAGCAAAGAGCCTCGAGTAGCCACGCAGCTGGGTCTTCGTCATGTGGACGGCGAGCTCCGAGCGCTCGAGCACAGCGGCGGTCCACCGAGAAACCTCAGCATCCAGCTCCGACTCCTCGACCCGTCGATGAACGAGCCCCCAGTGCTCCAGCTTCTCCCCCGCCAGATCCTCGCAGAGAAGCAAAATCTCGCGGGTGCGCGCAGCGCCGACCTCATGTAGCAAACGTGGCACGCCTGCCCAGGTCAGAGGTACGCCGAGCTCGACCTCGGGGACCCTGAAGATCGCATCCCTGCTCGCAAGTCGAAAGTCGCAAGACAGTGCCAGGCAGCACCCGCCGCCGATCGCGTGCCCCTGGATTCGAGCGATAGTCACGACTTCACACTCTTCGATCGCGCGACAGGCCCGGCGGCCTGCCTGCATTCGCCATCGCCGCTCCTTGGGCCCTGCCGCCGGATCCAGATCCGACTCGCGAGCCGTTTTTCGATCGGCACCGGCGCAAAAGGTGGGCCCGCGACCGCCCAGTACGATCACCCGCGTCGAATGGTCTCTTTCCAGCGACCGGAAGAGGTCCTCGATCTCGACGAGCATCCGGCTATCAACAGCGTTACGCCGGTGAGGTCGGTTCAACCAGACCCGTAGCACCACGCCCTCCTGTTCTATTTCCAATGTCTCGTATCCCACAGCACCTCCCTCTCTTCAAGAAACGCATCACCAAAGAGGCGTGTAAGCTCTCGGCCCCATGGCTCGTGCGCGCACAGAAATCTTCTACGGTTGGCGAATTGTCGCTGTCTGTTTCGTGACGCTATTCGTCTCTGTCGGATTCAGCTTCTACTCCTTCGGACCCTTCTTCAAATCGCTGGCCAGCGAGTTCGGCAGTGGCCGGCTCGGAATCGGAATGGCGATCGCGACCTTTGGCATTGTCAACGCACTGGTCGGGCCGGTGCTCGGCGCAGCTCTGGATACTCGGTCGATCCGGCGGCTGATGACTTTCGGCGTCGTTTTCCTCGCTATCGGTTTTGGCACTCTTTCACAAGTCAACAGCCTATTTCAGCTCTTCCTGGTGCTCGGCTCACTCGTCGCCGTCGGCGCGGCAATGATCGGTGGGCTCACCGCCTCGACGCTAGTCGCCAACTGGTTCGTGGCCAGACGCGGGATGGCGCTCGGAATCGCCACCATGGGCGTCTCTCTTTCTGGGCTGCTGATGGCACCCGCCGCGACTTGGCTCATCGAGCAGTTGGGATGGCGGAACACTTTCGTTCTGTACGGCGCACTGACCCTGGTCATCGTCCTACCGACGGTCAGGCTCTTCGTCGTAGATCGACCTGAGGACAGGGGGCTGGCGCCGGATGGCGAAGGGCAATCGACCCCCGCGGTCCAGCCGACACCGGCGGCCGCAGCCGAGACGCCCACCGGTGTCGAGCCGGTAGCTCTCGCCCCGGCGGTAACGGGGCTTCCACTACGGCGGCCGGCCCTCTCCTGGACTGAGCCCTTGCGCGATCGAAATTTCTGGGTGATCGGACTCTTCGTCTCGCTCGGCTTCTGCTGCAGCGGCGCATTGCTCACCCACATCATCCCGCTCGCCACCGACCTCGGTTTCTCCCCGACCGCCGCCTCCCTAGTGATCTCGTCGATCGCAGGCCTCGGACTCTTTGGCAAGGTCCTCTTCGGCTGGCTCAGCGACCGCGTCGACAAACGCGCCGCGGCTTGGCTCGCCATCGCACTTCAGATCTGTGGGGTGTCGTTCATTCTAAGAGTTGAGAGCTATCCCGAGCTCCTGGCGGGGGGCTCGATCTTCGGCCTGGGCATGGGCGGGATGCTCCCGATCTGGGGAACGCTCATCGGAGCCTGCTTCGGTCGACGGTCCTTCGGCCGAGTCATGGGCTTGATGGGCCCGTTCATGCTGCCGATACAGAGCGTGGGCGTTCCGCTCGCCGGACTGATCTTCGATCGCTTCGGCAGCTATCGGCCGGCGTTCCTACTCTTCATCGGGCTATACATTCTGGCCATGGCCGCTATCGCTCTTCTGCGGCTACCGCACAACGAGCCAGGCACCGCTGTGACCGCGCCGACCTATAATCGAAACGGAGGCCGAGAACCGTGATTGTCGTTAAAGTCGGAGGAGGGAAAGACATCGATGTCGACGCCGTCGTCGACGACTTGGTGGGTCTGAACGAGACCGGCCAACCTCTGGTGCTGGTGCACGGCGGGGCCGAGACCCTCAACGAAGTGGCCACGGCGCTGGGGCACCCACCGCAGTTCATCACCAGCGAGAGCGGCTACAGTAGTCGGCGAACAGACCGCCGCACTCTCGAGATCTTCGAAATGGTCTATTGCGGTCAGCTCAACAAGATGTGGGTGGAAAAACTGCAGCTGCGAGGAGTCGACGCCGTGGGCCTGTCAGGCCTGGACGGAAGGATCTTCGAGGGTAAGAGGAAGGATCGTCTTCGGGTCCGAATGGGGGGGAAGCGAATGGTCATTCGAGACGACTGGACCGGCACGGTCGAGCGAGTCAACACCAAGCTTCTCGAGCTCCTCCTCACTGCCGGCCACCTACCGGTGCTGACTCCGCCAGGTGCCTCGGAGTCCGGTGAAGCGATCAATGTGGATGGCGATCGGGCGGCCGCGGCAGTGGCGGCTGCGCTCGACGCCGAAGCTCTGGTCATTCTGTCGAATGTTCCTGGTCTGCTGCGAGATTTCCCGGACGAGTCCAGTCTCATTTCGCAAATTGCTCGCGCCGAGGCGAGTGACTTCATCGGCTTGGCTCAAGACCGCATGAAGAAGAAGGTCCTGGGAGCGGTGGAGGCCCTCGAGCAGGGCGTTGCCAAAGTGATCTTTGCCGACGGTCGCCGGCCCAGCCCGATCAGCGCGGCGCTCGACGGCGCCGGAACTCATCTCAGCTAGCGCTTTCTCCGGGCCAGCTCCGCCTCAGCGCAGACCGCGAGCAACCGGCTCTTGAGCTCGCCCTCGGGTAGCGTCTCGAAGCGGCGGCGGTGCCCACGGACCAGGAGCCGGCTCACCCACTCGCTGCGGTACCTTCGATAGAAGAGATACTGGCTGCGTCGATATTCGACTTCCCATTCGCCGCTCTTGCGCGAGCCTCCTCTGAAGTGACCCGCACGCGCCGATGGCACGAGCCTAAGCCTCCAGCCCGCTCGCCGTAGACGTAGACAGAGGTCGACGTCCTCAAAGTAGAGGAAGAACCCCTCGTCGAAGCCGCCGACTTGCTGCCAGGCCTGGCGTCTCACGAGCACGCAAGCCGCCGTCATCCAGCCGGCATCTCCAAGGGCACGAGCGAAAAGGCGTACGCCGTCGTGTGCCCAGGAGCGCCCCTCGCCGAGGTTTCGAACTCTTCGCAGACCGTCACCCATGACTCCGGGAGATGGCTCCCAGGTGAACTGGCGGCGGCCGTCGGGGAAGTACAACTGGGGCGCTACCAGGCCCACTCGCGGGTCTCTCTCCAGACTCTCAACCAGCACCTCGACGCTGCCCTCTTCCAACCACGCATCGGGGTTCAGAAAGAGGATGTGCTCCGCCTCGGTATCGGCGCTTCCTAGATTGCAAGCTCGCCCGAATCCGCTGTTGCTCTCGAGGCGCATCAGCTGACACCAGGATCCGTTGGCGGCCACGATCTCGGTAGAGCTGTCGCTCGATCCGTTATCGACGACAACCACTTCGTTTCCGGCGCGAGCCAAGGGCTCCAAAGAAGCCAAGCACCTGGCAAGGTGCTCTTCCGCTTCATAGCTGACCACAACGGCCCGGATCATTGGGCACGGCTCCGCGACACCTGATCCAGAAAGCTCTGAGCACAGGACTCCCAGGTGAGAGTGCTCACCAATTCGCCTCCCTGACGGCAGATCTCGCTGCGCCCTTCTCTCTCACTCAGCGCTCGGCGCAGAACCCGCTCGATCTCAGCAACGTCGAGTGAAAGGCAGCGGTAGGGGTACTCAGGCCAGAGATCATCGAGTGCCTGGCCTCCACTGACCACCGGCACCGTTCCTACCGCCAACGACTCCAGGGGTGGCAGGCCGAAGCCTTCGTAGATAGACAGATAAACAGAGAGATCGGCTCCAGCCAGCAGCGCCGGCAAAGTGTTCTCGGGAACCCACCCCAGCTCGACGACAGCTTCTTCGAGGCCATGCTCTCCTATCCACTGGCCAAGCAAGTGAGGCTGCGGAAGTCGATTCGGGCCTGCCAGAACCAGTCGCAGATCGGGCTCGTGCTCTCGCAACCGCGCGAAAGCCTCCAAGAGCAAATCGAGCCGACGACGCGGAAGTACGGCCCCAAGGAAGAGAAGATAACGGCCCTCGACCGGCGTATCCACAATGGCGGCCCGATTCCGAAGAGACTCGACTTCTACGCCATAACGCACTAGACCAATTTTCCCAGGGGCGAGCGAATAGAGCTCTTCGAGCTGGCCAGCGACTTCGCGCGACGCAACCAACACCCTGCGCGCGCGCGACGCCGCATGCCTCGCCAGAATGCGACGCCGCCAACGTTCGCGAAACCGAAACTCCTCTGGCAGCACTTCGAAGGAGAGATCGTGGATCATCACCACACCTGGACACTCGAGGCGGGGAGGAAGACTGTAGGCGGGCCCGACCAGCAGATCCAACTCCGGCAACTCTCCGGGTAGCACCAGCTGCTCCCAGATCACCGAGGAAAGCCCGGATCGGTCCGCGAATGTGGGGCGGAAACGGTTGTCTAAGAAAAGCGCATGGTCGAAGGGGGCCCCTTGGAAGAGAAGGTGGATCTCTCCGTCGAAGTCGCTCGCGCTGAGCCCGCCGAGAAGCCCCTCGAGAAAGCGGCCCACGCCCGTCGACTCTCCCTCGATCTCCGAGGCCAGGATACCTAGCCGCACAACCCCAGCATCACAACAGGTCCACCCGAGCAAGTAAAGGCTCTTCCACCTTGAGGGAGCGACAGGCAGGGGATACTCTGAGGCACGATGAGCACTCCTGAGATCGAGCGCGAGCTCGGCGGCATTCTCATTCCCCGACGGGGCAACCGGCCCATGGTTCGTGGCGAAGGCTGTTGGCTCTGGGACGACCAGGACCGACGCTACCTCGACCTCACCAGCGCACATGGAACGGCTCCGCTCGGCCACTCACACCCGGCACTCGTCCGAGCTATCTCAGAACAGGCGGAACGTCTCATTGCGCTATCGTCGAGTTTCTTCAACGACTCCAGAGCCGCCGTGCTGGCCGAGCTGGCGAAGCACCTTCCGCAGCACTTCGCCCACATTTTCCTGTGCAACAGCGGCACAGAAGCGGTCGAGGCGGCGCTCAAGTTCGCCACCCTGACGACCGGGCGAAGCGGCTGGGTAGCACTCAAACGCGGTTTCCACGGTCGCTCGCTCGGCGCCCTGGGAGTGACCTGGAGCACGCGCTTCCGCAAGCCCTTTGCGGAACTCCTCCATCCCGCCACCTTCGTCACCTCGAATGACTTGGACGAGCTCGAGAGGGCCATCACCGCAGAGACCAGTGCATTCATCGCCGAACCGGTGCAGGGCGAAAGCGGGGTCTTGCCCGTGCAGGCGGAGTTCCTGTGCCGAGCGCAAGAGCTCTGCAAGCACCACGGAGCCCTCTTTGTCGCCGACGAGATCCAGACCGGTTTCGGGCGCACGGGATCGTGGTTCGCGCACACGGAATCGGGCATCGAGCCCGACCTCATGGTTCTCGCCAAGGGCATTGCCGGCGGTTTCCCCATGGGGGCGGTAGCGATGTCGAAGCCGGTTGCGGAAGCGCTGCGGCCTGGACTGCACGGGACCACCTTCGGTGGTGGACCGCTGGCCTCGAGTGCAGCGATCGCCACCCTGCAAACACTGGCGGAGGAAGACCTACCGGCAGTAGCAGGCGAGCAGGGGAACTACCTTCTTGGCGAGCTCGGCAACGCCATTGGCGACTACACCCTGGTCCGCGAGCTTCGGGGTCGAGGGCTCATGGTGGGAATAGAGCTCCGCAAGAAAGTCGCTCCTTTCCTCAGCCAGTTGATGGAGGAGCACAACCTTCTCGCCCTTCCTGCCGGCCCAACAGTTCTTCGCCTCCTCCCTGCCCTGATCGTCACCCGAGAACAGATCGACCAAGCGGTCAAAGCGATCGCGGCGGTACTCCAGTAATGAGCCCGAGCCCGGATCGAGATCAAGCAGCCACCCTCCTCGAAAGTCTGCTCGCAATCCCCTCGCTTTCGGGCGATGAGTCCGAGGCGGCCACCTGGCTGACGGCCACCATGGCGGAGCTCGGCTACGAGCGGACTCGAGTCGACGAGGCCGGCAACGCAGTGGGCGAGCTGGGTGAGCCCGACGCGGAGCGCACCGTGGTCCTCTTGGGCCACATCGACACCGTTCCAGGCGCCATTCCAGTCCGCGTAGAGGGTCGCAGCGACGGCGGGCGGGTGCTCTACGGGCGCGGCGCAGTCGATGCCAAAGGGCCGCTGGCCACCTTCGTAGCCGCCGGCTCCCGCCTCGGCGGTGACTGGGCCCGCAGAGCGAATCTACGACTGGTCGTTGTCGGCGCCGTCGAGGAGGAGGCCGCAACGAGTAAAGGAGCCCGCTTCATTCGCAATCGCTTTGGTGGCAATGGAGAGTTGCCACCCACCGCTTGCATCATCGGTGAGCCCAGTCGTTGGGACCGCGTCACTCTGGGCTATAAAGGCCGGGTTCTCATCGAGCTGGAGGCACGTCGCGCGATCACACATACCGCCGGACCGGAAGCCGGAATCGCTACCGTCGCGTTCGCTCTCTGGTCGCTTACCGAGAAGTTCTGCCACGACTTCAATGAGGGTATCGATCGCGCCTTCGAGCAGCTTCTTCCCAGCCTACGGGGCGTCAACACCGACTCGGACGGCCTCGAAGAGACGGTTACGGCCAAGATCGGAATCCGACTGCCCCCCAAGTTCGTGCCAGGGCCGATGCTCGAGACCTTTGCTCGGTGGGCGGCCGGCTGGACGAGCTCACCGCCACCGCCACCGCCGGCACTCGAGCCCGGTCTCTCGTCGAGCATCGAGCTGGAGGGTGAGGCAGGCAGAGTCAGACTTGCCTTCGACGCTTACGAGCCGGCGTGGAAGAGTGAGTCGAGAAGCCCATTGGTGCGAAGCTTTCTCGCCGCCATCCGCGCCTCGTCGGAAAGCGGCACAAAACCCGGATTCGTAGTCAAGACCGGTACCAGCGACATGAATGTCGTCGGTCCGGCGTGGCGCTGCCCCATCCTCGCCTACGGCCCCGGGGACAGTCGCTTGGACCACACTCCCAACGAGCACATCTCTCTCGACGAATACTGGCAAGCGATCCAGGTCCTCGAACGAGCCCTCCGCAACCTCGCAGAGTCGCAGTAAGGGCCTTCGACGATCGTTGTCGCAGGGGTCGGCCGCAGGGGGGTCTTGGGGGCCGGGGTGCTTCGCGCTTCGGATAGACCCCGGTTCTGCAGCGATCTTGTGCTCGAAGAATTATGCTGCGCACCCCGGCCCCCAAGACCCCCTTTTCGCGGCCTGCGACCTTGCGCTTAGCGAGGGCCGCCCAGAGCCTTGTTACTTAGCCGCTGGGGCGGGCACTAGACCAGCGTTTCCAAAGTTCGTGCTGCATAGCTCGAGGTCATTCTGTTCGCTGGCTAGGCGCGCCGACGCAGGCATATTGGGCAATATGTCGAGGAGGCGAAACGACGCCAGCGGGCAGAAGGGCCCGAGATATGTGCGCGAACTTTGGAAACGCTGGTCTAGAGGACTAACTTGCCGCCGAAGGCGACCCTGCCTCGGGCCGCGGGCTCGTAGATGAGATGGACGTTCTCGAGAGGTCTCCCAATGATGGCCGCCAGGGTCTCGGTGAGGCGCACAGCCTCATTCGAGAGCGTCTCACCGTCAGCGATGTCCGCCTTGAGGACGCGGACGAAGACCGGATGCGTGTCTGCAGGCGGCCCGCCGCCGCTTTCGCCGTAGGAGGAAGGGAGCGAGGTCCGCAGCCGTACCCAAGTCGTTCCCGGCGCTGCATCGAAAACCTCTCCCGCAGCGTCGGCGATACGGCCGGCAAGATCCTCAGCGAGGATCTCGTCGTCGCGCAACACCAGCTCGACTTCCAGGACTGGCATGAGGCCCAGGCGGCTAAACGCCGAAGTACTCGCGGTACCACTCGACGAAGCGAGGCACGCCGTCGCAGATCTTTGTCTTGGGCTCGTAGCCGAGTAGCTCGCGGGCTCGGGAGACATCGGCGCCGGTTTGGATCACGTCGCCGAGCTGCATCGGCAGAAACTCCTTCTCCCCTTCCTTCCCGCAGCTCTCTTCGATCAGGTGCACGAAGTCCATCAATTCTTCGGTGTTGCCGCAGCCGAGGTTGATCACTTCGAGAGAGTAATTGCGGTCGAGAGAGGCCAGCACTCCCGCGACGATGTCGTCGACGTAGGTGAAATCGCGACGCATCTTGCCGTGACCAAAGATCCTCATCGGATGTCCCTTGAGAACAGCGTCGGTGAACAAGAAGAGCGCCATGTCCGGGCGGCCCCAGGTGCCATAGACGGTGAAGAAGCGCAGCCCCGTACAGTGCAGACCGAACAGGCTGTTGTAGACAGAGGCCTGGAGCTCGTTGGCCTTCTTGGTCATGCCGTAGAGGGAGACCTGGTGGTCGGTATTCGAGGCTTCCCGGAGGGGAAAGTCCTTATTGTCCCCGTATACCGAGCTGGTCGAAGCGTAGATCAATCCCTCAACTCCACGTACTTTGCACAGCTCGATGATGTTGCCGAAGCCGGCAACGTTGTCGCGAATGAACTCGTCGGGATGTGCGATGGAGTGCCTTACTCCCGCCTGTGCAGCCAGATGACACACCCGGGTCATGTCTCCCCCGCCGAGGAGGTCGAAGGCGGAGCCCAGTAGATCCAGGTCGACGATGTCTCCACGCAGGCTGGTGAAGCCCTCGCGAGATTCGAGTATCGAGTTTCGTCTCTCCTTGAGCACAGGATCGTAGTAAGCGGTGAAGGCGTCGAGACCGACCACCTCATCGCCGCGATCCAGCAGCGCTTGCGCAACGTGGAATCCAATGAACCCGGCTGAACCGGTAACAAGAACCTTCATTTCATGACCTCGTCAGTGTGAATCTTTGTCTCTGTCTGCCAATGCCCGACCAAATCCAGGATAGGCAGCGTCAAGAGATCAGCGACCGGAAGCTCACCGAGCAGCTCCTCGCGAAAGTCCGGCTCTGTCTCCATTACTGCGTCACGCAGGGCCGTAAGGCGGCTCCGATACGAACTGAGGACGGCGCGCATCGCGGCGGGGCTGATCTTCTCCTCGAAGCGCACATGAAGAAGCAGTAGGCCGCTCACCTGAGCTCTCTCGATCTCCGGCACCAGGATCACCGTCCGGCCGTCGCTGCGCCCGCGTGCCACGAAGAGCTGCCGCTCGCTGGCCACCATATGCTTGGTGCCGCGAAGCTCAGGTGTGACGACTGTGCGCGAGGGGATGCCGGCAGCAACGCCGGCAGTGGCTATGACCTCGATCGCATCGGTTGCGCCTTTGTTCGGGATAATGCGGTATCGCGTATACCCCTCCACCTCAGCCACCGCCGGGTCGAGCCCGGCCAGAGCGCGCAAATCGCGGTAGGTGATGCGCTCCCTCGGCAGGCCGCTGTCGAGCGCCGAGGAGACCAGAGGAACGGTCAGTAGAGCCTCGTCCGCACGTGAGATCCCGACGGTAACCGTCTTCGCCTGGTGTTTGATGGCATCCACCGGCCGAGTCAGCTCCTCTACGCCGCGAGTTAGAGCCGACATCAGGTCCTCGATGACGACCGAGGGGGCTCCAGTCTTTCCATGCTCTGCGCCGTAGGACTCGAGAGGCGTCAGACCCGCAACGTAACGTAGAAGAGAGGCCAGCCGCACCGCGGTCGAAGCCTCGAGCGGTCCATCACAGAAACCGCTCGAGAGTCGGGACAGGAAGTGCTCAGAATGGGCCTCGATCCTAGGCGCCAAGGTCTCGAGAAGGTGCTCTCCCGGATGGGCGGCGAGGACCAGCTCCTCGATCTCTTTGCGCATCTCGCGCAGCGGGAGGGCCTCGCGGTCGATGGCGAGGGCAGCTTCATAGCCGAAGAGGTGACCGACCATAGTGGTAAGCACGAATGCGAGGCGCGGGTGACAGGCAGGAATCTCGATTGTGTCTTCACTGTCCTGGAAGGCCCCATCTCCGGCGGTGGCAATCACGACCGGCGCCGCCTTGTGGGCTCGATAGATCGCGACTTCCTTGACTACGTCCGCCAAAGTCGAGCTAGGCAAGCCGGCGCTGCAAACCAAGATCAGGGGCTCTGAAGACAGATCGATGTGTTTCTTGTCCTCAGTGATGTCACAGGCGATCGACTTGTAGCAGAGCTCCGAGAGCTTGATGCGAATCTCCTCGGCGGCCACACGACTCCAGCCACTGCCAACTACCGCCCAATGCCGCCGACGCGAGGCGTGACGACTCGCAACTCGGCGTACTACCGACCTCGTGTCGAGCACCTTCTCGAGAAGCTCTGGCACCTGTCGTAGGCCCTCGAGAAGGCGAAGGTCCTCGTCGTCGAGTCGAGAGCTCTCGACATCGATAATTTGCTTGAGCCCCAGGGCAAGCAGGAAGCCGGCGGCCACTTGCGCATAAAAGGCCTTAGTGGACGCCACGCTCATCTCTACATCGCGACCATCGGAGGTGTAGAGCACACCGTCGGAGCGATTCACCAGGTCGCTGCCACGCCTGTTCACCACCGACACCACGAACGCACCGCGAGCCCGAACCAAGTCCACGGTCCGATTGGTATCGGTGGTGGTTCCCGATTGAGAGATCGCGACCACCAAGGTATCGGCCATGTCCTGACGAAGTCGAAAACCAGACAGCTCCGTCGCCGGCATCGCCTCCACGCGAATGCGCTGCTTCGAGAGCACGTCACCGATAGCCTCGGCGACCGCCTGCCCCGCAACCGCTGCCGTTCCCTGACCGATCACGCAGATTCTGCGAACGACACCGGCAGCGAGAAGCTCCTCTAGGCGCGAAGGAAGCGCCGTCGCGCCCAGATGCACGCGTAGATAGCCGCTTTTGTCCTCTCGAACCTTGCCTCGCAGCGTCTTGCGAAACGAGTCGGACGCTTGAGAGATCTCTTTGAGAAGGTAGTGCGGGTAGTCCCCTCGATCGATGTCTCTGGTGGTGATCTCCGCGGTCTCTACATCCGCCTCGCACAGCGGCAGAGCAGTGCCGTCGTAGGCGATTCGGTGAATGCCCTCCAGGCTGCCGGCCCGGCGCCGGTCCAGGACCACGATCTGGCCGCGACTGGCAATCGGGTTCTCGGCGTTGCCCGCGCTCTCGCCGTCCATCCGAAAGTATTCGTCGGCCTGCTCGACGACACCGTAGGGCTCGCTCGCAACGACGTAGCTGCCGTCCAGAAGCCCGACGTAGAGCGCCTGTCCGCTACCGTGGAGCGCCAACAGAAGCAGATCGGGATCAGACGCGCTCTGGACCGCGATCGCAACGGACCCCGTGAACGACGAGACCGTGCGCCGAAACGCCTCCACCAGCGGTACTCCCTCCGCGAGACGACGAGAGAGAAGGACCGGGACGACCTTGGCGTCGGTCGTGATCTCATCCGGAAAACGTAGGTGCTCGGCCTTTTGTAGCTCCAAATAGTTGTCGATGTCTCCGTTGACCGCCGCCACCACATTGGGGGCCGAATCCCCCCCTTGGGGAGGCGAATCACCATCGACCTCCTCGTGGTTGAGCGGGTGCGCGTTGGCTTCGGAGATCATGCCCACGCTGGCCCAACGAGTGTGGCCAAGAACCGAGAGCCGCCCATCGGAAGCCGCCAACGCGCAACGCAGCACCGGATCTTGGCGCAGCGCCCAGCGAATCTTCTTTCCGTTGTCTCCCAACTCACCGATCTCGGCGGCCGCCTTGTAGACCATGCTCAAAGTGCCGTCACCGAGGGAGCGCAGAGCACCCGACGAAAAGACGGGGTCCGAGGCTCGCTGCGCGACCAGCTCTGAGATCTCCCTACCAGCCTCCGTCAATCCGGCACCATCGACGAACAGGTGGATACCGGAGGAGTCCCGACCCCGCACCTCTAGACGGTCGAGCGCCGAGAGCACCGTCTCAATCGCCGCCAGGCCATCGACCTCAGTAGCGGTCGGGCACTCGCCAGCCAGACTGCGGATGCGATGCGCCGCGCCCACTCGGTCTCGAGCGACCTTCCACACCGCGTCCTTCAACTGGTTCAGCTCTCCGTTGATCTCCTCGAGCGCGGCCGCTTGGAAGACAAAGCTGTCGCCGTCCAACCGGGACTCGAGTGAGGCCACTCGCTCATCGATCTGCGAGCACAAAGACTCGATGCCGGTGCACAAGTCCTGGTCGTCGACCAAGAGCCGTACGCCGAGCCTGCTGCGAAGCGGGTCGTCGACCGCATCGGTGCAAGCTCTCGCATGCAACAGTGCCTCCGGCCAGGTCGTGAAGGAAGAGGTCGTGCTCGGCAGCGCCGCGAGCGCCTCGCGGAGTCCTCCGAGGAGCTCCTCCCGGCCCCCTACCTCCCGCTCGGATGGGGCCCCAAGAACTGCCACAATTCCGCACACAGCCAGCAGACATTAACATGTCTCCCCACCGCTCTACGGCCCTCCATCCACCGCCGCGAGCGGTCGCTCAGACGGCTTCGACGCTATCGAGGAAGCGACTACGAACAAGCTCCGCGGAGTAGTCCTGGCGCAGTCTCTCGCGCCCCGCGGCGACCAACTTCCGGCGTAGCTCCGGACGATCGAGAAGATCGCAGATGGCAGCAATCCAGCTCTCTACCGAGTCCGCAATCAGAAGATCCCTCCCGTTCTCTCCGGCGACACCGGCAGCCGCCCAGCTCGATGCAACTACAGGGACGCAAGTGGCCCACGCTTCGAGGACTTTGAGAGGAACCCCGGAACCGCAGTTGAGGGGCGCCAGAGCAACCGTCGCTGACGCAAGAACCCGAGTGAGATCCGGAGGCTCCACGACCAGCGAGGCGCCGGCACGAGTAAGCAGCCGACGAAGAGTGGCCGAAGGCCGAGATCCGGCACAGATCAACCGCAGACCGGGTCGAGCGGCGAGCAGCGGTGACCAAACCTCCTTCACAAACCAGCGTAGGGCGTCTTCGTTGACGAAGTACCCGAGGTTGCCGCTGAAGATGAGGGCCTCTTCCGGCGCGGCCTGTACTTCCGGCTCGCGCAGCGGCATCGCAATCGGGACTGTTCGCAGACGGGCGGCCAAGTCCGTGCTGAGTCTCGACGCCATGTGCTCCCTATCTCGATCTGCTACTAACAACGAAGCGCGGCTCAGCCGCACCAGGCGTTCTTCACAGCGAGCGAGTCGGCGAGACTCAAAACGGAAGAGCGGCGCCAACCAGGCCCGGTCTCTGCAGGCGCGTCCGATGAAACCGAGTGAGAGGCTATCGATCAAGTCCACAACGACGGGACGGTCCCCAACCGCAGGTAAGCCGGAGGCCGCGGGCAGGAAGGCGGCCAGCCTTGCCAACTGGAGGATGACCAGATCCGCCTGCGGCGCCAACTGTCGAATCCTGTCCTCTAGATCCTGAAAAGCGAAGAAGGCGCTCTGAAGTGGCAGACCCCGCGCCAGCGCCACTGCGAGGGCAATCGGAAACAGAGTACGCCTTGGCGGGTAGAAGCTGACCTCGAAATCGAGATCGGGCGGAGTGAGCTGACTCGAAGGAGGCTCCGGAACCAGCAGCCGCACCCGGTGCCGCGTGGCCAGCGCCTCTGCGCACTGGAGGGAACGCAGTTGATCACCCCGACGAGGAGGCCAAGGAAAGCGGCCGCAGATGAGGAGGATACGCAAGCTACGAGTATCTTGCAGTGCGAGTAGCTTTCAGGTGGGGATGGACCAGAGAACGGGCCGAAGGGGCTAGGCTAAACATCGCCTCGTGAAGCGATGAAGACGCCAGAGATAACGTACGCCGCCGGCACGGTAGACGTCGTTGTGCCCCGCCCTCGGCACTTCGAACCACTCTTTGGGAGCGGCTGCAGCCCCGAAGAGCCGGCGACCCAATCGGTGCGGCACGGTGGGATCGTCAGTACCGTGGATGAAGAGCTTCGGGATCTCCAGCCGACCTACTTTGTCGATGCTCTTGAACTGATTGCGAGCCACCCAATGAAGTGGAAGGCGAGGAAAGAGGGCCCTAGTCATGTCCCTGATGTGAGTGAAGCTCGACTGCACGACCAGACCCGCCACCGGCCGATGGAGTGCCCCATCGATAGCCACCGCACCCCCCAGAGAGTGACCAAAGAGCAAGATCGACTCCGAGCTCTGATTCAGATTCCCACTCAGATGATCCAACGCGCCGCGGACGTCACGGAACAGACCTTCCTCGCTGGGCTCCCCTTCGCTTCTTCCATAACCGCGATAGTCGAACGCAAAGACGTTGAGGCGCATCCGCCACAGCTGCTCCAACACACCGATCCGGTGGGTGATGTTGCCATTGTTGCCATGGCAGTAGAGAACCGTACCCCTCGCTCGCTCGCTGCGGATCCACCAAGCGTGGAGCTTGACTTTGTCTTCGGTCTCGAACCACTCGTCTTCGACCGGGAGGCCATGGGAGCCACGGTCCCAAACGCCGTGTGGATAAAGGCTAGGAACAAAAAGTCGGGAGTGCTGGAGTCGATTCCGGAAGTAGGCTCCAACACTGCCGACCACCGCGACCGAAGGCAAGGCCACGCAGGCAAGGCGAGCTGGCCAGGGGCTCGACAATTGGACCTCGGTGGACATCTCTCTATCTAAAGAAAACGCTGCCCCAGTTGCGGCTTATTCCGCGCCGCCGCTAGGAGGGAAGTAAGTCGCAGAGAAGTCGGGGCCCTCGTGGACCTCGACCGAGGCGACCGTCACCTCAGGAAGCCGCTCATCCAGCCGCTCCCAGAACCACTGCGCCAAGTGCTCCGTCGTCGGGCTTCGGGAATCGAAGGGGGCAACGCTGTTGATGTCGTTGTGGTGGAAGCGCGCAGCAAGATCGTCGAGAGCGGTCTTGATGTCGAGAAAGTCCACCGCATAGCCCTCTTCGTTGAGTGACCTAGAAGACACGCACGCCTCCACCACCCAACTGTGCCCGTGTACCGGCTCAGGAGAACCTCGATAAGCGGTCAAATGGTGGGCCGCCTCGAATCGCGCGCGAACCCTGAGCTCGTATCTCACCAGATAGAATCTATCTCGAACCGCCTCCTTACTCCTACTACCCCCCGGAAAGCGGCTCAGGATATGGACCAGATTCTTCTGATCGGCATCATCGCCCTCACCTTTGCGGGCTTCGCATTCGAGTGGATGCCGATCGACGCCACCGCCTTCACCTGCCTAGGCGCACTCCTGGTCTGCGGGTTGATCACCCCCGAGGAAGCCATCGCCGGCTTCAGCAACCCTGCCGTAATCACGGTCATGATGATGTTCATCCTCAGTTATGGGCTCACTAGCACCGGCTTGATCAACCAGTTCGCGCACCGCATTTCGCGCATTTCGGGACCCACTCACTGGCGAGGAAGCACGCTTCTGCTTCTGACCTCGGGCGTGCTCTCCGCTTTCATCAACAACACGGCGGCAGTTGCCATCTTCATGCCGGTCGGCATCCAGCTGGCGAAGCACTATCGTTTCAGTCCCTCGAAGATCCTCTTGCCGCTCTCCTACGTCAGCATCATGGGAGGGACCTGCACTCTCATAGGCACCTCGACGAATCTGATCGTAAGCTCGATCTCGGAGCAGTCCGGGGTCGGCGCCTTCTCGGTTTTCGAGTTCGCATCGCTGGGGCTCATACTCTTCGGTGGCGGGCTGATCTACGTTCTGCTCGTTCCGCTTCGCCTACTCCCCTCTCGCAGCATCATCTCCAGTCTGACCCGTAAGTACCAGATGGGTGCCTACCTCACTGAGCTGCGGATCCCGAAAGGAGGAGGGCTGGTCGGCCGCACCGTAGTCGACGAGCAGATCAGCGAGCGCTTCGATCTCAACGTGCTCGAAGTGCTTCGCGACGGCGAGCGCTTCTCGGTAGATCTGCGCAATACAAAACTGGAGGCTTTGGACGAGATCATCGTGCGCGGGTCGATGGAGGACATCGTCAGTTTCCGCGACCACTACGATCTAGAGCTGCTCACCGACGTCAAGCTCCACGACGACGACCTCGCGGATGAAAGCAACATCCTCTTCGAGCTCCAACTCGCCCCGAGCTCGAGCCTGATCGGTCGTAACCTCAAAGAGGTCGACTTCCGACGTATCCATGGCTGCTTCGTGCTTGCCTTGAACCGCACCGGCGATGTGATCCGCGAGCGACTCGCCTCGATCCCCCTCAAGCAGTGGGATTGCCTACTGGTCTTCGGCCCCCGTACCCGCATTGAAGCGATCTCGCAGAACGAAGACTTCATCCCTTTGCAAGAGCTCGAGCTCAAGCTTCGCCTGCCGAAGTTGTGGTGGCTACCGGTCACGATCATTCCCGCCGTCGTCATCCTGAGTGCGACCGGGGCGATGCCCCTCCTCAAAGCATCGCTTCTCGGCGCGGTCGCAATGATCGTCACTCGCAGCCTCACCATCCAAGAGGCTTACAAGGCCATAAACTGGACGGTCATCTTCCTCCTCGCTTCGATCCTGCCCCTGGGCTCGGCAATGGAGAACACCGGCCTCACCGAACGCCTGGGATCCGCCATCGCTGGACTAGGTACCGAGCTCGGGCCCTACACCGTGTTGGCGGTCATCTACATCGCGACTGCGTTGCTCAGCGAGATCGCCTCGAACAACTCGACGGCGGTCGTGATGGCACCCATCGCCATCACCGTCGCAGCCACCCTGGGCCTCGATGCGAAGCCCTTCCTCTTCGCTGTGGCCTTCGCCGCCTCCTCGAGCTTCCTCACCCCGATGGGCTACCAGACCAACGCCATGGTCTTCGGCCCCGGTGGCTATCGATTCCTCGACTACGTGTGGGCGGGAGCGCCGCTCAAGATCGGCTTCTGGATCATCTCCACCCTGTTGATCCCTGTCCTCTGGCCTTTCTCTATCTAGTCGCATCTGGCCCTCGCCAGTCAGGACAGCCCCCCAGCGCCGAAGGGGAAGTAGCAGTCAAGGCAGGGAGGAGAGGAGAAGTAGGAAGCCATCAGCATTCAGTAAAGACAAGGGTAGCTCCAAGGTCAACTCCATTCCTTGCCTTTACTGCTTACTGCTTACTTCTCCCTCCTCGCCGAGACCGAAGATCGCCATCCAGACGCCAAGAAAGAAGAGGCCCAGAAGGCTCATTCCCCAGAGGGTTGCCAGGCGGAAAATTAGAGTGGCGGCGACCGCGGTCGTCGATGCGACGGCCAGCTGCTGGAATATGAAGACCATACTCGCTTCGAAACCACCAATCCCTCCAGGCAACATCGACAGGACACCGAGGAGTGTCGAGAGGCCGAAGGCTAGAAAGGCCCCGGTCCAAGCAACCTCCGCCCCAAGAGCGGACAGCACGATCCACAAAGCCACAGCCTCGCAGGACCAGGCAAGCACCGCCAGGCCCAACCCCACCCCGAGACCCGCTGGACCGAGCAATTGCCGACTGCTGCCGACGAGCTCCGGCAGCGAGACAGCGAAGCGCCCCAGGCCTGGCAGCCGAGTTAGCGCGGCAAGAGCAGGCGCATGAATACGCTCACTGAGCAGAAAGGCCATCGCCCCCACCAGGAGCAAAGAGCTGGCCGCTATGACCCAGCCTCGACCGGCTACGGTGCTGAGGCCTAAGCAGGCAAGCAGGAGCACCGCGAGTAGATCGGTCACACGCTCGACAACCAAGACTCCAGCGGTCTTGGAGACACGGGAGCCGAAACGCCGGCGCAGTAACAGCGACTTTACGACCTCTCCTACTTTGCCGGGGGTCGCGGTGAAGGCGAAGCTGGCGAGAAAGGCGAGGAAGCTGGGACCTGACGGCAAATCGAGGCGAAGCAGGCGAGTGTAGTAGAGCCAGCGCAAGCCGCGCAAGAACAACCCCACGATGACCAGGGCCAAGACCGGCAGAACGGCCCTCGGAGGGAAACTTCGCAGAGACTGCCCGACGCGCTCGAAGTCGGTCCAAAAGGCCAGTGCCAGATACAGGAGCACCGCGCAACCGGCAACCACCCCCAGCTGAACCATCCATGAGCGCCATCGCGAAGCTCGGGGAAGACGAGAGTCGTCGGCTCGATGTTGAGGCTCGCGCAACGCCATGTTAGCCTGCTGGATCTCATGCCCACGAGAGGGTCACTCCGTCCGCGGCGTCATATTACCCACCCGGACGAGAAGATAGCGACCCTTTCTGGAGGCTAGGAGCGTGTCCGAGAATTCGGACAGGCGAGTAGTTCTTAGGGGGGGATGGGCCGGAGAACGGGCCGCAGGCCCGTTTTCCGGGGCTAGCTGAAACAGGCGCCGGCTGAGACAATGAGCGCAGCGCCCAGCGGAAGAAAGGAGACCCAATGAGAATCTACGTCGGCAACCTACCTTTCACCGCCACCGAAGACGAGGTGCGAGCTTTGTTCGCCGATTACGGTCAAGTGGAATCGGTGAGCTTGATCACCGACCGAGAGACCGGACGGCTCAGGGGCTTCGGTTTTGTCGAGATGGGCGACGGTGGGGAGAGCGCGATCTCCGCTCTGAATGCCTCCTCCTTCGGAGGCCGCGATCTGACCGTCAACGAAGCCCGGCCGAGACAGCCGCGTGGCGGCGGCTCCTGATAGAGCTCCTCAAGTCTGACAGCGAGCGCAGTAGAAAGTGCTGCGCCCCTGCTGCACTCTCCTTCTGACCGCGGTGGCGCACCGCGGGCAAGGCTGACCTTCGCGACCGTAGACCGAGAGGGAGACCTGGAAGTAGCCAGGGTCCCCCGAACCGTCGACGAAGTCGTTCAGAGTCGTTCCACCCTCGTCGATCGCAGCCCGGATCACCTCTACCAGAGATCCCGCGATCCTCTCCCATCGCTTCAGCGAGATTCTCGCCACCGAGCGTAAAGGATGAACGCCGGCTCGGAATAGAGTCTCGCAGGCGTAAATGTTGCCTACGCCGACCACCACCTTGGCGTCCATCAGGAAGGACTTCACGGCTACTCTGCGGCCCCGTGCCGCATCTACCAACGTAACCGCGGAGAAGGACTCGTCGACAGGCTCTTGCCCTAGGTGGCAAAAGTGCCGATCGAGGGGAAGACTCCCGGTAGGCAGACCGAGCAGCAGGCCGAAGCGCCGCGGATCGCGAAAACGCAACTTTCGTCCCGAGGACAAATAGAAGGCTGCGTGCTCATGGGGCTCCCTTGCCGTGCCCGCGGCAGCCAGAGTGAGGCGGCCGCTCATGCCCAGGTGTACCACCAGAGTCTGGTCGCCCTGGACGCCGACCAGCAGGTACTTCGCACGCCGCTCGACGGTGAGAACCCGACGACCTTCAACGCAGCGCTTTAGGTTTGCCGTATCCACCTGCTCACGAAGAGCCGGGTTGTATACCTCGATGAGGTCAATAGAGTCCCCTATGAGGTGAGGCGCCAGCGAGCGAGCCAGCACCTCGACTTCGGGAAGCTCAGGCACCCTTGGCGAGCCAGGCGACGAAGCCGCTCAGGGCGGCCTCGGGGTCGGTGCTCTCCCCTTTCAATCTCATTTCGGTATCGAGCACCAAGGCCGGGAGCCCAGCCAGAGCTTGACGAGACATTCTGCCGGCCGACAAGTAGGCCCGATGCAGACGGAACGGGTGAAGCGCCCCGATCGGCTCAAACTCGCTCCCCGGCAAGGCCCCTTGTAACTTCGAGGCATAGCGGTCCTTGAAGCGATTGTAACTACGCTCCCCGGCGGGTACGCCCGTCACTTCCATCATGCCGGAGACGGCAACCAGGGTGCGACAGAACAGCGCCAACTGAGTGAAGAACGCGAGACGGGTAGCGACTGGGTCATCGGCCGACGCCTGAAGGCGGCGGAGGCGATCTAGGGCCTCTCCGCTGCGACCCGCACCGATCGCGTCGAGGAGCGCCCATATGTCCTCCTCGCCTCGATCCTCTACTTCTGTCCGCACCAGATCGACCTCGATCGTTCGCCCCTCAGTGATCGAAGCCAGCTTGCGATACTCGGCAGCGAAGCGAGCACTCGAGTCCGGGTCGATACCCTCGGCGCCCCGCCGCGATCGATGTCGCAGAGTGCGCCGCGCCAACTCGTTGAGCGCGTCCTGCGCGATCCTGCACGAAGTAGCTCGCTCCATCTCTTCGGCAATCTGCCGGAGCCCCTGCCATCTACCGCGCCTGTCGGCCTCCAGGTGCGCCAACTCGAGATAAGCACCGTCTCGCTGTAGGCGCTCCACTACAGGGTGGCTAGGCGATGCCGCAGCCTCGCAGAGAACCAAGGCATGCCCAGCCGGCAAGCCCTCCTCCGCGACGACGGCGAGATCCGTAGCGTCGCTCTCAGCCCACCCTTCCAGGCCCTGCTCCCCTGCCGCGGTCAGCAGCGTCGCCAGCTGATCCTTGAGCTCGTTCGCCGCGGACTTCGTTCGCCGCTTTCGGCGACCTTTGGCACCCGGCGCCGCACCGCCTTCGAATACCCAAGCGGGTAGATCCTCGAGAACGAGTGGCGGCGGCTTACCAGCGGGATCGAGATGGAACAGCCTACAAACCTGCAAAAGGCGACCGGCCGCCTGGCGCGAGCCACCTACGAGAGGCTCATCCGGCTCGATCGGCAATCCCTCGGCCGCCTGATCAAGAAGGTAGGCGGCCGCTTTCTGATCCGAAAGGACTCCGCTCTCGACGACCAGCGTGACCTTGGCGGATTCGAACATCGAGAAGGTGCGCAGATCGCTCAAGATCTCCACCAAATCGGTTGGCCGCCGATGCACATGCAGCTCCGCTCTTGCGGCAGCCGCCAGCGCCTCTCCGAGACGCCGGCCCGCCGCCTCCGACAGCACCGGCTCTCCGGAGATCAAGTAAAGGTGGCGGGCCTCGCCTTCCCGGACGCGTCCGACTAGATCGCTCTCGGTAGAGGCCTGCGTCATTGCTCTAAGAGACCCTTCTCCTCAAGCTCCTGGCACGAGACACAGTGGCGAGCCCACGGTATGACGCGTAGCCGCTCATCCCCTACGGGCTTGGTGCAGAAAACACACTCGCCGTAGATATCGTGCTCGATTCTCGTCAACGCCTCCTCGATCTGCAACAACGTCTCGCGCTCACCGCTGGAAAGCGCAAGGGCAAGATCTCGATTGGAGTCGAAGTTAGCCCGATCAATCTCGTCGTCGCCCTCGTGATTGACCTCGACGCCGAGACCCAAATCGCGCCGGTAGAGGTTCAAAATCTCGTCACGCTGCTCACTAAGCTTCGCCTCGAGAACTTTCGCGAGCCCCGACGGCTTTCTGCCGCCCTGGCCTGTCGCCTTCTTGGACGTCTTGCGAGCCGTCTTGCGAGCCGTCTTGCGAGCCGAAGCCTTCTTCGCAGCCGGCTTTCCACTGACCTTCTTCACAACCACTCTATTAGAGGCCGTTTTCTTTGGCGCTGCCTTCTTTGGCGCTGCCTTCTTCGGCGCTGCCTTCTTCGATGCCGCCCTCTTCGATGCTGTCTTCTTGGCCGTGGCCTTCTTGGCCGTGGCCTTCTTCGCGGCGCCCGCTCTGCCCTTTTCCGCGACCTTGCCCCGCGATTTCGTAGCTGCCCTCTTGGTCTTCGCCATCGCGCTTTTCCCCGCGTTTGAACCACCGCGACTAGCGGTGGTAGTTGATGCTGCTCCTAATTGCCATTGCCCGATAAATCTGCTCGTACAGAACCAACCGTGCCAACTCGTGAGCCAATGTCATCGGGCCGAGAGAAAGTACCTCGTTCGCACGCTCCAACACCAACGGATCCAATCCAAGGTCCGAACCGAGAGCGAATACCACGGCATGGGGCCACCGCTCCTGGAGGCTCTCGAGGTGATCGGAGAAGCCTCTCGAAGTGAGCGCGCGCCCGCCTCCGTCCATAGCCACCACCCAGCTCGTAGCAGGCAAGGCCGCAAGGAGCGCTTCTCCCTCGTCTTTCTTTCTCCGTTCATCGTCGCCGGACCTGCGAGACTTGATCCATCGATCAGTGATCGGCACGTGGCCTCGGATTCTCCGCTGATAGTCCTTGATCGACTCGCCAAATCGATCCCTGCGATGCCGACCCGCCCAGATAATAACCAGCTCACGGCCCATCTCAGGGGTATTCCTACTGGCCCCTCGGTGGAGCCTGTTTCCGCGTCTCCCGGAGGAGAGTTGGGGGAGTATAAGCCAAAAAAGGAACGCTGGAAAAGGCCTACCCCCTGGGCGCCTTCAGGTGCCTTTGCTATGCTCCGCATCCCTGCTTCGGCGATCTCCGCGCTCGTACCTGCCCCTCATGATCGCAAGCGCTCCTTCCAGCTAGAAAGGGTCTGAGAATGGCCGGAATCTTCAAGGCTTACGATGTCCGCGGGATCTACCCCGAAGAGATCGACGAGGCGACGGCTGAAGCGGTCGGAGTGGCCTTCCCGGACATTCTCGACAAGGGTGGCCGCACCGCACCGATCGTCGTAGGTCGCGACATGCGGCAGCATAGCGAGCCCTTGCAATCCGCACTGATCAAGGGAATTCGTTCCCGAGGCGTCGACGTTGTCGACATCGGCCTCGTGACCACACCGATGAACTACTTCGCGGTCGGCCACCTCGGCGCCAGCGGCGGCATTCAGGTCACTGCAAGCCACAACCCCCCTCGCTACAACGGATTCAAGTTCAGCCTCGAGAATGCGCGCCCTGTATCCGGCGACAACGGAATCCTGCGCCTGGAGGGGTTGGTGGAGGCTCCACCGCAACGTGCTGGGTCGGAGAACGGCGAGCTCCGCAGCACTGACATCTCCGGTGCCTATTCCCAGCATCTGCTCGGCTTCCTCGAGGAGCTTCCAACGGCTCGACGATTGAAGATCGTCGTCGACGCGGCCAATGGCATGGGGTGTATCTATCGGTCGCTCCTCGAGCAGACCGGCGTCGATCTCGACTTACTGTACTTCGATCTCGACGGAAGTTTTCCCAATCACGAGGCGAACCCGCTCAAGTTGGAGAACCTGGCCGACCTCTGTTCAAGAGTCAGAGAGACCGGAGCCGATCTGGGAGTTGCCTTCGACGGCGACGCGGATCGCGCCGCCTTCGTTGACGAGAAAGGCGAGCCGATCGGCAGTGATCTGGCAACCGCCCTGATCGCCGGCGAACTCCTCGCCCGGGAGCCGGGCAAGGCTGTCATCTACGATCTACGCTCCTCGAGAGCCGTGGCTGAGTACATCGCCGAGTGCGGCGGCATACCGGTGCGGGAGCGGGTTGGGCACTCTTTCATCAAAGCAACGCTTCGAAAGCACGAGGGAATCTTCGGCGGAGAGTTGGCGGGCCACTACTACTTCCGCGATAACTTCAACGCCGACTGTGCCCTGATGGCCGTATTCGAGGTGCTCAACCTTCTACGCCGACGCGGGATAGCGATGTCGAAGATCGTCGCTCCACTCCTGCGTTACGCCAAAACTCCAGAGATCAACTTCGAAGTTGAAGACAAGAGTGGCGCTATCACCGAGCTCAGCGAGCGTTTCGCCGACGGACGCATCGACTACGTAGACGGCATCACGGTGGAGTACCCGGACTGGTGGTTCAATGTCCGGCCGTCGAACACAGAACCACTCCTGCGTCTGGTCGCCGAGGCGACCACGAAGACACTGCTTGCCGAGAAGCAAGAGCTTCTAGTCGGCCTGCTAGGGGAGCCCGTCTAGTGGGGTGCCCTGAACGGCAGGCGCTAGTGCCGTGTCTCCGACATGGCTTGCCAAGAGCTCGAGGTCATTTTGTTCGCTGTCAAGGAGCGACGAGGCAGGCATATTGGGAATATGTCGACGAGTCGCGACGACGGCAGCGGGCAAAAGGGGCCGAGATATTGGTAAGCCATGTCGGAGACACGGCACCTTATCGGCGGCCGCCGAGGAGCCCAGACCGCATCAGGTAGTAGAGAAGGGTCAGCAGCGAGGTCACCACCGCGGCGACGTAGGTGAGGGCCGCCGCGTTGAGCACCTTCGCCACGCCAGCGCGCTCGTTCTCGAGGATCAGCCCCTGTGAAAAAGCGAGGCTCTTGGCTCGTGCCGAAGCGTCGAATTCCACCGGAAGAGTCACCAGCTGGAAGAGGAGAACCAGCGAGAAGAGACCGACGCCCACCAAAAAGAGCGGCGTGATCTGGAGAATCAGGCCGAGAAACATGACGATATAGCCCAGCTTGGAGCCGATGCCGGCACTAGGGACGAGCACTGAGCGAGCCCACAGCGGGGCATAGTGTTTCGCGTGCTGAATGGCATGCCCCGCCTCGTGGCAGGCAACGCCGATCGCCGCAATCGAGGGCTGGCTGTAAACGGAATCTGAAAGGGCCAGCTTCTTGGTGGCGGGGTTGTAGTGATCCGAAAGCGTTCCAGCGGTGCGCACGATCTCGACATCGTTTATGCCAGCCGAGGCGAGGAGTCGCCGAGCCGCCTCGGCACCGGTCAGGCCGCTCGTAGCACGGACCTTGGAGTACTTGGTGAACGCCGATTTGGTTCGGTAGCTGGCCCAAAGAGAGAACAACATGGCCGGCGCCAAGACGACGAAGTAGATCGGATCGAAATAGAACATCGACACACCTTTCAAAAGCTTCTCGGTTCGCTCTTCGCCGAGAACCCGTTACTTATGGAAACAACTCGAACAAGATCCACATTCCGACCCGCAGGATCGGCGAAGACCGAGCGCCCAAGAGGAAGCAGTCTATCGCGCCGCCCTCGGAAGTGATCCGAGCCCCCGCCGGATCGATCAGAGCATCTCTTCGGTCTCGTCGCCGAAGAGGATCCTGGGGCCGGTGGGCTCCGGCGCGTCGGCATCGGCCTCGAGGGTGAGCAGAACAGCCGTGGTGCCTTCGGGCATCTGATCGGCGCCAAGAGTGACCGCGAGGTTCGGTTCAACCTCGAAACTACCTCCGCGCACAGCCTTCTCGCCGACCATGAACCACAGCGCATATTTGGAGCCCTTGTCGCAAGGCTCTAGCCCTCGCGCCGTCAACAGCCACCTTTGCTTAGCGCCATCAAAGTACATGACGCCGCGGGCGATCGGCTGCGCCGGGCTGTCGCCCCACGGGCGAAGCGGGCAGATACTCATGCCCGAAGATGTCACCACCGAGCGCATGGCTCCCAGCTGCTCATAAGTGGGGCCAAGCTCCACCTGCTGCCGGCTACTAGCAATCAGCGCGGCGTTCAGACGAGAGATCGTGTCTTCGCGGAGCTGGCTACCGCGGAACATCCATCCTGATAGAAGCGCGAGGCCGAGAGCAAGAACGCCGAGAGCAGCCGCGAGAAACTGCAACGAGCGCATCGAGTTGGGAGCTGGAGCTGGAAAGGGCAGAGTTGCGGAAGGCTCATCGACAGAGACTCGGTTCTCGTCGAGGCGTGACATCAGCGAGGCCTTCACCGCCGGATCTGGCTCGATCGGGTCCAAGGCGTAGGGCAGCAAAGTCACCAGCTCGGAGAGCTCACGCCAGGTAGCACGATCCTCGACTTCGAGATCCAGAGTCGGGTCCTCGAGACCACCGTTCTCGACCTGGCGCAGGACTCGCTCCAGGATGGCGTCTTCTCGATCGCTCACAGGAGGTCCCTCAGCTCGGATTGTAGTGCGACACGAAGCTTTTTCATTGCCAACAAGGTACGAGTCTTTACGGTTCCGAGCGGGATTCCGGTCGAATCAGCAATCTCGCTCTGGGTCATGCCTTTGAAGAAGGCCAGCTCGATAACCTCGGCCTGCTCCTTCGGAAGCTCGGCGAGAGAGGCTCGAATCCTTGTCCTTCTCTCCGAGTACAGTACGTTCCGCGAGCCCTCAGGGGATGCATTGTCATCGCGCTTTTCCGCGTAGGCGGCCGTTGCAGTCCGCTGCATCACGTTCCGGCTTCGTAGGCGATCGATGGCGCGGCTTCGCGCAATCAGAGAGAGCCAATTGGACACCGAGGAGCGCGAGGCGTCGTAGCGGTCCGCCTGCCGCCAGGCTTGCATGAACACTTCTTGGAGCACCTCCTCTGCATCTCCGGATCTGCCGAGAATCCCGGAGATCAGGGCCAACAGAACTCCGGAAAATTTCTCATAGAGGTGGGCCAGCGCGGCCTGGTCCTGCTGCTCGACGAGCGCGACCAAATCTGCGTCGGAACGATTGGCAGGCACGAGGGGTTCGTCTGTCCGCGGCGTAGGCACTACCTGAGGGGGGTCTCTCCCAGTGGCGGGACGGGGTAGGATACCACGCAGATGACCGAGCAACGGCGCCGCACAGTCGGCATTGTCGGAGGTACGCGGTGCTCAGAGGCGGCGACCAAGCTCGCTTTCGAAGCCGGCCGGCAGCTGGCCCGCTTCGATGCCGTGCTGGTATGCGGCGGAGGCGCCGGCGTCATGGAAGCCGCCTGCTCGGGTGCCAAGACAGCAGGCGGAACGACTCTCGGCATCTTTCCGGGTACCGGACCGGAGAGCTCTAAACCCAATCCTCATCTGGACTTCGTCGTTTACACCGGGATGGGTCAGGTGCGGAACCAGGTCATCGTCCTCTCGAGTAACGCCGTCATTGCCATTGGGGGTGAATGGGGCACTCTCTCGGAGATCGGTCTGGCAATGAAGTATCAGATCCCACTGGTTCTACTCGAGAGCTGGAGCGTTGAAGGACCAGACGGCCAAGGCCTCGGAGAGATCCCGCGGGCAGCGTCCGCCAAGGAAGCCGTGGCTAAGGCGTTTCGCCTCATCGAGGGATCTTCTCCAGCTCCTTGATGGCGGTTCACAACCCTATCGCCCTCAGCGGACCTGCCGGCGACCTCGAGGCCGAGCTCGCACTGCCACGCGGTGACCCGCGGCTGTGTGCCGTCATCTCGCACCCTCACCCCCTCTATGGTGGCAACATGCAGAACCGAGTAGTGCTCGAGACCGAGCGCGCCTTGCTGGCTGCCGGAGCCGCCACCCTTCGCTTCAATTTCCGCGGTGTCGGGCACAGCTCCGGCAGCCACGACAGCGGCAACGGAGAACGCTTCGACCTCCTGGTCAGCGCGTCGGAGCTGCGTCGACGCAACCCCGGCCTGCCGCTCTGCCTCGCCGGCTATTCCTTCGGTGCGGTGGTAACCGCAACCTTGGCAGGCACGCAGCAAGCCGCCGATCTCGAGATCCATGCTCATCTTCTATTGGCACCCCCCATTTCTCATTACGACGCTGCCTCCTGGCAGCTCGAGTCGGCGCCGACCGCAGTCATTTTCGGCGAGAACGACGATCTGACTCCGGAAAAGGTCTTGCGCGGGGCCGCGTCGAATTGGGGAAAGGCCGTAGTAATTGAGGCGATCCCCGGCGTTGGCCACGACCTCGGCACCTCGACTGACGTGGCCCCTCTCCGAGCTGCACTCTCGGCGAGTATCTCCAAGACATGCCTAGAACGAAGGTAAGGAACTAGTGGACCGTAACACTCGAACGTTTAGTGGCTGAGTGAGTCATTCGTGGTCGAGATCAAGGCGCGCTGACGCAGGCATAGCGGGGACTATGTCGAGGAAGCGTAACGCAGAGATCGGCCGCGAGGGCCGCTCAGGGGCTCAACGTTTGGGTGTTACGGTCCACTAGAAGAAGGACACGATAGCCGTCGTGTCCTAGGCATCATCTCGGCAGGCTAGCCGCCTTCGGCCGCGGACCAAGCTCATAGCAGGTACGGCAGCGAGCCTCGTAGTAGTCGTCGTCGCCAACCTGCACCAGCTCGGCTCCGCCCGCAATGCGCTGGGTAAAGTGAGCACGAGATCCACAAACCACGCAGATCGCGTGCATCTTGTCGACGAACTCGGCCAGTGCCAAGAGGCCAGGCATCGGTCCGAAGGGTCGACGCAGGAAGTCCTGATCGAGTCCAGCGATGATCACCCTCACGCCCTGATCGGCCAGGGTGGACGAGAGGGTTATAAGCCCCTCGTCGAAAAACTGCGGCTCGTCGATTCCTATCACTTGAACGTCGGGCGCGAGAACTCGCGCAAGCTCGGTGCTGTCACCCACCGACATGGCGGAGACTTCGCGATTGTCACGCGTAATCAGTCGCTGGGGGGCGTGCCGAGTGTCGGCCGCTGGCTTGAAGGCCTGAACCTTCTGCCGCGCGATCACCGCTCGTCGGAGGCGACGAAGCAGCTCCTCGCTCTTGCCCGAGAACATTCCACCACTGATCACTTCAATCTGGCCGCTGGCCGGTTCTCTGGCTCCCGCTTCCGTCATCAGGGATCGGCGATCGTATCACCGGGATCCTCGAGAACGAGGGCGATCACCACCCTCGTCTGAGCCTAGCCCCAGAAAACGCGCCTTCGGCCCGTTCTCCGGCCCATCCCCGCCTAAGAACTACTCGCCTGTCCGAATTCTCGGATGATGAAATGGACTCCCCGGTGACTTCGGCATCTATGTGCCAGGGGTCACCTAAGTCGCAAACGTTGATCGTAGAAAGGGAGTCCACGATGAAGAGTACACGTATCGCAGTCGATATCGCCAAGGATGTCTTCGAGATCGCGGTGTCTTACGAGCCGGGTAAGGTCGCCGAGAGGCAGCGCGTGCGAAGGGCGAAATTCCTCAGGTTCTTCGCGCAGATCAAGCCCGCGACCGTCCTCATGGAAGCCTGCGGTTCGGCGCACTACTGGGGCCGGCGTATTCAGAGTCTCGGCCACGAGGTGATCCTGCTGCCACCGCATTTCACCCGGCGCTATGTGTTGCGCAATAAATCGGATCGAACGGATACCACGGGCATGCTCGAGGCGCATCGAAACGAGGACATCCTACCCGTACCGGTCAAATCGCTCGAGCAGCAGACGATGACCACGCTCCATCGCATCCGTTCGTCGTTCATGGACGATCGCACCGCCCACATCAATGCTCTGCGCGGGCACCTACGAGAGCTCGGGCTCTTTCTGCCCCAGGGACGCGCCCAGGTCCTGCCGCGCGTCCGCGTCTGGCTCGCGGATCCGGATACCGAGATCCCGCTCGTCTTGCGACCCTTTTTCGAAAGCATCTGTGACCACATCGACGAGCTGACCACGAAGATCCAAGAGCTCGAGGCACAGATCCAAGCCCTCGCGCGCCAGGACGAGGCCGTGAAGCGACTCCTGACGATCAAGGGCGTAGGCGTACTCACGGCCACAGCCATGGTCGCTTGGATCGGAGACATTCGCCGCTTCAAAAGCGGCCGGCATCTCGCCAGCTATCTCGGACTGACTCCCAGGGAACACTCCAGTGGCGCTCGGCGGTGGCTCGGCAGGATCAGCAAACGCGGGGACGCGTACTTACGAACTCTCCTCATTCATGGCGCCAGGTCGGTGCTCAGCTGGGCGAGGAGAAAGGGACCCGCCGGTAGGCTCGAACAGTGGGCCCTCAGAGTCGAGAGCTCGCGGGGACGGAACCGGGCCGCCGTTGCCCTCGCCAACAAGCTCGCACGCGTTGTCTGGGCGGTCTGGACCCACGAGACCTCCTTCCAGCTGCAGCCTCCACGGCAAGTCACGGCCTGAGCCCTTGGCCTCGATCTCTGGACCCCAACGCACCCGAAGACTTCAAATTGAACACTCACAAACACTCCGACAGCGCGAGTAGAGAATTCTGATGGTTTCCAGTCAGACTGGCGTGGGGGGAAAAGCCGATAGGAGCGTTGGCCTTCGAGGCCCTTTCGGACGATTCGGCTCCCTCACGCGCATTTCTTCATCATGGCCCGGCGCTAATAATCGCCCACTACAGGCCGGAGATACGTCTGCTGTCTTGACTCACCATCGACCTCCATACTGCCTGTGATTACACACCAAGGAAACCTCTATCAAAAACAAGAAGACCGACCCACCCCTGTTGACATTGGAGTCCAGATACACGCTCCTAGTGTCCTGTATCAGTGGTTCGTTGCATAAATCGCGCAGTCATTTTGGGTGCTGCCAAGGCGCTACGACGAAGGTATATTGGGCAATATTGCGAGGAGGAGCAACGACGGCAGCGCGCAAAAGGGCCAGCGAGTTGTGTGACGAACTACTGATACAGGACACTAGCTCCGGCTAGCCTCGGCCAGCTGTTGCTGCAGGACGTCGAGGCGGACCTCACCCAAGCCCCCGACTACCAGATCCGCGCCGGCGAGCCCCTCACTCGAAGAGCTGTGCGATACGCCGAGCGTCACCAAGCCGGCCGCTCGTGCGGCGGCGAGACCCGAGACGCTGTTTTCGACCGCAAGCACCTCATGCGGGTGATAAAGCCTGGAAGGGAGCGGAGGCACGCTGTTCAGATCGCTCAGGGCGCGGCGATAGGCTTCCGGGTCCGGCTTCGTCTCCTCCACATCCTCGGCAGAGACGACGACCTTGAACAGGCCTCCGACAGCCGGCTGCTCTAGCGCCGCCTCGATCTCACCGCGCAGGGCGCGAGAAACCACACCCAGAGTGAAGGACTCCTCGGCGGCCTTCCTCACCAATTGGAGAGCTCCTTGAAAGAAAGGAAAGCCCTCAACCCGGATCTGCTCCCGAAAGTAGCTCGCCTTGCGGGTGAGTAGCCGCATCAACAGCGCCTCGTCAAAGCGCTGTCCCCTGCCTCTTAGTACCGCGGAGAGAAAGTCCTTGTCGTCACGACTCTGGTAGAGCTTTGAATACTCCGCATCGGATAGTTCTATGTCGTCCTCGGCAAGAACCCGGCGGAAGAGACCCAAGTGGAGGGGCTGATCATCGACAAGCACACCACTGAAACCAAAGAGGATCGCCCGTAGCACTGGCTGGATGATATCCCGCTACCCGATTTGACTTGGTGAATAGATAACCGCTATCTTGTGTTATTCCTTAGGAGGAATTCAACGTGGCACTGCAATCCCCCAACAGCTCCCCCCCGGTACCGGCGCCAGAGGCCCCTGTGGGCCCGGTGCTGCTCACTACCAAGGCACTGCAGATGATAAAGCTCACCCGCGAGCAGGAAGGCATGGAGAGCTCCTGCGGCCTGCGGGTAGCGGTTCGCGGGGGCGGCTGCAGCGGTTTCGAGTACGCGCTGGACTTCGAGAAGGAGCCGCGCGACAACGATACTCGCCTCGAGTACGACGGTCTTACGATCTACGTCGATCCGATCAGTGGTCGCTATCTCGACGGAACGATGATCGACTACTCGCTGGGCATGACCGGAACGGGCTTCAAATTCCACAACCCCAAGGCCACCGGCACTTGTGGCTGCGGGTCTTCCTTCACGGTCTGAAGCGGGCCTCCCCTCCGCCCTCCACAGTCAGCGGACCGCCGCTTTCCAACGCCTCGCGAGAGAGTCTCGAGATGCCGAGCCACCGATCCCGAGGATCGTGCGCAACGCTCGTGAGCACTCCAGCCGCGCGCTCCGACAGCGACAGCGTTAAACCGGCCCTGGGCTCCTCCGAGAGACCTTCGAGCTCTAGGGCGCGACACTCGGAGCTCGGTTTTCCGCGATGGTGGACGCGAGCCACGATTTCCTGACCGAGATAACAGCCTTTCTCGAAGTCGACCGCCTGATCGAGAAGCCCAGTCTCATTGGGCAAACAGCCCTGATCGAAGTCCACGCCCCAGCGACCCACGCCGGCGACGGTACGAAGCACCTCGAGAGTGTCGAGACCGACCAGTCGAAGGCCGCTTTGCGAGCTCTGCGCCAATAGATCCTCGACGAACATCTCCGCCACCGAAGCCGGGACCCAGATCACCGTAGCCTCGACGCCATAGAGAAGTCGCCGTGAGAGCTCGATGTCGGTGCCACAGATAGAGCCCCTGTGGTGCAGATCCCTGGACAGCTCTGAGGAAGCCTCGCCAAGCACCGCGCCCGTCCCCGGTCCAAGCATGGCGAGGGGTACAAGGTCCTCCAGCGGATATACCGTGACGTCGTCGATCACACGATGATTCTCGATCTGGTCGCGGACCCCAGATCCCATAGCCGCAGGCAGCTCGAGCCAGAGACGATCGGGGAGCGCCATCGCATAGAAGTCCGAGAGGACCTTGCCTTCTCGAGAGGTGAAGAAGCCGAAGGCGCCCTGGCCAGGCTCCAGGGCCTGCACATCGCACGTCACCAGCCCATTCAAGAGTCGTTGACGATCAGCCCCTCGCAATTCCAGCCGCGAGGCCCAGGAGAGGTCGAAGAGTGCGCAGCCCTCGCGCGCGGCGGCGATCTCGGCTTCGCTCTCTCCATAGGAAGCCGGTACCTGAACGCCACGTTCGTCTCGCCAACGGACTCCGCATCGCTCATGTAGCTCGAGCAGCTGCACTGCCTAGACCCGGCTTCCCCACGACGTCATCGTCGGCAGTCTAGTACAGGCTCACTTGCCTTGCAGACTGGAGAAGCGCTCAGTACACTGGCGGCGCCCGAGAGAGGGCCAACCACCACCCGAGGCATACGAGCATGGATCCCCACTACGACGGCGTCATTTTCAAGACCCATCCCGCCGAGCTCTATCGGCGCATCCAATTCGCGCATCCACCGTTCCTCGTAATCGACGTTCGATCCGCCGCAGAGCGATCGAAGTCCCGTATCGAGGGCTCGATCGCTCTGGGGGCCTCCGACCTCGCCGAGGCTCTGCCTGAAGGATCGACCCCGGGGACCGAGTTCGTCGTTGTTGGCGTCGATCAATACGACGAAGAGATCAGACGTGCCGCGCAGTCTCTTCGCGCTCTGGGGGCCCTCCGCGTTGTCGAGCTGGCGGGGGGCATGTTCGAATGGCAGGCTGAGCGGATGCCATTGGAAGCGAGCGCAGACTCTTAGGCCGAGTTCGAGGAATCATCGTCCACGACCCACTCGCGAGAGCCGGCGAGAAGCTCGAGCTGGGAGTCGAGGGAGTCCTCGGCTGAGCCGGCCTCGACACGCTGGTAGCTGCCATCGCTGAGCAACCGGCGATTCTTTACGCTATCGGCGAGGTGCAAAAAGAGTATGCGATCGCGGATCGCAGTCCTCAGACCGGGATCCTCGATCGGAAAAAGCACCTCGACACGCCCCCGAAGATTCCGCGGCATCAAATCGGCGCTACCGAGATAGAGCTCCTCCTCTCCCCCGTTGCGGAAGTAGTAGATCCGGCTGTGCTCGAGGAAGCGACCGACGATCGAGGTCACCGTGATGTTCTCGCTGACGCCGGTGACTCCCGGCCTCAGACAACAGATACCGCGCACCTGAAGATCGACCCGGACACCGGCACGAGACGCGCGATAGAGCGCCTCGATGCAGTCCCGATCTACCAGGGAATTGACCTTGAACGCGAGCCGTCCCTCGCCGCTACGAGCGTGAGCTTCGATCTCCCTCTCGATCCGCTCCACGATCTCCTCGCGCATCCTCACCGGAGCCACTAGCAGCTTGCGATACTGAGACTTGCGAGAGTACCCGGTCAAGGAATTGAAGAGGTCCGACACATCACCGGCAATCCCTTCGTCGCAGGTGAATAAGCCCAAGTCGGCATAGCTTCGAGCAGTGTCGGCGTTGTAGTTGCCGGTCGAAAGGTGAACATAACGCCGGATTCCGTCCCGCTCTCGCCGGACCACGAGACACATCTTCGCGTGCGTCTTGAGCCCGACCACGCCGTAGACCACATGCACACCCGCATGCTCTAGAGCTCGGGCCCACTCGATATTGCTCTCCTCGTCGAAGCGAGCCTTCAGCTCGACCAACACCGATACCTGCTTGCCATTCTCACGTGCCCGCATCAAGGCTTCGACAATCGGGGAATTGGCCCCAGTGCGATAGAGCGTCTGCTTGATCGCCAGGACCTCAGGGTCGATCGCCGCCTGGTTCAAGAAGCTGACCACCGGCGAGAAACTGTCATAGGGGTGATAGAGGACTACGTCGCGTTGACTCATGACCGAAAAGAGCGCCGCATCGCCAGTGATCGCCGCCGGCACTGTCGGCAGGAAGGGAGTGAACTTCAGATCCGGCCGGTTCAGCTTTCGCAGCGCCGACAGATCCCCCAAGCCGATGGGACTCGTCGTGGTATAGACCTGATAAGGGGCCAATCCGAGATTCTTGACCAGGATGTCGCGGATCCTCGGCGGCATCGCGCTGTCGATCTCGAGTCGGATGGCAGAACCGAAGTGCCGTCGCCCGACTACATCGGCCATGGCGGTAAGCAGATCCCCCGCCTCGTCTTCCTCGATCTCGAGATCGGCGTCTCGAGTGACCCGAAACGGGAATGCGTCGACGATCTCGAGCCCCGGGAAAAGCGGTTTGAGGTTCGCCGCGATCACTTCCTCTACCCAAACCAGCTCGGCGCCATCGCCTGCCCCCGCCAGGCCAAGCTCGGAAGTACTCTCGAGCGCCGCCTCGCCGGGAATGGGCAACACCCTTGGAAGGCTCGGCGGCACTTTGAGTCGAGCGAAAAGCTCCCCCTGATCCGGATCCTTGATCACCACCGCAAAATTGATACTGAGACTGGAGATGTGCGGAAAAGGGTGACTCGGGTCGAAAGCGAGAGGCGTAAGGACAGGGAATATCTCGGCTTCGAAGTGACGGCGGAGCAGCTTTCGCTGCCTTTTCTTCAGCTCCTCATAGCCAAGCACGCGCACCCCGGCGGAGCGCAGCTTGGGGGTTAGATCGTCGCGCCAACATGAGTCGACCCGCTCGAGCAGAGGCAGGAGGGCTTGGCGGATGGCAGCCAACTGCTCACTCGGCGTCATGCCGTCCGGGGGCGCTTCCAGCACGCCGGACCCGAGCTGCTGGCGTAGCCCGGAAACACGAATCATGAAGAACTCGTCGACGTTGCTGGCAAAGATCGACAGAAAGCCGACCCGCTCCAGCAGCGGATTCTCCTCAGACAACGCCTCTTCGAGCACGCGCTCGTTGAAACGAAGCCAGCTCAGCTCGCGATTGATGAAGAGCTCGGCGGCCCCAAGGTCGGGCTCGGGCTGGACCAGCGAAGGAACAGCTGCCTCGCTCGTATCCCCTTTCATCCCAACAGAATACCAGAGGGTGGGGAGCTATAATGAAGAGATGAAGGTCCGACTCCTCTCCTTCGCCAGTGTCAGCGACATCCTCGGCCGGGAGGAGCGCCATCTGAGCCTCGCGGAGGGGAGCTCGATCCGAGATCTCAAGCGGCTCTTGGAGAGCGAGCATCCGGAGCTCGAAGGCATCTGGCAGGGGGTGGCTGTCGCGATCAACGGCGATCTCGTGACCGACACGGAGGCGCTCGAGGACGGCGACGAAGTGGCCTTGTTGCCGCCGGTCTCAGGTGGGGTCGACGAGAGGCCGGTTCTTGTCGACACTGTTCTCGACGTTGCCGAGATCGCCAAGGAGGTGACCCACGCCTCCTGCGGGGCCCTTGTCGTCTTTGTCGGCAATGTTCGCGATCAGCATCAGGGGCGGGAGGTAGAGGGCATTACCTACTCTGCTTACCACTCCATGGCAGTGGATAGGATCAGAGCCATCTGTCGTCAGCTCGAGGAGGGCTCTCCAGGGGCTCGAGTCGCCATCGTGCATCGGCTCGGAGATCTCGACGTCGGCGAGGCCAGCGTGGTCATCGTCGTATCTTCGCCTCACCGCACTGCGGCCTACGAAGCAAGCCGATTGGCTCTCGAACGACTCAAGGCCGAGGTCCCGATCTGGAAGAAGGAGCACTACGCCGACGGCGAGATGCGGTGGAGAGAAGAGGAGTCGCTCTAAGGTAGCGCCCCCGGGGAGCCACGAGATCAGCGAGGCGCGGTGAGCTCGTTCCCCAGCCCAGCGTGCAGGATCTGCTGCAGGAGATACCTCCTCCATTCGGCCTCGATTTGAGCCAAAGTCACCCCTAGCTGCTGCTCGAGTGCGGAGGGCGCGACGCTCTCGCCTGCTGCGACCCCCGCCAAGAAACGTCGGAAAGACTCCGCCAAACCGCTCGCTTCGGAGAGCAGGAAGCGCACAAAGAATGCGCTGTGACCGTAGTGGAGGGCCGCGTCGGCCTCGGCTAGAAAGTGCTCTCTCTCGAGCTCGACGAGAAGAGGCAGCGACAAGAGTGAGCCGTCGCGCTGACTCCGCGCCAGGATGGAGAGGGCGGCCAAGGGCCCCTGCAGCCGAATCGTTCCCACCTCGTCCGCGGCCGGAGCAATGAAGTCTCCCAGAGCGATACCCCCGCTCGTATCAGGGCGGGCCGCACCCACATCGTCGGCTATACCTTCCTCGAGCCAAAAGGGAAGCGCTGGACCCAGGCCACGGCGATTGAGCACGTGCGCCAGCTCATGAAGAAGGGTGCCGGCGACGCCATCCACCGACGACGAACCCACGAAGAGCACAACAAGACCATAGCCACTATGGCCCTGACTCAAGAGGCTGCCGATTGCGGCCCGAGGGCCGACGACCCCGGCCCAGCGACGTTGCAAAGCACGGTAGTCCTCCTCCCGTCGGTAGAGCACCACGGTCTCGAGCGCAGCGCCGACGGTTTCTACGCCATAGCGATCGATATAGAACTCCTCAACTCCGGCAGCGGCCCGGGAGAGACGATCGAGCAGGGCGCCGTCGATCACATCGGTGACCAACGGGTAGGGGCCGAGTCGCAGACCTTCGGCACTTGCTGCTCGGAGATGGAGGCGCGCTTCGGCAAGCCTCTCCGGGTCAGCCTCACGGCCGGGGAGAGGTCGCGGCGGCAATGGATCGTTGCCAAGAGGCGGCAGCCCATCACCCGACCAAGATTCGAAGCCCTCGATCCAAGGCAGTCCATTCTGGTCGTCGGCTCGATCTCGAGACGACAGGTCGAATGAGAACTCCGTCGTCGCCAGCTCGCGAGATCGCCCCGGCTTCGGTGTCAGATATCGATCGCGAAATCCTCGTGCCAAAGGGCCCACCAGCGGCAGGCTCTGAACCGATTCCAAGAGCTTCGAATCGGGCTCTCTACTACTCAGTATGGCGAAGAGCGCCAGGGCGCCCAACACCAGCAAAATCACGGAATAGCTCCCGAGATCGCGAAGCCAACGGCGCCTCATGAGCTCAGGCCGCAAACGGCCCAGCTGTCTAGTGTCGTGTCCCGAACACTCGAACGTTTAGTGGCTGAGTGAGTCATTCGTGGTCGAGATCAAGGCGCGCTGACGCAGGCATATCGGGCAATATGTCGAGGAAGCGTAACGCAGAGATCGGCCGCGAGGGCCGCTCAGGCGCTAATCGTTTGGGTGTTACGGCCCACTAGTAGCGCGGGACGTCCGGATCCACTTCCAGGCTCCAAGCATCGATTCCGCCCGCGAGGTTCTTTGTCTTGGCGAAGCCGACGTCGCGCAGCATACTCACCGCCCGCGTGGATCGCGGTCCATGGTGGCAGTGAACGACGTAGAAGTCCCTCGGGTCGAGCTCGCCAAGCCGGTCCTGCAGCTCAGGCAACGGAATCAGCACCGAACCCTCGATTCGGCAGATCTCATACTCGGGAGGATTACGCACATCCAAGATGGTGACCTTCGTGCCCCCGTCGATCAGCTCCTGGGTCTCGGTGGCGGTGATATCGATGTCGTCGCCCAGAGACTCTTCCTCTGGCGTGAAGCCGCAGAACTGCTCGTAATCGATGAGCTCGGTCTGGGTCGCGTTCTCGGAGCACACCGGGCATTCCGGGTTGCGTCGGAGCTTGAGCTCTCGGAACTTCATGCGCAGTGCGTCGAAGAGGACGAGGCGCCCGATCAGCGGCTCGCCCTGGCCGATGATGAGCTTGATCACCTCGTTTGCCTGCAGCGACCCGATGATCCCGGGCAGGACCCCAAGCACACCACCTTCGGCGCAGGACGGTACGAGGCCTGGAGGAGGCGGCTCGGGGAAGAGGCAGCGGTAGCAGGGGCCCTTCTCCGCCCAGAAGACGGATGCCTGACCCTCGAAACGGAAGATCGAGCCGTAGACGTTCGGCTTGCCGAGCAGCACACAGGCGTCGTTGACCAGATAGCGGGTAGGAAAGTTGTCCGTACCGTCGACCACCAAGTCGTAGTCCTTGAAGATGTCCAAGGCGTTGGAGGACTCGAGACGCACCGGATGAGGAATCAGGTTCACGTGCGGGTTGACCACGTTCAACCTCTCCATCGCAGCTTCGATCTTCGGCCGACCAACGTCGGCAAGCCCATAAAGAAGCTGACGGTGCAGGTTGGATTCCTCGACCGTATCGAACTCGACCAATCCCATCGTGCCGACGCCGGCGGCCGCCAGGTACATGCCAAGGGGCGATCCGAGCCCTCCAGTACCGACCATCAGCACCTTGGCGGCCTTCAGCTTCTGTTGGCCCAGGGTTCCGACCTCTGGCATGATCAGGTGCCGGCTGTAGCGCTGAATCTCCTGTGGAGTCAGGGTGGGAAGGGTCGCGGTCTCGTCGTTCTGAACCAAGGTCATCTGGCACCTCCTCCACCGGCGATCGAAGGAATGATCGACAGCGAGTCCCCCTCTTTGACCGGAGTATCTTCCTTCTCCATGTAACGAACGTCCTCGTCGTTGAGGAAGACGTTGACGAAGCTACGCAGCTTGCCATCGTCACCATAGAGATGCGGCGCTAACGCACTGTGCTTGGCGATCAGGCCTTGGAGCGCTTCGCCCACCGTGGACCCCTCGACACTCACCTCACCGTTATCACCGGTGAAGCCGCGTAGAGGGGTAGGTATCTGAATCGAAATTGTCATGGTTTTCTCCTTGCCGGAGGCATTCTCAGGAGACTGGCGATTCTATCGCCACTCTATTGCCAACCAAGTCCTCTACGGACTCCTCATCGAAAGCAGATCGATCGCTCTTGAGCAGCCAGCTCCGGCAGTCCGCTACTCGGCCGCTCATAATGGAAACAATCAGGTAACTAGTCGCAGGCCAGGCATGATCGCGGTCGAAGTCGCTCGGTCGGGCCGGGTGGTCGGGGTGGGAGTGATAGTAACCGAGGACTTCGAGCCCCTTGTCGCGAGCCGCCCTCTGCGCATCCAGAAGGGCGCGGGGACTGATCAGAAATCGATTGTGGCGGTTTTCATCCTCGCGCTCGTTTTGCGCCGAAAGAATCTCCTCGACGGTTGCCGGCGCGCCTTGTGTAGCGGACCGACCGATCATCACGCCACAGCACTCCTCCGGAAAGGAGGCCTCGCCGTGCTCATAGATCTTCGCCAGGTCCGACGCAGAGAGACGTAAACTCACCCTTCCTCCCAAAAACGCTCCGTCAGATACTTGTCCGCACCGTCACACAGGACAGTGACAATAACGCCCTGGTCGAGCTCAGCAGCGAGCTTGATCGCAGAGGCAACGTTACAGCCGGCCGAGACTCCAACCATCAGGCCGGCCTCTCGGGCCAAACGGCGCACCGTCGAATGAGCCAACTCGGTCGAGCAGCTTCGAGCTTCGCTAGCAAGGTCCGCATCGTAAATCGGCGGAACGATCGCCGTCTCCATGTGCTTCATTCCTTCAAGGCCGTGAAAAGGGCTGTCGGGCTCGATCGAGATCAGTTGAACCGAGGGGTCCTGCTCGCGCAGATAGCGGCCGACACCGACAAAGGTACCACTGGTGCCGAGGCCGGTGATGAAATGAGTCAGCTTGCCCTCACACTGTTCCCAGATCTCGGGTCCGGTGCCGCGGTAGTGAGCCCGCCAATTCTCGGGATTGCCGTATTGGTCGAGATAAGCGTACTGATCGCTTTCGGCGACTACGCGACGGGCTTCACGGATCGCGCCATCACTTCCCTCGAGCGGATCAGTGAGGATCAGCTCGACTCCATAGACCTCGAGGATCCGTTTCCGCTCGGGGCTGGCGTTTGCTGGAAGGCAGAGGGTCACCGGAATCCTCATCGCCGCTCCGATCATCGCGTAGGCGATCCCGGTATTCCCAGAAGTGGCGTCTAGAATCCGCTTTCCCGAATCGAGCAGCCCTCGTGCCAGCGCGTCCTGGACCATGGCCAGCCCCGGCCGATCCTTTATCGAGCCTCCTGGGTTGGTCTGTTCCGCCTTTGCATAGAGCTGGACTTCAGGGTTCTCGACCAGCCCTGAAAGGTCCAACAAGGGCGTATTCCCGACCAGATCGAGCAGTCCACAAGGACCTGAGAGGGTACGGGCAGGAGCTCCTGTAACGAGTGTCAGCGTCATAAGAGACAAGGATTCTACGAAAAAGGTGACCTTTTTGCTAACTTTTTATGGTAGATGCTGCGCCCTACCTGCAGAAGTCCGTTTTTGGACACCAGAGCATCCATCTGAAACAATTAAGGATAGTCTGAAGTCTCCTAGACACGTGCTGGTAGAGGAAGTGCGCGGCAGTCTCGCGCCGCCGCCAACGCCACCCCATGCTGCGCTGACCCACCAACCGACCTCGACAGGACAAGAACTATGATCGATCGAAGTCTCACCCGTCGGACCGTTGCAATACTCGTATGTGTCGCGCTCTGGGCGATCCCGGCAACGGCTGCTGCCAACGCGAACGCCAACAACACTGCTGACGCAGTGACCGCGGCGCCGACGTTTTACAAAGACGTCTTACCCGTCCTGCAGGAGAACTGCCAGGTCTGCCACCGCCCGAACGGTGCCAATCTCGGCGGCATGGTCGCTCCGATGGCCTTCACCAGCTACAACGACACGCGCCCGTGGGCTCGGTCGATCGCCCGTCAGGTCGAAGCTCGGACAATGCCGCCCTGGCACGCCGATGCGCAGCACAACGGCGTCTTCTCGAACGAGCGGACCATCACTGACGCCGACGTCACGACGCTCGTCACCTGGGCTCAGAGTGGCGCACCGGCCGGCGATGTCGCCGACGCTCCCGCGGCCCGCCAATGGCCAGCGTCCGAAGGCTGGACGATCGGCGAGCCCGATCTCGTGCTGGACATGGGCCAGGACTACTTCGTCGAGGATGACGTCGAAGACCAGTACATCCGCTTCACGACGAAAATCACCGAGGACATGCTCCCGGAGCCGCGCTGGATCCAGGCGGTCGAGTTCCGTCCGGGAACGCCGGTGGTGCACCACATCATCACCCGTCCCCTCGGTGGCATCGCCCCGGGTAACGATCCGACGACGTACAACGACGGCTTCGCCGTGCAACTCCAGCCGGGCACCGAGCTCACCTGGAGGATGCATTACCACAAGGAGGCTGGTGAGGGCACCGGCGCCTGGGATCGCTCCTCCGTCGCTGTCCGCTTCTACCCGGAGGGCTATGAGCCTGACCACATCGTTCAGAACGAGCCGGCAGGCAAGTTCGATTTCAAGATCCCCGCCGGCGATGCCAACTACAGCCAGGTGGTGACCCACACTTTCGACCGCGAAACCCTGCTTCTCGGCTACACCCCACATATGCATCTGCGCGGCAAGTCTGCCCAGTACTTAGCGAAGTACCCCGACGGAACCGAAGAAGTCCTCCTCGAGGTTCCGAAATACGACTTCAACTGGCAGACCCACTACGAGTATCCGCAGGGCGGCAAGAAGATCCCTGCGGGCACCAAGATCGAGCTGACCATGGCTTGGGACAACTCGGCCGACAACCCCTCCAACCCCGATCCGTCGATCGACGTCACCTACGGTGGGCCGACCACGTCCGAGATGATGTTCGGCTTCATCTCCTACGCTGACGCCGAAAAGGGCTACGTGAGCCAGGGCGGCGCGGCCGGGTTGACCGGGGGCGAAAGCAGCCGTCGCTTCGATCCGGAGCGGATGAAGGGCATACTCAAGGAACGCTACGGGATCGATTGGGACACCCTCTCCGAGGAGCAGCAACAGAAGATCCGCGAGCGCTTCTCGGGCGGTCGGACCAAGGCGAGCCCGGAAACGGTCGGAGGCGACTAGCCGGACACCTCACTTGCAGAGCTGAGCTACGAAACGCCCGCCCTTTTGGTGGGTCGTCCGGCTGGATCCGGCCCTGCTATCGTTGAGAGCGAAGTGACGCGCGGCCGAAGTCTCGTTCCGTTGGTGGGCCTGATGGCAGCATTGGCCTTCTGTCTCTCGTACGTCCCGGCGTCGGGTCAGATCTCGCTCTCGGGCTACAAACCCAAGCTGGAGGGAGACTTCAGCGAGACCGACATGTGGCGGCTCGTCGCGGTCCACGCTCAGCAACAGGTGGCCACCGACATGGCCGACGGTGAGGATCCCCGCTGGACCCCCGAGGCCCGAGCCGTCTACGAGCTGATCGTAGACTCCAACCCGAGTGCGAAGGGGGTCGAGCGCGTCCTGGCGCGCTACCTGCGCGAGGCAAATGCCGATGCCGGCCAAGGCGGCGAGACCGAGGAGAGGCTGCGGCTCGCGCTCCCGGCTCCGGGTCTCTACCCCGCCTCCGTCGAGCGGTTGTTGTCATTGATCGAAGGCAGCCACCTGTGGAGATCGCGCGGGCGGGAGAAGCTGGCCACCACGGCCGCGGACGAGGCTCTCGCTCTCGCCGCGACTCTCTCCGATCAAGAGCTCGACCTCGACGAGGCGGTAAGGGCGGCGCTCGTGGCTCCAGTCCATTACGTAGCGACTTACCCGGAGTTCCCCGCGGAGGCATACTGGCCAAGTCTTGGCCAGATTCCTAGCGACTTGCAGTCGCCGAGAACGACTCGCTGGATCCGCAGCGCCTGGGTTGCCGAGGACAACCAGGAGTCCGGAGACAACCCGCCGGTCACCCGACGGGTCGGAGGGAACAACGCACGTTGGTGGCCGGCCTACCAGGAGGCTTACCTGGACCTCGCCTACCGCGGGCTCCCGGAACTGCTCCGCCGGAGGCTCGCCGCTCCGGGCGAATTGGGAGTTTTTCGAGTCTGGCACGCCGGCTTCGAGGACGGCAGCCAAACCTTCCTCCTCGCCGCGCTCCTCGACGAGGCGTTCGCCCTGCTCAGCGCCGACTCCGACCTCGCGGACGAGGCCGCGGCAGAGCTGAGCTCGCTAAGACTGGAGATCATAGCGACCGACTACGCCTATATGCCGAGCCGCGATGGGCCGATCTACCGGTTCGATGCCGCGGGCAGCCAGCACCACAAGTGGAACTTGATCCTCGAGGAGAGCGCACTCGCCAACGACGACGCGGGTCTCGTCAACCGCCTCACCGATCAGCACGAACAGGTCCTCGCGGCCGCCACGGCCGCAGAGCGCCAGGTGCTGTTTCGGCAGCTCGCCGACCAAGGCCTGGCCGGTGCGCTGCTCGGTCGCTTCCTGACCCTCGCCCCCGAGATCGAGGTGCCCCTCAGCCTGTGGGTCCAGCCAGATCCCAGGGGCTTCGTCAAACACGCCTATCGTTTGATCGACCGCCGCTGGAAAGTTGTCGAGCTCCACGAAGGCAAGGCTAACGAGCTCTTCAACCGCGATGCTCGAGACCGGCTGATCCGCTTCGAGCAGGGAGATATGACCGAGACCCTGCCCAGCGGGTTCGAGGGCGGGGCCTTTGACCTGGTCGTAGTCACCAACGTCCTCCCCTACATCTACAACTACTATCGTCAGCAGGGAGAAAAGAGGCGGCCCGCCTCCGAGGGGAAGACCCCCATGGAGCGAGCGCAGGACAACGTGTTGCTCGCCGCCCGCAGCGGTGCCTGGGTGCTCATGGACGAGTACACCGAACAGCAGGCCCTCGATACCAGCAGGAGGGACTTGGCAAGCAAGAACCGCGATTTCGAGCCCTGGACGCGGAGCTGGGCGACCTGGGTCCGCTCGCTGAAGAAAAAGCAGGTCGAGCTTTACCTGACTCTAGAGTCCGGTGCCGAGCTGCGTCCTTCCTCGGGCTATCAGACCCTGTTCCTCGGGATGGAAGCCCTCAAGAGGAGCGCGTACCGCGAGGCCGACAAGTACCTCACCGAGGCCGTCGCCGAGAACGAAGACCCCGGTAGGCAGCGAGCCGAGGTCGCGGAGGCGATCGCCGACGCGAAGTTGGATTGGCTCGGCGACCTCCTTCCCCGACTGAAAGCATCGCGGGAAGCCCCGGATCTGGACGAGACTGCGGAGGGCTTGCACTTCCTCGGGCGCTGGTTGTCCGACGAGCGCTACTCCCTGGAGCAGAACAGGATCCAGGAGACGCTGTCAGAGGTGACTGCGCTGCAGCAAGCCGCGGCCCGCAAGCCCACGGACTAGACACGCGCTGATTCGCCGTGACCGTGAGCCGTACCTGGGCACCACAGCGAGCATAGCTAGCGAACCATCTCTTCCACCAGCTCAATGAGCTTGGCGCGATCCTTCTCGCTTCTGGCGACGACTACGATGGTGTCGTCGCCGGCGAGACTGCCGACGACTTCGGAGAAGCCGCACTCGTCGAGGGCTACAGCGACCGCGTTGGCGCGACCACTGAGGGTCTTGAGCACCAGAAGGGACTCGCCGGTGTCGATCTTGGTTACGAACTGCTCGCAGGCGCTCTTGAGCTGGCGGCGAGTGCGCTGCTCGGAAACACCAGGGACAAGCTCCGAGGGCGAGGCGTAGCGATACCCGCCTCGGCGCGCCGGCCGCTTGATAAGACCCAGCCTCTTGACGTCCCGAGAGACCGTGGCCTGGGTCGAATCGATGCCTCGCTTGCCCAAAAGCTCGACCAGAGTCCCCTGATTGCGGACCACTTCACTCTCGACGATCTCGAGAATGGCCTGCTCGCGAATGCGGCGGCTCAGAGCCTCTCCTCGAGGAGCCGGCCTTCGAGGTGAGCCCGGTAAACGGGGGGGGGCTCCAAACCCTGTAGCCACTGCTCGAGACCGGCGGCCGCTCCCTCCGCCTGCTGCAACTGCTCCGCGACTCGCTGCGGCGCCGGGCCACCGGTGTGGCTGCGCCGCCGGGCAGCAGCCTCTGGACGAAGGATCTCGAAGACGTCTTCGTCGATCTCGGGCCAGACTGTGCGCAACTCGGTGAGGTCGAGATCCCAGAGCTCAACTCCTCTTTTTTCCGCGATCCGCACTGCTTGGCCGGCATGGTGATGCGCGGATCGAAAAGGGACTCCCCTGGTGACGAGGTAGTCGGCCAGATCGGTGGCCGTCAAATAGCCCCCTTCGAGCGCCGCCTTCATCCGCTCGGGACGAAAGTGCAGCCCCTCGACCAGCGCGGTTGCACAGACCAGGGACCCTCTCGCGGTGTCGACGGCATCAAAGAGGCCCTCTTTGTCCTCCTGCAAGTCACTGTTGTAGGTCAAGGGCAGACCGTGAAGAAGGGTGAGGATTCCAGCAAGGTCACCGAGTACCCGTCCGGTCTTGCCACGCAAGAGCTCGGCCGCCTCGGGGTTCTTTTTCTGCGGCATCAGGCTCGATCCCTTGGCGATGGAGTCGTCGAGAACCGCAAATCCGAACTCGGCCGAGGTCCAAAGAATGACCTCGCTCGCCCAACGCGACAGATGGGTCATCAACAGTGCACAGGCGAAGACCGCCTCCGCCACATAGTCGCGATCGGCGACGGCGAACATCGAGTTCGCATAGGGCGCGTCGAAGCCGAGCAGCTCCGCGCTACGCGCCGGGTCGATCGGATAAGGCGAGCCTGCGAGTGCGCCCGCACCAAGCGGGCTCAGCAGACTCCCTTCGTGAAGACCCCGTAGGCGTCGCGCATCCGCCTCCACAGCCCAGAAGTGGGCAAGAAGATGGTGGGCGAGTGACACCGGCTGCCCTCGCTGCAGATGGGTATAGCCGGGAAGCCAAGTCTCGAGATGGCCCTCGGCTGTCGTTCTCAAGGCCTCCAGCAGCTCGACTCCACCGCCGATCAGCATGGCCAGTTCCCCGCGGACCCAGAGGCGCAGCGCCGTCCCGGTCTGGTCGTTGCGACTCCGAGCGGTATGGAGACGCAAGGCCGGCTCGCCAATGCGCTCTATGAGTAAGCGCTCGATCCAACTGTGGACATCCTCATCCGCACCTTCGACAACGAGACTGCCCTTCTCGACTTCCGCCAGCAGAGTCGAGAGACCTCCGAGAATCGCTGTGGCGTCTTCTCCGCCGAGGACCTCCTGCTCCATCAGCATCCGCGCGTGTGCAAGGCTGCCGATGAGATCGTGCTGCACCAACCGCCGATCAAAGGACAGAGCTGAGGTAAAGGCGTCGATACGCGAATCGACGGCGCCCTCGAAGCGCCCGCCCCACAATTTGTCCTGGGTCATCTCGGCGCACCGTCCTCCTTCGAGGGAGCAAAAGTCGACAGGACCCGCGAGAAGATCGCTAGCGCACGATCGACCTCGCCGGCGGTGACGATCAGCGGTGGCGCGAAGCGCACACTCTTCGGTCCAACGGCGTTGACCAGAAGGCCGTGCTCCAAACAGCGATTCACTACCGGGGCAGCCTCGATAACCAGCTCCGCGGCGATCAGAAGACCCAGACCCCTCACCGACTCTACCGCGTCGAGAGTCAGCAGCTCGGCGCGAAGTCGCTCCCCCATTCGTTGCACGCTGTCCAGAAGCCCCTCGTCGTGGATGGTCTCGAGCACCGCGGCGACGGCGACAGTGGCAAGAGGATTTCCGCCGAAGGTCGAGCCGTGGTCGCCAGGAACCAACAGCGCCGCCACTTCGTCTCGGGCGACAACGGCACCTACCGGCACCCCGCCACCGAGCCCCTTGGCCAGAGTGATCAGGTCCGGCTGCACACCATAGTGGTGAAAACCGAACATCGAGCCGGTACGACCGATACCGGTCTGCACTTCGTCGAGCATGAAAAGAAGGTCCTGGTCGCGACAGAGCGCCTCCAGGCCGCTGAGGTAGCCGGGGTTCGATGGATGGATACCGCCTTCACCTTGCATGGGCTCTACCAGTACGGCACAGAACTCCTCGTCGACGGCGGCGACGGCACCTTCGAGATCGTTGTAGTCGACGAAGAAGAAGCCCTCCGGCAGCGGGCCGAAGCCTTCCTTATAGCGAGGGGTTCCGGTTGCCGCGAGACTGCCGATCGTGCGCCCGTGAAAGCCGGCGTGGGTGGCCAAGATCTTGTAGCGGCCCTGAGCGGAGCCCCGCTTACGAGCGATCTTGATCGCGGCCTCGTTGGCCTCGGTGCCGCTGTTGCAAAAGAAAACGCGGTCGAGACCCAGGTCCTTATGGCGAGTCGCCTCGATGAGTAGGCCGGCCGCCACCTCCTGCTCCGGGATGCGATAGAGGTTCGAGACATGGAGATAGCGCTCGGCTTGGCCAGCAATCGCCTCTACCAGCCGAGGATGGGCATGGCCGAGTGAGCTGGTCGCGATACCGGCGATGAAGTCGAGGTACTCGCGGCCGCGCGCGTCCCACAATCGCACCCCGTTGCCGTGGGTGAACGCGACCTGGGCCGGGCTGTAATTCGTGAACAGACAATCTTCTCCACTCATGGCCTCTCCTTCACTCTTTCCGATGATGATCGCCCGATGCCCTCACTCTTTGCGAATCATGGTGCCGATGCCCGACTCGGTGAAGAGCTCGATCAGCACACCGTGAAGCTCTCCGGCAGCGATGATATGGGCGCTTGGAACTCCCGCGTTCACAGCATCGAGGCAAGCACGAAGTTTCGGCACCATGCCGCGCGAGACTATGCCCGACTCCATCAGCTCCTCTGCCTCTGCGACCGAAAGCGTGGCGATGCGCTCCTGGCCGTTCTCGGTGGGTTGATGAATCCCTCTCACATCAGTCAAAACGATGAGTTTTTCCACTCCCATCGCGACCGCAAGAGCGCCCGCCACAACGTCGGCGTTGAGGTTGTAGCTCTGCCCTCCCTCCCCGCTGCCGACCGAACAGAGCACCGGAATGTAGTTGCGCTCGACAAGGGTGTCGAGAAGCTCGGTATCGATCGAATCCACCTCGCCGACAAAACCGAGCTCCTCGCTTCGCGCATGGGGCCGCGCCTGGAGGGTGAGGCCGTCTTTACCCGAGAGCCCGACCGCTCGGCCACCGTGCTCGTGGATCATCGACACGAGCCTTTTGTTGACCCGGCCGGCGAGGACCATCTCGACCACTGCCATCGATTCTTCGTCGGTAACCCGCAAGCCATCGACGAAGGAGGACTCGACTCCGAGGCGTTCCAGGGTCCGCGAGATCTCGGGCCCTCCGCCATGAACCAGAACCGGGCGCAGACCGGAGTGCTGGAGAAGCACCAGGTCATCGACCAGAGTGCCGAGCTCGTTCTTCTCCAGCGCTTGGCCACCGAACTTGACCACCACCCGTTTCTGTCGCCACTCCGCCACATACCGCAGAGCGCTGGAGAGGTAGCTGCCGAAGTCGGCCGGCACAGCCCCCGTCTCTTTGCTCAACTTATGTAACTCCCATTGATGCGAACGTACTCTTCGGTGAGATCTGAGGTCCAAACCGTAGCGCTACCGGAGCCGGCGGCCAGAGACATCTGGACCTCGATCTCCGGCTTGCGCAGCTCCAATTCGGCAGCGGCCATGTTCTCCAGAACCGGGAGGCCACCCCGAGCCACCGCTACGCCATTGAAGAGAATGTCGGAGCGCGACTCGTCCATCTCGACGCCGGCGCGCCCGGCCGCTGCCAGAACCCGGCCCCAGTTGGCCTGACCGCCATAGAAGGCGGTCTTTACCAGCGGTGAGTTGGCGATGGTGAAAGCGGCCCGAAGCGCCTCCGCGTCGTCTTTTGCTCCGTCGACCGTCAAAGTAATGACTTTGGTTCCACCTTCAGCATCGCGCACCAGCATTTTGGCCAGATCTACCGTGATCGACCCCAGCGCAGCAACGAAGCTCTGATACTCGTCGCTGTCGGCTTCGATCTCTACGCCCGAGGCTCCATTGGCGAGAAGAATCGCGCAATCATTCGTGCTGGTGTCGCCATCGATCGTTACGCGGTTGAACGAGCCTTCGATGGCCTGGTACAGCGTCGCCTGCAAGAGGGCCGGCGCCATCGCCGCATCGGTAGTGAGAAAGCACAGAGTCGTCGCCATATTGGGCTGAATCATGCCCACGCCCTTGGCTATTCCGCCGATCACGACTTCCTTTTCTCCCACCTTGAAGCGAACGGCTGCCGCCTTGGGATAAGTGTCGGTGGTCATGATCGCTTGCGCCGCGGTCTCGCCCGACGGGGCGAGATCCGCCACCAGGCGAGGGATTCCACTGCGGATCGCGCCCATATCGAGGGGTACTCCAATGACCCCGGTCGAAGCCACGACCACCTGAGACGACACCAAGCCGAGCTCTTCGGCCGCCAGCGAGCCCATCTCCCGGGCATCGCGCAAACCGGAGTCGCCGGTACAGGCGTTGGCGTTGGCGCTATTACAAAGAATCGCCCGAGCCGAGCCGGTTGCGATGACTCGCTGGGAGTGAAGTACCGGCGCAGCCTTCACTTTGTTCTGGGTGAAGAGGCCGGCGGCGCTGGCCGGTCGATCCGATAGAACCAGAGCCAGATCAAGCTTGGTCTTCTTCAGGCCGCAGTGGATTCCGGCGGCGCGGAAGCCCTGAGGGCTGGTTACGTCGCCCGAACAAGTCTCCACCGGCGAGCCGGTGTCTACGGAAAGAGTGGTGGCTGCCATAGCCCTTCCTCCTCTGGAAGTCCGAACATTAAGTTCATACATTGGATCGCCTGGCCGGCGGCCCCTTTCACCAGGTTGTCGAGGGCCGCAAGGCCCACGATCAACTTTTGGTCGGCGTCGACCGCGACGGAGACATCACAGAAATTGGAGCCCTGCGTAGCTTTGGTCTCGGGCAGCTTGTCGCCAAGAACCCGTACGAAGGGGCAGTCGGCGTAGCGCTCAACGTAGGTCGCCATCGCCTCTTCCCGGCTAACGGCTCTCGAAGTACGCAGATAGCAAGTGGCCAGAATGCCACGGGTCATCGGTATCAGATGGGGCGAGAAGAAGACTCCCTCGGCGGCACCGGCATCGGCAAAATTCTGTCCCATCTCGGGGGTGTGCCGGTGGATGCCAAGGTTGTAGGGCTTGACGTTCTCGTTCACCTCGCTGAAGTGAGTGCCTAGACTGGCTCCCCGCCCGGCCCCCGACACTCCCGACTTGGCGTCGACGATAATCGGTGCGCCTTCTTCACGGAACGCCAATGCCGGCAGCAGGGCGAGTGTCGCCGCCGTCGGATAGCAGCCAGGGCAGGCAACCAGGTCGGCAGCGCGGATCTTCTCCCGATGAAGCTCGGGAAGGCCGTAGACCGCCTCACGCAAGAGCGCCGGCGCGGTGTGCTCGAGGCCGTACCAGCGGGTATAGGCATCGGTGTCGCGGAGGCGAAAGTCGGCGCCCAGATCGACCACTCGTGCCCCACCCTGGCGCAACTCGGGAACCGCGCTCATCGACAGGCCATGCGGTAAGGCGAGAAAGACCACGTCGCTGGATGCGCCAAGCCGCTGCCAATCGGGAGCCTCGAGAGTGGCCTCGGTGAAGGCGCGAAGAGAAGGAAAAGAGTGATCCATTCGTTGGCCCTGCTGTTGGTTGGCGGTCACTGTGCCCAGCTCGACGCCGGGGTGCGACGTCAGAAGCCGTACCAGCTCACCACCCGAATACCCCGAAGCGCCAACCACGCTCGCGTTCAACATCGAATTATTATGCACCGACATGAGAATTTATGCAAGACCACTTTCACCTCTGTAGTTCGCGCGCAATCAGCGCCGCCTCCAGCACGAGGGCGCGCTTCGCTAGAAAAGTCCAGCGCGAACGAGAGCGAGACCGTGGAGAACAGAAACGATCACCGAAAGCAGGCTAAGAACCAGTAAAGCGATTGCAATGATCGCGTGGTCTGCACGCTCGGGCTTTAACGGATCGAGCCACTTCGCGACCAGGTAGCCGCTGCTAAAGCCGCCGATATGGGCCCAGTTGTCGACGCCCGACATCACAAAACCAAAGATGATCAGCGCCACAGCATAGACCAAGGCCTGCCTTCCGACCATCGAGCTTCCGCTGCGCTTGCCGTAGTAGACCAGGGCACCCAGAAGACCCAGGATCGCTGCGGAGGCACCGAGCGTGAGGGGCGCCGGGCGCAGAAAGAAGATGCGAAGAGGTAAGAAGACAGCAAGGCTGGAAGCGGCAAAGCCGACGACTGAAGAGAGGAGGTAGATGATCACCACGCGTCCGGGTCCATAGAGACGCGCGACTGCAGGCACAAGCTGATAGGCCCACATCATGTTGAAGCCGATGTGCAACAGCCCACCGTGAAGCCAACCGGCACTGAGCACGGTCCACCAACGGTCCAGCCGCAATACCGGAACGAATCCTGAAGCACCAAACAGCATTGCGCTTCGGTGGCTGGGTGAGAGCATCCCGAACATGCCTGCGTTGCCGATTCCTTCGAGATCAGTAACCAACATCAGCGCATACAGGAGCCCGCAGGCGCCGACAACGAGCTTGGTAAAGCCAAGGTCTTGGCCGAAGCCGCGCAGCGCCTGAGCGAAGCCCCACATCCCGGGGTTGCGGCGGCCGCAGTTGTAGCAGCTCTCGTCGTTGACTCCGACCAGCCTGCCGCATGCTGAGCAGACGACCGAGCCCGAGGTTTGCCGTTTGAAAATCGCCATTACCCAACCGCCGGAGCGCGCTCATCTCGTAGGCCCGCAAGCCACCTCACCACTCCGAGGAGACACCATACACTGAGGACCAGGGTAAGCCAGAAAAAAGTCGGAGGGACGGAGGAGACCGGCAGGAAGTTCTCTACTCCTTCACGACGGACGACAATCTCGTCGGTGTACCAGAACAACCACCACAGAACCAGAACGAGCAGCGAGAGCGCCAGCCGGATTCGGGTCACCCATCGATATCGATCGGGGTCGACTCTCGACCTTCCACCGAAGCGATAGCGCGCAAGAGACCAGCTATCCATCACCAGCCCAAAACACAGGAGAGCAGCCACCGCGAGCAACGTGCCGCGGCTCTTGCGCTCCGCCCAACAGCTCGCGAGCTCCAGTCCGGTCGAGTTGCGACCCCAGGAGCAGAGAGCGTCGATCGTCAGAGGGAGTCCCCGATCACTATTGGTGAGGACGACGATAGCGTCCCCTCTCTCCGCGGCGGCGCCGAGGACCGACCTCCAACCCCGATTGGCCCCGGCATGGGAGACGATCCGGGTGCCGGGCACGGCTTCGAGGGCAAAGCCAAGGCTATAGCCCCCGCGCCCTTCTGCAGAGGGCGAGAGCATCAGCTCCACCAGATCCGGCGAGATGCCGACCTTCGCCTGCGCGACGGGATCACTGAGCACTCCGAGAAAGCGGGCCAGATCACCGGCGGTGCTGTGCAGGCCGCTCGCCGCCCGGGCGCTAAAGCGATAGGCGGGAAGTGTGTTCCCCCACCAACCATGGCCTGATGCCGTCTGTGACTGGGGGTCGCCGTCGAAGCTACTCCTCCGCATACCGAGTGGCTCCAGAACCCTCCGTCGCATGAAGACCGCGAAATCCTCCCCACTGATCTCTTCGATCAGAAGCTGAAGGACGGTGTAGCCGCCGCTCGAGTAGCTGACCCGTGACCCCGGCTCGAAATCAAGCACGACTCTCCCTGCACCCCCGGTGGCACCGGCGAGAGAAGCTTCGAGATCCGGCAATGGCGAGTCCGGCTCGAAGCCGGGATAGCCGTGCAGGTTGGTACCGCCGCGATGGCTGAGCAGCCGACGGGCGGTGACTCCATCGACGTCGAAGTCGGAGGAAAGCACCTTCCAGCGCCGCAAATAGTCGCCCACGGGCCTATCGAGATCGAGCTTCCCATCTTCGACCAGAAGGAGCACCCCGAGAGCCGTCACCGGCTTGGAAAGAGAAGCGACCTGGAACACCGAGTCCACATCGATGAGCTCCCCGGAGCCCCGATCAGCAACGCCGAACCCCCGCTCCCAAGCGACTCGGCCTTCCTGTAACAGCGCCACTGCCACCCCCGGCACTCGATATCTCGTCAGCGCGCTCATGACTTCCTCTTCGAGTCTCCCAACGAAAGGTTCTTCAGAGCCGGAATACGCCGAGATCCGCGGAGCCCCTAGCAGCATGGCTAGTGTGAAGACGAAGCCCGCAGTCAACCCGAGCGGGTGGCCCAAGCCTTCGAAAACCACACCGGCTGGAAGCCTGCGCCGGGAAAACTTCTTGCGAGCCACGGCCCTCGGACAGATCAGCCCCGACGATGGGCCTCCGGCGCTCGTTGTGGCAGAGCCGGAGGCCGCAAAAGGGGTCTTGGGGGTCGGGTTGCGCAGCATAATCTTCCTAGCACAGGGCGGCTTCACCAAGACCCTCTATCCAGCGCGCGAAGCAACCCGACCCCCAAGACCCCCCCGCGGCCGGCCCCGGCGACAACGACCGCCGGAAGACCCCTCAGTCGGCGCCGGAGTCGTCGAGTTTGTCGACGATGTGGGTGACTTCCATTTCGGCGCGGTGGATCTTTGCGCGGCAGACTGCGAGGAGCTCCGCGGCTCTGGCAAGCTCGGTCGCCAGTTGGTCGAGGTCCACCTCCTCCGCCTCGATCCGACCGAGGATCGCTTCGAGCTCGGCCAAGGCCGCGCTGAAAGGAAGATCCTCAGCACCCGAGGAAGCATCCTCATGCCCTGCATCGTCTTCTTCGTTACTCATGACTTCCCTCCCGGCCGGCTCGGATCGGCCTCGCCGATCACTTCACTGTGAATGCCGCCACTAGCCAGCAGCGTCGTCAATCGCTCGCCAACATCCACATCGCTCACATCGCGAACGAGCCCTCCGTCCTCTCTGCGGGTGATGGAGAAACCACGATCGAGCGTCTTCTGCGGCGCCAATTCCGACGCCAATCGATCGAGAGTCTCGACTCTCGTTCGCTCCAGGCGCAGCCTCGCTCGGCTCAGCTCGCTAACGCGACGAACCAGCGCTTCGGCTCGGGGGCGAGCAGCACGAACCCGCAAGGGAGCGGCCACAGCGAGGCTCGACGAGAGCTCACTCACGCGTCGGCCCGCGTCGCGCAGCTGCATCGAGGCCGCCCGCGATGTCCGCGCCCGGATGTCGGCAACCAGGGAGCCAGCTGAGGCGATCCGATTCCGGGCGTGAGGCACTCTGGCCTCGACCAAGGCGAGTCGGTGGGCCGCGCGCTGTAGCGGAAGCCGCGCTCCGTGGAGGAGGCCCCGGTGCACTTCTATCAACCGGGCTTCCGCGACTCCCATGCGGGCCACCAGAAACTCGCCAACCATGGTCGGGGTCTTGAAGGCCGAGTGAGCGACCTCGTCGGCGATCGACCGGTCGGTCTCATGGCCGAGACCCGTCAGCACCGGTACCCGGGATCGCGCGATGGCCTCCGCCACGGTGGGATGATCGAAGGCGGCGAGGTCGGAGCGCGCACCACCGCCTCGAACCAGGGCGATGCAGTCTAGAGGTCTCTCGCCGAGCTCTTGCAGGGCTCGCACAACGTCGCCCGAGGCTTGCTGCCCCTGCACCGACGCGTGCGCAAAGGACAGCTTGAAACCGAACCCACTCGCCTCGAGCGAGGTAACGAAATCATGGTGAGCGGCACTGCCCCCCGAGGTCACGAGGCCCACACGGAGGGGTAGATCCGGTATTGCCAAATTCCCGTTGGCTTCGTAGAGCCCCGATGCCCGGAGTCGCTCAACGATCTGCTTGCGACGCTGCGCCAAGAGGCCCAGCGAGAAGACGGCGTCGACCTCGCGAACGATGAGCTGGAGCCGACCGCTGGGAGGAAAGAGATCGATGCCGCCTCGGCAGCGCACCTCGCGCCCCTCCTGGAGCTCTTGACCGCTGCGGCGAAGTGCGGCGCGAACGCGAACCAGGTCGCCGCGAAAGAGAGCGCAGTCCAAGCGGCCGATGATGTTGTCCCGATGACCCTTTTCCACCAGCTCGAAGTAGAGATGACCGGCGGCGCTGGTCCGCATGCGGTGAATCTCCCCGACTACCCAGACCGCCGGGTAGACCTCGTTCAGGAAGACCTTGAGCTCGTTGGCGAGCTCTGAGACCCGATAGGTGCCGGGGGGGAAGGAGGGGGTTCTGTCCAGAGTCAATGCGGCTCCGAGCCGCCTCGCAACACTCAGTGAAAGCTCTGAAGCTCCTCCGCAGACTCCAAGACCAGCGAGTCGGCCCATTCCAGAGCTTCCTTATCTCCAGCGGTGAAACGGTCGAGAAAGTCTCGAGCCTCATCCTTCGAATCGAAGATCCGAAACAAGAAAGTGTGCCCGGCCGGCGCGGCGAAGTAGGTGTAGAGCTCGGGGCCGGTGCTCAGGTCCAAGCCGATATCGACCTCCCCGTTGACGCCGACGCAGGCTACGGCTACGGCTCGACTGGCCGTGGTCAGGGCCTTGATCGCGTCCTCGTAGTCAGTGAGCTCTTCCCGAGACTGACCGGTGTGGTAGATGCCGATACGAGCAGCTTCTTCCTCCCCCAGCAGGTTGTAGGGGACGTCGTGAAGATCCATCGCCTCCTTGGTCTCGCTGGTGGTGACGAAGACATGTTCAGTGCCGCGCACCTTGTAGGTGATGGCGAAAGTATTCTCATCGAGCTTCGAAAAGGCCTCGGCTAGCATGCCTTCATCCTCGATGGTGAAGTAGTAGAGGCGGCGCATCATTTGACGTGCATTCAAGGCAAAACCCTCCCTGCAGGCAGCATACCACCGGTGAGAACGACCCGTGTGACGCTATGTTTTGGTTAGTTCTAGACCAGCGTTTCCAAAGTTCGTGCACATAGCTCGAGGTCATTCTGTTCGTTGGCCAGGCGCGGAGACGCAGGCATATTGGGCAATATGTCGAGGAGGCGCAACGCCGCCAGCGGGCAGAAGGGGCCGAGATATGTGCGCGAACTTTGGAAACGCTGGTCTAGAGTCCTGCCGCTCGACGCAGATAGTGCTCGAATTGCGAGACCTCGGCGGCCGTGAGCTCCTCGAGGGGGATCAGAAACTGCTCCCCCGGCGGAGGTACCGGCACTAGGACCCGAGACAGAGCCTCGTCCAGGGCACCACAGTCGAAGCGGACGAGGACCAGCGCCATCTGCCTGCAAAGAGGAACGATGCGCGACGCCAGCCGGCTCTCGATACGCACTTCTATCTCTTTGGGGCCTTCCAAGAGAGTGACCCTGAACCCCTCGGGCACGCGATGGATCTCGACTCTCGCCCCGATCAGGAGGCTCTGTGGTGGCACTACCAGCTCATCCTCGAGATCACCGGCTAGAGATCCGACCTGGAGATGGGCGTCGAGGGTACCGCTGCCGTGCAGATCGAGCTCCAAGCTCACCCTATGAGAGTCGCCTTCGGCAGGCACCAGGCGAACAAGATGGCGTTCGAGGGTCATCGAGTGCTCCGGAGACTTCAGAAGCACTTTGACCACTCCCAGCTCGATCGGGGCCAGCTCGTCGGCGAACTGGCTGTAGGTCCGGTCCAGTCCCCGGAAGTGGAACTCCTCGCCACTTGCCCACGGCCCACTCAGTAGGAGCAAGACCGAAAGCAGAGCAGATGGACCGCAGAACGGGCCAATCAGCCGGAGTCTTGGGCTAGGAGCGTGTCCGAGAATTCGGACAGGCGAGTAGTTCTCAGGCGGGGATGGGCCGGAAAACGGGCCGAAGGCGCGTTTTCTGAGGCTAGGGATAATAGCCACTGATGGTCCGCGCCTTGAGCTTTCCCTTGACCTTGACCTCGACGGTGCGGAACTCCTCGGCCTCGGTTGGCGCGTCGGAAGAGTAGGCTAGAAGATACTGACTACGGAGCTCTCGCTCGATCTGACCGTAGACACTATGAAGCTCAGAAGCCTTGGAGATGAAGTACGCACGGCCGCCGGTCTCATCGGCCAGATCATTCAGTTTGCCTCGGATGCCGATCGAGGTAACACCGATCTTGAGCCCGATGGCGTAGATCGCGACCCCGCTGCGGCGCGCGTAGTCGAGGGAGTCCTTGAACGGAATGTTGCTATTGGTGTCGTCTCCGTCAGAGAGGAGAACCAATGCGCGTCGGCCGCGAACCCCACGAAAATAGTAAAGGCTGGTGACCACCGCATCGTAGAGCGCTGTATTGCCAACCGCGTGGAGGCTCGACACCGCGGTCTCGACCGCGCCGACATCGGAGGTGCGATGCATCAACAGCTGAGGATGATTCGCGAAGCTCACAGCGAAGGACTGATCTCGGGGAGTGATGATGCGCTCGAGGAAGTCGACGGCCGCCGTCTTGGCCTCGGAGATCGATTCGATCATCGAGCCCGAAGTATCGATAGTAATGCCCACGGTGATGGGCAAGTCCTCGACCAACTCGAATTTGGCGATCTCCTGAGGGCGGCCGTCTTCGAAGATAGAGAAGGCTTCTCGCTGGAGTGACAACGAGCGGTCTCCCTCGACGGTGGTGTAGAGCTCTACCAGGTCAACCTCGACCCGCTCGAGATACTCGGGGGCGCTGAGGAAGCGTACGTCCTCGGCGCGCGTGCCATCGTCGAGATAGGCCGCTACCGTCAGATAACTGATGTCCGCGCGCTGAGCCAGCTCGGGAACTTCGATCTCGACTTGCCAAGGCGGCTTCACGAGAGTCGCGACGACCGCATCATTGACCAAGAAGTCGACTCGGGTCAGATTGGCCTCCTCCGGCACTACGACCGAGGCTCTCGCATTCACGGTGCCGCTGAGCACAGCGCCCTTTCGCGGTTCCAGGATCTCGACCTCTAGTTGGCCCCGCTGCTGGTTGAGTACGACCTCGTCGGAGGCGATAAGCCCACCTTCGGAGTCATAGCCTTCGGCTCTGACCACGTGCTCGGTCGGATACTTGCCGAGACGTAGCTCAGCCTGAAACGGTGGCTTGCCGCGAGTCATCTGGGGCTTACCGTCGAGCAGGAAGATGACCTTCTGAATGCTCTCCCCGGAGATCAGAGTCTCCACTCTCCACAGACCCAGAACGACATCGGTCTCGGGAGGAATGATCACCAAACTGTCGACGCCAGGAACTCTCTCCGGCTCCACGTCCACTCCGTGGGCGACGACAACGTCGCTCGGCAGATCCTCCTCCGCCTGCGCTTCACTTGGAACCCGAAAGCCCACCGCCCGGTGAATCTCGGCCTCGCCGATCTCGTCGCGAATACGAAGACGGATGAGAAACTCGTCCTCGGGCCGAAGCAGCCGGTCCATCAACAGAGCGAGCTCTCTAGGCCGGTCCTCGACCGGAACCTGGAAGCGGATGTGAAAGTTCTCGAAGAGCTCGCCTTCTCGCTCGACGATGCCATCGATCTTGATTCGCAGCTCGGTCTTTTCGTTGTCCTCGTGCACCTCGAGGCCCGATTCCTCCGGTACGCGAAGAAGGATCCGAGCGACCATACGCTGACCTTCCTTCTTTGGGAAGTACACCTCTGGGGCTGCCACGACCAAAGAGCCGGGGCCCTCCGGGAGCGGAGTACGGACTGCTTCCGAAGCCCAGTCCGCCAAGCTCGCCGGCGCCTCGACCCAGCTGAGAATCTGGGTATTGGTCGGTCGCTTGTCGCGGAAGCCAAACAGGCCCTCGATGCCGGTCGCCAAATCCACAGCCTTGGTCTGCTTACACAGTCTCTTGTCGAAACGGGGCCCTCTCCCGTTCTGGATCAGCTCGGCGACCTGCTCGAGCCAGTACTCCATCTCATGACCGTAGAGCACGCGTTTGGAGTCCATGGGCAGCCAGAGGCGATACGGCCAGTCGGGCTGAGGTTCGTACAGAATCAGCGCAGGGGTCGTCTCTTTGGGCCCGTAACGCCAGATCTCGAGTGGCACGAAGGTTTGATCGCAAGCGATCACCTCACGCTCGAGTGGCGCGCCGTGGAGAAAAAGGACCTTGGCACGATCGTCGAGAAAAGTGACGAGCCCCTCCTGCCAGATCAAGAGACGTCGCCGACCGATGCCCGTGGCCAGCTCGTTCTCTTCGGTGTCGGCGACAGGATCCTGGGCCAAGAAGCGGTCCATCCACGGCAGCCGATCGGCCTCATCCATCGCGATCAGCTCTGAGCGCTGATCATCGGACAGCAGCCATCCGGGACCATCATCAAAAAAGAATCTCTGCTCTTCGGGCCAGCGCGCGGTAGCCGGCCCCGCGGCGGTGAGTGGGCTGGCGGCCAGGAGCACGACCGAGAGCACGAGCGGCGAGGCCAGCTGCAGGTATCGGCGCCGGGCAGAGCTATTGGGATTCATGATCGAGAAGATTGCAAGTGCGATGCCATCGGCTGTTTACCGAACAAGAGAACAGCGCCCGCCGGGAATTCTACGGCTTTTGGCGATCCCACGGATTCAGCCCAACCTGCAGAAGCCTAATTGTCCCCTCCAGAGGACGCAAGCCGAAGATGAGACCCGTCCTCTCGTAGGTTCCGCAACGCGCCGTCCTCGGCGCCAAACAGAAGCCGGGGCGCGCCTAGCGGAGGAAATGATAGCGATCACTTCCGGAGTCCGAATGCGCCGTCCTCGGCGCCGTGTAATCAGAACCGGAGGAAATGATAGCCATCACTTCCGGAGTCCGGATGCGCCGTCCTCGGCGCCGTGTAATCAGAACCGGAGGAAGTGATAGCCATCACTTCCGGAGTCCGGATGCGCCGTCCTCGGCGCCGTGTAATCAGAACCGGAGGAAGTGATAGCCATCACTTCCGGAGTCCGGATGCGCCGTCCTCGGCGCCGTGTAATCAGAACCGGAGGAAGTGATAGCCATCACTTCCGTAGGTTCCGCAGGCTAACGCCAGTAGAGCATTATGTAGACCATCACACCCGTAAGCGAAACGTAGAGCCAGATCGGAAGGGTTATTCGGGCGATCGGAACATGGCGCTCGAAGCGCCCCCGAAGCCCCCGGACCAGGGTCACGACGGCAAGAAAAGGAACCGTTGCCGCAAGAACCGTGTGGGTGAGGAGGATCGTGAAGTAGAAAATGCGCCAGCCACCGGTGCCCTGGTAGCGCACACTTCCGACCTGCGAGTGGTAAAAGAGATAGGAAACGAGAAACAAGGTCGAGGTCGCGAAAGCGGCGAGCATGCACCGGCGGTGCGCCAACCGGCGGCCACGACGAATCAGAAAATAGCCCGTCAGCAGCAGAGCAAAGCTGGTGCTGTTGAGGGCGGCGTTGACTGCCGGAAGCTGATTAACGTCCATGGCCGCTGGACCAAGGGGACACCCGAATGAGAGGAAATCAGGAGCTACGACCCTACCTGCTCCGCAAGCCAGACGTCGTAATCAGCCTGAGTCTGGATGTGTAGGAAACCTCTCATCCGATAGTGAGTGAGACCGCAGAGCTGCGCGCAAGCGATCTCGGAGTCACCGGTCTTGACCGGCTTGAACCATATCGGAATGGTCTGCCCCGGAATGACGTCCTGTTTCACCCGCATATAAGGCAGGTTGAAGCCGTGGATCACGTCCTTGCTGCGGAGATACAGAATCACCGGCTTGTCGACCGGCAGATTCAGATTGTTGATCGTCGTGATGTCATCGGCGGCCGCGGGATCATCGCGGTCGAGGCCGAGCGGATTTACGGCCGCGTCGATGAGACTCACATCCGTTCGCCCCCACTCACCGTCGGCTCCAGGGTAGTGGAAGTTCCAGGCGAATTGCTCGGCAACCACACGTACCCGGGTCGAGGCTTCCTCTGCTGGAAAACCCTCTACCCGCTCGGACCAGATCGGAAATGCGAAACCGAACAGAAGCACCACCTCGAAGATGACAATGGCAACCTCGACATACTTACTCCACATCCCCTTCGCTCCACTTGGCGACGCCTTGGGGTTACGCCCCTGTCGGAAACGAAAGAGCACGTAGACGAAGTACAGCCCCCAGCCGACGAAGAGGATGAGCATGACCCAATGGATGATGCCGATGAGCGCGTCGATGCGATACCCATTGGCCGACCAGTCCGGCGGCAGATTCAAGAATTCCAACATCAGGGGAGTCCTCCGCGCAGAATCCGGAAGTCTTTCCTCCGGTCTTCCAGCGACTTGGCACGTTTGCGAAAGTTCCAGAACATCTTGACGAAGCCGACCTGAACCAGACCGATCACGCCAAGCAGGAAGAGCACAGCGTTTTTGACCCCTTTGGTCTCGGCCGAGTTGGGGTCGCCGAAGCAGGTGGCGCAGGCCTCAGTGGTGACCGGCCAGAGCACCAGAAAAAGGAGCCCGGCGGCAATCAGCACCGAAGTACGGGCAGTCCCATTCACGAGAAGGCCCCCAGCTCCTTGAGCTTGCGCCGAACGCGTACGCCATAGACCACGAGTACGGGTACGGCGAGCAGCGACAGAATTCCGAATGCCAGACCACTGGCGCTGCCCTCCGCGACAAAGGCGCGAATTCCCCACAGACCGCACACCGCCGCAAGCAGCACGCTCATGCCGATGAACAGAATATGGAACGAGGCTAGAGACATCCTACAAGCTCGTCGAGTCGAGGTAGCCCGACAGAGGAACCGACATCAGTACGAGAAAAAAGAAAGCCGTCAACAGCAAGGTCCAGAGTATGGCCCTCACCTCGCCCTTGAGATGCATGAAGAAAAGGGCCACCAAAGAGCCCTTGACCGTGGCGATGAGAAGGGCGAGGACCATCGCAGGACCCACCGCGATATCGAGATAGCTCACAGCGACCGTCACTACGGTCAGCACCGCCAGCGCGCCGAAAACCATCATGTAGATCTTGACGTGGGCACGAACCTCTTCTGCACTATGGCCGCTCATTGAAAAACTCCTACAGAAGATAGAGGACAGGGAAGAGGAAGATCCAAACCAAGTCGACAAAGTGCCAGTACAGACCGGCAACCTCGATGCGGTTGGTGAAGCGCTCAGGATCGGACTTCCACATCTTGAGGCCAGGGCCCCATAAATAGCCGTTGACGATCACGCCACCGATGATGTGCAAGCCATGGAGCCCGGTGAGTGTGAAGTAGATCGCCAGAAAAGTACTGTCGGAAGGGTAGTGATGATGAGAGAACTTGGCTCCGTACTCGTAGGCTTTGACCGCTAGAAAGATGAGTGCGCACAGAATGGTCAGAGCCATATACAGCCTGAATTTGCCGACGTCGCCCATCTTCAAGGAGGCCCAGGACATGACCATGGTCACGCTAGAAGCGATCAGCACCAAGGTGTTGAAGAAGGCTATCGGAACATCGAGAATCTCAGAGCCCTGCGGCCACTCGACAGCGGCGGTACGCAACAGAATGTAGGTCGAGAACAGGGCTCCGAAGAGCATGACCTCGGAGGCGAGGAAGAGCCATACACCGAGCTTGGCGTTGTACAGCCCGGTGTCGGGACGAGGTTCGCTATTGAAAGGGATCGCGACCGACATGACTCAGGCCTCCTGCGGCTGGCTTTGGGGAAGGAAATCCTCGTCCTGCCCCGGCGAGCTGTACTCGTAGGCACCGCGGTAGACCTGTGGCAGCTTGGGAAAGTTGCCATGGGCCACCGGCGGAGACGGAGCGTCCGTCCACTCCAAGGTGTTCGACTGCCAGGGGTTGGCGCCGACCTTCTCGCCCTTGAAGATGCTCCAAAAGAAGTTGACGACGAAGAAGATCTGGACCGCGGCAAGGCCGAAGGCCGAGTGCGACATGACCTTGTTCCACACCATGACGTGATCCGGGAAGTCGTAGATCTCGCCGCCGTCATAGAGCCGTCGAGACAAGCCGGCCAGTCCCTGGATGAACATCGGGAAAAAGACGCCGTTGATGAAGATCAACGAGGGCCAGAAATGAAGCTTGCCCAGAAGCTCGCTCATCTTTCGCCCGGTCACCTTGGGGAACCAGAAGTAGATGCCGGCAAACAAGGCGAAGATCGTTCCCGGCGCCACCACGTAGTGAAAGTGACCGATTACGTAGTAAGTGTCGTGCAGAGGGATGTCCGAGGCGATCAGGCCCAGTGGAAGGCCGGTGAGCCCACCGATGCCGAACATGGGAAGAAACGCCAGAGCAAAGAGCATCGGCGTGTTGAAGCGGATCGAGCCCCCCCAGAGAGACAAGAGCAAAGCTGTGAGGATGACCACCGACGGAACCGAGATGATCATCGTCGTAGTCTGGAAGAAGGCACTGATCTTGGTGCCCATGCCGGTCAGAAACATATGGTGAGCCCAGACGATGAAAGACATGAAGCCGAGGAAGATCAACGAGTAGACCAGAGACTTGTAGCCCCAGAGCGGCTTGCGGGTGTTGGTGGCGATGATCTCGGCAACGATACCCATCGCCGGCAATATGAGTACGTAAACTTCCGGGTGGGCGAGGAACCAAAAGAGATGCTGCCACAGCAGCGGGCTGCCACCGCCGCTCACCTCTAAGAGCTGCCCACTGATTACGAGGCCCTCCGGCATGAAGAAGCTGGTTCCGGCGAGGCGGTCCATGAGCTGCAAGATGCCGGCTGCCTCGAGCGGAGGGAAGGCGAGCAGTAGCAGGAAGGCCGTCACCAATTGCGCCCAAACAAAGAATGGGAGGCGCATGAAGGTGAGCCCCTTCACTCGCAGTTGGATGATGGTCACGATGAAATTGACCGAGCCCAACAAGGACGAGGTGATCAGCAGAACCATACCGAAGAGCCAGATGGTCTGACCAGTCGGGGCCGTAACCGACAGAGGCGGGTACGAGGTCCAACCCGATTGAGCGGCACCACCGGGGACGAAGAAGCCGGTGAGCATGAGGATGCCACCTGCAAAGAAGCACCAGTAACTCGCCATGTTCAACTTCGGAAAGGCCATATCTGGTGCGCCGATCTGAAGCGGTACGACATAGTTGCCGAAGGCACCGACGGCGAGCGGCACAATCGCCATGAACACCATGATCGTGCCGTGCATAGCACCTAGCTGGTTGTAGAACTCCGGCAGCATCCGCCCCTGGGGAGCGTTGTTCTCGCCAAGCAGGCCGCCAATCAACGGCACCGGCTGGCCTGGGTAGGCCAGCTGCCAGCGCATCAGCAGCATGAGGCAAAAGCCCAGGAACAAGAACACCAAGGCGGTCACGGCGTATTGAATGCCGATGACTTTGTGGTCCTGGGAAAAGACGTAGCGCCTCCAGAAGCTCTCATGAGGGTGATCCTCGTGATGGTCTGCTTCTTCAGGTTCAGTCGCGACTGGTTCCATACATCACCTTCCAAATGAGTCAAGAGAAGTCCGAGAAGACCTCCGCTACAGCCCTGGCAAATAGTCGAATAGCGAAATGGCGAGAACCGCCGGCAGGTATAGAACAGAAGCAAGAAGAACGCGGCGCGCCGCCTGCCGAGATCGGCGCCTGGCGAAGTCGATACCTGTAAGCAGAAAGCCCAGTCCCGCAGCCACCGCCCCGGTGACTCCGATGGTATCGAAAACACCAGCGCCCGGGCCCAACAGGGTGACTCCAACGAGCAGCACGGTGAAAACCACCATCGTCGCAGCCGTCCAGCCACCCTTAGGGTCGAGGACTGGAAGAACGCGAAAGCCGCCGCGACCGTAGTCCTCACGATAGATCCACGCGATGGCGAGGAAGTGGGGCACCTGCCACAGAAAGAGCATGCCGAAGAGGACCCAAGCGCCCGCGTCGATGCGTCCCGAAGCGGCCGCCCACCCCATCACGGGCGGGAGAGCACCGGGAACCGCACCCACCAGCGTCGAGAACACGGTGCGCTTCTTGAGGGGCGTGTACAAGAAGAGGTATGAGAAAGAAGTAATGGCTCCGAGCAGAGCGGTCAGCGGATTGACTCGCCACGCCAGAATGAGCAGCGCGATCGCGGTGGAGGCACAGGCCAGGGAGATCACCAGAGTGCGATCGACCCGACCCGCCGCCAGCGGACGGTCGCGAGTGCGCTCCATAAGAGCGTCTTCGCGCGTCTCGAGGACCTGATTGAGCGCCGACGCGGCACTCGCCAACAACCCGGTCGCGAGTAGGGCCTCACTCACCAGCAAAGGCGAGAAGCCGGCAGGATCGGCCAAGAAAGCCCCCGCCGCCATGGTGATGAGCACCATGAGCGTGATGCGGGGCTTTGTCAGCTGGGAAAGGTCGGCCGCACTCAAGTGCACCTGCGCCATCTGGACCGTTTCCACCTTCATCTCCTCGCGAGAAGCTGCCTCGGCACTTTCCACATGCCGAGAACAGCCTGACTCAGGCCACTAACCACCAAAGCTGAAGGCAACGTCGGTGGAGTCGCCGGCCCCAATCGTAACTTCCGAAGTCTGAGTGCCGAACAGCTCATGCCAGGCTTCGACTGTGTAGGTTCCAGCCGGAATCCCCTCGATCGAAAAGCTGCCATTCGTACCGCTCACCCCAAAGAAGGGATGGTCGAGAACTGCCACATACGACTGCATCCACGGGTGGACGTCGCACTTGAAGGGAATCATCACCTCGGAGCTCTCGAACACACGTTCGAGCTCCATGCCTTGGAAAGGCTGAGCCTGATTGAACTCCGGGTTGTTGCTCGGCACCGCATGCACATTGTGAAGAGTAGGGTCGGTGTTGACCACCTTGAGGGTCTGGCCGACCATGATTCCCGAGACGCGCGGCGTGTAGAGGCAACCTTCCTGGTTCAAACTCGCCGGCTCGGCCGGCGCATTGAAGCTGCCCTCGAGACCAGACTTCACATACACGAAGACGTTGGCCAGATTGGAACCGTCAGCAAGACGAGTCTCGGATTCCACCGGCCCGCTGTGCAGGCCCGCGCAAACCGGATCGGCGTCCATCTTGATAACGATGTCGGGGTCGTCGCCATTAGAGAAGGTAACGACTCCGGCTAAGGAGCCGGTCTGCGACAAATCGACAGGCGGAGCCGGCGGCGGAGCGTCTGCCGCCGGCGCCGGCGCGGAGCTGTCACCACCGCCGCAGCCGACGAGGGCGAGGAGTAGCAGAGTAGATAGGCCAAACCCGATCTTGGCATTCTTCATTTTCGAAATCCTCCTTGAAGTGAGCTTTCTAGAGACTCCAGATGTAGTCCCGCAATGCCTCGCTCACGCGATCGACGTCGCCGAGGAACTCTTCGAGCTCGGCGTCGCTATCGAAATGACGCATCATGCTGCGTTTGGCATCGGCGAAGGGCGGAGTGTCTATTACATTGGGTAAGGGTGACGAGAAGCTGCCATCGGGCAGCACTGGGAAATTGGTCGGCATCCGCGTACCGGGAACCCAGCCCTGCGGGTCCTTGATCCACGATGCGACCCAGTCGTGTCGTAGCCGTTCCGGTCCGAGCAAGAGTGAGGGAGCAAGATCGGCGGTACCGCCACCGAGGTCAGCCAGAGCGTCCTCACCGGCCGGATGGCAGCGGGCGCACTGGAGCATCGCAAAAATCTCGGTACCGACACCCAGGCTTCGTGGGTCGGCGGGCTCAGGATCCGAGGCGAAGGGCACCGTCTCCTCCAGAGCGGCGAAGTACGAAATGAGTCCGTTCGCTTGCTCGTCGGAGAAGTCGAAGGTCGGCATCCGCACCTTCAGCCAAGGACGCAATTGCACACTCGACGGATCGTGAAGAAAACCGAAGAGCCAGTCCGCCTGAGTTCGAGCGCCCTGCGCCGACAGGTTAGGAGGAAGATTGCTGTCATCCTCCATCGCGGTACGGATTGCACGGCCCGCACCCTCGATGAGGTGGCAGCCCTGACAGTTGTAATGGCTGACGATCTTGCGGCCTGCAGCCAAGGTCGGGGTCAGCGGGCTGTTGCCGGCCTTGCGCTGTTCGATCACCGACTCTTTGGTGAAGCCGAGCACGATTGTGGTTACGGCGTCCGCCTCTCGATCGGACATGCCAAAATTGGGCATCCGATAGAGCTCGCCGAAGTTCTTCACCAGCTCTTTTCCCTGATCCCAGATCCTGGGTCGCTGGACCTTGGTGCGAATCCAGTCGTTGCGCGTGTGCTCGACTTCGTGAACGTGACCAAAGTCGAGAAGGTGGGTGGGCTTGGAAGCCTCCTCCGTCAGCTCAACACCGATCGGCTTGGTCTCTTCGAAGCCGGCGATGGTGTGACAGCCAAAGCACCCGTACTTCGAAACCGACTGACGGCCGAGGAAGAGACTCTGCTCTTCGTCGCTCATTTCGGCCAGGCGCGCCTCACTCTGCTCGATAGTCATCGTGGCCTGCAGATATTCGAGCACCAACCGACCCCTGGCGACGCTCGATGCAGGCTCCCGAGCTAGACCCTCCCAGGCAGGATTGCGCTGGCCCATGAGGTAGGCAGTGAGGTCCTCGGCCTCCTGATCCTCGAGCCGTAGATTCGGCATCGGGGTATCAGGCCGGTACTGCTTCGGGTCTTTGAGCCACGCGAAGAGCCACTCGGCGCTGACCTTGCTGCCGACACCGATCAGGTTCGGACCGTGCAGCCGCTCGAGGTTGTCGAGGTAGTCCTCGCGTGACCCTTCGCCATCGATGACGTGACAACCGGTGCAGCCGATACTGTTGAACAGCGCCTCGCCTCTGGCGGCATTCCCTGCCCGCACAGGGTTGTAGCTGACTGTTTCAGAGCTCTCCCAGAGCAAGTCGACAATCGAGGCAATCTCTGCCTCCTGAAACGCCTCGTTCTCAGCTCCTTTGATGTTCTCCCCGTAGAAGAAGTGCGGCATCCAAGTGGTCTGGCGGAATTCACGCGGAGCGCGGATCCACTTCGTCGCCCAGGCTGAATTGGTCTTCGAAGCGACTTTACGGAGGTCGGGACCAACCTTCGGCAGATCGGTGAACGCCTCGAAGTCGATCTTGTGACAGCCATAGCAACCCATCTTGAGGATCAGCTTGCGGCCGGTGTCGGCGGTGTGCGACTCCGGGGTCCACACCTGGTCCGCATGGCAACTGAGGCAGCCCGCTTCGGCAAAAGGAAGGGCGTGAATGGGCGTCTCGAGGAACTTCTGCCGTTCCCAGCCGAGGCCGGCGGTCCACTCGTGCAACTGTTCTTCCGCGACTGGAGTGTGTCCAGCGCGAGCAAAATCGGTGGCTCGGTCGAGGCCACCGTGGCAGGCCGTGCAGCCGAATTGCGAGTATGGGTGAGGTGACCCATCGTTTACGAAGAGATCGAGCCGGGGATGGGAGCGAAAGGGCTCTTCCCACTCCTCGCCGTCGTAGCCGGTGCGGCCCGACGCGATATGACAGGTCTGACAGCGGTCGACGCGGTCGATGGTGGTGAAGTTGATGTCGTGAAAAAGACCTGACAAGACCACCTGCTCGATACGCAATGTTGGCTGGAGAAAGTCCATCAACGGCGCGTTGAGCATGAAGTAGTCGATGTCTTTGGCGACGGTTTCGAGGCGGACATCGAGACCGCTGAGCGCCGCGTTGAGGTCGTTGAGCTTCGCCTCCGACGCGGTCAGAGCGCTGTGTGCCTCCTCGAGCTCGCCCTCAACTGCGTCACGCTCAGTCTCCAGCTCCTGCACCGTGCGTCGCTCATCCATCCAGGTACTGGTCAGGGACGCGACGGTCTCTCGCTCCTCAGTGATGCTGTCTTCTTCACCACGCTGCAGGGCCGAGTCGTACACGTATTTCTGGGCGTCGAGTTCCGACTTGGTTGCCCTCATGGCGGCGTCGGAGCCGAAAATCTCTCGATCAAAGGCAACGATGTCGGATTCCAGCGAGTCGATCTCGCCACGACGCTCTTCCAGCCGCTGCCTTTCCGCCGCGATCTCTGAATTCACGGTGGCGATCTGGTCCTGATTCAGGCTCTGGCGCTCGGCCTCGAGCTCTTTCAGGATCGCGGCGCGCTCCAGATCTCGGAACTCAGACTGGTAGCGCTTCCAGGGCCTGCCGAAGTCTCCCATCACCATAAACAGAGTGACGGCGAGGAGAGCCAGCGAGCTCAGCGCGAAAACAACATTCAACGACCGGAAGTCGTAATGACGGTCCGGGGTCTTGGAGGGGGGGGTAGGAGCTGCCACGATTCTTCTCTTCGGGCGCCTGGCTTACCGACGCGGCGCGTCGGATCAGATGTTGAAGAAGAACTCCTGAATATGGACGAAGTATTTGAGATTGAACGCCCACCGCAGGTACATCTTGATCGGCATCATCATCATGGTCAGGACCAAGGTGATACCGACGTAGTAACGGGCGGGCCCCATCTGCTCGTAGAAGCGTCCAAAATACTTCTTGGTGAAACGAAGCTTTGGCAGCAGCACGGGCAGAGCGAGGAAATAGAAGCCGACGAAGAGCAGCCCAGGCATCTCACGTATGAGCCAGTGAGACGGATGGCCGATTCCCAACATACGGATCCAGAAGAAATCGGCTACGTCGACATTGATCAGAGGCTCTACCTTGCCCGGATCCCAGAATTCGTAAGGCCCGAAGAAATTCCAGTTGGGGCCCCGAAGAAAAGTACCGATAACGATGAGCTGGACCCAGAGGACGAGATAGCCGAAAGTAAAGAGCGTAATCTCGGTCTTCCGCTCACTGAAGGTGAAGTAGCCATTCCCCTTGGGATTGGTATCGATGAAGGGAATGGCCATCAAGCCAACAACGATGAGACTCGGCAGCACCACCCCGGCCATCCACGGATCGAAATAGACCAACATCTCCTGCAGCCCCAAGAAGTACCAGGGAGCTTTCGACGGGTTGGGAGCGACCGAGGTGTTAGCCGGCTCTTCGAGCGGTGCGACCAGAGCGATCGACCAGACGATCATCACCACGGTGAGAATGACCATGCAGATGAGCTCTGAGAAGACCAGGTCCGGCCAGGTGAAGATCCGGTCTTGGGACTCGGTCTTCTCGAAGGCCGGCTCGCCTTCTTCTTCGAGCTTGTCGTTCTTGTGAGCCTTGGTCATGGCCAGCCACAGGAAGAAACCGACCAGAAAGACCATGATCACGATGGGGACGTTGTCCTCTTTGGTGACGATGAGACGGAAATCCTTACTGCCGAGGCTGACAAGGAAGTAGCCGACGCCCACCGCCAACAAGGCGATGCCGCCAGCCTTGGTCCACAGCCGCTTCGACCGGATCGCCAGCCAAAACAGGACCAGCGACAGAGTGAAAGAGTACTGCGGCGCCGACAGTAGATTGATGAAGTTGGCAATCGTTTCCATGATCTATACCGGCCCTGAGATGCCCCCGTCCTTACGCACCCGCCAGAAGTGCACGGACATGAGGAAGGCCGCAATCAGCGGAATGCCGACGCAGTGGAGAACGTAGAAACGCAGTAGCGTGGCGCCACCAATCACTCGTCCCGCGATCAACGCGAAACGGGCGTCGCTGCCGACATGTATCAGCTGTTGACCCCCGAGACTGAGAAAAGCTGCACCCGGCCCTTCGTGACCGAGAAAGGGTGTTGCTCGAGCCATGTTCGAGCCGACGGTGATAGCCCAGATTGCGAGCTGATCCCAGGGCAGAAGATAGCCGGTGAACGAAAGCAGCAGAGTCAGAACCAGCAGGATCACCCCGACGTTCCAATTGAACTCTCTCGGCGGCTTGTAGGAGCCGGTCATGAACACACGGAACATGTGCAGCCAGACCGAGATCACCATGGCATGGGCGCCCCAACGGTGAAGCTCTCTCATAATGCCGAAAGCGGCGGCCTCGCGAAGGTCGACCATGTCGACATATGCGTATTCGACGGTCGGCCGGTAGTAGAACATGAGCAGCAAGCCGGTGATCGTCTCGACCAGGAACAGGAAGAACGCCGTTCCTCCCATGCACCATGTGTAGCTCATCCGGATACCCGACTTCTTCACCTTCACCGGATGAAGGTGAAGAACGACGTTGCCGAGCATGGCGAGTGCTCGCTTGCGATTGTCGGTCGGAATACCGACCCGAAAGACCGACTTCCAGATCTGTGACCTGACGATGCCTTTTTGCAGCTTCTTGAGCATGATCTGTCTCTGCCCTGCTACCCGAGTACCGGGATAAAGGACGCGGGATCATCCCACTGCCCTGCTTCGAAAAGGAACTTCCGACCTTTGTCTACCTGCAACTGCCCATCCTGGGGGTCGATCGAGATCGCGGCGCGCTCGAGTGGACGAGGAGTCGGCCCTTCGAAGTTGACTCCGTTCTTGTAGTAGCCGCTGCCATGGCAGGGGCACTTGAATTTGTTCTGCTCGGCCAGCCAGTTGGGAGGGCATCCGAGGTGGGTGCAAATCGCGATGAGCGCATAGAGCTTCCCATCGTTGTTGACGACCCAGATACCTCGCGATTCCTTGAAGCGCTCGTCCACCACTCCTTGCGGAAAATCGTCGGGAGGGCCGACCTTGAAGCGAAGCGGCGGCTCGAATAGAACATTGGGATAGAGAAAGCGGTTGAGCGCTCCCGCCCAGGCTGCCATCGCCGCGGCGAAGCCTACCCAGCCCACGGCCGCCCAAGAGAACATGCCACGCCGGGTCAGGAGGCCTCGCAGGCCCTGCCCTCCACCGCTAGTAGAGACCTTTGCTGTCGCGGTCGCCCCCTTCGCGGGGCTGTTTGAAGCACCTGAATCTTGCTCAGCCATCAGCCTTTTCCTTGTCGATATGGAAACGCGTGAGCCCGAGTTCACTGGGAACGCGCGTATGGTTTCGGATCAATCTCAGGGTGTCAACCCTTGGAAGCATTCTCGGCCTCTGAATCGGAGTTCCAATGGGTCACTCCTACCCGGACTGAAGGCTCCTGCGAGCCTCGATAGCAGCCTGGCGTACCTTCAGGCTAGGGTCTTCATTCGCTAAGACATCAATGATACCCGAATCGACGCCTCCACCCAGCCGCACAAAAGCGCCGAGCGCTCCGATCATCGCTTCTTCCTGCTGCTTGGGCGTGATCCCGGGCACCTGGCCGAGCAGACGCCTGTCGAGCATCTGCTCGAGAACGTCGACGCCATCGCGACTACCCAGGTTCGCGAGCGCCAGGGCCGCGTTCCAACGCACGTCCGCGACCGGATCATTCACCAGCGCTGCCAGCTTCGACGACGACGACGGATCACCGAACCTGCCCAATGCGAACGCTGCCGTCTTGCGGATACCCGCATCCGAATCAGAAACCGCTGTCGTGACCGTCTCCAGACCTCGAGGATCAGCAATCGATCCCAGCGCCCAAAGTGAGTAGATCCTGGTCTGAGAGTCTTCGTCGGCGGCTGCTTCGATCAGCAAGGGCACTGCCTCCTTGTCCCCGATGTGCCCCATCACCAGCGCAAGGTAGCGTCGCACCCACAGATCGTCTGTGGTCTCGAAAAGCGTTCGCAGCTCCCCCTCCGCGCCACGCACCTCGCGTAGCGCGTCGGGATTGGCGCTGAGAATCTTCGACAGCTCGTAGGAGGCCTGCTTGCGCCGGTGGGCGAAGAAGGATCGCCCATCTCTGAGATCGTTCAGATAGTCGCCCACCGACTGGCGATCGTAGGCTACCCAGCCGAAGAGCAGAAAGACCGAGACGCACATCAAAACCACCAGCAACGGCACAACGAAGAGGCCGAGAAACTGGCGCAAACCGCTGGTCGTTGGCTCCTCAGCCGACGAACCCGGCGAGTCTCCGATAGGAGAGGACTCGGACATTTACCCAACTTTACTATGAGGGGGGAGAGAGCCGCAGTCCCGAACGCCGCGTGCCCAACCCAGCGCCATAGACTACTAGCTTGTGAAAAAGTTCACAAGGACGCTGTCAAGGGCGGGCCGGTCACCGGGAGTACGGTCTCACTCCGACCGATCGAGCACTACGCCATAGCGGGCGAGAACACTCGCCAAGCGGCCACGCACTGAGGTCGAGAGGAGAGCATCCGCGGCACCAGTGGCGTCCTCGAGAACTGTCCTCAGCCTTCTGGAGCCGCTCCAGTGCCGCGCGACGAGCGGCTCCAGCTCGTCGGTGAATACGTGCGTCAGCACCGCGGCAGAGAGAATCACGTCGTCGAGCAGGCCGCCGACACCGAGAAACATCTCGGGCATGAGATCCACCGGGAGCAAGAAATACGCAAGGGCGCCGCCCACTAGTGCGCGACTGGACGGAGGAGTGTCGCGGTCGAGGAAGAGTCGAACAAGGAGGATGAAGAGGTCAGGCGCGACCAGCAGGTACTCCGCGACGCCGGCCCCCGCCCCGGTTCCGAGCCGGGTCGCGACCTGGTCGCGCAGCCGGTCGTAGAACGCAAGCAGCCGCGCCGGATCTTTCACTTCAGTGCTCCCGATCGTCAACGAGTCTTCAGCCTTTCTCGCCAGTAGTCGAGGAGATCGCGCAAGGTCTCGTTCAGCGAAATCTCAGGCTCCCAGCCGGTGCGATCACGGAACCTGGTGCTGTCTCCGACAAGAATCTCGACATCCGAAGGTCGTAACCGTTCGGGATCAGGGCGTACCTCGACGTCCACATCCACTAGCGCGATCAGTCTATCGAGAAGTTCGCGGATCGTAGTACCCCGACCGCTGGCGATGTTGTAGACCTCGCCAGGCTCGCCCTGCATGGCCGCGGCAAAGTAGGCACGGGCGACATCGCGTACGTCGGTAAAATCCCTGACCGCGTCTAGATTGCCGACACTCAGAACCGCCTCTGCCTTTCCGGACTCGATCTCCGCCAGCTGCCTCGCAAAGTTGGACGCAACGAAGACCTCTCCGCGGCGGGGACCCGTGTGATTGAAGGCCCGCGTACGAACCACTCTGAGGCCGTAGCTTTGAAAATACTGATAGCCGAGATAGTCCTGGGCCACCTTCGACACGGCATAGGGAGACAGCGGGCGGAGGGGATTGCCCTCCGAGATCGGTATCTCGTCGGGATGTACGAGACCGTACTCTTCACTCGAGCACGCGATCTGAATGATGGGGTCGAGGTTCAAGCTTCGAACCGCCTCGAAAAGATGCGTCTGGCCGAGCACATTGGTGCTCAAGGTCTCGGCCGGCCCAGTCCAACTCGAAGGAACAAAGCTCTGGGCAGCCAGATGAAATATGAGGTCCGGACGCAGCGCTGCAAGCGTCTTCTGTAGCGACGAGTAGTCGCGCAGATCCGCCTCATAGAGCTCGATGCGATCGCGAATCCCGCGAATATTCTCCATCCGACTACGCCAGCGATAGGTGCCGGCGACAGCGATATCTGGATGATTCTCGAGCAGATAGTCCGCAAGATGCGAGCCGGCGAACCCGGTGATCCCGGTAACCAGAGCCTTCATGAGGCTCCGGCCCTGTCACCGATCGCAGCCAGGCACTCGCGAAGGCCGTCGCTCCAGGCCTCGACTCTTCTCCCGGTCACCTTCTCGAAGCGCTCGACCGACAGCACCGAGTACGACGGACGGGGAGCGAGCTGGACGAACTCGGCACTGGTGGTGGGCAGGATCTCATGCCCAGGCTCGACCCTGGCGCCAATGGCACGCGCAAACTCGAACCAGGTGACCGGATCCCGGTTGCGGTAGTGAACCAAGCCCGTGACCCCGGCTTCGACGAGATCTACCAGGGCGCGAGCAAGGTAAGGAGCGTAGGTCGGCCCGCCGACCTGGTCGTCGACAATACGCAGCGTTGCTGGCCGATCGAGCAAGCCGAGGATGGTCCTGACAAAGCTCGGCCCGGCACTGCCGAAGATCCAGCTCGTTCGGACCACCAATGATCGAGCATAGACCAGGGCCTCCTGCTCCCCAACCTGTTTGCCGCGGCCGTAGGCCGATAGAGGCGCCGTCGGGTCTCCCTCCCGATAGGGCGACTCGGCGCGACCGTCAAAAACGTAGTCGCTCGACAGATGCACCAAGCTCGCCGACAGAGACCGAGCCGCCGACACCAGGTGCCCCAGCGCCCGACCGTTGACCTCTGTCGCCTCCTCTTCCCGGGTCTCACAATCGTCGACGCGGGTGAACGCCGCGCAATTGAAGATGACCTCGGGCTCGTAGCTCTCGATCGCTGCGCGAACCTCTTTTGCGTCGCTGATGTCGGTGTCGCCGTGAGTCAACGATCGGTACCGATAACCGCGACTGGCCAGCTCCTGGCCGAGCGGGGTGCCGACGAGCCCGCCGCCACCGAATATCAATGCACGCATCGACTGCCTTAGAGCAGAGCTCACCAGTGGACCGTAACACTCGAACGTTTAGTGGCTGAGTGAGTCATTCGGGGTCGAGATCAAGGCGCGCTGACGCAGGCATAGCGGGGACTATGTCGAGGAAGCGTAACGCAGAGATCGGCCGCGAGGGCCGCTCAGGCGCTAAACGTTTGGGTGTTACGGTCCACTAGAGAGAAGAGCTCTCGCCGCCGGTGAGGTCGAGAAAGGTGCCGACGTTCTTGAGATTGATGGAAAAGCGGAACTCGCGGTCGGTCTGCTGGCCGCCGCGGCGCTTGAACTCGCCGAATTCCAGTCGCACGCCCCAGCAATTGGCGTTGTACTCGAGGATGTGGCGCTGCAACTGAACAAGGCTGTCGTTGGCGTCGAAGTTGACCGACGAGATGAGACGAAGTCGACGCGGTATCAGGATGAGATCCGAAGAGACGCGAAACTGATTGGTCCGCGTCATGCCGTCGTCGGGTCGAATTCGGGCAGTCCACCGCACACCGAAGCGGTGGGGGCCGGCCTCGAAGCTCCCCGAGGTGGCGGACGACTCGATGCGGCCGAAGAGAGTGTTGAACCTCAGCGCGTTGCGAAAGGTGGTCTGGCGAGTGGGATTGTAACGAAAGAGCAGAGTCGGAGGGCCGAAGTGGGACTGCTTCTCTCCGTCGGAAGACCTCTGCAAGAAGCGATCGTCATCAAAGCTGTAGAGCCGGAAGATCTCCACCGACATGATCTCTCGCGAGCCACCGCCACCTTCACCCGCCGGCTTCGCCAACAGACGATTGATAAAGGCCATGCGGCCGATGTTCGCGCCTCGAATCGAGTCGAGCTCATCGAATCGCGGGATCCGATCTTCCTCGTCGAACTCATCGACAAAGGCATAGTTGAAGCGCGGCTCCATGATGTGCTTGAGTTTGGACCAGGTCTTGCCATTGAGGTCGAAAATACGCGAGAAGGAAGGGCCGACCGCCTCGCCGGAGATGCTCGGTGTGATCCGGCTCAGGCTTTCGCTGCGGAAGACTGAATCGCTTTCTGGATCGGGCTCGTCGCCGGAGACACGAAGACTGTCACCCCAAAAGGTAAAGACGGCTCCAGCGTCGACTGAGAAAGAGAGCCAAGGAAATGCACGGTACGGAAAGGTGAGCCTCGGCGCGAAGTTGGCGCGCATATAGGAGTCGTTGTAGTTCTCGCGCCGGTCTACGTCGAGGAAATGAAACGCACTGTTGAGCTGGAGGTAAAGGGGCAGGTCGCGGAGCTGGGTCGACCGCAGGCGATACTCGACCTCAGGCATCTGTCGAAGACTGACCGTCGAGTTGTCACGGAGGAAAGTCTCGCGCTGATCCACGAGAAAATTGAACGACTGCCGACCCCAGTTCTTGGTCAGGAACGCGTTACTGTGCAGTGCCCGTTTGGCATGGCGATCGGCATTGCGCTCGAAGTCCTGAAAGTAATCGAAGTCTGATACGTCGTCGTAACGAATCACGCCCCGAAACCCCACGGCAGGTCTCGACTTTCGTGAGTGAGCTGCGTCCTCCAGCGGTCTTCGCCTCGATCGGGATCCTGGATCCAATATCCGTCGAATCTGCCACCTGTAGCTTCGGTGGGTTGGTAGCGGAATTCGTTACCGATACCTAGATAGTCCTCACTGAAGAGGTCGAGATAGACGGTCGTGTCGTAGCTGGGTCCAAGAGTCTGATAGTAGGCCAGACTCAGGGCCGTGCCCCGTCGTTCCGAGAAGCCGGGCTTGGGCACCAGCATGCCGGAGCTGCGGTCGGACTTAACCGGCCACAACAGATAGGGAAAATACAGAACCGGGGCCTTCTTCACTCGCATGGTGGCACCGCGCGTTTTGGCATACCCATCCACCACCAGATCGGTCCGGCCGGTGCGAAAGCTCCACGACGGAACGTCCTGGTCGCACGAAGTGAAGATTCCGTCGATGACCGTGAATGACTTCTCTCCTGTCTTGATGATCTCCGCGCCGCTGAAGAAATAGTCGGCGGAAACGAAGCCTCTTGCGTCGGTCAGTCTGCCGGTCTTCTCCTCCAGGTCGAAGCTCATGGTCGCACCGACAAGCCGACTGGGACCTTGATCGAGGATGATGTTTCCGATCGCCGTAACGATCTTGGTACTTCGGTCGAGCTCTGCACGATCGGCTTTCAGCTTGATGTCCTGATACTCGATCTCGACCCGACCGATGAGGACGTAGGCGTCTCCCTCGAGCTCAAGCTCCTCGGCTAGAACAACCGCGGTTCCTCCTCCCGACTCATCGGTGAAGGGCACCTCGAAACGCAGCCGATCCTCGACCGGGATCTCCTCGACCGGCGCTTCCTCACCGGTCTCTTCTTCCGGCTGCCGCTCCTCCTCGGAACCCTCCGTGATCTCGGGCTCTTGTGACTCCGCCGGCTCTTGAGCCGCGACTGGCGGCAGAGCGACAAGAGTGGCTAGAATCAGGAGCAGTCCGGAGAGGGCTCGCGGGACTGCTCGCGCCCGCCGGCACTGGGTCCGGCCGTCGGTCGCTTCCATCTTGCTTTCTCGTGCTCCTCTAAGCCTGGGCCCAGCGGCAAGAGGCCGACACTAGCACAGCAGGAGAAGCCTTTTTGCAGCCCAGCCAGACCGGATGAGATACCTCGGCATAGACTTCGGCGAAAAGAGAATCGGTATCGCCGTATGCGACGACGACGACGGCATCTGCCTCCCACTTACGACACTTTCGCGGTCGAGTGACGGAAGCGCCATACAGGACATTCTGCACATCGGCCACGAACAAGAGGTGGTTGGGTTCGTTATTGGAGATCCCGTACTTCTCGACGGCACCATCGGCAGTGCCGCCAAGCGTGTGCGTAGCTTCGCCGCCAAATTGGAGTCCGAGGGAGGCCTACCTGTCCATAGGGTCGGAGAGACCCTGACCAGCCGGGAAGCCGAAGAACGCCTGCGCGCCGGTGGCGCGAGCCGAAAGCTGCAGCGCCAGAGCGTCGACGCGGTCGCGGCCCAGATCCTCCTGCAAGACTGGATCGACACGGAGCGACCTTGATGCTTCTTAGTCAGCGACAAGGAGGGGCCGAGATCCCCCGACGGGATTCGTGGGTCGGTGCACTGGCTCTTGCTCTTTCTCTATCGATCCTTCCCTGCGTCGTCGCGGCGCTTGTCGCTGGTTGGGCATGGCGTGATCTGCATCGCCCGTACGGCCCCAGCGCAGAGGTCGTGATCGACATACCGGCCGGGCTCGACGCCAACGGGATCCTCCGTCTTCTCTCGCGCAGTGGACTGGTCCCCAGGGCCGGCCTGGCCCGCCTCTACCTCATTTACGTGCTCGAGGACCCACCACTATTAGCCGGTGAATATCTCTTCGATGGTCCCCTTTCGACACCAGAGGTGCTCGCCAAGATCGCTCGAGGAGCGGTTGCGACCCATCCCGTCACCATTATCGAAGGCCTGACGCTGGAAGAAACGGCAGAGGCAATCTCAGCGGCCGGTTTCGGCCGGCGCGAGCTTCTCGTGGAGCTCATGTCGGACCCCTCAGCCATTCGCGATCTGGACCCAGAGGCCACCGACCTCGAGGGCTATCTCTTTCCTGACACCTATGCATTTGCCCGAGGAACATCGGAGGGGAAGATCGTCTCCACCCTGGTGCGGACCTTTCGAAGACAGCTGGAGGGTCTGGGCGAAGGAAGGTCTAGACAAGCGGCCAGCGTACGAGAGCTGACGACGCTGGCAAGTATCGTCGAAAAAGAAGCCCGCCTGGACGGCGAGAGGCCCCTGATCGCGGGTGTGTACGCCCACCGTTTGAGCAAGGGCATCGCCCTCTATGCGGATCCCACGATTATCTTCGCCCTCAAGAAAGCGGGCACCTGGGACGGCAACCTACGGCGGCCCGATCTCGCTCTTGCCTCTCCCTACAACACCTACGTACACCGCGGGCTCCCTCCCGGGCCGATCTGCTCGCCCGGGCTAAAAAGCCTTGTTGCGGCGGCCGCTCCGCAGGACACCACTCATCTCTACTTCGTGAGTCGGAACGACGGCTCTCACATCTTCGCCGACACCTTGGCGGAGCACAACCGTAACGTCGAGCGCTGGCAAAAGCAGTATTGGCGGGAGCGCTGGGCGAGAGAGCGGGGAGACTAGACCAGCGTTTCCAAAGTTCGTGTGCAATAGCTCGAGGTCATTCTGTTCGCTGGCCAGGCGCGCCGACGCAGGCATATTGGGCAATATGTCGAGGAGGCGAAACGCCGCCAGCGGACAGAAGGGGCCGAGATATGTGCGCGAACTTTGGAAACGCTGGTCTAGTACTCGACTTCCTGGGCGTCGACCACGCAGAGTGCCGCCATGTTGACAATGTCGGCCACCTCGACGCCCCGCTGCAGGACGTGAACCGGTCTCGCCATACCCAGTAGGACCGGGCCGATCGCTTCGGCGCCGGCGAGACGCCAGATCAGCTTGTAGGCGATGTTGGCAGACTGTAGCTCCGGGCAGATCAGGACGTTGGCAGGACCTTGAAGATCACTCCACTGGTATTGATCTTCGAGGATGGACGGAAGAACCGCCGTGTCTGCCTGCATCTCGCCCTCGATCTCGAGATCGGGGGCCAGGGACTTCGCGATCGCTACAGCTTCACGCACCTTGCGAGCGGCTGGGTGCGGATTGGAGCCGAAGTTCGAGAACGACAGCATCGCAACTCGGGGCTCGATGTTGAAACGACGAGCAAAGGCGGCCACCAGCAGGGCGATCTCGGCAAGCTCATCTGCCGTCGGGTCGATATTGACCGTCGTGTCGGCCAAGAAGAGGACCCGGTCCCCCAACATCAGGACGTAGCAGCCCGAAACCCGCTTCACTCCCTGCCGCGGTCCTATCGTCTGTAGAGCCGGTCGGATGGTGTCGGCGTACTCCTGAGCCAGACCTGAGATGAGACCATCGGCGTCGCCCTGGGCAACCATCATCGAGCCGAAGTAGTTCCGCGAGCGCATCAGGCGCTTGGCGTCCTCCAGAGTCACTCCGTAGCGCCTCCGGCCTTCATGGAGGGCTTGGGCGTAGCGATCCAGATCCACGGCCGTACGACTGTGAATGATGGTGACACGGTCCTCTGGCAGATCAAGCTCGGCAAGCATCGGAGCGATGACTTCGTGGCGCGCGAGCAGGATCGGGTGAGCGATTCCCTGATCTACCAGGATCTTGGCTGTCCGCAGAATCTTCTCGTGCTCTCCTTCAGGGAAAACGACCCGTTTGGGAGCCTGGCGCGCCCGATCCAGAATCGAGTGCATCAGCTGCAGCCGACGGGAGATCAGGCTCTCTAGTTTCCTTTGGTAGGACTCGAAGTCCTCGATCGGGCGCTGCGCGACGCCGGAATCCATGGCTGCCTTTGCCACCGCGGGTGCGAGCCGCAGAAGCACCCGATGGTCGAAGGGCGTAGGGATGAGGTACTCGCGGCCAAAGCGCAGATGCTCTTTGCCGTAGGCCTTGAGCACCGAATCCGGAACGTCCTCACGCGCGAGGGCAGCCAGTGCACTCACCGCAGCAAGCACCATCTCATCGTTGATCTCGGTGGCGCGAACGTCCAGAGCGCCGCGGAAAATGAACGGGAAACCGAGAACGTTGTTCACCTGGTTCGGGTAGTCACTGCGGCCGGTCGCCATGATGACGTCGCTTCGTGCCGCCAGCGCCTCGTCATAGCCGATCTCAGGCTCCGGATTCGCCATCGCGAAAACGATCGGATCACTCGCCATCGCCGCCAGCATCGGACCTTTGACAACTCCAGCGATGGAAAGACCGACGAAAACATCCGCGCCGGTGAGTGCGTCGGTGAGGGTCCGAGCCTCGGTGTCGACGGCAAACTGCTGCTTGTGAGCGGTCAAGTCGTCCCGACCCGAGTGCACTACTCCCTTGCTGTCGAGGAGCATTACGTTCTCTCGTCGCACTCCGAGCTTCAAATACAGCCGCAGGCAGCCGACCGCCGCAGCCCCCGCCCCCGAGACAACGATGCGAACGTCTTCGATCCGCTTGCCCGCGATCTCGAGAGAATTGAGTAATGCCGCCGACGAAATGATGGCAGTGCCATGCTGGTCGTCGTGAAAGACCGGGATCTTCATTCGCTCCTTGAGGCGCGCCTCGATCTCGAAGCACTCCGGAGCGCGAATATCCTCCAAGTTGATGCCCCCGAAGGTCGGCTCGAGGAGCTCGACGGTGCGAATGAACTCCTCGACATCGACGGTATCGACCTCGAGGTCGAAGACGTCAATGTCTGCGAAGCGCTTGAATAGCACCCCCTTGCCTTCCATCACCGGCTTCGCCGCATGGGCACCGATGTTCCCGAGACCGAGAACGGCGGTCCCATTGGTGATCACCGCCACAAGATTCCCTCGGGCGGTGTATTCAAAGGAATCGATCGGGTTCTTCGCAATCTCGAGGCAGGGATCCGCGACCCCAGGGGTATAGGCCAGCGAAAGATCCTGCTGGGTCTGGGTGGGCTTGGTCGGAACGACCTCGATCTTCCCTTTTCGTCCTGAGGAGTGGTATTCCAGGGCCTCGCTGCGGTAGTTCTTTGCCATCACCGGCTACTAGACCAGCGTTTCCAAAGTAGCGCTACATATCTCGGCCCGTTCTGCCCCGCTGGCGGCGTCAGCGCGCCTTGATCTCGACCCCGAATGACTCACTCAGCCACTAAACGTTCGAGTGTTACGGTCCACTAGCCTAGCAGAGAAGCTTTCTTCGAACGGGCGGTCCGGAGAGGGGGAGAGCCGTGGTAACCTCCCGACCCATATGATCGGGGCCAAAAGGGACGCTGGCGAGGCTGTCCTTGAGAAAGACCCGGAAGAGGAGATCGTCAGGCTCTTAATGCCCTCGCCGATTGGCCGCCTCGCTATCGAATTTCGCGGCACGGTTGTCACTCGCCTGGTCGTCCAGCCCTCGAGGAGCGAGGCCAAGAACTTCCGCTCTCTCGACAAGATACAACTCACCGATTTCCTCATGGAGGCACTGGGGAGGCTCTCCGAGTACTTCGCGGGTGTACGGAGCGACCCTGAGATCAACGTCGACCTCAGCGGCAGCGATCTGGACGCTTTTCAACGAAGAGTCCTCAAGGAGGTTCGTCGCGTCCCTTATGGCAAGAGCTGGAGCTACAAGAAGCTCGCTGAAGCCAGCGGTCGGCGCACCGCATACAACCTCGTGCGCAGTGTCCTGTCGATGAACCCCATCCCTATTCTCATTCCCTGCCATCGGGTACTCCCGACCAAGGGGGGCGCCGGCGCCTGGATAGGCGGCACCAAGAAGAAAGAGCGACTCCTGCGCATCGAAAAGAAAGGCTTGGAGCTCGAAACGCAGTAGAAGCGAGGACGGCTCTACGGGAGCCGCAGGGGCTCAACCTTTAGGATCGAGAACGACTTCCAGGGCGCGTTGCTCGCCCGGGCCCACCGCGAGTTGCAGGTCCTGGCTGGTGAAATCCGGATGGATCACTTGCAGAACATGCTCGCCGGCATCCACAATGAGTGGCGCGCGGAGGCCGGACACCTCTCTGCCGGTGCCGAGAAAGCGGCCGTCGAGATAGACCGACGCATCGGCGGGCCGAATGTCCAGCTCCAGGTGAGCCGGCTCGGAGCGGAGATCCCGACTCCGGGATGGCGGATCCTGCGACGGCACTGGCACAGTGTCGCTCAGGCGCGGCTGATCGGCGGGCCGGAAGCGGCTAGGGACTTCTTTCGCCTGCGGTTCGGGCTTCACCGCCACTCCGGGCTCTAACCGAGTCTTGAACTTGACCACCTGTCCTGGAACGACCTCGACCTCCTGTTCGAGGTTTGCGTAGCCTTCATGTACGACCGTCAGGGTGTAGTTTCCAGCCGGCACCCAGAGGTAACGGGGAAGCCCATCGAAGCCATCGACAATGCCGACGTAACGGCCATCGAGAAAGACGGACGCGGCCTTGGGTTTGATCTTGAGGGAGAGTGCGCCGGGGCTGACCGCCGGAGCGTACCCGTAGCCGCGGTCTGCACCGTAGTAGGGGTAGCCGTAGGAGTACCCATAGCCGTAGTTGTATGGCCCATAGTAGCCACCGTAGTAGGGATAGCCGAAGCTGAGGCCGAGGGAGTAGTAGCTGTGGCCGCCGTAGTAGCCATAACCATGGCTCGGATAGTAGCCATGCCCGCCGCGATGGCCCGAGCCTCGAGACGGGTTTCCGGTCGGACGGTGGGATCTCCCATCTGAGCGACCTGAGCTGCCTCCGGATGCGCGACTACCCCCCGAGCTCGAGGAGCGACCGCCCGACGACGGACGAGAAGCAGACGAGAACCCTCGGGCCGACGACGAGCCGGAGCCCGACGAGGAGCGCGGTTGGGCGGAGCGCTGCTGTGCGTCAGCAGACGCTATGGGAGCCAGGCCCGTCAAGGCCAATACCAGCCCCAGTGCTCCGATCACCAATCCGCGCGTAAAACAAAGTCGTCTGATCTCAATCATAGCTCAACTCCTCGGACCCACGGGGCCTAGATGCCGCCAGCCCCGATGGAGGCCGCGGATGTAGTGGCCACGGAGGACCTCGTCCCAAACAGTCGGCATCGCTACAGGGAATCCTTGCAAAGCCCGCGCCACGACCTCCAAGCAGCGCCAACCCAAGCCCAACATCGGTGGCGGTCCCGTCGCGCCGAGTCCCAGCATCGGTCCCTGCTCAGGATGGCGCTGATAGAAGACGACAGCCGAAAAACCCGCCATTTCCTGCCTTGCACAGAAGCGAACGAGATCGGTGGGGTGGTTGTGCAAGACCTTGGCCGTTTTCTCGTAGCAGATCCGCAACCCGCGCTCCTTGAGGCGAAAGCTCAGCTCAGTGTCTTCCCAGGCGGGGTACGGAAAGCCCTCGTCGAAAGGCTCCTCCCGCAGGCGTTCGCGATGAACCAAGAGGTTCGAAGTGTAGAAAAAGTTGAACGGTAGGTCTTCGGCGTTCTCGATCAGGGCATAGCCGAATTGGGCGCCAAACTCATTGATATGGGCCAGGAAGGGAGTGACCTTCATCTTTGGGTGCCACTCGGTGCGGCCGATGACGGCGTGGTATGGCGCCTCCGATCGCCCCAGCACCGCCTGCTGCAAGCGCTCCAACCATCCAGGACAGGGGACGGTATCGTCCCCCAAAAAGGCCACCCACTCCGCGTTGGCGGCCCTGACCCCTCGATTGCGAGCCACCGCAGGACCGCGGTTCTCCTGGGACTCTACTCTCAGCTCGAGCTCACCCTGGTAACTCGCGAGCCACTCCTCGGTCCCATCGGTGGATCCGTCATCAACGACAAGCACTTCGAGCGAGCTCCCCCTTGACTGCTCTGCCAGAGCCGCGAGCACTTCGGGCAAGCTGTCCAAGCGATTGAAGGTGGGGATGACCACCGTCACCGCGGGCTTCACCCGTGGCCCTCCATGATCTCTTGCAAGGTGTTCTCGACGAGCGGCAGCTCGTCGGGCAGCCAGGCACGAAAGCCGACGCCGGCGAAGAGATCCTCATCGCCTGGATAGGTGGGCACCAGATAGAGGGGGAAACGAGCGAAGATCTCACTATCGGACCTCCGGCGCAGAGTCTGCACCCTCGCACGCTTCTCCGCCCCGCGATCGAGCCCAGCCAGAAGGCTCCACACCGCACGATGATGAGCTCGAGTACGCTCATCGGTCAGCTGAGGGACCGCTTCACCGGATCTCGTCGCGCCCCTGGGCTCGGTGTCGAGCCGGCTGAGGGCGGCGCGGAACAGTTGGCCGGGTCGCATCTGGGTCCATCGCTCCAACCGGGAGAGCGCAGCGGGATCCCGAAATCCGTCGCCGGCGGCCGGTCGGCCGGTGTTGGCGATTCGGCCATCATAGGGGTCCACAGTAAGAAGCTCGCCGCCAGGATTGTTCTGGATAGTCAGGGTTTCCAGCCGCGAGAGGAGAGTCAGCATGATGGCCGGCATCATGCGCTCCCAGGTTCCGGCCTCATAATTCTTGTAGGCGGTCATGAAGGCATTGCGCTCGAACAAGAATCCTCGATTCGCATTGCCGAGAAGATCACTGGTCGCCATCGAGCGGTGGTAACTGAGCGCCGCCGGAGCCGACAGCACCCGCCGACCCGACGACCACAACCTCCAGCCCAAGTCGACGTCCTCGAGATAGGCAAAGTAGTCCGCGTCGAAGCCACCGACCTCGAGAAAGGCATCTCGCCAGATGATCATGTTGCCCCCCGAAGGAAAGAGGAGCTCCTCACCCGCCTCGGGAAGACGCGCCTGGGCCAGCGGGCGCCCAAAGTCGAGCTGAAAGGCATGACCGTCGAAGGTGAGAATGCCACGACCGAAGTCCAGCCGCTCGCCCTCCCAATCGTGCACCATGCCGGAGATCGCCGCCACATCGTCTGGGGCCTTGGCCAGCGCATCAACCAGCGAGTCCAGCCAACTGGGCCCGACCCTCGTATCGTTGTTGAGAAAGACCAGTGCGTCCCCCTCGGCGGCATCGACGAGTCGCATATTCCCAGCCGCGAAGCCGAGGTTCAAATCGCTCGAAAGCACCCGCGCCTTGGGGCAGTGACAGCGGACCCACTCCGCTGAGCCATCCTTGGAGCCGTTGTCGAGCACCACCAGCTCCCAGGGCACCCCAGGGCTGTCTTGAGACTCGAGCGCGGGAAGGCAACGCTGGAGGTGCTCGAGACCGTTCCAGCTCGGCACCAAGACCGACACCTGTCGAGGCGCTCTCAACGAAGCCCTCCCGCACGAACCAGCGAGTGCCACTTTCGGCGCAACCGAAAGCGAATCGAGTCCGCCGGCGCCACGGTGCCAGGGCGGAAGGCGAAGGCCGCTTTGGTCGAGTCGACCCTGGGATCCCGACAGAAGCCAAGCAAAGGCTCAACGACCCGCGACCAGTGGAAGTCCGCGATGCCGACGCGGCCGGCCGCCACTCTCTCGGCTACCGCGGCAGGGTTGCCTAGAAAGTGACGAAGCGAAGAGGACAACGCGGCGGCGTCGCCCTGAGGCACCACCCAGCCCGCCTTCCAGAGCTCGACAAGGCGGCTCACCGTTCCCCCAACGCTCGTCATCACCGGGCAGCCCGCCGCCAGCGCTTCGAGAAAACGGGTACGCAGCGAGAGGCGAGTCTCGAGGCAGTCTGTATGGGTAGCGACCAGGAGATCGACATCGCGGAGCAGGTCGAAACGCCGGGCCGAAGGTACCCAGTCCAGAATCTCCACTCTTCCCCGCCACGACGCCTCACGCTGCGAAAGCCACCGCTCGACCCGCTCGAGGGCCGCCTGGGGTGTCGACTCCGGGTTTGGGTTGCGCACGAAGTGAAGCACCCACGGTTGGTCGAGGAGAGCATCTAACGCCGTCAGCAAAGTCTCAGGGTCGTACCAGTCGTAGACGCCTCCAAAAAGCAGCCTGGGTGCGCCATCGAGGCGGGGCTCGAGCCACGCGCGATGCTCGGGTAGCGCCTCCGGGACACCGAAGGGAACCACGTCGATCAGCGCTCGCAGATCCGGGTCGCTTTGGAGGCGATGTGGATTCACCCGGCCAAGGGCGGTCAAAAAACCGAGATAGTAGTCGCGCTGCTCTTCGGATGAGCACAAGAAGAAGTCGCCATGAGAGAGCTGCAGAACCCAGCTCGCATGGTCGTTGCGATAAGAATCCAGTCCAAGAGTCTCGGCGTAGTGGAGGTTCTCGAGAAGCCAAGGATCGTAAAGGTCGACGACCAGCGGTAGATCCGGCGCCTCGAGCGCCACATTGTTGGCAAGCTGCCCTTGCGCAACCGCGGCGTCGCAACCCGCCAACAACGAAGCCAAGCCTTCATCGGCTAAGGATCGGACTTCGACGCCGTCCCCAGGATCCGGCGTCTCCTTTGGATCGCCAGGGTGGATCAAGCGAACCTCGATCTCGGCCGCTGCCAGCTGCCTTGAAAGCTCGAGGTAGCGGATGCCGACTCCGGCCATTAGCGAGCGCAGGGGCTCACTCGAGATCAGAGCTACCCGGTTCATGACCGACGGCGTTGCCACCATGCATGAAAACGCCATGCGCGCGTCGTCTTCATCTCGTGCATCTCGGCGCCGAGGCGCTCGATCTCCGCGTAGGTGCGGCCCAGATGCTCGATCTGATCGTCGAGGCCACTGCGCAGCCGACTCTCTTCATCGAACATTCTTTGGAACTGGACAACGTGCTCGGCTAGAGCTGCCTCGTGCTCGGCCAGGGCGACAGCCTGTTGGGCGCTCGACCCCCGCACCGCCTCGAGCTCGCCGTTGACCAGCTGAAAACGAGTGCTAAGGGTGGTCAGTCGAGAATTGAGGTCATCGGCCCTCGTTCGAGCCTCGACAGCCTCTCTTCGCAGCGCCACAACGACTCGCGCGAGGGTCGGGCCCTCGAGAGACGAGCGGTGCTTGTCGATCACGCGCGCCTTCATCTCGACAAAGTCGCTGCGCGCCGCCGCCTGCTCACCCAGAGCGTGGCGACCGCCGCGAAAGTGTCGGTACTCGCAAGTGACTCGGGCCAGATGGTGGAATTCGCACAGGCGCGACAGCCGAATTAGATAGTCCCAGTCTTCGAAGATGGGCAATTCCTCGTCGAGAGCGCCCACTTCCAGTAGCAGGGAGCGTTCCATCAACAGCGTATTGAAGGGAATGTAGTTGTCGAATAGAAGTAGATCGGCATCGAAGTCACGGCTGTAAGGGAGGCGTCGCTCGCTACAGCTCCAGCCCCCGTCCGCGGCCGCCTCGTAAATTCCGACTGCGGCATCGGTGTAGACCACTCGGGCACCGGATCCTTCCGCGAGGCCGACAAGAGTGGCGAGGTGTTCTGGAGCCGCTAAGTCATCGTCGTCGAGAAAGGCCAAGTAGTCGCCGCGTGCCTCGTGGATCCCCGCATTCGCAGCGGCGGCTCGCTGCCCCCCGTCGCCGCCGAGATCGACGCGGCGCAGTGGAAAAGGAAAACTGCCGGGCTCCGCCGGCGGCTCGCCTCCGTCATTCACCAATATCACTTCGACATTGCGATAGGTGCTTCCGGCGAGGCTCTCCAGAGCCTGGGCCAAGAGCACGGGCCGATTCCTCGTACGCACCACGACCGATACGAGCGGTCCGCCGGGAACTTCCACGCGCGGGGGAGCTCCTCCGAGATCGCCGATCAGCTGGGCGAGGGAGCGAGTGCTCAGATCGGAGATCTCGAGCCTTGTATAGGCTTCGGCCAGGGTTACCTCGGGGCCGAGAGTCACACTTCGATAGCGGCGCAGACCGAGACCCGCGGCTAGATAATTGTGGCGCTCTTCCTGGCTCCCATAGCAGGCCATGGCTTCTTCGAGAGTCTCCTGCTCCTCGGTCACGTCGACCAGTGTGTCCGGATGAGCAGGGTGGTTGACCTCGTAGAGAAGGACTCCTAGCCCCGCGACAGCTTCGAGTAGTGCGTCCCCACTCCGCAGCGGAGACAGGACCTGATGCAACGCCGCGAATGGGGCCTGGTGGTCAGTGGTCACTTCTAGGGGTGTCGGAACGAGCAACAGATCCGGGCGTACCTCGGCCAGAAGGCGCTCAATCGCCTCCTTCAGCTCCTTGAGCGAAGAGGCTAGCGATCCATCCAGCAGATCTAGATACTCGAGCACGCCGACACCAAGAACCTTGCTCGCAGCTTCAGCTTCGGCCCTGCGGCGGGTCGCATAGGCCCGACGATCGCCAACATCCTCGACACCGCCGCTGCCGTCACTGAGAAAGGCGACCGTGATCTGCGTTCCAGCTCGCGCAAGGCCGGCCAGCAGACCTCCGCAGCCAAGAACCTCATCGTCGAAGTGCGGCGCCAGGACCAGCGTCCGCACCGACTGGAGTCGAGAGCTCTCGCCGGGAGGTACGGCGACGCGGCTCATGCTTGTGGACCGCGGCGGAGGTGATGAAAGCGAAAGCGAAGAACATCGAACGCCATCCTCAACGGATCGGCCAAAAGATGCACCGTCGAGTCGGGGCAGTGGTTCCAGAGCACGCCCACTTCCGCGACCGCGAGGCCGCGGCGGCGAGCCAGCCACAAGAGCTCGACATCGTAGGAAAAGCCATCGAGGGTCAGATCGGCAAAGAGCCGGCGCGCGTCATCGCCTCGGAGCAGTTTGAACCCGCATTGAGTGTCTCGAACACCGCCCACGACCAGCATCCTGATCATGAAGTTGAATGTCTTTCCCATGCACTGTCGGAAGAAAGGCTGCGGATCGTCGATTCGGGCGCCCTCTACGGCACGGCTGCCGAAGACGACGGGATTCTCGTCGAGGTACTCCTCCAGCCGCTCGAGCTCACCAATCGGGGTGGAGAGATCGGCGTCGGTAAGAAGCACGACCGCTCCTCTCGAAGCCAGCACCCCTGCCTTGAGAGCCGCTCCCTTACCCCGATTCTGCGGTTGTCGGATGACGCTCACTCCTCGTTCTTCCCAGGATGCCGCCAGCTCCGCCGTACCGTCCGACGAGCCGTCGTCCACAACAACGATCTCGTACTCCGACTCTCGCTGGCCCAGATGCGCAACAATCGCAGGAAGAGACGTCGCCAGCCGCTTCTCTTCGTTAAAAGCAGGGATCACTACGGAGAGGCCGATCACGTTCTTACCTTATCGTTAGTACACGGGGGAGAAGTAAGGAACAAGGAGTGAGGAGTAGGGACTGGCTACTATGCCCTTCTTCTTTCAGCGCTCCCTTCCTCCCTACGCTCCCTTGCCTACCCTGCGCCGTTTGAGGTCTACTTCCTACCTCCTACTGCTTACTTCTTACTTCTTACTTCTTCAATGAACCACCTCACCACCAGGCTCCCTACCGAAGGCAACATCCTCTTCGTCGGCGGTGAGCCCGGCCGGGTCGGTTCTTCGGACATTGGCTCCACGAACGTGGAGTATCGCCCGGTCGAGGAAGGAGGTATCGCCGCGGCCCTGGCGGGGTGCGGGCCGCAGCGGGCCATTGTCTTGACTTTGGGGGTCGAGGACTCCACCTCTCTATCGACCTCGCTGGGATGCGCTAGACGGCTCCTGGTAGACGACGGAAAGCTCTTTCTGGTCTTCCCCGGCCTCCAACCTGGAGATCCTTTCTTCGAGCACGCCATGGGCGCCCTAGCCGAGTCCGGTTTCTGCCCCTTGCGAGAGGAGACTGCGCAAGCGGCGGAGGGAGAGAGTTGGATCGAGGGCCGGAAAGACGACTACCGAATTCGTCCGTATCGTGACGATGACGAGAGCGAGATCTTACGCCTCTTCAACATTGCCTTCTCTCCAGCGAGGGGCATCGATCACTGGAGCTGGAAGTACACGCGAAATCCCCACGGCAATCAGCGCATCAGTATCGCCCTAGCCCCCGGTGGCGAGCTGGTGGCCCAGTACTGCGCCTACCCCGTCCGCTGGCGTAGGGCACACGCCGGGAAGGCGGATACGACTCTTGTCTGCCATCAGGTCGGAGACACGATGACCGCCGCTTCGCACCGGCATGTGGGCCGCGGCCCCACCAGCCTTCTGAGCCGCACGGCGCGGCACTTCTACGCCCGCTTCTGCGCCGGTGAGGTCGCCTTCAACTATGGATTCAACACCGGCAACATCCAGCGTTTCTCCCAGCTCTTTGTCGGCGCAAAGAAAGTCTGGGATATCGAAATACTAAGTTGCGCCGCCGAGCGTCTGCGACTCCCGCCTGAGAAGAGCGCTCTGCGTGTCTCGCGGACCTACCAGCTCGACTCCGCCTTCGATGAGCTCTTCGAGCGCTCGGCTCCGGCCTTTGGGCTGCTGGTCGAGCGCGATCAGCGATACCTCCGTTGGCGTTACCTCGAGTGTCCAGATCGGGAGTACGCCTTCTACCGTGTCGATCGTAACCAAGACCTGGTCGGCTGGAGCGTCTTTCGTCGTGACGGCGATCGCTTGGTGTGGGGTGACGCTCTCTTCGATCCTGAAGCGCCCGAGGCGGTCCCGGTACTTCTCGACCACGCCCTTGGCGGCGGCGGGGAGAGCCGGCCGGCTCGCGTTGAGGCATGGTTCTCGAGCCATCCGGGGTGGTGGAGCGATCTGGTGACCGAGCTCGGCTTCCAACGCCATCCCGAGCCTCAGGGCCTCGGAATGGTCTACGTACCCTTCCTAGAGAGCCCGGGCGAAGAGCTCGAGAGCGGCTACTACATGAGCATGGGCGACAGCGACCTCTTCTGAGATGGTGGCTCCTCGGGGGCCTAGACCCGAGGGTCTAGGCGCTGAGGCGAAACAATCCGAGCTCGGCGCCACCCGCGTCCGTCACGCACAGACTCATCTGCTTGGCGCCAATGGCAGCCATCTGGGTGCAGGGCGCGCTCCAGCCGTCGAGGCCACCGTCACCGAGACGCTCCGCCGCCGCCGGAAAAGCTTCAGGGTTCGGAGACAACTCCACCCAGGCAGCCCGGCCGCCGGCCGCGACAGCACTAGCCGAGCTCCAGGGCTGCCAACTATCGAGAGGGCTGAGGCCGGGGCCCGAGGCCGAAAGACCCGAATAGACGGCGTCGAACCAACCCCCATAGGACGACCGGCGATATCTGCGGGAGGACTCTTCGAACCAGCCGTGCGACCGCGGCTCACTCTTGCTGCTCTGGGCAAAGTCATGCACCGCCACCGCTTCCGACACCTGATAGGCCGGGCGCCCTGCCTTGCGCAGACGCCGCAGCCAGTCCGTTTCTTCGAAATACATGCGGTAGCCCTCGTCGAAGGGGCCGACCTCGTTCCAAGCCTTTCGCGACACCGCGATTACGGCGCCACTCAGCTGGTAGCTGAGGAAGTCGCCGGTCGCCTGCCAATGGTAGCGAGCGCTGCGGCGCCAGCGACGACGGGCGCGAGCGCAGAGGCGGGGCCAACGCCGCCCGAGCAGGGCCAGGAGCTCGTCGCGCCGGGTTCGTTGCTCCCCGGGCGGCAGCAGGAAGCGCCGCTGCTGATCCCAATAAAGGCGAGGGGCAGCAGCTCCGGCACCGGCCTCCAGGCGCCGAAGCAGGGCCGTGACGCAACCGGGCTCGACTCGGACGTCGGGGTTGAGAATGAGCAGATTGTCGGCTTCACAGCACTCCACCCCACGGTTCACCGCGGCAGCAAAGCCCACGTTGCCTTCCGACTCGAGCACGGGGAGCTCGAGCCTGCGTAAGCTCTCTTGCTCCTGAGCCGTGCTGCCGTTGTCCACCAGCCGCCACTCTGCATCGATATCCGAGGCCAGAATGTCCTGGCGCAGAGCCATGACCGAGGAGGTGAGGAGCTCGGGCGTGTGGTAGTGAACGAGGACTACCCCGAGCCGCATTCTTCGACCTCCCAGCGATGTTCGACTTGCACCAGGCCGAAGCTGTAGGTCTCGCCGCGCACGACGAAGCCCGGGCTCAATCGGTCGCGGTCGTAGACGTGTAGGCCCTTCTCGTCGCCAAGATGAACGTAGACCTCGAAATCGCCCTTCACCAACGGGAGCCGGGGCACACACAGCCGAGCCACATAGCGTCTGGCCCCAGTGAGGGGAAACCCCTCCACACCGACCGTTTCACAGGAAAAGACTTCGGTGCCATCGCTGCGATTCACCCCGACACCGAGCTGGAAGGCGAGGTTCTCGTCATCGCACTCCCAACTCACCTCGAGCGCCCAGGGCTCCCCGGGGTGACGAGAAGTGGCCTCCTCTCGCGGCTCGACCAGCTCGACCCGGACCAGCCGGGCAGGACCCGAAGGACGCTCCTCGACGGCTCCCGCATCTACCGCCTCTTCTTCGTCCACCTCCTCGGCCCGCCCCTTTTCCAGCAGATACCCCTCGTAGTCGACAATCACATCCCGCGACGTACCCAGCTTCTCGACACAGCCCTGGCGTAGCCATAGAGCCCGTTCACAGAACGACGAGACGTAGTACATCGCGTGGGAGCAGAAGACCAGGGTGGTGCCGCCACGGACCAGCTCTGTCATCCGGTCCATACTCTTCTTCTGAAAGTAACCGTCTCCCACCGACAGAGCCTCATCGACAATCAGCACGTCGGGCTCCACCTGGGTGGCTATCGAGAAGGCCAAGCGCATCGTCATACCCGTCGAATAGGCCTTGACCGGCTGATCGATGGCAGCGCCGAGCTCACTGAACTCGAGGATCTGTGGGAGCTTGGCGAGAGTCTCCTGGCGGCCGAGTCCGAGGATGGCAGCATTGAGAAGAAGATTCTCACGTCCGGTGAACTCGGGATGAAAGCCGGAACCGAGCTCGAGAATCGAAGCTACCTTGCCGCGAACCTCGAGCTCACCGCCGCTGGGCTCGAGAACCCCAGCCAGGATCTTGAGCAACGTACTCTTGCCCGCGCCGTTCTCTCCGACCACACCCAGGGCTTCCCCCGCCTCGAGCTCGAAGCTGACGTTCTCGAGCGCGCGAAAGGGGCGGTGACGAGGGCTACCCCCAAGCGCCTCCCACAGGCGTTCCCAGGGGCTGGAGAACACCTTGTACGTTTTCTCGAGGCCCCGAACCGCGACCACTGAACCGGCCATATCGGGTGATTATCCCAGCCGCAGGAAGTGATCGCTATCATTTCCTGCACCTGCTCGAGAATGGCGCCGAGGACGGCGCATGGAGTGGCTCATCATTTTCGGTCCTCCGGCCGCGGCTCAGCCGCCTGCCACAGTGGGAGCTAGAGCTCGTCGGCGAAGGCGCTGCTGCACTTGTGGAAGACGGTAACTCCGACCACCAGCGCCGTGGCCGAGGCAAGGAGAAGGGGAGTCAAGGCTCGGATCGAAGGCGCATCGCCGCCGAGGAGCGCCGAGCGATACATCGCCACTAGAGGGGTGAGCGGATTCAGCGCGATCCACGCTAGGAATCTTTCCGGAACCATGGACAGCGGGTACACGATGGGCGTGAAGTAGAAGAGTGCGCTGAAGAGAAGAGCAAGCGCCTGGACTGTGTCACGAACGAACACGTGGAGTGTCGCGAGCAGCAAGCCCAGCCCCAGGGTCAGACAGAGCTGCAGCGGGATCGCGATCGCGAGTAGCGGCAGGCTGCTCAGACTTCCTTCGCCGAGAACGATGAGGACCACCACGAAAACCGTGAGCGCGACAGCCTCGTGAAGGAAAGCGGTGGTCACCACCGTGACGACGAGAAGAGCGAGAGGGAATCGTAGCTTCTTGACCAGCGGCGCGTTATCGGTGACCGCCGTCGCTGCGCGGTTGACCCCTTCGTTGAGGGCCATATACGGAAGAAGCCCGCAGAAGAGATAGAGAGCGAAGTTCTGCGTGCGCTCACCCGTCAGCGAAACTCGCAGCACCCCGGAAAAGACAAAGGTGAACAGCAGGAGCTGCCAGAGCGGCAGCGCAAAGGACCACACGAAGCCGAATAGCGAGCCGGCATAGCGAGCCCTGAAGTCTCGCCGCACCAGCTCTCCGAGTAGGAAGAGTCGCAACCCGAGGCAGGATAGCCTCGGCGGGGCGCGAAGACAAGGGGTAGTCCTCCGGCGGTCGCTTGCAGGGGCGGGCCGCGAGGGGGCGTCAGGGACCGGGGTGCTCCGCGGGTCTGCTAGCGATGCGCCCCAGCAGAGCTACACCGCCCGAGTGATCTTCCGATTGACATCGTCGGCCCCCAAGAGGGGGAGTGTCACTCCCGCCTCCGGCCACCGCGCTCGCCAGGAGGGCAGGCCCCGCCTGGGCGCCCCGCCCTAGAAGCTACAAGTGGAGAAGGCTGCGGTGTCCAGGATCGCCTCGAAAGGCACACCCTGCGGGTTGGTATAGATCCTGGACTCTCCACTGGCGGTATCCAGCACCGTGAGATCGACTTCGACGTTGGTCAGACCGGCGGCGAAGACCCAGTGCGAGTCAAAGGTGGTCGCGCAGGCGTCGAGGACCTTGACAACCAGCTCGACATTGCTGCTGTTGAAGAAGGAGAAGTAACCCGTCTCACTGGTCAAGGTTACGGGCTGGCCCACGCCCGACCCGCCCTCCGGCGTGCGCCAGGTGGTCGTCACCTGGAAGCGCCCGTCCTGGAGACAAAGGGCACCCGTGGGACACGGATCCGGTGCCGGCCCGCTCGGCGGTGTCGGTGTCGGCGCCGGAGGTGTCGGACCGCCGGGACCCGGTACGTTGATCCGCTCTCCAATGTCGTCGCCGCCAAGTCTCGCCAGCAAGGATTGCAGCGCGCTCCTCACGGTACCAAAGACTCCGCCGGCACGGCCTCCGAGAGAAGGAGCGCCCGCGACCAGGGTGTCGCCGGAGTCGCAGGCAGCAAAGGCTGCGGTGTCCTGGATTGGCTCGAACGGTGTTCCGAGTGGGTTCTGATAGATCTTCTCTTCATTCGTCTCTGTGTCGGTAACCCTGATCGTTGCGAAGACATCGGTGAGCCCGCCGCCAAAGAACCAGAAGCTGTCGAAACTGCTGCCACAGCTATCCAGAACCTTGACGATGATCTCTACGTTGTCTGGGTTGAAGAACCAGAAGTACCCGGTGTCGGGCGTTATCTTGACCGCCTGCCCATCCCCGGTTGCGATCCCGCTGTGCCAGGCCACCTCGACCCGGAAGCGATTCTGGTTGAGGCAGAGAGCCGTGGCGCTCTCTACGCAGTTGCTCTGTACTGGCACTGTAGGGGTCGGGGTCGGGCCCGAAGGCGTCGGCGTAGTGCACCCCAGGGAGACTCCACTACACGACGACGTAGGAGTGGGCCCTGACGGTGTAGGAGTCTGGGTCGGCGGTCGCGGCGTCGACGTCGCTGCCGGGGGCGGAGGCGGCCCCGGCGTGACGCAGCCGAGTGAGGCCCCACCACAGGGACCGGGCGTCGCAGTGGGCAACGGCGTCGGAGTCACTGTCGCAAAGGAGACCTCAACCTCTGCCGCCTGGCTGCCTCGAGGCGAAATGTCGATGCAGTTGGATACCTGAACCGTTACGTTGTACGACGCAGTGGTGTTCGCGTAGGTGTGCTGAGCCGTCGCATCGCTGGTAGGACCGGTCTGAGTACTGTCACCGAAGTCCCAGTCAAAGACCGACGCTCCCGACACATTTGCACTACAGGTCACGGTAAGACCGGACACACTGCAGCTGGGAGTGAAGCTCAATGACAACGGCAGGGGGGCAGGTGCGGACACGAGCACTGCTTCACTTCCCCCAGCACACTCTATCGGACAGGTGACGGATCCCACCGCATTCGTCAAAGTCAGCTCCGCGCGAAAAGTGCCAGGGCCGAGAATCGGGGAGTCGCTCGAGTTCCACACGAAGAGCTCCGTGCCGTTCTCTTCGGTCACGCCGGTGCTGGAACCGCCACCATCCAGGAGCACCCAGTCGTAGTCGCCCCCGGTGCCGCCGAGCACGCCCTCCGCCATAAACTCGACGGATTCGCACTGCGTCACGGAGACCGCGCCACCACCCCTGGCTCTGGAGCTGGCGGAGATAGCCCCGATCACTGGTGCCTGCGGCCCTCCCGAGCCGACCCAGCGATGAGAGTCCAGCAATGAACGCGCAGCCCTGAAGAAGTAGCGACCGGAGAACATACCCTGCCTGCCGATCGCGAGGTTGTACCCCTGCAGCCCTTCCGCCGAGTACCACGACCAGTACCCCGTCGGGTCTCCGCGCACAAAGATGATGTTCTGCGGAGTCACGTCACGCGGCAAGCTCGGCTCGCTGACGTCGAAGATCCACTCTCCCTGATCGGACACCGAGCAACCCTCGACGTTGGCCGCAAAGTAGAGGAAGGGGGTGCCGTCACTTCGAGAAAAGGTGACCCGACCGGTGTGAGCAGAATTCATCGCCTGCGACCACTTGAGATCACCGGCAGCCAACGAGCACGAGCCACTGGCGACGCAGCTCACATCGTAGATTCTTCCCTCTCCGGCGATGCGCACGCCGACATAGTAAAAGTGCCCGCCAAGCGGGTTCAGCTGGCGCCACATCGCGACGCCGCCGGTTGTTGTACTCTCGATTGCGCTCAGCCTCTCCACGGGATTCGCCGGGTTCGAGACGTCGTAGATCGCAAAACCGGTTTTGCCGCCGCCCAGACCGCTCCTTTTCTGCCTGCCGACGACCACAAAATCGCCGACGCCAGAGACGCCGTCGGCGATGGTATTCGAGCCAAGTGCGAGCGAGCCCACATGCACACCGTTGCAGAGGCTGTTTGGCGCGGCTGGAATACTCTCGACACAAGGACCACTTAGAGTGCGGGCCCGGGTCAGGTCGTAGACTCGAAGGGCCGCTCCCTGAAGGTCTCCCGCAACGAAAGCGTAATCGCGACCATTGCCGTTATGGAGCACCTCGACTTGGAAGGCGTCCTTTTCCTCGCTGCCGCTACTGCCGCCGCTGTGGTCCTGATAGAGGAGGGCCGATTTGCTTCCCGCGCGGGTGTCGAAAATGGCGGTTCCGATTCCCTTTTCGGCGGCGATGACCGCAATGCCGGAGTCATTCGGTGGAGTTCGCACCGAACGGAGCGCCGCGAAGGAGTGGCGATCGACCGAGCCTGTATCCAGCCCGTCCCGCTCTAGGGAATTGAGCGAGTGGGACTCCCTCAGCACCGGTACCTCGGGGTTGGAGATGTCCCAGATCTGAAAGCGCTTGATAAGTGTAACAAAGAGCAAGCCGTCGACGGGAAAGACCGAGGTGGTCCGTTCGAAGGCACCGGCGTCGAAATCGTCCAGGCCGCTGCTATCGGAAAGGATGGACACCGCCTTCAGCTCATCCCAGAGCGCCGGCGGTGCCGGGACCGCTGGGGTCTTGTTGCAGAAGTCGGGCGCGCAGCTAGGCGAGGGCTCCGGACAAGACTGTGCTGTCAGCTGCCGCGGCGCGACGAGAAGACCTAGAACGAGGAGCGGGATACAGCAGATCTTCAAGACGTAATCCTCGAGGCATATCTATAAATATCTAAATGCAAATACAGCTTTCGGAACGGTGCCACAATCTCCCCTCGCCCTCAAGAGAGCACTTCGATCTACTAACCAAAGGGAGAGGCGCCCCACCGGCGCCAATCGAGACAAAAAAAACGGGGCGGGCCTAGAGGCCCGCCCCGTAAAAAGTCCGCTTACGCAGAACTTGAGCTACGGATTAGCTAACTCACTCGGTCGAGCACGGGCCGGTCACACCGCGTCCAGGGCCAAGACAATCTCTTCCGCCCCCAGTATCAGCAGTGTCGTCGAAGTGCATCGCCTGATAGCCGACCTCGAACAGACCAGAGGCCGAATGAGTGAGGCCGACCCACGACTGCCTGATGCCTTCACTGCCGCCGCCTATCTTCAGTCTCGAGCAGGCCTATCGCGCGCTGGACGAGCGCGCGCGCTAGGAGCGTGTCCGAGAATCGGACAGGCGAGTAGTTCTTAGGGGGGGATGGGCCGGAGAACGGGCCGGAGGCCCGTTTTCCGGGGCTAGAGTCGGAACCCAACCTCCAGCGCTTCGGAGCTAAGCTCCAACGATGACGCCGTCGGGACGGCCGCCAGGAGTCGGTATCCGGCGCCGATCACCGCGCTCTCCACATTCTTGCGGCGCTCGGGCGGACACAGCAGAGCCACGCAGCCACCGCCGCCCGCACCGCAGACCTTTCCTCCTAAAGCCCCGCCCTCGTGGGCCAGCTCGAGAATCTCTTCCACCTCCGGGGTCGAGACCACCTCCGACAGCCTCCGTCGAGCCTGCCACTCCTCAGTCATCAGCCGGCCCACGACCTCTAGCTCCGCTCGCGCAAGCGCCGACGCCATCTGCTGCGAAGTAGCCGCGATCTCGCCCAAGCCGGCCGTGGTCTCCGAGTCCCCTCGAAGGCGGCGACAGAGCACATCGAAGTTGTTGCCGGCGGAGAAGTGGCTGTGACCTGAATAGACCACTATCAGCTGTCGCCCGAGCGCGTCCAGGTCGACAGGCAACGATTCCACCCGCTCTCCGCCAGGCTGGTGGTGGATCGCCAGAGCTCCTCCCAAGAGAGCCGGATAGTGATCTTGAGTTCCTGTCGGCAGCGACATCAGCGCGGCCTCGAGATCGCGGGCGAGATGCGCCGTCGCTTCGACTTCGCCGGCCGGATGACCGAGAAAGCTCTCGCAGGCCGCAATCAACGCCACGGTCAACGCCGAGCTCGCTCCCAGCCCGGCCCCCTGAGGCGATTCGCTGTGGAGCTCTATCCTCGCCGGCGGTAGAGCGAAGTGCTCCACCACCCGGCCGATCAGGGCGGTGTCTTCGCGGTCAAGCAACTCGGCGCGAGTGTGGAGCTCCACCTCGCCGGCCGGAAGCACCACTTCCCAGCCGCTCTCTCGCTCGCTGAGCGTAACTTGTACCCACACCCCCACCGCCACATTGACCGTTATCGCTCCGGGGTGGAGAAGGCCCAGGGGCCAGATATCGAGAGTGCCGCCGGCAAGGTCCACGCGGCACGGCGCCCGCGCCTCGACTGTGGGCACTAGTGCACCCGCCTCAGCGACCGCCGGCCGCAGAGCCCGAGATCTCGAGCGGGCTCGTGGCTGTCGCAACCAGAGTGCTGCCTGAGGCGTCACCGGCAATTCGCCCCAGCTGCTCTCGTAGAGCATCACGGCTAGCGACGAAGAGCTCGCGCTCGGCCTCGGGAATCGGCGGTGCCGGCTCGTTGACGAGACCTGCGGGGTTGAGCCAGCGGCCTCCCTGTTGAACCCGATAGTCGAGATGCGGCGCCGTCGCCAACCCCGTCGCACCCACGTAGCCGACGACTTCGCTCTGGGCTACTCTGCGCCCAGCCCGGAGTCCAGCGGCGAAGCGCGAGAGGTGCAGATAAGAAGTGACGTAACCATTCGCGTGGCGGACGCTTACCGTCTTTCCACCGCCGCTCGTCGAGCCCGCCGAGCTCACGACTCCAGCCGCGGTGGCGCGAACCGGTGTACCGGTGGGTGCACCATAGTCGACGCCATAGTGGGGTCTATAGGCCTTGAGAATCGGATGAAAGCGCCGCGCGCTGAAGCTCGAGGTCACCCGAGAATACTGGAGCGGCGAGCGCAAGAACTGTTTGCGAAGCGGCCGGCCGTCGGCGTCGTAGTAGCCATCCCGATAGCGATAGGCCTCCAGGCTTCGCCCCTGGTTCTGGTATTTCAGCGCCAGTATGCTGCGAACCTCGAAGAGCTCACCATCGAGATACAACTCCTCGTAGACGACATCGAAGCTATCGCCGCGGCGCAGGTCTCGGTTGAAGTCCAAGTCCCACTGCAAGACGTCAGCCATCTCGTAGGCAACCGCGGCGGGAGCACCGGCGGCTCGAGCAGCGCCCTCGAGGCTACGCTCGAGAACACCGGAGGTAGACCGTGTAACCACCCTCCTAGCGAAATCAAGCCACTCCCCCACCCAGCGATCCGGATGCCGTCGAAGGCGGAAGATGCCCTTGCCAGCAACTCGTAGATCCAGTCCGCCCAGCCCTCCCGCCTCCCGGTAGTAGGCCTGGTAAGAAGCGCCGGCGCGCAAGCGCCGAAGGTCGATGTGGGCCGCGGCGGCCGCAGCGGCTCGTTGGACCTCGTCCGGCTCGAGCCCGTGACGTTGAAGCACCGTCCCCAGAGTCTCTCCTCGGCGCAAGCGCGCCGGGACCGCAAGGTCGAGGTCCAAGTCCGGCGGCAAAGCATCCAAAGAAAAAGCCGGAATGACAGCCGACTCGGGCCGATAACGCTCCGCGGCCGAAACTGGGTAGGGGGAATCGAGCGCCAATTCGAGGCGACGGGTGGTTTGATGCAAGACTCCCGTGCCTACGGCAACGAGGAGCAGCAAGAGAAACAAATGGCGAGACATCGACGCGACCCTAGTGGCGGTCGCAGAGTAGCACGCCATGCCACCCGGCGCAGGAACCGGTCGATCAGTCCCGGAAGCTCTCTCTACTACTCGCGTAGAGGACCAGAGTCTGCTGAATTTTGACTCGCAGATCCGAGGGTGCGCAGCAGCGACATGAGCGCTGCACCAGAACCCTCACTCTTTCAGTGGAGCGAAGCATCAGCTCGAACTCGGCTGGCTTATAGTCGACCTCGGAGGGCTTTTCCGCCATTTTCTCCCGTCCGTCTGAAGCTCAGTTGAAGGCCCGACGGCCTCGCGCACAATACGGTTTGCGCGTTGGCCGCTACTTGCAGCTCAACTCTCGAGAGGGCAGGAGTTATTCCCGCAGCGGGAGGATCAGGACGGTTTCTTTTCACGACTCCGCATTTTAACGGGGTCGCGAGACCGGATATAGCCGTGATCCTGAGCGTAGTGGAGCATCTCGGACTCGAGTCGACGCCGAGCTCGATACAGGCGGCTCATCACTGTGCCGACGGGGATATCGAGGATCTGTGAGATCTCCTGGTAGGAGAAATCCTCGAGATCGGCAAGCACGACAACCATCCGATAGTCGTCCGGAAGCGAGTCCATGGCGTGTTGCACCTCGTCGTCGAGCACATCTTCTAGCGCATTCTCTTCGGGGCTCGGGATCCGACCCCCGGCCTCGCTGCTGATGTGCTTCTCGAAGGCATCTTCGATCTCGTCGAAGGCGTTCTGAGGAGGCTCCTGCTGCTTCTTGCGGTAGTTGTTGATGAAGGTGTTCTTGAGGATGCGGAAGAGCCAGGCCTTCAGGTTGGTCCCTTCAGTGAACTTGTCGTAGTACTTGTAAGCCTTGAGGTAGGTCTCTTGGACCAGGTCCTCTGCATCCTGGGGATTCCGAGTCATGCGCAAAGCAGTGTTGTAGAGCGCGTCGACATAGGGAACGACGACCGACTGGAAGTCCCAGGCGCTCGGTTGAGAAACATGGCTCTGATTCATCACATCTCCGGCAGAGTTCGCCGCTGTTCACTCTAGAATACGCACGATCGATGCCAAAAGGATCGGTCTAATCCACACCGAAAACTCCTGGCGAAACAGTGCGTCTAAAGGCAGCAGCCGCGGTACTGGAGCGCGAGCGGGAGCGCCACGGTCGCGCTCGGCGATTGCGGAGGCGCCGATTTGGCGTCCACGTCTGAGAACAGTGCGCCCCTGCGACGATCTCATTGGAGGCCGCCCCATTTCCCGGCAGGGTGTGGCGTTGGTGTACGTCTCTCTCACGGCTCCTACTCTAGTTAGAAGCAAGAAGACGAGAATAGGTTCCACTGCGTACCAAGAAAAAAGCCGGACGCCTGCGCGCCCGGCTCTAGCAGATGACCGCACCGGGGAATCCTCGGAACGGCCAGGTCTTGTATGTCCCGCTGGCGCCTAAAAGAATGCAGCGCCACGCAAGGCAATGATCAGCGCGTAGATGACCAGGGACTCGATCAACGCAAGGCCCAGAATCAGGGCGAAGCGGATGTCGCCGGCCGCCCCAGGGTTGCGCGCCAAAGCCGACACCGCTGCTGCGACCGCCCTGCCTTGACCGGAAGCACCGGCCGCGGCTGCGATGGCGATCGCGAATGCCGCACCGAGAATGCCCCAATCGACATCCCCACCGTGATCACCGTCCTGTGCCCAAACTGGGCCGGCTGTGGCCAGAGCCAACAGCGTGAGTAACGCGAGACCGAGAAGTCTCTTACTCATAATTTCACTCCTCCTCGAAGAAGGTGCAGATCACCGGCTAATGCCTACCCGGCGGGGAGTCAGTGCTCGTCCGCTTCGGCACCAGCGATATACACCATGGTTAGCATGCAGAAGATGAAGGCCTGCAGGGTCGCACCGAAGACCCCCAGCGCCATCATCGGAAAGGGAACGATGAAAGGAATCAGGAAGAACACCGACGCCGCCAGATGCTCGCCGAAGATGTTGCCGAACAGACGCAGCCCCAGCGATAGAGCCCGCGCCAAGTGACTAATGAGCTCAATGGGTATGAACAGAAAGAAGAGGGCGGGAATGGGACCGAGGAACTGTTTGAAGTAGTGGAGACCGTGCTTGCGCAGCCCGACAAAGTGGTAGTAGCACCAAGCCGTGATCGACAGGGCGAAAGTGGTATTGGTGTTCTGCGTCGGTGGCTGGAGAAAAAAGAAGAGCCCGAGAATGTTGCAGAGAAAGATGAAGACTGCGAGTGCTCCAATCATCGGCATGAAGCGCCGCGCCGCGCCCTGGCCGATGACGTCTTCCATCAAGTTCTTGAGGCCGAGGACCACCAATTCCAGCAGCTGCTGACCTTTCCCCGGATTCTCGAGCTTCAGTCTCCCCGACAGAGGAATGAAAACCACGGCGCACAGCACCATGACCAGCCCCGCCCCGATTACATGGTCGGGAACCTCGTGAGCCCCGAGCGACTCGGCGAGCCCGGTAGCTTCCCAAACCCTGTTCACCGGTCCATACAGAACCGAGTTATGCGTGACCGCGCCGCCCTCAGCTGCCATTCTCTCCCCTTGACATCAGTGAAAGGAAAAGTTGGAAAAAACCCTCACCTATAAACGACAGCGGAATCACAGAGAAACCCAGCAACAGCGACAGTGCTAGTTCAGCATCCAGCCAGAGTGAGGTGAGAGGGATAACTAGTAACAGGCAGAAACGAAGCCAGACAAGGCCCTTGCTTCGTTGATCGACTTTTGTATCGGAGCCGGCTCCAAGCCCACCTACAAGGCCCTGGAGGCCGTGAAACGCAACGATACTCGCGGCGGCAGTTAGAGTCAAGACAAGGGCGCCCGCTGGCGAGCGCAGCAGATACAGCAGCGCTCCAAGCGCTCCGAGCACAGCCGCGACTCGCTCGATGCGGGCGAGAATCCGCGCCGGCTGGGTGAGCTCAGCTACCCTCGCCATCGTCAGAATCGCCCTTCGGCGGTAGAGGCGGTGCCAGCCTGACGATCATCTTGAAGAAATTGTAGAAACCGCTGACGATACCCAGGAGGGTACCGATGAGGGCCCCCATCCTCTCGGCTCCGAACCAGCCGCCGACTGTGCGCCCGGCAAAATAACCGAGCAACAGGGCAACAGGAAATGCGATACCTACAGCTGAGAGATCGAGTATTCGGAAGCGACCGCGAGCTTTGCTTTCCCTGGGCCTGGACTCCGCCACCCCACCATCTTAGCTGGCTGCGCCCCCTAGGGGAGCGGCAAGAGTGCGGTCTTGGCGAACTCGATGAAGGGGGCCGGATACAACCCGAGCACGAGCGTCAGCACGAAGCAGAGAATAATTGCGCCGGCGAGGGCCGGCTCGCGCAGCGGCTCCGGCGTGGTCTCCGTCGTCTCCTTCTGGTACATGAAAACGACAATCCTGAAGTAGTAGTAGAGCGACACCGCACTCATCAGCACGCCGATCACGGCTACCCATGTCCACCCGGCCTGAATGGCAGCCGCGAAGAGGTAGAACTTGCCTACGAAACCCCCGGTCGGCGGGATGCCGGTCAATGCCAGCATGAAAACGAGCATCATCGCCGCCAGGAAGGGCGACCGGCTGGCAAGACCGGCGTAGTCCTCGCAGGTCTCTCCTGCGTAGGACTTGCGCTCGAGCAGAATCACGGTGCCGAAGGTGCCCATGGTGATGAAGCCGTAGGCGAGAAGGTAGTAGACCACCGCCCAAAGACCGATCTCGTTGAGCGCGAGCACTCCGACCAGCACATACCCGGCATGGGCGATCGAGGAGTAGGCCAACAGACGTTTGACGTTGTCTTGGGTGAGCGCCGCCAAGTTGCCCCATACCATGGTGACAACAGCTACCGCTGCCAGGATGATCTGCCAATCCACCCTCAGACCCGGTAGCCCCTGGTAGAGGATGCGCACGAGGATGGCAAACGAGGCGGTCTTCGAAGCGACGGCCAAGAAGGCAGTGACCGGCGTTGGCGCACCGACGTAAACATCGGGTGCCCATACGTGAAAGGGAACGGCCGCTACTTTGAACAGAAGGCCGACCACGAGGAGAACCCAGCCCATCACCACCAGCAGACTCGGCGACTCTGCCGCCGCGATAGCAGACGCTATTCCCTCGAGCTGAATGGAACCGGTCCCGCCATAGAGAAGGGACATCCCGTAAAGCATGACACCGCTAGATAGAGCTCCGAGCACAAAATACTTGAGCGCCGCCTCGTTCGACTTCAGCTCGCGCTTGAAGTAGCCGGCCATGATGTAGCTCGACAGGGCCATCAGCTCCAAGGAGATCCAAATCGAGATCAGGTTGAAGCCGCTGGCCATGAACATCATGCCGGTCGCGGCATAGAGCAGCAGTGAGTAGTACTCGCCGGGTCGATACCCGCCGTCCTCGACGAAACGCTGCGAGAGCAGCACGGTAAGCGCCACCGCCAGCAGAACCATGATCTTCCAAACGAAAGAAAAGCCGTCGAGAATGAAGCTGTCAGCCAAGATTCGGGTCGGACCTTCGAGACTCATATGTTGGACGGTGACGTAGATCATCGTCACCACCAAGCTGAGGAACGCGAAGGTTGAACACGCGCGATTCCCGGCGCCCTTGTCGGCCAGAGCCCCCCACAACAAGAGGATCAGCCCAAGGGCCGCGAGCAGGATCTCGGGACCGAGGAGGAGAAAATCCTGTGGGCTCATGCCCGCCACCGGCTACTCCTCGACCTCGGCAAGAGCGACGGGGGGCGCGGTCGGTGCGACCGACCCCGGCAGGGCCGCCGTCGCTGCCACGGAATCACCGTTGACCCTGGCCACTACATAGTCGACGGGCTTCTCGAGAATACGGAAGAAGGGTTTCGGGTAGAGCCCGATCCAGAAGCACAGAATGACCAACGGCAAGATATAGAGGACCTCTCTCCGATTCATGTCTTCCAGCGATTCGTTGTCAGGGTTATCCATCGGCCCGAAGAAGACCCGCTGATACATCCACAACATATAAGCGGCGCCAAGAACGATGCCGAGTGCGCCGAATGTTGCCCAGACCCAGCTGCGATTGAAGACACCGACCAGGATCGTGAACTCGCCAACGAAACCGTTGAGCGTCGGTAGTCCGATGGAAGCCATGGTGATGATCAAGAAGTAGGTGGCGAAGACCGGCATCTTCTTCGAGATGCCTCCATACTCCGAAATCATGCGGGTGTGGCGGCGCTCGTAGATGATGCCGACGAGGAGGAAGAGGGCGCCGGTCGATAAACCATGATTGATCATTTGGAGGATCGACCCGTTGACCCCTGGCCCATTCAGCGCGAACAGCCCAAGCATCACGAAACCGAGATGACTCACCGACGAGTAGGCCACCAGCTTCTTCATGTCCTTCTGCGCCATCGCGACGAGGCCACCGTAGACGATGCCGACAATCGATAGGCCGGCCATCCACGGAAGGAGCTGCCAGGTCGCGTCAGGCAGGATAGGCAGCGAGAAGCGAACGAAGCCATAGGTCCCCATCTTGAGGAGAACTCCAGCCAGGATCACCGACCCGGCTGTCGGCGCTTCGACATGAGCATCAGGCAGCCAAGTGTGGAAAGGGAACATGGGGACCTTGATCGCAAAGCTGACGAAGAAGGCAAGAAAGATCCAGAACTGCAGGCCCGCCGGTATCTGGGCGCCGATCTCGTGGAATTGCAGGATCGAGAAGGAGGCCTCGTTTCCCATCCCCTGATGGCCGAGGAGACCGTCCTGGTTGAAAAAGAACAGGGCCAGAATGCCGAGAAGCATCACCACCGAGCCGGCAAGGGTGTAGAGGAAGAACTTGATCGCCGCGTAAAGCTTCCGCGGCCCGCCCCAGATGCCGATGAGGAAGTACATCGGGACCAGCATGACTTCCCAGAACACATAGAAAAGGAAGAAGTCCATCGCCATGAACACCCCGAGCATGCCGGTCTGCAAGAGGAGCAAGAAGACGTAGTACTCCTTCTGGCGTTCTTTGACCGCGGTCCAGGAAGAGAGGATGGCGAGGACTCCGAGTAAAGTCGTGAGCAACACCATCAAGAGCGAGATACCGTCGATTCCGAACTCGTAGCGCACACCGATGGCGGAGATCCACTCGTGACTCTCGCGGAACTGAAACAGCTCGCCGTCTGGATCGAAGGAGAACCACAGCGGTAGAGATACGAGGAAATCGACGAATGCGACTCCGGTGGCGATGTTTCGCACCCTCACCGCGTCGGATCCGCGCACGAAGGCGATGATAAAGATCGCGCCTACCAGCGGAATGTAGGCGACGATACTTAGAATGTGAGTGTCGGCGAGCCAGTCGAACATGGTTTCCTCCGCCCCTGAGCCACTACTGAGATCGCAGAATCACGGCGGCGAAGACCAGCATCAGAACACCCACTACCACCACGAGGGCGTACTGGGAGACGAGGCCGGACTGCACCTTCCTGAGCATGCGAGAAAATCGATTGAGAACCCAAGCCACAAGATTGACCAGGCCATCGACGACGTACTTGTCGAAAAAGCCCGACAACAGCGCGACACCCACCGTGACATGGCGAACCATCATGACAATTCCGTCGATAACCGCTCCATCGAATCGAAAGAGCTGACGAGCTAGCCCCCAGGTTCCGCGTACGACGGTCGCATCGTAGAACTCGTCGACGCTGTACTTGTTGACCAAAACGCGGTGGATCCCCGGAAAGCGGCGAGCCCACTCTTCGCCATGGCCGAGTCCGACCGGGCCACCGTAGTTGCGCCAGGCGGCAAGAATGCCGAAGACCGCGACAGCCACCGAAACGAGGATCAGAATCCACTCGACGCCGAGGCTCAAATGCCCGTGCTCGCCGTGCCCCGGGAGCTCGGCGATCACCGGCTCGAGGAAGTGATGGAAGAGATTGCTACCTTCGACTGCGTTGAAGAGCATTCCCTCCGGGATGCCGAAGAGGCCCGCGATCACGGCTCCCACTGCCAGCACCACCAGCGGCATGGTCATCAACGTCGGCGACTCGTGGAGGTGATTGCGCTGCTCGGCGGTGCCACGGAACCCTCCATGGAAAGTGAGGTAGACCGCTCGGAACATGTAGAGCGCAGTGAGCCCGGCGGTGATGAGGCCCACGATCCACAGAATGTAATGCCCGCCGAGGAAGGTCTCCGCCAAGATCTCATCCTTTGAGAAGAACCCCGCCAGCGGCGGAATCCCGGCAATGGCTATGGTGCCGACGAGAAAAGTCTTATAGGTCACCGGCATGAACTTGCGCAGCCCGCCCATCTGTCGCATGTCCTGCTCACCGCCCATCGCGTGGATGACCGACCCGGAGCCGAGGAAGAGTAGAGCCTTGAAGAAGGCGTGGGTGAAGACGTGAAAGATGGCAGCGACATAAGCCCCGACGCCGCATGCAAGAAACATGTACCCGAGCTGCGAGACCGTCGAGTAGGCGAGTACTTTCTTGATGTCGGTCTGGGCTAGTGCGATCGTGGCCGCCATCAAGGCGGTCGCGCAACCAATAATGGCCACCAGCTGAGAGGTACCGCCGGCCAACTGGAAGAGCACGTTGGAGCGAGCCAACATGTAGACCCCCGCGGTCACCATGGTGGCGGCGTGGATCAGCGCAGACACCGGCGTGGGACCGGCCATGGCGTCGGGCAGCCAAACGAAGAGCGGGATCTGGGCGCTCTTGCCGGCAGCGCCGATGAAGAGACACAGTGTGATGAAACCCACCACGCTCATTCCAAGCACGTAGTCCGACTCGGCAAGCTCGATGTTCGCCGCTACCGTCGCGAACAGCTCGCTGTAGCGGAGCGACCCAAAATTGGAGACCAGCGCGAGCAGCCCGACCATGAACCCGAGATCGCCGATTCGGTTGACGATAAAGGCCTTCCTGCCGGCGTAGGGGGGAAACTCCTCCTGATAATAAAAACCTATGAGCAGATAGGAGCAGAAACCGACACCTTCCCAGCCAACGAACATCACCAGATAGTTGTTGCCCAGAATGAGGGTGAGCATCGCCCCCATAAACAGGTTCAGGTAGGTGAAGTAGCGCTGAAAGCCATCTTCGTGGGCCATATAGCCGATGGAGTAGATGTGGATCAGGGTGCCAACGAAGGTGACAAAGAGGATCATCACCGAGGACAGAGGGTCGAGCATGAAGCCGAGAGAAACGCTGAAGTCTCGAAGTGCGCCCTCTTCGGATGCCACCTCGAGATCACCGGCCGGGACCCAGTCGTAGAGCTCTACCTCGAAGCTGGTGTGCTCGTGATGCTCCGGGCTACCCATGTAGCTAGCTACCGCGGCTATCGATAGGACGCAGGCTAGCCCCACCGCGGTTACTGCCAGCCAGCCCACCTGGGGGCGGCTGAGCCGGTTTCTGAGCACCACACCGTTGAGAAAGGCTCCCACGAGCGGGATCAGGGGGATGAGCCAGACGAATTCCTTCATACCGGCCTACCCCTCGAGCTCCACGGCCCTATCGATCTCGGTGCTGTGGCGTAGACGGTAGAGCGCCAGGAGTATTCCCAGTCCCACCGCTGCCTCACCGGCGGCAACGCAGATGGTGAAGATCGCGAAGATCTGCCCGGTTAGATCGGAGTGCTGGTAGGAGAAGCTGATGAGGTTGATATTCACTGCGTTCAGAATCAACTCGATCGACATCAGCACCACGATCAGGTTGCGTCGGGTCATGACACCGAGAATGCCGATCGAGAAGAGCAGGAAGCTCACCACCATGTAGTGGTTGGTGGTGATCTCAGTCATCGCCCATCCCCGTGCGAGGTCCAGTCCATAGCCATCACCTAGTGCTCACGCCCCAGAACCACGGCCCCGATCATCGCCACGAGCAGGAAGATCGAGGCAATCTCGAAGGGCAGAAGGTAGTCGCGATACAAGCTCCACGCCACCGCTTGCGAATTACCCATCACTTCGCCCTCGACGCTGAGGAAGGCGAGGGGCTCGGTAAAAGCCGGACCGAGATCTACGCCGACCAGGAGGGCAACAAAGAAAGAGGCCATCACCAAGACCAGCAGCGCCGCGGCCCGAGAGTGACCGACGTAGAGATCGACCTCTTTGAGCTGCGAAAAATTGACCAACATGATCACGAAAAGGAAGAGGACCATGATCCCGCCGCCATAGACGAAGAGCTGAACCACGCCGAGAAACTCGGCGTGTCGGAGAAGAAAGAGAACCGCCACCGCAACAAAGCACGCCAGTAAGCAGATCGCGCTGTACATGGGATTGCGCATGCTGATCACGCCAACCGCGGCAACAAGCGCCGCGGCTGCGAAGACGTAGAAGAGGATCACCTCTCCAGAGATCAGACCTTCCATCCGACTCCCCCTCCGCGGCTCAGGCGATCTCCTCGTCGGTGTAGGAGGGGCGTACCTTCCAATTCTGAAGCCCTTCCATGTCGACGTAGAGATTGTTCCAACGCTCATAGCTTGCGAGCTCGTAGGTCTTGGTAGTGAGCCAGATCGATTTTGGCTCGGTCGGGCAGCCCTCTTCGCACAGACCACAGAACATGCAGCGTTGAATGTCGATGTCGAAGCGGTCGAGCACCTTCTCTTTCTTCCCTGTCTCCTCGTTTACCTGCTGATGCCAGTCGATGTAGATGATGTCGATGGGGCAGTCGCGAAAACAGATGGTGCACTTGATGCAGCGATCCTCGTCCAAGCGGAACATGCCGCGGAAGCGATCCGAGGGCTCACGCCGCGATTCCGGATACTGCACCGTCACTTTCTTTTTGAACAGGTTGCGAAAGGTGATCCCCAAACCGGCGAAGAGGTCCAGGAGCATGACCCGATCCAAGAAGTTTCGTACAGCGCTCATCTAGGCTCCATGTTGAATTTTTCCGCAGTCGACTCGCTAGACAACGAGCTTGATCAGGCCGGTTAGGAAAATGTTGAGGAGGGCGAGCGGAAGAAGCCACTTCCACCCCAGCGCCATCAGCTGATCGAAGCGGTAGCGCGGAAAGGTGCCGCGGAACCAAACATAGATCAGCATGAAGATCATGATCTTGACGAAGAACCAGAGCAGAGGCACAAACATCGCCAGCGGACCCAGCCATGCCCCGTCGAGAAAGGCGAGAGCCTCGACGTTCGGGAAAGGCCTCATCCAGCCCCCCAGAAAGAGGATGCTGGCGACTGCCGAGATGACCACCATATTGCCGTACTCACCGAGGAAGAACAGCGCGAAGCGCATGCCGGTGTACTCGGTGTGGAAGCCGGCGACAAGCTCGGTCTCGGCTTCGGGAAGATCGAAGGGATTACGGTTGGTCTCCGCCACTCCGGCCACCAGATAGACGAAGAAGGCCAGGAACTGCGGGAAGATGAACCATATCTGAGCCTCCCTCTGCGCCTCGACGATGTCCACCATCGACATCGAGCCGGCAAGGATCAGAGGGCCGACCACACTCAGGCCCTGAGGGACCTCGTAGGAGACCATCTGTGCCGCCGCGCGAAGTCCACCCATCAGTGAGAACTTCGAGTTGGAGGCCCAGCCAGCGATGATGATGCCGTACACCCCCAAGGTGGCCATCGCCAGAATGAAGAGCGCCGCTACATTCAGATCGGTGATGAAGAAATTGAGACTCTCTCCTTCGCCGGGCGGGCCGAAGGGAATGACCGCAAAGATGACGAACATCGGCCCGACGACCAGACACGGAGCGAGCAGAAAAGCCCATTTGACGGCCTCTCTCGGGATGACGTCTTCCTTCCCGAGCAGCTTGATCACGTCGGCAAAGGGTTGTAGCAGCCCCCAGGGCCCAACTCGGTTGGGGCCGGTGCGAAACTGCATGAAGCCGAGCAGCTTGCGCTCGATCAGGATCATCGCCGTCACCAAGGGCAGGACGAGAATGAACATCACCACCACGATCTTCACCAGCGGCGAGAACGCATAGAAGAAGAGAGTGTCGCCGAGCGCCTCTCGCACCCCTTCGAGAAGTCCACCCATCAGCGATCCACCTCGCCAAGCACAATGTCGGTGGTGCCGATGATCGCCACCAGGTCCGCAAGGAGATGGTTCCTCACCAGATCGGGCAGGGCCTGCAGATTGATGAAAGAGGGCGCGCGCACATGACAGCGATATGGATTCGTGGTGCCGTCGCCTACGATGTAGAAACCGATCTCACCCTTCGGCCCCTCGATGCTGAAGTAGACCTCACAATCCTTCGGCGCCTTGAGCACTCTCGGCTTCTTGGCCATGATCGGCCCTTCGGGAAGCTTGTCGATGCACTGCTTGATGATCCGCCCCGACTGTCGCATCTCCGCCATGCGTACCAGGTATCGGTCGTAGGTATCGCCGTTCTTTCCCAGCGGCACGTCGAATTCGACTTCGTCGTAAGCCTCGTAAGGGCGGGCCTTACGCAGATCCCAATCGACGCCACTCCCGCGCAGCATTGGACCCGAGATGCCGTAGTCGAGCGCCAGCTCCGGAGGCAGCACACCGATGCCGATCGTACGCGTCTTCCAGATCCGGTTGTTGGTGAGCAGGCCTTCGTACTCGTCGACATGGGCCGGAAAACTCTCTACGAACTCCAGGCAGCGATCGGTCCAACCTAGGGGTAGGTCATGAGGCTGCCCTCCCGGACGCATGCAGTTCAGGGTGAGGCGGGCGCCGCAGTATTCCTCGAACAGATCCAGAATCAGCTCTCGCTCGCGAAAGCAGTAGAAGAAAGGGGTCATCGCGCCGATGTCGATGGCGTGAGTGGCAAGCCAGAGCAGATGGCTCGAGATCCGCTGCAGCTCACAGAGGATGGTGCGGATATAGCGCGCGCGAGGAGGAGTGACCAGCCCGCACAGTTTCTCGACCGCACCGCAGTAGGCAAGGTTGTTGGTGGCCGCCGCCACGTAGTCCATGCGGTCGGTGTGGGGTACGTTCTGGAAATAAGGGTGCAGCTCGAAGAGCTTCTCGGTGCCTCGATGTAGATACCCGATGATCGGGTAGCAGTCGAGCACACGCTCGCCGTCGACCTTCAGCTTGAGCCGAAGGACGCCGTGAGTCGAAGGATGCTGGGGCCCGAAGTTGAGCTCCATCTCCTTGAGATCGAAGAGGGTCTCTGGGCCCTTTTCAGGAAGCTCGCTCAAGCCGACGACTCTCCTTCTCCTTCTCCCTCGCCTTCACCGGCGCCAACCTCGTCGCTCTCGGCCGCTTCGACGACAGGCTCCGGCGGCTTTGGAACCATCCAACCGGTGCCGACGCCGGAGATCGGGCCTTGTTCAGGACCGTAGTACTCGGGGTAGATAGCGGCGCCTGTGTCGATACCCTCGACCGGGAACTCCTTTCGCAGGGGGTATCCGTTGAAGCCTTCCCACAACAGAATTCGGGTTAGATCCGGGTGCCCTTCGAAGAGAATTCCGTACATGTCATAGGCCTCCCGCTCCGGCCAATTCGCACCCCGCCAAACGCCAGTGAGAGACGGTACCGCGACCTCTTCGCCGGTCGCGATCTTGAAACGGACGCGCCTCTGAGTGTCTATGTTGTACACGTGGTAGACAACCTCGAAACGCTCTTCGCGGTCCGGATAGTCAGCCCCGGCGGCGTCTACGAAATAGCGAAAGCCGAGATCCTCCTTGAGGCTCGACGCCACCGCGAGCGCGCCTTCGCGGGTCACCACCAAAGAGAGGTCTCCCTCGAGACTGTGGGCGCTGGAGACGGCATCAGGGCAAGAGTCTCGCAGTGCCAGTACCAGCTCGTCTTCGCCGGCATCGATCCACTCCGGAACCACCGGATTCTCCAACCAAGGGGGCTTTGCTTCGACCCCCTTCTCGGCCCCGGCCTCGGCGGCCGGCTTCGCAGCCTCTTCGGGATCTTTCTCGCTCATCGAACCGGAGCCCTAGGCAACGACCCGCGACGTCGGTTGGGCGGGATTGCGAATCGTCATGCGGTCGATCTTGCGTTGAAGGTGCATCAGCCCCCACAGCAGTGCCTCGGGGCGCGGCGGACACCCAGGGACGTAGACATCCACCGGTACGATCCGATCCACACCTTGGGTCACCGCATAGGTCCGGTACGGACCACCACAAGTGGCGCAGGCGCCCATCGCCAGACACCACTTCGGGTCCGGCATCTGATCCCACAGACGACGGATGATGGGCGCCATCTTCTCGGTGACGGTACCCGCAACCAGCATCAGATCGCTCTGGCGCGGGCTCGCTCGGAACACCTCGGCTCCGAAGCGGGACATATCGTGACGCGGATCGATAACCGCCATCATCTCGATCGCGCAGCAGGCGAGTCCGAATTGCATCGGCCACACCGCGGAGCGGCGCGCCCAATTGAAGACCTTGTCGTAGGTCGTCGTCAGGATGTTGGCCTCAGACGCTTCGCTCAGGCCCATTCCAGCGCCCCTCTCTTCCATACGTAGGCATAGCCGACGACGAGGATGAGCAAGAAGACCGTCATTTCGATAAAGCCGAAGAGGGCGAGCTCATCGAACATCACGGCCCACGGATAGAGAAAGACCGTCTCCACATCAAACACCACGAAGAGCACAGCGATCAGGTAATAACGAATCGAAAAGCGGTGCTGGAGCGCCAGACTCTCCGGCTCGTTGCCGCACTCATAAGGGTCACGGTTGACCCGCCCGGTGCTGTTATGGCGAAGCACTTTCGCCACCAGGAGCATGCCAATGAGGAAGCCCACGACGACAAGAGTGAAGACAAGAATAGGCAGATAGTGTTGCATGGACGCGGGGCCGCCCTCCAGGGCCCGTACGGCGGCGATATTCTACCCTCTCGGAGTCGCGAGTCAAGGCGATTCGTAACCGACTTCACCGAGTATCTCACGGGGCAGCACGCGGTCGAGGTCGACACCCTTCGCCTGCACCAGGACGCGGATCTCTTCACCCATTCCATCGCCGTCGAGAAGAGTCATCGCCTGGTTGCGCAGCGCCGCATCCGCGCCCTCGAGATCCTCGAAGAGCCCCGCCGCCAGGAGCCAGCGAGCCTGGCGGGTAAGAGTCACTGTCTCGAGACCGAGCTCCTCTCCGGTCTCGCGCAACGCCGTGAAGTCGACGTGGGCCGTGAGATCGTCTTCGCCAAGCGCACGCAGGGGGTCCCGGTGCACCCGCTGCTCGCGATAGCAGGCGAGCGTGCCGAGTCGCCGGATCCTCGAATCGAGCAGCGCTGAACGCTCGAAGCCATAGTCGCAGGTCACGACCAGACCCCGCGCTAAAGGAGCAACCAGAGCGCGATAGAGGGGGCGCCAGTCGGGGCTCAAGTCGGCAATTTGCCCCGGCTCGAGGCTCGCGCCGCTGAGCAGCGACGCCAGCTCCGGGTCCGAAAGATCCCCTTCCTCGAAGCGAAGTCGGCCTTCTGGGTCGGCACTCACCCAGACCTCACCGAGTCCTCCCGCCCGCCCCACCAATCGGTGGATCGGCTGAGCGTCAAAGAGCTCGTAGGAGAAGACGAGTCCACTGAGCTCGCCCTTCGCCAATGAACCGAGATCGTCGATCTGCTCGACGTTCCCAGGTGCGGGCCGGGGCACCCGATCGCAGGCCAAGATCCGACCCGAAGGCAACGCGGCAGTCGCTTCGGCAACGTTCGTGAGATGTTCGCCGCTACCTTGCCCGACTTCGAGATAGTCGGCCGGGGCCCCCAGCGCCCTGCCAAGACGGGCAAGCACCCTAGCCGTCGACCTGCCGAAGAGTGGAGAAAAGCTCGAGCCGGTGACGAAATCGCCATCGATGCCGATGGGAGTCGAGCTTCCGGCATAGTAGCCTCCCTCACCGTACAGCGCCTCCTCCATTACCTCGGCAAAAGTAAGCGGACCGTCTTGCCGAGTCCGCTCGACCAAGCGCTCTTCGATCCGGCTCTTGCGCCTATTCATAGCTTGGGGGACCGACCGGGTGAAGGGCCCTCGCACAGGCCGCCGGGACTCGCATCGGCCCGCGCATGATACCCTTCTAAGTCGCTTTATTTGTTCGGCTTCGTTTGGCACCCTCGTCGAAGAAGCCTACCGACTCTCGTGCCAACATGATCTCCAGAAGCTCTTCGACGAATCGACGCCTCTTCGCTCGGTGGCTTGGCTGCAGCGCCCTCGCCTGCCTGTCGGCAAGCGGACTGGATGCAGAGGTTTTTGTAATCGAGCTCACACCGCAGATCGAAGACGTCGAGGTTCGAATCGGCGATCTCGTCGTCGGCATCACCGACTTCGCGGGCCGCGTCGCCGTCGATATCGAGCCGGGCTCACACGTCGTCAGCCTGCAGAAGCAAGGCAAGACCATGCACGCCTCTCGTCACTTCGAGAGCGGGGTCTCCCTGCACTTCATCCTGGTGGGCGAAAGTGACCTCGGAGCGCAAACCAAGGGCTACATCTTGGAGACCGAGGTGGCTGGGGCCCGCGTCTACGTCGACCGCCTCTATGAGGGGCGGACCGACTCCCTCGGACGGATCGAGCTTCCCCTCGTCGAGGGTCGCGATTTCCGCATCGAAGCCCGTAAGGACGGCTACCGAACCATTGCCGAGATCTTCCGGACCGAACCAGGAATCGACTTTCTCCCTCCCCTCATCCTGGAGCGAATCGAGCCTCGCCGGGTGCCCAAGCCTGAGGCTATCGAGACTCCTCCGATCGAGAGCGCCGCGGAGCTTCCACCAAACAGCTTGACGGAGGAGGAGCTGGAGGAGGACGCCGGCGCCCACAAGCAGATCGAAAACCATGCCATCCCGGCCGAACCGCCAGTCGTGGTCCCCTCGCTCCCGGAGGAGTACCCCGCGCAGCCGGCACAACAGGCAATCGACCTCCCGGCGCCGCCTCGGCCGCACCCGGATCCAACCGATTCGAGCGTTGCGGCGGAGTCCATCCAAGGAGACAAGATCTCGCCAAACCGAGGGGGCGCACTCTCACCCCAAGAAGCGGGGCTGCCGGCGTGGGCTCTCGGTGCGCTCGGTGCGGTGGTTCTGGCCCTGGTTCTCGCGATTCTGCGGTGGCGACGGCGACTCCCCAAGACTGAAGTATCTCGAAAAGATTCCATCGGCCAGGATTCTTCAGCAGCCGAGGAGAGCGCTGGGCTACTCCAAATCCCGAACTACCGCCTCCTCGAGCGCGCCGACGATGCCCAGGGCAGTGAGAGCTACCTGGTGGAGCCGGTCGAAGGTGAGGGTGGCCCCTATGTTGTCAAGCTCCCGCCGCCAGCCACTGTCCCCGACCCTCAGGCGGTCGAACGCTTCCTGCACGATGCCAACCAGAGCAGGCGGCTGAACAACCGCTACATCTCGCCCGTGTACGACGAAGGAGTCGAAGCCAAATTTCAGCGCCCCTACTACATCACCGATCGCCGTGAGGGCCTGACACTGCGCCAGTACCTTGAGCAATTCGGTTCGCTCCCAGAGGTCGAAGCTCTTGGCCAGGTCATCCTGCCCATCCTTCACGCCCTCGACTATGCGCACTCTCTATCGCCTCCCGTTGTCCACCGACACCTACAGCCTGAAACGGTCCAGGTCACCTTCGACAAGCTGGGCCCGATTCAAGATCTCAAGCTTCTGGACTACGGCATCGAAGGCAACCCGGCCACCGCCTCAAGGGGCCTTCCCTATACCGCTCCCGAGGTGCTCGAAGGGCACTCTCCAAGCCCCGCGTCGGACCTCTTCTCGCTTGGCGTACTCTTTGTCGAGGCTGTCACCGGCCAGCTCCCGCAACTGCGCGAGGCTGCAGGTGGCGACTTCGCGACCTCGACGGACTATGTTTCAGCACCGATTGCCGAGATTCTCGGCGGACTTCTCCCGCGCGACCCGGCTCGGCGGCATGCTGCCGCGCATCAGGCGATCGACGAAGTTCGAGAAGCCTTATTGTCGCAGCGAAGAGAGATGAGCTCCCGATTGCACGGACCAACAACGGCGACAGAGTCGAATCTCTCGTGACCGCGAAGTCCCTCCTCACCTTCGGAGGCCGGTTCTCTTTGCTTCTACGGAGTCGCGGCCTCCGCGCCACCTGCGGCGTGATCATGCTCGCGGCACTCGCTGCCAACGCTGAGCAGGTGGTCTTGGTAACCGACGTCACCGATAACGGCTTCGGCCTCGATGCCGGTAGCAACGCAGGCCTGGAAGAAGGAATGACGGGAAGCGTCTGCACCGAGCTGACTGTGGGTGACCAGACCAGAAAGGGCTGTCCGGCGACTTTCGAGATCACCACCGTAGGACCCGACATCTCTTGGGCCCGCTTCGTACGTGGCAGCGCGGACAGAGTCGAGATCGGTTTCTACGTCGAGCTCTCCGAGAACGCGGCTCGGGACGACGATCCGCTTCTCCTCCTCCAAAAGGGCTCCGACCAGCTCGATCAGGGGGATTGGGAAAGTGCCGTGGCCACATTCGAGCGACTGCTGATGCTCGACCCTGAGGACTTGATGGCCAAGAGGGCCCTCGACGACGCCCAGACGCGACTGGAGGAAGAGAATTTCCGCGCCAGCAATGAGGGCAACGTCGCCTATTGGGAGACCGGCATCCGCAACGGCATCAAGGAAAGTGACCTAACTCAGCAGGTCTTCTACGCTCGCAAGATGCTGGAGGTACGGCCGGGGACCACGAACTGGCCCTCTGAGTCCGGGAAGACGCCTGGAAACGGACTCAGGAGGGAGCCCTGAGGGCGGCAGAGAGAGGTCAATCAGAGACCTTTGCGGAGCTGTGGGAAGCCTATCGGAAGGATTGGCCCGAAGACCCAAGAGCCGAGACAGGCGAGAAAGATGCGCTCTCCGCGATGGTGGAGCAGCGCCGCATCGCTACCAGCAAGGCCACACGAACGGCAATCGCAAGAGGCAATCAATCTTCCGTACGTAGCCTATGGGAGGAGCACTTGGCGAACTGGCCCGCGGATCAGCAAGCCCAGAGATTGAGAGAGCTGGACCTAGCGGAGGTCGCCAGGGTTCGCACCGCGCTCGCACCCTTCCTCGCCAGCCCGATCTACAGCGACGACGAATCCACCGGGGCTTTCCTCTTGGCGAGCCTCAAGACGGGAAGCGTCGCACTCGTAGAAAAGCTCAAACGCGACTTGACGAAGCAGCCCTACGAATATACGGCCCTCAGCACGAACCTCCTAACCAGCCTGGGGAGGGAAGCCGGAGTCCCAGCGCTTTCGGGCGAGATTGTCAGCGGTGAGATTCGGGCAAAGAGCGGGCAGGTCGAGGCAGTCCTCGTCTTCGACACCACCTCCGGGGCGTCCGGCATGTTCACCGAGCTCGGGGGCCCAGCACGGAATATCTCGTTCCGTCGCTTCACCGGACTACCCGCAGCTCCGGTCGCCGGCGACGATCCTCGCTTCACCCTCCTGATGCGGCGTAGCGGCACGGGCGCAACGCAAGACGCCTACCTTTACAGTGCCAGCACCGGTCAGGGCCTTCGCTTTCCCGGCATCAACAAGAGCTCGACTCTGCCGCCGCCGATCTCTCTGAACGGCCTGCCAACCCTGGAAGGCCCGGTTGCAACGGTCGAGTTACAGGCAGCGAATGGTGCGACCGTCGCCTTCATGGTCCTGGACGGAGGCTCGGGCGACGTGCACCGTATCGAAGTTGCCGAGAGCGGCCATCTGTCAGAAGCAAAGAAACAGCCCTACAATCTCTTCAGCGTCTTTCCCAGAGACGCGGGGTCTGTCGTTGGACAACGCTTTCTAGCCGTGCCGGTCCAGAACGGGTCCGGCGCCACGAGAAACGTTCTGGTCGTCGATTCCGTTAACGGCACGGCGGCCATCCTCGAGCGAGTCGACACAAACACACAAGAGCTGCCGGCCCGAGCCACCGGTACTCTCTTTCGTGCGCAACAGAGCGAGCTCACTCGAGTCTGGACTTTCGTTCCCCTGGTCGCTGCCAACGGCGCCACCGAAGGGGCCTGGTTCTTCGATAGTGCCGGCAACCGTCTAAGGCTGCTCGACATAGGTAGAGGGCTCGAGCTTCGGCTCCGCGCCGAGGCTCCGATCGAGCTTCAGTAGCCTTTTAGTCGGCGACGATAATAGCCTTTGCGCGTATCGCAACATGGCTATCGTGGTATCCTTATCGATCCCCCGCGGCAGCGGTGCCGTGGCAACTAAGGCTCGATATGTCCGAAAGCGACTCTTCCATCCGACGCCTCGAAGCCCAAGAGCGGGCGACGCAGCCACTATCCCAAGAGGCGACGCAGCCACTATCCCAAGAGATAGAGGACAAGTACGAGCTTCTCCGCCCGATCAAGGAAGGCGGCATGGGCGCCCTCTATTTGGTTAAGCATCGCCAACTCGATGTCATTCGCATCATCAAGACGATCCGCCCGCAATTCTCCGATGACGAACCGACCCAGAGGCGATTCCTCCGTGAGGCGCGGGCCGTCACTCTGCTGGAGCACCCCAATATCGTTCGCCTTCACGACTACTCCGTTGACCACCGCAATGTCGCCTACATGGTGATGGAGTACATCGAGGGAGTCACGGTCCGAGAGATTCTCGCCACCGAACGACTCCCGAGCGTCAGTCTGTGCATGGAGATAGCGCGCCAGGCGCTCAGCGGCCTCGGTTTCCTCCATCGCCACGGCTACGTACATCGAGACATCAGTCCAGAGAACGTAATGGTGGCCCGCGACGCCGATAGCAAGCCGGTGATCAAGCTCATCGACCTGGGCATCGTCAAGCACTTGGACGACTCTCACCACGAGCTCACCGGTAGCGGAGCCTTTCTCGGCAAAATCAAGTACTCCGCGCCTGAGCAGTGGTCGGGAGCAGACTCCTCTCCCGGACCCGCCACCGATCTCTACTCATTCGGGCTGCTCCTCTACGAGCTGCTCACGGGTACTTTCCCTCTGAGCGGAGCCAAGACCAGCGAGTTCATGTGGGCACACCGCTTCGCCCAGCCGCTCGACTTCGCCACCACTGACCCCGATGGCAGGGTTGCAGAGAATCTGCGCGAGGCCATCCTGAGGACACTCGAGAAGGATCCGGAAAAGCGGCCGGCTTCGGCTGAGGAGTTGCTCGAGATGATCGGGACGGGGGAGGGGGAGGTCAGCCCTAAGCAGGATCTCGACGATGCCCTCAGTAGGGCTGTTGACACTCGGCTTCCGGCCGATCCGGAGGGGGGCTCGGGGGAGATCAAGGCCGACTCCGATACCCCACCGCCGGTAGCGAACAACCCCGTCCAGCGCGACGAGGACTCAGGCCACAACCCGCACCTGACCCTCGTAATAGACAACTCCAGCGGCCTGGTCGCGACCCTGATCGCCGAGGCCGAGCAGCGTCTTCGCAACGGCGAGCTCGAAGAGGCGCAGAAGCGGCTGCACCGAGTCCTTTCGATGCAGCCCGATGACACTCTCGCTCGCAACATGCTGGCGACGGTCGAGAGCAAGCTCGAGCAGGCCACGATCGAAGCAGCGGGCAAACACCAAAAGGAGACAGAGCTGGCGGCGGAAGCTGCCCTGCTCGCCGCCACCGATCTTCCTGCTGCAATCGATAAGCTCGAAACGGTTCTCAGTGCGCGACCCGACGACCCAGCGACGAAAGGTCTGCTCGAGACCTACCAACAGGAGTTGGCCGACCAGCTACAGAGACGGGCGATCCAGGACTCTGTTGCCTTCGTCGAGGTAGAGCTGGCCCGTGAGAACGTTACAGCTGCCCAAAGGCTCCTCGATGTGTACCGTCAACAGCAGGGTGACAATGCGGCGTTCACGAAAGTCGAGCAACGCGTCGTCGATAAACGAGAAGAGCTCGCTGCACGCGAGCGCGACGCGCAGATCCAAAAGCTCTTGGCCGCCGCGGCAGCGCAGGCCGAATCCGGGGACTGGGAGAGCGCGGAAGCAGAGTCCGCGGAGGCGCTCCGGGTGCAACCGGAGCACCCCGAAGCACTGCGGCTCTGGGACGAGTACCGCAGCGCCCTCGCGCAAAAACGGGAGGAACACAGGCGCCTCGAGGCTCTCGAAGAAGCTGTAGTCGGCATCCAACGCCTGCTCGAGCAGGGCAGTCTAGATGCCGCCCAAAAACAGCTTGCACACGCCGAAAAGCTGTTTGGCGACGAGTCGGCCCTAGGAGAGGCGCGCCGGTCCCTCGACGAGGCACAGCAGAACCGTCAGCTCGAAGCCTTGTTGCAGGAGGCGAAAGCCCTGGCCGACGAGGAAAAACTCGAAGAAGCCATCGGCTTGCTCGAAAAGACTCCGGCGCTGCGCAAGCGCCCCGAGACCCGAGACCTGCTCAAGAGCTGTCGTCTCAAGGAAGCGGCTGAGCAGAAGCGGCGAACTGCCACCCAAAACGCGATTCTCTCCATCGAAGAGGCTATCGAACATAGCGACATCGCAACCGCCCGGAAGCTGCTCTCGCGCAGAATCGCCGAGCTCGGCAACGACGAACGCTTTGCGGTGCTCGAAGAACGACTCACGAGGCTCGAACAGCGCCGACTCGACGACAAGGTCGATTCCAAGGTGGCCGCGGCCCGAAGGCTCCTCCGGCGGGGGCGAACGAGAGAGGCGATCGTCGAGCTCCAGGCTGCGCTGTCCATCGAGCCTGAGGACGTTGGTCTTCGCTGCTTGGTCGAGTCCTACCGCAACGACCTCGAAAGGCAAGGAGCTCGCCGAGCAGGCTGAGACACTTGCATTCGCCGACATCGCGCCGCGCACGGCAAGCGCTGATAGCCTAGACCAGCGTTTCCCGACAGCGCCAGGCTACAGGAACTGGTCGACGGCTTCGAATGCCAGAAAGTGCTCCTCCTAGCCGACCTGGTGTTGGAGCGTTACCTCTACGGCACGCCCAAGAGGATCAGTCGTGAGGCACTTCGTCCACGTCGGCCATCTCAGGTATCTGCTCGCAGCCAGGGAACAGGCGGACGCGCTGGTGGTTGCCGTCAACGCAGATGCCTCCGTGACTCGCCTCAAGGGACCCGGCCGTCCTCTCGTACCCGCCAACGAGCGCGCCGAGCTGGTCGCGGCTCTCGTGCCCGTCGACTACGTCCTCGTCTTCGAGGAAGACAGTCCAGCCCGGGTTCTGGAGGCGCTGCGGCCGGACGTTCACTGCAAAGGGACCGACTACGGCACACCGGAACAAGTGCCGGAGTACGAGACCGTGCGGTCCTACGGCGGCCGGACAGTTCTTGTCGGAGATCCCAAGGACCACGCCACCCGAGACCTCATAGCCCGGGCAAAGGCGCTCGCAGAGCCCACCGAATGAGGGCCGACCAACCAGGGTCTCCTGGTCAGCAACCAGGGACCCCTCGCGTCCTCCTCGTCCGCACCAGCGCACTCGGCGACATCGTTCACTGCCTACCGGCCTTGCGAGCGCTGCGGGAGCACTTACCGACAGCCTACATTGGCTGGGTTGTCGAAGACGTCTTCGCTCCGCTTCTGGACCAGGATCCCGACATCGACGAGGTCCTCACTGTTCGGACTCGGCGCTGGAGAAAGTCTCGCCTAGCGGCAGCCACATGGCGCGACATTGGCGGAGCGTTCAGGCGCATTCGAGACTTCGACGCCGAAGTAGTCCTCGACCTGATCGGCAACCACAAGGCCGGCGTGCTCGCCGCGATGAGCTGGAGTGACAGACGCATCGGCCTCGAGCGCGGGTCCCGACGCGAACCTTCGAGCGCGCTTTGGCTCTCGGAGTCGGTTCCGAGCACCGGCCCCCACGCAGTCGACCGCGCCCTCGCCGTCGCCTCGGCCCTTGGCGCCTCTACCCACTTCAAGGGATTCGCACCCGAAAAGATCCTCGCCGGAGCAGGCCCTGACAAGTTCAACGAGTCGGGCGACTACGCCGTCATTCACCCAGGCGCCGCGTGGCCAAACAAGCAGTACCCCGCCGATCGTTGGGGCGCCGTCGCCGCCGAGCTCGGACGGCGTACCGGCTGGAAGATACTGATCTCGGCGGGCCCTGGAGAAGCTGGCATGGCCGAAGAGCTCGAGCGCTCGAGCCGCGATACAGCGCGACGGGCCCCGGCAGAAAACCTTCCCTCCCTTGTCGCACTCCTTGCCGGAGCCCGCCTCGTGCTCGGCGGCGACACCGGGCCACTACACCTCGCCCAGGCTCTGGAGGTTCCCACCTTGTTCATACACGGGCCCACCGACCCCGCAAGCTCGGGTCCCTATGGAGCACCGCAAAGAGCGCTATGGCACCGCCTTCCCTGTAGCTTCTGCCACCGAGGCTTCTCAGAGGTAAAGCCGTGCCTGCTGAATCTGGCCCCGGAGCAAATCGTCGAGCGAGCCCTCGAGCTAGCAACGTCGACGAGGGGAAGCAACGGCGGGCGACCAGAATAGGGAACGGTCTCGCCGGCGATGAATAGCCCGTTGAGGATGATGTCGGGGCCGTCCCCAACAAGGTAGGGGTACTCCAGAACGAAGTCGGAGTAGTAGAGCGGCCAGGAGACGAGGAGGCAGTGCACTCTCACGACGAGCCAGATCGCGATGAAGTGCCACCCGGCTGCGGCGAGTCCCGGACGGGCGACCCCCTCCGGCTCCTTCATCTCCTCCTCATGATCTCGCTCCAGTGGGGGCCAACGTAGCAGATGCCCAAAGTCGCCGTGAGCGGCCCCTTCATTGACGAAACCGCAGCTCGTTGATATATTTGGCAGCTGCTATACGTATGCAAACGCGACACGGGGTAGGCAATGGATGACCGAATGGGATCGGTCCTGGTACAAGCCGGGAAGATCAGCAAAGAGCAGCTCGACGCCGCTTTAGCTGCGCAGCGTGAGAGCGGAGGCCGACTTGACGCCAAGCTCGTCGGTCTCGGCTACATGCGCGACAAGGAGCTCGTCGACTTCCTCTCGCAGCATTTCGGCGTTCCCGCGGTGGATCTCGATCAGATCAAGGTCGACCCAGCGGTGATCAAGATCATCCCCGCAGAGCTGTCGAGGAAGTACACGGTCCTGCCGATCTCCAAGGCTGCGGCAAGACTGACCGTGGCGATGACAGACCCGACAAACGTATTTGCGCTCGACGACATCAAGTTCATGACCGGTTATACCGTCGAGCCCGTGGTCTCTTCGGAGGACTCTTTACGCGCCGCGATCGATCGCTACTACGGAAGCACCCGCGCCGTAGAGCTGAAGAAAGTCATGGACGATCTCTCGGAAGAGGAAGAAGCAGACCTGGAAGTCCTGGAGGACGAGGAAGACATCGACCTCCAAGAGATGGAGGAGCGCTCTGAAGACGCGCCGGTCGTCCGCCTCGTCAACGTCATTCTCTATGACGCAATCAAGCGGGACGCATCAGATATTCACATCGAACCCTTCGAGAAGGAGTACAGGGTCCGCTACCGGATCGACGGCATCCTCTACGAAGTGATGAATCCTCCGCTGAAGTTGAAGGAGGCCATCACCAGCCGTCTGAAGATCATGGCGAGGCTCGACATCGCAGAAAAGCGAATGCCTCAGGATGGGCGCATCAAGCTCAAGACCCGGATCGCTCACCGAGTCAAAGACCTCGATTTTCGAGTCTCGGTTCTCCCCACTCTCTTCGGCGAGAAGATCGTGCTCAGGATCCTCGGCAAGGACAATCTCCAACTCGATATGACCAAGCTGGGATTCGAGCCGGAGTCCTTGCGCCGCTTCGAGCAAGCGATCCTGAAACCCTACGGCATGGTTCTTCTGACCGGGCCCACCGGTTCAGGAAAGACCAATACTCTGTACTCGGCGCTATCGCGTATCAACACTCCCGAGGTCAACGTTATAACCGTCGAGGATCCGGTGGAGTTCAACCTTCCAGGGATCAACCAGGTACAGGTAAAGGAATCTATCGGGCTCAACTTCGCGACCTCGCTACGCTCGTTCCTGCGTCAAGATCCGAACATCATTCTGGTCGGTGAGATTCGGGACTTCGAGACCGCGGAGGTCGCGATCAAGGCCGCAATGACAGGCCATCTAGTGCTTTCGACCCTGCACACGAACGACGCCCCGTCAACGATCAACCGCCTGATGAACATGGGGATCGAGCCATTCCTGGTCACCACCTCTCTGCACCTCGTCGGGGCGCAGCGGCTGGTTCGCCGCATCTGCAGCAACTGCAAGCAGGAGACCGAGGTCCCGCCAGCCGCCCTCATGAACGTTGGATTCTCCGAGGACGAGGCCCACAGCCTTACCCTCTATCGGGGCACAGGCTGCGAACGATGCAGCCACACCGGCTACAAAGGACGGGTGGGCCTATTCGAAGTCATGGAGCTGGACGAAGACGTCCGAGATCTCGTGCTCTCCGGCGGCAGTGCCTTCGAGATTCGTCAGAAAGCCCTCGACAACGGCATGCTCGGCCTGCGCGGCAGCGGCCTCGCCAAGCTCCGCCAAGGAGTGACGACTCTCGAAGAGGTCGTGCGCGAGACTCTCGAGATCTGAACGCAGCCTACTTTCGGCTGTCCCAGAGCGTCTCTTTGCAATTCCGCTTGAGGTTCTCGTAGCGAGCGGCGACGAAGAGCGCGTCCGACAGCCGGTTGAGATAGCGCAGCGCGTGAGCGCCGATCGGCTCGACCCCGGCCAGGGTCACGACCCGGCGCTCCGCCCGCCGACAGATCGCGCGGGCGAGATGGAGGCTCGCCGCAGTGGGACATCCGCCGGGCAAGACGAAGTTCTCGAGCGGGGAGAGCTCTTCGGACCAACGATCCATCCACTCCTCGAGAGCGTCGATGTGACGTTCCTCGATCTGCGGAACATCAAGAGTCTCCTTGTCCTTCTCGGGGATACAGAGATCCGACCCGAGATGGAACAGGTCGTTGTGGATCCTTCGGAGCGCTGCCTCGAGTGAGGAATCGCAACCTAGCGCCAGGACCACACCGAGCTGCGAATTGAGCTCATCGACCGCGCCGTAGGCTTCAACACGAGCGCCATCCTTCGCGACTCGCGAGCCCAGACCGAGCCCGGTCGTACCGTCGTCGCCGGTCCGAGTGTAGACCTTGGTTATGCGCGGCACAGCTAGCCTTCGGAAATGATCGCCATCTATTTACGATGGCGCCAAGGACGGCGCATCCGGAGCCTAGACGTTCTCGTCGATCGCCCCTTCGACCGGGCTTGAGGCTCCCTCGGTGTAGGTGCCCCCACTCAGCTCGTAGCTGACCTCTCCTCGCTTACGCAACTGGACCAGGGCCTCCTCGAAGTTCTCAGGGAACATCTCCTCATCACAGAAGGAACAGCAGCTTTCCCATTCCAAGCCGTGGCCGTCTACCGTCTTGCGCCCACCTGGGGTCACTTCGTCGGTAATCGGACACCAGATCGTGCTCATGGCGAGCATGAAATTCCGCACATAGAGCTCTTTCTTGTGCGCGGCAGCGAACTTTTCGGGTGACTTCTCGAACTCCTTGGAGCTGGAGGCCGCTCCGCGAAACTCAGTGTCGTTCCAAGTCCAAGAGATCGCATCGTCGCCGCAATCCTCGAGGGTGACTGGATCGATCTTCTCGGGGGTCAAGGTCTGAGGGATCTTCACCTTGTCGAGGAGAACCGCCTCCGGCGGCAGTTGCGCCAAGGCAACGCTGGACAAGGCCAGGAACAACGTCGCCAATACAACGACTTTCGAGATTTCAAGGGACTTGCGGGCCATAACGATTCTCCTTGCTGGTCAACCTAGCGCGAAACCAACGTTGGTACTATACCGTGGCGGGTCACGCGGAGGTTAGCTGAGACTTTCCGACCTGGACCACTCTCACCAAGGTGTTTTACGGCAGTGCTTCGGCTATTGGTTGCATCCGTGGACGCTCGCGACCCCGTATCTTGCTGTGCCACCCTAGTTTCGACTAGGCTGTTCTATCGATGATGAAACGCCGTGTATCGGTTCTCCTCCTGCTCGCGGCGGCGGCGGCTGCGGTCCACTCCGACGATGGTAAAGGCCCTCGGGAAGACACGCAGGATGAAGTGCTTGCGACGCGCTTCATGGCATGGTTGGCCGAGATCGACCCCCTGATCACGGCCAAGGAAAGAGCTGCTTTTCTTCAACTCCGCCGTGATCACCAGCGCGACGCCTTCATCCGCAAGTTCTGGCAGATCCGTGACCCCTACCCGCAAACCGGCCGAAACGAGGCGAAGGAGCGTTGGGATGAGCGTGTCTTCACCGTGCAGGGCGAGTTCGGGTCTCTCGAAGACGATCGATCTCGCATCTATCTCGTTCACGGTCCGCCGGACGCCACCCTCGATGTGCGCTGCTCGAAGACGAGGAACCCGGTAAGCGTCTGGCAATACGAGGGCAGCGACACGCTGCAGCATCACTTTCTGGTTGTTTTCGTCCGCAGGGGAGGCCTGGGCCGGGCAACGATCTGGCGCCCTGGCATGGTAGCTCTCGAACGCGTCGTCGATACGGCTCGATCCTGCATCAACGGCAATCGCCTCAGGCCCTTACTCGTCGGCCTCCGAGACCTCGGCAGCGACTATACGTTCACGCTCGATCGGGTACTCAGGAAGCCGAAACCGAAGAGCGAAGAGTGGATCGCCACCTTCCAAGCCTTCACCGCCGAGGTCCCGGAAGGGGCCGCAACATTCGACGCCGAGTTCGACATCGATTTTCTAGGACGCGTACAGAGTCGCACCGTCGTTCAGGGCGTCGTTCGCGTACCTTTGGAGGTGGCCGAAGTAGAAGATTTTGCCAGCTACCGCTCTTACAATTTCGAGCTCACCGGCGAGGTGGTTCGCGACGGCCAATTGTTCGAGAACTTTCGTTACAAATTCGGCTTCCCGGCCGACGAGCCTCCTCCCGAAGGCATCCCGATGGCCTTTCAGCGCTACCTCCGCCCCGCCGACTACACGCTGATCGTCAAACTGGAGGATCTGACATCGAAGGCAGTGTTCTTGATCGAAAAGACCCTAACCGTTCCCGAGATGGACATACTCGCCGACATCCCCGACGACCGAGACAACGAGAGTATGCGCCTCTTCAAGGAAGCGACCGAAGCCGTAGGAAATGCCGAGACGGCAATTCGTATCGTGGCTCCCCGCGGCGAGCTGCACTCGGGGTTTCTCCGCTTCGAAACCCTCATCTCCGGTAGCGAGATCGAGAAGGTGGCCTTCTATCTCGACGACATCAAAGTCGTGCAGAAGAACCGCCCGCCCTTCAGTGTCGAGCTCGACCTTGGCCCCTTCCCGCGTTTGCGTGATCTGCGAGTGGAGGCCCTCGACGCGGAGGGTCTAGTCGCAGCGGAGGATCGGCTCCTACTCAACGCCGGCGAGCATCGCTTCGCCGTCAAGCTAGTCGAGCCGCGCGGGGGGAGGAGCTACGAGGAGAGTCTTCAGGCCAGAGCCGATGTCGAAGTCCCAGAGGGGCGCACTCTCGAGCGGGTGGAGTTCTTTCTCAACGAACAGAAAGTCGCCACTCTCTACCAAGAGCCCTTCGCTCAGCCCATTCGCCTGCCAACCAAGAACGCCACAGCTTACGTCCGCGCGGTTGCCCACCTGGTCGACGGCAACTCGACGGAGGATCTGGTGTTTATCAACTCCACCGACCTCCTCGAGGAGGTGGACATCCAATTCGTCGAGCTCTATGCCGCTGCCCTGGGTAGCGATGGCAAGCTCATCGAGACCCTCACCCAAGACGACTTCCAGATTCTCGAGGACGGAGTGCCGCAGGAGATCCTACGCTTCGACAAAGTCTCGAACCTGCCATTTCACGCGGTGATTCTCCTCGACAATTCGGCGTCGATGGTGGGCGGGCTGGACCAGGCGCGGCACGCGGCCCTGCGATTTTTTCAGCAGGCCATCACTCCCAAGGACCGAGCCGCGGTCGTGACTTTCAACCGCTTTCCGGATCTCGCGGTCAAGTTCACCAACGACCACACCTCCCTCGGCGGCGGCCTGCAGGGGTTGACCCCGGAAGGCCAGACCGCGCTCTACGACAGTCTGATGTTCTCGCTCTACTACTTCAGCGGCATCAAAGGTCAGCGAGCTGTCCTCCTGCTGACCGACGGCAAAGACGAGGTCAGCCGCTTCGGATTCGAAGAGACTCTCGAGTACGCCAGGCGAGCCGGTGTGACCATCTACTCGATCGGACTCAACATGGACGACGGTGGAGCACGCCGTCGATTGGTCTCCTTCGCCAACGAAACCGGCGGCCGAAGCTACTTCATCCGAGACCTGAAAGATCTGGACACGGTGTATGAGCTCGTTCAACAGGATCTACGCTCTCAGTACTTCCTTGCCTATCAGTCGACCAACACCACAGCCGATGACGACTTCAGGTTCATCGATCTCACCGTTGAGGGGACCAAGGCGACGGTGAGGACCCTGGCCGGCTACTACCCTTAGTCTTGGCGCGGTTCTCTAGACCAGCGTTTCCAAAGTTCGTGCTGCATAGCTCGAGGTCATTCTGTTCGCTGGCTAGGCGCGCTGACGCAGGCATATTGGGAATATGTCGAGGAGGCGAAACGACGCCAGCGGGCAGAAGGGCCCGAGATATGTGCGCGAACTTTGGAAACGCTGGTCTAGTCTGGGCGGCGTTCTCTCTTGCCGGAGACGATGTCGTAGAACCGGTCTTTCTCTGGGCTCCTGACCTCCTTCGTGAGCAGGCTTATCAGTGGCACCGCGACGATCGGAATGAGGGTAGTGGCGTAGGAGGGGTCGATTCCTTCACCTTCGAAGACGAACAGCCAGTGAAAGAGGCGCCGTAACGGGCCCGAGCCATCGGGCGCAGCGAAACCGACGAACGCCGCCCAGCGAATGACGCCGTACCACGCCAATCCGGTTGCGTAGCCGGTGAGCATGCCCCAGAAGGCACCCCTCTCGGTCGTGGCGCGCCAGTAGATCAAGTAGCCCACGGTGATCGCGGGAGGGACCACCATGGCGAAGCCGAGCAGAAGAAGGTCGAGGATGGACCCGATCTGCCCCCTCCAGGCGATGGTCGCAGCCACCAGGCCATAAATCACCGTGGTCAGCCGGAAGGCACCGAGCTTTCTTCGTGAGTCCCAATCTTTGGTGAACGGGAGCCAGTCGGTCACGAACATAGTGGAGCTCGAGAGAAGAATCGGTCCACCCGATGAGATCACCGCCGCCAGCACAGCCGCCAGGGCAATGCCGCCGATCAGCGGGTCGAGCTCAGTGGCGAGCTTGGTGATCAGCGAATAGCCGCTCCCGGAGGCCTCCTCGCCGTACTCGGCCAGAGTGAGAATACCGATCGATCCGGCGAGGAGGGGCATGACGGACGCGATCAGTCCCGCCCATAGAAACGCCCGCAGAACGCTCTTTTCGTCCTTCGCGGCGGACGAAAAGTTGACGTAGATGGAGGCCGCGGGAGTGTGAATCGCGGCTGAGAAGAACATCGCGATCACCGCCATCCACCCGCCTCCGGTGAAGCTCCACCACGACGAAGGATCCATTCCTCCGCTCGACACCAGAGCCTGGTCGACACGCTCGACGACGTTCGGCCAGCCACCGAAATGCTCCACTCCCACCAGTAACACCAAGGTCAGGCCAACGAGCATGACGACGCAGTGAATGAGGTTGGTGACCGCCGAGCCCCAAAGGCCACCAAGAGCGGTGTAGGAGATGAGCACCGCGGCACCGATAAAGACCGCCGCCCCGAAAGGCATTCCGGTAACGCCGACCAGGATTGAGGCGATGACGAAGGGCTCGAGGATGTTCACGATCAAGTACTCGGTCTGCACGCAGAGGCTGGTGAGCACCTGGCAGCGCCGCGAGCGGAAGCGGACCCAGAAGATCTCGGCAACGGTGTGGAGGCGCAGGCGGCGATAGGGAACGGCGTAGAAGAAGCCGACCAGCGCCAGCGCCAGGAGGGTGTTGACTCCGTACCAGAGATTCCAGATTCCGCTGGTAATAACGTCGCCGGCGACACCGTAGGTGCCTACGCCGCCGATGCGGGTGCCGGCGATGCCGACGGCAATCATCAACACTCCCATCTGACCGCCGCCCGCGGCCCACTGGTCCGAGCCGGTGCTGCGCCGCGCCAGCAGACCGCCGACCACAGTCGTCAGCAGGAGGTAGAAAACGATGACAGCGAGTGCGACCAGGTCCATACTTATTGTCGCCCTTCGAGTTGCTTGATCGCTCTCGCCGGAGCCACCATTCGATAGCCTTCTTCCAGCAAACCCGAGACCATATCCCAATCGACCTCACCCTCGAGGTCGATGCCGACCCAGCCGCTCGGTCCGACATAGGGAGGAATGAAAAACACCTCCGGATCGGCACCTACGAGCGACTGCTGGACGTCCCAACTCGCCTTGCACCAGACGGCAACACGACCGTCACCGTGGTGATCGATGTGAAAGCTGGCGAAGGTCTTCTTGCCGCCCCAGAAAGTCGGCGAGCCGTGCGAGATCCGCTCGTCGGTCTCCGGCCACTCCGCGATGATGGAGCGAAGCCGTTCGAGAGGATCGACAATGCCCGTCACACCCACCAGTCTAGCCCAGGATTCTTAGGCTCATCTCTTCCGCAGGCTAAGATCTGCCTCCGAATCGAACAGGGAAACAGAGAGCATGAACGACGTCCAGAGCACGGAGCCCGTTCGCCTTAGGGACGGGCGACGCGCGCCGTCGCCGGCGCCATGAAACTCCTAGCCGACCAGGTGCATTCCGCCATCCACAACGACCACGTCGCCGGTGGAGTAGGGCGATAGGGTGAGTAACAAGGTCGCCCTGGCGATGTCCTCCGGCGTTCCTGACCGCCCCAGAGGCGTGCGCTCACGGACGGCCGCGCGCACCGCGTCCCAGTCGGCGGTCCATGGAGTGTCGATGAGACCCGGGGCGACCGCGTTGACTCGGACCTCCGGGCCAAGCACCTTGGCCAGGAGCCTGGTCATATGGTTCAACCCGGCTTTAGACACCGCGTAGGGTATGCAGCTCCCCCCGGGCCGTACCCCGGCCACGGAAGAGATGTTGACTACCGAGCCTTCACTCTCCTTGAGTGCCGCGGCAGCCGCACGGGTGACAAACCAGGTTCCGACGATGTTCACCTTGAGAATCCGGTCCCAGTCCTCGGCGGTGACCGCATCGAGGTCATCGTGTGGGATGACTCGGGTAGCGCCGGCGTTATTGACCAGGACATCGAGACGACCCCACTTGTCGATCGCGGCCTCGACCAGCGATTTCGCCTGCTCTTCGTCGGCTATGTCGGCCTGCGCATAGATAGCGTCTGGGAGACTCGATGCGACCTCCTGGCCGGCCTCAACCGAGCTCGAGGAGTTGACGACGATCGAGCAGCCCTCTTCTGCAAACAAACGTGCGATCGCCTCGCCGATGCCGCTCGACGAGCCGGTGACGACGGCGACTTTTCCTTCGAGACTTCCACTCATTTCCGGATCCTTTTCAAAGCGTTTTCGACGTAGGCGACCTCTCGAGACTCTACCTCGCACCTAGACCGCAACCAAGCTCCATCGGACCGCGAGTGACAAGAGCGCCGCGTGTTCGACACGCCCTCAGGGTCCAACGGGAGCTCGTGCCCTACCTCTGTGTGCTCTAGCGGGGGTCTTTGCCGAGCAGGTAGCGGTCTAGGGCGAGGGCCAGCTCGGCCGCGTCAGACTCCAGGCGCAACCGAGCCTCCGGGGTCAGGAGAAGCGTCACGAGGAAATTGTCGGCTACGACCCGGTGGGCAACCCGGACCTTGCTGAAGGCCGCGGTCGGAGCGATTATGTCGCCGATATCAAGCACCCGGAGGCGTTCTCCGGAGGCGCTCACCTCGGTGGCCGTTCCTGTCATCAGGAGTTGAAGACCTTCGAGGGGCTCGTCTGCTTCGACGACCGTGTTTCCAGCCTCGAACTGGCGCCGCTCGAGCCACGGCTGGAGCTTGGAGAGGAGGGCCTCGTAGCTCTCCTGACTCTTCAGCCGTTCAAGGAGGCCGTCGACCGAACGATCGAAGAGGTCGCCGCGCTCGTCCTGACCGCCCTCGCCCATGCGGCGATGGGCCCGCTCAATGAGACTGTCCTCGCACCACTCGAGGGCGTGGTCAAGGCTGGGCTGGAAGTGGACCGATTTCATGGCCTCGACGGGAACAGCCGAGGTAAGTGCGTCGGTGAGCGCGGCAGGGGTGGCCGAGAAGGCGAGCTGGGCCCCGACCTCCCGGACACGAAGGATGAAGCGGTGGAAGTTGTTCACCGCCGAGGCATCGAAGCCCGTGACGCGAGCGAAGTCGAGGAGGACGTGAGAGGCGCCTCTCTCGGTCAGATCCTTGCCCAGCCGTTCGATGAGGGACGAGGCGGAGCCGAAGAAGATGTAACCGGACAGTTCGTGGACGACGGCAGATTCCCCGTCTGCGGAGAGAATGTGAAGCTGCGGGATGGGGCGAGGCTTCAGGCTGTGGCGCTCGATCAGGGTAAAGCTGTTGTGGACGACCGAGACGCGGCTGAAGCGGACAACGAAGATGACGACCGTGGCCGCGATGCCGAAGACGACGCCCTCGAGGAATCCCCGCAGGCCGATGACGAGGACGATGGCCACGACCAGCAGGTAGTCGGCCACCGGAAGGCGCTTGCGCGTGTCGACGATCCAGTCGGAGAGGAAGAACAGGCCAAGCACGAGGAGCAGGCCGCCTAGGAGCGGCTGGGGGAAGAAGCCGAGGAGCCCGCCTCCGAAGAACAGGATGGCACCGATGATGAGCGCGGCGACGACGCTCGACAGGCGAGAATCTGCGCCGGCCGCCGGGCCGAGCATTGACAGCGAGAGGGCTGGGTAGCCGGGGAGGGAACCGCCCATCCCGGCCAGCAAGTTGGACAGTCCCACCATGCGGAACTCTCGGTTCAGCTTCATCTCCATCCCGGAGGCCAACTCGATCCCGCTCAGGTTGAGGAGCATCCCGACGACGGCCACCAGCGCCACGGCGCAGGCGACGGGAGCCTGGGAGAGCACGGCCCGCCAGTCGATGAGCGAGAGGTCGGAAGCGCCGAAGGCGGGCCAGAGCCCGGAAGCCGGTAAACCGGTGAGCAGGAAACCGTTCGCCTCGGCCTCCTCGAGGCTCATTCCGGCCAGCCAGAAGCCCGCGTAATAGAGGCCAGCACCGGCGAGGAGTGCCCCGGGCAGGACCAGAAAGTGGGACCAGCGGCGCATGATCAGGAACAGGCAGACGGCAAACAGGCCACCGGACATCCACTTCCAGGCACTCGAAATGGTGGCCAGCTGGCCGAGGGTGGAGAGCTCCAACGGAACACCGGACATGACGCCGATAGAACCGACCGAGAGCAACCAGCCCGAACCGGCCAGGAACCCGGCGACAACGGGGTAGGGGATGAACCGGAAGAGGTTGGCCAACCCGAACCGGCCGATGGCCCAGAAGGCGATGCCCGTGAGGGCCGAGCAGAGGGCCAGCACGGTCGCCACGGTGATGAAGAGGGCATCGTCGGATGCGCCGACCAGGAGGACGGCGACGGCCGGTACGACGACGGTTAGGGCAGCGGTTGGGGCATCCTGCGGCAGTGTCACAGCCGTGCGACAGGAGCTGGTGAGGGCCATGAAGAGGCAGAGGACGAAGGTGCCGAAGAGGGTCAAGCCGGCCGCTCTCGCGGCAAGGTGGGGGTGCGCGGAGAAGATCATCGCCGCGAAGGAAACCTCGAGCATGACGAGAATCAGGGCGTTCACCAGCCCGATGCTCAGGGAGGGGAGCAGCTTCGGCGATGCGACGTCGCGTGCGAGTTCCGCCAGGACATTCGAGCTCATGGTTGGATCGCTTTGGAAGATACCAGAGAACGACCAACCGTCTGGTCTGAAAGCTGAGGTATGGTGCATCCTAAGGGACCGAAAGACGCGATCATGGGTCGATGAAAGCAGTCGTGCCGAAGAGACCAGCAAATCTGACCTATGGGCTCGAGGATCGACCGCCGTTACCCCTCACAATACTGCTGGGGTTACAGCACACCTTGGCCATGTCGAGCACGCTCGTACTTGTGGCGGTGGTCCTGCCCTCAGCCGTTTGGCCAACATCCCTGGCGCAGAACGTCGTCCGGCTGTCGATGATTGGGGTCGGCGTCGGCACCATCCTGCAAGCGATGAATCGGTTCGGTGTGGGATCCGGCTATCTCTGCCCCCAGCTGGTGGGTCCCGCTTTTCTGCCAGCATCGCTGTTGGCGGTGAGAACAGGTGGCCTCCCGCTTCTCTACGGGATGACAATCGTTACTGGCTTGTTCCAGGTAATACTGTCGCGATTCCTTCAACGAATGCGAGCCGCGTTCCCAACCGAAGTTGTCGGCGTCGTCGTCGCGATGGTGGGCGTCGTGCTGATCCCGCTTGGCGTGTCCGCTTTCTTCGGTGCCTCCGAAGGAGTCTCTGCTATTCGCGCGGACGTCGTCCTGACCGCCTCGGTCACTTTTTGCCTAATGGTCGGTCTCTCGGTCTGGGGCCGAGGGATGCTACACCTATTCAGTCTCCTGATTGGCGTGGGGGTCGGATTCGCGACGGCTTACGGCTTGCATCTCCTGCCGGAACAAGATCTGGCAGACTTCGCCTCCGCGCCCTTCTTCGCGCTGCCCCACCCTCTGGGGTTCGACGGGCTGTCATTCGACTTTGAGTTGGTGATCCCGTTCCTGGCCGCCGGGCTGGCGTCCAGCCTCAAGGGCATCGGGGACCTGACGACCTGTCAAAGGATCAACAACTCGGAGTGGGTAAGACCCGATATGGGCTCCCTATCGAAGGGGGTTCTTGCCGATTCACTGGGGGTTATGTTCACAGGCTTCTTGGGTGGAATGGGACCGTCCACTTCGTCGAGCAACGTGGGCCTCTCCATTGCTACCGGAGCCACCAGCCGATGGATCGCCGTCAGTGCCGGGACTATCTTCATCACCTTGGCTTTCATTCCGAAGCTCGCAATCCTCTTTGTGATCATGCCGAGCCCCGTTCGTGGCGCGATTCTGCTCTACGTCTCCTGCTTCATGATCGTCGCCGGATTGCAGATCGTTACCTCGCGGATGTTGGATGCAAGAAAGATTTTCATTGTCGGTATTTCTCTGATTGCCGGCTTGAGCGTCTACATTACGCCGGAAGCTTTTGGACAGGTGCCGAACCTGATGGAGCCGTTGGTAGGATCAGCTCTGGCCCTATGTACAACCGTGGCCCTGACGCTCAACCTGCTGTTCAGAATTGGAATTGCCAAGCGCGCTTCCCTGCAGCTATGCGTCGGTCCGGACGCGACCCAGAAGGTTTCGCGCTTTACCGAAGACGAAGGCGGCAAGTGGGGTGCGCGAAGCGACGTTATCTATCGGGTCAACGCAGCCCTCACCGAGTTCATGGACGCGGCCTCGGACCTCGAGCTGGTCCAGGACGACGTGAAGATCGACTTGAGCTTCGACGAGCTGGAAATCTCAGCGGACATCCGCTACCGAGGGGAACCGTTACCACTTCCAACCAGGCAGCCTTCGGAGGCCGAGCTGCTCGAGGCCGACCCCAGTGAACTGAGTGGCCTTCCCGGACTGCTCCTTCGGCACTACGCCAATAAGGTCGACCTAAGGAGGCAAGATGACGAGGTCAGTCTCCTTCTAAGCTTCGATCACTGAACGGCAGCCGACCTGGAGCTTAGCCTGCTGGGAAGAAGGCCTCCAACGCGTCTTGACGCCTGCCTTCGATATCAAGGACAGTGCTGAAACCGCTGATCTGGAAGACCTTCTCAACATTGTCGCTGAGCCGGCACAGCGCGATTCTTCCGTTGGCGCCGTTCAGTCTCTTGGCGGCTTTTAGGATCACGCGAAGGCCGGAGCTCGAGATATAGGCGAGCGCCGAGCAATCGACCAGGATCTTCATCGATCCCTTGTCGATCGCGCTTTGTAGCATCTCTTCCAGGTCCCTGGCACTGTTCGCGTCCAGCTTGCCCTCGGGCCCGACGATGAGCACCTCTCCAACGGTCTCCTGAACGACGTTCATAGCTGTTCCAATCTTCGTGACTACCAAGCAGGGGGCGCACGGTAGGAAAGCGCGGTTCTTGTACACTCTATCGCGCCCCCGACACACGTCGAGATCGACGCCGTGAGCGGGTTGCCCTGGGCGCAGGATCGGGAGTTCTGCATGCGAATCAACAACATTGCATGGTTGACCTTCGGCTTGGTCATCACTCTGTTCGTGCTGACCGGCGTCAGCATCGTGCTTCTCGATGCCAGCGACCGGCAGGAGAGGGTGGCGATGGCACGGCGGGCAGAGTTCAAACAACTGGGCGTCGATCTCGCGGATGCTTCGGATTACTTGACCAACGAAGTGCGCAACTACGTGCAGTTCGGAGAGCGCGACCATTACGACAAGTATTGGCGTGAGGTGAACGAGACCCGGACTCGTGACCGTGTGCTAGAACGTCTCAAAGCGCTGGGCGCGCTGCCATCGGAGATGGCTCTGATCGAGCAGGCAAAAGGGCACTCCGACGCTCTGATCGCAACTGAGGAAGCGGCTATGGCAGCGGTGGCCGAAGGCGACTTCGACGCCGCCCGGCGTCTGATGTTCGATCAGAATTACGAGGCTCACAAGAAGACCATCATGGACTCGATAGCGGAGTTCCAGCGGCTGATCAACAAACGAGCGGTGCTGGAAGCAGAACAGGCCGCGGCGCGTGCCTCACTATGGCTGATTCTTTCCAACGTACTGATCTCTCTTTCCGCAGTGTCCATTACGGCGATGATCTATCTCGTTCTGATCCGTCGGATCGTCAAGCCGATCACCGCGCTTACAACGTCGATGCGGAGCCTGGCCGATGGCGATACAAGTGTCGACATCGCTGCCACGAAATACAGGGACGAAGTGGCTGACATGATTGCGGCGGTCAGGGTGTTCAAAGCCAACGCCATTGCACGTGCCCGGTTGGAAGTCGAGCGTGAGGAGCGCGCCGCTGAGCTCGACAGGAAAAACAGGCAGCTGCGTATGGCGCTGGAGCAGCTCGAAGAAGAATTGGAGATCGCCAAGCAATTGCAGCTTTCGATTCTTCCTCGTCTCTATCCCGAGACGGAGCAGGTCGAGAGCTTCGGCAAGATGATTGCAGCCCGCAACGTCGGCGGCGATTTCTTCGACGTTATCGAGATCGACGAAAACAGGATCGGCTTTGTTATCGCAGACGTGTCCGGCAAGGGCGTACCAACGGCTCTATTCATGGCCGTATCCTGCACTCTGATGAAATCGACAGCCCTGCGCGGTGGCCGCCCAGGCCAAGTACTGGAGGCTGTCAACCAGGTGTTGTCGGAGGGCAACGAAGCATCGATGTTCGTGACCTTGTTCTACGGCATCCTCGATCTTCATAACAGCCGATTGAGTTACGCGAATGCGGGACACAACCCGCCATACATGATTCGTAACGATCGGGAAGTCGTCCTTCTCGAAGGCACCGGCGGAGTGGCTCTTGGGGCCTTCGACGGGATGCGATACGCAGAGAAGAGCATCGAGCTGGGTGACGGCGATACGATCTTCTGCTACACCGACGGCGTCACGGAGGCAATGGACAGCGAGGGCAACGAGTTCAGCGAACTGCGACTGATGGAGGTGCTCTACGAGAGCCAAGGCCTATCCGTGGAGGCGCTCAGCCGCCGGGTCATCGACCATGTCTCGGAATTCGCCGACTCCTCGGAACAGTTCGACGACATAACCTGTGTAGCCTTGCGCTACCAGCCGCGGGCCAGGGAGCTGCGAAGGGGGTGAAGGATGTCGTCGCTGCCAGATTCTGCAACAGCATGCAGGAGTTGGAGAACATGGGAGCGGTTGTCGCCGAGTTCTGCACCCGAAACTCCCTTTCCGAGGATCTGCGTTACCAGCTCACATTGGTTCTCGATGAGCTGATGACGAATACCATCAGCTACGGATTTGCCGATAATACGAAGCACTCGATCGACCTGACTCTGAGCCTCGGCCCTGAGTCGATCACGGTCGAGTTGGAAGACGACGGTGCGGCCTTCGATCCGTTCGCCGTCGACCCTCCCGACCTCGAGAGCCCACTCACCGATCGACCGATCGGCGGTCTTGGACTGCACTTTGTCAAGACGATCATGGATACGATTGGGTATCGCCGCACAGACGGTCATAATGTCCTGGTTATGTCCAAGAAACTGGTAACAGGGTGATCTGGTTCATGTCAATTCGCAACACCACCATCTATGCGGTACTTGCCGTCCTCTTTCTTGCGGCCTGCGGCCTTTACCTGTCCGGCTGTAAGCAACGGCCACCTGCCACTACGTCCGGTCTTCCAACGGTAAATTTTGCAACGGATTGGAAGGCACAGGCTGAGCAGGGCGGTTTTTATCAGGCCCAGGCCCTCGGCCTCTATGTAAAACACGGGCTAGAAGTCAAGATTCGCCAAGGTAGTCCGGGCGTCAATGTGGCCCAACTCTTGGCAGCGGGCGCCGCTGATTTTGGTCTGGGGTCGAATAACGTGACCCCTCTCAACCTGGTGAAGGCCGGCGCGCCAGTGAAAGCTGTCATGGCCTCCTTCCAGAAGGACCCACAAGTCCTCATCACTCACCCGCGCGACGACATCAAGACCCTCGCAGACATGAAGGGCCATCCGATCATGTTGTCGGATGTGAGCGGCAGCGGTTACTGGACTTGGCTCCGAGCGACCTTCGGGTTTGAGGACACACAGGTCCGCAAATACACGTTCAACCTTGCACCGTTTCTCGTCGACAAGCGCGCGATTCAGCAAGGCTACGCGACGTCGGAGCCCTATTCCATCGAGACACAGAGCGGTAGGTGAAGCGGGAGAGTTAGTCATTGCCCTTGCGCGGCCAGCTCCTGGCGCACAAAAAAGAAACGGCTCCCGCTTTCACGAGAGCCGTTTCACAAATTCCGGCGACGACCTACTCTCCCACACCGTTGCCAATGCAGTACCATCGGCGCTGAGGGGCTTAACTTCCGTGTTCGGAATGGGAACGGGTGGAGCCCCCTCGCTACAATCGCCGGAAACCTTAGTTCCAAAGAGCGTTTATCAAACTGAATGCTTCAGGCATTGGCAACAGGCTCGTCTCATAGAGACGCACTCAAGCTAGATTGGTCAAGCCGAACGACCGATTAGTACGGGTGAGCTCAACACTTCGCAGCGCTTACACTTCCCGCCTATCAACCTGGTGGTCTTCCAGGGGTCTTCAGGGATACCTCATCTCGAGGGGGGCTTCCTGCTTAGATGCTTTCAGCGGTTATCCTTTCCGAACGTAGCTACCCAGCTGTGCCGCTGGCGCGACAACTGGTGCACCAGAGGTTCGTCCGTCCCGGTCCTCTCGTACTAGGGACGGATCCTCTCAAGTATCCTGCGCCCACATGAGATAGGGACCGAACTGTCTCGCGACGTTCTAAACCCAGCTCACGTACCACTTTAATCGGCGAACAGCCGAACCCTTGGGACCTGCTTCAGCCCCAGGATGTGATGAGCCGACATCGAGGTGCCAAACCGCCGCGTCGATGTGAACTCTTGGCGGCGATCAGCCTGTTATCCCCGGCGTACCTTTTATCCGTTGAGCGATGGCCCTTCCATACGGAACCACCGGATCACTAAGGCCTACTTTCGTACCTGCTCGACTTGTAGGTCTCGCAGTCAAGCTCCCTTCTGCCTTTGCACTCTGCGGCTGGTTTCCAATCAGCCTGAGGGAACCTTCGCGCGCCTCCGTTACATTTTGGGAGGCGACCGCCCCAGTCAAACTACCCGCCTGACAATGTCCCCGACCCGGCTAACGGGCCTAGGTTAGAACTCCAATACGATAAGGGTGGTATTTCACCGATGGCTCCACCGAGTCTAGCGACCCGACTTCAAAGCCTCCCACCTATCCTACACATACCGCATCAGGGTTCACTGCCAGGGTGCAGTAAAGGTGCACAGGGTCTTTCCGTCTACATGCGGGTAACCGGCATCTTCACCGGTACTACAGATTCGCTGAGCTCCTTGTGGAGACAGTGCCCAGATCGTTACGCCATTCGTGCAGGTCGGAACTTACCCGACAAGGAATTTCGCTACCTTAGGACCGTTATAGTTACGGCCGCCGTTTACCGGGGCTTCGATTCAGAGCTTCGCCCACCGAAGCGAGCTAACCCCTCCACTTAACCTTCCGGCACCGGGCAGGCGTCAGACCCTATACGTCGTTTTCGACTTTGCAGAGTCCTGTGTTTTTAGTAAACAGTCG
>OY761158.1:0-3580000 GCA_963664405.1 Thermoanaerobaculia bacterium | reverse complement strand
CTGCAAGACATGAAAGATCGGCGGAACTTCCCAGCAGCCGATCTTGACCTCCGCGTGCGTGCGGGGCGAGAGCACTCGAGGCAGGTTGTCGGTGATGCCGCCCCCGGTGATGTGAGCGAGAGCGTGCAGGCCCGGATGATCGAGCACCGGGCGCAGCGTCGAAAGATAGGAACGGTGGGGAGCCAGCAGCGACCGACCCACCTCGAGGCGGGTACCAGGAAGTGGGTCCGAGAGCCCCAATCCCGCATCCTCGAGGAGGATCTTTCGCGCCAACGAATAGCCGTTGGTATGTAAGCCGGAGGAGGGAAGTCCGATGAGAATGTCGCCGACCTTCACCCGGCTACCGTCGAGAATGGAAGGTCGATCGACCAGCCCGACGATGAATCCGACGAGCTCATAGTCGCCGGCCTGATAGAAGCCAGGCATCTCCGCCAACTCGCCGCCGAGCAGGGCGCAGGAGTTCTCCTTGCAGCCACCTCTCACTCCCTCTACCAGGCTCACGGTGGCGCCGGGCTCGAGCACCCCTGCACCAACATAGTCGAGAAAGAAGAGAGGCTGCGCCCCTTGAACTAGGATGTCGTTGACGCAGTGATTGACCAGGTCGGTGCCCACGGTGGAGAAGTCGCCGGCCAAACGAGCAACCGAGAGCTTGGTGCCTACACCATCGGCCGAGGCCACCAGTACTGGCTCCTTCATCCCTTCCAACGGCAGCCGGAAGAGTCCACCGAAGAGGCCGACATCGGACAGAACTTCAGGCGTGAAGGTAGAACGAGCCAACTTCTTGATCTGGGTCAGGGCCCGATCCTGGGCCTCGAGGTCGACCCCCGCCGCTCTGTAGCTTCCAGCCTGCGTCATTCCCCGTCCATTCGTATAGGAAACAGCTCAGCCTGCGACTCTGAGTCGGGCGTGGGCGGTAGAGGGTAATCACCCGACCAGCACGCGGTGCAATAGCTGTCGGCCGAGCCCGATAGACAGTTCAGGAGTCCTTCGATGCTCAAGTAGGCAAGGCTGTCCGCGCCGATCTGCTCGCAGATCTCGTCGACTTCGTGAGTCGAAGCGATGAGCTCGCCACGAGTAGGGGTGTTGATGCCATAGCGACACGGCCATCGCCAGGGCGGGCAGGTGATGCGCATGTGTACCTCGACCGCGCCGGCGTCACGCATCATGCGTACGATTTTTTGTGAAGTCGTACCACGAACGATCGAGTCGTCGACAAGCACGATGCGCCGCCCTTCGACGACGCTGCGAACCGGGTTCAGCTTGACCCGAACGCCGAAGTGGCGAATCGACTGCTCGGGCTCGATGAAGGTTCGGCCTACGTAGTGGTTGCGGATCAGTCCCATGTCGAAGCGAAGGCCCGACTCACGGCTGTAGCCCAAGGCGCCAACAACACCACTATCCGGGACCGGCACGACGAGATCCGCATCGGCGGGCGCCTCACGAGCAAGCCGCGCTCCCATCTTCTGCCGGCTGGCAGAAACAGAGTCGCCAAAGATCTCGCTATCGGGCCGGGAGAAGTACACATGCTCGAAGGCGCAGCGCGCCGAGCGGGGAGCCTTGGGCAGCCAGTAGCTCTCGACCGACCCGCCTCGTAGTAACGCCACCTCTCCGGCACCCAACTCGCGCTCCAAGGTCGCCTCCATGAGGTCGAAGGCACAGCTCTCCGAGGCGACGCACGGGCTGCCTTGGTGATCGCCGATAGAGAGCGGGCGAAAGCCGAAGGGGTCGCGCGCGGCGATCAACCCCTGCTGGGTGATGAGAAGCAGCGAATAGGCTCCGCGCAGCTGCACCAACGCCTCCATCAACGACTCGACTACATCCTCGCGCGGGTTGCGCGCCATGAGATGGAGAATGACTTCGGTGTCGCTGGTAGTCTGAAAGATCGAGCCATCCGACTCCAGACGAGCGCGAATCTCGTTGGCGTTGGCCAGATTGCCGTTGTGGACAATCCCCAGCGGACCCATCGAAGTCTTGACCACCAGAGGCTGCGCGTTGTGAATGACGCTGCTGCCAGTGGTGGAATAACGAGTGTGTCCAATCGCCCGGCGGCCGGGTAGGCGGGCCAGGGTCTTGGCACTAAAGATATCCGCGACGTGCCCCATGCCTCGCTCGACGTGGAGACGCTGCTCGTCCCAAGAAACGATCCCGACGCTCTCTTGCCCACGATGCTGGAGAGCGTAGAGGCCCAGGTAGGTCAGGTTCGCCGCGGCGCTGTCGCCTTCGATACCGAAAATACCGCACATAGGAGAATCGTTGGTCCCAAGTCAACGGATGGCGTCTTTGCCAGCCGCTCTAACCGCTACATCCCCAGCGCGGCGGGCAGTGCCGTCGCCCAGGTCTGACGTAGCTCCTCCACACTCCGACGTTCCGTCTCACCGGATAGATCTAGCGCCAGCTCAGAGCCACCGACTTCCCCAACTTCGATAGCGGGAACGCCAAGCGATTCGGCCAGCGCCAGAACCCCCTCCAGATCGGAGGGCGAAACAGCCACAAAGGCACGAGCCTGGGACTCGGAAAAGAGCGCCAGAGGATCGCATTCGAGAGTCACTCGTGCCCCCAGACCCTCGCCGAAGGTGGCTTCGGCGAGGGCGACCGCAAGACCTCCCTCTGCGAGGTCGTGGGCGGTAGCCGCCCATCCTCGCTCCGCCAAGCTCACCAGTAGGCGAGCGAGGCGGGACTCCGCTTCGAGATCCACCGCCGGCGGCCGGCCCTGTTCACAGTGGTGAAGAAGACGCAGGTAGGCCGAACCGCCAAGCTCCTGGTGATCATCGCCGAAAAGAACGATGCGATCGCCAGCATTTCGGAACCAGGATCTAGGAGCAGATGCCACCGCCTCCGTCACACCAACCATGGCAACAGTCGGAGTCGGATGCACCGAGCATCCATCGGTCTCGTTATAAAAAGAGACGTTGCCGGAGACCACCGGGACCGTGAGCGCGCGACAGGCCTCGGCCATACCCAAGACAGATTCGCGAAACTGCCACGAGATCTCCGGATCCTCGGGATTGCCGAAGTTGAGGCAATCGCTCAATCCAACCGCCTTGGCCCCAACACAAGCGAGATTGCGAACGGCCTCGGCCACCGCCTGGGCACCGCCGGTGCGCGGATCCAGCCAGCAATAGACCGGATTGACTTCCGAGGTCAAGGCGATGCCCAGAGGGGTGTCCTTGACCCTCAACAGTGCGGCGTCACCACCGGGGCCGAGAACGGTGTTGGTGCGAACCGTATGGTCGTACTGACGATAGATCCAAGACTTGTCGCCCAATTCAGGCGTGGCAAGGAGCTGTTCCAGGGTCTCGCCAACCCCCTCGGGCGGCGGTGCTATCGGTGGAGTCTGACGGCGCTCGAGATCGGCAGGTACCGCCACCGGACGGCGATACTCAGGTGCGTTCTCGGTCAGCGGGGATATGGGCATCCGCGCAACTGTGACGCCGCCGAAGCGGAGCTCGGCCTGGTCCCCCTCCACCAACTCTCCGATCGGCACAACCTCGAGCTCCCAACGGCGAAAGATGCGTTCGAGCTCTTCTTCCTTTCCGCGCTTGGCCACAACGACCATGCGCTCTTGTGACTCTGAGAGCATGATCTCGAAGGGACTGAGGTCCCGCTCGCGCAGCGGCACCCGGTCGAGCTCGAGCCGAATGCCGAGGCCACCACGGCCGGCCATCTCGAAGCAGGTGCTGGTCAGCCCGGCGGCGCCCATGTCCTGGATCGCCATCACGGCCTCGGTACGCATCGCCTCCAGACAGGCCTCGAGCAGTACCTTCTCGGCAAAGGGATCACCCACCTGCACCGTCGGTCTCTTCGCTTCGCTCTCGTCATTAAAAGACTCGGAAGCCATGGTGGCGCCATGGATCCCGTCCCGGCCGGTGCGGCTGCCCAGATAGAGGATCGGATTGCCAACCCCCTCGGCGCGAGCCAGAAAAATTCGATCTCGGCGCGCCAAGCCAAGCGCGAACGCGTTGACCAGTATGTTGCCGTTATAGCTCGCGTGGAAGCCGGTCTCTCCGGCCACTGTCGGGATCCCAACGCAGTTGCCGTAATCGCCGATACCTCGTACTACGCCGTCGACGAGATGTCGCATCCGCGGCGCGGTGATCTCACCGAAGCGGAGCGAGTCCATACAGGCGATCGGTCTCGCCCCCATTGTGAAGACGTCGCGAAGGATGCCCCCAACACCCGTCGCCGCGCCCTGATAGGGCTCGATGAAGCTGGGGTGATTGTGGCTCTCCATCTTGAAAGCCGCCACCCAGCCATAGCCGATGTCAACAATGCCGGCGTTCTCCCCAGGGCCCTGGACGACGTTCGGACCCTCTGTCGGCAGCTCTCTGAGATGGACCTTCGAGGACTTGTAGGAGCAGTGCTCCGACCACAGCGCCGAGACGACTCCTAGCTCGGTATAGGTCGGCTCGCGCCCCAGAAGGTCGACGAATCGAGAGTACTCCTCGCCGGTGAGCCCGAGCTCCGCTGCCAGTCCAGCGTCCACTACGGGTTCAGCCACCCCAGTCACGAGGTCGCCCTCAGCGGCTCGGCGACAGCTTCGATCAGTCCAGCGAAGAGATCCAGCCCGTCGCTCGCGCCCAGCAATTCTTCGGCACAGCGCTCCGGGTGCGGCATCATGCCCACCACGTTGCCGCTGCTGCTACAGATGCCGGCGATCGAGCGAGCGGACCCATTGACGTTGTCCTCATCGACTCGCTGCCCGTCGGCGTTGACGTAACGAAAGAGGACCCCTCGCCTCGACTCCAGCTCGTCGAGAGATTCAGGCGAAGCCGCGTAGCTCCCTTCGGCATGGGCAATGGGCATCCTGAGAAGCTGCGCCTCGCGATATCGAGCGGTGAAAGGAATGTCGGTGCGCTCGACTCTGAGACACACATCCTGACATTGAAAGCGCAGGTCTCGGTTGCGTCGCATGGCGCCAGGCAGCAGTCCTGACTCGAGCAGAATCTGGAACCCGTTACAAATGCCAAGCACGAGCCCCCCTCGAGCGCTGTGATCGCGTACGGCTCCCATGATCGGCGATAAGGCGGCCATCGAGCCCGCGCGCAAATAGTCGCCGTAGGCGAAGCCCCCGGGCAGCACCAAAAGCTCGCAGCCATCGAGCTCCTGCTGTTGATGCCAAAGGAAGGTCACCTCCTGCTGCAGCACGTGCCCGAGCACGTGATACACGTCGTGATCGCAGTTGCTTCCGGGGAATACCACAACTCCGCACTTCATCGCTGAGCGCCTCCCCCTTCGAGCTCGATGGTGTAGTCCTCCACCACCGTGTTGGCGAGCAGGATCTTGCACATGCGATCGAGCGCTTCGTGCGCTTCTTTCTTATCCTCGACACCGAGCTCGATCGAAAAGCTCTTGCCAGCGCGAACTTCGCGAACTTGGTCGAAACCTACCCGACCCAGGGCCTGGCAGATCGCCTTGCCCTGCGGATCCAGGACCTGAGAGCGCGGATACACCGTAACGGTGGCCTTCACGACTACACCTCCAACCAGCTCGACGGCTGCGACTGGGCGGCGACGGCCAGGCGGGCGGAAGAGCCGGCCCGATCGAGCGCCTCTCCCACGGTTGCAGCCGCCACCGCGGGATTGTTATTGGTTCGGGACAGATGGTAAAGAACCAGCCAACGTAGATCATCGCCGATGATCTCCGGCAAGCACTCGGCGGCCTGATGGTTCGAAAGATGGCCGTGCCGGCTGGCGACTCGTTGCTTCAACGACCAGGGGTAAGGACCGGTGCGCAGCATATCGAGATCGTGGTTGGCCTCGAGGATCAGAATCCCGAGATCCTGGAGTCGCGCCGCCGCCAGTCGGCTCCACGTTCCCAGATCCGCGACCAGACCGAGCCGGCTACCCTCCTCGTCCTGCACCGCCAAGCCGACAGGCTCTCGAGCATCGTGGGCGACGGAGAACGATTCAACAGAGAACCCACCGACTTCGTAGGGCCAGCCTGATGCCACCGGCCGAAGCATTCCTCTCGCCCCCTCGGACCAGGATAGTGACTGCAGAGTGCCGGCAGTTCCGTACACCTCCAGCCCGAAGCGTCGGGCGAGCCGATCGGCACCACGGGAGTGATCGCCGTGCTCGTGGGTGAGGACGACAGCTTCGAGGCTCTCGGGAGCAACTCCGACAAGGTCGCAGCGCTTCTCGAGCTCTCGGCAAGAGAAACCGGCATCGATGAGAATCCGGCGACCCCCGGATTCGACCACCAGACTATTGCCGGCGCTACCTGATCCCAGTACAACAACGCGCATCTGCGGAGGGGGCGCTGGAGGTGGGGGAAATTCGAGAAAGAGCCAAGGCGAATCCGCCTGATGGTTCCTCACGGAACTTATCACAAGCACCGCGCCTTACAACAGCGAATGTCGAACTCGCCCAGACCGTGACCCGCTACTCGGCCGGTCCTAGACCAGCGTCAGAACCGTTGGCCGATCCAGAAGCTGGTTCGCAAATCACCCGCAGTCTCGAAGTCCCACTGCTTGGCGAAGTCCCAGTTGAGATTCAGACCGAAGAACTGGAGCGTGAAGCCCAACCCGTAGGCAGCTACAGCATCGTCGAGCCGATCGTTCTCCGAGTCGTAGAAGTTGAAGTCCTGGAATTGGTCGTACCAGGCGCCACCGATATCGAAGAAGATCCGGCCCCGGATTCCCTGAAAATTGAGGATGGGGGTAGCCAGGAAGTCGATCAGCGGAAAGCGCCACTCGATGTTGCCGTAAAAGGCCCTGTCACCGACCAGCTCGTAGAGCTCGTAGCCGCGCACCGTGTCGAAACCACCGAAGTAATAAGGCTGTGCGAAGTTACCTTCGGAAACACCCGCAAAGAGACGGAATGCAAAGCCGCTGCGACGGGTCGTAGGCAGGTACTGCCTCACATCTAAGAAGATGCGTGAGGTCAGAGTTCCCGAGTCCTCGAGGTCGGGAGCATAGTCGGTGTAGAAGCGGTAGCGATGGCCGCTCTGCGGACCCCAGGAGCCGAAAACGGTCGTGTCGCCGACCAGCTCCGCGTTCACCACCGGGAAGTCGTCATCCCGAGGCACGACGACGGGGATGTAGGCCTGGCCGTCGGGGCCGATCACGATCTCATCGATGATGTCCGGGTTGTCGATGTTGTCTAGATTGATCGGCGCGAAGGATTGGTAGTTGATGTCGCGAAAGGTATAACCGAGCCCGACCGTTCCGCGTCGGTAGAAGCTGAAGGGCCTAGTGAGCGAGGCTCTAGCTCCGGTCTGCTTGAAGGCCTCTCTACCGCGATCGATGGTGCCGGTGAAAGGATCGATGGTATTGCCGATATAGAAGTCTCGATTGTCGAAGACATGGAGCGAGCGCTGGGTGCGACGAGACAGATCGCTGTAGATCACGTCGAAGTTCTGGAAGCTCGATACCGAAGAGAAGATGGCGAGCAGACGCCGATCCCCAAAGAAGTCGCTGAACTGAAGATAGACCTGCCCAATGAAAGTCTGGTCGTCATCGACGCCGATGCCGCCGCCGGCATCTTCGAGGTACAGCTTGAAGCCCTTCTTCGCCTCTTTGTTGCTCTCGTCGAGAGAGATCTGAATGTCGGGCTCGAAGACAGGCAGGTCCTCAGGGAGTACCGGCCCGGCATCGACGACCTCGGCGACCTGAGTCTCTCCGATCGGCTCCTCGATATCCGCCATATAGAGATCGAAGCGCCCTTTCCAGTAACCGGTGAACACCAGCTCGTCGCTACCATCCGGCTGAGGAAGAACCGCCGGCATGAAACAGCCGGTCACGGCATTGGTGTGTTGGCGGACATTCCCACTCGCGATGTCGACACTGAAAATGTTGTTGGCGCCGTCGCGATCGGAAGTGAAGTAAATGCGCTGACCGTCGGACGAGAAAATGGGGTCGATGTCGTCGGACTCGTAGCTCACCATTCGCCTGCGCTCACCCGACTCGAGATTGAGGCCGAAAAGCTGAGCATGCTCACCGATCACCGAGCTGAATACCAGGGTCGATCCATCCGGAGAAAAGGACGGACCACCGTCGAAAATCGGGTCATTGGTGACGTTCTGGATCTCTAGAGTTTCCACATCGAGCAGAAACAAGTCGAAGACGCCTTCGGTGTTTCCCGAAAACACGATCTTCTTACCATCCGGGCTCCACGCCGGCGACTGCTGTTGCTCGACCTCCATATCGATAACCCGCTGGATGCCGCCCTTGACCACATTGACGATAACCAGAGCTCTGCCGGCCTCACGCTTCGAGGCGAACGCGGCCAGGAAGTTCCCATCGGGAGAGAAAGCAATGTCACGGCCCATCCGAGACCCGATCGTCAGATGCTGCGCTATGAGGTTTTGGTACTGACTCTCGCTTCCCTTGGTGAGGTTGCGCAGCAGCCGCCGATTCTCTGCGTCGAAAAGCACCAGGTCCAAATCGCCCTTGACGGTACTGAAGGCGGCCACCAGATCTCCCGACGGCGATGCGATCGGCGAGGTCTCCTGGCTGTTGCCTCCCTGGGTTCGAAACGGCCGTCCGAAGTCGCTCGGTTCTCCTGTCGCCACCAACTGAGGAAGATACTTCTGGCGCAGCCAGCGACGGAACTCGGCGTCGAAGTCCTCTGGCTCGATCCGGAAGGCCCGCTCGACAGCCCTTCCGACGCGGGCACCGAGGGTGTTGCGGAATTCGTAAAGAAAGTCCTGCAATCCGTCTTTGCCCCAGCGCTCCTCGATGAAATCGAAAGCAGCGTGGCCGTAGCGATAGGCAAAAAAGCCACCGACTTGTCCTTCCGTAATTGGCGGCAGGAGGTCGTTGACGACAGCGTCGACGAGATACATCTTGTCGGCCGCCGACTCATCCTTGGCGTAGTAGCTCGCCATCCCTTCCATGAACCATTGCGGCGGGGCTGATGTCAGAGACTTGCCCAGGCTGCCGGAGAATAGGATGTGGTACTGGAAAATGTGAGTCAGCTCATGGCGGATCAGAGCGTAGAGCTCTGGATCCGGAAGGTCTATCGGCATCACCATCCGAAAGAAGTTCGGTGTCGCGAAAGCGCCGACGCCCTCGGGGATGAAGTTGACGATGATGTTGTTTTGCAGAAAATCGGTGTGGGTCTTGTAAATAATGAAGGGCGTCGGCTGCTGGATCTGGAAATCGAGCTCCTGGGAGAGGCTGTCGTAAGCACTCTCAGCCAGAGAAGTGACCTTTTCCAGTAGATGCTCCTCCTCCGGGTAATACCAAACGTCGAAATGGGGAGCGTGATAGGTACGCCAGTCGAATTTGGCGTAACGAACCTTGTTCTTGCCGAAATTGTTGTAGTACTGGCCAGACACAGGTGCCTGCACCAGAAAGCCAAGGAACGCAACGATTGCCGCGGTGCGGACGAATGCCGTCATGCGGACGATGCCCGCCCCGCGAAACGCTCTCAACAATGCAGCCATCCTGAACCTCCCCGTCTCAGCCCTTAAGAAGAATCAGCCCGTAAGAAGGATCCGCGTCGCCGCCACCTTCTTTTGGACGAAGATGCCAAGGAGTCGGTCCTCGAGAGCGTAGAGATTCTCGAACATACCCGCCAAGGGGTCTGCGCGCTCGCCCTCGAAGCTCTTGAAGTCCTTGAAGTTGTCAGTGTAAATCTGCTCGCCCGTCTTACCGTCGAAGACCCGCACGACGATGTCGTACTCGAATCCGGTCTGTTCGACGAGAACCTGTCGGTAATAGGTGCGTCCGTCGAACGGAGATATGTACTCCTCAGTACGGTAGCCACTTCGATCCTGGATGTCGAAGTCGAGGCTTCCGGTGAGGATGAGATCCGCCTGCATGCGCTCACCGAGCACCTTCCAGAAGTCAGCGTCGCGGGCAAGCATGCGTAAGTCATAAGTGGGGTAGTCGATCGGCCCCGACTCGACGATACGAAGATCGGTGTCACGCCTGAGGATCTTTTCGAGGTAGCGCTCGAACTCCCTCTGGACGTCTATATTGCTGCCCTCGATACGCCCCTCCCCCTCCTGGCGCACGACCAGAAAGGGAGCAGCAAGCAAGGAGCTTCGATTGGTCAGATCGAGTCGCGCACGGACCGGCAGGGTGAGACGCACCTCTTTCTTCTTGGCCGATAGGGCGGCCGGCAGTCCAAGCAGCAAGACACCCAACAAACAAAGCAGTACTCGGCGTGTCATCATTCTCTGCTCCTTCACATAGGCAAGAATCGGACCAGAACTAGAAGCCCGCAAAAGGGTGCCGCTGTCCCTGGCGGCGTCACCCAACGAGGTCGGGCCCGTCCCCCGGCTAATACAACCGAAGATCAGGACCCGGTCCTCGGCTCGCCGGACTCGCCCTGGGGCGCGGCTTCAGCCGCTTCGCCCTCGGCGCCCGCCTCTTCTGTCTCGTCCGGCTTGAAGCTCTGATAGAACTCTACGAAGCGAGAGTAGTTGCGCCGCAGGTCGGTATTTCTCGGATCAACATCGAGAGCCTGACGATAGTAGTCCTCGGCTTTTTCAAAAACCCCGAGCGCCTCGTAGGCGACCGCGATGTTGTTGAACACAACCGACCGATTGTCGCCGAGCTTCTCTGCCTGCCGGAAGCGAAAGAGCGCCTCGCTCCAAAGACCTCTCTCCGCCATGTCTATGCCGAAGGCGAGCTGATCTTTGGGTAGGACCTGCTTTGGCTTCGCCGGTAGGATCGCCGAGAAGAGCACGAGTACCGGGGCCAGTAAAGTGAGCTTGCGCCTCATTAGAAGAGCTTTCCCGGACTGCCTTCGCCAGGCCGTCTAGTCAGTATACATCAGCACCCGCCTCTTCAGATTGGTTCCGGGCCGAGGATCTGCAAGGTCTTTGGCGCCAGCTGCGTCTTCTATGAGCATCTTATCGACTGAGAGAGAACGCGATATCAAGATCGCCATCAACCGCTGTCTCGAGCTGAGTAGGGACAGCGTGTGCAGTCTCGCCCTCAACCTCGAGAGCTGGGCGAACGGCCGCGCTCTTCCCTCGGCGAGTCTCGCGAGCGAGCTCGGGGTCCCCCCGGAGCAACTGCAACGCGCGTTCGAGGTTCTCCCACGCGCGGCTGCCGTCAGTGCATTCGAGCTCGAGCAGGCGAGATCGGCAGACTGCCAGGTATGGGTCTCAGGGGACCCAATCTATCCCCCCCAGCTGGGCGACCTTTCCTTGCCTCCTCCGGTTATTTACTGTCGCGGTCGCATGCCAGCGAGGCCCGCTGTCGCGATCGTCGGATCGCGGAGAGCCGACGCCTACGGCATCGAAGCCGCCGCGCTCTTCGCCTCGAGGCTGGCCCAAGCAGGTCTCGGCATTGTCTCGGGTCTGGCGCGCGGCGTCGATACCGCGGCTCACAGATCCGCCATCTCCAGCTCCGATGGACGAACTGTTGCCGTACTGGGGTGTGGCATCGATGTCGACTACCCTCGCGGCTCACGGAAGCTTCGCGAGCAGATCGCCGAGCAAGGCGCGATCCTCAGCGAGCTGCCATTGGGAGCCCAGCCACTGCCTCAGAACTTTCCAGTGCGCAACCGCATCATCGCCGCCCTCGGTGTCGTCACGATCGTGGTCCAGGCCGCACTTCGATCCGGCTCTCTGATCACCGCCCGCCTCGCCCTCGAGCTCGGCCGGGACGTCTGGGCCGTTCCCGGCCGGATCTTCGATGAGAGATCCGGAGGCGCCAACGCACTGATCTGGGATGGCGCCTATCCCGCTCTGTGTCCAGAGCACCTGCTCGAGTCGCTTCCACAGAGGGTGAAAGACGCACTCAGATTCGTCGATGAGTCGAAGAACAATCTGGACCAGCTTGGTGAGCGCAGCGCCCGACTCCTCGAGCTGATGGATCCTAGCGATCCCATCGCCGCCGACCCATTGGCGCAGCTCGCGGGAGTGCCGGTTCACGAGGTCCTAGCCTCTCTCCTCGAGCTCGAGATCGACTCTCGGGTGCGTCGACATCCAGGACCTCGATATACGAAGATAGTCACCCGCATATGAACCTGCCTGAGCTTTAGCTGGACCCATGTTTGGGCCGCCTGGAGTTGCCGCGGCGGCAAGCCTCATCGTTTCCGAGAACAGACCTCCGAAAGCGGTCCTATAATCGCTCCTGTGCAGCCCGTTCACGTCATCGGCGGCGGCCTCGCCGGCAGCGAGTGCGCTTATCAGCTCGCCACGCGCGGTGTGCCTGTCGTCCTCTCGGAGATGCGTCCGGTGTCCTCGACGCCGGCTCATCAAACCGGCCAGCTCGCCGAGCTGGTGTGCTCGAACTCGCTACGCAGCGACGACCCCTGTCACGCGGCGGGTCTCTTGAAGAGAGAAATGGAGCTCTTCGACTCGCTTATTGTCGGCGCTGCGCGCCGAAGCGCCGTCCCCGCGGGCAGTGCCTTGGCCGTGGATCGCGAGCTCTTCGCAGGCATCGTGACCGAAACTGTGGAATCACATCCCTCGATCGAGCTGCGCAGGGATGAGGTGACCGATCTTCCGGAAGGAGACGCTGTTCTCGCAACCGGCCCCCTGACCTCGCCGCAGCTCTCCGCAGGCCTGGCCAAGCTCTTGGGGAGTGAGCATCTCTATTTCTACGACGCCATCTCGCCAGTGGTCGAGGCCGACAGCCTCGACATGAGCCAGCTCTTTGCGGCTTCGCGCTACGACAAGGGAGGCGGGGACGACTACCTGAATGCTGCGATGGACCGTACCCAATACCGAAGCTTCATCGAAGAACTGGTCAAGGCTGAGGTGGTCTCGCTTCGCGACTTCGAGCGCACTCTCTTCTTCGAGGGCTGTCTACCTCTGGAAGAGATGGCCCGACGCGGCGAAGATACGCTTCGCTTCGGCCCGATGAAACCGGTTGGCCTGCGTACGCCGGCCGGCGAACGCCCCTACGCGGTGGTCCAGTTGCGCCAAGAGAACCTAGCCCGCAGTCAATACAGCCTGGTGGGCTTTCAGTCGCGTCTGACCTGGCCCGAGCAACGCCGAATCCTCCGCCAGATCCCCGGTTTGGAAGAGGCTGTCTTCGTGCGCTTAGGCCAAGTGCATCGCAACACCTTCATCAACTCTCCTCTCCACCTCGATCCGGCCTATCGGCTAAAACTGAGGCCGAGCCTGCGCCTCGCCGGACAGATCACCGGAGTCGAGGGCTACCTCGAGTCAGCAGCGACCGGGCTCGCGGTCGGCCTATACATCAGCCACCAGCGTTACGGGCAGGACCATCTACCCTTCCCGACTTCGACCGCGCTCGGTGCCATGGCACGCCACATCACCGAGACACCCTCTCGTCGCTTCCAACCCGCGAACATCAACTTCGGTCTCTTTCCACCTCTCGAGAGACGAGTCCCGAAGCGAGATCGGAGGGCCGCCTACGCGGCCCGCGCACGTGAAGCGCTCCTCGACTGGGCCTCGTCCTCGGGTACCGCAACCACTCCCACGGCCGAAGTCGCCTCAGTTCCGGCGTTGGACACCTAAGCGTGCAGAGGGCACTCGCATCCTTCCACGACTATCTCCGCTACGAGCGGAGTCTTTCGCCGCATACGGTGAAGGGGTACGGCTCCGACCTGGAGAGATTCCTGGACTTCGCCAGCACCTATCTCGAGCGCGAGAGGTCGAGCCTCGAGCCCACAGAGCTCGACTCGATCTGTATCCGCGCCTTCATCGCTCATCTCTCGCAGCGCGGCCTCTCTCGCCGCGCTCAGGGGCGCGCACTCTCCGCTGTGAGAGCGTTCTTCCGCTGGGCAGCACGTGAAGAGCTGGTCCGAGTCAACCCGGCGCTGGGGGTCGCGACACCGAAAGCCGCCGCGACTCTGCCTCGACATCTTCGCCCACGCGAGATCGAGCTTCTACTCGAGGCCCCCGAAGGAGACAGCCCACTACGACTCCGGGACCGCGCCATCCTCGAGCTACTCTACGCTAGCGGGCTCCGAGTAGGAGAGCTGGTATCGCTGGATTGGAGAGATCTTGACCTCGCCGGCCGCGTGCTCCGGGTCCTGGGAAAGGGAGGCAAAGAGCGCATGGTCCCCTTCGGCAAGCCGGCTCGAGCGGCCCTCTCAAACTGGCTCGACGTCTGGCAGCAGGTGCGCGGCAAATGCCCGAATCCCGGAAACGAAGAGCCCATCTTCCTCAACCGCAGTGGTGCGCGACTCAGTGATCGCTCGGTGCGTCGGCGCATCGACACCTACGTGCAGAAGGCCGCACTGAGCGGCAGAATCCACCCACACACTCTGCGCCACTCTTTTGCCACCCACCTCCTCGAACAAGGTGCGGACCTGCGTACGATCCAAGAGCTCCTGGGGCACAGCTCTCTCGGCACCACACAGAAGTACACTCATCTCGAGCTCGATCGACTACTCGAGGTTTATCGCTCCTCGCACCCCCGAGCGCAATTGCAGAAGGAGATTCGTTCATGAGCCGCTTTTTGAGCACCACGATCCTGCTGGTGCGCCGCGACGGCAAGACGGTGATGGCCGCGGATGGTCAGGTGACCAACTCTCAGAGCCACACCATCTTCAAGGCCACTGCCAACAAGGTGAAGCGGGCCGACAAAGGTCGCGTGCTTGTCGGCTTCGCCGGCGGGGGAGCCGACGCTCTGGCTCTGTTCTCTCGCTTCGAGAAGAAGCTCGAGGAGTATCAAGGCAATTTCGAGCGAGCGGTTGTCGAGTTGGCCATGGACTGGCGGACCGACAGGGCACTGCGCCAGCTCGAAGCCCAGATGATCGTCGCGAACAAGACCCGGAGCTTTCTCGTAATGGGCAATGGCGACCTTCTGGAGCCAGACGAGGACGGCTTGCTGGCAATCGGATCCGGGGCGAACTACGCTCTTGCCGCGTCGAGGGCACTCCTCGGCCACACTCCGCTCGAAGCAAAGCAGATCGCCGAGGAATCGATGAGAATCACTGCAGAGCTCTGCATCTTCACCAACGACAAGATCACTATCGAGGAGCTCGGCTAATGAAGCTGCCAAGTCTGTTCGCCCCAGCGAGCTCGGCCGACGATCTGACTCCGAAACAGATCACGCGTGAGCTGGACAAGCACGTGGTCGGTCAGAAGGACGCCAAGAAGGCCGTCGCCATCGCGCTGCGGAATCGCTGGCGACGCCAGCAGCTGCCTGCTGAAATCGCGGAAGAGATCGTGCCAAAGAACATCCTCATGATCGGTCCCACCGGCGTCGGCAAGACCGAGATCGCGCGTCGCCTGGCGAAGCTGGTGAAGGCGCCCTTCCTCAAAGTGGAGGCGACCAAGTTCACCGAAGTCGGCTATGTCGGACGAGACGTCGAGTCGATGATCCGCGATTTGACCGAGCTCGGAATCAACATGGTCAAATCGGAGATGCGCGAGAGCGTTCAAGAGGAGGCGACGGCTCGAGCCGAGGAGCGCCTTCTCCACCTCCTAGTGCCCACCGCTCAAACGACCGACCCCTCCGGCTTCAGCCAGACCGCTGAGGCGCAGCCGGACGCCCTCCAAGCAACTCGTGAGAAGTTCCGCGATCGACTTCGCTCAGGAAAGCTCGACGAGCGACTCGTTGATGTACAGGTCGAGGACGGCTCGGCGCGGAGCTTCGAGATGTTCACCCCCCAAGGAGTCGAGGAAGTCGGCATCAATCTAAAAGACCTGATGCCAGGACTCTTCAACAAGAAGCGCGAGCAAAAGATGCCGGTGCGCGAAGCTCGAGAGATCCTGCAGCAGCAGGAAGCCGAGAAGCTCATCGACCGTCATCAGGTCTCCCAGGAGGCGCGCCAACGCGTCGAGCAGGCGGGGATCATCTTTCTCGACGAGGTCGACAAGATCGCGGGTAGGGAAGGGGGGCACGGACCCGACGTGTCTCGCGAGGGGGTGCAAAGGGATCTTCTTCCTATCGTCGAAGGCACGACCGTGTCGACCAAGCACGGCTTGGTTCGCACCGACCACATCCTCTTCATCGGCGCCGGCGCCTTCCACGTCAACAAGCCTTCGGACATGATCCCCGAGCTACAAGGGCGCTTCCCGATTCGAGTCGAGCTCTCGTCTCTGACCGAGGAGGACTTCGTTCGCATCCTCACCGAGCCTGAGTCGTCGCTCACCCGCCAGTACCGCGAGCTTCTGTCCACCGAGGGACTGAGCATCGAGTTCACCGATGATGCCGTCGCTGAGCTCGCCAGGATGGCGGTCGAGATAAACACGCGCACCGAGAACATCGGCGCCAGACGTCTGGCGACGATCACCGAGCGAGTGCTCGAGGACGTGTCCTTCGAGGCACCTGAAATGAACGGAGTGCATTTGAAGATCGATGCGACCTACGTGCGCAAAGCCCTGGAGGAGATTGTGGAAGACCACGACCTGAGCCGATATGTCCTTTGAGCGCCGTCAGTTGGCTTTGGTGGCCGCGGCCGGGATGGTGTTGTCCCTGTCCGCCGGCTGCGGTAAGAAAGGCACGCCTCACCCACCGCCCAAGCTCATTCCGGCTCAGATCAGCGACCTCGTCGTTCAACAGCGGGGCGACGAGCTGGTCTTACGAATGAGTTACCCCACCACCACGATGGGGGGGCTCGCTTTACAAGGAATAGAAGCACTCGAGATGCTCAGATTCGATATGCCCATCCCCGAGGGTCAAGAAGACGAGCCGCCCACCATAACCGGGCAGATCTTCGATCAAGCTGCTCGAGTCGTCGGCCGATGGGAGCGAGACGAGGTCGCGGCGCAGACGGCGGGGGGCAGCATCGTAGTGCGCGTGCCGGCTTTTTCGAGCGAGGAGCGGTCTGTATCCGGTCTGGCTGCGCGAACCTTCGGTCCCCGTGGACACGCGAGCCCTCCCTCCAATCTCGCCGCCATCCTCCCTGAGCAGCCGCCGCAGCCACCGACATCGGTGACGATCGAGGCCACCGCCGACGGCGTCGTACTTCGGTGGACGGCTCCGGCAGCCGAGCTGGAGGGCTTCAACATCTACCGACGGGGAGCTGGAGGGCTCTTTTCTACTCAGCCTCTCGGCAACGCTGAAGCCGAGAGCTATCTGGACTCCACGGCGGACTTCGGCCAGCTCCACACCTATGTCGTGACCTCGGTATCTTCCAGACAGCCGATGATCGAGAGTACGAGCACCGAGGAAGTAGCGATCGACTATGCGGATGGCTTTCCTCCCGAGACGCCTACCGGATTGGCGGCCCTTCCGGAGCAGGGCCGTATCCGGCTCCTATGGAATCGCGTAGAAGCTGAGGACCTGGAAGGCTACTTCGTATATCGACGGACCGAGCAAAGTGGGGCAGCTCGACTCGCCGAAGACGCGGCCAGCTCCACGGAGACCGTCGATGAAGGTGGCGAGCGCGGCGTGAGCTATCTCTATAGCGTCACCGCGATCGACCACAACGGAAACGAGAGTCCGCCCAGCGAAGAAGTCACCGCGGTCTCGCGATGACCCCCTACTTCAAGCTCTCGGGCGGCGGCAACGATTTCATCGCCTTGGCAGAGCCCGACGCCGAGCCCTCCGCCGACACCATCCGCCAGTGGTGCCGCAGGGGGCTGTCGATCGGTGCCGACGGCCTCTTTGCCCTCCATCGTCGAGCGAACGGAATAGAGATGCGGTATTGGAACTCGGACGGGGGCGAAGCCGACCTCTGCATCAACGGCACTCGATGCGCGGCACGTCTCTCATTTCACCTCGGTTGGGCCGAGGAGACGCTGACCCTAAATACCGGTGCGGGTCCACTTCGTGCTCGCCAGGTCGATGGCACCACCGTGGGGGTCGAAGCGCCGCTCCCGAGTGCAGCCCGCGCTTGCACCTTGGCTACCGACGAAGGCAGCTTTGCCGGCTGGCTGGTGAGGGTGGGCACGCCACACTTCGTCACTTGCCACGGCGAGGACTTGGCGCAGCTACCTGTAGAGCGCTTGGGGCCTCAGCTGCGAAGCCACCCAACGCTCGGCAGTGAAGGAGCCAACGTCGACTTCGTCTCGTTCACGGCGGGGAGCCGAGTCGCGGTGCGCAGTTTCGAGCGCGGTATCGAAGGAGAAACGCTCGCCTGCGGCACTGGAGTCCTGGCGGTCGTCGCAGCTGGACTGGAGGCGGAGCGCACAGAGCTTCCGACAGCCGTCGAAACGCGGGGTGGCTTCACGATGAGGGTCGAGGGTCGGAGTGAGGGCGGCCGGGTTCTCGAATGGGAGCTCATCGGCGATGCACGATTGGTGGCAGAAGGAAGACTTCTACCCGGAGCGCTGATCTAGTGTCCTGTACCAGTAGTTCGTCACACAACTCGCTGGCCCTTTTGCGCGCATGGAGTGCACATACCGACGATCTGCAGGCTGTGCAGATCCGGCTCGAAGTCGTGTGCACGACAAATCTCCGCCTGCATGGCGGCGATCCCAGGGCTGACGAATTCGACCACACGACCGCACACCCGACACACAAGATGGTCGTGTCGCTGACCGACATGCTCGTGCTCATAGACCCGTCCACCGGAGGGCAGGCGATGCTTTCGAACCAGACCGCAGTCCACGAGCAGGTCGAGGCTGCGATAGACCGTCGCTCGTGAAGTCTTGAGCCCCCTCGCCTTCATCCGGCGCAGCAGCTCGTCGGCATCGATGTGACCGTGCTGAGAGTAGATCTCATCGAAGAAAGCAAGGCGCTCCGGGGTCAGACGGAGGCCGCGCCGACGGATGAAGCGGATGAAACGTTCTTTTTCGGGAGTGGCTGACAAGATCATCATCTCCCAGCCTCCTCATCCTTCTCCACCAAAAGGCGGGTGTCAACAGCCGACTCAGTGCTCCCATGTTGATATTCTGTACCGTGCGGGCCGTCAGACGATGACAGCCAACCTGACCATCATGCCGACCACCGATACCGAACCCTCCCCAGAAACCTGCCCAGAAGAGCCATCGGCCCTCTCGGCACCCGAACCTCAGCCATCGGCAGGGGGGCGGCCAGCTCTACCGGTATCGGTGCGCATCCTTCTCTACTTCGCCGGCTGGCTCCTCTTATTGGTCGGCCTCCTCGGATTGGCCCTCCCCGGCCTCCAAGGCATCCTCACCCTGGTCCTCGGCGCCGCCGTCCTCTCGCTAACCAGCGAGACCATCCACCGCTGGATGCAGAGAATCTTCCGCCCCTGGCCGGCAGCCTGGCAGCGCTTCGAACGCTTCCGAGACCGACTCCACCACTCCCTCAAGCGATTCCACATGTAACGCCGCGAGGCTCTGGAGCGAGGCCGCGAGCGGAGGGGGTCGTAGCTGGGGCCTCCGAAGGCGCAACTCTGTCACGCGGGGGGCCGGGGGGGGCGGGGTGCTGCGGAAGGGGAACGGCGGCCGGTCCCTCGGTGGAGCCCCCGTCTGCCTCCGGCGCCCTCGCGAAAGCGCCTCGCAGGAGCGCCCCAGCGGAGAGGACCCGCCGGAGAGACTACCGCTGATCCAGAGGAACGAAGCTGCGCTGCTCTGGGCCGGTGTAGATCTGGCGGGGGCGGTTGATGCGGCTGTCGGGATCGCCCTTCATCTCTTTCCAGTGGGCGATCCAGCCGGGGAGGCGGCCGAGGGCGAACATGACGGTGAACATGTCGGTGGGGATGCCCATCGCTCGGTAGAGGATGCCGCTGTAGAAGTCGACGTTGGGATAGAGCTTTCTCTCGACGAAGTAGGAGTCGCTGAGTGCTACCTCTTCGAGGTTTCTGGCTATGTCGAGCAGCGGGTCGTCGACTCCGAGCTCGTCGAGCACTGCGTCCGCAGCGCCTTTGACGATTCTCGCCCGCGGGTCGAAGTTCTTGTAGACGCGATGGCCGAAGCCCATCAGACGGAAGTTCGAGTCCTTGTCTTTGGCGAGATTCACGAACTTCTTGTAGTCGCCGCCGTCGTCGCGGATGGTCGCCAACATCTCGATCACCTGTTGGTTGGCACCGCCATGGAGCGGGCCCCAGAGGGCGAAGATCGCCGCGGCGATCGAAGCGAACATGTTGGCCTGACTCGAGCCCACCATCCTCACGGTGGAGGTACTGCAATTTTGCTCGTGGTCGGCGTGCAAGATCAGCAGAAGGTTGAGCGCACGATCGACCGTGGGAGAGAACTCGTAAGGCTCGGCGGGCACGGCGAACATCATGTGCAAGAACTGCTCTGTGTAGCTGAGGGCGTTTTGCGGATAGATGAAGGGATGCCCGATCGACTTTTTGTAGGAGAAGGCGGCTATCGTCTTGGCCTTCGACAGCAATCGAATGATGTTGAGATCGGTCTCCTCCGGATCGTCACTGTAGTAGGTGGACAGCGCCGCAACCATGGAGGCGAGGATGACCATCGGATGCGAAGTCGCGGTGAATCCGTCGAGGAACTTCTTCATGTCCTCATGAAGAAGGCTGTGGTGATTCAAGTCGTGACGGAATCGGTGCAGCTGGTCTTTGTCCGGCAGCTCGCCGTTGATCAAGAGATAAGCGACTTCGGTGAAGCGGGCCCCCTGGCACAGCTCTTCGATCGGGTATCCCCGATAGCGAAGAATGCCCTCTTCGCCATTGATGAAGGTGATCGAGCTCTTGCAGGATCCTGTGCTTCCGAACCCCGGATCGTAGGTAATCGCCCCAGTCTGGGAGCGCAAAGAAAGAGTATCGATCCCCACCTCGCCTTCGGCCCCGACGAGCACTGGTAGCTCGTATTCTTTGCCGTCGAGGATCACTTTCGCCGTCTTCATTCGATATTCACCCTTCCTCTGGAGTCCGATACACCAAGCCCACGACCCTTTTCACGGAAGCCTGCCGAGGAGCCGAATTCTAGCGTTGGCCTCGCACCGGCGCAAGGAATTCCTGATGCGGTTGACGATCGTCTCGGTCCTATACACCAGTCGCCTCCGCTCCCCAAATCGCCTTATGCAACTGCAGCTGGACGCGAACCGCGAGCCCATCCTCCAAGACCCAGGCCGCTAAATCCTCAATCGCGAGCTCACCGTGAACCGGCGACAGCAGAATAGGGCACACACCTTCGAGGCGATGACGAGTCAGCACGTCTCTGGCCCATTCGTAGTCGGCTCGGCCACTAAGCACGAACTTGACCTGGTCCCGGTCGCGCAAGCCCCCGAGGTTCGGCCAGTGATTGTTTTCCGCCTCGCCACTCCCAGGACACTTCACATCGAGGATGCGGTGAACCCTCTCGTCAACCCGAGAGATGTCCAGCCCGCCCCCGGTTTCGAGAAGCACTTCATAACCTTCATCACAAAGAGTCTCGAGCAGCGGAAGCGCACCAGGCTGAAGTAACGGCTCACCGCCGGTGACCTCGACCAAGGAGCACCCGAAGTCCGCAATCTCAGCCACTGTCTGAGCGAGACTCTTCCACTCACCCTGGTAGAAGCTGTAGGGGCTGTCGCACCATCGGCACCGCATCTGGCAACCGGTGAGGCGGACTAGAACGCATGGCAGCCCGGCGAACGTGGACTCCCCCTGGATCGAATAGAAGATCTCGTTGATCTTCAGCCGCACTCGCGAGTCTTTCAGCCCTGACCCCGAAGCTGCCGGAGGACGTAGCAGAGAATGCCTCCGTGCTGGTAGTAGAGCGCCTCCTGCGGCGTATCGAGACGCAGGTTGACGGTCAGCTCGAGGGCAGTACCGTCATCGCGGTGTGCGACAACCTGGATCGGGCAACCGGGGCAGAAGTCACCCTCGAGTGCCTCGCTCAGGCCAACGATATCGAAGGTTTCCGCCCCGCTCAGTCCTAGGCTCTCCACCGAGTCGCCGGCCTGAAACTCGAGCGGCGCTATTCCCATCCCGACCAGATTGCTGCGATGGATGCGCTCGTAGCTCTCCGCGATCACGGCGCGCACGCCGAGGAGAAGCGGTCCCTTGGCTGCCCAGTCTCGCGATGAGCCGGTTCCATACTCCCGCCCGGCAAAGACGACCAGTGGTACTCCGTCCTCTTGGTAGCGCATCGACGCGTCGAAGATCGTCATCTCCTCTCCACTCGGCAGATGCCTCGTGAACCCGCCCTCGACCCCGGGCACCAGGAGGTTTCTCAACCGGATGTTGGCAAAGGTACCGCGCATCATGACTTCGTGATTGCCCCGGCGAGAGCCATAGCTATTGAAGTCCCCAGGATCGACACCCTTCTCGGTCAGATAACGACCGGCAGGGCTGTCGACCTTGATCGTCCCGGCCGGCGAGATGTGATCTGTGGTTACTGACCGCCCCAGAACCGCCAGCGCGCGACATCCATGGAGGTCGCGCGCTGGCCCCGGCTCCTTCGGCATGCCGCCAAAGAAAGGCGGCTGGCGCACATAGGTCGAGTCGTCTTCCCATCGATAGTTGTTGCCCTCGGGCACTTCTAGCTCGTTCCAAGACTCGTCGCCGGCGAAGACATCGCTGTACTGCTTGTGAAACATGTCGGAGTGCAGCACCCGCGCGACGGTGTCGGCTATTTCACGCCCAGTGGGCCAGATGTCGCGTAGGTAGATCGGAGTTCCATCCTCCGTCTGACCCAACGGATCTTGGTGGAGATCGATGTCGACGGATCCGGCGAGCGCATAGGCAACGACCAAGGGCGGCGAGGCGAGATAATTGGCTCGCACGTCGGGCGAGATCCGACCCTCGAAGTTGCGGTTACCGCTGAGCACCGATACCGCAACCAGATCGCCCTCGCGCACAGCCTCGGAGATCTCCTCCCGCAGAGGCCCGCTGTTGCCGATACAGGTAGTACAACCGTAACCGACGAGGTTGAAACCGAGCTTGTCCAGATAGGGAGTCAGCCCAGACTCACGAAGATAGTCCGTCACCACCTTGGAGCCCGGTGCAAGACTGGTCTTGACCCATGGACGCGTCTCGAGGCCGAGCTCCACAGCCTTCTTGGCAACGAGGCCGGCAGCCACCATCACCGAAGGATTGGAAGTATTGGTGCAGCTGGTAATGGCAGCGATCACTACCGAGCCGTGGGTGAGAGTGAACTCCTCGCCGCCTAGCGAGGTCAAGACCTGGGGCCTCTCCACTTCAGCGGCGACGGCCACACCACCACCCTGAGGAGCCGACGGTGCGGCTCCCTTAAGACCGGGAAGATCGCGGTTAAAAGCCGGCTTTACATCGGTCAACGAGATCCGGTCCTGCGGACGTCGAGGGCCGGCGAGGCTTGGAACGACGCTACCCAAGTCAAGCTCCAACACCGAGGTGTAGTCGGCCTGCGGCGAGTCTGCACTGTGGAACAGGCCCTGCTCCTTGGTGTAGGCCTCGATGGCGCTGATCTGCTCCGCCGGTCGACTCGTGAGACGAAGATACTGAAGGGTGGCGTCGTCAACAGGGAAGATGCCGCAGGTCGCGCCGTACTCCGGAGCCATATTGGCAAGAGTCGCGCGATCGGCGACCGAAAGGGCCGCCAAGCTGGGACCGAAGAATTCGACGAATTTACCCACCACACCGTGCGCCCGCAGCTGCTCGGTCACGGTGAGCACCAGATCGGTAGCTGTGGTGCCCTCTTTGAGCTCTCCGACCAGGCGAAAGCCGACGACCTGAGGCACCAACATAGAAACCGGCTGTCCCAGCATTGCGGCCTCGGCCTCGATCCCTCCAACGCCCCATCCCAGAACTCCCAAGCCGTTGATCATCGTTGTATGGGAGTCGGTACCCACCAGAGTGTCGGGGTAGGCCCACTTCTCGCCATCAGCCCCGCTGCCGATCATCACCACTCTGGCCAGGTATTCGAGATTCACCTGATGCACGATGCCGGTATCGGGCGGCACTACCCTGAAGTTCTGGAAGGCGTTCTGTCCCCAGCGCAAGAATGCGTAACGCTCACGGTTGCGTTCCATCTCCTTGTCCGCGTTGATGAGAAACGCAGCCGCGCTCCCGTACTCGTCAACTTGCACCGAATGATCGATCACCAGCTCGGCCGGCTGTAGGGGATTGATCTTGCGGGCGTCGCCGCCAAGCTCTTTCATGGCGTCGCGCATGGCGGCGAGATCGGCGACTGCAGGAACGCCGGTGAAGTCCTGCAACAGCACACGGGCAGGCATGAATGCAATCTCCACATCCGGAGTGGCGGCTGCCTCCCAGCGGGCTACAGCCTCGATATCCGACGCCGGCACGACTTCGCCGTCCTCTCGCCGAAGCAGGTTCTCGAGCAGGATGCGCAAAGAGTAGGGAAGGCGCGAAAGGTTGAAGCCCTGCTTCTCTAAAGAGGGCAAGTGGGCGATCTGCGCGCGCTCACCACCGAGATCGAGCGTACGCACTGTGGCAAAGGAATCCTTCATCTATCTCATTCTCCCGGAGGGACCAGCCAATGGAGTGATTTCCCAGCGGCCGAACTCCTACTTTACCAGCAAGAAGCGCCGCCCTGCAGCGAGAAACGGCCACCTCTCCAGGTTATGATCGCCGCATGGGCATCCACGACGGGATCGATCCACCGATGCTTCTGGCGGCGATGCCGCAGGTGCGGGACCCCATCTTCCATCGCAGCGTCGTGCTTCTCCTCCACCACGATGACGAGGGTAGTTTCGGCCTCATCATCAACCGTCCTACCGAGCTGCTTGTCACCGATATTCTCGAAAGCATGGAGATCGAGTGGGCTGGGAGCAGGGAGGCGCTCGCCTACTTCGGAGGTCCGGTTCGACCCCAGCTCGGCACCGTCCTGTGCTCCGCTCCGAGTGATGCGCAGGGGCTCAGTGCCGCTGCAGAGATCTGGCCAGGGGTCGCGACCACCCAACACTTTGGTGACCTCGCCGTTCTCGCCAAGGACCCGCCGCCGCATCTGCGCTTGGTTCTCGGTTACGCGGGCTGGGGCGAGGAGCAGCTGATGAAAGAGATCCTTCGCAACGACTGGCTCACCGCGCCGGTTCAGGATGAGCTCATCTTCCATAGTCAGCCCGCCGACGCATGGGAGCGTACGCTCCAGTCCGTTGGCGTCAATCCCGCGACCCTCCCTTCCTGGACGCCCAGCGGAAACGGATCTGCGAACTGAGCAAACCGGCCTGGGCCGAGCGGCCCTCCCGAGGTGGTGGACTCAATGGAACATAAGCGCCTCAGAGACATCAAACTAAGGCTCGAGTACTTGGACGAGCAATGGACCCACAAGGTACGGCCCCCTTCGGGATCACTGGTTCGTCCAAGCACTGCGGAGCTGGAACGACGCCTCTCCGACCTCGCCACTTACACCATCGGTCTCAAAGAGCTCCTGCAGGAGATCGTCGACGGACTCGAAGACGACGACGATACTCGATCCGTGGGCACTGACCCCTAGCCAAAGCCAACGGCGGCGAAAGCGCCGCTGCCGAAGCCACGAAGCAGCCTGGATTAGCTACCGGTCGACCCGAAGCCTCCGCCGCCTCTGGAGCTATGCGAGAGTACGAGGGTCTCTTCCCAGGTCACTCTGGCCGCCGGCGCAAAGACAATCTGGGCAATGCGAGCACCGCGCTCGACCACGAAGGGCTCAGAGCCGTGGTTGATGAGGACAACACCGATCTCTCCTCGGTAGTCCGCATCGATGGTTCCGGGAGCGTTCAAAACTGTCACTCCATGGCGCAGAGCCAAACCACTGCGCGGCCGAACCTGTCCCTCCCAGCCCACGGGTATTTCCACGGCAATACCGGTAGGCACCAAACCTCGATCTCCCGAACCCAGGGTGAGAGGAGTCGTAAGAGCTGCCCGCAGATCGCAGCCTGCACTTGCAGCCGACGCCGCCTGCGGAAGAGAAAGTTCCAAGCCGTGCTCCAAACGATGCACGCGAACGCACAAGGCGGGAGGAGCTACTTCATCCATCTGAGTGCACCTGATGGAGATGCCGCGCCGTCATCGTCAGTCCCCGCGCAAGCGGCTGCTACCGCCTCGACCACGGTTGCTAGAGTCTCCCCTATCTCGATTCCCGAGACGGTCGCGAAGACGCCTCCTCGCATCTTCGAGACCCTTCGACGACGAGTTCTGATCACCGCCAGCTTGAGGGCGCCTAGAGCCGCCAGCCGCCGACTGACCATTTTGGCCCGACCGGCTGGTCTGACCGGCCTGCCCCCGAGTCACATTCGTCGCTGCCGCCACCGAAACCGGGGTGAGGCCCTCGGCAAAGGACTTACCGATCCAATCGCTTCGCACATTCGGCAACGGCAACTCCGGCCCAGCGGCGGGCACCGGCAGCATCTCGACTGCAAAGAGCCACTGGTCGTAGCTGGTCTTCTCCATGAATTTACGAATCGACCGCTCGGACGAGTCGATGTAGACACCATGAATTGCAGCGCCCTGTACGAGAGTCTCTTCTCCATCATCGCCGCCGCGAGGCAACTTGACGAGGTTGAGCTGCTGGTTTCCCGGAGGCTTTGGGTTACCGGAACCAACACCAATGCCGGCTATCACGTTGGGCTGGTTCGGGGGTGTGTTCTGGGCGGTGTCTGCGGCCGGGTTTCCTCCCAGTTCCTGTGGATTCTGATTCCCGTTCCCTTGACGAGCCTGGGGAAGGTCAACGAGCAGCCCAAACTCACCATGATCCGTCAATGGGTCTTCCCACAGCTGGCGAATCGAGGGGGGCTCGACCTCGATCAATTCTTTCAGGGCCGTCGGAAAGCGTCCGAAGCGAAGCTGAAACACGCGAATCGCCTCGGCGTACTGGAGACCCCGGAAGATTGCTTCCTCCTCCTTCTCGCGGCGGATCCGGTGCGACCACACCGGCAGGATCAAAGCAACGAGGATGTTTAGCACCGTAATGGCAACAACCAACATCACCAGGTTGTAGCCTTCCTGGCCGGCGAATCTCCGCCTGATCCGTGGCAGCGGAGCAATGGGGACAGGCTGTCGCGAGGTGCTCACCATTCGCTGTAGGGCTCGCCGTCGAAGCTGAGGAGCTCGGAGCCCGAATGGACATCGACGATCCCAACTCCCTCCTCTCCCTCGAGACCCGGCTCGAAGAAGTACTCGTCCTCGCCCTGCTCCTCATACTCCACCACCCAGGTTTCCCGCGACTTGGTGAGCGGGTCTATTGGCACAGACCGCAAGTACCCTTCTTCGACAAGCGCCTCGAGTGACGGTGGGTAGCTACCGGTATCGCCGTAGAACTGATCGATCAGATCCCTCATCGTGCGTAGGTCGGTCTTCAGCGCCGCCTCGTTGGCCCTTCGGGGCAGATTGCGTAGCGCCGGCAGGGCGATCGTAGCCAGAATGCCGATCACGGCGATGACGATAATCAGCTCGAGAAGAGTGAACCCCCTCTCGAAACGCCGAGACCGGTGAGTGTCACCACTCGGAATAGGGAATGCCATTCAGGCCGATCCTTCCACTGGTCGAGTGGACGTCGTACACATTCTTACCATCCCAACTATCGGAGTCGGGCTCGTCTTGATAGCTACGCAGCGCCCATTCGGCTTCGCCGGTAAAGGGATCCACCGGAATCTTGCGGAGGAAGCGCATCTTGCGATCGATCTGTCCCACCACCTCTATGCCCTCGACGAGAACCTCCAGGTCTTTTGGATAGCCATCGCTCCCCAGCTCCAGCGGCAGCAGGCCAGCATCGCTGTATCGCTTGTGCTCGTCGATCGCATTGCGCATCGTTCTCAGATGATGACGAAGGTCGTTCTCCTGCACACGCTTATGAGTGAACTTGGCAACCGGCATCGCGATGGTGGCAAGGATCCCCAGTAGGGCGCAGACCATGACCAGCTCGGCCAGCGAGAAGCCGCCTTCGTCCAGTCGCAGGCCGCGCGACCACCGTCGCCTCGCCATACCGTCCTGCTCCGCGTAACTTCTCACTAGCCCCTCTTCGAGTCCTAGGGCTCGAGAACGGGTGCAAGCTCGAGAGGCTCGCGGCCCGAATCGACATCCCCCTCTTCAACCACTACCTTGGCGGCGCTGGTCCTCAACGGACCCACTTGCTCCAGAAGACTGTTGAGCGCCTGCTTCTTTTCGAAGCCAACCTCCGCCACGCCACTTTGCAGTGCCCGAAACTGAAGGGTCAGAAGCTCGCCTCTTCCTGCAACACCGTGACTCCGGCCTAGTCGACTGGCGCCGACAACGATCACACCGGGCCGGCTCGTGTCGAATAGAAGCTGACTCTCCTGTCCGCCACCGAGGAAGTCCCCTTCTTCGATATCGATCAGCTCGATCGCCTGCTCGTCGTAGGTCAGCCTCAGAGGTAGATGGGAGACCGGAGTTTCCGCCACAACATCGAGTACGACCTCAAAGACCTCGCCGCGGGAGACCGCTGGCCGCAGTGCTCGAAGTGAGAGCTCGAGGCCTCCGCCAACCGGAGCAGCCTCCACGGCGGCGTACATCACGCCGTCATCGGCGGGATCCATGACCTCGATCGGCGCCGGAAGATCCGGCGAATCGAGTGAGGATCGATCTTCCGCACCGGATAGAGAGGGTCGTCCGCGGCGCTGCGGAGCCGAGGCGGGAGCCAGCTCCAAGGTACTCGGCTCGTCGAGGTCCTCTGCATCCCCCTCCCCGGCGGGCCCCTGCTCGCGTAGGCCACGGGGCAGCTGCCGGAGTCGCTCTCGCAGACGATCCTGAGCTTCCGCCGCCTCACCGTCATCCTCCTCGAAAGGCCCCTCGGACTCTGACTCCACCCGGGGACTGCCGCCGCCAAAGCTGAAGTTGGTCTCGGTTCCGACCCAGATCGGAAGCAAGTCCTCGGCAGTAATGTCCGCGCGGCGGATGATGTGGGGAGTGAGGGTGAGAACAATGTCCGTTCGCTGGGTTTGAGTACCTCGCTTCGAAAACAAGCGACCGATAATCGGAATCTCAGAAAGTCCCGGAATCCCAGTGTCGGTTCTGAGCTCGTCGACGCGAATCAACCCGGCAAGGAAATTGGTCTCGCCATCCTTCAAGCGGATACTGGTGTTGATATTGCGCGTGCCGATGATCGGCTGGGCGCCGATATTGCCAGCTATGTTCGAAACCTCGACAGCAACAATCAGGCTGACCTCGTTGTTGTGATGAACGCGGGGCTCGATATCGATGGTGATACCTACGTCCTGGTATTGAAAAGAAGTGATCGGCACGATATTCCCGCCGATGGTGTTACCGGTGTTGAAGCTGGTGACCGGAATAGGCACCCGGTCCGCAATCACCAAAGTAGCGTGCTCGCCCTCACTGATTCGCAGCTGCGGCTTGGCGAGGATCTGGGCGTCCGTGTTTTCTTTTACAAAGTCGACGAGAAAACTCGGAATCGTCACCAGCCAGCTCGATGCATCGAGGAACTCGAGATCGGAGAAGCGAATAGTCGAGCCACCGCCTCCGCCCTCTTCCCCCTCGCCACCTTCGATTTGCTCGCCGTCGAGGGTGAAGCCAATTGTGTTGCCGGGGTCAAGCGAGAGTCCGATCTCTCGCAGCTTGTTCGAGTTGATCTGCATCAACTCGACATCGATGACCACCTCGGCGCGCGCTTTGTCGTTGGTGCGAATGAGTTTCTCGGCAACTTTCACTTTGTCGGCCGTGTCGCGCAGAATGATCGCGTTCAGTCTTTCGTTCGCCGCGATCTTTCGAGAATCGATGAGGCTTCGCAGCATCGTCATCACATCGCGCACGTCGGAGTTCGAGAGAAAGAAGGTCTGGATCATCAGATCTTCGTAGGCGCGACGGTTTTGAGGAGTATCGGCGGCTACGATGATCGAGTGCTCATCGACGACCTTGTAGAAGTGGCCAGACGCACGCATCAGAATCTCGAGGGCGTCCTGCGCGACGACCTGCTTCAACTCGATCGCGATCTCCTGGTCCCTGAGCTTGGGGTCGAACAGGACATTGATACCGAAGGCCTTGCCCAGAGCACGGTAAATATCCATGACCGAGACCGGCTCAGGAAAATCTAGATCGATGGGCTCGGTCGACCGAGGATCCAGGACCGGTGGCTGTGCCAGCGCGCCTCGCGTCTTGTCCTTCAAGGTGTCCAGGCTGGTGGCAATGTCGCGGGCCTCACGGTGCGCCTGCAGCGCCTCACGGACCTTGTTCAGCTCGACTTGGGCGTACTGATTCGTCGGGTCGAGCTGGACGGCCTCCTGCAACTGGACGCGAGCCTCTTCCAGATGACCCGCCTCGTAGAACCGCTTGGCGAGCTCAAAATGAGCGTGCGAAGCCTGGATCTTGGCCCGCAGAAGAGCTGAGCGATACTGGATATTGCCGGGATCCTGGCGTACCAAAGCGATGTAGTGAAGCACCGCCCCATCCCAATCCCCCAGCAGCTCCGCATCCTGGGCCTCGCGCTTGAGTTGGTAGCCCGAGCAGCCGGAAAGAAGGGCTGCCGTCAGCACACCTATAAAAGCGCCACGAATGACACGCATCGTCCTCTTCTCCTCCACCTAACCCCCGACCGCTAGGCGCTCAGGCGCCACTTCGGGAAAGTTGACAAATCGAAGGTCTACCGATTCGTAGCCGATCTGGTGCACGATGAATTTACCCTGCAGAGTGTCGCCCTGAGTCGCGTTGTAGATCGTCTCGCCATCAGAGAAGACCGCGATGCGATGGCGGTCGGGGCCAAAGCTGCCGAGATAGGTGAGGTCGACGTCCGGCGGGCGCGGTCCGACGTCACGCGGCGGAGCCGGCAATCTGGGCGGCGCCTTCGGCCGCTCCACCCTGGGCGGTGGGGGAGGAGGAGGCGCCGCAGCGTAGCGGAAAGGATTGCGGCCGACAACGAGCTCGCTCGCTCCAGCAAATAAAGCGTCGAGTTGAAGGTTCGACACCTCAACCATCGTCGCCTCCTCCGCGGCCCTATGCAGAGCGCTCCGCCCACCAGCCAGCGAGAGGTCGCCGCTGCGGAGATAAGGAACCGTCATTCGCAGCGCCTGAAACAGCGCCACCGCTCCAAACACAACGAGTAGGTACCTTTCGCGGCGGGCCAACCTCATGAGACAGACCCCCGCGCGGAGTTGGTCCCGAGCACCTTCTCTTCGACGAAGAGAGTGGAAATGGTGAGACCGACAGCTAGAGCAGACTCTTGGCGGCCACCCAAGCTAACCTTCTCCAAGATCAAGAAATAGTCCGAGAGCTCGAGAAGATTGACCAGCGTTCGGAGCTGGCCGTAGTCGCCTTCGACGGCAAATACGAGCGACATGCTGATGAGCCCGTACTCTTCGATGGCCTCTTCTGGGTAGGAAATGCTCGCGGCCTCGAGACCGGCTCGGTTCACCAAGGACTTGACATGCGTGATGAGCTCGGTCAAGCGCTCGGCTTCGGTCGAGAAACGTTCCTCGTAGAGACCCTGCACCCCTTCCCTGCCGGCAAGAGCGGTGGCGAGCCTCTCTGCCAGCTCGCGGTCCTTACTTTCGAGACTCGCAACAGCTACATGCTCCTCCGTCAGCCTCGACTCCATATCGGCGAAGCCTTCGCCCCTCAGCCCGGGATGAGAGAACAGTGCCAGCGCGTTGACACAGCAGAATGTCAGAGGCAGCGCCCACATCCACCAGCCGGAGCGCCAAGCGGCGGGTAGCTTCATTCCGCCTCCTCGACCGCTTCGGGCTCATTGAAGTCTTCAGGGAAGATCACGGACGAAGCTGTTTGCGGCTCCTGGACTCGACTGAAAATCTCGTCCTCGCTTTCGTCTGCCGGGCTCGGGGGGGGCTCGGATTCCTCCTCCTCTGCCGACCTCGAGGAAAGCTCGGGCTCTTCCTCCTCTGGCTGGCTCTCAGTCCCCTCCGCCAGACGGGGACGATACTTGACAGAAAAGTTGAAATTGACCGTTCCGTCGAGCTCGGTCGCCTCGCGGAAGAGTCGAGGTTGTGTGAACGCCGGATGGGCGAACAGAGCATCGAGCAGCTGATAGACAGCTTCGTCCGACTTCGCCTCGCCCATCACATTCAAGTCGATGAGCTCCTCTTCCTCCTCAGCCCTGGAAGATCGATTCGAACGTCGCCGGGCGTTACGCTTCTCGATCGCCGGTGACAAATTAAGGAGACGAACACCGTGTGGGAGCACGGCACCGATGCGATCGAAGAGAACGCTCCACGGGAAGGTGCGCTCGGTGATCTTATGGTTGAGGAATTCCACTTGCGCGTTCTGGCGAGACAAGCCCAGACTCTCGGCACGCTCGGTCGAGTCGAGGATAGCCTGACTCCGCGTTTCGATCGCGCCAGTAGCGTCAGCCAATCGGGCACGCAGGTCGGTGGAATCCTCTCGATCACGCAGCCAGAGTAGAACATTGAACGCGAGTAGTAGCGCTGCGACGATCCACGCCGTCACCACGAAGCGGCGCACCGGCCCGCGGTTGAGGAACGGTCGCCGGGCGAGATTTAGCTGGAGGCGGCTCAAAGAACCTCCTGGGTCGCTGCCGCGAACAGGGGCAATAACTGGTGCCAGGGCATACCGGGGGGGGCCGAGCCTAGATCCGCATCGCTCTCTCCAAGGACCCGCGCCTTCAGCCCGAAACCCTCCTCGAGCAGCTCGACCCAAGCGCTAGCCGTCTCGGCCGGTCCACAGACAAGCCCATCGGAGAACCTGCGATCCGGCAGATTCTCGGTCAGGTAGCTGCGAATGAGGCGGAGGTCGCGGGCAACATGTTCGGCGCTGGCCGTATCGTCGGCCGCCAGCGGGAAAGTGCGATAGCGCACCAAGACCGGAACCCCTTCGCTCATAAAAAGGAGGCTGTAGTCGTCTCCCTCGACCAGCGCAATCAGGGAATCTTCGTAATCGTCAGACAGATACGACGACAAATAGAGAGTGCGGCTCGCAATCTGGCCAATTCGGATCCCTCGAGCCTCGAATGCGTTCTCGATCTCAGCGAGTAGCTGTTCGACGGCGAACGCCATCAGGGCACGCCCTTTGCCGGGCCGCGCGGGCAAGGCTTCCAACTCCAGGCCACCGACCCGTAAATCCTCAACCTTGAAAGGAACGAGCTTGCGCAGTTTGAAGCGGAAGACTTCATCGGTGATCTCGCCGGGCGCCTCCTCCAACTCCGTGAAGAGGAGCCGCAGCCAACGGTCGGGAACCACTAACGACGCCCGAGACACGGGCTCGCCAACCTGCTCCAGGAGCTCGCTCAATACGCGCTCGAAGACTTCAGGAGTCCTGAGGGGTCCGCCTAAGGGCCCGGATTGAAAGGCATTGTCAGGGAGCTCCACCTCGGCCAACTCGCCCATCTGCCAGCCGCCGTTGGTGCGCGGAAAGCTCGCGAAGCGCAGCCGCTCGCTATTCACCTCGAACACATGAGGCGGCACAGCGACCGGTGCCAGGCCAAGCAGCCGCTTAGTCCACGAAGGTGACTTTGTTGATCTCACGAAGAGTTGTCACTCCCTGCATTACCTTCTGCAGAGCGGACTCGCGAAGGAAGGTCATGTCTTCCTCCATTGCCGCCCGCTTGATCTCCGACGCCGGCCGCCGTTCGAGGATCAGCTCTCGGATGTGGTCCGAGAGGTCCAACAGCTCGGAGACCGCAGTTCGTCCGAAGAAGCCGGTTCCGTCGCACTCGATGCAGCCGCGGCCCTCATGGAAAACAAAATCCCCGTATACCTGGGGATCTAGACCACTCTCGATGAGCAGCTGCGCGTCCGCCGATACCGCAACCTTGCAGTTGGAGCAGATCTCTCGAACGAGACGCTGGGCGAGCACGCAGTTCAGCGCCGAGACGAAGTTGTAGAGGTCTACCTTCATGTTCAGAAACCGTCCAAGCACGTCGAAGACGTTGTTCGCGTGTACGGTCGTGAAAACGAGGTGGCCGGTCAAGGCGGATTGGATCGCGATGTGGGCGGTCTCCTCGTCGCGGATCTCTCCGACCATGATCTTGTCCGGATCGTGACGGAGAATGGACCGCAAGCCACGTGCGAAAGTGAGACCCTTCTTCTCGTTGACCGGGATCTGGCTGATCCCCCGCAGCTGATACTCAACGGGATCTTCGATCGTGATGATCTTGTCGTCCGGCGACTGGATCTCGGCAAGGCAGGCGTACAAAGTAGTGGTTTTTCCGGAGCCGGTAGGCCCGGTCACGAGCACCATGCCGTAGGGCTCGTGGATGAACTTTCGAATCTTCAGCAGTGTGTCGGAGTCGATCCCTAGGATGTCAAGCCGAAGACTCTGGAACTCACGACTCATCGACTCCTTGTCGAGAATGCGGATCACGCAATCTTCACCGTGAACAGAGGGCATGATCGAGACTCTGAAATCGATGGTGCGTCCTCGCAGGCGGAGCTTGAAGCGTCCGTCCTGGGGGATTCGCTTCTCCGCGATGTCCAACTCGGCCATCACCTTGATGCGGCTGATAATGGTCTGATGATGACGCTTGTCGATCGCCTCCATAGCTTGGTATAGCGCCCCATCGATGCGGTATTTGATAACCACCTCGGTGTCGAGCGTCTCGATATGGATGTCGCTCGCACGCCGTTGGATTGCATTGAAGATGGTCGAGTCGACAAGCTTGATGATGGGGCTGGTGTCGGCCGTAATACGGTCGATCGAGAGAACTTCTTCCCCATCGTCGTCCTCTTGAACCAGCTGCAGACGAAAGCCTTCGGTGGCCTCGTCCAGGACTCGCTGGGAGCTCTCCGACTTCTCGAGAATCCCCTCGATAAGCTCCCGAGCGCCCACACGAGCTTCGACCGGTTGTCCCAATAAGAGCTCCAACTCGTCGAGCCTCAAGACGTTTCCAGGGTCCGCCATGACCAGGGCAAGCCGTCCCTCGAGCTGCTCTTGGGGCAGAAAACTGTAGCGAAGCATCAGATCGAAAGGAATTCTTCTGAACAGGTCGCTATTGATCCGGAACTCACGAAGATCGACGAACTCGAGGCCGAGGGCCAGCGACAGCTCGCGGGCTACCTCTTCTCCCTCGCCGGGAGGATTGCCCTGTTCGGAGAGACGAAGCTCCTGCAACTGCGCGGCCGGGTCGAAATTCTCTTCTTGCATCACAGCAGGCCGAGTCCAGTCAGGCCATATCCTCCCAGGCAGAGAACATGGGGAGATACATGGCGAGCAAGAGCACGGCAACAACACCGCCCATCAACACGAGCATCAGCGGCTCGATCAGCGCCAACATCCTTTCCAGGCGCATCTCGACTTCCTCATCCAGAAAATCAGAGACCTCGCCGAGCATTTCTGCGAGAGCGCCTGTCGACTCTCCCACCTTCACCATGTCGATCGTGATGTCGGTCACAACGCCGCTCTTGTCCAGAGTGTCGTGGAAGGAGTTACCCTCGCGGATCAGGCCGATCGCGGGCTCGAGACGACGACGAACATAGTGATTGCCGACAGCTCCCGTGCCGACACCCAAGGCAGACACCAGCGGTATGCCTCCCGACAGCAATGTTGCCAGTGACCGGCAGTACTCAGACAGGGCGAAGCGGTGCAGGATAGGGCCCACAACCGGGAGCCGCAGCTTGAGTCGGTCGACGAGATAACGCCCGGCCGGCGTGACCGCCCAGCGGTAGAAGCCAAAGCCGATCGCGCAAGAACCGAGCAACAACCACAGAACGTTTTGCCGTACAAAAAGAGAGGTTGCAAGCACGGTACTGGTGAGGGCCGGCAGCTCGACTTCGAGCCCGTCGTAGAAGTCCTCGAAGCGAGGAATGACGTAGAGCGCCATGACGGCCACCATGATCATCGAAAGAACGAGCAGAACGAGAGGGTAGACCAGTGCCGTAATCGCCTTCCGACGAGCCACCATGACCACGCGCAGGTAGCGAATGAATCGCCGAATGACCTGCTCGAGCTCGCCGCTGCGCTCTCCAGCCTTGAGTGTGGCGGCGTAAAGAGGGGGAAAGACATCACCAAAGTGGGCGAAGGCCTCCGACAGATCCTCACCGCCCTTGACTCTTTCTCGCACTTCCCGCAAGAGCGACCCGAAGCGGGGGTTGCTGTTGCGCTCGAGCATCAAGTCGAGAGCCTGGAGCAGGGGAAGACCGGCGCGGAGCAACGCAGCCAGCTCCCGGTTGTAAATCAGGAAGTCCCTCTTCGACACCTTGCGATGACCAGAAGAGAAGAGACCGGCAAGCGAAAGACCTCGTTGCCGCAGGCCAAAGACGTAGTAGCCCCGCCGCTCGAGCTCTTTTAACAGACTCCCGCGGTCCTGGGACTCGTGAATCTCTTCGACGACCCGTCCCTCGGGCGTTCCCAGTCTACAGACGAAGTGCATGTCACTCGCCTTGGCTGGCTACGCGATGGCAGGTGACCGCGATGACGATTGCGCTCGCCGCAGTCTCATCGCGGAGCAGCACCAGCGCCAGTGTCTGGCCGAGTCGGAGAACCAGGTTGGCCCGCAGCACGGCGACCCACTCTCCCGAATCGCTCGGCCGACGCACGCGGAACTCTTTCAGAGCGAGGCGGTCCTGTTGGACAATGGTGCCGATCCGGAAGTCGAGACTGAGATCGTCGCCGAAGTCGTACGCAACCTCTTCTCCCTCGCGGCTGAGAAAGCCGGCCTCTGAGAGACTCTCGTAGCCGTCGTATCGCAGCATCGAGGTGAGCCTTGACACAAGCTCTTTCGAGACACCGTCTGCGGCGCGAATCGGCGAGAAGGGCGAGCGATACGCCTTCAGCAGCTGCACTTCCAGCCGTATCTGTTGGCGCGGGTGATCGAAGTCGCGCAGCGCGCGCAATATGGTCTCGAGCTCCCCGGAGTGATCGCGCAATACGACGGTGTCTTGCGATGGGCCGAGCTCGAGGGTCCCCTGGTCGGAAAAGAGGGGCCGGATCTCTCCAAGAGCATCCTCTGAGGACTGATGCTCGAAGGTGAAGACATGGACCTTGAGAGGGTCGTCTTCCGGGCGCGGCGCTTGGGCCACGGCGACACCTGCGACGGCCAAGCAGACCAATGCGAAGACGGAAGTAATGCAGCCGCGCGCCATGACCACCTAGACGTCTACGTTCGCCAGAACGACGAGTGTCAGGTCGTCCTCAGCGATCTGAGTCGCAACATATACGGATGCCGGCTCGAGCGCCTCCACGGAGGGCAAGTACCCGAAGGCAATAGGATCCGATACTGATACAGGTTCCACTACGGCCTGATGCTCGTCTTCGTTGTCAGGCACTGCCAGTGGCAGAGACGGCTGCAGCACAACGCCCAGACAGAGCAGGATCAGTGCGGCACTCAACCAGACCACCCTTGGCGTCCGCCGATCCGGCGCGTAGCTCGGCCGGAGCCGCATCTTTCGCACCGCCGAGAGGACCTCAGGCAACTCGCTCGCGGCGAGCTCCACTCGGGGTAGCTGACGAAAGAGAACGAGTGGGTCTAGCTCGAGAGCGACACTTCGGCACTCATCGCAGCTGTCGGTATGAGAGAGGGCCGCGTCTCTCGATTCCTCGCAGCTATTCTCCGCCCTCAGAGTCGCTAGAGCCTCAGCACACCTCGTCACGACTTCACCTCGGCGTCGCGAAGGTGTTCGGGCACGTACTCGGGATGCAGGCGCATCAGCTCTCCGCGTAGCACCTTGCGGGCGTTGAAGAGGTGGTTTCGAATCGTCGACTCACGGCAACCGAGAATCTGGGCTACCTCGCCAGAGGAGCGCCCCTCGACTTCGCGAAGGATGAAAATGACGCGCTGCTTCGCTGTCAGGGTATCGGCGAGTTTCAGAAAGATCGAGTGGATCTCGTCCTTGGTCAACCGAGTGGCCTCTTTGTTGAGCTGGCGCAGCCCCACCTGTCTGAAGTGGTGGCTCAGGGAATCATTGCTCGCCATTCGACTCCGGCGAGAGCGGAGGAGATCGATGGAAAGGTTGGTCGCGATCCTGTAGATCCACGTATTGGGCGTAAAGCGGGGGTTGTAGTCGCAACGCTTCTGCCAAACCTTGAAGAAGGTCAGCTGCGTGACGTCCCGAGCTTCCTCCAGGTCGCCGAGCATGCGAAAGACATACTGGACCAGGGGCTGGGTCTTGCGAGTCATGAGCTCATCCAAGGCGAGCTCATCCCCGCCCCGCATCTCCAACATCAGAGCGCGGTCGTCCTTTTCGGCGCAAGTCGCACGTGCAGTCGATTCTGAATAGGCGAGTCGGGGCAATTTCTCTCTCCGCATGCTTATACGCCTGTCGAGCGGCCGACGTCCAATCCGTCCGAGACCGCCCATGACTTCCGGAAATGATCGCCATCATTCCCTCCGGCTGGATAACATGGCCCCGCCGGAAGGGCTCAGGGATCCAATTATACTGCGCATCAGGTATGGCATGGCTCCTTTACCAGGCTCTGATGGCTCTGCTACTGGGCCTAGCCGCGCCGGTCCTTCTACTGACCCGGAGCTCCCACTACCTGCCAACCCTATCCGGCCGGCTGGGCAAGTATCGAGCCGTAGAGCGCCAGCCGAGACTGTGGGTGCACGCAGTCTCGGTCGGCGAGGTGGGGGTTGCCAACACGCTGATACGGGCTCTTCCGAAGACTCTTCGCCTCGTCGTGACGACGGTCACTCCAACCGGCCAGGAGGTTGCGCGGCGTACTCTCGGCGACCGCGCCGATGTAGCTTACTTTCCCTTCGATCTCGGCTTCCCCATCCGTCGCTTCTTCGACACCTTCACCCCTACCGCCCTGGTGATCATCGAAGGGGATCTGTGGCCGTTGGTGCTAAGCCACTGCGAGCGCCGGTCGCTACCCATCGCGGTCGCCAACTGCCGCATCAGTGGGCGCAACTTTCGGCGGCTGAGAAGGCTGCGGTGCATCCTGAGACCGCTATTCGGCCCTGTCGACTTGTTTGCCGCGCAGAGTCGAGAGGATGAGCAGCGCCTCCTCTATCTCGGCGTTGGCGCCGAGAAAGTCCAGACGGTTGGCAATCTCAAATTCGACACACCGGATCCCCCCAACCTCACCCAGCTTGAAGAACAGATCAGAGAGCTGGCTGGGTCGCGCCCCATTCTCGTTGCAGGATCGACTATGCCCGGCGAAGAACAGCTGGTGATTGAAGCCTTCAAGCAAGTGGGACTGGAGCGGGCAACTCTGGTCATAGCGCCACGCCATCCCGAAAGATGTGATGAGGTCGACCAGCTTCTCACCGAGATGGGAGTCCGAAGCGTGCGCCGCAGCCAGCTCGGCGATCGCGGGACGGTCTCCACCGAGCCGCCTTCCGCCGTCTTACTGGACACCCTCGGCGAGCTCTCACCCCTCTACCGTCTTGCCAGCGGCGCCTTTGTCGGCGGGACCCTGGTTTCCACCGGAGGGCACAATCCTCTGGAAGCGGCACGCTTCGGCGTTCCCATCGCCGCCGGCCCCTCGATGGAGAACTTTCGCGAGATCGAGACGCTACTAGACGCTCGCAAGGCTTGGCGTCGAGTACTGGACCCCACACAGCTGGCCTCGTCCTGGCTCGAATTCTTGGACCATCCAGAATCTGCGAGGGCAATGGGAGCAGAAGCCGCCGCGATCGTGGAAGCGAATAGGGGAGCCGTCGATCGTACTTTGGCGCTACTGGGCCCCCTGCTCGGGGATCTGGAGTCGTGAGCCAACCGACTGGCGGCAGCGGCGTCGAACCACCGCCGGACTCCTTTTCTCCATGGAAACTGCTGTTAGGCGGCTTACTCAAACGTCGAAGGAGCTGGTACCGGCAGCACTCGAGGAGGCTGCCAGTGCCCGTCCTCTCGGTCGGCAACCTGCACCTGGGCGGCAGTGGCAAGACCCCAATGGTCGCCGCCATCGCCACTCACTTGAGAGAAGCCGGAAAGCGCCCCGCCGTGCTTTCACGGGGCTACGGTCGTAGAACCTCAGGGTTCCGAATCGCCTCGGTTGGAGAAGGGCCGAGCGGCGACCCCAGGGACATCGGAGACGAACCGGCCATGCTTGCGGAGCTGGTTCCGGGGGTGCCGGTGGTGGTCGGGGAGGACCGCTTTCTAGCCGGCCTAGAGGCGCTGCAGCAACTGTCGCCGACTCCAGGGGTCTTCGTGCTCGACGACGGCTTCTCACATCTCCGTCTCGCTCGGGACGTCGACCTCCTCGTCTTCCCAGCGACCCGACCCTGGGGAACGGGGCGGCTCCTCCCATTCGGAGATCTGCGAGAGCCTCTGGAGGCCGTCGCCCACGCCGACGTGGCGGTTCTCACCGGCGCGAACCCGGTGACTGAAAGCGACCGCGAGGATTTCTCCAACCATCTTCGCCCACTAGGGTTTCGAGGTGCCGCCTTCGCCGCCGGGTTGGCCGCCGAGCTCGAGCCCGCCTTGTCCGCAGGAACCCGAGTTGTCCTAGCTACCGGCGTGGCGCGGCCCGAGCGAGTCGCGGAAACTGTCCAAAGCCTCGGCGTAGATGTCGTAAAGCACCTACGCTTCGGCGACCATCACTCCTTCCCCCAGAGCAGCCTCGCGAAGGTGGAGCGGGCCCTGCGGCGGGCACACACAGAAATATTGGTCGTCACCTCGAAGGACCTTCCGAAGTTGAAGGATCGGCTCAAAAAGCTACCGGTCGAGGTGCGAGTCAGGGCGACTCCGCAAGAGAGCTTCTGGAAGTGGCTCGATCAGTCGTCGTTGATCTCGAAGAGAGGGTCTCCTCCCTCGACCGACTGACCTGGCTCAACCAGGATCTGCGATACCACCCCGGCCACCTCGCTGCGGATCTCGTTCTCCATCTTCATGGCTTCGAGAACCAGGACTCCTTGCCCCGCTTCGACCAAGTCCCCCTCGCTCACCAGGAGCGCGACCACTCGCCCTGGCATGTAGGCGGTGACGGCCTTGACCCCGGTAGCTGCCGCGTCGGCTCCTGCCTGAGCCAAATGGGTAAGGGGGTCGCGCACCTCGAGTACCTCTTCACCTGCGGTCCCGACTACACGATAGCGACCATTCCCGTCGGAGAGAACCGAAACCTCATGCTGGCGCCCCTCGATTAGGAGACTGCGAAGGCGGCCTCCAGCCCGCGCCTGATCCACCTCGTGACTCACCCCATCGACTTCTACTCGATAGCCGCCCCTCACTCGCTCGATGAGAACGTGCCGCTCGACGCCACGGTCGAGGATCACAAGCTCCACGAGCCACCCCTCAATGCCTCACGGCGAGCCTGCTCACGCCAGCGCAAGCGGCTACCGCTCACAGAGCTGCCTTCGCGGCCGGCGGGAAACGAAACCGCTCTCTGCGTAACCCGCTCGAAATGCTCGATTGCAGCCGCGATGGCTCCGAGCGGGAGACCCTGGTCGCCCGGCGTCGGGTCGAGCTCGCCACTCTGAATCTTGCGCTCCAACATTTCAATGTCCAGTCGCCCCGCACAAAAGTCGGGGTCTCGCAGCAACTCCCTGTACAGGGAGGCCGTCGTTTGAACACCTTCGATTCGCAGCTCGTGCAGCGCCCTTCCGAGTCGTCGCAGGGCCTGGTCCCGATTTCGACCCCATACAATCAGTTTGCCGAGCATGGGATCGTAGTTGATCGTCACCTGGGAGCCTTCTCTCACGCCGAAGTCGTTGCGAACGCCGGGACCCTCAGGCAAACGGAGCAGGTCTATCGTGCCAGGAGACGGGGCGAAGCCACGATACGGATCCTCAGCGTAGACTCGAACCTCGATCGCATGCCCGCTCGGCAACATGCTTTCCCAATTGGGGTCCAGATCCTCACCTTGCGCGATGCGGAGTTGAGCCTCCACCAGATCGACGCCTGTCACCAGCTCGGTAACCGGGTGCTCGACCTGAAGTCTGGTATTGACCTCGAGAAAGTAAAAGTCGCCATGCCTGTCCAGAAGGAACTCCACAGTACCGGCCCCGGTATAGCCAACCGAGCGAGCTGCATCGACTGCCGCTTCACCCATCCGGCGGCGAAGCTCCGAAGTCATAATCGGTGAGGGTGCCTCTTCTACGACCTTCTGATGCCGGCGCTGGAGCGAGCACTCCCGCTCGCCGAGCGAAAACACGTTGCCGGCAAGGTCGCCTAGAATCTGGATCTCTATGTGGCGCGGGCCCTCGACGAATTTCTCGAGGTAGACGGCATCGTCACCGAAACTCGCCTCCGCCTCAGAGCGGGCGGCTCGGAATGCCGACGCCAGCTGGTCTGCGCTTCGGACCAGGCGCATCCCCTTGCCGCCGCCGCCGGCGGTTGCCTTGAGCATCACCGGATAACCGATCTTCTCGGCCTCTCGCTCCGCCGCCGTCAAGTCAGGCAAGGAATCGTCCCCGCCCGGAACCACTGGAACGCCGGCAGCCCGAACCAGACGGCGGCTCTCGATCTTCGATCCCATAGAAGCGATGGCCTCGGGGGTCGGGCCGATGAAGGTGATACCGGCCTCCTGGCACGAGCCCGCGAAGGCCGCGTTCTCAGACAGGAACCCATAGCCGGGGTGGATGGCATCCGCGCCGATCTCTTTCGCCAGATCGACGATCTCCTGTGCCTTCAAGTAACTCGAGCTCGCCGACGCCTCGCCGATCCAATAGGCCTCGTCCGCCAGCAGCACTGGAAGCTCGGCACGATCAACGGTCGAGTACACGACGGCGGAGCGAATATTCAGCTCTCTTAGTGCGCGGACCACCCGAACCGCGATCTCACCGCGGTTGACTACGAGGACTCGATCCAAACCATACTCCTCCTCATTCCAGATTCAGCGGCGATTCTCCACCAGGGCCCGCATGCTGTAAAGCGGAGGCTGAGGCGCGCCGACAAATGACGGCAAGACCAACCAGACCGAGCATACCGACGAAGACCCCCACGAAGGACCATAAGAAGGGTTCTCGATCCACCCAGAGGCGGACACGATGCTGGCCTGCGGGAACTTCGATCGCTAGCTGCCCCATATTGGCCACGATCGGAGTCACCGGCTCTCCATCGACACTGGCTCGATAGAGAGTGAGGAACGCGCGAGTGAGAACGAGGACCCCTTCTGTCTCCCCCTGAGTCTCGAAGATCCACTCCTCGCGGCCCGCCGCTAGACTTTTAACAGCGCCTCGGCGGCCATCTCTCGAACTGGGGGCTCGGCCGGGCAGAAAGACCTCGTTGCGTGGATCGACACCCTCGCCGCTCAGCTCGTCGAGCCGCATCTGACCTGAGCGAACCCGGCCTACCAACTGAGCCTCCTCCGCAGCGTCGAGGATCTCGTAGATCCACACTCCGCTGCCGGCCGTCGTCAAGTGGGTGCGCAAGCGAACGGCTCGAAGTGCTTCCTCTCCAAGCTCGCGGTTTACCAGCAGAACATCGACACCGGAGACCGCCAGCAGACGAACCGCGCTCGCATCGTCGAGATGGCGAAAGGCCTTGTTCCCGGCATGTACCCACATCGAATCAAGGCCATCGGGCGAGGAGTCAAAGGAGTAGGACAAGCCCCAGCGCACTCCGGAAAAGGGGAACAATTCTGTGAAAGCTCGCCTCTCGACCCACAGCATACGAGGGTCGGAATAGTCCTGCGGACCGCCGAGATCGCAGGCAAATTTGAAGCTGCAGCCTTGGGCCACACGCTCGTCGAGCCTTACGTAGTCGAGCGCCGGCGGCGGATCCCTGTAGGCAGTGGTGGAATCGGTAGAGATCAGCGGCTGAAGCAACCAGAGCTGGCTCACCACATGGAGCCAAAGGATAGCCGGCGAAGCCAGCCTTGGCATTCGCCGACGCAAGGCCAGCAACACCAAATAGCCGCCGAGCAGGCCGAGAGAAGCTAACAATGAGCTGCTCCAGCGCTCAACCTCGGCCTCTCCGAAACCGGTGGGCCTGCCGCTGAGCTCGGTGAGGGTAAGGGCCGCCTCATCGGCTTGCAGAATGAGCCCGATCCAGACCGAGAACACGATCACTGCAAGTACCGCGAGACGGGTCGCCAAGCGCCGAGACTCCGCGCCGAGGACGCAGCGCTCATAGCTAACACCGCCGAGCAGTGAAGCGCCAATGGCCAGCAGGATCCACGCCTTGATCGGAAAGCGGAGCGCGCTCAGCACAGGTAGCTGGTAAACAAAGAACAGGATCGGGTTCCACCCCCCGAGGGCCAATAGAAAGCCAACAGCCGTGGTGGCCCACGCCCACTTTTCGAATCGGGTGTGAGGGCGACGGGCTGAGAAAACGAGCGCGAGGCTCAGGACGCCCGGGTACAGAGAATAGTAGAGGGGCGTAGAGAGGCCGAGAACTCGGTTTCCCCAGTAGCGAAAGTCCGGCGGCCCATAGAAGAGGGGAACGATCCACTCGATCAAGTATCGAGGGTCCCAGCTGCGGATCAGACGAGTCTCCGGCGAATAGCCTCGCGCCCCTCGGTAGGAGCCGGGGAGGATGCGCAGCGTCTCGACCAATTGAGGCAGAGCCAACAAGCTCCCGCAAGCAATGGCAGCGCCGAGAAGGACCCACTTTCGCCGGCTTCCACCGCCCCGGAAAACGCACGCGCTCACCGCGAGCAAGAGCGCGAACATGCCCAGAGTGGGCTCTCCGCCGAGCACGAGGAGCGACCACAGAGCTCCCACTGCCACCACGCCGCGGGCGGGGCGAGCACTCCTGAAGGTGTTTAGGCTGGCTGCCACCAGAGCCGGCGCTAGGGCCGTGCCGGCCATCAGGTTGTACAAGTTCATCTGCGACAAGAAGTAGCCGGAGACCGCGTAGAGACATCCGGCGACCCAAGCCGCACGATTGCCAAGCCCCCACTCGCGGGCAAGCCAGTAGAGCGCGAAGGGGGCGAGAAGCAGGTGGAGCCACATATGAGCATTGAGCGCCCACAGCGGCGAGGCGAACAGATAAAGAAGATTGTCCGGGTAGAGCGCAACGTTATTGAGGTTGCCGACCACAGCCTGCCCGCCCGCACGCTGCGAGTCGACCAGCGGCAGGTACCCCTCGACCATGGCTTTGGCCTGGCCCTGCTTCACCGTCAGGTGATAGTTCAGGAAGTCACGAAGATAAAGGGTCTTGCTGCCGACGATCACCGGCCCCAGGGCGCCGATCAGCAGCGCCAGCGTGGGAAGGACGTAGAGAAACGGGAGTCGCTTCATCGGGTGAAGAAGCCGCCTGATGGATAATAGGCGGCGTGATCCGCCCTCTCCTGATCTCCATGCGGCCCACCCAGTGGGTCAAGAACGTTTTCGTTCTCGCCCCTCTCGTCTTCGCAGAGGGTCTCTCCCAGCCCGGGCTCGTAGCTCGCGCCCTCGCCTCTTTCGTCGTTTTTAGCGCCGCCGCGAGCGCTGTTTACCTGCTCAACGATCTGCGCGATCGTGAACGAGATCGCCTTCACCCAAGAAAGCGCCTCCGGCCGTTGGCCTCCGGCCAACTGAGCCCGGCCGCAGGCATCGCCGCAGCGGTCGTACTCACCACCGCCGGGCTTGCCGGGGCAGCAGCGCTCGGATTGAGCTTTACGCTCATCTTGTTGGTCTATCTGGGGCTGAATGTGGCTTACTCCTTCGGCCTCAAGAACGTGGTCATTGTCGACGTCATGGTCTTGGCATTCGGATACGTCCTGCGCGTCGAGGCGGGCGGCGCCGCCATCGATGTCGAAGTCTCTGCCTGGCTGTTACTCTGCACGACCTTCGTTGCCCTCTTTCTGGCCTTCTCCAAGCGTAGGCACGAGCTACTTCTCCTGACCGAAGACGCTGCCGACCAACGACAGGTGCTGATCCACTACAGTCCTACTTTCCTCGACCAGATGATCAACGTCGTCACCGCGTCGACGATTCTCACTTATGCCCTCTACACTCTGGCACCGGAGACGGTGGACAAGTTCCAAACCAAAGCCCTCATCTATACGCTGCCCTTCGCTCTCTTCGGGATCTTTCGATACCTGTACCTCGTGTATCAGGTCGACGACGAGCGCAATCCTACCGAGACGATTCTCTACGATCCTCCCTCGCTGCTCAATTCGTTGTTGTGGGGCATCTCGGTTATCGCCGTCATCTATCTCAGCTGAGCAGGGGCGGATTCGGCCCAAGTCGCTTTCACCAGTAGGAGATCGCTTCCAGCCATGGTGATATTCGTCTCGACAGCGAGGCGATGCACGATCCCACCCTGTAAGAGATCGAGCAAACCGGGGTACGACCGAGAAAAGAACATCAGGTATTCGGGCCGCTGGAGCTCGAGAAAGCGGACCAGCCCCGCCAGTCCTCCTGAAGACCCGGCCGCGCCAGGGCCTTTGATGTAGGGCAGGATCTCGGGATTTGTGATCCCGGTCATGTCGACGAGAGGATTTGGGGTCAGAAAGCCGACCGCGCCGATGTCCTGCGCCGCCACCAGCGCAGTCGGAGGTACGTGGGTCTGCATCCACAACGCCATGGCGACGTCACTTTGGTTCACGTTGCGCACGTTGAGTGCGTAGCGATTCGCTCCCCGCCACAGATCTGTGATCGTCGGACCGAGAAGAGCGGCAAGAACGACGGTGATGGCGGCGGCTCGAAGGTGCCATGGGCTTGCCTCGCCGCGCCGCCACGCCGCATCCAGAGCGAGAGCTCCCAAAACAATCACAAAGGGGAGAAGCGGAAAGTAGTAACGTCCGAAGTTACCCATGGTCATCGGATGCTCGGGTGAATCGAGAAGAGAGTAGGCAAGTGGAAGGCCGCCGACCCAAAGAGCAGGTAACAGACCGCGGTCGCGGCGACTGCCCAAGCGCTCGACAAGAACGAGAGCACCGGCGGCCACCAAGAGAACAGGTAGGGGGTGCGGTCGGAAGAGGATGCCCAACGCATCGTAGAGAAACCTGACTGACGGCAGGAAGCTCTGCAGCCCGCTGGTCTTGACCGAATAGGTGGTGGGGAAAGGGGAGCCGGTGGCGATCCAACTAAAGATCTGGCTGGCGAGGATCACTGCAGCGGCGCAGAGAAGCGCAACAAGTACGGGCCTCGTCACCTTCTTCGCCTCGCCCCCCGGTGATCGAAGAATCCATCTATCCACGACCGCCAGCCCGACGAGTAGCAGTCCTTCTGGCCTAGCTAGCGACGAAACGGCTAAGAGGATCAAGGACAGCGGAGCGACTGAGCCTGACTGCCTCTCCCGTAGATGCAGAATCGTGCCCCACAGCGCCAGAAGAACAAAGAGACCGATCTCCATGCCGGAGAGAGCGGACCAAACCATGGCGTCGGTGAGGAGGAACAGCAAGCCGGCGAGGGCCGCTAGCCACGACCCGACCCCCAACTCTCGACTCAGTCGAATCGTAGCGTCGGCGCCGGCCAGATAGAACCCGATTCCCATCGCCTTGATCCACAGCAGTACTGGGCCGGGAAGCAGGAATGCGATCGAGACCAGAGCCGTCCACAGCGGAGCGGTCGATCCCGGCATGAGGCGGCCTTGGCGAAACGAGAGCCCATTCCCCTCCGCCAGATTGCGCGCGTACTGGAGGTGAATCCAACTGTCGTCGAGGGGAAGGCCCATTCCTGTCGGCGAGAGCGACCGCTCGCGAGCTACGTAGAGACCGCAACACACAAGCCCTGCGAGGAAAAGAACAAGAAGGCGACTGCGGCTGGAACCCTTCATCAGAGCGAATGTCCTTTCGGGGTGAGGTCTCCAGGGTCAAGCTCTCTCCAGCGAAACCGTAACACAGGGCAGGGCAACTGCCGCGATGCTACGATTCCGCATCCTGATGGCTGGGAACCGCTTCTATAGAGCTCGAAGGAACTCGGCCCGCGCCTCTCTCTACGCCAGCCTACTGGTCGTTTCGCTTCTGATCGCCTTGATCACGATCGCGATTCGCCACCCCGGACTTCAAGCAGCAGTCGAACTCGGCTGGCGGCCGCAGGCTTACCTCGACTTGGAGGAAGTGAGGCTCCTGCAGGAATACCTGCAAATCGACACTACAAAAGCAACCGGCAGCGAGGTAGCCGGGGCTGAGTACCTTGCCGCGGTCTTAGCAGGAGATGGTATCGAGAGCGAAATCGTCAAGATGTCGAGTCGCGAAGCGAATCTGATCGCGATCCTCGAGGGAGAAAGCAAAGAGGCTCTGATCCTTCACAGCCACATCGATGTAGAGCCGATCGATGAACCCGAGAAGTGGGTTTTCGAGCCCTTTAGCGGCCGTATCGAGCCGCCATGGATCTACGGGCGAGGCGCCTTCGACATGAAGAGCGTCGCGATCGCCCAGCTCATGGCCTTTCTCGAACTGAAGCGCTCCGGGACCCCATTGCGGCGATCGGTCATTCTCATGGCCACCAGCGGCGAAGAAGAAGGTAGCTTCCTGGGAACGCCATGGCTGCTTCAAAACCGACCCGGACTGGCGGATCGCGCATGGGGCGTCCTGACCGAAGGAGGCGTTGTCGAGGCACGAGGGCCGAGCGACATCAAATACTGGGGAACCGAGACCGGCCAAAAGAAGTACGTAACAGTGATCGCGTGCAGCGCCAGCGAGATCCGACTGCTCGACCTTCGCTACGATCTCGCGACTCAACAGCCCTTGCTCGGGAACCTAGAGGTCACTCCTCAGGTTGCAAGCTTTCTCGCTGCCTACTCACCGAGTCGCGACGCGAGCGAGCACCGGGAGCTGTTGGCTGAACCAAATCGGCTGACCCGCGATCTGGAGCGCTTTTCTCGCGTTGCCCCCTACCAAAGGTCTCTATTCAGGGATGAGATATCGGTCTTCTCTGTCGAGCCCTCCGCCGGCGGTGGCTTCGAGATGAAGATGAATCTGGCCCTTCTTCCCGGAGCCGACCTGGACTCCGTGGTGGCGGAGCTCCTCCCGAAGTGGGCAACTCACGGCGTCGATCTCGACATTCGACCGTGGCAAGGAGCGGATCACCTAAGCAGCACCGAACATCCAATCTTCAACGCCATCACCGACACACTTGTCGACACCTACGGTCCAGTTCCCAACGGACCCTATTACCAGATGCGAAGTGCTAGCGATGCCCGCATCTTCCGGGCGTCGGGGATCCCTGCCTACGGATTCAGTCCTTTCCTCGTCCTGACCACCGACACGATCGGCATCGGCGGCCCGAACGAAGGCATCGCCCTGCCAGGGTTCTTGGACGGCGTCAGACTCTACGTCGAGCTATTACGCAGACTGGCCACCGAAGCGGGTTGACGATCTGCGTCTGTGTCCCTGCCGCTTTTTGTCACGCTCCCGCCGGCGGCCCTTGTTCTCTATGACTTCCGCGTTGGCACGCTTCCTGCTTTAACCCAGCTCAAACATCACGGAATAGGCCGTGGAAGGGTTAGGAGGAATTGTTAATGCTAATGAGACTCGCAAAACGTAGGGGCCAGAGAGGTTTCACCCTCATCGAGCTCCTCATCGTCGTGGCCATCATCGGTATCATCGCGGCGATCTTGATTCCGAATCTGCTCGACGCTCTCCAGAAGGCCAAACAGAAGGCTACTGTTGGAGACATTCGTAACATCGGTACTGCTTGGATGTCTTGGGTCACAGACCAGATGTCAGCGGGATCTGCCGGCGCCGTCGCCCAGAGTATGACCTGGGCAACTGATCTTGCCAACGACATCCCGCATGCTGGTCTCGTTGCTCTTCTCGAGCAGCCCAATGACGAGCGTTTCTTCTACCTGCAAGACCTGCCCACGAACGACGGTTGGGGCCGAGGGTTCGATTTCCGCGCCAGCTTTGCTGCCGCCGGTCCCTACACAACCTTGCTCACCTCCCCCCGCGCAATCGGCATTCGTAGCTTGGGGCGAGACGGAGACGAGAGCGCTGGTGGTGACTACACGCCTGGCGTCTTCATCGGCACCGATTACGATCAGGACATCGTCTGGACGGATGGCTACTTCGTGCGCGCTCCTGGCGGCGTGAACGCCACCACCCAATAAAGCTACCCCGAGCTTGCTGGGCATATGCCCAAGCAGCCAAGGCGCCGCCTTCGGGCGGCGCCTTTCTTTTTGCTAGGATTCCGCGATGCTGGCGGCGTTTAAACATCGACATCCGGCGATCGGCCTCGCCTTTCTCCTAGCCAGCGCTGCCCTGTCCGCCGCTCCCAAAAATGGCGCTCCTCCCCATACTATGGACGAGGCGGTCGAGTGGCTCGGCGGCTATCTCCAGGTCGACACCTCGAACCCGCCAGGAAACGAAAGCCTCGCGGCTTCATATCTGGCCAGGATCCTCCACCAGGAGGGGATCTCCACCAGGCTCCTCGTCACCCCTGAGGGGCGAGTCAATCTCTACGCCCGTCTTGCGGCCGCAGAGGCTCGCGAGGGGGCCCTCGTCCTGCTTCACCACATGGATGTAGTACCGGCGGGAGACGGCTGGACTCGAAACCCATGGGCGGCCGAGATCGACGAAGGAAGAATGTGGGGGCGAGGAGCCATCGATTCAAAGAGCCTGGGAGTAAGTCATCTGGCCGCGCTGATCGACCTGAAACGCCAACAGACCACTCTCAAGCGAGACGTCATTTTCCTGGCGGTAGCGGATGAGGAGACCGGTGGAAGCCGCGGCACCAAGTGGCTATTGGAAGAGCACGCGGATCTCTTCGAGGGTGTGACTAGCGTGCTGAACGAGGGCGGCAGTAATCGCGCCTCCGGTGAGAGATTGGGCTGGTGGGGAATCGAAGTCGCTCAGAAGCGGCCGCTATGGCTTCGCGTGGAGACAAGAGGTCGCGGTGGCCACGGCTCGACCTTCAACCCCATGAGTGCCGTGCATCAACTGCTCGCGGGCCTTGAAAAGGTGCTCAAAGAGCTGCCTCCTCCGCGTGTCACCGTCGCAGCCAGAGACTACTTCGGGGCTCTCGCCGACTTCCACGGAGAGGCCTTCAGAGAGGTCTTCGGCGGCCCTGATCTCTCGACAGTCGAGAGAGAGTTTCAGCGCATGATGAGGGAGGGGCGCAGTGGGCAGGTGCTCCTGCCTGGAATGATCGCGTTCTTCCAGGACACGCTCCAGGTCACTTCGATCGAGACACCTACCAACACGATCAACGTCGTCCCCGCGGCGGCTTCGGCGCTTCTGGACATCCGCCTCCTACCGGATACACCGGTCGAAGAAATGCTCGCCATCATCAGGAAAGGATTGGGGCGCTCTCCTTCGATAGAGGTACTTTTGACCTCTCCAGTAGCGTCCCCTTCACCAACAGATTCCGCTACCTATCGAACTCTCACGGAGGTGCTTGGCGTACAGGCACCCCTGGTGCCCTCGTTCATAACTGGCACGACTGACTCCCGCTACTTTCGAGAACGCGGAATTCCCGCTTATGGATTCTCTCCTTTCGTGCTAAACGGCAATGAGGTGCGGGGCATTCATGGCGCCGACGAGAGCATTCCGGTTCAGAAATTCCGGCAAGGGCTCGAGACCATGCGTGAAGTCGTCCAGGCCTGTGCCGCTGGCTGATCGATTCCAAATTGCTCCAGCAATCGCCGCTCTTCTTGTACTTCCTGCTTACGGGCCTCGCCGTGGGGAGCTACTTGAATGTCGTCATCCATCGCCTTCCGCGCGGCCTATCTACGATTATGCCGGTATCTCGCTGCCCGTTCTGCGAGCATTCGGTCCGGCTCAGAGACAACATCCCGTTACTCAGCTTTCTGCTTCTACGGGGTCGCTGCAGAGACTGCAGTGCGCCGATCGGATGGCAATACCCGCTGATCGAGGCCACCACCGGCGTACTCTTCGCCGGCGCCTTCCTCAGCTTTGGGCCGTCTTGGGAGGCAGTCATCGCGGCGCTCTTCGGCAGTCTGATGATCGCTCTCGCCTTTATCGACGCCGAACACTTCGTGCTGCCCGATCGCATCACGCTTCCCGGCATCATCATCGGTCTCGCCCTCCAACCTCTCATCGGCTGGACCAGCCTTACGTCGGCTGCCTTGGGCGCGGCCGCGGGAGCCGGGATCATCCTCGGCATGAACGGGCTCTGGTGGCTGCTGCGCCGGGTGCAAGGCTTCGGCCTGGGAGATGTCAAGATGCTCGCAATGATTGGGGCTTTCCTGGGCCTACGAGGCGTCGCTCTTACTCTCTTCATCAGCACCCTCTTCGGTAGCCTGGTCGGCTTGGCGCTGATGGTGAGGGGAAAGATCCAAATGCGGTCGAGACTTCCCTTCGGGGTCTTTCTCGCTATCGGCGCCATCGTCTCTCTCTTCTTCGCCCCGGCTCTCTTCGCTTGGTACCTCTCATTCTTCCCATGAAGAGCGCGTCCAAGATCGGGTTCCGCAGAGAGATCTCGATCCTGTTGCCAACCACACTGCTGGTCCTCGTCATCCTGGCTATCTTCACCCTTCTCTCCTACCGGAGGGGGGTGGACACTTTTCTAGGGGAGAGTCACGCGGGAGCCATTTCGGACGCTCGCCTCGCCGCGGCTCGTCTCGCGGGAGCTCGCAGCCTTGACGCTGACTTCTCACGGGTCCGCGCCCTGTTCCCGCGTGCGCTTGCCATTACTCTGATCAACGCCGACGGAACGATAGCGCTCAGTGGCGGCGACCTCCCGCCCGGTAAGATCTTGGGACCTTTGGAAGGGCTGGCGCCAGCTGCCCCATTGGCCTTCGGACCCGACGACGACTCGGGAGCAAGGGTCATCGCCTTTGCCCCGCTCGGCCCGCCCGAGGCCCGTCAATACCTGCGCTTGGATCTTCGTGCCATCGGGTTGGCTCGCGAGCTCGCCAACGTAAGGCGCCTGACCGCTCTGATGGGCGTCTTGATCGTCGGCGTGATCCTGCTCTCCGCTTTGTCTGTTCGACACCTACTCGCCCCCCTCGACAAACTGGTCGAGCGAGCGCGGGCGGCGGTTCCGACAACAGACGAGAACGCCGATGAGCTTCCCTTCTTGCTCGAAACCTTCGACCGCGCCCTCGCCGCGCTGAGCAACTCAGACGAGAACGAGGACGACATCCACGTGCTGGGTAGGACCCTGACGCCGAATTTGGATTGCGGCGTCCTGATACTCAGCCCGGAGGGAAACATCTTTTCGCTCAACGCTCTCGGCTGCGACCTCCTCGGCCTGGACGCCCCCACCCCTGGCCGGTCCTACCAAGAAGTCTTTGCGGCACGGCCGGAGCTCACCTCCCTCCTCAGCAAGGCTCTCGCCGGCGACGGCGTTGCACCTCGCTCGGAGATCTTGTTGGAAGGGGAAGATCAGAGCACGAGCCTGGGCCTCACGGTGCACGAATTGCGCCGGGACACTGGAGTGATCCGCGGCTACCTCGTGCTCTTCGCCGACCTCACAGACGTGCAGCGCAAGGCCGAGCAACGCCAGCTGGCAAGAAGCCTCGCTCAGATGGGGGAGCTCACTGCCGGCATCGCGCACGAGATGAGAAACAGCTTGACCTCACTGAGCGGGTATCTGTCGTTGGCGCAGCGGCGAGATGACGCGTCAGCAGTCTCTAGCGAGCTGGCGGAGATCCGCCACGAAGCGGATCATCTCCAACGTATTCTCGAAGACTTCCTTTCCTTCGCACGACCAGGCAGTATCCGTCTCTCCGAGGTGAGTCTGGAGAAAGTGGTACGCCGAGCGGCTTCAGACCTGGCCGTCGCGGGCAAATCTGTGCGCGTGCACTCGACGGGGAGTGGATCGGGGAGTCGAGTGCCTCGGGTCTGGGGTGACTCCCAACTTCTCGAGCGAGCGCTTCGCAATCTCCTCAACAACGCGGCGGAGGCGGAGGAGGAAAACGCGCATCAGAACGAGGAGTTGGAAGTAGCCCTCGACTACCCTTCCTCGGGACCAACCGTCGCCATTCGAGATCGCGGCAACCGGAGATGGAGGGCAGGCTGTTCGTGCCCTTCGCGTCGAACAAGGAGAAGGGTGTAGGTCTCGGTCTGGCTCTCGCCCAGCGCATCCTCGACTTGCACGGAGCAACATTGGAGATCCAAGACCGGGAAGGCGGCGGAGCTTGCGCCTCGATTCACTTTCCGCCCTCGAGCCTAGTGGAGGTTGGGGGGGAGGGAGAAGTGAAGAGTAAGAGAGTAAGAGAGTAGGAGAGTAGGGCAGGAGAGTAGGAGAATAAGAGAATGAAGAGTAGGCAGTGTGAGCTAGGGGAATAGGGGAGGAGGGAGCCGGAAAGAGATTACGCCGAACTCCTCACTCTCTTGGTCTTTCACTTCTTCACGAGCGATACTTCGGATAGCCTTCGAGATCGAAGTCGTTCACTCTCCGCTGCAGGGTGCGGTAACTAACACCGAGGACAAGCGCCGCCTGTCGTTTGTCTCCATTCGTCTGCTCGAGCGCGAGGCGAACGCGCTCCTTCTCCTGGGCCTCGATGGCGGGACCGAGAATCTCGCGCAAGCTGGGAGCATCGATGACGCCGCTGTCGTCCAGAATCAGTGCGCGCTCCAGTACATTCGATAGCTGACGCACATTGCCGGGCCACGGTTGATCCATCAACAGCTCTTCTGCACCTCGGGTAACGCGAGGCTCTCCCACACCATGGCGGGCAGCCAGACCCTTCAGCGTATGCCTCGCAAGCGCAGGTATGTCGGACGCGCGGTCGCGGAGGGGAGGAATCTCGATCGGGAAGACATCGAGCCTGAAGAACAAGTCGGAGCGAAATCTGCCTTCGCCGATCATCGACTCCAAGTCCCGATTGGTCGCGGCAACGAGGCGCACGTCGGCCTCGATAGGTGTGCCGCTTCCAACCCTCTCGAAGGTGCGCTCCTCCAAAACACGCAGGACCTTTCCCTGAACCGACAGCGGCAATTCACCGATCTCGTCGAGTAGAAGTGTGCCTCCTCTCGCAAGCTCGAAGCGACCTGGCTCTCGCCGATTGGCCCCGGTGAATGCGCCTTTCTCATGACCGAAGAGCTCGTTCTCGATCAGGGTCTCGGGGATCGCCGCGCAATTCACCGCTACGAAAGGACCTTCAACTCGAGGGGATCGCTGGTGGAGTGCCTGGGCAAAGAGCTCCTTTCCGGTCCCGCTCTCTCCCAGTAGCAGCACCGTGGTCTCTGCCGCCGCCACCCTTTCGAGCATTCGCAGCGCGGCCTTGACCCCCGGGTGCCTACCCACGATCATCCGACCATCCGGAAGCTCGAGACCCGAGATATCGGTTTCACGAGCGATCCAAGCGCCGACGCGAGCGACCAGCTCATCGAGCTCGATCGGCTTTTCGAGGAAGTCAGCCGCTCCCAACTTCATCGCCTCGACCGCAGCGCCGACGGATCCGAACGCCGTCAGAACCACCACTGGAGTGTCGGGTTGTGCTCGCTTACTCGTCTCGAGAACTTCCAGCCCTGACGCACCTGGAAGCTTGAGATCGGTCAATACGAGCTGGTAGCTCGACCCTGTGATCAGGTCGCGAGCCTCTTCGCCATCGGCAGCTGAGTCGACGTCGAAGCCCTCCTCCTCGAGGGCCCGCACTACCAGCTTGCGAAGGCTGTCTCGATCCTCGACGACAAGAACACGGCCGGGCATAGCAATGAACCTCTCTATTCGCGAGCCGCGTTGACGGCTCCGATCAACGCTTCGTCATCGTCGGGGGCGACGGTCCGCAGATCGAGCACCAATCGTCCGTCCCGCTGATAGGCAACGACCGGCGGCTCGCCCAGGCGAAGCTTCCGAAGCACCACATCGTCTGCCGGCAGAATGACAACCTCACCCGGGATTCCCTGTTGCGGCGCCGACCCTCCGCCGAGGAAGCCATCGGCTACCCCAGACTTCCCACCGACCCCAACGGCCACCCTCTCGACCCTTTCGCGATGCGCCTCGCCAACAGGCCACATACGCTCGATCGGCAACGAGCTGGCGGTGAGATGGCGCCGCAGAACCATCGCCAAGGCGGCAAGGGTGGTGCGATCCGGGCGCAAGGCACGGTAGAGCGGGTTCGTCTTGCACGAGCGCACCGTAGCAGCACTACCTACGAGGATACCAGCCTGCGGCCCTCCCAAGAGCTTGTCCCCACTCCCACAAGCCGCGTCGCAGCCAAGCTCGATCAGCTCGGCGAGACTTGTATGGCCACGCAACTGTGGAGCATCGTGGGGCCGTAGAAGCCCACTCCCTTCGTCGACCAAGAGCTGGACCTCACGACGCCGTGCTAGATCCACAAGGGCGGAAATGGGGGTCTCCTCTACGAACCCCGTGATTCGATAGTTCGACGGAAAGACCTTGAGCAGAAGGCCGGTCTTCGGTCCTATCGCCTCTTCGTAATCGTCTAGCCTGGTCCGATTCGTCGAGCCCACCTCTCGCAATTCGACTCCTGCCGCCTCGAGAATGCTCGGCACCCGGAAAGATCCACCGATCTCGACCAGCTCACCCCTCGACACCACGACTTCGCGACCCTTTGCGAGGGTCGCCAGGACGAGCACGAGGGCCGCAGCGTTGTTGTTGACAACCAAGGCTGCGGGGGCGCCAGTCAGGCTCTTCAGCAGGCCCTCAGCCTCCCGATTGCGATCACTCCGCTTCCCCGTGTCCAAATCCAGCTCGAGGTCACAGTAGGCGTCGAGCAAGGGCGGCAGACTCTCCGCGACCTCTCGGGTCAGGGGCGACCGCCCCAGGTTCGTATGCACGAGGATACCCGTGGCGTTGAGTACGCGTCGCACCGGCGTTCCGATTGCTCTCGCAAGCTCCGACTCGAGCTGATCCGGCAACTTGCCGAGAGCCCGGTCCAGGTCCTCCATGCTCTCGTATCTACCCTCCGATAGCTCCTTACGAAGCCGCCCGAGTGCCAGCTCCGCTTGGACCCTGACCGGTTCCCTTCCGTATAATGACAACAGTCGGACAACGGCGGGCGTTGCAAGAAGACGGTTCATTGCCGGCAAACGGCGTCGGATGTCCAAAGGTCCAGTCACGCTCCGTAATGAATTGTAATGGTCCGCGTGAATCGAAGCGATGCCCACTACTTACGATCAAGACTTCGACAGTCTCGACCAAGACATCATGACGATGCGCGTGGAGTTCGAGCGCTTCTTCAACGGCGACCTGGAGGTACCTCCCGAAGAGTTGAGAGACGCGATCCGGAGCAAGCTGACAGCGCTTCGCAACGCGAACAAGAAGTCAGCCGAATCGTTCTTGCTCAGCGGCCTCGAGGCCCGATTTCACTCCTATAGCGATCTCTTCTCACGTCGGTTGAGGAACCAGGAAAAGGTCGCTCCTCCACGCGAGCGTAAAGTTCAGGCTCCTACCGTCTCGGCAAAGGACTCGATCGTCCTCGGGGCCCGCTTCGAGGCCGACGAAGCCGTTTCTCTATACCAGCATCTCTATCGGAAAGGCTCCCAGGCCAAGCCGGTCGACCTCGATTCTTTCACGACCTATCTGAGGCGCCAACACGAGCTCATCCGCGACCGAACCGGTTGCGACCGAGTGTGCTTTCGCGTCGTCCAGGAAGGCGGGAAACAAAAACTCAAGGCGCAACCCATGCGCGAGGTAAAGACATGAAGAGATCGCGCATGTTTGCACTCACCGGGGTCTTGGCCCTAGTTCTGTCTCCGGCCCTCGGCGGCAGCGTCGAGAAGAACCTGCCGGGGGCCCTCGAGGCCCAGCGAAGTCTCGCTGCCGAGCGCCCCACGGATTCGAGAGTCCATAACGACCTTGCCAACCTTCTTACTCTCGCAGGGGCACTTGGGGAGGCGGAAGCGGTGTACCTCCGAGCGATCGAGCTGGCCCCCGACTATGTCGAGGCCCACTTCAATCTCGGGTTGCTGCGTCAGCAGATGCAAAACCATGACAGCGCCTTGGAAACATACGGCCAGGCTCTCGCCATCGACCCGCATCATGCTTGGTCTCATTACCAGGCCGGAACCATCCACGATCAACTCGGCCAGCGTCAAGAGGCCCTGGACGCGTATGGCAAGGCATTCGTCTTGGATCCCGAGATCCTCTCCCCCGAGACCAACCCTCATATCATCGAGAACGAATTGGTCACCGAAGCGCTGTTGCGAGCGCGACGGACCCGGGAGTCGGGGCTCAAGACTCCAAGAGCGTACGATGAGCCGGCGCGAATCGCCGAGCTGCTGCTGCCGAAGCCTCACTTCGAAGACGATGGATTACTCGAGCCTCCCGCACCCGCCGTCGATGCCGCCGGTACTGATCGCCTTTCCGTTGGCGACGGCGACACCTCCGAAAGTCAACGAGCGATGACCGCAGCCGGGGCCGAGGAGCCGAAGGTGCCCTCGACGACCAGAACACTGAGTAGCAAGGACCTACGAGGAAGCCGCAACGGCTCGAGCCAGGCTGGCGTCGCGGTGTCGACTGATAGCTCCCGCCAGCGCCGCCCGAGCTCGGGGGCGCCCGTGCCAAGTCGTCCCTCGCTGACACAGCCGCAACAACGAGGACGCGGCGTAGGGGCGCAGCCGGGAGTCCGCAGCACAGGCTCTCTGGAGTGGCGCCTCGGGCCCAGCGAGCCAGAGGAAGTGATGGCCATCGCCTCCTCCTCCTAGACCGGGGCCGCTCCCCTCAAACGTTGAAGCGGAAGTGGACCACCTCTCCATCTTGGACGAGGTAGTCCTTTCCTTCGAGCTGGAGCTTCGCGTTCTTCTGACACTCGGACCACGCACCCAGATCGATCAGGTCGCGCCACTGCACGACTTCGGCGCGAATGAAACCTCTGGCGATGTCGGTGTGGATCTTCCCAGCCGCGTCCTGTGCCCGAGTCTCGCGGCCAATAGTCCAGGCCTTCACCTCGTCTTCGCCGACAGTGAAGAAAGAGACGAGCCCGAGAAGCGAATAGCTAGCCCTGATCAGCCGCTGAAGGCTTGGCTCGACCAGCCCGAGATCACCGAGAAGCTCTTGCTGATCGGCTGCGTCGAGCCGAGAGATCTCTTCTTCTATCGGGGCGCTGACCACAATGATCTCCGTCTCGCGTCGAACTGCCGCCGTGACGTCGTCGGGCGGCGGCGAGGCCAGATCGTCTTCCCCCACGTTCAACACCAATAGCTGCGGCTTAGCCGACAACAATTGGAAACCTCGAAGCCGTCGATCGTCGGCGGCGGCGAGCTCCAGATCGCGAAGAGGCGTTTCACTCTCCAGGGCCGGTAGAAGAGTTTCCGCCAGGAGCGCGCGCGCGCGCTTCTCCTCGTCTTTCAGGCCTCGTTTCGCCGCCTGTGCAAGCCTGGAAAGGCGCTTTTCCACCAACTCGTGATCCGCCAGGACCAGCTCCAGATCGAGGTCGAGGATGTCTCGCGACGGATCCAGCCGCCCAGTCGAATGCACGATCTCAGGATCCTCGAAGCAGCGCACTACATGGACAAGCGCATCCACAGGGCGAAGAACTCCTAGATCGGGTCCCTGGCCGCCGTCTCCCAGGTGCAAACCCGGCAGATCGACGTACTCGACGGTCGCGGGCGCATAGCGTCGCGGCTCGAAGAGGTCTCGGAGTGCCTCGAGGCGCGGGTCCTCCACCCGCGCCACGCCGACGTGTGTCTTCTGCGAAGCGGAGAACTTGCCCGTCTCCTCCCTCGCCGTCGTGAGGATGTTGAAGAGCAAGGTCTTGCCGACTTTCGGCAATCCGACGATCCCGAGCTGCACAGTTCTACCTCAGCTTTCTCTTTCCAGTTGCAGCCCACGCACACTTACCGTGGGCGCGCCGATCATTGCATCTAGGGGGACGAAACGCATATCCCTGGCAACAGCGACGATGGCGTGCAGGAGCGAGCGCGGATCGCCTACAAGAGTCGCAATGGAAAGCGGCGCCACCGGCTTCCCGCCGAGAACCCGGAATCCGCACACAGGAAGAAAGAACCCGCGGGAGCTGGAAGGGAGACGGGTAGCTTCCGGCACTCCGATCAAGTAATAGCCGTCGTCGAGATCCTCGATCAAGTCTGAAGCGGAATTGTCAGCGCAGGGAGCCAGGCTCAAATGACTCGGCGCCACTCGAGGAAAGTCGCGCCAGCCGGCCCGCCGCCGGCAGCCCAGCGGAGGCCCACCCTCGTCCCAGGGCACAATGGACTCACCCAAACGCCCCTTCTCCACTAGGACTCTGGGTCCGTTCGCAACACCTTCTCCATCGACTGGGGCCGCCAGCGCTCCGCCGGGATGCCGGCCATCGTCGACAAGCGTCACGGCAGACGAAGCAACCCGCATCTGATGAGTCTGCAAGAAATCGGCGACTTGGCGGCGCGGGCCAACGAATGCCGGTGCGAGAGCAGCCAAGAGGTGGCAACACACCTCGGGTGCAAGCACCATGTCACAACCGCCTTCGGTCTCGAGACGGCCACGCTGCCGGACTGAGACCAGGTCCACGATCCGGTCAGCGATCGAACGCACGGGAAACGACGCTGCCGTAACGGCGGTGAGCCGCGCGCCTACGCTTCGATTCTCGGGACCCGGTGTCGACGCGCTAAGGGCCAGCGTGGCAAGCCGCCCGCGATAGCTGACATCGAGGCCTAAACTGTTCGAGATTCGAACCTCGCTCGCTCCGTCTTCGAGTGCTCCCCAACGCAAGCGCGCACCGGGTATCTCCTGCTCGAGCTTCTCGGCTACTGCGAGGAGCAAACGACGCCCCTCTTCTTCGCCTAGCGGAGGTTGCGACGACTCGGGCGCGTCTTGCCATTCAACGAGCTCTGAAGGAGGCGGTAGAGACAGCGGTTCCCCAGGCTCCGGCACCAGCCAGCTCAGGTCACCACTCGGCGAGCCCGACGAGGCGCCGTAGAAGGAGGCGCCCCGCGAGCCGGCTCTCACCGCCCAGCCGACCTCTTCCGCCGAGGTTACTCTCACGCCTTCAGGACCGATCTCGAAACGGCGAGACCGTCCGCGTTTGGCGAATACCTCGGCCTGCTCGAAGCCACGCCGCGACAGCGAAGCCAGCACAGCTGAGCCTTCTTCACCGATCACCCTTCCACCTCGACACCGGCGATGAGGAGTGACGGAGTCGTGCTCCATACCGGCAGACGTTGTCCTCCTTTGGCGCACCACCCGGCACCCGCCAGGCTCGAATCGGAACCAATCGCAGATACTCTCGAAAGCAGGTCGCCAAGGCGGCCGCGCACCGAGAAGGCGCCGACCCTCTTCTCGAGCTTCCCCCGCCGCAGTTCGCGGCCGTGGGAGAAGTGGATCTCGAACTCTCCAGACAGGGGATCGAGCAGTCCCCGCGAGGCCTCGGGCACGAAGAGGCCATGGTCAACCTCCTCGGCAAGCTTCGCCACGGGCTTTCGACCCGGCAGGAGCTCGAGATGAATAGAGCGGGGACCTGGAAGCGTGTGCCGCGATTGACGCCGTCCGGCACCAGGGCTCAGTGTCGCAGACAGTCTCGCCCAGCGCCGATCCGCCAGCGGCTGAGCCACCTCGCCCCGGCGCAGAAGCCATCTACGCAACACCGGCGCGCCCTCGTCATCGGTCACTCGCCTCAGGCCCGGCGGCCCGCTGGCCGGATCGTCCAACAGATCGAGCACTCTGCTCCCCAATCGGTATCCGATCGCCGACTCAGGATCACCAGAGGCAGCGAGAGTGTCGATCTCGAGCGCATGCGCCACTGCCTCGTGCAGGAAGACCGCCGCAGCCGACGGCCCGAGGAGGAGATCAACGCGGCCGCGCGACGGCGGTACCGCGTGCCGAGCACGGAACAGGCCGCTGAGCGACGAGGCCACCTTCTCGGCTGCATCGCTTGTAAGCGCAGGGACGAGAGTGCCCCACGGCCCCCCTGGCAAGTCCGCGCGTAGGCTCCAGAACTCTTCGACCTCAGTGTCACCTACGAACTCTCGGCCGATCACCTTGATCCAGCGCCGATGACGGCGAAGCAAGAGCCGGCAAGGAAAAGCGAGCCGGCGCTTTCGCAGCCGCGTCTCGACTTCCGCTGGAAACGCCATCATCTCGGCGCGATCACCAGAGTCCTCCCAGGGCAGCGGGCGCAGCCGCGGCGCCAGCGCAAGTCCCTGTGCCATGCGTCGAGCGGTACGGCGCACCGCTTCGAGAACGAGATCGCCGTCGAGCGCGTCTCGACTCACCATCCAGGTCTGATCACCGGAAACCAGCCGAATGGCGAACCCCTCCTCTCTGCGGGTGCGGATCCCACAGGACTCCCCGGCCGGCATCAGCTCGAGCTCTTCTCTTCGCTCGAAGAAGGCATCGACAAGGGCGGCGGGGTCTTCTGAGACCAGGCTCAGAACTCTGGCGATGGCGCCCCCATCCACGTCGAGAAAGTCCACCTGGCGATTCTAGCCGCGGCCGACAAAGTGTGCACTTTTAGGTGGGGAGCCGCACTCAGGCATTGAGGGTGAGGTCGGGCTTGTGATAAGCAACGCCGGTCCACAGGCCAAAAGGAACCTGATCAACGCCAAGACAAGCATGAGCACGACGGAAGCCAAGTTCGAAGAGCTGAATCTAAAGCTCGAGGCCTCTCGGCTGGGAGGAGGCGACGAGCGCATCAAGCGACAGCACGACGCTGGAAAGCTGACTGCCCACGAGCGTGTCGAGCTGCTCCTGGATCCGGGGTCCTTCGTCGAGATCGATTCGCTGGTGGTGCACCGCTGTCAAGACTTCGGCATGGAGAAGAGCCTTGTGCCGGGGGACGGCGTTGTCTGTGGCTACGGTGCCGTCGACGGCCGCCTCACCTATGTCTTTGCCCAGGACTTCACTGTTTTCGGCGGCTCCCTGTCCGAGACCAATGCCGAAAAGATCTGCAAGATCATGGACCTTGCAGTCGAGAACGGAGCGCCACTGATCGGTCTCAACGACGGTGGCGGTGCCAGGATCCAAGAGGGCGTGGCCTCCCTAGGCGGCTACGCGGACATATTTCTCCGCAACACACTCGCATCAGGCGTGGTCCCCCAGATCAGCGCCATCATGGGCCCGTGCGCGGGAGGCGCGGTCTACTCTCCGGCGATCACCGACTTCATCTTCATGGTCGCCGAAACCAGTTACATGTTTGTGACCGGGCCCGACGTAATCAAGACGGTGACGCACGAAGAGGTCTCGATGGAAGAGCTCGGCGGCGCCGCCACCCACGCGACCAAGAGCGGCGTGAGCCATTTCACTTTAGCGAATGATGCCGCCTGCATCGCGGCGATCCGCGATTTGCTCTCCTACCTACCAAGCAACAACCTCGAAGATCCACCTCTACGAGACACCGAAGACGACCCCGATCGTGAGGACGAGTCGCTCGACACGCTCATTCCGGAAGATCCCAACCGGCCATACGACATTACCGATCTCATCCATTCGGTAGTCGATGACGGCCGTTTCCTCCAGATACAGAAGGACTATGCCCGCAACCTCGTCGTCGGCTTTGCCAGATTCGCCGGCCGATCGGTAGGAATCGTTGCCAATCAACCAGGCTACCTGGCAGGGGTTCTAGATATCTCCGCCTCACTCAAGGGCGCCCGTTTTGTTCGTTTCTGCGACGCTTTCAACATTCCGCTCATTACCTTCGAAGACGTACCCGGCTTCCTACCAGGGACCCAACAGGAGTTCGGTGGAATCATCAAGCACGGGGCCAAGCTCCTCTATGCCTTCGCGGAAGCGACAGTTCCCAAGATCACTGTAATCACTCGCAAGGCTTATGGCGGTGCGTACTGCGTAATGGCATCAAAGCACATCCGCACAGACGTCAACCTCGCCTACCCTCATGCTGAAATCGCCGTCATGGGCCCCGAGGCCGCGGTCAACGTCCTTTATCGGCGGGAGATCGCGGCGGCAGGAGAGCAGGCGGAAGAAGTACGGGCGACAAAGGCGCGCGAGTACAGAGAGAAATTCTCCAATCCCTATATCGCCGCCGAGCGAGGCTACATCGACGCCATAATCAAGCCCCGCGTAACCCGCCCCGAGATCATCCGCGCCCTGAGGCAGCTCAGCAGCAAGCGGACGAGCTTGCCGCCCAAGAAGCACGGCAACATTCCACTTTAGAGGCAACCAATGAGCGAAAAGAGCCCTCGTGTCGGCATCATCATGGGCAGCAAATCCGACTGGCCGGTCATGGAGGCCGCCAAGAAGACGCTCGACGAATTCGGAGTCGCATCCGAGGTTCGCATTCTCTCGGCGCATCGGACCCCCGAGGCCGCTTCCGATTACGCCACTAGCGCGCGCCAAAGAGGCCTTGCCGCGATCGTCGCGGGGGCCGGTGTTGCCGCACACCTCGCAGGCGTAGTCGCCGCCCAGACAACACTTCCGGTGATCGGGGTCCCGCTCGCCAGCGGACCCCTGGTCGGCATGGACGCCCTGCTCGCCACAGTGCAGATGCCGGGCGGGATCCCCGTTGCGACCGTGGGAATCGGTCGAGCCGATAACGCGGCGCTGCTAGCTCTTCGAATTCTCGCCGGAAACGACGCAGCTCTTGAGCAGCGCCTGGGCGACCATCGCCAGGCAATGGCCGAGCGGGTAGCCGCCGCTGACCGTGGATTGCAGGAGGAGCTGGAGAACCTACCGAGCGGCCCCTGATGTCGATGGGTACAAACCGAGCAGTTGAAGTAGGATACGCCGCGCCACGAGAAGGAAAGGCGCGTAGCCGGATTCGACCCATGGGTTCTGGTGCCGCCACTAACGGACCCCTATGAGAGCGACGCAACACCAGGAGTAAGGATGCGCGAAAAAGATAGACAGCTAAAGCGTCGACGCCAACGTCGACGCAAGCGACTGAAAAAGAAACTTCAAGAGGAGATCGCCAAGCGCGGTAAAGCGAGCGCCAAGTCATCGCGCAAGAAGGCGGAGGCCAAAAAGGCAGTAGCACGAAAAGCCGCCAAGAAGGCAGTCAAGAAAGCGGAGCCTGCGGCAGAACCGGCACCGCCGCCGGCGCCGGAGGAGCCACAAGCCGAAAGCGCGGCCGCTCCTGATCCAGCTCCTGAGACCGCAGTAGAGCCCGAAGCGGAAGTCACGACCGAGCCGGCGAAGGAGAAGCAAGACAGCTCAGAGGCTGCCGAGGAGCCGGAAGCAGAGCCCGCACAGGCCGCGGCAGCACCCGCCGAGGAAGAAGAAGCCCCCGCTGCCGAACCGGAAGAAGCGAAAGCGGAAGAAGGCGGGAAAGACCCGGCAGCCTGATAGCCGGCGCTGATCTCCTACAACCTCGGTCGGCGGCCGCGCTCGAGCGTCAGTGCTTCGGTCGCGGGAGGGGGATGGCCATAGCGGCGCCGAAGCTCCTCGCGCATCTCGCCGACCAAATAGATCGAGCCGCAGACCACGATTCCAAGGCTCTCCTCTTCGAGCGCGAGGTCGAGAGCCGCACCTGTATCGGCGGCAACAACTCCGCGTCCCGCTTCGAGGAGAGGCGCCAGCGCCGCCGGGTCGGTTGCGCGAGGTGTCTTGGGAGCCGTCAGGATCACGCGACCGGCACCCTCGGCGACCGTCCGAAGCATCTCTTCAGAGGGCTTGTCATCGAGCGCCCCGAAAATCACGGTCCAATTACTGGTTCCGGGAGCCCCCGAGCTCTTCTCTGGTGTCCACATTCGCTGGATCAGCCGGCGGAGAAGAGTGATCCCCTCTTCGTTATGGGCGGCCTCTAGGAGCACCTGGTGCCCGCTCGGTAGAGTTATGAGCTCGCATCGCCCCGGCCAGAGGCAGTCGCGCACTCCGCTCTCGATCGCCTCGATCCCTATCGCCCAGCCGCGGCGCTGGAGAGTCTCGCCGGCGCGAACCGCCAACCCGATATTGCGAGCCTGGTAGTCGCCCCGAAGCAGCGGAGCAAATCGGTATCTGGCCTCGACGGTCGAGAGCTCCCAATGACGGCCGTCGGTGTACGAGCCGATCTCGTTCCACACCGTGCCGACACGAGCATCGACCAGCTGCGCACCCCGCCTACCGGCTTCTTCTTGGAGCGCATTCATGGCCTCGGCGTCCTCGACCCAGCTCAACGACGGGACGCCGGCCCGTAAGATGCCAGCCTTCTCTCGGGCGATCAAGTCGACGTTCTCGCCCAGAACATGCATATGGTCGAGTGAGATCGAAGTGACGAGCGACAGAATCGGCTCGGCGGCGTTGGTCGCGTCGAGTCGACCTCCGAGACCGACTTCCATCACCGCGACGTCAACACCCGAGCGCTCGAAGTAGGCGTACGCCGCCACTGTGAGCGCTTCGAAGTAGGTCGGAGGGTGACCGAGAATCCGGTGGCCCGTTGCGACAACCGTCGCCAGCTCTCTACCAAGGTCTTTCCGAGAGATGCATCGACCAGCGACCCGAATCCGCTCCTCGACACTCTCCAGATGCGGAGAGGTGAATAGACCAACGTCGTAACCGGCCGCAGAGAGGATCGATGCAAGCAGAGCCGAGGTAGAGCCTTTGCCGTTGGTGCCGGCGACGAGCACGACCGGATACTTTGTCTGCGGATCGCCGACACCCTTGAGTAGCCGAAGCGTCGAGTCGAGACCGAGCCGCACACCGAACACTTCGAGCTCGGCGAGGATCGCCTCCGGCGACTGACTGTTGGGAGCGCTCAGCACCGCGTCTCCAGCCAACAAGCCTACGTCGTCAAGTGGCGAAGGCAGCGGCCCAGTGTCGACTTGAGCTGCCCACGGTGCACAACTAGGTCGAGAAAGCCCTTCTCCAAGAGGAACTCACTGCGCTGAAACCCTTCAGGCAGCTTCTCACCGATGGTTTGCTCGATCACCCGCTGGCCGGTGAAGCCGATGAGTGCGCCGGGCTCCGCGATATTGAGATCGCCGAGCATGGCAAACGAGGCCATAACGCCCGCGGTGGTGGGGTCGGTCAGCACCGAGAGGTAGGGGAGCCCGGCGTCACGATAGCGACGCAGCGCGGCCGAGATCTTTGCCATCTGCATGAGCGAGAGAACGCCCTCCTGCATGCGGGCACCGCCAGACGCTGAAACGACGATCAGAGGAAGGTGACGCTTGAGGGCGAGCTCGACCCCACGGGTGATCTTCTCGCCGACGACGGAACCCATCGAGCCGCCCATGAAGCGAAAGTCCATCACCGCCAGGATCAATCGCTGCCCCTCGAGTCTGCCCTCTACAACCACCACCGCCTCTTCGACACCGAAGCGCTCCTGATGAGAACGGAGCCGCTCTTGATAGGGGCGAGTGTCTGTCCAACCTAGCGGGTCGGCGGGAAGGACGCCAGCGAAGAGGTCGGGGCCGGGATCTTCGTCTAGGAGCAGCTGGATCCGAGTCGGCGCGTCGACACGAAAGTGAAACCCGCACTTCGGACACACTCCTTTCGCCTGATCGAGGTCTCGCGAGTAGACGATCTCTTTGCAGGACTCGCACTTGACCCAAAGGCCCTCGGGCACCTGTCTGCGAGCCGTCTCTGAGGAACGGCGGCGGGGGCCTTTCTTGCGTCGGAACCAGGACATGAGCAAAACGCAGGCGTGCAGGGGCCGCGACAGCGAACCGCCAGCTTATTCGAGCCAACGGTTGCGACACAAGGCGGCTGTCGACCGATCTCCTCGTATAGACTCCGAGAGTATGTCCGGTCACAGTAAGTGGAGCACGATCAAGCACAAGAAAGCAGCTACCGATGCCAAGCGGGGGAAGCTCTTCACCAAGCTACTCCGAGAGGTCACGATCTCTGCACGCCTCGGCGGTGGCGACCCCGGCGGCAACCCCCGCCTGCGTGCAGCCATCCAGGACGCCAAAGCGAATAACGTACCCTCGGAGAACCTCGAGCGCGCGATCAAGAAGGGCACCGGGGAGCTCGAGGGCTCGGTCATGGAGCTCGTCTCCTACGAAGGCTACGCCTCCGGCGGTGTCGCGGTCTTGGTCGAAGCCGCGACCGACAATCGCAACCGAACCGCTGGAGAGATCAGACACATCTTCTCACGCTACGGTGGGAGCCTGGGAGAGGCTGGCTGCGTGAATTGGATGTTTCAGCGGCGAGGGTACTTCGTTCTCGAGTCGGATGCGATTGAAGAAGAGGCTTTCATGGAGCTCGCACTCGAGCTGGACGTCGAGGACTTCAACGTCGAAGGCGGCCAATACGAGATTTTCACCTCGCTGGAGGACTTTGAGCGAGTACGTCTCCAGCTCGAGGAGCGCGACTTGCCGCAGGTGCTCAAAGAGCTATCGATGATCCCTCAGAGCGTTGTCGAGTTGGAACAGTCGGGTCTGCGCGCGGTGCTGAATCTTCTCGAAGCACTCGAAGAGCAAGACGACGTCCAGAACGTGTGGGCCAACTTCGACATAGACCCGAGTGTCTTGGCGCAGGTAAGCGCCGAGTCGTGAGGCTCGCGGCTGTTGGTAATCCTCGGCATCGATCCAGGCAGCAGGCACACCGGCTGGGGCGTCCTGCGCTGGCGGGGCGGTCAACAAGAGGTTCTCGCCGACGGGCGCGTCAGCCTACCGATCAAGCAGGATCTTCCGCAGCGTCTCGCCCACTTGGTCGGCGAGCTCGAGGCACTGCTTACGGCCTGGAGCCCGGAAGTGGTCGCGGTGGAGCAGGCTTTCTTCGGCCTCAACCCCAAGTCACTCATCGTTCTGTGCCAGGCGCGTGGAGCGATCCTGGCGACGCTGGCGATGCGGCAGGTCGAGATCTGCGAGTACAGTCCGGCAGAGGTGAAGGCTGCCATCGCGGGCAACGGACGGGCAGACAAGGCGCAGGTAGCTCGGATGGTTCAGATGTTTCTCGGCCCACCCAAGGAGGATCGTTCGGAGGATGCGGTCGATGCTCTCGCGATCGCGATGTGCTGCGCGAGACGCTACCGTATGGACCATCTGGTGAAGAGTCACGGGAAGCCCTGATTCACCGACGAGCACGGGCTCTTCGTCTGTTGACCGTGATTTTTGCGCTGTGCTAGCATGCCCGCCTCATTGCCCAACGGGATCGATTTTGGTTCGAAGTCAATCTGAGGCAAGCTGGCGCTATGTCTGGGATTTGCCTCAAACGGTAGTTGAAATTATTGGGAACTGGATTCGCATCAGACGAATCTAATCTGGATAGAGGAGGTCATGGTGGACATTGGTGGAAATTTCTGGGGCCTGATGCAACAAGGAGGGGTCGTAATGTGGATCCTCCTGATCTTCTCGGTAATCGCGGTGGCCGTGTCCATCGAGCGATTTATCTCTCTTCGAAGAGCCAAGATCAACGTCAACGAGTTCCTCGCTAAGGTGCGTAAGGCCCTGGTCGTGGATCGCTCGATCAGAAACGCGATCAAGATCTGCGAGGAGTATCGCGGTCCCGTGGCGTCGATCATGAAGGCAGGCCTGTTGAAGTACGGCCAGCCAAAAGAAGACGTTGAAAAGACGATCGAGAACGCCGCCCTCTTCGAGATGGGTCGCCTCGAGCGCTTCCTCGTCGTGCTGGCTACCGTAGCCAACGTAGCCCCCCTCCTCGGCTTCTTCGGCACGGTAACAGGCATGATGAAGTCCTTCGACGCGCTTGCCGAGGCCGGTCTTTCAAACCCGGGGCTCGTCGCGATCGGCATCAAAGAGGCCCTGACAACTACCGCTGCCGGTCTCGGCGTGGCGATCCCGACACAGCTCGTCTACAACTACTTCATGAGCCGCATCAACAAATTCGTCCGTGACATCGAGACCTCGACTAATATGTTGCTCGAGACCTTTGGAGAAATGGAACGCAGCGGCATCACTCCAGATTCCGGACCGGCCAGCGACTCGCAAGCTGCTAGAGATGGAGCGTGAGGTTAAGGCTCGGCGAAGCTAGGCAGTGAACAAGAGAGGAATCAGACGATGAGACTTCAGGCGCGATTGAGAAGCCAGCCGACGATCCCGACAGCGTCGATGGCGGACATTGCCTTCCTCTTGATCATCTTTTTCATGCTCACGATCAGCTTCGAGGTCGACAAGACCCAACTAACGCTGCCGAAAACTGAGCTGCGCACGGAAATACCCAAGAAGGCAGCCTATGTCTCCGTCGACAAAGAGGGCCGACTTCGGGTGTCTGACGGCGAAGAGATGAGTGCTCTGGTCCCCGGAGTCGAGGACGTACTGTCTTTCGCCGCCGGTGTGGTCGCGATGGAGCCCGGCAAGGCTTTCGTGCTCAAGGCCGATCACGACACGGACTACCGTCATGTCGACGAAGTCATCGATGCGCTGAAGCGAGCAAAGGCAGAGATGATCTACCTACTCTCTGATCAAGAGACCGTCGATGCGGCGATAGGCGGAGGCTAAGCAAATGAAGATGAAACGGCGCGACGTCGACGACGAGATCCCTACCGCCTCGATGGCGGACATCGCCTTCTTGCTGATCATCTATTTCATGGTGACAACGACGTTCACGGCGACCCGCGGTCTGGACTTCGCTCCCCCCAAAGACGACGACAACCCGCCAATGATCGAGAAAGAGGACTCTGTCCTCATCGAGATTCAGCCACGCGGCGACCTGGTGGTCGATCAAAAGCCAATGGAGCTCGACGCGCTGATCGACTATCTCAAGCCCAAGCTCGACCGGAACCCGGCGAAGCCCGTTATCATTCGGCCCGATCCCGCGGCTCCCTATGGAGCGATGGTGGACGTAATGGATGAGCTTCGGCAAGGTAAAGAAAAGGGTCTGAAGGAAGAGGTCCGGATCTCGTTGCCGACTCAGCGCGAGATAGACGCTCTCTGGTTTTAGGAGTTTCCATGACTAAGGAAAAGGCTAGTCCGGCCCCGAAAAGTACAGAGATTGAGGATGTCAACGAGTTCACGACCTTCGCCTTGGAGACCGAAGAGGACAACAAGACCCTCCGGTGGGCCTATGGCATCGCCATCGTCTTTCACGTCATTCTGCTCGTCATCAACTTCCCCACGATGGCCACGGACCTGACCACGGAGAAGAAGAAGCCGAAGATCTATGTGATCCAGCAGGTCCGCTTCAAGCCACCGCCACCGAAGCAGGAGCAGCAGATCCCCAAACCGAAGGCGAAGAAGGTGCCGATCCCTGATCCGACTCCGGACGAGCCCGAGCCGATCCGTGAGATTCAACACGAGGAGGAGCTCGACATTCCGGATGTCGACGATCTGGTCATCGCCATGCCCGACGCGCCACCGGCGCCAGAGCCCTCCGGACCCCTTTTCGTCACCGGCGACGTGCAGAAGCCGGTGAAGATCTCCGACGTACAGCCGCAATACACAGAGATCGCCCGCAAGGCGAGAATTCAGGGTGTCGTGATCCTTCAGACGATCATCGACAAGGAAGGCAACATTACCGACGTCAAAACCCTCAAGGGCCTTCCGATGGGTCTCACCGAGGCAGCCGTCTCGGCGGTCGAGAAGTGGAAGTTCACTCCGGCGACACTCAACGGCAAGCCCGTTGCCGTGTACTTCAATTTGACGGTGAACTTCCAGCTGCAGTAGCCGATGATCCCTGAAGTTTCGCTGCGGAATATCGGGCGGCAGGGTACCTGTTTTACAAACTGCCGGCACCTCGGGAGCGAGGCTCTTCGACAGTTGCCGGAACCTCGTGGCTTCGATCACGGGGCGGGCTCATCCAGATTGAGCTAAGATCTCTAGGTTACGCGGCAAGTACCCGCGTCACCGAGACGGCGGGACCTTTGAGTCGAGCAGAGTTCACAGACGCAGCGATGGCAGTTCCCGTCTGAGCCGAATGGGAAGGGACATGAATATGCGGCAAGTTATCAACATCCTGACCTGCCTCTTGCTCTCGGCGGCGGTTGGCAGCACTGCTCTCGCAGATTGGGACGAGGGAGTGGCCGCCTTCGAAGCGAAGAACTATCAAGAGGCGGCCAATCAGTTTCAGGCCTTCCTTCAGAACGCGGCGGACCTTGGGGGGGCGGACAAGCCGGAATATGCTCAGGTTTACTTCATGCTCGGGCGGTCGATGTACTATCAAAAGAAGTACAAAGAGGCGATTGACCCTCTGAAGACCGCGCTCAAGTTGAAGCCCGACGTCAGCACGCAGCTCGTTCTGGGCCAGGCCTACTACAGAGCCGGCGACCACAAGAACGCCATCGACGTGCTCTCGAAAATCAACGCGGGTTCCCTGCCGCAAGGCCACCAGACCAGCATCTCGAATATGCTGACGCATTGCTACAAAGAGACCGGTGATTCCGGTCTTCTGCTAACGAATCTCGAGAACGCGGCCAAGCTCAACCCCAACGACGCGACCGCTCAGTTCAACTACGGCAAGCAAGCCCTGGCTGCGAATTACACCGAGGACGCCATCACCGCCCTGCGAAAGGCCTCTTCCCTCGACGCCAACGATCCGGCAAAGCACCGAGTCTATGCCCGAGCCCTCGTCCAGAAGGGCCGTGAAGAACGAGACCGGGCAGCCAAGCTCACGATCTACTCCGAGGCCGCTGCGGCAGCCCACAAGCTGACCAGTCTCGAGGGGAAGTACGACAACTTCCTGTTGCAGGGGGAAGCCGAGCTCGGCGCCAAGCAGTACGACCAGGCCGCGAAGTCCTTCGACCAGGCCGCCAGCAAAGACTCGAGCGCTTGGCTCCCTCTGTTTTACCTAGGCCAGGCGCACGCGGCCAACGAGAAATATGCTCACGCAGTGGACCCCTTGAAGAGCGCCCTGGGCAAGCCCAAGGTCGATGAGAAGAAAGTCTGGGCGCAGCTGGGCTTCGTCTACGAGAAGCAAAAGAACCTTCCGGAGGCGAAAGCTGCCTACATTAAGGCCGGCGACTCTGCCGGGGCCAATCGCATCCAAGAGAACATCGACATCCTCGACGAGAACAAGGGTATCGAGGCGCAGAACGCGCTCATCAAGGAGCTGGAGGAAGAGAAGAAGCTTCTCGAGGCGGAGATGAAGGCGCTTCCCGGCGCGGGAGCACCCTAGCCAGGCTCCCGGAACTCATTGCCTCCGCCTTGTTCTGTTAGTTGCGACTAAGCGCGCGCGATTCCGGTGGCGCGTAGCCGCGGTCTTAGTCTCGTCGTCGACGAGAACGCACCACCGCGCACCTGTAACGGACGTGTCGAAGCTCGAGTTCCACGGGGGCAGGGCTCGATACACGGTCCGGTAGTCGCCGGCAAGGGGTCGGGTCACGCAGGGTCCCCGAGAGTTCGGGCTGGACACAATGCGGCACGAGTCAGCAGAGTTGCAACCAGAAGCAGTCTGAACCCAAACCTTGGGGCAAAACTGCCGACGCTCGGCGACGAGGATGAACTGACGTTGCGCGTCGTCGCCCCGCTGAGGGCAGTGTGCAAGGGTGCCTTTGGTCGATCATTCTCGGAGACTCACATTTGACACCTCCACTGGCGAGGCGTACGTTTGTTGCTAAACAGCTGGCGGAGGCAGACACTCGGGCGGGCCAACAGAGGAGGACATCGTGAGGGAAGCACTAGTGGCCCTAGTAGTACTCCTGGCCGCTGCCGTCTACTGTGACGCCTACCAGCTGGCGCAGAAGGATGAGTTGCAGATTGAGATTCTCGAGGTTGACCAGGAGATCCTTCGTCAAGAGATCGCTAAGGCGGAAGAGAAAGAAGTATCGCTCGCGGGCGGCCAGGTGAAGGCACTCGTGGGAGCACGTCTTGAGACGCTGAGGCTCACAGAAGCACTACTAGCTCAGCGCATTCAGTCAGTCCGGTCGGGTGCACCCCTAAAGCTTGAGGTTCCCGGCACGCAGCCGGATCCGGAGCTAGCAGCGTCTCTTGAAAAGGAGATAGCACTCCAGACAACGAGTCTGGAAGGAGCCCAGCGTGAAGCCGCTCGCTACGCGGGGCGTCTGACTGGGGCTCTCGCGCAGAGCACAGTGGCTACGCAGGAGCAAACTCTGGCGATGCTGAACCAGCGGTACCTGAGCGCCAAATATGGACTAGCGTCGCCGAAGCTCGAGGGGCGTGGTAGCGGAACATCTGGTGACGCCGCTAGCTCAGACCACATTCAAGACACACCCCCAACGAGGGACCGGGGCCAGAGTGCTAGCAAGCGCTTCGAGATAATCGACGTCGACACCCGAGTTACCGAGTCGAATGACAGTTGGTCAAAGTTCGCGTGGAAACTGACGCTGCGGAACCTCACCGACCAACCAGCGACCTTCGATGCGGTGGTTGAGTTTCAGGACTCCGATGGGTTTGTGGTGGACGATGCCCGTGAATACAGACTCGTCCTTGGCCCGAATCAGGAGAACACGTTTACTGGCTACACGCTGATCGTTGCTGCCGTGGCCAGGAACGTGAGTCGCATAAGCGCCAAGGTGCAAGCCGATTAGAAGCGACCGCTCCGTCGCCTGATGTGAATCGCCTCACTCGCCCGCCTCCGAATCGCTGCCTTCGCGGCGCAGCGAGAGAACCGCGCCCGTCACGCCGACCACCGCACCGCCGACAAGAATGACCGCCACCTCTTGGAGGTGAATGCTCTCGGAGAAGAGGAGCGCGGACCAAAGAGAAGCGTCCTCGCTCGAGGGCACGGCTCGAACGCCGACGACGATCCCTAGAAGCGCGAGGACCGCGCCACCGAGGCCTTGTAGGAGGCCCTCGATGTAGAAAGGGCCTCGGATGTAGAACTCGGTAGCACCGACCAGGCGCATGATCGCGATCTCTTCGCGATGCAGATGGGCAACAAGGCGCAGGATGCTAGCTGTCGTCAGCGCCGCGGCAGCAAGAAATACCGCCCCCAAGATCAGCCCGCCCGCCCGCAACACCTCTACGGCGGTGGCCAGCTGATCCAACCAGTCCTGATCAGCATCCACCATAAGAGCCGCGGGATGGATACGCAGTCCCTCGACCCACTCCCTGAACTGAGCCTCATCGATCCTGTCCGGTTCCAGTGCGGCCTCGAGTGACCGAGGAAAGAGCTCGTCTTCCCAAGCTCTCGCCACCTCCGTGAGGCGCGGGAAGGTCTCGCGGAATCGCTCTGCTGCCTCGGCGGAGGACACCTCTGCCACCTCACTCACCCATGGTGTTGATGGCTGCGAGAAAGCGCATCCCGTTGGCTGCGAGCGCAGTTTCCGGGATGGAGTGAGCTGAGGGCTTCGCGACCGCGGGAAAGCTAGGCCTTCTTCAGGAAGGGCGGCATCATCCCGCCGGAACGGCGGTCCGGGTGCGTGGTCCCGGCGGCGTGTTTGCGGTCGGAAGAGATGCGTGAGTCGGTGTAGGGCTTTGCAGTGCGGGCTCTGCTCTGATAGAGCAGGCCGACCAGAGACGGCGAGAGCCCGGGAAAGCGAAGTAGAAAACGCCCCGGGCTCTGCCCCAAACCGCAGCATTAGCTGCGCTTGCAGTATGGCAGAGAGTCGGGGTCGTCGTCGAATGGGAGGCGACGATGCGACCGGACTACCGACTCTTCGACTGTGCTCGATGCCGTCGGCGTATCTCGCTGTGCTCGCACTGTGACCGTGGCCAGCGTTACTGCCGGGCTTGTGCTCTGGTGGCTCGTCGGGAATCGACTCGGGCGGCCGGCCATCGGTACCAGCGAAGCCTCCGAGGTCGGCATTGTCATGCCGCCCGTCAGGCCCGCTACCGTCGGCGCCAGCGCGAGCGGGCAGAGAAAGTGACGCATCAGGGTACCCCAGGCGGTACTTCGGGGAGGACACTGTGTCGGATCGAGACTCCGAGGCGCGAAGTGCGCTACGACCCGAGGAATCCGCGATGCATGCAGTGTGGAGAGGCCTGCCGAGAGTTTGTGCGAACGAGCTTTCGTCGTTGCCGACGGAGATAGGGGCGTGATCGACGCACAGCTGCGCGGGGAGATCCGTCGTCTGTTCCTGGTCGAGAAGTGGAAAGTCGGCACGATCGCTCGACAGCTACAGCTGCACCCCTCAACCGTGCGCCGGGCGCTGGAGAAGTCCGGCGTGCTACCCCAGCAGCGACGAGGGAGGATGATCGATCCTTACCTGCCGTTCATCGAGCAGGTGCTCGGGACCTACCCACGACTGCCGGCGAGCCGTCTCTACACCATGGTGGTGGAGCGCGGCTATCCAGGAGGCCCGGATCAGTTTCGCCACCTGGTGGCCTCGATGCGACCGAAGCCCCAGCGCGAGGCGTTTCTCTCGCTGCGCATGCTGCCAGGAGAGCAGGCGCAGGTCGACTGGGGCCACTTCGGTCGGCTCCGCGTCGGCCGGGCACATCGTCGGCTCTATGCCTTCGTCTTCGTGCTGTCGTTCTCGCGCACGGTCTTCGTGCACTTCACCCTCGACACTCGTCTCGAAACCTTCTTGCACGCTCACCAGCTGGCCTTCCACTACGTCGACGGCGTCGTCAGGACCGTTCTGTACGACAACCTGCGAACCGCGGTGATCGAGCGGCAGGGAACCGCGGTGCGCTTCCATCCCGTGCTGCTCGATTTCGCCAGCCACTACGGCTTCCTTCCCACCGTCGCCGCGGTGGCTCGGGGAAATGAGAAAGGCCGCGTCGAGCGCGCAATCCGCTTCCTGCGAAGCTCGTTCTTCGGCGCCCGAACGGTGAGCGATTTGGATCGTCTGAATCGGCAGGTCCTGGAATGGTGCCAGAGGTCGCAGCGCAGACCCTGGCCGCAGGACCGACAGCGAACCGTGAAAAGCGCCCTGGCCCAGGAACGACCTCGACTGCTTGAGCTTCCCGGAGACGACTTCGAAACCGACCTGCGACTGGAGATCAAGGTCAGAAAGACGCCGATCGTGCGCTTCGACCTCAACGACTACTCGGTGCCGCACAGTCATGTGCAGAGGACCGTCACGCTCCTCGCCAGCGAGCATCGGGTGCGGATCCTCGATGGCCAGGAGCTCCTCGCCGAGCACCCTCGCTCGTACTCCCGGGGCGAGCAGATCCTCGATCCTCAACACCTCGAGGAGCTCCTCGCTCACAAACGCAGGGCCCGACGACACCGGGGCTTCCATCGGCTGTTTTCCGCTGTGCCTCGATGCGAAGAGCTGATGCAGCAGCTCGCCGAGCGAGGCGAGAACCTCGGAACGCAGACCGCCGGCCTGCTCCGACTCCTGCGCCAGTACGGCCCCCAGCGACTCGACAAAGCCGTGCGCGAAGCGCTCCTGAACCACGCACCGCGATTCCAGTCCGTCCGGCTCCTACTCGAACGGCACCAGCGCGGCCTCGGTCAGCCCCCGGCTTTACCGGTGCCGCTCAGCCAGGAGCTCCAACAGCGAGATCTCTCCGTGAGACCGCACAACCTCGAGGACTACGACCAACTTGGAGGCAACGACGATGGCCCGACCCAGGAAGAGTCCAACGATCCCTGACGAACCACTACGAGAGCTCGCCCGATCCCTCGGCTTCTACGCCCTCGTCGACGACTGGGGCACCTACCGAGAACAGCCCTGGCTCGAACAGCTGCTGCGCAAAGAAGAGGCCGAGCGCAAACGGCGCAGCCTCGAACGGCGCATCCGCACCAGCCGCGTCGGGCTCTTCAAGAGCATCGCCGACTTCGACTTCTCCTGGCCCCAGCGCATCGACCGCGAGCAGATCCAGGATCTGCTCACCCTCCAATTCCTCGACGACATCACCAACGTCATCCTCCTCGGACCCAACGGTGTCGGCAAGACCATGATTGCCAAGAACCTCCTCTACCAGGCGCTGCAACGAGGGGCCACCGCCAGCTTCGTCACCGCCTCCGACATGCTCAACGATCTCGCCGTCCAGGAAACCCCCTCGGCGCTCCAGAGAAGGCTCTCCAAATACACCCGACCCTCGCTTTTGGCAATCGATGAGCTCGGCTATCTCTCCTACGACCACCGCCACGCGGATCTCCTCTTCGAGGTCGTCTCCAGGAGATACGGCAACAAGCCCATTCTTCTCACCACCAACAAGCCCTTCGCCGAATGGGCCGAGGTCTTTCCCAACGCCTCCTGCGTCGTCACTCTCGTCGATCGACTCACCCACCACGCCGAGATCGTCAAGATCGAGGCTAACTCCTATCGCCGCAAGGAGGCCAAGGAGGCTGCTGAAAAAAAGGCCAAGGACCGCGCCAAAAGGCGGAGCGCAGCACGACGACGCTCATGACCCGAAGCCACTATCGGCGCCAGCTCCTCCGCCTCTATCGACTCCTTCCCGACACCCCGCACCGCTTCCACCACGGCGACCGCGTCATCGTCGACCAGCTCTTCGACCAAGACCTGCCTCTCACCGTCCTCCAGGCCGCCCTCCTCCTCGGCTCCGCCCGACGCGCATGCCGAGATCCGCGCCTACCAAAGCTCCAGCCCATCCGATCCCTCGCCTACTTTCTCCCCATCCTCCGAGAACTCCCCACGACGCCACCCCCCGAGGGGTACCTCGACTATCTGCGCCACACCCTGAGTCACGCCTCGCGGGGACAAAAAACCGACTCGCAGCCAACTAAGTGCGCTTTCTCGTAGCCGGTAACACATGGAGGCGCGTCCAAGACGAATCGCAGATCTTCGACATCTGTCGGGTTGACTTCCGCGGGCATGTAGACGACCACAGCAACCTCTTGTTGCCAGCCCGCAACGGCGGTCGACAGATTCCGCAGCGTGACGAGAAAGCCGCCGGTGAGGAAGAGACTCACACCGATCGTCAGCACCGCCACCAAGCTGACCTTCCAGCTCCGCACCAGGCTCTGCCAAGCCTCCGCGGAGAAGTAGCCCAGAGCCTTCAGCAGCGTCAAGATTCTTCCACCCCGAGCTCCTCGGAGCCCCGCTTGGCAGCACGAACACCGTCCGCCGCCAGACGCCCCCGATGGAGAAGCAGGACCCGCCCTCCAATCGTCTCCAAGATACGTCTATCGTGGGTCGCCAGGATCACCGTTGTGCCCTGGGAGTGGATCTCCTGGAAGAGCTCGAGGATCTCCTCCGACAGCTCAGGGTCGAGATTCCCCGTCGGCTCGTCGGCAAGCAGGATTCGGGGCTCGCAAACCAACGAGCGAGCCAGCGTGACGCGTTGCTGCTCGCCCCCGGAGAGCTGCTTTGGAAACGCGTTGAGACGGTGAGCGAGGCCCACTCGACGCAACGCCCTCTCGCACATTCGTTGCTGCTCATCGCGCGACATACCGAGAATCCTGGGCAGATAGGCAACGTTTTCGAACACCGTCTTGCGCGAGATGAGACGGAAGCTCTGGAACACGACGCCGATCGACCGCCTCAGATAGGGCACCTTTCGACGGGGTAGTGAGATGACGTTGCGTCCGGTGACCAAGATCTGGCCGGAGTCGGGTAGCTCCTCACGATAGATGAGCTTGAGCAGAGTCGTCTTTCCGGCGCCACTGGGACCGGTGAGGAAGACGAACTCGCCGCGGTCGATCTTGAAAGAGACGTCGGCTAACGCAGTCGGTCCCGAAGGGAACTTCTTGGTGACGTTGAAGAACTGGATCAAGCTGAGCCACCGGCTCGAAAAAGAACGGACCCTTTACGCTTGCATCTGCTCGAGCGAACGACGCAACTGGTCCTGTGCCTGACGCGGGTCGGCGCGGCCGGATGAACGTTTCATCACCTGGCCGACAAGAAAACCCATCGCCTTCGTCTTCCCTTCGAGATACTGGTCGACAGGACCCGGGTGCTCGGCGAGTACCTCCTTCACCCAGTTGCCGATCTCTCCGGAATCTCGCACCTGGGCCAGGCCCAGCCGCTCGGTTGCGGCCTCGGGCGACTCCTCGGTACCCCAGATTGCAGCAAAGACTTCTTTGGCTCCGCGCCCTGAAAGTCCTCCTTTGTCCACAAGCTTCACCAAGGTCGCCAATCGCTCCGGCGAGAGGGCCTCGTCGATCGCGCCGCGATACGACTTGAGCTCGCGCAAAACCTCGGTCATCACCCAGTTCGCCACGCCTTTCGGGTTGGCGGAGTAGTGCGCGACGGCTGCCTCGAAATAGGTCGCGAGCTCAGGTGTCGTGGTGAGAAGTCGAGCATCCTCGCGAGAGAGCGAGTACTGGGTGCAGAATCTAGTGAGGCGCTCCCAGGGAAGCTCCGACAGGGTGCCCCGCGCATGGTCGATTCGCTCCTCGGAGAGGACCAGCGGAGGAAGGTCCGGCTCGGGAAAGTAGCGGTAATCGTGGGCCTCCTCCTTCGAGCGCATGGGGCGAGTGACCCCGAGGGCGGCGTCGAAGGAACGAGTCTCCTGCACCACTTTGTGCCCAGACTCGACACGGCCCGTTTGCCTTTCGATCTCGTAGTCCACCGCCTTCGCCAGGTTGCGGAAGGAGTTCAGGTTCTTGACCTCCACTTTGGTTCCGAGGGTGCTCGTGCCGACCGGCCGGATCGAGATGTTCGCATCACATCTCATGCTGCCCTCTTCCATATTGCCGTCGCTGGTGCCAGTGTAGAGCAGCACTTGGTGCATCGTCTGAAGATAGTCCTGCGCCTCGGAGGCGGAGGACATATCGGGCTCCGACACGATCTCGACCAGAGGAACTCCGCAACGGTTGAAATCGACAAGGCTCTGTCCTGGAAGTGCCCCGCCCCCTGGAGTCTCATGCAAGAGCTTTCCCGCATCCTCTTCGAGATGCAGCCGATGGATTCGGACCCGCTTGTCCGACTGCGACAGAGGGAGAGACCCTCCCTCGGCCAACGGCCGATCGAACTGGCTGATTTGATATCCCTTCGGGAGGTCGGCGTAGAAATAGTTCTTGCGAGCAAAGACGGAGGTGCTGTGAACTTCGCAACCGAGAGCAAGCGAGAGGTGAATCGCCAGGTTCACCGCCTCTCGATTGAGCACCGGAAGAGAACCGGGGTACCCTACGCAGACTGGGCAGATGAGCGTATTGGGGCCACACCCAAAACGATTGAGACAGCGACAAAAAATCTTCGTCCGAGTCTTCAGATGGACATGGACTTCCAATCCGATTACGGCTTCAAAGCTCATCGCGCGGTGCGTCCAAGATTGATCACGGCGAGTCCTCGAATCACCTTAGTAGTCTACCCGAGTCAATGACGCTTCCCCCACAGAATGCCGGAGAGGGCAAGCTATCGACCTCGCTCGTGTGGCCTCGCCTCGAAGCCTCGATTCACGCGGGCCACTGGTCGTGGCAAGGGGCCCTGGGTCGGGCCAGATTCCGCTTTTATGGAAGGCCTACGACCAGCGGCGAGAGGGAGATCCTCGAGGAGTTGGCGAAAGAAGGGTTGAGGGTCGCACGACTCACCCAGCGGCACTCGAACAGAGTGGTCGAGGCCCAGGCCGGGGACTGCGGCGATGGAGATGCCCTGATCACCAGCGAGGCCGGCTTGGCGCTTCGGATTGTGACGGCCGATTGCGTGCCGGTGCTGCTACTTTCCGACGATAGGATCGCCGCTATTCACGCTGGTTGGCGTGGGATTCAGGCTCGAATCATCGCCGAAGCAGCGAAGGTCTGGCGCACACGATCCCAGGCACACGCCGTCCTCGGGCCCGCCATCGGTGGCTGCTGTTATGAAGTTGGCGAGGATGTCGCCTCGAGTGTCGCGGCGGCGACAGGGAGAGCCGAGGTGATTCGGGACCGCGGGGAGGGCGCCCGCCCACACCTGGATCTTGCAATGGCCGTGCGGCACCAGCTCGACGGGACCCGCGCGGTCCCCTTCGCATCTGTCGAGGAGTGTACTCGCTGCGAGGCGGCTCGCCTGTGGAGCTACCGGCGGGAGGGGCCCAAGGCGGGCAGGAACCTCGCCTTCGTCTGGCTGGTCGACGCCTGAGCGGAGCGCCCCGCGGCTCGAGCCTGTGGCCAAGACCACTGCGATGCTAGCCCCGGAAAACGGGCCTGCGGCCCGTTCTCCGGCCCATCCCCCCCTAAGAACTACTCGCCTGTCCGAATTCTCGGACACGCTCCTAGCTCTCCAAGCTGGGGCGACGACTCCGGCTGCGCCGCGTAGGATCGATACCGATAGACCGCAGGAACAGAAGGTCTTTGCCATCGATCCTGAAAACGGGTGGCCGCTCGCACCGCGCTTCGGCTTCCGCCACCGCCTTTTTGACTTGTTCGTCTCGGCTGGCTTTCGGCTTGCGCGTGCTCTTGCAATCCACCACCAGGTAGAGCGAATAGCCCGCCTGCTGCAAGTCGCGTAGGCCGTCGTTGATCTCAGACGAGTCCGAGATAGCCTCGACCAAGGCCTCGCCCAAGTCCTGCAGCAGACGCTCTAGTTTCTCTTCCAGACGGCACCTTCCTCAATAACGATCACGAGGCAGATTATGCGGGCTAAGCTAGGGTGTCAATGGCAGAAGAGCGAGACATCCCGAGGCATGACGAGCTCTCTCTCTGGCTCTTCGAGAGAGGTCGCGAGCCCAAGACAATTGCCGCTCTCACAGGTGACGTATCTCCTCGCCGCTACCTCCGCGTCTCGCTCAAAGAAGGCTCCGCCATCCTCGCTTTCTATCCGCCCACTCTCAATGTGGCCTTCACGAGCTTCCTCAAATCCACCCGCCTCCTTCATGAAGCCGGCGTCCGCGTTCCTGAGATCTTGGACAGCGACGAGGGAGCTGGTCTGATGCTGCTGGAGGACGTGGGCGCGGAGACACTCTTCGACTGGCGTAGTGACTCGTGGCAAGCGATTGAGCCCTTCATCGAGGCAAGCCGGCGAGCCGCGACAAGCATCGCCCTCCTCTCGTGCGATGCGGCAGAGCTTCCGGCCCCTCCACTCGACGGTGCCACCTTGTGGCGAGAGTTGGAGAGCACCTGGAGGAATTTCCTCCGGCCGACGGGGCTATGTGGCAACAAGCCGCTGAGTGGGCGCCTCTACAAGGGTCTCCAAGATCTCTGCTCCCAGCTCGACCTAGAGCCAATGGTCCCCTGTCATCGGGACTTCATGGTTCGCAATCTGGTGCCCGACGTCACGTTGAAAGAAGTGATTGTTCTCGATCATCAAGACTTGAGGCTCGGCCCTCCGCTTTACGACTTGGCATCACTCGCCAACGACAGTCTCTTCCTCGACGCTGAGAAGACCGAAGATCTATTCGGGCGGGAGCTGGTCTCGAGCCTCCAGTACCGGCGTTGCGCGGCGCAGCGAGCCCTGAAAATCGTCGGCACCTTCGTTTCCTTCGCAAAAAGGGGTCAGCCGCGATACCTGCCCATGGTTGGTGAGTGTCTCGAGCGCAGTCTCGGGCAGCTCGCTGGACTGCCCGAAACGGAGGCCCTTGTCTCAGATCTGAGGGCGCTTTGGAAACCGGCGATCGACAGCACCGCAGTCTGGTAGAGTACCCACCGATGCTGAGAATAGGAGCTTGATATGACTCTACTGAATGTGTTCCCCCTGCTCATCGGCCCCTTGGGGCTGCAAGAGCTCTTGGTGATTCTCCTCATCCTCGTCGTCGTATTCGGTGCTTCAAAGCTTCCTGCGCTCGGAAAGGGACTTGGAGAGGGAATCAAGAACTTCAAGAGCGGCATCAAGGCGGAGGAAGACGCCGCCCTCAACGAGGTTCAAACGGAAAAGGCGGCAGACCCAACGTCACCCTCCTGAGGGCCCGTCTTAAGCGCCAAGGGCAAGCAAAGCGAGGGGGGGGCGCCATACCCCCTTTCTACCATCCCACAAGCCGTCCTAGGCGCCATCAGCAGGCGAGCGGAGGGGACGGGTACCCACCCCTCTACCCTCCTCGGAGGGAGCGAGCCCCCTAAATCCTCCTCGGACGCTTCGAAGGGCGCGCGTCGGCGCATTCCGAGGATGAGATCCCCAGCGTCGACAGCTTGTTGCGCAGGGTATTGCGGTGCACCCCCAAGTACTTCGCGGAGCGAGAAAAGCTCCCCTCGCTCTTTCTCAGGGAAGCCAAAATGAACTGCTTCTCGAACTCTTTTCGCGCCTGCTCTAGGGTTAGACCACGGTCCACTAACTCGCTCACCAAGCGGGTCAATTGACCGTTCAGGTTTTCACCTCTCACCGCGGCTCATTCCCTTCCGAAACCAGCCGACCATACCACAGCAAATGGCGCTTCAATCGCGCTCATCGAAGACAGTTCCCCCAGCTTTCGAGAGGATTCTTTCTGCGATCCGAGGGACCGACCTCAGGCCCTCCACTCGGCAGGAGCTTCTCGGAAGAATGCGCAGCGCTCACTCGAGCAATGCTACGTCGCCCACGTAAATGGGATGTCGAGTCGACACGATCTTTGCAACGCTGGTCTCAGACCGTACCGAGAGGATGGCGATCTCGCCTAGGACAACCGCTGGTGCATCGCCAACGGGCACTCGAAATACGGTCATGATGTCTCCGGGCACGAGGTTGTCTTCCTCGCCCCTGTCGATGAAGACCACATGGTCCTGCGCCACCGTGTGCACCCCGTCTCGGGCATGAACGATGGTGGCAGCACCCTCTAGCGAATCGCGGCTGACGGGCTCTGTAGCTGGCCTCATCGGGCCCTTGCGCTCAGACGGTACTGGCTCCGGAGTGAATCTCTTCAACCGGCTACCGACATGCATCGGAGCGCAACTTTGAATGATCTCGCCGATCGCGTCCTCGCCTTGGACCGAAAGAACCAGGGCGGATTCAACTGGTCGTCGCAACATCTCGTGATGGAGGTGTTTCGATGGGAGTTGGCAAGTGTCAGGGTGCGATTCGAGCGATGCGTGGCCAGATGCGGTCACCTGGCCGGCCCTCGACAGCGCGGCGCGAGGACCGGATCCGGTTCTGGGAGACGATCGCTCGTGGGGCGTCCAGCGAGGACGCCGCAACAGAGGCTGGGGTGTCGCCGGCTGTCGGGTCGAGATGGTTCAGGCAAGCTGGTGGAATGCGACCTATCTCGTTGGCTCCGGTGTCGGGGCGTTATCTGTCGTTCGCCGAGCGTGAAGAGATCGCCATCCTTCACGCTCAGCATGTTGGGGTACGTGAGATCGCTCGCCGCCTGGGTCGTTCACCGTCGACGATTTCGCGGGAGCTGCGCCGCAACGCGGCGACTCGCAGCCGTGCCGTAACTTATCGGGCCACGACTGCGCAGTGGCACGCGGAGCGGCGCGCCAGCCGTCCGAAGGTCTCCAAGCTTGCCGCGAACGATGCCTTGCGTGAGTACGTGCAGAACCGCCTCGCCGGCGTGATCGCAAGGCCTGACGGGGAGCTGGTGCCGGGTCCGGATGTGCGTTGGATCGGCCGTCGGCACGGCCGTCGCCAGGATCGGCGTTGGGCGAAATCCTGGAGTCCGGAGCAGATCTCGAACCGGCTTCGGATTGATTTCCCCCATAATGAGTCGATGCGGATCTCTCACGAGGCGATCTACCAAGCGCTCTACATCCAAGGTCGAGGAGCCCTCAAACGCGAGCTCGTCGCGTGCCTGCGAACCGGGCGAGCGCTACGAGTGCCGCATGCGCGAACCCGGGGGAGAGGCAAGAAATTTGTAACTCCGGAGATCATGATCAGCGAACGCCCCGCCGAAGCCGGCGACAGGGCCGTGCCGGGTCACTGGGAAGGCGACCTGATCGTCGGGCTCGAGAGCTCAGCGATCGGGACCCTCGTCGAACGCACTACGCGGTTCACGATGCTGCTGCACCTGCCCCGCATGGAAGGGCACGGGACCGAATCGAGGGTGAAGAACGGGCCGGCCCTCGCCGGGCACGGCGCCGAAGCCGTCCGTGACGCGATCGCGGTGTCAATCACCACGCTGCCCGAGCAGCTCCGCCGGTCCTTGACCTGGGACCAGGGCGCCGAGATGGCTCAACACGCTCAACTCCGCGTCGATACCGGCCTCGCGATCTACTTCTGCGACCCGCACAGCCCCTGGCAGCGGGGCACCAACGAGAACACCAACGGACTACTACGCCAGTACTTCCCGAAGGGCACCGACCTTGTCAGATACTCCTGCGACGACCTCGCCGCGGTCGCGCTCGCACTCAACGGCCGACCCCGCAAGACCCTCGGCTGGAGAACCCCTGCCGAAGTCTTCGATGAGCTTGTACACTCTGCTCACCAAGGCAACGCTGCGACGACTCCTTGAACCCAAGCAGTACGCCTCGAAGGCTTACCAGGATCGGCTGGCTGAGCTGCGGTTTCGCTGCAGCATGTCCGGCGTCGGAAATTGTTATGACAATGCGGTCTTGGAGAGCTTCTTCGACAGTCTCAAGACCGAGGTCTGGGACCGACCCTTCGAGACTCGTCAGCGAGCTCACGACGAAGCGGTTTCTTACCTCGAAGTGTTCTACAACCTGAGACGCCAGCATTCGACGCTCGGATTCCTGAGCCCCGAGGCCTTCGAAGGGGCAGCGTGAACTCACGCGCGACCGGCGGTCGGATCCGAAGGGAGGCTGCGCTCCCCGAACCTCGCACAGCCTCGTCCGAAGCTGACTACCCGAACTGATGCAGAATAGGAACTGCCCCGATGGGGCTTAACTTGGTGTCCACGAAACCGTGACCGCTCAGAACCCCTGCCGAAGTCTTCGATGAGTTTGTACACTCTGCTCACCAAGGCAACGTTGCGACGACCCCTTGAACCCAAGCAGGACTCGTCCCTCGTAATAGTAGAAGCGCCCGACCGGCTTGTTACTGATGGGATGTCGGACCAACAGTTGCGGCTGCACCGAAACCAACACGTCGCCAGGCAGGAGGCCGGCGTCCGCGCCCTCGCCCAGGTAGACGATGTCACCGAAGCTCAGACCGTACTTCACCGTGTCCGTGGACCCGAAGCGGGCGTTGATCCTCTGACGCTGGCCGGCTTTAACACGGGGCACAAGCTGCTCGTATTCGCTCCCTTTGAGCTCTACAGGGAATACCTCATCGGTCTTTCCAATATAGCCGCTGCAGTAGATGTCATCCGCGGTGCCGAGCTGACGGAAGGGGTAGGGAGCGGTGCTCACCGCGACGCTATCGTCCTCTTCCGCTTCCATCTCCTCCTCTGGCTCACCCCCCGAATCGTCATTGTCGGTGAGCTCGACCGGAGTGCTCTCCTCAGGCTCGGCAACACTAAGGCCCAGTAGAAGGGGATCTCCTGGGTAAATCCAGTGAGCGTCCAGAACGTAGCGATTGCGCTCCCAAATCTGAGGCCAGAGGTAGGGATCGCCGAGGAAGCGCTGGGACAGGTCCCAGAATGTGTCGCCAGGAACAATCGTGTAGACCTCAGCCCCTTCAGGAAAAGAAGTGGGAGGCTCCCAGGGGGTCCAATGATCTCCAACCTGATGGAGATCTGACGGCGGCGTTTGTGCGCCAACGTAGGCGACAGAAGCCAAGAGGGCGAGGAGCAACACCGTTCTTGTTGGAGTCACTAGAGGCCTCCTCTTGCGAGTCTTCAGATAGAACAACGTGGGAATACGAATACCCCTATCGAAACAAGCCTATTGGGCCGTCCGCAAAGAGTAGTCGCGCCACCTTCTTTTGTCAAGAGTTAGGGCTCTCAAGCTCAAGTACTACTTGAGCTTGAGAGCTCACAGCGAATCGAGCAAGGAGGCGGCCCGGTCACTTGCGGGGCCCCCGGGGTACCGGCGTTGAACCTCCTCATAACTCAGCCTGGCGCCGTCGAGATCGCCCATCATCTTCAACGTGTCGCCTACCCTGAGCAGCGCATCTGGCGCCTTATTGGCGCTCTCGTAGGACCTCACGGTCTCGCGAAAGGCGGAGAGGGCGGATTGCAGCTCGCCTCTAGAGAGGCGGCACTCGCCGATCCAAAACTGAGCATTGTCGGCAAGATCCGTGCGCCCAAACGCGTTTAGAAAACGCTCGAAGGTCTCCTCGGCGTCAACACTGCGACCCTGGTGGAATAGCGAGTAGCCTTGATCGTAAAGTGCTTGTGCCGCCGCCGTTACCTCTTGAGCCTGCGCCCCCTGGGCCGAAGGGCTTTCCGACTTCGGTGTGGGCACGGGTGACTCCTCCGGCGGCTCGAGCTCTTCGAGGGGCTCTTCCAGATCGGCAACCTCGATCACCTGCACGGCGTTCGCACTCGGCACGTGCTCGTCGTCTAGCCCGCGCGGCTGCTCCTCTTGGCGTCGCAGCGCCACGGCCGCGGCGTCGAACCGGGACTCTAGGGCCGCGACCTTCTGGCGCAGCCGCTCGATCTCGACCTTATCCACCGCGGCCTGGCGTTGAAGCTCGAGCACGCGCCTCTTCAAGCTCTCCACTGCCTGCGACAGATCCTGAGCCGGCGGTGGCGGGCGCTGCGCGCTACACGCCAGTGTCAGTAGACTCAGAAGAAGTATCGTCCTCTTCATCGACTTCAAGCTCCTCGATCGGAAGCGGCGGCAACTTCGAGATCTTGCCAGCGAATTCGCTCTCCGGGAAATCACGCTCCAAGCGACCGCAATACCCACTGGCAAGAGCTGCGTCTCCAGGAGCACCACGCTTCAAGTAGGCGCGACACAGCTGGAAGAGGACCTTGTCCTGGTCAGGGTAGTCGGCATAGTTCTCGAGGACGCCTTCGAAGCGCTGGATCGCCGAGTAGGGCATCCCAAAGCGGATATAAAAGCGACCTACCAGGTAGTCATGCTCCGCTATTCGATTCCGAACGAGAGCCATCTCGACGGTCGCCTGTTCAGCATAGGTGCTCGTCGGATAGAAGCGCCGAACATCATCGAGAGCTACCAGAGCCTGTTCGGACACCGACTGGTCTCGGTCCGGTTTGACCACCCGACGAGCCAGACTGAGCCCGATCTGGAACTGTGCATATGCAGCGTGCTCACTGGTCGGAAATCGATTGACGAAGTCGCGATACCTGGCCTCTGCTTTGATGAGATTGGCCTCGCCTCCCGACCTGAAGAAGGAATCCGAAGCGAGCAGAAGCCCCTCGCGGCCTGTCGCGGAGTTGGGCTCTACCTCGAACGCGTGAAGGAAGTAGGGTCGCGCCTCCTTGGGTTTGTCCTGGGCGAGCAGCCCACGCCCCTCCTCGAGCGCCTCGGTCGAGGAGAGCATAAGGATCGGGTCGTCGTCGAGACCACCAAAACACCCCACCAACGTCAGGGCCAGCACAAGAAGAACCCGAGCGTTCACGCCTCACCTCCGGCGCTACGCAGGCCGCGAAGTGCCGCCGCCGCATCTGGCTGGCCGAACACCTCGGATCCAGAGACGCAGATATCGACCCCACTTTCAACGACTCGAGCTATGTTGTCTGGGCCGATGCCGCCGTCCATCTCGATCTCGACGGCCAAGCCTCTTTCCTCGACCATCTGCCGGAGACGACGTGCCTTGTCGAGGGCCGCCGGAATGAAGGCCTGGCCGGAGAAGCCTGGGTTGACAGACATGACGAGAACGAAGTCGAGCTCCGAAACAATGTCTCGGAGCACTTCGACCGGAGTGGCCGGGTTCAGCGCCACACCCGCCTTCGCTCCGCCCTCCCGAATACGCGACAAGAGACCATGGATATGGACGGAGGCTTCCCAATGAACGGACAGCCAAGAGGACCCGGCCTCGATGTATCGGTCGAGTAGCCGCTCAGGATTCGCCACCATCAGATGAACATCCAGCGGTAAATCGGTTCTTCGCGCCAGTGCCCGGATGACCGGAATCCCGAAGCTCAGGTTGGGAACGAAGTGACCGTCCATTACATCGACATGAACAAGATCCGCTCCACCCTCCACAGCAGCTGCCACCGCGCTATCCAGATCGCCCAGGTCGGCGGAAAGTATCGAAGGAGCGAGCTTCATGAGTTGTTCTCCGCCAACCGACCCCCAGCCGAAACGACCAGAGAAATGACGTTACGGTGGCCTAGGCGGTGCCCTGGAAGAGGGTACTGTCTCAGTACAGTCCCTGGGGCCGCCCCCTCATAGGCCTCGTACTTGATACTACCGACACGAAAGTCCCTAAGCTCGAAGAAGTGCCTGACGACTTCATAGTTTCGAGAGATCAGGTCGGGCATTACAAGACTCTCGTCTGAGTCCGCAACCCGCACGAAGAGAACGACCGGCGTCATCGGGTCCACCTTGGCTCCCGGCAGGGGGTGCTGCCGGACCACCTTGCCTTCTTCTCCGCTGGTCGCGAATACCCGAAGAACTCGACCCATGGTCAGGCTCGAAGCCTTGAGATGTACCAACACAGTCTGCATGGGCTGACCGAGGAGATCCGGCACCTCGACCAACTCACGGCCCCGGGAAAGCGCAACCTCGACCAGGCTCCCCCTTTTCGCGGGCGTTCCGCCCTTGGGAATCTGATCGACGACTCTTCCCGGCGGCACTTCGCTATCAAAGCGATCTCTCTCCTCCCGGCGTATCAGGCCGACTCCTACCTCCGCCAGCCGAGCCGAGCCTTCCTCGAGCGACAGGCCGGTAAGCTGCGGAAGGGTGACCTCTCCGCGGCGAACAAAGCGGCTGAATGAGAAGTTTGCGGAGAGAACAAACACCCCAAGCAAGAGCCCAACCCAAGCCAGGGTTCCGAGGCCGCGAAGAATTCGAAGCAGCATTACTTTCGGGTGAGCCTGCTGTGCTCTTTTCAGGGTACCCCCGCTCGAGCTGCGTCGAGCCAGGGCACTAGTTCACCCAACGATCTACGACCCGGTTGATTACACTCTTGGGGTAGTTCCCCGTCGGAGAACCCTGCCCCTGGAGCGACTTCAATACCTGGGGCATGGCGTCATCCACAGAAGTGACCGGGTTTGCCAACCAGGCAATCACTTGTTGGCTGTCGATCAAGAAGAGGGCTGGGGAAGCCTCTTCTCCCTCATCAGCCTCCTCGATGCCGTACTCGCTGCTGAAGCTCCGGTCGTCTCGAAGTAGCGGAAAGGGCAGATTCAGTTCGACTTGTAGCTGCTTGAGGACAGGCATCTTGGCGGTAGAGACCGCCAAGACCTTGGCATGGCTCTCCGCCAACTCGGAGCTACGACTCGCCAGGGTCGCGAGGTCTCGCTTCACTCGCTCCGAAGACATGTCCAGGAAAAAGTAGACGAGCACAGTAGCCCGCGGGATCTCGTCGCGCAGTGTCAGCAGCGCCTCCTCGGTGGAGCTCAGATCGAAGTCCGGTGCCGCGTCACCTATTGAGATTCTCTCTGCCATCTTTTTTCGGTCCTTGTTCGAAATGGGGGAGGAACACCGCCCAAGGTAGCGCCGAACAGGTCTCTTCTGGAACGCGACCTAGTCGGTGATGCGAGTGTCTGTCGAGCCGGATCCGTCCCCTGACTGGAGAAGTGAGGGCAGGTTCTTCGACAAATCGAAGTATAACGCCATCGCCATCAGCATTACGATCATTACCAAGCCGACTTGGGTGATCCTCTCCTTCAGCGCCGCAGAGAGATCTCGGCGTAGGGTGCTCTCCACCAACAGAATCACGATCTGACCACCATCCAGGATCGGAATCGGGAAGAGATTGAAGACGAACAAGTTGATGCTGACGAAGGACATGAAAAGCATCAGGTCTCGAAAACTACGCCGCGCAGCCTCTCCGCTTACCTTGGCGATCTCGATCGGACCGCCCAACGAGGCCTTCAGCGAGATCCGACGCTCGAGTATCTTCTCGACCAAAAAGAGGATCTGCCGGGTCAGGTCAGCGTTGAATCGGGCGCTCGCCACGACGGCCTCACCCAACGCGTAGCGCTTATAGGGCTGACCAACACCGATCAGCGCCCCCTGAGGCCCCGCGCGTGGCACTACACTGAGTGATTGGATAACGTCACCCCGAAGTATACGCAGGGTCAGTGTCTCGCCCGGTCGGTCCATTACCTGTTCACGCAGATCCGCGAATGTGGCGAGGGCCTGACCATCAACTGCGAGAATCGCGTCATCGACTCGGATCCCGGCCTCCTCAGCCGCGCTACCCGCCACCACCTCACCAACCAGGATCAGCGGATAAATACCCGCCTCTCCCACCTCGTCACGCGGAATCTTCGCCGGCAGCACCTCGGTTTCCTCAGCTTCGCCAGCGCGTTCGTACTCCAGGAGTAAGGGCCGCTCGGGAGAGGTGAGGATCGCCAGGATCAGGTCCTGCCAGCTGTCGATCGCGTCGCCTTCGATTCTCACGATCCGGTCGCCAGCCTCAAGGCCCGCGGTCGCTCCCGGTGAATCCGGCTCGACCATCCCGATAACCGCGGGCAGATCACCCGCATCTCTAGCGGCATACCCGGTCATGAACACCACGGTCACCAAGACCAAGGAAAGAACGACGTTCATCAGCGGGCCAGCAAGCAGGATGAGAACTCGCTGCCAGCGCGGTCTGTTCTGATACTCCTGGGGGTCCGTGCTGCGCTCAGCGGGGTCCTGTCCAGCGAAGTTCACGTATCCCCCGAGAGGGACCCAGGACACTCGGTACTCGGTACCCCCTCGCTGAAAGCCCCACAGCCTACGACCAAAGCCGAGGGAGAAGGTGAGCACCCTGACGCCAAAGGCCTTCGCTACCAGATAGTGACCGAGCTCATGGACGAATACGATGACGCCCAGGGCAACGATGAAAGCGAGCGTATTGCTGAGTATCTGCATCGGCGGTGGTACAGATCAAAAGTCGACGCCGGTGGAAAAGAGACCGAGCAAGCCATAGAACACCGGCGCGGCAAGAATAATTGCATCCAGACGATCGAGCAAACCCCCATGTCCGGGCAAAATACGCCCCGAGTCCTTGATCGCGGCCGCCCGCTTCAACAGTGATTCGATGAGATCTCCAAGCTGCGCCGCGACGCTCGTCAGAACGAGCAGAGCCCACAACTCCCATCGGTTCTCCGCTCCCAACCAGGTCAAACCCGCGAAGGCAAGCAATGCAGCCGCCACAAGACCGGCGACGGAGCCTTCGTAGGTCTTGTTCGGACTGAGCCGAGGTGCCAGCTTCCGCCGCCCAACCGCCGACCCCACCCAGAAAGCCGCCGCGTCGTTTCCCCAAACTGTGATCAGCAGCAGCAAGAGAAGGCGCGGGCTGGCTCGGTGAAGCTCGAACAAGGACCAAAATGGAGCACTGAGGTAGACAAGCCCGAAACTGAGAAAGCCGAGGGCTCCGAGTGCCTCGGTCGGATTCGCCCCACGGCTCAAGAGCAAGACGGCAAGCACCAGAGGAGAGGCGGCGAGGACCGCGAAGGGGAGGGCCGGAAAGTATGACGGAGGCGACAGCCATGAGAATGCAGCGACCGGGATCAGCAAGAGGAGCACTTCGATCGGTGCTCTTGGATAGAGCCGCTTGCCGATGCGCGACAACTCCCAGGCCGAGCCCTCGAACAGGAGAAGCAGGATCACGAAGATCCAGGTCCCATCCAAGAGGAGAATCGCAGCTACAGCCGCCAGGGCCGCAACCGAACCCGTAAGCAGACGCTTCATCATCGAGGGCGGCGAGCCGCCCCCTACCCGCTCTGTCTCGCCCGGCTCCGGCCTTTCGCGGGCTCGGACACAGCCCCGAAACGCCGCTCACGCTGCTGGAAACCGAGAATCGCAGCGAAAAAATCGCGCGGCTGGAAGTCCGGCCAGAGCGTATCTGTGACGTGGATCTCCGAGTAAGCGATCTGCCACAACAAGAAGTTGGACAGTCGCAGTTCGCCGGAGGTGCGGATTACGAGATCAGGATCGGGTTGGCCCGAGGTGTAGAGATATTGGCTGAGTGTGGGCTCGTCGATCACGACACTCTCACCAGCCGCCCAGTCGGCGACGACTCGACGACAGGCATCGACGATCTCGCTTCGTCCGGAGTAGTTGAGGGCCAGATTGAGCGTCATGCCCTGACAGTGGGCGGTCGCCTCGAGAGCGCGGTCTATCTCGCGGCGAACGGAGTCGTCCAATTCCTCCACCCTTCCCAGGATCTTGAGACGGATATCGTGGGCCGCCAGATCGTCGCGCTCCCGCCGCAGGTACTCCTTGAGAAGATTCATCAAGGTCCAAACCTCGAAACGAGGGCGCTTCCAGTTTTCGGCCGAGAAGGCGTACAGGGTCAAGACTTCCAGCTCCAGCCGAGCCGCCGTCTCGACCGTCTCTCGCACTGCCCTTACTCCGGCCCGATGTCCCTCGACCCGTGGCTTCGCGCGCCCCTGTGCCCAACGCCCGTTGCCGTCCATGATCACAGCAACGTGCTTGGGCAAGCGCTGGAGATCCAGCTCTCGCAGTTGCTGCTCCTCGAACGATCCCGGGAGGGCTAGTGAGGAGAGATCGATCATCACGAACCCGCGACAAAGTATCACAACGTCGGCCCTTGCCAGAACCAACCTCCGTTGGGGTAGTGCACCCGGATCAGGGTGAGTCCCTTCGCCGGAGCCGAGGGGCCCGCTTGGGATCGGGCGCCGGCGGCTAGGAGGCTCGAGAAAGTGCCGAGCTCCATCTTACCCCGGGCAACCCACAACAAGGTTCCAACTAGTGCCCGCACCATCCCTCGCAGGAAGCCGTCGCCGACAATGCGGAAGACCAAGTCCGGCCCCTGCTCGAGTAGCTGGGCCAAGAACACCCGCCTCCAGGTCTGGGTATGAGCGCCGCCACTGCGCGCGAATGCCGCAAAGTCATGGCGACCCTCGAGAAGAGCCAGGCCGGCACGAAAACGGTGGGCATCGAAATGGCGACCGACCCGCAAGCTCGCCGGCGCCTCGAAGGGCGAGAGCACGGGCCGCAGAGACATTCGATAGTGATACTCCTTGGCAAGGGCCCAGGCACGTGCATTGAACGCATCGCACACTCGCTGCGCCCGCATCACTCGAATATCGGCCGGCAGGTAGTGATTGCTGCCTCCTACAAGGGCCCCCACCGAGCATGGATTGGAGAGGCGCAGGTGCAACTCCTGGCCACGGGCGTGCACGCCTGCATCCGTGCGACTGGCACCTGTTACTCGAACCGGTTCTCCGACAACCTGCTCAAGCGACTCCTCGACCAACTGTTGGACGGCGACGGTGTTGAGCTGCCGCTGCCAACCCCCGTAAGCGGTACCAAGGTAGGAGACCGTCAGCCGGTACGTCGCTCCAGGTTCAGAGCGACCACGAAGGGTGTCCACATCAGCAGAAAAGGCCACGGTATCAAGGGTATACCGAGGAGCTCAGGCATATAGACAAAGCACGCCACCGACGAGAGGACCAGCCACGGCCAGCGGCCAAGAGCAGCGGCCCAAGGCAGTACCCAGATGAGATACCAGGGATAGACCGTGGCTGAGAATAGGACCATGCCGGCGAACACTACGAATGCAGCAGCAACCACATCCCTTTGACGCCACGACACGACCACCGCCACCACCAAGCCGCCAAGAAGAAGCAGCTTCGCGAGCAACTGCGAGTAAACGAATGGGTAGAGAGGGCCCAGCACACCGTCGAGGCCGGGGAGGCGCTCGATCGCACTGAGTCCGCCCTTGAGCCAGCGATCCACCGAGAGGGCATCGAAGACCCTCCACAGTGGCTCGAACAAAGGACCATTGAACTCCCAGGAGACACCGTACGTAACCGGACCAGGCGGAGCTCGGAAGCCTGAAGCGAACGGAAGGGTTGTCGCGAGCAGCACCAAGGTGAAGGCCATCAACATGAATATCCGCCTAGGCGTTCGCCGAGACCAAGCGGGAAGGAGGAGAAGCGGAACCAACTTCGATAGCACCGCGAGAGCGACGAGCACGCCGCTTGCGGCGCTCTCTGCAATTCGGCGACCCGCTGTCGGCAACGACGAGTCCCTGGCTTTTTCAAGAAGGAGCGCCCCGGCGATGAGAGGCGCGATTCCGAGCGCATCGACGTGCCCCATGCCAGCCACCTCCACGACCACCAGCGGGTTCCAGGCGTAGCCGATGCAGCGACCAACCGGATCGCCCCTGGCGCGAACTAGGCTGACAAGCAGAACACAAGACAGGATGTCGATAGCGGTCAGCATGCATTTGAGCGCCAGAAGCGGCGCGGAGAAGAGTGTCGCTATACTGAACAGCGCCAGAGCGAACGGTGGGTATACGGTCTCCACCTCGCGATGGGCAACCTGGTGCCAGAGAGAGTCCCTCAGAGGACGCAGCTCCTCTGCTTCGGGAGCGAGGAAATAGGGGTTAAAACCAGCAAGCGTGATCTTCCCGTCCCATAAGTAGCGATAGATGTCGTCGGACAGGCTGGGAACGAGAGGAAGCGCGAGCAAACGAAGTAGGACAGCGCCAACTAACACCACCGAGGCCGGAACGCCGGAATTGCCAAGTCGCCCCAGCACAAGAGCGAAGCTCAGACCTGCACCGAGAAAAAGGAAGAGACCGAGACCGGGGCGAAGGGCCAGATCATAGACCCACAACAAGCCGACGAGGGACAGGAAGAGCGGTACGACGAAAACGCCGTTTTTCCGCAACCAGCTCACCGCCTCTGATAGGGCCACCGCGATGTTTTCAACCTGGAATCTGATTCTGCCGTTCTACTACGGCATCCTCACGGTGTTGGCTCTCTACGGCATCCACCGCGCCTGGCTCCTGGCGCTCTTGGCTCGCCACCCGCGCCCTCCGACGCCGGTAAGCGCTCTAGACGACCTCCCTCGGGTCACGGTTCAGTTGCCACTCTACAACGAGATGTACGTGGCTCCCCGACTGCTCGACGCCGTATGTGCGATGAACTATCCGCAAGAGCTCCTCGACATTCAGGTCCTTGACGATTCGAATGACGAGACTGTCGGAATCGTCGACGCGGCCGTACAGAAGTGGCGAGCACGCGGCTACCGAGTCAGACACCTTCATCGGACCGAGCGCAAGGGCTTCAAGGCCGGCGCGCTTGCCGCCGGTCTCGAGAGCGCGGAAGCCGACCTGATCGCGGTCTTCGACGCCGACTTCGTGCCGCCCCCGGACTTCCTGCACAGGACGCTCGCACCCTTCCGCGATCCGAAAGTCGGGATGGTGCAGGCGCGGTGGGAGCACTTGAACCGGAAGCGTTCTCTGTTGACCAGAGTGCAGGCCATTCTTCTGGATGGCCACTTTCTGATCGAGCACAGCGCGCGATTTGTGAGCGGTCGCTTCTTCAACTTCAACGGTACGGCGGGCATCTGGCGCAAGAGAGCCATCCTCGAGGCTGGAGGTTGGCAGCACGACACATTGACCGAGGACCTCGACCTCTCCTACCGGGCACAGCTCGCCGGCTGGCGCTTCGTGTACTTGCCGGAAGTCGCTGTACCTGCCGAGCTCCCAGTCGACATCGCCGCGCTAAAGACCCAGCAGTACCGCTGGGCTAAAGGCTCGATCCAGACCGGCAGGAAGCTCCTCGGGTCGATCCTGCTCTCGACGGAGCCCTGGTGGAAGAAACTCGAAGCGTCCTTGCACCTGACCAACAACCTCAGTGCGGTGCTCATGGTGGCGTTATCTCTGCTCATCTTTCCGGCGATGCTAGTGCGCCAGGGTGCCGGCCAGTGGAAACTGTTGGCGATCGACCTTCCGCTCTTTCTGGCGGCAACGGCCTCTGTGGTCGTCTTCTTCTTCGCCAGTCAGAGACTCTCTCCAACCGGTGAAAAGTCGCCGCTGCGGCTCATGCCGGCAGTTCTAGCACTCGGTATCGGGTTATCTCTCAACAGTGCTCGTGCCGTGATCGCGGGATTGTTGAAGAAAGGCGGCGTTTTCGTGAGAACGCCCAAGTACAGCGTCGAGGGAAGGGATGGTGCTCTTGCCCCTCCTCTTCGATATCGATCGCGGCTTAGCTCTACCTTTCTCCTCGAAGGGGCCTTCGCGCTCTACTTCGCGGTATGCACCAGTGCTGCGGCGGTGCTCGGCATGTGGTTGGCGATGCCCTTCCTCTATCTGTTCTTCCGCGGTTACTTCTACGTTTTTCTTCTCTCCGTCGGCGCCCGGCAGCAGCGATCCGTGCCGGTCATGGCATTCGACCAAGAGGGTCTTTCTCCGAGCGGGAGCCTCCAGCTCGAGCCGCGGCCCTGAGCGCTCGGCCCCAGAAACAGCGGGCCAGGGATAAACTAGAGGCCCGTGGTCACCTCTCCCGATCCTCGTCCCGAGCGGGTCCGAATTCGGCCAGCGCGGGTGTCGGACGCAGCCCTCTTCCGCTCCTGGAGATCCGAGCCGAGCGTTCGCAAGCATCAACCGCTGCGCGACGTCGCCGTCTCCCACATCCGCGCCGATCTCGCGGCGCAGAACGTAGACGACCTCTACCGCTCGAGAGGCGATCGGTTTCAGTGGGTAATCGAGGCCGGACGAACACCGGCCGGCTGGATCACGCTGGTCGTAGCCAACTGGGAGCATGGCCTCTGTGAGATCGGCTTCGCCCTGTCGTCGCCCTTTCAAGGCTGCGGCATCATGCCTCGAGCCGTCGGCCTCCTCTTGCCCGAGCTCTTCCTTGCCAGCTCCCTCTACCGGGTCGAGGCCCGCTGCTCGGTCGACAACCACGCTTCCCAGCGAGTCCTCGAAAGCACAGGCTTCACCCGCGAAGGCAAACTCCGCGGCTACTTCGTCCTCGCCGACCGCAGAGTCGATCACTACCTCTACGGCCTCACCCGAGACGAATTCCTCCCTGCGGAGTAGCCTCTCCGGCGATCGTTGTCGCCGGGGCCCGGCCGCGGGTGGGCGTTGGGACCGGCTTTCTGTCCCCACCAGCCTGTCCCCCGCTCGGCGGCGGCCTCGTCCGGCACCAACCGTGTCTGCTAGTCGAAACACGGAGGCGGCTTCAGGGTGTCTGCGGCGGGGGATCTTTGGGGCCGGCCCCCCCCAGCCCGCGAAGAGCCTTGCCTAGGAGCGTGTCCGAGAATTCGGACAGGCGAGTAGTTCTTAGGGGGGGATGGGCCGGAGAACGGGCCGCAGGCCCGTTTTCCGGGGCTAGCTGATGGATTCGAGGTTGGCGAACTTGGCGACGAGCTTTCGCTTGCCGGCGCTGGCGAAGAAGACCGTGAGCTTGGCGCCGTCGCCGTAGCCTTCGACACTGAGGACTACGCCGTCGCCGAGCTTGGGGTGACGGACTCGGCTGCCTTTGGCGAGCTTGCCTGACTCCGGCTCAGAGGGGGCCTGCTGGCGACCGAAGAAGGTCGCGGCGCCACGGGTTCTTTCGCCCTCGAAGAGGGATGGACTGTCGTGGACGATGACGAGAGAAGACGGAATCTCATCAAGAAAGGGCGAAGGCCTTTGGTCCTGAAAGCGACCGGCGACTCGGCGGCGAAGGCAAGACGAGAGAAAAAGGCGCCTCTCCGCACGAGTCATTCCGACGTAGAGGAGACGGCGTTCCTCCTCGATGTCGGCGGGCTCCTTGGCGTTGTAGTGAGGGATCACTCCTTCCTCGAGGCCGCCGACGAAGACCAGCGGAAACTCGAGGCCCTTGGCGCTGTGCAGCGTCATCAACGAGACCCCACGCTCCACCTTCCAACCATCCAGATCCGAGACCAGGGCGATGTGGTCGAGAAGCTCCGTAAGAGAAACGCGACCAGACTCGCTCTCACCACCGAAACCCTGTGCCGCGGAGAGGAACTCGCCGACATTTTCGCGCCGCCCCCTCGAGTCCTCATCATCGCCAGCGAAGAGGCCTAGATAGCCCGTACGCTCCAGGAGCTGATCGAGGAAGGCGACCAGCGGCAATTGGTCGAGATCCCCCTGCAGGGCCTGCAACAAGTCCCGGAACCTGCGCAAGGCCTTCGCGCTGCGTTCAGGAAGACTCTCGAACTGATCGACCACCAAGAAATCCCATAGCGTCAGCCCTTGGCGCTCGCACTCGGTGGCGACAAGCCGCTGGGTCTTGCGTCCGATGCCGCGCGGAGGTTGATTCAGAATGCGCTCCATCGAGATCTGATCGCGCGGATCACCGATCGCGCGCAGATAGGCAACCAGATCGCGGATCTCGGCCCGCTGGTAAAAGCGAGTTCCTCCGACCAAGGTGTAAGGGGTCTCGGTACGCAGGAGCTCCTCTTCGAGCGCTCGTGTCTGCGCATTGGTGCGCACAAGCACGCCAATCTCGCTCCATCTGGCGCCCTCGGCTTCGAGCTGCCTGGCCGTACGAACCACCCAACGCGCCTCGTCGATCTCGTCCCTAGCCCGGAACAGCTCTAACGGGTCTCCTGCGCCTCTATCGGTCCACAGGCGCTTACCGCGACGTCCCTCATTGTGCGCGATCAGACCTCCGGAGGCGTCGAGAATGGTCTGAGTCGATCGGTAGTTCTGCTCGAGCTTGCGCACCACCGCGTCTGGGAAGCTTTTCTCGAATTCCAGAACATTAGCCAGATCCGCCCCCCGCCAGCGATAGATCCCCTGGTCCTCATCGCCAACCGCAGTGATGTTCCCGCCCGGACCGATGAGCTCTCGAACGAGGCGCAGTTGGGCATGATTCGTATCCTGGAACTCGTCCACGAGAAGATGGCGGAGACCGCCACGAATGCGCCGTCCGATCTCCGCATCCTCGACGAGCAGACGAACCGGCAAACCAATGAGGTCGTCGAAGTCGACCGCCGACGATCGCTGCAGAAGATGCTCGTATCGACGAAAGACTTGCGCAAGGCGCTTTTCGAAGAAAGTCTCGGCGCCCGCTGCATGGGCGGCGGGGGTGAGCAGTCGCGACTTGGCATCGCTGATTCGCGAGAGCATCGTTCTCGGCGGGAAAGAGCCCTCGTCGAGGCCCTCGTCTTTGAGGGAGCGCTTCACCAGCGCGATCTGATCGGTATCGTCAAAGACCGTGAACCCGCGCTTCAACTCGATCCGCTCGCCGAAGCGCCTGAGCAACTTCAGACCGAAGCGATGGAAGGTTCCGACGGAGCTTTCTAGGCGATCCGTGCGAAGGAGGGTCTCGACCCGAGACTCCATCTCACGAGCAGCCTTATTGGTAAAGGTCATCGCCGTGATGGCGCGGGGGTCGACACCCATCTCCTCGATCAGCCATCCGATCCGATGGGTAATGACCCTGGTCTTGCCGGAGCCTGCTCCCGCCAAAACCAGCTGCGGCCCCTCACCGTGGGTCACGGCGGCAAGCTGCGCCTCATTCAACCGCCCTTCGAGATCCAACGCGCTCACTCGGGATCGCCCTCGCGAGCCGAAAGACGGTCGTCGACCCTAGCGAGGTCATCGGGAGTATTCACACCCCAAGCCTCGCTGGTGTCGGAGACTGGGAGGCAGAAGACCCTGCGACCCTCCGCCGCGGCCAGGTTGAGTGCATCGGGGAGATAGATCTCGCCCTGAGCATTTTCCGCGCTCAAGCGGTGAAGATAGCCGAAGATCTCGTTGGCTGGAAGGGCATAAGCGCCGGCGTTGACGAGAGTGTTCTTGAGCTCTTCCGGAGACGCGTCTGCCGCCTCCACCGACCTTAGCAACAACCCATCGGGTGTCGTGACGACACGGCCAAGCTGCCCCGGGTCATCAAGCTCGGCAACCGCCATCGCCCCCCAACCGCGACCGGCAGCGGCGAAGAGCCCGCGAGCAGTGCTCAAACGGAGCAACGGAGCGTCCCCGGACAATACCAGGACCAGAGCATCCTCGGGGATCACGCCCTCTGCTTGGGTGAGCGCGTCTCCGGTACCGAGCTGCTGTCTCTGAACGACCCACTCGATGCCGACACCCTCGGTCTGCCGCCTCACCTCCTCCGCGCCATAGCCGACAACGACTACCACGCGCTCGCAGGGGATCTCCCGAGCCATATCCAGGACCCAGTGAAGTAGCGGCCTACCGGCGGCAAGGTGAAGAACCTTCGGCGTCGGGGAGCGCATCCGCGTCCCCTTGCCGGCCGCCAGTACAACCGCGACCCTCGATCTGTCCACGGGTGCGCAACTAGCGGTTATGACGACGGCGTCTCGAACAGAGCCGAGTGCTCCGGATCTACACGAAGCTCTTCGAAGTCCGGATCCCAGAAAGCGTGAACCTGGCTGGTCGGCTCCAGCTCGATCGCCTTGGCGAGGAGCTTGGCCGCTTCGTCGTGATTGCCCCGCAAGGCCTCTACGGTCGCCGCCAAATAAGCATAGCGAGGATCACGGCCTTTGAGCCCGCCTCGATCACATCGACTCATCGAGGCGTCGAGATCCCCACTATTCTTTGCCATCACCGCGACCAGATAGGCATCAGCCTGATCCGTTTCGTCGCTACCTGACTGCTTCTCTTGACAGATCCCGCGATAGCACCGGGCCCGCTGCGCAAGCGAAGACTCGCCGTCGGATGCAAGCACCTGGGAGAAGGTCTTCTCGGCAGAGGACCATTGGCCCTTGTGCACCTGCTGGAGGCCCTTCTCGTACTTCTCGATCAGATCTTTGTCGACCCCAGTGGTCTCGACCTTGTTAGCCCTGCTTTTTGCCATGACTCTCTCTATCCTCCCAACATCCTCGCTCTATTAATAAGAATCACAACTCGGCCTCTGCCTCGAGTCTAGATCAGACCTGTCTCGACCTTCGTATGCTGCTTATCAAGCGGAGTCCAAGAACGGCTTCAGCTTGCCGGCCCGGCTGGGATGGCGCAACTTCCTGAGTGCCTTTGACTCGATCTGTCGGATCCGCTCACGAGTCACGTTGAAAGAGCGCCCGACCTCTTCCAGTGTGTGCTCTGAGCCCTCACCGACGCCAAAGCGCATCCGAAGTACCAACTCCTCTCGTGGCGAGAGGCTATTGAGAACCACTCCGGTCTGCTCCTTCAAATTGGTCGAGATCACCGACTCCACCGGGGAGACCGCGTTTTTGTCTTCGATGAAATCACCAAGATGGGAATCCTCTTCCTCTCCGATAGGAGTCTCGAGAGAGATCGGCTCTTGTGCGATCTTCATGATCTTGCGCACCTTGTCGGCGGAAAGGTCCATCCGAAGCCCGATCTCCTTCGCGGTCGGCTCGCGACCCAGCTCCTGCACCAATGAACGGCTCGTTCGCGTTAGCTTGTTGATGGTCTCGATCATGTGCACGGGAATGCGGATCGTCCGCGCCTGATCGGCAATGGCTCGCGTTATCGCCTGACGAATCCACCAGGTCGCGTAGGTGGAGAACTTATAGCCCCGCCTGTATTCGAACTTCTCGACGGCCTTCATCAGGCCGATGTTCCCTTCCTGGATCAGGTCGAGAAATTGCAAGCCTCGATTGGTGTATTTCTTCGCGATCGACACCACCAAGCGCAGATTCGCGACGATCAGCTCCTCGCGGGCCTGCTCGCTTAGAGCCTCGCCGCGGCGGATCTTGGTCAGCGTCTTCTCCAGCGAGGCGCGAGTGCTGCCGTAACGCTGCTCCAGCTCTCGGTGCCTCTTTCGATACTTGGCGATACGGCGCCGATGGAGGGTTTGAATCTCTTTGTTCGACTCTTGCTTGAGAGCGGTCTGCGCTCGGCGGATATCGGCTCCAATATGAGAGAACTCCCGATCAATCCGCTTGAGCCAGTCCACCAACCGGTTGCGGGTCTGGAGGGTGAAATCGATCTTGCGAATCTCCTCGGAGATCCTCGCCGTGAGTCGATCCACCTCGCGGTCGATCTCGAGGCAGACCTCCTCCTTGGCAGCCTGCTTCTTACGACGTCGATGAAGCTGTTCGACTTTCTCGTCGTAATCGCGAATACGCTTGAAGATCTTCAGATTGCGATCGATCCGTTTCTTTACTTCTTCGCGAAGCTCGTCGTCGGCATCTCCAGCCTCTTCCAGGGTGATCTTGCCCTTCTGCGAAAGCTCGTGAAGTCGCAGGAGCTCTCGCAGGACGACAGGGTTGTCACACAGTGACTCGTAGACGAGCCACTCGCCCTGCTCGATTCGCCGAGCAATCTCAACCTCGCCTTCGCGATCGAGCAGCGGCACGGTTCCCATTTCGCGCAAGTACATGCGCACGGGATCACCGGTCTTTTCATGGTCCCGAAGCTGGAAATCCGCGGGTATGCCGTCCTTCTTGTCGAACTCGCGGGTCGTAGAGTCGTCCTCTTCCCGGTTAATGAAGCGCTCCGGGCGCTGAATAACCGGTATCCCGCCCTGCTCGAGGGTCGCAAAGACCTGGTCAAGTTCCTCTTGAATCGCCGTCACTTCATCGGGAAGGACGTCGTGAATCTCGTCGTAGAGGACGTATCCTTTTTCCCTGCCCAGCTCGAGAAGCTGCTTCACCGAGCTGTGACGGGTCTCTATCCGTGCAATACCTCCGATGGCCAAAACGCTCTCCTGACTTGATGAATGGTTCGGTCTTCGGGCCTAGGTGCCGGACCCGATCTCGTGCAGGCTCCTTGTCAGAGCACTCTTCTCTTCGATCAAGACGTCGAGCTGAGCCGACTCTCCGCGTCGTTGGGCTTCGCGGATGTCGAGAGCCAGCTTCTTGAGCCGGCTCTGCTGCCACCGCCTGTTCAATTGACGCAAGAACTCCTCAAGCTCTTCGGGTCTCCCCGAATAAGAGGCCGTTTCTAGCAGAATTCTGGCCATTAGGTCAAGGGCTTCGCCCTCTGCAGGCAGCGCTACCAGTACGCTCCTCCCCGCCGGAGGGCTCTCGCCCGCTACATACATAGCGAGAAACTGACGATAAATATTCCCGCACGCGGTATTGAGGAAGATCTCGGGCGGCGGTAACTCCTCCAGTGCCGGCACCACGACCTCGCCGCGCAAGAGTAGCTGAAGCGTCCGCTCTTCGAGACTCATCACGTCCCGCCGCTGGGGCATTGGCGCCTCTTCTACTTCCGCGTGCCTCGACTGCCGGCTCTTTCCGTCCCCCTTCCACAGCAGGTCGGCGGGTATGCCCAGGCGATCCGCCGCCTGCCGGCCATAGGCGAAACGCAGGATTGGGTCACGAACCGGGCTCAGAAGCTCTCGGACCTGCCGGGCCCCCTGCGCACGGGATCGCGGGTCCGCTTCCCCACGGTGCGAGAGAATGCCATCAAGCTCCTCCTCCACGAGGTCGCGAGCCTCCTCGACGCGCGCTCGCAGGGCTTCCTCACCCTCGGCGAGTCGAAAAGAGTCGGGATCCGTTCCTGCCTCCAACCGGACCCTTCTCACTCCCAGCCCCTGCGCGAGAAGAGTTGGCAAAGCACGGCGACCCGCCTGCTGGCCCGCCTCATCCCCGTCGTAGCCCAAGACAACCTCTTCGGCATACCTCGAGCACAATCGAGCCTGCTCGGCCGAAAGCGCCGTCCCCATCGTGGCGGCGACCCAGGAGACCCCACTGGCAACAGCTGCCAGCACGTCGAAGTACCCTTCCACCAGAAGGATCGAGCTCTTCTCGCGCACCGATTTACGGGATTGGTCGAGGCCGTAGAGGAGATGCCGCTTCTGAAAGCGTGCAGTCTCAGGAGTGTTTATGTACTTGGCTTTGTCATCTCCCAGGGTGCGCCCGCCAAAACCAACCAAGCGCCCGGACGCGTTATGAATCGGGAACATGAGGCGATCGCGAAAGCGATCCCATGCATGCCTACCGCCATCCCTCTCTCTACTCGATATCAGTCCGACAGCCTCAAGATCACTGCGCGGAAATCGGCTCCCCAAGGCCGTGACCAGAAAATCGAAGCTGTCGGGAGCGTAGCCGACGCCAAACGCCTTCAGAACATCCGCGGGAATGCGTCTGCCGGCAAGATAGTCACGGGCCTTCGGTACCTTCTCCAGCTGCTCTTGGAAGAGCTCAGCAGCGGCAGCCAGCACTCCCTCCAGATCTCGCTCAGGTTGGCCCGAGCGCCCTCCCACCGCCGGTAAGGGAATGCCTTGGCTCCGCGCCAAGGCTTCGATCGCGGCAGGGAAGTCGTCGCCACTCGAAGCCATATGCAGCTTGATCGCATCCCCACCCGCACCGCAGCCAAAGCAGTAATAGAGACCTCGCTCAGGGTCAACGCTGAAGGAAGGGGTCTTTTCCTTGTGGAAGGGACACAGGCCAACATGCCTGTTTCCCTTCTTCTCGAGTCGAGTGACCGGCGCGGCGACATCGAGGATATCCACACTGTCACGGACAGCCTGGATCAGCTGGGGTGTCAGGTTTACGTTACCCAGCGCCATGATGCCAAGCTCAGTTAGGGCATGGCCCCGCGCAACGGACCCGGATCATCAGTCCAGGCCAAAACCAGGGAACTTCCTTTCCAATGCCCTGAAAGCAAAGAGGGAGTGGTGTCTCACACCACTCCCATCCCATATCCGAAAAATATGAGTGATTCTTCAGCTGAGCCCCGAGCGGCGCTCTTCCGACAACTTGCGTAGCATCTTTTTGCGAGCCTGTAGGGCTTTGCGCTTGCGCTTGACCGAAGGCTTCTCGAAGTGCTGTCGCTTCTTGAGCTCAGTGAGAATTCCCTCTTTCTCGCACTTTCTCTTAAAGCGCCTGAGGGCGTTCTCGAAGCTCTCTTCTTCGCGAACGTGCACGACCGGCATAAATGGACTTCACCTCACTTTTTTGAGCATCGCCCCTGCTACGAGAGCGGGCCGAGTAGTCTGCACCATCATGCAACCGAAGTCAATCCCTCGCTCGCGAGCCCAGGGCGCAGGGCGAATCGGCCTTGGGAAGCTAGCTCTTCTACCCTGAGAGTCCGAACACCTCTAGCCCTCCGCGGCTCGATCACTCGCTGTCGCGACTGCGTCGAACTGGAGACTGTCGACCTTCAGCTGCCCGTCCTTCTCTCTGAAAAACACGGCGGCCGCGGCGCCACCTTCTTTGGGGAAGAACCACGCGACCGCATTCTGTTCCTTGTAGTCGCGTACATTCTGAGGCTTGACCTGGCCGAGCAGCGCTCTCACCTCATCCTCCGTCATGCCCTTCTCGACCGCCGAGAAACGCTCCTCGCTCATGAAACGAAGGCCCTCCGCAGCACGCAACTCGGCTTCGAGAGCAGCGTTTCCCGGATCGGCAATCAGTGCGCCTCTGAGGATGTCGATGGCCTTCGCGTAGTCGCCTCCCTTCGCGACGTACTCCCGAGCCAGCTCGATGTCCTCGATACTCTTGAGGCCTATCGCTGCCTTCACTTCCGGCAGCGGCTCCTCTCCTTCAAAACCTGCGTACTCATTGATGAAAGTCACCAGTCTTTCGGCGAACGCGTCGGCGGCATCGTTAACCTGCGACTCCAAACCTTGCCTTTCGCTCACAAGCGCTTCGGCGGCCTCGCCCCGGAGCTCCATCAAGTCGCTCTGCTTGACCTGAAGCGCAGCCCACTCCTCGGCGAGCGCCGCAGCCTTTACTTCCTCCTCGGAAGGGCCGCAGCTGATTAGAGTCAACAAAAAAACGCCAGCCAACGCGACAAGAACCTTCCTACTCGACATCGCTACCTCCCGTCGATCTGAGAGACTGAACGGCTAAAACACCCCTAGTAGGCGAAGGAGTATAGCAGCTCAGGGGCGTCGAAGGCTCCCTTTACGGGGGGGGCATTCGCCACCATCCGCCAGTGCTATACTGCGTTCCCCCGGCTGGGGGCCATCCGGGTCCATAGCTCAGCGGTTAGAGCATCCGGCTCATAACCGGGCGGTCCCTGGTTCGAATCCAGGTGGACCCACCAGGAGCTGTACGAGGACTCAGGTGCTCGATGGTAGCCTGGCGGCGGCTCATATATAACAATCCGACGGAGGGACGCCTCATTCATGGCTCGAGATGTTGATGCCTTGGTCGAACTTCAACAGGTCTTGGAAGAGGCCGAAACAGCACGCCGACAACTCGAGGGCGTTCCGGACTCGATGCGCGAGACCCACGATCAGTATCTGGAGCATCGGGCGACGATAGAGATGCTCGAGGCACAGATCCTGGCCGATGAGATCTCTCGGCGAGCAGCCGAGGCTGCGGCAGAGGCTGCCCAAAGCAAGCTCGATCACTATCTACAGCAGGTCAACCGCGTTACCACCCAGCGTGAGTACGGCTCACTACTCACAGAGATCGACACCGTAAAGGCCGAGATCTCCTCGCACGAGGAAGAGGCGCTGGGGCTCATCGAGCGAACCGACGCTGCCCAGAGCGAGATCGAGACGCAAAAGGGCGAGTTCTCCGAGCTCGACAGCAGCTATCAGAAGCTGCTCGCGGCGTGGGAGCAGGAGAAGCCCAGCGTCGCCGCCCGCCTCAACGATGTGACGAAGGAGATCGAGCGACTACAAGAGTCGATCCCTCGCCACCTGGTAGCCCAGTTCGAGCGCCTCTACGAGCGTCACGGCGGCCACGCCTTCGCCGCAGTCACGAAGGTTCAGACTTCGCCGCGGGCAGCCGGAGTCTGGCACTGCTCGGTGTGCAACTACAGTGTGAGACCGCAGGTCATCGTGCAGATCAAGGACCAAGGTAGCCTCATCGCCTGCGAGAGCTGCCACCGCTTCCTCCACATCGAGGATCCGGTCTGAGTTGCGTCGTCGCCCGGGGCGCAGCTTCCAAGCCCTCGATCGAAGAGCGTATCGCCAAGATACGAGAACGAGTTGCAGACGCCGAGCGTCGAGCGCAAAGGAGGCCAGGCGAAGTGAATCTTCTCGGCGCCAGCAAACGGCAGAGCATAGAGGTTCTGCAGCAAGCGTGGGAAGCCGGTCTCAGAATCTTCGCAGAGAACCGGGTGCAAGAGGCCGTCACCAAGATTCCCCAGCTCCCGCAGGAGGCTGAGTGGCACCTCATCGGCCCGCTACAAACCAACAAGGCGACTCGTGCCGTCGAGCTCTTCGACGCAATACACTCCGTTGACCGCCTGCGAATTGCCGAGGCTCTTCAGCACCAGGGTGAACGGGCGGAGCGCACGATTCCCTGTTTTCTCGAGGTGAACCTCGCCTCCGAAGAAAGCAAACACGGTTTCGATGAAGACCAGCTGATCGCTGCCCTACCCCGGCTCGGCGAGCTGACCCGAATCGAGCTCCTCGGCTTGATGGCGATTCCACCCAGAGGCCCTCACCCGGAAGCTGCGCGCCCCTGGTTTCGCCGCCTGGCAAGATTGAGGGACCGCATCGCTGCGCTCCCGGACGGTCCAGCTTTTCGAGGTCTTCTCTCGATGGGGATGAGCGAGGACTTCGAAGTCGCAATCGAAGAAGGAGCCACCCACGTCCGCGTCGGCACAGCGCTCTTTGGCCCTCGTCCCCCGCTCACTGTTAGCTGAGAATTCCATGGCGCTCCTCTGGCTCATCGCACAGGCCCTCACTCTGTACTCCTGGGTCATCATCCTGAGCGCTGTTTTGTCGTGGTTCAGGTTGAATCCCCGCAATCCAGCGTTGGTGCTGCTGACCAAGCTTACCGAGCCGGTGTTCGCACCTTTGCGTTTACTGGCTCCGCCACGGGCACTCGGCGGCATCGATATATCTCCTATGCTCGCGCTCGCTCTGCTATTTCTCGCCCGCCGAGCCCTCTTCTCTTTCGCCTTGGCAGCAAGTTAGGGTGCTCACGTGACTGGCGGCCCGACACCACCCCAGACCCTCTCCGAGCTCGCCTTCTACATCGCTGAGGCACAGGCTGATAGAGAGCATCTGGTGGCTTGGAAGAGTCGAGGGCGCTGGCAGTGGCTCTCGACAGAAAGCTGGCTGAGCCGGATTCACTACTTGGCTGTGGCGCTCGAGGAGAGGGGAGTCGCTCAGGGAGATCGGGTCGCCTTGTTCTCAGAGAATTGCCCGGAATGGCACACGATCGACTTTGCCTGTCAGCTGCTCGGAGCGATCACGGTCCCTGTCTACCCTACTCTTCCAGCCAATCAGATCTCTTTCATCCTGGGTAACAGCAACGCCCTCTGGGCGTTTTATCGCGGCCGTGCTAAAGGCGACGTGCTTCGAGAAGCGGCCGAAGCTCTCGAGGGCACTCTCACCGCGGTCGCGATCGACGACGACGATGCCTCAGGGTCCGAGCTGGGCCTCGGTACGCTGCTAGAAGAAGGGAAGGGCCTCGCCGACACGCGGCCACTCGACGGCTTTCGCGGAAGGGTCCAGCCCGAACAGATCGCGAGCCTCATTTACACCAGCGGCACTACCGGAAACCCAAAGGGCGTTGTCCTCACCCATGCCAATCTGGTCTCGAACTTCCGCGCCTGTGCTGAGTTGTTCCGGGTCGGGCCCGAAGACGTCACTCTCTCCTTCCTACCCCTCTCTCACGTCTTTCAACGCATCGCCGACTACCTCTTTCTCTACAGAGGTGTCGCCATTCACTACCTGACCTCGATCGAGCAAGCTCCAAGGGCCCTCATCGACGTGCGACCTACGGTCATGGCCTCGGTCCCCCGCCTCTACGAACGCGCGTACCTCCGGGTGATGGCGAACCTGAGCAAAGAGCGGCCCGGCAAACAGCGCATCTTTGAGTGGGCTCTCGACGTCGGCAGGAGGAGCAGCGACCCCGGGCGGAAGAGATTCGCGCCTCACCTCGCATTGCAGAGGAGGCTCGCCGAGAAGCTCGTGTACAGCAAGGTCAAAGAACGACTCGGGGGTCGGCTGCGCATGGCAATTGCCGGTGGCGCCGCGCTGCCGGAGGTCGTCGGCCGCTTCTTCGATGCAATCGGGGTAGGTCTATACGAAGGCTACGGGCTTACGGAGACGTCCCCGGTTCTTTGTCTGAATCGACCTGGAGCGTGTCGCTACGGCAGCGTAGGTCAACCGATTCCTGGCGTTGAGCTCGATCTGGCCGAAGACGGCGAGATTCTGGCCAAGGGACCGGGGATCATGCAAGGGTATTGGGGCAACGCGGAGGCCACCTCAGAGGCTATCGACGCGAGGGGTTGGTTCCACACCGGTGACGTTGGCAATTTCGACGACGACGGCTATCTCTACATAACGGACCGCAAGAAGGATCTCATTGTCACCTCCGGCGGGAAGAACGTGGCTCCGCAGCCGATCGAGCAGCTTCTCGTCGCCGACGGAGTCCTTTCCCAGGCGGTGGTCATCGGCGACAACTACCCCTACATCACCGCGCTATTGGTTCCGGGTCTGGAAGAGCTACCCGAAGAGATCCAAGAGTTGGAGGCCCTAGAGCGACTTACCCATCCCAGGCTCCTGGAGGGCGTCGAGGCCACCGTCGCCAAGGTCAACGGCCAGTTGGCCGAACACGAGAGAGTACGTCGTTGGAAGCTGATGCCCAGAGAGTTCTCCGTAGAAGAGGGCGAGATTACTCCGACTCTCAAGATCCGCCGCCGGGTGGTCATGGAGCGCTACGCGGACGACGTCGCTTCGATGTACCTGAAGTCCCAGCGGCTAACGTAGCCTACGGAAGTGATGGCTATCACTTCCTACGGCTACACCACATGGCGTCGAGGACGACGCATACGGAAGTGATGGCTATCACTTCCTACGGCTACACCACATGGCGTCGAGGACGACGCATACGGAAGTGATCGCTATCACTTCCTACGGCTACACCACATGGCGTCGAGGACGACGCATACGGAAGTGATGACTATCACTTCCTACGGCTACACCACATGGCGTCGAGGACGACGCATACGGAAGTGATCGCTATCACTTCCTACGGCTACACCACATGGCGTCGAGGACGACGCATACGGAAGTGATCGCTATCACTTCCTACGGCTACACCACATGGCGTCGAGGACGACGCATACGGAAGTGATCGCTATCACTTCCTACGGCTACACCACATGGCGTCGAGGATGGAGGCTACGCGGCCGGTAGAGATTCGAGCTGGTCGACAATCTCGGCGACGATGTCGAAGCCGCCTTGCCAGAAGGCGGGGTCGGAGGCATTGATATCGGCCTCTGCCAGGATCTGTTCGGGGCGGGCCGAACCACCGTAGGACAGCATTCGCAGGTAGCCAGGTAGGAAAGCGTCTGGGTCCTTCTGATAGCGCCGATAGAGGGCTAGTACCAGCAACTGACCGAAGCTGTAGGCGTAGCAGTAAAAAGGCGTCGAGAATATGTGAGGGATACCAAGCCACTCGTAGCGAAACTCCCGCGGTATCTCCACACTGTCGCCGAATTGCTCCGATAGGTTCTCGAGATAGAGATCGCAGAGATCCTCGGTCGACGCGTTCTCCAATATCGCTCGGTGGGCACTGATCTCGAAACGAACGAAGAAAGCCTGCCTCAGCACCGTGGCGTATATGTCGTCGAGGGCGCCACCCAGGAGCTCCCGCCGCGAATCCGGGTCGGACTCATCCCGCAGCAGGCGATCGGTCATCAACATCTCAGCGAAAACCGACGCGGTCTCGGCCATCGGTAGCGAGGGATGGAATGTGAGAACCGAGTGCTCAGATGCCAGCATGCCATGAACCGCGTGGCCTAGCTCGTGAGCGAGTATCGCCACATCACGTAAACGACCCGCGAAGTTCACCAGCACCCAAGGGGCGAGGTGTGGCACGGCGGAGGCGCAGAACGCCCCCATTTTTTTGCCGGCTCGAATCTCGCTGTCGATGTGCCCATCGTCGAAGACGCGTCGGGCTTCGCGAGCGAAACGCGGATGGAAGTCGCCGAAGGTGGCTAGAACCGCGTCCACCGCATCTCGATAGTCGACCCTCCGCTCGCCCGCCGTGGCCGGGGCGTAGAGGTCGTAGCGCCGAAGTCGATCACTACCTGTCAACGGCGCTTAAGAAGCGCGCGATCCCGGCTTTCTGACCGCGTTTCCTGCTGAGAGTCTCTTCAGCATCATCGTCGCGCGCGAGCGCGCGAGCAGCGTGGCAGGTGGGAGTATGGGGAGACCGGCGGGGGCGACTCCAAGCAAGGTGACCGCCCACCGCCGGAAGGCCTGGGGTATGACGCCCCAGAAGAGGGAGTATTCCGCCTGCGGGTGGCGAAGTCCAGGCCGAAGGAGGCCTGGGCCGTGCGCCGCCGTCCCGATTGTCGCCGTTTCGTTTGCGATCGTTGCCGGCAAGCTGTCTACATTTGCTCTTGGTGCGATCGCGGCCATCGTTATTGCACGCCGGAGTGCCGGGATGAGGCTCGGCGCCACAGCCTTCGCGGGGCCGGGCGTCGCTATCAGCAGACGCCGCGAGGGCGCCGCTTGCATGCTCGTCGTCAGCAGGCCTATCGAGATCGCAAGCAGCAAGGCTCAAAGAAAGTGACGCATCACAGTTGCCGCACCGGGGGCTGCCCTGCGACGGTGGCGTCATGGCCCACCGCGCCGCTTCCGTTGTTTTTGCAAGGCTTGTCCGTTGGAGGTCGGAACGAGGAGCTTCTCTGCAGGCTGTGCCGCCATCCTTGCGAGCCGATTGTCCGCCACGACTTCTTGCGATCGCGCCGAGTACGCCCGGTGCGCAGGCGGGCGCGGGATGATCTCTCCCGAGCTCGCCGCCGAGATCCGCCGTCTCTATGAGTCGGAGGGCTGGCGGCGCAACACGATCGCCCGCCATCTGGGAATCCATCACTCGACGGTCACTCGAGTCCTTCGACGCGAAGGGCTGAGCCGGCCTCGATCGCCGCGACGAGCGTCCATGGTCGATCGCTTCGTCCCCTTCATCCAGGAAGTCTTTGAGCGCTACCCGGAGCTGCCGGCGAGCGTGCTCTACGAGATGGTCAAGAAGCGTGACTATCCCGGTGGGGAGGATCACTTCCGCCACTGCATTGCCGAGCTCGGCCTGCGCCCCCGCAAGGCGCCTGAGGCTTTCTTTGTGCTCCGTACGCTTGCCGGCGAACAGGCCCAGGTGGACTGGGCTCACTTCGGCACCCGAAAGGTCGATGGCGGAGAGCGCCGTCTCTACGCCTTCGTCATGGTGCTGAGCTACTCGCGAGCTCTCTTTCTGCACTTCTTCTACGACGCTCGTCTGCCGAGCTTCCTGACCGGGCATGTCCTCGCCTTCTCCTTCTTTGAGGGTCTGGCCAAGATCCACCTCTACGACAATCTGCGCAGCGCTGTGCTCGAGCGGCGCCGCAGCGCCATTCGCTTTCATCCACGGCTTCTCGAGCTCGCCGACTTCTACGGCTTTGATCCAAGGCCCGTTGCTCCCAGACGAGGAAATGAAAAAGGTCGCGTCGAACGAGCCATTCGTTTTGTCAGAACTTCCTTCTTTCCGCTGCGTCGCACCTGGGACAGAGAAGCGCTGAACCGGGACGCTCTGGAGTGGTGTCGCGACCGAGCGATGAAGCGCCCGTGGCCCCAGGACCGGCGTCGCACCGTCGAGCAGGCCTATCTCGAGGAGCGCTCTCATCTCGTGAGCCTTCCGGCGCAGCCTTTCCCCTGCCACGAATGGGTCGAGCGGATCACGCGGCGCACTCCTTACCTGAGCTTCGATGCGAATCGCTACTCGATCCCGCATGATCGCATCGCCCGCTCGCTACAGATCGCCGCAGACCCGGAGCGTGTGCGCATCTTCGATCGCGAGCAGCTCATCGCCGAGCACACAAGGTCCTGGGACAAGGGCCAGATCATCGAAGACCCCCGTCACCTAGAAGAGCTGGAACGACAGAAACGCGAGGCACGTACACAGCGCGGCCAGGACTACCTGCTGCGTACGGTGCCCCAGGCCGAAGAGCTCCTGCGGGAGCTGGCCCGACGGCAGAGACGACTCTCGAGTGCCGTCGCCAGACTCCTCGAGCTCCTTGCCGAGAGTGGACCCAGGGAGCTTGCAGTGGCGATCGACGAGGCCCTCGAAAAAGGATCCCCGCATCCCGAAGCGGTGCGACTCATCCTCGATCGTCGGCGCCACGAGCGGGGACTCCTACCCGCGCTGCCTGTCCAGCTCCCCGACGATCCCAGGATCCGGGAGCTCACGGTCACTCCCCATGCACTGGCCGACTACGACAACCCCAACGACGAGGAGGACGACGAATGAACAACACCGACCAAGAGCGTGCCACAGCCCTGAAACTCCATGGCCTCCTAGCCCACTGGGATGAGGTCGCCAACCAACCCTGGCTCCCCGACCTGCTCGACTGGGAAGAGCAGGAGCGAGCCCGTCGCGGACTGGAGCGACGCCTGGGTCGGGCCCGGCTCGGCACCTTCAAGCCGCTGGCCGACTTCGACTGGAATTGGCCCAAGAAGATCGACCGCGAGCAGATCGAAGATCTCTTTCGGCTCGAGTGGCTCGCCCGAGGGCACAACGCTGTCTTGATAGGGCCAAACGGCATCGGCAAGACGCTCATTGCCAAGAATCTCGCCCATCAAGCCGTACTACGTGGAGCCACCGCCCGATTCCTCACCGCCTCGGAGCTGCTCAACACCCTCGCCGAACAAGACTCCTCGACCAGCCTTCAGCGCAAGCTCGCGCTCTTTGCGCGCCCATCCCTGCTCTGCATTGACGAGCTCGGATATCTGTCCTACGACACGCGCCACGCCGATCTACTTTTCGAGGTCGTTTCCCGCAGGTACGAAAATAAGTCCCTTCTCATCACCACAAACAAGTCCTTTGGAGAATGGGGAGAGGTCTTCCCCAACGCTACTACCGTCGTCACCATCGTCGATCGCCTCGTCCATCGCTGCGAGCTCGTCAACATCGAGGGCGATTCCTATCGGCTCAAGGAGTCCAAGGAGCACGCCAAGAAGCGCGCTTCGGCCCGCCGAAGCGGCACTCGCCCTCGACGGCGCAGTGCGAAGACCTCGTGATCCGACAGGAGTATCGCGCCGAGCTCATCCGCCTCTACCTCGACGCTCCTAAAACCCCGCCTAGACCTCGGCGCCGAGACTGGGCCATCGCCGACAAGCTCTATCAAGCCAACGTCCCCCTCGAAGAGCTTGCCCATGCCATTCGACTCGCCACCTTGCGACGGCGCCTCAGCACCGATCCGCTGCCGCAGATTCACTCACTTGCCTACTACCGCTCCGTACATCGAGCCCTGACCAACGACGAGCTCGACCCTCAATACGTCCGCTACATCCTCCTTCGGCACCGGTCCCTTCTCGAGGAGGATGAAACCAAAAGCGCCACTACACAGCCGGAATCCCGCACTTTATGACCGCCGATAACACTACCTAGCCAGGAGGCCTTGAGTCGGAAATAGCGATGAAACACTCCGGTGTTGCGCTCCGCAGTCTCCAGCAGAGCCGTCACCGCCGCGTCGGGCACATCGTTGGCAACGTTTCTTACAGCAAGAGGAGAGGCATAGCCGCGCAGGTTCACATTCTCGTTGTGCCAGTCGCGCACTCGGTGAGAGTAGATCTGCGACAGGACCTGTGCCTCTCGCTCGAGAACTCGTCCCAGTTCCTGATAAGACTGCTGCCGCAGGTCTGCTCTAGGAGAGGCGACATGGACCATGAGCTCGTCTCGGGTGAGCTCCTTGGCTTCGCCGTCCACCCGCAGCGTGAAGCTGAGTCGGTTGGTCAGCATCGAATGAAGGGTGAGCAGGCCGCCTACACCGTCCGCGTCCTTGGTATTGATGAGCTGCTCAGCCGCCTCGTCGACAGAGTACTGACGCAGACGACGCTGGTGCTCGAGATAGAAGCTGAGGTCATGATCGAGGTCGGCACCCTCGCTCAACTTCTTCGCTCTGCTCTCCGAAAGAGCCTTCCACCAAAGCGGGAGGAAGAGGACGCGGTTCTCGAAGGCCGTGAGCTCGTGCTCGACGCGGTTGCGCAGGCTGAGCGCCTCGCCATCTTGAGTGTCGGCCGAGAAGCGGAGACCGGCAAAAGCACCGAGGACGGTCATCTTCTCGATGATCCGCTCGTAGAGCTGTAGCGTGTCTCGAAGCTCGCCCCCGCTCGCCTGGTCCAACGCGTCACGCCGAGACTCCAGCTCGGATACGCTTTCTTCGAGCGACCCTAGCGCCTCGTCAATTTGCGGATCATCGGTGCCGGAGAAAAGCTGGGACAGATCCCATTCGGTCTGCGTATAAGCCTTTTCGGTCGAACCAGCTACGGTCAACTCAAGCTCCTTCGGGCGTTGTCCGCAGCCGGCCAGCAACGACCCCTCGAGTATATCGTCAGCACCAACACGGCACGCAATTCAATTGACGGCACCGTCCGCCGTAGGCTCGGGCGCTGCTTGAATCTCTCCATAGGCCTCTTCATAACGCTGCAGGTTCGACTGAAGTGCGCCGATGATCCGCTTCATATGCCCGGGCGAGGTGAGGATTCGCGCGGTCACCACCCCCTGCGGCGGAACCAGGTTGATGAAGTCCAAGATGAATTCCTCACGGGTATGAGCAATCCGCAGCAGGTTGCAATAGCGCCCCTTCTGCTCGTCGTCACCGATCTTGATATTGATAGCTCCCTTCTGGGCTTCTGTCATCTCACTCCTCTTCGGCTCCTCGCTGCCCTGAGCGCAGCTCAGCGGAAAAGCGCCATTCGTGGCGCGGAAAGTAGAGTCCGACCCCACGGTCACTGGCGGTCACGGAGAAGGCGAACACTCTGCGCCGATAGTCGTATGGCGCACCATCGCGGGCATGAACTGCCAGGTCCACGAAATACTCGCCAGGCGCCAATCGAAGATCGGGGCAATCGACAGTAATAGTGGACGAGCCGCTACGGGTACTGAGCACGATGCCCCCGAGGTCGGTGTTCGTACCCCAGCACTCGGTACCCCGAGGGGTAAAGATGCCAATCCCGAACACCAGGTCGTCGAGGGGCTCTAGGGCTGTCACTTTCGCCTCGAAGCTCGCCGCCGAGCCGCTCCTCAGATGATAGGTCTCGCTCCCCGTGGCGTCGAGCAACCGGGCGCTCGTAATCTCGGCTACGCCAGAGCCCCAACGAAGCGCCCCCTCCCCGGCGCTCGAGAGATCCTCCGCCGACTCCCGTACCGGGTCGTCCTCGGCGCCTTTCGCATCTAGATGCTCTTGGGCTTCGGCATCGGCAACCGCCTCCCGATAGCCATCGATCACTTGTCGGGGAGGGCCCGACGCCCGTAGTGTGCCGCCATCAAGCCATATCGCACGATCGCAGAGCTCTTCCACCAGGCCGAGGTCATGACTCACCAACAACAGGGTCCTGCCGCGACCGAGAAACTCCTCTATCTTGCGCAGACAGCGGTGAGAGAAGGCTTCGTCACCGACGGCAAGCACCTCGTCCACTAACAGAATCTCCGGATCAGTATGGATCGCGACCGAGAAGCCGAGCCGGACGTACATGCCGGATGAATAGTTCTTCACCGGCTCCTCCATGAAGTCGTGGAGGCCCGCGAAGCTCACAATCTCATCGTAGCGAGCCTCGATCTCGCGACGATCGAGCCCCAGGACCGCACCGTTGATGAAGACATTCTCCCGGCCGGAAATCTCGGGATGAAAGCCCGCCCCGAGCTCGATCAGGGCCGCCACCCGTCCGCTCAGCTCGATCGTTCCAACGGTCGGCCGAAGCAGCCCAGCAATGATCTTGAGAAGGGTAGACTTTCCCGATCCATTGCTCCCGATCAGCGCAACGGCCTCCCCTTTCGTCACCTCGAAGCTGATTCCCTCCAAGGCGCGGATTGCCTCCTCGGGACGGAGATCCTGCACCAAGCTACGGCTGACCAATGCACTTTTGAGAGTACGAAAGGCATACCCCGAGGCAACTCGGCGAAAACTCTTGTGAACCCCGGCCACACGTACCGCGGTGTCTGTCACGATCGGTCTCCGACTGTCACGACTACACGGCCTCGATCAACGTCTCACTGAGCCGGTCGAAGAGCCAGGCTCCGAGCAACCAAAAGAAGACTGACGCAAGAATCATCTCTCCCCAAAGAGCCAGCCCCGGAACAACACCGCGGAAGAGCGTCTCCTGATAGGCAAGAACGAAAGGGGTAAACGGATTGAGCTGGATCAATACACGAAGAGAGCGATGAGGCACCCCGTCGAGAGAGTACAGAATCGGAGTCATGAAAAAGCACACAGTCAGTACGTTGGCGACAATGTCTCTCACGTCCTTGAAGTGGACCGCCAGTGCGCCGAGGCCCAGACACAAACCCGCCAACATCGGCAGCTGGACAAGAACGACCAGGACGAGGGCCGCGAATCCGGGTCCGCCGACGGAGTGACCGGCGAATTGGCCGAGAATCAAGCCGAGCACGACGATGGGAAGAGAGAATGCGAAGTTGACAAGGTTCGAAAGCACGGGAACCAGGGGGAGTAGCTCGGTGGGAAAGACCGAGCGCCGGATCAAGCTGGCATTGCTGATCAGAGAAGACGTACCCTCAGCAATCGACGAGGAGAGCCAGAACCAAGGAAAGAGACCGGTGACGAGAAACAGGGGATAAGGATTCGCTCCCTCCACTCGGGGCTGAAAAACCAGGCTGAAAACAAACGAGTAGACACCGAGCAAGAGCAGAGGATTCACCAACGACCAGAGAAAGCCTAGAGCAGAACCGCGATACCGCGCCTTGAGCTCCCTGATGGTCATTACCGCCAGTAGCCCACGCCGTTTGAAGATTCTTCCTGCAATCGTCAACGTCTCACTCCGTCCCCAATCGCTTGCGCAAAACGCTCTTGCTCTGCGAGCCGCTCGAGCTAGGGCATAGTGTAGTGGGTCTGAGCAGCCGTGCGGCGCTCCGGCGCTGCGATAGGATCTTCATCGTGTCCGCGAATCGCACCCACCGCATCTCCTGCCCAGAGTGCTCCGCGGATCTCGTGATCGACGCCGAGACCGGCGAGGTAATCCACCACAAGCCCATAAAGCAAGCCATCGCCGAGGGCAAGTCCTTCGAAGCCCTTCTCGAGGGACTTGACGCAGAAAAATCGAGAGCCGAAGAGATCTTCGAGCGCGAAAAGGCGGCGATGAAGGACCGAGATCGACTGCTCGAGGAGAAGTTCCGCGCCGCGATGGAGGAAGCTGAAAAGCTCGACGACGACGCGCCGCCGCTCCGCCCCTTCGATCTAGACTGACCCCTCAACGGGGACTGCTCCACGCCTCCCAGTCCTGATCCTCGAGCTCTAGATAGGTGGGCGAGCCACTTAAGGTCAGCTCGCTGGTACCGGTGGCAGCGATCTCATCGCCATCGCGACCAAGGACGCGGAGAGGCGCCACCGGGGGACGCCAGTTTCCCTGATCGTCACTCTCCCGCCACGCTACTACCCAGGCGACGCCGTCTCGACTCCCGAAAGAATAGAGACGGACCGGCAGCGGCGACGGTAGCGGTCCGAGAAAGCGGCTACCCTCGAGCACTTCGTGCATGAAGCTGAGAGCGGCAAAGGCCGGACGCCGCTTCAAGAGGTCACCGCCACCATGCGCCAAGCCGTATCCACGAGCCACCAGCTGCCACCAGTAGATCCTCTCCACCAGGCCCGTCCCCAAGGCAAGCAGGTAGAAGCGAACAAGATAGTCCGCTTGCCTCTCCTCGTCCACGGCGACATGTCGGCCTGCGGGGGAGTGAGGTCCCTCTCTCAGAGGCCAGTTCACTTCGGTGATCCAGGAGGGACGCTCGCCCTCGCGAGACACTTGGATCAGAGCCCGGAGCAGAACCACTTTGTCCACCGTGTCCAGACCGGCCTGACCCCTTTCCGGGGCACCGCGCCGATCGACATACAGGAGGCTGCTCACCACATCGAGCGGAGCCTCCCTCTCAGGCCAATTGAGCGCCACTAAGGTTTGGTGAAACTCGAAATCGATCACCGCGGGACCCATCAGTTTGACACCGGGCATCGATGAGAGGGCGTCTCGAGCTTGCGCAATCAGAAGGGAGTACTCTCGCTGGTTCCATATCCCCCACTTACTGCGATTGATGGCGTGCCCGGCCTGAATGTGGGTTACGACGCCGGCGAACCGCTCGGCTACTTCCATCAACCCGGATCTCCACTGCTCGGAGTCCTTCACCAGCTGCCGATTCTGAGGCACGGCAAGCGCGACATCGAATCCTCTTCGATGCAGCTCCTTTGCCAATTCCTCGTCGCGAGCCAGTTGGTCTTCCCAAAGATGAAGGCGTAGCAACACATGGCGCGAGCCGAGCGCCTCGAGCTCTTCGACGAGCTGGCGTGGAGACGCTGACCCTCCATGGATCCCGACTCCCATCTCACCCCAGGCAATCGGTGAGCGGTACAAGCCTTCCTTCAGCTCTCGGTAGCGACGATGGATCGGTGGCAGACCCCGGACCAGCACCCCCAGCTCACGAAGGTGGACACCGCCGTCACCAAGACGAACTCGCAACTTGGACATTCGGCCGGCGTGCAAATGCGGCTGGTCCGACAGTGGATCCCAAGCAACACGGTCGCGGCCTTGAGTGCCGGCATCGGGGGCCGGGATGTAGACATGGGCTGAGCGAGTGCGCAGGCCTCGCAGCCATTTGCGCAGTCCTCTAACGGGCTCCTTGAGTCGGTTCTTGGCGATGAAGCCGTGGTGGTAGAGCAAGAAGAGGGCGCGGTCAAGGCCGCCAGGGGAGCTGCCGAAATAGCCTTCCATCAGCTGGCGGCGGTGTTCGGGGCGGGCCAGCGGAAGACGACTCAGATCCCTCATCCTCTCGCTACGACTCAGAGCCGTGCCGATTCGAGTGCGGTTTAAATCGAGGAGAAAGAGGCCGCCCCCCTCGATCGACCCGTCCTCGCGGAGCAGGATGTTGCCGACCGAGACATCTCGATGCCAGAGGTCGGCCTCGTGAAGACGGCGCAAGAGCCGGCCGAGAGTTTCGAGGAAGAGATCGACTCGAATGTCGGGATAGAGCTCCCTTTCGCGGCGGGCAGTCATCGCCCGGAACAGGTATCGCGCCTCCAAAACTCCCTCTACCAGCGCGCTGACGAAGTAGGAGGGGCCATCGGGATCGATCGACTCCAGCAGCGCGATGGGTTCCGGCACCGGTACGCCGGCCTCGAGCATTGCCAACGAGGCACGCCAGCTGCGCAGTGCTTTGCTTCCCTTACGGCGACGAGACAGGCTCTCTCGAAGCCCCCGGCTCGTGAACACCTTCACCACCACCGGAACCATGCCGGCAGAAGTCGCCAGCTGCGCCTCGTAGAGGTAGTTCCTCCCCCAGTGAATGGTCCGCGTCGCGACCGTGGGATCAACGAGTCGAAGTAAATCCTGTAGATCGTCTACAGCGAAATTGCCCGACCGCTCACCGCGAAACTCCGCGGTGTCGATCGGTAGCACTTCGACCGGCGGATCAGAGCTCGAAGACGTCGAAGTGCTCATGATGGAGTTCGGGGTCGCCGCGCACGAGCACTCTGCCTTCGAGTAGGCCTTCGAGCTCCTCGAGGATCGCGCTCTCTCCGCCGTGCAGTGCATCGGCGACTTCCGGATGCACCCTCAGCAGTAGCTCGGTGTCTGGCGCGAGCCGAGGTCGTTTCAGGACCTCTCGGCGTAAGTCCAGACACACGGTGCGCACGGACCTTATGGTGCCGCTACCCTTGCAATGGGGGCAAGCTCGGGTGAGCAACGAACGGAGGTTCGACCGGCTCCGCTTGCGGGTCAGCTCGACCAGCCCAAATTCAGAGATGTTGAGAACTCGAGTCCGCGACCGATCCTTTTTCAGCTCTTCCTCGAGAAACTCGAAGACCTCTACTCGGTGCGCTTCCTCCTCCATGTCGATGAGGTCGAGAACGAGAATCCCTCCGAGATCACGAAGGCGGATCTGGCGCACGATCTCACGAACGGCTTCCAAATTGGTGCGGAAAATGGTGTCCTCGAGGCTGTCCTTGCCCACGAATCGACCGGTGTTGACGTCGATGGCTACCAGCGCCTCGGTTGGGTTGATGACGAGGTAGCCCCCGGATCGGAGCCAGACCTTGCTTTCCAGTGCCGCCTCGATTTCCTTGTCGACTCCAAAGCGCTCGAAGAGACCCAGCTCATGATGGTCGAGCCTCACGGTACCGAGCAGCTCGGGCTGGGTACGAGCCAGGAGCTCGGCGATCTCCTCGTAGGCTTCCTCGCTATCCGCCCACAGGGCTGAATAGTCCTGATTGAAAAGATCCCGGACCGCTCTCGAGATCAGGCTAACGTCGCCGTGAACGAGGCAAGGGGCCGCACTGCTCTCGGCCCGGGCCGAAATCTCCTCCCAGGAGCTGAGCAGCTGAGTGATGTCCTGCGCCAGCTCTTCTCGCCCTCTTCCCTCGGCTTCGGTGCGGGCGATCAGGCCGGCGTCCTCCGGTTTGAGCTCCTCGAGTAGGGCCAGCAGACGCTCACGCTCCGCCTCGTCTTCGATGCGCCGCGAGATGCCGAGCTGCTTCGAGCGAGGAACTAACACTGCGTAGCGGCTTGGAAGCGTGATCTGCGCCGAGACTCTCGCACCTTTGTTGGCGATCGAGTCCTTTCTGACCTGAACCAAAATCTCCTGTCCGACTCTGAGTAGATCCTCGATCGACGGTTCGGCGTCGACCCGCAGATCGCCGGTCTCCAACGCTTCACCCGACTCGACCGCCGTGTCGTCCTCTCCCACGGCAGCATCGCTCACATAGAGAAAGGCGTCACGACTCAGTCCGAGGTCGACGAATGCGGCCTGCATACCCGGCAGTACTCGGATCACGCGTCCCAAGAAGACACTTCCAACCAAGCCGCGGTGGCGGTGACTCTCCAGGAAGATCTCGGCCAGGCGGTCGTCCTCCAAGACCGCGATCCGCGTCTGATGCGGATCACGCTCCACCAACATCCTCTTGTTGATCGCCATTTAGCGGTTCACCCAACGGCGAAAGTCGACGCCGAGAATGAGTCCGGTGGCAAAGAAGCAGAAAAGGGTGAAAGAGCCACCATAGCTGATGAAGGGTAAAGGAATTCCGGTTATGGGCATCAATCCGATCATCATCGCCGTGTTGTACAAGACATGGCAAACGAGCACCGCCAAGAGCCCCATGACGAGCAGCAACGCCTGGCGATCGCGCGCCCGGCCCGCCACTCGCAACCCACTCCAGAGAAACCAACCATAGAGCCCCATGACAGCGACCACCCCGACAAAGCCTCGCTCCTCGGCCAGCACGGCAAAGGCGAAGTCCGTGTGGCGGGCGGGCAGGAAACGAAGTTGGCTCTGGGTACCCTGGAGAAAGCCCCGGCCGAGGAGCTCTCCGGAACCGACAGCGATCTTGCTCTGCTGCAGCTGATAGCCCGAGCCTAGTGGGTCGCTCTGCGGTGAGAAGAAAGTGAGCAGCCGATCTCGTTGATAGTCCCTGAGTCCGAAGGTCCAAGCGGCGGCGGCGGCGATCAAGACGACCAAGGCGATCATAGCCACCATCTTCGGACGAATCCCACTCAGCCAGACCATGGTGGCGACGGTGGGAACCAAGATCAGCGCACTTCCCAGATCGGGCTGCAGCACGATGAGCGCGGCGGGCAAAGCGGCGATGAGGGCCGCCACCAACACCTCTTTCTGCTGAAGATAGCGACCCTCACTAACTCCCAGGTAACGCACCAGAAGGAGCACAGTCGACAGCTTTGCAAAATCAGCAGGCTGGCCGCCCAGGCCTGCAAACCCGACCCAGCTCCGCGCTCCACCCGCCTCGTGGCCAAAGAACAGGATCGCAACCAACATTGCCAGGCCGAGGCCGTAGAGAACGACGGCAAAGCGTAACAGGGTCGAATAATTGAGCGAGAAGCCGAACATCAGGGCAAGCAAACCGAGACCGACCCAAGACGTCTGGCGCGTCAGGTAATCCGTCGCGAGCTCAGCGCTGGCACTCCAAACCACCGTTAGCCCCACCAGCGACAGCGCGAAGGCACAGAAGACGAGTCCCCATGACAGGCTCCCGAAGCGCCGGAGGAGCGGATGCTCCTCAGGTATCGAGATCGTCGGAAAGCGACCGGAAATGTCTCTCATAAAGAAGCCGGGCCAAAGGAGCCGCAGCGGTGCTTCCATGCCCACCGTGCTCGACAAAAACGACCACAACAAGCTCGGCACTACCCGCCGGCGCGAACGACGCGAACCAGGCGTGATCGCGCTGCAAATAGGGTAGCGTGTCAGAATCGACCTCGACCGGCTGGTTGATCACCTGCGCGGTTCCAGTCTTCCCCGCGACCTCGAGCCCGGCAACTCGCGCCGAGGCTCCTGTGCCGCCGCTTTCATTGACCACCGCGACCAGCGCGTCTCGCACCAATTCCACCGTTGCGGGGTCCAAATCGAGGCGCTTCGATTCATCGTGTCCGAGCCCGCGTACAAGATGGGGCTGAACGATCGTTCCTCCATTCGCGACCGCACTCATCATCACCGCAATCTGAAGGGGCGTCACCAGTAAAGGGCCCTGACCAATCGACACCGAAACGGTCTCTCCGGGGTACCAGATCGTGCCGCGATGGCGCAAGCTCCACTCCCGGCCCGGTACCAGCCCCGGCCGCTCGCCCTGGAGGTCGATACCGGTCAAAGCACCGAAGCCCAACCGCTTAGCCCACTCTTCGATGCGCTCGATCGAGAGTCGGGGGCCGAGATGGTAGAAGAAGACGTCGCAAGACTGCTTTAGAGCCTCAGCCAGGTTCACGGCGCCGTGGCCCTGCCGACGCCAGCAGCGAAAGCGATGGTTATAGATCCGCGTCGAGCCTCCGCAAAAGCGCGTCTCGGTCGGGTCGACGATGCCCTCTTCGAGGGCGCCAATCGCAATGACGATCTTGAATACTGATCCCGGCGGGTACGCATTCTGCGCCCCGCGGTTCTGCAAGGGTTGATGGGGAGCGGCCAGAATACTGCGCCACTCGCTCGAATCCAGCCTGCGGGCGAAGGCGTTCGGATTGTAGGAGGGCGAAGAGACCATCGCCAGGATTTCTCCGTTTCGCGGATCCATTGCGATCGCGCTGCCGACTTTGTCGCGGAAGAAGCGCTCCGCCTCCTGCTGGAGATCGAGATCGAGAGTCGACTCGATGTTCTGTCCTGGCTGGCCCGGTTCCCTGAGATGCTCACGAACCAGCTTGCCGCGGCTGTCCACCACGACCACTTGCCGGCCATCCTGACCCCGCAACAGAGAGTCATAGGCCTGCTCGATACCCTTGACCCCCACCAGATCACCAGCCTTGAGATTCGGCCGGCGAGCGATGATTTCAGGGGTAGCCTCGCCCAGGTGCCCGACGACGTGGGCTGTCTGCGTGGCATGGCGATAGAAGCGCCGCTGTCGCACTTCGATCTCGAGCTCGGGGTGCTCGAGCGCGGCCGCCTCCAGTCTCGCCACCTGCTCGAAGGTCAGATCCTCGGCCACCAGAACAGGGGTGAATGAAGGCATACCGGCGGCCCGGCCAAGACGGTCGAGCGTCTCCGCTTCAGATTGGCCAATAGATCGTGACAGAAAGTCGATGCTCCGAGCGAGGTCTCGCGCCCGGCTCCGATCAAGAAGTAGCTGGTAGCTAGGGACGTTCTCCACCATGGGTCGATTCTCGCGATCCAGAATCAGCCCACGCGGCGCTTGGATCCGCCTCTCGCGAAGCCGGTTGTTTTCCGAAAGCTCGCGATAGAAGCCCCCGCGGACGACTTGCGTGTACCAATATCCGGAGATGACGACCCCAAACAATAGGGCCATAGCAACGGCGAGATACCTGGCGCGAAGCGCCATCAGCTCTTTTCGTTCTAGTTCGCCTGAGATCATCGCTAGTCGACGGTAACACCCGAGATGCCTGGTTGCACTACGAGCCCATGCTAATCCAGGGAGACGCGGGGTCTGCGCGCCTTCCAGATCCGATAGCTCTCGCTGAACCGTTCGACGGTCCCGACCAGCAAGGCGCCGAGAGGGGCGGCCACCACGACTCGGAGACTAAGCTCGCCGAGCGTGGGGAGCTGAGGCCGCTGCCAAAGCAGCAATAAGAGGGTTTGCAGGACCAGCTGTTGCACGAGAACCGCTGAGGCAAAGTAGAGTCCGACGTAGTAGCTCTTCTGAAGAGTCAGCACGCGCGCCGCACGCGCCGCGACGTACCCCACCACGGTCGCCGCAAATCCATGCAAGCCGTAGATACCACCTGTCAGAGCATCCTCCGAGAGGCCGGAAACCACACCGGCAAGGACACCCGCCAGCACCGCCCCGTCCATCGCGTGAAACGCGACCAGGAGCAGGAAAGGGTCGACAAAGCGCGCAGCTTCCGGCGCTAGAGCCACAAGCAGGATGTGGGCGGAGAGGGCGGTCGCCAACCCGGCTAAGAACCTAAGGGCTCGCACTCGTAATCGCCGCGGCCTTGCCGGGAAGCGCGTCCCCCATCGCCACGAAGACCTGGTCCAACATTCCGAAGTCCACCGCCGGCGCAAGCCGGATGCTGTGAAAGAGCTCCGTGCCGGGGCCGACTTCGACCACGAAACCGATCGGCACGCCGCGCGGGTAGAGACCGTCGGTGCCTGAGGTGAGCACTCGGTCTCCGACCTGCACATCCGCCTGTAGCGGCACGTACTCGAGGCTCAGACCTGAGCGGCCGGCGCCGCGAGCGATTCCCTGGCGTCTGGTGCGCTCGATCATCGCGCCGATGCCCGAGGCCCGATCCGTGATCAGCTGCACCTTCGAATAAGGGCCCTCCGACAAGATCACTCGCCCGACCAGGCCCTCCGGCGCGGTCACCGGGCTGCTCTCAGATGCTTGACGACCCGGAAGAAAGAGAAATAGCGTCTGAAGCCAGGAAGAGTGATCGACGTAGACCACGTCGGCAAGGCGCAGCTGCCCGTCGAAGGGAGCCTTGTAACCAAGCGCGTTAGAAAGTCTCTCGACTTGGCCCTCGAGCGAGCGCAAACGGGCGTACTCCATTTGGAGAGTCTGGAGTTGAGCCTCCAGAACCTGAACTTCGCTCTGCAAGCGAGAACGAGATCGGAAGTTTTCGGAGAGGCTCGATCCGACGCCGAGCAAGCCACTGAACAGCCTCGCCGGGGGGGCGATTGCCCGCAGCGCCGTCCTCTCGAGCTGGGTGCTCCCCGTCTCCGGGTGCCGGACCTGAGAAGAAAGAAGAACGAGCTGCGCCAGAAGCAGACCCAGAAAAACGAGGGTCGTCCAACGCTTCTTCACTTGAACAGTCCCCTTTGAGCACACTTCATAGAGAGACCTTTCGGAGCAGATCAATATCCTCGAGCAGGCGGCCAGTACCGAGGACGACAGACGCCAGCGGATCCTCGGCGGTCACCACCGGGAGCCCGGTCTCATCACGAAGCCGTTGGTCGAGACTGCGCAGCAACGCGCCCCCGCCACTGAGCACGATTCCTTTGTCCATGATGTCTGCGGAGAGCTCCGGCGGCGTTCGCTCTAGGGCCCAGCGCACCACCTTGACAATGGTCCCCACCGGCTCGGCGAGGGCTTCGCGAATTTCCGCATCGCGGATCGTCAGCGACTTGGGAACTCCCTCAACGAGGTCGCGGCCCTTGATATCCATTGTCAGCTCTTCTTTAAGCGGATACGCAGAGCCCAGCTCGATCTTGATCTGCTCCGAGGTGCGCTCACCAATGAGCAGGTTGTACTTGCGCTTGAGGTACTGAATGATGGCTTCGTCCATCTCATTGCCGGCAACCCGAACCGACCGACTGTAGACCGTCCCCGACAGCGAGATGACGGCGACGTCGGTGGTACCCCCGCCGATATCGACCACCATATTGCCAGAGGGCTCGGTAATAGGCAGTCCGGCGCCGATGGCAGCCATCATCGCCTGCTCGACGAGGAACACCTCCGAGGCGCCCGCACTCATCGCCGACTCTCTCACCGCCCGCTTCTCTACCGGCGTAATTTCCGACGGAACGCCGATCACGATCCGCGGTCGAGCCGGAATGCGCCGACCCCCGTGTGCCTGGCGGATAAAGTACTTCAACATCTTCTCTGTCATGTCGAAGTCGGCGATCACTCCGTCTTTCATCGGACGCACAGATTCGATATTGCCGGGGGTGCGACCCAGCATTTCCTTGGCCTCGTTCCCCACCGCTTCGATCTTGTTCGTCTTCTTGTTCAAGACGACGACCGATGGCTCACGCACCACGATCCCCCGGTCCCTTGCGAACACCAGCGTATTGGCGGTGCCCAGATCGATCGCTAGATCATTGGAGAACAGTCGGAAGAAGGACGGCATCTGAGTACCTGATCTCTCGTGCCGTCGGACGAGCTAGAGTGTCTCGATGAAGACCTGGCGGGTCTTCAAGGTGCGATTCCCCGACGCGTCAACGGCAGACACAACCAGGTTCACCAAGCCCTCTGAATCGGGAGTTACCGACAACGTGAATTCCCCATCGGCGGCAACCGGGGCGCGCTGGCCGTCTATCTCCAGCCTCACTCCAGGTTCGGTTCGGCCAGTCACGATGACGATATTGCCGTTGACGTTGACCCCGGCGATGTCGAGTGCGGGTGCCACTGTATCCTTCCAGCCGATACCGCCGAACGAAAGCACTCGAAACTTTCGCATCGCGCTCCAGGGTCCGAGACTGCCATCGGGCGCGTAGGCAGCGACTCGCCAATAGAAGTTCCCTTGTCCATTGACGCCGAGTGTCGCGTTCGTCTTTGCACGCTTAGTGTCCACCAGCGGATCGCCGAAGAGGCGATTGCGGGAGACCTGAAAGCGGTAGCCGGCGGAACCGTCAACGCGATCCCAGGACAGGGCCACTTCGCGAGTACGATCGAGATTGAGGTCGAAATTCGAAGGTGGAGATACGATGTCGGGTCGCTCGAGAAGATCCGTGGCCGCTCCAAGCTCGGACTCCTTCTGCACTACCTGTTTCAGCGCGCCGAGACGTAGGACGTCGCCGGACTCCGCCGCCTCGACCGCTCCCGACCCCCGACCCACCGCGAAACGGCCTGTCGACGAGTGCTCTTCGAAGGTGATCGTCGCCTCCGACTCGGTATTCAGTTGCAGCGCCGCGTACTCGGTCTCGACTCCGCTCGGTCGCCCCGAGGTCTGCAGATCTACCCAGCCGTACTCCATCCGCACCGGCTGTTTCCGACTGCTGAGGCCAAGCTGGCGCTGGACTTTGAGCATCGTGCCGGGCCGAACGGTAAATAAGGTCCCATCGCTATCGAAGAGCAACTCTGCCGACCCCTGCCCCGACGAGCGAACGTAGTCGCCATCGTAGAGGGCATCGCGAGGCCTCGCACGGCGAAAGCTGCCAGTCTCACCACGTCGGTACTCGACGACCCCTTCGATATAGATGAAACGAGCCTCGCCTCTGCGCCCCGGATTCTGCATCGAGTCCAGGACGTCGAGCAGGAGGCCGCGGCTGATCTGTGCTTTTCCCAGGGCTGAGCGGTAGGAGCCACCCTTCCAGGCGTCCTCCGCTTCGCTCAAGTGCAGCGACGCTTTCGACAGCTCGTCCTGATAGCCGGTAGTGTTGCTATCGGAGCTCAGGGTTCTCATCAATACCCGTGCGCGGTCCAGGGTCTCGTTGGCTCGGCGTTCGAGGGTGTACTCATCCCAACGCTGGTACGCCTGGTAGCCACCGATCAGTAGGCCGACGCCCAGAACCAACTTGGCCAGGCCTCTGAGGGTGTCCTCAGACACGCTGTACCAACCGGTCTTTTTGAAAGCTTTGGCCACCGGGTCCTGCTCCGCCGAGATCGTGTCAAACAGCGAGAATATAGCACAAGTACCCTCAAAAAAAGGGGTTACAGGCCCTTCATCAAGGCGTTTTCTGGGAGCGCAACGGCGTTTCGCGGGGGGCGCCTCTGGCCGGACCGAGGCCGGCGTCGAGCAGTTGCCGCCACTCCCTGCAGGTTGGTACAGTAGTGCCCTTAGGGCCCTGCGGGCCGTAACGGGGAGTAGCATGCTCAAGGCCTTTCGCGACAATCTTAAGAAGCTGGTTTGGATCTTGTGGCTGGTAATCGCGGCCTTCGTGCTGCTTGTCTTCGTCGACTTCGGCGGCGCCGGCTACCAGGGACCCGCGAGCACCGCTACCGCGGTCACCGTTGGCGACCACGAGATCTCGTTTAGCGCCTTCCGCCGCCGCTACGAGCTGAGTGAACGGCAGGCACAGGCGGTCTATGGAGCAAGCTATTCAGCCGAGCTCGCACAGCAGCTCGGCCTCGCGGTAGCAGCGCTAGACGCATTGGTCGCACAGCGAATCCTGGTCGAAGAAGCGGGACGAATGGGGCTCACGGTCAGCCAGACGGAAATTCAGGACGCCATACTCCAAGTACCCGAGTTCCAGGACGAGCACGGCCACTTCATCGGTCAAGAGAACTACCTCCTGATCCTTCAGCAAAGCTCTTTTGCTGTCGCCGACTTCGAGGAGGACATCAGCGCCCAGGTGCTCATCGACAAGCTCACCGGAGTACTCGGCGACACCGTCTACGTTGCTGACAGCGAAGTCGAAGATGCCTACCGAAACGAGGTCGAGACGGCGAAGATCCGTTACCTGAGCGTTCCGACGGGTACCTTTCGAGACCTGGCCGCCATCGAAGAGGGCGATCTCGAGCAGTACTTCGACGAGCACCGAGCGGACTTTCACATCCCCGAACGCCGCACCGTCGACTACATACTCGTGGAGGGCAGGCTGCTCCGGCCAACCATCGAGATCGACGATGCGGCCTTACGCGCCTACTACGACGCGAACAACGAGGAGTTCACCCAGGAAGAACAGGTCAGGGCGAGACATCTCCTGCTCACCGCGGAGGGAGAGGACGAGGTCGCGTCAGCAAGGGCCGAGATTGAGAGCCTGAAGAAGCGTATCGAAGAGGGTGGCGAGGACTTTGGCGCACTGGCGAAGGAGCTCTCCAAGGACGAGATCTCTCGCGATCGCGGCGGCGAGCTGGGATTTTTCACACGCGGCCAATTCAACCCCGAGCTCGAAGAGGCCGCTTTTTCCGGCACTCCCGGCGAGCTCCTCGTGGTCGAGAGCAACCTGATCACCCACACAGGTGTCCACCTGGTGGAGATCTTGGCGCGCCGCGAGGGTGGCCTGCAGGGCTTCGAATCGGTGAGACCGCGAATTCACAGTCGCATCCTCGGCGAGCGCTCGGAGAGTGCCGCCGAAGCTCTCGCCAAGACCCTCGCAGCTCGGATCGACAGCGAGGGTCTTCAGGGGCAGACCGGTCTCGGCGCCCTAGCCGAAGCGGAAGTCGGCGCCTCCTTTGCGACCACCCCCGCCTTTTCGAGGGACGACAACATCGCCGGCATCGGCAGAGGGACACCCTTCACGACGACCAGTTTCGGGCTCGAGGAGGGTGCCACCTCGGAACCAATCCAGGTCTCGAGGGGATGGGCGATTCTCCAGCTGCGCGAAGCCCAGGGCTCGAGAGCCCCGAGTATGGAAGAGGTCGACTCCGAGCTTCGCGAGGCAGTTCTGCGCTTCAAGCAAGAGGAGGCCGCGAAAACGGCCCTTGGGGAAGCGCTCGAGAGAGTGCGGGCGGGGTTGGCATTCGCGGAGCTCGCGGCTGAACTGGGCCTCGAGGTCCAGGACTCCAGCGACTTCTCCCGTTCCGGCTTCATCGCCGAGCTGGGGTCCCATCCAGAGCTGAGCGACGAGGCCTTCGAGCTCGAGGTCGGGGGAGTCGGAGGCCCTTACGAGACACCCCAGGGCTCGGTGATCTACCAGCTCGCTGAAAGAACTGAATGGAACGCGGACGAGTTCGCGCAGAAAGAGAGCGAGACCCGCGACGGCCTTTCCCAGGAGCGGCTCAACTCGCTACTCCTCTCCCTCATCGAGCAGCGCCGATTGGAGCTGGAGGTCCACTACAACCAGGATCTCCTCGAGTCCTTTGGCGTCCTCGGCGGCGCCGAGGCGAGCTCGTAGCTCTCACACCTCTGAGGCTTCGAGCTTGATCGGCTTTCTCAAAGGTGTGCTCCTCGCCAGCGCCCCAGACAACATCTTGCTCGACGTCAACGGCGTTGGCTACGCCATTCACGTTCCTTTCTCGACCTATTGCGAGATCGAGGCAAGCGGACCCAACGACTCGGTCTCTTTGTACATCAAGACTCATGTGCGTGAAGACGCGCTCGAGCTCTACGGCTTTCTGACCGAAGAGGAGAAGCGGGTCTTCGACAAGCTCATTTCGGTATCCGGCATCGGCCCACGTCTAGCCCAGGTCATCATGTCCGGGATGGGTTGGGAAGACCTGCTAAACGCCCTCGCCCAGCAAGATGCGACCCGCCTGACGCGGATTCCCGGTGTGGGCAAGAAGACCGCCGAGCGGATGATTCTCGAGCTCAAAGAGGCGGCCGCCAAATTCCTGGCTGAGAACAGTCAAGGGCCTGCCAGAGTGGCGCTCAGTCCTCAAGACGACCTCATCTCCGCGCTGGAAAACCTCGGCTATCGTAAAGCCAACGCCGAGCAGGCCGCCGAAATGGCCTGCCAGGAGGCGGCCGACGGCGCCCCCTTCGCCGAGCTCCTTCGCTTGAGTCTCAAGAAACTCTCGAGAGCCTAGCCCGGCAGGAGCTACCTAGCCCCAGAAAACGCGCCTTCGGCCCGTTTTCCGGCCCATCCCCGCCTGAGAACTACTCGCCTGTCCGAATTCTCGGACACGCTCCTAGTGCCGCGGGCGGCGGAGTGCAGCGATCGCCCCACCTGACAAGGGGGCTAGCGGGTTACACTACAAGTGTGACCACCGACCCTCAGATTCTTTCGGCGAGCGCGTCCAGCGAGGACCTACAGGCGGAGGTCTCCCTTCGCCCTCGCGAGTTCGAAGAATACGTCGGCCAAGACCGGGTGGTCGAGAACCTTCGGGTGTTCATTCAAGCCGCAATCGAGCGCAAAGAGGCCCTCGACCATGTCTTTCTCTTCGGCCCGCCAGGCCTAGGCAAGACTACGCTGGCCAGCATCATCGCCAATGAGATGCAGGCGCCCTTCAAGTCCACCTCCGGCCCGGTGCTCGAGAAGGCGGGCGATCTCGTCAACATTTTGATGAACCTGGAGCCCAAGCAGGTCCTGTTTATCGATGAGATCCACCGTCTCAGTGCAACAGTGGAAGAGATTCTCTACCCGGCCATCGAGGATTTCCAGGTCGATGTCATGCTGGGTCACGGACCCGCGGCCCAGAGCGTGAAGGTCGATCTCCCGCCCTTTACGTTGATCGGCGCCACCACTCGTGCAGGACTCATCACAGCTCCCCTGCGAGCTCGTTTTGGGATCGTTCATCGGCTCGACTTCTATCGCCCGGAACACCTCGCGAGCATCCTGCTGCGCTCGGCCAGGCTGCTCCGTGTCGACATCGACGACGAGGGCGCGAACGAGATCGCCGGCCGCAGCCGAGGCACTCCGCGGATCGCCAACCGACTGCTGCGCCGAGTTCGAGACTTCGCTCAGGTGCGCGGCGACGGACGAGTCGACGGAGCCGTCGCCAGAGGAGGGTTGGACTTCCTCGAAGTCGACGAGTTGGGCTTCGACGAGGTCGACCGAAAGATCCTCAATACGCTGATCCAGCACTACCAGGGTGGGCCGGCGGGAGTACAGGCGATTGCGGCGGCAATCGGAGAAGACCGCGGCACTCTCGAGGACATCTACGAGCCCTACCTGATCCAGGAGGGATTCCTGCAACGGACCCCAAGAGGTCGCGTCGCCACTATGAGAGCGTACCGGCATCTCGGGCTCGAGGAGCCCAAGCCTTCGGAGCCCACGCTCTTCTAGGCGCCAAGCAGTGCCGTCACCGCTCGCCGACTTCTCGGCACCCGAAGGCAGTTTGAAGGTCCGGTGAAGAGCGGCCTATTGATAACCAACCCCAACTCCGGTGGCGGCCGTAGATGGTCGGGTCGGCTGCCGGAGATGCTCTCGATCCTGCGCGGTGGCGGCTTTTCGGTGGAGGTAAGGGAGACCGAGCGCGCCGGCCACGCGACTCTCTTGGCGCGCGAAGCGGTAGAGGCCGGTCACCAGCAAGTCATCTTCGGCCTCGGAGGAGACGGCACTCAGCGTGAGCTGGCGGCAGGGCTTCTCGGGTCAAAGGTCGAACTGGCGATGCTTCCGGCAGGAACCGTGAACGTCATCGCGCTCGCATTCGGGCTGCCAGGCGACCCCATTAAGGCCTGTCGCGCATACTGCGGCCCCCTCTCCACCCACCTGCTCGACGTGGGAATGTGCGGGGACGCGCCCTTCCTGATCATGGTATCGGCGGGGATCGACGCTGAGATCCTCCACCGCACGGCCGCCAACGCGAAGCAGCGCTGGGGGCGGTTGGCCGTTGCGACGCAGATTGCGGCGACCATTCCGAGCTATCGCTTCCCCTTGTACACCCTCTCCCACGAAGGCGAGAAACGACGAGGAACCTTCATCGTGGTGAGTAATATGCATCTCTACGGGGGTCCTGTCGCTCTGTCACCGAGAGCCGATCCCTGTGATGAAATGCTCGATGCCCTGGTATTCGATGGGCGCCGATTAGCGACCCTCTCCTTCGCGATCGACGCCCTGATGGGAACCCATCTCCGCCGAGAGGACGTCGCGACATGGGAGACAGTCGAAGCCACTCTTGAAGGAGAGCAAAAGTACAGCCTCCTCCAGATCGATGGCGACCCCCTTCGTGTGACCCTGCCGGTAAAGATCGCTCTGGCGCCAGAGAAGGTAGTGTTTCTCGCCCCGGCTGGCCCCAGTGAAGGAGGGCTCAGCCCGCTCGCATGAAGTGCCAACGGAGCCGGTCGGATTTGCGAGATTGGATCTCAGCGTCGATGCTTGGAGCAAAGCGGCGGAGGACTGAGGCTACAGACTCTCCTCCGGCCGCCGCTTCCAGAGCATCCGCGGCATCGCTACCCGCCCGTGTGATGTAGGCCTGCCATCTCGCCTGCCGGATCGAGACCGGGCCCATCGACACATTGGGCAGTTTCGCGAGCTCTCGCCGAAGCAGCGAGATCTTCGCCCGCAAGCTCCGTGTGTCTCCGAACGGCTCTCGCTGCCATGGCGTGTAGGGCTTCGGAATCAAGATGTTGGTGCCGAGGTGGATGTGCCCGACGACCCCGCTCCGACGCGCCTCGACAAGCATGACCCGACGAGCCTCAGCGGCGAGCTGAGCGATTGCGAGAACATCCTCCGTCGTCTCTTCCGGCTGACCGATGATGAAGTAGAGCTTCAGGTGGGTAAAGCCGGTTGCAAAGATGAGCTGGATCTTCTCCAGCAGCATCCGGTTCGTGACCGGTTTCCCCATCTTCGCGCGCAGCTCGTCGCTGCCGGTCTCGGGGGCGAGAGTGATCGAGCGATCTCCCGATCGATGCAGCGATCCGAGAATGCCCTCGGTGACCGCGGGAATGCGAATGGAGGAGACCGAAGTACGAAACCCCTGCGCGCAAGCTTGGTCGAGAATCATTTCGATGTCGGGGTGGTCTCCGACCGCGGTGGCGACAAATCCCAACTGATCCGTCACCGCTCTGGCCCGTTCGAGAGAGCTGAGGATGGCGTCGGTGGGGTGCCAACGAAAGGCCCCCATACCGAAAGTGGCCCAGCAGTAGCGACACTTCTCAGGGCATCCCCGAGACATCTCGATCAGAAACTTGTCGGAGAACTCAGTGTGAGGAGTGATGATGGCACTGGTGGGGAGAAAGCCCGGCTGGCGCATTTGTTCTGCGCTCAGCTCCAGCTTGCTGAGCTTCTCCATCGCTGGATCTTCTTCGGGGCGATGACAACCGGCGACAAAGAAGCCTGGCTCCTCCGCCAACCGCCGGAGCACAGCTTCCTTGCTCGACTCCTCTTCGAGGGCCAACAGCAGCGGCGGCAGCACGTTCTCGGCGGCTCCGAGAGCAAAGACATCGACAAACTCAGCCATCGGAAGAGGGTTGATCATGGCGCAGGACCCTCCAACCAGCACCAGCGGATGGTCCTTGCCGCGCTCGTCGCGTCGCAGAGGAATACCTGCGCGGCTGAGCATCGCCAGCAGGTTCACGTAGTCCTCTTCGAACGACACCGAAAAAGATAAGCAGCCAAAAGCTCCCATCGGCGAGGAGCCTTCGACAGACCGAGGCGGGCCCTCGCCATCGCAGAAGAAGCGCTCGCAGAGCCACCCCTCTCGTTTCTGCACCAGATCCCAGACACGCTGGAAGCCAAGACTGGACATCCCAACGTGATAACTGTTGGCGTATGCCAGAGCCATCGAGTATCGCCCCTCGCGGGGTTGTTCCTCGACATAGCGCTCGCTGGCGCGGTGCTTGGACCAGTCCTGGGGCTTCATCCGGCAAATGGTAGGAGGCGCAGAGGATCAACGCAAGCTCGCCGTCCCTTTGTCGATGCGCCACCGCGCCCGCGGCGATGCTAAGATTCGGCCCCTTCGAGCGCCCTTCCGGATCTATCGCCATGAAAGTCATGAAGTTCGGCGGCACCTCCGTCAGGGACTATGAGCGCATGTGCGCGGTGGCCGAATTGGTCGTCGCCGCGCGCCGAGAGGGCCCAGTTGCAGTGGTGGTGTCGGCACTGTCGGGAGTAACGAACACTCTGCACGCCGCGGCGGCAGCCAGCCAGCAGGGCGATGCCGACTTCGCTGCCTTCTGCGACGAGCTCAATGCGCGCCACAACGAGGTCGTAGACGCTCTCGAGAGCGAAGCCGAGCGATCGGAGCTTCGCCTCTCTATCGGCAAGTGCGTGGGTGAGCTCAAGATGATTCTCGCCGGAGTCTCTCTCGTCCACGAGTGCACTCCCCGGTCTCTAGACAAGATCCTGGCCTCCGGCGAGCGACTCTCCTCCCCTCTGGTTGCCGCCGTGTTACGACAGAAGGGTGTCGAGGCCGAGGCCTGTGACGCTCGCGCTCTGATTGTCACCGATCGCGGTTTCGGCAACGCCAACGTAAAGATCGAACCGACCTACAAGCGTATCCGCGAGCACTTCCAGGGCCGCAGTGCGGTCCAAGTGGTCACCGGCTTTCTTTCCGCGACACCGGAAGGAGAGACCACCACTCTCGGCAGAGGAGCGTCCGACTACACCGCCTCACTTCTCGGCGCTGGGCTGGAAGCCGAGCGCATCGAGATCTGGACTGACGTCGACGGCGTTCAGAGCGCGGATCCACGCCGCGTGACCGGCGCTTTCTCAATTCCGAGGCTGAGCTATGACGAGCTTCTCGAGCTCTCCCATTTCGGCGCCAAAGTCGTGGCTCCGCCAACCGTGCATCCGGCGCGACGGGCATCGATACCTCTGGTCATCAAGAACACCCTGAACCCTTCCTTCGAAGGCACTCTGGTGCTCGAAGAGGCGGGTCCCAGCGAGCATCCCATCCGCGGCATCTCTTCGATCTCGAAGGTCGCCCTTCTTCGCATCGAGGGAGACGGCATGATTGGACTCCCCGGCACCGCCGGGCGGCTCTTTCATGCTCTCGCCCAGGAAGGGGTCACCGTAATCCTCATCAGCCAGGCCTCGAGCCAGCACTCGATCTGTGTGGCCATAGACCCCCGCTACGTCGAGCAAGCACGAGAGTGCATTCACAGAGAGTTCGAGCGAGAGCGGCATCTGCGTCTGATCGACGACCTGGTCATCGACGAGGACTTCTCTGTCGTCGCCGTGGTCGGTGCAGAGATGTCTCATCGACCCGGCATCGCGGGGCGCCTCTTCGGGGCACTCGGCGAGGCAGGAATCAACGTCGGCGCTATCGCGCAAGGCTCCTCGGAGCTCAATATCTCCTGTGCCGTCCCTGCCCGAGAAGAGACCCGAGCCTTGCAGACTCTTCACGATGCTTTCTTCGCCACACCCAGACTGAACGTCTTCTTGCTAGGCGTCGGTGGGGTTGGCGCCGAGCTGCTCCGCCAGCTGAGAGAGGCACCCGTCAGCGACGGTCTAAGTCTCTCGGGTGTCGCCAACAGCCGACGCATGAGCCTCGACCGCCAGCGGATAGACCGATCCACCTGGAACGCCGAGCTACTGGACACCGACGACTGCCCAGGCCACGATCCGGAGGCCCTCAAGGCCTACATACTCGCGACTCCCGGGGCACGAGTCCTCGTCGATTGCACCGCAAGCGATGGCATGGGCGCTCTCTACGCCGATCTCCTGAGAGGCGGGGTGAGTATCGTCACTGCTAACAAGAAGCCTCTCGCCGATCGACAAGCTGTATGGGACGAGATCGTCGCTGCGCAGAGCCCCTCGGCCCGTCTCTATTGTGAGGCCACCGTTGGCGCCGGCCTTCCGGTCATCCGCACCCTTCAAGATCAACTCGCCACCGGCGATCGGCTGGTTCGGGCTGAAGGTCTCTTTTCCGGAACGCTCGGCTTTCTCATGCATCAGCTGCGCGGCGGCGCACCGTTCAGCGAGGCTCTTCGGGCGGCCCACCTCAGGGGCTTCACCGAGCCGGACCCGCGGGAGGATCTCAGCGGAATGGATGTCGCGCGCAAACTGATCATCCTCGCGCGCGTCGGAGGAGCTCGTCTCGAGCTCGAGGATCTCGAGCTGCAGTCGCTTCTACCTGCGAGGGAGTGGGAAGAGCTCGAGCTCGAGCAGATGTGGGAGAGACTGCCCGAGCTCGACGCCCACTTTGCCGCCCTCGCCAACGACGCTTCGAAGCAAGATCGCAGACTTACCTACCTCGCCAGCTGGGACGGAGCCCGCGCAACCGTGGGTCTAGACACAGTTGGAATCGACCATCCGGTCGCCGCCACTACCGAGACCGAGAATCTCTTCTCGTTCGTCACCGAGCGCTACTCCGAGAGCCCGCTGGTGGTGCGCGGCCCCGGGGCCGGAACCGCGGTTACCGCGGCCGGCGTGTTCGCGGATATCCTCGCCTGCAGCGTCCGCCGGAGTCCATAGCGATGCCAGAAGTACAGGTATTCGCCCCGGCGACCGTATCGAATGTCGCGTGCGGCTTCGACGTCATGGGCTTCGCGATCGAGAGCGTGGGCGACCACCTGACCGCAGCCCTCCGCGACGAGCCTGGGGTCGAGATCTCTTCGATCGAGGGGGGCGGGGGGATGATCCCCTCGACACCGGAGCAGAACACTGCCGGCCTCGCCGCGTTGACCCTGCTAGAGGGTGTAGGGGAAGAGAGTCGAGGGCTCAGCTTCCACATTCAAAAGGGAATCGCCGCCGGCAGTGGTCTAGGCTCGAGCGCCGCCAGCGCAGTCGCGGCGGTACTCGCCGCCAATGAGCTTCTCGGTCTCAAACTGCCTTCTGAGAAGCTCCTGTCTTTCGCGCTCGAGGGAGAGCGCATTGCCAGCGGCGGTGTTCTTCACGCCGACAACGTCGCCCCATGCCTGTTCGGCGGCTTTGTTGCCGTGCGCAGCCTAGATCCACCCGATGTGGTCGAGATACCGGTCCCCCGGGGGCTCAGCTGCGCCCTGGTGCGGCCCCACATCCAAATTCAGACCGGTGAATCACGCGCCCTTCTCGGCAGTGCCATTCCGCTGTCCACCGCGGTTCATCAGTGGGCCAATGTAGCGGGGCTCGTAGCTGGTCTCTTCCGCGACGACTGGGAGTTGATCTCGCGCTCTCTCGAGGACCTGGTGGCGGAGCCCGTGCGCGGCTCCCAGGTTCCCGGCTTCCACGAAATGAAAAAGGCGGCAATCGAGTACGGCGCTCTGGGATGCAGTCTCTCAGGGTCAGGACCCACAGTCTTCGCGCTCTGCCGCGGGCAGGAAAGCGCGGATGCCGTGGCCGAGGCCATGCTCGAGGCCTTCGGCAAGGCGACGGGGATGGCGGCAGATCGCTACACGACTGCGGTCGGAGCTGGTGGCGCCCGGCTGCTGCAGGCGAAGACGTGCGCTTCCTGAGTACGCGCAACACCGCCATCTCGCTTTCTCTCGAAGAGGCTCTCTTTTCTGCGATGGCGGAGGACGGGGGTCTTTACTTCCCTCAGTGCCTGCGCTCTCTCGAGGAGCAGGTTCTCGGCTTTCGCGAGCTCGGCCAGAATGAGATCGCGCTGCGGATCGCCGAACATCTGCTAGGGGAGGATCTCAGCGAGCGTGAACTTGCGGATCTGATCGAGCGCAGCCTCGACTTTCCTCTCCCTCTGGTCGAGGTGCGTGAAGGAATGGCGATCCTCGAGCTCTTCCACGGCCCGACTCTCGCCTTCAAAGACGTCGGTGCACGCTTCATGGCAGCGCTCATGGGCCACTACCGACGTGGCGCGGACCGAGATCTCACTATCCTTGTGGCAACCTCGGGCGATACCGGTAGCGCTGTCGCGCATGCCTTTCTAGAGCAGCCCGGTTTTCGTGTGGTCGTGCTCTTCCCGGAGGGCAAGATCAGCGAACCGCAAAGAAAGCTCTTCACTACCCTGCGCGGCAACGTAGAGGCTATTGCCATTCGCGGTACTTTTGACGATTGCCAGCGGCTGGTAAAGCGTGCCCTCAGCGATAAAGAGCTACGTCCGTCAGGCGCGCTAGCTTCGGCAAATAGCATCAACGTGGGTCGACTCTTACCTCAGATCTTCTACTACTTCATCGCTTACGCTCAATTGCCAGCTGGGGCGCGGAGGGTCGTGGTGGCGACTCCGAGTGGCAACTTCGGCAATCTCACCGCAGGTCTGATGGCCAAACGCCTCGGCCTCCCGGTCGACCTCTTCGTAGCGGCAACGAATATCAACGACGTGGTACCCGAGTACCTCGAGACCGGCGTCTTCAGCCCTCGCAGCTCTCGCGCCACCCTCACCAACGCGATGGACGTAGGCAATCCGAGCAACTTCGAGCGCATTCTCTATCTCTACGACAACGATATCGACCGGCTGCGGCGCGACCTAGAGGGGAGCAGCCACACCGACGCCGAGGTCCGCGCCACCATCGGCCGGGTCTACCGGGAGAATGGCTATCTTCTCGATCCCCACTCCGCCATCGGTTTTCTAGCACTCGAAGCGCAGCTCGAGCGCGATCCGGACGCACAAGGAGTCTTCTTGGGGACCGCGCACCCCGCGAAGTTCCCTGAGACGGTCGAGGACGTCCTGGAGACCAAGATCGAGATGCCCGACGCTCTCCTCGAGCGCCTGGACCTGCAGGAGCAGATCGTCACCCTGGAGCCGCGCTACTCGGAGCTCCTCGATGTGTTGACGGCCTGAAGTCGCTACAGGCTCCCGGCGGGTCCTTCGCAAAACCTGTGGCGGCGCTTCTCGGAGCCGACTTATGCATGAGGCAAAATAAGTCCTGCTTATCCATAGGAACATTGACATCATATCCACTAATGATAGGATGCGCGCCCCCCCGTGCAGAATCTACGGCTCTTTTCAGATGTCGCGAGCTTGCGCAGCTTCAGCCGTGCTGCAGTGCTCCATGGCGTAACACAGTCCGCTGTAAGCCAGCGGATCCACCAATTGGAGGAGAAGCTCGGGACCCTGCTCCTGGATCGCAGCGTCCGCCCCCCGGCTCTCACTCCAGCCGGAGAGCTCTTCGCCCGCGAGGCTCGAGCTCTGGTCGAACGCTACGACGATCTCACTCGTCGGGTCGCCGAGATCGACGAGCAGCTCGAGGGAGAAGTTGTTGTCGCCGCCATCTATTCGGCGGGCATCGACCTCCTTCAGGCGCACCGAGATGGGTTCCAGCAGCGCCACCCGGCGGTGCATATAGGTCTTCACTATCAGCGTCCTGAGGCTGTCGATCGTTCGGTTCGGGAGGGCGCCTGCGACTTCGGCATCGTCTCCTACCCTCGACGGTGGCCGGGACTGGCGGTTAGGCCCTTGCGAGATGAGCGAATGACCGTGGCCTGTGCGCCCGACCACCCCCTCGCCTCCCGCCATCAGGTCCTCGCCAGCGATCTCGACGGCCTGCCGATGCTCGGCCTCGACTCGGGTCTGCCGATGGCCCGTGAGATCCGGCGCTACCTACGCAGCGAAGGCGTTGAACCAGAGCTCGCCAATGAGCTCGACAACATCGACACGCTCAAGAACCTTCTCGCGATCACCGACGCGGTGGCCATCCTGCCTCGTCGGACGGTCCAGCGCGAAGCCAGTGTAGGCGTGCTTTCTGTTGTCGAACTGGAGCCCGAGCTCAAACGGCCGCTCGGCATCATTTTCCTTCGGCGCCAGGGCCTCAGTCGTGCCGCGACCAGCTTTCAGGACTTCCTTGTTGCGCACGCCGATCCGGACGCCTCTCTAAGCATGCTCGAAGAGAGAGAGGTCTCCCTTGCCAGCTAAACCTGTCAGAACTGAGAGCCCCTTCCTCCAACGGGCCCCGGGAAAGGTTGGGCTCTACGATCCTGCGCTCGAGCACGATGCCTGCGGCGTCGGCTTTGTCGCACAGATCAAGGGACAGCGGAGTCATCAGATCATCCTCGATGGCCAGCAGATGCTCTGCCACATGGACCACCGAGGCGCCTGCGGAGCGGAGCCGAACACCGGAGACGGCGCTGGCATTCTCACCGCGCTCCCGCACGAGTTTCTGGCCAAAGTGGCGAAGGCCGAGCTCGGCGCGGACTTGCCGGATCCGGGCGCGTTCGCCGCGGGTCTGATCTTTCTGCCGACCGACGAAGAAGAGAGAGAGCGGTGCAAGCAAGAGACCGAGAAGATCGTCGCCGAGCAAGGGCAGCGACTCGTCGGTTGGCGTCGCGTACCCGTCGAGCCGGAAAAGGCAGATCTCGGGGCCACGTCGCGAGCGGCCGCACCCGCGATCGAACAGCTCTTCATCGCCGCGGAGGGCGTGGCTGGCGACGCCTTCGAGCGACAGCTCTACATCATCCGGAAGCGCGCGAGCTCTCTTCTGCGCGAAGACTCGAGTCTTGTTCAGGCGAAGATGTTCTACATCTGCAGCCTCTCCTCCAAGGTGATCGTCTATAAGGGCATGCTCTCTTCCGGCCAGCTCTTCTCCTTTTTCCCGGATCTGCGCGACCCGAGCTACACCAGCCATCTGGCAATGGTGCATTCGCGGTTCAGCACCAATACCTTCCCCTCCTGGGATCGAGCCCAACCTAATCGCTTCATGAGCCACAACGGGGAGATCAACACTCTTCGCGGCAATGTCAACTCGATGCATGCACGGCAAGGGGTGGTCTCCAGCTCGCTCTTCAGCGACCAGCTCTCGGAGGTCTTCCCCGTGGTGGAGCCGGACTGCTCCGACTCCGGCACCTTCGACAACGCCCTCGAGTTCCTGCTGATGACCGGCCGCACGTTGCAAGAAGCGGTGATGATGATGATCCCGGAGGCGTGGCAGAACCACGACTCCCTCTCGGACGAGAGGAAGGCTTTCTACGAGTACCACTCGTGCCTCATGGAGCCGTGGGACGGTCCGGCCTCGATCGCCTTCACCGACGGGCATTACATCGGTGCCGTACTCGACCGCAACGGTCTTCGGCCCAGTCGTTACGTATTGACCAACGACGACCGCGTCATCATGGCGTCCGAGGTGGGCGTGCTCCGCGTCGACCCCGAGACCGTCGTGCATAAGGGGCGCTTGCAACCGGGGCGTATGTTTCTGGTCGACTTTAGCGAAGGGCGAATCGTCGACGACGACGAGCTCAAGGACGACTTCTGCCGCCGCCGACCTTACCGGCAATGGCTCGACCGGGAGCGGATCCAGCTCCGCGAGCTGCCTCCCTCCTCACCCCCGCACCCGTACGCCGAGGAGGATCTCCTCTCTCGACAGCAGGCTCTCGGCTACACCATCGAGACTTTGGACTTCATGCTTCGAGCGATCGTCGACGAGAAGCGCGATCCTGTCGGCTCGATGGGGAACGACGCGGCGCTCGCGATTCTCAGTGATCGACCGCGGATGATCTACGACTATTTCAAGCAGCTCTTCGCACAGGTCACGAACCCGGCCATCGACTCGATCCGCGAAGAGCTCATCATGTCGCTCGCGTGCTACATCGGGCCAGAGAACAATCTTCTCGAAACCACCGCAGAGCACGCTCGGCGTCTGCTGGTACCGGATCCGATCCTCAGCGACCAAGATCTCGCGGCCTTGGAAAGCCTCGATTATCGCGGCTGGAAGAGTCGCAAAATCGACATCACCTGGCCTCTCGCCGAGGGCGAGGCGGGCATGGAACGCGCGCTGACGAGGGTCTGTGACGAAGCAGAGACGGCGATCGACGAGGGCTATCAGCTCATCATTCTGTCCGACCGAGCGCTGGGCCCCGAGCGGGTGGCGCTGAGCTCTCTTCTCGCCTGCGGCGCGGTCCACCACCACTTGGTCCGCCAGATCAAGCGCACCCGCATCGGCATCGTTCTCGAGAGTGGAGAGGCGAGAGAGGTCCATCACCACTGCTTGTTGGTTGGCTACGGCGCGGACGCGATCAACCCTTATCTCGCCTTCCAGACGCTCTTCAAAGAGCTGCGGGAAGGTCGACTGGCAGCCGACACCACCAGCGACGAGGATGTGGTCGCCGCCTACCGAAAAGGCGTCGCCAAGGGCATGCTCAAAGTGATGGCCAAGATGGGGATCTCCACTCTTCACAGCTACAAGGGGGCCCAGATCTTCGAGGCCGTCGGACTCAGGGACGACGTGATCGAGCGCTGCTTCACCGGCACTGCGAGCCGGATTCAGGGAGCGGGCCTTGGCGTCGTCGCCAAGGAGGCCTTGCGACGACATGCCATTGGCTACCCCTTGGAGGGCCAGCTGCGGCTCACCGGTCTCCCCAACCCGGGCCTCTTTCACTGGCGTCCCAGCGGCGAGAAGCATATGTGGTCTCCGGCGGCGATCGCCTCCATCCAGACGGCGGCGCGCTCGAATAGCCCCGAGGCCTATGAGCGCTTCGCCAGCCTCGTCAACGAAGGCTCGACTCGCGACTGCGCCTTGCGCGGCTTGTTGCGATTCAAAGATCGATCGGCGCAGTCGGTACCTCTCGACGAAGTGGAGCCGGCGAGCGAGATCGTCAAGCGCTTCTGCACCGGGGCGATGAGCTTCGGCTCGATCTCGGCCGAGAGCCACGAGGCGCTCGCCATCGCGATGAACCGGATCGGAGGTAAGAGCAACACCGGCGAGGGAGGCGAAGACTCTTCTCGTTTCGGGCGACTTGCGAACGGCGACACCAAGCGCTCGGCGATCAAGCAAGTGGCCTCGGGACGCTTCGGCGTCACCGCGTGGTACCTAACCAACGCCGACGAGCTCCAGATCAAGATCGCCCAAGGCGCCAAGCCCGGCGAGGGAGGCGAGCTTCCCGGATACAAGGTCGACGACTTTATCGCCAAGACGCGTTATTCCACCCCGGGCGTGGGCCTCATCAGCCCGCCGCCGCACCACGATATCTATTCGATCGAGGATCTCAAACAGCTCATTCACGATCTCAAGAACGCGAACCCCGAGGCGCGCGTGAGTGTCAAGCTGGTGTCTGAAGTGGGAGTGGGCACGATCGCGGCAGGAGTGGCCAAGGCTCACTCGGATCACATCCTCATCTCCGGACATGACGGCGGCACCGGCGCCTCGCCACTCACCAGCATCAAGCACGCCGGCCTCCCGTGGGAGCTCGGCATCGCCGAGACGCACCAGACCTTGGTGCTCAACGACTTGCGCTCTCGCGTCACGCTGCAGACCGACGGCCAGCTCAAGACCGGACGCGACGTCGTCATCGCCACCTTGCTCGGCGCCGAAGAGTACGGTTTCGCGACCGCACCCCTCATCACAATGGGGTGCATCATGATGCGAAAATGCCACCTCAACACTTGCCCGGTCGGAATCGCCACGCAGGATCCGGAGCTGCGCAAGAAGTTCACCGGCAAACCGGAGCATGTCGTCAACTATCTCTTCCTGGTCGCCGAAGATGCCCGCCGGATCATGGCCGAGCTCGGCTTTTGCACCATCAACGAAATGGTCGGGCACTCGGAGACCCTCGAAATCGACGATGCGGTCCGGCATTGGAAGAGCGACGGTCTCGACCTCACCGACCTCTTGGTGCCGGCAACAAAGAAGACCGACAAGACCGAGGTCTACGCGACGCGGAAGCAGAACCACGGACTCGAGAATGCCCTCGACAACCGCCTGATCGAGCTAGCCCGGCCCGCCCTCGAGAAGGCTGAGGCGGTGGCGATCGAGCTTCCGATCCTCAACACCAATCGTACCGTCGGGACCATGCTCAGCCATGAGCTGATGAAAGCCCAGGGCGAAGGCGGCCTGGCCGACGACACCATTCATATCAACCTCGACGGCTCGGCTGGGCAGAGCTTCGGCGCTTTTCTTGCCAAGGGAATCACCCTCGAGCTCGAAGGCGACGCCAACGACTATGTCGGCAAGGGTCTTTCCGGAGGTCGACTGGTCGTCTACCCTCCGAAGGCCAGCGTTTTTGTTGCCGAGGAGAACATCCTGGTCGGCAACGTCGTGCTCTACGGAGCGACCGCCGGCGAAGCTTACTTTCGAGGCCAAGCGGCCGAGCGTTTCTGCGTACGCAACTCGGGGGCCCTAACCGTAATCGAGGGAGTGGGCGATCACGCTTGCGAGTACATGACCGGCGGTCGAGCCGTCATCCTCGGCAGCACCGGCCGAAACCTTGCGGCTGGGATGAGCGGAGGTATCGCCTGGGTGTGGGACCGGGACAAGTGCCTCAGTGGCAATCTGAACCGCGAGATGGTCGTACTCGAAGCAGTGACCGAGTGCTATATCGACGAGCTGCGGGGGCTGATCGAGAAACATCGCTTCTACACCGGATCCTCGGTCGCCACCAAGTTGCTCGAGCGCTGGCCCGAGGCCCTCACCGAGTTTGTCCAGGTGATGCCAGTGGACTACAAACGGGTCCTCGAGCGCGACAAAGAGGCGGCCTAGTCTTTCTGCTGCCGGAGAGCTCGGACGAGTGGGAAAACCTACCGGTTTCAAGGACTACGAGCGCAAGGCTGCTCCCTACGCCGACCCGCTTGTTCGACTCGACAACTACGACGAGTTTCTCGTACCCGTCACCGAGGAGCATCTGCGCACTCAAGGGGCGCGCTGCATGGACTGCGGCGTGCCCTTCTGCCAATCGGAACCGGGCTGCCCGATCGATAATTTGATCCCGGAGTTCAACGACCTGGTCTACCGCAACCAGTGGCGCCGAGCTCTGGACCGCCTGCATCAGACCAACAACTTCCCGGAATTCACCGGCCGAGTCTGTCCGGCTCCCTGCGAGGGCGCCTGCGTGCTCGGCATCACCGACCCGGCCGTCACCATCAAGAACATCGAGAACGCGATTGTCGATCGTGGCTTCGCCGAAGGTTGGATCGTGCCCCAGCCTCCCCGCTTCCGAACCGGCAAGAAGGTCGCCATCGTGGGCTCAGGGCCGGCGGGGTTGGCCGCCGCGGCACAACTCAACAAGGCGGGCCACCAAGTTAGCGTTTACGAGCGCGCCGACCGAGTCGGCGGCCTCCTCATGTACGGCATCCCCAACATGAAGCTCATGAAGGAAGAGGTGGTAGAGCGCCGGGTCGAGCTGTTGGCGGCCGAGGGGGTCAGCTTCATCACCAACGCCGATGTAGGTGGGAACATTGACGCCCGTAAGCTCCAGCGCGACAACGACGCTGTCCTGCTCGCCTGTGGCGCCACTAACCCGAGAGATCTGCCGCTTCCGGGGCGCCAGTTCGAGGGCATTCACTTCGCGATGGACTTCCTCACCGCCAATACCAAGAGTCTTCTAGACTCGGGTCTCTCCGACAAGCGCTACATCGACGCGAAAGAGCGTAGCGTCCTTGTTATCGGGGGCGGCGACACCGGTACCGACTGCATCGGCACCGCGATGCGTCACGGCTGCCGCAGTCTGGTCAATTTCGAGCTGTTGCCGGAGCCACCCCAGGAGCGGGCTCCCGACAACCCTTGGCCCGAGTGGCCGAAGATCTTTCGTGTGGACTACGGTCACGCCGAGGTCGCCGCCAAATTCGGTGCCGACCCGCGCGTTTTCAGCATCCTATCCAAAGAGTTCCTCGATGACGGTAACGGACGAGTCTCCGGCATTCGCGCCGCCACCGTTGAATGGGCGTCGGACGAGAGCGGCCGCTTCCAGATGAGCGAAGTCCCCGGGAGCGAGCAGGTTTTCGAAGCCGATCTGGTGCTACTCGCGATGGGCTTTCTGGGTCCGGAGGACACCCTGGTCCAGAAGCTGGGCCTGGAGACCGACTCGCGCTCCAACTTCAAAGCCGCCTATGGCGACTTCGCGACCAGCGCGGAGGGCGTCTTCGCGGCCGGCGATTGCCGACGCGGACAATCGCTTATCGTCTGGGCGATCAACGAGGGTCGAGCCGCCGCCGCCAAGGTGGACGAGTACCTCATGGGCTCGACCGAGCTGCCGATCCCCGCATCCGGCGCCGCCGTCCTCAGCTCATAGCCTGAGCGCCACCGACTGCGGATGGCACGGCTAGCTCGCCTCGAAGCCCGCCGCCTTGTGGCTGCCGTCGCACATCGGCTTGTTGCCCGAGGCACCACAGCGGCACAGCGCAGCCCTCGTCCCCTGCCACGCCACCCGGCCACTGGCCGCAACGATAGAGAAGTGGCCTGAAACGATCAGTGGCCCGTTCGGAACCGATGTGATCTCCAAGGCGCCGCCCTCTTCGGCGAGCGCCTCGCCGGTCTCACCGACCGCTCCATAGTCGCGAAAGCCGGCCCCCTCGTGGCTGTTGTCGCAGAAGGGCTTGTTGCCCGACTCTCCGCAACGACAGAAAGCGGCACGGAACCGCACCCCTGGTTTCTCTGCGGCCGCCTCTCCGGCGACTCTCAGGTCGCCACGAAAATAGAGCGGACCGCTGTTGGAGACCACCACGACGTTTCGGTCGTCAGCCACCTCACCGCCGGTACCGTCCTTTCGTAGGTAGGTCAGCGAGCCCGTGGGGCAGCGCTTGACGACATCGACTACCTCAGTGGTCGCGGAGGTATCCGGCTGACACCAAGGCTGGCGGCCGGCAACAAAGAGGTCGCCCTGCGCCCGCCCGCACTCACCGATGTGAATGCACAGCTTGCCATCCCAGAAGACATCGACTTCCTCACCTTCGTACTTGTAGACACTCTTTTCTTCACTCATAGTTCCCCCTGCTAGACCAGCGTTTCCAAAATTCGTGTACATAGCTCGAGCTCATTCTGTTCGCTGGCCAGGCGCGCCGACGCAGGCATATTGGGCAATATGTCGAGGAGGCGAAACGCCGCCAGCGGGCAGAAGGGGCCGAGATATGTGCGCGAACTTTGGAAACACTGGTCTAGTGAGCACTGCCGCCGCTGCGATAACGAGCCCGATAACGGTGAGCTCCCAGTGTGTGCTGATGCCGAGAAGATTAATACCGTTGGTAATCAGACGCATCAGAGCCGCACCGACAAGGATACCCGACACTGTGCCGACACCGCCGCGCAGCGAGCAGCCTCCGAGTACGACGGCGGCGATGGCGTATACAACGAGCCCGAGCCGGCCTCGACGAAGGCGGGGTGGTCGGGACCCAGGCCGACAGTCGCGCCCACCGAGAGGTCGATGCCGCCGCTGATGATCACCAGCCCCTGACCGAGGGCCGGTCTCACCTACCGAGTCTCAGCCTCTCTCGGGCTTCGAGACAAGAGTCCTCAGCGCAAGCTCTACGAGCGTTGGCACTCCCGTACCCAGCAGTGGGGCCTCTCGGTCTTGGGTGGCGAGCAGGCGGGTGAAGAGTGCCGGTTGAGCTCGCAAAGCGTCGATCACGCGTCGGCGTAAGGCGGGTGAGCGAGAGAGAAGGAGTGTGAGCTCGGTCATCGCGCGAACTGCCCGACCTATGCGACGGTGTTCTCGCGGGTAATAGCGAACACTTCCCCTAGCCAACCCCTTGGCCAAAGCCAAGCCTTGCTGAAAAGCGAGCCCTAGACCTTCGCCGGTGAGGGCGTCCGTATACCCCGAAGCATCACCGACCAGCGCCAAGTTCTTACCCACCACATGCCGAGTGCGACGACGGAGAGGTCCACAACCTCGCGTTCGCGATGCCTTGGTGGCGCCGGCAAGCCTCGCCGCAAGCTCGGGAAAGCCCTCGAGCAAGAAGTCGAACCCGCCGCTGCGACCACTCCACAGCAGCGCCACCCCAACGAGATCGTCGTCTACCGGGGTCACATAAGCTTCGCAGCCCTCTCTCCAGTAGACCTCGACAAAGCTCGACCAGGGAGCCAGTCGATAATGGCGGCGAGCTCCGAAGCGCTGCCGCTTGGCGGGCCGGCCCGACAAACCCGACCACTCGCGAACACGAGAGCTGAGGCCGTCGGCTCCAACCAGCCAACGCGCCTCCCGGCGGTCTTCCGAGGTCGCGACCGACCAACGGTCACCCACCGACTCGATCCCCTTGACGGTCACGCCCCAGCTTAGGCGAGCACCAACCTCTTCCGCCCTCCCGGCAAGAGCTTCGTGCAGAACCAGGCGACGAATCCCCCTCCCCAACCTACTGCAAAACGGCCCTTCGGCGACCGTCTCCCCATCGACATAGCGAATTCCTTCGAGCTCTCGACTCGGAAGCTCGGCGGCGTTGACCCCCAGGGCCTCCAAAGCCGCCAACCCGCTCGGCAACAGACCCTCGCCGCAGGGCTTGTCGATAGGAGTCTGGAAACGTTCGAGGACCTCTACTCGAAGTCCTTGACGGCCTGCTGCAATCGCTGTCGCCAGGCCTGCCGGGCCGCCGCCGATCACGACGACGTCGCAGCCGGCCGTCACCCTGCCCCCGGTAACAAACTCGACCTTCCCTTCATCGCCGTCTCGTAGTCGGCTAGCTCCCGAAGTGTGGATTCCTCGACCCGGAGCCTGGTGCGCAGAATCAAGCCATTGAGGATCGTGAACACGACAGCTGTCACCCATGCGCTGTGTACCAGTGGCAGGGCCGCGACTTCCAGAACAACAGCGAGATAGTTGGGGTGACGCAAGAACCGGTATGGCCCGCTGGTCACGACTGGAACCCCCGGTACCACCACCACTCGTGTATTCCACCTCCTTCCAAGCGAGACCACTGCCCAATAGCGAAGGCTCATCGAAACCACCAGCAACACGAGGGCCGGAACCCCGACCACGGACAGGAAGGGGCGCTCCAGGAGCCATACCTCCAAGGGGCAAGCCAAGAGCAGCCCGGTGTGCGAAAGAACCATCCATCGATAGTGTCCGGCTCCTCTCTCGACGCCCCCTTTCTGTGCCGCCCAGCGCAGATTTCGACGCGATAAGACGAGCTCGAACCCGCGCTCGGCGGCGACTGCGGCAACGAGCCAGCAGTAGAGGGTCACCGACGCGCTCATGCCCGCCCTGATAGCGGTGTATGAACAAGAGCGCCAACCCGACGGGAGCCATCCACCAAACCCCAAGCAAAAGGCGTGACCATCTCGCCTGCCACTCGGGTCCCTCGACCCAGGACTACGTCCGGGGCCAAAAGACATCGTTCGAGCTGTGCGCCGACTCCGACCTCGGCGTCGTTGAGGACCACGCACTCGGTCAACCGCGCGCCGGCGGCGACGGTGGCACCCGCCTCGATGATCGAGCCAACTACCTGAGCTGCAGGATCTACCGACGCACCTCGGCCGAACCAGCTTCGGTCTTCCGAGCTACCGTCCGTGCTCCGCATCCACTCCAGTAAAGCCTTGAGGTAACGGTGTGGGTTGCCCAGGTCATGCCACTGCTGGTCACTCACAAAGGCCTGCAACTGCCCACCGGCCTCGACCATCGGGCGATAGAGATCCACGACGCTGTCGGAGGCACCGGGTCGCACCCTCCGAAGTAGCTCGGGGTCGAAGATGTGCGCGCCGGCAAAAACGAGCTGCCGCGTCTCTCTAGGGGAGCATGGGCCACCAGGGAAGGACACGATCTGCTCGTTGTCATCGATTCCCACTCCGCCGAAGGACTCGACATCGGCGACAGAGCTCAACAATAGTGTCGCCTCACTTTCGACGCTCCGATGACGCTCTACCATCGCCTCGATCGGCCACCTGCACAGGCTGTCGCCGTTGACCAGGAGGACCAGATCCGCCTCACCGAGAAACTCCTTCAGGGGATTAACCGCGCCTAGCGTTCCGAGCAGCAGATTCTCTCGTGAGTAGCGGAGAGGTATTCCTCGATAGGAGCTTCCCAGAGTCGAGGCGATTGCCTCACCCTGGTGATGGAGATTGATCGCAACCGCCTCGACGCCCGCCTCGAGGAGCTGCTCGAGCGTAACCCCGAGCAGGGGTCGGCCGAGGACCGGAAGGAGTGCCTTGGGAACCCCAGTGGTGAGAGGGCGAAAACGCGTCGCCCGGCCGGCGCAGAGAACCAGCGCTCGCAGCCGTAGCGGCGCCATCAGGGGAAGACCATATCTGGAGGCAGGTGCGGGTGCTCCCGCCGATGCTCTTCGTAGAGCCTGAGGTAAGAGCGCTTTTCCGCCTGTTCTGGGTCAAAGCCACATTGCTTGGCCGAGACCGGCGCATCCTCCCCTTCAAACTCGACGAAGAGCCCGATAGGGGTGAGGTCCACCGCGACTACCGTGCTATCGAGGCGCCATTCCTGCCGAATCTTCTGGTAACGACGAACAACGCGGTAGCCGAGGCGCACCAGAAGATCGCGAGTCGCTTCAACATCGTCGACATCGACTTCGATCTCTTCGCGCACCTTGAGCCCCCCTTCAAAGCGAGGCGGCCCCTTGTAGGTGAGGTGTCCGCCCTGCCCGTCGCTGCGCAAACGCAGGAGTCGACTGGCGGAATAGAGCTCGGCGTGGCGGTCAAAAACCCAATTATTCTCTTCACTCGGAACGCTGGACTCTTTCGCGCCAACCTCAACTAGCCGCCGGCGCAACTCCTCCACGTCGCCTACCACCGCAAACTTGAGCTCTTTCTCGTCGCTCAATCAACCTCTCCCTCCGGCAATGCTGTGAGACGCCGCAGGTTCACCGCATTCACCATGACATGCCCGACGATCGCGGGAAGTAGATTTCCCGCCCACAGTACCAGGCCGCCGAAGAGTAGACCCGCGATAAGCGCGAAGGCGGTCCACAGCATGAAGCTCCGCTCTCTGCCCGAATGAAGAGCGGCAAAAAGCAGTGATGCGACAAGGTAGCCGAAGCTACCTTGCACAGCGCCCCGAAAGAACAGCTCCTCGGCAAAGCCCGAGAGCACCGCAAGGCCGATCGCCTCCGATGCGTCGAGATGTCCCAGCAGACCGCGAAGACGCTGCTCAAGCTCCCGGCCCAAAGCCAGACGTCGCCCTAATCCCTCCCAAAGGCCAATGAGAGCGCCGCCCGACAAGACCCCGACCACGAGGTCTCGCAGCCAGGAGGACGGGCTCGCGAAGAGTGCGCTCTCGATCGTACCTTCGCGGATGCCGATCCACAAAGCCCCTAGGAGACCGAGGACCAGATAGAAAGCCCACGCTAGCTGGTACAACCGAAACGAGGGGGACGCCTCGTCGTTTTCGCCGCTCAAGAGCGCCTCAGAAGGCGCTAACGCCCGTCGCCTCCCAATCCGCCAGAAAGCCCGCGAGCCCCTTGTCCGTAAGTGGGTGGCCATAGAGCTGCTGCAGCACCTTGAACGGCAGGGTCGCGACGTCCGCACCCAGGAGAGCAGACCGAACCACGTGCACCGGGTGCCGTACGGATGCAACAAGCACTTGGGTCTCGAAGTCGTAGTTGTCGTACATCTGCACGATGTCTTCGATCAGGCCCATTCCGTCCTGGCCCAGGTCATCGAGGCGGCCGATAAAGGGCGAGATATACCCGGCGCCGGCCTTGGCAGCAAGGAGAGCCTGGGCGGTCGAAAAGCAGAGCGTCACATTGGTCGAGATCCCTTGCTCGCGCAGATGACCCACCGCTCGCAGGCCTACCGGCCCCAACGGTACCTTCACCACCACATTCTCCGCCAGGCCGGCGAGGCGCTTGGCCTCCTCCATCATCGGCGCGTACTCGGTTGCGAGAACCTCGCCGCTGACCGGACCGGGAACCAGTTTGGCGACCTCGACCACCGTATCGAGGTAGTCTTTTCCTTCTTTCGCTATCAGCGTCGGATTCGTCGTGACACCGTCCACCATTCCCCATTCCAGACCTTGCTCGATCTCCGAGATCTTGGCGGTGTCAAGAAAGAACAGCACGCAGCACCCTCCTCATACCCCTAGTCGTAGAAGCTTCATTAGTTCACCGGCTCCTCGTCGAGATCACCTTCTTCGAGAAGGAGAGGTGGATCGTCGCCCTCTCCGCCCTCGTCACGCTCAGTAACCTCTGCCAGGGCCACCAAGATGTCATCGCCTTCGAGGTCCATGACCTTGACCCCCTGCGTAGCCCGGCCGATCACCGATACGCTCGCGGCACCGATCCGGATCAGCTTACCCTCCCGAGAGATGAGGACTACGTCATCGTCCTCATCGACTTGGCGAACCCCCACCACCTCACCGGTCCGCTCGCTCACCTTGAGGTTGAGGATTCCTTTGCCCCCTCGGCCCTGAATCCGGTATTCCTCCTGTCGAGTGCGCTTACCGAAACCGTTTTCGCTGACGGTGAGGATCTCGCCGCTGTCCTCGAGTGCCTCCATCGTGACCACCGCATCCTCGCTCCCCAGTCGGATGCCCTTTACACCTCGAGTCGCCCTCGACAACGGACGCGCGTCGCTCTCGGGAAAGCGGATCGAGAGGCCCCTTCGAGTGGCGAGGAAAATGTCCCTCTCTCCATCGGTGACTCGGACATCGAGAAGACTATCGTCTTCGTCGATCCGAATGCCGATAATGCCGCCGGCTCGAGGGTTGGAGTAGGCGGCAAGGGCGGTTTTTTTCACCGTGCCCTTGCGGGTGGCGAAGAACAAGAATCGCCCGGCCTCGAAGTCCTTCACCGCCACTGTGGTCGCGACTCTCTCCTCGGCGGACAGCTGCAAAAGATTTACGATTGCCTTGCCGCGTGCGGCGGGCGCGAACTCCGGGATCTGATGCACCTTGAGCCAATAGACGCGCCCCATCTCGGTGAAGACCAGAATGTAGCTGTGAGCGGTCGCGACATAGAGCTGCTCGACCACGTCGCCTTCTCGGGTCACCATTCCCGTACGTCCCTTACCGCCTCGGTGCTGGGCCCTGTACAGGCTTAGTGAGGAGCGCTTTACGTAACCGGTGTTCGTGACCGTGATCACCATTTCCTCGTCCGCGATCATGTCTTCGATCGAGATGTCGCCGGTGGATTCGATGATCTCGGTGCGGCGGTCGTCACCGTAGACCTCTTCGAGCTCGACCAGCTCGACCAGGATCTCAGCCAGGACCAGACTGTCGGAGGCCAAAACCGAGCGCAGGCGCTCGATCGTCGCGCTCACCTGGCGGTACTCTTCAACCACCTTCTCGCGCTCTAGACCGGTGAGGCGTTGCAGGCGCATGTCGAGGATGGCTTGGGCCTGTATCTCCGACAGCGCGAAGCCGCCCATGAGACGCTCTCGCGCATCTGCGGGGTTCTCGCTACTGCGAATCGTGGTGATGATCTCATCGAGCTGGTCCAGTGCCTTGAGAATGCCCTCGAGGATGTGAGCGCGCGCCTCGGCCTTGTGGAGATCGAAGCGAGTGCGCCGCACCACTACCGCTTTGCGGTGGTCGAGAAAGTGCATCAGGATCGGCTTCAGGCCGAGAACCTGCGGCTGGTTGTCAACGATCGCAAGCATGTTTATCCCGAAGCTCGACTGCATCGCCGTCTGCTTGTAGAGGTTGTTGAGGACGACTTCGGGTATCTCGCCGCGCTTGAGCTCGACCACGACTCGGATACCCTCTCGATCCGATTCGTCTCGAAGATCCGAGATGCCCTCTAACTTCTTGTCTCGCACCAGCTCGACGATGCGCTCGATCAGGCGGGCCTTGTTTACTTGGTACGGAAGCTCGTTGACGACAATGCTCTGGCGGTCGCTTCCCTTGATCTCCTCGAAGATCACCTTGGCTCGAACATGAATGGTGCCGCGGCCGGAGGCATAGGCGGAACGAATACCGCTGCGCCCGTGAATCGTGCCGCCGGTGGGAAAGTCCGGCCCTGGCACCGCCTCCATCAGCTGCTCCAGCCCCACATTCGGGTCGTCGATGCAGAGCTTCAGAGCACTGATGACATCCCGCAGATTGTGCGGAGGGATGTTCGTGGCCATACCCACTGCGATTCCCGAGGACCCGTTTACGAGCAGGTTTGGAACACGGGCGGGGAGCACAAGCGGCTCGCGCTCGGTACCGTCGTAGTTCTCGACCCAAGGGACCGTATCTTTGTCGATGTCGTCGCGCAGCATTTCTTCGGCAAGCCGAGTCATCCGCACTTCGGTGTAGCGCATCGCCGCCGCCGCGTCGCCATCGATCGAACCAAAGTTTCCCTGGCCGTCGACCAGCAGGTAGCGCATCGAGAAGTCCTGAGCCAGCCGCACAACAGTGTCGTAGATCGGCCCGTCGCCGTGGGGGTGATACTTGCCCATCACATCTCCGACGATGCGCGCCGACTTCTTGTACGGGCGATTCGACAGGTTCCCGGCCTCCCACATTCCGAACAGGACCCGGCGGTGTACGGGCTTGAGGCCGTCACGCACATCGGGCAGGGCGCGCCCGATGATCACGCTCATCGCGTAGTCGAGATAGCTGCGCTTCATCTCCTCTTCGAGATCCACCAATTCGGTGTTCTCGAGAGGGGCTTTGGTCTCGTCGCTCATCGTAGCGACCGGGGACTTGCGGCCTTAGACATCAAGATTCGTCACCGCGAGCGCGTTTTCCTGAATGAACTCTCTGCGCGGCTCGACGTGGTCCCCCATCAATAGGGTGAAGGCCTCGTCGGTGCTGACTGCGTCGTCGATCGTCACCCTTAGTAGGCGTCGCCGCTCCGGGTCCATGGTGGTCTCCCAGAGTTGCTCCGGGTTCATCTCTCCCAGGCCCTTGTAGCGCTGCACACCCAAGTTCCTCTTTGCGCTCCGATAGAGGGCCTCAAGCATCTCGCCCAAGGAAGAAAACGACTCTGCTTCCGCATCGCCCGATAGCCTTCGAACCAAGAACTCCTCACTTCGCAGCGCCCGCAGCCCTTCCCGATTGTGAGCCAAGGCTCGGTACTCGGGCGACCCGACCAGATCGCCGTCGAGGCGCACTCTGCGCTCGACACCGTCTCTTCGGCTGCTGAACTCGACCCACCCGAGATCTCCGTTCTCCGGAGCTTCCACTTCGACACGGAGAAAACCCGACGCCTCCACGACCTGAGCGATCCTCTGGAGAACCGCCACGTCACCCAGCGAGCTCCGATCGCGCAGTCCGTTCACCAACGCCACCTCCACGGCATCCGTGGGGTATGCCCTCGACGCCAGCTTGAGCATGTTGCTGTGGAAGCTCTCCACCCGATCGAGAAAATGCGCGAGCTCGTCGCCTCGAAGGTGCATATGCTCAACACCTTCCTCGTCATCGTCTTCTCCTGGCACGTCGAAGGAGAGCTCGTTCTCCCCCTTGATGCGCGCGGTCAGGAAATGACGATAGTCGTCGTCATCCTTCAGATAGGTCTCTTTCTTGCCGTGGCCAACCTTATAGAGAGGAGGCTGAGCGATATAGAGGTGACCCCGTTCAATCAGCTCTCTCATCTGCCGGAAGAAAAAAGTGAGGATGAGTGTGCGAATGTGACTGCCGTCGACGTCCGCATCGCACATGATGATCAGCTTGTGGTACCGCAAGCGTGAGGGATCGAAGTCCTCTGTCCCGATACCCGTGCCCAAGGCCTGGATCAGTATCCTGATCTCGTTCGAGGTGAGCATCTTGTCGAAGCGCGCCTTCTCGACGTTGAGGATCTTGCCGCGAAGCGGAAGCACTGCCTGGAATTTTCGGTCTCGGCCCTGTTTTGCGGAGCCGCCCGCGGAGTCCCCCTCGACCAGAAAGATCTCTGACAGCTCAGGGTTCTTCTCGCTGCAGTCCGCCAACTTGCCCGGAAGGTTGGTGTTGTCGAAGGCCCCCTTGCGCCGAGTCAGCTCGCGGGCCTTCCTGGCGGCCTCACGAGCCCGCGCCGCGTCGATGCACTTCTTGACGATTCGTTTCGCTACCTGAGGGTTCTCCTCCATATAGGCAGCGAGCTCTTCATTCAAGACCTGCTCAACCCAGCCCTTTACCTCGGAAGAGACCAGCTTGTCCTTGGTCTGGCTCGAGAACTTCGGATCGGCGATCTTGACCGAAACGATGCCGGTGAGACCCTCACGAACGTCGCCGCCGCTGAGGTTCTCCTTGAGATCCTTGGCCAAGCCGGAGGATGTGGCGTAGTTATTTACCGTCCGCGTCAAGGCGCCACGGAAACCCGCAAGGTGCGCACCTCCGTCACGATTGTTGATGGTATTGGCGAAGCAGTAGACCTGCTCCTGGTAGCCGTCGGTCCACTGCAAGGCAATCTCGACGGTCTCTTCGGTTCCGCCCTCTTCGCTGATCCGAGCATGGGTCAGGTAGATCGGCTCGGGGTGAAGGGGGGTTTTATTGCGATTGAGGTGGTCGACGAAGCTTCGGATACCACCGTCGTAGCAGAACTGCTTTTCCTTGCCGCTGCGCTCGTCTCTGATGTCGATTAGAACGCCTCGATTAAGGAAGGCCAGCTCGCGAAGCCGCTGCGAAAGCGAGTCGAAATTGAACTCGAGGACCGAGAAGATGTCTGGGTCGGGCAAGAAGCGAACCTGCGTACCCGTGCGGTCGCTGGTTCCGTAAGACTGTATTGCGGTCTCCGGCACACCAACGTGGTACGTCTGTCTCCACACCTTGCCTTCACGATGGACTTCGAGCTCCAGCGTCTCCGACAAGGCGTTTACCACCGAGACGCCTACTCCGTGTAGGCCTCCGGATACCTTGTAGGCGTTCTGATCGAATTTTCCACCGGAGTGCAGCTCGGTCATGATGACCTCGGCCGCCGACCGATTTTCCTCGGCATGGTGACCTACGGGAATTCCCCGCCCGTCATCGGCGACGGTAACGGAGTCGTCCGTGTGGATCGTGACCTCGACCTTGGTACAAAAACCGGCCTGCGCTTCGTCGATCGCGTTGTCGACCAGTTCGAAGACCATGTGATGCAACCCGGACAGGTCATCGGTGTCGCCGATGTACATACCGGGGCGCTTGCGCACCGCCTCGAGGCCCTTGAGAACCTTGATGCTGTCCGCAGTGTAGTCCGACTGAACGTCCGTCACGCTACCCCTCGAAAGTCAGCCATCGAGCACGTCCTCCCACTCTCTATGCAACCAGCCAGATCATATCACAGACGAGGCCCTGACCACAATCCGTAAGTGTCTGATTATGCGACACTTATAAGTTTTGTTCGGGGTCGTCTCAGAGCCCACCCAAGCGATGGGTCAGTGCGCCTTCGAGGGTGGTCAGAATCTCCTCTCTGTTGGTACTCGCAAGCACTTGGCGTTGGCTCCCGAGCACCCGCCACACAGCCGCCAGGGCACGCAGGTCGAGCTCCGAGTCGAAGTCGTCGGCGAGGATCAGAGGCTCTTTTCCCCGCGCCTCGACCAGAGCAGCCTGAGCGCTCGCAAGCAGCAACCCGAGCGCCTTGCGCTCGCCGGCGGAAGCTACCCGGGAGACATCGATGCCGCCCCAGAGAATCCACAGTCGATCTCGATGCGGCCCCAGAAGCGGCCTTCTCTGTCGCCTTTCTTCGTCCGCGACTTCGGCAAGGCTCCCAAAGGTTGATTCGACTCCGTCGAGGGCGCTCGGTGGCGAGGGCTCGTAGCGGAGGTCGATGGGTGGGAACGTGAGACCGGACTCATCGAGAGCTTCCTTCACCCCGCTGCGAAGGCGAGCGACCCACTCGGATCGAGCGGCAACGAGCTCGACCGCGCCCTCCGCCAGCAGCCGATTCCACTCTTCCAGGCCGCCATGGCCTCGCTTCAGGAGCTCCCTCTTCTGCGCCAGAGCCCTGCGGTAGCGCGACAGTACCCCAAGGTTGTTCGAGTCTTCCGCCACCAACCCGGCGTCGATCATCCGTCGCCGACGATCAGGAACTCCCGCCAGGATCTCGTCTTCGCGAGCGGTCCAAGCGATGACCGGTAGAGCGCCCAGGTATTCCTGAAGCGTCGAGGCCTTTGAATTGAGACTTCGCTGGAGACCCTCTCGATTCCAAACGACGGCCAACTCCGCCCTACTCTTGCCAACAACCTCCGCACGGACCGAGAAGCCTGGCTCTGCCGACTCCTCTTGCTCCAACGGCAAAAGAGAGGCGCAATCGGCAATCTGCGCGGTACGAAAGCTGCGGGTCGTAGCCGCTACGTGCGCTGCCTCCAACAGGCTGGTCTTACCGCTACCGTTGCTGCCGAGCAAGACGTTCGTGCCAGGCTCGAGCCGCAGCTGGAAGTGTTCGAGATTGCGGAACTGGTGAAGGGTGAGTCCGGAAAGCAACGAGGTTCTCTAGCCGGAAGGTTCTCCTTCCTAGTGTTGTGTCTCCGACATGGCTTGCCAAGAGCTCGAGGTCATTTTATTCGCTGTCAAGGAGCGACGAGGCAGGCATATTGGGAATATGTCGACGAGTCGCGACGACGGCAGCGGGCTAAAGGGGCCGAGATATTGGTAAGCCATGTCGGAGACACGGCACTAGATCCTCATCGGCATGATGACGCAGAGGTAACGGGTGTCCTCTCCATCGATCGGATAGCCAACACACTGGCTATTCTCGTCCTTGAACTCGAAGCGCACCTTTTCGGTCTCCACCGCCGCAAGAAACTGGGAGAGATAGTCCGGGTTGACGCCGAGCCGGAACTCTTCCCCTCCGGGATACTCACAGGCAACTTCCTCAACGGCTTCTCCCAGATCCGGATTGGCGGTTGAAACCACCAGTAGGTCAGGACCCATCTGCAAGCGAATGGCGCGAGCCCGATCGCCTGTGAGAAGAGCTACGCGCTGGGTCGTCGACGCCAGCGCCCGAGCGTCGAATATAGCCTTCTTGTCGTTATCCTTGGCGATGGCACGCTCGTGGTCGGGAAAGGTCCCCTCCAGAATTCGACAGATCAACTCTCGGCGACCCACTCGAAAAGAGAGGTGATGCTCCCCTCTCGAGAACTCGAGATTCCCGTCGCTCTCGAAGCGCTGGAGCTCCTGCAGGGCTTTGCGCGGTACCAACACACCCTCCTTTGCCGACGCGCCCTCTTGAGCGATCTCGACCAGAGCCAGACGGTGACCGTCGGTAGCGACCATCTCGAAGGAACCGTCCTTTTCCAACAGCAGCGCACCGTTGAGCTGGAACCTAGACTCCTCCGCCGAGACCGCGAAGATGATCTTCGAGATCATTCTTCGAAACTCTGCGAAGGGTAGCTCGAGAGTGTCTCCCGAAGCTGCTTCGGGAAGGGTCGGAAAGTCCTCAGGCGCAAGCCCATTGAGCTTGAAGCGCGATTGCATCGCATGGATACTCAGGATATTCGGGTCTTCCTGGAGAAGATGGACCTCCTCACCAGCGAGAGAACGGATGATCTCGAGGAACTTCCTCGCCTGGATAGCGATACCCCCTTCTTGCGCGACTTCGGCCTCGCAAGAAGATGTCAGCGACACGTCCAGGTCTGTCGCCGCGATATGTAGCTGCTGGTCGCGGGCGGTCAACAAGATGTGGGAGAGGACTGGGATTGTGGTCTTACGCTCCACTACTCCTTGCATCGGCCCTAGCTCGTTGAGCAGAATACTGCGATTACACCGAAGCTCCATGGTTTGTCTTCCTCCTCCGATATCTCTTTATATAACACAGTAGTCGTAGTAGCTAGGCGCTGTGGAAACTCGGAAATCTTTCTATATGTGCTTTCCGTTCAACCTCTTGGGGTACTACAGAGGATGTGGAACGCACAGTGGATCCGAGCCGGATTTCAGGTCGAAAAAGGGCCCCTATTTGCGGGAGGCATGGAAGCCGAGCCGTAATCCTCAATCTATGCACAGCCGAAACCGAAGGTTTCCACAGATAGAGACCCACAACCGAGGGCACCACCGGAAGCTAAGGGATGGGAGGGGGCGGTCGAAGGGGGCGACCGGCGGCGACTCAGGAGAACTGATTGAGCATGTCCTGGATCGAGCGATCGAGGTCAGGATCCTTCCTCCTCAGCTGCTCGATCTTCTCCACCGAATACATCACCGTGGAGTGATGCTTGTCGTTGAAGTTCTTGCCGATTTCGGGATAGGACAGATCCGTCAATCGCTTGCACAGGTACATGGCTACCTGGCGAGGAAAGGCGATAGGCCGTGAGTTGTTCTTGCTCTTGATCTCTGTGAGGCGAAGACCGTAGAAACGGGCGACGTATTTGATCACCTCCGCCGCCTTGGTGCGACGATCCCCGTCGAGCAGGATGTCTTTGAGGGTCTCCTTGGTGAGATTGAGATCGAGGCTTCGCGCGGTCAGGGATGAATACGCGAGAACGCGGTTCAGGAGACCTTCGAGCTCGCGAATATTCGATCGCACCTGTCGGGCAATGAAGAGAGCCACATCGTCAGGTAGATTGACTCCCTCGGCGCTCGCCTTTCGCCGCAGGATGGCCACCTTGGTTTCGAGATCGGGAGAGCCGATATCGGCGATAAGGCCCCATTCAAAGCGACTTCGGAGCCGTTCTTGGAGGGTGGGGATCTTCCTCGGAGATGAGTCGGAGGAGAGAATGATCTGTTTCTGTGATGTGTAGAGCGTGTTGAATGTGTGGAAGAATTCTTCCTGTGTACGCTCTTTGTTGGCGAGAAATTGAACGTCGTCGATCAGCAGCACATCGATAGAGCGGTAACGCTCGCGAAAGGCAACCGTTCGATCGAATCGGATCGAGTTGATGAGCTCGTTGACGAATTGCTCGGTAGGAAAATACTTCACTCGGAGCTTCGGATTCCGACGGCGAATCTCGTACCCGATGGCGTAGAGAAGATGGGTCTTACCGAGGCCCACGCCGCCGTAGAGGAAGAGGGGGTTATAGCTGCGACCCGGGCGCTCGGCGACGGCCCTCGCGGCAGCATGAGCCAGCTGATTCGAGTTGCCCACCACAAAGGTGTCGAATCGATAGCGTGGGTCGAAGGGATCGGCCTTCTCAGCCCCCCCATTCCCGACCGAGAACAGAACCTCATAGGAGGCGCCCTGAAGAGTGCCAATGGCCCGATCGACGACCGGCCGGTAGGCTTCCTCCAGAGAGGAGACGAAGCGCTGGTTGGGAGCGCGCAGAACGAGCTGGTGCTCGCTCTCGGATTCGACCCTCAGGGGACGAAACCAAGTGCGAACCTCTTCGGCCGGGAGGGTCCGGTCGAGTTGGTCTAAGAGCTGGTTCCAGACGGTGCTACTCATCGCGCCGGGACGAAATTCCACATTATTTCCACAACCTGTGGAAACTAAAAGAAGTCCCTTTTTTGATATTACTTCCGACCCCGCGGAAGGATTCGAATCCTAACATCGGGTTGTTGACGTACGCAACGCTCTGCGTCAAGAAATCTGGGCCCCCAACGTCTAACCTACTGAGAATTCTGACCTTCCATGACGAAAAAAAATTTGCGCCGTGACGCCGATCAATTTGGCGCTCCAAGTCTTGCGTCAGTCAGTGGTGAGCAGAAGCTGCGAACGGAGCTGCTCGAATGGTTTCGAAAGCACGCTAGAAAACTGCCCTGGCGTCGGCGGAGCGGGCCCTATGAGGTCTTGGTCTCGGAGGTGATGCTGCAGCAGACGCGACTCGACACCGTGATCCCGTACTACGGTCGATTCCTCAGCGAGTTTCCAACCGTCGACAGCCTTGCGGAAGCGCCGATCGAGAAGGTGCTCTCGTTGTGGTCGGGACTCGGCTACTACCGCCGAGCCCGACATCTGCATGCGGCGGCGAAGCAGGTCGTAGAGAAAGGGGGCTTTCCTCGATCCGAGAGGGAGCTGCGCCGACTCCCTGGGGTTGGCGCCTATACGGCGGCAGCCGTGGCGAGCATCTCGTTCGGCGAGCCTGTTGCCGTTCTCGACGGAAACGTCGAGCGAGTGGTCGGCCGCCTGATCGCGCTGTCGGCGGATCCCAAGCGCAAGCAGGCTCGCCTGAAGCTCCTGGCCAAGGCGACCGAGCTGTTGGATCGCGGGGCGCCCGGCGACTCCAATCAAGCCCTGATGGAGATCGGCGCGACTGTTTGCTCGCCGTTGCGGCCCCGGTGCTCGGAGTGTCCTCTGGGTCGAGACTGTCTCGCGCGAGCCTCGGGCCATCCCGAGGCCTATCCGCCGCGAAGGGAGAGCCGACGGCCGATCGTTGAGAAGCGCATCGTCGTCGTGGTCGAAACAAAGGGCCGCATTCTTTTGTGTCGAAACAGCGACGACGAGAAGATCCTCGCGGGTCTCTGGGAGTTGCCCTGGACGAAGAGGAGCGGGGAGAGAAAGGCGGGCTGGGAGTTGGCTCTGGCGCAGCGCTACGGTGGGACATGGAGCCTTGGGAGAAAGCTCGGTGAGGCCAGGCACCACATCACATTCCGTGATCTGAGGCTGGAGATTCGTCGCGCCCGAGTGGTCTACGAGGACGACGTCGTTGCAGAAAGCGAAGCCGGAGAGATGAGTTGGAGAAATCGACAGGAATTGTCGAGCATTCCTACGTCGTCGATGATTGACAAGGTTCTGGACCAGGCGGATGGAGGTGCTGAGCGAGGCCGAGGTCGTTGAGGACGGTCGCGAGTTGGCTCGCAGGTGCGGCGGCCAGGGCCTGACCCCAGGCCCAGCGGGCCTTGCCTTCTTTGCCCAGCGCGTCCCACAGTGCTGCCGCGTGAAAGAGCCACTCCGAGAACAGTGGCTCATCATCCCCCAGGTCGATTCGCAGCTTGGTTTCGAGCGAGACCTCGACCTCTTCGAAGGTCCTGCGGGCGAGGGCGAGGTCGCCCTCGACCAAAGCGGCCAGGGCGAGATGAAGAGTCAGCGACTCGATTAGATCTCCGCGCTGCGCCAGGGCGCTTTGAAAGTAGCCGCGCGCGTCCTGCGGGCGATCTTGATAGAGACTCAGGAGTCCGCGCTCGGCTAGGCCCTCCCCGTCTTTTGGATCCTCGGCCAGGATCCGGTCAAGGAACGCGTGAGCCTGGGACCAGCGCGCTAGATGCTTAGCCGCGACCGCGCCGGCCATCCACTCGTCTCGTTGGTCTCCGAGGCCTCTTCCGGCGAGGACCAGCGCATCTTCGAACTGGCCTGCTCCCAGGGCATCGCCTGCGGGTGAGGCCCTCGAGCGCTTGAGAGCTACGAAGAGGAGAAGTGTTGTGAGCCCTGCAGCGATCACAAGTAGGAAAATGAAGATCGTTTCGAAGGCTGGCACGATGCGCCTTGCGGGGCCGCCATCTCTCAACCGTCCAGGACAGCTCGACCGTCAACGACGGCGATCACGTCCGGAGGCTGGCGGTGACGAGATCTACGACCCTCGTCTGCTCCTCTTCGGTGATGTACGGGAAGATGGGGAGAGCGAGGACCTCTCGCGAAAGGCGCTCGGCGTTGGGGAGCTCGCCGCCTTGGTAACCCAGGTCCGCGAAGCAGGGTTGTAGATGGAGGGGTACCGGGTAGTAGATTTGTGTGCCAACGCCGGCCGTTTGCAGCACATCGCGGACTCGATCCCTGGCCCCGACCTCGGTAATTCGGATCACGTACTGGTGGAAGACGTGCTCTGGGTACGCTCCCAGGGGCACAAGGATGGGCGGCGGGACTCGGTCACAGTCGGCGTCAGCGGCAGCCGCGAGCTCACTGTCGAAGAACAGGTCAGAGTAGCGCTTTGCAGCCTCGCCACGACGCACGTTCATCTCGTCGAGTCGGGGCAGCTTCACTGAGAGAAGCGCCGCTTGCAGGGCATCGAGCCGGAAGTTCCCGCCGATCTCGCCATGAATGTAGCGTCCAACCTGCCCGTGGTCGCGGAGAGATCGAAGCCGGTTCGCCAAGTCGTCGCGGTCGGTGCAGATCAGGCCGCCGTCCCCAAAGCCGCCGAGGTTCTTGGTCGGGTAGAACGAGAAGCAGCCGGCGTCGCCGCGTGTGCCTGCCTTTCGGCCTCCGATCGACGCCCCCAGCGCCTGCGCCGTATCTTCTATCAGCACTAGCCCGTGATCGTTGGCGAGCTCTACGATGGGATCCAGTTCGCTGCACCGACCGAAGAGATGGACCGCGACAATGGCCCGTGTGTGAGGAGTAATCCGCGATTCGAGGTCCTCCCGCCGGCAGTCGAGCGTAAGCGGAGAGACGTCTGCGAAGACAGGCTTCGCGCCGGCCCTCGAAATGCCGCCGGCGGTGGCGATAAAGGTGAAAGCCGGACACAGGACCTCGTCATCGGGCTCGAGATCCAAGGCCATCAGGCAAGCGAGTAAGGAGTCGCTGCCCGATGAGGTACCCAAAGAGTGACCGGAGCCGAGATAGGCGGCGGTGGCAGCCTCGAAGGTGGCAACCTCTTCGCCGAGAATAAAACGCCCACTCGCCAGCACTCGAGTGACGGCTCTCGAGAGCTCCTCTCGTATCGGTTCGTGCTCGCGACCGACATCGACCAGCGGTATGGGTCTGGAAGAATCTTGACTATGCGTCATCCGGAAGCCTCGGAGCTCGACAGCAGGTGCTCCAGGATATCGAGAGCGGCGTCGAGTTGGCGACTATCTATGGTTAACGGTGGCAGAATTTGGAGCGTTCGGCCGTCGCTACCACCGGCGAGGATGATGAGCCCCTCGGCCAGGGCCTCGCTCGCGAGCGCCTTGGCACGCGAGGCGCGATCCATTTCCAGCCCCCAGAGAAGACCACGACCGCGAAGGTCTGTCACGCCAGCTGCGCCGACCCAAGGAGACAGGCGCTTCTCGATCTTTTGCCCACCCCTCCTCGCCTTCTCGAGAAGGTTCTCTTCCTCGAGCAGGCCAAGAACCTCGAGAGCTGCGGCGCAGCTCAGAGGGTGGGCCATGAAAGTCCCGGTATGAAGAGCTTCGCCGGGCCGGTCCCAGGCCGCCATTACCTCTCTTCGCCCGATCACCGAGGCGAGCGGTAGACCGCCGGCGAGCGCCTTTCCGCAGCAGAGAAGATCTACCTCGATGCCTTCTTCCTCGATCGCGAAGGTTTGGCCAGTCCTGCCGAATCCGGTAAAGATCTCGTCCGCAACCAGAAGGATGCCCTCGGCCTGACAGATTCGCTGCAATGCCTCGAGCCATCCAGTTGGTGGTAGGAGAACGCCTTCTCGACCGACGATGGGCTCGAAGACTACGCAGGCGAGCCGCTCTCGGCCGCCCGAAAGGGCGCTAGCCAACAACTCGGTATCACAGCCGAAAGGCAGCCTTGCGATTGCGGGGTTGAGCACATCCTCAAAGGGAAGGCGGAACGAAGCCCGCGAGCTCAGAGCCAGCGCGCCGAAGGAGAGGCCATGGTACGCGGGCTCGAAGACTAAGACGCCACTGCGCCCGGTCGCGAGCATTGCTGATTTGAGGGCAATCTCGACCGCGTCGGAGCCGCTGGTAGCAAAGAAAATGCGCGCGTCGGTGATGGGTGCGAGTTTCTTGAGACTCGTCGCGAGGGCTACTCGCGTCGGGTGGGCGGCGATGTCGCCGAGGCCATGGAGCAGCTTCGCCGCCTGGCGGTTCACCGCCTCGACCACCCTAGGGTGTCGGTGACCCACCGCCGCGGCGCCGAAGCCGGAAGTGAGGTCGATATAGCGATTGCCGTCGACGTCGAGCACGTTAGCTCCCAGCGCTTCAGCCCACACCACCGCCGGCCCGGCGGCCGAAACGGTGTTGACGATCGGCGCCTCGACGTCCTCTAGGCGGGTACAGAGACGTCTCGATTCGGGCCCGGGCGGTGCGATCAGGACCTCCGGAAGGAGATCGCCGCGGCCGAGGCTCGTGTCCATCGCTTCCGGGGGGCTCAAAAGTCCCTTCGGCCGGTGAGCGATCGGGCGAGGGTCACTTCGTCGATGTAATCGATGTCTCCGCCGATCGGCAGCCCGAAGGCAAGGCGGGTGACCGCTATTCCTCTGGGCCTCAGGATTCGGGCGAGGAAGAGGGCCGTCGCTTCTCCCTCCACATTGGGATTCGTGGCGATGATGACCTCTTCGACGCCGTCGAGGCGCTCGAGCAGCCCGTCGATGGCCAATTGGTCGGGCCCGATGCCACGTTGCGGTGAAAGAGCGCCCATGAGTGCGTGAAAGAGGCCGCGATACTCGCCGGTGCGCTCGATGGGCTGGATGTTGAAGGGCTCTTCCACTACACAGATCTTAGAGCGGTCCCGCTGAGGATCTGTGCAGAGATCGCAGGGGTCCTCAGCGGTGATGCTGTTGCAGGTAGAGCAGTGGGTGAGCTTCTCCTTGATCTCCACGATGGCCTCGGCCAGTGATCTGGCATCGGACTCCGGAACGCGGAGCAGGTGATGCGCTAGTCGGGTAGCGGTCTTGGGGCCGATGCCGGGTAGCCGCGAAAGCTCCCCGACCAACCGGCCCAGCGGATCGGAGGGCCGCATTCTCGAGCTAGCCGAACATGCCGGGCAAGCCTCCGCCAAGGCCGCCAAGCTTGCTCTGCATCTCTTCATCCACTTTACGGGCAGCTTCGTTCACCGCCGCGACGATCAGATCTTGGAGCATCTCGGGATCCTCGGGGTCCATGACCTCGGCGTCGATGCGTACAGAGCGCAGAAGTTTGTGGCCACTGAGGGTCACCGACACCATACCGCCGCCGACAGACGCCTCGACCTCCAGGGTCTCGAGCTCGCCCTGGAGGCGCGTTTGCATTTCCTGAGCCTGCTTCATGAGTTTTTGCAGGTTCATTCCTGGTCCTCCGTGTTCGGTTGAGTCTCTTCGATGGTTTCAATGGTGCCGGCAAAGAGATCGAGCGCCGATTGGACTACAGGGTGCTCGACCGCAGGGCCGACGGCGGGCGACGCTGACTCTACCGGTTCTGCGACAGGCTCTCCCTCGACCAGGGTCCAGCTCGCGTCTTTCCCCCAGAGCTCAGCGACGGCCTGGTCGAGTAGCTCTTTGTTTTGGCTTCGCTCCAGAGCTTCTCTCGGCCAGTCGTCGCCTTGCGCGATGACGATGCGCAGCTCGCTTCCCACGACCTCGAGGCTCTGACATTGACGAAGCCGGGCCGCGAGGGGCTGTTTGCGTTGGCTTACCAGCTCGAGCAGCGCTTCTTTAGGGTTCCGGGACAGCCGAGGTCCGTCCGCGGTGGGCTCCGGTTGAGCAGTCGTCGGCGTCGCCGGTTGCGCCGAGCTCGGAGTCGGGTCTGCGTCGCTCGCCCGTGGACGAGGGGCTTTGGCCGGCGCGGGTTCCTCGAGGGCCTCCCTTCTCTTCGGCGCCGGCGCCCCGCTCAGGATCTCCTCGATTCGAGTCAGCTTGGGAAGCTCTGCGGCCCGCAGCCAGGCGATCTCGACAGCCAAGGCCGGTGCGTCGCTTCTTCTAACCAGCTCCTCGCTCTTCAGCAGCTGATTGAGTAGGCGGAGCAGATTCTCGTACCCTGTTTCGCGCGCCAGGGTCACCAGCTGGTCTGCGTCTTCCTTAGGTAGGTCGAGCGCATTGGCCTCGGTGCCGACGGCGGCATGGAGCGCGTCTCGGCAGTAGGCGAGGAATTGGGTATGGGTGCGTCTGGGGTCCCAGCCTTGGTCCTCCACTTGTTGCAGAGCGGTGGAGACCGACGACGAATCACCGCTGAGAATGCTCGAGAGCAGATGGTGAAAAAGGCGGAGGTCGAGTCCTCCAAGTAAGCGAACCGCGTCCTCCTCGGCGATTTTGCCCGAGCCGAAAGTCGCAAGTTGATCGAGAAGAGCTACCGCATCACGAGCGCTTCCTTCCCCCGCCCGGGCGATCAATCGCAGCGCTCTCTCGGTGGCGTCGATGTTCTCGGCGTCGGTGAGCTTCTTGAGCAGCGAAACCAAGTCGGCGGCGGACACCCGTCGGAAGTGAAAGTCCTGGCACCGCGAGAGCAGGGTTGCCGGTACGACTTCGATCTCGGTGGTGGCAAAGATGAAGACTAGATGGGAAGGCGGCTCCTCGACAATCTTGAGCAACGCGTCGAAGGCCTGCCGAGAGAGCCGATGAATCTCGTCGATGACGACGACCTTGTAGGTGTCTCGGGCGGGGCCGTAGCGAAGACTCTCGGTGAGCTCGCGGACTTGTTCCACTTTGGAATAGGTGGCGGCGTCGATCTCGATGACATCGAGGTCCGACCCTCGAGTGATCTCACGGCAAGGGACACAGTTGTTGCAGGGGTCGGAGAACGATTCGGTGCTCTCGTCGGCGTCGCGTCGGGTCTCACAATTGAGGGCCTTGGCCAGAACTCTGGCGGCCGTTGTTTTGCCGACGCCGCGGATGCCGGAAAAAAGGTAGGCCTGCGCGATGCGGTCCTCAGCAATGCTATTGCGCAGCGCCGTGACCACTGCCTCTTGTCCGACGATCGAGGAGAAGTCCTGCGGACGCCACTTCCTGGCGAGGGCTTGATAAGTCATTTTGGTGTTAGGCCGTCTCCAGCGAGGGAGCCTGCGACCCTCACTTGGTGCAGGAGCCTCGCGTGAAGGGTTCCGGCTGAAACTGCGGCGCTCGAGGAGAACACCTTATCGCTGCTCCCTTCCGGGCCTGACGAGGTTCGGAGCCCCTCAACGCACAGGGCCCGAACCCTTCACGGGGGGCTCCCCACCCGGCATCGTAGTGTGTGGTCCGCCGCTTGTAAAGCAGAGCTCGTGACTTGCATCGGCAGGGACGACTGGTTGTTTACCGACGTTCTTAGATGAGCTACTATAGGGCGTTCGTCCGCCGCGCCAGTTTGCAGATCTGCCGATGAACGATGAGCACTGGATGTCGGAAGCAGTACACGAGGCGCGGAAGGCGGCAAAGCTCGGCGAGGTGCCGGTTGGAGCCGTGGTTGTTCACGGCACCGATGAGGTGTTGAGCCGTGCACACAATCGAAAGGAGACGGACAAAGATCCACTCGGCCACGCCGAGATTCTTGCGCTGCGAGAGGCCGCGCGTCGAATCGGAGATTGGCGACTATCCGAGTGCACCCTCTTTGTAACACTCGAGCCCTGTGCCATGTGCGCCGGCGCCTTGGTGCAGAGCCGCATACGCCGGCTGGTCTTCGCAACAGAGGATCCCAAAGCAGGCTTCTGCGGATCGCTGGGAAACTTGGTCCAGGATGCTCGCTTGAATCATCGACTGGAAGTCTGCCGCGGAGAGATGCGAGAAGAAAGTCGACAGTTGCTAAAAAGCTTTTTTGCCGCGCTGCGGCACAATACTTGATATAGATCCGAAAATAGGGAGAGGTGACCGAGTGGCTGAAGGTGCACGCCTGGAAAGCGTGTGTAGGGGGAACCCTACCGTGGGTTCGAATCCCACCCTCTCCGCCAGTCCGAGTGGGCTGGACCTGGAGGTTTGTGTTTGAGAGTAGGAGAGGTGCCAGAGTGGTCGAACGGGGCGGTCTCGAAAACCGTTGATCGTTTACGCGATCCGTGGGTTCGAATCCCACCCTCTCCGCCATCCCCTGGGCCGTGTGTATAGAAACTGAAGAATCGACAAAGGTGATGCTGTGAAGAGAACATTTCAACCGAACAATCGTCGCCGTAAGAAGACCCACGGATTTCGTATCAGAATGCGTACGCGGCAGGGTCGCGCCATACTCTCTCATCGCCGCCGCAAGGGGCGCACGCGCTTGGCGGTTTGAACGCGGAAGCGAAGGTGGCGCGCAAGAGGCCTGAGAGTCTTGATTCTGCAGGTCGTCTACTGAAACGGAGTGAGTACCTTCGTTGCTATAACCGTGGCAAGCGCTTGGGTGGACCTGTTGCGACGTTTTTTGTCCTATCGAACGATTTGGGAGCTCCGCGGCTGGGCCTGACCGCCAGTCGGAAGTTGGGATGCGCAGTACTGCGAAATCTGGGACGGCGCCGGTGCCGGGAGGTCTATCGGCGCTGGGGGCGTCGCGACGAGCTCCCGGCAGTGGACATCGTGATGAATTTGAAGCATCCCGCAATCCGCAGAGACTTCGAGGAAGTGAAACGAGCCCTGGAAGACCAGTTGTCCAGGCTACTGACAGGCGATTGGGTGTCATGAGTCGACTCGCGGTGGCGGCACTCGAGGGGTATCAACGGTGGGTCTCCCCGTTACTACCCGGCGCCTGCCGCTTCTCGCCGTCTTGCTCCGAGTATGCCCGTCTCTCCTTTCAGAAGTACGGATTCGGGACCGCCTTCGCCAAGAGCGGTGCCAGGCTCCTTCGTTGTCACCCCCTCCACAAGGGGGGCGTCGACCTCCCTTAGGGGTTGACCAAGAGGACTCTCAGCCTTGGACCAAAAACGGCTCATCCTCGCGGCGTTTCTCTCCCTGCTGGTGCTGATTGGCTGGGGCTTCCTTTTCCCGGCCCCGGAGCGGGTGGCGCAGCCTGCTCCAGACGCGGCCCTGCCCTCTCCCTCGACTCGACCCGCCCAGGCGCAAGATGCTGTCGTCGTCGACCCGGCGGTGGAGGAAGAGCTGACGTTCGAGCCCTTGGAGGCGACCCTCGCGACCAACGTCGACCTCGATGGGCCGACCACCCAGGCCGTGTTCTCGAATCGCGGGGCTCAGCTTATCTCCTTTAGACTCAAGGATGTAATCGGTCGAGACGGAGGCCAGCTCGAGATGGTTCGGGAGCGTGAATCGGCTCCCTACCCCTTCGCCCTGGTGAACCCGGAAGGCGATCCGCTGCCGGTGAATGAGGCTCTTTTCGTGCACGAGGAGCTGGCCGGAGAGGGAACCAAGGGCCCTGGCATCCGCTTCAAGTACCGGGGCGCTCTGGGGGTGGTGACCAAAGAGTTCCGCTTTTCTGACAACGGCATGTTCGAGGTCGGGATCGAAACGAATCTGAGGGACTGGGGAGTCCTCCTCGGCCCAGGACTTCGAAACCCGACGGACAAGGAGCTCGTTAGCCGGAATCTTCAGAGAAGCGCGTCCTTCTCGGCAGGTGACGAAGTGGAACAGCTCGACGCCCCAAAACAGCGGGCCGATGTGCGAATCCCCGGCGCCGGCGTTGGATGGTTTGCCTTGGAGGACACGTATTTTCTGACTACCTTGGCACCTCGGACACCCTTAGTCGAGGTGTTGGCCCAACCGGTTCTCTTGGTCAGCCAGGGCGAGGGCGCCCCCCATTCGTTCCTGCCACGGCCTCCCGAGGAGTCGATAAGCTCCACTCAGGAAGATCTACCGCAGGAGCTCCAGCTGGCGCTCTTTCCGCAGGGCGGAGAGTTCCAGGCTGCCGGGTACTGGGGGGCGAAGAAGTACCAACGCCTCGCGAAGCTCGAGGGCGGGCTCGATCGAACGATCCGGTGGGGTAAGTACCTCGGTGCGTTGTCCCGCCCGATGCTCTTCATGTTGCTTTGGATCCACGACAATGTGGTTGGCAACTTCGGCTGGTCGATCATTCTGCTCACCGTCGTAATCAAGGTGGCTCTGTTTCCATTGACCCACAAGAGTTACGTCTCGATGCAGAAGATGCAGAAGCTGAATCCCAAGATCGAGGCGATCAAGCAGAAGCACCGAGGTAAACAGCGAGACAAGAAGGGTCGACCGAATCTGGAGTCTCAGCGCAAGATGAACGAAGAGATGCAGGCGCTGTTCCGCAGCGAAGGCGTAAATCCCGCCGGGGGCTGCCTACCGATGCTGCTGCAGATGCCGGTCTTCTTCTCTTTCTTCACCCTGCTGAGGAATTCAGGAGAGCTGTGGAACGCTCCCTGGACCCTCTGGATCCAGGATCTGAGCGCCCCGGATCCGTGGTACGCACTGCCCATCATCATGGGCGGCGCTCAGTTTCTGCAGCAGCGAATGATGCCGGCTGCGAGTATGAACCCAAGCCAAAGAATCATCATGAACACGATGCCGGTCTGGTTCACTGTGATCTCGTTTGGCTTCGCGAGCGGGCTGGTTTTGTATTGGCTCACCAATAACATATTGACGATCGTGCAACAGACCGGTTACCAACGTCTTAAGAAGGCCGGTTACTTCGGTGGTGAGGATGCCGCCGCAGTGGTCAAACCGGTAGGTAAGAAAAAGGAGCGGGGAAAGAAGAAATGAGCGGTTCAACTCGTGTTTTCTTCACTGGTGGTTCTTTGGATCTAGCGGTGACAGCAGCGGCCGAACACCACGGTGTCGAGCCCGACGATGTGGCGTACGAGCGGGTGGAGCGACGTAGCGGTCCGCTCCGCACGAGGCGCAATGTAGTGATCAAAGTCGACCCCGAGCACCCAACGAGGGAGCGAGACCCTGCAGTCGAAGAGGGGGATAACGTTGCGACGCCTCCCCATGAGAGCGTCACCCCTGATCCCCCTGAGAACCAGCAGGATTTCAACCTCACTCCGCAAGCGCCTCCTGGCCAGAAAACAGAGGAGAGCCTGGACGAAAGAGCACCGGCAGGAGGATCTGGTCACCCGCAGGGTCGGCCTGGTGACGCGGGTGAGGAGTTGCCAGAGGCCGACTCAGAGCTGCCTCTGCCTTCTCGTGATCTTCCACTCGCAGAGGGAGAGGCTGCAGAGGCCGCTGCCGAAGCCACTCGTCAGCTCGCATCGATTGCGGGGCTCGACCTCGAAGTCGTGGTCTTTCAGGGCGAGGAAGAGCTCGAGGTCGAGCTGTCGGGTCCTGATCAGGAGCTGTTGGTCCGGGGCGAGGGTCGTTTGTTGTTGGCGATCCAGCACCTGCTGCCGCGCGTGCTGCGAGGCAGCGCGGGCACCATGGGGGCCTGCAGGGTTGACAGTCAGCGTTTTCGAGAACGGCGAGTGAGTCGATTGGAGCAGATGGCACTTGGTGCGGCGGAGGATGTTCGGAGAGAGGGCCGCGCCTACACGCTCCAATCAATGAATCCGGCGGACCGCCGAACGATTCACCTAGCGCTGAAGAACGAAAGCGACGTGGTCACCGAAAGCAACGGACAGGGATTCTACAAGCGCGTAACGATCCTGCCCGCGTAGGAGTCTTCGTGCGTGGGCCGGCCGTCGGGCGTTTCACGTGAAACATCCGCAACGGACACCCTCGCTCGAGGAATTCTAGGCCCCGGGGCGGGTACTGGGTGCTTCGCTGGATAGGAGCGTGATGATGGGTGGAGCTCGCGTCGGCCAGGGCCTGGCGTCGGGTCTACGAGTGATAGTTTGTCGCCAACGTCGAGACGGCGTTTCACGTGAAACATCCACAACAGACACTCTCACTCGAGGAGTTCGCCGTCCGAGTTGGACGAGCGGCAAACCTTTGTCTGTCAGACAGGGTCGCGACGGCGCTCTACGCCCATTACCAAGAGCTTCTGCGTTGGAATCGTCGCCTTTCACTGGTGGGGCCCGGCACACTGCAGGAAACTCCGGAGCGCCATTTCGGGGAGTCTTTGCAGGGTCTGCCTTTGGTACCGATTGGGGCGAGAGTTGTGGATGTTGGGTCTGGCGGTGGGTTTCCAGGTCTTGTTCTTGCAGCCGCCCGCGCCGATTTGTCCGTGCTGCTGATCGAGTCGCGACAGGCGAAGTGGGCGTTCTTGAGGTCTGCGGCAAGGGCGGGCGGGGTCTCGGTGGCGTGCATCAACGAGCGCCTCGGGCCGTCTTTGCCCGCCGTAATGGAGGAGGAGCTGGCGGATCTGATTACGGTGAGGGCCGTTCGCCTACCACTCGAGACTTGGGGCCTCCTCGAGTCGTGCCTCTCCGAACAAGGGCGCGTCCTGATCTGGGCCGGCCTCGAGGCGCCTCCGCTTCCGCAATCTCTGCGCCTTCTCGAGCGTGTGCCGGTTGCCGGCTCGAAGCACAGACAGCTGTTGATGTTCGGACGGTCGGAGTCTAGATAGATGGACTGTTGACTCTCGAGACGCACATGCGCCAGCATGACAGGATGGAGTAAAGAGGCCTTGACGACGTGTGCGGCCCAATACTGGGGCCCCGTCGGAATGACCTTGTCGATATCGGGGCGGAGACACAGCATTTGAGCGTCTTGGCGATTGTCAATCAGAAAGGGGGGGTCGGGAAGACCACCACCGCTGTCAATCTTGGTGCGGCACTAGGTGCGCTCGAGCAACGCGTGCTGCTGGTTGACTGTGATCCCCAGGGCAACGCCTCTCGTGGCGTTGGAGCAGATACCGAGCCACCACTCCTCTACGAGGCGCTATTGGGCCAATGCCCTCTATCCGAGGTCATTCGGCCCTCCGGTTTTCCCGGTCTCGATGTGGCTCCATCGGATCGCCATTTGGTTGGGATAGAGGTCGAGTTTGTCGGCCAGCAAGGCTGGGAGCTGCGTTTGCGTACGCTCGTTCAGGCTCTTGATGGTTATGACACCGTCCTCCTCGATTGCCCTCCGTCGCTTGGCCACCTCACCGTCTGTGCGCTGGCGGCAGCGGACGGAGTGCTGATTCCTCTGCAGTGCGAATATTTTGCGCTCGAAGGCATGGGTGAGCTCTTCTCGACCCTCAAGAGAGTTCGAGGAAGCGTCAATCCAGCCCTGGAGATTCGCGGAATCGCGCTCACCATGTACGACGAGCGAACACGCCTTTCCAAGGAGGTCGCTGAGGAAGTTCGGCAGCATTTCCCGGATCGCGTCTTCAAAACCGTCGTTCCGCGAAACGTTCGACTGGCCGAGGCGCCGAGTCACGGCGTGCCGGTGTTGCAGTACGACATCAAGAGTCGAGGGGCCCAGGCATACTTGAACCTAGCCAGAGAGCTTCTTTGAAGAATGGGGTAAATAACTATGCGTAAAGGACTTGGGAGAGGTTTGGATGCGATTCTCGGTGACGGAGAAGCAACTCCGACCCGAGCAGGGGCAGCGGCGGTAGAGAAGATTCCGGTCACCAGGCTTGTCCCCAATCGCTTCCAACCTCGATCCAGCTTTGATGAGGAGGGACTGGAGGAGCTTGCAAGCTCAATTCGGTCCCAGGGCGTGATTCAACCGTTGATTGTTTCTGCTCGAGCGGATGGGAGTTTCACCATCATTGCAGGCGAACGCCGTTGGAGGGCGGCACAGAAGTGCGGCCTCGCCGAGGTTCCCGCGATTGTGCGCGAGGTTGCCAGCGATCAGGCGTCGCTGGAGCTTGCACTCGTGGAGAATCTTCAAAGAGCGGATCTCAACTCGATCGAGGAAGCCGAGGCCTACCGCAGCCTTTCGGACCGGTTCCAGCTGACTCAGGATCAGATCTCGGAGCAGGTGGGGAGGGCGCGCTCGACGATCACGAATACATTGAGGCTGCTCCGTCTACCGGCGAGCGTCCAAGACCTGCTGCGTGCGGGGAGACTCAGCGCAGGGCAGGCGAGGCCCCTGCTTGCCCTGGCCTCTCCGTCGAGTCAGGTCGAGGTTGCGGAGCGGGCGGTCAAAGAGGGTTTGAGCGCGCGTCGCGTGGAGGCGTTGGTGAGAGCCGGGGCAGCCGGGTCCTCACGGGCAAGTAAGGGCCGCGCCTTGCGCAATGACGTTCACACGACGGCAGCCGAAGAAAAGTTGACTCGGGCGCTGCAGACGCGAGTCGAGATCCGCAGATCCAAGAGAGGTGGGAGTCTGCGCATCCATTTTCATTCGGAGGAAGAGTTGATCCGCTTGTTCGATCGCCTTTTGGCTGAAGCGGTCGAGCGCCTTCCCGCGGCGGATGCTCCGTCGTCAGAGAACCAGGGTTCGGATCCGATCAATCCAGCCGCGGAGCCCTAGCCCCAGAAAACGCGCCATCGGCCCGTTTTCCGGCCCATCCCCGCCTGAGAACTACTCGCCTGTCCGAATTCTCGGACACGCTCCTAGCCCCGGAAAACGCGCCTTCGGCCCGTTCTCCGGCCCATCCCCGCCTGAGAACTACTCGCCTGCTTCGCAGGCTCCTAGCCAACGAACAGAATGACCTCGAGCTATGCAGCACGAACTTTGGAACGCTGGTCCTAGGCACGACAATCTGTTATCGCCGTGGACGAGCCAGTGAGGAATAGGACGGAACGAACCTCAGCGGCATTCGGTTGAGGAACGTGGTTCCGAACGCTTGGGTAAGCACACTCCCATCTAGATCGCGGGCGACCGGGGCGCCGAGGGCGTACAGAAGCGTAGGCGCCAGGTCGGTTAGCTGGGATCGGTCGAGAAGAGTGCCCGAGCGAAGATTGTCTCCCAAGAGCAGAAGAACGCCGTCGGCGGCGCCGTCTACGCGGCCGAGCAGGGCGCTCTCGGGAGAGACCGTCGACCACAGCCGTTGCCACCCGCTCGGCTCCCGGACACCGAATGGCGACACGATGACCAAGAGTCGAGGGCTCGGCATGCTGTTCCACAAGCGAGACAGCTCATCGTCGAGAATGCGGTAGTACCCGGCGAGGATCTGCGAGGCTCGTTGCTGCTGTTCCTGACTCTCTCCATCGAACTGGACTGCTGCGTAGCCGCCGAAGTAGGAACGTGAGATGTCGAGGAGGCCGGGGAGGCCAAGAAAGACAGCATCTTCGCCCGATGAGAGAACGTAACGAGCCACCTCGACCCGCCAGAGATCTCCCAGTAGCGCTTCCTTGACCGCGTCAGGGGAGTCCTCGCCGAGCGGCGAGAAGAGCTCGGGGTCGGCGGCGGCCAATGACGGGCAGATACGGCGGGCCTCTGCCCACAGTCGAAAGCTTTCTTCCTTAAGAGTGACAGTCGTTTCTGGAAATCTCGAGAAGTGCGGTCCGAGGGATCGGCTCGCCTGTGCAAGGTCGGCCTCGAGCGCCGGCCAGCCGAGAACAGTAGTGGAGACACCAAGCCCTTCCAGAATCTCCCATAGAGCTGGGACGTTCGAAGGCGGCAAGGAAGTGGACGCGCGGATGCCGATGAGGGACCCCCAGCGCTGCAGGCCCGAAGCCCAGGGGACCAGCGTCAGGGGCGGCGAGTCATCGGGGAGAAATGCCGCCGTAAGCGAGGTCTCGGAAACGACGCCATGACGGTAGGGGTAGCTTCCCGTGGCCAAGGCGTACCAAAGCGGGAGTCGCCTCACCGGTGAGAGCGTTGAGAGGCGGCCATAGGCGCCCTGCTGCAAGAGTGACGCGAGGAAGGGAAGCTGGCCTTCTTCGGCCAGTGGCAGAATCGCGTCGAGGGTCGCGCCTTCGAGGCCGATCACCACTAGCTTTGGTCGTGGTGACCGGGCTAGCGTTGCTGTAGTTGGAGCGGCGCTGGGGGTGGATGTGTAGGCGTAGCGCCGCTCTAGAGAAATGACGATCGAAAGACACACGAGGGCACCGATGGCGAGACGACTGCCCCGACCGTACCTCCTTTGCTGCACCGTGTGGAGAAGGGCGGTGTAGAAGCAGATCAAGGAGGAGAGGCTGACGCCTACGGCAGCCTTGATCAGTCGGCTATTGATTCCTGGTGGAAGGTAGAAAGCGTACAGAGATGCGTGTGCCCACTGAGCCGTTGCGGTCAGGAAGAGAATCACGGTCAGGGCCCAGGGGAGAATCTCGACGTTGCTGCGCCCTCGCTTCCCTCTCCAGGCGCGCCTGAGCCCCGCCCACGCCACTGCAAAAAAGCCTCCGAAAGCTACGCAGGCGCCGGCCAGTGGGCCGGGGCCGAATTCCGCTCTGGGGTTGAGAAAGAAGAGGAGAGTCGCGAATTGAACGCCCAGTAGGGCGCCGGGTGCGAGGAGGGCAAGGATCTCCAGCAGCCGTCGGCGCCTACTCGGCCATGACTGCGATTTTGCTGGGGGCATCGCCAGCGGATTGTGACAGAGATCGTGGATGTTGCATGCTAAAGTTTGGAGCAGATGCGCGACCTCCGGGCGACGGTGAGTTCGGTCGAGCCCCACCCTCTCCCCTATTTCACTCTTCACCTCGAGATCGCCGAAGACTTCCTTCCGGTTGTGCCCGGCCAGTTCGTGATGGTCGAGGTCGGAGAGAGGCTCGAGCCCTATTTACGACGGCCCTTCTCGGTGCACGATCTACGCGTGGCGGGGAGTCGAGTGGAGATCGACCTTCTCGGGAAGGTCATCGGGCGCGGCACCCACCTTCTGTCCACAGCTTCTCCAGGGAGCATCTTGCGAGTTCTGGGCCCGCTGGGCCGGGGGTTCGAGGTCCAGCCTCACGATCGGGTGGCCCTGGTCGCAGGAGGAGTCGGTTCGGCCGCACTCCTTCTGCTGGGTCGCCAGCTCGCCGATCGGCGAATTCCCTTCGATTTTTACTACGGCGGCCGGTCGTCCATCGACCTACCTTGCCGCAGCGATTTCGAGGAAGCGGCGACGGCGTCGGGTGGGAGTTGCATTGTCACCACCGAGGATGGAAGCGAGGGTCGTGAGGGCCTGGTGACCGGTCCCCTTGGCGAGGCGCTAGAGCAAGGTGCTTATGGTTTTCTTTACGCGTGTGGTCCGATGGGCCTTCTGGCCGCACTCGCCGGACTCGCTCGTGACCATGGGGTAGCAGGGGAGGCCGCGCTCGAGACGCCGATGGGTTGCGGCTACGGCGCCTGTTTGGGTTGCGCGGTTCCCCATGTCGACGGCCGCTTCGCTCTGTGCTGCAAGGATGGCCCTGTTTTTCGCTTCGACGAGGTGCGTTGGTGACCGAACCGGATCTTTCCACTCGGGTCGGGCCCCTCGAGCTGCCCAATCCGGTGCTTACGGCGAGCGGGACCTTCGGCTACGGGCTCGAGTTCTCCCACCTCGGCTCGCTAGCAAAGCTTGGCGGCATTGTCACCAAGGGTCTGTCGCTCGAGCCACGGAAAGGAAACCCCGGGCCGCGGATCTGCGAAACCCGAGGCGGGATGCTCAACTCGATCGGTCTGCAGAATATCGGCATCGAGGCTTTTCTTGTCGATGTCTTGCCTGGGTTGCGTCAGTACCCCGCTCGCGTGGTCCTGAACCTCTTCGGGACTTCGATAGATGAGTATCGCCAGCTCGCGCGCCGCGCCGAGCCCATACCCGAGGTCGCTGGCGTCGAGCTCAACGTGTCGTGTCCGAATGTCGACCGCGGGGGGATCGAGTTCGGGCACGACCCCGAGATCCTCGCCAAGCTCGTTGCCGCAGTGCGGCAAGAAACGACGAAGCCCTTGATCGTCAAGCTGTCGCCCAATGTTGCGGCTCCGCACGAGCTCGGGGAGGCCGCCAGGGAGGGGGGAGCCGACATTCTCTCGTGCATCAATACGGTCGTGGGGATGGCGATCGATGCCGGCACGCGGCGGCCGTTGTTGCACACCGTCCGCGGCGGGCTCTCGGGACCGGCGATCAAGCCCATCGCATTGCGGATCGTTTTCGATGTGGCTCGAAAGGTCGGCCTTCCGGTGATCGGTATCGGAGGTATCGAGACGGCTTCCGATGTCATCGAATTCCTGCTGGCGGGCGCGAGCGCGGTACAAATCGGCACGGCACTCTTCCGCGACCCGGCCACGCCGGAGCGAATTCTCGATGGCCTCAGGTCCTACCTTCGCGAATCCGGCATCGCCAAAGTGAGCGAGCTGGTCGGCGCCGTCGAGCTGCCGAGCGACACCTGACCCGGGCCCGCAGCGGCGGGAAGGCCCCGAAGCTCAGAGGCGCGACCTCGGCTAGGGCTAGATGATAAAGACCGGGCGATCGACGTAGTGCACGAAGTGCCAGTCGTACTCGTAGAACGGGAATGTGAGCCTGATCGTGTACTCGGCGTCCATTTTGACCCGTCCGTTGCTCTTGCGGACTCGACAGGTCTTCTTGTCAACCGGTATTTCGAGTTCGTTCGCCTTGTTCAACAAGGCTCTTTGAAGCGACTCGGCTCCCCGACCCCCGGCGAACTTCGCTTGTTCGATCATGTAGTCCTCGAACTGCGAGCTCCTCATCTTTACCGGGATAGCTTCCTTACCGACAATGATGATGGCGACGAACATGAACAGCCAGATGAGGGTGCCGATCTTGGCTCCGCCTCTCTGTCGGGTCCAGTTCGGATTGTCTGAAGTCTTCATAGCTCAAGCTCCTCTCTGCTCGCCTAGGAGCGCCAGCGACCTCGCTAGACGTTCCATGCAGAGACTATCTTACATAACTCTGTTCCCTATCTCACGATCGAGAAGGTTCGACGCCACCTCGTAGCGCCTAAAAAGCCTGAAATAGCTCGCTCGAAACGCCCCTGCGGCTGCGTTTCCCCAACGTCGCGGGCGCGCTCGTTCCACGACCAGTAGACGAAGATCGGCCTCCCCACCAGAGAGGCGGCCGGCACGCTGCCCCAGTGCCTCGAATCGAAGGAATGGCCGCGGCGATCGCCGAGGACGAAGAAGTGATCATCCGGCACTCGGACTGAATAGTCGCCAGACGGCGTCTCCTTTGCCGTTATCGTGGGTGCGGTGTCGAGGTAGGCTGATTCGTCGAGAGCCAGGCCGTCGATAAGCACTCGACCGCGGACGATGTCGACCTGCTCGCCGGGCAGCCCGATGCACCGCTTTACGAACAGCGTCGTAGGGTCCTGCGGAAATCGCAGGACGACGATCTCGCCCCTGCGAGCAGAGCGGATGGGTAGGAAGGACTCGGCGTAGCGGGAGCCGCTCGGCGCAAAGAGGAAGCGATTGACCAACACGTGGTCGCCGACAAGAAGGGCTTCTTCCATCGAGCCGCTGGAGATACGGAGGCCCTGGGCCAAGAAGGTACGGCCGAAAGTCGCCGCCATCAGCGTGACGATCAATACTTCCAAGTAGATCCGAGCCACCCCTCTAGCGCTCGGCATCTTTATCCACCTAACGGATGATCTTGAGCGTGCGCCGCCAGCGAGTCTTGGTAGCGAAGCCCAGAGTCGTCTTTCCCAGCTGTTTTAGCCGCTCTCCCCAGCCGTACCAGTTGCCGTCGGATGTGCCGCCGCCGTAGGACCAATAGATCATGAAGGCTCGACCCTTCACGTAGTGCTCTGGAAGGGTGCCCCAAAAACGCGAGTCGTGCGAGTGGTCGCGGTTGTCGCCCATGCAGAAGTAATTGCTCTCAGGGATCGTAAGCGGTCCGTAGTTGTCGCGTGGAATGGTCTGCTTGCTGAAGCGAGAGCGTCGGGGGAGGACTCGAGGGTCTCTTCTCGAGGCATAGCTCGAGTCTTCTACCTTCTCACCGTTGATCCACAGCTCTTTGTCGATTACTTCGACCTCATCACCAGGCAGCGCTACGCACCTCTTGACCAGGTCGACCTCTGGAGTCTCTGGAGAGCGGAAGATGACGATGTCTCCGCGACGGATCTTTCTCGAGGGGAAGAGCGCCTGCTCGAGCTTGGTCGTAGTAGGGCCGTAGAGGTAGCGATTAACGAATAGGTGATCGCCGATGAGGAGGGTGTCTTCCATCGACCCGCTGGGGATGTAGAACGTCTTGAGCACAAACGTATTAGTGAAACCGAGGAAAAGCCCCGCCACCACTAGGGCCTCGAAGTACTCGCGGAACACAGATCGTTTGGCTTGCGACATGAGGGGCGTAGGCAGCGCTAGCGGCTAGACCGCCCATGCTAGCGACTCGGCAGTGTAGCCGACTCTGTTTCGCCGCCGCAAGCTCAAGCGGGACTCGGAGCCGATCGGCCATGGCGCAAAGACTCTTGCTGTCGCCAAGAAGATTTTCGCTGAGCTAGGCCCGCGTCACCGCTGACGAGTCTGCTTGCCCGGGCGAGAAGACCCGGCGTTCGCGCAAGATCATTTGCGCCGATGCGGACCCAGAAAACCTAGGAAATCTCTCTCAAACCGTTGTATTAACAAGGTTTAGCCTCCAAGACGCGGGGTTGGCACAGTGCTTGTAGTAAGGAAGACCATGATCAACCCGAGGAGAGGAGGTGCCTGACCGGAAGAAGTAAGCCGAAAGACAAAGCAGTCGGAGGAACGGGGGTGCTCTCGCACCCCCGAGTATCCCTACAACCAGCCAAGAGGAGCAAGATTTATGAAGAAGCTGAACCTCAAGCCTGTCGCGCTGTTCTTTCTTTGCGCGGCTCTGGCGGCGAGCCTAGTCTCTGCCGCTGAGGGAGTGGTGAATATCAACACCGCGACCGAACAGCAGCTCGCGTTGCTGCCGGGAGTTGGACCAGCGCTCGCTAAGAGAATCATCGATTTTCGCGGCGCGAACGAGGGCTTCAAGAGCAGCGAGGAGCTCATTCTCGTTCGCGGCATCGGAGATCGAACGTTCGATGACATCGAGCCCTTTGTCGTGGTCACGGGCGAGACGACCTTGAAGGAAAAGGTCAGAGCCAACCCATCCCCCGACCGAGAGGAGGACTAGCCTGCTCAGCAGGCGAGCCGTTCCTAGGTTGGTCTGGGCCGGAGAGCGGGTCGAAGTCCCGTTTTCCGGCCGTGGCCGCCGCCAGCTCGGTTTCTCGCTTGTGCAGCTGCTGGTCTCTCTCGCGGTCGTCGGAATGATCTGGGTCGTTGGTGCGCCTTCCCTCTTTCGCACGACCTCCCGAGCCCGGGTAAGGCTTGCCGCAGCCGAGCTGGCGACTACTCTCAGGCTGTCGCGCATCTACGCACTTCGACACAGCGCCAACGTCGGCGCCAAGTTTCGAACCCTCGAAGACGGCGTGGTGACCTTCACTCTCTATCGTGACGGTGACGGTGACGGCGTGAGAACAAGAGACATCGACTCGGGAGTCGACCCCCCTGCCCAGCCGCCACGGCGGCTGACCGCTCTCGGTAGGGGAGTGGGGTTCGGGTTCCCGCCCGGGGGGCCGCTGCCACATCCCACGAGTGGGAGACTCCTTGACCGCCTCGACGATCCCATCCGTTTCAATCGCTCGGATATCGCGTCTTTCAGCTCCGAAGGTGGGGCGACACCTGGCACCCTCTATCTTACCGACGGCCGGAGAGAGTTATTCGCCGTCCGGGTCTCGAACCGGACCGGGCGGGTGAGGGTAATGCGATTCGACCACGACAGCGAAAAGTGGCGGTCGAACTAGGCCAGCGTTTCTAAGGTTCGCGCACATATCTCGGGCCCTTCTGCCCGCTGGCGTCGTTTCGCTTCCTCGACATATTGCCTAATATGCCTGCGTCAGCGCGCCTAGCCAGCGAACAGAATGACCTCGAGCTATGCAGCACGAACTTTAGAAACGCTGGCCTAGGGGATATAGCGCCGCCCGACTCGCCTCCACGGGGTCAATCGAGCGCGTCGAGCGCCTGGGCGAGGTCAGCCTGAATGTCTTCGAGATCTTCGATTCCCACCGAGATACGCACTAGCCCGTCACTCAATCCGCGCGCTCTGCGCTCTTGCGCAGGGACGTCGGCGTGGGTCATGCTTGCCGGATGGGTGATCATCGTCTCCACTGAGCCGAGGCTCTCTGCCAAGGCGCAGAGGCTGACGGTGTTCATCAGCTCTTTCCCCGCTTCAGTTCCACCTTCGAGCTCGAAGGAGATCATGCCGCTGAAGCCGTTCTCCATCTGCCGGGCCGCGATCTCGTGCTGCGGATGGCTGGGGAGTCCGGGGTAGGAGACCCTCGACACTTTGGGATGATCCTCGAGGAGACTCGCTATCGCCATGCCATTGGAGCTGTGGCGCCGCATTCGCAGACCGAGCGTCTTTACTCCTTCGATCACCAGCCAACAGTCGAAGGGTGAGGGGACAGCGCCGATGGTTTTCTGCATGAAGTGAAGCTTCGCGGCGAGCTCCTCGTTGTCGGTACAGAGAATGCCGCCAATGATGAGGTTGTGCCCAGAGAGGTATTTGGTGGTGGAGTGCATCACCAGGTCGGCTCCGAACTTCGCCGGCTGCAGATGGTAAGGCGTCGCGAACGTGGAGTCGACGCCGAGGAGCACACCTCGCGCATGGGCGATCTCGGCGAGCGCTTCGATATCACTCACTTTGAGCAGGGGGTTTGTCGGAGTCTCGACCCAGACCATGCGGGTATTTGGACGGATGGCTTCCTCGACAGCCGCGGGCTCACTCGTGTCGACGTAGCTGAACTCCAACTCGAAGTTGGACAGAACGCGATTGAAAAGCCTGCTTACGCCACCGTAAACATCGTCGCTACAGACGACGTGGTCGCCTGCTCGAAGCGTTCGCAGGACAGCGTCTACCGCGCTCATCCCGCTCGCGAAGGCGCGACCGTACTCCAGGCCGTCGAGCTCCGCCAGCAGGTGCTCCATGATCGAACGCGTGGGGTTCGAGCTTCTGGTGTAGTCAAATCCGAGATCCCGACCGACTTCCGGCAGAACGTAGGTAGCAGTTTGGTAGATGGGAGGCACGATCGCGCCGGTGGTCGCGTCGGGACTGACTCCAGCGTGCACGCACTTTGTGTCGAATCTCATAGCTTTCTCCGCCTAGGTTTCAGGGAGCGATAGAGTATCGGAAACGAAATGAGCAGCGTAGCCGAGCCCAACGTTTTCTCGCCCCTACGCTGGGAAGCCGATGCCCTTGTGCTCTTGGATCAGACGCGGCTTCCAATGGTTGAGGAGTGGCTGACATGCCGTAGTCCAGCTGACGTCGCTTCGGCGATCCGGCGGCTTTCGATTCGCGGGGCCCCTGCCATCGGCGTAGCCACGGCGTTTGGCTTGGTTCTTGGCGTCGATCCTCGGGAGACGGATCGAGATGCCCTCATAGCGGCGTTCGAGGCAACCTGTGAGCTTCTACTTTCGACTCGCCCGACTGCGGTGAACTTGGGTTGGGCGCTGGAGCGCGGCAAGCGGGTCTTCTCGATCGCGATGTCCGAAGAGAAGACCGCGGCCGAGATTCGTCATGCTCTGAGAGAGTGGGCTGAGCAGCTTCATCGCGAGGACATCGAGACCAATATCCGCATCGGTCATCACGGTAAGGCTCTGTTTGCCGAGGGTGACCGCGTTCTCACTCACTGCAATGCCGGCGCGCTCGCGACTGGGGGTTTCGGCACCGCGGTAGGGGTGATCCAGGCGAGCTGGGAGGCGGGGTGTCTTGGGTCGGTTTGGGTCGACGAGACCCGGCCCCTACTCCAGGGTGCGCGGCTCACTACCTGGGAGCTCAAGCGCCTTGGTATTCCCTTCCGTTTGATCACGGACAGCTCGGCGGGGTTTGTAATGGCGAGGGGTCGAGTTGATCGCATCGTCGTCGGTGCTGATCGGATTGCCGCAAACGGCGACGTCGCCAACAAGATCGGTACTTATACCGTCGCCGTGCTGGCCCACCGCCATGGAGTTCCGTTTTATGTGGCGGCTCCTCTGTCGACGATAGACCTGGCGACTTGCTCCGGGGACTCCATTCCCATCGAGGAGCGGAGCGAGGGCGAAGTGGTAGATGTCTTCGGTTCCAGAATCGCACCCGACGAAACTGCCGCACTCAATCTGGCGTTCGACGTTACGCCAGCAGAGCTGGTCGGAGCCATCATCACCGAAGTAGGAGTCTTGCGCCCGCCCTACACCGCGGCGATTCAAAAGGCATTCGATCGCCAAGCCGGCGATTGAGCCTGAGAACGCCATGGCAGCTCGAATCGCGCCCGCCGCGCTTGTTGTGCTGCTCGGAGCCTGTGGATCACCGCAGCTGTCAGATCTCGAACCCGAGGAGGCGCGGGACCGTCTCCGGAGACTCGACCTCCCCTTCACCGAAGACGCCTTCATAGAGCGGGCAACGGCGGGCGATGAGGCCGATCTCCGCTTGTATCTGGCCGCCGGTATGGACCCGGATGCCGGCGAGGGACGGGCGCTGAGTACTGCCGCAGCCAATGGCCAGTTGGAGATCGTCGAGATGCTTCTCGAGGCCGGCGTAGACGTCGATATGGGCCGCGGAGGTGTTTCGCCTCTATTTGGAGCCGTCATAAATGGCCACGACGAGGCTGCAGCTCTGCTTCTTGGCGCCGGAGCCGACCCCAACGGCCGGGGGGGAAAAGGGGGCACCCCTGCACTCAATCTAGTCAAAGACGAGACGACGGCGAAACTGCTGATCGATGGCGGAGCGAACGTGAACAGCCGGGATGGCCGTGGCCGCACGGCTCTGTTCGAGGCGATCACCTTAGGCGATCAGGGGCTGGTACAGCTTCTTCTCGACAGTGGAGTGGATCCGGAGCTTGGCGACGATGCAGGTAGAACTCCGCTTCTGGTGGCGACCGCCTACCACTTCGAAGTCATCAAACAACAGCTCTTCGCTGCGGGAGTCGCGCCCCTTCCCCTCGTCCACCTGCCGGCCGCTCTCTTGGAGGAGTACTCAGGCCGCTACGAGATCGAGCCTATCGAGCTTGTAGTACACGAGGATCGAGGGCACCTCTTTATCGTCGAGCGTAAGACCAATGGCGGCATCTGGGAGTCTGAACTGGTCGGGCTCACCGAGACGACGTTCTATCGGGTCGGCGATCCGGGTGTTGTCATCTTTCGCTTCGAGAGGCAAGAGGACGGTACGGTGTTTGCGCTGCGGCGTTGGCGAGGACCCCAGCAGCAGCTCGTTCCAAAAAGCGAATAGCTCTCTCGGCTCAGCTCCTGAGCTCGGGCCTAGGCTCCAGAAATGATGGCTATCATTTCCTCCGCTGGGCGCGCCCCGCCTAGTTGTCTCTTGGCGCCGAGGACGGCGCACTTGGGCGTTGCTTCCTATTCGCTCACGGAAACGGCTCAGGATGAATACTCGGACACGCTCCTAGGAACCGCCTTGCGAGATCGAGTCGGTGTCTCCACTTCGATCCCCGTCGGCGACAGCGCCCTCCGGACCGGAGACGTTCTCCGTCGCTAGCGCGCTCCGTTCTTCCTCGAGGCCGTCGACGAATTTCTTTGCAAGCATCCCGAGGTCCACCCATCGGGGTCCAGGCGGCTCGTTCAGCTGCTTTACTCGAGCGACCCCGAGCGCGGCGACCTCATTCGTCCGGTCGATCGCCAGCGCCGCCTTGTAGCGTGACCCCGCGGAGTAGTAGTGACCGTCCCGCTCCAACGCGAGACCGAGATCGATCTGCAGAGAGGCCACGTCCCGTCTTAGCTCGACAGCTCGCGCGAGAGGCGGCAGTGCCTCCTGGTGGCGACCCTCGCGGCTCAGCACCATCCCTAGCCGATTCATTGCCCAGACGTCCTGGTCGTGAAGCGCCAGCGCCTTGCGATAGGAATTGATCGCCCGCTGGTCGCTGCCGAGAGCTTCGTGGACTTCGCCGAGGACTCGATACGCCACGCTGGACTTGGGGTTGTTGGCCAGAGCGCCTTCAACGTAGCGCAAGGCGTTGTGCGGTCGCCCATCCTCGAGTAGCACGCGGCTCAGATTGAGCATGCTCTTGGTGTGGTTCGGGTCCAATTCCAGGACTCGTGCGAAGGCCGACTGCGATTCTGCCAGGAGTCCGGCTCTCCACGCCGATAGTCCAAGCATGTAGTGATTCCAGCCGAGGTTTGGAGATCGCTCCGTTCGATTGCGATAGAGCTGTGTCGCGCGCTCCCAGTTCTTGTCGCGGTAGGCGGCCTCGGCCGAGGGGTAGCTCGGTTTCGCCACCTCTGCGCCGAGAGAGGACGCCGCCGAACGGTCGTGCTCAGGCTCTGGAACCTTCTCAGCCTCTAGCCGGATCGGAGTTGGTGGTGCGGGCGACTGCTGTGACATCGACGCGGTTACCAGGGCCCGGCGATTGTGCACCGTTGGCATGCGGACCGAGTGACGTGAACGGCTCGGTACGAGCTGATTGCGACGCGCTTCCCAGCTTTCGGCGCGGTCGCAGCCGGCCACCCAGGCAACGATGCAGACTAGGGCGAGGAAGCCGACGCGATGATGAGAGTGTTTGTTTTCCAGCTTCATTTTCTTCGATCCTCCGTTGGACTCGGTGCACCGCGACAGGCGGACACGCGTATGACCTCTCCATCGCAAGAGGCCTGCCGAGTGCAGGGATCGCTCGAGCCTACGACCGCAACCGCGTTTTTTCTCAGGGAGTTATGGCGCTGAGGCCGGCCCCGTAGCTGGCCCCTCATTTCCGTCAGTTCGTGTGCGAGCGCACACGACTAGGGCGTCGGAGTGTGTCCACTCGAACGCAGGCCGTGGCGCTTCATGATCTTGAGCAGGCTCGAGTGGTCAGCGAGTCCGAGTGCGTGAGCCGTTTTAGTGATGTGCCAATTGTGCTGCCGGAGGGCTCTGAGGAGAATGCGTCTCTCCGCTTCGGCCTTGAGCGACCTGAACGTCTGCTCGCCGTCCTCGGAGCTCCGCGCTGAGCGTCCTGGTGAGGGGTGGAGGATCTCCGGGGGTACGCTCGATAGCCCGAGCACGCTGTCATCAGTGGCGATGACCATCCGCTCGAGGATGTTCCGAAGCTCGCGCACGTTGTTCTTTGCCCAGTCGTAGGCCTGTAGTGCCTCGATAGCTCGGGCGTCGACGGTTCGTTGACGGATGCCGAAGCGGTCGCAGATCGCGGCCAGCAGATGCTCGACCAGCTGGGGAATGTCACTGAGGCGTTCGCGCAGCGGCGGTAGCTCGAGAACGTGGACCGCGAGACGGTAATAGAGGTCTTGGCGAAAGCGGCCTGCTTCGATCTCGGCTTCGAGATCGCGGTTGGTCGCAGCCAGGACCCGAGTTTCCACAGAGACTTCACGGCTCCCGCCGACACGGAGTAGCCGTCGTTCTTCGATGACCCGCAATAGCTTGGCTTGAGATGGCAGCGGTAGCTCGCCAATTTCATCGAGAAAGAGAGTGCCGTGCCCGGCCAGCTCAAACGCGCCCTTGCGCAGGCGGTTGGCGCCGGTGAAGGCGCCGTGTTCATGGCCGAAGAGCTCACTGTCGATCAGATTCTCCTGAAGGGCTGCGCAGTTGAGAGCGACGAACGGCGCTCGCGGGGGGGCGCTGATGCGATGGAGATCTCGAGCCACCAACTCTTTGCCGGATCCGCTCTCGCCGACGATCAGAACCTGGCTGGGGATCGGCGCGACCCTGGCCATTGCCTGCCTGAGCTCCAGCATCGCCGCACTGGTGCCGACCAGTGAAGACTCCGCATCCAATCTGATCTCCAGAGAGCGCACTGCGGAAACCAGCCGACCGCTCTCTAGCGCGTTGCGGATCTCTTGGACTACGCGCTCCATCGGCTCGGCTTTGTCGATGAAGCTGTAGGCGCCGAGACGCACGGCTTGCGCACAGCGGTCGTAGCTGGCGGTGCCCGTGTATACGATAACCGGCGTCTCGATCTTCTCGTCGCGTAGATGTCGCAGAACGTCGAAGCCGTCGACACCTGGCATTTCGAGGTCGAGAACGATGCAGTCGACGGCTTCTCGGGAGGCGAGCTCTATGGCTTCTTGGCCACCGCCGGCGATCAGGGTCTCGAAGCCGCCGACTCTCTTGAGGTCGTAGCTGTATTGCTCGGCCAAGGCCCGCATATCGTCGACCACGAGTACAGTCTTCATCTGGTCTCACCTCGGCCATCTGGACGGATCCCCGGCACCTCGACTACGAAGCACGATCCTCGACCGGGTTGGCTCTCGACCCGCAGGGTCCCGCCGAGGTCGAGGACGAGGCGTCGCACAATAGACAATCCCAGGCCTGTACCTTGATCTTTGGTGGTGAAGAAATCGTCGAAGATTCGCCTCCGCTCCTCTGCTGACATACCACGCCCGGTATCCGTGACCGCGATGCGGATCTGCTCGCCGTCGATCTGGTGATCGACCGACGAAGAGGCGACGGTAATTCGGCGAGGTTCCTGGTCGAGACTCTCGACGGCGTTGGCGATCAGGTTCTCGAGGATGCGGCGCAGCGAGAGTGGATCGGCCAAAACCCGCGGCACTGGCTCGAGCTTGGTTCGCAAGTCGACTCCGTCTTGGCACGCCGTATCTCGCACGATCTGCTCGATGAGAACGTTGACATCGCAGCGCACTTTTTGTGCGGTCGGTGAAAGGCGGGCATAGCGGCCGGCCAGGGTCTGCAAGTAGTCCATGCTCGAGTCGAGGGTCGCTTGACGGTCGGCCAGGACGCCGGCGAGCTGGTCGGGATCGCGACTGGCGACTTCGGTCATATGACGCACGACATTGCGTAGTGGAGTGAGTGCGTTCTTGATGTCATGGTTGACCTGCCTGGCTAGATCACCGACGGCGGCGCGGCGCTCGGCGGCGCGGAGCTGGGTCGCGCTCGCTCCCAATCTTGTCGTCATTGAGGCCAGCATACGAGACAGCGCGCCGAGCTCGTCCTTTCTGGTGCTGGAGAAGTCCAGGTCGAGATGATCCAGGTCGAGATCCGCGGTCTTGCGAGCGAGGGTCGACAGGGGGCGGCTGATAAGGGAGGTTAGAAGGGCGGCCACCAGTAGAGTGAGAGCTCCGATCAGTGCGACCGCTCTGAAGAACCAAGTCGCGACGCTGTGCTCGAGGGCACCAGCGAGTCGAGGGTCTGGGTTACTACGATTCTTGCGACCGAAGTCTCGCTTCCTCCGTCGGAGACGGTTTGGACGATAGGGAGCTCGAGCTCGTCGACGATGCGATCTGCGAAGGGAGTAGCCTGGGCGGAGAGACGCTGGTCAATCGCGGCATCGGAGGAGAAACCGCCACCGGGAAACAGCAGGGACACCTGGAGTCCGCCACCGCCTGCGAGCCGGACAAGGAATCGCCGGTCGACCGTGACGCCGCCTGCCAGGGAAAACTCCCTTTCTCCAATCGCGAAGGTCTCGCTACGGACGAGAGCAAGATACGACCCCTCGGGCGCTCGTGCTTGGATAAGGGCAGGCTGGTCTCCAAGTTCTGCGAGTGATGCAGGGAAAGCGGGCTCGAGTCGACCATAGTCATTACGAAAACTGCCAGAGCTCAAGACCCGACCTTCTTGGTCGTGAAGCTTGAGCAAGGACAGGCCGGCTAGCTCCATCGCAGGCTTGGCCCAGTCCAAGAGGTAGGGCCGCTCGGTGTTGTCGCCGGCGATGGCGGCGAGTCGAAATCGGTTGTCGTTGCGCAGGGCACTTTCGAGGGTGGCCAGGCGAGTGGCGATCGCATCTCCTTGTCGCTCGAGGTCCGCGGCGATGAGCGTCGCCAGCGAGCGGACGCGCTCCTCGTACTCCCTACTCACCCGCCGAGTCATCTCGGTGCGCACTCCGATGGCAAGGAAAGCGATCGGCAGCGAGACCAGCCCGACGAAGGTAAGAAGCAGACGGGTGCGAAAACTCACTGCCAGCTCTCCGCTTCTCGCCATCGGGGCGGGTAGAACAGGGGCGTACCTTGCGAGCCGACTCTCACGCCGCCAATTTGTCGTCGCACGATCGCCCGCCTGCGGGTCTCGACGAGTGGGACGACTAGCTCTCGGGCGAGGTCGAGCGAGAGCCACGGAGCCCGGTCGAAGAGAGTCCGAGCAGCGAGGCAGCGGTCGCTCACAGGGATTGGCAGGTGTAGAAGATAGGCCGTTTCGCCGCCCGCCTCGAGGGTCGCCTGCAGCTCTTGCGCCGACAGACCTGCCGCGACGGCCGGGACTGGACCTAGGAAGAGGCGCTCTAGCTGCGCCTTGGAACCGCGGGTATCGACCCGGTCACCGAGAGCGACGAGGCGGGCCGCGAGGGCGGCGGCATCTGGGTCGTCCTCGAAGTGAACAATTCGATCCACCTCCCTCGGGGATACGCGAGGCAACACAGCTCCGGGAGAGGCGGCGAGATCACAATCGTCGAGCCCGTCGAGCCAACCGGATCTTCTGGCGACCCTGGCCTCACCCGACAGGGCGTCGCCGGCCAGGTCGTCGAGGAGGTCGCGTGGCAGCGAGGAGCCACGCTCCCTAGGCGCTCTCGGAGGGGACAACAGAAGCAAGAGTGAACGGTCCCAGGGCAAGGGTCGAGACTCGAAGCCCGGTAGAGTCGCGGCGTACTCGAGTACCGAAGAGTCGCGGGTGAAGAGGAGATCGATCCCTTCGTCGAGCAGATCCCGCGGGTCGCTTGCACCGGCCTGCCGTAGTCGGATCTCGCGGCCCGCGATCCCGTCGGCGGTAGGTATCAGGGTCAGGCCCTCCTGGGGTCGCGTCCCGTTCAGATCGCTTCGGACGCGGAATGGCCCCGTGCCTTCCGGCCAGGCTTCAGAGGCGGCTTTGCGCGAAACGGCGAAGTCAGGGGCAGCAAGAAATGAGAGATCGGAGCGTGGTTGAGAGAAGACCATCACCAATTCCCGCTCTCCCACGACTCGCAGCGACTCCCAGGGTAGCTCTCTTCTGTCGCCGGCAGAGTGAGTGATCCAGCTCGCTCTAACTTCGGCGGCGGTGACAAGAGAGCCGCTCCAGAATCGGGCTCTCGGTCTCAATCTCAGGGTCCAGATACGTCCTCCATCCGTGCTGCTCCACTTCTCGGCGAGGCCCGGCTGCAGCCGGTGGTTGCAGTCGAGGGTGACCGCGGTCTCGTAGAGTTGCCGAAAGACGAGGCGCTCGTCGTCGTTATGAGGTGTCGGTGCGTGCGCTAGGTCGATGGCCTCGTCGACGGCGATCTCGACGGCGGTGTCCCTGGCGAAGGGTCCTACGGAGAGGAGGCACTCCTCCACGCCGGTAGGAGTCAGATCGGGTGCCGAGCTGGTGCCGGAGCAGGAGGTGAGGAGGGCGGTGAGCGCAAGGCCGAGGGCGAAGCCCGTCGCGGCTGCTACCGACCTCCGCTCTTTTTGGTTGATTCGAGGCAACCTTCGCACTCTTTCCTTTACCTATGGTAGCTGGCGGCCCCGGCTGCGACCACGTGCCCCCTCGGACACGGCTGGTGTCGAGCTGGACACGGACGTCGGTCGCCCGGACCCCAAAGTGGCGTCACCTACGCCTGGCACGGCAGTTGCCTTACCTCAGGTGTAACGACAGAAAGGAGTCCACCTCATGAGAGCTTCCCGCGCACCTGCCCTAGAACGCACTGCCTTTGCCGCTCTTCTCTTCCTGCTACCCCTGGTGCCTTCCCTTGCCGAGGACGTAAGTCTGCGGCAGGGAGTCATGGAGTACCGCTGGGAGACCACCGGCGAGATCGGCCCCGAAGGAGAGAGAACGCTCGCTTTGCCTCTGCGGAAGACTTCCGTTGTTGGCGAGGTCTCGGGCTTCGTGGCTCGAGTCACAGTCCAACAGTTCTTCTCCAACCCCAGTCCACGACCCATCGAGGCCATTTACAAGTTTCCACTGCCGGCCAACGCGGCCGTGCACGAGTCTGTGATCCGCATCGGAGACCGCCTGGTCACGGCCGAGATCAAAGAGCGCAAGGCGGCTCGCAAGAAATATGAGAAGGCGAAGGCCAGCGGGAAGCGAGCTGCTTTGTTGGAGCAGGAGCGCCCCAATATCTTCACCCAATCGGTGGCGAATATCGGTCCTGGGGAGGAGATCGTGGTCGCATTGCGCTACACCCAGGAGCTCGCCTACGACGACGGCGTCTACACCTTTTCCTTCCCGATGACGGTGGGTCCGCGCTTCAACCCGGGTCGAGGTGCCGGTCATCAAGGGACCGGCACCTCGCTCGATAGCGATGTGGTGCCTGACGCGAGCCGCATCACTCCACCGGTTCTGCCGCCGGCCCTCTGCGCAGTGGTCATGACATCGAGCTCTCAGTGCTCATTTCGGCGGGTTTCCCGCTGCGCGAGATCGGCTCGCCCAGCCACGACCCGATCTTCGATTGGCAGGGCGGCTCGCAGGTGCTGGTGAGCTTGGGGCCGGAGGAGCGGATCCCGAACAAGGACTTCGTTCTCAGCTATTCGACCGTAGGCAGAGAGATTGAAACGTCTCTCTTGACCCATCGTACCGGCGACGTCGGCTATTTCTTGCTGATGGTTCAACCACCCGCCGAGGTCAGTAGTGAGGAGGTGGTTCCCAAGGAGATGGTTTTTGTCCTCGACTGCTCGGGGTCGATGTCGGGCTTCCCGATGACGGCGTCCAAAGCGCTGATGAAGAAGTTCATCGCCGGTATGAACCCGCACGACACCTTTCGGGTCATCCGCTTCTCTGAGACCGCGTCGGCACTTTCTCCCCGCGCTTTGGCGAATACGGTCGAGAACCGGCGGCTCGGCACGACCTACGTAGACAGCTTACGTGGCTCTGGAGGAACGCAGATGATCGAAGGGGTCAAGGCTGCGCTCGACTTCCCTCCCGACCCCGATCGCCAGCGAATGGTCTTTTTTCTCACCGATGGTTACATCGGCAACGAGACCCAGATCCTCGACGCAATCCGGCAGCGCGTCGGTGACACGCGTCTCTACTCGCTCGGCGTGGGCTCCTCGCCCAACCGCTATCTCATCGGGGAGATGGCTCGTGAGGGTCGCGGCTTTGCTCAGTACCTGCGTAACGACGAGGACCCAGCTCCTGCCGTGGACCGCTTCTTTCGCCGCCTCAATATGCCTGTGCTCACTTCGGTCGAGACGGATTGGAATGGCCTTTCTGTCGAGAGCCCGCTTCCGGCGACCGTTCCCGATCTCTTCGATCGGCAGCCGGTCTTTCTCGTCGGCCGCTATCGCGAGCCGGGGACGGCAACGATCTATCTACGCGGTCGTCGGGGCCAGGGCTGGGAGGAGATTCCGGTGGACGTCGAGCTCCCTGCTCGCGAGCCCGAGAATGGCTCCCTGAGGCAGCTCTGGGCGCGACGCACGATCGCTGATCTCATGCGCCTTCAAGTGCGGCGGGAGATTCCCGAGATCCGCGAGGCTGTGCTCGGGCTGGCCCTCGAGTACCACTTGATGAGCAAGTACACCTCCTTCGTCGCGGTCGAGCGAAGGCTCCGAGAGGGCGCCGATCTGCCTTATGAGACCGTCTTGATTCCCTCCGAGCTGCCCGACGGGATGAGTTACGAAGGAGTCTTCGGGCCGGCCGAGCTGAGCATGGAGCGAATCAAACCCGGCGACCCTGTGCTTACGGTGAGGGCTCCAGAGGAGGCGACCTCGGTGTCTGCCTTCTTTCCCTTCGGTCTGCGTAAGCAGCTCGAAAAAGACCCGGTCAGCGGTGTCTGGGTGTGTCGCTTCCTCGTGCCCAAGGATCAGGAACAGGGCCGTTACACCATTCAGATTCGCATCGTGCTTCCCCACGGCGACTGGATCACCACCTCCGCGGAGTACGTGGTTGACGAAACCGCGCCACGCTTCGCTGTCAGGACCGAGCTGGTAGGACGAACGCTGCGCTTTGAAGCCACCCCCGTTGGCGGCGTTTTCGACTCACTGTCTTTTCGTTCGCCGTCCGAGGGTGCTTTGGCCTTCGTCATTCCCGACGTAATCAGTGTCGTGGTCCGCCCGCCCCAGGGGGGGTACGTCGTGCTGCGCAGGGTGCTCGAGATCAACGACGAGATGCCGGCGGTGTGGCGGGGAGACTACGAGCTTCCCGAGTGGTATCGGCCCGGACGCTACAGCTTTCGTTTCTTGGCTGTGGATGCCGCTCGCAACACCTTCAGCCGAAGCGTGGCGGTGGAGATCCCCGTCCAGGAGGCGTCGAGGTGAGGGTCGTGAGGTTTGTCGGGACCGCGCTGCTCGTAGTGAATGTTGCGGCGGCCGGTGGGTCGGATGCCTCCCGTAGCGACCTCGAGATCCGCCGTCATTGCAGCTTCAGCGATGTGAGGCGCTTGAAGATCGAGAGCGGCGCTCTCGTTGCTACTACCGCGACCGGTTCGGTACTCACCCTGAGACCTGTCGACTTGGAGAGGGCGTTCCGCCGGCCTTCCGCCGCGCCCCTGTCGGTTGTCGGTTGGTGCCAGGGTGCTGCTTCTTCGCCCACTTCGGCGGTCTCGCCCTCGACCGAGCAAGTGGCAGGCTTCCCGGTCAGCGCTGTCGGGGTCTCGCACGGCCGGCGTCTGGTCGCTACTTTCGGGGGTGGGCTCTTTCGCGCCGGAGCAGATCCAGTCGCCGGTAGCCCATCCTGGATCAGCGACCTGGCGACGGTGGGTAGACTGCTGGTCCTCGCCCACCCGGGCGGACTGTCTCTCTACGACGGTTTCGAGGTTCGCAGCATCCGTCTCCCCGGCCCGCCGGGAACGAATGTCTCCGCGCTCGCTGCACAGGATGGGGTCCTTTGGGCCGGCTACTTCGACAATGGCTTGGCGCGGCTCGAGGACGGTGTGTGGGTCGAGGTCGATTCCGGCGACCGGCCGCGCGCGCGGTGGATCAATGCCATTCACTTCGATGGGGCTGCCCTTTGGGTTGGCAGCGGCGCGGGCCTCGGCCGTTGGGATGAGGTCAGCGCACGAATCGAGCCGGTCGCGGGCGTTCGTGGCTCCGTTCAGGCGATTCGCGGTGATCAGGGTCGCTTGGTGGTGACGACGGGTTCGGCAGTATGGCTGCAATCGGCGGCGGGCTGGGATTCGATCGAGTTGCCGGGAGAGGCGCTGCACACAGCCTTCGTTCATCAGGATGTTCTGTGGGCGGCCGGAATGCGAGGTGTGCTGCGGCGAACGAGTGGAAGGTGGCAGCGCTTCTCCGAGCTCAACGGCAAGCTGCCGGACAGCTGGGTTACCGCACTCGAGCCGGTCGGGCGGCGAGTCTGGGTCGGCACCTACGATGCCGGGCTGCATTCGATCGATGGCGACGAGTCCGCGAGTCCGCTTGCAAACGACGTATGGGTCAATCCCAATGCCGTTTCCGTGTGGCAGAGGCGAGTCGCGGTTGGGACCATGGGCGACGGCCTGTTGCTTCATCGGCGCGACGGGGCGCGCCTCAAGCGCATCAGCAGCGACCACGGTCTTCCTTCCGACGACGTCACAGCTCTCCTCGCGGTTGGAGACACCCTCTGGGTGGGCACCCGCGCCGGCCTGGTCGAGATCCGCGCTATGAGTTGCTGGCCCCGCTGCCGCTCACAGTAGCGAAAGCGGGCGTGGTGGTGTCCGGATACAAGAGCGATGTCCATCGGAGCCATAGAAAAGACGGGAACCTTTCGTCGCCTTGTGGGTATGGCGTTGTTGTGGACACTTTGCAGCAGGCTCGAGGCACGGCGATGAGCGAGGGAGCCGGAGTGCCTCAGTCGGTTGAGACGAGTGACGAAGGCCGTCTTCTGGAGCGCCATCGCGACGGCGACCGCGACGCTTTCGGCGAGCTGGTCGCACGCTATCAGGCGCCCATCTACTCCTATCTGACGCGGACCGGGGTCGTCGGCGCGGACCGTGACGACCTCTTCCAGGACATCTTCATGAAGGTTCATCGATCGGCAGCTCGCTACAGCTCCGATCGCCCGCTTCATCCCTGGGTGTTCACCATCGTTGCCAACACCGTCCGCAACCACTATCGAAGAAGGCGGGTGCGTCAGATCATGCAAGCGGCTGCGCCTGAGCACGAGCCTGCCGATCCGGCGCCGGATGGCGCGCGGGTCCTCGAAGGCCGCGAGTCCGCAGCCTGGTTGGAGGGCGAGATCGCGCGTCTTCCACGAGAGCAGCGCGAGGTACTGCTCCTGGTTTCCGTCGAGGGCCTCGCTCTCAAGAGCGTCGCCTCTTCGCTCGCGATACCGCTCAACACAGTCAAGACGCGCTTGAGGCGCGCCCGCCTTGCTCTGGCTCGATCCCGGGCGAGGCTTCACCCCGACCGCGAAGGCGAGGTCTTCCAATGAAGAAGGGTCTCTCGATGAAGAAGATCTGTCAGCTGACACAAGAGCTACTTGCCGCAGAGGGAGTGGCGGCTCTGCATCAGAACCCGCAGGCCCGGGACCACGTGACGGACTGCTCCGACTGCTTCCCCTTCCTCGAGGCGCTGGCCGCAATCGAGGCGGAGCTGTCTTCCCTGCCTCCATACCAGGCGCCCCAGGATCTGGTGGAGAGAGTGGTTGCTTCGGCCACATCGACACCCTGCGTGGAAGGTGAGGCGGAAGGTGATCGTCGGTGGCTTGGCGCCTTGAAAGAGGCCGTTGGCACGCTGACCCGATCTCGGCCTGTCCAGCTGTCACTCGGCGTCGCGGGTTTTGCTGCCATGCTCTTCTTTGTCACTCCGCGGCTCTTCGAGCGGAACAAGCTAGCGCTGGACGGGCTGAGTGAGGAGTATGTGTCGGTGGCGGTCGAGAGTGCGGAGCAAGCCGTCCGGCGATCGGCAGGCAAGGTGAAAGCGCCGATCGCCTCGGTGCCGGAGGACGCCTTGGAGGAGCTTCGGGCCTTGGGGTATGTGGGCGACGAACCCGCCATCGTGGAGGGTGAGCGCAAGTACGAAGAAGACCGAGAAGGCGGCCGGAATATCGCTCTCTCGAAGGACATTCGTGCTGCGCAGAAAGCGGGCTCGGTCCCCGAAGCGGAGGGCCAGCCGAGAACGGACGGCGGCGCTCTCGGAGGAGCACTCGCGTTCGGCGAGGACCCAGACGGGGTCGAGAGCAAGCAGTTGTCCCTCCCTGATCAGGAGCGGGGGCGCGACGGCAATACTCACGCGGACGACCTGTCGTTTGTCGAGACCCCCCCTTCGCTTGTCGAGACTTTCCCCTCGCTAGGCGAGACGGTCACAGAGACCACCGAGGCACCCGAGCGAAGTGAGACATCCTCCTCTGCTGCGGCCGTCTTGCCCGAGTCGGTGCCGCCCGACGAGCGTTTCAGGAAGAGAGATGTGTATTTGCCTCGAGGGGTGGATAGCTTCCGCGGCGACCAGGCCCATCGTCCAGGAGAGGAGCTTGCCGACAAGAAAGAGGACTCGCGGATGAACGGCCCCTTCAACAATCCCGCTGACGCGACCAGTTCGGCTGTGCGCTTCCTGGCCGGCCGCGAGAGCACCGACAATCTGAGCTTCCAGGAGGCTGCCGGTTATTGGGCCAACACCTATGTGCCGGGAGATCCACTTTTGCGCCTTCTCGAATCGAGAGTCACCGGAGAGGACCGATCCGAGCTTCGCTCCGTTCTCGGCCGCCCGCTCCAGCTTCATAACGCCGCCCGGCAGACCACTCAGCCTTTCGATCCGCCGACGGCTGCGGCGCTCGCCGCCTATCTGCACGCGGACCGTAGCGGGCTCGAGCAGGAGGGCAGAGTCCTGCTTCAGGTCGGGCTTCAAGCGACAACGCGATCGAGCGGGAGGCGCGGACCGATGAATCTGTGTCTGGTGCTCGATCTGCGCTCCGAGCTGGACAGCGAGGCCGTCACCGCGATGCGCGCCCTAGTGAGCTCTCTGGGCGCCGCGAGGGACCTCGGCGATCGCTTCTGCCTAGTTGCGGCGGGGCGCCTCGGCGGTGTCATCGTCGAGCCTGGCCAGTTTCACTACGGCCCGCTTCGGGTAGCCATGGACCGGCTTCTGCTGGAGCGCGGCGGCGACGGCGAGGCACTCGATCCCGTCCGGGCACTCGAGACCGCGATCGAGCGAGTGGCGGCGAGCGACGACCCTTCGTCGCCGCTCGGCAGCAGCGTCGTTCTCCTCGCTACTTCGCAGCCGTTCGGCGCTGCCGGTGAAACGCTCGAAAAGCTGGCCCATGTCAGTGCCGTTGCGGGTGTTCCAGTGGGTGTGGTCGGCATTGGCGACGGCGTTGACACCAAAGAGCTCGATCGAATCGCCCTCGCTGGGCAGGGCAACCGGCGCCTGTTGCAGAGCGCCACGGAGGCCGATGCCCTGGTCGAGCGTGAGCTCGAAGCGGTGAGTCGGGTTGTCGCTCGAGCCGTGCGGCTGCGCATTCGACTCGCGCCCGGAGTTCGACTGATCGAGGTTGTGGGCTCCGAGCGCCTCGGCGAGAGCGGCGCTGCCCGGGTCCGGGAGGCGGAAGAGAGCGTCGATCGCCGATTGGCCAAGAACCTGGGCATCACCGCCGATCGAGGTGACGACGAAGACGGTATCCAGATCGTCATTCCGAGCTTCTACGCAGGCGACGCCCATGTCTTTCTGCTCGACGTGGTTGCACCGGGTGCGGGCGAGATCGCCGACGTGACCGTTCGCTACAAGGATCTGGTCTATCTGCGCAACGGTGTGAGCCGGTCCCATCTCGACCTCGCACGCCAGCAGCGGCCGGCGGGTGCGCTGGAGACGAACGTTTTCAAGAACCTTCTCGCCCACGAGCTCTTCACCACTCTCGACCTCGCCGGACGAGAAGTGGCGGAGGGCCGACCCGAGGACGCGGGGCAAACGCTGGAGCGCGCTCGACTGCTGCTCCAGGGCCTGCGCGGCGAGGTCCCAGGCCTCGAGCGTGATCGCGACATCGTTGCCGATCTCGCCATGCTCGACGAGTACCTGGCTGTCCTCGCTGCCCGTCCCTCGGTCCTGCCGCTGTGGCAGATCCAGCTTGCGGAATCTCTACGCTATGCGGGGCACCTCAAGGTGCTGCCGCGTCCCGCTCTGGCGATCGGCGACAGTCGCTGACCCGCCTCACCCCGTCACAAGGAGTGCTCATGAGATCTCTACACAAATGTCCCAAGCTGTCCGTGTTGCTCGGTGGCATGACGGCCTTGCTCTTCGCCTCTCTAGTCCTGGCTCTACCGCTTGCAGCCCAGATCTCCGACCCACCGGTATCCGGACAAGTGCAGATACCCATTGATGCTTACAACCGCCTGATCGATCTCAGCCGCGACCCCGTGCAGCATCCGCGACCGGTCCCGGCGGACTTTGCGCTCGGCAGTGCCACAGTCACTGTAGATGCGACTCAGCCTGGGCCCGCGGCGAGTGGCGTGGTGCGCGTCGAGCTGAGCATCGACGTCTTCGAGGATGAGTGGACTCTGATCCCGGTGCTGCCCGCCGCCACGCCGGTGGAGAGTGTCATCGTCGGGGGGAATCAGGTACAACTGGTGCCGACGCCCGAAGGCCTGGCCTGGATCACTCGTCAGAAGGGTTCGCACCGAATGAGCCTCAGCTATCGCATCGACGCGGCTCGTTCCGAGGCGGGGTTCGCGATGGCGGTTCCGCTGCCGCGGGCGGCGTCGATGAGCCTCAGGGCGACTCTCCCCGGCAGTGGTCTCGATGTGACGGTCATTCCCGCGGCGGGAGTGCGAGTCGAGCCGCAAGGTCAAGCCACCTTGGTCCGAGCAACCGTGCCAACGACTACCGGTGTGCAGATAGCCTGGCGCACCCCCAGCCGGCAAGGTCATACCCTCAGTCGCGCTCTCTACAAGGGGCAGCTGGTTGGCGATGCGGTGCAATGGTCGGGTGACTTCGGCGTCGAGCTCTTTACCGAAGGTACCGTTACCCTCGAGCTGCTTCCCCGAACCGTCACTCTCAACGATCTCAAAGTCGACGGAGTCGACGCCCCCATCCTCGTCGAAGACGGCCACTTCGCCACTTTGATCAGAGGTCGGGGCAAGCACCGAGTGGTGCTCGGTTTCCAGGTCCCGGTGGTGCGCGGCGAGGGCCCCCCTCGGGTCTCCTTGCAGGTGCCGCAGGTGCCGGTGTCGCGCTTCGACCTGACTCTAGCCGGGAAGAAAGAGATCACTGTGACCCCGGCGGCAAGCGTATCCAGTCGTGTGCTCGGCGGTGACACCGTTGCCACGGTCTACGCACCGATGACGACCACGATCTCCTTCGCGTGGGCCGAGGCGGTACCCGCAGACATTCGCGCCGAGGTTCGCGCCAATGCGGCGATCTTCCACGGTGTCTATGCCGAAGAGGGCGTGCTCAACGTACGAGCTCTAGTGCACTTCGAGATGACCCGCGGCGAGACCAGTCTTCTTCGTCTGATGGTGCCACCCGACGTCCAGGTCAACCGGATTACCTCGGCTTCGGGCGCGGTCGCCGATTGGCGCATCGCCGATGCGGCTCAAGGTGAGGAGAGAGAAGTGCAGATCTTTCTCGATCGCAAGGTCGAAGGAGAGCTTTTTTTTGAAGTTCACTACGACCACTCGCTGGCTGGAGGCGACGCCGACGCGCGCATCGAAGTTCCCTTGCTGCGAGCGGTCGAGACCCATCGCCAGCGCGGAATGGTTGCCTTGCTTTCGAGCTCGGAGCTCACGCTAGCGCCGGTCGAAGACGGCGTCGCGACCCGAGTCGGGGAGAACCAACTGCCGGCCTTCGTTCGTCAGGCCTTCGATCTGCCCGTAGCCCACACCTTCAAGTATGTCGAGAGCCCGCCTGTGCTAGTGGTGGCGGCGTCGGCGCCGGAGCGCAAGGAGGGCAGGTTCGATGCGCAGGTTGATACCTTGATCTCGCTTGGAGAGGTCACTCTCGGTGCGTCGGCGATCGTCGAGATCAATCTCAAATCCGGAAGCGTCACGGAGCTGGTGCTCACGGCCCCCGGCGACGTCAATATCCTCAACCTGACCGGTCCGTCGATTCGCGACTACGAGGTTTCAACCGAGGATGACGGTGGGCAGTCGGTCGAGGTCGAGTTCACCCAGGAGATGGACGGCCAGTTCCGCCTAGAGCTTCTTTACGAGCGGATCTTGTCCGACGGTGAGGCGGCCGCGGAAGTGCCGACGATCCACGTGCGAGGTGCCGAGGTCGAACAGGGACGGCTGGCGGTCGAGGCGCTGAGCGCGGTAGAGGTGCAAGTGGCCAATAGCGAACAGCTGACCACCTTCGATATCGGCGAGCTGCCTCGACAGCTGATCCTGCGCACCACGCACCCGATCTTGCTCGCTTTCAAGTACGTGCAGAACGAACCGCCGCCATCACTCACGTTGAAGGTCACGCGTCATCGTCTCCTGGACGTGCAAGAGGCGGTCATCGATCGAGCCGAGTACCGCACCCTCTTCACCCGTGACGGCCTGGCGGTGACCATCGCCCGTTTTCAGGTGCGCAACAGTCGCAAGCAGTTCCTGCGCATCCGGCTACCGGCGAACGCCGAGGTATGGTCCGCCTTCGTCGCCGGCCGCCCCGAGCAACCGGCACTTGCCGAGAATGGAGAGCCCGAAAAGGAAGGCAGCGTGCTGCTCAAGATCGTCAACTCCACCGAAGGTTTCCCGGTCGAGCTGATCTACGCGACTCCAGGCTCGAAGATCCGCGGACTCGGCACCGTGCGAGGAGTCCTTCCTCGGCCCGACATCTTGGTGACCGAATCGCAGTGGGACATCTACCTGCCGGCCCATATGGCCTACCGGCAGGCACGAGGCAATCTCGACATCTCCACCGCAGGAGCGCCGATGGCGAGCGGTGAGCTGAAGGCAGAGATGGATCGGCTCCAGGCTAGGCTCGCGAGCCAGGCCATCGAACCTCTGCGCATTGCCGTTCCCGCTGAGGGTGTGCACTATGCCTTTCATAAGCTATACGCGAATCAGTCGGGGGAAGACAGTTGGTTTGCGATCTCCTATGCATCGTCGGCGGGTCGCAGCACGGCGCGCGCGTTGAGCATAGTCGGTGCCCTTCTGCTCTGGTCGGGTCTCGCCTTACGGGTACGCAGGGTGGGCTCGGTCAGTTCACGTCAGGCATCGGCGTTGGCTGGCCTGGGTGCTGCTCTGCTTGCAGTCACCATTGGCTTCTACAGAGTGAGCGCAGCTCCGGCCGCTATTCTCTCTTTGGTTGTAGTGCTGATAGCGGCCGCCATCGTCGGTCGCAAGCTTCTGGCGCAGCTGCCATCTTCGCTACTTAAGGGATCGCAATGATCCGGCCGGATGGATCCTTGACCTGAGGCCGCGCTATACCAATACTGTCCCCTCTCGGGAGAAGCGCAGATGAGTCGCCGCCGATACCTGTCAGGCATCCAGCCCTCCGGCACGCTGCACCGCGATTTTGTCGAGGACGTCCTCTGCGCCGGCGCAGCCAAGGCCCGCGCCGTCGCGCGAGAGATCACCGATCGAGCCAGGGCGGCTTGTGGCGTCGCCTGACGGGACGACACACGACCGCGGCCACTAGGACCGAAGCGTCGACGACAACGCTCACCGGCGATCCAGGTCTCTGTGCTCGAGTATATCTTCGGCTGAGAGTCTGGTTCCGAAAGACTTCTTCCGTCGCCTGGTCTCGTCGAGCCTGGTCTCGATCTGCGGTCCTGAGGCAATCCGTTCGAGCTCTTGACGAAGATACTGTTGCATCGACTTTCGCTGTAGCGCCGCGCGGGCGGCCAGCTCGTCTCGAACAAGATCGGGAACGCCCCTGATAGTGATTCGAACAGGCACGCATTCATTATGGTGCATTACGCAAGCGTATGTAGCCTCCGACAACACTTCTTGTACTTCCTCCCGCTGCCGCAAGGGCAGGGCTTATTGCGGCCCGTTTTGATGGCGGAGGCGGCCGACCACGAGTGCTGCAGCTGCTCTATCGACCGGCCGATGTTCGCGTAGTTCGTAGCCGCCGTGGGAAAATTCTCCATCATCTGGGTGGCGAGGTCCGTCAGCGAAGGTGGATCTGTCGTCGTTTCGAGTTGCGCGAGGTTGTCCACCACCTTCTCGGCAACGCTTCGCGAGGCGAAGAAGGCAAGTGTCACAAAAGCGCTGCGGAAGTCCTGTTCGAGCTCCGCCGGCAATAGCTTCTTCCATGAGTCCTCGAGCGAAGTATGCGTCTCGGCGAACGCCATCGACCACTGGGAAATGGGCGCGTCGTGGTCCAAGTTCGCCAACACGTCGTCGCGAAAGCGACAGTCGGCGGGAAGAGGGGGGGCGGTTGCAAGATCGGCGACGGCGACCGTCGTCTCGTTGTAGAGGGCCACGATCCAGTCCAGCGCTTGCCTCGCTTTCTCGGCGCTCGAATATCGGGCCTCGTCGTCCTCCATCAAGACGCTCAACCATGTGGAGGGCAGGATCAGCTCGGGTGAGCAGGCGACCGCAAACAGGAAGCCCTGAAGGCCGTGGTACGTCGTGACGTTGACCGGCTGCCCGGGAGCTGCCAGGAAGGCCGCCAGGGCCCGCCGATCGTCGCTGCTCAGTGGCTTAACGCCGGGACCGACCATAACGGGGAACGATGCCTTGATTTTTGGTGCCATTCGCGGGGTCCCTTCTTGCTGAGTCGTGGGCGAACCGTCTTAGATGAGTAGGGTGCCCCGAGCCTGCGAAAAATGGATCCGCGGTCGGATTTCTCAAAAGACCGGTGTCCGATGCACAGGATCGGAGTCGCGCCGACGATGGCCTCAACAGGCCGGGCGGACGGACGAACCGGCCGTGAACTCGAAGTAGTCGAAGATGCGCCGCACGTTGCCCGAGAAGCCGCCGATGTAGTCCATCAGGTGCTGGGCAATGTTGTCTGGATCGCCTTTCAGCTTCTCGAAGTCGAGCTGCGAGTGGTTATGGAAGCGCTGGCCGGCGGCAGCGTTGAGGATCCCGTCGAGAGCGTCGCCCTTGACCTTGCCGTCCTTGCGCTTTTCGTAACTCGCTAGCACCTTCTCCTTGGTCGGCGCGAGCACGCAGTCGAAGCGGCGGAGCACCGTCATCGGCAGCATGACGCGCTCGTACTGCGCAGGGCGATAGGGACCGCGCAGCAGGTCAGCGATTTGCCAGATCAAGTTGGCGAAATAACTGTGATCAGGCATCAGAGCTCTCCGCCGCCGCCCAGTGCGCCCACAGCGACTGCGCGCTGTCGGCGGGATTTATCGCCTCATTTGGCCAGCGACGACCTGTATCGACTGCCACGTGACAACTATCTCATGCTCCCCGGCGTCGCCGAGCTGCTCTTCGAGGGGCGCGAGTCGCCGCCTGACCAGCGGCTCCTCCGGTTTCACTCGCGAATCGGTGGATAGTTAGGGGGAAGAGTGGGAATCGTTCGCCGAGTTCGCGTGCTTGCACGCGAGCGAGCCGCCGACTGACCAGCGGCTCCTCCAATTGTCCTCGCTCCGCGAGGAAAATTGGTGGAGGCGGTGGGAATCGAACCCACGTCCGGAAAACACGCCCCGAGGCGTCTACGTGCGTAGCTTTCGATTGAGGTCTTACCTATAGGCTTTGGGAGAAAGCACCCCGTCCCATAGGCCAGTACTCGCTAAGTACCCAGGCGGAGGAGCGAGACCTCCCTCCGCCGTGGGGATCCGCATTTATGACAATCCGTTAGAAGCCGCGAATCAAGACAGCTCTATCGAATCGTTGACAGCCTAGGCCGCCAAAGCCAAGTCGTTATTGGCAGGTATAAAAATGCCCGTTTGTCGTACGAGCAGGCGACACGCAACCTTCAGCGCGCCAAGTTCCCCGTCTAAACCGATCGCCCCCAATTATGAAAGAACCTTCGGGCCGGTGCCCGTAGCCGCCGGGCTTGCGCCCGCGGGCCTCTAGTGTACCAGTCGGCAGAGCCAGCCGATAGCAGAAACCGGCGCTCACTCGTTGCCGGACGACGGCCCTTGCTCCGCCGCAACCAGCTCTCCCACGAAAGCGAGGAACTCGGGGCTCCCTCTGCTTTTCAGTCGCGCGACAACGAGGAACCAAGCGGCGAGACTGAGAATGACCCCGACAGGGACGAGAGGGAAGAGTGGCGGGAAGAAAGGCGCGACAACGATGAGGAGCCCACCGACTGCTCCGAAGAGCAGGACCGCCAGGGATGGCCAATGGAGTTGGTAATGGACGCTCTCCACGTGGAGAACGACTTCTGAAACGCGGCCCTGAGGGCGAGTCGATATCTGGCCCGACACGTGACCGTGGCGAACGCCGGCAGAAACGGGGATGGTCAGCCGGCCTCCTTCTCCCTGCCGCTCCCAGTCGCCGCCCCACATCTCGGCAGCGTCCGCTACGGCCTCGAGGGCCAACGGCACATCGGCCTCGATCTCGACCCGATGCTGTGTTTCCATGGCTACGGTGTCGATGCCTCGTCGAGCACCGAAAAGTCGACTTCAGGCGGCTTCCTCTAGCAAGATCTCGGCGAAGAAATCTTCCACCGCTGCCAGAAAAGAGGGTACGTCTGCAAGTTCGTTGATGCGGCCGCGCAGGCGTCGCCCGTGCGGCAGACCATAGGTGTACCAACCGGTGAATTTGCGCAGCTTGTGTAACGCGTACGCCGAAGGCTCGCGTGCGCTCACCATACGGAAATGCTCGAGGATGAGGTCTCTGCGATCTTCGATCGTCGGCTCCGGCAGTGTTGCTCCACACAAACGTGCCGCGGTTTGGCGGAAGATCCACGGGTTGCGAGTAGCACCGCGCCCGACCATCACCCCGTCGCAACCGGTTCTCGCCATCATGCGGATAGCGTCTTCGGGCTCCCGGACGTCCCCGTTACCGATGACCGGGATGTCGAGAGCTTCCTTCAAGAGCGAGATCTGAGACCAGTCGGCCTCCCCTTTGAACATCTGGCGCGCGGTCCGGGCATGCATCGATACCGCGGCGACTCCGTTCGCCTCGCAGATTCTGCCCAACTCGATGTAGTTCTGCGAGGCGACATCGAGACCGAGCCGAAACTTGACCGTCAGGGGAATCGAGATTGCCTTACGCACGGCCGCGATGATCTGCTCGGCGAGAGCGGGGTCGCCCATCAGAGCGGCGCCAGAGCACCCCTTGAGCACCTTATTTGCGGGACACCCCATATTGATGTCGCAGATGTCGGCGCCGAGCTCTTCTACGACACGTGCCGCCTCTGCCATGGTGGCGGCATCGGAGCCGTAGATCTGGATTGCGAGGGGGCGTTCCTCGGCGCTGAAGTCCATGAGAGCTCGCGTGTGTGGGTTGCCCGAGACTACCGCCCTCGAAGAGATGAACTCCATCGAGACCACACCAACCCCTTGAATGCGGCGTACCAGCAGGCGGAAATCTCTGTCGGTAACGCCTGCCATGGGAGCAAGCAGCAGTGGCGGGTCGACGACGACCGATCCGAAGCGCAACATCCGATAGATTCTACAGTGGACGCGGTGGGAGAGTGAGTCTTACTCTCTCACTCTCTCCCGCTCCCTCCGGCGCGCAGCCGGAAGCCGTAGTCGGCGTAGCGCATGTGCGGGGGGATCGACGAGCGGGCCGCGCAGCGGGTAACTTTGATCTGGTGGCGCCACGATCCGCCACGCGAGGAGCGGCGGCGGCCCTCTTGCGGTCCGAGTGGGCTCTCAATCGGCGACACTTCGTAGTAGTTGGGGGCGTACCAGTCGGAGCACCATTCGTGTACGTTTTCGCCGAGTCCTACGAAACCCCATGGATGGCGAGAAGGATAGAGATCCACCGGCTCGGGTCCTTCGACCCAGCGGCGCTCGTAGTCGGGAACGCCGGCCGGACCCTGGTCGCCCCAGGGGTAGAGCACCTCTCTCCCCGCCTTTGCGGCCAGCTCCCACTCCGCCTCGCTCGGCAGGCCTACGGCCTCACCGCTGGTCTCGGCGACCCAGCGGCAGAACGCCATCGCGTCGTCCCAGGATGGGCCGACCGCGGGCATGCGAGGATGGGCGAATCTCTCTTCTTCCCAGAAGTCCGGTGCCTCATGGTCGCACGCGTCCAGGAATCTCTGGTACTGGTCGCGGGTTATCGGGGTGCGGGCGAGTCGATAGGGGCCCAGGCTGACACTGTGCCGAGGGCCCTCTTCCTCCCTGCAGCTGCCTCCCATCCAGAAGGTCATTGCGGGAATCTCGATCCAATCCAAAACCACCGAGTCCAGAATAGCGTATCTCCCATGGCGTAAGATTCGTTGGCGCCCACTCGATCCAGCCACTCTCCAGTCACGAAAACGAGCCTGATGGCCTTAATGGAAACTGCGAATCCCCTTCTCCACCTCCCAGCCTCCCATTTGGTTTCGGGCCTCGCAGCCGACCTCCTCGAAGGAAGATGCTGTGAGCTACTCCGCCCGCTGCGCTTCCTTCGGCCCGGCTCTGTCCTCGAGCCGCACCCTTCTCCGGGCGCCCGGGTCAGCCTCGCGGCAGAGCTTGCCATGGCGAACCAGGGCTATGGTCATCCCCGCGCGGCAGAGCTTGCTGAGCGCTTCGCCGATCCGAACACGGCAATCGTCGTCAGCGGTCAGCAGGCCGGGCTCTTCGGCGGTCCGCTGTACTCCCTGACCAAGATGATCGCAGTCGCGCGGTGGGCGGAGCGGCTCGAGGCCCAGGGCGTTGCGGCGGTGGGGGTGTTCTGGGTCGCCACCGAAGATCATGACTTCGCCGAGGTGGCCCGGGCCACTTTCGCAGCTTCCGGAGCGAAAGTCCTCGACCTCGGCGAAGATCTCGATCCGCTGATGCCGGTCGGAATGCGCCCTCTGGGTCCCCAGCTCGCCCGAGTCCTGAAAGAGATCGAGGCTCTGTACGGAACGGAGGTGTCGAGCGCGGGATCGGAGCTGCTCGAGTCGGCCTATTGCCCCGAAGCCACATTCGGTGAGGCCTTCAGCCGTTTCATGGTCGGACTGCTCGGGGAGCGATCGCCTCTGCTGCTGGACTCGATGTTGCCGGCGTTGAAGAAGGCTGAGCGGCCCTGGTTGCGGCGGCTGGTGGAGCGGCGTGCCGAGGTCTCCTCCGCACTCTCGGAAGCAGCCAAGAGGGTCGACGACAGCGGCCATCGTCTGCAGGTCCCCGAACAGAAGGGAGCGAGCCCTCTCTTCGTTCTTTCGGGGTCTGCCCGGCGACGGGTGGTTTGGGAGGGGGAAGAGGGCTGGAGCTTGCGCGGCGAGAACGAGACCCGAGAGGTTTCGAGTCTGTTGGCGATGATTGAAGAAGATCCAGGCGCAGTGTCTCCCGGTGTGCTGGCGAGACCGGCGATTCAGGATGCTGTACTCGGGAGCTCGTTGCAGCTGATGGGTCCCGGAGAGCTGGCCTATTTGGCCCAGGCGTCTTCGCTGTACCCGATTCTCGACGTCGGGGCACCGTTCACTGCCTTGCGACCCCAGATGCTGGTTCTCGAGCGCGCACCCCGTCGCCAACTCCAGAAGCTGGGCCTACCGCTGACCGAGATCCTCGGCAGTGAGGCCGAGCTCGAGCGTCGTCTGGCAGAGGACCTGGGGGCTGGTGCGATGGATACCGCCCGAGCCGCGGTGTTAGCGGGCATCGAAGATCTACGGGACCCGTGCCTCGGCATCGACCGCGATCTCGAACGACCCTGGCGGAAGACTCGGGATCAGGTGGCGCGAGCGCTGGATCTTTTGAGTGCGAAGGCCTACGCCGCGGCGGTCCGTCGTGACGACACCCTTCGTCAACGATGCGAGTCGATTCGCGCGGCTTGCCTCCCGCTCGGCCGCCCGCAGGAAAGGGTCCTCTGCACCGCCCACTTCGCCTTGCGGCATGGACCTGGGTTTGCGCTTCGCGCATGGGAGCAGCTCGATGTGAGCTCAGACGCGATCCAGATCGTCGACCCCCAGGAGGTGGAAGCTTGAGCGTCGACGTGCTTGCGATCGGCGCCCATCCGGACGATGTCGAGATCGGCTGCGGTGCGACCCTCGCCCTGCTTGCGTCGCAGGGTCGTTCGGTGGGTATCCTGCACTTGACCGCCGGCGAAGCCGGTACCAGGGGGACACCCGAGCGACGCCGCGAGGAGGCCACCGCGGCAGCAGCAGCCCTGGGGGTCTCGGAGCTTGCCTTCCTCGACTGTGGTGACGGCGGCCTGCGCCAGGGTCGCCAGGAAGTGGATTGGGTGATCGAAGTGCTGCGGAGCTGGCGTCCCGAGCTGGTCCTCGGCCCTCCGCCCCGAGATCGTCATCCAGATCATGGTCGAGCCCACGATCTGGTGCGCGACGCCTTTTTCTACGCCGGCCTGGGAAAGCGCTTGCCCGATACGGCCGGGTCCCCGCATCGATCTTCCGCGCTGTTCAGCTATATGGGGCACGACCCGCTTCCTCCGACCTTCATCGTCGATGTCACCTCGACCTGGGAGCAAAAGCGCAGTGCCTTGCAGGCCTATGAGAGTCAGCTTCATCAGCCCGGCGCCGAAGAGCTGTTGGCGCCGGCGACGAAGATCTCCTCTCCCGAGTTTCTTCTTGCCCTGGAGGGCCGCGACCGTCATGCCGGCATGCTTATCGGCGCCACCTACGGTGAGTCCTTTGTCTCCGCCGGACCCCTGTCAGTGACCAGCCCGTGGCATCTGGTCTCGGGAGCGCTGCGGTGAAGATTGGCATCTGCTGTCACCCGACGGTGGGTGGATCCGGTGTGATCGCCACCGAGCTGGCACGAGCACTGGCGGAGACCGGTGACGAAGTTCACGTCATGAGCTATGCGGTTCCGCCGCGCTGGTCGTGGTCGGGGCAACGATTGTTTTTTCACGAAGTGGCGGTGACGCAGTATCCGCTCTTCGAGTACCCGCCCTACTCGTTGGCGCTGGCCACAAAGATGGTCGAGGTTGCTCGTCAGCAGGGGCTGGACATCCTCCACGCTCACTACGCGATACCCCACGCGGTGTCTGCGATCCTCGCCAAACAGATGCTGGCTCCGCAGCCGGTGGCGGTGGTTACGACCCTCCACGGCACCGACATCACCCTGATCGGCCATGATCCGAGCTATATCGACGCGATTCGCTTCGGCATTCTTCGCTCAGATGCGGTTACCGCGGTCTCTGAGTCGTTGCGCCAAGCGACAGTCGACAAGCTCGAGGTGGACAAGCAGATCGACGTGGTGCCGAACTTCGTCGACGCCTCTCGTTACCCCGAGGCAGTGGCGCGGCGCGGCGGGCGGCGATGGGGCGAAGACGGCGAACACGTGCTGGTACACATTTCGAACTTCCGGCCGGTGAAGAGAGTCACCGATGTCGTGCACATCTTCTTTCGCGTCTGCCAGGAGCTACCTTGCCGCCTGCTTCTCGTCGGAGACGGCCCGGAGCTCGCGATTGCGGAACGGACGGCGCGCGAGCTGGGAGTTCGAGAGCGGGTCGAGTTTGTCGGCACTGTCGCGGAGGTGGAGGATGTCCTCGCCTCAGCCGATCTATTCTTGCTGCCGTCGGAGACAGAGTCCTTCGGTCTGGCCGCACTGGAGGCGCTTGCCTGCGAGGTGCCCGTGGTGGCGAGCTCCGCCGGGGGCCTTCCGGAGGTGGTAGTGGATGGCGAGACCGGCTTTCTGCTTCCCGTCGGCGATGTCGAAGGCATGTCTCGGGCCGCTCTCCGCCTGTTGCGTGACCAAGAGCTGCGCCGGCGATTTGGCACCGCAGGTCGCCGCGATGCGCAGGAGCGCTTCGGTCGCGAAGCTGCAGTCGAGGGCTATCGCAAAGTCTACAAGAGAGCGCTCGACGAGATGGCGCGCCGTGACTCGGTCGCCTCCGGCTGAGGAGGGTTTGGGGCGTCTGGAGAGGCGCGCTTGTGGCGGACTTGGGCTGTCGGCTAAACTGCGGAGGTTCACCCTTCGTTGCAACGGGAAGGCCCGAGACGCGCCTTCCGCTTAAGGAGAGGACTATCATGAGTGAGCCCGAAACCCCGCCGCCGCCGCCGCCGGGTCCGCCTGAACCACCTCAGCCTCCCTCGGGAGGGCCGCCGCCACCACCCTCAGCCTCCGCCGGAGGAGGAGAGGGCAATGTAAACACGGTCATGGTCGTCTTGTCCTACCTGTGGATTCTGGCGTTGGTACCACTGCTGGTAGAGAAGGAAGACAAAGAGGTGCAGTGGCATGCCAAGCACGGGCTCGTACTCTTGGTCGCGGAGATCATCTTGTGGGTTGCCTTCACGGTAATTTCGATGATCCCCGGCCTCGGTTGCCTAGGAGCGTTGGCGATGATTCCGGTTTGGATCGCCACTCTCGTCGTCCGCGTGGTGTGTATTGTCAAAGGCGTCGGTGGCGGGCGTTTTCTCGTTCCCGGAGTCAGCCAGTACGCCGACCGTTTTTGAAACGCAAGGGATGAGCCCCGACACGGCCGGGGATGCCGGTCGTGTCGCGGGCGCGGACGAGAGGGCTGTGGCGGTCGCGTCGGTTCGGCCTCGTCGATGGAGGCTTCTGATTGCGCCCGCGGCCGCCTTCTTGCTGTTCTTCGATCTCGCTCGGGCTCCACAGCAGCAGTGGACGGGACGCCTCTTTCTCGGCGGCATTCACGCCTACCAGGCAACCCTGTCGAGGGTGATGCCGGTTTTGGGAGTGCACTGCCGCTTCACTCCCACATGCAGCCGATATGCGGCGGCATCGATCGAAAAGTACGGCGCTGCCAGAGGCACGGCGCGCTCGATGGTTCGCCTTCTCAAGTGCGGCCCCTGGACGACCCGAGGAACCGAGGACCCGCCCTAGGCTCCAGAAATGATGGCTATCATTTCCTCCGCCTAGTTGTCTTTCGGCGCCGAGGACGGCGCACTTGGGCGTTGCTTCCTATTCGCTCACGGAAACGGCTCAGGACGAATACTCGGATGATGAAATGGACTCCCCGGTGACTTCGGCATCTATGTGCCAGGGGTCACCTAAGTCGCAAACGTTGATCGTAGAAAGGGAGTCCACGATGAAGAGTACACGTATCGCAGTCGATATCGCCAAGGATGTCTTCGAGATCGCGGTGTCTTACGAGCCGGGTAAGGTCGCCGAGAGGCAGCGCGTGCGCAGGGCGAAATTCCTCAGGTTCTTCGCGCAGATCAAGCCCGCGACCGTCCTCATGGAAGCCTGCGGTTCGGCGCACTACTGGGGCCGGCGTATTCAGAGTCTCGGCCACGAGGTGATCCTGCTGCCACCGCATTTCACCCGGCGCTATGTGTTGCGCAATAAATCGGATCGAACGGATACCACGGGCATGCTCGAGGCGCATCGAAACGAGGACATCCTACCCGTGCCGGTCAAATCGCTCGAGCAGCAGACGATGACCACGCTCCATCGCATCCGTTCGTCGTTCATGGACGATCGCACCGCCCACATCAATGCTCTGCGCGGGCACCTACGAGAGCTCGGGCTCTTTCTGCCCCAGGGACGCGCCCAGGTCCTGCCGCGCGTCCGCGTCTGGCTCGCGGATCCGGATACCGAGATCCCGCTCGTCTTGCGACCCTTTTTCGAAAGCATCTGTGACCACATCGACGAGCTGACCACGAAGATCCAAGAGCTCGAGGCACAGATCCAAGCCCTCGCGCGCCAGGACGAGGCCGTGAAGCGACTCCTGACGATCAAGGGCGTAGGCGTACTCACGGCCACAGCCATGGTCGCTTGGATCGGAGACATTCGCCGCTTCAAAAGCGGCCGGCATCTCGCCAGCTATCTCGGACTGACTCCTAGGGAACACTCCAGTGGCGCTCGGCGGTGGCTCGGCAGGATCAGCAAACGCGGGGACGCGTACTTACGAACTCTCCTCATTCATGGCGCCAGGTCGGTGCTCAGCTGGGCGAGGAGAAAGGGACCCGCCGGTAGGCTCGAACAGTGGGCCCTCAGAGTCGAGAGCTCGCGGGGACGGAACCGGGCCGCCGTTGCCCTCGCCAACAAGCTCGCACGCGTTGTCTGGGCGGTCTGGACCCACGAGACCTCCTTCCAGCTGCAGCCTCCACGGCAAGTCACGGCCTGAGCCCTTGGCCTCGATCTCTGGACCCCAACGCACCCGAAGACTTCAAATTGAACACTCACAAACACTCCGACAGCGCGAGTAGAGAATTCTGATGGTTTCCAGTCAGACTGGCGTGGGGGGAAAAGCCGATAGGAGCGTTGGCCTTCGAGGCCCTTTCGGACGATTCGGCTCCCTCACGCGCATTTCTTCATCATGGCCCGGCGCTAATAATCGCCCACTACAGGCCGGAGATACGTCTGCTGTCTTGACTCACCATCGACCTCCATACTGCCTGTGATTACACACCAAGGAAACCTCTATCGAAGAACAAGAAGACCGACCCACCCCTGTTGACATTGGAGTCCAGATACACGCTCCTAGCCCCGGAGAACGCGCCTTCGGCCCGTTCTCCGGCCCATCCCCGCCTGAGAACTACTCGCCTGTCCGAATACTCGGACAGACTCCTAGCGGCCGGGCGTCCAGGGCACCCCACCTCACCGGCACGAGCTCGCACCAGGGAAGACTTGACTCATGGGTCACGAGTTTGAGCTATTGGAGACAGCTCGCCTTCCTTCGGCCAAAGGACGTGGCGCCGAGGACGGCGCAGGTGTCAGTCTCTCGAAGGGCGGCAGAGTATCCGGTAGCAGAGGCCTGAGACCAACAGGGTCGGCAGCGTCGCACCCCAGTTCGAGTAGACGTGCAGAGCTAGCAGATAGGTGGCGACGCCCGCTGCCCACGCCGCCATCGCGGCGATCGACCCTGTGCGAGTGGCGGGTAGGTCCGGTTCTCGGTGGAGCGAGAAGAAATGCACGATGACGATGGCAACGATCGGCAGGAAGCTCGATCCGATCCAGCCCATGAATCCGGCGTAGCTGTCGAGCAGGTTCGGTGAGGCGAGTCCGAGTGCGGTCCCAATGGCGCCAAGGGTCAGAACCGTACGCGCCGCCGGCGCCGCGCTCCACAGATTGCGGACCGCCAACGAGGACAGATAGAGATTCACGAAGTTGGTCGTGATCGTTGAGAGCGCCATCAACAGGAGGGCCGCGATCGGCAGTCCGACACCCAGGATCATCGCGGTGGGGTCGTTGGCGCCACCGATTTTGCCGGCGGCGGCGCCGAGGGTCATCAACCACATGCTACTGAGGGTCATGCCCAGAAAGACGGCCAATGCAGCGCGGCTCTCGCGACGCTGAAAGCGGGTGTAGTCCGCGAACATGAGACTCCAGCTCACCTGGTAGCCGATGACCAGGTCGAGGCCGCCGAGCCAGCTCAGCGATCCCGTACCCGGCAGCGCCAGACGAGCTCGATTCTCGGCCGTAGACAGCGCCACGGTGAGTGCGACGCCGACCACCACGAGTAGAGGCACCGCGAATCGGTTGAAGAGGGCCATTGCCCGAGGACCGTAGAGAGTAAGAGCAACCGCGGCCGCGCCGACGGCGACAGACCAAAGCCACTCCTCACCGCCGGCCAGATTGGCGAGGGCCTTGCCGGCGATTACGTTATTCAGCGCGATCCAGGCGAAGTTCGTCAGCACCAGCAGCAGCGAGATTGCCTGGGAACCACGATCGCCGAAGGGCTGGCGCAGCAGCACCATGCTCGGTACGGCGAAACGAGGCCCGAGGCGAGATAGGAGCGCGAGAATACCGGTGCCAACGAGAGTGCCGATGAAGACAACGGCGGCACCGTCCGCGAGCGAGAACGAGGTTCCGATCGAGCCACCGGTGACCAATGTCGTGGTGACGATGTTGGCTCCGGCGAAGACCAACAGCACATCGAGAACGGACGACCGTCGCTGATTCAAGGGTAGGGGTGAGAGGTCGAGTCCGCTGTCCATGGGTGGCATGTTAATGTCCGACGCCGGAGGAAAAATGCTGCAACGACTGCTGCTTTCGCTTGTCTGTTTCGGTCTCTTGGCCACCGCTGCCACTGCCGAGAACCCTCGAGTTACGATGAAGACCACCCAGGGGACCATCGTTCTGGAGCTCTACGCCGACAAGGCGCCCGGCACGGTGAAGAACTTCCTAGAGTACGTAGACGCCAAATACTATGACGGCACGGTGTTCCATCGCGTCATTCCCGAATTCATGATCCAGGGCGGCGGTTTCGATGCCAACCTGGTAAAAAAAACGGACACTCGCGCTCCGATCAAGAACGAGGCCGATAACGGTGTATCCAATGAGCGTGGCACCATTTCAATGGCTCGCACCAACGCCCCCGATAGCGCGACCGCTCAGTTCTTCATCAATTCAGTGGATAACCGTCGCATGCTCGACCACACCGACAAGGGACAGGGTTGGGGTTACGCCGTGTTCGGCAAGGTGGTCGAGGGGCTCGACACGGTCGACAAGATCTCCGGCGTCGCGACCGGAAACAAGAACGGCCTCCAGAACGTGCCGAAGGAAACCGTCGTAATCGAGTCGGTGAGGCTAGACGGCGCTGCGCGGTAGACGGCGAGTCGCCTGCTCTTGCCGGCGCGAGGCCCATTTGGGGCCCTGCAAGCCGGTCGCGCCTCGCGGCTACTTCTTCGTGCCCTTACGAATCAGCGCTAGGCAGGCTTCGAGCTGGGCCACCTGAGACTGCCCTGCTTCCGAGCTACTCGTACTCCACAAGTCACGAGCGGCGGCGAGGAGCTCGTTGTAGTCGACCTCCAACCCCTTGTCGAGGATGCGTCGCAGGGCCGCGAGAAGATCAGGGACCGCCCACAGGTTCGGGCGCTTGCCGCGAAGCTCCCGCCACGCTACTCGGAGGTTCGAGAGCCTCCGGCGAGCGAGCTCCTGATCTTTGTAGTGCTTGCGCAGCCGTCCAACTTCAGGCAGCGTGTCGAACTCGGCGTCGTCTGGCGCTTGCATGGCGGTGATCACCTGCCAATGCTGCGCTACGAGCTCCTTGGCTCGAATCTGCATGTTGAAGGCGTCGTAGCGGGCGAGCTTCAAGTCCTCGAAGAGGATGCCCACGTTGGCGTCGGCGCCGCCGGCCCAGGCCTCGATCGCCTCGGGAGAGGGAAGGGGTCGGGGTGGAGCCTCTTCAGCCTTGGCTTTGGCGGCAGCTGCAGCCTTGGCGGCCGCTATGGCTTTCTGCTTTTCTTCTTCCGAGGGCTCGCTCGCTTGGTTGGCGCCGCTGTCTTCTGCCGTCTCGCTCGACATATCGCTTGACCCTCTTTCTGAGAACTTGTTACTGGTGCCGAAGGCCGGACTCGAACCGGCACGGGTCACCCCACACGGCCCTCAACCGTGCGCGTCTACCAATTCCGCCACTTCGGCGTGGGGCGCGAGTCTAGCAGGACACCAACCCACTGTCAGGGCAACAATCGTCTCGTCAATTCTCGCTTTCGGGGGCCGCCTCCACAGGGGTGTCCGAGGCCTCCGCGGCCGCTTCTTCTGCTCCCGGTCCCGGGTCGGTTGGCGCTGGGGCCTCGGCAGCCGCTTCGAGCGCCGCCTCGGGCGCTGCATCGGTCTCCGTCGCGGCTGGAACCGCGGCCTCCTCCTCCACTTCACCGGCCTCGACGTCCGTCATCACCGATGACGTTCGTTGGCCCCGCTGGAGGATGCCGATCGACATCGTCGTGACAATGAAGAGCACGAAACAGGCGACTGTGAGCTTGTGCAGGATCGTGGCTGCACCTCGAGCTCCGAACGCGGCTTGTGTGCTACCGCCGCCGAAGACCGAGAGATCGGCGCCCTTACCCTGTTGGAGCAGGACGACCAGGATCAAGAAGAAAGAAATGAAAATGTGAACGGTGTAGACGAAATAGATCACGTTGGATTGCCTCCTAGCAGCTCAGCTCACGGAGCCACAACGGCGAATGATATCGAGGAATGAGTTTGGATCAAGGCCTGCGCCGCCGACAAGGAAACCGTCGACGTCTTTTTGCTCGAGTAGAGTCTCGCAGTTGGCCGGCTTGACGGAGCCTCCGTAAAGGATGAGCAGGGTGTCCGCAACATTGTTGCCCTGGCGAGCTGCGACGGTCTCGCGCAGAAATGCGTGGGCCTCCTGCGCCATCTCGGGAGTCGCCGTGCGGCCGGTGCCGATCGCCCAGACCGGCTCGTAGGCAAGGGCCCAGCTCCCGCTCGACGGTAGGGCGGCAGCCAGCTGCGTATCTAGGACCGCCTGCATCCGGCCTTCGTTGCGCTCTTCTTCGGTCTCGCCGACACAGAGCAGCGGAGTGATGCCATGGCGTTGAGCGGCGGCTACCTTGGCGCCCACCAGCTCGGGACTCTCGTGGTGATCCGCTCGGCGCTCACTGTGGCCGCAGAGCACCCACTGGCAGCCCCAATCGAGAAGATGGACTGCAGAGGTGTCGCCGGTGTGAGCACCGCTGTCGTCGGGGTGTACGTCCTGGCCGCCCCAGCCGAAGGCGCTGCCGGCAAGGCCTTCGTTGACGGTCGACAGAAGCGGGAAGGGTGGAAATACGATTGCCTCGGCGCTTGGCGAAGCGGACGAGAACGCCGCCAGCTCTGCACAGTAAGCCACCGCCTCTTCGCGGCGGAGGTTCATTTTCCAGTTTGCCGCAACGATGACGCCGCGCCCGCTCACACTGTGCCCCCGATCAGGACTTCGACCCCAGGAAGGGCCTTACCGGCGAGCAGATCGAGGGCCGCGCCACCTCCGGTAGACACGTGGTCGATGGCTTTAGCGACGCCGCTCTGGTTCACCACGGCCACCGTCTCCCCACCTCCGACTACGGTGTAGGCCGAGCTTGCAGCGAGGCTGCACGCCAAGTGCCGACTACCCTGGTCGAAGGGCGGTGTTTCGAAGAGGCCGACTGGCCCGTTCCAAAATACGGTGCCGGCCTTGGAGAGGGCGCGGTCGAACTCGGCTAGGGTGGACTCTCCCAGATCGACGGCCATCCAGCCGTCGCCCACATCTTCGACCGCTACGGTCTTGATGTCCGCCTCGCGTCCCTCGCCCGGGCGGTCCGTTACCACTAGATCGGTGGGTAGCACGACCTCGACCTGGCGAGCCTCGGCGTCTGCCAGCAAGCGTCCGGCGAGATCCAGCTCATCCTCGGCGACCCTTGACGCGCCGAGCTCGTGCCCCTGCGCGGCGAGAAGGGTGTTGGCCATTGCACCACCGACGAGGAGGGTGTCGAGGCGGGAAAGGAGGTTCCTGAGTGTGTCGATCTTGCTCCGGATCTTGGCTCCACCGACGACGGCGACGAAGGGCGGCTCTGGGCGTTCGAGTAGACGTTGAAGAGCGGTCGTTTCGCTGATCAGAAGACGGCCGGCGGCGTGTCGCTCGAGACGATCGGCAACCCCGACGATGGATGCGTGGGCGCGGTGGGAGCAGCCGAAGGCGTCGTTGATGTAGGCCCCGGCCAGGCTACTCAGCGCGTTTGCGAAGTCAGGGTCGTTACTCTCTTCGCCGGCGTGGAATCGAAGATTTTCGAACAGGCAGTAGCCACCGGGGGGGGTGTTGGCGGCTGCCTCGGCAGCGACGGTGCCAACGCACTCCGGCGCGAACGAGACCTCGGCGTCGAGGAGTCGGGATAGCGGAGGGGTCAGCGGCTCCAGGCTCAGCCCTGCCTTTCGCTCGCCCCGCGGCCGGCCGTAGTGCGAGAAGACGAGAGTTCGTGCCTGTGCCGCAGAGAGCGCTTTTAATGTCGGCAGGGTCGCGCGCATGCGAGTGTCGTCGAGGATCTTGCTACCGGAGCGGGGTAAATTGAGGTCGGCTCTCAGGAAGACCCCAACACCCGTGAGGTCTTGCGCAAGAAGGTCGTCCAGGTTGCGCAGGCGTGCCATGCTCGTCGGCTTGGAGGAGCGGCCTGAAGACGGCCGGAGAAGACGACGATCATAACAGAAGGCGAGCCGATCTCATGTGCCCTGTGACAGACTTCGAGGATGGTTTCCGAGTCGTATGAGAGCCGCCCTGATGCAGTCGTTCTGGGCATCGAGACCTCTTGTGACGACACCGCTTGCGCCGTGGTCGATGGATGCGGGCGGGTGATCTCCTCGGTTGTATCGAGCCAGATCGCCCATCGAGAGTGGGGTGGAGTCGTGCCCGAGATCGCTTCGAGGGAGCACTTGCGCAACTGGCCGGCGGTGAGCGAAGAAGCACTGGCTCGCGCGAGCATGTCGCTCCACGATGTGACGCTCGTGGCGGCGACTCGGGGCCCCGGACTGGTGGGCTCCCTTCTGGTCGGACTCTCTCTCGGCAAAGCCGTGGCGTTCGCGCTGAAGCTCCCCTTCCATGCAGTTCATCATCTCGAGGGCCATCTCTTTTCCCCTTTTCTTCGCGACGACGGCGAGCCCGCGTCGCCACCGCCGGAGTCTTTCGTCGGGCTGGTCGTATCGGGAGGGCACACTCTTCTGGTCGAGGTTCAAGGGGGCGGCGAAGAGCTGCATACGATTGCCGAAACTCGTGACGATGCTATGGGCGAGGCCTTCGACAAGATCGGCAAGCGCCTTGGTTTGGTATTTCCCGCGGGTGCCGAGGTCGACCGGCTCGCGGAGGCTGGTGACGCCGCTCGTCACCCGTTTACCGTTGCGACTTGTGGCGACAGCCTCGACTTTTCCTATTCGGGGCTCAAGAGCCAGGCGCTTCTCGACCTCGATCGACTCGAGGCGCGCGGTATCGAAACGAGCGTGGCCGAGGGACACAGCCCGGTTGAGGCGGTCGCCGATCTCATGGCGGGTTTCCGTGCAGCCGCGGTCGCCCAGCTCCTGGAGAGAGTTGGACGTCTTCATAGGCGCCGTCCGTTCGAGACCCTGGCGGTTTCAGGTGGGGTGGCGGCGAATCGGCTGCTGCGCCGCGAAGTGACCCGCTGGGCGGAGAGCGCTGGGCTGAGGCTGTGGCTCGTTCCCCTTGCGTACTCCGGTGACAACGCCGCGATGATTGCTCACGCCGCTTTGCTGCGCTCGGGTCGCGGCCATGTCGATGACCCGCGCGGCGTCGACGCGGCGAGTCGGATCTTGCTCGAGACCCATTAGACCAGCGTTTCCAAAGTTCGTGTACATAGCTCGAGTTCATTCTGTTCGCTGGCCAGGCGCGCCGACGCAGGCATATTGGGCAATATGTCGAGGAGGCGAAACGCCGTCAGCGGACAGAAGGGGCCGAGATATGTGCGCGAACTTTGGAAACGCTGGTCTAGGTGCTCCTTGAATGAGCCGCGAGGCCTTTGCGTTCCGCCCCTGGGTGCGCTCCACCTGCCGTACCGCAATGTTGTGGGGGGTCGGCGCGATCACCGTTCTCGGTGTATCGGCTTGGCTCCTTCGCTCCCCTGACGACGGGTTTCTCGGTAAGGCCTTCGCCGTATTGCTCGGATACGGATTGCTGTTCTGGGTGAGCCTACTCAAGATCTGGTGGACCGCCGGCCGTCCTGCCGTCGAGATCGACGAGGTCGGATTCGGTCACCAGCCTTTGCACACCTTCAAGCCTCGACGCATTGCATTCGACACGGTTCTCGCCTGCGCACCGCGCCCCGGCACCCAATCGCTCCGCTTCGTCATCGAATCGCGCGGGCGAGCGCGCGAGTTCTTTCTCAATCTCGCAGTGGTACGCCGCAGCCATCGCTTCCTCGACGTCCTCGGAGAGTCCTTGGAGCGAGAAGGCCTGGTGCGCGACGGTGCAGGCTGGACCAGGCCAGAGGCCTAGCCGGCCGTCCAGGGCACTCCACCTCACCGCGGCTAGGCGCCCCCGTGCTCGTCGCTCGGCTCCTCCGACGTAGCCCCGGGGAACGGCCCTGCGGCACGTTCCCCGGCCAGGACCCTCGGGCCTCGCTACCGGCTGAGCTTCGCTACGTCGACTGCGGTCCGAGTCCCGCGATGATGTAGCTCCCTGAACGGGTGTCTTTCTTTAGATGGAGGATGCCCTTGCGCTCTGCGTCCTCGAGAACGTCGGAGAAGGTGCGGTAGCCGTAGTAGCCCTCATTGAAAGAGGGCCGCTTGCGTTGCATCGTCTGTTTGACCATGGAGCCCCAGAGCACCGTCTTGTTCTCACGCAACAAAGCCTGAATGGCGTCGTTCATGAGTAAGAAGATCTCCTCGGCCTTTTCGTCGAGCCCCTCCAGCTTTGGGGCCTGCTGACTGTCGCGCCAGATGTCCTCGTAGTAGATGAATTCGTCGCAGTTGTCGATCAGCAGCTTGGAAGAGGAGCTTTTCACTCCGACACAGATTACGTGCTTGTTGTTTTCCTTGAGCTTGTGAACCAGGGGAGTGAAATCGCTGTCGCCCGAGAGCAACACGAAAGTGTCGAGATGCTCCTTGGAGAACGACATCTCGAGCGCATCGACCACCATCTTGATATCTGCGCTGTTCTTGCCTGAGTAGTACTTCTGAGGGATGTCGATGAGCTCGATGCCGCTTGAGTGCAGCGGCTTCTTGAACTCGCTGTAACGCTGCCAATCGGCATAGGCCTTCTTGACGATGATCTTGCCCTTTTCGAGCAGGCGCTCCAGGACGAGGTCGATATCGAACTTTTTGACGTCCGAGTCGCGCACACCGAGGGCAATGTTCTCGAGGTCGCAAAAGAGCGCGATCTTGCGCTCGTCGGCATCCTCCCCGCTGCGCGCAGGAGCCGCAGTGAATGCCTCTCGGATCGCTTCGGCGAGCTGAGCGATGGAGCTGTCGCTGTCGGCTATGAGGGGGCGGGGGACCGGGCTGCTCGGTCGCTCGGGGGCGGGCTCTCTCGTCTTGGGTTCCGCTCTTGCGGCCGGCTCCTTCCTGGCAGGAGCCCTCTTTCGAGCCGTCGCCTTCTTTGCCGGCGCCTTTCTTTTGGCGGCCGTCTTCTTTGCCGGTGCCCGTGCCGGCGTGCCCTTCGCTGCGGAAGTGTCGTCGGGTTGATCCGTGGAGCTAGTGTCGCTGCCGGCGTCCGCCTGCTTCTCGTCGCCGTTCATATCGTCGGTCCTGGTAGCCGGGCTCCGGCGCCGAGGGCGTCGGCGCGGGCGTGGCTTGGGTGCCTCCTCTTCGCCCTCAGGGGCGTCGGCGATGGCGTCGGCGATCTGGTCGGCGGCGGTGATAGGGCCTTCGACCCTAGCTTCGAGGTCAGGCTTGGTTGTTTCGAGCTCGGGCTCGATTGATGATTGCGGTTGGTCGTCGGGAGTCGGAAGTGGCGGCGCCGCTTCCTCCCTTCGGTCGATGGTTTCGAAGCCGGCGTCTGCCATTGCTTCTTCGGTTGGTTTCTTCCACCAGGGGCTCACTAAATGCCTCCATAGATCGGCCTGCCGCTACTAAGCAGGGCAGGGCCGGAATGCTCGGATTCCAGTTCCAGGACGGATGTCCGAAGTTTCTTGTGCGATCAATTCGCGCTTACGAGGGGTGGGGCCGAGAAATGGTAGGGCCCCTCCTGGAGAACCTGAGTGTAGCACGGAGCCGCGAAACGGCCGCGCAGGTCGTCATCCTCGGAGCCCGAGGCACAGTTGCTACCATGCTCGCATGAGCCGAGTGGCCCTTTTGGTGACCGGTGCTTCCGGGATGCTCCTCCCCATCCACGTGTTGCGCGCATTGGCCAAGCTCAGCGACATCGAGAGCCTTCATTTGGTGGTCTCACGGGGCGCCGGAAAGGTGCTTCGGCACGAGTTGGCCGAGGTCGAGACTGGAGGCGCCGGCTCGGGCGCCGCCGCGCGCTTGGTCGCGGCCGCGGGCATCAAGGGTGATCTCGACGGTCGCCTCCGTTTGCACGAGAACGAAGAGCTGGACGCCGAGATAGCGTCGGGCTCCTACCGCCTCGGAGCGACATTGATCGTGCCGTGTAGCTCGGGTACTTTGGGTGCCCTCGCCTCGGGTACCGCGACGAATCTCATTCATCGGGGCGGCCTGGTAGCGCTGAAAGAAAGATGGCCTCTGATCCTGGGTTTTCGTGAAACCCCGTTCAATCTAGTGCACGTCGAAAATATGCGTCGCTTGATCTATGCCGGGGCGATCCTCTTGCCGCCGATCCCAGCCTTCTACGTGGGCGGCGAGGATCTCGGCCGCTTTCTCGACGCCTACGTTCTTCGGCTGCTCGATGCTGCTGGATTGGCGGCAGTGGGTGGCAAGGAGTTGCGCTGGCAGGGAGGTCGGAGTGACGACTAGCGGGTCTGGCGTGCGCCTTCGTACCTTCCTGGCGATGATCAAGTTCGAGCACACGGTGTTCGCTCTCCCCTTCGCCTTCCTCGGCATGATGCTGGCGGCGCGAGGTTGGCCGCGCTGGGGAGTGGTTGGCTGGATTGTCGTCGCCATGGTGGGGGCGCGCAGCGCAGCGATGGGCTTCAACCGCTTGGTCGACCGGCATATCGATGCGGCCAACCCGAGGACGGCCAACCGAGAGCTCCCGGCCGGGCTCCTCTCTCCGGCCGCAACCGCAGCCTTTGTCGCCGCTAGCCTCGCACTTCTGCTCGTCGCTGCTTGGCAGCTCGGGCCGCTGCCATTGAAGCTGTCGCCGGTGGCCATCGCTGTCGTCCTGCTGTACTCCTATACCAAGCGTTTCACGGCGGTATCCCACTTGGTGCTCGGCCTGGGAATCTCGGCAGCTCCACTCGGGGCCTGGATCGCCGTTGCCGGCAGGGTCGAGACCGGCGGCTTGGTGTTGGCCCTTGCAGTGCTTCTTTGGGTAGCGGGATTCGATGTCCTCTATGCACTCCAAGACCAAGACTTCGACAAGGCACGCGGCCTTCACTCGATCCCGGTCCGCTTTGGAGTCGCGGGGGCGCTATGGATCTCGGCACTTTTGCACCTCGGCATGCTGGTTGCTCTCGGAGTCCTTCCCGTCGTGCACCCGGGCGTTCTGGCGGCTGCGTACTGGGTCGGTGTCGGCGGCTGCGCCGCCCTTCTCTTCTTTCAACATTGGGTGGTTCGACCGACCGATCTGAGTCGTCTGAACGCAGCCTTTTTCCAGGCCAACGGCGCACTTGCGGTTTGGCTCTTTGTCGCCTCCGCCGTTGATATAGTCCTGCTGTGACAGACGTACTCGATCCCCGCACCTTTCCCGCCGATCTGGAGCCGTTGGCCGCCAAGGTCGAGGCCGGTGAGAGCTTCGACGCCGCGGATGCGTTGGTCTGCTTCGAGACCCCTCACCTCCTTCATCTGGGCAGAATGGCCAACCATCTGCGCCGCCGGCTGAACGGCGACGCGGTGTATTACAACGTCAATCGGCACATCAACCCGACCAACATCTGTGTCTACACCTACAACTGCAAGTTCTGCAGCTTCGCCGCGCTTCCGGGCGAGGAGCACGCCTGGCAGATGAGTCACGAAGAGGTCTACGAGCACGCCGCTCGCCAGGGCGGTAACTCGGTCACCGAGTTTCACATCGTCGGCGGCCTCCACCCGGAGCTGCCGATGTCGTGGTACGAAGAGATGCTGCGTGGTCTGAAGGAGCGCTACCCCGATGCTCACCTCAAGGCCTTCACCTCGATCGAGATCGGCTGGTTCGCGCAGCGCGAGAAATTGACCATCCGCGAGGTCCTCCAGAGACTTCGAGACGCCGGGCTTGGTTCGCTTCCCGGCGGTGGCGCGGAGATCTTCGACGCCGAGATTCGTGAGGTGATCTGCGACGGGAAGCTCGACGCAGAGGAGTGGCTCGAGGTTCACCGCGTGGCTCATGGCATGGGCATCACCTCCAACTGCACAATGCTCTATGGCCACGTCGAAGAGCCGCGGCACAAGGTCGACCATCTGATGCGTTTGCGATCGCTGCAGCAAGAGTCCGGTGGGTTCAACGCCTTCATTCCGCTTGCCTACCACCCGGAGAACAACTACCTGGGGCTGGTTCATCACACCACAGGCCTCGAAGATCTTCGCCACATCGCAACCGCCCGCTTGGTCCTCGACAACATCCCCCATATCAAGGCCTACTGGGTCATGATCTCGCCCAGACTGGCCCAGGTCGCACTGAGCTTCGGCGCCGACGACCTCGATGGCACGGTTCTGGAGGAGAACATCTACCAGATGGCCGGTGCTTCGTCGGGAGAGGTTATGAAGCGCGAGGCGATCGAGCGGGTCATTCGCGATGCCGGTTACGTCCCGATCCAGAGAGACACGCTCTACCAGCCGCTGGAGGCGGCGGCGGTCTAGGGCTTCTCGGGCCCCCGATCTAGCCAAGCACAGCCTTTGGCCGACTCCCTTCCCTTCCGATACCTGACCGTCGACGGCCCGATCGGCGCGGGTAAGACGACGCTCGTCGACAGACTCGCTGAGCGCTTCGAGGGGGTGAAGGTTCTCGAAGACATCGAGAACCCTTTTCTCGAGGACTTCTACCGCGACACGCCGGGAGCGTCGTTTCAGACCGAGCTCTACTTCCTCCTCTCCCGCTTCAAGCAACAGCAGGATCTGATTCAGCCCGAGCTCTTCAATCGTCTGGTGCTAGCGGACTACGCATTCCAGAAGAATCGCATCTTTGCCTACATCAACCTGTCCGATACCGAGCTCATGCTCTTCGAGAAGCTCTTTCTTCTTCTCGAGCCGCAGGTGCCCAAGCCGGACCTGGTGCTCTTTCTCACCGCCGATGTTCCTACCTGCATGGAGCGGATCCGGAGACGTCAGATGAAAGCTGAGAGGAGTATCTCGGAAGAGTATGTTGGCGAGCTCATCGATGCTTACAATCACTACTACTACCACTATGATGCGTCACCGCTGCTCGTCGTCGACACGCGGCATTTGGACTTCGCTCATCGTGAGCGGGACTTGGAGGAGCTGGTGAACCAACTCGTACGCCCGATTCGGGGAACGCAGTACTACGTACCGATGGGCTCCTTCAGCGCGGAGGGATCGATATGACCGAAGAGAACCGCTCGTCTTTGGAAGTCGAGCCTCTCGAGATCGCCGGTCACACCTTTTCTTCGCGGCTCATTCTGGGTACCGGCAAGTACGACGACGCCGAGGTGATGAAGCAAGCCTTCGAAGCATCAGGCACTGGCATGATCACCGTGGCGCTTCGTCGGGTGAATCTAGATGAGCTCGGTAGCACTTCGCTCATCGATCAGATCGACCCCTCTCGCTACCATCTGCTTCCCAACACTGCTGGGTGCTACACCGCCGACGCCGCGGTGCGCACCGCGCGCCTCGCCCGAGAGCTCGGGGGCTGGAACTGGGTGAAGCTTGAAGTGATAGGCGACGAGAAGACCCTCTTTCCCGACAATGTGGAGCTTCTCAAGGCCACCGAGACACTGGTCAACGAAGACTTCGTCGTCCTTCCCTACACCAATGACGACCCGATCATGTGTCGAAAATTGGAAGAGCTCGGCGCGGCTGCAGTAATGCCTCTCGGGGCTCCGATCGGATCGGGCATGGGTATTCGCAACCCGACGAATATTCGGATCATCGTCGAGCAGGCGGGGGTGCCGGTGATTGTCGATGCCGGCGTCGGCACAGCTTCCGACGCCGCCATCGCGATGGAGCTTGGAGCCGACGGCGTACTCATGAACACCGGCGTCGCCGGCGCGAAAGATCCGGTTGCGATGGCGCGTGCGATGAAGCTCGCGATCGAAGGCGGGTGGCTGGCGCGCCGAGCCGGGCGTATTCCGATGAAGCTCTACGCGACCGCCTCGTCGCCTATCGAAGGCCTGATCGACTAGCCTGCCGGCCGCCCAGGGCACCCCACCTCACCGCGTGCTCGTCGCATCCTACGGAAGTGATCGGTATCACTTTCTCCGGATGCGGAACATGGCGCCGAGGACGGCGCATTCGGATTTCCTCCGGCCATCCAGCCAGCCAGAGTGAAGGGTCGATCGGCTCCTAGGAGTACGCCAGAGTACGGCTGCGTCGCCTCGTTCCTGCGCTGCGGCGATCCGGGGCACCCTGAACGGCCGGCCAGACGTTCCTAGAGGTACGCCTGTGATGCTGCGGCGACATGTTTCATGCCGATGCGCTGAGCTAGACTAGAGTTTTATGAGGTTCACGTCGAGCTCCCCGAAGGCCATATTTATGCTATAATGACATTTCTATATTCTAATGGGTTCGGAAAGGAGTCTGCCGGTGAAACTATCGAGATCGATGCTCATCCTTGTTGTCATGGCTGCGACGTTCATGTGCACATCTTTCCTTGGCGCTGCAGAAGAGCGGTCGCTGGCTCACCTCAGCGCCCGGCTGTCGGGCCACGAAGAGGTTCCGGTAGTCCTAAGGGTCGGCGCGGAAATAAGTTTCCAGTATCTGGGGTGACCATACCACTGCCCCCTTCTTCAGCCACCGCATAATCCTCCGGTACGCGCCTTGTTTGCAAGGTTTAGAGCTAGCATAGCCCTGCCCGCATTTGGTATAGTTTTCCCTGTCACCTCTTTTGGAAGGGGAACTATACCAAATGGTACGAGCCGAAGATCGTGATGCAACAGTGCGCGAGCTCTTGATGAGCGAACAGATGGCCACCATGGATGAGCTCAAGGACGCCATGGGAACCCGAGCCACCATGACGGTCTACCGTTCGCTGTCTCGATTGGGCTATTTGGCCAGCTACTCGGATCGAGGGCGGTTCTATACCTTGAACGAGATTCCCGATTTCGACGATCTGGGTTTGTGGTCGTGCGGTTCGGCGAGGTTCAGTCGGCATGGCAGCCTCCTCGAAACTGCGGTGGCTGCCGTGGACCGGTCCGCTGCCGGCTATACGGCTTCTGAACTCGAGCTCCTGCTGCAGGTCGAGGTCAAGCACGCGATGTTGCACCTCGTTCGTAGCAAGAGAATCGTACGATCCAGAGTTGGGAAGAGGTTCGTATACTTGTGCTCGGAAACAGGGCGCCGTCGTCAGCAGAAGCTGATGCGCAACGAACGGCAGGCTCTCCAGGATGTAGCTGCCAGCCTCGTTCCAGAAGTGCTCCCCGAGGAGCTCAGGGCTGCCATCGTTTTATTCTTCAGCCTGCTAGACGAACGCCAGCGGCGGCTCTTCGCTGGCCTGGAAGCGACCAAGCTCGGGCATGGCGGCGACCGGAAGATCGCCGATCTTCTGGACCTGGACCCTCATACAGTCGCAAAAGGACGTCGCGAGCTCTTCGGCGGCTCCGTGGAGCGCGGAAGAGTTCGAAGAGCAGGCGGTGGCAACCAACGAGTGGAAAAAAAACGCCCGAGATAGTCGATGGAATCCATTCCATACTCGAGGCCGATATAGCTGGTGATCCCATGTCATCAAAAAGATGGACGCACGAGACCGCTGCAAAGGTGGCCCAATGCCTTGCCGAACGCCTTGACATCATCGTATCGGCTACGGTGGTGCGTCGATTGCTCGCAGACCTGAACTATTCCCTCAAGAGCAATAGGAAATGTCTGTCTTCGGGGAACTCCCCAGATCGTGATGCACAGTTCAAGGCCATCAAGCGACTGCGCGAGGATTTCACAAGCGCTGGCGACCCGATCATCAGCGTCGATACGAAGAAGAAGGAGCTGATCGGTCGGTTCAAGAACCAGGGACAGACATGGTGCCGCGAGGCCAAGCGGGTCAAGGATCACGACTTCCGGTCCGAAGCTCTCGCCATCGCCTCCCCCTATGGGATCTACGATCTTCAGAGGAACTTCGGCGTTCTCGTCCTCGGACAGTCGTCGGACACGCCGGAGTTCGCTGTCAACAGCATCGCGACCTGGTGGCTCAAATACGGTCGATCTCACTATCCGGCGTCTCAGCGTCTCCTCATTCTTGCCGACAGCGGCGCAAGCAACGGCGCACGGCTTCGAGCCTGGAAGAAGTACCTCCAGGAGAAGCTCGTAGACAAGTGCGGCCTCATCATCACCGTCGCCCACTATCCAACTGGCACCAGTAAATGGAATCCCATCGAGCACAGGATGTTCAGCGAGATCAGCAAGAACTGGGCCGGAGTTCCTCTCGAGAGTTTCGAGATCCTCGTCAACCTCGTCCGCAACACGACGACATCCACCGGACTGCGCGTCGAGCCGTGCCGTGATCAACGCCAATACCAGAAAGGAGTCAGGGTATCGGACAAGGAAATGCTGCAGCTCGCGGTGGCCAGGAGCGACTTCCTAGGAAAGTGGAACTACACCCTCTCGCCGAGACCGCGAACCGAGCAGGAAGAGCTTGCCCCACAGCCTGGGCTCAGCTCACCACCACCTCCAATGCAGCGACCGCCCTGTGGCGCCTCGGCCTCACACGCTCCGGCGATAATGTGAAGTTATTTCCGCGCCGACCCTTAGCGGGGCTCGCGGGAAGTTTGAAGGGAGGGTTGTCTCTGACGGAGGCGCCTTCGAGTACGTCCTGAGGCTGTCGCACCTGGGTAGCGATGTGCTTCAGGCGCACATTCACCTAGGCCAGGCCGGCGCCAACGGCGGCGTGGCCGCGTTTCTGTGCGGCGGAGACCTTGCGCCCGCCTGCCCAGCCGCGCCGGGAGGTGAGATCTCAGGGATGATCGTCGCTGCGGACGTTCTCGGCGTTCCGGCACAGGGCCTGGGAGGCGGCGACCTCGGAAAGCTCCTGCGCGCGATGAAGTCCCGTTCTACGTACGTCAACGTTCACACCATCGGCTTCCCGAGTGGGGAGATCCGAGGCCAAATCCGAGGTGTGCGAAAGGAACGCGACTGATCATGGTTCGTCCCTACTACTTCCACCAGACCCTGGTGCCAAATGGGAGCTTGCCTCTGGAGTCTGCTTCTTCTAGAATCTGCTCCGCTCTAAGCACCCATAGCTCAACTGGATAGAGTGTCTGACTACGGATCAGGAAGTTGGGGGTTCGACTCCCTCTGGGTGCACCACGTTCGTTCTCGTTGTAAACAAGAGATCTAGCGGCGTATCGATGCGGCCAGAGACCCGGACCCATTCCGTCGATTGCAAGACTCCTGCAAGAAAAGTGGGCGAAATAGAACACGCGATCGCACTGCGGAGGGGTCGCCCTGCTTGAGTAGGGTCTGGCTAGCCGGCGTTTGATGCAGGCGGCCTCGTGAAGGGCCTCATTTCCGAACCTGCCGCCGCCAGGGCGTCGGGTGTTGTGTCTGGTCAAAACCCCATCCGCGCCTCCGCACGCGGGGGAGCGGCGGCCGGCGGCGGCGCGGTCCGCGTTCCCGTTTCTCGTAGTGGCCCATCGATCGGCCAATCTTTCGTTGGTCCTGGTGAAGAATCCGACACCCTTGGCAACCTATGCGCGGACGCGAGACTCGGCTACCGGAACGACTGACCGTTGGCGGTGCTAAGCCGCCCGGCGCTCGTAGTGGTGATGGAGCCGACCGGCCTCAGGGAACTCGACGACCTGTTGGGCCGTCCATTCCGCCGTTGGGTGCTCCGTGACGTTGAAGTGCACTACACGCCGTCGGTCATGTCTGAGCACGACCCCAACGAAGAGTACGCGGAATGTGGCCGTGATCGTGAAGAAGTCGAGAGAGGCCAACTCAGGGACGTGGTTGTCGAGGAAGGATCGCCAGCTCGGCGACGGCGGCTTACCGCGCCGCGGTATCAAGCGGCCGACCGTGCTCTGGGAAACCTCGATTCCGAGCTTCAGGAGTTCGCCGTGGATCCGAGAGGAGCGCCCCACAACGGATTCGCCTTGGCCATGCGGAGGATGAGCTCGCGAATCTCGCGACTCACCGGGGGTCGGCCGCGACGACCCCGTCGAGAGATCCGAGTCCAGTAGCTCTTGAACGCCTGTCGATGCCAGCGAACGACCGTGGCCGGCTGGACCAGCACAAGGGCACCCTGCCAGCCATTCCAGAACTTACGCACAAGCACCCAGAACAGGCGATCCGTCTGTCGGAGCCGCGGCCGTCCAAGCCCACGTTGAAGCACCGCCAGTGGGTGTCTCAGCACGAGGTTCTCGGCGAGGAGGTAACCGCGCCTTCGAAGCGCCGATCCGACAGTCCTAAGGAGCAAGAGCGTAAGTTCCAGCATCCTGTGACACTGCCTGGGGAACTGCCGCAAGGTCAAGCCGGTCAAGCAGATCGGATTTTTGACCAGGCACAGGAGCCCGGTACGACAGTGAGCCTCGTCACCAGCCAGGAGAGCTTGATCAGACCCTGAAGCGCCGCCGGTTCATGGCGCCTCGATGACAAAGCTGAGCGAGGCCTGAGACGCGGCTCGTAGCGCTCGATGCGATGCTCGCGTGCCTACTCCAGAGCCTCGCCGTCGCCAGTCTCGTCCGGCGCGCACCAGGCGGCCTTGCGCTTTTCGCGAAAGGCCGCCATGCCTTCGGCAGCTTCCGGGGCTTGAAACATGCGGCGGCTCCAGCCCTGGGTGAGCTCGAAGCCCTCCTTCATCGAGAGATCGGGTAGGGCTCGCACCAGTTTCTTACACTCGACGACGGCGGTCGGTCCGCCCAGCCGGATCATCTCGAGCTCAGCTTCGACGGCCTCGTAGAGCTCTGCCCGAGGTACCGCTCGATGAGCCAAGCCGTAGTCCACCGCCTGAGCGCCGGTGAAGCGATCGCCGGTGACGAAGAGCCGCATGCCGTGGTGAGGGCCGAGCTTTCGCAGGCATACCACCGCGATGATGGCGGGGATGACGCCGATACGAACTTCGCTGAAGCTGAAAATCGCTTCTTCGGCCGTAATCACGATGTCGGAAGCTGCGACGAGGCCGAGACCGCCGGCAAAGGCCGGGCCATTGATGGCGGCAACCACCGGCTTTTCGCACTCCCAGATCGCGGTGAGCAAGTCGGGGTAAGCCACGACTTTTCCCTCCGGCACCGCCCGATTCTTGAGATCGGCGCCGGAACAGAAGCCTTTGCCGGCCCCTGTCAGCACAATGCAGCGCACGTTGTCGTCGGCCTGGGCGTTCGCCAGGTGGTCGTAGACCTCGGTGATCAAGGTCCCGGAGAGGGCGTTGCGCACCTCCGGCCGGTTGAGCGTGATCCAAGCAGCCGAGTCGCGGACTTCGTAGAGCGTGTGTTCTTGTCCGGCAGTCGACATTATTCGGCGGACTCCTCCTCGTTCAGAACCACTACCAGCTCACCGTTGTCCACCTGGTCTCCCTCCGCAACGCGCAGCTCGGAGATCGTCCCGGCCGTCGGTGCGGTGATGCGGTGCTCCATTTTCATCGCTTCGAGCACGAGCAGCAGCTGGCCGACCTCGACGGTGTCGCCTGCGGCTACGTGCACCGCGATGACTTTGCCCGGCATGGGGGCGACCAGGCCGCCCGAGATGCCTTCGATTTCCGGTTCGGGGAAGCGAAGTAGCTCGAGCAGTTCCACATCACCAGCCGGTCCGTGCACGTAGCGTCGATTCTCCCTAGCCGTGACTGTGGCGGCAACTCGCCGGCCGTCGATGACGAGCGCGATCTCGTCTCCTTGGCGAGAGAGCACTGAAACGACGCGGTCTTCTTCGCCGACCTTGACACTCAAGGTGTCGTCCCGTCGCCGGCGGTACTCCACCAGCAGGTCCCTTTCACCGTCGTCAGAAACGGAGCGGTAGCTCACTTCTTCGCGCGGCATTACCGTATTGCGCCACCCGGTAGCGATGGTCGCGAGCGACTTGGCGGCTCGCCGCCGATCGACCTGGGCCGCCATCGCCGCCAGGATCGCGGCCTCTTCGAGCTCTTGGCGCGATGACTGACGCTTTGGTGCCAGGCTGACTCGTTCGATGAAGTCGGTAGTGGTGTCGCCGTCGAGAAACTCCGGCGAGCGAAGGACCGCGACGAGAAAGTCTCGGTTGGTCACCAGACCTTGCACGCGGGTGGTCTCGAGCGCTCGCGCCAGGCGGCCCGCGGCTTCCTGGCGAGTCGGCGCATGAGTGATGATCTTTGCCAGCATCGGGTCGAACTCGATCCCCACTTCGCTGCCGGTCTCGATCGCCGAGTCGAAGCGAGCCTCTACCGAGGTCGAAGGCTGCCAGGCGGCAACACAACCGGTGGTGGGAAGAAAGTCGTTGGCCGGATCTTCGGCATAGAGACGAGCCTCGATCGAGTGCCCACTCATGGTGATGTCGTCTTGATTGAAGCCCAGCTCTTCGCCCTGGGCCACTCGCAACTGCTCGCGTACGAGATCGAGGCCGGTGATCATCTCGGTCACCGGATGCTCGACCTGGAGTCGAGTGTTGACCTCGAGAAACCAGAAGTCACTTCCGTCGAGCAAGAATTCGACCGTGCCGGCTGACGAGTAACCGATGGCCTGACCCGCGGCGACCGCTGCGTCTCCCATCCGCTGTCGTAGCTCTGCAGTGACCGCCGGCGATGGCGACTCTTCGATGACCTTTTGATGGCGTCGCTGAATCGAGCACTCGCGCTCGAAACAGTGAACCAAGTTGCCGTGCTCGTCGCCTAGCAACTGGATCTCGACGTGCCGGCTGACCGCCAACCAGCGCTCGAGGAAGACAGTGTCGTCGCCGAAGGAGGCGAGGGCCTCTCGACGAGCGCCGGCCACCGCGTCTTCGAGGTCGGCGGGGTCGTCGACCACTCTCATGCCCTTGCCACCACCGCCGGCCGCCGCCTTGACGAGCAGTGGGAAGCCGATCTCTTTTGCAGCCGCGGCAACGTCGGCATCGGCGTCGAGCTCGGCCGCGGGCAGGGTCGGCACCTTGGCCTCTTGCATCAACCGCTTGGCGCTGAGCTTGTCGCCCATTGCGGTAATCGCTTCCGGGCTCGGGCCCACCCAGATCAGTCCCGCATCGCGGACGGCGGCAGCGAAGCTCGCGTTCTCGGCCAGGAAGCCGTATCCCGGATGCACCGCGTCGGCGCCTGTGCGCGCCGCGGCGGCGAGGACCTTTTCGGTATCGAGGTAGCTCTCGGCCGAGGTGCGCCCGCCGAGGGCGATGGCCTGATCCGCCTCTTTGACGAAGGGCGCATCCGCGTCCGAGTCGGCGTAGATCGCGACACTGCCGATGCCCATGCCGTGCGCCGAGCGCATGATGCGGCGGGCAATCTCGCCTCGGTTGGCGACCAGTAGGCGTGTGATCGACTTACCCAAGGTTACATCCTGAATACCGCGTAGCCCTTGGTGCCTTTGACCTCGCGGCTGTGGCAGGCCGAAAGGGCGATGCCCAAAGTCGTGCGCGTGTCGCGTGGGTCGATGAGACCGTCATCCGAAACGCGAGAGGTCGCGTGCAGCGCAAGCGAGCGCTTCTCCCCCCAGTGGATCACTGTCTCCGCCCTTTTTGCGTTGGCTTCTTCGTCGAAATCGAGACCCCGCCGCTTCGCCGCGTTGCGACCCACGATCGTCATCACCCCAGCCATCTGCTTGGGGCCCATGACCGCGATCTTGGCGGTCGGCCAGATAAAGGCGAAGCGAGTGCCGTAGGCACGGCCACTCATGCCGTAGTTTCCGGCGCCGTAAGAGTTGCCGACGATGACCGAGATATGAGGCACCGTCGAGTTGGTAACGGCGTTGATCATCTTCGAGCCGTTCTTGGTGATGCCGCCCTCTTCGAAGTCCTTGCCGACGATGTAGCCGGTGATGTTGTGGAGGAACAATAGCGGGACATCGATCTGGTTACAGAGCTGGATGAACTGGGTGGCCTTCTCGGCCGACTCGGAGAGCAGCGCTCCGTTGTTGCCCAGGATGCCCACCGGAAAGCCATGGATCGAAGCCCACCCGCAAATCAGGGTCGTCCCGTAGACGGGCTTGAACTCTTCGAAGCGCGACCCGTCGACGACGCGGGCGATGACCTCTCGGATATCGAGCGGTGAGCGCAGGTCCCTCGACACCAGGCCCAAGAGATCCTCCGGATCGTAGATCGGCTCGTCGGGCGGTAGCGTCGGACCTGGGCCCTCCTTGCGCCAGTTGAGATGGGTCATCAGCTCGCGGCAGATGCGGATTCCGTCGAGCTCGTCTTCGGCGAGATAGTCGCCGAGGCCTGAGACCCTGCAATGCATGTCGGCACCGCCGAGACTTTCCGCGTCGGAGTCCTCGCCGGTCGCCATCTTCACCAGCGGTGGGCCGCCCAGAAACACCATCGATTGCTTCTTGATGAAGATGTTGTAGTCGCTCATCCCGGGCTGGTAGGCGCCGCCGGCGGTCGACGCGCCGAAAACCAGAGAGATGGTTGGAATGCGCATCTGCGACAACTCGGAGATCTCGTAGAAGAGACGGCCGGACTCGGCAAAGTGGCCGGTTTCCCGCATCAGAGCGGCTTCCGGGTCGTCGCCCCGCGATCCTCGCAGGTCGGCGCCGGCCGACTCGACGAATTGGACATAGGGAAGACGGTTCTCGCGGGCGATCTGCAGGCCGCGCATCAGCTTCTTGGCATTGAACTCGTTGAATGCGCCGGCTCGTACCGAGGGGTCGTGAGCGAGAATGACGCATTCGACCCCCGAGATCTGGCCGATGCCGACCAGGAACCCCGAGCCCACCGTGTAATTGGTGTTCCAGGCGGCGAGCGGACTGATCTCGAGAAAGGGTGTGTCGCGGTCGAGCGCGAGCGAAACCCGGCGACGAACCGGCATCTTGTCGCGCGAGCGCAGCCTCGCCATCGCCTCCTCGCCGCCGCCCTGCGAAACCTCCTCGAGGAGGACATCGATCTCGGCGAGCTGCTCGAGCACGTCGGAACGGTTCTTCTGAAAGGACTCGGAGCGGGTGTCGATGTTGGAGCGTAGGATTGGCATAGGAAGAAATGTGGCGGCGCCTCGCCGACGGCGAGCAGAGCGCGATGATACCTTTCACGCTCGACTTGGTCGAGACTCAAACCGGAGGATTGATTCGTGCCAGAGCCTGAGCCCGCCCAACTAGAAGACTTTCGCGCCGAGGTCGTCGCCTGGCTCGAGGAGAACCGGCCCCCCAAGCCCTCTTTCCTGCTTCCGGAGTCGTTCATGGAGGTCGGTACCGACCAGCAGTTCGAGTTCCTACGCGATTGGCAGCGCAAGGTCTACGAAGCCGGGTACCTGGGGATGGCGTGGCCGGAGGCCTACGGTGGGGGTGGCAAGGCGCAGGCGTTCCAGAACATCGTGAATGCCGAGATGGCTCATCACGGCGTGCCTTTCGTACCCAACACCATCGGTTTGAACTGGGCGGGCCCGCTGATCCTCCACATGGGAAGCGAGGAGGAAAAGCAGCGCTACATTCGGCGCATCCTCAGCGCCGAGGACATCTGGTGTCAGGGCTTCTCCGAGCCGGATCACGGCTCGGACCTGGGCAATGTGCAGACTCGAGCGGTGCGCGACGGCGACGAGTACCTGATCAACGGCAGCAAGATGTGGACGAGCCTGGGAAAGTACGCGAAATACATGATTCTGCTGGCGCGCACCGATCCGGCCGCGTCGAACAAATACGCCGGCTTGAGCTACTTCCTGGCGCCGATGACGGCGGAAGGGGTCGAGACCAGCCCGATTCGTAAGCTGACCGGTGAGTACGGCTTCGTCCAGACCTTCTTCAACGATGCCCGCATTCCGGCGGATTGCCTGATGGGCGAGGAAGGGCAGGGCTGGCAGATCGCGATGACCACGCTTCAGTTCGAGCGTGGCGCGACTGGGGGCCAGGCCGGTGGCCTGTCGTCGATGTTCGTTCGGGTTGGGGATGTAGTCGAGCTGGCGCGACGGGCCAAGCGAGACGGTCGCCCGGCGATCGAAGATCCGCTGATCCGAGACCAGCTCGTCCGATTCCTCATCGAGGAAGAAGGCGACCGCCTGTGCCGCGAGCGTGCCAAGATCCCGGCATTGGTGGGCGAGCGACCGCACGCGATTCCGCTCTCCGGGAAGCTCCGCGGCACCGAGCATCGCCGCCGCCTCTTCCAGCTCGCCATCGCGCTCCAGGGGTCGAGCGGTGCGCTCTGGGTGGGCGATCCGCAGGCAGCGGATGGCGGCAAGTGGCAGCGCTCCTACTTCAACGCGTTCTCCGGCACGATCGGCGGCGGCACCAGCCAGATCCAAGCGAATATCATCGGCGAGCGGGTGCTCGGGCTGGACAAGTCATGAGTGGGATCCTCTTCTCACCCGAGCAGGCGATGCTCGCTGACATCGCCACCCGATTCTTTCGCGACAAGTGGTCGGTGGAATCTACTCGTGAGCAGCTGACCTCCGAGACCGGCTTCGACCGAGATCTGTGGGCCGAGATGACCGACGCCGGGTGGCTAGGCATCGCGGTTCCCGAGGAGCTCGGCGGCACCGGGCTGGGAGCGGTCGAGCTGGTCAGCCTGGTGGAGCCGATGGGGCGCTGTCTCTTCGCTTCGCCATTCCTCAGCACTCAGCTGGTGATTCAGGGTCTGTTGAATGCGGGTGTCGGAAACGGCGCCGAGGCACTACGACAAGAGTGGCTTCCTCGTCTTGCCGAGGGCGCAATCGCGACTCTAGCGGCGGTTGATCTCGAGGGCGGGTGGGCGCTCGAGAGCAGTGTCAGCCGTGCCGAGGTCTCGGGGTCGAAGGTGACTCTCCACGGTGCCAAGAGCTTCGTGCTCGATGCCGGAGAGGCGGAGCTCTTTCTGGTCACCACCGTTCTCGACAACGAGCCCGCTTTGATCGCGCTGGAGCGGAGTCGCATTCCTGACGCCGCGCTCGAGCGAGAAACGGTTATCGACGAAACCAGGCGCAGCTATCGCCTGACTCTCGACGGCGTCGAAGTCGACGACGGTTCTTTGATTCGCGGCGAGGTCGCGCTCGCGGCTCTACACGCGATCGGCGATATGGCTTTGCTGCTGGTCTCAGCCGAATCCTGCGGCGGCATCGCCGGCACTCTCGAAATCGTTGTCGACTACCTCAAGTCTCGCACTCAGTTCGACCGTAAGATCGGCAGCTTTCAGGCCCTGAAGCACCCTACGGTCGACATTCTCATCGGCCTCGAGCGCTCGCGATCGCATCTGTACCACGCCGCCACCGTATTCGGAGAAGCTGAGGCCGAGACGGCGTTGAGGATGCTCAAGGCCGAGGCCAGCGAGTCCTTCGCCTTTGCCGGCGATCGGGCTGTCCAGTTCCACGGCGCCTTCGGCTTCACCTATGAGTGCGACGCGCAACTCTTTTTGCGCCGGGCACTCTGGTGTCAGAGCCAGTACGGCGACGCGATGCACCACCGCAAGCATCTAGCCGACCTTCTGCTCTGCTGACTTCAGAAGTGCTGAATAGCACTTCTGAAATCAGATTGCTGTTTGGCGCCGAGGACGGCGCGTTCGGACTCAGGTCTCGATCGGCCAGCGCTGCTTCCGCTAGCCGAAGCCGCCCGTGAAACCAGCGCCTGTAGTCCTCCTCCGCCTGCGTATTGCGCCGCTTTTCAGGCTCGAGCGCTGGACGTTAGCAAACAGATTCCGCTGCCTCTCTGCGCTACGATGCCCCGCATGAGCGAGATATCTCAGCCTGAAAGTGCGCCACCGGAAGCTTCACGCTGGCCGCTTGGAGTCTGCCCGAGCCTGGCGAGCTCGATACCGGAGACGATGCTCGCCCTGACCTTGCATCGAGACGACTACGGCGCCCCGGCAGAGGTGCTCCGCTGTGAAGAAGTGCCCGTGCCTCGGCTGGGGGCGGCCGACGCCGGTCGAGTGTTGGTCTCGATCCTCGCCACCGGTCCCAATTTCAATACAAATTTCGCCGCGCTCGGACTTCCGGTTCCGGTCTTCGCTAGAGGCGACAGCGCCACCCTTCATATCCCCGGCAGCGATGCCCTCGGTATTGTGGTCGACGCCGGCGCGGCGGTCACCAGTGTCCGAGTCGGGCAAGCCGTGATTCTCGACTCGTGGACCGGGCAGAGCATCCGCGGTTATGAGAGCCATGACGGCTTCAATGCGCAATTTGCGGTGGTCGATGAAGAGCGGGCGGTGGCCGTGCCACCCGAGTTGAGTGGCCACAGCCCGGAGCGGCTGGCGGCCATGCTTCTGACTTACGGCACCGCTTACCGTGCCGTGGTCGAACGGCTCGCGGTTGGTCCCGGAGACTCGGTTCTGGTGATGGGGGGAGGCAAGGGGACGAGCTTCGCGGGGGCCCAGATCGCGAAGGCATTGGGGGCACGGGTCGTCCTGGTGGGCTCGAACAGAGAATTGGCCGAGTCCCTCATCGAGCGCGGCGTCGCCGACACCTTTGTCAATCGTCGCGAGCTTCCACCTGAGGTCTTTGGTGTTCTGTCCGAGGATGAGGACTACGACGCCTGGGCCGCAAGGACCGAGCCCTTCCGCCGGGCGGTACTGGCTGCTAATGATGGCCAGGCGGTGGACAAGGTGTTCGAACATACCGGCGGCAAGAACTTCCCTCTGCTTGCCTCGGTTCTCGCTCCCAAAGGTGCGCTCGCGTTCTTCGGTGCCACCGGCCAGGGGCTCAAGGGCGAGTACAAAGAGACCTTCTTCTACGATCGAAGGCGCCTGGTCATGGACGCCCGCTGGGTGTGGATGCGCCAGAAACAGGTGATCTTTCGTCATCGCTCGCCGAGGGAGATCTTCGCCGAGATCGGTTTGCTTCCGGGGAGAAGAGGGCTGATCTGGGGAGCCGACGCCTATGCCCTCGAGTTCGCCAAAGCAGCACTCGAGCGTGGCTCTGAGCTCGCGGTGATCGCTTCGCACTCACGAGAGGAAGAGGGGATTGCCGCACTCGATCGACTCGGCGTTGCGCGCTCGAGCCTCATCGACAGAGATCTTTTCGAGCTCGGCGAAGACATGCCGGACCCCTTGACCGAGGAAGGCGAGCCCAATCCGGTCTACAACTCCGAGTTCATGCTCAATGCCCGAGCTGTCGGCAGAGCCGTCTGGGGAGTCTTTGGCCCTCGTGTCAGTCCCGACTTCATCGTCGAGCGACCCGACGCGAGCACGCTTCACTTCAGTACCTTCCTGCTCCGCGACCACGACGAGACCGACGCGATGCCTTCAGGCTTCATCGTCGCTCGCGGTGCCTCCGACGTCTCGATCCTTGGCTCCCATATGTACTGTTCGGCACAGGCTCGAGAGACCGTGCGTCTGCTCGCCGAGAAGCGCATCGTGATGAGCCAGGAAGATCTCGAGATTGTCGACCTCGAGCAGCTCCCGACCATCCAACAGAAGATGCTCGACGGCTCGATGACCAAGCCCAAAGGTGTCGCACTGGTGCAGGCGGATCGGGCGGGACGAACGATCGCCGACTACGAGTCCGAGTATCTCGGCCAGTCTCTCGAGGCCGCAGAACCGGCCAACAATCGTCTTCTCGACCTGCGTGTGATCGATGAGGTCGGCATCGTCACTCTTACCCGGCCCGCGGCTCTGAACGCCTTGAGCGAGGAGATGGTGGCGCAGCTCGCGACCATGGTCGAAGAGCTGGCGACAACTGGGACTCTACGAGGAGAGCCCGTCGGAGCCCTGATTCTGCGCGGCGCCGGAAGATCGTTCGTTGCCGGCGCTGACATCCAGGTCTTCGTTGCCAAGAGCGCGTCAGCTCTCGAGCGGCTGGCCGCCGACAACATGGCCGTCTTCACCGGTCTCGAGAGTCTCTCGATCCCTGTCGTATCTCTGGTCGACGGATTCGCTCTCGGCGGGGGCAACGAGTTGGCGATGAGCACCCACTATCGGATCGTCACCGAGAACGCGATCCTGGGCCAGCCCGAGGTCAAGCTCGGGATCATTCCCGGTTACGGCGGCATGCAGAGGCTGCCTCGCCTGATCGGACCGCGCAAGGCAGCCGAGATGGCGGTCAACGGAGAATCGGTGAACGGTGGCGAGGCGGTGCGATTGGGCCTGGCACACGAGCTTCATCCTTCTTCGACGGCGCTGGTGCGGGCGTTCGAGATCGCTCGCGAGGTGATGACGGGTAGCCGAGAGTTGGAGCGAGCGGATTGGGACGCTCTGGCCGCTGAACAGGCGACGGATGTCGAGGCTCTCTTCGAGGATGACGAAGTGTCTGCGATCATGGCCTCGCCGGCTCCGAGTGAGGATGACGCCAATGAACTGGCGGCTGCTCGGAGGCACGCCGCTCGGACCGCACTGCTTGCCTTGCGCGCGGGCTATGAGAGCGGCTTCGCCGATGGCCTGACCAACGACGCGCGCCTCTTCGGCGAGGTTGTCGCCTCGCCCTCCGGCCAGTATTGGGTGGATCGCTTTCTGGCGAAAGACCCCAAGCAGTCGTTGTTCTTGACGTTGTTGCGACCGGCTTCGCCGTGAGGCGACCCTACTCGAAGAAAGTTCTGACTTTTAACCCGAGCCCACGGGCACCCGCGGCCATGGTCCGATCGGCTGTTACGCACTCGATGGCCTTAGAGCTTTCCGCCAGTGCCAGGTGCAAGGCGTCGAGCGTTCGCAGCGGTGTTTCGACTCGGTCAAGGAGCCGCTCGGCGGATCTCAGATGTTCGTCCTTGACCTCGAGGACCACCAGCGAGCCTGTCGCCTGATCTTCTCGAAACGTCGTCCAAATACGCTCAACCAGAGCCGACTCGATTTCGCCGGAGCGCCTTCTGCGCAGTAGCAGGCTGCGCATCTCTACGATCACGAGAGAACTGATCAGGGCGTAGGGCAGGGCGGAAAGGTAGTCCTCGACCTGTTCGGAGAGCGGCTCGTTGATGTACCACTTGGCTAAGGCCGAAGTGTCCAGATACGGGGCGGTCACCCTCGGTCGTCCCGATCGGCACGCACGATCTCAGCGCTCGAGCCGACGCGGCTCATTCGTTCACGAAGATCCCGGTGGGAGGGCAGTCGCCGCTTTGGGCTCACCGGTAGTAGGCGCGCGACCGTCTTGCCGTGTCTGGTGAGAAGGAGCTCTCCCTCTTCGTCCAAGATCTGGTCGAGTCGCCCGAGGGAGGCGCGCATTTCACGGATCGTGATCTTTTTCATCAAGCTATTGTAGCACGAAGCACATTGTTGCGCTGCGTGCTACAGGCTGCGCTCGGGGCCCGTCAGGCATTGCTACAGATCGAGAAACTCCGGACTGATCGCCATCGTCGCAAACTGATTCTTGACGATCTGCAGAGCTGCCCTCGACTCCGGGAACTGCCCTTTGTCTCCGGTATCCTCGATCCAAGCTTCGACGATCTCTCTCATCTCGACCAAGATGTCCTGGTCTAGACCCCTTTGCGAGGTTGACGAGCTCGTGGGGGTCATCTTGTAGATCGTAGAGTTCTTCGGCCGGGCGCTGGCCATAGGGCGCCGCCTGAGCTTCGGTCAGCTCACCTCTCTGTGCCATCCCTTCGATCTTTGCGAAGGCGGGCCACTTTGATCGGTAGTTCGATTGGGCCAACGGTCGGTCGGTGATGAAGTTCCGCATGTAGTGGTAGCGCTCGCCGATGACCGATCGAGTGCGATCGAGCGCCTATTCGCAGCGATCTCGCGAAGAAAAGACATGCATGCGTCGAAGGCCCTCCGCAAACTTGTCGATGGTCGAGACCCTGGCGTAGATCGCGACGCGTTTGGTGGATGAAGGCATAGATGGGGTGGCTAAAAAGGGTAGTCAGATTAGAGGCTCGGAAACCCCCATTCCATAAGGGTCGAGAGGGGAGCCTAAGGCAGTGCTAAAAAGGACTTCCTTTTTAGCCAGTGTAGCAAAGGGCTCGTGGAACGCAAGGAAATACGCGACACCGGCCCGACCGGCGCGATCTCGATGTCGACGGCTCTGCGACGACCACCGCCGTCGCAGCCTCGAAATCGATCTCTGCACTTTCGACACCATCCAGGCGTCGCAGGGACCGCTCGGCCCCTCGCGCTCAGAGGGGTCACGTCAAGCCATCAATACGAGATCCCGGCATTCGCCGCCCGCATCCGCAAGTCTTCGCTAACGCGGTAACAGACGACCGACGAACGACTCGGCGAAGGACCCAGGAGGCGACGGCGTCAGCTGCTCCGGGGCACAGATCTGTCGGATCGTGCCACCTTCGAGGATGGCTACCCGGTCGGCCAGGGCGCCGGCCTCGTCGGGATCGTGGGTGACCAGAAGCGTCGGCACCTGGCGCTCGGCAAGCAGCTCACGCACCAAACCGATGAGCTGTTCCTTCAGCGCGATGTCCAGACTCCCAAAAGGCTCGTCGAGCAGCAGAGCTGTTGGCTCGTAGACCAAAGCGCGCGCCAGAGCTACCCGCTGACGCTCGCCTCCAGACAAGTCTCCAGGGTAGGCGCGACCTCGGTCGCCCAGGCCCACTCTTTTCAGCCACTCATCCACCAGCACCTGTCGATCGGACCTCTTGAAGCCCTTGGCCGAGAGCACGAACCCGAGATTGCGCGCGACGGTGAGGTGCGGCCACAGAGCCAGATCCTGAAAGACGACGGCGAGGTTCCTCTCCTCCGGAGGAACGAGAATCCGCGCGCCTCGGCTCACCTCGCGTCCCGCGATACGGACGACACCCTGGCGCGGCCGAGCTAGACCGAGCACGGCACGCAAGAGAGTCGTCTTGCCAGTTCCCGAGGCTCCCGCCACCGCGACCACCTCGCCTTGCGCGACGGCGAGCGAGAGATCGTGGACGACGGCCCTAGTGCCGAATGCGAGCTCGAGGCCCTCGATCTGGAGAACGGTCGATTCTTTCACCGGCGTCGAGCCCCCAACGACAGCAGCAGCGAGCCCACGGTCACCGCCCCGGCTACCAGCACCACTTGAACCAGCGCCAGTGCGGCCACGAGCCGCGGAGGTCCGTTGGCTTCGAGGGTGAAGAGGCGCACCGTTAGCGGCTCTGCGCCAGGCGGATAGAAGAGGACGACGGTATCGAGGTCTCGCATACAGAAGACAAGAGTGAGCAGAAAGGCCAGCGCCAACCCCCGCCAGTGGGGCCGTAGCACTAACATGACGAGCCGGCGCAAGAAAGACGCGCCGGCAACCTGGCCGCCCTCCTCCAGCTGCGGCGAAGACTGCGCGAACGCAACGGCCGAGGAGCGGACCGCCAGAATCGCGTACCGACCACAGCCGGCGATCACCAGAATCGCGGTCGTTGTATACACCCACTGGGTCGCCGGCCGGTTCCAGGCCGAGATCAACCCCACGCCGAGCACAGCCGACGGCATCACGAAAGCGAGAAAGAGACAGCCGTCCAAGATCGACGCAATCCTCGACCTCCGCACCAGGGCGTGCCCGACAACGCAAGCGATCGCGGTGGCAGCGGCGGCCGCTATAGACGCCGTCGACAGGCTCGTCCAAAGACTGTCGCCCAACGCCAGCTTCTGCCCTGGCCGAATCGGGCCTACCATCGCACGCCAGACCAGGCCCGCGAGCGGAGCCACCCCCGCTGCCGCCAATGCGAGCACGACCGCTGTCGCAAGGCTCCGCCAACGTCCAAGCTCTATCGGTTGTCGTGACTCGCGAAGGCCGAGCAGATCGAAGCGGCGCCGACCGAAGAGTCGGCGCTCGGCGACGACCAGGAGAAGACCGGCGACAAGCAGCGGCGTCGCCAGTGCGACCGCCTCGCCGGGGTTGAAGTCGATCCCCGCCAAGCGGGAAAACACCACTTCGTTGTAGGCGCGCGTGCCAAAAAACAGAGGCACCCCGAGCTCGGAGATGGCCAGCGAAAAGACGACGACAGAGGCGAGGGCGACGGCAGGCGCGGCGCCCGGGAGCAGGACCGAGCGGAACACGTGCAGCGGCCTAGCCACCACCAGAGCCGCCTCTTCGAGAGAAGGCTCGATGCCGCGCAGCGCAAACGCGGTCAGGGTGGTCACGATCGGCGCCAGCGCGAAGGTCAGCACCCAAGTCACGGCCGGCTCACCAGAGAGCGAACGACCGCCGATACCGGCGCCGGCCACACCGCTCAGATCGACGAGGTGAAACCAACCCAGTGCCAGTAGGAAAGGCGGCAGAAAGAGCGGGAAGGCATGGACCAGCCACAGTATGCGCCGCAGCGGAAGATCACTGCGGCCGAAAAGGCACCCCAGCGGGATGCCGACGGCCAGGGAAAGGAGGGTCACGAGGAGAGCTCGTGCTGCAGAGCGAAGAAAAAGCGCCCACAGATCCCACCGCTGAAGAAGGCTGAGACTGTCGACAGTAGACGAAGTCAGCTCGGCCACGAGGGCGAGAAGAGGCAGGGAGGCGACGAGCGCGACGCAGACCGTCGCGAGCACGAGCGCGCCGACTCGCTGGTAACGTCGCCAGCGTTCGTGCACGGCCGTGTGCAGCCAGCCGTGACCGACCCCAGCGCCAAGGCTCAGAGACCGACCCATTCGCGGAGCCACGGTTGCAAGCTCTCCATCGTTTTCGCTACTTCGGCGTAGTCGACCTGCATCGCGTTCAGGCTCGACACCGCTGGTACCGAAGCAGGGGCCACCGTGTCGTCGCGGAGCGGCATGTGAGCGGCGCTCATTGCCAACAGACGTTCGCTTGTGGCAGAGAGAAGACAGTCGACGAGGCGTCTGCCCGCAGCAGGATGTGGCGCACCCGCGATCAGCACCACGGAGGTCGGCATCACCAGGGTTCCGATGCCGTCCTGGTCCGGGTAGACAACCTCGACGGGATCACCTTCCGAGAGCGCGACGAACGCATCGTCGGTGTCAGTCAGTCCGAAAGCCACCTGCCCAGAAGCGACGAGACGTCTCACCTCACCGTTCGAGCTGGCGACGCGCACCTGGTTGTCCTGAAGGGCCTCGAGGAAGGCGCGTGCCTCATCTACGCCCCAGATCACCGCCAGCGCGGCGACGTGCATGGTGGTGGTGCCGAAGAGCGGATTGGCGATGGCGCTCTGCCCACGCCAGCGCGGATCGGCAAGATCGCGGATCGAGTCGGGGCGATCCCCCTCGGAGAGGAGCTCACGATTCACCAGCAAGACGCGGGCCCGCGCCGCGATGCCAGTCCAGGTTCCGTCCTCGGCGCGGAACCCCACCGGCACGGCAGCCGCCTCCGGAGAGACGTAGGGGTCGATGAGACCACGTTCGTCGAGCAGAAACGGCCGCACCGGGTCTCCGGACCAGAAGACGTCGGCCTGCGGATGGTCGGCCTCGGCGAGGAGACGATTGAGAATGCCGGTGCTCTTCGTCTCCTCGGTGTCGAAGACGCCCCTGACTCGGAGCCCGAGGCGCTCCTCGCACGAGCGGAAGACGGGCTCGGAGAACACCTGATCGACTGAGGTGTAGACCACGACTTCGCCCTCGCCACTGCCAGAGCCACATCCGAGGGCGAAGACGGAAACTAGCGCGAAGCCGAGCAGGGCACAGTTGCTGACAGGTTTCCTCATGGCATCAGTCGCCTTCGGTCAGATCGGCGGCCTCGCCGCTTGCCCCTTCATCGAAGGTCGCCAAGCGCAGATCGTCGAACCAGGTGACGCTGTCGGCTTTGGTCCACAGGCCCACGCGCCCCGGGTTCTGGAAAGTCTCGTCAGTCACCTGGAACAGCTCGCGACCGTCGAGAAAGGCAGTGAAGAGCTGCCCCTCTGCGCGCACGCCGAGCTTCGACCAGGACCGCAACGGCACGTCGACGTCTATGCCGTAGGAACGTCCCTTGCCGAGGAGAGGAAGATCTGTCCGCTCGCCGTTCTCCATCTTGTAGAGGACCACATTGTCTTCGAGAGCGTTCGCCCGCAGGACATAGTAGTTGTCGGTGTCCTGGTACCTCCATATCAAGCCGATGGCCTGGTCTTTTGTGCCCGAGACTGGATGGCCCATCACCGACAGCTCCACATCGCGCGCCCGAGGCGCGTCGAGCACCAACAGCGGAAAGCGGTAGTTGGTGCGATCGACGTCGAGCTGCGCGACTGCGAGGTGGCCGGACGGAGCGGGTCCGGCCTCGATGACCTCCCACCGGCCCTCGGCACCGCGACCTGAGTGGGCCGCTGAGAAGCCGTGGGGAAGCATGCCGAGCGGATCCCCCTCGAAATCGTAGAGCTGTGAAGACGGCACGTTTTCCAGGCCAGCCTGCTCGCCTGCGGCGGCCCCTGCACTCGCGGCCGCCGGGTCATCTTTTCCCCTGGGCTCACCGCAGGCGACAGCCCAGAGCAGCAATAGGACGGTCGGGCCGAGCGTTCTGTGTTTCATGCAGGGCACCTTTCTGGCCAACAAGGCTACCGCTAGCTAGTTGTAACACGATCATCTCGCTCCGAGTGTCATTACTCCTTCTACGCCCTTCAGGTATTAGCCTCCGCGGATTGATGGCAGCTGCGAAGGGAGATTACGGAAGAGCCCTTGGGAGAACGGTGGTCGCGCTAAAGATCGCGACAGCGGGCGCGGCGGGGGCGTGGTGTTGCCGGAGCCCGTGTCGAGGCCGGCGGGTTAGGCTTCCTGGGACTTCAGTTAACCTTCTGAGCGGCGGACAGCACGAACGAAAGGAGCGAACGCGATGCGATGCTCATTCAGGCACAGGAGAAGAGCCGGCCTCGAGACCCGAGGGCGACGGGACAGCCTACGGCTCCGACCCCTCGCGAAGCTGGGGTACGCAGCCGTTCTCGCATTGATCGTTCTCCAAGTTCCGGCTGCCGGGCAGGTCGAGCCTCCTGCCGAAGATACCGGCAAGGCTTTTGTCGGCTCGGAGGCCTGCGGGTCCTGTCACAGGAGCCTCTATAGCCGCTGGAAAAACACTCTGATGGCGAACATCCTGCAAGATGTCAAGGAGCGCCCCGAAGCCATCAAAGGCGACTTTTTGACACCCCATGAGTTGGTGACCTTCAGTAAGGAAGACATCGTCTTCACCTACGGCAGCAAGTGGAAACAACGCTACTTCACCAAGATCGGCAGCGATTACTACGTCTTTCCCGCCCAGTGGGACGTGACCAACCGGGAGTGGCGTACCTACTACGTCAGAGAGGGCACCGACTGGTGGGTGGAGCACTACCCCGCGGATCAGATGCAAAGGCCTACCGGGCCTCTCTGTGATGGCTGTCATTCGACCAACTACGACATCGAGACCAAAGAAGTCACCGAGTGGAATGTCGGCTGTGAGAAGTGCCACGGCGCTGGGAGCGCGCACGCCGCCGATCCGCAGAGCGAGAACATCACCAATCCAGCCCGGCTCGACTACGTGCGAGCGGCCGACGTCTGCATTCAATGCCACTCTCAGGGGCAGCCCCTCACCAACCCGATCGCCGGCACGTACTATGACTGGCCGGTCGGATACGAGCCCGGCGATCGGCTCAGTGACTTCTGGAAGCTAGAGGAGCACCATCTCGGCGAGGAGTCGTTCACTCATTGGCCCGACGGATCCGCCCACAAGAATCGAATGCAGGGGAACGACTATGTCTCCAGCGTGATGTACACGCGAGGAGTGAAGTGCTCCGCCTGTCACGACGTACACGGAACCGAGCACGGCGCGGAGCTGACCAGACCCGACAATGCTCTGTGCCTGCAGTGTCATGGCCCTCGCTCCCCGAACGGTCCCGGCGGTACGCTCGAAGAGCACACCCATCATGCTCCGGAAAGTGAAGGAAGCCAGTGCATCGCCTGTCATATGCCGAAGATCGCCAAAACGATCGGCGAGGTCAAGGTGCGCAGTCACACTTTCAAGTTCATACCCCCATCGATGACGGAGCAGCACGGCATGCCGAGTCCGTGTACCTCGTGCCACACCGACCAGAGCTCGGAATGGGCCCGAGAGGAGCTCAAAGGCTGGCCGAGTACTTCGCCATGGCGAGTGGCCCAGTAGAAGGAAAGCCAGACTTCCACGCTTCGCGCTGGCCAGAACCACGACCACGGCCGACGCCAGAAGGAGCACAACCTCGCGCAGGAATGTGTCGAGACCCACGGAGCGATTCTAGAGTGTCCGGGAAAAAGACCCGAACGGCGCTAACCGGAAGCCAACCCCGCGGCCACTAACCCACTCCTCTTAGGTGTCAGTGCTCACAAGGTTGTTCAGTAAGAGGGGTGGTCCATCCCAGCCACTTCCGCCATGCTTTGGATACGAAAACAACGCATGGAGAGGAGTGAAGGGATGGACCTGCACAAGAATGCCCGAAGCTGCCCGAAGAGTCGAGCCCTGCTGGTGAAGAGAGTGTTGGAAGAAGGTTGGACGGTCAGGAAGGCTGCTGAGGCCCAGGGCCTCAGCGCGCGATCGGGGTACCGGTGGTTGCGGCGTTATCGCTCCGAGGGCTCCCAGGGTCTCCAGGATCGATCGTCCTGCCCTCATCAGAGTCCCCGGAGGCTGGGTAAGAAGGATCGGGAACGCATCCTCTCTCTTCGGCTGGAGCGTCTGAGCCAGGCTGAGATCGCCTGGAAGACAGGGATTCCCCGATCCACCGTTTCGCGTTGGTTGCGTCGCTGGGACTTGGGCCGACTGCCTCAGCTGGCGCCGCCCGAACCGGTTCGTCGCTACGAGAAGCAGCACGCGGGCGAGCTCGTGCACCTGGACATCAAGAAGCTCGGCAAGATCCGTTCCGTGGGCCACCGGATCACGGGCGACTATCGGGGCGCCGTCAGGGTGCCGGCTGGCAGTTTGCCCACGTGGCCATCGATGACAACTCGCGGGTGGCCTACGTGGAGATCCTCGAGAATGAGCGCTCGACCAGCGCCCAAGCCTTTCTCCAGCGGGTCATGGCTTTCTTCGCCGATCGAGGCGTTTACCATTCAGAGGATCTTGACCGACAACGGAGCTTGCTACGTCGCCTAGATCTTTGCCCATCTTGGTCAGGAACTCGGTTTGAAGCACTCCAGAACACGCCCCTACCGACCTCGCACCAAGGGCTACGCTTCACACTGCACCTCCTCCGTAGGGTTCGGTTCGACGTCGAGGCGGCGCCGTCGTTGCGAGAGTTTTCGGCCCTGCATTTTGACGGGCGGGTCGTCGCCGGGATGCTCGTAGAGGCACTCGTTCTTGTCGTTGTAGGCATGGGCACGCAGCAGGCCGTGGTTGCGCCATGTCTTCACCGTGTGGGTCGCGACACCCAGTAGGTCAGCCATCTCTTCGAGGGTAAGCATTCCCCCCTCACGCAGTCGGTCGTACCTCTTCTTGATGTCGTAGTCACGGCGCAGTCGCCGGACGATGCCGGCGTGAAATCGTTTGCCCTCTCCGGAGAGATGGCCTCTGTCGTTGAGGATGCTCGCAATCTCGGCCTCGGTGTAGTCATCAAGCAGGGTATCAATCTCGGCAACGACCTGTTTCGAGGTTTGGCGTAACTCCCATGCTGTCGGCGGAATGGGCAGTTTGAGACTTCGTGTCGCGCCACCTCGGAAGCGGACACCGACAACGATCTCGTCGCCCTTCGTCAAGGTGACGTCCTCGATGAGCAAGCGCACCATGCGCTTGCGCTCGCGTTGAGGCGTCTTCGGGTCGTTCCACAACCGCGGGAAGTCGGTGGCGAGGGCGAGGATCTCTTCTCGTTGCTGGTCGCCGAGCTGTTGGTGATCTTGCTGGCGGCGCTGCTCGAGCTCCTCCTGTGCGTCGTGCAGCCCGCGCAGCCTCTCGTTCCACTCGGCCTCGAGGACATCCACCACGAGGCGGTTCCCCGGATCGACCTCCATGAAGCGACGCCGAGCCAAGTCAGCCTCCTGTCGAGCTCGCTGTACGTGCTGGCGCCGCAGGGAATCGGCCTCGTGGATCCGTGCATCGAGCTCGACCTGGACTTTCAGTGCAACCTCCAGAGTCACAGGCGTAACCGTCTCCACAAGCAGCTCTCCGATGGCCCGATCGATGCCCTTGCCCGGGATCGACTGACACTTGGGTGTCGCGGTGTCGATGCCCTCGCGCTGGCAGACGTACTCGGGCCACTGAGTGCCCCTGCGCGTGTGATAGCGGACCGTCATCCGATGGCCACAAACGCCGCAGAGGACCAAGCCCTGCACCAGCGCTGGCCCCTCGCGCGGTGGGCTCTTGCGCCGGTCTCGGCCGTGGGCCTGGGCGTTGTCTCGTAGTCGTCTCAGGTTTTCTTCGAATTGTTCCCAGGGAATGTATCCGGGGTGCGCGTCGAGCAACAGCGCGGTCCACTCCTCCCGCGGAAGCGACTTGACCTCGACGGTGCCGTTGACGCGCCTTTGCGTGTGAGTGCGACCGAAACAGAAAGCGCCAGCGTAGCGGGGATTGTGCAGCACCCTCAGGACGCGCCAGTGGCGCAACGACTCCCACAACAGCTCTCCCTTGTGGGGGCCGAAGCGCGGCCGGCGCGGAAACCGCAAGCCTTGCTCGCGGAAGTGTTTGACCGTCGCCGAGGCCGAGCCCATACGCTCGAAGGTCTCGAACAGGTGCTCGAAGCTCCGTTGGACCTGGCCGTCGGGATCGAGCACCACGTTACCGGTCGGGTCGTAGAGTAGGCCGACGGGTAACGGGGTTTGCAGCGCACCTCGGCGCGCCTGATTCAGAATGCCTCCGCGCAGCCGAGCCCGCATCACGTGAAGCTCCGCCTCGCTCATCGTGCCCTTGAGCCCGAGCAGAAGGCGATCGTTGAAATCACTCGGGCTGTAGACCCCGTCCTCGTCAAGGATCAGCGTGTCGGTCAGCGCGCAGATCTCCAGCAGTCGATGCCAGTCCGTGCTATTGCGTGCCAGGCGCGAAACCTCCAGCCCGAGAACGATCCCGGCTCGGCCCATACCGACCTCGCCGACGAGCTTCTGAAAGCCCTCGCGGTCGACGCTGGAAGCTGCGGACTTACCCAGGTCCGAGTCGATCACGATGACTCGCTCGATGGGCCATCCCATCGCCACCGCGCGCTCTCGCAACGCGTACTGGCGTCTCGTGCTCTCCGTATTCTCGAACACCTGGCGCACGGTCGACTGGCGAACATACAGGTACGCATCGCGTCGCAGGTGGCTTGGGGTCACCTTCTGGTGGGCGCTTGCGCTCATGCGTGGTTCTCCTCTAGATGGCTGAGAGCCATGGCGGCCAGCACGTTGATCAGATCCGCGCTCGTATCGTGAGGCAGTGCGGACGGCCTGGCTATCTCGGCGGACGGTGCCGGGGTCGGCGCGGGCATCTTGGACCCCTGTTCAACCCAAGCGGCCAGCCCTTGTCGCAGGAGAACGGCCAAGCCGAACCGAACCGATAGGAGCTGCCGCTTCGCCGCATGTCCTCGGAGCTCCTCGTAGCGAGCGACATGGGCCGGAGCGTTCTGCTGGCGTGTCGCGCTCATGGCCGGCGTTTTTTTTCCTGGCGAGCCAGGGCTCGCTCAATGCTGCGCGGATGGATCGAGATGCCAAAGCGCTTCTGCACCCACTCGACCAGGGCGGTTGCATCTGCGTCCGGCTCCCCCTCCAGCCTGTCGTGCAGGGCCTCGACGACCTCCTCGGATAGCTTGTGGGCGCGGCGCGGCCCCGGCTTTCTTGGCAGCAACGCGGGTAGGCCGCCTTCTTCGTAAACCACCTGGGCGTGGTAGAAGGATGGGCGCGACAACCCGAAGCTTGCCGCGCTCCGGCTCACCGTGTGTCTGTCCACCCGGACACGGCGCAGCATCTCGTACTTGACCTGCACGAGGTCTCGAGGGTCGAAGAACTCGCTCGAGGTGAACAAATCGTCCGAGACCTTCTCCGGCTGGGGATGAAGGCACCCTCGTTGACGGAGGGCCTCGGCTTTCGGGTCGGGTCTGCGTCGCGGCATGGTCTCCTCATGGAATGTAATTCTAATTATGCCTTTCATGGATCCTCTGTCAAGGGGTGTCCACCAAGAGAGTACCGATAGATCGTGCATTAAATTGGCCTATCTCTACACTCCTGGTCACACTCTGGCACTCTTCCCGACATAATTGTGATTACATTCACGGCATAATCTCCTTTACGCACGGTGCCCCTCAACCGTCCTCGCGCAGCTCTTCATCGCTCGCTCTCCCGGGTCAGCTTGGCGAGCTCGAGCAGGTCGGCCAAGCGGTACATCGATCTGCCTGCGGAGAGGACAACCACGGGGTCCTCGGCCACCGCACTCGTCCAACGCGCTGGAAGGGAGCGTAGCTCCTCGCATTCATCCAGGTAGAAGACCCGGTCCTCGCCCCAGCACTGGCGATAGTGAGCCAGCTCGTACTCACGCCCCAACAGCGGGTGGAACGGATGGGTTACCCGAAAACGTCGTTGCTCACAATCTGTATCGGGTGCATTCGACCATTGAGCCCAACGGGAAAGCCGAGAGATTCATCCAAACGCTCCAACGAGAGTGGGCCTACGCCTTCACCTTCCACTCCTCGCGCGAGCGCTCCGATCTCTTACCCAGATATCTCCACTTCTACAACAAACATCGAGCCCATTCAGCTCTTGGCGGACGACCACCTAACTCCAGGCTCGAACTGAACAACCTTATGGGAATCAACACTTAGGAGGGCCGTGTCGGTCAGGTTTCAAAACCTTGGCGGCGATGGCGCCTTCTGTAGCGGAAGGTGCCAACCGCCCGCGAAGGCAGGCGGGGTTGAAGAAACGGGAGAAGGGGAGCCCTAGGTCGGTTCAGGAGTCGCTGTCGGGTTCGCTCTTCTGGAGCCCACACTCGAAACCCAACTTCTCGATCGTGGCTGCAATCTGCTCGACGGTCACCTTCGTCGAGTCATGGGCAACGGTGGCCTTCTCCTCCTCGACAGAGGCCTCCACCTTTTTGACGCCCTCGAGCTTGCCTACGGCCTCACGGACCGATGCTTCGCAGCCGCCTCATATCATGCCGGTAACAGCGAACGTGGAGATCACCTGTCGAGGTTTGTCCTTCGAGTCGTCGCCGAATGCGAGCGGAGGGCTGGCGAGCAACACCCCCAGCATCATCCCCATGGCTGTCGTTCTTGAAGTTTGGAATCGGGTCATAACTTCACCTCCTCGTCTCTTTCTACTGGGGGACAGTCCCTTGTGGTGGGCCAGGTTTGCGGAAATGAAAAGAGGCCCCCGGCTGTATGCCGGAGGCCCGAAGAACTCTAGACCAAGGCGACACCAATACCTGCGGATCGCAGACCTGCTTCGTCCGGGCCTCGCCCGGCACAGCAGTCGGCTAGCTTGCCATCGATCACGACGGCGGGTACCGAGCGCCACCAAGGTTCTTGGCGCGGGCTGCCACTTCGGCGTCTGACATGTCCAGAATGCTCAGCTCACACGATGGGCAAGCGATGCTAGAGACGAGATCAATCGTCTTTTGGCACGCTGGGCATTCGGCACTGAAGATCTCAATAATTCGTTTCTGCTCCATGGTATCTAGTACCTCCTTTTTGCGCCCTGACAGGCAGGGCAGGTTAGTTCAAAGGCTTTCAGTGGAGCTTCCGACGGCGCCGAGGGCGTCCAAGATGGGGCACTCACTGGTTGGACCGCTCCCGCTACATGAGGCGGAGAGCGTGCCGAGGGCTCGCTTCATCCTGCGGAGCGATTTCATCTTGGCGTCGATCTCGCGCATCTTCTCCTCGGTCTGCGCTTTCACATCGCAACAGGTCTTGTCTGGATCCACGCGCAGAGACAGGAGCTCGAGGATCTCTTTGAGGGAGAAGCCGATCTCTTTGGCGCGCCTGATGAAGAGCAGGCGCGGGATCGTCTCTGGCGGGTACTGTCGGTACCCAGAGTGCCGCCGGGGCGGGTCGGGAATGAGCCCTCAGCTCACTCCATCCCGGAAACTGCGCTCGCAGCCAACGGGATGCGCTTTCTCGCAGCCATCAACACCCCGTCCCCAAACCCTTCTTCACCCGCCGAAATCCGCACGCCGGCCGAACCTACACCCGCTTCGCGACCCTGGGGCCATTCGACGCCGCTCACCGACAGAAGCTGGCAGGGTGGTACGACGAGACCGACGAGGCAGGAGTCCTCACTCGCCGAGCGTATTCGGTGACCTACACCGCGCAGAGTCCACGCCTCTTCATTCACGCAAGCAAACGATGAGCCGCTCCCGCATCGCATCCATCGACCTCATCCGAGGCGCGGTGATGATCCTCCGCCCTCAATCGACGAAACCCTGAGCCTGTCGCCAGTCTTTGTCTACGAACTTGCTCAGATAATTGCGAATCCCATCGGGCAAGAGCACCACACAGTTGTGCCCTTCCTCGAGGGTAGCGGCCGCCTCGTAGGCCGCCATCATCGCCGCTCCCGAGGATCCACCGACCAGCAGGCCCTCTTCGCGAATCAATCGACGCGCCAAGCGGAAGGACTCTGCATCGTTGGTCTTTACCCAACGATCGACGAGAGCGCGGTCCAAGACCCTGGGGATGAAGTCGTAGCCGATGCCTTCAACCTGGTAGGACTCGATCGCGTCGGGTCCAGCGAGGATCGAGCCTTCGGGGTCTGCCGCGACAATGATCGCATCAGGACAGTGCTCTTTGACCTTCCTAGCGACTCCGGTCAAAGTGCCGCCGGTGCCGGCCCCGATCACTACCATGTCGACCTCTCCATTCAGGTCATCGACGATCTCTTGCCCAGTGCCGAGGTAATGGGCCTGAGGATTGGAGTCGTTCGTGTACTGATCGAGGATGTGTGAATTGGGCGTCTCTCGCTGAATCTTCTTGGCTACCTCGATATGAGACTCGGGCGAATCCCAGGCGGCGGCGGTAGGAGTCCGAACGATCCTGGCGCCGAGCGCCTCTAAGATCACCTGCTTCTCCTTGCTCATCTTTTCCGGCATCGTGATGATCACTTCGTACCCCAGAGCAGCCCCCGCCAGCGCCATGCCGATCCCGGTATTGCCACTGGTGGCCTCGATCAGCGTGTCGCCCGGTTTGATGCGTCCACTCTTCTCCGCGTCGACGATCATCTGGCGAGCGATGCGATCTTTGACGGAGCCCCCTGGACTCAAGAACTCGCACTTGCCGTAGAGGTTGCAGGCAAGACCTTCTGCCATCGCGTGCAGCTTGACCAAGGGGGTGTGGCCGATGACCTCGATTATGTTCTCGTAAACCAAAGGAGATTCCTAGGTGGTCGAGACCGAGGTACTAATTGGCCCCGCCAGGCAATTGTTGTTGTTGTCGATAGCGCTATTGAAGATCGCCCGGATGTCGTCGCCGATGGATAGGTCAACCCCCGCAAGTGCATTGCCCAGCGCGACGTGGTACCAGGTACCGGCGAAGGGGGCGCCGGGAAAGTCTCTGACGATCTGAAGGGCTACAGCCGAACCGAGAATGGCCGAGCTGGGGCTGCAGCTCAAGGGGTCGAAGCTCGCTTGAATCCGGATCTCTACCACGCTCTCGAGCACTGCCCCCCAGATGTCGGCGGCGGCCTGAAAGGCGATCAGGCGTTGCTGACCCAGAGTCGTCCCGGTGTTTCCACCCACCGGCGTAACCGCACTAGCGTCGTTGAACCCTTCGCCCGGGCCATCCGAGTTCACGATCGTCAGCGTCGCCGCTTGAGAGGAGAGAACCCCCAAGAGCGCCAACAGGCCAACAAAAAGGGGAGCTCTTCGACGAGCTGGGGAGCTATCGGACATCTCGGCCGTGTTCTCCTGCCTCGCTGCGACCCTCCGTCTGATCGGTGAGACAAGCCTCGGCTCGAGCCGAGTCCTGGACGCAATCCACCGACACGCCTTCGGCGGTGCCGAGGGTCGCCACCGCTAGACTCATGAAGCGTCCCTCGAGATCTAGGATGACAGTACCGTCCGCTAAAGTGCGACTCTGTAGACCGACATCGGAACGATTGAGCATCCGGCGCTCCGGGTCGGCAAGGCTTCTGCTCACACCCGGCGGCGGAGCGGTGAATTGGCCGGTAACGGGGTCGATATATGCCCGCAAACCTTGCTCACCCGGAGCCAGGGTCAGCTCATGAGGCGTGTCTGACGAGGCACCGTCGGGCTGGACAAGCGATAGGTGCCCTCCTGCAAGCAGAATCGCGGCAGCCGCCAGCAACATCAACGGCCGAGCCTTCTTCATGAGCTCTCCTTCACTTTCGCAACCTTGCTTCCCGCAGCGTGAGAAAAACAGCCGACTCTATATATTGTCATATAGCTAATAACAACTGAACCCCACCCCAATATCTGACAACGGTAAAGTGCGAAACCGCAGTCGATAGAGAGAAGCTCCGAATGTTGAAGTGTAGTGGCATCGGCAGCCTATAGCCCGAAGAGGAGAGGGCAGAGATGGCAAAACGACCTGCAACGACACTGGCGGTTCTTGTGCTCAGAGGCCCTAGACCAGCGTTTCCAAAGTTCGCGCACATATCTCGGCCCCTTCTGTCCGCTGACGGCGTTTCGCCTCCTCGACATATTGCCCAATATGCCTGCGTCGGCGCGCCTGGCCAGCGAACAGAATGACCTCGAGCTATGTACACGAACTTTGGAAACGCTGGTCTAGGCCGACGCTGGGCAACCGGTTTTGATCCTGCTAGGATTCGCCACGCCTCGAAACACTAGCCACGGACCCGGCGCCGCCGGGAGGGGACGCGAAGGGCTGACGGAGTCTAAGCCTAAGAGCCAACCGCTACCACACCGCGAAGACGGTCAGGATCTGCTGCCGTTCGCTCTTCGGCGGTATGCCGCGGAGTGCGGGGATCGAGTTGCGGTGACCTTTCTCACCGACAGTCTCGAGGTCCGTGACAGCTACACGTTCAGCGATCTGGATCAGCGCGCCCGCGCCATCGCGGCCCGTCTACAGCGGGAGGAGTCGCCCGGTGCCCGTATCGTCCTACTGTTCAAGCCGGGCATAGAGTTCCTCGCCGCCTTCATGGGTTGCCAGTACGCTGCCATGGTGGCAGTACCTGTCCAGCCGCCTGCCGGGATGCGCTTCGGCCGTCGCACATCGGCACGACGGGCCCAGAAGCGTGTGCTCGGCGCCCTGCAACGCTTTGCCCTCATCGCCAAAGATGCCGACGCGTCGACACTGCTGACCACCTCCGAGCTTGCCGACCATGCCACCGATATGACTGAGCAAGTTCCAGCGCTGGCGGTAGCACGTTGGATCGCAGTCGACGAGATCGACGACAGCCTGGCCGAAGCCTGGCAGCAACCAGTCTGGGAGCCCGATGCCTTGAGCCTGCTCCAATACACATCCGGCTCGACATCGGACCCCAAGGGCGTTGCCGTTGCCCAGAAGCATTTGACTAGCAACGCTACCGCAATAAACGACCTGGGCGAGCTCCGACCGCAGCGCGAGATCTGCGTCAGTTGGCTGCCCGCAACGCACGACATGGGCTTGATCGGTTGCATGCTTTTCCAGATCCTGAGCGGCTCGTCCCAGGTCCAACTCTCGCCGATGACCTTTCTCAAGCGCCCATTGACATGGCTCAGGGCCATTTCTGAAAACCAGGCAACGCTCACCGCGGTCCCTAACTTCGCCCTCGAGCTCTGCGTCGCCAAAACCACGGAAGACTCACGCCGCAATCTCGATCTCAGCAGCCTGCGAATCGTTGTCGTGGGCGGAGAGCCAGTCCGAGCCGACACAGTGCGCCGATTTATCGATGCCTTCGAACCTTGTGGTCTGAACCCCGAGGCAATCTTCCCCTGCTACGGGCTGGCCGAGTCGACGCTCATCGTCACAGGGCGCCGAGGCCTTCGCTCTCGGTGTTTCGACCGCGAGGGGCTGCGCCACGGCAAGGCGGTGGCGGTCAACGAGGGATCCGCAGGGGCGGTCCCCTTGGTTAGCTGCGGCTCTCCAGTCGGTGATGCGATTCTCCGGATCGTGGATCCCGAATCGCTCGAAACCTGCCCGGAGGGGGGCGTAGGCGAGATCTGGGTAGCCAGCTCTCATGTAGCAGAGGGGTACTTCGGGCACGCAGAGAGCTCGGCAGCAACCTTCGGGGCGCGGCTTGGGCAGATCCCCGGAGCGTTTTTTCTGCGCACCGGCGATACCGGAGTCATCTACGACCAGGAGGTCTTCGTCACCGGCCGCTACAAGGACCTAATGGTCTTCAGCGGTGCCAACCATCACCCTCAAGACATCGAGCAGACAGTCGCAAGTACCCACGCCCCCCTGCGGGCGGACCGAATCGTCGCCTTCTCGGTGGACGCAGATGACGGGGAGCGGCTGGTCATCGGTGTCGAGATGCGCGATGTGCCTCCGGAAGAGCGGCCGAGCGTGAGCTCCCAGATCCGCCATGCCGTCCTCGCCCAGCATGGCCTGAACGTCCACACTCTGGTGGCTCTGGACGCCGGCGCCTTGACGAAGACCCCGAGCGGCAAGCCTCAACGCTACATTGCCAGGCAACGTTTTCAATCCGGAGAGCTCGGCGAGGTCACGTGAGCTCGCCGGCGCCAACCACGGACAGTATCCGGGCCTGGCTGCTCGCAAGACTACGCGAGAGGCTCGGCGTCGAAACGCCGTTGGATGCCGATCGCCCTCTCGCCGACTACGGCTTGGACTCGCTCGCTGCGATCGCCATAACAGCGGATCTCGAGGACTGGCTGGAGGTCGAGCTGGAGCCCACGATGTTCTTCGACTATCCCAGCATCGACGAGCTGGCCCGATTCCTCAAGGATGAGCTCGAAAGCACAGCCTGACGAGAGTGTAGCCATCGTCGGTATGGCGTGCCGATTGCCGGGCGCCCCTGACCTCGACGCCTTCTGGGATCTGTTGAGGGAAGGACGACATGGTGTCACCGACGTGTCGGCCCTCGGTGACTGGGACCGGGAACGAGTGAGGGATCTGGGGCACGCGGCGCTGTTGAACGACATCGCAGAGTTCGACGCACCGTTCTTTCGCATCTCACCCCGCGAGGCAGATTACATGGACCCCCAACAGCGACTCCTTCTGGAGCTCGCATGGCACGCTCTGGAGGACAGCGGCATCGTGCCTTCCGCCCTCCGGCGGAGCGCCGCGGGGGTCTACATCGGCATCTCGGGCAGCGGCTACGCCTTGCAGAGCGCGGCGTCACCCGGCCAGAGGGACGCAGTACAGCTCACCGGAGCTCTGTGCAGCATCGCGGCCAATCGCTTGTCCTATTTTCTCGGTGTCCACGGTCCGAGCCTTGCGGTGGACACCGCCTGCTCGTCATCGCTGGTAGCCATCCACCTCGCATGCGAGGGGCTCGCGCGCGGCGATACCGATCTCGCGCTCGCCGGCGGCGTGAGCCTGCTTCTCGACAGCCTGAGCTCGGCGAGCCTCGCCGAGGCAGGGGTCTTGTCGCCAGACGGTCGCTGCAAGACTTTTGACGCCAGCGCCAACGGCTATGTGCGCGGCGAGGGCGCAGCGATGCTGGTCCTACGCCCGCTGGCGGCGGCCCAGTGCGATGGCGACCGGATCTACGCGGTGATTCGCGGAAGCGCCGTCAACCAGGACGGACCCAGTAACGGATTGATGGCACCGAACGGCCGGGCACAGGAAATGGTTCTCGGCCAGGCCTACCAGCGGGCCGGCGTCGAACCTAGCCGCGTTGACTACGTCGAGGCACACGGCACCGGGACTCTCCTCGGTGACCCGATCGAAGCGAAGGCGTTGGGTCGGACGGTGGGCCGAGGCCGCCCGCCCGAGGCGCCCTGCCGTGTCGGTTCTTCGAAGACCAACGTCGGCCATCTCGAGTCGGCCGCGGGAGTCACCGGCGTGGTCAAGTGCTGTTTGATGATGCACCACCGCTCCTTCGTTCCCAGCCTCGGCTTCCACAACGCCAACCCCTACATCCCCTTCGAGCGACTCAACCTGGCGGTACAGACCCGCTTTGAGCCCTGGGAAACGAACAACGGCGAATCACAGGTGGCGGGCGTGAGCTCGTTCGGAATCGGCGGAACCAACGCCCACATCGTCCTCGAATCGGTCGCCGCGGAACCGGCCACCGGCCCACCGGCCACTGCGCTTCAGCCGCTGCTGGCGCTTGCAGCCGAGACCCCGACCGCATTGCGGCAACTGTGCACGAGATACGCCAGCCTCTTGGAACAAACGGACGAAAGCGAGCTAGGCGCCCTCTGCAACGCTGCCGCCACGCAACGGGAAGCCCTTCCTTACCGCGCCGCGATCGTTGCGGAGTCGACCGAAGAAGTGCAGCGGGCGCTCTCGGAGTGGAACGCTGAGGCACGGCCGGCATCCCGAAGTGGGCTCAGGATTGCCTTCCTCTTCACCGGTCAGGGCTCTCAATACACCGGCATGGGGTCGGAGCTATTCGACCGTGAGCCGCTCTTTCGTCAAAGCGTACAACGCTGCGCCGAGGTTCTCGACCGCGAGCTCGATCGCCCTCTGTTGGAGGTCATGTTCGGCACGGATTCGGCGACTCTCGACGAGACCGTTTACTCCCAACCGGCGATCTTCGCACTCGAGTATGGGCTGGCTCAGCTGTGGAAGGCGTGGGGTATCACCCCGGCGGCGGTTCTTGGTCACAGCGTCGGCGAGATCGTTGCTGCCTGCGTCGCCGGCGCCCTCGACCTGGACGCCGCGCTCAGACTCGTAGCGCTGCGCGGACGAGTGATGCAGGAAAGCTCCGCCGAGGGGTCGATGTTGGCGGTCGAGATGAGCGAAGAGAGGGCTCTCGCTCTGCTCGAAGAGGTGGCCCCCGAGGTGGAGGTGGCAGCCGTCAATTCGCCGCTGCAGACGGTGTTCACCGGCCGCAGCACATCTCTCGATCGGCTGGACGAGCGCCTGCGAGAGATAGGTGTTTCCGGTAAGCGGCTGCCGGTGAGGCGAGCCTTCCACTCAGCGCTTCTCGACCCTGTGCTACCGAAGCTCGAGCGTGGCATTCGAGACCTCGCCTGCACTAGCCCGTCGGTGCCTTTCTTCTCCAACGTCACAGGTAAGCGAGCGACGGAGGAGCTCTCGTCTCCCTCGTACTGGCTCACCCAAGCCCGCTCTACAGTGCGCTTTGCCGAATGTATGGCTGCCCTGGCCGAGGAGGGTTACGACGCCCTGCTCGAGGTGGGCAGCACGCCGGTCCTGCTCTCTCTGGCCCGAGGGTGCCTGGGGCCCGACACCAAGGGATTTGCCAGTCTGCGACCAGGGACGTCCGATTCGAGACGAATGGTCAGCACGCTCGGAGGTCTTTTCGAGCTTGGTGCCACACCCGATTGGAGTCAGTTCTTCGGCGCGCCTACGCGTCGTGTCAGCACCCTGCCAAGGTACCCGTTCCAGCGCCGGCCGTACTGGCTCAAAGGTGAGGCCACCAAGCCGCGAGCCCTCGTCGAGCCCATATCCGCGGCGACGGCCCCAGAAGCACTCCCTACGCCCTCAGATCCGGCGCACGCCATCGTAGTGGCGCGACTCGCAGCGATCACCGGCCACCTGGCCTCGGAGCTCTCGCTCGAGACCCAAGTTCGCGGTCTCGGCCTCTCTTCGATCGGGTTGGTCGAGCTGGTCCTCGCTCTGGGGGAGGACGTTCCGGCGCTGGAGGAGCAGGAGCTGGATTGGGCGGAGGTGAGCACGGTTGGCGACATCGTCGAGACGCTAAGACCGCATCTGAGTGCAGAAGGCGCGACTGCGGTGGGTCTGGCCGCCAACGAGTCAACTGTAGGCCCCGGGCAGGAAGGGGCGCCCATCGAAATCCTGGTAGCGCCCACAGGAGTGCTGCAATTACGTAGGGACCCGCGCAATCGGGTGCTCGAACAGATCGTCAACAACGACGGAAAGCTCGAAGCGCGAATCGTTGTCGACCAGACGCACCCTTTCTATTTCGATCATCCCTACGATCACGTACCAGGCTTGCTCTTTGTCGAGGCCGTTCAGCAGCTCAGCGAGTGGCTCGCTATGGCTCTCGGCGGCGAGTCGCTACGCCGCCGGCTGCAACTGGAGGAGCTCAGAATCCGTTTCGAGAGCTGGGGAGATCTGGATACGCCCCTCAAGATCACTTCAGAGGGCTTGACCCGCGAATCCGAGCGGTGGCGTGTGCGCGGCTCCATCGGCGGGAGTCAGCGGTGTGCAACCTTCGAAGGCCTTATGCGCCCTGTCGATCTCGTCGGCGGCCACGAGCGGATGCCGGGGCCGCAGCGAGCGGCAAGCCGCCGCTTGGTTCACAAGCAGCGGAGCGAGAACGTATTGATCTCGGAGCCGGTGGTGTCGGACGAAGGCGTCGCTGCAACGGCCCTCCTACCGACTCCGGAGCACGCCCTTCGCGATAGTGATGTGGATCATGTTTCAGCGACCCAGCTGGTCGAGTGGACTCGACAATTCCTCACCGCCCGTGCTCACGCACTGGAGCACGAATCGTTCGATTCTCACTTCATTCTGCTGGCGGTCCACATCCGCCTCGCTGAGGTGATCGGCGCAGACGACCCCGTGACACTTTGGTCGCCGACGATCCGGAGTATCGATACCTCGACGATGCGCCTCAGCGGTTCCCATGTCGAGTTACGCAGCGGCGATCTGAAGCTGGGAGGAATCGAGCTGTACGGTGCCGCCGCGGATACACCGGAGTACCAGCGTGCACGGTGGGGAGAGGTGTGAGGCTCGGCCTCTCACCGAGCTCCGTAGCCTGCGGAATCGTGGTGATCTGGAGCGTGACGCAGCCCGGCCATGCCGCGGTGGCTTGCGACTCCTCGAGTGAGGATCAGACGACAGTCGTTCTGGCTCTGGATGGGGTGCCCTACTCCGTTATTGGACTGGCCCGTGAGCAAGGCGCTTTCGACGGCTGGCAGACGCAGAGGCCACTTGTCGCCACTTTTCCATCGATGACCAATGTGAGCTTCTCCGCCATTCTCCAGCCCCTGGATGTCGGTCCCGTCGCCGGCTACGAGATCCCGCACTTCGACCGCGATCGCAACAGGATGGTGGGCAAGTTGCCCTTCGGGGCCAAGAAGCGCGCCTACGCCTGGAGGGATGTCGTGGAGAAAGAGCGGCAAGGCTCCTGGAAGCACGCCATGGGATATTTGACCCCGCGCCGTTTAGCCTTTGCCGAGCTAGCCCAGATGGAGGAAACGGTTCTGGCAAGCGACCAGGACTTCCTTGTCGTCTATCTCGCGCGCACTGACAGTCTGACTCACCTCCACGGTTACCAGAGCACTCTCCGCTTTCTACTCGAGCTCGACCCGCGACTCGAGGCCCTGCAGGAGCAGTACCGACAGCAGACGAGCCGATGCCTGCGCCTGGTTCTGTTGTCCGACCATGGCAACACCGACGAGAAGGTGCGGCGGGCCAAGGGCTTGAAGCGCCAGCTCCGCCGGTCGGGCTTCAACCTACGTTCCCGTCTCGAGGGCCCGAATGATGCGGTCGCCCCGACCTTCGGGCTCGTCAACTTCGGCGCAATCTATGTGCAAGATCGTCGAGCTCGTGATGCCGCAGAGAGCATCGCCGCTCATCCGAATGTGGAGCTGGCGGCCTTTGTGTCGGGCAGCCAGGAGGTGACCGTGTTGGCCGGAGAGGCCTCGGCACGGCTTGGGTGGCGAGAAACTCCTGACGGCCCCCGATACAGTTACGAGCCGACCGGCGGCGACCCGCTGGCGCTATCAACCGCAGTGTCACGGTTACGGGCCACTGGAGCGCTGGACGACGACGGATTCGCCAAGAGCGAGGACTGGCTCGTCCACAGCATCGAGGCCCCGTATCCCAACGCACCCAAGCGCATCATCGACAGTCTCACCGGAACCTATGTCAAGCACGCCGCCAGTGTTCTGTTCTCGATCGAACCGGGCTACGCCTGGGGACGAAAAGCCGCTTACCTCGTCGCCAGGATCAAGGGCGGCCTCCTCGAGGGTACCCATGGGGGCCTGGACTCCCTCTCCTCGTCCGGATTCTTCCTTGTCAACGATGCGGCCCTCGATCCTGGGCGGCCGGTGTCTTCGTCAGATGCGCTTTCGTTCTTGACCACCGAGAGATCGGTTCCGGCGGTCGCCTCTGAATGAAGGTGGCGTGGAGGTGATGTCAATAAGAGGCATCGGTACCCTCGGCGCCGTTCTCGTAGCGCTCAGCTCAATGGTGAGCCCGACAATGGCAGCCTGCCCCTCTCCGGATCAGCTTCTCGAAACACTCGACGACCTCCAGCTGGAGCGGGCTTCACGTACGAAGAGCTTCGAAAACGCTGTACCCACCGAGCTTTATCAGTCAGCCGTCGATCGCGTCGGCGAGGTTTTTGTCAGCCGCTCCGGACTGAAGGGGTTTGGTGTCCTCATCGTCGAGCTACCTATAGAGAAGCTCTGGAAAGCGGTCAATGACGAGGATCATCACGATCTGGAGGGCGACTACATACCGGTCAAGCACTCCGAAGTCATTGGTGGGGACCCCCGTGGTAGTGAGCGCCTTCTCTTCCAGACCTTCCAACGATGGGGCATCGGTCGCTGGTGGTTGAGCCGGATCCGGATGAGCGCGGATCTATATCGACAATCCGACGGCAACCTGTGGGAGCTGACCTGGACTGACGAGATCGACAGTGCCGACACGGAGAACCCTCCGATCGCGGACGTGGCGAAGAAGATGCCGGCGCTCAAGTCGAGCCGGGGCTCCTGGCTGATGATTCCCCTGAGCGAAGATTGCACCGCGGTCGAGTACTTCACCCACACCGAGCCGGGCGGCTTCATCGGATTGGGTCAGAGGATGGTTGCCAAACGCGGAGTGCATCTCACTTTCGAGGGGCTCCTCAACCTGGTGAGCGACCACATCTCTGAGCATGACGTGCGCGACTTTTTCCTTCCCGACGGAGCCGGCCTGGGCTGGAGCAGCGAAGAAAAGACACCCCCACAAGCGGCGCCCGAGGCGCAGACGCTGCCCGAAGCGAATAAGAAGCAAGAACTGAGTGCGCCGTCCTCGGCGCCAAAGGCAACTAGCCAGAGGAAATGATACTCATCATTTCTTCTGGCTAGGAGTCTGCGCGGCAGAAACGGAGTGTTTAGTGAAGAGATCGAAGACGGAGTAGAGTTGTGGCATGCCAACGTCGTTTCGTCCGTATGCTCCGGATCAGCTGTATCTGCTAGCCCCGAGCCCTCGTGACTGGTTGCCGGAGGGCCACTTGGTGTACTTCATCTCCGAGACGGTGGAGGCGCTGGATCTGTCGTCGTTTTACGCTCGTTACGAGGGGGATGGTCGTCGGAATCAGCCGTTCGATCCTCGGATGATGGTGAAGGTGATGTTGTATGCGTATGGGACGGGGACGTATTCGTCGCGCGGCATCGCGCGCAAGCTCGAGGAGGACGTGGCGTATCGTTATCTGGCGGCGGGCAACTCCCCGGCGCATCGCACGATATGTGAGTTTCGTCAGCTTCATTTAGCGGCATTCCGGGCGCTGTTCGTGCAGGTGGTGCAGATCGCTCGTGAGGCCGGGGTGCTGCGTATGGGGACGTTGGTGGTGGACGGTACGAAGGTCAAGGCCAACGCGAGCAAGCGCAAGTCGATGAGCTACGCTCGGATGCTGGAGGAGGAGAAGCGTCTGCAAGAGGAGATCGCCGAGCTCCTGTCGCAGGCCGAGGCGGTGGATACGGCAGAGGATGTGGAGCATGGTGCGCAGGTGCGCGGCGATGAGCTGCCGGCCGAGCTGCAGCGGCGCGAGCAGCGCTTGGCGAAGATCCAGCAGGCGAAGGAGAGGCTCGAGGCGCGCCAGGCCGAAAAGGACCGAGAGCGCGGCCGTAAGGAGGTTGACGACGACGACCCGCCTCGTCGCGGGCGGCCCTTCGCGCGCGATTTTGGTGTACCGGAGGACCGGGCCCAGGACAACTTCACCGATCCGCAGAGTCGGATCATGAAAACGGTCCATGGCTACGATCAGTGCTACAACGGCCAGTTGGCGGTGGAGGAAGAGTCGCAGATGATCGTCTCGACGAGCCTGACGAACAACGCCGCGGACGTGGGCGAGATGATGCCGTTGCTGTCGCGGGCGAAGGCGGCGATGGGGGAGGATCCCGAGCAGGTCTTGGCGGATGCGGGGTATCGCAGCGAGGCGACGTTTCTCGAGCTCGAGAAACGAGGCATTGAAGCTCACATCTCCTTGGGTCGAGAGGGAAAGAAGCGTGAGGTGACCAAGAGGCTCGCAGCGTCTCGCCGCATGCAGAACAAACTCGCCAGCGACGCCGGCAAGCAACGCTACCGACGGCGCAAGGCGGTCGTGGAACCGGTGATCGGTTGGATCAAAGAGGTCTTGGGCTTCCGACGATTCAGCCTCCGGGGCCAAGACAACGTCGGCCACGAGTGGGATCTGGTGTGTCTGGCCGTCAACTTGAAGCGCTTCCACGTCCTCCAAGCGGCTTCATGAGCCGCTCCGGGCCATGCCACCGAGTTAGAGCTCACTATACGACCCGCATCGCGCTTCCTGACGCCTCGTCAGGCTTGCTCAACGCACTCTCCGCCATCCGAAACCCAATGCGGCGTCCATTCTGCAGCGCGATCGAAGCTTCACCGTACCCGCACTCCTGCCGCGCAGACTCCTAGGCTCTGATGATCTTGCCGCGGAGCTCAGGCACGATATCGACAGCGTTGAGCTCGAGGCAGTAATCGACATCGGAACGGCGGCTCACGTTTCTCACTCGGCTCGAGAGGTCTCGACGAATGCGTTGCTCAAGAGCCGCGAACCCGACATCCTCACCCAGAAGGTAGCGTCTCACCGCCTCGGCACAGAGCTCGTCTTCGATAGCCCTGATCCTCCCGTGGGCAAGCCCTATCGGCACCAGGGTCACTTCATCAGCTTCCGCCAATCGCTGGGCCAGCGCCGCTGCGTTGCGGAAACAGCCAAGAAAGAGGCGGTCGGCCTTCTCCACACTGAGGATTCCCAGGGTTCCATTCGTGGTCGACACCACCACCTGCCGATCGGCGACGTCGAGCGTACTGGCGCGTACGCAGGAAGTGTTGTGATCGAAGCTCGGGATCTTCTTGCCCCATCTCTCTCCCATCAGAATCGTGTCGGGACGGCCGGCCCGGATCGCCATGGCCTCACGCACGGAGCGCACCGGGACGACCTCTGTCGCACCCCGGTCCAGCAAGGTCGCGATCAGGGTGGTCGACGTGAACACGTCGATGAGCGCAACGTGACCACGTGCTTCCCGAGCCCCCTTGAGAAGGCTCTTGATCGAAACCTTCATCCGCTCACGCGAAGCGCTGGTAATAGTCGAGAGAGCTCTCGAAGCCTTCCGCAAACGAGGTGAAGCTCAGATCCGGAAAGCGCTGGAGAAGCTTGTGATTGGAGAACTCGTTGTCCTGCGCAATCATTCTAACGCGCAGGGAGGAGATACCCCGTACAGTCTCGGGGTCCTGACCAAGAAGTCTCTCGCGTAGAAGAAGCGGCGCCAATACCAGCCAGATCGGCAGGCTGAAGCGTGGCGACCGATAGCCGAACGCCGCGCAGAGAGTGGAGACGAGCTCGCGATAGGAAAGCGTCTCGCCCGAGGTGACGTGGAGTACCGGGTCTCCGGCGCCCGAGACTTCGGTCTCGTCGGTGGCGAAGCGCAGGATGACCTGCGCAAGATCGTCGGCGAGCACCAACGAGATGCGAGCCCTGCCGCCGGAGATCAAAAACGGGTACTTGCGGGCGGCTCCGATCAGTCGCGGCAGTAGGGAGGTGTCTCCTGCGCCATAGACGAATCGGGGGCGCAGGACCGTGGCACGGAAGGCGCCCGTACGGTGATGTTCGAGCACGATGGCCTCTGCTGCCGCCTTCGAGATGCTGAGAGCCGTGTCGGGTCGCACTGGAGTCGTCTCGTCGGCACCGCGATGGGCCCCGTGGCCGTAGACACCGACCGAACTGGTGTAGATGAGGCGTCGCACTCCCGCGGCCTGCGCCGCGCGGCACAATTTCTCGGTGCTCTCCACGTTGACGTCGAAACCCGAACCGTCGCGATCGATGTTCTTGGACGCCAAGTGAACGACGGCCGTCACTCCCGCCACGGCATCGGCCACGAGCGATTCGTCGCGAAGATCTCCCTCCTTGACCTCGACATCTGGGAAACGCGAGCTGAATCGCTCGTCAGCGTTCCGCAGCACAGCGCGTACACCGTTCCCCGGAGACGCTTCGGTCAAACTCTCGACCACGTGGGGTCCGAGAAAGCCATTGGCGCCGGTCACCAGGATCATGGCGTTTCGGCGGCCCCTGCCGGCTGGGCGAGAGCGCTGATCGCCTCGCGCAGTCGAGCCGTGAGCTCGCCTGCCGTGCCTCGCGGCCGGATCCGGTCACCGACTCTCAAGCGGACGCCGCCGCTATGACCGCGAGTGGTGCCGTGGAGATAGCAAGGCAAAAGAGGAACGCCGTTGTCGAGAGACACCTCCGCGGCCCAAGTCTGGAACGCGCCAAGCCCCTCCGGGTTGCGCCCCATCTCCGGGTAGATCAGGACAATCTCTCCGGCGAGGAGCAAGCGACGGCAATCGGCCAGAAAAACTTCCTTGTCGTCGACCCGCAGAATATTAGCGACCGCCATGAGGAAGCGCCTGGCAGTGGTCCGGAAGTAGCTCGGCTTGGCACCGCAGACCGTAAACCGAGGTCGCAGCGCCAAGATCAGAAAGACCGTGTCCAAGAGAGCTGCATGATTGCAGGCCAGGATCAGCGGTTCCCGAGTCCGCGGCAGTCGCTCTCCATGATCGACATCGAGACCCCACTTCGCGCGCGCCGGAAGCGCCAAAAGAAGCTTCAATAGCCTCCTGATGACGAGAAATGGGAGCCGGTTGACGGGCGAGCTCATGGGAGAAATGCAGCTGCGAAATCGCGACCGTTCTCGAAGAGCAGCGGGGGTAACAGAGCCTCTGCCCCAGCCTGCCGCAGGCTGGCAAGAAGCAGCCGCAGATTGAGAGGGTAGGCGAAGGGAACAGAATCATTACCCCAGAACACCTTGCTCCAGTCTACGGCGGCTCGAGTCTGTAGCAATCGCTGAAGAGCGAATAGCCCGAAACCGCTCACATCCCCCCACACGTTGTCGTGCTGCGTCACCATCTGCGCTCCCTCCTCGTGCCAGATCGCGCCGCCGAGGTGGCAGAGAATGATCGTCAGGCGTGGGAACTTGCGTGCCGGCATGTCGAGGGTCAGAGGGTTGGCGTAAACTGAGCTCATAAAGGCGCCCGCCTTGGCTTCCTCGTCCTTGTGCCGAGCGGTGATGAAACCGGTATGGACCATGGCCACGAGTCCCATCTCCTCCATGCGGGAGAGGAAAGGATCATGAGCCGGGTCGTCGAGCCTGAAGCCGGCGGGTGGCAGCAGTTTCACCACTTTGGCGCCCTTCGCCGCCACGTCCTCGAGGATCGACAGCGCGTTCGGCATCCGCGGGTCGATGAATTGAGAGATCCAAAAGGTCTCCGGCCGCTGTTCCACCAGCTCGAGGAGCCTCGCATTACCGAAGAGTGAGTGCGCCTGATCTGGCGCAGATTGGAGAAGGGCCCGCTCGATGCGGAACTTCTGCATCGCCAGTAGCTGCACCTCGAGCATGCCCTTATGAGACGGCAGGATCTGGTGCATGTCCAGAATCGAATCCGGCAGACCCTCGACATCGGCCTGCGCCAGAAAAGACGGGCTCATGAGCTCAGCTTCGCTCTGCGGGTGGCCGCACACGGCGCAGTCGGAACCATCCTCGTCGAGCGGCGACCGGCAGTAAATGTAGGGGCAGATTGGCATAGGACTATCCTCCGCCGGAGACGCGGCGCCGAACAACCTCCCATGCCGCCAGGCGACGACGCAACACCCGCCCGAGCTTCTCGGTGGTCCTGCGACTCTCGACTCTCAGTTGGTCCTTGGGGACCACCGGACAAGGAATCGGCCGGTGGTACTTGACGGTGATGGGTCGGAAGGGTCGTGGCAGCATGCGGTTCCTGGGCCAAGCCTCGAACGCGCCTACGACACTCACCGGTACGATCGGTGTCCCGGTGAGGTGGGCCATTCTTGCCGCGCCCAACTGCAGATTGAGCAAGCTCCCGTCTCTACTCCTGTGCCCCTCGGGAAAGACCGCGAGGCAATACCCTTCCTCGAGCACCTCTAGGCCGGCTCGATAAGCCTCCTGCCCTCCCCCGCCACCTATGGGAATACAACCGACAGCATTCAAGAAAGAGCCGATGACAGGGATTTTGAAATACGGGGCCGAGACCATGAAGAAGATGGGACGATCCAGTGGACATCCCAAGAGCTGTCCGTCGAAGAAGCTCTGATGGTTGGGCGCCAGGATGAAGGCACCCGAGCTCGGGAGGTTTCTCATAGCCCGCACTCGTGCTCCAAAGAAGGCTCGAAAAAAGAGCGACCAGACGGGACAGACCCTTCGCACCCATTTCATATGAAGCGCTGCCTTGTTTCTCATTCGGGTTCCCTGGCGCCTCTGAGCTAAGAGACGACCGAGTCTAGTTGAAAGCATGCCCTCCTTGCAGGGCTTGACTCGGGGGTCGAGCATCGCTCCAGGGAAGGGCGAGAGGCTCCTTCCGACACTTGGTCCGAAAGTGTAATGACGTTACGATTCCCCGAGCACCGGTCTCTTTCTGAGCTCGCGGTGATGAGATGACTCCGGAGAGAACGAGATGAAAATGAAGGGATATCGAGCCGCCTTGGCGATGATCGTGACCGCGCTCGTGTTCGTGAGCACGGCGGCGAGAGCCGGGTATTACTACGAAGCGGTTACAACTACCGACGCCCAGGGCAAGCGTCGGGACGATCGGATGACCGTGTTCGTGTGGGTGGAAGGTGACGCCACCAAGATTCAGATGGAACAAGGAAATGGCGACGGTCTCTTCGGGCCGGGCTCCTACATTGTGACTAAAGACGCGGGCGAGCTCATGTACCTGGTCAACACCAAAGACAAGACCTGGGCAGAGTTCAACCTCGGCCAGATGATGGACACTCTGGGCCAGGCGATGGAGGGCATGGGAGGGCTGTTCAAGATCGAGTTCACCAATCTCTCCTCGGAGCAGCTCCTCGAGGAGCCGGGTGGATCGATCCTGGGCCGCAGCACCAAACACCTTCGTTTTCGTACCGGCTACACGATGAAGATGGCGGTCATGGGCATCAAGCGGATGCAGATTGTCGAAATGATCCAAGATATGTGGCTTGCCGACGGCTTCGACACCCGCGCCTTCTCGGTATGGCTGCGGCCGGACAAACGTCTGACTGGGATGTTCGAGGGTCTCGACGAGATCATGGAAACCACCTTCGGCCAGGTAGACGGAGTGCCCCTGAAAACCGTCGTGACCACCAAAACGACCGATAAGAAGGGCCGGGTCACGACCTCGGTGTCGACCACCGAAGTGACGACCTTGCGCGAGGAGTCGGTTCCCCCGTCGACCTTCGAGTTCCCGGCGGACTATACCGAGACCCAGGTGGTACCGGACCTCTCCCAAATCGAGGGACAGCAGAGCGGGGATGCCAAGAAGAAGGATAGCGGCCGCCGGCCACGCTTGAAGGACCTATTCAAGCGCAAGGGCAATTGACCACGCGAAGCTTCCGCGCGCCGGCGGCCCTCGCGACGCTGCTTAGGGTCGGCGCGGAAATAACTTCACATTATCGCCGGAGCGTGTGAGGCCGAGGCGCCACAGGGCGGTCGCTGCATTGGAGGTGGTGGTGAGCTGAGCCCAGGCTGTGGGGCAAGCTCTTGCTGCTCGGTTCGCGGTCTCGGCGAGAGCGTGTAGTTCCACTTTCCTAGGAAGTCGCTCCTGGCCACCGCGAGCTGCAGCATTTCCTTGTCCGATACCCTGACCCCTTTCTCGTATTGGCGTTGATCACGGCACGGCTCGACGCGCAGTCCGGTGGATGTCGTCGTGTTGCGGACGAGATTGACCAGGATCTCGAAACTCTCGAGAGGAACTCCGGCCCAGTTCTTGCTGATCTCGCTGAACATCCTGTGCTCGATGGGATTCCATTTACTGGTGCCGGTTGGATAGTGGGCTACGGTGATGATGAGGCCGCACTTGTCTGAGAGCTTCTCCTGGAGGTACTTCTTCCAGGCTCGAAGCCGTGCGCCGTTGCTTGCGCCGCTGTCAGCAAGAATGAGGAGACGCTGAGCCGCCGGATACTGAGATCGACCGTAGTTGAGCCACCAGGTCGCGATGCTGTTGACGGCGAACTCCGGCGTGTCCGACGACTGTCCGACGACGAGAACGCCGAAGTTCCTCTGAAGATCGTAGATCCCATAGGGGGAGGCGATGGCGAGAGCTTCGGACCGGAAGTCGTGATCCTTGACCCGCTTGGCCTCGCGGCACCATGTCTGTCCCTGGTTCTTGAACCGACCGATCAGCTCCTTCTTCTTCGTATCGACGCTGATGATCGGGTCGCCAGCGCTTGTGAAATCCTCGCGCAGTTGCTTGATGGCCTTGAACTGTGCATCACGATCTGGGGAGTTCCCCGAAGACAGACATTTCCTATTGCTCTTGAGGGAATAGTTCAGGTCTGCGAGCAATCGACGCACCACCGTAGCCGATACGATGATGTCAAGGCGTTCGGCAAGGCATTGGGCCACCCTTGCAGCGGTCTCGTGCGTCCATCTTCTTGATGACATGGGATCACCAGCTATATCGGCCTCGAGTATGGAATGGATTCCATCGACTATCTCGGGCGTTTTTTTTCCACTCGTTGGTTGCCACCGCCTGCTCTTCGAACTCTTCCGCGCTCCACGGAGCCGCCGAAGAGCTCGCGACGTCCTTTTGCGACTGTATGAGGGTCCAGGTCCAGAAGATCGGCGATCTTCCGGTCGCCGCCATGCCCGAGCTTGGTCGCTTCCAGGCCAGCGAAGAGCCGCCGCTGGCGTTCGTCTAGCAGGCTGAAGAATAAAACGATGGCAGCCCTGAGCTCCTCGGGGAGCACTTCTGGAACGAGGCTGGCAGCTACATCCTGGAGAGCCTGCCGTTCGTTGCGCATCAGCTTCTGCTGACGACGGCGCCCTGTTTCCGAGCACAAGTATACGAACCTCTTCCCAACTCTGGATCGTACGATTCTCTTGCGACGAACGAGGTGCAACATCGCGTGCTTGACCTCGACCTGCAGCAGGAGCTCGAGTTCAGAAGCCGTATAGCCGGCAGCGGACCGGTCCACGGCAGCCACCGCAGTTTCGAGGAGGCTGCCATGCCGACTGAACCTCGCCGAACCGCACGACCACAAACCCAGATCGTCGAAATCGGGAATCTCGTTCAAGGTATAGAACCGCCCTCGATCCGAGTAGCTGGCCAAATAGCCCAATCGAGACAGCGAACGGTAGACCGTCATGGTGGCTCGGGTTCCCATGGCGTCCTTGAGCTCATCCATGGTGGCCATCTGTTCGCTCATCAAGAGCTCGCGCACTGTTGCATCACGATCTTCGGCTCGTACCATTTGGTATAGTTCCCCTTCCAAAAGAGGTGACAGGGGAAACTATACCAAATGCGGGCAGGGCTATGCTAGCTCTAAACCTTGCAAACAAGGCGCGTACCGGAGGATTATGCGGTGGCTGAAGAAGGGGGCAGTGGTATGGTCACCCCAGATACTGGAAACTTATTTCCGCGCCGACCCTTAGCGCAACGAGTGTCGGCGCCCAATACGGCTCCCCCATCGACCAGTGGCCGAGCCACGGTGGCGACACCGGCAGCACCAAGTACTCGGCCCTCGACCAGATCGATCGCTCCAACTTCGAAGAGCTCGAGGTGGCGTGGCGCTGGCGATCGGCCGACGCCTTCCTCACCAAGTCGGAGGACGGCGGCGAGTGGCAGGCTGACCGCAGAGAGATCTTCGCCGCGCTCGAGCGTGAGGATCCAATGCTCTGGCGTGCGGGCCGCAACCCGATGATCACCAACCTCAAGGCGACGCCGCTGATGGCCGACGGCAGGCTCTTCCTCAATACGCCGCTGTCCCAGGGCGCCGCGGTCGATGCCTCGACAGGCGAAACCCTGTGGATCTACAACCCCAAGAGTTACGAGAGCGGCACCACTTCGATGACCGTGATCTGGAACCAGCGTGGCGTCGCCCGGTGGAGCGACGGTGACGACGAGCGTATCTATTGGGGCACCGGAGACGGCTATCTGCTCGCCGTCGACGCCAAGACCGGGCGTCCATGCCCCGACTTCGGAGTCGATGGACGTGTCGACTTGATGGAGGGGCTACCCCGGGCCAACCGCGGCGAGCGGGACTACCTGAACGCCCTTCTCTACTCGATGCAGTCACCGCCCATCGTGGTGCGCGACGTCGTCATCACGGGAGCCTCGATCGCGGACCGCCGCATTACCATGGAGTCGATCCCCGGCTGGGTGCGTGGCTGGGACGCTAAGACAGGTGCGATGCGATGGGTCTTCCGCACCGTGCCGCAGGCGGGTGACGAGGGCGTCGAGACTTGGGAGGACGACTCCTGGAAGTACTCGGGCAACGCCAATGTGTGGTCGATCATGAGCGGTGACGAAGAGCTCGGCTACGTCTATCTTCCCATCGGGACCGCCACCAATGACTTCTGGGGAGGCCATAGGCCGGGCGCCAATCTCTACTCCGAGAGCCTGGTGTGCGTCGACGTCATGACCGGAGAGAAGGTCTGGCACTTCCAGATGGTTCACCACGGACTTTGGGACTACGATCTCGCGTCAGCGCCAAATCTGATCGATATCACGGTCGACGGGCGCCGGATCAAGGCGGTGGCACAGGCCACTAAACAGGGATTCGTCTACGTATTCGATCGCGCCACCGGCGAGCCGGTGTGGCCGATCCCCGAGCGACCCGTTCCCCCAGCTACGATGCCGGGAGACGTCGCCTGGCCAACGCAGCCCTTTCCCAGCAAGCCACCGCCCTTCGAGGCGCAAGGAACGGCTATCGACGACCTGGTCGATTTCACCCCCGAGATCCGAGCCATGGCGATCGAGGCGGTGAAGGACTTCGATCTCGGCCCGCTCTACACGCCGCCAACGCTGAAGGTTCCTGGGGGCAAACAGGGAATGCTCTTCCGACCCAGTACCGGAGGCGGCGCCAACTGGTACGGAGCGGCCGTCGACCCCGAGACCGGCTGGCTCTACGTGCCCTCTCGCAATCGGATGTCGATGATCACCTTCTACACCCCCAACAAAGAAGAAGGCGGCACTCTGCGTTTTACCCACGGTGGTCTCGGCGCGCGGCCGCGGATGCCCGAAGATCTTCCGCTTTGGAAGCCGCCCTACACCAGCATGACCGCCTACAACATGAACGCCGGCGACAAGGTCTGGATGCAGCCTCTCGGCGACGGCGGAAAGCTACGTGACCACCCGCGTCTCGCGGGCCTCGATCTCCCGCCTCTCGGCGGCGACACCTACACCGGCCCTCTGCTCACCAAGACCCTGTTGATTCAAGGCCAGTGGGACCAGACCGGAGCTCGCGGCCCACTCCTGGTCGCACGCGACAAGAAGACCGGCGAGGTCGTCGGCGAGGTGCCTCTACCGGCTCCCGGTCTGGGAACGCCGATGACCTACTCGATCGACGGAAGACAGTACATCGTCCTGACGACTCGCGGCTCGGTGCCCGAGCTCATCGCCCTGGCCCTACCCGACTGAAGTAAGTACAAGCGCACCTCAGCTCCTTGACACCTCCGGTCTCGCTCCCCCCGCTAGCAGCGATCGAGGTGCACTCACCGCTTGGCATGTAAACTGCGACCGTGGCACAGCAAATCGGGCTCCCGCGCTGGCTGACCGCGCTCCTGGGCACGGCGGCGATCGTGGGTATCATCCTCGGTCTTCAACAGGCGCGCGTCGTGCTCGTGCCCTTTCTACTCGCCGCGTTTCTGGCCGGCATCGCGATCGGACCTGTCCGGTGGCTGGTCAGGTTCCGAGTCCCCTCTCCCGTCGCGGTCGCTGTCGTGGTCCTGGTAATGGGGAGCACGCTCGCTTTCCTGGTCTCGGTGGTGGCAGGCTCGCTGGGTCCCTTCTTCTCTCGCCTTCCGATCTACCAAGAGCGTCTGCGCGATGATCTGCTCTCGCTCCTGGGTCGCGTCGACTCCGGCGATCTCCCGATCTCCGGAGACGAGATCGTCAAATGGGTCGACCCGGGCGCGGCCCTTGGATTCGCCGGGAACCTCCTGACCGGGGTCAGTGGTGTCTTCGGCAGCGGATTCCTCATCTTCTTTGCTCTGGTCTTCATGCTGCTCGAAGCATCGCACTTCCCGGGTAAGGTCCGTGCCGCGTTCAAGAGCTCCGACGAAACCCTGGAACGGCTGCAGACGCTGAATCGCTCACTCAATCGCTATCTCGGTCTCAAAACGATCATCAGTCTGTTCACCGGTGTCACGGTCTACGTCTTTCTCCGACTCTTCGGTGTTGATTTCGCCCTCATCTGGGGCCTGGTCGCTTTCCTGCTCAACTTCATTCCGAATATCGGCTCGTTCATTGCCGCGATTCCGGCGGTGATCGTCGCCTACCTTCAGCTCGGTCCGGGGACCGCCGCCCTGGTGGCTCTGGGCTATCTGGTAATCAACGCTACTGTCGGAGGCTTTATCGAGCCGAGGGTAATGGGGGGAGGAATGGGACTCTCGCCGCTGGTCGTTTTCTTCTCGATCTTTCTCTGGGGCTGGATTCTCGGCGTTGTCGGCATGTTGTTGTCGGTGCCTCTGACGATGGCGATCAAACTCGCACTCGAGTCGAGAGAGAGCACCCGCTGCTGGGCGGTCCTACTCGGTCCGCGCGAACCCGAACCGGCGGCCGCGCCGGCCGCGGAATAGCTTGGAATCGGACAGAGCGTGCCGGCGAGTCAGTCTTCGCCAAGATCCTTCTTGAGCTCGCCCCTGACGTCGGCACTGCCGCTGTGAAAGCGCTGGCTCTGACCGCCGAGCTGGAGCAGCTGGTTGAGCTGATCTCCGATGTGGAGGCCGGCCGAAAGGGTCGCCTCCTCTGCGGCTCTGAAGGCCTCTTTGGTGCGACGAACCGCCCAGGGCTCACGGGCGTTGAGCACGCTCGAGAAATCGCGAGTGGCTTCGTCCAGACCCCCGTCCTCAACTAGACGATTGATCAGACCCAGCTCGTAGTAGCGCTCAGCGGTATAGATCTCGCCCGTCATGGCGATCTCCAATGCCAAGCGCCGGCCGAGGTGCTTGGAAAGCAGCACCAGGTTCATAGCCGCCGGAAAGCCGTATGCCATCTCCACATTGCCGAACTGAGCGCTACGCTCGGCAACAACGAAATCGCAAGCCAGACTGAGCGCCTGACCGCCGCCGAGGGCAAAGCCATGTACGGCTGCCACTGTCGGCTTCGGAGAGTCGAGCAACAGAGTCAGGGTGCGAAGGAAGGGCTCAGTACATCGATCCACCGAGGAGTCCTGCAACATCGCCTCGCCGGTGAATTCCTTGAGATCACGCCCCGACGAGAAGCAGGGGCCCTCGCCCCGAACCAGGATCGTGCGCACACGATCGTCCGCGATCGCTTGCTGCAGCGAGTCGTGGAAGGTCCACAACATCTCGTTGGTCATCGCGTTCTTCTTCTGCGGCCGATTGAGGACGAAACAAGCGCTGGAGCCCTCTACTTCGACCAACACCAGACCTTCAGAGATTGTCTTCATACCTCGCCCTCCTCGACGGACCGCTAGTACATGCGGCCACAAATACGTACACGTTTGGAACGACGCTGCATCCTCTCCAGCGGCGTTGCGCTCCTTGCGACGTACTCCCAGGTACGCCTCAGTCGCGCGCCTTGCTGGCGAGGCGCATCGACGTTCGAAACGTAACCGTACTTGTGGCCCCATGTACTAGTAGGAAACTGACGCATTCGGGCCCAATCTACCCTTTCGAGCCTAGATTCAGAACAAGCGCCAGACGCCCTGATCTCGAGGGCTCAATCTGCTACCCTTCTGCCGCGTTTTGAGAAAAAGGTGGCATCGAAAACCGGTGCCGTTCCTGCAAGAGGTGTAGAAAAAGATGTCCGATCTCGACAACTTTCGCGAAGAGACACGTGCCTGGCTGGAGGAGAACGTCCCCCCATTGATGCGCGGCAAGGCCGGTGAACAGGAGGCGTTTCCCGGCGGCGGTAAGAGGGCCGTCTACAGATACCCCGAGTCCAAGCAGTGGATGGAGATCGCGGCGACGCGTGGGTGGACGGCCCCGGCCTGGCCCAGAGAGTATGGCGGCGGCGGGCACAGCAAGGAAGAGGCCCTGATCATCGGCGAAGAGATTCGCCGACTGGGTGTGCCGCCTCCGCTGAGCGGCTTCGGCACCAGCATGATCGGACCGACGCTGCTCCAATACGGCACCGAGGAGCAGAGGCGCGAGCACATTCCCAAGATCTGTAGTGGCGAGATTCGCTGGTGTCAAGGCTACTCGGAGCCCAACTCCGGATCCGACCTGGCATCGCTCCAGACCTCCGCAGTGCGCGATGGCGACGTCTACATCATCAACGGCCAGAAGATCTGGACCAGTGGCGCCGACCAGGCCGACTGGATCTTCATGTTGGTGCGTACCGACCCGTCGGTGAAGAAGCAGGCCGGCATCACCTTTATTCTGGTCGACATGACGAGCCCAGGGGTCCAGGCCAAGCCGATTCGCCTGATCTCGGGCGCGTCGCCCTTCTGTGAGACCTTCTTCGAAAACGTGAGCGTGCCGGTGGCCAATGTCATCGGCGACGCCAACAGCGGCTGGACAGTGGCCAAAGCCCTGCTCGGCCACGAGCGAAGCAGCATCGGAGGCATGGGAGGAGGCGCCCAGCGCGCATTCCTCGCCAACCTCGCAAAGAAGCACGTCGGCGAAGAGCATGGACGCATTGCAGAGCCGGCGCTGCGCGATCGCGTGATCCAGAACGAGATGGACGCATTGTCTTTCGGCACGACCACCAAGCGCCACGTCGACTCGCTCGAGGCAGGGAATCAGCCCGGGCCGGAGAGCTCGATGTTCAAGTACTACGGCACCGAGCTCAACATGCGCCGGGAAGAGCTCATGCTCTCGATCCGTGGGCCTCAGGCCCTGGGATGGACGGGCGAGGGCTTCGAGAACAGCGAGCTGCGCCAAACACGCACCTGGCTGCGCTCGCGGGCAAACAGCATCGAGGGTGGCACCTCGGAGATCCAACTCAACATCATCGCCAAGCGAGTGCTGAATCTCCCCGATTGAGGAAGTGAAAATATGAAACTCGTACTCGATGGCGCCCAGCAGATGCTGGCAAAGACCGCCGCTGATTTCATGACCAAGAACGACGCGATCCTGCGTCTACGCGAGTTGCGCGAAGCCGACGATGCGCTCGGCTACTCGCCCCTGGTATGGAAGGAAATGGCCGACCTAGGATGGACCGCAATCCCGTTTGCCGAGGACGATGGCGGCCTCGGACTGGGCCTTGCCGAGGTCGTGCTCATCACCGAAGCCCTCGGGCGTGGGTTGGCGCCGGAGCCCTATATCTCGGCAGTCGTCCTCGCCGGCAGCCTGTTTGGCCAGGCCAACGACGAACAGAAGGCCGCCTGGGTGGAACCCACCATCACCGGCGAGAAGCGGGTTGCCGTCGCCTATCAGGAGAGCGGCTCGCGTTACGACCTCGCACACGTCGAGACGATGGCGAGCGCGAATGGGGAGGGGTGGGAGCTCAACGGCGAGAAGATCCAGGTCATCGACGGCCATCTGGCAGACGGCTGGATCATCTCCTCGCGATCCGCAGGCGACGCCAAAGACAGCTCGGGCATCACCCTCTTTCTAGTGCCGGCCGATCGCCAAGGAGTCTCCTCGGTGCGACAGAGCCGGGTCGACTCGCGCAATGCCGCAATCGTGCGCCTCGAAGGCGTCAAGGTCGGCCAGGGCGACGTCATCGGTGAAGTCGGGGGCGGGCTCGACACGCTCACCGCAGCCGCCGACCGAGCCACCGTGGCACTCTGCGGCGAGATGCTCGGGGGCATGAACGAAGCTCTCGATCGCACCGTCGCTTATCTCAACGAGCGCGAGCAGTTCGGCGTGCTGATCGGCACCTTCCAGGCGCTCAAGCACCGGGCGGCGAAGATGTTCATCGAGAAGGAGCTCTCGCGATCGGTGGTGATGGCGGCCGCACGTGCGGTCGACTCCGGCGACGACGACGCGCGCTTGCAGGTATCCAACGCCAAGGCGCGCTGCTCGGACGCCTACATTCTGATCACCAACGAAGCCCTGCAGATGCACGGCGGTATCGGCATGACCGACGAGCACGACATCGGCCTCTTCATGAAGCGGGCGCGGGTGGCGGAGATGACCTTCGGCGACGCCGCTTTTCATCGCAACCGCTTTGCCGAGATCCAAGGCTACTGAGATCGGAGACTTCGATGAATACGGCCATGAACGTCAAGCCGATCGCCAGTCTCAGCGACCGAGTCAACGACATTCGGATGAGTACGGCAGAGATCATCAACCAGGACATCCTGCCCAACGAGAACCGGATCTGGGTATGGAGGCAACAGGGCGTCAGCGAGAGCCAAGCCAAGGAAGCTCACGAGCTGAGACAACAGATCCAGGGCAGGGTGAAGAAGGCCGGACTGTGGGCACCCCACCTTCCTCCCGAATACGGCGGTTGCGGGCTCGACTTTCTGGAGCACGCCTACATGAATGAGATCCTGGCCTACTGCTCCGGAGGCGCGGCACTTTTCGGCGTCGTGGCTCCCAACTCGGGGAACCAGAAGATCCTCCTCAAGTACGGCACCGAAGAGCAGAAGAAGAAGTGGTTGGTGCCGCTGACCGAAGGCAAGATGCAGTCCGGCTTCTCCATGACCGAGCCCGACAGCCCAGGGTCGGACCCTCGCTCGCTCAAGACCTCCGCCACAAAAGACGGTGACGAGTGGGTGATCAACGGTCACAAGTGGTTCACTTCGAATGGCAAGGCGGCTGACTTCCTGATCGTGATGTGTCGCACCGGCGAGGCGGGCGGGGCCACGGGTCGCAACTCGCAGATGACTCAGATCATCGTGCCCACCGACACACCCGGGGTGAATATCGTGCGGGGAGTGCCGGTCTGGGGACGCCCAAGCGATCATTGCGAGATCATCTACGACAACGTTCGGGTTCCGCTCGAGAACCAGCTCGGCCAACCCGGATCGGGGCATCAGGCGGCCCAGGACCGTCTCGGCGCCGGCCGCGTGTACCACTGCATGAACTCGATCGGCCAGATGTGGCGGGCCTTCGACCTGATGGTGCATCGCGCCGCCACTCGCGACGTCCATGGCGGCAGACTCGAGACCAAGCAGTTCATCCAAGGCTTCATCGCCGACTCCTATATCGACATCCAGGCAGCGCGACTGATGACGCTGCACACGGCGGAGAGGATGGAGCTCGGAGAGAGCGTGCGCACCGACATCTCGGCGATCAAGGTCTTCGTCCCGGCGGCCTATCACCGGGTGGTCGACCGCGCCATCCAGGTCTGGGGAGCGGCCGGCGTCTCCGGCGACCTACCCCTGGCCGGGATGTACCTGGGAGCCAGGACTCTGCGCATCGCCGACGGTCCCGACGAGGTTCACAAGATCCTCATCGCCAAGAACGTGCTCAAGAACTATCACCGCGGCGAAGGCTGGGATTTCGGCAGCTGAGAGTGCGCCGCGAGGAGCGCCCGACCAGCTCGCCCGACCTCCACACCGACGCCAGCAACGCACCCCAGACCAGCGCCGTGCAGGCGAGGGCCAGAATGCTCGCCCCCTTCAGAGCCCGAGAGAGGCGAAGGCCGGGAGTCCTCATTCAGACGCGCAGACCAGACCAGTGTTTCCAAAGTTCGCGCACATATCTCGGGCCCTTCTGCCCGCTGGCGTCGTTTCGCCTCCTCGACATATTGCCCAATATGCCTGCGTCAGCGCGCCTAGCCAGCGAACAGAATGACCTCGAGCTATGCAGCACGAACTTTGGAAACGCTGGTCTAGATGAGAAAGTCCTCTTTCTTCTTGCCTTTGGTGAGGAGCGCCTGCATCCAACGCGGCGTCCGCCCACGGCCCGACCACGCTTCTGTTGCGTCCTTCGGATTGCGGTACTTCATTGGAACCTTCGCACCTTTGCTCTTCGACTTCGTGCGCCTGCTCTTCGAAGTCGCCCTTCTGGAAGCCGCTTCGAGCACTTCCTCGAAAGTGAATCCGGCCTTCTTCGCTTCGGAGCGCCAACGCTTTAGAAGGGCTGTCTTCCCCTTCGCCGTCATTTTCGCCTGTGCTGCGGCGACCTTCTTCTGTAGAGCTAGAAGCTCTTTAGCCGACTTGTTACCTAGGTCCAACTCTTTCCAGGCCATCAAACTCCCCTTCCGCGCCAAAGTTATCTCGACGAAATCGACCGCAGGGTCTGACTACACGAGCTTCATGAACCGAGCACCGTGCGTTCTCAGCCAGTCTAGATCCTCTCTGTAATCGCCACAAATCACCATCGAAGTCGGCTGAAGGTGATTATCCAGCTGTCCCCAACAGTCATTCACGTGATACTGCGCCATCGCCGCAGCCGAATCTAGTGTCGTGTCCCAGAAATGCCTACCCAATAGCTCGGCCCCTTTCGCTCGCTGCCTTCGTTACGCCTCGCCGACAGATTTCCCAATATGCCTGCCTCGCCGCGCCTTGGCAGCGAACGAAATGACCTCGATCTATTAGGCAGGCATTTCCGGGACACGACACTAGGAAGCGCTGATCGACCCGAACCGATTTACCATCTTCGCTGATGGTCCAGTTACTGTACAGCGTTTTCGGGTCCATTGCCGCGATTTCCTCCCATCGTGCGGCGAGAGCCTTGAACCCCTCCTCCTCGCCCGGCTTGATATCTGCCTCCCAGGTCCAATAAACATTTTCGCTCATGAGCTCCTCTCTACACGACAATTGACTTACTGCAGGCTGGCATCCAACTCGAAAGCGGCGCGCATCAGCTCTTTCGTGTATTCGTACTTGGGCTCGGCATAGATCTGTTCCGACGCGCCTTGTTCAACGATCTTGCCGTCTTTCATCACAACGATCTCGTCACAGAGCGATCGCACGACTTTGAGATCGTGGCTAATAAACAAATAGGTTAGGCCGTGGCGCTCTTGAAGCTCTCTGAGCAGCTCGATGATCTGTGCCTGGACCGTCATATCCAGAGAAGACGACGGCTCGTCGAGAACGACGAAGCGTGGTTTCAGAATCATCGCCCGGGCGATGGCAATTCGTTGGCGCTGGCCCCCCGAAAACTCATGCGGATATCGCTTCTGAATATCCGACGGGAGACCGACTTCCCCAAGAATCTCGGTCACGCGCCGGCGGCGATTCTCTCCGCTGAGCTCGGGCATATTTACCACCAGGCCCTCTTCGATAATCTGACGGACGGTCAGGCGCGGAGAGAGGCTGCCGTACGGATCCTGAAAGACGATCTGTATTTCCTTGCGAAGAGGCCTCGTTTCTCTGTAGCTGAGCCCCTGGATGTTTCTGCCGTCAAAGAGGATCTCCCCCTGACTTCCGATTAACCGCACCATCGCCATTCCGAGTGTGGTCTTGCCGCTGCCGGACTCGCCGACAACACCGAGGCTGTGGCCTTCGCGTACCTGAATCGAAACTCCGTCGACCGCCCGCAGAAACTTCTTCTTCGGCCACCCACCCAACGGATATCTCACCACCAGGTCCCTGGTCTCGATCAGGATTCGGCCTCCGTCAGGGATCGAGCAGAGTCCTTTCGGCTCAGCGTCCAAGAGCTTCCTCGTATAGGGATGCTGCGGCGAGTTGAAGAGCTGGCGGGTCTCGCCTTCCTCGACGAGGAAGCCACTTTCCATAACGTAGGTGCGCTCCGCCATGAAGCGAACAATGCCGAGATCATGAGTAATCAGCAGCATTGCCATTCCGAGCTTCTCTTGAAGCGACTTCATCAGGCTCAGAATCTGCGCTTGGATCGTTACATCCAGCGCCGTGGTCGGCTCGTCGGCGATCAGAAGGTCCGGCTCGTTGGCCAGAGCCATCGCAATCATCACTCGCTGACGTTGCCCGCCGGACAGTTGATGAGGGAAGGACTTCAACCGTTCTTCGGCGTTCTGCAGCCCGACCAGCTCCAACAGCTCCAGGGTTCGAAGACGATCTTGTGGCCCAGATCCACCTCCTTGACACGATAGGCCCCGTTGCCCAGGGGCGGCACGATGGTCGTTTCGCTGAAGTCCTTGTCTTTCCAATAGTGTTTCGCCAGGGGCATGAAGCTCGCTGTCTGCATCACCAGCCGGCGCGTCCTGATCGGCCCATCTCGGAGGTGAAAGCGGAAAGAGCGAGGTCCGGTCTGCTCGACACTCAGAATGTCGCGATAGGCGCTCTTGGCCCCCACGTCACCCTCTCGCTTCACTGTGTCGAAAGTCCATAGGACGCGTCGTCGACGGTTACAGGCACTCCGTCGTGCCAGCGCGCGCCCTCGCGCAACGTATAGGCGACCCAGGCATAATCGTCGGCGACTTCGACCGTCTCGCACAGCAGGCAGTAGACCGAGGACAGCTCATCCTCGCTTCCCTTGGTCAGCCGATCCGAGGTGGAGGCGGGGCGGGCATAGGTCATCCCGACCGCCACCGTGATCCCCTCTTTATAGGGATGTAGATTGTTGAAGGAGCCGGGTAGCCACGTACTGATTCTGCCTTCCTTGGGGGCGTCGGGATTGGCGTAGGGGAAGTGAGTCATGTCCTTCGGGTATTTGAGGTTGCCGAAGTAGGCGATGCCGTGGCTCGGCTCACTCGCGAGAGCGGCTCCGACGACTGCCATCAACGGCAGAAGGAGCGTGACGATCAGTGGGCGCAGCGCAGTCATTCAGCGCTCGGGAGTATCCCACAACAGTGTGCAAAGTTTGTGGCGAAGATATATGAAGCTCAGTAGAGTGGGCGTATGTCCGACCGAAGACAGATGTGCGGCGAGGGAAGCGGCGATCGCCTCGCACGTCGCGCGCGGTCGTGGATCGGTCAGGTCGAGGTCTCCGAACGAAGCCAGCATCGGTTCTTGACTCGAGGGTGAGCGTGATCAAGACCTTCGCGGTTGCAGGCTACCGTTCCCTCCGAGAGCTGATCCTCCCCCTGGGCTCGTTGAACCTGGTTACCGGCCCGAACGGCAGTGGAAAGTCGAACCTGTATCGCGGCCTGCGCTTGGTGTGCGAGACCGCGCAGGGCACCGCGCACCAGACTATCGCCGCCGAAGGCGGGCTCGAGTCGGTGCTGTGGGCTGGGCCGGAGCAAGCCTCCCGCTCGGTCCGGCGTGGCGAAGAGCCGGTTCAGGGGGGGCCGCGAAAGAAAAGGGTCGCCTTGCGACTCAGCTTCTCCGGTGAGGACCTCGGCTTCGCGATCGACTTCGGACTGCCCCCGCCCAGCGCCAAGACTCTCTTCAACCACGATCCGGAGATCAAGCGCGAGGTGATCTGGCACGGCGATTCATGGCACGAGCGCCGCGCTCTGGTCGACCGTCGCGGTGCTGTGGTTCGTGCCAGGGACGAGGCCGGGGAATGGTCAGTGATCGAGCAGAATCTCCAACCCTTCGACAGCATGCTGGCGCAGCTGGCCGATCCGGAGCGGACGCCGGAGAACCTGCTGATGAGGCGCACCCTCCGCTCAGGGCGCTTCTATGACCACTTTCGCTCGGACAGCGGCTCACCGGCACGCCAACCTCAGATCGGCACCCGCACCCCCGCGCTCAGCAACGACGGACACGACCTCGCCGCCGCCTGGCAGACGATCCGTGAGATCGGCGACGCGGCGGGGCTCGATCTCGCGGTCAGCGATGCCTTCCCCGGAGCCGAGGTCCGCGTGCAAGTGCTCGGAGACCGTTTTCAACTGGAGTTCCTCCAGCACGGCCTGCTCAGGCCGCTGTCTCAAGCGGAGCTCTCCGACGGCACCCTGCGCTATTTGCGCTGGATCGCCGCGCTCCACACTCCGCGCCCGCCCTCGATGATGGTGCTCAACGAGCCCGAGACCAGCCTGCACCCGGAGCTGCTCCCGGCCCTCGGCCCTTTGATGAAGAAATGCGCGAAAAAGACGCAGCTCTGGGTGGTGTCTCACGCGGCCGGGCTCATCGACACTCTCGGCCCATCCGAGAGCGTGAACCACATCCGACTCGACAAAGAGCTTGGCGAGACCCATGCCCTCGACCAGGACCGCTTCAGCACCCCCCCGTGGCGCTGGCCAGCTCGGTGATGCCTCCTTCAACGCCGCTCGCGGGACCTTGACAGCGCTCAATTGCAGCGAGATAGTCAGCCCTTCGAGCCTCCGACCGTTCAACTATCTGACAAAGGGCCTGAATGTCGAAGTTTGATCTGCAGGGCAAGACCGCCATCGTCACCGGCGGCGCGGGTGGGATCGGGACACATATCTCGCTCGAGTACGCGAGAGCCGGTGCCAACGTCGTGGTAGCGAGCCGCAAGCAGGAGAACCTGGACAAGGTCGCAGCGGAGATCGAGGCCCTCGGAGCCCAGTCCCTCGCGCTCGCCACCGACATCACCAAGCCTGACGACGTCGACAACCTGATCAAGCAGACGGTCGACAGATTCGGCCGCCTCGACATCATGGTCAACAACGCGGGTGGCGGATCGAGCATGAAGAAGGCCGAGGACACGCCGAGGACGGCGCATATCTGAGGAAGAAATGATGGATATCATTTCTCTTCTAGTTCTTGCTGTTGGCGCCGAGGACGGCGCATGGCTGAAAGGGAGATGATGACTCGGACGATCTCCACCACCGCATTTGGAAGCAGCTAATAGACTTTCAGGGAGTAAAGAGAATGAGCGAATCAAAGATCGAAACGGGAACCGAGGATCTGCTAGGGAGCCTGAGTGACGGCGTCGCGACCCTGACCATGAACCGGCCTCAAGCCAGAAACGCGATGTCGGGCGAGATGACCAGCGCCCTGGCAACCGTGCTGGCCGACCTGGAGCTCAATCCGGCGGTGAAATGCATCGTGCTTACCGGCGCCGGAAAGGGATTCTGTGCCGGCGGCGACGTAAAGGGCATGGCCTCTCGCAACGACGGCGGTGGCGAAGAGATCTCGCTCGACGCCGCCATTCATCGCCAGCGCGTCAATCAGCGCGCAACCGCCGGCAAGCTCTTCAAAATGCCCAAGCCCACGATCGCGTCTCTTCCTGGCGCCGCCGCTGGCGCAGGGCTCGGTCTAGCGCTGGCCTGTGATCTTCGCATCATGGCGTCGAATGCCCTCCTCACCACCGCATTCGCCCGTGTCGGCTTCTCCGGAGACTACGGCGGCACCTATTTCCTGACTCAGCTCGTAGGCTCCGCCAAAGCGCGTGAGCTCTACTACCTATCCGATCGAGTGAGCGCGCAAGAAGCGCTGGCACTGGGCCTGACCAACTGGGTCTGCGAGCCGGAAGAGCTGGCGGAGAAGACCGCCGCGATCGCCAGCCGACTGGCCAACGGGCCGACCATCGCCTATCGCTACATGAAGGAAAACCTCAATCGGGCGTTGTCAGGCGACGTCGATGACTGCCTCGACCTGGAGGCGACGCATCACGTTCACTGCGGACGCACCGAGGATCATCGAACCGCCGTCAAAGCCTTCCTCGCGAAAGAGCAGCCTGTATTCACGGGTCGTTAGCCGGTAGTCCTGGCGAGAGAGTTCCTTCGGCGGTCGATATCGCCGGACCGGCCGCTTCAGGGGGGCCCGCCCAGGGGGGCTGCCTAGTGAGGCCCGCTCGGGGGGGCTGCGCCTGGGGGCTTAGCGAGGGAGGCTCACGTCGTCGCGATCCTCCCTACGCGTAGATGGAAGGACAGGAGAGCGACCAGCAGTGCATAAACAAGACATTGAACGGGCGATCCGCCTGGCCGGCCTCCCTGTTCCGGAAGCCGATATCGAGATCATCGGCTCGGACCCTATCTACTACTCTCCCCTTCATCTTGCGGAGGGTGCCGCGGTCGTACATGCCCTGGTCGGCGCAAAGATCGATGAGATCTGGCAGCAGCAAGGCCACAAGGCACAGAGGCTCAGTATTGACATCCGTCATGCGGCTGCATCGTTGAACTCGATGAGCTGGCTTGCTCTAGAGAATATGCCCAAGACGCATAGGAACCAGAGCATGACTCGCATCTTTCGCTGTGGCGATGGAAGATTCTTTCATCTCCATCGATCCTTCAACGACGCGCCGGTGATCGCGAAACAACTCGGCATCGACGAAGAGGCCGACGTAGCGACCATTGCGAAAGCAATGTCGAAGCAAAATGTGTTCGAGCTTGAAGAGGCGCTCATCGAGCAAGGAGTGACCGGGGCCGCGATGAGGAGCTCGGAAGAGTGGATCGGTCACCCCCAGGGAAAGGATCTGATCAACAGGCCAGCGGTTGAAATCACAAGAATCGGAGACTCCCCGGTCGAAGGTCACAAAACCGGATCCCGACCGCTTTCAGATCTACGCGTCTTGGACCTCACACGAGTGCTCGCAGGCCCGACAAGCGCACGAACTCTCGCGGAGCACGGCGCCCAGGTCCTCCATGTGGCATCTCCGAGTTTGCCGACGATGGAAATGGCCGAGATGGATACGGGGCACGGTAAACGTCAGATACACATTGATCTGAACAGTGCCCAGGATGCGGAAGTCCTGAGAAACCTGGCGAGAGATGCTGATGTATTCAATCAGGGGTTCCGTAAAGGGACCTTGGATAAGCGAGGCTTTGGCCCGGAAGCGATGGCTCAGCTGCGACCCGGAATCGTGTATGTGTCCGAGAACTGCTACGGGCATCATGGTCCGTGGGCGAACAGACCAGGATGGGAGCAGCTCGCCCAAACGGTATCCGGCATCGCACTTCTTCAGGGCGAAAGAGCCCCGCTAGCGGCGGATCTGGACCGTGCGCTCGCTGCCGGGGAAGATCCTGGCGCTCCACGATTAGCTCCAGCGCCGATGAATGACTACACCACTGGGTATTTCGCGGCCTATGGCGTACTCGAGGCGCTGCGCAGACGTGCAACAGAGGGTGGGTCCTGGCATGTGCAGGTATCGCTCACTCAAACCGCCATGTGGTATCTCAGACTGGGAACGAGCTCCCCAGGCGATCTGGCATCGTTGGCGTCTCTCGGCGGAGAAACAAATATATTCAGTCGCGACCTCCGCAAAGACTCGCTATATCGACTAATAGAAGGCAACCCATCATCGTCGCAGGCGGGTGGAATAGACCACTTCTTCGAGACTCATGACACACCGTATGGAGAGATGACGCACTTGGCGCCCGCGCTGCAGATGTCGGAGACACAGCCATACTGGTCCTTCGGCGCCCGCCCACTCGGCAGCGACAATCCGCAGTGGTAGTGCTACGAGCGTATCTTGGTACGGACCCTGTGGGTGCGACACCAACCGTCGCCCACGTCGCTCGCCCCCGCAGGCCGCGGGAGGGGTCTCGGGGGCGCGGGGAGCGTGGGGGCCGGGGTGCGCAGCATAAACATACCGAAGCAAGGCGGCTTCACTACGAGTGCTTAGGTAACCCGCGAAGCACCCCGGCCCGCACGCTCCCCGCGCCCTTCGAGACCCCTCCCGCGGCCGGCCCGAGCGAAAACGACGCCTAAGCAATCGGCTCGACGCCGGGGACCCAGGGGTCGTCTTCGGCCGACGGGCTCGCCTTTGGCGGCTTCGGCGGCTGACCTTCGCCGTCTTCCACCGCCTCGCCTTTGAGGGAGGCGGTGACTTCGTCGTCCTGAAATTGAAGCTCGTGGAGGGTGTGGTAGATGCCGCCGTGGGCGATGAGCTCGTCGTGGGTGCCGAGCTCCTCGACCACCCCGTGGTGGAGAACCAGCACCCTGTCGCACTCCTGGATCGTCTGCAGACGGTGGGCGATGATGATCGAGGTGCGGCCCTCGGTCAGCCGGTGTAACGCGTCTTGAATGATGAGCTCGGTGGCGGTGTCGATATTGGCGGTGGCCTCGTCGAGCACCAGGATCTCGGGGTCGGCGGCGAGCACTCTTGCGAAGGCGAGCAGTTGACGCTGCCCCTGCGACAGGTTCTGACCGCGCTCCGCCAGGATGCTGTCGTAGCCCTCCGGAAGCTCGCGGATGAAGCGATCGGCGTGCACCACCTCAGCAGCCCACTCGGCCCGCTCGCGACTGATCGCGGGGTTGTTCAGCGTGATGTTGTCGAGTACCGAGCCTGAGAAGACGTGAAAATCCTGCAACACGACGCCCACTCGCTTGCGTAGGTCGCGACTGAGGATGTCGTTGACGTCGATGCCGTCGATGAAGATCGTCTTGTCTTCGATGTCGTAGAAACGGACGAGTAGGCGAATGACGGTGCTCTTCCCCGAGCCGGTGGGGCCGACGATCGCGAGCTTCTCACCCGGAGCGATCTTGAAGGACACGTCCTTCAATACCGGGCCGCCGACCGCGTAGCTGAAGCTCACATTCCGAAGCTCGACGTCTCCCTCGAGACGCTCGGGAAGGACCACCGGATGGGCGGGCTCGTGCAGCGTCTCTTTCCAATCCAAGGCCTGGAAGATCCGCTCACCCGACGCCATCGACCGAAACAGACTGTTGAACTGCTGACCGACGGCGATGACCGGCGTCACCATCATGCCGATGAGCTGAGTGAAGAGCACCATCGAGCCGAGAGAGATCTCATTCTGCACGACCTGCCCTCCGCCGTACCAGACGATCAAGGCGGTCGCGATGCTGCCCAAACTGGTATTGAAGGTCTCGAACACCACCTCATAGTCGACGGCGCGGAACTGCTGGCGGCGGTTTTCGCTGTTGAGCTCTCCGTAGGCCTGCGAGTTCATTGCCTCTCGCCCTGAGAGCTGGACGATCTCGATGCCCATCAGATCTTCCTGCATGTACTGGTTCAACGCGGAGACCGAGTTGCGAACGAGGCGGAAGATCTGGCGCATCGCCACCCGGAAAATGTAGGTGCCCACCGCCGCCACCGGCACCACGAACATCAGCATGCCGGTCAACTGGCTACTGAGGTGGAGCATCAGAAACACGGCGAGAAAGAAAGGGACGAACTCGCCGGCCAGCATGCCGAAGCCGCTGAGTAGGTCGAAGAGGGCTCCGACGTCATTGGTCACTCGAGTCATCAGCCGCCCGACCGCAACATGATCGAAGAACGACGCGGGCTTACGCTCGAGTGCGGTGAAGAGATCGACTCGCAGGTCGCGAAGCCCCTTGAGCGCGGCGCTGGCCAAAGTCAGTTGGTGCGCGTAGCGCAAGAGAGTCTGGACGATGACGAGCCCGACGTAGAGAAAAACTGCTGCCGTCAGCATCTCGACGCTGAAGAGCTCGGCCAGAAAGCGGGTTGCCGCGATCAACCCGTAGTCGGGTAAGTCGGCCGACTGTGGATTGGGCAGGAGCACCATGTCGATGATCACTCGGCCGGTGATCACCGGCATCATGACGCTGCTTGCGGCGGCGACAACCACCAGCGCCATGCTCGAGATCAGAGTAAAGCGATAGGGCTTCATCCATCCCAGGAGGCGGACGAAAAGGCGAACATTGAGCGCCTTATGGGTGAGATCTGCGTCAAACGCAGAGTAGTTCTTCGCCGGAGGTACCAAGGCGGCTTCGCTCATGATTCCGTACTCGCTACCGCGGGCTCTCCCCGCTGTGCGGGCTCCTCCCGCTCTTGGGAATCTTGAAGGTTCCGCACCAAGCGGTCTTTGCGGGCGCGATCCTGATCCTGGTTTCGTTGGACGGCCTCGAGATCGGCGTAGTAACCGCCAAGCGCCAACAGCTCCTCGTGAGTGCCCGACTCGAGCACCCGCCCCTCGTCGAGAACGAAGATTCGGTTCGCGTGGCGCGCGGTAGAGACCCGGTGTGAGATCAGCAAGGTCGTCTTTCCTTCCCGCATTCTCTCGAGACCACTCAGGATCAGCTCCTCGGTCGCTGTGTCGACGCTGGAGAAGCAGTCGTCCATCAGCAGCACCGGAGCCTCGCGGATGAGTCCGCGCGCCAGAGTCGCTCGCTGTCTCTGGCCACCTGAGAGCGTGATGCCGCGCTCGCCGACCACCGTATCGAGACCCTCGCTGAGCTCGCGGATGGTCTGTGCCAGGCCGGCCGCCTCCGCGGCCTCCCAGATCTGCTCATCGGAACGGCTCGGATCGTCGTAACTCAGATTCGCGCGCAGAGTGGCGGAGAACAGGAACGGATCCTGCGGCACCAGCGTAACCACCTCGCGCAGTCGATGGAGGGGGTAGTCGCAGACATCTCGCCCATCCAGGAAAACCCTCCCGGCAGGCGTATCCACGAGACGCACGACCGCGCGCAAGAGAGTGGACTTACCCGAGCCGACTCGGCCGAGAAAGGCAATGGTCTCGCCGGACGAGACATGCAGATCGATGCCCTCGAGGGCGGATCTCGCCGCTTCGGGATAGCGATAGGAGAGGCCGCGAAACTCGAGATCGCCGCGGATCTCTTGCGGGAGATCCTCGGCAGAGGTCTCGACGATCTCGGGCTCGCTGTCGAGCAGCTCGAAGATCCGCTGAGTACCGGCGGCGGCGGAGGTGAACATCTGCACCGACATGCCGATACTGCTTACCGAGCCGGTCACCATCGCAAGGTAGGCAAAAAACGCCGAGAAGGTGCCGACGGTGATCTCCCCCCGCTGCACCAAGGTGCCGCCGTAGAAGAGGACGACCACGATCGAGATCATCGACAGAAACGGCATCATCAACTTCATGCTCGCGGCGTAGCGCGTCGCCCGATAGACCTTGTCCGCGAACACCGTGCTGACCTCTCGGAAGCGACGAATCTCCTCGTCTTCCTGGGCCGCCGCCTGGATGGTGCGAATGCCGTTCAGATTCTCCTGGGTGAAAGACGCGATCGCCGCCTGCGCCTCCTGCTGCGCGCGAAAGTAGGGGAACATGCCGCGAGCCATGACAAAGCCGGCGATGGCTACAAGCGGCATCGGCAAAACAACCCAGGCGGTGAGCGCGGGCGACATCCCGATCATGAAGTAGAGGCCGGTGCCGATCGAGAAGAAGAACATGACGATGGTGACCCAGCCGAAGGAGACCACCCTCTGGACCATTCCCACGTCATTGACGGCACGCGACATGAGGTCGCCGGTCCCGTATCGGTTGAAGAAAGCCGCCCCCTGGTACTGGATATGATCGAAGAGTCGTCTGCGCAAGTCGTAGGAGACAGAGATCGAGACCCGACGCAAGAGTCGACGCGCCCACACATAGATGCCGAATCTGACGGCGACGACGCCCAGGATCCCCACCGCCGGCCACAGCACGTTCGACGGAGTGTCGGGCTCGACGAGGCTGTCAATGGCTGTCCGCATGAACTGCGGCACGATGGCGTCGAAAAAGCGCGTAACCAAGAGGCCCCCGACCGATACGCTCAGAACCCAGGCATACTGCCGCACGTAGGGGCCGAGACGCTTCAGGTGCCCGAGATGGCGAAAGGACCCGCGCTCTCGCTTAGCGGGGGGAAAGAATGCCCCAACCTTCACGGTCTCCCCCCGTTGAAAGTGCGCCGAACACGGCGCATGACTCTACTCTCTGCTCTTGGTAATGGAGTACAGCCGTGACTCCGTGCGAATGAACAATCGACCCTGTGCGATGGCTGGAGTGGCGATGGTGAGCTCGTCGAGCTCGTTGCGATGAAGGACTTCGAACTCGGGACCGGGTTTGACGACGAACGTCCTGCCGTCCTCGCTGAGCAAGAAGATCCTTCCATTGTAGTACCAGGGTGAGGACATGAAGCGGTCATAGCCGGGGATGCGAGTCTTGCCATAGACCACTTCACCGGTCTTGGCGTCATGACAGGTGATGAAGCCCTGATCGAGCAGAGTGTAGTAGTAGTCGCCGACGACCAGGGGTGAGGTGACCTCGGGTCCCGCCACCGGCTGGTACCAGGCGAGGAACTCGCTGGAGCGCTCCTCTTCCTTCAGAGAGTCCTTCGAGATGTCCCCGCCCATCTTGGCGACCTGCTCCTCGCTGGCCCCTCTCGGCGCGTTCTCTTTCCCCTCGCTCCAGCTGCGCAGGCTGATGTCTCCACTGGCCCCCGCTTTGAACGCATACACCGGTCGGTGCGGGTATTTGTAGTACCCGGCGGTGACATAGGCCAACCCATGGCTCGAGAAGGGCGAAGGTGAGAGATTCTGGCCCATGCCTCCGTCCATCTCCCAGAGCAGCTCGCCGTCGAGATCGTAGGAGCGAATTCGCCGTACCCCGGAGGTCAGGACCTCGGTGCGCAGATCGTTCTTCCACACCAGCGGGGTGGCGTAGGAGGTGGTCTCGTTGCGAATTGTTCTCCACAGCTCCCTGCCGGTCTCGGCGTCGATCGAGGCGATGTAGGACTCCTCCTCCGTGTCCGAAGTGAAGATGACCTGGCCTTCGTGCACCACCGGCGAAGCCGCGTGGCCGTAGTCGAAGAAGGTCTGTCTCCTGTCGATGGGGTAGGTCCAGGCCGGCGTGCCGTCGAGCTCGTAGGCGTAGAGCCCGTGGGATCCAAAAAGAGCATAGACCCGCTCACCATCGGTGGTCGGAGTCGGGGTCGCGTAACCGTTGGTGCGGCGGCGCTGCGACATGGGATCCGCCGGTCCGGCGTGCGCCTCCCGAGACCAGCGCATCTCTCCGGTCTCGATGTCGAGAGAGTAGACCATCCAGCGGAAGGTGCCCTTGGGCTCCAAGCGCCCGAGCTTCTCGTCGGGGAACGCGCTGGTGAGGAAGACCTGATCGCCCCACACGATCGGCGACGACCAGCCGCGGCCGGGGACTTCGGTCACCCACTCGACATTCTTCTCGCGGTCCCAGGTCATCAAGCTGCTCGGCGTCGGCTATCCAGGTGTCGCCTTTGAGTCAGACTTCAAAGCTCCGCAGCCTCACAACTCGCCGACCCACCGGAACATGCTCGGCAACAACATCCCGGTCTGCTATCCCCTGGTCAACCTCGATAAGTTGAAGAAGGACCGGGCCTTCTACATCGGCATGCCGCTCAGCGTCGAGCGTCTTGAGGGCTGCTGGGTCAGGGCCCTCGCCGTCGAGGAGGTCTAGCGCCCTACGCAATGAAGACGTCGTAGAGGGTGTAGAGCGCGAAGGAGATGTAGACCATGGAGGCGATGATCATCATGATGATGTTTGGCCATTTCGGTCGGGCCGAGGGGGGCAGCGCCGTGAGATTGATGAACAGCGTCAGAGGTACGTAGACCGCCATCACAAAGCCGCTAAGCAAGGCGGCGTTGAAGATGAAGGTGAGGGCGGTGATCTCGAAGACCTCGAGCACCATGGTCGAGAGCGTGCCGAAGATCATGTAGAAGACGGTGAAGAAGAGATAGAACTGGCTCTGCGTCCACTTCTTGCCCAGCTTGGGGAAGTGGACGCTGAGCTGGTAGGCCCAGCTTCTACCCACACCGTCGACGCCTCCGAGCTGAGAGCTGAAGAGGGCGGCGATGCCGATGATCAGAAAGAGATAGCGGCCGCTGCTACCCATGATCTGTTCGAACATCACCGACTCGTCCCAGACGAACTGCCCTTCCGCCGGCACGATGCCCTGAGGACGAAGCACAGTCAGCGCCCCGAACATGAACAGAAACATGGTGAGGCTGTTGAGCAGCCAGAAGTAGAGGGTCTGGTCCAGAACAACGAAGCGGAACCAATCACGGAATCGACGCGCATTCTCCGGCGTGTCCCGATAGGTGAAGCCGGTCTGGATCCCCACCGACTCTTTCTGGCGCAAAGGGTTCACCAGCTTGGGAACTCGCGCCCCCATGCCGATCTGTTTATCCCTGAGGTAAAAGGCGTAATAGAGATTGCCGGCGCCGCCGATGCCCGCAAAGACCACAGCGCCGAAGAAGCGACTGAAGGTGAACTCGTCGTCGAGCTCGATATGGGGGAAGTTGAGGAGACCATCCCACATCTCTTTCAACGCGTCCACGGTGCCGACCTTGACGGCAAGGTAGACAAGGCCCACCGTGATCACTACGACCATCCCGGTGATCGCCTTCTCGACCGCGCCGTAAATCGACTTCGGCCCGTAGAGGACGAGGGCGATCACGACAAAGGTCAGCGCCGTCCAGACCCAATCCGGCCCTGGCCCGTCGGGTCCGAAAAACAGCGCCTTGACCGCAACCCCTGACATGCGTGCCCAGCCGGGGAGGAAGAAGCCGAAAAAGCCGATACCGAGGAAGAAGTAGATAAACTTGATCGAGACGCGTGCGTAGCCAGTGTAGGGGTTCTCCCCGGTGGCAATGGCCCAGCGACCGATCTCGAAATTGATGAAGAGTTGTAGAAAAACGCCGAGCGCAGCCGCCCAGAGCATGGTCGCCCCGAACTTGGCGGTTACCCAGGGCCATACCGCCAACTCGCCCGCGCCGATGGCCAGGCCCACAGTGATGGCACCCGGTCCGGTCATGCGCCAGAAACTATGCTTGCGCTCTGGAAGGTCGGCTTCCCTCTGTTCAGGAATGTTGCTCAAGCTCCGCCTCCTTTGACCCTTCGCATCCACCGATGTCCGCCGAGAGAGATCCGCAGATCATACTCCAGCCAAAAGTAGGGGCCGGCGCATCAAGCCGAGCTCACAGCTCCGGTGCTCTCCAGCTCCCGCACCTCTTCTTCGGAATACCCCAGCCCCCGAAGGATCTCCCCGGAATGCTCTCCCAAAAGCGGCGCCGGCGCCCTGATCTCGCTCGGGGTCCGATCGAAGCGAGCCGCGGGACGGGCGAGGCGGATCTTGCCGTGGTTCTCGAATTCGTGGATCTCGATCGTGCCGTTGGCTGCGATCTGAGCATCCTCGAGCAGATCGAGTCGACTGAGCAGGGGAGCCGACGGTACTGTCTCCTCGTCCAGACGTCGGAGGATCTCGTCGCGGTCCCACTTCGCGATCTCGACAGCTGTGAGCCGCTTGCGCTCCTCGACGTTGCGAAAGCGTGCGGTTGTGGTCTTGAAACGCTCGTCTTCCAACCACTCGGGCTTGTTCAAGGCGGCGCACATGCCCTGCCACTCCGCGTCGGAGACGGCCCCGGCGGTGATGTAGCCGTTCTTGGTCTCGTAGATGAGATCCATCATTCCTTGATATTTGGTGACGTCGATCTCATCTCCAACGAAAGTCAGGCCCGACATCCCCTCGGGCCAAAAAAAGGACACCATAGTGTCCAACATCGCGAGCTTGACGTGCTGCCCAAAGCTTTGTGCGCTCACGCGCAAAAAGCGCAGAAGAGATCGCCTGGGCGGCAGTCAGCGAGGTCACCTTGTCGGCGATGATGATGCGAAACATCTTGGGTCGACGGGTATCCCGATCGGCCTGAATGTCGGTGGCTCCGCTCAACGCCTGAATGATCGGATCGTAAACACGCTGGTGGGCGTAGGGTCCGGTTTCTCCGAAGCCGCTGATCGAGACATAAATGATGTCTTCTCGTAGCCGCCTGACCTCCTCTTCGCCGAATCCCATGCGGTCGATCGCGCCGGGCCTGAAGTTCTGCACGAAGACGTCGGCTGTCTTGACCAGCTCGCGCAGCGCCTGCTTGGCATCGTCTCTCTTCAGATCGAGACTGAGTGACTTCTTTCCCCGGTTACAGGCAAAGAAACCGGCGGTCAGGCCGTTACGCCTGTTGCCGATGCTTCGAGACTGGTCGCCGCTGAGCGACTCCACCTTGATCACCTCCGCCCCCTGGTCCGCGAGCATCGCGGTTGCAACCGGGCCGGAGACCATGGTGGTCAAATCGACGACTCGAATTCCGTCAAGGGGTCCTGGCATCCTATTTCTCCGCTTGAACAGCCTGAGTTACGAAGTCTAGCCAATGCTCGTAAGCGGGATCTTCCCCCCCGACGATTCTTTGAAATCGCTCGCGCAGGCTAGCGGTGACCGGCCCCGGCTCACCGCTCCCGACCGGCTGGCCGTCAACGGAGATCACCGGCCAGACTCCGACTGAAGTCGCACTTAGAAACACCTCTGACGCCGCCATCAGATCCTCGGGAAAGAGACCTTCCTCGGAGCATTCGAGGCCCTCCGCTGCCGCGATCTCCAGAATCGAAGCGCGGGTCACTCCGGGCAGCACCTGTTCCGCCGGCGGGGTGAGTAGGCGTCCCGCGTCGTCGACGAGAAAAATGTTGGTGGTCGGCGACTCGGCCAGCGAACCGTCTTCCGAGAGAAGCAGGATCTCGTCGTAACCGTTACGACGAGCACGCCACTTCGCCAACATCGTCCCTCCGTAGTTGCTGGCGACCTTGGCTTGCGGGGCGAGAACATCGTGGCGACGATTGCGCCTCTCGATCCAGAGCTTCAACAGATCTCGCTGTTGATGAGACCCACGGTTGGGCCCGACCACATCTTCGATCACATCGTAGGCCGCGATGGCAACAGAAACATGGTCGTCCTGGGGCACGACCTCAACCTCGATCGCAGCTAGATAGGCGCTGATCTTGACCGAGTGGCTGCCGGGGTTTGCCCGCACCGTGCTTCGAGTCGCTTCGGCAAGCTCCCCAGCACCTCGACGAAGTGGAAGCCCTACGAGGTCGCACGAGTGCACTAAGCGATCCAAGTGAGGGCCGAGACGAAAGATCGCGGGACCCTTCTGCGTCTCGTAGACTCTCATGTAGTCGAAAACCAGGGTGCCGCGCTGCAGCGAGTGGGAGAGAACATGCACCGTGGCCTCGGCCCACGGAACGAGCTCCCCATCAACCCAGATTCTGCGCTCTTGTGCTGCCATCTTGTTCGCCGCCCGACCCCTCGCTGGGGGAGTCTAGCCGACGAGCACAGGGCCGAGCAGCCTCCCCAGCCGGCACTCTCTTGCGGTAGGGTTCGTCGCGTGTCTGCAACCTCTACGGCCTGCGACCCGCTGGCGCGGTGCTCGTGCGGCCCGACGGACACGTCGCCTGGAGATCGCCTCATCGAAGCTGGAGTAGACTCCGCGAGTCGTGCCTCAGCAACTCCGGCGGATCGAAGATTTCTTTCGTCTCTGCGGTGATCCCCCGAGCGCGATCCCCGAGGCCCAGTCGATCGCCGCGGCTGAAGTACCTGATCCCTATCGCAGGATGCTGGCCCATAACGGGCACATGACGGTCGCCCTGGAGAGCTTCCACGATTCCACCCTAGAGCTACGGGTGTTGTCGGAGCACACGGCCGAGCCCTTCTATGCGCGCAAGATTCAGCTCTTGCACCCCGAGACGCGAAGAATCCTGCAGTTCGGGATCGTACGTTTGAATCTGGACTACAGCGACGAGCCGGTGCGTCAGCGCATCCTCGCCCGAGACACCCCCTTAGGGCGCATCCTCCTCGAGCACGGATTCATGACTCGAGTCGTCACCCACGACCTGCTTCGCATCTCGCTGAACCACGAGCTTGCCGACGCGCTCGGCGTCGACTCGAAGCGCGAGCGACCCACCACGTTCGGAAGAATCGCAACCGTGAACGTCGACAATGAACCGGCAGTCGAATTGCTCGAGATCGTCACGCCCCAGAGCTTGGCGCTTTGATTCAGCGAGGTGGTAAGGCCCGCAGAAAAAGTGGCAGCCGCGATCACCCTGTTGGCTGCGGGGGTCAGGGTGACCGCGGCCTAGTCGCCTTAACGGCGATACCATCCCGTTATCAAAGAGACGATACTCCTGCAACGTTACAAAAAGTGTTACGAAGACCCTCCTTCGAGCCGGAAGTTCATCTTTAGCGCTCACATCTCATATCTGGCAGAATCCGCTCCATGATGATCGACGGAACGCTGTTCGGCGAAACCGGTGCCGTGTGCATGAGCGCCCTCTTCGCGGGCATGATGGTAGCCATGGCGTGCTCCCGGAGCACCGTTGACAAAGGCGATCCACAGACCTCACTCAACTACCCTCCAACAAAGCGCTTCCCTCAGGTCGACAACTATCATGGCGTCGAGGTCGCGGACCCTTACCGCTGGCTTGAAGAGCTCGACGCCGAGCCGACCCGGCAGTGGGTCGATGCACAGAACCTTCTCGCCAAGCCCTTCCTGGAGACGATCCCGGCGAGAGAGAGAATCCACGCCCGCCTCACCGAGCTGTGGAACCACGAGCGATCGGGAGTGCCCTGGCGTCGTGCCGGGCATACTTTCTACTTTCGTAACGATGGCTTGGCAGACCAGGACGTTCTCTGGGTAGTCGAGGAAGAAGGCGCCGAGCCTCGCGTTCTCCTCGATCCCAACCGTTTCAGTGACGACGGAACCGTCGCTCTAGCCGGAGTCTCCACCAGCCCTGACGCTCGCTTCCTGGCCTACGCCACCTCCGACGGCGGCTCGGATTGGCGCGACTGGCACCTGCGAGAGGTCGCGAGCGGCCGAGAAACCGGCGACCTCCTCACCCACATCAAGTTCACCTCCATCTCCTGGCAACACGATGCCTCGGGCTTCTACTACAGCAGCTACCCCACTGACCCGGCAGGTAATGCTGACGGCTCGCAACCGGTTCGGGTTTTCCGCCACCGCCTAGGTGCGCCTCAGTCCGAGGACGAGGAGATCTTCGCCCAACCTGAGTATCCGGGACGCAACCCCTATGCCGACGTCAGCGAAGACGGCCGATGGCTGGTCATCACCATCGCCGAGGGCTCCTTGGAGAACGCAGTCTGGCTCCGGGATCTGAGCCAGCCCGACGGCGGCATTCGGCCGTTCTTCGATGATTGGGATGCCCGCTACGACTTTCTCGCCAACGACGGCTCGACCCTCTACTTTCGAACCACCAACGACGCACCGCGCGGCCGCGTTATTGCCGTGGACGCCGGGCGCCGCGAGAAACAAGGATGGCGTGAGGTCATCCCGGAAACTACCGAGGTACTCGAGAACGCGAGCGCTGTTGGAGGCCGCTTCTTCGCGCACTACCTGTCCGATGCCACTTCGCGGGTAGAGGTCTGGCTGCCTTCGGGTCGACGGGAGCGGGAGCTCGAGCTACCGGGGGTCGGTAGCGCGGCCGGTTTCGGCGGTCCATGGCATGACTCTGCCACCTTCTTCTCATTCGAGAGTTTTATCCGCCCTGCTCAGATCTACCGTCACGAGGTGGCCAGTGCAGAGTCCTCGCTCTTCTTCCAGCCACAGATCCCAGTGGACTTCGACGCCTTCGAAACCCGCCAAGTCTTCGTTACCAGCAAGGACGGCACTCGTGTGCCCCTCTTTCTCACTCATCGCAAAGGGATCGAGCTCGATGGGTCCAATCCGACCCTCCTCTATGGATACGGAGGCTTCGACATCTCCCTCACCCCGACCTACAGCACCAGCCGCATGGTCTGGATGGAGATGGGAGGCGTCTTTGCTGTCGCCAACCTGCGTGGCGGAGGTGAATACGGGGAGGAGTGGCATCTGGCCGGTGCGCGGCTCAACAAGCAGAACGTCTTCGATGACTTCATCGCAGCTGCGGAATGGCTGATCGAAAGCGGAGTGACCTCGTCCGCCAAGCTGGCCATCGAGGGCGGCTCCAACGGCGGGCTCCTGGTCGGGGCCGCGATGACCCAGCGCCCGGAGCTCTTTGGCGCCGCACTCCCTGCGGTTGGCGTTCTCGACATGCTTCGCTACCACCTACCCAGTGCCAATGCCCGAAACTGGTCAGACGATTACGGTCTCTCGGAGATCAAGGAAGATTTCGAAGTCCAAATCTCCTACTCGCCTCTCCACAATCTCGAAGATGGAAGGTGTTACCCGCCTACGCTGATTACCACCGGAGACCACGACGATCGAGTGGTGCCATGGCACAGCTACAAATTCGCCGCCGAGCTTCAACGCGCCCAGGGCTGTGAACAGCCCGTGCTTCTGCGCGTGGAAACACGTGCGGGCCATGGGGCGGGGAAACCCACTTGGATGATCATAGAAAACCTTACCGACCGTTACGCCTTTACCGCCCTCGCGCTTGGTCTCCCAGAATCGCAACTTCGACCTTGAACGGGAGCGCTCAGCACCAATACAGTCAATGTGGGCCTTGAGACACAGGCCCCCTTCGTGGCAATCTTCGGACGCGACCCCCGCAGTCTTCTAGTCATGGGCATTTACCTCTCCGTCATCGTTCCGGTCTACAACGAGCGCTATCTCGTAGCTGAGTCCATCCGCCGCGTGCTCGCGGTCGAGAGTGAGCTGCTGGAGCGGGTCGACGTCATCGTCGTCGACGACGGTTCGACGGATGGGACCCGAGAGATATTGCGCGAGCTCGCTGCCGAGTACCCGCAGCGTATCGACTATGTGGAGCACGAAGGGAACCAGGGGAAGGGCGCAGCAGTACGAACAGGTATCGCTCGAGCCAAAGGAGCCGTCACCGTCATTCACGACGCCGACCTCGAGTACGACCCTCAGGACCTCGTGGCCGTCGTCCGCCCTTTTATCGAGGAGGGGGCCGACGCGGTCTATGGTTCGAGGTTCCTCGGCGGCTCCCAGCGCCGAGTGCTCTACTTTCGCCACACCTTGGGCAATCGCCTGATCACCTTCGTTGCCGATCTCTGTACCGACCTCAACCTGACCGATGTAGAGACCTGCTACAAGGCTGTTCGCACCCCGCTACTCAAGTCCATCCCCATCCGTAGCAACGACTTCCGGCTGGAGATCGAGCTCAGCTTCAAGCTGGCGAAGCGCAAGGCTCGCATCTTCGAGGTTCCGATCTCCTATGCGGGCCGGACCTACGAAGAGGGCAAGAAGATCGGCTTTTGGGACGGCGCTCTCGCCTTTGGCGCTATGCTTCACTGGTGGATCGTGGACGATCTCTACACCGACGACGAGTTTGGCTCCAACATCTTGGTGTCACTCTCCGGAACGCCGCGCTTCAACCGCTGGATGGGAGAGGAGATCCGGCCGTACGTGGGGACTCGGGTACTCGAGATCGGAGCGGGTCTCGGCAACATCTCGAACGTCTTGATCCCTCGCGAGCACTACACGGCGACCGACATCAATCCCCACTATCTCGCCTATCTGAACAGCCTGAGCGAGTTCCGCCCCTACATGGACGTTGCCACTCTCGACCTCGACAACCCCGCCACGTTCGAGGGCCATGAAGAGAAGTACGACACAGTGGTGTGCCTCAATGTCTTGGAGCACGTACCCGACGAGGCCACGGCGCTCACCAACATCCGATCCGCCCTCGGAGAGGGCGGACGAGCGATCATCCTTGTCCCGCAGGGTCCATGGCTTTACGGGACTCTTGACGAAACCCTCGAGCACAGGTGCCGCTATACCCGCAAGACGCTGACAGCGGCTCTCGAGGCAGCCGGCTTCGAGATCGAGAGGCTCTTCGGCTTCAACAAGGCCTCGATGCCAGGCTGGTGGTTCAACGGCAAGATTCTTCGCCGCCGGCACTTCGGCCGCTTCCAGCTCAAGCTCGTGGATTGGTCGGTATGGCTGTTCAAGCTGCTCGAGAGAATCCTGCCCTGGCGTGGAGTCTCCCTTATCGCGATCGTCCGCCGGTCCGAGGGCTCTGCGGCCGACTAGACCAGCGTTTCCAAGTTCGTGTTGCATAGCTCGAGGTCATTCTGTTCGCTGGCCAGGCGCGCCGACGCAAGCATATTGGGCAATATGTCGAGGAGCGCGGGGGCGCCTAGCCAACGCCGCCAGCGGGCAGAAGGAGAAAAGTACGTAGTCAATCGGTAAAATCGAGATCGCGCAGACGAACCGGCTCTCTGACCAGAACCGCGGCACCCAGGAAAACCGACGGAACCCAGCTCACAGCGTGGCTGAGAATTGCGAATGTCTGGGCCTGGGCCGGGTCGTAGGTCAGCACTTCCGAAAGTAGCAGCACGTTTGCCGCGTGGAAGGTGCCGACGTAGCCGGGTGCCGCCGGAATCGAGATGGCCAGGCTGGTGGCCACCATCACCGCGCCGACCTCGCCAAGGGAAAGAGGTAGCCCGACGCCGCGGGCAAGCATCCAGACACCTGCCACATAGCCGAGCCATTGGATCAGCGTCTGCAAGAGCAAAGCGCCTGTGTGCGGGTTCTCGCCAAGCACTAATAGCCCCTTGAGGAAGGAGCCCACGAGTCCGCCGAAGCGACCCGGGAAGTTCTCTGGAGGCGGTGACCAAGTGCGCAGGCGTCGCCGCAGCGCCTGGGAGTGGGAGGCTCCCCAAAGGATAGCGGAAGCTACGAGAGTGGCGAGAGCAGCGGGTAGCCAGGAGGCCAGCGACAAGGTGTCGCTTCCGAGGGCCGGGATGGAGAGTGCCGCGAGGATCGCGACCGCGACCAGATCGAGAAGGCGCTCGACAGCGATGGAGCCAATGCAGACGGCGGTGTCGATGTTCTTCTGGCGCTGCGCGAGAACGTAGGCGCGCATGATCTCGCCGAGGCGTGCCGGGAGCACGTTGTTGCCGAAGTAGCCGATCATCGTCGCCGCGGTGGTGGCCCACAGCGTCGCGTGTGTAAGAGGAAGCAGAAGCGTCCGCCATCGCCATCCGCGCACGACGAAGCCGGCGACGGTCAGCCCGAGGGCGCCCACGATCCAAGCCCACTCGACCTGACCGAGGACGGCAAGAAGCTCGTCAAGGTCGAAGCCCCGGAAAGCCAAGTACAGACCCACTGCGCCGAGAAGGAGCCCGAACAGAGTGCTCCCGAGTTTGTGGTGCAAACTTGTCACGAGAAGGCAAAGGGATCGTTCTCGAGTTTCTCCAAGCCAGGGCCTACTCAGTATAGATTCTCCGCCCCTCTCAGGTAGACGAGCTCACCCCGTAGCTGCGAAGCGGATACCCCTGCGCCCACGTCTCTGCGCCGTCCATGGAGCCCGTACTCGCAGCAACGAGGGTCGGTCAGGGCGAGGTACAATCTCCACGTGACCCCCGGGCAGGCATGCATCTCTGCGCTGATCGGTTGGGGTGTGACGGATACTGCAGAGGAGTTGTCGCGGCAGCACCCGAGCCTGCCGGAGGATACGGAGACCTGTTGGGACGACGTTATCGCGCGCTTCCTCGCCGAGGCCGCCCCCGTTGAAGACGACTCGCAGCTCGGGGCTCGGTTCCTCACGCATTGCCTCGGACTGGGACTCATCACCGCGAGAGAGAGGTCGGACGGGGCCCGCACCGCCGCACCCAGCGGCCGAGACCTGGTCGGCGTGCGGGTGGACGAGACCTCCAACCGCATCATAGTCACCCTCCCGAGACTCCGGCCTTGGTTGCTGAGCTCCGTGATTCTCTTGCTGCTCAACCTGGCGACCTTCGGGCTGGCAGCGATCAAGACAACGGGCTACCAGTGGGCAGCCCTTGCCCTCTGGATCGTGACGGTGACGGTCACCGGCGTCGCTCTACTCGGCAGACCCGGCCTGGCAGGCGTACGCCGCCATCTCTCTTCCCTCTCACGAAACGATGGGTTGGCACTGTCGATCCTCTTGGCTGTGGCCGTGGCCGCCTACTTCTTCTCGCTCGAGAGTTACCCCATGGTGGTAGCAGGCGACCCAGTGCGCGATACCGGGCTCGATGTGCAGCGTATTCTCGATGGTGATTACAAAGACTTCTTCGTCTACGGCTACATCAACAGCTACGGGCTCATGGCAACCGTCCTTACGAGCCCCATCTATCTGCTGCTGGGCCCTAGCGCTCTTTCGTTCAAGGTGCCACCGGCCCTCCTTGCCATTGCGACCATCGTGATGTTCTTCGTGCTCGCGCGGCGCTGGTTGAGTACGCAGGCCAGCTTCATTGGCTCACTTGCGCTTCTGTGCCTGCCGACCCTGCTCTTCTACGGCCGCTACGAGTCCCTTCATGTCTACAACATCGCCTGGATGCCATTGCTCTTCGCAGCCACCTACCTCGTGCTGCGAAAACAGCCGCACTGTAGGCACTTCGGCTTCCTAGGGTTACTCAGCGGCGTGCTTTTCACCTTTCACGGCGCTATCAAGGCGGCCGCCTTTGCGTCTCTCGGCCTCGCGGCCATCGCGGCCCTGCTCGCCGCCCGCAGAGAGGGCCTGCGTTGGCTTCTGGCCGTCGGTCTTCTGACCGTAGTCGGCATGCTTATCGGATTCGGCCCCCTGATCCTCGCTACAACTCCGGAGATCTTCCTCGTTTCGAACCGCATCCCAGATACAACGGGCACCGACCTCAGTACTCTGGTGTCCAATTACTGGCAGTCTTTGCGCATCTTCTTCGACCGCCCCACTACCTCGTGGCTTCCCACGCACGAGCCGTTGCTTCCTTTCAAGCCGCTCGCGTTCCTCTTCGCGGCGGGTCTGCTGGTGGGCCTGCTGGTGGTCCCACGACGCCTCTTCGGCCTTTGTCTCTTCTACCTCCTCGTCCTTCTCCTCACCAACAGCGCCCTCACCGACATGGTCAACGGCGAGCACCGGCTGATGCCACTCCTTCCGGTCGTAGCGCTCGTTATCGCCATGGCGTGCGAAGCTGCCGGCAGAGCCGTATCACGAACGCCACCTAGAACTGCCCGGCCTCTGAAGCTCGTGCTCTGGGTCGCCCTGGTTCTCGTGGCGATTGTTCCGGGCTACCGATTCTTCGCCGACGAGATGGGCCGCCTGCGTGGCGACCTCGCTTCGAGCCTCAAGTACTTCGCGATCCACGAGATCGAGTCGACAGAGACTCTTCGTGACTCCGAAGAAACGTGGATCATCGCCGCACCCGCGGTTGTCGGTCAGTATCAGCTCGCGCACCACATCGAGGGATGGGAGTACTACTTTCCGGGAAGGAAAATCCACAAACTTGCGATTCGCGGTGAGGGTCCCCCGAATGCCCTCTTTCTATCCCCCGAGTGCCCGAGCAACTTCGACCCGAGCGAGTGGGAAAGGCTCTCGTTCTGTTCGCCACGCCAGGCCTTCGTGTGCCCCGAAGCGACCTCTCCGCACCCAGAGCTCTTGCTCTATCGTCCCGCCGCCACAACCAATCCGGCCCACGGAGTGGCGAACAGCGGCTCGGCGACGTTTGCTCTACCCGGGTTTGAGCTCATAGGTCTTAGCGACCCTTCTTCGGCATCCGAGCGGCCCGCGGAGTGGGCTCAGCTCGACGGCCTGCCCGTGAGCTCGACTTGCGCCTCGATCGGGGAATTGGAGCGCGTGGACCTTGCCGCAGCCTGGTCTGAGGAGGCGGTTCGCATCGAGATCAGCGATGAGGCGTTCCTCGTCCGTGTCGACGGAGTCTTCGACGGCAATGTGCGGCACTCAATGGTGAGCGGCGGGACCAACCCCCTCGTCATCACGCTCACCTTCCCCGAGCCGATCCGAGTCAAAGTGGCGCGGATCTTTCCTTCCGCCTCTCCCAACGATTGGACGTTCAGACCACACCCTTCCCATCAGGTTCTGTTAGCACCTCGTGTCCCGCCCGACACCTGGTCCTACATCGCTCTGCCCGAGGCCATCTCCACAAGTGAAGTGCGCTTCGAGGTCCTGCGACTGGAGCGCGACAACTTCGTACACCTCAACGAGATCGAGCTCTTCGTCGAGAGTGGCTGATGAGCGGGATCTCCCCATCGACCGCGCTGCGCAGCTCGACAAATCTCAGGAGCTTCGTTCACCGCTGCCACGCCTGAAGCATCAACGCCAGCTGCGGAATATCGACGAAGAACAGCACCGTCATGACTACAACGCAGAGCGTCAGGCTGACCATCAATCCTGTTTCTCGATAGAGCTTCTCAGGGTTCTGCACAGGGCTATCGTCACGAAGACCTACCCGGAGGTAGCTCGCCATCACCCACGCGACGAGCGGGAAGGACAGCAGAAGCTCGATCCGATAGCGCATGAGGAAGGCACCGAAGAAGAGCATCGATGCGCAGCTGTAGAACATGACCGACACGAGAAGTCGATTCTCTGTGTAGTGACGAAAAGACGGGCGATAGGCAGAGGCGAGATCATCTGAGTTGATCATACGCCTCTCTGCGAACCGCTTCAGCGCCATGAAGTAACAGCCAACCATCCAATAGCTCATCAGCAGCGAGGCCGGCGGCACTAACGCGGCACCGGCGATGTACCACCCCGCCAGCATACGGAGGGGGTTGTTGACTCCCTCGGAGACTACGTCCAGATAGGGCACATCCTTGGTGCGAACGGGCCGGATGTTGTAGACGCAGCCCATCACCCACAATGCCAGCGCGACGATCCCCAGCGCGGGGGAGACCCACCAGCCCAGGGCGACGCCCGCAATCATCAGCACCAGCCATTGCCAATACGCCAATGAAACGTTCACCCGCCCTGTCGGCACCGGCCGCAGCTTCTTCTTGGGGTGGAGACTGTCGTTCTGCGCGTCCAACAGCTCGTTGATCACGTAGTTGCTGGAGGCGATGAGGCAGATGGAGAAGATACCCAACAAGGCGTCGGCAACGAGCAAGGGGACGTCGAATTTCGGCCTGTCAGCGATCCCCACCGCAATCCCTGGGAGTATGAATAGGTTCTTGAACCAGTGGTCTATTCGGCAGATGCCTAGGTGGCCGCCGATGGTCGCTCGATTCTGCAGGTTCCTATCTCGAATTCGTATGTGGCGTGGCTACCGTGCGCGCGTCAGGTAGAAGGCGCGAGAGTCGAACAGGTTCAGGGGAATGATGATCTGCCCGAATCTCTCGCTTTGCTGAAGCCATCTCAGGGCGGGAGACACCGGCGCCGAGATGCGGTATTGCAGCAGCCTCTCGGCGAGATAGCTCAGCTGGAAGTTCCATTTCGCCCACTCGGTCTTGACGATCCGAAGACCGGCCTTTTCGGCCGCGACGGCAAACGACCTCTTTTCGAAGTAGCCTACGTGGGCGAGCCGCAAGTGCCACCAGCGCCGACCCAACAGCCTGGCGGTTATGCTGGCGACGTCTGGGGTGATGACCAGGATCAAGCCGGCGTCGTTGAGGTGGTTGGCCGCGTTCTCGAGCATGGTCACCGGCGCGTTGACGTGCTCGATCACGTCGACGAGCGTTACTAGGTCGAAACGCCGGCCCTCGAGCTCTGGAGCCGGTAGCGTGCCGTTGATCAGGGTCAGGCTGCGGATCTTCTCGGCCGCTTCACAGAGCGACTTGCTCGGCTCGATGCCCATAGCGTCGAGTCCCGAGTTGATTGCCTCGCGAACCAACAGGCCGCTGGCTGCGCCTACGTCGAGAAGAGACTCGGCGCCGCGCCTTTGGGCTAGCAGTCTTGCCAAGATACCCTGGCACTGGCGAAGTCGCCCTTCTTCGCTTTCGATGTAGCCCGGATCGACGAGTTGCTCGTAGAGCTCGTTGAGCGCTTGGACGTCGCGGGAACGGGCGCCAATGAACCGGCACCTCGAACAGCGGTAGAGCTCCAAAGTCAGACCGTATCGTTTGTCGGTGATAAGCAGATCGGTGGGTCGAAGATCTCCATCGAGCCCTGTGTCCTTCCACAGCGTGGTATCGGTCTCTCCACAGACCCAGCAGGGCACCCCTCCCCCGCGGCTGGACTCAGCCGAAGATTCGTGCGTGCAGCTGGTCATAGTCTGTGAATCTGTGAAGTGCCTCGGTAGGTGCCCGATGCCTTTGCTGCCGGCCAGTCCCGGCTATTACCCACTGCGCTCCGACCGATTGTGCCAGGCTGCCGTCAATCTCGGGACGATCTCCGACATACAATGACTGCCAGGGGGCGACCCCCAATTGGTCCAACACCCAGCTCAAGCCCGCCGGATTCGGCTTCAGAGCTCCTATTTCGGGCATCTGAGCCCAGCCCAGTGTGTGGAAGAACGAGCGGACCTCCAGGGCTTCTAGCTTGGCGAGGGGTGGGTAGTCGGAGAGCACTCCAAGTTTCAGTTGGTGGTCGCCGCAGGCGGCCAGGAATCGCACCAAGCCCTTGCATCTGGCGCTTCTTATGAAGTCTAGTGGCTTCTCTTCCATCCAGACCTTCGCAGTGCTTTTGATTTGCTTCGTAGAGAACGGTACCTTAGCGCTTGCCAACTCAGCTTGCGCTTCGAATACGTCCAACCCCACCACCTGACCCCTCAACGCCTCGTGGGCGCGTCGATACGCCGATATGCATACTGCATCGCGAACCGCCGCCCAGGGTGACGAGAAGGCGCTGAGCCCGAGCTGCAGCATTACCCTATGGCGCACCGGCGACTGCCGATAGAGAGTTCCGTCGACGTCGAATACGATGCCGCGAAGCTCGGACCCAGGCGCCAGTATTCTCGCGGCCAGCATCAGTCGAGTCTCCATGGATGTGTCGGTCTACCGGGATGCCCACACACGAGGACCGACAAGCACCGGGAGTTGACGAAACTGGCGGTATCGTACATTGTCTCGAGTCAGTTCGGCAGCCGCACCCGTGTGCTCGGAGGATCGAGCCACGGCGCGCTGAGTTCGCCCCTGGGCGCATCGTAAGAAGCTCAAGTGATCAAGACCCTCCTAGGAACGCGACGGGCGCCCTTTGGCCGCGGAACCTGCTGAGAAGGATGGGTCTGACTCTGACTCCAAACCAACAGCGCGCTCACCGATATCGTCAACGGCGAGCACCGGCAGATACCACTACTTCCCGTCGTAGCGCTCGTCATCGCGATGGCGTGTGAGGCTGCCGGTAGAGCCGTATCACGAACGCCGCCGAGAGCCGCAGGCCTCTGAAACTCGTGCTTTGGGTCGCCGTGGCTATCGTGGCAGTCGTTCCGGGCTACCGATTCTTCGCCGACGAGATGGACCACCAGCGTGGCGACCTCGCCTCGAGCCTCAAGTACTTCGCGATCCACGAGATCAACAGGACAGAAACTCTTCGCCACGCCGAGGAGACATGGATCATCGCAGCACCTCATGTTGTCCGCCAGTATCAGCTCAGGCACCATGTCGAGGGATGGGAGTACTACTTTCCGGGAAGGAAGATCCACCAGCTCGCCATGCGCGATGAAAGTCCCGCGAGCGCACTTCTTCTATCGCCCGAATGTCCGAGCAACTTCGACTCGAGCGAGTGGGAGCGGCTCTCGCTCTGCTCGCCACGCCAAGCCTTCGTGTGCCCTGAAGCGTCTCTGCAGACTGAGATGTCCCTCTATCGTCCCGCCGCCGCAAGGGAGCCGTCCCACGGAGCGGACAACGCCGGCTCGGCAGCGTTTACTCTACCCGCCTTCGAGCTCACCGATTCTAGCGACCCTCCTTCGGGCATCCGACCGGCCCGTGGGACGGGCTCAGCTCGGCGGCGAGCCCGTGAACTGGGCTTGCGCCTCGATCGGCGAATTAGAGCGTGTGGACCTTGCCGCTGCTTGGTCTGAGGGCGCGCTTCGCATCGACACCAGCGATGAGCCATTCCTCATCCGGATTGGCGGCGTGCTCGACGGTGAGGTGCGCCACTCAGTGCGAAGCGGCGGCACCAACCCCCTCGTCATCACAATCACCTTTCCTGAGCCGATCCGAGTCAAGGTAGCGCGGGCCTTTCTTGCCGCCTCACCCAACGATTGGACGTTCAGACCCCATCCTTCCCATAGGTTCTGCTGGCGCCTCGCGTCCCGCCCACCGCCTGGTCCTACATCGCTCTGCCCGAAGCCATCTCCACACGGCAGGTGCGCTTCGAGATCCTGCGACTGCAGCGCGACAACTTCGTGCACGTGAACGAGATTGAGATCTTCTTCGAAAGTGACCTATGAACGGGGATCTCTACATCGACATCGAAGCGTAGGCAGGGAGGATCGGCCAGCACAGGGCAACGCGTGGGGTCGCCCCGGCTACCCGCCGGTCGACCCAACCGAGTAGTCCACCTTGAAGATCTTTACGCCAGGGTTCTCAAAGACCAGTTCGAAACGCCCCAATGGGTCCTTTTCGAACTTCTCGAGTCCAGGCCCTGGATAGTATAAATTCTCAACTCCCCCCAGATAGACGTAGCTCACGCTGTAGCGGCGTAGCAATTCCAACGTGTTTTCGAGGTCCATCTCGGTATATGCCTGCTGGACGTCGTCGACACGATGGCGCACGGTATCGTTGCGCAGCACTGCCCGCTGCTGGCGTTGGTGCCAGTCCCAACCCACCACGGTGGGCAGGCCGGTGTAGATGCTGACTCGACTCCCCCAACGGTAGGGAGGTACACTCGCCTCGAGAATGACGGGCGAGCCTTCGACGGAGCGACGCAACCAACGGATCGCTTCGTCGTCCCAGCGAAGCTCGATCTTGCCGTTCGACTCGTGGCGAACAGCAGTCCGCATGAAGGCCTGACCGTCGAGGCCCAGCCCCTCATCTGCACCGTACCGATCCCGGATCCGGGCAGGCGCAGCGAGGGCGGGATACAGGAGCGCAACCAGAAAGAGGGGACCGGTCACCGCAAGCCAGGTCTTGGCGACAGGGCGGCGCTCGATGAGAATTGAGGCTGAGAGCCCGGTAACAACAGAGAGCAGCAACCAAACCTGGAGGTAGAATTTGAACACCGTGTTCATGCGGCCGACGTCACCTTGTAGCACTACAAATTCAACGACGCCGGTAAGGCCCAGGGCGATGAGGACCATGCAGCAAAGGGTGCGTAAGGCGCCCTGCGAGGGCTCGGTGTTCAAGAGCAGGGTCGCGGTCAGTGCCAAGAGCACGAGGAGCAGGGACACCACGGGAAAGCCAGCGATCCAGACAGCGAGGGCGAAAAGGAGGAGCCCAAGCCAACACCAAGCCTGGATTCGTGTGGCCAGACGGTGCCCCGGGCACGCCACCAGCAGTCGACGCAGCCTTACGCGGCGGGTGCGATACCGCACCCGTAAACGGAGAATGCGTAGTTGTCCCCTCAGCTCTTTCCGAAGCCCCTCGTTACCAACCAGGAAGGCCAAGACCAGCACCAGGAAGAAACCGTGCACGGTCAAAAAAGCGTCGAAAGGGGTACGTGAGCCCTTCCACAAAGTGGGGCGAGTGTAGGCCGAAGCAAAGCTCGCCAGGAACGGGTAGAAGAGGACCCGCCCCGCTACTACCACCACGGCGAACCGGCCCGCAGCGGCGATGATCGAGACCTTAACCGACGCTCGGCGGCGGAGCTCCCCGATGGTGATGCCGGCGCCGGCTAGGCATAGGTAGGTCGGAAAGTCCCAGGTGTTGGTCGGCCACAAAGCGCCGACAGCCAGGGAGAGGATGGCAAGCGCGGGGAGATCAGCCCTCAGGTGGGATCGTAACGGCCCCGCCAACGGTGCCGACCTTGACTCGTGGAGGGGCCCCGACAGAGCGGATCCGCACGCGAGACGAATCGCCACCACGAGGGACAAGAGGCCGAGTGGCATGGCCATCAGATGGGCGTGCAGGTCGGCAAAGAGATGAGTAAAGAACGGGAACTCCGTAATCGGCGGCGGCTCGGTCTGAGGATGGGGGATCGCGCGACTTGCGTTCCAGAACCACCAATCGTTCGGAAACGGGATCGACTCTCCACGCGCCAAAGCTCCGAGCCCCTTCCACCAGGCTGTCGACGCCTGAGCCAGAGAGGCCTCCTCCGTCCCCCCACCTAACCTCACGAGGCCACGAAAGAGCAATCGAATCTCGCTCAGGTTGCCCAGAAGTACGGCGAACACCGCCGCGAAGACACCACTTTGAACGGCCTGCCGAGACAGCTGGGGAGAGTCCTTCTCGCCCCGATTTCTGCGGAGACCCGTCATCAGTGCCGAAGCCGCGACGAACGCCAGCCCGCCCGTGAGAGCGAAGAATGTGGGCACGGCCAGGTTGTAGGCGATCGTGGGCACCACGCCAGTCAGCAGGATCAGCGTGCCGGTAAGTACGAAACCGAAGTAGTAGTAGTTGAGGTAACCGCCGGCAAACCAGGGGTCGTAGGGCGGGAAATACTCGCTGCGTACCACCGCGTTGAGGTAGGCGAGATCCATCGGTTTCTCGCCGCCCCGCGCAGGATGCCAGAGCTCCGGATTCCATAGCCGAACGATCAGAAGGAACGCAAAGAGCCCCCAGAAAACAATCTCTTCGACGAGGAGAAGGCGCCAGCGACTACGCAGGAAAGCGAGCAAGCTGTGACGGTGCCGCCAAAAGACGACGGCCGAGACCGCGACGACGAGGACGAGGGAGAACGCCACCCCGCCGCGGGTGAAGGTCACCCATCGCAGGGATGCAAACATCCAGGCAAGCCAGGCAGTAACCAGCAGACCGAGGGTGCGAGAGACCAGCCAACCCCCATCGGGCAGACTCGACAGCGCCAGCCAGCTGATCGGGAACGCGACGATACCGAGGAGCACAAGGGCTGCGACCCAGAAGACGATCGGGTGGCGATTGGAGAGGCCGCTCTCGTCGAAAAGTCCACCAAGCTCAGTCGACCAGGTGCCTCCGGCGCGCTGGGCCGCCAGCAGTTCGTCGTCGAGCATCATCGATTTGAAGCCCTTGGCCTGGAGCGGCGAGAGGCGATTGATATCGTCCCAGTCGACCCCCGCCGAGAGCAATGCCCTGGCGTTGGCGATGTCCCAGCTGGCGTCCTTGCGAAAAATCTGTACCCTGGGGTGGTCGTATACCGAGAACGCTTCCTCCACCCACTGATCCGGGATCTCGATGCCCGCGATGCGTGGATAGGACGTGAACTCGGCGACTTTCTCGAAGCCGAGATCGCCCGCGAAGAGGTGCTCGTAGTAGAGCATCGTCATCGGGTAGCGCATCGGAAGGCGCGGAATGCTGTCGTAGAGCCGATTGCTCGAGAGAACGATGTAGTCAGTCTGCTCGAGGGAGCCCAGGACGGTCTGAAGCTTCTGGGGCGTGTCCTCGTCGTAGTGGTGGAGCAACAGCCCCTGATAGATGGAGAACGCATCGCGGCCACCGAGGCGGAGAGGCAGGGCGTCGTCCCACCCCTCGTTGGCGATGACGGCGCCTGGGGGGGCGTTCTCGTAGAGCCACCTGGATGCGGCGATGCGGGGGAGTGGGGCTGCCGGTAGATCGCCGTGAACGCCCACGCCCATGCCAGCGTGCCTACTAAGACCACAAAGCCCGCGGCCACGGCTCCTCTGCGCAACCAACTCCGTGACACGCCGTCGGCCGCTGTCGCGCTGCGTCCCCAGCGCCACAGGGAGACCAACAGATAAGCGGCGAGCAGCGCAAGCGCCGGGTATATCGGAAGGAGGTATCGCATCGCCTTCACCCATTGGCTGCCCTGATGGAAAAAGACGATTGTCACCCATAGCCACGGTACAAGGTGCTCCCTGCGCCGACCGAACCAGAGTTGCCAACCCGACCACGCCCAGCCCGCCCAGGCGGCAAGCCCCAGAACCGGGCCGAAGCCGACCGCCACCATGTTCCACCACGGAAACCAAAGTGCCGGCCTATCCGCCCACTGATGCCCCGGTGGAAAATCGCGGGCCCCGGATACGAGATCGCTGACCTCCTGCATGTTCGCCCACCACGCTCGGCTGAGATACATGCGGAAGAATCCAGGCCCGGAGAAAGCGTACGGCTGAAACAGCCGAAAGACCAGAAAGGCGATCCCCGCCGCGGCCGCCAGGCGCAGACCCGTCAACAGCCACCTTGCTGGCTTCGCCGGGCCCTTGCCCGGCTCCCCGACCAGAGTGGCAGCGGCCGCCGCAGCCGAAGTGAGGGAGAGCGTGAACACGCTCATCTTGCACGCCATCGCCAAGCCTAGCGCCAAGCCGAAGAAGATGTAGGGTCGCCAACCTCTGCCGCGTTGGATCACCGTCGCGGCAATTAGGCCGGCGAGGACGAAAACGTTTGCCATGCTGTCAACGGTGTAGAAGTGCGCCTGCTGTATCGGTAGCACCGCGAGGGTCAAGAGCCCCGCACCGAGCAGCGCGACCTTCTCGTCGTAGAGGCGACGCCCAAGAAAGTAGAGCAGAACGACCGTCAACAGGCTCGATAGCGTCGACAAAACCCTCCCCACGATGTGGATGTCGCCGTAGCCACCCAAGCCCAGTACCTCCCCCAGGACTTTTGTAAAGAAGATAGGAAAAGTGCCGTAAACGAAGAAACCAAACCCCTTATTGTGGGGGTTGAGCGGCGACTGCCGAGTCGCGAAGTATTGGGATAACGACTCGGGCAGTTCCAGTTGCGTGGTCACCGACGTCAAAAAGCGCTCGTCGGGGTGGAGGTGGTGCTCCTCGACTCGAACCGAGCCATCGCGCTGCTCTTCAGGAGCAGCATCCCAGTGGAGACCCACGAAGCGAAAAAAGCCCGCGACCGCGAGAATGAGCACCAGACCGAAATAGGGTTTTCGGAACCAGGCCATTGTCGGAAGCGGCTCCGTAGACAACCTAACCCATCCTCGTCGAGGAGACGAAGATGAACGCCCCCGCATGCACCGACTGGCGCCCGCTACGAGATCCCAGCGCCTTCCTCGTCAAAGTTCTCATGCAGCGGGCCAAAAGTCCCTCACGGCGGCTACTCAGCCTTCCGCGCCTTGACGCACAAATTCACCGTTGAAAGCCCCGCGGGCTCGCTCATGACATTCTTGCGATCAAAGAAGTTCAACACCTTGAGACCGACATTCATCGGGTTCAACACGCTCCCATTGCTCTTGTTGAATGCTGTGCGGTCTACGGCGTCCGCCATCGCTTCCGGCAGCCAGCCGGACTCTAAGAGGGGTTTTCCGAGACCATAGACAAAATTATGAATGAAAGGGAAGCAATAATGGGTGAAAGAACGCTCCTCTTCGACATAAAAGCCCGCCGAACGAACGGCATCATGCAGCTGTTCCGAGTCGTAGAGACGCACGTGATTGGCCCATATTCCGGCCAGTGGCCCCGCGTGAATATGCGTCCCGAGTATAGTCTCCAGTGTCCTATTGAGCGGGTCCCACCAGAAAGGGTAGTTGGCATTCGGCACTGTTATGGCGACGGTGCCGCCGCGCTTCAGTACGCGGTAAACCTCGCGGAGACCACCCACATCGTCCTCGATGTGTTCAAGAATCTCTGAAAGAATCACACCATCAAAGCTGTCATCGGCATACGGTAGGTGATCGATACTGGCATTAGTCAGCATGAGATCTGACAAATTGCCGACACTGCGCCGCGCCATATTTATTACATCCCATTCCAGTTCGAGGCCGACCAACGCGCAATCGCTGACATAGCGAAACATATTCAGATAAAAGCCCCGCCCGCAGGCGCAGTCAAGAATGCGCTTATCTTCGGTCGGCTTGATCCACTCAAAAATCGTGTGTACACGGCGCTTGAAGGCCATATCCGCCTCGTTGCGCGTCATGTAATCCAGCATCTGCGAGTCAACCATCATGAGGCCCTTGTATGATTTCTAAGGTGCTTCTCATAACGGTCTACGGTCTCTCGAAGTGAGAAACACTCTTCAACGTACTCCCGTGGACGATGATACTTCTCCGGATTGCTGAGCACCTCGACCAGCGCCTCGCCAATGGACCGCCAGTTGCCAGACTCTGCCAGCCGGCCCATCCCCGTTACCGTGACAGGTACACGCCCGCCCGGTATATCGGTCATCACTAACGGTGTGCCACAAAGCATCGCCTCGACCTGCACGAGTGCGAAGCACTCCGAATCGCTTGACAACACCAGCACATCGCAGGCTGCGTAAAAATCCGCCAACTCCTGCATATCGCTAATCAGGCCGAGAAAGAGAAGGCGCTCCTTATACGCCTCCACGAGATCACTATGGCGCTGCCAAGTGTCCTCATATTCGAGGTCGTACTCACCCGCAAAGATCAATCGCGCATTCGGATATATTCCACTGACGACTCCCAGCGCCTTTATGGCGAGGTCAGGGCGTTTTTCCTCGACAAAGCGCCCGGCGTAACCAATTACCGGCCCGCCGTGGTGTGACCATTGCGCACGTAATTGGGCTACCCTCTCTGCCTTCGGTAACGGAATCTCAATGGGAGGATAGATGACCGACACCTTGTCACGAACCGGGCGCAGGTAGTACGAGTGGTCCGCGTAATCGTGACTGTAGGCGATCAGTCGCCCCGCTCGTTTCGCCATGAATCTAAACATACTGAACATTACGTTCATTATCAGACCATTGAGAGCCCTCTTCGGCAAAAGCAAGTCCCCGTGATGGGTGGCAACAACCTTGCGTCCGGTTATTGACGCAAGCACGCTCAAAAGGGCTGTCTCCATCATCGGTGTGTGAATGCTAACGACGTCGTGTTGCAAGAGTAATCGAAATGCCGCCCAGGGATAAGCAGGCATCACCATCCCGCGACTCACTCGTATCGGCGCCCACAGCCGGACGATACGAACACCATTGTGAACCGTTTGATCACGCGGAAGCGCGCTACTGTAACGAGCTGTCAGGACCGTAACGTCGTGCCCGCGCCGCACCGAGCTCTTCGGCGACACGCTGCACGTGAAGCGTCAATCCAGTTCGGTGCGGCACATAATACAGCAGACAAATGAGAATCTTGAGCTTGCCGGATTTGATCCCTTCGTCTGACATTCAGCGTGACTACCTCTTGGTTGATCAATCTCTTTCGGTAGACCGCCACTCGCCGAGGCAGCGGAGGACCTACTGTTCCCGAGTCGAGTAGCATCCGGGAGCCGGTAAGATCCCCTTCAGACGTGCCATGATACGACTCGATCCACGAATTGGCGAGGGAGCACCAAGAGTAGGTGGCTTTCTCGGAGATAGGAGTGCAGCATGCGCTATGTTCCCGTTGCAAGGATCGTTTTTCTAGTCACGCTTGCGGTCGCTACGATTGGGTGTCTCGAGCCGGAAGAAACGGGCGGCGCAAGGGGCAACTCTCCAGCCGCGGCGGGCGCACCGGCTCAACCTCTATCACGACCCAAGCTGGAGTCCGCTACCGTGGTAGAGGCGGGAACGGCCGATCTGACCGATCTTCGGATGATGGATCTCGGCGAAGGCCTTGCCGCCGGGAACGTGCGCATCGAGCCCAACGACCCTAGCGTGATTCCGGCCGTCCGATTGATCGTCGACGGCAACGTCGAATCGCTGATCAAGAGCAACGTCATCAATCCCCTCGTGATCACCATCGACCTTGCAGAGGAGATCTCGCTGGCAGCGGTGCGAGTCTATCCTGTCGGGTCTCCCTATGACTGGCTGGTCGAGGCCCTACCGGGTGGCCCTCGCTACATGCTACGCGGCGTGCCGGAGCGGGCGTGGTCGCAGCTCGACCTGCCCGAAGCCGTGACCACGAGCATAGTCCGGCTGGAGGTTCTTCGACTCAAACGCGACGACTACGTGCACCTCAACGAGGTGGAGCTCTACTCCGCGGCCTCTCCGTAGAATACGGCGGAGCTATTTTCAGTCGACACCGCCGAGGGTGCCGAGCTCCTCGAGCTCCGAGTCGAGCGGCACTGTTACTAGCGTATTCGCAACTCGTACACGTGAACGTGCCATCCTTCCCTCGGCCGCTCACGGAAGTCCGTGATCGCTATGCGAGCGACTTTTATAGACAGCGGCCCAGCTGGCAGGATCAACTCAGCCCGCGGGAAAGTGCCTGGGTTCGGCCTCTCGCGCATCGACACCGTGACAACCTTGCCGTCGCGGTCCCGAACCGAGACTTCGACCGAGTACTCCTGCATGAAACCGAGATCCAGGCTGAAAGAGACGACCGGCGTCGGCTGAGGGAAGTGCAGCTCCAGAATGTAGGGGTTGTCCCTGGCGCCGCGCATCAGGGTTGCCCCGTCGCCGTCCAGCGCGTCATCGGGCTGCCCTTGGTCGATCGGGAGGTAAAGCATTTCCACCTCCTGGCCGTTCAGGCTCACACGAGCGGTTTGCCAGCTGTAATCTGCCGGCGACGTCGGTTCAGAGCGGTTCGGACTTCCCGGGGGAATCGTGGGCTCTACGCGGGGAGGGACCATCTCCCCGGCTACGGGCTCGCTGAGCACAGGCGCAGCGTAGAACATGGGTAGATTCTTGTCGCTGCTAAAAATCTGGGCGGGGATGTATCTGCCGCAGTCGCTGACGCTGGGGCTCGGTAACTCGGACTGATAGCGCCAGATCAGCACCGCGGGCCGCCGAAGCTGGCGTAAGCGGTTACAGTCCAAACGCTCGGCGGGCTCCTCGAAGAAGTAGGTCGGATCTCGCATCGCGTAGCGAATGCTTTTCGGCTCAGGCATACCGCCAGGTGACCAGGTTGATCCGACCAGATACACGCTGGTGTGCGCCGGGAGCAGGCCGACATAGGTCGTAATTGATCGCGCGATGTGAGTGTTCTCGTACGGGAGCGCGCCGATGTAGCGGTCGAAGTATCTGTCCATGTTGACGAGCGTGACTCCGATCAGGAGCAGCGCCAGCGCCGCCGCGCGCGCTGGACTTCCCAATAGGCGCTGAATAACAGCTGCGAAGCCCCAGAGCCCTCCGCTGCCAGGATGTAGGCGAAGGGCGCAGCGGCGATCGTTCGCCCGGCGTTGGCTCCCGCCGATTCGGCGAGTATGGAAGGCGCGTGCATGAGAAGGAAGCCGCCCATGAGAACAAAACCCCATCGCCTCCGGCTGCGCCCCAACCAAAAGACACACCCCAGGACGACCATCAGCAGGCTGAGGCGGTCGATGTGCGGCAAGAGAGGAGGATTCGCTCTGGAGTTGACGTCTCCTACGGTGACGTAGGCGAGGAGTGCCTCGGCAAAATTGCCTGCCACCGTCGAAACAGCGCCACGACCGCGTACGAGGCGAGTCGCGAAGTGGCCTTGGGCGACGGCTTCTGGACTACGAAGGTAGCTCAGCGCCATCGGAAGCACGGCGAGTGTCAGCGCGACGAAGTAGAGCCACAGATGTCTGCGTTCATACCTGCGGGGCTCGGGCGTGAAGAAGTGGAAGGCCACCATTACCAGGGTGATCAGTGCCGGGACAGCAAAGGCGGCTCCGTAAAGGTACAGGGAGGACCCCGTCATGAAGCCGCAAAGCGTGGCGGTCGCACCATGGACGGGTCGCGTCTCGATGACGTGCGCTGCGAGTGCGAGGGGTCCGACCGTGAACAGCAACACGAGAGCCTGGATGTCGCCCAGCCGGCTAAACACCAATAGCCAGGAGCCCGTGCCGGCGACCATAGTCGCGACCAAGGCGAAGCCCGTCCCTTGCAGTCGGCGGCAGAGCAGGAACAGGACGAAGAGCCCGAAAAGGCTGAACAGCGCGGCCGCACACTTGATGCCCAGGTAGGTCTCGCCGAGTACGGCGAGGATCGGTGAGAGCACCAGAGGGTAGAGTGGCCCGACGCCCAGGTTATACAGATCGGGAGGAAAGTTGTGATCGCGGACGGCTTGGACGTACTCGTAGAGAGTAGATATGTCGCCGTACCACTCCCCCTGCAGCTCATCGAGTCTGTAGAAGCGGAGGCTCGCGACAAAGCTGAACGTAAGCAGAATTGCCACCACCCTCTTCAGCGTCTTCTTCGAGACTAGAAGCGGCCCCTCCTCTCGGAGGCCGGAAGCGAGTGACCGTAGCGACCCGAGGGTGGCAACTGCGGCTCGAACGCGCGATCGGCTCTTCACCGGCCCGGTTGACAAGGACTCGGCTCCAGTCTCCCCGGCAACCCTTCGAGTGCCGTTTGCAAGAAGCACTCGACAGAGTCTCCGAAAGACCGCCATGCTCGAACCGCTGTCGGGGATGCACAGGCTGGAAACATCATGGAGTCAACCCGGGCTGGACGCCCGGGGAGTGAACAGCGGACCGCCCCTTGGTCATCTAGGCAATCCTACCTCCTTCTGACCAGGGGATCTGGCACGGCGAGTAGAGTAGCGAGGATCGAGATCACTGGCGGAGCCCACGACCGTCCAGATCATGGAGAACTGCTTGAGCTCGGGCCCGCGCCGGACTAGTTTTTAGTCGACATAGCCGAGTCTGCGAAGCTCATCGATTTCTTCGGGCGCGAGTGTCACCTCGGTCTCCAGATCGGAGGAGGGGGCAATTTTCGCCCGAAAACGGGTCATCAGGTCCGCCAGGCTGGTTCGCACCTCGCTCTCTTCGCCGGCGAGGTCGTCTTGGTCGAGCGGGTCCCGCGCCAGATGGAAGAGCTGCTGACGACGGCGCCGCTGGATGAGCTTCCAGTCGCCCAGCATGACCGCCCAACGTTCGTTCCTGTTGCGCCCGCGCTGCGCGTAAATAGATCTGGCTTCGAGCTCTTGAGCAACTCTCCCATCATCCCTGCGCATCAGCCCGGCAAGCGAATGACCCTGCCAGGAGGGCAGGGACTCGAAATCGGCGAGGTCCGCGAGCGTCGGCAGAACGTCGATCAAGCTCACATTGACGTCGACCGACTTCGCCTCTACGCCGGAGTAGCGGATCATCATCAAGACGCGAAGGAGCTCGCCGTAAAGAGAAGGGTCGTGGCCGACCCTGCCGTGCTCCCGAAACTCCTCGCCATGATCGGAGACCACCGCCAGAATCGCGTCGCGATCCCAACCGAAGTGAGGGAGCAGCTCTCCCAAGGCACGATCGAGGTAGGAGATCTCGCTGTCGTACGCCGCCTCGAGGCGGCCCAAATCGGTCGCAGGGTCATCGACTGAATACCAGGGCTCGCGCCTCTGGTAGGGCTGATGCGGGTCGTTGAAGTGAAGATAGACGAAGTTGGGGCCTTCTTCTCGGAGGAGGGGCTCCCACTCCAAGAGCTTGGCCGCTACCTCTTCGCCACTGGCCGCGCTACGACGCTTCAGCTCATGGAGACGAGCGAAGTGGTCGAAACCGCGATCGAAGCCGATCTCCGGACCAATATTGACATTGGCCGCGATGCCGAAGGTGCTGTAGCCGCGCTCTCTAAAAACCTCGGGGAGCGTCTTCACAAGCGCGGGAATTCGGCGTAGTCGCAGAGTCGCCTGCTCAGGCTCGCCTCTGCGCTGGGCCACGAAGAAGCCCCGCAACACCCCGTGCTGCGCCGGGTAGAGTGAGGTAAACAGAGACACTGTCGCCGGTGGGGTCCAGGTCGAAGTGGAAAACGCCCGGCGAAAAAACACCGAACGCTCGGCCAGCTCGGTGAGGAAGGGGGCTGTGTCTCTGGGGTAGCCGAGAAAGCCGAGGTGATCCGGGCGCAGAGTGTCGATGGTGATGACCACCACATCCGGCTTACGCTCTGGGGGACGCCCGCACCCCACCGATGCCACCAAAGCGGCGCCGGCTACAAGCGCGAACAGGCGACGGCTGACGGTGGACACGCCTCCCCTGCTCATAGTTGTTCCCCGAAACCCCGACTACCATTCTCTCTCACGAGCCACCAAACCCAAAAAGCGAGAAGCGACAACGACCCTCATCTAATTTGAGCCGTCGCAGTCATTTTTCGGTAGCATGGCTTCTCCCCCTCGAGCCAGCTCCCCGGGCATGTTTACAGAAGTCATTTCCGATCGCGGCAACGGACCACCGCTGATCTACGTGCCGGGCATCGACGGCTCCGGCCAGCTACTGCAGAACACTGCGGGTCAGCTGGAGGAGAGCTTCCGCCTGATTCGCGTTCGCTACAGCCTCGGCGTTTCTTCCCAGCACCATACCTATTCGCATTTGGCGGGAAGTCTGATCGAAACAGTCTCTCTTCGCGGCATCGACCGAATGTCTCTACTCGCCGAGTCTTTTGGGGGCGCTGTTGCAGTCCGCGCCGCCCTGGACTTCCCGGATCGAATCCAAAGTCTCGCACTGGTCAACAGTTTTCCGTATTTTGGGAGGCGTTTTCAGCTGGCCCTCAGTCGAGCTTCGGCCCGATTCACACCCGCATGGATGCTCAAGGTCGGTAGGCGCACGATCGCTCCCTTCTTCCTTTTCGGCTCGCGCGCGAACCCGGAGGCAATCGCCACCTTCAAAGGCACCGGTAAGAATTGGAGTCTCGGCGAAGGATACCGAGTGCGCTTACGCATGATCCAAGGTCTCGACCTACGCGAAGAGCTGCCTAACGTCCGCCAGCCGGTGCTGCTCTTCGCCGGCGCTCGAGACCGCATTGTCAACTCGGTGAACCAAGCTCGAAGCATGGACCGGCTTCTAGCAAACTCGCACGTCGACATCATCGAAGACGGAGGCCATCTGATCTTGCCTGTGGTCGACCTCGACTGGCCCACCCGTCTGCAACCCCTGAAAGCGAGCTAGCGGAACTCATGCACACCCTTCAAGCACACCTAGCCATAGTCATCGCGGCCGCGGCCCTCGCGCTGCCCGGCACTTCGGCGGGCCTCACTCGTCGCCAGGCGATCGAGACCTACGACAATTTCCACGCCGCCTTCAGCAGTCGAAGTCCCGAAGCCTTTGCCGCTCCCCTCCACTACCCGCATGTGCGGCCTTCCGGTGGCGGCGGGGAACAAAGAGTCTTCTCGACGCCGCAAGAGTACGCCGCCACCATCGACTACAAGAGGGTGATCGCGACCGGATGGGATCACACTCGTCCGGGCACCAGAGAAGTGTTCCATCTCGGCGAGACAAAGGCGCACGTAGCCGGCAAGTACACCCGCTATCGCAAAGACGGCTCCCAGATCTTCAGCAACCAGGTCTCCTATGTGCTCACCGAAGAAGGTGACGGGAGTATCGGGATTCAGGCGCGTTTTCCGGCCGGCTTCGAGCTGAGCTCGGAAGCGGAGCGCAAAGAAGCGGAGGAAGCTGCGATAGGCGTCGTCAAGGATTTCATGACCACCTTCAACAGCCGCGATGAAGACGCCTGGGCGGCCACCCTCAATTACCCTCACATCCGCGTCGCCAGTGGCACGGTGACCGTGTCGAAGACCGCCAAGGAATACACCGACGCATTCGACTTCGACGACTTCGCCGCCCGCTTCGGCTGGCACCACTGCGCCTGGGACTCCATCAAAGCGGTTCAGGTCGGCACCCAGGGTGTCAACGTCGCCCTCACCTTCAGCCGCTACGACGCCCAGAACAACAAGATCTCGACTTTCCACACCCTCTATCTGGTCACCAACCAAGACGGCCACTGGGGCATCCGCGCGCGCTCCAGCTTCGCCCCCTGACGGGGACTGGCTCGGTATGCGCGCGGTCAGTCGCGAAGCTCCCTGCCGCGTGATAAAAGAGAGAGTCCGCGATTGAGCTGAAGCCCCTGATCGCCCATAATTGTGAAAGAAGAGGAGCGTCGCGACATGCAGATCATAATCGTCAGACTCTCACCCGCTCTCCTACTGCTCGCCGTCTTCGCCGCGGTGGGTCTCGAGGCCCAACAACGTCGCTTCGAGCCCCCAGACAACGTCGAGATGAGAACGGTCACCATCTGGAGCGAGGGCTACCGCCTCGACGGTGACCTCTTCGTTCCCAAAGGCATCTCAGGTCAAGACAAGCTCCCCGCCATCGTCCTCTCCGACGGCTGGGGCGGAACCAAGAACAGCTCGCGTCGACCCGCGGCCAAGTTCGCGGCTGCCGGCTACATCGCGCTCGGCCTCAGCTTTCGCACCTGGGGCGCCAGCGAAGGTCCGATGATTCTGGTCGATGGCATGCCGGAGCTCGGGGAGTCGAACGAAGCCACTGTCCGCGTTCGCTTCGCGCGCGAGGTCGTCGACCCACTGGCCTGGCTGGAGGACTTTCGCGCCGCCCTGGACTACATCGAAGGCGAGCCCCATGTCGACACCGAGCGCATCGGAATCTGGGGCACCAGCTACGGCGGCGGCATGGTGATCTCGACCGCCGCCACCGACCCCCGGCCGGCTGCCGTGGTCAGCCAGGTCGGAGGCCTCGGTGTGCCCTGGCCGGAGCTGAAGGCAGTCGCCAAGAAGCGCAATATCGACATCGCGCGCGGCGACGGCGAGCCGATACCCCAGAACATCGACAAGACCGGCGCACTCCGCGGAACACCTCACTTCGGACACATGAGCCTCTGGAATGCCGTCGCCACCGCCCACCAGATCGAGGTACCCACCCTGCTCATCGATGCCGAAAATGAAGAGCTCTTCGACAACCGCGATCACAGCAAGAGGGTGTACGAGATCCTTCGTGCCAAGGGTGACGTTCCGGTACACTACGAGATCATCCCCGGCATCACTCACTACGGCATCTACAACGAAGCCTTCGACCAGAGTACCGATCTGGCACTCGAATGGTTTAATCTCCATCTGGAAAAACAATGAACAAGAACCACGATGCCGCGGTCGAGAAGTTTGTTCGTGGACTGATCAAGCGCAACCCCGGCGAGCCCGAGTTTCACCAAGCGGTTAGAGAGGTGGCCGAGTCGGTCATGCCCTTCGTGCTCGAGAATCCCGAATACCGCAAAGCGCAGATTCTCGAGCGCATGACCGAGCCCGACCGCATTATCATCTTCCGCGTCAGCTGGGAAGACGACAAAGGGAGCGTCCGCGTCAACCGGGCGTGGCGTGTTCAGTTCAATAACTCTATCGGGCCATACAAAGGCGGACTTCGCTTTCATCCCAGCGTCAACCTGGGCGTGCTCAAGTTCCTCGGCTTCGAACAGGTCTTCAAGAACAGCCTCACCGGCCTGCCGATCGGCGGCGCCAAGGGCGGGGCCAACTTCAACCCCAAAGGCAAGAGCGACCGCGAAGTGATGCGATTCTGCCAATCGATGATGGTCGAGCTCCAACGCCACATCGGCGAAGACACCGACGTACCGGCAGGAGACATCGGCGTCGGCGCGCGCGAGATCAGCTATCTCTTCGGCCAGTACAAAAGGATGGCGAACCGATTCACCGGCATTCTCACCGGTAAGGGGCTCTCCTTCGGTGGCAGCCTGGTGCGAACCGAAGCCACCGGCTACGGCGCCGTCTACTTTCTGTCCGACATGCTCCACCACCGGGGCGACAGCGTCGAAGGCAAGAAGTGCGTCGTCTCCGGTTCCGGCAACGTCGCCCTCTACTGCATAGAGAAGCTGGCCGAGCTCGGCGCGACGGTGATCGCATGCTCCGATTCGGGCGGCTTCATTCACGATCCAGACGGGATTGGTGACGAAAAGCTCGCCTGGCTGATCGAGCTCAAGGAGCAGAGACGGGGGCGCATCAAGGAGTACGCAGAGAAGTTCGACTGTGACTACCATGAAGGAGCGCGTCCCTGGGGTCTCGCCTGTGATCTGGCATTCCCCTGCGCCACCCAGAACGAGCTCGACGGCAGAGACGCCGCCGCCCTGGTGGCGAATGGGCTCGTCGCGCTCGCAGAGGGCGCCAACATGCCGTGTACCGCAGAGGCCGTCAACACCTTCCGAGAAGCGGGAGTCATGTTTGGACCGGCGAAGGCGGCCAATGCGGGTGGGGTCGCGGTCTCAGCGCTGGAGCAGAGCCAAAACTCGCTGCGCATCTCCTGGTCTCGAGCGGAGGTCGATGACCGACTACGCGACATCATGGCCGCCATCCACACCAAGTGCGTCGAGCACGGTGACGACGGCAGCGGTGCCGTCAATTACGTCAAGGGTGCCAATCTCGGCGGCTTCCTCAAGGTCGCCGACGCGATGATCGCCTATGGCATCGTGTAGCTCGGGGAATGGTGACTACCATTCCCCGAGCTACTGTTGCTGTCTGGCGCCGAGGATGGCGCGTTCGGGCTGGTGAGTCTTGAAGCGCTACTCGCGGCTCTGCTACCCTCGGTAGCGATCCTGCTAGGCGTCACAAACCCCGTGGAGGTGACTTGAATGGGGACTCGGCAGGGATTTTTTCGTCCTTCTTCACTTCTGTGGCCGACGCTTGCCTCGCTTCTGCTGCTGGTCTCATCGGCGTCTGCGCAGGAGCAGAGAGACCCAGGCGCCGAGCTCGCGGATCGAGAGCATGAGCAGGTTTTCCTCGAGGACCGCTTTCCTTCGGCATTAGCCTGCGCCACCTGCCATCCCGACCATTACAGGGAATGGTCGGTGTCGCCCCACGCCTACGCTCAGATGAGCCCCATCTTCAATGCCTTTCACGGCACGGTGCTCAAGATCACCAACGGCACCAACGGCGACTTCTGCATCCGCTGTCATACGCCGGTGGGCATGAACCTGGGCGAGCCCGAGTTCATGAGCAACATGGACCGCCACCCCACCTCCAGAGAAGGCGTAACCTGCATCGTTTGTCATCGTCTCGACACTGCCTACGGCAAGCTCAGCGGCAGGCTCGCCATCGTCGAGGGAGACATCTTCGACCCGGTCTACGGCCCCACCGGAAACGAGGAGCTCAAACGGGTGATCGCCAGCGAGGATTATCGAGTGAACACCGAGCGCGGTCAGGCCGGTCGCGCGATTCACACCGACGCAGAACAGTTCTTTCAGCTCACCACACCCGGTTTCTGCGGCACCTGTCACGATGTCAATCTGGTCAACGGCTTCAGGCTCGAAGAGGCCTTCAGCGAATTCAAGACCTCGCCAGCCGCGAAGAACGGCGTCACCTGCCAGGACTGCCACATGGGCACCGAGCCCGGAAAAGTCTCAGGTTACCTCGAGGCTCCGGCGGCGATCGTCGGCGACACGCCGACTCGGCCACGCAAACGAACCGGCCACATGTTCATCGGCCCCGATTACTCGGTTGTCCACCCCGGCATCTTTCCCCACAACGCCGAAGCCACGGAGATGGCCAGCATCCGCGAGTGGCTCAGCTTCGACTGGAAGGCCGGCTGGGGAACCGACGACTTCGAGGAAGAGCTACCTCCTGACTTCGAGTTCCCTGAAAGGTGGACCTCCGCCGACGACCGCTACGATGCCAGAGACGTCATCAGCGACAATCTCGATCTTCTCGCGGAGGCGGATCGGGCTCGAAAGAAAGTCCTGCAGGCCGGGTACGAGATCGGCGACATCGTCGTCGAGCGCGTCGACGCAAAGAAGATCCGCTTCCGGGTCGAGGTGAAAAACGCAACCGACGGTCATGGAGTTCCCACCGGCTTCGACGCGGAGCGATTGGTCTGGCTACGGGTCACAGTCAGCGACGGCAGCGGGCGGGTGGTGTTCAAGTCGGGCGATCTCGACCCCAACGGAGACGTCCGCGACACTCACTCTCTCTATGTGCACAACGGTGAGCTGCCGCTCGACAAGCAACTCTTCAGCCTGCAATCCCGCTTCCTGACTCGCATGGTGCGGGGGGGTGAGCGAGAACAGGTGCTGGCCGTGAACTATTCTCCGGACCCACTCCCCTTCCTGCGACCCTCGACCTTCTCGACCATCCTCACCGGCCGGCCCGGTGGCGCCCGTAAGCACAAGCAGGGCATCGCCCCGCTCGACAGCGTCTGGGCAAGCTACGCCGTCGACGGCGCAGCGCTCAATGGCGAGGCGCCCTACACGGCCAAAGTGGAGATCGTCGCGGGGATGGTCCCGATCAATCTGGTGAATGAGATCAAGGACGTCGGTTTCGACTACTTCATGAGCGCCCGAGAGGTCGCCGAGGCCGTGGTGGCAGGTCATCTGGTGCTCTGGGAACGCGAAGTCGAGCTCGAGAGGTAGAGCAAGTGGGAGTCGGAAAGAGCTCAATGAGTGGAACTAGCTTGAGAAACGCGGTGGCTCTGCTCCCGTGCTTCGGGGCGCTCTTGGTCGCCGGTGCAAGCCCTTCGCAGGCGTGGGTGAAGAGCACCGCCGAGCTGATCCGTGCAGCTGCCGCCTACCGCCTCGCCATCGATCCGGATCTCAGTGCCGACGATGCGGACAGAGAAGGTCACCGATGCAGACGGCGACGAGGGGACTGGCAAGAAACACCACGGCAGCCGGCTCAGTGATGAGCGCATTCCGCTCCAGCTCGACGACTTTCCACAGCGCCCGAGACCGCTCCTCGAGCTTGGCGAGCCCTTCCTCGGTACCGGCACCCTCGACAAAGGATTCAAGCTTCCGACCGGTGCTGTTTGGCAGCCTTCACTGCTCCTCTTCGGCACTTACCGTACCTCTATCCAGAGCTTCGACGGCGACGATCGCATCACCGAATGGAGCAACCGTCTCGACCTCTTCTTCAATCTTTCACTCTCCGGCACCGAGCGACTGGTCCTCGCTCTTCGGCCACTCGATCGCTACGGTCGTTTCAGCACCTTCTACTTCGACCACCCGGATCCCGGTCTCGACGGAGAGTTCGTCGATGAGCTCAATCTGGAGATTACCGGCCTCTTCTTCGAAGGCGACTTCGGCGAGATCTTCCCCAACCTGTCGAAGAACGACTTCAAGCGCACCGACGTGGGCTTCTCTGTGGGCCGCCAACCCCTTCTCTTTCAGGAAGGCCTGCTCATCAACGACACGATCGACGGCATCGGCATAACGCGGAATACGCTGCAACCGAACACCTCCAACTACCGCATGACCTTTTTTTGGGGATTCAACGAAGTAGGCCGTGGAGGACCGACAAACAACACTCAGGAGTACAACGACAATCTTCTCGGCTTCCTCACCTCCACCGACTTTCGCAAAACGACGATGGATATCGACCTCGTCTACGTCGTCGCCAAGGACGAGCTGGTAGGCGACCTGGTGGCTGGAGGACTGAGCGCGGTGCAGCGCTTCGGCCAATGGAACACCTCTTTCCGTATTCTCGGCTCTTTCGCCACGGAACGAGAAACCGAGTTCGCCACCGACGGGGCGCTGCTCTTCGCCGAGATCTCCACGACCCCGCACCGCACCCACAATCTGGCCTACTTCACCCTCTTCGCTGCCGCAGACGAGTTCTCCTCGGCTGCTCGGGGGCCCGCCACCGGCGGGCCGCTGGGCCGTGCGGGAATCAATTTCGCCGCCGTCGGTATCGGCAACTACGGCGCTCCTCTGAGCAACCGAGCGCGTGATGTCGCCGGTGGCGCCTTCGGCTATCAGTGGTTCTTCGACCACACTCGCAAACAGGTGATCGCAGAGATCGGGGGCCGCGTGGGCACCGCCAGCGATATCGACGACGCGACAGCTCTTACAATCCGCTACCAAGCCGCGTTCGGAAAACACTTCGTCGCTATCGTCGACGGATACGGCTCGTACACCGACGACCCGTTGCGGCCGAACCGCGACCAAGAGTTCTTCGGTGGGCGCGTCGAGCTGCTCACCAAGTTCTGATGCCACCGGCAAAGCTTCTCGTTGCCGTCCTCGTCGCCGTCTCTGGTGCGGCATCCTGGACCGGCGCGCAGGAGACAGCCTCCTTCGCGCGCGAAGACCCTGCGAAGATCGCCACAGCGGAGCGCTGCGGCGAATGCCATGCCCAGGAGTATGAGGTGTGGTCGGGAACTCCTCACGCCACCAGCTTCAAGACTCTGCACCGCCTCGAATCGGCAGAGACGATTGCCGGCAGGATGGGGTTCCGACTGATCAAACGAGATGCGCTTTGTCTAAACTGCCACTACACGACGCAGGTACGCAGAGACCAACTGCGCGCGAGCGCCGGAGTCTCCTGCGAGTCGTGTCATGGCGCCGGCAAGGATTGGATCGACAGCCACAATGACTATGGGCCCGGCGGCAGCCACATCGACGAGTCGAGCGAGCATCGTCTCCAGCGCATCGAAGAGAGCCGCCAAGCCGGGATGCGCAGGCCTTCCGACCTCTACCCGGTGGGGGCGAACTGTTTTCAGTGTCATCTCGTCCCCAATGAGAAGTTGGTCAATATAGGTGGGCATACCACGGGGACAGTCGGCTTCGAGCTCGTGGAGCGCTCCCAGGGAGCAATGCGGCACAACTTCCTCCAGTCCCAGCTCGGCGGCTCGAAAGAGAACCTCGAGCGACCGCCGGAGCGCAAGCGGATCATGTACTTCGTCGGCCGGGCGCTGGACCTCGAGTTCAGTGTTCGAGGCTTCGCGATCGCGACAGAGCAGGGCATCTACGCCAAGAGCATGCAGCGACGGGTTCGCAATGCGGTAGCGGAGATCCAGGATCTGAGCTCTGTCGCGGAGATCCCCGAAGCGGTGCGGATCCTCACTGCAGCCAGGGGCGTCAAAGTGACGCTCGGTAACACCGCCAATCTTCTCGATCTTGCCGATCGCGTCGGTGCTGAGACGCGCCGCTTCGTCGAGAATCATGATGGCTCCCAGCTCGCCGCCATCGACCCTCTGGTGGAGGGCAGGGGGCTGCCGGAGCCGGCTGATCCGGCGCCGGTCGACCTAGCAACGAATACCGCCGACGGGACGCCCTCGGCGGCTCCGATCCGCGGCGCCGGCGACTCGGAGGCCCCAGTGGCAGCAGTGGCGAGTGGCGCGGCCAAGGCGGCTTCCCCACGCGCGGCCGCAATCACAACCGTCAGCTACGAGAAGAGGACCAGGCTACGGCCGCCGGAGCAGCACAAGACCCTCGACGCCGGCGCCTGTAGCGGCTGCCACGAGCAACAGAACGCGTGGTGGCTCAGTGACCCCCATGAAGGCTCCGCAGCCCCCTTCCACGATCAGGAGCCGAAGAACTTGCAGGTCGCTCGCTTCTACGGTCTCCCGAGCTCGCAGTCGACCAAGGGCACCCAGCTGTGTATGGACTGCCACGGCACCATCGTCTCGGGCAAGGAGCGGCGCGACATTTGGGACGGGGTCAGCTGTCAGAGCTGCCACGGCCCCGCCGACCGCTACCTCGAGCCCCACAAGGAGGGAGAGAAGTCGCAAGGTCGGCGGCGAGCGGGTTTCCAGAAGGCTCTCGGACTCGGCATGAAGGACCTTCGACATGCCGAGACCTTGGCGCTCCGCTGCGCCGGCTGCCACTACATTACCGATCCTGGTCTCATTTCCACCGGCCATCCGACCGGCAAAGATTTCGACCTCGAGGATCGTTTAGCGAAGATCCAGCATTGGGAGCGCCCCCAAACCTCCACCACAGATCTAGCGGCGGGATGGGCGAAGGTCCTCGACAAGCGAGGTGGCATCCCGACGGTCGAGCAAGTAGAGATCGCCAGCGCCTCTTCAGGCGGCCCCTCGACATCAGCTTCTCCGAGCTCGAGCGGCGGTCCTACGATCTCTGAGGCGCGAGCTTCTCGATCGCCGGCCCGCCAGCTGCCGCCACGCGCGCGACCGATCGATCGATCCTCGATCTCCACCGCAGAAGAAGCCGGGCCCCTCGAGCTGCCCAGCTTCCCCTCAACCGACATGGCATCGATCGAGGAGACCCTTGTGCTGATCAAGGAGCGGCTGGAGATCCTCTATCAAAGCATCAGGAGGAGTAGCGAATGAGCGAGCCTCACGACGGCGATCTCGGCAAGACCATGCTGCGCAGGATTGAGCAGTACCAGGATCGGTGGACCTCCTCCGACGACCACACCGGCATCATCCAAGTCTCCGAGAAGCCCACTCCACACCAGCTCAAAGAACTAGAGATCTTTTCCGACTACGACGAGACCTTCCTCGAGAGAATCAGCCCGGACGTCTCGATCACTACCTGGAGAAAGGGATCGGTTCTTTTCGAGGAAGGCTCCTACATCGACCTCGCCTTCTTCCTCCTCAGCGGTGAAGTCGAGGTCTTCGTAGAAACGATCGGAGACAGCACCGAGCCGATCCCCATTTTCGACCTCCGCCGCACCGCCTTCCCCCAGGGAGCGGAGACCGGATACACGCAGCTGGTCACCACTCCCAGGCTCCCCACCTCGACCGACACCGAGATCACCTTTCTCGCCTCGATGGACTTCGACCTGCCACGAGGTAGCGGCGCCAGACTTGGACCCGGCGACCTCTTCGGCGAGATCGGAGCCCTCAGCGGCTGGCCTCAGTCGGTGACTGCGCGAACCACCGAGGACTGCCAGCTGGTGCAGATCAGGGTCAACGCCCTCCGCCTGATGAAACGAAAGTCGAAGGCACTCAAGGAGCGTGTCGACAGTATCTATCGCGAGAGGTCGCTAGGCCTTCAACTCTCGAGCTCACCTCTCTTCCGGGGGTGCTCGCAACTCTTCATCGAGGGCCTCAAAGAGACCATCGAGCTCATCTCGCTGGACCCGGGAGAGGAGCTGGTTCCACAAGGCGCGCCGGCTGGCGACCTCTTCATGGTCCGTTCCGGATTTGTGAAGCTGCTCCAGGACTTCGGTGAAGGAAAGATCGTCTCTTCGTACCTATCGAAAGGGATGACGCTCGGCGAAGTCGAGCTCCTGATCGAGGGGATCGAGGTATGGCAAAGTGGTGCCGTCTCGGTCGAGTACAGCGAGCTGATTCGAGTGCCTGGAGACGCCCTTCAGCAACTCCTGCGCACCTACCCCGAGGTCGAAGACAGACTGTGGCGAACAGCAGTGGATCGGCTCAAGGAAGCCGGCTACAGCCGCCGCGATCTAGGCCATGCCGAGTTCACCCAGGTCGCCCTCGACTCAGGGCTGGTGCAGGGGAACAGCATCCTGGTCATCGATCTCGAGGCATGCACACGCTGCGACGACTGCGTGCGCGCTTGCGCCGCCACTCACGAGGGTCGCCCGCGCTTCGTTCGCGAAGGCAACAAAGTCGACAATCTGCTCGTTCCACGATCCTGCTACCACTGTAGAGATCCCGTATGCCTCGTGGGATGCCCCACCGGGGCTATCCATCGCGCGGGAGTGGCCGACGTCGTCGAGATCGAAGAGAGGATCTGCATCGGTTGCTCGTCATGCTCGAACAACTGTCCCTACGACGCGATCGTGATGCACGAGACCGGAGAACAGTGGGCGGACAATATGATCCCGGCCGGGCTGCGGGGCAAGGATCGTTTGGTCGCCAGCAAGTGCGACCTCTGTCACGACAGCGGGCACGGCCCCGCCTGTACCGCCAACTGCCCACAAGGCTGCGCCTACCGCGTCGGCTCTCTCGACGAGTTTCGCGACTTGATGCAATCGCGGGAGTGAGACTCTGAGCAAGATGCAGCGGCGAAACATGAAGCGGAAGCAGGCAACAGCTTGGCGCCGGGGGTTCGTGGCTGCATTCGGCGGGTGCATCCTCTCCTTTGCAGCCAATGCCACCTTCTCGGAGATCCGGCCAAGGCAATGCCTGGGGCGTCGCCTACGGCGTTGGCGCCGCCACTCTGATGCTTGCCGCCGCCCTATACGGAATGCGCCGGCGCACCATGCGCATCGCCATCAGAATGGGTCTGGGAACGGCCCGCTCCTGGCTCTATCTGCATATCTACGGCGGCAGCCTCTTCCTTGTGCTGATGCTCATGCACAGCGGCTTTCGACTCCCGAGGGGGACGACTACGGGGTGGCTCTGGGGCCTCAGCCTGTGGACCGTCGCCAGCGGACTTCTGGGCTTGGCGCTGCAACAGTGGATCCCCCGCGTACTCGGATCGGCGCTGTCGGTGGAAGTTCTCTACGAGCGTATCCCCGAGCTGGTCGACGAAGTGCGCGCCAAGGCGGAGTCTTGTGTCGCTTCCTGCAGCGAGCCGGTGAAGAGACTCTATGCAGCGCGTCTGGCTCCCACCTTCGAAGGTCCGCGTCGGCGGTGGATCTACTTCGCCGACGTCACTGGAGGCATCCAGTCCCATCTCAAGGATCTGCACTATCTGAAAGGGCTCACCTCAGCCGAGGAGCAGGAGAAGCTGACCGAGCTCGCCGCCCTCTATGAGGCGAAGCTCGAGCTCGACGCTCACTACACTCTCCAACTACCCCTTCGATGCTGGCTCTATTCCCACGTTCCGCTCTCTCTGGTGCTCGTCGCCTTCCTCGTCCTTCATGTCTTCGCGGTGCTCTACTATTGAGTGATCTTCCGACATGAGCCCCGCGATCAAGGGCAAGAAGGGCACCTTCAGTCGGCTGCGCCTGCCGGTCGCCAGGGGCTACTCGTTCCCCGCCTCCCGCAACCCGCTGCTATGGGTCGGTGCGCTTCTTGTCTCGGTGGTGATGAGCTTCATTCTCTATGACATAGGGCTACGGGGAGGGGGCGCTCTTTCGAACGGGCCCCTGTCTTCCAGTCACGCGGTACTCGAGTCCGACTGCGGCTCCTGCCACAGTGAGGGCAAGACCATGGCCGCCAGTTGCTCTGGGTGCCATGAAAAGTTCGGCGACGAGCTCGGCGTCTACACCCTGGCCGCACACTACGTGTACCGAAGCCAGGACCTGCAGCGTGTGCACATCGAGGACGCCGAGCCGGACTGTATGGACTGCCATGTCGAGCACGAGGGACGAGAAGCTCCTTTGACGCGGGTCGCGGAGCTCGAGTGTGTCGGCTGTCACGAATTCGCCTCTTTCAACAGCGGCCACCCTCAGTTCGAGCCTCTTGCCAACGGGCAACCCGAGCGAGGAGGATTGGCCTTCGCACACATCCAGCACATCCGCGAAGTGATGAAGATCGAAGAGCTCACCGACGTCGAGCAGTCGTGCCTCTATTGCCATCGACCGCGGCCGGACGGCACCAGCTTCGAGCCTCTCGACTTCGAGGCGCACTGCGACAGCTGCCATCTGACAACGGCTGGCGCCACCCCCTTCCTGCCGGTGGCGGCCGCAGGCGTCACGGGTGTCTCCACGCTTTCGACGATTCAACTCGAGGGTAGACCAGGAACAGAGTGGGCGCTCTTTACCAACCCCAACGAGTTCCGGCAGCGCGGCCCGAGGGTGATGAAAACGCCGCTCCATCACGAAGATCCGTGGGTGATGGAGAACCTGCGAAGGCTGCGCGGGCTCCTCTATGAGGATCTCGGGCTCACCGATCTTCTGCGCACTACACCGGATGTGGCTCCGCACCAGATCCGAGTGCTATACGAGGAAGCGATCGCTGCCCTCGAAGCCCAGGCACTAGGCCTGCGCTCGCGGCCTGAGCCCGAGGTTCAGCAGGACCTCGAACGAATCACCGAGCTCCTGGCTGCACTGTCTCGCAAGTTAGAAGACCCTTATGCGGACCTCGACGAGACCCGATTCCTCCTCGACCTCCAGCGCCGAGCAGGGCTCGCCGACGAGACCGTCACCGCGACGGAGGAGGTCATCGACGCACTGACCGAGGCTTGCAGGAAGTGCCACTCCATCGAGAAGGCAGGGATCCGCCGAGTCGAAACGGATCAGCGGGTGCTCCGCCGTGCCCACTTCGATCATCGGGCTCACATCCTGCAGGTTCGTTGTCTCGAGTGCCATAACCAGATCCCTATCGGCGATCTCGCCGGCGGCCAAGAGGCGATCGACAAGTCGGTGGACAATTCGGCGATCCTGAACCTGGCGGGAATCGAGACCTGTCAACAGTGCCACAACCCGAAGCTCACCTCCGATCGATGTGTCACCTGTCACTATTTCCACCCCAACAAGAGCCAGAGATCCAACCTGTTGCTCTACGTCGACACCGAATAGGCAAGGGCGATGAGCGCAAGACTCTTCTGCAAGACCGGCGCCTTCAAGGGCACTCTTTTCGACTTCGCCGACGGGGCAACGGTAGGACGGGCTCCGAGCAGTGACGTCGTCCTCGAAGCGCCCTCCATCTCGGCGAGTCACGCCCGCATTTGGTGGGAGGAAGAGCAGGGCTCGTACCTGATAGAGGATCAGAACAGTACCAACGGTACCCAGGTTGACGGCGTCGGTATTGATGGAGTCGAGCGCCTCGGTGATCTCAACGTCATCACCTTCTCGACCGATATCGATTTCATATTTCAGCTTCTTCAACAGCCGACCCGCGACCAGAAGGAGCGCAAAGACGCCACCCTTGCAGAGAATGAGGCCATCGTCCTGCCCCCGCGCCTCAACGAAGCCGAGATCGATGATGGAACAGGCGCAGCGAAGGACCGAATCGACCCCGATCACACCAGTGTAGAGGCCGAGCTCCCTCCCCTCCCGCCTTCTCTTCGAGCAGAGCAGGAGGTCGATGCCGAGCAAACCGGTTTCGACGCGCAAGTTGTTGCCGTGCCGCCGGCGCTGCTCGAAAAAGAAGACCCCCAGCCGCGCTTCTTTCTGGAAGTGCTGAAAAGGGACGAGCCCCATCCCACGATCGCTCTTCGTGAAGGAGCCAACCGTGTGGGTCGATCGAGAAGAGCCGACGTTCGGCTCGACAGCGAAGAAGTCTCCCGTAGCCACGCAACCATCACGGTAACGAGCGGCCGCGTTAGCATTCGAGACGAAGGGAGCAGCAATCACACCTACCTCGAAGGCGTCCGCGTCGATGGAGAAGCAGACGTTCCTATCGGTTCGGAGCTCGCCTTCGGAAAATTGCGCACGAGGCTTCGGGACGACGATCAAACAAGCTGAGGTGAGCGAGACGTGAGTGAAGGCAAGACGCAAGAAGGGGTGAGTGAAGAGAGCACTTCAAAATCGATCGTCGATGCGCTGATCGTCGGCGGTGGCCCCGGAGGCACGGCGGCCGCGCTTCGCTGCAGAGAGCTCGGCATCGAGGCACTGGTCATCGAGTATGACGACTTGATGAAGAGGATCCGCGACTACTCGAAAGACAAGCTCATCCTTCCCGATTTCGGAGGCGGCGACAAAATGCGCTTCCCCAAGGGCGGGGATCTGGTCGCCGGGCTTCAGTTCTCGCCGATCGACAAGGACCAGCTCTGCACCAGCTTCAAGGCCCTCCACGCCAAGCACGAGATCGAGTCCAGAATCGGTTTCGAGCTCACCGCCATCGATCGAAGGCCCGACGGCATCCTCGAGGTCAAGACCTGGAATCACTCGGATCGCTGCGACCACACCTTTCTGGCGCGCTGTGCGGTGCTCGCTATCGGCCGGGGAGTGCCGCGACGCTTCGACATCCCGGGCAACACCGACGGCATCGCATTTCGCCTCTCTGAGGCGGAGCACTACGTAGGGAGCCCGGCATGCGTAGTCGGAGGAGGAACTTCAGCTGCGGAGGCCGTGATCGCGATCTCGAACGCCAAGATCGAAGCGGACGACAACAGCGCGATTTACTGGTCTTATCGGGGTGACCGGTTGCCACGAGTCTCCAAGGCCTTGGCGGAGGTCTTCTTCGAAGCCTACGTCGGTAATGGAAATATCCGCTACTGCCCGCTCAGCGAGCCCTCTGCCATCGTCACCGCCGGCGACCATCGTGAGTATCTGTCGCTCCGTGTCGACCGACGAAGCATAAACGGACGACCCAGCGAAACAACTCATCTCGAGTTCCCCAAAACCAGCTGTATAGCGTGTATCGGTGAAGACATACCCGAAGGGCTGCTGGGATCGTGTGGCGTCAGGATGGCGACCGGCGGGCCAAGGAACAAGAAGAGGATGGTGGTAACCCCCTGGCTGGAAACCTGCCAGCCGGGAGTCTTTCTCGTCGGCGACGTCCTCAGCCAGGCACACTTCGAGACCTTGGACTTCGACTGTGACCCTCGCGAGCTGCGCGAGGTCAAGCATCGCGGGAACATCAAGTCTGCGTTGAGAGACGGAGTCCTGGTCGCTGAAGCGATTCGTCAGAGACTCGAGGGCCATGAGCACATCGACGTTCATGTCGAAGATGCCGACGACGAGGTCCAAGTGCCGCCCTCGGTGCCGGTGGCGCAGGTCGTCGCGGCGTCGGGTCCTTCTGTCGAAGGCCATGAGGAGGATCCCGCGGCCGGTGAGAGCCGAGGTGCCTTCCTCGTCCGGCTCCTTCCCAGCGGCGTAGAGGCGGACGAGTACCCGGTCGCCGCGACCGGTGTCACCACGATCGGCCGCGCCAGCGACTGCGATGTGATGCTGCCCAACGACACTTTATTGTCGGCACGCCACGCTTCGATCTCCCACGGAGATGACGGTTTTTTCCTCCGCGACGATGGCAGCTCAACGGGCGTCTTTCTGCGCGTCCCACCCGCGGCAAAGAGAAAGCTCGAAAATCGAGACCTGGTGCGAGCCGGTCACCAATTCCTCGTCGTCTCCCACAGTGACGGTCGCTCGTCGTTCATCCACTACGACCAGAAGGGCACAGAAGTCGGCCGCCATGAGCTATCCGAAAAGCCAACGGTACTGGGCCGCCAGGCGCCTGACGTCACCCTCGACGCCGATGATCGAACGCTGTCGAGGCGACATCTCGCGCTCTCGGTCGAGGCGGATTCGATCGTCGTCAAGGACCTCGGCAGCGCCAATGGCACCTACCTCCGGGTGAGAAGTGCCAAGCGCCTGGAGCACGGTGATCAATTTCGGGTTGGGCAGCAGACTCTGGGTTTCTGCCTACGCGACGATCAGGTGCTCGACCCCCCAGTCGCTGAGCCAACCTCGTCACGCCCGGCACCGCCAACTCCCTCGGTCGAGCCTGCACCCGAGGAGGGGCCAGCGAGCGCTGATGACGCAGGCGTGCAAGTCACATTCGCCGACAGCGGCGAGACACTCCCCATCGCCAAGGGGCAAACAGTTTGCGAGCTCGCCGAGGCACAAGGTGTAGACATCACCGCCGAGTGTCACGCCGGCATCTGCGGTAGCGACCCGGTGCGCATTCTGAGCGGCCGCGAGAACGTCGATGGCGAGCCCAGCGCCCAGGAGCGCGAGACTCTCGAGGAGCTCTGCGAGTTGGAGCCCGGAGAGTGTCGACTCGCGTGCATGATGCGAGTCAAGGGTCCCGTCAAAGTCGAGATCATCAAAGGCTAGTAGGAGCGCTCCCGTCAACGCGTCTTTGCAAGAAGCTCCACGAACTCTTCGGCGCTCTCCTGAACCTCGTCCTGTGTTGTTCTGCGCCCCGCCCCTCGAGCGACGCGCCCGGTACCATAGGCGTGGTAGCGGCCGATCTCTTCTTCGGACTCGTGGTCCAGAAGGTGGATCTCGAGGATGTAGGTCGGCTTCGCAGCGCCGCTTCCCTGCTCTAAGCTGAGGTTGAGGCGCAGATAGGCCACGTCGTCATCGCCCGGCCTGCCTTCCATGACCTCCTGAAAGAGGGACGCTTCCTCGAGTCTCAGTAGCAGCAGTTCACGGAGCTCGCCCTTCAGCGTCTCCTCGTCGATGGGTGCGCCGGTCTGGCCGGCGGCCCTCCGCGTAAGATCGAAGTGGATTTCGCCGACGTAGACGCTGTCATAGGTCGCGAGCACTGCCACGTCCGCCACTGCAAGCCACCGCCCCTTGAGTCGCCCGACGTTCTTGCCGACGATCTTCGATCCATCACCGGTCAGCTCCGCAACCGGGCCGTAAACTCTCGGTGTCGGCGACACTTCAGGTTGGTCTTGCGGCTGCAGTGGCTGGCTCTCTTGCGCCTCGACCTCCTCGGCCACGGGCTGAACAAGCCTGGCCTCACTGCCAACCTGACGGACATCTGCGACGCGGTCGTCTGGAACCGCAAGCCGGTCTCGAGGCGGAGGCGGTGGCCGTACCAGCGATGAGGAAACACGAAAGCGCGCAGGAAGACGAGCCGCCGGCACCGGCCTACCGCCCTCGCGCGGAGCCGGTTCTCCGCCGCCGCCTTCCAATGGCGGCGAGGGCAAGCGATGCTCTCTCGGCGGCGGCCTCCCGCCGCGGGGCCCCGGAGGTCCCGGCCGATCGGCACCAGAGCCGCGCTCCTCTACCACGGCTCGTTCAACTGCCTGTGCCGCTACCTCGTCGATCGAAGGCTCGCTCACCACACCGGCGGCTTCGTCGAACACATCCGCAGCGGTTCGGGTGACGACAACAGCCTCCTTCGGCGGGCTCGGTCGGTCCACGAGCTGCCAGACCAGCAGACCGAGCGCCACTGCCGCGACGATCACACTCCCCCATAGAAGCGGCCCCCGCGAGCCGCCGGTGGACCGGGCCCCGATCGAGTTGGTGAGAGTCTCCGCCTCGGGCAAGAGAGCCGGACCGGCGACGGCGGGCGTCGCCGGTGGCGGTGGCGGAGTCGCGTGAAGACCGAACTGGTTGTCGAGTCGCCCTTGTGTCGATCCCACCTCGCGGACGCGATCGACCGCCAGAAGATTGATCGTCGTGTCGAGTGTCAGATCGAGATCCTGATTGAGAGAATCACTCGAACCCTGATCGGCAAGAAGCTCCAGAAACTTCTCTGCCGACCCGACTCTCTTGGCGGGATCCTTCTCGAGGGACTGCATGAGCGATTGGCGCACCTCGGCAGGGATTCGCCCTTCGGGATCGGTCTCGGAGAAATCCCTTGGCGGATCGAAGAGGTGCGCTGCGATGAGGTCCGACATGCTCTCTCCCTCGAAAGGGAACACGCCGGTCACCATCTCGTAGAGCATGACGCCGAACGAGTACAGATCACTGCACGCCGTGACCTCGGTCTTCTTACCGGAGAATTGTTCCGGCGAGGAGTAGCGCACCTTACCTAGAAACATCCCGGTACCCGTGAGCTCGACCTGCTCGCCCTCCAAGTGCTTGATGATCCCCAGGTCGATGAGCTTGACCAGCGGCTTACCTTCGAAGTCTCGGGTCAGCATCAGATTGTCGGGCGCGATGTCGCGGTGGACGTAGGACTGCTGATGCAGATAACGCAGCGCCCGCAAGCCCTGGCGCGCGATCTCGAGAGACAAGGGAAGTGACGGGGGGCCACTGGCGGTGAGCATCTCGCGAAGAGTCACTCCGTCGATGAACTCCATCACCATGTACGCCTCGCCGGCCTCGTCGACCGAAAAGTCGTAAAGCTGAGCGATGTTGGGGTGTCTCAATCGGATCGCCGCGCGCGCCTCGCGGCGGAAGCGACTTTGCAGGGCCGCATCGTCGGCATACTGCGGCCGGATGACTTTGATGATGCGGACTTCATCGAGAAGGAGGTGGCGGACCTTGTAAATCGCCCCCATGCCCCCCTCTTTGATCTTCTGGAGGATCTCGTACTTCCCCTGAATCTCCTCGAGGGGCAACGTCACAAGCCCATCTCCAAAGCGGTCCCTGCGGTCTCCACTGGAATCACGATACCAGGTCGACGAAGGGCTCCTGCCTCGGCTCGATCGCCGAAACAGAGGCTAAGGAAGGTCCGAGGCCAAGAGATTCAGGCCGGCGAGCCCCCGGCGACTCCCCTGATATTGACCGTCTGGATCTGAGTGTAGCCGAGAAGGCCCCAGCTGCCATTCGCCGCCCCGATACCCGACCACTTGGCACCGCCGAAGGGCGTCGAAGGAAGATCCGTGAGGTGCTGATTGACCCATACCGTGCCACATTCCAATCGACTCGCGACAGCGGCGGCGAGAGCGGTGTCGCTCGACCAAACCGACCCAGAGAGACCGTACTTGGTGGCGTTGGCGCGCTCGATCGCGTCGTCGAGCTCCGCATAGGGAATTACCGGAAGCGCCGGTCCGAACTGCTCCTCGTCGACCAGGCGCACCCCCTCCTGAACGCCGGAGACAATCGTCGGGGAGAAGAAGTAGCCGCCACCGTCGCGGGGAAATCCGCCGGCGTGCACCGTTGCACCTGCATCTCTCGCATCCTCCACCAGCTCGATCACTCTCTCGAACTGAGGTCGATTGTTGACCGGGCCGAGCTCCACTCCATCCTCGAACCCGTCGCCCATCTTCACCGCGCGAGCCTGCCTGGCCAGTGCTTCGAGCATCGCCGGAGACTGGTCTTCGTGGACGTAGAGCCTCTTTATCGCGCTGCAGGTCTGCCCCGAATTGGCAAAAGCACCCCAGAACAGGTCTCGGGCGACCCGGTCCGGATCGAGGTCGGGCAAAACGATGGCGGCGTCGTTACCGCCGAGCTCGAGGGTGAGTCGTTTGAGATCCGGCGCGGCAGACAACGCGACCTTCTTGCCGGTCGCGACCGATCCGGTGAAAGAGATCTTCCTCGGCAGCGGATGACTCGTCATCCAGGCCCCGAGCTCGTCGCCACCGCAGATGACGTTGAGAACGCCGGGCGGTAGAACCGCCCGCAGGATCTCCCCCGCTTTGAGGGTCGAGAGAGGAGTGAACGGAGAAGGCTTGAGAACGACCGTGTTGCCTGCGAGCAGGGCCGGCGCGACCTTCCGTACTGCAAGGATCAGCGGGTAGTTCCAAGGAGTGATCGCGGCTACGACGCCAAGGGGGCGTCTTCGCACCTCGACACGCCCTTCAGACGTCTCGTGAAGAAGCTCAGTGGGGATCTCCAGGCTGGCGGTGTACTCGAAGCACGCGGCCGCGGCAAGTACCTCCTCGTTGGCTCGAGCCAGGGGCTTACCCTGCTCGCGAGTGAGGATCGGTGCGATCTCCTGCACGCGAGATCTGAAGAGCGCCGCGCAAGCCAGCAAAGCATCTCGTCGCGCACCCTCGTCGCGGCGCCAGTCACGATAGGCAATCGCCGCCGATTCCATGGCTCCGTCCAGCAGCGACCGACTGCACTCCGGTGCTTCGGCAAAGACCTTCCCAGTCGCTGGATTAATGACTCCGAAAGTCGCCGAACTGGTCTCTTCGTAGCCATCGACAGTCATCGTGAATGGATGGATGCGAGCTTCTGGCTCTGCCATCTTGCGAGCTACTCCTCACTTCGGCTCGGTTCTGAACGATGTTTGTACGCTACCATCTGCAGTCCACGTCTGACCCGCCGAATAGACGAAAAAAGGAGTTGCCGCGAATGAAAGCAGTCGTCGTTCACGAGCTCGACAAGATGGCCGTAGAAGACGTCACTCTCGACCCACCGAAAGCGGGCGAGGTCCACGTCAAGATGGCGGCGTGCGGGGTGTGTCACTCCGATCTCTCAGTCATCAACGGAACCATCCCGATGCCGCTGCCCTGCGTCCTAGGCCACGAGGGAGCTGGAGTGGTCCTCGAAGTCGGCGAAGGGGTGACGAACGTCGCCGTCGGCGATCACGTGATCATGAGCTTCGTCCCCAACTGCGGTCAGTGCTTCCACTGTCGCCGTGATGAGTCCCACCTTTGCACCGCGCTGCCCCCCGGTGGAGTTCAGCTCGACGGCACCAGCCGTCTCCACCTCGACGGCAAGGACCTCTCCGCAATGACCTCTCTCGGGAACATGGCGGAGGAGATCGTCTGCCCCGCAATCAGTGTGGTGCCGATCGACAAAGACATCTCATTCGAGAAGGCCGCCCTGGTGGGCTGCGGCGTGACGACTGGTGTCGGGGCCGCGATCAAGACCGCGAAGATCGCTCCCGGATCGACAGTCGCCATCTTCGGCTGCGGCGGCGTCGGCCTCTGCGTCGTCCAGGGTGCAAGGCTGGCGGGGGCGGACCGCATCATCGCCGTGGACATGGCCGACAACAAGCTCGAGATGGCGGCGAGCTTCGGAGCCACCGATACGGTCAACGCCGCCAGCGGTGATCCGATGGCCGTGATCAAGGGGATCACCAACGGGATCGGCGTCGACTACGCCTTCGAGGTGATCGGCATCCCCGCCGTCATTCAGCAGGCCTACAAGGCAACGCGCAGAGGCGGCACACTCACCGTGGTTGGCGTCGGCAAGTTCAAGGACGAGGTCGGTTTCAGCGCTCTTCTCCTGGCTCTCAGCGGCAAGACGATCAAAGGATCGATGTATGGAAACGTCAACGCACCGGTCGACTTTCCGAAGATGCTCGAGCTCGACGCCCGCGGCAAGCTCGACCTAGCGGGCCTGGTCACCAAGACCTACTCGATCGACGAAGCGGCGCAGGCTTTCGCCGATCTCGAGAGCGGAGCCAACGCCCGCGGCGTCATCGTTTTTTAGCCGGCCGTCCAGGGCACCGCGCATCTCAAAGGCGAGGGATTGTCTAGTGTCCTGTATCAGTGGTTCGTTGCATAAATCGCGCAGTCATTTGGGGTGCTGCCAAGGCGCTACGACGAAGACATATTGGACAATATTGCGAGGAGGAGCAACGACGGCAGCGCGCAAAAGGGCCAGCGAGTTGTGTGACGAACTACTGATACAGGACACTAGGCCACTAGGCCTTGATCGTGGAGGCGGGCGACTTGGGAGTCGCCCATTCCCAGGATCTCGATCAGGACCTCATCGGTGTGCTGCCCGAGACGGGGAGCGGGGCGAACATCGCCTCGCGGCAGGGCACTGAAATCCATCGGCAACCCCGGCATCAGGTAGCTGCCGATCCCTGGCTGAGACACACGCTGGAACAGGGGGTTCTCCTCGGAGCAGCGAGGGTCTTCTTCTACCAGCTGACGGAACGACTGGTAGCGCCCCCAGCACACACGCTCCTCGTCGAAGATAGGCGCGAGCTCGGCCAGAGAGTGTGCGGCGACCCATGGCTCGACCAGAGTGGCGATCTCGTCGCGATGACGAAAGCGCTCGCCCTCGTCTTGGAGGTCGATGTCTCGCTCACACTCGATCCCCTGCACCGCCTCCGAGATCCCCGTTGCGGCAACCAGCGCCTTCCACTGCTGTCGAGTGATAGCCACGATGTAGATGCGCTCGCCATCGGCGCAACGGAAGTCTCGGCCGAAGGCGCCAAAGACATCGTTGCCCAGGGCCGGACGATCGGCGCCGTTGATCTCGACCTCGGCGATGTGGCCGAGGTTGCCTACCATCCACAGAGCGATGTCGGCGAGCGAGAGTCGCACCAACTGCCCTTCGCCAGTCCGCAGTCGATGGCGCTCAGCCGCCAGCAGCGCCAGTGCGGTCGACACTCCGGTCATCGCGTCCCAGGCCGGGAACATGTGATTGACCGGGTCCTCGCGGGTCGCCTCACCGGTGGCGAGGGGATAACCCACGGCGCAATTGATGGTGTAGTCCAGTGCGGAGCGCCCGTCGGTCGACCCCATGACGTTCACCATCACCAGATCCTCGCGGGTGGCCGCCTTCACGGTAGCGAAGTCCAACCACCCCCGGGTAGGGAAGTTGGTAACGAAGAGGCCCCCTCCCTCATCGGGTTGACCGACAAGATCGTAGACCAGCTGCCGTCCCTCCGGCCGGCGAATATCGACGCAGATCGAGCGTTTACCTTTGTTCAACCCCGCCCAGTAAAGGCTCTTCCCGTCCCCTGTGATGGGCCACCGGCCGACATCGAGGCCCCCACCAATGGGGTCGAAGCGGATCACGTCGGCGCCCAACTGACCGAGAGTCATGCCGCCCAGCGGAGCGGCTACGAAAGCCGAGCCCTCGACGATGCGCAAACCCTGTAGAAGCGGCGTCATCTAGTGTTGTGTCTCCGACGTGGCTTGCCAAGAGCTCGAGGTCATTTTATTCGCTGTCAAGGAGCGACGAGGCAGGCATATTGGGAATATGTCGACGAGTCGTGACGACGGCAGCGGGCAAAAGGGGCCGAGATATTGGTAAGCCATGTCGGAGACACGGCACTAGGTGCCCGCTTTCACCACCCCGCGCTCGACCAACTCGTCGATGCGCCCGGCATCGAGACCCAGCTCGGTCAGGACTTCGGCGGAGTGCTCACCATGGCAAGGAGCCGGGCGCGGTCGCACCTTGGCATGGTCGTCCAGCTCGAAAGGGCTGTTGATGCCTTCGAGAAAACCGCCGGAAGAAACACTCATCAGGGACTCTCCTCTAATTCGCCGGCATCGCCGCGAAGGTCACCCTAACGTGTCCTGCACCGTACGTCATCCCCGTTGCCATGCTCTGGTTCGCGAGCCTCCCGCGTCCACAGGGCCTACCCCTGACTATATCGCCGTGGGGCCGAGTCGCGATCCTCTTTCTACTCGGCGCGTATGGATTCGGCGCAGTCGCGCAGAGCCCCAGCGGCGTAGACCTCCACCATGCGACCGCGCCACTGCGCAGTGAAATCGGTGTTGTCCAAGGGCGTCGCTGCCCGACGGCAGAGCGCGGCCGCTTCGCGGATGCTTTCTTCGCCGAGGGGGCGACCCACGAGAGCACTCTCAGCTTCCGGGACGGCGCGAGGTAGCGAAGCAACGGCGCCGAGTCGGATCGCGGCCTCGGTCACAACCCCGCCGCTGTCGACCCATAGTGCCGTCGCCACGGTCAGAACGGCGAAGTCGATCGAGCCGCGGCGTCGCAACTTGCGAAAAGACGAGATGCAGTGCTCGGCGTCGGAGCGGGCCGGGAGAAGGACCTCGACCAGAATCTCGTCGGGCCGTTTGCGAAGATAGTCGATACCGTCGTCGCGAAAGAGATCGGACACCGCAACAGTGCGCTCGCCGGCAGCCGATGCCAGGCGGGCACGGGCACCGAGAGCACACAGGATCGGTGCGGTGTCGCCGGAGGAAACGGCGAGGCACTTCGCCGAGCTCGGCGCCACCCAGCACACCGACCCCGCCTCCTTCATGCAGTAGTCGATGGAGCGCCGCCACTCCTCGCTCTGGTTGTAGTAGGTGCAACGAGTGTCGAGGCAGAGGTTGCCGCCCAGGGTCCCCATGTTGCGAAGCAGGGGTGAGGAGATACTCGCGACCGCCGAGGCCAGTGCCGGATAGGAGCATCGCACTCGCTCATTCCTGGCGATATCTTCCAGAAGGCTCGTCGCCCCGATGCGAAGGTCTCCTCCACCGTTGGCAATACCCTCGAGATCCGCAACTCGCATCAGGCTCACCACCGTCTTTGCGCTCTGGTGCCTTCGCTTCATATTCGGCCAGAGGTCGGTCCCGCCAGCCACCACCCGAACGCCGCCGCCGTCCTCACTCAGCTCGCCGGCGAGAATCGCCGAAGCGTCTTCGAGCGAGCGCGGGCTGCGCAGATCAAAGGGTGGTAAGCGAAGCACTGTCCTTCCGCCCGACGCCTTCGTCGTGTTCGCTCATGGTCCCCGACGCGCCGCGCATCCCTGAGCGCATCTTCACCCTCAACTCGTTGATCGCCTTGCCATCGCCTCCCGCCTCGGGAGTCGGTACGAGCAGCGTCTCGCCGAAGTCGACCGTGGGGAAGGCCCCGGGGCCAAAGCGCGCCTCTTCGCCTCGTGCCTTCGCATCCAGTGCTCGCAGCACTTTGTGCGGATGAATCGGAACCTCGTCAATGCGTACCCCGACCGCATCGAAGACGGCGTTGGCCACCGCCGGCGGTATCGGCAGGAGAGGCCCCTGCCCCACCTCCTTGGCTCCGAAGGGCCCGGCGTCGTCCGGGTCCTCGATCAGATAGGTCGTGACCTCCGGCATATCGAGAAAAGTCGGACTCTTGTACTCGAGGATCGAAGGCATCTTGTGCACCAGAGCGTTCGAACGATGTCTGGGCAGTCGGCGGAAGGCCTGCTCTTCCATCAGCGCCTCGCCGAGCCCCATGTAAACGCTGCCTTCGACCTGGCCGATCGCGAGCACCGGATTGACCGCGCGGCCGAGGTCGTGGGCGATCCACACATGCTCGACCCGAACCGTACCGGTCTCTACGTCCACCTCGGTCTCCACTACCGCGGCGGTGTAGGAATATGCCGGCGATGGACCGACTCCCGATCCCCGGTAGCGCCCCGGGGAGCGCGGTGGCGTATAGGAGCCCGAGGTCACGATGGTACCTCGGCGGGCCTCCGCCGTACACACCGCCTCCTGGAAGCTCATCTCGCGGTCTGGACTCGAGGAGTCGTATACCCTTCCGTCAGCGAGAACGAGTCGGTCGGCCGGTACCTCGAGGTGGGCCGCGGCGGCTTCAAGCAAAATGTCCTTCGCGCGGCCTGCGGCCTCGAGCGCGGCGTTGCCGACCATCAGAGTCACTCGCGACGAATAGCTCCCCAAGTCGACCGGTGTCAGATCGGTGTCGGCCACACAGAGGCGCACATCGCCGAGGTCGATACCCAGGACCTCCCCCACCATGGCGGCAAGAACGCTATCGGAGCCCTGCCCGATCTCAGCCTCGCCGCAGAAGACAGCAACGCGGCCACTGCGGTCGAGCTGCAGCTGCACTGCCGACTGAGGCATATGGTTCCAATAGATAGGAAGTCCAGCCCCACAGAGGTAGGAGCCACAGGCCAGACCCAGACCCTTGCCCAACGGCAGTCGCCCGTAACGCTCCCGCCATCCACTCCCTCGGACCACCGCCTCGATACAGCTGCCGAGGCCCATCGAGCCGATCTTCAACCAATTCGCCGTCACCGAACCGGCGGGAGCAAGGTTCTGTAGGCGTATGTCGGCAGGATCGATCTGGAGTTTCTCAGCGGCCTTGTCGAGCTGAACTTCGAGCGCGAAGCGGGGCTGGGGAGTGCCGTGGCCGCGCTTCGGCCCACAGGGCGGTTTGTTGGTGAAAACACGAATGGTGTCGAATTTGTAGGCGGGCAATCTATAGGTCACGGTCTGCAGCGCGCCGGTGTAGTAGCTGCTCGCGACTCCATAGCTACCGTAAGCGCCGCCGTCGAGAGCGGTCCTGAGATGCTGTGCGCGGATCGAGCCGTCCCTCGAGAAACCGGTGCGCAGTTCCATGAGCACCGGATGGCGACCACGATGGCAATAGAAGACCTCCTCACGAGTCAGAGCCACCTTCACCGGCCGCCCGAGCACCAGAGCAAGCTTGGCGGCGACGATCTCATGATTGAAGGGGTCGCTCTTGCCACCAAAGCCACCACCGTTGGAACAAGCCACAACTCGGATCCGCGACGCCGGGATCTCCAGCACCTTGGCCAGCGCGCGCTGGACATAGTGGGGCGTCTGTGTCGACGAATAAAGGGTGAGACGGTCGTCGTCCTCAGGTAGCGCCACCGCGGCATGCTGCTCCATCGGCAGATGGGTGCTGCCTTCGTAGAAGAAGGTGTCCTCGAGCACCAGATCCGCATCGCTGAGTCCTGGAGCGACATCGCCGAAATGCATCGAGAGCCGCTTGTGGATGTTGCCCCCGTCGCCGTAGTCGTGGATCCGAGGCTCCGGGTTCTCAATCGCCTCTTCGATGCTCGAGATCGTCTTCAGGGGCTCATAAGACACCTCGACCGCCAAGGCCGCCTCTGACGCTTGATCTTCGGTGACAGCCGCCACCGCCGCCACCGGATCGCCGACGAATCGCACCCGATCAGGGCACAAGGCATGCTCGTCCTGGGAGACCGGCAGAATGCCGAAAGGCACAGGGAAGTCTTCGCCGGTGAGAACCGCAAGGACTCCGGGCATCGCACGAGCCTGCGCGCTGTCGATTTCCACAATTCGTGCGTGAGGCACTATTGCCCGCACCAGCCGAACGAAAACCATCCGCGGAAAGCTGAGATCGTCGGCGAAAAGCGTCCTGCCGGTGACCTTGGCACGGCCGTCCACCCGCCTGAACGACTTGCCGATCCACCTTCCAGGCTCAGGGGCAACCGGGCTGGGGGCCTCCGGCGACTTGCGAGAGGGCTCAGCCATTCGACATCTCTCCGGGAAGCTCGTCGCCGTAAAGCCACTCGCGAGGCGGCGGTGAGGAGTCCCCACGCTCTACGGCTGCCGCCCAGAGCACAGCCTCGACGATCTTGTGATAGCCCGTACAGCGGCAGAGATTGCCGGCCAGGGCCTCACAGACCTCCTGTCGCGAAGGATCGGGGTTGGCTTCGAGCAGCACCTTCGCGGTCATCAGAATCCCCGGCGTGCAGTAACCGCACTGGGCCGCCCCGAGGTCGGCAAAAGCCGCCTGCAGCGGGTGGAGCTCGTTGCCTCGAGCAAGGCCCTCGATGGTCTCGACCTCGCGCCCCACTGTTTCTGTCGCCAGCACCAGACACGAAAGCACTGCCCGCCCATCGACGAGGACCGCGCAGGTACCGCACTCACCGAGCTCACAGCCGTGTTTGGTGCCGGTGAGGCCGCACTCCTCGCGGAGCACCTCGAGAAGGGTGTGATGGGCTGGAAAAGCCACGGCGAGCTCCTCGCCGTTGACTGTCAGGCGCTCGGCCACGAAGGTTACGTTTTGGTCTGACATCGAAGTCGATCTCCGCCGCATCCTACCCGAGGGCCCATCTTATTTGAACCGTCGTTAAAAGACGAAAGTCTATTAACTGCCGCCACCGTCTCACCTGTAGTCCTCACACTCTTGGAACAGATCCGCGAGCCGATGTACGGATACCAGATCTCGAAGATTCTCGAATCGCTCTCCGATGGCGACCTGCCGATGAAGCGTGGAACTCTCTACCCGGTTCGACGCTCGCTGGAAAGAGAAGGTCGTCTCGAAAGTGCCGTCGAGCCTTCCGACACTGGGCCGCCCCGGCGCTGCACCGCATCACCGAAACCGGACGAGAGGCTCAGGCCCATTGGCATGAGGCGTGGTCGAGAATGCGCGACGTCGACCTCGAGCCAGAGGAATCGTCAGCCTAGCCGCCTCCCCAGACTTCCGAATCGGGGCGGTACTTCTGCCAGGCGAACCAGAGAGAGTAGGTCGAAACCAGAGGCGTCGATAGGTCTTCCGACAGATAGACGAGCGTCGCCTGTCCTTCGAAATGCTCGTTGAGCAGACGCATTCCCGCCAGCCTCTTGGCCGGATAGACCGCAGCCTCGACGTGCCATTCGAGACCGACCACCCAGTCGGTCGCCTCCAGCGGGCCGTCGGGATCCTTCTTCGCGATCCGCGAGAAATGATCGCTATCGAAGCGAGCGTTGTAGGGAATGGAAGTCTTCACATAAACGGTCGTTTGGGGATACAGAGCACGCCACTTGCCCCAGGTCGTCATCGTTGAAGGAAGCTTGTCGAGACGCCTGCCCTTCATCGGACCCTTGCCATCACTTCCTCCCGATGCGCCGTCCGCAGCGCCATGTTCGGCAGCCGGGGGAAGTGATACCGATCACTTCCCCTCGATGCGCCGTCCGCGGCGCCATGTTCGGCAGCCGGGGGAAGTGATACTGATCACTTCCCCTCGATGCGCCGTCCGCAGCGCCATGTTCAGCAGCCGGGGGAAGTGATACTGATCACTTCCTCTCGATGCGCCGTCCGCAGCGCCATGTTCAGCAGCCGGGGGAAGTGATATCGATCACTTCCTCCCGATGCGCCGTCCGCGGCGCCATGTTCGGCAGCCGGGGGAAGTGATACCGATCACTTCCCCCGGCTGCTAGGATCTTGGTCTTCTCTCACTCGGTCTTTCCTAAAGGGGTTCAGCCATGCGTTTCTTGACAGCTCTCATCGCCGGCTGCGCTCTCGCCAGCTCGAGCGTAAACGCACAGTCGAATGACGACCCTCTCGCCGAGTCCGCGAAGGCTCGCTCGCAAGCCGGGGTCAAGGTCCACAGCGACATCGCCTACGACAAGATCGATGGGATCGATCCGGCACGCCTGTCTCTCGACCTCTACTCCTCCGCCGATCTCGACTCCGCACCGGTGGTCCTATTCATTCACGGCGGCGGCTGGACTGGAGGCGACAAAGAGCAGATCTACTTCAAGGACTCCTGGCTGCTCGAAGAGGGGTTCCTCGTCGCCTCCGCCAACTATCGCTTCATTCCCGATGTTCCGGTAGCAACGATCGCCCGCGACATCGCAAGCGCCACCCGCTGGCTTAAAGAGAACGCGAAGACCTACGGCGGAGACCCTTCACGGATCTTTCTCATGGGCTGGTCCTCGGGCGCACATCTGGTCTCGGTGGTCGGCGCCAACCCTGCCTTCCTCGAAGAGCAAGGGGTCCGGCCAGAAACGATCGCGGGCATCATTCCTCTCGACACCGGCCCCTACAATGTCGAGCTCCAGATCGAGAGCACCGATCCCGCAACCGGATACGGCAAAGTGATGCGACAGGTCTTCGGCAATGACCCGGCCAAGTGGAGGGCGGTGTCACCGATCCTTCACATGGGTCCCGACGGCACCCTGCCGCCGTTTCTCGTCGTCCATGCCGAAGGCAGGGCCGACGTGTCTCGGCAAGCGGCGCCCTTCGTCAAAGCCCTGCAAGCCGCCCGCGTCGATGCCAGCCTCGTCGCCGCAGCGGGCAAGGATCATGGCGCGATCAATCGTGATCTCGGCCGCCCGGGAGACTCACTCAACGATCCGGTGCTCGCATTTCTCAAGAAGCACTCGACAGCGAAGGATCTGAGTTCGAACAACGGGCCCCTGGTCGGCGACTCTCCGACCAAGGCTCGCAGCAGCGACGGCCGCTATATCTCGTGGCGGGAGCACATCATCGACGACAGCGAGCTCGCCGGCTTCGAGATCAGCGGCAGTGACGGGCTTACGATGGCGGACCTCGACCGTGACGGCCATCTGGACATCGTGTCGGTGCACGAGTCCGATACCAGCTACGACGGCGCGGCGGAAGGCCACATCCGTATCGCCTTCGGCTCGGCGGATCCCGACCGCTGGGAGCTGGTCACCCTCAGCGACGGCCCCGACGCCGCAGCAGCGGAAGACGTGGCGATCGCGGACGTCAACGGAGACGGCTGGCTCGATGTGATCGGCGCCTGTGAGCTCTCCCATCTCATCTACCATCAGAATCCAGGCAAGGAGGCCCGTACCCAGACGTGGAAGCGCACGATCCCGGAGATCACCCGCAACAGGGGCTCCTTCATCCGCGTCTTCTTCGCCGATTTCAACGGCGACGGCAGACCCGAGGCAGTAGCACCGAACAAGGGAGAGCAGAACCCCCCGCGAACGACTACGGACAAGAACCCGGTCTCGATCTTCAGCGTCGACGGAGATCCCCTGGATGGGGACAACTGGACCGAGCACGTCCTCGGCCAATACATCATTCCCCAGAATTCCGAGCCGGTGGATCTCGACGGCGACGGCGATCTGGACATCGTTGTGGGCTCTCGCGGCGAGAACAGAATCTTGTGGTTCGAGAATCTCGGTGGTCCTGACTTCTCGTTCGAAGAGCACGCAATCGAGATCGATGGCTCTTCCGGAGCGGGTTTCAACCTTGCCTACGCCGATCTCAACCACGACGGCAGACTCGATATCGTTCTCGGGATCACCGGCGGGCTGGGATGGATCGAGCAGCCTGAGCAGATCTCAGGCTCGTGGAAGGCCCACTGGATCGGTACTTTCGTTCCAGACTCGATGACCGGCTTTACCCTCGCCGACATCGACGGTGATGGTGATCTCGACATCATCGGCGGTAGCTACAGTCGGGGGGTTCGGGACCGCGACGGGAACGTGAGCCCCGACGACCCACTGGGCAGAATCGGCTGGTTCGAGCAGCCGACGGACCCCGCAGGCGAATGGACCCGACACGACATCTCTCGGCGCAAGAGAGGCATGTACGACAAGTTCGAGGGCCACGACCTGGATCGTGACGGAGACATCGACTTCGTCACCACCCGGGGCAACAGTCATCCCTACGATGGGGTCATTTGGCTGGAGCAGGTACGTAGCGAGAAGCCCCTGCCCGCCTTCGAGCGCGCTCGCGCTACCGACAGCGCCGAAATGCCTTTGCCGGCCTCTCCCTGAACGGGGCCACTATTGGTTTCGGCGAGCTCTTGCAGAGGCCGATCGAACATCGCCAAGAGGCAGCTCATCTCCCTTCTCGGCCGGGAAAGCCAAGAGGTTTCTCTGGGAGAAGCGCGAGAAATCGAAGGAAGGGGCGACAAAAGCGTAAGCCCCGGTGCGCGGGTCGCTGCGGACGCGATCGAAGGCGAGAATCCGATAGTTCTCAGGGAATGCACCCTCCAGCTCCGCCGCGCTGGTGAAGAGCAGCTGCTGGTCGGGGTTGATGGTGAGCTCGAGTACAACCAGCGGCCGATGTTCGAGCAGAGTGTCGGCAAGCCCTTCGAGAACGGGCTTCTCGTATGCCTCGACGTCGATCTTGATGATTTCGATATCGGCGATGCCCGCCGCGCCAAGCACTTCGTCACCGGGAACGATCTCGAACTCGCTGACGAACTCGTTCTTGCTGCTGAAGCCTTCCACGAAGGAGCCTGTTCCCTGGTTTTCGGAGGACCCCTCGAAGAAGGGTAGCCTCGCTCGCTCGCTGCCCAGCCCCACCCGGTGTAGAACGATATTTTCGATGCCGTTCTCTTCGATCATCGCCTCGAAGCTTTCGAGCACCGGGGGATAAGGCTCGAATGCGTGCACTTCCCGTACATGAAGTGACATGAACATCGAGTGTTGACCGGTATTGGCTCCGACATCGACGAAAGTGCCGCTATCGCTACTCGCATCGCGCATGAAATAGAGAATCGGTTTCTCGTAAGCGCCGTACTCGAGGACCCTGGAATCGAGAAAACTGCTGGTGTTGCCGCGATAGCGCAAGCCATAGAAGTCCACCACGAAATCCTCTCCCTGCTCTGGGGTCTCGTCCTCGTCGACTCGGGCGAGGCGGATCACAGCCACGAGGGCTGCCAGCAACGCTACAAGCATCAGCAGGCGTCGAACCCGGCGAGGCGGAAGCGGGCTCATTGGGAGCGATCGAGAACAAGAATGCCGACACTGGAGCTCGCGCCTTTGGAACGGCTCACCAGGTGCCTGGCCGGTTGGAAGTCCTCGGGCCGAGCGTTCGGAATGTCGACAAAGGTCTGAGGGTTGCGGTCCACCAGTGGGAACCAGGAGCTCTGCACTTGCACCATGATCTTGTGACCTCTTCGGAAGGTATGGAAGATGTCAGGAGTGCTCCAGGTAATGCGAGTCCGCTCGCCCGGCGCCATGGGCTCGGGCACCTCGAAGCTGGAGCGGAACTTGGCGCGAAAGGGCTCGCCTCGGACCAGCTGCTGGTAACCGCCCATCCGCACCCCGGAGGGGTTGGGCTCGTTGTCGGGAAAGTCCTCGGGATAGACGTCGATCAGCTTGACCACGAAGTCGGCGTCGGTTCCGGTGGTGGTGACGTAGAGCTCGGGTGAGATCGGGCCGACGACGGTCAGGTCCTCCTCCAGCGTGTCCGTCTCGTAGACAAGCACATCGGGGCGCTTCGACGCGAAGCGCTGATCGCTGACCATGTACTCCTTTGGCACCCCCACTACCGGGCGGTTGACGAAAGGAACCGGCCGGGCCGGGTCGCTGGTGTATTCGTCCGCGGCATCCACCTCTTGGCTCGGCATGAAGCCGAGCCCACCGCGGGCTCGAAAGTGAAGCTTGCGCGCAACCGCCGAGGGCGGAGGCCAGGACTCGAAGCGCCGCCATCGGTGAGTCCCGGTCTCGAAGACCAGCACCTTGGGCAGGTCTTCGTGCTCTGCGCCGTTGAGCTCGCGGTCGAAGAAGGGAAACTCGATCTCTTCCCGATAGAACTCCGACGTCTCGGCAAGAAAGCGCACGTCGCCGAGGCGGTCACCGTCCCCTCGTGACCAGCCGCCATGCGACCAAGGGCCGACAACGAGATGGTTCGAAGTACCAGGAGCCTGCTTCTCGATGGCCCGAAAGATCTTGAAGATTCCGGCCGGATCTTGCGCATCGAACCAACCGCCAACCGTCATCACCGCCGGCGGTGCACGCCGCAGATGTCTCGAGATGTCTCGAGCCTGCCAGTACTCGTCATAGGTCGTGTGCTCGAGCATCGCCGTCCAGAAAGGGCTCTCGCCATGGAAGTGGAGAGCATCCACCTGCGACAAGGAGCCCAGGCCCAGAAAGAACTCGTAGCCGTCTACGGTCCCGTAGTCGAAGGGCTTGCCGCGCCCCTGCGTCGTCGGCTTCTCATGTCTGGTGAAGGTAGAGGTGAAGCGGAAGTTGGAGGCGAGGAAGAAGGCTCCACCGTGATAGGCGTCGTCCCCCATGTAGAGATCGGTGACCGGCGCCTGAGGAGACGCCGCCACCAGCCCGGGGTGGGCATCGATCATGCCGGCGGCAACGAAGAAGCCTGGGTAGGAGATACCCCACATACCCACCTTCCCGTTGTTCCCCTCCACGTTCGCGGTCAGCCATTCGATGGTGTCCCATGTATCGGTACTCTCGTCGACACCGCGGTCGCTCTTTGTCACCCGATGCGGTGATGCGTCCTCGAACTCTCCCTCGGAGAGGAAGCGCCCGCGGACATCTTGGTAAGCAAAGATGAAGCCTTCGCGAGCGAAGCGCTCGGAGGGGCCGAGGCCCTCCCGAAGGCGGTCGACGCCGTAAGGGGCGACGCCGTAGGGCGTGCGCATCAGCATGATCCCGTAGAGACGAGACTGATCCTTCGGCACGTAGACGGCGGTAAAGAGCCTCTCTCCATCACGCATCTCGATCCGGTGCTCGTACTTCGTGTAGCTGGCCCTGATGAAGGCATCCAGCTCCACTTCCGCGATCGCCGCGGTCGCGGGAGTCGCCGGTCCCGAGATCACCACCCCTGGAGCCGCTAACGATAGAGCCGCCGACAGAAACCACCGCTTTGACAATGCGACCTCGCTATTCAATGAAACGATAACCAACGCCCCGCACTGTCACCAGATGCTTTGGTGCAGACGGATCCGCCTCGAGCTTAGAACGGAGCTGCGCGATGAAGTTGTCGATCGTTCTCGCCGTCCCGTGGTGCTCGGGCCCCCAGATCGCAGTGAGGATCTCGTCCCGGTGAAGGGCTCGCTGCCTGGCACTGTGGAGCAGGGCGAGGATCTTGAGCTCGGTAGCTGTCAGCGTGACCGACTCTCCCCTCCGAACCACTTCGTGCCGATCCGGGTAGACGACAACGTCGTCGAACCCCCAGGAGCTGCCCGCCCCGGGCCGGCGACGTCGCAGCAGCGTACGTACCCTGGCCAAGAGCTCTGCCAGGCTAAAGGGTTTGGTCACGTAGTCTTCGGCTCCGAGGTCGAGACCTGTTACCTTGTCCAACTCGGTTCCCCGGGCGGAGAGGACGAGCACGGGTACCTCGTTCCCATTCGCTCTGAGACGCATGAGCACTTCGAAGCCGTTCATCATTGGCATCATCACGTCGAGAATCACCAGATCGTACTGCTCTTCCTCCGCTAGGCGCAGGCCGGTCACCCCGTCACCTGCAACCGCCAACTCGTAGCCTTCCGCCGCAAGATTGATTCGTAGGCCCAGGACGATGGACGGATCATCCTCGACCAACAAGATCCGCGGCTTCGGACTCTCTAGGCTCACCGAGCTCATGGCACAGATGCGGTCGTGCCGGGACTTGCTTTCGGCACCGGGAAGAGAAGCGTGAATCGGCTGCCATGACCAGGATGGCTATCGAGCTCCACCTTGCCGCCGTGCGCGTCGGCGATGTGCTTGACGATCGCGAGGCCGAGCCCCGATCCTTCTACCGCTCGGGAGAGACGCTCGTCGACTCGATAGAACTTCTGGAAGATTCTCTTGTGCTCCGAATGAGGGATGCCTAGGCCTTTGTCACCGACCGTAATGGAAACCCACTTGGGGTCCGCTCTGGCCTCGAGAAAGATCTGTTTCTTCGCCCCCGAGTACTTCTCGGCATTGGTCAGAAGGTTGAGCAGCGCATCGACCACAGCGTCTCTGTCGGCCTGGATGAGCGGAAGGTCCTCGGCGATCTCGACCTCGACAATGGCTGAGCGCCCCATCATCACCGAATCGAAAGCAGCAAGGGCTGCGGTGGTGATGGCCGGGACCTCCGAGAGAACGAGACGGTACTCCCTCTTTCCAGCTTCCATCCGGCCCCAATCCAGCAAGCGCTCGATACGTTCGCTGAGCCTCCCTGTCTCGCTCGCCAGAGCATTCACGCAGGCCGCGAGCTCCGCCGAAGGAACATCGTCGCGCTGTAAGGTCTCGGCGAAGAGACGGATCGAGGTGAGGGGTGTGCGCAGCTCGTGACTTACCTTCGACACGAAGTCCGACTGGAGCTGAGACATCTGCGCCTCACGCCTGAGAAAGACGAGAGCGATCACAGTTCCGGTCGCCAGACACAGGACCATGGTGACGACCATGATTCCGAATACGAGGTTGAGCTGGGCGTCATAGAAGACCAGCATCAGGATGCCGATCGCCAGCAGAAGCACCGTCGGTGCTGTAACGAGGCTCAACAGCAGCACAACGATGCGCCGAAAGCCCCCAGTGAGCAACTCGGCACCCGGTACCAACTCCGGCGCCGCGCTAGGGCTCGATGGGGATTGGGCTCTACCAGTCAAGGGCGTCCGCCGGGTTCACCGACATCTTGATCATACCGCTCGGGTGTGACGGAGGCGCTTTCAGAGAAAGAAAGCACCTGCTACAATCGTTTCGGGATACGCGGTATTCATAGCCTCTTGACGAGAGTCAACGCTGCGAAATCTAGGGCTCTGCATGCTTCGATCCGCATCTTGTGGGCCGCTGACGGTGAAGGGACATCTTCGACGGAGCGCAAGAGGGTGTACGGAATCATTTTCTCGTCACAAACGAATCCGCAAATAGCAAGTGACTCGCAGTCTACAGTCGGACAAGCCCGACGCTATCTGCAAGATCTTGGTCGTCGATGACGATCCGATCGTCCTTCGTATCGTCGCCTCCACGCTCGAGGAGGCCGGCTACGACGTCGTTGGAGCAGCCTCCGCCAAGGAGGCGAAGAGCTTCATCGAAAAGAACGGACTTCCCCACCTCGCCATCGTCGACATCAGAATGCCCGGGGTATCCGGCCTCGAGCTATGCCGCGAGCTACGTCGCTCCTCGGATGTCCCCCTGATCATGCTCACTTCGGTCGATGACCGACGCACCGTCGTCAAGACTATTCAGGAATTCGCCGACGACTACGTGACCAAACCCTTCGATCCTCCGGAACTAGCGGCGCGAGTAGGGCGAGTGATCAGTCGCAGGAGCGATTTCTCCTACACCTTTCCGAGGGTGACAAAGATCGACGAGCGCCTCGCCGTCGACTTCTCATCACCAGCAGCGATCGTCGACGGAGAGTCGGTTCACCTGACACCGACCGAGGCCAAGATCCTCGAGATTCTGGTCGCCAACCGAGGGCGAATCGTCACGACAGGCCACCTTCTTCGACGTGTCTGGCCGGACGGCGATGTCCTGGAGGATACGCTGCGCGTCAACATCCACCGGCTCCGCAAGAAGACCGAGAGTGAGCCTTCGAGACCCGTCTATCTCCATACCGAGCACGGCATCGGCTACGCATTCAGGCAGAGCAGCAACGCCTGAGCCCTAATCTCAGGCTAGAGGCCACCCAAATCGAGAGGCTGCATGGAGCGACACCTTGATCCGTTGGACGCCGAGACTTTGGCGACTCTCGAATCTCTCGCTGAGAGCACCGGCAGCGACCTTCTCCACGAGCTTGCACAACTGTTCATCGAAAGTGATCTCCTCGAGAAGATGCGAGCGGCGTGGGCGGCCGAGGGCCCGGCACAGCTCGGCGACCTCGCTCACCGGCTGAAAGGTAGCTCCTCGGCCATTGGGGCGCTCCGTCTCTCGAGCTTGTGCCAGAGAATCGAGGAGCGTTGTGCTCGAGGCGATGAGCCCGGTCAGGAGGATCTCGACTCTCTAGCGCAGGAGTACGTGCGCGTCGTCACTTCGCTGCAGGAGCTCTGACGGAAGCGCAGATTCGGATGGGCCCCGCAGGCCCAAGGGCTTCTCAGAGGTGTGCGAGATACTGCGAGACGAAATCGAAGTCGAGAAGCTCGGCGTAGGCCTCCGATAGCAGACGGGTCACTGGGCCCGGCACAGCTCCGCTTCGAAGCGACCTGCCATTCACACTCTGCACTGGGCAGATGCAAAGACTGGTCGAGGTGAGAAATGCCTCATCGGCCGCGTAGGCGTCGAAGAGGTCGATGTCCTTCTCTTCCACGGTCAGCCCCTTGTCTCGCGCTAGCTCGATCACCGTATCGCGGCTCACGCCGGGGAGCACGTAGCGCTCTTGCGGCGTCAGCAGCGTGTCGCCCGAAACGAGGAACAGGTTGGACCCCAGACCCTCGCAGAGATTGCCGTTCGCATCGAGCAGGATCGCCCAAGCGTCGGGGCTCGCGGCTTTGACCTCGAGCTCGGCGAGAATCAGATTGAGGTAGTTGTGGGTCTTGGCCCTCGGACTCTGCGCCTCCGGCGCCGTCCGCCGCACCGAGGGGACGACCACCTGCGCTCCGTCTCGAAACAGCGGCGCGCGCTCGGCGAAGGGGAGCGGGACACACTCAATGATGACCGTCGGCCGCTCCGCCCCGCGTAGTCCCGCGGAAACGCGCTGGGTGACCCAGTAGTCGTCACCCTCGTCGAGGAGAGCTAGGTTGCGCTCCACCACCTCCTCGGTAAGACTCGCCATCTCATCCGGACTCATCCCCGACTCGAGCCGCAGGTAGCTCAACGAGCGATAAAAGCGCTCCAGATGCTCCTCGAGCTTGAACAGACGGTGGCGGAAGGTACGCTCGGTATCGAAAGCGGCATAGCCATAAAGGAAGCCGCTATCGCGAAAGGGAACCAGCACCTTGCTCTCGGGAACGATGGCTCCATTGTGGTAGGCGACGCGCTCGTCCGTGTCAGTCATGAGTCGAGCTTATAGGCTCAGTGAACCAGAGACGAACAGGTCGATGAAGATTGGGTTCAAAAAGAGTGCTGCCACCAGTGGGTGAGACGGTTGCACCGAGACCCTGAGCCTCCAGCGCAAGCTGTTGCCGTCTAGCGGCCGACCACGAGACAATCTCGAACATGTCATTCCGAATCCTTCCGCTTCTCCTCCTTTTCTCGCTTCGAGCACTCGCCGCGCCGAATGTGGTGCTCATTCTCGCCGACGACATGAGCTGGGTCGGCACCTCGGTTCAACTGAATCCAGAGATGGGTGACTCGCGGTCGGATTATTACGAAACCCCCAATTTGGAGCGGCTCGCCAGCCAGGGCATGCGTTTCACCGATGCCTATGCACCGCACCCGAACTGCTCGCCGACACGATTGGCGATCCAGACCAGCAAGTCGCCGGCGCATCTGAACATGACCGACATCATCAATCGCGGCAGCGGGCGCTATTACGAAGGTCTGCCGATGATCCCGCCGCAGCACATCGACCACATTCCGCATGCCGAAGTGACGATCGCGGAACTGATCAAGGAGCATCGGCCCGGCACCGTGACCGGGCACTTCGGTAAGTGGCACCTCGGCGGCGGCGGCCCTGGAAAGCACGGCTACGACGAGCACGGTGGCACGACCGGAAACATCGAGGGCAACTCGCCTGACCCGGACCCGAAACGTACCGTCAGCATCACCACCCGAGCGATCGACTTCCTATCCCACCGCAAGAGGGCGAACGAGCCCTTCTTCTTGCAGGTTTCCTACTACGCGGTGCATTTGGGTATTTTCGCCTTCGAAGAAACGATCGAAGAGTTCGAGGGGAAGCCGAAAGGGACGCGCCACAACCATGCCGCCCACGCGGCGATGACTCACGAGACCGACGACGGCATCGGCCGACTACTCAAAGCGCTCGACGACCTCGGGCTGACGGACACGACAACCGTCATCTCCACCTCCGACAACGGCTCCTATCACGACGCCGGGCCCACTCCGGTCATGAGCAACGCGCCGCTCCGCGGCCAGAAGGCTTCGCTGTGGGAAGGCGGCATACGCGTGCCTCTACTGGTGCGAGGTCCCGGAATCGAGCCAGGATCGGTCAGCCGTGTCCCGGTCACGGGAATGGACTTCTTTCCGACGATTGCCGAGTTGCTTGGGATCCAGGCGGAGTTGCCCGCACGGATCGAAGGAGGAAGCCTGAGCGGTCTACTGGCGAACGGCGGCCGCGGCCAGGTGCAGCGTTGGCATGAAGAGTTGTCCTGGCACTTCCCGCACTACCAGGTCGACAAAGGGAGTAAACCTTCATCGGCGATTCGGTCGGGAGACTGGAAGCTCGTCGTCCTCTACGAGTCCCAGGAGGCCAAGCTCTTCGATCTGTCGAGCGACATCGGTGAAACCACGGACCTCAGCAAAGAGAATCCCGAAGTCGCCATGCGCTTGCAGGCACAATTGGCCGCCTATCTCGACGAGATCGAGGCACCCATGGCTGTGATGCGTTAGGAATTCAATGTCGACTAGCACTAGTACTAGTCCTAGTGGACCGTAACACTCGAACGTTTAGTGGCTGAGTGAGTCATTCGGGGTCGAGATCAAGGCGCGCCCAGTGCATCACCGACGCCAAGGGCGATCGCAGCCGCCCACCCCACCTCCCTTCCCTGACGAGCTCTACATCAACGCCGGCAAGTATCACGGCGCCGCCAACTACAACATGGTGGTGCGCCACCTCCACGATATCGGTGGCGGCTCGGTGCTCACCGCTCCCTCCATCGCCGACCTCGAGAACCCCGCAAGGCCCTATCGGCAGCCGGCCTGAGCGAGGACGACGCCCGCTGAGAGCGGCCTCAGTGGCTCTGAAAGCGCTCGAGCCCGAGCTCTTTCTGCACCTCTTTGGAGAAGGTATCCAGCCCTCCGCCGAGAGGAATGCCGGTGGAGTCGGCGATCCGCACCATGCGCTGAAAGTTCGACGCCACCGCCGCCGCATCCACCATCGCCTCGGCACTCATCTCTTCCACCAGCCGCCGACGTGAGCTCGCAAGGGCCTCGTCACTCCCTAGCACGACTTCCTCGGCAAAAGTCACCAAGGCGTCACCATGAGAGACGCCACTCGACCGCCCCTGCTCGGTGACGGAAAGTAGATCGACTGCATCTTCGGTGTCCTGGCTGCTCGCACGGAGCAGAGCTGCATGAGCGCTCGTTCAGTAGAAGCACTCGTTGAGGGCCGATACCCGGCCGGCGATGAGCTCGATCTGGGCACGACTCAGAGCTCCTCGGGAGGCTCGAGGATCGATGACAGCGCTGTGAGGAAGATAGTGCGCCGCGCTGAGATCGGCAAGCGTACGAACCTCGTCAGGCACGAGACTCATCGCACGAACGACCCATCCGGTTCGCTTGGCGGGCCAGAGGTCGGCCTCCGGCGTGCCGGTGTTGTCCGCCGGGACTACCGGTACCCACGCCTCTTCCTGGCTCGCGCTCGCAGGGCGATATCGGTTCGGCTCGCCACCACGGGGCTCGGGCAGGGCATGGAGGGGGACTCCTATCGCCCTGCAGAAGCTGTCGATACTGACCACCGCTACGACCGTGCCCACGATCTCGACATAGCGCTCGGCGCTGAGACCCTGCTCGAGAACCCTGTCAAACCACTCTCGAGTCAAGCGACTCGCGTCGGTGGTGATGCGATGGGCAACGTCGACCGCGAGCGCCGGAAGCTCTTTCGAAGCTCGATCGTGCTCGCCCTCGATGCCATACGGTGAAAGGGCCTGTTTGCGTCTCCCGCAGAGGCTGCACTCGCCCGCCGCTCTCACCTCTGCGGCGAGCGCAACGCGTTGTGCACCCGTCCACCATGAGCCCGGAGACGCAAGGCGAGCCCAGTAGCTCTCGTGGCACTCCGCAAGGTCGCTGCGAATCTTCCATGCGGACTCGCTGTAGCTGATGGCCATCGCCGACGCTCCCTCCTCTGAGGCCCTCGACCCTAGCCGGTCTCCCGAGCCACGGCAAGACTGAGACCGGCGACGATGAGCCCCTGCCTTCCGCAAGCGCCAGGTTTGGGTTAAGCTCAACGTTCAGTTGGTTTTGACTGCGCGGCTCGCTCGGGGATGGGTACTGAGCCGATGGAACTAATAGTCTTTCCTCTGCTTCTCGCAGCGACAGCTGCGCTCGCGTTAGCCGTATACGCGCGGCTGCATATCGAAACCCCCGGCGCCGCCTACTTCCAACCGCTGCAGTTCGGTCTCTGTCTCTGGCTCACTGTCGCCTCGTTCGATGCCCTCACGTCGGGCTACGCGGCCAAGGTGCTCTGGTCTCAAGCCAGCCTTCTCGTAGCTCTTCCGCTTCCGCCTCTTTGGCTGCTCTTCGCCCTCGCTTTCACCGGCAAGGCTCGCCTCAGGCGCTGGGCCGTCGCGCTCTCGATCGTTCCGGCCGTCTCACTAGGCATGGCGGCAACGAATCGGCTACACGGACTACTGTGGGATCTGGAGGTTGCTGACCTCGTCGACCATGCCGCTGCGCGCAGCTTCTGGTCCAGCAACGTCGTCCTGCCCTACAGTTGGATTCTGACTCTCACCGGCTTTGTGCTTCTCCTTCGTCACTGCTTTCGTACCGAGTCTCTGCAGAGACGACAAGGTAGGGCGCTCATCGCGGCCGCGATTATCCCGCTGAGCGTGAGTATCGTCCAGATCTTGGCCGGAGGCCCCATCTACGGGGTTGATGCCATGCCCCTCGGCTTGGGCATCGCCAACGTCCTGATCGCATGGGGTCTTTTCTCCCATCGCCTGCTGGACTTCACTCCGGTTGCCTACGAAGCCGTCTTTCAGGCCATGGCGGACAGTGTCGTGGTCCTCGATGCCGACGGACAGGTCACAATGATCAATCGCACAGCCCTCGCCGGCATCGAAAAGACGGAAAGCGAGGTTCTCGGTAGACCGGCCGCGGAGGTCTACTTCCCTTGGCATAGGACCTTCGAGTCGGTCCAACACGGCAATGAGGACCTGAGCCTCTTCACTGTCGAGCGAAACGGCGAGAACCGAGACCTCGAGTTCCAGGGCCTGAACCTTCGAGACAGCCGAGGAAAGACATGCGGCGGTGTCGTCATCGGGCGAGACGTAACCGAACGCAACGCCTACCAACGTCGGGTCGAGGAGATGGCCTATCGAGACTTCCTGACCGGTCTCCCCAACCGTCGGGCCCTCCACGACGACGCCGAAAGAGCCTTGGCGCTCGCCCGTCGGAGACATTGGCGCGTCGCCGTGATCTTCCTCGACCTCGACGGTTTCAAGACCGTGAACGACGCTCACGGACACGCAGCTGGTGATCTGGTACTGCAGCTCGTGGCAACCCGCCTCGCCGGGGGCGTGCGAAAAGAGGACACCCTCGCCCGTGTCGGCGGCGACGAGTTCGCCCTGTTGATCCAGGACTGCAACCGAACAACGGCGCGTGAGGCCGCGGACCGGCTTCTAGAAGTCTTGCGGCAGCAGGCCTTCGAAGTTCGTGATGTCAGCCTCGACCTCGATGCCAGCCTCGGCATTGCGATGACGCGTCAGGTGAGTGACAGCGTCGAGGATCTGCTGGCACGCGCCGACGTCGCGATGTACCAAGCCAAACACCGTTCGAGACGCATCAGCTTCTACGATGCCGATCAGGACAACCACGCCCAGGGCCAGATACGTCTCGAGGGCGAGCTCCGCGAAGCGCTGCGTAACGAAGAGCTGATGTTCAAATATCAGCCATTCGTCGACCTGGCCACCGGCGAAACCGTGGCGGTGGAGGCTTTGATCCGCTGGGAGCACCCAATCCGTGGGCTCACCCACCCGTCTGCATTTCTAGCCATGGCCGAGGAGAGCGACCTCGCCAGAGATTTGGACCGCTACGTCCTGGAGCATGTGCTCATAGAGGCCTCGTCCGGGCCTTTCTCGCTCTCGATCAACCTGTCCCCCGCCAGCGTTCTCGACCCCGAGCTGCCGGATCAGGTACAACGGGCTCTGTTGCACAGCGGCGTCGATCCCTCCAAGCTCATCATCGAGATCACAGAGCGTGCTCTCGCCGTGCCCGAGAGAGCGAGGCCCATCCTGGTAAAGCTCCGGCAACTCGGCGTGCGCATCGCGGCCGACGACTTCGGAACCGGGTACTCCGCCCTCGCCTATCTCCGTCACTTCCCGCTCAGCATGCTCAAACTCGACCGGTACCTCATTGCCGGCATCGACCGGCGAGTGGAAGATGCGGCGATCATCCGAGCCGTCATCATGATCGCAAACAGCATGGGGCTGAAAGTCGTGGCAGAGGGGGTCGAGACCTACGAGCAACTGACTTGGCTGCGCGAGCAGGGCTGCGACCTCGCCCAGGGGTTCTTCCTAGGCAAGCCGAAACGATGGGAGGACTTCGAGCTGGAACAGCGAAAGGACAGCATTGCCCCCTTCCCCTTGGACACACCTCCCCAAACCGGCCTGGCCAACTAGTACACGCGGCCATAAATACGGACACGTTTGGAGCGACGCTGCATCCTCTCCAGCAGCGTTGCGCTCCCTGCGGCGTACTGCCAGGTACGCCTCAGTCACGCGCCTTGCTGGCGAGGCGCTTCGTCGCTCGAAACGTACCCGTACTTATGGCCGCATGTACTAGGGCCGGGGTCGCTTCGCTCCGGCGACGCGTCAGCGGACCATCTTCTCCGCCTGGACCCACTGGTCGAATTGTTCCGCGGTGACCAGCCCGAGCTCGATCGCCGCCTCCCGCAAGGTGATGTCGTCGGCATAGGCCTTCTTCGCAATCTTCGCGGCGTTGTCGTAGCCAATGTGAGGATTGAGTGCCGTCACCAGCATCAGAGAGCGCTCGAGGTTGGCTCGAATACGCTCCCGGCGTGGCTCCATGCCCCTGACGCACTTGCTCTCGAAGCTGTCGCAGCCGTCGCTGAGAAGACGACAGCTCTGCAGGAAGCCGTGGATCAAGAGAGGCTTGAACACGTTGAGCTCGAGATTGCCGGAGGCCCCTCCGACCGTGATCGCTACGTCGTTGCCGAAGACCTGACAACACAGCATCGTCACCGCCTCTGCCTGCGTTGGGTTGACCTTGCCTGGCATGATGGAGCTTCCCGGCTCATTCGCCGGGATGGTGATCTCGCCAAGTCCACTGCGGGGGCCGGAGGCGAGCCAACGGATGTCGTTAGCGATCTTCATCAGAGAAACCGCCACACCCTTGAGCGAGCCATGAGTGTGGACGATCGCGTCGCGGCCGCCTAGCGCCGCGAACTTGTTCGGCGAGGTCACGAAAGCGAAGCCGGTGATCTCCGTCAGGCCGCGCGCGACGCGCTCTCCGAAGGCAGGGTGGGTGTTGAGGCCAGTACCGACCGCGGTGCCACCCACGGCGAGCTCTCGCAGATGATCGAGGGAGCTCACCACATGTTTCGCGCCATCACCAAGCTGGGCGGCATAGCCCGAGATCTCTTGACCGAGAGTGAGCGGGATGGCGTCCTGGAGATGAGTGCGGCCGATCTTGACCAGGTCAGCAAAGTCGCGCGACTTCTCTTCAAGTGTGTCGCGGAGACGCTCGACGGCTGGCAGGACCCGATTCGAAACGGCGTCCACCGCAGCCACATGCATGGCAGTGGGGAAAATGTCGTTGGTTGATTGACCCTTGTTGACGTCATCGTTGGGGTGGACGAGCCGGTCGCGACCCCGTTCGCCGCCGAGGATCTCACTGGCGCGATTCGCCAGCACCTCATTCATGTTCATATGGGTCTGGGTGCCACTTCCCGTCTGCCAAACGAGGAGTGGGAACTCATCCTCCAGACCGCCGGCCAGCACTTCGTCGGCGGCGACACAGATCGCATCGGCCTTTTCCGACTCGAGAAGACCGAGATCGTGATTGACCCGGGCCGCCACCTTCTTCACTAGAGCAAGGGCGACGATCAGGGCCGCCGGAACCCGCTCATCGGAGATCTTGAAGCTACGAAGCGAACGCTCGGTCTGGGCACCCCAGAGTCGATCGGCGGGAACCTCGATCTCTCCCAAGCTATCTATTTCCGTCCTCGTCGGAATGCCCATGACCACTCCCCCTTTGTCGGCAGCGGGTTCGCATCGCCGGTGCCTCAGGTACTTCGGCTACACCGTCCTCCGCGCAATGTTATCCAGATGGCGATCCTCACCCTCGGCCGTCTCGCGAAATTGCCAGCCGCATGAGGCCAAGCACGTCGTCGACTACTCGCCGCTGGAAGAGAAGAGAGGAGGCGATGTAGGCCAGGCTCCCCACTACCGAGAGTGCGACCAGCTCGCCAAGGTCGCCAAGCCCACCGGTCCAACGTCCCACAAACAGAACTACAGCGGCCATCGACGCGGCACTCAGAGCCACTGGAGCCATCGCCCCGATGGCTGCCCGGAAGCGAACTCCGAGGAGATGGCGGGCGACCCAGAGATCGAGGGCGCTCCGCAACAGGGCGCCGCCCGCCAGGACGGCAGCAATCTCCACCAAGCCACCCCCAGACTTCGCAACCACCAGCATCCCCAAGAGCACGATCGTCGCGGACAGGGCAGACAGACCGACCAGAACCTTCGTATGCCCCAGGGCCTTCAGGGCGTCTCCAAGATGTCGAGTCAGCGCGGGGAGCAGGCAATAGAGAGCGATCCAGGGCAACAGCGGAATCGCCTCACTCCACTCTTCTCCGAAGGTGCCTAGGACCAGCGGCTCAGCCACCAGAGCCAACCCCACGGCAACAGGAACGAAGGCTGCCGCGATGATCCGTAGGCTCTCGATCGCCAGCTCGCCGAGCCGCTGCCTGGCACTCTCCACCTTCGCGTAGGCCGGGAAGAGAACTGAAGAGATCATCGAGCTGGTATGAGCGACGAGCAACTCCGGAAAGCGGACAGCGACCGCATAGGTTCCTAGGGCCGCCGGCCCCAGGTAACGGCCGACGATCAGGTGATCGGCTCGGTAGGCGACCGTCGCAAGAATCGCGATCACGACCATATCTTTTCCGTAGCCGAGCAGTGCGAGAGCTTCTCCCCTGTCGAAGACAAGACGAGGGCGCCAGGGAACGACAGCCCACAAAGTGAGAGTCAATGCGGCTGCCCCGGCGAGATGGCCCACTATCAGGCTCCAATACCCCCAGCCCAAAAGGGCGAGAGCGATCGAGACCACCGTCTTGGACAGGGCGCGAGCGAGCTCCGGCAGGAATCGGCGGCCGAATCGCAGCTCCTTGCGGAGTAGAGAGTCGAGGACCAGCCCGAGCCCGACAATCGGGAAATAGGGAGCGAGAGCCCGCGTCACACCCTCGGCTCTGGGGTCGCGAAAGAAATCCGCAGCGACCGGTCCCAGCCCCCACATCAGCCCGCCAAACGCGAAGCCCGCGATCGCGGTTAGCCAAAAGGCAGTCTGGGTCCGCTCCTCCGATCGCCGGAGATAGATCAGCGCCTGACCAACTCCGAGACCACGAACGAACTCGAAGAGGGCGCACACAGTCAAGGCATAAGTGGCGATGCCGAACTCCTCCCGCATCAGAATGCGGGCGAGAGCGACGGTCGATCCGAGGGCGAGCAGCTTGCTCGTCGCAACCGCCGCATACGTCCAAAGCACGCCTCTGACAGCGGCTCCCCGCAGGTCCGGGTCTTGATTTGAAGAGTCGGCCATGGTGTCCCGGCGAGCCGGATCCACGCGGAACTGTACTCATCCTACACGCGCCGACAAGCCGTAGAGATAACATCACCGAATTGATGTCTATCAGGACGCCAGAGCCGGCGAGGCTGAGGGTCCTGGAGTTGCGGTCGGCCTCGGATCAAGGGGGCGGGCCGGAGCGCTCCATTCTGGACGCCGCTGCGCTAGGTGAGACTCACCACGTCGAGGAGACTCTGTGCTTCCTACGAAGAGAGGGAGCGCCTCCTTTCTGGGCCCACTCGAGAGCCCAGGAGCAAGGACTGTCGAGCTTCGTGTTCGAAGAGCGGCGAGCGCTCGACCTCCGTACCTTGAAAGGTCTGCGCGGATTGATCCGCGAGCGTCGCATTCAGATCGTCCATTCTCATGACTACAAGGCCGACCTCCTGGCATTTCTCCTCGCTCGAGTCGAGCCCATTCTGCTCGTAGCTACCGCTCATGGCTGGCCCGTTCGCACCCGCCGTGAGCGCTTCCTCTACTATCCGGTGGACCAGCGGATTCTCACTTCCTTCGCCTTAGTGATCGCGGTCTCGAAATCGATCCGCACGAAGCTGCTGAATCAAGGAGCCAGCACCAAGAGGGTGCGCTACCTCCCCAACGCTGTCGATACCGGGGCTCTTGAAGTAGAAGCCGGGGTGCGGGCCCGAATTCGCAAAGATTGTGGGATTGGCGACGAGGAGCTGGTGCTTGGGACCGTCGGGCGGCTCGAGGCAGAAAAACGCCCGGATCTGATCCTCCGAGTCTTCGCCTCGCTGTGCAAACGCTTCCCCAGCCTGATACTGATGATGGCAGGCGCCGGTCCGATGAGCGCCGGCCTGGAGGAGGAAGCGCGCCACCTCGGGGTCATGAACCGGTGTCGCTTCTTGGGTCATCGGACCGACCTGGACGCGCCTTATCAAGGATTCGACATCTTCATTCAGGCCTCCGACTACGAAGGTTTTCCCTTTGCCGTACTCGATGCGATGGCCCTCGAGGTCCCGGTTGCCGTAACCGCTGTCGGCGGTACAGCAGATCTCATTGGTGACCCATCCCACGGTCTATTGGTCCCGCCTGGCGATCCACAGGCACTCGAGGAAGCGATCGCCCAGATACTGCAGGATCCGGGAGCCTCAAAACAACGAGCGCAGGCGGCCCGGCAGCGCGTCGTCGAGGAGTTCTCCCTGGCGGACCGACAGAGTCGAATGGCCGAGCTCCTCCGAGACTTGCCGCTTGGCGACGGCGTCGAGAGCTCTTCGGGAATAGGATCCGCCCCTTGAGACTCTTTGTCTGGTGTCGAGGACATAGCGTCTCCGTGGGAGGATGGGGGCTAGAGCGCGGTCGAAAGAGCAGGCGTTCGGGTGACGCCAACCGCCAGCGCTGCGGCCTAGAACGGCACCAGGCATGAGGATTGCAGCCTTGAGACCTTACCCAGCATGAGAAAAACCAGCTCTGCGCTCCTGATCTCGTCTCTCGCCCTGATACAAGGCACGGCCTCCGGCCAGGAATCGCAGGCAAAACTCAGCTTCACCGGCGTATGGCTGCTGGACGAGCGCGAGAGCGACGATCTCGAAGAGAAGCTCGAAGAGATATCGAGTACCCGCACCAATGGCGTCGGCTGGGGCGGAAGCTGGCCGGGGGGGGGTAGCCGTCAGCGCCCCTCTAGCGGGCGCAGCGGCCGCGGTTCAGCCAACCCTGGCCGTCGGGAGGGTCCCTATGACCAGCTCGCCAGGGGTCTACGCGTGCTGAGGATCGACCACCAGGAACGGCTGATCTCGATTCGCAACGCCAACCGGGAAAATCGGCTCCTGCCCCTCGACGGGAGCGTCATCACTGACGGTTTGGGCAGCCGCACCGTGATCCGTCTCGGGAACGGCACTTTGGTGGTCGAGACCCAGGCCGACCGCGGCCAGTTGGTCGAGACCTATGAGTTGGCGCCGAGCGGTACTCAGCTGGTGCTCACAACCGACATCCAGGGCGATCGGACTCCGGACCTCCGCTTCCGCACTGTGTACGAGCGCATCGATGACCCGGAGCTTCAAGCCAACTCTGGGACGCCAGAGAGAGCGCGGACGGCGGAGGTCGCCACTCTTGTAGCGGCGGATCCACCACAGGTTCGGGCACGGCCAGAGCCCCCTGCCGCCGAGACCGAGACGCCCGAGCCGAGAAAGAGCTCGGTAATCCGGCTGCTGCCAATCCCACCTTCTCCAGGCAAACTGCTCTCAGGCAAGGTCCTGCTGCAGACTCTCACGATCGATCCGGGGGTAACGACGGTCGAGTTCTATCTCGACGGCGAAAAAGTGGCGCACAAGAAGCTACCGCCCTTCGACGCCAAGGTGGAGCTCGCCAGTCCGCCGCGAGAACAAAGGGTCCGAGTCTCCGCCCTCGGCGTCACGGGCCGTTCCATGGGCTCCGACCAGATCACCATCAATCGGGTCGACCCACCGTTCCGATTGAATCTGGTCAGCATAGAGGGTGACACCGCCAGCGGCTCGGTGCGCGCGAGCGCCGAGGTCTCCGTACCCCGGCGGGCGGTGCTCGAAGAGGTTGCCTTTTATCGCGGCGAGTCGTTGGTGACTCGCTTGAACGACGCGCCTTTCGTCGCCGACATTCCAACCGAAGGGGTTAGCAGAGACGAGTACGTTCGCGTAACCGCCAAACTGCGCGACGGCCGCGAGCTCGAAGATGTCGAGCTGCTCGTAGGAGCCGACTTCTCCGCCGAGGTGGATGTGCATCTCGTCCAGCTTCAGGTCCTCGTTACTGACCGCTCGGGAGCGCCGGTGGCCGGGCTGACCCAAGAGGATTTCGAGATCGTCGAGGGGGGCAAGACGCGCGAAGTACAGCGCCTCTACATGTCTCGAGACGTGGCTCTGGTGCTCGGCCTTGCGATCGACTCCTCGGGGAGCATGATTCACCTATGGCAACAGACTCGGGGCGCGGCAGAGGCCTTTCTGGATGGCACCCTCGGTGCCAGAGATCGCGCATTTCTGGTCGATTTCGATTCGCAGCTTCGCCTTCTCCAGCCTCTCACCGGAAACACCCGTGAGCTCTATAGCGCCCTCGGTCAGCTCAGACCCCAGGGCAACACCGCCCTCTACGACTCCATCCTTTTCTCGATGCTCCAATTCGATGGCGAGCCCGGACGGAGGGCGCTGATCGTAATCACCGATGGCTTCGACTCGGCGAGCCGTGCCGACCCGAGTCGCGCTGTCGACTTCGGCCAACGGCTCGGTGTTCCGGTCTACATCATCTCGATGGCGCAGGGCCAGGGCGGGGGATTTGCAGCCGCCGGCAGAGGGGGATCGACGGGGGGCTTCTCGAATCAGGCCTTGGCGACGAGCACGCTTTCGGTGATCACCGAGCCCACAGGGGGACGCCTGTTCCGGGCCGGAACCGGCGAACAGGTCGTCCGCGCCTTCTCCCAGATCCGTGACGAGCTTCGCATGCAATACATCCTGACCTACTACACAGACCGGGCGCCTGAAGAAGGCGCAGCACCTGTAGTGAAGGTCAGACGCAAAGGCCTCAAAGTCAAGACAGCGCTGCCCCTCGACCTCGCGAATTAGCCCGATGGACGGCACGCCTGGACCCCGAGCCTCGGAGGCCGCAACACAGCGAGCTCTCGTCGAGCTCGGCGCCCACCGCGACAATCTGTTGGCTTGTCGTCGATGCCCCTCGATGATCGGTCCCGTGATCGCCGGCCCGGCTGTCCATTCACCAGTGCTGCTCCTCGGCCAGGCACCCGGCCCCCACGAGGGTAAGGTCGGCCGGCCCTTCGGATGGACCGCAGGAAAAACGCTCTTCCGCTGGCTCGAGAGCATCGGGATCGAAGAGGACCGTTTTCGCCAGCGCGCCTACATGGCCGCGGTCTGTCGCTGTTTTCCGGGCAAGGCGACGGCCGGAGGGGATCGAGTGCCATCCAGAGTCGAGATCGAGAATTGTTCGTCGTGGTTGGAGACCGAGGTAGACCTTCTTCAGCCCCGTCTCCTCCTTCCGGTGGGCAAGCTCGCGATCTCGCAGGTGATGCAAGTCAATAAGCTGGTCGACGTCGTCGGCAAAGTGCACCGGGTCGAGATCTTCGACCACGAGCTCGAGGCAATCCCACTCCCCCATCCATCGGGAGCCTCCACCTGGCATCGTATTGAGCCGGGGCGATCATTGCTCGCCCAAGCCCTCGGGCTTCTAAGGACACATCCGGCATTTCGCGCCATCGCCGAACCTGATGAGGCCGCCGGCGGAGCGAGGTAGACTCAAGGGACCGCCCAAGCCGCCCGTCCGGATATCGCTGGGGGCTGCGCGTTACCTTCGAGGGGGAGAGCATGGATTTCGAGCCGAGCGAAAAGGTACGTGGGTTGATCGCCCAGGTAGACGCATTCATGGACGAGCACATATTCCCGCTGGAGCTCGAGCACTGGGAGTGGGTCGAAGACGCCAACAACCAGTGGCAATACCCACCGTGGTTCGAAGGACTCAAAGAGAAAGCGAGAAAGGCTGGGATCTGGAACTGGTTCCTGCCCAAGGATTACGAGAAGTTCAGCCCCGGATTGAGCAATCTGGAGTTCGCGCCGCTCATGGAGAGGATGGCGCGAGTACCCTGGGCGCAGGAAGTTTTCAACTGTAGCGCCCCAGACCGCGGCAATATGGAGGTGCTGGCACGCTTCGGCAACGAGGCCCAGCAGGAGAGATGGCTCAAACCCCTGTTGGCCGGCGAGATCCGCTCGGCGTTTTCGATGACCGAGCCCGCGGTCGCCTCCTCGGATGCCTCGAACCTGGAGACCACGATCGTTCGAGACGGCGATGAGTACGTGATCAACGGGCGGAAGTGGTTTACTTCGAACGCCTTCAATCCGCTCTGCGAAGTCTTCGTAGTCATGGGAAAGACGGATCCGTCCGCACCGCGACACGAGCAGTTCTCGATGATCCTGGTGCCGAAGGACACGCCGGGTGTGATCCTCGAGCGCCCATTGCGGGCCTTTGGCTTGACCGGCTCTCCCGGCGGTCACGCCCAGGTGCTCTATCAGAACGTCCGAGTGCCGGCGGAGAACCTCCTCCTCGGCGAAGGGCGCGGCTTCGAGATCGCACAAGGTCGCCTCGGGCCCGGTCGCTTCCAATACGCGATGATGTTTGTCGGCATGGCCCATCGCTGCCTCGAGCTGATGTGTAAGCGGGTCGAGAACCGCGTCGCCTTCGGTGAGCCACTGTCGCAGAAAACCAGCATCCAGCACGACATCGCGAGATCGCGCTGTGAGATCGAGCAGTGCAGACTTCTGGTTCTCGCCGCGGCGGACAAGATGGACAAATTCGGTCCTAAAGATGCTCGAGATTACATCTCCATGGTCAAGGTCGTCGCCCCGCAGATGTGTCAGAACGTGGCCGACCGGGCGATGCAGGCGCATGGCGGCATGGGTGTGATCCAGGATACGCCGATCGCACACATCTTCATGATGAGCCGATACTGCCGAATCGCCGACGGTCCGGATGAGGTTCACATGACCCAGCTGGCGCGCCGGACGATCCGTGACCTCTTCTAGCCTGGATTATTCATGAAGCTCCTACTGCGGTGCCGCGGCTGCGGCACCTCGCTACGGACCTCATGAATAGTCCAGGCTTTAGGCCCGGCGCGCGATCACCTGCACGACCGCCAACCGTCCCGCCGCGATGTTTTCGACCATGTTCGAAGCCATCGTCGGCCACTCCGGGCCGAGCAGCAGGTGGAGGCCGAGTACGGGAGGCGCGGCCGAAGTGTTGGCCGCGTTCTTACGAAACCACTGGAGGGACTTCTCACTGACGTCATTCCAGGTCTCGACACGAAGACCTGCCGACTCGAGGAGAGATCGCGTCTCTTCAGCGTCGACGAGGAAGCTGATCTCTCCGTCACGCGACCAGGGCACCGGATAGGTCAACGGCTCGTCGGCACCGCGGATGGGGTCGTAGATCACCACCCGTCCGCCCGACTTGGTGACTCGAGCCATCTCCGCGAACATGCCTCGTTTGTCCGGGATGTTCATCGAGATGTGCTGCGTCCAGGCTAGGTCGAAGCTCTCGTCTTCGAAGGGAAGGTCGAGGGCGTTGGCGCGGCGGTACTCGACCTTCGATGCGAGTCCGGTCCGGTCGGCCAGCACGGTCGCCGTCGCGCAGTACTCGGCGGTGAGATCCACTCCGGTGACGTGACAGCCATAGCGACTCGCGATGAACCGCGAAGGGCCGCCCAGGCCCGAGCCGACGTCGATGATCTTCATGCCCTCGTCGAGCCGAGCAAGCTTCGCCAACTCGTCTGTGGCCTCACGGCCGCGGATGTGGAACTCGTCGACCGTGAGGAGATCATCAACGGCGAGATCCTGTGGATCGCGACCCGATCGCCGCAGCGCCTCGTCGATGCGCTCGAGCAGCGCTCCCGCTTCGTCCGAATGCCAGTGTTTCTCGACGCTTCCGCTGATTTCTTTACTCATGACGGTGGCAGGCATACTACTAGCGACCCGCCAGGAGTGACCCGAAGCCCTGGGCCTGCGTGTCGCCTCTCGCCACATATCGCGAGAGCAAGCCGGGTAGACCTACTCGCTTTCAGGAACGACCATTAGGGAGTAGCGTAACGTTGTCGCCGTGCGCGATGGCCTCAGTCCGAAGAAGCCGCAAGCATCCGTACCTCGCCCTTCATCGGATCGACCTCGACCTCTTCACCGGTCACCAGCGCGCCGGTGATGTCGGTCTCGAAACGATCCATCAGCGTCAGCTCCGCGAAGGCCGCCCCTTGCGCCATCACCGGGTTGGCGTAGTTGAGTAGCAAAGCCGCGGGAGCTTTGCCGCCGGCGCGCATGTCTCGCAACATCCAGGCGGTTGCCACGCCGCCTTTAGCGATATCGAGCACCAATACACGGTCGACGTAGCTCTGACCGTAGAGCGCGTGCTGCGGTCGTGAAAAGACGCCGCGGACGCGGTCGAGGTCGTAGCGCGCGGAAAAGCCGTCATCGGCAACCAGCGCCTGCCCGCGAACGATGCTACCGATGCCGCGATGAGCTTTGATGATTCGCATGCCACTCATGACGCCTGCCTCGCTGCCAACCTTCCGGTGACCGCGGCGTCCACGCATTGCTCCAGGCTCGCCAGCCGTGGCTGATAGCCATAGCCGCCGAGAATGTTGGCTAGCTTGGCCGAGGAGGTGACGATCTGGCGCCAGCCGTTGGCCTCGCCCATCTCGCGCGCGTACATCTGGTAGAAGCAAACCCCTTCGAGGACCTGCGCGCCGCTCGCTTCGATGCGCGCTGTCAGCCCCATTCGCTCGGCCGCCCGCGCGACCTCGGGCGGTGTCGTCACCATCATGCTTGTTCCCGCGCAGAGCTCTTTACCGTCGATGGCAGCGGCCACCTCTTGCAGCTCGTAGAGATTCAGCTGTGGTGCGGAGAGCACGACGATGTCGACATGGTCGTCATCGGCAACGAAGCCTTCGTAGAAGGCGTCGATATCCGCGGCGCTGATCTCGTGGGCAGAGCCTTCATCGCCGTCGAACACCGCCGCCAGGCTCGGTGCCTCCGGAGTCACCCCGACCATATGGAACATCGGAGTCGAGCCGTAACTGGCTAGCGCGGCGCCGAAGAACTTGAGCGCCGTCGGTCCGGGCGTGGCCTCGATGCCGGCCAGCACGGGGACCTGCCAATAGGAGCCCATTCTGCGTCCGATAACCCCACCGAGAGCCCCCCAGTCCGCGGGCGTGGCGGGGACATGATCGATATGAAACAGATCCGTGCCCCGCCGATGCTCCGCCAGATGCATCCCGTAGCGAGGCACCCGACCGGTCAGCGCCGCCCACAGCGCGGCTACACCCCCCTCGAAGTTGGTGCGCGCACCGCACACCGAGTTCGCGTAGATCGAAGAGCCGGTATCGCCGAACGCCAAGTGCTCGCCGAGTACCGGCGGCGCCACGGTCTGGTAGTTGATGCAGGTATTCGTCATCAGGCAGCCGATCGCCTCGAGAGCGTCGACGATGCGCCGCTCCCGCCCCTCGGCGAAATCCGGTTGGCGGAGTCGAGCGCAGGCCGCAACGTCGACGCCGCGCGGATCCGTGACCGTGGGTATGAGCACCTGGCGATCCGCCGGCGGCGCTGCCGCGATCTTCTCGAGGACCGCCACTCCCGCTTCGCCTACAGCTTCTCCATCGGCCATCAGGTGGGCCTGAGTAACCGGCACGAAATCGACGGCGTCAAAGAACCGACCCACCGCAATCTGCTGCTCGATGGCCAGACGGCGTGGCTCGCCGCGAGCACCCTCGTGCATTCGTTTCTCGTCGTCGGTCAGCTGCACCGGGGAACTCTCCTTGTGCTGATCTTCGCCCGTGGCGGGCGACCCTGCGCCACGCCCGGATCCATTGTACTGATTAGACCCTCGCCGATCGTCAGCGGGTAGACTGGGTCGGCATGCCTTCCAGGCTCCTAACAGCCGCCCTGATCGCTGCCGTCGCGCTGAGTCTCGCTGCGGCAGGCGTCGGGCTCGGTCAGAGTGACTCCGCTACGCGGCTTGCCGAGAGGCACGAGGAATTCCTCGAAGCGGTTGCCCTCCTTATCGCCGACGAGGAAAGAGAGGCCTTCCTCGAGCTCGGCCAGGAACACCAGAGGGATCGCTTCATCAAGCGCTTCTGGCAGGTCCGCGACCCCTTTCCGCAGACCGCTCGCAACGAATTTCGGGACAATTGGGAAGAGAACCGCGAGCTCGCGAAGCTTCGATTCGACGATCTCTCCGACCCTCGCGCCCAGATGATTCTCTTCTTCGGTGAAGAGAAGCGCTCCTTCCGCACCACCTGCAGCGAGACTCTCCGGCCGCTCGAGATCTGGTATTTCGACTCCATCAAGAGCGTGCGCCCGGAGTTTTACCTGATCTTTCTTCGTATCGGCGGCCAGCGGGTGCGAGCCTGGAGCTACCGAGACGGTCTTCTGGGTCTGAAGACGGCCCACCTGACCACGACCTCCGACGAAGAGCTGCTCGCCCTAATCGCCCAGACATGCTCCCGCGGCGACGACATCGTCACCGCGGTCCTCGCCAGTGCCGACTGGGAAGCGATCCTCGACAGCCTCCCACTGCGACCACGGAAAGCGAAGGAGTGGGTGGCAAGCTTCGTCGCGTCTTCGACCGATATTCCGGAAGGGGCCGAGCTCATGGAGGCCTCTTTCTCCACCAACTTTCCCGGCATCCACGGCAGCCGCACCGTCGCACAGCTGATCTTTTCGGTGGCCGGCGAACAAGCCCAGATCGCGCAGACCGGGGAGCATCGCTCCTACAATTTTCTCGTCGACGGCGAGATCCTTCTTCGGGGAGAGCTCTTCGACACCTTCCGCTACAAGTTCGATGTGCCGCCAAGCGCGGAGGGGGACCAAACCATCGCGCTCGCGCTCGAGAGATATCTGCGTCCCGCCACCTACACCTGGATCGTTCGCCTCCAAGACCTCAACTCCGAGCGATATTTCCGCCTGCACGACGAGATCGAGGTGCCCAACCCGCGTATCGACGCCGCATCGTTGCCGCCGGCGCCGGAACCGGACGGCTTCCTCGAGCTTCTCACCGAAGCCAACGCCTCGCTGGTAGAGGCCGTCGATGGCGACCACGTATTGAAACTGTGGGCACCGAGCGACCGTTTGATCACGGGTACCGTTCGGGTCAGCGCCGAAGTCGGCGGAGAGGGTATCTCCAAGGTTGCCTTCGACCTCAACGGCAAGCAGGTGATGTCGAAGTCGAAAGCGCCCTACAGTATCGAGATAAACCTCGGACAGGCGCCGCGGGTCCACACGCTCCAGGCACGCGCGGTCGACGCCGAGGGTCGAACCCTGGCCCGCGACCAGGTACTGATCAACGCCGGCCCCCATCGCTTCGGCGTGAGGCTCATCGAGCCCCAGAGGGGCCGGCGCTACACCCAGAGTGTGCGTGCCCATGCCGAGGTCGAGATTCCGGAAGGCGAGGAGCTCGATCGCCTGGAGATCTACCTCAACGAAGACCTGGTCGCTTCCCTTTATCAGGCTCCCTTCATCCAGCCCATCCTCATCCCAAGCAGCCAGGAGCTCGGCTACGTTCGCGCGGTGGCCTACCTGGTTGACGGTAGTAGCACTGAAGATCTGGTGCTCGTCAACTCGCCCTACCCCGTCGACCAGGTCCAGATCGATTTTGTCGAGCTCTACGCCTCGGTCTTCGACTCCAAGGGACGCCCGGTCGAGGAGTTGTCCAAGGAGGACTTCGTGGTCAAGGAAGATGGCGAAGAGCAGACCATCCGGCGCTTCGAGGCCGTCAATGAGCGCCCTATCCATGCCGGCATCCTGCTCGACACCTCGACCTCGATGACCGACGCGCTGGAGGAGGCGGAGAAGGCCGCGCTCAAATTCTTCGAGTCGGTGCTCCGCCCAAGAGATCGGGCCTCGCTGATGACCTTCAACGATGTCCCCGACCTGGTCGTGCCCTTTACCAACAATCTGGAGATCCTCGCGGGCGGGCTCGCCGGGCTGGTGACCGAGGGTGAGACCGCCTTGCATGACAGCTTGATCTTCGCCCTCCACTACTTCAGCGGCCTACGCGGCAAGCGGGCACTGATCCTACTGTCGGATGGAGAAGACACCGGAAGTAAGTACAGTTTCGACGATGTTCTCGAGTTCGCCCGCCACACCGGTGTGGCCGTCTACAGCATCGGTCTGGAGATGGATCAACGCGAGATCGTCGCTCGCAGCAAGCTGAGCCGGCTTGCCCGGGAGACCGGAGGCCGGCATTTCTTCATCAGCGGCGCCGGCGGGCTCGGCTCTGTCTATCAAAAAATCGAGAACGAGCTGCGCGCTCAGTACCTCATCGCCTACCAATCCTCTCAAGGTCAGGCGATCGAAAAGTTCCGCAAGATCGAGCTCGAGGTTCGCCCACCTGGCCTCCAGGCCAAGACCATGCGCGGCTACTACCCATGAGACGGACCTCCGCAGGCCAAAGTCTGGTTCTGGCGTCCAGCTCTCCACGACGACGGCAGCTTCTGCTGTCGATCGGGGTGGACTTCACCATCCGCGTCCCGGACGTCGATGAAGCAAGGCTGACAGGGGAGGCCGCCGAAGCTTATGTGCGACGGCTCTCCGCCGCGAAGGCAGCCGCAATCGAAGCGGCGAGGAGTCTGGTCCTGGCGGCGGACACCATCGTCGTTCTCGAAGGCGATGTTCTCGGCAAGCCCGATAGCGACGACGACGCTCGGCGGATGCTTGCTCGGCTCGCCGGTCGCGAGCACACGGTGCTCACTGGAGTAACTTTGCGAGATACGGACGCGGGAACGAGCGTCAGCGACATCGCCGCGAGCGGCGTACGGCTACGGCAGCTCAGCGCAGAAGAGATCGAGTGGTACGTGGCTACCGGCGAGCCCTCCGACAAGGCTGGGGCCTACGCTCTCCAAGGCATCGGCGGCCTCTTCGTCGAGGCGATCTCCGGCCAGAGCTCCAACGTGATCGGCTTACCGCTGCCTCTCGTCTATGGGCTCTTCGAGAGAATTGGGAGTGACCTAAGAGAGCTCTGCAGCACCCAAAATAGCCAGCTGCCACTTGATACACTGGCCGCCCCATGAGCGCCGGCGCGAAATCCCTTCAGATCCTCTTCGATCCCGCGCCCGAGATCTTCGCCACCGACAACAACGGCGCCTTTGTCTTCCCGCTCCTCAACAGCGCCGACCCGCAGCTCGACACCGCCACCTATGACGAGGTGCGATTCGTCTTCTCGCTCTGGTGTCCTTCGAGCCAGAGCGTCATCGACCTCGACCGAACCTACGTCGAGCTCCGCGCATCTCTGGACCCCGAAGACGAGCACTGGACCAAAATCGCAGAGGTCGAGCCGGTGGTTCCGGCCTACGACGGTGGCGACCGCTTCGACGGCTGGATCGTGCTGCCGATCCTCGCCTCGGTCAGCTCGTTCTGCATCGCCGGCGGCGGCTTCCAAGCCCGCTCCCGCCTCCAGATCCGTGCCAGCGCCTACTTCGTGTCCTAGCCGGCCGTCCAGGGCACCCCACCTCACCGCGTGCTCGTCGCTCGGCTCCTCGGCGTACGCAGAGTACGCCTGCGTCGCCTCGCTCCTGCGCTGCGGCGATCTGGGGCACCCTGAACGGCCGGCATGCGTTAGCTCGGAGATACGCGGACGCCAGACACGCCTGCGAGTCCGGAACGAGCCTTCTTCTCCCTTCTCCTTCGAGAAGAAGCGCGGTTCCACCCGAGGTGGGTCGCGTCGTCTACTTAGGGCTACCTGAAGCCGCGGCGTAGCTCGCGCTGGAAGACCGTGAAGATCGAGCTGTTGTAGAGAGAGACAACAAACGGCTGCGTCGCCTCGCTCCTGCGCTGCGGCGATCTGGGGCACCCTGAACGGCCGGCATGCGTTAGCTCGGAGATACGCGGACGCCAGACACGCCTGCGAGTCCGGAACGAGCCTTCTTCTCCCTTCTCCTTCGAGAAGAAGCGCGGTTCCACCCGAGGTGGGTCGCGTCGTCTACTTAGGGCTACCTGAAGCCGCGGCGTAGCTCGCGCTGGAAGACCGTGAAGATCGAGCTGTTGTAGAGAGAGACAACAAACGGCTGCGTCGCCTCGCTCCTGCGCTGCGGCGATCTGGGGCACCCTGAACGGCCGGCATGCGTTAGCTCGGAGATACGCGGACGCCAGACACGCCTGCGAGTCCGGAACGAGCCTTCTTCTCCCTTCTCCTTCGAGAAGAAGCGCGGTTCCACCCGAGGTGGGTCGCGTCGTCTACTTAGGGCTACCTGAAGCCGCGGCGTAGCTCGCGCTGGAAGACGGTGAAGATCGAGCTGTTGTAGAGAGAGACGACAACCTGTTCGATCTTGGTCCCACCCTGGAGATAGCGGTGGATCTCGGTGAGCAGAATGCGCGCACAACGATCGGTGGGGAAACCGAAGGTACCGGTCGAGATGGCCGGAATGCCGATGGAACGAAGACGGTGCCGATCGGCCAGGGCAAGAGCTGATCGCACCGCCGAGGCCAACTTGCGGTCTTCATCGCCCTCGCCCATGATCGGTCCGACCGAGTGAATCACTCGTTTCGCCAACAGCGTTCCAGCTGTGGTCATGACCGAAGTTCCAACGTCGGTGCCGCCGATGCGTGAGCACTCCATCTGGATCGACTCACCCCCGCGACTGAGGATCGCACCCGCGACCCCGCTTCCCATGATCAGATCTTTATTGGCCGCGTTGACAATCGCGTCAACGTCGAGATCTGTGATGTCCCCCTCGAGAAGCTCGAGAAGTGTGTCGTTCATCTTGAACGCAACCCGGTTTACTGCTTTGACAGCCGTCTTTTCCGCCATAAGCACTTATTTTATCGCATTCTGGTCCAAAAACGCCTCCCCGCCTCTCGAAGACCACCAACAGGGTCGATGGGGGGCTCTGGCGGCGCTGGAAGAGGCAGGCTAAACTGCGCCGCACCATGCTGCTGCGAATCAAGAGCGAGCTGGCGAAAGAGCTCTCCCGGGTTGTCCAAGAGCGATTCCAGATCGAGCACGAGCCCGTCGTGGAGATTCCACCCCGCCGCGAGCTTGGCGACCTCGCCGTGCCCTCGGCCCTCCACCTCGCTCGCAGTCTCAAGCGCAACCCCAGAGCCATCGCCGAAGAGATCGCAGAGGGGCTGACCCTGCCTCCGGCGGTGGAGCGGGTCTCTGTCGAGGGTCCGGGCTATCTCGGCTTCTTCCTACAGCGCAGCCACTTCACCGCGGAGCTACTCGAGACCACCCTGATTCCCCCGCCGACTGAGAAACCTCTCAAGGTCGTCGTCGAGCACACCAACATCAACCCCAACAAGGCAGCCCACATCGGTCACCTGCGCAACGCCGTTCTAGGAGACGTCCTGACCTCGACTCTGAAAGCGCTGAGCTTTCCCGTCGAGGTCCAAAACTACATCGACGACACCGGGGTCCAGCTTGCCGATGTGATCGTGGGCTTCGTCGACCTCCGCGGCATGAGCCTCGAAGATGTGCAGGCTCTCGCCGAGCCCTTCGATTTCTACTGCTGGGATCTCTACGCCGAGGTCGGCCTCTGGCTCGAGGAAGACCCTTCGCGCTCGGAGCTACGAAGCCGGACCCTTCATGCTCTGGAGAGTGGGGAAGGCGAGCGAGCGCAGGTGGGGAACCTGGTCGCCAAGCGCATTGTTCACCGACACCTTGCCACCATGGCACGCCTCGGGGTCGGCTATGACCTGCTCACCCGCGAGAGCGAGATCATTCGCCTCGGCTTCTTCGACCAAGCCTTCGAGAAGCTCAAGGCGACGGGAGCGGTGCGCCTCGAGACGAGCGGCAAGAATGCCGGATGCTGGATCATGCCGCTCTCGGAGAGTGAGGCCTTCGCCGGTCTCGAGGATCCGGACAAGGTCATCGTCCGCTCCGATGGCACTGTTACCTATGTCGGCAAGGACATCGCCTACCAGATGTGGAAGTTCGGGGTGCTCGGCAGCGATTTCACTTACCACCGCTGGCGCGAGGAAGGGGTGTGGGAGACGGCGGCGACCGACGCTCCGGAGGAGGCTCCCTCTTTCGGCAACGGCGCGCGAGTCGTCAACGTCATCGACGCCAGGCAGAGCTATCTCCAGAAAATCGTTCAGGCGGGACTCGAAGCGCTCGGCTACGCCGAAGAGGCCGCGAATAGCATTCACTTCGCCTACGAGATGGTGGCCCTCTCTCCCGCCGCGACCCGCCAACTCGGTGTCGCGGGGGGAGGTGGAGAAGAGAGCGAGACGGTCACGGTGATGTCCGGCCGAAAGGGGATCGGAGTCAAGGCGGACGATCTTCTCGACCAGCTCGAAAACAAGGCACGCGACGGCATCGCTGAGCGCAACCGTGAGCTCTCCGAAGAGGAGCTCGACGCCCTGAGCCGCAAGATCGCTGTCGGTGCGCTGCGCTTCCTGATGGTCAAGGCAACGACGACTCGGGTGATCGCCTTCGACTTCGAGGAGGCACTCAACTTCGAAGGTGAGACCGGCCCCTACCTCCAGTACTCGATGGTGCGAGAAGCAAACATCCGTCGCAAGCTCGAAGCGGCGGGACACTCCTTCGAGGTAGACGCGGCCCGTCTGCGAGACCAGGCTGGCGAGATCTGGGCCGATGACCTCTGGGATCTGAACCTCTCGGTGTCGAGGATCTCGGAGACGCTGGAGAAGGCCGGCGCCTCGCTCGAGCTCTCTCTGGTGGCGCGCCATGCCATCGATCTGGCGAGGAAGTTCCACGGCATCTATCATCGCCATCCGATCCTCCACGAGAGTGACGAGACCCTCCGCCACACTCGTCTCGCAACCATGAAGATCTTTCGCCAGGGCCTGGGAAACCTCATGGAGATCCTGGGGATCCCGGTTCCCGAACGCATGTAGAGGAGTACTGCACTATGAACTTCGAACTGGCCGGCGAGCACAAGATGCTCCAAGACGTCGTGCGGCGCTTCGTAAACGAAGAGCTGATGCCGCTCGAGTCCCGGGTCCTCGAGCGCGACGCCAAGGGAGAAGGCGCTTACCTCACGCCCGAAGAGAAGGCGCCGATCGATGAGAAGACCCGGGAGCTCGAGCTCTGGGGCCTCGACGCGCCGGAGGACGTCGGAGGCCTGGACCTCCCGACCGTCGCGATGATCGGCATCAACATCGAAATGGGGCGCACCGTGACGCCCTATACCCTGCCCCCTGACTCACCGAATCTACGCATGCTCATGGCGGCGGCGAACGAGGACCAGCGCGAGCGCTACCTCGAGCCCTACGTCCGGGGAGGAACGGTCTCGGCCATCGGCATCTCCGAGCCCGGCGCCGGCTCGGACCCGGCTGGAATGACCACTCGAGCGGTGCGCGACGGCGACGACTGGGTCATCAACGGTCGCAAGATCTGGATCAGCCGGGCAGCTGAGGCCGACTTCACCATCTTGATGGCGGTGACCGATCACGCGGTGGTATCTCGGGGTTTCTCATCGACAAGGGCACCCCAGGGTTCAACGTCCTGCGCCGCATCCCCATGATCGGCGGCTCCTTCACCTACGAGGTCGCCCTGGAAGACTGCCGAGTCCCCGACGCCAACATGCTCGGACCGGAGGGTAAGGGTTTCGCACCGATGCAGATTCGATTGTCGACCCGACGGCTGGAGATGGTCTCGTGGTGCGTTGGAATTGCCGAGCGCGCCTTGAGGATGGTCTGCGAATTCGCCCCGCAGCGCGAGACCTTCGGAGCGCCGCTCTCGGAGCGCCAGACGATCCAGTGGTGGGTGGCCGATTCAGCCGTAAAGATCCGCTCGGCAAGGCTCATGGCCTACGAGACCGCTTGGAAGCTGGATCAAGGCATGAACGTGCGCACCGACCTCTCGATGGCAAAGTTCTTCGCCACCGAGATGGCCTATGACGTGCTCGACAAGGCGATGCAGGTATTTGGCGCGATGGGCATGACGAAAGAGCTACCCCTTCACCTGCTGTCGTCGCAGGTGCGCACCATGCGCATCTATGACGGTCCCTCCGAGGTCCACCGCTGGGTGGTCGCGCGGGACCTGCTGGGCCTCAAGCGCTAGTGGACCGTAACACTCGAACGTTTAGTGGCTGAGTGAGTCATTCGTGGTCGAGATCAAGGCGCGCTGACGCAGGCATAGCGGGGACTATGTCGAGGAAGCGTAACGCAGAGATCGGCCGCGAGGGCCGCTCAGGCGCTAAACGTTTGGGTGTTACGGTCCACAAGTCGGGAGTTCCGCCTCATCTTGGGAATCAATTTCTGGCGCCGGGACGGTGCGTCCTCCGGAAGTGATTGGAGCGCGTAGAATCGCCCGGTGGGCACTATCGCGAGAGGCTCGCCACTAGAGCGGTCCTGGACACCCGAGGACGCCGCCGAGCTCTATCAGATCGACGGGTGGAGTCAGGGCTATTTCGCCATCAGGAGCGACGGTCATCTCGTCGTTCGGCCGGAGAAAGACGACCAACGTGAGATCGACGTACTCGAAATCATCGAAAGTCTCGCCCAGCAAGGCACCACTGCACCGATCTTGTTGCGCTTCTCCAATCTGCTGAGCCATCGACTCGGCGCGCTTCGCGACGCCTTCGATACCGCGATCGAAGCAAATGCGTATCAGGGCGGCTACCTGGCGGTCTATCCGATCAAGGTCAACCAACAGCGCGCCGTGGTCGAGGAGGTCTACCGCTACGGCCGGGCCTACGGCTTCGGCCTGGAAGTGGGCTCGAAGCCGGAGCTGCTGGCGGTCATGGCCATGGCCGATGATCCAGGGCCCAGGCTGATTCTCTGCAACGGGTTCAAAGACAACGACTACATAAAGACGGTAACGCTGGCGCAAAAGCTCGGGCGCGACATCGTCCCGGTGGTAGAAAAGCTCGACGAGCTCGAGCTCATCCTGCGTAACGCCGAGGAGCAGGGCCTTCGCCCTCGTCTCGGCGTCAGGGTCAAGCTATCGAGCGAAGGCGCCGGCCGGTGGCGGGGTTCGTCGGGGGTCAAGTCCAAATTCGGTCTCTTTGTCAGCGAGGTCATCGAGCTCGCGGAGCGGCTCCGCTCGCGCGGGCTGGAGGACTGCCTCGAGCTGCTGCACTGTCACGTCGGCAGCCAATTGCACGACATCCGACGGGTCAAGGATGCGATCGGTGAGCTCACGCACATCTACGCCGAGCTGGTACGGATGGGGGCCGAGGGACTGCGCTATCTCGACGTCGGTGGCGGCCTCGCCGTGGACTACGACGGGTCCAAGACCAACTTCCCTTCATCGAGGAATTACAGCCTGAGCGAGTACGCCAGTGAGGTCGTCTATCGAGTCACGTCAGTGTGCAACGAGAAGAGGATCCCCCATCCGACGATCGTCACCGAGTCGGGTCGCGCCATCGCGGCCTACCAGAGCCTGCTCATCGTCAATGTCGTGGGTAGATCGGGGCTCGACGACTTCGCCGTACCTGAGGATCTCGAGGAGATCGGCCAAGCGGAGATCGCCCAACCCGTTTTGGACCTCATCGAGTCTCACCGCCAACTCGAGGAGCGCCGCGCCGTCGAGTGCTACCACGGAGCGCTCCAGGCTTATGAGCAAGCGCTGAATCTCTTCAACCTCGGCTATCTGTCACTCACGTGGCGAGGCTTTTGTGAGCGCCTCTTCTGGACCACCTGCGCCGCGATCTATCGACTCGCCCAGAGCATGCCCTCGATGCCGGAAGAGCTCGAAGAGCTGGAGCGCATCTTGGCCGACATCTACTTCTGCAACTTTTCCGTTTTCCAATCTCTTCCGGACTCCTGGGCAATCAATCAGCTCTTCCCCATCGCTCCGATCCATCGACTCGACGAGAAGCCGACGCGGCGCGGGGTCCTTGCCGATATGACCTGCGACTCCGACGGCAAGATCGATCGCTTCGTCGCCCTACGCGACATCGAGCGCACACTACCCCTCCACGAGCTCCGCCCGGGCGAGGAATACTACCTCGGAGTTTTCCTCACCGGCGCCTACCAGGAGACCCTCGGCGATCTTCACAACCTCTTCGGCGACACCCACGTCGTACACCTGAGTCTCGGCGATGAGGGACAAGTGGTGATCGACGAGGCCGTCGCCGGGGACACTGCGGCCGAAGTCCTCTCTTATCTCCAGTACGACGTAAACGCTCTCCGATCGCGGCTTCGGGCTACGACACAGCGGGCGGTCGCCAGCGGCCGGCTCAGCGAAGAAGAAGCTCAAGCCATTGTCGACCACTACGAAGCTGAGCTGAAGGGCTACACCTATTTAGAGGCGGAAGAGATACTCTAGGCCGGCAAATAGAGCTCAGTGAATCGTAGACATGAGAATAAAGCCCGAGAAAGGGGTTGGCGGATGATCCTATTCGACGAGCAGAAGAGTGACGCAGGATTGGCCATCAGCATGGAGAACCGGGAGGTTCTTCCTGCCGACATCAAGGTCATTGGTGTGGGTGGTGGTGGCGGCAACGCGGTGAATCGAATGATCGACTCCAAGCTCAACGGCGTCGAGTTCATTGCAGCTAATACAGACACCCAGGCTCTCAGTAAGTGCCGCGCGCCGACGCGGCTTCAATTGGGGAAGCTGATCACTCGCGGCCTGGGCGCGGGCTCTGATCCCGAGATCGGTCGCAAGGCTGCACTGGAGGACTCGGAGCGCATACTCGAGCTTCTCGATGGCTCCGACATGATCTTTCTCGCCGCCGGCCTGGGCGGCGGAACCGGCACCGGCGCGATCACGGTCATCGCCTCGTTGGCTGCGGAAGTCGGTGCTCTCACCGTTGCCGTGGTCACCAAACCCTTCTCGTTCGAAGGACGTAGGCGCATGCACCTGGCGGCGAAGGGGCTCGACGAGCTTCGCGAGTCGGTCGATACGGTGATCGCTATTCCCAACGAACGTCTTCTGAACTTCGTCGACCGCGGGACTCCCCTCGCCGAGGCCTTCCTCATCGCCGACGATGTCTTGCGTCAGGGCGTTCAGGGTATCAGTGACCTGATTACCATCCCTGGTGAGGTCAATGCGGACTTCGCAGATGTGCGCACGATCATGAGCGGCATGGGTATCGCGCTCATGGGCACTGGCCTGGCCAAGGGAGAGAGTCGAGCGATCGAGGCCGCGCAGGCTGCAGTCTCGTCTCCTCTGCTGGAAGAGACCAGCATCCAGGGCGCCCGCGGTGTGCTCATCAACATTACCGGCGGCGGCGACATCACTTTGCACGAAGTGGCGGAGGCGGCGCGGACCATTTCCGACATGGTCGATCCCGACGCGAACATCATCTCCGGTTTGGTCATCGACGATGAAATGGCCGACGAGATCAAAGTCACGGTGATCGCCACCGGCTTCAAGGACGGAGACCAGGCGTTCGAGCCGGAGATCTCGCCCTCTGCCAGTGTTCTTCGCTCCGAGGAGGATGACGAACCGGCCTCGATGTGGCCACGGTCACAGGAGGAGGCTCCGGTCAAGGAAGCTGAACCGCTCGATCAGATGGAGTTGGCCGGCGCTCCAGAGGTGCGGCCGCCTGAAGAGCTGGAGGCCGAAGCCGAGGCTGAGGAGGAGCTTCCGTTCTACCGCAAAGTACTGGCGCACAACCACGACAAGGACAAGGGGGGCTTCGGTCCGAATTGGTCAGGTGTCGATGATTTCGACATCCCTACCGTGCTGCGCAAGCAGATGGACTGAGGCCGGGGAATGGTGTGTACCATTCCCCGACCTTTGTTGTTGTCTGGCGCCGAGGACGGCGCGTGGCGTCCGTCCGAGGAACGGACGAACGCCTGGCTTCGGAGACGGCTGGGTGAGCTTACCGAGTGGAACGTTGGGCTGGGCGCTGAGAGTAAAGGGCCTAGATGAGGGAATTCCTACGGCGTAACTATCTCCACTTCAACGCGGCCACTTTGAGGGAGGCGGCCGAGGGCTACATCGAACATCTTGCCTCGGGCGGAGAGATGTTGATGGCGGTCGCCGGTGCGATGTCTACGGCTGAGCTTGGAGTGTCCTTGGCGGAGATGATCCGCCGCGAGAAAGTTCACGCGATCTCGTGCACCGGAGCGAACCTGGAAGAAGATCTGTTCAACCTCGTTGCCCACGATCACTATGTTCGGGTACCAGCGTGGCGCAACCTGACGGCTGGAGACGAGAAGGAGCTGGCGCGGAAGGGGCTGAATCGGGTCACCGACACCTGCATTCCTGAGGAGGAGGCTTTTAGGGCAGTGGAGGGACCGCTCCTCGAGCTGTGGAAAGCAGCAGAGAGTGCAGGCCGGAGGTGCTTCCCCCACGAGCACCTCTACCAATTGCTCGCGAGTGGCGCGCTCGAGAGCAGCTATCAGATCGACCCTCGCGACAGCTGGCTGGTGGCTGCTCAAGAGCGCGATCTGCCTCTCTTTGTTCCAGGCTGGGAGGACTCGACGCTCGGAAATGTCTTTGCGGCCAGAGTGATCGATGGCTCGCTCGAAAGCCACGAAGCGATGCGGACCGGCGTAGAGACGATGGCGGCTCTCGCCGAGTGGTACGCGGCTCGTACGATGGAGAAACCGCTTGCCGATCTCGAGAGACTCGCGGCCACTCCTTCAAACGATCTCGGTGACGATCTCGACGTCTCCCGGGAACAGACAGTGCGAACTATGGGCTTCTTCCAGATCGGGGGGGGCATAGCGGGCGATTTTCCGATCTGTGTAGTGCCGATGATCCGGCAGGATCTACGCCGCGATTGTCCTTACTGGGGCTACTTCTGTCAGATCTCCGATTCGACCACCAGCTACGGTTCGTACTCGGGTGCCTACCCGAGCGAGAAGATCACCTGGGGAAAGCTCGATGCGGAGACTCCGATGTTTTTGATCGAGTCAGATGCGACGATCGTCGCGCCCTTGATCTTCGCCGCTGTGCTTGAGGGGAGGAGTAAGCAGTAAGCAGTGAAGACAGGGAAGGGGAGCCGGAGTAAAGAAGTAAACAGTAGTCAGTAAGAAGTAATACTGCCTTCTCTCCGCTCCCTGCCTTTACTTCTTACTGCTTACTGCTTACTTCCCTTTCTCCCTCAGGATCTCCGCCAAGAAACGGTAGATGAGCTTGGCGGCGGTGAACGCCGAAGGCGCATGTCCCCCCATCAGCTCGACGACGTCGAAGGCCACGACGCGACTTTGGCGAGCCGTCGCGGCCAGGAGGTCGTTCACCTGATACCAGTCGAGGCCGCCGGGCTCGGGGGTTCCAGTGGCTGGCACTATGGCAGGGTCGAAGGCGTCGATGTCGATGGTGACGTAGACCTCCTCGCTGAGCTGCTCGACCGCCTTGTGAATCCAGGTCGCCCGGCGATCGCGAGCGATGTCATTCGCCCAGAACACGCGGCCAGCTTCGAGCGCGGGCAGCTCCTCCTTGTCGGCGCTGCGCAAACCCACTTGCACGATGGGACAGAGCTCCCGCGCCCGAGCCATGACGCAGGCGTGGCTGTGGGTCGATCCTTGATAAGTCTCTCGAGTGTCGGCGTGGGCGTCGATCTGTAGCACCGATAGCTTGGGGAAGCGCCTAGCAGTTGCCGCGATCGCTCCGATGGAGACCGAGTGATCGCCGCCGAGCACGATCGGGATCTGGCGGCGGTCGAGGACCCCCCCGACTCGTTCTTCGACGCTCTTGGCGAGCTCGTCGGCCGGACCCTGAAAGTTAAGCGCCTGCTCCTGAGCGATGCCATGGCGATAGGGCTCGCTGTTGGTGTCGAGATCCCATAGCTCGACGTGCGCCGAGGCCTCGCGGATGGCCTCGGGTCCTGCTGCAGTACCTTTCCGCCAGCTCGCCGTGCGCTCGTAGGGGATCGGTAGAAGTACCGCGGCGGCGGTCTCGAGGTCGCTGTGCTCTGGATCGAGAGAGAAGAACGGCTGAGACCCCTTGGCGTCATTGACGGTCAACGTATGCAGGTCCGAGAACATTCCTCGCAAACTGCCCACCATGGCCCGTACGCCGAAACCTCGATTCCCCTGCTGCGGCCGACTCGCCAACACTCCCTGTCCGTGAATAAGGAGACCTGCAGCCGCCGACCAGATCGGGCTATGAATGACATCCACCAGCCCTCCAAGACCGCCGGGCAGTCCCGCTCGGGCGGTAGCATCGAAAACCTGCTCCGCCACCTCTATCAGCCCATCCAGCTGAGCCCCTCCGCCGGTGAGCACAATCCCACCCCGTAGGCTCGGCTCGCCCAAACTCTTCGCGATGTCTTCGCGAATCAGATGAAAAATCTCCTCCGCCCTCGGCTGCAGAATCTCGGTCAACTCGCGTCGGGCCACCACCCTGGCGCCCCCGCCACCGACACTCGGCACCGAGATCCCTTCGTCGTAGTCGACAAGGCTCGCCAGACAACAGCCGTTCTTCGCCTTGATGGCCTCTGCCTCGGCGAAGGGTGTGCGTAGGACCATCGCCAAGTCATTGGTGAAGTGGCCGGCCGCGATGGGAAGAACTGCACTGTGGAGAACCTCGGAGTTGCAGTAGTAGGCATAGCCCGTGGTGCCTGACCCGATGTCCACCAGCAGGGCCCCAAGCTCGCGCTCGTCGGGACTCATCACCGCAAGGGCGGTCACCAGCGGCTCGAAAACGATCTCCACCACCTCGATCCCGGCTCGGTTCACGCAGGTCAGCAGGGTCTTCGATTGAGTCGAGTGACCTGTCACCAAGTGGACCATGACCTCGAGCCGACTCCCGAGCATCCCCAGCGGATCCGTTATCCCGCCCTGGTCGTCGACCACGAACTCCTGGGGAATGGCGTGGAGAATGTCGCGATCCGAGGGCAACGCCGCGGATTGGGCCGCCTCCAACACCCTCTCGATGTCCTGACGCGTAATTTCGCGGTCCTTGCGGGCAACCGAGACCATTCCTCTCGAGTTCACGCTGCGTACGTCGGGCCCTGCCGCGCCGACGAAGGCCTCGGAGATCTCGACTCCGGCCATCACCTCCGCCTCCTCGCAGGCCTGCTTCAAGGCCTCGACCGTCGTCTCGACGTTGACGATATTGCCGCGACGGGTCCCCCGATTGGGAGAGAGCCCCTTGCCTACGACCTCCAACTCGCCGTTCTCCCCCGGCATAGCGATCAAGACGGCTACTTTCGAAGAACCGATATCGATTCCGACAATAAATTTTTCAGGCTTGGGCATATCCCTCACGTCTCCTTCTGTTGTCGCCGATCGCCATTCATCTCAGGTCTGACCACTACTCGCCCCTGAAAGCGAAGATCCACCTCGTACACCGAGCTCGTTCGAGCAAGAATCTCGGGCAGGAGAGCGTCAAGCACTCGTGCCCCCGCCACCACACTGGCCGAGCGCACCAGCACCGGAAAGGGAAGATTCTCGGCAAAGAGCCGAAAGTCGTCGTCTCCCACCACTTCGATACGGAGAAGCTTCGATCTCCAATTCTCGAGATCCGCGTCGGCGAGTGCGCGACTCAGCTGAATCGCCTTCTCGAGACACAACCTCTCCTGAAGCGCCAGCGGCGCAGGAACTTCTGATCCGCTTCCGCCGCTCGCAAGTCGCAACAGCCCCACCGCACTCTCTCCGGGTCGAACCGACGCGATACGCCGACCCGAGCCATCGATGAAGTAGGCACCGTCTTCAGCTTCGAGAACGGCCACTGCCAGCCGCTCATCGACCTCGACGAAAAGGCGATCCGGAAGCTCCTTGTGAACCTCGACATTCGCCAGCCAGGGGTGGCCGGAAAGGCGCTCACGCACGCGGCTGAGCGGCAGGATCACCAGATTGCCGCCAAGCTCGGCTTCGATCGCCCGCCGCATCCACGAAGCGGGAACTCGCGGGTTCTCCTTGATCTCGATCTCCGCGAGGGCAAAGGTCTCGGCGGCAATCAACCAGTAGACAAAGATCATCAGCGGGACCAGCACCGCCACAACGCGAAGAGCCCGCCCGAAGTCGCGAGCTACCGGATGCAAGCGCCGCCGTCGACGCGGATGGCTGAAACGAAGGAACTCGCCCGAAGCGATCCTCACGACGACTCCTCCACCAGTTCGCGCGCAAGCAAATAGACGTCACCGGCTCCGAGCGTGAGTACCGCGTCACCGGGCTTGACACTCGAGCGGAGAATCTCAACCGCATTACGCCACTCGCCACAGAAGCGAACGTTCCTGTGCCCACAACTGCGCGCGGCAGCCACCACGAGCTCACCGTCTACACCCGTGAGCGGCGACTCACGAGATGCATAGATCTCGGTAACCACCGCCGCGTCGGCCGCCATCAGGGCCCTGCCGAAGTCGTCCGCGAAGTCACGCGTGCGGCTGAAGAGATGGGGCTGGAAAACCACGTGTATGCGAGATTCGGGGAAGACTTGCCGAGCTGCCTCGAGAGTGGCCGCTACTTCGGTGGGGTGGTGCGCGTAGTCGTCGATAACGGTAGCGCCCAACCACTCTCCGAGCCGCTCGAAGCGTCGATGCACGCCGCCGAAGCCCGCGAGGGAAGTGGCGAAGGAGTCGAAGTCGAGACCGAGACCGAGGCCGACAGCGATCGCAGCGAGGGCGTTCCTGACGTTGTGCAAGCCCGGCATCGGCAGTCGAATGCGACCCAGCACTCCCTCTTTGAGGGACCTGACGGTGAATGAGCTACCGTCGGCATCGAGCTCGAGATCGACCGCCGCCAGCTCCGCCTGGGGCGAGAGGCCGTAAGTGACTACGCGGCGATCCTTCAATCGGGGCAGGATCTCCTGAATCTCTGCGTCGTCGAGACACACGATGACCTGACCGAAGAAGGGCACCTTCTGCGCGAAGGTGACGAACGCGCTCCGAATATCTTCCATATCGCGGTAGGTGTCCAAATGCTCCCTGTCAATCGAGGTCAGCACCGCGATGATGGGCGCCAGACTAAGGAAGCTACGGTCGAACTCATCTGCCTCGGCTACCAGGTAATCACTCTTACCAAGCCGGGCACCGGTGCCAGTGACCCGCAATCGCCCGCCGACGATCACCGTCGGGTCGAGCCCTCCCTCAGTGAGCAGAAGACCAACCAACGATGTGGTCGTGGTCTTGCCGTGGGAGCCGGCCACCGCGATGCCGTACTTCAAGCGCATCAGCTCGGCCAGCATCTCGGCGCGGCGTACGACCGGGATCCCCCGTTCCACCGCGGCTCTGACTTCGGGGTTCTCCGCCGGAACCGCCGAGGAGATCACGACCAGGTCCGCGGTATCGACATGGGCTGCGTCGTGGCCCTCGAAAACCGTTACTCCTAGGTCGGCCAAGCGCGACGTGGTGTCATTCGAGGCGAGGTCCGAGCCGCTCACCTCGAGGTCATAGTCCAGGAGCACCTCGGCGATGCCGCACATGCCCGCTCCACCTACCCCCACGAAGTGGACATGGGACAGACCGGCAAAGTGCCGAAACATCATCGCCCCCCCACCATTCCTTCCAACTGGTCGGCGATTCGGCTCGCGGCATCCGGCGCTGCCAATGCGCGGGAGGCGTGAGCCATCTCCAGAAGGCGCGAGTCCTCGAGGAGTCCAGTGAGCACCTGAACTAGACGCTCCGGCTCCAGGCCCTCCGGCTCCACTACTTCGGCCGCACCGACCCGCTCGAGGGCACGGGCGTTCTGGAGCTGATGGGCGCCCGCGAGTGCGAGCGGAAAGAGCAGCGCGGGTCGTCCGGCAGCACAGATCTCCGCCAGTGTGATCGCACCGGCGCGAGAGAGAACGAGATCCGATTCCGACATTGCGGTCGGAACGTCTTCGAGAAAGGCCACGACCTCGGCGTCGACTCGGCCGGCTTGGTAGCCCGCCCTCGTTTCCTCGACTTTCCCTCGCCCGGCTTGGTGAACGACGCGCATGCGAAGGTCCAGAGTCTGCGACAGCGTCTCGAGCACTCCGGGGATGACTCGGTTGAGCGCCTGTGCGCCCTGGCTGCCTCCCAGCACCAAGAGACGAATCTCTCCGCTCAAAGTCGTCGGCGCCTCGATAGCAAAGAATTCGCGGCGCACAGGCACCCCGGTGCGCTCGGTAGGACAGTGCAGATGGTTTCCGGTCTCGTCCCAAGCCACTGCCGCCTGTTTGGCGAAGAACGACAGAAATCGATTCGCCAGACCCGGCATCGCGTTCGGCTCTACCAACAACAGCGGACGCCGGGCCAGGAAGCCACCCAGGGCCGCCGGTACACAGGCATAGCCACCGGTAGCGACCACTGCAACCGCCCCCAATCGCCGTACCAAGTTGCGGGCCTGAAGGGTCGAGCGCATCACAACTCTCGCGGCGCGCCAGCGCTGGCCCAGGCCGCGGCCACGTACCGCCAATGCGGCGAGAGGGTGAAAGTCGAAGCCCCGCGAGGCCGCGAGTCTCGCCTCCATACCCTCTGCCGTGCCGGCGAAGCTCACTTGCCATCCTCGCTCCACGAGCTCGTCGGCGACTGCCAGAGCTGGGAATACATGACCCCCGCTGCCGCCGCCCGCCAAGAGTGCCCTCTTGCCCACATCATCATCCGTGCTGGGAAACATTGAGCACCAAGCCACAGGCGAGGAGCGTAGTTACGAGAGACGAGCCGCCGTAGGAGATCAACGGCAGCGGCATGCCGGTGGTCGGCAATAGAGCCACCGAAACGCTGATATTGATGAGCGCCTGGACCAGGATCAACGACGACAGGCCCCAGGCCAGAAAACGGCCAAACTCATCAGGCGCGCGGTTGCCGGCACGGATTCCACGCCAGAACAGCGTCAAAAAGAGAAGAAGCACACCAACCGAGCCGAACAGCCCGAGCTCTTCCGCGAGAATCGAGTAGATGAAGTCCGACTCAGCGAAAGGAAGAAAGTAGAGCTTCTGCACACTCTGCCCCAGGCCGAGCCCCGGCACTCCTCCCGAGCCGACGGCGATCATCGACTGGAGCGGCTGAAAGCCCGCTCCCAGGGGATCGCTTTCAGGGTTCAAGTGGGCGAGAACGCGCTTTAGCCGGTAGGGAACGCGAACGATCAGAAACCAAAGTGCGGGAAGTGAGATCAGCGAGGCGAAGAGGGCATAGCGCCAGGCCAGGCCGCCATAAAAGAGCATCAGCCCCGCGATTCCCAGGATCAGCCCAGCAGTGCCGAAGTCGGGTTGAAGCAAGATCAGCACCACGCAGAAGAGGCCGAAGGAGACACAGGGAACCAGCACCGCCGGCTGATTCACGCTCTCCGCCTTCCTGTCGAGGTGATAGGCGACAAACAAGACCACGGCGATCTTCGCCAGCTCCGAGGGCTGTACCGAGATGCCGCCTATGAAGAACCACCGTTTGGTGTTGTTCAAAGGCGAGGCGAAAAGGACGGCAACGAGAAGGGCGAGGACCCCGAGCACGATGCCGTAGAGAACAGCGGGGCGCTTGAGCTGGAGATAGTCGACGTGCATCGCTACCGCCATCGCCAGAAGACCGAGTGCAGACGCCAATCCCTGCTTGGCGAAGGGGGCCAGACCACCACCACTCACCTCGTCCGGGGCACTGGCCGAATAGACCATCACCACGCCGAGTCCCAGAAGGATGACGACAACCGCAAAGAGCGGCCTGTCAAAAGCCCTCTTCTTAGGCATCTGAGGCTCCGTCGAGCTCGGCAACCAACTGTTGGAAGCGCCGTCCTCTGTGCTCGAAGCTGTCAAACTGATCGAAGCTCGCGCAGGCCGGGGACAGAACGACCGACTCGGACCCCTCGGCCCGGGCGGCGGCCTGGCGCACCGCCTCGTCCAAGGTGCCGGCACGAACGATGGGTGCGGCACCTTCGAGAGCGGTGGCGATGTCGTCGGCCGCCTCTCCGATCAGGTACACAGCTCGGGCCTTACTCGCCACGATTCCACGCAGCTCGAGGAAGTCCGCTCCTTTGCTCTGCCCGCCAAGAATGAGGTGAACGCTATGGCCGGGGAATCCCTCCAGCGACTCGCGGGTAGCACCGACATTGGTTCCCTTCGAGTCGTCGTACCAGCTGAACCCGCCACTTTGCGAAACCTTCTGCATCCGATGGGGTAGACCCGCAAAAGAGCCGACTCCTCGACGTACGCTCTGGCGCTGTGCACCCACGGCCCGGGCGAGAAGCGCGGCAGCCATCGCGTTCTCGAGATTGTGGGTCCCCTCGAGAATAATCTCGTCGATCGCAAAGAGCTCATCGTCATCGCTCCCAGGGGCAGCTTCGACGACCACTCCATCCGCCGCATAACAGCCGTCCGTCACCCGGCGGCGGCGCGAGAAGAAGCGCTTACGGGCATGCTCAATTCCGCCCAGGGTGTCCATGACCCGCTGATCCTCAGCGTTGAGAACAGCCGTAGAACCGGTGCCCTGGCGCTCGAAGACCCTCGCTTTGGCTGCGGCGTAGGCGGCGACGTCTGGATAGCGATCGAGGTGATCGGGTGAGATGTTCAGCAGAGCCGCGGCCTGAGCAGAGAATAGATGCACACTTTCCAGCTGGAAGCTGGACAGCTCGACGATGAAGATCCGCCCCACCGCTCCGTCAATCTTGGAGCAGAGAGGCTCGCCGAAATTGCCACAGAGAACTTCCGGTAGACCGGCGCAGCGAAGAATCTGGGATGTCAGAGCCGCTGTCGTGCTCTTGCCGTTACTTCCCGTGATCGCCAGTACCGGCCCGTCGAGAAAGGGAAAGGCGAGCTCGACTTCGGCGATCACCGGAATGCCGCGGGCATCTGCCTCTCGGGCCATCGGCCGCTGACGGGGAACGCCGGGGCTCAGCACCACCGCGTCGATCGCGTCGGGCAGAGTCGACGCCGCTCCCAGCCTCAGCTCCAAGCCCGGGTCTCCGGCCAGGGAGCCCAGATCCAGCTCTTCGCGGCGATCAACTCCGACCACAGTCACTCCTCGCGAGCGAAGGAAGGCGGCAGCGGCCAGCCCCGAGCGACCCAATCCGTACACCATCACCCGCTCCCACTCCTTCTCGCTCCATGGCACCCTCATCGCAGCTTCAGGGTCGACAGACTGAGCAGGGCGAAGAGGATGGCCAGAATCCAGAAGCGAACAATGACCTTCGGCTCCTCCCAACCTTTTAGCTCGAAGTGATGATGGAGCGGAGCCATGCGAAAAACGCGCTGGCCACGCGACTTGAAAGAGCCCACCTGGAGAATCACCGACAGAGCCTCGAGTACGAACAGGCCCCCGGCAACGAGCAGAAGGATCTCCTGCTTGGAAAGAATGGCGACGGTGCCGATCGCGCCACCGATAGCCAGAGAGCCGACATCGCCCATGAACATCTCAGCCGGGTGGCAGTTGAACCACAGGAAGCCGAGGCTGGCGCCGACGAGCGCACTGCAGAAGACAGCCACCTCGCCAACGTCGGCCACATGGACCACCTGCAGATACTCAGCAACGACCCGATGTCCGGCGATGTAGGTGAAGATCGCATAGGTGGCGGCGACGATGAGAGTGGCACCGATGGCCAGGCCGTCGAGACCGTCGGTCAGGTTCACCGCGTTCGTGCTGGAAACCAACACCAAAACCACGACACCGATGTAAAAGACTCCGAGATCGACGACCAGCCTCTTGAGGAAGGGAAAAGCCAATGTCTGGTCGAAGGAGATCGCCAATAGGGCTGCGGCCAAGCCTACGGCGACGAGAAGTTGGAGAGCGAGCTTCACCCGCGCGCTGAGGCCTTTGTTGTTGCGCCGCTTGACCTTGAGGAAATCGTCGGTGAAGCCGATGGCGCCAAACGCCAGGGTCGAGGTCATTGCCAACCACACGTAGCTGTTGTTCAGTTGGGCCCAGAGTAGAGTTGGCACGGTTAGCGAGAAGAGGATGAGCAGTCCACCCATGGTCGGCGTTCCCGCCTTGCTCTGATGAGCCCTCGGGCCTTCCTCGCGTATCTCCTGCCCTACTGATAACCGGCGCAAGGTGCGGATGGCCCACGGCCCGAGCAGCAGCGAGAGAACCAAGGCTGTGAGCGCTGCGCCCGCCGCGCGAAAAGTGATGTAGCGGAAAACGTTGAAAGCCGCGTAGCTCTCGTGAAGCGGAAAGAGAAGGTGATACAGCATCTTGCCTAGCCGTCTTTCCTGAGCCGCTCGACGACAACCTCGAGCCCAACACCGCGGGACCCCTTGACCAGTAGCAGGTCTTCGGCGCGAACCTCGTCCTCGGCGGCGTCCGCCGCCTCCGCGGCAGTCGCGAACCAGTGGGTCCGTACGCCCTTCTCGCCGGCGCCGACGACCAGCGCACGGGCGAGCTCGCCGACGCCCACCACCGGATCGAAACCGAGGCTCGCAGCCCGACGTCCCACTTCGAGGTGGAAGGTCTCCGCACCCTCGCCGAGCTCGAGCATCTCGCCAAGAATCGCCCAGTGGCGTCCGGCCGGAATGTCGGCCGCCGCCGTGAGAGCCCTGGCCACCGCCTCGGGGTTGGAATTGTAGGAGTCATCGTAGACTCTGGCACCCACACCCAGATCGACCATCACGCCTCGCATCGGAGCTGCTTGCACCTGCTCCACCGCTCTTGCGATCGCCTCCAGACTCACTCCGCACAGGTGAGCTGCAGTCGCCGCCGCAAGGCAGTTCTCGACATTGTGAAGGCCGAGAAGATCAAGCCGCAGCTCGGCGCTCTCGGCTCCGGCCCAGAGCTCGAATCGGCTGCCGGGCTCCCCAGCCACCGGGCATTCGAGGCTCCGCACGAGGAGTTGTGGCTGTTCTTCACCCGGTGCCTGACCCTTGGCGCTCCACCACGCCACCCGACAGCCACTGCGGGAGCGATGACGGAGTGTGATGCGCACGATCTCCGGGTCATCGGCGTTCGCCACCACCGTCCCCTGCTCAGCTAGTCCCTCGAAAATCTCCGCCTTCGCCTCGGCAATCGCCCGAACCTCTCCAAAAGCGGCGAGGTGGGCGGGAGCAACATTGGTGAGAACCACCACGTCCGGCCGCCCGAGGCGACTCACGCCCGCCAGCTCCCCGGGCTCTGACATGCCCATCTCAGCCACCATCCACTGCGAGTCGTCGGGGATGGAGAGGAGAGACAGCGGGAAGCCGAAGAGATTGTTCAAATTGCCCTGGCTCGAAGCGGTGGAGAACTCTTCGGCCAGCATCGCCGCGAGGAGAGTCTTGGTCGTAGTCTTGCCGGCGGATCCGGTGACGCCGACGAGCTGGCGCGGAACCGCTTGACGCACATGGCGGGTGAGAGCGTACAGCGCCTCCAAGGTCGAGGGAACTCGAATCAGGCCAAAGTCGTCGGGAAGCGCAGCCTCCGATAAGCGCTCAACGACGGCGCCCACCGCACCCCGAGAGGCCGCGTCTGCGACGAAGCGATGCCCGTCACTCTGCTCTCCCTCGAGAGCAAAGAAGAGCTCGCCTCCGGAAACCACCCGAGAGTCGAGCGCCGCCCCGCTGAAAACGCGATCCGGGCTGCCCGAAATGAGTTGGCCTTTCATCGCAGCTGCTGCCTCACTCAATCGACGCCGAGCCAAAACCTTCTCCGAGGGCTCTCATCGCCACTTCACGGTCAACAAATGGAATCCGTCGAGTACCGACGATCTGCGTCTCCTCGTGCCCCTTGCCGGCAATCAGGACACTCCAGCCAGGCCGAGCGATCGCAATCGCTCTCTCGATGGCCCGCGCGCGATCGGGGATTATTTCGTATCGCGCATCGGCGACCTGACTCATACCTCTCTCGACTGCCTCGAGAATCGCCTCGGGCTCCTCACCGCGGGGATTGTCCGAGGTCGCGATCGCGAAGTCCGCCAGCTCCGCGGCGGCGTGGCCCATCAGCTCACGCTTGCCTCGATCGCGTTCGCCGCCGCAACCAAAAACCACCACCAGGCGGTCCTCGCCCAGGCTGCGCATCGAGCCTAGGGCTGCGCGTAGAGCACCGTCGGTGTGGGCGAAGTCGACGATCACGGCGAAGGGCTGGCCGCCGTCGACGACCTCCATTCGACCCGGCAGCGGACGCACGCTCTCGAGTGCCTTGGCCACGCTTCGATGAGGTAGGGCTAGGGCTTCGGCGACCGCCGCCGCGGCGAGAATGTTCGAGGCGTTGTAGCCGCCGAGGAGCGGGGAGCGGAAACGAAAACGGCCTCTCGGGGTCTGGATCACGCCGGACACCCCGTTCCGAGTCAGATCATGAGAAGCGAAGCGGACAGCCCCATTCTCACCGAAGGTCAACGCTCCAGGGACGGCCTCGGCGAGGCGGACTCCCCATGAGTCGTCGACTCCGACAACGGCCCTGCCTCCGCTATTGAGAAGTTCGAAGAGACGTGACTTGGCCTCGTAATAGCGCTCCATATCTTTATGGAAGTCGAGGTGATCGCGACTGAGATTGAGAAACACGCCGATGTCGAAACCGGCGCACGAAACCCGCCCTTGAACCAGGGCGTGGGAGGACACTTCCATCACCGCCGCCTCGGCACCGTGATCCCGCACGCGACGCAGGATCCGAAAGAGATCGGAGGCCTCGGGAGTCGTGCGCTCGCCGCCGAGCTCGAGCGAGCCGAAGCGATAACCGAGCGTGCCAAGGCAGGCTGCCGGCTTCCCGGACTCGGTGAGCATCTCTGCCACCAGGGCTACGGTCGTGCTCTTACCGTTGGTCCCTGTAACGCCTACCAGGCAGAGCTCACGATCGGGATGTTCGTAGACCCGGCTTGCGACGGCGCCGAGAAGAGAACGCGGATCTTCGGCCAACAGGCAGGGGAGCTCGGATTCTCCCGAAAAGGAGTCGGCGACCACGGCTACCGCACCCCTACGCTCGGCTTCCTCGATGAAGGCGTCACCTTCCCACTTCTCGCCCTTCCAGGTAACGAAGAGATCTCCGCTCTCGACCCGGCGAGAGTCGTGACAAATACCTTGGATTTCGAGCTCGGCTCCTCGCTTTGCCGCCGCTTGCCAGACCAGCGGCAGATCCGCAACGACATCGCGCAAGATCACGTCGTCCTCCATGATCAACTACGTCTCCCCTCGGGGGGGACGAGGGCCATCGTCCTTGGTGCGATCGACCGGCCACAGATCGGAGTCCGGGGCCACTCCGAGATAGAGCAGTGCCTGGCTCATCGTGGCAGCGAATACAGGCGCGGCGACCACGCCCCCGTGGGTGAAGACCCGCGGCTCGTCGAGCATGACGAAACACACGAGCTTCGGATCTCGGGCGGGCACCATGCCGACGAAGCTCGCGATGCGACCGGTCGGTGAGTACCCTCCTCCGGGTAGCACCTTCTGAGCCGTTCCGGTCTTACCGGCCACTCGATACCCGGGGATCCGAGCGCGCCGAGCGGTACCGCCGTCGTTGACCACGCCCTCCAGGACCCTTCGCAGGGTTACAGCCGTCTGCGGCGAGATGGCCCTTCCCAGGGCCCGCACCACAGGAAGCTCGCTCAGCTCTCCATCGCGGCCGGTCGCGCGACCAACATAGGGGCGATGGACAACTCCGCCGTTGGCGAGCGTCGCAAAGGCGTTGGCCATCTGCAGCGCGGTCGCCGAGATCCCCTGTCCGAAGGAGATATAGGCCTTGGATGCCTCGCGCCAACTTTCGACCGGGACCACGATGCCACCGCTCTCTCCCGGCAAATCGATACCTGTGCGCTCGCCGAATCCGAAGGCACGGATCGCCGAGTGGAGTCGATCGTCACCGAGAATGAGAGCCGACTTGATGACCCCCACGTTCGAAGACTTGGCGATCACCTCCCGATAAGTGAGGAGTCCGAAAGGCTTGTGATCGCGGATGTAGGTGCGCCCCAGTCGGATGCCACCGTTCTCACAGAAGAACTCGTCATCCGGGGTAATCAAGAGACTGTCGAAGGCAGCCGCCGCGGTCACCATCTTGAAGGTCGAGCCCGGCTCGAAGGCATCCATCACGGCTCTGTTGCGCCAAGCCTCCTGTGGATAACGAGAGAACTCGTTGGGATCGAAGGAAGGATAAGAAGCCATCACCAACACAGCCGAGTCGGAGGGGTCGAGAACAACGACGACTCCCGCCTTTGCCTGCGCCTCCTCCACGGCTCGAGCCAGCTCTTTCTCCGCGATGTATTGAAGTGCGGAGTCGAGGGTCAGGTAGAGATCGCGGCCGGGCTCCGCCTCGGCAAATGGATGCTCCGGCATTGCGACGCTGGCTCGGCGCGCGTCCCGCAGCAGCACCCGCGTCGCCGAACCGCCCCGCAAGACGTCCTCGTAGCGGACTTCCAGACCCGAAAGCCCTTCGTTGTCCATGCCTACGTAGCCGAGAACCTGAGCCGCGACCTCACGCTTCGGGTAATAGCGACGGCTCTCGTGCAAGAAGTAGATCCCATCGAGATCGAGATCCCGCACACGGCGGGAGACATCGGGCTCCACCTTGCGTGCCAGCCAAGCGAACTCGCGATCGGAATCGAGTCGAGTTGCCAGATCTGCAGGAGGTAGTTGCAGAATGTCGGCGAGAGAGCGGGCCACCGCCTGTGGGTCGACAATGTCGCGAGGCACCGCGTATACGGACTCCACTTCGACCGAAACAGCGAGCTCACGACCGCGAGCGTCGTAGATGGTTCCACGGGGGGCAGAGAGCTCGACCACTCGCTGCTGCTGCCCCATCGCCCTCTCGGCAAACTCCTGGTGGCGCTTGACCTGGAGTTCGTAAAGGCGGGCGCCCAGCGCACCCGACCACAGCAGCACCAGAACCACGAAGAAGACGAGTCGCCGCTTCACCGCTGATCCACGAAGACCATTTGTTCCAGAGTCGGGAATACCATGCCCAGATCGCTCGCCGCCGCGGCCTCCACTCTCTGCGGGCTGGAGAGAAAAGCTATCTCTAGGCGCAGCCGGCGCTCGCTGCGATCGAGGACCTCGAGCCGATCTTCGAGAGAGCGAACCGAGTAACCAGCCTGAAGGATCTCGGTGTGCACCCAGGTGTAGCTGAGAAGAGCAGCCGCGAGCGGCAGGAGGCCGAAGAGGAGACGAGCAAGCTCGCGCGCGCGGCGCCGGTCCCGTTCACGCACCAGCACCAGGTTCTCGACCGGGCGGCGGCGGAGATAGGGGCTATGCAAGGTCAGAGTCTCCGCGCTGCGCGCAAGCGCGCAGAGCGTGCGCGGGGATTCTCGGAAACCTCTTCGGCTCCGGGCCGCAGCGGTCTTCGGGTAAGCACCTCGAGGATCTGTGTCTCCGAGCGCGATCGGCCTGTGACCAAGTCCACGTCCCCGCGTTCGGCATCCCGCAGGATGTTCTTGACCAGCCGATCCTCGAGACTGTGATACGAAATCACGACCAGCCTTCCGCTACTTTGAAGCCGCCGCAAACTCTGTTTCAGTAGCGCTTCGAGCTCGGCGAGCTCGGCGTTGACTTCGATGCGTAGGGCCTGAAACACAAGGGTTGCGGGATCGAGGCGCGAGCGCTTCCGGCCGCGATCCCGAACGCCTCCCCGTTTGGCACGGTGAACCACGTCTCGTAGCTGGAAAGTGGTCGAAATCGCCGCCTGCGAACGCACCCGGATCAGCTCACGAGCGATCCTCGAAGCTGCCTTCTCCTCGCCGTAGTCTTTGATGATCCTTGCCAAATCCACCTCCGGATAGGTATTTACGATCTCTTCCGCTGTCAGGTCACCGCGGCCCATACGCATGTCGAGGGGTCCATCACGCCGTAGGCTGAAACCCCTCGAGTCCTGATCGATCTGCATCGATGACACGCCCAGATCGGCGAAGATCCCGGCGACGGCGCCGACACCTGCCGAATCGAGGAGTGAGTCGAGCTCGCTCGCCCGCCCCTCGACGATCTCGATTCGATCGCTGAAGGGAGCGAGGCGAGAGCGAGCCAGCTCGAGGGCATCGACATCCCTATCGATACCGACGAGGCTGACATCGGGGAACCGCGAAAGGAGCTCGAGCGCATGGCCGCCGAGGCCGAGGGTGCAGTCGACAAAGACGCCACCGCGGCCTGCGTCGAGCAGGGCCGTCGCTGTGTCCAATAGCACCGGCTTGTGCTCAAATCGAATCGATCCCCCCTTCGTCGGTCATGGCGAATCCAGACCCCTTATCCCGCTCAAAGAGTCGAGATCGCTGTCTGTAAAGGGTTCGTCGACCAGCCGCTTCTTGATCAAACCGCGATTCCAGATCTGGAAATGGTCTTGATGCCCCAAGACGACGACCTCTCCGACCATCTCAGCGCTCTCGCGCAGAATCTGCGGGATGACGATCCTGCCCTGAGCGTCGAGCTTGCCCTCTTGCCCGAAGTAGCTAACTCGCTCGAGAAAACGCCTTTTCGCACTCGAGGTACGCGGCAGCTCCGACAGCATCTGCTCCACTTCGTGCCATACTGCGAGTGGATAGAGATGCGCACAGTCCCCCCGAACGGACGTAACGAAGACGTCCAGGCCATAACTCTCCTCGAGGCTCCGCCGAAAGTCGGTGGGCACCTTCAGCCGTCCTCTGTCATCAATTTTGGCCGGCGCGCTGCCGCGGAAATCTCCCAAAACGGGTCTCCTCGAGATATCCAACCCCTAACAAGGCAAGGGCTTAGCGTCGAAACTTAGCATCTGGCTCCATTTTTGTCCATTATTGTCCATATTTATCCACCCACATACACAAAAACTCCCGCGAAGAGTCCCTCTAGGGATTCCTCACCCCGATCTCGAGCGCCAACGGACGGCGAAGGCGAAGGCGACGGCAGCAGCCCTTGACAGGCCAGCTGTGGCCAGCACGCTAGGAACGCGGCCGCGAATACGCCGAGCTCCACGAACCAGGGGCTTCGGCAGCGACCCGAAGGCTGCCGGCCAGGTCAGCCTTGTCGCCCGCCCTAGGCGGCCGTCGGCTACGGATCCTCGGCCGCGGCGGGGTCGAGGATGGCGAAATCGACGTTGAGGGGTGTTTCTCCGGAAGAGGTGCGGAAGCCGGCGGCTTCTGGCGGCGGATCGAGAAAGAGATAGGACTTCTCTTCGAGCTCGACTAGATACTCCTTGATCTTCTCAGCGTTTCTCGCCCCTTGCTGCTGCCGCTCGATGACCTCCTCCACTTCTTTGAAGGGCTTGATCACCGACTCTTTTCGTTCTGCGACCAGAGCGATGTGGACGCCGCCCCGCGCCCTCGTAGGCTCGCTGTACTCACCGCTTTCCAAGGACCAAAGGGCGGTCTCTAGAGTGCCATCGAGATCGCCACGACCTACCCAGCCGAGGTCGATAACGCCGCTCAGCTGACCATCCTCACCCGCCGCAGCCACTTCTTCCAGCGTCTTCCCTGAGTGCAAATCGCCCACGATCTGCGCTGCCAGGGCCTCAGCCTGAGTGCTCGCGCTTCCGTCATCCAGAACCACGATCTCGCGCACGGAGACTTGCTCGGGAGTACGAAAATCATCGATGTGGTCCCGGTAGTAACGGCGGAGATCCTCTTCCTTGACCTCTATCTGGGAATACACTTCGCGACCCATCACTCGCTGCGAGGTGATGTTCTGTTCGAACTGCTTATTGATCTGCTCCCGACTCATCCCCGCCTGCGCGAGAGCTGCGGCAAAGTCCTCGTCACTCTCTAATCCGTTTTGCTCTCGCATTCTTTGGACCTGCTCTTCGACCTCACCCTCGGTGATGAAGATCCCCAGCTGGTCCGCTCGCGACAGAATGAGCAACTCTTCAAAGAGCGTCCGCATCACGTTTCGCGCCGTTTCCTCGGCGGCTTGGCGACCCTCGACCTCATCCTCAGGCTGCTCCTCGAGGCGCCGCAGCTCTACCTGGTACCGCTCCTCGAAGTCGTAGAGGGTAGCGATGCGATCGTTGACCCGCACGATGACCTTGTTCGCCACCTCCGCGAAGGAGGGTGTCGTGAGCACGAGAGCGATCAGAAAGCTAGCGAGTCGTTTCATGAGTCTTCTTCAACATCCCAGAGAAAGGGCAAATTTCCGGCCAGCACTTCCACCGCGTAGAGGCTCCTGGCCTCCTGAAGCATATCGTCAAGGGCGCGGTCCGCAAGCTCACGCTGTAATCGCTCAGAAACAAGGGGGACGGCCTCCTCCCAGCTCAGCGGCGCTTCGGGACGGCGTTCTCTCACATGAAAGATGTGAAACCCGTACTCAGCCTCGACAATGCCACTCACCTCGCCGGCGCTGAGAGAGAAAAGCACATCGCGGAAGGGAGGCACGAGATCCTGCGGCGAGACATCCTTTGTGTAACCACCGAACACCACATCAGAGCTGTCGGCAAGGCGCGCGCCCAGCTCGGCGAAGTCCTCACCGCTGCGAAGGCGTTCGAGGATGTCCTCTGCAACGGCCCTCTGCTGCACCAGTAACTGCCCCAGAACGAGACGCTCTGGCCGCAGCAGCTCGGCGGGATGGGTGCGCAGGAACTCCCGGACCTCCGCATCGCCAACGCCATCGACATCGATCTGCGAATGCAGAGCCAAAAGCGCATCCTGCCGCGTCGCGGTACGCCCCACGAGCCCCCGGTCCCGCGCCAAACGAAGGAACAGGAGTTCGTCGAGAAACTGACGAAAGAGGCGCACCAGAACCTCTTCTTCGAGAACCTCCCAGGATTCCCCAGCACCGGCCAACGTGAAGGCCGCGAAATCGGCAAACTCCACCGCATCCTCACCCACCCTCGCGACCACATCGGCACTCTCCCAGGCGCCGAAGCAACCGCCCAAGAAAGCACAGAACACAGCGACGAGCCCGCACTCTAGGGCTCGGCAGCAACTACTCTTCACTTGCCGCCTCGAGCTGCGGCGCGACCGAGCGCAGAGCTTCTTGGGCAATCCGCAGCCACTGCCCACGATCCTCCGCTCGCAGCTTCCAGACGCCATCGGGACTAAAGCTCGACTGCGGATTGTTCGCCACGAAACGGAAGAGCTCGTCGACGTCGACGCGGGCATCACGGCGTAGACGAATGACCAGCTCCTTCCGCTTGGCGGAGATCGACTGCACTCGCAGCTCCTCAGCCAGACGCTTGAGGTCCGCGAGCGCCGCCAGCGTCTTTACGCTCGAAGGCGGCGGGCCAAAACGATCGCTGAGCTCGTCGAGGATCGCGGCGCCGGACTCGCTTCCTGAGCCGAGGCGCCGGTAGATACCCATTCGCAGATTCGTGTCCTGCACATAGTGCTCGGGGATACTGGTGTCCAGAGGAAGGTCGATCGTCACCGACGGCGCCTCCTCAGCCGCCTCGCCTTTGAGCTCACGGATGGTCTCTTCGAGCAAACGAAGATAGGTCTCGATCCCCACGTCCGCGATGTGGCCACTTTGCTCGGCCCCCAACAAGTTGCCGGCGCCGCGAATCTCGAGATCCCGCGCCGCGACGCGAAATCCGGCGCCGAGCTCGGAGAACTCTCGGATCGCCGACAGGCGTTTCTGGGCGTCCATCGACAGCACGCGATCGCTCGGCACCAGCAGGTAGCAGTAGGCGAGCTGGTGGCTACGCCCGACCCGACCGCGCAGCTGGTAGAGCTGGGCGAGGCCGAATTTTTCGGCCCGGTGCACCAGCATGGTGTTGACGTTGGGGATGTCGATACCGTTCTCGATGATGGTCGAGGCCACCAAAACGTCGTACTCGTGATTGGTGAAGGCGTGCATGCGCCGGGCGAGCTCTTTTACGTCCATCTGACCGTGGCCGATCGTGACGCGAAGCCCGGGTATCAACTCTCGAAGAGTCGATGTCATGCGCTCGATCGTGGCGACCTGGTTGTAGACGTAATAGACCTGCCCGCCCCGCTCCAGCTCGAACTCAATGGCTTCCCGCACCAGCTCCTTCGAGTAGGGCATGATCTGAGTCTCGACTGCCATCCGGTCCTTGGGCGGAGTCTCGATCAGCGAAAGGTCGCGAACCCCGGCAATCGAGAGCTGCAGGGTTCGAGGCACCGGAGTCGCCGACATTGCCAACACGTGTACGTTCTGGCGCAGCTGCTTGAGTCGCTCTTTCTGAGCAACACCGAAGCGCTGCTCTTCATCGATGATGACCAGACCCAGTTTCTTGAACTGCACGTCTTTCGAGAGCAGCCGATGAGTGCCGACGAGAATGTCGACTCGTTGCTCAGCCACGTCCTCAGAGATTCGCCGCACCTCTTTTGCGGTGCGGAAGCGAGAGACCATCTCGACCGTCACAGGAAAGTCCTTGAACCGCCGCTTCAGCGTCTCGAAGTGCTGGTCGGCAAGGATCGTCGTCGGCGCCAGTAGCGCGACCTGAAAGCCCGAGTCCACGACCTTGAAGGCTGCTCTGGTCGCCACCTCGGTTTTGCCGAAGCCCACGTCGCCGCAGAGCAATCGATCCATCGGTCGCTGACTCTCCAGATCCTGCTTGATCGCCGCTGTGGCACTCAACTGGTCCTCGGTCTCCTCGAACTCGAAGGAGCCTTCGAAGAGCGCCTGCATGTCGCTGTCATCAAACATTGCCGGAGCCTTGGCGAGCTCGCGCTGGGCGTAGAGCTTCAACAGCTCTCGCGCCATGTCTCTGACGCTCTTGCGCACGCGGCTCTTGGTCCGCTGCCAGCTCGAGCCGCCGAGGCGATCGAGCCGTGGGTCCACACCCTCCATGCCGCTGTACTTCTGGATCTCCTCCAGGCGGTTCAGCGGTAGCAGGAGAGCCCGGCCTTCGGAATAAGCGATCTCCATCACTTCGACCTCACCGGGCGTAGCCTCGAGGCGTCCGGCGATCGCACCGGTGCCCTCCTCCACCCTCGCCAGCTCCTCGGCCTCGGGCGCGAGCCCGGCAAGCGAGCGCAGACCCACTAGTTGACCGATGCCGTGATCGATGTGGACCACGAAGTCCCCCACCTTGAGGTCGCGAAGACCAGAGAAGAAGGGACCCAGGCGGTCCTTTTTCCGCTTCGACGGGGGTCGCCGCGGAAAGAGCTGTTCTTCGGAGAAGAGAACGAGATTGACGGGTGGGAGACGAAAACCCCGCCCGATCTCCCCATCGACGAGCTCCGCGCCGCCGGTGCCGAAGGAGACCCCATAGGGCTCGAGTGCTTCGCGGACGCGCTCATGGTTCTCCTCAGGCGCCACCAATACCAAAGTTTCACCTCGCGCCTTGGCCGTCTCGACCTCTCGCGGGAACCTGGGGAGTTGCTGATGGAAACGATCGGTGGCGCTGCCGCCGAAGTCTGCTACCTCTCCGGGGCGCTCCGGGAAAGACTCGATAACGATGTCGGCGGCAGCCAGCCGGCGCAGAACATCGGGGGCATCGAAACCAAGCTCTTCAGGCGCCGCGGCCAGCGCGCCTTCATCTCCGCGCAAGAGGTATTGACTCGACAACAACTCCGCGTAGTGCTCCACCTCTCTCCCCAAGGTCTCCGGATCCACCGCGACGAGCAGAGGGTTGTCGACGCAATCGCACAGCGAGACTGCGTCGGGCCAAAGCATGGGCAGAAGATTTTCCCAACCAGGGAAGAGCCTGCCGTCCTCGAGCTCTGCCAGGCGCCGACCCGCTTCGAGTCCACCACCCAGGCCTGCCTCGCGGAGTACGCGACCCAGACGCGCCGCATCCTCGGGGCCTCGAGGATAGATGTCCAGTGGAAGGATCGAGACACTGTCCACTCGCCCGCTGCTGCGCTGAGACCGCGGATCGAAGAGGCGAATGGAATCGATCGTGTCGCCAAAGAGGTCGAGACGAACCGGTTCTTCACGGCCCGGCGGAAAGAGATCGAAAACGCCTCCACGAACGGCGAACTCTCCAACCTCGGTGACCAGATCGGTGCGGTGGTACCCGTAGCGCACCAGATGGTCGACCAGGCTCTCCACCGGATGCTCGTCTTCGCGGGCAACCACCAGGACCGCCTCTCGAAATGCCTGAGCGGGCGGCAGCCGCCTGAACAACGCTCGCGGCGTGCAGACTACTGTCGGCCGATCGCCGCATAAGATCCGGTCCAACGCAGCCACTTCTTGCGCCCGCACCGACAGCGGCGCCTCGACTTCTTGATAGGGAGTCAAGGAAGGGGCCGGGAACCAGACGACCGACCCATTGGCCCCCAAGCTCTCCGCCGCCGCGACCCACTCCTTTGCCTCCGCCTCCCTGGGCACGACCACCACCTGAGGGCGATCGAGATCCCGAGCGGCCGTTTCCATGACCCACGCGGCAGCCGCTGTCGGAAGGCCGGTCAGCTCAGCCTCACCAGCGACCAGACGGCGGTAGGGCTCGCACGCCCGCAGTCTGCTCTCGATCGCTGTCAGAGTCTGCATTTCTATTGGAACCTAGGAGAAGAGGGAGGTGGGGAACCCGGTGCGTTAGGATATCGCGGCCTCGACTCACCCAGACAGGAGCCGTTTTTATGCGCCGACGCACTCTCTACCTATGCCTGGCTCTAGGCATCCTGACCTTCCTCTCACTCGGCGAGCCCTTCCAGCCGATTTCGGCCCAGGAGAATGCGGCTGGTGAAGCGACCGCGGCGGAGAGTGAGCATGCCGAGGAAGACCACGGAGGCGGCCACGAGAACCACGTGGTTCCGGTTCTACTCGCCCTGGTGATCATCCTGGCGGCGGCAAAGATCGGTGGCGAACTGCTGGAGAGAGTGCACCAACCGTCGGTGCTCGGCGAGCTCCTGGCCGGCGTTCTCCTCGGCAACCTGGCATTGTTGGGGTTCGGCGGACTCGACTTCATAACGGCCAATCAAGGCGTTGCCATCCTGGCGGAGCTCGGCGTAATCCTTCTGCTCTTCGAAGTAGGCCTGGACTCGAGCGTCAAAGAGATGATGTCGGTCGGGCCCTCCAGCTTGCTGGTGGCCGCCCTGGGAGTGGTTGCCCCCTTCTTTCTCGGCTGGGGCGTATCCCGATGGATGCTTCCTGACTACGACACTCTGGTTCACGTCTTCGTCGGCGCGACCCTTTGCGCCACCAGCGTCGGCATCACCGCCCGAGTGCTCACCGATCTGGGAAAGATCTCCGCTCGTGAGTCAAAGGTAATTCTCGGCGCCGCCGTCATCGACGACGTACTGGGTCTCATCATTCTCGCGGTCGTTTCCGGGATCATCACCGCAGCCAACACCGGCGAAGCTCTCAAGCTCACCGCCGTCGCCATCATCATCTTCAAAGCGGTGGCCTTCCTGGCGGGCGCGTTGACCCTCGGCGGATGGCTATCCCCTCGCCTCTTCCGCCTCGCCTTCCGAATGCGTATCACCGGAACTCTTCTGGCACTCTCCCTGGCCTTCTGTTTTGGGCTCGCGTATCTCGCCAAGGTGCTCGATTTGGAGCCCATCGTCGGCGCCTTTTCCGCCGGGCTCATCCTGGAGCGAGTCCACTACGAGAAGTTCACCGAGAGAGGCGAGCACCAGCTCGAGGAGCTGCTCCACCCCATTACCCTCTTTCTCGTACCCGTGTTCTTCGTTCTCACCGGCATGAAGGTCGACCTTTCCAGCCTCGGACGCCTCGAAGTGCTCGGCTTTGCCGCCATGCTCTCCGTGGTCGCCATCCTCGGCAAGATGATCTGCGCCCTCGGCGTCCTCGAGCGTGGCCTCGACCGGATCTCGATCGCAGTGGGGATGGTTCCGCGAGGTGAAGTCGGCCTCATCTTCGCCGGCATCGGTGCGTCGCTGATCCTCCGCGGAGAGCCGGTCATCGACATCTCGGTCTTCTCGGCTGTAGTCATCATGGTCATGGTGACCACGCTCATAACCCCACCGGCCCTCAAGGTGACGCTGGCCCGCAGCGACCGAGCCAAGGCAGCCAAGAAGAGCGACGATCAGGGCTGAGGGAGCACGAAGACCAGGTCCTTGGGACCCACCATACCGAGCTCCTCGCGGGCGAGGCGCTCCAAGGTAGCAGGATCCTCCTCCACTAGCGCAAGCCGATACTTCAGTTCCTCGATTCGGTTCTCGGTGGCGAGCACGCGCTCCCGCATCTCAGCCTCGCGGCCTCGAACGACCTGCAGGTCGCGATAACCCTTCGCGCCCGCGACCAGAAGTAGCCCGACAACAAAGAGCACCGCCCCCCCGAGAACGATGCGCAGGGAGCTCTTGGGTTTGGTATCGGCTCGCTGATTCATTGGCCTGCGCTCAGAGCGGCGCGCCCGGGATAGACCGCGGCCTCTCCCAGCTCCTCTTCGATCCTCAGCAGCCGGTTGTACTTCGCGACTCGCTCACTCCGACAGGGAGCGCCGGTCTTGATCTGGCCGGCCGCGGTCGCCACCGCCAGATCGGCGATGGTCGTATCTTCGGTCTCACCCGAGCGATGACTGACGACATTGGCGTAGCCGTGCGACTTCGCCAGCTCCATCGCCTGCAAAGTCTCGGTCAACGTGCCGATCTGGTTCACTTTCACCAACAAGGCGTTGGCCGCACCCTCTTCGATACCTCGCGCGAGAATCTCGGGGTTGGTAACGAAGAGATCGTCGCCGACAATCTGAACCTGCGATCCGAGAGACTTGGTGAGCTCGATCCAGCCAGGCCAATCGCCCTCGCCCAGGCCGTCCTCGATCGAGACCAGCGGGTAGGACTCGACCCAGCGGCCATAGAGCTCGATGAGCTCACCGGCGCGGAGCCCGCGACGTCCCTCGCCGGCGAGAGCGTAGGTTTGCTCGCCACTCGATCCGCCTTCGCTGAGCTCGCTCGCCGCCACGTCCATCGCCAGTGCGAATTGTGAGCCGGGAGTGTAGCCGGCAGCTGAGATCGCCTCCATCAGAAGGTCGAGGGCCTCCTGATTGCTCTCGAGCCCGGGAGCGAAACCGCCTTCGTCCCCGACCGCCGTCACCAGATTGCGGCGCTGGAGAATCTCCTTCAGCGAATGGTAGATCTCTACCGACCCCCTCAAGCCCGCCGAGAAAGAATCGAACCCTACCGGAACCAGCATGAACTCCTGGATGTCGACCGAGTTGTCGGCATGAGCGCCACCGTTCAGAACATTGAGCATAGGCACAGGAAGGACCGTCGCCTCGTCTCCGCCAAGGTAGCGGTAGAGCGGTAGGCCAGAAGCCGCAGCGGCGGCGTGCGCCACGGCCAGTGAGACACCGAGAGTGGCATTCGCACCGAGACGGCTCTTGTCGCTGGTGCCGTCGAGCTCGACCAGGGCGTGGTCAACCGCCGCTTGATCTCTGCAGTCGGCACCCACGAGCGCCGGTGCGATCTCGTCGTGAGTGTTGGCGACCGCTCGAAGCACACCTTTGCCCAGATAGCGGCCACCGCCGTCCCGCAGCTCCAGAGCCTCCCGTGCACCGGTGGAGGCACCCGACGGCACCATCGCACGGCCTTCGGCGCCGCCGTCGAGGCGGCAGGCAACCTCGAGCGTCGGATTGCCACGCGAGTCGAGGATCTCGCGGGCCTGGATGTCGGTTATTTCGAACATCAGATCCTATGCGCGCTCAACGATATCGCTAACACGAAACTCCACTCAAGCTACACTAGTCAAATACAGCAAATAGATAGGCTCACTCCGCCTCGTATAGCCGGCCGCGAGTAGTGAGTGCGGAGCGCCATGGGGAGGGTCGGAGGATGGACGATTCACAGAGCAGAGACGATGGGTCCGGTGTCTCACGGCGCGAGGTATTGGCCGTCGCGGTGGCTTCGGTGGCGACCGCTCTACCTATCGTCACCACTGGCTGCGGGGAGGCTCAGGAAGCCGGAGAAGTGCCGGTGAGCGATGGCGGAGCAGAGGCGCTCCCGGATGAGATGGAGCTCGTCTACAGCTCGGCGGCAGCCTCGGTTCGCAGAATACGAGCCGGCGCGATCTCGAGCGAAGACCTGGTGCGCCTTTATCTCGAGCGCATCGAGGAAGTGAATCCGACGATTCGAGCTGTGGTCGCTCTTGCCGACGACGCTCTCGAGCAAGCCAGGCAGGCCGATCGCGAGCTTGCGCGAGGCCACAGCCGAGGACCTCTCCACGGCGTGCCGATGACGATCAAAGATTGCTTCGACACCGAGGGAGTCGTCTCCACCTGGGGCACCCTCGGCCGCAAGGACTTCGTGCCGAGCACCGACGCCACCGTGGTCGCGCGGCTGCGCGAGGCCGGCGCGATTCTGCTCGGCAAGACCAACACTCCCGAATTCACCTTGTCCTTCGAGACCTGGAACCGGGTCCACGGCTTTACCAACAACCCATGGGACATCACTCGTTCTCCTGGAGGATCGAGCGGGGGCGCGGCGGCCCTGCTTGCCGCCGGCGGCACCGCCTTCGACATCGGCACCGACCTCGGCGGCAGTGTTCGAGTTCCCTCTCACTGCTGCGGCACCGTCGGCCTGAAGCCAACCTCCGGCAGCGTTCCGCGAACCGGCATCTGCCTGCCGCCGGGCCTTCTCAACGATCGGCTCAGTCACGTCGGGCCCATGGCGCGCCGCGTCGAGGATCTGGCGCTCCTCTTTCCACTGATCGCCGGCCCCGACGGGGTCGACTCGCGCATCGCCCCGGCATACTTTCGAGGTGATGAGTCGGTCGAGGTGCGCGGTCTGCGCTGCGCCGTCATGACCGACAACGGCATTGTCACGCCCGACCCGGCGACCATCGCCACGGTGGAGGAGGCGGCGAGCCTGATGAGGGAAGCCGGAGCAGAGGTTCGGCCCGACGTGCTGCCGGTGATGACCGAAGTCGCGCAGCTCGGCACCGACTTCTGGCGATTGGGGGGCCTCGCCGCGGTGATCCGACTACTGGCAGCCGCTGGCACCGGCCCCGAGGACTGGGCGAACAACTGGTACCGGCAGGCACTCGAGCAGGGCTCCCAGGAGGTAGCGACCAGCGACATCGTCGACCATCTGAATGCCTTTGAAGGTATGCGTCGTCGAGCCCTCGAGTTCATGTCCGACTACGACGTCCTGCTCTCGCCCGTCAATGCCCATCCGGCGCAGCCCCACCCCGAGCCGGGCGAGAGCCCGTTTCCGATAGAAGACGCTTCTTACACCGTGGTCTTCGACCAGACCGGTTGGCCGTCCGGCGTCTTGCGCGGCGGCACCTCCCCCGAAGGCCTGCCGATCGGGGTGCAAGTGACTGCCAACCCCTGGCGGGAGGATGTCGTGCTGGCAGTCATGGCACAGTTGGAAGAAGGATTCGGTGACTTCCCGCGCCCCCAAATCGTTGACAGCCAATAGGCGCTATGAAACGATCCGCTCTTGCCCGTCAGGGCAGTGTGAGTGTTGCGGGGTGGAGCAGTCAGGTAGCTCGTTGGGCTCATAACCCAAAGGTCGCAGGTTCAAATCCTGCCCCCGCTACCAAGTAGAAAACGGCGCAAGCCGCTTGGGATAAAAGGGGGTTCGGTCGAAAGGCCGGACCCCCTTTCCTTGCTTCTGCGGCGAATGACAAGGCGAGCGAGTAGGGTAGAGGGACTCATGAGAAATGCTGCTGCTTCGCGGTCTTTGACGTTCTGTTTCGCGATTGCTGCCGTCGTCGCAGCCGGCTGCTCGGGCCCGGCCGATGAGTCTCCGCCCACCTCGAGTAGCGCCGAGAGATTGCGGGTATCGGGTGGAGAGCTCGACGGCGTCCGGCTCGAATCCGGAGTGATGAGCTTTCGAGGCATTCCATACGCAGCCCCGCCCGTCGGCGATCTCCGCTGGCGACCGCCGCAGCTGGCATCGGCGTGGGAGGGCACACGGGCAGCGCACGACTTCTCGGCCAATTGTTGGCAGCCGTTCTCCCCCGCCGATTCTTTCTACGGGGCCGGCGAGATCGAGAGGAGCGAAGACTGTCTCTATCTCAACGTCTGGACAGCCGCAGAGAGCTCTGACGAGAAGCGCCCGGTGATGGTGTGGATTCACGGTGGGGCCCTGCGTACCGGAAGCGGCAGCAAGCCGTCTTACGACGGCGAGAGCTTCGCCCTCCGAGGCGTGGTGCTGGTAACCGTCAACTACCGGCTCGGCCCGATGGGCTTCCTTGCACATCCCGCTCTCTCGGCAGAGAACGATCCACCGTCTTCGGGTAACTACGGGATCCTCGACCAGGTCGCGGCCTTGCGCTGGGTGAACGAGAACATCCATCACTTCGGCGGCGATGTGAATCGCATCACTATCTTCGGCGAGTCCGCCGGTTCGTGGAGTGTGAACTACCTGACCGCAACACCGCTGGCGGCGGGCCTCTTTCAGCGCGCCATCGGGCATAGCGGTGGCATCTTCTCGACGATGCCGAAGCTGACTGATGGCAAAGGGTCGTCGGAGTCCCAGGGCGAAGCTCTCGCCGTGAAACTCGGGGCGGTCGACGCTGAGGGCCTTCGCGATAAGACTCCAGAGGAGATCTACGCCGCAACAGTGAGCGCCGGGCCCGGGAGAGAGCTCGGGCCGACCACCGACGGATGGGTGTTCCCGAAAGACGTCTACGACATCTTCTTGGCAGGAGAGCAGAACGACGTCGACACCATCGTCGGATTCAATGCCGATGAGGGGTCGGCACTCTTCGCCGGTGCTGTGCCGGCGGATCTGGACGGCTACCAAACGTGGCTGGCCGACAACTACGGCGATTTCGCCGACGAGTTCGGCGATGTGTATCCGGCTTCGAACGGCGCCGAGGCCAAAGTCGCGGGCTACGAGAACATGGCCGACCGCTTCTTCGCATGGCAGATGAGAACCTGGGCCCGCCTGCAGACCAAGACCGGATCGAAACCAGTGAGAATGTACTTCTTCTCACGAGTGCCCCCCTGGGAGGAGGCTGAGACTTACGGCACCTACCATGCCGCCGAGATTCTCTACGCCTTCGACAACCTCGACAAGGGGCCCGAGATGCGCGACCAGATAGGCCCGTTCAACCATCCATGGGAAGACACCGACCGCGAGCTGGCACGCACGATGTCGAGCTACTGGATCCACTTCGCCACGACGGGGGATCCGAACGGCGAGGGACTCCCGAAGTGGCCGGTCTACGACACGAGCACCGACGCCGCGCTCAATCTGGGAGATCAGATCGAAGTCGTCAACCAGCTATGGAAGGACCGTCTGGATGTCTTCGATGCGTACTACCATTCTCTTCGGAATTCGAGCTAGAAACATGATCGACCGGATGAACGGCTACAGTGCCCTTCTACTCGCTTCTTCCTGCCTGGGGCTCCTCGCTTGCGGCGCAGACAACGCTCATCGCCGGCCAGAGGGGGCTCGTCGCCCCCCCGAGGTAGGGAGCCCTGGACGCTGGCTTCTAGACGCTCTTTTTCAACGCGGCGATCTCTTCCGCGATGTCTGCTGAGTCCGGAAGCTGGCGGCCGGCTCGTCGGTACCAGTAGCCCGCGTTCGCGAGATCGCCTTCCATCAAGTGCACGATGCCATGGGCCCAACTGCCGAGCGACGGATCATCCTGGGCGATCACATGAGCCGCCTCCCAGTCGCCTGCCTCGAGGAAAGCGATCGCGTCCGAGAGGGCCGTCATCGGATCAGGGAGTCGAGAGGGTCAAGTACGAGCGCTGGTAAAAGAGATAGAGCATCTTGAGCAGAGCCTCCTCGGCCAGCGCACCATCGGCGAGCTTGAGCAGACTCTCGAGATCGCTGGACCGGTAGATCCAATCGCTCGCCATGACATGCACACGGCTCACCGGCTCGAAACGCTTAAAGGCCGCGGTCACGGTGTACTCCGCGCCGCCGCGGAGGGCTTCGGTGAGCTCGTCGCGGCTCAGCTGCGAGGGCGGCTTCTCTACTACAACCTCGTCGCTCTCTTCCGCCTGCACCTCAGGCTGAGCGTCGAAGTCAGGAACCAGTACCGGCCTCGCCTTTGCACTACCGCCACTGTTCGGAAGCTTTCGAAAACGAGCAACCGGCGCCGGAGCCTCCGCCGCCGACTCGGTGAGTGTTTCCCAATTCTTGCCCATGAAGCCCTCGAGGAGGCCACGCAGCTCGACAACCTCCTGCTCGAGCTCTTCTCTGCGCTCGACCTCGCCCTGCAACGCAGTCAGGGCTTCCTTGAGATCCCCCTCGAGGAGCGCCCGGCCCTCCACCGCATCTCGTAGCGACGCCAGCTTTTCGCGCTCCAAGATACGGATCCGCTCGTCCGCCAGGCGGGCGTCGAGTCGTTCCTTCTCGAGCTCGACGGCGAGCTTGTCGCGCTCCTCGCGCAACCCCTGAGTGTCACTCTCGCCCTCGAGAACGGGCGCGGGGTCCATGGCTGGTAGATTCTTTGCAGACACAGGAACTAAAGTCGTAGTGAGAGACCAAACGGTAACATGGCGTCCCAGGCTGGCCGAGGATCAGCGTACCCGCTGGGCTATCATCCACGAACGTCAGACCGAAACCGGAGAACGTGATGCGACCCTACCACACTGCCCTTTATTTTGTCACTATTAGTCTGCTCACCACGTGCGCACTCGCCGCACAAACATCGCAGGAGGAGCTCGAAAACCGTTTGGAGGAGACCCTGAATGGTGCCCGTCTGGTCGGGCAGTTCAGCGTCACCAATGCCGATGGTGAGAGCCAACCGCAGGCGGACGACTACACGGTTTCTCGTATCTCGCGCATGGAAGACGGCCGCTGGCTGTTCACCGCCAGCATGAGCTTTGGAGACAACGACGTTGCCATCCCCATGCCCTTTGCGGTCGAGTGGGCGGGCGACACCCCCGTCATCACGCTCACAGATCAGCTCATCCCGGGGCTCGGCACCTTCAGCGCTCGGGTCTTGCTCTACGACGGTTTCTACGCCGGCACCTGGCACCATGCAGGCTTCGGCGGCGGCCATATGTGGGGTCGGGTAGAGACCGGCACGCCACCCGACACCCCATAAGCTCGCGGACCACCCCACTTCGCCGACAAGAGGGTGGCAGTCGCCGCATGCGCCGCATCCGATCGTCTGCTATCCGAGGATCGTTGTCCGGCCGTTTGAGTTTCCACTGACGGTTCCCACCCGCCGATTGCGTCTGTTCTGGGTAGGACCATGAACATCTGCTGCGGATATCGCCGATAGCGGCCGTGCTCAGGCGCGCAACTAGGCGCGCGGGGGGCCGGAGGGACAGTTCGTGGAAGGAGGATTCGATGCCGAGAAGCAACCGCCCATGGACCACACTCTGTCTAGTGCCCTCGCTCTTTCTGTTCCTCTCAGCCGCACTCGCCGCCGAGGAGCTACCGGACGGTCTGTGGGACGCTTTCACCACAGGCTCAACTCCCTGCCGTCAGCCGCTACCGGCATCGATCAGGGGGGGGTTGAGGAGCCCTCCGCTTACGCTAGCAGCCCACCCTCGGGCGCCGGCCGCGCGCGCTGGTTGTAGAGCATCTTGCGCAGCTCGACCCGCTCTTCGTCCGAGAGCTTCGAATAGTCCGCGGACAGATCCGAGCCCGCCTTCATGCCGCGCTCGACCCCCGGCCTGGCACCCAGATCGTCGAGCCATCGCTTCAGGTACACGAAGTCGTCGATCTGCTGGCCCTGCTGCTCCCAGCCCATGCACCACGGGTAGCTGATCATGTCGGCGATGGTGTACTCCTCGCCGGCGAGATACCTCCGATCGTAGAGGCGGTTGTTCATGACTCCATAGAGCCGGTTGACCTCGTCGGTGAAACGGGTCACCGCGTAGGTCTGGTCTCCCTGCGAGTCCTTGAGCCGTCGAAAGTGCCCACACTCGCCGGACTTGGGTCCCTGGTTCGCCATCTGCCACATCACCCACTGATGGACCTCATAGCGCGCTCGCAGATCCTGAGGGTAGAACTGCCCGGCGATCTCCGCGATGTACATCATGATCGCCCCCGACTCGAAGATCGTAATCGCCTCGCCGCCGCCGGGCGGCTCAGTGTCGACCATCGCCGGCATGCGAGTATTGGGGCCGATCTTCAAGAACTCGGGGGAGAACTGATCTCCCTTGCCGATCCTGCAGGGCACGATGCGATAGGGCATCCCGCACTCTTCGAGCAGAATCGTCACCTTCTTGCCGTTGGGCGTAGGCCAGTAGTGTAGATCGATCATTGTTCCTCCTCGGCCGGCAACATTGGGGTGGCAGTCTACCCTCCGGATTGCTGTTCTATCACCATCAGTCGATCTACCGCTTCGACCGCTACCTCGCTGCGGGTGCCATCGGGCCAGAGCACCCGCAACGGCCCGACATCCACATGATCACCCAGACCGAAGGTGACCGGCAGCTCGACCTGAGCCTGGTAGCTGCGTGTGGGCATCACACCGCGGCGCATCACCTCTTCGCCGAGATCCAGCTCGACCAAGCTACCAATGGCATCGCGGTTCGACGAGGTGGCATTGCCCACCAACTTCACTCGCAGCCAGTGGTGACCTTCGCTCTGACCGTTTCGGAAGACTCGCGCCGCACCTCCGGCTTGCGACACGACGACATCGAGATCACCATCTCCGTCCAAGTCTCCATACGCCGACGCGCGCCCCACCAACGGAGTTGCCATCGCACCGAGCGACTCATCAGACAGCGGTACGAGCCCGTCCTCGCCGGCGTTCCAGAACAGCTGTAGCGGCTGGCGATAGGACTGGCTGGGATCGACCGCGTTGATCTCCTCTTCGAGGTGACCATTGGTCTGCAGCACGTCCAGCCGGCCATCGAGGTCGTAGTCGAAAAAGAAGACTCCGAAGCTGAGCATTCGACGACTCGGAGCTCCCAGACCCTCGACGATGGCCTCGTCGGTGTAGAGCGTCGGATCCCCCTGCGAAACGTAGAGAGAGCTCATCTCGTTGGCGAAGTTGGCGACCAGAAACCCCAGCTCGTCATCGTTGCGAAAGTGGCCCCAATCGACTCCCATCGCACCGGTCGCATCGCCGTCCCTACCATAGGCGACACCGAAGATCTCGCCCTGCTCCTCGAAGCCGCCCTCGCCGGTGTTGAGGAAGAGAAAATTGCGCACGGTGTCGTTGGCGACGAAAAGGTCGAGGAAGCCGTCTCCGTTCACGTCGACCGGAGAGACCCCCAGAGTCTTCGCCACCGGCTGCCCGGTGGCAGAGTTGCGTACTTCAATACCCGCCTCGGCTGAGACGTCCACAAAACGACCGTTCCCCTCATTGCGAAAGAGATCCGGAAAGGTGCCTTGGTAGTTCACCGGCGGCCCGTACGCACGCCCGATGCCGGTGAGTCTGTAGTCGAGCTCGAGGTCGATCTTCGGAGACCAGCGCACATAGTTGCCTACAAAGAGGTCGAGATCACCGTCTCGGTCATAGTCGAAGAAGGCACTGGACGACGACCACTCCTCGTCGCCGGCGACACCCGCTTCGTGGGTGACGTCTTCCCAGGAGCGCCCCCTGTCGTCGTTCCGTAACAGGCGATTGGACCCTACCGCCGCGATGAAGAGATCGACATCGCCATCGTTGTCATAGTCACCGACAGCGACCCCGGTGCCATAGATACTCTTGCCCAGGTCGGTCTCTTCCGCAACTCGTCGGAAGCCTCCTCTGCCATCGTTCTCGAACAGGGCGGGCACTCCCTCAGCTGCTTCGGTGGGGGCCTCTTCCCAGCGTGTTCCGTTGACGAAGAAGAGATCCTCGTCCCCATCGTCGTCATAGTCGAGAATCGCGACGCCGGACCCCATGGTCTCGGGCAGAAATTTCTGGCCGTACCCGCCGCTTGTGTGGACGAAATCAACCCCCACGACCTCACTGACCTCGGAAAAGTCGGCGCTCGGCGCCTCGGCGACCGGCCGCACGGCCTCGGGGGCGGAGCTCTCGATCGCATGATCTACCGGCGCGTCGCGACAACCGCGAACAGCCAAAAGGCCTAGGCCCAACGCCGCTGCCAGCGCTACGAGCGCCAACCCCGAGCGGCGAAGGGCACGACCAATGACCGCATCATCTTCGGGGACCCAGTCCTCGTCCTCCCCTCGGGGCGGCTTCATCTCGCCCTTCACCGGGCCACAGCCCCCGCGCCCGGACCGGCGGTCGCGCTGAAGGCGGAGGCCCCTGGACGTTGCAGATCGTAAATCACAATCGCCTCGGCGGCATGGTCGGCGGCCGGGTTCGCGGCTCGTGCTAACGCCACGGCCCGATCCCGCGCATTATCGTCATCCTTGAAGATCTTGTAGGCCTGGAAATGAGCTTCCGCCGACTCGTCCTCGCCGAGCTGCTTGAGCACCAGATAGAGATTGAAGTGGGCTGTCACGTTCTCCGGGTCGATCCCGAGGGTTCGCTCGAAGTACGCTCGCGCTTTCGCCAATAGCGCCTCGCGCTCGGAGCGGCGGCTCTCGCCACGCTCACGCTTCGCTCTCTCGAACAGAGTCTGACCAAGCTCGTTGAGCAATCGATAGTCGATACTGAAGTCGAATCCTCTCCGCCGTAGCTCCGGGCTCGAGCTCATGACCAGGCTCTCGAGGCTCAGGATCGCCTCGTCGAGGCGTCCGTTCTGCTTGTTGACGAGCCCGGTGAACCATGCAATCGACCAGGGTGGGGCCGGCGGGTCGAAGTCGGCGGCTCGCTGGAGGGCGGCAATGGCCCGATCTTCGACCGTCCCCTGAGCGAAGTAGACGCGAGCCAAGTTCAGAGGACCGTCGGCGCGACCGAGCTCTTCGACTCTAACGAACGCCTCCTCAGCCTGCCGAAGCTCGCCCTTGCTCTTGCCTCCCTTGCGCAGAAGGCCAATGCCGTAGTCGTTCCAGCGCTCCCACTCCGGCCAGACCGGAGCTTCCGCGACTGTAGGCTCTCGGCCTCCCCCGACTCGAAAGGTCACTTCGTCGGTCGCCAAGGTCATGACGGGAAGGTCGTTGACAACGAAATCATCACCGAGCACATAGCGAAGATAGGTCGTGTCGAATTTGCGATAACGAAGGCTCGCCCTCACCGTCAACGAGCCACGGTGCCCCGACGGCACGTCGAGCCGATAGTGAATGACGTCACTCGCGCCCGGCGGGATCTGATGATTGTAGAGGGGAACGAAGATGTCCTGTGGGTTCCGTCTATCGATACGCCGTCCCTCGCTGTCCAACATGTAGACATTAACGAAGTGCGACCAGGGGTCGACGCGGCCCAGCTCGTCGACGCCTCCGCTGCGCCCGATCACCCGACCCTCCGCCTCGACTTCGAAGTCGACCCAGACCTGATTCGAGTCGGTGGTGCCTTGGGTGAAGTCGTGCCCCATCTTCACTGTCCGTATCACCGTCTCGACGAGGTAGGACCTGCCGGGCTCCAGCACCGGAACCTCGGGCCGGAGCGGAGCCGTGAGCCGGCCCTGAATGCTTCCGCCCAGGCGCACGCCGAAGAGATCGACCCTCATCACTCCACGATTGAACTCGCGATGCTCCTCGATCACCTGGGAGGGAAGGCCGACCATGTGCGGAATGGCGGTATTCGCCGACGGAAAGAGGTGTGAATGCACCTTCAGATCGGCCGAGTCGTCGAGGATCTTTGCCCCAAAATCGTCGGAGACCCGCGGCGGCATGTGGCAGCCGTTGCAGTTCGCCTCCGCTCTCTCGGGGTAGTAGAAGCTGGCAACGCCATGCCCCGACACGCCACTCAGGAGGTAGGAATCATAGTGATTCTGCCCGCGAAGGAATTTGTAGTGGTTGAGCTCCTCGGGAAGGTGAACCTTGTGGCAAGAGCCACAGAACTCGGCGCTGCGATGCAGAGGCTTGAGGAAGGTCTTCTTGTGCAGCGCGGGCTTCGCCTTCACCAGCTGGCGATTGAGCCAGGCAAGGGTCGGGCCTTCACTGAAAGCGAAGGGGTAGTGCACCGGCTCCTCGAGAGTGAAATCGGCGTTACCGCGCGGACTATTGATGTGAGTGATCGCATGACAGCTCGTACAGGTGATCCCGGCTTTGCCCGCAGGGTCGTTGACGTCATCGAAGCCGGGGTCGTCAAAGCGCCCGGAGAAGAAGACGACGGGGTCATGGCAGCCGGCACAGAATCGAGAGGCCTGAACGTCACCGTCGCGCTCGAAGGCCACCTGGCGGGTCTCACGAACACTGAAGAGATAAGGCGGATTGTTGAAGGAGCTCCAACGGTGGACGCTATGAGACCAGCTCTCGAAGGCGTCGGGGTGGCATTCTCTACAGTAGGCGGTGTTGTCGAGCACGCGCTCGGGAATGAAACCGCCGGTTGCGGTTCTAGCGAGCGAGGGGAAGAAATAACGCTCGCCGCTCTCCGGGCCCTCGACATTCCATTGCCTGGGGTCCTGCGCCTGGAGCAGCAGAAGGACGCCGCCAAGAGCGACTGCGACCAAGGCCCAGCGCCCCCCCACTCTCCACTTGATGCGTCGCCCTGCGAGCCGGTGCAGCACGAAGAGCCAAGCGGCGATGAAGGGAGTAGCCACGTGTGCCCAGTACGCGGCTGTGCGTGCCAAGGGGTTCTTGAGCTCGAGCACACCCTCTATTCGGGTCAAGAGTACGCCGGAAACCAGGAGGGCCATGGCCACGCTGAACAACGCGTAGCCCACCCAGACCGCCCTGCGATTGGGCCGGTTCCTCGCATTGCGCATGTGGATGAGCCCGAAGATCACCACCGGCAGCACGAAGAGGGCGCCCAGCGCCAGGTGGGCAAGGAACATCACCAGATAGAACCAATTCTGATAGGTCCTGCCGGTGATCGCCTCGAGCAGAGTCACGCCGCCCATGTAGACGGAGTTCACCGCCAGCACCGAAAACAGCGCAAAAACGACCATCAGCAGCTTCTTCAGCCGCGGGCCGACGACGGGAACATAGCGGCGTTTTGCCATTTGGAAACCTGCCCGAACTGGGACAGCGTATTATCGCATCGACTTCCGCAGCTAGTCTCAAACGCCCGACGCTCGGCCTGGCGAGAACTCCACTCGTGCAAATCCGTAGCTCAGAGACGACAGCCGCCATTGCTCAGGAGCAGATATGAAAGAAATCAAGGGCCCCCACTCCGCCAAGTATCTCCCCGTCGTCATCATGGTACTAACACCAAAGCTCATCTTCGGCATCGCCATCATCGTCCTTGGCGTCGCCTTCACGCTCGACAACTTCGGGGTCCTCGAAGTCGGCTCCTTCTGGCAATACTGGCCACTGGTTTTCGTCGCCGTCGGCGGCGCCAAACTCGCGGACGCCCGCCGCACGGGTGCATGGGTCAGCGCCTCGTCATGGATCCTGGTCGGTGTCTGGTGGATCCTCTACAACCTCGAAGTCGTCGATATCCATCCCATCGAGTTGTGGCCGATCCTTCTCGTCTTTGCTGGGCTGTTCTTGGTTCAGCGGGCACTGAGACCGGCGAAGAAGAAGTCAGCGTCAGCCGACGCCGACAAGCTCACCGCCTACAGCATGCTCAGTGGCGTCCGCCGGCAGTCCGCCTCTTCGAACTTCCGAGGCGGGGACCTGACCGCCATCATGGGGGGCTGTGAGGTCGACCTCCGACAGGCCCAGATCTCCAACGGACCCGCGATCGTCGATGTCCTCGCCTTCTGGGGCGGCATCGACCTGCAGGTCCCTCGCAGCTTCACGGTGCAGCAGGAAGCGGTAGCGATGCTCGGTGGCTGCGAGGACAAGACCGACCAGAGTCAGGCCGATCCGGATCAGGTCCTCATTATTCGCGGACTCGCCGTCATGGGAGGAGTCGTGATCAAGAACTGATCTCTCCCCGCCGCGTCTGACGCAGCGGACGACAGCACCATGCATCCCATCCTGGCACGCTTAGGGTCGGCGCGGAAATAAGTTTCCAGTATCTGGGGTGACCATACCACTGCCCCCTTCTTCAGCCACGGCATAATCCTCCGGTACGCGCCTTGTTTGCAAGGTTTAGAGCTAGCATAGCCCTGCCCGCATTTGGTATAGTTTCCCCTGTCACCTCTTTTGGAAGGGGAACTATACCAAATGGTACGAGCCGAAGATCGTGATGCAACAGTGCGCGAGCTCTTGATGAGCGAACAGATGGCCACCATGGATGAGCTCAAGGACGCCATGGGAACCCGAGCCACCATGACGGTCTACCGTTCGCTGTCTCGATTGGGCTATTTGGCCAGCTACTCGGATCGAGGGCGGTTCTATACCTTGAACGAGATTCCCGATTTCGACGATCTGGGTTTGTGGTCGTGCGGTTCGGCGAGGTTCAGTCGGCATGGCAGCCTCCTCGAAACTGCGGTGGCTGCCGTGGACCGGTCCGCTGCCGGCTATACGGCTTCTGAACTCGAGCTCCTGCTGCAGGTCGAGGTCAAGCACGCGATGTTGCACCTCGTTCGTCGCAAGAGAATCGTACGATCCAGAGTTGGGAAGAGGTTCGTATACTTGTGCTCGGAAACAGGGCGCCGTCGTCAGCAGAAGCTGATGCGCAACGAACGGCAGGCTCTCCAGGATGTAGCTGCCAGCCTCGTTCCAGAAGTGCTCCCCGAGGAGCTCAGGGCTGCCATCGTTTTATTCTTCAGCCTGCTAGACGAACGCCAGCGGCGGCTCTTCGCTGGCCTGGAAGCGACCAAGCTCGGGCATGGCGGCGACCGGAAGATCGCCGATCTTCTGGACCTGGACCCTCATACAGTCGCAAAAGGACGTCGCGAGCTCTTCGGCGGCTCCGTGGAGCGCGGAAGAGTTCGAAGAGCAGGCGGTGGCAACCAACGAGTGGAAAAAAAACGCCCGAGATAGTCGATGGAATCCATTCCATACTCGAGGCCGATATAGCTGGTGATCCCATGTCATCAAAAAGATGGACGCACGAGACCGCTGCAAAGGTGGCCCAATGCCTTGCCGAACGCCTTGACATCATCGTATCGGCTACGGTGGTGCGTCGATTGCTCGCAGACCTGAACTATTCCCTCAAGAGCAATAGGAAATGTCTGTCTTCGGGGAACTCCCCAGATCGTGATGCACAGTTCAAGGCCATCAAGCGACTGCGCGAGGATTTCACAAGCGCTGGCGACCCGATCATCAGCGTCGATACGAAGAAGAAGGAGCTGATCGGTCGGTTCAAGAACCAGGGACAGACATGGTGCCGCGAGGCCAAGCGGGTCAAGGATCACGACTTCCGGTCCGAAGCTCTCGCCATCGCCTCCCCCTATGGGATCTACGATCTTCAGAGGAACTTCGGCGTTCTCGTCCTCGGACAGTCGTCGGACACGCCGGAGTTCGCTGTCAACAGCATCGCGACCTGGTGGCTCAAATACGGTCGATCTCACTATCCGGCGTCTCAGCGTCTCCTCATTCTTGCCGACAGCGGCGCAAGCAACGGCGCACGGCTTCGAGCCTGGAAGAAGTACCTCCAGGAGAAGCTCGTAGACAAGTGCGGCCTCATCATCACCGTCGCCCACTATCCAACTGGCACCAGTAAATGGAATCCCATCGAGCACAGGATGTTCAGCGAGATCAGCAAGAACTGGGCCGGAGTTCCTCTCGAGAGTTTCGAGATCCTCGTCAACCTCGTCCGCAACACGACGACATCCACCGGACTGCGCGTCGAGCCGTGCCGTGATCAACGCCAATACCAGAAAGGAGTCAGGGTATCGGACAAGGAAATGCTGCAGCTCGCGGTGGCCAGGAGCGACTTCCTAGGAAAGTGGAACTACACCCTCTCGCCGAGACCGCGAACCGAGCAGGAAGAGCTTGCCCCACAGCCTGGGCTCAGCTCACCACCACCTCCAATGCAGCGACCGCCCTGTGGCGCCTCGGCCTCACACGCTCCGGCGATAATGTGAAGTTATTTCCGCGCCGACCCTTAGACCGCCTCGGGCTCTACCTCGGAGCCTGGCTTCCGGGCAGCGCATTGCTCGCGGCGCTGTTCGGGTTATCCAGCGGCATGCCCTGGCTTCAAGTCACAGCTCTCACCGTGCCGCTCGGTCTGCTCTACGCCTTCGTTTGCTTGGCTGCCTTCTACCCGTGTCAAGCGATGCCGGTGGGCAGCTCCGGGCTGGTCCAACCGATCGCGACCCACGCGCTCGCCGCCGCAATCTCGAGCTCGGTATGGATAGCAGCAGGCCTCGGCTGGTCGATGCTCCTCGACCGAATCCCCGGATTCGCCGACACTTCGGAGCAGTTCCGCGGCATGCTGATCCTCTTTTTCGTCGTCGGCATCCTTCTCTATGTTCTGGCCGTCGCCGTCCACTACCTGCTGATCGCATTCGAGACCTCGCGCGAGACCGAAAGCCGGAACCTCGAGCTCGAAGTGCAGGCGAGAGAAGCGGAGATCCAAGTGGTGCGGGCCCAGAGCGAACAAGCCCTTGCAGAGCGAGAGCTCGAGCTCGCGCGGGAGATCCAGCGTCGGCTGCTACCGCCGGCCAAGCTCGGCGGAGACGGATTTAGAATCGCGGCGAGAAACCTCCCCGCCCGCTTCGTTGCCGGCGATTTCTTCGACGTGTTCGAGCTCGACGGGAGTCGTATCGGTCTGGTCGTGGCAGACGTCGCCGGCAAGGGCGTCGGAGCCAGCCTCATTTCAGCGTCGGTCAAGGCGATGACACCCCTCATCGCGGCTCACAACACCCTGACCGAGACACTGTCTCAGATCAACACCAAGCTCTGCAGCGAGCTCGCTCAACGCGAGTTCGTTGCTTTGTCGATGGCACTCTTCGATCCCCAATCGGGAGAGCTCCAGATCGCCAACTCCGGCCTCCCCGACCCCTATCTGCTGCGAGCGGGCCAAGAGCCAGAGGCGATCGAGGTCCCCGGTCCGCGACTTCCACTCGGAATTCGCCAAGACATCTGCTACCAGAGCAGGACTCTCACACTGGCGCGGGGAGAACGACTCCTCCTCCTCACCGACGGGCTCCCCGAAGCGCGGACCCCGAATGGAGAGCCACTCGGCTACGAGGCCCTGACCGAGCTACTGGGCAGCGAGAACGGATCGGGTGAGCCCAGCCAGTGGCTCGACCGTCTCTTGGAGCGGGTGCAGCAGACCACCGATACCCGTAACGACGACGTCACCGCCCTACTCCTAGAAAGAGCCTAGACCTCGAGGATCGGAGTTGCGCTCGAACTCGGCGAGGCCGCGGAGAAAGCGCCGAGTCACTGCAAAGGCCGCGTTGCGCACCCTGCGCGAAGTCCGCTGATGAGTGACCCGCACCGCGAATGCGTACCTTGGCTCGGGCTGGGGGCCGAAGCCGATGTAGTTGACATGAAAGCCGGTCCGCGGATCACTAGCGGTACCCGTCTTGAGAGCCACGGGGAAGGATGAGGGAGCCACTCGCGCGGCAGTGCCGCCGGGCTGGACCACTGCCTCCATGGCGCCGACCAGAATCGGCAGCCAGGCGTCCTCGAGCACTCTCCAGCCGCTACTGGCGGGCAGTAGGCGCTCAGAAAAACCGAGGAAGGAGTCGGTGGATCTGAACAAGTGCGGTGGCATCATGTAGCCACCATTGGCAACCATTCCGGCTTGCAGCGCGGCGTGGACCGGAGTGATCGCGGTCGCCTCGAGGCCGACTGCGAGCTCTCCTAGCTCTCGGCCTTTGGGCTCCGGTTGCAGGACTCGCCCGAGGTAGGCGCCGTCAGCTCCTTCGAGGTCGAAACCGTAGCGCGCATACTCATCGAGGAGAGCCTCTCGCCCAACCAGTTTGCCGAGGTGAGCAAAGGCGACGTTGCAACTCACCGCCATCGCTCGATTCAGCCCCCGCAGGCGGCCGTTGATCGCCGAGCAGTAAAGCAGACCGTCGTCGAAAGGCTCGGAGCCGCGACAAATCAGCTCTTGGAGCACCTGATCCACATCGATTCCTGCCCGGAGTGCGGCGCTCACTGTGATGATCTTGGCGATCGAGGCCGGTTCCCTAAGCTGCTCCAAAGCGGGCGACCCCTCTCGGCTGTAGCTCCTGCGATCACTCACCGCGGCAAGAACCGAGCCGTCTTTGGGATCGACGACAACGATGCTGCCATGGTAAGAGCCGAGGGCTCGCAGTGCCATTTGGCTGAGCTCGAGGTCGATGGTGAGCCTTACGCTCCTTGCCGGGCCTAGCTCGTCCAGACCCGCTACCACTACCTTGGGCACCAGGCTCTCCGCGATCCCGGCCTCCGGCATGAACGATGCACCTTCTTCGGCAGCCACTTTGCCAAGCAGATTGCCTCTACGGTCTCGCACCAGAGTCGTCTCGAGGTCGCCGCCCAAGATCGACCCCAGCCGGCTCGCCAACTGAGTCCGATTCTCCTCCGGTAGTTGAATCTGCCGCGCCTCGGCGAAGCGGCCGAGCTCGAGCAGGGCCGCCGCCGCGAATTCGTCGAAACCGGGTGCTCCTGCCGCCTTCAGCAGAGCAACGAGGCGAAGGCATCCCTGATAGCGCTGCTCCTCGAGAGCCCGCTGGAGCAAGAGGCCGACAGGAAAGGCGGTCAGGGATTCGGCAGCTGGGACCCTGTGGTCGAGATCGTCGTTGCCAACCAAGGCATCGAGAATCGCCAGGCCCGCTTTCGCCTCACGACCCGCCCCCCAGGTCGAGGCAAGCCTGTCGAGCTCATGGTGCCCCCAGAGCCAGGAGCTATCCACCAGCTGACTACGCACCTCGACCAAATCCGCGGAGTCTTGTCGATATCCGATGCAGCTCGACACCCCGCCCCACAAAACAGTGAAGGACGCGAACAGGAAGAGGTAGACGGCGACGCGCCGGTTCATGGATGAATAGATCTGGCGACCGAGTGGAGGGCTGCCGGCGCTGACGCCGAAGGTTGCCGCTAAAGCCTAGACAGTCGGGACTTTACCACGGTGACGAGCCGCCTCCGCGGACGGCGGGTCACGAGTTCCTGCAGCGGCGGCTCCCAGGGGCGTCGTTTTTCGGTACCATCCAGCCCAGCAAGATGATCGAAGCAGGCACAAGCGCCGCCGAGGCTCTACCCTCGACCGTCCACGCCCTCGAGATCGAGGGTCGGCAGATCTACCTGGTCGGCACCGCCCACGTCTCCCATAGCAGCGTGGACGACGTCCATACGACCATCGAGATCGTGAGCCCGGATACCGTCTGCGTCGAGCTCTGTCAGCCACGTTACGAGAGCCTCACCAACCCTGACAGCTGGAACAGCCTCGACATCCTCAAGGTCCTTCGTGAAGGAAAGGTCTATCTACTTCTCAGCTCTCTCATCATGGCCTCCTTCCAGCGCCGCATTGCCAAGCAGCTCGGCATCCAGCCCGGCGCAGAGATGCTCGCCGCGATCGAGGACGCCGAGAAGGAGGGCGCAGAGCTCGTACTTGCCGATCGGCGCATCGACATCACCCTGAAGAGAACCGGCGCCCGCCTCGGCTTCTGGACCAAGATCAAGGTGTTCTCGCAACTCCTGGGCGGCCTGTTGATGGACGAGGAGATCGATGCCGCCCAAGTGGAGGAGCTGAAACAAGAGGAGCGTCTAGCGGATGCGCTCCAGCTGCTCGCGACTGAGCTTCCGCAGGCGAAAGAAACACTCATCGACGAGCGAGATCGCTACCTTGCCCAGAGAATCCGAGATGCGCCGGGGAAGAAGGTGGTCGCCGTCGTCGGCGCTGGTCACATCGAAGGGATCCGCCGAGAGATCACCAAGAACGAGCCCCTCGACGACCTGGAGCGGGTTCCCGAGCCACGTTTGTTGCCGCGAGTCCTCAAGTGGGCCATTCCCATCGCCATCGTAGGTCTGCTCGTCTATGGCTTCGTCAGCGGCGGGGCGACACGATCGAGAGAATCGATTCTGCTCTGGGTTCTCATCAACGGAGGTCTCTCGGCGGCCGGCTCCGCCGCGGCACTCGGTCATCCGTTGACGATCCTAGCTTCGTTTCTCGCGGCTCCGCTGACCAGCCTCAACCCCTTCATCGCCGCGGGCTGGGTCGCCGGCCTGGTGCAGGCCTGGGTCAAGAAGCCGACGGTCCAGGATCTGGAGAATCTCCCCGACGCCATCACCTCGCTCTCCGGTTTCTGGCACAACCCGCTGACTCGTGTCTTGTTGGTGGTAGTGCTGGCCAACCTCGGCAGCATGATCGGAACTTTCCTAGCTGGTACCCTGATCGCAGCCAGGACCTTCTAGTTTTGGGAATGGTGAATACCATTCCCAAAACTAGATTGCTGTTGGCGCCGAGGACGGCGCACCCAGAGGCGAGGACGGCGCATCGGGAGTAAATGGGCCAATGGTCGGCCACGGGTTGATACTACAGCCTACCTACCGCATCGAGCATGATCGGCCGGTCGTGCATCTCTTCGGCAAGCTCCAAGATGGCAAGACCTTCTTGGTGCGCGACACCCACCAGCGTCCCCACTTCTTCATTCTCAAGAGCGACGAAGATCGAGCCCGGGCCCTGGGCGCGAACGCAATCCTTCCTACCCAGAGGGTGGATCTGGTGGATCGTGCACTCCTTCGCGTAGAGGTTGTCAAGCCTGCCGACGCTCCCCCTCTTCGAGACCGCTTGGTCGGCGCCGGCGTCGCCTGCCTCGAGGCCGATGTTCGATTCGCCATGCGCTTTCTCATCGACCATGGCATCCGCAGCGCGTGTCGAATCCAGGGACCCGCCCAGCCAGGCGACGGCACCGACCTCGTCTTCGACAATCCGAAAATCGAGCCCGCCGACTGTCGTCCCACTCTCTCGACACTCTCCATCGACATCGAGACCGACCCTCGCAAAAACAGATTGCTGTCGGTGGCGCTGTGCGGCTGTGGAGTCTCCGAGGCTCTCCTGCTCGGAGATCCGGAGCAGCAGGCACCCCCGGAGTCGACCCATTTTGCCTCCGAAGCGAGCCTCCTCCGCGCCTTCGTGCGCCGTCTCCATGATCTCGATCCCGACATCGTCACCGGTTGGAACGTCATCGGATTCGATCTCCACTTTCTGCTCAACCGCGCAAGAGACCTCGGTATCCGCCTCGAGCTCGGTCGAGGGCCCGGAGAGCTGAGGGTCTACGCCAATCGCGAGCGAAGCGGCGACCACACGATGGATCAGGCGAGCATCCCTGGCCGGGTGGTGCTCGACGGCATCCGACTCCTGCGGGGCGCCTTCGTGCGCATGGAGAGCTACTCTCTCGACTTCGTCTCGCGCGAGGTGCTCGGCGGCGAGGGCAAGACCATCCACGGAAGCGACCGAGTAGGAGAGATCCTGCGTACCTTTCGCGAAGACCGAGAAGCCTTCGTTCGCTACAACATCCGCGACGCGCAGCTGGTATTGGACATACTCGATCATCTCGACCTCCTCAACCTCACTGTTGAGCGCAGCCTGCTCACCGGCATGCCACTCGATCGAGTGTCGGCATCGATCGCCTCCTTCGACTTTCTCTATCTCTCGGAGCTTGCAAAGCGAGGGCGCGCGGCTCCCAGTGTCGGCGCTTCCCAGCCCGAAGCCGACAACTTCGGAGGCACTCTCATTCCGCCTGAGGCCGGCCTCTACGAAAAGGTCCTGGTCTTCGACTACAAGAGTCTCTACCCCAGCATCATCCGCACCTTCGAGATCGATCCGCTGGGATATCTGGGCTCGGGGCCCGACGTCTCGGCCGCGGGGGTAGTCGCCCCCAATGGCGCCACCTTTCGTCGGCGCAAAGGAATTCTGAGCGATCTTCTCGATCACCTCTTCGAGCACAGAGAGGAGGCCAAGAAGCGAAACAACGCCGTTGCCAGCCAGGCGATCAAAATCCTGATGAACTCTTTTTACGGAGTTCTCGGCACCTCGGCATGCCGTTTTTACAACCCCAAGCTGGCGGCTGCCATCACCAGCTTCGGCCGCGAGATTCTGCTGTGGTCGAAGGGGGTCGTGGAAGGCAAGGGCTATCGCGTCCTCTACGGCGACACCGACAGCCTCTTCGTCTCCGCCGGCGTCGACGATGTCGATGCCGCTCATGGGGTGGCTCGCGAGCTTACGCGAGATCTCAACCGCGAGCTCAGCGAGCATGTCGATGAGAAGTGGGGAGTCTCCAGCCGGCTCGAGCTGGAGTTCGAGCGCCTCTATCTCCGTCTCCTTTTCCCGCGCAAGCGCCACGGAGAGGGTGGCGCCATGAAGCACTATGTGGGGCTCACCGAAGAGGGAAATGTGGTCTTCACCGGAATGGAGGCTGTGCGGCGCGATTGGACCGACCTGGCTCGCCAAGTGCAACGGGAGCTCTACGAGCGCTTCTTTCACGGCCGGCCGGTAACGAGCTATCTCCGCGAGACGGTCGAACAGCTTCGCCAGGGCGAGCACGACCAGCTTCTGACCTACCGCAAGGCGCTTCGCAAGGGCGTAGAGGAATACACCACGACCACCCCTCCCCACGTCGTGGCGGCGCGAAAGATGGGCGCCAGGCCGGGCGCCCTCATCGATTACGTCATCACTGTCGCTGGGCCCGAGCCCGCCGACCAGCAGAGCTCACCCCTCGATTACGAGCACTACGTCAAGCGTCAGATCCAACCGATCGCCACTCCGATTCTCGATCTCGACGGCAGCCGTTTCGAGAAGGTGATCGGCGACGACACCCAGTTGGATTTGTTCTAGCGCCGAGATCGGTGACGACCGGCCCGAAGACCCGCAGAATCTGCCGGCACCGTTCCCCGGAGCGGATAGGAAGCAACGCCCAAGTGCGCCGTCCTCGGCGCCAAAGACAAGTCAGCGTAGGGGATGCTACTGAGCATCCCCGGAGCTGACCCAGATCGGGGACGACCAAGCCAGGTTGCCGTCGTTCTGGAGAACCCGCACATAGTAGTAGTGCTCGCCCGCCTCGGCTTCGTTATCCACGAAGCTGAAGCTCGTCTCCTGTCCCAGGTTCTGGCGATTGTGAACGAAGGTCTGGTCGCGGATGACGTCGATCTGGCGGATCGGGCTGGTGCCGATGACCTTGACCGACAGTCGAAAGTCGCCGTTCACGCTCACGATGTCACCCTGTAGGTACTCTTTGCCGTCGGCCTGCAGGCGGTAGTCGAGGATGATGTTGTCGGTAGCGCCGTAGCTGTGGCGCTTCTTCATCGCCTCGAGCATGCCCTCGCGGGTGAATTCCTCGGCGATGGTGCAGGCGTAGGAGATGTGGGTGGAAAGATGATCCGAGGCCGCCTGCACACCGAGCTTGTAGCCCTTGGCCCAGGCGTTCCAGACGAAGCCAGCGCGCTGAAAGCCACCGGGTGCGGAGCGCAGGTTCTCGCCGTAAGCCGCTCGCGGCGCGCCTTCGTACTCATTGGAGACGCGGTCGCCCTGGTAAATCTCGACCAGCGGCTCGACCTCCGGGTCGTTGTCGCGCCAATCGGTTCCCATGCCGGAAGAAGCCGACGTGTGGGAGATCGCGATGCCGTCATATTTCCTGAGGTACTCGTAGAGGCGTTCCGAGCCTTCCTCACCGATCCTCTCCGCGTCAGAAATAGGCAGTGTTGGGTTGCCGCGCGACGCAAACAGGATGTTGCGATGGCCGTTGGGGTAGCGCAGGCTGCGCTCGTAGCCATAAAAGGGCTGGAAGGCGTCGGAGACTGACAGCACGTCGGCGGTCTGCTGCAGCAGCCAGTTGATGTAGTCGATGTCAGGGCCACCCAGCGGGTTGTGCTCGCTGGCGAGCAGGAAATCGAGCTGCGCCGCATCGATGGCGTAGCGGTAGGTCTGCAGCAACGATCCATCGTTGTTGCCGTCCATCGAGATCTCGCTGTGGCGATGGGTGTCGCCGCGATAGATGCGGTAAGTCTTGCCCTCGGACTTGATCTCGTATGCGCGAATCGCCGCCAGGTCCTTCTCTTCTTCGAGATGGATCGCGTAGGCGGGAATCTCCTCTTCGACGCGGGCCACCAGCGTTGGCGCGGTGGGAGTCGTTTCCAACTTCGGCAGCTTCGCGGCATAGACGTCAGCGTGCTCGAACAGGAACTCCTCGTAGTCGCGGTTGTCCATCGGCCAGCCCGCCCATACATTCCCCTCCCCGTCGGCAGCGAGGCCCCATCGGGCATCCTGACGGAAGCCCGTCCGAGGAAAGTGCAGCGGCTGTGACCAACGACTGCCTTCGAGGGTGGTGCCCCAGATCTCCCAAGCCGCGCGATGGGCCGGCGCGTCGCTGGGGATGTCGCCGATCCGGGTAGTGCGGTGGCGGAAGTAAAGCCAGACGCGTCCGTCGGCGTCGGGAAAGAGCTTGGGAAAGTCGTTGTAGCCCCGCAGCTCCTCGGGCAAGGCTGCATTGACGTCGCTCGCCGGCGCCCTCCAGCCCGAGTCATCGTAGATACCGAGCCCGATCGCGCGCCACTGGTAGAGGCGGGTCCCTTCGCGATTGAGCACCCAGCCGGTGTCTTTCCCCCAGTTGACGCCGCTTTCGTTCCAGGCCGCCCAGATCCGGTCCTGATTGTCGACGGCCAGGCTGATGTGAGCCTCGTACTTGGGGGTGGTGGCGACACTCACTTCGTCGCCCCACTTGCCGTCGGCCCACTTCCGCATCAGGACGTCGTAATTGCCGGCGCCGTAACTGTCCCAGCCGACGTAGACCGCGCCCTTGGAATCGGCGACGATCACGGGCTCCCAATCGTTGGCGGGCGAGGAGGAGACCTTCTCTTCCCGCGACCACCGCGATCCATCGAAACGACGGGCCAAAACATCCGAGGTGCCGTTACGGAAGCCCTGCCAGGTGAGCCAGAGGTTGCCCTTGGCGTCGGAAACCAGGTTGTGAAAGATGTCCTGCTGAGGGTTGGTGGTCAGACGCTCGGTCGCCGACCACGAACTACCCTCCAAGTGGCGGGCGTAGAGATCCCAGTTACCGTCAACCTGCGCGGACCAGACTGCCCACGGCCGGCCCTTGCCGTCGCGGCCCATCTTGACCAGATAGTAGTCACCCGGCTTCTCGGAGATCGGCTGGGTATCGCCCCAGTGCTGTCCATCGAAGCGGCGAGCCAGGATCTCGTTGCCACTGTTTCGATAACCGATCCAGGCGGTCCAGACTTCACCCGAGTCGCTGCCGAGTACGGTGGCGTAGTCGTTCTCGTAGTCGTTCGAGGAGAGCCGCTCCGCCGCGGCGACGAGGTCGACCGTCACACTACCCCCGAGCAGAAGCAGGCTGCGACCCACAGCGACGTCTCCGAGGCGAAAGTCGAAGTCGCCGTTCTGCGTCTCGACTCGGAGCCGGGAGCTCGCACTGCCTCTCACGTCGACGATGACCCCGGGTGAGCGGAGGTATTCGATGGGGCCGACCGGTGGCGTCTCTTCCCAGGCACGCCAACGCCAATTCGGCCCCTGATAGGAGGCGAGCTTCCAGGCGCTGCTGGTGACTTCGTGGCCCGGACGAGGGTGCCAGTCGCGCACGCCCAGTAGTTCGCCGCCAGACACGGCGATCGAGCCATCCCAGTCTCGCGGCTCGGTATCCGTCACGCCCAAGCGGATCAGAACCGAATTGACTCCTTCGGCGCCGAGTGAGACGGACGGCTGTGGGTGAGCTTCGGACGGTTGCAGTAGCAGTGCCGCCGCCGTCACGACCAGGGTTGCAACGCGGGTCTTTCTTTCCATCGGGGGTCCTCCGGGTCCGGCGATCAGCTTGCTCTTCGGGTCGGATGCATCTTAGCAACCCGGCTTTGGCCAGCCGCACAGGTCGACTTCCATGAAGCCCCTCACCGAGTTGACGAGCAGCACTCTTTCGGCGCGATGGAAGTCCGCGACGGTGAGGACGCTCTCGTTGAGCCACCCTTTCAGGAGCAGACGCTTACGGAATACGCCCGCCAGCAGGCCACTCGAGATCGGCGGCGTGAGCCACTTCGAATCGAGGAGTACGAGGACATTCGAACGCGTCGACTCGGTCAGCTCGCCCCTTTCGTTCATCAATAGAACGTCGTCGCAATCCGGGAAGTCGGTCCGAGCTCGGGCGAGCGCTTCTTCGTAGACGCGACGATGAGTGGTTTTATGAAAGAGCCACTTGCTCGTCGAGTCGACCGGCGAAGAATCGAGCACCAACTTCACCAAGGGCCGACCCCCAGCATTCGATCCATTCTCGGCGGAAAGGACGGGCTCACTCTCGGTCGCGACTTCACCCTCGGGGCTGAGAAGCAAGCGCACCTTAGCGCTGTCGGGGCCCTCGCTCCGCCACCAGGCAGCTTCCAACTCTCGGGCCTGGGCGACCAGAGCGAGCCGAACCCTGCCTTCGTCATAGCGATAGTCGAAATAGCGTGCCGAGCAGCGCAATCGCTCGAGATGATCCGTGAGGAAGCGATAACCACCCTGACGCATCCAAAGCAGCGACTCGAGTAGATCGTGCTTGCGGACTTCTTGCGCCAGCACCAGAGCCTTGGTCTGACACTCTCGGTACTCGTCGGCCGGGCGGGAGTCCCAGACGATGCCGCCACCGACCCCGTAGCGAAAGGGGTGCTCGCGAGTCTCGCGCCAGGCGGTTCGAATCGCAACATTGAACTGCGCTCGCCGCTCCGGAGTGATGAAGCCGATGGTCCCGGTATAGGGGCCCCGAGGATGGCCCTCGAGCTCACGGATCGCTTCCATGGCGGCAAGTTTTGGCGCTCCGGTGATCGACGCGGCGGGAAAGAGGGCACGAAGGAGCTCGGAGAGCGAAGCGCCGGTACGAGCGGTGACCGTCGAAGTCAACTGGTGGAGCGTCGGATAGGTCTCGACCTCGAACAGGCGGGCGACCTCGACCGAGCCGGGGCGAGCGATGCGACCGAGATCGTTGCGCATCATGTCGACGATCATCAGGTTCTCGGCGCGGTCCTTCTCGCTTCCGCGCAACGCGCGAGAGCGCGATAGATCTTCTTCGAGCCACCTGCCGCGCGCCGCTGTGCCCTTCATCGGACGAGTCTCGATTCGATCGCCGTCGAGGCGAAAGAAGAGCTCAGGGGAAGCACTGACGACCTGCCACTCAGCGCCGCTCACCCGGCCATCGAGAAACGCCCCGAGGGTCGGCCCCTGTGCTGCCGTCAGCCGACCCAGCAGGCTGAGCACCGATCCGTTCCTGACATCACCCGGCTCGCCGACAGCCCTCCCCTCGATGGGGAAAGTGAGATTCACCTGGTAGAAGTCGCCTCTCGCGATACCACTTCGAACCCTCTCCACCGAAAGGTCGTAGTTGGCGCGCTCGATCTGAGGGCGCCAGGAATCACCATCGGCGGTCGCCGAGGCCTCGGAGTCGGTCGCGCCCGGCTCGGCCAGCTCACCCTCGAGAAGAGCTCGAAAGGCCGACCGCGGCACTGGAGTCGCACCGCGATAGAGCCCCCACCACATATAGGGGATCTGGTCGAGGGAACGAGCGATCATAGCCTCGTCAAAGGCGGGTGCCGCCTCGTAGCAGACCATGCCGACGGCCGTGAGGCCGCGATCGAGACCCCGCTCCACCGCGGCGAGAACAGGCTCGACCTCGGCCAGAGTCCAAGCCGAAAGGGACTCCACCGGATCCTCGAACGAGAGCCAGCCACGAGCTGCGTCGCGGGCTCCATCCGCTCCGTGTGGCGACGAGGCGCCCGCATCCCGCAACAGGGTCAGCGGTCGCGCCCCAAAAGAGGCTCGCCTCATGATCGGCTGTCACTCTCCAGAAGCGCGAGAAGTACCGCGGTTGGATAACAGGCGAGGCCATGTCCTTCCAGGTCTCGGTCGTTCGACCACAGAGCGAGCCCCAGAGCTCGTGCCAGAGCCAGCGGATGGACATCATCGGGATCGCGCAGCCCGACACGCTCATCGGCCCAACCGAGATGAGCTTCATAGTCGCCGACCGCATGAGAGACCCGAGGTAGCAGCTGCCACTGAAGAGCCACCAGGTGCTCAGGAAGATCGAACTTCCGGCAGAGCCGCGGCAGGTACTCCCCGACCTCGGCCTCGTTGAAGCCGGTCACGTGGGCCACTACGCCGTGCTGGAGGATCACCCTCGACGCGGCTCCGCCCAGCACCGCCGAGAGAAGAACGTTAGCGTCCGCGACGACTGCGGCGATGGGCATCGAAATCCGCCTGGATCTCAGCGTCGTCGACGCCGGCTGAGACGAGTAGACGATCCAGATGGCGCCCGAGCACGGCGGAAAGCTCGAGGCGCAGGTCTAGAGGGATCCGATCAGCCTCCTCGAGCGGCAGATAGACGCCAGACACCTTGCCATGGCGGGTAACCAGGAGAGGCTCATCGCCCCCGAGGAGGTCAGCCATATGAGCACGGAACTCTCTCACTCCAGCGACTCGCATGGCCCGTTAGAATAGCGGTCTTTCCGCCCAGTGTCAACACACTTGTGTACATAAAAAAGGGTCTCAATATGATACCTCTATAGGCGGGGCTCGAAGGGCCTTCGATGACGAGAACAACCACGATGTTTACGATCAAAGAGCCTGGGGCAGTGAGAGGAAGGGCCCACAAACCGCTTGCTGGGCTCATTTTCTGCGGCCTACTCGGTGGTCTCCAGGTTGGGTGCTCCGCGCCTGAACACGATTCCCCGGCCCCCACCTACGGGCCAATGGAAAGCCTCGCCTTCCTTCGCGAGCGCGATGTCCATCAGCCCCAGTTCGCCTTCGCCGACGACGACACTGTCTACGTCGTCTGGTGGGAACCGGGCGCCGGCGGCTCGAACCTCTTCCTCTCACGCCGTGGTCCGAGCCGAGCATTCGGCCGGCCGGTGCGGATCAACGACGAGACCGACTCTGTCTTGAATGTCGACCTCGACGAGACACGGGCCGAGGTGGGATTGGCCGGCGACGTGGTCGGGATTGCCTGGATCACTCGAGATCGGGAGGTCCGGGCAGCGATCAGTCGCGATAGCGGGAGCAGCTTCGAGCCGTCGGTGAAGCGGAACTCCGATGAGGGCGAGGGTATCTACCGAGGCTTCGTCGGCACCGATGTCGATGACCGAGGCGTTCTGCACGCCGCCTGGATCGACGGGCGTTACGCCCCGAAAGGCAGAGAGGAGCCCGCCGAGCTGATGTATGCGCGGCTCGAGGATGGCATCGCCATCGAGCAGAATCTCACCGCGGATCAGACCGACTCGATCTGTGGCTGCTGCCGCATCGACGTCGAGGTGCGGAGTGAGTCGGTAGTCATCGCCTTTCGCAACACCGAAGACGGCTACCGGGACATTTTCCGCGTCGTCGGTGATCTCGGCGGCGCCTTCGGCGCGCCCGCTCGGCTGGGACCGCCGATGTGGGAGCTGCGCGGCTGCCCGACCTTCGGTCCCGCAAACGTCGGCGATACTACGATCTGGGGCGAAGCCTCGAGCGGACATCGGCGGCTGCTCGCAGCATCGGCCAGTGGCGGAGTCTTCCAGGTTCTACTCGAAGACAGCGACGACTGGTCGATCGACCGCCCTCCAAGACCGGTCGTAGGAAGCAAGGAGACGATGATCCTGGTGCCAGGTCGGCCGACCGGGAAGGTGCTCGTCGCGGAAGGGGAGAGCTGGCGGGTCGTCGCTGACGATCTGCCTAGCTGGGCGATGAGTGCCATGCTCGACAGCGGCGAGCTCGCTCTGCTGGGAGCGACCAAGGGCGTTGTGGAAACACAGATGCGCCGACTCGATTTCTGAGTCGCCCATCGTGTAGAGTCCGGCTCTCAACAAGGGAGGATGTAACCATGAGATTGATGCTGGTAGTGGACTGGAAGCGAACAACCCTGGACAAGGTCGGAGCGAAGTTCGCCAGCGGCGAAGACGCGGATGCGCCTGAAGGCGTCACCATGATCAGCCGCTGGCACGACATCGCCTCGAAGAAGGCCTGGATCGTCGTCGAGGCCGATGACGCCTCGGTCATTCAAACCTGGACCGGCGCGTGGTCGGAGTTCATCGACTGGGAAGTCCACACCATCATCAACGACGAGGAGATCGGCCCGATTCTCGAGGGTCTGCTCAATCGGTAGCCACGGCTAAGCCGGCAGGCAGCTACTCACCCAGTTCAAGAGCGACGATCTCTTCGCGATTGCGCAAGTAGAGTCTGGTTCCGACCAGGGTCGGCACCGTCCACGCCAGGCTATCGAAGACCTGTGCTCGCGACAGGACCTCGAGCCCTTCGCGCGTCACGGTGGCCAAGCCGAGCACTCCGTCTTCGTCGAGCAAGATCAGCTTGCCATCGGCGTAAACGGCGGAGTGCTTGGCGAAGGCTCGGTCTCTCCAAAGCACCTCGCCGGAGCTGAGGTCGACCGCGGCCATCGGCGCCGGACCGAAGTCGCCACTGGCGGCGTAGACCGTATCGCCGACCAGGATCGCGGTGCCGAAGTGGACACGCACCTGATTGCTGAACCACAGCTCTTCAACCCGAGTCGCGACGCCGTCACGGTGGAGCTTCAGCCCTCTCCCTCCGCCATCGTAGGCCGACGACAGAAAGAGAACCCCAGCCTCCTCGGAGTACAGAGGAGTCGAGATACTGAAAGCGCTCTTGGTCGGATGGGCGTGCTTCCAGAGCTGCCTTCCGTTCTCCGGATCCAAGCCGACGATGTTGTCAGAAACGAAAGCCACCAGTTGCTCCTGGCCTTCGACCTCGATCAAGGTAGGCGACGCGTAAGCGATGTCTTCGTCTCCCCCGCGCCAGACTTCGCTACCGTCCTGCTGGCGAAAGGCGACCAGGGTCCGTCCCTTGCCACCGACCGGAACCAACACGAGATCGTCGTAGACCAGCGGGCTGGTGGCATAGCCACGGTGCCGGAAGCTACTGTCGAAGTCGGCGGTGAGATCGTGCGACCAGAGACGTGACCCGTCAGCACGGGAGAGAGCGTTGAGCACCGTCGTCGAGCCGACAGTGAAGAGTCGATCTCCGGCGATGGCCGGCGTCGCGTGAGGACCCGCACCGCGGTCGAAACGGTAGCCCTCTGTGGGTGAGTCGTAGCCAAACTCCCATTGGGTCTCACCCGTCGCCGCCGAGAGGGCGATCACGATCTCGCGCTCCTCCTGGCGATAGAGGGTGTAGAGCACTCCGCCGCGCTCCACGATGGCCGAGTAGCCTTCACCCAGCGGTCGACTCCAGAGACGAGGCGGCCCACCCTCCGGCCACGAGTCCAGGAGACCCGTGGAGTCGGTCTTGAAGCTCCGCTCCGGACCGCCCCAGTGCGGCCAATCGGCGGCGTCCGGCTCCGCGGCCCTGGCCGTTATCGTCGAGAGCTGAAGCACCATCACGACAGTCGACACGAAAAGGACACCTCGCTCTACATAGCTCAACATCCACCTCCTGGGATACCTGCCAGACTCATTCAGACCTCGGCGTACCTTTCGATCTTCTCTCGCCACTGTAGGGCGCCCTCCGAGTCCTTGATCGCAACAGCCAGCCCCGCCATCGGCGTTACAGGTACCAGCAATCGAGTGACACCCAGCTTAGCGAGTCGGGGAATCTCGTCGAGGTCGTCAGGAAGGCTCGCCGTAATCTCGACCTCTCCCGGGTCGCGACCGCTCTCCTCGGCAGTCCGCCGCATCAGATCGACCAGCTCGCCGGAAAGACCCCGGGCCGGAAAGAAGCCGTCGCCCAGCCGGCCGGCGCGCCTCGCCGCCGCCTTCGAGTGACCGCCGACAATGATCGGGACGGAGCCATTGATCGGCTGTGGGCGGCAATAGGCGCCGTCGAAGTGAACGAAGTCGCCGTGGAAAGTCGGCCTCTCCGCCGACCAGAGCTCGCGCATCGCGGCCACGTACTCATCGGTTCGCCGCCCCCGATCGCGAAACGGAGCCCCCAGAGCGGCGAACTCTTCTTCGAGCCAACCAACCCCGATGCCGAGCAACACCCTTCCCCCGGAAAGCTGGTCCAAAGTAGCGACCTGCTTGGCGGTAATCACGGGATTATGCTGCGGCAGGATGAGGATGCCGGTCGCCAGCTTGATCCGAGAGGTCGCGTTGGCCACGAAGGCCATCCAGATCAAGGGGTCGGGAAGCGGAAAGTCGCACATGCCTCCCGCCATCTTGCCGTCCGGCGAGTAGGGATACGCCGATTCGTACCCCTCGGGCACCACCGTGTGCTCGACCGTCCAGGCTGATTCGAAGCCGGCCTCCTCGCCAGCCTGCACCAATTCGACCGCTCGAGACGGATTCACATAGCGACCGGTGTTGCAGTAGCGAAGTCCGAATTTCATCGCAACAGTTTACTAAGAAGTCGATGGCGCAGGATCACTCATCACGAAGAAGAACCATCGGGTCGATCCGACCTGCCCGAAGTGAGGGCCCAATGGCGGCGGCGAAGGCCGCGCCCGCCATCACCAGGGCAGCGGATACGAATGCGAATGGGTCGAGAAGCTCTACTCCAAAAAAGCATCGCGCTGAGGACACGGGTAGCGGCGACTGCCGCAGCTAGACCGATGGCAACTCCGAGGCCCACCGGCTTACCGATGTCGAGTAGCGTGCGTCTGACCACCCCGCCAGGGCTTGCGCCCAAGGCCATGCGCACCGCAGTTTCGTGGCTTCGCGACCTGACCATACGGTCGCTGTCACGGCACCGACTCCGATACCGAGGGTGAGGACGACGAGTAGCGTAAAGAGCGAGCTCCTGGAGAGGGAACGAATCAGAATGCGAAGGTCTGGTGAAAGGCTCATTCACGAGCTACTCAGGTTCAGCCCGAATAGAACCTCCGACCCTCGTTGCGCACCCAGATGCGGACCAGATGTCGCTTACGCTCGCCCTCGGGCCAGTCCTCGAAGGCGGTCCGCCGATGACCGAGCTTGCGGTTGTTGACGACCTGGATCTGGCCGCGCTCGAAGTCGAAGGTCTTGCCCAACGAGGGGAGCTCGAGCACTTCGTCGAGCGCCGCGAGCGCGTTTCGGGCTCGCTCGTCCATCTCGACTCCGGCGACCTCGTAACCCGCCCGCACTCGCCCCGTGGCCAGGCTCACGTCGAGGCGCCCGCCGTCGAAGCTGAAGATGGGTTTTTCCGAGATCGAGCTTTCCCCCGGCCCGAACTCACCGTAGCGCTCGAAATAGAAGGGCTCGTAAAGTCGCGCCAGCAGATCGGGATCACGAGCGAGAAGCTCGTTGTGCGCCGTATAGAAGCTGACCAGACCGCTAACGCCACCCCGCATCGCGGTTTCCAGACAGAGTAGGGAGACGTACTCCGGCGGCAGGTTGTACGAGTTGTCGGTGTGGAAGCCCTGACCTCCGTTGGTCTTCGAGCCGCGAACACTACGGCCGACGACATCCTTCTCGCCGGTGTCGGTAACGTCGTAGAGCAGAAGCCCGTTCCACTTCTGCGCCACGGTTCGTCCGAGCATGGAGACGAGCAGCCAGTAGACGCCGATGCTCTCGTCTCTTCCGAGCTCCTGCAGCGGTAAGCGGTCGAGAATGGCGAACCCGACGCCCTCGTCGAGCTCGCGCCTGACCGCAGCCATCATGCGGCGGCAGGCGGGCATGTCGAAGTCGTCGGGCACCAGCGCCGTCACTTCCAAAGGGTTGGCGCGGAGAATCTCGGCAGCCGCTCCGATCTCGTCGACGCAGGCGGAATCGATCGACGTCAGGCCCTCGTTCGACAGCAGGGTCTCGGCCCGCCAAGCGACCGGTGCCGTGACCTGCTCGGTCAGCATCCGTGTCCAGCTCATCAGCGACCAATTCTATCTCTGAGCGCCGATCCCTTCCCCCTCCTTCGCGATATCGATATTGACCAGCGACCTTCGCCCCGCCGCCGCCTCCCACAAGCTCATCGCGATCTTGGCCGGCGCTCCTTCGTCGGGCAGCGGCATCGCCGCCTGGTAGAGCTGGCCGGATGCCCGCTCAAGGAGATCTGAGGCGACCTCGACGATCAGCGGGACCTGCTGCAGTGTAGTGAAGTGAGAGTCGTCGGTCTGACCGAGGATCGACAGCTCCAGCTTCGCTCTGTGCACTCCGTCAGATCCCGCTTCGAGCACCATCGAGTCAATCGGAATGATGATGTGCAGAGAGCGCGCACTCGCATGACCGGGGATGACGTCGAGCTCGAGATCATGAGGGTTGTCCTCGTAGCCCAGCACCAGACTGGCGACCAGGAGCTCCCCGATCCCAGTACCCACTTCGCGCTCGACGTAGCCCTGGCGGTGACGGAGCCTCACGCCTTTGCGCTTGACCTTCACCTTGATGCGGTGGAACGGGCTCCGCTTCTTCTTCGCCTTGCGCTGCGGCGGGTCGTAGCCGAGAAAGTAGTAGCTGCCGCGGTCGCGGAAGAGATCGTCGACGAGGCCTTCGACATCTCCTCCCGAGCTCATCAATCGACCAGCCGTCTCGTCGGACATCTGGTGAAGCGTGTTCTCGCGGTTCGTCCGGAAGTTGGCGTAGAAGCCAGGGAGCTCTGCGGATCCGAAACGCAGCTGCGCGTCCACCCCCGACTCGATACGGACGCTGGAAGCCGCGTAGAAACTTACCCGCGAAGTGTTGGCCTTCGCCGTCAGCTGGCGGACCTGGGCAGACAGATCGAAACGCTGCGCCTCCATCAGAAAGGAAGCCAGACTGGTGCTACCGCTGGAGCTGCTGCTCCCGAAAGAGTTACCGGTCCCGCCTCCCCCCGTCGATCCTCCTCCACCACCACTGCCACCGCTACTGCCGCCAGCGTCACCGCCGCCGCCACCACCGCTACTCCCGCCGCCACCGCCGCCTCCGCCTCCAGCCGACCCCCCTCCGCCACCGCCACCGCTCGACCCGGAGCCACCACTGGAGCCGCCGCCGAAGCCGGACGAGCTCACATCGCTGACCCCGGTCGGGCGAAGGCGCGGGTCATTCCCAAAAGCGTTTGCCACCAGGTTGTAGAGCTCCAGACCCGGCATCAGCGGAAATCCGTCGCCGACGTAGAGCACCGACTTCCGCTCAGGGACCGCACCGAGGGCCACCACCAGACCCTCGATCGCGCTCAGTGTTCGGCGGCCGTAGTTGTGGGTCTCCTGGGCGTGCATCCGAACGGTCGCAGTGAGCATCTTGAGCTGGCCCGCGGACCCGGCGCTGTTACTACCACCCGCCGCCAGCCCGGCGATGATCGGCTCGATCTCGTCGATCATCGCTCTGCGCTCCATGCCCTGCATGGCCTGCCGGCCTCCTGCAACGTTGACAGCATCGAGCGCCGCGGTCCAAACCGCCTCATCTTCGGTGAAGGGCTGAACGACCTCGAGGCGCCCGCCCTCGTAGGTGGTCACCATCACGCTTGCTGGCCGGCCGGCAAGGACATCTCCAACCTCTTCGAGCAGACGTCCCTTGGCTCCTCGGCGGCTGTTCTCGTTGTCGACGAGGACCACGAGCTGCACCCGGGAGGCGGGCAGCGTCTCGACCCGCGGGAGTTCCGCGCCCGGAAGCGATTCTCTCGGCGAAAGGGCGGCTCTGCTTTCGACTCCGGCTCCCTCCTGAAAGTGGGTGAAGTAATCAACGTTGACCTTCTTGCCGTCTTCGAGGATCTGAAAGTCACTCGCAACCAAATCGGTGACCGGGTTCCCGCTCTTATCGGTGGCATACACGTCGACATTGACGACCTCGACGTCGAGAACCTCGCTTTGCGCGACCTCCTGAGCGACCAGTAGCCCGGGCACGAGAGCGCAGGCGATCGTCTCGAGCACAAGCTGTCGCATCGGTGGATCCTCCTCGAGCGGCCCCTCGGGCTGCTCGGACCTCTACTTCCAGGAGAGCTTCAGAACGATAGCAGAGAGGAGATTTTTCAGGCTAGGAGTCTGCGCGGCAGAAAACGACAACGCTGCCCGAAGCGAATAGGAAGCAAGGCCCGAGTGCGCCGTCCTCGGCGCCAGACAGCAACGAGCCGTAGGAAGTGATACCCATCACTTCCGGAAGCGAGCGCCGTCCTCGGCGCCATGAGCAACTAGCCGGGGGCGCCTAGCCGGGGGAAATGATAGTCATCATTTTCTCTGGCTAGGATCTTTGCGCGTCGCCAGCAGGGTCAACGAGATCAGGGCGATGATCGCCACCGCGCCTGCAATTCCTTCCGGCGCCCAACCCGCCTCGATGACCACCCGGTGTCGGCCCTGAGGTACGACCACTCCAAGCAGACTGAGGTTGGCGGGCAGGGTAGGGATGGCGGTCGAATCGATACGGGCCCGAAAGAGCGGCTGAAAGGAGCGCTGGACCACGACCAGGCCTCCAGCGCTGTCGACCTCGAGCTCGATGCGATCGGGCTCGCTCACCAGCAGCTCGACTCGCCCGCCAGGAGTGTGATCGAGAGGTTGGGGTATGACCCCAGGCAGGCTGCCGGGCGCCGACGACGCTACCCGGGCGAAGGCGTCTGCCGGACTGGAGGCAGCTGTGACCGTGTCCGGCCACCACACTGCCGGTGCCGGCTGTAGGACCCGATACAAGAAAGATTGAGCCTCGTAGGCGCTCAGGCTGCCCTCGAGCTCCAACGAAGCGCTGTCGACAGGCTCGGGAGAGACAACGATACCGACTCCGAGCACCTGAAACCAACGCGCCCTCTCCTGCCAGGAGGCGTCTGCTATGCGAACCGTGAGTAGGTTGTAAAAGAGATGGTGCATGCCCTCGAGGTCGGGCGCGAGCGGGTAGCGCAAACCGTGCTGAACGCCGGGGGCCGGCGCAAGCTCGAGAGCCTGAAATCGATCGTGAGGAGCATGGGGACCCGGTGGAAAGGTCGGATTCACACCCCCCAGACGCCATGGAGGGTAGGCCATGCGCGCCGGGACCACTGCCGTCCCCGCCTCGACGCGCTCCAGCCATGGCGGATCGCGAAACGGCGCTACCTCATCGGTCATCCACAGCGGCGCAAGCTGAAGAAGCGCAACGATCTCGAGAGCGACGAGCGCCGAGGCGCTCCTCCTTCTGAGCGCAAAGGCGGCACCGATGAGAAGAAGCCCTCCTACCAGCAGCGCCCTGAGCCAGGAAGCCTCGAGCTCAGCGCCAACGCCGGCGACGCTGCGTCCTTCGCCCCCGATCAAGCTGAGCAGCGCTTCGCCGCCGACCACTCCGAGAACCACGGTGGCGACAACCAGCCCGGCTGCCAAAACCAGTAGGAGACTCGACCCGCGCCGCTCTTTCTCCTCGAGCGCCGACTCGAGTCCGAAGCCCGCCAACAGCGGAATCGCCAGCGCCGGCCAGAAGAGAAGCTTCTCCGGGGAGCGGAAGAACCCTCCCGAGATTGCGAGCAGACCTTCTGAGGACAGTCCGCCGAACCAGGCCAGGAAGAGACCGAGACCGGCCGTCGTCGCCAGCAGCGGGCGCTTGCGGCAAGCGGCTGCAGCCAGCAGGGCGGCTATGAGCCCAGGGTAGAGGGAGTAATAGAAAGGTAGATGATCGAGCGCCGCGGTCTCGCTCAATCCTGACGGGCCGTAGCTGCCGGGGGTACCGAAGGGAAAGGGGAGAAACAACTCCAAGAGCCGCTTCAACTCCAAGGAGTAGTAGTTGGCCTGGCTGGCGAGGATGCCGTGGGCGCCGCGAAAGGAGAAACCGACAACCCTCGAGGTGGCGACGAGCTGAGGCAGTGCGACCAGGACGGCGCCACAACCGGCCGCGGCGACTGTAAGGAGCCCACGCCTGAGACCGTGACTGCGCACGGCCAGGGCGAGAGCAGGGACGAGCCCCAACCCCGCTGTCACCGGCTCACCACCCAGAAGCGCCATCCCCATCGCGATCGCGGCGAGTGCGACCCCACGAGATGAGCCACGCACCACGCCAAGCATCGCCAGCGGCCACCACGCAACCACGGTGAGGATGTTGTAAAAGGTCATCACCGAGAGCATCCAGCCCGAGCCCGCATAGGCGAGGGCCGCCAGCAGCGCGGCATGGCGGCCCAGCGCAAGGCCACGCGCCAGGGCATACATCGCGATGCCGGCAAGCAGCCAATGCAGGCAATAGTGAAGATTGAAAGCCGACCAGAAAGGAAGCACTAGATAGAGCAGATTGCTGGGGTAGAATGCCGCGGTATTCGGGTTTCCCCGAAAGGCCTGACCGAGCGCCCAGCTCGGATTGAAAGCCGGGATCCGACCCTCAGCCAGCTCTTGAGCACCGAAAGCCTTGAAGGGAAAGTGCGAGTGGAAGATGTCGCGAAAGTAGAGAGTCTTCTGGCCAAGAACGAGCGGGAGCGAGAGCGCCAGCCATACCAAGAGGATGAGAACGACGAGCGCCACGAGCGGCGAGGGGGCGGGGCGATGGCGCGCGGATTCGCTCATATGCGGGGTTCCGCGGCAAGCCTCCGTCGCTCTGGCTCCGCGCCCGCCATGAGCGCAGCCTAGAACTAGAGATCCTTCCCGGTCAAACCGCGACTCTCAGAAACTGCCAAGACATCGAAACCGGCAGATCATCGAAACCGTCAGCATCTACGAACACTGCTCCCTTCGCTACAGTCCCAATGCGCTCAACCCACTGCTCAACCTACACCCTCGCCACGGCACTTGTCGGCGTTGCATTGTGTGTTGCACAACCGGCCTCCGCCGCGGACGGCGATAGGCCCAGCCTCCAGGCCATCGCTCTAGTTGACGCTCCGGTCTTGGATGGGGACATTCTCGGCGAGGAGATCTGGCAGCAGATCCCGGCCTCGACAGGCTTCTGGCAGATCAAGCCCTTCGCCGGCGAACCGGCATCGGAGAAGACCGAGATCCGGATCGGCTTCTCCGAGGATACCCTCTACATCGGCGTCGTCTGCTTCGATCGCGAGCCCGAGCGCATCGTGGTCACCGACAATCGGCGTGACGCCTCGCTGGCTGGCACCGACAGCATTCAGTTCATCATCGACGCTTTTCGGGACGAGCAGAACGGATACGTCTTCGGCACCAACCCCGCCGGAATCGAGTACGACGGACAAGTTCTCGACGCCAGCGGCGTCACCCGCGGCAGCGGCCGGTCCGGGAGAGGTGGAAGTAGCGGCCGCTTCCGCCGAGGCTCCAACGCATCCGGCTTCAATCTGAACTGGGACGGAGCCTGGCAGGTCGAGACCGAGATCGGCGACTACGGCTGGAGTGCCGAGTTCGCTATCCCCTTCACTACCTTACGCTATGCCAAGGACGAACAGATCTGGGGCATAAACTTCCAGCGCATCATCCAGCGACGCCAGGAGACGGCGTTCTGGGCGAAGCTCGAGCAGCAGTTCAACCTTTACCGTCTCTCCGACGCGGGCACTCTCGAGGGGATCGAAGCCCCCGCGCAGCGCAACCTCAAGATCACTCCTTACGTTCTCGGCGTCGGCCGCCGACCGGGGACGGGCGGCGACAGCATCGACTACAGCGATGAGTGGGGGATCGATCTCAAATACAGCCTCACTCCAGGCCTGACTCTGGACCTCACCTACAACACCGACTTCGCCCAGGTCGAAGTCGACGAGCAACAGGTCAATCTCGATCGTTTCAATCTCTTTTTTCCGGAGAAGCGGCCCTTCTTTCTAGAGAATGCAGGCCTCTTCTCAGTGGGCTCCTCGGGGGAAGCCGAGCTCTTCTTTAGTCGGCGCATCGGCATCGGCCCAGGTGGCACGCCGATCCCGATCCTGGGCGGGGGAAGGGTCTCGGGCAAGGTGGGACGCACCAATATCGGCATCCTCGGCATGCAGACCGAGGACGTCGACGATCTTCAAGCCAACAACTTCTCGGTGCTGCGCGTAAGCCGAGAGCTCCCCAACCGCTCTAACCTCGGCGCCATCTTCGTCGGGCGCAGTGGCACCGGCTCCTTGGCGCCTCCCGACGACGACAATCGCACTCTCGGCATCGATGGCCAGCTCGGAATCGGTGAGTATCAGAATCTCAAGGGCTGGGCCGCGGTCACCGACACCGAGGGCATCGACAGCGACGACCACGGCTACGAGCTGTCCTGGACCTTGGGCAGACCGCTCTGGAGCAGCAATATCGACTATCTGGAGGTCGGCGAAGGCTTCAACCCGGAGGTGGGCTTTCTCCAACGCGAAGGTTTCCGCAAGCCTTCCGGACGAATTGCGCGACGGGTGCGACCGAAGGACAAATGGGGCATCCAGGAGCTTCGGCCGCATGCCTCTTACGAAGGTTATTGGGACTTCGACGGCTTCTTGGAGTCGGAGCGCATTCACATCGACAACTCCACAGAGTGGCGAAACGGCACTTCGCTCTCCACCGCGATAAACCTGAGCACCGAGGGCGTCAAGGAAGCCTTCGAGATCTCGGAAGGCGTCATTGTCCCTCCCGGTACCTACGAGGAATCGGAGCTCTTCCTCTTTTTCAGTACCGATCCCGGCAAGCGAGTGAGCGAAAGCGCGATCGTCCGGATCGGCGGTTTCTTCGGCGGCGACCAGGCCTCGATCCGGAATACCCTGAGCCTGCGTCAAAGCGAGCGCCTCACCTCTGAGATCACCTGGGATCACAACAGCATCAACCTCCCGTGGGGCGACTTCGACGTCAACCTGGGGCGACTCCGTCTGTCCTACGCTCCCACCCCCAGGTTGCTGGTACAGCTCCTCACCCAGTACAACGACGTCAGCGACCAGGTGTCGACCAACCTTCGCTTCAGCTGGCTGCAGGAGGCCAATACCGGCCTCTTCATCGTCTACAACGAGATCGACGAATTCGGCATGGACGCATTCCTCGCCCGCGCCGATCGTAGCTTGACCGTCAAGTACAGCTACCTCTTCGACGTCTTCAAGTGAGCTCCCGCCAAGGCGCCTTCGGCGCCGGCTCGGTCGGCAGTCCGAGGACTCGGACTGCCTCCCAGGCTTCGAGCCAGCCTACATGAGACCCTGCATCGATTATCTCGAGATCGACGGGCAACGTCTCGAGTACCGCTGGATCGGCCCAGGCCCAAACTCCGGTTGCACCCTGGTCTTCCTTCACGAGGGCCTGGGCAGTGTCTCGTTGTGGAAGGACTTCCCCGACGAGCTCGCGCGGGTAACGGGCCTGGGAGCCCTGGTCTACAGCCGCCTCGGCTACGGCCTCTCCGACCCCGCACCTCTTCCGCGGCCGGTGAGCTTCATGCACGACGAAGCTCGCGAGACTCTTCCCGCGCTGCTCGAGGCCAGCGGAATCCGCCAGGCAGTGCTGGTTGGTCACAGTGACGGTGGCTCGATCGCCCTCATTTACGCCTCGGGCGATTGCCGAGTACTTCTGCGAGGCCTCATCACAGAGGCTCCTCATGTCTTTGTCGAGCCGATCTCACTCGAGAGCATTCACGCGGCCGCCGAGGCCTACGAGCAGGGAGAGCTTCGCCGCCGCCTGGCGCACTATCACGGCGACAACGTCGACTGCGCCTTCTGGGGGTGGAACAGGGTATGGCTGGACCCAGACTTCGAGAGCTGGAACCTCGAAGCGTTGCTGCCGAAGATCCGCACACCCCTGTTGGTCATTCAGGGCCGCGACGACCCCTATGGCACCATGGCCCAGGTGAATTCGATCACCACGAATGCCGGCGCGCCCACCGAGAAACTCATCCTCGCCGACTGCGGCCACGCACCTCACGTAGAAAAGCGGCAGGTCGTGCTCGCAGCCATGCGCGACTTCGTGAACCAAGTGACCGAGGGAGGACCCGATGACTGAGTGCTTGGCCGGGGCTGCGATTACACCTCGGGCCGGGCGAGTTGGATGCCGCCGTCGACGCTGATCGCCTGGCCGGTGATGGTGGCCGCGTCGGCGCTCGCGAGGAACGCGGCGAGCCGTCCTATCTGCTCGGGCGTCTGCTCGAGGCCCATGGGGACCTGCGCGGCCACGCGCTGCAGGAACACCTGCCGCGGCTCGAGCCCGTGAAGCTCCGGCGTCGAGTCGCGGAAGAAGGTGGCGAGACGCTCCCACGATCGGGTCCAGACCAGGCCAGGGCAGATCGCGTTGACGCGGATCTTCTTGGGGGCGAGCTCGAGCGCAAGGGTGCGGGTGAGATGGATGACGCCGGCCTTGGCCGCTCCATACGCCGGGAGGCCAGGCGTCGGCAGAACGCCTGCGATCGACGCGATGTTCACGATCGCGCCGCCGCGCGCCTCGAGGTACGGAATCGCAGCCCTCGATCCGGCGAACGCGGGCGTGAGGTTGTTGCGAACGGTGTCCTCCCAGCTCGCCTCATCGAGATTCGTGAAGGGCGGCACCTGGCGCACGTCGGGCAGGTCATCGTCGCCGCGCCCTATGCCGGCGTTGTTCACCATGACGTCGAGCCCGCCGAGCTCGTCCACCACGCGGCTCATGGCATCTGTCATCGAAGAGGCGTCGGCGGCATCGGCGGAGAGGCCGATCGACCCGCGGCCCAGATCGCTCGCGGTCGCCCTGGCCGTCTCCACGTCGAGATCGAGGATCGCCACGCTGGCGCCCTCCTCTGCGAGGCAGCGGGCGATCGCCGCCCCGATGCCGCGCGCGCCACCCGTCACCACCGCCGTCTTTCCCTCGAGGCGCATGGTCCCTCCTTTCGTCAAAGGCGTGAAGTCTAACAGCGGCCGCGCGGTAGACTCGACCCAAGGCAGATCGAGGGGTGAACGAATGGAAGAAATGACAGCCGGACAGGCCATCGTCAAGGTTCTCGAAGCCGAGGGCGTCACCAAGATCTTCGGACTGCCGGGCGGACACATCCTGGCCGTCTACGACGCGATCTTTGAATCGCCGACCATCGAGCACGTCCTGGCGCGTCACGAGCAATGCGCCGCCAGTCTCGCCTCCGGCTACGCGCAGCTCACCGGCGAGCCGGGCATCTGTACGGTGACAGCCGGACCGGGCACCACCAATCTGGTGACCGCAATCGCCGAGGCCTATGTCGGCTCGCTGCCGGTGATCGTCATCGCGGGGCGGGCGAGCACCGACACCGTCCACAAAGGCGCCGCCCAGGAGATCGAAACCACCCGCCTCTTCGAGAGCATCACCAAGTGGTCGGTGCGGGTGCCGCGGGCCGACTCGATCGTCGATATCGTGCGGCAGGCCTTCACGGTCGCCCGCTCCGGCAAGCCCGGTCCGGTGTTCGTCGACATTCCCCGCGACTTTCTTCCCGAGACGGTCTCCTTCGGCGCTTACAGGCCGGTCGGCAGACCCGCTCCGCCGCAGGGCGACCCGGAAGCCATCGCGGCGGCCGCCGAGGCGCTGACAAAGGCGGAGCGCCCGCTCATCGTCGCCGGCGGCGGCGCCCTTGCCTCAGGAGCCTTCGACGAGCTGCGCGACTTCGCCGAGCTCCTCGCCATCCCGGTGTCGACCACGCTGGCCGGACGCTCGGTCCTTCCCGACGATCACCCACTGGCGGCCGGAGGGATCGGCTCGAATCGCACGCTCACCAAGCGCCTCCTGCCCGAGGCTGATTGCGTGCTCGGGCTCGGCACCCGCTTCGAGGAGATGGAGACCAACTGGCTCCCCGGCTTCGTGCCGGCGCCGGAGGCGACCTACATCCAGGTGGATACCGACGGCTCCGAGATCGGCCGCAGCGTGGTGCCGAAGATCGGCATCGTCGGCGACGTCCGGCTCGTCCTCGCCGAGCTGAGCCGGTGCGTGAAGGCGTCGGGTCGCGGAGTGTCCGAGCTGGCGGGCCATCGCCGCGTCGTCGCGATCGCGAAAGAGGTCGCCGAGATCGAGCGCGCCGCGGACGAGACCGCAGCATCAAGCGCCCAGCCGATGCATCCCCTGACAGTGGTGCGCGCGGCACGCGAGGTCTTTCCGCGCCAATCGACGGTCGCGTTCGACACCGGGTTTCTGGCGCAGCAGATGACCGTGTTTCCCTTCTTCAGGGTCTACGAGCCCCGATCTGTCATGGTCTGCTCGAGCTACTACGGCATGGGCTTTCCAAGCGCCGCGCTGCCGGCCGCCAAGCTCGTCTATCCCGACCGGCCGGCGCTCGGCTTCGTCGGCGACGGGTCGTTCCAGATGGTGATGCCGATCCTGCCGACCGCGGTAGAGCACCGGCTTCCGGTGACCTGGATCATTCTGAACGACCGAGCGCTGGGTTCGATCCGCGACGGCCAGGAGCGGGTCTTCGGCGGACGTTTCCTCGCCACAGACTTCGAGTTCCAGCCCGACTTCGCCAAGCTGGCCGAGGCCTGCGGCTGCCACGGCGAGGCGGTCTCGGATCCGGCCGAGGTCCGAGGCGCCCTCGAGCGCGCCCTCGAGGCCAATACGGCCGGCCAGCCGGCGGTGGTGGACTGCTCTGTCGCCCCAGAGCGACTGCAGCATACTCTCGACTTCTACGGCCTCTTCTCGCAGTTCCCGAAACCCGGCGACCCGGCATCCGATGACTGAGTTCTGGACCCTCTCCTACCCCGTGCCAGGCACTCCCCGCCGAAGCGCGCGGCGCGCCGAAGCCCAAGGCTGGGACGGACTCCTCTTCACCGACAGCCAGAACTTCAATGGCGACTGCTACGCCGCCCTCGCCCTGGCTGCCGCGGTGACCGAGCGCATCAAGCTGGGGACCGGAGTGACCAACCCCACGACGCGCAACCCAGCAGTAACCGCCAGTGCAATCGCCACCATCCAAGTGGAGAGCAAGGGGCGCGCCGTCCTCGGCATCGGCCGTGGCGACTCGTCGCTCGGCAACCTCGGGCTCGAGCCTGCCCCCGTAGCGCAACTGGAGCGCTACGTGCAGCAGGTCCAAGCCTATCTGCGCGGCGAGGAGGTGGTACAAAACGGCCACTCCGCACCGATCCGTTGGATCGCCGCCGGAGACGTCGCCAAGGTGCCTATCGACGTCGCAGCCACCGGTCCGAGGGTCACCGAGTTGGCGGGGCGCCTCGCCGACATGGTCACCTTCGCGGTCGGTGCCGATGCCGAGCGGCTCCGGGCCGGAGCTCAGCGCGCGCGCCGGGCACGGGAGGAGGCCGGCGGCGATGCAGACAGCCTGAGAGTCGGGGCCTACCTCAATATCGCCGCTCATCCCGACCCCGCCATCGCACGGCGGGCGGTAATCGGGGGCGTTGGCTCGCTCGCCCACTTTTCCGGCATGAGTGGACGGGCACTAGATCAGCTCGGCAGCGACGACCGCGAGGTGGTGGCCTCGCTTACTCGCAGCTACGATCTCGCCCGCCACGGTGACTCCACCGGCTCCCATCTCGAGCACATCGACGAAGCTTTTCTCGATCGCTTCGCCATCGTCGGAACTGCCGAGCAATGCGTCGACCGCCTCGGCACCCTGCTCGAGACCGTGGAGCTCGATCGCATCGTCGTACTCAGCGGCTCCCGCGGGGTCGATTCTTCGGTACTGGCAGAGGTGAGCGCAGTGATCCACGAAGAGGTCCTGCCTCGAGTCCGCGGTCTCGGCTAGGAGAGCCGCCGGGTGGGCGGACGGCGTCGAGAATAGCGCCGAGACCCCTTCGCTATACTCGGTCGGTCGCAAACTCTCGTCGCAACAGCTTCTGATGACCGAGACTCCAACTGTTCCGTCCGCTGAAGCTCCTGCGTCTGCAGACATCATGCAGGTGATGCGGCGGCTTGCCGGCGGCAAGATGACTCTCGGCGAGGCTCCTGAGCCCATGGTCGAGGCCATAGCCAAGATGACGGGACGCAGCCGGGCCGAGCTCGCCGCCTGGCTCGACCAGCGCCACGCACGCGAAGCACACTCGCCGCGGGCCGGCGCCGAGGCACCCGACTGGGAGCTCGAGCTGGTCTCGGCACAGGGTGAGCGCAGTGGAGAGATGCGACGCCTCAGCGATCATCGCGGGCGGCCGGTGGCGCTCATCTTCGGCTCCTACACCTGACCGCCTTTCCGAGCTCAGGCGGGTCGTCTGAACCAGATCTACGAGAGCTACCGATCGGACATCGACTTCTATTGTGTCTACATCCGCGAAGCCCATCCCGAGGACGGTTGGCAGGTGGCGTCGAACGTCAGCGAAGACATCGTGTACGCCCAGCCCCAAACCCTCGACGAGCGAGCGACGGTGGCCGCGGCCTGCGTCCTGCATCTCGAGCTGGCGATGCCAACAGTCCTCGACGACATAGACGACACCGTCGATCGAGCCTATGCGGCCCTGCCCGAGCGCCTCTACGTCGTTGATGCGGAGGGCATCGTGGCCTTCCAGTCGGGCCCGGGGCCGTGGGAGTTCGACGTCGACGGCTGGGAAGAGTGTTTGCGCTCTCTGCGGACCTGAAGACTCTTGGATCCGCGACAGCAGGCCGGACCGTCCCGTCCCGAGCCCACTTCGGGCAGAGGCACGGGCCGCGGCGAGCGCATTCTCGTTGTCTACGTCTATCTTCAGACCCTGCTGACGGCGATCTATCTCGCGTTTACGCTCCGCCACTTCTACCAAGACGACTCGTTCATCAGCCTGCGATATGCGCGCAACCTGATTGCAGGCGACGGGCTGTCGTGGAATCCGGGCGAGAGAATCGAGGGTTACTCCAACTTCGCCTTCGTCATGGTCGTGGCGCTCCTTGGGCGGCTGGGTCTCGACCTGGTCTTCGCCAGTCGGCTTGTCGGCGTGGCGGCCGCCCTTGCTCTGGTAGTGATCCTCTTGCGCTACTTCCAGGCCACCTGGCAGCCCCGTCACCAAGCCGTCGGCGGATCGGATCGTCGCCTTCTCGAAGCCGTGCTGGTTTGCCTGCTGGTGAGCTCTGTACCTCTGGTGGCCTGGTCACTGGGCGGGCTCGAAGCGACACTCTTTGCCCTCTTCTTGCTCCTCGGACTCACCCATATTCTCCGACTTATCGAGAGCGACGACGACGCCCGAGGATGGTGGGCAGGCATCTGGTTCGCGTTGGCAGCGCTCACTCGGCCGGAAGGAGGGCTCTTCTGGGCCGTCGCGCTGGTCTTTCTCGCCGCTTCAGAGCGAAAGCAGGGCAAGACTCTTTTGGATCTCGGTGGTACGCAACGGTTGGCGGGGGCCTTCATCGCCATCGCCGGGCCTTACGGTCTCTGGAAGCTCTGGTACTTCGGCGAGCTGTTGCCCAACACCTACTTTGCCAAGTCCTACGGCCTCCCACTCTCGTTCAAGGCCGCAGAGGGCGCGGCCTATGTCATCGCCTACACAACGACCGCGCCGTGTCTCGTACTCTTCGTGGGCCTCGCGCTGTTGCTCGAAAGGGGACGAGGCGGAGGAAGGGTAACCGGGTTGCTCATGACGATCACCGCAGCCTTTCTCACCCTTCAAATCCTCGTCGGTGGCGACTTCATGGACCACTTTCGGTTCTTCGTTCCCCTCGTTCCCATTCTCGCTCTCGCCTCCGTTTGGATCCTGCGCGAGCTCGCGGCCAGCGAACGAGGCCGTATGGCTCGCCCGCTCATCATTCTGCCGGTCCTGTTGAGCCTGGTCCCCCTGCCCCTGGTGGAGAGCCATCCCGGCAGCTCCTCCGACATCGTCGGTCGGGTGGCCGCTCCCTACATCTCCGAGTGCTGGCCACCGGACTCGCTGATTGGGATCAACGCCTCGGGAGCCCTTCCCTATCTCCTACCGCAGTACCGATACATCGACATGCTTGGGCTCAACGACCGCCATATCGCCCGACGGAAGATGCCGAGCCCACAAGGCGCGGTCGGCCACAACAAAGGCGACGGTGAGTACGTCCTTGCCCGCAAGCCTGACTACCTCCTGCTCGGTTTCCCCTACGGTGACGCGGTGACGGAGCCGGAGTTCCCCGGCGATAAGGAGATCCTCGCCAGCCCCACGCTGCTCGAGCACTACGAGAAGAGAGTCGTCGATCTCGAAGTGCCCGCGGATCTCCGTTCGCGGCTGGACGCCGTCGGAGATCGGTACCCGGTTCGTCGTGCCGCACAGGGACGACTCCGCTTCACATATTGGGCGCGGCGGGGAGGGGCGGTGTGTCCGGGAGAGGGGGAAGTAAGCAGTAAGCAGTAAGCAGTAAGCAGTAAAGATGAGAAGGTGAGCGGCCGAGAGTGACTACTCCAAGCCCCGCTTACCGACTCCTCTTTCACCAGCTCATTCCTACCTTCTTACTTCTTACTTCTTACTGCTTACTGTCTACTTCCTACCCCTGGGAACAAAAATGAAAACCGCCATTACCGCCCTGCTCCTCCTAGGCATACCCTCAGCATCGATCCCCGCCGCCGCCAAGCCCAACATCGTCCTGATCCTCGCCGACGACCTCGGCTACGGCGACGTCGGGGTCTACGGCAGCGAGATCATCGAGACTCCGCATATCGACAGCCTCGCTCGCTCGGGTACGCGATTCACCTCGGGCTACGTCGCGGCAGCGGTGTGCAGTCCCTCTCGCGCCGCATTGATGAGTGGCCGCTATCCCCAGCGTTTTGGCTATGAGTTCAATCCCGCCGGCCCCAACTACGCCTTACCCCTGGACCAGGTCACGCTGGGGGAGAGTTTGAAGGCGGAGGGCTACGCCACCGGCATCGTCGGCAAGTGGCAGCTCGGCACAGCAGAGGATCGACGCCCGCTACGCCGTGGCTTCGACGAGTTCTTCGGCATGATGTCCGGCACGGTCTACATCGATCCGAGCACACCCGGCGTCGAGAGTTGGAGCCCCGAGCCGCTCGGTCCCCGCCGGCGGCCGGTGATCCGCGGTGATGAGGTGGTCGAGGAGAAGGAGTACCTCACCGACGCCCTCAACCGCGAGGCGCTGTCTTTCATCGATCGCCATCACGAAGAGCCCTTCTTCCTCTATCTAGCGCACTACGCCCCCCACGCTCCCCTGCAGGCGACGAAGAAGTACCTCGACCGCTATCGCCACGTCGAGGACCAAAAGAAGCGCATCTTCGCGGCGATGGTCAGCGGCGTGGACGACAGTGTCGGCGCGGTCATGGCCAAGCTTCGCGAGCATGACATCGAAGACGACACGCTGGTCGTTTTCCTGAGCGACAACGGCTGCGCCCTCTACGTCCTGGGGGGGTGCACCAACGGCCCGCTCAACGGAGGCAAACGCTACTTCTGGGAGGGAGGCATCCGCGTACCGATGATCGCCAACTGGCCCGGAAAGATCCCAGAGGGCCTGGTCTACGAACAAGCGGTGATCTCGATGGATCTGAACGCCACCATCCTCACCGCTGCCGGCATCGAAACGGCGCCGCTCGATCTCGACGGAGTCGACCTGAGACCCTTCCTCTCCCAACCGGATGGACCGGCTCCGCACCAGCGACTGTTCTGGCGGGCCGGCCCGAACTACGCGGTGCGAGACGGCGACTGGAAGCTGTGGGCGGTGAACAAGACCAGCGAAGAGACCCTTGCCAGTGCCCCTTCGACCGGCATGATCATTCCCGACTGGGAGGCCCCCAAGGGCTCGCCTCTCGGCCAGCTCATGCTCCTCTCCGACCTGAGCAAGGATCTGGGCGAAAAGAAGAGCGTGAGCGCCGGCCATCCCGAGGTGCTCGAGCGCCTACAGCGCCACTGGCGAGAGTGGAACAAGCAGAACAAGACGCCGATGTGGTGGAGCAATCGAGGGACTGCGAGGCGAATCGACGGCGCCCCGGTTGAGATTATCTTCTGAGCCGTCGCCCAGAAGTAAAAGAGTAAAAAAGTGAAAAAGTAAGAGAGGAAAGAGGTAGGCAAAAGAGCCTTCGGAACCCCTCCCTCTTTCACTCTTTTACTTCTTCACTCTTTCACTCCGCGGGCCCGCCCCGCTGCCACCACATCGAGGGCAACGATCTGACCTCCGGCCAGATCTGGTCCAGGGTGTCGCCTTCGAAGAGCTCGCCGTTCTTCATCACGTAGCGGATGGTGTTGGTGTTGTGGATGTCTTCGAGCGGGTTGGCGTCGAGCACTAGGAGGTCGGCGAGCTTGCCCTCCTCGATAGAACCGAGATCCTGGGCGAAGCCGATCGCCTCAGCTCCGTGGAGGGTGGCGGCGCGCAGGGTCCCCATCTCGCTCAATCCGCCGGAGTGGAGCGCCCACATCTCCCAGTGACACTGGATCCCCTGCAGCTGGCCGTGACCGCCGATGCCGACTCGGCCACCGCGACGGACGATCTCCGCCGCGCCCGCGGCGAGCTTCTCGAAGACGTGCTCTTCCTCACGGAACCAGGGCCGCCGAGCGGTCTTGGCGTAGAGATCGTGCTGGGGAATGAACCGCCGTAGCTTCTGATCTTCGTAGACGTCGCTGGCAGCGAAGAAGTAGTTCTCGCCGAAAGGACCGCCATAGGCCACCAACAGAGTCGGCGTGTAGGTGATCTTCGACTGTGCGGTGAGCTCGGTAACGTCGGCGAAGAGCGGCACGATCGGAAAGGCATGCTCGTTGCCAGAAAAGCCGTCGATGACATGGGTCAGATCGAGCTTGAGGTCCAACGAGCCCTCGGTCGTCGGCATGATCTCGAGCTCTTTCGATGCCTTGACCACCCATTGCCGCTGCTTGCGGTTGCCCATGACATAGGCCTTGAGAGTGTCGGTACGGTAGTACTTCTTGTAACGAGCGAGCAGATCGTGGGTGTCTTGGTAGGACTTGAAGTCGGTGTTGTTGAAAACACCTCGACCGGTCGAATAGGCCCGCGGTCCCAGCGACATGCCGGCGTCGACCAGGTCCTGGTAGGCGAAGGCGTGATGGCTCCCGGCCTGAGGATCTCGCATCGTGGTCACCCCGTAGGCAAGATTCGCCAGCAGGGTCCACAGCTGATCGGAGAGAAGCTCCTGGGTGCTACGAAAGTGGGCGTGGACGTCGACAATGCCGGGCATGATGGTCTTCCCCTCGACGTCGATCGTGTGGGCGCCCGGCGGGGTCGGTCCGCCCGGCGGGCCGACCCGATGGATGCGGTTGTCCTTGACCCAGATGTCGGCCCGATCGAGCACCTGGTCTCCGGCCATGGTGATGACGCGGGCGCCCCTCAAGACCAAGTCGCCACTCGGCCGATGGCGAGCGACCTCGACCCGAATGGGAACCTCCTCGTAAGCGGGCGGCTCCTTCGCCTCTTCCTCTGCCTCAGCGCCATCCTCGGTGTCCTCGGCGGCATCTTCATCGGGGATCTCGAAGGACACCGAGTCGATCGGCTGTCGAAAGAAACTGGAGCCGACCGCCCAGGTGATGGTCTCGCCACCATCCGCCCAGGCAAAGTAGTCCGCTCCGATGTCGGTCAAGCGCTTGGCAGGCACTCCGGGCTTGTAGACGTCGACCTCCAACGCTTCTCCGCCCAACGGCGGTGCAGCAACCAACCACAAATGATAATCGACCAGCGCCAGAGCCCACTTGCCGTCGGGGCTGATGCGCGCGTCTTCGGCGGGACTCGTTTGATCGCGCCGGGCAAAGCCGACAACCTTCAGATGACCGCGCCGATCGCTGCCGTCGAGCCGCATCGATTGGATGCCCTCGGCGGAGTAGAGGTAAATCCGATCCCTCTCGGGACCGAAGTGCGGCCTTCCGCGCCCCCGACCCGGAGCTACGAGCTCGGTAGCACCGCTCCCCGCAACCACCCGAATCAGATCGAGATTGGCGTCGAGCGGGCCCATGCCGCGCCCGGCCAGAAGCTGAGCCCTACGCGAGCCGCGCAGCAGAAAAATCTCGTCCCCGCCTGGAGACCACACCGGGTCGCGGTAGTAGGCGGCGGCCGAGGTGAGTCGCGTGGGATCTCCACCCGCAGCCGGGACGCGCCACAAATGTCCCCCCTCGATATCGGACCAACTGACGTAGGCGATCTCGAGCCCGTCCGGAGACCAAGCAGGTAAGAACTCACCGACCTCCTGGCCAGTGCCAACGAGGAGGTTGGTTAGACGGGCCGGCTCGCCATCGGGAAAGTCCTTGATCCACAGACTTGCCAGCGCCGAAAAGACGAGGCGTTTTCCGTCAGGAGACAGCACTGGTGCCTGAATGAGGCGAGAAACTACAGGCCCATCTTCGACACGACGCGGAAAGTCGAGAAGGGGTCCAAGAGGCTGTTCCACCTTCGCCCGAAAGGGGATGACCTCCGAGCTTCCCGAGGCCAGATCGATCCGTCGGATCTTGCCGCCCCAGGCAGCCACCACCGCCTCGCCATCGGGGAGAAAGGCGTAGGCCGGAAGAACGTCGCGAGCCGCCCGTGACTCCTGATCGTCGCGCTGCACCGGGTATGCCAGCCAGTCCTCCTCTCCCGAATCGAGGTCCCGGATTCGCAGACCCGTCGCGGTCTCGAAGCGGGTCGCATAGACCAGCTTCTCGCCATCCGGCGACAGTAACGGCCGAAACGCCCCCATCGGCTCGCGCGTAATGGTGTCTTCCTGCCCAGTCGCGAGCTCGCGCCGCACCAGTTGCCAGAGGGGGAAACCCGGCGTGTTGTAGGTCCAGGCACCGGCTCTACGCGCGTAGTAGAGAAAGCGGCCATCGGGGGAAATGCGCGCGCCGAGGTCGTTGCGACGCTGCGCGCGAGGCGCATCAGGCTTGGCGTCGGCGTTGGTGAGCTGCACTCCGGAGCCGCCGTCGACGTGGTACATCCAGAGCTCGTGTACACCGAGGGAACGGGTCGACCGCGACGCGACCACGTAGCGACCATCCGGGGTCCAGGTTGGAGAGACGAAGGACGATCTCTCGTCTTTGGACAGCTTCTTGGCGTTCTCGCCATCGGCCTCCGCGACCCAGACATTTTCGCTTCCATCGCGGTCGCTGACGAAGGCGATGCGCTCCCCGTCGGGCGAGTAGGCCGGCATCGATTCGAAAGCCATCCCGGTCAGGAGCGGCACCGCTTCACCGCCGCCGATGGGTAGAGTGTAGAGATCTCCCAGCAACTCGAAGACGAGGGTCTCCCCATCTGGTGACACATCGAGGCTAATCCAGGTGCCCTCGTCGACGACGAAGGACGCAGTGCGCTCCGCCTCGAGGGGTAGGCCCTTCTTCTCATCTTTCTTGCCGTCGCCTTCGTCGGCGAGGAGCGGCCAGCTGAACAGCCAGAGGACAAGGAACCAGCGCATCATCGGGAGCTCGCCACTAGAGACCAGCGTTTCCAAAGTTCGTGTACATAGCTCGAGTTCATTCTGTTTGCTGGCAAAGCGCGCCGACGCAAGCATATTGGGCAATATGTCGAGGAGCGGGGGGGCGCCTAGCCAACGCCGCCAGCGAGCAGAAGGGGCCGAGATATGTGCGCGAACTTTGGAAACGCTGGTCTAAACATAGTCGGCGCCGGTGAGACTGTTGAGGACAGACTGCTGCCACTCCCGAAGCTGCTCTTCGAGATCGGCGGCGATCTCGGGCTCGTCATCGAAGAGGTTCTCTTCCTCGTTCTGATCTTGGGGCATGTCAAAGAGCTCTCTGGCTTCTTCGTTTCCGGCTTCACCACCGAGCACCAACTTGTAACGATTGCCCAGTATCGCCCGCGCTCCGAGGAAGTCCTCTTCGCTGATCTCGCGGTGATGGACGTTCTGAAAGCTCCGGGTAAAGAGCCCGTCCATCACTTTCGCCGTTGGCGTCGTGCCCACCTGTTGCGATGGATCGATGTAGGGGTCGGTGTGCTTCGCGACTTCGTGAGCCGTTTCGTAGGTCCAGAAGCAGATCGGAGTGGGTCGCTCGGTCATCGCGCCGTCGAGCACCCCTGTCAGGCTGATCCCATCCAAGGGGCGGGGAGGCAAGGGCTCACCGACCAGATCACAAACGGTCGGCAACATATCGCTGGTGACCGCGTTTACCGACGTGCACCCGGCCTCGGCGATCCCGCCGGGCCACTCGATGACACCGGGAGAGCGCACGCCTCCTTCGTAGACGCCGCCCTTCAACCCGCGAAACGGTGCACCGGGGCGGAGGCCGCTCTTCGGGATTCCGTTGTCGCCGCAATACCAGAGCATCGTATTCTGCCGAAGACCCTCTTCGGCTAGATGGGAGCGCAGCGTACCCATGGCGCGATCCATTGCCGTGATCTCGGCATAGCGCTCTCGCAGCACATCCCCCAGCGGACGCTCCACCTGCAGCCCCGTCTCCATACTGGTGAGGGTCACGGCGCTCTCGTTGTACCGATCCGGCAGGTCGTCGTAGAGCGCCAGGTCCTCCTCCAGACCACTGTAGGGCTCGTGAGGAGAGCCAAACCAAACCACGGCAAAGAAGGGCTGATCGGCCTCTTTGGCCCGATCGATAAAACGAAGCGTCTCGTCGACCACGACTTCGGAGCTCTCCCCCTCGAACACCTCGGGGGGAGCACCGTTGCGAGAGAGATGCGGGCTCATTTCGAAGAAGTTGTCGTGCGACACCCACTCGTCGAACCCCATCGCGCCCGGATTCAGCGGCGAGCCCGCCTTCACCGTGCCGACGTGCCATTTGCCGAAATGACCGCAGGCGTAGCCGGCCCGGCCGAGGATCTGGGCGATCGTGGTCTCCTCCGGACGCATCGACCAATTAGGAGTGAAGGTCCCGTAGCGATTCGGGTGCCGTCCGGTGAGCACACTGCCGCGGGTCGGCGAGCAGACCGGTGCCGCCGAATAGAAGTTGTCGAAACGCAGCCCGGTGGCCGCCATCTCGTCGAGCACCGGCGTCACCAGGTGCGGGTGACCGGCGTACGCGGTCTCGTCCCATGCGTGATCGTCACCCATCAGCAAGATGATGTTCGGTCTGGAGTCCCCGGAATCCACAGTTGCTTGTGGCTCCGAAGAGCACGCGGCCGCCACCGCGCCGGCGGTACCCACCGTGCCTGCCAAAAACTCACGTCTTGAAATCGAAGGGGCCACACCCACCTCCTATCGCCAATACAGCTCGCGCTGGAATTCGGGGTCGGTCTCAAAATCCCAGGCCATGGCTCAGCCCTTCTCGGTCCTAGACCAGCGTTTCCAAAGTTCGCGCACAGATCTCGGCCCCTTCTGCTCGCTGGCTGCGTTGGCTAGGCGCCCCCCCGCTCCTCGACATATTCCCAATATGCCTGCGTCGGTGCGCCTTGCCAGCAAACAGAATGACCTCGAGCTATGTACACGAACTTTGGAAACGCTGGTCTAGTGGGTGATCCAGATTGGGCTCGACCAGGCCAGCTCGCCGTCGATCTGCTCCACGCGAACGTAGTACCAATGGTCGCCGGACGGGGCTTCGCTGTCGAGAAACTCGAACTCGACCTCGGCCTTACCAGGCTCGATCTTGTAGATATAGGTGGCATCGCGAATCAGGTGAATGGCCGCGATGTCGTTGGTTCCTCGCGCTCGAACCCGAATCTGTTGGGGCTCGGCGGCGCGGATCTCCTCACCCATGAACGCCTCTCCCATTCGGAAGTCGAGCACGATGTTGTCGGTAGCGCCGTAGGTGTGACGCTTGCGAATCGAGTCGTGGATCGACTGGCGACCGGTATCAGGGGTGTAGACCATCGCATAGGAGATGTGGGTCGAGAAGTGGTCCGAGCTGGCGATGACGCCGAGTCGGTATCCCTTGTTCCAGGCATTCCACATCATGCCGGCCTCCTGGAAGCCGCCGAGGGCGTCGGCCTCCTCGCCATCGCGAATGCCGCGGGGTGCGTTCTTGTGCTCGTAGTTCTGACGTGCGCCCTGATAGATCTCGGCGACCGGCTCGACTTCGGGATCGTTGTCGCGCCAATCGGTGCCCATGGAGTTGGTGCCCGAGGTGTGCGGGATCGATATCCCGCCGGTCTCTCTGGCAATGTCGAACATCAGCTTGGTCTCGTTGCGCACTCCGGCGCCGAAGGCAGCCGAGCCCATGGTCAGCAGCTCGCCGTCGGGACTTTCGGGGAGCAAGAAGCGCGGATGCATGGGGATGAAGAAAGGCACGATTGGATAGTTGCGGTGGGTGTAGATGAGGTTGCGGTGACCGAAGGGATTGCCCAGATTGCGCTCGTACCCGTAGAGCGTCGAGAAGCGGTCGGGGAAGTGGTACATATCAGCCATCTTCTGGGTCATCGTGTTCCAGAAGTCGGTCCCGCCGGCCTGATGGTCGGTGGAAGCGCCGAAGTCCATCTCCGCGGCGTCGATCATGTAACGGTAGAACTCGGGCAGCGATCCGTCGTCGACTCCACCCCCGTCTTGCGAGAGCTCGGTGTGTCGGTGCAGATCGCCACGCACGATGCGTAGGCTCTCACCCTCGTGCTCGGCGCGGTAGTTACGGATGAAGCGGACATCGTCCACTTCGGTGGGGTGCGAGTCGGGGCGGGACTCCCCCGGCGGTGGCCGATAAGGAGTCAGCCGCGGCGCGGCACCCGGCCCCGGCAGCTCCAGTGAGCCGCCGACAACGCGATTCAGTCTAGGGCGATTGGCAAAGGTCCACTGCCGGCTCTCATCGGGCCAAAACGCCCACAAGCGACCGTCGGCAACGGCTGTTCCCATGCGGGTGCTCTTGCGCGACCAACTCCGCGGCAATGTCACCGGGTCGGTCCACTCGGCGCCGTCGAGACGAGTCAGAGAGTACTCCCAGTAATGGGTGGGACGATACGAGCGGCGACTGTAGCGACGCTTGAGCGACATCCACAGATTGCCATCCGGATCGAAGAAGAGCTGCGGACGGCTCTCCCCGGTGGTCCCCTTGGCCAGCGGATCGTCGAACTCCACCGCCGCCGGGGTTTTCCACTGACCACCGTCGTAGCAAACGACCTCGATGCGGCGGGCGGCACCCAAGGGCGTTCCCGGCTGAACGTCGCCAATATCGAAACCGAGGTCTTTGCCCCAGCCGACGCCAGAAGTCTCCCAGGCGACCCATGGGCGTCCTTGCTTGTCGATGGCGATCGACGAATGCGCCTCGAATCGGGTGGTCGTCGCAATCGGCATCTCGGCGCCGAGTCCAGCGCTCGGAGAGAAAGTGCGCGCAAGCACGTCGTAGTTCCCGCTCGGACCGGTGGTGTATCGATCCCAAACGATCCACGCCGTGCCGTCGCTTCCGCCGGCGACCGCCGGCTCCCAGTCGTTGGCGGTCGTATTGGTGACCGATACCGACTCCGACCAGCGGCCATCCCGCAGATACTTGAGCCGAATCTGGGAGTGACGTCCGACCAACGACTGCCACACGACATAGACAGTGCCGTCGCCGGCCCTGGCGACATGAGGCTCGATGTCGGGTAAGGGATTCTCGCTCAGGCGGAGCTGGGGCCCCCACTCGTCGTCTTCCCAGGCCATCGCATAGATGTCCCAGTTCCCAGGCCCATCGCTCGACGGCCGCTGCGAATAGATCAGCCACGGTTTGTTGCTCTCATCGGTGACGACCTGCGGCCGCCAGAGGTCTTCCGCTGCGCGACCGACGTTGATGAGCCGCGACCAACGGCCCTGGTGATAGCGGCGGAAGTTCAACTCTTCGCGGCGGTCGTGATAGCTGTACCAGGTGGTGAAGAGGGTGCCTTCCGAATCGGCGGTGATCGCAGGCGAATCATGCTGGCGGAGCTCGGTTCCGGAGAGATCGGTCGCCGGCGGAGTGCGCTGGATCGCGACCCGCCCTTCGAGAGGTCTCTGCCAGGGACCGAAATCCATGGTCATCGGCCTGAAGGAGAAGTCACCCTGCTCGGTCGTAATCGAGATCTGGGTCGCGCCGCTACCGCTGCCGCGAACCCACAAACCTTTCGAGAGGACATCGTCCTCGAGCGTGACCCTTGGCAGATGCGAGACCGAAGACCCCAGCATGACTCTGATGGCCTGGGTCGTCAGCTTCCAGCCACCCTGGGGCAGGATGCGATCGGGCGGCTCCTGGCGATGGGCATCGATCGCGAGGATGTCGCCGCCACGAATCTCGAGACTGCCATCCCAAACCTCGCCGGCAGGGTCGCCGACTCCGAACAGAATCAGCACCTGCCACATATCGGCTTCGCGTGTTCCGCCGGGATGCCAGGTGAAGCTTTCCAGAAAGTCGTCGGGCGCGGAATCTGCCGCCCCTGGTCGCGGAGGCGCGGGCTGCTGCGCCGGGAGCCAGCCAGCGGCCAGAGCGAGGAGAATCGACGCGACGACGCGCAGGCGGCCCGAGCTCATAGCCTCAACTCCCATCCAGGCTCGTAGTCGCGGCTCCACAGCCGCATCGCTTCCCGATCACCCAAGATGTTGCCCGTCGCCGGATCGCAGTCGAGGCTCCGACCCAGACGCTGGGCGATGTTTCCAAGATGGCAGAGCAGCACGCTCTTGTGGCCCTCGTCGATAGGTCCACGAAGGGACTCCTCTCCCCGCACCGCGGCAAGGAAGTTCCCTATGTGGCGATCTGTCATCGCACCGCCACCCTGCGTATCCAGGGCGCTGTCAGTCTCGCCGACCAGATTGCGCCTGATCTCGTTGTTGTCGTTGTCGTAGACGACGTAGCCCTCGCGATCGAGGATCACTGACCCCTTCTCGCCATGGATCGACGATCCACGCCCGCGGCCCTCGACCGGCAGGCCATTGCAGCTACGTCCCTCCCAGATGATCGTCCCGTCGCGACCAAAGTCATAGGTGGCGATCTGGGTGTCGAAGGCCTCCCAATCGTCGTCGAAGTGGTAGCGACCGCCGGCCGAAGTCACTTTATCAGGGTAGTCCACTCCCAGCGCCCAGCGACAGACATCGATCTCGTGGGTGCCGTTGTTGCAGATCTCTCCGGTGCCCCAATCCCAGAACCAATGCCAGTTGTAGTGGATGACATTGTCGCGATACTCGCGACGCGGAGCCGGCCCCTGCCAGAGATCGTAGTCGAGCCACTCCGGCACGGCTGCAGGCTGGCCGCGCCCGATAGGGCCACGAGTATTGGCGTACCAACAGCGTGCATAGTAAGGGCGGCCGATGAGTCCCTCGCGAATCGCGGTGATGACCTCGATCGACTCAGGAGCCGAGCGCTGCTGATTCCCCATTTGCACCACCAACCCGTGGCGACGCTGCGCCTCGACCAGGATCTCGCCTTCACGGGGGTTGTGGCCGCACGGCTTCTCGACGTAGACATGCTTGCCCGCCTGCAGTGCCAAATTCGTTGCCGGCGCGTGCCAGTGGTCGGGTGCGGCGATGACCAGGGCATCGACGTCGGGGTCTTCGAGCGCGCGGCGGAAATCCGAGATGCCGCGGGGTGCTCTCGTCTGGAGAGCGGGGAGCTTGGCGAGGGCGCCATCGATCTCGACCTCTCGCTTCTCACTCACCGCAGCGATTGCCAGCTCCGTAGCTCGGGTGTCCACGTCCGCAATGTAGGTCACCTCGGCGCCGCGAGCGGAAGCGAAGGACTTCGCAAGCGCCAGCCCACGAGAGTTGACACCCATCACCGCCACCCGCAAGCGGTCGCTCGCCGCCACCGCACTCCTGGCCGCTCGGCCGGGACCGAGCGCGGCGAGACCGAAGCCCACCCAGGCGCTGCTCCCGAGGAGATGCCGACGTGTTATCGACGAGCTCATGGCGCCACCTCCCGAAGCCGTAGATTGCGAAACCACACGTCGTCACCGTGGTCTTGCAGAACGATATGTCCGCGACGCGGCGCCGCGAAGCCCTCGACAGGCTGATACTTACTCGCCTCGAGGCTGGCCGCGAAGTCGGTACTGTCGAGGTCGTACTCGAGAACCTTCTCGCCGTTGAGCCAGTGCTCACCGTGAGCGCCGTCAAAGACGATACGCGCCTCGTTCCAGTCGCCAACGGCTCGCAGCCGCTTCGACGAGCTCGGAGCAAAAAGGTCATAAAGAGCGCCGGCGGTGCGGTTTTCGCCATTCTTGGCGTCGGGGTGAAGATCGTCGTCCAGAATCTGGTACTCGAAGCCGAGCGCGGCACGAGCCGGCTCGTTGGCCGTCGACATCGCCTCAGACACGTTGTACTTGATGCCACTGTTCGCGCCGGGGGCCACCTTCCATTCCCATGCGAGCTCGAAGGCTCCCCAGGCATCCTTGGTCATCAAGTCTCCTCCTTCAAGAGGCTGGCCGTCGGCAGCGGTCGGGACCTCGCCGCTCGCTACCTTGCGGAGGGCACCTTCCTCGATCCGCCAGTGACCGGAGGGGACTTCTTCCAGACCCAGGCCCCTCCAGCCGGCAAAGCTCTCACCGTCGAAGAGCACGGCCCAATCGGTGCGCCGCTCCGGATCGGAGCCCGCTTCAAGGGACCGGGGCGCTGTGCGGGAATGAACACTCATTTCGGCATCCTCAGCGGAGCAGGCGACCAGGACCACGACAATCAGGAGTGCCCTCCACACCGCGTCTCCTCCCTTGCCCGTCAAGAGCCCGACGAAACCCCGGCCATATCCCTAAAGTCGACGCGATTGCCGCTACGAATAGCCTGGTTGCCGAGAATCATCGGCACCGCCGAGGACCAACCCACTTCCTCGTCGGCGAAGGGTCGGCTCTCTTGGCGCAGGCTGTCGACAAAAGCCTTCGCAGAGAGAAAGCTGGGGTCGGCACTCTCCTCCGCCGGCACCTCGATCGGTAGGCCCGGACCGCGATAGGGCATATCGCTGCTGGTACTCAGCGAGGGAGTCGTGACGACACCTTCGTCGGTCGAATCGCTGGGTACCGCCGAGTTGGCCCGCTTCGGCTCGTAATAGAAGAAGCCGTCTTGCAGGGTGAGCTCGACGGTTCCGCCGGTGCCATAGATCTGGATCTGAAAACCGGCTCGGTGGTTGCCGGTGATCGAGCTGAAGAAAAGGGTTCCGCCACTGGGGTAGTCGAACAGCACCTGAATGTTGTCGAGGACCTCTCGACCGTCTTTATAGAAGTCGATACCGCCGCTGCCCTGGGCCGAATGCGGCATCTCATCGAAGATCCAGTTGGCCAGGTCGAGATGATGGGAGCCGAGCTCTGCAAGCAGCCCGCCGGAATACTCGTGGTAGAGCCTCCAGTTGATCAGCCGCTCGAGTGAAGGATCAGGTATCGGCCGCCGCCAGTTGAAGTTGCGATGCCAGTAGGCATAGATGTGGGTTACCTTGCCGATCTCGCCGCGCCCGATGCGCTCGACCGCCTGCCGGTACCAGGGCGCGTAGCGATACTGATGGCCCACTTGATAGCGGCGGCCGCTGTTGCGCACCGCCCGCACCACCGCATCGCACTCCTCGACAGTGAAGGCCATCGCTTTCTCGCCGTACACGTGAAGCCCGGCATCGAGGCAACCAAGGACGTGCTCGGCATGACGATCCAAGGGAGTGGCGATGAGAACCGCGTCGAGCTCGTGAGCGCCTTCGAGCATGCGGCGGTAGTCGGTGTAGACCGGCGTACTCTCACCCGTGACACGACGACCCTCGGCGAAGCGAGGCTCATAGATGTCACAGAGTGCGGCGACATGAACCCCCGGCACGCGCAGAAAGTGACGCATCATGTCCTTGCCGCGGTTTCCGGGACCGATCACGCCGAGCCGGATCTGGTCCGAAGGTGCGACCGCGGCTCGCGCGGGCGAGGCCCAGGCGCCGGTCATGCCGAGGGCCGACAGGCCGGCTGCGCCCCGGGACATCCCGTGCAGAAACTCGCGTCGATTCATCACTGTGGGCTCTCTACAGCTGGCGATCTTACCCTCTCGACCGCCCACTCAGGAGGCCAATCGATTTTGGTCAGCCCTGGCGCCCCCCCAGCCTCATCGACGAAGAGAACCCGCACGCCCAGCTCACGCGCCAACGGCGGCGCTGAGTCCGCGCCCAAAACGACGAAGGTTGTCGCCAGGGTGTCGCTCAGCTCTCCATCGGACGCCACCACACTCACCTGCGCCAGGGTCTCCACCGGCCAACCGGTCCGCGGATCCAAGATATGCCCATAGCGACGACCGTCCAGCTCAAAGAACTTCCCCAGCGCGCCGGAGGTCGAGAGCGCAGCGTCATGCAGCCGGACCTGAGATACCACGCCCTCGTCCTCGGATGTCGACGAGATTGTCACCAGCCAACCGCTCTCTCCTGGGGGCGAACCGACCGCGACATAGCTGCTCTGACCTCCGCCAAGCAAAGCTGTCACGACCCCCTGCGATCGCAGAACGGAGGCCGCCCGATCGAGAGCGTAGCCCTTTCCCACCGAGCTGAGATCGAGTGTGAGACCCGCGCGGAGGAAGCGAACCGAGCGCTCCGAGGGACGAAGCTCGAGATGTTGCCAGCCCGACTGAGACCGCGCCTCGAGGATCTCGACCGACGACGGCATCCGCCCTTCTCCACGCAGGAAGCCCCACTTCTTCACCAACTGCCCGAGAGTCAGATCGAAGGCTCCGTCGCTGCGCACGGAGAGAGCGCGGCCGCGAGCGAGAAGAGAGAACACCTCGGGGTCGGTTGTCACGGGTCCCGACGGGGCCGCGACGTTGATACGAGAGATCTCGCTGGTGGGCCGGTAGTGACTGAGGGCGGCCTCGACTCGTTCGATCTCGGCAAAGGCGAGTGCGAGCTGCTGCGTCGCAAGATCGGAGCTTTCTGCATAGAGCCTGATCTCGAAGCTCGTACCCATCGCCTCTCGCGTCTCCCGAAAGGGCAGCTCTTCTCCCGGCAGCCGAGCCGATGGGAGGAGACATGCCACAACGACAAAGAGCCTACGAAGTGCCCGGCACCGGTTCACTCGAGAATGAATTCGAGCTAAGCTCCTGCATCCAAGAGTCAAACATTCGAGACCACACGCCGGAGGCGCACTTGTCCCCGAGGAGCATGAGTCAATGAGCGGGTGGAACTTTGCAGACATGTTCGAGGCTTCGGCCCGGGCAAATCCTCAGGCGACGGCACAGATCCACGGCTCGCGACACATCAGCTGGGCCGAGCTCGACCAGCGTGGTGATGCGCTCGCCGCCGCTCTCCTCGATGCCGGAGTCGAGCGCCAGGCGAAAGTGGCTCAATACCTCTACAACTGCCCAGAATACCTGGAGAGCATCGTTGCTGCATTCAAGGTCGCCCTGGTGCCGGTCAATACCAACTACCGCTACCAGGACACCGAGCTCCTCTACCTATGGGACAATGCCGACGTCGAGGTCGTTGTTTTTCACGGTACCTTCACCGAACGGATCGAAGGTATTCGCTCCCGTCTGCCGAAAGTGCGCTGCTGGCTGTGGGTCGACGACGACACCGGTCCCTGCCCCACCTGGGCTCAGGGCTACGAGGAGGCCGCGACTTCAGGGCGCAAACCCGCGACCCGCTGGGAGCGTGACGGAGACGATCTGCTCCTGCTCTACACCGGCGGTACCACCGGCATGCCCAAGGGAGTCATGTGGCGGCAGGACGACCTCTTTCGGATCTACAACCGGAACCGCGTCCCCGAGCCCTACAACACCGACAACGGCATGGACGGCATCCTGCGGCAGAAAGTGGAAGAAGGCCCCGGTCGCATCTCACTGCCTGCCAGCCCCCAGATGCACGGCACCGGGCTGATGACCAGCCTTCTGACCCTGGTCAACGGCGGCACCGTCGTCACTCTTACCGGCCGCCGCTTCGACGCCGCCGAGATGCTCGACGCCATCGAGCGCAACAAGATCGAGGGTACGGCGATCGTCGGAGACGCGTTTGCGCGACCCCTGGTGCAAGCGCTGGACGACAATCCCGGCCGATGGGACATTTCCAGCTTGATTATGATGAGCTCTTCGGGAGTGATGTGGAGCCAGGAGCTGAAACGCGGTCTGTTGAACCACAACCCCGAGATGATGCTCCGCGATGCTCTCGGCTCCACCGAAGCGCTCAGCATGGGAAGCTCGGAGTCGACCGGCTCGGATGCCGAGAAGACGGCCAGGTTCACACTCAGCGACGCCGCGGTGGTCATCGACGACGACGGCAACATCCTCGAGCCGGGAAGCGGCGGCGGCGGGCGCATCGCCGTAAGCGGCAACCTGCCGGTTGGCTACTACAAAGACGAAGAGAAGTCGGCGCGCACCTTTCCGGTCATCAACGGAGTGCGCTATTCGGTAGCCGGCGACTACGCCACCATCGAGGCCGACGGCTCCATCACCCTCTTGGGCCGCGGCTCGGTGTGCATCAACACCGGCGGCGAGAAGGTCTTCCCCGAGGAAGTCGAGGAAGTGCTCAAGAAGCACGACGCGGTCACCGACGCGGTCTGCGTCGGAGTCCCTGACGAGCGTTTCGGAGAGGCCATCACCGCACTCGTCGAGTGCCAGGGCGAGCCCGAAGAAGCGGACATCATCAGTTGGGTCAAGCAAGAGCTCGCCCACTACAAGGCGCCGAAGCGAGTCCTCCAGGTCGACTCCATCGGCCGGTCGCCGTCGGGAAAGGTCGACTATAAGGGGCTGCGTCGGCTGGCGATGGAGCGCCTGGGGGAGGAAGTAAGAAGTAAGAAGTAAGTAGTAAGTAGTAAGCAGTAAACAGACCCGAGAGGCGCTGGCTCCGCGCCACGTTCAGGACCATCCCACTACGACGCGTTAAGCAGCCAGCTGTTTCAGGCCTCAGCGACTCCAGTAGCCACACCGATCAAAGGCCACTCCCCGCTCTGATCACTGCTACTGCTTACTTCTTTCTGCTTTCTGCTTTCTGCTTTCTGCTTTCTGCTTTCTGCTTTCTGCTTTCTGCTTTCTGCTTACTACATCCCCCCCTCGATTGCGACATCGAGCAAATACGGCTTGCCACTGGCGAAGGCTCGTTTCAGTGCCGCCTGGATGTCTTCAGGGTGCTCTACCGTTTCCGCCTCGACACCGAAGCCTCGGGCCACATCGACGAAACCGACGTCGGGACCGGTCAGGTCCATGTGGGGGTAGGGCCTGTCTCCGGGGAGCCCGAAGCGGCGCTGGTAGATGTCCATATTGATCTTGAGAATCCGATAGGTGCGGTTGTGCAGGATCACCCACACCAGAGGAAGGTCGTGATAGGCGGCGGTCCATAGAGCCTGAATGGTGTAGAGAGCGGAGCCGTCGCCGGACAACGCCAGAACCGGTCGATCGGGGTGGGCGATCTTGACCCCGATCGCACCCGGCATCGCCTGTCCGATGCCGCCGCCGCGCGTGCCGTAGTAATCCGCTGATTCTCTGAAGTTCAGGGTTCTGGAGAGATCGCCACCGGCGGTGATTGCTTCGTTGACAACCACTACATCGTCAGGCGCGTGGTCTCTGATCTCGGCCATCAGGCGGGCCGGCGAGATCGGTCGGTCGTCCCAATGCGCCTCTGCTCGCTTCGCCTGGCTCTGCAGCTCTTCGTCTTTAGCCCGCCGAAGCTCCTCGTTGCGCGACTGGGCAGCCACAACATAGTCGTCGCCGGAGCCTTCACCGACCGCCGCGGTCAACGCCGACAGCGAAGCCACGAGATCGCCGATCAGGCCGACTTCGACGGGAAAGTTGTGGGCGAGCTTGCGGGTGGAGGGCTCGAGATGGAGGATCCGCGCCCCCTCAGGGAAGGGACTGGTGTCGTCGAACCAGAGTTCTTCGAAGAAGCTCCCCCCCACCAGCACAACCACGTCGCTCTGGCCGAGGATCTGTTTGATACCACTGTGCTCCAACGATATGCGCCACCGGCTGCTGGCATGGTCAGTCGGAAAGTTGAGTCGATGACAGAGCCCTTCCAGAAATACCGGAGCTCCTACCGTTTCGGCGAAAGCAACGAGCTCCTTTTGGGCGCCCGCTCGCGCGACAGCATCACCAACGATGATCGCCGGTCGCGACGCCGAGCGCAGCACTTCCGCCGCCGCCTCGACCCCCGCCGGATCGGGCTCGGATCGCAGGAAGAGACGACTTGGCGCCGCCGGTCCGATCTCGGTGTCCTGCTCCATCACGTCGATCGGCAGCGCCACGAAAACGGGGCCCTCCGGCGGCTCGTTGGCGATCTTGAACGCTCGATGGAGGATCGGGGCCATCTCGTCTGCCGTCCCCACCTCCACGCTCCATTTGGTGAGAGGCGCGGCCATCGCGACCAGGTCGTGACCGAGGAGAGGCTCGCGCAAGCGCGATCGCGTATCCTGTTGGCCGGCGGTCATGAGCATCGGCGTGTTGGCTTCCCAGACGTTGTAGAGCATGCCCAGGGCGTTGCCGAGACCGGGCCCCACATGCACGTTGACGACGCCCGTGCGGCCGCTCGCCTGAGCGTAGTAGTGGGCAACACCGACGGTGACCGACTCCTGCAGAGTGAGGATGTATTGGAGGTCCGGGTATTCGAGAAGACTGTCCATGATCGGCATCTCGGTGGTTCCCGGGTTGCCGAAGAGGTACTCGACACCGTGGGAGAGGAGTGTCTCCATGAAGACCTGGCGGCCCTTGTACGTCTGCATCTGAGCTCCCTTGTCTAGTGTTCCGGAAGGCGTGGATGGTACCACTGCAGCCGTCGCACACAAGGCCGGCACGGGTCGCGCCGCTGCAGGTGCGAGTGCCCGTCTCGGCACCCCACACGGGCTGGGGCGGCTCGAGCTGGCCCCTCGCCAAGGCCGTTTCCACGCGGGGACATCTCGGCGTCGTCTCCGGTACAGCGCTCGACTCGATCCTGGCTCGCAAGCTGCAGGTCGGTGATCCGGGCGGGCATCTGCGGCGAGCGATCGCGCGCTTTCCCGATCGGTTGGTGGCCGAGCGAGCGCTGCGCCGCTATTTCGTTCCAGGGGGCAAGCCTGCCGACAGGCCGTTCGAGAACATCCCGATGTACTCGACCCGCCCTCCGCAAAGGCTCGTCGAGCTGACCGTGCTGGCCAACTTCGTGGAGGTCTATCTCGCCAAGGAGGCCCACTCGGGGCGGATCGGTATCAACTACCTCGAAAAGATCCAGGCGCCCAACCTCGCTTCGCTGTACGGCGCCATGCTCGCCGGGGTCGACTACGTGCCAGCGCGCCAACGCCGGCCCAAGCCGCCGCGAGCGAGCTCACCAGAAGGACGGCAAGGACGGGTTCCTCGGGCACGGCCTTGGCATTCTCCCATGTCGGCCCCGGCTAAGGCCCGGGATCGAGAAGAGCGGAGGGGAGCGCTTTCTCGGCCTGGTGAGCCCCGGCGGGCTCGAGCTCGTGGAGAAGGGCATAGGCCATACTTTTGACCCGCTCGCCATAGGTCTCGCCGCCAAAGGAGACCGTCGATTCATAAGTGCGATGGCGCCACGACTCGGGGGTGATGATGTAGGCGTGAGCGTCGTTGGTGAGGCCGAGAATCGAAGTGTGAGCAAACCCAAGCCAGCCGCCGAAGCGCTTGATGTCGGCGTCGTAGAGGGTCGAGAGCTCGCCAGGCACCGCGAGGAAGGCGTGTACACCATCGAGGACGAGAAGACCGAGCTCCGAAGTACGGGTCCCCTCGAGCAGCCTGACCCCGCTCGAGGAAGCCGCCAGCTCCAAAGCGTAGGTGTGCTTGCGAGTCTCGATCTCAAGCTCTTCAGCGGTCTCGCTTCGATGCCAGATTTCGAGCACCGAGGCCGCCAAAGTACGGCCCATCGACTCGCAGCGCTCCCACATATCCGCACCGCGAGGAGGGCTGGGTGAGACATCGCCCTGCGCACCGTTGAAAAAGACGGCAACTGTCTCCGCGCCGAGCGAGTCACGCAGTGCATCCCGAGCGTAGCCGACGAAGTCGGCGGAGAAATGCATGTTCTCGCGGCCGGGAAGAACAGTGGGGTGGGCAGCGAAGTTCAACCAAACCGCGATCGGCTTCCCTTGCGGAGTCGTCACCTTCAAAACCGCAACGTCGTCGCGAGGCTCGACCCCAGGTGGCCAGTCGCCTCGATAACGGTTGAGACCTTCGGCATGCCCGTAGCCAACGCCGACCCGTGCCGGGCCCATCGTGCCCAGCGCCTTCTCGATCGCGCTCACCGTGCCGTCGATGTAGATCTGACGAGCGCCGGGATCGAACTTCCCAGCCAGTGCTTCCCCCAGACCCGGTATGTCGAGAAATGCGCCACCTCCGGCGTGGGTATGCGACGCACCGACGAAGATCTCTACCTCCTCGTCGCCGGTGGCGTCCCGAGCGTGTCGCACGACCTCATTGACCATCTCATGGTCGAAACCGAGATGGTCGACTCCCACCAAAACGACCCGCCGCGCACCGTTGTCGAGCGCTAACGCGGTGGCGAGAAGAGGATCGTGAACGCCCTCCATACCCGCACCGCGGCGGTCGCCGTAGCCTGCCGAGGGCGTGCCCAACGGCGGAGTGATATCGCTCACGCCGGCACCGGCCCGTAACTGACCCTCGGCGGGAAAGAAGGCACCGGTCACCACAGCTGCGATGAGGGTCCGCCGCGCGATGCGGAACCACCGAGAGCTCGGCTCCACCACTACCATCGCAAGCGCCGCCACGAGCTCACACCTCGCCATCGATGAAAGCACTGATGTCGTGCGGGAGTGGGGCTTCGAGAGTGATCGGCCGGCCGGTGGCGGGATGGACGAAAGCGAGGCGCCATGCGTGAAGCGCCTGCCGCCGAAGGACGACCAGGGCCAGCTCCCTCTCGCTGAGGTCCCGACCCATGGAAGCGAGAAAGAGATCATCGCCGCCCAGGTATAGCTTGTCGCCGAGGATGGGGTGCCCGAGAGCAGCCATGTGAGCGCGCAATTGGTGCTGGCGCCCGGTCTCCGGGTAGAGCTCGACCAGCGTCGCCTCAGCTAGCCGCCGTCGCACCCGCCAGCGCGTACTCGCCGGCTGGCCTTCGGGCAGCGCGACCTCGGCCCTCTTCAGCTCGATCTTCGACCTCGGGTCGGGCCCGAGCGGCAAGTCGAGACGCCCCTCATCCTCGCTGACGCAGCCTTGAACCAGAGCCAAGTACACCTTCTCCACGGTCCGCTCCTCGAACTGGCGCCCGATCTCGGCTCGGCTTTCGAGCTCTTTCGCAAAGAGCACCACCCCAGTCGTCTCACGATCGAGACGGTGACAGGGGGAGGGAGGAAAACCCGCGAGCCCCAACTCGCCGTGCCGACGATGAACGAGCTCGATCAGCGAAGAGCTGCGATGTCGGCGCGACGGAATCACGTTCATCGGGGCACCCTTCGATACCGCCACCAACTGGTCGTCCTCATGGATGACCCTCAGCTCCTCGGTCGGCGCCGGCTCCGATTCACCGGCCTGGACTTGAGGAGCGTCGATCCAAGCCACCACATCCTGACCCCGCCTTAGCCGAGTGGCCGGCCGCAACTCGGTGGGGCGGACCCCGTGCGGGTCCTTGCCGGCGAAAATCTCGATGCGGCCCGCAGCAATAAGACTCTTCACTCGAGTGCGGGAGGACCACGAAAGAGACCGGCTCAGGAACGCATCGAGGCGGGCTCCGGCGTCGGGCTCGCCGACCTCGAACCTCCACTCCTGGATCGGAGCGCTCATATCTCGTGGCAAGCGTCTGGCTTGCCGATGGCGCCGATTGCGCCCGCCCCGCTCAGGAGATGTCGACGGCATGCTCGACGAGCTCGTCGAGAGTAGTGAAACGCAGTACGTCTTCGTGGGTCGATTTGAGCACGATCGGGGGCGCGGCCCCGGCGTCGAAGGCCTCTTTCCAGCGGGCCGCACCCAAGCACCAGCAGTCGCCCGGCTCGAGTCCCGAAAAACCCTGCCCGGGAACGGGAGTACTGAGATCGTTGCCCGCCGAGCGAGAGTAGGCGAGAAAGGGCTCGGTCATGCGCGCGCACACGACGTGCGCGCCGCCATCCTCCGGACCCGTGTCGCAGCGCCCGTTGCGGTAAAAGCCAGTCAATGGCTCCATGCAGCAAGGCTCCAGAGGACCGCCGAGTACGTTTCTGACAAAGGCCATCGCATCTCCCTTCGAGAAGAAAACCGCGCCCGATCCGAATGAGGCACCAGTCTAGCGCCCCGAGGGTACAATGCCGATCCCCGAGAACAGATTTGTCAGCCATAGGTAGAACAGAGATGGATTTCAACGACACCCCCGAGCAAGCCGAGTTTAGGGCCGAAGCAAGGGCCTGGCTCGAGGCCAACGGCACGCCGAAGAGCGGCCGACGTAGTCTCAGTCGCCGTATCGACTCCGAGCTCGGCCTCGAGGCGGCCAGAGAGTGGCAAGCGAAAAAGAGCGACGCCGGTTACGCCTGCATCCACTTTCCCGAAGAGTACGGCGGCAGAGGCGCATCCCCCCTCATGAACATGATCTTTCTCGAAGAAGAGGACGATTTCGATGTGCCGACCGACTATTTCGATATCGGTCTTGGGATGTGCGCGCCCGTGCTCATGCGCTACGCCACCGAGGACCAGAAGAAGCGTCTTATTCCCCCGCTGATCCGCGCCGACGAGGTGTGGTGCCAACTGTTCTCGGAGCCGGCCGCCGGCTCTGATCTCGCAGGTCTGCGCATGCGCGCCGAGCGCGACGGCGACGAGTGGGTCGTCAACGGCCAGAAGATGTGGACCTCTGGAGGCCACTACTGCGATTGGGGCATCCTGGTTACTCGCCACGACCCGACCCTGGCAAAGCACAAGGGACTGACCTTCTTCTTCGTGGACATGAAGAGCCCTGGCATCGAATGCCGACCGATCCGCCAGATCACCGGCTCTGCCGACTTCAACGAGGTCTTCTTCACCAACGTGCGCATTCCCGACAGCCAACGCCTCGGCGAGATCGGCGAGGGGTGGCAGGTCTCGATCACGACGCTCATGAACGAACGTGTCGCAGTGGGCGGAAATATCAGGCCCGACGCTCGCGAGCTGTTCGCTTTTCTGCGCGGTATCGAATTGGAGACAGGAAGGGCACTCGACGACCCAGGGATACGCCACCGACTGGCGGATTGGTTCGTCGAGTCAGAAGGTCTCCGCCTTACCGGCGCCCGCGTGCGCACCGCGCTCTCGAAGGGCATGACGCCCGGGCCGGAAGCCTCGATCTTCAAGGTCGTCGGCGCTCAGAAGACTCAGGAGATCTCCGACTTCGCGCTCGACCTCCTACATCAGGGGGGAGCGTTGGCGACCGAAGACAGCAACCCAGCTCAGGAGGCCTTCACCACGGGTTTCTTCTACGCCGCCGGAATGCGACTCGCCGGCGGCACCGACGAGATCCTGCGCAACGTCATCGCCGAGCGCGTCCTCGGCCTCCCGGGAGACATTCGCGTCGATCGCGACACACCCTTCAACGAGATTCCGACCGGCGCTTGAAGACGAGCCCGGCCAAGGAGCCAGCGATGAAACTCTACGTATTTCCACCCTCTCCGAATGCACGCAAGCCGATGTTTGTCGCCCACCATCTGGGCCTCGAGCACGACACCGAGATCGTCGATCTCAGTAGCAGCGCACAGCACGCTGCCGACTACGCGAAGCTCAACCCAAACGAGATGATGCCGACCCTGGTCGACGGCGACTTCGTGCTGTGGGAGTCGAACGCCATCTCCCAGTATCTGTGTAGCAAGTCTGCAAGCCAGACCTTGTTTCCGTCGGACCCGAAGTCCCAAGCAGACGTCAACCGATGGCAGTGCTGGGAGCTCGCCCACTGGGCGCCTGCCTGCGGGTCCCTGGTTTTCGAGAACATGGTCAAAGCGCTCTTTGGCGACACCAGCGGTCCCGACCCTGAAAAGGTGAAGGCCGGTGAACAGCAGGTGCACAAATACGCCGCGGTTCTCAACCAGAGTCTAGCCGGCCGACAGTGGCTCGTCGGCGACGAAGTGACTCTCGCCGACATCAGCACCGGCGTCTTCGTCACCTTCGCTGCGCCGGCCCGATTACCCCTGGACGGCTACGCCGAAATCCAGCGCTGGTACAGCCAGCTGGAGGAGATAGACGCCTTCAAGGCGACTCTGCCCCAGATGCCCGCGCTCGAATAGAGCGAGTCCATCGCCGGTGATCTAAACCCGCTCATGCTGGGATCTCCCGGCCCGCCGCCGAAGTGGAAAAGGGCTGACCGGAAAAGTAGGGCGCGAGCATTTCAGCCGCGTCGACCAAGCGCGGACCGGGGCGGTTGAGGTATGCGTTGCCGTCGAGTAGCAAGACCCGAGGGGCGAGGCGCTGGAGCATCGACAGGCATGGCGCTGCCTCGACCTCGACCCGTGACAGATCGAAGCCACAGGGCGCGACGACGAGAATATCGGGCGCCAGTGACCCGAGATCTTCCCAGGAGAGGTAGGGCGAGACGGCACCTGGCGCAGGTCCGAGACTGTGGCCCCCGGCGGCCTCGACCACGTCCGGCACCCAGTGGCCCGCCAGCATTGGCGGATCGAGCCACTCGACCACTCCGACGCGCGGCTTCGGCGCCATCCAGCCGGCCTCGAGAGCTGCGAGACGAGCCTCGAGACTCGCCTTCAGCTCTCGGCCGGTTGGCGCGACTCCACACGCTTCGGCAACGGTCCCTAGGTCGCTGAGAACGTCTTCCAGGCGCTCGGGCCCCAGTGAAACAACGCGACTCTTCAGCCCTGCACGCGCCAGAGAGCCCGCCACCTGTTCGAAAGACACCGCGCAAACTTCGCACGCTTCCTGAGTGACGACCACATCCGGATCGAGCGCCGCTAGCGCGGACTCCTCTACTTCGTACAGCGGCCCTCCAGCGGAGAGGAGCCGCTGAACCTGCTCATCGATCTCGACACTGGAAAGGCTCGAGTCGACGCGCGCGCGAGTCAGGGTCGCAAGCCTCTCTACCGAGGCCGGAAAATCGCACTCGTGCGAGCGGCCCACCAGAGACTCCTCCAAGCCCAGAGCGCAGACCATCTCGGTCGCGGCCGGAAGCAGAGTGACAATTCTCATCGAGGTCAGATTCCTCCCCCTAGGCGAAGGCTGACTCCTACGCGCACAGTGCTGCCGAGAGCGGGGAAGCCGAGCGCCTCTTCGTATTCTTCATCGAAAGCGTTGTCGAGCACCACAAAGAGCTCGATCGATTCGGTCAGCTCACCGCGTACGCGAAGGTCGACCCGAGTGTAGCCGGAGTTCTCCACCAGGCCGATGCCCAGAAAGTCGCTGTCGGCATATCGACCCACAACGCGTAGCGTGCCGCCAAAGTGAACACGCTTTCCCAGCCTCTCCACGGTCAATCCACCCGCATGCTCGGGGCGGCGCAGCAGGCTCTGGCCGGCTGCGAAGAGCGGCGAGAAAGCGTTGCCGCTGACAAGAATCTCGCCGTCGAGCCAGGTGTAGTCGGCGCGTACACGCAAGCTGGGCAGCGGCGACGCACGTAAGCCCAGCTCGAGGCCTCGAGCCCGAGTCTCTCCGAGATTGACGAAGGTGCCTTCGAAGGTGACGAAGTCGACGATGTCGAACGCGATCTGGTCCTCGTAGTCGTGTTGGAAAAGGGTAGCCTCGAGCTCCACCCGACCCTGGGCCAGCCGCTGGGAAAGCGACAGATCGAAGGTCGCGCTCTTTTCGGGAAGAAGATCCGGATTGCCACGGGCGAAGAAGGAGGTCCCGAAAGACTCGAAGAAGCTGGGCTCTTTGACCCCCAGCCCGGCACTCCCCTTGAGCACTCTGCCGCCACCGCTTTCCCAAGCGATGACCGCCCGCGGGGCAAAGAAAGTGCCAAAGCTGTCGTTCTCGTCGACCCGCCCTCCCACAGTCAGGAAGACCCGATCACCGAGAAAGACCCGATCCTGAAGGTAGATCCCGGCGGTGTCGCGCTCGGGCTCGAGAAGACCCTCACGCACGTCGCCGACCGAGCCGGTCTCCCTTTCGAAATCGCCACCGCCCGAAAGCAAGTGGCGCTCCCCGATCTGAAACTCTCCCCTGTAACCGAGACTCAGACGCTCGGTGTCGTTTCTGAAACCGACCGGATTCACGAAGTCGAACACCGGGAACGACCCCGTCATGTCGCCCGCGGCTGGGAGATAGGGACCGGAGTCTTCGGGATTCACCGACACCTGCTCGGTCTGCGCCCAACCGAGGCGAATCTCGTGCTGCGCCTGGCGTTGGGCGAAGATGCCGGCGACCCCGGTAACGAGATCCTGCCGGTCGAAGAAGGCGTCGAGGTCCGGCCGCCCAAAGGCGACAGCACCGGGAGTCCCCAGAAGACTGTCGTCGATCCTCAGGGTAGCTCGCAGCGAGATCGACTCATCCGGCCCGGCTCGCAAGGAAAGAGCTCCGCCATCGCTCTCGAAGCCGTTGTTCGGGATCTCGTTGTCGGTTTCGAGGGTCTGCGCTCCCAAGTTCCAGTCCAGCGCCGGCAGACTGCCCGAAGTCCCTAGAAGTAACCGCTCATAGGAGTTGCTGCCTCCTTCGGCCTCGACCCGACCGATCGGCGTTTCGCCCTGGCCACGGCGGGTGAACAGCTGCACGACACCGGCGAGCGCATCGGTACCATAGAGGCTCGAGGCGGCGCCACGCACCACTTCTATTCGATCGAGCTCGAGCGGAAGAAGGGAGCCGAAATCGAAGCCGCCACCGGGTTGGTTGACCGGCACTCCGTCGACGAGAACTCGCGCGAAGTCGGACTCGCCGCCACGAATGAAGACCGAGCCCTGGCTGCCGAGGCCGCCGTTACGAGCAACGGTCAGGCCGGGCAGTGTCTGCAATAAATCGAGAACCGAGGCCCGCTTGAGGCTGTTTATGTCATCGCGGTCGAGGAGACTTGTGGAGACCCCCAGAGTGGAGGCAACCGCCTCCGTACGAGCCGCCGTGACCACCACTTCCTCCTCCAGCGGACTGGGAGTTAGGACCAAATCCAAGTCGGCATCGCTGGCGCCGAGCTCGATCTCACCGGGACTTTCGATCTGGAAGCTCTCTGTGCGGGGCCGCAGGCGATAGTGCCCGGCGACGAGCTCAGAGACGTGGTACCGGCCGGCTAGACCGGTGAGCACAGTGCGCGATCCCGATGGCCCTTTGAGGACCAAGACCAGATGAGGAATCGGCCGGCCGTCGTCGGTCCGAACCGAGCCCCTGAGGTCGACCGCGTCTAGAGTTGACGAAGCAAGAGAGAAGAAGAGAAGCGCGACGAAAATCCGCATCGCTGACCTCCTGCTGGAGGCGGCAGCGAACGATATCGAGGTCGCTTAGGAGCAAAAGCCTCTGTCATCCGAGAAGCCTCCGGCTGGACGAATTGGGGCAGGTTTCCTGGCTCCCGGCTCGAGCGCCCTTCCTCCAACCTTCCCCGGATCGATCCGAGTGGCGGCGTGACTTACACCAAGGAGGAGAGCTCGCCGGCTACAGTGGCGGGTCCGCGCAGGTTTTCGACCTGCTTCCCTTTTTTCCCCGAATGGGGCACCCCAAAGTACTCTTGCAAAGTACTGGAGAGCTTCCGAGAAGTCAATGACGATGTCCATGACGATGGACAACGCGTGCGGGGCTGCCAACCGCGGCCCAGCTCCAGTGGCGAGTACAATCCTTTAGGAGGCAGGCCGAATGTCTGAGAAGTGGTTCTACCAGTTCGACACCTTGGCCCTACACGCCGGCCAGCGCCCCGACGCCGCGACCGGCGCTCGGGCCGTCCCGGTCTACAACACCACCTCCTACGTCTTTCGCGATACCGACCATGCCGCCGGCCTTTTCAACCTCGAAACAGCAGGCCACATCTACTCTCGGATCTCGAATCCGACCACCGCAGTGCTGGAAGAACGCATCGCCGCTCTCGAAGGTGGAGTCGGAGCCGTCGCCACTGCCTCCGGGCAGGCGGCTCTCCACCTCGCTGTCACCACATTGCTTGGCGCCGGAGACCATGTGGTCTCGTCGAGCTCGCTGTACGGCGGCTCCCACAACCTCTTCGCCCACACCCTCAGTCGTTTCGGGATAGAGACGACTTTCGTCGCTCCCGGCGATCTCGAGGGCTTCGCCAGTGCCATAAACCCGCGCACCAAGATGGTCTACGGCGAGACCATCGGCAACCCACGGATCGATGTTCTCGATCTCGAGGCGGTCGCGCAGATCGCACACGAGGCGGGCGTGCCCCTGCTCATCGACAGCACCTTCGCGACTCCGTATCTATGTCGACCCTTCGAGCATGGCGCCGATCTCGTTTTGCACTCGGCAACCAAGTTCCTCGGCGGCCACGGCGTAACCATCGGTGGTCTCGTCGTCGACAGCGGTCGCTTCGACTGGTCCGGATCCGGCCGCTTCCCAATCATGACCGAGCCCTCACCGGGATATCACGGAGTCGCCTTCGCCGACCATTTCGGACCCACTGCCTTCATCATGAAGGCGCGACTCGAGGGCCTGCGCGACTTCGGCGCCTGCTTGAACCCCCAAGCTGCGTTCTATCTTCTCCAGGGCCTCGAGACTCTTCCTCTGCGCATGGAGCGCCACGTTGCCAACGCGCGATCGGTCGCCGCCTTCCTGGAGGATCATGAGGCCCTCAGCTGGATCAGCTATCCGGGATTGGCGAGCCATAGCGACCACGAACTGGCAAGAAAATATCTGCCGCGGGGTGAGGGGGCGGTGATGACCTTTGGCCTCAAGGGTGGGCTCGAGGCGGGAATCGCCTTCATCGAGGGGATGCAGCTCTTCAGCCACCTCGCCAATGTCGGAGACGCCAAGAGCCTGGTGATCCACCCAGCCAGCACCACCCACCAGCAGATGAGTGATGAGCAGATGGCGGAGGCCGGCATCGGAGAAGACATGATCCGTCTCTCGATCGGGTTGGAGGACACTCAGGACCTACTCGCGGACCTCGGCCGCGCGCTGGCCCGATCGCAGAAGGCGGTCGGATGACCCCACGGGTCGACGTCGACGGCCGCTCGATCGGCTACGGCGATGGCGGTGTGGCATGGCGGGAGGGTCTTGGGACTGTCGTCCTAGTGCACGGCGCCGCGCTCGACCATTCGGTGTGGGCACTCCAGGCCAGGGCTCTGGCGCAGCACGGATGGAATGTGGCCGCTCCCGACCTACCCGGGCACGGGCGCAGCGAAGATGCCGAAGGCACCGACTCGATCGAAGGCTACGCGGGTTGGCTCGAACGCTTCATCGTCGCGCTCGGCGCCTCGGAGGTCGCCCTGGTCGGTCACTCGATGGGCGCCTGCATCGCCTTGACCCTTGCAGCCACGGTCCCGCAGCGTGTGCGAGCGCTGGCTCTCCTCGGCAGCGGCCCGACGCTCAACGTCAACGACAGTCTCTTGCACGACACCACTAACGATCCGCAGCAAGCAACTCGCTTCATCACCGCATTCGGTCATGCTCAGGAGGCACACTTCGGTGGCAGCGAGGCACCAGGCGTATGGATGCTCGGGGCCGGCATGGCGCTTCTCGAGCGCTGCGACCCGCACGTGCTCGAGCGCGACTTTCACGCCTGTAACGCCTGGGAGGGTGAGGCGCTGGCCCCTTCGGTCGAAGCTCCGACTCTGGTGCTCTCCGGCGCCGGCGATCGTATGACGCCCCCTGGGGCAGGAAGAGCGCTGGCGGAGAGCATCCCTAATGGGGAATTCGAGATCCTCCCCAACGTGGGGCATATGATGATGTCCGAGTCGCCGGGAAAAGTGACACGATCGCTTCGTTCATTCTTCGACCGGCTTATCTGAGGACGATCAATGAGACTCATCCAAGCATTCATTCTCGTTGCCCTCCTTCTACCCGGCGCCGGGCTGGTTGCTCAAGATCGCTCCAGGGACGATGGTCAGACGGCGGACGCCGGGCAATCGACTCGGAGCAGCAGCCGCTCGAGCTACGCCCAGATGCCGAGGACGGAGATCGAGCTGGGGGGTCGCAAACTCAGCATCCTCTACCACTCCCTGGCCACCTCGAGCGACGACTACCCTCAGCTCCAGAAAGTGAAAGAGGGAGAGGTCCTCCGGTTGACGAGATCCGCGGCATGGAAGCTCCGCACCGAGGTCGACCTCATCGTCGGTGGCGAGCTGAGACTCGACACCGAGAACGTCGCCGCAAACTACCCTGGCGTCTACAGCCTCTGGCTGAAAAAGACCACCAACGGCTGGAACCTGGTAGCCAACTCCGAGCCCGACATCTGGGCCACCATGCACAACCCCGAAGCCGACGTCGGCGAGATCGCGCTGACGGTCGGCAAGCCTGCCGAGAGTGCGTCGGAGCTCATCATCGAGCTCGCAGAAGCGAACGGCAGCGCATCGTTCCGCATCGCCTGGGGAGACACCGAGTGGAGGACTACTGTTGAAGAAGTGAAAGAGTAAGAAAGTGAAAAAGTGAAAAATAAGAGTGGGGAAGCCTCTACGGATCCTAGTCTTCACTCCTTCACTCCCTCACTCCCCCGTTCCCCCGCTCGCGGAGGCCCCCGGGCCCGGCCCCGCACACCAGAGCCGCTCACCGGCCTTCGTGACAGTGCCAGCTCAACGTGAGTGTCGGACTGCGGAGACGGTTCACATTCCTGATACAGCGCAACTACTCCGAGGCACCGATGGCGCGCGAGCACTGCGTGGAGGATCTCCGGCGTTCGTTGGGGCAGGCTCGCAGGCCGCCGAAGGGGTCTTGGGGGCCGGGGTGCGCAGCATAACTATTCGAGCACCACTCGGCTTCACCACGAGGGCCCACCCAACGCGCGGAGCACCCCGGGCCCCAAGACCCCCCTGCGGTCGTCCCCTGCGACAACGGCCGCCGGAGGATGCCTACACGCGTAGAGCGCGATCGAATGTAGCGGCGAGCTCGTCCTGCGTCCAGGGCTCGGCGGTGCCGCGCTTTTCTATGCCCCGGGTGACCATCATCTTATAGATGAAGACGCGGGTACCGCCGACACCGAAAACCTCACCGCTGACCGCCGCGGCCTTGTCCGAGGCCAAGTAGGCGACGAGAGGTGCAATGTGCTGCGGCCCCTGGCTTTCGACGCGCTCCTCGGGGTCGAGACCACGATTACCGACCAGGTCCTCGGTCATCCGCGTGTAGGCCATGGGCGCGATGGCGTTGACGGTGATCTGGTAGTGGGCCAGCTCCATCGCCCCGATACGGGTGAGCGCCCACATTCCGGCCTTCGCCGCTCCATAGTTGGCCTGGCCGAAGTTGCCCAGGAGCCCTGAGCCGGAAGAGGTATGGATGATGCGTCCGCCCCAGCCCTGCTCCCGCATCTGCAGCGCCGCCGCCTGCATCATCATGAAGCTACCCTTGAGGTGGACCTCCAGAACTTGATCCCATTCCTCCTCAGAAGTCTTTAGGATCGTGCGATCACGAAGAATACCGGCGTTATTGACCAGAATATCGACCTTGCCGAAGGCCTCGACGGCCTCGCCAACAATCTTCTCGGCAGCCGCCCTGTCGCCGACCGGAACGAGGCTAGCCACCGCCTCACCCCCCTCAGCCCGAATCTCCTCGACCACCTTCTCGGCAGCCCCCGACGTTCCCGACCCATGACGGTCCCCACCCGGATCGTTCACCAGCACTCTGGCCCCTTCGCGCGCAAAGAGCAGGGCGTGCTCCTTGCCGATCCCGTTTCCCGCCCCGGTGATGATCGCCACCTTACCGTCCAATACACCCATGCCAGCCTCCTCCCGACTCGAAGTTTCACCCATGCTCGCGCACCGTCGCCTCACCCGTCAACAAGGTCTCCCTGATGGAAGACCTCCAGATCGAGGTGGCTCACGATCCACCAGCCTCGCTGAACGGGGCCAGAGGGACGGTTACAGTCAGGGGGTAACATACCGGACCCTGCCGAGCAGCATGGAAGCAAGGAGATGGTATGACTAATGAATCCATGACCGCACTGGTCGAGTTTCAGATTCGACCGGAGACCACATCACTGACTGACTGGCTGGAGGTGTGGAACAAACGAGCCGAGGACGCACGGGACGGAGAGCCGGAGACCACCGCCTACGCCGCCAGTGTGAACGTGGAGAACGAGCTCAACGTTCTCGTCTATGAGCGTTACCAGAACGGTTCCAGCAGCCTGAAGGCTCACAGCGAACGGCCTGCTCATGCGGCTCTCATGGAAACGATGGGAGCGGCAAACATGACCAAGCGTCGCGTCATGAGCACCCGGTTTGTAGACCTGCCCGATTACGGCTGGTGGGGGCGGCCCGGATCGGGAAGTGCCAGTACCGACACAGGGTGCATGCTGATCGTGGTGGGGCTCCGACTCGAGACCGACGCTCTCGAGGCGTTTATTCGTTTGTCGGCAGAACACGCGGACTACTGCCGGGATAACGAGCCGGATACGCTGATCTACAGTGGAGGTATTGCCGCCGCGGACGCCGACCGCGAGATTGACGTCAAGAAGGGAGATCTGATTTTCGTGATGGGGACTACCGACGAGGCAGCCCGTCAAAGACATGCCGAAGACCCGAAGCACCTGGTCCTGGGACCAAGGATGTCGGCAAAAGGCGTTGAACCCGTGGTCACTTTCAGGCGCACGTATAGAACCACAGGCAACGGCTTCCTCTGGCGCGACTGACCCAGAATTCGAGCTCGAGCTATGAGGAATCACGAGCCCGTTCTGGTGATTGGTAACAAGACGCCCCCCCGCCGCGACCTACTCGGGCTCCGTCGCCTCGTCACCGAGCACTCCGTCGGTGCGCAGCGCTGCGATCTGTTCGGCATCGAGACCGAGGTCTGCGGCGAGCACCTCGTCGGTGTCGCGGCCGAGCAAAGGGGCCGCTTCGAGGGGGACCTCGCTGGCGGACATCCTTGCCGGCCAGCCCAGCAGGCGAATCGAGCCGCGCTCGGGGTGGGGGACCGATTTGATGAAGCCGCGTGCTTGGAGGTGAGGATCCTCGAAGAGGTCGACGGTGTCGAAGACCGCACCCGCCGGCACTCCCGCCTCGCCGAGGATGCGCATCGCCTCGTGCTTGTCGTGGCTGAGCATCCACGCTGCGATCTCTTCTTTGAGAGCCTCTTCGTTCTCGCGACGCAGCTTCGCCTTGACGAATCGTGGGTCCTCGATCAGCTCCGGGCGGCCCATCGCCTCGCACAGCGAGGACCACATGCGAGGAGTGATGGCCATGATGTAGAGGTAGTCGTTCGGTCCACCGCCCTTGGTGGGATAGAGGGTAGCGACGGCGCCGAAGCCGTTGCTCCGACGCGGGGTAGCTCGGCGACCGAAGTTGGAGCCCATCGCGATGCTGGTGCGCATGTAATAGGTGAGGGCTTCTTGCATCGACAGCTCGACCAGCTGGCCGCGACCGGTGCGCAGCTTCTGAACGTAGGCGGCACAGAGAGCCAAGGCCATCTGAACGCCGGTGCCGGAGTCGCCGATCGTCGCGCCAGGTTTCACCGGCGGCCCATCTTCGTCTCCGGTCACCGACATCGCACCGCCGGTCGCCTGCGCCACCGGGTCGAAACACTTGTACTCGGCATACGGGCCGCTCGAGCCGAAGCCCTTGATCCGCGCATAGATGATCTCGGGATGCACTTCGGTGAAGTCCTCGTACGCAACACCCAACTTCTCCACCACACCCGGACCGAAGTTCTCGACGACTGCGTCGTAAGCCGGTGCCATTCGCAGCAGGAGCTCACGGCCCTCGGGTCTGTCCAACGCGATCGTCACGCTGCGCTTATTGCTGTTCCAGTTGAGAAAGTACTCTGAGTCCTCGACACTATTGGGGTCGAGGGCTCCTCGCCCGGGGTCGCCGACGCCCGGGCGCTCTACCTTCACTACATCCGCTCCCATCCAGGCCAGAGCCTGCGTACACGAAGTTCCTGCTTCGTACTGGGTGAGGTCGAGAATTCGCATTCCATCGAGGGCTGGCATCGGTTCCTCCTCTGCTGACGGCTGGCTGGGACCACTACTCTACATGCTCGCCGAGAGTGGACAGGCACCCACCGAGAGCGGCGTCAGCCCACGTTTACGACCCGGATGCCGTCGCCTTCGCGCAGCAACTCGACACCGGCCGGGAGATCGTCGCGGCGTGCCGGCGCCCCCTCCGTCGCTCCTAGAGGCTCGATCGATTCGGCCACCCGGCGGACTCGCCGGATCTAGGGTCTCGAAGCTCATTCTCGTTGACGGCGGGATGTTAGCACCGGAATAGACCGACCGGTCTAGAGCCATCGGGCCATCGTTGTCACAACGGACCTCGGGAGTCTACAATTGCGTTTCCTGTCTCTCTTGCCAGTTTCGTAATTTACCGCGATCGTGGAGTCGGAGCGATTCTTCTCCGGTCTCTTCCCTAGATTGGACGAACCTCAATGAACGCTGCGACTCTCTCGGTCCTTTCGCTGCTACCGATCATTACGGTCGCTGTCTTTCTGGTCGGTCTTCGCTGGCCGGCGAGCCGTGCCATGCCACTCTCGCTGGCGGTCGCGATCGTCCTTGCACTCTTTGTATGGCAGGTACCGGCTCTGCAGGTCGTCGCCGCGTCGATCAATGGCCTGATCGTGGCCTTCACGTTGCTCTACATCATCTTCGGCGCCATCCTGCTGCTCAACACGCTGCAAGAGAGCGGCGCTCTAAAGACCATTCGCCAAGGATTCATCGACATCACTCCTGACCGGCGAGTGCAGGTCATCATCGTCGCTTGGTTGTTCGGCGCCTTCATCGAAGGATCGGCCGGCTTCGGCACACCGGCGGCCGTTGCGGTGCCGCTACTGGTGGGCCTGGGCTTTCCCGGTATGGCAGCGGTCACCGCGGGCATGATCATCCAGAGCACGCCGGTGAGCTTCGGTGCGGCCGGCACCCCGATCCTCGTCGGTGTCAGCACCGGCCTCTCGGCTGACCCGGCGCTTCAGGAGTACGCGGCTCAGCTCGGCTATGCCGAGTGGACCGATTTCCTGGCCTTCATCGGCTTCAAGGTCGCTATCCTTCACGCCGCCGCCGGAACGCTGGTACCGCTCATTCTGGTAGCAACGATGACCCGTTTCTTCGGCAAGAATCGCTCCCTCGCCGAGGGGCTCCAAGTCTGGAAATTCGCCCTCTTCGCCGCCTTCGCGATGACGATTCCTTACGTCGCAGCGGCCTACTTTCTGGGGCCGGAGTTCCCCGCTCTGCTCGGCAGTCTGATCGGACTGGCCATCGTCGTCACCGCCTCTCGCCGCGGCTTTCTGGTCCCGGCACCTGAAGACGCGTGGGACTTTGACAAGAAGGAGAACTGGCCAGCCGACTGGACCGGCTCGATCGAAACCAAGGAGGTCACTCACGCCAGCGGCTCGATGAGCATGTTCAAGGCTTGGTTGCCCTACGTGATCGTCGCTGTGCTTCTCCTGGTCACCCGGCTGCGCGGGCTTCCCTTCGGCGGCTGGCTCCAAGCTTGGACCATCAGCTGGCCCAATATCTTCGGCACCGAAGTCTCGGCCAGCGTTCAGCCGCTGTTTCTACCGGGAACCGTCTTCGTTGTAGCCTCTCTCCTCACCTGGAAGCTGCACCAGATTCCCTCCGGCTCCTACAAGGCGTCGTGGGTTTCATCTCTCAAGGTGACCGCAGCCGCATCGGTAGCGTTGGTCTTCACCGTTCCCATGGTGCAGATCTTTATCAACAGCTACGGCGGGGCCGCCGGTTACGAGCGCATGCCGATCGCGCTGGCCGACGGGGTCGCCGCGCTGGTCGGCTCGGCGTGGCCGATCTTCTCGCCCTTTATCGGCGGCATCGGTGCCGCTGTCGCGGGATCGAACACCGTCAGCAACATGATGTTCTCGCTCTTTCAGTTCGACATGGGCCAGCGAATCGGAGTCGACCCGACCTGGGTGGTCGCACTGCAGGCCGTAGGCGGGGCCGCGGGCAACATGATCTGCGTACACAACGTCGTCGCCGCATCGGCCGTGGTCGGCCTGCTCGGACGGGAGGGCGCGGTCATCCGCCTCACTGGCGTCGCCTTCCTCTACTACGCACTGCTATCCGGTTCGCTTGGCTACCTGATCGTGAGCTACGCCCGGACCGGCTTTCTCAACGCCGGCTCTGTGCTGGTCGCCGGGATCGCAGCGTTTGCCATCTATCTGATCGCGAGACACGGATCTAGTGGACCGTAACACTCGAACGTTTAGTGGCTGAGTGAGTCATTCGTGGTCGAGATCAAGGCGCGCTGACGCAGGCATAGCGGGGACTATGTCGAGGAAGCGTAACGCAGAGATCGGCCGCGAGGGCCACTCAGGCGCTAAACGTTTGGGTGTTACGGTCCACTAGCCCTGGTAAGTGATCCCGCGACTCTTAGTGCCTGTCCTCGATCACCCACTCGATCCGGTCGGGGCAAGCCGTCGCCTCCACGGTCTTGAGGCGCCGGTGAGAATGGACCGTGCCGCGCCAGAGCTCGGCCCAACATTCGATCAGGTCGGCGCGATCCGCGCCAGAAAGGCCGCGCGCGACCCGCAGCCCGCGCTGGGTCAGGGATGCGTGCCGCCCACCCTCGTCAACGACCACGCTCACCTCGTCACCCATACCCTGGAACATGGCCGCCAGAAATCGCGCCGTATCCCCGGCATCGCCATCCTTGGCGCCAACCGCGTCGGCCAGCTGCCGAAAATACTGCAGGCCGGTCAATCGGGCGGCGAGGCGACCGAGCTCGAGGGCGCGCTCGCGGCCGAGGACGCCGACCAGCTCACGGATACCGTTGCGCACATACTCGACCGCATAGTTGCGTGTCGCCTTGGCGAGGCGCTCTTCACTCCACTCTTCGGCCGGTGGCTGCGGCTGAGCTGCGGCATCGAACGGAGGCGGTAGCTCGCACTGGGCGAAGCTCAGACGTTCGCCCTCGGAGAGGACATGGTCGAACTCCTTGAAGTAGCCGCAGAAACCGAACTCCCCGGTCATGTCCTCGGACACGCAGACGAATCCCAGGCGCGGATTGCCGAGCGACACGCCATTGTGCGCATACCAGCCTCTGAGGAACCCGCGGCTCGCCTCGACGGGAACCCCACAGAGCGTCGGTCCGTCGAACATCCAGCGCGGATAGCGAAACCGCACCCAGGCCTTGGTGTCCGATTCCTCCATGTATTCCACCGGCACCCCTCCCATGCTGTTCGAGAGCACGTGGTATCGAGCACAGGCGACCGCGTCGGGTAGGCCCCGCAAGCCGAGCTTGTCGAAGCTGGAGAGGAACTTCTCCTCGTGTTGGCGACGAAAGAGCCTGAACATCCAGTCGCCGACGACCTCGGCGCCCTCCCGGGTCGAGACCATGAGCTGCAGGCCCAAGAAGTAGGCGTGATGGATGTCGGCCTGGGCGCCGATAGCGCGCTCGTGTTCAAACAAGGTGATTCAGCCCCGCGGCGGCGGGCGCGGCTCAGTCGCCCCTACCGCTTGCGAGCTTCTTGAGATTGCGGCCCGTGACCTCCGCCGCGTAAACATTTCCCCCCGCGTCAACAGCCACTCCCTCGGGGAGCGCGTCGGGGATGAAGCCGACCGCGGCCGCCTTCCCCGCGAGCGTCGGTGGTCCAGATGTTCTTCGGCATCGACGAAGAAGCCATGCGGCCACACGAACATCCCTCGACCCCAGCTGTCGATCAGTTCGCCCGAGGGGTCGTACCGGAGCACCGCTGGGACGTCATCGAGCCCGACGCAATTGTTCGCGAAGCAGCGATGAAAGACCCATAGGTTGCTCGCGGCATCGAGATCGATTCCGATCGTCTGACCCCACGCCTCTACGCCGTCGGGAAGCTGCGCCCAGCCCTCTTGGAGTTGATACGAAGACTCCGCGCTCTGAGCGAAGGCGGAGCTCGCTATCAAGGCAGAGAGAGCTGCAGCTCGAGTGAGTATTGGAAGAGATGTTCGGGACATTCGGCCAACTCTACTGGGCGGCCGGGAGCAACGCCATGAACTTGATGGTGACGACCTCGCCGACGTTGAGCATTCCCAGCCACACCGAAGGCGGCTCGACTCCGAACTCGGTCATGTCGATCGAAGTCTCGCCCACCCCCCGAACGCCCCCGGCGCTCTCTTCGAGCTGGATGTCGAAGGTGATCGGTTTGGGAGTGCCGTGGATCGTCATCGTGCCGGTCGCCTCGGCGCTGTTTTCGGTCTTGAAGCTGTACTCCTCGAGGCGATAGGTGATCTCCGGGTATTCGGGCTCTTCCAGGGCCTCCTGGAGGTGCTCCATCATGTCTTCTTCCGGGCATTCGATCGCCGCCACCGAAACAACGATGGAGACGGCCTCGACTCCGCTCGGGAATCCAGGAACCGGTTCGCTCGAGCTGCCCGGCTCGATCTCCATCGCTCCCTCGGCCGTGCAGGTCCACGCCCGTACTGTAGAGGTGCCGGAAATGCTGAATTCAGCCGTCGCCGTCTGGGCCACCAGCGGCACCACCACCAGAGACGAGATCGAAAGCACGATCGCAAGTGTTCCTACCCGAAGCGACATACGACTTCTCCTGTGCGCCTACAACCGTTTGCCCGTCCGGCGGTCCACCACCCAGCCACCGCGCCGGATCTCTTCGATCGATCTCGTGCCCATCTGTTTCATGATCAGCATGAGCTCGAAGTGGAGGATATCGAGCACCTTCTCGACTCCGTCCTGGCCAAAGCTCGCCAGACCCCATGCGTAGGGGCGCCCGATCGCAACAGCGTCAGCGCCGGGCCCGAGACCAAGCAGCGGCGGCAGACCCACATACCTGAGCAGCGGACTCGCAGCCAACATCTTCAGAAACTGACGCCGTCCTCGCAAACTCTCTCTACGGACCATACCCGAGGTCCTTTCTGTACCATTGCATGCTGGTTTGCCGGGTCGCATTCTAGCCTAACGAAAGAAAGGGAGCTCGAAATGACGGGATGGAAGGTCGGGTCGGTGAGCGTGACCCCGGTGATCGAGATCAACGTACCGATGCCGGGCCGCTGGCTCTTGCCGGAGGCGACACCGGAGAATCTGGCTCCCTACACCGACTGGCTCCGGCCCAACTTCATCGACGAGGAGAGCCGGATCTTTCTCACCATCCAGGCCTTCCTGGTCGAGTCAAAGGGGCGAAAGATCATCGTCGACACCTGTATCGGCAACGGCAAGTCACGCGGTTTCGCCCCCTTCGACCAACTGGACACACCCTTTCTCGAGAACATCAGCGACGCCGGCTTCCCGCCGGAGAAAGTCGACACCGTCGTCTGCACCCACCTCCACGTCGATCACGTGGGCTGGAACACCAAGCTCGTCGACGGCGCATGGGTACCCACCTTCCCCAATGCCCGCTACGTGATGGCCCGCACCGACTACGACTACTGGAGCACGCAGAAAGACGACGCCGGCGAGGTCGACGTCTTCGCCGACTCGGTCAAACCGATCTTCGACGCCGGGCTAGTCGACCTCGTCGACCCCGATCACGAGATCACCGGCGAGCTGGGCTTCCTCTCCACTCCCGGCCACACCCCCGGCCACTGCAGCGTCACCATCTCATCGGGCGCAGAAGCGATCATCACCGGCGACCTCATCCACCACCCCTCGCAGTGCATGCACCCCGAGTGGGCCTGTGGAGCCGACATCGACCCCGACCTGGCCCGCCGCACCCGCCTCTCCTTCCTCCAACGCTACGCCGACTCGGGCATCCTGGTCATCGGCACCCACTGGAACACCCCCACCGCAATGCACATCACCGCCAATGGCGACCGCTGGCGCGTTGCGGCTGTTACCGCATAGCTCACGTTTTCGCGGGCGGGCCGGAGGGAGGCGGGGCGAGGCGGGCGAGAGTGGTGTGCCCCGCCGGGAACGGCGGCCGCTCCTGAGAGTGCGTTCATCGGTGATGCGGCCGCCTCGTATTCCGCTCGCTTCGATCGATGCCCCCTGCACCATCTCTCTGCACGCGCTCGCTCCAGACGCCCCGCCCAGGCACACCGCTCTCGCCCGCCTCGCCCCGCCTCCCTCCTCTCGTCGTCAGACTTCATCATCCAGCCCCCAGCCCTATGCACACGAAAGTCCCATCGAATTTTCTGTAGAGCCACACCTAACCCGACGCTCCAGCGCGGCCCGTCGTACCCGCATCTCAAGAGCAGTTCCATAGCGCCCTTGGTGGCGCTCCACGATAGCCTTAGCCCAGAGTATGAAAGAAGGACAAGCGACGATCTCTTTCTTTGGACCTGCCCGGGTTTGATGGACACCGAGCGTCGTTCGTGCTCCATGAGAAAAGCGGCCGGTATCACCGCGTGCCGGCACACCACAAGGCCGTCGAGTATTTTGATGCCTATCTCGAGGCTGCAGGTATCGCGAAGGCGGGTACCTCGCCTCTCTTTCGCACCGTTCGTGGCAAAACCCGAGAGCTGACCGATCGAGGGATGAGCCAAAGCGATGCACTCCACATGACCAAGCGTCGAGCCAAAGACGCTGGCTTGCCGGTGTCGATCGGCAATCACACCTTTCGAGCGACAGGCATTACCGACTATCTCGCCAACGGTGGGAAGCTAGAGACTGCCGCGCAGATCGCGGGCCACGCCTCAACGCGCACCACCCAGCTCTACAACCGCAATCCCGAACGCATCTCCCTCGCTGAAATCGAACGCATCCGGATCTGAAGTGGAGAAAGTCGTGAAGCTCCCGACACCCAGGAAGAAGACCCGGCCTCCGGAGCTCGAGGATCTCCAAGCCCACCTCGATCGATATCGAGCACGGGTCGAGCGACGCGGCGTGATGCCGGCGTGGCTCTTCATGTTTACTGCCGCTACTTGCCCGCGGCTTGGGCGGCGGCCTCGATCCACCGAGCCAGGGCATCCCTGTTGGTGTACTTATACGCCTTGAATCCGTTTGCCTCGATTTGGCTTGGGATGGCTCCTACGGAGCTCGTGTTCTCGTTCTGATCCTTGAGATGGTGGATTTGAACCCCTACAAGACATTTCCTCGCGCTAGCGATTCGTCGATTTCGTAATTGATCCACTTCCTTCCGGAACATCCGTAAGTCAGGCATACAACCGTGACGTCTTTGAGTAGCTCGTAGTCAGCCACGTGTTGCGCCCCTTGTTATAGGCGCGCTTGTCCATTGAGAAGTCGATTTCCTCTTCTTCTCGCTTCCGAACCTCGTCGTAGTGATCTCGAAATTGGCGCTCTTCAGAGAGATAGAAGGTGTCTAGACCCCAAAAGACGAGAGCGGGAAAGAAGGCCAAGAGGATGAACTGCTGGTCGGGTGCATCGCCCCCTCTACTTGTGGCCAGTGCGAACAGGGCTGAGACCAGAACGACACTCCAGGCTCAGACCTGGAAAGAACAACGAGCCATTCTCTCGATGACTTGCTGAATGAGCTGGAGGTGGAGGTGCTTCCTCTGCACCCCGATATCCTACTCCTCCCTCGAAGGCCGTCGATGCTTCAGGTTCAGCTGTGAGGACACTGCGTCGCTTGACACCCTCCCCAGAGGGTCTATTCTGAAGAACGTATGACCAAGACAGAGATCGAGAAGCAAGCCTTCAAGCTCCCCGAGCCGGAGCGTCGTGAGCTCGGCGTTCGGCTTATCGAAAGCACGCTACCGAACCTGACCCAGGCACAGCAAGAGCTTATCCATACGCGAATCCAACAGCACGATAGAGACCACTCGTCGTCTCTCTCACAGGAAGAGTTCGACGCGGGCCTTGACGAGCGCTTGTCTCGCGGTGCATGAAAACGGTCTGGAGTCCCGGCGTCCTCGAAGAGGTGGCCGTAGCTATCGAGTACGTCGAGGCGCAACGCCACGGATATGGCGATCGCCTCCGTCGGTCCCTTGAGCAAACGCTGGCAAACATCGAGCTCTTTCCGGAGAGCGTGCAGATACGAGAAGGCACGGCGCGTCTGGCCGTGCTTCGAGATTTCCCCTACAACGTCGTCTACAGAATCAAAGACGACGAGCTCCTCGTCGTTGCCTTCCTACATGGCCACCGCGACCCTGACCATTGGCGCAAGAGCGTCTAACACTGCTCGGCTCGACAACGCGGTTGCACGCGTCCTTGACACATGACCCACCGCGCCTAGGCTGAAGTTATGACAGACAAGGAAGACGTTCGGAAGGCCCTCCTCGAGCTCCCACTAGCGGAGCGCCTTGAGCTCGCCGATGAAATATTCGACCGGTTGCATCCGCTGCCAAGAGTCGTGGTCGAGCCTACTAGACAGGAGGCGCGCATGCTCAAAGAGGGTTGGGAGGTTAATAAGGCCGACGAGTAGTACTCGTCGGGGACTTCCCCATACTGAACCCGTATGACCACCACCATCGCCATCGTCAACCAGAAAGGAGGGGCCGGTAAGACAACGACGACGATTAATCTTGCCCACGCCCTTGCCCAACAAGGCAAGCGTGTTCTCATGGTGGATTACGGATCCCCAGGCAAGCCTCACAAAGTACGCAGGCTATGAGCCTGCGTACTTTGAAGACAGAGGCACAACGCTTTTCCATGCGCTTCATCAGCTCAGGTGAGGTTGAGGCAGCGACGGAGAGGAGGCGGGCGGAGTGCCCCTTGGCGGGGCGTCTGGAGCGAGCGCCGCACCAACGTTGGCGAAGGGGGAACGATCGAAGCGAGCGGAAGCCGAGGCGGCCGCATGATCGACCAGCGCACTCTCAGGAGCGGCCGCCGTTCCCGCGGAGGGACACTCCGCTCGCCTCCGGCCCGCCTCGCGCCGACGCCTCACCCTGAGAGGCCCCAGCGGCGACCCGGCACCCGCTCGAGACGCCCCAGCGACGACACAAGCTCACGGCGCGCGCGACAACGTTCAGCGCCGCGAAGGTTTGCCGAGGATGGCGTCGGAGATGATTCGCTGCATGATCTCTGACGTGCCCTCGAAGACCTTGGTGAGCCGGGCATCGCGCCAGAAGCGCTCCACCGGGTAGAGGGTCGTGTAGCCGGCGCCGCCGAGTACCTGCAGCGCCTCGCTGGTGACTCGCTCGGACATCTCGGCGGCGAAGTACTTGACCATCGCCGCCTCCTTGGCTCGGCTCTCGCCGGAGTCGATGCCGGCGCAGACCGAATAGAGGAGCTGGCGCGCCGCCTCTACCTCGGTCGCCATCGTTGCGATCTTGAAGCGGATGGCTTGGAAGTCGGCGATCGGTCGCTGGAACTGGATGCGCTCCAGAGAGTAGTCAATCGCCGTCTCCAGCGCGCCCTGCGCCAGGCCGATCGATCGGGCGGCGGTGTGGGCTCGGGCCGACTCGAGCCCTCGCGCCATACCGTAGAAGGCACGGCCCTCGTTCTCGCTCCGCCTCTCCTGCACCGGCGCACGCACATTGTCGAAGTGCAGCTCCCATGTCTTCCAGCCGAAGTAACCGATCTTGGGGATCGGGCTACCGGTGACACCCTTGGGTAGCTCCCCTTTGGGCTTCTCCACCGCGATCGACGTCAGCCCTACGTGCCGGCGCTTGTCGTCCGTAGGATCCTCGCTGCGCGCCATCACCTGGATGAAATCAGCGCCGTCGGCAAAGGTGCACCAATACTTGGAGCCGTTGATCACCCACTCGTCTCCCTCGCGACGAGCCCGAGTCTTGATCGAAGCGATATCCGATCCGACCTCGGGCTCGGACATGGCCAACGCGCCGAGATACTCGCCCCGAGCCATCGCCTCGATCTTCTTGGTGCGCTCTTCTCCGCTGCCAGGGATGGAGCGGTAGAAGCCATTGCCGCGGGCAATGAGACTTGCCACACTCATCCAGCCCTGCGCCAATTGCTCGGTGATCAGGCAGTACTCGAAGACGCCGAGTCCGGCCCCGCCATACTCCTCCGGGATGACGATTCCGAAGTAACCCATGTCTCCGAGCTTCTCGATCAGAGACTGCGGAATATCACCCTTGACCGGGTCGAGCTCGTTGGCCACCGGAAGCACTTCTTTCAGGGTGAACTCCCGAGCCATCTCTTGTAGCATCCTTCGCTCGTCGCTCAGAATACCGACACCATGAGAGCCTGCGGATCCACTCATGTCCCTACCTCCGTGTCTGTCGGTCGACCCTACACCCAGCGCCCGTCTCTAGCCGGCGCTCGAGCCCGTCCAGGACCCGAAATCTGCGCCTGCCGCGATCCACCGCCGTAGGATCTCGACCTGTTCCTTGGTCAGGGGATCTCCCTCTGCGGGCATGATGTCGAAGTCGTCGGCGGGGAGACTCGGACGCACATACATCGAGCTCTTTTCCGGCTCTCCCGGTACCAGCACCTCGCCGCTCTTGCCGCCTTTGAGAATCGCCTCCTTGGAGTCGAAGCGGAGATCATTGAACTCGTCCTCGGGGCCGTGGCACGAAACACAGTGCTTTTCGAGGATCGGCCAAACATCGCCCTCGAAATCGACCGCCTCCTCTGCGACCGCAGAAACCAGCTGCATGGATCCGAGACCGACGATCGCGACGATGATCATGGAAGATCTCTTCGACGTCATTGGTTCCTCTCTGGATTTCCTCGCTCAACTCGAAACCCGCGCGCGGGAGACTAGCATTCCGTCGATCTCGGGGGTAGAGAGATCTCTCCTCCCTCAGCTGCCGCCCGTCGGCATGCATGGCAAGAATATTACCAATAGTAACTATTTCTATACCAAACATCCCTGCGCAGTAGCTGCGCAGTAGGCTGCGCAGTGCTTGTATTAGCAGCTGATTGTCAAGGTCTCAGGAGCCCCCTGAACCGGGCATCCACGGTGGCCTGTGTTTTGCCAGTGGCAGAGGGCGAGTACGACTCCGATACAGGCACAAGGGGGGCTGACCCAACTCGATTACATATCCGACGAGAGCGGTGCGGTTGACGGCGTTCCGGGCTGCAGCGCCCTCCACTCGTCGCTGCCGGGGAACTGCAGCATCGCCTACGGCACCGTACTGTGGGAGCTCGACGAGCTCGACGATCCCAATCTGGGCTTCAGCTGGTCCAAACCCAACACCGGGCGCATTCGGGTCGACCCCGACGGAGGTGGAGTCCCCCGAGATCCGATTCGTCGCCATCTTCGGCGGCGGCATCGATCCCGACGACGCAAGCAAGGGCACCAACCTCTACATCCTCGACATTGAGACCGGCAAGGTGATCTACAAGCGGGCGTTGTCGGGGGCCGCACCCAGCCAGCCCGCGGCCGTCGACACCAACCTTGACGGGATCATCGACACCATCTATATCGGCACCGCCGGTGCCGGTGGTGGATTCATGTACAAGGTCAACCTATTCGAAGCGGCCGTCCTCAACACGTCGACCGGGCTGATCGACGATCTCGACGAATGGAAGCCCTTCAAGATCTTCGATACCGGCGGGCGCGATCTCTTCTTCCCGCCGACGGTTGTCTTCGACGCCAACTCCGGGGGCTACGCGCTGGCCTTCGGCAGCGGCGACCGCGAAGACATGTGGTCCGAGGCCCTAGCCGGCGAAGAAGGCAGGTTCTACATGATCCTGGATACCGGCTTCGTCGACATCGTCGAAACACCTCCAGACGGCCTGCGCGACGGTGGGGTTCTAACCGAGGCAGACTTCCTCTCGACCAAGGCGGCTTCGGCGAACGCCGGCACCGACGAGGTAGTAGGCACGGTGCCGCTGTTCGCCTGTCCCTCCTCAGAATGCATCCGTTCCGAAGATTCAAACAACTTACGGCTGAGAACGGTCCTGCGGCTAGCTGGGTCGTCCTCCGTCGCGGTTCGAGAGAAGCGCTACCTCCCCGATGGGGCCTTGTGTCCCCTGGGGAGAGCGCGTCGCGAACGCGCCTGGCCAACTTTGACATCGGCAGGCGAAAGGACTACGGAAATGCGCTAGGTCCAATCATTCCAAAGGCGGACGGGTTTTGAGCAGGCACAGCCGAGAACGGTCGCGATGCCACTTCACAACGGTCTCCGGCTTCACAATGACTAGGCGTTCGGCCCAGCCACTCCACGCGCTTCTCATTGCCACCCAGAAAGCACGGTCGGCGTCGTCGAGTTGCGGGCGAGGTCGCTTCCGCTTCAGCGCCTCGACCTGCTGTTTCAAGGCGATGTTCTCGAGAACGAGCGAGGACCGCGACCGAAGAGCCACTTGAAGCGCTTTGATAACGAGAGTGATGAGCAGGAAGAGGAGCCGGAGCATAGCCTCTCAGGTTGACCGAATCTGCCGTCAGCTGCAAGAGCTGACCCCCCGCGTCGGAACAGTAGTGCCCTAAGTCGTTGAATCTTCGAGCGGATGCATTCTGAGGAGGGACAGGAGATGCACAACTCGTGCGCAACAACGTGGTCGACCAGCCTCATCGGAGCCTGGACTAGCCGCCAATTGAGCCGTACGATGGCCGTCTCGGGAGAGGTATTTACATTTGTCAATGATGTGTCGAATGGTAACAACTTTCGTGACAAGAAGAGGACCCTTCGCCAGTGCTAACGCGTTCGACCCACCGAAAAGTGCTGCGGGGCCTCAGTGTGTAATGGGGGGAGAGGCCACTGGCACAGACCGTGCATCCAGGTAAACACCGAGCACACAAATGACACCGAGCACACAAATGAACGTGTTTTCGGGACCAGCCACGGAATCGCAATCTTCGGGTGGAGCTGGCCATCGCGGCGGACTTTCACCCTTACGTTCGGGAGCCGGTTTTCCATAACGTTGCTTGGAGAGTGGAATGATGTCATCACGTTCGGTTCCTTTTGGCATAGCCATGGTCGGTACCCTGGCGGTCTGCTGGCTGCTCCCGGCGCCCCTCCTGGCGCAGGACCCCACACCCTGTGTGGACGGCGTGTTTGCTGGCGATGTCGGGGACGTCTATCAAGATCTCCTCGACGAGCACGCCACCGATCCTCTCAACAGCTTCTTCAGCACCCTAACTCCCGAGAAACAGAGCTTCGTCGCGAACTGTGCCGGTAAGCAGGGGCGCGATTTCGAGCGTTACGACCTGCGAGAGGTCGTCACAGTACAGGGTTGCGCCGCCACCCAGTTCGTGTGCGACCTGTTCGATCCCCTGGATCCGAGCGTATGTGTTTCTGGGACTGACGTGTGCATAGAAACCAGGGACGACGTCATCGGCCGGGTCTACGAGTACCTGGATCCCTTCACGACGAGCTACGACCCGCTCACGGGTCTCTTCTGCGATGCCGGCGACATCGGCTGCACCGACGGGCAGTTCTACTACATGGCAGTGGTCTTGAGCGGCTGCTACACCGACAACGTGTTCGCGGCTGGAAGGAATCCGCCTGAAGATGTGGCATACACCGAGAGCGTTGGGTGGGGAAGGACGCACAGCCACCGTGAGTTGCGCTTCAGCGACAAGGCGGTGACGAATTTCGAATGTGCGGGAAACCCCGGCATTTCGCTCCTGCCTCTGGAGGTCGACCTGATCGAGCCTTCGGAGGGGTCGAGCGGAGGAGGGGCGGATAATCTCGATCAGGATTGGATCCAGCCCATCCTGTCAGGCACCCCTCCGCCCGGATACGCTGCCGCCACCTCGTCGGTCTGGAACATCACCTTCAGCGACTGGAACATCGCGGACAACGACCTCGACGGCACCGAGGAGCGGACCGGGGAGCGAACCTGGAAGTCTCCCTTCACCGGTGCCGGCGATGTCCTCGTCGGGCCCGGCTGTGACGCCGCGTGCCAGCAGCTGGGGTACGGCACCACCTGGTGGGACCCCATCCACCTCTGGGAGTGGCAGGTGGTCTACGAGGTGCGCTGGGACGTGTCGGGCTGCGAGCCTGTGGATCCTGACCAGTGGCTGCTGTCCTGGGACGACAACACCCACGCTTCGCCCTCCAAAGAGGCCTTCGAGCTCTGCGGCGCACCCGAGACTCTCGCTTCCCTGACCATCATCAAGGACACCGACCTCGACAACCCGTGGCCCAAGTTCACCTTCGAGGTCCAGGGCCCGACCCCCGCGCTGACCAGCCTCCAGGACTGGGGCAGCAACGAATGCCCGCCGCCGGCCCTGACGGATCCGACGGGCGCGCCCTTGCCCGCTTGCGACAACACTGCCGCCTGGACCTACCCGGACCGGGTGACTTTCAACGACATGATCGCCACCGACAACCCGGTGTTCGGCGGCGCTCTCTACAGCATCGTCGAGACCCCGGCCCAGGCCGACCCTGTCTACGACGTGAGCTGGCAGTGCAAGGCGATCAATCCAAGCTGCGCCGCCGCGGCCGGGCCGGGTCTGGACTACCTCACCTGTCCCGCTGACCTCGCTGAGGTGGCCTGCGATGCTACCCCTTGGACGGGGGCGGAGATCTCGGGTGTGGGACCGCTGACCGACAGCTTCTCCCTGTGCACGGGCAGTCACGTCATCTGTGAGTTCACCAACATCGCCCCCGCTGGGGTATGCCTCGAGAGCGAGAACGCGATCGGCGACCTCCAGATTTTCGGCGGCATCCAGACCTCCGAAGTGTCCTTCTCGAGCGCCACAGTGCCGGTGACCCAGGCCGACGCCCCCGCTTCCGTCTATCTCGCGAGTTTCGTACCGGTCGCCGACCAGTCTCGCTGGCCGGGGAACGTAGACTCCTTCGTCCAGCCCCTCCCGTTGGTCGAAGACGCCGATGGCAATCTGATTCCGGACCGGAGCGCGGTGTGCTCCGGCCCCGACGACACTGCCTGCCTGGCTTGGCAGGCGGGCGAGAAACTTCTCGCGCAGGCGCCTGTGGATGCGAGCTCGGATCGTCAGATCGGCCTTCAGCCCACGGAGAGGAGGGTCACCTACACCAAGGACGGGGGCGGAGGCCTGGTGCCGCGCGAGATTCGCGCCTTCGACTACACCGCCAGCGATGACCTTCTGGATGAGTACGACCTCTGGCAGGGGCTGGGACTCACTTTCATACAGGGCAACGCGACCTCTGAGAATGCCGCTCGCCAGCTAGCTCAGCAAATGATCAGAGACACCCTGGAAAAGAAGACGGTCACGATCCCCGGCCCCCAGCCAATCCTGACCTACGTTGCCGGTGACTTCTTCCATGCCGAGCCTAGCCTCCTGGGCGGTCCCGGGAACTTCCGCTATCTGTCGGCCGACCTGGAGGGCAACGGCAAGGCGTGCGACGACACCAGCGATCCCAACAGGGGCTACCGCTGCTTCTTCGAGAAGCACCGCCGGCGACGCAAGGTGCTGATCGCGGGCTCGAACGACGGCCAGATCCACGGCTTCGACGCCGGCTTCTTCACCGGTTCGGAGGTGGGAGGGCAGCTCCAAGGCGAGTTCGACAGCGGCACCGGCCACGAGATATTCGCCCACATCACGCGCCCCTCGCTGCAACACACCGCCGATATGACCACCATGGAGCACGGCCCTGGCGTGGACGGGACGCTCCTGCTCGACGACTTCTTCATTGACCCGTTCCACGACGGGACGCCGGTGGACACAGAGCGGGAGTGGCGCGCCGTGGCGATCGGCAGCTACCGGGAGGGGGGACGTGGGTACTACGCCCTGGATCTTACCCAGCCCGATCCACTGGAGAAGGTGGCCGTAACGAATCCGGCCGGGTTGCCGGACATCGAGTGGGTTCCGGAAGCGGGAACCAGTTACGTGCCCGGCTGCTCGTCTTTTAAATCGAGTCTGCCCTCAGGGTGCGGTTCGCTCCCGTATCCGGCGGTCCTGTGGGAGTTCGACGACCTGTGTGCTGGCGGCTTACCGTGCGACGACGACGCCAATAGTTTCCCGGATCTCGGCTTCAGCTGGTCGAAGCCCAACAGCGGTCGCATGCTGGTCAACGTCGTGGGTGAGACGGATCCGGTAGTAAAGTTCGTGGCTATCTTCGGCGGCGGTCTCGATAGGGCCAACCCGAACCTAGTAGGCAACTTTCTCTACATTGTCGACGTGGAAACCGGCAAGGCCCTTTATAAGCGGGCCCTCGACGGCGCCGCGGCCAGCGAGCCCGCCGCCGTCGATACCAACCAGGACGGCTTCATCGACACGATCTACATTGGCACGACGGCCGGCTTCATGTACAAAGTGAACGTCTCGCAGCCGGCCGATGTGGACGATGCCACCGGGCGCATCGTTGATGCCGCGCAATGGGCCCCCTTCAAGATCTTCGACACCGAAGACCGCCCCATTTTCTTTGCTCCGACGGTGACCTTCGTGGCCGCGAATGGCACCTATGCTCTGGCTTTCGGCACCGGCGATCGAGAGGATCTGTGGTCGCAAGAGGATCCGCCTGAGGCGGGGCGCTTCTTCATGATCCTCGATCAGGGCTTTGTCGAGGGCGTTGCCCCCCTCGACCTAGGGCCCTTGACCGAGGCCCAGTTTCAGCAGATCGCCAAGACCGCGGACGCAGCGAGCGGCAACTTCCTCCAGGCGCCTTTGGGGTTGAACCAGCCCGGCTGGGTGCTCCAGCTCGATGACAATGAGCGGGTCACGACCGAGGCTCTGGCCATCTCCGGGCTTCTGACTTTCTCGAGCTTCACGCCTGTCGTGGGTCCGCTCTGTGAATACTCCGGCAATGGCAGCCTCTACGCCCTCCTGTCCACGAACGCCAACGCCCTCCGCCTGACGGGCGAAAGGACCCTCGGCGGAATCGAGGGCCTGGCTGGGCGAGCTGTAGTGACGGACCAGAGCTTCAGTGTGCAGACCCCAGAGGGTACGGAGGATCCGTTCAGCACCGCCGAGATCCAGGGGATGAGGCAGAGCCTGATGGGCTTGATGCCGGCGAACTGCCGCTTCGCCAATTTCAATCTCAACGTGGGCGCGAGCCTGGCGAATCGTGGGCAGCTCCCCATTGCCCAGATCCCGGTGTGTATCGTCCCGAAGAACTGGAAGGAGTTCTAGCGCACGGTCTCCAGAGTCCTTCATCGAGACCTCCCTGTTGGGACGACTATGTTTCTAATAGCTCGACGCCGCGGCGTACCCCGTTTCTCCTAGCCATCTCCGAGCCAAGGTCGGGGTCCTCAGATGTGCACTCCTCGGGCAACATCGTGTGCGTGGAAGAAGTACTCTGGGCAAAGCCCACCGAGTTCGTCTCGCCGACACCGAGAGCAGCGGGCGGCATCGCCGGTTCGCGGAGCTGACAGACAACAACGATATCAGTCGTCAAAGACGATCGCGCCACTGATCAGGGTTCCTTGCGCCATATAGGAAAGCGACGATCGTCAGCTCGTCGGCCCTGATGATGTAGGCAACGACATAGCGCGAGTTTCGGAGCACTGCGAGCCGTGCTTCTGTTCCGTTGCGCTTCTGTACGCTCTGTGGGAAGAGCTCGATCCTCGCGATGGTCTCTTCCAGAGCCTTCCGGAGGCGATCGCCGCGGCCTGGTCGCTCAGCATTCTTCTATTCGATCGCTCGAGCGACTTCCTCGAGAACGCCCGGTCGCCAGACCGTTTTCATGCACCGCGAGACAAACGCTCGTCGAGCTGCTCGTCTGTCAACGGCGCTTAGGAAACGCGGGCTATGTAGAGCTCGACATAACGCACATAGTTGGCTGCGAGTGTCGGTTTTTTGTGCCCGCGAGGCGCGACTCAGGGTGTGGCGTAGATAGTCGAGGTACCCATCGGGGGGTGGCGTCGTGGGGAGTTCTCGGAGGATGGGGAGAAAGTAGGCGAGGGATCGGATGGGCTGGAGCTTTGGTAGGCGCGGATCTCGGCATGCGCGTCGGGCGGAGCCGAGGAGGAGGGCGGCCTGGAGGACGGTGAGAGGCAGGTCTTGGTCGAAGAGCTGGTCGACGATGACGCGGTCGCCGTGGTGGAAGCGGTGAGGGGTGTCGGGAAGGAGTCGATAGAGGCGGAGGAGCTGGCGCCGATAGTGGCTTCGGGTCATGAGCGTCGTCGTGCTGCGCTCCGCCTTTTGGCGCGGGCCTTGGCCCTTTTTTCAGCAGCCTCCTTGGCCTCCTTGCGGCGATAGGAGTTAGCCTCGATCTTGACGATCTCGGCGTGGTGGGTGAGTCGATCGACGAGAGTGACGACGCAGGAGGCGTTGGGAAAGACTTCGGCCCATTCGGCGAAGGGCTTGTTGGTGGTGAGAAGGGGGCTTGTTGCCGTATCGTCTGGAGACGACCTCGAAGAGGAGATCCGCGTGGCGGTGGTCGTAGGAGAGATAGCCCAGCTCATCGACTTATGTGGTGCACCACATAAGTCGACTCATGTGAAGTACTTCGTTATGTAGAGTTTGCATGAGGATCTCGCGTAGTTGCTGCTTTTTTCGTCCTCCCGACTCCACATAAACGGTCTCCATAGCATCGCGGCTGCGCCAATAGCGGCGCTGCTATCTGCAAGGAGGTTGCGATGCTTGCCGAGATGTTTCCGCGAGCCCATGCTCGCTACCGGTGCCTGCCCGTGTTGGGACCGTATCTCGAGGGGTTGATTGTTTGGCTCAGGTCTCAGGGCTATCCTCGCCTTCCCATTCGCCTGCGCGTCCGTGCCGCCAAGGGACTTGACGCTCAGTTTCGGCGCGATGGAGTCAGCAAGATCGAAGAGCTTTCGGCGCAAGAGCTCCTGGTGTACGCTCCGGCGTCTTCACAGGACGACATCTACCGCTCCGCTCTTGTCCTTTCGCTGGTGCGCTATTTCGGGGCGCAAGGAGCGCTGGCACCTCAGCGTCCGACCCCGGCTCTCGAATTAAGCGCCTCGTACCGCTCTCACCTCGAGAAAGTGCGAGGGCTATCGCGCAGCACGCTGAATCACTACGCCGCGACCGTGCGCGAGTTGCTCGCCTACCTACGAGACAGCGGAGACGAGCAGCTCGATGACTGCCTGCGATCTCTGGACGGAGGAGTGATTGAGGGCTTCCTTGAGCTCAAGGCGCAGCGGCTCAGCCGCGAGAGTCTCCAGCACACCGTCTCCCACGTGCGCTCGTTCCTCCGCTTTCTAGCTGCGCGTGGCCTCGCTGCGGCCGGTCTCGATTCGGCCATCGATACACCTCGCGTTTATCGTGGCGAGCGACTCCCTCGCGCGCTGTCCTGGGAGACCGTTCGCACCTTCGTCCGGGCCATCGATCGCTCGACGGCGATGGGACGGCGCGACTACGCCATGTTCCTGCTCATTGTCACCTACGGCCTGCGCACCTGCGAAGTCGTCTCGGTCACCCTCGACGACATCGCGTGGCGCGACGGTAGGGTGCGGGTGCCGCGGCCCAAGGTGCGTTCCCCCCTGGAGGTGCCATTGACCCCGGAGGTGGGCGCCGCGATCCTCTCTTACCTTCGAGGCGGTCGTCCAGCTCTGCCGCTGCGAGAGGTCTTCCTCCGCGTCCGGGCTCCCGCGGGGACGCTCAAACCGACGGCTGTCACAGAGGCCTTCCAGGGGTGGGTCCGCCGTGCTGGCCTCCCGATTCCGTTCCAAGGCCCTCATTGCCTGCGCCACTCTCTGGCCATTCATCTGCTCCGGAAAGGTGCGGCACTCAAGAGTATCGGTGGCCTTCTCGGCCATCGGAGCGTTGAAAGTACCAGCGGTCTATCTCCGGCTCCACGTCGAGGACCTGAGGGATGTCCCCTCGACTTGCCTGGGATTGCACACGAAGAGGCCCGGCGATGAGGGGGCACACCTCCTTTTGCTCGCTCCTCGGTCCCACGATGGCCCGCTATGTCCGCGTGAAACAGAGCCTCGGACGGCAGTACGCAGTGGAGCGCGACGTGCTTCTGCATCTCGACCATTTTCTCGTTTCGCTGGGTCACGGAGTGGAGCTCAGCGCCGACACGTTCGCCCAGTGGTGCACGACGATGGCCCACCTCTCGCCAGGCGTGCGGCGCAACCGGATGCGAATCGTTCGCAATCTCTGCCTCTATCGGCAGCGCAATGAGCCCGTCTGCTTTGTGCCGGATCGCAGCGGCTTTCCAGATCCTCATCAGCCTAGACGCCCTCATCTCTTCACTCAGGAGGAAATCGCCCGCCTTTTACGAGTGACCGACGCCCTGCTGCCACACGCTCATTCGCCGTTACATCGTGAGGTCTTTCGCCTAGCGGTCGTTCTGCTCTACACGACCGGCCTACGCCGTGGCGAGCTCACCCGGCTCACTATCGCCGACTACGACGCAGCTGAGCGCACGCTTCGAATCGACGCCACCAAGTTTCATAAGTCGCGACTCGTGCCGCTGTCGGGTGACGCCGCACGCGAGATCGAAGACTACCTCCAGGTGCGCCGGAGGCTGCTATCTTCTGGCGACCAGCCTCTTTTGTGTAACTGCAGCCGGGGACTGCGTCCGTATACCGGTGCCGGTCTTGCCCAGGGACTCCGGGAGCTTTTCCGTAGCGCAAGGATCAAGACCTCCACAGGCGATCTCCCTCGTGTGCACGACCTGCGCCACAGTTTCGCCCACCAAGCGCTCCTTCGCTGGTACCGAGAGGGCGTCGACGTGCAGGCCAAACTGCCCGCCCTCGCGATCTACATGGGCCACGTCTCTATCGTCTCCACACAGCACTACCTTGCCCTCTTCGAGCCATTCGCTCAAAAAGCCGACGAGCTCTTCGCTCGCCACGCTCAGTCGATCGTCATCGACGCTCCTGAGGAATGTGCACGATGAGAGCCGCCCCACCGAACGATCTCGCACGAGCCCTTCGTAGTTTCTTCAGCGAGCACCTTCCGCAAGTACAAGGTGCAAGTCCGCACACAGTCAGGAGCTACCGAGACGCCTTGGCGCTCTTCCTTCGCTTCCTCGCAGCAGACCGGGGCCGATCCGTTATCGATCTCGATCTGTCGGACTTCGAGCCCGACGCCGTGATTGCTTTCCTCGATCACCTGGAGCAGGAGCGAGCAAACGGTGTCGCCACGCGCAACGCCCGCTTGGCTGCACTTCATGCCTTCGCGCGTTTTGTTGCCGGCAGGCATCCCGAACATCTCGAAACCTGCCAGCTCCTGCTCGCTGTACCTTTCAAGCGCGCCCCGATCCCGGTCGTCGAGTATCTCGATGCCAGCGAGCTTCGCGCCCTGTTCGATGCGATCGACTCAAGCACTAGTCAAAGACGCTCCTTGCGCCCCTTGCCGCGCAGCCGGACCTGGAAGGGACGATCCAGCTGTAGATCGACGGGCCGTAGGTCGAGGAGCTCCTGCACGCGAGCGCCGGTGTTGAACAGGGTAAGAAGCAGCGTATGGTCACGACGCCCAGTACTAGTCCGACTCCTGCGCCAGTACGGCCCCCAGCGACTCGACAAAGCCGTGCGCGAAGCGCTCCTGAACCACGCACCGCGATTCCAGTCCGCCGGCTCCTACTCGAACGGCACCCGCGCGGCCTCGGTCAGCCTCCGGCTTTACCGGTGCCGCTCAGCCAGGAGCTCCAACAGCGAGATCTCTCCGTGAGACCGCACAACCTCGAGGATTCTGCGTTCCGAGGTTCTCGCCTCGCTCGGCGAGCTGCTGCATCAGCTCTTCGCATCGAGGCACAGCGGAAAACAGCCGATGGAAGCCCCGGTGTCGTCGGGCCCTGCGTTTGTGAGCGAGGAGCTCCTCGAGATGTTGAGGATCGAGGATCTGCTCGCCCCGGGAGTACGAGCGAGGGTGCTCGGCGAGGAGCTCCTGGCCATCGAGGATCCGCACCCGATGCTCGCTGGCGAGGAGCGTGACGGTCCTCTGCACATGACTGTGCGGCACCGAGTAGTCGTTGAGGTCGAAACGCACGATCGGCGTCTTTCTGACCTTGATCTCCACTCGCAGATCGGTTTCGACGTCGTCTCCGGGAAGCTCAAGCAGTCGAGGCCGTTCCTGGGCCAGGGCGCTTTTCACGGTTCGCTGTCGGTCCTGCGGCCAGGGTCTGCGCTGCGACCTCTGGCACCATTCCAGGACCTGCCGATTCAGACGATCCAAATCGCTCACCGTTCGGGCGCCGAAGAACGAGCTTCGCAGGAAGCGGATTGCGCGCTCGACGCGGCCTTTGGGCTCAATGGTCGAATGCACCCGATACAGATTGTGAGCAACGACGTTTTCGGGTAACCCATCCGTTCCACCCGCTGTTGGGGCGTGAGTACGAGCTGGCTCACTATCGCCAGTGCTGGGGCGAGGACCGGGTCTTCTACCTGGATGAATGCGAGGAGCTACGCTCCCTTCCAGCGCGTTGGACGAGTGCGGTGGCCGAGGACCCCGTGGTTGTCATCTCCGCAGGCAGATCGATGTACCGCGTGGCCGACCTGCTCGAGCTCGCCAAGCTGACCCGGGAGAGCGAGCGATGAAGACCTGCGTGAGGACGGTTGAGGGGCACCGTGCGTAAAGGAGATTATGCCGTGAATGTAATCACAATTATGTCGGGAAGAGTGCCGGAGTGTGACCAGGAGTGTAGAGATAGGCCAATTTAATGCACGATCTATCGGTACTCTCTTGGTGGACACCCCTTGACAGAGGATCCATGAGAGGCATAATTAGAATTACATTCCATGAGGAGACGATCATGCCGCGACGCAGACCCGACCCGAAAGCCGAGGCCCTCCGTCAACGAGGGTGCCTTCATCCCCAGCCGGAGAAGGTCTCGGACGATTTGTTCACCTCGAGCGAGTTCTTCGACCCTCGAGACCTCGTGCAGGTCAAGTACGAGATGCTGCGCCGTGTCCGGGTGGACAGACACACGGTGAGCCGGAGCGCGGCAAGCTTCGGGTTGTCGCGCCCATCCTTCTACCACGCCCAGGTGGTTTACGAAGAAGGCGGCCTACCCGCGTTGCTGCCAAGAAAGCCGGGGCCGCGCCGCGCCCACAAGCTATCCGAGGAGGTCGTCGAGGCCCTGCACGACAGGCTGGAGGGGGAGCCGGACGCAGATGCAACCGCCCTGGCCGAGTGGGTGCAGAAGCGCTTTGGCATCTCGATCCATCCGCGCAGCATTGAGCGAGCCCTGGCTCGCCAGGAAAAAAAACGCCGGCCATGAGCGCGACACGCCAGCAGAACGCTCCGGCCCATGTCGCTCGCTACGAGGAGCTCCGAGGACATGCGGCGAAGCGGCAGCTCCTATCGGTTCGGTTCGGCTTGGCCGTTCTCCTGCGACAAGGGCTGGCCGCTTGGGTTGAACAGGGGTCCAAGATGCCCGCGCCGACCCCGGCACCGTCCGCCGAGATAGCCAGGCCGTCCGCACTGCCTCACGATACGAGCGCGGATCTGATCAACGTGCTGGCCGCCATGGCTCTCAGCCATCTACAGGAGAACCACGCATGAGCGCAAGCGCCCACCAGAAAGTGACCCCAAGCCACCTGCGACGCGATGCGTACCTGTATGTTCGCCAGTCGACCGTGCGCCAGGTGTTCGAGAATACGGAGAGCACGAGACGCCAGTACGCGTTGCGAGAGCGCGCGGTGGCGATGGGATGGCCCATCGAGCGAGTCATCGTGATCGACTCCGACCTGGGTAAGTCCGCAGCTTCCAGCGTCGACCGCGAGGGCTTTCAGAAGCTCGTCGGCGAGGTCGGTATGGGCCGAGCCGGGATCGTTCTCGGGCTGGAGGTTTCGCGCCTGGCACGCAATAGCACGGACTGGCATCGACTGCTGGAGATCTGCGCGCTGACCGACACGCTGATCCTTGACGAGGACGGGGTCTACAGCCCGAGTGATTTCAACGATCGCCTTCTGCTCGGGCTCAAGGGCACGATGAGCGAGGCGGAGCTTCACGTGATGCGGGCTCGGCTGCGCGGAGGCATTCTGAATCAGGCGCGCCGAGGTGCGCTGCAAACCCCGTTACCCGTCGGCCTACTCTACGACCCGACCGGCAACGTGGTGTTAGATCCCGACGGCCAGGTCCAACGGAGCTTCGAGCACCTGTTCGAGACCTTCGAGCGTATGGGCTCGGCCTCGGCGACGGTCAAACACTTCCGCGAGCAAGGCTTGCGGTTTCCGCGCCGGCCGCGCTTCGGCCCCCACAAGGGAGAGCTGTTGTGGGAGTCGTTGCGCCACTGGCGCGTCCTGAGGGTGCTGCACAATCCCCGCTACGCTGGCGCTTTCTGTTTCGGTCGCACTCACACGCAAAAGCGCGTCAACGGCACCATCGAGGTCAAGTCGCTTCCGCGTGAGGAGTGGACCGCGCTGTTGCTCGACGCGCACCCCGGTTACATTCCCTGGGAACAATTCGAAGAAAACCTGAGACGACTACGAGACAACGCCCAGGCCCACGGCCGAGACCGGCGCAAGAGCCCACCGCGCGAGGGGCCAGCGCTGGTGCAGGGCTTGGTCCTCTGCGGCGTTTGTGGCCATCGGATGACGGTCCGCTATCACACGCGCAGGGGCACTCAGTGGCCCGAGTACGTCTGCCAGCGCGAGGGCATCGACACCGCGACACCCAAGTGTCAGTCGATCCCGGGCAAGGGCATCGATCGGGCCATCGGAGAGCTGCTTGTGGAGACGGTTACGCCTGTGACTCTGGAGGTTGCACTGAAAGTCCAGGTCGAGCTCGATGCACGGATCCACGAGGCCGATTCCCTGCGGCGCCAGCACGTACAGCGAGCTCGACAGGAGGCTGACTTGGCTCGGCGTCGCTTCATGGAGGTCGATCCGGGGAACCGCCTCGTGGTGGATGTCCTCGAGGCCGAGTGGAACGAGAGGCTGCGCGGGCTGCACGACGCACAGGAGGAGCTCGAGCAGCGCCGCCAGCAAGATCACCAACAGCTCGGCGACCAGCAACGAGAAGAGATCCTCGCCCTCGCCACCGACTTCCCGCGGTTGTGGAACGACCCGAAGACGCCTCAACGCGAGCGCAAGCGCATGGTGCGCTTGCTCATCGAGGACGTCACCTTGACGAAGGGCGACGAGATCGTTGTCGGTGTCCGCTTCCGAGGTGGCGCGACACGAAGTCTCAAACTGCCCATTCCGCCGACAGCATGGGAGTTACGCCAAACATCGAAACAGGTCGTTGCCGAGATTGATACCCTGCTTGATGACTACACCGAGGCCGAGATTGCGAGCATCCTCAACGACAGAGGCCATCTCTCCGGAGAGGGCAAACGATTTCACGCCGGCATCGTCCGGCGACTGCGCCGTGACTACGACATCAAGAAGAGGTACGACCGACTGCGTGAGGGGGGAATGCTTACCCTCGAAGAGATGGCTGACCTACTGGGTGTCGCGACCCACACGGTGAAGACATGGCGCAACCACGGCCTGCTGCGTGCCCATGCCTACAACGACAAGAACGAGTGCCTCTACGAGCATCTCGGCGACGACCCGCCCGTCAAAATGCAGGGCCGAAAACTCTCGCAACGACGGCGCCGCCTCGACGTCGAACCGAACCCTACGGAGGAGGTGCAGTGTGAAGCGTAGCCCTTGTCCCAGCAATCGCCTTTGCGACTCATGCTCGCGACCCCTCCGAGTTTGTCGACCCGCTCGCGGTAGTCGTCCGCGCAGTATTGGCCGCCTCGGTCGGTATGATGGATCCAGCCTCGGGCCGGCCGACGAGCGGCTAGGGCTCGATCCAAGGCCTTGCGGACAAGCCCCTCGTCGATGCGGCTCGAGAGGCTCCATCCCACCACTCGGCGGGAATAGACGTCCAGAAGCACGGCGAGATACAGCCAGCTCGCACCGGCACGCAGATAGGTGATGTCGCCGACCCAGATGCGATCTCGAGCACGGGACGTGAAGCTGCGCTGCAAGCGATTCGGTGCGATTGGCTTGCGATGGTCGGAATCGGTCGTCACGCGGAAGCGGCGGGAGTCGCGGGTGCGCAATCCCAGTTCACGACGCAAACGCGCCACGCGCTTGCGAGACGTCCGCGTCCCCGACCGGCGCAGCGCGCGCTCGACACGAGGCGTCCCGTAGCGCTGCCGTGCCTCCACATGCACCGCCAGAATCTGCTGCTTGAGTCGGCGATCTTCTCGCACACGGGCCGATTCACCGCGCCCGAGACGTGCGTAGTAGCCGCTGCGGGACACTCCCAGGACGCTACATACCTGCGCCACCGGAAACGACACCGCGACACGCTGCGCCACACTCAGACGCATCGCTGCGTCTCCGAGAAGATCGCCAAGGCTTTTTTTAGGATCGCATGCTCCTGCTTCACCCGAGCCAGCTCGCGACGAAGGCGCTTGACCTCCTCCGCGGGATCGGGCTCCGATCCCAACGACTCCCGGTGCTCGAAATGCTTGCGCCAACGACGAATCTGCTCCGCACGCACATCCAACTCCCGAGCCACCTCGACGACCGAACGCCCCGTCCCGTAAGCCAGGCGGACCGCCTCGCGCTTGAACTCCTCGCTGAATCTTCTCCGTGACTGACCCATCTCCTGAACACCTCCAAGTCCATTCTCGGACTTTCAGCGGTGTCCACCAAATCGGGGTAGCTCCAAAAACAAGGACATCGCGGCCACCCTTCAGCTCACGCGGCCAAAGGTCTCGAAGTGGCGAAAACGGTTCTTCTATCGGCGACTCGCGGGGCTAGAGGATCGACCCCGCGGAGGACGCCCCTCCGATTTCCCCCCCGGCGATCATTGCTGAGGTCAAAGCCCTGGCCTGCCAGCTCCCCGCCACGGAGGGACTTCCTTTGTCGCGGTTCAGCCGCAGCGAGCTGCGTCGCCATGTCCTCGACCAGGGCATCGTCGCCGAGATCTCGGGCACGACTATCTGGCGCTGGCTCTCGCAAGACGCCATTCGACCCTGGAGTTACCGGAGCTGGATCTTTCCTCGCGATCCCGATTTCGCCCGCAAGGCCGGTCGGGTCCTGGATCTGTACGACGGTCATTGGGAAGACAAGCCCCTCAAGGAAGGGGATTTCGTCCTCTCCGCCGATGAGAAGGCGGGACTTCAGATCCGCCAGCGGCGCCATCCGATTCGCCCGACCGCCCCTCGCCGTGCCCTCCGCGTCGAGCACGAGTACCGTCGACGCGGCACCTGCGCGTACCAGGCCGCCTGGGATGTCCATCGCGCCCGCCTCTTCGGCCACGTCGTTGAACGATCCACCATCGACTGTTTCGATGCTCTCGTCGCCTCGGTCATGAGCGTCAAGCCCTACCGCTCGGCGAAGCGGGTCTTCTGGGTTGTCGACAACGGCACCGTCCACCGAGGCCAGCGCGCCATTGACAGACTCCGCCGCCAGTGGCCCAGGCTCATCCTGGTTCACCTGCCAGTGCACGCCAGCTGGCTGAACCAAATCGAAATCTACTTCTCCGTCCTGCAACGCAAGGCCCTCACCCCCGACGACTTCGCCTCCTGTCACCAGATCACCCAGCGCATCCTCGACTTCCAAGACCACTACCAGAAGATCGCGCAGCCCTTCCAGTGGAGCTTCACCCGCGACGACCTCGTACGCCTCCTCCAACGGTGTCCCTCTTTCGCTCATGCAGCTTGAAATAATACGTTCCAGAACTTCCGTCCCGGTGTACTAGCTTCGGATACTTCATCGGGACACCGTGTTGGCCGCGAGCCAATCGTTGATTAGAAGATCGGTCATATCGCCGATCTGCGAGCGAGCCCCTCTTCTGGTGTCTTCGTCGAATGTAATGGCGTGCATTTCCCAGATGGCCGCGCTTTGGAGCCCGAAGAACGGAACCCCTCCTTCGTCAAAACGGGGGACTTCGACAGTCTGGACGAGTTTGAAATTTATCGCACAAGCGTACCAGTCGCCGCCCTTCTTTACCGCAAGACAAGTGACGATGACGAGCACCTCGGGGTCTAAGATTTCCAGCTCGTCCATGGACGGATGGCCTCATAGGAGACATCGATTCCGCGCTCCGCCAAGAGATCCTCGACGTCGCGGAAGCTCAGGCAGAACCGATGGTACAGCCAGACGGCGTGGCTGATGATCTCGCGTGGGAACCGATGGCCGCAGTAGCTGGGTTTGTCGCTCTTCATCGGTCCAGTCTGACCGCGACCGCCTCAACCTGACAATGCCGCACAAAGGGCTCGCTCTTCGTGAGCCTCCCGTGGCCAACAAATAGCCTCTCAGCTATAATGGGGTGCGAGGAGCACCTTTCTAGAGCGGAAGCCGAGTCTCGTCGCGACTAGGAAAGCAGAGGAGAGAGGCGAATGCAGAGGACATCCGAGCGCCGCGTAGCACGCCGCATTTCGCGACGATCTAAGGTGCGTTACTGGGTCGGGGGGGACTCCTCGCAGGGCCGATACGGCTTTACCAACGACATCTCGTCTACCGGAGCCTTCATCGTCACGCCCTACCCCTACAGGCGCGGCACCGAGATGCGCATGGAAGTGATGCACGGGAAGAACCCGTTGACTTTCGAGGCCGTCGTGACCCGTCGCGTATGGGTCGCTCCGGACCTACGGCGCTTGGGCCCTTCGGGTATGGGCGTACGCTTCCAGACGCCTGAGGAGTTGGTGGCCAGACTCGGCGAGCAAGGAGAGGAGGCGAAGTACGGGGTGGTCGAGGAGGAAGGCGTCTACCACATCGCCCTCGACGAGGACCGCGTCCTCCTGGAGGTCTCCGCCAGCGAGATCGAGCTCGGAGGATTCTTCATTCCCACCGAGAGTCCCCCGCCTTTGAACACGGAGATCACGCTGGAGTTCCAGCCACCGGACGATGCCGAACCGATTCGAGCGGCGGCCGTGGTGGTGCAAAGAATCCCCGCTGGGCAGGCGCCGGGCGACCAACCGGCAGGCATAGCCGTAGCTGTCGCCGAGCCGGAGCAAGTGCTCGACCGACTGCGGCCCTACCTCGATTCGACGAGATAGCGGCGAAGCTGGGTATGAGCCCCGGCACGGTACGTTAGCTATTATGGACCGCGCTGAAGATCTCGGTCTTGAAGATGCCTTCTACCAGGTTGACCCGTGCGTGGAAGCCTTCAAGCGGAAGGCTGAGGCGCGGGCTATGTCGAGCTGGTGCGGAAGAAGAAGGTGGCGAGAGCTACTTAGTTACGCTCTAGTTGCGCCTACAGGGGCCGATCGTTTCTTAGGTGCATACACACCCCCGCCCTGGCCGTGTTAGGGCGCTCTAGGCACCTCTGTGTGGCCCTACGCCGGACTGCCTGCGTATCGGCGCGCCGCGGGTGGAACTGGGGGACGATCAGGGTGGCGCAGGAGTACACTGAGCCTCGTAAACTACCCGTGCCGGTGGCACAGATGCCAAGCGATCAGAACCGCAGGAGGACGCCTCGCGTCCGCTCCATCAGGCTCGTTGCCTATACCAGGCGCGAGCGCCGAAAAACATCGATCGCGATGGGTAGAACCCTCGATCTCAGCCGGTCTGGCGTCCGCTTTAAAGTCAGTACAGGGCTGGAGGAGGGCGACCTTTTGGAGCTCGAGATTGGCGCTCGCGAGGAGCTGATTCAAGCCGAGGCGCGAGTGGTTCACGTCGAGCTCGCCGAGGGTGGTCTCCTCGAAATCGGAGCCGAGTTCACGAGCCTTTCCCGTCAGGACCGAGCCGTTCTCCTCTCCCTACTGGAAGTACGCTAGAGGAGGCGTCTACGGGCGGCCTGTGGCGGGCGCGGCGTGAACGAAGAAGCCCCAGACCGTCCCTAACGATGCCGAAGGAGTATGATCAGACCAGGCTTTTGGGCCGGACCCATCCCGGCCCCCGAGCGGCAGGGAGCCGCCGCGGAGCCCCCCCTCCGCCCCCGGTTCCTCTGCCGCCGTTTTGCGCGAGGGATCGAGCGTGACGGCTGGCAATGGGCCCGTCGTCTATGGACTCCAGGCCTAGGGGGGCCTATCCAACCCCTGGAGTCTCGATCTCCCGGCAATGCGACCACGCCCACTCTCTGTCCCCCGTCAAAAAATGGAGGTTTTAAATGACAGGTAATTCACGCTCTGGGCGGCGCAAGACGCCGACCGCCGTCAAGAAATTGAGGGGCACGTATCGCCCCGATCGGGAGTGTGGAGACGAGTCGCCGCCACCGGAGGGCACGCCGAAGCCGCCACGCTGGCTCGACAGGCAATGAGACAAGAACCCTCGGAGCTTTCTCCCAACCCCGGTCCGCCGCTTCTCGACGGCCAGGTCGAAAGACTCGGTGAAGAAATCGCCGAGCTCGGCTCGTATTCAGGCTGCCAATTACTGCCTCCTCACTCTGATCCGCCAATTCGACGAACGTGGCGGCTGGAACGTTGGCTTCGCCTCCTGCGCCCACTGGCTCAACTAGCGCACCGGCCTGGTTCTCGGCGCGGCACGCGAGAAGGTTCGGGTTGCTCATGCTCTGGGCGAGCTGCCGCTCTTGAGTGAGTCGATGAGCCGAGGCGAGTTGTCGTACTCGAAGATTCGCGCGCTCACCCGAGTGGCGACGCCAGAGAATGAAGAGGAGCTCCTCGCGTTTGCTCGCTGCGGGAGCGCTGCGCATGTCGAGAGGCTGGTGCGAGCGTGGCGACGGGTCGATCGCCTGGAGGACCAGGAAGAAGAGCGGCGCCGACATGCCAGCCGGTCGCTCGAGGCCTACTTCGACGACGACGGCATGCTGGTGGTGCGCGGTCGTCTCGATGCGGAGGCTGGTGTCGTTGGTGAAGGGCCCGTACCCTTCATCGGCGTCCCAGGGCGGCATGTCGCGCTGGCGAACACTCTTGCCGATCGACCGAGCCCAGGGCCGCACCTCGTCATAGCCCCAATTCGCGAAAAAGAGCGGTCTGATCTGGTGGTCTAAGAAGCGAAAGGGCCCTCCGCTGTGGTGTACTTCGGGTGTCAAAGCCGAAAGAAGTCACCACAACGAAAGGGCACTCTCAGTGCGGTTAAGCAGAGCAGATCTCAGGGGTCGGGTCAACGGTCGGGTCGAGTACCGGTGCGGCCTGCAGCAAGTTACTTCGCAGGCCGGATTGGAGCTGTTCCGGGACTTCCTTCAGAGGCGGAGGTTTCGCGAGCGGCTTCGGCGGTGGGTCGGAAGGTCGTTCCCGAGAAGCGACTTCGGCACCGTTCCGATGCTCCTTGTGCTGCTTGGCCTTCTGATGGTCGGCGGTCGACGGATCTGGCACCTTCGCTACGTGCAGTCGGATCCGATCTTGGCCCGGTTCGCCGGACTCCGCCGACTGCCGTCGCCGAGGACCGTGAGCGGGTGGCTGGCGCAACTGTCTGAGAGTCACGTGGCGCGTTTGGTGCGGCTGAACTCTGAGGTGGTGGGCGAGGCTCTTCAGAAGGCGAGACTGGCGCGTTTGACGATCGATGTCGACGGCTCGGTGGTGTCGACCGGACAGACGGTCGAAGGAGCGAAGCGTGGCTTCAACCCTCACCACCGGAAGGTTCCGAGCTACTACCCGATCACCGCCTACGAGGCGCAGTCGGGTCAGATCCTGCGGGTCGAGAACCGCCCAGGCAACGTGCACGATGGAAAAGCGTCTCTTAACTTTCTCTCAGCGCTTCTCGACCAGATTCGCGCCACGGTCGATCGTGGCGTACGCCTGGAGTTCCGCATGGACGGGGCGTTCTTTCGCCGGGATGTCTTGGAGTTCCTGGACTCGGCGAGGGCGGAGTACGCGATCAAGGTCCCGTTCTACCCCTGGCTGCACCTGAAGGCGGCGGTGGCTCAGGCTGCGAAGTGGATCCGCATCGACGACACGGTGAGCTTTTGTGAGACCCGCACTCGGGTGGCCGCCTGGAACCAGGTGCGCCGCATCGTGCTCTACCGCAAGCGGGTGGCTCACGAGACGCGCAAGAACTTCCAGCTCGACCTGTTCGACCCCGACGACGGCCACTACGAGTACTCGGCGATCACCACCAACAAACAGCTGAACGGCCGGAATCTGTGGCACTTCCTCAACGGTCGAGGGACCCACGAGAAGGCCTACGCTGAGTTACGCAACGGCTTCGCGTTCAACTGTGTCCCCAGTCTCAAGGCAGCGGCCAATGCTGCCTGGCAAGTGCTCAGCGTCCTCGCCTTCAACCTCGCCCGGTCGTTTCAGGTCGCGGCACGCCCGCAGCCCCGCTCACGGACTCGCAAACGGAGAACTCTGCATCGCTTCGAAACCATCCACACCCTGCGATTCAAACTCCTCGGCCGAGCCGGCGTCCTCCTTCACCCTGCTGGCCGAATCACCCTCGACCTCGGCACTTCAGCCGCCGCTCAACAAGACTTCCAAAGAGTCGCTAAAGCCCTCCGAGCCGCCTGATTTATTCGCGAATTGGGGATAGGTGCGTAGAGACATCGGCGCGATCTCTCCGGGCCGATGGCAGGAGACACAGTTGGCGTGGAGAAGGGGAGCTATGTGCTCGACATAGGTGGGCTGCTCGACGTCGGCGGCAGCCGCAGAGATCGGGCTGGCCAAGAGTGCCGCCGCGCCGGCAAGAACGATCAGGGTCAGGGTCTCATACGAAAGATGCAGTCTCTTCTTCATCGATCTGTCTCCCCACACATCGGATGTTTCACTTGCGAGCCTATTCGACCCTTGATACGGCCTCGTGGGTCCTTGGTTTCGCGACTGCCGAACGCCAACATGAAGGGGCGCGGCGGCGGAGGCACGCCACCAAGCTGCTGCTTCCATCGAACGTGGAGGCTGGCCGCAACCGACCGTTCATCGTGGAGAGCGACGGCGGTACGCCGGGCAAACATCGCTCCTGCGGAAGGGTGTAGAACTCGGGGCCGAGGGAGAGATCCCCTGACGATAGCCTGACGGAGATGTGCTCTAGTTCCATAGCCCAGGTTCCAGTCATGAACAGGTTGATCAGAGCGAGGGTCGTTCAAGACCTACGAAGTGCGAGTGCACCTAGCATTGATTCCGGCACGCAGGACCTGATTGACCTCGCCTGGCACGGCATCAATCTCTGCCGCACGGGGATGTGGAAGGAGGGGCTCCCCAACCTGCTCTTCTCCGTCAACAAGTTCGGCGCGAAAGCCCACCGCCGGTTGCCTTCCTATACGCTAGAAAGCGCGCGGGCCCCAGCTAACAGCCCGCCGATTGCGCCAGGTCCGCCAACACTCGCCTGGTCGTATCTGGGTTACGGGATCGCGTCTCTCGAAGGAAAGCAATCCGAGGGCCTCGCACTCTGCCAACGTGCCCTTCGGGCTGAGCCGTCAGAGCCTGAGAACTACCTCAATCTGGCGCGGACTCATCTACTAGCCGAGCAGCGGAGGCTTGCCATAGAGGCTCTTGACCGAGGTCTCGAGATCGACCCCGACCACCAGCAACTGCTCCGCGTGCGCGGCGGACTTGGGTGGAGGAAGAGGGTTCCGCTGCCTGTTCAGCTGATGAGAAACGCTGACGCCGCGCTGTATCGAGCGAAGAGAGAGCGTAGCAACAGCCTACAAGTCTTCGACCCGTCGATGAAGGAGTGGGCGCAGTTTCGAAGGGGTCTCGAGCAGGATCTCCGTGGCGCGTTCAATCGGGACGAGCTCTGTCTCCACTTCCAGCCGCAGGTCGCCCTGACCGATGGGCAGGTGATCGGGGTTGAAGTCCTGACCCGCTGGGAACATCCAAGAAAGGGCACCATAGCGCCAGAGACATTCATCCCGCTGGCAGAAGAATGTGGGCTCATCCCCTCTCTCGGCGCTTGGGTGATCGCCCAGGCATGTCGCCAGAACGCCGAGTGGCAACGAGCGGGATTGCCCCCGGTCCCCATTTCGGTGAATGTATCGCTGCGCCAGATTCAGGCCGGAAACCTCGTGCCGGTCGTCACCCGTGCCCTCGAGGTCAGCGGTCTTGCTCCCGAGTGGTTGCGCCTGGAGATCAACGAGAAGGACGCGGCCAGCCAGATGGAACGAGTGGTTCAGTATCTCGCCGAGCTCGGTAAGGCCGGGGTGAGATTCATGATGGACGACTTTGGTACCGGCTATTCGTCGCTCAGCAACCTCCTTCGCTATCCTCTCAGCTCGCTGAAGATCGATGGCTCCCTCGTTGCGGGAGTACCCGGGCATTCGGACAGCGCAGCATCATCAACGCGACCATCGTTCTCGCCAAAGAACTAGGCCTGGAGGTGATCGCCAAGGGTGTCGAGACCGAGAGTCAGCTTGCGTTCTTGCAGCAGAAGGGCTGCGACGCGGGGCAAGGCTTCTTGTTTGGCAAGCCGATGCCGCCCGAGCAGTTCGAAGTCGTCCTCCGGCGTAGCCGTGTCCAAGCTGGCTGGTCCACTACCGCCATTGGCGAGTGAGGAAACGGTACCGGAGCCGGGACCACGCACCCGGACCGCCGTTCCGGCGGGATGATGCCGCCCTCCTGAAGAAGGGCTAGCTCTCCCGCGGTCGCGAAGCCCTCAGCTCACTCCATCCCGGAAACTGCGCTCGCAGCCAACGGGATGCGCTTTCTCGCAGCCATCAACACGAGCTGGCAAGAGTGGCAGTCGGCGCAGGATCTCGTTGTAGGCGAGCCAGAGCAGGCCGCGTTGGCTTCGTCTTCGAAGCGACCGGTACCAGATCTGGCTCACCTGGTTGCGAAACGAGGCCAGAGCTTTGGAGTTGCCAGGCAGACCGTAGTACCGATAGTGACCTCGCAGCACACTGGTAAGCCAGCGATGCTGTTCCGCCACCGGCCGATGCATCCGGCGCCGAGCTTCCACCTTGACCTCCCGCAGCTTCCGCGACAATCGCGTCGACTGCGTCCTTTGCTTGCAGACGAATCGCCCATCCCGAGTCCACCCACAGTAGTGCGTGAGGCCCAGGAAGGCGAAGGTCGAGGGGCGACGCTGCCCGAGCCGCTGTCGGCGCAGGGCTGGAAGCCGACCGAATTCGATCAGCCGCGTCTTCTCCGAGTGGAGCTCCAGGGAAAACTCCCGAAGGCGTTTCTCCAAAGCCACCCGCAGTCTTTCTGCATCGTCCCGGTACTGAAAGCCCATCACGAGTCGAGTAGGGCGGGGGAATCTCACCCCCACCCCCTCACAGAACCGGACGTGAATGTCTCCACTCATCCGGCTCTTACCATCCAGCCTTCGCCTGAGACGACATGAAGCGCCAATGCGCAAAGAGATGTGGATCCCGGTCACGGACTTTCCGCACCCACTGATCCGATCTCCTTCGATGTCTCCGCAGACGTTTGTATTTCGCCCTCGCCCAGCGAGCCAGATGACGATCAAGATGGCAAAGGGACGGATAGAGCGCCGACTTGTAGTACCGACCGTAGTAGTTGATCCAGCCCTGGACGATCGGATTGAACATCCGAGCCAGGTCGTCCACTTGCTTGTCGATCCGACAGTCGAGACGCCAGCCCCGAATGGTCTGACGCATCGCTTTACCCGCCGCGTTGCTCACGCCGGGACTGAAGTTGACGAAGTACTTACCCCAGCGATTCTTCGATCGCCGAGCACGAAACGTGTAGCCCAAGAAGTCAAACTTCTCGTTCTCGTACGTCCCCCGTCGGTCGTCATCCTTGCAGTAGACGATCTTCGTCTTGCGCGGATGCAGCTCAAGCCCACATGCCGCAAAGCGACCCGCGAGCTCCTGCTTCAGTCTCTGCGCTTGCTCCGCCGTTCGGCAATGGCAGATCGCATCGTCAGCAAACCTCTCGAACGGAATGTCCGAGTGGTGACGCGCCATCCACCGGTCGAACGCATAGTGCAAGAAGAGGTTCGCCAGCAGTGGTGAAACCACCGACCCCTGGGGAGTCCCCCTCTCCCGAGACTCAAGAGTGCCATCCTTCAACTGAACGGGGGCACGGAGCCACCGCCCAATGTAGAGCAGCACCCAACGGCAATCCGTGTGGTAACGCACCGCCCGCAGCAGAAGATCGTGATCGATCGCGTCGAAAAAACCTTTGACATCGAGATCCAAAACCCAGTCGTAGCGCCAGCATCGCTGCCGCGCCACACCCAACGCACCAAGCGCTGATTTCCCGGGCCGGTACCCGTAGGAGTCTGGGTGGAAGTGTGTCTCCACCTCGGCCTCCAGGATCCTCTTCACGACCGTTTGCGCGATCCGATCCGCCACGGTTGGCACACCCAGGGGACGCGTTCCACCGCCGGGCTTCGGGATCTCTACCCGCTTGACCGGCGGCGGCATGTAGCTCCCTGATGACAGCCGATTCCACAGCTTGTACAGATTGTCTCTCAGACGCTCCTCGAAAGCTGCCAACGACTGCCCATCCACGCCTGCCGCGCCTCGGTTTGCCTTTACCCGCTTGTACGCCTCCCAAACCCACCGCTTGGGAATGCGAAAGGGCTTTGCCTTCGCCAAAGACTCCTCCCGTTGCCGGTTGGCCTCCGGACCCGGCTGGTTGGTGCCGCGCCTTCGCTCCGGCCCCATTACAGGACCTTCCTCACTACTACGCGCGACTCCGCCCCTGTGCCCCGCATCGGTACTCTCTTCCTCATGGGTCGACCACTTGGAATTCTCCCTTCGCATCGGGACGACAGGTTCCCACGTTCCACACGAGAGCCTGCATCGAGGTCACGCCGCCTTGCTGCCGGACGCCGCCTGGGCTGTAGGCAGGTAACACCCAGACTCCTCCCGGAGTAACGACTCCCTCCGGTTTTGACGTCGTCCCTACGCTTTCGACAGGTCATCGACGGTTCGCTTGCGCTCGTCTCCTCGATCCACACCTGACGGAATCTTGTCCCGCCTTTTCCAGCGACGCTCACCACCCGGGCTCTTGACCCGCGCAGCTCGTGGCGGTTTGAAGCCTGCACCTGCATGCCGGCTCCGAGGGGCCCACCCTCATCTCTCGTGTAGCAAGGCTGCTCTAGAACACCCAATTACATGAGTACTCCTTTCGCGCCGTCGTGGCGCACAGTCGTCGGCATACCGCGTGAGTCGAAACCCTCTGCGTCGCATCTCCTGATCAAAAGGAGTCAGAAGAATGTTGCTCAGCAAGGGCGATACGACCCCGCCCTGCGGAGTCCCACGCTCGGTCGGAAACAGGCGACCCTCCCCGTAGCTCCCGGCTTTGAGTACTGAGCGCAAAACCCTCAGCACCCGACCGTCGGAAACCCGTTGGCTCACGAGCGTCAACAGCTTCTCGTGGTCCACGCTCCCGAAGAAATCCCTCAGGTCCGCGTCCACGATCCACTCCTTGCCCGATTGGATCTCCTTCCAAACCTTGCGCAGAGCCCCGTGTTGGGATCGCCCTCGACGGTATCCGAAGCTGGCAGCATCGAATACCGGCTCGAAGATCGGCTCCAACCGATTCAGCATCGCTTGCTGGCAGACACGGTCATAGACCGTGGGGATGCCCAACGTGCGGTACTTCCCCGGCTGGCCCGCCTTCGGGATCCGCTTCTGCCTCACGGGTTGCGGTCGGTACTCATCACGACACAGCTCCTCGTGAAGTCTGTCGAGGTGCTCAGAGAGCCCCTCGGAGAACTCCTCGATGCTCTGGCCGTCGATGCCGCCCGCGCCCCGATTGGACTTGACGCGTTCCCAGGCGATCTCCAGGTTCTTGCGCTTGTACACCTTGTCGATCAGAGAGTGAATCTTCCTCTCTCCCGACGGGTTGATCCAGTCAGCCAGTCTCCTCGGCTGTCGATGTTCGGGTTTTTCACTCATGGAACTATCCAGCCTCGACCGCCTTACTCGCTCGCCTTCCTTCTCTCCCCTACCGTCTTCGCCGGCCGCCTTCCCCAGCTCACACAGCTGCCGCTCCTCGCGGTCACACGGCTTTCACCGCGCTTGAAGTACTACTCGACCGTCCGACTGCTCGCCGCGCATCCCTTCCCACTTCGCTTGCGCTTATAGGGTCCGTTACCGCGGTGCCACCCGCAGACACGACGAGCTCTCCCAGGGTCACACGCTGATCTTCCGTACCGTGCCGTCCGCAAACACCTTGGTGCGGTGGGTGGATGAAAAATGCCTTCGCCTCCATACTGCAGGCTCGACCTTGTCCCACCTTTGGCCGACCGGTTCGTCTTCGGGGTGGCCCCCATCGACTACGGCCCGGTACTTCTCCGCAAGCCCTTCGGATCCCACCTCGCGGTGGACACCCTGCCCTCCGAAGTCTCACGAGAGCTGGCTCCAGGTCACCCTTGGCTGTTTCCGGGTTTCCCCTTCGTGCCCGTTTAGAGCTCTCCATACCTGTCTCCCTCTTCGGCCAGCGAGGCATTACCCCCGCTTTTGGATACGACGCCCCTCATCCGAGCGCCGGAGGGACTCAAACCCTCCCGATCAACGCGCTGCCTGGCGCACACTATCAGCCAGTCCGACTCCCGACCTCAGCTCAGCGACGCGCTGTGGTTCTCCCTCGCGCGACGCCCCCGACGGGGACCAGCCCGTCGGACCCGGTCGGGTCTCCTGGGTTCCGATGTCGACCTTTCGTACGTGACACAGTCCTCGACCCCGGTGGAGCGACTCCGCCTCGCGATAGCGGCGATGCTCATACTGCCTTCGCGCTCACGAACACGCTCGGCCTCCACGACTTTGGTGCTTTCGGGGCTGACTTCCTGCACCCTGCACGACTCCTGTCTACGCTTCGAACACGACGTTACCGGCGCGCCCGCAAGACTCGGTTCTCACCTGCCTGCTACGGCTTTGGTGACGAAGGACTCTCACCTTCATGTCAAACATCAGCTTCTCCCAGCGCACTCGTGATCCCGACCTCCAAGCCTTCCGACACCAGCTGGCTGTGCAGACGACTCCCCGTGATCCGCTGCTTGCGAGTCGTCCGTCTCGACCAATCCTCAAGAAGCTCCTCCATACGCGGAGCCACCCGCTCCAGCACCATGCGACGGCGCGGTGCCAACACCACCCGCCGAGGCTCGCTCAGCTCCCTGTACTTGCGAACCGTATTCCGGCTCACTCCCAGCTCAAGGGCCACCGATCGCTCGCTACGACCCTCGATCAGCACCTTGTGCCGGACAACGGCGCCGAGGACCTGCGAGATCACATTCCGGGCGGGGTGAAGCGACCATCAACGGCGGTCCACCCGCCGTCGACGAAGAGAACACTGCCGGTTACGTAGCTGGCCGCCTCGGAGAGAAGAAAAACCGTAGGACCAGCCATCTCCTCGGCCCGTGCCCAGCGGCCGAGCGCGCCCTTCTCAGCGTACGCCCGGTACCAATCAGGCTGGTCCTTGATCGGCTTGGTCAGGGGGGTCTCGACCACGCCGGGAGCTACTGCGTTCACCCGCACACCCGAAGGTCCGAGCTCAGCGGCGAGCGATCTCACCATCTGCACGATGCCTGCCTTGGTAGCGGCGTAGACGCCCTGACCCGGTTCGACAACGAGAGAGCGGATCGACGAGTAGAGCACGATCGAGCCTCGACCCTGCTCCTTCATGATCACGCCCGCGGCCTGGAGAACGTGTAGCGAGCCCTTGAGATTGACGCCGACGACGCGATCGAACTCGTCGTCGTCGTATTCGAGGAGGGGCTTGCGAACATTGACACCCGGAGTCGCCACCGCGGCGTCGAGAGCGCCGTGATCGCGCTGGATCGCGGCAAGTGACGCACGAGTCTGGTCGCCATCCAAGACGTCGACGACACCCGCAACGCCCTTGCCACCGGCAGAACGAATGGCATCGGCCGTCGTCTCGGCCGCATCGTGATCGAGATCTAGACACCAGACGCTGGCGCCGTGCGCGGCGCATCCGGCGGCGGCAGCGGCCCCGATGCCGGAGCCGGAGCCGACGACCGCGACACTCTTGCCGCTCAAGTCGAAGAGACTCTTCATCGTCATTCCCTCTTCAAGGGTTCTCGCCATCGAGGTCGCCGGCCGCAGGCAGCCCTTCGATGCCCTTCGCCGCAAACGCGGCGCGCACGATCGCCTGCGCCATGACGTCGGCGCCGAGCGCCCCGAGCCTCGAGACATCCGCGCCTCGGCCGAGGGCGCCGGTCGCCAGCGCGAAGATCGTGTCCCCGTCGCCCTGCATATGGGCCGGAGCAATCGCTCGGGCGTAGCCGTCGTGGGCCATCTGCGCCATCTTGGTCGCCTCGGCTTTGGTGAGATTGGCATTGGTCGCGACCACGCCGAGGGTCGTATTTTCGAGCGGCCGCGGCGGGATCCCGCCGCCGGAGCGGAGCAGCACACGAGCGTCGGCCAAGCTGCGGCCATCCTCGCTACGGACACCCGCGACGGTGCGGCCGGTCGCCGGATCGATGATGTCGCCGATCGCATTGACCGCGACCAGGGCCGCGACCACCAGCCCGTCTTCGAGCTCGATCGCAGCGGTGCCGATGCCCGCCTTCATCGCGCGCCCCCTTCCACCAAGCTTGCCAACCGTCGCCCCGGCGCCGGCACCGACGTTGCCCTCGGCTACCTCTCCGCTGCCAGCGGCTTTTGCCGCCGCGTAGCCGCACGCCGCGTCCGGCCGAATCTCGGGTCGACCACCGATACCGAGATCGAAGAGGCTGGCGCCGACGACGATAGGGACGACACCGACACCGACCGGGAAGCCGATCTTCTTCTCCTCCAGATATCGCATCACTCCGGCGGCGGAATCGAGCCCGAAGGCGCTTCCTCCTGAAAGCACGACCGCGTGGATCTCCTGCACCATGTTCACCGGATCGAGAAGATCCGTCTCTCGGGTCGCCGGCGCGCCGCCACGAATGTCGACGCCCCCCACCGCGCCGCCTTCGGCAAGGATCACGGTGCACCCGGTCGGCCTTTCGTCGAGAGTGAAGTGACCTACCTTGAGTCCTTCGACCGCGGTCAGACCCCTCCTCTCGGCGCCTCGCGCCGGACTCATGGCCGCCATCACAAAGAGCGGGAGCACAAACCAGGAGAAGGTCTCGTTCATCATGTTCAGCACCTCGTAGCCGTCATCCAACCAAGTCGAGGAGGGTTAGCGCCATCACTCTAGCCGCATCGACCATGTCGCGCACATCGCACCACTCGTCGGGCTGGTGCGCCTGCTCGAGAACGCCGGGGCCATAGGCCACGCAGCTTGCGACACCCCCGATCTGGGTGACGTGCTTTTGGTCGTAGGTACCGGGGCTCGCCACCAGGGTGGCCGGGCGACCGAGCAGCTTGGAGATGCTGTTCTCCAGGCACTGCACCAGCGGATCGCCGTCGGGGGTCTGGGTCGGTCGCACCGTTAGCAGATCCTCGATCTCGAGACGCCACGATGAATCCTCGGCCGCGACCGCCTCGACAAGGTCGCGCACTTCCTGGCGGGTCGCCTCGAAGCCCTCTTCCAAGAGGTAGCGGCGGTCGAAGATCGCTTCGCCGGCGTGGGCGACACAGGGTGTCTGGGGGTCGAGCCCCGCCTGCCCGCCCATTATCGCGTTGACATTGATCGAGCCATGTCGCGCCTCTTCCGGGACTACCGGCATCTCCGTTCGCCGCATAGCGATCGCCGGCCGAAGCTCGGTGCGCACCTTCTCGAGCAGCCGACCGATGGGGTCGATCGCGCTCGAGCCGAGGAAGGGCATGCTGCCGTGGCCGATCCGCCCGCGCGCCGACACCTTGAACCAGTAGACGCCGCGATGACCTACGCAGATACGGTCGACGTTCAAAGGCTCCGGAATGATCACGTGATCGGTACGAGCCGCCGAGACTCGCCCGGTCTCGGCGAGCTCGGCCATGCCGGCGAAACCGCCACTCTCCTCATCGACGGTGCCACTGATCTCGATCGAGCCACGCAGCGGCACCCCGGCGCGACGTAGCGCCTCGGCAGCGATCATCGCCGCCGCCAGGCCGCACTTCATGTCGGCGGAGCCCCGACCATAGACGCGACCGTCGCGCACCACTCCGGCGAAGGGATCGACCGTCCAGCCGTCACCGACAGGCACAACATCGAAGTGGCCATTCAAATGGACCATCGGGTGAGCCTCCTCACCCCGGCGAGTCCCAACGACGTTCACTCGAGGGTAAGCGGGGCTGGGCTGCTGGCGGGGGCACGGGTAATCGACCTCGAATCCGAAGTCCTCCAGCCGGCGACCTATGAGCTCTGCGCAGTCGCGGTAGTGCTCTCCCGGCGGGTTGACGGTCGGTACCCGTATCAGCTCGAGAGCGAGCTCGACGAGCTCGTCGGCGGCCTCCTCGACCTCGGCGAGGACCGCATCGACAGAGGCCTGGGACACCCTAGCGACCGCCGAGAAAGTAGCGCACCCCGACCTGGATCTCGCGGCCCGGGAGAAAGCTATTGGGGGTACCGAAGTCGGGGCCCGACACGTTGTTTACGCCGGCCACATTGTCTTCGTTGGTGATGTTGAAAGCGTCCACCAGAAGGGATATCTCGTGGCCGTTGCCAAGAGAGAAGGGCTTCTCGACGCGCAAGTCGACGTTCAAGATCTCGTCAACGCGGAAAGCGTTGCGAGGCTGGCTGAGATCTCTCTGATCAACGAGACCATCGCCGTCCGTGTCGACGATGCCCCTGGGGGAAAATGCCGGACCGTCACGGTAGAAGGCGATCGCGCTCACACGGAAATCGAGAGGCAGAAGCGCACTGACGTTGGCGACGGCGACGTTCGGGACCGAAAGGCTCGAGGTGCCGTAGTCGAACTCCGGATGATTGTTGTTACTGAACCCCGAGCCCACGTTCCCGGTCAGAAGATTGTCGTCGTTCTCCGAGTAGGTATAAGAGAACATGAAGCCCCAGCGATCTCGGAAGGGTCTCCACAAGCTCACTGTCGCACCTTCGTAGTCGATGACGCCGTCGTAGCCGACCTCGCTGATCCGCGGGCCGCCGTCGGTCGTGGTGCCGAAGCCGGGCTCGCCTGGCGCAACGTCGAAGAGGTTGACGATGCGAGTGGTGAGAAGGTCTCTCGTCTCACGCTTCACCAGATTGAGCGCGACCCGGTAGTTGGAGCCCAGTTGGTGCTCGACACCGAGGGTGTAGGCCTCGGTCGAGGGCACCAGGTCGCGGTCGTAGGTCTGCAGCGTACGCGTCACGTCCAGGGGACCCCGCGGGAGGAAGCTGAGCACTCGGTCGCCGAGGACTGATCCACCGGGCACATCGAAAAAGATCCAGTCGGTGCCGGGATAAGTGGTCTCGAGCAAGCTGGTCACCTGGTCGGGGCCGAGGCCACTCAGCCCCTGCACGTTGTCGGCGGTGACCAGAGGTGGATTCGCGGCATCGGCCACGTTGATGCCGAGCAGGTTGTAGAGGTGGAGAGGATTGGCGCGCAGGTCCGCCGCGAACTGGGCGTAGAGCGGATTCTCGGCCGGGCTTCTTGCCCCACCCCCGATCGGGAAACCTGATGTGATGACCAGGTCGATCAGCGAGTCGGTATAAGGAGCGCCGAGGCGTGGAAGCGCGACATCGAAGCCGTTGAGTCGGAAAAAGCCACCCTTCTCGGGCACGCCGGTAGAGGCGATGAGGGCGTTCTGATCGTAGAAAAGCCCTGCGCTTGCCTTGACCACGGTGCGGTGCTTGCCGCCCACGTCCCAGGTGAGACCGAAGCGGGGGGCGAAGTTGTCGTCGTCATTATCAAAGAGGCTGGCTTGGTCGTAGCGCAGGCCGATGTCGATGATGACGTTGTCACTGATCTGCAACTTGTCCTGGCCATAGAGGCCGATGTCTTCATTGTCGATATCGAGATTGAGCGAGCCATCGGGGTTGGCGGAGAGGAAGAAGAAGCGGGCCGCCGCGTGCTCGAAGCCGAATCTCTGGAAGAGGTCCTCGTTGAGATCGATGGCATTGGGAAAGAGAAAGTAGGCCGAGTACTCCACATCGTTCGAAACCTCTTCGAAGCCGTCCAAAGATGTGTCGAGGTACTCATAGCCGAACTTCAGCTCGTGGCTGCCGGACAGGCGACTGTAGGATTGGCCGACGGAGAAGCGGTCGATATTCCGCTCGGCCCGACCGCCCGGAAGCTGCGCGCCGGTCTGGATGAAACCACTGCGAAAGAGAAGCAGGATGGCCTCGGCACGCTCGTTCTTGTCGAGATTGGTGCCGGTCTCTCCATCGAGAAGGCGAACGTGCGAATCAAGCACGCCACGCTGGCTGAGGACGGTGCTCTGATTCAGAGTCCACCCCAGTGAATCCCGCTCCTGCAGCCGGGCCGCACTGGGCAAGACCAGCGCACCGGCAATGCCGCTGGGGATATCGCCGTCGGCATCGTCCACAGTGCTATTGAGGCTCAGGGTCCAGCGCTGGGCGTCATTGGGAAGAAAGTCGATCTTGCCCAGCAGCGTCTCGCCGTCGATCTTGGGGCCTGCGGCGAAGTTCTCCTCGCCCCCCACCGTCGAAATGCCGTCTTGGACCCACTGCGGCACAGTGCTGAAATCGATGTTGCGACCACGCTCTTCGTCGAGGAGCTCGCCCGCGACGAAGAAGAAGGCGCGGTCCCGCCGCAACTTGCCCCCCAGCGAAAGCCCCCACTGCTCGCGCGAGAGCTCGGGTGCCTCCTGACCTTCGACGTTGGAGGAGTCCCAGGCGTCGTTGCGCTTGAAGAAAAAGGCTCGGCCCTGGGCCGCATTGGTGCCTGAGCGCGTCAGCACGTTGATCACCCCTGCCTGCGCGCGTCCGAACTCGGCCTGGTAACCGGTGGTGACCACCTCGAACTCCTGAATGGCGTCCTGGGCGTAGCGCTGGAAGGACCCGCCGTCGAGCGGATCGTTATTGTCGGCCCCGTCGTAGCGAAAGCTGGTCGCCGACGGTCGCTCGCCGAAAATCGAGAACTGCTGGTCGCGAACCTCGGCCGGCCGAGGCGTGACGCCTGGCACGAGGACCACGAGATCTTCGGCGTTTCTGCTCTGCAACGGCAGGTTGTCGATCGACTCTTCTTCGATACGGGTCGCGAGCTCGCTCCTCTGGATCTCCATCAAAGGCAGCGCGCCCCGCACCTCCACGGTCTCCGCCACCGCCTCGGGCAGGAGAGTCCAGTCCAGGGTGACGCGGGCGTTGACACCTACCCGTATTTCGTCGAAGCCCTGGGGGGCGAAGCTGTCGAGCTCGAAGCGCATGGCGTAAGCACCCGGAGGCAGCGGCGAGACTCGGTAGGCGCCATCGGCATCGGTGACTGCGCGCAGGCTCTCTCGCTGAAGAGCCGCGCCACTGACGATAACCGAAACGCCCGGCAGGGCGTTGCCTTCCGCGTCCTTCACCACTCCCGACACCGAACCGGCGACCTGGCCAAACGCCAGGCCGGGCAGGCACAGAGAGACGAGCAGGACCAGAACCGACAGGAATGAGCGCGACATCGACATCTGTTCTCCTTCTCGGACCAACCAAGGAGGGGCTTGGCACCCGCAGTGGCGACAAGCACAGAGGATTGTATCCGGCCCGGACCGTCTGGCCGGCGCACCCCTCAGCCGGACACAACCCGTCCGTCTGAGATGTGGACCACTTTCGAGGCATGTGCAGCGAGGCCCGACTCGTGAGTCACCAGGATCACAGTGGCGCCGCCTGCCGAGAGCTGGTCGAAGAGCAGCATGATCTCCTCCGATGTACGGGAGTCGAGGTTGCCCGTCGGTTCGTCGGCCAGGAGGATGGAGGGTTCGCTGACGAGCGCACGGGCGATCGCAACTCTCTGGCATTGACCCCCAGAGAGCTCGTTGGGGCGGTGTTCCATCCGGTCCGCTAGTCCCACCCGGTCGAGCGCTGCCCGAGCCCGCTCGGTCCGTTCGGCGAGCTTCAGTTGGCCGTAAACGAGAGGGATCTCGACATTGCCCAGGGCATCCAGCCGAGGAAGCAGATTGAAGCTCTGGAAAACGAAGCCGATCTCCTCGTTGCGCAGCCGGGCGAGCGTATCGTCCTCCAGCTCGTGAGCCGGGACGCCCCGCAGCCGGTAGCTGCCGCCGGTGGGCCGATCGAGGCAACCGAGGATGTTCATCAGGGTCGACTTGCCGCTTCCCGACGCACCCGTGATCGCCAGATAGTCTCCGGAGAAGATCTCGAGGTCGATTCCGTCCAGTGCACGGATCTCATTCTCGCCCACGCGGTAGCTCCTCTCCACGCCTCGCAGATCGATGAGAAGCTCTCCGGCGACCTTCGGCCCTGACAGGCGAGAGAGGCTACTCATAGCGCAGGGCGTCGATGGGGTCGAGCTCGGAGGCCTGTATCGCCGGGTACAGACCGGAGACGACGCCGACGACAATGGACACCAGACTAGCGAGCACGATCGCAGCGACGCTGACCTCCGTTGGCCAGCCGGCATAGGTGGCGATGCTCTGGGCGAGGGCGACTCCGACGACGATGCCGAACGCTCCCCCTATCACGCTGATCAAGAAAGATCTCGACGACAAACTGGGTACGGATGTCGATCTTGCGCGCCCCCACCGCGCGACGTACGCCGATCTCACGTCTGCGCTCGAGCACGCTGGCAACATGATGTTCATGATGCCGATACCGCCCACCAAGAGCGAGATGCCGGCGATACTTCCCATGACTACGTTGAAGATGCGCTGCGTTTCCTGACTCTGATTGAGCAGGGATTGAGGAACGACGAGCTCGTAATCTTCGGCCCCACCGTGGAGCCGGTCGACAATGCGCTTGATGGCGTCAGCGGCGATGAGGCTGGCCTTCTCCGGATCCAGTCTGTCATCCAACCGTATGATGAGCTCGGTAAATGGGGAGCCGAGAGGATGGGGGTCGAATTTCCGTCGAGCCGTCGTGATCGGCAGGTAGATGGCATCGTCACTGGACGCCAGAGATATCCCCTGAAAGGCATCGATCTCCCCGCCGCTCCCTTCGAGCACGCCGACGACGACGAGCCAGACCCCGTTGACGAGGAGCTCCTTTTCGAGCGGCGACTCCCACCCGAACAGAGCCCTCGCGACCCGCGGTCCGATGACGCACACCTGGGCGCGCTCCCTGTCGTCGATCGGGTCGAGGAATCTGCCGGAGCGGACCCTGAGGTTGCCGATCCTGAGATGGTCCGCCGCCACCCCGAAGACGGAAGCCTCGGCCTTACCCCAAGCCAACGTACTTCCCAGGGCTCGATCTCGACCTTTGGCGCGATGTCGACGACTTCCGAGACCGCTTCGGCGATGGCATCGATGTCACGCTGCGAGACACCGACCGAGACGCGGCGGATCTCTTCAGCCGATCTTCGTCGTAGTCACGGGCGCGCAAGAGGATGTTGCGTAGACCCAATCGCTGAATTACCGCAAGAGCTTCGTCCTCGGCCCCAGCCCCGATCGAGAGCATCGAGATCACGGCACCGACACCGAAGACCACACCGAGCATGGCGAGGCCTGTCCGCAGCTTGTGGGCCGAGAGATTCCCGACCGACGTCCTCAGCGCGTCGCGTAGTGTCATCTCGAAGCCAGTGCATCGCTGTTACGGCGATCTCCCTCACTCCTGGCCCCGGGATCCTTCAGCGCCACCCTGGCGCCCTCGGCGAGGCCCTCGACCCTGGCGACCTTCTACTCGCGTTCGGTCCAGCTCGACTACGGCGGCCTCCGACTCTGCGACCTCCTCGCGGTATCGCTGCTCCATGTCGTAGTGATCGAGCTTCACGACCGGGTCTCCAGCCTCTACCCGCGCTCCGTCCTCCACCATCCACAGGATCCGAGCTCCGCGTCGGATCTCTGACGGCACGCTGACTTCGGTGACATTCACGGCACGTAGGAATCCTTCGGCCTTGACCCAATGAGCGAACGAGCGCCGTGTCACTTCATAGGTCGGAACCTGCTCTTCCTGCCGGCAGGCAACGGCCAAAACGGCGAAAATGGCGGCAGCCGCTGTTGTCGCGCGATAACTGGAGACTTCGTTTCTCATGCGTCGACCCGAACCCGGTCTCCCTCCACCAAGCCCGCAATCACCTCTACCCAACCTCCCCGCTTTTCGCCGAGCTCTACAGGTCGCATCTGCGAGCCAAAGAGTGTCTTGCCCAGGACGATCGTTCGGCCGTCTTCAGCCTCACGTACGGCGTCGATCGGGACTGTCAGAACACCGTCGCGTCGCTGCAACCGGATGGTTCCGTGCGCCCGCATACCGGGACGCACCAGCCTGGGGTCGTTCTCCAGCAGGGTCAGAATCAAGCGCACGACGCGACGAGGGTCGCTCCCAGACCTCTGCTCGACGCTGCGCTGAAGGTTTTCTACCCGGACCTCGAAGGAGGCCTCGGGTCTCGCGTCCAGCCTCAAGACTCCCTCCTGACCCGCAGGCAATCCAGGTCCCTCTCTGCGCAAGGTTCGTGCGCTACTACGAGACAATGCGATCGTGTCGATCACCGTCGGCGTCGAGGCGAAGCAGACCATCACCGCTCCTTTCCTATCCACCGGCATCCGCTTGGCCTCCGGACCGCTGAATCTTTGCCTGCGAGGCGGGGCAGCCCTGTTGCCAGTCTTCACCATACGTCAGGATAACGGTAGCTTGCTAACAACGATCGAAGCGCCACTCAACCCTCAGCACGGCACCTCGCGCGCAGAGTCTTTTGCCGCTCTCGCCCGCCAGTACTCGTCTCGCCTCGAGGCCCGAGTGGCGACTCATCCGGAACAGTGGAACGGTTGGCGCAAGGCAATCGACCATGCTCCCGAGGAGCCTGTGCAGTAGGCGACGCATTAAAGTAGGTTCGCTGAAGATTCTTTCTCCTGCTACTGGAGAGGGATCTGACTGAAAGCAAACGCGAGCTCATCTGAGCAGATTAGTTGGAGTTTCGAGCGTGCCAGGCCTTTTCCCCTCGAGTGCTGCTTTACGCCGCCGACTTCTGGGGCCGTCGCCTAGAGAGCCCGGTGCCGATCGTAGTCGGCGTGCAGATGGAAGATCTGGGCTGCGAAGGCCCCCTTCGTCGAAGCGGAGCCCCGCACTTTCAAAAGCGGCTTCGCCGACGCACCCTCGGCCTCGCCCCACCCGAGCGCTCTGGGCGGACGCGGCCGGCCGGGTGGCGATGGCTGCGTCCCACATGAATCCCTCATCTGTTGTCGATCGATTCCTCTTCGATGCGGGTCGCGAGTCTGCTGCGATGGATTTCCATCAAGGGCAGAGCGCCACGCACCTCCAATGTCTCCGACATCGCTTCGGGCAAACAGAGTCCAGTCGAGAGTGACGCGCGCGTTAACACCTACCCGTACCGCGTCGAAGCCTTGGGGCGCGAAGCTTTCGAGCTCGAAGCGCAAGGAGTAGACCCCGTGAGGCAGCGGCACCTGTAGTGGCGACAAGCGCTAAGATTGTACTGTGGCGAGGCATGAGAAGATGATTCGGCGCATCCTCGAGGGGCACTCAGACGCCAACATCGCGTTCGGTGACCTCTGTAACCTTCTTCGCCACCTGGGATTCGATGAACGGACCAAGGGCAGTCACCACATCTTTCGCCGCCATGATGTCGAAGAACGTATCAACCTGCAGAAGGACAGCGCAAAGGCCAAGCCGTACCAAGTCAAACAAGTTCGATGGATAATTCTCCGCTACCGTTTGGGAGATCCCTTCGATGAATAAGTACGAAGTCATCATCTACTGGAGCGACGAAGACAAGATCTTTGTAGCCGAGGTTCCCGAGCTGCCCGGTTGCTCGGCGCACGGCGACACTCACGAATGTGCATTGGCCAGCGCGCAAGATGCCATTGAGCTCTGGGTCGAGACGGCACAGGAGTTTGGCGATCCTGTCCCCGAGCCCAAGGGCAGACGCCTGGCCCTGGCATAGGGCCGGAAGGGGCTAGGAGGCCTTCCGCTCTTGCACGCCCTCGGCCCGATAGAAGGGCGGATCCCCGGCCACGGTCACTCGAACGCCGTGTGCGGATCTGCGGCCAGTAATCCCACACCGCGAGATGCTGAACGCAGCGATTGTCCCAAAAGACCATCGAGCTCGGCTGCCATTGGAAGCGGACCTGAAAATCGGGGCGCTCGATGTGGTGGAAGAGGAAGTCGAGAAGAGCTCGGCTCTCTTCGCGGCTCATGCCGACGATCTTGGTGGTGAAGCCGGCGTTGACGTAGAGGGCCTGACGGCCGGTCTCGGGGTGGGTGCGCACGACCGGATGCTCGTTCCTGGGCTGCTCGTTGCGCCCCTCCGCCCGCCTTCTCGTAGTAGGAGCCTCGGTACAGATGGGTCGATTCGTGGATGGCGGTGAGGCCCGACAGGAACGACCTCATCTTGTCCGAGAGTGCTTCGTAGGCCGCGTACATGCTGGCAAAGAGAGTGTCGCCGAAAAAGCCGCCCTTCTCGGGCACGCCGGTGGAGGCGATGAGGGCGTTTTGATCGTAGAACACTCCGGCGCTGGCCTTGACCACAGTGCGGTGTTTGCCGCCGACGTCCCAGGTGAGACCGAAGCGGGGTGCGAAATTATCGTCATCACCATCAAAGAGACTAGCCTGGTCGTATCGCAGGCCGACGTCGACGATGACGTTGTCCCCGATCTGCAATTTGTCCTGGCCGTAGAGGGCAACGTCTTCATTGTTGATGTCGAGATCGAGAGAGCCGTCGGGGTTGGCCGAAAGAAAGAAGAAGCGTGCGGCCGCGTGCTCGAAACCGAATCGCTGGAACAGCTCCTCGTTGAGGTCGATGGCATTGGGAAAGAGAAAGTAGGCAGAATACTCGACATCGTTCGACACTTCTTCGAAGCCGTCGAGAGAGGTGTCGAGGTACTCATAACCGAACTTCAGCTCGTGGCGGCCGGCGAGGTGAGAGTAGGATTGGCCGAGGGAGAAGCGGTCGATGTTGCGCTCGGCCCGACCCCCCGGGAGCTGCGCTCCGGTCTGAATGAAGCCACTGCGAAAGAGAAGAAGAACGGCCTCGGCACGCTCGGTCTTGTCCAGATTGGTGCCGGTCTGTCCATCGAGAAGACGAAAGTTGGAATCGAGCACACCCCGTTGGCTGAGGACGGTGCTCTGATTGAGAGTCAGCCCCAGTGAGTCCTGCTCCTGCAAACGGGCGGCGCTGGGTAGCACTAGCGCACCGGCGATGCCGCTGGGAATGTCGCCGTCGGCATCGTCCGTGGTGCTGTTGAGGCTCAGGGTCCAGCGCTGCTCGTCGCTGGGAAGAAGGTCGATCTTGCCGAGCAGCGTCTGGTCGTCGATCTGGGGGCCGGCAGCGAAGTTCTCCTCACCCCCTACCGTCGAAATGCCGTCTTGCACCCACTGCGGCACGGCGCTGAAGTCGATGTTGCGACCCCGCTGCTCGTCGAGGAACTCCCCGGCGACAAAGAAGAACGACCGATCACGCCTCACCTTGCCTCCCAACGACAGCCCCCACTGCTCCCGGGACAGGTCGGGCGCTTCCTGACCCGCAACATTGGAGGAGTCCCAGGAGTCGTTGCGCTTGAAGAAAAAAGCACGCCCCTGGGTCGCATTGGTGCCGGAGCGGGTCAGCACGTTGACCACGCCGGCCTGGGCACGGCCGAACTCGGCCTGGTAGCCGGTGGTGATCACCTCGAACTCCTGAATCGCATCCTGGGCGTAGCGCTGAAAAGACCCTCCGTCGAGGGGGTCGTTATTGTCGACCCCGTCGTAGCGGAAGCTGGTCGCCGACGGCCGCTCTCCGAAGATGGAGAACTGCTGGTCGCGAACCTCGGCCGGGCGAGGCGTGACCCCAGGCACCAGGATCACGAGGTCCTCGGCGTTCCTGCTCTGCAAGGGCAGGTTGTCGATCGATTCCTCTTCGATGCGGGTCGCGAGCTCGCTGCGTTGAATCTCCATCAAAGGCAGAGCACCCCGCACCTCGACGGTCTCGGCCACCGCCTCCGGCAACAGAGTCCAGTCGAGAGTGACGCGGGCATTGACACCGACCCGTACCGCGTCGAAGCCCTGGGGCGCGAAGCTGTCGAGCTCGAAGCGCAGAGCGTAGACACCCGGAGGTAGCGGCGCGACTCGGTAGGCCCCCTCGGCATCGGTGACGACTTTCAGGCTCTCGCGCTGAAGAGCCGCTCCGCTGACGACCACCGAAACGCCAGATAAGGTGTTACCTTCCGCGTCCCTCACCACTCCTGATACCGATCCGGCGACTTGGCCAAAGGCGATGCCGGCCGGGCACAGTGACAAAACGAGCAAGACCAGAACCGACAGGGCTGAGCGCGACATCGACATCCGTTCTCCTTCGCGGGCCGATCGAGGAGGGACTTGGCACCGACAGTGGCGCCAGGTCCTGAGATTGTACGCCGCCGGGCCCGTCTCTGGCCTCAGGAGACCTTCCGCTCTTGCGCGTCTTCTAGCCGCCGCACGACGCACCCCGCTGCCGACTGCGGAGCTCCTGCATGAGCTCCTGGCGTTGCTCGGGAGTGAGATCTTCGGGCTCGACGCCGAAGCGCTGCTTGATGAAGCCGCGGATCTGCTCTTCGCGCCCGCTACCGCCGAGCAAGCCGCTCCGCGGCGGGTCGTAGCCCGGCTCAAGCGTCGGCGAAAGAGACGAAGCCGAACATCATCTCGGCCGTGGTCGGTTGGCCGAAGACCACCTCAGCGGTGGGGTCCGGGTTGTAGGGGTTCTGCTCCGAGTTGTCCCAGCTCATCTCGAGCTCGATCCGAGTACCCGCCGGGATCGCCTTCCCGTTGCCGGGGTATTCGTAGTGGGTCTGCCAATTGAAATCATATTTCGGCACATGGAGTAGTACCTCCTCGGTGCCGTCGGGGTAGTAGGCGGTATAGATCGCCGACTTCCCACGAAGGTGGGCGTGGGGTGTATAGCCGAGGAGATGGCTGTCTCGCTTGAAGGTGGCGCTCGTCTTGGCGGTGTAGCTCGGGTCTCCCGGAGGGATGCCGAAGTCCATCTTGCCGAGCGGCTCGTTCTGCACCACGAAGTCGGGCTTGTAACCGACCGGGTAGAGCTTGAGCGCCGCGGTCGACAGATCGGAGACCCCTGTCCCCGGCCCCGGCTCTTTGTGGTAATGCATCTGCCAGCTCACCTTGGTGCCTGGCTTCAATAGCGTTCCGTAGCCCTCGTTATAGAGCGTCGGATCGTTGCCGGGAGCGATGCCGCCGAGCGGTAGCGCAATGATGTGGTGAACCACCGAGCTGCCGGGGCGGAACTCGACTCCCTTGAGCCAGCGCGGCTCTGGCATCATCTCTGCGGTGATCTCGGAGACGAAGGTGATGTACTGATCCTCTACGTCGTCTTCTATGAAGTAGCTATCGCCCATCGCTATCACCAGGTCGGGCTCCCCGATCACCCAGCCGTCAGCCGAGGGGAACTCCCTCGGCGGCGGTGCATCGGCGATGTCACCTTCCGGAGCCCCGTTCTTCGCCCAACCAACGAGGGTGTCGATCTCGCCCTCTGTCAGCGTTCTCTCATTGGCGAAAATGCCGGCGTGCTCGGGAGAGGCGTGCCAGGGCGGCATCGTACGGGCTTCGGCTTGACGGGCGATCGACTTGGCCCAGGGCCGCGTGTCGGAGTAGGAGGTGAAGGCCATTGGAGCCACCATCCCGCCCAGATTGGCGCCGTTGGGGCGATGACAAACCTGGCAGTTCTGCTGCAGGACCGGGAGTACGTCACGATGGAAGGTCACCTTCTCCGCGGAGAGGTCGTTGGCCGCTGCCAGGGCGATGCCCGATCCGGCAAAGAGCAAGGCGAGAAGGGCCAAGAACATTATGCGCTTCATCAGAGTCATCCTTCCTTTCGAGATCCTATCTGTCGAGGCACGATTGTGCAGCACGCGCAGCCGCCGCGGGTTGTGGCACACTGCCCCGGTCTTGAGCTCTTCGGCTCTCGAGCCCTTCAAGGTGCGCTCCGAGAGAGCGCCTTACAGACCCACTCGTCGATGCAATGAGTAAACGCACAACGAAGCGGAAGCCCGGACGAGGCAAGGATGCGATCCCGAGCCCGACTCCGCGACCGGCAGCAGCGCCCGAGGCTCGGCCGGAGCCCTCGCTGCCGGCTGCCCTCCTCGACCCCACCCGCCTCACCGTCGGCGTGATTGCGCTCTTTCTGGTGAGCGGCGCCACTTCTCTAGTCTACGAGATCGTGTGGGCCAGGCATCTTCAGCTGGTTTTCGGCACCAGCCAGTTGGCGATCAGCACCGTCTTGGCCGCCTTCATGGCCGGTCTCGCCCTGGGAGGGCTCGCGGCAGCGCGCTGGGCGCAGCGGGTCACACGACCGCTCCTCGCCTACGGCATCCTCGAGGCCTTCATCGGTCTCTACGCCCTGGTTCTCCCTTCCATGCTCACAGCCACGGCTCCCTTTTACCTACGTTTCTTCCGTAATTTCGACCCCGGCCCGGTGACTCTGGGGGCCCTCCAGGCCGGCGTTGTCAGCGCTCTGCTGCTCTTGCCGACGTTCTGTATGGGAGCGACGCTTCCGCTCTTGGTCCGTTTCTCCACCCGAGGCAATCTACGCCTCGGCGCCACCGTCGGACGGCTCTACGGGGCCAATACGCTTGGAGCTGTGCTAGGTACGGCGGCGGCTGGCTTCGTGCTCCTACCCAGGTTCGGGACAGCGGCCACGACGGGTGCGACAGTGGCCGCCAATGGGCTGATCGCAGTGGCCGCGATCGCAATCTCGGTCGCTCTTCGGGAAGGCGGAGAAAGCAAATACTCCGCTCCGAACGCGCCCGCAAGCACTCCTCCTAACAACGAAGCGCAACAGCAAGATCTCGGCTTGACTCCGCTCCTCGCGCTTGCTGCCCTCACCGGCGCGAGCAGCTTGCTCTACGAGGTGAGTTGGTTTCGGCTGATGACCCTGCTTCTCGGCGGAAGCGCCTATGCCTTCTCGATCATGCTGTTGGCCTTTCTCTTGGGCATCGGCCTCGGCGGCTGGGCCGCCGGACCGATGGCGGACCGAAGTCTTCTGCGCGGCGGCCAGGCCGGTCTCCTCCGAGGTTTAGGCAAGATACAGGTGATGATCGCTGTGCTTGCCTGGGCAGCCATGTTCGGCTACGCCCAGCTCCCGTTCATGTGGGTGTGGCTCTACGACCGCCTCGAGGGCTCGAGCTACCACCTCCTGGGCGGGCAGCTGCTCCTCGCCCTCCTCGTCATGACTCCACCGGCCCTCTTCATGGGAGCGAGCTTCCCCTACCTCGTGCGCGTGGCGGGCGGGCGGTATCACGAAGCTGGCACTCCGGTTGGATTGATCTATGGCTTCAATACGCTCGGGGCCATCGTGGGAGCGCTGGGAGGGACCTTGCTTCTACTGCCCGCTCTGCACGTTAGAGGATCTGTGCTGTTGGCGGCGGCGGTCAACCTCCTCGTCGCCGCCATCGCAGCTGTGGCGGCTACCCTAGCTGCCGAGCGCCGCGCTCGTGCCAGGGCCTACGGCCTCGCTCTGGCCGCGGTTGGAGTGTTGCTCTTTCTGTTCAAACCTCCCTGGGACCCGCTGCTCATGACCACCGGCCTCTACACCAAGGCCTTCGACCTTCGCGATCGCAGCAGGCAGGGAGTGCTCGACTACACCGTAGGGTCCTACGATCTGGTCTTCTACGAAGAGGGCCTCAGCTCGGTCGTGACCGTGAGTAGGAGCAAGCGCGACCCCTCGCATCTCTGGCTCTCCAACAACGGCAAAAACGACGCGTCGACCGGGGACGACATGAAGGTCCAGACCCTGCTGGCGCACCTCCCATTCGCCTTCCGGCCGAGCGCCGAGCGGGTGGCGGTCATCGGTCTCGCGAGTGGCATCACCGCCGGCGGAGTAACCCTCCACGACTCGCCACGGCGCATCGACCTCATCGAGATCGAGCCCGAGGTTGTGGCTGCGAGCCACGAGTTCGACGCCTTCAACCATCAACCACTCGCCGACCCTCGCGTACAGCTGGTCGTCAACGATGCCCGCAATCATCTACTTCTGGTGCCCGACGGGGCCTACGATCTGGTGACCTCGGAGCCCTCGAATCCCTGGTTGACCGGCGTTGCGAACCTCTTCACCCGGGAGTTCTTCGCGTTGGGAGAGCGCAAGCTCGATGCCGAGGGAGTCTGGGCGCAGTGGCTGCACGCCTACGAAATGGCGCCAGAGGACCTGCGTTCTCTACTTGCCACCTTCGCCGACGTCTTCGAGCATGTGCGGGTATTTCGAGTCGACATCTTCGACCTCGTTCTGGTTGGAAGTCGGTCTCCGCTTCCCTTGAGCGTCGAGAGCCTACGCCAGGCGCTGTTCCAGGACCTCGACGTGCGCGCGAACCTGGCACGGGTGGACATGCCTCTGCCGGAGACGCTGCTGGCTCACTACCTGTTCGCGCGGCCAGCGATCCAGAAACTAGCAGACGGCGTCGCTCTGAATACCGACGACAACATGCGCATCGAGTATTCGGCACCACTCCATCTCTTCGACAACACGCTTTGGGACAACGCCGAGATGCTGCTCCGGGCTGCAGAGCCGCCCTTCGACGCCCTCGGCCCGAGCAGCGAGATCGTTCGACTCGCCGAGGCCTACGCTCAAGAGGAGAGGTGGCAGCATGCCCTGGCGACTGTCGAGCACGCACTGCGAGAGGATCCCGAGTCGCAGGAGCTCCTGGAGATGCGTGAGCGCTATGGTCGCCAGGCAGAGCGTCCGACCACGCCCAGAGAAGGCCGCCGATGAGGAGCACGCAACGCTCCTGAGCCAGAGTTTTCTATCGCGGACGATGGCGCGGTACCATACCTTCATGAACGAACGAATGGCCATCTTGGCGATCGGGCTCCTCCTCCCGGCCGTGGCCCTAGCCGGGCAGAGCGACTGTGCTGATGGCATCGTAAGAGACGATGGTACCTTCGAGCTGGCCTTTCTACCGTCGGCGAGCGTGTCCAGCTGGGAGACCACGATGCGCGTTTCTCCGCCTCCTGGGCTGCAGCGACTCCAGGAAGTGTGTGTCTGCTGGACGCGGCCGGAAGGCGGCCAGGACCCCGGTCTCCAATTCGCAATCAAGGTCTACAGCGAAGCTCCCGACGGCTCGCCCGGGGCGTTGATCGACTCTCTCCCCATGCTCGAGGCGGTCGCGGTTCCCCAGCTTCCCCAAACGGGCTTTTTTTCCTACGACGTGTCCGTACTCGCGATTGATACCAACGAGCGGGTTTTCGTGGGTGTGGAGTGGGATCCGTCCGAGTTCTCAGTAGGTTGGTGCATGGACACCAACGGCCCTGGAGGAGAGCCGGCCTATATCTCGTCGCTCCAGGATCCGAGCCCGCACCGGAAGCTCGGCCCCAATGGCATCGACTCCAGATACAGGGCCCTGGGCATCCGCGCCAAATTCCTGGAGTTGGCCCCGCCGGAGCCCTGTGAAGCGGGCGGCAACACCCTCTGCATCGACGATGAGCCCGACGACGGTCGCTTCGAGATCGAGACCGAGTTCTCGACGTCGCAGGCCGGGGGTCTTTCAGGCTTCGGACAGGCCGTACCTCTCACCGCCCTTGGCATCTCTCGTGGCGGCCTGATGACCTTCTTTTCGCCCGACAATCCGGAAATGCTGATCAAGGTGCTCGATGGCTGCGGGATCAACGGCCATAAGTGGGTGTTTTACACCGCAGGCACCAACGTCGGCCTCGAAACCACCGTGATCGACACTCAGACCAGACGGGCGGCGATCTATCTCAACCCGGACTTGGAGGCGGCTCCTCCGGTTCAGGATCTCATGGCGTTCCCCTGTGACGGCAGCGACGGGCCGGTGTACGAAGCGGTTGCCGCCGCCTTCGACTTCGAGAACGACTTCGAGCGCTCCTTGGCCGGGGCTCCGAGCAGTTGTGTGCCGGACATGACCACGCTGTGTATCGACGATCAACCCGGCGACAAGCGATTTCAGATCAACGTCGACTTCGAGACCACTCAGGCCGGGGGGGTCGCCGGCTCCGGCCAGGTCCTGGCGCTGGCTTCTGTGGGCGTGGCGCGTGGCGGTCTGATGACCTTCTTCTCGGGCGACAATCCCGAGATGCTGATCAAGGTGCTCGATGGCTGCGGCATCAACGGCAAGAAGTGGGTGTTCTACACCGCCGGCACCAACGTCGGCTTTGAGACGACAGTGGTCGACACACAGACCGGGGAGTCCGTCACCTATTGCAACACGGACCTGAATCCGGCGCCGCCGCTGCAACACCTGCAGGCGTTCGATTGTCCTTGACGGAGCTCGACGTAAGGCGAACACACCGCTGATCTCCTGACGTTTTCTTGACGATAGAGAATTAGGATGCGCCCACTAAGCGGTGCTGGCTGTTTGCGAATTTGGCAAGATCTTAGTTGATTCCGAAGCGTTTCCTGCTGTACTATTCGTTTCTGCTCAATCTGTTGACTGTAGCTGCTTAGTCACTTGACACTGGTAACGAAAGGGCGGGGAATTGTGAACTTACTACCAAGACAAGCGGAACGCGGACCTTGCGACGTGAAACTTCGGAGGCGGAACAGACTATGAGTAACGACAACTCCAAGAGACATCATGGGCCGAGAGCCGCTCTTTTCTTCTCGATAGCTCTCGTGCTGATGTTCGCGTCGTCTGCCATGGCGGACGTGGGCGAGCCTCTGAACACAGAGTTCACCTATGATGCCTTCAATCAACGACTGTTTGTAACCTTCGACACGGCCGATCACAACTGTAAGGATGGCTCTGGCGGCCCGGACGACACCTACAAAAAGATTCCCGCGTTTTCGGTCTTTCTCGACACCACCGACGATTCGACGCAGAACCCACTCGATCCTACGACCCTTGGCGCCGCGCTCGCAGACCTCAACTTCAGTCTGTCGACGACGAACGTCGCCGGAATCAACGCTTATGATGTCAATGGTACATCGCAGTTCCTACAGGAGCTGCACGACCCGGCAGGCAACGATTGCAACAATGGCGCCGGGCCCGGAGTCTGCTATGACATGTTTCGGGTCCGTCAGTGCAGCGAGGGCAATCCCCTGGCGGAGTTTGCGACCACGCTGGTCTACGACAACGTGGCAACACTCCCGTTCGGGGCCTGTGTCGTTTACCTATGACCGCGATACGAGCGAGCCTGGACCTGCACAAAGCAAACACAACCCGATTCCGGACGGCGCCCTTCGGGACACGGACAGCTCATGGGAAGAGACGAATAGCTCGTCGTACAACCTCACTGAGAATTGCGACTTCACCATAACGGTACTCACAACGCCAACACCGACGAACACGCCGACGAACACGCCGACGAACACGCCGACAGCGACGAGCACCTCGACGGCAACGAACACCCCGACGGTTACGAACACACCGACGATTACACCGACAGTGGAGCCTCTCTACGAGATACCGACTCTGTCGGGATCCGGAATGGCTCTGATGATCTTGCTGCTCATGGGGATCGCGGTTGCAGTTCTGATCCGGCAGCGGCAGTAGACTCGGTAACTGCTAGAATTACCGGCGCCAGGGAGCTCGTATCGAGCCCCTGGCGCCTTTTTCTTGTCCTGCCAGTGCTGCGCCCCCCTTTCGACGCATTCCACGCTACCGACACGCCTTAGTCGTCCATTCCAAACATGACCGCCGCCGCTTCTCCTGCACTTTCCGTGGTGATGCCCGTGTACAACGAGGCAGCGGCCATTGGAGAAGCACTCGGGGAGTGGACAGACGAGCTTGACCGCCTAGGCATCGACTACGAGATCCGCGTCTATGACGACGGCTCCCAAGGATGCCACCCCTGATGTTCTCTCGAGCCTTGCTGAAGAAAACCCACGACTGGTTGTGACGCGCCACGAAAACAGGGGCCACGGCCCCACGATTCTTCGCGGCTACCGCGAGGCGTCGGCTCCCTGGGTCTTCCAGACCGACAGCGACGGGGAGATGGATGTTGGCGGCTTTGCCGAACTGTGGAAGCAAAGAGACGACTACGATTTTCTCTTCGGCATCAGGGCGGGCCGTCAATCCTCACCAGCACGGTGGCTGGTGACGAGAGTCTCCAGACTCAGCGTGTGGCTGCTCTTCGCCCGCGGAGTGAGCGATGTCAACACACCCTTCCGCCTGATGCGTTCCGACGCCCTGAGCCCTCTGCTCGCCGGCCTCTCCGACGACCTCTTCGCTCCAAACGTCATCCTCTCGGGCCTGGCCGCGAAGGCGGGTCTTCGCATCTACGAGACCCCCGTCGCTTTCCTTGGCCGACGCCATGGAGGAGGGTCGCTGGTGAGCTTCAACATCCTTCGCCCCGCGGCGCGCTCGCTAGCGCAAACGATAGGTGTCGCCTTCTCTCGAAAGCGCAGTCGGTGAAAGATCCGGGCCGGATTCTCATTCTTGGAGCGGGTCCCACTGGCCTAGGAGCCGCCTGGCGGCTTCGAGATCTAGGCCTCGAGGACTATCTGGTCGTGGAAGGGCGAGGCGGCCCTGGCGGATTGGCCACCAGCTTCGTCGACGAGGCCGGCTTCACTTGGGACGTGGGCGGACATGTTCAGTTCTCACACTATTCCTACTACGACGACGTTCTCGACCAGGCTGTCACCGGCGGCTGGCTCGAGCACGAACGAGAATCGTGGGTGTGGATTCGCGAGCGCTGGGTCCCCTATCCCTTCCAAAACAACATCCACCGTCTGCCGGCCGACGAGCGAGACCGTGGTCTCGACGGTCTGCGACAGGCTGCAGCGACTACCAGCAAAGCAAGGCCGGAGAACTTCCGACAGTGGATTCTGCAAACTTTCGGCACCGGAATCGCTGACTCCTTCCTCTTTCCCTACAACTTCAAGGTATGGGGTCACCCCCTCGAGAGCATGGGAGTCGATTGGATGGGCGAAAGAGTGGCGGTCCCCGACGTCGAACGGGTAGAGCGCAACATCGAAGAGATGAGCGACGACGTCTCCTGGGGGCCGAACAATCGCCTCCGCTTTCCGCTCCACGGAGGTACCGGAGCTATCTGGACTTCGGTTGCCGGTCTGCTTCCCGAAAATCGCCAGCGTTACGGAGCCTGGGTCGAGAGCGTGGACCTCGACGCTCGCACTTTGAAGCTGGCGAGTGGCGAGCAATTACCCTGGGACAAGCTCATCACGACTCTGCCCCTCGACACTCTTTGGCAGATGTGCGACGGCCGCGAGCCGGAGCTGGACTCGACCGCCAAGGCTCTCACCCACAGCTCGGTCCATATCTTGGGTGTTGGGCTCAAAGGCCCCAAGCCCGACACCCTCGCGAAGAAGTGCTGGATGTATTTTCCCGAGGATCACAGTCCCTATTATCGGGTGACTGTCTTTACCAATTACTCACCCAATAACGCCCCGCAGGGAGACGGCTATTGGTCGCTGATGGCGGAGGTCTGTGAGTCGAGTCACAAGCCCGTCGACGCGAGCGACCTCGAGCGGTGGACGATCGAAGCGATGCGTCGCGATGGGCTCTTCGAGGAGCCCACCGAGGTCGTCAGTTTCTGGCACCATCGCGAAGAGCATGGCTACCCCACGCCCTTTCTCGGACGTACAGAGGTCCTCGACCGGCTCATCCCCTGGCTGGAGCAGAGAGACGTTTATTCCAGAGGCCGCTTCGGCGCCTGGAAGTACGAGGTCTCGAACCAGGATCACAGCTTCATGCAGGGCGTCGAGGTGGTCGACCGCCTCGTCGGCGAAGGCGACGAGCCGACGATCAACCGCTCCGACTACGTCAACGGCGGCGCCTTCCTCCGCTCGGCGTAGGTGACTCTGTCGCGAAGGGGCCGGAGGGGAGCGGGGTGCGGCAGGAGGGGCCGAGATGTGTGCGCGAACTTTGGAAACGCTGGTCTAGACACGTAGATCCTGGGTGCAGCCTGCCGAGTCGAGCAGAGGCGTGAAGGGGAGAGGGGGCGCTCCGTGGGTGGCCCCAGCAACGCCTACGCGGCCTACTGCGAGACCCCAGCCTCGGAGTCTTCGTCGTAGAGGGGGTAGACGAGGACCCGGTTGCCGGCATTGTCGACGACCAAAAGCTGGTTGGAAGCGGCATCCACCGCCATGCCAGTCGGGCGTGGGGGACCAGCGTCCGTTTCCGGCAAGACGAAGCTCGCCCGCAACTGCCCACCGGGGCTAAGGATCAAGACGCGACCGGCTGCCGGATCGCCGAGGTAGATATAACCGTAAGGGTCGACGGCGATGAATGCCTTGTCCGCGACCTCTCGACTGTCTGAGACCGGCACCCGCCAGGCCGCAAGGGTAGCGAACCGACTGTCTATTCTCTTCACCCGCTGATTCCAGGTGTCCGCCACCAGGAAGGTGCCGTTACTGTCCAAGGCAACGCCCACCGGCTCGTCGAAGCTGTCGAATCCGGGGCCACCGCGACCCAGAGCGCGCGTAAGAGATCCTTCCTCGGTGAAGACCAAGAGACGCTTGTTGCCGGTGTCGGAAACAACGATGTTGCCGGCAGGATCGAGGCTGACGCCACGCGGCCCGTAGAAAAGGGGCTCAGCTTCGGAGTCCGGAGAGGGGTTTCCGAAGTCGCCCCACTTGGCCCGGAAGCGCCCTGCGCTGTCGAAGGCCTGGACACGGTGGTTCCAGGTATCGGCGACGTAGATACTCCCCGACTCACCCACGCCGACGCCCCAGGGCTCGTTGAACTGGCCGTCTCCTACCTCGAGAGGCCCTCCTCCGTCTGAGTCGAAGCACCCCGGCGCGCCGTCGTCCAGCAGCGCACAGCGGGACCCGAACGCTCGGCGGAAGCTGCCGTCAGGCGCCAGAACAAGAATCCGATGGTTGCCGGCATCGGCAACAATGCGGCTTCCGTCCGGCGCGCTCGCCACATCGGTCGGAGCCACGAGCTCGCGATCCTCGAAGGGACCGGAGATCACTTGCAAGGGAGTCATCGAAAGCTGGCTCACAGAGGACGCAGCCGGGGCATCGGCGCCACCACCGAGACCGAGGCCCCCGGCGTACCCCAGGCCGACAAGATCCTCTCGCACGTACATGTCGAACTCCTGCCGAGGGTCCCACCTCACCATATCGACATCGCCATAGTCTCGGTGCATGAAGATACGCCAAATGCGGCGGCGCGCCTCCCGATCTTTCAGCACATTCCACGCAGTGGCCAGGGTTGCTCCCACGTAGTCCTGGCGAGGCCACCAGATCAAGCGATACTGCCGCTTGACGTACCCCTGGGCAACCCGAGACCAGAGCTCGTCTCGGTTCTTCGGCCCGACGAGTATCACCGCCGCCCCCTCCGCAAACTGGGCGTTGGTCGCCCAAGTGCGACTCTTGGGATAGTCCCTGAGGTACCAAACGAACGGCCACGAGCTCTGATCGTCGTAAGCGACCACAAGATCATGGTCCCCGACACTGCGCTTGCTGAGGAGCTCGATCTCCCGCATCGCCTCCTTCACATCGGGCGCACCCTGGGCGTAAGAGATGAGCTCGGTGGGCTGGTCGTAGTTGGAGTAAGCCAGGCGTAGGCTGGTCCGGACAGTGAGCACGCCGAGCAAGACAACGAGTCCGCAGCAGAGGAGCCTGCCGGCCTGCGGTAGTCCCACTCGCCAAGCTGCTCGCAACGCCAACACCACCACGCCCACCAAAACGCCGAGGCGGAGGATCAGCTCGAGGGTCTCGGCGCTCGCCTCGACCGCGACGTCGGACGACGCCCCGCCGGAAAACACTGCCATCGCAAGCACCGGGAGAAGAAGGCCGCTACTGACCAGAATCAACCCGTTCCTTCCGCGCACCGGTGCTGTGCTCGCCCACAGCCAGGCACAACTCCAACCGGCCAGCAGGCAGATCGGAAGCGTGATGTGCGTCAGCAGCCAGGGCATCTTCTCGCCCGCCACCGTGTAGGCGGCAAGACTTACCAGGATCCACCACAGAAGAAAGAGAATGAAGTCTCGGCGCAGACCTGAAGCCCCCTCTTCGTCAACTCTGGAGCCAGAGGGAAGGTCCCCACGCGCTACCGCTTCCCAGCCGGGTCGAGCTGCCCGCCGCAAGACAACCGGCAGCGCGGCCAGAGCGACGAGTGCAGGAAGAAACTCGTACAGAGAGCCCATCATCAGGTAGTAGAACCAAGGCTGGCTTCCTCGGGCGACTTCCTGCTGAGTGAGCCAATAGCCAAGGCTGCCGACGATACCGCTCACCAACCCGCCGCGCAGATTGGTGAAGAGGGTGGTGAAAAAGAGGACCTGCAAGCCCCAGAAGGCCGCGGCCAGCTTCACCCACCCCCCAAGTCGCAAACCGCCCGAGTCGCCGTAATGTTCTTTCCAACGGACCCAGAGCCAGGTAAGAAGCGCTCCGGCGGCAAAGAGTGACGCGACCATCGCTGAACCACGAAGGGCGGTGACCGCCGAAGTGTGGGGATCTCGAACACTCCATCCCAGCGCGACGTAGCCGAAGCCGGCAGTGAAAGGCAGGACCAGGGTGAGGAGAAGGACGGCTATGTCACCGGCTGCTCGTGAGCGAGCGCCGCCGTCGGAGCCCCTCCGCGACAGCGCCAGCAGGGCGAAGAACGAGCCGATGGTGGCCCCTAAGGGTCGGCGCGGAAATAACTTCACATTATCGCCGGAGCGTGTGAGGCCGAGGCGCCACAGGGCGGTCGCTGCATTGGAGGTGGTGGTGAGCTGAGCCCAGGCTGTGGGGCAAGCTCTTCCTGCTCGGTTCGCGGTCTCGGCGAGAGGGTGTAGTTCCACTTTCCTAGGAAGTCGCTCCTGGCCACCGCGAGCTGCAGCATTTCCTTGTCCGATACCCTGACTCCTTTCTGGTATTGGCGTTGATCACGGCACGGCTCGACGCGCAGTCCGGTGGATGTCGTCGTGTTGCGGACGAGGTTGACGAGGATCTCGAAACTCTCGAGAGGAACTCCGGCCCAGTTCTTGCTGATCTCGCTGAACATCCTGTGCTCGATGGGATTCCATTTACTGGTGCCAGTTGGATAGTGGGCGACGGTGATGATGAGGCCGCACTTGTCTACGAGCTTCTCCTGGAGGTACTTCTTCCAGGCTCGAAGCCGTGCGCCGTTGCTTGCGCCGCTGTCGGCAAGAATGAGGAGACGCTGAGACGCCGGATAGTGAGATCGACCGTATTTGAGCCACCAGGTCGCGATGCTGTTGACAGCGAACTCCGGCGTGTCCGACGACTGTCCGAGGACGAGAACGCCGAAGTTCCTCTGAAGATCGTAGATCCCATAGGGGGAGGCGATGGCGAGAGCTTCGGACCGGAAGTCGTGATCCTTGACCCGCTTGGCCTCGCGGCACCATGTCTGTCCCTGGTTCTTGAACCGACCGATCAGCTCCTTCTTCTTCGTATCGACGCTGATGATCGGGTCGCCAGCGCTTGTGAAATCCTCGCGCAGTCGCTTGATGGCCTTGAACTGTGCATCACGATCTGGGGAGTTCCCCGAAGACAGACATTTCCTATTGCTCTTGAGGGAATAGTTCAGGTCTGCGAGCAATCGACGCACCACCGTAGCCGATACGATGATGTCAAGGCGTTCGGCAAGGCATTGGGCCACCTTTGCAGCGGTCTCGTGCGTCCATCTTTTTGATGACATGGGATCACCAGCTATATCGGCCTCGAGTATGGAATGGATTCCATCGACTATCTCGGGCGTTTTTTTTCCACTCGTTGGTTGCCACCGCCTGCTCTTCGAACTCTTCCGCGCTCCACGGAGCCGCCGAAGAGCTCGCGACGTCCTTTTGCGACTGTATGAGGGTCCAGGTCCAGAAGATCGGCGATCTTCCGGTCGCCGCCATGCCCGAGCTTGGTCGCTTCCAGGCCAGCGAAGAGCCGCCGCTGGCGTTCGTCTAGCAGGCTGAAGAATAAAACGATGGCAGCCCTGAGCTCCTCGGGGAGCACTTCTGGAACGAGGCTGGCAGCTACATCCTGGAGAGCCTGCCGTTCGTTGCGCATCAGCTTCTGCTGACGACGGCGCCCTGTTTCCGAGCACAAGTATACGAACCTCTTCCCAACTCTGGATCGTACGATTCTCTTGCGACGAACGAGGTGCAACATCGCGTGCTTGACCTCGACCTGCAGCAGGAGCTCGAGTTCAGAAGCCGTATAGCCGGCAGCGGACCGGTCCACGGCAGCCACCGCAGTTTCGAGGAGGCTGCCATGCCGACTGAACCTCGCCGAACCGCACGACCACAAACCCAGATCGTCGAAATCGGGAATCTCGTTCAAGGTATAGAACCGCCCTCGATCCGAGTAGCTGGCCAAATAGCCCAATCGAGACAGCGAACGGTAGACCGTCATGGTGGCTCGGGTTCCCATGGCGTCCTTGAGCTCATCCATGGTGGCCATCTGTTCGCTCATCAAGAGCTCGCGCACTGTTGCATCACGATCTTCGGCTCGTACCATTTGGTATAGTTCCCCTTCCAAAAGAGGTGACAGGGGAAACTATACCAAATGCGGGCAGGGCTATGCTAGCTCTAAACCTTGCAAACAAGGCGCGTACCGGAGGATTATGCGGTGGCTGAAGAAGGGGGCAGTGGTATGGTCACCCCAGATACTGGAAACTTATTTCCGCGCCGACCCTAAGATGAAGCTCACCTCTTTGGTGATGAACGAGAGCGCCATCCCTACCGTCAGCAAATAAAGCCATCGACGCCGACGGTCCTCGAGATAGCGAAATGCCCCGAGGATCCAGAGTAGGGCAAAGAAGGCGATGTAGATGTCGTTGCGGGCGTGGCGGCTGTAAAAGAGCAGAGTCGGGCTGATCGTACACAGCGCTGCGGCGAAGAGGGCGCCGCGACTCCCCAGCCAAGAACGATAGAACCATAGAACGCCGATGAGCCCGAGCCCCATCAACACCGGCACCAGCCGAGCTGTCGCATCGGTTACGCCGAAGAGGAAGAAGGCGAGACTATTCAAGTGATAGAGCAGCGGACCGTGGTAGGTGGGGTCATGAATGTACTGACCACGGCGCAGCAGCTCGAGGGAGTAGAAGGCATGGAGGCTCTCGTCGTGAGTCATCACTCGAGCACCGAGATCCCACAGCCGCGACCCGCAAGCCACGGCAAGCAGCACTAGCCACAACACCTTCTCGCGCATCGATGAACCGTCCTGGACGGAGCCCGAAAGTGAACTTGGAGTGTTTAGCAAGTGGCTTCCCTCTTCATCGCCCTGGCGTAGTATAGGCGTTCAATCGAGCTAGATCAGGGGTCTGAGTACCCAACAGAGACGCGGCGAAGGCGCACTACCTCGAGCTCACTTTGGCGGTAGCGAAGCGGATACTGTTCCGAGCCCAAACTGGGGGGCTCGGCGCCGAGGTTCGAGGCCTCGATGGTCGCCACTAAGAGACCCGCGCTCGTTGGCGGTGTCAGCGATGGCAGCGCCACCCACTGCACCTCTTCGAGGTCACGCAGATACCAGGCCAGCACCGGATCGGCCTGAAGTGGAGCTGCGGCCTGAAAGATGGGGCGTGACTCTCGCGGCAGGCCAAGGAGCACCGAGACGTCGGACGCCATCCGACGAACATCCTCGAGAGTACGGCCCCCACGCAGCGCCGTAGGCGGATCACTCCACACCGAGCGCTGCAATCGCAGCGATCCGTACAGCGAAACTGCGACCAAGAGCACAGGAGCCACCCTCGCAAGCCCACCGACCCCGCGCGGAAGCCGCCGATGAGCCTCGAAGAGCCACCCGACGCCATGGGCCGCCAGGATCAGGAGCGGAATCTGCAGCGCGAGAAGCCCCGCCAGGCTTCGCCCTGGGCGCAGTACCAGCGCCGTCCCCCAGAGCACCCAGATCACCAACTGGTCACGCGACCACGCGGACACTCGGGCGCTCGGGCTCGAGGCTCGCGCGGCCCGGGCCATGGCGAGGATTCCGAGCACTCCGACCCCAAGAGCCACGAGCTGGTAACGACCGAAGAGGAGGCCGAGCTCACCAAGCGGCACGCTCTCGAGCCCGGCACTCCATTGACGCAACCAGTCTCCGAGGCTCGCAGAGACTTGCGACGGACCCCGCCATTGGGTGAGGCCGCTCGTCGCCGCGACCAAGGCCAGTGCCGCCGCTGCGCCTCCGATCCGGCGCCACGACAGGCCGCCTCCCGCCCGCGAGGCCGATGCCGGGTGCAAAAGAGCAAACCCGGCAAGCACAGGAGGCAGAAAATCCCAGCCGCTTCTCCCGCTCACCAACAGCACTCCGATAGCAAGCCCGGTAACCACGGATCTTGGCGCATCAGGAGCGGCCAGGGGCCCGGAGGCCCAGCGAGCACCCAGGGCAAAGCAAACGATCGCCGCGGCCGCCGCCAGCACCGAGCCCTCCGCCTGACGCGAGAAGTAGACAAGCCACGGATCGGTGGCCAAAAGGAAGGACAGAGCAACCGTCGTCGGCGTCCCGATTCGAGAGCGGAGCAGCCACGGCACGAGCACGAGCCCACTACCGACGAGCGCGGTCACCATGCGAGCCAACAGGTCGCTACTCGCACCGAAAAGGAAAAAGGTGAGTTGCTGCAGAGTTGTCAGCAGCGCGCTGTCGGCGAGACCCCCCGCCAGAGAAGGCCCGACGCCCTCCCCGGCAATCTCGCGAGCCGCCAACGCGCCGAGCGCCTCGCGATAGGCCAGCGGCTCGGCGCCGAGACCGGGGATCCTGAGGGCCAGGGCGAGGAGCACGGCGGAGACCATGCAGGCGACCGCGATGAAGTCGCCTTCTATCGGCTCTTTCAGACTGCGTGAAGGTCCTACCATCGATGGAGTCATCCTCTACGACGAAAGATCCGTACCGTACCGTTGTCGAAAGAGAGCTCCATCCCCCGGTAGAGGAGGTCTTCGTGGGCCGGCGACACTTCATACATCGAACGTTCTTCTGGGCCGAGGTAGACGAAGTCGACGCCCCAGCTACGAACGACCTCGGCAAGGGCCTCCGACGACACCGGGTTGTAGATATCGCGAAGGGCCTGCTCGCGGCCCCCCGCTAGCTCGCCATAAGCGCTTCCTCGCCACTGCAGCTCATGGCCGGTCCAGCCCAGCAGGGTGGGCCTACCGGTGGCGATACTGACGAGGTTGTGCTCCGGCCGATAGCTGCCGCCGGACCGTTGCACGACGACACTATCGGGGCGAGTGTTCGTCTTTACCCAGCGCAGAGCCTCCCACTCTTCGGGCCGATAGACCTCGAGGTAGGAGAGCGCATTCAAAGTCGGCCGCGCGGCACTAAAGCCGGCTGTCTTCGACCACAGAGCGGGCAGCGGGTACACCAATCCGGGGAGGAGCGCACACAAGGCAAGGAGTGCGCCGCCTCGAGCCTTACCCCGCCGACTCCAAGCTACCAAGATGCCCTGGACCGCCACACAGCCGAGAAGCAGCCAGGCCTGATAGTAGAACTTGAAAACAGTGTTCATCCGAGTGCCGAAACTGTCGTAGAGGTAGAGCAACTCCGGCGCCAGGACGAGGCCGAGGCCGAGTACCGCAAGAAGCACGGTGAAAGTCGTAGTGGGCCGCTCTGCATCATTACTTTCGGACACCAAGTGGGACCAGAGAACCTCCAGAGCTATCGCCAGCAGCATCGAGACCACCAGAAAGGACCCCCAGCCGCCGCTCCAGCGCTCGAGCGCTGTCCCCAAGCTCTGTTGCGGTAGATCGGGATGGGAGAGCCAGCCACCGCCACCGCCCCGCACGACCCAGCCTGCGGCCCCCAGCCAGACGATCCCGCTCACCACGATCCCTGCCCAGCAGAGCAATGCACGCCGCGCCCTGGTCTCGGAGGACCAAGCCGAGCCCAGCAATAGAACGACACCGGGGAAGAGGGTGCCGAACATGATGGTCAGCTCTCTGATGTCAGTCGGATGAAAGAGATTCGGCACCAGCCCCTGGACCTGAGAGCTGGCGCTCAAATGATACGGGAGGAACAGAAACCCACCGCCGATCAGCACCACTGAGGCGAAGGCCACCGTCAGGAGCACCGACCCCAACCGGGTGCCGCGGCCGCCGGCAAGTAGGAGTCCGGCCAAGGCTCCAGCTACCAGAAGCGCAACCCCCGTCGGCACGTCCCAAGTATTGATCGCCGCCAGCGAGCCTCCTACGGCAACCACGAGTACCAGCCCTGGAGTACCGCCGCAAATCGCCGAAAGCCGCCGCCAGGGAGTCGCTCGGCCAGGCAAGAGGGCGCCGGCCTCTCCCCTCGCCGCGGCGAGAAAGACGTTGAGGGCCAAGGTCGCAACCAACACCAGGACAGGCATGGAGAGAAGGTGAGGATGATTGTCGCCGAGCAGATAGCTGAAGAAAGGAAACTCGGTAATAACCTCGACCGAACCACCCGTGAAGTCGGTGTCGTGAACCACTCGGCTGCTCCGCCACCACCACCAATTCTCGGCCAGCAGAGGTGAGCTCCCCTCGGCTAGGCGACGAGAAATGAGGTCGATGGGTAGAGCCAGATTGGCGGTGATCCCAACCACTACCCCACTGAGAACCCCAGCCGCGACACCTTGGTTCATCGCCTCGCGCCGTCCGCTGCGCAACATGAAGAGGTTGTAGCCGAAACCAAAGCAGGCGGCAAAAAGAAAGCCGAACCAGGTCGCCTGGCCGAGATTGTAGGCAAGCTCGGGGACAACCCCCGTAATGTGGCCGAGAGTCGCGATCAGCCAATAGCCAAGGTAGTAGTAGCTGATCGGATGACCCGAGAGCCACGGATCCTCGGGCGGAACCGTCTCGGCCGACGAAACCGCGGTCAGGAACATGAGGTCCATGGGCTGCTCGGTGTGGTCCGCCGCTGGGTCGTAGGAGCGGACCAGACACCAGCCAGCAAACGCGAGGAGGAAGACCACCTCAACCGCCACCACGAGCCCCTTGCTGTCGCGAAGCCAACTCCGCAAAATGCCGTCCGCGATCGCCTTCTTTGCGCCTATGGCAGCGCAGAGCGCCAAGGCAAGTAGAGCCAATGCCGCCCCACCCAAGCCGTTGCCAAGGAGACTCCACGAAGCTCCGAGCCAGAGCAGCGTTCCGAGGAGCAGGCTACCCAGGATCTTACTGGCGCAGTAACCCCGGTCCGGCAGCCAACGCAACAGCTTCCAAGTGGACAAGAAAGCCAGCAGCCCGACCGCCTCGACCAGAACGATCCATTTCAGAGCTGTCGTCATCCCAGATCAGCTCACTCTACTAGGGCCCCCACGGTTCTGGTAACCCCAGACCCCGGCAGCCGACCTGGCTAGGCTAGCGCCCCTTGAAATCCGGCAGACGTCTCTCCCCCATCGCTTTGACCCCTTCGGCAAAGTCTTCGCTCTCGCGCAGCCAGTCTTGTTCCACGAGCTCACGATCGGTGGCAATGCGAATACGATCGACAAGGCCGCGTCGCATGGTGCGCCGAATCGAGCGAACCGCCAGAGGAGCGGAATGTGCGATCTCGCCAGCAACTTCCAGGGCCTTGTCCCGAAGCTGATCGGCGGGAACCAGATAGTCGCAAAGCCCGATCTCGAGCGCCTCTTCTCCCTTGACCCGTCGACCGGTAAAGAGAAGCTCCGACGCCCTCTGCGCCCCGACCAGTCGAGGGAGTGTGACGGTGATCCCGAAGCCATGATGGAAACCTAGGCGAGCGAAGTTAGCCGTGAAGCGGGCCTCCGGGCAGGCGACCCGGAAGTCGGCCACCAGCGCGAAGCCCAGCCCGCCGCCAACGGCCGCACCCTGGATCGTGGCCACTACCGGAGTCTCGGCCTCGAAGAGTCTCGCACCCACTTGATAGAGGTCTCCCGAGCCTTCGAGTCCACGAATCGCGCCGCCGGAGGTCGTCGACTCGAGGCCCTTGGTCTCGAGATTGGCGCCAGCACAGAAATTCTTGCCCTGGGAGCTCAGAACGATTACGCGACAGGCAGGCTCACGATCGAGAGCGTGAAACAGATCGCCGAGACTCCGTACCAGCTCGACATCGAAGAAGTTGTGAGGTGGTCTCTGGATCTCGACACTGGCGACATAGTCACTAATCTCGACGGCCAGATCCTTGTATTCGCCAAGCTCGGTCATGCGCTCCTCCTCTTTAAAGGCCAGAAGTGTACAACGAGAGGATCGTGGGAACTCCCGAGACGATATAGTTGAGTGAGGTCACGATGAAAAGGGCAGCTATTCGGGCGGCGCAACTGATCGTTGCGCTGCTGATTCTCATTCCCGGACGCGCGCCGGCGGAGGAGGACAGCCATTGCGCGGACTGCCACATCGCCAACCCGGATCTGCCTTCGCATTCCCACGTCGTCGACTGGCAGAGCTCCATTCACGGTCGAAGAGAGGTGGGATGTGAAAGCTGCCACGGCGGTAACGCCACTACCTTTCGAAAGTTTCTCGCCCACAGAGGCATGATCGCCCCAAACCACCCCGATAGCCCGCTGCACCCCACCAATGTCGCGCGAACTTGCGGCTCGTGTCATGGGGCGATCCTGAGCGCTTACACTTCGAGCCCTCATTGGGAGTTGCTGAAGAGCGGCGTAGATACTCCTCCGACGTGCACCAGCTGTCACGGCTCGCTCGCTCTGCAGCGCCTCGGAAGCGGCGGCCTCAAGGTGGCGTGCGTCAGCTGCCACGGCGAAGCGGGAGCCTGGCCCTCTGCCGAGTACACGAGCTGGGGGCAGACCGCGCTGTCGGATCTTCGCGAGACCGAGAAACTGCTGAAGAGCACGAAGAAGAGAGTCAAGCGCATGAAGCAGAGCGCCCTCCGTCACGAGATGGAGGCACTACGTCTGAGCGCCGGAACAAACTTCACAATGGCCGTCGAAGCCGGTCACTCCATGGATACCGAGGGCATGTCGCAGTGGCTCGAGACCGCTCGTCGAGAGCTCGACTCGCTCGTGGCCCTTCTCGAGCGCCACTGAGCTCTGGCTCATGGACCTGACTCGCCTCTCAGCAGTACTTCTCTACTTCTCCGTTCTCATCGCCATCGGGGTCGTGGCCTCGAGGCGGATGAGGGACGTCCGAGACTATTTTGCCGCCGGCAAGCGGCTCAGCTACTGGGCCGCATCTTTCTCAGCGCGGGCAACCGGCGAGTCGGCCTGGCTGCTCCTCGGTCTCACCGGGATGGGAGCGGCGGTCGGCATCCAGGCCTTTTGGGTCGTGCTCGGCGAGGTGCTCGGAGTAGGAGGCGCGTGGCTCTTGATGTGCCGCCGCTTCAAGCTCCTCACTGATCGATACGACTCGATTACGGTGCCGGACTACCTGGAGAGTCGATTCCGCGATTCCTCACATCGATTGAGACTGGTGTCGGCGGGATGCCTCGTCGTCTTCGTCACGATCTACGTCAGCGCCCAGATCGATGCCACCGGCACCGCCTTCGAGAGCTTTCTCGGCTGGAACTACTATGCCGGAGCCCTGGTCGGCTTTGGAGTTGTTCTGGTCTACATAACCGCCGGAGGCTTCGTTGCGGTGGCCTGGTCGGACGTCTTTCAAGGCGCGCTGATGGTCGCCGGTCTCGTCTTCCTGCCCCTGATCGCGCTCGGGTCGATGGGCCCGGGCGAGGTTGCCTCTCGTCTGAGCGAGATCGACCCTCACCTCCTATCGTGGTCCGGGGCCGCCTCCTGGACCCCCGTCGCGGTCGCAAATACGCTCGGCCTCGCCCTCATCGGACTCGGCTTTCTCGGCTCGCCGCAGGTGTTCGTTCGCTTCATCGCCTTGCGTTCTGCCGACGACATTCCAAAGGGCTCGGTGGTCGCGGTAGTGTGGACGATCCTGGCCGACTCCGGAGCGGTCTGCATCGGGTTGATCGGTCGCGCCCTGATGACGGGTCCCAGCGATTCGCTCGCAGAGGTCCTCGGGCCCAGCGGCCAAGATGTGCTCCCTCTACTGGCGGAGTCGATCTTGCCCGCCTTTCTGGTCGGGCTCTACATTGCCGTTGTGCTGTCGGCGATCATGTCGACCGTCGACTCCTTGCTGATCCTCGCCGCCAGCGCCGCGGTCCGCGACTATTATCAGCGAGTCCGCCGGCCGGATCTCGCCGATACCACTCTAGTGGCCACCAGCCGCCGGGCCACTCTGCTTTTCGCCAGTCTCGCACTGGCCCTCGCCCTGACTGTCGCGGTCACCACACCGGATCGAACCATCTTCTGGTTCGTCATCTTCGGATGGTCCGGTATCGCGGCGACTTTCTGTCCGATCATGATCCTCTCGCTCTTCTGGTCGGGCCTGACCGTGCGCGGAGCCCTCGCCGGAATGATCACCGGTTTTCTCGGCGTGCCCCTCTTCAAGTTCGCCGCACCTCTGCTCCCCGGTGTCGGTACCCTGTTCGTCGGTCTCGCCGAGCTGGGCCCGAGCTTCGTTCTGTCGGGGCTGGTGGCCGTCGCCGTCAGCCTTGGCGATAGCCAGGGACGTGAAAGCCTGGCGGGCGTCAAAGAGGAGCTGGAAGAGGCCGCGATGGTAGGTAAAGGATAGCCATCCGTTCCTCAGGCTGGATATACTGAGCGGCTCAGTCGGCCGTCGAAAGGCGGGATGCGCGTTTTGCCTTCACCACATTAGGCGGTGTAGCTCAGTCGGTTAGAGCTAGCGGCTCATATCCGCTGTGTCAGGGGTTCGAATCCCTTCACCGCCACCATGAGATTCCTCGATTCCCTCGAGAACTTCCTCACCAACGAGGTAGAGACGCAGCCGGGCGACGGCATCATCGTCGCCTACTCCGGTGGCGCCGATTCCACGGCCCTGCTCTGGGGTCTGAAGCGGCTGCAGTCCAAGATGGAGTCGAGGCTGGTTGCAGCACACCTCGACCATGCCCTCGACGAGGGGTCGGCGACGCGGGCGGCCCAAGCGGCGGCGCAGGCCGAGGAGTTGGCTGTTCCCTTCCATCACTCGAGACGGACGACTCCGATGCTCACCGCCGGCGGGCTGGGCCTCGAGGCCGAAGCGAGAGAGGGCCGCTATCGTTTCCTCGAAGAGTTACGAGAAAGGCTCGGGTTCCAGTGGATCGCGACCGCCCACCATCGCGACGACCAGGCCGAGACCGTTCTCTTACGGATGCGCTTCGGCTCAGGCCCCTTCGGACTCGGCGGCATCCAGCGACGTAGAGGGGCCGTCATTCGACCCTTATTGGACGAATCGAGAGCGGCGCTGCGACAGGCTCTTCGCACCAACGGTCTGAAGTGGACCGAGGACCCCACCAATGCGGATCTGCGCCGGCCCCGCAACCGGATCCGGCACCGGGTGCTCGGTCCTTCAGGACATGCCGACGCCCTTCAGCGCAGCCTCGGCAGAGTCGCGATCCGAGCCACCGGCGCCCGCCACGCCACCGACCGCACCTTCGAGATGGTGCTCGAGCCGAAACAACGGAACGAAGGTCTGTCGGTGGAGAAAAAGAGTCTGCTCCAACTGCCGCCTGGCCTCCTTGGGCACGCACTCTCCTATCTGCACAGACGCGCCGAGATCCCCTATCCACCGAGTAAAGCAGCGGTCTCGGAGTTGGCTCGACAACTGGCAAATGACCGCGGCATCGGCTGCGATTGCGGAGAGTCGTGGCGATGGGAGGGTCGACAGAAGCAAGTCATCCTGTGCCGGACGACCCCCGAAACGCCTCTTTTCACGTATACTCTCAAGCTACCCGGGGAGCTGGAGGTGGAAGAGCTCTCGCTCTTCTTCCGAATGCGCCTTTCATCGGTTCACCCCTGGATGTTCAGCACCTCGCCCCGAAGAGCCGCCTTGGCCCTGCCACTCGGGACGGGGGAACGAGTTACTATCCGCAACCGGCGCCCCGGAGATCGACTACGCCCATTCGGCTGGAACAGGAGCTGCCGACTCAAAGACTTGCTCATCAACCGTCAGGTACCCAGACCCCATCGCAGCCGCTTGCCACTCCTTTGTTGCGGCGATGAGATCGCTTGGGTTCCTGGCGTCACGATCAACGAACGCTACCGAATCGCCTCCGAGCGTGAGGTCTGGGTAGCCGAAATCGTGGACCCTGAAGCGCTGAGGTAAGAGACCTTGAACTCCACAATCAAGACCCTCGTACTCTGGGCCATCATCTTCGTGGTGGTGATCCTGATGTGGAACACCTTCAACGGCGGCAAGGCCAACATTCAGGAGCTCACTTACAGCGAGTTCCTCGAGGAGCTTGGCAACGAGAACGTCGACCGAGTCACGGTCAGGGGGCCGCAGCTTTCAGGCAACCTCAAGCCCTCCAGCCGCTTTCCCGACGGCGCAGAGTTCCTCACCCAGGTGAGGGTGACCGATGGCTTGATCGAAAAGTTGGAGGAAACAGACGTTCTCATAACTTTCGAGGAGCCGCGAGAGAGCACCCTGGTCACCATGCTCATCGGCTGGGCGCCGATCCTCGTTCTCGTCGGGCTGTGGATCTTCTTCATGCGTCAAATGCAGAACGGCGGCAATCGCGCCCTCTCCTTTGGCAAGAGCAAGGCCAAGCTTCTGAGCTCCAGCGGAAAAAAGGTCACCTTCCAGGATGTCGCGGGAGTCGAAGAGGCCAAGGAAGAGCTGCTGGAGATCGTCGACTTCCTCAAGGATCCCCAGAAGTACCAGAAGCTGGGAGGCAAGATCCCCAAGGGCGTCCTGCTGATGGGGCCTCCGGGAACCGGCAAGACGCTGCTCGCTCGCGCGATTTCGGGGGAGGCCAGCGTCCCCTTCTTTTCGATCTCGGGCTCAGACTTCGTGGAGATGTTCGTAGGTGTTGGCGCCAGTCGTGTGCGTGACCTCTTCGAGCAGGGAAAAAAGAACGCTCCTTGCATCATCTTCATCGACGAGATCGACGCAGTCGGCCGCCACCGCGGTGCCGGCCTCGGCGGCGGTCACGACGAGCGAGAACAGACACTCAACCAGCTGCTGGTCGAAATGGACGGCTTCGAAACCAACGAGGGAGTAATTCTCATCGCCGCCACCAACAGGCCCGACGTCCTCGACCCTGCGCTATTGCGTCCGGGTCGTTTCGACCGCCGAGTTGTAGTGGACCGTCCGGATGTGCTCGGCAGACTGGGGATCTTTAAGGTGCACACCCGCAACATCCCGCTCTCGGACGACGTGGATCTCGAGACCCTGGCCAGGGGAACACCGGGCTTCGCGGGTGCCGATCTCGCCAACCTGGTCAACGAAGCTGCGCTCATCGCTGCTCGCCGCGGCAAGAAGTCAGTCGAGATGGACGACTTCGAGTACGCCAAGGACAAAGTGCTCATGGGCGTCGAGCGCAAGAGTATGGTGCTCTCCGAAGAGGAGAAGAAAGTGACTGCCTATCACGAGGCCGGCCACGCCCTGGTGGCGGCGTTCGCGGAGGAAGCCGATCCTCTGCACAAGGTCACGATCATCCCCAGAGGGCGTGCCCTCGGCCTCACCATGCAGCTTCCGGTCGACGACCTTCACACGTACAAGAAGAAGTATGTCGAAACACAGATCGCCATCCTGATGGGAGGGCGCGTCGCCGAGGAGTTGTCACAGGACGACATCACGACCGGAGCCGGCAACGACATCGACCGCGCCACCGACCTTGCCAGGCAGATGGTCTGTGAGTGGGGCATGTCGAAGCTTGGACCTCTCTCCTACGGAGGCGCCGATGAGCCGGTCTTTCTCGGCCGTGATTTCGCAGCGCGCTCCGAGTACAGCGACGAAACGGCGACCCGCATCGACGAAGAGGTCCAGAACATCGTCGAAGTGGGTCACGCCTTGGCAAGGAGCATTCTTACCAAGAATCAGGCAGTGCTCGACCGCCTCGCCCACGAGCTGCTCGAGAGCGAGGTCATGGACGGCAACGAGGTCTACGAGCTCATCCGGGAGATGACCGGAAGGGACCTCAAGCCGGTCAGCGCTCGCCTCCGCTCTCGCGAAGTCGACCAGGAAGAAGACGGTTCGGAGGTTGCCGCCATGGTCTCCGAGAGCCCAGCAGGCTCCGGGGAGGCGCCGGGATCCGGTGAGAGAACGGACGACCGAGAAGAAGACGAGTCCTACTCCGGGTCTCCTGAGATCGCGCCCGCGCAACGCGCAGGACTCGGCGAGAGCCCTGTCCCCTCCACCGAGACCGAGCAGTAGATCCGTCCAGGCCGATGACCGAGAGTGCTGCCGCCGACTGCCGCCGGCCGGCAGACTCTCGCAAACCGCCGCCGACCCAGGCCGCTAGCGGTAGGGCGCACCACCCTCTCTCCCTACGCGCGTCGAGCTTCACGCTGTGTCTGCCCAGGGACCGATCTCTGGTCGTTGGGAATCGTCCGCTGGTGATGGGCATCCTCAACATCACGCCCGATTCGTTCAGCGACGGGGGTCGTCATCTAGATCCCGAGGTCGCTCTCGACCGCGGTTTGGAGATGCTCGAAGAGGGCGCCGACGTCCTCGACCTCGGAGCTGAATCGACCAGACCCGGCGGTGGTGTCTACGGAGAAGGAGCGAGCGAGGTGAGCTGGCAGATGGAGCGCAGCCGCCTTCTCCCCGTACTGCGCCGGCTTCGCAGCGAGACGGACGCACCGATCAGCGTCGATACCCGCAAAGCGAGAGTGGCGGAGGAAGCACTGGACGAGGGAGCCGACCTGGTCAACGATATCTCCAGCCTCGCCGACCCGCCGATGACGCCGCTCCTCGCCGCGCGAGATGTTCCGGTCGTGCTGATGCACAGCCGTGGCGAGCTGTCGCGAATGCAGAGAGGTATCTCTTTCACCCATGTGGTCGACGAAGTGCGTCGCGAGCTCGAAAGAGCGGTCGACGAAGCGATCTCCGGCGGCGTGCGACGAGAGCAGATCATCGTCGACCCCGGAATCGGTTTCGGTAAGACGCGAAAGCAGAATCTCGCTCTTCTGGCCCATCTCGATGTGCTGACTCGGATCAAACGACCGCTGCTGATAGGGGCGAGCAGGAAGAGCTTCTTGGGTGAGATCACCGGCGCGTCGACCATGGATCGCTTGCCCGGGAGCCTGGCGACAGCCGCCTGGGCAGCCTGCCGTGGAGCCCACCTTCTTCGCGTCCACGACGTGGTCGAAACCCGGCGCTTCCTGGAAGTGTGGGCTTCTCTGGAAGAAGCAAAGGCGGCGCTTTGACTTTCGCCGATAGCCTTCTCCCTTCCGACCTGCTCGACATTCTCGCCGTTTGGCTGGTCGTCTACGGCCTGCTGCGCTTGATCCGGCGCACCCGTGCGCTACCCGTGCTGGGGGGGATCATCGTTCTCCTGGGCATCTCTTTTCTCGCTCAGACCTTCGGGCTGCTCACTCTGAGCACGCTTCTGGAGAACCTCATCTTCTACCTCCCCTTCGCCGCGGTGGTGCTGTTTCAGGACCAGATTCGCCGTGTTCTCGCCAACTTCGGCAGCACTTCGCTGTGGGGCCTCGGACCGCGCCACAATGTCGAGTCGACCCTGAACGAGGTCGTCCTGGCCTCGACGGCACTGGCCAGCAAGAGCATCGGAGCCCTTATCGTGGTCGAGAGAGACGAAGGACTGAGGGAGTACATCGAAGGAGGAGTGGGGCTCGACGCCGCCGTCACCTGCGATCTGCTGGTCAACATCTTCACCCCTGGCGCACCTCTCCACGACGGCGCCGTGATCATCCGCGGGGATAAGATCGCGGCCGCATCCTGTTTCCTTCCTCTTACCCACCAGGCCGACCTCCCCTTCGAGCTCGGTACCCGCCATCGTGCAGCCATCGGGCTCAGTGAAGAGACCGACGCCGTCATTGTCGTTATCTCGGAAGAGCGAGCCCAAGTATCGGTTGCCTACCGCGGGGACATTCAACGCGATCTCGCCTCTCGCGATCTACGAAACTACCTCTACAAGCACCTGATTCGTGATCGCGATCAGGAGAAGGGTAAGGAGCGACGTTGAACGAGTCAGCTAGCTTGTGGCCCTTACGGCTTCTTGCCCTTGCGATCGCGATCGTGCTCTGGCTTCTCTACTCTTACAGTGGACGAGAGCAGACTCTCAGCGAACGCGCTCTGACAAACGTCCCGGTCACTTACAACACGCCGCAAGGCCTCCTACTCCTCAACCCCACCAGTGAGCTTTCGATCCGTGTCAGCGGAATCGAGGAGGCAGTGCTCGACCTCAGCCCCTTCCAGGTCAGTGCGCTCGTCGAGCTTCCGGCTAGCCCCGGCATTCACGAGATCGTGCTCGAAGGCGGCAATATTTCCCGCCCACAGGGGATCAACGTGATCTCGATCGTTCCGGATCGCCTCTCTCTGGAGCTGGACGTCGAGGTAACGAAACGTCTCAGAGTGAGACCCGTCCTCCAGGGTGAGCCCGCTGCTGGCGCTGTAGAAGGTGAGCACCGAGTAGTGCCCGAGTTCGTCGACGTCCATGGCCCTCGGAGCCTGTTGGAACGGCAAGACACGGTGGATGCACGAGTCGACATCGATGGCCGAGCGCGCAGCTTCGATCAGTCGGTCACGATCGATACAACCAGCCCCCTCATCCAGGTGCTCGGGTCGAGCACGGCCCGGGTCTCGGTGAGACTCGACCCGCCAACGCTGTCGAGCGCGGCAGGAAACGGCGTCAACGGCGCCGCCGAGCAGCCTGCCGAAAGTCCTTGAAGAGGGGGGCGATTTGAGCTCGATCTTCGGGACCGACGGCGTGCGCGGCGTCTTCGGCCGCGCTCCTATCGACGCTTTGACGATCACCCGCTTGGGCTGGGCACTGGGCTCGTTCCTCGGCCGCGAGGCAAGAAGCCCCTGCGTGATCATCGCCGGGGATACTCGCGCCAGTACGCCGACAGTCACTTCCTGGATCGCCGCGGGCCTCGACGTAGCCGAGGCGCGAGTGATCAACGCCGGCACTCTGCCTACTCCAGCGGTGGCGTTTCTTACCCGCGAGCTGGGCGCGGACGCCGGTATCGCAGTCTCTGCGAGCCACAACCTACACACCGACAACGGAGTCAAGATCTTCGACGGACAGGGTTTCAAATGGAGTCGAGAGGGTGAAGCTGAGCTCGAGGCTCGCCTACTCGGGGCTCCAAACTGTCCCGACGACGGGACGCCCGAGTCGGCGGACCGCGGTCTCGCCGAGCGCTATGCTCAGGCCCTCCTCTCTACCCTTCCTGGTGGCGAGCCCCTGCGAGGACTGGACATCGCTGTCGATGCAGCGAATGGAGCCGCCTCGCCCTTGGCCGCAGCGCTTTTCAGGCACGCGGGGGCGACAGTCCACGCCTTCAATGACCACCCCGATGGCGCCAACATCAACGTACAGTGCGGCTCAAACCACAGTGAGGAGATCGTCCGCCACACTCTCGAAAACCGTTGCGTGATGGGCATCGCATTCGATGGTGACGCCGACCGAGTAATTCTGGTCGACGAGACCGGTCGTGTTCTGGACGGTGATGCGATCCTCTATATCTGGGCGCGCGCGCTTCAACAGCGTGGCCAGCTGGAGCCGGCCGCTGTGGTGGTTACAACGATGAGCAATCTGGGGCTCGAGAGCAGCCTCGCCCGGCTCGGAATCGACTTGGTGCGCTGCGGTGTCGGAGACCGCGAGGTAGTCTCCGAGATGCGGTCTCGCAGTATCCTCCTTGGCGGCGAGCAGTCGGGACACTTGGTCCACCTGGGTCTGAGCACCACTGGCGACGGTCTGCTCAGCGCGCTCCAGATCGCCGCGCTCGCCGTCGGGTCCGGCCAGCCGCTGTCCCAGCTGGTGAGCGGCCTCGAGACCTATCCCCAGATTCTGCGCAACGTCGCGGTGCGTGCCAAAGATGATTTCTCATCGGTGCCTGGCCTCGAAGAACTGGCCCACTCGATCCAGCAGCGTCTCGGCGATCGAGGTCGAGTTCTGCTGCGCTACAGCGGAACGGAGCCTCTCGCCCGAGTGATGATCGAGGGACCCGACGCCGAAACTATCGCGGAGATGGCGGGCGAGTTGGCCGCGGTTCTGGACCGGCACTTGGGGTCGAGGACAGGCTAAGATCGAGTCGATGTCGAAGAGCACCCGGCTGAGCGTGAACGTCGACCACGTGGCAACTCTGCGCCAGGCACGCGGGGTTGGCTATCCCGATCCTCTCGAAGGTGCTGCGATGGCGGAAGCCGCCGGCGCCTCGGGGATCACGGTCCATCTCAGGGTCGACCGGAGACACATCCAGGAGCGAGATGTCGAGGCCCTGCACACGCAGGTACGCGGCAAGGTGAACCTCGAAATGTCTACCGCGGCCGAGATGGTCGCCGTCGCCATGGCGATACGCCCCGAGCAGGTTACGCTGGTTCCAGAGAGACCGGAAGAGGTCACCACCGAGGGAGGGCTCGACCTCCGGGCGCAAGCGTCGCGGGTCAGAGAGGTCGCCGAAGAGCTGGGGCGGGCAGGCATCATGGTCTCGCTCTTCCTCGATCCCGACCCGGCGCAAATCGACGCCCTCTCGGAGCTCGCGCCGAGTCTGGTGCCGGGGTTCGAGCTCAATACCGACGCTTACAGCCGCGCCAGGGGCAGTGACGTCGACGCCGAGCTGGCGAAGCTCAGCGATGCGGCGGCTCTGGGTGCAGACCGCGGCTACGCCGTCTACGCGGGTCACGGTCTCACCACAGGCAATGTTGCCGCGGTCTCGTCCCTCACTCCGATCGAGGAGCTGAACATCGGTCACTCCATCATCTCTCGGGCTGTGCTCGTCGGCATGAGCGAGGCAGTTCGAGAAATGCTCCAAGCGATGTCGCGGCCAGCGCGCCCCGGGTCAGCCTGAAGAATGAAGACAGCGACGAGTCCCCGTCTCGGGAAGTGCTTAGCCCTTGCCGCCGCGCTGTTCGCGCCAGGCAGCCTGGCCGCCATCCCTGACTCCACCGAGTCCTGGATTCGTGCCGATAGCCCCGGTTTTACTTTCTACAGCAACGCCGAGCCCTCGGTTCTCTCCGACCTCGCCTACAGGCTCGAGCTCCTCCACTCCGTGCTCGAAGGTCTCAACCCGGCGAGACCGCTCGCTTCCTCGCTCCCCACCTCGATCTTCGTGTTTCGAGATCGCGCCACCTTCGCTCCCTATAAGCCGCGCTCGAACGGCCGACCGGCGGCAGTAGCCGGCTTCTTCATCGCTCATCCCCACGCCGGTTTCGTCGCGGTTCACAGTGATCCACAGACCGGCCGCCGCGGAGTCATTCTGCACGAGTACATCCACGGATTTCTCCGCGAGAATCTCCCGCAGGCTCCGCTCTGGCTCAACGAAGGTCTCGCCGAGTTCTACAGCACCTTCGATTCGGGCGCGGAAGAGGCACGGATCGGTCAGGTGATCGACAGTCACCTGGTGTGGCTGCGCCAGCAGCCCGCGATACCTCTACGACGCCTACTCGAAACGGAGACTACCTCTCATACCTACAACGATCGTCGCAAGAACCCAGGCTTCTACGCACAATCCTGGGCACTGGTCCACTACCTTCTGCTCGGCGGTGAGGAGCCCCGCGCCGAGCTCGCGTCCTACCTCGCTCTGTTGGAACAAGGCGTTGAGCCGCTGGAGGCGTTCGATCTCGCTTTCGGAGCTTCCTATCGCACCCTAGAGCGCAAGATCAGCCAGCACCTTCAAGATGCGGCCGTCGAGCCCCTGAGCGCTCCGGTCGAGGCTCCTGCCGGCGATCTGTTGCAGGTAACGCCTCTGTCGAGATCCGACACTCTCTTCCATTTGGGCTGGCTACTCGCACATCAGACCCCGGCTCGCGTCGACGAGGCACAGCGGCACGTAGACGCGGCGTTGCGTATCGACCCGCATCATGCCCCCTCGTTCACGGCCCAGGGTTACCTCGACGCTCTCGAAGGAGACCACCAGAGCGCCAGTTACCACTTCGAGCGGGCGGCGGAGCTCGGTGCCGATGACTATCTACTGCATTTTCTTCGAGCGAACAGTCTGGCTCGCATCGTGGGAACCTGGCCGAGCGCTGAGCGTTGGGCGGGCGACGGTCTCGCACTGATCGAGGAGGCCCGGGTCCACTATCGCGAGAGTCTTCGCCGCGAGTCCGGCTTCGGCGAGGCCTGGGCCGGCCTGGGAGCCACCTACGTCGCCGATCCCGATCCTTCGACCGAGGGATTGAGGGCGCTGCGCACCGCGTACGAAAAGCTCGCGACCCGGCCTGACGTGATTTACAATCTCGCCGTCCTGTCTGCAAGACTAGGCCGAAGACAAGATGCCGAAGACCTCATCGCCGGGCCTCTCTCCGAGATCGCCGAGCCGATCTGGGTCGAGAGGGCCTCTGAAGCACTGCTGCAAGCCGACGTCGCTGCCGCCGAAAGGCTCCTCCGCCAGGGCAGAACCGAAGAGGCGATCGCCCTCATGGAGGACGTGCTTCGCAATACCACCGATGCCGGTCTCGCAATGAGCGTCACCGACCGCCTCGACCTGCTGAGCGAACAGAACGAAGACCGAACTCAGAATCACAGAGAAAGACAACGGCAATGACATCAACAATCATCGAAGGCAAGACGAAGGTCATCCGCAGAGGAGAGAAGGACGGAGAAGTCATTCTCGAGACCAAGGACGAGCTCACCGGAGGTGACGCTGCCAAGCGCGAGACGATTCAAGGCATCGCTGCCTCGAAAACCACCCAGACCAGCAACGTCTTCCGGCTTCTAGAGAGTCACGGCATACCCACATCCTTCATCCGACCCCTGGACGAGCGCAGCATCGTCTGTCACGAGTGCGACATGCTGCCGCTGGAGTTGGTGAGCCGACGCTACGCCTACGGCAGCTTTCTCCAGCGCGAGCCCGAGCTTGCGAACGCCCGCGAGCGGCCTCTCCGCTTCGACGAGGTTCGGCAGGAGCTTTTCCACAAACACGCGGTCGTCATGCCCCCTTTGGTCGAGACTCCAATCCAAATGGAAGAGGGCGAGGCTCGCAAGCTCTATCTCCACGACGGCAAGTGGCAACCGGGCGTACACACCGACCCGCTGGTTCAGATCGACGGCGGTCGATGGTTTCTATATTCCGCACACGCCCCTCTTGCGGGAGCGACACCGCTGATGGAGACGACGGCGGTTCTGGATGCGGCTGAAGTGGTCCGCGTCGAAGAGGAGATCATGGCGCCGACCTTCGAGGTGCTCGAGCAGGCCTGGGCCGCGATCGAGACAGCAGACGGTCCGGTCGCGCTGGTCGATATGAAGATCGAAGTGGGGCGGCGCAAGAGCGACGGAGTCTTAGTGGTCGCCGACGTCATCGACAACGACAGTTGGCGCATCTGGCCGGGGGCAGACCCAACGCGGCAGCTCGACAAACAGTGCTTTCGCGAGGACCATCCGCTGCACGAGGTGGCCGAGAAGTACGAGCTCGTCACCGCGTTGAGCGAGCGTTTCGTCGCTACGCCCTCGGCATGACGTCGAGGCGAACCGTCGGAGACTGGATCGGTCTCGTCGCGCGGGGCTTCGCGATGGGTGCGGCGGACGTGGTGCCTGGGGTCTCGGGCGGGACCATGGCCTTCATCCTCGGCATCTACGAGGAGCTGATCGATGCGACCAAGCGCTTCACCGAGCCCCCGTTCTGGAGACATCTGCTCTCCTTTCGTATTCGTGAGGCCCTAGAAGACGTTTCCTGGCGCTTTCTCCTGTCCGTGCTCAGCGGCATTCTGCTCGCCGTCTTTTCGCTGGCGCCCTTCCTCGAATGGGCTCTGGAGAATCAGCCCGCGAGACTCTGGGCTTTCTTCTTCGGCCTCGTCATCGCATCGATCTTCACCGTTCGCAGGCGTCTCCCCGGCTTTCCCCCGCGATGCGCAGTCGCCGCGCTGCTCGGAGCGATCGCCGCCTGGTTGATTGTCGGCTTGGTGCCGGTCACCACCCCCGACGCCAACTGGTTCCTGGTCCTCAGCGGCGCGATCGCGATCTGCGCAATGATGCTCCCAGGCATCTCGGGCTCGTTCATCCTTGTCCTGATGGGCAAATATCGAGACATCTTGGCCGCGGTCAGTGATCGCGAGCTCGGACCGCTGATCTTCTTCTCTTTCGGCGCGGGCCTCGGCCTGCTCAGCTTCGTCCGTTTGCTCAGCTGGCTACTACGCCGTTTTCACGACCTCACGGTCTCCATCCTCCTCGGCCTCATGGCCGGAAGCCTGCGCAAGGTCTGGCCCTGGAAAGAAACTACCGAGTACATGCTCGATCGCCATGGCGAGAGCGTTCCAATGATCCAAGTGAACATTCTCCCCCTCCCAGGGACGGACGTTCTGACGCCCGTTTTGCTGGCTGTAGCCGGTATCGGGCTGGTGCTCGTCCTCGCGAGCCTCGAGGGGAGAGTAAGAGAGTGAAAGAGTGAAAGAGTAAAAGAGTAAAAGAGTAAAAGAGTAAGGAGTAGGAGAGTAAGAGAGTGAGGAGTGGGAGAGTGAGGAGTGAGGAGTGAACGGAGGTCCTCGAAGATCAGAGGGTAGGGCCTATCGGAGCCCCCCCGAGCCGTTTTAGGCTCTTTCGTTCGCTGCACTCAGGTGCCGCCGTTTCCAACCGACACAGCCGCGGCTGCACTCTGCCCACCGCAACTGTTTCACTCCCTACTCCCTACTCCTCACTCTCTTACTCTCTCACTCCTCTCCACCCTGCAGCTCCTCGAGCTTCGCCAACAGCTCCTCTCGCGCCTGAGCGATAAACGGATTCATCTCCTGGATGGTGCGAAAGAGGGCTGGTGAGTCTTCTCTCAAGATCTCTTCGATCTTGAGGAGGTGGAGGTAGGCCGGCGTCGCCAGGCGGGGGTCTGGGAGGTTGATCTCTCTCAGTGCCTTGGCGATCCAATGGGTCAGCCCCTGGACGTAGGCGATCTCGGCATCGTGCTGCGCCGGTGTCAGCTCCAGGACCTCGAGCTGCAGCTTTCGCTCCAGAAAAGAACGGATCTCATCGAGCCGGCTACAACGAGCCGGGCACAGAACGATCTTGAGCCCAGCAATCCCATCCCGCCCACTCTGGGGCCCGAACATCGGATGGGTGCCGACGATCTCGACCTCTTCCGGTAGGTATCGCGGCATCAGCTCGAGAGGTTTGACCTTGACCGACCCCACGTCGAGGACAAGCTCGGGGAGCTTCGGCATGGCGGACAGCTCAGCGAGAACTTCCTCCATATTCTGCACCGGTACCGCCAGCACCAGGATCTCACTCGCGGCAACCTCGACCAGAGAAGCGCTACGAACGCCGACCTCTGTCGCCAGATCAGCCACCTCGAGGCAGTCGTAGACAACGACCTCGAGGTGAGGTCGCAGATGCTGGGCCATGAAACGACCGAAGCTACCGAAACCGACGATACCCAGCGTCCGCACCGCCCAGAGAGTAGCAGAGGCCGGGCGTCTGACCGGGTCGGGCGTACGCTAAGATCGGCCGAGTCTCGCGAGACGCGCATGCAGCAGAGCTCGACATCAAAGCACCGATGGCGGATCTTTCTAGGCGCCATCGCGGTTACTCTGGCGGGCAGCGCGTGGGGGAGCGAAGATCGCGCCGAGGAGCTTCGGCTGGTGCGTGAGATCCTCGCCGAGGTGCCACTCATCGACGGCCACAACGATGTCCCGTGGCAGTACCGAACGAGGGTCGGCAACCATCTCGAGCGCATCGACTTCCGCAACACGACCGACCTCGAGCCGCCGATGCACACCGACCTTCGCCGTCTCGAGCGATCCGGCATCGGCGGACAATTCTGGTCTGTCTACATTCCGGCCGATCTCGATGGTCCGGGGGCCGCGCGAAGCGTCCTCGAACAGATCGACGTGGTCTATCGCTTGGCGGCGAAGTACCCCGACTCGCTCGAGCTCGCGTTTTCAGCCGACGATGTAGAGCGCATCCACGGTAACGGCAAACTGGCCTCGCTCATCGGCATGGAGGGCGGCCACTCGATCGAAAGCTCCCTAGCGGTGCTGCGTCAGCTCTTTCGAGCAGGTGCTCGCTATATGACGCTAACCCACTCGCAGAACATCGCCTGGGCCGATTCGGCGACCGACGACGCGGCGGTCGGAGGTCTCAGCTCTTTCGGCAAAGAGGTCGTTCGGGAAATGAACCGCATCGGCATGCTCGTAGATCTCTCGCACGTCTCGGCCGAAACCATGAACGACGCTCTCGACGTGAGCGAGAGCCCCGTCATCTTCTCTCACTCCTCGGCCTACGCGGTTACTCCACACCCCCGCAACGTACCCGATCAGGTGCTGCGGCGTCTGCCCGCGAACGGCGGCGTCGTCATGGTCACTTTCGTTCCGAACTATGTGAACAACGCGGTCAGACAGGTCTCCGAAGCCCTGAGTGTGGAACAAGAGAGACTGCTTCAGATGCACCCTGGGGACTCGCAGGCGATCGAGGAGGCTCTACAGCGCTTCAGGGCCAAACACCCGCCCATGGCCGCAAGCCTGGACGACGTCGCCGATCACATCGAGCACATCCGCCACGTAGCAGGCATCGACCACATCGGTATCGGTTCGGATTTCGACGGCATCACCTCAGTGCCTCGCGGTCTCGAAGACGTTACACGCATGCCCGACCTGTTGGCCGAGCTTCTGTCTCGAGGCTTCACCGCCAACGAAGTGAAGAAGGTCTGCGGTCTCAATGTGCTGCGCGCGATGCGCGCTACCGAAAGGACGGCTCAACGGCTTCAGGGAGTCCGGCCAGCCTCGGACGCCACGCTCGAGGAGCTCGACGGGCTTCGGGCCGGGAGCTCACGATTTTGACCTCCGTTGAAACTGACGCCGGGGAGGAGGCCGCGGAGGCGCGTAGCGCGGCTACGGTCATCCTGCTGCGCGATAGCGATGAGGGGCCGCAAGTCTTCATGATCGAGCGCCACAGAAAGTCTAGATTTGTCGGCGGGGCACACGTCTTTCCAGGTGGCAGAGTCGACCCTGAGGACAGTCACGCCGAAGAGCTCTGTATCGGCCTCGACGATCGGCAGGCTTCGAGTCGTCTGCATCTCGAGAGTGGTGGGCTCGCCTACTACGTGGCCGCCATACGAGAGTGCTTCGAAGAGGCCGGAGTACTACTCGCCTATGACGGCGAGGGTCGGCTGCTCGACGCGGCGGAGCCCGCAACCGCCGCCAGACTCGACGATCAACGCCAGGCTCTGAACGGGGGAAGGGTCGACTTCCTCGAGCTCGCCGCCAAGGAGAGCTGGAAGCTTGCCAGCGATCGCATGCACTACTGGGCTCACTGGATAACACCGGAGAAATCACCGATACGCTTCGACACCCGCTTCTTTCTTGCCACAATGCCCCAGAGCCAGGCCGCAAGGCCCGACGACGGCGAGCTGACCGACTCCGCCTGGGTGACGCCCAAAGAGGCGCTCGCCAAGGCTGAGCGAAAGGAGTGGAACATCATCTTTCCCACCTTGCGCAACCTAATGACGCTTAGCGATTTCTCCTCGACCGGTAAGGCCGAGGCGGCGGGACTCCGGCGGCGCGAGATCGAAACTATTCAGCCTCGCATGGTGCACCGTGAAGGCGGACTCCAGGCCGTCTTGCCGGGGGACGACGGCTGGGACGAGGAGGCAGCCGGGTAATGGCAAGCTCACGACAGATGCCGGCTGCAGGAGAGGTGGTCCGACTCTCGGCACGAGTGCGACGTATCACTCAGGACAACCCATCGATCTTCACCGGCGTCGGTACCAACACCCATCTGGTTGGCGAGCGGGAGATTTTCATCCTCGATCCGGGGCCCGACGGCGACGATCACTTCGACAACCTCGTCGATGCCGTAGGCGCGGCCAAGGTATTGGCGATCATTCCGACCCACCATCACCAGGACCACTGGCCGTTGGCTCCCCGTCTCGCCGCGCACTACGGAGCTCCAACACTCGGCTTCGCCGACTGTGGCGACTACCGACCTCAGAAGAAGGTCCGTGATGCCGAGCTCCTACACGCTGACGGGGTGACCCTCGAGGCAATCCATACCCCGGGACACGCCGAAGACCACATCTCCTACCTGTTACGAGAGGAGAGCACCTTGTTGAGTGGCGACCATGTCATGGGATGGTCCACGTCGGTGATCGCACCGCCAGGGGGCAGCCTCAACGACTACCTGGCGTCTCTCGACAAGCTCCGCTCCTTCAGCTTCGCGCGCATGTACCCCGCCCACGGGCTGCCGATCGACAATCCACTGGAGCGCATCGACGAGCTATACAACCATCGCGTAGAGCGTACCCGGCAAGCCATCGAAGCACTCGAGACCGGCCTCGACCGGATTCCCGAGATGGTTTCCCACATCTATGCCGACGTCGACAAGAAGCTACACACCGCTGCCGGATGGTCCCTGTTGGCTCATCTCCAGGCTCTGGTCGAGGACGGGCGCGTCCGGGTCGGGGAAGAGAGCGAAGCGCCTCTCGACGTTCGATATGAGCTGGTACGGCACGGGGGTCGCTAGCCGCTGCCTCCGGGCGCTTTTCTTAGGCGCCCTCCTCGTCATTTTTCCGCGCCGCCTCATCGCGCTCTGAGTTTAGCTCGGCATCGCCGATTCCCGAGTCGGGAGCCGGCTCCTCCGGCAGCGGCGGTAGCAGCGGCTCAGGAGCCTCAATCTGTGGCACCGACAACGCGTTTCCACCGCGGAGGCTGCTCAAAAACACCGCGCCGAGGCCGACGGTCCATGCCGCATAGCGGACGAGGAAGCCGACGATCCCAAACATCAGCGCGAAGATCCACAAGAAGCCGGAGAGAGACTCGAAGATCTTGCCGACGAAGGAGAGAACCCGAATAAGAAGCACGCCCGAGAGCAGCACGAGAAACGACCCCGACGATCCCCAGTTAAAACGAGCCTCTGCCCATCGGCCCACTGCCATCGCCGAGCCGGTGTAGCCGACCAGAAAGGCGATCAGAAACGCCAGGACGACAAAGGGCAGCAAGAATAAGAGGGGGATGCCTACGATCGAAATGGTCAGGATCAGGCAGACCACAACCAGCGTGGGCACGAACAGGACCTGGATGGCAAGACCCACGAGACCAGAGGCCCAGGGAGAGGCCACCGCCTTGAGTCGCACGCGCTCAACCGTGCCGGCGCCGATCAACTGCACCAGAGAGGTGAGCAGAATGAGGAGCACGAGTCCGCTCAGGCTCCAACCCAGCCCGACCCAGCGACTGAAACCGAACGGAGACATGCTCCAATGGTGCTCTCCGTCGTCCACTCCTATGCCAAGATCTTCATCGCCGAAATTCAGGGGGAATATAGACTTGCCAATCGAGACCTCATTGACGCTGCCGTGGACCCTGGCGCCCTCGGCGAGGTCGACTCGCCCGCCCACCGAGGTCACTTCGCCAAGCACCTCCGCCTCGGCGCCGAGCTTGACGCCGCCACCCACAGCGACGACGTCGCCGGTGACACTGCCGTCGACCCGTATCGACCCGCCCACAGCTATCGCATCGCCATAGATGTCGCCGTCGACTCGGATGCTGCCACCGATTGCGACCAGGTCTTGGCCTACTTCGTCGCTTTCGATGTGAATGCTGCTGCCAAACGCCACTTTCGAGTCTGAGCGACTGGGCGCCTCGCGAAGGCGGCGACGGACACGCTCGCGGATCTCGCGGACCCGTTCCCTCTCCGAGCTGATCTCTTCGACTGCCTCCTCACTGAGTCTCAGACTCTCTTCGATCTCCTCGCTGATCTCATCCAGAGCCTCGTCGATCTCCTGCTGAACGGCTTCGTCAGGGACCTGCTCAGGCGAGGGGGGCGGTTGCCCCAACACCGGAGCAAGCGAAGAGAGCAGCAAAATGAAGCCGAGCAAGACCAGCCAGTCGGACCGGGCGCCCCGCCGGGTTTTGGGTGCGAAACTCCTACGCCGTTTCCACATGATGTGCGGATCTCCTATCCTCGATTGTGAGCCCATAGAGCAAGCGAAAGGCGAGGGCTCCGAGTGCGGTAGCCCCAAGCACGACCAAGGTGGCCTCGGGGGTGTCGAGTACGAGCGCGACCTTCTCCGCTATCCCGGCGAGGAAGCGCCAAACCGAGACGCCTCGCGCCGTCCACTCGACAGCTCCGGCGACGACGCTCGCCAGCGCGGAGATGAAGCTCCCAACCGGCACCGGCAGAGCCAGGAGTGCCGCCGGAAGCGCCGCCATCGACAGGCCGAGGACCACTAGCAGCCCGATCAAAACGGCCTGCCACCCGCGACCCAGTCTCCGAGCCGCTGCCCGCGAGTGCGACTGCAGCCGGCTCATGACCGTCTCCTCGAAAGCCAGCGACGGAGCTCGATCCGGAAGATCGCGGAAAAGTGCGGTAAGCGCCTCCTCGGCCTTGGCTGTCGCGCCGCTGGCTTCGAGCCGGAGCCAGCGCATCAGTACCTCTTGTGGATCGTTGCTCACGTTAACTCTCGCTCCGTACTGCCCTACGATAGTGCACTCCCCGTTGTTTCACGCCTGGGCTCCTGAAAATGAGAGCTATCACCTCGTTGCTGCCGGCGGCGAGGAAAGCGCTTCCAGGATCTCCGCCAACTGTTTGCGTGCCCGATGCAGGTTGGTCTTGACCGCGCCCAGGCTCGAGCCAGTGATCTCGGCGATCTCCTGGTAGGAAAGCTCTTCGCGGTGGCGCAGCAGAATCACCTCGCGATAGGCGGGGCCAAGTCTCGCAACTGCATCTTCCAGCGTCTTGGCTAGATCTGCGCGCTCGATCCCCTGGTCGGGGGGTCGCACCTGCGGGTCTTCGAGGAAATCTCCGAGCCCGCCGCTCTCTTCTCCGGAGCCGCTCAGAGATACGGTCTGGAGCGAGCCCCGGCGAAGATGATCGATCGTTGCATTGTGAGCAATCTTGAACAGCCAGCTGGAGAAGCGCCGACCCGGATCGTAACCCCGTAGGGCGCCAAAGGCCTTGAGGAAAACCTCTTGGCTCAGGTCTTCGGCGAGCTCGCGGTTGCGAACCATCCGGACGATCAGGCCGAATACCGGCCGTTGGTAGCGAGCCACCAGACTACGAAAACCATCCTCAGACCCCCCGAGAGCGAGCGCCACCAGCTCAGCATCTGTTGGGCCTTCGGGAGTGATGGCTGTCATCTCAATCCACTACCTGCCTAGACCAGCGTTTCCAAAGTTCGTGTGCAATAGCTCGAGGTCATTCTGTTCGCTGGCCAGGCGCGCCGACGCAGGCATATTGGGGAATATGTCGAGGAGGCGAAACGCCGCCAGCGGACAGAAGGGGCCGAGATATGTGCGCGAACTTTGGAAACGCTGGTCTAGACCATCCGTGAATGTGGCGACGAGCGCGGGGGCGCCTAGCCAACGACATAACGGGCAGAAGGCGCCGACGGATGCGCCGTGAGCTTCGGAAACGAGGGTCGAGTGTCCCTCGCGCCGTCCGTTGTCCAGACAAAAAAAGGGGGCGTCTTTACGACGCCCCGCTTGGGAGGGATGAGAGGAGGTTGTGCCTCCCCGTCGGGGTGAACGGTAGGACAACGATGCTTGAATGTCAATAACTCTTCTCTCTCTTCTCGAACTTTCTTGTTCAAGGCAGCCTTCCGAAAGCAGGCCACAGCAGCACCAGGCCGAGAAGAATTCTGTACACAACAAAAAAAGTCATGTTGTGGCGGCGTAGCAACGCCAGAAACAAGTGAATGACGACAAATCCGGTGACCGCCGAGACACCAACGACGAGCGCCAGCTGTGAAAGTAGTGCAGCGTCTGGCACGACCCCGGCGAGACTGACCAGCTCGTAGATGGCAGCCGCGGCACTCACCGGCGCAAGCAAGAGAAAAGAGAAACGAGCGGCATCTTCTCTGCGCAGGCGCACGCCGAGGGCGGCAGTGATCGTGATCCCCGATCGTGAGGTGCCTGGCACCAAGGCCAAGGCCTGGGCGAGTCCGATGACGAAGGCACCTCGGAGATCCAGCTGCTCGAGCGAGCGCTCCCGCCGCCCCCATCTCTCCGCGATGAAGAGAAGGATGCCGAAGAAGATCGACGCAGTGCCGATCACGACGGGCTCACGGGCGAGGTTGGCGACCTGGTTGCGAAAGAGCCAGCCGAAGCAGAGTACAGGAATGCTTGCCACCAGCAGGTGACCCGCCAACCTGCGATCTCGATCCTCGCTCCCGGGCAAACGCAGCACCGCTATCCCCACACGACCCAACTCGTGGCGAAAGTAGCTCACCACGGCGATGAAAGTGCCGGTGTTCGCCGCTACGTCGAAGACGAGACCCTGATCCGGCAGCGAAAGCAGCCGCGGCAGCAGAATCAGGTGCGCGGAAGAGCTGACCGGCAAGAACTCTGTCAGCCCTTGCAGAAGAGCTAATAGAATCAAGTACCAGGCGCTCATTGAATGATCTCGGAGTCTAGCGTCCGGACGCGGGTCAGTCGCCTGCCGGCCAGGCTCCTCGCGGAGATATAGTACCGCCGCCGCACAAGAGCCACCGGCGACCGCAGTCACAAGCACGACCAAGAGAGATGGATACCCTCCTCATCACCGGCGGCGCAGGCTTCATCGGAGCGAATCTGGTGCGCCTCGCCCTGGAAAAGGTGGACGACCGGGTCGTCATCCTCGACCGCCTCACCTACGCAGGCTGCCGCGAGAGCCTGGCGGATGTCGTCGTCGACAGTCGTGTCGACTTCGTCGAGGGGAGCATCGATGATCGCGAGCTGGTCGAGAGGCTGTTCGACCGACACCAACCTCGAGCCGTCCTGAACCTCGCCGCCGAGACTCACGTCGACCGCTCGATAGAGGATCCGCGGGTCTTTGTGGAAACCAACGTCGGTGGAACTTTCGAGTTGCTCGAAGCCGCGCGCCGGCATCTCGCAGCGGCCACTGCCGACCGGCGCGCGGCATTCCGCTTTCTCCATGTATCTACCGATGAGGTCTTCGGATCGCTGGGCGAGACGGGCTTGTTCAGTGAAGACACGCGCTACGACCCGAGCTCCCCATACTCGGCATCAAAGGCAGCGGCCGATCACCTGGTGCGCGCCTATCACCGCACCTATGGCATGCCGACCCTGATCACGAATTGCTCGAACAACTACGGCCCCTTCCAGTTCCCGGAGAAGCTGATTCCTCTGATGATCCTCAATGCAGTGGAAGCGAAGGATCTACCGATCTACGGCGACGGCTCGAACGTTCGCGACTGGATCTTCGTCGGCGACCACTGTAGCGGGCTCCTCGAGGTTCTCGTCAGAGGACGCCCCGGAGAGAGCTACAACATCGGAGGAGGAGGCGAGCGCACCAACCTGGAGATCGTCTCGACCCTGTGCACCGCTCTTCAAGAGCAGCTACCGCCGTCTGAGAACCCGGCGATGTCAGCCAGAGGCCTCGATTCCTATACCCAGCTCATCACTTTCGTCGAAGACCGCCCCGGCCACGATCTGCGCTATGCGATCGATGCATCCAAGATTCGGCGCGACCTCGGCTGGGAGCCGCAGTCCGGCCTCGCGGAGGGAATGACTAGGACAGTGCTCTGGTATCTCGAGAATCGAAGCTGGTGTGAAGGCGTACAAGGCGGCTACGATCGACCACGACTGGGGTTATTGAGTCGGTGACGAGCACGAGCAAAGGCAGGCTCAGATGAAGGGGATCCTTCTTGCCGGCGGCTCCGGAACTCGTCTTTATCCGGTCAGCCGAGCTGTGTCGAAGCAGCTGGTGCCGGTATATGACAAGCCGATGATCTATTACCCCCTCTCGACCCTGATGAGGGCCGGAATCCGGGACATCTTGGTCATCACTACTCCCGACGACCAGCTCAACTTCAAGCGACTCCTGGGCGACGGATCTCAAATCGGTCTCCGCCTCAGCTACGAAGTCCAGCCCCGACCTTCGGGCATCGCTCAGGCCTTCCTCATCGGTCGGGAGTTCATCGGCAAGAAACGCGTCGCGCTGGCTTTGGGTGACAACCTCTTCCACGGTCACGGCTTCACGACCGTGCTGCGGCGTGCCCAGCGTCGGGTCCAGGGAGCCACCATATTCGGCTATCGGGTGCGCGATCCGGAGCGCTACGGCGTGGTCAGCTTCGACGACCATGGCCAGGCCACACACCTGGAAGAAAAGCCCAAGAAGCCAAGATCTCCCTTCGCCGTTCCCGGGCTCTACTTCTACGACAACAGAGTGGTTGAGATCGCCGCTTCCCTCGAGCCCTCCGCTCGCGGCGAGCTCGAGATCACCGATGTCAACCGCGCCTACCTCGAGCGAGACGAGCTTCACGTCATTCGGCTGGGCCGAGGTATCGCATGGCTTGATACGGGTACCCACGAGGCCCTGCTTCAGGCCGCCAATTTCATCCAAGCGATTGAGGAGCGGCAGGGCCTCAAGGTGGCCTGCCTCGAGGAGATCGCCTATGAAATGGGATACATCGACGCCGCTGCAGTCATGAGGCTGGTGCGTTCTCTTGGCAGCAGCGAATACGGCAATTACCTGCGACGCAGCCTAGAGGATCAGTAAGTGAAGGTCCGATCCACTGCCATCGACGGGGTGTTCGTGATCGAGCCCCAGGTTTTCGAGGACTCTCGCGGCTTCTTCCTCGAGACCTACCATCAGGAGCGCTACGCTGAGGCAGGCATTCCCGACATCTTCGTCCAGGACAACCATTCGAGGTCTACGGCGGGCACCCTGCGCGGCCTACATGCGCAGCTGCGCAAACCGCAAGGAAAACTGGTCCGCGCGGTCGAAGGTGAGATTTTCGATGTCGCCGTAGACATCAGGCCTCACTCGGCCACCTTCGGTCAGTGGGTCGGTGAGAGGCTTGCAGCCGACGACTTCCGCCAACTGTGGATACCCGCAGGTTTTGCCCATGGCTTTTGCGTGCTGACCGAGCGGGCGCAAGTCGAGTACAAATGCACCGACCTCTACGATGCCGAAGACGAGATCGCGATCGCCTGGGACGACCCCGAGATCGGCATTGTCTGGCCCATCGAAGATCCAATCCTTTCGGACAAGGACAAGCGAGCGCCATCCCTGCGGGGGGCTATCGGCGCCACCCTCCTAGATGGCTCCTGAATCCCGCAGCGAGGGGCCCTTCGACGCTGACGACCTGGCCCAGCTCAGGAATCGGGGGCTGTCCACGGAAGCGGTTGAGCGTCAGATCTCGCTGCTACGAACGCCACCACCTCCGATCGAGCTCGTAGCGGCCTGCACCCCCGGCGACGGGGTGCAGATCCTCGAGGAGGACAAGCTCCCCGAGCTTCTAGGCCACTGGCAGCGCGCGGCAGCTGCGGGACGACTGACCAAGATAGTGCCTGCCTCGGGAGCTGCGAGCCGCATGTTCGCCAGCCTGGTCCGGATCCTCAACAACCCCCTCGCCGACGATCCAGGTCGCCTCGCCGAGGCGGCGAAAGAAGGTGACCAAGATGCGAAGGACGGCCTTCTCTTCGCCCAGCGGCTCCCCGATTTCGCCTTCTACGATGATCTCGCCGCGGCCGCCGAGCGGAGCGGTGAGTCGCTGGCGGACCTTCGCTCAGCCGGTCACCTCTCAGCCATCCTGAGACTGCTTATGAACAGCCAAGGCCTCGGGTACGGACGCAAGCCGAAGGGCCTCGTACCCTTTCACCGCGAGCGCGGGCACGCCGCGTCTGCCGCCGATGAGCACTTCGCGGAGGCTCTCGAGCTGGTCAAGGACTCCGTGGGGTCATGCCGTTTGCACTTTTCGGTTCCAAGCGGCAGCGAGGACGCCTTCCGACGCGCGGCAGCAAAAACGCAGGCGCAAGGAGCTGATTTCGAAATCGCCTTCTCGAACCAGTCACCGGCGACAGACACACTCGCTCTGGCGGACAACGGGGCGCCCTTCAGGACCGCCGACGGCTCTCTTCTCTTCCGCCCTGGCGGCCATGGCTCTTTGCTCGACAACCTCGAGAGAGCCGGCGCTGACATCGCGCTGGTCAAGAACATCGACAATGTGCAACCGGCGGAGCTGCGAAGCCCTGCCATCCTCTGGCAGCGAGCCCTGGTCGGCCTTCTGGTTCAGCTGCAGGAGCAGATCCACTCGCTCCTAGGGCAGCTGACGAAGGGTGAAGAGGCGGCGCTAGGGGAGGCGCGAAGCCTCGTTTCGGGTTTCCTGGAGCGCTCCGTACCGGAGCCCCCGGGGGATCGTCATCTCACGGCTGAAGCACTCGTCGAACGACTCGACCGGCCACTCAGGGTATGCGGCGTGGTCGTTCTCGATACCGACTCCGGCGGCGGGCCGTTCTGGGTGCGCGACCGGGCGCATCGCGTCACTCGGCAGATTGTCGAGAGCGCCGAGATCGGGGCGACCAAGAAGCAGCGGAGCATCGTCGGAGAATCCACCCACTTCAACCCGGTACTGATGGCTCTCGGCCTACGCGACTGGCGCGACGAGCCATTCCGCCTCGAGAGCTTCGTCGATCGAGACCGTGTCTTCGTAACCGAGAAGAACTGGGAGGGCCGGAGCCTGAGAGCCCTCGAGCATCCAGGACTCTGGAACGGGTCGATGGCAGACTGGAATACAGTTTTCGTCGAAGTCCCCGCCGCGGCCTTCACTCCGGTCAAAACCGTTTTCGATCTTCTGCGGCCCGAGCATCAACCCCGAGAGTCATAGGCTCGACCCGGCGCCCGTGTTAGAATTGAGCGCGTATTTCGACGGTGGAAAGACCTTCCTCGAGCCAGCACTAAACAAGGAGTAGCGGTTTGAAACTGCCTCAGATCGAGTTCGTCAAGCCAAAGAAGTGGGACCTTGGCTCCCTAGTTGTCCTCGTCATCGGGGTGATCTTGACTGGTGCCAATGTGGGGCTCTCCCACGGCGCAAGCGGCCCCGGGTCCGTATCGGGCGGCGCCACGACCTTCTTCGTCACGGTACAGCTCGGCGTCTGCTTCCTCGGCCTTCTGGTTCTCGGAAAGACAGCCGCAGAAGGCACGATCTGGGGGAACCTTTTCGCGGTAGGTGCCTGTTTCGTCGGTATGAGTGGTGTGCTTCTCGCCTCCACCATGTGGGCGCTGGCTTGAGGTCTGGACACCCACTCCAAGGTGCGAGGAGGAGTTTCGTTGCGGAATCTCTCCGCCACTCACCAAACCACTCCGTCGAGCAAAGCCGTATTTCTGGTCGAGAGACCGGTGCTACTCCTCGGTAGCTTTCCTGCGAAGCGCCGGATCTCCGGTGTTCCCACCCCAGTTTCCGGTTGCCCCCACCCCGCGAGTCGTCGCGCTAGCTAGCTAGATCGCGTCCGGAAACGGACGAAATAGAGTGGTGTCCGGGTCTCATCGAGCTTTTTTTCGAGGCCTGTTGCGTGCGATTCCAGGTTTTCTGTACCTGGTTCGCTGGATCAGGAAGGCTCGGCTGCTTTGACGGCGTATTGCGGGGTTGGTGCTCCGTTTCTCCAGCAGTGCTGGGGGTGAATCGAACGGTGTGCGATGCCCTATTTCAGTTGATGAGGTGCCTTGCGGTGACGAGGAGGTTGCTGGTGATCACACTCGCCCAAGCGTAGCTCTGGAAGGAAGGCCAGGATCTCCAAGTGCATCGCTTGAGTCCAAAGGCGCGTTTGAGAAAGGAGATGATGCCTTCGATACCGGCGCGAAAGTCGCGCAGCCGCTTGTAGACCCAGGAGCTCTGGGCCATGTCACTGACCTGAAGGCCCCGGCCCTTGCTGAAGACGACATCGTGCACTCCCATCTGCTTGATCTCTTCGAGATTGGCTTTGGAGGCGAACCCGCCGTCGAAGGCGATCTGGCGCGGGGGTTGGCTATGGTTGGCGATGTGGCGCTGGACCATGGTCGTGGCGAGGCTGGAGTCGGGCGGGTTTCCCTGGAGGATCACGAGATCCAGGACAAGGGACGAGGAGCCGGCGGTGAGGCAGACCTTGTGGCCGTAGAGCGTTTCTCTGGCGTCTTTGCGAATGATCGCGGTGTGCTCCTCGAAGATCGAGACGATCTTCTCGCTCGCGGGGACCGTTTCGCCGTCGAGAATTCTACGGCGTGTCGGGTCGATGACCGTGGCGGTGCGCTCGAGGAAACAGTCGAGCTCCTCGAGGAGTCGACGGGCGCCGGATTCCTGGGAAGGCCCCTGCTTGGCGAGCACATTCCGGGCCGCCTTGGCTGAATCTTGGACTTTCTCGGTGATCTGGATCAGGTCGCGGTAGGGCTGGAGCCGCATATCCTTGGTGCGCGAGTCGTTGATCTTCTTGCGCCGCCTCTTGGCTTGCCGCGATCGGTCGCGGAACGAGAAGTACTCGCTGCCCAGCAGGCCTCGCGCCCTTGCGAGCAATCGGGTAAGCACCCGAACGCAATCCCAGAGCAGCTCGGAGTCGGTCGGATGATGGATGTTGGACTCCACCACGGTGGCGTCCACCCGGACTCTGTTGCCTCGCTCCACTCCCGTGTCGAGTGCCAGGGCCACGATTCGCTTGTGAATCGCCTCCAGGGTGGCGCACGTCAGTGCCTTGATGTTCTGGGCCAGCGTCGACTTCTTCGGCGTCCACCCGACGAGGCCGAGGCGGCAGAAGGTCCGGTAGCTACGGGAATCCTCAAGGTGGAAGGCGAGCTCCGAATAACTGAAACCGCCCATCTGCTTCACGATCAGGGCCCGGACCACCTGCTCGCCCGACATGCCTCGCGCCCCGGTGCTCTGGCCTTTGCCTCCAGCCTGTAGCTGCAGGTCTTGCCACGCAAGCTCGTAGATTCTAGGATCCCTGTCGAGGAGGCGAGAGATCGCTTCGAGTTCTTTGGCATGGTCCAGATCGAGCCACTTTTCGGTGAGATCAGGCTGAATACTGACGGCTTGTCGCATCTCGGGCTGGCTCCTTCTCGGCGTAAGCTATTTAGAATCAACGGTTTCGTCACCTAGACTCTATCAAGCTCCGCGGAGAATTACCAGCCCTGCCTCCCTCGCAAGCCACTGACGCAAAACAACTTACACGATTCCGGACGAGAACTAGCTAGCTAGAGAGGACGGATTTCGTCCTTCTAGAGTGTAGAACGTAGATCGTGGTCATCCGAGTGCCAGGACGTGACTGAATCGCTCCGGGAATTCTTCCGGAGACCGAATTAGTTGAATCCCGCTGCTACGCGCATGAGTTTCTGCTGTCGATAGTAGTTCTGTTCGTGCCTCGACAGGCGGAACGAGGCCGATCGGCTCCAAGAGCCGCCCAGTGTTGTACTAGTGGACCCACTCGTGCGTCGCATACTCGACGTCAAGAAAAGCGGGTTGGAGACCCGACTTGGCGGAAAGACGATCGCTGCGAGTGGCTCAGGGGAATCTCAAGGTCGTGCGCTGAAAGCTCTTCGACGAAGCTTCTGTGCATCAGCTAGATCGCGCTGACGAAACGGGTCACGGCGCGCCTCATCGTCGAATCCGTCAATGGATACTTGCTTCTGGGTCTGACGTTCTCCCTACTCGTGACACTGGTGGCGGCCTACTACCCTGATGCCTCCGATTTTTCTGCGGACCTCGCCACTAAAGGGCAGGTTGCCGAGAAGTCATCTGACTTCACCTACTACGCCTTCGTGACCTTCACCACCCTGGGGTATGGCGATCTGCTGCCTACAGCCCCGGTCAGCAAGTCGTTGGCCACCCTCATGGGAGTGACGGGCCAGCTCTACGTCGCGGTGATTCTGGCCATGCTGGTCGGCAAGTACAGCTCCTCCAGGGCGCAGAGCGAGTGACCGCGTTGGCGGCTGAAGCAAGGTCGATCAGAACTGAGTGGCAACGGGCGCGGACGGGATGTAGATCGGCGGCGGTCGATAGCCGCCACCGTAGCCGAAGCCGGGATAGCCCCAGCCCGAGGAAGAGAAACTGATCAACCTGGGCGCCAACCGGGCCGAGCCCGGCGAGGGCGTTCAAGGGGCGCAGAGGATAGTCGAAAAAATGGTTCTGATGGTAGATCCGCGACAGACGCGGGCGTTCCAGAAGGTCATCACCCAGGATCTCCTCCCAGATGCGGCGAATCAGCTCGACCTTGGTGAAGAAGCGGTGGCCGCCCAGATCGAAGCGGTATCCCTTGTAGTTGACAGTGCGAGCGATTCCGCCCACCACCGGGTCCTTCTCAAGGACGACCGCGGGAAGGCCCAACTTGGCAAGCTCCCAAGCCGCGGTCAAGCCGGCGGGCCCACCTCCGACAATGACCGTAGGACTCATTCCTCGCCAAGCCCGAGCCCGTCATCATCACCGCGGGGAAGCCCGATTCGTACAAGGAGGCGGATGCGGGGGCCGAGAGCCTTCACGTGGTTCACCCGGGAGTCGTGGCCGGAGTCTTCTCCGCCTCCATCTGCGCTCGTTGCCGATGATCGAGCTCCAGCCGTCGGAGGCGGAGGAGGTTCTCCTCGAGGATCTTGCGATTGAAGCGAATGAGATCGGCGACCAGCCCGATGAGGAGAATCTGAAAGCCGACGATCAGCATGATGGCGCCGAGTATCAGGGATTGTACGTGACCGACTCTCTCGCCGATCGACATGAAGTAGAGGTAGCGGAAGCCAGGGATCAGGCCAAGGGCGATGATGATGACACCCAGGGTCGTGAAGATGCGAAGCGGCCGATACATCGAGTAGGACCGAATGATGGTAGCGGCGGAGCTACGAACATAATGCCAAGTGCTCTTCATGACTCGAGACGGCCGAGTCGGGCGGTTCACTCTCACCGGCACGAATTCGACGGCGAGCCTGGCGCTGCCTGCCTGGATCAGAGTCTCGAGGGTGTAGGAGTAGTCGCTGAGGACCAGAGTTTGGAGTGCCGCCGTGCGGCTCAGGGCGCGGAAGCCGCTCGTGGCATGTCGAGGCCGGCCGCCGCTCCGACCACACGGCTGCCGAGACGCTGCAGCAGCCGTTTCGCGACAGAGAAAGATTCGACCTTCGCGACGCCGCGATCGCCAATGACCATGTCGCATCGTCCCGCGAGGATCGGTTCGCTCAAGACGTGGACGTCAGGACCACGGTACTGGTTGTCCCCATCCGTATTGACGATGACGTCGGCGCCCAGCTCCAGTGAGCGTTCGAGGCCGGTCACGAAAGAGTGGGCGAGTCCTCGACGCGCCCGGTGTCGGACAACGTGGTGGACACCGTTGAGCCTCGCCACCTCGCCGGTGCCATCGTCGCTGCCGTCATCGATCACCAGGAGCTCGATCTCGTCGACTCCAGGAAGGTGGCGTGGCAAGTCAGCAATCGTGGCGGCCAGCGTTCCAGCCTCGTTGTGGCAGGGAATCTGGATGACGAGCTTCACGTTGCAACCGTTGGAGGAGTCTCAGTCTTCCACGACGTGGGTCCCGAACACTATTCCGCCCGGAGGGCACTGTCGAAGTCTACCGGACCCAGACACTGCGCAGCCACGTATGCCCTTTGCAAGCGCATGACGATTGTTGTCGTGGGCGAAGAGGCCTTGGCGCCGGTAGGACAAGAAGCGAGGCAATACGGTGGTGACGGGACCCGCCTTCTCGACCCGGACAGTGTCGGCTGTAGTCATGCTTTAACTCCCTTTCTTCTGGTCAGTCGCGTCGCCCGGGAGCGATGTGCGCTTCCGGCGGCTGAGGTTCTTCGCCTCTGATCTCACCAAGGAGCCGCGCGAGGTCGCGGAGCAGTGTGCGGTCGACAATCGCGGCCCCGCCGAGGTAGGCGAATGCCGCGATCGCTGCTACGGCGGGAGGGTGCGATGTGGCTGCGCTCGCCAGGACCATTGCCACTAGCGCGACCCCCGCAGGCTTTGCCGTCGCGGCGAGAAAAGGGACGGTCGCGACCCGCCGCTGGGCGAGGCGATGGGAAACGAGCCAGATTACGAACACTGACACCACCATCGCAGTGGCGGCGCCGATGGCTCCCCAGCGCGGAGCGAGGAGGAGGGCCATCGCCAGGGTGGTGGCGGCGCCGGCCGCCTGTGCGACGAGCACTCCCTGCTGCTCCTGTGCCGCGATCAGGGCCCAGCGTGCGTGACCGGAGAGCAGGGAGATGGGTACCGTCCAGATGACGATGGCGAGGCTCGAGCCAGCTGCGTCAAAGCCGGCTCCGAACAGGAGTCGACAGAGAGGTGTGGCTAAGAGCGTCACTACGAGGGCGATGAAAATGCCGCCCCACGCGCAGACTCGAAAAGAGCTCTGCGCGAGACGCTCGTAGGCGAGCTTCGATTCGCCGAGCCGCCGCGACAGGCTCGGAAAGAGGTTGAAGTGGTACATCCAGCTGAAGCTGGCCAGAGACACAGCAACGCGTTGGGCAGCTCCGAACCAGGCCAATTCGCGCCCCGGCGGCGGTGCGAGGGCGCCCACCACCAGGGTGGGAAAGTACTGGTTGAGTGCCCAGAGAGCCTGGCTGATGCCCAGCGGCAGACTTTCGCGGAGAAGATTGACGAGGGCGTGAGGGGGGGCGCCAAAGTGGAGCGGAGTGACGCAGAGGTGTTGGGCTCCGAGATAGTAGAGAGCTACGGCGGCGGCGGCAGCGACTTCTGCGACTCCGACGCTCAGGAGTTGCTCCGGCCTTCGCACCAGGATGAAGACGGCGGCTGCGAAGACAAGGGTGCGGACAACCCGGCCGGCGGATACCCAGATCATCATGCCCAGGCCCTGAAAGAGCCACCGCTGTACCCAAGCGGCACCGAAGAGTGCCATCGCGTAGAGACGGATGAGATTGGCGGTCGCGCTCGAGGCGTCGAGGGCCTCTGGAACGAGCCACATCGCAGCTACGGCCAGGATGGCCAGGAGGGTGCGGAGGGTCGGCACACTCGCTGCGAGCTCTGGCACTCGGCCGGCGTCGCGGGCAACCTCCCTGGCGCCGATCGGGCCGAGCCCGAAGTCGATGATCAGGGTGAAGAAGAGAGAAACGGCAACCGCGAGCTCCACGGCTCCATAGGACTCGGGGCCCAGGACCCTCGCCAGGTAGGCGAAAGCAGCGAAGCCCACGAGCTTGGCGACGATCTCGCCGCCGGAGAGAGCGAGGAAGCCCCGTACTAGCCTGCGGCCCTCCGTCACCGGGTGGTCTCGTCAGCCACGGCAGGCATGGTGTCACGGAGGTCCCTAGTGGCGGCAAGACGTTCTAGGGTGAGGCGGGCTCCTCTCTGGCGGGCGAAGCGCTCGACCAGTGAGTAGTAGCGCTCGAGGAAGGCCTTCTCGCTCCAGAGGCGAAGAAACGCCCTCCTGCCGGCCTCCCCGAGGCACTGCCGTTCGGTGGTGTCGGCGGCGAGGCGGTCGAGCGCTTGCTTCAGCTCTGCCGCGTTCTCGAACAACAAGCCGCCGTTGGCCTCCTCGAGAAGCTCCGGTAGCGGGCCGAGGCGGCGTGCGATGACCGGTACGCCCTCGCGGAAGGCCTCCAGAACGACGAGTGGAAAGACCTCGAAACACAGAGAAGGCATGACCAGTGCCAGGGCTCCTCTGATCAGAGCCGGCATGCGCTGTGAGGGCAAGTTTCCGAGAAATCGCACCCGCGGCAGCCTTCCAGCCAGTTCTCGCAGCCGAGGCTCGTAACTGCCGGAGCCCGCGATCAACAGCTCAGCTGGGGAGCTGGCGGTGAAGTGGGGAAGCACGTCCTGCAGGCCCTTGAGCTCCTCGAGGCGCCCGGCGAAGAGAAAGTACGGAGAGTCGATTCCACTCTCAGCTGGCTCGGGCTCCACTCCTTCTTCCCCCCCGGCGCTCGGGAGGAAATGGGGAAAGATCTCCATGTCGAAAGGGAAGCCGAGCTCTCGGTGCTTCCGCGCGGTGAAGCGCGTGGGGGCGCAGAAGGCATCGACGTGTTGCCCCGCTCTTTCGATGAGACCGGTCCATCTCCACAGCTGGGGAGGCCGACGGTGGCGAATGACGCAGCGCAGGCATTCTCTTTCAGTACAGAGCTCTCTATTGTGCCGCCACAACACATGGGTCGGGCATACGAGCCAGTGCTCGTGCGTGGTGTAGAGCTTGATTCCGTGACCGTAGGCGAGCACGGAAGGGCCGCCGAGCAGGGATATGTTGTGAAAGTGGATGACGTCGAAGTGCTGCCCCTCGAGGATCTGGCGGATGCGGCGGCCTTGAAAGACGGGGCGGCCCACTTGCTGGGTAGCAAGGACCGAGAGGCGTCCGAAGCGACTGTTGAGACGGTGGACGCGTACACCTGGGGGCTCGGGCAGAGGCTCAAGGTCTGGGCTGCCGCTCAGCGAGCGAAACACATCGACGTCATAGATAACGTCGACGTGATGACCCTGGCGGGCGAGAGTGTGCGCTAGGGCCCGTACGAACAACGCGTCCCCGCCGAAGTGGTGGGGAGGATAGAAGGTAGTGACAAGCGCGACCTCGAGCCTCTCAGCCATCAACTTTGTCCTCGAGGCCTCGGATATGTGCCCGCCATTCTTCGATGGCATCGTAGGGGGAGTTGGAGCTGCAACGGCGGGTCGCTGTGGATACGGTTGCTGATCTGCTCGAAAGCGTGACGGGGGACGGTCGGAAAACCGAAGTCCCGACCCACCATCGTGGCGCGATTATCGATCGCGAGGATCAGCGCTCGGCGCCCGTGCTGGAGTGCCCTGATGCCGGCGTGCAGACGGACGCCGACGTAGTCGAGGTCATTGTCGTTGGCGAGCTCGCGGTCGAGAGCCTCTACACTGGGGTCGAGGTAGGAAAGTCCCGCGACGAGGCTGCGTGAGTAGTCCAGGTCCGCCGGGGTCTGAATCCAGAGCCGAACCTGCTCGTAAGAGGCAGCGAGTATCTCGAGCATGCGGAGATCGGCGGCAGGATCGGGAAGATAGCTAGTTGAGAGTGGTGACGACCCGTGCCCCCTTCCTTCGCGGAATGCTCTTGCAGTGCTCCGGGGTGAGACGCCACAAGGTCGGGCAGCCGGTGTTGGAGACGTTGGAGAATTTCGACCAGAGGGAGCGTGCCTCGGAGAGGGCCCAGGGAGCCTGATAGGCACCGAGCCGCTCGAGCAGCTCCAGATCGAGGCTGGATGTATGGAGAGTCAGCTCCCCGCCGCTCATCTTGATCTCTTTCTGGTCGTCGAAATAGACCAGCATCGAGATCAGACGACGTCGATGGTCGAGGTGAGCCGTTCGCCGGTAGCCGGGCCACGCCTGGTAGAGGTCGAGTCTCGACCAAATCTCGTGGGGCTCGTGCTCGCCCTCGGTGAGGTGCTTCTGCTCCTTGTCCTTCCGGGTCTCGCAGAAGGAGATGAATCGGGCGTCCTCTAGCGAAATGGTGCAGCCCTCGCTGTGCCAGAGGTCCTTGAATTGACGCAGCACGTAGTCCACGAAAGCTTGGCTGTGCACGGCGTCGAAGAGCTGCTGCCATGCGGGGCGTGCGGAGAGGGTCTCTTCGTAGGTGGAATCGCCCCAATAGAGTGAGCGGGCCCAGTTCTTGGGCCGGTCGTTGGCGGGGATCTGAGGGAACTGCTCCTTGAGATCGTGGAAGAAGTCGGCGCGAAAGTAGTCGTCGACGACGATGTGGGGAAAGGGCTCGCCCTGAACGGGAGCGGTCTCCGTCTTGAATAGTGCGTCTAGCTCGTGCATACAAGTAATGCCTCCTGCTGATGGTCGCCTATTGTGTCGCCGCCCGCTGGCTGCTGACAACCCCTTGACGGCTCCTCTTTACGGCCCTCGCCGTCACCACGATCTCGAAGTCCGGGTCGGAGTGGTCGAGCTCGGCCGGGGTGAGCTCGTTGGCGGAAAGACCGTGAAGGAAGCTCACAGCCGCGAGTACGTTGCCGTGTGAGCTGACCTCTACTTCGGCCTCGGGAAAGGTCTCGGCCAGCAGCGCTTGCGCTCCCTGGACGGTGATGCGCCAGTATTCTCCCCAGTCGTCGCGTCCGAGTCGGCGACCGATCTTACTGGTGCCGTGGGAGGTGAGCAGAAGCACACCGCCGGGTTTGAGCATGCGGTGGAGGTGGCGCATCGCCGCTCGCATGTCGTAGATCATCTGCAGCGATTGGGTGAAGATGATGCAATCGAAAGCATCGGAGGCGAGGTGGTCAGCGCGGCTGAGGTCGGCCACCAGGGTCGCCTCTGGGTTGCCTTCGACGAGGTGGAGCACGTCGACTCTCTCGACCTTCGGCCCGCCGAATTTCTTGATGTAGAAGGCGTCCCCCATCTCGAGGGCTCGGCCGCGGATGTCCTCCGCGTGGGCGGCAAGGAAGCTCTCGATGTAGTACCTGTCGATGGGTGGACCGCGATCCAGGCCGAAGATCGGGCTGATAGGGGAGGTACGTCGGAAGCTACCGAAGCGAACGCTACCGGTCCGGGGCCACTGCAGGCCAAAGCGTCTCTGCAGTCGAACGACGCGATCGCGGAGAGCGGCAGGAAGGTGGGCCTTGGCGGCCTCGATGGCGCGGTCGCGGAGCTTCACCGCGGCTTCTTCTAGGGTGCGCCGCGCTTGACGCAGAGGAAGCCGGCGAAGTTGTACCACTGGAAGAAGGTCTCGGCAGTGGCGAAGCCGTTGCGCCGGAACAGGTCGAAATTCTCGTCGACACGATAGGGCACGAGAACGTTCTCCAGCGACTCGCGCTTGCGCAGGATCTCGTCGTCGCTGTAGCCGTTGCGCTTCTTGTAGTCGTAGTAGAACTCGATGAAGAAGCGGTTCATATTGGAATCGTTGGTGAGGATCTTCTCGCAGGCGATGAGCACGCCGCCGTCGACGAGGCCGTCGTAGATCCAGCGGATCAGACGATCCCGCTGCAGCGGCCGTACGAATTGGAGGGTCCAGCACAGGGTGACGACGCTCGCGTTTTCGAGCTCGAGGCTGGACAGGTCTCCGTTAAGGTCACCGAAGTGCAGGTCGATCTGCTTGCCGACGCCGGCAGCGTCGACCTTCTCACGGGCCTTCTCGAGCATGGGCGGTGAACTATCGTAGCCCACGAGTCGCGCTTTGGCACCGAGGGTCTTGGCGAGAAGACTGAGAGTCGTGGCGGTGGAGCACCCCAGATCGTAGACACGCGTGCCTGGCACCCAGAACCTGCGCGCGATTTCCTGGATCAGGCCCTGTTGCTCGAGGTAGAAGGGGATGCTTCTAGCGAGCATGTCGTCAAAGACCTGCGCGACTTCCTCGTTGAACTCGAAGTCGCTGGCCCTGGCTACCGTCCCGGAGAAGATCTCATCGTGGTTCATGTCTGCCATGGGCTCAGGAGCTCCGGTTCTTGCTCGCCACTCGCCCGGCGCGCGAAGGGGAAAGAACCGATCGAGTCTAGCAGAGCGCAAGCGCCCTTTCTCCGCGCAGCTGTGCCCAGAGTCGACGCCTATTACCTGCGCTTTATCTGCGCTGGGGCTGGCTACGGCGCGGTATCGCCTCCTGGGGTCGGCAGTAGACCGCTTCCGAGGAGGAACTCGGCGACAGTATCTGCGACGAAACCGCGCCCTTTCGCGTTCAGGTGGATCTTGTCCTTTTGCAGATGCTGCTCAGGGTCGAGCTTCGTGTAGAGGTCGAGCATTGGGATTGCATGGCGGATGCAGATCTCCGCAAGACGGATCTGTGGCTTCAGCACGTATTTGCGGTCGCGCTTCAGGTAGTGCTCGTCGTACTGATCGCCAAAGGGGAAGGCGACGAGGAACAGGCCGAAGCCGTGGGTCCGGCCGAGCGCGCTCATTTCGGCGAGCTGCTCCTCGATGTCAAGCCAGGGCTCGTTCTGCCAGGCGGTGAGAAAGTCGGGCCGATAGTCGAAGGAGTAGCCTTGGCCTGCCGACAGGAACGTACTTGCCTCGACGACCTCCAGGCGCCGGCGCAGCCACACCAAGAAGACGCTCTTGCGAAGAGTCCGGTAGAGCGCGCTGCCGGTGGCATTGACTGCGTCCGGCGAGAAGTCATAGGCATGGCGGACGATCTTGCCGTCCTCGACTTGGAACACAGTGAGGAATCGGTGTAGATCGTTGAGCACGAAGCCGATGCCGACCAAGTCCGGCCTCAGGCGTAGACCGTCCCGCTTCAGGTAGAGAAGCTCTTGGTAGTTGGTGTATCCGCGTACCGCGGCGTTGACGACGTCGAGGTTCTTGCCCTGCATGCGCGGATCGAGGCGTAGTTGTCCCACCCAGGTGTCGTCGATGTGATCGCCGTTGTAGGCAATGGAGTCACCGAGCATGAGGATCCTGAATCTTCCAGCCTTGGCGCCAACCGGGTGATCGCGCAGGCCGTCGTCGCTGATGTCGCCGAAAGCGGGGTTGAGACGATAGCCGAGCTCCTCGTCGTAGAGCGCCCACATTTCTCCGCGGCGTGCCTTGAAGGCGTCCCAACTGCGCAGACTGAGCTCGCAGATGGTAAAGACAAGGACGAGACTCAGAATGACGAGGCCCGGCTTGGCGAAGGAGCGAGGCCTCATCCACCGACCTCTCGAGGCGGGTGCAATGCGAGCTCCGCCCGTGGCACAGCGGCGATGAGCGCAGCCGGGACCGCGGCGCTCGCGCCCAGGCGCAGCGCGGGTCGGGCTTTCGGCCCCAGGCGCTTCTCTTCTCTATGGCGTGAGGGGCTCACCTGGCAGGCTCAGTGGCTCGAGGGTGCAGACGACGATGTCGCCGCCACCCAGCGTACCTCTGAAACGTCTCTCGTCGCTGCATCCTTCTTCGAGGAGGTCCCAGAGTCGTGGATGAGATCTGCGCAGATAGCGCGGGAGGGTGTAGATCACCCAGACGCGGTGGCCTGCTTCGCGCAGCTCTTGTACGCGATGTCCCTCGCCGTGCCCGAGGAAGATCCATGGCTTCGAGAGGTAGTCGCGATAGGGCACGATCGCCACGCCGGCGGTGATGATGATGTCGGTCGAGAGTGCGTTGCGCGTTACCCAGCGTGCTGCTCCCTCGAAATCCTGCTTCGGCAGGAGGTAGTTGCGCGGCAGGCTGATGGCGGAGGCGACGACCAATCCGACGAGAAGTGCCGTTGCCACAGTGTCGCCCACTCGTCGATGGTGGCTCCGTGAGGCCACGCCCTCGCCGAGCCATCCGCCGAGATCAGCGATGCCACGAACGGTGATGAGAATGCCGAAGCCGGCAAGCGCGAAGAAGAAGCGGGGGTAGAGCGTCCCGCGACCGAGCATGGATCCGGCGGCGAGAAGAAGGGCAGGCAGGAGATAGAGAGAGAGTGCCAGTCGATTGCTGCGGGCGTAGCTCGCCACCCCCCAGAGCCCGGTGGCGACGGCGACCACGAGGGCCGAGATTCCCAGCCCGCTCTCGAGGACCCGCACCGCCTCTGCGAGAGCCCAACCCGGGGTCGAGAGGGATGTCATATCGGAGGGTTGGTTCAAGAAGAAGTCGAGAACCTGGGTGATCATCGGGGAGTAGAGGAGGAGCGAGAGCAAGCCGGCGAGAGCGAGGCCCAGAACAGGGCCCCTCCGGCTGAAACCACCACCAACATCCGAGCGCGCCGGAACGAAGAGGGCAACGAGAGCGTGGCTGGCGACGACGAAGACCATGGTGAGGTGGGTATACATTCCGAAGGCCGCGGCGGTACCGTAGCCGGCCCAGATCGGCCAGCTTCCGGCGTCGAGTCCGTGCCACAGCAGCAGACTGCAGAGCAGCGTCCAGAACGCGAGCATGGTGTAACCCCTGGCGTTCTGGGAGAACCACACGTGGTGGTAGGACACGGTCAGCAGGATGGAGGCGAAGGCGGCCTCCCGTCGGCTGGTCACGGCTCTGGCGAAGATGTAGAGCAGCGGGACGGTAGCGACGCCGAAGAGGAGGGCTGGCAGACGGAGGACCCAGTTGGCCTCGCCGAACGCCATCACGCTGATGTTCGTGGAGACGGCATAGAGCGGGTGTTGCGTGTCGCCGGGGAAGACCTTCACCACGGTGCCAAGGGGCATACGATAGGACTCGAGCAGAGAGAGGATCTCGTCGAGCCATAGACCGCTGTCGAGACCCGGAAGGCGCAGAGCAAGAGCGATGGCAGTGAGCGCGCTGACCAGAAGCGCCTCTTTGGGTCCGATGCGGCGGAGATGGATCCCCTCGACCGCTTCCTGCTCGGCCATGCTCAGTCCTCGACCGCGTAGGGCCACGATCCGCTGTGAGAGTCGCAGGTTGAGCTCTCTCAGCATTCTACCGGGCTCGAGGATAAGCAGCTCGCCGCCACGCTTTCAGCGTATCTCGGCGCGACGCCCGACCGACAACAGCCGCCATCCGGGTTGGATCTGACCCGGGGTGTACTGGCGCCGGTACTGGTAGACGATGTCTACCGGGATGTGCGTAGGCGGCTGATAGAGCTGTGCCTGCCATACCCAGCCGAGCGCGAGCGAGAGGCCAACTGCGGTTGTGCTCAGCCGCAGCAGCCTGGGGAGTGGTGGACAAGTCATGAAGTGGCGAGCATACATCGCATCACCGACGCTTTGGTGCATGGCGCGCGACCACGGGTGTCGTCCGAAATACGGTCGGGCGGTATGCTCGCTGAGAAAGGAGAGAATCTCGGTGACAAGGTGACCGAGAAGCTGAAGTGCCTCGTCCCCGCCCACTGAAGCGTGGTCGAGTAGCTAGCGTGGGCAGGTCGGTCCGACGCCCGGCTTCAAGCTCTGCGAGCGTCGGCGGCCCCGACCGGCATCTATTGGCGACAGCCCTCTACTGGACCGGCTTGTAGCCCGTGCGGTATTGTTTTGCCCATGGCTCTAGAACCAGGCATTGCGGCCTTCAAGCGTCATCGAGGAGAGGCGCGCCGACGATACCCAGTGGACTTCGATATTTGAGCACTCCCTTCGTCCTTGAGCTGCCGATCTGGCTTAGTTTGGTTGTGTACGTTGCGGTGTTGGTAACTGCACTGGACGCGGGCTACCGAACCGGGCTCTGGAGGAGAAAAAGAGACCCGGAGTGGATCTCCTATAGTCGCCGGGTCTTTTGCCCTTCGTGCGCTGCCAAGCGAGCGGCGATCTTCGGTGCTCTCCTCCGGGAGGAGATCCTCGAAGAGGTCGGACGGCTGCGACGAGCCTGGGCCCAGATGAGGATCATCTCCTTCATCCTTGATCCTCAAGCTGTCACCAAGATCCTCCGCCACATCGCTGAAAAGGCTAGTGTCGTGTCCGGAAACGGACGAAATAGAGTGGTGTCCGGGTCTCATCGAGCTTTTTTTCGAGGCCTGTTGCGTGCGATTCCAGGTTTTCTGTACCTGGTTCGCTGGATCAGGAAGGCTCGGCTGCTTTGACGGCGTATTGCGGGGTTGGTGCTCCGTTTCTCCAGCAGTGCTGGGGGTGAATCGAACGGTGTGCGATGCCCTATTTCAGTTGATGAGGTGCCTTGCGGTGACGAGGAGGTTGCTGGTGATCACACTCGCCCAAGCGTAGCTCTGGAAGGAAGGCCAGGATCTCCAAGTGCATCGCTTGAGTCCAAAGGCGCGTTTGAGAAAGGAGATGATGCCTTCGATACCGGCGCGAAAGTCGCGCAGCCGCTTGTAGACCCAGGAGCTCTGGGCCATGTCACTGACCTGAAGGCCCCGGCCCTTGCTGAAGACGACATCGTGCACTCCCATCTGCTTGATCTCTTCGAGATTGGCTTTGGAGGCGAACCCGCCGTCGAAGGCGATCTGGCGCGGGGGTTGGCTATGGTTGGCGATGTGGCGCTGGACCATGGTCGTGGCGAGGCTGGAGTCGGGCGGGTTTCCCTGGAGGATCACGAGATCCAGGACAAGGGACGAGGAGCCGGCGGTGAGGCAGACCTTGTGGCCGTAGAGCGTTTCTCTGGCGTCTTTGCGAATGATCGCGGTGTGCTCCTCGAAGATCGAGACGATCTTCTCGCTCGCGGGGACCGTTTCGCCGTCGAGAATTCTACGGCGTGTCGGGTCGATGACCGTGGCGGTGCGCTCGAGGAAACAGTCGAGCTCCTCGAGGAGTCCACGGGCGCCGGATTCCTGGGAAGGCCCCTGCTTGGCGAGCACATTCCGGGCCGCCTTGGCTGAATCTTGGACTTTCTCGGTGATCTGGATCAGGTCGCGGTAGGGCTGGAGCCGCATATCCTTGGTGCGCGGGTCGTTGATCTTCTTGCGCCGCCTCTTGGCTTGCCGCGATCGGTCGCGGAACGAGAAGTGCTCGCTGCCCAGCAGGCCTCGCGCCCTTGCGAGCAATCGGGTAAGCACCCGAACGCAATCCCAGAGCAGCTCGGAGTCGGTCGGATGATGGATGTTGGACTCCACCACGGTGGCGTCCACCCGGACTCTGTTGCCTCGCTCCACTCCCGTGTCGAGTGCCAGGGCCACGATTCGCTTGTGAATCGCCTCCAGGGTGGCGCACGTCAGTGCCTTGATGTTCTGGGCCAGCGTCGACTTCTTCGGCGTCCACCCGACGAGGCCGAGGCGGCAGAAGGTCCGGTAGCTACGGGAATCCTCAAGGTGGAAGGCGAGCTCCGAATAACTGAAACCGCCCATCTGCTTCACGATCAGGGCCCGGACCACCTGCTCGCCCGACATGCCTCGCGCCCCGGTGCTCTGGCCTTTGCCTCCAGCCTGTAGCTGCAGGTCTTGCCACGCAAGCTCGTAGATTCTAGGATCCCTGTCGAGGAGGCGAGAGATCGCTTCGAGTTCTTTGGCATGGTCCAGATCGAGCCACTTTTCGGTGAGATCAGGCTGAATACTGACGGCTTGTCGCATCTCGGGCTGGCTCCTTCTCGGCGTAAGCTATTTAGAATCAACGGTTTCGTCACCTAGACTCTATCAAGCTCCGCGGAGAATTACCAGCCCTGCCTCCCTCGCAAGCCACTGACGCAAAACAACTTACACGATTCCGGACGAGAACTAGCTAGGAGATCGAGATGTCGCAAAGCGAAGCGGTCCCTGAGCAATCAAGCGGCGTGCTCTTGCGCGCGACCCGCCTGCTAGCGGCCGTAGCTGCCGCATTTCTGCTCTTCATTGTCGCTCGCCGAGCGGGGAGCTACATTCCCCTCTTCGCCGAGTGGGTGGACGGCCTTGGCTTTCTTGGCCCGCTCGTCTACATCCTCGGTTATGCCGTGGCCACCGTGGCCTTCATTCCCGGCTCGCTCCTGACTCTTGCTGGTGGCGCCGTGTTCGGGCTGGCGCAAGGCACCATCTACGTCTTCCTCGGCGCCACTCTGGGAGCGATCGCGGCTTTCCTGGTAGCCCGCTACCTGGCAAGGCAGACGATCGAAAAGAAGCTCGCCGGGCACCCGCGCTTCGCGGCCATCGACAAGGCGGTGGGCGCTGAGGGGCGCAAGATCGTCTTCCTACTTCGGCTCTCGCCGATCTTCCCGTTCGTACTTCTCAACTATGGCCTCGGCCTGACCAAAGTCCGGCTCGCCGATTACGCGCTGGCGTGCCTCGGCATGCTCCCCGGCACGCTGCTGTACGTTTACTACGGCAAGGTCGTCGGCGACGTAGCGGCATTGGCCGGCGGCGCGGCCCCCGAACGTGGCACAGCTCATTACGTGACCCTGGGCCTCGGCCTGGTGGCGACGATCGTCGTCACCACCCTCGTTACCCGCATCGCCTCGCGCGCACTGAAGGAGGCCACCGATGACTGAGCCGGCTCTCGAGCCCTTCGACGAGTTCAACCAAGAGCTGGAGGCGAATGTCCACCCTCCTGATTGGACCAACCCCAAGGCGGCCGACCGCTATCACCTCGTCGTCATCGGTGCCGGTACCGCCGGGCTGGTAAGCGCAGTCGTAGCGGCCGGCCTCGGCGCCAAAGTCGCCCTGGTTGAGCGTCACCTCATGGGTGGTGACTGCCTGAACGTCGGCTGCGTACCCTCCAAGGGTGTCATCAGCGCCGCCCGCGCCTGGCACGCCGCCCGCGCCGGAGAAGAGCTCGGGGCTCCGGTCGCTCGGGAGCCCGGCGACTTCGGTCGCGCGATGGAACGGATGCGCCGCCTTCGCGCAGGCATCAGCGCGGTCGACGGGGCAGCTCGTTTTCGCGATCTCGGTGTCGACGTCTTCCTCGGTCACGGCAGCTTCACCGGTCCCGCAACAGCACAAGTCGACGGTACTGAGCTCCACTTCAGACGCGCCGTCATCGCCACCGGCGCCCGCGCCGCGGCTCCGCCGATCCCCGGGCTCGATCAGGTCCGATATCTGACTAACGAGTCGATCTTCTCGCTCACCGAGCTGCCCAGGCGCTTCGCCATCATCGGCGCCGGCCCGATCGGCTGTGAGATGGCCCAGACCTTCTCCCGTTTCGGCTCGGAGGTCACCCTTTTCGACATGGCATCTCAGATTCTCATTCGCGAAGACCCCGACGCCGCCGAAGTAGTGCAGCGCCAGATGGCGGCAGAGGGCGTTCGCCTCGCACTCGGCGCCAAGATCCTCGGCATTGAGGGAAGAGGGGTTGAAAAGGTCGTCGCCTTCGAGCTCGATGGCGAGAGCCAAGAGCTGGCGGCCGATCAACTCTTGGTGGCGGTGGGCCGGGCACCCAATGTCGAGGGTCTGGGTCTCGAGGCTGCGGGCGTCGAGTACGACCGCACGGGCGTCAAAGTTGGTGGCAACCTGCGCACGACCAACCGCCGGATCTACGCCGCCGGAGACATTGCACCGCTCCTCAAGTTCACCCACCTCGCCGACGCCCACGCCGGAATCGTCATCCAGAACGCCTTTTTCTTCGGCCGTAGCCGCCACACCAACCTGGTCGTTCCATGGTGTACCTATACCAGTCCGGAGATCGCCCACGTCGGGCTCTATGAGAAGGACGCCAAGGCGCAGGGACACGAAACCCAAGTGATCACCGTCCCCTTCTCCGAAGTGGACCGGGCGGTTCTCGACGGCGAGGCGGACGGATTCTTGCGAGTGATCCTAAAGGCTGGGAGCGACCAGATTCTCGGGGCCACTCTGGTGGCCGAGCACGCCGGCGACATGATCGGCGAGCTCTGCCTCGCGATCACTCATAAGATCGGTCTGGGCAAGATCGCTTCGACCATCCACCCCTACCCGACCCAAGGCGAGGCCATGCGCAAGGCGGCAAACCAGTGGCGCAAAGGAAAGCTGACGCCCACGGTGCGCAAGATCTTCGACCTCTGGTTCCGGGTCTTTCGCTAGCTGCGGCTCAGGAGAAGGTCAAGAGGAGGTAGGCCGCGCAGAGGGTCAGCACCGTCGCGCACCCATAGGCGATGGTAGCGATGAGCGCGGAGAGATGGCTCAGTTGCAACCCGTCATAGAGGGTGAAACGGAGTCGGTGGGCGGCGTGAAACAAAGACAGCATGATGAACGCGAACAAGCCCAGCTTCACCAGAGGGTGACCGAGCTTGGTCGACATTTCCTCCTGCGAGGGGGCATCGACCCAACCCAGTGGCGATGCGAACCACAGCAACAGCACGAGTGCCGGTGCCAGGAAAGCGGCCAGCATGCCGCCACTACTGAACATCGCCCAAAAGAAAGGCTCGTTAGAGCGTTTGGCCATCAGCTCCCCACCAAGAAGAAGAACAACAGAACCGTTGCGGCGAGCCACCCGAAGTAGTGCCCTGCCAGCACAGCACGGTTGGGGATGCGACGGCGGCCGAGTCGGACCACCAGCGCCTTGGGGGCCAGGTTGAGCCAGGTGATGGAGTGGAAGAGGAGTAACAGCAACACGATCGTGTGAAACAAAAGAGCAAGCGGCGAGCGGAGTACCGTTTCGAAACGCTCGTAGGCCGCTGCCCCTCTGGACAGAGCGGAGATCTGCACCATCAACAGCACGGCGGCGTAGGCCACGGCAAGGCTGGTCAGCTCGCGCAGCATGAACTTCTTGTAGGCGAGCTTTTCCAACCACCACAGGATCGGATACGGCTTGCGGTACCACCTGGGATGGTAGGGCCGGTAGCTCGGGTTGGCAGCCTCGTGGGCCGCCGACGAGGATGACTGCAGATCTGGTGAGCTACTCACCGTTTGCCCCAGGGCATGAGCAACGACTTGAACCACTCGGCCGTGGTCGTGACTTTATAGCGCTGGATGGCCCCGGCCGGATCCACATTCTTCGGGCAGACCTCCGAACACTCGCCGACGAAGGTGCAGGCCCACATGCCCGCGTGCTGCGACAGGATGTCCATTCGCTCCTCTGCGCCCTGGTCGCGGGAATCGAGGTTGTAACGCTGGGCCAGGGCAATCGCGGCTGGGCCGATAAAGTCTGGCTCGAGGGCATAAATGGGGCAGGCGGAGTAGCACAGCATGCAGTTGATGCACATGCTGTACTGCATGTAATCGGCCAACTCCTCGGGGGTCTGCAGGTATTCGCCCTCGGACAGGGGTTTGTCTTCGTCGCGGATGATCCAGGGCTTCACGCTCTGGAGCTTGCTGATGAAATCCTCGATGTCCCCCACCAGATCTCGAATCACCGGGAAGCCGTTCAGTGGCTCGATCCGCACCGGCCCCGGCGGCAAGTCGCCGAGGTAGGTAGTGCAGGTGAGTACCGGCTCGCCGTTGACCACCATGCCGCAACTTCCGCAGACGCCCATACGGCAGGACCAACGGTAGGACAGACTGCCGTCCAGTTGGTCTTTGATGTAGTTCAGGCCATCGAGGACCATCCACTCATCGCGGCGCGGAATCTCGAAACTCTGCCAAACCGGCTCTTCTTCGTCTTCAGGCCGATAACGCAGAATCTGCAAAGTGATCGATTCGCTCATTCCTCACCTTCCGTAGGTGCGCTCGCCCGGTGGCCAACGAGTGATGGTCACGGGCTGGTAGTCGATTCTGGGCGGACCATCGTCGGTCCAGTGCGCAAGCGAGTGAGCCAGGAATTTATCGTCGTCTCTCGCCGGGTAGTCGGTGCGCTGATGAGCGCCTCGCGACTCCGTTCGGCTCAGCGCCGACTGCATGATCGCCGGAGCCAGCTCGAGCATGTTGGACAGCTCGAGACACGCAACGAGCTCGGTGTTGAAGCTCAGGCTGTGATCGTCGAGGCAGACGTTTTCGAATCGCTCTCTGAGCTCTTGGATCTTTTCCGCCGCGGCGCGAAGCCCCCCCGCCTCGCGGTAGATGCCGGCGCCGCTCTCTACCGCCTCTTGCATCTCGTCTCTCAGGGTGGCGACTCGCTCGTTTCCGCTCGTCTTCTCCAGGAACCCGCTTCTCAAGCGCCGCTCTTCGTCCTGCGCCTGAGCCAGGACGCCTCGGGTGGGCTCCGACTGCGTTGAGGCGAAAGTCGCCGCGACCTTTCCGGCCCGAGCACCGAAGACCAGTAACTCGGTCAGCGAGTTCGAGCCCAGGCGGTTGGCTCCATTGATGCTGACGCAGGCGACTTCTCCAGCGGCGTACAGCCCCGGAAGGGAGGTGGCGCCGTGGATGTCGGTGTCGACTCCGCCCATCATGTAGTGAATCACCGGCCTGACCGGAATCAACTCGCTCACCGGATCCAGATTCTCGTACTTGAGGCACAACTCACGAACAAAGGGCAGCTCTCTGTCGATCTTCTTCTCACCCACATGGCGAATGTCCAAGTGGACCACCGGGCCGTGTGGTGTGTCGATGGTGCGCCCTTTGTGCAACTCCTGCACAAAGGCCTGCGACAGGCGGTCGCGCGGCCCGAGCTCCATGGAGCGCTTGACCGGCAGTGGCTCCGGGGTGCCCAAGTCGTAGTCCTGAAGGTAGCGGTAGCCGTCTTTGTTGACCAGCCAACCGCCCTCGGCTCGCGTCGCCTCGGTGATGAGGATCCCAGTGAAGGGTAAGCCGGTGGGGTGGTACTGAACGAACTCCATGTCCTTCAGGGGTGCCCCAGCGCGATAGGCAAGCGCCATACCGTCGCCCGTCTTGATGTTGGCGTTGGTCGTAAAGCGAAAGACCTTGCCACACCCTCCGGTGGTGAGGATCACCACCTTGGCGAGGATCGCGTAGATCTTGCCCGTCGCCAACTGAATCGCTACCACACCCTGGCAGCGCCCCTCGTCGACGAGCAGGCTGGTCGCGAACCACTCGTCGTATCTGGTCACGGACGGGTACTTGAGGCAGGTCTGATACAGCGAGTGCAGCATGTGGAAGCCGGTCTTGTCGGCGGCGTACCAAGTTCGCTCGATCTTCATGCCGCCGAAGGGCCTAACCGCAATGTGTCCGTCCGGCTGGCGGCTCCACGGGCAGCCCCAGTGTTCCAGCTGGAGCAACTCTTCGGGGGCTTCTCGGACGAAGGCCTCGACTGCGTCCTGATCGCACAGCCAGTCGCCACCGCTGATGGTGTCGTAGCAATGAGCCTCCTGGCTGTCTTCTGGCTTGATGACCGCCGCCGATCCCCCTTCGGCGGAGACCGTATGACTCCGCATCGGATAAACCTTGGAGACGACTCCGACACTCAGATCGGGCGCTGCCTCCGCGACCGCGATGGAGGCCCTCAGGCCCGCACCACCGCCACCGACTATGAGCACGTCGTGCTGTAGGGTTTCCATGCAGCTTGCATCCTAGCTCAGTCTTACCCGCCCCTCAACGCTTCCGACGGAGTGTGCTTCTTCTCGGCTGGGGCGCCTCACCGTTCGTCGGGCAGGGAAGGCGGGCGACCCGCCTAGGATCTCGGAAGCCGCTCGTTGGGGCAAGCCCGCAGGCCGCTTCAGAGGCACCCGGCTCCGGGGGGTCTTGGGTACCGAGCTGCGCAGCATAGTTAAACTTATGAGAGTCGGCTTCGCTACCAGCGTCCTCTGCAACCCGCGGAGCAGCTTGGTACCCGAGACCCCCTGATGCGGGCGCCTCTGAAGCGGTCGGCCCCGCGACAACGACCGCCGAAGAGACACACAGACTAGCGCTTGCGATGCCGCGCCCGGCCGCGGCGGCGGCGTTTGGGGCGGCGACGGGGTGGAGGTCTATCGGGGTCGAGGGCGGCGGCGCGCCAAGCTTCGAGGCTTTCTTCGCCTTCGCCGGTAGCTTCGACGAGGATCTGGAAGAGCAGGACTGCGTCTTCGTAGAGGCGGTGCGTGATTACTTCTTGGACAGTCCAATCGAGGGGGGGAGGCTCGCAGAGGCGCTGGAGGAGCGTCAGGGTATCGGTGGTTCGCTGAGCCCGCACGTTCGAAAGACTGAAGCGACCACCGAGGCTCGCCACCGCGCTCTCGGTCAGGCGTCGTACAGCGAGTCGGCTTAGCGGTCGCCCCAGCTTCTTCTCACGGCGATGCCGCGCCAGGAGCACGCCGGGGACGAGCAGACCGGCGAGCAGCAAGGAGCCGCTCAGCTCCCTTCCGCTGAGGACGATCCGATCGATCACCGGGATCACGGCACCGAAACATCCCAGATCCTCTTGTTCGGCCTCGACTGCACTCCTCAGCTCCGGCAGCAGCACATCCGCCAGACCGAGGTCGAGCATCCACTGTAAAGCGCCACCGGCATGACCGCAGTGGAGTAGCTCCAGCAGCTCTTCGATGAGCCGGGCCGGCGCGGCCTTGGCAATCTCGCCACTATGCCGCTGAATCGATCGCTGCGCCTCCTCCTCGATGCCGAAGCCCAGCCGGCCTGCCATCTCGCAGGCACGCATCATGCGCACCGGATCCTCGCGAAACCTCAGGTCGGGATCGCCGATGACACGGATGATCTGGTCTTCGAGGTCCTCCACCCCACCTACATAGTCGAGGACGCTGAAGTCGCCGATGCTGTAAAAGAGCCCGTTGACGGTGAAGTCGCGGCGAAAGGCATCTTGCCGCGGAGTTCCGTAGACATTGTCGTCGGTTACGAGAAGCTCTTCACCAGGAGCCTGCGCCTGTGGATCAGGTACACCACGAAATGTCGACACCTCGACGATCAAGCCATGAAAGTACACGTGCACCAGTCGGAATCGGCGACCGATAATGCGCGAGTTGCGAAAGAGGCGACGAACTTCCTCCGGCCGGGCATCCGTGGCGACGTCGAAGTCCTTCGGCCGGCGACCCAGCATCAGATCGCGAACACTGCCACCCACCATAAAGGCCATATGGCCAGACCGCTCGAGGCGATAGAGAACCTTCAGCGCGTTGGGATGAATATCGCGGCGCGAGATCGAGTGCTGGGAGCGTTCGAATACGCTGGTAGGCGAAGAGAGCTCATTGACCTGCTCGGCTGTTTCTGGTTCGACCACGTCTGGCGATTATAGAGGAGCCTTCCGTGCGCCGCCCGGTGGTGCCCTGCTTCTCCAGACCCACAATCAGCTCACCCCTCGTTGCCGAGCGAAAGCGCAGCGCTGAGGATGCCTGGTGAGTCCTCGGGAGCTTCAGCCAGCTTGCCATAGGTAGCTGGCCCACTCCCTGGCCCCCGGCGAAAGTGCGCTAGGCTGACGTGAGTCGAAAACGGAAACTCAGATGGCACAGGAAACCTTCGATGTGGTCGTAGCGGGGCTCGGGGCGACCGGCTCGGCGGCAGTGGCGGAACTTGCCCGCCGAGGTAAGACCGTTTTGGGTCTCGACCGATTCCGCCCCCCGCACGACCAAGGCTCTTCCCACGGCGACACCAGGGTCATCCGCGAGGCGTATTTCGAGCACCCACTGTACGTGCCGCTTGTACAGCGGGCCTACGAGCGATGGCGGGAGCTCGAAAAGCGGCGCGGGCGCCCACTACTCGAAACCACCGGCGCTCTTCTCGTCGGTGCCGACGACGGCGTGATGATCGAAGGCGCGCGGGCCAGTGCGCGCCAGCACGGACTCGCTTCCACCGAGCTAACCGCCACCGAGATCCGCCGACGCTACCCCGTGCTCCATCCCGATTCCGCCACTGTGGGGCTGCTCGAGCCGCGAGCCGGAGTCCTCTTTCCCGAAGCCTGCATCCGAGCCTTCCTAAACGACGCTGCCGAGGGTGGGGCGGAGCTTCGTTTCGCTGAGCCGCTGCTGGAATGGAGAAGCACCCAGTCGGCAATCGAAATCCGCACCGACCATGGCTGGGTGTCAGCCGGACGGCTGATCCTCGCCTCCGGGGCATGGATCCCCGAGTTAGTGCCGGTCCTGGCCCGGGAGAATGCGGGCTCGAAACTGTCCGGCGCCGATCCTCATCAAAGCGCTACTCTAGAGGTGGAACGTCAGGTCATGCACTGGGTCGAGCCGGCCGAGAGACAGGCCTTTCAAGCTGGTGTGCTTCCGGTCTTCCTCTTTGCAGAGAGCGATGGAGTGGTGTTGTACGGTCTGCCCGATTTCGGAGGTGGTCTCAAGGTCGCCTTGCACCACGGGGGGTGCTCTACCACCGCGTCTTCGTTGAACCGGGAGGTCGCCAAGGAAGACGTCGATGCGCTTCGCCGCGTTCTCGCCAAGCGCATCCCGACTGCCGACCGCCAACCGCTGAGATCGGTGGTCTGTATGTACACAAACACCGCAGACGGACACTTCCTCATTGACGAGCACCCCGAGCACCCGCGGATGCTCGTGGCCAGTGCGTGCTCCGGCCACGGCTTCAAATTCGCTAGTGTGCTCGGCGAGATCCTTGCCGACCTTGTCGTCGACGGCGAGACCGCTTTCGACCTCGCACCCTTCCGCCTCTCGGGGCGAAGGAGCAGCTCATGACCTACACCGATCGAGGAGGTCTCGGATGACCGTAAAGGCCGGCTGGACAGGACGCGTGTTCGAAGACTTCGAAGTGGATGACGTCTACGAGCACCCGCTCGGGAGGACGGTGACAACCGCCGACAACATCTGGTTCACCAACATCACAATGAACCCGAACCCTCTCCACTTCGATCACCACTACGCTGCCTCTACCGACTTCGGCAAGCCGCTGGTGAACTCTTGCTTCACCATCGCTCTGGTCACCGGTCTTTCGGTGAGCGACATCTCCCAGAACGCAGTCAACCTGGGCTGGGACGAGATCCGAATCCCCAGGCCTCTGTTCGAGGGAGATACGGTCTACGCCAGGAGCTTCGTCCTCGAGAAGCGTGAATCGAAGTCGCGACCGCAACAGGGAATCGTCCGCTTCCGCACCGAGGGCTACAACCAGAACGGCGAGGTGATCATGGATTTCAAGCGCACGGTCCTGGTCTATAGAGCCGGATGTGTCCCGCAACCTCCCCGACCGAGGCGCCGAGACTAACCTCCGCCGAGATTCTGCGGTGTCTTCCCCGACAACGAGCGCGGTCCCGGCGCTCGAAGCTCGCGAGGTGTCCAAGACCTTCGCCGGTGAGGTGCGTGCACTCGATCGGGTCTCCCTCACCGTCGCCAAGTCCGAGACCGTGGTGCTGGTAGGCGAGAGTGGTTGCGGCAAGACAACACTCCTGCGCCTCTTCAATCACCTGGAAACACCCACCGAGGGCCGAGTCTTCCTTCACGGCAAACCCATCGACGAGAGCGACCCCATTCCGCTGCGCCGCCATCTCGGCTATGTTCAGCAGGAAGGCGGTCTCCTACCGCACTGGACCGTGCAGCGCAATGTCACGCTGGTTCCCAACCTACTCGGCTGGAGCGCAGAGCGTTGCCGATCGCGGGCCACCGAGCTTCTCGGCCTGGTAGGACTTCCGATCGCCGAGTACGGCGCTCGTTATCCTCGCGAGCTCTCCGGAGGTCAACGACAGCGCGTGGCCTTCGCAAGAGCCGTGGCGGCCGATCCTGAGGTGATTCTTCTCGACGAGCCCTTCGGCGCACTCGACGCGTTGACCCGGCTGGAGTTGCAGAACGAGTTTCTTCGCCTGAAAGGGGAGCTCGAAAAGACTTTCTTGCTGGTTACCCACGATCTCACCGAGGCCTTCCGTCTCGCCGACCGCATCGCCGTCATGCGTGGCGGAGAGCTGCTTCGTATCGCCACCGGCGAGGAGCTTCGAGAGCACCCGGGAGACCCCTACGTCGAGCGACTCCTTACCCTAGCTGGGGTGTTTCATGGTTGAGGTAGATCGGCGGAGGCTACGCGCTACAGCAGCCGCACTGGCCACCACGATCTGCCTCTTCGCAGCGGCAGTACCTCTCAGCGCCGAGACGATCGTGGTCGGTTCGAAGAACTTCGCCGAAAGCCGTTTCCTCGGCGAGACCTTCGCCCAGCTTCTCGAGGCCAGAACCGATCTCGAGGTCGAGCGCAGCTTGGGTCTGGCGGGTACCGAGTTCTGCTTCGAGGCCCTGCGTACCGGCGCCATCGACATCTATCCGGAATACACCGGCACCGGGCTGGTGACAATTCTGCGCCGCGAGCCATTGACCTCGTCCCCAGAGGCTCTCAGAGCCGTCCGTAGCGAGTTCCTCGAGCGATGGAACCAACACTGGCTGGGCCCCCTCGGATTCGAGAACGCCTACGAGATCGCGATTCCCAGGAGCCTGGCCGAAGAGCGCGGCATACGCACGATCTCGGAGCTGAGCCTCATCGCCCCGGAGCTCAGGGCGAGCTTCGGCTACGAGTTCCTCGAGCGGCCGGACGGCCTGCCGGGGCTCGAAGAGACCTACGGCCTGCGCTTCAAGAGCGTTCAGGGGATGCAGGAGGCGCTCAAGTACCAGGCCGCCGGAGCCGGCCAGATCGATGTTCTCGACGTCTACACCACGGACGGTCGCCTCCTGGTCAACGACCTCGTGGTCCTCGAAGACGATCGAGACTTCTTCCCCCCCTACGAGGCTGTCCCACTGGTGAACGGTGAGACCCTGGCCGAGCATCCGGAGATCGGCACTACTCTGGCGCTGCTTGCCGGCGCCCTCGACGGAGAGACCATGCGCCAGATCAATCTTCGGCTCCAAGAGGCAAAGGAGTCGGAGATCGTGGTCGCGCACGACCTCCTCCGATCCCTGGGTCTCCTGGAGGGGACCGGCGCGGTCGAGCCGGGACCCGGTGGGCTCGGCGGCGGCATCGAGATCGGCGCAATTCTTCGGCTCACACTCGAGCACTTGGCGCTCTCGATCGGCGCACTCGCTCTCGGGGTTCTCATTGCCGTGCCGCTAGGCCTCGCGCTCGTCAGTCGCCGGCGTGCGGCCGAAGGCGTCATCCGAGTCGTGGGAATCTCTCAGACCATCCCCTCACTAGCCCTTCTCGGCTTTCTCATTCCCCTGCTTGGGGTCGGAGTGCTCCCCACGATCGTGGCGCTGTGGCTGTACTCGTTGTTTCCGATTCTCCGCAATACTTACTCCGGCGTCCGCGACGCGGATTCCCAGGCGGTGCAGGCTGCGACCGCTCTCGGCATGACCGAGTCCCAGGTGCTCCGGAGGGTGCGTCTACCTCTTGCGGTCCCCACCATCATGGCGGGTGTCCGCACCGCCGGTGTCATCACCGTGGGAACGGCCACACTCGCAGCCTTCATCGGCGCAGGTGGATTGGGAGAACCGATCATCGCCGGTGTACAGTTACTCGATACGCGAAGAATTCTTTCCGGCGCCATTCCCGCCGCGCTCCTCGCTCTTGGCGTCGACGCCACACTGGGACTCCTGGAGAGAGTATTGAAGCCCAGAGGCCTGGAAGCATGAATAGCCTGGACAGTAGCGCCTCGATCCCCGACCGCGTCATCATCGAGCGACAACGGCATTCCAATCCAGCAGACGAGCTCGCCGAGCTGCGCAGGGGGCTACTCCGCCAACCGCGTGAGCTGTCCTCGAAACACTTCTATGACTCTCGAGGCTCCGAGCTCTTCGAGCGCATCTGTGACCTTCCGGAGTACTACCAGACGCGCACTGAGCACGCCCTCCTCGAGCAGCATGCCGAGAACATCGTCGCCCTTGCCGGCGCCCGCGACCTGGTCGAGATCGGTTCGGGGGCCGCGACAAAGACTCGAGCCCTGCTTCGAGCCATGGCCCGCCAGAACACCCTGAGCCAATACATCCCCCTCGACGTGGACGAGACCATGCTCGAGCGCGTGGCCGAGGAGCTCAGCGCCGAGATACCCGGACTCTCAGTTCACGGCATCGGCGGCGACTTCCTGCACTCTCTGGCGCGCCTCCCACCTGGGTCGAACCGCCTGTTCATATTTCTCGGCGGCACCATCGGGAATCTCCGCCCGTTCGACGAGGCGCCGGACTTTCTCCGCGCCGTGCGGGAGCAGATGGGCGAAGGCGACTACTTCCTTCTCGGAACCGATCTGATCAAGGAGGTCGATCGTCTCGAGGCCGCCTACAACGATTCCCAGGGTGTGACCGCCGAGTTCAATCGCAACATTCTTCGCGTCGTCAACAGAGTCGCCGGCGCCGATTTCGACATCGATGCCTTCCGCCACCGAGCCTTTTGGAACCCCCAAGAGGAGTGGATCGAGATGCGCCTGGTTTCGATCGCGCTCCAGCATGTGCGACTCGGTGCCCTCGACCTCGAGATCACATTCGCGGCGGAGGAGGAGATCCGCACCGAGATCAGCGCAAAATACGACAGAAACAAGGCCGAGGCATTGCTCCAGAGCGCAGGTTTGGATCTGGTAAATTGGATCACCGACGACGAGAGGCTCTTCGGCCTTTCTCTCGCGCGGGTGATCTGAGAACCTTTTTTGCGAGCTCGAGGCTATGATCGACAACAAACCACCGAGGAATCTACAGCTATGGAAATAGATGTGCCAAGCGAAGAGTACAAACAGATCGAAGCGTTGATCCACAGCGACGAGAGTCCGGTCGGAATCGACGCCAAGCGCACCCACGTGCTCATCTTGTCGCTGCTCATGAAGATCGAGAAGCGTCTGGCGAAGCTGGAGGCCGGTCCGGCCTAGCCGCGCTGGAGTAAAGGCGCCGCAGTGGAGCTGGTCCTAATCCACCCGGAGATACCCCACAACACCGGCTGCGCGGCACGTCTGGCCGCGGCCACTGGTCTGCGCCTGAATCTGGTGGAACCGCTCGGGTTTTCTCTGGACGACCGCCACCTCAAACGGGCGGGGCTCGATTATTGGCCCCTCGTCGACCTTGTCGTGCACCGCGATTGGGAGAGTGCAGCACAGGCGTTGTCCAAAGGGCACGGAGGACAGCTGGCCCAGCGCCTTCGGCTCTTTTCTGCGCGGGGCGGCAGTTCCCTCTTCACAACGGATTTCGACAGCGACGACCTGCTCTGCTTCGGGAGCGAGTCCAAGGGGCTCCCGACCGAGCTACTCGAGAGCCACCCGGGGAGGCGCGTCTACATACCTGTGCGCACCGGCGTGCGCAGTCTGAACCTCGCCAACGTCGTCTGCCTCGGCGCCTACACGGCCCTATTGTCGGCGGGCCTGCCCCTGCCCCAGAATGACGGTGTCTATGCCGCCCACCGAGAGTCGTCGAGCAACGCTCGCCCGGCCCACATCGCACGCCGCTGACACCTGATCGGGAGTACCGACTCGCGGTGTGAGACCATCACGAGGATGAAAGAAGAGGGCGAGACTCCGGAGAAAGCTGAAGACGTCGAGAAGGTGCCTCTCGGCAGCTGGAACCGAGCCTACGCTTTGGTCCTTGGCATGCTCGTCTTCTGGATTGTCGTCTTCACGATCGTCACCAAGGTCTTCGAATGAGGCCGCTCGACTGGGTAGTCATGGTTCTGGCGGTGCTCAGCATCGTCCTCTACGGGGTCTGGAAAGGGCGCCGCGACACGACCATGGCCGGCTATCTCCTCGCCGGGCGAGAGCTGCCCTGGTACGCGGTCGCCCTCTCAGTGATGGCCACACAGGCGAGCGCGGTGACTTTCCTGTCGGCCCCGGGCCAAGCCTTTGTCGACGGCATGCGCTACGTGCAGATCTATATGGGTCTGCCGATAGCCATGGTAATCATCTGCATCACGGTAGTCCCGCTCTACCATCGGCTACAGGTTTATACGGCCTATGAGTTCCTCGAAACTCGTTTCGATCTGAAGGTGCGGTCTCTCGCCGCGCTCCTCTTTCTCGCCGGCCGCAGCCTGGCGGCAGGCATCTCGATCTTCGCCCCGGCCCTGATTATCTCCACGATTCTCGAAATCAGCCTGAGCTCCACGATCGTTGCGGTCGGCGTTGCGGTGATCACCTACACGACACTCGGCGGTAGCCGCGCCGTTAGCTGGACCCAGTTCCACCAGATGCTGGTGATAACCGTCGGCATGATCGCCGCCTTCATCACCTTGCTGTACCAACTACCGGACCACGTCTCTCTGCTCGACGCGACTCGGATCGCCGGCAGCATGGGACGCCTGAACGTCATGGACTTCCGCTTCGACATGAACACGGAGTTCAACTTCTGGTCGGGCCTTCTCGGTGGCACTTTTCTCGCCCTCTCCTATTTCGGCACCGATCAGTCCCAGGTCCAGAGATATCTGGCGGGAAGCTCGGTGGGGCAAATGCGCCGTGGATTGTTATTCAACGCCGCCGTCAAGATCCCGATGCAGTTCGCGATTCTCTTCCTCGGCGCCATGGTCTTCGTCTTCTACCAGTTCTCCGCGCCGCCGCTCTTCTTCAATCGCGTCGATACCCAGGCCGCGCGCGAGAGCGAGATCGGTGCCGAGATACGAGCTCTCGAGAACGACTACGAAACGGCCTTCGAGAGCCGCAGGCAAGAGGTCGAAGGCCTCCTCAGCGCCCTCGATAGCGGTGATTCGGATGGAAAGGACGCTGCGCGCGCAAGGCTCATCGAGGCCGATCAGGTAATGGTCGACATCCGCGAAGAGGCCATCGGAGTCATGGTCGATCGCGATCCAGAGATGAATCCGCAGGATCGGAACTACATCTTCCTCACTTTCGTGATCGACCACCTGCCGGTAGGCCTCGTTGGTCTTCTTTTCGCCGCCATCCTCTTCGCCGCGATGTCGTCCGCCTCCTCGGAGCTCAACGCTCTGGCGTCGACGACCGTGATCGACGTATATCGTCGGATACTCCGCAAGGAGGCGAGCGACGCGCACTACGTGGCGGTCTCGAAGCTGGCAACCGTCTTTTGGGGACTGGCAGCGATACTCTTTGGCGAAACCGCGAGTCGTCTTGGCAGCTTGATCGTAGCGGTAAACCTGCTGGGCTCGATCTTCTACGGAACCATCCTCGGGATCTTCCTCCTCGCCTTTTACGCCAAGAAAGTCTCGAGCAACGCGACCTTCATTGCCGCACTGATCGCTGAGGCAACGATCATCGCCGTCTTCAGCTTCGCGGACATCGCTTTCTTGTGGTGGAACGTCATCGGATGCGCTCTCTGCGTCGGCCTGGCCCTGGCGCTCGACCCTTTCGTGCGTCCTAAGCTCATCGGCGAAGATGCAAACGTTCTGTAAAAGGTCTTCTTCGAACGGAACCTGAGTCCTCCTGACTCGTTAGTAGGGGTGACAGTGAAAGTCACCACGAACTCAAGGAGGTCTCCTTACATGACTCATCACACGTTTCCGTTGCGCACTGCAGCCGTTGTCGCCTCTCTCTTCCTCCTCACCTCGCTGCCATTGATTGCGGGCGACTCCTTCACCGCAAAGGTCCGTAGCGTCAGCGATGGCGACACGATCGTCGTCGGTAAATACGTCGTTCAGCTGGCGGGTATCGACGCCCCCGAGCTGTCCCAGGAATTCGGCCCTGCCGCTCGTGACCATGTGCGCGAGATCACTCGAGGTAAGAAAGTGACCGTGCAGGTGCTCGAAACTACAAACGGCAGGTCTGTTGTGGCGCGCGTCTCGGTCGACGGCAAAGATCTGGCCACTAGCCTGGTCGCCAGCGGACACGCCTGGGCCACCGACGGCGGTCCTGCCTCACATCGGGAGTCCCAAGCCAAGGCGAAGGACGCCGGCCAGGGACTATGGGCCTACCAGAACCCCAGTCCCCCGTGGGAGCATCGCAAGAGCACCTAAGCGCCCCTGCAAGTCAGCATCGAAGGGAGGTCGCTCAGTCGGCCTCCCTTTTTTTCCATCTACAGGCTTTCCGTCGGCAGCGGTCCAGTCGAAGCCGTCCGCAGCGGACGGGAACGCCCGCTGGCCGGCAGCAACAAGGTGAGCACCGCAGCAAGCATTCCGAGTGCCGCCCCGCCTTGAATCACGCGAGGCAAGGTCCAGACGTCCGCAAGCACTCCGATAATCATGCTGGCGATCGCCCCACTCCCGAACAGGTAGCCCAAGGCCAGACCCGAGGCCAGGCCCTGCCGAACCGGCAGCAGCGCCTGGGCCATTACGATCAGGATGCTGTGACCCGCACCGAGCAAGGCTCCGGTGGCGAGCGCGACAACGAAAGCCATTCCGCCGGAGCTCACCGGCAGCCAGAGCAGAAGCAGGCCGCCGGCAAGGGTGCTGAGCGAGAGCACCGGTCGCCTTCCGATGGCGTCGGAGAGGCGGCCCGCCATCACCCCTGAAATGCCGGCGCCAAGCCAGAAGAACCCGGTCAGAGCGCCGTAGCTCGTGGCGGTCCACCCCGCGTTCTCGAAGATCACTGGAAGGAATGCCGCGGTACCGATGAGCACCCAGCCTCGGCAGGTCAAGATCACAAAAAGCACGGCGACAACCACTCCGCTGGAGTTGTGGGACCTCGCCCCTCGGGGGGACGGCTCGCTCGCCAACGGCGCACTCCCACTCTCTCGAAGCCCGAACTTCATCAAGAGAATGCTCGGTAGGGTGAGTAGCGCCAGGGCATAGATGCCCGGCGCCCCTACCCGATCGAGGAGCAACCCACTCAACGCCGGGCCACCAGCCAGACCCACCTGGCCGCAGAGGAAGAAGATCGCGGTCGTGGTCGCGGCCCGCCCCGCCGTGGCACGGGCGGCATGCATCGTACCCTGCGGATGGAAGGCCCCCGAGCCCAGAGCCGCCACCGAAAAGATCAGCAGAAAGAGCCAGAAACTCCCGGTTCTCACCGCCACCGACAGCGCCAGGCTGACGAATCCGACGGTCCAAGCCACACTCAGAGGCCCGAGCCAGCGACTGCCGACGCGATCGGCAAGCCACCCGAAGGGAGGCTGCGTAAGACCGGCAAGCAACTGATAGCTGCCGACGGCAAGCCCGACCCTGGCGCTGCTGAGAGCAAGGGGCTCCCGCAGAAAGGCGACAAGCACAGGACCCATGCTGTTGAAGATGTCGATGGTGAGATGTCCCACCGAGACCGCGAAGAAAGGCCCGATGGCGGGGAGCAAGCGAGATCGGGCACTCATCGCGACGATGATAGCTTCCTTCACTCATGCCGCAGCTCTGTGCCAGCCTCGAGGACGTTCGCGCCGCCGCAGAGCGGATCGCTCCCTTCGCGCACCGTACACCGGTTCTGACCAGTACGGGCCTGGACCGGATCGCCGATACCGCACTTTTCTTCAAGTGCGAGAACTTCCAGAGAGTGGGTGCCTTCAAGTTTCGCGGCGCGATGAATGCCGTCGCGAAGCTGTCGCAGACCGAGCTGGCACGCGGTGTTGCCACTCACTCCTCGGGGAACCATGCAGCCGCCCTGGCCCTCGCCGGTCGCACCCGAGGCGCCGGCGCCTTCATCGTGATGCCGGAAACGGCGCCGGCCGTGAAGAGGAGAGCCGTAGCTGGCTACGGTGCTGAGATCACCTTCTGCGAGCCCACGCTGGACGCCAGGGAATCGGCCCTGGAGCAGCTTCTCGACGAGCGTGGCTGCACTCCCATTCATCCCTATAACCACTCCGATGTCATCGCGGGCCAGGGCACGGCCGCTCTCGAGCTTCTCGACGAAGTGCCAGACCTGGACACCGTTGTGGCCCCGGTGGGGGGTGGTGGGCTGCTCTCCGGGACCGCCATCACGGCCTCCGAGCTAGCCGAGGGCACGCGGGTCCTTGGCGCCGAGCCGGCCGGCGCGGACGACGCCTATCGCTCCCTCGCCGAGGGGAAGATCCTGCCTTCGGTGGAGCCGAGAACGATCGCCGATGGCCTACTGACGGCTCTAGGAGAGCTCACCTTTCCGATTCTCCAGGAGCGGGTCGAGAGCATCGTGAGAGTCGACGACGAAGCCATCGTTCGAGCCATGCGCCTGGTATGGGAGCGGATGAAGATCCTCATCGAGCCCTCGGCGGCCGTGCCATTGGCAGCGGTGCTGGAAAACCGAGAGAGCTTCAGGGGCCGACGAGTAGGCATCATCCTCTCAGGAGGCAACGTCGATCTCGACCGCCTCCCTTGGGCCCAGTGATGCAGATAAGGACCTTTCTTCTCGACATGCCCAAGGTGGAGCTCCACATCCATCTCGAGGGCACCTTTCGCCCTGCCACCTTGCTTCAGCTGGCGAAAAAGAATCGTGTCTCGCTGCCTGTAACAGACGAAGCCGGCATTCGACAGTGGCTCCGTTTTCGCGACTTTCGTCACTTTATAGAGACCTATGTCACGTGCTCGAGCACTCTCAGGGATCCCGAAGATTTCCAGCTGCTCGCCAGGGACTTCCTCGAGGAGCAAGCGCGGCAGAACGTCCTCTACAGCGAAGTGCACTTCACGATTTCGACCCATCTGGCAAACGGCGCCAACGGTGAAGAAGTCTTGGCGGCTTTGAGCGAGACCGCCGGCGAGGCAGCCAAGGCCTACGGAGTGCGGATGGCGCTCATTCCCGACATCGTGCGTAATATGGAGCGAGCCCGCGCCGACAAGACTCTGCGCTGGGCAGTCGACGGCAAGAGCCGCGGTGTCATCGCCCTTGGCATCTCCGGGATGGAGAAGGGGTACTCCAACGAGCCTTTCGCTGGCTATTTCAGGGAGGCCTCACAAGAAGGCCTGCACTGCGTCGCCCACGCCGGCGAGAGTGACGGCCCCGACTCCATCCGCTCGGCTTTGGAGCACTGCCTCGCCGAGCGTATCGGTCACGGGATTGGTGCGGTCGAAGACCCAGTCTTGATCGAGACCTTGGCGGCCGACCGAATCCCCCTCGAAGTCTGCCCCAGCTCGAACGTCGTCCTGGGCAATGCTCCGAGTCTGGAAGAACATCCCATCGTAAAGCTCCATGAAGCCGGTATACCTATCTCGGTCAACTCGGACGACCCTACCTTCTTCGACACCACGCTGACCGGGGAGTACCTGAATCTGAACCGCTGCTTCGGCTGGGGTGCGCCAGAGCTCGCCGCGCTGTCGATGGCGGCACTGCGTCAGTCTTTTCTCGACCCGGAAGCCAAGGCGGAGATGGAAACGGATTTCCGCTCCCGCTTCGCCGCGTTGGGGGTCGACCCCGATAGGATTGCCCACTCATGAATCACCTTTTCATCATCGATCCCCCGGAGCGTCTCCTGCCCGACGCAGACACCACCATCTCCTTCATGCGCGAGGCCTCCGCACGCGGCCACCAGAGCTCCATCTGTCAGGTAGACGGCCTCGGTACGCGCGACGGGGGCCGCCCCTTCGCCCATGTTTCGACGATCGAGGTCTCCCACGGCCCGAACTGGTACTTGCTAGGCGAAGAGCAGTCCCGCTTCCTCGACGAGTTCGACGTGGTCTGGATGCGTAAAGACCCGCCCTTCGATCTACGCTTCTTCTACGCCACCCATCTGCTTTCTCTGGTACAGCCGCCGGCACTGGTGGTCAATGACCCTCTGGCCCTGCGCGACGCCAACGAGAAGCTGGTCGCTCTGCGCTTTCCCGATCTGTGCCCGCGGACCATGGTCACCAGTCGCATCGCCGAGCTCCTCGCCTTCCGCGAGGAGCTCGAGGGCGAGATGATCATCAAGCCACTCGGCGGCGCCGGGGGTGAGGGCGTCTTCCATCTCACTCCGCACGACCGCAACGTCAAGGCGATCTTGGAGATGGCGACCCAGAAAGAGACAGAACTGATCATGGCCCAGCGCTACATCCCTGAAGTGCGCGAGGGCGACAAGCGAGTGATCCTGGTCGAAGGTGTCGCCAAGGGAGCCGTCCTCCGCGTCCCATCGGCCACCGAGGCCCGGGCCAATTTTCACGCCGGCGGCGTCGCCGTCAAGACCGAGCTGAGCGAGCGCGACCTCGAGATCTGCAACAGCGTAGGGCCCCTCCTGCGCGCCATGGGCATCGTCTTTGCCGGCGTCGACATCATCGGCGACTTCCTGACCGAAGTGAACGTCACCAGCCCGACCGGCATCCGCGAGATCGTCAATCTCGGCGGTCCGGCGATCGAGAAGGACGTACTCGATGCGGTTGAGGCGCGGTGGTCGTCGGGGGAGGAGTCTTACGGGGCGAGGCTGGGTATTGGGTGAGTTGAAGAAGTGAAAGAGTGAAGAAGTGAAAGAGTAAAAGAGTAAGGGAGGGAAGGTCAGAAGTAAGAGAGTGAAAGAGCAACGAAGTGCGAGGAAGTCTCTTACCCTTTCGCTCTTTTCTCTTTCCCTCTTTTACTCTTTTACTCTCTCACTTCCCACTCTCACTCGGTTGGCAGAAGCTGGGCGCTTGGCGAATCATCGAGCGGAGCATCTGCCCGATCTCGTCAAGCGTGTAGAGGAGGGCGTCCGCCTCGCGTTCTTCGAGATAGCCGCAGTTTCTGGCTACACGGAGCCAGTGCTGAGCCTCGAGACTCTCGCGATGGCGTCGGAGATCTTGGAGATGAAGTGGCGGCTGTTAGCGCCTTTTGCCCCATGCCTCGGCAATCCGGGCACCTACGCTTCTTGACGCCCGTCGGATCTGATCCGTCAGCGAGTAGCGCTCTTCCAACGGGAACCTCTTCGTTGTCTCGAAGATCTCTTGGCTGACGCAAAGAGCACTCTGGTACCACCACCAGATCCTCGAAACGCCGTGCATAAGGAAGAGCCTCGTTCCGTCATCTACCCATAAGAGACGAACCAGCCGCCCTCAACCTCGCACCAGGTTCTGGGGAAGTGAGAGAGTGAAAAAGTGAAGGAATGAAAGGAAGGAGACAAAGCGGGCAGTTGTCGAGGAGATGAGTCAAGTACACCACTCCCTTCTCTCGGTAGTGGCTCAGTTTGAGTGAGCCACTACCCTTCTCTCACTCTTTCACTTCTTCACTTCTTCACTCCTCACTTCCTCAAAACCCCTCCCGACTCTCCTCCGCGAGGTGGTCGATGACGGCACCGAGATCCCCGGTCTCCTCGAAGACCCTGAGCTGACGATCGGCACTGGTTCCCTCTTCGAGGATGCGATGCACGTAGTTGACTTCTTCGCGCACGTCGAGCTCGTCGAGCACGTCGTCGAGGATCTCGATGAGCTCGGGCAGTAGCTCTCGCACCGGCACTTCCTGCTGCTTGCCGAAGTCGACCAACTTACCGTCGATGCCGTAGCGCACCGCCCGCCACTTGTTTTCGGTGATGAGGTGGCGCGGGTAGAGACGCCACGAAGTGTTGTTCCAGCGCAGCTGGATGAGCTTGGCGACAATCGCCTGCAGGAGCGCGGTAATGCAGATCGCGTCGTCTATGCGCGTGCAGATGTCGCAGATTCGGAACTCGAGAGTGCTGAATTTGGGGTGCGGCCGCACATCCCACCAGATCTTGGTGGCCTCATCGATGCAATTGGTCTTGATCAAAGTGTCGATGAAGCTTTCGTACTCCGCCCAGGACTTGAACGTGGGAGCTAGCCCGGAGCGTGGCAGGTTCTCGAAGACGACAGAGCGGTAGGACTTGAGCCCGGTGTGGCGGCCGTGCCAGAACGGCGAGCTGGTGGAGAGCGCCAGCACGTGAGGCAGGAAGTACTGCGCCTGGTTCATGACGTCGATCAGAAGCTCCCGGTCTTCGATGCCGATGTGGATGTGCATGCCGAAGATCAACAGACGGCGGGCCACGTCGCCGAAGTCTTCCTGGAGCTTGCTGTAGCGCTCGCCGGCCGAGACACGTTGATCCGACCACTGAGAGAAGGGATGGGTGCTCGCCGCCGCCATCTTCAACCCGTTCTCTTCGGCCAGTTCCCACACCGAGCTTCGCAGACGGACCATCTCGGCTCTGGCCTCTTTGACGTTGTGGCAGATCCGGCTTCCCACCTCGATCTGCGACTGCATCAGCTCGGCCTGAATCTGGTCCTTCAGCACCCATCGACCCTGCTCCAAAAGCTCCTGAACGTAGGACTTGAGCTCCCCCGTAGCGGGGTCGATGATCTGGTACTCTTCTTCGATTCCGATGGTCAGAGAAGGCAGTCGCATGGTCGCGAGCTCTGGTCTCGTTGCGATCGTGTAGTCAACGCTCTGCGGGAGGTATCTGTGTCACCAAACACTAGCACGCACCTCCGCTGGCTCGTCGTCCTACTGGTCGTGGCGGCAGCAGTGCCGGCCTGTCGCGAGCACGAGAAGCCACAGCACGAACGGGTGGATGACCCGTTGTTTCCGAGCGGCTGGTCTCTGCTCGAGCGCACCCGGCCAGTGGAGGCGACCGAAGGGATGGTGGTCAGTGGGCATCCGCTGGCGAGCGCGGTAGGGGCCAAGATCCTCGAGCAGGGGGGCAACGCCATCGACGCAGCGGTAGCTGTCGGCTTCGCACTCGCCGTGGTGCTGCCCGAATCAGGCAATCTGGGCGGCGGCGGCTTCCTCGTCTATCGAGAGGACGACGGCGCGGTTCACGCTCTCGACTTCCGAGAGACCGCACCGGCAGGCGCCAGCCGAGACATGTATCTCGACGCCGACGGCGAGCTCACCCAGGACAGTCGAATCGGGCATCGGGCCAGCGGAGTGCCGGGATCGGTCGCCGGCTTTTCGGAGATGCACCAGCACTACGCAACCCTGCCCTGGGCCGACCTGGTCGAGCCGGCGATCTCACTCGCCCGTGGCCACGAGATAGACGAACTGCGCTCCAGCCACCTCGCCGACGGGAAGTCTCGACTGGAACGTTTCGAGCCTTCGGCACGCCAATTCCTTCCCGACGGCGAGGCGCCGCAGCCAGGCTACCGATGGGCCCAGCCCGACCTCGAGAAGACTCTCACTCGAATCGCCAACGAGGGCGCGCAGGAGTTCTACAACGGCCAAACCGCGGATCTCTTGGTGGCCGAGATGACGAGAGGCGGTGGGCTCATCAACCACCAGGACCTGACTGCCTATGAGGCGGTTTGGCGAGAGCCGGTGAGGGTGCGCTACCGAGACCACCTGCTGTGGTCCATGCCCCCCTCATCATCGGGAGGAGTCACGCTGGCTCTGATCTTGAACATCTTGCAAGGTTACGAAAACCTCCCCCCATTCGGCTCGGGCGAGCTGGTGCACGTCGAGGCCGAGGCGATGCGCTGGGCCTTCCTCGAACGCAATCTTCATCTAGGCGATTCCGATTTTGTCGATCTACCGTTGGAGAGAATGCTTTCCGATGAGTACGCCACAGAGCTCCGTTCTCGGATCCAACCTGGGCGTGCCGGCGAGACTCCAGTCGTTGCCTACGAGCGCGAGAGCGAGTCGACGACACACTATTCGGTGGTCGATGCTGAAGGACGTGCGGCGGCAGTGACAGTGACCCTCAACTCGTCTTACGGCAACGGTGTCACGGTGACCGGGGCGGGCTTCCTGCTCAACAACGAGATGGACGACTTCGCTGCCAAGCCGGGATCGCCGAACCAGTTCCAATTGGTGCAGGGAGAAGCGAACGCGATTGCACCGGGGAAGAGAATGCTCTCATCGATGACGCCGACGATCGTAGAGAGCCCTCAAGGCGAGCTGTTGATGGTCGTCGGAACTTCGGGAGGGTCGACCATCATCACCTCGGTCTTCCACGTCCTCTCCAACGTGCTCGACCATGGCATGAGCCTCGGTGAGGCGGTAGCTGCGCCCCGAGTCCACCACCAGGCCCTTCCCGACCTCGTCTTCTACGAGCAGGGCGGGCTGAGCGAGGAGACCGTGGGAGAGCTCGAAGCCTTCGGCCATACGCTCGAACAGCGTGACGGGTACAGCGGGGACATCGCTGCGATCATGCGTGTAGGCGGTGGCTGGATCGGTGTTGCGGACCCGCGTCGTGGCGGGGGAGCGGTGGGAGTGGGAAGTGAGGAGTGAGGAGTAAGGAGTGAGGAGTGAGGAGTAAGGAGTAAGGAGTGGGTAGGTTGGTTCCCCACGCCTCGCTACTTTCGGCAGAAACTGGACGCTTGGAGGGTAATGGAGCGAAGCATTTTCCCGATCTCGTCTAGGCTGTCGTGCAAAGCGTTCGCTTCGCCTTCCTCGAGATAACCACACAGTCTGGCCACGCGCAGCCAGTGCTGAGTCTCTAGACTCTCGGCGTCAGCGTCGGAGATCTTGGAGACGAAGTGACGCTCGTAGCGCCTCTTGCCCCACGCCTCAGCGATCTGGGCACCAATACTCCTTGAAGCACGTCGGATCTGATCCGTGAGCGAGTAGCGCTCTTCACGGGGAAACCTTTTCGTGACCTCAAAGATTCTCTCGCTCACGCGAAGCGCGCTCTGGTACACCACCAGATCCTCGAAGCTCCGAGCGAAGGGAAGACCGCTGTCCACAACCTAGAAGACGAAAGTGCCGCCATCCACCTCGCATCCCAAGCTCCTTACTCCTCACTCCTTACTCCTCACTCCTTACTTCTGCCCTCCCCCGCGTCAGCGCCAACACCACAACCACCAACAACACTGTCACCACCCACAACACCCCCTTCCCCGGCCGCACCCACACCACTCCCCTTCCGGCGGGGCTGTCGTAAGGGTAGAGATCGCCACGCGGTCTGCTCGCCTCGAGCTGCTCCAAATTGGTCGGCGAGAAACGGTACATACCCTTCCGAGCACCCATCTCTTCCAGCTTCAGGACCGGCTGGTAGTACTTCTCGAGAATCAGATTCTCTTTCCACGCCTGGTAGAAATCGCCACGCTCGAAGGAGGCATTGCGGTGCTGAACCCGTCGCTCGGCTTCGCGGCGATACTGGTCTTCCCTATCGAGCGAGCGCTCCGGCCAGGGCTTCTCTTCCGCCCAACTGCGCAGTCGAGCTTCGCCGATCTCTTCCAACTGCTCGAGAGTGAAATACGAGCGAAAGCGGCCGATGCCCTCATCCTCGAGCGAGTAGCCGAGATGAGCGAAGTGAATGAAGGCGGCGACCAAGACGAGATCGCAGGCGAGCATGCGACCCATGAGCCGCAGTTCTAGCTTCGGACGAGCGGAACCCTGCGCGCCTCGCACATCGAAAGCCAGACTCACCAGAAGCCCGACCACGGTCGCGTAAGCGTTGAGAAGGACGTCCATGACCTCGCCGGTTCGATTGGCGAAAAACCACTGCACCGACTCGTCCATCACCGCCACGATCAAAGAGGCACCGAATGCCAGAAGGACTGCGTTGAGCACGCCACGCCGCCGGAAGGCTGCAAAGTAGAGGTAGGCAATGCCGCCGTAAAAGAGAAAGTGAATCCTCTCGACGGCGTTGACACGGGGATCGTCGCGATTCAGGCCGAAGAGTTGCAGAGACATGAGAGCGAGCGCCACAATGAGCAGGCCATAACGGCGGAGGCGATGCTCTCGGATGCGAACAACAACTAGCACCAGCACGGCAAGAATCATGACCCCGAAGAAGACGGCCATCCAGGTCACGAACTCTCCGTGGCTCTGTTTGCGCACCCACGCTTGAAGGACCCGCATGAACGGAGCGACCCCCACCAGAATGGCGGAACAGAAAAGGGCGAGTAGAGTGCGCGACATCGGAGTCCCAGGTTGGCGGATAAGCAAGCTTAGCGATCTACGCGCGAAAGGGGAATTCCCCCGCCGGCGGCGGGGTTGCCCAAACGTGCGTGCAGGCGCGATCTCTCTTGCTGCCTTCCTCATCGGAGCTATCAGCGGGGTAGTTCTTGCGGCTCCCGCCGACGAGGCCGACCCCCTGGTCAAGAAGATCAGCCTGTTCAAGAAGGGAGCCGGCCGCGTCGCCTGGTCGGCGCAGGGCGACTGGCTCGCCTTCGACAAAGAGGGCAGCAGCGGCCACTACCAACTCTGGACCATGAAGCGCGACGGTACCTTCGAGCGCTGTCTGACCTGCGACCCCTTCGATCTACGTAAGAAGAACAGCTTCAACCCGACCTGGCACCCCTCGGGGGACTACCTGGTGTTCCAGGTACAGAATCTCCCGGGCCGGCTCGCGCTCGACCCGATCGACCTCGCCACCGGCAATCGGGGTCTCCACAGTGACCTGTGGCTGATGACCAAAGACGGCAAGAGCTGGTGGCAGATCACCCGCTCGGCGGAGCAAGGTGGAGCTGTTCTCGACCCGCACTTCTCTCACGAAGGGAACCAACTGCTGTGGAGCGAGCGGGTTCGCAGCCGAATCGGACGGTGGGGAAGATGGGTCCTGCGCGTGGCCGAGATCAAGCTGCGCCGCGTCCCTCGCCTCGGCAAGCCACGGACCTTCAATCCGCGACCTCAGCATCTATTCATGTCCGGATCGGGGTTCACTCCGGATGACCAGGGTGCGCTGGTGGCCGGCAATCTGGAGCCCGGTCAAGGTGAGAACGGCATGGACGTCTACCGACTCGGGTTCGAGAGAGGCTCTTTCGAACGGCTCTCCCACACCCAGCGGGCTTGGGACGAAAAGGCCCACTACACGGTGAAGGGAGACCGCATTCTGTGGATCTCGGCGAACGAGATCACTCTCAAAGATGCAGATGAAAACAGCGATCTTCCCTTCGAGCAGCTACGCGACTTGTGGGTCATGGACGCCGACGGCGACAACAAGCAGCGCCTCACTCGCTTCAACGACGACTCGGCACCAGAGTCCATGCGCGCCGCAATCGTCGACGACTTCGCGCAGAGTCCAGGTGGCGACGAGATTCTCGCCCACGTCATCTGGTCCACCTCGGGGCAGATCCAGGAAGGTCTCTACCTGATCGAGCTCAACGAGAGCTTCCGCAGATAGCCGGCGCCTTTACTCCCCAGCTCCACCGACGGACCGCCTCCGAGCACGCCCTGAAAACAAGGCGTGAAGGACAATCGCAACGCCGACTGCAATGAGCGCAATCGGCCACGCGAGTTGAGCCGTGTCCAGATCGACCACCCCGAGAGTTAGCGCAAGCCCCCCGAGACCGACCAGCAGATTGATTCCGGCAGGCACCAAGAGGCCCGGCTGTTTACCGCGGTAGGCGAGCCAGGTCGCCAAGAAGGATAGACCGACAATGAGCGGAAAGCAGGGCCAAAGAACACCCATATCTTCCCAGCTCAGAAATCCGAGAGTGAAGGCGAAGAAGAAGAGACCCAGGAGCACTCCAAGAGTACCTGGACAGACGGGGCCGGGGTCACGGCTCTCGCCGCCGAAGAACGAAGCCAGAAAGGCAACGCCCAGAGTGAAGGGAAAGATCGGCCAGAGAGTTCCCAGATCGGGCGTATCGAGCCCCAGCTTTGCGAGTAGAAGATAAGTGCCTAGGGCGACAAGAACCCCACCCCACAGCACCCCGCCGAAGCGGGAGGATCGTTTGTTTCCCATGGGTCTCCGTGCTTCCCTTTCTTCGCAGATCTTCTCACGGCGCCCTGAAGCCCCTCGCGGTCTCGGGGTGCTAGTCTCTAATACGGCAAACGACGGCGGTCGTTCAAAAAGTCGACTACCCTTCAGGAGCAAGCATGTTTACGGTCGTTCATCTCCTCGGAGTCTTCCTCGTCTTCGCCGGCCTCGGCGCTCTCTGTCTTCAAACGTCGACGACCGAAGGTGATCGAAGCCGCAAGCTCGGCGGCATGACCCATGGGATCGGTCTCATCGTCGTGCTGCTCTCGGGCCTGGGAGCCACTGCGAGCGCGGGACTCGGTGCCTCACTGCCCCTTTGGCTGTGGTTGAAGATCCTGATCTGGCTGATCTTCGGCGGCATCGTGGTGCTGATCAAGCGAGCTCCCCAGCTTCGCGTCCCATTGCTCTTTGCGCTGCCTGCCCTCGGGGCCGTGGCCGCCTGGCTCGCCCTAGTCCGCCCGGGTTAGGTGAGCGGAGTCGGAATCTCCCATCTCCATGCCGTCGGGGAAGTACTCCGACCATCGACGGCTGACCAGCTCGGCGATCTCCGGGCTGCACACGAGCTCGGCCGGAAAACCCTCGCGGAGTCGCGCATCGAGCACCAGAGGCGGCTCGAAGGCGACGTGATTACCCTCGAGGCGGCGCTCTCGGGCGCAAACGTCCCTGGCGGGCTCGAAGCGAGTGAAGGTGGTCCATAGAAAGTTGATCGAGCTTTGCGCAGTACGCCGAGCTTCGTCACTGAGCACGATCAAGGGCCACTCTCGGAAGGCCGGATGAGAGGCGACTCGGGAGCCCAGATCCGGCTCCTCGGCCTTCGCCGGCCCCTCGACAACCAGGCACCCTGGACAAAAGACCTCGACCCGCCGCACCCCTGACGGCGGCTCACCGTCGGGTAGCTGTCGCGGAAGGTCTCGGACCGGCTCGCCCAATCCGAAGAGAACTCCTTTCGATCCCTCGTTGACCTCGATTCCGGAGTAGTCGAGAGTGTCCATCGACGTGTTCGCCAAGATGTAGAGATCGGTCTGCGGGCGCGTTCTTTCGAGAATGTGCTGCAGCGTGGCTCGAAAGTCGCGCAGGTCTACGGATCGATCGGTGACCAGAAGAAACTTCGTCAGCGAGAGCTGGCCCTCACCGAGGATTCGCCAAGCTGAGGTGAGCGCCTCCCGCTTGTAACGCTGGCGGACGACCGCCGCGGCGAGCGCGTGATAGCCGGTCTCGCCATAGGACCACAAAGACTCCACTCCCGGCATCACCAGCGGGAAAAGGGGAGAGAGTAGGTCCTGCAGCAAATCACCGATGAAGAAATCCTCCTGGCGCGGCTTCCCAACCACGGTCGCCGGGTAGATCGCGTCTCGACGATGAGCGATCAGCTCAGTCTCGAAGACCGGATAGTCGTGCTGCAGAGAGTAATAGCCGTAATGGTCGCCAAAGGGTCCCTCGGGCTTACGCAACCCCTGCGGCACCCGACCCACTAGAGCGAATTCGGCATCGGCGACCAAGCGATGAGGGCCGGCTCCCTCCTTCATACCGAGCCGCCGCCCCACCAGAAGAGAGGCCAACATCAACTCCGGAAGATTCTCCGGAAGGGGGGCGATTGCCGAGAGTATGAGCGCAGGGGGTCCTCCGAGAAAGACGGTCACCGGCAGACTCTCTTCACGAGCCTCGGCAAGCGCATGGTGAAAGGCGCCGCCCTTACCAATCTGCCAGTGCATGCCGGTGGACCGGCGGTCATGGATCTGCATCCGGTAGATCCCGAGGTTGTGACTGCCGTTTTCGGGGTGCTCGGTGTACACCAGAGGGAGGGTGAGAAAGGGGCCCCCATCCTCCGGCCAACTGGTCAGCGCCGGCAAGCGCCCCAGATCGGGATCACGCTCGACCACTTCGAGCACCGGGGCATGTCGAGTCCTGCGTGTACCGATGCGCAGGGCGTCAGCGGCGATGTCGCGAGCCTGCCAAAGCTTCGCGGCACTTGGCGGTGCAAGCTCCTGGGCAACCTCGACAAGCCTGCGAATCAACCGGAACGGTCGCTCGCCGAAGGCCAACATGGCCCGATCGGCGGTGCCGAAGAGGTTGGTCACACAAGGGTACGACGCACCGCCGACGTTCTTGAACAAGAGCGCCGGCCCGCCCGCAGCGATCACTCGCCGATGGATCTCGGCAAGCTCCAGGTGGGCGCTGACGGGCGCTTCTATCTCTGCCACATCGCCGCGGGCGCGAAGCTCGCCGAGAAAGGAGCGCAGGTCGGGGAGTCCGGTCTCTGCCATGAGCGGAGACCATCATAGTGGCTGCTGAAAGAAGTTGGGACTCCGCTGGAACCTTCTCGACTCCCACGCGTTACTGTCTCTGTGAGGAAGTCGGTGTGAACGTGGGAATAGCCAGTCCTGCTATCGGTGTCGCCGTCGAGAGCGACGCCTCGCTCATGTTCCGCGTCAAGGAAGGCGACAAAGATGCCTTCGGGGACCTCATCGACCGCCACAAACACGGAGTCGTGAACTACCTGACCCGCCTCACACGAGACCGAGATCGCGCCGAAGAGCTCGCTCAGGAGGCGTTTCTTCGTCTTTACCAGAAGTCCTCTTACTACCAAGAGCAAGGGCAACTGTTGTCCTATCTGCTCCGCATCGCCGTCAACCTCTTGCGCTCGGAACAGCGCCGCGCCAAGCGGTGGCGAGTGCTCTCGGGGCAGGTCAAGGGCGAGATGCGCCCTCCACCACCAACCCCCCACCGTCTGGCTATGAGCAACGAAGCAACGCGGGAGGTGGACTGGGCACTTTCGCAGCTGCCTCTGCGCTACCGCGCTCCCCTAGTGCTACGAGAGATCGAGGGACTCTCCTACCGCGAGATCGCCACGGCACTCGGCTGCCGCGAAGGGACCGTCAAGTCGCGAATAAGTCGCGGCCGAGAGAAACTGAAAACGCTGCTCGCGCCTTATTGGCTCGGAGATGCACGATGAACGACCAAGACCTACGCACACTTCTGCGCCGGACTCCTAGAGCGGAGGCCTCACCCGGTTTCAAAACCAGAGTGCTGGCGCGAATCGAGGAACGCTCCCAACGGAGAAGGTCACCCATGCCCCTCTTAGCGTTCGGGCTCGTCGCCGCGGTCCTTCTCATTGCCGCCCCCTTGGCCTGGCGCCAGAGGATCGCCCAAGAGCAGGAGCAAGTGGCTCGACAGCGCGTCGAATCGATGCAGCATGAGTACAGAGATCTCGAGGCCGAGCTGCGACAGCTTCGCCGTTTCGTGGCCGAGTCACAACCGATCGTCGGAGTGGAAGGTGGAGGCGAGGTCGATTTCGTTCTCGACCTGCAAGAGCTATCGCAAGGGCGCGAAGGCAAATCGATTCCAGTCTCCTATCGCTTCCCGCAGTAGTCAACGAGGACCTCGCTATGCGTATCAACTCCAAGATTTCGTGGTCGATATTTCTTCTTTCCCTCGTCGGCCTGCCCGACCCCTTCTACGCCCAAGAGCGCCAGGTCCGCAAGCGAATCGAAGTTCAGACGGGCGTACCCGGTCAGCCGGGCGCACTCGTCACCGCGGTCTTTGTCGACGAGGACGGCAATACAGATACTCTGCAGCATCACGGTTTGACTTGGTTGAAGGATGCCGGCAACGCCGGCACGCAGCTGCGCTACCTCGACTTCGCTGGCCACCGCCGATTCATCGGGGTCCAGCTCCTGGCTCTGACACCCGAGCTGCGCGAGCACTTCGGCGTACCTCCCGAAAAAGGAGTCATGGTCTCAAAGGTCCTCGATGGAACCCCAGCCGAGCGGGCGGGAATCCGAGTCGGCGACATCATCATGGCCGCCGGCGGCGCTCCAATCGCAGCCTCTACTGAGCTGTCAAGAGCAGTCAACGCCACCGAGCCTGATTCAGAGGTCTCATTGGGCGTTTGGAGAGACGAAGAAGAGATCACCCTCCAAGTGGGCGTCGAGCAGAGCTCGCGAATGGTGGTCGACCTCACTAAAGATCTACTCCAGGGCCACCGCGCCTTCATGCTCAGCGAAGACGGACCGAAGGCACTCCACCTTGAGCAACTGGGTCCGGACGATCCGCAGTTACGCCAGCTGACCCAGATCCACGTCCCCCGGTACGAGGACCTGGAGGAGACCCTGGAGCACCTCAACGAATACTTCGACAGCGACGAGTGGAGGGGCCGCCTGAAGCGAATTCAGACCATGGATTGGGAGCAAGTGGAGCACCGGATGAAGACGGTTGAGCGCCGCCTCTTGGAGCTCGAGACCGCTCTCGAAGAGGAAGAGAATCGATAGCCGGGGCCCCGATCAGGCGGTTCTCGCGGCGACCCTCAGCTCGTTGTAGTCCTGCGCGCTGATAAGGCGCCGGGCCGCGAGGTCCTCGATCCCGACACTCGAAGCGGGCTCTGGTCCTTTGCTCATGCTTGATCTCCCTCGTGCACCTGTCACGGGGCGCTCCACGCCCGAATCGAACCGACAGCCAACTATATCCGAAGCCTTCGAGCTATTGGGTCAGAGTGAGCCGGGAAACCGGGCGCTGGTAGGGCAGGGCCGTAGGCCGCTTCCGGGGGGACCGCCCAGGGGGCGGCCCCGGCACCGGATCAGGGCTCCCAGCGATCGCGCGCCAGGTCGACGCGGCCATGCTCGTCGAAGCGGACTCCCTCGGCTTCGAGCAGCTTGCGCTGGAGACCTTCCCAACCTGGGGTCGCGCGCGGGCTGACCTCTCCCCGGGCGTTGAGGACGCGGTGCCAGGGCACGTTGCTGCCATCCTCGAGGGCATGCAGGGCATACCCCACCTGACGGGCACCTCCCTTTAGCCCGGCAACGCTGGCGACCTGCCCATAGTTCGCGACCTTGCCGGCCGGAATTCGGAGCACAACGGCGTAGATCGTCTGCCAACGATCGCTCGAGCCGTCTGCCATCGGCAGACCCTATCGCACCGGAGCTCGCCCGGCGGCTCGATCTGAGGAACATACAATGCGCCCGTGCCTCCACCCTCGACACCCAAGCGGAGCCCCGAGAAAGACCCCCACCTCCGTCGTAACTTCACCGCCCTCCTCATTCACGGCCTTCTCGGCCAGACAGGTTTTAGGCTGCTCCAGGCGCCAACCTTCCTCCCCGCCTACCTGAGCCTGCTTGCCGGCAACAACTCCGCCATCGGCATCGCCAGGGCGCTGCAGAGTCTCGGAATGTCGGTCTCGCCCTACCTAGCAGCCTGGATGGTCGAGCGCCGCACATACGTCAAGAGGCTTGCGGTCAGTTTCGGCGCCCTGATGCGCTCGCAGATACTTCTTCTCTCACTCACCGCCTTCTTCGTCCCCCGCCGTCACGCCCTGGTGGCCGTCTGGATTGTAATCGGCATGTGGGGACTCGCCAGTGGGCTGCAGAACGTCAGCTTCAACTTCATCATTTCCAAGGTGATCCCACCGATGAAGCGGGGGCGCCTTCTCGGACTGCGCAACGCGACTTCGGGCATCACTCTTCTCTTTGTGTCTGCCCTTGGGGGTTGGATCGTCGACCGCAGCCCTTTTCCCGCCGGCTACGGCTGGACGTTCCTGCTCGCATTCGTTCTAACCAGTCTCGGCCTGGTGGCCTTCGCGACCATTCACGAGACAGCCACCCTCAACCCGCAACCTGCAACCCCTTTTGTGGCACGTCTCAAGAGCATCCCAGCGCTACTCGCGGGCGAGCCGGGGTTCAAGCGCTTCTTCGCCGCTCGCCTGCTGGGCACTGCCGGGCGCTCGAGCATTCCCTTCTACATCCTCTATGTCGGTCAGCGCTACGAGCTCTCCGGCTCTCGCCTTGCCACCTTCACCATCGTCTTCACCCTGGCCAACGCGGCGGGGGCGATGATCTGGGGCCTCCTCGCCGATCATCGCGGCTTCCGGATCGTCTTTCTGGCCGGTCTATGTGTCTGGATGGCCGGAAATGCCCTCGTTCTCACCACTGGAGTGCTGTGGGCCGCCTACGCAGTGTTCTTCCTTGTTTCATTCGGCGCCTCGGGATTCATGTTGGCCGGTCAGAATCTGGTACTCGAGTTCGGCGATGAACAGAACCGCGCGATGCGGATCGGCGCTACCAATGCCTCCTCAGAACTGGTCGGAGCCTTGGGCTACTTAGGAGCGGGCCTACTCGCCGACCTGGCGCCTCTCCGCTGGGTCTTCTGGCTCTCGTTGGCGTTCCAGCTCGCGGCCCTCCTGCAGATCCGAAAGGTTGGCGAGCCGCGCGGATGAGCGCCAGCTTGTGAAACTTTTCACTTGCAATGGCACACTTCTTGCTTTACTATTTTCCAACAACGGAGGCAATTCAAAAAGGAGAGGTTCCGCAATCTTTGATTTTTCCTTTCCTCATAAGATTTCCCTCTATTTCCGCCACCATCCCCTGCAACAGGGGCAAACCAACACATACCATCCCTAATCTGCGGAACCTCTTCCCTCCAACCCCTATCTCTCCCAGCCCCAGCTCGAAAGTATTGGCCCCGTCATCTTGACGGGGGCCAGATCAGAATTGGCACCTACGGGTGACGTTTCGCGTCAACTCGGCGTTCTCCGAGTCACGCAGCCCGGGGGCCGCTGAGAGGACCGATTCAGGGACCGAGCTTCTCGGCAAGGTAGGGAAGCACTGCTTCGACCGAGATGCGCTCCTGATCGCCGGTGTCTCGGTCGCGCACGGTGAGGGTTTGATCCTCCAAGGTCTGCCCATCCACCGTGAAACAGAACGGTGTTCCCGCTTCGTCCATGCGAGCGTAACGTTTGCCGATCGATTGCTTGACGTCGAGCTGCGCCGTGTAGCGACGGCGTACATCGAGAAACAGACTTTGCGCGACTTCGGGCATGCCCTTCTTGGCCACCAGTGGGAAGATACCGGCTTTGATCGGAGCCAAGCGAGGCAGAAAGCGCATGATCTCTGGAGAAGGCCGACTCTCGTCGACATCATAGGCCTCGCATAGAAGTGCGAGCACCCCCCGACTCAGACCGGCGGCCGGCTCGATGACGTGGGGCAGGTAACGATCCCGACTCTCGACATCGAAATACTCCATCTTCGTCTGGCTGGCGCTCTGGTGCTGCTCGAGATCGAAGCAGCCGCGGTGCGCGATCCCCTCCAGCTCGCCGAACCCCGGGGCAGTGAACGGATAGCGATACTCCACGTCGTAGGTTCCCTCACCCGACTTTGCGTAGTGCGCCAGCTCGTCGCGGTCGTGGCGACGTAGCGTGAGGCTCTCCTCTCCGACACCCACCGACTTCCACCACTCCATCCGCTGGTGGGTCCAGTACTCGAGCCATTGCCCAGCCTCTTGCGGCAGGCAGAACCACTCCATCTCCATCTGCTCGAACTCGCGGCTGCGGAAGATGTAGTTGCGAGGCGTAACCTCGTTCCGAAAAGCCTTTCCGATCTGCGCGATGCCGAAAGGCACACGCACACGGGTGGTGTCGAGAACGTTTCGATAGTTGAGGAAGATGCCCTGGGCTGTCTCGGGCCGCAAGTAGGCAATGTTCTCGTCACCGCTCGCCGCCCCGACGAAGGTGCGGAACATCAGATTGAACTGTCGCGGCTCCGTGAGAGTTCCTGGCGCGGAGGCTCCGGGAGCGTAAACCGTCTCTCTAGCCTCTTCGGGAAGCTCGAGAAAGGGCACGCTGGAACAGTCCTCGATTGCGACCTTTCTCTTGAGAGCCTTGCCGGCAGTTTTCAATGCGGGCTCCGGATCTCCCTCTTGATAGCAGAAGCCGGGAGCGCCGGGCACTCCTTCGGTACAACAGAGAACGAGCAGGTGATCAGCGCGATAGCGCTTCTTGGTCTCACGGCAGTCGACCATCGGATCGCTGAATCCGCCCACATGTCCGCTCGCCTCCCAGGTGCGCGGGTTCTGAATAATGGCCGAGTCCAGACCGACGATGCTCAGTGGATCGCCATCAGGCCCGAGTGGGGGACACTCGACCATATCTTGCCACCAGGCGTCGCGTAGATTGTTCTTGAGCTGGGTGCCGAGCGGCCCGTAGTCCCAGAACCCGTTGATGCCGCCGTAGATCTCGGAGGCAGGGAAAATGAAGCCACGCCTCTTGGCGACGGCAACGATGCGTTCCATTAGCTCGGAGCCAGTGGGCTTGGACATGGCGGACCTGCTTTCGAGTTTGAGAGTTGGGCGGCAGAGATCACCGCCCGAGCGGAAGATGTTTCTACCAGAGGCGGGAACCGAGGCGCAAGGCTCCAAGCGTGCTTAGGACCTCTAACCCCCCTGTTGCATCCATCGTGCACTTCCCCAGCCCGAGGGACCGTAGCTATTACAGAGGCGTACGATCGAGCGGTCACTCCAATCGACCACACTCACTGTGCCCGGGTCGAGGAAGATTCGCCGGACCGAGACCAGTGAGATGTCGAGGCTGGCGGCCAGAAGAGCTTTGATAGGGCCAACGTGACTGACAAGCACCACCCAGGGCCGTTCGCCGACAACAGCTTCGTCGCGGAGCTCATCCGCCAAAGCCACCGCTCTCTCCTGCACTGAGACCAGGGAATCCCCGCCTGGAGGAGCGACGCTGGGATCTCCTTCCCACGACTTCAGCCTCGCCCGATCTTCCTCCGAACGCTCCTCCACTTCCTGGCGCGATAGGCCCTCCCACTCGCCGAAAGATTGCTCGCGGAGACGATCGTCACACACGACCCTAATGCCAACCGTATCTGCGATGCTCTCCGCCGTAGCCATCGCCCGCTGCAGCGGACTCGAGACGATACGTGAGACCGGAAGACCTTCGAAGGCGGCCGCTAGATTCATCGCCTGGCCGCGCCCCACCTCGGTAAGGCTCTGGTCACTGCGGCCCACATAACGCAGCTCTCGATTGGCCGCTACTTGGCCGTGACGAACCAGAAATAGTCGAATTGGGGGCTTCACCCGAAGATGCTATCAGCGGCCTACTCTGCTTGCGTTCGTTCCCGGCGCAGCTCATGATGTCCTGCGCTGCTGGGTCTCAGCCAGCGTACAGCTTCCCGGCCGACCGCCGTACGGCTGCGGTCGAGCCTGCGAACCGAGCCCCGGACTCTGGTCCGAACCTGCGGGCGATCGCCGCCCACCTTGGGCTGACGGAGAGCCAGGTCTCCCTGTCTGTCTAGACACGCCGCCGCTCAGCCACCCTCCTGCGCCGCCGACCGAGCGCGATTCTCCAGCGCTTCCACCTCGGAGGCGCGGCCGGTTTCGCGTAACAACTGCGTGTATCCGGCGATAATGCGCGCTCCGAAAGGGTGCCCCAGCCCGCCGCGACTCTCCAACGTTTCGAGAGCGCGTGAAAAGAGCGCCTCTGCGCGGGCGGCGTCTTTCTGCTGCAGCTGGTTGAACCCCCACTCACCAAGAACGTACGCCAACTCGGGCCCCTCGGCATCCTCTTTGATGCGCACCGCCCGCTCGAAAAGAAGGTCCGCCGCCGCCAGCTCTCCTCTGTCGCGGGACAACTCTGCAAGATTCGCCACCGCGGTGCCGGTCCGAGAATGCTCAGCACCGAGCCTCTCTTCCCAGATCTCCAAGGAACGTCGGTAGTGGGGCTCCGCTTCGTCCAACCGCCCCGCAACATGGAGGATCGCACCAAGGTTGTTCAGGCTGGCCGCCACGTCAGGATGGGAACCGCCGTAGATCCGTTCCTGGGCAGCGACGACCTGTTCGGTCGTGGCGAGCGCATCTTCGATCCTTGCCTGGCTGAAGTAGTTCCCCGCGAGCTGTGACAGGTGCTTCACTACTTTGGGGTGCTCTTGGCCGAAACGGTTGCGAGTTACCACCACAGCAGCCTCGAAGTACTCCTCGGCACGGGCGTAGTCGCCTTGCGCCGCGGCAAGGACGCCAAGGTCGGAACCTACCTCGGCAGTGTCCTCGTGGCCCAGGCCAAGCTGCCTCTGGTGGATGCCCAAGGCCCGCTGAAGAACCAACTCCTGCTCATCGTGAAGGCCTAGATCACCCAGGATCCATCCTAGAGTCTGCAGGCTCTTCCCCACCTCCAGATGTTCGGAGCCGAGAGTCTCCTCATGGATCTGCAGCGCTTCCAAGGCTAGCTCCCTGGCTCTCGCGGTCTCGCCCAGCTGCCAAGTCACTATCGCAAGGCTGCGCAGTGATGCTCCGGTTTCTTCGTGGCTTCGGCCGTGGACCGCCTCGCTGACTCCAACCGCGTCTTCGAGTAGTGGACGGGCCTGCCCGTACAGCCCCAGGCTCGCATAGACGCGACCGATGGTGTGGCCCAGTTTCGCCTGCACCTGCGGCTCTCCCTCGAGATCGCTTTCAATGCGACGAGCTCCATGATCCAGGATCTCGCGCGCGGTGATGATCTCGCCCAAAGATTGGTTGGGGTCGGAGAGCTCGAAGAGCTCGACGAGGAACTCCGAGACCCGGCTCGCCGTCTCCGCCTCACGGTTGGCACGATCGCGCTCCCGAGTCGTTCTCTGCGCCTGAAAGCCCATGGCCACGGCAAAGGTCAACAGGAGGACCGCCATCATAGTGGACAAAAACGACGCCGACCCGGTGCCGACGTGCCATCTTCTGGACTCGATAAGTGAGACTCGGGGGACGAGCGAGTACCGGTTCGTCGCGAAGATGACGCTCGATCTCGAGAGCCAACTCGCTCGCGGTCTGATAACGACGCCGACGATCTTTTTCCAGGGCCTTCATCGAGATCCAGTCGAGATCTCCCCGCAGCCGCCGAGACAGCGACGACACGTCTGTCCGTCGGCGCTCAGCCACGGCTGCGGCATCCACGCCCATTCCCATCAGCTTCGCGCTGGGAGTGGGAGGCTCTACCTCGCGGATCACTCGGCGTACTTCGTCGTAGCCCGAAACATGGGCGCTGCTTGTTTCGAGCGGCCTGGTGCCGATCAGCAGCTCGTAAAGGACCACTCCGAGGGAGTAAACGTCGGAACGGGTATCGATATCCAAGCCTCCAACACCGGTCTGTTCCGGGCTCATGTAGTCCGGCGTGCCCACCCACTGGCCGAGCCGGGTGAACAGAGCATCTTCTGTGAGAGGTTGGTCGATCGCTTTGGCTACGCCGAAGTCAATGATCTTGGGAGCCTGCTCCTGGTCCCGGATCATCACCAGGATGTTCGACGGCTTGAGGTCGCGGTGAACGATCCCTTTCTGGTGGGCGTGCTGCACACCGCTACAGATCTCGACAAAGAGCTCGAGCCGCTCTCGAGTCGTGAGGCGATGCTCGTCACAGTAGTGGGTCAGGGGCATCCCCTTGACGAACTCCATAACGAAATAGGGCCTCCCATGCTCGGTCGCCCCGCCATCGAAAACGCGGGCGATCGCTGGGTGATCCATCAGCGCGAGCGCCTGGCGCTCCGACTCGAAGCGGGCCAGGAACTCCGCCGTGTCCATGCCCCGCTTGACCAGCTTGAGGGCAACGCGCCGGCGCACCGGCTTCTCCTGCTGGGCCTCCCAGACTTCGCCCATCCCGCCCTCGCCCAACCTCTGAAGCAGGCGATAATTGCCGATGAGCTCTTTCGCGGCCGCGCCACCACTACGGCGCTCGGCCCAGGACCGGGTCGGACTCTCGTCGCCTCGGTGCCCCTCGCGAGTCTCTTCGTCGCTCAAGAGGAAAGACTCCTTCCGTGGACAGATCGTCCGCGGTCCAGTGTCGCGTAGCAGTCCTACACCCGGAAGTGTAGCCTAGGAGCCTGCGTAGCAGGCGAGTAATTCTTAGGTGGGGATGGGCCAGAGAACGGGCCGCAGGCGCGTACTCTGGGGCGAGGAGCCTGCGTAGCAGGCGAGTGGTTCTCAGGTAGGGATGGGCCGGAGAACGGGCCGCAGGCGCGTTCTCTTGGGGCTAGAGCTCGAGGTGAGGCCGAACGCGATTGAGCACTTCTTCGGGCTGATGGAAGGTCACAGCCATTCCCGCCGGAAGGTGCCCCAGCTCCTGGCCCGGCAGCAACGTCTGCACGACGGTGGCCCTGGCTCGAATCGGTCGCTGATCCTCACCTCGCGGCTGGAGCTCAATCGTCACTTCTTCCCCAACCGACGGCGGCACCGGGGTCGGAACGAAGAGGCCTCCGAGCTGCAGCGCACGGCCGTAGGCGCCAAGCAAACGCGGATCGATGTCCAGCGAGAGGCAGAAAACGCCCGGCTCCGAAGATACTGCACCCGCGAGTGAAGCCGTCTCTCCTTCCGCCTTGGAGACCGGCTCTTCCGGAGTGAGATAACGCACCCCCATGCCGGAGCTGCCGAGTCTTCCAAGACCAGGAGCGATGCGGACGCGACGGGCTACAACCCCCTCGGCTGAGAGTGAGCACGATAATCGATGGGAATGTTGGCCATTCTGAGCACGGTAGGTGAGGGAAGGGTGTTTGGTCCCTCAAGTAGTGTGCTCAAGACTAGGTCCGTCGGCATCATCCCCGCCGAAGGCGGGCCGTCGGGGATCCGTCCCGAATGCTGTGGAAATTGAGAATGGCGTAACCTCCTAGTGGTCAAACACATCGCCGGTTAGGGCGAACGGAGGATTACGCCATGGTGGAGAATATCAACGAGGAAGGGGAAGCTGCACGCTTCCGTCAGGACATTCGTTCGTTGTTACGCGAGCGTGTTCGTGCGGCGATCGAGATCACACTCGAGGAAGAGCTGTCCGAGGCGCTGGGCTGCAGCGCCTACGAGCGTTCAGGCGAGCGTGCGGGCTATCGCAACGGCAAGCAGCGTCGTCTGATCACGACGGCGTGTGGGTCGAAGGAACTGGACATTCCACGAGGACGGCTAGTCGGCGAGGATGGGGCCAGCGTAGAGTTTCGCAGTGCGATCGTGCCGCGTTACGCTCGTCGTACGCAGGAGGTCGATGACGCGATCCTGGGTGCGTATCTGGCTGGCGCTAACAGCCGCCGGATCAAGAAGGCATTGGCTCCGCTGCTGGGTGAGGAGCACCTGTCCAAGAGCGCAGTTTCGCGTGTGGTGTCTCGGCTGAAGGAGCTTTTTGCTCGCTGGAGTGAGCGCGATCTGTCGGAGGAGTCCTACGTGCTTCTGTTTCTCGATGGCTTTCACCTGAAGGTCCGCTTGGCCCGTCGAGTGGTCTCGGTACCGGTGCTGGTGGTGCTGGGTGTGACTCCGGACGGCACCAAGGTGCTGGTGGCCTTACGTTTAGCCGCGAGCGAGGCCGCCGAGCACTGGAAGTGGCTGATCGAGGATCTGAAGGCCCGAGGTCTTCAGGCTCCGCGCTACCTGGTCACGGATGGCCACAAAGGGCTGGCCGCGGCGCTGAAGGCTTGGCCTGAGGTCAAAGTCCAGCGCTGCGTCCAACACAAGTGGGAGAATCTGAAGAAACACTGCCCGGTGCACGCACACGACGAGCTGCGGCGTGACTGGCACTCGATCGTACGAGCCGAGGACGCGGCACAGGCCCGCAAGGCCTACGCGGCGTTCGTCACCAAGTGGTCGCGACTAGTCCCGGCGGTGGCTCGCAGCCTTGAGGAGGCAGGGTTCCAGCTACTGACCTTCTACGAGCTCCCCAAATCGCTGTGGAGTTCGGTGCGCACGACCAACGCTCTGGAGAACCTGAACCGCGAGTTTCGTCGCCGCACTAAAACCCAGGGCTCCTTTGCCACCGAGGCTGCCGGCGTCACGCTCCTCTGGGGGCTCGTCGCCTTCGGGCAGATACACCTGCGAAGGATTAACGGCTACCGGGCGCTTCAGCTCCTGCTCGAGGTTGAGAGGGCCGCGTAAACGGTAGGATTTAGCAAAAGACGACTCGGAGGACTACGCCTGAACCCATTTCCACAAAAAACGGGACACATCCGCCGTCGGGGCCTGACGCGCAGTCCATACTTGTTCTTTCGCTGATCACGCTGAACGAGGGCTGATACGCAGCGATGGGATGAACGGCACGCTATCTGATGGGCGATCGAGGCGGTTCGCCGAGCTTCCATCGCGCTTGGGCCCCTGGTTGCGCCCTCAGATACCTTGAACGGAACACCCATTCCCACCAGACAACGTGATCGGGTTTCCTCGAATCGCCATCAAATACTGTGAACAAGACCGTCTGAGGCAAGTGGCAGCGAAACGCAGCTTCGGCTAAGTCCTTCAAAAGGCTACGCGACCATCACTTATCGTGATCGGACCGCCATCGATTATCGTGCTCACTCTCACTCGGCGATCTTGGCTGATTCGCCCTCGCCAATCTCCACCTCAATACTGGTGCCGGGCAAAGCAGGATCGGGAGTGAGGATGAAAACCCCCATCCACGACTGATCCCTGCTGAAAGCGAGGCGGGAGCGAGACTCTCCGGCTACCCAGTAGCGCACCTGGTTGCGACGTGCTGTACGAGCCGCGGACCGGCGATCTGGAGTCTTCACAGATCGCGCCTCGCGCCTGACGCGCCGCACCGACGCGCTCGAAACAACCGACCCAGGCACCCCAGGTGCACTACCCCATTCACCAAACTACCCCTTTATCCGCAGCCGAGATTGCGCACTATGCTCTCACACCGTCAGGAGCGCGTCAGGGCACCGCCGGCCCGTACGAGGTCTGAAGCTCTCGAGAACGCCCGTGACGCTCGATTGCCAGCTGAATCAGTCGGTCGATGAGCTCAGAATATGGGATCCCGCTCGCCTCCCACAACATCGGGTACATACTGATCTTGGTGAAGCCAGGGATAGTGTTGATCTCGTTGACCAACGGTCGGCCGTCCTCGAGCAGAAAGAAGTCGACCCGAGCCATGCCCTCACAACAGAGCACCTGGAAAGCCCGAATCGCCATCTTCTGCACCGCGCGCACGGACGCTTCGTCGAGCATCGCCGGAATCTCCAGAAGCGCGCCCTCTTCGTCCACGTACTTGGCTTCATAGGAGTAGAACTCCTGCTGAGGAAGGATCTCTCCCGGCACCGAGGCGATCGGGGAATCGTTGCCTAGCACCGCGCACTCGAGCTCCCGCCCCTCGACGTTCTCTTCAATGAGCACCTTGTGGTCGTAGCGGAATGCCTCGTCGAGCGCCGCTTCGAAGTCCGCTTCGTCCGATACCTTGCTCACCCCCACCGACGAGCCCATGTTCGCCGGCTTGACGAAAACCGGAGCGCCGAGCTCACCACGTACGGCTTCGAAGTCGACGTCCGCGGCACGGCGCCGATCCGCCACCAAGAAGCGGGGGGAGGGGACGCCCGCATCTCTCAGCAGTCGCTTCATCACGTCTTTGTCCATGCCTACCGCAGAGCCGAGGACGTCGGCTCCAACGAAGGGCACATCGGCGAGCTTGAGCAGCCCTTGAACCGTGCCGTCCTCTCCCATCGGCCCGTGTAGAACGGGAAAGACGACGTCGAGCGCCCCACTCGGCTGCGGACCTGAGGAGCGCAGCAACTGACCTCTTCCTTCGGGGATCAGCGTCACTGGCGCGCCCCCCTTGCCGGCTTCCGGCATCAAGCTCTCACCGGTGCTCTCCGGCAAGAGCAGAGCGGCACCCTCGTTCAGCAACCACTGCCCTGCGCGGTCGATGCCGATCAGAACGACCTCGTACTTTTCTTGGTCGATGGCCTCGAGAATGTTTCTCGCCGACTGAAGCGAGACCTCGTGCTCAGGGGACTTGCCACCGAAGAGCAGGCCGACACGGATCTTGATGGACATCGGACCCTGAGTGTAAGCCAGAAGCCTTCGACCTGCTAAGCTGAGCTGCGTGAGGGGCCCCGCCGGGAGTCAGTTCAAACGCGCAGGTCTGTGGCCAGCCTTCCTTATCCTGGCCCTGCTCGGCTGCGGTGGCGGCGAAGAGAGCGCGATGGCGGCCGTCGGCGGCGCTCAGGCCGGCGAGCAAGCCGGCGAGCGAGCAGTCCCCGAGGCTCTGGCCGGAATGAATGAGGCTTGGACCGGGGATCTGGACGGCATGGTCGAGCGCCGGGTCATCCGTGCGCTGGTGACCTACAACAACACCAACTTCTTCTTTGACGGCCCCACACCCAAGGGCATCAGTTATGAAAGCCTGACAAGGTTCGAGGAGAAGCTCAACAAAGACCTTGGCACCCGATACCTCAAGGTACACATCGTCTTCATCCCCACTCGCCGCGATCGATTGATCCCGGCTTTGCGGGAGGGCCTCGGGGACGTCGCCTCAGCCAACCTGACCATCACTCCCGAGCGTCAGGAGCTCGTCGACTTCTCGACTCCGTCCTACAAGGGCGTCGACGAGGTCATCGTCACCGGCCCCAAGGCGCCGGCCATCGCGAGTCTCGACGACCTCGCCGGTCAGGAAGTCTGGGTTCGGGCCTCGAGCAGCTACTTCGACAGTCTCCAGCGCCTCAATGAGTCTCTCCGCGAGCGCGGTCTCGATCCGGTGGTGATTCGCCAAGCCGAGGAGCAGTTGGAGACCGAGGACCTGCTCGAGATGGTGGCCTCGGGCCTTCTCGGCGTTACAGTCGCCGACGACTACCTCACCGACCTCTGGACCGAGGTGCTCGACGGGCTCGAAGTTCACTCCGATCTGGTCCTGCGCTCCGGCGGGGAGATCGGCTTGATGTTTCGCAAAGACAGCCCGCAGCTCGCCGCCGCCGTCAACGAATTCATCGATGACAACAAGAAGGGGACCCTGATGGGAAATATCCTCTTCAAGCGCTACTTCCAGAGCACCAAGTGGGCCAAGAACGCGGGCGCTCCTGAAGACCTGGAGCGGCTGCGGGGCATGGTCGGCCTCTTTCAGCAGTACTCGGGAGAGTACGAGTTCGATTGGCTGTTGGTCGCCGCTCAGGGCTATCAGGAGTCGGGGCTCGACCAGAGCGCGGTCAGTTCCGCCGGCGCCGTCGGAGTCATGCAGCTCCTACGCAGCACGGCAGCCGACCCCAACGTGGGCATCCCAGAGATCGAGATCCTCGAGAACAACATCCACGCGGGTGTCAAGTACCTGCGTTTCATCTTGGACCGCTACTTTCCCGAGGGCGAGATGGACGACCTCAACCGCCATCTCTTCGCCTTCGCCAGCTACAACGCCGGCCCTTCCCGCGTTCGCTCGCTTCGCAAGAAGGCGGAGGAAGAGGGCTACGACCCGGATCTCTGGTTCCGCAACGTCGAGATCGTGGCGGCCAAAGAGATCGGACGCGAAACGGTGCAGTACGTCAGCAACATCTTCAAGTACTACATCGCCTACAGCCTCACCGTCGGCCAAGAGGAACGGGAGGGTTAGTCCCGTTGCTCGGGAGCCAGCGCTTCACCGGCTTGCGGTGATCGCAGCTCTACGTCGCGACGAGGAACCGGGATCTCGATCCCCGCCTTCTTCAGCGCGTCGTGCATTCCGAGAGCGACCTCACTACTCGTGACCACGCCCTTTCCGAAGGGCACCCAACCGTGCAGCCGAAAATCGAGGCTGTTGTCGCCGAAGCCGTCAAAGAGAGCTCGCGGTGGCGGATCGTCGAGGATCTCGGGGTGCTGCGCGGCTACACCCTCTAAGATCCGGATGACTCGATGAGGATCGGTGCCGTATGCGACCCGGACGGGTAGCTCCAGCCGCCGGCGCTCGTCAGAGAGGGTCCAATTGATCAAGTCGTTCGAGAGCAGATTGCTGTTGGGGACGATGACCTCGGCACCCTCGAAGGTTCGCACCTTACTCGCCCTGACCCCGATGTCGGTCACCCTCCCCAGCAAAGGCCCTACTTCAATCGTGTCGCCCGCCTGAATCGGGCGCTCGACGGCCAGGATCAGGCCAGAGACAAAATTCGCGATGACGCCTTGCAGGCCAAATCCGATCCCCACGCCGAGCGCACCGGCAGCGAGGCCGAAGTTGCTGAGGTCGATACCCGCCGCCGACAGGCCGGCGACGAAGCCGAGCCCGACGATGAAGTAGCGGCTCATCATCGAGACCGCACCTGGGATTCCACGCGGCAGGCGCAGGCGGGAAAAAATCTCCTCGTCGAGAACCACACCTACTACCCGGGCGAGAACCAGGGACAAGATAAAGATCCCGACCAGCGAGCCGACCCGGCTCGCCGAGATCTCGAGCTCTCCCACGCTCACGGGCGCCGTGAAGATCTGCACAGCCCACCCGACGGCGGGGTCGTAGAAGTCGAAAGCCGCCAGCAGCGAGCGGAGCCACAGCACCATCGCAGCGAAATGGGCCAACCTTCCCGCCCCGTCCTCGATCGCCCGTCTTCGCCTTGCCACGCTCCTGAAGAAGCTTCCCAGGCCACCCCGCGCGAGGAAGCGAAGCAGCGCGGCGACTGCCGTCCCCGCAAGAAAGTAGGCGGAGGCGGTCCAAAGGCTGAGCAGGACCCCGTTGCTCAGGAATGCCGCAAGGCGAACGGCGCCGACGAGATTCGCGACTACAGCGACAGCGAAGCTCAGCGCGGCGATTGGAAGCAGACGCGACAGCGCGTGCCAGGCGCCCGCGCCCTCGGCTTCACCGGCGAGATTACGGTACCCGCGCCGAAACCAGATCACGACCGTCAGGCCTCCAACCGACTCCAGCAACAACATGTACCTACCGACCAGAAACTCGTTTCCGATCAGCGAGGCGATTTGCTGCAACAGCACGAGTCCGAAGAGAAGACGGACGGCAGTGAGCATGCGCCCCTGCAACAAACCGGAGAGCAATTGGAGCAGGGGAGCGAGGGCGACAATGATGATGACGGCGAGGACCGCCTGCGGGCGCTCAGGGTAGATCCAAATGCCGAGGATCAAAGCAATCAAGAGTGCAGTCGAGGCCGGACGAGAAAACAGGAAAGTGCCGACCTCATCGGCTGCCTCGGTACCCCCGCTCAGGCTGCGATGGGTCCTGAAGAACAAGACAGTGAGCGCCAGGAGAATGAGCCCTTGCAGGGCCACCCGGTTGCTGTAGGTCCTGTACCAGCCCCCGACTCGATCGCTACTTCGCTGCCAGGATCTGGCGACCTGCTCCAGAGCGGGAGCCCCCGTCCGGGTCACCTGCCAGAGAGGCGGGCCACTGAGCGTAAACAGCGTCCTGAACGACTGGACCTGCATGGTACCGATGCGATCCAGGTACCCCTTACGGTCAGCAGCCTCTGACTGACCAGGTCTTGCAGGATGAGGATCGGCTCCAGGTGCTCGGCGATCTCGGAGTCGAGAGATCCGATGTCGGAGAGCACGTCGGCGACCCTCTGTCGCGGACCGGGAGGGCCCAGCAGCACTTCCTCCGAGGCTCCTGTCTCGCTCCATAGGCCCTCGAGCTCGACGAGACGCTCCTTCGCCTCGGTGAGCGCGGCGGCGAGATCGGTGAGATCGTCTTGCGTCTCGCGATGGATATCCCCAGCCTGGTCCCATCGATCGCGCAGGTCGGCGAGCTCGGCGCGGGAAAGGCCCGCCAGCGGTACCGCGCTGCTCCGAACCAGATCTTCTGAGATCTCACGATCGAACTCGTCCAGAGTCTCCTGAATCGACGCGACTTCGTCAGTGGTATCCGCATCGGACTGCAACTCCGCCAGCTCCGCGAGAGTCTCTTCCGCTTCGGTGGCGATCCCCTCGAGGCCGATACCGGCTGTTTCGCTCGCCGCTACCGGCTCGGGAGACTCTTCCGCCGGGGCTTGCGCCAAGAGCGGACCGGCGGCCAAGGCCAGCCAGAGCACTGCGAGAAGCGGCGCGGAACCGCACTGCGAGCGGCGAAGTCGATGACGAAGCACTCTCTAGTCTCGGTCGAGGTTAGAATCACATCTCGGAACAAAGACAGTGTACAGCGACACGACACGGAAGGCTGTCTCCCAGCCTGCTTGGTCCGCCTCCTTCTGATGCGATACCTCTCTGCACCAACCCTTGCTCTCGCCGTTACCGCGCTAACGAGCGCGAGCCCCGCAGCCGCCCAGAGCGAGCCGACGACGAGCTCGACGCTCGAGACGATGGCGAGTCTCGAAACCGATTGGAGAGCTCGCGAAGAACGGGAGGAGCGAGCGAGCGAAAGCCGGATCCAGGAAGTCGAGGCCCTCGAGGAACAGTTCGATGCCGCCGAAGCACGCAGCGAAGAGATCAGCGCTGTCTACGAGCGTTGCGTGACGCTTGTACGCGGCGCGATCGATAAGTTGGACGAAGCCCTCGACCGAGCCGCGGCCCGCTCCGAGGTTCCGAAGGCCCGTCGAACGGAGAGCCGGCGGCTCCTCTCTTCGGAGGACGAGGCCGAGGGGGCAGATCAAGAGCGGCGGCAGGCTCGCCGGCAGGAAGAAGCGGAAGCGCGAGAGAGCCTCCGCCAACTCGAGAGGGACCTCCGAAGAGATTCGATCGAGCGCGAGGTCGACATCGCCGGAATGTTGTGGGAGCTCCGCGAATCGACGCTCTTCCTCCTCCCGCACAACCGTCAGCGGCAGCTCCTCCTCTTCTCACCGGAGTCCACTGCGGCGATACGCCTCGAGGTCGAGGTCGTTGGGCTGATCACCAGAATTCAGCTCCGGCGTACGCGAGAGGGTCTTCGCACAGTCGCTCGCGGATTGCGAAACGTGTATGCAGCGGCGGCCTTCGGCGGCGTCTTCCTGCGCCTGGTGTTGGTTTTTCTCGCCTGGAGGCTACTCCAGCGCTACCGCCAAAGCGGCATCGAGGGCATTAGGGGCTGGCTGGAGCGCGTTGCGAGCTCCCGTCGCGCTCATCTCTTCCAGGGCCTCGCATCGACACTCGAGACACTGGCTCCGTGGGGCCTCTTCCTGCTTTCGGTCGCCGCGATCCGGTGGGCTCTCGGACCCTCGGTGACGGGTACTCCGCTGGTTGTACCTCTTCTCATCCTAGCGGCAGCCTACGGCTTCTACCGGCTCGCCCGCGACGTTGTCGTGCGCGTCATCACGGCGATGGGCGAGCGCGCCCACCTCGACTTCTCCCCCGCGATGCAAGAACGATTGGAGCTTGGGGTGCGGAGAGTGCTACTGGTCGGCATGCTGCTGACCGCGGTGCTCCAGGTCTATCGTTTCCGCCTTGGCTGGGGCGTTCTCTTCACCTGGTTGCAATCGATGGCCCTCGCACTTCTCTTCGGGGTCCTACTGGCAGTTCTCATCAGCTGGCGCGACGAGCTTGCCGACGCATGTTTGGCTATCGACGCATCGGGAACCATGGCTTCGCTCGCTCGCAAGGGTCGGGGCAATCGCGTCGGAAAATTTCTCGCGCCGGTTTATTTCGGGTGGCTCCTCTACCACGCTGCGCTTACTATACTGCGCGATGTCGCCTCGGGCTTCTCTCGGACTCGTCAGGTCACCGGCTACGTCCTGCGACGACGCATCGAGCGGGAGATCGAGCGTCGAGGGCACGCCGGTGCCAAAGTTTCAGAGCTCCCAGCCGAGCTTTGCGAGGCGCTCGATGAGAAGGTGAAAGCAGAGGACCTTCTCAGCCTCGGCCATGTCGCGAACCTCGAGGAGACACAGGAGACGCTGGAGAGCTGGCGCGAAGGCGGCCGCGGCCGAAGCATCCTGCTGGCGGGAGACGACGGCATCGGCAAGGGCGCCTGGGTCGACCTTTTCTGCGCGGCGGAGCCCTCGGAGACACGCATCCGCCTCAACCAACGGCTCGCCGAAAGCGGACAGCTTGTGCCCTGGCTCTCCGAGCAGCTGCTCTCCGATCCGCAAGCGAACGGCGAGATCGACTCGCTGATCGAAGGCCTGCGCGCCGGCGAGCGCAAAATCGTCGTCCTCGAGGCGGCTGAGAACCTCTTTCTCGCCACCGTCAACGGCTACCACTCTCTGGCCGAGCTCTCTACTGTCGTCGACGAGACCCGCGACGAGGTCTTCTGGCTCTTCTCGATGGAAAAACTAGCCTGGAACCACCTCTGGGCAGCGCGCAAGGACCTTGCCTTCGTACGCAAGGTCGTCATCCTCGACCCATGGACCCAGGACCAGATGGCTGCCCTCCTCGATCGCCGCATCGAAGCGGCCGGCTTCGAGGTCAGCTTCGCCTCGTTGATGGGAGAGGGACTGAGCGCAGAAGACGCCGACGCGCGCAGCCGAGAGGGGCGCAAGGCCTATATGGACCTACTCTGGGATTTCTGTGCGGGCAACCCGAGTGTCGCTCTCCACTACTTTCTACGCTCCCTGGAACAGGTCGAAGAGCGAGTTCTGCGCGTACGCCCTTTTCTCTCGCCCTCCGAGACCGAGTTGGAGGACAGCGGCGACGAGGCCCTGTATCTACTAGCGGCGGTAGCCCGGCACGGGACTCTCAGCTTGGGAGACGCGGCGACGGTCACGGCCTACCCCAGAGGGCTCGTAGAGTCGCGGCTCACTCGTCTGCTGGATACCGGTGTGCTCGGGCTCGAGGATCAGCTCTTTTTCCTCAGCACTCACTGGTACACAACCATCCTCAGGTTGCTTCGCCGCCGCAACGTCCTCATCGCTTGAGGTGCTGTGATGCCGGAAGAAACAACGCAGCTGCTTCAGTTCATCAAGCCCGAGGGCGCCCCGTACTCGGTGTTGATCGTTGTCGTCACCATGCTGGTGACACGCTGGCTGGCGAGGCGGGCGCTGAGCCTTGGCGAACGCTTTCCCGATCGTCGGCTGCTGATCCAGCAGACCGCCTCCTTCTTACGTTTCGGGATTCTCGTTGGCGGCATCGCGACCGCGATTCTTACTCTCTTCGAGATCAACGAGCAGGTGCTCTTCGCCGTCGGCGGCACCATGGCCGTCGCCATCGGTTTCGCCTCCAAGGATCTTGCCGCATCTCTATTGGCCGGAGTGATGATCCTCTTCGATCGCCCCTTCCAGGTGGGAGACCGAGTGAGCTTCGAGGGCTACTACGGCGAGATTACCCATCTGGGTTTGCGCTCGGTTCGCATGATGACTCTCGACGACACCCAGATCACCATTCCCAACGGCAAGTTCCTCACCGAATCGGTGGCCTCCGCCAATGCCGGCGCGATCGACATGATGATTCAGGTCGACCTTTTCATCGGCGTCGACCAGGACATCGCCGAAGCCCGCCGCCTACTCAGCGAGGTGACCACGACCAGTCGCTTCGTCAACCTGAATCGCCCCTGGGCGGTGGTCATCAGCGAAGAGATCGAAGACAGCTACTTCGCCATCCGCCTGCGGGCCAAGGCCTACGTTCAGGACGCGCGGCTCGAGAAGGCTTTCGGCGGAGACATTACCGAGCGCGCGCTGATCGCCTTTCGAGAGGGCGGCATTGGGCCGCCGGCGGTACTTCACCGTAACGTCTGAGCACTCACACAAGTTTCGGGATGTGCAAATTGTCAATTAATTGACTATTTTCACACACCCCTTATGACTGGTCACATAGACTAGTCAAATGGTGACCATCAACGCCTCGGAATTCAAAGCCCGCTGTCTGGCGCTTCTCGACCAAGTGGCTGAGACCGGGGAGAGTCTGGTCGTCCTCAAACGCGGCAAACCGGTGGCACGAGTCGTACCTGCGGTATCGGAGGCGGAGCACCCCCAGGACACCCTCGCCGGGTCGGTCGAGGTGCTTGGCGACATCGTGGAGCCGGTTCTGCCGGAGTCGGCTTGGGAGTCGTTGGCCGAGTCACACGAATCGTGAGCTACGTACTCGACACCCACGTGCTGCTGTGGTGGTTCAGCGATGGCTCGCGGCTCTCCGATGCGCAGCGGAGGGTGGTCGAAGGAGAGCGCGAGGACGAGCCCCTGTTGGTATCCGACATCACCCTCTGGGAGGTTGCGACCCTGGCCAGTCTGGGCAGGATCCGGCTGGCCTTGCCGATCCGCGAATGGCTCGAGAAGGCGACAGCCGCGCCCTTGGTGCGTCTGCTCTCGATCACGCCGGCGGTCGCCTCGGAAGTGGCCGCTCTACCAGACACTTTCCATCGTGATCCGGCGGATGGGATTCTGGTGGCAACGGCCAAGGTTCACGGGGCGACGCTGCTCACCCACGATCGACGCATCATCGACGCCGAGCTCGTACCCACTCTGTCGTAGGCGTCGAGTCTCAGGCGGCACGCGGCGGTGGTGATCAGGTCGAGTGGCCTCTAGCCCGGAAGGCGCTGGGAGGCACGCCGGTCCAGCGCCGGAAGGAACATGCACGCGTTTTCGCCGGAGCTGGGCAAGATTGAAGCTATCAGCTCGAGCCCCGCATCGGCACGAAAGGCGGCGACCGCGCAGGCTGCCTTTGTGGACTTCATCAAGCATGTCAATGCTACGAAACCGAAGTTCGGATTCCGCTCGGACTGTGTGGAGGGTATCGCCTCCTGCAAGAAACAGACGGATCACGAGATCTTCTTGTCCGCGAAATTCCTTGGCAATTTCTTCGCGCTCAAATCCATGACGTCAGTGAACGGAGAGATCGTCGCTCTGTCCGGTGATGTGCTGAACCCCTACTATGAGGGCAAGCTCGGTGTCATAGAGGCGGGCGCCTATGCGGACATTCTGCTGGTGGATGGCAATCCGCTCGAAGACATTAGTGCCATTGGCGGTAACGAAAAGTGGTCTGATGCGCCACCACGAGACGGCATCGAGACCATGCGGGTGATCATGAAGGACGGCAAGATCTACAAGAACACTCTGTAGCGACGTCCTTGACTCTTCTTTCACCTATGAGCTCGAGGGTTCGACGCAACACCGGAAGAGCCGCCAGATCCTTCTCTCTTCCCGCAGCGGTCCTGGCCTCGATGAGCGCTGCCAGGCCCAGCACTTGCGCGGTGGCCTCGCCGAGACGAACCCCATGACTCCGGGTGGCACTCGAGGGCCCTGGCCAGAGCCTTGGCTTTCTCTTGGGGACTGTTACCGGCTACGAGAAAGCGCACTTAGTTGGCTGCGAGTCGGTTTTTTGTCCCCGCGAGGCGTGACTCAGGGTGTGGCGCAGATAGTCGAGGTACCCCTCGGGGGGTGGCGTCGTGGGGAGTTCTCGGAGGATGGGGAGAAAGTAGGCGAGGGATCGGATGGGCTGGAGCTTTGGTAGGCGCGGATCTCGGCATGCGCGTCGGGCGGAGCCGAGGAGGAGGGCGGCCTGGAGGACGGTGAGAGGCAGGTCTTGGTCGAAGAGCTGGTCGACGATGACGCGGTCGCCGTGGTGGAAGCGGTGCGGGGTGTCGGGAAGGAGTCGATAGAGGCGGAGGAGCTGGCGCCGATAGTGGCTTCGGGTCATGAGCGTCGTCGTGCTGCGCTCCGCCTTTTGGCGCGGTCCTTGGCCTTTTTTTCAGCAGCCTCCTTGGCCTCCTTGCGGCGATAGGAGTTAGCCTCGATCTTGACGATCTCGGCGTGGTGGGTGAGTCGATCGACGAGAGTGACGACGCAGGAGGCGTTGGGAAAGACCTCGGCCCATTCGGCGAAGGGCTTGTTGGTGGTGAGAAGAATGGGCTTGTTGCCGTATCTCCTGGAGACGACCTCGAAGAGGAGATCCGCGTGGCGGTGGTCGTAGGAGAGATAGCCGAGCTCATCGATTGCCAAAAGCGAGGGTCGGGTGTATTTGGAGAGCCTTCTCTGGAGCGCCGAGGGGGTTTCCTGGACGGCGAGATCGTTGAGCATGTCGGAGGCGGTGACGAAGCTGGCGGTGGCCCCTCGTTGCAGCGCCTGGTAGAGGAGGTTCTTGGCAATCATGGTCTTGCCGACACCGTTGGGTCCGAGGAGGATGACGTTGGTGATGTCGTCGAGGAATTGGAGGGTGAGCAGATCCTGGATCTGCTCGCGGTCGATGCGCTGGGGCCAGGAGAAGTCGAAGTCGGCGATGCTCTTGAAGAGCCCGACGCGGCTGGTGCGGATGCGCCGTTCGAGGCTGCGCCGTTTGCGCTCGGCCTCTTCTTTGCGCAGCAGCTGTTCGAGCCAGGGCTGTTCTCGGTAGGTGCCCCAGTCGTCGACGAGGGCGTAGAAGCCGAGGGATCGGGCGAGCTCTCGTAGTGGTTCGTCAGGGATCGTTGGACTCTTCCTGGGTCGGGCCATCGTCGTTGCCTCCAAGTTGGTCGTAGTCCTCGAGGTTGTGCGGTCTCACGGAGAGATCTCGCTGTTGGAGCTCCTGGCTGAGCGGCACCGGTAAAGCCGGGGGCTGACCGAGGCCGCGCTGGTGCCGTTCGAGTAGGAGCCGGACGGACTGGAATCGCGGTGCGTGGTTCAGGAGCGCTTCGCGCACGGCTTTGTCGAGTCGCTGGGGGCCGTACTGGCGCAGGAGTCGGAGCAGGCCGGCGGTCTGCGTTCCGAGGTTCTCGCCTCGCTCGGCGAGCTGCTGCATCAGCTCTTCGCATCGAGGCACAGCGGAAAACAGCCGATGGAAGCCCCGGTGTCGTCGGGCCCTGCGTTTGTGAGCGAGGAGCTCCTCGAGGTGTTGAGGATCGAGGATCTGCTCGCCCCGGGAGTACGAGCGAGGGTGCTCGGCGAGGAGCTCCTGGCCATCGAGGATCCGCACCCGATGCTCGCTGGCGAGGAGCGTGACGGTCCTCTGCACATGACTGTGCGGCACCGAGTAGTCGTTGAGGTCGAAGCGCACGATCGGCGTCTTTCTGACCTTGATCTCCAGTCGCAGGTCGGTTTCGAAGTCGTCTCCGGGAAGCTCAAGCAGTCGAGGTCGTTCCTGGGCCAGGGCGCTTTTCACGGTTCGCTGTCGGTCCTGCGGCCAGGGTCTGCGCTGCGACCTCTGGCACCATTCCAGGACCTGCCGATTCAGACGATCCAAATCGCTCACCGTTCGGGCGCCGAAGAACGAGCTTCGCAGGAAGCGGATTGCGCGCTCGACGCGGCCTTTCTCATTTCCCCGAGCCACCGCGGCGACGGTGGGAAGGAAGCCGTAGTGGCTGGCGAAATCGAGCAGCACGGGATGGAAGCGCACCGCGGTTCCCTGCCGCTCGATCACCGCGGTTCGCAGGTTGTCGTACAGAACGGTCCTGACGACGCCGTCGACGTAGTGGAAGGCCAGCTGGTGAGCGTGCAAGAAGGTTTCGAGACGAGTGTCGAGGGTGAAGTGCACGAAGACCGTGCGCGAGAACGACAGCACGAAGACGAAGGCATAGAGCCGACGATGTGCCCGGCCGACGCGGAGCCGACCGAAGTGGCCCCAGTCGACCTGCGCCTGCTCTCCTGGCAGCATGCGCAGCGAGAGAAACGCCTCGCGCTGGGGCTTCGGTCGCATCGAGGCCACCAGGTGGCGAAACTGATCCGGGCCTCCTGGATAGCCGCGCTCCACCACCATGGTGTAGAGACGGCTCGCCGGCAGTCGTGGGTAGGTCCCGAGCACCTGCTCGATGAACGGCAGGTAAGGATCGATCATCCTCCCTCGTCGCTGCTGGGGTAGCACGCCGGACTTCTCCAGCGCCCGGCGCACGGTTGAGGGGTGCAGCTGTAGCTGTCGAGCGATCGTGCCGACTTTCCACTTCTCGACCAGGAACAGACGACGGATCTCCCCGCGCAGCTGTGCGTCGATCACGCCCCTATCTCCGTCGGCAACGACGAAAGCTCGTTCGCACAAACTCTCGGCAGGCCTCTCCACACTGCATGCATCGCGGATTCCTCGGGTCGTAGCGCACTTCGCGCCTCGGAGTCTCGATCCGACACAGTGTCCTCCCCGAAGTACCGCCTGGGGTACCCTGATGCGTCACTTTCTCTGCCCGCTCGCGCTGGCGCCGACGGTAGCGGGCCTGACGGGCGGCATGACAATGCCGACCTCGGAGGCTTCGCTGGTACCGATGGCCGGCCGCCCGAGTCGATTCCCGACGAGCCACCAGAGCACAAGCCCGGCAGTAACGCTGGCCACGGTCACAGTGCGAGCACAGCGAGATACGCCGACGGCATCGAGCACAGTCGAAGAGTCGGTAGTCCGGTCGCATCGTCGCCTCCCATTCGACGACGACCCCGACTCTCTGCCATACTGCAAGCGCAGCTAATGCTGCGGTTTGGGGCAGAGCCCGGGGCGTTTTCTACTTCGCTTTCCCGGGCTCTCGCCGTCTCTGGTCGGCCTGCTCTATCAGAGCAGAGCCCGCACTGCAAAGCCCTACACCGACTCACGCATCTCTTCCGACCGCAAACACGCCGCCGGGACCACGCACCCGGACCGCCGTTCCGGCGGGATGATGCCGCCCTTCCTGAAGAAGGCCTAGCTTTCCCGCGGTCGCGAAGCCCTCAGCTCACTCCATCCCGGAAACTGCGCTCGCAGCCAACGGGATGCGCTTTCTCGCAGCCATCAACAGGGACTAACCGGTGCCGGCTGCCTTCTCCGTTTTCATCCGCAACCACGCGGCATAGTGGCCCTCGTCCCAGCTGCCCGAAGCCAGATCCAATACCGCTCGAGTCGCTTCGGCCTCCTCAGCGGTGAAACGGAGGCCGTTCAGTTCCAGGAAAAGGACGCCGGCAACGAAACCGGTGCGTTTGTTGCCATCGACGAACGGGTGGTTGCGCACGATCCCAGCAGTGGTCGCCGCGGCCCGGGCCGGGATGTCGGGCGCCTCGTATGCGTGTAGCTGCTTCGGTCGAGCGAGGGCGGATTGCAACAGACCGATGTCGCGAATCCCTGAAGCGCCACCGTGCTCCGACAACTGGAAGTCGTGGATCGCCCGAATCTCGCGCTCTTCCAGCCAAATCGGATCACTCACTTGGAGAGGGCACGCAGGGTGTTGCGGTAGCGGTCCATGATCCCCTCGGCTTTCTCCATCTTTGTTTGGAAGTCGGGATCGTAGGAGGTGATGACATAGCCCCCCTCGGGAGTCTCGCAGAGAAATACACTGTCTCCAGCGGTGACGCGCAAGCGACTCGCAGCTTCTCGCGGCAACACCATCCCTAGAGAGTTTCCGACCTTGCGTACTTTGAGCTCGAGCATGCGTAAAACCTCCATCTCTATGTTATCACGGATGTTATAACAACGAGCCGGCAGCCGCCGACAACGCCGAGTGATTGGCGACAAGTAGCTCTCACTGCTAGCCGGCGACCACTGCTGCGTGGCGCCAGATGGCAAGCACGACCGTGATGCCTGAGCGAGGATTTGAGTGAAGGAACACGATAGAGTCTGGAGTTTCGCCGACCTTCGTCGGTCGCGGCCATGAAGGGAGAAACAGTGACGAAACAGCGACGCGCTTATAACCAAGCCCCCACGCTCGGGTTTGCATGCGCTCTGTCACTCCTCCTTGCGATCGCCCCGGCGACCGCCGGCGAGAACGCGACGGAAACTCTCGCACCCGGCTTCGAGCGGCTTTCGACTCTCTTCCCGGTCGAGCTGGGGGGACTGGCAACGGCACCGCCGGCCGCCGAAAAGACCGCCGACGAGATCGCGAAAGAGCTGTCGAACCCGGCCGGGGCCACCGCCTCTCTGACCAGCCGCCTCGACTTCGTCCAATTCGACGGCAAGCTCCCAGGTGCCGATGACGAGCCCGGCCTCACTTACCTCTTCCAGCCTGGCCTGCCGTACCCCCTGAAGAGCGGAGGGAACCTCTTGATACGGCCGGCGATCCCGATCCACTTCAAGCAGCCCCTCCCGTCGTTGACGGGTGTCACTCCAGCGCCCCTTTTCCGAGGGTGGGCTTCGACTTCGTGGATGCGGGCGTCAACCTGGGGAATATCGGCTTCGACGTGGCCTACGGCAAGACCCTGCCGTCGGGCATCCTCTACTTTGCCGGAATGGTCGGGGGCATCCCCTCTGCAACCGACAAGGACCTCGAGGGCGAGTGGACGGCGGGGCCCGAGTTCGCCCTCGGAAAGATCACCAAGTGGGGTGTTTTCGGCGCGCTCATCACCCAGTCCTGGGACATCGGCGGCCGCAACAACGTCGACGTCACCGGCGGGCAGTACTTCTACGCCATCTCAATGCCCAAGGGCTGGCAGATCGCCGCCGGCCCCACCTTTTCCTTCAACCACGACACCGAAGACTGGACCCTGCCGCTCGCCACCGGCCTCTCCAAGACCGCCTTCATGGGGGGTATCCCGTGGAAGTTCAGCGGCCAGATCTGGTACTTCGTCGAGGCCCCCGACCTGTTCGGCCCGAAATGGCAGCTCTCGTTCTCGGTCGCTCCAGTGATCAAGCTCCCTTGGGGGAAGAAGTGAGCCGGAGCTCGTGGGCCCTTGTCGCCCTCATCGCGCTGCCTGCGCGGCTTCCGGCCCAGGGGGATTCTGACGCGGCGAAACCACCCAATTTCGGTGGCCCCGACTCGGTCGAGACCCAACTCGAGGACGACGCCGAGCCCAGCGAGCCGCTGGGGCGGCTGGAGTTTCTCGACCGCTGGTTCGACTACAAGAAGGACCTCAAGGAGAGGACAGGCTTTTCTTTCGGCTTCGACTATACCGGCGCCTACCTCTCTTCCGACGAGAGTCTCGGACGCGACGAAGCTGGCAGCGGCATCGCCCGCTTCATGGGCTCGTGGGAGCTCACCGGGCGCGGTTCGGCGAACAGCGGAGCTCTGGTGTGGAAGGTCGAAGACCGCCACCGCTACACGGCCGGCACGCCTAACTCATTCAGCCTGGAGATCGGCAACGTCGGCACGTTCCAGGCACCCTTCAGCAACCAGGGGACCCGACTCACCAACTTCTACTGGCGCCAGCGTCTCGCCGGCGGACGCGTCTCCATTTACGGCGGGCTGCTCGACATCCGCGACTATGTCGATATCTCCCCTCTCGGCAGCCCCTTCACCCAATTCATGAATTTCGCCTTCGGTACCGGTGGCCTCACCCTCGAGATCCCCAACGACGCCTTTCTCGGTGTCGCGGCGGGAGCGATGCTCACTGATCAGGTCTATCTCATCGCCGGCCTCGGCGACGCCAACTCCGACCCCACCGACCCGCTCGAGACCTTCGACACCTTCTTCGACGATGCTGAGTACTTCAAGTCCGTCGAAGTGGGTTTCACCACCTCGCGGGACCGCATCTTCAAAGACAACGTCCACCTCACCCTCTGGCACATGGACCGGAGAGTGCGGCGTGGCCTACCTGAGGGCTGGGGCCTCAATCTCGGCTACACCCGCCCGGTGAAGGAGCGGTGGACACCCTTCGTCAAGGTCGGCTGGGCCGACGACGGCGGCGCTCGCCTCGAGACCTCGCTCAGTGCCGGTGTCGGTTACGAGACGGTACCGGGCCGCGACCTTCTCGCTTTCGGCGTCAACTGGGGCGACCCCAACGATGCGACCTACGACCCGGGGCTCGACGAGCAGCTCGGCCTCGAGGTCTTCTACCGCATCTCTCTTGCCGACCAGATCGTCCTCACTCCCGACATCCAGCTGCTCCTCGACCCGGCACTCAACCCCACCGAAGACTCGATCTGGGTCTTCGGCATACGGCTCCGCATGGCGCAGTAGGTCTCATCACACTTCCACTGGCCGCCGGATCTTCCTGATTCTCTTCAGCGCTTCCGCCTCCGCTCGTTGCGCGTGAAAGAGATCCCAGCGTAGTTGGAGGTTCATCCAGAAACCGGCGGACATGCCGAAGAACTTCGCCAGCCGCAAGGCTGTGGCCGGCGTGATGCCACGCTTCCCGTTCACCAACTCGTTGATCCGCTGGTAGGGCACATGGATCTTCTCGGCAAGCTCGCTTTGGGTGAGCTCCAGGGGCTTGAGGAACTCCTCGAGCAGCATCTCTCCGGGATGGGTGGGTGCGCGATGGGTTGGAATGCGAACCATGGTGGATGCCCTCAGTGGTAGTCCACGATCGCAACTTCGTCCGGCCCGGTTTCGCGCTCAGGCCACCGCGATATCGGTTCGACTGAAGTCGTCGCCAACGAAGAGAAGCGGCACGTCAGCCAACCTGGCGACGGCGTAGGACATGCAATCGCCAAAATTGAGCGCTGCGGCGTTACGCCCCTTGCCATAGCGCGCGAACGCATCGGCGGCTTCGCGCCAGTGCGCCTCGGTGAAGCTGACGACCGTGACCTGAAAATCGCGCAAGAACCGATCCAGAATCGGCACAGGGTCGACGTTCAATCGGCCCCGAATGACAAGGCTGGCCTCTGCAAGAGTCGGCGCTCCGATAGCGATGGACGAGGTCGCCGCCAGTTTAGCCAGGAGCTCCTGGGACACCGGCTCACGTAGCACGAGAGACAGGATGACTGAGCTATCGACGATCATACGCCGTCGGGCCCGTAACCGAGGATCTGTTCAATCTCCTCTTTCCGGATCGCGGTGCCCAACTTCGCGGGATCGACGCGAGGCCACACTTCGTGCTCGAGATAGTTCATAAAGCTGCCGGCTCGGGACTGGTCACGGACATGAAACTCGATCCGCTCGCGGCGCTCCGCCAGCGCCCGCCGTATGGCCTCTGTCTTCGTTTCGCCGGCCAACTCGGCCACCTCGGCAGCCAGCTCTTCCACTTCTTTGTTCTTGAGATTGAGCGCCATCGCTAATGAATCTACCAATATATCAATTAGGCGTAAAGGTGTAACCAACTATCAATACTAACTGCTCGGCTCCTACTTCTTCTGCGCGCTGGCGTCCTGGAGTCTCGACCTACGGTACACCCACGCAGACGGCAGAGCCTGGCGATATCTGGGGGGTCGTCGCAGGGTACTGTCAACTTGAGCCCCGGGCTGCCAGAGTTGGCCCATGAACAACAGCGAATCCAGCTACCGAGGCCATCGCTTCCCGGCCGAGATCATCGGTCATGCCGTTTGGCTCTATCATCGGTTCTGCCTGAGCTTCCGAGACGTCGAGGATCTCCTGGCGGAGCGGGGGATCACGGTCTCCTACGAGACGATCCGCCAGTGGTGCAGGAAGTTCGGTGGTGAGTACGCCCGCACGCTGAAGCGGCGACAAGGCCGCCTCGGCGATACCTGGTACCTCGACGAGCTCTTCGTGACGATCCAGGGGAGGCGGAAGTATCTCTGGCGTGCAGTCGACCAGGACGGCGATGTGATCGACATCCTCGTGCAGCCACGCCGAGATCGGAAAGCAGCGGAACGCTTCTTCCGCAAGCTATTGAAGGGCCAAGGCGCAGAGCCGGTTCGCCTGGTGACTGACAAACTGAGGAGCTACGGCGCAGCCCATCGGACCACCATGCCCTCCGTCAGGCACGACACGAGGCAGTACGCCAACAACCGAGCCGAGGTCTCCCACCAGCCGACCCGGCAGCGGGAGCGACAGATGCGCCGCTTCAAATCGCCCGGCCATGCGCAACGATTCCTCTCCGCTCACGGAGTCATCCGGAACCTGTTCCGCGTTGGCCGGCACCTCGTCAACTCTGCCAACCACAGGACGCTGCGAGATCGCTCGTTCGGTGTCTGGCGGCAGGTGACGTGTGCGTGAGTCCGAGACAAGCAGCCCGCGAACGAGCCACAACTCCACTTCGTCTTGGATAAGTTGACAGAACCCGAGTATGAGTCGACGCGGTTCGACACCGGTAGCTCGCAGTAGATTCTTGACCCGGATCGGCAAATCGACGTCGACGGCGGTCTGACTTGAAAGATTCACCGCAACCGAGAGCGAGCTCTCGGCCACTTGCTCGAGAACGCGGCGCAGCACGTGGCTATCGAGATCGACGGCAAGGCCCCGCTGTTTGAACTTCGAAAGGAATGCGTCTGGGAGGGTGATGCCGTTGACGGGATGGCGCCACCGTACCAAGGCTTCGACCCCGACCGCCTCACCGGTCGCCGTATTGCAGATGGGCTGATAGCGAAACTCCATCTCCTCGTTGGTGAGGGCGTCTCGCATCTCCGATTCCAACTGCAAGAGCTCCTCGCTGAGCTCGTCCCCCTCGGGGTCGAAGAAACAGATTCCCCCGATGCCCTGCTTGGCTTGATACATGGCGGCATCGGCCCGGCTCACCAGGACTTCGACTTGGTCACCCGCCTCCGGGAACAGCGCGACTCCGGCGCTCACATCGAGATCTACCATCGTCTCCTTGATCTCGAACGGGCGACTCTTGATCGCCAGAACCAAGCGATGAACCGTATTCGCAGCGAACTCGGTCGTGCAGTCTTGGAGAATCACGCCGAACTCGTCGCCGCCCAACCGGCCAACAGTGTCTTCCCTCCGCAGCTCGTCATGTAGGCGTGTGGCCACGCGCTGGAGCAGAAGATCGCCGGCCGCGTGGCCGTGGCGGTCATTCACATCCTTGAAGCCGTCGAGATCGAGAAGGACCATGGCGAACTTGTCGCTGCGTCGGCGGGCGACGACCACCGCCTTTTCCGCTTCCTCGTAGAAGGCCCTGCGATTGAGCAACCCGGTGAGAAAATCGCGATAGGCCATTTCTTCGAGCTTGCTGAAGGCACTCTGCTCGGTCACGTCCTGACTGACAAAGACCCTCCCTCGGAAGCCACCCTTCCAGTCGTTCAGCGGGAACACACGCACCTCGAGCTGGCGCGTCTCGCCCTCCTCGTCGAGGACCGCTGCGACTCTTCCTCGGGTCGACTCCGCGAGATGATCGAGAGCCTCGCTCCAAGGTTTGATGACTTCACTCACCGGCTTGCCAACAACCTCCTCGAGCGTCTTGCCGCTCCTGGCGCTCGCTTCCGGGTTCATCATCACGACACGGTCACTCTCGTCGACGAGAAACAAGGCGTCACCCATGGATCGAAAGACCGCTTCGTAGGCCAATGGCCCAAGGCCCGCAAAGCGTCGTGAAAAAAGAGCCCAGGCCATGATCAAGGTAGCGATGCTGAAAGCGAGGGGAGTCGGGTCCGCACCCGAAGCAGCAGCCGACCCGAAAAAGGCGGCTCCTACGACCAGAGGGACCGCTGCAGCCACGGTCAGAATCGCGGAGCGCAATCGGTACTCGGCGGAAGAACGAAGACCGTGAGCGATAAGGACCCCTTGTCCGGCCACGATCAGCGCCACCGAGTAGGGAATATGGGCCCAGACGAGCCATGGCCCAGGTGTGGCAAGCAGCTGGTCCGGCGAGCTCATCGACGCGCCACCCCAGATCAGACCGTGCATCGAGTTGGTCCAAACCAGAGCGACCGTAGCCGAAGGGACCAAGAACAGAAGAAGAAGGCTCTTCCGCTCTGCGATAGTCGGAGCGGCAGCGTGCTCGAGCGCGAAGAAGAGCCAAACAAGGGACCCCACCGCAACGCTGGAACAAGCTATCTGCGACCACAGCAGCTTCGCCTCCAAAGACGGACTGACACTCCCTCCCGCGCTCGCAAGACACCAGCCGGCAATGCAAACGACAAGACCCGTGAAGCAGGTGGCGCCTCGGGTCGCGCGTCGACTCCAGGTATAGCCGGCAAGGGCGCTGGAGATCGCGGCGGCGAGGAGGGAGCCAATTGCAATCAGGGTCACGGTGGTTTCTCGAGACAGCGCAATCGGGGCAAGAAGAGCCCCGCAGACGGTGAAGCGTTCAAGCCTAGCCGACAAGGATACCAAATCGGACGGTAACGAGCGGCGCAAGTCTCTGTCTTCTAGTCAGTTACGACCAAGCGAGGGCGCACCGACGGTGCGGACAGGCCGCGCGCGCCACCGACTCAGCGACGAGTCGTGGCGTCTGGCCCCGCGCTCGGCTACCATCTGACCCCAATGGGAGAAGCTAGGAGCCTGCCACGCAGGCGGCGCTCTTCGGGAGCTGTGAACGTTGCCCTCTATCGGAGGCTCGAGTGAGCCTTCGCCCTTCCGTAGCGGCCGTAGATCTGGGCTCCAACAGCTTTCACATGGTGGTTGCCCGCATCGCACGGGGCGAGCTCGAAACGCTCGATCGCGACCGTGAGATGGTGCGCCTCGCCGCGGGTCTCGACCGGAAGGGCGTACTCTCGAGCGAGACCCAGGAGCGCGCGATCGAATGCTTACAGCGATTCGGGCAACGCCTTCGGAACATCCCGGCGAGCAATGTGCGAGTCGTGGCGACCAATACCCTCCGCCGCGCCCGCAATCGAAATAACTTCCTCAGAGACGCACAAGAAGCTCTGGGACATCCGATCGCAGTGATCTCCGGGATCGAGGAGGCGAGGCTCGTCTTTCTCGGCGTCGCTCGTAGTCTCGGTGACGGCGACGGTCGCCGACTCGTCGTCGACATCGGGGGCGGTAGCACCGAGCTCATCGTCGGCGAGCAGTCGCAGCCTCTGGTCATGGAGAGCCTCTATATGGGCTGTGTCGCTCTGAGTCGGAAGTACTTTTCGGACGGGCGCATAGACAAGAAGAGCTGGCAGCGTGCGCATATCATGGCGCTTCAGGAGCTCGAGCCTGTCGAGGCTCGGTTCCGCAACGCCGGCTGGACCGAAGCAGCGGGGTCCTCGGGGACCATCCGAGCCATCGGGCGAATCGTGCGCGAGGCCGGATATGCCGAGGAGGGCATACCTCGAGCAGCTATTCGCAAGCTCCGCAAGGCGCTGCTCGCAGCAGGCTCGGCCAGTGCCCTCGAGATACCCGGCCTCAGCGCGGAGCGAGAGCCGGTCTTCGCCGGCGGCGTCGTCATCCTCGAAGCAGTCTTCGACGCACTCGGCGTAGAGCAGATGGAAGTGGCGGATGGCGCCCTTCGGGAGGGGGTTCTTTACGACCTCCTGGGCCGCATTCGGCACGAAGACACCCGCAGTCGCACCGTAGAGGCCCTGTCGGCGCGCTATCACCTCGATCGCGAGCACTCCGCGCGAGTCGAAGCAACGGCACTCCACCTACTCGAAGAGGCTAGAGAGACGTGGAAGCTCGACGACGAACAGTCTCAACAGGTTCTGGGATGGGCGGCAAGACTGCATGAGATCGGCCTCGACATCGCCCACGCCCACTACCACAAGCACGGCGGCTACATCATCGCCAACGCGGATCTGCCGGGGTTCTCTCTGCGCGAGCAGGAGATGGTCGCCACCCTGGTCCAGGCACATCGGCGGAAGCTGCCGATCTCTCGGTTCGAAGAGAAGCCGGCCTCATGGCTGCGGCTGGCCATACTGCTACGTATCGCCGCCCTTCTTCAACGAAGCCGGGCTGAAGTACCTCTCCCCTACCTGAGGCTCGATGGGGGCAGCGACTCTCTGCACATTCACTTTCCCGACGGCTGGCTCGCCGAGCACCCCCTGACCGAGGCCGACCTCAAGCAAGAAGCGAACTACCTCCGTGCCGCAGACTTTTCAGCTGACCCCTAGTTAGCCGCGCTCGGTGCCACCCAGCCGCGCCCGCGTTTCTCCCCACTTTCATCTCAGGCATCAGCCTCAACGCCCTGCTTCGACCAACGGGTGTAGGCTCTGGCTGTCGTGGAACAACCTAGGCCCCCTCAGCGCGGACGCAATCGCTTTCTCACCACACAGTGGAGCATGGTCATCGCGGCAGGCAATACCCAGAGCCCCCGTTTTCACGACGCTCTAGGCGGACTCTGCGAGGGCTACTGGTACCCCGTCTACGCCTTCATTCGCCGCCGTGGCGCCGATTCAGACCGGGCGCAGGACCTCGCCCAAGGGTTCTTTTCGCACCTCCTGGAGAAGCGCACTCTCAAGGCGGCAGATCGTGAGCGAGGGCGGTTTCGTTCCTTCTTGTTGACGGCCCTCAAGTTCTATCTTGCTGACGAGAGCGATCGCGCCAAGGCTAAGAAGAGAGGTGGGGGGCAGGAAGCCCTCTCACTAGACCTCGAGGGCGCCGAAGAGCGCTACAGCCTCGAAGCCGAGCCCGAGGGGAGCCCTGATCGGGTTTTCGAGAAACGATGGGCACTCGAAGTTCTGGAGCGCACCCAGGGGCGTCTCCAAGAGGAGATCGCCAACTCCCCAAGCCCCGAGCGATCCCGCCGCCTCGCGGTCTTCCTTACCGGAGACGGTGACGGCGTCACTTACAAAGAAGTCGCCGCAGAGCTGGACATGAGCGAATCAGCAGTCAAAGTAGCGGTCCACCGCCTCCGCAAGCGCTTCGGCGCGCTCCTCCGCGAAGAAGTGGCCGCGACCGTAGTGGACCCAAACGAAACCGACCGCGAGCTCCGCTTCCTTCTGGCCTCCCTAGGTGAGGGAGGGAGGTGAAGAAGTGGAGAAGTAAGGCGTATAGGAGTAAGGAGTAAGGAGTAAGCAGTAAGCAGTCCTACTTACCTCTCGACTGTCTACTGATGACTGATCACTGTTTACTTCTTCCTCAGCGACCTCCGCCATCCACCGGCAGAATCGCACCGGTGGTAAAGCTCGCGGCGGAACTGCACAGATACAGGGCGGCGCCCACGATCTCGGAGGGGTCCCCGCCTCGCTGCAACGCGATACTTTCCTTGGCGCGGCCTTCGAACGCCTCCATGTTCCAGTGCCGGGAGACGTCGGTGAAGAACGGCCCGGCCTGGATGCAGTTCACTCTCACCTTCGGCCCGTAGGCGAAGGCAAGGGAGCGTGTCAGAGCGTTGAGGCCGGCCTTGGCGCTGCCATAGGGCTCGGCCGCCGGGCTGGGGTGCACGGCCGCGTTGCTCGAAATGTTCAAAATACAACCACCATCCCCCGCTGCCATGCGGCTTCCAACCAGCGCACTCAGCCGAAAAGGCCCCTTGAGGTTGACCGCTATCACCTTGTCGAACAGATCCTCCGAAACCTCCTCGAGCGAAGGATAGAGGGGAGACATACCGGCGTTATTCACCAGCACGTCGAGGCGCCCGAAGCGGTCATAGACAGCGTCCACGAGCCCATCAAGCTCGTCCCAGTGTCCGACGTGGGAGGCGACGGCCAGGGCCTGGCGGCCGAGGGCCTCGATTTCGGCGGCGACCTCCTCGCAGGCCTCGATCTTGCGACTGGTCACGGCAACGTCGGCCCCCGAGCGAGCGAAAGCAACCGCCATCTGTCGGCCGAGGCCGCGGCTTCCCCCGGTGACCAGCACCACCTTTCCCTGAAAATCAAACAGCTCAGCGGCCATCGCTTCCTCCTCCCTCCACTCCACACTGTCTGCCGCGCCGATCGTATGCCAGTTTCCATCGTAGCTGCACTTCCATCGGCAGCGTACACTCTTCGTTCTCGAATGGGCGTTACACAAGGTCTCGAGAACGGAATCTGGAGCCGTCGGCTGCGGCGACGAAGCCCTCGCGGAACCGTGCTCTGGATCCACGGTCTGGGCGAGTCGGGCCTCTGCTTCGAAAACCTTCTGAGCCGGCCCGCATTAGCGGACTGGGACCACGTGATACCCGACCTGCTCGGGTACGGTCGCACCCCAGGCCCATCCCCTCCCGCCAGCCTCGACGACCACACCGAATTGCTGCTGTCTCTACTTCCCCAGACCACCGGGCAGCGCACCGTGATCGCCGGCCACTCCTTGGGCGGCGTGATCGGCACCTTCCTGTGTGAGAGAGCTGAAGAGGAGATCGATGGTTTTCTCGACATCGAAGGCAATATCAGTCTCGATGACTGTACCTACAGCCTTCGAGCGGCCGCCTTCAGCGACGATGAGAGCGTCGACAGCCAATTCGAGAACATGGTCGTCGAGGTCGAGCTGGAGGGTCGTGCAAACGAGATGCTCGCTGGATATGCGAAAAGCCTCAGTCTCTGCGACGCGCGTGCCTTCAAGCGCAACGGGATCGAGCTCGTGGAGGTCTCGAAAGACGAGATCATGGCCCCCCGTCTCGCGACGCTCCCCATTCCGACTCTCTATATCTACGGCTCCCCAGGGGGGACCGGAGAGCACTCGAGAGCCCTTCTGCAGCGCGAAGGCGTCGCTCTCTGTGCAATTGCACCGGCCGGCCACTGGCCCTTCCTGGATCAACCCGCTGACTTCGCTCGAGCGGTGAGCGACTTTCTCGCGCCGATCGGCTAACCGCCCTTCAAGTGGCGAGAAGCGACCGGGGCACTCTCGGGGCACGACAGTGCTTGGGCGAAGTGAGATCGCGCTTCTTCGTTGCGGCCATCACGCTCGAGCAGAAGGGCGAGCCCCAGGTGGGCGTTGCAGTAGTCGGGTCGGTGCTCGACAGCCTGCTTGTACCATTCTTCGGCCTCTTCGAGCCGGCCTCGCGCGAGGTAGGTGTCGGCGATATTTCGCCGAAGCCAGGAGGCGATTTCCGTGTCTGAGTCAGCGAGCTGCAGGCCGGTGCGGAAGTCGCCCTCCGCCTCGTCGAGTCTCCCTCTCTCAACCAGGGCGAGACCACGCTTGAGATGAAAATCGGTCGAGTCCGGTTGGGTCTCGAGCGCGGCGCTGAAGAGGGTCAGATCGTCGTGCCAGTAGATCTCCCGCGTCAGCGCCATCGGGGCAAGGATCAAGGCGAGCAGCACCACCGCGACGAGCACCGCCCTATTGCGTCCGGAAGCGTGGCGTCGCTCGAGATAGGTCTCGATCCAAGCCGCCGCCACCAGCGAAAAACCGATCGAGGGGAGATAGAGAAAGCGATCGTCGACTACGGTCTCGAGACCGACCAGCCCGAGTATCGGCAGATGGGTGACGAGCCAGACGGCTCCCCAGCCGGCGACCTTACGATCGGGCAGACGAGCGAGAGCGAGAACGTAGAGGGCGAGGCAAGCGAAGTCGACGAGCCATGGTAGCCGGCTGAGCGGAGGCTCGAGCAAGATCCCGAGAGGCGGCAGCATGAAGTTCCGCAGATGATCGCCGAGGAGCAAGAAGGGGACGTGAGGTGAGATCTCCAGGAGCGGCGCCCCCGGCCGAGACAGGTGCCCGAGCACCGCCCAACGCAGGAGTGCGATCACGATCAAGACCGCGCCCGTCGACACCAGGGTCGCCAGCCACCTGCGACGGCCCCTGTCGTGCAGTCGCCAGAACAGCAGCGCCGGTAGCGTCACCGCCATCTCCTTGCTGAGAAGCCCGAGAGCGTAAAAGGCGGGTGCTCCCCAGCGATTGCGCGTGCAGCACAGCAAGGCAGAGAGCACGAAAACACCGGCGAGCACGTCCACTCGAGCCGATACGAAAGCGACACTCGCCGCCTTTGTCGGATGAAGAGCAAAGATCGTCGTCGTCAGAAGCGCGAGCGCAGGTCGACCGAAGGTCTCGGCAACGAAGAAATAGAGAAGGGCCGTAGCCAGCAGATGGAGCAGCAGGCTGCTGAGGTGGTGTCCGAAGGGAGCCGCCTTCCAGATCGACCAGTCGAGCCAGTGACTGAGCAGGGTGATCGGTCGGTAGTAACCGAGTCCGCGCTGGGGGTCGCGCTGACCGTAGTAATCGCGCGTGAAGGCCGCCACCACCTGGTCTGAGCTCCGAACCACCGGGTTGTCGACGATCAGGTAGTGATCGTCGTAGACGAAGTCCCCGAGGAGCGACGGCGCCCAAAGCAGTGCGGCGAGAAGCAGTACGACCGCGAGTGGAAGGTAGCTCCGCTCCTTCATGCCCGCGGCCGCCTAGGGAGTAGGCAGCACCCGCGTCGCGCTCGCACGAGCCCATGCTAAAAGACGTTCTCTCGCCGCGCAACCGGCCGCCAGCGATCCTGTCCAAAACGAGACAATCGTTACGCTCTCCGCACAGGTCATCTTATGTGGGGCTATCTCCTCTACCGGAGGAGCCTACTGGGCCGTCGTTCCCACATCTGAGGCCGCAGGCTCCGGGCCACCTCCTGAGCCCGTGCGGGGAGGGCGAGGAGAGCCATCGAGAGGATTGCGGTGCGCGGCAGCCTAAGTTCGAAACCCCACAGGCTCCCTGTCCTCCACAAAAAAAGGACGTCGCCGTCGCTTAACCGCTTCTCTCATATCCACACCTCACTTCGGTAGGCTCTTGAGGACTCGGCACCTCCATCATGAACATCTCAGCTCTCCCTGGAGCGAAGATGTAAAGACAGGCATTCCTATGCTCCACCCGGTATCCCTCCTCGAAGCTTAGACCCAAGAGGCTCTTAACAATCATCTTGTTCACATTGCGATGCCCGACAACCAACGAATGGCCGGACTCTCTCAAGCCTCCCATAAAACTACCCACCGCCTTCCGCACTCGCTTGTCGACCATTCTGAGACTTTCTCCACCCCCGGGAAGGGCAATGTTTATCTCGTCCTCTAGGAAACACCGGTAACAGCTCCTCGAAAACTCATCGGAAAACTCCTCCTTATGTTGTCCCTCGAAAACGCCCAATCTCACTTCGTCGAGCTCGTGCCTCTGCTCGATCGCTATACCTTTCTCGAGACTGAGTGGCATTGCCGTCTCGATGGTCCTCTGCAGCGTGCTGCAAACTATTCGCTTCAGAGAAATCGGCCGCAATAGATAGAACAGGTTCTTCCTCTGCTCATACCCTTTGCGGCTCAGAGGACGATCCTGCTGCCCCTGAACAATATTCGCTGCATTCCAATCTGTCTCCCCATGTCGCGCAAGTAAGAGGCAGCTCTCCTCGAGCTCTGCCAGAAGGCTCTGAAGAGACGGGTAGATCTGCTTCGCCATCTTCGTGAATGGCCTTCAGTCCGGTCTCTCATTATCTTCTGTCGCAAGCGTCGATATCTTCCACATCCGGAACAAAAAGTTGACACCGAGCAATGAGGACAAACCTACTAGCAGCCACTCGATGATCGCAGCATTCCCCGTTATTACATACCCGATGATTGCGGCGGCGAGATAAAGGAATCGTGTATCGCTCCCTGAACAAAGCCAATTGAATAATGGCTCGTATTCGCCCTTCGGATAGTTTCTCTGGTATACGGAGCGAAATTTCTCGGAAGATGCTGTGATGAGAAAGACCATCCCGATGTAGCAAAAGAACAGAGCTCCCCAAGGACGGTTGGTGGAAGCCACCGACATCGCATAAAGCATACCAGCGAAAATAAGCAGCTCCGCCGATCGATCCGTCATGGTGTCGTAAAGATCCCCCTTTCTGCTTGCCCTCTTCGTCAACCGCGCGATCTCTCCGTCGACACACGACCACAGACCGAACAGTTGGATCAAGATGGCGCCCGAAATGTAGTGGCCCTGAGATAAGCTCCACGCAGCGAGAATCGCCAGGACCATGTCAATCCCGGTCGCAGTATTGGCGGATATACCTCTACGCACGCAGAATAGAGCTATATGCCATGATATTCGGCGTTGGACAACATAGCAGTACATCCCGTCGCTCGCTTTCTTTGCGAGGTTGGGGTAGGCCGCTTCCCTCTTCAGGGTCTCGCCTTGGATGGGTGGAGTTCCGTTCCGCTGCTTCAACGCGATTCTCTCTTATCTAGAAGCATCGTATGTCCGCGACGCTTTTCGGCAAAGGAGAGGAGGCACATGATGGGAGCCGACTGGGTCGGCATTCAAACCTCGATGATCGTCCGACCCCTAGGTGTTCCGTTCCAGGTAGCGCAGAACATCTTCCAAAGGGAACTTCGTGGAAGGATAGCCAGTAGGCCTGTAATGCCGGTGGTCCAGGCTGTGCAACACGCAGACTTGCAGGCAATCGCTGCCGTAATACTGTTTCACTATCTCTCCCGAGTGCCGGGGAATACTCACTGAGAAATCAAGAAAGGCGCTCCTCTGTACGGGTTGGAAATCTTCGAGTGAGTACACGAACTCCTCCGGTGGCAAGGTCATGGTCCTGTTGTTTATCTCCGGCTCCCACACACCGAGCCAAGGGAACTTCCATGTTTGCCCGGGAACTGCAATACCGTCTTCGGCGTGAATTCGGTATCCACAGCGCTTTTCCTTCCCGGCAATAGTCCGAATATCCTGATAAACAACATACCCTCTCTCTTCGAACTGGGACCGGCACCGTGTCTCGAATTTGTCGATGTCGAAAATGATGATGTCCAGATCGTCATCCCACGGGATCAAGCCATCATGCCGCAATAAGCCCAGGAGAGTGCCAAACATGATGCAATAGTCCACGCCCTCTGCGAACAAGATCTCATCCGCATCTCTCAGGTGGCTTAGTGCGGCATCGCGCTCGCCAAAAAAGCCGGTCTCTCCAAAGAGATGAAGTTGATCTTCCGCCTTGCCTGTCTCCACGGGAGTCTCCTCCCAGGTCGGTCCCTGTCCTCCGGCAGTCACGCGCTCTTAGCTCCGACGATCTCCCCAAGTACCTTCACCAGCCTCCCATTCTCACTTTGAGTCCGGCTCGCAATACGAAGATATCGGCTCCCGTCGGGCATGGTCTTGCCCTCGCAGTCCTTAATGTACACATGATGATCTACAAACAATCGCCTGGCGATCTCAGGTCCGAGAGGAGCATGGTCGGGAACCCGACAAAAGATATAGTTGGCAGCCGGCGGGTAAACAGACAATCCCTCGATGGTGCACAACTCTTCATAGAAACGATCCCGATCAGCTCGCACTTTGGCGCAGCTGGTCTTGAACTCTCCGCGATAGGTAGGTGCTTCGCGCAGAAAAGCCTCGGCTAGCCCGTTAAGATTCCAGATCGACAGGCCCCGGCGCACCTTCACGGCAAAGTCGGCATTGGCTGTAAGCATGTAACCGATCCGCAGGCCACAGATACCATAGGCCTTACTCAGGCTCTTGAAGATCGCGAGGTTAGGGTAGTGGGCTATCTCCGGTTCCAACGTTGCTTCCTCGGGCTTCGGTGAAAAGTCAATAAAGGATTCATCGACGATCAACATACAGTCATGGCCGGCCAACTTCTCCAGCAGGTGGATAAGCTCGGCCTTGGGTACCAGCAATGACGTCGGGTTATTGGGGGTCACCACCACTGCGACATCAGCCTCGCAGTGAGCGGCCTCAGCTGCAAACTTGTCCACGTCCAGTTGGAATGAAGGACATGGGAGGCCACTTTCAACGACCTTTCCCGCTGAGGCAGCGTTCACATATTCATTGAACGACGGAACGGGCACAATTAGGGTGTCAGCGATGTGCGCCGAGAGGATCTTGATAAGCTCTGCGGCCCCGTTGCCAACAACAATTCTCTCCGGCGATTGGCCGATGAGGTCACCGACCAGCTCGGCCAGTACACCCTGTCCTACCGGGTAGTTTAGGACCAGCTCGTGAATCTGGGTGGTGAGAAGCTCGAAGAACCGCGGCGGTGGAAAATACAGATTATAGAGGTAGGCATGATCAACGAAACCATGCCGCCAGTATCCACCATGATCCGTGGCTAGTGATGTGTATTGGCGTTCCCTAGTGATTCGCTCGTCACTCTGGACTAATTGAATCTTCCTACTCATGTGGCAGAGTTGGTCGCTGCCGGTGCGCGCGCAGCTGGCTGCGCGGGGGGTACACGCTAGGCAGGGGCGGCTCCGCTACGGGCACGGACTCTGCAATATCAACCCCCAGGGGCTGAAACAATCGCTCAGAATGTGGGGCCCGAGGAGAGGCACCAAATATCTTCTCTGCATTGTCGAGATCCATTACGCTATCGACTTCGTACCATCGATCTTTGTCAAAGAAGACGGCGTCGAACGCGAGCACTCTCTCGGCCACCATCTCGGCAAACACTGCTTCATAATACTCACCTACGCGACCTTCACCGACATAGAGATCCAATCGCTCTGTGATCTGTCGCCAACTCAACAAGGACAGACTGTAGATGTTGACGGTCTTATACTTGAGCGAGCTCCTCACGCTGCCTGAGGCGTGGAAAGCTGCGACGCGATCCTGATCATCGAGCTCGACAGTTGTGCCATTCATCCATGGCAGAAGCTGTGAAACTGCGATTTTGTCTGCCGTTAGCATGCCCGCTAGCATTGACTCCTCAAACACCAAATCACTCTCTAATAGCACGAATGGATCCTGCATCGCGTGTCGTGCAAGCCACAGGGAGTAGATATTATTGGTCGTTTGATAGATTGTGTTGAAGACGTAATCAATCTTCATATCGGCCGCATGGTCTTGGAGAAACTCGCGAACACAATGGTCAAGATATCCCGTTACTACGACCAGTCGCGTAATGCCCTGCGAGCGGAGACTATTCACCAATCGGCCAAGAATAGTGTTTCCACCAACTTCTGTAAGGCACTTAGGCGAGTCGAGGGTCAAGGGTCGCAGGCGAGATCCAGTGCCCGCAGCTAGCAACAGCGCGGTCGTTATGTTGGTTTCGTCAACAGGATGGCTGGAATCTTTCATCGTGTGTCTTGCTGTAAGAGGGGATAGCGGCTCGCGTGGATAGACGATTCTTGCTCACCTTTTTTGATAGGCATCCTAATATTGCTCATTGACTTCCCTCCCTGTCATGCGGGCTCAATAGATGAGGATCTCTCCAAGTGAGACCCGCTGTTCTCGTGGAGGTCGTACAGTACGAGAGCTCCAAGTGTCTGCAGATTCGCTGAGGTCCGGCGTAGGCGTGGGCGAAAAGCCCCGCCTGATGGCATTTATGATCCATTCGTGTCTTCCCCTGCTCCCATCGGGATAGCGCTCCCACTGCACCTGAAGAAAAGTGCAGCGATGCGTTCCGCGCAGGCATGGTACCTGAAGTAGCGTCATCTGGCATGATTCGATCTAGGGGAAGGGATAGCGTTGTTCTTTGGGCGCCGGGAAGCCTGTCGCTCTCGAGGGGGGCAGATGCCTACGTGGCGCCCGACCCACTCGTCGCGCGGCCAGGAGCACGACGCTGCTCCAGATAGGTCTCGATCCACGCCGCCACCACCAGAAAAGCCGATTGAAGGAGGGTAGCGGAAGCGGTCATCGACCACACTCTCGAGGCCAACGAGCCCGGGAATCGGCAGGTGGGTGACCAGCCAGACAGCGCCCCATCCGGCGACCTTGCGATCGGGCAGGCGGGCGAGAGCGAGGCCACAGAGCGCCAGGCTACCGAGGTCGAGCAACCAGGGCAGCCGGCCTACCGGGGGCTCGAGGAGGATTCCCAGCGGCGGCAGCAGAAGGTTCCGCAGGTGATCGCCGAGAAGCAGGAAAGGGACGTGCAGCGAGAACTCGAGAAGAGGCGCCTCCTAGTAGCGCGAGAGGGTGCCGGCCGAAAGTTTCGAAAACGAAGACGTAGAGAAGGGAGATCGCTAACAGATGTAGAAGAAGACTGGTGAGGTGGTGTCCGAAAGGCCAGGCTCCCCGCATCGCCCAATCGGCCCAATGGCTGAGAAGGGTGACCGGCCTGTAGTAGCCGAGGCCGCGATGTGGGTCGCGCTGGCCGTTAGTAGTCGCGGGTGAAAGCCGCCGTTACCTGGCCGGAGCTGCGCACGGCCGGGCTGTCGACGATGAGGTAGTGATCGTCGTAGACGAAGTCGCCGAGGAGGGACGGCGCCCACAGCAGTGCGGCGAGGACCAGTACGACCGCCAGCGGAAGGAAGCTGCGCAAGTTCACATCCGTGGCTGCAAGTCCAAGCGTCGCTCTTGCTTGAAGGGCGGCACGAATCTATGCTACTTTGCGCCGCTGGTTGTTACTTGGGCGCATTCGTCTAGGGGTCTAGGACGCCGGCCTCTCACGCCGGTAACACGGGTTCGAATCCCGTATGCGCTACCAGCTTCTCGCTCCTCCTTTCAGTCGTCGCTCGGCGCTGGCACCACATACGGGATCTCGTGGCGTTCGGGGCGAGACACGTCCCGCCCCTCGGCTGCGAATCCCCGCCGGCTATTCATCGAGGCCGACCTCCGCCACGAAGTACCTCGACCTATTCTCGCAACCATCAAAGCAATCGATCACGTCAAACGAGTCGGGGGCCTGCAGCGAGCGCACCGTCGCTGTGACATCGCCGCTGGTCTGGGTGAAGGTGTCGACGCCGTTGTAGGAGCCGATGGGACTATTGCCGGATAGGATTCGTTAACGTGACAATGCCCAGACAAGGCAGCATGAAGATCTTAACTTGATGGCAGCGATTACATTCGCTCACCCCTCAAGGTTGACCAGACAATAGGAGCAATGGCCATGGCAACATACGAGCCCAGCTGGGCATCATTGCGGAACCACATCACACCAAAGTGGCTTCGGGATGACAAGTTCGGCATCTACACCCATTGGGGCATTTACTCGGTGCCCGCCTGCGGCCCCAACGGTACCTGGTATCCCCATAACATCTATCGATCCGGCAACAACCAAGCCGAGCATCACGAAAAGACCTATGGACCGGTGTCGGAATTCGGCTACAAGGACTTCATCCCCATGTTCAAAGCGGAAAAGTTCGATGCCGACGAGTGGGCGGAGATCTTTAAGTCTTCCGGAGCGCGCTTTGCCGGGCCGGTTGCCGAGCACCACGACGGCTTTTCCATGTGGGACAGCAAGGTCAATGAATGGAATTCGGCCAAGATGGGGCCCATGCGGGACATTACCGGGGAATACCTCCTGCTCAATGTGGGCCCCAAAGCCGACGGATCCATCCCCGATGGCGCAAAGAAATGTTTAGAGGGGATGGGAGCGTGGCTGAAAATAAACGGCGAAGCCGTATTCGAAACCATGCCCTGGGTATCCTACGGGGAAGGACCGACAGAGATGGAATCGGCAGGAACGTTCAGTGAACACCACGAGGTAGAGTATACGGCCGACGACATCCGGTTCACCTGCCGGGGAAACCTCCTCTATGCCACCTTCCTTGGAATGCCCGAAGAGAAAGCCATAATCCGGTTTGACCAGGATCGGACGTCGAGCTTCAAGTCCATAAAGAGACTCTACCCCGGCGAGATCGAATCCGTCAGAATGCTGGGCATCGACAAGGAATTGAACTGGTCCATGACCCGGGAAGGCTTGGAAGTCGAGGTGCCGAACGAGAAGCCCTGCGACAACGCGTACGTTTTCAAGATTACGCGGAAAGATCCATTCTAGTTTGCGTGTGGTTCCTAGATGTTCGCTTTAGCTGATGGACAAGGACTCGAGATTGTGACGCTCTCGGCTGAATTCGTCACGTCGTCACGCCATCGGTCCGACGATGACACGGACATCTGGCTACGACAGGCCGGCGTAGATCGTCAATGCCGACCTTTTGGGAAGGATGTTGACTGATGTCGATGAAACGACTGCACTGCATGCTCTTGGCCGGTCTGGTGTATGGCTCTTCCAGTTTTGCGGAGGAGTTGGAGCAGCGGCGGTATCTCCTGCTTGATGCTCGGATTGTGGAAGATGCGCAGAACGCGGAGCTCACTCTTGGGACCGTCGAGAAGTATGGCGGCAATCCTCTGTTCGGTGAGGATAAACCGTGGGAGAAGCGCTTCGACAACCTCTATGCCAACGTCATTTACGACGACGAGGAACAAATATACAAGTCCTGGTACAGCCCTTTGTCGTTGACCATTCCGCAAAGGGGATGACCCTCGAACAGCGAAGAGAACTAAAATATAGACCGCCTCGCAACCGGGAAATGGCGATCTGCTATGCCACTTCGAAAGACGGCATAACTTGGGTCAAGCCCGAGTTGGGGCTTGTCGAATACGAGGGGAGCAAGGCCAACAATATTCTGTGGCGGGGCGGCGGAGATACTTACGCACTTCAGGAAGGGCCTCATGGTACAGGGATTTTAAAAGACCTTCGGGATCCCGATCCGAATCGTCGCTACAAGGCCTTTCTCAAGTCTGAGATCCTCTCGGTAGCGTTTTCTGCCAACGGTATCCATTGGGGTCCGGCCATAGCCTGTCCCGAAGCAGATAGCGCAGGCGACACTCACAATAACGCCTTCTGGGCGCCAACACTGGGAAGGTATGTAGGGATAACTCGCGAATGGGGAAAACCATTGGGGCGTCAGGTTGCATGGACGTCGAGCGCCGATTTCCTGAATTGGGAGAAGACTCAGGTTGTTTTGGAGGGGTTGGACGCGAACCATCAGACCTACGCGATGCCCGTCTTCTATCACGGCGGTGTGTATATCGGCCTGCTGGCCATTCACGATCAGGATACGGACCGGGTCTGGGCAGAGTTGACGTGGAGTCCGGACACAAAGACGTGGCACCGTGTTCTTCCCGGAACCCCGCTTATCCCCAATAGTGATGAAGAAGGCGATTATGACTGGGGTTGCGTGTACCCTGCGGCGTATCCGGTCTTCCTGGAGAACGAAATTCGCTTGTACTATGGTGGGAGCGACGGGCTTCACACTAGCTGGCGAAACGGGTCTCTCTGCTTGGCGACGCTGCGTCCCGACGGTTTCGCCGGGTACAAAGCGTCGGACGTGGCGGAGCCGGCGACGGTAACGACAGCGCCTGTCTTTGACGGGAAGGCTTCGCTCCGAGTGTCGGCGGATATCGCAAACGGAGGCAAACTCGTAGTGCGTGTTCTGGGCGAGGCGAACCAGGTGTTAGCTGAAAGCGAGCCGCTGACGAGTACGGTATCGGACGCGGACGTGCGGTGGCTGGACGATAATGCACTGGACGGGATCAGGGCGAAGCGGGCCCGGCTTCAATTCGCGTTTCACGAGGCAACCGTATATTCGTTTTCCCTGAAAGCCCCCGAGAGCTCTCCTGGTGGAAGCCACCTGAAGACTTCAAAGTCTGGATTCTAGAGCGCTACTCCACTGGGAATGTCGCTTACTCTAGGGGTACGCTGTCGTGTTCCGACGCTGGTGGTCAGTGCTACTTATCGGGCGCAAGTTATCGATTGACCAGATCCAGGTCTACTTGGATGCCACTGACGACGACGGCGAAGTCGACGTACTCGACATGCTCCGCTGAGGGTGTCTCGTTGCTCTGCCGACGTCGCACTGCCACCTGAGCGTCCTATTCTGATAGCGCCTCCCGCTCGAGCAGACGAGCGCCACGCATGATGTTGCCCATGGCGTAGTTGCCCTCGTGGCACGCGTACTCATAGACGCGCTCGCCGGTCGCCCTCCAGATGTACTCACCCGTCCACGGTTCGCTCCAGACGGTCGGGTCGTCGACCGTGAAGCGGTAGAGAATGTCGCCGTCCTCTAGCTTCGTGAAACGCTCGGTGACGGTCATCTTCTCGGAGCCGCCGCGGCCCTGCGAACCGGGAAGGAAGTTGGTGCTTTCGACCACCAGCGTATCGCCCTCCCACCAGCCGATCGAGTCGCCGAGCCACTTCTTGATCTGGGTCGGCGGGTGCGCTTCGGCACGCCCATTCGAGCTCAGGCGCACGATTCGCGCATCGTGCACCATCTCGATGAGGATCATGAGGGAGTCGTCGGTCTGCACGATCTGCTTGTGGTTGTTGTAGAGGGCGGGGAAGGTCGGGGTCGCACCGGTGAAGCCGAGCAGACAGCGCTCGGCGGCGGGACGATCTTCCATGTCGTCGTAGGGACCGCTCTCTTCGTCTATCCACCACGCGGTGCCGGTGTTCGGACGACCGAAGCGGCGGGCCGTCTCGGCAGAGCGCGCCCGGGCCTCGGGCGTCCTCTTCGGCAGCTGCCCGTTGCGCGGCTCGACGAGAATCGAAGTGCGCCACTCCCCGTCGATCTTCAGCGAGAGATCGCCCTTGTCCATGAAGAAGGCGTTGTAGCCACCGCTGCCGCCGCAGGCACTCTGGCTGATATCGGTGTCGAAGACACGTGTACCACCTACCGGCGGCGCTTCCCTGTTGGGATCGCTCGGCGCCAGATCGGCCGCGTAAACCTCGGCCTTGCGCTTGGCGATGACCTCAGCCTCCTCATCGGTCAGGCTGAGCCGATCACCGAGCTCTACGGGCCGAACCAGCGGCGTCAGCGTCGCGGCGTTGTAGGTGCCCGAGAAGTCGGGCCGGCCGCTGGACGTGCGGGCGATGCCATCCGCCTGAGCCCAGCTCGCGTGCGAGCCGGCCACCAAGACGGCCGCCGCGAGCGCGCCGGCTCTGTACGCGCCGAAAGACAAAGATTCGAACGACCTCATCTGGACCTCCTCATTGATGGACCTTCGAGATTTCGAGTCGGCTGAGAGTGAGGCTAGTCTACGCCCATGCCACTACGAGAGCGCAACGCTCAGCAACTTGGAAAGAAAAGTCAAGGACTTCGAGGTGATACGGGAGGACTTCGATTCCTCTGCGGAACCCGAAAAGGGACCCGGCCATAACACCGATCCTTACGTTCCCCGAGCTCGACGATGGATGGACGGCCCGAAGGTGGAGTCGACGGCGGGCGCGGTGGCTGTAGGTCAGGCCCGTCTGTTTCTCGCCCTTTCGGTTGCGAGTGCCTCACTGTCCAGACCTTGGCTCCGTTTCCCGCCGCCTCTCATCGAACCGTACTTGCGGTTCTCCCGCACACGGCTCCCGGACTGGCTTCACGACGAGGCATTCGCGAGTCGATCCCCTCGGTCCCGATCTAGCCGGGCGGCTCCTTGCGATCGGAGCTTGTACCGTCCTCTCGCTTGGTCTTGTCACAGAGCTTCTTCCGGAGTCGTTTGACTCATTCGGTTCCTAGACTTTGCGTCAATCCCGGTCTCCTTCTCCTTCCAAAGCGCACCAGAACTAGGGCTCCTTCCCTCCACCGGAGTTACCCGGCTTCATCAGTGTCGGGTCGGAGGAGGCGCCCGCACTCACCCACGGGCTAGCCTCCGTCCGCCGCTCAAACCGGACGTGCAGATTTCCCGCATCCGGCTTTCACGAAGACGCCCCCTTAGGGGAGGAGTCGATGGAAGGAATCAGACCGACAAGGTTCACCAAGCCCATCTCGCCGTACAGCCGGGTGCGGGGCAGGCTGTCCCACCCCTTGCAACGCCAGCGCTTGTGACGGTGCGACCAGAGGCGCCGCACCACCCATGCGTCGAGCTGGTGGAAGAGCCTTCGGACGTGGGCACGTTTGTAGTAGTGCCCCCATCCACGCAGGACCGGATTCAGGTCTTCGATCAGCTGCTCGGTGGTAACCGGTGCCTTCCGCCGCGTTCGGCCACGAATCTGCTGCTTGAAATGCTGGATCGACTTCTGAGTCGGGTAGGCATACAGGGCGCCCGAAAGGGCACCGCTGCGGATCTTCGCCCGCGGCAGCCGAAGCTGCTTGCCGAGCTTGATCTTGTACCCGAGAAACTCGAAACCAAACTTCACTTGCACGATCCGTGTCTTCTGCGGATTCATTGTGACACCGAGCCGCTCCAAGATCCTCGTCGCCACAGCCAAGGCTCTACGAGCCTCAGCCACGGTCGAAGAAGTGAGGACCCAGTCGTCGGCATACCGCGTGAGTCGAAACCCTCTGCGTCGCATCTCCTGATCAAAAGGAGTCAGAAGAATGTTGCTCAGCAAGGGCGATACGACCCCGCCCTGCGGAGTCCCACGCTCGGTCGGAAACAGGCGACCCTCCCCGTAGCTCCCGGCTTTGAGTACTGAGCGCAAAACCCTCAGCACCCGACCGTCCGAAACCCGTTGGGCCACGAGCGTCAAGAGCTTCTCGTGATCAACGCTCCCGAAGAAATCCCTCAGGTCCGCGTCCGAGCTCTCCCAGGGTCACACGCTGATCTTCCGTACCGTGCCGTCCGCAAACACCTTGGTGCGGTGGGTGAATGAGAAACGCCTTCGCCTCCAAACTGCAGGCTCGACCTTGTCCCACCTTTGGCCGACCGGTTCGTCTTCGGGGTGGCCCCCATCGACTACGGCCCGGTACTTCTCCGCAAGCCCTTCGGATCTCACCTCGCGGTGAGCACCCTGCCCTCCGAAGTCTCACGAGAGACGGCTTCAGGTCGCCCTTGGCTGTTTCCAGGTTTCCCTTTCGTGCCCGTTTAGAGCTCTCCATACCTGTCTCCCTCTTCGGCCAGCGAGGCATTACCCCCGCTTTTGGATACGACGCCCCTCATCCGAGCGCCGGAGGGACTCAAACCCTCCCGATCAACGCGCTGCCTGGCGCACACTTCGAGCCCCTCCGACTCCCACACCGGCCCGAGAACGACCTTTTACGCCTTCCCGGTTGGCGGTCGCAACCCGCCACCGATCTGGGTCTCACACGTTGCCTCAAAGACCTTCGGTACATGCCACCCCCACTACCCCGGCTGGATTCGACGGATTCAACGGTCGGTTGCTCCTCCGCCGAGCGGCGGCCTTCCCCTTATGGCAGGAGGGTCGGCTCCAGCGAGTAACTTTCGGGGCCTTCTCAGGGTTCACTCACGTTGCGGCCTGCACCTTTGCCCTCTGGACTTAATCCAGATCTTCCGGAGGCTTCAGCCGGACGGTCACCCGCATCGACTGCTCCGGCGGCTACCGGGGTGTACCGACAACTCCCCGGGCGGGACTCTCACCCGCCGGCCTTCGAGACCCAGAGGTCTCCTATCTCTGTCTTTCGATCAGGTCATCAGATTCCTCCTTCGTGTCGCACTGCCAGCCGAATATTGAAAAGGTGGCGTCGCGACGCCCCTCATGGGTACCGAGATCGAACATGTACATCTGACGTACAAGATCGATCACCACATGTATAGACGAATCCTCATGCAGTCGACCTGCCCCTGCCAGATTGCCGGCGCAGCAATCGATAACGACGGTTCTGGCCTCGCGGATCGGTGGCACGTACCTCGCTCTGGCCACAACCCTCAGAGCCCATTACAAGTACCGAGGGCGCCTAAGAGCGGGAGACGATGCAGACGCCAGCGACCGAAGCAGCGATTTCGAGGCAGCTCATACCGCGTTCCTCGGCCACCCGACTAGCGCTCGTGGGACTCGCGTTCTTCGGGTGGACCATGCCGGCCCGCGCACAGCAAGTAGAAGCCCGCTTCGACCGCTACGAGGTCACCCTCGGCGCCGCGAAACGCCAGACGGTCATGACCGGCTTCCTGCTCGGGGGTCCCGTCGCGGAACTGGCCGTCGTGAGCGCCGACGACAGCGGCGATCGTCACCTACACGTATACGGCTTTCGGGACGGCGCGTGGGTCCGGAGCCACGACCTAGCTCTTCGCCCCCAGGTGCTCTTTGTCGACGTCGCCAACATCGCCGGACGCGACCGTATCCTCACCTACGAAGGCCCCTCCTCCTCGGAGCTCCCGCTGGGTCGCCTGAGCTGGCTGGATCTCCGATCGGGAAGGCCGCGCGACCTCGTAGACGTGGCCTCGAGCTTCGCACCGCCGCGGGATGACGAAGTCCCGCACGTGGATCTGACGCGTGACGTGAACGGCGACGGCCGCGACGATCTCGTAGTGCCCGATAAGAGAGGCTTCCGGGTGTTCGTTCAAACGGCGGGCGGCAGGTTCGCCGATGCGCTGCAGCTCGGTGCACCGACGGACTTGAGCGGGATCCTTGGAGCCGACGGCTACCGGTACGACCCGTGGAGCGTGAGCCGCATCCACGAAGTGGACCTCGACCGAGACGGTCGGCGCGATCTGGCGTTCTGGAGCGAGGACCACTTCGAAGTTCACTTCCAGGAGGAGGGCGGGACGTTCTTCCCAGAGGCCGAGACCCTCACGACCGAGGTGCCCTTCGACTCCGACGACGTCTTCTCGCTCGCGACCGGAGACATGGCTGGGAGAGTGCTGCACTCGCTCGCCGACGTGAATGGCGACGGCACGGCTGACATGGTGATCTTCTCGCTCGACGGGCGGCGCCCATCCAAAAAGCGTTCGGCCTGGCAGGTGCACTTCGGCGAACCCGCGCCCGACGGTGGAACCGCATTCTCGGGCGAGGTCGGCGCCGAGGCTCGAGCGGAGGGGCGTATCCAGTTCACGATGGACCGACACCGACTCGGCGGCGATCACGTTGCACTGATGTTCACCGCTATCCAACCCAGATATCTGGAACGCAGCCTCTGGAAGCAGATCAAGGGCGCGATGGGCGACGACGTCTGGTTGAGTCTCGAGCTCTACGACCTCGGAACAGGCATCCTAGGCGACCAACCCGATGCCGTACGCAGGATCGCCCTGGACGGCGCACCCAGTCATCGAGAGCCGGGCTGGGTGCCCTTGGACATCGTCCTTCGCGGCCGAGCGCACCAGCACCGCACCCAGCAGGGTACCTGGCCGCGCGCCTTCAACCGAACTCTCCTCATCGGCGACGTGACCGGAGACGGCCGCTCCGACCTGTTGCTCGAAGCGGAATTCACCGAGCTTCACGTCTTCGCCGGTGTGCCGGAGAGTAGCCTCTTCGCCGAGCAGCCCACGAAGGTGAAGGTCGCGCTGCACGACGAGGAGTACACCTGGCTCGTGGATCTCAACAAGGACGGAAGGCAGGACATCCTCATGCACCAACCCTTCACCTCCCGCAACGCCCACGGGGCCCCGAAGCAGCCTCCGGGGACCGAGCCGCAACGCGTGACGATGCTGATCGCCCGCTAGGAGAACGCTTGGCCGGACCGCTCTTCGCTTCTACCCGCGAGCGACGACTCTGGGTCTGGACGCTGGCCGCCGTGACAGCGATCTACTCGACGCTCGGCTCGGCAGGAACTTTCGCCGGAGTCCTCCGCAGCCACGGCCTCCTCGAGGAGACCGTTATTTCGCTGAGGCTCCTTGAACAGAATCGCCAGCACGGCTTCACTGGCCGCACCTCAGACCCCTCGGAAGTGAGCGCTGAAATGGCGCAGCACATCGGGAGCGCTCGTGATCGCGACGCCAGCTACGCCTTGGCGACCAGCCCAGAACAGGATGACCTCGATGAGGTAGTCCATCTGGCTCTGGGTATATGTGCGGCGCGGGATGGCCAAGCGCACCAGCTCATGCTGGGCGACTCTTCGCCGGTATCTGCGGCGCCGAATATTTCAAAGAGTTGGCGGAGCATTGGGACCTCGTTGTCGAAGCTCCTCCTGCCCGGAGGAGCTTTGGCAGCTCAATTGCGCCGACTCCACTTCGTTCACCGCACGATCTCCTCGTCCCAGAGCTGCTCAAGGAAGTCGAGCACCGGCATCACTCTGACGTCGTCCCAAAGCGCGACCCGTTCGCCGAGATAGACGCCGAAACAGATCGTGCGGGTGTCCCCGAGCTCGCTTCGTAACCGCCGCAATCCGCGATTGAAGCGTTTCTCCCAACGAGTGCTCGATTTGACCTCGATCGCCACGAAACCGTCGATCGTTTCTAGCAAGAGATCGACCTCTGCACCGTCGTAGGTGCGCCAGAAATACACGGGATAGGCGCGGCGCGTGTAGCTCAGAAAAGCCCGGAGCTCATGCAGCACCAGCGTCTCGAGCAAGGGTCCCAACTCCTCCGGGGTGGGTGGATACGCCTGCCGACCCGTCAGGGCCCGCGCCACGCCAGGGTCGAAAAAGAAGAACTTACTCTGCTGCACCTGTTTGGTGGCCGATTTGAGCTTCCAAGCCGGCAACCAGGAACCGATCAAGGTATCCACCAAGATCTCGAAGTGGCTCTGCACCGTGCTCCGGCTGACGCCGGCATCGCGACTGATTCCTGAGGCGTTTGTGACCTGCCCGTTCTGGCGTGCGGCGATTTCAAGGAAGCGAGAGAACGCGCCGAGGTTCCGGGTCAACGCTTCCGCCCGGATCTCCTGATCAAGATAGGTCTCCACATAGGTTCTGAGGTAGCCCGCGGGATCATCGGTGGTCACCGCCATGGGCAGCGAGCCGTAGCGAAGAGCGAGATCTATATCCAGCTCGAAGTCCCTTTCTGCAGAGACCAACGCAAAGAGAGACGTTGTAATGGCTCGGCCGGCCAGAAGGTTCGCACCGCCGCGACGGATCTTGCGCGCGCTGGAGCCCGACAGAACGAACCTGAGCCGATGCCCCTCGATCAGGCGATGCACCTCGTCGAGAAGTGCCGGAACTTTCTGAACCTCATCGACGACCACCCAGCTCTCCGGCGGCAAGTGGGAAAGCTCTCGATAGACTGAACCTGGGTCTCTGGTCAGGCGAAGGGCCTCCCCAGTGTCCAGCAGATCGTAGGTCGTAGCATCCGGAAACCGATCGCGAATCCACGTCGACTTCCCAGTACCTCGCGGCCCGAACAGAAAGATCGATTGACGGGGCGTAGCCAGCAATCGTGAGTACATACCTGGCAATATTACTCTAAATTAGACAGCTAACTAAGCAAAATAGAAGAAATTCTGCTACACATGCGGCCTCCCTTACGCACACCGCTGGTTTCAACATTCGGGTGGTCACCTCGCGGGAGAGCACCTCGGATCGGAGGGCTCGCTGTGAATCGCTCAATCGCTCGCCGATCGACTCTCTGGAACCCACCTCCGGGTCCGGGTCCTCGACCAGTCGCACCCCGCAGACCTCCTGCGCTTCGCCCGGGCCGCGTTGGCGCAATGGCCGTAGTGGCCGAGGCGAGTGCCAGCTTCTTGAGCCATTGACCTGGCGACATCATACCCGTCGCCCGTGGGATCAGCGGCTCAGAGCTCGATCTGTGCTGTCGCACCTCACCCAGAACTACGACACCGCATTGATTCCGGGGCCTATGAAGTGGTCTCATCCCTCGGTGCTTGGGGGCTCTAGAGCCCAGAGATTGTGTTTCGCTTGGGGGTCGAGGCCCGTAGTGGGCTCGTCGAGAAAGCAGTACCACGATTCACGCATTCAGCGGGGACCATCCACCGCCTTGAAGAACTCTTTCTTGTTCTCCGGCCGCGGGTATCGTTTCGGCCCTTCGCCAGAACCTCCAGCCCTGCATCGAATCTCGTTCCGAACCCCACTACTGGGCCGCAGGAGGCTTCCGGGTTAGCATGGCGAGATCGAACTTCGGAACACACCGGGAGAGCAATAGATGAAAACGCGAATCACCGAGCTCTTTGGCATCGAGCATCCCATCATCCAGGGCGGAATGCATCAGGTGGGATTGGCGGAGATGGCGGCAGCCGTCTCCAACGCTGGAGGTCTAGGCATCATCACCGGCCTCACCCAGGGAACACCCGAAAAGCTCGCCAACGAGATCGAACGCTGTAAGGGCATGACCGATAAGCCCATTGGAGTCAATCTGACGCTCCTGCCGGCAGTGACGCCGCCCGACTATCCGGGGCTCGTCGACGCCATCATCGCCAGCGGCGTGAAGATCGTCGAGACCGCGGGCAACAACCCGGCCAGACTCCTGCCGCCCCTAAAGGAAGCTGGAATCAAGATCATCCACAAATGCACCGCGGTGCGCCACTCCTTGAAAGCGCAGGCCATCGGCTGTGACGCCGTCTCGGTCGACGGCTTCGAATGCGGCGGCCACCCGGGCGAAGACGACATTCCCAACTTCATCCTTCTCCCGCGTGCTGCCGACGAGCTGGACATCCCCTTCGTCGCGTCGGGCGGAATGGCAGACGGCCGATCCCTGGTTGCCGCCATGGCCCTGGGAGCTGAAGGGATGAATATGGGCACTCGCTTCATCGCCACCAAGGAAGCTCCGGTGCATGAGAATGTAAAGCAAACACTAGTCGCGGCGTCCGAGCTCGACACTCGACTCATCATGCGGCCCCTGCGCAACACCGAGCGGGTCCTCACCAACGCAGGAGTCGAAGCTCTGCTCGAAAAGGAGAGGAGGCTCGGCACCGACCTCAAGTTCGAGGACATCATGGAAAACGTCTCGGGTGTCTACCCCCGTGTGTTCATCGACGGCGAGATGGACGCAGGTGCCTACTCCTGCGGCATGGTGGCCGGCTTGATTCACGACATCCCCACTTGCAAAGAGCTGATTGACCGGATCATGTCGGAGGCTGAAGCCATCGTCCGCGACAAGTTGTCGGCTCTCACAGCGGCGTAGGAGCTCCTCTCTCGAGCGATTGACAGTGACGGAACCCCGATCCATCGAAGGGCGCTGGCTCGGACTCGGGCTTTTCCTGACGACGCTGTCGACGCTGCTCCTCGAGCTCCTCGATGCCCGTCTGCTCTCCGTCCTGACCTGGTACCACCTCTCCTTCTTGGCGCTCTCTCTCGCCATGCTCGGAGGCGCTGGTGGGGCGGTGCTCGTCTTTCTAGCTGGATCTCGCTTGGCCGGCGAATCCGCAAGACACGCGGCGTGGCACCTTCCTGTGCTTTCGCGGTGGCGATCCCGCTGACCCATCTCTATCTGATGCGGCTCGAGATCCCACCGCTGGTCGAGCTCTCGATGCTGAGATCCGGCCTCTTATCATCACCACCGTTCTAGTGACGATCCCCTTCCTGCAATCCGGCGCGGTCATAACGATCGCGCTCACCCGACTCGGCGGATCGATCGGCAGGCTCTACGCTGCCGACCTGGTCGGCGCCGCTACAGGCTGCGCCCTCCTGGTCCCACTGCTCCGAGTGCTCGACATGATGTCGGCACTGCTTGTCGCCGGCACGCTGGCCGCCGCGGGAGGTGTTGCTTTGGCACGGTTCGCGGGCCCAAGTCGTTGGCGGTGGGCGGCTCCCGCAACCGTTGGCCTGTTGGCGATCACGACACTCGGACACCTCTCGCTCGATCGCCCTATCGAGGTCGCCTATACCAGGGGAGTTCCCATCGACACAGATCAAGTGGAGAGCGCGGTGTGGAACAGCCATTCCTATGTGCTCATTAGTCGCCCCGCGACGAACCTGACACCCCTTTACTGGGGCCCGGGTCGTTACCCCTCAGATCTCACCGTTGACATGGTCTTCATGAACATCGACGGTGAGGCCGGTACGCCGCTCACGCAGTGGGACGGAAACCCGGAAAGCCTCCACTGGGTGCAATACGACGTCACGGCCCTGCCCTACCAACTACGCTCAGGGGACGTCGGCATCATCGGAGCGGGTGGCGGCCGCGACATTCTCTCGGCGATCTGGGTCGGCGCCACTTCGGTCACTGCCATCGAGCTCAACCGCATCTTCATCGATGTGTTGAGAGAGAGCCACCGCGATTACACGCGGATTGCAGAGCGAGAAGAAGTCCGTCTCGTTCACGACGAGGCGCGCTCGTACCTCACTCGCAGCGACCAGCGCTTCGATGTGCTCCAGATGTCTCTAGTCGACACCTGGGCGGCGACCGGAGCAGGTGCCTACGCGCTGAGCGAAAATGCACTCTATACCCTCGAGGCCTGGAGGGTCTTCCTCGCCCGACTCAAGCCACACGGGGTTCTCAGCACCTCGCGCTGCTTCTCGCCGGCCAACGCATCGGAGACCAGCCGACTGCTCTCACTCTGCGTCGCGACCCTGTTGGATGCGGGCGTCGAAAACCCCCAAGAGAACATTTTGATGGTGATGAGCGGGAAGGTAGCGACCTTGCTCATGTCTCCATCGCCTTTCTCGGCAGACGACCTCGAGAGAATCGATGACGCGATCCAACGTTATGAGTTCAAGCCTCTCATCGTACCGGGACATCCCATCCCGGACGCTCGCCTCGAAGCGATCGTCTCCAGAAGAAGCGACGACGAGCTGAGCCGAGCCACCTTTGACAAAGACCTGGATTTCACCGCGCCAACAGACGAGCGGCCTTACTTCTTCAATATGCTCAAGTTGGGTCGCTTCCACCTGAAGCGTGAGCTGTGGGCCCGGAGCGGGGGGCGGGCGTAGTCTGGGGCAACTTGCGGGCCACCGCGACCCTCATTCTTCTGCTAGGGATTGCGACTGTGCTGGTGCTCTGCATCATCTTCGTGCCATTGGCAATTCGTGCCCTGCCTCGACTCTCGGTCTCGGCAGCAGCTATCTCCTTCGGCTACTTCGCGGGCATCGGCTACGGATTCATGACTCTTCAGATCGCCCTACTACAACGCCTCGCGGTCTATCTCGGCCACCCGGTCCACGCCTACAGCGTGATCCTGCTGACAATGATCCTGTGCGCGGGAATCGGCAGCGCAATCTCGGACCGCCTCACTCTTCGCGGCAACGCTTGGCATCGACGAATGCCTCTCGCCATCGCCGTCGCCATCCTCACCCTCTCCGCGCTGATCGGGCCGGTTCTCGATGCCACCATCGGCTGGCAGCTCGCGGGGCGCGTTGCAACTGTGACAGCGCTGACCGCGCCCGTCTCGCTGCTCCTTGGTTTCTGTTTTCCCATCGGTCTGCGCCTCACCACGGCGATGGCGAGCGACGCGGCGCCATGGATGTGGGGTATTAACGGTGCTTTCGGCGTGCTCGCCTCGATCCTCGCCGTGCTGGTCTCGATGGCGCTGGGCATCCAGACCAACTTCTTTATCGCAGCAAGCGCCTACCTGATGGTGAGCGCTTGCGCCTAGGTGATGGGCAAGCAGGTCTTCGACAGCTGAGAAGAGGCGCGATCTTTAGGATCGCGGTCTCAAACGCCTCCGTCACTCCCGCTACGGGCCATCTCGAGGAGCCGGTCGACACCTGCCTCCGGGTGCAACAGCTCACCCGCACGCTCCAAGAATGGCACCGCCTCCTCGGACAAGCCCAGTGCCAGATGGGCCGTACCAAGATTCAAGTATGCGTCACCATAGGACGGATTCAGCTCAGTAGCTTTGAGGAAGAAAAGGAGACCCTCACGATACTCTTCTCGGTCGGCCAGGATCATCCCGTAGTTGTTGTAGGCCCTCTCGTATGCGGGATTCACGCTGATCACTCTCCTCAGTACGGCCAGAGCCTCGTCAGTCCTTCCGACTTCCCAGTACGCGAGCGCCAGATTGTTCAGTACCAAAGAGCTTCCCGCTGAGCGCTGCACTGTCTCCTCCCAAAGTGCGATCGGATCTTTCCAATGGGTGTTCCTATTGCGGACTATCGCGGTATAGCAGAGACACACGACCACTACCAGGCTGCAACTGAAAGTCCGGCCCAGACTCCATCGATCGCAAGCCCTTTGAATGGCCAAGCAAAGGACAAAAGAAAAACCGAGTGTAGCCACGTAGGCGTATCTCTCGGCAAATAGCAAAGGTCCGGGCACGAAATTCGAGACCGGTAAGAGCGCAACGAAAAACCACAGCGTCATATAGGCAAAAAGCGGTTCGCGCTTGTAGCTCCTCCGCAAGACGTAAGCCACTCCGCAGAGTAGGCCGAGTGTAATCAGGACTCTTCCGTTTCCTAGCGAGAGACTTGCTACCGCGCTCTCCAGGATGTCCTCATGCGCGGCATACAGACCACCTCCTAAGTCAGGATTCACATTCAGCCGAAAGGGAACAAGATGTAGCCGGACGTAGCGATAGAGCGCCCGCAGACTTGCGAGAACGGTCAGATAGGGAGAGTCCGAAACGTAACCGCCCCGTACTCCTACCGACTCGAGGCTGTATCGAACGCCGAGATAGAGCCCGACGGAACCTGTCAAGAACTTTGAGACACCTCGAGTCATAAATTAGTGAAGGTCCTCTTCGGTCGAGGCCGGCGGATCCTGAGGCCGGTTGATATAAACGGTTCCAGGTAAAGGCGCGACGATGGGTCGCCCTCGGAGGAAGCGTTCTGGGTGAGTTTGGAAGGCGCCATCGAGCGTGACTTGCCGTGCGGCAAGGGCCTGCTCCGCTCGACCGTGGTGGACGCCGTGAGGCGTCAGGTGGGCGATCCCACCGTGGCGGTGCTCGGTGTTGTACCAAGGGAAGAAGGTCCTGCAGAAAGCCTGGGCGGCCTCCTGGCTAGCGAATCGGGAGGGGAAGCTCGGGTGGTACTTGAGAGTCTTGAACTGGGCCTCGGAGAAGGGGTTGTCGTCACAGACCTGGGGCCGGCTGAGCGACTGAGTGAGTCCCAGATCGGCGAGCAGCTGAGCCGTGCACTTGGCGGTCATCGGGGAGCCCCGATCGCTGTGCAGGGTGAGCACCTCAGGTTTGACGTCGTGCTTGCAGCAGGTCTCCTCGATGAGGCGACCGGCGAGATTGGCGTTCTCGCGGGGCGCGAGCATCCAGCCGACGACGTAGCGGCTGAAGATGTCGAGCAGGACGTAGAGGTAGTAGTAGCTCCACTTCTCAGGACCCCGCAATCGGGTGATATCCCAGGACCAGACTTCGTTGGGGGCGGCCGCCACCAGCTCCGGCTTGGTGTAGTCGGGGTGGCGAAGCTGGTTACGCCGTTCGCGCACCGGCGCTCGCGCAGCGAGGATGCGGTACATGGTCCTCTCCGAGCAGAGGTAGCGTTGCTCGTCCAGGAGCGTGGCGACGACCTCGGCGGGGGCACGGTCGACGAAACGAGGCGAGTCCAGGACGTCCAGGACGGCTTGGCACTCGTCCTCGCTCAGAGCCCGGGCGGGTGTTGGCCGGGGCTGCGGCCCGGTAGTTGGCTTCCGACGACGGTACAGGGTCGCCCGTGCCACGCCGAGAGCGATACAGGACGGCTTGACGCCGACCTGCAACGCCAACTCGGCGGCGGCGATCAGGAGTTCCTCCCGTCCTCGAGGTTGAAGCCCAGCAGCCCGGCAACTTTTCCCTGCACTTCGAGGATCAGCTCTGCCTTGCGCAGCGCCTCGCGAGTACGGGAGAGCTCCTTTTCCAGTTGCTCGACCTTCTTGGCCAGCGGATTGCCGGACTTCGCCTTGCGCCCTCGCTTTCGGCCCAGCCTTCGCAGAGCGCCGGTCCTGCGTGCCCTGCGCCAGGCCGTCAGGTGTGAGCTGTACAATCCCTCGCGACGCAGGATCGCGCCGATGTCGCCAGGCGTGGCCAGATCGACTTCTTCGAGGATTCGCAGCTTGTACTCGGCCGTGAACGTCCGCCGCGTTGGCTTGGCGGCCACCTCAGGATCCAACACAGGGCTCGGCCGCGCCCAGATGGCGCCCGCTGCTGCGTCTCCGTGGACCCCAGCTGGGCGCACGGGGGAAGCTGGGAAACCTCCTCCTCGCCCCGGACCGCAATGGACGTGCTTGCTGATCTCATCTCTTCCATCTTCCTCTCTTCAGACATCAGGTTTCACCTCTCCGCCCTACTCTATTTAAGGGGTGGCGAGATGTCTCAAGCATCTTGGCAGAGAGGGCGACGCCAAGAAAGTAAGGCACAAGCAACAGATAGCGAGCCCTCCTAGCTGCAGCGTCCCCGTCTCCACTGGGCCTGCCGGGAAACAGGACGACATAGGAGGCGAGCAAGAAGGGTAAAGCGAGGGTCAGCTCGTAGCTGAAGTAGGCAAGGAGAGCAAGAGCCAGGGAACCGAGATAAGTGAGCCAGAAACGAGCCTCCCATCGCGCTCGCGGCAGGGTCTGCCGGCCATCGAAATAGAAGAAGAGCAAGACCGAGCCGAGCAAGAAGACCGCGCTGAGGTCATAGGCGCTCGTCATCGAGGTCACCACCTCGGCATGAATGGGATGTAGGGCAAAGAAGAGTGCGCCGCCAAGGCTCAGGAAGGTGCTCTTGCTGAGGTGAAGGAAGATCAGATAACAGAGAATCGAAGCCAATATGTGGAGGGCTATCTTGTTGCAGTGGTAGCCGAAAACGTTGTCTCCGTAGGCGGTGACGGAGAGTGCGTAGTAGATGCTGGTCAGCGGCCGATAGCTTCCAGCGTGAGGATTGTCGCCGCCGAGGAGCTCGCCGATATGGTCGAGCGACTTAACGGACTGCCAATTGACCAGGTAGTCTCGATCGTCCCACACGAAGGTGTTGGACAGGATGTTGCCGTATGCCAGCGCTACGGCCAGGGCAAGACCGAGAATGTGCACACCTCTTCTGGTAAAGAAGCGTGGAAGGTGTTGCCCGGACGGCATGGCTTCGACTCACAGTCCCATCCGGGTCAGTAGAGATCGAGCCCTTCCGTCAACTCGACACGCACACCGGATGGGTCGGTGAAGAACGCGATTTTGAGCCCGATGCTCTCGATTGAGCGAGGTGGGAACTCGAGCTCGACGCCTCGCTGCCCGAGCACTTTCGCGAAGGCGTCGAGATCGTCTACTTCGAATCCAATGTGATCGATCGCCCGGCCCTGCGTCGGCGCGCACTCGGTCCGGCACCTCGCGAAGCTCATGTTCATGCCTGGGACATCCGCCGTCGTCTCGATCGTGCCGCGCTTGCGCTTCACCGCCGAGAAGGTGTCGACGTACCAATCGAGAAGGTCCCGAAAATCGTCAGTCCAAAAATGGATGTGGTAGCCGATCACGCTCTCGGGGAGGCTCGGGTCTTCCTGCAGCTCCAATCTCACACCGTCCGGTGCAAGGAGATAAGAGTTGGCGAAGCCCTCGGCGCCGGTAAATTCGCTCTGGACCTCGAAACCTGCTTCGCGCCAGGCCGCATGCACCGCTTCGATATCGCGAACCTTGAACCCAAAGTGGTCCATGACCGTCCCCTGCGAGCTACCTGTCGATTCCCGCTCAGTGAGGACGAGCAGAAAACCGGGCAATTTCACAGTCGTCAGTGGCCCCTTCTGGACCAGGATTCCGTCGAAGTGCTCGACCCAGATTCTCTTATGGAGCTCGATGTCGGCAACGTTGAGGTGCACGTGTCCGAACGTCACACCCGCAGCGTTCGGCGCCGCGAGCTGTGCCTGGACTGGCAGAGCGATGATCAACGCTAGTAAGATAGGAGCCTGCTTCATTGTTCGTCACCTCCGAAAGAGCTCACCGACACGAGTGCTATCGTTTCTGCTGGCTGGATAACAAGGCGCCGCGACGGCGCCCGACGCCAGCCGCGCAGGCAAGCAGCTCTACAAATCGTGCCTACTCGAAGAACTTTCGTGCTCGGCTCGATGCTAGCACCGCTGGTACGCCTCGCACCTGGGCAGGCGGCACTAACAGAGGAGTCTGAGAACATGCTTCTTAGCATCCACCAGAACACGTCGCGGGCGGCCGGATTTCGAGGGTCCTTGGAGGGATGGGCGAAGGCCGGTATCCGTTACGCCGAGTTGAACGGCCGTCTACTCGACGAGTTCCTCGAGAGTGAGACGTTGGACAGCGCCAGCACTCTCTTCGGCGACCTCGGCATCAAGCCGGTCTGCGGCGCCGCCATGGTGCGCGACCTTTGGCTTCCGAGTGAAGAGCGAAAAGAGAGGCTCGAGACCTGGCGTCGCCGCTGCGCTCAGTACGCGAGCCTCGGTCTGGAGAAGATCTACACGCCGTCGGTAACAAGCCGCGAGATCACCCTGGAAGACTACGCGGCGACTCCCGATTGCATTCGGGAGGCGGGCGAGATCGCCGGAGAGCATGGGCTGACCGCGATGATCGAGTTCACCTGGAAATCAACCCACCTGGCGACGCTGACGACGGCGCTGGCGATGATCCGAGAGGCCGCGCATCCGAACGTACGGCCGATGCTCGACTTCTTCCACTTCTGGGCCGGAACCAGTAAGTTCGAGGATCTCGACCTGCTCGAGCCCGGCGAGCTTGGCCACGTCCACTTTCAAGACATTCTCGATACCCCGCGCGAGCTGATCGATAACGACTCGAGGTTGATACCCGGCGACGGCATCGCACCGGTGGTGCGCATCCTTCAGAAGCTGGCGGAGAAAGACTACAGAGGGCCGCTTTCGGTCGAGCTCTTCCGCAAAGACATCGTCGAGGCCGACCCCTTCGAGATCGCCTCCGAGATCCGCGGAAAGTGCGAATCGGTGATGAGCGAAGCCGGCGTACGGTAAGCGGCGAGGTCGGAGCTTTCGGCGAACTACTCTCGCTGCCGCGTGCGCACGCCGATCAAGCCGCTAGTGAACTCGCCGGCTTGCAGCTGGTCGAATTGCACAATCCGCGACGGATCCGACATCGCCTGCCCGGCAACCCTGCCGGCGATCTCTCCCCCCAACCACGGATATTCGTGCAGCAAGAAGAAGGCGTCGGGAAAGTCCTCCAAGCGCCCCCCCTGGTAGGGAGGCTGATTGAGTAGACAGTACCCGTTGACGGGACGGGTCGCCTTGTAGCCCATCTCCGGGTACTCGAGCTTGAAGTGCAGAGGTAGATCGAAGAAGACAGGCGCCTCAACTGAGCGTGCACTCAGCTCCTCTGCCCCTCGGCTCTGTAGCTCGAGCAGATCGCGATAGGCCATCGACCGCTCGATGATTGCGAAGTTGTTGATCGTGTTGTTGGGATACAGGCGCCCCGACAAATTGGTGAGGAAGAAAGCCGCCAGCACCGCTAGAAGCACGGCCGACAAGCGCGGAGAAATTCGGGGTTGCAGCATGGCTGCGAGCCCGAGCCAGACGAAGGGGAAGATCAGTATGTAGTAACGCGGAAGGATCGGGACCGACCGGCCCAGGGGGACAAGCAGCGAAAAGAAGGTGAAGAAAGTGACGAAGAGCGATGCGAACGCGAGCTGCGCCCTGGCAGCGGGTCCTTCCCCTCGCCACGGCCGCCATAAGGCGGAAAGAAGCAGGAAGAGCACGAGGAGCACGGCGAGATCGGGGACCGATGTTATATAGATCACCGTCGTTCGCAGCCGTCCAAAGCCGGGTATTCCCGCCGGCTTGAGAGCGAAAGTCAGGAGCGCGGCAGCCAGAGGTCCACTCAGCAAGACTCCGGCCTTCGAGAACCTGCTCCGCCACGGCCCCCCGCTCAGCAGGCTCGCGAGAGCCAAAGCGCCGGCGACAATGGCTCCCGTCGGCTTGACCAACGAAGCCATCGTCGCCCAGATCGCGGCCTTGCCGTTCTTGCCTCTAATCCAGGCCTCGACAGCCAACGCAGTAGACGCCAGTACCGGCATCTCCAGATACATATAGCCGAGCTGAACGAAGAGCGGCGGGAACAGGAACATGGCCCCGACTACGGCCAGGGCCGGAAGCGCTCCGAGCAGAGCTCGGCCGATGCGCCATAGAGCGGTCATGGCCAGCGCCCCGATCGCGAAGTGCAGCAGGTGGAGGACGGGAAGAACCACCTGTGGGCGATCGCCGAGCGAGCGATAGGCCAACGCCGTCAGCCAGGTCACCAGCGACAGCGAGTGCTGGGTGGGACCACCCAGAAAATAGCCAGGCTCACGAAGCAACGCAGCCAGATCGAGACCGTTATGGGCGAGTGTGATGGCGGCGGGGAAAACGCTCATCGACGAGTCCCAAACCGGTGGCTGGTCGAGCACCGGCCACTTGCTCACCAAGATCAAGAGTGCCATCACCAGGAAAACGCGCCGATCGGTCAGGGCGGCCTCGATCCGCTTTGCAGGGGGGAGTCTCACGAGGACGCGCCAGCTCCACTGCCCGTCTTCCGACCCACGGCGAAGACCGAAGTGCCCCAAGGTAGCCTGGCCCCTTTTGAGATCAATCGGTTCTCAGCATGCTGCACCGCGAGGAGCGCCGAATTCAGCGCGCGAGGTAGCTGCCAGTTGAGCTCTGATCGTGCCGACTCCGCTTTGGCGGGGCGCTGTACGAGCCGCTGTGGCAGCCGTACCGCCAGGACCGCGGGGAAGAGAAAGAATAATCGATAGCTGAGAAGCTCGGTCCTGAGACCGAGTCTGTCGAAGAAACCCCGCAGCTCGCGGGCGGTGAACCGCTGCGAGGTGTGGAGAGCGAGGTCATGCGTGCTACGCAGCCAGTCGAATGCTGGGACGTTCAAAATAACCAGCCCCCCGACCCGGAGCCGGTCTACGAGCTTCCGAAACCCGGGCTCCGAGGCGGCGAGTCCGGGGATATAGAGCACGTCGAGAGAAGTAATGAGATCGAGCGAATCTACCTTGATCTCCGGCTCTCGAATGTCGCCACAGTAGATGTCGGCTCCCGGAGCCTTGACCTGAGCCAGCGCCAGAGCGTCGGGCGAGGTGTCGAAGCCTCCCAAGTAGGTAGGGTCGAGGATCTCGGACAAGAGCCGCAGCGTAGCTCCGGTCCCGCACCCTGCATCGAGCACTTTCGGCCCGTCACCGACACCATACTTCTCAGCCGCCAGTAGACGCCGCAACAGATCTCGCAGGCCCACGTACCACCAGTGGTCGTCCTCGACCTCCGCCATGACTCGGTACTCGGGAGTGTTCACTGGGAGAAGAGCAGGGCGTCGGCAACGTTGGCGATCTCGGAATCTTCGAGCTCCGGAAACATGGGGAGCGACACGATTGCTTCGGCAGCCGCTTCGCTGACGGGGAGGTCACCGGGCTGGCAGCCGAGAGGTTCGTATGCCGGCATCAAGTGGACGGGAACCGGATAGTGGATACCAAACCCGATGCCCCTTTCACGAAGAACCTCGACCAGGTGCGGGCGATTCGAGGCCCTGATCACGAAGAGATGATACGCGTGACTCGCTTGCGGAGTTGATCCAAGCAGGCCGTGCTTCGAACCCGCGATTCGGCGCCTGTATTCGCCGGCGATTCGACGCCGCTGAGCGACGGATTCCGAGAGGCGTCGAAGTTTTACCCGCAGGATCGCTGCTTGAATCTCATCCAAGCGTGAATTGAAACCTTCGATCACCGAGCTTCGATCGGCGTTCCATCCGTAGTTGCGAAGGGCCCGAATTCGCTCCGCCAGCTCAGGGCTGGATGTGACACAAGCGCCACCGTCACCGTAGGCGCCGAGGTTCTTGGTCGGGTAGAACGAGAAGCAACCCACATCGCCGAAAGTGCCGACGTGCCTCCCCTGGTAGGTAGCGCCGTGGGCCTGGGCACAGTCCTCCACCACAGCGAGGTCGTGCTCCCTTGCGATCTCGAGGACAGGGTCGAGATCGACCGGCTGGCCATACAGGTGGACGACGAGAATGCAGCGCGTCCGCTCCGAAAGTGCAGGGAGGATCTTGGCAGGGCTCAGCAGCAAGGTGCTCTCTTCCACGTCGACAAAGACCGGTTTTGCCTGGGTGGCGCAGATCGCGGCGACCGGTGGCACCCCCGCATTTGCAACCGTCACCACTTCATCGCCCGCGCCTACTCCCAACGCTCGGAGCGCCAGGTTCAAGGCATCGGTACCACTACCTACGCCGACCGCGTGGCCGCTGCCGGTGTAAGAGGCGAGCTCTTGTTCGAACGCGGTGCATTCGGGACCCAGGATCAGCGACCCTGAGCTCAGGACGCGCTGGATCGCATCGTCGAGCTCGACCTTGAGCGCGGAGTATTGACGCTTGTAGTCGAAGAAGGGGGTGAACGACAAGACAGTGTCAGTCCGAGGTGTCGCTCAGATATCGGATGGTGGCTTCGAGTCCTTCTCGCAGGTCTGTCTTCGGTGACCATCCCGTGGCCGCATGGAACTTCTCGAAAGACCCGTAGTAGTCGCCGATGTCGATGGCCTTGGCCTGGTCCGGAAAGGGAACCAAGCTGTACTCGAAGGCGACGATCTCACGGAGAATCTCGACGAACTCCAACAGAGTTCTGGGCTCCGGATGTCCGAGGTTGAAGACCTGGCCGGCAAGCTCACCATCTTCGGCCGCCAGGAGCAGCGCGTCGACGACGTCGTCGACGAAGTTGAAATCGCGGCGTTGCTGCCCGTCTCCGAAGACCTTGATCGACTCTCCTCGCATCGCTCGCTGCACGAAGATGCCGACGAAGCCCTTGTTGAGGCTCCGTACGTCCATTCTCGGACCGTAGGTGTTGGTCAGACGCAGGCTGACTGTGTGCAGCCCGTAAACCTGATGATAGAGAGTGTAGTAATACTCTGAGGCGAGCTTGTTGATGCCATTGACGTCTACTGGATTGAGCGGGTGGTTCTCGTCCACCGGCAGATACTGAGGCCGACCGTAGAGCTGCCTGGTGCTGGCAGAGACCACGCGCGCGCCGGGATTGTTCTCGCGACAGGCTTCGAGCAGGGCGAGCTGGCTTGCACAGTTGATGTCCAGGTCGGTCAGGGGGTCGAGCATGCTGTCTGAGTGGCTCACCTGTCCGGCGAGGCTGAAGATCACCTCTTGGTCCCGGACAAGGTACGGCAGTGTGTGCCGGTCGCGTACGTCGGAGAAGTTGACATGCACTCGGTCGCGGACGGGGTCGATGTTGCTCAAGATCGCCCCATACTGCGGCAACATGGAGTCGATGAGCGAGACACGAGCTCCACAGTCCACCAGTCGGATCGCCAGGTTGCTGCCAATAAAGCCGACTCCACCGGTGATCAGCACCCGCTTGCCATCAAAGAAGCTGCTCAGGGCTCGGACCTTTCCCGACAGTAGCGAACAACGAATTGAGGCCGCTTCGAGTGATCGAGGAACAATCGACCCAGGTATTCTCCGATCGTTCCAAGGACCACCAGCTGCACCCCGGCAAAGAGGGTCTGTACCACCAGAACGGTCGGGATCCCGATAGTGAGATTCGGGTTGATATAGATCTTGTCGATCACGATTCCTGTCAACAACAAGATGCTGAACGCCGAAGTGATCAGCCCCAGAAAAACAGCGGCCCTGAGTGGAGCGATCGAGAAGTTCAAGAACATATTCAGCCACAGCGACACCAGCTTCTTGGCGGTGTAGCCCGACTTCCCTGTCGGGCGACTGACATGTTCCACTTCAATCTGTCCGATACTCGAGGTAGTGCGAAGAATGAGCCCGTCAATGTAGGGGAAGGGCCCCTTGTACTTGGTTATCTGGTCCACCAAGAACCGGTTCATGATCTTGAAGCTCGAAAGATATAGGTCTCGCGGCTTCTTGAGCATGGCGTTGGCCATGGCGTCATTGAACCAACTGCCGAGGTTGCGTAGCCGACCGTGGCGCTTCGATCGGTAGCGCCCGTAGACCACGTCAGCAGACCCTTTCTGGATCTCCTCGAAGAGACGCCTAACCTCCCGGGGCGGGTTCTGACCATCGTCGTCGAGAACGGCGACGTAGTCGCCCTGAGCATGGTTAAGACCGGCAAGAACGGCCGCATGCTCACCGAAGTTGTGAGCGAGATGAACGTAGGTGATGAGACCTGGATACCTTTCTCTGAGCTCGCGACAGGTGCTCTCGCTGTCGTCCTGCGACCCGTCGTTGACCAGGACGATCTCGAAGTCCTCCCCCCGGAAATGCTCCTGGATGTCCTTGACCACGTCTCCAACCGTGGCGGAGCCGTTGTACACTGGGATCACAAAGGTGATCGTGGGTGGCCCCAACATAAGGTTTCGCTAGCGTATCCGCACACGGCCCGGGTCTGTCAACTCGACACCCCTCACAGCGAACAGTCGGACCTGAAGTCGAGAGTCATGGACCTTTGCGGGGGGCGGCATAACCCTTGACACTGCACGAGAAGCTTCTTCACGGCATCTCGACGTCGCCGCGTCTTTGGCACTTCCTACGGTGGATTCTCGAAGCGGGCTTTCGCGGCGAGAAGGAAGTCCTTCGCCGGGAGGGGCTCCTTTCAGCTAAAAGAGTCATCGACGCGGGCTGCGGAACCGGGGAGATGGCTCGAAACTTCGACTCGAAGTCGTACTTCGGAGTCGACATGGACTTCGGCCGGCTTGTATCGGCGCGACGAAAGGCGCCGAACCACACCTTTGCGACCATGGACCTACGATCGCTCGCGGTGGGTCAGGCCACCTTCGAGGCCGCACTGGTCGGTGGGGTTCTTCATCATCTGGACGACGCCACCGTCGACAGTGTATTGGCGGGACTGCGTCGAGCGCTCCGTCCAGACGGTCGCCTCATCGCTTGGGAGGATGTTCCGGCACGCGACCGCGGCAACTTCGTCGGTAGCCTGATCCAGAATCTCGACCGCGGCGACTTCATTCGCAAGGCTTCCGAATATGAAGCCAAGCTTCGCGAATACTTCACGGTGGAGCGGACCTACCCGATGAGAAGCGGCGTCTGCGACTATGAAGTCTTCGTCTGCCGACTGAGCGAGCCGTCCTGAGCGCGCTTCAGAACCTGCGAGAAACCGACCTCTCGCAGAGAGCCGAATAGACGATGGCTCGTCAATTTCGCCCGACTCAACCAGGGAGACCCGACTCCACATAGAAATCGGGCGACGGCCCTGGGCTCGTCGAGAGCACCCTCCTCTTCCTGAGCGAGGGCCGCGGCCTCTGCCCATACCGCTTCGGAGATCTTCGTCGCCGCCCGTGGAGGCACCTTCACCGGACTGCGGCCCCCTTCGCACCAGGCGCAGTGGCCGCAAGGCTCCTCTTCCTGATCTCCGAAGCGCGAACCGAGCGCTCGGACTTGGCAGCCGTCGAGGACGACCCAATCGATCACTTCGGACAATCGGCCGAGCTCAGCACGCTCGCGCACACCCATGCGCTCCCAAAGCGACTCGACAAGCTCTTCCCGGGAAACCGGTTCTCGCAACAGGCGGTACCTTAGTCGCACGCCTTTAGCCCGCACCTCCAACCTACCGCTCTCGTGCAGACCATCGAGGGCCAACAGAACCCGCGTCCGCGGAGCTCCCAGATGGCGAGCCACCTCGTCGATATCGAGCGTGAACCAGGTGCGTCCCTTCTTCGAGCGACGAAAGACGCTCTCGACGAAGAGCCTGTGGTCGCCCTCGAGCTCGCTCAGAATCTCTGCCGAGCTCATCCGCGGTTGAAACTGGTAGGTCGAGTAGAGCGGCGTCCCGCCCTCGAGATAGCCATCGAGCTCGAGGTAGGTCAGTAGGGTCCGCACCACCAGCAGCCGGATGTCGCACCTGGCCGAGAGCTGGTACAAGCTGACGTCGAAACTCTCTCCCCGCCCCGGATCGAAGATCTCGTCGACGAAACTGTCGATCGCCGAGCGACTCGGCGTGTCGCCGTATGCGAAGTTCTCGAGAGCGTTGAGGTCGTCCTGACACACCAGCATCTCGCATATCGAAGCCTTCCCGTCGCGACCCGCACGGCCGATCTCCTGCGCATAACCCTCGAGGCTCTTGGGCAGATTGAAGTGGTAGACATAGCGGATGTCGGGTTTGTCGATACCCATGCCGAAGGCGATCGTCGCCACGACGATCGAGGCCTCCGAGGCGAAAAACCAGTCCTGAACCTTCGCACGATCATCGTCCTTCATTCCTGCATGGTAGGCGCGGGCGTCGAGCCCCGCCGCGATCAGTCGATCGCATAGTGCCTCTGCCGTGCGTTGCAGAGTCACGTACACGATCGTCGCGCCGGCGGGACGCTCCCTCAGCCTCGCCGCGAGCAAGGCCTCGCGCTCAAAAGCCTCGACCCCTCTCGCCAGCAGTCTCAGATTGTCCCGATAGAAAACTGTTCGAATGGCATGCTCAGAGGCGATCTCGAAGCTGCGGCAGACGTCACGGAGAACTTCCTCGGTGGCGGTCGCGGTGAGCGCCAGGACCCGCTTGGCGCCGCATTCACGGGCGAAGCGAGCAAGTTTCAGATAGTCGGGACGAAAGTTATGGCCCCACTCCGAAATACAGTGTGCTTCGTCGACCGCGAAGAGTGAGATCTCGAGGTCAACGAGCATGCCCCTGAAACGCTCGTTGTTGAAACGCTCCGGAGCCACGTAGAGGAGCTGTAGCTCCCCGCTGCGCAGCGCCTCGACCACCTCTCGGTACTCATCGGCCGAAAGTGTCGAATCGAGGCGCCGCGCCTTTATGCCGCGAGCGAGAAGAGCGTCGATCTGGTCCTTCATCAACGCGATCAGCGGTGAGACCACCAACGTCAGGCCGCCGAAGGTCAGAGCAGGCAGCTGATAGCAGAGCGACTTGCCGCCACCGGTCGGAAATACAGCCGCCGCCGAGTGACCCTTGAAGAGGGAACCGATCACTTCGAGCTGGCCCGGGAGAAAATCCCGGAACCCAAAGTGTCTGTGTAGTAGGGATCGAGCGTCATCGCTCATCGAGGCCCAATGCTACTTGCCCGGGAGCTCGAACAGGCTATCCGGAAGATCCGGGTTCATCTCGGTCCCGGTGTAAGAGGTGGTTGTCACCCACAGGTTTTCGATCACTTGATGTACCTGCTGGGGGAACTTGATTCCCTCCCCACTGAGTGAGACCAGCAGAAGCGAGAGGAGAATCGGAGCCCGAGTCACTCAGAAAGTGTCTGACGGCGGCAGGGAAGACCTCGTGAGTGTGGTCCACCCACCGGAGGAACGAAGCTGCAGCCATGTATGCTCCCGGCCACCGTAAGAAGAATAGACTCCAGCGGCCAAGCACTACACTCTAAGGAAACGGCGATGTCGTCACACGATGAAAGCACCGGCCCTGAAGGCTACAATCAACCGGCGGTAGAGGCCTGGATCGCCGAGCACATCGACAGCCTCACCCCACCCTTGCAGTGGACACGCCTCGAGGGCGGCCACTCCAACCTGACTTATCGGCTCGACGACGCCAACGGCCAGTCGGCGGTGATCCGTCGGCCACCCCAGGGAGTTCTGCTGCCCAAGGCTCACGATATGAGCCGAGAGTGGTCGCTGATCTCGGCCCTCGGGCCGACGCCGGTGCCGGTACCGGTCGCGCTCGGCTTCTGTGAGAGTCCCGACGTAACCGGGGCCTGGTTCTATGTCATGGGGCGGGTCGACGGGCGCCCGCTCTACACCGAGGCCCACACCTTGGAATGGGTGCCGGAGGAGAACCGGCCCAAGCTCGCTTACTCGTTCATCGACGTGCTCGCCGACCTCCATGCCGTCGACCCCGACGCGGTCGGTCTCGGCGATCTGGGCAAGAGAGACGGCTACGTCGAGCGGCAGCTGCGAACCTGGTATCGCTCGTGGACGGCATCGATCGAGCCGGCTGAGTTCGACGATCCCAGGGCCCACGATCTACAGAGGTACTTTCTCGACAACCTTCCGGATCAGGGACCGGCTCGCGTAGTCCACGGCGACTACAGCCTGCACAACTGCCTGGTCGGACCGGACTCGACCATCGCCGCTGTGGTCGACTGGGAGATCTCGACCCTGGGCGACCCGCTGGCCGACCTCGCCTACGCGCTGAACAACTGGCCCCAACCGGGAGACACTGCGACAGTCTCTGATCGACGGCCGACCGCCGCGCCGGGCTTTCCGCCACGCGATGAGCTGGCCGAGCGCTACGCAGATCGCACCGGCCGTGAGCTCTCCAACCTCGGCTACTACGTCGGCTTCAATCGCTGGAAGTCGGCGGCGATCACCCACGGCGTCTATGCCCGCTATATGGAAGGCAAGAAGAGTACGGAAGGTATCGATCTCGAGAACATGCCCATACAAATCGAGCGCTCACTCACGCTTGCCGAGCAAGCGGTGAACCGTCTGCCGTAGACGCCGACCGCCGAGGCTCCAGCCGGTAATGGATCCTTCCCAGCTCAATCGCCCCTGGATCGACTCGCCCTTCTTCGAGCGCCAGCTCGCAGAAAGCTCCTACGACGAGGAAACGCGGAAGAGCATCCGCTCGTACGCCGATGATGGGTTTTTCATCGTCGATCCCGAGATTCCGGACTTCGACGAAGTCGCGTCCGACGTCATCGCCCGCTGCCCCGAGCTCACCGAGCTGGCGGCTTTCGGATTGGCGAAACGACTGGAGCTGACCATTCGAAGATCAGAGGGGGCCAAGACGCTGCTGCGCCGACTGGGTCTGGTCAAAGCGCTCAAGCGCGCGATGGAGAGCTTTCGCTGAGTCTCGGCCACCGCTACCGCGTTATTGGGTTAGCGCGGCCAACTCCTGCTGGTAGTTGGGATAGGAGTCCTTGAGGGTAGCCCCGTTCATGATCATCTCGGCAACAAGGTCATTCGACCCGGGCTCGCGGATCGAGACTCGGGTCCAGGTCGACTCCGTTCGTCGACTCTCGCTGAGGGCAATGATCTCGCGATCCACGAGGTAGTCCTCGCCGACGAAAAGAGGGCCTCTCACCCTGCGAATCTGCTGGCCGGCGATCAGACCGACTGCGGGACCATGACTCGGGAACCCAGCGCCGCGGCCGGAGTAAGAGGCGAGCACGCTGATCATCTCGAGAGGGATGATAGCCCGGCCCCAAGGTGAGCTCGGCCCCCCTTTCTCGGTGAACCAGGGAGACAACTCGGTGATGAATTCGAGCTTCTGGTTGAGCGAGAACGGATACATTTTGCCCATGTGCTGGTCAAAGTCCATCCGCACCTCTTCGACCTCCGCGCCCCGCATTCCGACGTCGAGGTCACGCAAGATGACCAAGGGCCCGGGCAGGCGCAGACCGGATAGGCGACTCTCCAGCTCGGATTGCGGTGGATCACCGCCAATCGAGGCTGAGCCCACGAGCACCTCGGTGCCGTCCGCCTTCTCGGCGCGAATCCTCACCAGATTCTGAGCCTTCCTAGGTCGTTCCACGTAGGCCCGAACTTGCTCGCCCTCGACCACCATGTTGCGGTAGTGAGCACTAAGACACCCGGTCTCGAACCACTCCTTCCCCCACACCTCCGCCAACAGCGGCTCGAACTGACTGAAGTGGGTCGGTCCTTCAATCGCACCGGCTCGAAAGCCCAGCTGGTTCGCCATCTGGTCGTCGTGAAGCGAAAGATGGCCACCGTACTCCTGTTGAGCCAACATCTGTTTCGGTGATCGTAAGGCCCCGCAGACATAGATCGGCGTATCGAAGTTGTCACTCATTTCGGCTACTCCCTTCGAGGGATGTCGGACCAGAGTTTGCCGCGCTACGCCCAGGCTAGTTGAAGAGGCACCAGAGCTATGACCGAATAGGCAAAGAGATAGGGCTCGGTGTGCCAGGACACGACGAAGATCACTAGAGGGACCACCAAGAGCACCGGCGCAATGCGCAGGTGAAAAACGGAGAACCAGGCTAAGAGCTCGCGCCTTGGTAACACCGTCAGCCTACCTCCCCGTGGGGCAGATCGGGCGAACGATCCGCTACTGAGAGTGGGCGCGTAGTCATTCATCACGGGTCTACTGCGCGAGGCGGCCTGAGCAATCTATACTAGACCAGCGTTTCCAAAGTTCGCGCACATATCTCGGCCCCTTCTGCCCGCTGGCGGCGTTGCGCCTCCTCGATATATTGCCCAATATGCCTGCGTCGGCGCGCCTGGCCAGCGAACAGAATGACCTCGAGCTATTGCACACGAACTTTGGAAACGCTGGTCTCTAGCGCCCAAGAAGCGGGAGCCCGGGGCCGGAGCGAGGATGAAGAAACGTCGACCGCGAAGCCTCGCCGCTGCCCTCGCAGCTTTTGGTGGGAAGGGCAGCGCACACGAGCCAGCCGAGGGCGCGGCAGATCCACGAGAGCTGCCCTTCCCGCCTCTCGAGTACCGGCAGATCGTCGGCCCGACCGACAAGGCGGTCTTCGACAACCCTTCCGGCGACCCGGTCTGGGGAGATCTCGCAATCGGGCCCTCGCACCCAGGGAGGCCTACAAACGGGTTTTCGACTTCGGCTGCGGCTGCGGCCGCAATGCTCGCCAGCTGCTACTTCAGCGAGTCCCGCCCGAACGTTACGTCGGTGTTGACGTCCATGCCGGCATGATCGATTGGTGTCGGACCAACCTTCGCATGCCCGGGGTGGATGTGGTCTTCGATCACCACGATGTTTGGAGTCCGACCTATGCACCGCAGAATACGCGTCGCGACACTCTCGCGATCAACTGCTACGGTTCGGACTTCACACTGATCAACGCTCATTCGATCTTCACTCATCTCTACCAGCGACAGACCGAGTTCTACCTACGTGAGTGCCTGCAGATGATCGGCGAAACGGGCCTCCTGCGCACCACCTGGTTCTTCCTCAACCGCGACTGGTTCCCAGTGCTGGCTCCCCACCAACACACTGTCTTCGTCAACGACTGCGACCCTTCGCAGGCGGTGTACTACGACTGGAAATACTTCCTCACCCTCGTCGCTGAGCTCGATCTCAAGATCGTGGGCGCCAACTGGACAACGAAGCCGGGCTACCAAACTGAGCTATTTCTAGCCACGGGCGACGACTTCGAGGATCTGTCGTCGGCCCTGGAGCCACCCTCCACCGTCCTCGGCTTCGGTCCAAGCGCGCCTCCTCCCTACGACGGCGCCGAGTAGGCACAGCTGAGGTCGGCTGCAAAGTGGCAGACAGCTTGCTCGACCGCATTGCCTACGAGCTCGGAAGCGAGATCTCGGCCGTCGCCCGCGTCCACGGCGGAGATGTCGCGATGTCGTATCGCCTCGATCTGGCGGATGAACGTCGCGTCTTCGCCAAGACCCACGCGACACCGCCGCCCAACCACTTCAGTACCGAGGCTGCCGGGCTGGTCTGGATAGGCGACTCCAACGCCATCGATGTTCCAAACGTTCTTGCCGTGTCGGACGACCCACCGTTCTTGGTGCTCGAGTGGATCGAAGAGGGCGCGGCTGAGCCCGACACCGAAGCCTCCCTGGGGCGGTCACTGGCAGCTCTGCATCAAAGCGGAGCACCTTGTTTCGGGCGCGAAGACCGGCGCTCCACCGGCAGCAGGGGGATCCCCAACGAACCCTGCTCGAGCTGGATCGAGTTCTATGCAACTCAGCGTTTGCAGCCACTTGCACGGCTTGCCCAAGACGGCGGCGCACTGCCTCATCAGACCTTGCGGCAGCTCGCGGGCGTGGCCGGAAGACTCGAGGAGCTTGGCGGCGACCCCGAGCCGCCGGCACGACTCCATGGCGACCTCTGGGCCGGCAATCGATTGGTCGGCGCCGGTGGCCGCAACTGGCTCATCGATCCGGCCGCTCACAGCAGCCACCGCGAGTTCGACCTGGCGATGATGCGCCTCTTCGGCGGCTTCGGGCCCGAGTGCTTCTCCGCCTATCAGGAGGCGTTTCCGCTGCAGGAGGGATGGAGAGACAGGGTGCCACTGCATCAGCTGGCCCCTCTGGTCGTGCATGCGATCAAGTTCGGGGGCAGCTACCCGGCCGCGGTCGCGGAGGCCCTCTCTCGATACCAATGACCCCGCCAGCCTTGACATGCGGCGCACGCAGCCCTCTAATGAGGGGATCCGAAAACGTACCCAAGGATGGTGGCGCCGGTCGCGCCGCGAAGAACAGGAGCTCTAATGAAGGACCACATGTCGCTTCGATCGATGTTCACAAAAGGCATGGCGCCAGCTCTGATTCTGGGTCTCGTCGCCTCCGCTCCACAGGCGCATGCACAGAAGCAGCCACCGGGACCGAGGATTCCGCCTCTCGAGTCGTCGCAGTCACCCCTCAATCTCATCAAGACCCTCTCCCAACATCCGGATCTGATGAAGGCATGGGGGCCTTTCGGTGGCTATGTTCTGAACGGCAGCACCCTGCCGGCGCGCGATCGTGAGCTGCTCATTCTCCGCACCGCGTTCATCAACGGTGCGCAGTACGAATGGGGCTACCACAGTCGCTCCGCGAAGGGGCTCGGTGTCACCGACGAGGAGCTCGCTGGCATCATCAAAGGACCCGAGGCTCAAGGCTGGTCGAGCTTCGACCGTGCTCTGTTGCGAGCGGCGGACGAGCTCGACCGCAGCGCGACAATCTCGGACCGGACCTGGGCCTACCTCGATGCGAGATACGACGAAAAACAGCTGATGGACGTCGTCTTCACGGTCGGCCAGTACAAAATGGTATCGATGGCTCTGGGTGCCTTTCGCATCCAGATGGATGAGGGCCTCACCGGTTTTCCGGCGACGGAATAGTCCGCGGTGCCGGCGGCGGCATGACGAAGGCGACGGCCGCCCCGACCAGGCTGATCGTCATCAAGGTGAGGAAGGGAATGGTGTAGCTGCCGGTCTGGTCGTAGAGACGGCCGGTTAGCCCGGGGGCAAAGGCAAAAAAGAAGGCCCCGGCAAAGTATCGAACTCCCGTCGTTGTCGCGAAGGCTCTGCGGCCAAAGAAGCGGGCGAGTGTGGCAGCCTGACTGATGTAGGCCATGCCGAAACCCAGCCCGACCAGCATCACTGCCGCATAGGCGCGCCCTGGAGTGGTGGCGATCAGGAACAAGCCGGTACCCGACCCCTCGAGTATCAGCGCTATCCCCAACAACCGGGACGGGGAGACGAAGTCGCCGAAGCCCCCCGTCACTCGGCCAACGATGCTGACCAGCGCCATCGAAGAGAGAATCGCCGCCGCCGCCTCGATCTCGAAACCGAGATCCTGAAGGTGGAGTCGACTGTGGTTACCTAAAACCCCCCAAGGAAGCCCGTAGCCGAGACCGCAGATCAACAAGAGCACGAACTGCGGAGTGCGAATCGCCTCGCGCGCGGTGAACCCGCTGTCGATGCCCGGCGGCGGGCTCGCAGCCGTCGGGCGAGCGACTTCTGTCTCAGCGGCGGCGCCGTCGCGAAGCTGGCCCAGACTCTCCGGGGAATCACGAACGAAGGCGTAGGCGATCATCGCAAGGACGAAATTGAGAATACCGATGACCACCCAGCCCGTCCTCCAGGTCGCGGTCTGCAGGATCCACGCGTCGAACCAGAAGATGAAGGGGGCGGCGATGCCCCCAGCGGTGAGTAGACCCGCCAGCACGCGAGCTCGGTAACGGAGAAACCAGATCGAGGCCACCGTCTGCGTAGGCAGAACCGCTGCGAAGGCATGGGTGCCGGCGGTAAAGATGCCGTAGACGACGAGGAGTTGCCAGAAGCCCTGCGCTCGGCTGGTGGCGAGGTAGCCGAAGGCACTGACGGCAAACCCGGCGGTCATCACCCGTCGGAGGCCGAAGCGGGTGATCGCCATCCCCACCAGAGGAGCAGCCGCCCCCGCACAGAAGAGTGACACACCAAAGACGAGTCCGCCGCTGGCCCTCGAGATGCCGAGCTCCTCGGACATCTCCGGAAGGTAGAAGCCCCAGCTATAGAAACCCGCGACCTGGAGCCCGTAGAGCAGCCAGACGACAACGGCGAGAGGCCAGCCGTAGAAGTGTCTAACCGCGGAGGAAGAGCTCAACGGTGGCGCCATGATGTGCAGTTGGAGGAAATGACAGCGATCATTTCCGGAAGCCGCGCCGCACTACTGCTGGCGAGCGGAAATCAGGTTGACAAAGAGTCGGTAGGCACCCGGCACACCGGCAGGGAGCTCACGAAAGAAGGAATAGCCGGTGTAGATGTAAACGCCCTTGCCGTAGGTCGTATAGAGCAGCCCGCCACTGCGATCGGGCTCGCCGGGGTCGTGCGAAGCCAGGAGGGCGTCGTAGCGCTCGTCCCAGGTATCGGGGAAGTAGAGACCGCGTTCCTGCACCCAGCCGGAGAAGTCGGCCTCGGTGATCTGATTGGGGGTGGTGAGGAGCGGATGCTCCGGCAGAAGAAGCGTTACTTCGGCGTCCTCGACCGAGACCCGGTCTCGCGAGACGTGAAAGGGGTAGGGCCCGAGCTCCGGGGGGCCGCCGCCGAAGCGAGAGGCGGTGTTGTACTGAGCGACCACCGTACCGCCCTTCTTCACGTACTCGAGGAGCCTGGCGTTGTGCTGTAGCACCGCGGGTCGCGAGTTGTAGGCCCTGATCCCGATGATGATGGCGTCGAAAGGAGTGAGATCGGCGGCGGCGAGATCGTTGTCGGTGAGCAGGGTGACCTGGTAGCCGACCTGACGCAGAGCCCCCGGGATCTCGTCTCCCGCTCCCATCACATAACCGATTCGCTCACCGAGACGCTCGAGCTGCATTCGCACCAGTCGAGCCTCGGCGGGTGGGAGCAGTGTCTGTGGCGGGATGTGGCGATAGCTGATCGCTCTCACTCCCGAGCTCAAAGTCGCCCTGCTTCCCTCCAGGGTCGCCTCTGCAGTCAGCGTTCCCGTTGAAGAGTCCTTCGGGGGCCGTATGGAAAAGGAAAAGCGAGACTCGGTTCCGGCATTCAGATCGAAGGAAACCGACGCCGGCACCCCGCTCCAACCCGCCGGTAGCCGCAGGCGAAGATCTCCTCGAGCCGGAGAACCGGTACTGCGTAGGTTCACTCCGATGCTTCGCTCAGCACCGTCGCCAAAAACGTAGACCGCTTCCTCGACACTGAGGGAGATCGGGGGCACGACTTCGAAGGTCCGGTACATCTCGCCTTCGACCCGGTCGCTGGAGCGATAAAGGAGCGGGACCTCGTAGCTGAGGTCGCGATCACCAATGCGAAGATCGAAACGCGCTTGCAGTGGCAGCCACTCGGCGAGGCCGATCAGGTTCGGCTCTGACACCCGGAAGAGAGCTCCGTCGGTGGGCTGGCGCAACCAGTATGGAGCCGTCGATTGTTGATCCACCGGAACCACGGAGTCGACCTCGAGACTCCAGTTCTGGTTGGCCTCGAGCTCCTCTCCGAGATCGACATCGCCATGAAAAGGTAGGCTCACACCGACCAGGCGAACGGGCACTTCGGATCGGTTGATCGCCGCTAACTCGAGTTTTAGGCCGGCGCCCGGAGTCCCGCTCTCACGGTCGGTGGTGACTTCGAGCCACAGACCGCAGGCCCCGCGAATGGCCTCTCGAAGCTCCGCCAATTTCGGCCCGACCCAGTCGGCGGGAGACTGCGCTTGCGACAGCGCCGCGAGAAGCTCCTCGGCTCTCAGCAACTGGGGCACGATCTTCGCCGGTTGCGACGCATCGAAGCTCTCCGCCGCACGGCGCAGGATGTCGCCGACTTCGGCGCCGCCAGTGACTCGCGACCAGGTAGTGTCGACGCCGTCGAAGAGATCTGTCTGCGCCTCGATACCCAACCGATGCTCGAGTCGGCTCACGCGACTGCCGCGACTGCCGGCGCTGCCAAAACCCTGGCTCTTGTGCATGCTGCGCCCGAGGGCGGCAAGCTCGGTAAACGATAGCCCGAGCAAGGGGCTGTAGGTTCCGAGATCGACCTCCACGCCGGAGCCCGAATCCGCACCTCCGGCGAAGAAGCGCGACCGATCCCACATCAAGCGAGTCGCTTGCCAGGGCTGTAGCGCCTCGGGCCCCTGCAGCTGCTCGGGAAACTTCTCCGCATCGGCCGCGGCCTCGAATGCCTCCATGGCGAGGACCGCCGATGCAGTGTGATGGCCGTGGCCGCCGCGGCCATCGGCGGGAAAGCGCGTGATGATGACGTCGGGTCGGAATCGCCGGATGATTCTGACCACATCGCCAAGCACTTCCTGCTTGCCCCAGGTCGCGAGCGTCTCGTCGACCGACTTCGAGTAGCCGAAGTCGATGGCACGGGTAAAGAACTGCTCGGCACCATCGAAATGCCTGGCCGCCAGCAGCTCCTGAGTTCGGATCAACCCAAGCAACGGCCCAAGCTCGGTGCCGATGAGGTTCTGCCCCCCATCACCTCGAGTCAGCGAGAGATAGGCCGTTCGCGCCAAGCGACCCCGAGCCAGGTAGCCGAGAAGTGCCGTGTTCTCATCGTCCGGGTGAGCTGCGACGTAGAGAACGCTACCCAGAACCGAGAGCTTCTGGAGCGCCAGGGCGAGCTCAGCTCCGTTCGGGTTGGAAGGGGTGACCACGCTGTGCCCGGGTGTCACTAGAAGAATCGTCAGGACGATACAGAGGAGGGCTGTGGTGCGCTTGGCGTACATTCGTGAACCTCCTGGATCAAGGTGGCATAGTCTACCCGCCGTGGGCGCTGTATCCGTGAGAAGCTGATCCAAGCCATGATGAACCCCTCCGCACGCCGGCACAATTGGGCGATCCTTACCCTGGCTCTCTCCCTGGCATGTTCCACCCCCGAGAGTGAGGAGACGGTTAGTGGAGGCGACCTCGCGGAGGCCAAGGCGCCAGACTCGAGCGAGCGAGCGAAGAAGCCGCCGACGCCTCGAGGCCTCATCCTCTCGACCGACGACGCCGCGCCGGGCTATGTCCTCTATTCGCCACTCAGCTCGGGCAACACTTACCTCCTCGACCGTCAGGCCAGAGCGGTCCACATGTGGGAGAGCGACTACGCACCGCACTCTCTCTACCTGCTCGAAGACGGGAGTCTGCTGCGGCCGGGCCGCAACCCTGACGACAAGTCGTTCCTGGTCGGCGGCGCGATGGGCCTGGTGCAGAAGTTCAGCTGGGAGGGCGAGCTACTCTGGGAGTGGAAGCTCTCGGACGAGACCAGGATCCTGCACCACGACGTCGAGCCACTAGCGAACGGCAACTTTCTTGCGATCGGGTGGGAAGTCAAGTCACCCGAGGAGGCGCGATCTCGAGGGCGACGAGCCGACTTGATTCCGGAGAAGGGGCTGTGGCCCGACTTCCTGGTCGAGATCGAGCCACTGCCCCCGGACGACGCTCGCATCGTCTGGAAATGGAACGTCTGGGACCACCTTCTCCAAAACCAGGATCCCGATCTGCCGAACTTCGGCGAACCGTCGGAGCATCCCGAGCGCCTCGACATCAACGCCGGCGGCCCTCCCCTCGAGATCGACGAAGAGCAGCTCGCCGAGCTCAAGGCACTCGGTTACGTTCCGGACGACGCCGAGCAGGAGAAGCAGCGTTCAGACTTCTTGCACATCAACGCCGTCGACTGGAATCCCGAGCTCGACCAGATCGCGATGGCGGTGCCGGAGCTCGGGGAGATCTGGATCATCGCCAGACCGAAGTCGACCGAGGAGTCGGCAGGGCCGAAAGGAGATCTCCTCTACCGCTGGGGCAATCCTGAGATGTACGGCCGCGGCGGGCCCGGAGACAAGAAACTCTTCTACCCCCACGACGTGCAGTGGATCCCGCCCGGAATGGAGGGCGCAGGAAACCTCACCATCTTCAACAACGGCAACGAACGACCGGACGGCAAATACTCCTCGATAGAAGAGATCACCTCGCCCCTGGCCACGGACGGCAGCTACACGCACGCTGAAGGCGCGGCCTGGGGGCCGGCCGAGACCGTCTGGACCTACGCCACCGGCGACCGTGAGTCGTTCTTCGCCCCGTTCATCTCCGGTGCCCATCGTCTCGCCAACGGCAACACCTTCGCTACTTCGGGACCCGAGGGCCGCCTGTTCGAAGTCACGCCGCAGGGAGAAACGGTGTGGAACTTCGGCAACCCGTACTCCGGCAGCGTGAAACAGCGCGACGGATCCGACCCTTGGGGTGGCGGCGGCGAACTGGGCCTCGGAGTCTGGCGCGCCGCCAAGCTGGCGCCGGACTATCCCGGTCTTGGGGGACGGGACCTGAAACCGTTGGACCCGCAGCCGCCGCTGGAACCGCCGCAATAGCGGCCCATCAAGCCGTTCCCAAGGCCGCAGCACAGGCCTGGGCCCAGACCAGAAGACGTTCATCGTCACCAACCCGAGCCGCCAACTGAAGCCCCAGCGGCAACCCCCCATCGTTCGACATGGGAAAGGTGAGTGCTGGCATGAGGGCGTGGGTCCAGATCAAGTTCATTCTCGGGTCGCCGGTGCTGTCGAGTCCGCTCGGCGCCGGGCCGGTTGCCGCCGGCGTCGCCCACAAATCGATGCCGTGCTCGTCCATAAGGGACTCTAAGCGCGATCTCAGGTCTCTCGAGCTTTGTCGCCCGCTGAGAATCGCGTGCTCGCCGAGGCGGAGCCCACGATCGTAGAGCCCGGCACTGTGGCCCGAGTAGAGCGAGCCCCAGCGCGCGAAACGGTCGGAGTGGGTGCGCGCGAACTCCGCCGCAATCAAGTCCTGATGACGGTCCGCAATCTCGCCGTAGTCGTCCAGAAGGGCGACCTGCTTCACTTCGACACCGGATCTCGCGAGCAACGCCAGCTGGCTTTCGAACGCGGCCCGCGCTCCCGCCTCAACCTGGTCCAAGTAGACGCCAGTCGGCACGCCGACCGTGGGCATGTCAGCGCTCGCTACCGTCGAGGACCAGTCCTCGATCACCACCGCGGCGACCGCGAAAACGGTGGCGAGATCGACGGCCAGAAGCCCGGGGCAGTCGACGGACCTCGAGAACGACAACATGCCGTCGCCGGGAATGCGTCCATAGCTAGGCTTGAACCCCACCACTCCGCAGAAAGCAGCGGGACGGATCACCGAGCCGACGGTCTGAGAACCGAAGGCGATCGGTACGTAGCCGCTGGCCACGGCGGCCGCCGATCCGCTACTCGAGCCGCCGGGGGTGTGGCCCGCATCGTGGGGATTAGTGGTGGCGCCGGGACTAAAGAAGGCGAACTCGGTAGTGATCGTCTTGCCCAGAACCAGTCCACCGGCCGCACGAAAGCGTGTGACACAGGAGGCCTCCGCGGACTCGAAGGCCTCGGGAGGAAGAGCCGAGCCGCATGCGGTCGGCAGGCCCGCTACCGTGAAGATGTCCTTGATACCAACCAGGGCGCCATACAGGGGAGTTTGTTCCGACGGCTCGGGGAATCGGTCGCGGAGTGCCTCGGCCTCACCCAGCACACGTTCTCGCCGGCGAGTCTCTGGCACCAGGGCTCGAACTCGAAGCTCGTGCCTCTCGACGCGGGCCAGTACACCCTCGACATGCTCGACGAGAGTCACTTCGCCTCTCTCCAGGGCTTGGCGTAGCCGCGCCGGCGACGGCGCCGGGAGAAGGAGCTCACCCATTTGGCAAAAAGAATACTCGATCTCGCGTGCCTTCTCGCTCGACGGGTTGGTATCGTCGGAGAGGAGAAGAACGGATTGCCTACAGCGGATTCATCCAGGCCGATTCTCGCTCTGACCATGGGTGATCCCGCCGGCGTCGGCGCCGAAGTGGTGCTCAAGGCGCTGCAAGTGCCGACGCTTCTCGAGCGTTGCCGGCCGCTGGTCATTGGCGATCTCCGTCAGCTGCAGCGAGCCTCGGAGTGGGTCGACTGGAGCCCGCCCTTCGAAGTCGTGGAGGAGCCGGCAGAGGGTAGATACGCTCCAGGAAGCGTCACCCTCCTCGATCTCGAGAACGCTCCACCGAGCCAGTGCCCACCCGGCCGAGTCAGCCGGGTGGCGGGCAAGGCGGCCGTCGACTACGTCTGCCGCGCCTGCGACCTGGCAATGGCCGAAGCGGTCGAGGCGGTCGTTACCGCGCCCCTCAACAAAGAAGCGATGAATCTGGCCGGGCATCACTACCCTGGCCATACCGAATTACTGGCAGAGCGCACCGGGGCAAAGCAGGTAACGATGCTGCTGGTCGCTCCTCAGCTCCGCATCGTGCACGTCAGTACCCACATTCCTCTCGCGGAAGCAGTGCAACTCGTGGAGCGCCGACGTATTGGTCAAGTGATCGATATGGCTCACGAATCCTGTCTTCTGTTGGGCGTCGCAGAGCCACGCATCGGCATTGCCGGCCTCAATCCACACGCCGGCGAGGGCGGACTCTTCGGCGACCAAGAGGCGCGAGAGATCGTTCCCGCGATCGAGGCTGCGCGCGCGCGTGGCCTCAACGTCTCTTTGCCGCAGCCCCCGGATACCGTATTCATGCGCGCGGTCAACGGCGCCTACGACATCGTTGTCGCCATGTACCACGACCAGGGGCACATTCCGATGAAGTTGCTGGCCTTCGACAACGGTGTCAACGTCAGCATCGGGTTGCCCATTATTCGGACTTCGGTGGATCACGGGACCGCCTTCGACATCGCGGGCACGGGTACGGCGCGACCGCAGAGCATGCTCGCAGCGATCGACGTCGCGCTGCAGATGGTGGCGGCGCGGAGATAGGATGAGACTGAACTATGCGCCAGCCTGCGGAATCCGCTAGGCTCGGCTTTCGACCCAAAAAACGCCTCACCACTAGCTCAGGAGATGTTCATGCGCACGCTTCCAAAGAACGCAGTCCTGTTGATCGCTACCACCTTCGCTCTGGCTGTCCTCTTGGGCGGAGTAGCCTCCGCTCAGGGTGGAATGCCCAAGAGCCCCCAAGGATCTGTGGCCACCCAGATCGGTGACGCCTGGATCGAGATCGAGTACAGCCGGCCGATTCTACGCGGCCGCGCAGACATCTTCGGCTCCGGCGAGAGCTATGGCAAGACGCTCTACTTGGGTGCGCCGGTGTGGAGAGCCGGCGCCAATGTCACGACCAGAATCAAGACCGAGCTCGACCTCATGATCGGCGAGACCAAGCTTCCGGCGGGCGAGTACAGCTTCTTCATCGACCTCAAAGAGGGCGCATGGACCGCCATCTTTTCGAAGCAGGACTACCTGCCGGCGCCGGATCGAGAGAAGATCGAAGCGGGCGGCGTCACCTGGGGCGCCTACGGGTACAGCAGCGACTACGACGTCGTTCGCGCGCCGATGATGGTGACTCCCAACGAGATCGCGATCGATCAGCTGACCTACTTCTTCAGTGATGTCACCAGCGCAGGGGGAGCCCTCGCCTTGGCGTGGGGTAACACGGTCGGGGTCCTGCCCTTCAGCGTGGCGGAGTAACGCCGTCCTCGGCGCCATGTGCGGCTTCCGAAGGAAGTGATAACTATCACTTTCTTCGGAAGTAGAACTCGAGCACATCGTCGAGTAACGGGCCCCAGTTGAGCCAGTCGTGGCCCTGGGGTACGGCGATGTAACGAAGGTCGTAGCCCTTTTTCTTGAGCACTTCTCTGAGCCGCACCGCCTGGTCGAGATTGTCGCCGGCGGTGCCGGTGCTGAGAAAAATGAGCAAATCGAGCGGCGGCGAGTCGGAATAGGCATCGTAGATTCCGGGAACCGGATGCAGGGCGGGGCTCTGCATCGCAATGCCCTGGAAGCTCTGGTGGGCGAGCAGCCCGAAGCACGCCGAGCTCAAAGCGCCGAAGGAGAGACCGAGAACGACGCGGTCCTCGCGACGAGGGCGGGTCGGGTAGTCACGGTCGATCGCCGGCACCAACTCCTCTGAGAAGAAATGAGCGTATTCGCGATTGCAAAAGAACTGGCGGTTGCGTCGATTCTCGGAGAGATCATGAGGATTCCGGTTGTCGACGAACACTGCGACGATCGGCTTGATTCGGCCCTTCTCGATGAGCTTGTCGAGCAATCTGGGCATCTCCCCTCGGCTGATGTACCACTGCCCATCGGTGACGTAGAGCACGGGCAGATCTTTCGCCTCGCTGTCGGGCGTGTAGACGCGGTACTGAAGCTCGTAGCCGAGCGCTTCGCTGGCAATCAGGAGGTTCTCGCTGAGCGAGCCTTTCGCTCCACTCGCCGAGATTGCCAAAGTCAGAAGCAAGGTGGCCGCCGTCACCACGCTCAACGGTCTCCTTGCGTCACGCTTCATCGTTCTTAGTGTCGTGTCCCGGAAATGCCTACCCAATAGCTCGGCCCCTTTCGCTCGCTGCCTTCGTTACGCCTCGTCGACAGATTTCTCAATATGCCTGCCTCGACGCGCCTTGGCAGCGAACGAAATGACCTCGATCTATTAGGCAGGCATTTCCGGGACACGACACTAGCCTATTCTCCCTCGGCCTCTCCTGAGTCGTCTTTTCCTGCCGAAGCCAAAGGGATAAGAGCCTGTGTCGCCGCGCAGAGGGAGAGCGAGGAGCCAGGGCAGAGACTGATGGCTGCGATCTTGAAGGTGGTCAAGACCGATCTGCATGCCGTCGTGACCCGACTTCGGGCTCTGTCGATAGGTGCCGAGGAGGCGGTCCCACCACGACAGACAGAAGCCGAAGTTGCTGTTGGTCTCTGGGCGCGCGACCGAGTGATGCACTCGATGCATGTCTGGAGTCACTAACAACCACCTCGTCACCCTTTCGAGCCTGACCGGCAACGACACATTGCCGTGGTTGAAGAGCGCGGTGCCGTTGAGCAGCGCCTCGAAGACGAGCGCGGCCAACGGCGGTGCGCCGAGCAGCAGGACGACTCCCATCTTGAGCGCCAACGAAAGGGCGATCTCAACAGGGTGGAAGCGGAGGCCGGTGGTGAGGTCGAAGTCGAGATCGGCATGGTGCACCATGTGGAGGCGCCACAGTGCCGGCACGGCGTGGAAGAGCAGGTGCTGCAGATAGAGGACGAAGTCGAGAAGAACCACCGACACACCGAGCGTCACCGGGAAGGGCACCGAAAGCTGCCGAAGGAGGCCCCAGTCGCGTGCCTCGGCCGTCATCGCAACACCCACCAGAGTGAGTGGAAAGAGGACGCGCACCACCACCGTGTCCACGACCACCAACCCCAGGTTGGCGAACCAAGCGTTGGCGGCGGGAGCAGCTGAGCGCACGGCGCGCGCCGAGAATCTCCCACAGCGCCACCAGAGAAAAGACCACGGCGAAGGCGCCCACTCTCACGCCGATCTCCCAAGTCGAGCTCACAAGGACTCCCCCGGCACGGCTTCGCGAAGGCGCGCGTCTCTAGAGATCCGACCGACCCAGGTCTCGTGCCTTCCAGATTGCGAAGATCGCTGGATAAACCGTCAGTTGCAGAGCAAAGGATGTCACAAGCCCCCCGACCATTGGCGCAGCGATCCGCTTCATCACGTCGGCTCCGGTACCGCTGGACCACATCACCGGCGCCAGCCCGAGCAGAGTCGTCGACACCGCCATCAGCTTCGGTCGAATGCGCCGTGCCGCGCCCTCGACGATAGCCTCTCTGAGGTCGTCGAAGGCGAGCGCGGCTCCTTCGGCCCGGTGGCTCCGCCAGGCGAGCTTGAGATAGAGAAGCATTACGAGGCCGGTCTCGGCATCGAGACCGGCGAGGGCGATGAGCCCGACCCACACCGCCACCGACATGTTGTAGTCGAGGTACCAGAGGAGCCACACCGCCCCGACCACGGAAAAGGGAACGGCCAAGAGGACGATGCCGGTCTCTATTACCGAAGCGGTATGGAAGTAGAGAAGCAGGAAGACCAGGAGAAGAGTGACCGGTACGACGATCTTGAGACGTTCCTTCGCCCGCTCCAGATAGAGGAACTGGCCCGCCCACTCGATGCGGGTGCCGGGCGCAACATCCACCTCACGGGCTACAACGGCCCGAGCCTCTTCGACATAGTCGGCGATCGCCCGGCCTGCCAGATCGACAAACACGAAGCCCACCAGCTTGCCGTCCTCGCTACGAATCATCGGCGGGCCGGTGGTGAAACTCAAAGTGGCGAGCTGCCCGAGCGGAACCTGGGCGCCGCTCGGAGTCGCCACCAGCACCCGTCGAAGCGCCTCTGGCGAGTCGCGAAACTCGCGAGCGTAGCGGACACTGATCGGGTAGCGCTCGCGACCTTCGATCGTCTCTGAGACCTTCATTCCTCCGATCGCAGTCATCACCACTTCGTTGACGTCGGCCACCGAAAGTCCGTAACGGGCCGCCGCGACACGGTCTACCGTGAAGTCGGCAAAGAAGCCGCCGGCGGAGCGCTCCGCAAAGGCGCTGCGGGTGCCGGGTATGGTCGCAATTGCCTGCTCGATGGCGATCGCGGTGTGCTCGATCTCGGTCAAGTCGTCACCGAAGACCTTGATCCCCAACTGACTGCGAATGCCGGTAGAGAGCATCTCGGTGCGGGTCTGGATCGGCATCCACCACACATTAGGCATCCCTGGGTAGCGCAACTTCTCGTCCATCTCCGCGACCAGTGCATCCCAGGTCAAACCCGGTCGCCACTCTTCCTTTGGCTTCAGGGTCACCACGGTCTCGACCATGCCGATCGGGGCCGAGTCGGTGGCGGTGCGCGCGCGCCCCATCTTTCCGAACACCCGCTCGACTTCGGGGAAGCTGGCGAGCTGTCGGTCCATCGACTGCAGAATCGAAGCGGCCTCAGTGATCGACATGCCGGGGGGCGCCGTCGGCATGTAGAGGATCGCTCCCTCGTTGAGAGGTGGCATGAACTCAGTGCTCAGGCCCAGGAAGACGGGCACAGTAACGGCCACCAGAACGATGGCGACCAGGATGGTCGTCTTGCGGAAGCGCACCACCAAGCGAACGATCGGAACATAGAGGGCGACCACCAGACGGTTGATCGGGTTACTCCGCTCGCCGCGGATTCGTCCTCGAACGAGAAGCGCGGCCAGTGCCGGGGTCAGGGTGACAGCGAGTACCGAGGCAAAGGCCATCGAGTAGGTCTTGGTGAAGGCGAGCGGCTTGAACAGGCGGCCCTCCACCCCCTCGAGGGTGAAGACCGGCAAGAAGGAGACGGTGATGACGAGGAGAGAGAAGAAGATGGTCGGTCCGACCTCTTGCATGGCCTCGATCACGAGCTCGAGGCGGCGAGTCCCACTCCTGGGGTCCTCGAGCTTCTTGTGGATGTTCTCGATCAGGATGACCGCGGCGTCGACCATCGCTCCGATTGCGACCGCGATGCCGCCGAGCGACATGATGTTGATGGTCAGACCCTGATAGAACATCGGTACAAAGGCGAGCAGAACCGCCAGCGGCAAGGTGATGATCGGCACCAGGGCGCTTCTGGCATGCAGTAGAAAAAGAAAAATGACGACGCTCACCACCACCATCTCCTGGAGCAGCGTCTCCCGCAGCGTGTCGATCGAGTCCTCGATGAGGCCGGAGCGGTCATAGGTGGTAACCACCTCGACACCGGCGGGGAGACCCGGCTCGATCTCGGCGAGTCGTGCCTTGACCGCCTCGATCACCCGCAGCGCGTTCTCCCCATAGCGCATCACCACAATACCGCCGACCACCTCACCCCGGCCATCGAGCTCCGCCAGGCCGCGTCGCATATCGGGCCCGATAGTCACCTCGGCCACATCTCTGATGGTGATCGGAACCCCGCCCTCGGAGACACCGAGCGGAGCGAGCTCGAGGTCGGCTCTGTCGCTGACATAACCTCTACCTCTGACCATATGCTCGTGGCCGGAGATCTCGAGCACTCTTCCCCCGACTTGCTGATTCGCCTCCCTGACCGCCTCGATCACCCGGCCGACCGGGATGCCGTAGGCCACCAGCTTGTTGGGGTCCAGAGTGACCTGGTACTGCTTGACGAAGCCGCCGATCGAAGCGACCTCGGCAACCCCTGGCACACTCTCGAGGGCGAAACGCAAGTTCCAATCCTGCAGGCTGCGCAGCTCTTGCAGATCGTGCTGGCCGGTGCGGTCGACGAGGGCGTACTCAAAGACCCAGCCGACGCCGGTGGCGTCGGGGCCGAGGGTCGGGACGACTCCCGCCGGCAGCTCCCCCCGCACCTCGCTCAGATACTCGAGCACGCGCGAGCGAGCCCAGTACATATCGGTTCCGTCGTCGAAGATGGCGTAGACGAAGGAAAGGCCGAAGAAGGACTGTCCGCGCACGAACTTGATCCGGGGAGCGGCTAGAAGAGTGCTCGAGATCGGGTAGGTGATCTGGTCCTCCACCAGATCCGGGCTCTGGCCCGGCCACTCGGTGAAGACGATCACCTGCACATCCGAAAGATCCGGAATCGCGTCCAGAGGACCGTGAGTCAGGGCATACCAGCCCCAGACTCCGAGCGCGCCAGCCAGCAGAATGGTGAGCAGTGGGTTGCGAGCACTAGCGCCAATGACACTCGCGACCGGCCCTTGGGAGTCGCCCGCACCCATCACCATTTCTCCGTGGCCGATTTGAGCCGGCTTTCGGCAGCGATCAGAAAGTTCCCCGAAACGACGACCTTCTCGCCCACTTCGAGGCCCGCGAGCACTTCATAGCGGTCGCCGGCGTGAACGCCGATCTCCACCTCGCGGGGCTGTAGGCGGCCCTCCCCCAGGTCGACAAAGACGAGACGTCGCTCACCGGCATAGAGCACCGCCTCATCTCGCACCGTGAGTCGCTCGCCGCGCTCGATGGCGAAGCTCACATCGGCATACATCTCCGGCTTGAGCTCCAGCCCAGGGTTGGCCAACTCGATACGGACGGTGCCAGTGCGAGTCTCGGCATGGAGGTACGGATAGACGAAGGCGACTCGGCCCTCGAAGCGCTTTCCCCCAAGGTAAGGAAGGGAGATCTCGGCCAGCTGGCCGACCTCGATCAGCGGCAGATCCGACTCGTAGACCTCGGCCTCGATCCACACTCGATCCAGACCGGCAATGCGATAGAGAGTCTGCCCAGGATTTATCGAGGAACCCTGCACAACCATCTTCTCGACCACGTAGCCCGAAGAGGAGGAAAGAATCGGCAGATCCCTCAGCGGCTGCCCGCTCTCCGCGATCGCCTCGATCTGCGAGTCGCTCAGATCCCAGAGCCTAAGGCGCTGACGCGCGGCGTCGACCAGATAGTCGGCACGATCGGGCGCTTGGGTGGATCGCGCGGCTTGCTGACTCGCAAGCGCAGCCAGGAGCTCCTCCTGCGAGGCGTAGAGCTCGGGGCTGTAGAGCTCGAAGAGAACCTCGCCCTGGCGCACCAACTGGCCAGTCTGGTCGACCGAGAGCCGCCCTACAAAGCCACCGACCTTCACCGTCACCTCGGAAAGCAACGTCTCGTCATAGGTCACCCTCCCTACCGCACGGATCTTGAGATTCATCGCCTGTGTGCCCACTGCCTCCGTTCGGACTCCGATCTCCTGTCGACGCTCTGCACTCACGACGAAGGTTCCGGTCTCGACTTCTCGGCGCGTCACGCCAACAAGATCCATCGCGCAGATCGGACAGGTCCCGGCGGCCCCGCGCTTTACCGATGGGTGCATCGAACAGGTGTAGTGAGCGATCTCGTCGCCCTCGTCGAGACCTCCATGAACGTGCTGTGCGTGGGCCTCGAGCTCAGCGACGCCCTCCGGCTGTGGAAGGCTCCAGTCGGCGGGCGAGCCGCAACCCGGCATCGCCTGGCCCATATAGGGATTCTCCAACTCGCCGGCCGGCTGCATCCACCTGGGGAAGGTAGACGTCATCGGGCACGAGAAGCTCTGCCATCCTTCGACCAGGCGAGGATCTGCCGCCGCGAGAGCGAAGAGCGAGCGGCTCACTTCGCCGAAAGCGACCCGAGCCGTCTCGAGGTCATCGACGGCGGCCAGTGACGACGATGAACGCTCCCCTTCGTCGACCAGGGCGAGGCTCGCTGGAGCCCCTTCGTTTCCCAGCGCGGAGCGCGCAGTGACGAAGCTCTGTGCCAATCGCTCGGCTCTGGTGGAAAGGCCGTCCATCCTGTCCTGGGTCAATTGGGTGCGGACTTCCTCGTACACCCGCAACGTCTCGCGCAGGGCGTCGAGCACGACCTGGGGGTATTCTGCGGTCGGCGGCTGCACGCCCTCCGGCGAGCCTTGGTTGAGAGCGTGCGCCCCAACTTCGCGTAGGCCCGCGCTACCCACATTCAGCGTGTACTCGGCGATGACAGAAGTCCGAGAGGTGCGAATGTTGACCGGGAGAGTCCACGACCCATTCATCGGTAGGTCGAGCTGCGCACGGTAAAGACCCGACCCGACCTCCTCGATCTCCGCTTTCCCTCTCATCTCGGGCATCGCGCCCATCGCCGGCATCAGCCAGCCCACATCGACTTGGGCAGCGTCGACGGCACCCCCATCCTCATCGCGGAGCTCGAGCCACAAGAGTCCTTGCTGCTTCGGCGGGTCGGGGTCCAGCCACAGACGCACATCGAGCCCTCCCACACGGCTCGACGCGCTCGGCTCACCCGGCGGCTGTCTACCGTCGCTACAAGCGATCAAGACGTTGAGAGTCGCAAGCAAAAAGGCACCGGCAGCGATCTTCGTTGGATGGTTCATGGCTGATCTCCTCGAGAAGGCTGGTCACGACTCTCGGCATCCGGCGACCTCCCCAATGCCCCATCCAGCTCGGCAAGGCGCCGGTGAACGTCGGCCCTCGCTCGCTCGTAGTCGAGACGAACCGTGCGCTGATTGCGCTCGGCCTCGATCAGGGAGAGAAAGCTGTTCTGGCCGGTGCGAAACCCGGCAAGTGCCGCGGAGGTCTGATCGGCGGCGGCGGGAAGCAGACGAGACCGAAAGAGTGTGAGGACGTGCTCCGCCTCCTCGAGCAGTAGAGCGACGATGGCGACCTCGGCCCTGACGCGATCGATGAGCACTTCGCGCTCGCTCTCGATGACTCCGAGGAGAGCTTCCGCCTCGGCCTTCGCAGCGCGCAGCTTGCTGCGGTAGATCGGAAGGTTGATGCCGGCTCCGACCATGGCGCGATGCTCGCTCTGGTTCCACATCGTGCTGTAGGAGCCCATGACTTCGAAGTCGGGGCGAAAGGCACGCTCGGTGAGCTCGATCTCGAGCCGACGAGCTTCCAGCGTAGAGGTGACGCTCTGTATCTCGGGTCTCGTCGCGATGGCCTCCTCCTCGAGGCTCCGCTCTTCAGCCGCTCGCGCCGCCGGGGGCGCCAACTCCCTGGGTGGTGGAGGAAGCGATTCACTCGGCCTGCGATGCAGAAGAGTATTGATCCTTGCCACCAGAATCGCCCGCTCGGTCTCTAGCAGTACGCCTTCGTGGAGCAGGTGCGCGGCTTCTACCTCGGCTTGTAGTGGCGCCTGTTGCGACTCCTCACCGGCGGCATAGCGAGCGGTCGCGATACGCTGAAACGAGGCCAGTAGCTCAATGTACTCCTCATTGATCTCGATCGCGCGCTCGACGACGTAGTAGTCGTCGTAGAGAAGGGAGCTAACCGTGGCGAGGCTCAGACGAATCGCCTCGAGATCGTGACCGGCAGTCGCAGCTACCGCCTCAGCAATCTCTCGCTGCAACCGCCTCTTGCCGGGATAGGGAAGGCGCTGCGAGAAATCGATACGCTGCCCATAGCGGACGCTGTCCGAGCCGACACTCTGCGGAGCGAAGGAATACGAGAGCCTCGGGTTTTGAAGGCCGCGAGCTTGGCTGGGGACCTCCGCGCTGGCCAGCCACGCTCTCCGCGCCGCCTCGATCGCCTTGTTCCTGTTCAGAACCGCAGCGACAAGAGCTTCTCGATCGAGGGGAGCAGCGAGCTCGAGGATCTCCGCTTCGAGATCGGGCTCGTTGAGCGAAGTCTCACTCGCATCCAGCTCACGAGCCGCCGCCGGCCACAGGGCTGTCACGCAAACGCATAGATAAGAACCGACAACGGCCGTCACTTTCGGCATTGCACTCCTCCACAAGACAGAGATTCGTTCCCGCGGAACCGAACGCCGGCTCCGCAGAGGCGTTTCGTCTCAGGAGAGCGCTAGATCAAGAGTGCCGAGTGCAGACGGAAGAGAGGCTCGAGTGGGAATGGAGGATCAGACAGCGGCCGTCTGAAGGCCGAGTCGGCCCCCCCTTGTCCGTATATCGCCAGCTCAGCGCTGACATCACTCGGCAACCCTCGTAGGGTCGCGACGCGGCTGGGAGTGTTGGTGCGACTCTCGTCTCCACTACAACAGCGCTGAGCCGCAGGGCTGACGTTGCCCGGCTGGCAACAGTCCATGCTCTCGGCGCAGTCCATCGCAGAGACCTGAACCTCATGCATCTCCGCCAGTCCGCTGCAGCACGCCAGATCCGGCGGTGCAAGCGAAGCCAGCATCGCAAAGACCAGCGTAAGAGTGCTGGCGAAAAGGCGGGAGCGTCTCATCAACAAGCAACTATATCTCACTTGTTACAAGCGGCCCATCAAGATTCGGAACTGTTCGAGCTGCATCGGGCGCATATACGCGTTCTGCCTCAGCTCGAGCCCGATCGTCGAGCTGGGTGCGTCGCCATAGTCGTGACCGGGGTAGATCTTGGTTTCGGTGGGGAGCGCCGCCAATCGACAGAGGGAGTGATACATCGCATCGATGTCACCCTGCGTATGCTCGACGTTACCGATGTTGCGCACGAACAGTGTGTCGCCGGAGATGAGTCGCCCGTCGGCGAGGTAGCAGGCGCTGCCGGGGCTGTGCCCCGGTGTGTGCAGGCAGACAAGCTCCGAAGAACCGAGCGGGACCGTATCGGAGTCGGACAGCGGGCGAACCGACTCGGGATTCACCCCACAAAAGCGCACCACTCGGTCCGCTTCGCGGTGGTGAACGTATATCGGCAGGCGCATTTTTTCGAAAAGCTCGCCGACCCCTGGCAGCGATCGCCTGCGAAGCACTCCCCCCATATGATCCGCGTGAGTGTGAGTCAGCAGAACGCCGGAGAGCCGGACGCCTTGGGCCGCACTTTCGTCTAAGAGCTCGAGTGGCTGCCAGGCTGGATCGACCAAGAAAGCCTGCTTGGACGCCGAGTCAACGAGGAGGTAGGCGAAGTTCTTTGCCGAACCGACCCGGTACTGACGCAAGACGAAGGACGGCGAACCCTCGCAAAGCACCAAATCGGGCGATCGGCTCGTCACGGAAGCGCAGGATAACCGATCGTTCGGCCGGCGATGGCTCAACGCTCATCCGCGACTGCGATTCGGCCTGCCGAATAGTCCGTCCCGAAGCAAATAGAAAACGAAGAGAGAGTTGTATACGAAGTAGCGCTTGAATAGGCGGCGAGGCTCCATCAGCAAGCGAAAAGACCACTCCATCCCGATCCTCTGGAGCCATTTCGGTGCCTGGGGGACGGTACCGGCATGGAAGGCGAAGGCAGCGCCGACCGCCAAATACACCCCTACCGGGAGTCGAGGCCGCAAGCGCGCCAAGAACTCTTCCTGTTTGGGGCATCCGAAGCCGACCCAGATGAGGTTGGCCCCCGAATCGGCAATCCGATCGAGGATCGCCCGGTCCTCGTTCGCATCCCAGCCACCAAAAGGTGGCGAATAACCAGAATCGATAACGGCGGCGGGGAAGCGTCTTGAAAGAGTCTCGGACGCCTTCTCACGAATCTGGTCACTGCTTCCAAGCAGGTAATGACGGAGATGGCCATGGCCGGGCTCCTGAGACCAATCGAACACGCGCTCCATGAGCGTCGGACCGTAGACCCGATCCTCGAGTCGGGCGCGGTAGCGCCGATTGAGGACCCAAACCAAAGGCATTCCATCCGGCAAGACCAGATCGAAGCGATTCATCGTTTCGTAGAAGCTCCGGCGCTGGCGGGCCATCGCCACGACGTGAGTGTTGGCAGCATCTACAAGGCGTGGCTGCTCGCGGAGCTTGGCCCAGGCCGACACGCATTCAAACGCGCCTCGGTAATCCGTCAAGACCACCGGCGTGCCGAGGATGGGTCGGGCGGGAAGCTCTTGTGGTTCTTGCATCTGATCGAGAGGGTCCAAGAGTATCCTCAGCTCAGAGGTCATAGGTCAAACGGGCACATCTCTCCCAGGTGTAATCCCGAGCCCGTTCACGACCTAGGGTGCCCAGACTCTCGAGCTGCCCCGGGTCCCGCAAAAGATCTGCCAGCACCATCGCCAATCCCTCGTGATCGCATGGTTCGACCAGAACGCCGCTCTCCTGATGGCGCACTACCTCAGGAATGGCACCCAACCGCGAAGCCACTGCTGGCGTTCCTTGCGCCGCTGCCTCCAAGTAGACCAGCCCGAAGCCCTCCACACTCTTGGGGTCTGGCTCTCCGGGTAAGAGGAAGAGGTCGGCAACGCCGTAGAGGGCGACCAATTCGGCATCGCCGACAGCGCCGGCGAAGATCACACGCACCTCGGTCTCGGCCGCCAGTCGGCTCAGCTCTTCCTCATGGACAGGATCCCCCCGCCCAGCAATAACGTAGACGAGACCTTGTTTGACGTCGCCGGGGAGCAGGCGAAGCGCCTTCAATGCCACTCGGTGACCCTTGCGAGGCTCCAGCCGTGCAACCGTGAGCAGCACCTGGCGGTGGTCAGGTATCGAGAGCCGCTTCGTCACAGCCGACCGGGCGGCCGCATCCGGCGGCTCGAAGAAACGCTCCGCTACGCCGAGGGGTGTGATCGCGACCTTCTCGGGCTGGACGAAAGGACAGCGCCGGCTGAGGAGGTCGGAGGTGAAGTCGCTGATAGCCAGCACCCGTTCGCAGGCGGCAAAGAGACGCCCTCCGGCAAGTATGCGCACGTGCAGCGAGTCGACGACCCCGAGAAGCTCCGAGCCATAGACCGTGGCTCGGTACTCCAGCGGCCGCAGTCGGCGGATCAGGCCCAGCGCCAGGACGGTCGGCCAGTCGACCGCGTGGATCAGATCCCAGGGCCTTTCACCAACCACTCGCCAAAGCCGGAGGAGCAGGCCCGGAAGAGCCCGCCGATCGTAAGTCTCACCGGGGTAACGAATGACCTCGAAGGGGTAGCGCAGTCGGTCCGAATCCGCCGGGTCGGTCCCGTAGCTCGGCGCGAAGACCGTCACCGCGCCTCCCAGCGCCTGAGCCGCGGCAGCGATCTCGTAGGTGTAAGTACCGATTCCTCCTCGGTAGGGCGAGAACTCGGTGGTGGTGATGAGGATCGCCTTCATGGGGTCGCCGGCCTCAGAGGAGCTCGGAGTACGCCGCGATCGTCCTGTCGACACATCTTGCCCAAGAGAACCTGTCGGCGAGGGCAACGGCTCGCTCTTTGACCTCGGCCGGCTCGGTCAACAGCGTCCGATCGACCGCTGTCATGAAGGAGTCTGTCTCACCGAGCTCGAATCGTCCCGAGTCGTCTTTGCCGAGCACCTCCTCGATTGCCGTGTCGCTCGGGAAGACAGTCGGCGTCCCCAGATAGAGCGCTTCTAGCGCCGGAAGGCCGAAGCCCTCGATCTCGGAGGGGAGGAGGAGCAGCTGGGCCTCGCGCAGCAGTTCCTCAAGATGGGCGTCGCTCACCCCCGACTGGCACTGCGTCCCGGGGATCGACTCTGCCTCGGCCCGAGCCTCGGGCGTCATCGAGCCGACCAACAGAAGGCGAGGCGCCTCAGGGTTGTGCGCTCGGTACGCCCGCCAGAGGTCCAGGAGGCGCCGAGTACCCTTGTGTGGATGAATGGAGGCTAGGTGGATGACATAGTCTCCTCGGGCGGCTCTGGACAGGGCCGAACCAGCCTCTTCCTCCCAACGCGCGCCGAGATAGGTGACTACGATCCTCGGAGGCGTAATCGTGCGTTTGCGGCAGAAGTCCTCGATGCACCGCTTCGAGAATTGCGACAGAGTGCAGACGAGATCAAAGCGCCTCAGCGAGGAGGCCAGGACGCAGCAGAGGTACTGGTAGGCCAAGCGGCTGCGCTCGCGCGGGTACCTCTCGGCATAGTGCACGAGAATCGTGTCGCAGACGGTTCCGACGAGGGCGCCTCGCCGCCGCGGAGTAGGAGAAAGAAATCCCTTAGGGTAGTGGTGGATCTCGACTCTCGGCAGCCGGGGGTCCAGCGCTCCCAGATAATCGGCCACAAGCCGCCCGGCCAAGCGGTCCGTCTTCCATGGCAGTCGGATCCTGCGATCACTCATCAAAGCCTGGATCGAAGAGGTCGATTCGAGACTCCAGACTCGATGGGAGCCGAGGCGAGCGACTCCATCGATGAGTCCCAAGGTGTACTGCGAGATCCCTAGACTGCGGTCGCGATGGGGGTTTTGGTCGGCAAGATAGTAGAGAATCTCCATGATTCAGCATCAGCCTCTAGGAGCGATGAGTCTGGGTCAAGCCGTGTCTTCCTTGCGATGGCAATCGTTCCGGGGCTCCCGGCCGGATTGTATCGGGGTCTCGAGAAGGGTCCGATCGAGGAGATTAGGAGGTGTCGCTTCCTTACTATTCCTCGCCAGATGGCAACGGGCCGGGCGCGGGCCGACCGCGATGTTTGGGACGATCTCGCGCTAGCAGAGCTTGCCTCGAGACTTCATCAGGTACGGGATGGACTGCGTGTGAACCGTGACAAGGCGGTTTGAACGAAAGAGAGCTCCTCAGCGTTTGCAGAGTAGATTGCTCCACTTTTTGTTCTCGACAGTGAGATTCTTCAGAACCATCCTCGCATCGACGGGGGTGACGGTGCCGAACTGCTCATCGATGTAGGAGAGGTGGAAGCCGAGATCGGTCAGGGTCTCGAGCACGGCGGCGGGGTCGTAGCCGAGCTCGCGCATACTGGCGGGCCAGAACTCGACGACAAGCACGATATCTTGGTTGCGAGTCAAGGTGTCGATGGCGCCCGCAAGGATAGCCCCCTCGGCACCCTGGGTGTCGATCTTGAGGAAGTCGACGCGTCCGGGAGAATTCGCCAGGTAGCCGTCGAGCGATACCGTCTCCACCTCCACGTGCTCGCGCCCTCCAGGCTGATAGATTCGATGATCTCCCTTGTTGGCCTCGGCGATGTAGAGATCGAGGGTGCCTTCCTCGTTGGAAACCGCCTTCTGTTCGAGGGTCACATTGCGATATCCGTTGCTCGCCACGTTCCCCATCAGTAGGTCGAAAGCAGCGGGGTCAGGCTCAAAGGCGATGACTCTGCCCTCTTCACCGACCAGGCTTGCGCCGAGCAGAGTGTAGTAGCCGACGTTGGCGCCGACATCGATGACAGTGTCGCCAGGCCCCGTGTGCTCCCGAAAGATGGCCGTCTCCGTCGGCTCCCACGTCCCCGTCTCGACCATGAAGGGGGTGATCACGGAGTCGGATGGGTCGAGGCGCATGGTGTCGCCGTTCACCGAGACGGTTCCGCTGAGGCGGAACCGGAGCTGTCGATAGCTCGGTCCGAGACGGCCCGAGACGGAGACGAGCGCAACCCCGACAGAGATCAAAAGAGCGAGGATAAGTCGCTTGTTTCTCAGCATGATGCCCGGAGTCAGTTCGCGCCGTGATAAAGCCAGCCGGTCAACACCGAGCCGTGATCAGTATAGCGGACCCAAGCTCGGCACCGCGGCGAACCCAGGCAGGAGTCTGAGCGAGCGTCACCCCGCGACGCTCAGAGCTCATAGCTCAGGCGCGCACATCGCTCCCAGGTGTAGTCCCGGGCCCGTTCGCGTGCCGCGGCGCCCATGCCGGCGAGCCGAGTCGGGTGATTCAGCAGATCTGCAAGCGCCGCCGCCAAGCCCTCGTGGTCGCAAGCTTCGACCAGTAGTCCGGTTTCCTGATGGCGCACTACCTCGGGAATGGCACCCAAGCGCGAAGCCACCGCCGGCGTTCCTTGCGCCGCGGCCTCGAGGTAGACCAGCCCGAAGCCCTCCACACTCTTGGGGTCTGGCTCTCCGGGTAAGAGGAAGATGTCGGCAACGCCGTAGAGGGCGACCAATTCGGCATCGCCGACAGCGCCGGCGAAGATCACACGCACCTCGGTCTCGGCCGCCAGTCGGCGCAGCTCTTCCTCATAGACAGGATCCCCCCGCCCAGCAATAACGTAGACGAGACCTTGTTTGACGTCGCCGGGGAGCAGGCGAAGCGCCTTCAAGGCCACTCGGTGACCCTTGCGAGGCACCAGCCGTGCCACCGTGAGCAGCACCTGGCGGTCGTCAGGTATCGAGAGCCGCTTCGTCACAGCCGACCGGGCGGCCGCATCCGGCGGCTCGAAGAAACGCTCCGCTACGCCGAGGGGTGTGATCGCGACCTTCTCGGGCTGGACGAAAGGACAGCGCCGGCTGAGGAGGTCGGAGGTGAAGTCGCTGATAGCCAGCACCCGTTCGCAGGCGGCAAAGAGACGCCCTCCGGCAAGTATGCGCACGTGCAGCGAGTCGACGACCCCGAGAAGCTCCGAGCCATAGACCGTGGCTCGGTACTCCAGCGGCCGCAGTCGGCGGATCAGGCCCAGCGCCAGGACGGTCGGCCAGTCGACCGCGTGGATCAGGTCCCAGGGCCTTTCACCAACCACTCGCCAAAGCCGGAGGAGCAGGCCCGGAAGAGCCCGCCGATCGTAAGTCTCACCGGGGTAACGAATGACCTCGAAGGGGTAGCGCAGTCGGTCCGAATCCGCCGGGTCGGTCCCGTAGCTCGGCGCGAAGACCGTCACCGCGCCTCCCAGCGCCTGAGCCGCGGCAGCGATCTCGCATGTGTAGGTGCCAATCCCGGCTCGGAAGGGCGAGAACTCGGTGGTAGTGATGAGGATGGCCTTCATTCCCGGCCCGCCGGGATTGTATCGGGGTCTCGAGGAAGGTCCTATTTCGAGGCTGTTCCGTCTCTGCAATTCCCAAGTACAATGGCGTCGATTCGCATGGTACTGCGGCGCTTCGTCCACCTCTCTCGGTTCTTCTACAGAACCAAGGTGGCGTATCCCAGATCAGCAAACCCGCGATACTCGGCGATTCTCGAGCTCGCCTTCCGCCGTCGCTGCAAAACGATCCTCGAGATCGGCGTCTATACGGGCCGTCGCGCTCGTGAGCTGATTCAAACGGCCCTCGTGTTTCACCAGCCAGACGAAGTTCGCTACTTCGGCTTCGACCTCTTCGAGCAGATGGATTCCGAGCTCCTCGAATCCGAATTGTCCAAGCTGCCTCCGGGGATCGAGGAGGTTCGGCGCTCGCTGAGCGCAGTCGGTCCACGAGTGGAGCTCTATCAGGGCTTCTCTTCCTCGACCTTGCCGCCCTTCGTCGCCGAGCACACCTCCTCGAAACTCGATTTCGATCTGATCTTCATCGACGGTGGCCATTCGCTGGAAACCATTCGAGGAGATTGGGAGGCGGTGCTTCCGCTCGTCGGACCTACTACCCTTGTCGTCTTCGATGACTACTATCTGGATGATCCAGAGCTCATCGAGAAGTTCGGCTGCAACCGCGTCATCGAAAGCTTGCTCGATGACGATGGTTTCGAGGTGAGGATTCTGCCCGGCGCCGACTCCTTCGAGAAAGAGACGGGAGTGCTCAACGTTACGATGGCCGAGGTCTCCACCAAGCGGCACACCCGGAACGCTCGACTCCTTCCTTGAAGCGAACTACCTCCTCCCCAGATGGCACAGCGCCGGCGCGGGTCGACCGCGATGTCGCCGTCACTGTCGGCGGCCATATCGTGTCGATGCTCGCTGCTCTGCTGGCAGTGCCCTTCCTGTTGCGCGCCATGGGAACTGCACGCTTCGGACTGCTTCTCGTTATCGCCGTCCTGATTGGCTACTACGGAGTATTCGATCTGGGAATAGGTCGCGCGCTGACCCACAGTGTCGCGCGCCGGATCGGACAGCGCGACTTCGAATCGATACCGTCTCTGGTGACGACCGGGATGGCCATGATAGGCGCCCTCGGTATCATTATCGCCGCCCTCGGCATGCTGCTCTCGCCGATTCTGGCGGAACGCATCCTGAAAATGCCGGCGGAGTTGGTGCCCGAGGCCCGACGCTCCTTCTTCTTGGTGGCGACGGCGGTACCCATCCTTCTCGCCGAGGCAGGATTCCGCGGTGTTCTCGAAGCTCACCGCAGCTTCGGCCTGGTGAGCTCCCTGCGGGCGTTCGGAGGCGCTTGGACTTATCTAGCACCGCTTGCCGTCCTGCCGCTGACGGCTCGGCTCGATCACATCGTCATGGTCCAGCTGTCGGGCCGCCTTCTGACCTGTCTTGTTAGCGCGGTGGCGTGCGCGAGGAAAGTAGAATGGCAAACCTCGGGCTTGAAGATCGACACTCATCACGCGCTCCCCTTGCTCGGCTTTGGCGGCTGGGTCACGGTCGACGGATTGATCGGTCCGCTCCTTGTCTATGTGGATCGGTTGTTCGTAGGTTTCATAGTAGGCGCCACCTCAGTCTCCTTCTATGCCACCCCCGGACAGCTGCTCGTTCGTCTCCTCAACCTCCCCAACGCAGTGCTTTCGGTCCTTTTTCCGACCTTCAGCACCGACCTGAGCGCCGGTGGCCAACGAGCGTCAGCTCTCTACCGGCGGGGATTCGACCTATTGCTGGTGGCGATGGGGTCGGCCGCCTTCGTACTCGCGACCTTTGCCCCCGAGATCATGCGTCTCTGGCTTGGTGAGGAGTTTGCCGAGCGCAGCGGGCCGGTCCTCCGCTGCCTCTCGTTCGGGCTCCTACTGAGTAGCGTCAACCGCGTACCTCATGTTCTGGTGCAGGGGGCGGGTCGTCCAGATCTCACAACCAAGATCCATCTCCTCCAGCTGCTGCCGTATCTGCCGCTCGCATGGTGGATGACGGCACGCTTCGGCATCCTCGGAGCTGCGGTTGCATGGACCGGGCGAGTGGCGCTCGACACAGTCATGGCCATTGTCCTGGCGCACCGGACCGTGCCGGCGGTGCGTAGGCATACGAGGTCTCTGACGGCTCTCACCATAGCTTCGCTCGTCCCCCTGATCGCCGGCTCGCTCCTGCAGCCTCTCCTGTTGCGAGGCATCTTCGCCGGAATCGTCCTTGCCGCTACCGCGCTCGCCGGGTGGAAGCGGCTGCTGCCGGCTGCCGGGCGATGACTTCGCCCTGGTGACGGCTAAACTCGCAGGCGTCCGCTGTTGAAAGGAGGCAAGAAATGACCGAGCTGGTAGCGAAACTCCGGACCTTGGGTGCTCGTCTCATCGGACGCGGGGGCCCGTCGAAGGCTCGACGAGAATCGAACCTGTGATTCGCCACATGCGGCGCCGATTGGCGGGAGCGTCCTGTCCCTCGGCTCGGGCCGGGATGAGGACGGTGCGGGTGGTCTTTACCAGGACTACTTCCCCCGCTCTCACTCCTATCTGACCTCGGAGGTCGGCTCAGAATTCGGTGCCGACCTCGTGGTCGATGTGCGGAGCATGCCGGAGATCGAAGCCGAAAGCTTCGACTGCATCTTCTGCGTGGTGTATTGGAGCATGTCGACGACTACCGCGCCGCCCTAGCCGAGATGACGCGAATTCTTCGTCCGGGAGGCACCCTCCTGCTTGGAGTTCCGTTCCGCCAAGCGATCCACATGGCCCCTCAAGACTTCTGGCGCTTCACCGAGTACGGCCTGAGGCATCTGCTCGCGCACGACTACGAAATCGTCGTTCTCGACGGGATGGACGAGTCCGAGGCGGGATTTCCATCTGCCTACTGGGTAACTGCCCGCCGGCTCGAAAGCAGCTCTCGATAGATGCCCTGAATGGCGCCGACGTGAGCCTCGAGGCTGAAGCGGCTCTTCACCGTCGCGCGCGCGCGCGCCGCTAGCGCCTGGGCTTCGGCCCTGTCCTGGAGCGACTCGAGAACCGCCCTCACGAGCGCGGCCGTCGATCCCTGGCGGTAGAGACGGCCATCTTGTCCGTCCACGATCATCTCGGGGATCCCTCCCCCGCAAGGAGCGACGATCGGAGTCGCACAGGCCATGGCTTCCAGCAAGACCCGGGGAAGAGCGTCGGGACGGCGGGCGGTATGGACGTAGAGGTCGGAAGCCTGAAGGATGGCCGATACATCGTCTCGATATCCGAGGAAATGAACGTGCCCTTGAAGGTTCAGACGATCGACCATTTCGCCAAGGCGCTGCTCGAAAACCCCTTTCGCTGTCGAGTCTCCCACGTTCATGCGAAGCGTAGAGCCGACAAAGACGAAGTGCACGTCGGGGAGGTGGTCGAGGACCTCGCGGGCGGCGGCGAGGAGAAGATCCTGCCCTTTCCACACGATCATCTGGCCCACGTTGCATACCAGTGGCACAGTTTCCGGGACGCCGATATCGGACCGAATCGTCGACCAGTTTGCACCTCTATCGAGGAATGATTCGGCGTCGATTCCGTTGTGGACCACTCGAATTCTCTCTGATCCGCGGAGGGGTCTGCGCAAGCCGTTGGCAGTTGCCGCAGAAACGACGATCACCCGATCTGCGAGGCTCACAGCCGCAAGGCTCACCAGCCCGGAGACCCACCTGCGACCAGGTATTTCGCGTACATGCCAAATCACCGGCACACCGACTCGACGGGCCGCCAGGCTCGGGGCGAGAGCAACGCGATAAGAGTTGATGTGCGCGATGCGGATTTCTCTTCGACGGATGATCTCGGCGATCTCGCGGCTGGCGGTCCACGTGTCATGCGGGTTGGGGAGTCTGCTGGGTCGGATCTCATCGGCCGAGAAGTTGGGGAAGTGCTGAACGAGTACCTCGATGCCTGAGGCGCCCAATCTCTCGGTGAAACGACCTTCGAAGGGCGCCAGCACGACCGGCTCTGCGAGATCTCGGTCCAAGCGCTCGAGCAGCGCGAGGAGGCTATTCTCGCCGCCGCTGAGATCACCCGTTGGGGCGACAAATAGCACTCGGACCGGTGAGACGCCTTCAGCGCCCGGATTTGAGATCATAAGAGCACCCTCGGATCCTACACCCGGCGTCAGATCGCCTCAAGGATTCGAATGGACCGCGTCCGATTCTGTCGGGCTTGGCTCCCGTCTAGCGTCTGCGGTTCCTGCGTCGGTGGAGGGCAGGGTTACCCTGAGGACGTGCGTGCGAGCTGCCGCGACTTCCGCCGCGGCCGAAGTTTCTCGGTGCCGGCTGAGTGGACCGCAACGCATCGTCAGAATGGTAGGGGTGCTCCTGATCGGCAGGCACTGGCTCGCCCAGAAGACGCTCGATAGCTCGCAGATACGCACGCTCCTCGGCGCAACAGAACGAGATTGCGGCACCGCTGGCACCCGCTCTGGCGGTGCGCCCGATCCGATGCACGTAGGTCTCCGGCTCGACAGGAAGGTCATAGTTGATGACGTGGGTAATGTCATCGACATCCAGGCCGCGCGCAGCAACGTCGGTGGCGACCAGTACCCGGAAGCGCCCCTGCTTGAAGCCGTCGAGGGCTTTGGTGCGAGCCGGCTGGCTCTTGTTGCCGTGGATGGCGGCGCCCGCAATACCGGCGGCCAGCAGTTTGTCGACCACCTTGTTGGCGGCATGCTTCATCTGAGTGAAAACGATCGCCTTCTCGATCCCCGGGTCGCTCAAGAGCGAGACCAATAAGGCATCCTTGTCCCTCTTCCCGACAAAGAGCACTCTCTGGCTAATTCGCTCCACTGCCGGCTGGTCGGGCGTAATCGTCACGCGCACCGGATTGCGGACCATGGTGCGAGCGAGCTCCATGACTCTGGGGGGCATCGTCGCCGAGCAGAAGAGAGTCTGGCGATCGACGGGAAGCTTCGCCAACACCCTTCTTACGTCGGGAACGAAGCCCATATCGAGCATCCGGTCGGCCTCGTCGAGAATGAAGACCTCCACCTCGCTGAGGTGGACGAAACCTTGCTCCATCAGATCAAGCAACCGCCCAGGAGTGGCGACGAGGATGTCGACTCCGTTGCGCAGAGCCTTGACCTGTTGGAATTGGTTGACACCACCGAAGATCACAGTGTGGCTGAGACGCAGAAAGCGCCCGTAGGTCCGGATGCTCTGCCCGATCTGCGCCGCGAGCTCGCGGGTGGGGGCCAGAATCAGAGCTCGAGGGGTCCCCTTGCGCGGGCGACGGTTATCGCCCGCGAAGCCTTGAAGTAGTGGCAGGGTAAAAGCGGCGGTCTTGCCGGTTCCAGTCTGGGCGCAGCCGAGTAGATCCCGGCCATCCAACAAGTGCGGAATGCACTGCTCCTGGATCGGCGTGGGCGTCAGGTAGCCCTCGGCTGCGACGGCCTGTTGCAGCTCGGGGATCAGCTCGCTAAAGGCGCCCTGCGGAAGCAGGTCCTTCGATTGAGGGACGGAATTGTCGGGGCGTGCGCGTAGCGCACTCGCATGTTCTTTCATTATCTTCTTCTCCAGGTCCGGGGGTTTCCAAATCTCAACCCGCCGGACGCGTGGAAAAGACAGGGCCGCAACGATCGCGGCATCTCGAAGGTCCGGCCAAAGGAGGCCGGACACTAGTGTGAGCTAAGTTTGTGGTCGATTTCCTGGTGGGTGTGCCCGCACGACCAAGCTGTCGTGAGCGAGCCTTTCTTCGTGGCGGGATACCGGGCCGAGCCAAAAACGCCGTTCTACTTAGGGACGGCGCGTTTCAGGCGACGTGAAATCCCAGCTGTCAGCCGCAGTTTAACCCAGAACCCTCACGATTTGCGACTCTGCTGGATAACATGGCGCCGGGAAGCGGGAATGGGCGAAGATTCGAGCATGGCAGCCGGAACGATTCTAGTAGTGGTCGCGACCGAAGCAGAGCGCCCCGATCGGCATGACATCGAGGTCCTCGTCTGCGGTGTCGGCAAGACCGGCGCAGCCACCTCGACCGCGCTTCGTCTCGCAAGCGGAGGCGTCGATGCCGTCATCTCTTTCGGCGTGGCAGGCGCCTATCCCGAGAGCGGCATGCATATCGGAGACGTCATCATCGCCACCGAGACCGCGGTGGTCGACGAGGGACTCGACGACGGCGCTCACTTTGTGCCATTCCACAAGCCCGGCATGGAAGTGCCAGGCGCCTCTTGGCTAGCCACCGATTCGGAGCTGGCGCGCTGCCTCGGGTGCACGCCGAGCGAGGGCTTTTCGATTCATCTCGGTCGCCTAGCAACGGTGAGCGTGTGCGCCGGCTCGACTCGCCTGGCGCTGGAGCGCGCTGCCATGGGAGCGGCTGCCGAAGGGATGGAGGGAGCCGCGGTCGCGATCGCAGCCGCGCGGCACGGGGTTCGTTTCATCGAGCTCCGAGGGATATCGAACTACTGCGGCCCGAGGGAAGGTGGCGTCTTCGACTTGGAGCTGGCCGTCCGAAACGCGGCGGAGGTCCTCGCCAACATCGGTTCAGACCGTCTGACCGTCTCCTAGTCCCAGTCCCTCGTCGACAATCCTTCGATTCGGGTCGCTCTTCTTGAGCCGCCAGATATAGGCGTCGACGATGAAGTGGTGGAGATTGATCGCCGCAGTCACCAGCAGCAGACTCTCGCCGAAGCCGAAGCCCGCCCAGACGTACGCCAAAGGCAAGCACTTGAACAAGCCATAGCCCAAGAGCAGGCAGAGCCCGTAAAATTTGACCACGTGAAAGGCGGTTCCATGATGGTTGCCGGGGAGGTCGCGTTGATCCTTGAGGTGAAAGATGACGACAATCGCGAGATATTGCAGCCCGTGAAACACGGTCGCCCAGACGAAGGCGTCGAAACTCAGCAGCAGCCACCAGATGCCGTTGGCAATGAGCATGAGAGGGCCGATCAGTGGCATCACTGCAGGGGCGCTTCGCCAGACCTTGAAGAAGACCGCCACCGGCCCCAGAAAAACAAGGACACTCAGAACGGGCCGGATTGCTGCAAGGCCGGCCTCGACGACGGGGTTGGAAAAGACGGCGGCAGGTAGGAGCCAGCGGGCCCCACTATAGGTCGAAAACAGAAAAGAGAAAAAGAAGGGGAGCATGCTCACCCACCAGAGGAGCTTCTTGTCGGCTGCCGGCAAGAGGCATCCGGAGCGATAGCAATACATCACCGTAAGGCCGTAGGCCTGAGCCGCGTAGTGATAGGGAGACCAGGTCAGATAAAGGCCTTGCAGATGAGCGCCCAGACGCTGGGGCTGCGAAATGCAGAGAGTCAACACAGCAAGGGCCAGCAAGGGAAAGACCATCGTCAGAAAGGGCCACGAAGCCGTCGCTTGCGGCTTGGTGTAGAGCCTGACGGTAGACGACGCGAAGTGAGCCATCGTGCTGGCAAAGAGGATGTAGGGAAGGCTTGTCTCGGCAAAGACGTTCTGGCCGCCAGTCCACCCCGCCACGATCGGAAGAGTCATGAGGCTCAAGCCGCCCCCGATCAGCAGATAGTCGAACAGAGGGTGAACGAAGAGACGCCCAACGAGGCCCTGCTGAATACTCCGCTCAGGTGCGGCAGTGTCCGAACGGCGACTCATGGGGCCGTCGTTCCAGTCGCTAGGTCGAGCCCAGTCTTGGCGCTCTCGAGGCCGGGATCCAGCTCGAGCGCACGGCGAAAGGCCGCGGCAGCCTGATCTGGCTGGCCGACCAGCAAAAAGGCTGTCCCGAGGTTGTTGTTTGCGACCGCCTGGTCCGGATCGAGTCGCAGCGACTCTTGGAGATACGAGACGGCGCTCGTCGCGTCTCCCACCTTTAGATCCGGCTGCCGAAGAAGGAGGGTAGCAAGCCCGAGATACGAGCCGGCGTCTGTCGCCATGCCACTTTCGATCAGACGCGTCAGCGCAAAGCGAAGGCTCTCCTGATCGTTCGCCCGGGCCGCCGCACGAGCCAAATTCTCAAGCATCTGGGGCTGTGGATCGATCTCGGCGGTGATCCGCAGCTCGGCGCTGAGGGCGGCGTGGTCCTCCTGTTCCGCGAGAGCAAGGAAGTGACGGGCCAAATAGTTCGTCGAAAGGTCCGGCGGTCGGTGATCGAAAAGGAGCGAGTAGGCAATTCCAGCAAGCGCCAGCCCGACGAACACCACCACTCCCACGACGAAGGTGAGGCGATAGACGCGACGCCCGAACGGAGTCTCTGGTGCAAAGTTGGCCGTGAGACTGGACACTGGGAGGAGAAGACTGGTCAACAAGCCCGTCGAGAATACGCCGCTAGAGAGCGCCGGTCAAAAGGGCAGGCCGTCAGCCCCCCCGCCCGCATGGACCATCACGAGTCCGTAACGAGCGAGCTCTGGCGGCGTTTCGCCACTCTCGATGGAAGGACTGTAGATGAAGGTCGGTCGGTCGAGCTCTCGAACCTTGGCTAGAAACTGGTCGTTGTCACTCTCGTCGTAGATGCCAATCACGATGTCGGACCGCTCGGCCTCGACGTGAAGAGCATAGCGATAAGTCGTAGACTGCCAGTAAGTCAGGATCAGGATGCTGTCGCGGGGGAAGTACCGGGCCTTCTCGCCCGGCACACGGTCCCTCCAAAACGGCACCTCGCCCCGGTCCGAGCGATCGACCAGTCGATAGTTGGTCGCAAGCAGTACTGCAGACATCGAGAGTCCGATCGCGACGCCGGCCCGCGCCCAGCTACGACGCGGCTGCGCGCCTGCCGGACCTGCCGCGCCCAGGCCTGCCAAGAACGCCAGACCGGCAAGTCCCGGCACGGTGAAGGTCATTCCATCCCAGCGCACATGCCATAGATAGAAGATCAGATTACCCAGGAAGAGCCCGAGGCCCAGGAGCACCCACTTTCGGCGCCCTCGAAAGAAGCCCACGCCGGCCAGAGCGAGAAGCACTCCAGGCAAGCCCAGACTGGTGCCAAAGCCTCGCTCCTGCGCGACCAGGGTCGATGGCGGCCGGTCCCCCGCAATGATCGCCGCTCCACTGAGAAGCCTGGCGTAGCGAGACACCCCGATGCCAAGATGCTTCAGGTTGTCGTCCGCGGCCGCCTCTTCCGCCCAAGACCAGCCCAGGGTGTACTTGACCGCGTCGAGGATGCTGCTCGACTCGAGCCACTCTTCCTCCCATCGATTGCCCTCGACCCGCTCGGCGAAAGTGTAGTCACGCGCGTGTGGATACGCCGTGTCGTAGCGAGCCAGGTGAAAGGCAACCGAGTAGAGAAACGGCAGCACGAACAGGGCAACGCACGCGACGATCCGTCGTGGCTCGAGGACGCTCCTAGTACGCGACCCGACGATCGCCGCAAAGAAACCGATCAGGACAAAAAGCTCTGAGGGTCGTCCTCCGACACAGATGCCAAGAGAGAGCGCCGTCGTGTAGAGCCAGAAGGGCCTATCCGAGAACGAAAATCGCACGGTCGTATAGACGGCTAGGAGCAGGAACATGCCGTGAAAGACGTAGGCCTCGGCGGCTACGGAGAAGCTCCAATAAATGCTGCTGAAACCGAGCAGTGTCGCCGCGACAACGCCGGGAAGAATGCGACCTGACACACGCCGGACCGCCCCGTAGAGAGCCAGACACCCCAGAACGCCGCAGACGGCCATCATCAGGTTGAGGCGCCACGCGATGTCGTGCCCGAGTGGCAGCAGGCTGAACACCCTGCCGAAACTGACTTCGATCGCGTAGCCCGGAACGTGGCATACACCAAGCTGCGGACTCATCGCCTGGATCTCAGCGATGTCTCCGGTCCCCACCCCCGAGAGCAACGTCGACAGGTATACGACGCCGAGAATCAGCGAAAGCGCGATGATCGCTAGTCCATTAGCCGACCTCTGCATGATCTGAAACGCAGCATAGACCACAGGCAGTGGGTGAGCGATGATATTCTACCCTGCGGTGAGAGCCCTCCTTCTGACCCTCGCGGTCACCTCCTTCGCCCTCTGCTCGAATGCCCAGCCGCCCTCCGTGGCCGAGCTTCCGTCGTTTGGCGCCACCCTGTTGATCGGGAACGAGCAGGTCCCGATCGCGTTCTCGCCCGGCCTCTCAGGACCTCTCTTCCTTCTTCAGCCGATCGTCGATCGGCTCGGCGGCCAGCTCCAAGTCGGGCCCCTCAATGAGAGTCATCGACTTCTCATCGCGGACACCGCGGTCCTACTCGGGCCGGGGGCGGGCGCGATGACCGTAGGGCGCGAAATCATAGTGCTGTCGCAGGTACCGGTCCTCACCGAAAATGGAGTGCGAGTTCCCCTCGACGCTCTGAAGAAGAGTTACGGCGATCTTCTCGGTCTGGAGCTGCGCTGGGACAGCTCGCTCCGCCAGCTCAGCGTTGGCCGCCAACGCCCTCGCGAGATCAACGTCGAAGTCCAAGTGGTGCACATCCAAGGCATCACGACTGTCGTGCTTCAGTTCGACCAGACGCCAAGCTATACGGTCAATGACAAGGGGCAAATCGTCGATATCGAGATCCCTATCGATCGCCTCCAATTGATCCAAGGAAGACCCCATCCTAGTCGCTCTCTGCTACGGAGCGTCAAGGTCGACGAACATAGCATCCGTCTCCAACTCGAGCCCGGCGCAGCCGCTGCCGAGCCCTATGTTCTGGCTCGATCTCCAGGAGCTACCTCGAGTCGTGGCCTACGACTGGTACTCGACCTCTCGCTCTCCGGCACCTTCAACACCGCAGGCACCTTGACCGATCGCCCACCTCCCGGCCAGGGTGAGCCGAGCGGAGGGGCGCTGCGAACCGTGGTTTTGGATCCCGGTCACGGCGGCGTGGAGCAGGGCGCATTGGGCCCCGCGGGTAGTGAGGAGAAGGCGTTGACCCTCATCTTGGCAAAGGCCCTCAAGCGCAAGCTAGAGGAGCGACTCGCAGTGAACGTAGTGCTCACTCGCAATGACGATGCCGATCTTCCGCTCGCGACTCGCACCGCCCTCGCCAACCAGAATCAAGCCAATCTCTTCATCTCGCTCCACCTCAACGCGTCTCCCGATCGCAGCGCTCATGGAGCGGAAACCTACTTCCTCAGTGTCGACGCCAGCGACGAACGAGCTCTCGAGATCGCCGCAGCCGAGAACGAGAGCGGTGACAACGAGGTCAGCGAAGCTCCCGACGAGGGTCTTCAGCTGCTCCTCTGGGACCTTGCTCAGAGCCAGCACCTTGCCGCCAGCCAGCAACTCGGAAGCCTCATCCAATACGAGCTGAGTCAGACGCTCGGCCTGACCAATCGTGGGGTCCGTCAGGCCCCTTTTGCGGTGCTCGTTGGCGCAACCATGCCGGCGGTTCTTCTCGAGCTCGGCTTCATCACCAACCCAGACGAGGAGGCTGAGCTCCTCGACCCTGCCTACCGAGCCCAACTCGTCGACGCGGTGGTGAAGGCGGTAGTCCGCTTCAATGCGCTGCTCGAGCAAGACGACCGACAGGCGGCAGTGGGAAGACCATGAATCGTCGTCTAGCCCTGACCCTCGTCATCGCCGCCGCAATCCTCATCACCTCTGCTCTTCTGCTTCGCAGCCCCCGCCCGCCTGCGCGGCAGGAGGAAAGAGAGGCTGAGTCGACGCTACAGCCTGACCCAGCTCAGGAGATCGATAAGCTGGCCGAGTCCGCTGCTACAGCCCGCGTCGTGCTCTACTTTCCAGGGGAAGAGAGCAAGCTATATCCCGAGCCGCGGTTGCTCCCAGAGGTCGAAGATCCTCGGGCATTGGGGACCCTCTTGGTCAACGAGCTGCTCGCCGGCCCTCAATCTGGGCTGCTGCCTGCCGGGCTGCCGGCTGACGTCACTCTCGGCAGTTTCCATCTCACCGAGGAAGGCGTTGCTTTCGTCGACCTTCGATCCTCGGAGCATGCGACGCCGCCGGTAACGGGCTCAACCACCGAGATGCTGACTCTTTACAGCGTCGTCCACACCTTAGTGGAGAATGTGCAGACAATTGGGTCCGTTGTGATTCTGTGGAACGGCCGCCAGCCGCCCACTTTCGGTGGCCACATCGACACCTCGCGTCCCCTAAGACCCGACCGCCGGCTCGTCTCGTCCTGAGCTCGGACGGATCATTGTTGAGACCATGGGGCAACCCCCGATGCGACCGGAGAGAGGCAAGAACCCAAATGACCATGAAGAACCACACTCGCTCGAATGGCCGCCTGCTAGATCAGCTGCGGCCGGTCTCCATTCAGCTCGGCGTGAATAAGTTCGCAGAGGGCTCGGCTCTCATCGACGTAGGTGACACTCGAGTGCTGGCTACGGCATCCGTAGAACGGCGCGTGCCCCGCTTTCTCGAGGACAGCGGCAAAGGCTGGCTGACCGCCGAGTACGCGATGCTGCCTCGCGCGACCCACACCCGCTCGCAGCGCGAGGTGTCCCGAGGACGGCCTTCGGGAAGGACCTCGGAGATTCAACGTCTGATCGGTCGCAGCCTGCGCGCTGTCGTGGACCTGCGAGCCATGCCAGGTCTCACGGTCACTGTCGACTGCGACGTGCTACAGGCTGACGGCGGGACACGGACAGCCTCGATCTGCTGCGGCTACGTCGCCGTTGTGCAAGCCCTCGCGCAGGCCCTCGCCGCCGGTGATCTGGACCGATGGCCGATGCTGGACAGCCTCGCGGCAATCTCGGTAGGCCTGGTCAAGGGTGCCCCCTCGCTCGACCTCGACTACGCCGAAGACTCGAGTGCCGAAGTGGATATGAACATCGTCGGCACCGGCTCGGGGCAGGTCGTCGAGATTCAGGGCACTGGCGAGGAGAGAAGCTTCTCGAGGGAGGAGCTCAATGCCCTCGTCGACCTCGCATTCGACGGCCTTCGAATCCTCCATCAGAAGCAGCAAGAAGTGCTCACCCCCGTTCTGGAACAGGTGGCCAGCGTCGAGAAACGGCGCGAGCGGCGGCCAGCCAGCCCCAAGAGCGAGGGCGATCTATGGGGAGACCCGGAGAAGTTGTAACGCGGCGACCGAGGGTCAGGACCGCCCACTGCCAGAGCTCCTAGAGCACTGTCCCTTTCAAGGGCACTTCGACCACGGGCTTCTTCGGACTTTCTGTCTTGATTCGTATGAGTCCCTTGAAGTCGCCTTTGGCGGCCTCGGGGCTAACCCTGACGATGACGTAATAGGTCCTCCCTGGCTCGTCTTCTCGGATCTCCGCATCGATCCCTTCGACTGTAGTCTCGGCCGCGCTGATGACGATCTCTTCGGTAGTGAAAGACTTGACGTAAACGCTGGCCCGATAGCCATCTTCTGCGACCTCGAAACTACCCAGGTCGACGGTCGGAGGGGTCACCGCAATCATCGGACGAACGAACCCGCTCAGTGGCAGTCTGGCGAGTTTCTGTTCCGAGTTCTCGATATGCACGTCGAGAAACCCAGTGAGGGGACCCACGGGCGCGTCGGGTGAGATGGTGGTCTCGATTCTCCACTGCTGCCCCTTGATATCCGGCTCCCGCTCCTCCTCTCGTGCCTCGCGAAAGGTAGCCTCGACAAAATCGTAGGGAGAGTCCACCTGCTTGATCGATATCGGTTTACCGTCCGCCGGCCACAGCGTCTGCGCGACTAGACTGTCGCCCTCGAAACCTTGAACGACGATATAGCGCACGTAGCCGGGCTTCGCCTTGATGCGGTACTTGATCTCCGCCTTTAGCGACATCTCGATCCGGGGCCTATCCGGATCGTTGGTGACGGCGGTCATTAGCACAGCGAAAGGCCCGCCCTGCGTCTCCGTGCTGACGACCACGCTTATCTTCCCCTCCCCACCGGGGGGGATCTTGGCGTCGAAGTCGACAACAGTACAGTTGCAGGTCGAGTTGACTCGAGCTATCTCGAGCATGGCGTTGCCGGTGTTTCGCACCTTGAACTCGTGGCTCACTTTATGACCGTAGACAACCTCTCCGAAGTCGTGAATCGCTTGGACGAGCACAGCACGGGGGGCCTTCGCGGCCACCTCTTGAGAAGACGCTCCGACGGCAACGAAGAAAAGAGCCAGCAGGAGAAAGGCGCATTTGATGGTCTTGGAAAGGTCACTCATTTCTGCTCCTCGAGCGCCGTGGGATACTCCCATGACGATGGGTCGCGGCCAGCCGACGCTAGCCCGCTCTCTGTAAAAACGCAATAAACGACTCGTGGACCGTAACACTCGAACGTTTAGTGGCTGAGTGAGTCATTCGTGGTCGAGATCAAGGCGCGCTGACGCAGGCATATCGGGGACTATGTCGAGGAAGCGTAACGCAGAGATCGGCCGCGAGGGCCGCTCAGGCGCTCAACGTCTGGGTGTTACGGTCCACTAGGTAAACCCAGCGTCCAATCCGCAGCGTGATGTTAATGAAAGACCTCCGTACGATTCACATTATCGCCATAGGCGGCACCGGCGTGGCTCCACTCGCGTGCCTTCTCAAGCAAGAAGGGTACCAGGTGCGAGGATCGGACGGCCCTCTGTACCCACCGATGAGCACTCTACTGGAGAACGAGGGTATTCAGCCGTTGCCGGGATTCGATCCGCGGCATCTCGAGCCGCTCCCGGATCTGGTCATCGTCGGCAACGCCGTGCCTCGAACCAACCCTCAGGCCGAGGCCCTGGAGAGCCTCGACCTCGAGCGCATGTCGATGCCAGAAGCCCTAGGCCACTTCTTCCTCGAGGGCCGCTCACCGGTAGTGATCGCCGGCACTCACGGCAAGACCACGACCACGACTCTCGCTGCCTGGGTCTACCACCTATGTGGTGAGGATCCCGGCTATCTCATCGGCGGGCTGCCCCGCGACTTGCCAACGAGCTTTGCCAAGGGCCGTGGGCGTAGATTTCTCGTCGAAGGTGACGAATACAACGCCGCTTACTTCGATCGAGGACCAAAATTCCTCCACTATCGCCCTGAAACGGTCATTTTGACGGGGGTAGAGCACGATCATGTCGATCTATACCCCGATCCAGAGAGCTTTCGCGCCGCCTTCGCCTCCCTTCTCGCAATCTTGCCGGCCGAGGGTGCACTGATTGCCGATGGCGAGGCCACTGGGGTCGCTGACCTTCTCCCCGGCGCCCCCTGCCAGGTAACGACCTACGGTCTCGGTAAAGAGCAGGACGTACATCCGCTGGCTCCGCCCGAGCTGACCGCTGAAGGCACTCGATTTCGCGTCAACGACAAAGTCGAGGGCGCGGTCGATCTGAGCCTACAGGTGCCGGGGGAGCACAACCTTCGCAACGCGCTGGCAGTCTGGGCGCTGGCTCGTCGAGACAATCTACCGATCGAAGGCATTCAGGAGGCCTTCCGTACGTTTCAGGGAGCGCACCGCCGCTTGGAGGTCGTACTGGAGGAAGAGGAAGTGGTCGTGATCGACGACTTCGCTCATCACCCAACTGAGATCGAGACCACCCTCGTCGCGATCCGCCAGGGCTTCCCGGGGCGCTCCGTCGTCGCCGTCTTCGAGCCACGCTCGCTGACCAGCGGCCGAAGCTTCCTCCGCGACGCCTACCTTCAGGCCTTCTCTTGCGCCGACGTGGTCCACCTGGCACCTGTTTTCCACGCCAAGCGATTGAACGATAGTGAACGGATCGACTTCGACGAGCTCGCCCGGGCGCTCGGGCGCAGCGGCGTTGCGACCCACATTTGGGACTCGATCGACGAGCTGCTCGCCGGCGTTCTCGCAGAAGGACCACGAGGGGAAGTTATCGTCACGATGTCTTCGGGAAGCTTCGAGGGCCTGCCGCGGCGGCTGGCAGCGGGCTTCGCTCGAGGTACGACTCCAGCACCTGGCGGCGGCGGAGCTGAGGTAGCTGGAGAGCTTGGGCAGTAGCCCCGAGAAGGGCGGCCTCCGGCACCAGGCCCACGATCTCGCTCTCTCTAACTTCGACCCCAACAGCCAGCGCCTCTTCCTGGATACGGGTAAGCACTGAGTAGAGCGTGGTTCCGGCCGCCTCGAAGAGATTGACGCTGACTTGGGCACCTCGTCGGCGAGAAAAGGCGAGACCCAGAGCCTGAACCCCCGGCATGCCTCCATCGCGCTCTCGGATAGCCCGAGCGATGGTTTGCGCCGGCTCCGACCCGGACACCGAGAGCGTCACATTGAATGCAACCATCGGCCCGCGTGCCCCAACCAAGGTCGCACCACGCCGACGATCCAACTCGACGGGGCCGAAGTCGGGCCGGATCCGGCCCGCTGCCAGACGGCCGGCGAGAGCTTCGACTCCGCCACGGCGCACCGAGACAGGGCGTCGTGGCTCACCGCACTCGGTAGCCTCACCGTACAGAAATACCGGAATGTCGAGCTCCTGGGCCACTCTACGCCCGAGACTCCGAGCCGCCGCGACCGCCGAGGCCATCGAGCTTCCTTCGATTGGCACGAAGGGAACTACGTCGACGGCTCCCACTCTGGGGTGAGCACCTGAGTGCAGCGAGAGGTCGACTCCAGCCAGCGCTGTTTCGTACATTCGCAGAAGGCCGGCCTCGAGACAAGCTGCCTCTCCAACCGCACTGATCACCGAGCGGTTGTGATCCGGGTCCGAGGAGACGTCGAGCACGCGCACCCCGACAGCTGACGCCAAGGCCTCCGTGACCGAGTCGATCACCTTCTGATCGCGGCCCTCGCTCAGGTTGGGGACGGTCTCCAGCAAGGTCACGCGTGGAGTATATTCGCGAGCCGCAGAGGGCCGCTCGGATTGTCCGCCGCCAACGCCCTCTGTTACCATCGCTTGTGTTCTTTGCGCAGTGGCCGTGACATGAGCTATCCAGGAGATCCCAATCTAGACCCTCAGATCCAGGAGCGGGTTCTTGGCACCCTGGAGCAGACGTCGCAGCTGGCGGCTGATGGAAAAGTGCAGGAGGCTCGCCTCGGCTGCGACTTCATGTTGCGGCTGGATCCTCTTTTCACTCCCGCCTTGGTCTTGCAGCAACGATTGGCAGATGCTACTGGACCCGTCGAGACAGGCGACCTGACAGCCGCACCGGCTGCAGAGGCCGCCGCACCCTCCGAGCCGGAGGTGTTGAAGACGGTGCGACTGAGCAAGGAAGAACTGGAGGCACCCATGGCGGAGGGCGAACCGCCGCCCGTGGAGACCGGACCCGCGTCCGCTCCGGCGCCGCCGCCCGCTACCGAAGCGCCCGCATCCGAAGCTGCCGCTCAAGAGGCGACGGACAGTCAAGCGACAGGCACGGAAGAAACCGCGATCGTCGCAGACTTGCAGAGCCCTCTCTCAAACGACGATCCGGTGCCGAGCACTCCCGACACCGACCGTGACGGCTCGGACAAAATCGAAACGCTCCTTGGTGAAGGCCAGGCTGCTTTCGACGACGAGCGCTACCAGGAAGCAATCGACTCCTGGTCACGAATCTTTCTCATCGACATCGATCACGAAGAGGCAACACGCCGAATCGACCTCGCGCGCCAGTTGAACGAAGAGCGAGACCGCCAGGTTGAAGAGATCTTCCATCAGGCGGTGGGCTTCTCCGAAGACGGCCGCACCGAAGACGCAATCGCGGCCTTCAACCGCGTTCTCCGCATCCAGCCGAACAACGTAGCCGCGCGAGACTACCTCGAGGGGCTGCAGTCGGGCGACGCGAGCTCAGCGGTAGGCGAAGCGCAGGCGGACCAAGAGGGAGTAGACGGGACAGAAGCAGCCGCCGAGCGGCCCGCTGCTGCGGACGCCGAGCCCGCGAGTGCTGATGTCGATCAGCCTCCCCGCGTCGCCGACCCGACCTACCGTATGTCGGCGAGGGCCAAGGGAAAGCCGATCAACCCGTTCTTCGCGATTGGCAGCGGCGTTTTCGCCATTGTGCTGATCGCCGCCTGGCTGCTTTTCAGTAACTGGGGGCGTCTCTTCCCCAACGTGGTGGACGAAGCGACCGACGCCGATGCCGAGCGCATCGCAAGGATCACTCAGCTCTACGCCGACGGAAGTCAAGATGAAGCGATGGGCCTTCTGATGGCGATCGGCTCCTCCGACAAGGACTTCCTGGAGGCAAGACGACTGCTCGCTCAATGGGAGGCGGAACTGGAGGCGCGCGTCGAGCCCGAGGCCCCACTGCTCACCGGCGAGGAGGAAGAGCGTCACCGGAGCCTCATCTCCGATGGGCGAACGGCCTATGACGACCGCGAGTATTTGCAGGCCGCGCAACTGTTCACAAAGGCCTCTTTGATGGCGCCGCTCTCCGCCGCCGAAGCGGCTCTGCTCGACGATTCGATGCGGCAGCTCGAGCCCCTTGCGCAGCAGATCGACCTTTATCAGCAGCGCCAGTGGGAGCTCGCACTGCCGAGCCTGTGGCGCCACCTGGATCAAGATCCAGGAAACCGCGACGTTGTATCGCTCTTGACGAGCAGCTACTACAACCTCACCGTCCGCGAGCTACGACGCGGCGAGCCTCAGGCTGCCGAGGAGCATGCCGAGGAAGCGAGCCGCTTGAGCCCCGACGACGAGCAAATCGCGCGCTTGAGTCTCTTCGTCAAGACCTATCTCGAGTACCCCAGAGACCTTCTTTACGATATCTACGTCGGTGAGTTGGCCTTCCGCCGTTGAAGAAGAAACAGCGCAGACAGCCGGCCGACGTCGAGCCGCTTCTCTTCGACCTGCCCTTAGAGGGTCCCGAAGAAGCCTACGTCGAGCGCCTTTCGACGGTGCCTCAGCCATCTCCAGAGCAGGCGGGTCTCTTCGACCCTGAGGGCTCCCAGGAGGAGGACTCGCCCGAAGGAGGCGAAGAGCTCGTCAGTGAAGACGAGCCGGTGATCGCGAGCCTCGCCTCGCGCTACTTGAGCGGAGCCGCCGACCTCCTCATTCACGCCGGCGTATTCGCCGGCGTCTCACTCGGGCTCTCGGCGATGGCGGTTCAACCACAGCTCGATCATTGGCCAGCGTTGGCGCTACTGCTCCTCGCCTTCTCATTTCTCTACACGGTTGTCTCCCTGGCCTTCTGGGGGCAGACGGCCGGAATGGCCTGGTTCAGACTGTCCTCCCAGGACCGCCTTCAACGTCCGCTCAGCTTCCGGCAAGCCGCCCTCAGATGGCTCGGCGCCCTTATCACTCTAGCCCTTGCCGGCCTGCCCGTGCTTTCAGCGATGAAGGGAGTCTCCTTGAGCGACTGGCTGAGTCGGTCGTTGACCTTCAAGTATCCCGGCGGCGCAGCACTGTAGTCGCCATCCACATGTTGGCAACGAAAGTCGTCAGCCCTAGCACCAGAAGCGGATGCCCGCTGGGCCACAAGGCTATGAAGCCGCCAAGCTGGTAGAGCAGCCCCATCTGGCGCAGACCCGGGAACGAAAGGCCGCCGAATGCTGCGAAGGAGTGCCCGAGTAACAAGAGCCAGAGTCCAGGGAGCGCCCAGGCCGCCTGCTGCCAAAGCAGCAGACAGGAGAGAGCGATCGCTACCAGTGAGAGATTGGCCTGCACGCCAAAGACCCAGGAGGAGATCGCCCTCGAAACCAAGGGGCCCCTCTGCTGCCGCATCGAGCCGATCTCGAAGGCCCCTCCGAGAAGAATGGTCAGGGACCACTGCAGGAGCACTCCGATCCAGCTGAATCTCTCGGCGACAAAAGGAGTAGCAAAGGCGGAGGCCGGGAGTACGATGGCCCAAGCGAACCAGGGCAAAGGAGAAGAGGTATAGGGAAGGCTGGCCTCACGAAAATGGGCTCTGACCACATCCAGATGTGAGGACTCGAGCGAGGGTTTCGATGGGCCGAGAAAGGCGTCGTATTCGGAGCTCATTTCGACCTCGGGAGTGTCGTCATCCAGGCTGCTCGGCCTAATTATATTGACCTTGAAAGGGAGTACCCCAGCGACCGACTTTGGAGCGTCTTCCTTGCTTGACCCTCCGCTAGGGCCATGGTAAATTCCGCGCGTTTCTGGCCCCTCTTCTGGGACGTATCGGGGCATCTCAAGTCAAAGGATCCAGCGCGGTGAGTTTCGACGCCAGTCTCCTGGTGATTATGGGGATCTTCTGGATTACCTACGTCATCCTGCGAGTGTTTTTCTTCAGTCCAATGATGCGGCTGCTCGACGAGAGAGAAACTCGCGTCAGCAGCGCTCAGACCATTTACGACGAGGCCCTGAACGAGACCGCGAAATCGATCGATGAGGAGCGCACGCGGCTTGCCGAGGCGCGCCGCGAAGCGATGGCGCAGCGCGAGCAGCAGCGCCGAGAGGCGCAGGACAAGAGACTCGCGATGCTGTCCGAGGTCAAAACACAGGTTCAAGGCGAGCTCAACGAGGCTCGTCTCGAGCTCGAGTCCCAGGTAGCACATGAGCGACAGACTCTCGGCGAGAGAGCGCAGTCGATAGCAAGGCAGATGGCTGCCAACCTGCTCGGAAGACCGGCGTGAAGAAAAGACAGCGCCTCGTTTGGGTGCAGGCAGCGCTGCTAGCGGCACTCCTGAGTCCTACTCTTCTCGCCTCAGAGGGAGGCGAGGGCTCAGACACGTTTCTGGGGCTTCCTCGGTGGATCTGGCTGTGGGCAAACCTGCTTCTCTTTCTCGGCGTTCTGGGGTATTTCGTTGTACCCCCGATCCGCAGTTTTCTGGAAACGCGAGCCAAGGGGATCCGGGAAGATCTGGAAAGATCGCGCCAGCAGCGGCAGGACGCCGAGAACATGAAGGCCTCCCTCGAAGGCCAGATCGCGGAGCTGAAGCAAGAGATGGATGAGATCCTCACGCGTGCGGAGGCTGATGCGCACCGCGAAAGAGAGGAGATCCTCGCCCAAGCAGAGTTCGAGCGTGAACGGCTCCTGACGCGAACACAGGAGGAGATCCGCCTTCGAGTGGATCAGGCACGAGAAGAACTGACAGCGCACACCGCTCGCATCGCCGCCGACCTCGCGCGGCAGCAGATCCAAGACGAGATCGAGCCCAGCGACCTAGACCGCATCTTCGACGATAGTGTGACCCGCCTCGAGCGGGAGGTGGAATGAGCGTCCGCATCGCCCGACCCTACGCCAGAGCCTTTCTCGCCGCCGCAGGCGGGCAGGAAGAGGGCAAAGCCGCCCGCGACGATCTGGCGCGACTGGCGGAGGCCTGCCGGCAGGTCCCCGAGATCTTGCGGATGGCGGCGAACCCCGGCGTTCCGCGAGCAGCCAAGGACAGCGTTCTCGAAGCAATAGGAAAAGAGCTCGAGCTAGGCCGCCTCACCCAGAGGCTGTTCGATCTATTAGTGAAGAATTACCGGCTCGGTCACATCGAGTTGGTTCTCGCATCTGTCGACGAGATACATGACCGGCAAAGCGGTGTCGTCACCGCCGATATCACCGCCGCGCGGCCGCTCGAGGAAGCCCAGGAGAACCGTCTCGCGACCGTGCTCGAGCGCATGCTGCAACAGCGGGTCAGGTTGACCTTCGGCGCGAACCCCGAGCTCTTGGGCGGGTTCGTCGCTCGAATCGGCAGCCGACGCTACGACGCCAGTCTCAACGGGCAACTGAACCGTCTCGCGACCGCCATGGCACAGCCATAGGAGTTGAGTTCAATGGAACAGATTAGAGCTGACGAGATAACCGCGATCCTCCAGCGACACCTGGAGGGCTACGAGGCTGACGTCGACGTCGCAGAAGTCGGGACCGTTCTCAGTGTCGGCGACGGCATCGCGCGCGTCTATGGCCTCGAAGGCGCCATGGCGGGCGAGCTTCTCGCATTTCCGAACGAGATCTACGGCCTCGCCCTGAACCTGGAGGAGGATCAAATCGGCGCCGTCCTCATGGGCGCGTCCAGAGGGATCCAGGAGGGCGACGAGGTCCGTCGTACGGGTCGCGTTCTGGAGGTACCCGTGGGCCAGGCGCTGGTTGGCCGTGTGGTGGATCCGCTCGGCAGGCCGGTGGACGGAAAAGGTCCCATCGCCTCCTCTGAGAACTATCCGCTGGAACGGATCGCACCCGGCGTCATCGACCGCCAACCGGTGAAGGAGCCGCTGCAGACTGGGCTCAAGGCCATCGACACAATGATTCCGATCGGTCGCGGCCAGCGTGAGCTGATCATCGGTGACCGCCAGACCGGTAAGACCGCGGTCGCGATCGATGCCATCATCAACAACAAAGACACCGGCGTCATCTGCATCTACGTCGCTATCGGCCAGAAGCGGTCGACGATCGCCCAGATCGTGAAGACGCTGGAAGACCACGGGGCCATGGATCACACCATCGTGGTCGCCGCCTCGGCATCGGAGCCGGCACCGCTGCAGTACATCGCCCCCTACGCGGGATGCGCTATGGGCGAGTACTTTCTCTACAACGGCGGCCACGCACTGGTTATCTACGATGACCTTTCGAAGCAGGCCGCCTCATACCGGGAAATCTCGCTCCTGCTACGGCGACCGCCGGGGCGAGAGGCTTATCCGGGAGACGTCTTTTATCTCCACTCTCGGTTGCTCGAGCGGGCGGCGAAGCTTTCTGAAGCCAACGGCGGCGGATCGCTCACAGCGCTACCGATCATCGAGACCCAGGCCGGGGACGTCTCGGCTTACATCCCGACCAATGTGATTTCCATCACCGACGGGCAGATCTTCCTGGAAAGCGACCTCTTCAACTCGGGTCAGCGGCCTGCGGTCAACGTCGGTATCTCGGTGTCGCGAGTGGGCGGAGCGGCTCAAACCAACGCCATGCGCAAGACGGCGGGTACTCTACGTCTGGAGCTCGCACAGTTTCGAGAATTGGCTGCCTTCTCCCAGTTCGGCTCGGACCTCGATCAGGTCACCCAAGCCCAGCTGGCGCGTGGCGAGCGGTTGGTCGAGATTCTGAAGCAGGACCAGTACGTACCGATGCCTGTCGAGCTCCAGGTGCTCTCGGTTTTTGCCGGCACCAAGGGGCTCCTCGACTCGATCGAGGTCGAGCATGTGAGGAGCTTCGAAGCCCATATGCATCGTTACTTAAAAGAGCAGAAAAAGGAGCTCCTCGACGAGATCACTCGCGAGGGGAAAATCTCCGACCAGCTTTCCACGTCTCTCCAGGAAGCCATGGCAGAAGCCCGCGGCGTGTACCTGGAGGAGCAGCCGGAAGCAAAGGTCGCCTGAGCGCCGATCTCACTAGCTCAGCGCTCTTCAAACAACACGCTCTCTTTTAGTCATGGCAAGTCTCATCGATCTTCGCCGGCGAATTCGCTCGGTCAAGAACATCCAACAGATCACCCGTGCCATGAAGATGGTGGCGGCGGCACGTTTGCGCCGCAGTCAGGATCGCATCCTGGCGGCGCGGCCCTACGCCGAGAAGCTGCGCGTGGTCGTGAGCAACCTCTCCTCTTTGGGCGAGGGCGGACACCCTTTGCTGGAACAGCGAGAGGAAAAGAAGATCCTCCTCGCCGTCGTCACGGGCGACAAGGGCCTGTGCGGCTCCTTCAACACCAACATCATCCGGCAGGCACGCCAGGAGTTGAGCGAGCGCGACGAAGTCGAGCTCCTGCTCTTGGGCAGGCGAGGCGCTGATTTCTTCAAGAATTGGCCCCAGCCGATCAGGGCTGCCCATACCTCGCTCTTCACGAACGTCACTCTCAAGGTGGCGGAGGAGATCGCCAAGGACATCTCCGAGGCCTATACCCAGCACGAGTACGATGCCGTCTACATCATCTACAACCAGTTCATCTCGGTGATGACTCAAAAGCAAACGCTCGAGCGGCTCCTACCCCTGGTGACCGAGAGCGCGGGCGCAGAGTCGGCAGAGAGCCGAGACTACATCTTCGAGCCCTCCCGTTCGGAGATTCTGGGTGAAGTGGTTCCGGGCTACGTAACCACCCAGGTGCATCGCATGCTCTTGGATTCTCAAGCCGCGGAGCACGCCGCGCGGATGACGGCGATGGACGGCGCGACCAAGAACGCCGGAGAGCTCATCGATCGTCTGACCCTGACTTACAACCGATCGCGGCAAGCCGCGATTACCACGGAGCTCATCGAAGTCGTCTCCGGCGCCCAGGCGCTCGAAGGCTGAGGATGAGGCAGACAGAGCTACGAGGAAGAACATGAGCGACAGCCAAGAGAAGCTAATCGGAAAGGTGGTACAGGTCATTGGCCCTGTCCTCGACATCTCGTTCGAGGGCGCCGGCGGTCTACCCCCAATCCTCAATGCCATCGAGATCAACGACCCAGGCACCGAAACCGGGGTTCCCGTGAAACTCGTCGCCGAGATCGCCCAGCACCTGGGCGAGAACCTCGTCCGAGCAATCGCCATGCAGCCCACAGAGGGCCTCGTTCGAGGCATGTCGGCGGTCGACCGCGGAGAGCCCATCACGGTTCCGGTTGGACCCGGCACTCTGGGGCGGGTCCTCAACGTGCTCGGCGAGCCTGTCGACACACTCGGTGAGGTCGAGCACACCGAGCGATGGTCGATTCATCGCGAAGCGCCGCCCTTCGAGGAGCAGTCGACCGAGACGGAGATGTTCGAGACCGGCATCAAGGTCATCGATCTTCTGGAGCCCTATACCCGCGGTGGCAAGACCGGCCTCTTCGGTGGCGCTGGAGTCGGCAAGACGGTACTGATCCAGGAACTGATCAATAATGTAGCCATCCAGGGTGGCGGTTTCTCGGTGTTCGCCGGGGTTGGAGAGCGCACTCGAGAAGGAAACGACCTGCTGCGGGAGATGACCGAATCGAAGGTCATCGACTTTGGCGAAGAGTTCTACAAGCACTGGGAAGAGAGCGGCGACTTCGACCTGAGCAAGGTCGACCATGGCGCGATCAAGCGCAGCAAGGCGGCGCTCATTTACGGGCAGATGACGGAGCCGCCCGGAGCGCGGCTGCGAGTGGGCCTCGCCGGGCTCACGGTTGCTGAGTACTTTCGCGACGTCGAAGGTCGAGATGTGCTGCTCTTCATCGACAATATCTTCCGCTTCACTCAGGCCGGCAGCGAAGTCTCGGCCCTGCTCGGTCGAATGCCAAGCGCAGTCGGTTACCAGCCCAATCTAGCCAGCGAGATGGGTGAGCTCCAGGAGCGGATCACCACAACCAAGAAGGGCTCGATCACTTCTGTCCAGGCGATCTACGTACCGGCCGATGACCTCACCGATCCCGCCCCGGCAACCGCCTTCGCCCATCTCGACGCTCAGACGGTCCTGAGTCGTAGCATCGTGGAGCTTGGCATCTATCCGGCGATCGATCCGCTCGACTCGAAGTCGAGGATTCTCGACCCGCGTATCGTCGGAGAAGAGCACTATGGGGTGGCGAGACAGGTGCAGGTCATCCTGCAACGCTATACCGACCTTCAGGACATCATCGCCATCCTAGGCATGGACGAGCTCTCCGAAGAAGACAAGACCAGCGTTGCACGCGCACGGAAACTGCAGAGATTCCTCTCACAACCCTTCTTCGTCGCCACCCAGTTCACTGGCCAAGAGGGCCGATACGTGAAGATCGCAGACACCATCGAAGGCTTCAAGCGGATCTGTGCCGGCGAGCTGGACGAATACCCGGAGCAGGCTTTCCTAATGGTAGGGACCCTCGACGAAGCCGTAGAAAAAGGGAAGCGGCTGCTCGGTGGGGCGGCGGCCTAGAAGATGTCGAACGGCGAATCACCTCTGAGCCTCTCCGTTGTCACCCCCGAGCGAAGTGTGCTCGAGGAAGGCTGCGCATCTGTTTCGCTGCCGGCGACCGAGGGCTACCTCACCGTTCTGCCCGGACACACTTCTCTAGTGAGTACTCTCGCGGTCGGCGTTCTCTCCTACCGGCAAGGAACAAAGGAAGGCGCCCTGGCCCTATCCGGCGGGTTCTTCGAGGTTTCGGACGACGTTGTGACCGTCTTGACGCAAGAAGCCCAGCTGCCCGACGAGATCGACGCCGAAGCCGCCCGCAAAGAGCTTCAAGAGGCCAGCGATTCCCTCGGACGTCTCTCCGGGGAAGAGCTTCGCCAGGCTCGGTTGACGGTTCAGCGTGCGGAGGCCCGGCTGGCGGTAAGCAGTAAGCAGTAAAGAATCTGATTGCTGCTTTGCTTCTTACTGCTTACTGCTTACTTTTTTTACTGCTTACTTCTCTCTTCCTACTCAATACTCGATCCGAATCCAAGTCTCGTTGCCTTTGGCCTCGAGAGCGAGGTCGATTCGTCTGCCTTCTTTGGTGAAGCTCAGGAGCGCGCTTCCAACCCCTGACTCCTGCCAGCCGCGCGCGCTCTCTTCTTCGATCAACCGCCTTCGTACGTCGTCCACAGAGCCGAAGGTGCGCAGGGCCACGATCCCGCGATCGCCATCGTCTGACTCCAGATCCACAATGCTGCCAGGGCTATAGACCCAGAAGTCACTCGGAAAACCGCCTGGAAGGACTCCGAGAAACTCACGCTCGCGCAGCTCGGCTTGAATGTCGTCCTCGGGCCTGATCTGGCTGTCGACCCCTTCTGTCACATCGACGATTTCCAAGGTCTCCAATTCTCCCTCCGGCGGTCGGGAGCAACCCGCGAGAGAGGCGACGGCAACGAGCAGCGTCGAGGCAGTGGAGACGAGAACGCGGCCGCTCAGCGGGTATCCTCGCCAAGAACATGCAGCGACTTGAAGCTCGGGGGCAGATCGAGCGGCACTTCGATATCGCACTCGATGATCTCCTCTTGCCTCAGCGCCAGATCCTGGAGATTAGTATCCTGGAGAATGGTCTCGACCGCACGCTTCACCTCGAGAAAAACCTCGCGAATGACGCAGTGCCGGGTACCGATGTCGATCGAGCACGGCTGAGCGAGGATCTGATCGACCGATGTGACTTGTCCCTCGAGCGCGTAGATTATGTCGCGCAGAGAGATCTGGTCGGCAGGTCGGGCCAATGTATGGCCTCCCTGAGGTCCCCGATTCGACTGGATCAGCTGATGCTTAGCCAGGGATGCGAGGATCTGTCGTAAGTAGGGCTCGGGAATCCCCTGATGAGTGGCGATCTCGTGGCTGGTCGTGGGCCCTTCCTCTCGCCGCATTGCCACGAAGAGCATCGCGCGAATGCCATACTCACCCTTTGTCGATATCTTCACTCTCTCACCTGCATCAAAGCCCTCCGCCTCCGAACATCTGCCCGAGAGTCATCCGGGATTCTCGGATGACGAAGTGGGCCGCCGCCAGGGCGGAGGGAAGCCGTCGGCAAGAACATGCTTGGTCAGCATCTCCCTGACCTGCACTATACCGCAGCGTAAGGAGACCCCGGCAGCATCCCCGCCACCCGATGAGCGAGCTCGCGAAGATCCGTGCACCCCGGCCCCTCGCCGGTTCTACGGATCAAGATGGCCGTCATCCCTGCGGCTTCGGCCCCTTCGACATCCTCCAGCCGGCGGTTGCCGACGTGGAGTGCGGCACCGGGCTTCACCTCCATAGCGGAGAGACAATGATGAAAAAATCGCGGGTCCGGCTTGGCGATGCCTAGCTGCGCAGAATAGAGCACCTCTTCGAAGTGATCGGCTAGGCTCAAGCCGGCGAGAATCTCGCTCAGGCGCTCATCAAAGTTGCTCACCACCGCCAGTCGCAGGCCGAGCCGCTCCAGCGCTCGCAGACCGGCACGGGTGTCGGAGTAGACCTCCCAAGACGACGGCATAGCAAAGCGATGGTAGAGCTCGGCAACGGTGAAGGGGGTTGGGGGGGCGGTAGCGAGGAGCTCACAGAGTCTCTCGATGAGCCGCCCCCACCAGCCTATCGCCCCGTCCGGATGATCCGTGAAGCGATCTCGCCCACTGGGTGTCCGGCAGTCCAGTTCCTGCCACACGACCGGGAACAGCCTTCGGATGTCCTCCTCGTTGGCCACGATACCGTGGCGCCCCAGGACCTCCGAGTAGATCTCGGCCATTCGCGGGCAGTGAATCAGAGTCCCAGTGACATCGAAGGTGACGGCCTCGAGCTGATTCATCTCGGCGCTAGCCGCCGCTCGTAGAGATAGAACGCCGCCACCACGAGCGCATGCGAGATCTCGCCGCTCGAGATCAACCCGGGAATCGCCGCGAGCGGAGCCGACTCGACACGGATTTCCTCGCTCCCGTCCCCTTTAGGCTCTTCGATCCAACTGAGATCTCTTGCCAGCCACGTTCCGCATCGGTTCGACATGAATGCTGGATTGGGGCGAACCTCACCGAGACGAGTCCACTCCCCCGCCCGATATCCAGTCTCTTCGAGCAGCTCGCGTTTAGCCGCATCGAGCTCTTGCTCACCCGGATCGATCATGCCCCCCGGAATCTCTAGGGTCAGCTCTCCGCTGCCGAAGCGCCATTGACGCACTAGGAGAACTTCCTGGTCCTCGGTTAGAGCAATCATGTTCACCCAGCCGGAAGGATGAAGAACCAGGGCGTCCCTATGGTCAGACTCGTCAGCGACCAACTTCTGCTCCTCGAGCGAGAAGAGGGAGTGCCGAAACAATAGGTGTCTCGACAGTAGCCGCCAGGGTCTTGGCTTGGGAGCACCCACCTCGAAACTCTCAACTAGGATCGATTCGCACCCTGCCGCCACGGCACTGCGAACAAAGAAGCGAGGAGCAGTAGATGCACAGAACCGGCAAACGCTACACCGCTCATGAGCAAGAGGAACCAAGCACAGAATAAGCCGGTCGACAATATCAGGCGCTTCGAAGTCATCACGACCCTCGTCAGCTCTTGCGATAAAGGGCCGCAACTCGGCCGATCGTTTCCGACGTCGAGTAGAGCAGAATGCCGACGGCAACTCCGCTCAACAGAGCGAGTCGAAGAGGGAAGCCGCGCCAGAACAGGGTCACCGCAAGAGTCAAGATACCGAAGGCGACCGACCAAGCGATCCTTTTGACCATTCAGTCCCTGTCGGGTCCGGCCTTCCCCTAGTTTCGAGTCTGCGGTTCACCGAAGTTACCGCCGCCACCCCGTCGCAGACTTGCAGCACCACCAAAGGTGTTGGCACGACCGAGCGGAGGTGTCGTCATTCCGAGAAAATTCAACGGAATGCCGCCGGTTCCATCGGGCTCGGCAAACTGTTCAATATTGTAGGAAGGTGACAGCTGCTGTTGGGGAAACTGCCCCTCGAGGGCCGCAGCCTCTTCAGGAGTCAACTTGTCGTTGGGGGCTACGCCGATAAGCACCGTCAGCGAATCGAGACGGACCCCATGAGCGGAGCTCCGCCTCCCCGAAACGATTCGTACGATGTCGTCGGCAGGGATCGAAACTCGGTTCCCCATAAGCGTAAGAAGCATGACCTTCGACGAATCCCAGGGCGACTGCGTGGGGACATAGCGCGTTCCGAGCATGTTCCCATTCCGCAAATGCACCTCGAGGGAATCCGCGACAGCTGGAATGGTGCCGACGAGAACGACGGCGACGAGAGCAAGCATGATGATCTTCCGCATAGTCGAGCTCCGGTTCTTATAGAAGAGGGTCTATCTTAGCATGACAGGTCCGGCAGTCAGAAGCTCACGTCCCTCGGACCCGAATCTTCAGCGCTCCAGCGACTCTAGGTATACTCAAATCATGGTCGTACACGAGGATTCAACGAGCACGCTGCAACCTCCGTCTTCCGCGGACGCGGCCCTCTTCGGTGACAGGCTCATCGAAGCGATCGAAGCCAAGCGTAGCCCGGTGATGGTCGGCCTCGACCCGCACCTCGACCTATTCCCCGCCCCGCTGCGTCACCTATCGAGCAGCCCGCGGCGGGAGGTCGCGGCAGCAGCAGCTCAACGCTTCTTTGACGAGCTGTTGGAAGCTGTCGCCGACGTCGTCGCGATCGTGAAGCCACAGGTCGCGTTCTTCGAGCGGCTCGGCCCGCCGGGGTGGGAAGCACTGGAGAGAGTCGTAGGTCGAGCGCGCGAGTTGGGGCTGTTGGTACTCGTGGACGCCAAGCGGGGCGACATCGGCTCTACCGCCCAGGCTTATGCGGACTACTACCTCGGTCCAGCAGCGGAACACGGAGGGCTCGAAGCAGACGCAATGACCGTGAGCCCTTATCTGGGCACAGACAGTCTCGAGCCCTTCGCCTCCTATTTCGAGCGGGGAAAGGGACTGTTCGTTCTCGCCAAGACTTCCAACCCCGGCTCCGCAGAGCTTCAAGAGCTGCAGGTTGGCGCTGAGAGTCCCCGCCAGCCGCTGCACACCGCCGTCGGCAAGATGGTCTCTCGTCTCGGCGAGACTTCGATCGGCGAGCACGGCTTCGCCGCGGCCGGACTGGTAGTCGGGGCAACGAGCCCCGGCCAGGCAGGCGCACTGCGCAGGGCCTTTCCCCAACTGCCGTTCCTGGTGCCCGGATACGGAGCTCAGGGCGCCGCCGCTACCGACGTCGCGGCCGCCTTTGACGCAGACAACCGTGGCGTAGTCGTCAATGCGTCTCGTAGCATTCTCTTCGCCTATCGGGCGCCTCGATATCAGGAGCTCGGCGATGAAGGATGGGCAGAGGCGAGCCGGCAAGAGTGCTGTCGCATGCGCGACGAGATTGGCGACGCCCTCGGGATCGTCCGAGCCTCCCAAACCACTGAATGAAGAGAAGTGCCGGCCTGTTGATGTATCGACGGACGAGCCTCGGTCTCGAGGCTCTCCTGGCCCACCCGGGCGGTCCCTTTTTTCGTAACCGTGACCTCGGCGCTTGGACCCTCCCCAAAGGCCTGGTCGAGGAGAGCGAGGAGGCGATCGCCGCAGCCCGCCGGGAATTCGAAGAAGAAACGGGCTTTACGGTGCCCTTGGCCGAGCTCCTCGAGCTTGGAACAGTCCGCCTGAGGAGCGGCAAGATCGTCGAAGCGTGGGCGGTCGAGGGCGACTGCGACACTTCGCTTGTGTCGAGCAATACCTTCGAGCTCGAGTGGCCACCGCGCTCGGGCAACATCCAGCACTTTCCGGAAGTAGACCGGGCAGAATTCTTCTCTCTCGCAGAAGCAAGGAAGAGGATAAACCCCGCCCAATCACCTTTCATCGACCGCCTGGAGGAGCTGTCCGGCTCGCCTCCGGGCAATGTAAGCTCCCTCCCTTCATGAATCCACCACGACGGTCCAAGGTTCTCTGGCTGATCGCTGCCTTCGTCGGCCTCGGGCTAGTCCTCGCCTTGGTGTGGCAGAGCCAGCTTCGTCAACCTCGGTCCCACATCCCGGCCGACATTGTCTATGAGTATCGTCGTCAATTCACTCCCGGACAGATCCGGCCCGGATGGCGGCTGTTGTCGGTCGGGCGCAATGTAGACCACCCCTCCTCCCTCGTCCACCGAGTGGCGGTACCTCCGGAGCTGGCCGGCGAGCTGATCATGATGAACGGATGGACCCGCAGCAGCAAGGTAGCCGAGGTCGCCTGTCCAAGCGCATCGCATCCGATCTGGTCTCAACTGACCTCCGCCCAAGATGTAGAGGTAGAGCTCTCTTCGGAAAGGGGTGCCTTCGACATCATCTCGTGTCGCGCGGAGCTTCTCTGAAGGCCTGGCCAGCGAGTGCAGCTATCACCCTTGGCCCGCCACCATCACAGACCCTCACTCCAGGCGGCGAAGAGAGATCGAGCGCTTAGTCTCGGCCTGGGCGCGAGCCTGGTCTTGATGGCTGTGCTCTTACCGGTCTCTGTCATCCTTAGGCTGGAGCCTGATCCGGGCCCCCGCTTCGAGCAGCTGCAGGTTGGCGCGAAGCTCTTCAAGGCGCTACTCCTCTTTCACGGCCTTTGGCTCGTGGCTGCAGTCTGGCGGCCAAGGGCAGGTGAAGCGCCCGTCCTCGGTCCGGAGGACTCTCTGTGGCAACCGCCCACAACCAAGACGGTAGTTGCCCCCAGCAGGGGCTACCCGCTCGCCTTGGTAGGCCTTCTGGCTCTAGCGCTCGTGCTGCGCTGGATCGGTATCCACCAGGATCTGTGGATCGACGAAGTCTCCACCTTGGTGAAGTTCGTACGGCCCTCCCTAGGGCAGATCCTCACCCGCTATACGGATGACAACAACCACCTCCTCTACTCGGTCTTCGGGCACCTCAGCGTCTCCGCATTTGGAGAGAGCGCCGCCGCACTGCGCCTTCCCGCAGTCGTCTTCGGCGTTGCCAGCCTGTGGGCAACACAGCGTCTCGCCTCTCTCGTCACGAGTCAGCGCGACACGATTCTGGTCGTCGCTCTGCTCGCCGTGTCCTACCACCACGTATGGTTCTCTCAAACGCCCGCGGCTACACCGGACTCCTCTTCGCTACTGTGCTGGCAACCGACCTGCTGCTGCGGGGGCTGTGGCAGGGTCGCTGGTCCACCTGGATCGGCTACTCGGGAGTCGTCGCGGTGGGCATGGGTCTCCATCTGAGCATGGTCTTCGTTGTGACCGCCCACTTTCTGGTAGTGGCCACGCTGCTAGACCAGCGTTTCCAAAGTTCGCGCACATATCTCGGCCCCTTCTGTCCGCTGGCGGCGTTTCGCCTCCTCGACATATTGCCCAATATGCCTGCGTCGGCGCGCCTGGCCAGCGAACAGAATGACCTCGAGCTATTGCACACGAACTTTGGAAACGCTGGTCTAGTGCGGCAGAGTGGCTCTACTCTGCGATGGCGCCCAGGGGTCGGCTTCCTTCTTGCCACAACGCTGACGCTGCAGCTCTACGCCCTGGTCCTTCCCCAGGTCCTCGCCTTCTACACCCAACCATCCGCCGGCGCCGGCACCGGACCTGAAGAGTGGAAGAGCCCCCTTTGGGCGCTAGCGGAAACCGTGCGTGGACTCGCGATCGGGTCGGTACTGGGCTGGACCGGGCTGATCGCGGCCGCGCTGGTCTTGCTCATAGGCACCAGAAGCTTATGGCGACGGACACCGGTTGCCACTTGGTGCTTCGTCCTTCCCGCCGTTCTTGGTGGGAGCACATTGGCTCTACTCGAGAGAAACTTGTGGCCCCGCTTCTTCTTCAACGAGCTCGGCTTCGCCGCCCTCTTCGTAGTCGTGGGTACGCGACTCTTGGGAGACGACCTCGGCGATCGACTTCGTGGAGCTAGGCAGAATCTGGGAGCCATATTCGTCCTTGCCCTGATCCTGCTGTCGGCCTTGGCCCTGCCTCGCAACTACCGCAGTCCAAAGCAGGACTTCACCGGAGCGCGAGACTGGGTTCTCGCGCAGAAGGCTCCCGAGGATCCGATCGGTCGCCGTGGGGATGGCGCTTTCGGTCTACAGAGCTCTCTACGCCCCCGGGATGGCAGGGGCTTCGTCGGTCGAGGCGCTCCAAGCCCATCTTTCAGCCGCCGGTACGACCTGGGTCATCCTCACTTTGGTGGGCACCTCAAAGCCAACGACCCGCAGATGTGGACAGAACTGCTGGCAAGCTTCGAAACGGCCAAGCGCTTCCATGGAACACTCGGAGGCGGAGACGTGGTCGTGCTACGCGAACGGGAAGGGTATCGGCCAACAAGCTCGGACCAGGAGACCGAACCTCAGTGCTAGGGGAGCCATGAATCGTACGGCAGTCATCGGAGCAGGGCCCGCAGGCTTGACTGCGGCTTGGGAGCTAGCGAAGCTCGACCTTCCGGCTATCGTGCTGGAGAAAGACCCGGTCGTGGGTGGAATCTCCCGCACGGTTCACTACCAGGGGTATCGCTTTGACCTGGGGGGGCATCGCTTCTTCACCAAAGTCGAGCTGGTCCGCCAAGTCTGGGAAGAACTCCTGGGTGAAGATCTCCTCGAAAGGCCCCGCCTTTCACGGATCTTCTATCAGAACCACTTCTTCGACTATCCCCTCCGCCCCCTGAACGCTCTGACCGGGCTTGGCCCCGTGGAGGCCACGCGAATCGGCGCCAGCTACCTTGCGGCGCGGCTCTTCCCAACCGCCGAGACGAACTTCGAACAATGGGTTGTCAACCGTTTCGGCAGAAGACTGTTCGAGATCTTCTTCGAGACCTACACCGAGAAGGTGTGGGGCATCCCGTGCAGCGAGATCGGCGCCGAGTGGGCGAGCCAAAGAATCAAGAACCTCGATCTCGCGACTGCGCTCCGAAACGCTCTCCTGGGCCAAGCCTCGAAGAAGGGCGAAGTGGTCACTACGCTCATCGATAGCTTCCACTACCCGCGCCACGGACCCGGCATGATGTGGGAGCGTTGCCGCGACCGGCTGGCAGAGCAGGGCATCGAGACACACTTGCGTTCCGAGGTATGCAGGATCGAGCACGACAACCGCCGCATCGTCGGCATCGAGGTGGAGGGGCAGCAACGGCGACGGGCAAAGCCTACGGCCGGAGCACGTCATCTCGTCGATGCCGATCAGCAGCCTCCTCTTTGCTCTAGATCCGCCCCCGCCGCCGGAGGTCATGGCCGCAGCACGAAGCCTTCGATATCGAGACTTCATGACGGTCGGCCTCATCGTTGATCGGCCCAATATCTTTCCCGACAATTGGATCTACATCCATGCCCCGGAGGTGAAGATGGGCAGGATCCAGAACTTCAAGAACTGGAGTCCCGATATGGTCCCGGACTCCGAGAAAACGAGCCTGGGGCTAGAGTACTTCGTGCAGCAGGGAGACTCTCTGTGGGAATCGGAGGACAGCGACCTGATCGAGCTGGGCGAGCGAGAGTGTGTGAAACTCGGCCTGCTCGACAGCGGAGAAGTGCTGGACGGTGTCGTAATCCGAGTGCCCAAGGCCTACCCGGTTTACGATGAGGGCTACCAAGAGGCGCTGAAGACTCTGCGCTCGTTCATCGAAACCTTCGAGAATCTTCAAACCGTCGGTCGCAACGGCCAGCACCGATACAACAACCAGGACCACTCGATGCTGACCGGCATCCTCGCCGCTCGCAACATAGCCGGCGCCAGCCATGATGTGTGGGCAGTCAACGTCGACAGTGACTACCACGAAGAGGCGAGCCAATCCGCCACCGGGGCGGGAGATCGGGCAACTCCCGGAACGGTGAATGCGGCCCCAGTAGACGAGCTGATGAGGTCGGCCTTCGCGCGCTACGATCCCGTGGCCCTGGGCGGTGCCATCGGCGCGACAGGTGCCCCTGGCCTCTTCCTTGCCACCGCGCTCCTCCTACTGAAAGGAGGCTCGAGAGTCGGTATGAACCTATCCTTGCTCGGGAACTACCTGGTTGGCTTCAACGCTTCCTGGCAGGGCGCGGTCATCGGGGCCGCCGAAGCCGGCATCGGCGGTTTCGGGCTCGGCTGGGTCCTCGCCAAAGCGATCAATGTCCAGGTGGGATGGCATGAAGCGAGCCTGCGAAGGGGACTCGAGGCGACCGGAGCCCTGGAATTGTTCGAGAGCGGCGACGAATGAACGAAGAGACTGAGCTGATCGCAGCCGCCGTCGCGCGTCTGCGGGCTGGGATCATGGCAGTGGTCTTCTCGATGGTATTCGGGATCGGACTGTTCGTGGCCACAGCATGGCTGGTCCTGCGCGGAGGCGTTAGCGTTGGAGAGCACCTCTCCCTTCTGCACAATTACTTCCCCGGCTACTCAGTGTCTTGGCGAGGCTCTGTCCTGGGCCTGGTCTACGGCGGCCTCGTCGGCGCCTGCATGGGCTGGTGTGTAGCCTGGATCTACAATCAGCTGGCGGCGCGGCGGGACCGCGGCTGACAGTCGAGGCTCTCTTACCTCGACTGAGGAGGAGTGACGTCATCCCCCAGCCCAACGACGCCGGAGACCAGCAACACACGTCTGGCCTCCACGACCAGTTCTCTGTCTCGATCTCCATCGAGCATCATGAGTACCGCGGCGGCGAAGTCGGCGGCGGCCTCACGATTACCGGACTCGTGCTCGAGCATCGCCCGCACCAGCAAGGTCTCAACAATGCGACGGCTTGCGGGGATCTCGTTCATTCTTCGCTCTCCGAGCTCGGCATCAGGGTACGCAGCGGCCGTCAGCGCATCGTCAGGCGAACATAGCCCGGCACCTCGGGCTTGACTCGGAAACTCAGAAACTACACCCTTAAGAAGCTCTAGAAGGGCGGCTGCTGGCGAACACCGAGCCGGCATATCCAGCCCCGATCGGAGACCCAGCCATGAACGAAGCAAGTACCACAAGCGAGGAGCTGGCAGACACCGGCCGCACCATCGAGGAGCGTTTCGCCAATCGTGTCCGGATCAACGCGCCACCCCGGACAGATCCGAAGCTCAAGGCCCTGATCGAGCATCTCAACGAGGATGACGATGTCTACGCTCTATGGCTGGCAGTCAACGTCAACGCGATGGAACGGCTCGGAATGACCGACCACGGCCCTGTGCACGTCAAGATCGTAATGAACATCGCCCTCAAGTTGCTGAGGTTGATCTTGAAGAGCGGCGTCGAGCCTTCAGTTACTCACAATTACGGAATGGAGCCCGGAGACGCTGAAGTCGTCGTCGCTTTCGCCGCCTTGTTTCACGATCTCGGAATGTCGATTCATCGCGCCGACCACGAGTCCTATTCACTCTTTCTCGCCGACTCCAAGCTCAAAGAGTTGCTGCCCGTAGTCTACGGTGCACGGGAGGGGGCCATTATCCGCTCCGAGATCCTCCATGCCATCATTTCGCACCGATCCGGTGGCAAGCCAATGACGCTGGAAGCAGGGGTCGTACGCATCGCGGACGCTCTCGACATGGCGCAGGGGCGCTCCCGCATCCCGTTCGAGAAGGGCTCGCAGAGCATCCACTCGATCTCGGCCGCTGCGATCGAGTCGGTAACGATCGACGCCGGCGACAAAAAGGCCGTGCGAATCTCGGTCAACATGACCAACTCTGCAGGGGTCTTTCAACTCGACAGCCTCTTTCGAGAGAAACTGAGGGGCAGCGGCCTTGAAGGTTACGTGGAGCTCGAAGCCTCGGTAGCGGAGGGCGCCGAGAAGAACTTGGTGCGAACTTTCAAGGTATAGGCGACGGAATGATCGCTATCACTCCCATCGGCTACGCAACATGGCGCCGAGGACGGCGCATCCCAAGAGAGGTGAGGGGACGATGAAGGAGCTGGCAAGCGGATTCACTCTCATCGAAGGGCCGGTCTGGGACGCAGAGCGGGGTCTACTCTTCAGCGATGTGCACGACGGCGGAGTTTTCTGCCTCGCTGCCGACGGAGAGGTATCCCAAGTAGTCGAGCACAGGCGCGGCATCGGCGGCATGGCGCTCCACCACCGTGGCGGGCTCGTAGTCGGCGGCCGCAATGTCGCCTACAAAGGGCCAGCCACCGAGGGCACCGCGATACTTCTCGACCGCGAAGCCTGCGGAGGGGTCGGCTTCAACGACCTGACTACGGACTTCGCTGGCCGCGTATACGTAGGCTCCCTGGGAGCGAGTCCTTTCGACCCGGGAGTCGAGCAGCGATCGGGGGCCCTTCACTTGCTCGACCTCGACGGCAGCACTCGTGTTCTCGCGGAGGGCATTCTTCTCACCAACGGACTCGGCTTCTCACCCGATGGCAGCCGTCTTTACCACTCCGATTCTCGGCGCCAAATCGTCGGGGTCTACGACGTGCGGGAAGACGGAAGTGTCTCGGAGCGACGTGTCTTCGCCACCTTCGACGACGGGGCCCCCGACGGTCTCGCCGTGGCAGAGGATGGAGCAGTTTTTGTCGCCGTTGCCGGGGGAGGAAAGGTGCGAGTGTTTGCCCCCGACGGCAACGAACGGTCCGCCATCGAGGTTCCTCTTCCGATGGTCACCAGCGTCTGCTTCGGGGGCGCCGAGCTGCACGACCTCTTCATCGTGACCGGTTCCCGCGGAGCAGAGTCCGATCACTCAGGCACTATCTATCGAGCTCACGTCGACATTCCAGGCCAGCCTGTCGCGCCGGCGCGGGTATCTTTGGATCCCAGGACCTGAGATAAGTCGCTGGTGAGTGGCGGATGCGGTCGGCACGGTCCATGATCTGGGGTTGGCGAGCTACGCTCGCGATACTCGGTCTCTTCATCGCCGTTACCTGGCTGCTGCACTTCCGCCTAACCGATCCCCGTTTTCTCTACTGCGAAGACATCGGCCATTACTTCCTGCCGACCAAGGCCTACACCTACCAGCATCCACTCGAGGCATTCGCCGGCAGACCCACTCCAAGCACGCACTTCGGATCCGCCACCTTCGCGTTAGGGGGACCGGCGGTCGTCTTCCCCCTGCTGCCCGCTCTCGCTGCTCGTATCGCCCCCCAAGAGCCGAGCTCGTTGATGGGCTTCGAGTGGGGAATCACCAGTCTGTATGTCCTCGCCTCGATGACCGCGCTTTTCTTCTTCCTCTCCCGTGCCAAGGTCCCGACGGCGCTTGCTGCTGCCGTCGCATGCACCTACCCCTGGCTCTACACGATCTTTATCGAGTGGAGGCACGTCGATCTGCTTCGCGGACGGCTGATGCTTCCGCTGGTCCTTCTCGGCCTCTTCCTGGCAACCACCAAGGGGGGCTACGCATACTGGGCCCTTCTCGCCGCGGCGACCGTCATTTGCATGGGGCAGGCGTTTGCTCTTTATTGGGTAGGCGCACTGGTATGTCTCTGGTTGGCGATCCACGCCTGGCTCGAGAGGCGCACCCTTCTCGAGCGCCTGCACGGCGAGGGACTCTTGGCGATACGCAGAGCAGGCCCTCCTCTACTCTCCCTCAGCCTCGTCAGTATCGCGCTGCTGCCGATGTACCTGCGCAGTCGCGGCGCCATGGAAGAGTCCGCCTTCCTCGGCCAGATGGCCTCAGATCCCGAGCGCCTTCTCGACTATCTTTATCGTGGCCACGATTGGTTTACCTTCGCCGATCTCCTCAAACCTGGCCGAGGCTTGGCTCCATGGTCGATCGCAGGCATAAGCCTCCTGGTGGCGGTCATGATCAACGGTCGCAGGGGCAGGCGACAGGTCATAGAAGGCGAAGTCTGGGCGGCACCCGACGAGCTTCGCCCTCTACGCCGAATCGGTGGTCCACTCTTTCTCGTCTCGCTTGCTCTGAGCTTCCTCCCCGAGCTCCCATTCGATCTCTTCGCGATTCGCGGCGATCGTCTGGAGTGGAGTTTTCTTCCTCTGGCTGTCACGCCCTCGGCGGCCATCTTCTTTCACACGACACAAAGAACTTGGCTCGTTCTTGCCGAGATCGGAGGGCTGCTTCTGGGCGTAGGTTATCTTGCTGAGTGGACGCTGCGACCTTCGACCCCTGGGCGCCGGCGTGCTGAGGTAGCCGTCGCAGTAGGTGTCTACGCTCTTCTCCTCTTCCTCGCTCACGCGCTTTCACGAGCTACGCTCACGATCGACGTAGCGGTCGCCATCCTCGTCATCGCAGCCGTGCTTGCGGTGGCCACTCTCGCCGGGCAGCCCGGCGCTCGGCCCTACCTCGGCTCAGCCGCCCTGATTGTCGCTGGACTCCTTTTCAGTTGGCGCTTTGCGGACCAGAGCTACCAAACCGGTGCCCTCCAGTGCAGCCAGGGTGTCAAGGACGCGCGCATCACTCTCGCCCGTGACGAGAGCATCCTCAAGCGGGTCCCCGAAGAAGTCCGCCATCAGCGCGAGTACCGACTTCTGGGAGAGAAGTGGTGCTACTACCTCGACACTCCCTGCGCGCTCTCTTACAGCTTGCACTGGATGCCGCGAGAAGTCCTCGACTTCTTCGAGGCCACCGATCTCGTGCGCGAGGTGAACCTCCCCTACTGGATGATTCTCGACTACCCCCGCATGCTCGAGCTCGGCATCGCGCAGATGATGGGAATCCGTTGGTGGATCCTTCCTGGCCACCTGATGCCCGGCGGCATCCCTCTGACCGACGAGAACGATCCAGAGAATCTTCACTTCTTCGAGGCCGCGGATGCCTTTCCCAAAGGCTGGGCGCTCTCCTCGTGGGAGATCGTTCAATCCTTCGAAGAAGCGGCCCAGCGGCTGGTCAACCTGGCCGGCAGTGCCGAGCTCAACCTGGCCGGCAGTGCCGAGCTACGGCGCCACGGCATTCTGACGTCTACGCAAGGAGGAGCGCTACCGGAGCCGCCGGACTCCCAGCGAGGGGATCTGCGCGCATCGATCGATCTCGTTGACGCAAAACCGGGCGAGTTGCTCTTTCAGGCCGAGACGAGCGCCCCTACGGTTCTGGCAACCAATGAGTTTTTTCACCACAACTGGCGGGCGGTCGTCGACGGGAATCCGGCGCCCGTACTGAGAGTCAACGCTTCCTTCGTCGCCGTTGCCCTCGGGCCCGGGCGTCACGAAGTCAGGCTCACGCGCTAGCGAGCCCTAGGGTCTAGTGGGCCGTAACACCCAAACGATTAGCGCCTGAGCGGCCCTCGCGGCCGATCTCTGCGTTACGCTTCCTCGACATAGTCCCCGATATGCCTGCGTCAGCGCGCCTTGATCTCGACCACGAATGACTCACTCAGCCACTAAACGTTCGAGTGTTACCGTCCACTAGTGCCCAGCCTTGAACACCGCCCGCAAGAATGTTTTTTGGGTCCGAGGGAACCACCAAGACCGAGAACAAAACAGCGAAGATGACAAGCTCCGGCACCATTGCAGACTCCTTCCGCCACCGCTAGACCAGCGTTTCCAAAGTTCGTGTGCAATAGCTCGAGCTCATTCTGTTCGCTGGCCAGGCGCGCCGACGCAGGCATATTGGGCAATATGTCGAGGAGGCGAAACGCCGCCAGCGGACAGAAGGGGCCGAGATATGTGCGCGAACTGTGGAAACGCTGGTCTAGTCTCGGTGGGAGGCTCATCTTCGCAACGCCGCTCGTCGCTGTCTTCACCCTAGGGGGTAGGTCAGGGAATCTCCAGCCGCTGCCCAGGAAAAATCGTGGTCCTGCGCGAGAGCCCGTTCGAGCTCAGCAGACGATTGAGGGAGACGCTGTGAGCCTGGGCAATCTTGGCGAGAGTGTCGCCTCTCCTCACTGTGTAGTTGCCGTCGCCGCTGGCTTTGGGGGCTCCGCTACGGATCACCAGCCTCTGGCCGACACTCAAGTGATTACTCTGGAGGCCGTTGTCCGACTTGATCCGTTCTACATTGGTTCCATGACGCTTGGCCAGGACCCAAAGGTTGTCGCCGGGACGTACTCGGTAACTGACCTCACGGGCCGGACCCGTCTGACTGCTACTGACCGACGAGGATACCGATGCCGAACCCGCCCCAGGGACACTCAGCTGTTGGCCCGGCCAGATACGATCCGGACTGCGGAGACTGTTCATCGCGACAAGAGTGTGGACACTCGTGCGGTACGCGGCCGCGACCTGAGACAGAGTCTCTCCGCGCCGAACCCGGTGGATCCCAGCTCCGCCAGCGTAACTTGGCAGCTCCGCCACCGCCTTCTCGAGCGCCTCTCGGGAACCCGGCGGAATCTTGAATTCGTAAGCGGCCCCCGGAGTCACTTTGTGGCGAAGTTCGGGGTTGAGCCGCTCGAGGGTCCCCTTTTCGAGCGCCAGAGCCTGATCGAGCGAGGAAAGCTCAATGGCCCGATCTACGTTGACGGTTTCAAAGGCCAGCGGCGGCAATACTGGAGGCAGCTCGATACCGTATTGATCCGGATCCGACACGATAGCGACAACGGCAAGGAAGCGCGGTACATAACGTCGCGTCTCGCGCGGCAGTCGCTCGTAAACATCCCAGAATTGATCGAAGTAGCTCACCCGCTGGCGGTTGATCTGCCGCAGCACATTGTGCTCTCCGCAGTTGTAGCCGGCGAGCGCGGTAAGCCAGTCTCCGAAGAGGCTGTGGAGCTCGGTGAGATAGCCAATGGCAGCGAGAGTCGCCTTCTCGGGATCCATGCGCTCATCGACCCAGGAGCTTCGCTCCAACCCGAAGCGATAACCGGTAGAAGGGATGAACTGCCAGAGGCCAAGGGCACGGGCGCTCGAATAGGCGCGAACCTTGAAGCCACTCTCGACCAACGGAAGCCAGCTGAGCTGCTCGGGTAGTCCCGCCTTCTCGAGCTCCTCGAGCATGCGGCCCCGATAGAGACCCGAGCGGCGGAAGGACTCCAAGAAGAACTCACGCTCCGCGCCAAGGAAGCTCTTGATCTCCCGCTCGACATAGGAGTTCACCTCGACCGGGATCGACCGATCGATGTCACCGACCGTCGTACGACGAGAGGCATAAATCTCCACCACCCGACGCGAGATGAGGTGGCGTAGATCCTCCTTCTCCTGCGCAACCCGTGCCTCGCCGTTGACCGGGACCGCGGCCATCAGCTGCCAAGCATGATCCAAGGCCGCAAAGGCATCATCAAAGCTGCCCTGTTCCCAGAACACCTGCGCCGATTCAACAGCCTCGAGGGAGTCTGTCAGCAAAGTCGCGCTGTCGATTTCGTCTTCCTCGCGGATCTTCAGAGGCGGCTCTCCGACTTCGTTGGCCACCTCGGGCTCGACAGAATCGGGCAGCTCCGCAGGCTCTGGGGCGCTGTCGAATACCGGGTCCTGCTCGGCACCGCGGAAGACCGGCTCGGGAATCGGCTCCGCCAGGCTTCTCGGCTCCGGGGCGACTCGAGACTCAGCCGCGATCTCGGTGGAAGCAGGCGCCGAGGCGACGCCGCTGCAGCCGACGCTCAACGCCAACAGAGGCGCATGAAGGCGAGCCTTACACACAACTAGCAATGGCGAGCGAGACCGCATAGGGCATCCCATTCTAGCCCGGATGGAGGGGGAGCCGAGGCCGGACAGCGGTATGCTTTCGCCCATGACCGGCATTCTGGTGGCGTTCGGTGCTTTTCTCCTTCTGTGGAGGCCGGACCCACCTGTGCTCTTCTGGTTCGCCCTTGGAGTCCTAGGCACAAAAGCAAGCCTTGCGGGCTGGATCGCGCGGATCTCGCGGGCCGGTGACATTCGACTCGTACCCAACTCTCTGGTTGCCGCAGACGCAGCGACCTACCTACTAGCCGGCCTGCTTCTGCTCTGGGCGCTTGCCGACCTTCTCCCCTGGTAGAGTCGGAGAAGATCCCGATGTCCGAAGAGGAGCGCTGTTCCGAGTGCGACGCTGAGCTGCACCTCTTTGCCTCAGGGTTGAAGGTCTGTCCGGTCTGCTCGCTCCGACTCGGCGAGAGTCCGGCCACCGAGGCGACCCAGTTCGCAGAGCCAGATCAAGCGACAGACCCCACCGACGGGCCGCCGCGGGATATGGGTCGTTATCGGCTGCTCGAGGCCATTGGCGAGGGCGGCATGGGCACCGTATATCGAGCCGAGCAGCGCGAGCCGGTCCGACGCCAGGTGCGATCAAGTTCGTGAAGTGGGGCATGGATACCCGGGAGGTCGTGGCGCGCTTCGAGGCGGAGCGCCAAGCTCTGGCCCTGATGGACCACCCCGCGATCGCCAGAGTCTTCGATGGCGGAGCAACGCCCGAAGGCCGGCCCTATTTTGTTATGGAGTATGTCCCCGGCATCCCCATCAACGATTTCTGCGACACAGAGCGTCTGATGGCGACTCCTCAGCGGAGTCGGCCCGCAAACGCCGAACCGAGCCCTCGACGCTGCGACGTCAGCTTCGAGGTGACCTCGACTGGATCACGATGAAGGCGCTCGAGAAGGATCGACGTCGACGCTACGGCTCTCCCGACGAGCTGGCGGCGGATGTCGTCCGACACCTTCGCGATGAGCCAGTTCTTGCGGGGCCGCCGAGCACCACCTACCGCATACAGAAGTTCATCAAGAGACACCGGGTGGCGGTAGCCGGCGCCGGCCTGGTCGCAATCGCCACCCTTGTCGCGATCGGTGGCACGACAGTCGGCCTCCTCCGCGCCCGCAGCGCCGAGAGAGTTGCCGAGGCCGAGGCCGCGAAGGCAACGGCCATCAACGACTTTCTTCAAGAAGTCCTCGGCTCACCGGACCCCTATCAAAGCCTGGGACGGGAAGTCACGGTGCTCGAGGCCCTGGAAGAAGCCGTCGGAAAGATCGAAGGCTCGTTTCCCGATCAACCAGAGATTCGCGCGGCCGTCGAAGACACCATAGGCCTGACCTATCTGAAGCTAGGCCGTTACGAGGAGGCAGAGCCTCTCTTACGCCAAGGTCTCGAGTTACGCACTGACACCCTAAGCGCAGACCACCAGGACACAGCGGCGAGCCTCTCCCATCTCGGGCGACTGCTGCGGTTGACCAATGATCTCGACGAGGCGGAAGAACTTGACCGCAACGCTCTACGAATGCAGCGCGAGCTCGCGGGGGCGGAGCACCCGAAGGTAGCCGACATCCTTTACGAGCTCGCCTGGGTGCACACCGACCGTGGCGAGTTCGACATCGCCGAGTCGCTCTTCCGTGAAGCGCTGGAGATGCGCCGAAAGCTCTTGGGGAACGAGCACCTGGATGTCGCCGAAGCGATCGCCGGCCTCGCGACCGCGGCTAGCAACAAGGGTGACAACGAAACCGCCGAAGGCCTATATCGCGAGGTTCTACGCATGCGCCTCGATCTGCTCGGCGCGGACAATCTCCTGGTCGCGGCATCTCAAAGCTCCTTGGCGTTGACTCTGCAGTCACGAGGAGACTCCGCGGCCGCGGAGCCGCTGCTACGCAGCGCCCTCGAGACCCGGCGTCACAAGCTCGGTGACCAGCACCCCGAGACCGCAAACAGCCTCAACAGTCTGGGCAGCGTTCTCCTCGCGGGGGGCGACCTGGAGGGAGCCGAAGCGGTGTTCCGGGAGCTCATTCCTCTATATCGCGAGGTTTTCAGCGGAGAGCACCCGTCCCTGGCCAGGAGCCTTCACAATCTGGCCTCGGTCCTCGCTAGCAGCGGCAAGCACGGTGAGGCCGAAGTCCTCTTCCGAGAGACCCTGGCGATGAACCAGCGCACCGTGGGCCCGGACCATGTGGTCGTCGGCCTCGTCCTCTACAACCTCGCGCGTAGCCTGCTCGCGCTGGACGAGGCTGCGAGGCACAGTCTCATGCAAGGGAGGCGAGCCGAATCCTCGCCGCGGGGCTACCGCGGATCACTGGAGAGTCGCAGTGGCTATGAGCGTTCTCGGCCAGAGTCTGACGGCAACCGGAGACTTCGACGAAGCGGAACCTCTCCTGGTCGAGGCGTACCCGAAGATCAAGGAAGAGCGCGGCGCAAGCTCGGCAGCCGCGCGAGACTCGCTGGCGCGAATCATCGCTCTCTATCGCGCCTGGGACAAAGAATCGAAGGCAAAAGAGTATGAGGCCCTTGCTGAGCTCCAGCCGGCACGGTGAAAGAGGAAGGAATGGACAACCGAGGCATTTTTGATTGCCCCTGGTGCGGTGAGGAGCTCGAAGTCGCCGTCGACCTCTCCGCCGGACGAGCCCAGAAGTACGTCGAGGACTGCCAGGTCTGCTGTCGCCCGGTAGTACTCATCGTTCGCTTCGACTTCGAGGGACTCGTGCACGTCGAGGGCACTCGAGAATCTGAATGAGTCAGCAGTTCTGAGGAGCCGTGCGAGAGCCCGAGCTCTCTTTCGAGCGTATGATCAGTCGATGGAAAGACGAAAGCTCTTACAGATCATCGGTCTGGTGGCAGGCGGCTCCGTCCTCTTTGGCGGCGGCCTCTACATCGGAATTCAGATCGGGCAGCCGAATTTCAGGCTCAGTCCGCAGGGAAACGCGGAGCTTCAACAGAACGGGGCTAGGGTCGTCATTTCTTATAGTCGACCCTACGCACGGGATCGGGAGATCTTCGGCGGTGTAGTGCCCTACGGCAAGGTCTGGCGCACCGGAGCCAACGAGGCCACGACACTGGTCACTGACAGAGAGCTCTTCTTGGGCGACGCCCGAGTGCCAGCAGGTGAATACTCTCTCTACACGATTCCCAAGCCCAACGGCTGGACCCTCATCGTAAACCGCCAGACCGGCCACTTCGGCAATGTCTACAAGGAAAAAGAAGATCTGCTAAGAGTAGAGATCGGCGCAGGAGCTTCACGCCAGCACATCGAGCAGTTCACCATCCGTTTCGACGAGACGGCCCGGGGGACTCTGCTCCACTTCGAGTGGGAGTCCACTCGTGCCAGTGTCCCGGTTCGCCTAGGATGACAACAGAGCTCTTCGGCGGCGGAAGTGGCTGCGGAGGCGAAACCGAAGGCGGCTTTTCCCGTACCTAGAGGAGCAAGCAGCCAAGAAGGCTTCAACAGCCAGCTCCAGGAGAGACTCCATGCCCCAATCCCAAGCTCAGAATATCCTCGATCGCGAGAAGACCTCCCTCCAGACGACTCTTGAAGGCCTCGTACGCCACGGCCGTCGGCCGCGCACCTGGGCCGAACGTAGGGCCGGCCGGGCCGTCGATTACGGCGACTACCTTCAGGCCCTCATGGACGAGGTCCGAGTCGCCACCGACGGGGCCGCGTAGCAGGCACATCGTCCTTTCGAGGCCCCGACCCGAGAGGACTCGTCATACGATGCGGGGTCCGGACCGGCAATGCTAGAGCCGTCCGTCGCCAAGGCCCCATGGAATTCGACAAGACCATCGTCGCTCAGCGTCAGACTGTTTCGTCGCGCGACCGTAGACACTATCTGCTTGCTGTCGAGGGGCCGATGTCCGGCAAGAGGATCGAGCTCCCATCCACGGCAATCACGGTCGGGCGCAAGGAGGGGGCCGACATCTTGATCCAAGACCCGGCAACCTCCGGGAGGCATTGCCGCCTGAGCGTGATCGTCGGACAACTCGTCGTAGAGGACCTCGGCTCGAGCAACGGAACTTTCGTCGACGAAGAGTCCGTCGAGGAGCCACAGGTGGTCGCCGTGGGCTCGATGGTCCAGGTCGGCAACTCGCTCTTCAAACACGAGTATCGAAATAAGAGCGAAGTCGAAGAAGAGGAGCGCTTAGCCGGCGATCTCGACAAGGCCTCGAGGTACGTTCGCTCTCTGCTGCCAGCTCCTCTGAAGACCGATAGGGTGACGACCGAATGGCGTTTCATTCCTTCGGACAAGCTCGGAGGCGACGCCTTCGGGTATCACTGGATCACCGACGAGAAGTTCGCTATCTATCTCGTGGATGTTTCCGGCCACGGCACAGCTCCAGCCTTGCACTCGGTGGCGGTGCTGAACCTCCTGTCCAAGCAAGCCCTGCCAGGAGTCGATTTCTCCAAGCCGGCCGACGTGCTTGCCGCTCTCAATCGATCTTTCCGGATGGAAGACCATGGCAACATGGGCGGATTCAACTGGTCGTCGCAACATCTCGTGATGGAGGTGTTTCGATGGGAGTTGGCAAGTGTCAGGGTGCGATTCGAGCGATGCGTGGCCAGATGCGGTCACCTGGCCGGCCCTCGACAGCGCGGCGCGAGGACCGGATCCGGTTCTGGGAGACGATCGCTCGTGGGGCGTCCAGCGAGGACGCCGCAACAGAGGCTGGGGTGTCGCCGGCTGTCGGGTCGAGATGGTTCAGGCAAGCTGGTGGAATGCGACCTATCTCGTTGGCTCCGGTGTCGGGGCGTTATCTGTCGTTCGCCGAGCGTGAAGAGATCGCCATCCTTCACGCTCAGCATGTTGGGGTACGTGAGATCGCTCGCCGCCTGGGTCGTTCACCGTCGACGATTTCGCGGGAGCTGCGCCGCAACGCGGCGACTCGCAGCCGTGCCGTAACTTATCGGGCCACGACTGCGCAGTGGCACGCGGAGCGGCGCGCCAGCCGTCCGAAGGTCTCCAAGCTTGCCGCGAACGATGCCTTGCGTGAGTACGTGCAGAACCGCCTCGCCGGCGTGATCGCAAGGCCTGACGGGGAGCTGGTGCCGGGTCCGGATGTGCGTTGGATCGGCCGTCGGCACGGCCGTCGCCAGGATCGGCGTTGGGCGAAATCCTGGAGTCCGGAGCAGATCTCGAACCGGCTTCGGATTGATTTCCCCCATAATGAGTCGATGCGGATCTCTCACGAGGCGATCTACCAAGCGCTCTACATCCAAGGTCGAGGAGCCCTCAAACGCGAGCTCGTCGCGTGCCTGCGAACCGGGCGAGCGCTACGAGTGCCGCATGCGCGAACCCGGGGGAGAGGCAAGAAATTTGTAACTCCGGAGATCATGATCAGCGAACGCCCCGCCGAAGCCGGCGACAGGGCCGTGCCGGGTCACTGGGAAGGCGACCTGATCGTCGGGCTCGAGAGCTCAGCGATCGGGACCCTCGTCGAACGCACTACGCGGTTCACGATGCTGCTGCACCTGCCCCGCATGGAAGGGCACGGGACCGAATCGAGGGTGAAGAACGGGCCGGCCCTCGCCGGGCACGGCGCCGAAGCCGTCCGTGACGCGATCGCGGTGTCAATCACCACGCTGCCCGAGCAGCTCCGCCGGTCCTTGACCTGGGACCAGGGCGCCGAGATGGCTCAACACGCTCAACTCCGCGTCGATACCGGCCTCGCGATCTACTTCTGCGACCCGCACAGCCCCTGGCAGCGGGGCACCAACGAGAACACCAACGGACTACTACGCCAGTACTTCCCGAAGGGCACCGACCTTGTCAGATACTCCTGCGACGACCTCGCCGCGGTCGCGCTCGCACTCAACGGCCGACCCCGCAAGACCCTCGGCTGGAGAACCCCTGCCGAAGTCTTCGATGAGCTTGTACACTCTGCTCACCAAGGCAACGCTGCGACGACTCCTTGAACCCAAGCAGTACGCCTCGAAGGCTTACCAGGATCGGCTGGCTGAGCTGCGGTTTCGCTGCAGCATGTCCGGCGTCGGAAATTGTTATGACAATGCGGTCTTGGAGAGCTTCTTCGACAGTCTCAAGACCGAGGTCTGGGACCGACCCTTCGAGACTCGTCAGCGAGCTCACGACGAAGCGGTTTCTTACCTCGAAGTGTTCTACAACCTGAGACGCCAGCATTCGACGCTCGGATTCCTGAGCCCCGAGGCCTTCGAAGGGGCAGCGTGAACTCACGCGCGACCGGCGGTCGGATCCGAAGGGAGGCTGCGCTCCCCGAACCTCGCACAGCCTCGTCCGAAGCTGACTACCCGAACTGATGCAGAATAGGAACTGCCCCGATGGGGCTTAACTTGGTGTCCACGAAACCGTGACCGCTCAGAACCCCTGCCGAAGTCTTCGATGAGTTTGTACACTCTGCTCACCAAGGCAACGTTGCGACGACCCCTTGAACCCAAGATGTACTTCACCCTCTGGTACGGCATCTTCGACTCGAGCGACCGTAAGCTCCTCTACGCGTCTGCCGGCCACCCCTCGGCTCTGCTCCTGAGTGAGAAATCGAACCAGAGACTGCGTACTCCCAACATGGCGATCGGATTGATGGAAGATCTCAGTTTCGAAGATGCCGAAATCACTGTCGAGCCCAGCAGCCGCTTGTATGTGTACAGCGACGGAGCCTTCGAGGTCGTGACTACAGCGGGCGAAGAGTGGAGCATGGACGAATTCCTCGACCTGGTGGTCGCGGGCCCGGCGTTGGAGAGCGGTGAGCCTGAGCGGATCGAGCAGGCAGTGCGGAACGTCATGCGGGAGGACGTTTTCGAAGACGATTTCTCCCTCTTGGTTGCGAGATTCACCTAGTGTCGCGCTTCACGGAATGTCCGAAAAGCGCACTTTCGCTCGCAGTATCGGGTCCCTCGAAGACATCTTCTCTTTCTTGTCGGAGTTCTTCCAACGCGAAAACCTGGGAGAGGGCCCCGTGTTCGCATTCAACTTCGTCGTCGAGGAGCTTTTCACCAATATGGTGAAGTACAACATCGGCAGCGGTGGCATCAGCATCGAGATCCGACGCCGAGGAGCCCAACTCCTCTTGGACCTCGTTGATGAGCATGTCGACCCCTTCGACATCGCGAACGCACCCGAGAAAGACACCAGCCTCCCGGTTGAAGAGCGGGAGCCAGGTGGCCTCGGGCTGCAATTGGTCAAGTCGATGGTCGACAAGATCGCTTACGAGTATCGCAACCGGACGATGACGATCTCGGTAGCGAAGTATTTGGAGCACGAAAATGTTTGAGATCAGCCGTAAAGACAATGGCGACGTCGAGCTCAAGGGTCGCCTTGACGCATCCCAGGAGGGTAAGGCCCGAGAGGTTCTGGACCACCTTTCAGAGTCCGGGACGATCGACTTCAGGGAGTTGCAGTACATCTCGAGTGCCGGCTTGGGAGTGCTCCTCGCCGCGCAGAAGCGACTCATGGGAACCGGACACCGGCTACGTATCGCCAACATGAACACCCACATCCGGGAGATCTTCGAGATGGCAGGCTTCCATCAGATCTTCGATCTCGACTGATCCCGACTGGTATTCTGCTCTGGGTCGGCTATGCCTCGACCCTTACGCGATGGCAGCGACAGCACCCTTTGACAGATCAACTCGCGGCACCCAGCGACTAGGGGAGAGCTCTGGGGGCGGAGCCGGCAAATCGACCTCGAGCCGCCCCTTGATGACGGCTGTGCTGCTGGTCACCTGCCTGGGTCTGACCGCGCCTGGCGGCTCGAGCTGGGCACGGTCAGAATCATCACAGGACCCTGACGCAGACTCCGCGACGGCGACCTACAGCGGTCGACGCCTGAGCGCTGTCCTCGCCGAGCTGCGAGACGCGGGCCTCGACCTCCTTTGGAGCGATCTGATCGTCTCACCCGATCTCGAGGTCACCGCAGAGCCCAGGGCAACAGACGTGCGCGACCTCGCCGAAGAGCTCTTGCGCGCGCACGGTCTAGGCCTCCAGGCCGGGCCCGGAGGCACCCTCACGGTCATCCGCCTGGCCAAAGTGGCGGCGAGCACTCCAGCAAGTCTCTCCGGCTCGGTTCGCTCCCGGCGCGGCCTCGGTCCCGTGGTCGGGGCGTTTGTTCGAGTCCTGGAATCGGGCGACGAGCGCCGGACTGACGAGGATGGCCGGTTCGAGATCGACAGCCTGGCGGCCGGCACCTATACCCTCGAGGCCCGGCATCCAGGCTTCGTCGTCGAGCAGCGACAGAGTTTGGTGATCGCCACCGGTACCCATCATGAGATCTCGATCACTCTGCAACCGACACCTCTCAGTAGCGACGAGATCGTCGTCAGCCCGAGCAGAATCTCTCTTCTGCTCGAAGAGCCGGCAGCCCCCTTGGCATTGAGCCGCGACGACATGCTTGCGCTGCCTCACCTCGGCGGCGACTTCTTTCGTGCGATCACGCTCATGCCCGGTACCACCGGCAACGATGTCTCGGCAGGCTTTCACGTCCGAGGGGGCCGTCGCGACGAAGTACAGATCCTTCTCGATGGCCAGGAGCTCTACGACGCCTACCACCTCAAGGACTTCGACGACGGGCTCAGCATCGTTGCCGACTCCGGCCTCCAGAGCATGGCACTCTCCACCGGTGCCTACCAGGCCGAATACGGAGATCGCATGAGCGGGGTCCTCGATCTGACAACAACAATCGCTGACAGCGGTCGGCAGTACTCGGTCGGTCTAAGCATCCTCACGGCTCAGTTCGGGAGCTCTGGGACCTTCGACCAAGAACGAGCCAACTGGCTCGCCTCGCTGCGGCGGGGGTCGGTCGACCTGGCAAGCCGGGTCTTCGGCGGCGAAGACCCTGAGTTCTGGGACGCCTTCGGCAAGCTCGACTACCGAGTGTCCCCAGCGAACTCGTTGAGGCTCAGCGCCCTACAGGCCCAAGACAAACTCAACCTGACCGAGGATATCGACGGCGAGACCAAGCTCTTCGACACCGATTACAGCAATGCCTATCTGTGGGGAACCCATCAGTCGGTACTCTCCGATGTTCTCTACATCGATACGGTCCTCTCGACCAGCGCCATCGACCGCGACCGAACCGGGGTCGAGAACGACGTAGGGCAATTACTCGAGATCGCAGACATTCGTCGAATGGACGTCTTCGGCATTCTTCAATCTTGGAATCTCCAGGCGGGAGCGTCGAATTTTCTTCTGTGGGGTCTCGAAGGACGACGCTTCGATTCCGACTACGATTACTTCAATACTCGGGAATTCAGCGCCCCCATCGTGCCCATCGAAGGCGAGCCTCCCGACGGGGTCGAACGCTTCGTCGCAAGCTTTCGCGACGACTACTACGGAGGGTTCCTCACCGACCAGGTGAGAGTCGTAGAGCCTCTCACCCTCGCCCTCGGGCTTCGCTACGACCAGCACTCGCTTACCGACGACGAGCTGCTCAGCCCACGTATCAATATGGCCCTGGCAACGGGCGCCACCAGCGCGTTGCGCATCGGCTGGGGCCATTTCTTCCAGAGCCAGCGTGCCTATGAGCTACAGGTCGCCGACGGCGAGACCGAGTTTCACAAGGCTGAGCGCTCCGAACAGGTGGTGGTTGGCTTCGAGCACACGTTTCGAGGCGACTCGCCGGTCTACCCTCTCGCTCTCCGCGTCGAGGCCTACAGCAAAACGATCTCGGACCCCAGACCTCGCTATGAGAATCTCTTCGAGGCCATCAATATCTTTCCAGAGGCGGAGCCCGACCGCTTTCGCATCGTTCCGGAGAGCAGTAGTGCAGAGGGAGTCGAGGTCTACTTGCGCGGCCGTTTCGGCCCCCGCGTGGGCTGGTGGGCAAACTACGCCTATGCCAACACCGAGGACAGAATCGATGCAGAGACCATCAGACGAGAGATCGACCAGACCCATGCTCTCAATCTCGATCTCAATTTCCGCCCCAATGACAATTGGAATCTAAACTTCGCCTGGCGATACCACACCGGTTGGCCGACTACACCCATAAGTCTGGTTGTCGAAGAAGACCCGGACGGCGAGGACACCTTCCGTCTAGCGCTCGGTCCCCTGAATAGCCTGAGGCTGCCCGAATACCACCGACTCGACTTCCGTGCCAGCCGACGTTGGTCGACTCGACGAGGCTCGATCACTTTCTTCCTCGACGCGCAGAATCTCTACGATCGCGAAAACGTCGCCGGGTTCGACATCGAGGTCGACGAGGACGAGCAAGTGCTCATCGTACTCGAGGACGCATGGCCCGGCATCTTCCCCTCTCTAGGTGTGACCTGGGAGTTCTAGGTGTTGTGTCTCCGACATGGCTTGCCAAGAGCTCGAGGCCATTTTGTTCGCTGTCAAGGAGCGACGAGGCAGGCATATTGGGAATATGTCGACGAGTCGCGACGACGGCAGCGGGCTAAAGGGGCCGAGATATTGGTAAGCCATGTCGGAGACACGGCACTAGGGGATCAGATGCTCGAGGATCAGGCGACCCTCGACGAAGCGATGGGCGAGGTCCACACCAGGCAATACAACTTTGAGCGTTTCGTCGGGTCGAACGTGGAGAACCGGACCGGCCATCATGACCTCATCGGTCGGCCTGTCGAGCGCGCCTTCGGCGAGCACGATCTCCCAGCCTGTCTCCCGAGCCAACCAGTCTAGGTAGACTTGCAGCGACTGGCCCTCGATCTCGAAGGGCGGCGCCGTTTCCAAGACCCAGTCCCAGGCGGCACCGTGGGTCGAAATCTCGCCGCGGACAACGGCCCCATCGTCGGCCACCGCAAGCTCTTCGCCGGACTCGAGAGAGAGGGTCTGATCTTCTCGGGCAACGAGAACACGACCTTCTCGTACCCGAACGCGCAAGCTCCCTTCTTCCCCTTCGGTGAAACGCACCTCGAACTGGGTGCCCACGTGCTGCACCACACCCAGAGGTGTGCGAATACGCAGCACGGAAGCAACCTCGGCTGACGGCGCAGCGTCCACATACAGAGCCCCTTCAACGAGATCGACCGTGTCGGCATCGACAAATACGACTCGGGCTCCGCCGTCGAGCCGCAAGGAGACTCCGTCGTCCATGAGTAGAGCAGTGTGACCCGCTGAAGGCGCGGTTTCGATACGGTCGCCGGCGACAACGACACCCTCAGGCTCCAGAGCCCAAGTGCCGGAGGCCCCCCCGCTACGAAGCAGAGTAACGTCTCCCTCCACTACCTCCACCGACGCCACCCTAGCGGCCGGGAAGGGGGCTACCTCGGGGGTGCTCCGCCACAGAATGAGTCCCAGCGCCGCGAAACCCAAAGCTGCGGCGAGCGCCAGCGAGATCGTAACTCGGCTGGGCTAGCGCTTGCGGACCCAGCGCCGCCGGAACTCCGCTCGCCCCGCGGCTTTGATCGCGGTCATATCGTCAAGAGGTGGCACCGCGGGCCGTCCGGCCATGCGGATCAGCCTTGCGACCTCGTCGTCATTCGGTGGCTCGCCGTATTGTGAGCTTTTGATGGGTGGGTTCGTCATGACTTGCTCATCCCTGTAAGACTAGGCGTGTTGGTGAAAACTGAGGCTGGTCCGGGCGCCCGTGTCAGCCTCTCATGGGCCGTTCGGAAAGCGCCCCTAGCTCGCGCTAGGAGCGACTCGGCCCCCTTAGTGCTGAGCTCGAGACGTGCGGCAATCTCGCGGGCCGAGAGACCATCGAGGTACTTCCAGTGCAAAGCCCGAGAGTAGCGGGCTGGGAGGTCGTCTAGGGCCAGATGGACCATATCGGCAGTCTCCGAGGTGAGATACTGGGCCTCTGGATCGGGATCGGCCGATCGCATCACAGGCGAGTTGCTCGTTGGCTCGAGCTCGACTTCCATCGGACGAGAAGACTTCCGCCTGTAGTGGCCCGCGATCTCGTTGCGACAACACGCGCACAGCCAAGTGCGCAGCGGCGCTTCTCCCCGATAGGTGTCGAGCTTGGCGACGACCTTGCAGACCGTGTTCTGTACGATCTCCCGAGTCAGCTCTCGGTCCCGGCCCAGTCGGCCGAACGCGAATCGATAGAGACCCGGGATATAGACGTCAGAAAACTCGTCGTAAGCACGTTCATCGCCCTGGCGCATGCGCGCGACCAGGGCCTTCTCTCGTGCATCCGTGTCGATCGGGGCGCTTGGCACTGCTCTCACCCGAGACTCCTTGATCTCTTTCGGCCGCCGCCTAATGCCTGGCGGCAAGAATGTACTCTCTACGCGGGCGTTTGGTGTCTCTCCAATCGACTCTCGCATCATCGCTACCTCTGTTGGCGAGCGAGCGACCCTGATTCTTCAAAGACATGAAACGGCGTATCGAAGGTGAAAGCGTACTCTGTTCCGGACCCCTTGTTGTAACCCCACCTCAAAGCCACCGACTTCGAGAAGCATGAGGCTACGGCTGAGCTGAGGCTCGTATGTGCCCTGGATGAGTACGTCAATGGTCTCTTCCTTGGTTTTCCTACTGCTAACGTAATCGCGGTCACGAGCGACCTCGCGAAACTCGCCCGTCTTCATATTGGACGCCCTGATTGCCGAAACCCCTCGAAAAAGATGCTGCAGCGACCAACCCGCTCCGCCCTGGCCCGGTCTTTGCGGAGACATCCTGCGTCGCTGGCTCGTGAGTACCAAAGAAAGAGGAGTCACACCTATGAATAGTCGCCGATCTCACTCCCTATCCAGGGGCGCCCCTGCGCTCGCCTTTGCCCTCATCCTCGTCAGCGGCGTCCTACTCGCCTCGGCGGAAGAGACGAGCTCGTCACCCCCAGAGGACGGATCGAGCACGCTTTCCGGACCCGGAGACGCCGATGCAGGCAAGAACGGAAGTCTCGGGCTACGCGCATTCATCGACCCTGTCACCGGCGAGCTCACTTCCAACCCGAGTCCCGACCAGGTCGGGCGTCTGCTCGAGGCAAGCTCGGCCTTGTTCAGCCGCTCGACCGAGGGCCTGCGGCCCTTTCCTCTGCCCGGCGGCGGTCGAGGGGTCTTTCTTCAGGGTCGCTTCCACAGCGCAACCGGACTGCGGGTGACGAAGGACGGAAGCTGGGAGATGACCTGTGTCAGCCCGAGCGGAAGCAGCTCAGATGCCGCGCATACGCACGCCGCTAGCTCGGCACCCGTCACCTCCACCTCCGCAGCGAAGAAGTAGAGCCGTGATCTCCAACCTCGATCGGCGCCTCCGAAAGGCGGGCACACCTGCCGCTGCGCTGCTGCTGGTTGCTCTCACAGCGGGACCTTCACGGAGCGCAGAGGTCAGCGCCAGCCTCCGCCTCGATCCAACATCCCCGATCGGCACAGACACCATGGGCCGGCTGCGGCTTAACGCACCGAACCCGGTCTCGCCAGGATCTTCCGTCTCTCACTGGGACCCACTGCCGACTCCGGACCTGCTGATGGAGCCCTTCGCTTCTCCAAGTACTCAAGCCGGCGAGATCGACCTCACTCTCGACCACTTCAGGGATCTCGGTTGGAAGCCGGGGAGCTCGAACGTCACTATCCGAATACAGGATGGTGCCGGTGAGGGCTTCAACGCGCCAGGCGTCCTCGGGGATCAACGCCGTGCAGCCATCCAGCTCGTCGCCGACATCTGGGGCGGCTTCTTGGCCAGTAATGTAGAGATCAACATCGACGTCAGCTTCGACCCGCTGACCTGCGACCCGAGCGGAGCGACCATCGCCCAGGCCGGCCCCCAGTTCATTTTCGAGAGCTTCGCCGGCGCCGGTTTCTCAAACACTTGGTACCCCGGAGCACTGGCGGAGGCCTTGAGCGGTCAGAATCTCAGCCTGGAGGACCTGCCGGACCCTGACGCAGGCGAGGCCCAATTGACCTTCAACGATGCGATCGACAACCAGTGCTTGGGAGCAGGATCCCGCTTCTACTACGGTCTCGCGGGTGGAACTCCGCAGGGTCAGATCGGGTTCGTCAACGTTGCACTCCACGAGCTCGCTCACGGCCTTGGCTTCGTCAGTCTCGTCAATGAGACCACCGGCCAGAACGCGCTCGGGCTGACCGATATCTTCAGCCGCCACATTCGCGACAACACGATCGGTCTGCTCTGGCACCAGATGACCGCCCCTGAGCGGGTGGCCTCGGCGATCAACTCGGGCAATTTGGTCTGGGACGGCGCCATGGCCAACGCCGCTGCGGCAGACCTACTCCCCCCGTCGCCCAGGCTCAGCCTGGACTCGCCCCCGAGTATCGCCGGCAAGTACGAAGTAACGACCGCGCAGTTTGGTCCGAGCTTGACCCTGGGCGGCGTCGAAGCAAATCTAACTGCGGTCAGCGACGCAAGCGCGGCACCCGGTGAGGGCTGCAACGTGCTCACCAACTCCGGTGAATTGAACGGTGCCATCGCAGTAGTGGATCGAGGCGCCTGCGACTTCACCGTCAAGGTCAAGAACGCCCAGAACGCGGGCGCTGTCGGAGTCCTCGTCGTCAACAATCAATCGGGCGCGCCGGTCCCCATGGCCGGGACGGACCCTTCGATCACCATACCCTCCGTCATGGTCAGCCAGGAAGATGGAGAGCTCATCAAGGAGGTCCTGGGGGAGCCCGAGCCGGACCCCGAACCGGACCCGGACCCGGACCCAGAGCCCGAGCCAGAGCCCGAGCCCGAGCCGCCGCCGGACCCCAACGACCCAGCCGTAAGCTTCGAAGCTCCCAGCGTCTGTGTCGAAGACGCCAGTACCCTCTGTCTCAACGGAGACCGGTTTCGAGTGAGGTCGAGCTTCGTAACGAGTCAGGACAGCGGCACCGGCGCCGCCCAAGCCCTGACCGACGACACCGGCTTCTACTCCTTCTTCCAGGCCGAGAACGTCGAGATCGTGGTCAAGGTGCTCGACGCCTGCAATACCACCTTCAACCACTTCTGGGTCTTTGCCGCCGGTCTGACCAACGTAGAGGTCGAGATCGAGGTCACCGATACCCAGGAAGGCATGATCCTGACCTACACCAACCCGTTAGGAAGAGCTTTCGTCCCGATTCAGGACACCGACGCGTTCGCCACCTGCCCCTAAACTGACACAGGGTTATCGTTTAGTGGACCGTAATACTAGACCAGCGTTTCCAAAGTTCGCGCACATATCTCGAACTTTGGAAACGCTGGTCTAGTCGTCCAAGAACGCCCACAGCACGGCCCGGCTTTTCTTGTCGAGCCGCTCCGGCTCCCGAACCTGGAACAGGTCGCCGGCAACGTCCCGGATCAACAGACCCCCTCCGGGAAGCTCGCGGGGCCAGTCATCAAGTCGCGTCTGGAAGCGACGACGACCGTTACAGGTGAGCACTTCCCAGTTGCGAATCTCGACCTCGTCTTCACATTTGAAGATGTGCTCGATCTCGAGCACGAAGCCGGCTGTCGCCAAGCTCTGCTCCAGGGCCTCGCGAGACCCCGGGTCGAGCTCGCTCGGATCCTCGACAAGCGCGAGCTCTTTCTCGTCCTCGTCTCGAAGCGAGATAAAGCGGGTCGGCTCCGACCACGGAAAGCAGCGCATTACCACAACCGCCTTCGCCTCGTCCCCGCGCAGGGCCCACAGCTGGCCGTCCTGCCGCTGCTCGAATCGTAGGCGCTGGGAGGCACGGTCCTCGACAGGCTCCGTCTGCACAGGCCTGTCTTCGACTCGCGTGCTCTCTGTCTTTGTAGGTATGGTCATAACTTCTCCCCCTTGATTCACCGCATCCAGTCAACGCCTAGACGGCGTGGGACAGCTCCAGCTGCATTTCATAGAGCCGTCGATAGGTACTTACCGGATTTGCCAACAGCTCCTCGTGAGTGCCCATCTCCGAGGCCTTACCGTCCTCCAGAACGAAGAGGCGATCCGCCCTCCGCAGGGTCGAAAGACGATGAGCGATAGCGATCACGGTACGCCCCACGGTCAGTCGCTCCAGCGCCTCCTGAATATTGCGCTCAGTCTCCGTGTCGACGCTGGAGGTCGCTTCGTCGAGAATGAGAATTCGAGGATCGCTGAGAATCGCTCGAGCGATCGAGACACGCTGCCGCTCGCCGCCCGAGAGGGTGTGACCCCGCTCTCCGACAACGGTGTCGTAACCGTGCTCCAGCTCGCAGATGAAGTCGTGGGCGTTCGCGGCCTTGGCCGCTTCAACGACATCGCTCGGCGTTTCCGTAGCGAATATTGTCGGCCACAGCACCATGAAAGAGGTAAGGATCCTGCAGCACCATTCCCACCTGCCGGCGATAATGCCCGGAGTCGAGATCTCGAACATCGGGCGGACCGCGAAGCTCCTCGATTTCGGCCTCTCCAGAGGTTTGGCGGAAAAGAGTAATTCGAGCAGCTCGCCACTCACTCAATCACCGACCCTGGCGCATGAGCTGACCCGGCCCGGCATGATCCTCGGTACCGCGGGCTATATGAGCCCGGAGCAGGCCACGGGCCGCAGGGTAGACAAACGAAGCGACATTTGGGCATTCGGCTGTTGCCTCTTCGAGGCCCTCGTCGGCCGACCTCCATTCGGAGGGGACTCGATCTCTGAAACGCTCGCCAACCTCCTCAAGGAGGAGCCCGAGTGGCAACTCGTTCCGAGCGATGTTCCACCGCCAGTCGTTCGTCTGCTTCGCCGCTGCCTCGAGAAAGACGTCCATCGTCGCATGCGCGATATCGGCGATGCCGCCTTCGAGATCGAGGAAATGCTGGCTGGGAATGTCGATGAAGCCGGGACCGCTCCTCCTCTGCCTCGACGGCCTGCCCGAGCCCGCATCGCAGCCTCTCGCGTGGCATGGGTCGCCGCGGGGCTGATCTCAGGATTGCTGACAGCCGGCCTCTGGCCCCGAGGAGCCGAGGTGGTCGAGTCGAGTCGAGCTACGGTGCGGCGTTTCGTGCTTCCGCTGCCCGAGGCGGCGGGTGGGGTGCACTCGTTCGCTCTTTCACGCGACGGGCGCATGGTCGCCGTCGCCCCAATCGACGCTCTGCGCGCTCTGCAACTGAGGCGCCTCGATCGCGACACATCAGAGCCCATCCCCGGCACCGAGCGGGGTGAGTTTCCCTTCTTCTCTCCCGATGGGTCTCGCGTCGGCTTCTTCGCCCGGAGCGACAATGACTTGAAGGTTGCCTCGATCGGCGGCGGTCCAGTGACCGTCCTTGCCGAGGATCTAGTCCGCAACTGGGGAGGTTCCTGGGGAGACGATGGCTTCATCGTCTTCCACAGCCAGACAGGAGGAAACGGCCTATCGCAGATCGAGGCTACGGGCGGTGACCCCGAGGTTCTCACGATGCCGGATCCGGCGAGGAGGAAGAGAGTCATCGCTGGCCGCAAGTGCTTCCCGGTTCGCGGTGGGTCATCTTCACGATCTGGGGAGGGAGCGACGAGCTGGCTCGTGTCGGCCTCCTGTCCCGCGATGACGGATCGGTCCGCGTACTCGCCGACGGCACGTACGCTCGCTACCTGCCGAGCGGCCACATTCTCTTCTTCCAAGGGAGTCGGCCTCTCCTCGCTCCCTTCGATGCTGAGAGAGGACACATCCTCGGACCTCCTCGGCCGCCGGCTGAGATCGAGGCGACCGGACCCTGGGGTCTACGTCAAATCGCGATCGCGGATGACGGTCTACTGGTACAGGCTACGCCGGCACAGAATCGCCCGGTGTGGCTTGACCTCGAGGGCGGGGAAACCGAGGTCGGAATCCCCGCCGGCCACTACAGCGCACCCGCACTCTCATCCGCGGGTGACCGCCTCGCGGTCTCGATGACCTCGCCGGGCGAGTGGGCCGACATCTGGATCTTCGACCTCCACGACCAGCGAAAGACTCGCTTGACCTTTACCGGAGTCAACGAGTCACCAGTATGGATAGAGAAGGACCGCAGCCTCGTCTTCTGGTCCGAGAGGCAAGGCACCAGAACTCTCTATCGAAGAAGGGCCGACGGCGCCGGCGACGCCGAAATGGTGGGTGACCTCGACCATGGTCGCCCGGTCGCGGCGACGGCCGACGGCGCCTACGTCATCACCAACCATGCAGGAGGAGTCTGGCTGGTGCCGACCGACGGCGGCGAGGCCCGCCCGCTGCACCAAACCCCGTTCTTGGCGGGCAATGCGGATTTCTCGCCCGACGGCAGCTCTTACGTCTTCATGTCCAACGAGTCAGGCGCCTTCCAGGCCTACCTATCGAAGGTCGACGGCTCAGCGGGTCGAGTGCCGATCTCCCAGGGGGTTGTTGTCGATCTTCTCTGGTCGCCGAGAGGAGATGTGATCCTCTATCGAGGCGAAGGCACAATCTTCAGGGTCGACGTCGAGCTCACCCCGGAGCTTCGGGTCGGTAGTCCGATCGAAGTCGCGCCGGATCGATACACCCGCACGACCGGGCGCGATTGGTCCTTCGCGCCTGACGGTCAACGGGTCCTGCTTCTTTCAGAAACGGAGCCGGCGCGGCTCTCCCTTGCCGAGAACTGGCTCTCCGAAGCCACGGCCGGCTCAACTCCCTAGCGGCGAGTTGAAGCGGGGTCGGCATTGGCGTTCCTCGTCAGAGGTCCAAGATGAGTAACCTCGTCCTCGATTCCCCTAAGAACCTCTTGACGAGGCCAAGAACGGAGGAACGAGATGCAGAGCACAACCACTCACGAAACCTATCGGGACATCAGCGGCTTCGCCGCCTTTAACACCGGAGACGCGGGAGCTACTCACGTTGCGAGCCACGAGCTCCTCGACTCAGGGCGTTTCGAAGAGGGCTACCGCTTCCTCGGCGACTGGCTGCAGCAGCACACCGGTAGCGGCAGCGACTGGGTCCATCTACAGTGGCACATGGCCGTTTTTGAGCTCTCGACCGGCCGCCTGGGTGACGCCTTCGACCGTTTCGAGCACTCCATCCTCCCGGCTGTCTCTTCGAACGAAGCACTGACCGATGGCCCTTCGTTGTTGTGGCGCTTCCTCCTCTCGGGTACCGGAGCGATCGACATCGACTGGAGTGCCGTCCGCGGTGCCGCGATGGCGCGACACAGCCCGGAAGGCGATCCCTACGTCGAGCTCCACAACGTGTTGGCCCTGGCCGGCGCCCGGGATCTGGCGATCTTGGATGAGTGGCTGGATGGTTACATCTCCTCTGTCGCCGACGAGCGGTGCCGGGCTCTGCTGCCCGTGGCATGGGCACTGCGCTCTTTCGCGAGCGGTGACTATCAAGTCGCGGCTCAGTTGCTGAGGAGAGCCGTTGACGGAGTCTCATCTCTGGGCGGAAGCAACGGCCAGAATGTGCTCTTCGTCCAGATCTGCGATGAGGCGTCGCTGCGCGCCCGCCGCGAGAGGAGCGCCTACCAGCGGGCCGCCTAAGCGAATGCGACATGTAACCTTGCCACCTCTTCCCCTGAGTAAGAAGTAGGCACGATGAAAACAGTGGCGGACCCCCCAGCAGGAGCACCCATGACTGAACAAAAACCGAAATTGGACGGTACCCACGATGTGATCGTCGTCGGCGCCAGAGTCGCGGGAGCGGCAACGGCGATGCAGCTCGCCCGCAAGGGCCATCGCGTACTCATGGTCGACCGGCGTCGACCCGGCACCGACACCCTCTCCACCCACGCGTTGATGCGGGCCGGCGTTCTGCAGCTGCACCGCTGGGGCGTGCTCGACAAGGTGATCGAGGCCGGCACACCGGCGGTGAGACAGACGGTCATCCACTACGGCGATCACTTCGACACCATCCCGATGAAGCCCAAGTTCGGCGTCGACGCCCTCTACGCACCGCGCAGGACCGTTCTCGATTCGATTCTGGTCGATGCCGCCGAGGCGTCAGGGGTCGAGGCTCGCTTTGGCGTCTCGGTCGACGATGTCATCCGAGACAGCAGCGGACGGGTTCACGGCATCGTCGCGCGAGACGGCGACGGCGATCGCTTCGAGGCCAGAGCCAGAATCACCGTCGGTGCCGACGGCATCCGCTCGACTGTTGCGACGGCAGTCGGGGCCGAGAAACTCTGGACCGGCGAGCACAGCACCGGTGTGGTCTACGCCTACTTCTCCGGATTGCCTGCCGACGGCTATGAGTGGTTCTACCAAGAGAACGCTACCGCCGGGCTCATTCCGACCAACAACGGCGAGACCTGTGTGTGGGCTGGTGTTCCTGAACGGCGCTTCATGAGCGAAATGCGCTCCGACCTCGAGGGCTCGTTCTATCGAGTGCTCGAGGAAGCCGCTCCCGAGGCCCATGCACGAATGCAAGGCACAACATCGCGCGAGTCGAAGTTTCGTGGCTTCCCAGGTGCGCCAGGCTTCTGGCGCCAGCCTTTCGGACCGGGGTGGGCACTGGTCGGCGATGCCAGCCACTTCAAAGATCCCCTGAGCGCCCACGGCATGACCGACGCTCTACGCGACTCGGAGTTCCTCGCCCAGGCGATCACAAGTACCCTGAGCGGTTGGTCTCGAGAGGAGGACGCCCTGGCAGCCTATGGACGGATACGAGATCGGCTGTCGACCGACTTCATCGGTCTCAGCGATCAGGTCGCCGCCTTTGATTGGAGCTTGGAGGAGGTCAGAGGCCATCTCCTGGAGCTCAGTCGCGCCATGAATGAAGAGGTGGACAACCTGCTCAGCCTCGAGGTGATGCAGGCGGCCAGCGCTGCCTGAAGGCCACACTGAGACGCCCGACTGCCCTGAGAGACGGCGGAAGAGAGCGCATGAAGAAAGTCGAGAGAAACGAGGTGTGGCCAGGGGGAAAGCCTCAGGTGGCCCAAGTCGCCGAGCGATCCCGTATCATCGGGCCGATCGACATCCAACTCTTTACCGAGATCAGCGGCGACCGAAATCCCTTGCACTACGACGAAGAGGTCGCCAAGAGCACCCGTTTCGGCGAGATCGTCGTTCAGGGGGGGGTGACCAGCGCGATTCTAAACGCCGTCGTCGCCGAAGATCTGCCGGGGCCCGGCACGGTATTTCTACAGGTCGGCTGGAGCTTCAAGGCTCCGGTGCGACCCGGTGACACCATCTGTGGACGGGTCGAAGTTGTAGAAGTGCGCGACGACAAGCCGATTACCAAGCTGCGTACGAGTGTGACCCGCGGCGACGGAACTTTGGTCCTCGATGGCGACGCGGTCTGCTACACCATGCCCATTCGGCGCCGGTAGCGTTTGCGTACCTCAATCCTTACGACGCTTGCCCTGGTGGCCTTCGCGGCCAATTCGATCTTGTGCCGGGGGGCGCTCGCCGGGTCGAGGATCGACGCGGCAAGCTTCTCTACCCTGCGACTGGTATCTGGCGCGCTCATCCTCTGGATTCTGCACAAGCTCTTGAGGAAGTCGACGGACCCAGCGCGCGGCGGCAGCTGGGCCTCGGCAGCATTCCTGCTGCTTTACGCGGTTCCCTTCTCCTTTGCCTACAAGGCCCTTGCAACGGGGACCGGCGCATTGATCCTTTTCGGGGCGGTGCAGGCGACCATGCTCATCGCCGCATTGGGAGCGGGCGAGCGTCCCCATCCCCTGCAGTGGCTAGGGTTGCTCGGAGCGACAGCGGGCCTGATCTATCTCGTGCTGCCAGGTCTCGGAGCGCCAGAGCCGATCGGCTCGGTGTTGATGGCGGTAGCGGGCGTGGCGTGGGGTTTCTACTCGCTGCGCGGTCGCGACTCGGACCACCCGTTGGCCGACACCGCGGGCAATTTTCTTCGCAGTGTCCCCATGGTGGCGATCGTCAGCCTGGCGAGCCTGTCCGATTTCCACATCACCCCGACCGGCGGCTTGCTTGCGATCGCCTCCGGTGCTCTCGCCTCCGGCGTCGGCTATTCCATCTGGTATGCGGCCCTCGCAGGCCTCAGCGTAACGGTAGCCTCCACTGTCCAGTTGTCGGTCCCAATGATCGCAGCCGCTGGAGGAGTGATCTTCATGGCAGAGGACATCACCCTACGCCTGTTCATCTCCTCTGTACTCATCCTCGGAGGCGTGGGGATAGCCCTCCGATCGCCGAGCAGTCGGGAACCGGGCCCTTCTCCAAGGTGATCGAGGCCCTGATACCATCCCCGCCACGCAACAGACAGGGGAGGTGATTCATGAGTCGACTCGGAGCCATCATGGTCTTCTGCGGGACATTTGTCTTGCTGCAAGCGACCCTCTTTGCCGCCGAAAAGAGCGCTGAGTCTTCGGAGTGGGCGAGCTACAGCGGCGACTCATGGAGCACCAAGTACGCCCCGCTCGATCAGATCGACAAATCGAACGTCAACAAGCTTCGCATCGCCTGGCGCTGGAGCTCGCCCGAAAACGCGATGGCGGAGAAGGAGCCAAAGTACCGACCTGGTTGGTACGAAGCGACCCCACTGGTGATCGACGGGGTCCTGTACACCACCACCTCTCACAGTCACGCTGTCGCAATCGACCCGGGGACCGGCAAGACACTGTGGCATTACGACTCCAAGAGCCACGAATCCGGCCGACCCAATAACACCGGCTTCGTCCATCGCGGTCTGTCCCATTGGTCCGACGGCCAAGAGTCTCGCCTGCTCCTCGGCACCGGCGATGCGCACCTGATCGCCCTCGATATGAAGACCGGGACGCCGATCACCTCTTTCGGAGACGACGGACGGATCGACCTCACGGAAGGTCTGCGCCGTCCCATCCGACGCCGTTACTACTCTGTCACTTCACCACCGACGATCTGCGGTGACGTCGCGGTGGTCGGCGCTTCGATCGCCGACCTCGCCATCCGACGCAACGCGCCGCCGGGCGATGTGCGCGGCTTCGATGTGCGCACCGGTAAGCAGCTGTGGACCTTCCACTCGATTCCTCAACAGGGCGAATTCGGCAACGAGACTTGGGAAGACGGCTCCTGGGAGCACACCGGCAACACCAATGTGTGGAGCCTGATGAGCTGCGACGAGGAGCTCGGCTACGTCTATCTCCCCTTCGGAACCCCCACCAGTGACTACTACGGAGGAGAACGGCCGGGCGACAACCTCTTTGCCGAGAGTCTGGTCGCAGTCGACGTCACCACCGGCAAGAGAGTCTGGCACTTCCAGGGCGTGCATCACGGCATCTGGGACTATGACTTCCCCAGCGCCCCCAACCTGGTCGACATCACGGTCAGAGGCAAGAAGATCAAGGCGGTCGCGCAGGTCAGTAAGCAGGGGTTCACCTATGTTTTCGATCGCGCAACCGGCGAGCCGGTTTGGCCGATCGAGGAGCGCAAGGTCCCCGCCTCGACCGTGCCCGGCGAGAAGCTGTCGCCGACCCAGCCCTTTCCCACCAAGCCGCCGCCCTTCGAGCGCCAAGGGGTTCGCCCAGAGGACTTGATCGATTTCACTCCCGAGCTCCGCGCCGAGGCTGAGAAGATTCTCGCCGACTTCAACTACGGGCCGATCTTCAGTCCCTTCGACACCGAGCGGCCCACGATCTACCTGCCCGGCTGGGCCGGCGGCGCGAGTTGGACCGGGGCAGGCGTAGACCCGGAAACGGGCATCCTCTACGTACCCTCCCACACCGGTCCCGTCGCCTTCAGCCTGCTCCCCAACGACACCGCCCGCTCGCACTTCCGTTATTCGGCAAGCCCCACCATGGTCGAGGGGCCGGATGGCCTGCCCCTCTTCAAGCCCCCCTATGGCCGGGTCACTGCGATCGATCTCAACACCGGCGAGCATGTCTGGATGTCGCCCCTCGGCAGCGGCCCTCGTGACCACCCAAGACTCAGAGACCTGGATCTGCCGCCGCTAGGTTGGTCGAACCGCGGTGCTCCCCTGGTGACGCGATCGCTGCTCTTCGTCTCACAGGAGGGGCCTTGGGGCAACCTTCGCTTCAGCGAAGATCAGCACGCGCTCGAGATCGACACCTGGATGGTCGAGCCACGCCTACGCGCCTTTGACAAAGCGACAGGTGAGCTGGTGGCGGAGATCGATCTTCCGGCCAACGGCATCGCAGCGCCTATGACCTATATGTTCGAGGGCAAGCAGTACATCGCGGTCTCGGTCGGCGGCGCTTCTTTTCCCTCGGAGCTGGTGGCGTTGGCGCTACCCTGAGCCGGCTATGGCGTCGAAGATATCGAGCTTCTCCTTGATCGCACCGGAGACGGCACCAATCTCGGCACCGAGCTCGATCGCCTGGTCGCCTTCTGTGTCGTAGCGAGGCCAAGCCGGAAGCCCTTCACCGTTGGGGTCGCCGCTGCGGGCGAAATTCACCCAGTACTGCGACATGACGCGAGAGATCTCGCGATCCGTCTCGTTCCAGCCGTAGCCGACCAGGTGCTGATTGGCGAAAGCGTAGGGCAGGTCGCCGGAGTGATAGGCGCCGTAGCTGCGCGGGCCCTCGGCAAGTTCGAGCGCCGGACGATCGGGAAGGTAGAGCAGGAAGACCGGAGGCGCTTGGCTGAAGAAGTAGAGGAAAGCGGGATCGCCCGCCCCTTCGACCTCGCGGACCCAGGCGCGGGTTCCCCAACCGAAGATCTGATCGCCTAGGATCGCCTGTTCTGCAGCTCTTGTAGACGCCTCGATCTCGGGGCCGTATTCGGCCAAGAGAGCGTTGCCATGAGCACCGTAGCGAGTCTCGATCCAGGTTTCGAGCTGCGGCCGGGGCCGTCCCTGCAGAGTCGAATAGAGCCCCTTGCCTTCATCCGCCATCCAGCCAGCGATCATTGGCACTCGGTTGTGCTCGCCGGCAGCGAAGATCTCTCGCATCTGCCGGGGCACCACCCAGCCGTCGATCTGGATGCCGGGGCTGCGAGTAGTGCCACCCTGCGAAGCGTCGAGAATCGCTTCAGGCTCGAGCTCCCGCAACGCGGCAGTCGCCTCGGCGCCCTCTCCCTCGACTCCGAGCGCAGCCGCCAAGTTGAGCCCGAGACTGTGGGCTCCGCCCTCGCCGGCAAGCTCCATCCGAGGCCCTATACAGCTCCCTGAATGGCCGATCGCCCGGTGGAAAAGCCCGTGTGCGAGCGGCGACGCCATCAGCGTACACACACTCGCCGAGCTGGCGGACTGACCGAAGATGGTGACGTTGTCGAGGTCGCCGCCGAAGGCGCTGGCATTGTTCCTTACCCACTCGAGCGATGCGATCTTGTCGAGGATGCCGTAGTTGCCCGAGGAGCGGTTTGCCGATTCCGCGGTGAGGGCCGGATGGGCCATGAAGCCCAAGGCGCCCAGACGATAATTGACCGCAACCAGCACGACGCCCTTTCGCGCCAGCGCGGTGCCGTCGAACGTCGGTGAGTTGGCGTGACCGCTCCGGTGGCCGCCGCCGTGGAACCACACCATCACCGGCAGTCGTTCCTCTCGGCTCCGTGCAGGCGTCCACAGATTCAGGTAGAGACAGTCTTCGCTGCGCTCGAACTCTCCACGGCTATAGATCGAGGTCTCGGGTGAGACTCGCTGCCAGCACGGCAGACTGAAGCGATTCGCCGAGCGAGTGCCTTCCCAGGATTGCGGCGGCTGCGGGGGCCGAAAGCGAAGGTCGCCGACCGGGGGCTTCGCGAAGGGCACGCCGAGGAAGACCAAAACGTCCTGCGTCTCGTCGACCCAGTCTCCCTCCAATTGTCCATTGGCGGTCTCGAGGACCGGACCAAGGGAGGCAGGTTGAGGGTCCAAAGCGGCCTCCTCTGAAGGGCTACAAGCCAGGCAAACACAGAGCAGCGCCAAGAGGCGAATCGTCTTCCACATCACACTTCTCCTTGAGGGCAAGAGTGCGACGCTAGCACAGGCTCTCGCCAACCAGGGTCGCGTCCGCTGGGCAACAGTGGCCGAGCCGGTTTAACATGGCCGGAGCGACCGAACGCAGGAAAGCAGCATGAGCCAAGCACTCTCGGAAAAGCCACGCGAGCTGACCCCGGCGACGACGCGCACAACTTTCGTCCGCTACATCGACAGAACCCGAGAACATTACGAAGCTCAGGGCTTCGAGCGTCCCTATCGCTGGGCCTATCACCAGAACGTACCCCTCACCCCTCTCAACAAACCTCTTTCAGAGTCGGTGGTGTCTCTGATCACGACCGCCAACGAGCCGTCTCCACCGGGTTGGAAGGTGGGTGATCCCAGACCCCTACGCCGAGTTCACTCCTTTTCTTCCGGCGAGCCCCCTTCGCTCTACACCGACGACCTGAGCTGGCACAAGGAGGTGACAAACACCGACGACCTGGACTCCTTTCTGCCGGTGCACCGCTTGACAGAGCTCGCCGAGGAAGGCCGCATCGGCCGCCTCGCCGATCGCTGTCACGGCGTCCCAACGGAGTACAGCCACCGCCGGACTGTCGAGAACGACGCGCCCGAGATCTTGCACCGCTGCCGCGAAGACGGTGCCGATGTGGTAATCCTGGTCCCACTCTGACCGGTCTGTCATCAGACCGTCAGTTTGACGGCTCGGCACCTCGAGGCCAACGGCCTGCCAACCGTGATCCTGGGCTCTGCCCGCGACATCGTCGAGCACTGCGGCGTGCCCCGGTTCGTCTTCAATGACTTCCCGTTGGGTAACTCCGCCGGCCTGCCCTGGCAGCCCGAGATGCAGCGCACCATCGTCGAGCTCGGGCTGGAGCTGCTCGAGTCCGCGCGGCAACCTCGCACCACCGTGCAGTCGCTCTTCGTCTGGCCAGGAGATCCGGACTGGCGCGACTCCTACTCGCGCGTCGACGACTCCAACCGCGAGGCGCTACGAGCGAAGGGAGAGCGGCGGCGGGCGCAGCGTGAGCGCGATCGAGCCCGTGGCAACGTCAGGGCCGAATAGATCGTGCCCTGGATTCGGACCATCGACCCGAGCAACGCCGAAGGCACTCTTCTCGAGCTCTACCACGCCGTCGCCGATCCCTCGACGGGAGCGCTCGATCAGATTATGAGCGTGCACTCGCTGCACCCCGCGGGCCTGAGCGCCCACTACGAGCTCTATCGGGCGGTGATGACCGGCACTCGCTCGCTGCGCAAGGTAGACCGCGAGATGATCGCGCTGGTAGTCAGCCGCGCCAACGCCTGCCACTATTGAATCGCGCACCATCGGCGCGGTCTGCGCCGGTTGCTCCGGGATGACCTTCTGCTGCAGCAGATCGAGGCGGACTTTCGCAGTGCGCGCCTTTCCTCCAAGAAACGCGAAGTGCTCGTCTACGCCGAAAAGCTCACCCGTACTCCCGGCGCGATGGAGCGCAAGGATGTGGAGGCCTTGCTCCACGACGGCTTCAGCGACCAAGACGTCCTCCACATCGCCGAGGTCGTCGCCTATTACGCCTACGCCAACCGCATCGCCGATGGTCTCGGAATCCAGCTCGAAGCCGTCCTGCTACCATGATTTCTTCCTGAGGGAGGTTGGCTGCATGGCGAAAGTCGTTTTGACCGCGGCGTTGCGCGAGCTCGTCGACGGAGACGACCGAGTCGAGGTCGACGGAGCCTCGGTCGCGGCGGTACTCCAAGACCTGTTGAGTCGTCACCCCCGATTGAAAGGCTGGATCCTCGACGAACAAGAGCGCATCCGCCGGCACGTCAATGTGTTCGTCAACCAGGATCGCGCGGAGCTAGACACCGCCGTGGAAGACGGGGACGAGGTCTGGGTGATCCCCGCGATCTCAGGAGGATCCGAGCCCGACCACGCAGCGGGTGCCGACATCGAGCTTCTCGTCGGTACCAAGAAGGGTCTCTTCGTTCTTCGTGGCTCCCGCGGCGGCGAGCTCGAGATCACCCACCGCGCCTTCGGCGGCCAGGAAGTGCCCTATGCGATGCGGGATCTGCGCACGGGTCGCATCTTCGCCAGCGTCGTGCACGGCCAGTTCGGCCCCCACCTGTTCTGGGCCGCATCACCTGACGGCGAATGGCAGGAGTGTGACGGCCCGGCATTTCCAGAGGATTCGGGACAGGCGCTCGAGCGAATATGGTCCGTAGTCCCTGGAGAGACCGAAGGGCAGGTGCTGGCAGGAGTCGCGCCGGCCGCGCTCTTCGAGAGCCGCGACGGCGGTCACAGTTGGGCCCTCAACGAGGCACTCTGGAACGTCCCAAGTCGTCCATCCTGGGAAGGCGGGATGGGTGGTCTCGCCCTGCACTCGATCTGCACCTGGCCCGGCGACGCCTCTCGGCTGTCGGTGGGCATCTCCGCCGCCGGCGTCTGGCATACGGAGGACGGCGGGAGAAGCTGGCATCGAGCCGGCAAGGGCTTGATCTCGCGCTACCTCCCCGAAGGGGCTCGAGACGACGCCCCCGATCAGTGTGTGCACAACCTCCATCGATCTCCGGCTCAGCCCAGCACCTTCTATATGCAATTTCACGGCGGCGTCTATCGCTCCGACGATGCCGGCGAGACCTGGATCGACATCGGCAGCGAAGGCGGGCTGCCGGCCGACTTCGGCTTTCCGCTCGTAGCCGACCCGCGCGACCCCGATCGCGCGTGGGTGATCCCACTCAACTCGGATGAAGATCGGATCACCGCCGAGGCGAAGATGCGCGTCTACGAGACCCGCGACCGAGGCAACACCTGGCAGCCGCACACGAGCGGCTTGCCTTCTCCCCCCGCTTTCTTGACCATCCTTCGCCAGGCCTTCTGTCACGATGGGGGCAAGCCCCTCGGCCTTTACTTCGGCGCGACTTCGGGGCAGCTCTTCGCCTCCGCCGACGCCGGCTCGAGCTGGAGCGAGGCCGCCTGCCACCTTCCACCCGTACTTTCGGCGCGTTCCGGCTAGTTGCGGGCGCCGATCCGACTCCGTGAGCTCACCTATCCGTCCACGGTTTACGCTCCTTCTCGTCGCCGCCTCGGCTGTCTCTTCGCTCTTCCCTTGCCCCGCGCTTACCGCCGGCGCCGCCGAGCTTGAGCTTGCGACACCGGATGAGTTCTTCTCACTCCTCGTCAACGAGCCGGGCCATTGGGCTCCTGTGATGAGGAAGATCCGCAAGACCTGGCAACCGGGATACGCCCCGATGCTGATCGATGTTTTTCACTTCGCAAGAGAACCGGAGGTGGCAGGTTTCACGATCTCGGCCCTGGAGGAGGGAACACGGCGGTCTTTCGGCAACGACATGGACGCCTGGTACGAGTGGCTGTGGGCGCAGCCGTATCGCCCCCATCCCGACTACGCCGAATTCATGCATCGGCTCTATCGCAACCTCGACCCACGCTTTGCCGCCTACTTCGCCAACGATCGCGCAGCTACGATCCGCCTCGACGAAGTGCGCTGGGGCGGAGTGCTTCAAGACGGAATTCCACCACTGCGCAGGCCCAAGATGATTTCGGCCGCCGAGGCAGACTATCTCGGCGACGACAACGTCGTCTTCGGCATTGCGATCAACGACGACATCCGCGCCTATCCCAAGCGCATTCTGGCATGGCACGAAATGTTCACCGACGTAGTCGGCGGCATCCCGCTCGCCGGTGTCTATTGCACGCTCTGCGGCACCGCCATCCTTTACGAAACGACCTACGAGGGTGTTGAGCACGAGGTCGGTACCAGCGGCTTTCTCTATCGGTCCAACAAACTCATGTACGACCGGGCCACTCAATCGCTGTGGAGCACTCTCTGGGGGCGGCCGGTGATCGGCCCACTGGTCGGCAAGGGAATCCAGCTCAGAGGGCGCGCCATCGTCACCACAACCTGGGCTGAATGGCGTCGCCGTCACCCTCAGACGCTGGTGCTTTCTAAAGACACCGGCCACAACCGAGACTACTCAGAGGGCGCGGCCTACCGAGAGTACTTCTCGACTGACAGGCTGATGTTCAACGTCCCCAAGCTCGATCGCCGTCTCAAGAACAAAGACGAAGTTCTTACTCTCGTACTCGGTGGCGATGAGGCTGAGCCACTCGCGATCGCCGCCGAGCTCTTGGCGAAAGAGCCTGTCCACCACGATCGGATCGGCGATCTGGAGATCGTCGTTCTCACCGACGCCTCGGGCGCAAACCGCGTCTACAGCACAGGCGGTGTGCGCTTCTCGGAGTGGGACCAGGATCGGAGAGTGGTTGACGCCGCCGGAGATGCATGGACGCTCGACGAGGACCGGCTCCTCGCTGAGGACGGTCGCGTGTGCCACCGGCTACCGGCGCAGCGCGCCTTCTGGTTCGGTTGGTTTGCCGCCTATCCTGAGACCCGATTAGTGGACTAGCCTCCTGAAATGATCGCTATCATTTCCTCCGGCTAGCTGCCCTTAGGCGCCGAGGACGGCGCACTCAGGCGTTGCTTCCTATTCGCTCCGGGAAACGGCTCTGGCCGAATACTCGGACACGCTCCTAGCCTCCAGAAATGATTGCTATCATTTCATACGGCTAGTTGCATTTTGGCGCCGAGGACGGCGCACTCGGTGCTGCTTCCTATTCGCTCCGGGAGACGGATCAACCAATACTCGGAGGGGAGAGCCACCTATGGGACGCACTCCAGCCGTCGGCTGGCAAACAAAGGGGGTCGAACATGATTGCTAGGAAACGCTCGAGACAATCTCTCTTCTTGGTACCCGCCGCCGCTGCATTTTTCGCCGCGGGTGTTGTGCTCGGCGCCGCCGGTGTCGAGAAGCCGAAATCGGTGATCCACGTCGTCACTCTCAATTGGGCCGAGGGCGCCTCCGAAGACGCGATCGCCAAAGCGCTCGAAGGCGTCGAAACCCTAGCCGCCGAATACGATGGTATTTCTCGCGTCTGGCTGAGAAGCATCAAGTCACAGACCAGAGACGCAGCCTTCGTCATGGAGTTCGAGAGCGAGAAGGCCCTGGCCGACTACGCCGGCAGTCAGGCGCAAAGGAACTGGTACAAGCTCTACATGCCGGTGCGCGGTGGCAGTGTCACCAGCGACATCACGAACTAGCCTCCAGAAATGTTCGGGACGGGAGGCGTTTCCTTAGACTTCTACTAGAGACCTGCTGCGTCCGTTAGCGAATGAACTTCAGGTTCGCGTAGCTATTCTCGTGGACCTTCCGGTCGCTGGCGCCGGGAGGCCCCGTGTAGACCATGTAGTGGTGCGGGACCAGGACCCCGTCGACGGTGTGGAAGTCGGCGTGATTCATCGAGATCGCCGCCGCCGGGTTCGCCTTGCGGTGGGTGAAGTGCAGCCACTCCATCCGCTTCGAGGTGGGGTCGATGTAGATGACGTACTGGTCATGAGTGTCGTTGGGCTCGGCTGAGCCCCATGTCGCGTAGACGAGCTCGTAGGTCTTGCCCCCGATATCGGCAGTGCCAGCGTGGCCGATGAACTCTGCTTCGCTAATCCTGAACGGGAATTGGAACCACCAATTCTTGACCGGCACCTTCATATGAGGGTCGGGGCCGCCTTTCGCAATGTGCTCGCCGTTCTTGATGTCGAAGTGCCTTCCATCGGCGATGGCCCAGCCCTCACCCTTGGTCGGACCGTTGAGGAAGATCAGGTCGGCATCGTCGGCGCCGAGTTGCAGAGCGGTGAAGTGAAACATCTGCGGGTCGTCGAGCCATCCGGAGCTCTCCGTGTACCACTTCGCCACCATGTCGAACTCGGCCCCGCGGTAGTTTTTCCAGGCGTCGAGCCCATAGGCCATCTGGGCCTCCTCGAGCAGGGCACGACCCTTGGCGGCTTCTTCCTCGGAGATGCCATCGGCGATCGAGGCGGGCCGCACGTCCGATAAAGGTTGCCCACACACCGGCGCCGCAAGGGCAAGAGCAAGTGCGTATTGCTTAGTCATGGATCTCCAGCGGATCGAGCTCATGCCGCCGTGGTCCGCTCCGCCTTCAGGTCTGCGAGCTGATCGTTCGACCAGATCTTGCGGGTGAATCTGGGGTTCTTCGAAGACATGTCGATCTGGTAGAGGCTGTCACCCGGTGGCGCCTCAATGTCGAGGATGTCGCACAGATTCCGAGCCAACCACCGTTCGATCTTCAGAACGACCATCTTACGGCGCAGTCGGCCCTGCTCGTCGCGATTGAGCACGGTGGGCATCGAGTTGAGAGTCAGGATCTCGTCAATGGCGGTGTCGGCCATCTTGCGGCGTCCCTCGCCACTGGCGTAAAAGTGGGTCACGGCGAAGACCAATCGCCCGGGTCGGATCTGCTTCAAGAATTGACATGTCTTCACCACCGTCGAGCCCGTTCGGACCATGTCGTCGAAGAGCACGACATCGTGCCCGCCGATCTCCTCGAAGGTGGATTCGCTCTTCTCATGGAGCCGGATACTCACCTCGCGCTCGCCGCTGCGCTCCTTGTCGAGCAGAATGAAGCGCGCCTTGGGCAACTCCAGCTTCCTGAACATCTCCTTGACGAAGTCGCGAGCCCCCTGATCCGGTGCGCAAAGAGCCAGACCCTCGCCCTCGGGCCCATAGCTGACGATGTTGGAGTTGCGCAGATAGTCCGTGTAGAGCTCGTAGGGGATTAGATTGTGAAACCGCCCCTCGAAGATCTCACCGAAAATCTTCTGCACCGCCTGCGAGTGGTTGTGTACCGTGAGCACGGTGTCGACGCCCGCGAGTCGCAGCATCTGGGCATAAAGCTTGGCGGTGAAAGGCTGACCGTCGAACTTCTTCAGGTCGCCAGGCTCACGATTGGGGTTGGTGTCGCAGGACTCGGACCGGGGGCCTCGATCCTGGGCGCTGTAGTAGAGGTCAGGCTCGACCAAGACCACACTGCCGGCGCCGTTCTCCTTCGCCGATCGGGCAATCAATAGGTTGCGCATCGCCAGATTCTGGCGGGTAATCAGACGATTCGAGGTGCTTACGATGATCACCGTCTTGCCGGCAAGCCCCGAGCCGATGCGAGAGAGATCCTGCTCGTCGGAGATGAAGCGCGGGCAGAACTCTGTATTGGCGAAGGTCTTCATACTGATGAGATCAGCGACGTCCTCCCGCTGACCCATCGCGAATGCGACGTCGATCGCGAAAGGATCCTCCGAATAGTTGCCCACCACAATCACATCGGCCATGTCAGAGCTCATGCCTGAAGCCTACTCTCGGTCGGCGCTCCTGGCTACATCTCGAAGGAAGGAAAAAGGACATTCTTAAAGCCGATGCGAAACCGGTAGCACGGTGCGCTTCGCTAAGTAGGCGATAGTGTGAGGGCGCACAGACTCGGTAGGGCTGCCGGCGTACTACGCTTACCTAGCGGGTACCTGTTTCAGACTGTGTGGAACCACCTGAGCGGGTACCCTCGGACCAGGCAATACTCGATTATGGCGTCTTCTACTGTGACCGATCGGACCTCTCTCTGCCAGACTGGTTTGGCAGCGGAGGCGGCTGGCTCGCCACTCGAAGGATGATGGACGAATGCAGTCAAATCGCCGCGAACTGGCCCAGCAGCTCTATACGGCCTCCCATATCGAGGGACAGTTCGTGCTTCGCTCCGGCGTGACCAGTAGCGAGTATTTCGACAAGTATCTCTTCGAAGCGGACCCCGTGTTGCTGCGGAGGATCGCGGAAACCATGGCGGAAATGGTGCCGCCGGACTGCGAGCTGCTGGCGGGTCTAGAAATGGGAGGCATCCCCGTCGCCACGATCCTCTCTCAGGTGACGGGCCTGCCTGTGCTGTTCGTACGCAAGAAGGCTAAGGAGTACGGAACCTGCAAACTGGCGGAAGGCGGCGATGTGGCGGAGAAGCGACTCCTCGTTGTCGAAGATGTTGTGACTTCCGGTGGCCAGATCATCGAGTCCTGCCGAGCACTGCGGGGCCGCGGCGCGCGAGTCGAGTCCGTCGTCTGCGTGATCGACCGGGAATCCGGCGGTGCCGAGAATCTCGCTAAGGAAGGCTTGCTCTTGCGGCCACTCTTTACGATGTCCGAGCTGAAGAGCTCTGCGCAATCCTAGAGCGCGTAGCCCGCGTTCCGCTCCGCGCGAGGGTGTCCTGCGATCGGATCAGGTCGAGCCGATAACCCTTGCCACTGCCTCCGCAACGCGGATGCCGTCGATTCCCGCCGACAGGATTCCTCCGGCGTACCCGGCGCCCTCGCCGGCCGGAAAGAGGCCGCGCACGTTGACGCTCTGGAGATCAGAGGCGCGCGGCAGGCGGATCGGTGAGGAGGTGCGGGTCTCGACCCCGGTGAGTACGGCGTCTTCCCGTGCAAAGCCTGGGATCTTGCGGTCGAACGCCGGGATGGCCTCACGAATCGCCGCAAGTGCAAAGTCCGGTAGGCAGCTGTCGAGCTCGGTCAGGTGCACACCCGGCTGGTAGGACGGCAGAACACCGCCAAGACTGGTGGAGGGGCGCTGAGCGAGGAAGTCTCCGATCAACTGACCGGGAGCCTCGTAGTTACCGCCGGCAGCGGCGAAAGCGCGCTGCTCGAGGTCCCGCTGCAGCTCCATCCCGGCGAACACCCCACTCGCCAAATCCTCTGGCGAGAGATCGACCACCAGGCCGGCGTTGGCGTTGCGCTCGCCGCGGTCGTACTGGCTCATACCGTTGGTCACCACACCGCCCTCCTCCGAAGCCGACGCCACCACCAGGCCGCCCGGGCACATGCAGAAACTGTAGACGGTGCGCCCCTCGAGACCGCTGCCGGTGCAGTGATGGGCCAAACGATAATCGGCCGCACCCAACAAGGGGTGCCCGGCGAAGCGGCCATAGCGGCAGTGGTCGACCATGCTCTGCGGATGCTCGACCCGAAAGCCGATCGAGAAGGGCTTGGCCACCGTTTCGACTCCGCGCTCGTGCAGGACTCGGAAAGTGTCTCTGGCACTGTGCCCCAACGCCAGGACCACATGATCGGCTCGCAACACTTCACCGCTCGCGACTAGGCCACGCAATGCGCCGCCTTCCAGAATGAAGTCGTCAACCCTCGTCTGAAAGCGGATCTCGCCACCCAGCCCCTCGATCTTGGCTCGCATCTTCTCCAGCATCGGCACCAGCCTGAAAGTGCCGATGTGGGGCCTGCCTTCGTACAGAATCTCGGCGGGCGCCCCGGCCTCTACAAACTCGGTCAGGACCTTGCGCCCGTAGTTCTGCTTGTCGCGCACCTGGCTGTAGAGCTTGCCGTCCGAGAAGGTGCCGGCTCCGCCCTCGCCGAACTGCACGTTCGACTCCGAGTCGAGCCGTCCTTCGCGCCAAAAACCGAAGGTGTCCTTGGCGCGCTCTCGCACTTTCTTGCCGCGCTCGAGAATCAGCGGCCGCAACCCCATCTGTGCCAAGACCAAGCCCGCGAAGAGCCCGCAAGGCCCCAAGCCGACGACGACCGGTCGTGGCTCAGGGGCTCTGGTGGCCTTGGCGACAAAGCGGTAGGCCAAGTCCGGAGCTCTGCGCACGCCAGAGCCCGACTCCAGACGCTCGAGCACCTTCTCCGCACCCTCCACAGAGACATCGACCGTGTACACCAGCTTGACCGATCTGCGCTGACGCGCGTCTGCGCTGCGGCGAAAGACCTCGATGCAGCGAATCTCGTCAGGCTCGAGTCCGAGCCTCTCGGCGACTGAAGCGCGCAGATCCGCGTCGGAGTGTTCGAGCGGAAGCGAAAGGGAAGAGACGCGGATCTTCACGGTTCACCCGGTGAGCGTGCCCGAATCACCCTAGCAGTGTTTCGAGCGACCGGAGCTAACAGAATCGTTCAGCACTTTCAGGAGTTGCTATGAACAGACCCAATATTCTCTGGATCTTCATCGAGGACCAAGACCCTCGGTACGGCTGTTATGGCGAGGAACTCGTCTCCACGCCCAATATCGACGCGCTCGCTTGCAGCTTGGCTGGCCATTCTCTACTACGGTGCAAGGCTCGTGGAGCTCGCCTTGAATTATTTGGCCAATCATTAGATTGGTCCTCGTCGAGGCCTTACCGCCTCGATTTACGAAGCGGCTACGCTTGGGAGGGGGCTCGTAAGTGCCACAGCTGAATGGTAGGCGTGCGACCGATTATCCCCACTTGACGAGCCCCCACAACCCGGTAGTATGGAGTCATACCAGCTAACACAATAGGCTCTATGGAAATGGCTCACAAGAAACTCTCCATCTCGCTACCCCCTGACCTTTATGAGCAGGCCGAGGCTGTGCGGAAGGCCGAGCACCGTACACGCTCGGAGCTCGTCCGAGAAGCGCTGCGCTCCTACATAGAGCGCTCCCGTCGCATTCCCGTGGTCGAACCCACCAGCCAAGAGGCGCGCATGCTCAAGGATGGCTGGAAGGCTTACAAGACCGGCGAGTACGTGACACTCGAAGAGCTTCACAATGAGATGGCAGGTAGTCACAAATAAGGCCGCCGTCAGAGACATCCGACGCCTCCCTACCAGAGGCCACCGATCCTTTCAGTGGAGACGTCGTTCGACTCAAGGGGCGATCACCGCGCCTCGAATTTCGCCGGCGAGTCGGGTCGTGGCGCATCCTCTTCGGCGTCGACTACGATCAGACGACGGTCGTCGTCTTCAGAGTCTCTCGTCGCACAACGCGCACCTACAAAAAACCCCCATGACCACCACCATCGCCATCGTCAATCAAAAAGGAGGCGTTGGAAAGACCACGACCACTATTAGGACCAGCGGGGGCATTTGAACGAAAACTTACGGTTCCGGTCGCTCGAGTTCGTTCCCAGTCAACGACCAATCTCGGACAAGCTCGTCATCGGAAAGGCGCTCGGGTAGTGCAACCGAGTGGCGTCGCTGGCGGCCCGAGAGAAAGCGTTCCGGAGGAGGAGGGTTTTCACTCATGCCGATCACCCCCTGGAGTGTTCAGAGCAGTCCTAGCGGTGACCGGGACACGTAGCGCCTGATACTCAGGAGCCAGAGGGCTCGGGTGCGGTTTCAAGGTCGGACTACACTAGCCCAACACGCTCTTCTTGAAGCCAGATAACGAACACGATAGGCGAAGAACGCAGAACCGTAAGTTTTCGTTCAAATGCCCCCGCTGGTCCGATTTGGGCTATCCGTGTCGACTTTCGCTATGAAGGGCGACACATGCAGAGGCCGAGGACCGTCCACCTCTTGCCACCAGATCTCGATTCAGCCCTCCAGCCGGATTACGACCCTGTCGAGGTTTCCGCTAAAGACGCTTTCCTCGCGGTCGTAGTCCCTCGAAACGGGCGTACCGGTGTCTTCTCCCACGTCGAACGTTTCGGACAACGAGAAGGTCCCCGGGATGGAGCGGCCGATCTCGCCTTGCCCGACCTGCTCGTCGTTGACGAAGAGCGTTACCGTCGCAGTAAGGTTCTCACCGGCTTCATAGACGGCTCGTAGCTCGACCTCCCCTGCCGGGAGCCTCGAGTGCGAGCGGATCTGGTAGCGATCTTCGTTGTAGGCGTTGTACTCGTAGAAAAGCAGGTCGTCTTTGACGAAGAGCGCGTACCCGCCGTAGATGCCGCCGGCCGCGACGAGCACGCCGCTTGCGCCTTCCGAAAGATCAGCATACGCGGTAATGCTGTGGTTGCGATTCTTCACCGGGGGCGAGTAGGGCTCCGAGATCCGGATGGCGCCGGGCGCGTAGTACACATACTCGTTCCGAATCGGGGCGAACTGCTTCACCACGTTGGTAAGCCGGGCTAGGACGTCGTCGTGGAGCGGGTAGACGTTGTACTCGATGGCTTCCTCGTCCCACGCCGCCTTCAGCTCCTCGAGCTTGTCGGGTTGCTCGTCGGCGAGGTCGTTGGCCTCCGAGAAGTCCTCGTCCAGGTGGTAGAGCTCCCAAACGTCGTCTTCGAACGGACGCCTTGCGGCGAGATCCCACGGCATCCGGTCGGCGTGGATGGTGACGGCCTTCCACCCGTCGAGATACATCGCTCGGTTGCCTAACTGTTCGTAGTATTGCCGCGTGTGTTGATCGGGCGCGTCAGCATCGTTGAAGGAGTAAGCGAAGCTGGTGCCGTCGTAGGGCATCTGCTCGATGCCGTCGATCTCCTCCAGAAAGTCGAGATCCAGCGCCTCTTCGATGGTCGGCGCGAGGTCGATGATGTGGGCGTACTGACCGCGGATCTCGCCTTTTGCTTCGATCCCGGCCGGCCAGTGCACGATTAGCGGGTCCTGTGTGCCACCGCGGTGCACGTGCTGCTTGAAGTACTTGAACGGCGTGTTGCCGGCCCAGGTCCAGCCAACGTGGTAGTGGTTGTTGGTCTCTTCGGACCCCCACGTCTCGTAGCGCTCCCAGTTCTCTTCGAAGTCGGTTCTCGGGATCCCGTTGAGGAGCAGCACCTCGTTATGGCTGCCCGAAAGACCGCCCTCGCCGCTCGCACCGTTGTCCGACGTGACGAAGATGAGCGTGTTGTCGAGCTTGCCGATTCGCTCAAGCGTGTCGATGATGCGGCCGATCTCGTGATCGACGTGATCGAGCTGACCGGCGAAGGCCTCCATCTGGCGGGCGTACATCTGCTTCTCCCGGTCGTCCAGGCTGTCCCAGGACGGAATGGCGTCGAGCCGCTCGGTCAGAACCGTGCCCTCGGGCAATAGGCCCATCTCCTGTTGCTTCTCGAAAACCATTTGGCGAGCCGCATCCCACCCCATGTCGAACCGGCCCCTGTACTTGTCGATGTATTCCTGCGGCGCGTGGTGGGGGGCGTGCATGGCGCCGGGAGCCCAGAACATGAAGAACGGCTTCTTGGGCGCGATGGAGACGTGGCCGGTCAGATAGTGAATCGCCTTGTCAGCCATGTCGGTCGAGAGGTGGTAGTCGGGATTGCCGCGCGCCGGCTCCACCGGCTCGTGGCCCGCGTACATCACAGGCGTGAAGTTGTTGGCGTCGGCCGCCATGAAGTTGTAGGTGTGATCGAAGCCGTCGCTCGTCGGCCAGTAATCGAAGGGACCGACCTGATGGACCTGGAAAGTGGGAGTGTGGTCCCACTTGCCAATAGCATAGGTCGTCCAACCCTGCTCCCGAGCGACGCGCGTCACTTCCTGTGCCTCGTACGGAACTCTGCCGACGTAGCCGGGGAACCCCATCGCAGTCAGCGCGTGAGAGCCGAGGCCGATCGAGTGGTGGTTGCGGCCGGCCAGAATGGCGGCTCGCGAGGGCGAGCAGAGCGCAGTCGTATGGAAATTGTTGTACCGCAGGCCGTTGTTCGCCAGGGCATCGATGTTCGGCGTCTCGGTCAGGCCGCCGAAGGCTCCGATCTGAGCGTAGCCCACATCGTCAAGCAGGATGAGCAGGACGTTGGGCTCTTCACCCGTGAAGGTCGACTCGTCGGGCCAGTCCTCGACGGACTCCTCGTACGAGCGGGCGATCTTTCCTTCGAAGCCGGCCATGCGCGGGTCAGGGACTTCTCCCGATGGAGAGTCGGTTGCCGGCTGGCAGGCGATGGCGATGAGGGCCACGCCGACGACGAGGCAGAGCGAACTGAATCGTTGAACTCTCGACATTCCTAGTCTCCTTTGTCTAAAACCAAGCAGGATAACGTAGTCCTGGACCGGGAGGTACTTTCGAGAGTCTCGGTAGGGGCTAGACGCTGCAGAGTTGCGCCGAGGCCGTATCACCTTCCGCCACGAAGCGTGCCAACACTCCCTCCCCTATTCGAGGCGAAAACCAGCAACCACGGGGAGTTGTCCACAGACGGAAGGTGCCAGAGTTGCACCTTCCAAGGTAGAAGACGCCACAGCGAGACGTCGCTATGTGGGTGCTAAATAGGAGATCATTTTTAGCATGTGCCATCTAGGTGCGCGACTAGGAGACGGTCGCGCTCGGGCTCGCGACACTGGTCGATCTTGCCCGCTGCACCTTCCACTAGAAAAGGTGCAGCTCAGCGGTACCGGTGCTTATTCGCTTTCGCTATATATATCGTAGAGCGCTTCTAGGGGCGACAGGCTCTCGCTCACGAGCCCCCCTCGGAGAACATCTCGAGCACCTTGGCCCGCCAGTTCTGGACCAAGACTAGACGCTCCTCCTCGGCCTCTGTCGCCTGGATCATGAGGAAGCGACCGTCGGGGTGGATGGCGTAGGTCTGGCGCCTCGTGGGTGTGCGCAGGTAATCATCCACGAAGAGTGGCTCGGGACGCCGGGTGACGAAGCGCTCGCCGGAGATCTCGATCGGGAGCGTCATCATGTGGGTCGGGCTGCGGTAGAGGATCTCGCTGCCTTCGGGGGAGAAATCGGGCTCCTGGCCGCCGTCGAAGGTGAGCTGGCGCGGCTCGCCGGGACCGGGGAAGGGCCGAATCCAGACGTCCCCCTGTCCCTGAACGACCATCGAGTAGGCGATCCAACGTCCGGCGGGGTGGAAGCGAGCAGCGCCGACCACGTTCCCCTCGAGGAGGGTCTCGGACTCTCCGCTCTCCCGGTCGAAGGCCCAGAGTCCGGGGAAATCGAAGTTCGTGTAGAGCATGTAGCGCCCGTTCGGGGAGAAGCCGAGCACGCCCTGGTTGTGCTCCGACGGTAAGAGACGCTCCGCCGGGGCCCCGCGATCGGCGGGCTGGATGTAGATCTGCCAGCGCCCCTCGAAGCGATCCGAGAAGAAGGCGATCTCCTGGCCGTCGGGGGGCACCCACATCGCCTCAGCGTTGCGATTCCCCTCCTGGGTCGGGCGGGTCCAGGAGCCGGTCTCGAGGTCGAGCATCCACTGCTCGGAGTTCCCCTTGGCGTCGCGGGCGCTGACCGAGATCCGGAGCCAGTCCAGGGAGTGTCGCGGCGCCCCGAAAGGCTTGCGCTCCGGCGCCACCTCCTCGATGTCCCGGCCGTCCCGACTCACCCAAACCAGCCGGGACACGCTCCGACTCCCGGGAACGTAGAGCAGGTCGCCCGAATCTGCGAGCGCGAAGCGGCCGACATCGATGCCAATGCCGGGGAACGGAGCCACCCCGTTCTCGACCTGACGCGCCGGACCGAGGAGGTCGCCGGTCTCGGGATCGATTGGCGCCGCCCACAGTCCGCCTTCGCGATAGAAGACCAAAAAACCCGGATCGAGATAGAACGGCTGCGCCCCAGGGAGGAGAACCCGTTCCTGGCCGGTCTCGAGGTCCACCGCCCGAACATCGCTCCAGAAGCCGTCCGGACGCTCGGATCTCAAGTGGGCCAGGGCGACCCGCTCACCCGGCAGAAGCGCTCCCCCGTAGCCATGTCCCACCTGCTCGGAGACACCCCCACCCGCCGGAATCCGCCATAGCTCGAGAGACGTGGTCCTGCCTTGGCCAAGCGTGTAGTAGAGGAAGCCATCGCGCCCCCAGACACCGGCCCTGCGGATCCCTTCCACCAGAGCGCTGGCGCCTCCACCCTCCACGCGAAGCGTCTTCAGACTGCCCCCGGCGTCCACGAAGGCAAGCTGTTTGCCGTCGGGCGAGAAGATCGGCCTGCGGGCACCGTCACTGCCGGAGATGCGCTCGGCGACCAGGGAGTCGAGAGAGCGCCGGTAGAGGCTGCTGTTGGCTCCCTCGCGACGACGGAAAACCACCATCCGACCGTCCGGAGAGAGCCGGAAGCGCTGACCCGGAGCTGCCTCGACGAGGTCGAGAGCCGTGACCGTCCAGGTGTCGTCGGAGGCAGCGTCGCTCGCCGCATCGCCTCCGCTCCGGGGCAGGACGAAGCCGAGGACGAGACCGGCCGCCAGAGTTAGGAGGGCGAGTGCTCCGGCAAAGACCGCCGATACCTGACGCTTGGCAGGCGCCGTCTCGCCACCGGCTGGCGCGTCGATGTCCGGCTGCTCGAGCACTCCTCGGATCTCGATCCGGACGTCGGCGATGTCGTGAAGGCGCTCCCGCGGGTCCTTCGTCAAACACCGTCGGAGCAGTCTCCTGATCGCTCTCGGCGTCGCCGGGGGGAGCTTGCCCCAGTCGATCTCCGCTCTGAGTACCGCTGCCAGCGTGTCGGCGGCATCGTCGCCGCGGAACGCCCTCGATCCCGTCAGCGACTCGTAGAGACACACGCCGAAGGCCCAGACGTCGGCCCTTCTATCGACCTCTTTCCCCTTGGCTTGCTCGGGCGACATGTAGGCCGCCGTGCCGAGAATCTGGCCCCGGAGCGTGGCCGCCTGGGTCAGCGTGGGCGACTCCGAAGGGTCGCTCTCCGGGCCCGTTGCCGGAGCCATTGCCTTGGCCAGACCGAAGTCAAGAATCTTGACGTTCCCGTCGTCGGTGACCTTGATGTTCGCGGGTTTGAGATCCCGGTGGATCACTCCCTTCTCGTGCGCTGCCTCCAGGCCCTCGGCGATTTGGAGAAAGAGCGGGATCGCCTCCTCGACGGGGATTGGGCCGTGAGCAATCCGATCGGCCAGAGTCTCGCCCTCGACCAGTTCCATGACCAGGAAGCCCGTGTCACCCTCCCGCTCGAAGGCGTGGAGGCTGGCGATGTTCTTGTGGTTGAGCGAGGCCAGAACCCGCGCCTCGCGCTCGAAGCGAGCTAGACGCTCAGGATCTGTGGAGACCTCGTCGAGCAGGAGTTTGACCGCTACCTCGCGACCGAGCTTCGTGTCCTTGGCTCGATACACTTCTCCCATGCCTCCCGCACCTAGCGAGGAGACCACTTCGTAGTGGCCGAGGCGAGTGCCAGCTTCTAGCGCCATGATGTGGAGGAGAGTCTACCGCCAAGGCGCGCCAAGCGGGTGGCGCAACCCCCGCTTCCGAGAGCGCAACAAAAAGCAAGTCTCCCCTGTCCTGGCACCTTCCGCCACGAAGTGTGCCAACACTCCCTCCCCCATCGAGGCGAAAACCAGCAACCACGGGGAGTTGTCCACAGACGGAAGGTGCCAGAGTTGCACCTTCCAAGGCAGAAGACGCCACCGGCTTCCCCGCTTGCATTCTTGCGAGGCGTTGCTATGGTGGCTAAATAGGAAGTCCTTTTTAGCACTGCCTTGAGCTCCCCTCTTGACCCTTATGGAATAGGGGTTTTCGAGGCTCTAATCTGACTACCCTTTTTAGCCACCCCATCTATGCCCTCATCCACCAAACGTGTCGCGATCTACGCCAGGGTCTCGACCATCGACAAGAACCAAGACCCAGAGACACAGCTTCGGGTGCTTCGAGATCTCGTACGTCACCACGACGGCTGGAGTGTCGCCGACGAGTTTGTTGACCATGCCAGTGGTGGAACGACGGATCGCGAGAAGTACCAGGAACTTCTCGACCGCGTGCGCAAGCGCCAGGTCGACGTTGTTCTCGTCTATCGCTACAACCGCTTCGCTCGCTCGACTCGGGAGCTCATCAACTCACTCGAGGAGTTTCGCGCCCTCGATGTCGACTTCATCTCCTACTCCGAGAACATCGACACCACGACACCCCAGGGAAGATTCTTCTTCACGGTGATCGCTGGCTTTGCGGAGCTCGAGCGCGAGCAGATCTCAGAGAACGTGCGTGCCGGTATGGCCCGAGCTCGTGCGCAAGGCAAACAGATCTCCCGACCTCGGATCCCGGAAGCCAAACAGAAACAGATCCGCGATCTCGCTGCATCCGGCAAGTCGAAACGCGCGATCGCTCGGGAGCTCGGTGTCAATCGTCAGACCGTCACCAACTATCTCCGGGAATGTCGGACGGAAACCACCAAGTGAACGCTTCCCGCCCTTCACCGAGACACTCGGATACGCGCGTATCTATCTAGCGACGGTCCCGCCAACTTCGTGGATGACGCGCGTCATGTACGACTCCGAGCACCAAAGGGAACCTTCATAGACCCTTGAAGAGTCTTTCGCGCACCTCCTCATAGGGAATGCCTCTCTCCGGATGTGCGATCGCTTCGTCGCGTCGCGCCACGAGCTCTTGCTTGAGCTCATCGCTCAACGTGAAGCCTTCTTCTGGGGCAGCTCGCTCCATCACCTCGCCCGCGAGCTCGATCTGTTCGTCAAGAGGAAGACGCTCCAACTCCTTTTGTACCTCGGTTTTCGTCATGCTCTCCACCTTACCCCTCTCCCCTACCCTGTCAAGATAGATGCCCTTGAGTCGGTTGGGTTCGACTCACTCTCGTGTAGCCGCTCATCTGATTCGGCTTCGAATCTCTCTTGCTCGAGGGCGAGCCTCATCTCTTCCACCATCTCCTCGTACGCTTCTGCGAGGTCGTGCAGGTTCTTCATGCGCGTGGGCATGGCATCAGGGTGCGCCGCCTCGCTTCAGCGACTTGCCTGCGATTCAGACACCCAATGCAACGCTGGTATCCCCACGTTACGCCAGTTGGAACTATTTGCTCCAATGGCTCAGGCAGCTCGAGCGACTTCGAAACGTGCTTCAATGAACGCCGGACTGATCTCGCGCACTGGGCCTTTGAGCAGCAAGCAGCCACGTGGAGATCTTGCGGAATCTTTCGGGAGGATTCTCGGCAAGAGCCCGTTTCTTACCCTCCGTTCGCTGCCCTCAAGAAGCCGATAGGACTTCAGATCCGATACAACGAGCGGTCGCCAGGCTAGAATCGGAGTAGTGAAGGTTCGCGATGCTATCCGGATGATAGAGAAGAACGGCTGGTACCTCGTAACAACCAAAGGCCCATCGCCAATACAAGCACCCCGAAAAGCCGGGGCGCGTCACGATCGCCGGTAGGGCAAGCCACGATCTGGCCCCCGGCACACTGAACAGCATCTTGAAACAAGCACGACTCAAGTAGGTGAACAAAGAATGCATCGTTTTCTGATCGTCGTCGAAAAGGCCGGGACCAACTATTCGGCCTACTCGCCGGATGTACCAGGCTGCGTCGCCACGGGTGACTCCCAGGAAGACGCTGAAGCCAGCATGTATGAAGCCCTCAAGATGCACATCGACGGCCTGATAGAGGACGGACTTCCCGTCCCTGAATCCTCGACGATCGCGGAGTACGTCGTCGTCGCCTCTTAGATCACTTGCTGTTTCTTCTGCTCTCCTTGCAGCCGCCGAGACGGATTCGCAGCCGAACAATCAACCCGAAGGGGTGAGCGCGAATCCTTCACTTCAACGCCACCTTCAACCCGAGCGGCCGACTGGGTGGTCCAGCAGCTGCGCGAGCCATTCCGCAAGGACACTCCGTCTAGCCGGCCCGTGACACCGCCCCCGGCGCCGACCGCGAAGGTCGTCTCGATGCCTCGTGTCGGAGGGCTCCATCACCGATACGAATGGCGCGAAGCCGCCTGAACACGCGATCTCGGTCTCGGCTTCTCCTCCGCAGGCTGCCTTCTGGAGGCAAGGGGGCTTCGCTGGGCACTGATACCGCCAGCAGCGCACTGCCCACGAGTCGTCCTTCATCTCGACCGTTGCCGTCGTCCTTTGGGGAGCTCAGACCGGGCTGCCGGCCGAACTCCGTGCCTACGAAACCACCTTTCTGCCGCCGGACGAGTTTTGAGGAACGACAACCGTCGGGGCCGAAGTCGATTCATGCACCAACGCCTCGTACCACCAGAGCGGCGACGTAGCCGTCGGGTACCGGGACGTCGAAGACCCTCCAGGCGGCGGGGTCCTCGCCAGCGACTTCGGTGTTGACAAGGGCCGGCGGGACGCCGGGCAGAAAGGTGACCTCGAAGGCCTCGAGCTTCGCGGTCAGGCCCGTGCCTCGCGCCTTCAGGTAGGCCTCTTTTCGGGTCCAGCAGCGGTAGAAGCAGTCCAATCGATCTTTGGAAAGCTCCAGCTCGCAGAGGCGACGCGCCTCACCCGGCGCGAAGTACCTCCGAGCCATTTTCTCCACTTCGAGGCCCTCCTTCTTCAACTCGACATCCACCCCGACGCTCCTGGCCTTGGTCATGGCATAGAGGAAGATGCTGCCGGAGTGGGTGACATTGAACTCCAGCCCGCTTGCCACGTGGGGACCCGTGAGGAAGGGCTTGCCGTGCTCTCCCTCGCCGAATCGGAGCGAGTCGGGACGACAACCGAGGGCGCCGCCGAGGATCCTGCGAAGGAAACCTCTCGAAACGACGAAGGAGCGGTGTGCGGATGTGACCTTGAACCGGGAAGCGCGCTTTCGCTCGTCGTCGCTGAGAAGCTCCTGGAGCCCGGCGTCCGCGAGCGCCGTGCCGGTGTCTTCCACTAGCCAGAGCTGGACACCACCGGGGTCCGCTAGGCGTCTCGGCTCCATTCTACCCGGCGAGCGAGGAAGCGAGCCGTTTCATTCCTTCATCGAGGCTGATTGCGGGAGCGTAACCGAGGTCGCGCCGCGCTGCGGAGATGTCGAACCAATGCGCGGTCGAGAGTTGCCGCGCTACGAAGCGGGTCATCGGGGGCTCGCGGTCGATGCCGAGCAGCCCGTAAGCGCCCTCCAACGCCGCGCCAAGGAAGTACGCGAGGCGCGGCGAGATTCTGCGCTCTACCGGCGCCAAGCCCCCGGCCGCCAGGATGCGGTTGATCAGGTCCGCCAGTGCGAGGGGCTCGCCCTGGGTGATGAAGTACGCCTTGCCTGCGATGGCCGAGCCTGGTGCCAGCCGATCGGCCGCCAGGATGTGCGCGTCGGCGGCGTTATCGACATAGACCGAGTCCACCTGGTTGGGGCGATCACCCAGCAGGCGTAGGCGGCCGGAGCGGGCTCTGTCAAGGAGACGAGGGACAAGGTGCGGATCACCTGGACCCCAGATCAGGTGGGGACGCAGCGACACTGTCGCGAGATTCTCGCCATTGCTCTCGAGCACTCGGCGCTCGGCGATGGATTTGGTTCGGGAGTAGTCGTTCAGGTAGCGCTCCGGGTACGGTGCGCTCTCGTCAACGCCGATCTGATCGGTGCCGGCGAAGGTCACGCTTGGAGTGCTGGTGTAGACGAGACGCTTGATTGCCGCTGCGCCGCATGCCTTGAGTACGTTGTCGGTACCGACCACGTTGGTGCGCTCGTAAGAGGACGCGGGGCCCCAGACCCCGGCTTTGGCTGCCAAATGGAAGACGATGTCGCACCCGCTCGCAGCGTCGATGATGTCCGTCTCCTCAGCGAGATCTCCCCGCACGCTTTCAGCCCCGAGATCGTCGAGGGCAGGATATGCGCTGCGGGAAAAAGAGCGCACTTCGTCGCCGCGCTCCCTCAGCTTGCGCACGACCGCAAGACCGAGGAAGCCTCCGCCGCCGGTAACGAGCGCTTTCACGAGATCCTGCCGGTGGCCCAGACCGCCAGCTTCTCGCGGAAGATCTTCGCGTTGTGGCGGGCATCTACTGGGAAGTCGTCGTGAAAGAGAAAGGTGTCGATGGGTTTCGTCAACTCGCTCTCAGCGGCAGTTGTGCGCAGCTCTACCTCGACCCTGTCGTGGTCTGCAGGGCGATCTTTGTGCAGCTCAACGCAGAGCACCGGCAGGGTCTCTCGATTGCGCTGTACGCCAACCAGCGCGGTCCGGTACACGTCTGGGTGGAGGTTGAAGATGGCCTCGCACTGCACCGGATACAGGGTGTTGTCGGTGAGCTCGACCCGGTGGGCCTTGCGCCCGCAGAACCAGAGCCTACCGTGCTCGTCCAGGTAGCCGACGTCGCCCATGCGGTGCCAGAAGCCGCCCTCGGGATCCGCGATCTTCGCCAGGGCCGTAGCGTTGTTGCGCCCGTAGTAGGCGCGGGTGACGACAGGTCCTTTGACGGTGATCTCGCCGATCTCGCCGGCCGGCACCTCGAGGTCCTTCGACCAAGTGGCGATGGGGCCATCGTCGATGCTGATGACCCTCACTTCCATGGGCTGGACCGGAAGCCCGACGCACACGCCTCGACCTCGGTTGGTTGCGGCCGCCGTCTCGGCGAGGATCTCGCGGCTGCCGATCGAGCTGACTGGCAACGCTTCGGTGGCGCCATAGGGTGTATGGATCTCGGCACCCTCAGGGAGCATTTGTGCGAAGCGCTCGAGCACTGTCGCTTGGACCGGCGCCCCCGCAGATATGACCCGGCGCAGAGTCGGTAGTTTGATGCCGCGAGCAGCGCCCCAGCTTCCCACCTTGTGAAGCAGAGCTGGGGAACCGAAGGTGTTGGTAACGCTGTACTTGGTGATGGCGGTGAGGATCTTTTCAGGGTCGACGCTCGCCGGCCGGGTCGGGTCCATTTCCGGGATGACGGCGCTCATCCCGAGGCCTGGATCGAAAAGCGCGAAGAGGGGGAATGTCGGCAGGTCGATCTCCCCCGGCTCGATGCCGTAGTGCTCCTTCAGACGCTGCAGCTGCGCGAGGAAGTTTCCGTGGGTGTAGATGGCGCCTTTGGGTACGCCGGTGGAGCCGCTGGTGAAGAGGATGGCAGCGACCTCGTCCTCCTCGGTGTCCACAGCTTCCATGGGCTTGGGTGCAGAGGCGCGCAGCTTGCTTAGGGTCGTGCCGCCCCAGAAGAGCCTGCGTCCGGCGGTAACCCGCAGCCGGATGCTGCCCTTGGCCCAGCCCAGGATCACACGGGCGGCGTGGGCCTTGGCGACCCCGATGAAGGCCTGCGGCTCTGCTTCCGCTAGGCACGTCTTCAGATTCGCGAGGCCCATGCCAGGGTCCACCATGACTGGCACGATGCCGGCCTTGAAGAGCCCGAAGGTGAGGGCGAAGAGGTCGAGACTAGGCGGGATCATCACCACGGTGCGGGTGCCTCGGCCGATGCCGTAGGCCCTCAGTGCCGCGGCGAGGCGGCTGCTGTCCTCATCGAGCTCGCGGAAGGTGCACTCGGAGAAGCCGCCTCGCCCGTCGGGCCAGGCGATCGCCATGGTCTCCGGCTGGAGCGCTGCCATCGCCGGTAGGGCGGCAGCGATGTTGGTCGACGTTCGGGTCACGACGCTGTTGCCATGGACGCCCCCGACACGAACGAGACGATTAGAGAGCGCAGCTCATCTCGTGCGTCCTCGAGCACGTAGTGGCCGGCGTTCTCATAGCGGTGGACGCGGCCATGGGGCATTCTCCGCTCCCACTCCGCCAGGTAGCTCGGGCCGAAGACGAAGTCGCGCATGCCCCATAGCAGAAGAGTCGGCGTATCGAGAAAGTGCTCGAGCCCGACCTCGACCTCGCTGACGATGTCGTAGCCGGGGTCGCTTGGTTGCAGCGGGATGTCTTGGATGAAGCGATGCACGGCCAGGCGATGGTTCCACGAGTCGTAGGGCGCTAGGTAGGCACGGCGCTCTCCGGCGGTGAGCCGTCGCTGCACTGCGCAATAGCGGAGGGCGCCGCGGCAGAACAGATTGAGGCCTCGCACCAGGAGCGCACCCACCGGGGACCGTGAGAGACGCAACGAGAGTGGCACCCGATCGCCCGCCGGCAAGTGGAAACCACAGGTGTTCAAGATGACCAGGCGCGCGACCCGCTCGGGATGGCGCACCGCCCAGGCCATGCCGATCATGCCCCCCCAGTCATGCACAACCAGAGTGACTCTACCGTCCAGGTCCGTGTGCTCGATCAGTCGCTCGAGATCCTGCACTCGGCGCTCGAGGCGGTAAGGGTACGCGGACTCGGCCGGCTTGTCCGAGAGTCCACAGCCCACGTGGTCCGGTACGACGATCCGGTGGCTGCCTCGCAGTGCCGACACCAAGTGGCGGTAGTAGTACGACCAGGTTGGGTTGCCGTGCACCATGACGACGGCAGGACCTTCGCCCTCGTCGAGATGGTGCATGCGCACCCCGTCGAGATCCAGGAATCGACTCTCGAAAGGGTAGTCCTCGAAGCGGGGCTCCACGGCTACCACTCTACGCCGAGCATGATGCAGTTCAAGCCGCTTCCGATGCCAAGGAAGGCCACTCGATCACCAGGCCGTAGCGCGCCGCGCTCCTCCGCCAGCGCAGCGGTGATTGGCAGAGAAACAGTGCCGACGTTGCCCAGGTTGGGGAAGGTGGAGAAGTCCTTCTCGAGCCCGATCCCGATTGACGCGAGGATCGCGTCCCTGTGGGGCGTACCTACCTGGTGGCAGATGACGCGGTCGACGTCATGGACTTGCCAGTCCATCTCGCTGAGGAAGTCACCCCATGTCTCGATGCCGAGGGCCAGTCCGTGCTGCAGCACGGCGGCGGCATCGGTGACCATCGACTGCGCCAACGGCTCGCTTCGATGTAGCGTTGGCGCGTCGGCGAGGCCCCACCGGCACAGTCCGTAGTGTTCGGGAGCCGCGCGCTGAGCGCCTCCGAGCACGCGGTGGCTCTCTGCGTTGTCGAAAGAGCCGTCGGTGAGCAGTACAGCAACCGCACCCGAGCCGCCGGTCAGGGTCGCAAGACCCGCGGTGTAGGCTGCCATCGTGCCAACGCCCAACATGTGCTCGAGGGTCACATCGACGATTTCGCGCGCCGTCTCCGCCGAGATCACGATGCCGGCGCGGATCTGGCCGAGCTCGATGCGATTGGCGATTTCTTGGATGCCGTTCAGAATGCCAAGGCAGGCGTTGCTGATGTCGTAGACCGCCGCGGCACCCTCGACGCCGAGCTCGGCCGCAACGGCGCAGGCGGTGGCCGGCTCGAAGCTTTCCCTACAGACGCCGGCGTAGACGATGCTTCCCAACGCGTCAGTGGGAATTCTGGCCCTGGTGAGGGCCTTCTTCGCCGCCGCCGCTGCGCTCCGAGAGAGAGAGTGGCTGGGCTCCCACCAGCGGCGCTCGGCGATGCCGGTGAGCGCCTCGAGCGAGCCCTTGGCCAGATGAAGGTCTCTGTACAAGGGCTCGAGGCGCTCCTCGAGCTCGTCTGAGGTGACCACAACGGGTGCCAGCTCGTAGCCTATTGCCTCGAGATACACCGATGTGTACTTCACTCGCGCTCCCCTATGATCTCGAGGCTGAAGTCTTCGAACTGATAGATCGTGCGGCTGTCAACGGTGAGGTATCCGCTGGCCACGACGCGGCGGGCCTCGTCGTCCAGCTCGGTGATGACAGCTTCTACTTCGACTTTCTCGTCGGTAGGCAGCACCTGACCGCGGTAGGTCCAACGATGCTCCTTGCCGAGAGCGTTCGTCTGCCACGCGGTGTTGCGGTCGACTCCCCAACGGTCCGCGGCGAAAACCTTGAGGAGCTGGAGGAACGACTCGCACCCGAGAGAGCCTGGCCAGACAGGGTCTTGGTGGAAGTGGGCCTTGAAGAACCAGGCGCCGGGGTCCACCGCGATGCTGCCACGGACGAAGCCGAGGCGGTTGGGCCCGCCCTCGCGTAGGAGCAGGTCAATGTCTGCAACCATTCGCAGTCGCTGGTCAGGATGGGGCGCGTCCGTTGGGTATTGGAAGGTGATGGCCCCAGCCATCTCGGCCGCGGTTGGTTCGTACCTCTTGGCCTCACGGATGCCGATCTGGTTGGCAAGGGCGTCGGCGCTGAAGAAACCGAAGTAGGTGTCGCCCTCGAAAACGACGCCCTCTTCGTCGGTCATCCTCATGTCGAAGCGCTGAATGAGCATGCCGCCTGAGTGAGAGACATCCGTCAGCTTCACCTCGGTGCTAAGGGTCCCGGAATCTGGCCAGACCCGGCGTCGCTGCAGCGCACGGCCACCGAGGTTTCTGAAGCGGAGATCCGTTTCGCTGGTCAATGCCGAGCCGCAGTAGGCGGCCAGCCAGCCGCACGGCTGGAGCGCGATCTCGAGCAGGACCGCGAAGGCCATGTCTGCCTGGCGGTTGGACTCGAAGGTCCAGCCCTCCGTGGCGACGTCGTACTTCGCCGTGGCCGCGGCGCCGGCCTGCAACTCGAAGGCCGACCCTGCTGTCGCGATCACTCGGTCGATGAACGCGAAGGGCGGCCCTGGCAGGCGGGCAATGGCCCGCCCATCGTCGAAGGGGCGATAGCGGTCACCGAAGGCCTCCGACGGCTTTCCGGTTGCGAAGGCAAGGATCGAAGCCCGGTCGAAGAGCACACTCTCTTCGCGCGTTTGCCATAGCACCTCAACGTCGTCGCGGCCGAGGCCGGTCAGGCGCACGGACATATCTGCGATCTCGACGACGGGCTTGCCATCGGCGTACATGAGGGCGTCGCCGATAGCGAAAGGCTCAGGCCCGTACCCTAGCTCCTTGATCTCGATCTCGTAAGTGACGCGCGTTGTACTCTCTGTGACCTGGCCCCTGCACTTGAGGCGGCTCTGGACTCCGGGAACGGGCTCATAGCGGACCTTGCCGGCTTCTCCTACCCATCCCAGGCGGAGAAGGTAGACCCGGAGGGTGTGCAGGCAGCACTCGTACATGAGCGTTCCTGGCATGACCATGTCGTCACTGAAGTGGCAGGTGAGGAACCAGTCGTTGGGCCGGATGTCCGCTTCCCCTCGCACCATCCCGAGGCCGAAGCGGCCTCCGTCGGGCTCCAGCCGGCTGACCCGATGCACTAGTTCCAGTAGACCGCAAGGCAGAGTCTCGGGCACGTTGATCGGCAGGTCGGCGAAAGCGGGCCCGAAGCACGTCGCGAGGTCGCCACGACGAAGGGCCGCGATCTGCTCTCCGTCGTAAGACTCGCAGGCCGACATCGGCGCAAGGGCCTTCCAGTCTTTCGGCAGGACGCCAGGCCGCACTCGCCCGTCGATGGTTGTTCGTACGATGCCCTGGCCCGCCTCGAGCTCCCCGACGGTAAAGAAGCCTGCGCAGCCTTCGCGCATGGAGAGAAGCGGCCTGGTGTCCACCGTCGCCTCGAACGAGAAGTAGAAGAGCCACGTCTCCCCCTGGCGGAAGAAGCGCTCGATGCGAATGTCGTAGCGAATGACCTCGCCCGGCTTCGGGAGATGGTCGTGGAACGTGACCACCGCGTCCAAGAGGCGATACCTGGCCAGGCCGCCCGTGTGGGTGTCGATGCCGAGCCAGCCGGAAAGGAAGAGGTCGGCCTGACCGGATTCCACTGCGATGCTGGTGGGGATGGCGCCACAGTCGAGGTACCAGGGGCGCACCCCGACATCGTGCTCGGTGAGAACCCGTCCACCTGTCATCGAGTGCGGCTCGCCCTCAACGGCGAGGATGCGGTCAACGAGCATGAGGGGCTCGTCGGGCAGACGAACTCGGGTCGGGTGCTCGTCGATGGAGGCGTAGGACTCTCCCAGGACCTTGGCGATCGAGCCGACGGCGAACTCCAAGCACGCTTCGCGATCGAACAGGACCGCTTGGGAGGGAGACGGCGCCGGTGCCATCGGCGCCGTCATCGGTGGCGCCAGGGCCGTAGCGGGTCCGGCCTCGCTCGTAGCCGTTCTCCCCGCGGTCGCGACGTGCATCAGCTCCTCTGTTAGGCGGAATTGGTAGGCAGCCGTCTCTTGCAGCGCTCGGTCGAGCTCGTAGGCGGTGTGAAGGTAAGCCGCATGCGCCTTGGCACGAGCCTCGCTCGAGGCGCTCAGTCCTTCAAGCAGCGTGTTCTCAGCTGGGGTGGTCAAGGCGCCGTCGGGGAGTCTCGGGGGAGCCAGGACCTCTGGTGCCAGCAAAGCTGCCGGCGCCTCGCCAACGGCCGCCGGCGCCGGTGCAGTGCGGGGCTCCGGCGGCTCCATTTGCGGGTCCCTTCGGCGAAGGTGGAAGGGGTCGCCTCCAACAGGTATCCGCTGCGCCGAGGACCCCTCGCGCACGGCGCTACGGTGGCCGACAGCTCGAGTCTCGACGCCGTAGAGAGCCTGCAGATCGACGGGGACGCGCTCGGCGATCAGCCGACCGAGGAGGCGCAGCAGAGAAGAGACATCACCGTTCTGGGCGCTGAGCGCGGACTGAGCGACGTGGGGGCGGCCCTCGAGGATGCGTGAGATCATGCGTGTGCACGAGGAACCCGGGCCCATCTCGAGGAAGATGCGCACCCCGTTCTCGTACGCTCGCTCGATCAGGCGCGGGAAGTCGAAGCCCCTCACCGCTTGTTCGAGAATACTGTCGGCGGCGCTCTCCCTGGTCACCTCATAGACGTCTCCCGCGGCGGCGCTGTAAAAGCGAACGCCGGCTGGCGGCGTCGTCGGGAAGAGGTGAAAGTCGTGGTACTGCTTGGCCACAGACTCTGCCACCGCACAGTGGACGGTCGGCACGCCTTCCAGCGCGTGGAAGTTGCAGTGCAGCGCATCCACCACCGCGGCCACCCGTTTGCGGTCGCCGCCGATGACACACTCCGCCGGAGTGTTGATGATCAACAGGTAGACACGCTCTTCGGCGTCGAGTACTCCGCGCACCGCTGCCGCCGTGCGGTCAACAACGCCGGTTACCCAGTCCACCCCCTCGAGCTCGGTCAGGCCCCAGCTCTTGCGAGTACTGTCGCGTGGCCCCGCGAGGTCGTCGGTGAACAGCGAGCTCTCCATCAGGCGGGCGAGCATCCGCTCGCGGTCCCGCCAGGCGCGCAGGGAGAAAAGGGCTGCAGACTCCCCGAGGCTGTAGCCAAGCACGCTGCCGGGCTCGACACCGAAAGAGCGAACCAGGTCGCAGACCAGCGTACTCAGCGCCACCTGCGCGATGATGAATGCGCGGTCGTCGTCCAGCGGACTCTTGGTCGAGGACGCGTTCCAGAAGCGGTCGGGCAGGAGTTGCTGGGGTAGGTAGAGATTCTCTGCGTCTTGCCTGCGGGCGATCTCCGGCCACTCGACCGCGAGCTCTCGGCCCATCCCGGTGTAGTGATTGCCCGAGCCAGGGAAGACGAAGGTGAGCCTGCCGCGTCGGCCGAGGGGATGGGAGTTCCAGAGGATCCGTTTCGATTCAGGCAGCGCGCTGTCGTCAGCCTCTCCACGGAGCATTGCGCCGGCCGATTCCACGAGTCGGAGCAGTTCTTCCCGAGATCGCGCTACCAGAGCCAGGCCGAGCTTGGCGTCGGGTCGCTGACCTATCTTGCGGAACCAGTCGTGAGCCAGGAGCTCGATGGGCTCGGCCTCGTGCGCGTGAGTGGCGAGTGCGACCAGACGGGCTTCCAGCTGCCCGACGTCGTCCCCTTCAACGGCGAAGAGAGCTTCACTGCGCGCGCCAAGGGGTTGGCGCCGGTGTGCGAGGGTGGCAGCGCCCTTGCTCTCCTCGTGCTCCTCGAGCACCACGTGGCAGCAGCCGCCATCAACGCCGAGAGCACTGACGCCGGCGCGGCGCGGGCCGTCTGCTCGATTTCGTAGCCAGTACTGGGGCTCTCTTGCAAGCAGAAAGTCTCTCGGTGAGAGGTCAGCACGTACCGTGCGCAGCCCGCGTACGCTGGGCAGCACCTCTTGGTAGAGGCAGAGGGCTGTCTTGACAACAGAGGCCAGGGCCGCCGCGGCACCTGCGTGGCCAACGTCTGCCTTCACGCCGCCGAGGTGGCGTACGGGGGCACGGTGGCGCGGTGCGAAAAACGAGCACAGCGCCTCGGTCTCGATGCGGTCCTCGACGGGGTCTCCGCTGCCGTGGGTCTCGACGTATCCGACCAGCGACGGATCGAGATCCGCCTCCTCATAAGCACGCGTAAGAGCACGTCTATACCCGTCTGCGGTTGGCATCGGTCGCTGGGCGGCCCTGCCGGAGGCACCGCCAAAGCCGCGGATCACGGCGTAGACCCTGTCGCCGTCACGCTCTGCGTCCGCGAGACGCTTGAGAACGAGGGCTGCGGCTCCCTCGCCAACTACGGTGCCGTCGGCGCCGGCATCGAAGGGCCTAGCCCGCCCGCTTGCGGAGTAGCGGCGGACCGCGTGGGTGGCGAGTACGGCGCGCACGTCGCCGGCGAGGTCGACGGCTCCCACGAGGCAGCTGTCAAGCTCACCCTCTTGCAGCGCCCGGATACCGACCTCGAGCGCCCGCATGCCTGAGGTTTCCTCGCTGGAGATGGTGTGGCTTGGCCCGCCGATGCGGAACTCACGCGCGATGCGGCTGGCGACGATGCCGCCTAGTGCGCCCATAGTGCGGTTGGCGGTGAGTGGCGGCACAGTGTTGGCGCGGACGCCTTCTCTTACCGACCAACGAAAGTGGAAGTTGGTGGCGTTGAGGTCGAGTGCTATCCCGATGAAGACACCAGAGCGCAGGCGCTCATCGTCCTCGAAACGCGCGTCCTCCAGCGCGTTGGCCATCACGTTGAGCATCAGGAGCTGCTGTGGGAGCATCTCCTCCAACTCCTTTGGAGGGATGCGGAAGCGACCCTGGGGAACCTCCAGTTCCTTGATGTAGTGACCGGGAAAGTCGTTCGCGTGAAGCCCGAGGCCTTCGAACCAGTCACACTCAGTAGCACCCCACCATCGCGTCGGCGCCTCCGGCTGCAGCTCCGGTTCGCCGCCAAGGACCCGCTCCTGGAATGCGCGCAGGCCCTCCCAGGGGCCGAAGTGCGCGTCCATGCCAACGATGGCGATGTCCTCACCGCGACGAGGCGGTGGCGCGCTGGCGGCCACTCGCGACCTAGAGCGCCACTCCTCGAGGAGCAAGTGGGCGTTAATCCCGCCGAAGCCGAAGGCGCTGATGGCGGCACGTCGCGGAGCGCCGTCGGAGCGTCGGGTCCATGGCTCAGCCTTGGAAAGGACGCGGAATGGGCCGGAGCGCAGGCGCGGGTCGAGCGGTGCCTCGAAGTTGGCGGTCGGTGGCAGGGCCTCGGCCTCGAGGGCGAGTAGGACCTTCGCCAGCCCAGCCGCGCCAGCTCCGGTCAGGAGATGGCCGACGTTTGATTTAACCGACCCTATGATGCAATGGCGCTTTCGGGGAGACGCGTCGCCCCAGAGCTGGTGCATGCTCTCGAGCTCCACCTTGTCGCCGGCGGGAGTGCCTGTGCCGTGGCACTCGATGAGGTCGACATCGTTGGGTGCCCAGCCGGCCTGCTCGTAGGCGGCGCGCATGGAGCGGAGCTGGCCCTCGCGGTCCGGTGCGAGAAGGCTGCCGCCAACGTCGTTGCTCAAGCCGATGCCACGGATGACGGCGTGGATCCGGTGCCCGTCGCGCTCCGCGTCAGCCAGGCGCTTGAGCAGGAAGAGCCCGGCGCCTTCGCCGACGACGAGGCCGTCAGCACGTCGGTCGAAGGGAGCACACCTGCCGCTCGGAGAAAGAGCCCGCAATTGGCTGAAGCCCATCTGGGTGTAGAGGGCCGATGGCCGCGACAAGCCACCGGCCAGCATGGCGTCCGCCCGGCCCGACACCAGCTCGGTACACGCGAGCTTCAGGGCGTAGAGAGAAGAGGCACAAGCCGCGTCCAGTGTGTAGCTGCCGCCGCGCAGGTTCAGGGCGTGGGCGACCAGACCAGCTGGGTACCCTGCGACGTATCGGTTGAACGGCTCCGTGGCTTCCGGCTCCGGGCCAATCTCTCCAAGGCGCTCCGCGAAGCTCCTTCCAAGGGTCGCCAGCGCCATGGCCGAGGCGGCGTCCGTAGGCAGTACGATATTGCCGAAGATAACGCCGGTGCGGTCAGCCCCGATGGCCTCGGGGCCGGCGTCCTCAACGGCCATCTGCGCAGCGCGCAACGCGACCCGGAACATGGGATCCAGCCGGTCAAGGAAGTGGGCGTCGATGGCGAGGTTCTCAGTCTCGAGCTCGAAGTCTTCAAGCAGACATGCTCGCCGGGTGTAGACCCTGTCCGCGGCAGCGATCTCAGGCGAATACGCCTGGTCAGGGTCGAGGTGCCAACGCCCGACTGGAACCTCGGCGGCGGCATCTTCTCCACGTTCGATGGCTCCCCAGAGCTCCCTCAGGCTCCGGGCGCCGGGGAAGACCCCCCCGAAGCCGACGATGGCTATGGCGAGGCGTTCACTCACGCACGGCTCCCGATCAGGAGCTGACTTCCAGTGGAAGTCGATTGCTACGGAACGCAGACACCAGGCGCGGGTCGATGGTGTTCTCACAGCCTTCGAAGCGCGCAACTAGGTGCCCATCGGCGTCGAGAAACTCGATATCGCCGAACGCTCGGGTCTTATCGCTCTTGGTGACGCGGAGCACAACGCGGGCGCCGCTCTCGGGAAAGGGCTGGTACTGGCGGTAGCTCGCCGTTGCGCAAGGCAGGGAGGGGCCGGCGCTGTGCACCCCCGTCCAGAACGTGAGCAACTGGATCCCGACGTCAAGCGTCAATGGATCGGTGAGCCAGCGCCGCCGGAAGGGCCGCTCCATCCAGTCCTTAGGTGGAGGCGCGGCAGACGCGTCGGCGACGACACCTTCAGGGGAACAGACATGCACTCGCTCTATGCCCTGGAGATCCGGGCCGTGGAAGAGATGATCGCGGTAGGTCTCCGCCGCGCTCTTCTCGTATGCCGGCCCTTGCGGGGCTACCAGCCGCGGCTGCTCCGATGGAAGGCTCTCTGTGAGCAGAACCTCGGCGCGAGCAAACAGGAATTCCCTGCCGTCGTTCTGTGCAGCGCGCAGCTCAACCTGAACCCTGTAGCCATCGTCGTCCTTGCGGGCATCTCCGGCGTGGATCTTCAACCGTAGGCTGCCATCAGTGTCGAGGACCAGACCCTTGAGGACGCTGAGGCTGTCGCAGCCGTGGAAGACAAGACCTGGGTTGCCATGCAGTGCGCCGTGAGCGAGCCACTCGGGCAGCATTGCCATGGGGACCACCGCCTTACCGTCGAGCACGTGGGAGCGCAGGAACGGGCAGCTCGCTACGTCGATCTGCTCTTCCGCTACCAGTGGCAGGGTCGACGACACGCCTGGCTCCTTCCCCGCGGACTTCGTGAGCTCTTGCGAATGGGTGAGATTCGGGGCACCTGCCAACGCCGGGCCAAGGACCAGGCGCTCAACGGCGGTCTCGTCGCTGGCGAGCTCGCGAAGCAGGTGGTCGGCCCCCTGGGCGAGAGGGATGAGAGGCACGCCTTCGTTTGCGAAGACTGTCCTCAACGACGGATCGACCATGCCGCCTTCCCACGGACCCCAGTTGAGGCTCATGACCTTGCAACCAGGAAGCCGCAGGGCCTCGTGTTTGGCGAGCTTGTTGAGCACCTCGTTGGCGATCGCGTAGTCCACCTGGCCTGCGCGGCCGTAGCGCGCCGTTGAAGAGCTGAAGAGGACGAGGGCGCGCAGGGCGTCGCGATCGATGGCTTCCAGCAGGTTGCGCAGGCCCGCAACTTTTGGCGCGTAGACCTTCTGGAAGCTCTCGCTGGTTTTCTCGAGGATGAGCTTGTCTTCGAGTACGCCGGCTCCGTGCACCAGCACGCGGACGGGGCCGTACTCTGCCGCGATCGAGGAGAGCGTGTCACTCAAGCCAGCAGCGTCGCGCACGTCAACCGATAGATAGCGTACTGTCGCCCCCGCCTCGCTCATGCGCTCGAGGTTGCTGCGGATCTCTCTCGCTGCACGGATGCGGTCATAGATCTCGCCGGCCTGGCGGGGCGAGGACGCCTCACCGCCGGCGAGGAGGCCCTGCTTGATCTCGGCCTCGGTGACCAGGGCGGCGAGCCACTCGGGCTCGCTTTCCGGCGCCGGGCTCCGACCGAGGAGGACCAGAGTAGGCCGGCACGACCTTGCTAGGGCAAGCGCGACCTCCGCGGTTACACCCCTTGCGCCACCGCTCAGCACCGCGACCTCGCCCTCGAGCAGGGGCAGAGTGCCATTGGAGGAGGAAAGCTCTCGGCTAACCAGCTCCAAGCCGGTTCGGCCTGCAGCGCTCAAACCCACTTCTGGCGGGCCGACGCGGAAGATTTCGGCCACGATGGCGCTGGCAGCGTCGGCATCGCTAAGGTCAGGTGCCAGGTCGAGTGCCAGGCACCGCACCTCGGGCCACTCATGGGCAGCCGACTTGGTGAGACCGGCGAAGCCGCCTGAAACGGGGTCCGCGATATCGTCTCCGGTGGTACCAAAGGCCCCATCGAGACGAGATGCGCTGACGAGGAATGCACCGCCATCACGGCCGGTGGCGCGCAGGCCGCTTCCCGCCGCCTGTACGACCTGTAGCACGCCCAGGAGGTCGGCGTCACTAGTGCCCTGGCGCGGAGGAAGGATGACGAGACCCGCAACGGGCTCCTCTACGGCCCCGTTCAGCGACTCCGCCGAGACCACCCGTGGCTCGTAGCCCTCGGTGCTCAGCAGCGCGGAGATTTCGCAGGCCAGCTCCGCGTCGCCGTCAGTGATCCAGATCGCCGCTGCCGACTTTGGCCTCGGCGCGTCCTCGCCGAGAGCGGCGCCTAAGTCGCGCGATTGTAATGCGTAGCGCTGCAGTGGCCGTTGGGTCTGCACCTTCGGGGGCGCTTCAGCCGCCACCGCAACCGCCGGAGTTGGTTCGGCGGCGATCCGCGGGGCCGGCAGGTCCGTGTCTTGCGGGACGAGATCGAGGAGTGCCTGGAGGGTGTCAAGAGTGCCGAGCTGGTCCGGGGCGACTTCGGGCGCGTCTGGCAGCTCGTCCTGAAGCGCGGACAGGATCTCAACCCGCTTGATCGAGTCGATGCCAAGGTCTGCGTCGAGCTCCATGCTGAGCTCGAGCACCTCGGCAGGGTAGCCTGTCTTTTCGGCGACGATGTCAAGCAGGATCTTCGCTACGTCGACCGTGGCGACCGGCACTGGCGCGGGGGCGGGCGTCGGCTCCGGCGTCACCGCCGTTGTTGACGGCGTCTCGGCCTGGGCGGGAGCTTCGCTGATCGCGTCGGTGAGCGGGGCAGGCGCCACGGTAGCGGCGGGGTGTTCGGGAGCCTGTATGGGCCGCGTCGGCTTCGTCATGGGGTCGGCGAGGAGTGCCGGTCCGATCGGCAGACCAAGGGACATCTCGACAAAGCGCTGTTGCTGCTGGAGCAGCGTGTTGTAATGCTGCTGCGAGGCGTTCTGCCCCTCGAGAAACTGCTGGTGCAGCAGGGCCGTCTGCTGTTGCAGGCGTTGGAGAGCGATCATGTTCTCCTGGGTGATTCGTAGGGCTTCTGCCACAGAAGCGGCAACGGGGGTTGTCGGGGAGGGTGGCGCTTGAAGGCTCCGCGTCTCCGGTGCCGCTGCAGGCGCGCGCCGCGGGCTAGGAGGCAGGTGTGCTGGCTTGATTTCGTCGTTTTGCATCGGTTTCCTCTTGCGAGTCCGGATGTTTGCGCCCCCCACCCGGTAGCTAAGCTCCTCGCGTCCGGCTGAAGCCAGCGCGGGAGTTGGACGGAAGGCAGCGTCCCAGGGTTGCAGTGCTACGTCGTGGCCGAGCGAGCCGATCCGGGCCAGGACGCGAGCGAGCTCTCGAATTCCCGAGCGCGACCCATGGCTTGCGTCCAGAGCAAAAGCGTGATGCGGCTCGCCATCAAGAATGGAAGCGACGAGTCCGCTGAGGCGTGCGTGGGGGCCGGTCTCAACGAAAGTCCTGACTCCGTCGCTGTGCATCCGCCGGATCAGCTCGTCGAAGAGAACAGGGCTGGCTAGCTGGCCGGCGAGGAGCGCCTTGGCTTCTCGCTCGTCGGTAGGATAGGGCATGGCGCTGCTGTTCGCGTAGACCGGCACCGTGCCCTCGCCCAGTTGGATCTCCTCCAAGGCGGCGGCGAGCGGCCCCGCGGCGGCGGCGACAAGGGGGGAGTGAAAGGCGGCCGAGACAGGAAGGCGCGTGGCGTCGATCTGGCGAAGACGGAGAATCCCCGCGGCTCGTTCGATCTCGGCGGTACCGCCGGAGAGGACAATCTGGGTTGGCGCGTTGCGGTTTGCCACGACGAGCTCGAGTGATTCTGCGGCGATGATCTTGTCGACCTCCATGACGCCTGCGCGGACGGCGAGCATGGCACCTCTTCCGCCGTCCTCCTCGCCCATGAGGCGACCACGCAGCCGCGAGAGCTCGGTGAAGTCCTCAGTGGACAGGCGTCCCGCGGTGCACAGAGCGGTGAGCTCGCCGAAACTGTGGCCGGCCGTGGCAGCGGGCGCAACGCCGAATGAGCGCAACAGCCTGTCGGCGCCCAGACTCACGGCTCCGATCGCCGGCTGAGCGTAACGGGTGTCGCGCAGAAGATTTTCCTGGAGCTGAAGCGCTTCGTCGTCGAAGGCAGGATGCGGATAGATGCGGTCGCTCAGACGGTTATCCGGCTCAGCGGCGTCGGCGAGCTCGAGTGACGAGCTGATCGAGGGGAACTGGCACGCCAGATCGCGCAGCATGCCAACGTATTGGGAGCCTTGCCCCGGAAAGAGGAATGCGAGGTCGCCGGCGGGCCGGCCCCGTCCGTAGTAGATACCGTCAGGAGTCGACCACGTTGCCTCCGTGTGGGCCTCGAGTAGGCTCTCGGCTCGTGTCGCCAGGTCCGCCGGAGCCCCCTGCCCCCTCTCTACGACGAGGAGGAGGCGCTCGGTGTCGTCCTGACGGAAGGCCTCGCGGGAGGCCTTGGCGAGCTCGCGCACGGCCTCCCAGCTCGCCGTCTGGCCCAGTTTGAGCAACCACTCTTTGAGGCGATGCTGTGTTGGCGCGCCGAAGGCGAGGATCTGCACGTCGCCGTCCCAATCAGGTTCGTCGAGGTCTGCTCCTTCTCCGCTCACGTGCTCCTGCAGCAGGCAGTGAAAGTTGCTGCCGCCGAAACCGAAGGAGCTGACGGCGGCGCGGCGCGGATGACCGAAGGGTGTGAGCCAGGGGCGCTTGTCGGTGTTGACGTAGAAGGGTGAGGCGCCTGGTGCCACTTGGGGTAGCGGTTTCTCCACCTTCAGCGTCGGCGGGAGCACCTTGTGGTGCAGTGCCATTGCCGCCTTGATCAATGACGCCGCCCCAGCGGCGGCTTTGGTGTGGCCGATCTGGGACTTGACTGAGCCCAACGCGCACCACGTCCCCTCGGCACGGCTCTCTCGATAGACGGCTGAGAGTGCTTTGGACTCAACGGCGTCACCGACGACCGTACCGGTGCCGTGGGCCTCAACCAGCTCGACGGTGTCGGGCGCAGCGTTTGCGCGCTCGTAGGCGCGACGAAGAGCCTTGGCCTGGCCCGACTGGCTCGGCGCGTAGATGGCGTTGCCCTTGCCGTCGCTCGAGGTGCCGAGGCCGATGATCTCGGCGTAGATACGGTCGCCGTCGCGGACCGCATCGTCCAGGCGCTTGAGTACGAGCATGCCGACGCCCTCACCGAGGATCGTCCCATCGCCCTCGTGGTCGAACGGCCTTGCGTTGCCTGTTGGGCTCAGCGCGGGAGTCTTCGAGAAGCACATGTACATGAAGATGTCGTTGAGCGTGTCGACACCTCCGGTGATGGCCATATCGCAACGCCCGTCTGCGAGCTCTAGGGATGCCAGGTGGAGCGCACTCAACGAGCTGGCGCAGGCCGCGTCGACAACGCAGTTGGTGCCTCCAAGGTCCAGCCGGTTGGCGATTCGGCCGGCGACGACGTTGCCAAGCAGCCCAGGGAAGGACGCCTCCTGCCATTCGACATAGGAGTCTGCGATGCGACGAACAACGTCATCTGCTACCTCACCGTGAACGCCTGACTCGGCCAGTGCGCGTCGCCAGAGTGGATGTCCTAGGCGTGCGCCGAGAGAGATCGTCAGCTCCAGGGTGCCTGTAACGCCCAAAACCACGCTCACCCGATTCCTGTCGAAGTCGCGCCCAGGGCCGTAGCCCGCGTCGATGAGCGCCCGACGTGCGGTGTACAGTCCAAGTAGCTGCGCGGTATCGGTCGCCTCCAATGCGTTCGGCGCGATGCCGAAGTCCAGTGGATTGAAGTCCACCGCCGGCAGGAAGCCACCACGAGACGCGTAGGTCATGTCCGGCGCCTTGGGATCTGCGTTGAAGAAATCCTGCGGTGACCAGTGGGTGTCAGGAACGTCGGTGATGGAGTCGACGCCGTTGCGGATGTTGCGCCAATAGCCTTCTAGGCTGTCTGCCTCGGGGAAGATGCAGGAGATGCCGATGATGGCCAGCGCAACGTCGTGTCCGCGCCCAGGGGAGGATTGATTTTTCACGGTAGGTGCGGCTCCAAGTGTGCCAGTCGGCGGGGCAGCACCTGCTGCTGCTCGAGGTTCAGAGTCACGCCCTGGCTACGCAACGTTTGTATTCGGTTCAGTACGGTGGCGCCGTAGAGGAGATTCAGGCTGATGGTGACGACGCTACGGTTACGCGCCTCGGCCAGGAAGCTTCCTTTCACCCAGGCGTTGAAAGCGCCCATCGCGGGTCCGCACCAGATCTGGTAATCGAGGCGGCGCGTTGGCTCACCGCGATTCGCCCAGATGGAAGAGTGGCCAAGGTACCAGCGGAAAGCGAGCGCCATGCGGTGCTTCGGATCTATCTCGGCCCGCTCCCATTGAGCACTGTCGCGCTCGAGGAAGTAGGCGCGCACGTCGGTGAGAACCTCATCGAAGGTCGCTTGAAAGACCGTTTCCTCGAGTTTCTTGCGCTCGTCGGGGGGGATCTCGTCGATCGAGCCGCAAGCTCGGTAGATCTCGTAGAGCCGGCTGGCTCGCATCGCGAACATCGTGCCCCGCTTGAGCACCTGTACCTTGACGCCCATCTCGAACATATCGGCGGCGGGTGCCATGGCAACGTCCGCCTGCCCGCAAGCGGCGAGCATCTCCCGGACTGCCGGTGAGGTGGCTGCCTCGACGCAGGACTGGTTCACCGAGCCGGCCATGACGTAGGCCGCGCCCATGGCGAACGCCGCGGCCGCTGCATGGGGCGTCGCGATGCCGCCGGCCGCACCCACGCGGAGGCGTTCCTGATAGCCGTATTCACGCTGCATGCGATCCCGCAGCGCGATCATCGTCGGCACTAACCCTAGGGCTGGACGATTGTCGGTATGTCCTCCGCTGTCCGCCTCCGCGGTGAGGTCCTGGGCTACCGGGACCTCGCGGGCCAGGTGTGCCTGCATCTCGGTGATATCGCTGCTGGCGACGAGATCCTGTAGGAAGCCATCGGGTGGCGGCGAGAAAAAGCGGGTGGCCACTTCGACCCGCGACGCCTTGGCGATGACCCGGTTCGGCGTTACCACCCTGCCGTCGGCGTCGCGGTAGATACCGCTCACGCGGTAGCGAATGAGCGGGAGGGTAAGGCGCATGTAGGCCGAAGCATCCACCAGGCGCACGCCGTGGCGCAGGTAGAGGTCGACAACGTCGCGCTCGAGGTCGGGTTCGTTGGGGCTGTGGATGAGGTTGAATGCAAAGGGTGCACTGCCAAGCGACGAGGTCAGTCGATCGATAGCGGTCTCGATGGTTCTCAATGGCAGGCCGGCGGCGCCGAAGGTGCCGAGCATACCTGCGTGAGACATGGCTTCCACCAGCTCGACGGACGAGATGCCGTTGGCCATGGCTCCGGCAAGGCATGCGAGCTTGAGGCCGTGGGCGGCTCGGAACTCTTGGTCGCCTAGGCTTCCCAAGCCCGTGGGCAGGACGTGGCCGACGATGGCGCGGTCTCCCTGATGGAGATTCACTTCGGCCCCGAAACGAGCCTCCCCTCGGCAGGCGGCGACTCGAGGTCCGGCCCCGACGTCGGCACTCCGGCCAAGCACGTAAAGAGGCCTGCGGATGTCCGCGATAGCGTCGCGAAGCGCTTCCTCCCCTGTGCAGAGATCGGACTCGCGCCCTGACCAGGCGCCGAGCACGACAGGCGCCTGCTGGGCAATCGCGGCGAGGACGCTAGGCCCACCGGTTCCTTGCGGAGCTGTTCGGGTCACTGGACTCATTTTAGTGCGCGGTGAAGGACACAAGCATTCGGCTCGGGCCCGGCAATGGGAAGCCGCACGCGGCCTAGCGCGGCGGGCGCCGTATAGTACCAAAGGTCGCTTCTTGACCGGATCGGCTGGGCTTGGTCCCCCCGGCCGCTACTTCCTCCGCAGAGCGATTACTGAGGCCGCCGTGAGGAGACGTCTGTCGGTACTGTCAACTTCCATAGAAATCGATCTCGAGACACAGCCGTCTACGACCGCCGCAGCTACGACCCTGAAAAGAAGCGGGCTCTCAGGCTCCTGGAGGGCGCCCAACCGATGCCCACCTACGGCAAGCGGTATCGCTTCTCCCACTCCTCATAGGACAGCCACATCTCGATGCTCCCGGACTTTCGCGGGTTCCCCGGAGGTCCCAGAATCTTCGCGATCCATGGCCCGGGATGGGACCTCAGGAACTTGAAGATCTTCTGCTGCGTTCGCAGGAAATTCTGGGCGAGTAGGGCGTTCGACGCCTTCCCCCTGACAACTAGGAGCTGCAGACCAGCGAGCATGACTTGATCCCTTTGCCGGCTGTGGTATTGAATGCGCCGATCTTGTGTAACCGCGACCCAACCCTTCTGAGATACGACTGGAATCCAGGTCTCGTCTTTTGTGGACTCATCGAAGTGATCGTCGTGAACCTCTATGTTGAGGCCTCCTTCACGCAAAGCCCTGGGGAACAACTTCGCAAGGTTCCGGTCGCAGAAGAAGACCGGCTCAGGCAGCTTCGAACGTGATGGCGTCTCGGACCTCTTGGATCTCTAGGTCGTAGTCTTCCGCAAGGTCTTCAATCGTTTCGCCGGCGTCGAACCGGTCAGCTATGACGGAGGTTCTGATGCGACGACGTGAGGTTACCGGGTCGCCGAATCCAAAACTGGGGCTCACTTGCACCGTCCTTCGGGTGGCATCTCCCGGAATGACGGGGAACAGGCAGATCGACGACCCTCTGTCGTACTCGACTCTCTGGAGTTGGGACCGGAGGACCGTCTCGATGTAGGCCTGCTTACTCGGGGAGAGATGCACTAGCTCGCCGAACTTCTCAAGAAACAGGTGACCATCCGCAGTTCGCAGCTTCTCTCGGATCAGGAGCCTCTCTACGCCGAGCTTGTGCTCTGCGTAGTCCAAGGCCTGTCTCACTTCGCCCATCGGGACGCGATGCCGGAGGCGGAGGGCGCGCAAGACATGCGCTTCGACTAGGTTGAGGAAGGATAGCCGCGAGTCTTCCTCGTCGGGTCGCGAGATGACGGGGCGGAACCGCCCTCCCTTGTAAGTGGTGCCTACGACCCAGGCACGTATTGTTGCGGAGGGGAAGTCCAGAATTCGGCTCGCCTGCGCGTATGTGTATGCTGGCAAGTCACGGGGGTCCTTCCCGCTGTAGATGTCCACCTTGGTCACGACCTTTCCCCTCGTCCACGAAAGTATACACAGAGGTCGATAAGTGGCGACCATTTCACCGGCAGAACCCGGTGTGGGAGGACGCGCCCAGACAGCTGGCACCGGCTCTATTTGCCGAATTCAACGCCGATGCATGTGTCGAGATCCTTGACGTCGATGAGTTCCTTCAGCGGTGCAACGACACGATCTCACGCCAAACCCGATTCTCGGAGTCAGGGCTACTGCACGAGCGCGTGGAGTATTACGCTCCGAACAGAAAGGTGGAGCGCGATATTAGCGAGGCTCGTTGGCTCCCGTTCTTCAAGCACGGGAGCTACTCGCACCAAGAGGAGTATCGCCTCGCTGCAGCACTGAAGGGCGGGGCATAGTCAAGTTGAGGCGGTCGCAGTCAGACTGGACCGATGAAGAGCGACAAACCTAGCTACTGCGGATACCGGTTCCCGGCCGAGATCATCAGCCATGCCGTCTGGCTCTACTACCGATTCTGTCTGAGCTTCCGAGATGTCGAGGATCTCATGGCGGAGCGCGGGATCACCTTCTCCTACGAGACGATCCGCCAGTGGTGCTGGAAGTTCGGCACCGAGTACGCCCAAAAGCTGAAGCGGAGAGAGGGGCGATTAGGTGACACTTGGTTCCTGGACGAGCTCTTCGTCACGATCCAGGGCAAGAGGCATTATCTCTGGCGTGCCGTGGATCAGGATGGTGACGTGATCGATATCCTGGTCCAGCCGCGCCGCGATCGTCGTGCAGCAGAGCGCTTCTTCCGCAAGTTATTGAAGGGTCAAGGAACCGAGCCACTGCGGCTGGTGACCGACAAGCTGAGGAGCTATGGCGCCCCGCACCGGACCGTCATGCCTTCGGTCAGGCACGACACGAGGCAGTACGCCAACAATCGAGCGGAGGTCTCCCACCAGCCGACTCGGCAGCGGGAGCGTCAGATGCGAAGGTTCAAATCGCCAGGCCAGGCCCAGCGTTTCCTGTCCGTTCACGGAGCCATTCACAACCTGTTTCGAGTCGGCCGTCACCTGCTGCGGTCTACTCACCACCGAGTACTTCGAGACCGTTCCTTCCTCGTCTGGCGGCAGGAGACGTGCGTCTGCTGAACGCCGAACTCGGCCTTCGATCACGCCAAAAGACTCGCTGCATTGTCAGCAAGTTGACAGTGCCATTGGAACGGTACTGTCAGGTTGAGCGATGAGTGGCAGAGTCGGCCCATGAAGAGCATCACACCCAGCTACCGCGACTATCGGTTCCCGCCCGAGATCATCAGCCACGCCGTCTGGCTCTATCATCGCTTCTGCCTGAGCCTTCGCGACGTCGAGGATCTTCTGGCGGAGCGAGGAATCGTCGTTTCCTACGAGACCATCCGTCAATGGTGCCGGAAGTTCGGCACCGAGTACGCCCTTGGACGAAGTCTTCGTGAATATCCAGGGCCAGCGGCAGTATCTCTGGCGTGCCATCGATCAGGACGGAGATGTGATCGACATCCTCGTGCAGCCACGCCGTGATCGAAAAGCAGCGGAACGCTTCTTCCGCAAGCTCTTGAAGGGCCAAGGGGCAGAACCGGTGCTCCTGGTGACCGACAAGCTGAGGAGTTATGGCGCAGCGCATCGGACCACCATGCCCTCCGTCAGGCACGATACGAGCCAGTACGCGAACAATCGGGCTGAGGTCTCCCATCAGCCGACCCGGCAGCGAGAGCGACAGATGCGCCGCTTCAAGTCGCCCGGCCAGGCGCAGCGATTCCTCTCCGCTCACGGAGTCATCCAGAACCTTTTCCGCGTCGGGCGGCACCTCGTGAGCGCAGGCGACCACCGTACGCTGAGAGATCGTTTTTTCGGCGTCTGGCGGCAGGTGACGTGCGCCTGCTGAATCCGAGCCGACCAGCCCTTGATAACGCCAGATCTCGCCTCGGCCAAGGCCAAGTTGACAGTGCCGCCAGGCGGCCTTGAGGACGCGGTCGCGGATTGGGTGAGCGATTGACCCGCCACGATGAGGGGCGTCTCGCGCTAGACTGCTGGTCGCTCTATGGCCAAGCGCACCGAGATCGGGTCGACGGAAAGCTCTCTCGCTCCGGCCCTGCGCCTACTCGGCTCGTTGGATGATCTGAACTGTGGGCTGGTCGCTACCACCCTTGAGGGCCTGGTCATTGCTGTCAATCAGACGCTTCTGAACTGGCTCGGCTACCGGGAAGAAGAGGTACTCGGCCAGCTGTCTGAAGAACTCGTGCCGTCCGAGCTGCGAGTGATTCTCAGAGAGGAGCGCCGATCGGCTCAAGCCGGCGACATTCGGGCGCGCTTACTCGCCCTTCGGCGTAAAGACGGGACGACCTTTCCGGCGATATCGCTTCCGCATCGCATCTTCGACTCCAAGGGGGACGTGATCGGTGGCTTCGGTCTGTTGATCGAGCTCGGTACGGTGCAAACGGCCAAGCGTTTGGGAGGCGGGGAGTACGATCTGGGCTCGCATCTCCAGCGCATCGCCCTCGAGCTCGAAGCCCTCGGCCTGGCGGCCCAGATGCCGACGGGGAAGCCGGTGCCCTTCGGGCATCCGAGGCTCGAGTCTCTCACTCCACGTGAGAAGGAGGTCGTCGCGCATCTGGCGGCGGGTCACCGAGTCCCGACCATCGCAGAGAAGCTCTTCATCAGCCCGAGCACGGTTAGAAACCATCTCAAGAACGTCTTCTCCAAACTCGACGTGAGCTCACAGCCGGCCTTGATCGAACTCGTTCGCTCTCTCGCCTAGCTCCGCTTCGACCGGTTCCGATTGAGTCGGAGTGGCCATGCGAATGGCCCAGGATGGATCTAGGGTCCAGGCGTCGTTCCGGACATGCTCAAAACGCCCCCTGAGGCTGTCGGGAGCGAAAGGTGCATTGCCGAATGAGCGCGAGCGATCAGTGGTCGGAACAGGAGGCCGGTCTTCTCGGGCGGCTCTACGAATGTCCATTCGAAGGGAGCTGGACGGGCTTTCTGGATCGGGTCGAGGAGTTGCTCGACGGGGTGTATCCCGCCCTGCTCGAGGTCGACAAATCTCGAGGCGCGAGCAGTCTCCACTCGACGAGCTCCTTCCCTGATTCCGGCGGCGAGCTCTACTCGGCGCGCTTCGGCTGCTTGGATCCGTTTGCCCACGAAGCCGCGAAACATCCCCCTGGCACGGTTCTATCCACGGAGCGGATGCCACAGATCCCCTGGGCCGGCACCGAGTTCTACGAGGAGTACGTCACTCGCCTCGGGATCGATCATGTGATGGGTGCGGTTGTCCTCGACAGCGCCGATGCTTTCTACGTGTTCTCCTTCTACTGCAGCGCTCATCGCCAAGAGAGTCTTGGCCGCGACGAAGAGCAGCTACTAAGGGTCGGCGCGGAAATAAGTTTCCAGTATCTGGGGTGACCATACCACTGCCCCCTTCTTCAGCCACCGCATAATCCTCCGGTACGCGCCTTGTTTGCAAGGTTTAGAGCTAGCATAGCCCTGCCCGCATTTGGTATAGTTTTCCCTGTCACCTCTTTTGGAAGGGGAACTATACCAAATGGTACGAGCCGAAGATCGTGATGCAACAGTGCGCGAGCTCTTGATGAGCGAACAGATGGCCACCATGGATGAGCTCAAGGACGCCATGGGAACCCGAGCCACCATGACGGTCTACCGTTCGCTGTCTCGATTGGGCTATTTGGCCAGCTACTCGGATCGAGGGCGGTTCTATACCTTGAACGAGATTCCCGATTTCGACGATCTGGGTTTGTGGTCGTGCGGTTCGGCGAGGTTCAGTCGGCATGGCAGCCTCCTCGAAACTGCGGTGGCTGCCGTGGACCGGTCCGCTGCCGGCTATACGGCTTCTGAACTCGAGCTCCTGCTGCAGGTCGAGGTCAAGCACGCGATGTTGCACCTCGTTCGTCGCAAGAGAATCGTACGATCCAGAGTTGGGAAGAGGTTCGTATACTTGTGCTCGGAAACAGGGCGCCGTCGTCAGCAGAAGCTGATGCGCAACGAACGGCAGGCTCTCCAGGATGTAGCTGCCAGCCTCGTTCCAGAAGTGCTCCCCGAGGAGCTCAGGGCTGCCATCGTTTTATTCTTCAGCCTGCTAGACGAACGCCAGCGGCGGCTCTTCGCTGGCCTGGAAGCGACCAAGCTCGGGCATGGCGGCGACCGGAAGATCGCCGATCTTCTGGACCTGGACCCTCATACAGTCGCAAAAGGACGTCGCGAGCTCTTCGGCGGCTCCGTGGAGCGCGGAAGAGTTCGAAGAGCAGGCGGTGGCAACCAACGAGTGGAAAAAAAACGCCCGAGATAGTCGATGGAATCCATTCCATACTCGAGGCCGATATAGCTGGTGATCCCATGTCATCAAAAAGATGGACGCACGAGACCGCTGCAAAGGTGGCCCAATGCCTTGCCGAACGCCTTGACATCATCGTATCGGCTACGGTGGTGCGTCGATTGCTCGCAGACCTGAACTATTCCCTCAAGAGCAATAGGAAATGTCTGTCTTCGGGGAACTCCCCAGATCGTGATGCACAGTTCAAGGCCATCAAGCGACTGCGCGAGGATTTCACAAGCGCTGGCGACCCGATCATCAGCGTCGATACGAAGAAGAAGGAGCTGATCGGTCGGTTCAAGAACCAGGGACAGACATGGTGCCGCGAGGCCAAGCGGGTCAAGGATCACGACTTCCGGTCCGAAGCTCTCGCCATCGCCTCCCCCTATGGGATCTACGATCTTCAGAGGAACTTCGGCGTTCTCGTCCTCGGACAGTCGTCGGACACGCCGGAGTTCGCTGTCAACAGCATCGCGACCTGGTGGCTCAAATACGGTCGATCTCACTATCCGGCGTCTCAGCGTCTCCTCATTCTTGCCGACAGCGGCGCAAGCAACGGCGCACGGCTTCGAGCCTGGAAGAAGTACCTCCAGGAGAAGCTCGTAGACAAGTGCGGCCTCATCATCACCGTCGCCCACTATCCAACTGGCACCAGTAAATGGAATCCCATCGAGCACAGGATGTTCAGCGAGATCAGCAAGAACTGGGCCGGAGTTCCTCTCGAGAGTTTCGAGATCCTCGTCAACCTCGTCCGCAACACGACGACATCCACCGGACTGCGCGTCGAGCCGTGCCGTGATCAACGCCAATACCAGAAAGGAGTCAGGGTATCGGACAAGGAAATGCTGCAGCTCGCGGTGGCCAGGAGCGACTTCCTAGGAAAGTGGAACTACACCCTCTCGCCGAGACCGCGAACCGAGCAGGAAGAGCTTGCCCCACAGCCTGGGCTCAGCTCACCACCACCTCCAATGCAGCGACCGCCCTGTGGCGCCTCGGCCTCACACGCTCCGGCGATAATGTGAAGTTATTTCCGCGCCGACCCTAAGAGACCTGATCCCTCATCTGCGACGTGCTCTCAAGCTGCGTGAGCTGGTGGCCGTTGCCGACAACAGGAGGTGCGTCGTCGTGGAGGCCTTGGATCGGCTCGAGCTCGGAGTCGTCTTACTGGGGCGCACTGGAGAGGTGCTGGCGGCGAATCGTACCGCCAGAGCCATCGCCGCGGAGAACGATGGGCTGTGTCTGGGGGAGGGTGGCGTCAGCGCCGTGCGGCCGAAAGACACCAAGCGTCTGCAGAGGGCGGCTCACGACGCCATCGCGACCGCGCTCGACAGCCAGGATGGCTTGGGTGAGGCTCTGCTTCTCGATCGCGTAGGGTGCAATAAATGGGCCGAACGCTAACTCGCGTATCGTGTGTGAGTTGCAGGCCTCGTGGGGTGCAGAAAGGCAGCCGACGCGAGTTAGGCGGGAGGCCTCTCCGACCAGAAGATCCCGGAAGATCCCCGATCTTCGCCTCGGTTTCTGGAGAGGCTCACGTGAGCTGCAGCAGCCGTCGCAACTTGCCAAGCCGAGTCAGCCACCCCACACAGGTGTTCAAAATAAGCATACTTGGGGTGTTCAAAATAAGCGTACTTGGGGATACCAGTCTCTAAACCGTTCTTATCATTCGACTTATCTCTTGCTCCATAGGTGAGGCTTAGATCGCTACTCCGGGCCAGGGTAGGCGGTAGGTAGGACTCGAGCGGCGCTTTCGCACTCAGGGAGCCCGGTGGTCGCTGCTCTATGTTGGGGCAACCCTCGACCTCTTGAATCCCGGGCAGTTTGGCTGAGTTGGTGAGCAGGAGGTGAGCAAGAAAGGTGACTTCAACCTTATTCTCCTTGCTGGCGGCGAAGCTCTGCCAGCATCTCCCTGTCGTTGGGGCAGTCGCGAGCCTCACGCGCTTCGATTACATGCACCTTCGACAGGACGGGGATACGCTTCGCGATCACCCGAACCTTCGCCCATCTGGCAGCTCACCTTCCGTTGCGCAGCCACTCCAGTCGGTTGTTCGAGTGAATGACCTCACAGGTGTACATTCCGTGCGCCCGGATGATGGCATCGAAATTGGAAAGCTGATCACCAGGGACGTAATCTGCCCATCTTTGGTCGTGGCCCCACCCGACATTGTCGACCAAGAGAAGGATCTGGGGTCGAGGTAAGGAGTGCATCGTCACGCTCTTCGCCGTCAGCTCTTTGCGAAGTACAGTCCTGAGTTCTTCCCCGCTGACTCCCGTCCCACCGGGCCAGAGTGAGACCATAGGACCAACGTACGTTTGTCCAGAGCGGACCTTCCTGATGGCAATCTCACCCTCGGCGTTCCCGATTAGACGCTTCTCAGCCGCGTCCTCGGTATGCTTGGTTCGTAGTACATACTCGATCGCGTCCTGGACTACTGACTTCCGTTGCTTGGCATCAAGGCTCAGGTTGTCGATGGTCATGATGTGGGTGCCAAGATCCGGCCCGATCCTCAGAACACCGCGGCCCACTTCGCCGGCTAGGGCGAAGAGTTCACTCTCGACCATGAGCGACGGGACTTCTCTGCCAGCAAAACGAGCCCGGCTCACGATGCGGGTGACCTCGACCGGATAGGAGTATCCGCCTAGAGTCAGCTCCCAATCAGGAGGATCTGAACCTCTCCTCATACGGAAGTCGCGACCACAGACTGCGCGCAGGTAGTAGCCCAGACACTTCCGAGCATAGAGTTCCGCCCAGCGCTTGGCTTTGTCGTGGTTATGGGGCGTCAGCCGCATTGCAGGTCGTCCTGACCCTCGACGATCACAGTCGAGGCGGCTGAACACGAATTGGTACTGAAGGAGCAGCAGACCGTCGAGGCGCGAACAGGCTCTCTGGCGGTGCTGGCTAGGGTCGGCACGAAGCCGAGGCGCTGCATATGCTAGGTCACCAGACCATTGCCGGGCCAGACTGTCTCAGCGCCTCCCGCCGATCCTCGTCCCGTCTCTTCAACCCATGAAGGCGTGAGGTTCGTCCGCTCAACGTGACTCTTGAAGCTGGCTCTCCAAATTGACGGCACCCGAAGAAGCGCTCGCCTCAGGTTCACGCCCACCACAGCGCATCTAAATGAACACGTGCGACACCCCTTTTGGCGGCCTCTGCAGCTGCGACGACCTGAAACTGAGCACTGATCTGGGGAGTCAGGTTCTTGACGCCGGGCCAACGCGGTAGTTCACCTCGCCCTGCTAGGCGGTTCAGATGTTCGCCAGTAACCGAATCGAGGGGAATCTCGAACACCTCTTCTCTCGCGCCTAAACCATAGGCAGCCTCCAAGTATGTCGTGTACATGCAGTCCCGAAGGAAGATATTGAGGACCTTCCTAGCGAGACCCCACTGACGAGCGCCCCGTGGTAGCGCGGCTAGTAGCGCATCCGTCTCTCGGTCGAGTGAGCGACTGAATTTCGGCGGTTTCCCGCCGAAGGAGGATAGCCTGGCATGGCGCAGAAACTCTCGTGCAGCAGCTGCTGCTCCGGCATGGCCACGACCGCGCATCGTCGACGCGCTTACCGCGCTTCGCGCAATATGGCTCTGTACAGCCTGCAGGAACTCTCGCTGTTTCATAGGAGAGACCCTACACGACTCTCAGCCCCTGTTCCTTGCCATCCTTGTCCATGCGCAAGCCTGGCGGCCTCCCGGCGGCTTAGCCAGCAGACGGACGCTGTCGCCATCTCTACTCGGGAGAAACCGCGTTGGCGCAGAAGCACCGAGGAAGGGAATCGAACCCTCGACATCTTGAATGTGAGCTCGGACTCGGCTCCGCCAGGCCGGCGGAGGCGGCGAGTCAGCTCACAGGCGCGGCCTCGGCAATCTGGAGCCGGTCGAGGGTGTCGATCACATGCGAACGGTGATCGCCACCTGTTACCCGCCGGGCGAGGGCAGAGCCCATCATGCTCGTGAGATGCAGCACTTGCTGACAACCGGCGAGCGCGAGGACGTCGATCGACGCATGGTCGTCGGCGGTCGCGATGAGGCGAACCTCCTCGGAGACCTCGCGCACGGTCGAGGCGATCAGGGTGTTGGTAGGATCGGAACCGGTGGCCGCGATCAGGGCGGCGTCGGGCGCTCGGATCGCGCGATAGGTCTCAGGATCGTCGAGGGCGCCGACCACGACTCGATAACCATGGTCGAGCAGTCGCAGCCCTTCCTCCGAGTCGGGAGCGATCAGAACGTAGCTCTGCTTGTAGCGCTCCAGCCGGCGGATGAAGTCGGCAGTAACCGCGTCGAGATGGGTGATGATGACGTGTCCGCGCGTACCCGGCTTGAGAGAACGGGGAGTGCTCGCAGCGGTTTGCGCCTCCATCCAGGGCTGGTAGAAGAACTCGATAAAGATGAAGGGCAGGAGCACGAGCAGAGAAAGCATGCCGCTAAGGAGCACGGCGATCGAGAACAAACGCCCGGCGTCCGTGTGGAAGACGAGGTCTCCGAAGCCGAGCGTCGACATGACGGTGAGGACCCAATAGAAGGAGGTGATCCAGGTTTGATCCTGGCCCTCGCGAGCCATCAACAGCTTGAAGATCACGGCGTAGGCCGTGACCATCACCGCCAGGGCGACGAGGAAGCGAACCAGTACTCCCAGCCTCGGCTTCCGGCCACGGGAAGCCAGGATCGAGGCCATCTCACCGGCAAGCAGCTTCACGGCGTTTCTCGGCTGGCGGAGTCTTCAGCCACGGCACTCTTGTAGCTCATCAGAAAACGATCTGTCCAGGCGCCACCGACCAGGTGTCTCCCCTGGCCGTCATCGTTGTCGCCGCGCCCAAGAGCCATCAGGCGTCCATCCTCGAGCTGAACTGCTCCAGCATGGATGCCGGCGATGGTGTCGCCCGTATCGGCCCATGTCAACCCCTCGTCCCCACTGATCCACAGAGCTGTGCGGCCCCCGGCTGTCTCATCCGCGGCATCGGAGGCCATCATGATGGGGGCAGGTCGCCATTGGGACACTCCACGATGGCGGGATCGTGGTTGACCGGCGGAAACGGCTGCGTTCAGACCAACATGCGAAGCGTTGCAGAAGCCGGCTGCGACGGAGAAGAAGACGTTTCTGGTTCCAGACGAGCGAACGCCGCTAAGGTCGCGAGGTGCAGGGCTATTCGGCAACGGAAGCTCGACGGCGACTGAGTGGTTGGCGTTTGCCGAATAGCCCTGCACCTAGGTGCTCCCGGGCCGCCGCTGTTTCCGGCGGGACGATCCCCCCCGGCAGCCTTCGGCTGCTGCTAGGTGCCAACCGAATGTCTCAGGACTTGGTGGCGCCCGGATGTAACTCCTCGGGTGGCATCCCTGCCGGCCGGAGGCCGGCGGGGCTAGGCAGGCGCTCTTGTACGGTAGCAGCCTCGCCAGAGAGTAGGCTGACGAGCGCTGCGGGCAGGAGCGTCGGGGCTGGCCAGATTGTCTTCATGAGCGGGCTCTGGGATTGCGAATGCGGCTCGATTCTCTTGAGTGGTTGTAGCCTCATCGCCGAACACGCCTCCATGTCGCGGCCGGTCGCGCGCCACCAGATGCGCTCGCCGAGTGCGGCGAGAGCCTTGTGCTGAACGAGATTGTGCTCGACCGTTGCACCGGAGGCGAAGCGCTCAGGCCGGTTGGGCCCGCCCTCCCAGCCGCACGCCCGCTCGTGAAAGGTCATGAGGTCAAGGGCATGCGTCTTGTAGATGACGCCGGGATGATGACCCGCGTTCGGCACCACGAGCCGGTCGAAGGGAACCTCGAGCTCTTCGAGGAAGCGCATGTAGGCGAGGTTGTTTTCATAGTTGAAACCGCGGGTGCCAACCCAGATGAGAATCGGTGGTAGTGCTGCCCCCCGAGCGACGGCCTCGCGAGCGAGGTCGTAGGTGTTGTTGCCGGCACCCATTTCGAGTGGTGCGCCGTAGTTGTTCCTGGCGGTGGGCGTGTCCTCGATACCGTCGGCCTCAGAGATCTGCTTCTCCGTTGCGTAGCCGGCGCCACCGGGTGCGGCGGAGCAAAAGTGCTCTGGGTGGCGAAAGAGGATGCGGGCGGTGCCACGGCCGCCTTGAGAGAAGCCTTGGAGTGCGCGTCCGCCTGGGCCTGGAAGGGTTCGATAGCTCGCTTCGATGTGAGGAATGAGCTCGCGCAGGAAGACTGACTCCCCCATGCTGGCGTGCTGCTTCGAGTCGTAGTGGCTGACGTGGCCGCCGTTCGGGAAGACGTAGATCGCCGGCGCGGCTTGGCCGGCCCGAATCGCTTCATCAACAGGGTCTGAGAGTGTGGCGCTCCTGCTCTCGTTGCCTGGCCGACCGCCGTGCAGATGGTAGACAGCCGGATAGCGTCGCTCTTTGTTCGCGGGGTCGTCGTAGCCCGGTGGCAGATAGATGCAGTAGCCCACTGTCCGTTTCATCGACGGACTCTCGAATGTCGCGTGACGAAGACCGGGGGGGAGAGTGGCTTCGACCGGCTCGTCGACGGCCAAGACCTCGAGGACACCCTCGGGGAAGGTGGTCCCCTCGCATCCGGGGTTAACCCAGGAGAACTCGGGCGTCGTCGTCGCGCCCTGCTGCTGAGCTACGATAGCCGAAAGTGCGCCAACGATGATGTGAAGGCCGAGGACGAGTACCGGAGCACGACGCGCATTGGCGCCGGCTCTCGTGCAGTGCTGCTCTTCGAGATGAGCGCTTGTCATGAGTGGAGCCTACCTCGGGCGGGCCGGTCGCCGCACGGGCACTTACGCGCGGATACGCCTGGGGTGTGCGCCGTTGCGCAAGGTTCGCGTCGTCCCTGTCCTTGGCGCACCCCACGGTTCAAGAGAAGCTCGACATGCTCCTTGGTACGATGGGAGCCCCCGCTTTCAACGAGGAGGCGCAGAATGAGGTCCTTCGAATCGTTGCCTGCAGCGCCCGGCGACCTCTTGAATGCCATTCATGGTATGGAACTTTCCTGGAGTTTGTTAGTGGTTTGATTCTGACCAAAAACTAGGGAGTTTCTCTTGTTTCGGTTTGCTGGAGTTTGTTGCGGTTTGCGTTCTGGCGATTGCTATGTGATTGGGCGTTGTTGCACGATTCGACCCAGAGCGAGCCTGGGCCGCTTTTTCCAGCCATTCCGTCACGACACAGCGTAGGACTCTGGCCTGCCGAGCCCTGCCATCCGGTTAAGGATGTGACACCCGATCATGGCCTCTCTCGTCTGCGCCTTGCTGTTCCTTGCCTTCAGGTCGCCTCCGAGCAGTGACTTGTATCGGAAGAACCCGTTCTCAACGCGAGCCTGCCGTCGGTAACCCGACTCCTTCTGCCACAGTCGTCGTCCGACCTCACGAATCCTCTGAAGAGCCGCTTCTCGCTGCGCCCACGGGCCGTCCGTGGGCCCCGCGCACACCGCCGAGCGACGAGGCGGGATCACGATCATGAGGTCCTCTGTACCGGCCGCCGTGACCCGATCGTAGATCGACCTGTGGTCATAGGCCCCGTCTGCCGTGAAACGCCGGATTGGAACCTCAACCTGGGCAAGGAGATCAGGGTGTTGATGGCTGCGAGAAAGCGCATCCCGTTGGCTGCGAGCGCAGTTTCCGGGATGGAGTGAGCTGAGGGCTTCGCGACCGCGGGAAAGCTAGGCCTTCTTCAGGAAGGGCGGCATCATCCCGCCGGAACGGCGGTCCGGGTGCGTGGTCCCGGCGGCGTGTTTGCGGTCGGAAGAGATGCGTGAGTCGGTGTAGGGCTTTGCAGTGCGGGCTCTGCTCTGATAGAGCAGGCCGACCAGAGACGGCGAGAGCCCGGGAAAGCGAAGTAGAAAACGCCCCGGGCTCTGCCCCAAACCGCAGCATTAGCTGCGCTTGCAGTATGGCAGAGAGTCGGGGTCGTCGTCGAATGGGAGGCGACGATGCGACCGGACTACCGACTCTTCGACTGTGCTCGATGCCGTCGGCGTATCTCGCTGTGCTCGCACTGTGACCGTGGCCAGCGTTACTGCCGGGCTTGTGCTCTGGTGGCTCGTCGGGAATCGACTCGGGCGGCCGGCCATCGGTACCAGCGAAGCCTCCGAGGTCGGCATTGTCATGCCGCCCGTCAGGCCCGCTACCGTCGGCGCCAGCGCGAGCGGGCAGAGAAAGTGACGCATCAGGGTACCCCAGGCGGTACTTCGGGGAGGACACTGTGTCGGATCGAGACTCCGAGGCGCGAAGTGCGCTACGACCCGAGGAATCCGCGATGCATGCAGTGTGGAGAGGCCTGCCGAGAGTTTGTGCGAACGAGCTTTCGTCGTTGCCGACGGAGATAGGGGCGTGATCGACGCACAGCTGCGCGGGGAGATCCGTCGTCTGTTCCTGGTCGAGAAGTGGAAAGTCGGCACGATCGCTCGACAGCTACAGCTGCACCCCTCAACCGTGCGCCGGGCGCTGGAGAAGTCCGGCGTGCTACCCCAGCAGCGACGAGGGAGGATGATCGATCCTTACCTGCCGTTCATCGAGCAGGTGCTCGGGACCTACCCACGACTGCCGGCGAGCCGTCTCTACACCATGGTGGTGGAGCGCGGCTATCCAGGAGGCCCGGATCAGTTTCGCCACCTGGTGGCCTCGATGCGACCGAAGCCCCAGCGCGAGGCGTTTCTCTCGCTGCGCATGCTGCCAGGAGAGCAGGCGCAGGTCGACTGGGGCCACTTCGGTCGGCTCCGCGTCGGCCGGGCACATCGTCGGCTCTATGCCTTCGTCTTCGTGCTGTCGTTCTCGCGCACGGTCTTCGTGCACTTCACCCTCGACACTCGTCTCGAAACCTTCTTGCACGCTCACCAGCTGGCCTTCCACTACGTCGACGGCGTCGTCAGGACCGTTCTGTACGACAACCTGCGAACCGCGGTGATCGAGCGGCAGGGAACCGCGGTGCGCTTCCATCCCGTGCTGCTCGATTTCGCCAGCCACTACGGCTTCCTTCCCACCGTCGCCGCGGTGGCTCGGGGAAATGAGAAAGGCCGCGTCGAGCGCGCAATCCGCTTCCTGCGAAGCTCGTTCTTCGGCGCCCGAACGGTGAGCGATTTGGATCGTCTGAATCGGCAGGTCCTGGAATGGTGCCAGAGGTCGCAGCGCAGACCCTGGCCGCAGGACCGACAGCGAACCGTGAAAAGCGCCCTGGCCCAGGAACGACCTCGACTGCTTGAGCTTCCCGGAGACGACTTCGAAACCGACCTGCGACTGGAGATCAAGGTCAGAAAGACGCCGATCGTGCGCTTCGACCTCAACGACTACTCGGTGCCGCACAGTCATGTGCAGAGGACCGTCACGCTCCTCGCCAGCGAGCATCGGGTGCGGATCCTCGATGGCCAGGAGCTCCTCGCCGAGCACCCTCGCTCGTACTCCCGGGGCGAGCAGATCCTCGATCCTCAACACCTCGAGGAGCTCCTCGCTCACAAACGCAGGGCCCGACGACACCGGGGCTTCCATCGGCTGTTTTCCGCTGTGCCTCGATGCGAAGAGCTGATGCAGCAGCTCGCCGAGCGAGGCGAGAACCTCGGAACGCAGACCGCCGGCCTGCTCCGACTCCTGCGCCAGTACGGCCCCCAGCGACTCGACAAAGCCGTGCGCGAAGCGCTCCTGAACCACGCACCGCGATTCCAGTCCGTCCGGCTCCTACTCGAACGGCACCAGCGCGGCCTCGGTCAGCCCCCGGCTTTACCGGTGCCGCTCAGCCAGGAGCTCCAACAGCGAGATCTCTCCGTGAGACCGCACAACCTCGAGGACTACGACCAACTTGGAGGCAACGACGATGGCCCGACCCAGGAAGAGTCCAACGATCCCTGACGAACCACTACGAGAGCTCGCCCGATCCCTCGGCTTCTACGCCCTCGTCGACGACTGGGGCACCTACCGAGAACAGCCCTGGCTCGAACAGCTGCTGCGCAAAGAAGAGGCCGAGCGCAAACGGCGCAGCCTCGAACGGCGCATCCGCACCAGCCGCGTCGGGCTCTTCAAGAGCATCGCCGACTTCGACTTCTCCTGGCCCCAGCGCATCGACCGCGAGCAGATCCAGGATCTGCTCACCCTCCAATTCCTCGACGACATCACCAACGTCATCCTCCTCGGACCCAACGGTGTCGGCAAGACCATGATTGCCAAGAACCTCCTCTACCAGGCGCTGCAACGAGGGGCCACCGCCAGCTTCGTCACCGCCTCCGACATGCTCAACGATCTCGCCGTCCAGGAAACCCCCTCGGCGCTCCAGAGAAGGCTCTCCAAATACACCCGACCCTCGCTTTTGGCAATCGATGAGCTCGGCTATCTCTCCTACGACCACCGCCACGCGGATCTCCTCTTCGAGGTCGTCTCCAGGAGATACGGCAACAAGCCCATTCTTCTCACCACCAACAAGCCCTTCGCCGAATGGGCCGAGGTCTTTCCCAACGCCTCCTGCGTCGTCACTCTCGTCGATCGACTCACCCACCACGCCGAGATCGTCAAGATCGAGGCTAACTCCTATCGCCGCAAGGAGGCCAAGGAGGCTGCTGAAAAAAAGGCCAAGGACCGCGCCAAAAGGCGGAGCGCAGCACGACGACGCTCATGACCCGAAGCCACTATCGGCGCCAGCTCCTCCGCCTCTATCGACTCCTTCCCGACACCCCGCACCGCTTCCACCACGGCGACCGCGTCATCGTCGACCAGCTCTTCGACCAAGACCTGCCTCTCACCGTCCTCCAGGCCGCCCTCCTCCTCGGCTCCGCCCGACGCGCATGCCGAGATCCGCGCCTACCAAAGCTCCAGCCCATCCGATCCCTCGCCTACTTTCTCCCCATCCTCCGAGAACTCCCCACGACGCCACCCCCCGAAGGGGTACCTCGACTATCTGCGCCACACCCTGAGTCACGCCTCGCGGGGACAAAAAACCGACTCGCAGCCAACTAAGTGCGCTTTCTCGTAGCCGGTAACACAGGGAGCGTGGAGGCGTCGCCCTCGCTGCTCGCCGTGAGCTCGGCCGCCACGATAAAGCCCTCATCATCCACTCCGATGTGCAGCTTCCGCCAGTCCCGGCGCTTCCTCGATGCCTTGTACCTATGCACATTCCACTCGCCAGAACCCAGGATCTTGAGCCCAGTCGAGTCGACGACCAGGTGGATCGGGCCATCGTGGGCTCGGATCAGGGGCGGCACCTCAACGTCCTGGTTCCGGCGCGAGAGTGTGGTGTGGTCCGGGGCCTTGAGGCCCAGGCCCATCAAGCTCAGCAGCGAGCCCAGGGATCCCTCGGTCTGGCGAAGCGGCAGCCGGAAGACGACTCGCAGCGTCAACGCAGTCAGAATCGCGAGGTTCGAGTACTGTCGTTGGCCCCCGCGGAGACCGTTCTTCGGTGGCGTCCACGCGGCGATCGCCGCCTCGCTCAACCAGATCGTGACATCGCCACGGCTCCTGAGGCCACGCTCGTACTCCCTCCAGTTCCGGACTCTGTACTTCGTCTTGTACTCGCGGTTGACTCGGCTCGACTTGCGTGCGGCCATGGCATCGCCCCCCCTCCATGAATGGTCGGGATCCCGAGCCAATGCTACCGTCGGGGCCGAAGTCGATTCATGCACCAACGCCCTTCACCATGAGAAATCGCATTCGAGTTGGTGCATACTCCTTCTCCATGAGGACTACTCGATTCACGCTTCGCGCAACGGCGATACTGGCTACCACAATTCTGACCGCCGGGTTGCTCGGCGCTGCCGATCCGGTCACAACGGACACCCACACGCTGACGGAGGTCCGCAACGGGATCTACCTGGCCCAGACCACGGCACAGTTCTTCAACAGCAATGCACTGGTCATCGTCAACGACGACGATGTCGTGCTGGTGGATTCCCACATCACGCCTTCAAAGGCGCGGGATCTCATCGCCTCGATCGCGGTGTTGACTCCGAAACCCGTGACCACGCTGATCAACTCCCACTTCCACTTCGATCACTCCGACGGCAATCAAGCGTTCCCCGGCATCCCTATCATCGGCCACGAGTTCACCCGCAAGAAGATGGCGGGCGCACCACTCGAAGAGCCGACCTGGACAGGCACCCTCGCTGGAAACAAGGCGACTCTCGCCCGCCTCGAAAAGCAGGTCGCGGCGGAAGAGAACGGCGAGAAGAAGTCGGAGCTTCAGGCCTACCTGGAGATGTTCGCCGCTCACGCCAAAGACTTCGAAGAGGTCGATCCGTTGCCTCCCGATGTGACCCTGAATAAGCGTTTGACGCTGTTTCGAGGGAGCCGGGAGATCCAGATCATCTTTCTCGGCCGTGCCCACACCGGTGGCGACGTCGCCGTCTATTTCCCGCAGGACCGACTCGTCTTCACCGGCGACATGGCGCTCAGCGGGCCTTCGTTTCTCGGTGACGGCTACGTCGACGAGTGGCCCCAGACTCTGGAGAACCTCAAGGCGCTCGACTTCGACGTCTTCGTTCCGGGGCACGGTCAACCGGTCACCGATCGCAGACGGATCGATCTGGTGCAGGCGTACTACCGGGATCTGTGGAAGAAGGTGTCGGCCAAGCACGCGGCGGGCGTCAGCGCCGAAGAAGCAGCCCCCACCATCGATATGACGAATCACACCGAGATTCCGATCCGAAACGTAGGCGTGGGGCTGGCGAACGTAGCACGGATCTACCACCGCCTCGACAACCCTGACGCCGACTGAGGGGGCGTTCCACGAGCCCGAATCGAGCGACGCCACGATGAGGTCGCAGGCCAGGGCGATCTCGAACCTGCCTCCCATTGCGACGCCGTTGACGGCGGCGATGACCGGTTTGGTGAGATCGAAGCGCGACGTCAGCCAACCGAAGCCGCGTAGAGCTGTGCCGAAGCCGCCAGCAGGTACTGTCAACTTATCGTCGTCGAGGCGAGATGTGGCGCGGTCGAAGGTCGGTCGGCTCGGATTCAGTAGGCACATGTCACCTGCCGCCAAACGCGGAAGGAACGATCTCTCAGGGATCCTCATGGCTGCTGGTCCGACGCGGAGACTGCTCAAACCACGGCCTTGGGCGTGCGCAGCTGCAGAGAAGAGCTCGTCGAGGTACCAGGTATCGCCGAGGCGGCCTTGTTGGCGCTTCAGCGTGCGCGCGTACTCACCACCGAACTTTCTGCACCACTGACGGATCGTCTCGTATGAGACGGTGATGCCGCGCTCTGCCAGGAGATCCTCGACGTCTCGGAAGCTCAGGCAGAACCGGTGATACAGCCAAACGGCATGACCGATGATCTCGGCTGGGAAGCGATGGCCTCGGTAGCTGGATGCGCTGTTGTCCATGAGCCGACTCTGGCAGCCCTAGGTTCAAGTTGACAGTACCCAGCCGAAGGCTGCTAGCTGTCTGCGGTATAGTCTCGGTGAACGGATCTTCCTTGGGCCGAGAGGGAGGAGGAGTAATGCGAGCCTTGGTTGTGGCCTTGACATGCACGATGAGTGTGCCGGCTCTTGCCGAGTCGGACCCGGTGGCCGAGGTCGAGTCGCTTGCCCAGGCTAGAGAAACCGCGGTCGGCACAGGCGACGCTGAGACCTGGCTGAAGCAGACCGCCGACAACTACGTGGGCGTCAACGTCGGCAGGGGGGCCATCAACCGGGCCGGGAGCGGAAAGATCGCCCCAAGCAAGCAGAGACTCGCCGCGGAGTTCAGTAGCGGTAACCGCAGCGCGGCGAACCCCAGGCCCGCGAAGATCACCGACCAGAAGTTCCTCGTTCAGGATGAAAACCACGTTTTCGAGACCGGACACAGAGTAGGCCAGGGCAACTCGTATCGCTATGTTCGGGCCTGGGTGAAACAGGACGGTGCGTGGCTCGTGGTCTCCAACTACAAGTCCGATTTCGGGCCCGGCTGGGGGCGCACAGAGTAAAGCCGGCCTTCGCCTTCAAGGGGAAACAGGGCACTGTCAAGTTAATCCTGCCGGTGCGAGCTTGTGCCGCGGACGGGCCTTGATTCCGAGTTCAGCAGACGCACGTCTCCTGTCGCCAAACGCCGAAGGAGCGATCTCGCAGCGTCCGGTAGTTGGCTGAGCTGACGAGGTGCCGCCCAACCCGGAACAGATTCTGGATGACTGCGTGAGCGGAGAGGAATCGCTGCGCCTGGCCGGGCGACTTGAAGCGGCGCATCTGTCGCTCTCGCTGCCGGGTCGGCTGATGGGAGACCTCGGCACGGTTGTTGGCGTACTGGCTCGTATCGTGCCTGACAGAGGGCATAGTGGTCCGGTGCGCTGCGCCATAGCTCCTCAACTTGTCGGTCACCAGGAGCACCGGCTCTGCCCCTTGGCCCTGCAAGAGCTTGCGGAAGAAGCGTTCCGCTGCTTTTCGATCACGGCGTGGCTGCACGAGGATGTCTATGACGTCGCCATCCTGATCGACGGCACGCCACAAGTACTGCCTCTTGCCCTGGATGGTCACGAAGAGCTCGTCCAAGAACCAGGTGTCACCCAGTCGGCCGCTTCGCCGCTTCAGCTTGCGGGCGTACTCCGTGCCGAACTTCCGGCACCATTGACGGATGGTCTCGTAGGAGACGACGATTCCTCGCTCCGCCAAGAGATCCTCGACGTCGCGAAGGCTCAGGCAGAAGCGGTGGTAGAGCCAGACTGCGTGAGTGATGATCTCGGGCGGAAACCGGTGACCGCGGTAGCTGGGCGTGCTGCTTTTCATGGGCCGACTCTGCCACCCATCGGCTCAACCTGACAGTACCGACGAAACAGCTACCGCATGCGAGAACACGCCGATCTTCTACGGGCCCTCCTTGGAGCCTACGGGCTCGGCTTCGCCTCGCCCTCCGGCGTCCAGAGCCCGCAGAAGATCGAAGGGAGGAAAGACGACCTAGTCGGGACCGGTCATCCCGGAGTCGAGTGGGACATTTTCACCCGCCACAAATGGGACATTTTCATCCGGCGTTGACAACCGGCGTCATCGGTCGTCCTCGACCTCTTCGGGCGCTACCGTCGTACTTCTTCGCGATCAGTCTTCTGTACCAGCGCAGAATCGTCTCGGGCGTAACGATACCCGCGAATTCGTCAACTCAACTTGACAGTGCCCCCTCGACGCCCTTGAGGCGACTACATCGATGTCCCTTCATCTAGCCCCCAGAAGAAGTGCTTATTCAGGGTCAGGTATTGTGTAGAAACCAGACAGTGAAAGAGCGATATGGATATCAGTGTCCGTTTCGTTCGAAAAATACCAGCCATGTACACCGTCAAAAGGCGCGACCAGATAGCCATCTGACGTGTCGCCACGGCCTTGCTTGAAAAACATGACATTTCCAGGCTCTTCAGAATCTCTTACCGTGTGACCATGAAATTCTGCAAGAAGAAGTTCAGGATTCGAGATGTCTGTGGATCTCCACTGATAGGACACTGAATGACCTTGTTTCATGTCCAGCATGTATTCGAGATCCGAATTGGCAGGAACTGGAATTTCAACCTGGTCCGTCTGATAAACAGGACTGGCTTCAAAGTAGACATTATCGGCCAGCGGTACGTCTACCCACTCGACAGGCGCCGACGCACAAGCGGGAAAAATTAGACAGAAACACAAAGCAACAAAATGAAAGCCGCGAGCTCCGATGCTGGATTCGAGTGAGTTAGTCAAAGGTAGTGTCTCCACTTGTGCCGTCTCGTTGGTTGGCCAGCAGCGGCGCTGGCAAGTTGAGGCCGTGGCTGGCAGAGTACGTCGATGGCGAACCCACCACCCAGCTATCGTTTGGATACCGGTTTCCCCCTGAAATCATCCGTGACGCCGTCTGGCTCTATCACCGTTTCGGTCTCAGCTTCCGAGACCTCGCAGAACGGTATATCACGGTGACGTAGGAGGCGATTCGGCCATGGTGTGTGATGTTCGGAATCGACTACGCTCGGCCGTTGCGGGGCCGCCGCGGCGGCATGGGCGACTTTTGGTATCTGGACGAGGTCTTCGCGAAGATCCAGGGGCGGCGGCAGTATCTGTGGCGGGCTGTCGATGACGACGGCGATGCGATCGACATTCTGGTGCAGTCCCGGCGCAATCGGCGAGAGCCATACGCTTCTTTTGGAAAGGGATAGGGATTTCCTTTTCGGGTCAACCGATCGTATCGCGCTTGCCAAGCGGGCGAAGGTGAACTTCTGCGCCGTGTTGCGTGGTTCGGGGCTCGGCGAACAGAGAGATCAGCAGGAGGTCGCGCCGCGGTGAGTGAGGTCGACGTGTGCCTACCAAGAAACCCGTCCGGGCGTTTGGCGCACCGGATCTTGCACACGATGGCAGCACTTTCTCCGGGGCCTGCAGGTTCAGGGTGAACGGCGTGGAGGCTCAGCAATCGAATAACGGGACGACGTGCGAGAGCACGCCTCCCGAGTAGCAGCGGAACACGCAGCAAGATTCCCGACGGCTCTGAAAACCCCGCTGGATGACTACGCCGCCCGGCGTTCGTACCGGTGATGGAGCCCACCGACCTCGGGCAACTCCACCACGCGTCCCATCCTCGGAGCCTGCACCTCTCGTGCCTCAGGAGCATCCTTGTCTAAGGAGAGATGGGTTCTTGAGCGATGGTAGTAGGTGACGAAGGAACGCAGAATCCGGCGGAGATGGGCCTCGTTCAGCACGATAACGTGATCGAGACATTCTCGCCGCATGGAGCCGATGACGCGCTCAGCATAGGGATTGGGCTCGATGGTCGAATGCACCCGATACAGATTGTGAGCAACGACGTTTTCGGGTAACCCATCCGTTCCACCCGCTGTTGGGGCGTGAGTACGAGCTGGCTCACTATCGCCAGTGCTGGGGCGAGGACCGGGTCTTCTACCTGGATGAATGCGAGGAGCTACGCTCCCTTCCAGCGCGTTGGACGAGTGCGGTGGCCGAGGACCCCGTGGTTGTCATCTCCGCAGGCAGATCGATGTACCGCTTGGCCGACCTGCTCGAGCTCGCCAAGCTGACCCGGGAGAGCGAGCGATGAAGACCTGCGTGAGGACGGTTGAGGGGCACCGTGCGTAAAGGAGATTATGCCGTGAATGTAATCACAATTATGTCGGGAAGAGTGCCGGAGTGTGACCAGGAGTGTAGAGATAGGCCAATTTAATGCACGATCTATCGGTACTCTCTTGGTGGACACCCCTTGACAGAGGATCCATGAGAGGTATAATTAGAATTACATTCCATGAGGAGACGATCATGCCGCGACGCAGACCCGACCCGAAAGCCGAGGCCCTCCGTCAACGAGGGTGCCTTCATCCCCAGCCGGAGAAGGTCTCGGACGATTTGTTCACCTCGAGCGAGTTCTTCGACCCTCGAGACCTCGTGCAGGTCAAGTACGAGATGCTGCGCCGTGTCCGGGTGGACAGACACACGGTGAGCCGGAGCGCGGCAAGCTTCGGGTTGTCGCGCCCATCCTTCTACCACGCCCAGGTGGTTTACGAAGAAGGCGGCCTACCCGCGTTGCTGCCAAGAAAGCCGGGGCCGCGCCGCGCCCACAAGCTATCCGAGGAGGTCGTCGAGGCCCTGCACGACAGGCTGGAGGGGGAGCCGGACGCAGATGCAACCGCCCTGGCCGAGTGGGTGCAGAAGCGCTTTGGCATCTCGATCCATCCGCGCAGCATTGAGCGAGCCCTGGCTCGCCAGGAAAAAAAACGCCGGCCATGAGCGCGACACCCCAGCAGAACGCTCCGGCCCATGTCGCTCGCTACGAGGAGCTCCGAGGACATGCGGCGAAGCGGCAGCTCCTATCGGTTCGGTTCGGCTTGGCCGTTCTCCTGCGACAAGGGCTGGCCGCTTGGGTTGAACAGGGGTCCAAGATGCCCGCGCCGACGCAGGCACCGTCCGCCGAGATAGCCAGGCCGTCCGCGCTGCCTCACGATACGAGCGCGGATCTGATCAACGTGTTGGCTGCGATGGCTCTCGGCCATGTACGGGAGAACCACGCATGAGCGCAAGCGCCCACCAGAAGGTGACCCCAAGCCACCTGCGACGCGATGCGTACCTGTACGTTCGCCAGTCGACCGTGCGCCAGGTGTTCGAGAATACGGAGAGCACGAGACGGCAGTACGCGTTGCGAGAGCGCGCGGTGGCGATGGGATGGCCCATCGAGCGAGTCCTCGTGATCGACTCGGACCTGGGTAAGTCCGCAGCCTCCAGCGTCGACCGCGAGGGCTTTCAGAAGCTCGTCGGCGAGGTCGGTATGGGCCGAGCCGGGATCGTTCTCGGGCTGGAGGTTTCGCGCCTGGCACGCAATAGCACGGACTGGCATCGACTGCTGGAGATCTGCGCGCTGACCGACACGCTGATCCTTGACGAGGACGGGGTCTACAGCCCGAGTGATTTCAACGATCGCCTTCTGCTCGGGCTCAAGGGCACGATGAGCGAGGCGGAGCTTCACGTGATGCGGGCTCGGCTGCGCGGAGGCATTCTGAATCAGGCGCGCCGAGGTGCGCTGCAAACCCCGTTACCCGTCGGCCTACTCTACGACCCGGCCGGCAACGTCGTGTTAGATCCCGACGGCCAGGTCCAACGGAGCTTCGAGCACCTGTTCGAGACCTTCGAGCGTACGGGCTCGGCCTCGGCGACGGTCAAACACTTCCGCGAGCAAGGCTTGCGGTTTCCGCGCCGGCCGCGCTTCGGCCCCCACAAGGGAGAGCTGCTGTGGGAGTCGCTGCGCCACTGGCGCGTCCTGAGGGTGCTGCACAATCCCCGCTACGCAGGTGCTTTCTGTTTCGGTCGCACTCACACGCAAAAGCGCGTCAACGGCACCGTCGAGGTCAAGTCGCTTCCGCGGGAGGAGTGGACCGCGCTGTTGCTCGACGCGCACCCCGGTTACATTCCTTGGGAACGATTCGAAGAAAACCTGAGACGACTACGAGACAACGCCCAGGCCCACGGCCGAGACCGGCGTAAGAGCCCACCGCGCGAGGGGCCAGCGCTGGTGCAGGGCTTGGTCCTCTGCGGCGTTTGTGGCCATCGGATGACGGTCCGCTATCACACGCGCAGGGGCACTCAGTGGCCCGAGTACGTCTGCCAGCGCGAGGGCATCGACACCGCGACACCCAAGTGTCAGTCGATCCCGGGCAAGGGCATCGATCGGGCCATCGGAGAGCTGCTTGTGGAGACGGTTACGCCTGTGACTCTGGAGGTTGCACTGAAAGTCCAGGTCGAGCTCGATGCACGGATCCACGAGGCCGATTCCCTGCGGCGCCAGCACGTACAGCGAGCTCGACAGGAGGCTGACTTGGCTCGGCGTCGCTTCATGGAGGTCGATCCGGGGAACCGCCTCGTGGTGGATGTCCTCGAGGCCGAGTGGAACGAGAGGCTGCGCGGGCTGCACGACGCACAGGAGGAGCTCGAGCAGCGCCGCCAGCAAGATCACCAACAGCTCGGCGACCAGCAACGAGAAGAGATCCTCGCCCTCGCCACCGACTTCCCGCGGTTGTGGAACGACCCGAAGACGCCTCAACGCGAGCGCAAGCGCATGGTGCGCTTGCTCATCGAGGACGTCACCTTGACGAAGGGCGACGAGATCGTTGTCGGTGTCCGCTTCCGAGGTGGCGCGACACGAAGTCTCAAACTGCCCATTCCGCCGACAGCATGGGAGTTACGCCAAACCTCGAAACAGGTCGTTGCCGAGATTGATACCCTGCTTGATGACTACACCGAGGCCGAGATTGCGAGCATCCTCAACGACAGAGGCCATCTCTCCGGAGAGGGCAAACGATTTCACGCCGGCATCGTCCGGCGCCTGCGCCGTGACTACGACATCAAGAAGAGGTACGACCGACTGCGTGAGGGGGGAATGCTTACCCTCGAAGAGATGGCTGACCTACTGGGTGTCGCGACCCACACGGTGAAGACATGGCGCAACCACGGCCTGCTGCGTGCCCATGCCTACAACGACAAGAACGAGTGCCTCTACGAGCATCCCGGCGACGACCCGCCCGTCAAAATGCAGGGCCGAAAACTCTCGAAACGACGGCGCCGCCTCGACGTCGAACCGAACCCTACGGAGGAGGTGCAGTGTGAAGCGTAGCCCTTCTGCCAAGGCGATCGTGGTGCTATGAGCACCTCGGCCATTCCGAGCCCAGCCACACGCGACCGGAAGTTGTTTCCGAAAACCGCATCGCGATCGTGGAGGAGATAGCGCGGTGCTGTGTCCCAAGGAAACGCTTCAACCATCTGCTGGGCGGTCCACTCCGCGGTGGGATGCTCGGTAACGTTGAAGTGAAGGATGCGCCGGCGGTCGTGGCGGAGGACGATGAGGACGAAAAGGACGTGGAATGTCGCCGAGGGGATCGTGAAGAAGTCGATTGAGACCAGATCCTTGAGATGGTTGTCCAGAAATGCTCGCCAGGACTGAGAGGGTGGCCGGCGCGACCTCGGCATGTACTTGGCGACCGTCGTCTCCGAGATCTCGATCCCTAGCTTGAGGAGCTCGCCATGAATCCTCGGTGCGCCCCAGAACGGGTTGGCCAAGCTCATCCTTCTAACCAAGGCTCGGGCCTCCGGGTCTATCTTCGGCCGTCCAGCGCTGCCATTTCGGCTCTTCCATCGCCAGTACAGCCTGAATCCCTGCCGGTGCCAGCGGACGACGGTCTCGGGCTGCACGATCACGAGCGCGTGCGTCCAATGACTCCATCGGCGCCGGAGAATGGTCCAGAAGACCCGATCGAGGTTGGTCAAAGACGGCCGCCGCGCCGACAGAAGCACTGAGAGCTGCTGCCGAAGAGCCAGGTTTTCGAGGGCGAGCTGGCGGCGAGTCTGGAGTGCCGCCACTACTGAGCGAAGCAATACTCCTAGAAGACGAATCATCACACCAAGGATACTCCTGGCAAGTGTGACGTCCGAAACTGCTGCGCGGATGGAGTTTCTGGTAGGGACAGGGATCCCTGTCGAGGTTTCCGTGCCGGGTTTGAAGAGATCCTGGTGGACGACTTTCCGTGAGCGGGGGCGTGGCGCGTACCGGTCCGAGGACCGCTGAGACGAGTGGGAGTCGACGCTCGCCGGAGCCTTCGGGGCGTCCACCTCGTCCCGACCGACGCTCCCCAGCACCTCCTCGAATCCTTGGAGCGTGCCGGTCCGAACCCGGTTCGAGAGCAGAAGGAACTCGCTACGGCCGATCTTGCTTTTGTTTTGGTCCTCATCCGGACCAAAACAAAAAACAAAACATCCGCCCCAACAGGCGAATCAGAAAATCCTGATTGCTATCTGATTGCTGGACTTTCGAGACGGGCTTGGTGTCGGCTTCTAAGTCCTTTAGATCGTGGTGCCCAGGGGCGGAATCGAACCACCGACACCGTGATTTTCAGTCACGTGCTCTACCGACTGAGCTACCTGGGCATGGGCGCGATTTGTAGCAGCGACCGCAACGGGAGTCAAGCATCGGTGAGCTTTACCCCGCCTTTTCGACGACGCAGCATATCTCGCCTTGTTCGTGCTTGATAGCCACCAAAGTATTGCCCGTCTCCTGACACCAGACCGGCATGTCTTCGAGGATCCCGGGATCGTCGCCGAGGACCTCCAGCCGTTCACCCGGTGGCAGAAGCTTGATTCGACGCGCTGTTAGCAGGATCGGCACCGGACAAAATGTGCCGCGGGTGTCCAGTCTCTCAATGATCGTAGCGTCTCGGGGGTCCATCGAGGCCTCTTCTCTGCTAATTTAACGACCCGACAGTATGACTCCACGAACTATCCTACTGCTCGTTCTCCTTCTGCCGACGCCGCTCTCGGCGTGGAGCAAGGAGAATCAGGTGCAGATCGGCTGGGAAGCGGCTCGCCTCGCACCCCCCGATCTCTATCGCCAAATTCTTCGCCACAAGCTCGCCTTCCGCGATGGGCTGATAGCGCCGTTCGATGATTCTGACGAGCGAAGGCATGAAAAGAACGCGGACGGCAGCGGTAGCCTCGACCTCGTGATCGGTCAGGAGGCGCAGCGCGCTGTCAGCTATATCGTGGGGCACCGACCGTTCGAGGATGTCGTCGAACAGCTTGGTGTGCTGGTTCATTACCTCAATGACGCCAACTACCCGCTGCGGACCTCGACCGCCGATCCTGCCGAGAGTAAGTACGCCGACGACTTCGTTCGCTATGTGTCGAGCGCAGAGCCTCGATTCGCCGTCGCCTTCTACGGAGTGGACGAGCGTCTCGATGGCATCGAGACGGTGCCCGCCTTCGTGCAGCGAACCTTGCAGCGCTCTCGTGCTCTCTATCCGTTCATAGGGCACGAGTACAGCCGCATCGGCGGCCGCTCCGGCGTGGGTGCTTTCGATGACCGCTCCACAGCTTTCGGTGTCGCCGCGGTCTCTTTCAGCCGCGCTCTCACCGATGCGGTGGCGATGCTGCGCCTGGTGTGGCTCGAGGCCGGGGGCGCCGATCCTGTACCCCGTCTGCCGCAGTCCGTTGACCGTCTGATCAAGGTCCCGCGCCTCCACTGAGCGCACCGACTTTCTAACGGGAGATCTCATGCTACAAGCTCGACGGGCGCTGGTTTCGGTGTCGGATAAGACCGGGGTGGCGGAGTTCGCCAAGGGTCTGAACGACCTCGGCATCGAAGTGATCTCGACCGGAGGAACTCTGCGCCATCTGCGCGAAGGCGGTGTCGAGGCGATGGCGGTAGCCGATGTCACGGGCTCTCCCGAGATCCTCGAAGGGAGGGTTAAGACACTCCACCCCAAGATCCACGGCGGCATCCTTGCCGATCGCTCGAAGCCCGCTCACCTGGAAGAGCTCGAGCAGCAGGGGATTGTGCCGATCGATATCGTCGCGGTGAACCTCTACCCCTTCCAGCAGACGGTTGCCCGTGAGGGGGCGACGCCCCTGGAGATCATCGAGAACATCGACATCGGCGGACCCTGTATGGCTCGCGCCGCCGCCAAGAACCACGCCGGCGTTGCAGTCGTGGTCGATCCGAGCGACTATCCGACGGTTCTCGGGGCACTTCGTGAGGGAGATCTAGTGGTCCCGGAGAGCCTTCGCCAGCGACTGGCATTGAAGGCCTTTGGTCATACGCAGGCCTATGACGCCGCGATCACGGCTTGGCTCGAAAGCCAGGGACATTGAAAGCCGCCGCTGTCGGAGGGGCCCTGCACTTGCTCTTGGCGTCTACTCTCTGTGGCGCCGAGGATCCCTGGTCGGTTCTGGCTGAGTTTCGGGGCAATCTGAGTGAGCAGAGCCCCTTTACCGCCGAGTTCACCCAGAGCTTCGTACCCGAGGGATTCTCCACCGGTGAGGAGGAGTCGGGTCGGCTCGCCTTATCCCTTCCGGACTGCATGCGCTGGGACTACAGCGAGCCCTACCCGAAGGCCTTCATCCTCTGCGGCGACGTCATTCACTACTGGAATCCCGGGGAGGATGAAGGACGGGTCGCGGAGATCGACGCGCAGAGAGAGCCGGGCCTCGATCTACTGCTCGTCTCCGTCGGTGAGCTCGAGGCTCGCTATTCTGCAAGCGTGGCGACGGGCGCGGGTCGCGGTGTGGAGATTACTCTCGTTCCTAAAGAGCCCAACGAGCTCGTTTCCCAGGCCACGCTCCGTCTCAATGCCGGCCTCGACCGGCTCCTGAGTTTGCGATACCTCGATCCTGAGGGCAATCTGACCGAATTTAGAATCTCCAGGTTCCGAGCGGGCGGAGTCGCCGGTCTCTTCAACCCACCCGACGGAATCACCTGGTTGGACGATTGGTAAGCGATATAGTCTCCTCCGAGGATCGAGTGCGTCTGGGCAGCTCCAATCCCACCGTCAAGCTGCTTCTTCTCGCGGCAGCGGTGGCTCTGTCGGCCACCACCGCCGCGGCCGCCAAGACCTACCAACGCGGAGCGATGGTGACCGTCACCGGATCGGTCTCCGACCCCTTCGGGGAAGGCAGGATCGCGGGCCTCCGCATCGATCTCTTGGTGTCCAAGAAAGGCGGGGGCCCCGAGGGGAAGGGTCTTGTACGCGTTTCAACACTCAGCGACGAAAACGGCCGCTTCAGCTTCGATTGGAAGTGGAATCCCTACTACAACTTCTTCCGCGTGCACGTGGTAGAAGTGAGTGAGCAGCCGAACGGCGCATCGGTCGAGCGCCTTCTGGGCGAGGTAGATCTCAGCCGGCGTATTCTGGAAGGGAGCCCGGTGGTCGTCGCGGTGGGTCTGGAGGGGCCGTCCAAGGCGTCGTCCAAGGCAGTGCCCAGGGCCTCGTCCGAGGTCTCGAGCGAGTCACCAGCCGTTACGCCGACGCGGCCCGCAGCCGCTCCCGAACCCACAACCGATGACGCGGTCTCGGCCTCGGGCGATCCTGGACCCTCTATGACAGTCTCTGGCGAGGACCAGAGAGGAATCTATGATCAGATGGGCAAACCGGATAGAGTCGACCGGCTTCAGCTGAGCAGTGCCGAAGAAGTGACCTGGTGGTACTTCTCTGATGGAGTTTCGTACTACTTTCGTGACGGTCAGTTGTACCAGACGGTGGAATTTGAGGCGGTACCTGAACCCTAAACAGGGCTTTTCCGGAAAGCGACACTAGGCAAGGATTTCGCGCTTGTCTCACGATATTTCTCTGGCTGAACGCGAGGAAGAGAACCTCGCCAGTCTCCAGCAGCAGTTTCTCGCTCTCGTCGATGACAAGCTGGAGGCTACCGAGGTCGTCTTTCGGCGCTATCTCGAATCCGACGTCCCCTTCATAGCCAACGCCGGCGATTACATCGCTTCGAGCGGTGGCAAGCGAGTGAGGCCGGCGCTATTACTCCTCGCCTCACGGCTGCTTGGCCATGACGGCGAGGAGGAGATCACCTATGCCGCGGTGATCGAGTTCATCCACACCGCCAGCCTGGTGCACGACGACATCATCGATCACGCCACCCTGCGACGGGGCGCGGCCAGTGTGAACGAGCTCTGGGGCAACAGCAGAACGGTTCTTCTCGGCGATTGGATCTACACCACCGCGATGAAAATGGCGCTGGTCCACAACAATCTGGAGGTGATCCGTCGGCTCTGTGAAGCGACTCTGAAGATGATCGAAGGCGAGTTGTGGACCTTGGAGCGTCTGGGTTCGATCGACATCTCGGTGGAGGAGTACTTCGAGATCACCGACCGGAAAACGGCCCACCTCTTTGCCGCTGCCGCGTCAATCCCCTCGCTCATTGCTCCGTCATCGAACGGCGCGGGCGCGGCCCTGCATACCTATGGCCGGCAGTTGGGGACCTGTTTTCAGCTGGTCGACGATCTTCTCGACTTCACCGCCAGTGAGGACGAGCTCGGCAAGCCTGTGCTGACCGACCTCCGAGAAGGAAAGCTGACCCTGCCGCTGATTCTCGTCCTCAATCGCAGTGGCGCCAAGGAAAGGGGGCTGGTCGCGAAGGTGCTCGAAGACCGCAGCTTCGATCGCGTTGGGCCAGACCAGATTCTCGAGCTGGTCCACTCAGCCGGCACCCTGGACGAAGTAGAGGCGATGGCTCGAGCTCGGGCTGAAGAAGCGCGTCGGGTTCTCGACATCTTTCCCGCGGTGCCGGCCCGTTTCGCTCTGGAATACGCTCCCGAGTACATCCTGCGCCGACGCTTCTGACTCGACCCTCGCCTCCTAGACCAGCGTTTCCAAAGTTCGCGCACATATCTCGGCCCCTTCTGTCCGCTGACGGCGTTGGCTAGGCGCCCCCTCGCTCCTCGACATATTGCCCAATATGCCTGCGTCGGCGCGCCTGGCCAGCGAACAGAATGACCTCGACCTATGTACACGAACTTTGGAAACGCTGGTCTAGTGCGTGGGGGACACAGTCTTTACGGAAGAGCGAGGTGGGCGCTTCTGCTGGGCCTGTCGAGGCCGAAGACGCCTATCCGCCGGCGGGTCGCCCTCGCCTCGTCTTGCGCGAGGAGCTCGGAGGGAGCTGGTATGAGTGCCGCCCGCATCTTGATCGGGTAGCCTTCGACGCGGACGTAGCGGAGGCTCCGGGCCTCGCTATGCCGCCACAGACCTTGCCCCTCTCTGAGCAGAACGGTCCATTTTTCGTCGATCGTTTCTGGGGTGGCTCCGAGCGAGACCTCGAACCTTCGCGGCTCGTTCAGCAACTCTTGGAGGACGAGGTGCCCGACCCTTGGCTCACCAAAGTCAAAGAGGGTAAAGGGGATGGGAGGGCTCACTCCGTCTCCTGCCGGCTCTACCAGCTCACTTCGGGAGATCATGGGTAGAGAGCGGGGGAACGGTTCCTTGGCCCGGGGGCGATCCGGGCCGATACGCGGGATCCCCCATCCACCGGTGGGAGGAGACTGCCAGACCACCACTGGAACCCCGTCTCCTAGGCGGCGAGAGCCTTCGACCACTCCGGCGTCGTCGTAGAAGGTGCGCCAAGATCCGTCGCTCAAGAGCAGGGTTTCGTCTTCGTCGCCGGTCAGCGTGACGAGCAGTCCACCGGCGCCCCTCCCGCTTCGCAGCTCGACCGCGACTCGGTTCCAACCGGCTCGCAGCTCCCCTTGGAGCCCGTAGCTATCCAGATGCGCTCCGGCAAAATAGGCGCCCGAGCCGATCCGATGGCCATTGACGAAGAGGAAGTACTCTTCGTCCGCCAGGATCTGCAGCCGCGCTTCTGTTGGCGCTCGGTCGATGTGGAAGTCGCCTACGGCGAAGAAAGCGAGCCCGTCGGGACTCTCGAGTCCACCTGGAGCCCAGATCCACTGACTACCCCGTGTCGGTAGAAGAAAGCGGGAGACGAGCGGCCGCACCCCTCGCTCCGCAGCGCCGAGCAGTATCAGAGCCCCCAGCAAAATCAAGCTGCGGCGTCGGTCGAGGCGGAATGCGCGCCCCGCGTTGCTCATGCGGCGACACTAGCATTTAGGGGTCCCAGGAATGGAACTTCCTCGCTTCCCAAGGTGCGCGCCACGCTCTTCAGCGCTAGGAAGTGATATTTGCTATTTCCGAGCGCCGAACTCTGGACTCTGGGTACCGACCCTTGTACAGTTGAACGTGTCCTCTGCAGCTCCCGTAACAACTCAAAGTGAACGCTCGGTGGTAGGTGCGATTCCAGCTCGCTACGGTTCTACCCGCTTGCCGGGTAAGGCACTTAGACTGCTCGCCGGGCGCTCTTTGATCGAGCATGTCTACCGTCGGGTGCGTGACGTCGAGGCCTTCGACCAGGTGGTCGTGCTCACCGATGACGCTCGCATCGTCGACGCGGTCGAGCGGTTCGGCGGCTGTTGCGAGCTCACTCCTGAGGACTGTCTCAGCGGCACCGACCGGGTGGCCTGGGCGGCGAAGAGCTGGGCGGCACAGGCGGTAGTCAATGTGCAAGGTGACGAGCCTCTGGTCGATGGCGGCGACTTGACCTCGGTCATCGAGCATCTGGTCGAGCACCCCGATGACCCGATCGTGACCCTGGCGGTCGAGTGCCCGGAAGAGTTGGTTGATGACCCCAATGCGGTCAAAGTGGTGGTAGATCGTGAGGGCTACGCTCTTTACTTCAGCCGGTCCCGAGTTCCCTACCTGCGCAACGTCGGCCACGCGCCGTACTTGCTTCACGTCGGGGTCTATGGCTACCAGAGGCAGACGCTGCTCGAGCTCGCCGCGTTGCCGCCTTCACCGCTGGAAGAGAGCGAGTCGCTCGAGCAGCTGCGCGCGCTCGAGAACGGCTACCGCATCCGCGTGCTGCGTGCCGCACGCCCGTCGATGGGAGTCGATACTCTCGAAGATCTGAAACGAGTGGAACGGTTGATCGTCGTAGGAGGAGATTGATGGCGACGAAGTACATCTTCGTAACGGGTGGCGTGGTCTCGTCTCTGGGAAAGGGGGTCGCCGCCGCTTCGGTCGGTGCGATCCTCGAATCGCGGGGGTTTTCCGTCGCGCTGATGAAGCTCGACCCTTATGTGAACGTCGACCCCGGCACCATGTCTCCTTACCAGCACGGCGAGGTCTTCGTGACCGACGACGGCGCCGAGACAGATCTCGATCTGGGTCATTATGAGCGCTTTACTCACGCCCTTACTTCGAAAGGGAGCAACTACACCACTGGAAAGATCTACGAGGCGGTGATCAACAAAGAGCGCAGGGGCGACTACCTCGGCAGCACCGTTCAGGTGATTCCCCATGTCACCGACGAGATCAAAGCTGCCATGCAGCGCCAGGCCCACGATGTTGACGTGGTCATTGTCGAGATCGGCGGAACCGTGGGCGACATCGAGTCTCTCCCCTTCCTCGAGGCGATTCGGCAGCTTCGCCTGGAGCTGGGTCGCAACAACGCCGCCAATCTCCACCTGACACTGGTGCCCTATATCGCGGCGGCAGACGAGCTGAAGACAAAGCCTACGCAGCACTCGGTGCGCGAGCTCCGCGCCATCGGTATCTCGCCGGATGTTCTGCTGTGCCGCGTCGACCGCCCTCTGTCGAGCGAGCTGAAGGCCAAGATCGCTCTGTTCTGCAACCTCGAGCCGGATCATGTGATCGCGGCGCGCGATGTCGACTCGGTCTATGAGGTGCCCCTCAGTTTCTGCAGCGAGGGCTTGGATCAGATCCTTCTCGATCTGTTGAATCTGACCCAGCACAAGCGAGATCTTTCGCGTTGGGAGAGCCTTCTCGACCGCATCAAGAACCCCAAGGGGGCAGTACGAGTCGGTATCGTCGGCAAATATGTCGAGCTTCCTGATGCCTATAAGAGCCTCAATGAAGCCCTGGTGCATGGCGGCATCGCCAACGACGTCTCGGTGGAGCTGGTCTACCTGAATGCGGTGGAGATCGAGACCGGGGGGTTGTCGACCGATCTTCTCGACGTCGATGCTCTCCTGGTGCCCATCGGCTTCGGCTCTCGGGGAACCGAAGGAAAGATTCGGGCCATCGCTTACGCTCGCGAGCATCGCGTGCCTTTTTTTGGCATCTGTCTTGGGCTGCAGTGCATGGTGATTGAGTTTGCGCGCAATGTCTGCGGGCTCGCAGATGCGACCTCGGCGGAGTTCGATCCAGAGGCGGCCGACCCCATCATCTACAAGCTGCGGGACCTTCTGGGCGTCGAAGAAATGGGCGGTACGATGCGACTCGGCGCCTATCCCTGCGACATTCAAGAGGGCACCCTGGCGCATCGCGTCTATGGCACGACACAGATCAGCGAGCGACATCGTCACCGTTACGAAGTGAACCAGAAGTATCTCGATGATCTGAACTCCAGCGGTTTAGTGGTCTCGGGCCTCAGCCCGGATGGCAAATTCGTGGAGATGGTCGAGGTGCCGGATCATCCCTGGTTTCTCGGGTGTCAGTTCCATCCCGAGTACAAGTCGAAGCCCTTTGACCCTCACCCGCTTTTTGTTTCCTATATCCGCGCTGCGGTAGAGGCGCGTCTGCGCCGGGTGGTGGAGCGTGGGGAGCCGCGCCAAGCGGCGGAACAGATCGCGGCCGAAGAGCCTTCTTGAATGACCCTCGAGGTCGATCTTGCACCGGGAGTTACGACCGGGAGGGAGTCTTTTCCATGGATCTCGGGCCCTTGCGTGATCGAGTCGGAAGAGACGGCGATCGAGACGGCGCAGACCCTGGCGGCGATCAGCCATCGCCTGGGCGCTCCTCTGATCTACAAGTCGTCGTTCGACAAGGCGAACCGTAGCGCGCTCGAGAGTTTTCGCGGCCCGGGTCTCGTCGAAGGGCTACGTATCTTGCAGGTGGTCAAGACCACTACGGGCTTGCCGGTACTGACCGATGTCCATGAGCCGGCGCAGTGCGAGGCTGTTGCCGAGGTTTGCGACGTTTTGCAGATCCCCGCGTTTCTCTGCCGCCAGACCGATCTCTTGGTGGCGGCCGCCCGCACCAAGCGAGGCATTGCGATCAAGAAGGGCCAGTTCATGGCTCCGGAGGACATGCTGCGTGTGGTCGAGAAGGTGCGAGAGACCGGTAACCAGCGTGTCGTCGTTATCGAGCGTGGCACCTCGTTCGGCTATCGTAATCTGGTGGTCGATATGCGAGCCTTCGCCCGGATGCAACGAGACGGAATCCCGGTCATTTACGACGTGACTCACTCCCTGCAGCTACCCGGCGCTGGTGAGCGCGGGAGCGGGGGGCAACGAGAGTTTGCCGAACCGCTGGCGCGCGCCGCGGTCGCGGCTGGTGCCGACGGGATCTTCTTGGAGGTGCACCCGCGCCCGGAGGAGGCACTGTCGGACAGCGCGACACAACTCGATCCTACACGCGCGGAGGTACTCCTCGAGTCGGTGATCGCGCTGCGCCGTGCCTTGCTGGCGCAGGGCCCCCGGGTATGAGTCAGAAGCCGCAGCGAAGCGCGCTGGAAGTGGCGCGGAATGTTCTCGAGATCGAGGCCGCCGCTATTCTGGGCTTGTTGCCGCAGGTCGATGAGGCATTCGAGCATGCGGTCGAGCTCATCAGCGGAGCCCCCGGCCGGGTGGTCTGCACGGGTATGGGCAAGAGCGGCTTGGTGATGCGAAAAGTGGCGGCGACGTTCTCGTCCAACGGAACCCCGGCTCTTTTTCTCCATCCCGCCGAAGCTATCCACGGTGATCTCGGCGCCATCGTCGAAGGAGATGTCGTTCTTGCGGCCTCCTTCACCGGGCGGACGGATGAGCTCCTCCGACTCGCCGAAGTGTTGAAGGTGCTCTCGGTCCCACTCGTGGTGTTCACCGGAGATGCGACGAGCCCTCTGGCGCAGCTCGCCGACATTCATCTCGCCACTGCCATCGATCAAGAGGCCTGTCCTCTCAACCTCGCTCCGACGGCCTCGACTACGGCGCTACTCGCTCTCGGCGATGCTCTAGCGATGGCGCTGCAGGAGGCTCAGGGCTTTACGCAAGAGGACTTCGCTCGCGTTCACCCCGGAGGGGCGCTTGGGCGTCGACTGATGCGGGTGCGAGGCGCCATGCGCACGGGCGATCGGGTGCCGCGCGTGGGCGTAGGCACTGGAATGCCCGAGGCGCTTCTCGAGATGTCCAGCAAGGCACTTGGCATCACCGCGGTCACCGACGACGACGGGGTGTTGCTTGGAGCGATCACGGATGGCGACCTGCGGCGAGTGCTTGTCAGAGAGCGGGATCTTCTCGATCGCGATGCGGCCTCCTGTATGACTCCGAACCCCAAGACCATCGATGCTGAAGAGCTCGCTTCAACGGCCCTCGAGAGAATGGGGGGGCTCATCACCAGCCTATTCGTCTGCGACGATGAGGGGCGCCTAGAAGGTATCGTGCATATTCACGATCTGTTGCGCGTAGAGCAGCCTCAGAAGTAGTGGGCCGAACCGGCTACTCTGCTTGCTTTTTGGTGAAGACGGCAGCTACGGCTATGCCCAATAGATAGAGAACTATCGTCGGCACGGCGAAGATGAGCAGGTTGATCGGGTCTCCGGTCGGGGTGATGATGGCGGAGACCACGAAGATGATCAGGACAGCCCAGCGGAAGTTCCTCAGTAGGAAGCGTGGAGTGACGAGGCCGATCTGGGAGAGGACGAGGATGAAGATCGGCAGCTCGAACATCAGGCCCATGCCCAGGATCACGGTCATGAGGAAGCTGAAGTAGCTGTGCCCCGTCACTGCGGCCTTGAAGTTATCTTCGCCGACCTTGATCAGAAACTCGACCGCGAAAGGAAAGGCAACGAGATAGGCAAAGGTGCCGCCGGCGAGGAAAAAGGTGGAGCCGAAGAAGACGAAGGGTATCGAGTATCGTCTTTCGTTCTTGTAGAGCCCCGGAGCCACGAAGCGCCAGACCTGGAAGAGTAGATAAGGTGAAATCAGAAACAGGCCGACGAGCGCGGAGACCTTGACGTACAGAAACAGCGGGTCGGTGATCTTGAGAAAGACCAGCTTCTCTCCCTCGGGGAGCACATTGAGGATCGGCCTCTCGAGGAAGCGGTAGATGTCTTTGACGAATGCAAAACAGGCGACGAAGGCGATGATCGCCGCGATCAGGCAGCGGATGATGCGGCTGCGGAGCTCTTCCAGATGGCCGAGGAGGGTCATCCTGGTGAGCTCTTCGACCGGCTCGTCTGGGGCGTCCCCGTCAAGCAGCTCGGGCGGCTGCGATTCGAGCTCGGTCACTTCGCTGTCGGTCGGTTAGGGGTCGGAGGAGGAGTCGGTGGTAGTCGTCGAGGGCTGCGGGGGCGTTTTGACTTCCTCGGCTCGTACCTCTTGCTCGATGGAACGCTTGAGCTCGTTGGTGGCACGGCGGAACTCGCCCAAGCTCTTGCCTAGGGTGCGGCCGATTTCCGGCAGCTTCCGCGGCCCGAAGATCAATAGGGCCAGCGCCAAGATAATGAGGATCTCTTGAAAGCCGAGCGAGCCAAACATGCCGAAAGATCATGGGCTCGGAGGTCGGGAAAGTCAAGTCGGCCGCCTCCGTAGGGCCCTTGAGTCGTTCCTCGGTCTCCGTCGTCGCCGGCCTGTCGGCGGCGATGTTAGAATCGGCCAATGCGCAATACTTGGCGTCTCGCCGCTGCTTCACTCTTTCTGATCGCGATTCTGGTGGGTGCTTTCGCGGGCGAGAGCCTTCTCGCGCTCAACGAGCAAACCCGGGATCGGCTCCGGCTGTACACCGAGCTGCTCGAGAAGTCGAGCGAGCTTTACGGTGTCGAGGTCGAGTACAAGGACCTCGTCTACTCCTCGATCCGAGGAATGCTTCGAGGTCTCGATCCGCATACCAATTTTCTCAGTCCCGACGCCTACACTTCGATGAGGGATCGCCAGCAGGGCAGCTTCTACGGCCTCGGCATCCTGGTGGGCGTGAGAGGTGGGAAGCTGACCGTGATCACACCGATCCCGGGCAGCCCGGCCCATCGCCTGGGCATGCGCGCGGGAGACGTTATCGGTCGAATCGAAGGCGAGCCGACCGAGACGATGGCCCTCGATGAGGCCGTCAGAAAGCTCAAAGGGCCGAAAGATACCCAGGTGCGGATCAGCATTGTTCGTCGCGGTCTCGACAACCCGCTCGAGCTGACCGTGACTCGTGCTGAAGTGACTCAGGACACCGTTTCTTACGAATACATGCTGACGCCGGAGACCGGCTACCTCATGATTCGTGATTTTTCTCGCTCGACCGGCCGTGAGGTTGCCGAGGCTCTCAAGGGCCTCAAGGAACAGGGAATGGAGAGACTCATCCTCGATCTGCGCAACAACGGCGGAGGCCTGCTCGACCAGGCCATCGAGGTGGCTGACCAGTTCGTGCCGGGGGAGAGCAAGATTGTCGAGACTCGCGGGCGCCTCCGTACCTCTCACAGCACCTACTTCTCTTCTGGCAAGTACGAAGAGCTCGGCCTGCCGGTGGTCGTACTCGTCAACGGGGGGACGGCATCGGCGGCGGAGATTCTCTCCGGCGCGATTCAGGATCACGACGTCGGATTGGTCGTGGGCGACGACACCTGGGGCAAGGGCCTCGTTCAGACGGTCTTCAGCCTCCCCTACGGCGCCGCCGTCGCACTCACAACGGCGAAGTACTACACCCCCTCGGGGCGGCTGATCCAGAGGGACTACAGCTCCTATTGGGATTACTACGCGGACTACGGGGCCGAGGAGACCGAAGAGCGCGAAGAGGAGGAGGTCTACGAGACCGACCTCGGGCGCAAGGTTTACGGCGGCGGTGGCATCACCCCAGACGTTTCGGCCCAGCCCGAGCTGTTACCGGTCTTCCTCCAATTCCTTCGCAGCCGTGCCGCTTTTCTCAATTTCGCCGTCGACTACCTCGCCAAGAACCCCGTGACCAGCCGAGACTGGGAGCCTGGGGCGGAAGTGACCTCGGCCTTCAAGACGTGGTTGAAGCGAGAGTCTCTGGGCAGCGACGAAGACATCGAAGAAGCTCTGTCGGACCCCGAGGCTGAGCGTCACGCGCTGGTCCAGATCCACTACGAGATCTTCAACGCCGCTTTCGGCGTAACCGATGGACATCGAGTGCTTGCCCGCAACGACATCCAGATCAAGAGAGCTTTCGAGAGCTTTCCCGAAGCTAAAGAGCTGCTCGAGACCAGGGGAGCGGTGCAGTCCATCGAGAGAACCGGCGGCGGACAGGTCGCTGCCGGCCACTAGGGCGGGCGGGGCTCGCTCCCCGGGCTCGAAGCCTCGGGTAGAAAAGCGAAGACCCCTTCTCTTCCCGATCCCGGGAAGCAGAAGAGGTCTCAGCCGTATTTAGGGATTCGCCGTGGCTTCGTGCAGTCGCGGTTTGCCGTCGTTCAAAGCTGTTACTGATTGTCGACGGTGAACTGCACCTCGCCCAGGAGGGTGACGAAGCCCACTAGATCCTGAACGAGTGCCTGGATCCGGTGCGGACCGTTCGCCAGAGTCGCTGTGTCGAGCAGGTACATCCATCCGGGAGCCGCGCTGTCCGGGTAGCCAGGATAGGCCGCCGAGATTTCGGGGCGTGGAAAGCCGAGAGTGGCGTCGCCTGCCAGCTGGCCGTCGATGAAGACCTGGAGCTTGTTGATCCCTTCTAGGTCCAGAGCCCAGCCTTGCGGCGTGATCGTTCCGGAAACGAGGCGGCCAGGTATTTCCACTCGGCCGAAGGCGTCGTGGTTCGGTGTGTCCTCGATGCAGGAAAAGGTAACCGGGATCTCGTCGATGTTGGCAGTCTGGCCCGAGATGTCGCCAGCGCGAACCGTCAGAGTGTGGTGCCCGCGAACCAGACCGAAATCGATCAGCCAGCCCACGTCGATGGCGAATCGGTAGCCGGCGTTCGGTGCATCTTTGAGATTCGGAAACTGGTTCGAGAGGTTCAGGCGGACCAACCCGTAGCAGTTCATGAGGCCGCCTGCGTCGGGATTTACGGTGCAATCACGCCTGGTGTTGAACTGGATGACTCCGTCGATCAAGAGCTCGACGTACCCGACTCCGTGATCTCCGGTCTCCAACCCCGAGTCCAAGGCGTAGCCTTCTACGATGGTGTAGAAGCGGTTCTGGTTGCCGACATCACAACGGCCGAGGAGGGTGGCATTTTCTTGAGGCGTCTCGATCAGCCCGAAAGGCACGAGATTGTGAGTGGTGTTGAGGAACTCGATGTCCTGCGTGTTGAGTATGGTCACTTTGCCGTCGTTGGCAACGACCTTCGCCGTAACCTGGTGCATATCGTTCAGGTAGCGTGTGGTGTCGAGGCGGGCGCCGAAGCCCACGTTGTCACCGCCGGGAAAGCCGGGAAAGAGGTTCGAAAGGCCCGGCCGGTTTCGTCCGTAGGCGGCGGTCATGGCGGACGTGCCGTCGACGAGGATTTGTACGTACGCGACTCCGGCCTGGGACATGGCCCAGCCGAGGACGGGCTGCGAGCCCGCAGCTGAGTTGCCTCCGCCGAGTGCGCCTCCGAAGTAACCGAAAGGAGCGCTGGGGTCGACGTTTGGCAAGCCGCCATCGGTACACGGTCCAACATCGCCTCCCAACACGGGGGTTGCGAGTAAGGCCAGAACCATCGCCAATGCTGGGAGGTGTGCTCGTGCCTTCATGTTTGTTCTCTCCTTGACTCCCGTGAGGGTTGCTAGACGCTACTGACCGGGCGCTCCAGCGCTGTCGAAATAGAGGTCTCGTGTGCAGCCGCGCGTATGTATTACCTTATACGAATTATGCATTTTATCGATGAATAGCCGAAAAAGTCAATGTCGAACGTGGGTTGGAGCAGGCCATTATAGCCGTTTTCCGTCTGCTACACTGCTTCTCCCTCCTGCTGTGGCTCTTTCGGCCCGGCATCTTTCGTTCTAAAAGGCCCTCCGCTCCCATTCTCAGGGAGTGGAAAATGAGCGTAGTCCCCGCCGTGGAGCTGTTCCATTTGTGTGCCAGGAGCCAGGACGAGTTGGCCTGGGAGGCCTTCGTCGATTGCTTCGGCCCGCGCATTCGACAGGGTGTTCGCCGAGCCCTGCGTCGCTTGGCCGAGAGTTGTGTGCCGGAGGACGTGGAAGATCTGGTGCAGGATGTCTACTACCGTCTGCTGGAGAGAACTCGGCGCGGGCGCTCTTCTTTCCGAGGTGAGACCGAGGGGCAGGTGAAGCGCTATTTGCAGTGCGTGTGCGACAGCGCGGTCCAAGATCGCTCTCGTTCTCGGCGAGCGGTAAAGAGGCGTGCCTTGATGGGGGCGCTGGCGCCCGCGAACGTGGAGAGAATCGTCGACAAGAGCGCCTCCCCAGAGGTGGTCTGCTTACGACGCGAGATACGCGATGCCTTGGTGCGCAGCTGTGGCGAGGTGGTCAGCGGACCGGACCGCGACCGAGATCTCGCCATCTTCGAGCTTGCGGTCCTGGACGGCTGGACTAGCCGCGAGATCGCCGAGGGATGTGACTTTGGCCTGAAAGCCGGAAGCATCGACTCCGTCGTCTCACGACAGCGTCGACGTCTCGAACAGCGAGGCGTCGCCGTTCCGCGGCGTTAGCCTGCGCAACGGCGTCCTCGGCGCGGGAAGCCTCAGGGCAAAGGAGTGGCGCATCCCACCACTCCTTTCGTCACCGCATCTTTTCTTCGACGAACTCGACGTGCTTACGGATCTTGGGGTCGTACTTCTTCAACTTGAGCTTCTCGTTCGAGAGCTTCTTGTTCTTGGTCGTTGTATAGAAGTAGCCCGTGCCGGCACTCGAGACGAGCTTGATCTTTTCGCGCATTTCAGGCCCCTTCTCTCTATCTTTTCGTTCGGTCTACATCCGTGCGAGGGGTGATGGCGGGGCCGACGGGACTCGAACCCGCGATCTCCGGCGTGACAGGCCGGCGTTCTAACCAGCTAAACCACGGCCCCGTTTCTTTGTTAGCGTCCTCGCGTCTGAACTGCCTGGTGGGAGGTGGGGGACTCGAACCCGCGACCCCCTGCGTGTAAAGCAGGTGCTCTAACCAGCTGAGCTAACCTCCCTCACCGCCAGGGCGGCCAATGATAAGGGAGGCTCGATCCGCAAGTCAATCGAGCTCTGTGATCTCTGTGCCGACGAATGCTCGTGAGGAAGCGATAGCGATCACTTCCTACGCCGTGACACAATACAGCACTGGTTTTCTGCTTTCGACCGCAACCCGAAAATACGTAGAAAGGGAGATTCGCGATGCATGAAGTTCCTGACCTGGGATACGCCTTGGATGCGCTGGAGCCCCACATCGACGCGCGCACGATGGAGATCCACCACGACAAGCATCACGCCGCTTACGTGACCAATCTGAACAAGGCGCTGGAAGGTCAGGCCGATCTCCAGGCGAAGAGCGTAGAAGATCTTCTGCGTCGTATCGGCGATGTCCCCGAGGCTATCCGAGGCGCAGTCCGGAACCACGGCGGAGGGCATGCGAATCACAGCTTGTTCTGGGATGTGATGGGGCCGAATGGGGGCGGAGCGCCCGGTGGTGATCTGGGAGTTGCGATCGACCGAGACTTCGGAGACTTCGACAGCCTGAAGACCAAGTTGAACGGTGCCGCGGCCGGCCAGTTCGGGTCGGGCTGGGGTTGGCTCGTAGTCGCCGGCGGGCAGCTCGCGGTACTTGCTAGCGCCAATCAGAATAGTCCTTTGATGGACGGCAAGACTCCGATCCTCGGAGTTGACGTTTGGGAACATGCTTACTACCTCAACTACCAGAATCGGCGCCCGGACTACTTGGCGGCGTGGTGGAACGCGGTCAACTGGGAGTCTGTCGCTCGTCGCTTCGCCGACGCCACAGGGTGAGGCCACAGTTTTCCGCTGCAGCCGGTCGTGACCGACCTTCGGGCGTCCCGAAACGCAAATCAGTGCGGAGTAGGGGTGCCCGATCTGCGTTTTGGCAACGTTCTCTCTTCTGGTTCCTATCTTGAGAGTTGGATACAGGGGCAAATCGCCATCGGCTAAAGTTCGAATATTGAGAAGCTTGCACGTAACCGCCAATTGAGTTAGCATGTAAGGACGCTCAGATGAGCTATTTTTCAAGAATATCTCAAGAGGTGGGCGTACACTGCTCTTCCAATGAGGGATGCAAGGAGATATTAATATGGACACTTGGCCCAGTTTGAATGATCGTCACGTAACCAAGGTTTTCAAGGCCTTGTCGGACGGAACACGGCAACAGATTCTTCAGCTTCTAGAGGGCGAACAGCGCACGGTCGGTGAGATCGTCCAGAAATTCAGCCTGTCGCAGCCGACGATCTCTCGCCACCTCTCCGTCCTGAAGGAGGCAGACCTCGTTCTTGATCAGCGTCGTGGTCAGAACGTGATCTACCGTCTGAATGACGAGGCCCTGGCAGAGTCGATGCAGACCTTCTTCGGCCGCTTTCGCAGCTGCCAAGAAGCTCTTCGCTAGTTTCTCTCGGCCGCGGCTTCGAGAACGGATTTCAGTAGATCCTCGTCTGAGGGGGCGCTCGCCTGCGCTGTGGGCTCGAGGCCACACTTTCTCAGTTCGGTGCTCGTGATCGGACCGATCGAAGCCGACAAGAGGCTCTCTCTGCCCGCCTCCCACTGCGTGTGGAGAAGTCGGGCCAGGTTCCGCACGGTACTGGGGCTGGTGAAAGTCACCCACCCCCAGGGCCCATCTGCGAAGATCTGGTTCGCGCGCTCGAGTGTCGCCTGCGGGATGACCTTTCTGTAAGCATCGACGCGGACCACATCCGCACCAGCTGCACTGAGCCCTTTCTCTAGTGTGTTGCGTGCGTCCTCGGCCTGCGGCAGGAGGACCCTTCGTCGGCGGGCCACGTGGGGGCCCAGGGTAGTGACGAGTCCTTCGGCCCGCGGCTTGGCACCAACCAGGTCCGGTTCGATGCCGAGCCTTGCGAGGGCTCTCGAAGTCGCATCGCCCAAGGCGGCGACTCGAGAGCGAGAGGGAAGATGGCCGGCGACCGAGCCAAGCAGCGCTTCCACCGAGTTCGCCGAAGTGAAGACGATCCAGTCATAGAGAGGGAGCTCTGAGAGCGCTCTTTCGAGTGCCCTCGGATCTGCCGGCGAACCGATCTCGAGGAGTGGAAGTGGCTCGACCCGGGCTCCTTCTGCCTGAAACAGCGAAATCAAGTTCGCGGCCTGTTTTGTCGCTCGGGTTACGACCACGCGAACGCCGTCGAGCGAGCCGCTGCTCATGGTCCGTGACGTTTCAGGAGATCATGCGCCCCCTGCTGGCGGAGCTCGTAGACGGCGAGGTCGGCTGTGTCGCTGGGCCCTGTGGCGCTGACGGTAGCGGAGACCCATCGTTCCGAGTCGACGGCGGCCAAGAAGACAGTGAGGCTCATCGTCGCCGCTTCACCGTCGCATCGCCCCCACGCTCCAAGGGGGAGCGCGCAGTCGCCACCGAAGCTCTCGACGACTCTTCTTTCGGCCTCGGAGGCGCGTGCGGTCGGCGGATGGTTGAGTAGACCGCTCAGCTCGTGGGCTTTGGAGCCGTTGGCGACCTCGATTGCCAGAGTTCCCTGACCCGGGGAAGGGACCATGACCTCCGGCGGCAGAGGATGGGCGGGGACGTCGGGAGCGCCAAGGCCGAGGCGCGCCAAACCGGCTGCCGCGAGGATCAGGCCGTCGGCTCCCGACTCGCGCCACTTTTGCAAGCGGGTGTCGACGTTGCCTCGGATGTCCTCCACCTGCAGGTCGGGGCGCTGGGCGAGGAGCTGTGCCCGGCGGCGTAAGGACCCAGTGAGAACACGCGCTCCGGGAGCCAGTCCCTCGGTGCTGTCGGCTCTTTCGCTGACGAGAACGTCGCGGGGGTCCGCCCGTTCCGGGTAGGCGCCGATGAGAAGACCGCTGGGCAGCATCACCGGCAGGTCCTTGAGGCTGTGCACGGCCAGGTCGATTGAACCTTGGAGTAGCCTTTTTTCCAATTCTTCTGTGAAGAGACCTTTCCCTCCAAGGGCTGCGAGTGAGCCTGGAGTGGTGTCACCCCGGGTGATGATCGGCACGAGCTCCACCTCGAGATCGCTGTGGAGACCTTCCAGCTTGCGGGCGACGAGGGTGGATTGAGCCAGAGCCAGTGGGCTGCGGCGTGTGCCTAGGCGCAGACGCATCTCGAATCAGCGCTCTTCGTCGTCCTCGTCGAGGCGGAAGAGGTCCTTGAGGGCGGCGAGGTGATGGAGGTTCTCGGTGCTGGATGCCTCGCGCAGCTGCGAGCTCGGATGGTGCAGGATCTTGCGGACGATGGATCTGGTGAGATTGGCGAGATGCTCGTGTGTGGACTCCGGAAAATGATGGTGATGATCGGCGATCTCTCGCGCCCGAATCTCCTCCGCCCGCCGATGCAGTTGCGCGACCAAGGGAGCGGCAGCGAGGCTTGCGTACCAGATCAGTAAGCGCTCGAGCTCTTCCTCGAGGATCTGGGAGACGCGCGGTACCTCTTGGCGCCGCCGCTTGAGATTGCGCTCGATGAGCTGCTCCAACGAGTCGATGTCGTGCAAGAAGACGTTGGCGAGGTTGCCGACCGCCGGGTCCACATCACGCGGCACCCCGAGGTCGACTATCAGCAAGGGTCGGTTCTTGCGATGCCGCAAGCTCTGCTCCACATCCTCTCTTCTGAGGATAGCTTCCGGCGCGCTCGTTGCCGCCACTACGAGATCGGCGTCTCCCAGTGCTTCCAGGCGCCTATCGAAGGCGACTCCGCTAGCCAGTGGAAACTCCTGAAGGAAGGCGTCGGCTCGATCCTGGCCGCGGTTGGCGACCTGCACTTTCCTCGCACCCTTCTCGATCAGGCTTCTGGCGACCGTTACCGAGGTCTCTCCTGCTCCCAGGATCAGGACCGAGTTGCTCTCGAGATTGACGAAAATACTCCGAGCGAGGTCGACGGCTGCGTACCCGAAGGAGACCGCGCCTTCACCGATGGCAGTCTCGCCGCGAGCCCTGCGTCCGGCCGTGGCGGCACTTCGAGCCAGGCGTCTGAGAATGACGCCCGACGTACCGATGCCTTCGGCGAGCGCCGCCGCCTGCTTGACCTGGCCGAGAATCTCGGGCTCGCCGAGCACCATTGACTCCAGGCCCGCCGCCACGCTGAGCAGGTGCCGGGCCGCCTCAGTGCCGTGCTTTACATAGAAGCGCCCCTCCTCTTTGACCTCCTTGGCGCGATCAAGAAACACCAGGTCGAGTCCTCGCTGGAAGGCCTTCTGCTCGTCGTGATGTCGCAGGTAGACCTCGGTCCGGTTGCACGTCGACAGCAGCAGCGCCTCTTCGATATGGCTCTGCGCGACCAGGTGCACCAGCACCTCCTCGGCGCTTTCCGACGTGTAGGCGACCCTTTCGCGCAGCTCGAGAGGCGCGCAGTGATGATCGACGCCGACGAGCAGCGTGGGTATCTCACCTTGCGTTTGGCTTTGCTTGGTTGCTGGCATCTCAGCGAAAGGAGTGAAAGTCCGAGAACCAGAGGTTTACCGCAAAGAAGGAGAACAAAACGGCGGCAAAGCCGGCAAGGCTGACTATAGCCATCTCTCGGCCCTGCCAGCGACGCAAACGTCGAAGCACCAGGGCTGCAGCGTAGAGGCCCCAGGTGAGTAGCGTGGCGATGATCTTCGAGTCGCTCAGCCATTGCCCTGGGAGCACGTCCCGGGCCCAGATGAAGCCGGTGCAGACTGCTCCGGTCAGGGCGACAAAGCCGACCATCAAGGCACCGGACATCATGCGCTCGAGGACCTCGAGAGGTGGAAGCTTGCCAAAGAAGAGCGAGAAGCGGCCCGCTTTGAGCTCGCGGTAGAGGCGAAGAAAGAGAAAGCCGTAGCTCGCCGCGACGGCAAATGCGGCATAGCCGAGGAGTGCAAGTGAGGCATGACCAAAAAAGAAGGGATTGTGGAACAGCTCCCGATCTTCTGGAGGCCCCCCCGACATCAGGGAAGCGATCAGAGTGAAGACGAAGGCGAGAGACACCATCCAGAAGCCGGTCGAGCGCTCCTTGCCGAACCATTCGACGAGGGCGTAGACGGTAATGATGGCAAAGGCCACGATCGAGAGAGCCTGGGGCACCGTTGCGGCCGGGAACTGCTTCCAGTGGGCGGTGAGCAAACCCAGGTAGACGATGTGAAGAATAAGGGTTCCTCGCAGCCCGAAGCTCGCGCTTCTAGGAGCCAGCGAGCGGCCGGCGAAGAACAGGAATCCATAGTCCACCGCTACCAGTAGGTAGGCGATTGGCAGCAAGATGACCGCAGCGTCGAGGAGGGACTCCATCGAGTTCTCATCTTAGCAGTCCGAGGGTAGTTCAGAGGCGGGGTCGAGCATCTCGACAGCATCCGGAGACGGGGCTCGCTTGACCACGATCGAGGGGTTGGATGGCTGTGTTACTGTTTGCTGCTTTGTTGCGAGAGGAGCCAGAATGAGCGGGGTTGTAGTCGTCGGCATGCAGTGGGGAGATGAGGGGAAGGGGAAGGTCGTAGACCTGATCTCGCCGAACTTCGACGGCGTAGTTCGCTATCAAGGTGGCCACAATGCCGGTCACACAGTGAAGTTCGGCGATCGCCACTTCGCTCTGCATCTGATCCCGTCCGGAATCCTCAGTGCGGAGACGGTCTGCGTTCTCGGCAACGGCATGGTCATTCATCCGCCGGCCTTCCTCGACGAGGTCGACGAGTTGGAGCAGGCGGATGTCGTGACTCGTGATCGGCTCTTCATCTCGGATCGAGCGCAGTTGCTGCTCGACATTCATGTTGCGTTGGATGGATCGCGCGAAAAGGCCCTGGGCAAAGACAAGATCGGCACCACTTCGCGAGGGATCGGACCCGCCTATGAAGCGAAGGTGGCGCGCTCAGGCTTCCGGCTGTGCGATCTCATGAGTGAGAATTGGGAGGATCGCCTGAGGGCTTCGGTATCGCGGCAGGGGCCGGAGATCTCCGACCCGGCGGAGCGAGAAAGGCTTCTCAGCACGACCGTCGCAGCGGCGGGAGAGTGGCGCCGTCGACTCGAGCCCTACGCTTGCGATGGCTCGCGTCTGCTCAACGACTGGCTCGACGAAGGCCGCCGGGTACTTTTCGAAGGCGCCCAGGGAGCTTTGCTCGACGTAGACCATGGGACCTACCCCTTTGTTACCAGCTCCAACACCACCGCGGGCTTCGCCGCCACCGGAAGCGGGGTGCCACCCACTTCGATCGAAGGGGTGGTTGGGGTGCTCAAGGCCTACACCACCCGGGTTGGCGAAGGCCCGTTTCCCAGCGAGCTCGAAGGCAGTTCGGCGGAGAAGATCCGCGAGCGCGGAAACGAATACGGCACCACCACGGGTCGTCCGCGGCGTTGTGGCTGGCTGGATCTGGTCGCTGCTCGCTACGCCCGCCGAGTCAACGGCGTTGGAGCGATCGCCCTGACCAAACTTGATGTACTCGACTCTCTCGACGAGATCCCGGTCTGTGTCGGCTACCTGATCAACGGCAAGGAAGTGGTGGACTTCCCCGCCGACACCGCCACCCTCGATGAGGTCGAGCCTATTTTGGAGGTGTTGTCTGGCTGGGGGCAGAAGACCGAAGGCCTGGTCACCTACGAGTCCCTGCCCGATGCGGCCAAGGACTATGTGCGCTATATCGAGACCTTCGTTGGAGCCGAGGCGGGCTTGATCTCGACGGGACCGAGGCGAGAAGAAACCGTGCTCAAAGGGCACCCGCTGCTGCAATAGGCACCGGAGTTTCAGCCCACTGGCGAGATAGTTATACTGCAGAGGGGCCGTTAGCTCAGTTGGTAGAGCGGCGGACTTTTAATCCGCGGGTCGGGGGTTCGATCCCCTCACGGCCTACCACTTAGCCTCAATGATTTACGAAGAGAATCGAGCCGTGGACGCGATCCTCTTCGGTGTCTAGTGTCACACTTACGTTCTGTCCGGGAGGTCGCCGAGATGGCTTCCGCCGGTCGCATGTTGAGCGGGATCTTACCGCCGTGGCTAATGCAATGAGCCGCTTGCTGGTGGGAGCGGCGTCTGTCGCAAACCGCCAGATTTCACGACAGCACGATCACTCCAATTGCCCTGCGGGCTGCCGAGACCGTTGGTCCAGAGAGGGTGTGTTCGTCGGTGTCGACATCAGCACAGAGATGCTCGCTCGGGCACGCGAGCGCGTAGAGGAATGGATTCACATTTGCGACAAGCGATGATCTCGTGATCCGATGCCAGAGGGAGGCCAGAGAATGAAGCTCAAACAACCGACCTTTCTCATCCCGCTTGGCGGTCTCGTTCTGGCGCTGGGGATGGGCTGCTCGGATGCTTTGCCAGAGGCCGAGAAGGGAGAACAGGGAGGGGCCGACGTCGCGTCACCGGTCCCGGCATCGGGAGCTGAAAAGCCCACAAGCTTGCCTATCGTCGACCGAGCCATCGAATTCCACGGCGGCGACATCTACGAGGCCTCAAGGACGGCTCTAACGGTGACGTCGCGGTCGGGAAGTTTCGACCTCCTCGTGACGAGGAACAGCGGCGAGTTCGACTACACCGTGACGGGAAAGGTCGGCCGCGACCAGGTCGAGCGCAAGGTCCACTACACGAACACATCGGTGGAGCGTTGGGACAATGGTGAACCGTTCGAGCTCGACGAGGAGACGGCGCAGCGGGCCCGCAATTTCGTGAACGCCAGGGTCTACTTCCCCTTCCTGCCGTATGGGATCAATGGCGCTGAGGTCTACCGGGAGGATCTCGGGCTCGACATCTGGGAGGGCAAAGAGCTACACAAGGTTCGAGTGAGCTTCGAGCCGGGCACGTCGACGGACGCCGACGACCAATACATGTACTGGTTCGATCCGGAGACCGGCGAGATGGCGATGTTCGGGTACGACTTCACGAACGGCCTTCGCCTGCGCAAGGTCAGCGGGTCGCAGCGGGTTGGCGGTGTGCTCTTCACGGATCAGGAGAACTACGCGATCGACGGGCAGGGCTTCTCGGTCCTCCAGCTGACGTCGGACTTCGTCGCCGAGAACATGGAGCTGCTCTCGACCGTGAAGCTCTCGAACGTGGAGGTGCAGGGGTCGAATTGAGCCTGTCGCGATGCACCACCTATGTGAAACTTCACATAGCGGGTGGAAGGCGACACCCGATTTCTCGGCTCTGAATAGCCTCGGCTAGGCAACCGATACAATGGCGGCCATTCAATGGCGTTAGAAGCAGGCACGAAGCCCGGCCACCATGAGGTGGTCTCCTCCTTGGGTGGAGGGGGCATGGGTGCGCTTTTGTCGAGCTCCAGGGCAGACTCCGTCATGCTGACGGCTGATCTCCCGCCCCCTCCACTTGGTCAAAGCCGACGCGCCTATCCGGGAGTGTAAGGGCTGGAGATCCTTGACGATCCCGCGACTCAGGATCGATTCCAGTGGCTTCGAGGGGGAGCTCTGTCGCCTCGGCGGTGCGTTTGGGACCGACAAGAGCGTACTCAACACCTTCGTGCGCTCGGGCCAACCCGCCCCCCACCGGCACGCCTACACACCCGTATACGAATTGCTCTTTGCGACCCGGCGACTAGAGAGGATCCACATCGCCGAGATCGGAATCGAAGCGGGTGCTGGTATCCAGATGCTCCGCGCCTACTTCCCCAACGCAGATCTGATCGGGTTCGATGCGAACGCTAGGCACATCGCATTAAGCGAAGCGCTCGGCCTGGCAGGTGTTCGCTACCTGTCGATCGATGTGCGAAGTGCTGCGAGCATTGAGTCTGCCTTTCGGACCGCCGAGGGCCGATTCGACATCGTGATCGATGACTCGACCCACCAACCGGAGGACCAGGTGCGCGTCATATTCCCCTTCCTCCCAGACGGCGGGGCGCTGATCGTCGAGGACGTGTTCGAGAGCCAACCAGAGGAGATCTTCGAAGCAGCGCTCGAGCCGCTCGCTCTCGACTTCGCCGCCTTCGTGCTCCCCGAGCACCCTGAGCTCGCAGGCGGCTGGAAGAACGACAAGCTGTTGGTCCTAGTGAAGGGCGGTTCTCCGTAGCTGGCCTTGCTCGCTGCGTGGGCGTGGGAACGCCGCCGGTGTGTCGTAGTTTCTGGCGGACCACGAGTGTGCTGGGCAAAGCTGATGTATGACATGGAGGTGCAAGTCCTCTTTCACCAAAGCCGTAGCGGGCAGGTGAGAACCGAGTCTTGCGGGCGCGCCGGTAACGTCGTGTTCGAAGCGTAGACAGGAGTCGTGCAGGGTGCAGGGAGTCAGCCCCGAAAGAAAGCGAAGTCGTGGAGGCCGAGTGTTTTCGTGAGCATGAAGGCAGCATGTGCATCGCCGCTAGCGCGAGGCGGTGTCGCTCCACCGGGGTCGTGGCCTGTGTCACGTACGAAAGGTCGTCATCGGAACCCAGGAGACCCGACCGGGTCCGACGGGCTGGTCCCCGTCGGGGGCGTCGCGCGAGGGAGAACCACAGCGCGGCGCTGAGCTGAGGTCGGGAGTCGGACTGGCTGATAGTGCGCGCCAGGCAGCGCGTTGATCGGGAGGGTTTGAGTCCCTCCGGCGCTCGGATGAGGGGCGTCGTATCCAAAAGCGGGGGTAATGCCTCGCTGGCCGAAGTGGGAGACAGGTATGGAGAGCTCTAAACGGGCACGAAGGGGAAACCCGGAAACAGCCAAGGGTGACCTGGAGCCAGCTCTCGTGAGACTTCGGAGGGCAGGGTGTCCACCGCGAGGTGGGATCCGAAGGGCTTGCGGAGAAGTACCGGGCCGTAGTCGATGGGGGCCACCCCGAAGACGAACCGGTCGGCCAAAGGTGGGACAAGGTCGAGCCTGCAGTATGGAGGCGAAGGCATTTTTCATCCACCCACCGCACCAAGGTGTTTGCGGACGGCACGGTACGGAAGATCAGCGTGTGACCCTGGGAGAGCTCGTCGTGTCTGCGGGTGGCACCGCGGTAACGGACCCTATAAGCGCAAGCGAAGTGGGAAGGGATGCGCGGCGAGCAGTCGGACGGTCGAGTAGTACTTCAAGCGCGGTGAAAGCCGTGTGACCGCGAGGAGCGGCAGCTGTGTGAGCTGGGGAAGGCGGCCGGCGAAGACGGTAGGGGAGAGAAGGAAGGCGAGCGAGTAAGGCGGTCGAGGCTGGATAGTTCCATGAGTGAAAAACCCGAACATCGACAGCCGAGGAGACTGGCTGACTGGATCAACCCGTCGGGAGAGAGGAAGATTCACTCTCTGATCGACAAGGTGTACAAGCGCAAGAACCTGGAGATCGCCTGGGAACGCGTCAAGTCCAATCGGGGCGCGGGCGGCATCGACGGCCAGAGCATCGAGGAGTTCTCCGAGGGGCTCTCTGAGCACCTCGACAGACTTCACGAGGAGCTGTGTCGTGATGAGTACCGACCGCAACCCGTGAGGCAGAAGCGGATCCCGAAGGCGGGCCAGCCGGGGAAGTACCGCACGTTGGGCATCCCCACGGTCTATGACCGTGTCTGCCAGCAAGCGATGCTGAACCGGTTGGAGCCGATCTTCGAGCCGGTATTCGATGCTGCCAGCTTCGGATACCGTCGAGGGCGATCCCAACACGGGGCTCTGCGCAAGGTTTGGAAGGAGATCCAATCGGGCAAGGAGTGGATCGTGGACGCGGACCTGAGGGATTTCTTCGGGAGCGTGGACCACGAGAAGCTGTTGATGCTCGTGAGCCAACGGGTTTCCGACGGTCGGGTGCTGAGGCTTTTGCGCTCCGTACTCGAGGCCGGGAGCTTCGCGGAGGGTCGCCTGTTTCCGACTGAGCGTGGGACTCCGCAGGGCGGGGTCGTATCGCCCTTGCTGAGCAACATTCTTCTGACTCCTTTTGATCAGGAGATGCGACGCAGAGGGTTTCGACTCACGCGGTATGCCGACGACTGGGTCCTCACTTCTTCGACCGCGGCTGAGGCTCGTAAAGCCTTGGCTGTGGCGACGAGGATCTTGGAGCGGCTCGGTGTCTCCATCAATCCGCAGAAGACGCGGATCGTGCACGTGAAGCATGGTTTCGAGTTTCTCGGGTACAAGATCAAGCTCGGCAAGCAGCTTCGGCTGCCGCGGGCGAAGATCCGCAGCGGTGCCCTTTCGGGCGCCCTGTATGCCTACCCGACTCAGAAGTCGATCCAGCACTTCAAGCAGCAGATTCGCGGTCGGACGCGGCGGAAGGCACCGGTTACCACCGAGCAGCTGATCGAACAGCTGAATCCGGTCCTGCGTGGATGGGGGCACTACTACAAACGTGCCCACGTCCGACGGCTCTTTCACCAGCTCGACCCATGGGTGGTGCGGCGCCTCTGGTCGCACCGTCACAAGCGCTGGCGCTGTAAAGGGTGGGACAGCCTGCCCAAGGCCACGCTGTACGGCGAGATGGGCTTGGTGAACCTTGTCGGTCTGATTCCTTCCATCGATTCTTCCCCCAAGGGGGCGTCTTCGTGAAAGCCGGATGCGGGAAATCTGCACGTCCGGTTTGAGCGGCGGACGGAGGCCAGCCTGCGGGTAACCGCGGGCGCCTCCTCCGACCCGACACTGATGAAACCGTCGAAGGAAACGAGACGCGTGGAGGGAAGCGGCCAGCTCGAAGGGATTCCGGGTGAGAGGTCCCAAGTCCGGACGCAGAGCCGGGTAGCCTGGAGGCATCGTCTCACTCGGGTGAACAAGGCAGCGAAGAGGGATCGCAGGGCGGGGTTTACGGCGCTGTTGCATCACGTAACACCCGAAGCCTTGGAGCGGTCATTTCGTCGCCTTCGCCGCCAAGCGGCGGCGGGCGTGGATGGAGTGACGGTCTCAGAGTACGAGCAGGATCTGGAGCGCAAGCTCGAGGAACTGCACTCTCGGATCCATCGAGGTCGATACCGGGCCTGCCCGGTACGGCGGGTGTGGATACCGAAGGTGGAGGGTGGATCAAGGCCTCTCGGTGTGCCGGCTCTGGAGGACAAGATCGTCCAGGGAGCGGTGGCCGAGGTGCTGAGTGCGGTGTACGAGGCGGACTTTCTGGGCTTCTCGTACGGGTTTCGGCCAGGCCGCAGCCCGCACCATGCTCTGAAGGCGTTTCACACGGCGGTGATGTCGCAGAACGTGAACTGGGTACTGGACGCGGACATACGGAGCTTTTTCGACTCGGTAGACCACGAGTGGTTGCTTCGGATGCTTGCGCATCGGATCGCCGACCGGAGGATCCTGCGGTTGATCCGTGGGTGGCTACGGGCCGGCGTTGTGGAGGAGAAGGAGTGGACAGAGACGACGAGGGGAACGCCCCAGGGGGCGGGCATTAGTCCGTTGCTGGGGAACGTCTTTCTGCACTACGTGCTGGATCTGTGGGTCCATCAGTGGCGTAGGCGACACGCGCGAGGACGAGTGTCCATCGTGCGCTTTGCTGACGACTGTGCGCCACGACGGCGCGAAAGGAGTACTCATGTAATTGGGTGTTCTAGAGCAGCCTTGCTACACGAGAGATGAGGGTGGGCCCCTCGGAGCCGGCATGCAGGTGCAGGCTTCAAACCGCCACGAGCTGCGCGGGTCAAGAGCCCGGGTGGTGAGCGTCGCTGGAAAAGGCGGGACAAGATTCCGTCAGGTGTGGATCGAGGAGACGAGCGCAAGCGAACCGTCGATGACCTGTCGAAAGCGTAGGGACGACGTCAAAACCGGAGGGAGTCGTTACTCCGGGAGGAGTCTGGGTGTTACCTGCCTACAGCCCAGGCGGCGTCCGGCAGCAAGGCGGCGTGACCTCGATGCAGGCTCTCGTGTGGAACGTGGGAACCTGTCGTCCCGATGCGAAGGGAGAATTCCAAGTGGTCGACCCATGAGGAAGAGAGTACCGATGCGGGGCACAGGGGCGGAGTCGCGCGTAGTAGTGAGGAAGGTCCTGTAATGGGGCCGGAGCGAAGGCGCGGCACCAACCAGCCGGGTCCGGAGGCCAACCGGCAACGGGAGGAGTCTTTGGCGAAGGCAAAGCCCTTTCGCATTCCCAAGCGGTGGGTTTGGGAGGCGTACAAGCGGGTAAAGGCAAACCGAGGCGCGGCAGGCGTGGATGGGCAGTCGTTGGCAGCTTTCGAGGAGCGTCTGAGAGACAATCTGTACAAGCTGTGGAATCGGCTGTCATCAGGGAGCTACATGCCGCCGCCGGTCAAGCGGGTAGAGATCCCGAAGCCCGGCGGTGGAACGCGTCCCCTGGGTGTGCCAACCGTGGCGGATCGGATCGCGCAAACGGTCGTGAAGAGGATCCTGGAGGCCGAGGTGGAGACACACTTCCACCCAGACTCCTACGGGTACCGGCCCGGGAAATCAGCGCTTGGTGCGTTGGGTGTGGCGCGGCAGCGATGCTGGCGCTACGACTGGGTTTTGGATCTCGATGTCAAAGGTTTTTTCGACGCGATCGATCACGATCTTCTGCTGCGGGCGGTGCGTTACCACACGGATTGCCGTTGGGTGCTGCTCTACATTGGGCGGTGGCTCCGTGCCCCCGTTCAGTTGAAGGATGGCACTCTTGAGTCTCGGGAGAGGGGGACTCCCCAGGGGTCGGTGGTTTCACCACTGCTGGCGAACCTCTTCTTGCACTATGCGTTCGACCGGTGGATGGCGCGTCACCACTCGGACATTCCGTTCGAGAGGTTTGCTGACGATGCGATCTGCCATTGCCGAACGGCGGAGCAAGCGCAGAGACTGAAGCAGGAGCTCGCGGGTCGCTTTGCGGCATGTGGGCTTGAGCTGCATCCGCGCAAGACGAAGATCGTCTACTGCAAGGATGACGACCGACGGGGGACGTACGAGAACGAGAAGTTTGACTTCTTGGGCTACACGTTTCGTGCTCGGCGATCGAAGAATCGCTGGGGTAAGTACTTCGTCAACTTCAGTCCCGGCGTGAGCAACGCGGCGGGTAAAGCGATGCGTCAGACCATTCGGGGCTGGCGTCTCGACTGTCGGATCGACAAGCAAGTGGACGACCTGGCTCGGATGTTCAATCCGATCGTCCAGGGCTGGATCAACTACTACGGTCGGTACTACAAGTCGGCGCTCTATCCGTCCCTTTGCCATCTTGATCGTCATCTGGCTCGCTGGGCGAGGGCGAAATACAAACGTCTGCGGAGACATCGAAGGAGATCGGATCAGTGGGTGCGGAAAGTCCGTGACCGGGATCCACATCTCTTTGCGCATTGGCGCTTCATGTCGTCTCAGGCGAAGGCTGGATGGTAAGAGCCGGATGAGTGGAGACATTCACGTCCGGTTCTGTGAGGGGGTGGGGGTGAGATTCCCCCGCCCTACTCGACTCGTGATGGGCTTTCAGTACCGGGACGATGCAGAAAGACTGCGGGTGGCTTTGGAGAAACGCCTTCGGGAGTTTTCCCTGGAGCTCCACTCGGAGAAGACGCGGCTGATCGAATTCGGTCGGCTTCCAGCCCTGCGCCGACAGCGGCTCGGGCAGCGTCGCCCCTCGACCTTCGCCTTCCTGGGCCTCACGCACTACTGTGGGTGGACTCGGGATGGGCGATTCGTCTGCAAGCGCAAGACGCAGTCGAAGCGGCTGTCGCGGAAACTGCGGGAGGTCCGACTGGAAGCCCGGCGCCGGATGCATCGGCCCCTGGCCGAGCAGCATCGCTGGCTCTGCAGCGTGCTGCGCGGTCACTACCGGTACTACGGTTTGCCGAACAACCAGCGGGCCTTGGCCTCGTTTCACTACCAGGTGACCCGGATCTGGTACCGATGGCTTCGTCGTCGAAGCCGACGGTCGCTGAACTGGGAGACTTACAAGAAGCAGGTCCTGCGCCGATTTCCATTTCCGAGACCTCGACTACCCACCGTCCAGGGAGATCTCTTTGCTAGCCTTGGGTTACCTTCGAGAAGAGCCGTGTGAGGGAAATCTTCGAGCACGGATCTGTGAGGCCGAAGCCGAATGGCCTAGGTACTCGACCACCAATAGCTGGAACTGCATAAGTCCTCGCTGAGCGGTTTTGTCGTCTTTCTGGGTGCTATGCCGAGTTCCTGACTATGCGGAGTTGAGCTGGTGGAGCGCGTATTTGCGGGCGTTTGAGAGGAGTAGTACTCGGCATAGTCAGAGCGCCTCAAGGAAGGCGAGGAGTCGATTAGACGCCTGGAAGCGCAACGGCGCGGGTGCGGGGTCATCGATGCGCTGGAGGGCGTCTTGCTTCATCTTGAGATCGGCTTCGATATAGAGATGAGTGGTGTCGGTGCTTTCATGGCCAAGCCACAGGGCGATGACGGTGATGTCGGCCCCGGCCTGGAGCAGGTGCATGGCGGTGGTATGTCGCAGGGTGTGGGGCGAGACCCGTTTGGCGGCGAGAGAGGGACATCGCAGCGTGGCGGTCGAGACCGCGACGCGTAGTCGGTGTTCGACACCGGAGCGCGACAGTCGTTTGCCGGTGCGATTCGGGAAGACGTGCGCGTCAGGGCTCCGCTCGATGCGTGATAGCCACGCACGCAGCTGACTGGCGGTGGATTTCCAGAGGGGGACGACGCGCTCTTTGCGTCCTTTGCCGTGCAGTAGGAGGGAGGCGCGATCGAGGAGGACGTCGGAGACGCGCAGGCCCGTGATCTCCGAGACCCGTGCGCCGGTGTTGTAGAGGACGGCGAAGAGGACCGCGTCGCGCCGTCCAGACGGTGTGGAGCGATCGGGGGCTTCGAGGAGTGCTTGGATCTCCTCGCGCGAGAGGTAGCCGAGCGCACACCTCGGCCACACCGAAGGGCGTTTCCCAACGGATCAGGGCTTCGACGAATGGTACGGAATCCCGAATTCGACCGACGAGAGCCTGTGACCGGACCAGGCCCAGTTCAATGCAGTCGTTGCCGAGGGGCTCAGCCCCTATGTCGTACCTGAGTACGTCTATGACGGCAAGAAGGGCGAGGAGCCTACGCAGGTCAAGATTTTCGATTCGAAGCTGCGACCCGAGATCGACCGGGAGATTACTGACCGAGCGAAGGCGTTCATCCGAGAACAGGCGGGGGCGGGGAAACCCTTCTTCGCGTACCTGCCGTACACCCAGACCCACATGCCCGTCGTGCCGAGTCAGGAGTTTCGCGGCAAGAGTGGCAACGGTGACTGGGGGGACGTGTTGATGCAGATTGACGCCTATACCGGTGAACTGCTGGACACTCTGGACGAGCTCGGCATCCGGGACGAGACGATCTTCGTCTTTACCTCAGACAACGGGCCAGAGATGCTACCGGGACACAACGGATGGGGCGGGCCTTGGCGCGGCAGCTACTTCACCGGTTTGGAAGGCAGTCTACGGGTGCCCTTCATCATCCGCTGGCCAGGGATGGTGCCAGCTGGAGCCGTCTCCAACGAGATCGTGCACGAGATCGACATGTTCGCTACCTTCCCAAACCTCGCCGGAGGGGAAGTGCCGACCGATCGCGCCATCGACAGTATCGACCAATCAGACTTCTTAATGGGGAAGAAAGAGAAGTCGAACCGAGATGCTTTGATCGTTTACGTGGGAAACGATCTCTTTGGCGTGAAGTGGCGTAATTGGAAGATGATGTTCAAGGAAGTTGAGCGCGGCACGGACGCTAAGAGGACCTACGACTTTCCGCGCTTCTACAACCTGTACAGCGATCCGAAAGAGGAGTACCCCCTGACCAAGGCAACGGCCGGCCACTTCTGGGTTCGCTGGCCTATGAGCGAGATCCTCACGGAGCATCTGACCTCATTACAGGCCGAGCCGCCGATCGAGCCAGGAACTCCAGATCCTTACCGACCCTCCGCACGCTGAGGGCCCCGGGAGATTCTTGGGTGAGTGACTAGAAGTCGGGCACGGTCTAGCTCTGTCGAGATGTCGCAAAATGTGGCGGCACACGACACGCATAGATCGAACCGCCTAAACATTCGTGCGCTTGGTGAGTCCCCCGTTCTGGGCGCTTAGCGGTGAGCGTCGCAGGGATAATCCGGGGACGACAGGGGGTCAAAGTCGAGACTCGTGACGGTCAGGTGTTACCCTTCGCCGATGACACCGAGTCGGGGTTGGTTCGCATTCCTCGTTGAGGAGAAGGGATGAGCGACCAGGAGCTGATACGACTGGAGAAGCAGGGCGACGTCTTCGTCCTCACGATGGCGGCTGACGAGAATCGCTGGAATACGACGTTCACACGCGCGGTCGTCCAAGCACTCGACGAGGTCGAGGCGTCCGAGGGACCCGCAGCGCTGGTCACCGCCTCCGACAATGCCAAGTTCTACTCCAATGGGCTCGATCTCGAGTGGATGATGTCGGAGCCTTCGAGCGAGCACCCGGGTGGCGATCGGAGTGTGTTCAGTGTGGAGGTGATGGCGCTCTTCGGTCGGCTGATGATGTTTTCCATTCCCACCGTCGCAGCGATCAACGGCCATGCTTTCGGCGCCGGCTTCATGTTCGCGCTGAGCCATGACCTGCGCGTCATGCGCGAGGACCGCGGCTTCGTGTGCGCCAACGAAGTGGAGCTCGGTATGACGATCCCCGATGAAGAGCTCGCTCTCTTCCGCGCCAAAGTGCCTGCCGGCGCCTTCCTCCAGACCGTGCAGCTCGCCAAGCGATGGACCGGGCCCGACGCCCTCGACGCCGGCATCGTTCAGCAGACTGCCTCTCTCGAGGAGATTCGGGAGCGCGCGGTCGAGACAGCACAGGAGCTTGCCCGGCTGGGAAAGAACCGCGAAGTGTTCCGCACTATGAAGGAGCACATCTACGGCGAGAACGCCGCCATCAACGGCCCTCATGGCCCGGCCCACATGTTGCTCCATTCAGCACCTTTCGAAGGCGGCCCGAAGTCTCGCCCGAGAGGGTGATGCGCTTCAGAGAGAAGGTGGGATCGGCGGCTGGCTACGCTTGCCTCACCCAGCGCAGGAGGGTGGCGAGGTTGGGTGGCTTGCCGTGCATCAGGAGCCCGATGCGGAAGATCTTGGCGGCGATCCGTAGGGCGAAGTAGACGCCGACGGCACCGATTGTGATCGAGAGCCAGATCTGCCAGGTCGGCGGCGGGTCGGTAGAGGTGATGCGAAGCAACATCACGAAGCTGTTGATAGGGGGCACAAAGCTGGTGACGGTTGCGAAGGTCGAGTTCGGATCACGAGTGATCGGTAGCCACAGCAGCCACGGAATCATGATCACCAGCATCACCGGTGTCATCAACGCCTGAGCTTCGCGTAGCTCGTTGACCGCGGCGCCGATCGAGCCCATCATCGAGGCGATGTAGCAGTAGGCGATGAGATAGAAGAGGAGCAGATAGATCAGCAGCATCGGATCGAGAAGGCCGAGGGCGGCAAAGCTGACGAGCGCCGCGATTCCCATCGCCGCGTAGAGGGCCAGCACGACGAAGCCGACCAGCATCTGGCCGAAGATCTTGCCGGTCATTAGCTCCATCGGTGAGACCGCGCTGAGCAGCACCTCGACGACTCGCGAGGACTTCTCTTCGATGGTGTTGGTCATCATGTTCTGCCCACTGGTCAAGACCGACATCAGAAGCAACACCATGAACGCTCCAGGCAGCAGAGTGTTCAGCACTTTGTTGGTCTCCTGCTCGCCTTCCGCGGTGACCGTGATCGAACGGGTGCGACGCACCGCGGTCAGTCTCTGCACCGCCTCCGGCTCTAGGCCGGAGGCCGACGATCTCTACGAAGACATCCTCGAGTGTCGGCCGCCGCAGTTCGACTGCCGCCGTCGGAACGGCGTTGACCAGATCGCGCATGATCCTGGCGACATCGGCGCTCTCCGCCAGACCGATCTCGTAGCGCTCGTCAACCGCCTCGACCCGCTCGACCCCTGGGATGCGCCCCAGAGGCTCGATATCGGCCGCGGCATCGAGCGGCTCGAACCAGATGGAGCGCGGGTCGTGGCGTTGCCGGATGTTTGCAAGCGAGTCGTCGAGCACCTTTTCGCCCCCGTCGATCATGACCAGGTGATCGCAGATCTCCTCGGCATGCACCATGACGTGGGTGGAGAAGATGACCGTTGCTCCTTGCCGGTGCTGCTCGGCGATGAGATCGCGCAGTGGACGCATGTTGATGGGGTCGAGGCCGCTGAACGGCTCATCGAGAATGAGGAGCTCGGGCTCGTGAATCACGGCGGCGATGAATTGCAGCTTCTGCTGCATGCCCTTCGATAGCTCATCACATTTCTTGTGCTCGACATATCCGAGCTCGACCCGCTCGAGCCAGCGGCGGATGCGCCGCTGCAGGTCTTTGCCACCCAGACCCTTGAGGCCGCCGAGGAAGCGCAGGAAACTGCCGACCTTCATTTTTCGATAGAGGCCGCGTTCTTCGGGAAGGTAGCCGGTGCGATCCTTGGCCTCGAACGCCGAGCCGTGGCCTAGCACGCTCACCGCGCCGCGGTCGGGCAACAGGATCGACATGATCATGCGGATCGAGGTCGTCTTGCCGGCCCCGTTGGGGCCAATGAACCCGTATAGGGCTCCGCTGGGAACCGAGAGGCTCAGATCCCTGACAGCGACCTTTCTGCCAAAGGTCTTAGTGACTCCTTCGAGCTTTATTGCGTCGCTCATAGATTGGCGGGACTGACGTGCCGGGTTCTCAACTGAATACTACGTGTGTGCGCCTGGTGTTATTCGACCTCGTAGACACTGATGCTGTCAGTCGATCAGTCCTGGAGTCCGGCGAGGCTCAGAGATTTCTCTCTCGCGATCCCTACTGTTTCCGCCGCTGCCAGGACCTCATCCCAGCTACGTGCATCGATGGGGATGCCATCTCGTAGCCGCTCGCTCCTGGTCATGCGCTCCGGATCGCCGGCAACCAGGACCGGCTCGTCAGGCTGGGCGGCCGGAGATCCCTTGACGTGAGCGATGAGGGCGTCGAGCTGCTCCTCCAGCCAGTCGCGAGCGACCAGGCGTTCAGGGTCGAGGACGATGGTCAGCATCTGGTTGATGATGCCGCCCTGCTTCTTGATCCCTGGCTGCAAGGTGGAGCCGCCGCTGAGAATTCCGGCGAAGAGGTCGCAAAAGAGCGCTAGGCCGTAGCCTTTGTGGGCACCAAAGGGTAGTAGCGCACCTCGCGGCTGTTGGAACATGATCTCGGGGTCGTTGGTGGGCTGGCCCTCGGTATCGATGATGCACTCGGGAGGCATCTCGACCCCCTTGTTGTGCGCCACTCGTACCTTCCCCATTGCCACTTTGCTGGTCGCCATGTCGAGCAGAGTTGGCTCTGTCGTTGCGGTGCCGGGCATGGCAAGGCAGATGGGATTGGTGGAGAAGCGAGCGTCGCTGCCCCCGTAAGGCGCGACCAAGGGTGCGTGGTCGGTTACGTTGACGAAGTGGATCGAGGCCAGCCCTGCGGCGATGCTCTGCTCTCCGTAGGTGCCGATCCGACCCAGATGACTGGTGTTGCGCAGCGACATGAGCACAACCCCGGTATCGCGGCATCGTGCGATCGCGGCCTCCATGGCTTCTTTCCCAACCCGCTGACCGTACCCCCTGCAGCCGTCGAATTGGAGGATGGCACCGTCATCCTTGATCAGCTCAGGGCCGTCACCGGGTTTGAGCAGGCCCACACCGAGGAGATGTACATAGGCCGGCAACATGCCGACACCGTGACTGTCGTGGCCGGCGAGGTTGGCACGCACGAGATGATCAGCGACGATGGCCGCTTCTTCGGTGCTGCTACCTCCTTCACGAACGATGGCCTCGGCGAGGCGGCGCAGGGGCTCGGCTTCGATAGAGAGGAACTCGTTGCTCATCGCGGATCTCCTGGGATTGAGGCCGTCAGACTATGGCCTGTTACGTCGGCGTTGGATCTCATCGTCGATAGTCGCTCGAGCTGTACCCGATGCCGTGCTCGACATCCCAGTCGAGAGTCTCGTCGACGAAACGAAGATCGGTCGCTGAGATCGGCGGATAGACTTTCGGTGCGAACCGCTCATCCCTTCGACCTCCCGCTCTGAGATAGTTGGGCTCTGGGGTGATTGCGAAGTTTTTTGTCTGAAGGCCGAAGTTACGAGCCATTGCGTGCAAGAGATCGGGCTCATCCGCGAGCCGCTCGTAATTTATGACGAAGGAGTTCTTGACGACGCTACGGACGTTGTCGAGGTGAAGGATCTTCTGGGTCCTCAGCTCGAGGATGTTGGGAGCCTCTTCGATCAAACGCCAGAGCGGCGCGATCAGGGAGCTCGAGTGCACCTTGTTGTGTACCGCTCGCTTGGAAGCTTATTGGGCGTGAACCTTGGATCAAGAGCCGTGGCGTGTGCGCTCGGGCCGTTGGTTTTTCGAATCGAGGTTCAGCGTACCATCGACTCTTGAGGGACCGTTACGAGTCTCGTTTCTCGGGGTTGCTCTTGCGCGTTGTCGCGCTGGGCACTGCCGGCCTGGGCGATCTCGCTCGTAGAGCCCCCGGGGGCGCGTTTCGCCGCCGCGGGATCAAATCGGCCCCACGCCTGTCCCGGAGCGGTGGCGCCGGTTTTTACTTTCATTGCGCTGTCTCCCTCCGCTTCAGCGATGAAGAAGAATCGAAATGCGGCGGTGATCCTCATCTGCGGTGATCAGATCCGGGCGACCGTCATGGTTGATGTCGGCCGCATCTATCCAGACCGGCCCCTGTCCGGTGCGAAAGCGCTCAGGGGCCGCGAAGCTCCCGTCGCCACGACCGAGGATTAGGGTGAGGTCGTCGGTTTCGTTATTGACCAGAACGAGGTCGGAGACGCCGTCGCCGTCCGCGTCGGTGACCGTGACTCGCCTTGGATTACCGTCCGCAGAGAGGTGAGAGGCGGCCTGAAAGCTCCCGTCGCCATTTCCCAGCAGAATAGATGCTCCATCGGACTCGGTCGCGCGAGTGGGGCCGTTGGCGACAGCGAGATCTTGGATCCCGTCGAGATTGAAGTCCGCCGAGGTGATCGAGACCGGGTCGTTTCCCGCCGCGAATCGAAGCTCGGGCCCGAAACTGCCGTCTCCGTTACCAAGGAAGACCGACACGTCCTCGGAGGCCTTGTTCGCGGTTGCCAGGTCTTGGCGGCCATCTCCGCTGAAGTCTGAGATCACGGCTGATTGAGGAGAGAGCCCGGTCGACAGGGTCGTTGCGAGCGCGAAGGCCCCGCCTCCCTGGCCCTCGAAGACAAACACCGCATCGAGATTGGAGATCGTGGCCACGACGTCGACCCCGCCGTCACTGGTGAGGTCCGAGAGAAGTAGAGAGCCGATCCCGCTCGGGGTCGGAGTCAAGATCGGCGAGGAGAATGTGCCGTCCCCGTTACCCAAGAGCACTGCCAGGTCGCCGAGCTGCGCGACGATGATGTCTGGAACGCCGTCCCCATCGATGTAGCCGATCGCCATCGATCGACTGGAGAGACCGGCACCGGCGGGCACGGCGCTCTCGAAGCTGCCGTCTCCGTTGCCTTTCGACAGCAGGGGAGAGCCGAAGAGGGGAAAGCTCACGATGTCCAGGTGGCTGTCGAGGTCCATGTCGAAGCTGGCAATGGCTTGGCGAGGGGCGCCGACATTGCCCATTGCGGTCAGGGACTCGAAGAGGGCGTCGCCGATGCCCAGATATGTGGTCGCACCCCATTCGTCGAGGGCCACCAGATCCGGGAAGGTGTCCTGGTCTGAGGTAGTGGTGACGACATCGCGGATTCGACACCCGTCGGCTAGGGTTCGGATATCTCCGAACGGGAATTGGCCCCGTCCATCGCCTCGGAGAATGCGAAGGTCGTCGCAGGCGGCCGTCGTGTCACGAGCGACGACGACGTCGAGGAAACCGTCGACATCGAGGTCGCTCACCGCCATCGCGATGGGAGTGCCGCCGATCGAGCCGCCGACGGTCGAGGCTAGGGCGAACGACCCGTCGCCGAGCCCGAGTTGTACGAACAATCTTCTCCTGCCGGAGGAGGCGCCTGAGTCTCCGGTTGCAAAGACGAGGTCCGTGATCCCGTCGACATCGAGATCACCGCTTCCGAGACGAAGCGGCAGCGAGTCGACCGGTATCGGCCCTGTGCTCGAGAAAGCGCCTTTGCCGTCGCCGAGTACGACGCTCAGGGTCAGGTCGTCTCGATTCGGCGTTGCGAGGTCGAGACGGCCATCGTGATCGAAGTCAGTGACGACCAGATCTTCCGGGGAGCCGCCAACTGGAATCTCGATCGGGGCTCGAAGAGACCCGTCGCCGTTGCCGAGGAAAATCGACACATCGTTGCCGACACGGTTAACCACCGCCAGGTCAACAAGCCCATCGCTGTCAAAGTCGCCCATCTTCCCGCCTCGAGGTGAGCCCGCCGCGGCGAGGCCCTGGCGGATCTCGAGCGCGCCGAGGCCGTCATTCACGAGCACACTCAACTGCCCGCTCGTTGACGACCCGACAACGAGATCGGGAGCGCCGTCCAAGTCGAGATCGCCGGCGACGAGGAAGTCGGCGCCGACGATGGCCTGTCGCTGCGGGGTCGTGTACCGACCATCGCCGCGCCCTCTCAGGATCTCAACGCCGCCTTGCGCCGTGGAGTGAACGATCGCGAGATCTCGGAGACCGTCGAGATCGAAGTCCGCTTCAGCCATTGCGATGGCGTTCCTGCTCAGAATCCGCGGACCTGGGTACAGAAGCTCCAAGGGCTCCAGAGCGATGGCTCCGACGTCTGTAGTGCCCCCAACTGCCAGTACGGTCGGCGCGGAGGCGCCGCGGTGCTTGGCGCCATCGATGAAGGCGGAGGCAAGCACCACGACCGCGCCGCCGGCCACCGGAATATCGAGCAGGGTGAAATTTCCGTCGCTGTCTGAGACCGTGCTTGCCGCCTGTGGCAGAACCACGAGTGCCTCCGCCACCGGGGCTCCCAGCGCGTCTTCGACAGTGCCGGTGATGGTCGTTTGCCCCACCCCGAGTATCGCCACGTCAACCTCCCTCGCGCGGGTTCGATTCGCCGCGAAATCGAAGGCCTCGGCGCCGATGCTGAGGACTCCTGTTGCGTCGGGGACGACAAACCCCGCCCCGTACGGCGGCGACTGATCTCGCCCGACCCGAGAGCCGTTTACGAGGAAGTCGACGGCCAGGATGCCGACATCGTCGTCGGCGGTGGCCCGGAGTTGAAGCACCGACCCTGGCGACACTCGGTCTCCGTCGTCGGGTGAGGTGATCGTGATCGTCGGTGCCTCGGCGAAGGGATCGTCGAGTGAGAGGTACTGGCCAATGTGGAGCCGGCCGGTCCCAGGGCGCCCGGCTGCGAGGTAGACGTAGTTCTGATCCGCTACAACCGCACGCCCGGGGTCATCTCTGCCCAACGGAAGTAGTGCCCTCGGTACTGGGCTTTGGGGTGTCGAGATGTCGACGATCGGAATGGCGTCGTTGGCAAAGAAGCCGATGTCCGCGACGAAAGCCAAGTCGTCGTAGGTGGCGATGTCGACCGCGAGCCCTGTGAGCTGCGGGCTCGTCGACGCCTCGAGAAAGGGCAGAGCCGGGTCGAGGACATTGATGACGCTGAAGCTGTTGACGAAATCGGCGAGGAAGAGGTAGTCACCTCTGACGGCGACCGCGCGCGCATCCGGAGTCGGAAGGCCGCCTGAGCGCACTGGGTTCGTCGGGACCGCGAGGCTGAACACCTCGATACCGGCCGCACCCACAGCGACGAAGACCGTGGTCGCGGTCTCATCGAGTTCTACGTCCAAGGCAGGTGCGGAGGTCGCCGCGCTTCCCAGCAAAGTCGGGCGCTGAGGATCCGAGGTGTCGACGATCTGGATCCCTCCGCTACCGTCGGCGAGGACGGTGATCGGGGGCGCGTTTGCGATGCCTAGCGCGTCGCCGGGCAAGAGTAGGCCGCCGAGTGGAGAGGGGAACAGAGGATCTGAGACATCGACGATCTGCAGCCCGCCAGCGCCATCGGCGAGGTAGGCGAGAGGGCCGTCGACGGTGACGGCGTTGGCGGTGCCGGGAGTGGCCGCTGCGGAAGTGACAGTAGGTAGGCGTCGGTCAGAGATGTCTACTACCTGAAGGCCGGCGGCGCCGGCGGCGACGAACGCGTAGTCGCCCACCACGGCGACATCGTTGGCGCCTCCCGGAATCTCCACACTGCCGACGAGCACCGGCGAGAAGGTTTGTACGAGCCCGTGTGCGGTACCGACCGATCCGCTGTTCACGGCGCTGATCGTGCAATCGCCCGGAATGCCTGCAAAGATCCGAGCGGGCTCAGCGCTGAAGCTACAGACACCGAGGTCGCTCGACAGATAAGACGTGCCTCGGCTCGGTGAGCTGAGGTCGACCGAGGTTCCGTCGGTGAGTCGACCGATCGCGGTCAGTTGGATCGAAGCCTCGGGCCTGATGGTGTCGTAGATCAGGGCGAAGGTCGGCGGCTGGACCTCGAGCGAGACGAGCACCGCCGCGTAGTTGAAACTGTTGGAGTCGAGAGGGTCTGTTCCGGTGCTGAGCTCCAGGCCATCGGAGATCCCGTCGTCGTCGCTATCGAAGAGAAGCGGGTCGGTACCCAGATCCTTGACTTCGGCGCCGTCGAAGAGGCCGTCACCATCGGTGTCGGGGTTGAAGGGGTCCAGCCCCCTTTGAAATTCGTCCAGAGTTGCAAGGCCATCGCCGTCGCGATCCTCGAGGGCGTCGGCAGGGTTGTTGGGGTCCAGTCCGTTGTCGATCTCGAAGTCGTCCGGAAGGCCGTCGCCGTCGGAGTCGGCCCCGGCTGACACGCGGAGCTGGAGCAGCGCCAGCGCTCCCTCGTTCGTAGCGCTGATCAAGACTGTTCCGCTGGCAACCGCGCTGACCAGGCCCTGCGCACTCACCGTCGCGGTTGCAGGGTTGCTACTCCGGTAGTTGGTGCCCGACGCGCTGGGAGTTGCGTCGCCTGTCGACCCATCGGCAAAGGTGGCTGTGACGAGTAGCGCCACGGTCTCACCGACGGCGTTGAGCACGGCGACCGGCGATGCGATCGATAGTGTAGAGGGGATCTGTTGTGGACTGTCGAATGCGATGTCCGCGACCCGAGCGACGCCGCCGAAGGGAAGAGTGAAGAATCCCGACTGCCCTGAGCGCGAGACACCTCCGTCGAGGCAGGTGGCGCGGACGCGGATCTGGCCGAAGTTTGAGGGCACATTGGGGAGCACCCAGCTACCGTCTTCGCGGACCCGTGCGCTTCGATTGAGCGCGCTGACAAGGCAGGTCTCGTCTAGAGAAGGAGGCTGATCCTGGGCTCGCGCGAGCGTTGCAGCAACGACCGCCAGAAGTAGAGTCAAGATCCTTTGCATTGAATGGTTCACGGCGTACTGCTCCCTTCGTTTAGCCACAGCTCCCGCCAAGAGTCGGCTCGTCCGACCTCCTCAACTGAGGGCGCTATCGATGTTTTCTAGACCGGCCGGCGCTTCGCCGGCGTCTTGTCAGGGATCTACTTCCACAACAATCTTCGTCACTCGCGTTTTCGCTACGATCGACCGAGCCTCTGTCTCGTCTGCAAACTGGAAGTCCGTCGCCACATCGAAGACGCTCTCTCCGGATGCGATGAGGAGCGGAAGAGCGGCCTGAAGCCTTTCTTCGGCAAGCTCGTCCAGCTTTCTGCCCACCTTGGGACCGAATAGATAGAGCACGGGAGCTTGCTCTCCCCGGGCTTCGAGAGCCAGGACCGAGCTGTCAGCGAACGTTGCCACAGGCAGCGAGAAGGCCCGCGCGAAGGACTCGAGCATGACGTGCTCCTCGACGATCTCGAGGCTCTCTGAAAGCTCCGCTTGTACCAATTCGCCGGTGCCGATCTGGCCGCGGTCGAAGATGAGAATGGGGGTGGCGCCCCGCAGCATGAGACGGCACTCGAGTCCCTCCGGACGACGCTCCGCGAGCAGCTTCCCTTCTTTGCTGACTCTCCCCACCCAGAGGTTCTTGGGAAGGAGTCCGAAGATGCTGTTGGAGGACTCGGCGATGGCCTGTGGATCCGAGTTTTCGAAACCGCAGAGAACAAAGTCGCCATTCGGCATTTCGAGTACGTCTTGAAAGGTGACGCCGCGAGCGGCCGAGGCGTCGAGCTTCCATTCGATGTTCCCCTGGGAGTCGAAGACGAGGGCGAATCTCGCATCGGAGGAGGCCCTGCTGCCGACCGCTAGGAGGCGGTCCCGGGAGGTGCGGATGACCTTGTCGGGGCTCCAACCGTCCGAAGGTCCGAGAAGCTTCCCTGAAGCGGCAATCCTCCCGCGCTCGTCGACGGAGAAGAAGGCAAGCTCGCCCGTCGATCGCAGTGAGCCCACCACGAAGAGATCGCCGTTTGAAAGGCTTGCACACCCTCCACGTCTTAGGATGAGACTCGGGGCGGTCGCCACCGGCAGCAGACCTGGCGCGGTAGCCCGGCCATCGGGCCCGACGCTCAAGAGGGAAAACTGTTGGCTCCCTTCCGCCGCGGCCGAGCGCTGAGGTGAGAACAGTATGCGCACGCCACCTTGGGGAGTCGCGGCGACGCACTCTACCGTGGCTCGAATGCCCGGGTGATCCATCAGCTCAGACCACTCGACTCGGAGCGATTGGGGCCTCGCCGCGACGATCAAAGCGAAGAGACCGAACAGAAAGAGACCCGTTCTGATAGCTAGACCAGCGTTTCCAAAGTTCGCGCACATATCTCGGCCCCTTCTGCCCGCTGCCGGCGTTGGCTGGGCGCCCCCGCGCTCCTCGAATATTGCCCAATATGCCTGCGTCGGCGCGCCTGGCCAGCGAACAGAATGAGCTCGAGCTATGCAGCACGAACTTTGGAAACGCTGGTCTAGTCGCAGCATTGACAGAAGTCCTTCTGGTTCGCTTCGAAAAAGAACTTCCCTAAGGTGCTAACTGTTTGGAAGTAGACGTTTGCGGCCACAAAGCAGCGATGAATGATTGAGAGGTCCTGACCGTCCACCGGGTGGCTCATCGCCAGCTCACATACACGGAGCAGAGCGTCTTGCCAGTCGTCATCACACATCGTGCGCTCTGCTTCGGTGGTTTTGCATGATTGAAAACACGCGTCGTGGACGTCGCAGGGCAGGTTGTGCTGTGCGGCAGGGCCGAGGTCGAAGTCGCTGAAGTGCGTGCTCTGCCCGCCCGCGGGGTTGTTCGGGGAGTGAAAGCCCGCGATCATGGTTACCACGGCGGGAACGCTGCAGCCTTGGTAGTCGTAGGGCAGCTCGCTGAGCGGTGGCCGCGACCTCTGCGGACATAGCTCAATATCGTCCAGCGGTGGGCCTTTGTCGACGATCAGTAGTCCGTCGTCGACACAGCATTCATTATCGGGATCGTAGATGCCGGTAAGTCTACCCTCGGGGAGATCGATCTTCAGATTGCCACAACACTCGAGTGGGAGCGGCGCGTCGTTGAGGTCGAGCCGCTTCTCGTCGCGGGGACAGATCTCATTGAAGCAGTTGTCGGCTATCTGCGGAGGTGTCTCCAGGTCTGTTTCGAAGTCGAGAAGAGTGCCGTGAGCGCAGCCCTGAAACAGACAGTCGTCGTCGGCGAACTGGAGCGGGGTTTGACTCGAGTCCGGCACGCAGATCCCGGAGACGCAGCGTCGACAGAGGGGGCAGTCGTGGGGCCAGCCCGGCGGCCCCGGGTTGCCACCGCAGTGCCAGCCGGCTTTCACTATGCCGACCCCCTTGTTCGAAGTGATGCGCGTACCGTCGTCGCTGACCGTACCTGGCCCGATGCTGACGAACTGCCCCAGATCATGGTCGAAGGAATAGAGCTCCGTTACCTCGCCGGGCACCATGCCGTCTACGTTCGGTAGGGTGAGTGGAGCGGGTGGGTCGAACTTCGCTCCGGCCGGTTGGATGGTTACGATGAAGCGCGGCTGCTGACCGAAGCCTGGGGTCATCGGGATCTTGTCGCTGTGAACGGGAGTGACGGTGACGACCCCCGTACTGGAGCCATCGGGGAACGTGACGGACCCCGGCGCCACTTCCAGCGAGAAGCCGGGAATCTCGGCTATGGTGAGTACGCCTCCGCTCCCTTCGTCGACGAAGAGTGCGTTCTGAGTGGCGAGCGGAAGTAGGAAGATGGGTCGGCCCAGCGAATTGTCGCGCCCGGGCACCGCCGTCAGCGTGAACTCGAGCGTTGGCCACGAGCCGGGCCGCTGGGCCGTGCTTCCGTCGACGATGAGGTGCAGGGCCCCAACCGGTGCGCCGATGATGTGAAAGAAGCCGGAGTTATCGCTTTGGCTGGCTGCGGCGTTCTCTGCCACCGTCACGGTTACGCCGGGGACCGGCAAGTCTGTATTGTCGAGAACCAGACCACTAATCGTTGTGAGGCTCGGGTGCCCGGCGATCTGAGCGGCCGCGGTGAAGGCGACGGCCGGATCATCAGGCTCGTCTCCGAGGCGCGCCTGGACCACGTTATTGGCGACTCCCTCCGGTGCGCCCAGAGTCAGGCGGGCAGCGGCGCGCCCGTCGCTGTCAGATACCACGACCCACTTTTCGAGACCATTCTCCAGCTGACCCTCCCCCTCGACGATCTCGAAAGTCACGGGTATCCCTCCGAGCCGGTTGAAGCCACTGTCGGTGACGACAACTACCAGTGGTTCAGGGAGCTCCCGTGAGCTGATTCCGACCTGCTGATCGCCGGAGTCCGGGACCAGGAGCGCGGCCTGGGCCGGGAGCGCGATCGCGTTGAAGACCGCCCGGCCGCTGAAACCGACCGCGGTGGCTTCGATGGTCTGATTGCCCGCTCGTCGCCCGAGGGTGAAGCCCACCTGTGCCAGGCCGTTTCCATCGGTGCTGAGAGCCACTTGTCTGAGACCGACATCGAGAGAGCCGTCGTTGCCGACCGCGCGAAAAGTGACCAGCTCTCCCGCCACCGGTGCGCCATTCCGATCTCGAAGCATGGCCGATAGGGGCGCGGGTAGAAGCGAGCCGATAACGCTGCTCTGGCCGTCGCCGCCGAAGATGGCGATCGTGGGCCCATCGGGTGCCTCGAAGTGAACGGTCGTTGTCTCCTGGCTCCTATTGCCGCTGGGGTCCACCGCTGTTGCGGTGATCACGTTCTCACCCGGGCTCAGAGTGATTCGGTCAAGGCGAAATGAGCGGTTCGACACCTCAGCCTGCTGACCATTGACGGTAACCGTGGCCTGCTCTGAGTTCACGGTTCCGACGACGATGTCGTTGACCATGCCGGTCACGGAGAGGGTCGGCTCAAAGACACGTGAGCCGTTCCTCGGCTCTTCAATGACGACTCTTGGCGGCGTCAGATCACGGAACAGGGTGATCGAGTCGGCCGCCTGTCGCCCGCTCGCGGTTGTTATGACCGCCTTGAACAGGTTGGCTCCACTACCGATCGGTAGATCTTGGGCGACGAATTCGGAGCCGACGACCTGTGCGGGGATACCGTTCACCTCGACCGTGGCGGTTGGGTCGCTGATCGTTCCGCTGACCTCGGTTGTCGTCCCTAGAACAAGAGTGGCGTCTTCGGGCGCCAGAATCGCGATCACCGGCAAGGTGAATCGATGGACCTCCAGCTCGACAGATGTCTGGTTGCCGGCCCCATCCTCAGCGGTGACCCGAATGCTGTTGGCGCCCTCGGCGAGCGCCACTTCTTCATCGAACGCTCCTTCGGTCGGGTTGACCGAGGTGTTGCCGATCTTCAGGGCAGAGATGCCGGTCGCATCGGCGGCGACTCCGACCACTCTGAGGGAGGCGCTGTTACTTATGAAAGCCTCTTCGATGGGTCTAGAAAGTGTGAGCTGGGGGTGTCGAGGGTCACTTCGACTTCCGCAGCAGCGGTCTTGCCGGTGCCGTCTCTGGCGGTTAGCTCAATTCGGTTCGCGCCTTCACGGAGATTCACTTGGCTGGAGATCTGTCCGTTCTCGGGCTCGATGACCCTGCCGTTCACAGTGACGATCGTGACCTCGCCGTCGTCCGCCACGGACGCCGAGATCAGGAGCAGGGGGGTGGAGACGATCGCACCCGAAGCGGGCGAGTTGATGACTACGGTGGGCGCCGCCTCGTCCAGAGTGGCCTCGAAGTGGAAGGTCTTGTTCGCTATGTTGCCCGCGAAGTCGCTGATGGTTGCCTCTACGGTCTGTTCGCCCGATCCCGCTAGAGTCGCAGGGCAGGAGGCCACGACCGCCTCGGGCAGGCAAGCATCGGTGATGTCGGCGCCGTTGAAGAGTACCCGCAGGCTCGCCAGATCCAATCCGGTGCCGTCGTCGGCGTAGAAGAAGGCTAGGTCGATCCGAGTCACGGCGGTGACGAGGGGAGAGCTCGGAGCCACCAAGCTCAGCGCGGGCTCTACTGTGTCGCCGACTGGATCGACGAAGCTGACCACTGAGTCGCTCGCGATCACGATCCTCTTCGAGGCGACAAGCACACCCTCGAACCGACAATCCTGGTTCAGAACGAGACGCGTGCCAGTCACGAGGGCCCCTCGCAGAGCTCGGTATCGGCCCACCTCGATTTTGCCCGATGCGATCAGGGCGAGCCGCGTCGTCGCGTCGAGAGCGACCTCTCCGGCGAAATCGAGGCGCTCGACCACGATCTTCCCGCTCGCGATGACGGAACCGACACCGTTGATCGAGCCCCGAATCGAAACGTTGCCATCGACATAGATGACGTCGTTGAAAACCTCGTCGACAAAGACTTGGTCACCCGTGAAAGTGCGGTCTGCGATGGCGACTGCCGCTTTCCGACTCGGCGGAGATGGGAGATCGACCAGCGGCGCCCCCTCGGTGGCTGTCCCGGTGACTACACCCTGCTGCCTGATCCTGAGCCCGGCCGTGACGTCTCCATCGACGGTGGCTCGGAGACGGATCGTCACTCTATTGTTGGAGTGGAGGTCTCCCCTCACCGAGCTCCCGCGGTGCGCTGTGATCTTGGTGCCGGCGATGGCGGCGTACGCCGAGTAGGCGACCGAGTCTGAATCGGGGAGGTAGATCTGCGCTTCGGCTATGACTGCCGACAGCGAGAGAGCGATGAGGGCAGCGACGATCGCTCGAGGACGACGCCTCTGAGGGGGTCGAGTTTGTCTAGCGGGGGTGGGTTCAAGGCGGCTGTGTGTCATCAACTCGTACAGGGTCGCCCTCGGCCTGCTTTGATGCGAGTGCTCAAAAAAAGTCCTTCGCGCCTCCAATGCGACGTTTTTGTTCGTCGTTGCGCGAGAGTTTTTGTTGCGAGTACGATGCTGTTGTTCCGTACATCACGATTCGAAGGAGGGTAGCGATGAGTTCACCGCGCGGGGCCTTGCTCCTGATAGCGCTCTTCATGTTCCTCGGTCTGGCGCCTCCGGCGGCGGCCCAGGAGGGTATTGACAGCGGAGATACGGCGTGGATGCTGACGAGCTGCGCACTAGTGCTGTTGATGACACCGGGCCTCGCCTTCTTCTACGGCGGCCTGGTCAGACGCAAGAACGTCTTGTCCATCCTTATGCAGTGCTTCTTGTGCATGGGGTTGATGACCATTCTCTGGGTGCTGGTCGGTTTCAGCCTGGCCTTCGGCTCTGACGTCCTCGGTGGAGTCGTCGGCGGCCTGGACTACATGTTCCTCCGCGACGTGGGCTTCGATGCCTGGGACGGCACCGCAATCCCCGGCCAGCTGTTCATGATCTTTCAGGCGATGTTCGCCGTTATCACCCCTGCGCTGATGATCGGTGCGTTCGCCGAGCGCATGAAGTTCAGTGCCATCTGTCTGTTCATGAGCCTGTGGCTGTTGGTGGTCTACGCGCCGGTTTGTCACTGGGTCTGGGGTGGCGCTGGTGGCTTCTTCGGCCTTGGCGCCGACGGCGCACTCGACTTTGCAGGCGGCACTGTGGTGCATATCAACGCCGGAGTATCAGCCCTGGTCGCTGCGCTCTTGCTCGGCAAACGACAGGGCTTTCCGAGGGGCATCTCGCCGCCACACAACCTCCCGTTCGCCGTGCTCGGCACCGGTCTGCTCTGGTTCGGCTGGTTCGGCTTCAACGCCGGCAGCGCCGTCGCCGCGAACGGCTCGGCGGCGAATGCTTTCGTGGTCACTCATATTGCCGCCGCGACCGCCGCTGTCACCTGGGGTGCTCTCGACTGGGTCCTCAACTCGAAGCCGACCCTGCTCGGGGTCATTACCGGAGCTGTCGCCGGGCTTGTGGCGATTACGCCGGCTTGCGGCTCGGTCAACGCGATGGGCGCTCTCGGCGTGGGTCTAGGTGCCTCAATCTGCGCCTACTTCGCTTTGGCCGTCATCAAAGAGAAGTTCGGATACGACGACTCCCTCGACGTCTTCGGCGTCCACGGTGTCGCCGGAATGTGGGGGGCCATCGCTGCCGGTCTCTGGGCCACCGACATGGTGCCGGGCAACGACACCAATGGCCTTTTCTACGGCAATGCAGGTCAGGTCGCCATCCAGCTCAAAGCTGTCGTTTTCACGATCGTGTGGGCTGGCGTAGTTTCGTTCATTCTGCTCAAGGTGATTGACAAGATCGTCGGTCTTCGCGTCGACGAAGACGACGAGCGAGTCGGCCTCGATGTCACATCGCATCGAGAGTCTGCCTACACTCTGGTCGACTAAGGCGGGAGGAGAGATCATGAAATACATCATCGCCATCGTGCAGCCGGACCGTAAGAACGAGGTCCTCGACAGGCTGAAGGACAGCGATATTCATTTGGTAACCGTTTCCAATGTGATGGGGCGGGGCCGGCAGAAGGGCGTCTCAGAGGTCTACCGCAGCCACAAAGAGTCGGGCAGCTTGCTGCGTAAAGTGAAACTCGAGGTGGCTGTGAACGACGAGTACTTAGATACCGTCGTCGAGGCGATAACAGGCGGGGCGAAGACCGGTCGCATCGGCGACGGGAAGATCTTTGTCTTCGATATGGCCGAGTGCGTTCGCATCCGCACCGGGGAGACCGGGACCGTAGCCATCGGGTAGCCATTCTCTTTAAGTGATCGGTACTGTTTCCTTCGGCTAGCAATCAGTGCGCCGGGGACGGCGCAGCCGCAGGAGAGAGACAGGGCGCCTCCGGAAGTGATATTCATCACTTTCGGAGGCATCTGTCTATGGCGTCGTGGAAGTCATTTGTGCTTGCGGTCTTGGGTGCGGCGTGGGCCATTGCCACCGGTGCACAGGGTCTGGACCCTCTCGATCTCGGCCTACTGCGTATCGAGCACGAGACCCGGGTGCTGCCCAACGGTCTGGTACTTCTTGTCCACGAAGATCACAGTCTGCCCATCGTCTCGGTGAATACCTGGTACCACGTCGGCTCTCGCAACGAGAGTCGGGGCCGGACAGGATTTGCGCACCTCTTCGAGCACTTTTTCTTCAACGGCAGCGAGAACTATCCGCACGGCTTCCGTGAGGCGATGGATGACCTCGGAGCCAACAACCGCAACGGCACCACCAACGGGGACCGCACGAATTTTTTCGAGGATGTCCCAACCTCGGCGCTGGAGCGGACGCTATTTTTGGAATCAGACCGGATGGGATTTCTCGCCGCTCGGATCACCCCTGAGTCTTTGGAGCGCGAGCGTGGCGTGGTTCAGAACGAGAAACGCCAGGGCGAGAACCGCCCCTACGGCCGCGTATTCACTCGCGTGGTCGAGTCGATCTATCCCTACTCCCACCCCTATAGCTGGCCCACGATCGGCAGCATGGAGGACCTCGAAGCGGCAACTCTCGAAGACGTACGCACTTGGTACCGCACTTTCTACGGTCCGGGAAATTGCGTGCTCTCTCTCGCCGGAGATATCACGGTAGATCGAGCCGTCGAGTTGGTCGAGAAGTACTTCGGGGCCATTCCGCCGGGGCCTCCTGTTCCTCGTTACCAGCGGTGGGTGCCGAGGTTGGAGGACGACCTTCGAGATGTGCTCGAGGACCGCGTACCTCAGGCTCGAATTTATCGGGTTTACCACGTTCCTGGATGGGGGAGCGACGCGTCGGCGCATCTGCAGTTGGTCGCGAGCGTCCTGAGTGGCAGCAAGAGCGCCCGCCTGGACCGCGCGCTGGTCTATGAGAAGAGGCTCGCGACCTCGGTCAGTGCCGATATGGAGGATCTAGAGCTTTCGGGCCTGTTCTCTGTAACCGCTACGGTGAGACCGGGTGTTGATACGGCCGAAGTCGAGCGCGAGATGGATGCGATTCTCGACCAGTTCCACCGCAGCGGCCCGACGGACGAAGAGCTGCTGCGAGCGCGTGCGCGTATCGTTGCTTCCTTCGTCCGCGGAACCGAGCGCCTCGGCGGATTCGGCGGCCGTTCCGACGTGCTCGCTGCGAGCATGACCTACGGTGGCAGCCCCGAGGCCTACCTCGACAGCTTTCGCACAATGGCAAGAGCCCAGAGCGAAGAAGTTCTGGCCACCAGTCGCGACTGGCTGGGGCGGCATCACTACACACTCACGGTGGTGCCATATCCAGAGCTCGAAGGCAGCGGCACAGACGTTGATCGCTCGGTGCTGCCGGCGCTCACGGAGCGCTCGAAGCTGCCTTTCCCAGAGGTCCAGTCGCGGCAGCTGGAGAACGGTCTCCAGCTGCTCCTACTCGAGCGCCGCGGGGTGCCTTTGGTGAATTTTACTCTGGCTTCGGATGCCGGCTTCGCCGCTGACTCCGGGGAGAAGATGGGCTTGGCCCGGATGACCCTCGAGATGATGGAAGAGGGGACCGACAGCCGGGATGGCTTCAAGGTGGTCGACGATCTCGATGCTCTGGGGGCCTTTGTCACCACCGACAATTCCTTGGATCTCTCTTTCGTCCGGCTGCGAGCTCTGAAGGCAGGCCTTGGCGAGGCTCTAGAGATTTACGCCGACATCGTCCTGAGCCCGGCCTTTCCGCCGGAGGCCTTCGAGATCGTGAAGCGCCGGCAGCTGGCGCGGATCGAGCAGGAGCTCGCGCAGCCGACCGCTGCCGCGCTCCGCCTGGTACCCCCGCTACTCTTCGGGGCCGGCCATGCTTACTCGAGCCCGCTGACAGGGTCTGGCACACTGGAGAGTGTCGAGAGTCTCACTCGGAGGGACCTCGCCGATTGGCACAACACCTGGCTTCGCCCAAACAATTCGACCCTGATCGTCGCCGGCGACATCACCATGGACGAGCTGGTAAGACAGGTCGAGCCCGGTTTCGGCAGCTGGCAGAGGGCAGAGGTTCCGAAGAAGAATCTGTCCGAAATGGCGCCAAGCAAGAGTCGAAACGTGTATCTCGTCGACAAACCTGGCGCTCCGCAGTCGGTCATCGTGGCGGCACAGCTCTCCCTCCCTGGGGGGCAGCCCGAAGACCTTGCGATGGAGACAGTCATGCGACTCTTCGGCGGCATGGCGACGTCGCGGCTCAACCGCAATCTGCGCCTCGACAAGCACTGGAGCTACGGTGTCTATGGTGCTCTTCGTGAGGCGCGTGGCCCGCGGCCGATGATCGTGATCGCCCCGGTCCAGAGAGACAAGACCAAAGAATCCATGCTCGAGGTTCTAGCTGAGATTCGTGGCATCGCCGGCGAGCGAGCGATCCGCGGCGAAGAGCTCGAGAGCATCAAGCGCCATATGGTGCTGAGGCTACCCGGACGCTTCGAGACCCTGGAGGATCTCGAGGAGGCGGCCACGACGATGGTCAGATATGGCTACGAACCGCAGTACTACTACGACTACGCGGCCAACGTCGAGCGGCTCAGCGAGGGCGAGCTCAATGCGGCGGCGGCGAAGTTCATCCAACCCGACAAACTCACCTGGTTGGTGTTCGGCGATCTCGCCGAGATCGAGGACGACGTCGTGAGTCTCGGCTTCGGAGAACCGGTGCGCCTGGAGAGTGGTGAGGTTCCTTAGGGCCTGGTGCTTCAATCGCCGCGATCGAGGATCTGGCCGGCGAGCTCGGCGAAGGAGAGCTCGGTCCCGAAGCGGTCATCCAGTGCCCGGCCTCGTTGCATCAGCTCGTCGACACCCACCGCCTCCTCCGGGGTTGCGATGGCCACCAGATTGTGAGTCTTCGGTGGTCTCAGGACATAAGTCTGGGGGAACGCTCGGCGAATGACCTCGATGTCCTCGGACAGCCGGTTTGGGGCGGAAGATTGAAAGCGACGATTCCGTGCTCGGTTCTCCACTTCGGAATATCACTCGCGGCGTATATGTGTAGTTCGGTAACAGCCCTGCCCGAGAGCGTCCGCGCTGGTTGCGAGTAAGGCGATTGATCTGAGCGTTTTCTCGCGCCCGCAGCTCTGGCATCGGTCTTGCGGGCCTAGAGCCCAGCGGCGATCCAGGGCCGAGGCTATAGGGGGGGCGGCTTTCGGATCGTCGCTGATCGGTCGAAGAGCCTATAATCACTCAGGCATTTCCGAACTCCTTCGAGAGGAGGCTGTCGTGACGAGAAACTCTCCCAACACGCCGTCGACGAATCCGGGTCTTCGGACCCCCGTCGCTGGAGCCAGTCCCCTTGTCTTGCTGCTAGCGGTGGCGCTGCTGGTGATGGGCGCTCTTCCTGCCGCTGCCGACTGGCTCGTTCTGGACTCTGGCGACGAAGTAGAGACCAAGGGTTCCTGGACGGTTCAGGGCGGCCGGGTCATTTTCACGACGCCTCGGGGTTCGCTTTCATCGGTCAGAGTGGCTTCCGTGGACATCGATGCGAGTCGCAAACTGAGCGAGAAGAAGAGCAAGCCGGAGGCGAAGCCTGCGGAGGCCGAGGAGCGTGCCCCGGTCCTGGTACTCACCGATGGGGACCTGCCGGAGTTCGAAGCGGTTGCGGTAGTGGCTTCGGAGGATGACGTTACGGGCGACGAGAGCCCTAGCGATTCCGGCGCGGTCCAGGCGGCGTCGTTGGTCCCGTCATCTGACCGTTTGGAGATCCGACCGGCTCTGCAGTTGCCTGGCACCTCACCGGTAGAAGTCGTCAGTTGGATTGAGGATTCGTCAGGAGACGGAGAGGTCACCATTCGGGGCTCCTTGCGAAATAGTAGCCCGATGGTCGCGAGCGTCGTTGTCGTGACTGTCAGCCTTCTGGACAGCGATGGTGGCTTACTCGCTCGTAGCGACGCCGAGCTTTCGACCACCGCTATCATGCCGGGCGCGGGAGCCCTCTACGAAGGGACCTTCCTCGGCACTTTCGGCTTCGGCGAGGTCCAGTTTTCGACGACAAGCCTAGAGTTGGAACTGAGGCCGGACGCGCAAGGAGCGACGCCCCCAGAGGTCTGAAGCGCTGCGCCTTGTGCTAAAATTCGGCACTCGACAGCGAGCCCTTCTAGGGTCTCTCGTGCCTCGTGTCCCCATCGTCTAGCCTGGTCAGGACTCCAGCCTTTCAAGCTGGCAACACGGGTTCAAATCCCGTTGGGGATACCAGCATCTAACTTGTTCTCTACGCACGACTTACTCTTTCTTCATGAGTGAGGCGTAGATCGACGCTCGGGGCCGGGGTAGGCGATAGGTAGGACTTGAGCGGTGATTTCGGGCTCCCTGAACCCGGTGGTCCCTCTCTTGTGTTGGGACAACCCTCGACCCCTTGAATCCCGGGCAGTTTGGCTGAGTTGGTGAGCAGGAGGTGAGCAGACGGCTCTTGAGGCTGCTCCTGACTGCCCGGGAAAGCCTGCTTGCTTCGTCTCCCGATCCTTGATGCCGACCACGGCCGTCTTCCCCACGGTGCCGCGTCCTTCCAGCTTCTTGCGCTTCTTGGCGTGCATGTTCTTCCGCTTGCCGCCCACGAACGTCTCGTCCACTTCGACTGGACCCTCGAAACGCACGGTTGGCCCGCCCGCTTCAAACGCAGCGCGAAGCCGCTGCGCCATGAACCACGCGGTCTTCTGCGTTACGCCCAAGTCGCGGTGCAGCTTCATGCTCGACACGCTCTTGAGGCTGGTCGTCAGCAGGAAGGCGGCGATCATCCACTTCTGGAATCCGATCTTCGATCCCTCCATGACGGTGCCAGTCTTGGCGCTAGAAGTCAAGAGGCAGGAGACGTGGGGAGCTGCCTACTGGTAGACGAAGCGCGGCGGCTTCATGCCCGACCGCTCGCCGCCAGCGCGGAGATACTCGCCGGGACGCCACACAGCCGCCCTTGGGGCTGCCCGCCTAGGTTGCCAGTCCGATGGAAAGCTGGCAGTATGGGCGGTAATGAAGCGTAATGAGAGCAGGTTCGCTAGTGGCCGCATCTGCTAGAGTCTCCGCGGTGGGAATGTCAGTCGTCGGCAAAGACGCCAGCGGAACGCTACCTCTTCCCGTTGAATCCTCGTTTGAGGAGCGGGCAATTTCCCCGTTCCGAGAGATGGGAGCGTATGAAGTCCTGTGGTCCGATCCGCGCACCACCTTCAGGTCACTCGCGAAGCGGTTTGCCGAGCATCCCCAGCGTGTGCCGTCGCACTTCGTGTCAGAGGAGGACGCTCTTAGCCACGCTGCCGCCGTCAAGGAGCGATTCGCCAAAGCCGAGATTCCGCGGTTTGGCGTAAGCGTGAACGGTGCCAGCGAGTACCCGACGAAACTGCGGGATGCGGCCCATCCGGTTGAGCTTCTCTACTACCAAGGATGTTGGGACCTAGTAGCGTCGCGGTCGGTCGCGGTGGTCGGAACCCGGAAGCCGTCGAAGAATGGGTGTGCATGCACCCGGAATCTGGTCCGCGACCTCGTCGCCGACGACTTCACCATCATCTCGGGGTTGGCGGCCGGCATTGATCGGGTCGCCCACGAGACGGCCATCAAGTGCGGCGGGCGAACAATCGCGGTCATCGGCACACCACTTTCGCACGTCTATCCGAGGGCTCACGCAGACCTGCAGCGTCGTATTGCCGAGCGTTTTCTGGTCGTGAGTCCGGTTCCCCTCGAGCGGTACGAGTCGCAAGACTATCGCCGCAACCGCCTGTTCTTTCCGGAGCGCAACGTAGTGATGTCAGCGCTTTCGGAGGCGTCTATCATCGTTGAAGCGGGCGAGACCTCGGGCACGCTGACTCAGGCACGCGCAGCCTTGCACCAGGGACGGAAGCTGTTTGTCCTCGACAGTTGCTTTCGGAACCCGCAGTTGACGTGGCCTGCACGCCTAGCGGAAAAGGGAGCGGTTAGGGTCCAGGACTACGCCGACATCCGACGTGAGTTTGCCTGATCGCTTCACACTAGTCGACGAGCTGACGCGGGCCGACCACCGCTGGCTCATCAGCGAGGACCGCTGTTACTTCCTCGGCGAGTACGTCGCTGGACGAGGCTTTGCCTACAGCTCGACCAACAGCCTGATCTCGAACTTCAAGAAGTCGATGAGCCGGCAAGGGAGACCTGAGTGGAAATACAAGGAGGATGCGATTGACACGATCGCCACGGCGTTCCGGCGTGCCGTAGTTCCAGTTCCCCCAGAGGGCCATGCGTTCGTACCGATGCCGCCGTCGAAGGCACCCGGCGACCCTCTCTATGACGACCGACTAACGCGAATGCTTCGCGTTGCTCGGCCTGATGATCAGGCGTGGAACGTGAGCGAACTTCTCGTTCAGGACGAGAGCACCGTCCCTGCCCACGAAAAGCCGACTGGCATGCGGCCCCGGCCACGGGAGATCGCACAACGCTACCGCATTGAGGAAACACGCTCAACGCCAGAACCGACTGTGATTGTCATCGTCGACGACGTGCTCACCACCGGAGCCCACTTTGCAGCCGCGAAGTTGGTCTTGTTGAGCAGGTTTCGTCGAGCTTCGATTGAGGGGCTGTTCGTGGCACGGTGTGCGCACGACCACGACTCACAAGGTTCCGTCTAGGCTCGACCTCATGGTGAGCTACCGGGCGGCCCATCGGACGGTCAACCGCTCACGCGGCCAGTACGTCCACCGCGGCTGTTCACGCATGAAGGCCCCCAGAGCCTCTGCAACGTAGTCGGGATGCCCTGAATCACTCACACTTCACCTCCCAAACCTTCGGCACTCTCGTATATAATCCCCAAATAATACTTGATAGCCACATTAAATCCTACCGCCCATTCTAGCCCTTAGATACGCCTGGTCCCGATCCCCCTTCAGACTGTTACACGCCTGTCAACGGCGCTTAAGAAGCGCGCGATCCCGGCTTTCTGACCGCGTTTCCTGCTGAGAGTCTCTTCAGCATCATCGTCGCGCGCGAGCGCGCGAGCAGCGTGGCAGGTGGGAGTATGGGGAGACCGGCGGGGGCGACTCCAAGCAAGGTGACCGCCCACCGCCGGAAGGCCTGGTGTTACCGGCTACGAGAAAGCGCACTTAGTTGGCTGCGAGTCGGTTTTTTGTCCCCGCGAGGCGTGACTCAGGGTGTGGCGCAGATAGTCGAGGTACCCCTCGGGGGGTGGCGTCGTGGGGAGTTCTCGGAGGATGGGGAGAAAGTAGGCGAGGGATCGGATGGGCTGGAGCTTTGGTAGGCGCGGATCTCGGCATGCGCGTCGGGCGGAGCCGAGGAGGAGGGCGGCCTGGAGGACGGTGAGAGGCAGGTCTTGGTCGAAGAGCTGGTCGACGATGACGCGGTCGCCGTGGTGGAAGCGGTGCGGGGTGTCGGGAAGGAGTCGATAGAGGCGGAGGAGCTGGCGCCGATAGTGGCTTCGGGTCATGAGCGTCGTCGTGCTGCGCTCCGCCTTTTGGCGCGGTCCTTGGCCTTTTTTTCAGCAGCCTCCTTGGCCTCCTTGCGGCGATAGGAGTTAGCCTCGATCTTGACGATCTCGGCGTGGTGGGTGAGTCGATCGACGAGAGTGACGACGCAGGAGGCGTTGGGAAAGACCTCGGCCCATTCGGCGAAGGGCTTGTTGGTGGTGAGAAGAATGGGCTTGTTGCCGTATCTCCTGGAGACGACCTCGAAGAGGAGATCCGCGTGGCGGTGGTCGTAGGAGAGATAGCCGAGCTCATCGATTGCCAAAAGCGAGGGTCGGGTGTATTTGGAGAGCCTTCTCTGGAGCGCCGAGGGGGTTTCCTGGACGGCGAGATCGTTGAGCATGTCGGAGGCGGTGACGAAGCTGGCGGTGGCCCCTCGTTGCAGCGCCTGGTAGAGGAGGTTCTTGGCAATCATGGTCTTGCCGACACCGTTGGGTCCGAGGAGGATGACGTTGGTGATGTCGTCGAGGAATTGGAGGGTGAGCAGATCCTGGATCTGCTCGCGGTCGATGCGCTGGGGCCAGGAGAAGTCGAAGTCGGCGATGCTCTTGAAGAGCCCGACGCGGCTGGTGCGGATGCGCCGTTCGAGGCTGCGCCGTTTGCGCTCGGCCTCTTCTTTGCGCAGCAGCTGTTCGAGCCAGGGCTGTTCTCGGTAGGTGCCCCAGTCGTCGACGAGGGCGTAGAAGCCGAGGGATCGGGCGAGCTCTCGTAGTGGTTCGTCAGGGATCGTTGGACTCTTCCTGGGTCGGGCCATCGTCGTTGCCTCCAAGTTGGTCGTAGTCCTCGAGGTTGTGCGGTCTCACGGAGAGATCTCGCTGTTGGAGCTCCTGGCTGAGCGGCACCGGTAAAGCCGGGGGCTGACCGAGGCCGCGCTGGTGCCGTTCGAGTAGGAGCCGGACGGACTGGAATCGCGGTGCGTGGTTCAGGAGCGCTTCGCGCACGGCTTTGTCGAGTCGCTGGGGGCCGTACTGGCGCAGGAGTCGGAGCAGGCCGGCGGTCTGCGTTCCGAGGTTCTCGCCTCGCTCGGCGAGCTGCTGCATCAGCTCTTCGCATCGAGGCACAGCGGAAAACAGCCGATGGAAGCCCCGGTGTCGTCGGGCCCTGCGTTTGTGAGCGAGGAGCTCCTCGAGGTGTTGAGGATCGAGGATCTGCTCGCCCCGGGAGTACGAGCGAGGGTGCTCGGCGAGGAGCTCCTGGCCATCGAGGATCCGCACCCGATGCTCGCTGGCGAGGAGCGTGACGGTCCTCTGCACATGACTGTGCGGCACCGAGTAGTCGTTGAGGTCGAAGCGCACGATCGGCGTCTTTCTGACCTTGATCTCCAGTCGCAGGTCGGTTTCGAAGTCGTCTCCGGGAAGCTCAAGCAGTCGAGGTCGTTCCTGGGCCAGGGCGCTTTTCACGGTTCGCTGTCGGTCCTGCGGCCAGGGTCTGCGCTGCGACCTCTGGCACCATTCCAGGACCTGCCGATTCAGACGATCCAAATCGCTCACCGTTCGGGCGCCGAAGAACGAGCTTCGCAGGAAGCGGATTGCGCGCTCGACGCGGCCTTTCTTCATTTCCCCGAGCCACCGCGGCGACGGTGGGAAGGAAGCCGTAGTGGCTGGCGAAATCGAGCAGCACGGGATGGAAGCGCACCGCGGTTCCCTGCCGCTCGATCACCGCGGTTCGCAGGTTGTCGTACAGAACGGTCCTGACGACGCCGTCGACGTAGGTGGAAGGCCAGCTGGTGAGCGTGCAAGAAGGTTTCGAGACGAGTGTCGAGGGTGAAGTGCACGAAGACCGTGCGCGAGAACGACAGCACGAAGACGAAGGCATAGAGCCGACGATGTGCCCGGCCGACGCGGAGCCGACCGAAGTGGCCCCAGTCGACCTGCGCCTGCTCTCCTGGCAGCATGCGCAGCGAGAGAAACGCCTCGCGCTGGGGCTTCGGTCGCATCGAGGCCACCAGGTGGCGAAACTGATCCGGGCCTCCTGGATAGCCGCGCTCCACCACCATGGTGTAGAGACGGCTCGCCGGCAGTCGTGGGTAGGTCCCGAGCACCTGCTCGATGAACGGCAGGTAAGGATCGATCATCCTCCCTCGTCGCTGCTGGGGTAGCACGCCGGACTTCTCCAGCGCCCGGCGCACGGTTGAGGGGTGCAGCTGTAGCTGTCGAGCGATCGTGCCGACTTTCCACTTCTCGACCAGGAACAGACGACGGATCTCCCCGCGCAGCTGTGCGTCGATCACGCCCCTATCTCCGTCGGCAACGACGAAAGCTCGTTCGCACAAACTCTCGGCAGGCCTCTCCACACTGCATGCATCGCGGATTCCTCGGGTCGTAGCGCACTTCGCGCCTCGGAGTCTCGATCCGACACAGTGTCCTCCCCGAAGTACCGCCTGGGGTACCCTGATGCGTCACTTTCTCTGCCCGCTCGCGCTGGCGCCGACGGTAGCGGGCCTGACGGGCGGCATGACAATGCCGACCTCGGAGGCTTCGCTGGTACCGATGGCCGGCCGCCCGAGTCGATTCCCGACGAGCCACCAGAGCACAAGCCCGGCAGTAACGCTGGCCACGGTCACAGTGCGAGCACAGCGAGATACGCCGACGGCATCGAGCACAGTCGAAGAGTCGGTAGTCCGGTCGCATCGTCGCCTCCCATTCGACGACGACCCCGACTCTCTGCCATACTGCAAGCGCAGCTAATGCTGCGGTTTGGGGCAGAGCCCGGGGCGTTTTCTACTTCGCTTTCCCGGGCTCTCGCCGTCTCTGGTCGGCCTGCTCTATCAGAGCAGAGCCCGCACTGCAAAGCCCTACACCGACTCACGCATCTCTTCCGACCGCAAACACGCCGCCGGGACCACGCACCCGGACCGCCGTTCCGGCGGGATGATGCCGCCCTTCCTGAAGAAGGCCTAGCTTTCCCGCGGTCGCGAAGCCCTCAGCTCACTCCATCCCGGAAACTGCGCTCGCAGCCAACGGGATGCGCTTTCTCGCAGCCATCAACACCTGGGGTATGACGCCCCAGAAGAGGGAGTATTCCGCCTGCGGGTGGCGAAGTCCAGGCCGAAGGAGGCCTGGGCCGTGCGCCGCCGTCCCGATTGTCGCCGTTTCGTTTGCGATCGTTGCCGGCAAGCTGTCTACATTTGCTCTTGGTGCGATCGCGGCCATCGTTATTGCACGCCGGAGTGCCGGGATGAGGCTCGGCGCCACAGCCTTCGCGGGGCCGGGCGTCGCTATCAGCAGACGCCGCGAGGGCGCCGCTTGCATGCTCGTCGTCAGCAGGCCTATCGAGATTGCAAGCAGCAAGGCTCAAAGAAAGTGACGCATCACAGTTGCCGCACCGGGGGCTGCCCTGCGACGGTGGCGTCATGGCCCACCGCGCCGCTTCCGTTGTTTTTGCAAGGCTTGTCCGTTGGAGGTCGGAACGAGGAGCTTCTCTGCAGGCTGTGCCGCCATCCTTGCGAGCCGATTGTCCGCCACGACTTCTTGCGATCGCGCCGAGTACGCCCGGTGCGCAGGCGGGCGCGGGATGATCTCTCCCGAGCTCGCCGCCGAGATCCGCCGTCTCTATGAGTCGGAGGGCTGGCGGCGCAACACGATCGCCCGCCATCTGGGAATCCATCACTCGACGGTCACTCGAGTCCTTCGACGCGAAGGGCTGAGCCGGCCTCGATCGCCGCGACGAGCGTCCATGGTCGATCGCTTCGTCCCCTTCATCCAGGAAGTCTTTGAGCGCTACCCGGAGCTGCCGGCGAGCGTGCTCTACGAGATGGTCAAGAAGCGTGACTATCCCGGTGGGGAGGATCACTTCCGCCACTGCATTGCCGAGCTCGGCCTGCGCCCCCGCAAGGCGCCTGAGGCTTTCTTTGTGCTCCGTACGCTTGCCGGCGAACAGGCCCAGGTGGACTGGGCTCACTTCGGCACCCGAAAGGTCGATGGCGGAGAGCGCCGTCTCTACGCCTTCGTCATGGTGCTGAGCTACTCGCGAGCTCTCTTTCTGCACTTCTTCTACGACGCTCGTCTGCCGAGCTTCCTGACCGGGCATGTCCTCGCCTTCTCCTTCTTTGAGGGTCTGGCCAAGATCCACCTCTACGACAATCTGCGCAGCGCTGTGCTCGAGCGGCGCCGCAGCGCCATTCGCTTTCATCCACGGCTTCTCGAGCTCGCCGACTTCTACGGCTTTGATCCAAGGCCCGTTGCTCCCAGACGAGGAAATGAAAAAGGTCGCGTCGAACGAGCCATTCGTTTTGTCAGAACTTCCTTCTTTCCGCTGCGTCGCACCTGGGACAGAGAAGCGCTGAACCGGGACGCTCTGGAGTGGTGTCGCGACCGAGCGATGAAGCGCCCGTGGCCCCAGGACCGGCGTCGCACCGTCGAGCAGGCCTATCTCGAGGAGCGCTCTCATCTCGTGAGCCTTCCGGCGCAGCCTTTCCCCTGCCACGAATGGGTCGAGCGGATCACGCGGCGCACTCCTTACCTGAGCTTCGATGCGAATCGCTACTCGATCCCGCATGATCGCATCGCCCGCTCGCTACAGATCGCCGCAGACCCGGAGCGTGTGCGCATCTTCGATCGCGAGCAGCTCATCGCCGAGCACACAAGGTCCTGGGACAAGGGCCAGATCATCGAAGACCCCCGTCACCTAGAAGAGCTGGAACGACAGAAACGCGAGGCACGTACACAGCGCGGCCAGGACTACCTGCTGCGTACGGTGCCCCAGGCCGAAGAGCTCCTGCGGGAGCTGGCCCGACGGCAGAGACGACTCTCGAGTGCCGTCGCCAGACTCCTCGAGCTCCTTGCCGAGAGTGGACCCAGGGAGCTTGCAGTGGCGATCGACGAGGCCCTCGAAAAAGGATCCCCGTGAGAGTGAGCACGATAATCGATGGCGGTCCGATCACGATAAGTGATGGTCGCGTAGCCTTTTGAAGGACTTAGCCGAAGCTGCGTTTCGCTGCCACTTGCCTCAGACGGTCTTGTTCACAGTATTTGATGGCGATTCGAGGAAACCCGATCACGTTGTCTGGTGGGAATGGGTGTTCCGTTCAAGGTATCTGAGGGCGCAACCAGGGGCCCAAGCGCGATGGAAGCTCGGCGAACCGCCTCGATCGCCCATCAGATAGCGTGCCGTTCATCCCATCGCTGCGTGTCAGCCCTCGTTCAGCGTGATCAGCGAAAGAACAAGTATGGACTGCGCGTCAGGCCCCGACGGCGGATGTGTCCCGTTTTTTGTGGAAATGGGTTCAGGCGTAGTCCTCCGAGTCGTCTTTTGCTAAATCCTACCGTTTACGCGGCCCTCTCAACCTCGAGCAGGAGCTGAAGCGCCCGGTAGCCGTTAATCCTTCGCAGGTGTATCTGCCCGAAGGCGACGAGCCCCCAGAGGAGCGTGACGCCGGCAGCCTCGGTGGCAAAGGAGCCCTGGGTTTTAGTGCGGCGACGAAACTCGCGGTTCAGGTTCTCCAGAGCGTTGGTCGTGCGCACCGAACTCCACAGCGATTTGGGGAGCTCGTAGAAGGTCAGTAGCTGGAACCCTGCCTCCTCAAGGCTGCGAGCCACCGCCGGGACTAGTCGCGACCACTTGGTGACGAACGCCGCGTAGGCCTTGCGGGCCTGTGCCGCGTCCTCGGCTCGTACGATCGAGTGCCAGTCACGCCGCAGCTCGTCGTGTGCGTGCACCGGGCAGTGTTTCTTCAGATTCTCCCACTTGTGTTGGACGCAGCGCTGGACTTTGACCTCAGGCCAAGCCTTCAGCGCCGCGGCCAGCCCTTTGTGGCCATCCGTGACCAGGTAGCGCGGAGCCTGAAGACCTCGGGCCTTCAGATCCTCGATCAGCCACTTCCAGTGCTCGGCGGCCTCGCTCGCGGCTAAACGTAAGGCCACCAGCACCTTGGTGCCGTCCGGAGTCACACCCAGCACCACCAGCACCGGTACCGAGACCACTCGACGGGCCAAGCGGACCTTCAGGTGAAAGCCATCGAGAAACAGAAGCACGTAGGACTCCTCCGACAGATCGCGCTCACTCCAGCGAGCAAAAAGCTCCTTCAGCCGAGACACCACACGCGAAACTGCGCTCTTGGACAGGTGCTCCTCACCCAGCAGCGGAGCCAATGCCTTCTTGATCCGGCGGCTGTTAGCGCCAGCCAGATACGCACCCAGGATCGCGTCATCGACCTCCTGCGTACGACGAGCGTAACGCGGCACGATCGCACTGCGAAACTCTACGCTGGCCCCATCCTCGCCGACTAGCCGTCCTCGTGGAATGTCCAGTTCCTTCGACCCACACGCCGTCGTGATCAGACGACGCTGCTTGCCGTTGCGATAGCCCGCACGCTCGCCTGAACGCTCGTAGGCGCTGCAGCCCAGCGCCTCGGACAGCTCTTCCTCGAGTGTGATCTCGATCGCCGCACGAACACGCTCGCGTAACAACGAACGAATGTCCTGACGGAAGCGTGCAGCTTCCCCTTCCTCGTTGATATTCTCCACCATGGCGTAATCCTCCGTTCGCCCTAACCGGCGATGTGTTTGACCACTAGGAGGTTACGCCATTCTCAATTTCCACAGCATTCGGGACGGATCCCCGACGGCCCGCCTTCGGCGGGGATGATGCCGACGGACCTAGTCTTGAGCACACTACTTGAGGGACCAAACACCCTTCCCTCACCTACCGTGCTCAGAATGGCCAACATTCCCATCGATTATCGTGCTCACTCTCACCCCGCATCCCGAAGCGGTGCGACTCATCCTCGATCGTCGGCGCCACGAGCGGGGACTCCTACCCGCGCTGCCTGTCCAGCTCCCCGACGATCCCAGGATCCGGGAGCTCACGGTCACTCCCCATGCACTGGCCGACTACGACAACCCCAACGACGAGGAGGACGACGAATGAACAACACCGACCAAGAGCGTGCCACAGCCCTGAAACTCCATGGCCTCCTAGCCCACTGGGATGAGGTCGCCAACCAACCCTGGCTCCCCGACCTGCTCGACTGGGAAGAGCAGGAGCGAGCCCGTCGCGGACTGGAGCGACGCCTGGGTCGGGCCCGGCTCGGCACCTTCAAGCCGCTGGCCGACTTCGACTGGAATTGGCCCAAGAAGATCGACCGCGAGCAGATCGAAGATCTCTTTCGGCTCGAGTGGCTCGCCCGAGGGCACAACGCTGTCTTGATAGGGCCAAACGGCATCGGCAAGACGCTCATTGCCAAGAATCTCGCCCATCAAGCCGTACTACGTGGAGCCACCGCCCGATTCCTCACCGCCTCGGAGCTGCTCAACACCCTCGCCGAACAAGACTCCTCGACCAGCCTTCAGCGCAAGCTCGCGCTCTTTGCGCGCCCATCCCTGCTCTGCATTGACGAGCTCGGATATCTGTCCTACGACACGCGCCACGCCGATCTACTTTTCGAGGTCGTTTCCCGCAGGTACGAAAATAAGTCCCTTCTCATCACCACAAACAAGTCCTTTGGAGAATGGGGAGAGGTCTTCCCCAACGCTACTACCGTCGTCACCATCGTCGATCGCCTCGTCCATCGCTGCGAGCTCGTCAACATCGAGGGCGATTCCTATCGGCTCAAGGAGTCCAAGGAGCACGCCAAGAAGCGCGCTTCGGCCCGCCGAAGCGGCACTCGCCCTCGACGGCGCAGTGCGAAGACCTCGTGATCCGACAGGAGTATCGCGCCGAGCTCATCCGCCTCTACCTCGACGCTCCTAAAACCCCGCCTAGACCTCGGCGCCGAGACTGGGCCATCGCCGACAAGCTCTATCAAGCCAACGTCCCCCTCGAAGAGCTTGCCCATGCCATTCGACTCGCCACCTTGCGACGGCGCCTCAGCACCGATCCGCTGCCGCAGATTCACTCACTTGCCTACTACCGCTCCGTACATCGAGCCCTGACCAACGACGAGCTCGACCCTCAATACGTCCGCTACATCCTCCTTCGGCACCGGTCCCTTCTCGAGGAGGATGAAACCAAAAGCGCCACTACACAGCCGGAATCCCGCACTTTATGACCGCCGATAACAGGCCCGCTTCTCGGAGAGTCGAGACGCATCTTTTGCGGGTTTTCGGCGACCCTCACACAGCTTGCACCGAGGGCCCGGTCGATAGGGCGCGAAGCACCGCCAGCACCCTCTCGCCTGCCAACGACAATTGACCAAAGACCAGGAGCAGAGAGCCCGGCAAGTCTTCGGTGAGCTACTGCGAGACCCGCACACGGGTTGCTCCCTGGAATCAGCTACGCCGCATCGTGCTGTACCGCAAGCGAGTGGCCTACGAGACCCGCAAGAACTTCCAGCTGGACCTGGTCGATCCCGACGACGGCCACTACGAGTACTCGGCGATCACCACCAACAAGTCCCTCAACGGCCTGAATCTCTGGCACTTCCTCAACGGTCGGGGAACGCACGAGAAGGCGTACGCCGAGCTGCGCAACGGCTTCGCTTTCAACTGTGTCCCGAGCCTGAAAGCCGGTGCCAACGCCGCTTGGCAGATCCTCAGCGTGCTCGCTTTCAACCTCACCCGGTCCTTTCAGGTCGCGGCACGTCCGCAACCCCGATCACGGAGTCGCAAACGGAGAACCCTGCATCGCTTCGAAACCATCCACACCCTGCGATTCAAACTCCTCGGCCGAGCCGGCGTCCTCCTTCACCCTGCTGGCCGAATCACCCTCGACCTCGGCACTTCAGCCGCCGCTCAACAAGACTTCCAAAGAGTCGCTAAAGCCCTCCGAGCCGCCTGATTTATTCGCGAATTGGGGTTAGCTTTTGTAAGCTTTTGCGGCTCGGTGACCCCACGGGCCTTCTTTGCCTGTGGTCCATCTTGGAAACTCAAGCTCGTCTTCGTACCGGTCGATACCTGCACCGATCCAGCAAGCACCGACTCGAAACCTCTTAGCGTATAAATTCGCACGATTCTGGGCGCTACCCTGGCATCGTCGGCAAGGGCCAATCTGGACGAGCGTGCGCGGGTCAGCGGGTTCACAGCAGGGCGACTCTTCCTGGCGTTGACCCTGCCTTCACCATCAACCCCGACTGGACCGCCTTCAGTGTGTCGAAAATCCCTTCGATCACGTTTTTCTTTCCGCCAAACAACGCCTCCGGCCCCCCGGCGTGCAGGTTGGTGAAGGGCGGTTCGTAGAGAGCCGATGCCTCCATTACGCCTCGGGCCGTGAGCTGGTCTATCACCATCTCGACGAAGCGGATCTGTGGGACAGTGAGACTCCGATCGTTCAAGAACTCGGAGAACGCCGACTGCGCGGCGGACCGGTCCATGCCCACCAGGCTGCGCACGAAGTGGGCCAACGAAGGGGCCTCGCTACGGGCCAGCAAGCCGGAGAGGAGCATCTTCCCATCCCCTTCACCGATCTCGACCAGAGTCGACTCCAGCCCCTTCAGGTCGGCGCTGGTGAGCGGCCGGTTGGTCCGAAGCCGGTGGATCACGATGTGGTTGAGATGGTTGTCGAGGTAGCTCTTGACCTTCTTCTCATACAGCGCGCCGGTCATTTTCGGCATGGAGACAAACGCTTCATCACGCCTGCCCAGGACCTCGTCCTGGAAATCTGTGTAGACGACCTTGCGCTTTTTCTTGTCGAGGAAACGCACCAGCCCACGTAGCCGCAGGCGCAGATCTTCGAGACCGTCGAGGTCGATCTCCTCCCAGAAGCCGCTCTCCTGGATGGAGGCCAGGTACGCGAGCTGGGCCTTCACTGCAGGGATCGTGGTCTTCTCCTCCAGCAGCATGGCGATCTCGACCATCCGCTGCCGGTAAGCCTCGACGACGGCCAGGTCGCCCTCGGCCAGGGCAAGCTGCATGCGGAGAGCTGTGAGATCGAACATTCGCGACTCGATGTCATCGTTCTCGATCTCGCTGGGCAGGCCCGCGACCTCACGGTGCAGGGCCTTACGGTCAGCCTCGCTGAGCTGTTCCCATGCTTTGCGCTCCCGGAAGCGGTCCACTGCCTCCAGGTGCATCCTGACGATGAAGTTTTCGCGGTTCATCGCCGCCACTTCCCGATGAAGCTCCGTGCTCAGGGACCCCGCGAGCTTGGCATCCGGGGCCAGGTCCGGCGTCCTATGAACATGGTCCAGAAGCTGCAGCCGGTACCGAAAGAGCCGTGTGCCGAGCGGGACAACAACGCGGCTCTCCCTGCCGTCGGGATTCTCATGGAAGAAGTCGAAGTTGAAGCAGAAGTCGAAAATACGGAAGTCCCGCTTGTCGTCGTCGGGCCCGAACAGCGCCGGGCACAGACGCGTGCCTCGTCCGATCATCTGCCAGAACTTGATCTTCGAGTAGACGGGCTTGAAGAAGACCAGGTTCGCCACCTCGGGTACGTCGATGCCGGTATCGAGCATGTCCACCGAGATCGCTATGTGCGGCACCTTGTCCTTCTGCGAGAAGTCGTCGAGCAAGCTCTGCGGATACTTGGCGTAGTGGTCGATGATCCGCGCAAAGTGTCCCTTGTGGTGTGGGTAATGGTGATTGAAGCGCTCCTCGATGAACTTCGCGTGCTCGTGGTTGCGGGCGAAGAGAATCGTCTTGGCCAGCCGGTCGCCGCCTTCGACCTTGTGGCCGTGCTCCATCAGGTGCTGGAGCACCTTGTCGACGGTGTCCTTGTTGAAAAGCCAGCTGTTGATGGCGGAGGCGTTGACCCTTTCGGGAAGGCCGTTCTCGTCGACGTCATCGCCCCAGTCGAGGCTCTCCCACTCTTCCTTCTCCTCGTCGCTGAGCGAATCGTAGTCGATACCCTCGCGGGGGAACTTGAGGTCCACCTGCTCCGCTCGCGGCGGCACGAGGAAGCCGTCCGCCACCGCAGTTTCTAGCTCGTAGGCGTCGGTCGGCACGCCCGGCTTCAGGTCGAAGAGGGTGTAGGTGTTGCGGTCGACGTACTCGCTAGGCGTCGCGGTCAGGCCGACCAAGAGCGAATCGAAATACCGGAAGATCGCGCCGTACTTCTGGTAGACCGAGCGGTGCGCCTCGTCGATGATGACGAGATCGAAGTGCCCGACGCTGAAGCGCGCCTCGTTGCCCTTCGTCTCGTTAATCAGTCCCATCATCGTCGGATAGGTGGAGACGTAGACACGGCCCGCCTTGTCCTTTTCGGTCACCAGGTTCACCGGGCTCGATTCCGGCAGGTGCGCCTTGAAGGCACTCACCGCCTGGTTGACCAACGACACCCGATCGGCCAGAAACAACGCCCGCTTCACCCAGCCCGCCCGTTGCAGCAGGTCCACCAGGGCGATCGCCGTGCGTGTCTTGCCGCTGCCGGTGGCCATCACCAGCAGCGCCTTGCGTCGCGTCTGCGCGAACTGCTCGCCGATGCTGCCGATGGCCCGTTTCTGGTAGTAACGCTCGACGATGTCGTCCTTCACCTGCGACACATCGAGCGGGGCGCGCTGGGCTCGGCGGATGATCAGGGACGCCAGATCGTCCTTCTTATAGAACCCCGCGACGGTCCGCGGCGGGTAGGCGAGGTCGTCCCACAGCCATGTCTGGTAGCCGTTGGTGTAGAAGATGACCGGACGCTGGCCGTGCATCGCCTCCAGGCAGTCGGCGTAGAGTTTCGCCTGTTGCTGGCCCACCGCCGGGTCGACGGTGGTCTTCTTCGCCTCCACCACCGCCAGCGGCTTGCCGTCGTCTCCCCACAGGACATAGTCGGCATAGCCCACGCCCTGCGCATTGGGCATCCCCGTGACCTTGTATTCCCGGTCGTGTGGCCCACCAAGCGACCAACCCGCTCGGTTCAACGCGAGATCGATGAGCAGCCGTCGAGTCTTGTCCTCGTTCCAGTCGTGGGCCTCGGGGACCGCTTCGTTCTCCGCCTTGATCGCCGCGAGCCGTACACGCAATGCCTCCAGCTCCCTCTCTAGCTCCTTGTGAGCCTCCTCGGCAGCGTCCCGCTCCGCCTTCAGAGCGTCCAGTTCCTCGACGCTGGCCGGCACAGCTGCCGGTTCCACTTTCGGGACGAGTGATTCGTCGAAGGTCTTCCCGGCCAGGCTTTCCGCCCCCTTCCGCAGGTACGTGCGGCCCGCCCAGTAGAAGACGTGCGAAAGCTCCCGCACGATGTCCAGCGCAGTCTCCGGCTTGGGCATCTTCTTTCCGTGTACCGCCACGTTGCCCGCTTGCCGGATGTACTCGGCCTTCTGCCAGATGACCTCGGGCACGAGGTCGCGGAAGGCAGTCTCATTGAGGTAGCCGTCCAGGTTCGTGATCTTCGGCGGACTCAAGGTCTTGTCGACCTTGTAGACACGCATGACCAGACGCTCCAGCGCGTGCCGGGCATGGAAGCACGAGGCTCGGGGGTCACCGTAGACGTGCCGCTCGGCATAGCTCCCGCTCTCCGCCGCATGTGGAAACTCCTGCTCCAGGAACGCGAAGTTTGCTGAGATTTCCATGGGGCTCAGAGGTCCCCACGGAAGGCGCGGGATTGTAGAGAGGCGAACAGGGTGTCGAGTTCGTCCAGGTGGGCGCGCTGGCTGGCCTTCTGTTGCTCGACGGATTCGACGATCGCGGCGAAGCGGTGTTGGAGGTCGAGGGGAGGCAGCACGATCTTCACCTTCATTAGGTTCGACTGACTGATTCCCGAAATCGTAGAACGAGTCACTAGCGGGAATACATACTTCGCTCGAGCCCGGTCGTTCAAAAGATAGTGAAAGAGGTAGATCGTTAGAACTCTCTCCCGGTCCGGAACCTGTCAAGAACTTTGAGACACCTTGAGTCATAAATTAGTGAAGGTCCTCTTCGGTCGAGGCCGGCGGATCCTCAGGCCGGTTGATATAAACGGTTCCAGGTAAAGGCGCGACGATGGGTCGCCCTCGGAGGAAGCGTTCTGGGTGAGTTTGGAAGGCGCCATCGAGCGCGACTTGCCGTGCGGCAAGGACCTGCTCCGCTCGACCGTGGTGGACGCCGTGCGGCGTCAGGTGGGCGATCCCACCGTGGCGGTGCTCGGTGTTGTACCAAGGGAAGAAGGTCCTGCAGAAAGCCTGGGCGGCCTCCTGGCTGGCGAATGGGAGGGGAAGCTCGGGTGGTACTTGAGGGTCTTGAACTGGGCCTCGGAAAAGGGGTTGTCGTCACAGACCTGGGGCCGGCTGAGCGACTGAGTGAGTCCCAGATCGGCGAGCAGCTGAGCCGTGCACTTGGCGGTCATCGGGGAGCCCCGATCGCTGTGCAGGGTGAGCACCTCAGGTTTGACGTCGTGCTTGCAGCAGGTCTCCTCGATGAGGCGACCGGCGAGATTGGCGTTCTCGCGGGGCGCGAGCATCCAGCCGACGACGTAGCGGCTGAAGATGTCGAGCAGGACGTAGAGGTAGTAGTAGCTCCACTTCTCAGGACCCCGCAATCGGGTGATATCCCAGGACCAGACTTGGTTGGGGGCGGCCGCCACCAGCTCCGGCTTGGTGTAGTCGGGGTGGCGAAGCTGGTTACGCCGTTCGCGCACCGGCGCTCGCGCAGCGAGGATGCGGTACATGGTCCTCTCCGAGCAGAGGTAGCGTTGCTCGTCCAGGAGCGTGGCGACGACCTCGGCGGGGGCACGGTCGACAAAGCGAGGCGAGTCCAGGACGCCCAGGACGGCTTGGCGCTCGTCCTCGCTCAGAGCCCGGGCAGGTGTTGGCCGGGGCTGCGGCCCGGTAGATGGCTTCCGACGACGGTACAGGGTCGCCCGTGCCACGCCGAGAGCGACACAGGACGGCTTGACGCCGACCTGCAGCGCCAATTCGGCTGCGGCCATCAGGAGCTCCTCCCGTCCTCGAGGTTGAAGCCCAGCAGCCCGGCAACTTTTCCCTGCACTTCGAGGATCAGCTCTGCCTTGCGCAGCGCCTCGCGAGTACGGGATAGCTCCTTTTCCAGTTGCTCGACCTTCTTGGCCAGCGGATTGCCGGACTTCGCCTTGCGCCCTCGCCTTCGGCCCAGCCTTCGCAGAGCGCCGGTCCTGCGTGCCCTGCGCCAGGCCGTCAGGTGGGAGCTGTACAATCCCTCGCGACGCAGGATCGCGCCGATGTCGCCAGGCGTGGCCACTTCGACTTCCTCGAGGATTCGCAGCTTGTACTCGGCCGTGAAGGTTCGCCGCGTTGGCTTGGCGACCACCTCAGGATCCAACACAGGGCTCGGCCGCGCCCAGATGGCGCACGCTGCTGCGTCTCCGTGCTCGCTACGCTCGCCCGTCGGCGCCTCCGCGGACCCCAGCTGGGCGCACGGGGGAAGCTGGGAAACCTCCTCCTCGCCCCGGACCGCAATGGACGTGCCTGCTGATCTCATCTCTTGCATCTTCCTCTCTTCAGACATCAGGTTTCACCTCTCCGCCCTACTCTATTTAAGGGGTGGCGAGATGTCTCAAGCATCTTGGCAGAGAGGGGTCTGGCCGCACACGGATCAGCGAAGACTCGAATATCAACGGTTCATCTGTTTCTGGTATCAGGCAGGGTTTCGCTGACCCTTCGTAGTTAAGGGAACGGCGAGAGACCAAGATATCCGTAGGTAGGAGGCCATACTTTTCTATGTCAGCAAGCGGAGCATCAACTCGCTTGACTTCATTCGGATTCACCACGCCATAGAACGCATTGGCCATGTGAACCATTCGGGTTCCGACACTTGAATACGCGTCCTTTGGGTAATAGGCACCGTTGGTGAACTTCTCCCCCAACAGTTCGTTCAGCGGCTTAACCTCCCACCCCTTCGGGTTGGTGACGGGGTCGCCGAACATGTCGAGGAAGGTGGATTGGAGGAGGGTGTCGAGCTGGGCGATGGCCTCGCGGCGCTTGGCCCGCAAGGCGTCCGCCGCATCCAGAATCCCCGCAATCCGCTTCTGCTCGGCGAGGGGCGGGAGGGGGATTTGGAATTCTGCAAAGGCGCTTTTTTTGACAATTTTAACGGTGGTTGACGGCGCAAAATGCTCAAGTAGAGGAGTTAAACTGCGAGCGGCATGGTAGCCGTATCGTGCATCCACCTGAATTGGATCAAAGATGATTGCGTTGATTTGCTGGTTGCTTATGAGCGGAACTCCAGCAGTGCCTGTTTTTCCGAGTGATCCAATGCAGCAAACGAGCACCGCGCCCTCGGGAAGAAGTCTTCCGCGATCTGCACCCTCACTCGTAACATACTCATCGGCGGTCGTGATTGGCGGTTGGAAACCAAGTTGAGCGGGGGTAACGAAAGGGATCTCGCCCCCCCACAAATCGGAGTTGGCCTTTGGCGGAGTTGAGCCAGTAACAACTTCTCCGCAATCCCCAAGGCATACGAAGGGGAATTGGGATGAGGCGCAAAGTTTCATCCCAGCAACCTCTCCAACTCCGTACGCTCCTTCGTGATCTCCTCTTCCAGCTCAGCCAGCCGTTCCATGATCACCATCGGCGGGTCGTACTCCACTGCCTCGTACTCCAGCTCCTTGTAGCGGTTGATGGACAGGTCGTAGTCGTTGCCCGCGATCTCGGCCTTGGGCACGAGGAAACTCTGGTCCGTCCGCTGCCGCTTGCGCTCCGCCTCGCGGTTCTGCCAGCGGGCGAGAATGTCGGCAAGGTCGCTCTTCTCCGGCTGCGGCGTGCGCTTGTCATCCAGCGAGTAGCCGTCCGCCTGCATGTTGTAGAACCAGACGTGGTCCGTACCGCCGGAGTTGGTCTTGGTGAAGAGCAGGATGGCGGTGGAGACCCCGGCGTAGGGTTTGAAGACGCCAGAGGGCATGGAGACGATGGCGTCGAGCTTCTGCTCCTCGACTAAGATCGTGCGCAGGGTCCTGTGCGCCTTGCTCGACCCGAAGAGTACGCCGTCGGGCACGATGACGGCGGCGCGTCCTCCTGTCTGGAGCAGGCGGAGGAAGAGCGTGAGGAACAGCAACTCGGTCTTCTTCGTCTTGACGATCTGCTGAAGATCCTTGGCGGTGGACTCGTAGTCGAGGCTTCCCGCAAACGGCGGATTGGCGAGGACCAGCGAGTACTTCTCCGCGTCATCATCGTCGGTCTGGGCCAACGATTCCTTGTAGCAAATGTCTGGATTCTCCACCCCGTGCAGCAGCATGTTCATGCTGCCGATGCGCAGCATGGTGTTGTCGAAGTCGTAGCCGTGGAACGTGTCCTCGTTGAAGTGGCGGCGCGCCGTAGCGTTCTTGTAGATGGTGTCGCTGTGGTGCTCCACTAGGTGCTCAGACGCGGCAACGAGGAAGCCCGCCGTGCCGCAGGCCGGGTCGCAGATCACGTCCTTGGGCGTCGGGGCGGTCATGTCCACCATCAGACGGATGATGTGGCGCGGTGTGCGGAACTGACCGTTCTGTCCGGCGGTGGCAATCTTGCCGAGCATGTACTCGTAGAGGTCGCCCTTGGTGTCGCTGTCGGCCATATCAATGCCGTCGAGTTGGTCGACGACGTTGGCCAGCACACGGGCCGTGGGCATCATGAAGAGGGCATCCTTCATATGGTGGCTGTACGTCGAGCCCCCCTCGCCGTCCGCCTCCCCCTTCTGCCCGAGCGTCTTGATGAAGGAGAACACTCCGTCGCGCACCGTCTCAAACATCTGCTCCGGCGCGGCCTCTCTAAAGCGTGACCAGCGGAGCTTGTCCTGCTTGGCGGTGAAGATCGGATCCTCGATGGGCTTGCCGGTGCGGGCGGCCTTGCGCTCCTTCAGGGTGTGTAGTTCGTCGAGCCGCTTGATGAAGAGCAGGTAGGTGAGCTGCTCGATGACCGAGAGCGGATTCGAGATGCCGCCACAGACCACATCGTGTTCCAGATGTTGTCCACTTTGGATTTGAGTTCGCCGGTGATCATGACCTCTCCTTCAATCCTGCCTGTTCAGTAGCCTACGCCGCTCCACCCGCAGCCACCGCAGCCTGTGTTCATGCAACAACGCCGGTCAGAGGCGATAATGACAGCGCGGCTCAAGGCTTCGGCTCGCGGGGGCTGGCCGTGACAAAGTTGGTGCACCTGATCGGATTGGGTGAAGCCCCGCCGCGCTGGTGGTGGAGTGGAGTTTCGCGGAGCGCCTGGACCGTGCCGGGCAGGTCGGCCAAGGTTTCGGCACCTTGGGGCCGTGGGAGAGGTGGCGCTCACAAGCCAGACGCACTAGCCGCCCGGTAACGAGCTCGCCTGCACAAACCGCCTCAGCGTAGGCCGACGCCGGGTCAGTTTGGACGATCGGGTCTAGGATCATCGCCCCTCAGATACCTCGCCCCTATATCCTCATCCTCGTCAACGGGCTCAGAGATATCTAGCACTTGTGCGTCTTTTGGCGACAAGCCAAGATCGGCCTGGAACGAGCGCATTAACTTATATTCCATGTTGAGCGGCTGTAATAGGTGATGCTTTGCCATATTTACCTGCCCGTTCACGCCCGTATGAAGCACCTGGGGGCCGTCTTTTTTAAGTATAGCCTCCATCTCCCGGCAGCGCGCCCAGGCCGCGCACCAGCCAGCCATAGCGCCCTCGTACTTAGCTTTGAGCGTACCGTCCTCCGCCATGCGAAAACAGAGCTTGCGCCATATGACCCTTGCCTTATTCGACAACTCAGCGGGCGGCTTCGGGTGCACAGTGTCTACAGGCGAATGACTGAGGGAGCGATCCGCCCTAGCCGTTCCTAGTAGCTCCTTCTGTGCCTGGGTTCTGCGTCTCATTAGGCTAACATCTTAGCTTGGAATTAGGAAAATTCATATTGACACGATATCTAGGACACGGGCGCGTCGTCAGATCGCCTATTTTATCAGAATAATGGCCACCCCTCCACCCGTACCCGTTCGGGCCGCTACGTGGCCTCTCAGGGCCTCACAGGGGTGTCCTAGTCGCGACATGTTGACATAAGGGGAGGGGTGATGCGTGTTTGCTGCCGAGCCCGGTATCACCCCTACTAACACTCCTCACTTATAAGCCCTCAGCCGTCTTCCGGGCATGGCACCCCGGGGCAAAGTCCTTGCCCGTTCTCCAGCTCGTAAGGCGCGCCGCCTAGCCGGAGCGGGGTTATGTGATCCGCGTGGCGCGCCTCCTCTAGACAATGCCGGCCGCAAGGCCAGCCTACGCAGAGGGGGTCACGGTCGAGAACAGCTCGTCTCCAACGCCGATGTCTCGCGCCGTAGATCCATCCGCGCGGTTTGCCGCTATAGACCGTGGAGCTGTGCTTGGGGGCAGCGGTCGGCATGGGAGAGGGGAACTCATAAAGAGGGAATCAGACGGCGGGTGAACCGGAAGTAGGGGAGCCCCCAGGGGGTTGGCACCAACCGGGAGGCAGCTACTACCCCGCCGCCCTATCCCTCGAACGAGTCAAGTCAATGAACCCTCGCGTTCTTCTCTTCCTTCTCATACCTTCGCAGTTGGTTATGCCGGAGGACTCCGGCCCGGAGGCGCTCCACCACGCCTGCGCCGATCTTCTCTACCGCGGCCTGGGTGATTCGTTCGGTGAAGCGGCGCTGAATCTGTAGCGGCGACAACCCGATCACCCGATCCGTGGGTGCGGCGTCGGCGGCGCGAAGGGTGCGGATCGCTTTCGCCGCGCCGTTCTTCAGATACCGCACGTCGGCGGCGTCCCCCTCGATCACCGAGAATCTGCACCTCCACGTGGCGCGCCTGCCGGATGAGCTCCTCGACATAGACCTCGCCCTTACCGAACGCGGTCTGCGCCTCGGTGCAGCATCGCTCATAGGTGGCTGCAACCTCCTCGGCACGCTCGACCATCCGCGACCCGCGACCACCGCCCCCGCCGCGACCGCCTTGATCATCATTGCGCGGCCCTGCCCGGGTTGCGAGCCGAGATCGTCGAAGAAGGCGGCTGCCTCCTCCAAGGACACCGCATGGTCGAGGCCGCGGACGATCGGCACACCGGCCGCCGTCGCCGCGGCCCGGGCGCGGGCCTTGTCACCAAAGAGCTCCAGTGCCTCCGTTTTCGGGCCGATGTAAGTCAGACCCTCTTCGGCGCATCGGCGCGCGAAGTCCGCGTTCTCCGCCAGGAAGCCGTAACCTGGGTGGATGGCATCACAGCCGGCAGCTCGAGCGACGCCGATGATCTGCTCGAGGTCGAGGTACGCGGCCGTGCCGACGCCTTCGAGGGCGAAGGCCTCGTCCGCTTTGCCGGTATGCAGCGACCCCGCATCATCGGCGGGATAGATCGCCACCGTCGGGATGCCCAGCTCCGCCGCCGCCCGCACGATCCGGATCGCGATCTCTCCTCGGTTCGCCACCAGCAACTTCATCTGGAGTCCCGTTTGGAGGCGTTGACGCGGCTCGACGCCGCGAGGGCAGAGGCTAGTCTAGCCTAGCGGCCCTGCACTCAGCTCACCGCCGTCCAGAACGTAGGTGGTCGCGGTCGTGAACCTTCCTGCCTGAGTCGCCAGGGCCAACACCAGGGCCGCGATATCCTCCGGCTCCGCAATGCGGCCCATCGGGTTGATGGCGATGTTGTTTTTCTCGACCCACTCGATCAGGCCCGCCGCCAGCTCAGTCCGGACCAGACCGGGAGCGATGGCAGCCGTGCGGATGCCGTCCTTCGCCCACTCCTTGCCGATCATCTGGCTGAAGTTGATCAACGCCGCCTTGGAGGGCGGGTAGATGCCCAGCCCTGGCGACGCCCGGACGCCCTCGTTCGACGCGATGTTGATGATCATGCCGTCGCCGCGCTCTTTCATCGAGGTCCGGCACAGCTGTGACAGCCTGATCGGTCCCCACAGGTTGATTGCCATCACCCGCTGGAAATCCTCCTCCTTCAGTTCGGAGATCGGGGTGCCGCCACCGCCGGCGGCTGCGTTGTTGACCAGGATGTCGATGCCACCGAGCTCGGCGACCACCTGCTCGTAGAGGTCGTCGAGTGCTTCGGTGCTACCGACATCGGCGGGAATCGCTAATGCGCGGTGGCCGAGCTCCCGCAGCTCTCCACCCGTAGCCTCGAGTACCTCGAGACCTCGGGCCGCGATCGCGACATCGGCACCGTTCTCGGCAAACGCCAGGGCGATGGCACGACCGATGCCCTTGGAGCCCCCGGTGATCAGTGCGACCTTGCCGTCCATAGAATGATCAATCGTCGGCATGATGGCCTCCGTTCCGAATCTCTTGGATGTGGAAGCTGGAGCCCATGTCAGTTTCTCCCCGGGGTGCCTTTCGAGACACCTGTACTGTCGAAGTCCATAAAGGTGAGCCGCCACTCTCCGTCGCACTGATCTACCAGCATTTCGAGTCCGAAGGTTATCGTAATCCAGCGAACACCGCTGACGTTGGCGGTCTCGCCGTCTCACTCGATCTTCATCGCCTCGGTGTCGTGCGAACCGTGAGCCTTTCCGCGCCCCTCAGCCTTGGCGGCGGTGCGCGTCGGGTGGCTGTCGGTGGCCTTGGTGTCGCGCGCGGGCAGCTCGAAGCTTGCCAGGTTCTCTTCGTCCTTCACGTACCGTACAGTCGTGATCCGGCCAGCGCCAGGTGCGACCAGGTGGTCGACGTCGCCACCTCCCAGGAAGCCAGCTCCCGGTAGCCCTCGGGGTCGGCCGCGATCACTTTGAGCTCGGCGGCGTCGGTCAGCGCCAGCAGGCGATTCCCTACCGCGATTACCGACGAGTACGCCGCCACCCCCTCTCGGGGGCTCGACCTTGAGCGCCGCGGTGCCCCACTGGTAGCCCGAGAGGAGGAGCATGCCCTCGTAGAGAATGGTGGTGACGTTGTTCTGGTCGAAGGCGGTTTCGAACTCGGTCGACCACAAGAGCTCGCCGTCACTCGCCCGCACACCGAAGAAGCTCTCGTCGCCTAGGCTGACGATCTGGCGAACCCCTCCTATGTCAAACGCCATCGGCGAGGCGTAGGCGGGTGCGATTCCGTCTGCTCGCCAGATCTCCTTGCCGGTTGCCTTGTCGTAGGCAACCAGAGCTCCCTGAGCGAGATGATCCTCTCCTGTTCCTCGGTCGTGTTGCCGATCGGGACAATCAGTAGATCTCCCTCGAGGAGCGGCGACGCCGCCGTTCCCCACTCGGGGTAGGGAGGGTCGTAGATGTCCTCGAAGCTCTTCTCCCACTGCACGGCGCCGGTCTTGGCATCCAAAGCGAGGAGGCGCTCTCGGATGCCGAAGCTGTAGACCGAAGCGCCATCGGCCAGCATCGTCGACTTGGGGCCAGGGCCATACTGGAGGGCGTGTTCGACCGCACGAACGGTGCCGTGTAGGAATGCCGCCACAGCTCCTCGCCGGTGGACGCCTCGAGGGCGAGGACGACTTCTTCCTCACCCTGTCGTGCGTGGATGAAGGGGCGGTCGCCGACGACGATCGGAGAGGACTGCCCCACGCCGACGTGCTAGGGTCTCGCTGCTGAAGGGTCAAACCTCGAGGTCTAAGAGCTTCGACGCGCCGAGCGCTTCGGGATCGCTTTTGAACCAGTCACTTGCTCGTGAAGAGATGCCTGCATCGAGTGAAGCCACACAGGTCGAAGCGTTGGAATCTGCAGAGCAGACCCCAACAGTTGAGAAGAAACGGAACCACCACGGGGAGAAGGGTTCTCGTCGACGTGAGGAGATCCTCGCCGCGGCCCGCGCCCATCTGCACCATTCCGAAAACGGCTCCGGTCTCTTGCGGGGTGTGGCGAAGGGCCTCGGGATCTCGCTAGGAAACCTCCAGTACTACTTCCCGAACAGAGAGGATCTGCTCGCGGCGCTGTTTTGTGCCGAGTCCGACTCCGACGCCGAGCTGATCGCTCTGCTCTGCGCGCGCGAGCAGACACCCAGAGACAGGTTGAGTGCCATAACCCGCGCCTTCATCGCTCGGTGGGAGGATGGCCCCGCTGGGATGAGCCACGTCCCAATCTGGAGGGCTCTCAACGTCGTTGCGCAGCGGAGTCCACGTTTCCGGGCTCTCCGGCTCGAGTTCTGGGAGCGCACTTACGAGCTGTTGACTCCGATTATGGGCGAGCTCCAGCCGGGAGCGACCGCGAGCCAACTGCGGCTCAAGGCCGTCCTCGTCGCGGCGATGATCGACGGTACTACGATGATGCCACCCGAGACTCTCGAGAGCATACGCGGGCTGAGACACCCGTCCTATGAGAACGAAGTCGTAGCCGCCGTCTTGTGGATCGCAGAGCGCTGAGTCTGTTGGTTCCGGAGTGACGCTTGTCGCGTCTCGGCCGGGACGCTTCCACTGCGAAGCTCTGCTCGGCGATGTAGACCCACTTCATGGCGCCACTTCATGGTGTCGCGGAACAGAGTCGCATTTGGGGGCTTGACATGGTCTTCGTCCGTGTTCCACAATCGATCATTGACCTAAAAAAACAGCAATGGTGGCTTCTCAGGAGGATTGGCTGATGCGGCTACGTCCCATTACCTCGGCGATGCCTTTCGTTCTTCTCGCAACGGCGCTGCTACCTGCAGCAACCGTCTACGCGCAAAACGTCGGCACCGTACGGGGGACGGTCAGCTCGCCGGATGGCGATCCTCTCCCCGGGGTGCTGGTGCAGGTGACGGGCGACGTCGTACGTGGTGAGCGCACCTCGACGACCGGAGCCACTGGCGAGTGGTTGATCCCCGGGCTCCCGCCGGGGATCGTGACGGTGACCGGAACGCTCGAGGGCCTCGAGAACGCCGAGGTCCAAGGTGTGCGTGTCTCCATCTCCGGCGCCGCCACCGTGAACCTCACCATGCGTGTCGCCGGGGTCGAAGAGGCGATCACGGTGATCTCGGAGGCGCCCCTCATCGATGTGACGAGCTCTTCCGTCAGCATGGACTTCCAGGAAGAGCTCATCGACGCTCTGCCGACGACGACGCGCAACTACCAGGAGTTCGCCCTGCTGGCCCCTGGCGTCAACGCGATAGGTCGCGTCGGGGGCGTCGGAGAGTATCAGGGGTTCATCGGGGCGTACGGTCGCGATTTTGGGTCGCTGGGGTGGAACGTCGACGGACTCGCCGTCTCCATTCCAGATGACGGCGCTCCCTTTGGTGGGTCTATCGACCCCGACGCCATCGCCGAGTATCAGGTGCTCGGCGCCGGCGCCCCGGCGGAGTACGGAAACATGACCGGAGTGGCCATCAACGTGGTCACCAAGTCGGGGACCAACACCCACCATGGGCGTCTGGCCTATAACGGTGAGTGGGACGACACCACCGCCACCGGGCCCAAGGTCGCGGACGCGTTCGGGGTGGAGCGCGGCTTCGAGAGAGTTACCTACGAGAGTTACTCCCTGTGGTCGGGCGGGCCGATCAAGAAGGACAAGCTGTTCTATTTCCTCTCGATCGGGTTGAGGGAGGAGCTCATGCGCAATCCCGGCGCCACTCCTAGCATCACCATCCCCGACGGTCAGGCAGACCACTACAACCTCAAGGTCGATTGGTCGATCCACCCGTCGCATACGCTGACGGGCGGGTACCAGTGGGAAGACGTTAAGAGACCGAGCTTCTCAACGACAGGGGGTCGCGTACTCGCCAACCCGAATTCCGTCGGCATCCAGCAGGCAAGCGGCCAGCCGTACACTCGGCTCGGCTACCAGGGGGTTCTGGGTTCCAACACCCTCTTCGAGGGCAACTGGTCGAACATCTACACCTTGACCCATCATACCGCGGCGACCGGCAGTTTTGAGTCGCCATTCATCGACTTCAACACGTCTCCCGCCACCTCCCTGGGCGGATTGATTTATCCTTATCTCTACCCCGTCTGGTGGTCTCGCGGCCACGCCAAGGTGACGCACTTCGCCGACGATCTCGCCGGCAGCCACGAGTTCAAGTTCGGTATCCAGTACAACAACAGCAGTCAGAAGGCAGGAGCCGTCTATCCCGGTTTCGGCGGCAAGTACTACTCCAAAATCGGGGCCAACTACTACATCTACTCCCGCGCAGTTCACTACTACGGCGCCAAAGCAGAGGCTATCGGGCTCTACGTCGACGACTCGTGGCGTATCACCGACAGGCTGACCCTGAACATCGGAGTGCGCGCCGACCAGGACGGGGCTGATCTGCCCCCCTTTCCGGTACTCGAGGAATACCTTTGTAACGAGATCGGCTGCGGCGTCGTCGTTCCCGGAGAGTTCACGCCCAACTACCCCGACGTCGTCGACTATGACAGCGTCGACCCGCGCCTCGGAATCGCCTACCAGGTCGGTGAGGGACGCAAGCAAGGGGTCCTGCGGGCGTCGGCCGGCAGGTACCACGAACAAAACATCACTTCCATGTGGCAACAACCGCACCCCGACCGGCCCCAGGCGCGCTTCGGCTCCAGCTCCAACCGGTACGGCCCGTTCTACTACTACTTCGAGACCTCGGAGGACACCTTCGGGCTACCGCGCGAGGGCATGGAGCGACCCCAGACGGACCAGTTCGCCGTCGGCTACGACCAGCAGCTCGGGAACTACGTCGTCGGCCTTCAGCTCGTCAAACATGACACGACGGATATGATTGGCTGGTCGCTCGACGACGGCGGCGTCTACGAGGACTTTCCCTACGTCAACCCCTTGACCGGCGAGACGATCATCCTCAAGAACATCATCGTGGAGCCCACCGCTCGAAAAGGCAACGCGCCCGGTGCGGACGCCAACGTCCCACCAGGCTCGAAGTACGAGCAGGAGTACCAGGCCGTTTTCCTCACCTTCGCGAAGCGCCACACCGGCCGCTGGTCGCTGAGCTCGTCCCTCGCCTGGTCGGAGACGAAGGGATTCCAGCCTCAGTCAGACGCCCAGACCCAGGGGGGCACTTTCTTCGTCGTTACAAATGGCAAAGATCCGAACCACCATCTCTACAATGGAGGCCTCGGACAAGCCGACCGTCCGTGGGTGTTTCGGGTTCAGGGAATGGTCGACCTGCCCTGGCAGCTCAAGGCGACAGGCAGCTTCAACTATCAGGACGGCAGACCGTACCGACATCTGGCGCGGGTGACCGGAATGAACCAGGGGGCTGTCACGGTTCCACTCGAGCCGATGACCGGCGACCGCCGGATGCCAACCAACACCAACCTCGACCTCGGTCTCTCGCGTCGGTTCCTCCTCGGCGATCGGCTCGGGTTGGCCGTCGACCTCCAGGTGTTGAACGTCCTCGACGACGACACCAACCATTTCTGGGGGGGCTACGGCTTATACCCCCTTGCGCTCACTCCCTCGCAGTACACCTATCCGCGGCGGCTGGCGGTGCGGGTGGGTGTGGACTGGTAGAGATGAGAGCGACACCCGAGGCACCACGCCTCGTCCGCGAGGCGCGACGTCTCGTCGATCGCCGTCGTCTGCTGGCATCGACGTCGTTGGGAGTCGTTGCGGCGGCCTTCGTCCCGCGGTCGGCGCGCGCCGCCCTGACGGCGCCGGAGCCGGGGGCCGCCTTGACGGCGGACGAGAAGGCGAATCGACAGACGACGCGCGACTTCATCAAGGCGCTCGAGACCATGGACTGGGATCGGTTCTCGAGCCTCCTCGCCGAGGATGCCCGGTTCTGGACTCATGCGGCGAGCGGGGAGTGGGCCCGCTCGGAGATGAAGGGCCGAGCGACGATCCTGGACGCGATGAAGAGGGTCATGCCTCCACTGAAGGATCCGAAGTTCACGATCACGCGTGAAGAAGCGCTGGGACACGTGGTCATTCACGTGCGTCGAGAGAACTTCACCACCACCGATGGCCCTCAAACGGTGACCAATACATGTATGTTCCTCGTCGACCAGGGCAAGGTACAGGTTTGGTTCGAGCAGGTCGGGCCGCTGCCCGCGTAGCGAATCGACTGCGAATCGGCGCATCTCCAGAAGGAGGACGACATGGGTTTGACACGAGATCTCGGCCGCGCATCGGTGGCAGCCACCCTCTTCTGTGCGTCGATCGCAACTGCACAATCTTCCGCGCTGGCGGACCCCGAATGCGCCGACGCGCACTTTCTGGTCGGGGAATGGGAGGTCAACCAAGGCGACGGCACGCTTCTTTCCGAAGTCCTCTGGGAGCTAGGTCCCGAGGGCTGTTACCTGGTGGAGACGTGGAAGGGTATCGCCGAGGGCAATGTAGATGTCTTGGCCATCATGGCCTACCGCCGCGAACAAAAGGACTGGAGGTATTTCGCGGCGTCGACGAGGCCAGGCCCGGAGACTTGGTGGGCTGAGAATCCCCCGTGGCGGACACAGCGCGCGCTCTTCGACGACGGAAAGATGGTTGGCAACGAATTACGCTTCGTCACCAAGGAGCCGCTAGCGAAGGGGACGACGGCCCGCTTCAGTTACTTCAACCTGCCCGACGGTCGGATCCGCGAGCTATCGCTGCTTTCGTCCGACGGGGGCAAGACCTGGGAGACCGAGTACGATCTGTTCTGGCAGCGAAAGAAGTGAGTGCAGGCGTCAAGGATGTGAGTTCGGATAAATCTAGACATGAGGGAGACACTGGACATGAGAGAGACACCCGAGGCACCACGCCTCGTCCGCGAGTCGCGACAACTCGTCGATCGCCGTCGTCTGCTGGCATCGACCTCCTTGGGAATCGCTGCGGCGGCTTTCCTGCCGCGGTCGGCGCGCGCCGCCCTGACGGCGCCGGAACCCGGCGCCACCTCGACGGCGGACGAGAAGGCGCATATACAGACCACGCGCGACTTCACCAAGGCGATGGAGGCGGGCGACTGGGATCGGGTCTCCAGCCTCCTCGCCGAGGACGCCCGATTCTGGACCCACGGGGACGCGGCCACCAGCGGGGAGTGGGCCCGAAAAGAGGTGAAGGGCCGGACGGCGATCATGGAGACGCTGGAGTCGTGCTGCTTTGACAACACGGATCAGAAGCTGATGATCACGCGCGAAGAGGCGCTCGGACACGTGGTCATCCACCAGCGTCGAGATAACTGGACCAACGCCCAGGGCCCTCAGGTCGATGTGCCAAACACCAGTATGTTCCTCGTCCACCAGGGCAAGATCCAGGTTTGGTTCGAGCTTATCGGGGAGCTCCCCGCCTAGCGAATCGGCGAGCCGGAGAGGGCTGCCCCCGGGGCGCCGCAGCTCCAGAAGGAGGACGACATGGGTTCGACACGAGGCCCCGCACAATCTTCCGCGCTGGCGGACCCCGCCGGTGCCGCCGCGCACTTTCTGCTCGGAGAATGGGAGGTCACCGTCGGCGACGGTACGCCTATTGGCAAAACCCTCTGGGAGCTGGGTCCCGAGGGCTGTTACCTGGTCCAGAAGTGGACCGGCCTCGCCGAAGGCGTTCCAGATTCTCTCTGCCTGCTCGCCTACAGCAGCGAAGAGAACAACTGGGCGCTCTTTGCCGGAGAGTCGAAGCCAGGCGGACGGCGCTCGCTATTCGAAGACGGAAACATGGTTGGCAACGAACTTCGCTTCGTCACCAAGGAAAGCGGAGGCTTGGCAAAGGGCAAGGCGGGCCGCTTCAGCTACTTCAACCTGCCCGACGGCCGGATCCGCGAGCTATCGCTGCTTTCGTCGGACGGGGGCGAGACCTGGGAGACCGAGTACGATCTGGTCTGGCAGCGAAAGAAGTGAGTCCGGGTAGGGTCGCGCGGGAAAGAAAGCATGAAGAACGATAAGGCGTTGCGGGCTCGGGCCGAGCGGGTGATTCCCGGAGGCATGTACGGGCACCAGTCGGTGTCCTACAGGATGCCGAAGAACTACCCGCAGTTCTTCGCGCGTGCCGAAGGCTGCCGACTGTGGGACGTGGACGACAACGAGTACATCGACTTCATGTGCTCGTACGGACCCATGATTGCCGGCTACCGCAATCCGCGCATCTGCGCTGCGGCCGATGCGCAGCGCGGCGCGCTCGACATCGCGAACGGCCCACCGGCCCTCATCGTGGACTTGGCCGAGCGCCTGGTAGCTCAAGTCGGGCACGCCGACTGGGCGATCTTCGCGAAGAACGGCAACGATGCGACGACGGTCTGCAACATGGTCGCGCGAGCCAAGAGTGAGAAGCACAAGATCCTGGTTGCGGCCGGCGCTTACCACGGCTCTCAGCCGTGGGCAAACCACTTGTCGCGTGGAACGCCGGCAGAGGAGCACGCGAACTACCCGACGTTCACGTACAACGACACAGAAAGCCTGCGCGCGGCCGCCGAGGCTTCCGCCGGCGACCTCGCGGGAATCGCCGTGTCGGCCTTCAAGCACGACGCGGGCTACCCGCAGGAGCTCGTCGACCCGGCCTTCGCCCGCGCGGTGCGCCAGATCTGCGACTCGGAGGGAGCCGCCCTCATCCTTGACGAGGTGCGGGCCGGGTTGCGTCTGTCGCTGGATGCGAGCTGGGCGACCCTTGGCGTCGAGCCGGACCTCTCGGCGTGGGGCAAGGCGATAGCAAACGGAGAGCCGCTTGCAGCAGTTCTGGGCAGCGAGGCGTACCGGGACGCCGCGTCGCAGATCTTTGTCACGGGCTCGTTCTGGTATCAGGCCGCGCCCTTTGCGGCGGCGCTCGCGACGCTCGACGTCGTAGAGGAGCTCGACGCGCCGACCCGGCTCCTCGAGCTGGGCCAGGCGTTCAGGGCCGGGCTTGCCGAGCAGGCGCAGCGCTACGGCCACGCGATCCAGCAGACCGGTCCGCCGCAGATGCCGACCGTGATGTTCGAGGACGACCCCGAGCTATCGAAGGGCCTTGCGTTCTGCGGGCATGCGCTCGCCAACGGAGTTTACTTACACCCCTGGCACAACATGTTCCTGTCCGTGGCGCACACCGAGCGCGACATCGACCAAGCCCTGGCCGGCACAGCGCGCGCCTTCCAGGCGCTCGGCTGAGCCGACGGCGCCCGGGATTGGGATGTCAGAGACGGCCGATCAAGCCTCGCCCGCAGCTGAGCGAGAGTCGCCCTACCCGGCGCCAGCCTACGCCTGGTACTGCGTCTTCATCCTGACGGGGATCTATCTGAACTCTTTTCTCGATCGGCAGATCCTCGGCCTCCTGGTCGACCCGATCAAGGCCGACATGAAGATCTCGGACACCCAGATGGGTTTTCTCATGGGCCCCCTCGTTTGCGATCTCCTACATCATCGCCGGGCTGCCGCTCGGTTGGCTGGCGGATCGGATGAGTCGGCGCTGGTTGATCGCCCTCGGCCAGTTCTTCTGGTCGCTCGCCTCGGTGAGCTTCGGACTCGGACGCACCTACTCTCAGCTTCTTGCGGCACGAATCTGCGTCGGAGTCGGCGAGGCATCGCTTGGGCCATCGGCCTATTCCCTGATTACCGACCTCTTCCCGCGGCGTCGCCTTTCCACGGCTATGAGCGTCTACGGCCTCGGGATCTTTCTGGGAGGCGGTCTCGCCAATTTGGTCGGCGGCTACGTCCTCGAACTCGTCGGAACCGGCACGCTTTACGATCTGCCTTTCGTCGGTCCGCGCAAATCCTGGCAGATGGTCTTCTTTATCATCGCCACGCCGACCATTCCGCTCACTCTCTTGCTCCTGACAATACGCGAGCCGATTCGCAGAGGAGTGCACAAAATAGTAGGAGAGGACGGCACGGCACGGGCGGCGAAGCTGCCGCTCTCGGCCTTCTTGCGCTACGCCCGTCGCAACGCCAAGACCGTCTTGACCCACAACATCGGCTTCGCCTGGCTCTCCTTCGCCGGCTACGGTTCCGGCGCCTGGGTACCGTCGCTCTTTATTCGCATCCACGGCTGGGAGCCCGCTCTGACCGGCAAGGTGCTGGGTGTGGTCCTTATCACCGTCGGCCCCCTCGGGATCCTGACCGCCGGCTGGCTCGCCGACTGGCTCGGGGAGCGCGGCTACCGTGACGCCACGATCCGCGTCGGCCTGTTCTCGGCCTTGGCCCCCTTGCCGCTCGTCGTGGCCTACCCGCTGGTGCCGAACGCGACCTTGGCCATCGTGCTCTACGCCGTTGCCTCCTTCTTCGGGGCGATGCCGTGGGGGATTGCAGTGGCGGCCATTCACGAGATGATGCCGAATCAGATGCGCGGGCAGGCGACGGCCGTCTATCTTTTCGTGGGCGGCCTTCTCGGCACGGCCTTAGGCCCACAAATCGTGGCGATCGTCACCGACTACGTCTTCAAAGACGAGATGATGGTGCACTACTCGCTGGCTTTGACTGCGTTAATCGCGAAGGCGTTCGCCGTCGTCTGCTTGGCGATCTGTCTACGCCACTATACGAAGAGCTTGGATCGACTCGAGAGCTGGTCCTTCGACGACTAAAGGAGCGCGCCATGGATTTCTCGCAAACGGAACTGCTCGACGTCTACCGTCTGATGCGAACGATTCGATCGTTCGAAGAGAAGCTCGAGGAGCTGGTCGCTGCCGGCAAGGTCGGGGGGTTCATGCACATGTACGCCGGCGAGGAAGCCATCGCGGTGGGCGTGTGTGCGCACCTCGATGACGACGATCAAGTCGGCTCGACCCACCGGGGACATGGCCACTGCATCGCCAAGGGGGTGGATGTGAAGGCCATGATGGCCGAGCTCTTCGGCCGGACCACTGGGACCAATCGGGGCAAGGGTGGCTCCATGCATATCGCCGACGTCGACAGGGGAATGCTCGGCGCGAACGGAATCGTCGGCGGCGGCATTCCGCTGGTGACGGGTGCCGCCCTCAGCGCGCAGGTGCAGGGCCGGAGCAACGTCGCCGTCAGCTTCTTCGGTGATGGCGCTACCAATCAGGGGCAGTTCCACGAATCGCTGACCATGGCATCGAACTGGAAGCTGCCCGCGGTGTACGTGTGCGAGAACAATGGCTTCGGCGAGTTCACGCCGACCGATTTCGCAGTGCCCGTGAAGGACATCGTCGAGAGAGCGTCTTCCTACGGAATGCGGGCCGTCATCGCCGACGGCATGGATTTCTTCGACGTCTACGAGAAGGCGGGACAAGCGATCGAGCTGGCACGTCAGGGAGAGGGGCCGACACTCCTCGAATGCAAGACCTATCGGTTCTCCGGCCACTACGTGGGCGACACGACTCCGTATCGCGACAAGGAAGAAGCCGAGGACTGGATCCAGAACCGCGATCCGCTCGATCTCTTCGAAGCCCGGGTTACCGAAGCGAACCTGCTCGAATCCGACGACTGCCGCACGGTCGACGGCGAGGTGGCCGCCTTTCTCAGCGAAGCCTTCGAGCAGGCCGAGCAGGGGCCGATGCCCACTCCCGATGACGTCCTGACGGACGTCTACGTGAGGTACAGCGAATGACGCGTGAACTCAACACCGGCGGTGCCATCAACGAGGCCATCGCGATCGCGATGCGAAGCGACCCGAAGGTGATCCTGATCGGCGAGGACGTGGCAGGCGGTGGCGATCGATCATCGGAAGGCACCGAAGAGATGGGCGGCGTGCTCGGCACTACGCGCGGCCTGGTTGGTGAGTTCGGCATGAACCGCGTGCGCGATACGCCGATCGCCGAGATGGGCCTGATCGGAACGGCCGTCGGCGCGGCGGTTACGGGGCTGCGTCCGATCGCCGAGCTGATGTTCATCGACTTCCTCGGCACCTGTCTCGACCCGCTGCTCAATCAGGCGGCGAAGCTCCGCTACATGTTCGGCGGCAAGGTGAAGGTGCCGCTCACCGTTCGCACCGTGAGCGGTGCCGGCATGCAGGCCGCCGCCCAACACTCCCAGTCGCTGTATTGGATCACCACAGGAATCCCCGGTCTGAAGACGGTGATCCCGTCGTCGCCGCGGGACGCGAAGGGGCTGCTGCTTGCCGCCATCCGCGACGACGACCCCGTGATCTTCTGTGAAGCCAAGGGCATCTTGAACGAGGTCGGCGAGGTTCCCGAGGGTGATTACGAAATCCCCCTCGGCGAAGCCAACTTGATCCGCGAGGGCAGCGACGTCTCCCTGGTCGCTTTCGGGGCAATGGTGAAGGTGGCGGTGGAGGCGGCCGAGGCGCTCGACGGCGCCGGCACCAGTGCGGAGATCCTCGATCTACGCTCGCTCTCGCCGCTCGACGAAGGGGCGATCCTGCGCACGCTCGAAAAGACCGGGCGTCTGGTCGTGATCGACGAATCGACACCGCGCTGTTCGGTGGCCCGCGACGTGGCGGCCTTGTGTGTCGACCGCGGCTTCGACTTCCTGCAGGCACCCGTGAAGTGCGTCACGGCGCCGCACACGCCCGTACCTTTCAGCGCTGTTCTAGAGCAGGCGTTCGTCCCCTCGGCCCAGGACGTTCTCGACGCTGTCGGCGAAATGGGCTGAGCGAACATGGCCACCGCGATCTCGATGCCGAAGCTCGGCATGACCATGGAGGAGGGCACGGTCATCGAGTGGCCGCTGTCCATCGGCGAGCCGGTCGAGAAGGGCGAGATCGTCCTGATCATCGAGTCCGAGAAGGCCGAAGTCGAAATCGAGGCTGCGACCAGTGGCATCCTCCGGCACACCTACATCGAAACGGGGGACACAGTCCCCTGTGGAACCTTGCTTGGCGCCATCACCGACACGGTCGAAGAGGAGTTCGACGCCGAGTCGTTTCGAGCCACCGAGGATCGCCCAGAGCCCAAGAGCGCGTCGGGGCTCCAGGTGAAGACCGCGCCAGCCTCCGTAGCCAGGTCGACCGCGGCGGCCAGCAAGCCGATCGTGCCCGCCGCGCGCGCCTTGGCCAAGAGACTCGGGATCGATCTTCAACGCGTTGCCGGAACAGGCCCGGGCGGGCGCGTCACGAAGCAGGACGTCGAAGCCCATGCGGCGGCACGCGAAGCGCTGGTCGAGGTGGCCAAGGGCGTGCGGCTGGAGGTGCTCGACGCCGGTAGCGGGGACGACGTCGTCCTCCTGCCCGGTCTCGGCACCGACGTTTCGGCCTTCGCGCGGCAGGCGCCTCTGTTGGCCGAGCGATTTCGGGTGCGCGGCGTCAACCCGCGCGGCGTGGGCCTCTCCGACGCGCCCGATTCAGAAACCTACAGCGTCGCCCAGATGGCGTCGGATGCCGCTGCCGTATACGAAGGGGCTGCGCATGTGATCGGTGCCAGCCTCGGTGCCGCTGTGGCACTGGAGCTCGCGCTGGACCAGCCCGATCGCGTGAAGTCCCTCATCCTGATCACACCCTTCGTCGAGACCACGCCGCGCCTGCTGGCGGTGGCAGAGGGCTGGCGCCGCATGGCGGCCGAGACGACTCCCGAGACCTTGGCCGCGGCGCTGCTGCCCTGGTTCTTCTCATCGGGGCTCCTGGCTGACACCGCGGTGCGCAGTCGCATGTTGCGAGGCCTGTCCCAGACCGTGGCGCGAGTTCCCGCCGCCACACTCGACCGCATGAGCGCCGGAATGGCGAGCTGGTCCGGTACCCGCGTCGACGACCTCGCCAAGCTATCGGTGCCGACGCTCGTCGTCGCCGCCGGCGAGGACCTGCTCACGCCCGGCTCGGACGCCATCGCCCGGGCCATCCCCGCAGCGCGGCTGCACGTCGAGCCGCGGGCGGGTCACGCGGTCGCTCTGGAAGCTCCCGACGCGGTCAACCGGGCGATCGCGGACCACCTCGGGTGAATCATCACGCCGGACTGGTGACTCGGTTGTAGAGGCCGGTGTTGAAATCCCTGATGAGATCGATTGCATCGTGTTGTGGCTCATCAAAGCGATCTCTCTCGGACATAGCAGTTCCCTCTACCCTGCAGGCTCGGCGTAGACGGCCGCGACCGATATCCGCGATGAGATGGGCGCGCAGGCTCCCGATTGTCTAGCCGAGTGGTCCTGCACTCAGCTCACCGCCGTCCAGAACGTAGGTGGTAGCGGTCGTGAACCTTCCTGCCTGAGTCGCCAGGGTCAACACCAGGGCCGCGATATCCTCCGGCTCCGCAATGCGGCCCATCGGGTTGATGGCGATGTTGTTTTTCTCCACCCACTCGATCAGGCCCGCAGCCAGTTCAGTCCGGACCAGACCGGGAGCGATGGCAGCCGTGCGGATGCCGTCCTTCGCCCACTCCTTGCCGATCATCTGGCTGAAGTTGATCAACGCCGCCTTGGAGGGCGGGTAGATGCCCAGTCCTGGCGACGCCCGGACGCCCTCGTTCGACGCGATGTTGATGATCATGCCGCCGCCGCGCTCTTTCATCGAGGTCCGGCACAGCTGCGACAGCCTGATCGGTCCCCACAGGTTGATTGCCATCACCCGCTGGAAGTCGTCCTCCTTCAGCTCGGAGATCGGGGTGCCGCCACCGCCGGTGGCTGCGTTGTTGACCAGGATGTCGATGCCACCGAGCTCGGCGACCACCTGCTCGTAGAGGTCGTCGAGTGCTTCGGTGCTACCGACATCGGCGGGAATCGCTAATGCGCGGTGGCCGAGCTCCCGCAGCTCTCCACCCGTAGCCTCGAGTGCCTCGAGACCTCGGGCCGCGATCGCGACATCGGCACCGTTCTCGGCAAACGCCAGGGCGATGGCACGACCGATGCCCTTGGAGCCCCCGGTGATCAGCTCTACCTTGCCGTCCATGGAATGATCGACGAGCGACATGATGACCTCCGTTCCTGATCTGTTGGGTGTAGAAGCCGAGCGCCTGTCAGTTCGGGCCCGCCTCGACCGGCTTGTTGCCGAGGTACTCGAAGTAGGTGAGGCGCCACTCGCCGTCGCGCTCGTCGGCGAGCAACGCGAGTCCGAAACTCAGGGTGCCTCTGATCCATCGCACACCGCTGACGCTGGCGGTCGCACCCTGCCATTCGATCTTCATCGACTCGGTCTCGGCCGTGGTGCCGGCGGTGGGGCCGAGATATTGGCGCCAGACCTCCCTCGACGCGCCGGTGTCGGATCTGAAATCCTCGGCAACATAGGTCATCATCCGATCCAGATCCCCGGCCGTTGTCGCCGCCATCCATTGGCGGATCATGGCAGCTACAGCTTCGGTATCTCGTGAGTCTCGAGCCCTTCCACTTCGCCGCGACTCGGCGACGACTCCCGCTGCGGGGCGGTCGGAGGCTTTGGTGTAGCGAGCAGCAGCCAGGTCGAAGCTTGCCAAGTTCTCCTCGTCTTTCACGTAGAGCCGTGATCCGGAGAGCGCCAGGTGGGCCCATGTGGCAGAGCTCGCCACCTCCCAAGAGGCCAGTTCCCGGTAGTCCTCTGGATCCGCCGCGATCACCTTGAGCTCGGCGGTGTCGGTCAGCGCGAGCAGGCGATCGCCGACGGCGATGACCGACGAGTAGGCCGCCCACCGCCCTGGGCTCTGCCAGACAATCTTGCCGGTCATGGGATCGAGACAGACGAAGGTGCCGGCCCGCTTGTAGGAGCGGAAGTACAGATAGTCGCCGACTCGCACCGGCGAGTCCATGTAGAGCTCCGCCTGCGTCGTCTTCCACACCTCGGTCAGCTTCCAAGCTCCGTCCCCTTTCGGGGGCTCGACCCGGAGCGCCGCGGCGCCCTCCTGGTAGCCCGAGAGGATGAACATGCCCTTGTAGAGGATAGTGGTGGGAGTGTTCTGGGAGAAGGCGGTCGTAAACTCCTTCGACCACAGCAGCTCACCGTCACTCGCCCGGACGCCGAAGAAGGCCACATTGCTCATCGTCACGATCTGGCGGACCCCTCCGAGGTCGAAGGCCATCGGGGAGACGTAGGCGGGCGGTCCGTCTGCGCGCCAGACCTCTTTCCCGGTCGCCTTGTCGAAGGCAATCAGAGCTCCGTGGTCGTCTTCCTCCGCTGAGCCGGTGTTGCCGACCGGGACGATGATCAGATTTCCCTCTACCAGAGGTGACGCCGCCGTTCCCCATATCGGGTAGGGCGGGTTGTAGTCATCCTCGAAGGTCTTCTCCCAGCGCACCGCGCCAGAGTTGGCATCCAGAGCGAGGAGACGCTCGCGAATGCCGAAACTGTAAACCGAATCGCCTTCGGCCAGCATGGTCGACTTGGGGCCGGGGCCGTACTGGATTGCCGCGGTCGCCGGCACGTACGGAACCGTGTACGCATGCCGCCACAGCTCTTTGCCGGTCGACGCCGAAAGGGCGAGGACGACTTCTTCCTCACCCTGTCGCGCGTGGATGAAGAGGCGGTCGCCGACGACGATCGGAGAGGACTGCCCAACGCCGACGGGAACCTCCCAAAGGGGGTGGAGAGCGGCGGGAAGCTGCGCCGGCAGCTCGCTTCCGACTGCGACTCCGTCGCGGTTCGGCCCACGCCACTGCGGCCAATCGGCTCCCGGAGCGGGGGAGGCGAGGCTCAGCGCCCCGAGGAGGAGCAGGGGCACCCACCTTCGAATCGCCAGTCTTACGGGGCTTCTTGCTCGGTTGATCTCGAAGCGTTTCGGTTCTGATGCGTGGTCCATGGCCTAAACCTCCGGTGCAGCCTCTACAGGGGAGCGTGAGTCGAAAAAGCCGCCGGAGGCTGAGTCCCCGCAGCAGCTCCTCCTTACGGAATTAGACTATATTCGCCGAAAAGTGATCGTTGAGGAATGAATTCGGGGGGCGCGCGTCAAGGCGGGTGGCGGGTTCTCCAGAACGAGTACAAAATGGGTTTGACACGAGCTCTGCGTTGGCGTCGGTAGCAGCGCACCCCGGGGTTCGGGCAATAGGGGCGCGCCGCTCCATTTGGAAGATAATTCAGATTCTCCCGGGAGGACCTATGTCTAAACGTTACCTCGTCGTGGTATGCGTCATGCTCATTGCGGCGGTCGATTCTCTGGTCGCGGCCCCCCAGCACCCCCTCGATCACCTGACGGCCGCGGAGCACTGGGCCGCCTACGACATCCTGCAGAAGTCAGACCGCACCGACTCGGAGATGGTCATCGCCTATGTCGGTTTGCACGAGCCGCCGAAATCCGAGGTGCTGGCGTGGCGGGAAGGCGATACGTTTCGGGCGCGAAGTCCTGGTGCACCTGGTGCAGAACGAAGCAGGGTACGAGGCGGTGCTCGATCTGCAAGCGGGCACGATGCTCGATTGGCGCGACACGCCGGGCCAGAACTACATGCGGCTTTCCGGCGAGGATGAAACCATTACCAAGCTGCTCCTCGAGCACGACGACATCAAGGCGGCCTTCGAGCGCCGGGGCGTCGCGGACCGCAAACACGTCTTTTGCTGGGGGATCAACGAGGGCTACTTCGACCAGCCGGAGGAGCGAGGCAACCGGGTCGTGCGGGCGGTCTGTGGTAACGGGCGCGGACGGTTCAGGGCGTTTGGCAGCCGATACGAGGGCCTGGTGGTGGTGCCACACACCAACCTAGCCGGGGAGCTCGTCTCTCTCTATGCGCGATCTACCGCGTCTTCAGCGCACAAGGAGCGCCGACACGATCATCTGAAGGGTGTGAAGGGGTACTTCAACGCTCAGGCCCTCACAGGCTCCCAGGATGGCCCTGTGTGGGTTGTTGAGGGTGCTTTTGATGCCCTGGCTCTCCTCGAGGCCGGCGTAGAGAGAGTGGTGGCGGTGTTTGGTGTCGGTGGTTGGCGCTGGTCATGGTTTCGGCAGGTGGCCGAGCTCGTCTTCGCCTTCGATGCCGACCAGGCCGGCACCGACGCATGGCGCAAGCTTGCCAAGGGTGCCGTGATGCGCGGAAAGCGCGTCGAGACCCTCACGATCAGCGCCTACGGCGGCGAGAAAGACGTCGCCGCGGCATGGGCAGCCGGTGTGCTCGAGGTAGGAAGCTCGCCTGCTATGTCCAGCGGTGGACATAGCAACGAAGAGGCCCACCGCGAAGCCTACGATGAGCGCGCCGCCATCATGGAGTACGAAGCCGGGCTCTCGAGAGAAGAGGCCGAGGAGGCCGCTAGAAGGGCATACGTCAACGTGCCTGACCCGCCGGAGGCTCATCCTTGGGAAAAAAAATAGTCATCAAGCGTCGGGCGTTCCCTGATGTGCTCTTCGACTGATGCCGGTTGCCGGGGTTGGTGCGGGACAGACTGCACAGCACCATCATCCGCGCCATGAAACCTAGATCGGAGTCGGCTTCGCTGGCCGTGACAAGTTGGTGCACCTGATCGGATTGGGTGAAGCCCCGCCGCGCTGGTGGTGGAGTTTCGCGGAGCGCCTGGACCGTGCCGGGCAGGTCGGCCAAGGCTTCGGCACCTTGGGGCCGTGGGAGAGGTGGCGCTCACAAGCCAGACGCACTAGCCGCCCGGTAACGAGCTCGCCTGCACAAACCGCCTCAGCGTAGGCCGTCGCCGGGTCAGTTTGGACGATCGGGTCTGGGATCATCGCCCCTCAGATACCTCGCCCCTATATCCTCATCCTCGTCAACGGGCTCAGAGATATCTAGCACTTGTGCGTCTTTTGGCGACAAGCCAAGATCAGCCTGGAACGAGCGCATGAGCTTGTATTCTCGGTTTAGTGGCTGTAATAGGTGATGCTGCGCCATATTCACCTGCCCATTTACGCCCGTATGAAGCACCTGTGGGGCACTGTCAACTTGGCCTTGGTCGAGGCGAGATCTGGCGTTATCAAGGGTGGTCGGCTCGGATTCAGCAGGCGCTCGTCACCTGCCGCCAGACGCCGAAAGAACGATCTCTCAGCGTACGGTGGTCGCCTGCGCTCACGAGGTGCCGCCCGACGCGGAAAAGGTTCTGGATGACTCCGTGAGCGGAGAGGAATCGCTGCGCCTGGCCGGGCGACTTGAAGCGGCGCATCTGTCGCTCTCGCTGCCGGGTCGGCTGATGGGAGACCTCAGCCCGATTGTTCGCGTACTGGCTCGTATCGTGTCTGACGGAGGGCAGGGTGGTCCGGTGCGCGGCGCTATAGCTCCTCAGTTTGTCGGTCACCAGGCGCAGCGGCTCTGCTCCTTGGTCCTTCAACAGCTTGCGGAAGAAGCGCGCTGCTGCCCTCCGATCGCGGCGCGGCTGCACGAGGATGTCGATTGTGTCGCCGTCCTGATCGACAGCACGCCACAAGTACTGCCTCTTGCCCTGAATGGTCACGAACAGCTCGTCCAAGAACCACGTGTCGCCCAGTCTGCCTCCCCGCCGCTTCAGCTTCCGTGCGTACTCGGTACCGAACTTCCGGCACCATTGGCGGATGGTCTCGTGGGAGACGGTGATTCCGCGCTCCGCCAGGAGATCCTCGACGTCCCGAAGGCTCAGACAGAAGCGATGGTAGAGCCAGACTGCGTGGGCGATGATCTCGGGCGGGAACCGATAGCCGCGGTAGCTGAGTGTGCTGCTCTTCATGGGCGCACTCTGCCACCAACAGGCTCAACCTGACAGTACCCTCGGAAAGCTTGGCGTGCTCTTCGACGAGATCCGTGATGATCAGACCCTCTTCGGCGCCGAACTCGTCTTCAATGGTCCCCCACCGGATCCAGGGGTTGCGCGTAAGGCTGCGCACGTGCCGCACGCCGGGGATCTTCAGAAACTCATCTGTCAGACGCGCGATCGTCCCCAAAGTCTCTCGATCGAAGACGCCGTTGGGCTTGTCCAAGACTTCGAATGCGACAACGAGGTAGTCCTCGGCAACGAAGCGATCTTCGATCTCGTAGAACGTCCGCATGGCCTCGCTGTCGCCTGTGAACCAGACATCCAAACTAGGATCGAATATCTGCGGCCCGATTGATCCGCTGCCATCGGACACGTCGCCGAGCTGTAGGACCATGCTGGTCTGTGTGCCGACGAATCCGGTTCCCTGAGCGAAGAGCACGCCGACAATTGTCAGAGCGAGAGCCGCTGTGAGCCAACGCCATCGATACACGGCCATGGCGAACCACTCGCTGAAACCGCCTGACTGTGGGGTCTCTTTACTCATGTCCTTCTCTCTGGCCACGCCAATGCGGCGGCAAGGTCCTCTCGAATCCATCAAGGGCCTCTATGCGCCGTTTCCACGCCGATACGTGGGGGTAGCCGGTAAGCGGTTCCTGGAAGCCCAACTCCGCCATCAGCTCGGACGTCGTCTCGACCGCGCGTTGAACCAGTCGAGCCTCCGGATAAGAGACCGCGTCTGCCGCGCTTGGCCCATTGCCCGACAGGAAATCGCCGGAGTTGAGGAGGTCTTCCAATCGCCTGAGCTCGGCCTGCATCGACTCAGCGGCTTCGGTGAGCTCAGGCGTCTTGGAGGTCGCACCACCAAAGAAGATAGGGCGCAACAGCCCGTCACTTGCCGCGCGCAGATAGTCGCAGCTCTCTAGAGTCGCCTGCCAAATGGCAGCCGCCTCATTGGCGCTGCCGCCAAAGAGCGGCCGATCCGGATACGCCCGGTCGAGCCAAGCCAGAATGCCGATCGAGTCGCGCAGGACAAGTCCCTCGGCTTCAAGCACGGGCACCGTGCCGCGTGGATTCAGGCTGATGAACGGCTCCGACTTGTGCTCGCGCTTGGAGGCCTGTAGGTAGTTGATGTCGTAGTCGAGGCCTTTGAATGTGAGCCCTAGAAGGACGCGCCACGCTCGCGGGGCGCCGCTTACAACATGTACGGTCATTCCCATCTGAGATCTCCTTTCCGATCTGTGGCCGTTGACTTGCTTTTTGCAAGTTAAATCTATTGTCTCTGATCTACTTGCAACATGCAAGTTAAAAGATGCTACCGTACTGTTGTGTCCCCAGAAGAAGAGACTGCGCGACGCTCAGACTGCCCTACCGCTTCTGCGCTCGACCTCTTCGGCGATCGGTGGACGCTGTTGGTCGTTCGCGACCTCATGTTCTTCGGCCGGCGTCGCTACGGCGAGTTCCTCGAGGCTGGCGAAGGGGTTGCCACGAACATCCTGGCCAACCGCCTTGAACGCCTTGGTCGCGGGGGGGTGATTTCCTCGACACGGCCGCGTGAAAACTCGCGCGCGAAGTACTACTACCTGACCCGGAAAGGCATTGACTTGGCACCTCTCATGGTCGAGATGATTCTCTGGAGCGCCAAGTGGGAGCCGGAGTTGCCGGTTCCCGAGGACTTTCTCACCAGGGCGGAGAGCGACAGGCCAGCACTGCTGCGCGACATCACCGCGAGACTCGAGGGGGTGCTCGCGAACCCAGGCTCGGAGGACGGGGTTGCGCCCTTCTTCGCGTTCGAGGAGCCCTAGTTTTCTCAGGGCGGGCACCCATTGCTTCCTACCGATCCCCGCGTGATGGTTGGTGCGAGAAAGCCTTAGCCGCTAGCGTGCCGGTTCCTTCCCCCAGCGGCGAGGGGTTCCGATCTCCCGCCGCGTCACCTTCCATCAGAAAGTGGGACACCTGTGCCTCCTCAATACTCATCCGCCAATCGGGTCAGCGCTGAAGGCTCGTTTTCGAATGAGGTCGGCCTCATCTCCGGCGCCAGTCTTCCACCAAAGTTGGAGGTGGCGGACGATTCTCTCGTGCGGTACCAGCCGCGCTCGCGCTAGCCAGGGAAGGGCCGTGCTTCCCCGAGGCAGCCCGCAGATACGGAGCCAACTCGAGCTGGTTGGCTCAGGCGGCTTCGCGCCACTCGTACCGGTGGTGGAGTCCTCCGACACGAGGCATCGCGACTACCTTCGCGGTCGGTGACGGTGGCGGTGTCATGGCTCGGCGGGATGGAGTGTCCTTGTCGAGACCGAGATGCGTTCGGTCCTCGTGGAAATAGCCGAGGTAGGTCCGGGCGAGCCGAACCGCATGGCGCTCGTTGAACACGATCACGTGATCGAAGAGCTCTCGGCGGCATCCGCCAATCCACCGCTCAGCCACAGGATTCTGCCAGGGACTGCGATAGGAGGTGCGGCACGGCTTAGTGGCCATCGACTTGGCGAATCCCACCACGGCGCTGCTGAAGATCGAGTCGCGGTCGAAGATCAGGTACGTCGGCGCGGTATCGAAGGGGAAGGCTTCTCGCAGCTGCTGGATCACCCAGTCGGCGCTCGGGTTGAAGGTCGCATTGAAGTGGAGGATCCGCCTGCGCTCGTGGTGGATCACGAACCAGCAGTACAGGATGCGCAGCGAGGCCGTCGGCACCGTGAAGAAGTCCATCGCTGCAATGCCCTCTTTGTGATTGTTCAGGAACGCCAGCCAGCGTCGGACGACATCGGTCTTGGCCGGGCGCCGGCGGCAGGTAGCGCGAAACCGAGGCCTCAGAGACGGCGAAGCCCAGCTTCTCCAGTTCACCGTGAATTCGTGGAGCTCCCCAGTTGTTTTCCAAAGCCATCCTCCGGATCAACTCGCGGATCTTCCTGTCCACTCTCGGCCGCCCCGGGGTCCGTCGCGACAGCCTGGTCCAGTAGCTCCGAAAGAGCTCGCGGTGCCACTTCACAACAGTGTCCGGCTCGACGATCATGAGCGGTTGCGCCCAGTCGCGCCAGGCACCTCTCATCGCTACCCAGAAGGCGCGGTCCGCGTTGTTCAGCGGCGGCCGAGGCCGCCTCTTCGTCAAGACACACACCTGCTGGCGCAAGGCGATGTTCTCGAGAACGAGCGAGGACCGCGACCGAAGAGCCACTTGAAGCGCCCTCACAACGAGAGTGATGAGCATGAGGAAGAACTTGAGCATGACCGCACAGGTTGATGGAAGCGGATCGTGGACGCAACAGCCGTTCGCGCCAGCGATCTCGAGCCTCCCGCTCGAACCTGTTGATTCCTCAGGCGGATCTGTTTTGAGGAGGGACAGCGCGTGGAGAACGGGTTCTTGCGATACAAGTCACTGTTGGGAGGCGGCCTGAAGGCGAGAAACAGGAACTCGCAGACAAGAGACGTCATCGGGTGGCACGTCCTCAACCGGATGGTCGAGCTCGGCAGACCGGAGTCCTACGCCGTAGTGTCGTGAGGGAGGAGTTGGGAGAGCGGCCCGACTCGCACCGGAGTTGATCGTGCAACAAAGCCCTTGAGTTAAGGTCGCTGGTGTAAACTGCGACCTCTGACTCGGAAAACCTGGCTCGGACTGTTTCTCATTGCGTCGCCAGCCGTCAGCTACGAGCTGCCGGCAGATCTGCGCCAACGCGTCGATCGGCTAGTGGCCGAGGTCGAAGGCGCGCCGACCACGATGGACAACGCCATCGAGCGGATGGCGTGGGTATGGGAATGGGCCAATGCGGCTGCGGCGCAGGGAGGCTTCGTACCGCCATCGGTGACCGGGGCCGCGAGGAGCATTCCCTACCCGCGTCCGGGCTTTGCGGTCAGTGCGGGGGAAGTTGCGGCGGTGGACGACTTCGTTCGCCATCTCGCTATTCTCGATCGAGATCCCGATGCGCTGGGGGCGAGCTCCGTCGAAGGTCCGGCCGCGGTGACCGCCGACTCACGGGCGACGATCCGCGTCGAGTGGCGGGTCGGCTCGTTGGGGGTTGCCGAGGGGGGTGGCCTCGTCCCCGGTCGTCATCGCGCCGGGGGGTACGGTCCTCTCCAGTTCGACGACCCGGCAGCGAACAACTACGTCTCGGCCACTAGCAGCAACCCGGCCGTTCGCCTCGAGCTCGCAAGCACTACATTGTCGCGGGGGGGCTTGGGCTTCACGGCGGGGCAGCCTTTGCCGATGTTTCGAGTGCGGGGCGCGGCGCTCCGGCCTGGGGACACCGTTACCCTCATCTACGGTGATCGCTCCAGCGGGGGCGGGGGGCTCGACATTGGCGTCTATTCGAATGACGCCATCGCCCTTCCCCTGCGTGTCGACACCGGTGACGGGCGCTTCTACGAGCTGCCGCATGCGACCTTCGGGGTCGTCGTCGGCAAAGCTGCCGGCGTGCACGGTTTCGCACCGTCGATTGTTGCCGCCGGCGAGCCGTTCGCGATCTCGGTGCGCACCGAGGATCGTTTCACCAACCGGGCGAGCGCTGAGATCCCCGCCTATGAAGTGCGCCTGAACGGGGAGCTCTTCGGCGAGCTGCCGGCCAGCCGGGCGATTCACCAGCTGCCCTTGCGTTTGTCCGAGCCTGGCGTCTATCGTGTCTCGCTCCACAGCTCCGACGGGAAGATCACCGGCATCGCCAATCCGGTGTGGGTCAGAGATGTGCCCGCCGAGCGCATCTACTGGGGCGAGATGCACGGCCACTGCGGCTTCGCCGAGGGCCAGGGTACCCCGCGGGGCTACTTCAGCTTCGCGCGCGACGATGCTCGCCTCGACTTCGTCACCCTGACGGAGCACGACTCCGCGATGGACGACGGCGAGTGGATGACGCTCAACCAGGTCGCTGCCGAGTTTCATCGCGAAGGGGAGATCATCGTCTTCCCCGGCTACGAGTGGACGTCGCACCGGCAGCGTGGCGGTCATCACAACGTCTTTTTCCGCCGCCCGGGATTCGAGCGCGTACCGGTGCAGGAAGCTCCCAACCTGACCCAGCTCTACCGCGGCCTGCGCCGGAAGCACGACATCGACGATGTTCTCATCATCCCTCACGCCCACCAGAACGGCGATTGGCGGCTTAACGATCTGGGAATGGAGCGGCTGATCGAGATCATGTCGGGTCACGGCACCTTCGAGTGGTTCGGACAGCGCTATTTGGAGAACGGCTTCCGCGTCGGTTTCGTCGGTGCCTCCGACGATCACCGTGGTCACCCTGGGTACTCTCCCGGTCATGCCGGCACCGTGGGTCAGCGCTCGGGCATCTTCCAAGCCGGAGGTCTGGCCGCGGCTTGGGCGCCGACCAAGACCACCGACACGGTCTTCGACGCGCTCAAGGCACGACGTGTTTATGCCGTCACCGGCTCCCAGCGCATCATTCTCGACGCTCGCCTCAACGGAGGTGCCATGGGGATGGAGCTCCCGGCTTCTGAGACGAGAGGGGTCGAGGGGCGGGCGATCGGGACCGGCCCGATCCGCGCCATCGAGCTGATCAAGAACGGTGAAGTGGTGGCGAGCTTCGACCCGGGAGGAGGCTCCGGGGGTGGCGAGGAAGAGATCGTGGTCGGCTTCACCTCGGAGTCGTGGGTCGGCATCCGCGACAATCCGCGCGGTCGGCGTACCTGGCGTGGCAACCTCGAGGTCGAGAATGGTGCGCTGGTGAGCGCGCGATTCCTCGGCACGCCGCACCCCGGTACCGACGTCCTCGAAGTCGAAGGCGGACGGGTGAGCTTCGACGTGGCGACTCGCGGCTCGCGACGCGCCATCGCTCTCACCGTCGACGATGTATCGGCTTCGACCCGCCTCACCTTCGAGCTCGACGCGGTTCGGGAGGTCGGCACCGCGCCAACCCAGGTGCGGACTCCGCACCAGTTCCCCGCCGCCGACTTCGCTCTGGCGGTGCCCGTGGCCGGAGAGCCTGCTAATGAGAAAGTGTTCGAGACCGGACGCCATCGCGACCGGGTCAGCGTCGAGCGGAATGCGGGTCTGCGCGACGACGTCGAGTTTCACTTCTCGCATCGCGGCGAGCCGGGAGACTGGTATTACGTCCGTGTCGAGCAGCTCGACGGCCACTTGGCCTGGTCGAGCCCGTGGTGGGTCGGTGGTGAGCCGCCCCGCTGAGAACCAGGGACGCAGGGCTCGCTGGCACCTTTGCTCGAGCACCTTCAAGGTAAAATGTCCATGGACATCGTCTATGGAGAGAACTAGAGCATCCGGATATGAAGGACACCGACACCAGAACGATCCAGGCTGGTGACTTCAAGCAGGGCACTGTCAACTTGGCCTTGGTCGAGGCGAGATCTGGCGTTATCAAGGGTTGGTCGGCTCGGATTCAGCAGATGCACGTCACCTGCCGCCAGACGCCGAAGGAACGATCTCGCAGCGTACGATGGTTGGGTGCGCTGACGAGGTGACGGCCAAGACGGAACAGGTTCTGGATGGCTCCGTGAGCGGACAGGAATCGCTGCGCTTGGCCGGGCGATTTGAAGCGGCGCATCTGTCGCTCTCGTTGCCGAGTCGGCTGGTGGGAGACCTCCGCTCGATTGTTGGCGTACTGGCTCGTATCGTGCCTGACAGAGGGCATAGTGGTCCGATGCGCTGCGCCATAGCTCCTCAACTTGTCGGTCACCAGGCGCAGCGGCTCTGCTCCTTGGTCCTTCAACAGCTTGCGGAAGAAGCGCGCTGCTGCCCTCCGATCGCGGCGCGGCTGCACGAGGATGTCGATTGTGTCGCCGTCCTGATCGACAGCACGCCACAAGTACTGCCTCTTGCCCTGAATGGTCACGAACAGCTCGTCCAAGAACCACGTGTCGCCCAGTCTGCCTCCCCGCCGCTTCAGCTTCCGTGCGTACTCGGTGCCGAACTTCCGGCACCATTGGCGGATGGTCTCGTGGGAGACGGTGATTCCGCGCTCCGCCAGGAGATCCTCGACGTCCCGAAGGCTCAGACAGAAGCGATGGTAGAGCCAGACTGCGTGGGCGATGATCTCGGGCGGGAACCGATAGCCGCGGTAGCTGAGTGTGCTGCTCTTCATGGGCGCACTCTGCCACCAACAGGCTCAACCTGACAGTACCTCTCGAGGGGATCGGGAGGGGTCAGGCTTATAATACAACCATGACCAAGCTCGATCGGATAACTCTCGATCCGGACGTGATGGGGGGACGACCCTGCATTCGCGGCCTCCGGGTGACAGTCGGGACGGTTGTCGGACTACTTGCCGAAGGCCACACGCGGGACGAAGTCTTGGAGGCGTACCCCTACCTAGAGCCTGACGATATCGGCCAGGCTCTCGCCTATGCAGCCTGGCGTCTCGAGGAGCAAGAGGTTCCGGTCGCGACAAGTTGAAGGTCCTCCTCGACATGAACCTGTCGCCTTCGTGGGTAGAGGTGCTGGAGGACGCTGGCATCGAGGCCCAGCATTGGAGCACCGTGGGCGAAGGAGGTGCCCCTGATCGAGAGATCTTCGAGTGGGCGCGCCGCCACGACTACGTCTTGCTGTCCCACGACCTGGACTTCAGTCGCCTCCTCGCGCTGACAGGAAGTCGAGGTCCCAGCGTCGTTCAGCTTCGCTCCCATCGCCTCCTGCCGAGTGAAACCGCTTCCACGGTCATTCAGGTCCTTCGCCAACACGAGAAGAACCTAGTGCAAGGGGCTGTGGTGGTTGTGGATCCAGACGGCTCGCGCGCACGTTTGCTGCCGTTGCGTGAGCCCTCCTAGCTACGCCGTCTGGGCACCCGGGAGAACGGCTTCGTGGAGGTCCAGCCCACAACGCGGGGGCTGAGGAAGATGCCCAAACTCCTCCTCTGTTTCTGGGGCGATCAGCGGGGTTGGAGCATGAGCTTCAGCTTGACGAGTTGAGTGGCCCAATCCACCCAGGTGTTCAAAATAGAGCTATTTGGGGTGTTCAAAATAGGGTTACTTGGGGATACCAGCGCGCGGAGCGCGCAGGTAGCCCCAACGGGATCTTGGGCGTTCGCGATCAGCCCTGCGGGCTGACCGCTCGGCTGCAAATCCCTCACCGCTCGAGTGTCAGAATATTCGGATGAAACTCATCTAGAAGGCTCCCCCCGTCGTAGCGCTAGCCTCGGCGGAAACCAAGCTGCCGGTGTAAGCAGCGCAACGAAGAGGAGGAGCCGATGTCACTGTACGGCGGTATCGATCTGCATTCAAGCAACAACTACTTGGTGATTCTGGACGAGGAGCTCAAGACGGTGTGCCAAGGACGTCTACGCAATGAGCTAGGCGAGATCCTGGGTCGGCTCGAGCCGTATCGGGAGGATGTCGAGGGCGTTGCCGTTGAGTCGACGCGCAACTGGTATTGGCTGGTGGATGGTCTGATGGAAGCCGGGTACCGGGTCCATCTGACCAATACCTCGGTGGTGCAGCAATACGAGGGCCTCAAGTACACGGACGACCGTGACGACGCTCGTTGGCTGGCGCGTTTGCTGTGCCTGGGGATCCTGCCCGAGGGCTACATCTACCCGAAAGAGGAGCGTCCGTGGCGGGATCTGCTACGCCGGCGTGCCTTTTTGGTGCGCAAGCGCACCTCGCTGCTGCTGTCCATCGGGGCGATCTACGAGCAGCACACCGGAGTGCGGGTGACGGCTCGCGAGATGAAACAGTGGAAGGTGCGGGAGGTCGAGAGGCTCTGCGACGACCCCGGGTGGCGCTGTCGATGAGCTCGCAGCTTCGGGTCACAACCGTGCTGTCGGCTCAGATCCGACGGATCGAGAAGGCCGTGCTCACCGAGGCGAAGCTGCGCGAGGAGTTTCGCCTGCTCCAGACCGTGCGAGGGATTGGTGAGGCGATCGCGCTTACGATCATGTGCGAGGTGGGCGACATCCGGCGTTTCGCCAAGGTGGGGAACTTTGCCTCCTACTGTCGGTGCGTGAGCACCGCACGGATCAGCAACGCCAAGCGCAATGGCAATCCCTACTTGTCCTGGGCCTTCACCGAAGCGGCCCACTTCGCCATCCGCCTCGAGCCCCTCGCGCGGAGATACGTCGAGCGCAAGGCCGCCAAGACCCACCGGATCGTGGCGATCCGTGCCCTAGCCAACAAGCTCGCTAGGGCTTGCTACTACGTGATGCGAGATCAAGTGCCCTTTGAACCCGAACGAGCCTTTGGATGATCGGAAGGCCGGGGCCGAACCGTACTAGGTGCTGGCAACCAAGCCCAGTCGGGTGAATGGAACGCCCCGGTCTTCCTCCGTCTTCTCGAGCTCGACGATGCGCCCGATCCATGAGCCAAATGGTGCTGGAGCCCTTACGGGCAGCCCAATCGACTGTCACTCACCCCGTGGATGTGGATCGGTCAACCCAACGGTTTTCTAGCGCGCCTGGCGCGTGGGGCCCCATGCTCTAACGAGCCCACGGGCCTAGATCCTGATGTGTGGCTGGTGCGGACTCGATCCGACACCCTCAACGAAGAGAACCCGGATGCCATCGAGCGAGCTCGTGAACGGGATAGAAAAGCCCTCGTCCCGAAAAAAACGCCGGCCCAGGAGGCCGGACCAGGAGAGATGAGCTCGCTTGACTCGGGCCTTCTAATGTGTGGCACCTTGGCAGCCGTAGGCTGCCTGACCTGGCCAGCCGACGCAAGATTCAGCTCCCGAGTACAATTCAACTGCCAATGACCATCACCGGCGGCTGCCTTTGCGGCGCGACCCGCTTCGAAGCCGAGGGTCCTCCGCGTCGAGTCACCCACTGTCACTGCGAAATGTGTCGCAGGGCGGTAGGCGCCGTGGTGGCTACGTTCGCGACTTTCGCCAGCGACCAGGTTCGATGGTCGACGGAGCCTGCTACGATACGACTCGAGCGCGCGCGCTTGGCGGGGCTTCTGCCCGACTTGCGGGTCGAGCCTGTGCTTCGGCTTCAAGCCGCGCCCCGAGCGCATCTACATTACGCTTGGCATTTTCGACGACCCGGGCGCCTTTCCGGCGGGCTTTCACGACTTTCGGCACGAGAAGATCGGTTGGCTCCGCGTCGACGAGGAGCTGCCGGACGCGGCCGATGTGAAACCTTAGATCCATCTGTCGCCCGCACCTAAACCGACTCACAACAGAGAGACACACCGATGCCTGATCGAAAGCAACTTGTCACGCTATCCCTGGTCGTGCTGTTCGGACTGCATAGTGGCTTCTGCGGCGCCCAGGACGACTCGGGGGTGTACATGGGCAACGGCATCAAGATCGGTGAGCTCACCTCCGACAGCGTGATCGTCTGGACCCGGTTGACGAGCGTAGCGGCACCGGACCCCGAAGGCATCCTGTTCAGAAACTTCGGAGAGAAGGACTTCTTCGTCAACGCGAACATCCTCGACGAGCAGATGGGACCGTCCGGTGGCTACGCATTTCAGCTACCACAGGGAGCGTCCCTGGAGGAGGCAGCGGGGGCGGTGCCCGGCACGAAGGGAGACGTGAGAGTCACCTTCACAGAGAGAGGGAACGAGGACAGTAAGAGGGTATTGGGCTGGACGCCGGTCGAGGACGACAGGGACTTCACCAGGCACTTCAAGTTGGAGGGGTTGAAGTCCGACACAGAGTATTCGTTGACGGTCGAAGGCAGAAAGAGCGCCGCGAGCCCGATAAGCGCTGTCCTGCGCAGCTCCTTCGAGACCGCGCCGCCGAAAGATCGCTCGAGCCGAGTGCTCTTCACCGTCGTCACCGGCACACGCCACAGCTCACGGGATGACGGTGACAAGGGTCACAAGTTCTTTCGAGCCATGCTGGCCCTCCGACCCGAATTCTTCGTCCACACTGGAGACATCGTCTACTACGACCTTTTGGACCCCTACACGACGCACATCGATCTGGCACGGTTCCGATGGAACAGGCTGTTCGGTCTGCCCAATACTCGCGATTTTCACAACGCGGTGCCGTCCTACTTCATGAAAGACGACCACGATTCATGGCAGAACGACTGCTGGCCGACGATGCCGCCACGGATGGGCCTCTTCACCTACCAACAGGGCGGCCTGGTCTACGGTGAGCAGGTGCCGATGAGCGAGCGCCGGTACAGGACTTTTCGCTGGGGCAAGGATCTGCAGATCTGGCTGGTCGAGGTCCGCGACTTCCGCAGCCCGAATCACGATCCGGACGGGCCGCAAAAGACGATGTGGGGCAAGGAGCAGGTCGCCTGGTTCAAGCAAACGGTCGAGGCCTCGGATGCCACCTTCAGGATATTGATCAGCCCGACACCCATGGTCGGCCCCGATCATCTGTGGAAGGCCGACCTGTCGGACAATCATGCGGATCCCGAGTGGTCTCACGAAGGCGACATGCTGCGTGAGTTCATCAGCGCACAGAAGAACATGTATTTCATAACCGGTGATCGCCACTGGCAGTATGTGTCGCGACACCACGAGACGGGGATGTTGGAGTATTCGTCCGGCCCCTCGACCGACGTGCACGCAACGACGATGGCGAACACCGATCACTCCCAGCTGCTCTACTACCGGCCCAAGGGCGGTTTTCTAGCCGTCGAGGTGTCGAGGCTCGACGGTGTCCCCACCGCGACATTCCGACACTACGGGGTGACCGGCGAGGTCTTCAACGAAGACGTACGGGCCGCAGACTAGGTCTCCGCGCGGCACTGTCAACTTGGCCTTGGCCGAGGCGAGATCTGGCGTTATCAAGGGTTGGTCGGCTCGGATTCAGCAGGCGCACGTCACCTGCCGCCAGACGCCGAAAGAACGATCTCTCAGCGTACGGTGGTCGCCTGCGCTCACGAGGTGCCGCCCGACGCGGAAAAGGTTCTGGATGACTCCGTGAGCGGAGAGGAATCGCTGCGCCTGGCCGGGCGACTTGAAGCGGCGCATCTGTCGCTCTCGCTGGCGGGTCGGCTGATGGGAGACCTCAGCCCGATTGTTCGCGTACTGGCTCGTATCGTGCCTGACGGAGGGCATGGTGGTCCGATGCGCTGCGCCATAACTCCTCAGCTTGTCGGTCACCAGGAGCACCGGTTCTGCCCCTTGGCCCTTCAAGAGCTTGCGGAAGAAGCGTTCCGCTGCTCTTCGATCTCGGCGTGGCTGCACGAGGATGTCGATCACATCTCCCTCCTGATCGATGGCAAGCCAGAGATACTGCCGCTGGCCCTGGATATTCACGAAGACTTCGTCCAAGAACCACGTGTCACCGAGTCGGCCGCCTCGCCGCTTCAAGTTGCGGGCGTAGGGTGCGATAAATCGGCCGAACGCTAACTCACGCGTCGAGAGCTAGTTGCGAATCACGTAGTGCACGAGAAGGCGGCAGACACGAGTCGGAAGGAGGTCTCTCCGACCAGAAGATCCCGGAAGATCCCCGATCTTCTCCTCGGCTTGTGGTGATGATCATCCCTGTTGGAGGACTCGTCTCAGCTTGCCAAGCCCAGTCAGCCAATCCATCCAGGTGTTCAAAATAGCGATACTTAGGGGTGTTCAAAATAGGGTTACTTGGGGATACCAGCGCGCGCAGCGCGCAGGTAGCCCCAACGGGATCTTGGGCGTTCGCGATCATCCCTGCGGGCTGACCGCTCGGCTGCAAATCCCTCCCCGAGTGGAGGGCAGAATACTCGGCTGGCACCTTGGCAGCCGAAGGCTGCCGGGCGTTGTGGTGACACCGGATGGTACGCGCATAGCGCTATGCTCCTAATCGCGATGATCCATTCTGAGGTTCCGGATCCTAGACGCTCACCGGCCGGCTTCCACCGAGAACGCTCGCTCTAGGTCCCCTGCTCGAATACGCTGTACGTCTCCCGAAACCGAGGAATCCGATGCCAGAACCCGATTTTGCCGCCTTGGCCGAACGTATGTTGCGCGACTACGATGCCAGAGATCCCGGCACCGTGTTTGGCGAAGGGCTGCGGCTGTCGGTCGATGACGCCTGGAAGCTACAGGCTGCGGTTGCCGATCTGAGGGAGCAGCGCGGCGAGCAGTTGGTCGGATACAAGATCGGCGCTATCAACCCGGCGAATCAGCGGTCCACCGGACTCTCGCATCCGGTCTGGGCACGGCTCTGGTCAACGGAGCAGCATGTCAATGGCGCCAAGCTCTCGAAGAGGGACTTTGCGAACATCGCCATCGAAGGTGAATTTGCGGTTACCCTCGGCCGCGACATCAACCCGGACTCCGTCACGATCGACACATTCTCGAAATCAATCGACCGGATCTTCCCGGTCATTGAGCTGCACAATCTGATGATGAGGGGCGAGCCACCGCGGGGCCACGAGCTGATTGCGAACAATGCGATTCATGCCGGGGTCGTTCGCGGCGTGGGGAGCCCGGCGCCGGCCACGTCACTATCCACGGACCTGGTGGTGCTTTTCGACGGTGAGGTGGTTGATTCGTGGCCCTCGCTGTCCTGGCCACGCGATATCTTGCGGGCCGTAGTCTGGATGGTGGGAAAGCTGGCCGCGGACGGTCGGCGGATCCGTAAGGGCGAAACGCTCCTGACCGGCGCATTCGGGCCGGCTCTGCCACTGGGTGAGAAGACTCACGTGGAGGTTGTCTCGTCCGCGTTCGGCTACGTCGAGGCGACGATTACCTAGGGCCGGGCGTCCACCCAGCACGAGTTCACTTCGATAGCAACTTGATTCATACGGCACGAATGTGAGCTATTGGAGATACCAAGTCGGTTTTTCAGGTCCAGGGGTTCGTGACATGGAGCCCGACGAAACGACCGAAGTCCCTCACATTCCGTGTAACGACGGTCATTGCGTGCACATGCGCCGTCGCGGCGATGAGGGCGTCCCGAAAGGGTGCCGGGTCGGGAACATGCAATGCGGCCGCTCGTCGAGCGACCGGCTCATCGACGGGCAGAAACCGATCGGCGAACGCCGTGGCGACGCTGGTGTCGAGCCACCGGCGTAGAACGCTGCCCTGGGCAGGATCGCGACGCTCGGCCAGGAGCACGCCATGTTCGAGCTCGTGAAGCGAGATCACCGACAGGAACATCAACGATGCCGGGACTTCAATGGCCCACTCGGTGACCCCGGGGTTGGCTGTGCCTGCCTTGGCCTTGCGGAGCTCCGAGACGACGTTGGTGTCGAGGATGAACATCAGTCGAAGCGTGCAGGCTGAGGTAGCTCACGGGAGATCGCGACTTCCAGATCGATGTCCCCGACTCCTTCCGGTTCTGAGAGCAGCTCGATGATGCCCGGCTGGTTCGCGGCGAGACGTTGGTAGTCGGCGAAAGTCAACAGCACATGGGAGGGCCGACCTCGATCGGTGATGTAGATCGGTCCTGACTCGGCGGCCCTCTTGGCGCCACCTGTGTCCTGGTTGAATTCCCGGCTTGTGAGTTTCTTCGTGGCCATCTCGCCTCCTGATTGTAGCAACGTTACTACGGATTGCCGTGCGCCGAAAGCTCGGGGTAGCCCTGGTCGTCGGTCATGACGATGATGACGTGGGGCCGCTGGGCGACGCGAAGGCGGCGCTCACCGCGAGCGCGAGCACGGCGGTAGCGAGAGGCCGGAACGGGAGGAGACGGATTGACAACCGCCTTTCTTGTCGGTCTGAATCTACGCCTCCAGATGCTAGACGACCGCCCCCGCTGTCGCTACCCGTGGATCGTTGACTCCCATGCGCTCGAGAAGGGCATCGAAGCGAGAATCGGAGCGCAAGTTGTCGAGCCAGGGAAGAACCTTCGTGTAGAGCATCCAGCCGCTCTTCCGGGCGAAGGCCTGCTCCAGGCAGGAGAAGGCGGACTCTTTTTCGCCGAGTTGGGAAAACAAACAGGCCTGGTGGAAGACGTGATCGTCGCTCGCTTTCGCAGGTGGTAGCCGCCCTTCGAACAGCCAACGGAGCACTCCCTCTTCCCCGGCCGACTGGTAGATCCGAGCCGCTTCCTGCACCACCTCATGCTGTCCCAGGCTCTCGAATAGGATCCGGCGCTTTGGCAGCGCGTCCTCGCAGCTTTCCAGGGCCGTGTAAGCGATTGCGAGCGCAGTACGCGCTGTGCGGGATCCCGGATCGAGCTCCAGCGCATGGCGGAGCTCGAGGAGGGCGGCATCGTAGCGCCGCGACCAGAAGAGGACGTGCGCGAGAGACCAACTACGTGGCGGTGCCAAAGGGTCGAGCTCGATAGAAGTCCTCAACTCTCGTTCGGCCTCCTCGAGGCGGCCGAGGGGAGCGAGCCAGGCCATGGCATACCAGTAGTGGGGTCCCGGGGCTCCGGGATCGAGCTCGATGGCGCGCCGGAGTGCTCGCTGCGCGCCCGCCCAGTCCCAGTGGCAGCAGGAACGGACGACCCCGAAGGCCACCTGCGCGGTGGCCAGCGAGTCGTCGAGCTCGAGAGCCCGGACCGCTGCTGTCTCCGCCTTGGAGCGAGCCTGCTCGGTCGCCGCGAGACTAAAGAAGGCCAGATTGTTGTAGCACAGGGCAAGAAGAGCGTGGCCGGCGGCGAAGTTGGGCTCCAAGACGAGCGCCCGCTCCAGGAGCTCGATGGCCCGTTCCCTGTCCCCGTGGTGCCCCTGTACACGATGATGCTGGGCTTCCAGGAAGAGATAGTTGACCTCTTGGTTGTCGGTGAGTCCCTCCCCCCCCCCGGGCGAGCAGGTGGCGGCAAGATCTTCGCCGTCGCTCCCTCGGCGATCGCAACGGCGATCTCGTCCTGGACGGCGAAGACATCGCCCAGCTCTCGGTCGTAGTGCTCCGACCAGAGTTCTCTGCCGTCCACGGTCCGGACCAGCTGGGCGCTACGTCCCCGAGCATTGCGCCGTACGGGGCGTGCTGAACCGGGCCATTCGTTTTGAAGTTCGCATGCCGCTACGCGATTGGAATGGCCGCTTTCTCATGGTCGGCACCGGCGGCAATTCGGGCTATATTGCCGACACGACTACAGAGCTTGCCCGGGGTTATGCCATGTCCTCTACGGATACAGGACATGAAGGGAGTTCAATTGATTTTGTCCTGCAAGCCGATGCGGCGTTGGACTTTGCCTTCCGCGCCGTGCATCTGGTCGCCCAGCTCTCCAAGGAAATCATCACAGCTTTCTATCGCCGAGAGATTCAGTTTTCCTACTATCAGGGCTGCTCCAATGGCGGGCGGCAGGGCATGATTGAAGCGACCCGGTTTCCTGAGGATTTCGACGGTATCGTCGCTGGTGCTCCGGTGTTTCATTACGATGAGTTCCTGCTGTGGGTGCTCATGGCTGATCGCGCTCAGAACGCCCACCCATTGGAGGAGGCGGAGCTGAAACTATTGGGAGACGCTTCGCGCCGGGCTTGCGATACCCTGGATGGAGTCGAGGACGGCGTCATCAATGATCCCCGCTTGTGTACTGACGAACACTACGACCCCGCGACGTTGCACTGCAGATCCGGCCAGAACCCATCGACGTGCTTATCCGCGGGTCAGTTGGCCACGGTGCAGCAGCACTACCGAGGTGTCGTCGCGGAGAGCGGCGAACTGCTCTCACCGGGTCTGATGCCAGGAGCTGAGGGACATGGCGACTGGGCCTTGTGGGCCTTGCCAAATGCCACTGTTCCCACTACCGGAGAGGTTTTGGCGGGGAGGCTCAATGGCATGGCTGCCGACGACATCTTGAAATATTGGGTTTACCGCGATCTTACGTACGATAGTTCAGAGTTCGACGTCAATAGGGACCGAGCGGACTTGCACTGGAACCGAGCTTCGGCGATTGTCGATGTGCACACGGCGGATCTCTCAGCTTTTCGAGCGCGCGGTGGCAAGGTTCTGATGTATCAGGGCTGGAACGATTACCCCCTACGCCCTCAACGCGCCATCGACTATCTTGATCAGGTGATTGCGGCCAACGGCGGGGCAGAGCGCGCGGCCGAGTTTTTTAGGCTCTTCATGGTACCCGGAATGCAGCACTGTAGAGGAGGCCCTGGCGCTCACGTGGTCGATTATTTGGCGCCGTTGGTTGAGTGGGTCGAAGAAGGAAAGGCCCCAACCGAGTTGATTGGCTCCCGACCGGATGGTGCGTTTACGCGCAGGCATTGCCCGTTTCCGCAGCTTGCGGATTTTAAAGGGGGTGATCCAAGTTCCGCCGAAAGTTATCGCTGTGCGGAGTAGGTCTGGGCTATGCGTGGTTCGCTGACGGTGAACCAGGCCATCCTGAGCGAATAGAACGCGCTCACGCGGTTCGGTCTGTCACTCTGAAAGACCCCAGACTCGGAACCGGCCGTATTGTCGAAAGTGGTGGTCGAAGCTGAAAGCGGTTCTCACCTCGCGGCCGTTCATTACGGCGAATGATATGGCGTCGCAGAGACTCCAGTCCTTGTCTGCGTAGCGGGAGAGAATCTCTTTGGCGCGCTGCTCTTCGCTGGCTTGAGCTCTGAGCACGGGGAGGCCACCGCTCATTAGCCACTCCCTTGCCAGAGACCTGCCGAGTTTACGCAGCAGGAGAGCGTGCGCTTCGGCTTCAATGTAGTTGGTGATGAAGCTCGGGCGTTCTTCGGAAGCGATACGCTCCGCAACAGAGACAGCCGGCTGGTGATCGGCGTCGTCCGCGTCGAGCAGGGCCAGAACGGCGCTCGAGTCCCACAGGACCCAACGTCTCATTCGCTCAGGACGCCGTACTTGTCGCGCGCTCCCGGCGTCGATCCGCCGGAGCGCCCCGCTCCGACCAGGCGGAACATGGGATGGTCCCGGCGCAAGGCAGGAACCTCCTCTTGATCCCGCCTGTAGGAGTAGGCCTCGAGGGCGTGTCGCGGAATCAGTCGGCGGCCTCTTCGTCGAACGCTGGGAAGGCTGCCGCGCCGAATCTGCCGCCAGACCGTAGACTCCGACACCGCCAGCACTCGCGCTGCCTCTCTCACATCAACAAAGGGTGCATCCTCTGAAACGGCCATGTCCCAATTCTGTCATCACCACTGTCATCCTCTCAAGTCTTTCAATCCTAGCGCGGCCGCGGGCCGCAACCAAAGTAGCTCAGGGCTCTTCGAGCGGCCGCGCAGGCTTCGGGCTACAGGCTTCAGGCTTCGGCCCCTGCTGCTGGCTGGCTAAGGGTGGAGTCGACGGCGGGCGCGGTGGCTGTAGGTCAGGCCCATCTGTTTTCTCGCCCTTTCGGTTGCGAGTGCCTCACTCTCCTGTCCTTGGCTCCGTTTCCCGCCGCCTCTCATCGAACCGTGCTTGCGGTTCTCCCGCACACGGCTCCCGGACTGGCTTCACGACAAGGCATTCGCGAGTCGTTCCCCTCGACCCGATCTAGCCGGGCGGCTCCTTGCGATCGGAGCTTGTACCGTCCTCTCGCTTGGCCTTGTCACAGAGCTTCTTCCGGAGTCGTTTGACTCATTCGGGTTCCTAGACTTGCGTCAATCCCGGTCTCCTTCTCCTTCCAAAGCGCACCAGAACTAGGGCTCCTTCCCTCCACCGGAGTTACCCGGCTTCATCAGTACTTCGAGCCCCTCCGACTCCCACCCCGGCCCGAGAACGGCCTTTTACGCCTTCCCGGTTGGCGGTCGCAACCCGCCACCGACGTGGGTCTCACACGTTGCCTCAAAGACCTTCGGTACATGCCACCCCCACTACCCCGGCTGGATTCGACGGATTCAACGATCGGTTGCTCCTCCGCCGAGCGGCGGCCTTCCCCTTATGGCAGGAGGGTCGGCTCCAGCAAGTAACTTTCGGGGCCTTCTCAGGGTTCACTCGCGTTGCGGCCTGCACCTTTGCCCTCTGGACTTAATCCAGATGTTCCGGAGGCTTCAGCCGGACGGTCACCCGAATCGACTGCTCCGGCGGCTACCGGGGTGTACCGACAACTCCCCGGGCGGGACTTTCACCCGCCGGCCTTCGAGACCCAGAGGTCTCCTATCTCTGTCTTTCGATCAGGTCATCAGATTCCTCCTTCGTGTCGCACTGCCAGCCGAACATTCTGCCCTGGGCAGGCGGAAGTCGCTCAATATGCCTGCGTCGGCGCGCCTGGCCAGCGAACAGAATGACCTCGAGCTATGCGATTCGAACTTCGGAAACGCTGGTCTAGTACGCGTCCGGCTCGTTCTGAAACTGGCGATGTATGGCGATGATTCCCGGCGTCAGCACCGCCACCCACACGAGTGCCGCCCCTGCAACCCACTGCGCTGGTAGCGACACCAGGGCCACGGCCCAGACCGCGAGAAAACCGTAGACCCTGCGCATCATGAAGCGCGGGCTCACGCGTCGCGGATCGTCAGGGCGCGCCAGGGGAAACGCCTTGGGACGCAAGAACCAGCCGTGCGCCACCATGATCAGCAGAAAGCGGAACCAGGAGAGGTCTTCTGCGCCGAGTGTGGGATCGCGATCCGGCTCTGCATCGGTGCTGTCCTGCATCGTGTCCTGCATTTTGTTCCAGGTATAGACCGCTTCCGGCCGCGCGCCCGCGCCGCTTATATTGGTGTACTTGGGCACGCACCGCCACCGATAGAGCACACGCCCTTCTTGGGTGACCGCGAGCACGGCGGGTTGGTAGTAGCCCTTGGGATGGCTTGCCCATGGACGCCTGCCGAGGTGGCCGCAATCCTCGTTGAAGAAAACGTCCAACCAGCCACGCGCTTGGCAGACCTCACGAATCTCGTGATGAGGATCGCCGATCACCGGGAACCCCATCTCCCAGTCTTCCTCCGCCTCGGTGGCGAGGCTCTGGGGCTCACTGGTAATCCCGAACACTTCCCCGCCGGCTTCGCGGATCGCGTCCAGGACGCCGCTCTTCTTGTAGCTTCGTAACTCGAAGCGGCAGGGCGGTCACCAGCGCCCGCGATAGAAGAGCAGCAGAATGAAGTCGAATTTCTCCAGTTGCTGATCCAGCCATCGGCTTCGCACGCCTGCCGGTGGGTCGAGCAGAGGTGGGATGTCCGCGGGCGGCGCTTCAACGAAACTGAACTCGTGGGCATCGCCTGCGGATCGCACGCGAACTTGCTCTCGCGCACAGATGTCGCCGTCGCAGAGCACCAGACCGAGCTCAAAGGGCTCAGCCGGCAGTGTGTCGACCTCTGCCATCTCGACGTTCGCAAGCCCGGTGAGCGCGTAATTCGTGCCGCGCTCGCGATTGAGCCACACCAAGGCGGCGGCTGCGGTCGGTCGGAGTAGGGTAGGAATGTCTTCTGGCAGCAGCATAACTAGCACTTTTGGTGTTTGCGCCGGCCCAGGATCTTTTTGGTCATATCAGACCTGTCCTAGTCTAGCTATTGTCGCGTGGGATAAGAAGTGTGACCGAGGGCCATCCCCAGAAAGAGACGCAGGCCTTCGTCGAGAGCCTGGAGCTCGGACGTGGGCAGAGCTCCGTAGGCCCGAATCACGCGCCGCTTGTCGATCGACCGAATCTGGTCGATGAGCCCGTAGGATCGCTTCCGGAGTCCGCTCTCTCCGGGGCTGAATTGCGGGTAGAGGGCCCCCTCACCAGGAGTCGCGGTCAGCGGGATGACGCAGACCATGGGAAAACGCTGATCATGGGTGACCTCCGGATCGCTGACGACGATGCATGGGCGTGTCCCGCGCTGCTCGTGGCCCGCGCCTGCGCCCAGGGCGACGAGAACCACGGTGCCGCGGTCGAGAACAGCAGGCACTCACTCCTCCCGCCAGCCACGACCGGGTTGCCAGCTGACCGGCGATCCGCCACTGGGGTCGACGAGCCCGTCATGATCCTCCGAAGGAAGGCCCGCACCCCAGTCGTCAAAGCCCTCCTCCGCGATCTCCTCCGCCTCGGGATGGGGGTTGGCAAGGGAGAGCATGAGCTCTTCTCGTTTCCGACGCTCCAACTCCGCTTCAACGGCGTGGAGCACGAAGCGACTGCGGTTGCCTTCCCGTCGATCGATCTCGTCGACGACTTCCGGGGGAAGCGTCACAGTGATGCGAGCCGTCGTCATAGTATGATCATACTCTAGATCTTACTTTGACGGGCCGGGTGCCCAGGCAGCCTTCAGCTGCCGGAGGTGCTGCCGGCCGGAGGTGCCAGCCGAGTATTTTTGCCGCCTGGGGGCTGGCACCCTCGCCAGCCGAAGGCGGGGGGGGGAGCGACGCTTCATCGCTCGCGGACCGCCCGGCGACCGAGCAGAATCCCACCTCGTGAGCCCGACGGCCTCGAGTGCCAGCTACATGTTGGCCTGATACTGCCAGGCGCCCATCTTGAACAGGGTGCCGGGGTCGTGCTTTTCCTTGAGAGCCCGCAGGCGCTTCATGGTGTCCTGGGGGAACACGCCGAGCATTTCCGAATCGCTCTCGGGCATGGCGTTGTTCAGATACGTGGTCACATGAAATGGGCGCAGTTTCTCGACGAAATCGCCGCACCACTTCTTGCTAGCCGCGCGTTGTGAGTCGTCTTCGTTCGGCCAACCGATGAGGGCCGAGCACCAGAGGCGTCCGGTACGAGCGGCGAACGAGGTGGAAGCGGGATCTGCCCTACCCACCGCTCCGTTGACCTCCAAGAAGAGCATGAACGTGGATAGCTTCGAGGCGAAGTCCGGCTTCTCGCTCCAATGCTTCACGGCGATGTCGACGATGCTGTTCGCCGCGTTCGTGTCGCTGGGGTCCCAGTTGATGAACACTCCCTTGTCCCAGTTGTTCGTGTTGTAAGGGAAGTTGTCGTCCAGAGCCGCCTGGAGGGCCGTGTACGGCAGCTGGGTGTCCTGCCGGACCAATGCCCCGCCCGCGTACGCCGCCAGCTCGTCACATGTGGCCGTGGCCGCGGGCTCCGTTTCACCGACGATCAGGGGGATCACACCGCAGACTGGGTGACCATCCGGCGAGTGCATGAACGCAAACTGAAGGGTTTCGGTCTCCTTGCGCTCGGGACGGGTGACGCGACCTATCCAGGACGTCATCACTTCCTTTGCCTTGTCCGCGCCCCACAGGATCGGGGCGCTTCGGATAATCCCGTTGTTGGGCATGTCTCGGAGCTCGAGGACGAACTCGGTGACGATTCCAAAGCTGGCCCCGTTCCCGCGCATGCCCCAGAAGAGCTCCGGGTCCTTGGCTTCGTCCACGCGAACGACGTCTCCGGTTGCCGTGACCATCTCGTAGCTGACGATGCTGTCGACGACGGCACCCAGCCAACGGCTCAGATGGCCGATGCCACCTCCAAGTGCGACACCTGCAAATCCGGTGTGCGAGACCGTGCCGGTGAGGCAAATGAGGTTGTGGAGGGCCGTCTCGTGATCGACGTCGCCTCCATCGGCACCCGCTTGGATAGCAACCAGCTTCCTCTCACGGTCGACCCGGACCGCGGTCATCTTGGAGAGGTCGATCACGACGGCGTCGTTCGCCATTCCGTACGGCGAATGGGAGCCCTTTCCTCGCACGGTGATCGGAATGTTGTTCGACCGACAGTAGGTCACCGTCGTCGCGATGTCCCGCACACCCGAAGCGATGACGAAGCCCAGCGGATTCGAGCGCGTGTTTAGGTCGCGGTTCCATCCGCGGAAGCGCGCGGCGGTGAACGCTTCTTGGTCGTCGCGGGTGATCAACTCTCCGCGGAGGCTCAGCTCGAGGTCAGCGAGTGGATTGTCTGTCATGGTCTGGTCCTTGGGAGATGAATTGAAGGGGCGCCATCGTAGCGCGAATGCATAGGAAACCGGACCACTAGGGTCGCCAGTACATCGTGATCGCGGGCGGCGACGCGAAGGGAAGGCAGAGTTCGGAGAAGGCGGAGCTATTGGCGTTCGCACTGCCCGAGACTCCCAGTACGCCCACGGCGGCTCATTGAACACGAGTGGTTCCATGCGAGATCGCTAACGTTTGACGTTAATAACGTCTCGCGTTATCATTCCGCGGTGATACGGAGCTTCCGGGATCGCGAGACGGAGAAGCTCTTCAAACGGGAGCGGAACCGCGCGGTACCAGCCAACCTCCGGAAGGCCTCGCTCCGCAAGCTGCTTTTACTCGATGCGGCGAGCTCGCTTGACGACCTACGAGTGCCGCCTGGGAACCGACTCGAGAAGCTCAAAGGTGACCGACAGGGCCAACACAGCATTCGCATCAATCAGCAGTATCGAATCTGTTTCACTTGGCTCGACGGAGGTGCGAGCGATGTCGAAATCGTCGACTACCACTGAGAGCCCGACATGACCAAGAAGATCCTGGAGCCCATACATCCCGGTGAGATCCTCCTCGAGGAGTTCCTCGAGCCGCTGGGGCTGAGCCAGTATCGGCTCGCCAAGGGCCTGAGCGTGCCGCCGCGCCGCATCAACGAGATCGTACACGGCAAACGTCGGATCACGGCGGACACAGCGCTGCGACTGGCCCGGTTCTTCGGGACCTCCGAGAGCCTCTGGCTCAACCTGCAGTCGCGATACGACCTCGAGGTCGAGCGCGATCGTCTCGGACCAGATTTCGAGCAGCAGGTCGAGGTGCTCACAACCACACCATGACCACGTCCGGCAAGCTCAATCGATCTAAAGATGACTTTGGTTGTCAGTAGGGGTTCGAGGCGCCGATCGTCCAGGCATCGAGGACTTGCACTCTGGTGTCGCCGTACGGTTGAGAAGACGCTCTCGGGTCGCGAAGGATAGATACGCCGGGCGATGGCCTGGCGGCCATTGGCGAAGACTTCGACCACGGATTTGTCGACGAACACCCTCAACTTCAACCGCTCGCCGTCTTGCAGCTCGAAGGGAGCCGCCTCGACGGACTTGGGCGTGTCTTCGGGGCCCGAGCTGCGCGTATCGACTTTCAGCAGCTTCTCTTCGGCGTTATAGAAGATCGACGTCTCCTCCTCTCCGTCCGGCGACGCGCACACTTTGACCCCATACTGTGAGGCCCCGGCGCTCTCCATTTCGACGAGCAGCTCGAGGCTGTTGCCGGCGACGCCATCGACGGCCAGGTCGGTGTCGGATGGAGTCGTGAACGGCTCCTTCCGAACAGCGCCATAGCGTAGCGTTTCGATTTCCTCGGGCACGTCGATGCGGAGGCGCCCGTCGTCTCCGAGCGACAACACCCGTGGCAGACTCAGGGTGCCTGACCAGCCGTACTCCCAACGCGCGCCGAACTGAGGCTCGTCGAGTATCCAGGCCCACATGATTCGGCGGCCCTTGTCGTCCACCAGGCTCTCCGGCGCAAAGAACGAGTTGTCGACCCAGCTCATCTGGGCATGAGACTCGGGATAGAAGTGCTCATCTCTCCATTCACCCACGTAGTAGCGGCAGCCAAGACGGTGGCTGATGCACAGCAGCACATCCTTGTCGCCCAGCTTGAAGAGGTCGGCGCAAGATACGTCCTCGTCGAGCGATACGCCCTCGACACCGTGGGCAAACAGGTCTCCCACATACTTCCATTCGCCGCCGAGGGTTGGGGACTTGGCCACGCCCGGACGCTGGCCGCCGAAGATGGCGTAGTAGGTATCGCCTTCCAGCCACCCGAATGGATCCCATGAACGGTACTTTCCGTGGTGCTCGTCGCCCCTCCCGGTCTTGGGCGTGATCGGGTTCGAGTCGAGCTTCTTCCACTCGTTCAAGTCATCGTCGAGGGCCACAGCCATGGCGTTTCCCTGGCCGAACTGGTGGTAGCAGATCGTCGGAGCACCGTCCTTGTTGATGAAGCAGTTTCCGCTATACATGCCCTCGAGAAGGCCGGTGGGATGTTGGTGCCAATGAAACAAATCGGTGCTCGACATGTGGCCCCAGTGGTCGGACCTCTTGTCCAACCGGGTGTCCTGGAAGATGTAGAACAGGTGATACCGGCCTTTCCAGTAAATGGCGCCATTCGGATCGAAAGGCATCGCGACGCCTTCAGGGATCACGAAGTGGTAGCCCGGCCGCGCCGGGTCACTCAGAATGCGCTCCCTGAGGCTGCGGGCGTTCTCCGCGGGCACATCGCTCCGTTTTGATCCGCTGATGGATACACATCGCCAGACGCCATCCGGCTCCCTCTTCATCATGAGCTCGAAGAAGCCGCCCCCGGTCGACGAACGAAGCGCCACGGGGTCGACCGTGGCCCTCTCTCCGTCGACAAGCACCTCGGCAGCATCGAGAGCAAAGCCCTTGGCCTCATAGCCGCCTCCGTCGATCTGATCCTGATAGTGCTCCCTCAAGTCGGCCTTGGTCGTGCCGGAACTGCTCTGCCACTCTTCCGAAAAGAAGGCCACCAGCCCGTCCACATCCCCGGCCTTCGAAGCCCTGTCGTAGGCCTGCAAAGCCGCCAACACCTCGTCCTCGGTCCTCGCCCCCGAAGGCGTACCCGCGCCGCCACTCATCACCGTAATCCCTCCTGGCGTTCCCCGGCCTGTAATGTGACATACCGATGGTAGTACCCATCGGGCATAGCCATCTGGCCGACCGACAGTTTGCTGGTTACCGTGCCGAGGTTTGTTCGTAACCCGCGTGTCGGTACTGTCAAGTTGTCTTCGTTCGAAGTGAGATGTGGCGCTGTCGAAGGTGCCAGCTCGGATTCAGCAGGCACACGTCACCCGACGCCAGACGCCGAAGGAACGATCTCGCAGCGTCCGGTGGTTGGCTGAGCTGACGAAGTGCCGCCCAACCCGGAACAGGTTCTGGATGACTCCGTGAACGGACAGGAAGCGCTGGGCCTGGCCTGGCGATTTGTACCTTCGCATCTGACGCTCCCGCTGCCGAGTCGGCTGGTGGGAGACCTCCGCTCGATTGTTCGCGTATCGCTTCGTGTCGTGCCTGACCGAGGGCATGATGGCCCGGTGCGCTGAACCATAGCTCCCTCAGCTTGTCGGTCACTAGCCGCAGTGGCTCGGTTCCTTGACCCTTCAATAGCTTCCGGAAGAAGCGTTCTGCTGCACGACGATCGCGGCGCGGCTGAACGAGGATGTCAATCACGTCTCCGTCCTGGTCCACGGCACGCCAGAGATAATGCCTCTTGCCCTGGATCGTGATGAAGAGCTCGTCCAGGAACCGAGTGTCACCCAGTCGCCCTTCTCGCCGCTTCAGCTTTCGGGCGTACTCGGAGCCGAACTTCCGGCACCACTGGCGGATCTTCTCGTAGGAGACGGTCACCCCGCGCTCTGCCAGGAGATCCTCGACGTCGCGAAAGCTTAGGCAAAACCTGTGGTATAGCCAGACGGCATGGCTGATGATCTCGGGCGGGAACCGGTATCCGCAGTAGCTGGGTTTGTCGCTCTTCATCGGTCCAGTCTGACTGCGACCGCCTCAACTTGACAATGCCCCCTCGCCGGCTATCGCCGGCTCACTACGCTGGTCCCTCCTCTACTTTTCTGCCACCATGGGTGGCTAAACCAGGTGTCCATCAGACCCGGGCAGGTCCATAGAGCGAGTTATGGGTGTCACTTCCTGGCGTCCCGGCGTCGATGGGGGCCCGCCTGGTCAGCGTGGACTAAACAGGTAGGATCGTCGTCCCAACTATGACTTTGAAGCCCGGCACAGTCTTGGGTGGCTATGAGATCCTTTCGCAGATAGGTGCGGGAGGCATGGGCGAGGTCTATCGGGCTCGCGATTCACAGCTGGGCCGCGACGTTGCGATCAAGATCCTGCCAGAATTCGATACCACGCCTGACATTTTGGAGCGCTTTGAGCGCGAGGCGAAGGCGGTTGCGGCGCTCAACCACCCCCACATCGTCACCATCTACGCGATCGAAGACTTCGGCCTGCAGCGCTTCCTCGTCATGGAGCTCGTCGAGGGACAAACCCTCGCCGAGGTGATTCCGGATAGTGGGATGGCCGTGGAAGAGCTTCTCGGGCTTGCCACGTCGTTAGCCGACGCGCTCGTCGCGGCCCACCGCAGAGGCGTCATCCACCGTGACCTGAAGCCCGCGAACATCATGGTCAACGAAGACGGCCGAGGAAAGATCCTCGACTTCGGGCTGGCCAAGCTGCGGCGGCGCGATGACTCTCCCGCGATCGGCGACGAGGATGCGACCCAGGCGCTGACACGGGCCGGCGTCGTGCTCGGAACCATCCCCTACATGTCTCCGGAGCAGGTCCAGGGCCGCGAGGTGGACCATCGCTCCGACCTCTTCTCACTCGGAGTCGTCATCTACGAGATGGCCACCGGCAAGCTGCCCTTCGCTGGTGCTTCGTCGGCTGACCAAGTGGCAGCGATCCTGCGCGATGAGGCGCCGTCCCTCATCGCCGGGCGCCCCGATCTACCGCACCAGCTGAGCCGCATCGTCCAGCGCTGTCTCGAAAAGGAGCTCAGTCGGCGTTATCAGTCTGCGGTCGACCTCCTCTGCGACCTCGAGGGGCTGCGCGATGAGCTTCGGGCTGTTTCCGCGCACGCGCCGGCGCTCTCCACCGTGGCGGCCGAAAGGGACGAGGTGACCGCGGTACCTGAGCTGCGCTACTGCAAAACTTCAGATGGCGTCAGCATCGCCTACGCCACGTTGGGCCAAGGCCCGCCACTGGTTCGCTGCCTCGGCTGGTTCACCCACCTCGAGATGGAGTGGCAGTGGGAGGCCGGGCGCCACTTCCAGCAGCGACTCGCACGCAATCATCTCTTAGTCCGCTACGACGGACGCGGCATCGGACTCTCTCAGCGTGGTATCGATGAATTCGACCTCGAGACGCGACTCCTCGACCTCGAGGCGGTGATCGACGCCGCCGGGCTCGAGCGCGTGGCGCTGATGGGCATGTCGGAGGGTGGCGTCACCGCGATCGCTTTCGCCAATCGACACCCCGATCGTGTCAGTCATCTCATTCTGTACGGCACCTTCGCCGCGGGTCGGTCGTCGAGGAAGGCAGACCGTGACCGGTGGGACAGTCTGATCGAGCTCATGCGCACTGGCTGGGGCGCAGATACTCCGATCTACCGTCGGCTCTTCACCCAAATGTTCCTTGGCGCCAACGCCGACGACGATCAGATCCGGTACTTCGAAGAGATGCAGCGTGCCTCCGCCTCGCCGGAAACGGCGGCCGTCTATCAAAAGACCGTAATGGAGCTCGATGTTCGCGAGCAGTTGGCCCCAATTCGGGTGCCGACCCTGGTGATCCACCGTAGGGGCGACCTGGTTGTACCGTTCAGCGCCGGAGTACACCTTGCCCAGAACATCCAGGGCTCCCGCTTCCTTCCCATGGAGGGCGACAACCACTGGCTCTTCATGAGGGACCCAGGCATGGAAACCTACGTGTCGGCGATCGAGGACTTTCTAGGCACCGGCTGACTCGGCGAAAGCCGCGCCGGGCACGAGCTCCAATGAGCGTCTAGATGATCTCCAGGTAGTCTCGGTCCGCTAGCTCCGGGAACTTGGCGGCGGGCAGTGTCTGGTACCAGAAGGCGACGGACGCGATGTCGTCTTGCAGCGGGAGGTAGCGGCGGGGCGGATCACTTCGCCAGCCGATCGCCTGGATGGTGACTCTCAGGTCTTTCTCGAATCGGATGGGGTCGCTGAGGTGCCATCGGTACATGCCGAAGCGTTGTTGAGAGCTGTAGTTCCCGTCAGGCCTAAGTACCTGTGGAAGACCCGAATACGGTGTCGTGAACTCTCGGTAGCCGGGTTCTTGTTCTTTGTCCTGCACCCCCGGGTCGAAGTTGTAGGCGCCGCAGAAGTAATCCTCGGTGCCGGTGCCGCAGATCGTCGGAAAGTCGTCGTCGCCGTCGAGGAAGAATTTGATCTCGCCCTCACCCCACCAGCCGGCGTTGTTGACACCCCACGCCATGTAGGTGCCCACATAGTGCCCGTGCCCGTCTACACCATCGAGAATGACGTAGTCCGTCTTGTATGGAAGTGGGTTGGTGCGGCGAAACTGGGCGTGAAAATAGGCAGCGTCGTCGGGTACTTCGGTCAAGGTGTAGTTGATTTGATAGTAGATGATGCCGTCGTTGTCGGGATCGCGATTCTCGATCTCGATCCGCGCAGATTTGCGGAAGGGCATCTCCCAATAGCAGTTGAATGCTCTCCCAGGATTGACACAGACAGCCAGCGACGAAACCTGCGCAAACTTGTTCCAGCCGCTACAAAAGAAATCGCCGATCGGACTCTCGACCGACGCTTCGGTCTGACCGTCCCAGTAGATGCGGAGAATCATGTCCCGCCAGCGAAGCCTCGCCGTGGTCATCCACACCTGTTGAATGGAGCCGGGCCCGTCGATGTCGGCAAGAACGAGGGTCTCGCCGGGCCCGATGCGGACCGAAGGGGAGACCTTCCACCCCTGACCGAGATCGCGCGCGCATGCGGCGCCGGTCCCCTCGGTCGCCATTCCGCCGCGCCCCTTCTCACCGGTGAAATTCTCGGGTGATATCGATCGCGACTCGGCGTTCGACAAGCGCCAGAGATTGCCGAGATTGCTCCCTAATCCGTTGTATGGATGACTCATTGCTACTCCTCGTCCAAAACCGTCAATTACAGTCGATTCGCTGACCGGAATCGCGGTCGAAAAAGTAAAGGTCGGCGGCATCGATCATCAGACGTACGGCGTCGCCCGGCCGCAAGGTGGTTCTGTCCCGCAGCAGGCACACGACCGATGTTTCTCCTAGACGTACGATGACCTGGGTTTCTCCACCGAGCGGCTCGACGACGACCACGCTCGCCGGCGTGCCTGTCTCCCCGAGGGTGACTTTGTGCGGACGAACGCAGCACACCACTTGACCCGGATCCCGTGGCGTCTCCGGTCTGAAGGCCGCGATCCGGAATCCTCCACGCGCGACAAAGGTGCCGTCGTCGATCTCACCAGGAACGATATTCATCGCCGGGCTGCCGATGAATCCGGCGACGAAGAGATTGCGCGGATCGTCATAGAGGTCGATGGGCGCGCCTGTCTGCTCGATGTTGCCGTCGCGCATGACCACGATACGATCCGCCATCGTCATCGCTTCGACTTGGTCGTGAGTGACGTAGACGGTCGTGGTCCGGAGGCGCTGGTGAAGCTCTTTGATCTCCGCCCGTAGTTGCACCCGGAGCTTGGCATCGAGATTGGATAGCGGCTCATCGAACAAGAAGACACTGGGATCGCGAACAATAGCGCGACCCATGGCGACTCGCTGTCGCTCTCCGCCCGATAGCTGAGCCGGATAACGCTTCAACATGCCATCCAGATCCAATAGCTGCGACGTCGTTCGAACCTTCTTCTCGATCTGGTCGCGCGGCAGGCGGCGCAACTTGAGCGCGAAAGCCATGTTCTCGGCCACGGTCATGTGCGGGTACAGCGCATAGTTCTGGAACACCATGGCGACATCTCGCGCTTTCGGGGGTAAGTCGTTGACGACGTCGCCACCAATGCTGACAGCGCCGCTGGTCATTGGCTCCAGTCCGGCGATGATGCGCAGCAGCGTCGACTTGCCGCAGCCGGACGGCCCGACCAGAGCCAGGAATTCACCATCGTCGATGTCGATCGAGATGTCTCGTAGCGCCGCCACGGAACCGTAGTTCTTGCTGACGTTCTGGATCGTTAGCGACGCCAAATTCAGTCTCCCGTTCGAAACTACTTGAGCCCGCTTGTCTTGATCGATGCCATGATCTGTCGCTGGAAGACGAGGAAGAGCACCAACATCGGCGCGGCAACGATGGTCGACGCCGCCATGATGTAGTTCCACGACGCCGAGTACTGCGATTGAAAGCTCGCGATGGCGACCTGAACCACCTGCAGATCGGAGTCCGCGGTGATGGTCATCGGCCAGAGAAACGAGTTCCAATTGGCGAGGAAGAAGAGAATCGCCAGGGCCGCAATGATGGGGCGGCTCATTGGCAACACCACGCTCCAATAGATTCGCCAATAGCCCGCCCCGTCGACCAGCGCCGCTTCCTCCAACTCCCGTGGCAGCGATAGATAGTACTGCCGCAAAAGAAAAATACCGAAGGCATGGAAGATGGCGGGCACGATCAGTCCGGTATACGAGTTCAACATTCCCAGGGTACGGACCAGAATAAACAGAGGAACGATGATGACGGGCGTCGAGATGAGAAAGGTCGAGAACATAGCCAGGAAGATCCCCTCACGCCCGGGGAAGCGCAGTCGGGCAAGGGCATAACCGGCCATGGTGTGGAAGAAGAGCGCTACGACGGTGACCACTGAAGCGACGAACAGAGTATTGAGGAGATACCGCCAGAACGGAGCCTCGGTGAGGACGTACGCGAAGTTTTCGAGGGTCGCATGGCTGGGGAGCAGGGTCGGCTCGAAGACCTCCGATCCGGGCTTGAAGGCGGTCCCGAGCATATAGAGCAGCGGCCAGATCGCCATCAGAGCGAGGATCAACGTCACCAGCATCCAGATGATCTGGACGGGGTTCACGGCTCCACGTCTACGCATATTGAAACCTGCCGCCGCGGGTGAGAAGAAAGAACAATCCGCTCAATACCGCAAGCATCGCGACCAGAACGGCAGACATCGCAGAGGCATAGCCGAAGTCGCCAAACTGAAATGCCTGCTGATAGATGTACATCATCAAGAGCGACGTTGCGTTGGCGGGGCCGCCCTTCGTCATCACGTATACCAGGTCGAATGCGTGGGCACCGGCAACGGCCGAGACCGTGGAAACCAGCAACACGAAGAAGCTCGTAGGACGAAGGAGGGGGAGCGTGATGTACCAGAATCTCGCGATCCGTCCCGCGCCATCCAGTTGCGCGGCCTCGTAGTACTCCTGCGGAATATCGTGCAATCCTCCGAGAAATACGAGCATGTAGAAGCCCATGAGAAACCAGATGCACACCAGCGTCACAGTCAGTAGAGCGAACCTGGGATCACCGAGGAAGGAAACCGGTTCGATACCGACCGCGACCAACATCTGCGGCAAGATTCCTATCTTGTCGACCACGAGAAGCTGCCATACGAGACCGATAACGACGAGGCTGACCATCTGTGGCGCGAACAGCATGGACCGCATGATGGCGTTGTAGAGGTTGGTCCGCTGCACGAGGAGGGCTAGTCCCAGGCCGGTCACATAGAGAAGCGGGACGAGCGTGACGGCGAAGGTGACCGTCACCCTGAGCGAGGTCCAAAACAGTGGGTCGACGAGCATTCTTCGATAGTGAGTCGCGCCGACAAAGGTGAAGCTTCCGAACGCGTCGAACGAATAGACGCTGACGAACAGGGCCATGGCCGCCGGCAGCGCGATAAAGAGTGCAAGCCCCAGCGCGTCGGGAAGCACGAACAGATAGCCCGCCAACCACTCGCGGTGCTTGCCCGATAGGCGAGTCACAGAATAGGGGCGCCGGAGTAACCGGCGAGGAATGCATCGAGTTGTCGCGCCGCCGCCGCCGCCGCGGTGGTGGGATCGGCACCGCCGAGCTGGGTGGCCTGAATCGCATCGGAGACGATCTTGTACGCGGCAGGGGGGAGGCGCGGTTCGCCCCGAGTTCCGGGGTAGATATCCCGGGAGAACACACCCAACTTGCCTTCGTCATACGCTCGGTGAGCGGCCTCGACCACGCTTTGGCGTGGCGGCATGTTCGACTTGGCGACAGTGCACCACTGCGCGATCCGCCCGACCGAGTCGTCGGTCATCGACGCCAGGGCCCATGCAATGAAGCTCGCCGCCTCGTCGAGATTTTCGCTCCGAGCGTTGGCGACGAATGCCCAGCCGCCCCCAACGGTGACATAGCTTCCACCTTCAGGAACCGGCAGTCTGAAGACACCATAGGGAAACTCCGGCGCACCATCTGCCATCTGTGCGACCGCCCAGACGCCGGTATTCTGCATAGCGCAATAGCCGCTTGCCAGATTCGCGACGACGTCGCCGCCGCCGCGCCCGAGCGGTTGCCTCGGCGCCACGCCCATCGCGACAGCATCCTGCCAAAATCGAAGCGCTTGAATCGTAGCCTCCGATTCGAATGCACTTTTGCCGTCCGGAGATTGAATCTCGCCGCCGCCCTGCCACATGAACGGATACCAGGTGAAATTCTGGTAGTACCCTGGTGTGGTCTCGAACAAGACACCGAAGCGCTTTGAATTCGTCAGCTTTCCGGCAATCTCGAGCAACTCGTCCCAGGTCTCTGGAATGTCCCGTTCATCGAGGCCGGCCTCTTCGAAGGCTTCGATCGAATAGAAAATGGCCATGGGCTCGACTTCCATGGGAACCGCGAAGATCCGCCCGTCGACCATGCGGCTTGCTACGACGCTTGCCGGGAAATCCGCTTTCGCTTCGGTCGAGATATAAGGCGTGAGATCGGCAAGCGCTCCGCCGTTGTAGTAGCGAAGAAAATCGCCCGGTGAAAGGATGAACAGGTCCGGCGCCTGCCCCGACGCAAACGAAACCGCCAGCTTGACGCCGTTCACGTACTCCGAGACCGGCACGTATTCGAGCTCGATCTGGCGGCGCTTCGATGCATTCCATTCGTCGACCATGTCGGCGAACCATTGGGCTTGTGCCGGTACCTCGCCGCCGGGCGAGTAAAACTGCAGGAAGCTGAGCGTCGCATCTTCGGTCGCACCGCTCCGGTCAGACGCGCACCCGAATCCCGATCCAGCGACCGCCGCACCGTATACCAGCAGCTGTCGCCGTGACATCGGGCTCGCTGCTCCGCCGGAGTCATTGTGAACTGCGGACATCGTGCTTTCGTTAAGACGCACCCTATCAGGGGGGCTGGCCTCGTAGGAGACCGTGACTCCGCCTCTCTGCACCGGTTGGGGCTGCAGCCGACCGTCATGTCGGCAGTCGCTCTGCTGTCCTGTGTCGGACCGTCTCGTCGTTTGCTACGAATCGAGCCTTCGGAGGCATTGCGGGTGGAGTAGATTTCATCAACAGCAAGCAGGAGCCATTGAGTTACCCGGACAGGCCCCTGGTATCGATTCGCCAGATATCCACAAGGGTGTCACCCTGGGTAACATGAATATAGTCATACAGGTTAATGGTCGGATCACAATGCGGCGTTTCGGCCCTGACACAGCTGCCTAATGCAAGCTGATCTTCTTCGTTCTCGAAAGTGATGCCGCCCTGCTCGTCACCATAGAAGAAATAGCTTGCACCCGCCGGTGCGCCCCATGTCAGCAATGGCGTATCTGCATCTGTGGCAAAACACTTGAAACCAGCATCCGTCGTGACCTGCTTAGGTGTGTTGTTTGAAATTACAGTCATCTGCACAAAAAGAGAGGTTTTGAAAGGAAAACCACCTTCACGGCCTACTTCGTTATATTCGCGGTCCATGAATATGTAGGACCCACCCTGTAACTCTGTCAGCACGCTCTTTTCAGCATCGATATCGAAAGTACCTGTACCACCACCTGTCAGCGCGCCACATTCGATACCGATTTCGTCAAGGGCGTTGCGCATGGCATCAAGCTCTTCCATGACTACGTGCGAACCCTTACGACGTTCATCAAAGTCCTCGATGTGCATCAGCTGACCGGCATAGTCCTGCAATCCCATGAATTCGAAGCCGGCATCCTGGTGTAGCAGCTTTGCCAGATTCACGGCTGACTCTCCGGGTCTGATACCCGTTCTGTGAAGACCCGGGTCGAGATCCAGAAAAACTTTCAGGGGTTTTTCAGCTTCTTGTGCTGCTGCCGAGAGCGCAGCAATATTGTCAGCATTATCCACAACGACCATCAGATCTGAAATGGCGAGGTTCAGCGCCATCAATCTGTCTATACTGGCGGGAACAACCACTGGCGATGTGATCAGAATGTTTTCAATACCACCATGGCCCATAACTTCAGCCTCACCCAATTTTGCGCAGCAGATTCCGACTGCGCCTGCGGCAATCTGCCGTTGTGCTATTTCAATGCACTTATGGGTTTTGGCATGGGGGCGCAATGTTATCCCTTGGTCGCTGCAATGTTCTGCCATTGTCTTGATGTTGGCCTCGAATACTTCTAGGTCCAGCACCAGGGCTGGCGTCTGCAGTGCCAGGGCTGAGCCTGGTTGGCCTATCAAGGCCCTATTCAGTGGTGCTCTCATAATTTGGTACTTCCATTTACCGTCATATGTGCCTCACTTAAAGACAGGGAATGCTACGAGGCTAGGTACGCGGAGCCGTCACCTCACCGGAGGGCGACATCTCTTGCCAGGCAAGAAGAAAGTCACGTTTTAGGATAAGTGCACACTGTGGCTGATAGAGAGTCGCTGCAAGTCTAGCGAGAAAGCCATCCCAGGGCTTTCCCGCGAGCATCACACCCTCGCCGGGGGCGCCCGAGCGCTGGACCCACCGATCGAAACTCTCGAGCGGCGCACACACACACAGGTGCAGGGCTAATCGGCAGTCCTGCGGCAGTCTTGCAGCCTAAGGCAATGAGCGAGACCGGCTCGACCTCCCGATACCCGTTCAGGTGGTACCTCGCGTTGGGGAATTGCCGAGTAGCCCTGCACCTCGCCTCCAGTCCTCGTTGGCGCGAGGAGAGGGGATTTGTCGACATCGAGATCGGCCCCTCGGTAGACACCTTCGGAGGAGCCGGGGGCGAGGAGAGGGCTAGACGGTCGAGGTCAATGGCTACGCCTTCCTGGCCCGAAAACCGGAGTGAGACCCGAGCGAGCTGTCCGCTCTGGTGGGATCAAGGCTCGAGCGATAGGATCCGAACCATGATCGGAGTCCAGGTTCTCACTGCTTTTCTACTAGCCAGCGAGCCGGGTGCCGAGGCTCCACAACCGACCCCCACGAAGCCACCACGGCCTTCGTCAGCGCCATCGTGAAGCGGCTGACCTGGCGAGGGCGCGCCGCTCCGGGGGAGCGGACTTCACACCAAGTGGACTGTCTCTGGGCGCTGGGTGGACATCGACGTCGACCGGGCCCGCTGGCGTACAACGGCGACTTATCGCTTTCATCGCCGTCTGCAGGCCGGGGTCGAGTTCAATCCGGATGTCGAGGAGGTCAACCCTCTCCTCAGCCTCTTTCTCCTCACCGAAACGGACGGGCGGCCAGCCGTCTTTCTTGGAACCAGCTCAGATCGCATCGGCTCACCAGAGGGGACTCAGTCCTATTTCGCAACGGTGTCGAAACGCTTCGGCACCTCACGTTTCTCTGGTTACGCCAGCCTCAACTACTCCGAATGGGATCGCGGGCTCAACGTGCCGTTCGGGATGGAGGTCGGGCTGGGGGGTCGATTCTCGGTGCGTCCGATGTCCGACGGGTCCAGGCCCCACTTGATGCTCAACTACTTTCACGAGCGTTGGAGTGTGAGCCTGCTCGCCGTCGACCTGGAGTATCCGGGCATCTCGTTCGCAGTGGGGTTCTGATCGCGGGTCTTCTCGTGGCCGCCGTCGCTTCGGGCCAGGACGCGATTGAGCATCCCGAGAGGGCCGTGTGCAGGGTGTGTGCGGCTCAGTCCGCCCACGGCACCGAGCCTGAAGCCGAAGAAGTAGCCGGCATGAGCACCCACGAAGGCAAGCACTACTACTTCTGTTCGGACGAGTGCAAGAGCGAGTTCGACGCCAGCCCTGACTGGTGGGTGCCGATGGAGCTGCCCTTCGCAACCCCCGCCCTTGCGCTGCGCAGCTTGGAGGGTGATGTGGTGCCTCTTCCCATCGGAGGCGGGGAGCTCACGATCCTCGACTTCTGGGCAACCTGGTGCCAGCCCTGCAAGAAGACCATGCGTCAGCTACAAAAGCGCTATGAGGAGGGCGGCGAGGGGCTACGCATCGTCGGTCTCTCGATCGATGAAGGCGAGGGCGCGCTCGACAGAGTGCGCAAGGTTGTCACGACTCGAGACATTCGCTACCCGATCTTCCTCGACGACCAGGAGTCGTCAGCCTGGTCGGCGCTCAAAGTACACGCGGTGCCCACCATGATGCTGGTCGACCGCGACGGCAACGTAGTTTGGCGCTTCACAGGCCCAGATGGGGACAAGCGTCTCGAAGAGGCTCTCGAGGAGCTCACGCCTTGATGAGAAAAGTCCATCGCACCGTCGCGCTGACGGTCTGTGGATTGTGTGCCATCTATGGCCACGCGCGTGCGGAGCGAAACGCCTACTTCGGCGATCTGCACATCCATACGCGCTTTTCGAATGACGCGTACAGCTTGGGCACCCGCGCGTCACCCGACGACGCCTACCGCTATGCCCGCGGCGAGGTGATCAAACATCCAGTCGGCTTCGACATCCAGCTCGATCGCCCGCTCGATTTCTACGCCGTCACCGACCACGGCGCCTATCTGGCCGGGTGGGCTTCGATGTCGGACCCTGATCATCCTCTGGCGAAAGATCCCGAAGCCCGTCGCTTTCTCGATGCAAAAACCGTCGGCGAGAGAATGGTGGCCTTCACGACCGGCGGCCGCTTTCTCCGCGACCATCCCCCCGACCCAGCGGCCTCACGTTCTGCCTGGCGGGAGACCATCGCCTCGGCGCAGCGCCACTACGAGCCAGGCAAGTTCACGACCTTCGTCGGCTATGAGTACACGACGTCGTCCCCCGGCGGGGGAAATCAACACCGCAACGTCATCTTCCGGGGCGCGAATGCGCCCGAGCTGCCCTTCTCTCGAGTGGACTCGCCGAACCCCGAGGATCTCTGGGATTGGCTCGATGGCTTACGCGAAGATGGCATCGAAGCGCTGGCGATCCCCCACAACTCGAACGAGAGCCTCGGCCGCAGGTTCGCGCGCCAGCAGCGGTCGGGCGCTCCCTTCGACGCCGCGTACGCCCAGCTGCGGATGCGCAATGAGCCACTGGTCGAGGTCACGCAGGTAAAGGGCACCTCAGAGACACACCCGCTGCTCTCCCCCAACGACGAGTGGGCTGACTTCGAGATCGAGCTCCTCCGCCCGGCCGCGTCGAAGCTCGAGAAGATCCGTGGCAGCTATGTACGCGACGCCTACCTCACCGGTCTCGAGCTCGAGGAGAGCGAGGGCTTCAACCCCTACCGGTTCGGGCTGATCGGCTCCAGTGACACCCATAATGCGGGCGCCTCGTACCAAGAGTCGTCCTTCTTCAGCAAGGGCGGGGTCATAGATGGGACGCCGGAGCGGCGCGGGTCGGTGCTCCCGGAGGGTGCCGCGACCTGGGAGGACGCTCCGGAACGCACAGGAATGAGTATCAGGATGCCGACCTGGGGCGCTTCGGGCTTGGCGGGGGTGTGGGCCGAGGAGAACACGCGCGAATCGATCTACGATGCGTTCCGCCGCAAAGAGACCTTCGCCACCACTGGGCCGCGAATGCGCGTCCGCTTTTTCGGCAGCTACGACTTCGACGACGATGCGCTCGAGGACGACGATCTCATCGCAAATGCCTACGAGCACGGCGTGCCGATGGGCGGCGACCTCGCTGGGCGGCGCAGCGGCGCGCCACGATTTCTCGTCTGGGCGACCCAGGACCCTGAGTCCGCCAGGCTCCAGCGTGTGCAGGTGATCAAGGGCTGGATCGAGGACGGAGAGCCGCAGGAGCGTGTCTACGATGTCGCCTGCTCGGACGATCTCGAGGTCGACCGCGAGACCACCGTTGTCCCGACAACGGAGCTCGCGTGGATCTCAGCGACTGCAGCGTGAGCGCCAAGGGCGCGGCGCACCTCCAGACACTTTGGACCGATCCCGAATTCGACCGCGATCAACGTGCCTTCTACTACCTTCGTGCGTTGGAGAATCCAACCTGCCGCTGGTCCACGTGGGATGCAATGCGTGCGGGTACGCCCCTTCGACCAGGTCTTGCAGCAACCATTCAGGAGCGCGCCTTCTCGTCTCCGATCTGGCTGATACCGCGATAAGGCGCGCCGACCCAGGGGTCACGCCAGCCCGGCTTTTCGCAGCGGCAGCTCCCGCACACGCCGGCCCGTCGCGGCGAAGAGGGCGTTGGCCACGGCCGGCGCCACGGGCGGCGTTGCCACTTCGCCGGCGCCACCGATCGGTCGCCCGCTCGGCACCAGGACCGTCTCGATCACCGGAGTGTCGGCCATCTTCATCATCGGATAGTCGGGGAAGTTGCGCTCGACGACACGACCGTTCTTGATCGTGATCTCGCCGTAGAGTGTGGCGGACAGGGCGAAGATGATGCCGCTCTCGAGCTGGGCCGCGAGGCCGTCGGGGTGGATGACCTCGCCGGTGTCGGCGGCGCAGACGATGCGGTCTACCTTCACACCGCTCTCGGGGTCGACGGTGACCTCCGCGACCTCGGCGACGATCGAGCCGAAGCTCTCTACGATAGCGATCCCCCGGCCTCGACCCTCGGGCAGGGGCGATCCCCAGCCGGCGCTGTTGGCGGCGGCGTCGAGGACGGCGACCATGTCGGGGCGGTCGGCGAGAAGCTCGCGGCGCAGCTCGTAGGGATCCCTGCCGCCGGCGGTTGCCACCTCGTCGAAGAAAGATTCGGTGAAGAAAGCGTGCTGTGAGTGGGCGACGCTGCGCCAGGTGCCGAAGGGAACGTGGGTCTGGTCTTCGCCGTAGCGAATGCGGGTGTTGGCGATCGCGTAGGGGATGTGCGCCGCCTCGGAAGGCTCGTTCTTGCCGATGTGGTCGTTGAGCCAGGCGCTGGGTGAGCCGCTGTCGTCGAGCGCCGCGGTCAGGCGCGCGGTGATGGCCGGGCGGTAGGCGTCGTGGCGCATGTCGTCCTCGCGCGACCAGATCATCTTTACCGGGTAGGGCACCTGCCGTGCGATGTCGACTCCTTGCCGGATGTAGTCGAGCGAGAACATGCCGCGACGTCCGAAGCCACCGCCGAGCATCACCGGATGGACGTTGATGGTGTCGGGATCGAGGCCGGTGACGTCCGCCGCCTGTGCCCTGGCGGCGAGGAGATTCTGAACGCCCGCCCAGACGTCGCAGCCGTCGGGTCGTACCCACGCCGTGCAGTTGAGGGGCTCCATGGCAGCGTGGGCGAGATAGGGAACGCTGTAGGTGGCCTCGACGCGGTTCGCAGCGGCCGCGAGGGCGCCTTCGGCGTCACCCTCCTCCCGATCGACGTCGAGCTCTCCGCCTTCGATGTCGGCGACCTGTCGGCGCAGAATGTCCTCTGAAGACACCTCGCCGTTGCCGGCGTCGTCCCAATCGATCTCGAGAGCACGCAACGCCTTTTGAGCGGTCCAGTACTTGTCGGCGATGACGGCGAGGCCGCCCTCGACCTCCACCACCGTCTCGACGCCCGGCTCGGCGAGCGCCTTCGAGGCGTCGTAGCTACGAACCGCGCCGCCGAAGACCGGGATGTGGGCGACGGCCGCGTAGCGCAGGCCCTCGGGCTCGACGTCGATTCCGTAGACGGGTTTGCCCACCACCTTGTCAGGGATGTCGAAGCGCGGCTTGGATTGGCCGACGATCGAGTAGTCCGCGGGCGACTTCAACTCGAGCTTGTTGGGGGGGTCGAGGGTCGAAGCCTCTGCGGCGAGATCGCCGAAGCCGAGCTCCTTGCCCGTAGCCGGGTGGCTCAGGATCGACTGCGCTACCTCGATCTCCGCCTGCGGAACCTGCCAGCGTTTCGAGGCCGCCTTGGCCAGCATCCAGCGCGCTGCGGCGCCCGCCTGGCGCATGCCGTAGCGACCCGTGTAGCGCAGGCTCGTCGAGCCGCCCGTGAGCTGGAGATTCATCAGCTGGGCCGTCTTGAGGGTGGCGTAATCGACCATGTCGTTGAACAGCCCCGGCACGTCTCCCGGCAAGATGAAGCCGCGGGGCAGGGAGGGATTGGCGAAGGTCGGGTGCGCGGGCGCCTGCTCCATTCTGACCTTCTCCCAGTCGGCGTCCATCTCCTCGGCCAGCATCATCGGCAGCGAGGTGTGCACGCCCTGGCCCATCTCGGAGTGAGGAACGAGAACCGTAACGGTGCCGTCGTTGGCAACGCGGATCCAGGTGTGGAGGAAGAACTCGCCGTCCTCGCCGTGAATCTTTCGCGCCTGCTTGCGCACGTCGCCGTCGACCATGAAGGCGCCGAGAACGAGACCGCCGCCGACGGCGGCGCCCGAGACCAGGACCTGGCGTCGTGTGATCTTCATGATCCTGTCGTCCCTTGGTCGTCCGACCCTGTCGGGGTCGGCGTCATCTCGCCCACCGCGCGATGAATGGCGGCTCGAACCCGTGGGTAGGTCCCGCAGCGGCAGATGTTGGTGACCGCTGTATCGATGTCCGCGTCGCTCGGGCTCGGGTTGGCTCGCAGTAGGGCCGCCGAGGTCATCAGCATTCCCGACTGGCAATAGCCGCACTGCGGAACCTGTTCCGCCACCCAGGCGAGCTGTAGCGGGTGGGTGCCGTCGGGCGAGAGGCTCTCGATCGTTTCGATCTCGGCACCCTCGGCCCGGCGGATCTGGAGCCGACACGACCGCGTGGGCTTGCCGTCCACGAGCACCGTGCATGCGCCACACTCGGCGATGCCGCATCCGTACTTCGTTCCTTTGAGCCCCAGCTCGTCTCGTAGCACCCACAGGAGTGGCGTGTCCGAGGCTACATCGACCCTCGCCGTCTGGCCGTTGACACGAATCTCGTAACTCATCATCTGCTCCCTTCTTGCAAGGCGCCGCTGGGGTTTACCCTATCGTCTCAGGTGAGTGCGTGTTCTGCCAAGAGGGCAGCAGCTGGATTCTGGGCGTTCGCGCTCACTCCTGTGTGCTGAACGCCTGTCCGCAGATCCCTCCGTCGGGATGGCAGAATATTCGGGTGGGACCAGCGCGATACGATGGCCCTCCTCTTCTGGAGCCATGAGAAGGAGCGATGATGAAGATAGGTATCCGCGTTGGAGGACCGACGACTGGAGGTCGCGAGCAGTTCGAGGAGATGCTCGCCTTCACGATCGAAGCCGACAAGCTCGGCGTCGATCAGGCATGGAGCGCCGAGGCCTGGGGAATGGATGCAGTTTCGCCCCTCGCCTATCTGGCCGCCGTAACCGAGCGAATCAAGCTCGGCACCGGAATCATGCAGGTCTGTGCCCGCACGCCCGCATCCACCGCCATGACGGCCCTCGCCATGGTCACCATCACGAACGGCCGTTTCCTGCTCGGTTTCGGCAATTCGGGTCCCCAGGTCGTCGAGGGTCTACATGGACAACCCTTCGATCGGCCGCTGACCCGAATGCGCGAAATGGTGGAGATCGTTCGCATGGCCTGCCGAGGAGAGAAGCTCGAGTACGACGGATGGGCGTTTCCACTTCCCCGGCCGGGTGGATTGGGAAAGGCGTTGCGCCTCGCCCAGCCACCCGCCGACATCCCGATCTATCTCGCGACCCTGACGCCGCGCGCCCTCGAGATGACCGGCGCCATCGCCGACGGCTGGCTCGGTACATGTTTCACTCCCGACCAACCCGAGGCCCATATGGAGCACCTCCGACGGGGGGCCGAGAGTGCAGGAAGGAAGCTCGACGATCTCGCGCTCGGCGTCAATACCTCCGTCGCCATCACCAGCGACCCCGAGAAGCACTTTCCCGCTGTGAAGAAGCAGCTGGCATTTCAGCTCTCTGCGATGGGCTCGCCGACGATGAACTTCTACAACGACGCGCACGCGCGCTCCGGGTTCGAGAAGCCCTGCCGGGAGGTGCGTGAGCTCTGGCTCTCCGGCAAACGTGAGGAGGCGGTGCGAGCGGTACCGGATCACATGGTGCAAGGCACCGCAATCCTCGGCGACGAAGCCCATGTGCGCGAGAGGCTCCAAAAGTATCGCGACGCCGGCATCACCCAGTTGACCCTCCACCCGATCGGCGACGATGCCGGCGCCAGGCTCGATACCCTCGGAAGGGTGGTCGAGATCGCGCGCCAGATGTAGTGAAGAGGGGTGGTGAGTAGGGTGGAGAGTGATGGCTCGGGCCCTGGCCTAATCACGACTGAGGATGTTGGTTCATTCACGGTTGCCAAGACGACGCTGCTCGATAGTCGATTTACGATGGCGTACGCGGCCGCTATCAACGACACCAATCCAGCCTATTTCGATGATCTGAGACCCGGTGGATTGAACATCCATCCGGGCATCTGTTTCTCCTTGCAATGGGCCAGTCGTTTCAGGCCTGACCAGAAGGCCAATCTGCGCGCGGCTCCCTTCGGTGTCCATGCTTCAACGGATCTGCGTATCTACCGACCGTTCAGAGCGGGTGAGGCGATAACGACGCAGGGTCAGATGGTTCAAAAGAGCCAGGTTCGCCCCGGTGTCTACAACGTCGACAGATATCGAATGACCGCCAGCGACGGGGAGCTGGTGGCCGAGCTCGACTACAACGGTATTACCCGGGGTGCAACCCTGGATGGTCCCGATGTCGCCGTCGCTGAAGAACCGGCCAAGCCGGAATTTGCCCCAATGGCCGCAGACCCCTGGTGGCGAACTGAAGTTTCAATTGGATTGCATGCTGGCCAGCAGTACACCGAGTGTGCCCAGATCTACAATCCGATCCATACCGAGCCCAGTGTCGCCAAAGCAGCCGGCCTGCCCGGCATCATCCTTCACGGCAGCGCCACCAAGGCGATGGCACTGACAGCTGTCGTCAATCAGTCCTTCAATGGTGATGCGACCCGAATAACCCGGCTCTGCGGTCGGCTTCGCGGCATGGTGTTGATGGATTCTGTGGTCACGGTCGAAGGACTCGCCGAAGAGATCGTCGAGGGTGAGAAACGGATCTTGTTCAGAGCACTCAATGAACAAGGTCAGGAAGCGATCAGTAACGGGATTGTCTGCGGCCGTCATACACCGCTGAGGGGGGAACGAGAACACTCGACATCGGAATCCCGAAGCCCGAGCGCCAAAGACATCTAGCCAGAGAATGTGCTGCTTGCACATTCTCTGGCTATCTGCGCACTATCTCAGCCTGAGGGGTGCTCTTCGTCGGGCTGGAGTGCCTACTTGCACGTCTTGTTGTCCCGCTTCCCCTTGCAGTTGTCCGAGCAGCACTCTGAGTCCGAATCGCAGTCTGCATCCTTCGGGAGGAGAGGACAGCTATCGTCAGGCGGCGGGTCACCAGGATCGTCAGGCGGCGGTGGCGACACCCGCTGCACCCGGATCTGGATCGGCAAATAGAACTCGCCGATACTGATGTTGTCGCTCGTTCTCACGACCTCCGCTAGGGAGACGTCGACGGGAGGGGTGTCGCCGACACAGCTGACGGACTGCATGACTCGCCAGCTGCTGTCGTCCTTGTGATTCGGATCTGGATCTTCACAGAGGTACAGAGGATCGATCCAGTTGATTCGCCATTCGGGCCCCCCCCCATTTTCGAAGATGTCGAATCGGCCACCCAGTGACTGGCGGGTCGCCCTCTTCTTGAAGAGCCGATCGGGGCCGACCCAGACGTGGACGGAGCACGGTTCCGGTGTGTCGCACCCGCAATCTCCCTCGTCTTTGCTGACCTTAGCGAGTTCCACGCACGCCCCGTCGCTCGCAAACTCTTTGAGGAAGTTGAGATGTAGCGTCCGGCCGTCGGGGTTGGAATTCATTCCACTCAGCCGCCAGGCGCCTCCCTTCGAGAGGATGCTGATGAGGCCCTTGGTGAGCTCGGGGGGGTCGCAGGCGGTGTCGGTTTCATCGGCGTAGCTGAACCGAATTCCGTTGGTGTCGCCACAATCGACGGACAAACCGTCGTCGTAGACGCCGGCGGTGCCGTGAAGGAATACCTCGCTTCCTTGCTGGAACTCCGCTCTCACCAGGTCCTGGGCGCCGGCCGGACCCAGGCTCCCGAGCATGGCCAAGGCCCCGATAGCGACCAGAAGCCTCGCGGGCCTACGGATCGGTCTTTCCTCACGCTTCGATGCTGTCGCGTTCATAAGCTCTCCCTTTCAAGAGGTCGTTTGGATGCGCTGTACATAGACATGCGCATCCGGAAAGGGAACTACGCCAGAAATTTCCGCAGGCGTAAGCGAGAGCCACGCTTCAGTGCCAGTCGTCCTCGAGGATCAAACTGTCGCCGTAGGGCCTTTGGTAGACGACGAAATACCTATCGTCGTAGAGCTCGAATTCTTGGGCCGGATAGAAGCTGATGGCTGCCATCCAGGTGTCGACATCCGACTGGTTCAGCCACATCCAACTTTCGGAGTCCTCGCGATTCCGGTCGATGATCACGATACGTCCGTCCGGTTTCAGGTACTTCGCAACCGCGTTTATGTAGGCTTGCCTGTGCTCGATCATGTGCAGCACGCGATGGAAAAAAGCGACGTCGACATTCTTCACCGGCAGCTTCGGATCGTCGTATTCACCCAGGACGGTGGTGATATTTCCGACCCCTTCCTTTTCGGCTCTCTCGCTGACGAAGTCGAGCATTTCCTGGTCGATGTCAACCGCGTACAGCGTCCCGCCGGGACTGATCGCGCGAGCCATCGGAAGTGAAAACGCCCCGCCGCCGGAACCGATGTCGGCCACAACATCTCCCGGCTCGAGTCCCAGCTTTTCAATGACTGCATCGACCCGCAATTTCACCACCCGCCCGGGCCTCTCCATCCGATCGATGTAGTCCTGTGCCGGCAGTTGGACCAGTTGAGCGAAAGCGCTTTCCAGGCCAATTCCCAACAACCCGGCAAGAGCCAGGATTACAGTCCCCGACTTTCTGTGCTTTGTCATGTCAATCCTCATTTCAAAGCTTGCTAATTTGGACTGACCCGAATCGGTGATGAGCGACCCTTCCCGGTGAGCACTCCCTCCGAGTGGCAACCCGGCTGAAGCCGAAAGGGAAAGGGCTCGCGCCTATCTCCGGGGCCTCGTCTATGGACAAGTGGCGAAGGCTGCGGTGTCCGTGATGGCATTCGCGGTTTGCCGCAGCGGGTTGTGGTAGGTCTTCGAGAAACCGGTCAAGGAATCGCGAACCGTCAAATCGAACTGCACGTTGGTCGTCGCCGCGAAGAATACCCAGTAGTGATTGTTGAAGCCACAGCCGGTGAGCACCTTGATCAGCATCTCGAGATTGGAGGGCTGAAAGAAGTAGAACAGGCCCGACGTCCCCGATCCCGGGGATGTCCGTTTTCATGCCGGGGCCAACGTTCCCCCTGAAGTCCTCCCAGACGACCGTCACTTCGAATCGATCGTTGTTCAGACACATTGTGGTCGCGTTGGGCACGCACTCGAAGGGGTCGCCCGGCGGGTCGGGGTCCGGCGGATCTGGGTCCGGCGGCGGCTCCTCGCCCTCAACAAGGACGTCGATGGTGGCGACCATTCGGTTGAAACCACCGGATATACCCCTGCCTGAGCCCCGGTTGACGATGTCGGGGAAGACAACGGCGAGGTCGCCGGACCAGCTACCTTGGCCGAAGAACGTAGGGAGATCCGGCTCTGGTATCACGAAGTTGAGTGTGGATCCCTGCGGCCGATGCAGCGTGAATGTGGCCGCGGTGACGCCTTCGTTGTCGAAATCGAGCGGGTTCGTGCCCTGGAGGAAGCCGAGAGCGAAACCGCCGCTATCCAGTGCTACTTCGTCCTCGCCAATGAACCCGCCGGGGAAGAGCTCGTCTCCGTTCTTGGTGTCCATGGTCAGTTCCAGGCGCAGCGTTTCGAAGGGAGCCCCCCGGGCCAGGTTCGCCCCGAGGCTCGCCACCGTTTCTTCCATTCGGGGTATCGTGTTCAGGCTGAGGGGTTCGTAGGACTTCAGATTTTCTCGCTTGTTGTCGAAGGTGACCACGTTGCCGTTGCCGCTGCCCTGAATGGTATAGATGGTGCTGCCGTCGGTCAGAAAAGGTGTCACCTCGTAGCGGGAGCCGGAGGGGCCCTGTCGAGGGACGAGGCGAGGGCTGGTCGTATCGACCGGACGCACGTCGAGTGCATCCGATGCAGAAAGAACGGCCAGCCCGGGAGTCGCGAGCCGCCTCCCTGCCGGCAAGGCCGTCAGGGTGGGCCGGATCGCCAGGGCCTGCGCTTCGGCGAGCTCCCTTTGCACTCGCGCCGCCACCTCTTTGTCGATCGACGTGATCCCCAGGTTCGTGTAGGCGTCGGTCGCGGTCGTGATCGAGGCCGGGCAGGTCGCGAAGGCGCTGGTGTCGGTGACCGCGTTGGCCGGTTGCGACAGGGGGTTGGTGTAGCGCTTGACGACCCCGGTCTCCGAGTCGGTCACCTTTACCTGGAACTCGACGTTGGTCGTTGCGGCGAAGAAGACCCAGAAACGGTTGTTGAAGCCACAGCCGGTGAGCACCTTGATCAGCATCTCGAAGTTGTCGGGGCTGAAGAACCAGTACAGGCCGGAGTCGTTGGTGAAGGGCACCGCTTTGCCCGTTCCGACCTGGTCTTTGAAGTCACGCCAAGTCACCTCGACCTTGAAACGGCCGCCGTTCAGACAGAGAACCTCCTCGCTGCCGACGCACGGCTCGATCTCGCCGACCGTGACTCCCCAGCCCAAGTCCTCCAGCAGGGGATTGGTCACCAGGTTCTGGGGATTGGGCGTCGCCGCAGCTTCCATGATTTCGTCCGGCGTGACATCCTCGGCCCAGTGCGAGACCGAGGAGCCGAGCTCTAGCTCCCCCGGCGCATGCATCTCGACGTGCCCGGAAGGGTGTGCTCCGTTACTGAGCGCGGTCGACGAGTTGACCACGTTCTGCCCAACCCAATGGAGATCGCCAGTATCGAGAGCCGAGGCGGCTCGCTGCTGGTCGGTCATCTGTGGCCAGTTCATCCCCAGGCTGTGATCTTCGAGAGAGATCGAGAAGATGTCGTCGCGGCCCAGGGCCTTCTCGCCGGTCTCACGGTCGACCAGGGTGATGAAGCCCAAGCCGTGGATGAACTCGTGCAACACGGTGTTTGCAAGAGGGGATTGCCCTGGTGGGGCGGGGGAGTCGATGCCGTACCAGAAGCCGTCGCCTCCCAGGCACCCAGGATCGTCGTCGACCGCGCTATTGAACTGGGAAAAGATGTCTGCCTCGCCGGGACTTCTGTCCTCGCCGGCGAGGGAGCTTGCCAGCGCCACCGGATACCACGTATTCGAGCGCGGGGCGTTGGGAAAGTCGAGGTCGTAGTCGTTGGGGCCCGCCTGCCCCAGGAGGCCCGAGGTAGGAGTGCAACTGAGGGGACTCCACTGTACCTCCACCAGGATTGGCACCGAGGAATCGAGCACACTGCCAATCGCGTCGGCAACGGCCATGAACCACGTTGATCCTCTGCTGCCCGAGGGTGGTGGCGGGGTTTCCCGGCACCGCTGCGACGGGGGTCGGGTCGTTGAGGCCCTCGCCCGGCCCGTCCATGTTGATGATCATCACCTGGGCGGCCCAAGCTGCCGGAGAGATCGAAGCCAGGGCTGTCAGGGCACCGGCGATGACCGCGAGGTGGAGCGGGTGTCTACTGGTCATCGCTGCTCTCCTCGTGCTGCGGCGAGTCTTCCGGGGCGGACGTGACGCTGGAGGGTACGGTGCCGCGCGACAGGGTGCTCGAGTGAGTGACCTGGATCTGTCCGTCGCTGCCGACAGTCGCGAAGCTCGCGGACATGAAGCGATGGTGGGTGTGGAGGAGCACCGAGCCGTCGGGGCGGATCTCCTCGACGAGGCCTTCGTGGGAGGTTCTCATGCGATCGAGCTCGCGCGGCGAGAGCACCAAGGTGTAGGGGTCGTCCGGGTGCGGCGACGAGATGAGTCGACCGGTCTCCGGGTCGAGATAGGCTTTGAGCCCGGCGGCCAGGGGCGCGGGCCTGGTGTCCTGAGTCTCGGCTGGCGCCGCACTCTCCTCAACCTCCTGCGGGGCCGCTCCCGGACCCTGCGTGGGCGGGCCCGCCTCGCTTGGCTCCCCGCGCGGTTGTTCGGCCCAGACGTTGAACGTCAGGATGGTGGCGAAGGCGAAGATGAGGACCTGGCGTCGGCTCTTCGTGGAGGGACGAATCAGCATGGAGTACTCCTTCCGGTCAGCTCTGCGTGCGCGGCCTGAGGGAGCTGTGGCGAATCCGTCTCAGTCCTTGGCTCTGGTTGCCAGCCACCGCCGCCTGAAGATGGGCGAGGCAGTCTCGAAGGCTTCGCCACTGACCCCATGGCCCAAGATACGTTTCACCGATCATATACTCCTGTCCCACCAGAAACTCCATCCGCGCTGCTGTTGGGGTGCCGTCCCCGTCCCGCTTCGGGCTAGCAGTTCTCTAATTTGGACTGACCCAAATCGGTGATGACCAGCCTCGCTGTTGCTCGGTGGTCGGTACATCGCTTGGAGGCTCGAGCCCGGCGCTGTTGGCAACCCATGTCGACCAGCGGCAAGTGGGGTTCTCGAGTGCGCGTACGTAGTAGAAAGCGTGTTGGACAGTCGAATAGTCGGGGTCGGTGAATGTGGCTTGGAGCTCTTGGGCTCCGAGCCCGTCGGAGCGGCTGCAATCTGAAGTATCTACCGTCGCGCTGGTGGGCGGGCACTGCCCCTCACTATTGGGCTCACGCCCGTCAGCGCAAGCCACGTCCCAAACCTTCTGTCGCTCTGCGCCTGTCTCGTCGATCCAGCCTTTGATGATCTGGATTCGGTCGAGGCTGGCACTGTTCGGATCCTGCATGACCCATGCCCAGAATGTGGGTCGCGCGGCGTCGAGATCGCCTCCCATGGGTACGCCGTCCCGATAGGCCACCTCGATCTGGTCTGGACGCGATTCAATGTCGTCGGGCAGATCGCCGGCGAAGAAACGAATACGCAGGCGAGAACCACTGGTAGCGAAGGCCTCACGCCGTTGCAGTGCGTCAAAGATGGCGGTCCGCGTGTTTTCCGCGGCCCACACACCGGCCAAACCGCCAGGACTCGTTTTCCGCAACGGGCCTACGACGACGTGTTCTGCGACGAAAGATTGTCTGATCGCCTCGGCATCACCCATGATCGCGGCGGATCGGGTGGGCTGCTTAGGATTGGTATTGCCTGGGTCGGAGTTGTGAGTATCCGTCGACCCGATCATGCCGAGCTTGAATATGTTCTCGCTGCCTTCGCTTCGCATCTGAATGCCGTCGAGCAGTGCGTTGCGTACGAATGAGCTTTCAGTGGCACAGCGGCCGGTTTCGCCCTCGGTGCACAGGGGAAAGATGTTGCCGAAATCACAATCCTCATCGGCGAAGCCGACACCCACCTGGCATTCGGAATTGCCCTTCTGTTGGGTGACCTCCACCAGACGGTCGAGTCGAACGCGTCTTTGCCGATCCTCCTGGGTGTATTCCGTGCCGTCCTCATCGGTTCGCGAGAAGGTCAGCCCCCAGGAGTAGTTGGTGTTGTGTGGAATCGTAAGCACTTCGCAGGGTGCCTGGCATGCCTGGTCCAGTAGCTTGAAAAAGTCGGCTTGGCCGGCAACGTCGAGGGAAGAGAAGGCGTGAGGAATGACCTCTGCGCCTCGAAAGATCACGTTGCGGTGCAGCATCCCGAAGTGCGGCAGCAGTGAAGAGAACTCGTAACCGATCAGAGCTGTGAACTCGCCTGGCTGATCGAACTCGTTGGCAACTGCCTGTACCCGCTGCCAGGTGTCGCGGGCGGCGGCGAGGCACACGTCGTTATCTGCACATAGTTCCGGGTCGCGCTGGGCCGGTCGGCTGGTGCTGCGGGCAAAGACGAGGCGCAAGTAATCTTCTTGTCGGTTGCCGCCCGGTGAGCGCATGTTCCGGCATGCCTCGGAGTCATAGAGAGGATGCTCTTCAACCATGCAGGCGCCCATGGAGTCAAAGCCCTCGGCGTGATCGGTGAGGGCGACGAAGTCCAACGGCGCGTGGAGTTGCGTGACCATACCGTTGGGCAGTTCGACCGCTTCCCCCTGCGCGAAGCGGTAAGCGTCAGCCGGACCGACGCGGTTGCCACCGGCATATGCGTCGGTCGACCAACTGGTATGAACATGCAGATCGCCAAAGTAGGCTTGGCTTGGGAGCCCAGTCGCGACTTCGCTTGCGCCCGAATCCGGCTCACGAGAGCTGTTGGCTGGCGCAGGGGAGCTGGGGTCACTGTCAGGCGAGCCACAGGCTAGTAGAGTGAAGACGGCGAGCGAGATGAGCAAGATGTTACGCATATAGCTTCCCTCCAGTCAGATTCGATTCGGGTTCCAGAGTGACTGGCTCTCCCGATACCCTATCGCTTCCTGTCACGAAGTACTGTCCAGTTCCTTGGTTGATAGTGTGGGCTCACATTACTGTGCTGAGGGAGACAAGAGTTGACCATTTCACTCGAGTTCCACGAGAAGGTCGCGCTGATCGTGATGGACGATGGCAAGAGAAACGCTTTGACCGTTGATGCGATCGGCAGTGTGAACGAGCACCTGGACGAGGCGGAGGCGAAGTCGGGGGCAATCGTCCTTGCCGGTCGGCCCGGTTCCTTCAGCGCCGGCTTTGACCTCGCGGTGATGACCGGTGACGACCCCGAAGCACGCAGTCGCCTCAGAGCAGCCGGTGCCCGCGCGGCGGTGCGACTCTATTCGCTTGGAAAACCTCTGGTCGCCGCTTGCACCGGCCACACCTTGACGATTGGCGCCATCTGGGCAGCCGCGTTTGATACCCGCATTGGTGAGCGCGGCGACTACAAGTTTGGCTTGGTCGAGACGGCCTTGGGCATGACTCTGCCCCGCTGGGCCTTGGAGCCCCTCCATGCCCGCCTGATCAAATCCGAATGGATACCCGCGATCACGCAATCCAAGATTTACGGCCCCGAGGACGCACTGGCGGCCGGTTTCCTGGATCAGCTCGTCGATGCCGGCGAAGCCGTCGACCGGGCACTCGAGACCGCAGCCGAGCTGGCCAAGCTGCCTGCTGTGGCGTACGCCGGTAACAAACTGGCCATGCGAGGTGATGCGCTGGATCGCATGCGGGCAAGCATGCAATAGAGGTTGCCTGACCCACCGGCGGCGGAAGATTCATCCCTCCGGGCGGCAGAATATTTGGGTGGAACCTGGTCGTCGGCACCTCGTTGTCGGTTCGTCGTACAGCGTACTCGAGGTAATTATTTACTCGCCTTGCGCTCGTACAGTCGCTTCATGTGCGGCCCGGCGTCGTAGGTGCCCTCGCGTTGGCCATGGCCCATGTGGATCCCTAGCGCCGGTACGTCCACGACATCCAGTGGCACTTCCAGTTCAAAGGTCTCGCGGCGTGGAAGGAGGCAGGTTTGGTCATCGCAGGCCTGATAACGGACCTCCACTTCGACGATGGCACTCTCGGCATCGAGGGGACGGACTTCACTGACGAGCTCGCCGGTGGCGTAAAACGGAATCGCGATGTCCACGGTGCCGGACCACACCTCCAGCTCGATTTCGGGGCTCGCGATCCGCAGAGGCTCGGTGGGTGGCAGCACTGGATCGAGGATCACGAGCCCTGGCGGCCCTTTCATCGCCACCTCCGTCGCGATCATGCCGTGGGGCACCGGTGGCCCATAGATGTGCAGACCATCGGCGAGCTCGAATCGGACGACGAGCTTTCGCATGAGTCCCTGGCGGATGGTTCCCCGGCCGCCGTGCACGGCGGCCGTGATCTTCACTTCCGCATCCCCACCCGTGGTCGTTGGCGTGTCGTCTGCGAGCTCGATTCGGCCAAGCGCCACATCGAGCAGGTACTCGGGGCTGTCACGTTTCTTGTAGCTGTCGTAGAAGAACTTGGCGATCACCACACCGTCGTTGTCTGTGACGAAGGTACCGGGGAACGGTATGCCGTAGAGGACGGCATCGTCGGGTGTCAGCTCCGTGTTGAGAACGCCGTAGCGCCGGATGACCTCTGAGTCGACATCCGATAGCAGCGGGAACGGAATGTTCTGGCCCCGAGCGAACGCTGCCAGGGCTTCCTGATCGTCGTAGGAGATGCTGTACAGCTTCACCCCCGCCGCCTGGAACTTCGGATAGGCATCGCGCAGCTCACCGAGCTGTGTCCAGCAAGGCGGTCACCAGACTGCGGAGCGGAAGAAGACCACCGCGGCTCCCGATTGGCCACGATCGCGATGGAAGTCGATCGGGTTGCCGAAGGCATCGGGCAGCACGAAGCCCGGCAGAAGCTCGCCCGGCTCAGGACCCGTCGACTGACCGGGGGGCAATCCCCGCCTTGCTGGATGATTGAGCGGAACCGGCGCGTCAAAGCCGTGTTTGTCTCGTTCAACCGTCATGTCACTTCCGCCTTTTCAGCAGAGAGTATGACGAACTCGGTCGGCTCACGTTCCCGCTGAACCGCTAGACTCGAAAGAGTGATGCAGAAAGACTGAAGGGGTGGAGGCTCTAGCAGAAGGTCGCTTCGGGAGCTTCATAGCTCAGATCATATCTTTGTCATCGACTGTACTGACTTCGGTTCTACTGTGCGTCGGCATAGCGACCCGAGCGCTAGCCGGGCCGGTCGATCGGCCCAATATCATTTTTCTGTTCACCGACGATCAGAGATTCGACTCTCTTGGTTTCCTACATCCGGTTCTGGAGACGCCGAATATCGATTGGCTTGCCGAGCGAGGCGTGTACTTCCCTAACGCTTTCGCTACGACTCCGATCTGTCCGTCCAGTCGAGCCACCGTGCTCACCGGCCTACACGAGCAAACGCATGGGTTCACGTTCGGCACCCCGCCTCTGAGTCTGGAATTCCTCCGGGAGAGTTATCCGAAGCTGCTGCGGGACGCCGGATACACGACGGGTTTTGTGGGGAAGAACGGGGCTCTGCTCGATGCGGAGAGGTCCGAACTGCTATTCGACCAGTTTGTTCCGGTGGCCAGGAACCCATATATATAGCCCCAATTCGCGAAAAAGAGCGGTCTGATCTGGTGGTCTAAGAAGCGAAAGGGCCCTCCGCTGTGGTGTACTTCGGGTGTCAAAGCCGAAAGAAGTCACCACAACGAAAGGGCACTCTCAGTGCGGTTAAGCAGAGCAGATCTCAGGGGTCGGGTCAACGGTCGGGTCGAGTACCGGTGCGGCCTGCAGCAAGTTACTTCGCACGCCGGATTGGAGCTGTTCCGGGACTTCCTTCAGAGGCGGAGGTTTCGCGAGCGGCTTCGGCGGTGGGTCGGAAGGTCGTTCCCGAGAAGCGACTTCGGCACCGTTCCGATGCTCCTTGTGCTGCTTGGCCTTCTGAGGGTCGGCGGTCGGCGGATCTGGCACCTTCGCTACGTGCAGTCGGATCCGATCTTGGCCCGGTTCGCCGGACTCCGCCGACTGCCGTCGCCGAGGACCGTGAGCGGGTGGCTGGCGCAACTGTCTGAGAGTCACGTGGCGCGTTGGGTGCGGCTGAACTCTGAGGTGGTGGGCGAGGCTCTTCAGAAGGCGAGACTGGCGCGTTTGACGATCGATGTCGACGGCTCGGTGGTGTCGACCGGACAGACGGTCGAAGGAGCGAAGCGTGGCTTCAACCCTCACCACCGGAAGGTTCCGAGCTACTACCCGATCACCGCCTACGAGGCGCAGTCGGGTCAGATCCTGCGGGTCGAGAACCGCCCAGGCAACGTGCACGATGGAAAAGCGTCTCTTAACTTTCTCTCAGCGCTTCTCGACCAGATTCGCGCCACGGTCGATCGTGGCGTACGCCTGGAGTTCCGCATGGACGGGGCGTTCTTTCGCCGGGATGTCTTGGAGTTCCTGGACTCGGCGAGGGCGGAGTACGCGATCAAGGTCCCGTTCTACCCCTGGCTGCACCTGAAGGCGGCGGTGGCTCAGGCTGCGAAGTGGATCCGCATCGACGACACGGTGAGCTTTTGTGAGACCCGCACTCGGGTGGCCGCCTGGAACCAGGTGCGCCGCATCGTGCTCTACCGCAAGCGGGTGGCTCACGAGACGCGCAAGAACTTCCAGCTCGACCTGTTCGACCCCGACGACGGCCACTACGAGTACTCGGCGATCACCACCAACAAACAGCTGAACGGCCGGAATCTGTGGCACTTCCTCAACGGTCGAGGGACCCACGAGAAGGCCTACGCTGAGTTACGCAACGGCTTCGCGTTCAACTGTGTCCCCAGTCTCAAGGCAGCGGCCAATGCTGCCTGGCAAGTGCTCAGCGTCCTCGCCTTCAACCTCGCCCGGTCGTTTCAGGTCGCGGCACGCCCGCAGCCCCGCTCACGGACTCGCAAACGGAGAACTCTGCATCGCTTCGAAACCATCCACACCCTGCGATTCAAACTCCTCGGCCGAGCCGGCGTCCTCCTTCACCCTGCTGGCCGAATCACCCTCGACCTCGGCACTTCAGCCGCCGCTCAACAAGACTTCCAAAGAGTCGCTAAAGCCCTCCGAGCCGCCTGATTTATTCGCGAATTGGGGCTAGGTACGGGAAGGCGAAGAGATCCATGCCACAGACTACACCGCCAGGAAGGCGGCCGAGTTCATCGAGAGCGCGGCCGAACCGTTTGCTCTGACGGTGTGGTTCAACGCCCCTCACGCCGAGGACGGCGATCCGGCCAGCGGCGCCGTGCGTGGAAGACGCGGAGAATCTCGATTACGCCATCCCGAACCCGATAGGGAATCAGATAGGGCGTTTGTTGAACGACCAATTCACGCGTTCCAGGGACTCGGCCCGGACGTCCGATTCCGGGACGCTCTGGGAGTCGGTCTGTTGCGTTGAGGATGCGGGAGGCGACTCGATGTGCGGTTTCCGGATCGTCGCTCGCGATGTATGCCCGAGCCTCTTCGAGATCGAGGATGGCGCTACGGAACCAGACGATCCTCAACGAGGCGGTTTCCCTTCCTCGTCACTGCCCCAGGACTCGAGCCAGGCGGCGACCTGACCATGCTCGACGAAATCGGAGGCGGGCGCGCTATCCACGGCCGCCAGGGTTTTCCGGATCTCTTCCACCTGCCACTCGTTCATTTCGAGGTACTCGGTCAAGGCCTGAATCGCCAGAAAGGACTTCGAGCGGTGGGTCGACTTCGCGAGGCGATCGAGTCGTTGGTGGGTCTTCTCGTCGAGCCGAAGGGTCATGGTAGGCATGGCAACCTCCTGGATTCAACTTCGTTCACTTGCGTTCAGTGTACCTGAATCGTTCAGGTCCGCCACGAGGCACCTTCTCCGACGGCTCGATCCTCTTTCATGGTTGCCTCCCTTTCTTCTTCTTCCACTCCTCGAAGCGCTTCAGCGTTTCTTCGTTCGGAGGATAGACGCCTATTATCGACTCGCCGTTGAGCAACAACATGCGCTGAAAGGCCTCTCGCTCGCTATGGTCCTCGCTGTACTCCAGCACCTCGTGGACGATGTGGGAGGGGATGACCAGGACGCCGTGTAGGGCGCCCACCAGATAGTCTCCGGGAATGACGGTGACGTCGCCGATGCGGACCGGAACCTGATAATCCCAGCTCACCATGAGGGGCTTCACCGCGGAGGCGTGACCGCGTCCCTCCAGGGTGAAGAGCGGCAAGCCCATCTCCACGAATGCGGGCACGTCGCGCATGGCGCCATCCACCACGATTCCCGAAGCGCCCCGGACCATGGCCCGGGTGGAGGTGACATCGCCGCTGGGAGAGGCTTCGAGCTCACCGCCACAATCGAAGACGAGTACGTCCCCTGGCTCGGTATCCTCGGCGGAGCGATAGTTGAGCTGAAGGCCATCGAAGCGATCGGCCAGATCCTGACGGTAGGGAAGGTAACGCATCGTGCGTGCGCGTCCCGCGAAGCGCATGCTCGGCTCGACTGGACGAATACTGCTGACGAAGTTACGCGGGTAGCCGCGGGTCCTCATGTATCCCCATGCCGATTCGATGTTGATGTTGATGAGGCGAGCGAAGAGCTCTTGATCCTCCGCGCTCAGCTTGGCTTTCAGAGACTCCGGCAGCACATGGGGGCTCGAGGATTGGGCCGTAGCCGCGGTGGTGATGAAAGACACCAGCAGTAGAGCAAACCAGGCATCTGGCACCCGAGGTTGCATTGTGGACCTCCCTTCGTTTCGCTGACCTGGCTGGAAAGGCCTGGATGAGGGAACAATGTAGCGATTACGTCTATCGATGACAACCGACCGGATGGTCACGATGAATTATCATGGTGCGCGTCGCGGATTCACTGTTGAATCCTCCACGAAGAGGATCTGTATGACTGGAATCACAATCACTCCGATCGAGAACAAGGTTTTTGGCGCTGTAGTTAGCAACGTCAAACTACCCTCGCTCAGCGAAGTCGAGTTTGCCGAGATCCATGCAGGCTTTCTGAACTATGGTTTCCTCATCTTTCCTGACCAGCATTTGACGGTGGAAGAAAACGTTGCCTTCGGTAGACGCTTCGGGGATCTGGAGTTTGGCGGTCTGCCGATGGCCAATCAGGAAAAGCACGACGACGGCTCCTACGGCCAGGTGTTCGACCTGCAGACCCAGCGCATGCGCACCAATGTGGGCAATGAGACCTGGCATACCGACTCCAGCTATTGGCCCGTTAGTAGCAAGTGCGCCATGCTCTCCGCAGTCACCGTACCGGACGAGGGCGGCGAAACCGAACTGGCGGACACCCGCGCCGGTTACGCCGCGCTGGACCAGACGACGAAGGACCGGATCGAAAGCCTGAGTGCGTATCACTCCACGCAATACTCACAAGCCAACGACGTTGGCGACTTTCCGCCACAGAAAGAAGACACGATTTATCACGGGGAGGCGTACCTGCGGCCGCTGGCGAAGACGCATCCAGAGACCGGTGTGAGGAGTCTGTTCATCGGGCGACATGCGTTCGGCATCCCTGGTCTCGAGCGGCAAGAGAGCCGCGCGCTTCTACGGAACTTGTTGGACTTTGTGGTAGCGGACGAGCGCCGGGTGTACACCCACAAGTGGCAAGTGGGCGACACGCTATTGTGGGACAACCGAGCGTTACTGCACCGCGCGCGGTCCTACGACTACAGCCAGCCGCGAGTCTTGACAGCAACTCGTATTGCCGGTGATCCCGAAACAGAGCTCGCTTATCATCCTGAAGATTCTCGAGCCCAAGCCGGAAGAGATGCGTTGAGCTTGGAGCTTGCGGAATTGCTCCGAGAGACGAACGGGAAGATGTTTGAAGGAGCGGCGCGTGCCGGGGAGCAGAAGTCGGCCTAGACGCCGGATCGCGAGCGGGACCGCGGGTAGGAATACTGACGTGCGAACGGAGGAGGACCATGGAGCCGAGATCGATGGGTCGAACGCTGCCTCTCGAGATGACTAGACCAGCGTTTCCAAAGTTCGTGCTGCATAGCTCGAGGTCATTCTGTTCGCTGGCCAGGCGCGCCGACGCAGGCATATTGGGCAATATGTCGAGGAGGCGAAACGCCGCCAGCGGACAGAAGGGGCCGAGATATGTGCGCGAACTTTGGAAACGCTGGTCTAGGCTTCTGGCGCCCATCCTCGGGGTGGTCGTCGCCGCTGCGCTCACTGGCGCCTGCGCGCTCGACGAGACCGCCACAACCTCGCCCGTCTCACCCAGCGAGGCGAGAGAACACGGAGGGGCGGATACAAAGCGCCAGGCCTACTTCGGTGACCTCCACGTACACACCCGCTTCTCGACCGACGCCTTCATCTTCAACAACCGCGCGACCCCTGACGACGCTTATCGTTTCGCCAAAGGCGAGCCGATCGCTCACGCCAAGGGCATGGAGCTCAAACTCTCCGAACCCCTCGACTTCATGGCGGTGACCGATCATGGCGAGCTCCTTGGCGTGTTCTCCTCGTTCGAGGATCCGTCGGGTCCCGTCTCCCAGACCGAGTGGGCGCGGCAGGTAGTGGCGGCTACCGAGGAAGGGCCGATCCGCAAGGTGCTGGTGAGGATGCGCGAAGTGCGCGCGAGTGGAGAGCTCAATCAGATCCTCGCCGGCTTCGAGCCGGCCCACCTCTCGGCGTGGACGGAGGAGATGGCAGCCGCCGAGCGCCACTACGATCCCGGAACCTTCACCACCTTCATCGGCTACGAGTATTCTTCGTATGGCAGAGAAGCCGATCCTCAGAACCTTCACCGCAACGTCATCTTCCGGGGCAAGGGACCGGAGCTGCCGTTCTCGGCGGAGGACTCGGTCAACCCCGAGGATCTGTGGGCCTGGCTCGACACCTTGCGTGCCGAAGGCATCGAAGGCCTTGCCATACCCCACAACTCGAACGGCTCGAACGGCCAGATGTTCCTACTCGAGGCCTTCGAGGGTGGGCCGCTCGGCGCCGACTACGCGGACCTGCGTATGCGCAACGAGCCGCTGGTCGAAGTGACCCAGGTGAAGGGGACCTCCGACACCCACCCCATGCTGTCGCCCAACGACGAGTGGGCGGACTTCGAGATCATGAAACTACGGGTGGGCTCCTCCCTTCCGAGCGATGTGCCTGGAAGCTATGTGCGCGAGGCTTACCTGCACGGACTCGAGCTCGAGGCCTCCGGGGGCTTCAACCCCTTCAGGTTCGGGCTCATCGGCTCGAGCGACACGCACAACGCGGCAGGCTCTTTCGACGAGTCGAACTTCTTCTCGAAGGTGGCAAAGCTCGACGGCACAGCGCAGCAGCGCGGCTCGGTCCCGCTCGACAGCCCGACCGCCAGCGGATCGGCGTATGCCGAGACCTACTACGGCGCCTGGGGAGCGTCGGGCCTCGCCGCGGTGTGGGCGGAAGAGAACACGCGCGAGGCGATCTACGATGCCTTCCGGCGCAAGGAGACCTTCGCGACCAGCGGGCCCCGGATCCGCGTTCGCTTCTTCGCAGGTTTCGACTTCGCCGAGGCGCTGGCCGAGGATCCCGAAGCGGCGGCAAAGGCCTACGCCGACGGAGTGCCCATGGGAGGCGACCTTGTCGCCCGCGCCGGAGACGCGCCGCGCTTCCTGGTGCGGGCGCTGCGGGATCCGGCCTCGGCACCGCTCCAGCGCGCGCAGGTGGTCAAGGGATGGGTAGAGGACGGCAAGGCACGTGAGCAGGTCTTCGACGTCGTCTGTTCCGACAGCGCCACAGTAGACCCTTCCACTCACCGCTGCCCCGACAACGGAGCCACCGTCGATCTCACCAATTGCGACGTATCGCAGGATCGCGGCGCTGCGCAGCTATCGGTGGTGTGGAGCGATCCCTCGTTCGTGCCGGGCCAGCGCGCCGTCTACTATGTGCGAGTGCTCGAGAACCCCACCTGCCGCTGGTCGACATGGGACGCGGTCCGCGCCGGCGTTGCCCCCAACCCGGCTCTCCACGCCACCCTCCAGGAGCGCGCCTGGTCTTCCCCGATCTGGTATCTACCCTGAGCGGCCAGCTGAAGGCTGCCGAGGGGAAGGTATGTCTCCTCCGAGCAGGTGGTCGTTGGACTCGGCTTCGGCTAGTGGGACTGCTGGTCGTGTTGATTGGCTTGCCCGTTTCGGCACAGCGAGGAACTGAAGGCGGTGAGTGGCCGCACTACGCCGGCGACAGCGGTTCGACGAAGTACTCGCCGCTCGAGCAGATCGACCGCGATAATTTCGAGGACCTCGAGATCGCGTGGCGATGGGAGTCGGCGGACGCTCTGCTGGAGAGCGAGACCGAGATCCGTCCGTTCCACCTACGGGGCACGCCGCTGATGAAGGACGGCGTCGTCTACATGCCGACGGGCATGGCTCAGGTCGCTGCTCTCGACCCGGCCAGCGGCGAGATGCTGTGGCGCTACGATCCGCTGGACTACAAGATCGACAGCGGAGGATTCGTACAGGTTCGTGGCATCGAGTCCTGGACCGACGGCGTGATCGAGCGTCTGATCCTGGCGACGCGCGGACGCCAGCTGATCTCGATCGACCCCGAGACCGGGAAGCCCGACGAGAAGTTCGGGCTTGAAGGTGTCGTGGATCTCAACATCGGTCTCCCCGAGGGGCGCGTCAACCGGAGCATCAGCCACACGGCACCCGTGGTCGTGGTCGAGGACACGATCGTTGTCGGCATGGCGATCTTCGACTTCCCCTTACGCAACACGAGCCCGCCTGGCCATATCCGCGGTTTCGACGTCCGCACAGGCGAGCTCTTATGGACCTTCCACAGCATTCCTCAACAGGGCGAGCCCTACACCGAGACCTGGGAGAACGACTCCTGGAAGACCATGGGCAACACCAACGTCTGGGGGATGATGAGCGTCGACCACGAGCTCGGCTACGTATATCTGCCCTTCGGCACCGCCACCAGCGACTACTACGGCGGCGAGCGCTTGGGTGACAATGTCTACTCCGAGTCTCTCGTCTGCCTCGACGCACGCACCGGGGAGCGCGTTTGGCACTTCCAGGCGGTGCATCACGGGATCTGGGACTACGACCTGGTCTCGGCGCCCAATCTGGTCGACATCACAGTCGACAAGAAGAACATCAAAGCGGTCGCACAGGTCTCGAAGCAGGGCATGACCTACGTCTTCGATCGGGTGACAGGAGAGCCGGTGTGGCCGATCGTCGAAGCGCCGGTCAACTATCACTCCCAAGTCCCCGGGGAGAGGTTGTCGAGAACGCAGCCCTTTCCGACCCGGCCACCGCCCTTCGAGACCCTCGGAGTCGACTGGGACGACGTGATCGACTTCACGCCCGAGCTGCGCGCCGAAGCCTTGGAGATCCTCCAGGATTGGGTCATCGGCCCGATCTTCACGCCGATCATCATCAACGGCGAAGACGGCAAGCAGGGAGTTATCCAGGCTCCCGGCTCCGGCGGCGGCGCCAACTGGCCCGGTGCCTCTTTCGACCCAGAGACCGGCTTTCTCTACGTACCCTCGCTACAGCGGCCGGCAGCCCATTCACTCTCCGTGCCGGATCCGGCTCGCTCCGACTTCCGCTTCCTCAACAAACGACTGCCGATGCCCACGGTTCGGGGCCTGGAGATCCTCAAGCCTCCCTACCGCCGCATTACGGCATATGATCTCAACAAGGGTGAGATCGTCTGGCAGGAGCCGCTCGGAGAAGGGCCGAGGAACCACCCCGCAATCAAGCACCTGAATCTGGGCCGTCTGGGTACGCCACCGCAGCAGGGGATCGTTGCTGAAGGTGGAGTGCTCGTCACCAAGACACTGCTCGTCACCATCGAGCCGATCGTCGACGAGCTCGGTGATCGGTCGGCGAACGGCAGCTACCTCGATGCCTATGACAAGGCGAGCGGCGAGCTGATCGCACAGGTCAGGAGCGAGGTAACCCTGCACAGCTCACCGATGACATACATGCACGAGGGGCGTCAGTACATCCTGGTCGCCGGTGGTGGCGAGACCCCCGGGCCCGGGATGTCGATCGAGCGGGCCGTGCAGGCCGGCCCTGAAAGAAACTCCGCGAGACCATCGGCGGCGGGGGCGAGGAAGTCGTGGCTGCTGGCTTTCGCGCTTCCGCTCCCTCGTTAGACCCGCACGGCTACGCTATGCTGGAAGCGAAGGAGTCCAAGATGAAGAGAAAGAACAGCCAGAAGCTCACTTCTCGACGCGACTTCCTCGCGGGAGCCGCCGCGGCCACCGCGACGGCTGCTCTATCCGGCCCCGGCGCGGCTCAGATCCCGGGACCGCGCTCGACCAAGAGACCCAATATCCTGATGCTCGTTTCCGACCAGCACCGCTTCGACTGGCTGGGACGCAATCCGCAGATCCCGATCCCGACACCCAACATCGATGCCCTGGCGGCACGCGGCGTCGACTTCACGCGGGCGATCGTGGCGGCGCCGGTTTGCGGACCGTCGCGGTCTTGCCTGGCGTTGGGTGCGGAGTATGAGAACTGCGGGGCGCCGACGAACGCGGTTGCGATGCCGCTTGACCGGACCACCTTCTACAAGCACCTTCACGACAGCGGCTACCACACCATGGCCTGCGGCAAGATCGATCTGCACAAAGGAGCGGACGGGCGGACTCCCGACGGCAAGCTGCACATGGAGGAGTGGGGCTTCTCCGACATGCTGATCACCGGCAGCAAAGGGACCGGGCTCGACAATCCCTATGGGCACTACCTCCAATCGCTGGACCCACCCATGCTCAGGATCCACGCGGAAGATATGGCCAAGCGCGCCAGACCGCGGCATCTCAACTGGTGGGGAAGGACGGAGCCCACGCCGCTCAGCGACGAGGCCTACAAAGCCAACTACACGGCGCGCACCGGGCTGGATCTCCTCGACGGTGCTCCGGACGGGAGCCCGTGGTTTCTGATCGTCAACTTCAATGGACCCCATCCGCCGATGGACATCACTCGCAGGATGGAGCGGCTGTACCGTGGCCCCGACCGGGTGATCGAGGACTTCCCGCAGCCGCATAACTACAAGGGCATCGGGCGTGGCGGGCGGATGCTCGCTCCTCCGTCCCCCTTCACGCCGGAGCACCACATCCGCATCCGCCAGAACTACGCGGCGATGATCGAGAACATCGACCGCCAGCTCGGCATCTACCAGAAGCGGCTCGAGGAGCGTGGCGAGGCGGACGACACCATCGTCGTCTACACCAGCGATCACGGCGAGATGCTCGGCGACCACGACTACTGGGGCAAGTCGCTTCCCCACGAGGCCTCGGCGAGGGTGCCGCTGGTCATGGCCGGCCCGGGAATCGCGAGGGGTGTCCGCAGCGACTCCCTGGTCTCCTTTATGGACCTGGCTGCCACCAGCCTCGACTACGCCGAGGTCGCCGTGCCCGACGACATGGATAGTCGCTCGCTGCGGCCTGTGCTCGACTCCGGCAAGGGAGAGCATCGGGAGCATCTCCGCTCCGCGCTCCAGACGGGCAACGCCGCCTCCGGCCGGTTCCGCTTGGTGCAGGACCACCGCTACAAGCTGGTCGATGGCTTCGAGGAGAAGAAGATGTTGTTCGACACCGAGGCGGACCCACTCGAGGACCACAATATTGCCGCCAGCAAGCCGGACGTGGTAGCTCGTCTCGAGAAGCACTTCGCAAGTGCCTGAGGTCTGAGCCTCTCTCTTGGGGCTTCGCCCTGGCGGTGACCGCAGGACGAAGCCCGAGTTCATCGCCTTCGTGCTTGGCGATCTGTCTGCCGGTCGCGGAAGTACCGCGCAGTCGCTCGAGCCGCACCGGCGCTTGGCCTGGAGAACTGCGAGCTGCTGCCAGAGAGCGAAGGCCCTCCGAGACTTGGCCTTGTGAGGTATAATTTTTATACCATGAGGTTCGAGTTCGACGTCCGCAAGAGTCGCTCGAACCAGAAGAAACACGGCATCGATTTCATCGAGGCGCAAGAGCTGTGGAACGACCCCGACTTGATTGCCGTCCCGGCGAGGACTGCGGACGAGCCAAGGATCCTGATCGTCGGGAAGATCGAGGATCTGTCGTGGTCCGCGATCATCACCTATCGAGGCGACCGTCTGCGGATTATCTCGGTTCGACGGTCTCGCAGAGAGGAGATCGAACTCTATGAAGGCTAAGGCGAAGGAGCTCGACGAGAAGTTCGATGCGGGCGAGGACATCACCAGGTATCTTGATCTGTCAAAGGTGCGACGCCCCGGTCACGAGCAGCGCCGAGTCAATGTCGATTTTCCCAACTGGATGGTCGATTCTCTCGATCGCGAGGCCTCGAGGCTAGGGGTTCCCCGTCAGTCCCTCATCAAGATGCTGATTGCGCGGCACCTGGAGGAGCTCGGCACCGCAGCGCCCTAGACCAGCGTTTCCAAAGTTCGTGTTGCATAGCTCGAGGTCATTCTGTTCGCTGGCCAGGCGCGGCGACGCAGGCATATTGGGCAATATGTCGAGGAGCGCGGGGGCGCCTAGCCAACGCCGGCAGCGGGCAGAAGGGGCCGAGATGTGTGCGCGAACTTTGGAAACGCTGGTCTAGTGCGCCGTCCTCGGCGCCAAACAGCAACGAGCCGCAGGGAATGATAGCAATCATTCCCTGCGGCTAAACCTCGAAGCCGATCGGCTCGATGTTGCAGATCGAGTAGGTCGTGGGCGGGCGAGGACCCCAAAGCGGCTCGACCGTGATCGATCGCCAGTCTTCGATCTCCTCCTCGAGCGACTGGATCGCCCCTCGACGATTTGGTAGCCTCCGCTTCGGTTGGGCGGGGAGAGGGGCTCGGTTCCGCGGACGAGGACATCGGTGCGCAGGTCTTCAGGTGGTCGGTCGCGCATATCGCGGCCGCTCGGCACCGAAAGGACCGCATCCGAGAGCACATTGACGAATTGCGTGCCGCCTGAGAGATGACCGTAGAACTCGTCGAAGCCGCGATGGGTCGGATAGTGCTCGTCTTTGAAACAGAGGTGCTACTTGCCGACGATGCCGGTCGCGTAGCCGGCGCGCTTGAGATGATCGGCGATCGTCAGCTCCCCGGCCACGAGGCCTTGATACGCTGCCATCTGTGATCGACTACACCGCTTCTTCTCTGCTCGTCAGAGGAGATCTCCTCGAGGCACACCGACGAATCTGGCTCCACCTGGGAATGCCGGGCACCTGGTGGACCTCTGAGCGCCGGGTCGCCATCGCGGGAGAGACCCGAAACGCGCGGGCTTGTTCTCTGTGCGATCGAAGACGGGCTGCCTTGTCACCGTATGGACTCGAGGGCTCGCACGACAGCCTGGGCGAGCTCCCCAGCGAGGTGGTGGAGGTCGTTCATCGCGTTGTCACCGACCCCGGACGGATCGCGGGACATTGGGTCGAGGGGCTTCTGGAGCAGGGGATGACGGATTGCGAGTACGTCGAGACTCTGGGTGTGGCGGTAGCCACCCTCGTCGTCGATACCTTCACCAGAGCGATTGGATGTGATCTACATGCGCTGCCCGAGGCGCAGCTCGGCGAGCCTTCCCGGCAACGACCGCCGACCGCCGAGAAGGAGGAAGCGCACGTCCCCATGATCCCGGTGACGGGGCTTCTGGATGACTACGCCGATCTCTACGACACCCGCCACTTCGTGCCCAACGTTCATCGAGGGCTGAGCCTAGTACCGGAAGAGACGCGGGCAGCCATGACCCTGATGGAAGCGCACTATTTCCCCTACGAGCAGGTCCCGAGATACACCGACCAGGACCACGACCGTTCTCTGACCAAGTGCCAGATGGAACTGCTTGCGAGCAGAGTTTCGATGCTCAACGAGTGTTTTTACTGAGCAACCGGCCACGCGGCACTGCTCCGTGAGGGCAGCAGGCAGGATGGAAGCGACGCCGACCTCTCGGCTCTACGAGAGGATGGCGGTGGCGACGCCGGCGTGCCGCAGGGTGATCTGCTGATCCGCTATGCCGATGCCGTGCTGTCAGGCGAAGGCGAGACGATCATTCAGGCTAGGGATGGTCTTCAGGCTGCGCTCGGGTCCGAGGCCGTGGTCGATGCCGCGGCGGTCATCTCCATGTTCCAGCTCAACGACCGGGTCGCGGACGCCATCGGCATTCCCTTGGAGGAGCGAACGGCACAGGCCCGGATTGAGATCGGCACGGTCTTGGGTGTCGCGCAGCTGGCTTGATCCTTGCGCCGCGAGAACTGCCTAGGTCTTCCTTCGCAGCAGGTCGCCTGGGCGGGGACTGCAAGCTAGACCAGCGTTTCCAAAGTTCGCGCCACCTATCTCGGCCCCTTCTGCTCGCTGGCAGCGTTGCACCTCCTCGACAGATTCCCAATATGCCTGCGTCGGCGCGCCTTGCCAGCGAACAGAATGACCTCGAGCTATGCGACTCGAACTTCGGAAACGCTGGTCTTGGGGGCGGGTTCGTTCTGGCACTCGTCGTTGATGACGCGGATGCTCGGAATGATCCAGGCGACCCAGGCCGCGAGCGCCGCACCGACCCACAAGGTTGGCAGGGTCGCGAAGGCGGCGACCCACCCGGCCAGGAAGAAGGCGACGCGCACCATCGCTGACCGCGCGCGGCGGTTGGCAGTCGGTCCATCCGGCAGGTACAGGAAGGGGCGCGCCCGGACGAACCAGCCGTTGGCGAGCAGAAGAATGACGAAGAGCGGCCAGGGGATGCCGCGCGAGTCGAGCGGAGGGTCCGCATCGAGTGCGGCATCCGGCGTGTCGGCGGGAGCTTGCAGTGCCTCGGACACGACCGCCCAGACGTGCTCGGCCGTCGGGCGTTCGGTGGCGCCACCTATGTTCTTGCGGGTCGGCGTGCCGCGCCAGCGGTACAGCACGCGGCCGGACGACGAGAGCGCGAGCGTACCGGGCTGGAAGTAGCCCTTCGGATGTTGGGGAAGCCAACCCGTCGTCGAGCGCAGCAGAAGGCCGGTCTTCTCGTTCACGAAGAGATCGAGCCAACCGCGTTCGCGGCAGGCGCCGGCGATCTCCTGATGGGGGTCGCCGACGGATTCGAAGCCGAAGTCCCATTCGGACTGGGCGCGGGACGCGAGCGCCTGCGGCTCGCTCGTCACCGCGTAGATCTCGCCGCCCGCGGCCCGGATCTTCTCGGGGATTTCGCCCTTCATGTAGCTTCGCAACTCGAAGCGACAAGGCGGTCACCAGAAGCCGCGGTAGAAGACGAGGACCACGAACGCGTGCTCGGCCAGTGCGGCGTCGAGCCAGGGGCGTCGCGCCCCGGGGGCGGGGGGTCGAGCTCCGCCGGCCGCGCTGTTGCGTGGCCGGGCTCCGGCGCTGCCTCCTCTTGCAGCGCAACCGTGAAACCCTCGGCTTCCCTCCAGACCCGGAAGTTGCGCTGCTCGCAGAGGTCGCCCCCGCATAGCACCAGCCGCAGGTCCCGCGGCTCGTTGGCCGCCAGCGATTCATCGGGGTCGATGATCCCGGTCACTTCGAACGCGGCGGCCCGCTCGCTGTTGAACCAGGCGAGTGCGGCATCGACTTCGGGCTGGAGAGCCTCGGGGATGGTCTCTCTGACGGTGGTCATGGCTCTATTGTGCATAGAAACGGTCGATGCTTCCAGTAGCTCAGCAGCGCCTTGGCGAAGCCGACCGGATGGCAGAGAACACCCGGTGGCACGGCTGGCAGCCGAAGGCTGCCTGGGCACAGCCACACGGCCCTCAAGATGGGCAGCGGCGCCACGCTCACCACCCAGGAGAACGAGATCAGGCCAGTTCCAGTCCTGCATGCTCGACGAAGTGCAGGAAGTCGCCGTCTCGAGTGACCAGCGCTGTTCCATGATCCAGACAGAACTGCGAGATCAGGCTGTCGGCGAGTCGAGCTCGGAGTCGATGCGTGAGGATCTTCGACCTGGTCAGAGCGGCTCGCTCCCAGAAGCCTGGCAAGGTCTCCAGAGTTGGCAGCTCTCGCACTAGCCTTGCCACCCGCGGCGGCAATCCGGGAGCGCTGAGAATCTCGGTTAGAACGACCGGCGGCAGAACCGCTTGACTCATCTCGAGCGCCCGATCGAGTGCCTCGACGTCATGACCTTCTTCCCCTCCCAGGAAGGCGATCAGGGAGCTTGTATCGATCGCGATCACCCGCGATCCTCACGCAACTCTCGATCGATCTCGATCTTTACCTTGCCGCGGAGCTTGCGCAGCTTGCGGTAGGTGTCGCCCGCTGCCACCAGACGCAATCCCTGCCTGACCGTTTCGGTGATTCCCTCTCCGGTCTCCCGCCGCGCCTTTTCGAGCAGCCCGCCTGGGATGTGAACCGTGATCTTCTTTTCCCTGCTCATACCAGTAAGCATGCCATAATCAATACCATAAAATCGAGCCCTCCCGGGGTCTTCGCACTCTCTCTGCCGAATAGCCCTGCACTCCTGTTAGAAGGGCACGCGAACTTGACCGATGGTCGCTGTGAAAGACTGAGCTGAGACTCTTACGGAGAAGGCCGATGAGCGTTACGCAACCCACTCTGGTTACCGATCGGGCAATTGCGCCGAGCTATCTGCATCACGTCAACTTTCGCACCAAGCAGCTGCCCGAGATGAGGGACTTCTATCTCCGAGTACTGGGAGGGGAGGTTCTTTTCGACAACGGCTCCGCGTGTTTCCTGTCGTGGGACGACAAGCTGGGGCGCATCGCCCTGATGCAAGATCCGAGCTTCAAGGATGGGGGAGGCCTGACGGCCCAGGGCCTCGACCATGTTGCCTACCAGTACCGAGACTTCGGGGAGCTCGCCTCGACCTATTTGAGGTTGAAAGAGCCTGGGACTCTTCCCTACTGGGTGACCAACCACGGCCCGATCACCTCGTTCTACTATCGCGATCCCGACGGCAACGGCCTGGAGCTGCAGGTCGACAATTTCGACACCCGGGAAGCGATGCTCGATTGGATGAAATATGGCGACTTTGCCGAGAATCCGATCGGTGTCGACTTCGATCCGGACCGGGTGATCGAGGAGTATCGGGCCGGAGTGCCTTTCGCCGAGCTTCACCCTCGGTGCCGAGCGGGCGAGTTCGAGCCGGAGAGCTCATACGGCCGTCAGAGGCTGGCAAGGATGAAGGCTCGCCTGGCCGCCGCTGACGAAGTCAGGGACTCTCAGCCCTGATCCCCGACTGCACGTTCAAATCGCTGACGTAGGGACCGCCGTAGCTGTCGCGGAGCTCATCGGTGCGGAGTCGTTGCTCCGCTAGCACCTCGGCATAGGCCTTATCGCCGACGAGGTTCTGCGTTTCGAGCGGGTCCCCTTCGAGGTCATAGAGCTCTTCGTAGAGGGGGTCGAGCTCGAAATAGCGCGCGTATTTGTAGCGTTGCCCGCGCACGCCCTCGTGCTTGACGATCTGTTCGTGCTCCATCAGGTGCTCGACGAAAAAGTCCGTCCGCCAGTCTTCCGGTTCTTCGCCCCGTAGCAGCGGAACGAGGCTGCGGCCTTGCATGGTAGCGGGGAGGGCAACCCCGGCGAGATCGAGCAGCGTCGGTGCGATGTCGATGTTCAGCGCCATTGCCGTGGGCCGTAGTCCGGCGCGGGACGAACCGGGGCGCGGATCGAAGATGAGCAGAGGAACCCGAATGGAGGGTTCGTAGGGGAGCCACTTGCCCGCATAACCGCGCTCCCCCAGAAAGTATCCGTTGTCGCCCATCATGATGAGGAGGGTGTTGTCGGCAAGGCCCAGCCGCTCCAGTTCATCCCCCACCTGCCCAATGACGGCGTCGACGCCGCTGATCATGCGGAAGTAGCCCTTGGTCATCTGCTGTGCCTTTTCCGGCGTGTCGAAGCGCCAGAACCAGCGGAAGCGGTTCAGGTTGCTCTGGGGATCCTTGAGAAAGGGAGGCAGACCTTCGAAGAAGGCTGGATCGGACAGCGGGGGCTCGGGGATCACCGTCTCGGAGTAGAGGCTGTCCATAGCCGCCGGCCAGATATATTGGCGTTCGTCGTTGTCTTCGGCATGAGGCGCATTGAAGCTGACCGAGAGCACAAACGGCTGATCCGCCCGATTCGCTTGCAGAAAGGTCCGGATCTCGTCGCCGGTGACGTCGGTGAGGTGCCGCGCCGAGCCATCTTCCTGAAGCTTGAAGTAGGGGTTGCGGAAGAGCGGGACGAAGGCGTCGAACATGGTCTCGACAGCCCCTGGCTCGACCATCATCCCAAATTTGCCGATGAACCCGCTGCGATACCCGGCGGCGCGCATCAACGTCGCATAACTCTGATCCGTCATCGCTTTGGACAGTGGCGGCGTTCCGAAGGTGAACTGGTGGGTCCGTTCCACGGTGCCTGTCAAGAGGCTGGCCCGACTGGCGGCGCAGATGGGGGTCGTTACAAAAGCGTTTTCGAAACGCACGCCCTGCGCTGCCAGCCTGTCCATGTGGGGCGTGTGCAAGAGCGGGCTCATGTTGCCCATCATGTCGAAGCGCTGGTCGTCGGTGACGAAGAAGATGATGTTGGGCGGCTCCGCCGGGTCGTCGGCCCCGCGGGCCGGAGAACAAACCAGAAGCAGCAGGAGCGCAGCCCCGCGGTAGGGCGCTTCTATATTCCGCCAAGCCACTCCGCAACCGCCTGGCCGATCTCGTCAGGAGAGTCCTCCTGGATGAAGTGAATACCCTTGACGCTGACCTCCTTCTGGTTGGGCCAACTGCGGCAGAACTCGCGCTGATTACCCCGCAAGATGGCTCCAGGCTCGGCGTTGATGAAGAGCTTCGGAAGATCTGAGGTCGCGAGCCAGTCGCCGTAAGACTGAACGATCTCGACTACATCCTTCGGCTCGCCCTCGATCGGGATCTCGCGTGGCCAGGTCAACGTGGGTCGCCGACCCTCGCCCGGCTCGAGGAAGGGGCGGCCGTAGGCGTTCTTCTCAGCGTCGCCCATCTTGCGGATGACGGACGAAGGCAGCACCTTCTCGACGAAGAAGTTGTTGTCGAGGACCATCTCCTCGCCTTTGGGCGAGCGGAAGCCCTGGAAGACCGGGGTCACGGCTCTGGGCCACTGGGCCCAGGTAACCGGCAGGAGGATCGCCTCCATGTACGCGATGCCCTTCATGGCTTCGCGATGGCGGTTGGCCCAGTCGAATCCCAGGGCCGATCCCCAGTCGTGAATCACGAAGGTGACGTTCTCGGTCACCCCCAGCTGCTCGAGAAGTGCGTCGAGATAGCGACGGTGCTCGACGAAGCGATAGCTGCCCCGGCCCGAGTCCTCGAGCTTTTCGGAATCGCCCATGCCGATGAGATCAGGAGCGATGCAGCGACCCGCCCCCTCGAGGTGAGGAATCACATTGCGCCAGAGGTAAGAGGAGGTCGGGTTGCCGTGCAGGAACACGATGGGGTCGCCTTCGCCGACCTCCACATAGGCCATGCGCTTGCCGAGGACCTGGGTGTACTTCTTGGGATAGCGCTCGAGAGCAGAAATATCGACGTCGCCGTCGAGACCGGCAAGGGTGTAGGCCAGCGCTGGCCCGTCACTGTTTTCGACCCGGATCGGGATGATCTCCTTGTACTCTCCCGACTCCCACCAGGCCTTCACGTGCGCCGTCGTCGGGAAGCGAATGATCACATTGTGATTCGTTGTGAGATCGCCCTCGAGAGCAGCCGCTTCGGGGTCGGCAGCGAGAATCCAACCTTTGAACGGCTTGATCGTCTTTACGACCCCCGCCGCGTAGGCCTGGAACTTCTCGCGATCGGTTACCCGAACGTTGGCAATGAAATATGCGGACATGTGGACTCCTCCGTTCTCTTGGCCTCGCGGTCTCGGCCAGCGCGTCTGTCGGGCGAGCTCGGATTGTAGTGGCCGCGCGATGATCCGGCAATGTATTGCAGGGGCGTCAACCTGGGACTAAACTCGCGCGATCATGAAGATCGAGCACCTCGACGTCACCCTCTTCAGTTGGCACGACGTTCCGCCTCACTCTTATCTCGGCCGCGGACCCTTCGACCCCTCCGGCAAGCCGAAGCGCACGAACGAGCTCGGTCTGGTCACCATCCGCACCGACGAGGGCGTCGAGGGCCACTCGTTCCTCGGCATGGGCGCCGCGCTCGGGGCCCAGTCTTTGGTGGGGACGCTCAAGCCGCTCGTCCTCGGCCGCGACCCCCTGGCCCGGGAGCAGCTCTACCAGGCGATGCTTACCCGCCGCCTCGTCGTCCAGCCGTGGCTCATCGGCGCCGTTGACGTCGCACTCTGGGACATCGCCGGCAAGGTGGCGGGGATGCCGATCCACCAGCTCCTCGGCACCTTTCGCGACAAGCTCCCTGCTTATGCCAGCTCCGAGCAGCTGCCGAGCGTCGATGCCTATGTCGAGCAGGCCCTCGATTACCAGGCCAAGGGCTGGCGGGGCTACAAGATCCATCCCTTCCGCCTCTGGCGGGACGACATGAAGATCGTCTCGGCCGTGCGTTCGGCGGTTGGCGACGACTTTCCCCTGATGCTCGATTCGACCTGGGCCTACGACTACCCGCAGGCCCTGCGAGTCGGTAAGCGGGTCGAAGAGCTCGACTTCGAATGGTACGAGGATCCCCTCGGCGATCAGGATCTCTACAACTACACCAAGCTCCGCCAACAGCTACGCGTTCCGATCATGGCAACCGAGTTTCCCGGAGCCTGGTACGACTCTTTCGCGCCTTGGATCTACAACCAGGCCACCGACTACCTGCGCGGCGACGTCGCGCTCAAGGGCGGTCTCACCGGCTGCCTCAAGGCGGCGCACCTCGCAGAAGGCTTCGGGCTGAACTTCGAGATTCACCACGGCGGCAACTCGCTAAACAACGTCGCCCATCTGCATCTCTCGGCCGCCATTCGCAACTGCGAGTGGTTCGAAGTGCTGCTGCCGGCCGCGGCTCAGAAGTACGGTCTCGTCGAGGACATCGAAGTCGATCGAGAGGGCTTCGTCCACGTTCCTACAGGCCCGGGGCTCGGTGTTGAGATCGACTTCGATCTGATCGAGCGCAACCGAGTGGCGGTGATCGAGTAAGGGCTGGGAAGCACTTCACTTCTCTGAGATCTCGAGCACGACGTCGACGATCGTCCCGGTGAACGGGTAGGGAGAAGCGTAGTCGGGGGTCACTGAAGACCCGCCGTTGCGGCCCACCTGGAGACCCTCGTCACCCATGTAGCCAATGCGCGCCACCGGGATGCCGGTGCTCCGGCCCGCCGGCTGGTGGTCGATGATGAGCTCAGCGGTGCCGAGCCCAGCGCCGCTGGGGGTCCACCGGAGCTGGAGCACGAGATCCCCCGCGGGGACTTCGCGGTCCGAGACCAGGCGACGCTCCTCCAACCCCAGGAAATTGTGCGCGTACACCAGGCGGCGATCACGGAGGTAGAGGCTCCAGCCTCCGAAGCGCGACCCCTGACAGATCAGGACACCCTCAGCGCCGCGATCGGGAATGCTGACGCGGGCGGTGACGAGGTGAGCGCGGTTGGAGAGAATCGGCGCCGCGGCCACCGGGATGGGGCTCGTGCCCGGCAGCAGAACGAGGCGATCCGGCTGCCCGTCAGAGAGCCGGCTCTCGGTGTCGAGTCTCTTCTCGAAGCCGCGGTCGTCGAGCGGCAGCACCTGGTGGGCCCTCGCCTCGGCCCACCAGGCGGTGACGAGCTCCTCCCCGATCACCGGGCGCTCGTCAGCCAGATCCTTGGCGAGGGAGAAGTCGGAGCGCGTGTCGTAGAGCTCCCAGCCCTGGTCCGACCACGGCTCGCCGCGCTGGTGTAGGTCGACCGCCAACCACCCCTCGCGCCACAGGGCGCGGTGGCCGCTGTACTCCCAGTACTGACTGTGTTTTCGTGTGGGTGCCTCTGGAGCCGCGAAGGTATAGGCCATGCTTACGCCTTCGAGAGGCATCTGCTCGACTCCGTCGACTTCGTGCGGTGGATCGATGCCAAGCACTTCGTAGAGCGTCGGGGCGAGGTCCACCACGTGATGGAACTGGGTCCGCACGGCGCCGGCGGGCAGCTACCCGGGCCACGACAGGATGAGAGGTACACGAGTGCCGCCGGCGCCGGTCCCGCCTTTGAAACCGCTGAACGGAGTGTTTGCCACCATTGCCCAGCCCATCGGGTAGTCGGGATCGCTCCCGGGGCCGCCGATGAGGTCGATCTCGTCGAGCATCTCCAAGACGCTTTGGCGGACTCCGTTGCGGTAGCGATCGACCATGGTGAGGCCGTGGAGACCGCCGGCCCGACTCGCCCCGTTGTCGGAGAGGACGATGACCAGAGTGTCGTCGCGGATGCCGAGGCGATCGAGCTCGTCGAGAACTCGTCCGATCTCGGCGTCGGTGTGCTCGAGCATGGCGGCGAAAGCCTCCTGGAAACGCAGCGCGAGCCGCCGCTCGTCTGGCCCGAGCGCAGACCATGCCGGCACCAGTGGGTGGCGGGTCGGAAGCTCGGTGCCGGCGGGAAGGAGGCCGAGCTCCAGCTGTTTCCTGAACACCCTTTCACGCCAGACGTCCCAGCCCTCGTCGAATCGACCCCGCTGCCGATCGCGCCACGGCTGCGGGGCTTGGTGCGGTGAGTGCACCGCCCCGTAGGCGAGGTAGAGGAAGAAGGGCCTGTCGGCTGCGGCTTGGCGGTGGTCGCGAATGCCGGCGATGGCGTGATCGGTGAGGTCTTCGCCGAGGTTGTAGTCGGGCTTCTGGGGCGCCTCTACCCGGTGGTTGTCCTGCCAGAGCAGCGGTGTGAAGTGATCGTTGCGTCCGCCCAGGAAGCCGTAGAAGCGGTCGAATCCGAGACCGAGCGGCCAGCGATCGAAGGGGCCGGCCTGAGTGAATGCGTTGAACGGAGTGAGGTGCCACTTCCCGACCGCGAGCGTGGTCCAGCCAGCGCGGCCGAGAACTTTGGCCACGGTCGCCGCACGGGTCGGGATGTGAGCGTTGTAGCCAGGGTAGCCGGTGGCCAGCTCGGAAACCGACCCCATGCCGACCGAGTGTGCGTTGCGGCCGGTAAGGAGCGCGGCCCGGGTCGGCGAGCACACCGGGTTGACGTGGAACTGGGTGTAGAGGAGACCTCGGGTCGCCAGCCGGTCGAGGTTGGGCGTCGGAGTCGGACCGCCGTAGGCGCCGAGATGGGCGAAACCGCCGTCGTCGAGAACGATGAGGACGACGTTCGGGGCGTCGTCCGGGGGCCTGGCGCCGGGCGGAAAGTCGGGCGTCGAATCCCGCCAGGTCTCGCCGATCCTGCCGGCGAAGGGGGGCTGGGCGTCCGCCGAGTCGGCTCTCGGGCCGGCACCGAGGAGCCCGAGCACAGCCGCGGCGATCGCGGCCAGCGAGGCTCGACGGGCCCGCCGCAGCGGCGCCACGGCCTGGCGACGGGTTCGGTCACCTGTTCTCTGATGCACGCCAGATTGTAGACTGTTCAGTGGGCCAAGTGCGAAGTAGGCCCTTTGAGCACTCATGAAAGGCACTCACATCGCGTTCCTCGCACTCGCAGTGATCGGCTCTCTGGTCGACGCCGACCGCGTGGCCGCCCAGGAGGAGAGCTACGACTACTGGCGTCCGCAGCGAGACATGGTGCGGCACGGGCAGCAGGCGGTTCTCATGTGCAACGGACTGTTCACCGGCGAGCGGACTCTCGAGCAGGTCTTCGACCAGGAGCTGGCGTTCCTTCCTCAGCCTGTCGGCACGGCCCAGGGTGGCGATTACGTCGTCGACTGGGATCGCAAGGCGGTGGAGATCGGCGCCTCGGAGAGCGCACCGATCATGAGGGCCGCATACCGACAGGGGATCGGGTGCGTGATCATGGCGCCCGACCAGACCTTTGAGCAGATCGCGGACTTGCCCGAGCTCACGCTGGCACCGCCGCCCGGTGACCCGGCCACGATCGCATGGCCCGACGGTGACCTCGTTGAGGACATGTCGATCCCTTCCGGGGTAGACGCGGCTGCCCTCGAGGCCGCCTCGGACTGGGCCTTCGACCGCGAGTCGCCGGAGCAGGTGACGCTCAGCCTGATGGTCGTGCACCGCGGCAAGATCCTTCACGAGCGCTACGCGCCGGGCATCGAGGTGACGACGAAGACGCGGACGTGGTCGACGGCAAAGAGCATCGCGGTGACGCTCATCGGGATGCTCGTCGACGAAGGCCGCCTTGCCCTCGACGAGCCGCTCGGTTTCGACTGGTTCCCCGCGGCACGCTCTCCGCAGACGGACCCACGCAGCGCGATCACTCTGCGCCACGTGTTGAATATGTCGAGCGGCCTCGAGACGGTCGACAATCGTGGACTCGAGTACGCGACCGGATCGGGTCTCTCCTACTGGGCGGGCGCGAGCTCGATCGTCGGCGCCCGCAGTCGTGCACTGATGCGTGAGCCTGGCACGGTCTGGGACTACGAGAACTACGACACACTGCTCGGCGTCTACGCCATGAAGCTCGCGATTGGTGACGAGGAGGCGTACTTGGAATTCCCGCGGAGCAGGCTTCTCGACAAGATCGGTATGCGCAACACGCTGGTGAGCGTTGACCGATTCGGCGACTTCATCCTGAGCAGCCAGGTCTACACCAACGCCAGGGACCTCGCGCGCTTCGGCATGCTCTATCTCGCCGGCGGCGTGTGGAATGGCGAGCGGCTCATCTCCGAGGAGTGGATTGAGTTCACCCGGACACCAGCTCCTGCGACCGCCGCCACCGGCAACCACTACGGTGGGCAGTGGTGGCTGGTACCCGACACTCGGACGGATGTCCCCGCCGATGCGTATTCCACGGCGGGCAACCGCGGACAGTTTGTCGTCGTCGTGCCGTCACACGATCTGATCATCGTCCGGCGGGGTCTCGACTACGGCCGACAGGGCTTCGATCGCTGGGATCTGACGCGTGAAGTGCTCGAGGCGTTCAGCCCGGTGTCCGACAACCGCTGAGTCTCCGGCCGTGCGTCTCGAGCGCCTGTAAGATGACCGCGGTCGAGGGCGCGAATTCCCTCGAGCCGGTGGTCGATTTCGTATGAGCGCTACGCCAGCCGTCACTGTTCCCCGCGTGCCATGAGCCGGATCGTCGTCTGTTCCGGCGAGCCCTCGGGTGACGTCATGGTGCAAGAGCTCGTGCCGGCGCTTCGGACCCGGTTCGGCAGCGGGCTCCAACTCAGCGTTCTGACGAGCTCGCCCATCGACGGCCTGGAGGAGGATGAGGTTCTCTGCTCGGCGCCTGAGCCAATGCTCGGCGTTTCGGTAGCCGGAACCCTGCGGTGGAAACCCGTGCTTGAGGAGGTGTGGAAGAACCTGGCGGCCGATCCGCCCGATCTCTTCGTAGCGATCACTCACCACGGATTCAATGTGGTCTTGGCCGCCGAGCTGAAGGCACTCGAAGGAGCGACGACCAAGACGCTGATGGTGGGGCCGCCGGAGGTCTGGGCTTGGGAGGTGAGATCTGGGCCGCGTGCGCTGGGTCCCTTGCTGCGCTGGGTGGCCCCGCGCCGGCGGAGCCTGCTCTTTGCTCTCGGTGCCATGCTCAACCGAGGTCGTAGCACTCTGCGCTTTTTCGATGGCATTGCCTGTCTTCTCGAGCCCAACTTGAAGGCCTACCGTCGCCTGGAGCGGAGACACAGAGCCGATACCCTCGTCGTCAAGGTCGGTCATCCCTTCGCCCGTTACGCCGACCCGCTAGTGCAGGAGCGGACCCGAGACGCGGGTCGGGAGCTGCGGGCGACCCTGGCGCCATCGTCCGATGATCTCCTCGTCGGGCTCTTCCCCGGGAGTCGAGAGGCGGAGGTGGACTGTCTGCTGCCGGTCATGCTCGACGCCGTGAGCCGCCTTCGATGCCGCTTCGGCGATCGCCTCAAGGTCGTTGCCGCGGCTAGCGATGAGCGTCGAGCGACGCAGATACGAAGCTTCCTCGACGATCCCGCGCGGCGGCGGTCAGAAGCGCAAGCTACTGTCGTCGCTGGCCAGGCTGCGGCGACGCTCAGCGCCGCCGACTTCGGCCTGCTGTGCTCGGGAACCGTCACTCTGCTGGCGGCCTGCATGGGACTGCCTTCGATCGTGGTCTACGACCATGGTTGGAGCCGGTCGCGGGAGCTCCTTATCAACCTCGTGGCTCGGAAGGGGCGAGTCTCCTCCGAGCGGGGTGCGGACAGAGTCGCCTACGCGCTTCCCAGTGCGGTACTCGGTGAGCGGATCTTCCCAGAGCTGTCGATGCGAAGGTGTACGCCCGAGGCCGTTTCGGCGTTATTGGAAGAGTTGATCGTCGACGAAGGCGCGCGCGAGCGGACTCGTAGGCAAAAGCAGAGGCTTCTTGGCCTTCTCCAGCCTGAACCCGCGAGGGCTGGAGAGGGCAAGAGCTCTGATACGCCCATGGAGCGCGTGGCCGATCTCGGGCTGGAGCTTGTTGCCGGGTCGTCCGAGCCGGCCTGAGTCACGCGACTTGGCGAATCAGCCGGCAAGCCCACGCTGCCGGAGGAAGCGAAGAAAGCGTCTCTTCTTGCGCCCCAGAAAGAAGCGATAAAGCACCCTCATCGACAGGTCGTCGATCAAGCTGACCGTGGCTCGTGCCTGCCGCATGAGCTCGAGGACCTCGGCGGCGCGGACGGGTCTCCAACGCTCGAGACCGGCTTCGGGGTCCTCCAGGTCGATCGCGTACTCGTCAATGACCTCTCGAGGGATGTTGATCAGTCCGACGGCCATGTCCTCCTCGAGGTCCATCAGCGCGTCGGCACACAGGTAGGCGCGACTCCCCAGATCGAGGCAGGGAGCGGGAAGCTGGGGCTTTCCGGTGGCGAAGTAGGCCAGGGTGCGCAGAACCGCGTGGCCCGTGGTCAGTACGTAGTCTTCCAGCTCCGCGGCCGATGGCACCTGGCCGCGTCTGCGGACGTCGAACTCGATGGTGTTCAGCAAAGCCTCGAACTGCGCCCGCAGCGGTGCCCCTTTGCCCCTGTCCCAGTCGAAGAAGGGCAACCCATAGCTGGCCGGAGCGACGGCTTTCTCCTGCTCTAGGGTTCCTTCGTATGCGGCGTCCATGAAGCGCCGCTGCTCCGCCATCAGCTCGAAGGAAGTGGCTGCGTCTCGTCCGTTGTCGACGGCGTTGTCGACACAGCGAAGATAGGCGTAGCCAAGGAACGTGTATCGCCAGTCCACGCCGAGCAGGAGTGCGTAGGCGAGCTTCTTCTGCAACGGAAGTGACTCTCCCGCGGCCCGCATGGCGTCGCGGAACAGAGATGGATCTAACTGGCCCGACCCCATTGGAGCAAGATGGTAGCAGAGGGAGAAGTGGTCGCGCCTCCCGGCTAGGAGGCGCGCTTCCACCCTTGTGCTACTGTCAAAGAGGTCGTGTCGTCCAACCCAAGAGTCGTCGTCGTAGGGGCAGGTCCGTCGGGCTCCTCGACCGCGTTTCACCTTCTCGAGCAGGGCGTCCAGAACGTCGTGGTTCTCGACAAGGCCAGCTTCCCGAGGGACAAGCTGTGCGGCGGAGGTCTCACCCGAAAGGCGCAGAAAGAGCTCGACCGGATGGGGGTCTACGACGAGGTCGCGACCCGGGCACACCACGTGCCGAAGCCGTACATCGTGATGCCCTCGGGCACCGCGTTGCATGCGCGTCCGCGAGAAGACAGGTTCACGCGGTTGCTCGTGCTCAACCGGCGAATCTTCGACGAGATCCTGATGCGAAGAGCCCGGGAGCGGGGCGCCGAGATCCGCGAGGGCGTCGAGGTGACCGAGCTGATCAGGGAAGACGACCGCTGCGTCGGCGTTCGCACTCGCGACGGCGAGGTCTTCTCTGCCGAGGTGATCGTGGTCGCCGCCGGTGCCCGCTCGGCACGCCTCCGGCCCGAAGGCGCCCGCCCGGTCGAGGCGATCGCCTTCGAAGTTCGCTACAGCGGAGAAGTGATCGAGCCGGGGACCGCCTGCCTGGTCTTCGACGAGGCTTTCGTTCCCGAGTACGGCTGGGTCTTCCCCGAGTCCGAGAACATCGTCAATGTCGGCGTCGGCACGAGAGGCGGCGGCGCGGAGGAGCTGCGAGATCGGCTGGAAATCATGGTCTCCAAGTACCTGCCCGGGCAGGTCGGCGAGGCTTGCGTCTCCTGCCGCACGACGGGTTTCCCGATTCACACCTCTTACAAGATCGACCACCTGGTCGATGGCAACGTGCTCTACGTCGGAGAGGCCGGAAGCCTCGTCGATCCGCTCAGCTTCGAGGGCATCTCACAGGCGCTGGTCAGCGGTCGGCACGCCGCCGCTTCGATCGCGACCTACCTGCAGACCGGCGAAGCGAGCTGTCTCGAGGCGTACCAAGAGGCGGTCCGCCGGGAGTTCGGCCACTTCGCGCTGATGCGGTGGGTTGGTGCAATCCTGAAGCGTCGGCTGGGCGCGCGCCTGATCGAGGCGGTTCTGCGGCGCACGCCGAAGTGGCTCGTGGACGAGAACCGTTTCGCCAATCCCTGACACCAGACAACTATGACCCAATCAAAATACCGTCTGATGGCGGTGCGATGGCTCAAGAGCAGGTGAAGGTCGGGTCGGTCCTCGACCCGCGGCATCGGCGATCGCCGATGCTAGGAGCGTGTCCGAGAATTCGGACAGGTAGTTCTTAGGGGGGATGGGCCGGAGAACGGGCCGCAGGTCCGTTTTCCGGTGCTAGAAGCGACCGTTCTCTCAATCGGCCAGGCGCGCCTCCAAGCGAACCGTTCCTCCGATTGTGATGATGCGGGCCGCTCCGGTCGCCTCGTCAATCTGAGCATCGGCTCCGAGCACCGCCATACCGCTGCCGTTGCCTTCGGCGTCCACGGTGAGATCGATGATCGTCATCGCCTCCTCCAACGAGCCGCTGACGGCCATGTCGGGGTTGCGGCTGATCGGCCGGTCGGCAACCAGAAGGATTCGTGTCCCTTCGCCCGCCTTGAAGTGGATGGCGTAGTGGAGGTCGTAGCGCAGCTCGTCGGTGATCACGACATAGCCCGTCGTCTTTTGCTGCTCGAGCGCCTGCAGAGTGAGTCTCGAGTCGCTCTTTTTCATCACCTCGATCAAGGCCGCCCTCTCCGCGGTTGTGGTCCAGCGCTCGACAATGACTTCGACCGGTGTCTCCATCTGTGGGCCGCCCACGATGAAGTGAAGAGGCAGGTCACCAGGCTGGGCGCTCGAGGCCGCCGAAAGAAGCAGGGGAGCGAGAACGACACCGAGGCGCAGTCGCCGGAATCTGGTCCGGGTAACGGTCCTGGTATCAGAAGAAGGGTCGTTCATCTGAGAGAGATCCTCATGAAAGCCTGTCTGATGGTAGCCCGGCGCCACCAACAACACCAGCCGGGGGCACCACCTGGCCGCGACCGGTGCGCTGCTTGAAGTCCTGCCACTCGACCTCGACCCGGAAGCGACCTTCGTTGAGACAGAGGGTCTCCGCGTCGGGGATGCAGGCCTCGCCCTCGCCACGAGGGTGGCCGGCCGCGAACTGCGAGGCGGGAGCTGCCGGCATCCTCTCGGCCGAGGTGGCCTGCTCGTCGGGCGGGCTCGCCTCACAGGTCGCGAAAGCTCCAGTCTCGGTTACCGCCGGTGCCGGATTTCCCGACGCGTTGAACCAGCTTCGGGTGACGTCGGTCCAGGTGTCGCGCACCCGCAAGCTGTACTCGGCATTGGTCGTAGCCGCCGAGAACACCCAGAAGCGATTGTTGAGAGTGCAGCCGTCGAGAACCTTGATCATCAATTCCCAGTTCTCCGGGGAGGAGAACCAGAAGATGCCCGAGTCGGCCGACATGAACGGAACGACCTGGCCGGCGGCGCGCCGATCCTGGAAGTCCTTCCAGTCGACCTCGACCTCGAAACGTCGGTCGTTAAGGCAGAGCCGCGTGGCGGACGGGGTGCATAGCACTGGAATGCTTCCGCCGTCTGCTGGGTTGGAGCCCGCGGCTCGCTCGTCGCCGTCCAGGTAGCCGTCGAGGTCGCGGTCGATGCCCATGCGCCGCCCGGAGCCCGGGGGCGCACAAGTGTAGGTGAGCTCTTGACCCCTGCCGGCGAGTGCCCGTAGATCGCGGTCGCGGAGCGCTGCGGTACCTTCGATGTCAGCGACGAAGCGATTCGACGAGGTGTCGTAGAGCCAGCCCCTGGGCTCGCCCCCGAGGGTGCCCTTGACGATGAGATCGCACTCGGTCGTCCGGCCTCCCAGAACCCGGGAGACGAAGGAGCTCTCGGCCCGATCGATGAGGAGGCCGATGCGGGCTCCCACTTCGGCTTTGTTCGAGCCGTCCAAGGTGATCTGCTGACCCACGATCGGCGCCAGGTCGCTGTCGAAGGCGAGAGCAAAGGCCTCCATCCCCCGACGCTCGTCGTCACTGCGGAATCCCACGGCTCCACTCTGCTGGAAGACGGTGGCGCTGAAGAAGCGGAACAGGGTGTCGATCGAGCCGTCATGGAGAAAGCCGGTGCCGCGGACCTGATCGCCCTGGTGTTGGTTATTGCCTGGAAGGATGAAGGCGTCGGGTGGACTCCCGAACATCCCCACCTTCTGGTAGAGGTTCCGCATGTGGGGAATCTTGACGATCTGGGTCTCGAGCTCGAAGCTCTGATCGCCGTCGGTGCCGAAGTGGCCCTGCGCTGGATCCAGCGCGTGGCAGTCGGAGCAGGTGTTTCCCAGGGGGCCAGTGGCCGTACCGTCGGAACACGCCTGGGACCGTCGAAGAAGTCCCGTCCGACCTGCTCCTCCGGGCTGAGAGAGTTGTCGAGCGCGCGCACGGGATTCGGTGGCAAGGTGATCTCGAGGGCGAAGTCGGAAAAGAGCTTCATCTCGTGAGCGGGAAGCGGCGCAGATCGCCCCACCAGCCCTTTGAAGGCATCGGCGAAGTTGCGGAACGACAGATCGGAGTCGAAGGGATCTGTACCGAACTTCCCGACAGAGCGATCGCCGCGCCAGTGCATGGCGCCGGAGTTGACCAGGCCGCGCAGGGTCTGGGTCGTCATCGGCCCCTTCATCGGATGAAAGTCCTCGACGTTGCCGGTGCCGTTGATCTGCGGAACCAGGAACTCGGCGGTCGTACCGAGAACGATCGGGATCGGGCTCTGCTTGACCGCGCCATCCGGATCCCCCAGATCCCAGGCCAGGCCGTCGAAGTCGCCGAAGATGTGGCAGCCGGCGCACGACGCCTCGCCGTTGGAGGAGGTGTGTACGGCGTCGTAGAGAAAGGGGCGACCCTCGACCACCTGGGCGGGCTCCGGGTTGTGGAGCTTCAGGTGCTGCATCTCGGCGCCGCTGAGAAGATCGATGACCGAGATCGCATTGTCGAAGCGGGTGAGGACGTAGAGCCGCTGCCGAGACTCGTCGAGGGCGAGACCGCTGGGGCCACCGCCGCTCACCTCGAGATAGGAAGAGCTTGTCGATCGTGGGTCGAAGCTGCCGTTCTCGAGGCTCTGGGTCCCAAACACTCCGACCTTGCTTGATCCGAAGGCAGCGACGTAGAGGGTGGAACCGTCGCTGGTAACCGCCATGTCCAGCGGCGTCGCGAGGCTGTGCTTGCGGATGCGGGAGGGCGCTGGACGATGGTCGTAGTCGATGTGTTTGTTCAGGTGCCTGACCCTCGGCTTCTTGCCCCGCTCGAGCACGGTGATCCGAGCCTCCGCCAGATGGCCCTGGACGGTGCTGCCACCGAATACGCCCGACCCCTCGAAGCGGACCTCGTTGCGGGCGTCGGTGTTCGAGACGTAGAGGGCTCCGCTCACCGGATTGACCGCCATGTTGAAAAGCGTGGTGCCGACGCCGGAGAACGAGGCGGTCTGCTCCAGGGTGGTGGCGTCAAGGGCGAAAACGTCCAGGTCCGGCAGATCGAAGCGGAGGGCGTTCGACCAGTCGCGTCCCAGCTCGTCAAGCCACTCGTCGGAGGCGCCGTCGTGACGCACGACCAGCCCCGCCTCGGGCGCCGGCGCTCCGGCAGAGTTGGTGGCGGGGCCGGGATTGCCACCCGGACTACCGGAGAGCTGATTCGGGCAGGCGTCGACCTCGTCGCTGGCGATGAAGCCGTCACATACAGCCCCCGCCCCGACCACCGTGGTGCGGTTCCCCAAAAAGAAGACCGCGGCGTAGACCGTTCCGCCGTCGGGACTGACGGCCAGGGCCCGCGGCGTATCGCCGAAGAGCTCCACGATGCGCAGAGGGCGCCCCCCCAACGCGCCGCCAGGGTCCGTGGCGTCGAATACCCACACGTCGGCTCGGGGCACGCCGGCAGTGGTCAGCTCCGGGTCTACGGCACCTGGAACCGACGCGATGGAGGGATGGGTCCGATGCTGGCCACGGTGGGCGGTAGTGATGAAGGCACGCCTACGGCTCGGACCGGCGAAGACGATGTCCCTGGGCTCGTCTCCGACCAGAAGCGTGCGGACGACCCGTGGGAGCGCGTCCGCCACGTCGACCACGCTGACACTGTCGGAAAGGTGATTGACGACCCACAGCTCGGTTTCGTCGCGCATGGCCAAGGCCACCGGTTCCATTCCCACCGCCACCGAGCCCGAGTGCTCGAGGCGGGAGTCGACGATGTCGAAGATCTCGAGGCGATTGTCGGGGGTGTTGAGAGCGAAGAGGCGAGAGCCTCCAGGCTCCATCGTCAGCGGGCGGATTTGACCGCTCTCGAAGGTGATGAAGGACGGACTTTCTGCCGCGGCGCAGATTCCGGGCAGCACCACAGCCGCAAGAGCACAGGCGAGACTCAGGAGCCTGGTCATGAACACACCCCTCGGCTAATCCTCGAAGGGCGATACATATTCCGTATTGACCTCGATCGCGTTTTCATCGATGCCCATTTTCTCCAGCATTACGTTGTAGGCATCCTTGCGCGGGCGAAGCTCGGTCTCGGCGTTTGCCTTGGCGAGAAATTTCATCAGCTCATCGTCGAGAGCCCGTGTCAGCTCAGGCAACCGGTCAGCAAGGTCCTCCGCCTCTCCGATGTCCTGACTGAGGTCATACAGCTCCAGCAAATGGTCCCCACAATACTTGCAGCCCTCTCCGGCCATCCAGTGCTTGATGAGCTTGTAATTGCCCTTTCGAATTGCGCTGATGGGTGTTCGATTCGCTCCCTGGTGGAAGATCAGGGAGTCGGATTCGCGAACGACTTCGCTGTCCGGCTCGATGAGAACTGATGCGATGCTGTCTCCGTCGACGGCGGGTGATGGCTGCGGTGATCCGCCGGCCAGGGCGGCAAAGGTGGGGAGGAAGTCGAGGCCTGACACCGGGGATCGCGAGACTGAGCCGCCACTGATCCCGGGCCCCAGCGCAATGAAGGGCACGCGAATACCGCCTTCGTAGAACTCGTGCTTCCCCTGCCGAAGCGGAAGGTTCCGCCATTCGATGTCTGACTCCTGGGAGCTCAGGACGTTGTTTGATTCGTCAACACGGACGGATTGGTAGAAGTTCTGAACCCCGCCGTTGTCACCCGTGATGAAGATATAGGTGTTGTCCCCGATTCCAAGCTCCTCGACCAGATCGAGCGTTCGGCCGATCGCGGTGTCCAGGTCTTTGACCATGGCGGCGTAGGCGGCGTTGTCGTGACGGCTGCCCTTTTTCTTGTTCTTGAAGTACTCGTAGCTCGCGCCAGTCGAAACCAGATCGAGGTGCGCCGCGTAGTGCGCGATGTAGGCGAAGAACGGCTTGCGGTCCGCGACACTTTCGCGGATGAACGCCTCGGATTTGAGCGCCAGGCTGAATGCCGCTTTGGGGTCCGCTTCTTCATACGAGACGGGCTGCTTGGAGTAACCGGGTGGCTTGACGGAAATGCCTTCTGCCTTGTTGTAGGCGGTGACCTTCGATCGCAGGGATCGCGAGTTCTTGAAGACGCCGTGGTGAAACTCGCCCTGAGAGTTGTTGGTGATTCCGTCGCTGTAATCGAAGCCGATCTCCTGGGGGGTAAGGCCCACGTGCCATTTGCCGAAATGCGCGGTGCGGTATGCGCTGTTGGCTTGCTTGATCGCCTTGGGAATCGTCAGCCAGCCGGAGGCATCAGCCAACCAGTCCATTGACTTGGCGTAGACGTGTCTTGCGGCGTTCTGGCCGAACAACATGCTGTGACGAGTTGGGGAGCAGATGGGATTCGGTGCGTAGGCGTCGGTGAAGCGAATGCCCCGTTTCGCGGCACGTGCGAGGTTTGGTGTTTCGATGAAGTCGCTCGATGAGTTTGGCTGGTCCGGGTCGGATCGGTAGGAAACATGGTTCCAGCCGTGGTCGTCGGTCAGAATCAGGATGATGTTCGGTGGTGTAGCCCCATGACTCGCTGGAGCCATGATCCCGGCCGCGATGCACCAGGCCGCTGCAACAAGAGCCAGGGTCTCGAGGGCATCACGTCTCTTCAAGTTTCGATTCTCCTCCGGGTTGCAGACCAGTACGAAGGATTCTAGACCAGCGTTTCCAAAGTTCGCGCACATATCTCGGCCCCTTCTGCCCGCTGGCGGCGTTGCGCCTCCTCGATATATTGCCCAATATGCCTGCGTCGGCGCGCCTGGCCAGCGAACAGAATGACCTCGAGCTATTGCACACGAACTTTGGAAACGCTGGTCTAGTGATCTCGGCGGTGTCGAGGTAGTCGTCTGTTGCATCGTGCGAGATTCTGGCGGGTGCTAGGGTGCCTGGGTGTGACGAAGGTCGATGAGGATCCTGTTTTATCTTCGGGCAGACATCGACACGATTGCTGGCGGTGATGTCGTAGAGGCCCGCCTGCTCGCGGAAGCGCTCAGCGCCCGCGGGCACGATGCCAGGGTGGTCTGTTCCACCCTAGCTCCCGATGGAAGTTGGGAGATTGTTCATCTCTTCAACATCGATCGTGCTGCCGAGCTAGGGGCGTTTCTGGACGCTAATCGGAGCTTTCCGGGGGCGGCTGTCGTCTTTTCCCCCGTCCATGGGTGGAAGGACCACGACCTGCGGACGACTCCAAGTCGCCTCAACAGCAGGCTGTCGCGATTCACGCGGAGTGCGCGCTCCGTGGCAAACCTCGTCCGGGGCGATGCCAGGCCCTCTCGGCACTGGATGCCCGGAGCCGCGGTCGCACGCCTTGCCGAGAGGGTTGAAGGCCTCACCTTTCATACTCCTGCAGAGAAGCATGCCTTCTTGGAGGCTTATCCCGAGTTTCTTCGCTAACCCTCGGCCGTCATTGTCCCTCCACTGGATCTGGTGCCTGGCGACAGTGCGATTTCGGAAGAAGTTCGGGAGCTACGACCCTATGTCGCGAGCATTGGCCGTATCGAACCACTCAAGAACCAACGCTGGCTCCTTCGCTCGGGGATCGAGTCCGATCTCAAGCTTGTGTTTGCCGGGCGTACCAACCCGAAACGGCCACTCTATGCGTCTCGATTTCGCAGGGATGTCGGGCGATCTCGCCGCTCCTTCTTTCTTGGCGGACTCGATCGCGGAGGGGTGGCCGCAGTGCTCGAGCACGCGGTGGCTCACATTCTCCCGAGCACGGCCGAGAACTTCGGGCTTACGACGTTGGAAGCCCTCGGCCGCGGCTGTGAGGCCTTGATCCCGAATGGGCATCCAGCCGCTACGGTGCTCGGCGATTGTGTCCACCTCTTTGATCTACGGGACCCCAGCTCGGCCGTTTCGTGTGTTCAAGCCGTCCGTGCCGGCGAGAGGCGGTCGCAGCATTTCTCTCCAGGCGAGTATTCCCCCGGGGCCGTAGTGTCGAAGCTCCTGGCTCTTTACCAGGAAATCCGCGAGGCAGCGCATGCGCTCGATTGAGGTTTCGATCGTCATCCCCAACTTCAATCAGCGAGAGGCGCTGGTTGCCTGTCTTCTAGCGCTCGACTCCCAAGAGATGGACCGCTTCGAAGTGATCCTCGTCGACAACGGTTCTGAAGACGACTCGGTTGAGCGGGCGAGAGAGATCTTCCCAGATATCCGTGCGATCACGCGCGAGTGGCCTGTGGGCTTTGCCGCTGCCGCTAATCTGGGTCTCCAAGCCGCGCGGGGGTCCTATGTTGCTGTGCTCAACAACGATACGGAGCCCGAGCCATGCTGGCTCGAGTCGGCCGTGGAGACTCTCGAGAGCGACCGGAGGTTCGGTTTCGCTGCCAGCAAGGTCGTTCGCCGAGATCGTCCCGAGATCCTCGACTCCTTTGGCGAAGGTCTTTCTCTCTCATGCTTCCCCTTCCAAGTCGGCAATGGTGTTTCGAGCGTCGATCACTTTTGCGAGCCACTCGAGGTCCTGGGGGCACCTGCTACCGCAGCCGTCTATCGCCGAGAGCTCTTGCGGGATGTTGGCGGCTTTGACGAGGCTTTCGGTACCTATCTGGAGGACCTCGATCTCAGCTTGAGGGCGCAGCTGCGCGGCTGGCGCTGTGTCGCCATACCGGGAGCCAGGGTCCGCCATACCGGGCAGTTGACCACCGGCGGGACGAGCAACGGTGAGGTCGTTCGTCTTCTGGGGCGCAATTGGGTTCAGATGCTTCTCAAGAATCTTCCCTGGAGAGTCCTTTTGGCTACGTGTCCCGGCGCTGCACTCACTTGTGGAAGGCAATTCGTGCGCCATGCAGTGAAGAGTCGTCATCCCCTTCAATATGCCTTCGGATTGATCGATGGGGCAGTGCGCGCTCGTGCGCTCTTGGAGAAGCGTGCGTCGACGCTGAGTGGGCGTACGGTTGGTGACGACAGGCTATTCGGCTTGCTGCGGGATTCGACTGAGCTTTTGCGTTTCACACGTGCCCATCGATGTAGCCGAGTATGACGACCCGGGGAGGAGTATCTGTAGTCATCGTGAGCTTTGGCCATGGAGCCACGCTGCCTGCGGCTCTGGACTCGCTCGCCAAGATCGGTGGAGATCTTCTCGATGTCGTGGTCGTGGACAACGCCGGAGACCTGGCGGACGGGCTGGAGACGCAGCTTTCCCCAGTGGAGCCGTCGGTCGTCTTCGCAGGTTCGAACCTGGGCTATGCGGCAGGAGCCAACCTCGGTGTCAGCAAGACGCAGGGCGAGATGCTCATGTTTCTGAGCCCCGATGCTGAGCTCCTCTTCTTCGATCGGCGCCGAGCCCTGCAGTCTCTGGGGCAGGCGATCGGAGCGGTTGGCGCCCTTACCCTCGATGCACAGGATCGGGCTTCGATCTCATGGGGTGAGTTCCCTGGTGTCCGGAGGGCAGTCCGGCGTGTTTCTGGGATGAAGAGCGATTCGACAAGCGCGTCTTGGAAGCTGCGGCGAACGGCGAAGAGGTGACAGTCCCTTGGGTTCTCGGATCGGCAGTTACGATGCTTCGCGGGACCTTCGATCAGGTTGGAGGATACGACCCTGTGTACGTTTCGGCCGGGGAGGATCAGGACTTCGGGCGTCGCCTTCAGCTGGCGGGACTCAGATCGGTGGTGAGCTCGTCATGGAAGGCTCGGCACCAGCCACGATCTGCTGAGTCCTTGCGCGAAGTCATTCGAAGCAACGAGATCCGCTTTCTAGGGCGCTACGGTGGTTTCTTGGATCGCGCTCTCTGGACTCTTGCTCGAGGAGGCAGGATCTGAACCGCGCCAGCCCGACGGGAACCACCCTCGAGCGCCTGGGTGAGGCCCTCCCGCTCTGGATCATCCTGGTCGCCAACCCTCTTGGGATCTTCAGGTTCGTTGCCGATCCGGCTCTGCTCCGTTGGCTGTTGGCTGCCCTGGCCATCCTTGTGGCGGTCACTCTCTGCAGGAGCCTTCGTGATCGGATGGGCCACTATTCTCGCGAGCTCTTGCCACTTCTGGGCGTCGTGTTGGCGGTGCTCCTGCATATTGGCGGCGGGGCGCCGAGGGCCGAAGGTATGCGCTTCGTTGCGCTGATGATTGTCGGCGGCGCCAGCTTTGTCTATTTCAGGGCCCTAGCTGAGGAGTCGCAGCGGCTCGGTTTGAGGTTGATGGCCCTGTCGGGCTCGGTCCTGGGGGTGTATGCGATCGCCCAGGCACTCGGGCTCGACTTCTTTAGCTACCCCTCCGAGAGCTGGATGTACCGAGTCGTAACGACTCTGGGTCACCGCAACTTCACTGCCATCTTCCTTTTGGTGAGCCTGTTTGCTGCGCTCGACGTGCGGGAGGCTGGCGAGAAGGCGGTCCGGCGATGGGCAGGCGCCGCCGTTGTCCCCACCTACCTGGGGCTACTTGCGACCGGGGCGAGATTCCCGATCCTCCTGGCGTCGATGGGCCTCTTCGTCGTAGCGCTGCGTCATAAGGTCACTCGCAGGGTTGTGGCCGTCCTCTTTGTGGCGTTTGTGGTCTGGCTGTCCGTGATCGTGCAGCGGCGTGAGGTCGCTCAGGTCCTGACTCGCACGGAGACCTTTCAAGTCAGAGCTGATCTCTACCGTGCTCTCGGGGGCCTGGGCCTGGAAAACCCGGTAGTAGGGCTAGGGCTAGGGTCCTTTGCGCACAGAATACCCGAGGAGCTCGCGAATAGAGGAAGCGGTCAGTCCGCGGGCCTGGTCTTTCTACACGCCCACAATCTGCCCGCCGAGCTCTTTATCGAGCTCGGCGTTCTTGGTCTCCTCTGCGTGCTGTGGCTCCCGGCGAAGGTCTTCGCTGCAGCGCTTCGACACCGAGCTTGGAGAACTGACTGGCTGGTTTGGGCGCTTTGCGGTTGGGTGGTCACCAACCTCTATGACGTCAATTTCTTTAGCTACGCCGGCTGGGTCAGCTTCTGGCCGATCCTGGGGGTGGTCGGCTCGAGGTATGGAACGGTCGGTCTGTCGAGCACTGGGGGCTCCAGATTGTCGCTAGCTCACAGTCTGCCGCTGGTGGCGAGCCTGGTAGTCGTCACGCTGTTTCTCTTACCCATGGTGGTATCGAGCAACCTGACGAGAAGGGCTCTCTTGGCTGGCGACCTAGGGCTTCTCGGCACGGAGAAGGGCCTCTGGGAGGCGGCAGAGTCGGTAGGGCCGCTGCCACTCGAGCACCGGTATCGTGCGGCCGTATCGCGCATTTCCCCGGGGCCTTCGGAAGAGGGGGTCCGACTCCTCGAGGAGATCGACAACGACGCCCCAGGTTTCTCTGCGGTGCGTTTGAACATCGCAATCGGACTCGGCCAACTTGGAAGGTACGAAGAAGGTCTCGATTGGATCGATCGCCATCTTGACGCCTATCCGCTTGATTCCCGAGCGGCGGAGGCCAAGGCGGAGCTTCTCAATCAGACCGTCGGTCTCGAAGGCCTGGCCAACGATCGCCGCTGACCGGCGTGGCCACAGGCTTCTCTAGACCAGCGTTTCCAAAGTTCGGGCTGCATAGCTCGAGCTCATTCTGTTCGCTGGCCAGGCGCGCCGACGCAGGCATATTGGGCAATATGTCGAGGAGGCGCAACGCTGCCAGCGGGCAGAAGGGGCCGAGATATGTGCGCGAACTCTGGAAACGCTGGTCTAGGACGGTGAGCAGGGGAACGCTGCCGTGTGCTGTACCGGTGGGGCGGCGTTGCGGTCGGGGTTCAGATATTGGACCCATGATCCGGTCTGAGTATCGGTAACGGTCGTTTCCAGGGCGACGTTGGTCGTTGCCGAGTAAAAGACCCACTTATTCCCGTTGATGGAACAACCGTCGAGCACCTTGATCAGCATCTCCGGATTGTCCGCCGAGAAGAACGTCATCAAGCCCCCTCGGTCGACGCCCAACTGTGACAGGGGAGTCGCAGATCCGAGACCCTCCACCCCTCCAGCCTGCGAGGTCATGAAGGCGACTCGAATTTGCCATCGCTTGTCGCCGGTTGCGTCGTCGATACACAAGGTCGTGTCGTTGGCGATACACGGAAGCTGCGGCCCGCTCCCCGATACCAAATCTCGATCAAAGTCGAAGTCCATTGCCTCGGGGGTGAAGACGCTACCGGCACTGCCATCACACGGGAATGCACCGACGTCTTGTACCGGAAGCGCGGCGTTGAGGTCGAGGTTGGTGTAGACGACTTGGCGTCCGGTGAGGGTGTCCGTCACTTCGGTCTCGAGCCCTACATTCGTTCCGGCAGCGTAAAAGATCCACTTGTTCCCGTTGATTGAGCATCCGTCCAGGACCTTGATCACCATCTCCGGGTTCTCGGCCCCGAAAAAGGTCATGAGCCCACCTCGGTGGACGCCGATGCTTGCCAGCGGAGTCGGGGTGCCGAACCCAGACTGACCGCCCGCCTGAGACGTTTCGTAGGCGACTCGGATCTGGTAGCGGCCGTCGTCAGGCTCGTCGTCGATGCACAGGGTGATGGCGTCGGGGTTGCAGCGTTCGAAGTTGAGAGTCGCGGTACCGGTCAGGGCCCACATCAGGTCTCGATCGACTCCGAAGATGCTGGCTCCCTGCTCGAGTCCGGAAATGTCGCTGTAGTTCACCCACGCGGGCTCGAAGAGCTGGCTGCGAGCCCAGCCGAAGTTGTTCTCTGGGCCGCTTATCGCGAATTCGACCCAATATTTTCCGGGTCCGAGGTTCACGGCGGAAACGTTGACCGAGGACTCCATCTCGTGGAAGAGGTCTCCCCCAGAGCTCGTCGTTCGGCCTGTCACCTTCTCCTGGTAGTCGCTCGCAAGAAGCGCGGCAATCAGCGTGCCGGGGCCGGCCTGGTCTGGCCCACCTGCGTTGGGGTTGTTGTCAAAGAAACGGATATCGACCCCAGACCCTTTCGTTGCGGTGCTATTCGCCGTTGCCCAACTATGGCGCCAGTGGAAGTCTGTAATGGTCCAAAAAGCGACTCCCGCGGGGACAACGAAGTCGTCGATGAGAGTTCTGCGGTCACCGAGCTGATTGAGCGTGAAATTCGAATACCCGGCTTCGAAAGCTGCCGGGGGTCCGTACTGAAGGGAGCCCGAGGGTGCCGGCGGGTTGCCGATGTTGTCCCACAGGATGGGGGTCATCGAAAGGACTCCGCGTTGGGCGAGCCATTCGGGAGAGGTCGGCTGCTGGTTCGAGAGATCCGTCGCCGACAGAGTGAGGGCCTCGACTCCGACGCTGAACGAAGCTAGGGCTGTCGCGATCAGCAGGCCCGTGGTCAGGGCGGCAGCGAAACACGAGGCTAGTGAGAGTGAGCACGATAATCGATGGGAATGTTGGCCATTCTGAGCACGGTAGGTGAGGGAAGGGTGTTTGGTCCCTCAAGTAGTGTGCTCAAGACTAGGTCCGTCGGCATCATCCCCGCCGAAGGCGGGCCGTCGGGGATCCGTCCCGAATGCTGTGGAAATTGAGAATGGCGTAACCTCCTAGTGGTCAAACACATCGCCGGTTAGGGCGAACGGAGGATTACGCCATGGTGGAGAATATCAACGAGGAAGGGGAAGCTGCACGCTTCCGTCAGGACATTCGTTCGTTGTTACGCGAGCGTGTTCGTGCGGCGATCGAGATCACACTCGAGGAAGAGCTGTCCGAGGCGCTGGGCTGCAGCGCCTACGAGCGTTCAGGCGAGCGTGCGGGCTATCGCAACGGCAAGCAGCGTCGTCTGATCACGACGGCGTGTGGGTCGAAGGAACTGGACATTCCACGAGGACGGCTAGTCGGCGAGGATGGGGCCAGCGTAGAGTTTCGCAGTGCGATCGTGCCGCGTTACGCTCGTCGTACGCAGGAGGTCGATGACGCGATCCTGGGTGCGTATCTGGCTGGCGCTAACAGCCGCCGGATCAAGAAGGCATTGGCTCCGCTGCTGGGTGAGGAGCACCTGTCCAAGAGCGCAGTTTCGCGTGTGGTGTCTCGGCTGAAGGAGCTTTTTGCTCGCTGGAGTGAGCGCGATCTGTCGGAGGAGTCCTACGTGCTTCTGTTTCTCGATGGCTTTCACCTGAAGGTCCGCTTGGCCCGTCGAGTGGTCTCGGTACCGGTGCTGGTGGTGCTGGGTGTGACTCCGGACGGCACCAAGGTGCTGGTGGCCTTACGTTTAGCCGCGAGCGAGGCCGCCGAGCACTGGAAGTGGCTGATCGAGGATCTGAAGGCCCGAGGTCTTCAGGCTCCGCGCTACCTGGTCACGGATGGCCACAAAGGGCTGGCCGCGGCGCTGAAGGCTTGGCCTGAGGTCAAAGTCCAGCGCTGCGTCCAACACAAGTGGGAGAATCTGAAGAAACACTGCCCGGTGCACGCACACGACGAGCTGCGGCGTGACTGGCACTCGATCGTACGAGCCGAGGACGCGGCACAGGCCCGCAAGGCCTACGCGGCGTTCGTCACCAAGTGGTCGCGACTAGTCCCGGCGGTGGCTCGCAGCCTTGAGGAGGCAGGGTTCCAGCTACTGACCTTCTACGAGCTCCCCAAATCGCTGTGGAGTTCGGTGCGCACGACCAACGCTCTGGAGAACCTGAACCGCGAGTTTCGTCGCCGCACTAAAACCCAGGGCTCCTTTGCCACCGAGGCTGCCGGCGTCACGCTCCTCTGGGGGCTCGTCGCCTTCGGGCAGATACACCTGCGAAGGATTAACGGCTACCGGGCGCTTCAGCTCCTGCTCGAGGTTGAGAGGGCCGCGTAAACGGTAGGATTTAGCAAAAGACGACTCGGAGGACTACGCCTGAACCCATTTCCACAAAAAACGGGACACATCCGCCGTCGGGGCCTGACGCGCAGTCCATACTTGTTCTTTCGCTGATCACGCTGAACGAGGGCTGACACGCAGCGATGGGATGAACGGCACGCTATCTGATGGGCGATCGAGGCGGTTCGCCGAGCTTCCATCGCGCTTGGGCCCCTGGTTGCGCCCTCAGATACCTTGAACGGAACACCCATTCCCACCAGACAACGTGATCGGGTTTCCTCGAATCGCCATCAAATACTGTGAACAAGACCGTCTGAGGCAAGTGGCAGCGAAACGCAGCTTCGGCTAAGTCCTTCAAAAGGCTACGCGACCATCACTTATCGTGATCGGACCGCCATCGATTATCGTGCTCACTCTCAAGGCTAGGCGAGGATTCATGATCTCGTTCTCATGATCTTGTCAAGCCGCTCGTACGGCCCGCAGTGTCCGAGCCTTTGCGTAGTAACGAAGGGCGCTGGCCAGATGCAGCCACCAAGCTCCGCCCAACACCGGTCGTCGACTGAGCCTGGCGTAGTGGTGAATCACTTCCGCCTGCGGGTCGTATACCACCGATAGACCTCTGGCTCGGACCCGATTGCAGAGATCGTAATCCTCGAAATACAAGAAGAATCTCTCGTCAAAGCCACTGAGCATGCTGAAGACGTCCCGGCGCATCATCAGACACGAGCCCTGAACCCAGTCCGGGTACAGAGTCTGCTCGTGGTCCTCGTCCAGCATCAGGTGCTCTCGTAGAGCCGGCTCCAACATCGGGAAAGATCCGAACGGAGAGCGGCGTCCAAGAATGGACTCCGCAGAGTACCCACGGCGACAGGAGAACTGTAGGCGCCCATCCGGATGTTATCGGCGGTCAGAAGGCGCGGGAATCCGGCTGTGTAGTGGCGCTTTTGGATTCGTCCTCGTCGAGAAGGGAGCGGTGGCGAAGCTGGATGTATCGGACGTATAGAGGGTCGAGCTCGTCGTTGGTCAGGGCTCGATGTACGGTGCGGTAGTAGGCGAGTGAGTGGATCTGCGGCAGAGGATCGGTGCTGAGGCAGCGTCGCAAGGTGGCGAGTCGAATGGCGTGGGCGAGCTCTTCCAGGGGGACGGCGGCTCGATAGAGCTGGGCGGCGATCGCCCAGTCTCGGCGGCGGGGTCTAGGCGGTGTGGCAGGAGCGTCGAGGTAGAGGCGGATCAGCTCGACGAGATACTCCTGTCGGGTCACGGGTTCTTCGTGCTGCGCCTGGAGGAGGTGAGGCTTCGCCGGGCCGAGGCGCTCTTTTTGGCTTGCTCCTTGGACTCCTTGAGCCGGTAGGAATCGCCCTCGATGTTGACGAGCTCGCAGCGGTGCACGAGGCGATCGACGATGGTGACGACAGTCGTGGCGTTGGGAAAGACCTCTCCCCATTCTCCAAACGACTTGTTTGTGGTGATGAGAAGGGACTTATTTTCGTACCTGCGGGAAACGACCTCGAAAAGTAGATCGGCGTGGCGCGTGTCGTAGGACAGATATCCGAGCTCGTCAATGCAGAGCAGGGATGGGCGCGCAAAGAGCGCGAGCTTGCGCTGAAGGCTGGTCGAGGAGTCTTGTTCGGCGAGGGTGTTGAGCAGCTCCGAGGCGGTAAGGAATCGGGCGGTGGCTCCACGTAGTACGGCTTGATGGGCGAGATTCTTGGCAATGAGCGTCTTGCCGATGCCGTTTGGCCCTATCAAGACAGCGTTGTGTCCTCGGGCGAGCCACTCGAGCCGAAAGAGATCTTCGATCTGCTCGCGGTCGATCTTTTTGGGCCAATTCCAGTCGAAATCGGCCAGCGGCTTGAAGGTGCCGAGCCGGGCCCGACCCAGCCGTCGCTCCAGTCCGCGACGGGCTCGCTCCTGCTCTTCCCAGTCGAGCAGGTCGGGGAGCCAGGGTTGGTTGGCGACCTCATCCCAGTGGGCTAGGAGGCCATGGAGTTTCAGGGCTGTGGCACGCTCTTGGTCGGTGTTGTTCATTCGTCGTCCTCCTCGTCGTTGGGGTTGTCGTAGTCGGCCAGTGCATGGGGAGTGACCGTGAGCTCCCGGATCCTGGGATCGTCGGGGAGCTGGACAGGCAGAGCGGGTAGGAGTCCCCGCTCGTGGCGCCGACGATCGAGGATGAGTCGCACCGCTTCGGGGTGCGGGGATCCTTTTTCGAGGGCCTCGGCGATCGCCACTGCGAGCTCCCTGGGTCCACTCTCGGCAAGGAGCTCGAGGAGTCTGGCGACGGCACTCGAGAGTCGTCTCTGCCGTCGGGCCAGCTCCCGCAGGAGCTCTTCGGCCTGAGGCACCGTACGCAGCAGGTAGTCCTGGCCGCGCTGTGTACGTGCCTCGCGTTTCTGTCGTTCCAGCTCTTCTAGGTGACGGGGGTCTTCAATGACTCGGCCCTTGTCCCAGGACCTTATGTGCTCGGCGATGAGCTCCTCGCGATCGAAGATGCGCACGCGCTCCGGGTCTGCGGCAATCTGTAGCGAGCGCGCAATGCGATCATGCGGGATCGAGTAGCGATTCGCATCGAAGCTCAGGTAAGGAGTGCGCCGTGTGATCCGCTCGACCCATTCGTGGCAGGGGAAAGGCTGCGGGGGAAGGCTCACGAGATGAGAGCGCTCCTCGAGATAGGCCTGCTCGACGGTGCGACGCCGGTCCTGGGGCCACGGGCGCTTCATCGCTCGGTCGCGACACCACTCCAGAGCGTCCCGGTTCAGCGCTTCTCTGTCCCAGGTGCGACGCAGCGGAAAGAAGGAAGTTCTCACAAAACGAATGGCCCGTTCGACGCGACCTTTTTCGTTTCCTCGTCTGGGAGCAACGGGCCTTGGATCAAAGCCGTAGAAGTCGGCAAGCTCGAGAAGCCGTGGATGAAAGCGAATGGCGCTGCGGCGCCGCTCGAGGACAGCGCTGCGCAGATTGTCGTAGAGATGGATCTTGGCCAGACCCTCAAAGAAGGAGAAGGCGAGGACATGCCCGGTCAGGAAGCTCGGGAGACGAGCGTCGTAGAAGAAGTGCAGAAAGAGAGCTCGCGAGTAGCTCAGCACCATGACGAAGGCGTAGAGACGGCGCTCTCCCCCATCGACCTTTCGCGTGCCGAAGTGGGCCCAGTCGACCTGGGCCTGTTCGCCGGGAAGCGTACGGAGCACAAAGAAAGCCTCGGGCGCCTTGCGGGGGCGCAGGCCGAGCTCGGCAATGCAGTGGCGGAAGTGATCCTCCCCACCGGGATAGCCACGCTTCTTGACCATCTCGTAGAGCACGCTCGCCGGCAGCTCCGGGTAGCGCTCAAAGACTTCCTGGATGAAGGGGACGAAGCGATCGACCATGGACGCTCGTCGCGGCGATCGAGGCCGGCTCAGCCCTTCGCGTCGAAGGACTCGAGTGACCGTCGAGTGATGGATTCCCAGATGGCGGGCGATCGTGTTGCGCCGCCAGCCCTCCGACTCATAGAGACGGCGGATCTCGGCGGCGAGCTCGGGAGAGATCATCCCGCGCCCGCCTGCGCACCGGACGGGCTCGACGCGAGCGCAAGAAGTCGTGGCGAATCATCGGCTCGCAAGGATGACTGCACCGCCCGCAGAGAAGCTCCCTGCTCCGATCTCCTACGGGCACGGCTTGCAACGGGGCCGGAAGCGTCGCGGTGGGACATGACGCGACCATCGCAGAGCCGCCCCCGCGGCGGCAACTGTGATGCGTCACTTTCTTTGAGCCTTGCTGCTTGCGATCTCGATAGGCCTGCTGACGGCGGGCATGCAAGCGGCGCCCCCGCGGCGTCTGCTGGTAACGACGTCCGGCGCAGCGAAGGCTGTAACGACGAGCCTCATCCCGGCACTCCCCCGAGCAATAACGATGTCCTCGATCGCACCAAGAGCAGAGGTAGACGGCTCGGCGGCAACGATCGCAAACGAAGCGACGGCAATCCGGACGGCGGCGCACGGCCCAGGCCTCCTTCGGCCTGGACTTCGCCACCCGCAGGCGGAATACTCCTCTTCTGGGGCGTCATACCCCAGGCCTTCCGGCGGTGGGCGGGTACCTTGCTTGGAGTCGCCCCCGCCGGTCTCCCCATACTCCCACCTGCCACGCTGCTCGCGCGCGACGATGATGCTGAAGAGACTCTCAGCAGGAAACGCGGTCAGAAAGCCGGGATCGCGCGCTTCTTAAGCGCCGTTGACACCGGATACCGAAGCCGCGGAGCTACCACGCCAACGCCCGGATCGTCCTGCAGCCGCGCGACGAGTGGCGCTAGGCTTCCTGCCGGGAGCCTCGTATCGGCATTCAGGAAGAGCAGGAGCTCCGATCGCGTCAGCCGCGCGCCTTGGTTGAGGGCGGCACCGTAGCCGATGTTCCGTGGGCGGTTGACGATTCTGACGCAGAGATCGAGGTCGCCGAGACTCTCGGCTTCGAGAGCGACTCCGTTGTTGATAACGACAACATCATATTGCCCAGCAAGGTCGTGGGACGCGAGGCTCGACAAGCACTCAGATAGAAGCTGGTCGGTGTTGTAGGTGACGATGATTATGGACAGCATCGACTTATGCACACCTGACAATAACCTCCCTGACTAGGTCGGTCAAGGACGGATTCGGGCGCCCCTGGAGTGGGAGTGTGTGAGAATTACGGAAAGGAGATCTGGGATGAAGACAGCGCTTCTTCTTGCCTTTGCGCTGCTGGGCTGGGCGCGGGTGATTCGGCTGAATTCCGAACATCTGCCATCCGATGTCCGCTCGCTCAGCGCCGATTCGATCGGCTGGTGGGAAGGCGATACCCTGGTCGCCGAGACCACCGGTTTCCTTTGAATCAGCTGAAGGGCGCTCGCGTGCTCGAGAAGGAGTGGATCGCTGCGGGGAAGCCGGTAAGTACGCCGAAGTGAAGTCGATCGGCGAACGATGACTCGAGGCGAACCGGTCCAATCGCTGACCGTACCGATCCGCACGCGCCTTGCCTTCGGTATTGGCGCCTCTGCGGAGAACATGTCGCTGTATTCGCTGTCGATTCTCGGCATGCTGTTCTACAACCAGGTGCTTGGACTCGACGTGCTGGTGGCTGGGCTGGTACCCACCATCGCCACCCTGACCGACGCCATCTCGGATCCGCTGTTCGGCTCCTTCTCGGATCGTTATCGATCCAGGCGCTGGGGTCGGCGTCATCCCTTCATGCTCATCGCGCCGCTACCGATTGCGCTCAGCTTCTACTGCGTCTTCAGCCGACCCGAGGGCCACATCGACTGCAGCGCCCTTCTTAGGCCGCGGGCGGCTGGGGCTCGGCACCCCATGATCCGGGTGTGGCCTACGCGCTCGGCGCTCTGATCGCTGGTGACTCAAGATGAAATCCGCCTCGGGGTGGCGCGAGCGATGCACGGTCTCGATGAATGCCGCGTGCTCGGCAGATGCCCGGCTTGATACTGACGAAACGTTACATGGATGAGCTGGGCCGAATGGCCAACATAGTTGAACCCGCGGAGACGTTCGTCCGGTGTCAAGACAGCATCCGGAGCCTGGCAACGAACGACGAGTTTCGCTTCGTAGGCCGCGCCCCGAGGTCGGGTGGCACCTGATAGCCGCCGGAGGCTGCGGCGATCAGCGGCCGGCTGGAGGCCGGCGCACTTGCATCGCCCTGTTAGCCACCTAGAATTCGTGTTCCTCAACGATGAACGCCGATGACTTGGAATGGTCGATGAAGTTCCCCTCATCTTCCAGCAGGGCTGCGCCGAGTTGCTGTCCCTCGGGAGAGCTCATTCCCGCAACAAGCGCTTCTTCTGACTCGAACCAGACTTCCGCAACGCCGTCATATTCAGGAAGCATCCCTCTGGAGGCCCTGAGACCTTCGTTTAGCGGCGTGTCCAGGGTGTGGGATTGCAGGTACCTCTTGGCACCCATCGTATCTGCGTTGCTCATGAAGAACGGACCATGCTTGTTCTTCCAGTAGTCCCTGAATTCTTCGCGAGTCATACGTGGGTGGCGCGTCAGACACATGACAAACTTGATCACCTTCTTCGCTCCTTCGCTTTCTGGTTGTGGTGTGGCTAGCTACTTGGTTCAGCGGCGACGCCCTGGCGGCGTCCACTGCAACCGCTGGTGAGCTGTCCTGCGATGAATTCGCCCTTTCACCTTGAATCTTCTCGCTATCTGATCTTCTCGATATTTGGCAGCTTGTAGGTGGAGAAGGCTTCCTCGGTCGGGCCATACATCCGCAGAGTGGTGAACCAGCCCTTGCCGGGGATGGTCCTTACCCAGTTCTTTTCCTTCCCGGTGGGCTTGTCGGGTCCGTAATAGATGTCGTACGAACCGTCGGCATTGGTCACCGGCTTTTCGTGCAGAGAACGCACCGCCCCGCGGCCCTGGCCGGAGTCGATGATGCAGCGGGTTTCCGTGTCGTAGACCGTGACCGACCAGAACAACCGCGCCGGCACCGGTCCGGGGACGTTGAGCCTGTAGTTCTTCCCCCCGTCGAGGTAGACACCGGTTGCGTCGCGCGGAGTCGTGAAATACATCGAGCCCGAGCCAGCCTTGCGGGCGCCGATCGCGGCTGAGGTTCCAAAGCCCGCCCAGAAGTAGGCGTCGCTGGTGTTCAGGTCGCGGTAAGACGGGCCGCCCCATTCCTTGAGCCGAGGATCGAAGGCGCCAACCACGGGGATGAATTCCCATGTACGGTCTTCCCACACAAGCCTGTCCGGATCCGGGTTGGCGAAGTAGGTGACGCTCATCTCGTCGAAGCCGATCCTCGCCGCCTCTTCCAGGATCTCCTTCATCCGCGCATCCGGCGCAAACGGCGCGCCCTTCCGAATGCCCAATTGATGCAGCATGCCGTTCATGACCCGGTATTTTTCCTGGACCGGTTCCTCCTGGAGTACCTTGTCGAGGTTCTCCCAGTACTTGATGTTGTGCTCCCAGGCCAGCATCGGATTCGGCGCCGGCTTGCCCTTGATATCGATGACGCGATAGGTCGAGGTCTTCCCCGAATCGGCGATGTGGTAGGCCTGCACCTTGTTGGCGTATTCAACGGCTTCGTCATAGGAACCGGTCGCTGAGAGGACGCGTGCCCACCACAAGACCTGCACGGTCTTGGACCGGACCGGGCGGTAGCCATCCGGAATCACCCCGTCGTAGCCGGGCGGCAGCAAGATTGTCTTCTCGGCTTTGCCCTTGGTCGGGCCGATGATCCCGCTGTCGGCGATCCATTCCTCATTGTGGTCGTTGACGCCGCCGATGTAGGGGCCATCAGGGAGCTCGACAACCATCGGCCCCTCGCTCAAGTCAAAGTGGCCGAGAATGTAGGGCGTATCCTGGTTGGCGTAGGCGAACTGCTGCTCCGGGTCCTGCGGCATGATGATCCCGACCTCATTCGGAACCATGCCGTGCGGCACGAATTGCTGAAACACGCCTTCGGTGGCAACCGTGGGAAAGAAGAACTTGTAGGCCTCAATCGCACGCCGCAGGTCGGCGTTGTCGATCGCCTGCTCCGCGGTCTGACCGCTGGGATAGCCTCGCTCGAAGGTGTAGCCGTGTCTCGCGTCTTGGGCCGATGCCACCGGAATTGATCCAGCGGCAATGAAGGTGGCTGCTGCCAATTGCAGTACACGTTTGGTCATTCCGATTCTTCCTCCACTCATGGTGTTTCGGTGTGGATCCGCCGACTAGCCCTGCACTTGGCTCGCGGCTGGCCGCGCTACGTAGGCAATTGCCTTCTCGATGTTCTCCTTCAGGGACGAGACCGAGTCGAGGATGAGCCGCTCTTCTTGCCAGGGCACGTAGTAGCTCTGCACCCGCTCTACCTCGGCCCAGGTGAGCTCGGGCCAGCCGGGGATGCCACGGCGCCGAGCGAGAAGGCGCTGCCTATGGAGCTCGGAGTCCGAGCACACACACTCGATGACGAATGAGGAGGCGTTGAGCTCGTGGGCCAGCTCGCGCCATGCATGTCGGATACTGGCACTACTCGCGACGCTATCGAGCACAGCCGACTGGCCAAACTCGAGCTGACGGCGAGTGAGCGTCGTGAGTAGGTCATAGTCAATTGTGCCAAGCCGGTCCTTTGGCACGGTGCCCGCCTGCAGGATCGGCGCCTCGAGCCAATCCTTTGCGAAGGCAGGCGCTCCGAGCGTCTTGGCCACCGACTCGGCGATCTCGGTTTTCCCCGTGCCAGGAAGACCGCTCAGTACGATTAGCTTCGAAGTCATGGCATCGTCGAACGCATGGCCGCCTAAGCTGCGACTCTGCCGACCTCTACCGCAGCGTATTTGGATCGGCGGATCCTATTATCCCCCATGTCGGGAGATCCAAGAGTCACTCCAGGCGACTGGCGGCCCTGGGGTCTCCGGATCCCCGCACGCACTTCGCCGTGTGGGCGTTGTCGCGACGTCGAGATCCTGATCGCCTCGTTAGGCGCACGGTCTCGACTTCTAAGCCACCTACAGCCCGCGCCAGTCTACCCCTGTCTCAAAGGCGTGAGCGGCGCGGTAAATGGTTGACTCCTCGTAGTGACGCCCCACCAGCATCATGCCGACAGGGAGACCATCGCTCACCCCACAGGGGACGGACATCGCGGGGTGGTGGGTGTTGTCGAACGGCATCGTGTTCGTCAGCGGAGAGAAGGCAAGCGCGATACTGGTGGCGGGATCAACATCTGCACCCGGAAGCCGCGAGGCCTTCATCGGAGTCGTAGGCATCAGTAGAAGATCCACTTTCTCTAACGCTTCGTCGTACGCGGCACGCATTTTCCGCACTAGGTTCGTGCCCTTGGCGACGTAGTGGTATCCATGCGCCTGGTTGAGGAACTCGGCAGCGATCAGCATGACCTTGATGGTTTCCGGAAGCTCGTTGGCGCGCTCACGCCACGCGTGCTGTGCCTCGAGAAAACTCACTGCGACAGGATCGAGCCGGTTGATCAGACAGCCGTCGTGATGGAACATCGCGTCGATGGTCTGCTGAATTACCGCAAAAGAAATCGCCGCGCCCAGCTGATGCATGGGTATTGAAACGTCCGTTACGGTGGCACCCATCTCGCCAAGCAACTTGGCGGCGCGGCGCACCTTGGCGTCGACGTCGGGCTCCGAGCCTTCGAGGTCGAATCCTTCGCCGACTACGCCAACCCGCAGGCCTCCGATCCCTTGCTGTAGCGACTCGGTATAGCGCGCAGTGCGCGGGTCGTACTGACGGCTATCCAGCCCATCGCTGCCGGCGATCACTTCCAGAAGCAGGGCGTTGTCCACGACATTGGCGGTCATCGGCCCAACATGGTCGATGACGGGTCCCATGCCCAGGATTCCGGTGTAGGGCACGAGACCGTGGGTTGGCTTCATGCCGTAGATACCGCAGAAGCTGGAGGGGATGCGAATGGATCCTCCCTGATCGCAACCGATGGCGAGGTCTACCTCGCCTCCGGCAACAAGGGCCGCACTGCCCGACGAAGAACCACCTGCCGAGTGGGCGGTGTTGTGCGGATTCTGGACAGGACCAGACTGGCTGGTGTGGCTGCCTCCGGAGAAACAAAAGGCCTCGCAGACGGCCTTACCCGCGATCGTCCCACCAGCATCGAGAATGCGGGTCACGATAGTGGCGTCCACCGGGGGCGTATAACCGTCAAGGATCTTGCTGCCATCCATCAGCGGAACACCGGCAACGAACACGTTGTCTTTGATCGCGACGGTCCGGCCTTGAAGGAGACCCCGTTGGGCGCCGGTGATGTGGGTCTTGACGTACCAGGCATTGTAGGGATTTTGAGCCGGCTCGGGACGTGTCCACTCTCGGTCAGCGGCGCCGGGCTGGATTTCGTCGTCGGGGAGGTCATCGAGGGCGGCATTGCCAGCGATCGAGCCTTCCACCAGGTCGCGGTAAAGCGAAATGTCGTCACTCGAGGCCGAGATTCCAAAGCCTTCGATGATCCTTGCAATCTGATCGCGCGTCGGTGTCTTCAGCATGGGTCTCTCCTGTCAAGTGCGCCTAACCTATGATTCTGCCGATCCTCGTTCGCAACGACTTGTCTGGGTCGGCTGGCCTTATTATCACCCACGCGCGGGAGGTGGTCTTCCTACTGACCATAGCTTTCGGGGTCAAAGGCCTCGACCGCAAACGTGAAGTTCGGCTTGATGACATCGGTTCGAAGGTGTTTTACAGCCTGATATTCCGACGAGTTCCAGAAGTCTAGAAGCGCTTTCATCGACGGGAATCGAACTACAATGTAGTTTCATGGCAAGCTCCCACCGGGGGCGGTTGACGGCCTAGCTACCGGGTTCCAGCCGAAGAATTGACTCGCAGGTGCTTTCCTTACGGCGTTGAAACACTCCGCTGGCACCTAAGCAGCCGAAGGCTGGTCTCGGGCCTAACGGGTTGCGGATGAGCAGTGCCGTCGGCGATGCCCATCAAACCCGGGCAGGTCCGGACGACCCACTGGGTGCCTAGACCAGCGTTTCCAAAGTTCGGGCTGCATAGCTCGAGCTCATTCTGTTCGCTGGCCAGGCGCGCCGACGCAAGGCATATTGGGCAATATGTCGAGGAGCGCGGGGGCGTCTAGCCAACGCCGGCAGCGGGCAGAAGGGGCCGAGATATGTACGCGAACTTTGGAAACGCTGGTCTAGTGCGAACGACAAGGCCGCTTATGATACATCCGGTGTTGCGAAAGGTGATTGGCGTTACCGTTCTCGCAGGGTGCCTTGCGCTCCTGTGGAGACTTACGCAGCCGGAGCAAGTTCCGGTACCCGTACCCGCGAACGCAATGCGGGTGCTGTTCGTCGGCAACAGCCACACGTACTTCAACGACATGCCCAAGATGGTTGCTGAACTCGCGGCAGCCGCTGGAGTTGAGCGTCCGCTTCACCAGGTCACGGAAGCACCGGGTGGTGCAGGCTTCGTCGAACACCTCACTAACGGGCGCATCCAGCGACACCTGCGCCGAGGACGGTGGGACTACGTCGTACTCCAGGACCAGCAACAGCGACCCTCGTTCGGGTTCGATCCAGAGCGGTTTGATAGGTGGTTCTACACTCCGGCGAAGACGCTTGATGAGATGGTTCGCGCCAGCGGCGCTCAGACGATTTTCTTCATGACATGGGCTCGACAGCCAGGCGACCCCGGCAATGTGGACGGCGACACCTACGACAAGATGCAAGCTCGGATCCACGATGCGTATGTCACGCTCGCTCGGGAAGTCAACGCTCGGGTGGCTCCAGTCGGCCTCGCCTGGCAATCGGCCCATCGCCAACGGCCTGCGCTACCGCTGTGGATGCCCGATGGAAGCCATGCGAAGAGAGCAGGGTCGTATCTGGCCGCGTGTGTCCTGTTCGACACGATCTACCGGCGCTCTGCGTTGGGCAACAGCTACACGGCAGGTCTGTCAGCCGAAGATGCAAGATTTCTTCAGAGTTGCGCAGATAAGGCGTGCGGACCTTCCCGGTAACTTGTAGATCGGCCGCTATTTCTCTGGGATTGGCGGCTGTGGGCGCTCGCTAAGGGTAAGAGAGCTTCCGAGGCTCCGAGAGGTGCCACTCGAACACTTCGAGAGCATGTTCCGGTCGCTTGGATACGGGTCTTTTCGGCTGGCACCTCCTGGGCGGAAGGCCGCCCGCGGGTTCGCGATAGACCGACAGGCCACCCTCTTCACTCCAGCGATGCAGCCGGTTCGAGGGGATGTCGCTGAAGGTGAGATGTCGCTCGCGCGGATGCCAGATCGGTCCTTCGGTGAAGCGAAAGCCGTCGGCCAGGGTCTCGAGCTCCAGGCTCTCATCGACGATGTCCAGAAAACGAGGGTCGCGGATCTCGATCGTCATCTCTTCTCCCTCGGGCTTGTTCTCATCGCCCCTCGAGGTGGTCCATGACCACCCGGTTCCAGATCTCGGGACGCTCGAAGTAGGGTGAGTGGCCGGCGTCGGGAATTACCTCCAAGCGGCTACCTGGTAGCGCCTGGTGCAGCTCCTCGAGGATCTCCGGCCCGAAGGGTCCGTCCCAGGGGGCGGAGACGATGAGGATCGGCATGGTGAGGCTGCGTGCCTTGTCGAGACTCCACTGCGTCGGCGAAAGTCCCAGCGGCGCCGGCGAGCGGGGCGGAGACAGCCTCTGGATCTGGGTGTAGAGGAAGGCACGCTCGGGATCCTTGATGCCGACGCCGGAAGTGGGACGCCCGGCCGCGGTCCGCACGCGAAGGCGGTTAGCGCGGGCCTCGGGCTCCGTCCACTTGCGCATCGACGGGTTGGAGAGCCCGCCGTAGGTGTTGGCGAGGGTCAGAGAGAGGGTCCGCTCGGGGTAGCGCAGGGCGAACCCCGCAACCACCCAGCCGCCCATCGACTGACCGACGACGTGCGCCTTCTCGATGCCGAGATGATCGAGCAGGCTGCGAAGGTCTTCGACCGCGGTCTCAGCACTTCCGGCGAGACCGCGCTCGTTGCTCGATTTGCCCCAACCGCGCTGATCCCAGGTCACCACGCGGTATTTCGTTGCCAGGGGCACGACCTGATTGGCCCAGATGGCGTGGTTACCACCGGCGCCGTGGCTGAGGATGACGGCGTCGCCACTGCCGGTGCTTTCGAAATAGATGCGCTCGGCTCCACGATCGACAGTGACGTATCCCGCCTGCGTCGGGGGAAGCTGTGCGTTCGACGGGGTAGCCGCGAGGAGAATCAGCGAGGCCAGGCGAGTGCGGCGGAGGAGCCTGAGTCCGGTCATCGGGACCACCTTTCTTTGTTCGGGCGACCGATCCTATCGTGCCGCGCACTCCCCGGCCGAGCTCGCTCACGGAATCCCGATCATCTCGGTTCGGGCACGCAGCACGACCGTCTTCGAGGCATCGACCCACTCCTCCATGCCATCGGGCTCGATGACGCTTCGATACCTGCTCCAGCCGCCCTCGTCGGCGAAGTACAGCTCGGCGATCCCGGCATAGGGCTCCACCTCGGGCTCCAGGCTGTGGCCGACGACGTAGCGGAAACCACCTACTTCCTCCATCACCGAGCGGACGTTGGGAACGTGAGTGCGCAGCCAATGGTCGTAGAAGGCGTCGTAGTCACAGCCCTCTTTGGCGCCGACCAGGAAGCTCACTTTGAAAAAGCCCGAACGGGTGCAAGGGAAGGGCGGGTTGAGGGTCAGCGGCTCCACCGGCAGATGCCGAGAGCCGTCGAGGATCACGTACTCCTTCGTTGCCCAGGGCATATAGGGCTCGGCCTTCTGCTGGAAGGTGTCGGTGGGGTGGGTCCCCTGGGGCACCTCTGGCCTCGGCAGTGGCCGGTCGAACCACAGCTGGGCGATCCCGTCCCAGGGGTGCGAGCCATCTTTGTCGGCGTCGTAGAGAGTCGCGATGTAGCGGCGGGCGTGTGATTTCCCCTGCTCCGCGCGCTCGCGCTGACCTTGGATCACCGCGGACATGTGATTGGCGAACCAGTGCGCGACGAGCTCTTCGCGCGACGTCGAAGGCCGGCGTCGAATGAGATAGAGCATTCTCGCACCGGCGGTCGCCTCGGGGAGGGGAGGATGTGCGGTCTTTCCCATTTCGGGTCACTCCAGGTCGTCTTTCGTCACCCAGATCGGGCTCGACCAGGCGACGTTGCCATCCTCCTGCTCGACGCGCACGTAGTAGAAGTGCTCGCCGCTCTCCAGCGACTGCTCACGGTACTCGATCTCCATCCGCTCGCCGTCGCCGGTAACGGTGTGGACGTAGTCGTTGTCGCGTACGACCACGACTTCCTTGATGTTGTCAGTGCCGCGGATGACGGCCTTTAGGGTCGGGATCGAGGAGGTAGAGAAGATATCTCCGTGAATCCACTCACCCTCGCCGGTCTGGAGTCGGTAGTCGAGAATGATGTTGCTGGTCGCAGCGTAGGTGTGGCGCTTGCGCATGGCGTCGACCAGCCCCTGGCGGCTGAAGTCGTCCGTCAGCACCATCGCATACGAAGTGTGGGTCGAAACATGGTCGGAGCTCGCCTGCACGCCGAGCTTGTAGCCCTTCGCCCACGCCAGGGAGACGAACCCCAGCGGGCGGTAGTTGCCGGCCCAGAGGTCGGTGCGGGCGGCGGACGAAGCCAGCGGCGCACCCTCGTGCTCGGCCGAGGTCCGCGCTCCCTGGAAAATCTCGACGATTGGCTCGAGCTCAGGATCGTTGTCGCGCCAGTCGGTCCCCATCGTGGTGTGGGAGGTGTGAGAGGTGGCGATCCCGTTCTGCTTGCGAAGTGCGTCGTAGAGGTACGGTCCGGTGCTCGAATCACGCTCTTCTTGGGTGATGGGGATCGGCTTGTTGCCGCGCTCGGCAAAGATGATGTTGCGGTGTCCGTTGGGGTAGCTCAGGCTGCGCTCGTAGCCGAAGAGGGCCACGAACCTGCCAGGCACATGGAACATGTCCTCGGCCTTCTCGGTCCGCCACCAGTCGTACTCGGTGTCGCTCGTCCCCTTGTGATCAGTGACCAGATAGAAATCCATCGCAGCAGCGTCCATCATGTAACGGAACGAGTCGTAGAGCGAGCCGTCGCCGGAGCCGTCGAGCGAGATGTCGGTGTGGCGGTGCAGGTCGCCGCGATAAATCTTGTACTGGGTACCAGCCGAGTCGATCGTGTAGTTGCGCATTGCTGCGACTTGCTCCGCCTCGCGGGGCTCGGCGGGCAGGTTGGCCGGATCTTCCCTGCCGCGTTCTCCAAGGATCAGAGGGTCGATCTTCTGACCTCGAAACTGCCCGGATATCTCGGCGAAGAAGATCTGGTTCTCCTTCGGGTAGTGGCCGAAAGTCGGTCCACTCTTGTCATAGATCCACAGGGTCGACGGACTGCCCCAGAGCCTTTGATCGGTGGTCCAGGAGGCGAACATCTCTCCACCGGGGCCGGCCTCGAGAGCCATCGGCCCTTCATTACGGCCGATGCTCTGGGGAACGCTGGTGGGCGTCGCCCACTGTCCGCCCGAGTAGAAAGTCGCCATCAGATCCCATTTGCCACCGCCCGCCCACAGAGACTCCTGCTTCACCGCCCGCACCCGCGGCCTTAAGAGCAGCCACATCCGGCCCTTGCTGTCCGCTTCGAGGCGTGGTGTCTGCACGTAGCGCCGCACGCTGGGACGAAAGTGGCGGTTGACGTCATCCAGCGGGGCGAGCCACGCGCTCCCGTTCCAGATAACGATGCGAGTGGTGCGCGATTGGTAGATCCCTGCGCCGCCGCGGAGCAGGAAGCCTGTGTCCTTGCCCCAGTTTGCCTCGGCTTCGTCGTAGGCGATCCACACCCGGTCCTCGGCGTCGACGGCTATGTTGGGCAGGCCGTGGTAGCGGGGCGTATCGGTGACCCGGATTAGATCCCCCGCGCGTCCCTCGCGCACCGGCCGCAGTCGGATGTTGTAGCTGCCGCCCTCGTAGCTGTCCCAGGTCACCCAGGCTGTGCCCCTGGTATCGGTGGCGATGTCTGGGATCCACTCGTTCGCGGCGGCTCCTGGGTCACTCAGAGGTACTGCATCCGACCAGGCCGAGCCGTCGAACGATTTGTAGTAGATCGACGAGAAAGCGCGCCGAGCCGACTGCCAGGCGAGATGCAGATTCCCCTGGCAATCGCCCGCCATCACCGGGAAGAGATTGTTGCCGGGGGTCGAGACGATTGCCTGTGGTGCGCTCCACATCCCTCCTGACCGACGCGAGTGCATGAGGTGCCAGCTGCCGTCGAAGCGTTTCGAGAAGACGAGATGCAACCCACCCTCGCGATCGTTCGCGGCAGCCAGCCCCTGCAGATCGCCGGATGCACCCGACACGACTGCAATGGAGCCCCAGTCGCCCCCCAAGCGCTCACGAACGAAGACCTGATCTTTTTCGCTCTTGTAGCCGATCCAGGCCAGCGACAGGGTCCCATCCTTGCCCATGACCATGGTGGAGTAGTCGTCTTCGAGCTCGTCGGTCGTAACCGCCTCGACCGGCGGAACGCGCCGCACCTCGACCTTGGTCGCCAAGAGATGCATCACGTCGGAGGGCGGCAGATCCGCGGGCTTGAAGAAGAAATCGCCGTTGGTCGTCGTCACCGAGATCGTCGCGTCCTCGGGGGCCCGGTAATAAACAGTCACGCCGACGGTCTGCACCCGTGTCGGTTGGGGGAATGGGAGCTCGTGGGGGTGCATCCCGCCTGTTGGCGCAATCCAGGGATCGGTGCGTGCTGTCCAGGAGCTGCCGGGCCCGATCGACTCACCCTCTTTGAACTGGTGCCCACGAAGCTCGACGATCTCTCCCTTGTCGATGCTCAGCGAGCCGTTCCACGTCTGAGGGTCGGCGTCTTTGATGCCGAACTCGACGTTGAGCGCCCGCAAGGGGTGTTGCTGAGAGACCAGAGGAGACGCGAGCAAGAGCGGGAGAACAAGAGTCGCTGGATGCGTCATGGCAGCCTCCGTCTTCTTGCTGACGAACCTAGTACAAGTGATGTCTCTTGTCGAGGCTCGCGACGAAGGACGGCAGGATAGAATCCGACATATGGAAGACGCCATCGCCAAGGGTATCGGCGGGCTCTCGACTCTTCCCAGAGAACGGCTGCGACTGGCCTTCGATCTCGCCGAGACGGCTGAGCGCATCATGGCCCAGAACCTACGGCGACGGAACCCGGACGCGTCGCCGCAAGAGCTCCATCGCCTGCTCAGGGAGTGGCTGCATCACCGGCCCGGTGCGGAGCATGGCGACGGTGTCGGGCGAGTCACGCGCCGCGAACTCTCCACGTGACGAGACTCGAGCGCGTTCTCCTTTTGTTGGCAAGGGATCTCGACCAGATCGGCGTCTCCTTCGCCCTGATCGGCGGCCTGGCGCTATCCGTGCGCGCAGAGCCCAGAACAACGCGCGATGTCGACGTCATCGTGACAGTAGAGAACGATCGAGAGGCTGAGGCGATCGTGGCCTCTCTTCGCGACGCCGGATATCGGGTCGGCGAGTTCCTCGAAGAAACGACGATGAATCGCCTGGCCACAGTCCGGCTGGTCGCCCCGGACGAAGAGGAGATCGGGGTAGTCGTCGATCTGCTGTTTTGCTCGTCCGGAATCGAGCCGGAGGTCGTCGCTGCGGCGGATTGGCTCGAAGTTTCGCCGGGGGTCGAGTTTCGGGTGGCGGCTCGTGGGCATCTGATTGCAGTGAAGGTGCTCGCAGCTCGCGATCAAGACCTGGTCGACGCCAAGACGTTGCTGCGCTTCGCTACCGAAGAAGACTTGGTGACGGCGCGCCAAGCACTCGAGAGGATAAGCGAGCTGGGTCTCGATCGCGGAACAGATCTCCTCGAGTCTTTGGCCGAGCTCATGGCCGATTCATAGAGCCGAGATTTGTTCACTGTTTCGGTCCGGCTTGTAGCTTGGCGAGGTCGAGCTCGTTGGCTCCATCGATGATCTTGGCGAACGCGCGCGCCACCGTTTCGAGGCCGGCGGCCGGCACCAGTGCTGGAACGTCGCCGTCGGTGTACTTGTGCTCCGGCGAGCGGATCAGCTGCACCGATGGTGCCTCTTTGTCGATCGCCATCATCTCGCCTGTCGCCCGCCCGTCCATCGCGCCGGTCACGGTCACGCCGAAGGTTAGAGGCGATAGAGGCAGGCGCCGATCGACTTGTTCACGCGCCTTGGGTCTCCAACGCCCCGATCGGGAAGCTCGCCGACCTCCTCATCGATGCAGATGTGACCGTCTCGACCACGCGCGGTGGATTCCGCGCTCCTGACGGGCACTTCGTGCGATCGAGGACGTCTCGCGGGGCTCCCCCGAACGTAATGGACGGCATCTACAAGTCCGGAAACGCGAACGTCGAGGCGCTGGTAGACGCCGGCGTCCGAATCGCCTTCGGGACCGACAGAGCCGCAGCACTCGAAGTCGCCGGTGTCGCTCGAAGAGAGATACAAGCGTTGAAGGAAATCGGCCTCTCCCCAGGCACCATTCTCAGATCGCTGACCCACGACGCGGCATTCTTCCTCGGCAGAGAGAAAGAGCTCGGAACCGTCGAGCCGGGCAAGCGCGCCGACTTCGTTGTGCTCGAAGCAAACCCACTCGACGACCTGGCGGCGCTCGAGAAGATCGTGATGGTCATCAAAGACGGACAGATCGTGGTGGACAGGAGGTAGCTCGATCCATGGCAAGAACGAGAACGGCATTCATCGGCCTCCTGCTGACCTTCGCTGTCTGCGCTGCTCGCGCGGACCCGGCTGTCTTTCTCCAGGGTCCGTCGGTGGTCCAGAACCCGAACCCGGCGGTACCGCTTGCGGCCGTTCTCAGCTTCGAGACGGACCAGCGGGTCGCAACCACGGTTTCGGTGTCGGACGGCGAGCGAGAGTGGGATATCGCCTTCGACCGGCAGCAGGATCCACAGCAGGGGCTTGCCCTTCTCGGCCTTCGAGCCGGGCGCACTCACACTCTGCGCACAGACGAAGAGACCATGACTGTGCGTCAGATTTGGGCCTCGGCGTCCGAGCGGAACGAAGACTCCTGCAACAGCTGGGCGATGGGAGACGCGCACCGCCTCCCGATCACCGGCAACATGCTGGTCATCTACACGATCTGCCTGGCGGAACGAGAAGGCCTGCAGTACAACACTTTCGCGCTGCAACCGCACGTGGGTGAAGTTCCGACCCACACCCGAATTCGCGAGTACACGCGAACGAATCCGCCCGAGGTGGTGTCCGAGATCCTGGTGCACGACGAGCACTACATCCTGCAATGGATGGTCTACGGCGGGCTGCACGCGGAGTCGCTTTACCGGTGACCAGCGCTGCCTCTTCAGCTCCTAGTCCTCGGCTCAGTAGACCTCACCCATTCCACCTTCACATGTCGATGTGCAGGAGCTTGATGAAGTCCTTCTTCTGTTCCTCGGTCATTTCATCGAAGATAGGTACGCGCATTTCGGTAACCGGATAGTCGACGAATTCGGGTGACTGAGTCTGCATTGTTGCAGCGATGTTGTGCAGCCCGTTACCCTCCTCGGCGCCTGCCATCAGGGGGCCAGCGACGGTATCCGGCCAGCAGATCTCCGGCCAGGGACCCTCTCCTTAGGGATCCGGTCGGCCGACGTATTTTTCGATCGCTTGGCGCATCGCCTGCTCACCTTCCGCCTCTTCGCCCCGCCTTCTTTGCCGTAGAAGGCACCGGATTGATTGCAGATGGCCGCCCATCGAGCAGTGATGTGGAAGGCTCGAAGAGCCAAGGCCTCTTCCGGCTCGCCGTCTCCGCCGGTGATCTCACCATCCTTGACCATGATGTAGTAGCCGGCCTTCTCGCGGCCGCCTTCCATCAGTCTGGCGGGTGGATGGGTGTAGCGCTCGGTAAAGGCCCACTCGAAGTCTGCCGGTAATTGGCCGCTTTCAGGATCTTCACCGAAGCGGCGGCACAGGCTTCGCCCCATTCCTTGGAGCCGAATTCACCTTCTTTGTTTAGCGTAGACATGTCGATTACGTACATTCTTCTTCTCCAGTTGTCACGCAGAGATGCGTGTAGTTGGGCTGTTTGTTTTAACCTTTTACGTCAAAGAGCTCGTTGCTTTGTCGGAGCAGGGGACTGGCGGTCACGGCGGCGCATCAGCAGAACGATCATCCAAGCGGCGATGATCAGCAGGCCGAGCGCCTCGCGCCCCCATTCGATCGCCGGTGTTTCCGCCTTCATCGCCAGGAAGAGATCGCCGAAGCGGAAGTCGGGGAGCATGCGCGGCAGCAGAAAGAGCGCCCAGAGCAGGCTCACCGAACCGACCAACAGCGGCAGGCCGTGTTTGAGTGCTGGAGGGCTGCTGATGAGGCAGGCCGCTGCAGCGCCGCCGTAAATGAGGACCCAGCGCAGGGGATCCGGGTCGTTGTATTGCAGCGCACCCGAGGCAAGGAACATCAGGGCGAATACGAGATTGATCCATCGGAAGGCTGTCCTCGGCACAGTCGATCCTCGAGCTGAGCTAGACCAGCGTTTCCAAAGTTCGGGTTGCATAGCTCGAGGTCATTCTGTTCGCTGGCTAGGCGCGCCGACGCAGGCATATTGGGCAATATATCGAGGAGGCGTAACGCCGCCAGCGGGCAGAAGGGGCCGAGATATGTACGCGAACTTTGGAAACGCTGGTCTAGTGTAGCCGAGGCAGGCGAGAGGTGCTTCCGACGCTGATCGGGGAAGGTCCACTGGGTCCGGAAGCGGACTGCCGAGCTCCGCATTGAGTGGGCCGATGACGCTCGCGACGCGGCGGCTCCTCCGAGATCGACTGATAGGCTTTCGCCCGTCCGATCATCATCGTCTTGCAGAGGGCAATCATGAAGCGATCCAGCGGCCCCGTTGTCTGTCTCTCAGTCTTCGTGCTCGGTTGGGTCACGGTGGCGAATGCCGAAGAACGCCAAGCCTTGTTTGGCGACCTTCACGTGCATACGCGGCTTTCGCTCGACGCTTGGGGCTTCGGCACCCGCACCTCGCCGGACGACGCCTATCGTTTCGCCAAGGGCGAAGCGATTCCCCACCCCAGCGGGTACGACATCCAGCTCGACCGGCCCTTGGATTTTTACGCGGTCACCGATCATGCCAACTACCTCGGCGTGCTCCATGCGATGGCTGATCCAGCGGATCCGGCGTCGAAGATCCCTGGCGCGGCGCGCTTCACACAAGAGAAGGCGACCGTTCGCAAACGCCGGGCCGACTACGCCCACCAGTCGCAATTCGCGCTGAAGCACATGGACTTGGACATGAAGCGTTCGGCGTGGGCGCGGGTGATCGAAGCGGCCAATCGCCACAACGACCCTGGCGAGTTCACCGCCTTCATCGGCTACGAGTACACCTCCCACCCCGCGGCCAACCTGCACCGGAATGTCATCTTCCGCGACAGTGTCGGGCCGGATGTGCCTTTCAGCCGTTTCGAGTCGCTCAATCCGGAAGAGCTGTGGGCGTGGATGGACGAGCTCCGTGGCCGAGGCATCGAGGCGCTGGCGATCCCGCATAATTCGAACGGCTCGGACGGCCGCATGTTCGACACCGTCACCTTCGACGGCAATCCTCTGGATGCGGCCTACGCCGAGACCCGCATGCGCAACGAGCCCTTGGTCGAGATCACCCAGGTCAAGGGCACGTCGGACACCCACCCATTCCTGTCGCCCGAGGACGAGTGGGCGGATTTCGAGATCGTGCCTTACGTGGTCGCGATGTGGAAGAAGAGCCGGCCGCCGGGCAGCTACGTACGCAACGCCTATCGCCGGGGGATCGAGCTCCAGGAGAGCGCAGGATTCAACCCCTACCGATTCGGCGTGGTGGCGGCCAGCGATACCCATGTCTCCGGCGGCTCTTTCGACGAGTCGAAGTTCCACAGCAAGATCGGCCAGTTCGACGGTACGGCGCAGGTACGCGGGTCGGTGCCCATCTCGTACGCGACCGACGATGTGCCGGATGCTTACGCAATGAACTACTACCGGCTGTGGAGCGCCTCGGGACTAGCGGGAGTGTGGGCGGCGGAGAATACGCGCGTATCGATTTACGACGCCTTTCGCCGCAAGGAAACCTTCGGTACCACGGGCACCCGCATCAAGGTACGTCTCTTTGCCGGTTACGACCTGTCTGACGATCTTGTGGGCGCCGCCGACGCGGCCGACAGGGCGTACGCCGGCGGTGTACCGATGGGAACTGATCTTGCTGCGGAGAGTCGCGGCGAGCCGAGATTCTACGCATGGGCGGCGCGCGATCCGAGGTCGGCGGCGCTGCAGCGGCTTCAGGTCATCAAAGGCTGGGTCGATGACGGCGTGAGCCACGAGCAGGTCTATGACGTCGCTTGCTCCGACGGCGGCAAGGTCGATCCGAGCACCCATCGTTGCCCGGACAATGGCGCCGAGGTCGATCTCACGAACTGTGCAGCGACAGCCGATGTGGGGGCGAGTGAGCTCGAGGCCGTTTGGCGAGACCCGAGCTTCGACCGCGGCCAGCGTGCGTTCTATTACGTGCGGGTGCTCGAGAACCCGACTTGCCGCTGGTCGACGTGGGATGCGGTCCACGCCGGCGTAGCGCCTCGCCCGGATCTTCCGGCAACGATTCAAGAACGCGCCTGGTCTTCGCCGATCTGGATCGAGCCGCGGCGCTGAAGATGCTCACCCGCCTAACGCGGTTCTTTCTCCTCGTCCTGGTCGCCGTGCCTGCCGCTGCGGGTGCTGTCGCCACCGCAAGAGAGGCCGATGCTCCCGCCGTGAGCCCTAGCTACGACGCCGACGGTCGATTGTTACTTCCCGCCGACTTCCGGCAGTGGGTCTTCGCCGGCTCCTCGCTGGGGCTGAGCTATTCGGAAGGCGATGCCGGAAGGGAGATGTTTCATCACACTCTGATCGAGCCCACCGCCTACGATCACTTCGTCGCCACCGGTGAGTTTCGTGAGGGCACGATGTTGGCTCTCTTGCTGCACGACCTGGGCTCCGGTGTCCTGCCGGGCCGCGAGGGCAGTTTCGCGAGCGACCTCGTGTCCGTGGAGCTGGCGGTCAAGGACTCCGAGCGCCTCGACGAAGGTTGGGGTTACTACAATTTCGGCAGCCGCAAGGGGTTGCTGGAGAAGGCCGAGCCGTTCTCGAAGGAGAGCTGCTACAGCTGCCACATCGAGCATGCTGCTCACGACAACGTCTTCTTGCAGTTCTACCCCTTGCTGGCACAGGCGTCTCCTGCGCTCTCCACGGTTGCGAGGCAGATCTCGGCCGCGGCCGAGGGTGCGGCTGGCCAGGCCAGTGAGGACGAAAGTGAATCGGAGTCGCGCCTAGTACTGGCTGGACTCGATCCAGTTCTTCTCCTCGACGGAAGGGAAGAGCTGGGCAAGCCCGAGATCGTGGCCGTTCACGAAGGCTACCGCTATCAGTTTCTGAGTGAGCCCAGCCGCAAGCGATTTGCCGACGATCCGGAGCGCTATTCGATCCAGAACGACAGTTGTCTGGTGGTGAGGGGAGCGCCGAACGACCCGGAGCTCTGGGCGGTGCATGAAGAGAAGATCTATCTCTTCGCGACTCCCGGGTGCGTGCAGCAGTTCGAAGCTAGTCCGCTAACCTACCTCCCTTCAGGCGGATAGTCGCGAGGCTCGATTCCTGCCGGGGTTCTGCCGATTAGCCCTGCACCTCTATCGGCACCTCTATCGCGGCACCACCCAGATCGGCGATGACCAGGCGCGTTCCTGGATCGTCGCCGCCAGGCTGGGGTTCGGCGGCGTGCCGGCGCGTACCGCATCCCATGTCGACCAGCGGCAGGTCGGGTTCTCGAGTGCACGAACGTAGTAGAAGGCGCGTTGGCCGGAGTCGAAGTCCGGGTCGCGCCACAGCGCTTCGAGCTCGGCACTGCCGACATCGGCGGTGATGCTGCAGTCACTGAGTTCGACGCTGGCGCCGTTGTCTGGGCAGCGATGGGTTTCGGGATCGACTTTGCCGCCGTCGGAGCAGGCGACGTCGTAGACGCGCTCCTGGGGGTGACCGTCGTCGAGCCAGCCCTTGATGACCTGCAAGCGTTGCAGCTTGGTCCCCGACGGGTCCTGCATGGCCGAGACCATGAACTCGGGCTCGCCTCGAGGCTTGGCGCTCAGGTCGCCGCCCATGGGTACCCCGTTCTCGTAGGCCGCCGCCACCGGATCGTCGCCCTTGTCGTCGAGTCCGTAGCCGGCGAAGAACCTGACCTTGATCCGCGGGCCGCTGGTGGCGAAGGTCTCCTTGCGCCGGAAGGCATCGAAGATGGCGTCGCGAGTGTTTGTGTCCGCCCACACACCGGTCAGCCCCGATGCACTGTGGTATTTCGACGAGCCGGTGGTGTACCCGGTATTTCCATCGACGACCGCGACCGGGACCGAACCTCGCTCCACTGGCTCGTCGGTGAGTACCCCGACCTTGCTGACGAAGCGATCCTCGTCGAGAACATCACCCGAGTTGTGGGTGTCGCTGGCGCCGATGAGACCGAAGCGGTAGGGGTTGCCCTTCTTGTCCGCCTCCAGCTCCAGACCGCGGAGCAGAGCCTGCCGTGCGTAGCTGCCGTGCGGCTGGCTGTAGAGCATGGTGGCGATGCGATAGGGGTAGATCTCGAAATCGGCCCACTCGTCGTTCGGCGAAAGCGCCGGATGAGTGTCCGATGTGCCCTTGATCTGGGTGACTTCGACCAGCGGCTCATTGCGCATGCGCTGCTCGGCATAGGTGCGGTCAATGGGCGAGCCGTCGAACTGCATCATCTCGAACATCCGGCCGTCGGAGCCGTTGGCGTTGTGTGGAATGGCCACGGCCTCGATACCGTCGTCGCGCAGGCCGTCCATCCAGTCCCACAGGTCCTCGGGATTAAGCGAATCGAGACGGCTGAAGGGCAAGTCCGCGGCAGCGCCGCGGAAGATCACGTTGCGGTGCAGGTTGCCGGAGTTGCGTGAGGTGGTGTACTCGTAGGCGGCGAAGGTGGTGAACTCGCCGGGTCTATAGTGCCGGTCGGCGGCCTCGACCGTGTCTTGCCAGGCGGTGCGCGTCGCCGCGGGGTCCGGGTTGGCCCGCAGATAGGCACTGCCACGAAAGGAGCGGCTGCGGTCGGCCTTGGTCTTGGGATCGTAGTAACGCTGCGCTTCGGGATCATCGTGCAGGCGGTGCTCGGGATCCGTCATCGCCCACCACATGCCCATGTACATGCCGTGATCTGTCACAGCGTAGAAGTCGAGCGGCCGTTCGAGTTGAATGTCGAAACCGCCGGAATGAGGAATCGCAGCACCCTTGGCAAAGCGATAGGCATCGTCGGGGCCGGTCTTGGTGCCGAAGGCGAAGGCGTCGAACGAGTACCGCGTGTGAATGTGAAGGTCGCCAAAATAGGCCTGACGTGAATCAGCTGCGTGAAGCTGGGCGCCCAGAGTGGCGCAGCACAGCACAGTCAGCGTTCGGCAGAGTGATCTCGACATGGGATTCCCTCCTAGTTTTAAGGTCCGCAGTCTAACAAGGCGGTTCTCGGTACACTGTCAAGGTCTCAACACGGTCTCTCGCACCATCCCGAATCTCGAGGTGAACCTATGAAGACGCGCTTCCTATCCGGTCTCACACGGGTCAATCCGACTCCTGTGAGACGATAGAGAGCACCGCGGCAGCAAGTCATTGGGAGGATCAGAATGAAGCTTGGTGCATGCCTATCAGCCCTACTGTTGAGTTCACTCGCCGCCTCTGCGGCGGACACTAGAAACCTTCCGCTCGACTCGCTCGAGGGTTTGGAGCTACGTAATGTGACGGCCGAGGTGGTGACCTACAAGGGTCGCCAGGCGGTGCGAGTTACCCGCGGGCCTGACGGGCGGGGCATCGGCATGTTCCTGGTTGTAGAGGACCTCGAGTTTCACAACGGCACGATCGAGGTCGACATGGCGGGCGAGCCGACTCCTGGCGCAACAGGGGGAGCTCGCGGGTTTGTCGGCTTGGGGCTGCGCATGCCGGCGGACTATTCAAGGTTCGAGCACGTCTACCTAAGGCCGACCAATGGCCGCGCCGAGGATCAAGAACGTCGTAACCACTCCGTTCAGTACAGCTCGGAGCCGGACTATGGTTGGATGCGGTTGCGAAACGAGACCCCAGGGAAGTATGAAACCTACGCGGACCTTGTTCCCGGCGAGTGGGCCCACGTGAAGCTCGATATTCAAGGCGAGAAGTTGAGGGTCCATGTAAACGGCGCCGAGCAGCCGACCCTGGTGGTGAACGACATGAAGATGGGCGCAGATGCCACCGGCCGGGTCGGGCTGTGGATCAATGGGTCGACGGTAGCCCACTTTTCTAACTTGAAGATCACCAAGGAGTGACCTGCCTTCCGATCACAGTTAGCGTCCAGCTGAGCGATTTCGACATCGAATCCCTCCCTCTCTGACTGACTCGCAGTCCCACAGGCTTCCGAGCAGAAAGCGTCCGTCTCGGGTGGGATGGATCGACCGATCGGGCGCCGACAACCCTCCATTTGCTGCTATCTTCCCCCTCTCGGATATCCCCCCGCTATGGGACTTCTCACCGGTTCTGTCTGCGTCACCCCCTTCAAGGCGTCGTCTCACGTCGACGAATCGACCTTCGAGGCTCTCGCCTACGAGGGGATCGACCTCGCCTCGGAAGTCAAAGAGTCGATCGGCTTCATTCCCTTCGAACCGGAGGCGGCCTACCAGATCGGCGCCGGCCGAGTCGCGTTTCGTATGCGAATCGACCGTCGGCGTGCCGACTCCGTACAGCTCCGAGAGCGGCACAAACAACTCCTGCTGACCGAGCTCGAGCAGACCGGAGTGCCCTACGTACCCTCGGGAAGACGAGCCGAGCTTCGCCACCTCGCGGAAGAAGAGCTCATTGTCGGGCGCACACCCACCTCGACCGTGATCGAGTGTTGCATCGATAACAAGATGCTCTACGCGGGCACGACCTCGAAGGTGCATCTGGGGGTTTTGCAGCAGCTCCTGCGCAAAGCGGGAGTAGCGACCGAGATCCACAACCCCTGGCTCGAGAAGGGCCTACCGGAGGAGTGGAGCGATCTGCCGGAGACGATGGATCCGGCGGCTTCGATCTACGGGTGCCGATTCCTCGCCAAGCTCGTTGGCGACCCGGAATTTCTGATCGAGCCTGAGCAAGGATATGTGCGATTGGCTAGCGAAGACACCCGAATCACGCTCTCCGGTGACGTGATCACAGACCTCCACCGCTATCTCACGAGCGATGCCGACATCCTCGCCGCCAAGCTCCTTCACAAGGATGTGAGGTTCACGATCGACGCAACGACTTTTCGTTTGAGCGCGATCAAGTTTTCGCGGCCCGGAAACCAGAGCTGGGTCGAGAATCTGGATGTGCGCTTGGAACAGATTCGAGAGCTCTTGGATCTGTTGTATAAGAAGTTCGCGCGTCTCATCTGACTGGTTCTCGACGGGGCGATAGGATGTTTTGCAAATAGGGGTCCTCGCCCTGGTAACGCAGAAACGACTCGTGGAGAAGAGACGATGAAAAACCTCGCTGTTGTAGTGTTGACCTCAGCCCTCCTGGCCCCAGCTATTCACGCGGAAGACGGCTTCGAGATGAAGCGGACGGCTTCCGGCAAGCCGGACCTCTCGGGGGTCTATGACGGCGGCACTCTGACGCCGCTCAATCGTCCTGAACGATTCGGCGACAAGCAGTTCATGACCCAGGAAGAGGCCGAGAAGATCACCAAGGACGCGGCGGACCGCCGAGCGAAGGCGAATGCTGCCAGTGATCCGGACCGCGAAGCACCGGTCCTGGGTGGCGAGGGCACTCGCACCGGCGGCGGCGGTGGGATTGGCGGCTACAACAATTTCTGGTTGGATCCGGGCAGCAACGTGTTCGAAGTCGACGGCAAGTTCCGCACCTCGATCGTCTACGACCCGCCCAACGGCCGCCAACCCGACATGACCGAGATGGGCCAGGCGAAGCGGGCTGCCAACTTCACCTCGTTCACATACGTCAACGACGGCACGCCTTCTTGGCTCGACGAAGAAGGCCGCGGGCCCTTCGACGGACCTGAGGATCAGGCGCTGGCAGAGCGCTGCATCTTGGGATTCAGCGCCGGTCCGCCGAGCATCCCCGGTGCGTACAACAACTTCAAGAGGATCGTTCAGACCGATGACCACGTGGTGATCCTGCTGGAGATGGTGCACGACGCACGCATCATCCGGTTGAACGCCGAGCATGGCGACAACCTGCTGTGGCTGGGGGATTCCGTTGGTCATTGGGAGGGCGACACTCTGGTCGTCGAGAGCACGAACTTCCGCGAGTACACCGGTTTGTACGGAGGCGACGAGAATCTGCATCTGGTGGAGCGCTTCGAGCTCACGGAGAACGGAGACCTTCTCTACGACTTCACTGTCGACGATCCGACGGCGTGGACCGCGAAGTGGAGCGGTGAGTTCGTTTGGACGCGCAGTGCCAAGAGGGTCTACGAGTACGCGTGCCACGAAGGGAACTACGCGATGGGGAACACCTTGCGGGGAGCGCGCATTCTGGAGAACGAGGAGCTCGCCAAACGCGCGAAGGCTGCGGGCGGAGAGTAGCTCCGGCGGTCAGGGAAAGCGGTACTCGACTCCGGCCCTCGCTGAGCGTCCCGGCTGCGGGAAACCGATGAAGTGCTCGTAGTCCTCGTCGGTCAGGTTGTCGACGCGACCGGTCACCGCCCAGCTTCTCGAGATCTCGAACGAGGCGCCGAGCCCTAGCACTTCGTAACCCTCGACACGGTTGCGGTCGGGGACGGGAAGTTGGACGTCGGCGCTGTCGTCGGCCAGCCTGGCGTCGAGGCGCAGTCGTAAAGGCGGTATCGGTCTCCAGTCCAGGCGCAGGCTGCCAAACCAGTCGGGCCTGCGCAAGATCTCGCCTGGAGAGGTCGGATCTTGGACGTCCTGGAAGGTGCCGTTGAGTGCGATCTCCAACTTGTCGCTGAGACGTCGATAAAGGAAGAGCTCGATGCCCTCGGCCTCGACGGTAGATCGGTTGACGTTGCTGAAGGTGTCGAAGTCGAAGTCGATCAGATCTTCGTAATCGATACGGAAGGCAACGACTGCGAGCTGACTTCGCGCCGAGCGGTGCTCGATTCCGAGCTCCATGCCCTCACTCGTCTCGGGCAGAAGATCCGGGTTGCCGCCGAGCTGTGGCGGGCTGGCGAGGGCGAAAAAGCTGGGCAGTTTGAAAGCACGGCTCCAACCACCGCGAAGCTGCCAATCGGAGTTGCCCAATCGGTAGTGAAGTCCCAGCCGTGGACTCCATTCGTCGTCGAGGTCCTCCGGGTCGTCGACGCGCGTGCCGACCTCGACGACGAGATTGCGATGTTCGATCGACCCTTCGACGAACACCGACGGCGTCGTCCGGTCGAGGTCGTAGGAGCCGTCGACTTCGCCACCCAGAAAGGGGGGCAGAATCAGCACGCTCTGGTTGCTGGCGCTCTCATTGTCGATCTGTGCGCCGGCGGAGAAGCCGAGCCGCGCTGAGACCTGAGTGCGAGAGACCCAGCTGAGCTGACTTCGGGTGTATTCGCGATCCTCGATCGAGGGTGGAACCAGAGGGAAGATCGCAGGGCTCGTGAGCCCTGTGTCGCTGCGACTGACTCCGATGGAACCGGCGTGGCTCGAGCTCCCTCGGACGAAGCTGAGATTGAGCCCGCCCGAGAGTTGCTCCCCGTCGGAGTGGCGCAGCTCGCCGCTGCCGAAGACCGGGCCGCCAGAGCTCTCGGGGTAGTCGTCGATAGTCCAGTCGGTGAAGCGACCGACCAGACGCAGGTCGGCCCCGTCTCCTACAGCGAAGCCTACGTTGGCTTGCATGCTCAGCTGATCGAAAGTGTCGAGAGCGATGGTGCCCTCTTCCTCCTCGTAGTCGACGCCGAGGAAGAAGTCGCCGGCGCCGTCGCCGCGGCCGGCCGGCCCACCCACGGAGACGACACCGTGTGCGAGCGAGTGGTCGCCCGCCTCCACGAAAACCTCTCCGTGGTTCTCCTCGCCACCCCGGCGACTCGTCAGATTCAGGACGCCACCGACCGCACTGGAGCCGAAGTAGTAGGTGCTCGAACCGCGAACCACCTCGGCTCGCTCGAGATGACGGACCGGCACTGTGGAGAGATTGAGCGCCCCTCCCTGTACCCCAGTGGGGTCGTTGAGCGGAATGCCGTCGAGGAGGACGAGGGTGAAGTTGGGATCGCCCCCGCGGACCTGCGCGTGGGCGGTACCACCGCGCGAGCCCGAGCCCACGACATGAACGCCGGGGACGAACTGAACCAGCTCGCCGGTGGTTCTGACCGTGGAGCGCACGATCTCTTCGCGCTCGAGAATGGTCGTACTGGTGGTCTGCGAGTCCGCGGCGCGATCGACCACCGTGATCTCTTCCTCGACGGTCGAGGCGGGCGGATCGGGGTCCGGCGCTACGGCGTTCTGCGCCGCGGTCGCCCCAGCAAGCACAACACCGCCGTAGGCCAGCGACATCGCAAATGCGTACCTGCCGGATGGCATAGGCGTTTCCCTCTAGATCAACCACTCTGGGGCCGGCCCTAAGACTCGCAGATTCGGCCTGCGCCGTCTCCCGGAGCGTATAAGAAGCAACGCCTGAGTGCGCCGTCCTCGGCGCCAAACAGCAACTCTAGGAGTCTGCGCGGCAGAAACGGAGTGTTTAGTGAAGAGATCGAAGACGGAGTAGAGTTGTGGCATGCCAACGTCATTTCGTCCGTATGCCCCGGATCAGCTGTATCTGTTAGCTCCGAGCCCTCGTGACTGGTTGCCGGAGGGTCACTTGGTGTACTTCATCTCCGAGACGGTGGAGGCGCTGGATCTGTCGTCGTTCTACGCTCGTTACGAGGGGGATGGTCGTCGGAATCAGCCGTTCGATCCTCGGATGATGGTGAAGGTTTTGCTGTATGCGTATGCGACGGGGACGTATTCGTCGCGTGGCATCGCGCGCAAGCTCGAGGAGGACGTGGCCTATCGTTTTCTGGCGGCGGGCAACTCTCCGGCGCATCGCACGATTTGTGAGTTTCGTCAGCTTCATTTGGCGGCCTTCCACGCACTGTTCGTGCAGGTGGTGCAGATCGCGCGTGAGGCCGGGGTGTTGCGTCTGGGGACGTTGGTGGTGGACGGTACGAAGGTCAAGGCCAACGCGAGCAAGCGCAAGTCGATGAGCTACGGTCGAATGCTGGAGGAGGAGAAGCGTCTGGAGGAGGAGATCGCCGCGCTGATGGCGCAGGCCGAGGCGGTGGATACGGCTGAGGATGCCGAGCATGGAGCGCAGCTGCGCGGCGATGAGCTGCCGGCCGAGCTGCAACGGCGCGAGCAGCGCTTGGCGAAGATCCAGGAGGCGAAGGCGCGCCTCGAGGCGCGCCAGGCCGAGAAGGACCGCGCGCGCGGCCGTACGGAGGATGACGACGACGATCCGCCTCGTCGCGGACGCCCCTTCGCGCGCGATTTCGGTGTTCCGGAGGACCGGGCCCAAGACAACTTCACCGATCCGCAGAGTCGGATCATGAAAACGGTCCATGGCTACGATCAGTGCTACAACGGCCAGTTGGCGGTGGAGGAAGAGTCGCAGATGATCGTCTCGACGAGCCTGACGAACAACGCCGCGGACGTGGACCAGATGATGCCGTTGCTCTCCCGGGCGAAGGCGGCGCTGGGGGAGGATCCCGAGCAGGTCTTGGCGGACGCGGGGTATCGCAGCGAGGCGACATTCCTCGAACTCGAGGAGCGAAGCATTGACGCTCACATCTCCTTGGGTCGAGAGGGAAAGAAGTGGGAAGTGAGTACGCAGCTCGAAGCGTCTCACCGCATGCAGATCAAACTCGCCAGCGAGGCCGGCAAGCAACGCTACCGACGGCGCAAGGCGGTCGTGGAACCGGTGATCGGGTGGATCAAAGAGGTGCTGGGCTTCCGACGATTCAGCCTCCGGGGCCAAGACAATGTCGGCCACGAGTGGGATCTGGTGTGTCTGGCCGTCAACTTGAAGCGCTTCCACGTCCTCCAAGCGGCTTCATGAGCCGCTCCGGGCCATGCCACCGAGTTAGAGCTCACTATACGACCCGCATCGCGCTTCCTGACGCCTCGTCAGGCTTGCTCAACGCACTCTCCGCCATCCGAAACCCAATGCGGCGTCCATTCTGCAGCGCGATCGAAGCTTCACCGTACCCGCACTCCTGCCGCGCAGACTCCTAGCCAGAGGAAATGATACTTATCATTTTCTCTGGCTAGGGCACTTGCTCCGTTGTCATCAAATACGCCACCAGATCGGTCACTTCGCTATCGGTGAAGCTCTCGAGCATGTTGTCCGGCATCATCGAAAGGGCCGATTGTTCGCGAGACTGGATATCCGATTTGGCGATGACTACGGCGTCCTGGCCGACGACTCGCAGGGTTAGAGCTCGCTCGCTCTCGGCGGCGATGTTGCCGGCGTAGGTCCGGCCGTCTCGGGTTGTCACCATCAACATTCTGTAGTCGTCCTGAATGTCCCCGCTGGGGTCAATGATGTTGGTGAGCAGATAGTCGAGCTCGGTACGGTTCGAACCCGTGATATCCGGGCCGACGAGGCCGCCCTCGCCGTACATCTGGTGGCACTTGCCGCAGAGAGCGTCGAACATCTCGCGACCGTGGATGGCGTCGGCGGCGGCGATGACTTCATCGCTCAGAAGCGTCGTATATTTGGCGAGAGCCGCGGCTTTCTCACTCGAAACCTGAGTGATGGGGCCCCAGACTTCGAGAAAGCCACTGCCGACAACCCGGTGCAGTTGTCTGGCGGAGTAGGCAGGGACATCGCGCTTCGGGATCGTCCCCTGTTCGAGGGCGTAGGTGAGGTACTCACCGTAGGTAGGGCGCGAAGCCAAGGTGTGAACGGCTTCCAGCTTCTCTTCCGAATTGAAGTCATCGTATCGACTCAGCAGCATCTTGCCTAGTTCATAGTCATCAAATGCAGCGATCGCTCTGATCGCCGCGATGCGGAGCTCCTTCTCTTCCAAAAGACCGGGAATCTCTTCGACAAGCGCCTGTCGCTGCTGCCCCGCGAGGCCATCGAGGGCTTTGCGGCGGGCATCGATAGGGGCGCTCTTGTCTGTCAGAGTTCGGAAGAACTGCCTGGCTGCTTCGATACCGCCGAATTGCTGCGACACCTCCAAGGCGGTATCGGCGACCGTTCGATCCTTCCGTAGCGAGGCGTAGACCGTCTCCCAGTTCTGAGGTGGCGTTACATCGATTTGGCCTTCGAGCCCGGCTTGCATCCCCTTCAGCAGACTTGGTCGCGCATCCGATCGCTTCTCGAGCGAGGTGATCAGGGCTTCGAGCTGATTCGCGTCTACGGCACGACGGGCAATGTAGTTGACGAGCATCGGAATCTCGCTGCGGTGCGCGAGCTCGAGCGCCCGAGCAGGGTTCTCCGCTACAAGAGGCTCGATGCCGAACCAGATCATCTTCGGAATGTTGTGGTCGTCGGTGTCCTCGGCGTGCTCGATCAGGCCCTGTGCGATTTGCCATCGCGCGTCGTGCTCGAGACGCTGTAGGGCTGCGGCAAGATAGAGGCGCACGACGGGCGATTCATCCTCGCGTGCCATGCGCGCGAACATTTCCACCGCCGGCGCCGGTGGCGCATGATCCTCGCAGAGCAATTGAACCGCCCAGGCTCGGACGTGAGGATCGTTGTCTTCCAGGGCCTGCGTCAGGTCCGTGGCGGTGAAGCCGTTGGTGATGTGAAGTGCCCACATCGCTCGCAGGCGGATGTCGGCGTCCGGGTTTGATTCGAAGATCTCACCCAATCGGTCGTGAGCAGCTTCGTCGAGCTCACCCTTTGCGGCGCGGCCTTGCAGAACGACACGCGCTCTGCGTGCGTGCCAGGCACTCTTCGAGAGCTGCAGCTCGACCAAGTGAGTGCTCGGCATCGTCTTGAGATCGCCGTAGCGACCCTCCCAGTCCTCGGCCTGAGATGCCTTCGGAGTGATGCGGAAGATCCTTCCGGTGTCCTTGTTGTGCACGTCTTTGCCGCAGATATCAGCGTCGTGCCAGTCCAATACATAGACCGCGCCTGCCGGCCCGATCTCCATGCTGAACCCGATCCACTGCGCGTTGTTTGCATAGAGAAAGTCATCGCCATGATGCGCGACAAAGCCCGAGCCTTTGGCCTCGAGCTCGTCGGTCAGCACGGCATGCTCGTGAATGTTGGCCATGAAGAGGCGACCGTGGTGCTCCTCAGGGAAAGCATCCGACAAATACACCCGCGCACCACCATGCGCCGAGCGGTGCCGGTGGTCGACGATGGTACGGATGTCGCTGTAGACGTAGGGGTTGAAGTGTTGACCCCCCTGACGGTGATAGATCCCTCCCGGGACCACGTGGAAGGCATGCGGAATCACACAGGCGCTGATGAAGAGCTGGCCCTTGGCGTCGTAGTCGATGCCCCAGGGATTGCTGAAGCCGTGGCCAACAACCTCGAAGCGCTTCTTGGTCGGGTGATATCGCCACACCCCACCGTTGATGTCGACACCATTGGCCTCCAGAAGGTCTTCCGGAAATGGGTCTTTGTGTCCATAGAAGCGGCCTTCTCCATTGGGCTTTCTGATCTTCGAGACAGTGGCGAAGCCCTCGAGGCCGTAGAGCCAGCCATCGGGTCCCCAATGGAAGCTGTTGATGGTCTCGTGGCGATCACGGATGCCCCAACCGGTGAGAAGGATCTCCGCGTCGTCCATGTCCCCGCGATCGTCGCCATCGCGGTCGGGGATAAAGATCAGATTCGGTGGTGCTCCCAGGAAAAGGCCGTCGAAGCCGACAGCAATCGCCGACGGGAAAGGGATACCTTCCAGGAACACCTTCGAGCTGTCGGCGACGCCGTCGCGGTCGGTGTCCTCCAAGATCAAGATGCGACTGTCGCCGGAATTCGAGAAACCAGTTCCACGGCTCTCGTAGTCGCGGTTCTCGGCAACCCACATACGACCTCGATCGTCCCAGCAAAAGGCCATCGGTTGGGTGATCGCGGGCTCGGAGGCCCAGGCGTTGACCTCGAAGCCGTCGAGCAGAGTCATCGACTCCGCGGCTTCGGTCGGGGTCAGAAACTTCTCCTTCAGCCCTTCTTCCTGGGCGATTTCCCACAGCGATGCGGTGCTGTACTTGCGGTCGCCGCCGGAATACTCTTCCCACTGGTTGGTCAATTCGACGTCGTCGAGCTCACCGGTGTAGACGACCAGTCGGTGGCGGATGGCCTCGGTTGCGCCCTCCGGGATGTGCCAATCTCCCATGCGCGCCCGAACCGGGCCCACGCCGAGGTTGCCGTCAACGCGCCAGGTCTGCGGAAAACCGGTGTTCATCGGATGGTCGAAGATCGCGACGTGGGCTAGATCGTCGCGTCCTTCGACCTGCATGCCGACATCCACCCACATGGCGCGTTTCCCTTCGGCCTGTCCGTTACGCTGCCTCGCCGCGTTGACCGCTTCTCCGCGCATTCCCTTACGCCAAGGCATGCGTAAGAACATTCCGCCATAGTCGAACTCATTGATCGTGATGTCGGTTTTGGCTTCACCGGCCCACTCCAGATCGAGGAGGTACTTGCCTTCGGCGAGGCGCATGGTCCAGGTCTGTGTTTCCGTGATGATGGCGGTACCCGCCGCATCGAGCATGTCGTAAACCGTCTGCCACTGAACCTCATCTCCGGAGGCTGTGATGACGGATGCCGACTTCAACCGCCAATACTCTCCTCCGGGATTGTGGAAGAAGTCGCGACCGATGGCCCTGGCGATGTCCTCGGGCTTGTCGCGTTTGTAGAACCACTCCTTGAGAGTGTCTTCTGAAACGGTCTGGCCGTTGACTCTTGTAAAGCCCCAATAGAGCCCGGTCTGATGGGGGTGATGCCCGGGGCTGTATTCGGTGACCAGACCCTTCCCGTCCGGGGCGACGATGGGATGGAGATAGGGCCGGTGGTCGGGCCTGGCGTTCTGGGTCACGATGGGCTCTGCCTCGTCTCCTCGGAAGATGGAGATCGTTCCGGCCTCCACGTCCTGCTGGGCTCGCAGCCGCGGCCCTTGTGGGGATTCGGAGTCATCGGGGTCCTCCGCGCCGCCACAGGCGAGGCTGATAATGCCTAGAATCAGTAGTGCCGGAAGTAGTTGCACCTGATGTCTCATTACTCGTGTAGCCTCCCCGGTCGCGCTCGCCTGTGTTCGATGAATCGTTAATCTCTCACGCTAGCAGCGACTGAGAGGCATGAGTAGATCACCCTCAGTGATCAGATGATCGAGAGCGATTCCGATCGCAACCAGGCCGAGCGGAAGAAGAATCCAAGAGAGGGTGGAGCTTGGCGGCTTAGCGTGAGCCAAGGGTCATCTCGGTCGCTATGACGAGGTTGCTGCGCGCCTGCGGGTTGTCGGGATCGAGCTCCAAGCCCGCCCTGTAGGTCTCCGCGGCTTCCGCCGGACGGTTGATGGCGAGGAGTCCGTCGGCAAGATTGAAGTACGCGAGTGCATAGCCGGGGTCGACCTCGGTGGCGGCCTGATAGTGCCTCAGGGCGTCCGCTAGACGGCCAGTCCGCTCGAGGATAAATCCCAGATTGTTGTGCACTTGCCCCGACTCGGGCTCGAGCTCGATGGCCTTGCGATAGAGCTCGATTGCCTCGTCAAAGCGTTGCTGACGGTCGAAGAGCTCGGCCAGACGGATTGCGGGCTCCGGCTGCAGTGGCGCCAAGGCCGCAGCTTCTTCGAGAATGGCCTGGGCCTCTCCCACTTTCGACTGCCGCTCGCGTAGGGCCGCGAGTTGGTAGCGTGCCGTGAGGCTCGAGGGGAGAGCTTCGATGGCCAGGAGATACTGCTCCGCTGCTGGGTCGAGGAGTTGCTGGCTTTCGAGAAGGAAACCGAGGTTTCCCCGGGGCTGATCTTGCCTGGGGGAGCGATCAGCCACATCTTCGAGGAGCTCACGGGCCTCGTCGAATTGATTCTGCTCCGCAAGCAGAAACGCGAGCCGCGTCATCCATGCCCGGACACCCGGCACCTCAGCGAGGAGGCTACGCATTTGCACCGTCGCCTCGCTCAGGCGTCCTTGCTCCTCGAGCAAGTCGACCAGGTTCTCGCGCAGCTGGATATCGCGAGGATCTCGCTCGACCGCCGCGGTCTGCTGCTCCGCCGCGGCCTCGAGACCCTCTCTCGCGCGTCGCTCCAGAACCGGGCGCACGGCTCGCCATCGACGCACTCGAGCCACTTGGCTGGGGTCCGAGTTGAAGGGAGGACGCTCGAGGAGCCGCCCTATAGTGTCGAGCATCTCGAATTGGTGCCACGAGTTGACGCCCAGGCGGCGAGCCATGCCTTCGAGCGACGGCGTCGTGCCTCGATCGCGAGTTGTCTGGAGCGGAAGCGGAAGCAGTGGGTGCAGGCTCTCCGCGAGCGCACTCGCGAGGCGGAAGTTGCCGTCGAAAGTCAGATGAACATGCTCCCAGAAGAGATCGGGTGCCTGGCCCTGCTCGGCGAGCTGTGCCTCTGCGAAGATGCGGTCTGCATCGACGAGGGTTACTCCTTCTCGGTCGCCTAGCAGCCGTAGGGTGTGGTTGATCTTGCTGTCGGCGCGAAAGCGCAGGAGGTCGGTATCTCGTGCACGAACGAAGTGATCCAGGGCCTCGTCGATGCGGCCGGTCTTGCGGAGGAGCTGGGCAAGGCGGTAGTGGAGCTCGGCTGAGCCTTCTTCTGTGGCGAGAGCCTGGCGCAGATTGTCGATCGCCTCGTCCGAGGGCAAGAGGTGGCTCTCTTCGATAACGGGATCGGCGCCCTCACGCGAGGCGAACGGGGGATGACTAACCAGGTTCGTAGCCACGGTCGAGAGCAATACGGGTACGCCTTGGCCTCGGGCTTCCTCGATCAGATCCCCGACATTGCGCCGCATATGCCCGTAGGTCCTCTCCAGCCGGGCATCGTCTTCGCTGATCTTTCGCTCTCGAAACATGCTCAGCCCGGCCCACTCGGCTGGACCGTCGGCGCCACGCCAGATCGAGGCCGCGATCGCTGCCACGAGCTGGCCGGTACGGGTGGCCTTGGCCCAAGCACTCATGCGGATGAGGGTCAGACTCGAGCTGAAGCTCTCGAAGACGGTGCCAGGTCCATAGGGGCCAACCACTTCGTTGTTGCCGAGATAGATCACGAGGAGGTCGGGGTCTAGTGCGAGGCAGTCGCCACCAATGATCCTCACCACATGCGAGTTGATGGCGGTCATCGCCGCGTTCCAAACTTCGAAGGTCGTCCCCGGATAGCGGTCTCCGAGCATGGCCTCGAGGTGTCGAGCGAGTCCGAAAGCGGCATCCGGCGTTCCCATCGCGGCCGAGCCGCCGAGTAGGAAGACGCGGTACGTCCCTTCGGGCTTAGGCTGTTGGAGGACCTGGACCTGAGGAGTGCGAGCCAGATGAGGCGGGAAGAAGCGGTCTCCGAAACGCTGATTGGTGGTGTAGGTCGTGCCGCCCTCTAGCGGCAGCCAGAAGGTGGCGGGGTTTCCCCAGCCGGCGATGCGTAGCGAGCCCTCGAGCCCGACGAAGAGCAGCGCCGGCACCAAGAACAGAGCCGACAGCCGAAAGGCGACGGCCTTCACTGCTCAGGGCTCTCCGATCACGACCTCGGCTCTGTCTACTATCGCCGCCGGTACCCGAAAGCCCTGAGCGCGGGCCGCATCGAGATTGACGAGCAACCGCGAGGTGGTGAGCGGTTGGAAGGGAATCGTGGCCGGGCTCTCGCCCTCGAGCACGCGCACTGCGAGACCGGCGGCCTGGTGTCCGGCGTCTTCGTAGTCCCGAGCCATCACGACCGCCGCCCCCTTCTCCAGGTCGCCGGTCAACACGCTCCACAGCGGTACCCTGGCGTCGCGTGCCGCCTTGGCAACGGTGACGAAAGACGACGTGGTCAGATTGGATCCAACCTGGAGGATAGCGTCGATATCGCGGCCGCACAGCGCGATGGCAGCGTCGGAAACCTCGGTCACCGCGTTGACCGCCATCTGTTCTACTTCGATGCCGTATCGACCCGCCTCTTCGACTAGCTGGGCGGTGTTGAAGACCGAGTTCGCCTCGGACGGTACTACCAGAGTACCCACGCGGCGGAGCCCGGGCATCGCCTCGCGCGCCAGCTCGACCAGCTCGGTGTAGGGGCTCGCGCTCGGTACTCCGGTCACGTTCGGCAGATGGTCGTCGTTGCTCGTGCCCGCTCCCGCGGCGACGCCACTGGCGCAGAAGGTAAAGATGATCGGCGTGTCCCTGCCCCGTGCCAGCGCCGCCTGCAGGGTCGGGGTGGAGAGGGTCATGATGAGATCGGTGCCCTCGGTGATGGCGGCGTCGACCAGCGCCGGCAGGGTCGGCATGTCGCCCTGGGCGATCCGCTTGCGGATCACAAAATCCCGACCATCGACCCAACCGGCGTCGCGGAAGCCGTCACGGATACCTCGCTCGGCATCCTCGACGTCTTGTACCTCGACGTACTCGAGCAGGTCGATCTGGAAGCGCCGCCCCGGCGGGGGCCGCGATCGCGTCGCCCCTGAGTCGGCTCTAGCCTGGCGTAGCAACGCCTCGGTGAAGCGCCACGGATCGCGCAGGCCATCGAGTGCAGCCTCGTTGATCGTGACGCGCTCGGGCACCAAGTTCTCGACCGGGATCGTCGCCGGGTCTTCGCCACTGAGGACCCGTCCGGCCAACAGTCCCGCCTGTCGACCCACCTCGAGGTAGTTGGCACCGACGTCGAAGAGCGTGCCCTGCTCTGAGCTCCCGGGTATGTTGGTGAACATCGGGATTCTGCCAGCCCGTGCCTGCGCCACCGCGGAGTCGATCGCGGTTAGGACGGTGACGTCGCCGGGCGACCAGATGGCCTGGGCACCGCGCGCGACCAGGGATGCGACCGCTTCGCCGACGGCCGCCGTGTTCTCGACCCCAGCTTCGAGCACTTCAATGCCCCGCTCTGCACACGCCTCCCGCGCAAGCTTCGTTGAGATCTCCGAGTTGGTCTCCCCGGCGTTTCATGGGATGCCGACAGACCCGAGCTCAGGAAACATAGTGATGGCGATCTCGAGCGCCTTTACCACCGGTAGCATCGTGCCGTAGCCGACCATATAGGGCGGGTGATCGAGCGGGTTGTCGCGACTAATGCCGACTCCCGAGGCGAACGGGTCGGTAACGAGGGCGAAGACGTGGAGGCGGCCGCGGCGCTGGTTCGCGTTGGCGACGGCTTGGAGACTGACAGTGGTCGCAGTCAGGATCAGGTCGTTCGGAGCGGTGGTGATCTCGACGGCGATGGTGTTGGCCGTGGCGACGTCGTTCTCGGCGTTGTAACGCCTGATCTCGAGGTTCCGGCCTTCGACGAAGCCGCCCTCGGCGAGCCCCTCGATCATTCCGCGTACGCCCTCGTCGAGGACCGGTTGCGACGCGTGCTGGAGGATCGCAATTCTGCGGAGCGTCTGTGAGGCTGACGGACGATTGCGGTTGCGGTCCGAGAGGAGCAGGACCGCGGAGGCGAGAACGATCAAGGCGAACCCCAGAAGAAGTCGGCGTAGCGTGGGCCACATGATGACGGCCATCGTATGATGGTCGGGCCTCGCTGCACGAACGCAAGATCGATGGAGATCACCCGACGATCATTACCTGATGGCTTGGAGCTGGCCGTCAAGGGACGACTCGACGCCTACTGGGCGGATCATTTGACCAATGCTCTGGACGAGGTGATCCGCGACGGCGTCGTCCGACTCTCGCTTGATCTCTCCGGGGTCGTCTACCTCAGCTCCGGCGGGATCACTGCCCTCGTCGTAGCCCATCGTGAGCTCGGCAGGGTCGGTGGGGCGATGCGCCTCGCGCGTCTGTCTGAAGCGGTCCGTTCTACGCTCGAGATGGCGGGCCTTCTCGACTTGCTCGTGCTGCAGCCGCAGGAGCCCGCGGCGGTAGGTGCCTCCGGCCGCGCCGTCGACATCGAGGGGGGAGCGCTCGAGGTTTGGGATGCTGAGGACCGGGTGCCCCTCGAATACCGGCTGATCGGCGAGCCGGGGCGGCTCGCAGAGGGCTTCGGCGCCGAAGACTGCCACAATCTGACCTTCCCAGTGAGTGGCTTCGGTCTTGGGATCGGCGCCTTCGGAGGCGGCTTCGATGACTGTAGCGGCCGCTTCGGCGAGCTCCTTGCCGTCGCCGGCGCCGCGGTCTATCAGCCGACCGACGGCACCAATGTGCCAGATTTTCTACTCGCCAAGGGCGCCGCGGGTCCCGAGACCTGCCTGCTCTACGGGCTGGCCTGCTCCGGCTCTCTCTCCACCCACGTACGCTTCCAGGCGACTGATCGTCCGATCGAGGTCTCTACTCTTGCCGCCGCGGCCCTCGATCTCGTGAAGGCGGAGGCGGTGGGTATCGTGGCGGTGGCTGAGACCGCTGGACTCGTCGGCGCGGCGCTCCGGCGCTCGCCCGCGCTCGACAGCGAGCGGCCCGATCTGTCATTCCCGCAGGTTCGGGAGTGGCTCTCCTTCACCTCGGATCGGGCGTGGCCGGGGTGCCAGGCCCTGATTGTTGGCGTCGCCGTCCGGTCCGGTGCCGCTGAGGGAGTGCTTGCCCCCTTCCTGCGCCCGGTCGGGAGCGACGACATCAGTGGGCACTTTCACGCGGCGGCCTTTTCCTATCGCCCACTCCCGCGGGGGCCACTCGAGCTCGAGGCTGTCGTTGGCGGCCTCTTCGAGACCGAGGCCCTTCGGGGGTTGCTACACCTGGTTCACGACGACCGTGCCTCGGACGGGCTGGGCGAGAGTCAGCTCAGACGCGGAGCTCTTTGGCTTGCTCCCCTTTCGGCCGGCGAGAGCGTGTAGCCATGGCCCTCCTCCTGGGTGCCCTCAGCATCGGCCTCATCCTTTCGCTCCTCGCCATGGGTGTGTTCATCAGCTTCCGCGTTTTCAGCTTCCCGGACATCACCACCGATGGCTCGGTCACGACCGGCGCCGCGATCGCCGCGGTATTGCTGGTCGACGGCGTCTCGCCGTTGTGGGCCACCCTCGCCGGCGCCCTCGGTGGCGCCGCCGCGGGGGCCGCGACCGGCGTGCTCCATTCGCGCTTCAAGATCAATCGCCTGCTGGCTGGGATCTTGGTGATGACGGCGCTTTACTCCATCAACCTGCGCATCATGGGCAAGAGCAATGTGCCCCTACTCTCTGCTCAAACGCTTGCGACGCAGGCCGAGGCGGTCGGGACGCGCTGGCTCGGCCAGACTGAGCTCGAGATTGCCGGGTTCGCGGTGACTACCCGCGATCTCTCGGTTCTGCTCGTGATCTTCGGGTTGGTGGTCTCGGTCGCCGGCCTCCTGCTGATGTTCCTGCGTACCCAGCTCGGCACTGCGATGCGCGCCACCGGCAACAACGAGCAGATGATCCGTGCTCAGGGCGTCAATGTCGGCAATATGCAGATCGGCGGCATCGCGCTCGCCAACGGTCTCGTCGGTCTGGCGGGGGCGCTGCTTGCCCAGTACCAGGGGTTCGCCGATGTGCAGATGGGGATCGGGATGGTGGTCTGGGGTCTGGCTAGCGTGATTATCGGTGAAGCACTGGTGGGCACGACCGATATCGGGCTGGTGATCACTGGCGCGGTGATGGGCTCGGTCCTCTTCCGCCTGCTGGTGGCGATCGCGCTCCGGGCCGGGCTCAACCCGACCGACCTCAAGTTGGTGACGGCGGTCTTTGTCTTCGTCGCTCTCGTTCTCCCGGGGGTGCTGGCACGATTACGGGCGCGCCGGCCCGCGGCGTCGCCGCTGGATGCGGAGGGCGGGCGATGACTCTTCCCTCTGTCGAGGTCAGCGGAGTCGTCAAGACCTTCGGTGAAGGCACCGCGAACGAGGTGCGCGCGCTACGCGGTGTCGACCTCGAAGTCGAGAGTGGCTCCTTCGTCATCATCGTCGGCATGAACGGTTCGGGAAAATCGACGCTCCTGAACGCGGTGGCGGGATCGTTTCCCATCGACCGCGGTCGGATCCGGCTCGCCGGTCGCGACGTCACGCGCTGGCCCGAGCACCGCCGTGCCCAGTTGGTCGGTCGGGTGTTCCAAAACCCGTTCTCCGGGACGGCGCCGGATCTCTCGATTGCCGAAAACCTCGCACTCGCCGCTCGACGAGGCCGCCGGCGTGGCCTTGGCTTTGCCTTAGGCAAGGCGCGTCGAGCCGAGCTCGCCGACCGCGTGCGCGGTCTGGGTATGGGGCTCGAGGACCGCCTCGACAATCCGATCGGTACCCTCTCTGGCGGGCAGCGCCAGGGACTGACGCTGCTGATGGCGACCTGGCGCCGACCCGAGCTGCTTCTCCTCGACGAGCACACTGCTGCGCTCGACCCCAAGAGCGGCGATCAGGTCATACGATTGAGCTGCCGCGCGATCGAGGGTGGCCGTCTGACCACCATGATGGTCACGCACTCGATGCAGCAGGCGGCGACCCTCGGCGATCGCCTGATCATGATGGTCCAGGGTCGGGTCCATCACGATATCTCGGGATCTGAGAAGCGTCGCCTGCGCCCCGAGGACCTGCTCGATCGTTTCGAGGAAGTGCGCCGCAGCGAGCGCCTCGACACTGCTTCAGCCGAGGTGCTACGTCGCGACTACGTGTAGTTACACTATGAAGCCCTGGCTCGCTGTCGCCACTCTGTTGCTTGCAACGCCGGCTTCAGGGGGAGACGACTGGCCTTCCTTTCGCGGGGCCCACGCCTCTGGAGTGGCTCCGGCGGGGCGGAACCTGCCTCTGAAGTGGGACGTCGAGAGCGGGCGTAACATTGCCTGGCGGTTTCGCGTCCCCGGCCTCGCTCATTCGAGTCCGGTGGTGTGGGGCGATGTTCTCTACGTCACCTCGGCGATTAGTAGCCGCGCAGACGCCAGCTTCAAGCCGGGCCTCTACGGGGACGGCGACGCGTCCGACGACAGCTCGACTCACCGTTGGAATCTGTACGCGATCGACAAGAGAACGGGTGCGGTTCTTTGGCAGCGGACGGCTTTCGAGGGGGAGCCGCGAGAGAAACGGCACATCAAGTCGACCTATGCCAGCGCCTCACCGGCTACGGATGGCCGTCATGTGGTGGCTTTCTTCGGCTCCCAGGGGCTCTTTGTATACACCGCGGCCGGCGAGCTGGTCTGGTCGAAGGACCTTGGCCATCTCAATGTCGGCGCCTACGACCTGCCGAGTTACGAATGGGGGTCGGCGAGCTCGCCGGTTCTCTGGAACGATCGAGTGATCGTTCAATGCGACACCCAGGGCGACTCCTTCGTTGCCGCGTTCGACCTGGAAACGGGGCGAGAGCTCTGGCGGTCGATGCGCGACGAGCTGCCGTCGTGGGGGACACCGACGGTCATCTCGTCGGCCGCCCGCACCGAGGTCGTCACCAACGGCTCCAACTTCATTCGCGGCTACGATGTCGCTGACGGCAGAGAATTGTGGCGTCTAGGGGGGAGCTCCAAGATCACGGCTCCAATGCCGATCTTTGCCGATGGACTCATCATCGTTGCGAGCGGCCGCGCTCCGGAGCGCCCCATCTTTGCAGTGCGCCCTGGAGCAGAAGGTGACATCACTCTGGCTGAAGGTCGCGGCTCCAACCGATCCGTCGCTTGGAGTTGGGTTCGCCGCGGCTCTTATATGCCGACACCGTTGGCCTACGAAGCTCGTCTCTACGTGCTCTCGAACCAGGGAGTCTTCGACTGCTATGACCTGAAGAGCGGGAGCGAGGTCTATCGGACTCGCATCGCCCATGGCGGCCTTGGATTCAGCGCCTCGCCGGTCGTGGCCGACGATCGAATCTATCTCCCCAGTGAGGACGGCCAGGTCTTTGTCATTCGAGCCGGGCCGGAGTACGAGCTCCTGGCCAACAACGATCTCGGCGAGCCGATCATGGCCACACCCGCGATATCGGGGACCACGCTCTTCATACGGGCGCGGGACCATCTATACGCCATTTCGAAGAGCGAGTAGGGAGCTCTAGTGACGTTCCTCGGCGCGAGCCCCGTTCAAGGAGTTGGGTACCGAGTAGTTCCCCTCGTGGCAGGCGTACTCGTACTGCTGGTACTCGTCGTCGCGCTTGTAGTTGAAGGCGACGGTCCAAGCGTCCTCGTAGGTCGCGGGATCGTCGACGCTCAGCTCGTAGCGTAGGGTATCGGCGTCGACGATCGTGAAGCGCTCGGCAACGCGGCGCTTGGTCGTCTGAGGAGCCCTCGAACCGGGACCTCGCAGATTGGGGACGGGGCGGAAGTTGGTCGACTCGACCACCAGCGTGTTGCCCTCCCAGTGCCCACGCGGATCTCCCTCCCACAGCTCGATGCCTTCGTTGACGTGAGGTCCGGCATCGATGGGGATGATGCGGGCGTTGTGGATCATCTCGCTGAGGATGACTACGTATCCGGGGGACTGGAAGAACATCTTGCCGTTGTTGTAGGCGGTCGGCATCATCAGTCCATAGATGCCGCGGGAGATGCAGCGGTCCCCGGCCTCCATGGTCGTGTAGGAGTCGTGCAGGTGGTCGCGATGGTAGGTCACGCTCTCCTTTGCCCAGGGGGTCATTGCGGGCATCCTGCCGGAGTCGGGCTCGATCAAGAGTTGGGGCACATCGCCGGCCAACGGCTCCTCCCAGTACCAGTCGAACCAGTAGTTGGCGTAGGCACCGACCCCGCTGCTGTTCTCGTGCCCTTCCCATCGCGCGGCCTTGCGGAGATCTGAGCGCTCCTTTACCAGCGTCTGGCGCTGTTCGGGGCTGAGGTCCTTGCCGAGGAGCTCCTCGGCAAGCTGGAGGGGGATGTGGGCGGCGCGGACGTTGTTCCAGGTGCCGCTGATGTCGGGTTGGCCGTCGGCTCGGCGCGGCGGCGACCACTCCTTCGTATCCTCGGCGGCTCCGGCTCCGGCGGAGCTCGAAAGAGCAGAGACCAGGAGGGTCGCGACGGAAGCGACTACGGCCAACGAGACGAGCGATCGATTGTCCATGTCAAGCTCTCTTTCGGGGCGAGGAGCTAACGCTCGGTCGCGTCGCGACCGTCGCGCGGCGCGCCGGTACCGGAGGAGCCGAGGAAGAGCTTGCGGCCGTCGGTGAAGGTGAGGTCCCGCCCATTGCCTTTCATCGTGCCGTCCTTGGCCTGGTAGCCGTCGACCACGATCACGGTTCCCGGCGCCAGCGAGTCCTTGGTGAAGCCGCGACGGAAGAGGGTATTCGGTGTGCCGCCTTCGATCATCCAATTCTCGACCGTGCCGTCATCCTTGGTGACCGCGATGTGGACCCAGGAGTGCGGGTTGATCCACTCCATCTTGGTCACGGTTCCTGTGAGGTTGATGGGGGCGTTGGCGTCGAACTCAGCGGAGAAAGCGTGGTGTGCCGAGATCGGAAGGGTCGACACGGCCAAGATCAAGGCGGTTGCGGCGATCGCAGTTTTGTTTTGCATCTGATTGACCTCCTATTCGGTTGCACCTTTGCGCAAGTGGCCGTACATCAACTCTTCGGCGAACTCGACGCATTTGAACTCGAGAAGCTGCATGTTGGGATCGACCCGTCGGTAGAGCGGGAAGCTGACCTTCCAGGGTCGCGTATAGGTTTCGGGATCGGTGATCGTTGCCTCGTACTGGATGTGGTTGGCGCTGATCGCGGTGAAGCGCTCTTCGACGTGGATGTCGACGCTGTGGTGGTTGCCGGAGCTGTCGAGCCAGGTGTCCGGCACCTGCGAGGTGACATCGATGACCAGGGTCTCACCTTCCCACCGTGCGCGCGAGTGACCCATCCAGGTGTCGGCGGGGCTCTCGAAGTCGGGTCGCTTCATGTAGACGACACGGCTCGCGCTCGCGAACTCATAAGCGATGAGTACGAAGTCGGGACTCTGGACGATCTGAAAGGGAAAGGGCATGTAGTTGGCTCGGGGGATGCCTGGCATGAAGCATTTGACCGCGGGGTCGAGCTTCCACCACTCCGCGAGGTTCTCCTGCTGCTTGGTGCGGGCCCAGTCCTGGTAAGGGATCTGGCCTCCCTCGACGATGCCTAGCCCGGCGGGAATGGAGCCCAGGGCACCGAGCTCGACGATCGGCCCCATCCGGGCGGCGTGGCCCTCGATGTCGTGATGGGCCGAGCTCAGCGCCTGCCAGACGCCGTTGAGGTTCGGCTTGTCGTCGGGTGTGCGCGGTGCCCGAAAGTCCTGGGCATTGATGCCCGCCGCGCCGAGCAGGAAGGCCAGCGCCACTGTAATGGGAGCGATTCCGTCCCTGCCATGGTTTCGCATCTTCCTAGTTCTCCTCTATCGGTGACTGGCCGCGCGCGGCCCGCTCTTCGGCTCTGGCGCCGCTCAAGGTGTTGCGGACGGCCCAGTTGCCCTCGTGACAAGCGTACTCGAAGAGATCGAGACCCTCTTCCGTGTAGAGAGGCGTCTGAACAGTCCAGGGCGCAGTGTAGACAGCGGGGTCGGTGACCGTCACCTGATAATCGATCGTGTTGTCGTCGAGGCGAGTAAAGCGCTCGATCGTGTGGGCGTCCCTGGTCTGCGCGATGCCCTTGACCCGACCCTGGGAACCGCTGGTCGCGATCCAGCTCTTGCCCGAGAAGTTCCTGGTCTCCACGACCAGGGTGTCCCCCTCCCAGCGCCCGCGCGAGTCCCCGTGCCACAGCACGATGTCCGAGTCGACGTGGGGCCGACCGTGGAGCGGGATCAACCTGACGTCGTGGATCATCTCGAAGTAGATCGCCACCGTGTCGGGTGTTTGCAGGATGCGGTAGTTGTTGTTGTATCCGGCTGGGAAGAAGCCGCCGGGGACACCGCGAGTGATGCAGCGATCCCACACGCTCATGTGGACATAGTCGTTGAAGCTCTCTTCGAGCTCGTAGTCGCGCTGGGCCAGTGCCTCGGGACGGACCGGAACGCGCCCGGTCGGCGGATCGACCACCAGAGAGGTCCGGCGAGTGCCGACGACCTTGGTTCCGAGCTCCAGCCAGTGCTGGTTGTAGCCGCCGACCCGGCCTCCCGCCTCGGTCTGGGACGCCGGCGCCTCGGCCGCAGTGACGATCGATTCGGCACGCTTCCTTTCGAGCTCGGCCGCCTCTGCCTCAGTGAGAAACGCCTTGTCGCCCAGGGCTTCGGGACGCTCGAAAGGCGTCAGGGTGGTATTCGAGTATGTGCCTTGCAGATCCGGGTGTCCCCAAGCCGTTCGTGGCGTCTTGTATTCCGCCGGGGCCGCCGCTACAAAAGTGAGCTGGAGGAAGGAGACGGCGAGAAAGATCCGTATCGCTTCGTTACGGGTTCGAGGCCTCATACCTGACTCCTTCTTCAGAGAATCCTTCTGTGTTTGCAGTTTCATCTGACCGGGGCGCATCAATCTCGAGCCGAGCGCGCTTCTGGGGAGGCCCCGGCAAAGAATCTCTGGTGGAATTCCTCCATCTCCCAGATTCTCTTCGAGCTGAAATGATAGTGATAGTTCTCATCGCGGGGGAGCAAGTCGCTCGGGTGGCACCTTCACGAAATTCGTCAGACCTCTTCGGTGGGGGGGTAACGAAAGTTTGGTTTGTTGTCGGAGTTCTGCGTCTTCGGATGTTCTCTGTGATCTCGGAAGCTGATTCTACACAGTGGTTCCGCGCGATCCAGTGGCCGATCACTACATCATCCCACGTAGGCACCATCATTCATCGAAAGAATGCGATCGGCGCTCTGCGCTAGATCCGCAGCGATGTCCCTCGACATCAGGATCGATGAACCCGATATGAACGGGCGGCCTCTCTTCGCAGAGACCGAGATCGGGCCGTGATAGACGCCCGCGGGCGGGAGTCGCGAGATGTATCGCAACCAGCTCGTCGACGACGACATAGCTAGAGGCGCAGGCTTTGCACTCATCGGAGAGGCTCATGCGCCTTTAGGAACCCGAAGGCGCGCTCGATTGTGGCGTCGGGAAAGTCGTCGTTTGAGAAGAAGTGCCGTTCCTGGTCGGCGAAGATGTGCATCGCAGAAGGGATCCGACACTGATTTGTGTGTGGCTACCTATTCCGGGCGAGGTAGGGGGTTGACATGCATCGGCACGTCGTAACCGGCCTGAACCGCGGGACGGTCGGCGATCACGAGATACCAGCGCTTCAGGTTTGGATACTCGGCCCAGTCGATGCCCTGCCATTCGTAGCGTGAGATCCAGGGCCAGGTGGCAATGTCCGCGATCGAATAGCTGTCCGAGAGGTATTCGTGCTCCGCGAGGCGTTGGTCGAGGACGCGATACAGGCGCTTGGCTTCAGCGCTATATCGCTCCTCGGCGTAGGGGGCTTTCCCCGGGTTGAAACGGAGGAAGTGATGCACCTGCCCCAAGAAGGGCCCGACGCCACCCATCTGCAACATCAGCCATTCCAGGGTCACGTACCAGTCATCGCCGCGGAAACGCTGGTGGAGGTCGGCGAGGTAGATGAGGATTGCGCCTGATTCCATCATGGCGCGACCGCTCTCACGGTCGACGATCGCCGGGATCTTGTTGTTTGGGCTTATTTTGAGGAACGCCGGCTCAAACTGCTCGTCTTTGCCGATATTGACGGCGTGGGCCTCGTAGTCGAGCCCGAACTCCTCGAGCGCGATGGATATCTTGCGGCCATTGGGTGTGGGCCAGGTGTAGAGGTCAATCATGGAGTTACATTCACCGTGACTCGGCCGATCTCGGGTCCGAAGTCACCATCATAACTGCCCACCCCCAGCGGGGCCCGGGTGAAAGCTCCGGTAATCACCCGATCGCCGGGTCTCAGCCCCTGGCCATGCTCGGCGAGCTTACGTGCGAGGGTTGCAAGGCTTTGGTAGTGGTCGTCGATATGCCCCTTGGCGCTGACCCGATCCAGCTCTTCGCCGGATCTTGTGAGCACCACCGTCAGGTCGTCGAGACCCTCCGGTGCTGCGACCGGCGAGCCCACTATCAAGCCCCAGTTGGCCAGGTCGTCGGCGATACGGATGCCAGGCTTCCCTTCGCCCTGAATGCGGCGTTGGTTGACCTCGAAGGCGGGGGCCACCCCGGCAATGGCGGCGATGGCGTCGTCCCGCGTAGCTGATTGGCCCAAGGCTCTGCCGATGATGAAGCAGAGCTCGTTCTCGACGCCGCCGCGCTGAATTCTATTGATGCTGATCTCGCTCCCAGACTCGAGGATGCGGCTCTCGAGGATGAAGCCGAAAGGACGGAACCCGACCCCGAGCGCGTCCCTGGATTGGCCAGAGGTCATGCCCAGCTTCCAGCCGCCCAGACTTTCGCCGCGTTGGCGCCAGCGCTCCAGCAGTTGCAGCTGCAGATCTTGTCCCTCCGCGAGACTGGGCTCGTCGGCGCCGGGATCGAATCGTCCTTCCGTTGCTCCGCGCCAGACCCTATCGATCAAGGGCTCCGTCATCGGCGTAGCAGATCACATTCGCGTTCGATCCCCGCTGTCCCTATCGATTGATGAGAGGATTGCCCAAACCGAGCCGAAGGAGCAATCCCATGAGCTGGTCGGACGACGTCGACGAAATCGAAAGGCAGCGCCGCATGGCCGCCGAGATGGGTGGGGTGGATAGCGTTGCCTTTCAGCATGGCCGCGGCAAGCTGACCGTCAGGGAGCGGGTCGAGCTGCTGGCCGATCCGGGCTCCTTTCACGAGATTGGCGCACTCGCCGGTACGGCGACCTGGGACGGTGATCGGGTCTCGGATCTCAAACCCTCCAATATGGTCATGGGCACCGTTCGGATCGACGGGCGCAAAGTCGCCTTCTCGGGTGGTGATTTCACCATCCGCGGCGGCGCTTCGGACGCCAATATCGGCAACAAGAGCCGCTTTGCCGAGGAGTTTGCGCTGCGTAGCCGCCTGCCCTTCGTGCGTTTACTCGACGCGACGGGCGGTAGCGTCAAGACCTTCGAGCAGATCGGGCGTACCTATCTTCCCGGAAACTCCGGGACCAGCGTATCGGCGCAGCTCCTGCAGACGGTGCCGGTCGTTTCCGCGGTGCTTGGCTCGGTTGCGGGGCTGCCTGCGGTGCAGGCGTGTATGTGCCACTTCAATGTCATGGTCAAGGGCACCAGCCAGGTGTTCGTCGCCGGCCCCCGTGTGGTCGAACAGGCTACGGGGGAGACCATCACTAAAGAAGAGCTCGGCGACGAGCGGACGCAGCTGCGCAACGGCGTGATCATGAACCTCGCCGAAAGTGAGGCGGACGCCATCGGCCAGGTGCGCCGCTTTCTGTCCTATCTCCCCAGCAGCGTCTGGGAGGCGCCGCCGGTGGTCGCTCCGACCGATGATCCGGAGCGCCGGGAAGAAGCGCTGGTCTCGGTGATTCCGGCGGACCGCAGACGCACCTACGATCCCCACGAGGTCATCGAAGCGGTGGTCGATGAGGGTAGCTTCTTCGAGATCGGGCCCTACTACGGTGAGGCCCGCATGACCGGCCTCGCCCGCGTCGACGGCCTGCCTTGCGGAGTGATGATCAACGACCCGAGATTCAATGGTGGCTCGATGGACATCGCCGCCGGCGAGAAGATGCTTCGGCTGCTCGAAATGTGCGAGACCTTCCATCTGCCGTTGGCGTACTTCGCCGACGAGCCCGGATTTTCGGTCGGTTCGGCGCAGGAGCGTCTGGGCATCGTGCGTGCAGGTGCTCGAGTGGTCACCGCTCTCAATCTCACCCAGACGCCCTACATCTGTTTCATCTTGCGCCAGCTCTACGGCGTCGCCGGCGGCTTGCACCAGAGGATCTCGGGCCTCTACCGACGCTACGCGTGGCCGTCGACTCATGGAGGCTCGATGCACATCGAGGGCGGTACCGCGATCGCCTACAAGCGCGAGATCGAAGGGGCCGAGAACCCGGCCGAGAAGCGCGCCGAGATCGAAGCTCGCCTGCATGCCATCTCGTCCCCTTTCCGCAATGCCCACGCCTTTGGAGTAGAAGAGATCATCGACCCTCGCGACACCCGGCCGTTGCTGGTCGACTTCATGCGCGACGCGAGGCGTATCGCCGACAGCGAGCTCGTCCGGCCGGCGTCTGGGCCCAGCTATCGACCGTGAGCTCACAGGCGGCTCTCGGAGGAGGCCGTAGAGACCGAGTGAGGGGTATTTCAGGAGCGGGACCGGTAACATGGAAGGCACCGTGAGGCGACATTCCGGTCCGGTCTTGGCTCTTACAGCATTCTTTTTGCTTGCGGCTGATGCTGCAGTGGCGGCGAGCGCCTTCCAGATCACCTTCGGAGCCAGGGACCGCGCGGCCCGAAACTGGAACGGCGGAATCCGCGAGGCGTCGCAGGTGCGTCGGATAAGCGGCTGGCACCTCGATACGGCGGATGAGCTGATTCAGCCGAACCGGTGGGTGCTGTCGCTGCGCTCGGCGGGAGGCGTCGTTCTGCCGAAGAGCATCCTCGTAGAAGTCACTTCGCCCGAGTCTGAGGCGGTGACCCTATGGTGCCGCATGGGTGACTTCTCTTTCATCCCCGCTGAGATTCCCTACGGCGAGGTCGAGCACCTCGACGGCATCGATGTGACGGTGGAGCGGGTGCCGTTGGCGAAGGTGATCTCGGGCGGCGACTACGAGAACGACGATCCCGAAATCCTCCGCACTCGAGCTGGGGAGTATTGGATGGGGTGGGTCGCCTACCGGACCATCGACCACACCGGCTACCGAATTCAAGGAGGCGATCAGGTGATGGTGGCGCGGAGCCGCGATGGTGCGAGCTGGTCGACTCCTCGGCCCGTCACTCCTCCTGGTGATCACTTCCGAGTTGCCCTGGGCGAGGACGGGGCCGGTCGGATCTGGTGTGTCTATGCGCTCCAGAAGGATCCCGAGGGCGGCGACTTCGACCTCTTTGCCCGAGTCTGGGACGGCGCCGAGTGGTCGGACGAAGAGCGTCTCACCAACGACCCGAGGCCTGACGCTTTTCACCGCATGGCTTCCGACTCTCGTGGCAATCTCTTTCTTGTTTGGAGCGGATTCCGCCAGCTCTCCGAGGAAGCTCTGCCACAGAGCGAGATCCTCTCGAGAGTGCGCTCTACGGATGGCTGGGGAGAAGAGATCAACCTCTCGCAGAGTCAGGGCGACGATTGGGAGCCGGCGGTGGCGACGGGTCCGGCGGGCTCGTGGGTTGCGTGGGACTCCTACCGCTCGCCGGGATCCGCACCCGCCACATACGATCTGTTGGCTCGCCACTACTCGCTCAACGCTGGGCGCGTCTCGCTCGGCGAGATTCGCGAAGTCTCGGCAACGCCGATGGCCGAGATGCGCGCCGATGTTGCCGTCGATTCCGCCGGCCGAGTGTGGTTTTCGTGGGAAGAGGGAGGCGCCAACTGGGGCAAGGATACCGGCTACGAGAATCCGAACGTCGGTGCGAACTTGAAGGCAGGCGGCTCGGAGATCTATCGGGCGCGGGAGGGCTGGTACCGCCGCCCGAGGATCGCCGTGCTCGAGCGAGGAGAGTGGAAGCAGCCGGGAGCAGAGCTCACCGATTCGCTCCCGGATCTGCTGGCCAAGAGTCTCTTCCAGAACCCCCGTCTCGCCGTTGATGGCGACGGAGCGGTGTGGGTGCTTCTGCGCCACCAGGCGGTCTCTCGCGGTCGCAATGGCGGGCACCTCTTCGACTTCTACGCGACCACGCTGCAAGAGAGCGGTGGCGCTCAGCGCTGGATGACTCCTGTGCTGCTGCCGCACACCACAGGCAGGCAGGACACAGTCATCTCGGCCGTTCCGGGTCCGAAGACGGGGCTCCTCGTCGGCACCGTCAGCGACGGCCGGCTGTTGCCGGTCGGACTACCCGAGCACCACGACATCGCAGCCGTTTCTGTCGACGCCGACTTGCAACGCCCAGCCTCTCCCGATCTCACTCGGTTCCGCGTAACCGTTGCGCCGGATGTACCGGTGACCCACCCGGAGGAAGCCCTCGCGGTTGCACGCATTCGCGATCACCGAATCGAGACCGCCGACGGCGACTTCAAGATCATTCGAGGTGACCTGCATCGTCACAGCGAGATCTCGATGGACGGCGCGACCGACGGCTCTCTATGGGATCTCTACCGCTACGCTCTCGACGCCGCCTCGTTCGATTTCTTTGCCGTGACCGACCACAATTATGGGGCTTGGCTCGATACCGACGAGCCCGAGTCGCCGAACACCGACGACATCTACCAGTGGTGGCGAACCCAGAAGTCGGCCGATCTCTTTCATGTGCCCGGCCGTTTCGTTCCTCTCTATGGCTACGAGCGATCGGTCAATTTTCCGCTCGGCCATGTCAACGTGTTCCACCCGCGCCGCGGCGTCTTCAGCTACCGGGTGAGCAAGCTTCATCTCGCCGAGCGTCCGGAGCTGCTGGAGAAGGAGGCCCGCGGCTTCCAGGCCTATCTGGCGGAGACCGGTGGGGTCGGAATCGCTCACACTTCGGGGACGATCATGGGCACTGACTGGAAGCTGCACGACGACTCGGTGATCCCGGTGACCGAGATCTATCAGGGCGACCGCAGCTCCTACGAGGCCGAAGGTGCTCCAAGGGCCGCGACCCCCGAGGAGATCGGCCTCGGTGGGGCCGGGCGTCCACCATTCCAGCAGGGCTTGGTGAGCAACGCTTTGAGCGCCGGCTTCCGAATGGGTTTCATCGCTTCGAGCGATCACTACTCGACGCACATCTCTTACGCGAACTTGCTCGTCCCCGAGGGAGTCACGACTCGTCAGGACATCCAAGCCGCGATCGAGGAACGCAGGACCTACGGGTCGACGGACAACATCATTGTCGACTTCCGTGCCGGCGACACGCTGATGGGCGGAGTGATCGAGGCTTCGTCCGATACCGAGTTCACCGTTGAGGTGACCGGCGCTGGAGCGATCCAACGGGTCGACGTGATCAAGAACAACGAAGTGTTCTACTCCCACCGCGCGGAAGGATCACCGTCGGCTCGCCGCAAGGTGTCTTTCACCTTCCGTCCCCGTCCCCCGCTTGCGGACGGCTACTACTACATCCGCGTCGTCGAGAGCTTCAGCTCCGACGCCCCTGACCGACCCGGTGAGATCGCCTGGTCGTCTCCTATCTACGTAACTCCCTAGATTTTCAGGCCGAGAACCAGGCGGAGTCCTTCGTCGATACGGCTCAAGCGCGACCGCCGCGTTGTCTAGCAGGCTTCGTTGCTACTGATACAGCACGCTGGGCTGTCACTTCTCGGCGGCTCGACAGCAGGATTAGAGTGCGCGGTCCTGGCGGCAGGTGGGTCGCGAGAGTGCTTGGGGGCGTGCGCGGCAGCGGGGCCTCCAGGAGTCCCCGGAGGGGGGCCAGAGGAGTCGAGGGTCCCCCGGGAGCGTCAGGCGCTCTTCACGTCGGCAGGGATGGGTGTCTCAGACGGGCTCATAGACCAGCTCGGGAGCTGGCGGTGAGTGAGCGAGGGGCTCCGGCTCTTGGAGTTCCGCCTGGATTCCCGCCAACAACCTGCGGATGGGCGCTCCACCTTCTGGGCGTCGAAGTAGAGAAGGTGTCGAAAGGTCCCGTCAGGGAGCCAGGCGCCATCGGCCATCAGGACGTGGATATGTGGGTGAAATCGCAACAGCTCCCCGGACGTCTGGATGAAGCCGATCCCTCCTGGGCTCGCTCAAGCCCCACCGATCCCGGAAGTGGCTCACCGCCGCGCGCCGGGTCGCGGGCGTCACCATTTTCTCGACAACGCTTCCTTCAGTGCCTGCTCTCGCAGCGTCAGATCCGCCACGGCTGTCTTCAGCCGGCGTGCCCGCTGCAGTGATCGCAGATCTTCTCCAGAGAAGGAAGCGTTGGAGATTGTTCGGGATTGTTGGGGATCTTGCGGGATCTTTCTCCGGAATCGGTGTGGGCCGCCGGTGGCAGCCTGGCGAGTGGTGCAGACGTAGGCGAGCGCTGACCGGCGCGATCTCCGTCTTTTGGAAGCAGGGAGGTCCCTGCTTCTGGACGCATGCGCCGCGCTTTATCGGCCTCGTCGGCCACGAGAGTCGCCTTTGTATCGGCTTGTGGACGAGCTCTACGAGCGCGTCAAGGGCTGCTGGGAGGAGCGCTTCGAGCGGTCCTACGGTTTCTGGCGCGGCCGGCTAGGCGTGGGTTCATGGACGAGGTCGTTCTCGCGTTCCAGGCCTGCGGCGACTTCGAGGGTGGATTTGCTCGGGTCTACTGCGACGAGTGTCGCTCAGACTACCTGGTGGCCTTCTCCTGTAGTCGCCGGGTCTTCTGTCCCTCGTGCGCCGCCAAGCGAGCGGCGGTCTTTGGTGCGCTGCTCCACGAGGAGATCCTCGAAGACGTCGGCCATGCACAGTGGGTTTTCACCATCCCCAAGCTGCTCCGGCCCTACTTCCTCCATCACAGAGAGCTACTGGGCAAGCTGTCGCAGGCGGCTTGGGAGACGGTGCATGAGCTGATCGCCGCGGCGCACGCCGACGATCGAGGCATTCGGCCCGGGATGGTGAGCGTTGTTCAGACGGCAACGGATCTTCTGGAGTGGAGCCCCCACGTTCACGGGCTGGTTTCTCGTGGCGGGTGGGATGGCGAGGGCACTTGGGTGCCCGTGCCGTACGTCGACGCGAAGGCGGCTGAGCTTCTCTTTCGCCACAAGGTCATCGCCCTTCTGCGAGACGAGGAGCTACTGAGCGAGGAGCGGATCGAGCTGCTGCTCTCCTGGCAGAACACCGGGCGCCCGGCTAGGGATTCTCGGTCCATAGCACGGTCACCGTGGGGGCGGACGATGCTGCGGGCACCGAGCGGCTTGCTCGCTACCTGCTTCGTCCGCCGCTCAGTCTCGAGCGGATGTCCTTGGACGCCGATGGCTCTGTTCTCTACCGTCGCAAGGCCCGGGGTCGATTCGGTGGGTCCCAGACCACCTTTGATGCGATGGACTTCCTCGCCCGTCTGCTGATGCACATCCCTCAGCCGAAGCTTCACACGGTGCGCTACTACGGCGAGTACTCGAGCGTTGCACACGCGCGGCGGCGAGGCGAGAAAGTGGAAGACGAGGCCAGTGCTGCGACGACCGTGTTGCCCTCCGCTGCCGAGCGTCGTCGGCTAAGACGAGCCTGGGCCCAGATGATCCGCCGGATCTACGAGGTCGACCCGCTGACCTGTCGATGCGGCGCACAGATGAGGATCCTCTCGGGGCCGCCCTAGGCCTTCATCCTCGACCCCCGAGTTGTCGCCAAGATCCTCCGGCACATCGCTGATGAGAAGGCCAACGCTCGAGAGCGCGCTCCACCAGCGTCTGTTCTCGCCTCTTGACCGACCGGCGACGACGGGCACGAGTTCCAGCCCAGTGGACTGATCCCGATCACGGGCCGGCGGAGCTGTGCTCCTGCTCAGACGAGTCAGCAGCCCAAGGCGTCGACCTCCGTCACGGCGGCGCGACCCCCGGCTGATCTCATTGTTCGGAGAGCCTCGAACTATGCATCACCCACCGATGTCCACCCTTCTAACGCTCGGCCACGCTCGGCCAGCGCGATTCGATCGGTGGCCCTGAAAAGGAAATCCCTATCCCTTTCTTCTCGCCCCTGAGCTGCGATAGCGAGTACTTTTCTCCCGAGCTGCTCTCGAGCGTGAAGTCCGGCGCTTCGCTGCCCAGCTCGGGGCGGCTCCCTTGCGCGACCACGGAGGCCGCGGCGAAGATGAGAGAGGTCAGAATCGCAGCGCTTCTTCGTTTAGACATCGGCAGCCCCCTTCCGCTCAGCGCGATGCTATCGCAGTTGAGACGCCGGGTTAAGATCTCATCACCGTTCGCCAGAGGTGAACCCTTCTGCGAAGAGCTGCGGAGGACGACAGTGAACGAATCGACCGAGCAGGATACGAGGCGCGTGGAGGATCGCCTATGGAGCCGGCGTAGTCTGCTGGGGGCCGCGGCTTGTGCCGGGGCGAGCCTTGCTGTCGCACCGGTGTTGCGGGCTTCGGGCCGTGACCAGGTCCGCGAGAGGTTTGCGGGCCTCCCGCTGGGGCTCCACGGAATGTCCCTCCGCGGCTTTTCGACGGCGGAAGCGGTTCGCATGACGGTGGAGGACCTCGGGCTCCACTGGCTGGAACTGACGCTGGCCCAGATCCGTCTCCGAGAAGTGACCAGGGGGCGGTTTGCAGGTCCGGCGGCGACACCCGCCGAGATTCGGGAGCTGCGCGAACTCCTCTCGAATGCGGATGTCACTCCGACCGCATATGGGCCGATCCAGATATCGGGCACCGAATCTTCGAACCGGGATCTCTTCGCGCGCGCGGCGGATCTGGGAGTCCGCAATCTGACTTGCATCCCAGAGCCTAGCTCGATCGACAGTCTGGAGGCTCTCGCCGACGAATACGGAATCCGGCTGGCGATTCACAACAACGCACCGGGCTCGCCTTTCGACCGAATCGCAGATGTAGTCAAAGCCATCGACCGGAGGGGACCCAATGTGGGTGCTTGCCTCGACATGGGCAACGCCATTCGAGGTTCGGAGGACCCCGCGGGGGCGTTGCGGCGATTGGGCGATCGAGTCTTCGGGATTCATCTCAAGGACGTGTCCGGGCGCGACCCGGATAGCGACGTCATCGTCTTGGGCAAGGGATTCCTGGACGTTCCCGAGTTCTTCGCCGCATTGGCCGAGGTCGGGTTCCCGGATGACGGCGCCCTGTCACTGGAGCATCTGGAGCAGCCGGAGGATCCGCTGCCGGGAATCCGTGAGTCTTTGGAGATCGCCGCGGCCGCGGTGGCCTAGGAACGTGCGGCGGAAGTTCCATGGGGTCGTGGGGTCGATCGCATTTGCGGTCCTAGCCCCGCTCGGTGTCGCAGAAGAGGCCGTTGCGCAGGCTCTGCCGAACCCCTATCGCATTGTCGAAGGCTGGGCGAAGGACCCGGAGGGGCGGCCGATGGGAAGGCTCGGTGGGGTGACGGTCGATCTCGACGGCCGTCACATCTGGGCGGTGGTGAGGTGCGAGGCTGAGGCGACTTTTGGCACGGAGTGTCTCGACTCCGATCTCGATTCCGTGCTCAAGTTCGATCCTGAGGGTAATGTCGTTGCGGGCCTCGGAGGGGGGCTCTTCATCTGGCCGCACGGGATCGATGTCGACCCGGAAGGAAACGTCTGGGTGACCGATGCGGTCTCGGCCGCCGCGACTCCGCCGGGGACGCGCGCACATCAGGTGATCAAATTCAGCCCCGAAGGCGAGGTCTTGATGCGGTTGGGTACCCCAGGGGTAATGGGCGATGACACCTCGCACTTCAACGCCCCGAGTGACGTCGTTGTCGCGAAGAACGGTGATGTCTTTGTCGCCGATGGCCACAACGACGACGGCAACAACCGGGTCGTGAAGTTCACCAAGGACGGCGAATTCATCAAGGCGTGGGGACGGACGGGCTACGCGCCAGGCGAGTTCCGCACCCTGCACGCGATCACCATCGACTCCCGTGGTCGAGTGTTCGTGGGCGACCGTTCCAACAACCGCATCCAGATCTTCGACCAGGAGGGAGCACACCTCTCCACTTGGACGCAGTTCGGCAGCCCCAGTGGCCTCTTCTTCGATGAGCAAGACCGCATCTACGTGGCGGACTCGACCTCGGATAACATCAAGAACCCTGGGTGGGAGTACGGCATTCGCATCGGTGATGCCGCTAAAGGTTGGGTCAGCGCTTTCATCTTGTATCCGAGTGGAGACCCACGTGTGGCCAGAGGGTTCGGGGCAGAGTCGGTTACAGTGGATCGCGAAGGCAATATCTATGCTGGCGAGGTCTATCCGCGTAAGTTGCAGAAGTACGTACGGGTGAGGCCCTGAGCGGGCGGGCCTTTTGGAGAGAATAGAATTCGAGCTCGAACATCAAAGGAGATTCATGAAGAAATCGACCTACACCCTATTGAGCGTTGGAATATCTCTCTTGGCGTTCTTGCCGGGGAGTCTCTTCGCGCAGACGTCCTCCGAGCGGGACGGCTTCCGCGTGACGCTCCTTGGCACCGGCTCGCCTTTCCCCAACGTCGAGCGCTTTGGCCCGAGCACGCTTGTGGAAGCGGGTGACCTACGACTCCTCTTCGATGTCGGACGAGGCGCCACCGTGCGCCTGACTCAGGCAGGGGTCCCGCTGAGCGACATCAACGCCGTCTTTCTGACCCATCTCCACTCGGACCACGTGAACGGACTCTCAGACCTTTGGTTGACCGGCTGGATGCCGGCTGGATTCGGGCGCCGGACCACGGCGTTTCGAATCTACGGGCCAGCGGGAACGCGAGACATGATGTCGCACATGGAACAAGCGCACCAAGCTGATATTCGAATTCGCTCGAATGAGGAGGGCCTGTCGACGTCCGGCATAGCGATCGACGCCGCGGACGTGACCGAAGGCATCGTGTACGAGCGAGACGGGGTTCGAGTGACGGTCTTCGACGTGGATCACGGGGAACATATCAAGCCGGCGTTTGGCTACCGTATTGACTTCCGCGGCCGGTCCGTTGTCCTTTCAGGCGATACCCGACCCAGCACGAATCTAGTGCGTCACGCGTCGGGTGCGAACGTTGTCATCCACGAGGTCATGATGGTCGACCCCGATCTACTCGCGGCCATGACGTCGCTAGGGCCCATGGGCCACCACACCAGCCCGGAGGACGCGGGTAGTCTTTTCGCAAAAATCCAGCCAGCGTTGGCAGTCTACACCCACATCGTCCTCGCGCGCACATCTGTGGAGGATCTTGTGCGCAGGACCAGGACCACATATGCGGGTCCGCTCGAGGTCGGCAGCGACTTGATGACGATCGACGTTATGGAACATGGTGCCGCTTCACAATGAGACGGTCAAAAACCCCAGATTCACCGGAAGGAGATCCATGATGAAACCAACCATACTCGCTCTTGCCCTTGCGGCTCCGGTGTGTGGGCAACCTCTATCGGACGTGCGACCCGCCTCCGTCGCCGATGGCATCTCCGACGAAGAAGCCACCAAGGGTCGTGCTCTTCTCGATGAAGCGCAGAAGGCTTACGGGCTCGACGCCTGGAAGAGCTACCGCGGGGCCGAGTTCGACATGGTGGCGAAGTGGTACGTCCCGGCCCGCGATGAAGGCTTAGCCGCGGGCGGATGGCCCGAAGATCCGCAGATGTTTCACTTCACCGCTCTGCAACTCGGCGCCGACGACGCCGACCTGGTCTTCCTCAACGGTCCGACCAAGGGTGAAGGCTGGGCCCTCGCCGATGGCCGGCACTTCGACATCAAGAACGGCGAGCACATTGCGAAAGACGCCCCCGACCCTCATGTGAAGGTGCCGGTCAAGAACTGGTGGTTCCAATTCCCGTTCAGGATCAGCGAAGCAGAGTTCATCGGCCACGGTGGCACTGCCGAGGTCGGGGGCAAGACCTACGAACTGGTCTACGCGACCTGGGGCTCGGCCGAGCCCAACGAAACCTATGACCAGTACGTCATCTACATCGACCCGACCTCGAAGCGGATGGAGTGGCTGTACTTCACCTACCGCAAGATGGTCCCGGCGGCGTCAATCTCGATGCATCTTTCCGACTTCCACACCGTCGACGGGGTCCTGGTCCCGCACCACTACATGGTCTATGGTGGGGCTCCCGGCGCCAGTGACCGGATGGGCCACGAGAATAGCTACGCGAACCTGAAGTTCATTCGCTAACGGGCGCGGCAGCTCCCCCCTCCGAGTACTGGTCCCTGAGCCGTTTCCCGGAGCGAATAGGAAGCGCCGCCCGCCGCCCGAGTGCGCCGTCCTCGGCGCCATTAGCAACGAGCCGCAGGAAGTGATAGCAATCACTTCCGGAGGCGAGCCGAGATGACATTTCGACTGGAGACCCTGCTCCCTGTTCTGTTGTGCGGAGCCGCATTCGCCCAGGGTGACTATGACGCTCGCACCCTGGGAGTGAAGCACATGTTTGCCCAGCAGGCCCTGAAAGCGCTCAATGAGCCTTTCGTCGGCGTGACCGACGACGGCGAGGTTCAACCCGGCCTGTTCTCCATCCGTGCTTCCGGCGTCTCGACCGAGCCGGTGGTCGAGGCCGCCGACCGCTTCCTGCACAGCCTGCGACCGGACCAGACATTGCGCACCGTCTTTTCTGTTCAAGATACGGAGTGGCGGCACTGGTCCAACGTCGACAATGGCATCTTTCTGCGCGCGGGTGTCAGCCTCAAAGAGATGAGCGGCGAGCAGCGCGAGGCGGCGATGGCACTGATGGGTGAATCGCTCAGTGCAAGAGGCCTACAGCTCAGCCTCGACATCATGAAGACCGACCAGACCCTGCGCGAGATCAACAACGACATCTTGAGCTATGACGAAGATCTCTACTTCTTCACCCTGATGGGTCTTCCTTCGACAACCGAGCCCTGGGGTTGGCAGATAGACGGGCATCACCTGGTCATCAACTACTTCGTGCTCGGCGACCAGGTGGTCATGACCCCGGTGTTCCTCGGCGGCGAGCCGGTGAAGGCCACCAGCGGTAAATACGCCGGTAATCACATCCTGCAGCAAGAGCAGAACCAGGGACTGGCAATGATGCGGGCGCTCGATTCTGAACAACAGGCCTCCGCGACGCTTGCCTCGAGCAAGTCGCGCAACTACAACCAGGGCGAGGCCAACAAGGACAACGTCGTAGTCGCATACCAGGGCCTTCCGGCGAGCCGGCTCTCGGCGGTGCAAAAAGACCAGCTCCTCGATCTCATCGGGCTCTTTGTCGGAAATATGCGGGAGGGTCACGCCGAGGTTCGGATGGCGGAGGTCGCGGCCCAACTGGACGACACCTGGTTCGCCTGGGCCGGAGAAGTGAGCGACGCCGCCGTCTTTTACTACCGGATTCACAGTCCGGTCATCCTGATCGAGTTCGATCACCAGTTCCCGGTCGGCACGCGGCTGATCAATAAGGAGCGAGGGCCCACCCGCGACCACATTCACGTTGTGATCCGCACCCCCAATGGCAATGACTACGGTAAGGACCTACTGCGGCAACACCTCGAGGCTCGCCCTCACTGATCCGGTCAGCGACCAGATCGGGCACGATGATCAGGGAGTCGAGGACCCGCGTCGAGCATCGCCTCTATAGATCGGCCATGAGCTCAGCCAAAGACTCGAGGAGATCTGTTCCGCGATCGAGACCCAGCTCGCCTATCCTCTCGAGAGCTTGCCGCGCCGTCACCAAGTCCTCTTCCGTAGCGAAGCGCAGCAACGTCTTGGCGTCGACAAGGTCTTGATCGCGAGCTGCGAGCACCTTCAGTGCAATAAGATGCCCACGAGCCGCCACCCGAAACTCGACCCCCGGCGAAACCTCGAGCCAGTCCGCCGCAGCGACCACCTCCGGCTCGATTCCTGACGAGCAAAAGAGCAGATCGACGACGACTCCGGTCTCCTCTTCGTCCGGAGCAACCAGCCGGACTGTGGCCAGGCGATTCATCGTCGTTTCTTCGAGGAACTCGCCGACCCGATATCCGGCGTCGCGAAGAGAGGCAACGATCGCCTCAGCCTCTCGATCGTTCTCGACGGTCACAACGACGTCGACATCGCGGGTGGTCCTGGGCTCTGCGCGCACGGACAGCGCCAGCCCGCCGATCAGGGCAAAGGAGACGCCGATCTGGTCGAGATCCCTCGCCAACGAAAGGAGAACGCGCTCGAGTCTGGTCACGAGGGGAGTTCGCGGCGCGTGGCTCGCCCGACACCGTCGCCATGCTCCGCACCGGGCCGGTGATGCAGCCACTCCCTCAGCAGGCGACGGAGCTCTTGCGGCGATGCGTCCGGGTTCCGTCGCCGTAGGTTCTGGGCCATGATGCGCTCGGCCGTCTCGGCTAGATCGAAGGCCACGTGCAGACCTTCGTCCGAAAGAGCCCCGGATCCACTTCTACCTTTGGCGATGGCGTCTTCCATAGGTCGGATTCTATCGTGGTGCCTCAATCGCTGAGCCCGCCGCTGGCCCTCGTCTCGTCAAGTGTCCTCCGGAGCGACCGTCATTTCGCGCCCAATTCGAGCGCTTTGATCTCACGTTTGTTGCGAACATAGAGCTTTGTTCCGACCAAGGTCGGACTCGTCCACGACCGCGCCTCGAAGAGCTGCGTCGACGAGACCACATCGACGCCTTTCGGCGTCAGTCTCACCAGATTGAGCTTGCCCTCGCCGTCCAGCAGAAGGGTCGAGCCGTCGGCGTGAAGCAGGTTGGCGTTGGGAAAATCCCGAGTCCTCCACACCATCTCGTCGGTCTTCCAGTTGAAGCAGTAGAAGAGCTGCTCGGCGCCCATATAGACGTGGTCGCCGAAGCGCAGGCCCGGCGTCTGGTAGGTCTTGATCTTGTTGGTCTCGGCCCAGACCCTGGTTGCCGTGAAGGCGTCTCCTTGCTTGCTGATCCTGATGAGCTGCGTCTCGTTTTGATTGATCCCTCCGGCGAGGAAGTACTCGCCGTCGAGAAAGAGAACGTTCGGGATATTGACGCGCTCGCGGCTCGGGTGAGGAAAATCCCAGCGCGCCTCGCCGGTCTTCGCGGCGAGCCCTACGATGAACATCTCGGTCAGGAAGACGAGTTGATCTTCACCGTGTACGTTGGCGACGATCGGCGTCGCATGGCTCACGTCGCCGGGCGGGCTCTTCCAAAGGATGTCCCCGACCTTGGGGTCGAAGGCCATCACCCGGCCTGCGTCGCCGCCGATCACCATGATGATCTTGCCGTCATACTCGATCGGACTCGGCGAGCGGCCGCGCATGTCGCTGAGCGCCCCGAACTCGGTGAAGAAATCGCGCTCCCACACGACCCTTCCGCTCTTCTTGTCCAGGGCGTGCATCTTCGCGGTGCCGCCGATTGCATAGACCAGGCCGTCGTAGACCAGAGGCGTCGCGTTCGGCCCCAGGTAGAGCAGCTGCCCGCCTACCTGACGGATAAACTCGCGTGCACCCCCTCCCCACGGACCCTTGGCCCGAGCTTCGTTCGGGGCGTCGTAGGCGAAGTCCCAAAGCGTGGTGCCCGTCCTCGCATCCAGCGCCACCACGTGCTCCTGGTCGGACACATCGCGTTCATCGCTCATGTTGACACCGCGATACTGGGTGTAAAGGACGCCCTCTTCCGCGATGATCGACGAATAGCCTGACCCTAACTCTCGGCTCCAAAGGATCGGCGGTCCCCCTTCCGGCCATTTCTCGGCCAGACCGGAGACGTCGTCCAGAGTGAAATCCCCGTTCGGACCTCCCCACGCGGTCCATGAGTCGTTCGCCGCGAGCGGCGACGCCGCAAGCAGTAGGAACAGGGCACCGCGTACGAGCGGCACCCGTAGCCGAGGCTTACGAGCTGGCCGGATTGAATGCGCAACGCTGCCTATTGGAGTCGCGTCAAATAACGTCGCACTCTTTCGAGGTGCCATCGCAGAACGAGCCGCAACATTCATCGTCTGTGAGACAGGAGTCGCCGATTTCTCGACAGAAGGGAGCGATGATCTGCTCCGTCGGCAGGCACAGTTCCTTGACCTTCTCGTCAAAGGCGATCGGGAAGACCTCATCCACAAACCGCCTCCCGCGATGCCGGGGCAGAGAATCCAGGTGCCTCAGCAGGAGTATAACCCAGAGCGGGGAAGTCCCTGAGCCTGCGCCATGTCCCGGGACCGCTCGGGGTACGCGGACGCAGCTCGGACAACCGACTCATCTTCGAGAAGCTGGCCTGAGCGGCCCTGTCGCCGCTACCGTAGGATCCAGGGTCGTTGTCGCGCGGTCTCGGGACTGAAGAGCAGCAGGCAGCGTAGGGCTTCGAGGTGTCGCTGGCGATCGGGCTCGTCTCTCAGCCAGAGCTCGGCGACCAGATCGCGCCAACGCAGGAGCTCGCGCCGGAACGTCGCCCGCTCCGCGGCTTGCACCGTTAGGTCGGTCAGCCGCAACACTCGCTCGTAGCAGCGACGAGCTCCCTCGGGCCGCCGGAGCTTGGTGCCTCGATGCATCTCGTTGGCGATCATCAGGAGCTGTTGGTCGCGGTCGAATTGCAGCCAGCGCTCGAGGGTCAGGCTGTCGTGCTGGCTCATGGCAGCGGCTCACCGCGGCCGAGTAAGGTAAAGGTCAGCTCTCTCAGCTCCTCCCGAATGGCAGGATCCTCGACCTCCATACTTGGATTCCCCTGGGATGGCCTGATGTTGATGAGAGATGTGTACTCGATACAACCGTCCTCGCCCTCACCGGGGTAGTAGTTGGCGCCCCAGAGATGGTCCTGAAGGCTTCCTGTCTCCAGGAGGAGCAACTCGGCGTCGGCGTGAAGCTCACCTCCCACAGCCGCGATCCCGCGATCCAGGTCGACTACGTACTTGACCATGTCCTCGAAGAAGAGAGCGACCAGCCGAGCGAGCTCGAGAGGGTCGATGTGAGAGTCGACGATGACGATCGGATCCTTGCCGCCCATCCTGCCGAGTTTACTCGTAGACGCGAGGCGGGGCCGCGGGTCAGGGCGGCCGCTCGGCAGTAGACGGCAAGACCCGTCATTAATGTGATAGGAAGAAGTACTATGAAATTTGGTGCACAACTCAAGGTCTACCGGGCTCAATGGGACGAGATGGAGGCCTACATTCAGGCAATGGAAGCAGGGCGATGGAACAGCATTTGGTTTCCTGATCACTTTCTTCCGCCTGTCCCCCTGAGCGGCATTCCCGCTGATCAGGATGAACTCAACCCGGCCTACGAAGCTTTTATCCCCCTCGCGGTGGTCGCAGGAATGACGAAACGGATCAAACTGGGCAGTTTGGTCTTGGGCAACCCTTACCGCAATCCAGCCCTGGTGGCCAAGATGGCTGCTGAACTCGATCAGGCCTCTAAAGGCCGCTTCACCCTGGGCATTGGAGCAGGTTGGTGCGAGCGGGAACACCAGGCCTATGGTTGGGATTTCCCGTCCATGCACGAACGGCAGGATCGGCTGGAGGAGGCGTGTGAATTGATCGCCAAGCTTTTTACACAAGAAGAGCCTGTCGACTTCCAGGGTAAGTACTATCGGCTGGAGCGGGCCCCACTCGCCCCCGGTTGTTATCAGAAGCCCCGTATCCCGATCATGATCGGGGGAAACGGGGAGCGCCGCACACTACGCACCCTGGCGCGGTATGGGGATATCTGGAATTTCAACGGTTGGGCAGGGATGGATGTTGAGGTGTTTAAGCACAAACTCAGCGTGCTCGAACGACATTGCGAAGACATCGGCCGGGATCCGGCAGAGATCAAACTGACGGTGCATTACCCCTTGCGACTTGCCGAAACCGATGCGGAACGGGAACGAATCCTCCAGGAAAATCCGGCAAGGACGGTCGGATCACGAGACTTCCACATCGATTTGATCGGGGAGTTTGCGAATGCGGGGGTCGAAGAGATGTGTTTAGCCACCTTCTTCACTGTGGAAGATCTGCAGCGTGTGGATGAGGAAATCAATGCAGCGTTTGATTGATCGGTGGGAGAGCGGATCTTCAACGGCTGGCGTGAAGAAGGGCCGGTTCCGCGCTACGGCGCCTCGGAAGACGCTACATACGCGCTCTTGATCCCTTTCCTGACCTCGAGCGCGTAGCCGATGTCCAGATACCGATCGGACTCCTCGGTGTAGGGAGGCCATTCGACTAGGCCCTTCACGCTGGGATCGCCCGTCTTGGCGAACTGCGTCCACATCTCCATGGTGTTGTCGGCCACCGTCTCGTCCACTTCGTCGGCTCCCGGCTCTCGCGACTTGCAGCCGTTGCGATTGGCGAGACGGAGAATCAGTGGCAGCGTGAGCCCATCGGGAACGTAGCCGAAGACGTACGGCAGCTCCACGCCGTGGAAGGCGATGCAGTCGAGATCGCGCCATGCCCTCGGCATATGCGAGAAATTGTAGACGTAGGTCTTCGACGACGCCGTCGCACTCATCAGGTTCGCGAGGCGCGGAACGTCCGTAGCAGCCCGCGGCTCCCCTTCGTTGGCGCCGACGATCAGAGGGACGTCGTGCTGCTGTCCCTGTCGGAGCGTGTCGTGCACCGACGCCGGCAGCACCCAGCCATCGACCGTGAGGTCGGCGCGGTAGGCCAGGTCTGAGGGAACAGGCAACCCGCGGGCTCCAGGTCGCTTCTGCCACTCCGCGGCGACGATGTCTTCCCAACTCGCGGCGCGCATTGCGGCGAGGACATCGGACTTCCCCTCCAGGCCCAGCTTCGCGGCGATGCGCTCGCCCACCTCCTCGGCCTCCTCGAGGGTGGCGGTGCGCTCCGGCGAGGCCACCACCGACCCGCTCTCGACGATGGCTTTGTGAAAGAGACCCTTCGCCAGCGGTGAGGTCACGAGCGACATCGTCTTGGTGCCGCCACCCGACTCACCGAAGATGAGCACGTTGTCGGGGTCGCCCCCGAAGGCGACGATGTTCTTGTGCACCCACTTCAGCGAGGCGATCAGGTCCAGCGTGCCGTAGTTTCCGGACGCCTGGTGCTCGGACTCCGCCGTCAGAGCCGGGTGCGCCATGTACCCGATCGGACCGAGCCGGCTGTTCACCGTCACAACCACCACCCCTTTGCGGGGCAGAGCCGTGTGGTTGTAGAGCACAAAATTGCCGGTTCCCAAGGTCAGGCCACCCCCATGGAAGAACACCATCACAGGGAGCCGATCGGCGGTGCTCTGGGCCGCGGTGAGGACGTTGAGGTGGAGGCAGTCTTCGCTGATGACGTGCCCGGCTGTCATCATGGAGGAGGGCTGAGGCGCCGTCGGCGCCCATTCGGTCGCGTCGCGCACGCCCTTCCAGGGCGATGGAGGCTGCGGCGGACGCCAGCGCAGCTCTCCGACCGGCGGTGCCGCGTAGGGGATCCCCTTGAAGATGCGCACCGTGCGGCCGCCTTCTTCCACCGCCGATCCCGACACCTCCCCCGCAGTGGTCCGCACGACGTTGCCGACAGCGTTGTCGGCCGCCGCGCCCGGAGAGCCCGTCGCGAGCGCCAGGGTCAGTACCAGCACAACGACGACCTTCTCGACACCGTGGGTCCTTCTCATTTCCACCGTGGCAAGAGCGCGATAGCGAGCCCCCACTCGGGCGGACCAGAGTTGGCCAATCCTCTTGAAGTGCAGCGAAGCATGCCGCGGGTTTTCCTTGAGGAGGTCGTCACAGAGGCCGGGTGCGCCCCTCACGGTGCTCGGTCCGGGCCTCTTGGGCAAGACGATCGAGTCGGCCGGCATCGATGTCGCGCTCAAGCTGACGTTCCCAGAGCTCGGCGTCAAACTCGACAAACCACTCGCGGAATCGGCGGAGATCCTCGGGAGACAGATCACGAACAGCCCGCTCCAACTCGTCTACCCTACTCATGCCAAAACCCTATCAGAGCGGACGATACCCCGGCCTCCCGCGGCTTCTCAGGTGCCCGGCTAAGTAGATCAGAGCTCCTGCCTCAATTGATCGATCGCAGAGCATCGACCGCCCACTCGAGATCGAAAGACTCCCCATCCCAATCGGGAAGCCCGCTCTCCGCATCGATCTTGATTCCCTGTCGCTCGAGGAGGCGCAGCAGCAGCTCCAAAGGCTCACCTGCCAGCGCGGGCAACGAGGGCGCCTGTGCCATCGGCCGCCCATCAGGCCAGAAGAAAGAGACCTCGCCATCAGCCAGTAGCTTCATCGAAAAGCCTTCCTCATGAACCGCTCGGTGGTGGCGCCGGCACAGTAGAACCAGGTTGTCGAGGCGAGTTTCTCCACCTTGCGCCCAGTGTTTGACGTGATGGGCCTCGCAGAACTTCGATTGGCAGCCAGGAAAGCGGCAGATCTTGTCCCGGGTATTCAATGCACGGCGGATGGCGGGTGAGATCGTGCGCGTTTTGCGCCCGACGTCGAGCACCGTGCCGTCTCGAGCGTGGCGAACCACCACCTTGCCCGCGTCGCAGGCCAGGCGCTGAGACGTTCCCGCGGGAACGTGCTGCCCATCCTCGAGCACCGAGACGCCGGAGCCTTTCTCGTCCGCCAGCGTCTCGGCGTCGACGTGCACGACCACCTGATAGCGGTCGCCAGAAGTGCCGCGGTCGAGCTCGTGCGCCAGCGCGCTTTCGGCGAGAAGCTGAAGCGCATCGGCCCGCCGTTGACCGGCGGGGATCTCGATCTTCTCTTCCGTCGATTCGTAGAGAGCTTCCGAAGCCGCCTCCAGAGCCCGCATCACCACGGCACCCGCCTCGGCATCGAGACGACCGCGGACCACCAGCATGCCGTCCTCGTCGAAGAAGGCATCGAGTGATCGGCTCGCGTGCCTTCGTTGCTCCTCCTCCTGGTCCGCGATCCGATCGACCCGTCGCCACGCTCGCACCAGCCTCTCCACATGGGAGGCACTCCCACAACGAGCAAAGGCGAGGAGCTCCTCTTCGTTCTCCGGCGTAGCCACCCGGGTCAGTGCACGAACCTTCGAGTACGACACCTCACCTCGGCTCATCGACTCACTGAGAAGCGGTAGCTCGCCCAGCGCATGGGCCACGCGAACCTTCTCGCGTGCGGCCCCGAGAGCGAGACCCGTGCGCCAGTTGAGCCAGTGGGCACAGGAGGCGAAGCCCACATTCCAGCCGCCGCGCTCGTCGAATTGGCGAATCAGGGTGAGGAGGCGGTAGTTGGCCGCCTGAATGTGTGCCGAGAGCTCGGCGATCTGCTCGCCGAGATCTTCGACAGGGCAGTCGTGGATCGGTGGAATCGGGTTGGGCGATAGGGCTGAGATGTCAGGTCGCATCGTTCTCTCCAGGTCGATCCAACCATCATAAACCCCTTTTTTTGAGTGACTTGAAGCCCTCGTGCGGAGCCGAACGCCGGTCGATCCAAGACAACTTGTCGGCTGTTCCTCGAACGCGCCACACAAGCGAATCTGGTGGCTCTGCGGCCCCTTCCAGACACGACATCAGAGTCGACGTCGAGGCGCCCGAAAAAGCTTGTCAAGGGGATTCGGAAGAAGAATCGAAGAAACTTGCGATTCGGTTTCCTAGTCCCGGACGGCCTCAGACGTGCACTTCGACGTACCCGAATCTGAGATTCGTGGAGGTCCTTCAGCCCGCGGCGTGACTAGGCTCAGTTGCGCGCAAAGTCAGACGGTACCGGGATCCAACTGGCTTCATCAAAGAAAGAAAGGCTGTCGAAGCAGAGTACAGCCGATGTTGTAGTCCTCGTGAGGGTCGACTGGCTTGCTGCGATAGCGTTCAATCCGCCGGCGCATTTCCTGGAACGATGCCGCGTCGGACAGTTGATCCAGGAGAACCATCCGCTTCTCGGTCACGCGGTCATCGAGGACGCCTGGAAGAAGACGATCGAGGCAGCGGATCGGCACAATGAGCCAGGCAAGTTCACTTCGATGATCGGCTACGAGTACTCGCTGACGCCGGGCGCGCCGAGGGCGAGGAGCAGGGTCCGGGGACGCCTAGCGCCAATGCCACGACTCGTGGCGGAGTGCCTCCGCCGCCGAACATGTAACGCCCCCCGCCGACACTCACCGCTAGATACTGGCGCCCTCCGACCTCATAGGTGACGAGGCCGGAGTTGGGCGAATCGGGCAATTCGATGCCACCGAGGTAGGCGCCGCTCTTCTTGTCGTAGACGCTGATCTCCGCCGGCAGGTCCGTCTCGCTGGACGAGCCGCCGCTGGTGTTCTCGGGCCGCTGGGTCCAGTTGGTGCCTCCACTGTCCGCCGGCAGCTGGATCACCGGCTTGCCTTCGCCTTCGAGTCGGGGCGGTGTAAAGAGCGACGCCAGCTCGTACTCGTCCGTGATCTCCAGAGCCTGTCGGCGCAGCTCAGCAGTGAAATCGATCAGATCGTCCACCGAAACGCCCTGGCGATCGTAGGCGGCCGGCTTGGTGGGGAACGGCTGGGTGGGCGAGGCACGATCTCCGGGGACCCGAGCTCTTCGTCGAAACCATGACCGCCAGGGCGGCCGCTCTCGTTGACACCATCGCGCTCTCCTCTGCTGGAACCCCCACCCTATCCGAAGGACGGGAAGGAGTCCGACTATTCGGCGCCGACCAACGACGGAAGGGCCTCCCTTTCCAACAAGGCCCTCGCCTCTCCCATCCGCTCCGCGGTCGACGTCCGACAGCACGACCTTCGAGATGCCGATCTCGGCGAGCCCCCTGAAGCGAGCGATGCACTGATCCGGGGAGCCGACGATGGAGAAGCGTTCGATGAACTCCGGCGTGACGAAGGCCGCCTGCGGGGAGTCCGAGCGGGTGTGGGCCCTCATGTCGTAGTGGTCATGCACGTCGGCGAAGACCTTGCGCTCCTCTTCCGAGACCGGACCCGCGACCTGCCCGTGCATCACCGAGAAGCGAGCGTGGGTGGTGACACCCCCTCGGACCATCTCGCGGGCGACGTCGAGCGAGGGATGGGTGGCGCAGCTCAGGTAGGCACCAAAGCTGATTCCGTCGGGGTCGAGGCCCGCGTCTCGCCGGGCTTGATGCGCGACCTCGATGCCCCAGGCGAGGCGGTCCGCGTCGGCGCCGAGCGAGAACATCACCCTGTCCGCGTGGCGCGCCGCGATGCCGATCACCCGGGGACCGGTGGCGGCGACTTCGAGGGGAACCCGCGGCACGTCGGCCAACCGCTTCATTCTGGGAGAGCCCGATGGGCACTTGGGTGCCCGTGCCGTACGTCGACGCGAAGGCGGCTGAGCTTCTCTTTCGCCACAAGGTCATCGCCTTTCTGCGAGACGAGGAGCTACTGAGCGAGGAGCGGATCGAGCTGCTGCTCTCCTGGCAGAACACCGGGCGCCCGGCTAGGGATTCTCGGTCCATAACACGGTCACCGTGGGGGCGGACGATGCTGCGGGCACCGAGCGGCTTGCTCGCTACCTGCTTCGTCCGCTGCTCATTCTCGAGCGGATGTCCTTGGACGCCGATGGCTCTGTTCTCTACCGTCGCAAGGCCCGGGGTCGATTCGGTGGGTCCCAGACCACCTTTGATGCGATGGACTTCCTCGCCCGTCTGCTGATGCACGACGGGGCCGCCTAGGCCTCAGCCGAAGCTTCACACGGTGCGCTACTACGGCGAGTACTCGAGCGTTGCACGGGCGCGGCGGCGAGGCGAGAAAGTGGAAGACGAGGCCAGTGCTGCGACGACCCTGTTGCCCTCCGCTGCCGAGCGTCGTCGGCTAAGACGAGCCTGGGCCCAGATGATCCGCCGGATCTACGAGGTCGACCCGCTGACCTGTCGATGCGGCGCACAGATGAGGATCCTCTCGGGGCCGCCCTCTCCTTCATCCTCGACCCCCGAGTTGTCGCCAAGATCCTCCGGCACATCGCTGATGAGAAGGCCAACGCTCGAGAGCGCGCTCCACCAGCGTCTGTTCTCCGTGCTCTCGAGATCCAGGTGAGGGAATGATGTCTCGCTCGCGACCTGTACTTCGCAGCGCTCCTTCCGGTGGGCCGTTCAGGACTCGGACTTCCGCAATTCGCTCAAGGTCGCGCGGAGGACGGGAAGGGCGGCCTGGTCCTTGGGTCGGTTGGCCGCCTCTTTCGTGGCGATGACTCCCTCCAGCCCTAGCACATGGATCACCAAGCCTTCGATGGTTCTTGCGCTCGAGCGGCGCTTCACCTCGTCGTAGCCCCAGTTCTCGCCGACGTCCTGCAGGGCGTCCAGCAGGCCGGCCGAGGTCTCCAGGAGGTTGACGCGGTGAGATATCAAGGTCTTTTCGGAAGGGAGAATCGTGCGCCCAGCAGGATCGCGGTAGCTGGCTCCAAGTGACTCGAGGGCAGCCTGGAGGCGAGTGATGTTGGCCACCTCGACGCGATAGACCACGTCGAGATCGAGCGTCGTGATGGGCGCCCCTTCGATCAGTGCAGCGACGCCTCCTACGACCACGAACTCGACGTCGTTCTCGTGGAGGGTGCGGAGCAGGTCGAGGAAGCTAGACTTCATCAGTCGACTGCAGAGCCCGTGCGGCGTCGATCAGATCCTGAGCTGCCTTGAGTCGTTGTGCCGGTGTTAGCGAGAGCATCCAGTGGATCGCGGTGAGGTCGACCCCGTCCTTCGTGAAAGCTCCTGCGATAGTCGGGCGCGCTGTCTCTTCCTCGCCTTCTTGTATCGCGCCGCTGGTCATCGAATTGAGGCTAACACGCGGGTTTCCTGCCCGTAGGGTGCGAAAAATCGGCCGACCGCTGCTGCATCTTGGGAAGAGGCCTGGGTTTGGCTGTGTCTGAAGCGCATAGTCTCGGGTGATGCCCCACGCTCTACAGTTCCTTGTCTTGACCATGGCTGGGTGGCTGAACCGCCGGCAGGAAGACCTGATCGACTATCTGCGAGAAGAGAACCGGATCCTCCGCGAGCAATTCGGCAGTCGGCCTCTTCGCCTGACCGATGCCCAACGGCGTCGACTCGCTGTGCGAGGCGAGAGGCTGGGCCGGCGGGCGCTCGCTCAGGTGGCGGGGATCGTGACGCCCGATACGATTCTGCGCTGGTACCGCAAACTGATCGCGAAGAAGTACGACGGCAGTGCCCAAAGACGACGAGGACGGCCGATGACGCCCGGAGAGATCGCCAAGCTCGTGGTGAGAATGGCGGTCGAGAATCCGCGCTGGGGCTACACCAAGGTGCGTGGGGCACTCGCTAACCTCGGTCACAAGATCGCTCGCAACACGGTCAAGAGGATCCTGCAAGACCATGGGATCGAACCGGCTCCTGAGCGGAGCCTGCGGACGCCGTGGAAGACGTTCCTGCAGGCTCATTGGGACGGCCTTGCGGCAGCCGATCTTTTCGCCGTCGAGGTGCTCACACTGGCAGGGCTGAGGCGTTACTTCGTGTTCTTCGTGATCGAGCTGAAAAGCCGGCGAGTGAAGATCGCTGGCATCCACCACCAGCCCTACGGTGGGTGGATGGAGCAGTTGGCGCGCAATCTCACGGACCCGGTTGACGGCTTCCTGCGCAACGCCAGTCACCTGATCCACGACCGAGATCCGCTGTACACCCACATGTTCACGGAGATCCTCGAGAGCAGCGGTGTGCACACGGTGAAACTGCCGCCGAGAAGTCCGAATCTGAACGCATACGCGGAACGCTTTGTGCGGTCGATCAAAGAGGAGTGCCTGGATCGGGTCGTGATCCTGGGCGAGAGCCACCTACGCCTTCTCGTCCGCGAGTACGTCGAGCATTACCATCTCGAGCGAAACCACCAGGGTCTTGACAACCGGCTGTTGGTTCGCGCGCCGCCGCCTACGGACCTGGACGCCGAGGTTCTCCGGCGTGAACGCATGGGTGGGCTCCTCAACTACTACTACCGGAAGGCGGCATGAACTCTCGGCCGATTATTTGCACACCACGCCCACCACCCGGAAGGATCACCGTCGGATCGGCGCACGGTGTCCTTCACCTTCCGTCCCCGTCCCCCGCTTGCGGACGGCTACTACTACATCCGCGTCGTCGAGAGCTACAGCGCGGAGGCCCCGGACCGCCCTGGCGAGATCGCCTGGTCGTCTCCCATCTACGTAACTCGCTAGATTTTCAGGCCGAGGACCAGGCGGAGTCCTTCGTCGATACTACTCATAAGCGGCTCCGACAGCCCTCCGACGCGCTCGCGGAAACCCGATCGAGGAAGCGGCGCGGTCTGGGTGACGTTGGCGACCGAGGCTCGGCCCAGACCCGTTTCGCGGCGGCCGAGGCGAACGTTGCCGGGAGCGTCGCCGCGCGACAGGTTCGTGGTCAAGGGCACCGACAGGATCCAGCTCGTTCGACTTCGGTTGAGAAAGTCGGCCTGCACGACGATGACCGGGCGCCGCTTGTCGGCGACAGCCCACCAGATCTCGCCACGAACGACCTCCGGCCGCTCTACCACTCGTCGTCGCCCATGTCTCGGGCCCAGACCTCCGCGACGTAGCTCTCGAGGTCGCGATCGCCACTCTCGTCGTACCGTTCCAGATGGCGGTTCATCTGGTCGGTGAGTCGACGGTCCCGTAGGTCTCGCAGATAGTGCTCGAGCGCCGTCTGATAGAAGCGCGACCGACTCAGGCCCATCTCCTTCGCCCGCCGGTCGGCCTCGGTGAAGAGGGATGGCTCGATCGTCACCGTTGCTCGCATACTAAGAAGCATACTCCATTGCTTATAGGGGTGCATCGTAGAGAGCGATGGGACTGGGAATCCCACATGGGAGCGTCGCGTCCACTAGAAACCCGGCGGGTTCAAGATGAGTCTGGAAGTAGGGATGGCAGCGGCTTTCTGGTCGTCGAGCGCGCCGACGGCGGCCAGGGGGCTCGCATCCACGTCGTCCTCGACTGGATGCAGGAGCTGGAGAAGCTGTTTTAAGGCTCGAGCTCATTCCATCTCGAGCCTGACGTGCTACCTCTCGTCAAAGGTCGCCGGCATCAGCGAGCGAAGTTGAATGCCCCAGTGATCTCCCACCTTGGTCGTGATCCACATCGCCGGAACCGACCAATAGCGCGTCCCATCGGGATGCCAGCGGCTGAACACGATCTCCCAGTGGACTTTGTTCGGCGTGACCAGGCTTGGCTCCAGAGAATCGAAAGTGCTGAAGTGCCAACCCTCGGAGGTGCGCATCTGCTCGAAATTGGGTCTCGCCGAACCATCCTCCGCCAGGGCCACCCGTCCCCCCATCATGAAGAGATGGGGATAATTGAGGTGACTAGAGGTCTCATCGGCGTCAGCCGCGTTGAAGGCCTTCATATAGCCGAGAACCGCGGCGCGGGCGCCGGCGAGGATTTCGGCGCGGTCTTCTGACGGCTCTTCCCCGCCGCCACCGGAGCGCATCTGAATCCCCCAATGATCTTCTTTCTTGGTAATGACGTAGAAGACGTTGCCGGTGAAGTAAAGCTCCCCATCCGCCTGGTAGCGGTTGAAGTCGAGCGCGAGATGGACCTTGTCCGCTGAGGACATGAATATCTTCAGTGAATCGTAGTCAAAGGAGCTGCTGTCCCATCCGTACCGCTCTCGCAACCGGTCGAAGCCTTGGGAGAAGTCCTCGGCGGTCTCGCTTACGACAACACTCGAGCCGCCACCGAAGGTCACGAAGGGAAAGTTCATCGCCGTTCGCACTCTGGCGTCCTCGCCTGTGTTCCATTCGGTCATGAACGTCTCCAAGGCCTTCCTCGCTCCAGACTCGGCCTCGGTGCTGTTTCTTTGTGCGCTCACCGTCGTCTCCCAACAGAAAAGGGCTACGCCAAGAGCGACTACAAGTGCAGGCTTGTTCATCTCATCGACCTCGGGTCGCGTCGTGGAGGGTTCTTCTTCTCAGCCATCATATGCTCGATGGGATCCAGCGGAAGGAGTAAGCTCTGCGTAGCACAGCACTCAGAAGGAGCGAGCGAGAATGGCGAAAGAGATAACGCGAAGGGATTTAGGCAAGGCGGCACTGGCGACGGGAGCGATAGCGGCAGTGGCCGGCTCCAAGGCAGGGGCAGCGGACGGGCTAGAGCGGCGGCAACTCGGCAAGACCGGCATCGAGGTGAGCGTCTTCGGCATCGGCACCGGTTCCCTGGGTGCACCCGAAGTCACTCAGGAGGAAGTGAATCGCGTTATCGACCGTGCCGTTGATCTGGGGGTGAATTATCTCGATACTGCGCCGATCTATCGCCAGGCTGAGCGGCGCCTCGGACCCGCGCTCCAGGGCAAGCGAGACAAGTTCGTGCTCGTCACCAAGGTCGAGGCGACCTCGAAGCAGGACGCGATCTGGCAGGTGCAGGAATCTCTGCAGAAGATGCAGACCGACTACCTCGATCTGGTCCACATCCACAATGTGGGGCGGACCGATCGCTTCCCGAGTCTGGACATCCTGCTCGGGGCGGACGGCGCGCTGGAGGGCCTGATGGAGCTCAAGGAGCAAGGCATCGTGCGCCACGTCGGGATGACCTGTCACTTGCGCCCGAAGCGCGCGCTCACCCTCCTTTCGACCGGAAAGATCGAGGCGGTGATGTGCGCCGCGAACTACGTCGACGTCCACACCTACGACTTCGAAGGGACGGTGTTCGCGGCGGCTAGAGAGCAGGGCATAGGAATCGTGGCGATGAAGGTCCTCGGCGGCGTTGAAGGCACCGGCGCGAAGCTATCGGGTAAGGAGCATTACGAGAAGGCTGTGCGCTATGCGCTCGGCATCCCCGGGCTTTCGGTCGCGATTATGGGGGTCAAGAACGTGGCCGAGCTGGACCAGGCGGTCGCTACGGTCAAGGCCTATGAGCCCTTTGACCGTTCGGAGCAGATGCAGCTGACCGAGCTCGGTGCCGGGATGGCCAAGGATTGGGGCGAGCTGCGCGGCCCCGTGGTCTGAGGCGGCACTGAATTGGCAGAGCCCCCCGGAGCCGATGAGCTCCGAGGGGCTTTTTGTCTTCGGATTAGTCTTCCTGAGCTAGCGAATGCATGCTGAGGGTCGGGCTCTGTCGAATTCGCTGCTCTTCCACTTGTTGAGGCAGTCCGTGGTCGGTTGCAGGAACACGCCGTCGAAGAGATCGAGACAGGTTCGAGAAGCATCATTCCCGGCGTCGACGGCCCGGGCGACGGCATCGCCGGACCTGATGCTTTCCCGCGCCGTGACCAATCAATCTACGTTCTCGCCCGACGGCACTCAGTTGGTAGAGCACCGGTTCGGCTCGTCCAGCGTCTGGGATCTGACGGTCGATCCCCCGTCGCTGATGTATGTGTCCCGCGGTTGGGGACAGGAGAGCTGCGCCAGTTTTTCGCCTGACGGCAGGCTGCTCACGATCTGTAGCCAGGACAATGCCATCCGGGTAATCGACGCCCATTCCGGCGAGCGGTTCAGAACCCTGGAGGGACACGCTGGTTACGCTACTTCAGTGTCCTTCAGCTACGACGGTGAGACCCTCGTGTCTGTGGGGTCGGACTCCACGGTTCGCATTTGGGACGTCGAATCCGGCCAGCTTCGTACAACTTTGGATGGTTTCGAGCAGACTCCCTGGCGCGTCGCCTTGTCGCCGCGCGGCGACTCTCTCGCCTCGGTGCATGGTTCCGCGGTCGGTGGCGCCGGCGGACGCGGAGAGCTTCTTCAACACCTACGCCTACGCCTATATCGGGCGGAGCCCTTCCGATCTTGGAGGTTCCGACACTAGGACAGCTTGGTCTCGTTGTGTTCACGATCCTGTTGCTTGGGTTCAGGGTTCGTAGATTGCGGATGTAGGGCGGAGTGCTCGTTCCGCTAAGGGCGAGTGACGGTTTTGCGGCGGTCTGATTCGCGAGCCGTCGTCAGGCAGCGCTGCACTCGGATAGCCAAGTTCGCAGAAGCGGACTACGATGTGTGCACAGAGATGTGGCACATAAAGCTTGCGCGCCGGGCCTTCTGCCGGCTGGGACTCGTGGCTGTTGCGATCGTGTTGGCGATGCCGGCCGCCGCCGAGCGGCCCAACATCGTTTACATCATGACCGACGATCATGCCGCGCAGATGATGTCGGCCTACGGCAGCACGCGCGCGTCAACGCCCAACCTCGACCGCATCGCGCGCGAGGGCATCCTGTTTCGCAACAGCTTCAACACCAACTCGCTCTGTGCCCCGAGCCGGGCGACGCTGCTCACCGGTAAGTACAGCCATAAGCATGGGCAGCGGGGTAACAGAGAACGATTCGACGGCAGTCAGCCCACCTTTCCGAAAATGCTCCAGCAAGCCGGGTATCAGACCGCAATGGTGGGTAAGTGGCACCTGAAGAGCCCGCCCACCGGCTTCGACTACTGGAACGTACTGCCTGGGCAGGGCGTCTACGACAACCCGATCCTGATCGAGATGGGCGAAGAGAAGCAGCACCAGGGCTACGTCACCGACATCATCACTGACCTGGCGATGGACTGGGTGCGCGGCCGCGATCCCGACAAGCCTTTTCTGCTGCTCTACCACCACAAAGCGCCACACGCCCAATGGGTACCCTCCGCCGAGCACGACCGTCTGTTCGAAGGCGAGACGATCTCCCTTCCTGCTACCTATGGCGACGATTCTTCGGCTCGGGCAACTCCTGTCCAGCAGGCGACGAACCGCCTGGTTCCCGACCTGCTAGGACGTTGGAGAACGTGGGGCGCCGAGCTGCGCAAGGAGGATCCCGGTGAGCTCGAGGGCGATGCGCTGAAGGATTGGATGTACCAGCAGTACGTCAAAGACTACATGCGCGTCATGGTCTCTGTGGATGAGAACGTTGGCCGCTTCTTGGATTTCTTGGACGCCGAGGGCCTGGCTGAGAACACGATGGTCATCTACACCTCAGACAACGGCATGTTCATCGGCGATCATTCGATGTTCGACAAGCGCCTGATGGATGAAGAGTCCTTGCGCATTCCGCTGGTGATCCGTTATCCAGGGGTTATTGCCGCCGGGAGCGAGACCGATGCCTTTTCCCTGAATGTGGACTATGCGCCTACGATCCTCGACTTTGCCGAGGTCCCGATTCCCGGTGATATGCAGGGCCGAAGCTTGCGTCCGATTGTCGAGGGGCGTCTGCCCGATGATTGGCGCCAATCGTTTTATTACCACTACTACGAAGCTCAGGAGTTTCAGTATCAAGGCGTGTCCGCGCACTACGGCATCCGGACCGATCGTTACAAGCTGATCCGCTATTACACGGCTGGAAAGGAGGACCAGGCGGCCTGGGAGCTCCTGGATCTCGAGGTCGATCCGAAGGAGTATCGGAACCTCTACACCGACCCCGACTACCAAGAGATCGCGACCGAGCTGCGAAGCCGCTTGCGGCTCCTGCGTCGAGAGTTGGAGGTCCTGGGGGATTAGTGGCGCTTTCCGTCCGTTTGATGGATCTCAGAGAGTCCAATGGAATACCTTAACGGCTTGCGAGCTCGATGCCTCTTTTTCGCCTTTGCCGTGGTGTTGTTGGTAAACCCCGGCATCCAAGCGCAGACAACCGACTTCAACCCGGTTTCCGAAGAGATGTTGCGCAACCCGGCGCCGGGTGAGTGGCTGAACTGGAGAGGCACCCAGAATGCATGGGGGCACAGCCCCCTCGACCAGATCACGACCGAGAACGTCGGACAGCTCCAGCTGGCATGGTCGTGGGCCATGGATGACACCGGCGCCCAAGAAACGGCACCCCTGGCGCACGACGGCGTCCTCTATCTTCCGAACCCAGGCGGAGTGGTCCAGGCAATGGACGGGGCCACCGGTGATCTGATCTGGGAGTACCGACCCGACTTCGCCGGCGTCAGCGGTGGGGTGCAGAAAAACATCGCCATCTTTGGCGACAAGCTCTTCGCCGCTATGCCGAACGCGACGATTGTGGCCCTCGACGCACGGACCGGAAGGCAGGTGTGGGAGACCCAGACGGCCGACCCGGACTTGGGCTACAGGTACACCGCCGGCCCGATCATCGCGAACGGGAAGGTCATTACCGGCATCGCCGGGTGCGGACGCTACAAAGACGATGTCTGCTTCATCACCGGTCACGACCCCGGGACCGGCGAAGAGCTATGGCGCACCTCCACGGTGGCGCGCCCGGGGGAGCCCGGCGGGGACAGCTGGGGTGATCTACCGCTGCGATTCAGGGCCGGAAGCGATGCGTGGATCGCCGGGAGCTACGACCCCGAGGCCAAGCTCGTCTACTGGGCCACCGCTCAAGCCAAGCCCTGGGCCCGGGCGGTCCGCGGTACCGAAGGGGATGCGCTCTACACCAACTCGAGCCTGGCCCTCGACCCCGACACCGGCGAGCTGGAGTGGTACTACCAGTACCTGCCTGGTGAGACCCACGACATGGACGAGGTCTTCGAGAGCCTCCTCATCGATGTCGAGGGGCGCAAGCAGCTCTTCAAGATGGGCAAGCTCGGGATCCTCTGGCGGCTCGATCGCACCACCGGCGAGTTCCTCGGCGCCACCGACATCGGCTATCAGAACATCGTCGACGTCGACCCGAAGACCGGCGAAGTGACCTACCGTGAGGGGATGATCCCGGAGATCGGTGTCGAGATCGACATGTGTCCGAGCACGTCCGGGTTCAAAGGCTGGCGAGCGATGTCCTATAGCCCGCAGACCAGGGCTCTCTACATTCCGATAACGCTGAATTGCGAGAAGGCGACCTTCGGCCCCACCGAACGGGTCTTGGGCGGCGGTGGGACGGGCCCGGTTCGACGGATCAACACGATGCATCCCTATTCCGAAGGCAATCTGGGTGAGCTGTTGGTCATCGACGTCGCCGAAGGAGACATCATGTGGCGTCACCGAACGCCGTCACCGATCAATACCGCCGCTCTCACCACCTCCGGGGGGTTGGTCTTCGCGGGAGATTGGGACCGCCACATGTATGCCTACGATGCGGTGAGCGGCGAGATTCTCTGGCAGACGCGGCTTCCCACTTCCGCCCAGGGCTTCCCGGTGTCATACCTGGCCGACGGCAAGCAGTATGTCGCGTTGCCCGCGGGCACCGGAGGGGCGAGCTGGTCGACTATGGTGCCGCGAGACCTGGTACCGCACATCCGTCCTCCGAATCACGGCAACTCGATCCACGTCTTCTCCCTTCCAGAGCGGGGAGTCAAAGTGGCTTCGCCCCGAATTGCGAGCGCGTCGCGCTCCACCACCGGGGTCGAGCCCGAAGGGTCGGTTTGGGACGGCGTCTATTCTGCGCAACAGGCCGAGCTTGGGGCAGCGCAGTACCGGGAGTCTTGTGCCCTGTGTCACGCGGAGGATCTTCGCGGGGACAGCAATTCGCCGAGCCTGGTCGGCGTCAGCTTCCTGTTTCTCTGGGAAAACAAGTCACTCCACGAGTTGTTCACGGCGATCCGGACCGAGATGCCTACCGGCGCGCCCAACAGTCTGCCCGAGCAGACCTATCTCAACATCCTGGCCTACATCATGGCGGCCAACGACTTCCCCCCGGGTGAGCTCGAGCTCGGGGCTGGCCCCGCCGAGCTCGGTCAAGTCCTGATAACCGGGAAGTCCGGTCCCTGAGTCTCTGTCCGTCGCGCGCCTCGAAGGACCGATTGAAGGAAAGAAAATATGCCCCCAATTCCAAGAGGCGGAAGAGTTGCGGTTACCGGCGCAGCTGGATTTATCGGCGGCTGGGTGGTCAGGAGGCTACTCGACAAGGGCTATCGTGTTCGAGCCTGCGTCCGCGACAGTGACGATCCCGTCAAGACAGATTTTCTCAAGTCGATGCCGGGCTACGCTTCCGGCCGGCTGACTCTGCACGCGGCGGACCTCGACAACGCCGGATGCTTTGACGAGATCTTCAAGGGGTGTCACGGCGTCGCTCATGTCTCTCACGTCAGTAGCTATGACGATCTCGACTACGCAAAGACGGTGTGTGATCACATCATCCAGAGTGTGGACGACTCAGAATCGGTATCGCGCGTCATCGTTACCTCCAGCATAGCCGCCGTGGTCTCTGAACGTAACCCGCCGGAGATGGTGCGGCGGCCGGTCATCTACGAAGACCGCTATCCCGATGAGAACAATCCGCAAGTCAGTGGCTACTCCAAAGCGAAGGTGCTGGCGGAGCGAGCCTTTTCCGATGCAGCTGGGCCGCACGGCCGATGGGATGCCATCACCTGCTGTCCGGCCGACAATGTCGGCCCGATCCAGTCAGCACACCAGAAGAACGGGGGCCCCTGGCAGCACCTGATCGAGCTCATGTTGCTCGGTGAGTGCGATCCCGGCGTCCACGGCGGCAGACCGTGGCATACGGTCGACGTGCGGGATACCGCGGAGTGCCAGATCGGCCTGCTGGAAAGCGTGCAGGTGGCGAACGGAGAACGCTACATCGCGTATTCGACCGAGAGGGCGAACCTCGAGGACATCTGTACCAGTATCGATCGTTTGCTACCGGAGCTCGGGTACGCCACGCCAGATCTCAACGAAGATCTCGATGACGAAGCGAGGCGGCATAGAGAGGAGGTCGTTGCCACCTTTTGGGGCACTGATCTTCGCAACGATCGGATCCGCGCCGTGGTGCCTATCTGCTTCCGTCCTCTCGATGAATCTGTGAGGGACTGTGTGGAGTCGATGCTGACTGTGGCGAAGATCAAGCCGGTATTGAGGTCGGGCTAGCCTCCAGAAGTGATGGCTATCACTTCCTACGGCTAGTTGCCTTTTGGCGCCGAGGACGGCGCACTTGGGCGTTGCTTCCTATTCGCTCCGGGAAGCGGTTTCGTTCTTTTCCTAGCGCAGACTCCTAGGAACAGCCGGAGGAAAGGATAACAACTGGAGGCTAGGGTCGCTTCGGCTCGGAGAGCCCGTCCAGAAACGTCTGGTATCCCTCGAGCTCTGGATCTCCTGTCGCGAGCATCTCGGCGAGCATCAGCTCTCGATACTCTTGGAGTCGAGCGCCGAAGCGCTCATCGTCGGCAAGGTCGTGCAAGGCGTCTGGGTCGAGCGAGTAGTCGTAGAGCTCTTCCTTCGTCCGGTAGCGCAGGTGCTCGACCCGAGCCGCGATCGCCGGATCCGTCGCCGCGGCGGCCTCCATGGCCGGAAAGGTCAAACCACGCATGGAGTTGTTGAAGTACTCGGTCTCGCCGTCAGACCATGCGTTGTAGATGTAGCCGAAGCGGCGACCGACAATCGAGCGCATCCCGAACCATTTCGGTGCGATCGTCGAGTTCATGTGGGTGAAGGCGTAGTCCCAACCGTCTTCTTCTTCGCCGCGCAACAAGCCGAGGAAGGAGCGACCATCGGCGCCAGCAAGATTGTCGAGGCCAAGTGCATCGAGGATCGTGGGTGCAAGGTCGACCCCCGCGACCACGTGCCCTCCGTCCACCGTGTCGGGCTCCACCACTCCCGGCCATCGCACGATCCACGGGGTCTTTGTCGAATGGAGCCAGACGTTGGTCTTTGCGAACGGTAGCGGGATGCCGTGGTCGGAAAGGAAGATCACGATGGTCCGCGGCGCGGCCCCGGCCTCGTCGAGTGCGCTGAGCAACGCCCCTGTTGTGGCATCCGCCCGGTGGACCGAGGTGTAGTACTCGGCGAGCTCACGGCGGATGTCCGGAAGGTCGGGCAGAAAGCCGGGAAGCGGGATCTCTGCGGGATCGTAGGCCAGCTCGGTCTCCGGAAAGCTTCCGCCGTACTGATGACTTGTGCTTTGGGCGCTGGTCTTGCGCATTCGAGCCTCCGTCTCGCTGGCCGCGAAGGGACGATGCGGGTCCTGCGAGTTGGCCATGAGGAAGAAGGGCTGTCCGGCGCTCTCGGATGCGCGGAAGAAAGCGAGTGCTCGCTCGTAGTACAGCGACGGGCTGCGTCCGTTCTCGAGCTCCCGCGCTGGGACGATCTCGCTCCACGCCTGGGGTCGGGAGGGGAGTACGTGGCCGTGTTTTGCCATGACGCCCGTCCTGTAGCCCGCGGCAAGCAGCGCCTCCGGCAGGCTCGGCACCTCCGGTCGGATCGGCTCGAAGCCGAGGGCACCGCTATTGTGGGGGTAACGTCCGGTCATCCAAACCGCCCGCGTCGGCTGACAGATGGCAATGGTGACGTGGCCGTGCTCGAAGCGCAGCCCCTCAGCCGCCAGGCGGTCGATGTTCGGTGTGATGCCGGGGATCGCCGCGCCGTAGACGCCGACCGAATCCCAGTTCATGTCGTCGACGGTGATGAGCAGAACGTTGAGGCGTGGCTCCTCGGGGGGTGCCGATCCCCTCGGCGGTGCCGCGGATGGAGAGCAGGCGAATGCCGCGACGAGGCTCAGCAGGAGCGTCAGTGGAAAGGGTCTCATAGCAGGGATTGTCATCGCGAAGTCTAACTTGCGCGGAGGGATCCGGCGAGCTAGTCTGGTCGGACGTTTTACCATTCAAGGGAGGGTTTCGCATGTCGGAGCCACTAGGAGAGTTTTCGCACAAACACACGGGCAGTAGCTTCACCCAGAACGCGGACGGCGTAGTCGTCGCCAGCTCCCATTGGGAGGGCAGCGCGACCGGGTTCGGAACGGTTTTCGGTACCTTGAGCGTGCCGCTCGAGAGCGGCGCGACCGGTGGCCCCTGTACCTGGCTCGGCCAGGCCTTTCTCGACGACGGCACCTGGGTGACCGGTGTGGGCGAGGGAACTTGGCAACAGGTCGAAGGCGAGCATCGCTGGAAGTTCAGCTTTCCCGCGATCGAGATCTCGAACGGTGATCGCATTCGCTCCGAAGGCGAGATCGACCTCGAGACCCGCGTTTTCGCCGGGCAGTTGCTCTCCGTGGATTGATCGATCTGACTCAGGTCGCCCTCTCGTCAGCGGGCGTGTCGTCGGGCGGAACCTCGCAATCGAGATAGCATTAGCCCACAGATGCAGGTCATCAAGACTCCCAAGGTATGGGATGTCGTCGTCATCGGCTCGGGGGCCGGCGGCGGCACGGCCGTCAAGGTCCTCACTGACCTCGGCGTTGAAGTGGCGCTCCTCGAAGCCGGTGGGATGATCGACCCGCTTACCGACTTCAAAGAGCACATGCTTCCTCACGAGGTGCCTCATCGTGGCGCCTTCGATGACGCCGCGAGCTACTTCGGAAGGGCACCGAGGAGCTTCTTCTCGGCGCCCAACGGTTTCTGGCAGATCCCCGGCGAGCCCTACAGCGTCGCCGACGGCAGTGAGTTCGCGTGGTTCCGCTCGCGCATCCTCGGCGGCAGGACCAACCATTGGGGGCGCATCTCGCTTCGCTTCTCCGATTACGACTTCGAGCCCTATACGACGGACGGATTGGGAACAGACTGGCCGATCTCGTATGAGGAAGTTGCGCCCTACTACGAGAAGGTCGAGCGCTTCGTCCCTGGTGGGAGCACACGAAGAAGAACAAGGATTTCCCGCGCGGGTACCACATCGAGATCGGTGGCGGTTTCCTTATGCCGATGCTTGGCAGCTTCAGCGGCGCGGCGGGGCGCCACGGCGGCTACGGGGCGAGTCTCAAAGCAGCGCTGCGCGAGGGCTACGGCACTCGCATCAACCTCGCCGGTCGTGGCGAGATGATCCCGAATCTCCGGAGCTACTGCGAGATCGACTCCGATACGGTCGATGAATGGGGGATTCCGGTGCTCCGCTTCCATTGGAGCTGGACCGATTACGAGTGGAAGCAGGCTCGGCATATGGAGCGAACCTTCCGCGACATCTTCGATCGCATGGGCGGTAGGGCCGGCGGCATCTCCAATCCCAGCCGCGACGGTAAGGGAATCTCGAAGGGTGGCTCGATCATCCACGAGCTCGGTTGTGTGCGCATGGGGGCCGACCCTCGGAGCTCCGCTCTCAACGGCTTCAGCCAGGCTTGGGAGGTGCCGAATCTCTTTGTCGCGGACGCGGCCCCGTTCGTGTCCTGCCCGGACAAGAATCCGACCCACACCATCAAGGCACTCGCTTGGCGCACCTCCGAGTACCTCGCCGAGCAGCTGCGGAGGGGTGATGTCTGAGCTGAGCCGCCGCGAAGTGATTCGTAGGGGAGCCCTGTCTCTGACTGCGCTCGGAGCGGGTGCATTGCTCCCTTCCGCCACTACACCGCAGATCCCGCAGGAATGCTCGGCTCCGGTATCCGGTTTTTTTCGTGGGTGCGGCGACTGGTCGTCGATGCGTTCTACACTAGCCCGATCGGAATGATGGATGTGGGGTATCAGGGGAACGAGTTTCTACGCCGTTTCACCGTTGCACAGGAGCCGCTCCAGTACGCCTTGCGGCGCAGTCCGTTCCGTGAACGATGACGCCGCTATGAGCTGTTGCAGATCTCATCAACTGAGGAGAAGGAGGAGGAAGACACCGCCAAGTATGTGACCGAGCTGATTGGTACGTTTTTTCTGGTGTTGACCATCGGCAGCACCGTGGTCCCTGGCATTCCCGGCGTGATCCTGCCACTCGCGATCGGAGCGGCACTGATGGTGATGGTCTTTGCCGGTGGGCACATCTCAGGTGCGCATTACAACCCTGCCGTCACTCTCGCCGTCTTCCTTCGCGGGCGCTGCGACGGGAAGGACGTGGTCCCCTACTGGGCCTCCCAGATCATCGGTGCGGCGCTCGCCGCCTGTACGGTCGTCTTCTTGCGAGGTGCTCCGGCGGGACCGCCTGGAAGCCCCGAAGCGGTCCCTGCGCTGCTCGCCGAGTTCCTCTTCACCTTTGCTCTCGCCTATGTGGTGCTCAATGTAGCTACGGCGAAAGCCAACGACGGCAACTCGTTCTACGGCCTCGCGATCGGCCTCACTGTGATGACTGGAGCTTTCGCCGTCGGCGACATCTCGGGCGGCGTTTTCAATCCGGCTGTAGCGGTCGGCGTCTCGATCATGGGGCTGTCGGCGTGGGGAAGTATCTGGATCTTTCTGGTAGCGAATTTCGCCGCCGGTGCCGCCGCCGCTCTCGTCTTCAAGTTCCTCAACCCCGACGACGCGTGATAACGACAGCATCGTGCCTGACTGGCTCGTAGAGCTGCAGGATCGGATGATCGGGTTCCTCGAAGATGCCTTTCCTCAGACAGCTTCGACAGCGTAAGCGCCTAAGGCGACGTTGAGAAGTCGTTGCGGTAGCTAGACCAGCGTTTCCAAAGTAGCGCTACATATCTCGGCCCGTTCTGCCCCGCTGGCGGCGTTGCGCCTCCTCGACATATTCCCCAATACGCCTGCGTCGGCGCGCCTTGCCAGCGAACAGAATGACCGCGAGCTATTGTAGCGCGACTTTGGAAACGCTGGTCTAGTAGCTGCCACCTCCTTTTTGACCCAAGCGGAAATCGTGACGGCAAGGGGCGGTCGTCCCGCGCGTGCTTCGCGCGTGGCAGTATATGTGCCGTGACCTCTCCGGTTCTTCGCAAGACGCCGCTGCCAGTGGTCCTTAGCGCGGTCGCTATTCTTGTCGCTCTGGCCGGTGCCTACCCCTACGTGCTGCGGGGCATCCAGCTTCTGGGCATGCGGTCGCAGGAGCGGGAGCTGCGCGCGCGGGCTGCCGACGACGATCTCGAGACCCGGGTGGTGGCGCTTGCGACGCTTGCCGCCCGCCGCGATCCGGGGCCCGAGGTGATCTCGAAGCTCGCGGTTCTGGCGGTCGGCGACGAGGCGCCTGGGGTGCGCGAGCAGGCGCTGACCGGCTTGCGGTCGGTGGCGCGCAATCAGAAGCTTCCCCCGGAGATTTGGGAGTCGCTGTTGGCCGAGCTCGAAGAGGAGCCCCCGACGCCGGTGCTCGCCGCATTGTTGACCGCGCTGGGCTCGGATGAGGATTCTTTCCGGGCTGCCGGCGCGCAGGAGGCCCGGATCGTCGACCTCGCTCTACTCCACGAGGACCCCTCGGTAAGGCAGGCCGCGATCCGTCTGCTGGCCGGCTTTGCCTGGCAGGGCGAGCTCTCTCCGGGAGGGGAGATGACGCTTGTCGCAATTGTCCAGGAAGAGAGACCTGTGCACGAGACGGTTCCCAGTTTGGCGCACCTTGCAGCCGCGGCCCTCGGCGGGCTTGCCGAGCATGCGCCTCTTTCTCTGGAAGCTCGCAGCGCCCTCTTCGAAACGGCTACCCAGGGTCCTCACGACGAACGACAGATCGCCCTTCAAACATTACAGAAAGACCGCAGGCTGAACGCGTCGGACGGCTACGCCGAGCAGGAGATCGAGGCGTACCTCGCCTCGATCCGGGCCGAGGGCGACGAGCGGGCACGCCTCCACCTGGAGCAACAGCGCCAAGCGGCGGCCGTACCAGTGCCGACGCGGTTCGAGCAGATCTTTGGGTTGGAGCGAATCGGCGGCAATCTCTATTTCGCCGCGATTTGTATCAGCGGTTTGATCTGTGCCGGTTGGTTGATCTACTACCTTGCTCGGGTACTGGTCTTCCTGGGTGAGCGCAGCCGGAAAGTCCTAAAGGGCCTGCTGGCGATAGGCCTCTGGATCCCTGCTTCGGTCGGAACCGGGTACCTCTTCTTCCTTGGACTGTTCCTCTTCGGTCACAATTCGACGCCACCACCGAGTCGTCAGTTGCAGCTTGCCGCGGCCGCTTTCGGTCTGGCTGCGATCTACGCTGCCACCGGCTGGGTAGTGGGTCTCCTCGTTCGGAGGTAGAATGCCCGGTGACAACGGGGCTCAGACCGCCCTACGCAGAACCCAAACAGGTCGACGTACGTACGTTAGAGTCTCGGAGATAACAGAACGAAGTGCTCAACTGGAGGTCGAACGATGCGGGTCTTTCTCGAACACAAAACTGCAGCTCTACTCTTGATGGCGGCCCTGGTTTCGGCGCTTGCCGCTCCAACACTGGCTCAGGAGCGGGGCGATGACGGCGATCGTCCGTCGAAGAATGGCATGGCTGAGGGCACCATTGGCGGCAGCAAGGTCACCATCACCTATGGCCGACCGCAGGTCAAGGGGCGCAAGATCTGGGGCGGACTCGTCCCCAACGGCGCGGTCTGGCGCGCCGGCGCCAACGAGGCAAACACGATCACCTTCTCGGCCGACGTGAAGGTCGAAGGTACGGCGGTACCGAAGGGTACCTACAGCCTGTTCTTTCTTCCACAGGAGGGCGAATGGACCGTGATCCTCAATAAGACTGCGACTCAGTGGGGCGCGTTCCGCTATGACGCGGGTGATGACCAGATGCGGGCGACGGTTAAGCCCGAAGCGGCCGACAACGTCGAGGAGCTCACCTACGAGGTGACCGGCGACGGCATCGTGCTGCGCTGGGAGAAGCTCGCCGTCTCGGTCGGCATCAGCGGTTAACGGTTATTCCCTCGCTCCGGAGCCTTTCAGTCTCGCCTGGGTAAGTAGCGCCACGCGCTCGTCTCGATCAGTGAGGCTACTCGAGTCGCTCGTACTTGATCAGCTTCGTACCGGGTACGTGGGCGCCATAGACGTTGCCTGCTGGGTCGGAGGCGACGAACTCCGCGTCGCTCGGGATGAACTCGATGACCTCACTGGTACGGGCGTTTCCGATCCGAATGCCTCTCACCCAGCCTTCTTTGCGCCGCTCGCCAACCCAGCTCGGTAGCGCTCGGGTCTGGGTGTCGGTTACGTAGATCGTGTCACCTTCGTCGATGTAGATGCTGCTTGGCGGCCCGAAGTGACTCCAATGTTCGAGGAACCTTCCGTTTCGGTCGAAAATCTGGATGCGGATGTTGCGGCGATCTGCGACGAAGATGCGGCCTTGAGAGTCCATTGCGATCGCGTGGGGATCAGAGAGCTCCCCAGCGGCGGGCCCCGGCCCGCTGGTTCCCCAGCTGCGGACGAAGCGACCCTTGGCGGTGAACTGGACGACCCGGTTGTTGCCGCCTTCGCCGTGCCCGTCGAGGACGTAGATCTCGCCGGTGGGGGAAACCAAGACGTCCGACGGCGCGTTGAAACTGTCTTCGGCTGTGGGACCACCGATCACTCCGGCCCCACCGAGTGTCATCAGAACCGCGCCCTCGGAGCTCAGCTTGAAGACTTGCTGTCCCTTGCCCCGAGCTGTGGCGGCCTCGGCGAGAGCACCGGAAGGACCGTCGGCGACCCAGACATGTCCTTCTCGGTCGACAAAGAACCCGTGCGGCCACGCAAAAAGACCTCTCCCGAAGCTCTCTGTGAGATTGCCGTCGAGATCGAACTGAAAGACCGGATCGAGCTCCGAATCGAGACAACTATTGGCTCCGCATCGGTCGAGCACCCACATATGCCTTCCGTCGGGATCGGGGAAAACCCCGGTCACAGCGCCCCAGGATCTCCCGGCGGGTAGCCGGGCCCAACCTTCGACGGCTCTATAGCCCTCCGCCGGCTGGGCCGTGACCGCGGGGGCACCCAGGAGCGCCCCGAGAACAAACACGCCGCGCAGATTCCTCGCCGCCCTCATGGCTCTCCCAAACGGAAGACATAGAGTGCGTTGTGCCCTGCCGGGCTGATCAGCTCCGGGGTGAGGAAGTCGCCGATCCTCCACGGGCTGCCTCCGCCCCTGCCGGTCGGAATCCCGAAGTATTGGACGCCATCGATCGCGAATGTCACTGGAAAACCCTCGACAGTACTCGCCAGGCGTGTCTGCCACAAGGGCCTTCCGGTGTCGACGTCGTAGGCCCGAACCCAGCGGTCGAAGTCACCGATGAAAGCGAGGCCGCCCGCCGTGGTGAGAGCTGCGGTCATGAAAGGCGCCTTCTGCTCAACTCTCCAGATCTCTTCGAGAGTGGAAACGTCGTAGGCGGCCAGCCTAGCGAAGAGCCCCTCCTTCCCGGGCATCGGCTTCCACATCCGCGCCGCGCCGGTTCCGCCGCGCCCCGGCTCCATCGCCATCTCTTGACCCGCAATCTCCATGCAGCTCTGGCTCAGCGGCGCTACAAGCAACGCGCTCGGTGGGTAGAACGCGGTCGACTGCCAGTTGTGGCCGCCCGCCGTCGATGGACAGACCGACAGCCACTCGCCGACTCGGGCCTCTTGGATGTCCTCCCGATAGACGACAGCGCCCGTCTTCGGGTTCACCTGGTCGAAGATGTTCTGATAGACGGTCTCGGTGAGCCCTAGGAAAGAGCCGTCGCGCCGATCCAGCTTCCAGAGGATTCCACTCTTGCCGATCGAGAGGTGGAGGGGGCGACCCTCCACGTCGACAAGCACCTGCTCGAAGGCCTCGTCCATATCCAGCGTCTCGCCTGGAACATGCTGCCGGTACCAGACGATGTGACCGTCGACGATGTCGAGTGCCAACGTCGAGTTGGCGTAGAGAGTCGAATCTGCGGTGGTCAGACCACGGCTCGCCGCCACCCACGGCTTGGCCTGGGCAGTGCCGAAGAACACCAGCCCGAGCTCGGGGTCCCAGCTGCCGGGGATCCAGACGTCGGCGCCGCCGCGAAGCGCCCAGGGCAGAGCGCCCCAGCTGTCGCCGCCAGGCTCGCCGGGGCGCGCGACTGTAAAGGTTCGCCACAGCTCGGTTCCCGTTCGCGCGTCGTGGGCGGTGATGAAGCAGCTCTCCTCTTGTAGCCGTGCGCAGCCGGCGATGCCGGTGACCACTCGGTCACCCGCCACGATCGGCCCGGAGGTGTATCCGAAGCCGAGGCTGCGATCCGCAACCTCCGTTTCCCAGCGCACCTGTCCCGTGTTTGCGTCGAGCGCAACGAGATGGGCGTCGATGGTCGCCACGAAGACGAGGTCCTCCCAGATCGCGAGACTTCTCAGATGGCCGCGTCCGAGGTTGGTGCCCTCCTCGAAGCTGCGGCGGTACTCCCACAGCAGGGTTCCGTCCCTTCCGTCCAAAGCTTGGATGACGTTGCGCTGGTTGGGCAGGAAGACCACGCCGTCCCGGACCAGGAACGACGGTTGGCTCGTCCCCGGCTCCATGCCCCAGACCCACGCAAGCTGGAGACGGTGGACGTTTTCTCGCCTGATCTGGGCGAGCTCGCTGTAGCCGAGGGCACCCGGAGTGCCCCGCCAGTGGAGCCAATCACCAGCGGGTGGATTGACCAGCTCGGCGGCGGAGACCGACACGCGTCGCCGCGGCGGACGATAGGTGCGGGTGATCGAGCTCGAGGTCTCGAAGACTTCTCCCACCTCGGGCGCCGCGTTTCGTCCGTCCGGAGAGGGGACCGTACCGGGCAGACCCGGCACCGGTGGTCGTCGCACCTCGACATCCGCTGCGGGAGCTCCTGGCGCTGCCGACGCTGCCGGCGCTTCCTCGAACACGTCTCCGGTCGCCGTAGCGCTCAGCCGAGTGTCGGCCGTCGGCACGTCGTTGCGACTCAGAATGAAAGCTGCCACTTCGGCCGCCTTTTCGGCCGTCAGCGAGCGCGGCTCCTCGGGTGGCATCGTCAAGCGGATGAGCTCGATGAGATCCTTCACCGGAGATCCGGCCCATCTGTTTCGGAAGTCGGGACCCGCGAGCTCCGGTGCTTCGAACGACCCCGCGAGGTCGCCGAGGTGGCAATCGGCGCATACCTCGGTGTACAAGTCCGCCCCGGCCGCCGCTTGCTCAGAGATATCTTGGGCAAGAGCTTCGCTCCACGATCCTGGCGCGGTAGCGGTCAGGGCCACGACACTGAGCTGGCCGAGCCGCCGAACAGAAGGAAGCGCCGTCTGCATCACGCGGGACGTCTACTGCTCACCGGTGCTGCCGGCAGTGCCCTGCGCGGCCTGGAGCCTGGCTTCGCGCGCGGCGACCCGAGACTCGAGCTCCTCTGTCGTCAGATCGGTGATTCCGACCCACATGTGGGACATCTCGTCCACGCCGCGGCGCCCGAAGACGACCCATTGTTCGGGATCGGGGTTGAGCGGGTTTGCCGCGCTGTTGTCGAAGACCGACGTAAACAGCAGCATCGTGCCCTTGGGTAGCAGCGGCTTCGCGTCGGCTGCGAACTGATAGGAGATCTGCCAGTTGTGTTTGTAGTCAGAGACCTTCCCCAACATCTGTCGGCGACCGTCCGGATAGATCGCCTCGAACGACATCTCTTTACCGCGCATGTGCATGTGCGGTCGGAAGCTCGAGATCAAGCTCGGGTGCTCCAAGACATGGACGCCTTGAAGCACTTGTTTTCCGTGCGGCGGCAGCAGGATGTCGCCACCTCTCGGCATACCGCCCATGCGATCGACTCTCATCAGCACTTCTCCGCGCGTCTCCAGGCCGGGCTCTTCGCCTCTTGGATACAGCCACAGGCCGACGTCCACCACGTCCTGCGGCACATCGATCCCGACCGGGAAGTAGTGGAGATTCCATGTCACCTGCCCGGCTCCGGCGGGTAGCATCATGCCGACGTCGTCGGGGAAGGTCTCGTATCGCTTGCCGACCCCGTAGTGGGCGATGGCGATGTCGCGTTCGCCTGCCGTCAGGGTCGCGTGGCCGTGGTGGACGACGCGAAGACCAAGTGGCCAGGCCGGCTTGAACTCGTACGCCTTGATCCAGCGCTCCTCATCGAATCCTTCGAAGGGCACGGTGGGGCCCCACCATTGGTCCTGGCCGTTGTCGACTGCGTCGTAGGGAGTCGAGCTCACGATGACATCGGGCGGGCGCCCCAATTGGGACTCGAGTCGCCAGGCACCTCCATCGCGGAGATGGGGAGACGGAGGCAAATCCGCCTCGTTGCCCAGAGGTGCGCCGGCGTCGACCCAGCTCACGATCGTCTGGATCTCTTTCTCGCTCAGGGAGGTGTCGTTCTCGTAGGCCTGGATGCCGACGGTGCGGTCTACGTGCCAGGGCGGCATCTGCCTCTGCAGCACGGCCTTGCGAATCGCCTTCGCCCAGGGACGAGCCTCTCGGTAGGTGAGCAGGGACATCGGCGCGTACGAGTCGGAGCGATGACAGCCGACACAGCTCTGGTAGAGGATCGGCGCGATATCTCTGGCAAAGGTGACGTCTTGGGCGGTACTCGGGTTGGTGACGCTGCCCAGAGCGGCAAGCGTCGCGAGGGTTGCCGCGTGGCGACTAGACCAGCGTTTCCAAAGTTCGCGCACATATCTCGGTCCCTTCTGTCCGCTGGCGGCGTTTCGCCTCCTCGACATATTGCCCAATATGCCTGCGTCGGCGCGCCTGGCCAGCGAACAGAATGAGCTCGAGCTATTGCACACGAACTTTGGAAACGCTGGTCTAGCAGTTCCTCGTCGGCTTCGCATCATGCACTCATTAGGAGCTTTCGCACCTGGCCGCAGACCGTTTGCGCGCCATGTCATCCAGCACTGACCGGTGCCAATGATAGTTCATCACTTCGGTGGGCTGGAGGTGACTATGACGGGGACGTACCCGTTCGTCCAACAGCAGTGGTATTCGAACGAGGTCGTCGAGTAGATGGCTTGCACTCGAAGGAGGTACTCGCCGGGCTCGCTGAACCTTGCGCGCACGGTGGCGGTGCCGTCTTCACGATCGACCTCGAGCTCCGCTTGGCTCAGCTCGACATCGCCGGGCCCCTGATGCTTGCTCCAGCCGATCCAGCTCTCGGGAGCCGGGTGATCGACGCGCACTGTCAGATTCAGGGGCTCACCCACAGACACCCTGCGAGGCTTGGCGGTGTGTCCCTTTCGCCCCCGAAACACTGGTCCGCGCGAATCGAGCTCGAGGGCCGGCGCGGTGACCCCTCTCGCCCCCGCATCGGGCTCATCCAGCACGTAGGATGGAGTCAGCTTTCCCGGCGTGGAGATCGTTTCTCCACCTCGACGCAGAGTCCAGACCACACGCCCATTGCCGAAGTCCTTCGGAACCGTCACGCTGAAAACACAGAAGTGCCGCCGATAGCCTGCGGCGGGGACCGGATCGAAGTGGCTTGGCTGCAGCCCATCGAGCTCGACGGGCTCGATGAAGTTGTCAGGGCCGAGAGCGATCTCGACGACCTCCTCGGTGTTGAGGTTGAAGTACCCGAAGCAGATCGCGTGCGTTCCGTCAGGGTTCTCGAACCACCCGTCAAATATGGGAACGACGGGCTGGCCCGAGGGCCGAAGGACTTGCTCGTTGAAGACCTGTTGCTCGAACGGGATCTCCTGGGCCCGACCTCCACCTTCGAGGAGTAGGGCAGCTACGGCAACGAGGAGGGTCTGGCTTCTCATCAGGCCGCGGCCGTTACTCGTATTTGACGAAGAAGGGCGACGCCCATGCGATCTCGGGATCACCGGTCGGGTTGTCGGGATCACGCTGAAAGACGCGCACGTAGTAATAGCTGTCGCCGGCTGTTGGAGAAGAATCGCGGTACCTGAGCCGCGCGCTTCGGCTCCCTGGACGCTGGGTGTATACGTATTCTCCGTTCTTGACCACGTCGACGCGAAGGATCAAGTCCGGGGCCTCGACGTCGATCACAATCTCCGGTGGCGCGCCGACCTTGGCCGTGAACTGCTCGCCCATATTGCGGCCGTCCGCTGAGACCTTGAGCACGATCTCGTCGGTGGCGGCGAAAGTACGTCGCTCGAGCATTGCATCGAAAAGTGCCTCCCGGGTCTCGTCGGCGGCCCAGATCGCGGCCCACGAGTTGTGGGTCGAGCGGTGGTCGCTGAAGGAGACGAAGCCGTAGATATTCCCTTTGTCGAGAGCGTCCACGGCGAAGTGGCCGGGGTCGTCGGTCTGGGTGCTGCCACGCAGCTGGGCCTTCGGCAAGCGCCACTTCTCGTAGCTTCCCCGTGCGCCCTGGTAGATCTCGAGCAGGCAGTCGAACTCCGAGTTCGGCCAGTTCCAGTCGGCTAGCGGGCCGGCGGCGAAAGTGTGGGGAACGATCACCATTTTCTGCCCTTGCTGGCTGAGCACATTCTTTCTCGCCCAGTCCCACAGCACCGGCGGAGAGTTGTCGGCGGAATCGATGCCCTTCTCGCGGTCGATTGGGCGTAGGGGCGCGCCTCGCTTCAGCAGGAGAACGTTGCGGTGGCCGCCCGGGCGGCTCATCGAGTGCTCGTAGGTGTAGATACCCCAAAAGCGTGGCCCGTGAGTGTAAACATCGACGAGCTTCTGTTGATACCACCAGCTGTAGTCGCGTAGACCGTCGGGCCATCGCCCGCCGACCACGGCGTTGTGGTCGCTCGGCCCGACGAAGTCGAGCTGTGCGGCGTCAATCGCGTAGCGATAGGTGTCCTCGGTCGAGGAGTCGACTCCTGAGTGGCCGCGGATATCGGTGTGGCGGTGGCAGTCACCGAGCAGCAGGGTGTAGGTCTTGCCGTCGACGGTCATCTTCGCCCGCTGCCGGGGTACAAAGTCGGCGCGGGGGGCTGCGGCCTCGACCTCCTCGAGCGCCGGGTCGCCGGATTCGCCCGCCTCGAGCTTGGCGACGAAGACGTTGTAGTGCAGAGAGTGCGTTTGGCTTCTGGGGAGGTTCTCGGCCGAGCGCAGGTCGCTGGCATACCCTGCCAGCAGAGAGCCGTCGGGCTGGGTCGCGACCGAGGTGCGCTGGGTATTACGTCCCGCGCTGTGGGTCAGTCGCACCGGGGTGGTCCAACCGGTTTCGGCGAGGCGGGTCGCGTAGACGTCGTACATCTCGTGAGGCTTGTGGGTCGTCCAATGGCGAAAGACAAGCCACGCCGAGCCCCTGCCGTCGATCGAGATCGTCGGTAGCTCGGCAAAGCGGCTCATACGACCGGTGAGAATGTCGCGGACGTCGGATTGCGGTTCGAAGACGCGCCCGCTCTTGTAAACACGGACTCCGAGGCCTCGCCGAGCGTGTAGGCCCTCGCTGCCCTCGACGCCTCCGGAGGTGGAGAAGTCCTTGCCCCAATTCGGGAGAGCGGTGTCATAGGCCACCCAGATGCGGTCCATCGAGTCGATAGCCAAGCTCGAGTGGAACTGTGCGTCGGGGCCGGTGGCGATCGGGATCTGCGAGCCGGTCTCCTGGCCGTCGAAGGAGGCCAGGAGGACGTCATAGTTCCCGGCGTGGTAAGTGTCCCAAGAGATCCACGCCCTGCCTCGGGAGTCCAGCGCAATGGAGGGCTCCCAGTCGGAGGCCTCGGACGTCGATATGCGGGTGCTCGGTCCCCACGAGCCTTTGCTCAGCCTTCGAGCATAGATATCGGCGCTCTCTCCGCCGAACGACTGCCAGACCGCGGTGACATTGCCCCCGGCGTCGGCCGCAAGTCGAACGTGAAAGTCACCGTGCTTCATCGACGAGAGCGTTTCGACAGTGCCGACTCCGCCGTCATTCGAGACGGCGGCGGTGAAGAGATCGTAGTCGCCGTCGACCTGAGCGGACCAGGCGACGACGGCTCCATTGGGGGTGGCTGCGATGGCTGGCATGTAGTGGTCCCAATTGCCGTCGGCGATCTCGATTGGCTCGCCCCAGTCGCCGGAGGAATCTTCGATGACGGACCAGCACCCGGTCGCTCTGCTCTGCGTCCCATTCGATCCAGGCCACCCAGGCGCCGCCATCGGCCGCGGATGAGAGTGAGGGCCAATCGCCGGTCATCTCCTGCGGGCTGATGCGTTGACTCGCGATCTCGCCGGCGATCTCGGCTGGCGGCAGCTCCGGGAAAGGAGCGTCTTCCATGCTAAGAGTCCCCGACTCTTGAGTCCAGCCGATGGAAGCGGCAAAGAACAAGAGGAAGGCAGCTTGTTTCATCTTGTGCGCCCCGACACTCATCACTTCAGGCGCCAGGAGAGTGTCGGAGTCTTCGTTCTGAGCCGTTTTCCGGAGCGAATAGGAAGCAAAGCCCGAGTGCGCCGTCCTCGGCGCCAAAAGGAAACTAGGCGGAGGAAATGATAGCAATCATTTCTGGAGCCTACGGGACGTACCAGATGGGGGACGACCAGGCGCGCTCTTGGATGGTGGCAGGCAGGCCCACTTTCGGCGGCTTCCCAGCCCGGATGGCATCCCAGGTCGACCAGCGACAGGTCGGGTTTTCGAGCACGCGAACGTAGTAGAAGGCGCGCTGACCGGGGTCGAAGTCCGGGTCCTGCCAAAGCGCCTCGAGCTCAGAAGCCCCCGCGCTGCCCTCGCTGGCTGCGCAGGTCTCGAGATCTACGGAGGCTCCGTTGTCGGGACAGCGGTGGAAATCGTCTGGGGTCGAATCGCCGGGGCAGGCCACGTCATAGACACGCTCGTTCGTCTCGCCGTCTCGGGTCCATCCTTTGATGACTTGCAAACGGGCAAGAGGAACGGTGGTCGGGTCCCTGGTGGCCCACACCAGAAAGCGCGGCGCTCGTTGTGCCCCGTCCGCCATCAGATCGCCACCCATGGGGACGCCTTCGGCGTAGGCTTTTGTGATCCCGTCTTCTCCAGCCAGAGCCGTTTCGTCGAGGTCGTAACCGGAGAAAAAGCGAACGCGCATGCGGGGGCCGGTGGTGGCGAAAGTCTCCTTCCGCTTTAAGGCACGAAAGATGTCCTCTCGGGTATTCGACTCCGCCCATACCGCCGCCAACCCCGATGCCCCCCAGTACTGTCTCGTCGGATCGTCGTACTCACCGGTATCGGCTCGAGGGACCGACCCTCGCTGCTCCGGCGTTATATCTAGTAGGCCGGTCTTGCTCCAGTAGTCCTCTTCCCGAAACGACCCGGCCGCGTTGTGAGTATCCGAGGAGCCGATGAGGCCGAAGCGAAACGGATTGAAGCCTTGTTGCTCTTCCAGGTCGAGGCCCTTCAAGTACGCGTCGCGCACGTAGCTGCCCTGGGGCCGGCTTGGAAAGTCGCTGCCGATGGTCCTCTCCATGATCCCGAAGTCCGCCCACTCGTCATTCGGAGACAAGAGGGGGTGGGTGTCTGAAGTGCCCTTGACCTGGGTGACCTCGACCAGTGGCTCGTTGCGCATGCGCTGCTCGGCGTAGGCTTGGTCGATGGCGTTACCGTCTCTGTCGGTCAACTGGAACATCCATCCGTCGGAGCCGTTGGAGTTGTGCGGGATTGCCAGAGAGTCGATGCCCTGGTCGCGCTGCTCATCCATCCAATCCCACAGTTTCTCCGGGTTGTTCTTGGCGTCCAGGCGGCTGAAAGGAATGCTCGGCACATTCGAGCCCGGGAAGATGACGTTTCGGTGGAGGTTCTCGCCCCTTGGACCACCCGCTGTGAACTCGTACGCAATGAGGGTGGTGAACGTACCGGGATCGTTGTGTCGCTCGGCCGCCGCGATGATCTGCTTCCATGCGCTCTCTACGACGCTGAGATCGAGCAGGTCGTCGGGGTCTACATAGCCCCTCTCACGCGGCAGCACCTCTTGGAAAACGGCGCTCCGGTCCTCTGGAGTCTCTGCGCTTCGTAATGCGACCGCCAGTGGATGTTTGCCAACCGCTGAATCGGGGTTGTCCATCTGCTCGAACATCCCCAGATAGGTGGCATGGTCAGCGACCGCCAAGAAGTCGAGTGGCGCCTTCAGTTTCATCTCGACCCCGGCCGCGTGGGTCAGCGACTCGCCCTTGGCGAATCGGTAGGCGTCATTCGGATCATTGCGAGTACCGAAAATGTAGGCGTCGAAGGAGTACTTGGTGTGCACGTGAACGTCGCCGAAGTAGGCATTCCGGTTCGACGATCTCTCGATGCCGCCTGCCGGGGCGGGGTCGTTCTCCGGTTGACTCGACACTTGCACCGAGTCGTCGGCACAGCCGAGTGTCAAGAGCAGTAGGCCGGTCAGCCACATCTTTCTTAGCGCGCACATAGGATCTCGCTTTCCCTGAGGCCGTGATTTAGGGGTACTCGTTTGTTCTTGGTCTGTGCCATCCTAACCCGTTCCTTTGAAGCTGACTGCCGGGATCGAGCGCACAGATACAATGCCTGACCGATTGAGCTGAGACGATTTATCGAGATAGGGAGTCGATTTGCAACGGGATTACGCGGAGCGTGTGTATGCCGGAGTCCTCGGCAAGATCATCGGGGTCTACCTGGGCCGACCTTTCGAGGGTTGGCCCTATTCGATGATCCAGGAACGGTTGGGCGACGTCGAGTACTACGTTCACGACAAGCTGAACGTTCCGCTGGTCGTGACCGACGACGACATTTCCGGCACTTTTACTTTCCTGCGAGCATTGGAGGACCACGGTAGCGGTGCGGATCTGAGCTCGAGGGAAGTAGGGGAGAGCTGGCTCAATTACTTGATCAAGGAGCGAACCATTCTGTGGTGGGGGGGGCTCGGGAATTCCACCGAGCACACCGCCTATCTTCGACTTGCCAGCGGTATCGAGGCGCCGGCGAGTGGTTCGATGGAGCTCAACGGCAAGGTTGTCTCGGAGCAGATCGGCTCGCAGATCTTCATCGACGGCTGGGCCATGGTCTGCCCTGGCGATCCCGATCAGGCGGCGAAGTTCGCCGAAGCGGCAGCGCGGGTCAGCCACGATGGTGAGGCAGTCTATGGTGCCCAGGTGATCGCGGCCATGGAGGCGATGGCGTTCCTGGAGTCCGATATAGACAAGCTGGTCGACAAAGCGCTCGCCTATATCCCCACCGACAGCGTGATTGCCACCATGATCGAAGACATCCGCGGCTGGCACGCGCGGGAGAAGGACTGGCGCGCCACTCGGGAGATGTTGGCGGCGAGCTATGGCTATGACAAATACGGCGGCAACTGTCACATGGTGCCCAATCACGGTCTGATCATTCACTCGCTCTTGCACGGCGAGGGCGACTTCTCCGACACGCTGAAGATCGTCAACACCTGCGGCTGGGACACCGACTGCAACTCGGGCAACGTCGGCTGCCTGATGGGAATCAGAGGGGGCCTCGAAGCGATCGACGCGGGGCTAGATAGAGGCTTCGACTGGCGCGGCCCGGTGTCCGATCGCTTGTATATCCCCACTGCGGACGGTGGGCGAGCGATCAGCGACTGCGCCGGCGAGGCAGTTCGGATCGTCAACATGGGTCGCGCCCTCGTCGGCGAGAGCCCGATCGCGCCCAAGGACGGGGCCCAGTTTCATTTCCACTTTCCAGGGTCGGTGCAGGGATTCCAGGTCACGGAGGGCGAGGTGCGGCTGACAAACTGCTCGTTGCAACCGGGCGCCCGGGCCCTACGGATCGACTTTTCGGGCGAGACCCGGGTCGGTTCTCCCGTGTTCACGCCGTCCAAGGCCGTGGCCAAATATTTCGAGGGGCGCGCCTATAGTTTGATGGCCTCGCCGCGAGTTTTCCCAGGGCAGACGCTCGAAGCGGTGGTGGCTGCCGTCGGCGAGGGGATCGAGGCGAGTGTGTACGTTTCCTACTACGGCGAAGACGATGAGCCCGCCTCGGTCGATGGAGATGCGGTCGCGGTGCGTGCCGAGAAGAACACCCGTCTTACGATGGAGATCCCCGCGCTCCCTGGTCCCATTTTCGAAGTGGGAGTGAAGTTGGCGGGCCACTCGGGAACCTTGTATCTGGACTCGATGAGATGGTCCGGAGCCCCGGAGGTGATCTTCGAGCGTCCCCCTCACCGGGGCACGATGTGGCGGCGTGCCTGGGTGAACGGCGTCGATGCGATGACGAAAGGGACGGAGAGCTTTCGGCTCATCCAGAACCGGGGCTCTGGGCTCATCATGCAGGGAACCCGTGAGTGGCGGGACTACTCGGTGAGCGCGGATGTCACACCGCATCTCTCGGCGAGATCGGGCATCGCGGCGAGGGTGCAGGGCTTGACCCGATACTACGGATGGCTTCTCAAAGCGGGCAATCGACTGCAGCTGACCCGAATGCTGCACGAGGAAACTGTGCTGGTCGATCTGCCCTTCGAATGGAAGCTCGGCGAGACCCACCAGCTGACATTGGAGCTGAATGGCTCGCGGCTGATTGGCAAGGTCAATGGCGCAGTTCTCGCCGACTGCCAAGACCTCGAGCTGGAGGCAGGTGCAGTGGGTCTGGTGATCGAAGAGGGCAGGGTCGGCGTAAACCGGGTGCGGGTGTCCGGGCTATCGGCTTCGATCGGCGGGCAAGCATCCAGCGTAGAATGAGCTGCCGTGACGTTCCTTTCCACTCGCTTCGTATTCCTGGCCGTGGCTCTCGCGGCGACTGCCCCGATCTTCGGACAAGGCGGGGAGTGGATCGAGCTTTTCAACGGCGAGGATCTGAGCGGTTGGAGGGTCAGCGAGAATCGTGACTCGGTCTATGTCGAGGACGGTGCTCTGGTCACTCATGGCCCGCGCGCTCACGCCTTCTACGTCGGTGACGGCGACGCGTCTTTCAAGAACTTCCAGTTCACAGCGCGGGTCTGGACCGAGCCGGTTGCAAACTCGGGGATCTACTTTCACTCGCGGTATTTGGAACAGGGGTGGCCAGATCGTGGCTACGAGGTTCAGGTCAACAATAGTCACCGCGATCCCAAGCGCACCGGTGGGCTCTACAACGTCCAGGACAACTACGAAGCGCCAGTCGGCGACAGCGAGTGGTTCGAGTGCGAGATCGTGGTCGAGGGCAATCACATCGTGGTCAAGGTCAATGGCACGATCATCTCCGATTACGTCGAGCCCGAAGATCTCGACCGCCCGGATCGACAGCTCTCCTCGGGGCTCTTCGCGCTGCAAGCACACGACCCAGGCAGCAAAGCGAAGTACCGAGGCCTGAAGGTGCGGCGACTCCCCGACTAGCGGGCGTAGAGCAGGCTCGCCAGATCGAGTAAGTCTTTCGCGACGACATCGAAGCCGGGCTTCTCATCGAGGCGGTCCGTTACCCGGCGCGCGTAGAGGTCGCTTTCTGGGCCGTACTCCAGAGGCCGTGTCACCAGAGCGGTGCGAAAGCCGACCGATGCCGCAGCCCGAAGATCGTTCGGGTGCGCGGCGACCATCATGATCTCTTCTGGTTCGTAGCCGAGGAAGCTCGAGGCCATGAGATAGGTCTCTGGGTCCGGCTTGTAGTGCTTGGCGAGCTCCGCCGAGAGCACGCAATCCCAAGGTAGACCGGCACTCTTCGCCATGTTCACCAGCAGGCTCATATTGCCGTTGGAAAGAGTTGCCAGAACGAAACGCTCGCGCAGCAGGATCAACCCTGCCACCGAGTCGGGCCAGGGGGTGAGTCGATGCCACGCCCTGTTGAAGTGATCGATCTCTTTCTCGTCGAGGTGGATCTCGAAACGATCGAGCAGCTCGTCGAGGATCAGTCGGTGAAGCTGATCGATCTTCATCCATGGCAGGTCGCCCTCCCGCACCCTCTGCATCGCCGGCCCGTAGCCGGCTCGCCAGGCGTCGGCGAACTCGGCCCAGTCGACCTCGAGCGACCGCCCTTCGGCCAATCGCTCGCCCTCGCGGGCGATCGAGCTGCGCCAGTCGACGACGGTGCCGAAGACGTCGAAGGTGAGGGCCTTCACGGAGTTGATCATGCTCGATTCCAACCGATCATAGCGGGCGGATGTAGATCGGAGTGTGACAGGGAGAGTTTCAGCATGCCGGTCTCGGCGAAGACCTTGGCCTTGGCGGCTGCGGCTCGCTCGGTATCGGTGAGCGCGTACTCGAGGCCGATCGCTATTGATGGGGCGCGCTTCGACGCCAGGGGAGTGCATGTCCACAAAGAAGTAGGTGAGACCCTTGTGCTTAGGCAGGCTCGGGTCGTGGCGCGTCACCAGTATTGCGTAGTCGGCGATATGGGCGTAGGTGTTCCAGATCTTCTGCCCGTTGACGATCCAGTCGTCGCCGTCGCGCTGGCAGCGTGCGCGAAGACCGGCGAGATCGGATCCTGGAGAGCCGCCCAACCGGCGTCGGCCTTGCAGGCCTGCCAATCCTTGGCGATATCGAGACCGTCCGTAGAGGAGAAGACTCCCACCGCGGTGCCATCCGGCTTCTCGTAGGCGGGCGCGGTTCTCGCGAGCCAGGCTCGGGCTTCGGCGCGAAACTCGGCCTGCTCGGGCGTGTCGTTGAAGTCCATACTGTGGTGACCCTAGACCAGCGTTTCCGAAGTTCGCGCACAGTTCTCGGCCCCTTCTGCCCGCTGGCGGCGTTGCGCCTCCTCGACATAGTCCCTGCTATGCCTGCGTCGGCGCGCCTTGCCAGCGAACAGAATGACCTCGAGCTCTGTACACGAACTTCGGAAACGCGGGTCTAGCCCCGTTGCTGTGTGATTTCGCCACCCGCTGGTATGGGGGCGGGCGCACGGCGGTATGGCGACTTGGAGAAAGGGGGCGCCGGCGCGGACACGGGTACGGATAAGATGTTCCGGATGGCCCCCGCTCCCGCCGCTAAGGCCCTGTGGCCAGTGGTACTCGCCGCGACGGCAGTGGCCGTGAGCGGTCTCGTCGGCCTGGTCGTGCTCGACGGCGTCCCGCACGTTTCCGACGAGGTTGCCTACTTCTTTCAGGCCCGCATCATCGCTTCGGGGCAGGTGTGTCTGCCCTCGCCCGAGCAGCCGCAGCTCTTTAGGCAGCAGAACGTCATCCTCGACGGCGCGCGCTGGTGTGCTCTTCTACCAATCAGGCTGGTACCACGGGCAGTCGGCAGAACTGCTCGAGGAGGTGGAGCGCGCAGGGGTTGGTGAGCGAGCCTTGATCCTTTACTCGGGCCCAGACTCCGCCTTCGGCAATCTGATGCTCGAGAACGCTCTCGACCCCTTCGCCGGAGACCGCGTGTTCGTGCGTGACGAGCCGTTGCAGAGGGATGCCGTCTTGGCAAGGGCGGAGGGCCGAGAGCTCTGGGTGATGAAGCTTCGGTTGAGTCCCCTTCCCGGCATCAACGCTTACATCGATCGCTGGACTCTGGGGGAACTGTCTCTGCACAGGCTGGTGCCCGGGGCGCAGTGAACTACGGAGGGAGCCTCCGGAGGCGAGAGTTGACAGCGGCTAGAGGACGGCATAGAAACTTGGCAACGAAGAGTGATTGAGGAGGACAGGCGAATGGCTGATTCGATTGACTGGTATTACTTTCGCAACGGTTGAACCAGCTGCGGGCGAGCGTCCAAGTTCATGGACGCCCATGGTCTCGAAGCAAGGGAGCGGACTCCCGCCTCTCGCAAGCTAGGACGCGAGGACGCCGCCGAGCTGCTGGACGGGGCCGACCGTCTGGTGGTGGCGAAGGGCAGGCGCATCAGAGAGTTCGAGGCACCGTCTTCGCGGGACGAAGACGCCTTGACGGCGATGCTGGGTCCGACCGGTAATCTGCGCGCACCGACTGTGCGGGCTGGCAAAACTCTCTTGGTCGGCTTCAACGAGGACTGTTATTCAGAGATTTTGGGAGGATGAGAACCTCCCTCGACCCTCTCGCGTAGTCGGCGTCTGTTGGCCTCAGGAAGCTGAGCCGCTGGCTCGAGTACACGGTCGAGTCAGCGCATTCGCCGGCCCTGGCGAAGCGCTGGTTGGTCGTCGCCGCGACGATCGCTTCTCAACCAGGTGTCCTGGTACAGCCAGAGGGCTCGGTGCATATCCGACTCATGTTCGAGCAATCTGGCGGCCGAGGTCTCGATCAGCCCTAAGAGCGGTGATGTCAGCTTTCGCCTGCTCCACGTGTTCGAGATTCGGGAGGGCAAGCTCAGCCGTGAGCAGGCCTGGTGTGACCTGGCGGCAGCAGCAGCTCGCAGAGAAGTAGCGCACGCGACCTTCATCCGTAGCTTCTTCAGGGTCTGTATACTCCGCCCCCAGACAATGCCCGACGCTGCACACGATCCCTACACCGTACGCCACGGCGAGTCGCACGCGCCGCCGACCAGTCTTCGCGGCCGGCTCAAGTACCTCGGACCGAGTCTGATCGTCACTGGCGCCGTCATCGGTTCCGGCGAGCTGGTTCTGACCACCAGCCTCGGTGCGGTGGCGGGCTGGGCCCTACTGTGGTGGATTCTGTTGTCGTGCTGGTGCAAATCTCTGGTCCAGGCGGAAATGGCGCGCTACACCATCGTGTCTGGCGATACCTATTTACGTGCCATGAATCGCGTCCCGGGGCGCATCTGGACCATCTCGTGGCCGATCTGGTTGTTTCTCCTCGCCTATGTGCCGGGGACCATGGGACTGGGCGGGATCATTGGCGGGGCGGGCCAGTCGCTGTCTTTTCTCTTGTCTCTGGCAAACATCACGGTCAGCGGCATCGTCTGTACTGGATTGATCGCGGTCAGCTGTTCGCTCCTCTTGAGCCTTGGCTCTTATCAACGGCTCGAGCGCACCATGCTGGCTCTGGTGATTGCCTTTACCTTGGCCACTCTGGTCTGTTCGATCGCCATGCAGTTCACCGAGTTTCGTGCCTCGCCTGCCGAGATCCTCGGAGGAATGACCCCTGATTGGGCTCTCTTCGTTTCGTTTGCGGCCCTCGCCCTCGCGGCCTACGGCTATACCGGAACCACTTCCGGCGACATCTCGGCCTACACCTATTGGTGTATCGAGAAGGGATATCCGAGCTATATGGGCGCGGATCGGGACGATCCCGATTGGGAAGCGCACGGTCGCGGCTGGATGAAGGTCCTCCACACCGACGTGTGGTTGGCGCTCATCATCGTCACCTGCGCGACCATTCCCTACTATGTCCTCGGGGCCGGCGTGCTCAACAAGATGGGCCTCACTCCTGAGGGCAACGACGAGACGATCGGGGCGCTATCGAACATCTTCACCCAGACCCTGGGCCCGTGGGCGGTGTGGATCTTCAGCATCGGCGCCTTCTTCATTCTGTTCTCGACCGTACTCTCCGGTGTCGCTGCGGGAGGGCGCTTCATTCCCGACTACCTGATCGAGATGCAGCTCCTCGATCGCTCGAAGCTCAATGTGCGGAAAGCCATTACCCGCGGGTACGTAGCCGGGCTCCCGATCGTCGCCTTCCTGATCTATCTCTTCATCCCGAACTTCGTCACTCTGATCATGATCGGCGGCCTGACCTCGGCGCTCTTTCTGCCGCTTCAGTGCGGGGCCACGATCTGGCTGCAAGCGACCAAGATGGACCAGCGAATTCGGCCAAGCAAGACGACCCAGATCGCTCTCTGGGCGATCTTCTGCTTCGAGCTCTTGATGGCCATCTTCGTCATCTGGTTCGTGGTGCTAGCACCCTTTCGCGGCTAGCTTTCGAAAATGATTGCGATCATTTCCGATCGCCTCCGGAAGTGATTGGTATCACTTCCTGCGGCTCATTGCTGTCTGGCGCCGCGGACGGCGCACTTTGGCGTTGCTTCTTATTGTCTCCGGGAAACGGCTCAGGCCGAATACTCGGACGCCTTCCTAGTTTTCGGAAAGGATTGCTATCATTTCCGAAAAGCTAGTTGTTTTTGGCGCCGAGAACGGCGATGGGAATCGCGGCGGAGAGCATCGGCGACAGCAACGGCCAGATGCAGCAGCTCTCCGACGTGTAAGGAACTGACCCCTTGACGACGACCCTCACTCTCGCGCAGAAGCGCGATCTCCATCGAGATGGCTACGTCGTTCTCAAGAACGCGGTATCGGAAGAGCTGGTTGATGCGGCGCTCCAGCGTATCCGCGATGCCAAGAAGGGCGAGAATCTGAGGAGTGAGAAGGCGATGACCGATCTGGTCAACGCTTCGTTGATCACCCCGATCCTGAATGAGGCGATGGGCGAGTTCGACCCGCCGATCGCCTGCCAGATCGGGGTCAGAAAGGTCACCAAGCCCGGCGAGCACTTCACCAGCATCGGCTACTGTGAGAAGGACATGCCGTACTACGCGGCATCGACCCATGTCGACGGCCTGTTGACGATCAACGTTCCGCAGGAGAGGCAGGAGGGAACGCCCGAGGAGATCTACCGGCGCTACATCGCGTCGGGGCCCAAGGGTGACCTCGGTCGCAGCCCCGAAGTGCTCGGTCACAATATGGTGCCGCTCTTCGAAGACCCGGAGATGACTCTGGGCATGGGGAGCTTCACCGCCTTCGTCTTCGTCTGCCTCAACGATCAGACGGTCGAGGGGCGTGGTCAGACGGCGCTCTTGCCCGGCGGGCATCATGCGGTGGAGAAGTTTCTGCGCTGGCAGTACGACAGCAATGGGCATCTGGGCCCCGAGGGCCCTGGGTGGCCCCGCCTCGACCACGATTGCCCGAACCGCTGCGGGCTGGTCTATCTGCCTGACGCCGTCCGCGAGCAGCTCGTGGACTCGAGCTCCGAATCCACTCCCGACGGCAAGAGATGGCCTCGGCCCACCCAGATTCTGATGGAGTCGGGGGACGCCTGCATGACCGTCTTCCAGATCCCTCACTCCGGCAGCCGAAACGAGCACGGCAGCGAGTCACGCAAGAGCATCATCTTTCGCATCCGCAACAAGAAGCGCCAGCCGGATAAGCTCGTAAATGGGGTGAGCGACCACCCCGATCGTGGTCAGATGGGAGAATGGCTCGAGTACGAAGAGGGGAACAACCCGTGGGAGCGGTCTAAACACGCTATGTGCAATATGTGGCACGAATGGGACGGCATGCGCGAGGTCGTAGCGGAGCAAGATGACTGAGACCCCCCAACCCGTCAACCCACTGGTTCGTTTTGCGGTAGAGCGCAGGGTGACCATGGCCATGGTCGTCCTCGGCGTAGTCGTGATGGGCTGGCTGTCGCTGACCAGACTGCCGCTGGAGTTCCTGCCGGCTCACGCCAGCACGCATATGTCGGTCAGAGCCCCCTACGACTCGTCGTCGCCCGACGAGGTCGAACGGATGATCGTCAGACCTCTGGAAGACATCCTCGGCACCATCAGAGGCCTCGACCGCCTCACCGCTACGGCGTATGCCAACGAAGCGGACATCGACCTCGAGTTTGTCGACGGTGTCGACATGGACATGGCCGCGGTAGAGGTGCGCGACCGGCTCGACCGGGTGCGTGGGCTGTTGCCTGACGATTTCGAGGACTTCCGCGTCTACCGTCACGGCTCCGGCGACATCCCGATCCTGCGAGTGAACCTGTCGGCGGATTGGGAGAGCGCGAGGCTCTACGAGTTTGCCGAAGAGGCGATCCAGCGTCGTATCGAGCGTCTCGACGGAGTGGCTGAAGTAAGGCTGTACGGAACCTTGAGCCGCCAGCTCGAGATCAACCTCTTGCCCGCTCGCATGGCCGCCCACGGCATCGGCGTGCGAGACGTTGTGCTGCTGTTGCAGGGGAACAATGTCAGTCTCTCCGGTGGCTACGTCCGAGAAGGGAGTCGCAAGCTCCTGGTGCGAGCGATGGGGGAGCTCGACAGCCTCGAGGCGATTCGCGAGCTGCCGCTCTATTCGTCGGGCCTGGTGTTGGCGGATGTCGCCTCGATCAACTACGACTTCCCACGGCGAGACGACTTCGATTTTCTCAACGGCGAGCAGTCCCTGACCTTGCGCATCACCAAGACCTCGGACGCCAATCTGCTCGCGGCGGTGAACACCGTGAAGGCCGAGCTCGCCGCCATTCAAGAGCTCCCCGAAGCGGAAGGGCTCTCCTTCCAGCCCTACTTTGACGCCTCTATCGACGTCAATAGGGGCCTGAACCAGTTGCGTGACACCGGCATTCTCGGCGGCTCTCTGGCCGTGCTCTTCATGCTCGTCTTTCTACGCCGCCTACGCATGACCTTGTTGGTCGCTGTTGCCATCCCTCTCTCTCTCGTCCTTACTTTTGTCTTCATGTACCTGTACCGGGTAGCCGGCATCGGCGATCTCACCCTCAACATCATGAGTCTGATGGGGCTGATGCTCGCGGTCGGGATGTTGGTCGACAACTCGATCGTGGTGATCGAGTCTGTGGTCCGTCATCGTCAGGCTCTCGGTGAAGGGCCGAAGACCGCGGCGCTGCGAGGGGCGAGCGAGGTGGCCATGCCCATCATCTGCTCCACTCTGACCACGATCTGTGTGTTCGTGCCCTTGATCTTCCTCGAGGGTGGAGACGGCCGCTTCAGTAGCCAGATGAAGGACTTGGGCTTGACCGTGGTGATCGTCATGGTGTCGTCGCTGCTGGTGTCGCTCACCGTCATACCGATGGCGGCGGCAATTCTGCTCAAGGGCGGTAAAGAGCGAAAGCACCCCCTCTTCGATCGGGTGGTTAGGGAGTACGGTCGGATGCTCGCTTTCACGCTGCGGCATCGCCTGGCCTTCACCGCGCTGGTGGTCGGCTTGTTGTGGGGATCTTTCGAGCTCTACCAGGGCATCGAACGGAGCTTCGAGACCTCGTCCTACGAGCGGCAGATAGCGCTGCAGGTGGACACTCCACGCAGCTACTCTTTGGAACAGAAGGAGGCGCTTTTCGCTGAGCTCTACGAGATCCTGGACTCTCGGCGCGACCAGCTCGAGATCGTCGACATCTCCTCCCGCTATCGACGCGGGAGTGGAAAGGAGCAGTCGCGCTGGGGAGGCAACAGTCGCGTTGAGCTCTTTCTCCTGACCGAGGAGCAGGCGAAGCGGTCGACGCTCGAGATTCGCAACGACATCATCGATCTCTTGCCGGTGAAGGCGGGTGTCGACCTCAAGATCGGACGCACCAAGCGCGGACCCGGGGGACACGATCAGGGGATGCAGATCGAGCTCTCGGGTGACGACGGTGCGATTCTCGAGCTGCTGAGCAGGCAGGTGATGGCTCAGCTGTTGGAGCTCCCCTTCGTCAAAGATGTCGATTCCTCCTCCGAGAGCGGCGACGAGGAGATTCACGTCGCGGTCGATCGCGAGCGGGCTCTCCAGGCCGGCCTCTCGACCCAGGATGTCGCTCGCACGATCAACAACGCACTGTCGACCCGCCCGGTCACCTACTTCAAGGCTGAAGACAGAGAGGTCGGAATGGTGGTGCAGTATCGCGAGGAAGATCGCGAGACCTTGGAACAGCTCAAGAAGATGAGTATCCACACCGATGCCGCAGCGCTTCCGATCGCGAGTTTGGCCAGCTTCGAGACGGTGCCGGGCCCCCAGACCATCGAGCGAGAGAACCGCAGCTCCAGGGTCACCATCAGTATCGAGACGGTAGGCAACACGCAGTCTTTTGCGATGATGGGTACGATCTCGGGCTTTCTCCGCAGCCTCACGCTACCTCCCGGATATGGTTGGTCGCTGGGCAGGAGCTTTCGATCCGCCCAGGAGGAGCGAGAGAACTCGGGCTTTGCGCTGCTCTTCGCCCTGGTCTTGATCTACATGATCCTGGCCTCGTTGTTCGAGAACTTCTTGCAGCCTTTGACCATTCTCTTCTCGATCCCCTTCGCCTTCATCGGCGTCGGCGTGATCATGAAGCTGGCGGGACAGCCCCGCGACAGCTCGACCGAGATGGGGCTCATCATTCTCGCCGGCATCGTGGTCAACAACGCCATCGTCCTCATCGACCATGTGAATCACCTCCGTAAGTCCGGGCTGGCGCGCACCGAAGCCATTATCCAGGGCGGTCGCAATCGGCTCAGGCCGATCGTCATGACTGCCGTCACCACGATCCTGGGTCTGTCGCCGATGGTAGCTCCCTATTTCCTTCCTGAGGTGTTCGGTCCGATGGAGGGGCGTGCGGCGATGTGGGCGCCGATCGGCCTCATCATTCTCGGCGGGCTGACGACGTCCACCTTCTTGACCCTGATGATCATCCCGACCATCTACACGCTGGTCGACGATTGCTTCGGCTTTGTGAAAAGGGTAGTGAGAGTGGCTTGAGATCAGGGCGCGTCTTCGAGGAGCGTATGTCGGAACTGGTGGCGCGGGCTGAATAGTCGACGATAGGTCAAGAGCACGATCGCGACGGTTCCGAGGCCGGTCCCAGCGGCGAGGAGAAACATGATGACGACCTGGTATTTCACGGCCTGGGTCGGATCGACGCCGGCGAGCAGCTGACCCGTCATCATCCCCGGCAGGCTGACGATCCCCACCACCATCATCGAGTTGAGAATAGGCGTCAACCCGGTCGTCAAGGCGACCCGGATCGGCCGCCTCGCCGCCTCCCATCGGGTTGCGCCCAGGGTCAGCAGAAGCTCGACCTCGCCCCGCCGCACCACCAGCTCGTCCCCCAGCCGGCCCAGCCCCAGAGAGATGCCGGTGAGGGTGTTGCCGAGAATCATGCCGAGAAGCGGAATCGCGTACTGGGGATGAAACCAGGGCTCTACCCGGACGATACCGACCAGGGCCACTCCGGCGACGAGCCACGAGCTCGCCCACATCGAGAGTAGGCTGTCGAGCCATATTCCCGGAAAGCGTCGCTCGGTCCTTTGTACCGCGCTTACTCCGGCGATGACCACCATCAGAAGCGCCAGGCCCACGACCCCATACCAGCGGCGCAGGGAGAAGACCCACTGCAGAACGAATCCGATCAGAAGGAGCTGGGTGACGGTGCGAATGGAGGCAACAAGCAATCGACGATGGAGGTCGAGTCGCAGTAGCACCGACAGAGCACCATTGACCAGGATCAGGAGGGCCGCCAGCGCAACCTGCCCGTAGGAGAGCTCGAGGTAGGAGATCGGCATCGTCAGCTCACCTCGCTCAGCTCTCCCCGTTCGCAGAGAAGCTCGCGGCTCGCGATCGGGCGAATAAGGGCCGGGTCGTGCCCGATCCAGACAAAAGCCCGCCCCGGCTCGGCCGCGGCCCACTCGTCGACCAGCGTAGTGATTCGGTTGGCCGCGTCGGCATCGAGGGAAGCGGTCGGCTCATCGAGGAGCAGAGCGCTCAGGGAAACGCCACTGCTGTGTCGCTGAGATACACTCACTTCGCCCTCGATACCATGACCCATCGCTCCCGCAGCGGCATCCGCGCCCGCCTCCACGAGGTCATCTTCGAGGCCGAGACTCCCGCCGGCAAGGCCTTCGACATCGTTCTCCTGGTGTTGATCGTTCTCAGCGTGATCGCCGTCATGCTCGAGAGCGTCTCCGGGATCGAGGCTCGATACGGTAGCCAGCTCCGGATCTTCGAGTGGATAATCACCATCCTCTTCACCATCGAGTACGCCCTGCGCCTCTTTTGTGTGGGTCGGCCGGCGCGCTACGCCTGCAGCTTCTTCGGCATCGTCGATCTTCTCGCCATCCTGCCGTCGTTCCTGAGCTTCTTTTTTGCCGGTGCGCAGTCGCTGCTGGTAATTCGCACCCTGCGCCTGCTGCGTGTCTTCCGCGTGCTCAAACTGGTGCGCTTCGTCGGGGAGGCCAGGATGCTGCGGGCGGCGCTTCGAGCAAGCGCCCGCAAAATCGTGATCTTTCTCGGCACGGTCTTGACCACAGTCGTGATCGTCGGATTGACGATGTACCTCATCGAGGGTGAGGACAGCGGCTTCACCAGCATCCCCGAGTCGATCTACTGGACGATCGTCACCATGACGACGGTCGGCTACGGCGACATTGCCCCCGTCACCCCGCTCGGCAAGTTCCTGGCTGCCGCGATCATGATCATGGGCTACGGCATCATCGCCGTGCCAACTGGGATCGTGACCGTGGAGATGGCCGGGGCGGCCCGCAAGAAGATCTCGACCGAGGTGTGCCCGGAATGCGCCACCGAAGGTCACGACACCGACGCCGTCTTCTGCAAATACTGCGGCGCCCGGATGTAGTCAGCCTGGAGGCTCCTCTGGGATCACCAGTCCCAGCGGCGCTCGGCCTCGATCCAAAATGCCCAGCACTCCTGGCCGATCCCTCGGTCGAGGAACTCCTGCGGAAGTGCCGTCATATTGCCGAGGTATTCGACGACCTCCCCGTCGGCGATCCACTCCGAGGCGATGCGTCCCTGAAAGGGCATCTCTTCGTCGTATGCGTTCGGCTCGACAAGCGACGACTCGATGCGTACCTTCCAGACGGCGGCTCCGCCTTTGCCATCGGTGCCGGAAAACGTCAGCTCGTTGCCGTCGCGCACGAAATCGGTGACAGATTCACTGCCGGCGATCTGTTCGGCGAACGAGTCTTTGAGGCTCTCCTCGTCAGCCTCAGCGTGGGCGCATGCGATCACCAGCGCCAACGCGATGAGGGGTGCAGCTCGCAGTATTGGGCCTCTCAGTTCTCTGGCTCCTCGGCAAGTCTACAGTCTCACGGGATGCGGAATTTATCGATGAAGGTCGCGGGGGTACGTACGTGTGCTACACATTAGGTTGGAAACCGCGACTCAGGAAGCGAAAGTCGGAACGAAAGGACTCCCGATGCGATGGACGACACAGACCCCAAGGTTAGCCGCCGGCTTGATCGCGTTGTTTTTGGTCGTCGGAGGCTGTGCGAGCGAGCCGCCAGAGGTGGCCTCAATGCCGGACTTCCATCCGACGACGAGCGTTCAGGACATCATGCTCTCGATCATCGATCCGGCTGCCGACACGATCTGGGAATCGGTGGCAACGATCGTGAGCCATGATGGCATCGAGGAGCGGCGGCCGACCAGCGACGAAGATTGGGAGGCGCTGCGTATCGAAGCGGTGAGATTGGTCGAGGCGACGAACTTGTTGTTGATACCAGGGCGTGATGTCGCGCGCCCTGGTTTTCACTCCGAGAACCCGGGGATCGAGCTCGAGCCCGAGGAGGTTCAGGAGCTGATCGACCAGGACCCCGAGGCGTGGAGACGTCTCGTCGGCGACCTGTTTCAGGCTTCGTCGACGATCCTGAGCGCCGTCGAGGATCGCGATGCGGATCGGCTGTTCGATGAGGGTGGCCCGCTCGACGTGACTTGTGAGCGATGCCATCAGACGTATTGGTATCCCGGCGACACGGCTCTGCAGCAGATCGAAGCCGAGGAAGCCCGGCGCCGAGAGGCGGAAGAGCAGGCCCCGAGCGAGCCGACTGGACCGAGCGGCTCGATTCAGGGACAGGTTCGGCTCGAGGGCGATCTCCCAGGCAACGCGGTCATCCGGATGGGTGTCGACCCACTTTGCGCGCAGCTCACTCGAGACAAGCAGATGGTGCAGGAAGCGGTTCTGACGTCGCGTGACGGTAGTTTGGCAAATGTGTTTGTGCGGCTGCAGGGGGATTTTCCCGACAGCTCTGTCCCCGACGAGCCGGTCGTTATCGATCAGCAGGACTGCGTGTTCTCTCCCAGGGTCGCCGGCGCGCGTGTCGGCCAGTTGGTGCAGATCACGAACAATGACCCGGTGCTCCACAATCTCAATGCCCAGACCACTACGACCAACAGCTTCAACGTCAGTCAACCGATCCAGGGGATGGTTCACGAGGTTCGGTTGGCGGAAGAGGAAGGGATGCTCCGGATCCGCTGCGACCTACACCGATGGATGACGGAGTACATTGGGGTCGTTCCACACCCTTTCTTCGCCGTCACCGACCTCAGCGGCACCTTCACCCTCAGCGGCGTGCCGCCAGGCACTCACACCATCCAAGCGTGGCACGAAGAGCTTGGCGTGCTCACCCAGAAGGTGACGGTGGAGGCCGACGGAGTCGCCGTGGCCGACTTTGGCTACGGAGCCTGATCTGAAGCTGCGAGCAAACGCTAATCGTCAGCGAGACGCGTTCTGCTTCCCTTTTAGAACGTCCTGCTCCAGGATCCGGGCCCCGCGCAAGATGTTTCCGAGGGAGTAGTTGCCTTCGTGGCAGGCATACTCGAAGACCTTCTGTTCGCTCGCTTTCCAAAGATACTCACCGGTCCAGGGCGTCTCCCATACCTGGTCGTCTTCCATGGTGAAGTTGTAAAGCACGTTGCCGTCCTCGAGCCGGGTGAAACGCTCGACGACGTGCCCGGAGCCTCCTCTGTTTCTAGCCGCGGGGTTGAAGTTGGTGCTGTCGATCACCAGGGTGTCGCCTTCCCACCAGCCGATCGAGTCGCCGAGCCAACTCGTCTCGGAGGCCGGTAGGTGTTCCGAGTTCATACGCACGATGCGAGCGTCGTGCACCATCTCGATCAGGATCATGACGTGATCTTCGGTTTGCACGATTCGCTTGAAATTGTTGTAGAGGCTGGGGAAGGTCGGTGTGGCACCGGTGAAACCGAGCATGCAGCGCTCCGCGTGGCTACGCATCTCCACGTTGTCGTAAGGGCCACTGCCGTCGCCCTTCTCGAGCCACCAGGCCGTCCCGTCGTTTCCACGACGAGCAAAGCCTGAGAATCGCTTCGCTCGGCTCTCTTTCGCCGCGGCTGTCATCGGCGGCATCTGACCGTTTTTCGGGTCGATGATGATCGAGGTCCTGAACTTGCCGCCGACGTCGAATGCGTCGGTTCCACGATCGATCCAGAAGCTGTTGTAGCCCCCCACATTGCCGGCTGCGCCGGGTGAGCCATCACCGCCGTCGGGTGGCGCATCGCGATCAGGATTGCTCGCCGCCGAGCTCTTTTCGGTGCGAAGCCTCTCTTCTTCGGCGATTTTCTCCGCCTCTTCTGCTGTGAGATAGAGATTGTCGCCGTACTCTTTGGGCCTCACCAACGGTGTGAGGGTAGCCGCGTCGTAGGTGCCGGTGAGATCGGGTCGACCAGAGGCTGTTCTCGGGATCTTGTCTTCGGCCGGTAGTACCGTAGCTATGGACAGCGCGAGGCCGGTGACGAGTAGGACGGTAAGAAGTCTCTTGATCGATCGAGATGACAGCATGGCTTTCTCCCGTGCCGAGCGAACGTCGCCGTCTCTTGGGGCGCTTATTCGGCAGTTGTCGGGTTCAGGTTGACGCGCAGAAGTATATCAGTGCTCGAGAGTGGACGATCTCGTCTTCTGGGCGTAACCTTTGCGGCTAGTATCCCTAGGGTAGTAGTAACAGGCAGCGCGGCGAGGAGTCGGGCTGGTTAACAAGGAGAGCAAGACAATGGGCGAATCAAAAGCAAACAATGGTGTCAACGTAGAAGCACTGCTCGGCGCGCGCGAGGCGTTGACCGAAGCGCCGGAGGCCGCCAAGTTCAGCTGGCGGGCGTCGTGCAAATGGCTGAACGGCACCCACAGTAAATCATCCGTAGAAGGGTTCTTCGGGCTCGGGGAGGAGCAGAATCACAAGAGAGAGTTCACCTTCGACGCAGATCATCCCGCGGTCTTCGCCTCCGAGGACAACGGTGCGACTCCGGTCGAGTTGGTGCTGGTCGGCCTCGCAAGCTGCTTGACCGCCGGCGTAGCCGCCGTGGCGCAGAATCGCAACATCCAGTTGCGCTCGGTCGAGGCGAAGCTCGAGGGCTCGATGGACATCCGGGGCATCCTCGGTGCCGACAAAGAAGTTCGCAACGGCTACGACGACGTCAAGGTCAGCTTCGACATCGATGCCGATGCGTCGCAGAAAGACATCGAAGCGCTGGTCGCGCAGTCCCAGAAGCGCTCGGCGGTCTTCGACATCATGACCAACCCGACCAATGTGACGGTTGAGGTCAATAAGTGAAGATTGCGGTTGGAGGCGTCCGCGGAGGACGAGCCAGATGTCGAGCAACGTAAACACAGTCATCATCGGTGCCGGTCACGCCGGGCTGGCGATGAGCTCCTGTCTCACCGAGCGCTCGATCGACCACGTGGTCCTCGAGCGCGGCGAGGTCGCCAACTCGTGGCGCAAAGAGCGCTGGGATTCGTTGCGCTTGCTCACTCCGAACTGGCAAACCCGACTTCCCGGCCATGGCTATGAAGGGACCGATTCAGACGGCTTCATGGCCGTGGCCGAGGTGGTCGACTTTGTCTCGAGCTACGCCCAGGCGGTGGACGCGCCCGTGCGAACCAATACCACGGTGACGTCGGTTTCTCGGACCGACGACGGCTACCAGGTGGCCACGGAGAACGGCAATTGGCACAGCCGATCCGTTGTTCTGGCCAGCGGTGCATGCAACATTCCGATCGTACCGGCGGTCAGTGTCGAAGTGCCGCGGTAAATCGAGTGCGTAACGCCGATGGCCTATTCCAATCCTGAGAGTTTGCCCGACGGCGGCGTGATGGTGGTCGGCGCTTCCGCCACCGGCTTGCAGCTGGCCGAAGAGATTCATCGCTCTGGCCGCCCGGTGACACTGTCGGTTGGAGAGCACGTTCGTATGCCCAGGACCTACCGCGGCCGCGACGTGCTCTGGTGGATGGACGCCGCCGGCGTCTGGGACCAACGTTACGACGAAGTCGACGACATCGTCCGGGCTCGAGGCGTCCCCTCGCCGCAGCTGGTGGGTACGCCCGAGCGCTCGACCCTCGACCTCAACGGGCTGACCGATGCCGGAGTGAAGGTGGTGGGTCGGCTGGCGGGGATCCGAGACGGTAAGGCACAGTTTTCCGGCGGGCTACGCAATCAGTGCGCGCTCGCCGATCTGAAGATGGAGCGCTTGCTCGACACCTTCGACGAGTGGGCCGACGGCAATGGTCATGGAGTCGGCAGCGAGGCGCGGGCGCCCTTCGAGCCGACACGAGTACCTGAGCCTGCAAGGCTCGATCTCGACCTCACCAGTGGCGAGATCACTTCGATCCTCTGGGCAACCGGGTTCCGCCCCGACTATCGTTGGCTCGACGTGCCGGTGCTTGACCGAAAGGGTCGTCTGCGCCATGAGGGCGGTGTGGTTGAGGCGCCGGGTCTCTACGCCCTTGGCTTGCCGTTTCTACGACGGCGCAAGTCCAGCTTCATCAACGGCGCCGAGGACGACGCGCGCGACCTGAGCTCGCACCTGTCCACTTATCTCGCCGGTGCGACCTCGCCGTCCCGTCAATCGATCGCGGTCTCCTGACCGACTCCCGGCCACATCCTGCCGAAATTGCCAGCGGTGGTGAGCCGCCGCTCGTTTCGATAGGGTGCCGGTTCCGGAGCCTGCTGGCCAAGAGGAGTCTCGTGTGAAGAAAGCGATCCGCTGGAGTGCCTCCGCTTCGTGGGCCCTGCTGTTTTCGACCCTGCCGCTGTTTGCCCAGCACGGCGCCCCCAACGGAGAGTGGGTCTCCTACCACGGAGACCACGGTTCGACTCAGTACACGGCGCTCGATCAGATCAACGCCGACAATGTCAAGAATCTCGAAGTCGCTTGGACCTGGGACTCTCCGGACAACGGAGCCGCTGGTGAGGATCGCCGCTCGCAACCGGCCTCCTTCAAGTCGACTCCGCTGATGGTTGGCGGCCGTCTCTTCATCAATACTTCGCTGGGCTTCGTGGCCTCGATCGACGCGAAGAGCGGCGAGACCCTCTGGACCTTCGACACCAAGAGCCGAGAGGCTGGGCGCCCAACCAACCTCGGCTTCAATAGCCGTGGCGTCGGCTATTGGACCGATGGGGAAGAGGAGCGGATCCTGCAGCCCAGTGGCGACGCGAGTCTGTGGGCGATCGACGCCAAGACCGGGAAGCCGATCGAGAGCTTTGGCGAAGGGGGCCGAGTCGATCTGGCCGCGACTCTCCGCCGCACCCCGAACCGTCGCAACATCGGCAACGTGTCCTCGCCGCTGGTCGTCGGCAATGTGGTCGTGGTCGGCTCGTCGATCATGGACGGTCCTGTACGCAAGGAGATGCCGCCCGGGGATGTGCGTGCTTTCGACGTGCGCTCGGGCGAGTTGGTGTGGACCTTCCACAACCCACCACTTCCCGGCCAGACGGGCTATGACACTTGGCTCGACGGGTCCGCCGACTATTCGGGCAACGCCAATGTGTGGACCAATATGACCGCCGACACCGAGCTCGGCCTGATCTACCTTCCCTTCGGCACCCCGACCAACGATTGGTACGGCGGGCACCGGTCCGGCGACAACGTCTTCGCGGAGTCGATCGTCTGCGTCAAGGCGGAGACCGGCGAGCTGGTGTGGCACTACCAATTGATTCACCACGGACTGTGGGACTACGACATCCCGGCCGCGCCGACGCTCTTCGATACGGTGGTGAATGGCAAAGCCGTCAAAGGGGTGGCGGTGGTGACCAAGCAGGCCTTCACTTACGTCTTCGACCGGGTCACGGGGGAGCCGATCTGGCCAATCGAAGAGCGTGCGGCGCCGAAGAGCGACGTCCCGGGTGAGCAGGCGTCCCCGACCCAGCCCTTCCCGACCAAGCCGCCCGCCTTCGACTATCAGGGCGACATCCGTGACCACCTCATCGACTTTACGCCGGAGCTGCGGGCGGAGGCGTTGGAGATCCTCGAGAGTTACACCGTGGGACCGATGTTCACGCCGCCGACGGTCATCACCGAGACCAATAACGGTACGATTCAACTGCCGGGCTGGGGCGGCGGCGCGAACTGGATGGGCGCGGCGGTCGACGTCGATACCGGCACTCTCTACGTGCCGTCGAACACCAGTCCGATCTTTGTCGGCCTCAACGAGCCCGACCCGGCGCGCTCCAACTTTCGCTATGTGCGAGGGCGGCCGGCAGGGGTGCGTCGGCTCGAGGGTCCTCGCGGTCTCCCACTCACCAAGCCCCCCTATGGTCGGATCACCGCGATCGATCTGGGTACCGGCGAGATCGCCTGGCAGGTTCCTCACGGCGAGGGCATTCGTCAGGAACTGATCGAAATGGGAATTCCGGACCCCGGACCGGTGGGGGGAATGACCTACGGCGGCGGGCCACTTCTCACCAAGAGCTTGCTCTTTCTCGCCCAGGGCGCGGTTCCCGAGATCTTCGGCGCTACGGGTGGCGACTCCTACTTCCGCGCCTTCGACAAGAAGACCGGCGAGGTCGTCCACGAGCTCATGATCGAAGGGACTCCGTCCGGGACTCCGATGAGCTACCTGGCCGGGGGCAAGCAGTACATCGCCTTCGCCCGAGGGGGTGGTGGGGACGCGGGCCTCATCGCACTCTCGCTTCCCTGATGCCGTGCGAGCGGGGGTCTGGGTTGGTCGCTGATCGCGATGGGGTCGGCTCGTGATAGAAGTGTGAGCTGACGAAGAAAGGAAACCTGGCCATGCCCCCGATCTCCGGACCCTCTGAAGGACCCGTCGCCGTGACCGGCGCTTCGGGCTACATCGGATCTCACGTCACCAAGAATCTGGTGGAAGCCGGATACACGATTCGTGCCTGCGTCCGCGACGCCAGTCGCGAAGACAAAGTGTCGTATCTGTTGGCGATGAACGGCAAGGGGTCGGGAAGCTTGGAGGTCTTCTCCTGTGACCTGTTCAAGGCAAATGAGGGTGCCTATGACGACGTCTTTGCCGGTTGCGTTGCCGTCTTCCACGTCGCCGCCGATCTCGGCAGCGATCCGACCTATGGAGAGCGCAACCCCCAGCGAACCTTCGATGGTTGTATGACGACCACCAAGGGGGTTCTCGAGTCCTGTCGCAAGGCTGGAACCGTGAAGCGTGTCGTCTACACCTCTTCGACGGCAGCGGTGATGGGCGTGGGGGAAGGCGGGAGCGACGCCAGCGGCTACGAGTACAAAGACGACGACTGGGCCGGCCCTGGTCCTTACGAGACGATCGAGGCCAGGTGGACCGTCACCAGCCCGCGGACCGGCAAGGTCCACAAGCTTTGGACTCTCGAGCGGCAACCCTATGCGATGGGCAAGGTCGAAGCCGAGCGGTACGCCTACTCCTTCGGGGAAGAGTTCGGAATCGACGTGGTCTCGATCAACCCCTGCCATGTGCTCGGCCCGATCTTGGGAAAGTCACAGAACACCGGATGGCAACGCCGCATCGGGCTGATGCTCCAGGGCGAGGGTGGTCACGAAGGTCGCCCCAACATGTTGTGGAATATCATTGATGTGCGCGACATCGCACAGGCGCAGCGCCTGGCCGCAACCAGTGGCGTGGCTCGGAACGGCTCGCGCTACATGCTGGTGGCGACGGATGCGTCCGGTGAGCTGACAGTCCGAGAGCTCATCGATACTTTGCGGGAGCTCTACCCCGACCGTAATGTAGGCGGCGACTACCAGCCACCGCCCACGCCCAACCAGCCGCTTGCGAAATGCACCAAAGCGATCAACGAGCTGGGTCTCGAGACCCACACAGTACTCGAGACTCTCAAGGACACCGGTGATTCGTTGGTCGAGCTAGGTGTCATTTAGTCCCAAGCCACTTCCGAGGAGGAAGCCATGTTTCGTCATTCTCAGCTCTTAGTTCTCGTCTCGGCTCTCATCCTGTCCGCGCCACTCGCCGCCGGCGATTTCTCGGCTTCTTTCAGCGATCCGGTTTGGGACGGTGCAAAGGTGCCGGAGGGAGAGCAGTGCCAGAAGTTCGGCGGTGCAGGCAAGACTCCCGAGCTCGAGGTGAGCGGAATCCCGGACAAGGCCAATGCTCTGGTGCTCGAGTTCAGCGATGGGTCCGTAGCCGCGATGGATAACGGTGGCCATGGCAAGGTCGGGTTCTCGCTCTCTTCAGGGACGACCGAGGTCACAGTGCCACGGGCACCAGGTCATACGAGCGACCTCGAGGCTCCCTTCTTTGTCGCCATGGAGCACAAGGCGCCGAACTGGGACAAGGCCGGCGCTTATCTGCCTCCTTGCTCCGGGGGTAGAGGGAATCGCTACTACCTGACGGTCAAGGCTGTGCATCGAATGGGTGACGAGATCAACGAGCTGGCCTCGGCCGTGCTCGAGATGGGTAGCTACTAGACCAGTGTTTCCAAAGTTCGTGTACATAGCTCGAGGTCATTCTGTTTGCTGGCAAGGCGCACCGACGCAGGCATATTGGGAATATGTCGAGGAGCGGGGGGGCGCCTAGCCAACGCCGCCAGCGAGCAGAAGGGGCCGAGATCTGTGCGCGAACTTTGGAAACGCTGGTCTAGCTCCATCCGTTTGAGTGGCAGGAACCGTAGTTCTTCTTGCAGTTCGAGATCGCTTATGGCGACCTGCTCGAGCGTCGTGCGCTGGGTTATGTGACCTTCGACTGGTAGCGCCGGCCGTCCAGGGCACCCCACCTCACCGCGTGCTCGTCGCATCCTACGGAAGTGATCGGTATCACTTCCTCCGGATGCGGAACATGGCGCCGAGGACGGCGCATTCGGATTTCCTCCGGCCATCCAGCCAGCCAGAGTGAAGGGTCGCTCGGCTCCTAGGAGTACGCCAGAGTACGCCTGCGTCGCCTCGCTCCTGCGCTGCGGCGATCTGGGGCACCCTGAACGGCCGGTCGGCTAGCTTTCGAAAACGATGAATGTCATTCCGAAAGCTAGTTCCCTTTTGGGGCCGAGGACGGCGCACTGAAGCGTGGTGCCGTGATGCGAGGCAAGAACGCCGACTTTCAAAGCTGCCGCCTTCCTGAGCCGTGGCGCTTCACGCTCACTCTTCCCTTCGTGGTTCAGTGTTCGCTTCAAGGCGACGTTCCTGCGCGTGCGTCACGGTTGTTTTCCCACAGTCAGATGCAGTGTCACATCGGTCGAGAAGACCGCAGTCGGATTGTCTTCGATCGCCGACCTGATGCGCGTCATGCCGGCGCGAAACGCCTCGTCGGTGAGCAGCGTCAGCTGGGACGTGCCGCTCTTATGGAGGATAGGGTCTGCGAATACGCCCTCTCCGCGTGTGCTATTCCGAATGCGCGCCGCCGCGCGGCTTCTGGTCTCCGACAGCCCTGAACCCTTCATCCAAGATGCGATCTGCTGGGTAGAGGGGTAGCGGGCTTTGTCTGTCTCCAACGTTCCGGGAAAGAAGTCGTATAAATACCATTGGTCTCCATCCCTCTGTGGGTCCATCCCCACGACGGCAAGAGTGCCCGATTTTCGAAGGACTCTTGCCGTCTCCGCAATAACTGCGCTCGGATCGGTAAAGTGATGAAGTGCGTTGACGCAGTACAGCAGATCCATCGATTCCGACTCGAGGGGAATACGATGGGCGTCTGCGCGGAGCAGCCGGCTCTCGCATAGCTTGTCTTGTGCCTTGCGCAGCATGCCCATCGACAGATCGAGACCACACGTCCACCCGAGGCTCTCCAACTCGCCTAGCCAGTGCCCGGTGCCGCAGCCGATCTCGGCGATCCTCCGCACATCTCCAGAGCGCGTTAGCTGCCGAAGGCCGTTCAAAACCCCCGCTGGCCCACCGAACCGGTATCTCGCGTCGTAGACCGGGGAGATGGGGTCGTAGTCTAGGCTGGGAGGCAACGTTCACCCACCTCCTGAGGCGGCAGCCTCGATCAGGGCAACCAATTCGGGGAGAGCGGAGATCTGCATCTGAGGCTCTGGCACTTCACTCGGCCAGGGATGGCGGCCGGACATCCAGATCGGCGTGAGGCCGGCGGACTCGGCTCCAAGGATGTCATTGCGCGGGTGATCTCCGACGAACCAAGCTTGCTGCGCTTGGCTTCCTATTTCAGAGAGTGCGAGCTCGAATATCCGCCTGTCCGGCTTGCCAAAGCCTACGGCTCCCGAGATGACGACAGTGTCGAAGAAATCCTGAATACCCAGCAATCCGATCTTTGTCCTCTGGCCCTCGAGCCCGCCGTTAGTCACGATTGCAAGCTTGATCTGCTGTCGACGCATGAAATCGAGTGTTTCGATGAGTCCGGGGCACGGAACTGTCGACCGCGGAAAGTGAATTCGCCAGTGAGAGTGGATGGCTTCAGGCGTCGGGATCGATCGCCAGGGCAAGAGGCGACAGATGTCCGCGGATCGGGTTTCGCTGTACCCACCCTGATCCGCCTCGGCTAGCAAGCTCGCAAGGTTTGGTTCCTCTAGGAGCTGGGACCCGAACTCGTCGAGGAAGGCTTTGCAATAACGATCGATCGCACCCCTTCGATCGTTGAGTGTGTTGTCGAGGTCAAAGAGGATTGAGCCGGGAACAGCCATCACGGACCCACTGAGGTTGAGGGCTGGCCGACGTGCGCTGATCGCAGGCGTCACGATGCCTCGCCATAGATAAAGAAACTGTCCGTCCTCCTAACCCGGCAAGTCCAACCAAGCGATCGGAGTTGCTCCTCCAATTCGGACGGTTCGTAGAAGATCTTGACGATATCGAACTCGCGTCCGTCTCGGAGGTCGCGGCGAGCCAGCCAATCATCCTCGGAGCGCGGCTGCTGGTCTGTGGGCGCTCCGAGGTTCTGCGCGTTGTCGAGGAAGAAGACGGCTCCTCCAGGGTCGAGAGCAGCTCGGACCTTCTTCCAAAACGGAGCGAATCGCGAAGGTGGAACGTGGGAGAGCCAGAAAGAGAAGAAAACGAAGTCGTATTTTCTCTGCGGAGCCCAATCAAAGATGTCACTGCAATGAAAAGTGATCCTCGGGTGCTGGATCTTCGACTTGCAGATCTCCAGAACTTCAGGCGATGAGTCGACGACGTCGAGACTCTCTGCGTAGCGAGCCAGCTCTTGGGTCCAAATGCCGGTTCCGCATGCGAGCTCGAGGATCGTGCCGCTCGGCGATTGGTGGTCGAGAGCGGATCGCAGGATCTGAACTTCACCCTCCCAACGCGCTTTGTGGTCTTCGCCTTTGTAGAAGCGGTCTCGTCGGTAGAACCAGTCGTCATACTCCGCCGATCTGGCGCGGTAGTAGGCCTTCTGCTCGAGGAGGAGCTCTTCTTCCGATTTCATGTCTGGTTGCTCTTCTCAGCTGAGAAGCTACCAGTGTCGATGGGGAAGAGATGGCTCACTGCCGTTGAATCGCTGGCCAGTGCTGGAGCACTAGAATCTCCTGCTCCGCCGGTAGATCGTCGGGAGAGATCCGGATCTCGTGCGAAGCGAGCCGGCGCACACGCTCGCGCTGCCGCAGCCAGCCGTCGATATCCCCCAGGTCTTCTGGCGCGGAATCGTCCGATTCGAGATCGGGGTGTCGATAGTGCATGGGGATGACAATTCTGGGAGACATTTCCTCGAGAATCGCCCGGATCTCGTCTCGCTGGAGGATGTGGAACTTGGAATCGATGGGTACGAGGAGGATGTCGACCTTGCCGAGCTTGTCTATGGCATCCCTGGATAGTGGCCCGTTGTCTCCCAGGTGGGCGATTCGGAGGCCGGCCGCCTCGAGTAGCCAGACGGTGTTGGTCTGTCCGAACTCCTTTCCCCACGGGTCCGCGTGCTTGCCACGAATGCCCAGGATCCTGAAACCACCCTCATCGTGGAGGCCTGGCTCTCGCAGTACCGTGGCCCCCTCTGCCCAAGGCGGCCGACGATCGACCGAGACACCACCGTCGTGATCGTAATGCGGATGGGTGATGAGAACGGTGTCGGCGTCGATGCCGGGAGGAAAGTCGTACCCGATCCAGACTCTGCTGGCGAATGGATCGACAAGCACTCTAGCTCCGTCGGGAGAGGTGAAACGAAAACACGCGTGGGCTACGTATTCGATCGTCACCGATTCGGCCCGGGCTGGGTTAGGAGGAGTCTCTAGAGAGGAGATCTGTACCCCGTGGGTGCCGAGAACAACGGCGAGCAGGACTCTAGTGCGAGCTGGCACTTGGTTAGGGTGCTCCCCGATAGACGTCCTTGCGATGGCCGATTTTGATGACGACAACGATCAACTGCTTGTCTTGAATCGAGTACACGATGCGGTAGACGCCTTGGCGTATTCGGTAGCGGTCTCGACCTGAGAGCTTCTGGCATCCCGGCGGGCGCGGATCGTCGGTGAGCCGGCCGATCCTCTCGGCTATTCGCTGCCGATCTTTCTTGCGAGGAAGCGATTCGAGCTCTTTGGCCGCGGAGGGCTTGATGAGGAGCTCAAATCTTGCCACGCTGCTTCAGGTCCTTGACTACGTCTTCAAAGCGTAGGTTCGGCTCGATAGCGCGTTCTTCAAAGACCGCCAAGTCCTCCGCGTCTTCTGCGAGGGTTAACTTGACCGCATCGTTGACAAGCTCGGAGATGTTGCTGTCCGTCTCCGCTGCCTTCACTCGTAGCGCACGGTGAAGATCGGCGTCAAAATAGACGGTTGCTCTTTTTTGTGCGGCTGACATGGGGTCATTTTAGCGTCTTAACGTCAAAACGTCTACGGTCCGACTCCTGGCGTTCCCTGCCAGTGTCCTCATAGTCTGCAGATTCGCTCGCGCACACGATCGACGAAGGCCCGCTCGACAAACGAGGGCGCCGCGGCGAGGTCAGCCGGTATCGGTTTCGTTTGGCCGTGCCCACTCGTCATCGAGAATCGAGAACAAGAGGGAGTCTCGCCACTCACCGCGGATTCGACAATCCTGCCGTCGGCGTCCTTCTCTGGTCATCCCGAGTTTCGTCAGCACACCGATGGATGCGGTGTTGTCCGGGTCGCAGCTTGCCCAGATCCGGTGGGCGCTCAACTTCTCGAAGCCGAAACCTGTCACGACTCGGGCTGCTTCCGTAGCGTACCCCTTGCTCCATGCCGGCTTCGCGAGACAGTAGCCCAACATGGCATTGGTCCCATCGGCGTGAATCCCGATACCGCCAATGAGTTGCCCCGAGTCCGCACCCACGACGGCGAGCTCGAACTCGACTCGCGGTTCCATCTCGGTGTACGACTGAGCTCGCTCGAGAAAATCCCGGGTCTCGGCCTCCGAGTTCGGCCCCCACGGCATGTAGCGGACGACATCTGGATCGACCGCGTACGCATGTACCGCGTCAAAGTCCTGGTCACGGAACTCCCTCAGGACTAGACGTTCGCTTCGGAGCATGGGTGAATACTCGGCCGACTTGTCCGTGTCCATTGCCACAAAGAGGGGCCCGGGTCACCGCTCCACAGCTTCCAGCTCGATCAGCGGTGGGATCGTATTGATATGCAACTTCTGGGCGATCCGCACGACCAGATAGTGGATCGCCGGAATCATCAGCAGAGTGAAGACGGTGGAGAAGAGCAGGCCGCCGACGACAGCGGCTCCGATCGGGCGCCGACTCTCGGCTCCCGCACCGGTCGCCAACGCCAGAGGGAGGGCGCCCAATATCGAGGTCATGCTGGTCATCAGGATGGGGCGGAAGCGAGTACTTCCCGCGCTACGCAGCGATTCCAAGAGGCCCTTGCCACGTGCACGCTCCTGATTGGCGAAGTCGACCAGCAGAATCGAGTTCTTGGTCACCAGCCCGACCAGCAGGATGAGGCCGATGGCGCTGTAGATATTCAGAGTGTGGCCCAACATTTGGAGCGCGGCGAGGGCCCCCAGGGTGGCGAGTGGCACGCTCAGCATGACGGTCAGCGGATGCAGGAAACTCTCGAACTGAGCCGCCAACACCAGGTAGATGATCAGAAGGGCGATGCCGAAAGTGACGTAGATGGTGCCGGCGGAGTCGACAAACTCGCGCGAGGCCCCGGAAAGAGCCATGGTGAAGCCCTCCGGCATCACTTCGTCGAGAGCGGTCGAGATACGATCCAGAGCCTCTCCCATGGAGAATCCTGGGGAGAGGTTGGCGCTGAGGGTTACGGCCCGCTGTAGATCGAAGTGACTCAGGATGGCAGGGGCGATGGTGGGTACCGCGGCGGCGAGCGAGGACAGCGGCACCATGGTGCCGTCACCGGCGCGAAGATGGATCTCGCCGAGCTGCTCGGGGATCGATCGGTATCGCGACGCGAGCGCCATCACCACGTCGTACTGACGCGCGCGCAGGATGAAATCGTCAGTGCGTCCCTGCGACACCAGAAGCCGCAGCGCTTCGGCCACTCTCGATACCGAGATCCCCAGATCGGAAGCGCGCTCGCGATCGATGACGATGTCGAGCTGGGGGTTGTCGAGGCGCATATTGGTATCGACGTTGGACAGCGCGGGATCATTGCGTAGGCGCTGCACGAGCGCCTCCGACACCTGACCGAACTCTTCGAGGTCGGCGTTGGGACTCTTGAGAGCCACCTGAATGTCGGCGTTACGAAAGCTCTGCCCCAGAGACGACGGATTGGAGGGGAAAACCAGAGCCTCGGGAATGGCCATCATCTTCGGACGGAGCTCGGCGACGATGTCTTGCTGCCTTCGCTCACGCTCGGACCAGGGCCTGAGGTGGCTGAAGACAATGCCTTGCGAAGTGTCGCCGGGGCCGAAGAAGCCCATCGAGACGATCGCAAAGAAGCTCTGCACTTCCGGCACCTCTAAGAATATCGCCTCCACCTGCTTCATCGCGGCGTCGGTGTAGGCCGCGGTAGAGCCTTGCGGCGCGCGGACAAAGGTCATGATGACGCCGCGATCTTCGACCGGCACCAGTGTCTTCGGTATCACCTGAACCATCCACACCGTGCCGGCGAGAACCAGCAGAAAGACCAAGGCCACCGAGAAGCGGTGACGGAGGCAGATCTCCAGCCCTCGACTGTAGGCGCCGACCGCGGCGCGCAATATGCCCTCGATGACTCGCCAGACCAGACCGTGTTTCTGGGAGACATTCAAGAAGCGCGAGCACGCCATCGGCACCACGGTCAGGGCGACGAAGGTCGAGATGATCACCGCCGCGGCCATGGTAAGAGCGAACTCACGGAAGAGCTGGCCGGTGTTGCCCGACATCATCGCAAGCGGCACCAGGACCGCCACCACCGCCGCGGTAGTTGCGATGACCGGGAAACCCACTTCACGAGTCCCGTTGCGAGCGGCAAGCATCGGCGGCTCTCCGAGCTCTTGACGCCGATAGATGTTCTCCATCACTACGATCGAGTCGTCTACCAGCATGCCGATGACCAACACCAGGGCGAGCAGGGTCAGGGCATTGATCGAGAAGCCCGCGATCTTCACCACCGCGAAGGTACCGATCAAGGAGATCGGGATCGCGACCGAAGTGATAATGGTGGTGGTCTTCGAGCGCAGGAAGAAGAGGTTCACCAGCACCACCAGGGCGAAGACGATAGCCAGGGTCTCCCAGACCTGACGCAGAGTCTCTCTGACGAAGAGGGTGAAGTCGGTGGAGACCTTGATGTCCATACCCTCGGGTAGGGACGGCCGAATGTCGGCGAGCTTCGCCTGCACAGCGTCCGAGACCTCGAGCTCGTTGGCTCGCGACTGGCGATTGATGCCGACGGCGGTTGTCTCTTCACCGTTGTGTCTGGAGATCTTGCGGTAGTCGTCGGCCCCGAGCTCGACCCAGCCGACGTCGCCGATGCGGACGATCCGCTCGCCGTCGCGGCGGATGACCAATCGTTCGTAGACCCTGGGATCGTCGATCTGGGCGTCGAGGTTGAGAGTGAACTTGCGTGCTGCACCCTCGACCTCTCCGGCGGGGACCTGGAGGTTGTTCTCTAGGATGGCTTGGCGAACATCGGCGGGATCGACCCCTCGCGCCGCCATCTTCGCCGGGTCGAGCCAGACCCGCATGGCGTAGAGCTCGCCCATGACGCGCACCGAAGAGACTCCCGGTATCAGCTGCAGTGAAGTCTTGACCATGCGGTCAGCGACATCAGTACGATCGATGCTGTTCAGGCCTCCGCCCTCCAAGCTCAGATACATGATCGAGCCGGACTCGGAGCTCGACTTGATCACGACCGGTCGCTCGGCCTCTTGGGGCAGATCACCCAGCGCCTGCTGGATCGAGTTGGAGACGTCGGTGGTGGCGAGATCGATGTCGCGGCCGGCCTCGAACTCCACGTTGATGGTGCTGACACTGAAGGCGCTGCTCGAGGTGATGCTGCGAACGCCGTCCATGCCGTTGAGCACTTGTTCGAGCGGCTCCGTGATGGTGGCTTCGATGGTCTGCGGGCTGGCGCCGAAGTAGAGCGTGTTGATGGAGATGACCGGGTACTCGACGTCAGGGTACTCGCGCACCTCGAGTGTGAAATAGGCGACACCACCGGCGACCAAGATCAACAGATTGAGCACCGTGGCCATCACCGGGCGCCGGATGGAGAGATCGGAGATGCGCATCTACGCTCGTGCTCTAGGTCGCTGCGAACTTGGCGAGCTCGCCGCTATTCAGGTACTCCCTGAAGAGCCCTCGCACCGTATCGACAATTACCTGGGTACGCCGCTCGATCTCGAAATTGACCCGATCTCCGACTTGTTTGGTGTCGAAGGTGGTGACCCGCAAGGTCTCGGGAATCAGGTGCACCGTGAAGGTCGCAGCTTCGCGGTCGACGTCGACGACCGTCAGACTGCAACCGTTGAGAGCGGCGAATCCCTTGGGAAAGAGGTAGCGGAGGAACTCCTGCGGTGCCCTCATGGTGAGGATGCAGTTGCCTTCGGGCTCCTCGACACCGACTACTTCGACGGTGCCGTCGATGTGCCCCGAGATCTCGTGACCGCCGATCTCGGCCCCGGCCAGAGCCGAGCGCTCCACGTTGAGGAGGTCTCCGACCTCGATGCCGCCGAGAGTGGTGCGATCCAGGGTTTCTTGGATGGCGTCGAAGCTCACCACCTCCGCGAGGATCGAAGTGACCGTCATGCAGACCCCATCGAGGCCGACGCTGGCGCCGACCGTGAGGCCTCGCAGGAGATCCTCGGGGAGCTCTATGCCGAGAGTGCGCTGGCCGGGTCGATCGGTTACCGAGGCTACTGCGCACGACGCTTGGACAATGCCTGTGTACATGGGCAGCGGTGATCTTAGCAGTGGAGAGTCGAGCGGCACTCGACTAGGATGGCGGGTCGAGGAGGTCGATAGATGGCGAAGAGCGATGCTCTGGAGCGAGTTGTCAAGGCCCTGGCCGCCAGGCCCAGCCGGCAGGATCTGACCTGGGCGCAGCGTCGCGCCGGTATGGAAGCGATGCAGAACGTTCTTTGGCTGCCTGACGATGTCAGCTGTGAACCGGACATGGCCGGCCGGGTTCCGGTCGAGTGGATCGCGACTCCCGGAGTCGAGCCGGCTCGCGTCGTCTTTTATCTTCACGGTGGCGGCTACGCCCTGGGCTCGATCAACACCCACCGCCACATGATGCAGCGAATCGCTCGCGCCACGGAAGCACGAGTCCTTGGCGTCGACTATCGCCTCGCCCCTGAAGACCCCTTCCCGGCTGCCGTCGAAGACTCTGTAACTGCTTGGAAGTGGCTGCTCGAGCAGGGAGTCGAGGCTTCGCGCTGCGCCATCGCTGGAGACTCTGCCGGCGGCGGTCTGACCGTTGCCACACTCCTACAGCTGCGTGAGCAAGGCCTCGCGATGCCGAGCGCCGCGGTCGCGCTGTCCCCCTGGGTCGACCTCAGTGGAAGCGGAGAGTCGGTACAAACCAAGGCAGGTGAAGATCCCATGGTCGCGGCCGAGGCTCTGCAGCTGATGAGCCAAGCCTATTTAGATGGCGCTGACCCCAAGACGGAGCTTGCTTCCCCTCTCTTCGCCGACCTGGCAGGCTTGCCTCCCTTTCTGATCCAGGTCGGCACTGCCGAGATCCTGCTCTCCGACTCCACCCGACTGGCCGAGAAGCTAGAGGCCGCCGGCGTCGCCGTAGCCCTCGAGGAGTGGGAAGACATGATCCATGTATTTCAATCCTTCCCTATGCTCGCCGAAAGCGGCCAAGCAATAGATCGGATCGGCGATTTCATCCGTGGCCAGAGTTGATTGCCACCACCCACGGCGACTCTCATCTGAATCAGGCGGTCATCGGCGAGACCGATCTGATTACCCACCGTCAAGTCTCGACTCCTCCGGAATCCGCTCTCGTTAGGGCAGGGACGCAGGCCGCAAACTGGCCGAGAAGCTAGATGCCGCCGGCGTCGCCGTGGCCCTCGGGGAGTGGGAAGACATGATCCACGTATTCCAGTCCTTCCCATGCTCGCCCAAGGCGGCCAGGCAATAGATCGGATCGGCGCTTTCGCCCGCGGCCGGAGTTGATTGCCACCACCCATGGCGACCTAATCTGATTCAGGCGGTCGTCGGCGAGACCGATCTGATTACCCACCGTCAAGTCTCGACTCCTCCGGGATCCGCTCTCGTTGGGGCAGGGACGCAGGTCGCAAACAGGGGTCTTGGGGGCCGGGTTGCGAAGCATAACTCTTAGACCACAAGAGTGCTTCACCATCAGGCCTCATCCGAAGCGCGAAGCAACCCGGCCCCCAAGACCCCCCCTGCGACCGGCCCCGGCGACAACGATCGCCGCCGGAGAACCCGGAGGAGTCAGATGCAGTCTTCGCTGGTGTCCCCGAGGCTGAGGATCGGGTTTTCGACCGGCTTCCAGGGGCTCGGTTGTACCTTTGATCCTGGTCCCAGTTTCTGATGCCCCGCTACCACCACCTGTTCGCCGGGCTCGAGACCGCCGCGGATGTCTACTTTGTCGACCAGAAACTCGCCGGGTACGACTTCGCGGGTGGCGACGGCTCCGCCTTCCTCGACGATGAACACCAGATAGCGCGTACCTTGGCGGATCAGCGCCTCTCGAGGAATGAGGATGGCTCTGGCGCTGGTGCCGATGGCTAGTCTCACTCGCGCCGACATGCCTGGCCGGAGAGTGCCCCCACGATTGGGCACCCGAGCTTGAACCGAGAGGGTTCGGGTGGCTCGGTCGACGGCAGGGTCGAGGGCCTCGACGGTGCCTTCGAAGGCTTCACCGCAGCGGCCCACTCGGCCTTCCAGGTGCTGACCCACCGACACTCGTCCCGCCTCGCTCTCGGGGACCGTGAAGGCCAGCTCCAGAGGATCTACCTGAGTCAGCCGGACGATCGCCTCTCCGGAGTCGACATGCTGGCCGCGCTGGGCGGTCTGGAGAGAAATGACTCCGCCGAATGGAGCCCTGACTTCGGTCTTGGCGAGGCGAATACGTGCTTCTTCGAGCAGGCCCTCGCTGGTCTCCATCTCGGCCACCGCGGCATCGTAGGTCTGCCGTGGAACCACGCCATCAGCGAGTAGCGGCGTCACTCTTTCGATCTCGGAGCGCGCGTTCTTTTCTCTCGCCTCGGCGACTCGAAGGGTCGCTTGGGGCACCGAGTCGTCGAGTCGCGCCAGGAGGTGCCCCTGCGACACGACGCGTCCTTCCGGCGTGTCGAGATGAACCAGTAGACCGGAGATGTCGGCCGAGACGGTGGTCGTCTCAGGGCTCTGCAGCGAGCCGACTGCGACCAGGGTGTCAGGTACGTCGACTTGCTCTGCGGTGAAGACCTGCACGGCCACGGGGGGCGGCTGGCGTTGCCCGGAGCCCGGTTCTGCTCCTCCGCCCGGGGGGCGTTCGGTCTCGCCGCCGCAGGAGATCTGCGAAGCTGCCAGAAGGCCGACGAGGAGTGGAATTCGAGCGATCACCGAGCGATGATAGTCGAATCCCTCGCTAGACCGCTCTGTACACGAACTTCGGAAACGCTGGTCTAGGTTAGGCTTCTCCAGATGTTGCCCGGAAGGCTCAGGTACGGCGTCTTTCTATTGGCCTTCGTTGCCGCCTGTTCCCCCCACGGTCACGAGGACTATTTCGGCACGGTTCGTCCCGCCCATCCACCGGATGAGATCTGGCTGAATAATTCGAGCGAGCCCGAGTACCTCGACCCCGGGAAGCTCTCGGATAGCGCCGGCAGCTCGATCGTCTGGAACCTCTTCTCCGGCCTTGCCCAACCCCATCCGGTGGACCTCCAGCCGATGCCTGACATCGCTCGTCGCTGGGAAGTCTCCGACGGCGGCACTCGCTTCACCTTCCATCTGCGTCCCTCGCAGTGGTCCGATGGCGTTGAGCTGACGGCGGAGGACTTCGCCTGGTCTTGGAGGCGGGTGCTGGATCCGGCGACGGGTTCCAAGTATTCGAGCATGCTCTACGTGCTCAAGAATGGCGCGGCTGTCAGTCAGCGGGCCTTGTTCATTCGCGGTCTGCCGTGGGAGCTCCACGCTGACGACACCCCCGCTCGCGTCGCCGATCTCTTCGACGAGATTGCGCCGATCGATCGAGTGCAGATGACCGACTGGCCGGAGCCCGGTGCTCTGGTATTTCTTGGCGGCGAAGACGAGCAGCGGCCCGAGTTTCGCGATAGAGCCATCGATGCCCTCGACGGCCATTCGATCGGCGGCTCCCGCCTCGCGGTGCGGGTTGCCGACGAGTCTCTAGTCGGGGTACGGGCCCTCGATGATCTGACTCTCGAAGCACGCTTGGAGGGGCCGGTCCCCTACTTCATCAATCTGATGACTTTCTACACCTTCCTACCGGTGCCGCGCCATCTACTCGAGCGCTTGGAGAAGGAGGGTGTAAACCCGGAGCTGTGGACCAAGCCGGAGCACATCATCACCAACGGTCCGTACTTACTCAAGGATCATCACTTCCGCTATTTCTACTACTTCGAGAAGAATCCTCTCTACTGGGAAGAGGAGAAGATCCGGATCGCAAGGGTGCGACTCTTCTTGGTCGAGAGCTACAACACCACTCTCAACCTCTATCGTGCCGGTGAGCTCGACTGGATCGGCCGCAACTCGTCACTGCCTTCGGAGTTCATGTCGTATCTCGAGCCTTTCGAGGACTTTCAGCGCTACCCCTACGGCTCGGTCTACTTCTACTGGATCAATACCCAAGCGCCCCCCATGGACAATCCGAAGCTCCGTCGTGCTCTGTCGATGGCCGTCGACCGCCAGTCGATCGTCGATAATGTCGCCCAGGCCGATCAGACCCCGACCGCGGACCTGGTCCCGCCGGGTCTGGCCGGCTATGAAGGCCTTGCTACTCCCATCTTCGACCCCGAGGGCGCGCGCGCCATGCTCCGCGAGGCCGGCTACGAGAACGGAAGCGACGTGCCGGCGATCACTCTCATCTACAACACTTCCGAAGGGCATCGGCAGATCGCGGAGGCCCTGCAGCAGATGTGGAAGGAGCATCTGGGCGTGGAAGTCACGATCGAGAACCAGGAGTGGAAGGTCTATCTGAAGAACCAGCAGATGATGAACTTCCAGATCGCGCGGATGGGATGGATCATGGACTACGCTGACCCCTACACCTACCTCGAGCTGCTCAGCGCCCACAACGGCAACAACCACTCTCTGTGGTCCTCGCGCGAGTACGACGATCTGCTCCTGTCGGCCAACACCAACCCCGATCCTGCCAAGCGTCTGGCTCTGTTTCGAGAGGCTGAGGAGATGCTTCGCGATGCCACCCCGCTGCTGCCGATCTACATCTACACCAAGAGCACGGTGCTAAAGCCTTACCTCAAGGGTTATTGGGGGAACTACCAGGACAAGCATGCGTGGAAGTGGTTCTGGATCGACGAGCGCTGGTATGAGGGCGTGCCAGAGGAGCCCCTCCCCGACCCACCGCCCGCTCACTACCCCTTCACCTAGATGCTCGCTCTGCTCTGAATCATGGGCCGCTTCGCGCTTCGACGAGTCCTCCAGCTCGTTCCCACCCTCTTCGTCATCGTCACGGTCTCGTTCTTCATTATTCGGCTGGCACCCGGCAATCCCTTCGACAGTGAGCGCGCCATTCCGCCCGAGGTGCTTCGTGACCTCGAGGCCAAGTACGGCTTCGACAAGCCACTAGTGGTGCAGTACCGCATGTACCTCGGGAATCTGTTGCGCTTCGACTTGGGGATGTCGACCAAGTATCCCCAGATGTCGGTCGGCGAGATCATCGCTCTCGGCTTTCCCGTCACTTTGCAGCTGGGGGCTGTCGCGCTGCTCTGGGCTCTGCTGCTCGGCGTCAATGGGGGCATCATCGGCGCCTTGCGCCAGAACACCGCCTGGGACCACGGAGCGATGGCGGTGGCGATGGTCGGGATCAGCCTCCCCACCTTCGTGCTCGGCCCGCTGCTGATATTGGTCTTCTCGCTCAGTCTCTACCTCTTGCCGCCCGGCCTGTGGGGAACCTGGCGGCACATCATCTTGCCGGGGATCACCCTGGGGACGGCCTACGCCGCCTATATCGCCCGCCTTACCCGCGGAGGCATGTTGGAGGTGGTGCGCTCGGACTTCGTGCGCACCGCTCGCGCCAAGGGCCTGGGCGAGCTTGTGATCACCTGGCGGCACATGCTCAAGGGTGGGCTGTTGCCGGTGGTCACCTTCCTGGGCCCGGCGACGGCGAATGTGTTCGTCGGCAGTGTGGTGATCGAGAAGATCTTTGCGACCCCCGGGATCGGGCCCTACCTCGTCGATGCCGCCTTCAACCGCGACTACTTCTTGGTGATGGGCATCGTTCTTCTCTATTCGGTCTTTCTGCTCACTATGAATTTGGTCGTCGACCTGGTGTACGGATTCCTCGACCCTCGCATCCGCTACGACCCATGACGACCGTCGAGGCAAGCGTTGAGCGCTCCGAGCTGGTAGCGGGAACGTCACTCTGGGCCGATGCCTGGAAGCGATTGCGCAAGAACCGACTTGCTGTGCTCAGCGTCCTGGTGCTTCTCTTTCTTGTCGCTGCCTGTCTCCTCGGGCCGACTTTGACCCGCTTGCTCTGGGGGCACACTTTCGATCATCAGAATCTAGCCTACGGGGCGCAGCCCCCGAGCTTCTTTTCCCACACCCTACTGGCGGGGAAGCTGGTGCAAGCCGGCGGGGGGAGGCTTGTAGTGCGGACGCCGCTTGGCGATGTGGAGGCGGCCGACCTGCCGGGGGCGGACGATCTCCGGGAGGGCCGCGAGCTCACCCTCGTCCGGCGAGGCATCGTCTACCAGAATGTCGATGGCTTTCGGATCTGCCGCCAATGTACGGCAATCAAGGGCGCCGTGAGCGAGGGTCCTCACTGGCTCGGTACCGACTTTCATGGCCGTGACCTCGCGACTCGCATCTTCAAAGGGGGGCAGGTTAGCCTGATGGTAGGGCTGCTGGCCGCCGTTGTTTCGGCCACCATCGGCATTCTGGTGGGGGCCGTCAGTGGCTATATGGGGGGGCGGGTCGACGCTCTCTTGATGCGTTTTGTCGACATCATGTACTCGCTGCCCTACATGTTCTTCGTCATCATTCTGGTCACCGTATTCGGCAAGCATCTGTGGCTGATCTTCGTCGCCCTCGGTGCGGTGGGCTGGCTGATGACCGCGCGCATCGTGCGAGGGCAGATCCTCAGTCTCAAAGAGCGAGAGTTCGTGCAGGCAGCTCGCTCTCTGGGGGTGAAGGGAGGGAGCATTGTCTGGCGTCATCTGATTCCCAACGCGCTGGGTCCGGTGATCATCTACTTCACCCTCACCATTCCGACCATGATTCGCCAAGAGGCCTTTCTCTCTTTCCTCGGGCTTGGGGTGCAGCCGCCGAATGCGAGTCTCGGTTGGTTGATCAACGAAGGGGCGAATCAGATGCTGGTGTTCTGGTGGACGCTGGTTTTTCCGGGAAGTATGTTGGCAGTGCTGCTCTTCGGCCTCAGCTTCCTTGGCGATGGCTTGCGTGATGCCCTCGACCCGCAGATGAAAACCTGATGAGCTCGCCGATCCTGCAAGTGCGCGATCTGCGTACCTACTTTCGAACCGATGACGGCCTGGTGAAAGCGGTCGACGGAGTTTCCTTCGATCTCGAGCCGGGAGAGACGCTGGGGATCGTGGGTGAGTCGGGCTGCGGCAAGTCGGTGACGGCGCTCTCGCTAATGGGGCTCATCCCTCAACCGCCGGGTGAGTTTGCCGGGGGGCGTGTCGACTTTGGCGACATCGAGGTTCTGCACGCATCGGCCGCGCGCCTCAAAGAGCTGCGGGGCAACCACGTGGCGATGATTTTTCAAGACCCGATGACCTCGCTCAATCCCTTCCTAACGGTCGAGCGCCAACTCACCGAAGTTCTCGAGCTGCATGAGGGACTCAGCCGGCTACAGGCACGGTCTCGAGCGGTAGAGATGCTGGAGCGCGTCGGCATCGCCGATGCGGCCGAGCGCGCCCGTGACTACCCTCATCAATTCTCCGGCGGCATGCGACAGCGGGTGATGATCGCGATGGCGTTGCTGTGCAAGCCTGAGCTTCTCATCGCCGATGAGCCCACCACCGCACTCGACGTCACCATTCAGGCGCAGATCCTCGAGCTCATCGCCGATCTGCAGAGAGATCTCGGCACCAGCGTAATTCTCATCACTCATGATCTCGGTGTAGTGGCGGGAATGACCGATCGAGTTTTGGTCATGTACGGCGGCCGCGTGGTGGAGGAAGGGAGAACTGAAGATCTCTTTGCGGATCCGCTGCATCCTTATACTCGGGGACTGCTACGCAGCGTGCCCCGCCTCGACGAGGAGAAGACCGACGAGCTGGTGCCGATCCCGGGGCTGCCTCCGCATCCCATGGATCTCCCCTCGGGCTGCCCTTTTCATCCTCGCTGTTCTCGTGTGCTCGATCGTTGTCGTAGCGAATACCCTGAAGTGGTTCGTCGGGGCGAGCATCGATGGGCCGCGTGTTGGGACCTCACAGAGCCTGGTGGGGAGGGGCCCGCTTGACGCCGCATAACGACGACGCTCTGCTTTCGGTGCGGGGGCTCGAGGTTCACTTTCCAGTGAGCTCGGGCTCACTGCTGCGTCGGAGCGGAGCGGCGGTCAGAGCGGTGGATGGAGTGGATCTCGACGTCTTTGCGGGTGAGACCCTGGGCTTGGTCGGAGAATCGGGGTGCGGTAAGTCGACGACCGGGCGTGGCATTCTGCAACTCGAGCGACCGACCGGGGGGGAGGTGAGCTTTGACGGTATCGAGCTCACCAAAGAGTGGGAGCGTCGCTTCGGGCGCTGGGTATGGACCTCGGAGCTGCGCGAGCTTCGCCAACGCATGCAGATGATTTTTCAGGACCCCTACGCGAGTCTCAACCCAAGGATGACGGTCGAGGGAATCGTCGGTGAGCCGCTGCGCACCTTCGACATTGCCGGAGGTCGTGAGCTGCGGCGGCGGGTGCAGGAGCTGATGGAGCGAGTGGGTATGGACCCGCGCTATATCCGGCGCTACCCTCACGAGTTCTCCGGCGGCCAGCGTCAGCGAATCGGGATCGCCAGAGCTCTGGCTCTGGAGCCTGAGCTGATCGTCGCCGACGAGCCCATCAGCGCCCTCGATGTGTCGATTCAGGCGCAGGTTCTGAATCTGATGGAGACTCTGCAACGAGACCTGGGCCTCACCTATCTCTTCATCGCCCACGATCTCGCCGCTGTGCGTCACATCAGCGATCGCATCGCGGTCATGTATCTGGGGCGAATCGTCGAGGTTGCCGACGCCGCTTCGATCTATCGAGACCCGAAACACCCGTACACCAAGGCTTTGATCTCGGCGGTGCCGATTCCCGATCCCGTGGTCGAGCGGGCGAGGCGTAGGATCGTGCTCGGCGGCGACGTGCCGAGTCCACAGAATCCCCCTCCCGGCTGCCCCTTCCACCCTCGCTGTCCGGAGGCGGAAGATCGCTGCCGGAGCGAGGTGCCCTCGCTGGTCCAGATCGGTCCGGGGCGCCAGGCCGCCTGCCACTTGGTTCCCGCGCTCTCATGAACGAGTCTCGTCGAGCCCTTGGCCTCGTTGTGCTGCTGGTTGCGATCCAGGCGTCGGGTTCGCGGGGGGCTGCTTCGCCGGAGGCCGCGATCCTGGCTTCGTGGGTGGCTCTCGACGCCCCCACCGGGCACGAGCATCTCGCGACAGGGCCTCTACAGAACCTAGTTCCGGGCTGGCGGGTCGACCGCAACGGCAATCTTCTGAAAACGGTGGGGGAGGGTCACCCCCACCGCGTTGTCGCTTGCGGGCTCGACGCCCATGCCTTCGCGGCGAGTCAGGTGACCGACGACGGCTACCTGCGACTCCATCACATCGGTGGCGGCACCGGACACCCCTATTGGGATCAGCTTCACGAGGGGCAGCAAGTGCGGGTGCTGACTCGATCCGGGCCTCGCCTCGGCGTCGTTGCCATCGCGAATGGACACTTCGCGGAGCAGCATCGCCACGAGACGCGGATCAGGACGGCCGATGATCTGTGGGTCGATGTCGGTGCCGCATCACGCGAGGAGGTCGACGATCTGGGGATTCGACTGCTCGATCCGGTGATCCGACATCTACCCGCCTGGTCCTTCGATGATGTCGTTGCAGGCCCTGGGGCGGGCGGCCGAGTCGGCTGTGCGGCTCTCGTGGCGGCGTCCGGGTCGTCGGTGAGGGATGGCACGACCACCTGGATTCTGAGCACACAGCGAGTCTTTGGTTGGGTCGGCCTTGGCGGTGCGATCGCGCGCTTGGGCGCGATCGACGAATTGATTCTCGTGGATGGCGGTCAGGGGGCGCGGGAGGACCACGAGGTGCGCCCGGAGGAGCTCGGCCGCCTCGCTCCCGTCCTCCGTTCCTCGGGGCTCGAGTCGGTACATTTGTTGGTCCCCGCGGTCGAGGATCCCGGCGCTCTGATGGAGCGGATCGACGTTGCCGAAGCACGCAATCTCGTCGCGAGGGTTGGTGCCGCGGGGGGCGTTTCGGAGACCGAATCCCCGGGGTGGGTGCAGGCTCCGTCTCGCCCGCTTCCACTCGAAGGCCCTGCCGACTCGCCCGCCGCGAGCCCCGATAGCGACAAGCTCCGAGAGGTGCACCGGCTTCTCGATCGGCTCGCCGAGACCCCCGCGGTACCGGGGCATGAGGGGCCGGTGCGAGCCATCGTCCTCTCGGAGCTTCCGGCGTGGGCGCGGGAGCGCGCCGAGACGGACGAGTTGGGCAATGTGTGGGTTGCGGCAGGGCCCGAGGGCGAGGCGACGGTGTTCATTGCTCACATGGACGAGGTCGGTTTTGAGATCGAGTCGATCGAAGCCGACGGGACGGTGCGCCTCACAAGGAGAGGCGGTGTCGTCCTGTCGGCGTGGGAGGGTCAGCCGGCGCGGCTCCAGCTGGATCCCGGTCGCGAAAACGCATCGGCGTCCAGCTTCGAAGAGCTGAGTGGGGTCTTCCTCACTCGCAGCGATCGCAGCGGTTCCTACCGGCCGGACGCGGTGGCGGCATGGTTCGGGCTCGATGGTGAAGAGCTCCGCAGGGCGGGCGTGCGCTCGGGAATGGGAGTCACCGGCTACAAAGAGGGGCATCGGCTAGGTCGCTTCCGTTACACCTCCCGCTCCCTGGATGATCGCGCGGGTACCACCGCGCTCCTACTGGCGATCAAGGCCATCGACCCGGAGGCCCTGGATCACCGGCTGCTCTTTGTCTGGTCGGTTCAGGAGGAGGGCGGTCTCGTCGGCGCTGCTGCGCTAGCCCGCCGCTACGGCACATCGTCGCGACGGGTCTATAGCGTCGACACCTTCGTTTCCTCCGATACACCGCTCGAGTCCCCGCATTTCGCTTACGCCCCTCTGGGCGGCGGACCGGTGCTGCGGTCGATCGAGAACACCAGCATGGTGCCGGCGAGCGAATTGGAGCGCAATCTGGCGATCGCTCGGGAGGCCGGTTTGGAGGTGCAGCTCGGTCTGACTCAGGGCGGCACCGACGGAATGGCCTTCACCTTCTGGGGGGCTCCGAACGCGGGTCTCGGGTGGCCGGGCCGCTACAGCCACTCCCCGGCGGAGGTGCTCGATCTGCGCGATCTTGCCGCCTTGGCCGATCTGGTGCTGGCCCTTGCGCTCGCCGTTCCCTGATCGGGTTGCTGCCGCATTGCCTGATACGATCGCTTCAACCTTGGAGACATTCGCTTCTCTTCTCAGGGCTCAGGCCGCCTGCATTTTAGTTCTGATCGGCGCTCAGGGCTTGAGTGCGTCGGCCCAACAAGCCGCCGCGACCTTCTCCGAGTCCTTGGACGTTAAGGTCGTCAACGTCGACGTTCTCGTCACTGACAAGAAGGGGAGCCCGGTCACTGATCTCACCGCGGCCGACTTCGAGATCCGCGAAGACAAGAAGAAGGTGAAGGTGACGAATTTCTTCGTCGCCGGTGCCGCTGACTCCTCGTCGGCAGAGCCCATCTCCTTACTGATCTATATCGACGACTTCAATTTGAGGGCGGCCAATCGGGATGGCGTGCTCACGACTCTCGAGAGCTTTCTCGAGCATGAGATGGCGGCGGGCGACGTTCCGGTCATGGTCTGCTCTTTCGACGGCACTTTTCACCTCCGCCAGAGCCTCACCGCGGAGTACTCCGAAGTGCAGGCCGCACTGGCCGATCTGCGCGCTGGGCGGGGCGAGGCGGCCGGGAGTGACGCACTCAAGCGAGCTACTGCGGACAACGTGCAGGAGATGCTCAGCCTCCTTGGGGGCGGCGGTCAGGAGCGCAGAATGGCCTCGCAGTCCTTCGACAGCTCGATATTACAGCTGCAAGGCTACGCGCAAGGAGTGCATCAGAATGTCGCGATGACGGTCGATGCCCTCAGCGCCTTCGTCGACGCACTCGCCGGAGTACCCGGGCGCAAGACCATCTTCTACGTCAGCGACGGGTTGGCGATGAGGCCCGCCGACCGCCTGGTCGCCACTCTCCAGGGCCGGGGCGGCACCGGAGGGCCGGCCGCCAGCGATGGGGCTAACGCGGTCTTCGGGGCGGAAGGAGGACTGGGGGGCGTGGGCTCGTCGAGTGTGACCCGGCTCCAGGAGGCGGTCGAGAAATTCAGCGCCGCCCCCCAGATCGAGCGACTCGCGGCCATGGCCAATAGCAGTCGGGTCACCTTCTACCCTATAAAGGCGCCCGCGATCGATGCGGCTGGGGCTCGTCTCGACGAGGACGGTCAGATCGGGTCGCGGAGAAGGATCTCCGATATGAAGGAGTCACTCAGCCTGATGGCCGAGGCAACCGGGGGTGATGTGTTTGCCAGCGGCAAGGATGTCGCCGGCTTTCTCGCCTCTGCAATGGCCGATCTCGATTCTTACTACTCGCTCGGTTTTACTCCGAAAGCTCACCAGGACGGCAGCCTCCACGACCTTCGGGTCCGGCTCAAGCCAAAGGGCCTCAAGGTCCGGCATCGTGAAGAGTACTTCTACCGCTCTTCGCCCGACCCGCTCTCGGATCGCGCCCTGGCGGCGTTGATTCTCGAGGTCGGGGAGAATCCTCTCGAGGTCACGGTGGCGATCTCGAGCCAGGCGGAGCGCGACGACGGTAGTTACGATGTGCAGCTGATGGTGAGCATCCCCATCTCCAAGCTCAGCTTGGATGAGCAGGGGGGCATCTACGAAGGTCGAGCGGAAATGGCGGTGGTGTTGCGCACTTCCTCAGGTCGCATTCTGCCTGCCCAAGCGGTCGAGATCCCTCCGCTCCGCATCCCGGCGAGCGATGTGGAGAAGGCTCGCGAACAGCTCTTCGGTGCCCGAGTCGACCTGCGACTGCCGGCGGGAGAGCAGAAGGTTGCGGTTGCTCTGTGGGACCAGGTTGCCGGCTTGGGGTCTTCTCTGAGAAAAGAGCTTCAGGTAGGGATGGACTGAGTCAGCGCGGCCCTGTGCCGCGGTCGAGCGCTGCGCGAGCCTCGGCCGCTCCCCGAGCGGCGGCGGCCCGAACCTCGGGGGCAGGTGCGATTTTCTGAGCGTGCTCGAAGGCCGCCGTAGCCTCTTCGGGGCGCCGGTTGTGAAGATTCACGTAGCCGAGCTGAATCCAGGCGTCGGCGCGCCGCGGAACCTGTTCGAGCACGCGCTGAATTTGGACGGTCGCTTCCTCGAAGCGATTGCGGCCAGCCAAGAGGTCGGCGAATAGCAGCCGCGCCGAGTGGTCGGCGGGCCGCTCTTCTAGCCTGGCTTCCATGCGTCGTTCCGCAACCTCTGGCCCGCTGGTGAGAAGCAGGGTCTGGACCAGGCCGGGCAGGGTATCGCGAGGCGTAGGGTCGAAAGTGGCGGCACGCTCGAAGGCGGCCAGCGCCTGACGATTGTTGCCGAGCCGGAGGGTGACGAAGCCGAGGTCGGTCCAGGCCTCGGCGAGCTGGGGATGGCTCTCGATCAGCCCTTCGAGCACTTCTCTTGCTTCTTCCGGTCGCTCGGCGTCGGTCAGGACTCCGGCTAGCATGCGGGCCCACGATGTCTCCTCTGGGCGCGCCGGTACGGCGACTTGGAGGCGCTCGATTGCCGCCTCGAGCTGGCCCTTCCGAGCCAGCGCTTCGGCGACGATGACCTCCATCGTGGCGGCGCTCGGGTCCGACTCGAGGGCGAGCAGGGCCTCGCGCTCGGCTTCGTCGTAGCGGCCGAGAGCGTGGAGGGCCTTGGCGAGCTCGGCTCGTCCTCCGGCGCGGTCGGGGGCCAGCTCGAGACCCCGGCTCGCGGCCGCCCTCGCAGCATCGTGGTCGCCCAGCCGGGCATGGATCTCGGCGGCAAGGTAGTGGCCTTCAGCGAGGTCAGGGGAGACCGCGAGACCGGCCTGGGCCTCCCGCAGTGCCTGCTCGAGCTGTCCGACATCGCGGTAGGTCACCGCTCTTCTCAGATGGCTCCTCGCATCCACCGCCTCACTTTGAATCTCCGCCCGGCGAGGATCGCGCCGATAGGTGATGCGCGGTAGCTCCGCTGCTCCTTGCGCCAGGCTTTGGGCCCGCCCGAGCTCGCCGGAGCGATGGAGGGCTTGGGCCAGAGCGGCTACTACCGCGTGGATCTCGGGATCGATCTCATAGGCTCGCTCGATCTCGTGGAGGGCCCTCTCGAGGTCGTTACGCCGTAAAGCGATCTGGCCCAGACCCAGGGGGCCGAAGGGGTTGTCGGGCTCGAGATCGGAGGCTCTCAGGTATTGCTCCCAGGCCTCGTCGTCGCGCGCCAGCTTCTCGAGTGTCTGCGCGATTCGAATGCGGGCCGGTGCGTAGTCGGGATCGAGAGCGATGGCGCGGAGATACCAGACGACGGCGGTAGTTGGATCGGTAGCGTCGAGGAGGGCGGCAAGAAAATACGGCCAGCGAAAGTCGTCGGGGTCGAGCTCGATCGCGTGACCGTAGGCGATCTGTGCCGGCTCGAGAAAACCGTGAGCTTCGAGGGCTTTCCCGTAGGCTCCCCAGCCCTCGCCATCCCGCGGCGCTGTGTGGACCTCGTCTCCCAGCCGAGTGATCCGCTCGCGGACCCGAGGCTCGGCGGCACTGAGGTCGGGGACAGGGATCTCAGCTTCAGGACCGCTGCAGCTACACAGCAGGAGCAGAAGCAGGGCCGGCGGGAGAGTGAGTCTGCGGTAGATCATGGTGTGCTCACGCCGCTTCCCTTGAGCAGCTCGACGACACGATCCGCCTCGCCGCCTGTGAAGGTCTCGACGTCTCCGCTCGGCCAGCGAACCTCGAAACGGAGGATCCGATCTGTTTCTCCGAGGCCGAGATGGATACGAGCGTGGCCGCTGGTCAGGTAGCCGCCCGGCGGAATGGAGTGGCGTACGTAGCGGCCGGCCTCGGTGAAGATAGTGACCTTGGCTCCCACCGCCTCTCGTCGGAGGTTGGGGAGGAACGGACGGATCTCGAGCCAGTGGCCTCCGCTGGCCTGGTTGCGATAGAGACGTGCGGGACCCCCGAGGTTGGTCACCAGGACATCGAGGTCGCCGTCGCCGTCGAAATCGGCGGGCACAAAGCCACGGCTGAGCTCGAGCTCGGTGGCGTAGGAGCCTGCCTGTGCACTCGCGTCCTCGAAGGTGCCGTCGCCTTGATTGGCGAAGAGTTGGTTCGGCTCTACGTAGGCGCCCCAGAAGCCCTCACCTCCGGCTAAAGAAGAGGAACGTCGCTTCACCCCTCCGTTGACCACCGCGAGATCCAAGTCGCCGTCATTGTCGTAGTCGAAAAAGGCCGTGCCGAAGCCGGTGTAGTTGATTCCCGCGAGACCCAGCTTGACCGCGGCGGTGGCGTCCTGGAAGCCGGCACCCCCCATATTCCTGTAGTAGGTGTTGGTCTCTTCGATGAGGTGAGTGACGAAGAGATCGAGATCGCCGTCGCCGTCGCCGTCGCCGGCGGTCACTCCCATGCCCGCTTCGGAAAGGCCGTGCAGATTGTAGGCGGCGCCGAGAACGATCGCACTGTCGACGAAGGTGCCGTCTCCCTGATTCAGCCACAGGTTGTTGGCATCGGCGTCGTTGGCGACGTAGAGGTCGATCCAGCCATCGTCGTCGAAGTCCGCGGCGACGACCCCGAGGCCGGCGTCCTGCACGGTTGCCAGGCCCGCCAGAGTGCTCTCTTCCTGGAATCGGCTGCCCCCCAGATTGCGATAGAGGAGGTCGGCAACTCCGGGGAAGGCAGTGGGACCGCAATACTCCCGACGGCCACTCTCGTCGACACAGATGTGGCTGGGGTCGTCCTTGACGTAGCGGGCGACGAAGAGATCGAGGTAGCCGTCGCGGTCGTAGTCGAAAAAGGTTGCCGACGTGGACCAGCCGCGGTCGCCAACCCCCGCCTCCGCCGTCGTGTCTTCAAAGGTGCCGTCGCCCCGATTGCGATAGAGAACGTCGGCGCCCCAGTTGGTGACGTAGAGGTCGAGGTCACCGTCGTTGTCGATGTCCCCCACGGCGCAGCCCATGCCGTAGCCGGGTTCTCCAAGGCCGGAGGCGGCGGTCACATCGGTAAAATTACCTCCGGCCTCTCGGCGGTAGAGGCGGTTCGAGGTAGCAATCCCTACCGCCTCCGGCCGCGGAACCTGACCCGAATCGACGAGGTAGAGATCGAGGTCTCCGTCGTCGTCGTAGTCGAAGACCGCTGCTCCACCCCCCATCACCGCCGGCATCATGTATCTCTGATGCGAGCCCACGTGGTGCTCGAAATCAACGCCGAGATCCGACGTCACCTCGGTGAAGAGAGGTGTGGCGATAGACCCGGACGAGACAGAGTCGGCCACCACGGACGGCGCCGAGCTGCTCGTCCCGTCAGGACCGAGGTCCGTTGCGCACCCTGCCATGCAGGCCACGCCCAAGGTCAGCGAGAAAGCAAGTCTGTAATCTATGGTCCGCCCGTACACCAAGACCAGGCATCGTAGCGTAGGCCTGCGGACAGGGCTAGCCGCGGCGGAAGGTACCAGGCCGGCCTCACCGAGACCGGCCTGAGGCACTTAATCTTCCGCGCTAGAAACCGAATCCGACCAACATGCGGAACTCACGTGGATTCTGGTAGCTGATCTCTCGCGAGGTACCGACCTCGCCCCGACCCGAGATCCTCTGCAGCTTCTGCTCGTCGAAGAGATTGTTGACTTCGAGCCGTATGTTCCCGGTCAGCCGGTTTTGGATCGGGAAGGTCCAGGTGCCGAAAAGGTCGAGATCCCAGACCTCGTTGAACGCCGATTGCGACCCGCGCTCTTGCAGATAGACAGTGACATCGTTGTCGAAGGTGTTTTGTTCCGGGGTGCACAGAAAGCCGTCGATGTCACAACCGAGGGCAAACTCGAGACTCTCGGTCCGCTCCCAAGGCTTGCCGGACTCCCACGCGAAGAAGCCGCCGATACTCAGAATGTGCTTGTCGCTGCCACCCAGGAACCAATTCTTGAAGCCGAAGCTCTTGATCACCACGTCGTGGACCTCGGGCAGAGAACCGTAGCGGTTGATGGTGGAGAGCGGCTGTCCGAGGTGGGGGCCCAGAGCGGCAGCGCAGTCGACTGGATGGGTGCGCGGCTGATTAAAAGGATTCGTGAGGGTGGGGGGCACGCCGTCCTGCAGCGCCTGACACTCGTCGATGTGGAACGGTTGAAGCGTCGCCTGGAGGGACTCACCGTAGCTGGCGGTAGTGTCGTCGAACAGACCGCCATGGTAGTGCCCCGTCGCATCCTGGATGGTGATGTTGTTATAGAGGGCCCAATTGTTGCGGTAGCGGCGGTTGAACTGAAGCTGGATGGCCTCGTACTCTCGTACCCCCTCTTCGAAGTTCGCCAACACCTGGGGGTCGACGACGCCCAGACTACCGAGGACCTTGGGGTAGTCTTTGTAGTTCTCGGTGAGCAGGAAGATGTCGCCGTTGGGCAGTATCTGCTCGGTCGAGCCGATGGGGTTGCCGAGCTCGTAGTAGATCCCCTTGACGTCTAAGAGCCAGTTGCGAGTGACGCTCCACTCGAAGCCGAGGACGATCTCGTCTTTGTAATAGGGGTCGATGTCGACATCGAAGATTCCGGCATCCACCTGCTGCCACATGGTGCCTGGGCGAAGTCTGGCTATGGGGACAGTGTATCCATCCCCGTAGAAGGCGCAGAATGGCAAGAAGAAACGGTCGAAGCCTTCGCAAGCGACGAACTGGTCATAGGCGTTGACTCCATTCCACCCTTCGAGCAGAAACGAGTTGGTGATGTCGAGGCCGAGGTGCTGGTAGGTCCGCCCGACATTGACACTGGCGAGCATTTTGCCGTCGCCATGGACGTCGTAGGTGACCTGGAGGCGCGGAGCCACATCGGTGGAGTCGATCACAGTGCGGCCGACGTCGTTAGTGTGGCTCTGGTCCTCCACTCTGAAACCGAGGTTGAACGCCCAGTGATCGCCGGCCGAGAACCGGTCGCGGACGAAGAAGGCGACATTCTCACTAGAACTGCCTGCGATCGGGGACTGCCCTTCAAACTCAGGTGGACTCACATCAAAATAGGTGCAGACGTTGCCGAAGATGAGGCTGCAGCTCTCGAAGCCGGTTGCCGAGAAGGCATCGAAGATCGGGCCGGTATACGTGTCGTTGTGCTGAAGGTCCTGGTCCCACTGGGTCTCCTGCCAGTCGAGCCCGAACATGACGTCGTGCTCCTTGGCGAACCAGGTGAGCTTGGTATTGAACTGATCGCGCGGGTATTCATTGGTGCCGAAGCCGTTGTCGAGCCACCAGCCGTTCCACTGATGATCCTCTCCGAGCCCGTCGAAGTAGGCGGAGAAGTTGTTCCCCGGCCAGGCTTGACCGGCGGCCGGGTTGCCGGGGTAGCGGGGGTCCTGCTGTTTTTCGGCGATTGCCGAATCGAGAGAGAGGCCATCGCCGGCGTTGAGGTACTTGTCCTCGTCCGATGCTTGAGCTGCGATCTTGGTCTCGAGAAACAGCTTCGACGATTGCGACCAATTCCAGGTGAGGTTGACCAGATCGCCGCCGAAATCGTGGATGGTCGCGCCGTACTTATCCGCAGGAAGGGTGCCGAGAAGGAACGGGAGTCTCATCGGCGTTCCGATGTAGGAGGCGTTGAGGGAGTGTGAAGGAGCGGGCTGGAAGTTCAGCTTGACCATCTTGGAATCGATCTCGGCACTGAGCCGGACGAGGTCCCCGGCGAAGGTTTTCCTGGCGGTGAAACTATCGATCTGGCCGAAGGAGAGAAAAAACCACGCCTTGTCTTTCGCGATGGGGCCGCCCAAGGCACTCTGGACCGTGTCCGTCGAAAGATCCTTTTCCTCGGGACTGCGCACGAAGAAGTCCGCGGTGCAGTTGGGCCGGTTGGCGAGGTCCGCGGGGTCGTTGCGAGCGAAAGCTTCGAGGCAGCTCTCGCGACCGAGGAGCTCCGGATGCTCGCTGTACTCCGACACCCAGTTTCCTTCCTGGTGCAAGAAGCTCGCCTCGCCGTGGAAGACATTGGTGCCCGACTTGGTGATGACGCTGGTGGTCGAGCCCACGGCCCGGCCGAACTCGGCGCTGGAGCCGGCCGACTGCATGCTGACCTCGGTAGTGGACACATCCGGAAGCCACATGCGGGAGCCGCCGCGGCGCGCGTAGGTGGTGTCGACACCGTCGATGAAGACACTGCTCTCGGTAAAGCGAGATCCATTGACAACGGCCTGGTCGTCAGTGAGATCGCCGTCCTGGGAAACCCCCGGCATCACCGCTACAACTGACCAATAGGTGGCGTTGGAAGAGGTCACCATCTAGGAGACCTCGTGCGACACCGTCCCGCCCGCGGTCACTTCAAAGCGGTCGATGACTGGGGCCTCCGAGGTGACGGTGATGGTCTCTGCGGTCTCCAGTGCCAGCTTGAGGTCGAGCTGAACCCTGCCTCCCGCTGAGAGCTGGGCCGTTCCCTGGCTGGCGCCGAAGCCGGACAGCTCCGCTCGTACCAGATACGAGCCGGGCGGCAGAAGGACGAAGCGGAAGGTGCCGTCGTCCTCGGTGAAGACCGTTGTCTTGCCGCGATCGCCCTCGATGCTCACGGTCACGCCGGGAAGGGTCGTATCGCTCGCGTCCGTGACCTTACCGGCCACAATGCCGGTCACGGGCGTATCCGCGACGGCTATCGGGGTGACTAAAAGGAAGGCCAGAGCTCCAACTGCTGCACCTTTCATTCTTTCTCCTCTCGTAAGTGATCCTGGCTCTGCGACCTCATTCCGGAAGCCGGACACGTGCCAGGTCAAATTAATATCGGCTCCGATGGAGCCCCACCGACAGCCATCCACGAGGTCGTCATTCTTTACTCGACCTCTGATAACGGGATATGTTAGGAACTAACAGAGCAGGTTTGGTGCCAGCATGCAACTCCACGATCGAGATCCGCAAAGGGCTGATTTGAAAGGGCCTGTCGCCTTCCTCAGAGAGTTGGAATAGCGGAGAGAGGTGAGTTGTTCACTTTCTTGGATAGCGGTAGTCCAATAAACTGAACCCGTCGCCCCGATTCAGTTTTCTGCATTGCTTCTTTTGGCGTCGAAGCCGACTGCGTCCATCCACCGAGTGGGCCACAAGACGCGAGTGATGATGAGCGAAGCCCGCCTACTCATTGGAAAATCCTGGAGCGGTGCTGCGGTCGACGCAGACCTGCAGGCGTCGATCGACCTGTCTTGGGATGATCGTCGTCTCCAACTCGCAGTAGAAGCCCCCTTTTGGAGCGACCCGCCTCCCTCAGGGCCGCCGGAGTCGACCGAAGGTCTTTGGAACTTCGAGGTCGTGGAGCTCTTTCTGGCGGCGGACGACGATGCTACGCGCTACCTCGACTTCTCTGCCGAAAAGAAAGAGAATCGCTGGAGTGGAAACGCGACTCTCGATGCCGACCACCTACCCGGACGCCCCTGGCGGGCGAACGCGTTCGCGATCCACGGCCAGGGCGAGCGGCGCCGATATCTGGCCGCTCACCCACTGCCGGGGCTGAGTCCCGACTTTCATCAACCGGCGATGTTTCCGAGGCTGGCTCGGTGATGCAAGAGTGGCTCGATCAAGTTGTTCTTGTTTGCCCGATGTTGGAAAAAGTCTTTTATCAAGGGTATTTGTGCTTCCCTGCTACTAAGGTAAACTTCCCCTGTCTCGGGACCAACCGACGAGGGCTCCAATGCATTTAAAGCGAACCTGGCTGGTGGCGATCTTGGCCGCGATCGTTCTGCCCTCTATCTGCGTCGCCCAGGTGGTCTACATCCCCATGACCTCCTTGCCGGGTGATGGAACTTCGCTCCAATTGAGCATCGCCAACCATGACGAGGTCACCCGAGTCTTCATCGGCCTCGTTCTCGAGGAGGGTAGCGACGGGACCCTACAAGAGGGAGAGCCCTTCGGTCCGATCGCTGTCGGTGCTGGGAAAACGAGAGTGGTCATGGGACCCCCGGGAGTAGGGCTCCTTCAATTCCAGGGCTCTCCACTGTTGCGGGTCTCGGCGCGGCTGAAAACGGCCGACGGATCGACCCAGGTTCGGGGCGCACAAGTGCCGGTCATCGACGTTACCAACTTGATTCCCGGCGGCATAGCTACCGAGGTGGCATCGCTGATGTCTTCCCCCGATTTCCTGGGCGATTTCGGGCTGATCAATCTTGGCGGAGTGGAGACTGTTTGCAACGCGGCCGGCTATGCCTCCGATGGAACGCAGCTCGGCCCGACATTTGGACTCTTGGTCTCGCCTCTCTCCTTCGACTTTTTCCCCAATGTCCCAGGGGGTTTGGCGGGCAACTCGCCGGTCTCTGACGTGAGAATCGAGATTTCGTGTGACCAGAACTATTTCGTCTTTGGTCGTACGGTAGGCCTCGCTCCTGGCTACGTGGGCTTCAACACCCCCTCATCGAGCCTCGAGGATGCCTTCGTACTGGGCAGTCCGGGAACGACACCGGGTCCCGACCCCGATCCGGAACCGGAACCGGACGGGCCATCCGGCGGCGGCCCGACACCCGCGACCAAGGTCTTTCGCTTTACCCGCGGTGGCAAGTTTTTCGCTCCCAGCGCGAGTCGGCCACTACTGACACAGAATATCGGTGTGCCCGCGAACCGGAGCTATTCAGAGATCTTTGTCAGCTTCGAGGTCAAGCACGGAGGCTGGTACAGCAAGCAACGCGACGGAATTCACCGAATTTTCTCGATCTCCAGGAACGGTTCCTTCAACGGCGACACCTATGCCTTTACCACTGCCCGCGGTCCGGGTAAGAACGTCGTCACCAACGCCATTACCATTGATCTCAGCAAGGGTGTGACCTCCAAGAAAGGGACTTCGGCCTCGCTGTCAAAGGGGGCTACCTACAGGGTTACGTACCGCTACGATGCGAAGGCGGGCATCTGGCGCCTGACTATCAGCGGCGGCGGCAGCATCAAGGTCGATATATCGAAGGCGATCACCGGACCGATCGACACCCTGCAGGGGAAGTGGGAGATGAAGTTCTCCGACCCGCTCTTCGAAATCCACGTGCCGTCCCTCGGCTGGGAGTACAGCGATCTGTTGTTCGAGCTCCGACCGTGAACAGGTGAGGCTTGCTCCGTTGGATCTCGCTTCTCCTTCTCGGCATCCTGGGGTGTGCTCGACCGCCTGAAGCTCTGCCTGTTCCCAGGCGGATTTTCTTCATCACCGTCGATACGCTCCGCGCCGATCATCTCGGCCACTTCGGGTACCCCAGGGCTACCTCGCCTAATCTCGATGAGCTTGCCGCAAGCGGTACGGTCTTCGAGAGAGCGATCGCCCAGTGGCCCAAGACTACGCCGTCGTTCGCGTCCATATTCACGGGTCTCTACCCACGCACCTCTGGACTGACCCATCGAGCCGCGGCGCGTTTGGAGGCCTCGTTCAGGACCCTCCCGGAGACTCTTCAGGAGGCCGGTTTCACCACCCTCGCAACGGTTTCGAACCCGATTCTGGAGGGCGATCTAGGCTGGGATCAAGGCTTTGACGAATACCTCGAAACCTGGAGCTCTCAGCCGTCGACCGACGACCCGATCGCGAACCGGCCGAGGGTGCAGGCACCCCTGGTGAACGCCTTGGCACGTTCCCAGCTCAAGCGCCACGTCGACGCCGACAAGCTCTTTGTTTGGATCCACTACTCCGATCCTCACACTCCCTACATCCTCCCGGACGGGGTCGAGAACCCCTTTCTCGGCGACGCCCTCGATCAAGGTGATGAGGTAGTCGAGGGTCGTCTCAGCCGCGCCAGAGCTCTCGGCGACGAGCGCCGCCTGGGTCATTATGTTGCACAGTACGATGCCAATATCCAGGTGGCGGATCGCCACATCGGCGAGATCTTGAGCTTTGCCAGGGACCTCGGCCTGCTCGACGAAGCGCTCGTGGTCTTCACCTCCGATCACGGCGAGGCCCTCGGCGAGCACGAGACCTACTTCCGACATAGCGGCGTTCCGTACAACGTCTGCGCTCATGTCCCTCTGATCGTGTCCTTCCCAGGTGTTCTTGCCGCCGGCGAGCGCATCTCGAGCCCGGTTGAGCTGCTTGACCTCTTTCCGACCTTGGCGGAGATTGCCGCGCCCGGATCCGCGCCTCGAGATCTGGAAGGCCGGAGCCTGCTCACCCTCCTGGCGCCCTCGCGGCAAGAGCCGGAAGCCGACAACGGTTCATTTCGATATGCCTTCTCCGAGGCGGGTACGCCGACCCGGCGTCACCTCAGCGTGCAGGATGGGCGCTGGCGGCTCCTCGCTCGCACCAGCCGTGACGGGGCAGCGGATCCCGAGCGTCTGCGACTCTTCGATCTCGTCGCGGATCCCGGGGAGGAGAGAAACCTGGCTGAAGAGCGCAGGGAGGAGCTCCGTCGGTTGCGGGCCGAGCTGCGCGGATGGACTCGCGCGAATCCCCCCGTCGACGCGGACGGAGGAGCAGACGACAATCTGGATGCGTTGCGGGCGATGGGGTACGTTGACTGATAGTGCTCTTCTTTCTGGCATCCCACTTCGCCAGCGCCCTAGCGATCGCGACCAGCGCGTGGATCTTTGGCGAAGCCGCTCTTCGGTCCGTGTCGATCGATCGGGACCGATACCGGTGGGCCCCTAGCGGGTACGCTCGGATGGGGCCTTATCGGGCTCGCGATGCTTCTGACCGCGGGCTTGCTGCTGGACTGGGGCCGGTTCTACGGTCGTGGGGCTGGGGTTTTGGCCGCCGCGCTGTGGCTGGGCAATCCGCTTGTCGTGTCGCTCGGGACCAGCGCGTATATCGACATCACGCTCGCTCTCTTCGTGACCGCCGCTCTGAACGCTTGGGAGCGCTGGGCGCGTACGGCTGATCCACGTTGGTTGTGTCTCGCCGGCGCCTTTGCCGGTCTGGGCGCGGGTGCCAAGTACTTGGGTCTGTTCTTTCTCGCTGCCTTCTGGCTGATGATCGCGATTCGGGCCTCGAAGGCCCGCGACCTGAAGCCGATCGGGTACTTCACGATCACTGCGCTCGTCGGCCTGGCGCCTTGGTACCTGTGGATCGTCTACCATACCGGCAATCCGGTATTCCCGTTCTACACGCCCCTGTTCGGAACCAGTGCATGGGGAAGTACAGAGGGCGAACAGATTGTGGCCGCGGTCACTACCAGCTCCGGCTCCGAGGCTGTGCGTCAGGTCGCGGAGAATCACATCTCCAGGATCGTCCGCGGTCTTCCTCACTTGGCTCTTGTGCCATTTACCGCGGTCTTCGATCGCGGTGAGTACAACTGGTCGGCGCCGCTCTCGCCGGCTTATCTGTTCCTGATACCTCTCTGTGCCCCGTTCGCCCTACTCGACCGGCGGACACGAGGCCTAGTGGTGCTGGTGGCGGCCTACGCCCTTTTCTGGCTTGCCGTGGGCCGCGATATACGGTATCTGGTTACCGTGCTGCCGGTTCTGAATGTCGTTCTTGCCGCGACACTGGTCAAATTGCCGGAAGTCGGGGTCATAGCGCCCTTCGCTCGAAAGAGCTGGCTTCGGAAGTTTGCCCTTCCGCTCTCGACCCTGCTTCTCGTGGCCCCCGGGCCTCTCTATGCCGGCTACAAGATCTTTGAGCGGGGAGGAGTACCTGTCAGCGGTGCCCAGCGCAGCAACTACTTGGAGCGGCAGCTTCCCGGCTACGCCGCAATCGCGGCAATGAACGATCTCGAGGGCAGCGACTACACCGTCTACGGGCTCTTTGCAGAGAACCTTCGCTACTACGCCGACGGCCGGTTTTTGGGCGATTGGCGGGGGCCGAATCGCTTCTCGCGGGTCCTGGCCGTACTCGAGGACTCCGAGGCTCTAGGCCGCCACTTGCGAGAATGGGGGGCATGCTTCTTCCTCGTTAGGCACTCGAGGCCGCGCGAGCTGAGACCGGCAGACTCGGTCTTCGGCGCGCAGTTCGAAGAGCTGGTCAGTGGCGACGATTTCTTGCTTTACCGGCTGACCGGCGTGCCCTGCTCACGGCAATCGAGGTGAATCTTGCCCTAACCTCTCCTCGACGCTGCGAACCTTCTCCTCCAGGGTCTGGTCACGATCGATGCGGGTGCCGAAGCGCAGAGTCGAAGAGATCCGCGGTGCCCCCATCTCGTGGACCCTTTCGTGACAAGCCTTGATTGCCGCGAACACCTCTTCCCACTCTCCTTCGACATTGGTGCCGTAGGCGTGGAGTCGCGGCCTCAGACCGGCTTCCTCCAGTACGGTCTCGCAGACCGCTATATAGCGCGACACCGACACTCCCACACCGATGGGAACTACACAGATGTCCGCGATTACTTTCATGCGTCTCCTCCACGAGGTTCTAGGCGGTCATATCAGTATGCCCGTAGCTTGGTAGGAGAATGGTACGGCACTTGCCAAGCTCTCTATTATGGCCCTCTTGCCGCGGGCGGGACATCGACCCGGGACTCATCGAGATGGGTCGATCCGATCGATGCCCTCCGTTATGAGTAGCGAAATGAGCAGACCGAGCGCCGGATCGGCAATCTTGCCGGATCGTCTCGCCGTTCCCGAAGGCGTGAGCGAGACGCTCATCGAGCTGCGGGATATCCATAAGGTCTATCGAGTCGGTGGCAGCGAGATACGCGCGCTCGATGGGATCGACTTGGAGCTGGCGTCGGGTGACTACGTAGCCATCTCCGGCACCTCGGGTAGCGGAAAATCGACGCTGATGAACATCATCGGCTGCCTCGATACCCCGACGGAGGGAAGCTACAGACTCGGCGGTTTGCCGGTTCACGACCTCGAAGATGACACTCTTTCCGCCTTGCGCAACGAGGCGATCGGTTTCGTTTTTCAGAGCTTCAACCTTCTGCCGAGGCTTGATGCACGGAGTAATGTCGAGGTCCCACTCGAATACAGCGACCTCAAGTTGCAGGAGCGGCGTCGACGCGCCACCGAGGCGCTCGAGCGAGTGGGCCTTGCGGATCGAGTCGGTCACCGGCCGAATGAGCTCTCAGGTGGGCAGCGCCAGCGTGTGGCGATCGCCAGAGCTCTCGTCAACGCTCCCTCGATCCTGCTGGCGGACGAGCCGACGGGCAATCTCGATTCGAAGACCGCCGAGGACATCATGCGGCTCTTCGATGAGCTGTCGGTGGCGGGCACGACCGTGATCGTCGTAACCCACGAAAGCGAGATCGCAGAGCACACCAAGAAGGTCGTCCAGCTGTCGGACGGCAGGATCGTGAGCTAGCCGGTCGCGCTCACCCTTGCAGGTGCAGGCTGCCCTCGAGGTAGTCGACACAGGCTCCAGTGATCCGGACTCTGTCGCCGGCCGATTCGACGAGGAGGTCCCCGCCGCGGGACGAGATCTGGCGCGCCTGTAGAAGGTTGCGTCCCAATTGGCCGACCCAGTAGGGAGCCAGGGTGCAGTGGGCGGCGGCCACTGTAGCGTGGCCGCAGAGGGCGACTTCGGTTACGGGAGTGAACCAACGCAGGTGATAGCCGTCTTCTTTCGGCATGAAGAAGGCGGTCTCCGAGAGATTGTTCTCCAGTGCGATCGACTGCATGAGGTCATCGGCCAACCACTCGGTTAGAGGGCAGACCGCCGCCGGGTTGCCACTGAACGGCTTTGAGCTGAAGGTATCGACCTGAAATAACGGGATTCTCATCGTTTCCTTCCTTTCGGCTGTCTGGCTGCAAAGTCAATCTTTGCACCGAGGCCGAAACAAGTACAGATTCAGATGGAGCCGAGTACGTGGGTAACAGTTTGGAGGGCGTGGCGGCTGAGGCGGATAGGATGGCGGCGGATGAGGCTTTCGCCCCTTCTTTGCTATTGCCTGGTGGCAGCCTGCTGCAACGTGGCAGTGAGTCTCTTTCTGACGATTGGCGACTTGCAGGGCGGGAAAGCCACTTCGGTGTCGCTCGCAGTGGGACTTGCAGGGGCTCTGGTCGTCGTCGGTGGTCTCTTTGTCGCTACCCAAGCCTCTCTGCGTCGACGATCCGAGTCTCTGCGACGCGCTGCAGGAGGTGGCTTGGGAATAATGGCGGTCCTCGTCTCGATCGCAGTTCCCACGGCTCTTCAGGAACGGGCGGCCCATGAGTCGCTGGTGGAGTCCGGGGACTCGACGTCGCTCTGGGTGCTCAGCACAGCTCTCGTCGCGTTGGTGCTGTTCGCCGGTGGGGCGAGTGCGCTGTCGATCTATCGTGCCCAGGCTCGGTGGCTCCTCGACGACACCAAGTTAGTGGTGGCGGCACTGCTGAGCGCGGAGGCCGTGCTCCTACTTTCGGCGTGGCGGAGCAGACCCGGCTGGGACGAATCGTGGCTAGTCGGTTCGTTCCTTGTCGGGGTCTGGTTGCTGTCCTTGGCAGCAGGCGGGTCTTGGGCGAGGCGGCGCTCCGTTTCCGGGAAGGAAAGAGTTCCCATCGCCGTTCCGGCCGGCGCCGCAATTGTGCTCCTCCTCTCGCCGCTACTGCAGCCCTTGGCAAGCGCGGCGTTGGCAGGGCGTGGCTCGCCGGCGACGGACCGGCCAGCCCTCATCCTTCTGATCACCATCGACACCCTCCGCCACGACGTTGTCGGCGCCCGGCGCGACGGGATGGCCTTGACTCCGAACCTAGACCGGCTGTCGCAGGAGGGCATTGCTTTCTCAAGGGCGCGGTCTCCGGGGCCTTGGACCCGATCCTCGATGTCGTCGCTCTTCACCGGGCTCTCTCCTCTTGTCCACGGTGTTGTGCGTCCGGTCTCGACCCTGCCTGATCGCGTGACCACCTTCTCGGAGGCCCTACAGGAGGCTGGCTATCGTACGGTCGGAGTGGGAACCAATCCCCACCTCATGCCCAGCTCGAACATCGCGCAGGGCTTTGACGAGTATCTTTTCTTTCCCTTCTTCGAGTTCCGGGTGCTCTCCTTCGGATCGCTCCTGCTGCATGTCCTCGGCGTGCCGCGGGACGGCTCGACGCGCCACCTCACCAGGCTCGCGATCCAGGCGATCAAGACACGCCGTGGCGACGAGTCACTGCTGGTCTGGCTCCACTACTTCGATCCCCATCAACCCTACGAGCCCCCAACGGAGTATCTGCCCCAAGAGCTCGATCCCGGTGTCGGGGCCCGCTTCGACGCTTGGCGTCAAGTGCGCGCCGGCCAATTGCGCCTCGACGAAGAGGAGAAGGCCTGGGTCCGGCGGCTCTACGAGGCGGAGACCCGGTTCGTAGATGCGAGCCTCGGTGAGGTGCTCGACGCGGTGCGTGACCAGGGTCTGTGGGACGATAGCCTGATCGTCGTGACCAGCGACCACGGGGAGGAGTTCTGGGAACATGGCAGCGTCGAACATGGCCATACTCTCTACGAGGAGCTGGTCCGGGTACCGTTGATCTTCAAGTTGCCGAGAGGGAGTCGGGCACAGGTTTCGGCTCCTGGGCGTCGGATCGATGTCGACGTGTCGACAGAGAGCCTGACTCCGACTTTGCTCGAGCTGGCCGGAGTCGCCGGCGAGGATAGGATTTTTACTTCGCCGAGTCTGGTGCCGTTCCTCCGCGGCGAGATCACCGAAGAGCTGGCGTCCGCTCCGATTCTCGGCTCAGGGGTGCTCTACTACGGAGAGCGGCACTCGGTGGTAGTCGATGGCCTCAAATATATCGAAGCGTTGACGACGGATGAGCGCGAGCTCTTCTCGCTCGAAGAGGACCCGCTGGAGCGAGCGCCCCGCGCCGTCGACGACGCGTCGATCGCGATGGCGAAGTCGCGTCTCGAAGAGCTGCGCATCGCCCACGCCGAGATCAGAGAGCGACTCGGGCTCACCGACGAGACCAGCGAGCTAGTCGGGCCGGAGCTGGAGGCGCTGAGGAGCTTGGGGTACGTTGCACTAGAGCTGGGGATCAAAGGCCACCTCAAGGGCATGTCGCAAACGCCGCCGTCTCGGTAACCGCTTCAGCAACCCTGCCTAGCGGGTTGAAGTAGGTCCGAACGTCGCCCGACTCGGTGTCGGTGACCGTCACCGTGAACTCGACGTTGGTGGCGGCAGCGAAGAAGACCCAGAAGTGATTGTTGATCGTACAGCCGTCCAGGACCTTGATGAGCATCTCCCAATTCCCTACGTGGAAGAACTCGAAGAGGCCCGAGTCGTTGGATCCGAAGGGGACGGTTCTGCCCGGCCCCTCACGCAGAGCGAAGTCTCGCCAGTCGACCTCGACTCGAAATCTGTCTTCGTTGAGACACAAGGTGTGCGCGCCGGCAACACAGGGCTCCCCGCCGCCGGGAGGCGGCATACAGCCGAGAGCTTCTCCTCCGACCACGATCAGGTTGCCGACGTCTACCGCCGAGGGCGCAACGCCATTCCCCAACATCTCGTTGATGATGAGGTCCATGCAGCCGTCGCCATCGAGGTCGCCGGCGGCCGCCGAGTAGGCCAGAGTGTCGCCGCGGCTACTGCCGCTTGTGCCCTTGGCACCGTCGATCTCGGTGATGCTGAGCAGCGCCGTAGGCGGTAGGGCACCGACCGCCAGGTCGATGATCGCGGGCCAGCCGCCGGCCTTGCCGGAGAGGATATGAACAGTGCCGGCACTGATGCGTCCGAGTGGATGGTGGTGAGGCGAGGCGATAGCCAGGTCGGCGATCTCGTCTCCGTCGAAGTCGCCGTGGGCGGCGGTGTCGCTGCTTATCGTTCCTGCGCCTGGTCCGTAAATCGTGCTCATGACGACCCCCTCTGGGGGGTTGTCGACACTGAAGAGCTTTCCACGGAGATCTGCGGCGTCGAAGAAGACGTATCCGAGGCCTGAATTGGGCCCGTTGGGACCGTTGCCGACGATGTCTCCGACAAAGAGATCCGCCGTACCGTTCGAGTCATAGTCGAGTCCCCCGAGGATCTCTTCCGAGAAGGACCTGTTGCTGATTCCGCCGACTATGACGGTAGCGAGCGTTGGGGGCTCGTTGATGGTCCGGGTGAAGCCTTCCTCCCAGTTCCCCTCGAAAGCTTCATCCCAACCGATATAGAGGGTTCCTTTGGCCGAGCCGCCGCTGGCGTGGGCGAAGGTGTCGCCGAGTGGCGCTAAGGCGGCACCTGCTCGGTTCAACGCCGCTGCAACTAGAACTTCGGCGCGTCCGTTGCCGTCGAGGTCCGCTATCTGCACAGTGGCTCCGAAGTGAAACTCATCCGAGTCCGCCGGCGGGAGGATGCGAGCGACGGTACCGGCGAAGGCGGCTGGCAGTCCACCATTACCGAAATCGGCCAGGTCCAACACGCCGCCACCGGCCAGGTGTGGCCCGCCGCGAATCAGGTAGGCGGCGCCACTGTGGCTGGTCCCGTACTGATCGGCTCCGACTAGGATGTCGGCGAGGCCGTCGCCGGTCACATCTCCGGTGCGAGCCCAGATTCCAAGGCGCTCGCGTATGGCGCTGCCGAGCACAGTGGTTATCACCGCGGCGGCGGGAGGCGAGTCGAGGTCGAGAAGCTGGAGTGTGTTCGCGTGCTCGCGCATCCAGGAGCCTCCCACCAGGACGGTCAACCCGCCGGCGCCCGTGCGCCCCGATGGGGTGAGATTCTGACGACAGATCAGCAGGTCGCCAAGCCCGTCCCCGGTGACGTCTTCCATCCATAACTCGCTACCGGCGTTCTCGTGACTCGCGCTGCCGGCGATTCTCAGGACCCGCTTCTGGGGCACCGCGGTGTCGAGGGCGCCGCTGAGCGTTCCGTCGCCGAAGACCGCATAGATCTCGCCCGCCTCGTTACGACCGAAGGGAGACGCACGCATCGCCGCGAAGGCCGTGTCTTGGAAACCGTCTCCGTCGAGGTCGACACCCCCCGCGACCGGAACGCCGCTCGCCCCTGTCGAGGTGTATCCGTGCGCTCGCAGAAGAGAACCGCTGTCAGTCGAGAGCGTGGCGAGGTCGACGTGTCGGTCGGGAAACTGTGCCGGCAGCTGCGAGCTCATCGCCAAGGCCATTACCAGAGCGGCAAGGCTGCTAAAGATGGGCTTGGTGATCGTTGCTGTCATGGGAGGGTCTTCCCGATCTAGGGCTCTCGCTTTCTATCCCACCTGCCAACGGGGAGCAAGTTACCTGGCGAGATTCCCATGAGTCTTCCAAAAACGACCCCAGCGCCTTCTTAGTCGACAAGGTTTGGGTGCGCGGGTCCTCAGTCAACAAGGAGAAGAGAATGGAAAGCAATACGCTCGATCTTGCCTCGGTACTCACCAACAGTCGTGAGCTACTCACCTACTGGGGCCTCCGCGTGGCAGCCGCGGCGGCCCTATTGGTGGGAGGTTGGGTATTCGCCGCCGCGGTTCGGCGGAGCCTCCGCCGCCTGTTCCAGCGAACCGACTCGACCAGACGCTCGAGATCTTTGTTACAAGCCTGGTCTATTGGGCGACGTTGATCTTCGTCGTCCTTGCGGTGCTTGGCGTCTTCGGTATCGAGACGACGTCGATCGTCGCTGTCCTCGGAGCCGGGAGCTTCGCAGTGGGCCTGGCGCTTCAGGGCACGCTGTCGAATTTCGCCTCAGGGATCATGCTCCTCGTCTTTCGCCCCTTCAAAGTAGGCGACTTTATCGAAGCAGGCGGAGTGAGTGGCACCGTTGAAGAGGTCGGGATCTTCTTGTCGTCGCTGAATACCTCGGACAACATACGAGTTGTGGCGCCCAACTCGCTGATCTATGGGAAGACGGTGAAGAATTACTCGATCAACCCCACCCGCCGTCTCGACCTCACGGTCGGCATCTCATATACGGATGATTTCGGTGAGGCGATTCGCTTCCTGGAGCGCACCCTCGCAGACGATGATCGGGTATTGGCTGAGCCGGCTCCGAGCGTGGTGGTCAGCGAGCTCGCCGATTCTTCGGTGAATCTCTTGGCGCGCCCCTGGTGCCGAAGGCAAGACTACTGGTCACTCCGTTGCGACCTCCACCGCCGCGTCAAAGAGGGCCTCGAGGCAGCCGGATGCTCGATTCCTTACCCCCAAACCGACATCCACTTACACCAAGTAGACGCCCTTGGTTAGTCACAGAAAGAGGCCGGCCTTGCGCCACCGACCGTCGAAGCAGATCGCCTCAGGGGAGGCCGGCGCCGGGCACTTCGACTCGGCAGTACTCGATGCGGCCACTGAGCTGCTTGGCGGCTTCGGGTCCGGAGTGCTTGCTGGTGCACACGAAGAGGGTCTTGCGATTCTCGCCCCCCAACATGCAGGCGTAGGCGCCTCGGTCGGTGGAGACGCGCTGCAAGACCTCTCCGCCTTCTCGGACGCGGATCACTTCGTTATGGTGGGGGTCCGCCGACCATACACACCCTTCGGCGTCGAGACATATGCCGTCGGGTATGTTCTGTCCCAGATCCGCCCACAATCTTCGCTTTTCGAGATCGCCGTTCGCGCTCACTTCCCAGGCGCTGAGACGCTGCCCTCGACTCTCGCCGACGATCAGAGTGGTGCCGTCGGGCGTGATCACCGAGCCGTTCGGGAAGAACACATCGTTAGCGACGATCTTGGCCGTCCCGTCCGGATCAACGCGGATGAGACAGGTGGTGCAAGGCTCCTCCCCGGCAAAAAGATCGAAGCCGAAGTTCCCGACGTAAGCCCGGCCTTCCGCGTCGACAACCATGTCGTTGCAAGTAAATGGCGCCAGCCCAGATAGGTCCGCCGCCTCGACGAGATCGTCGCCGTCCAGGCGCATGAGTCGCCGATCGAGCATCGAGACCACCAACATCCTGCCGTCGGGAAGCCACCCCAGCCCCGAGGGCTGGTTGGGAACTTCGCAGATCGTCTCACTCACGCCCGACTGGTCTACCGCCACCACTCGGTGGCTGAAGAAGTCGGAGAAGAAGAGGCGATTCTGGTGCCAGCGCGGCCCCTCGGGAAAGGTGAGCCCGTCGAGAAGAACGTCGAGCTGCGGCATCAGATCTGAGAGAAGTCGGTAGGTTCGATGAAGAAGTTGACGATTTTCGAGACTGTCCCCTTGTATTTCTCCATTCCGCGTAGGCGCTGCCATTCGGGGTGAGGCCCGAAGGCCTTCCAATGCTCCTGGTGCGATTTCATGTCGGGCGCTGAGAGGATATAGATCAAATTGGGGAGATTGTTCCCGGTCAGAGTCTCACCATAGAGGAGCGGAGCCAGTCCGACCTCTCGCATGACTTCGATCTCGCCGCTATTGAACATCTCGACCTTGAGTCGCGCCATCTCGCTGTTATAACTCTCGTAGATCCTGACCTCATAGATGCGAGGCTCGCCGGCCGCCGCCTCCTTGGGCAGCTCCATAACCGGCATTCCGACGAAAGCCTTCATCAGCCAGTTCTCGACCCGCGTGTACATCGGTGCCTCCTTGGGCTGGGCGTAGTACTCGGCCGCCGCATCGGTGTTTTGGGTGTCTGCCGCCAGCTTTCCGCGTATCCCGACGAAGGCGTCAGCGCTCGCGAAAGGGAGGATCATGTAGACCGAGAGATCCTCGGTATCCGCTTCGGGATCCTCGACAGAGGTGAAGACTCCGACGCGATCGATACCGGCACGGTTGAGAGCCGGAACGAGCCCCTTTTCGAGGTAGCGAAGGAGGATTCCCTGCTTTCCGGCGTCGGCGACCCGGTAGGCACGGAGCTCGTAGAGCTCTTGTTTCATCGTGGCTGCTTCGGCGCTTCCTCCGACCTCGAGCCCTCTCATACAGAGAGTCAGCGCGAAGGCGATCGCGACAGTGGTGAGCAGTGCCCTGGGTAGAGTTCTTCGCTTCATGGGGCCTCTCTCTCTTCTCTTGTTTTCGGATGGCGGCGACTCTACCGTCCTCGGTATACGACGCGCCAGATCCGGCCGGTCTTGTCGTTGGCGATGTAAAGGCTCCCGTCCGGTCCGACTGCGATGCCCGAGGGCCTGTAGGTGGCCCTGTCACGATCGACGATCGTTCCGCCGGCAAAGCCGTCGGCGAAGATTTCGTACTCGCCGTTGGTAGGACGGCCGTCTTTGAACGGGACGAAGGCCACGTTGAAGCCTCCCTGCGGTAGGGGAGCTCGGTTCCATGATCCATGGAAGACGATGAAGGCTCCGCCGTGGTACTTCTCGGGGAATTGCGAGCCGTTGTAGAAACGCAGATCGTTTGGCGCCCAGTGTCCTGGGAAGCCGATCAGCGGAAGCGGATACTGATCGCAGCGTCCTACGGTCTTGCCGTCGCCTCCGTACTCCGGTTGCAGCATCCGTTTGCCCTGCTGCCAGTCGTAGTAGCAGTAGGGCCAGCCGAAGTTCGAACCTTCTTCGACTCGAAGAAACTCCTCGGCTGGAAGTTCCGCGTTCTGCTCCGCCGTGAAGAGGTCGGGCCACAGAGTATTGAGCTGGTCACGCCCGTGCTGCACCAAATAGAGCCCGCCCCGCGTCGGGTGCCAGTCCATGGCGAAGTTCTGTCGCATGCCGGTGGCGAATCGCTTGGCGGGATCATGGGCCTGCCCTGGCTTGGCCTCGTCGTAGCGCCAGATGCCGCCGTGCTTCTCGAGCAGCGGGCATGGATCCTGCCCCGGCACGCCCTCTTTGCGATCGGGGTCCTGGCAGGCGTTCGATGGCGCACCGACGTTGACGAACATGCTGCCCTTTCCGTCAAAGGCGAACCCTTTGGCAGCGTGTGCCCTCTGGACGGGTAAAGTTACCAAGACCTCTGCCGGCCCGTCTGGAACGAGCTTGCCCGGAGTCATCGGGTATCTGACGATGGCCGATGTGCGACCGACATAGAGATAGCCCTTGTGCAGCCGGATGCTGGTGCCGCCGTCGTCGCCGAAGCGCTCTTGGACATCGGCTCTGCCGTCCCCGTCGGTGTCGCGCAGTGCGACAATCGCGCCCGGCTCGCGCTGGTTCCTGATCGCGACGAAGAGATCGCCGTTGGGAGCTGCGATCAGGTGACGAGCGGCACCCAGATCGTCCGCCACCACCAAGGCACAGAAGCCTTCCGGCAGTTGGATTCCGCCGTTGTCGGCGTCGCACGGGGGAAGCTCGGCCAGGGCGACCAGCGGCCCGATTCCGAGAAGGGCGCCCGAGAGCGAAAGGACGATGGCTGATAGGCGGCTGCTCATTTGGGCGCTCCTGGTCTGCCCCTCGGGCGGTGTTGAATGGGCCAGCCAACGCTACCACTCCCGCCTTGATGCCGCCGCCCTCGATCGCGATCTCTCAGTCTCTTCATCCCGCTTCATCCTGAATCGGCCTCCTCTGCGTAGGGAGAAGGTAGAGACGGATCGAGAGTCGGAGCGCCCTTGCCAATGAGAGCGCTCGACGTCGTCACCAAACTTTCAAGGAATATGAGGAGCCGAAAATGACAGATCGACGTTATCGAAGTGTCGCACGTTTGTTACTGGCCGGGGTTGAGCCGTAGCGGGTTTGGTGGACACCGAGATTGGCCTGAGAATGGGCCGAGGAGGTGTTCGAATGAGTTCGAAGCGACGGCGATTCGATCGAGAGTTCAAGACTCAGGCAGTTCGTCTGGCGAGCGAAGAGGGGCAGAGCGGAGCTGCTTCGTCGCTGGAAGAGGGTCTTCGACGAGGAAGGAGAGCGTGCGTTTCCGGGCGAGGGGCGCGCTCGTGACGAGGACATGGCTCGCCTGCGTCGAGACCTTCGTCGGGTGAGAGAAGAGCGCGACATTCTAAAAAAAGCGGTGGCGATCTTCTCGGAGCGCCGGCGATGAAGTTCCGGTTCGTTCATGAGCACGTCCAGGAGTTCTCGGTGCGCGTGATGTGTCGGGTCCTTGCCGTGTCGCGAAGCGGCTACTACGCCTGGTGTTCTCGCCCTGAGAGCACCCGGAGCCGGGAGGATCGCCGTCTGCTTGCCAAGATCCGTGCTTTCCACCATCGAAGCCGTGGCAGCTACGGTTCGTCGAGGATTCATGCCGATCTGCGCGAGGATGGAGAGAGCTGCGGTCGGCACCGTGTAGCTCGGCTGATGCGCGACGATGGGCTCGCCGGCAAGAAAGCCCGGCGGTTCAAGACGACAACGGACTCGGAGCATTCGGATCCGGTTGCCCCGAACCTGTTGGCGCAAGACTTCTTCGTTGCGACCCCCGACACCGTTTGGGCGGGCGATATCACCTATCTGCGAACCCGCGAAGGATGGCTCTATCTGGCGGTGTTGCTGGATCTGTACTCGCGCTTCGTGGTGGGTTGGTCGCTGTCATTGAGCTTGGATCGTTCGCTCCCCCTTGAAGCACTCGAGAACGCTGTTCGCCGGCGTCGACCCGGCCGAGGTCTCCTGCATCACTCGGATCGAGGGAGTCGACTTGCGTTTCTCGTAGTCGCTATCTGCCTTGGATCCGACGCGCTCGTCCACCGAGACTTCCCAAAGCGACATACCCTGAGGAATGAAAGGCGTTGCCCTCTCTGACACGACAGTACCGTCCCATCCCCCCGATGAGACGCCCTCCCCAGCGGGGAAGCCAAGCCGCACCACATCATGTCCGGTCTCGAGGATCAGCTTGCGCACGAACCTCGGGAACTCACCCCGTGCGCTGATGCTCGTGGCCCAATGAAGAAGTCCTCTACGATCGATGAGCCCGGGGCGTACCATGGTGTTGCTGTGTCGAATGCCAGAGAGGCCATTCTAGAACCTCTCCGCAAACTGGGCGGTGGCCAAGGCGCTACTGGGTAGGACCTTCTCCTCCGCCTCTTTGCTGCGGGTTCGAAGCATAGAGCGACGCTTCCGTGCGCTGCACGGTGAGCTCGATCCGCACGAAATCAACGAGGCGCGAGATCACTTTCTAGAAACGGCTGAGTTCGCGGAGGGCACCTCTCCCGCGGTCGCGGAGTACGTCTACAAGGTCCTGCTCTTTCTCATCGCCACCGACCTCGTGACGGTGGTCCCAGAATCGGGAGCCCAGATCTCCAGCGAAGTCGATCCGCGCCGTGTGCTCGAAGATGCGATGCGTTATCGGCTGACCGCCGATCTACCGAAAGACGACCCGCCCGGCTACCAGGCCTTGGTTCAACGCATCCATCTTGGCCCTTCGAAGCCGGCCTGGACCTAAGGCGTCCCGGCGAGTCAGCCGCCCGCTTCTGGAGCCAACTGGCACCCCAAGAACCGGTAATCGGCGTGAGATAATAGAAGCGCGAGCAAAAGAGACACGCGCAGACAGGAGCAAGCAGCAATGGCTGAGCCAATCTACTACTTGAAAGACGGATCAATGATGACGCTCCCGATCGAGATCTCCGGCGAGCGCCTCGTCACCCGGCGTCCCGAGCCACTCTTCGTGTTACCTGCGCTTGCCCGGACGCTTCCAGAACTACGCCGTCCACCCCGACGGTCGCTTCCTCATGATCCAGGCGGCAGAAGAGGCCGAGGAGGAGCGAGTGATCCTGGTTCAGAACTGGCGAGCCAAGGTGCTCGCAAAGTTCTCCGAAGGGGGCTCGTGAGCGCGGGCCTCCCAGGGTCTTCTTCTGGACCAATAAACGCGATGACCGGGTCCACCCCGGCCACGCGCGCAAGATGGTGGCCAGGATGACCGACATGGGAAAGCCGGTTTGCTACTACGAGAACACCGAGGGCGGGCCAACCTCAAGCAGCGTGCCTACACGGGCGCGTTGACCTACGCATATCTGTGGATGATGCTGAGGTAGGCTGTGGAAGTGCAGATTTGAACTTTATGGTATTTGAGAACTACGGCGGCATATTCCAGCTGCGTCTGCAAACGGCCGAGGACCTCGCGGCTCTGGCGAAACTGAGAGAGTCGAGGTGGGCGGCAACGAGCGCGCCGGTTGGCTGTTTTCGCTGCGATCCCGCCGTGCTGAAGTGTCTCGACCCCGATGCGACCGGACGCATCCGCACCCAAGACCTGAAAGATGCGCAGCAGTGCCTGTTTCACTTCTTCAGCAACCGCGAGGGTGCCACCCAGCAGAGCGACGTTCTGCGTCTCGACGACCTGGACACCACCCACTCGGAAGGCCGCGAGCTGCAAGAAGCTTGCAAATGGATTCTGGAACAACTCGAGAGGCCAGGGAGCAAGGAAATCTCCCTCGAGCAGATTCGCGCCTTTCGCGCCGGCAACGCTCGCGTCTTCCCGAACGGAGACGGCATCGTGCCGCTGGTTGATATCGAATCCGAAAGCACCCGGGCATTCTGCGCGGATGTCGTCAAATACGCGGGGGAACTCGAGGACGCTTCCGGGAAGATCGGATACGGTAAGGAACAGCTCCAGCGCTTTCTCGATCGCGCGCGAGCCATGCGGGATTGGATGGTCGAGGGAAAGCAGACGGCGGCAGGCGAGCAACGCAGCTCGGAGCTCTCGAGGTGGGGCGATGTCACTCCCGAAGCGACCGCCATCGTCTTCGTTCTCGAAGCGAAGCTCGAGCAGTTCTTTTGGCAATGCGACTTGTTGAGAGTAGAGCCTCGTGCGGCGGGCCGATTCGAGCTGAACGTGGTCGAGCTCGAGGAATTCGACCTCGAGAACGCCCTCGCCATCGAAAAGAGATTGAGCACGGCTCCGCTCAGTCGTCCGAACGCAGCCGGGGAATTGAACCTGAATAGCGGCCTCAATCCTTGTTATGAAGAACGGGTCTGGGAGCTCCGAGACAAGGTCCTGAAGCGAGCCCTGGGAACGGATGTGGAGAAGCTCACCCGCAAAGACTGGGAAATGGTGAAGGCTCTTTTCGAGCCGCACAAAGCCTGGATTGAGGCGAAGCCGAGAGACGAGATCGAGTCTCTCGGAGAAGAAAGACTGACCGCCTACCTCGAAGGCGAGCTGCCGAAGGAAGCGGAGGTGCTCATCGAGCGTGACCTGACCGTCAGAGATCACCTCGAGCAAATCGCCACGGTGGAGAAGCTCTGCCTGCTGCAGCGCTGGCTCCTGGAGCTCGCGAACAACTTCGTGAACTTCTCCCGGCTGTATGACCCCAATCGGCGCTCCCTTTTCGAGGAAGGCACGTTGGTCATCGACGGTCGCGAGCTAGCGTTCAGCATGAAGGTGAAGAACCGCTCCGAGCATAGGAAGATCGCCGAGATGAGCCGTATGTTCCTCATGTACGCCGAGATCACCTCCAAGGTAATAACTTCCACACATCGTGAGAAGTTCGAGCTCGTCGTGGCGGTAACGGCGGGCGAGCGAGGCGGTATTTCCGTCGGTAAACGAGGCGTCTTCTTCGACATCGAGGAGCGCGAATGGGACGCGCTCGTCGTGGAAGTCGTGGAGAATCCCATCAGCCTGTGGGAGGCGGTGAAAGCACCGTTTCAGCGAATCGGAGGACTGGCCGCGCAGATGGTGGAGCAGATCGCCGCAAGACAGACTGAATCGATCGAAGAGGCCACAGAAGCAGGCCTGGGGGAAATGGCCGCCACACCTGCAGGAAAAAAAGAGCCTTCCACCGCCGCTGCCCCGGCTCAGAAAACCTCGGTTCGCGACCTGTTGCTCGGTGGCGGCCTTGCTTTCGCCGCAGTGGGCTCCTCGTTGGCGTTCATTGTCAAGACCCTCTCGGAAGTGAATCCTTTGCACCTGGGGGCGGTGGTTCTGGCCCTGGTAAGCATCGTCATGCTCTCGAGCGGACTTCTGGGCTACCTGAAACTGCGATCGCGCGACATGAGCGCCCTGCTGGAAGCGGCGGGTTGGGCGGTGAACTTCCGCATGAAGCTGACGCGACGTTTGGGCCGACTCTTCACCCACAGGCTGGAGTTGCCCAAAGACGCGGTCAAGAGACGTCGCGATCTCATCGCCGGTTTTCTCGCCGAAATCGAAGTGGCACGGTCCAGGCGGGGGCGGATTCTTGCCCTGATCGCCGTGCTGCTGGTGGTGGTTCTCGGGGTACTGGCTTACTTGAATCCGGAGGCCGTAGCGGACCTCTCGTTGTGGTGAGACGGGATGAGCGCTTGCCGCAGCTCTGCGACGAGCTCTTCGTACAATGGCACCAGGGATGTCGCCGCTCTTTACTTCTCCTCGCTGAAGTACCTGCCCAGCAGATCTCGGCGGTGCTTCAACTCCGCTACCTCGGCATCGCTGCGAGCCGTCGCCCCGTGTTACCGGTTACGAGAAACCGCGCTTAGTTGGCTTCGAAGAGGCGTTTTGGCAGTTTCAGTACGTCGGTTCCATGAGCTGCACGGCGAGCTCGATCCCTACGCCATCAACGAGGCGCGAGATCACTTTCTAGAAACGGGTGAGTTCGCGGAGGGCACCTTGAGCCGTAGCGGGTCTGGTGGACACCGAGATTGGCCTGAGAATGGGCCGAGGAGGTGTTCGAATGAGTTCGAAGCGACGGCGATTCGATCGAGAGTTCAAGAAGCAGGCAGTTCGTCTGGCGAGCGAAGAGGGGCAGGTCCAAGACATCGAGGGGTATGTTTAGGTTGGGGCATGGCTAAGACCTTTCGATCGTGGGATGTGGATCAGATCTGGTTGCTGCCGCCATCGGTGCAGGAGCTGGTGTCTGCGGGCCACGTGGCGCATTTCGTACGGGAGACGGTGCGTGAGTCGCTGGACCTGTCGGGTATTTTGGATAGCTACACGGAAGAGCGTGGTTTTCCTCCGTACGACCCAAGGATGATGACGGCGCTGCTGGTGTACGGCTACACGCAAGGGGTGTACTCGTCTCGTCGCCTGGCCCAGGCCTGCGAGCAGCGGGTGGATTTCATGGCCGTGACGGCGTTGCAGCAGCCGGACTTTCGCACGATCAACTTGTTCCGTCAGCGTCATTTGCAGGCGCTTGGGGAGCTGTTCGTGCAGGTCCTGCAGCTGTGCCGCAAGGGGCGGGTTTGGTCCGTTTGGGTCACGTGGCTCTGGACGGGACGAAGGTGCGCGCCAACGCTTCGAAGCACAAGGCGATGAGCTACGCGCGGATGCAGAAGGCTGAGGCGGAGCTGGCGGCGCAAGTCGCAGAGTGGCTGGAGAGAGCCGACGCCGTCGACAACCGAGGACTCGGAGTTCGGCGAAGACAAGCGCGACGATGAGCTGCCGGACTGGGTGGTGAACAAGAAGCAGCGTCTGGCGAAGATCCGTGCGGCCAAGGCGGAGCTGGAGGCCGAGGCGAAGAAGCAGGATCCGCCGCCGCCGGATGTTGAGGAGCCCCGCCGGGGCCGGCCTCGCACCAAGGGCTACGCTTCACACTGCACCTCCTCCGTAGGGTTCGGTTCGACGTCGAGGCGGCGCCGTCGTTTCGAGAGTTTTCGGCCCTGCATTTTGACGGGCGGGTCGTCGCCGGGATGCTCGTAGAGGCACTCGTTCTTGTCGTTGTAGGCATGGGCACGCAGCAGGCCGTGGTTGCGCCATGTCTTCACCGTGTGGGTCGCGACACCCAGTAGGTCAGCCATCTCTTCGAGGGTAAGCATTCCCCCCTCACGCAGTCGGTCGTACCTCTTCTTGATGTCGTAGTCACGGCGCAGTCGCCGGACGATGCCGGCGTGAAATCGTTTGCCCTCTCCGGAGAGATGGCCTCTGTCGTTGAGGATGCTCGCAATCTCGGCCTCGGTGTAGTCATCAAGCAGGGTATCAATCTCGGCAACGACCTGTTTCGAGGTTTGGCGTAACTCCCATGCTGTCGGCGGAATGGGCAGTTTGAGACTTCGTGTCGCGCCACCTCGGAAGCGGACACCGACAACGATCTCGTCGCCCTTCGTCAAGGTGACGTCCTCGATGAGCAAGCGCACCATGCGCTTGCGCTCGCGTTGAGGCGTCTTCGGGTCGTTCCACAACCGCGGGAAGTCGGTGGCGAGGGCGAGGATCTCTTCTCGTTGCTGGTCGCCGAGCTGTTGGTGATCTTGCTGGCGGCGCTGCTCGAGCTCCTCCTGTGCGTCGTGCAGCCCGCGCAGCCTCTCGTTCCACTCGGCCTCGAGGACATCCACCACGAGGCGGTTCCCCGGATCGACCTCCATGAAGCGACGCCGAGCCAAGTCAGCCTCCTGTCGAGCTCGCTGTACGTGCTGGCGCCGCAGGGAATCGGCCTCGTGGATCCGTGCATCGAGCTCGACCTGGACTTTCAGTGCAACCTCCAGAGTCACAGGCGTAACCGTCTCCACAAGCAGCTCTCCGATGGCCCGATCGATGCCCTTGCCCGGGATCGACTGACACTTGGGTGTCGCGGTGTCGATGCCCTCGCGCTGGCAGACGTACTCGGGCCACTGAGTGCCCCTGCGCGTGTGATAGCGGACCGTCATCCGATGGCCACAAACGCCGCAGAGGACCAAGCCCTGCACCAGCGCTGGCCCCTCGCGCGGTGGGCTCTTGCGCCGGTCTCGGCCGTGGGCCTGGGCGTTGTCTCGTAGTCGTCTCAGGTTTTCTTCGAATTGTTCCCAGGGAATGTAACCGGGGTGCGCGTCGAGCAACAGCGCGGTCCACTCCTCACGCGGAAGCGACTTGACCTCGATGGTGCCGTTGACGCGCTTTTGCGTGTGAGTGCGACCGAAACAGAAAGCGCCAGCGTAGCGGGGATTGTGCAGCACCCTCAGGACGCGCCAGTGGCGCAACGACTCCCACAACAGCTCTCCCTTGTGGGGGCCGAAGCGCGGCCGGCGCGGAAACCGCAAGCCTTGCTCGCGGAAGTGTTTGACCGTCGCCGAGGCCGAGCCCATACGCTCGAAGGTCTCGAACAGGTGCTCGAAGCTCCGTTGGACCTGGCCGTCGGGATCTAACACCACGTTGCCGGTCGGGTCGTAGAGTAGGCCGACGGGTAACGGGGTTTGCAGCGCACCTCGGCGCGCCTGATTCAGAATGCCTCCGCGCAGCCGAGCCCGCATCACGTGAAGCTCCGCCTCGCTCATCGTGCCCTTGAGCCCGAGCAGAAGGCGATCGTTGAAATCACTCGGGCTGTAGACCCCGTCCTCGTCAAGGATCAGCGTGTCGGTCAGCGCGCAGATCTCCAGCAGTCGATGCCAGTCCGTGCTATTGCGTGCCAGGCGCGAAACCTCCAGCCCGAGAACGATCCCGGCTCGGCCCATACCGACCTCGCCGACGAGCTTCTGAAAGCCCTCGCGGTCGACGCTGGAAGCTGCGGACTTACCCAGGTCGGAGTCGATCACGATGACTCGCTCGATGGGCCATCCCATCGCCACCGCGCGCTCTCGCAACGCGTACTGGCGTCTCGTGCTCTCCGTATTCTCGAACACCTGGCGCACGGTCGACTGGCGAACATACAGGTACGCATCGCGTCGCAGGTGGCTTGGGGTCACTTTCTGGTGGGCGCTTGCGCTCATGCGTGGTTCTCCTGTAGATGGCTGAGAGCCATGGCGGCCAGCACGTTGATCAGATCCGCGCTCGTATCGTGAGGCAGTGCGGACGGCCTGGCTATCTCGGCGGACGGTGCCGGGGTCGGCGCGGGCATCTTGGACCCCTGTTCAACCCAAGCGGCCAGCCCTTGTCGCAGGAGAACGGCCAAGCCGAACCGAACCGATAGGAGCTGCCGCTTCGCCGCATGTCCTCGGAGCTCCTCGTAGCGAGCGACATGGGCCGGAGCGTTCTGCTGGCGTGTCGCGCTCATGGCCGGCGTTTTTTTTCCTGGCGAGCCAGGGCTCGCTCAATGCTGCGCGGATGGATCGAGATGCCAAAGCGCTTCTGCACCCACTCGGCCAGGGCGGTTGCATCTGCGTCCGGCTCCCCCTCCAGCCTGTCGTGCAGGGCCTCGACGACCTCCTCGGATAGCTTGTGGGCGCGGCGCGGCCCCGGCTTTCTTGGCAGCAACGCGGGTAGGCCGCCTTCTTCGTAAACCACCTGGGCGTGGTAGAAGGATGGGCGCGACAACCCGAAGCTTGCCGCGCTCCGGCTCACCGTGTGTCTGTCCACCCGGACACGGCGCAGCATCTCGTACTTGACCTGCACGAGGTCTCGAGGGTCGAAGAACTCGCTCGAGGTGAACAAATCGTCCGAGACCTTCTCCGGCTGGGGATGAAGGCACCCTCGTTGACGGAGGGCCTCGGCTTTCGGGTCGGGTCTGCGTCGCGGCATGATCGTCTCCTCATGGAATGTAATTCTAATTATGCCTCTCATGGATCCTCTGTCAAGGGGTGTCCACCAAGAGAGTACCGATAGATCGTGCATTAAATTGGCCTATCTCTACACTCCTGGTCACACTCCGGCACTCTTCCCGACATAATTGTGATTACATTCACGGCATAATCTCCTTTACGCACGGTGCCCCTCAACCGTCCTCGCGCAGCTCTTCATCGCTCGCTCTCCCGGGTCAGCTTGGCGAGCTCGAGCAGGTCGGCCAAGCGGTACATCGATCTGCCTGCGGAGAGGACAACCACGGGGTCCTCGGCCACCGCACTCGTCCAACGCGCTGGAAGGGAGCGTAGCTCCTCGCATTCATCCAGGTAGAAGACCCGGTCCTCGCCCCAGCACTGGCGATAGTGAGCCAGCTCGTACTCACGCCCCAACAGCGGGTGGAACGGATGGGTTACCCGAAAACGTCGTTGCTCACAATCTGTATCGGGTGCATTCGACCATTGAGCCCAACGGGAAAGCCGAGAGATTCATCCAAACCCTCCAACGAGAGTGGGCCTACGCCTTCACCTTCCACTCCTCGCGCGAGCGCTCCGATCTCTTACCCAGATATCTCCACTTCTACAACCAACATCGAGCCCACTCAGCCCTCGGCGGACGACCGCCTAACGCCAGGCTCGAACTGAACAACGCTGTGGGAATCAACACCTAGGCCGGAGGCGCCAGGCGCACAGGCCGAGGGTGAGGAGCAGGATCGACAGGGTGGTCGGTCGCTGCCATACGAAGGAGAACGATCCGTCGTAGAGGATGAGCGACCTGCGCAGGTTCTCTTCCAGCATCGGTCCGAGAACGAAGGCGAGAAGAAGTGGTGGCAGAGGATAGTCGAGCAGGCGCAGCAGAGTAGCCGCGAGCCCGATACCAACCATGAGGAGAATGTCGAAGGGGCTGAGGGAGACGAGATAGACGCCGATCACCGAGAAGAAGAGGATCATCGGCAGCATGATCGGGCGGGGCACCTGAAGCAGCCGAGCGAGCCAGGGAATGAGAGGAAGGTTGAGAACCAGTAAAACCACATTCCCCAGATACATGGAAACGATGACCGACCAGAACACCTCGGGTCGATCGACCAAGAGGCGCGGACCCGGCTGGATGCCGTGTGAGAGCAGGGCGCCGAGCATGATCGCGGTTGTCGCCGAGCCCGGCACGCCCAGGGTGAGGAGCGGCACGAAAGAGCCCGAGCAGGCGGCGTTATTGGCGGCTTCGGGTGCGGCGAGGCCGCGAAGCGAACCGGTGCCGAACTTCTTCTGCTCACTTTCGGGGGCCAGATTGCGCTCCATCGCGTAGGCGAGGAACGATGCCAGAGTCGCACCAGCGCCGGGCAGGACCCCAACCAGGAATCCGAGCACCGAAGAGCGTGCGATGGGAGCTGCCACCTCGCGCACCTCGCTTCGGCTCAAGCGGAGCGACGCGAGTCCGGATGGCGCCTTGCTTGCCGCTCCCCAGCGCTCGGGGCGGAGGACGGCGAGAAGCGCTTCGGAAAGGGCGAAGGTCGCCATGGCTAGAAGCAGAAAACTGAGCCCGTCGAGAAGCTCCACGCTGCCAAAGGTGAAGCGAGGGACATCGGAGGAAGTGTCTTGCCCCACGGTTGCCAGCATCAGGCCGACGACGACCATCATCGCCGCCTTGAGTAGCTGGCCACCGCCGGCGAATGCCGACACCGAGGCGAGAGCGAGGACGGCGAGCGCGAAGTAGTCAGGAGAATGAAAGCCGAGGGCAACCGCGGCGAGCGCAGGAGCGGCGACGAGTAGAAAAACTGCGGCAAGTGTGCCGCCTGTGAACGAGGCGTAGGCGGCCACTGCCAGGGCCTTTCCGGCCTCTCCTTTGAGCGCCAGAGGATGGCCGTCGAAAGCCGTGGCGACAGTGCCTGCGACCCCTGGAGCGTTGAGCAGGATCGATGAGGTCGAGCCGCCGAAGATGGCGCCGTAATAGACCCCGGCCATGAGAATGAGTCCCGTGGCCGGATCGAGGCCGTAGGTGATCGGGATCATGATGGCGATGGCGGTGATGGGTCCGAGCCCAGGGATCATGCCGATGACGGTGCCGGCGCCGCAGCCCAGGACCACCATCGCCAGGTTTAGGGGCTGGAGAGCGGTGGCGAGGCCCTGAAGAATGCCTTCGATCATCGCCGGGCGAGCATCTCGAGGAGCGGCTCGGGGAGGTAGACCCCGAGGGCGACTCTGAGTAATACGAGGAGCACGAGGGCGACAGACGCGGGCACGGCGAGAAGGACTCGCGGACGTCGCTCACCGAGGGTACGGAAGCCGATTGCGAGAAAGGCCGTGGTGGCGGCGAAGAAGCCGATGCGGGGGAGAAGGAGTGCATAGAGTGCGGTGAGCGCGCAGAGCCGGAGAGCTCGTGACCAATCCCCGGACCATTCTGTTTTGGCGTCGTTGCCTGAGTAGAGAAGAAGCAATGAAACAAGGCACCCCGCACTTGCAAGGATGAGTGGAACCGTGCGAGCGCTCCAAGCTGCCTGCGCACCCGCCATGCCGGTCTCGATATCGAGCGCTACGACTCCATACGCCACCGACAGAGCGAGAAAGAAGAGAGCTGCCCCTCGCTGCGAGCTCAGAGGCGCTTCTCCATACACAGGCTCAGCGGTGAAGCGAGATACTCGCCAAAGCGAGGTATCGGCTGAAATCCCGAGCCCTCATAGAGGCTGATGGCTTCGAGCTGCCGCTGGCCGGTCTCCAGAACGATCCGTTCGACCCCGAGACCAAGTGCCTCTCTCTCCAGAGCCTCGAGCATCGCGCGACCCACGCCCAGCCCGCGAGCGGTGGTTTTGACGAACATGCGTTTGAGCTCGGCCGTGTCCGCACCGAGCCGACGTATGGCTCCACAACCGACTGGCTCATCGAGATGGTAGGCCACCAGGAAGGCCCCCCTTCCTTCGGTGACCTCTTCATGGTCCAGCCGAAAGTGGTTGGCTCCTGCTTCGGGGTAAAGGGACGAAAGCTCTTCGTTGAGGGCGGAGATGAGGTCCGTCGCGACCTGTGAGGCGAGCTCTTCGCGGCGGATCTCGATGTCAGCCGTTGTCATTCTTCCTAAAGCTCCTCCGGCCCATGCTTCTCCATAAATTCTTTGAGAGCGACCGCATTATTGAAGCGTAGCTCTCGCGAGGAGAAGACGAAAGTGACTTCGCCCGCTCGAACCTGTTCGCGAAGAGTCTGGAGTGACTCCGGCCGGGACTGTAGCTCTTCAAAGTATCGGCGCTTGAACTCCGCCCACTTGTCGGGTTCGTGGTTGAACCACTTCCGCAGCTCAGTCGAGGGAGCAACCTCCTTGAGCCAAAGGTCGATCTTGGCGTTCTGCTTCTTGACCCCCCGGGGCCACAGCCGCTCGACGAGAATGCGGAACCCATCGGATCGCGAAGGGGCTTCGTAGGCTCGTTTCAGCGAGATGGGCATGGATTAGGTTGGAGAAAGAAGAGGAAGGATTCTCGCGAGCACCTCTGCTACCAAGGGCTCCGGCGCCGGGTGAATGAGCTGCACATTGATAACAGGTTCTTAGGCATTCTTTAACTCCCTGACTCCACCGATACTGTCCGTCAAAGCGCGCGGAATGTGTGGGACCTCACTCTTTTCTACGTTGCGGAAGGGGAATGCGATCAGACTACGCCGCGGAGGCGGAGGCTGGCGTTCCGGCGCCCCGCCGCAGAGCAGACTACGAGATGCCGTCCCCGTGCACCGGCTCGAGGGCGTTGAGAAGGTCGGCTAGCTCTTTCTCCTGCGCTTCGAGGTAGGCGGTGAACTCGTGCCCTGATCGGAAGATCTCGACCCATCCGTTGCGGCGGCGGACCTCTTCCCACTCGGGAGTGCTCAGCATGCGCTCGAGGAGATCCACTCGTGCGGCGATCTGTTGCGCTTCGAGTCCCGGCGCGGCGAAGAAGCCCCGCCAGTTGACAAATTGGAGGTCGGCTCCGAGCTCGCCAAGGGTCGGAACCTCGGGGGCTTCGGGTGACCGCTCTGCGGCGGTGATGGCGAGTATGTGAACGAGGCCGGCGCGCCAGGCTTCGATCGCTTCGCCGAGGCCGGTGGTGAGGAGGGGAGTCTCACCTGAAAGGAGCGCCGCCATCGCTTTGCCGCCGGCGTCGTAGGGGACGTAGGCGAGACCTTTCGGGTCGAGGCCCGAGGCCTGCCAAGCGAGGGCGGTGACCAGGTGGTCGGTGCCGCCAAGAACGGAGCCGCCGGCGAATTTCAGGCTGCGTGGGTCCTCGCTGAGGGCCGTCACCACCTGGCCCCAGGATCGCCACTCCGAGTCGCGCCGCACGACGAAGGTTATGTAGTCGCCGATCACTGCTGCGATCGGAGTGAGGTCGCGCCACGACTGGGCCATGCGACCGCGCAGCGAGCTGAGAACGATCGGTGTCGACGACACCATCAGGGTCCCCTGCTGGCGTTGTGCGGTGGCGATGAGGTGGGCCATGGCCCTGCCGCCTCCTCCTCCGGAGAGATTCTCGAAGGAGACCGAAGAGACCAGTCGCGACTTCGCCAACGCCTCGCCAACGCCGCGCGCGGTTCCGTCCCATCCCCCTCCAGGGGCGCCGGGAATGATGAAGTGGAGACGCGCCGTTTCGGCCGCGGAGCGCGACGGTGCATCAGCAACCGGCGCGCTGCAGCCTCCTACGGCTAGGGCCACCGTGAGGATCCATGGGACGTTCTGCCGGGTCGACCTGGGAATCACTGCTACTCCTCCGCGGCTCTTTTGCCGCTGCCGCGTAAGATATCGCGAAGCAGGAGATGTCGACCTTGAGTCAGAAGGTGCAACGCCTCGGTAGTGACCGCGTAATCGAGGCCGGCGAGGGCCTGGTCGTTTCTTCGACTGTCGACATGCCGAACTGGGATGTGCGCGACTTTCGCCGGACCGCCATTCACTTTCAAGGGCAGAAGTACTTCTTGACTCACAAAGAGAAAGCGGCGGGCAGGTTCCGCTATCGGCTCGTGCCCTGGACCGAAGATTTCGAGGACATCGCGGGTCACGTCGTCGAATATGACGAGGCCTTCGTCAAAGACAGGGACGAAGTGCTTCGAGCCCAGGCCTCGGCCCGCCGCCTGTCGGTCTTCTTCCCCTTTTTCTATCCCGTGATCGGCCTTCTTCCGGGCTGGATCAAACGGTGGCTGGCGGATTCCTATGGAGTCAGTGAAGAGGTTACGACCCAGCAGTCGCTCTTCCTCGAGTATGCGGTGATCATCCTTGCGATCGCTTTCGTCTCGATCACGACAATGGCCGGCGGGATGGTCGGTGCACAATCGCCACCGTGGATCGCTCAGTTGCTCAAGGGCAGCTGGCTCGTCTTCTTCGTTGTGACCCCTGACGCGGTAGTGCGCCACCACAAGGTGCTGGGGGAGTCGAGCTACCCCTGGGGGTTCTGGGAGTGGCTATGGCGATGGCGCGACTAGACCCTGCAAACAGGTGACTGCCTAGGTGGCCGCGCGTACTAGACCAGCGTTTCCAAAGTTCCCGCACATATCTCGGCCCCTTCTGCCCGCTGGCGGCGTTTCGCCTCCTCGACATATTGCCCAATATGCCTGCGTCGGCGCGCCTAGCCAGCGAACAGAATGACCTCGAGCTATGTGCACGAACTTTGGAAACGCTGGTCTAGTCGAGATTTCGCTCTTCGACCGCGACACCACTGAACGGGTCGAGACTCACCATCGCGAGTCTCACGGTCTGGGGGCCGTGAGCGGTTCTGGGAGCGCCTGGGTAACAGGCTCGCGTTGGTCCCTCGGACACATCTCGAAAGACGTGGATGTGGCCGAGGGCGAGATAGTCGAGCCCCGAGTCGGCAATCTCGTCCGGCGTAATCAGCGAAGACCGCAGCTCGCGGCGATCCGGCACGACGAAGCCGTGTGCCATCCCCACGAACCAGTGCCCGGGGTCAGGGTCCGATAAGCCGGCCATCGGTCTGTTCGCCGGCTCGTGCTCGACAAGCCCCTTCCCCCAAACAGTCAGCTCGAGGTCGGGGAGACGGATGATTTCGCCTTCCTCGGCGGTTAGAGGGTGGACGTGGGGCCCCACGGTGCGGAAGTCGAAACGACGATAGATCGATTGCTCGTCGAAGCAGTCGTGATTACCGGGTATCAGCGCGACCGGGCAAGACAGGCGCCGAAGTTGGGTCTCGACGAAGCCGAACTCGTCTTCTCCGACTCGATTGGAGTCGAAGAGGTCGCCGGCGACGAGCAGGGCGTCGGCCTTCTCTTCGAGGACGTGATCGACGATCTGGATGAAGGCCGTTTCCTCGATCGACGACGAGTCGCTGTCGCTGGCGCTCCTCGGTTGCAGATGGACGTCCGAAGTGTGGACGATTCTCAGTGCGCGTCTCACCGCCAGGTTCGCCAGTCGAAAGGCTCGATCGAGGTCTCGGTGAGGCGCCAGATCGACGCTTTCGGCTCCCCTCGATCGATCTCGAGGAAACCAAGGGTGCCGAGCTGGGTATTCAGATTGTGCGGGAGGGTCGGCGAGCCCGGATTCACGCACAGCACTCCCTCGAAAGTGTCGATGGCTTCGACGTGACTGTCGCCGTAGATCACGACATCGGGCCGGTCCTCTGGGAAGTGTCGAGCGAGAGCTCTTGCGACGGTGATACTCGGCGGCATCTCGGGGATGGGCAGGGCGTGGGTCACTCCTACGCGAACGCCTCCGAGCTCGAGGGTCCAGGACGGCTGCAGGCGCGGATCCTCGGGCTGCACCCGTCGTCCGCCTCCTCCGTCGTCACCGTCGCCGCGGGCGACGTGGATCGGTGCGACTCGGTTGAGCTCGTCGACAACCGGCAGGTCGTGGATGTCTCCGGCGTGCAAAATCAGGTCGACATCCCTGAACGCTTCGAAGACTTGCGGCCAGAGCTCTTGCCGGGCTTCGGGGATGTGAGTGTCGGAGATGAGACCGATTCGCATGGAAGGCCGCGAGGTTGATCGGGGAGCTAAGCCCCGGCGTTGAGGGGAAGGTCTCTGCGGCGGATGCCGGTGGCAGCGAAGACCGCGTTGCTGATCGCTGCCGCGGTAGGTCCCTGGGCGGCTTCACCCACGCCCAGGGGATCCTTGTCTGGCTGATCGACGAGGACCACTTCTACATCCGGAGCTTCAGGGAACTCGAGGATCGGATAGCGTCGCCAGTCAGTCGAAGTGATTTTCTGTCGATCAAAGGTCACCTGCTCGTAGAGGGTCCAGGATGCGGCTTGAACGATGCCGCCTTCGATCTGATTGCGCAGCCCGTCGGGGTTGATCACTTCGCCTGCGTCGACAGCTGCGACGGCCTTCTCGACGCGTACGGCTCCGCTGGCGTCGACTTCGACATCGATAACGAGGGCCAAGTAAGTTCCGCGGTTCTTGTAGCGAGAGAATGCGAAACCGCGCCCCTTCTTGGCACTCCCAGACTCGGCCGATCTTGGTGTAACCGACGCGGGGGTCCATCCAGCGGCCTTCGCCGCCAACTCGATGACCCTACGCCCTCGCTCGTCCTTCAAATGCTTCAGTCGGAAGGCGATGGGGTCGATGCCGGCGGCGGCCGCGAGATCGTCCATGAACGACTCGATGGCCAAGATATTGGCGAAGGCGCCAAGAGAGCGCAGGGCGGATACTCGCACCGGCATGTCGGGGAGAAAGTGCTCTACCACCCGCCGGCTGGGAAAGTCATAGAGCGGTACCGCATTGCGATCGGCGCCACCGAAAGGCTGTGGGATGTTGACCGCGTCCGGGGACGGCACCGGCGAGGCTAGATGCCAACCCGCGACGAAGCTTGGCCGGCGTCCCGGTCGGGTGCTGTGGGTGTTCGACCACAGCTCGTGACGCCAGTGCACGATGCGCCCCTCTCCATCTAGGCCTGCGCGTAGGCGCAGGCTCATAGCGGCACCGAAGGGCGCCCAGCGCAGCTCGTCCTCGCGCGACCAGAGCACGCGGACAGGTCGACCCGGTAAGGCGCGGGCGAGGACGGCCGCATCGCAGGCGGCATCGTCGGCACCGTTATGGCCGAAGCAACCTGCCCCGTCCATATGTATGGCGCGGATGCGCTCTTCCGGGAGACCGACGACTTGGGCCACGGAGCTGCGTAGCGGAAACACGCCCTGGCTGTGGGTCCAAATCACCAGCTCTCCGTCTCGCTCCAGGGCAACCGCGCAAGAGGGAGCTAGAGCGGCGTGAGCCAGGTAGGGTTTGGAGTACTCCGCCTCGAGGCTCTTGGCCGCCGGCACTTCGGCGGGGTCCGGCCCCACGCTATCGACGACGCCGTCTTGCGCGGGCTGGCGGCGCAGCCAGGATGCAAGGTCGGCATTCGGCGGTAGGGCGGTCTCGCCTTCCCAGCGCGCGGCGTCGCGCAGTGAGGTCGCGGCAGCGAGGGCCTGCTCTTCGCGACGGGCGATGGCGGCGAGGAAGCTGCCGTTTCGCACCACCTCGACGACTCCCTCGAGTGCGCGGGCCGGAGCTTCGTCTACAGAGGCCAGCCGAGCGCCATAGCTCGGCGGTCTCACCACTCTGGCGTGGAGCATCCCTTCGAGTCGCAGGTCGTGAACGAAGCTTGCCTCGCCGAACACTTTGGCAGGCAGGTCGAGTCGCGGTACCGATTGCCCTACATAGCGGCGTTCGGCGGCCGGCTTCGGCGTCGCTCGACCGGTGGCCTCCTGCTCGATTTCGACGCCGTCGATGAGCTCCCAGTAGGTCGTGGAGCGTCCCGTGGTGGCCGATATGCGACCGTCGGTGATGCTCAAATCGGCTGCGGCTGCGCCGAGCCGCTGGGCGGCGAGGTCGACCAGAATCTGGCGCACTTCGGCTGCGGCTTGGCGCAGTGCGGTCCCGCTCTGTTGGATCGACAGGCTTCCGGCGGTGTAGCCCTCATTCGGTGTGCGACCGGTGTCCGCCATCACCATGTCGATGCGCTCGAGGTCGACGTCGAGCTCGTCGGCGGCGATTTGCGCGAGTGCGGTCGCGAGCCCCTGGCCGATCTCGCATTTGCCGCTCAAAACCGTCACCGAGCCGTCGGCGCCGACGCGGATCCAGGCATCTAGGCGACGGCTACGAGCAAGACTGCCGGGTAAGGGTGCTGCTTGCGCATCTCGGGGGCGTTCCAGTGAGAAGCTGAGGAGCAGCGCTCCGGAAGATGCGAGAAAGTCCCGACGGGTGGAGCGGGTCGCTTTCACGCGGCCCCTTTCTCGGCGGCCCGCCGAATCGCGCGCACGATGCGGCCTTGAGCGCCGCATCGGCAGAGGTAGCCCGCCAATGCCTGTCGGATCTGCGCCTCGGTTGGATCGTCGTTGTCGGCGAGAAAAGAAGCTGCCGCCATGATCATGCCGGAGGTGCAATAGCCGCATTGCAGCGCTTGCTCCTCGATGAAGGCGGTCTGGAGAGGGTGGGGGCTTTCGCGAGTACCGAGGCCCTCGAGGGTCACGATCTCGGCATTCGGCGGTATCGCGGCGATCCGTCGCTGACAGGAGCGTACGGCCTTGCCGTCGATCAGCACTGTGCAGGTCCCGCATTGTCCGAGGCCGCAGCCGAACTTGGGGCCACTGAGCTCGAGATCGTTGCGGAGAACGTAGAGGAGGGGGGTATTCGGCGGCGCGTCGATCTGGTGACGCCGGCCGTTGACTTTGATCCTCATCGCCATCTAGAGATTCTAGCTCAGCGCCGTGCTCTCACAGCAGCCCGCGTAGATCCCGGATGACCTGCCGGGCCGCGTTGCGCCCGGGGGCTCCGATGATGCCTCCCCCGGGATGGGCGCCCGCGCCGCAGAGGTAGAGGCCCCTGATCGGGGTCCGGTACCTCGCCCAGCCCCGGGCCGGGCGCAGCCAGAAGAGCTGGTCGAGACTCATTGCCCCGTGAAAGATGTTGCCGCCTGTCAGGCCGAAGACGCGCTCGAGGTCGAGCGGGCTGAGAAGGTCGCGGCCGACGATCGAGGCGGTGAAACCCGGAGCGTGTCGCTCGATGGCCGCGAATACGCGATCGGCGAACGCCTCCCGTCGCCCGGGATCATCCCAGCTTCCAGCTGCTAGCTGGTAGGGGGCGTATTGCACGAAGAGCGAGATGACGTGGTGCCCCTCGGGGGCCAGGGAGTCGTCGAGAACCGAGGGGATGGTCATCTCGACTACGGGCTCGCGCGACGGCTCGCCCCTCTGGGCGTCGGCGAAGGCTGCCTCCATCTCCTCGAGAGTCGAGTTGAGGTGAATCGTGCCCCGGTGGTGGGGCCCCGGCTCTTCGCCCGGTGACACCGAGAAGCTCGGGATCCGATCAACTGCCACGTTGATCTTGAAGACCGCGGATGAGTAGTCGAGCTGGTCCATGCGAGCGTTGAACTCGGAGGGAAGATCCGAGGGATCGACCAGTCGGCGAAAGGTCACATTCGGATCGGCACCGGAGAGAACGCATCGCGAAGAGACCTCACGTCCATCCTCGAGGATGACTCCGCGCGCCCGGCCGCCCTCGCTACGGATCGAGGCAACGGGGGCATCGGTGATGATCTGGGCTCCCGCGGCTCTCGCGGCGCTCGCGATGGACTCGGAGAGCTGGCCCATGCCTCCGCGCACGTAGGCCCAAACACCTCGGGCCCCGTCGGTCTCTCCCATGATGTGATGGAAGAGGACATAGCCGCTCCCCGGGGTCGAGGGTGAGGCCATCGCCCCAATGAGGGCGTCGGTGGCGAGGGTCCCGCGCAGGGGTTCCGACTCGAACCAGCGCGTGATGATCTTCGCGGCCGGCGCCGTGAGAATCTCGAGGAAGCGAGGGAGATCGGGCCCGAGTTTCAGGGCTCGGAGACCCAGCCGCGAAAGCTCGATGAGGGAGGAGGATCGATCGATCCAGCTCGAGGACTCGAGATCGGGAGGAGGCCGGTCGAGGGTCGGCTCGATGAAGCGGGCGCAGCGGTCGAGGAGGGCCTCGTAGCCGGCGAAAGCCTCAGCATCCCGAGTCGAGAATTTGGAGATTTCTTTGTGGTTGCTCTTCGAGTCGGTCCCGAGGAGGAGAGAACGGCCATCGAGGGTGGGGGTGAAGGAGGAGGGATCTCGGGGCAGCAGCTCGAACCCGTGTCGCCGGAGTGCGAGCTCTTGGATGATCTCCGGGCGTAGCAGGCTGTTGACGTAGGAGGCCCGAGAGAAGCGATACCCCGGTACGATCTCCTCGGTCACCGCGGCTCCGCCGATGCGATCCCGGCGCTCTAGGACGCAGGTCGTCAACCCGGCGCGAGCCAGATAGGCCGCGGCTACGAGGCCGTTGTGGCCGCCACCGACGATGACGGAGTCGTAGTTGGATGCGAGATCGGGGGGCATGAGGAGGTAGGAAAGAAGCCGAGTCGATCGCCCGTTTTGGCGAAGCAACAGTATCTTCCGTCTTTCTGGGCGATAGCGACAGGCAAGCGAATTCCCTCCACTCGATCCCAGCGGGTGTGAGACGAGGGCGGATCAGCCGCGTCGGGGCCCGCGGCCGCCGCCGACCGGCATCGATTGGCGCATGCTTCTGAGCTCATCCTCGGAGAGGAGGCCGTCTCCGTTCAGATCGAAGGGAGCCGCCCGCTCTTTCATCGGGCCGGGCATCTCATCCAATCCGAGCATCCCGTCACCGTTGGTGTCGAAGCGTTCCGTCATTCCGCCGCGGCCTTGCCCTCGTCCGCCACGGCCACGGGTTTGCCCTTCTCTTCCTGGCATCGAGCGGCGACCGCGGGCACTGCCGCCGGTGCGGTCGCGGACGAGTGCGACCGAGTAGCTCTGATCGACGCGGAGGCAGAAGGTATTAGCGTCGTCGCAGGCAAAGTAGGAAACGTCGAGGCCGAGAGGCTCATTGCCCGGACGGCCGTCGATGTCGACCAGGAACTCTCTCGGATCGGCATCCGCGTCAGCCTCGACGGTCGGGCCGCTGGCGGAGCTCGGGGTCACGGTGAGACCTTTCGGCAGGTCGAGGTCGAAACGCAGCGGAGCCACCTGGTTGTTCCAGTGCACGCGGTAGAGGGGGTCGAGATGGAAGCCGAGGTAGAGCTTGCCCTTTCCGGTCTGGAGGTAAGCCGCATCGACTTCGGCTCGCAGCTTGACGTAGAACGGTGCTTCGGTTGAGCTGTCGGGCGTGATGACGACGGGAATCATCGGCCCGGGCTCGACCCTCGGCACCACACCCTTCGCTACAGTCGGCGGAGGGGGCTGGGTCTTCATGTCGAGATCTGCGACTCGAGTCTGCTTCTCCACCTTGCCGACGAATTTCTCGAGATCCCGACGCAGTGCGTCGGGGTCGCTCCAGGAACGGCGGGCGACGACCTTGCCTTCGGGATCGAGAACGAGCTCCGGATTCGGGACTCCGCCGAGAGCCTTCATCAGCTCGTTCTCCATGCCGTCGCACAGCCAGGGGATTCTGGACCCCAGAGTGCGCTGCGCTTCTTTCACATGCATCAGACGCTCTTCGAGACTGAAGGGGGTCACATAACCATTGTGCTCGGGGTGGGCGAGCGATTTGTAGATGTAGAGAAACTGGACGCCCAGGGGACTGTAGTCGCGCTCGATGGTCTCCACCCGGGAGACCTTGCTCAGAAAAGGAGGTCAGGTGAGACAGCCGAGAATGAGAACGGTGTAGCGCCCGTTCAACACCTCGTGCAGGCGGACTTCTTTGCCGTCGGTCTGGTAGAGGGTGAGGTCAGGTAGAGACTCACCGATGTCGGGCGCAGTGCGCTCGAAGCCCGCGCGGCCCGGTTCGGGTCTTCCGCCGCGACCACCGCCTCCAGGCCGTTGGCCCATGATGGCGCTCGAAGCGAGGAAGACTCCCACAAGGACGCTCGCTGTGCGTGCTGCCGACACTCTGGATCTTGTTCCTGATCTCATCTCGCCCTCCTCTGGTTTGAGCCCGTATTGATTCTGACCCGTCGTGCCGCCATGGTCCACATCTCAGGGTAAGAAGTTTGTAAGAGATGTAAGCCAGGGGCAGTGGTGAATACCACCGCCCCTGGCTTATGTCGACATGGCGCCGCGGACGGCGCATTGGGGCAGTGGTGAATACCACCGCCCCTGGCTTATGTCGACATGGCGCCGCGGACGGCGCATTGGGGCAGTGGTGAATACCACCGCCCCTGGCTTATGTCGACATGGCGCCGCGGACGGCGCATTGGGGCAGTGGTGAATACCACCGCCCCTGGCTTATGTCGACATGGCGCCGCGGACGGCGCATTGGGGCAGTGGTGAATACCACCGCCCCTGGCTTATGTCGACATGGCGCCGCGGACGGCGCATTGGGGCAGTGGTGAATACCACCGCCCCTGGCTTATGTCGACATGGCGCCGCGGACGGCGCGTTGGGGCAGTGGTGAATACCACCGCCCCTGGCTTATGTCGACATGGCGCCGCGGACGGCGCGTTGGGGCAGTGGTGAATACCACCGCCCCTGGCTTATGTCGACATGGCGCCGCGGACGGCGCGTTGGGGCAGTTGTGACTACCACTGCCCCTGGCTTGTGTCGATATGGCGCCGCGGACGGCGCGTTGGGTCAGTGGTGAATACCACCCCGAGCCTTCGACGACCTGGCGCCGCAGACGGCCGAAAGGAAAAACCCTCGAGTGTCTAGATGTGGAGCGATGCGAGGCCTGTTTGGAGGCTCTTCGACCAGTCGGGGCTCTGGGCCGCGGAGGCCAGCGGTAGGGGGGAGCTTGGTGAGGTCGGCGGCGGCGCCAGGGGGCGCTGCCACCAGCCTACGTCACGCCAGGCGCCGAGCTTGAAGCCGACCTGGTGGTAGACCGCCAGAGGCTCGAAGCCTACGGCTTCGTGCAGATGGACGCTGGGCGGGTTTGGCAAGGTGATCCCGGCCAGGGCGACCACGAAACCCTGAAGTTTGAGCACTTCGAAGAGAGAGAGGTAAAGGCCTTGGCCTACTCCAGAACGGCGCACCTCGGGGTCGACATATACGGAGGTCTCTACCCACCAGCGGTAGGCGGCTCGGCTCCGGTGCTTGGTGGCATAGGCGTAGCCGTGGATCTTGGATTCGTTCTCGCAAACGAGCCAGGGGAAGCTCTCGAGGGTGCGCTCGACTCGCTTCGCCAACTCTTTGGAGCTCGGGGGCTCGTCCTCGAATGAGATGGCAGTCGATCGAACAACCGGGGCGTAGATGTCGAGGAGAGCGGCGGCATCCGCGCTGACGGCAAGGCGAATGGTAGGCGCCATCTCAAGGCGCCTGCGCTTCGGGAAGCTCGACTCTGAAGCGAGACCCGGAGCCGAGAGTGCCGTCTACCGCAATGGTCCCGTCCATCTCCTCTACGAGCTGCTTGGAGATCGACAGCCCGATACCGGTTCCTTGCACCTTCACGGCATCGGTTGCGACCCGGCTGAATGGCTCGAACAGCCCCAGCATCTGCTCCTCGGATAGGCCGATGCCCGAGTCCTCTACCTGGACCCAGAGCCGCCTGCTTCCGTTGCGCCCGTAAGAAATGTCGATCTTGCCTCCCTCCCTGTTGTATTTGACCGCGTTGGATAGGAGGTTGAGTAGTACTTGTCGAAGCCGGCCGCGGTCAACCAACGCGTGCATCGGTATCGACGGCCCGCTGCGACTGAGCTCGAGCTCTCTCTGGTCGGCGAGTGGCTGCATCAACGAGACCAGCTCCTCGACCAGGCCACCAAGCTCGACCGCCTCCAAGGAGAGCTTCAACTTCCCTGAATCGACGTGAGCCAGGTCGAGCACTTCGTCGATGAGCTCTAGAAGCTGGTGTCCGGCGGTCATGATGTAGTCGACCCTCTTCTTCTGAGAAGAGTCGAGATCTCCTTCGATCTGCAAGAGCTGGCCGAAACCCAGAATGGCGTTCATAGGAGTGCGCAGTTCATGGCTCATTCGAGACAAGAACTCGGATTTGGCCCGGTTCGCCTTTTCGGCCTGGTCTCTCGCAACCAGAGCTTGCTGCTTGGCGATCTCCTGATCGGTGATGTCCATTGCCATCTCCATGACCAATGGAGAGCCGTCGATTTCGGTGTAGGGCGTGCACACAGTGAGGTAGGTCCGCCCGTCCAGTGCGTTCCACTCGGAAGTGACTCTCTCCTCGCCATCGAAGACTCGGAAGGTGGAGCAGACTTCGCAGGGCTCATCGCGCTGATGCATGAGGGAGTAGCAGGGGATGTTCTCTGGCGCGCGAAAGCGTTCGCGAAAGAGCTTGTTTGCGTAGGGGACACTGTAGTCCGGCGCTTGTAGGTGGAAGGCAAGAGGCAGGTTTTCCAACATGTCGAGCAACTTTTGTCGCTCCGCTACGAGCCGCTGATGCTCGCGTTCTCGGTCGGCGATGTCGTGGGCCATACCCAACAGAACCGGTTGAGATCCGGCTGAGTAGTGCTGCACTCTCATCTCCACCGGATATTCCGACCCGTCTTTGCGGCGATGGATCTCTTTGAAAGTCACCTGTTTCTGCTCGCCGTAGCGGAGGGGGGAGAGCCAGCTCTCCAGCGTCTCTCTTTCGGTTCCGGTCGCCAGGTCAAAGAGGGTTCGCTGCAGCATCTCTTCTCGCGGGTGCCCGTGGTTTTGCAAGGCTCGTTGGTTTATCTGTTCGATCTGCAGGGTGTCGGGGAGGAAGAGATAGAGCTCGTCCTCCGAGTTGTCCCAGAGTTGCCCGAGCTGAGAAGTGGCCTGCTCCCCAGCCTGCACCAAGAGTTTGTTCTGGCCTCTCAGTATCTCTCCCTGCTGCGCCAACCGGTCCTGGCGGATACCGATCCAACGAGCAAACAAACCGAGGAAGATGGGGGCCGAGTCGATGATCCAGAGTAGGGCGTTCTGAGATTGAACCGCAATCGCGTTCTCGAGTGAGAACGAGCCGAGGCTACTCACCGCCTCGAACGAAGTCGCCGCGAGTGGAAAGAGGAGCCCAAAGAGAGCGCCGTAGAGGGTGTATCGATTCTTCTCGCTGTCGAGGAGTTTGTGCACTCGTGACCTTTGCATCCTGGCTCAGTCTTCGTAGACGCCGCTTTCCCAGTTCTCTCGGAGAACGAACTTCTGTACCTTGCCCGAAGGGGTCAGCGGAAACTCGTCGAGGTGATACCAAACGCGGGGAGTCTTTTGCGGCGCCAGGCGCTCGCGCAGATAGTCATGCAGCTCTAGATCACTGGCGGGCTCATCCGGGCTCGCATCTCGGACAAATGCCCCGACGATCTCACCCCACTTCTCGTCGGGAAGTCCGACGATGGCGACGTCAGCCACCTTGGGGTGCTCGAAGAGCACCTCTTCGATCTCACGTGGATAGATGTTCTCTCCGCCACGGATGATCATGTCCTTGAGACGACCGGTGATGGTGGTATAGCCGCGCTCGTCCATGGTGACCAGATCCCCGGTGTGCAGCCATCCATCCTCGTCGATGGTCTCTTCCGTCTTCTCCGGCATCTCGAAGTATCCGAGCATGACCAGATACCCACGAGTGCAGAGCTCACCGGAAGAGCCGATCGGCACCGTGGCGCCGGTCTCGGGGTCGACAACTTTGATCTCGGTCTGGGGGAGCGCGGGGCCGAGAGTCGTCGCCTTGTCGTGAGGGTCGTCGTCCGGCTTCATCACCGTGATGCATGGCGATGCCTCGGTCTGGCCGTAGACGATCGAGAACTGAACGTGCAGCGTTTCTTCGATGCGTCTCACCAGCTCGGCGGGCACGGTGGCCCCGCCGGAGGAGACGGTAGTCAGCCGGTGCAGATCGCGCGTGCCGAAGTCGGGATGCTCCATCACGGCGATGAGCATGGTGGGGACTCCGAGCATGTGCGTTGCCTTCTCGACCTCGCAGAGCTCGAGCATCAGACCCGGATCGAACTGGTGTAGGCATATGTGAGCGGCCTGCAGCTGCGCCGGGCCGAGAACACCGAGCACGCATCCGCCGGTGTGGAAGAGCGGCATCGGGTTGACGTAGCAGCCCCCTTTTTTGAGTTGGAGGCGCTCGGCCGTGAAGCGTGCGTTGTTGGTGATTCCGCGGTGGTGAAGAAGCGCCCCCTTCGGGAACCCGGTCGTACCGGAGGTGTACTGGATCTGGACCGGGTCGTCCGGGGACACTTCGGGCAGCTGAGCGTTGGGGTCACCCGAGTCGAGGAACGCGGACCACTCGTCGAACGAGATCGACTCACGAAGATGCGGAAGCTCCGGGGCGACTTCTCGAAGAGAGGCCTCCATCGGGTTGCCGCGAGAGCTCGGCAGGTAGAAGATGCCAGAGGCCTTGGACTGTCGCAGCACGTAGGCCAGCTCTTGGGGCTGGTATGCCGGGTTCACCGTCACCAGAACGACACCGGCGAGCCCGGCCCCGAACTCCAGCAGCACCCACTCCGGGAGGTTGGGGGCCCACACCGCTACTCGCTCTCCTTTGTCGAAGCGACCCACGAGGGCGCGAGCCACCTCTTCCGAGTCGCTGAGGAGCTCGCTGAAGGTCCAGCGTCGCCGGGCCTGAGGATCTGCGACGCCTTCGACGAGAGCCAGGCCGTCCGGTGTGTCGGAAGCCGAATGGCGAAGCACGGATCCAACCGTCGTTGCGAGCACCGGTGAGTCGGTGTCGGCCGGCACATAGCTTTCTGTGATCATCAGCAAGTCCGTTTTCTATGGAAGGTCACCGATTCTACGGCACTCCGTCGGCGCAAGGGTGGTAGTAGCATCCAGGTCGGGTCCTGATGAAGATTCTCCACACAGCTGATTGGCATGTTGGGCGGGCAATCCGTGGACGCAGTCGTGCCGACGAGCATCGGCTGGTGTTGGGGGAGATCGTCGACATCGCCAACCGCGAGAAGGTAGACCTCATTCTTGTCGCCGGCGATCTCTTTGATGTCGCGGCTCCCTCGCCAGAAGCCGAAGAGATCGTCTACGGCGCCCTCCTCGATTTGGCCGACAGCGGTGCGCCCGTCGTTCTGATTGCAGGAAACCACGACAACCCGCGCCGACTTGCAGCCGTAAAGCCGCTGCTGGATCGTACTCGTCGGGTGTACACCGGAGCTTTTCTCGAGGGCCCGGAAGATGGGGGTGTCGTCACTCTAGAGGCCGCGGGCGGCCAACGAGTGAGGGTCGCTCTCTTTCCCTTCTTGTCGCAGCAGAAGATCGTTCGCGCTGACGAGCTGATGAGAGACAGCCGAGCCCAGCATGGCCTCGCCTACGCGGATCGCTCGGCGGAGCTCGTCGCTCATTTGTGTGAAGGCTTCGATGACAGCGCGGTGAATCTGCTGGTCGCCCATCTGATGGTTAGCGGGGCGGCTGCCGGAGGCGGCGAAAGAGAGGCTCATATCTCGGGCGATTACTGTGTCCCGGCCGTCGCCTTCACTCACCCGGCACTGGACTACGTGGCCCTCGGACACGTTCATCGCATGCAGCCGCTGTCAGCGCAGGTATCGGCCTGGTATTGCGGCTCTCCGCTCCAACTCGACTTCGGCGAGGGCGAGTATGAGTGTGGAGTCCTGTTGGTGGAAGTGGAGACTGGGGTGCCCGCCAAAGTACGACCGATTCCGCTGCGCTCAGGGCGGCGGCTACGCACATTGCGCGGAGATCTGGGCCGGCTCGAGGAGGAGACCTCGCAGTCGGGGGCGGAGTACTTGCGCATCTTCGTCGACGCGCCGCCGCATCCCGGCCTCGGTGAAGAGGTTCGTGCGCTTTTCCCGAATGCGGTCGATGTTCGCGTCGCGCAGTCCACAGAGCCCCTTGTCGACGCCGACCACACCTTGGAACGTTTAGAGCTGAGGCCTCGCGAGATCTTCGAGGAGTACTTGAAGGACGTCGGGGTCGGTGACGACAGCTTGGTCGCTCTCTTTAGCGAGCTCTTGGAGGAATCTTATGAGGCCTAGGCGCCTCGAGCTCGAGGGCTTCGCCTCCTTCCGCGAGAGGACCGTCGTCGACTTCGAGGGCGCCGACCTGTTCGTCTTTACCGGCCCCACCGGTGCCGGAAAGTCGAGTCTCATTGACGCCCTCACCTTTGCTCTCTACGGGGCGGTGCCGCGCTACGACGACCGCCGACTGGTTGCCCCGGCGATATCCCAGGGGCGCCAGGAGGCGCGAGTCAGACTCGACTTCAGCTTGGGGGAGGAGCTCTATACCGCGGTTCGAGTGGTGCGAAAAACCGCTTCAGGGGGTGCGACCACACGCGAGGCCCGACTGTTGCGTGGTGAAGAGGTCCTGGCGGCCAATGCGGAAGATCTCAGCGCAAGGGTCGAAGAGCTGATTGGCCTTCCTTTTGAGCACTTCACCAAGTGCGTGGTCTTACCTCAGGGTGAGTTCGCGCGCTTTCTCCGGGACAAGCCAAAGGCGAGGCAGGACTTGCTGGTGGAGCTTCTCGACCTCGACCTCTATCGTCGTATGTCTCAGGCGGCGAATGCGCGGTCCAAGTCGGCGGCGACGCAAGCCGACTGGCGGCGGCAGCGTCTCGAGCAGGAATTGGCAGGGGCGACTCCCGCCGCCCTCGGAGCCGCGAAGGTCCGAATCGCCGAGCTCGATGCACTTCGTAGCGAGATCGAAGCTGCGACTCCACTTCTGGACAAGCTGGCGCGACAAGGCTCCTTGGCAGCCGAAGAGGCTCAGGCCGCCCACACCCGGGCGGCACTGCTGGAAGAGTTGGAGGCGCCCGCCGAGGCGCTCGAGCTGGCAGCGAGGGTCGAAAGAGGTGGGGTCGAGGAGGGGCGTGCGCGCGCCGCCTTGGAGAAGGCTCGCAAGGCGGTCGAGGTGGCGACGACGAGGCGTGGCCGCCTGCCCGAGATAGCTGCGACCCGTTCCGCCCTCGACCTCTACGAGGCTCGCGGCCGCTTGTCTGAGGAGGTCGAGAAGTCGAAACGGGATCTCGTCTTGGCGAACGACGAGGAGAAGGACAGGGCTGCGGAAGTCGCGGAAAAGAGGGCCGCGTTGGCAGACGCCCGCGAGGAGGTGCGCAAGATCGGGCAGGCGGACCTCGCGGCGGCGGTCCAGGGAGATCTCGTGGTGGGGGATGTCTGTCCGGTGTGCGGGGCCGAGGTCGAGAGCCTCCCTCATCGGGTCGGGCCGGTGGATCTCGACCGAGCTCAAACAGAGGCGGAAAGAGTGAAGAGTGAGCTCCAGGCTTCTGAAGTGCGGCTGCGTCAGGCGCGCGATGCCGCAGCGGCGATCGATGCCTTGGTCGAAGATCGCGGTCGCCGCCTGCTCGAGAGCGATGAACTGCTGTCGAAGGCAGAGCCCGCTGCGGAGCTCGATTCCATGCTTCGCGAGATCGAGCAGGCCGATGCCGGCAAGAGCAGAGCCGAGAAGATCGAGCACGATGCAGTGGCCGCCTACACCGACGCCGGAGACCATCTCGCGGCGTTGGAAGAGAAGCGTGAAGAGGAGTGGCGGAGGCTTCAGGATGCCCGCGATCCGCTCACGCCGCTCGGGCCCCCGCAGGTTCCCCGCAGCGATCTCGCCGGCGCTTGGACCACGTTGATGAGCTGGGCCGCGGCCGAGCTCCCGCGCCATCGGCTCGAGGCCGAAAGGCATCGAGAAAGGGCGCGCGAGCTCGAGCAGAGTCGGAGTGCCTTGGAGCGAAAGATTGTCGATGCCGGCGAGACCGCGGGGCTGGAGCGAGGGGATGAGTCTCCGCATGAGGCCTGCGCTGCTGCGCTGGCTGCCGCCCGGCAGGTCAAGGAGCGACTAGAAGAGGAGATCGACGAAGTCGAGCGCCTTGGTGAGGAGACCAAGCTCTACGATGTGGAGTCGAAGGTCGCGAAGAGTCTCGCCAAACACCTGGGGGCTCGACGCTTCGAAGGATGGATTCTGGGTCGCGCGATGCAGGGACTGATCAGCGGTGCCTCCCAGCTCCTTCTCGAACTGTCTTCGGGTCAGTACTCGCTGGCGCTCGACAAAAAGTCGAGCCAGTTCCTCGTCGTGGACCATGCCAACGCCGACGAGACTCGTCTCGCGCGCACACTGTCAGGGGGCGAGACCTTTCTCGCTTCCCTCTCGCTGGCTCTCGCCCTGGCGGAGCATGTCTCGCAGCTAGCCGCCAGAGGTGCCGCGCGGCTCGATGCGATCTTTCTCGACGAGGGCTTCGGTACGCTCGATGCGGACACCCTGGATACCGTAGCTGCCGCGATCGAAGAGCTCGGAGCCCGCGGGCACATGGTTGGGCTCGTTACCCACATGCGGGACCTGGCGGAGAGGATCCCGGTTCGATTCGAGGTGAGCAAGCAAGCGGGCAGCTCACGAGTGGAGCGAGTCGATCTCGCACTATGATAAGCGCCGCTGTGCAACGAGGAGAGAAGACTATGAAGAGCCCCATCCGCGGCGTTGCCGTGGCTCGCGTGCTTTTGTTATTGCTGGTTTTGCCAATCCACTTGGCCGCCCAACGGCTGGCCGAGTCGGGCACCGAGGCCACCGCAGCGGAGGAGCAGGACGGTACGGAGGGAGATGACGCCGCTTCCCAGAAGGACAAAGAGAAGTCCTTCGAGGAGGTGGTCGGGGAGCTGGAGAAGATCGAGGGACTCTTCACCTTCTACCTCGACGCCGACGACAGCAAGGTGCTCTTGGAGCTCGCTCCCGATCAATTTGATCGGGACTATCTCTACTCGTCCAAGGTCGAAAGGGCCACCGGCGAGCGGGGCCTCTATGGCACCGCCATGTTGGATAACTTTGTTTTTCAGTGGCACCGGCTCGGCAAACGAGTCCAGTTCGTAAGGAAGAACACCCGCTTCCGTGCCGAGCCGGGCTCGCCGGCCGAGCGCGCGGTCGCCAGCTCGTTCTCGGATTCGGTGTTGGCCTCCGCAGCGAGGCTCTCGAAGCCTCATCCAGAGCGCGAGAGCGTGCTCGTGGACCTCTCAGCTCTCTTGGTCGACCGTGATCTCGGCGGTCTGAGCGACCACCTCAAGAGGGTGTACGACACCGCTTACAAGCTCAGCGCCGAAGACAGTGCGATTGTTCTGGTGAAGTCGTTTCCCAGGAACTCAGAGGTTGGAGTGGCCACCACTTTCACTGCCGAGGAGGTCAAAGAGGGTTCCGTCACCGTGCCCGACTCACGCTCCTTGAGCGTGCGCTTTCGCTACAGCCTGGTCGAGCTCAGCGAGAACGGCTACCGACCGCGGCTGGCCGACGATCGGGTGGGCCACTTTCTATCGATGCATATGGACTTCAGCGGAGTCACTTCGGATCTGCCCTATGTCCGTTACGTGGCTAGATGGAAGCTCGAAAAGAAAGACCCCGGTGCGGCCGTATCCGAGCCGGAGGAGCCCATCACCTTTTGGCTCGAGAACACCATCCCATTGGAGTACCGCGACTGGATCATGGAGGGAGTACGGTTGTGGAACCCGGCCTTCGAGCGTATCGGGTTCAAGAATGCTCTGGTGGCGCTCCAGCAACCCGACAATGCCGATTGGGACCCCGCGGACATTCGCTACAACACGCTGCGATGGTTTGTGGCCTACGACGCTTCCTTTGCGGTGGGGCCCTCTCACCGGAATCCCTACACCGGCCAGCAGATAGACGCGGACATCGGCCTGAGCGAGGGCATTTTTCGCGTAGGCGCCCGCCAACGCTACGAGCTCCACGTGCATCCGCTGCAGGCTCTCGAAGCGCTCAAGGCATCGGCGAACGGACTGTCCCCCGGCGTCTTTGGTGGCGGTTCCGATGGCTCCTACTCCGGTTACTGCGACTACGCCACCGGCCTCGTCGAGCAGGCTTCTTTCGCTCACGACGTGATGGCAGTGCGCCCCGACTGGAGTGAAGCGAAGGAGCGAGAGTTCATGCGCCAGTACGTCGTTCAGGTCGTGGCACACGAGGTGGGCCACACCTTGGGCCTTCGACACAACTTTCGGGGCAGCACCGCTCACGGCCTGGACCAGCTTGCCGACCCGGAGGCTACGCGGGAGGTTGGGCTTTCGTCGTCGGTGATGGACTATTCTCCGCCGGTCGTTGCCCGCGAGGGAGAACAGCAGGGGGAGTACTTCAACTCCTCGGTCGGCAGTTACGATCGCTGGGCTATCGAATATGCCTACAGGCCTATTGACGGAGCGGCATCGCCGGAGGACGAGCTTCCGGAGCTGCGCCGCATCGCCGAGAGAGCTGGCGAACCGTTCCTTTCGTACGCGACCGACGAGGATGCAGGTCTCAGCGCTCGCTCTTTGGACCCGCGAACGACTCGTTTCGACTTCGGCGCTCAGCCACTGGAGTGGTTCGAGCGCGAGATCGAGCTTGTGCAGGAGTTGTGGACCAAAATGGAGGCCAAGCTCCTGGTACCGGGAGAGAGCTACGCGGTGCTACGTCGTGCTTTCGGCTCCAGCTTTCGCAGCCACTTTATAGGCGCTCACGTGGCGATGAAGTACATCGGCGGCATCTACCACGGCAGAGCCCATAGCGGAGACCTGGGTGGAGCCCCCCCTTTTGTACCGATTCCGGCAGTGGAGCAGCGCGCGGCCTTGGCCTTTCTGGCCGGGAGTATCTGGGCGGCAGACGTTTTTCGTGTGCCGGCGGAGCTCTTGAGCAAGCTCCAGTTCGAGCGTTTCGTCGACTTCGAGGGCCGTAACGCCAAAGCTCCTCGGCTGGACTACCCTTTGCACGAGACCGTGTTAGGCGTGCAAGGAGACATTCTGGGCGACCTCTATCACCCGCTCAAGTTGTCGCGGTTGCAGGATCTCGAGCTGCTCTTCGCTCCTGGGGAAGAGCGCTTCACAATGGCCGACCTCTTTATCGGAGTGCGGCGGACACTATGGTCCGAGCTCGACACCGGCTCGTCGATCTCGAGCTTCCGTCGTAACCTGCAGCGTGAGCATCTGCGCCATCTGCTCGATCTGACGCTGACGCCGGCGTCGGGGATTCCGGGCGACGCCACGGCCTTGGCTCGCGCCGATCTCGTGGAGCTGGAAGAGCGAATGGACTCGGTTCTGGGCCGCGGGGGACGCAGGGGGCTCGACTATGTGAGCCGCGCCCATCTGGAGGAGATAAAGGCACGTATCGAAGAGGCCTTGGAGGCCGACTTCGAACGCAAGGAGGGAAGTGCCCGTTCCTAATCCTGCAAGGATGATGAATGCCCAAGCCCTTTGTGCTTGCCTTGTTGTTGCTTCGACTTGGGGGTCTACTTGCATGCATGCTGAGTTGAAGCGCTTCGATCAGGCGCCGTTCGGAACCATGACGGACGGAACAGCTGTCGAGCAGTTCACACTGAGAAACAATGGCGGTGTGCAGGTGAAGGTGATCACCTATGGCGCAATTCTTAGCGAGGTCCGAGTTCCCGATGCTTCCGGCCGGGAGGCGAACGTAATCGCAGGCGCAGACTCGATCGAGCCCTATGAAGGGACATTCCCTGCCGCGGCGGTCATCGGCCGCTTCGCGAATCGCATCGGCGGAGCGCGTTTCAGCATTGATGGAGAGGAGTTTCGGGTCACCGCCAATGAGGGCAGGAATCACCTCCATGGTGGAGCGAAGGGATTTCACGAAGTGGTTTGGGACGCGCGTCGACTGCCGACGGGAGACGACGAGTCCGGGGTGAAGCTCAGCTACTCGAGCGCCGATGGCGAAGAGGGCTATCCGGGGACTTTGGTGGTCTCTGTTTCCTATGTTCTGAATGACGAGAATGAGCTACGGATCGAGTACACGGCCAGTACCGACAAAGCGACAGCGGTGAACCTGACCAACCACGCGTATTTCAATCTCGCCGGCGAGGGCAGTTTTTACGATCACGAGCTCTGGTTGGGCGCCGATCGCTACACCGTCGTGGACGATGAGTTGATTCCAACCGGCGAGATTGCCAGGGTCGAGGGGACTCCTTTGGATTTTACCCAGGGCATTGCGATCGGGGCTCGGGCGGAGCAGATCAAGCTCTACGATCACAACTACGTGATCAATCGCACGGACGACTCGCTGGTTCTGGCGGCGAGGGTTCGCGAGCCGACGAGCGGCAGAGTCATGGAAGTATGGACCACACAGCCGGGGGTTCAGCTCTATACCGGGAATCCGGTGGGGTTCTGCCTGGAGACGCAGCACTACCCGGACTCGGTAAACAGGCCCGAGTTTCCGTCTGCGATCGTGAGGCCAGAAAAGCCGTTTCGGAGCACGACGGTCTTCGCGTTCTCCTCGAATTGAGGCGATCTCGAATCCATTGGGAGAGTAGCCGGTGCTATTCTTTCGCGCTGCACCCGGCTCGCCTATGCGCCTTTCAGAAGAGCGGTAAGTAGTGACATCGCCTCCCATGTCCCTGTCCTTCCGCCTTCGAAAGGTCTCGCTCCTCCTCTCGGGCTGCGCGGTCGCGGTCTGTTCTTGCCGACCGGCTCCGCCCGGGGAGGCAGGTCCGGACTCGGCCCCGCCGGTCATCGTTGTGATCACGGTCGACACCTTGCGCGCCGATCATCTGAGCAGTTACGGCTACCCACGGCCTACCTCGCCACGGATCGACGAGCTGGCTGCCGAGGGCGTGCTCTTCGAGCGCGCCTTCTCGACGATGGCGACCACCCTGCCTTCCCACCTCTCTCTGTTCAGTGGTGTCTACCCGCATCAGCACGGAGTGACGCGGAACACCCGTCAGATGCGCGCCTTCTCTGCCGATTCCGGTCGACTGTTGAGCGCCGCCGAAGTGCTGCGTCAATCCGGTTACCTGACCGCCGCCTTCGTCAGCGCAGCTCCGGTGAAGGGCGTTACCGGCATCGATTCCGGTTTCGATCACTTCGACGAGCCCAGGGGGACCGCGCGGCGAGGCTCGGCGACTGTTAGCAGCGCTCTCGCCTGGCTCGACGTCCATCGTGGGGAGCAGTTTTTTGTCTGGATCCACCTTTGGGACCCGCACGAGCCCAACCTCGGTCGTCGGTCATTGCCCAAAACCCCCAGTGATGACGCTTTACTCGATCGCATCATCGACCAGCGGCACATCGACGTCGATGCTCTTTCACGGCGCTTCGCTCCTCCTGCGCTTCGACGTTTTCTGGCTCCCGGCACGGGCGAGCGGGGAGATCCCGCGCCGGAGCTGACACGTGCTTCGGCGCGGGGGATGCTCGACCGCTACGACGGCGACGTCGCCTATACCGACGCCGCTGTCGGAAAGCTCCTAGATGGCTTGCGCGGGGCGGGTCTTTGGCAACGCGCCATCGTCGTACTGACTGCGGACCACGGCCAGTCGCTGGGTCAGCACGACTGGCTGCCTCACGGAACGATTACCAACGACAACATCCATGTTCCTTTGATTGTGCGCTTCCCGCCGGGTCTCCGAGAACAGCCGCGGCGAGTCTCCCGCATAGTTTCTACGGTCGATGTCATGCCGACGCTTCTCGCTCCCCTCGGCAACCTGGGCTCGGCCCGCTTTCTTGCGCAGGCCGAGGGCGAGGACCTCTTCTCGGGAGAAGAGCCTCGCGGGTATGCTTTCGCGCAGCGCACGAGCCGCGTTCGATCCGGTTGGGAGCCGGGTTCGGTGTTCGCCCTCGTCACCGATCGCTGGAAGTACCTGTTGCGAACCGACGCGCCGGATCGCCTCTACGATCTTCAAGCCGATCCCGGCGAGCTCGAAGACACCTCGGCCCGCCACCCCGAGGTCGCTGCACAGCTACGGCAGAAGGTGCTCGACATCACCCGTCGAGGCGTGGCCCCCGAACCCTCTCCGGGCGAGGAGGAGGAGCTGGTGGGGGAGGATCACCTCGAGGCCTTGCGCAGCCTCGGCTATCTCGATCCTTGAAGCTGCCCGCCGGAGGTTCCGGATGCGCCGTCCTCGGCGCCATGTTCAGCATTCGTAGGAAATGATAGCGATCATTTCCGTAGGATGCGCTAAACGATGAGATCTTCGACGACCCGGCCGTGTACGTCGGTGAGGCGGAAGTCACGACCGGCGTGGCGGTAGGTGAGCTGGTAGTGGTCGATGCCGAGCTGGCGCAGGACGGTGGCCCAGAGATCGTAGACGGTCATTTCGTTTTCGACCACGTGGTAGCCGAGATCGTCGGTGGCGCCGTAGATGTGTCCGCCCTTGAAGCCGCCCCCGGCAAGCCACATCGAGAATCCGTAGGGATTGTGATCGCGACCGTCGCTTCCCTGATGGAAGGGTGTGCGTCCGAACTCACCACCCCAGATGACCAGAGTCTCGTCGAGGAGGCCTCTTGCCTTGAGATCCTTGAGTAGGCCGGCGATGGGCTGGTCCACCTGGAGCGCCATGCTGCTATGGCCGCCTTCGAGATCGGTGTGCTGATCCCATGGGTTGCCCTTGCCGTCGCCCCCTTGCGAGAGGCAGCTCAGCTCGACGAAACGGACACCTCGCTCGACCAGTCTTCTCGCTAGCAGACACTGGCGTCCGTAAGCCGCAGTGGCCCGATGCTCGTGGTCGAGAGCGTAGAGCCGGCGGGTCGCCTCGGTCTCGTCGCTGATGTCGCAGAGCTCCGGCACCTCCGCCTGCATTCGAAAGGCGGTTTCATAATTTGTGACCGCGGCTTCGATGTCGGCGTTTCCACCCAGCCTGGCGAGGAAGCCCTGGTCGATGCCGCGCACGAAGTCGAGGCGATTGCGCTGCGTCGCTTCCGACTCGAGGCGTTGGATGTTGCGCACCGCACTGGCCTGGTCTCCCTTCATGATCGAGCCCTGAAACTGAGCTGGGAGGTAGCCACTGCCGTAGATCGCGACGCCGCCCAGAGGGACGGTCGCGTCGCCGCTCTGCAATACGACGAAGCCTGGCAGGTTCTCGCTCTCGCTGCCGAGGCCGTAGTTGATCCATGCGCCGGCGCTGGGGTGTCCGGCGAGGGGAAAGCCGCTGTGAAAAAAGTAGTTGCCCTGCGCGTGCTCGTTCACGGTGGTGGTCATCGAGCGCACGACACAGAGGTCGTCGGCGCAGGTTCCGATGTGGGGAAAGAGGCTCGATACCGGGATGCCGCTCTCTCCGTACCGTTTGAACTCGAAAGGCGAGGCGAAGATATTGCCGTTCTGATTGAACTGGGTGCGCTCCACTTTTACCGGCATCGGCTTGCCGTGGTCGCGCTCGAGACGCGGTTTGGGGTCGAAGCTGTCGACCTGGGAGACGCCCCCCGACATGAAGCAGAAGATGACGTGTTTGGCCTTTGGCTGGAAGTGGGGCGCGCGGGTGGCGGCCATCGCCGGGCGCATCAGTCCCGACAGGGCGACGGCTCCAAAACCGGTCGAGCAACAGGCAAGCATCTGGCGGCGTGTCATGCCGGCCCGATCAACGGACATAGATGAACTCCTTCATGTTGAAGACGGCGTGCGCCAGCTGGTCCCACCCGTCGGCGGGCGCGGCCAGGAGCTGGTACTGATCTCGCTCGGCTCGGAGCTGGGTGACTCTCAACCACTCGTAGGGAAGGGCCTCTTCGATCCAAGCCTCTGTGATCTCCTCGGGCTCGAAGCCCTCGTCGAGAAAGGCGGGGCGCCGTTCGGGCTTGCTCACATAGAGCCCAGAGAGGCGCTTGCGCAGTATCGCGATTCTCTCGGTGATCTGCTCTTCACGCTCGAGGACCGCCTGTCGCGGGTGGTCGGCTTCATCCTGCGAGGGCTCCTGGGTCTTGGCAGCCTCGACGAAATCGAGGGCCAGCTGGGTCTCTTCGGCGCTCGCCCGACGGCCGAGGGCGTAGCGGAACATGCGCTCGACCCGTTCCGCACCGACCTCGGTCTCGGCCGTGACACGGTCGGCGAAGTCTCGAGCCAGCGCGAGGACGAACGGGTCGTTCATCAGGGTCAGCGAGTGTGCGGGAACGTTAGTCGTGTCGCGCCGCCCTTTGGTCGATACCGGGTCGGGAGCGTCGAAGGTATCGAGGAAGGGCTCGAGCGAGTTCCGATAGACGCTGACGTAGACGCTACGACGGTTGGAGCTGCCCATGACTGAGGGACCGAAGCGGCTGGCGTCGAGGCGGCCGGCGACGCTCAGCATGCTGTCGCGAATGGCCTCTGCCTCCAGTCGGCGGGGGTTCGAGTGCGAGAGCAGTCGATTTGCTGGATCTCGATCCGCGGCCCGCGGGCCGGCGATGCTCTCCAGCTGCAGGGTGCGCGTCGTCGCCAGAAAGCGGATCATCGTTTTCAGCGACCACCCCTCGGTGACGAAGCGGCGCGCCAGATAGTCGAGGAGCTCCGGATGCGAGGGTTGCTCGCCCATCTTGCCGAAGTTGTCGGTGGTTGTGACCAGGCCGTGCCCGTAGAGGTAGTGCCAGAGCCTGTTCACGATCACTCTCGCGGCCAGGGGATTGTCCGGATGGAGGATGCTCTCGGCCAGGGCCAGGCGCCCCGAGTCGGGCGCTGAATAGGGGGCGTCGTCGATCGCTTCGAGGAATCGTCGAGGCACCGGGGGACCCGGCTGTTTGTGGTTGCCGCGTAGAAAAAGCGGTTGATCGAAGGCGTCCCCTTCGAGGACGCCGGGAGCTCGAGTCGGTATGGGAACTGAAGCCTCGATATCCCGATACTGAGCGACCAGCGTGGCGAGGCGCGTGTCGTCGGCGAGACTTGTCGGTAGCAGATCGTGGTGCACGAAGGTACCGAGAAAGCGCGCTTGAGAGTCGCTCATGCCGCCGTCGCGCCAGGCCTCGATGGCGGTTCTCAGGGCGACTCGATAGCGTTCCGCCAGATCGTCCGGACCTTGGGGGGTGGAGTCGACGACAAAGAGATCTCCGTAGAACTCGGCCATCTCGTCCCGCGGGGGAGGCTGACCCACATCCGCGACGATCGCTCGGCTGATGCCGAACCAGGAGCGCTCGACATCGGTTTTGGCATGGAGGGGTTGATCCGCGGCTGTCGCCATCTCGACGTAGAGATGGTCGCCTTCCCAGTAGGAGAGGTCCCAGGAGTACCAGCGCTCGGATGGATCGTCCTCCAGGTTGGCGATGGGGAAAACTTCACCGCGCTGCGGATAGTTCTGCACCACGTAGCGGGCGGCTGCCTGGCCGCCGCCGGCGATGCGCAGATAGAGATCCCCTGCAATCGCTCGGAAGCGCGGCGAGGTGAGAATCGCGGCGTGCTTCGAGGACAGACCGTGGCTATAGATTCCGGCTGGATAGATGTCGTCGACGGCCCGATCGCCTTCAGGGAGGATGTGGAACCCTCCCGGCGGGCTCGGCGTCGAGGCCAAGCCGTTGCCGTGGCGGAACCAGGTCTTCGCGTCCGGTCCGCTTAGGTCCCAGTCCCTTTCATAGTCGGCGCTGGTTCTGTCGTCGAGCGCTCGACGACTCTCGTTCCAGAAGCCCCTGAGCTCGCTCCAGGTCGCGGCGAAGTCCTCTGGCGGCACGTTGCGCAGGCGTAGCCAGGGGTGCAGTGGATCGTGGTCGCTGGTGGCGTTGTCGATGGCTTCCTGAAGGGCTTCCGACGGGTCCAGGAGGAAGTGAGCCAGCTCTGGAAGCGCCGCCAGCCAACGCTCGGCGAGGGCGGCGCGGATACTCGGCTTCAGCGCTTGCAGCTCGTCTTTGTGCGCCTGCTGTCGCTCTTCGCTGTCGACCGAGAGCATCGCCGGGCGACTGCTCGCCATGACGCCGAAGAGGGCGTAGAAGTCGCTCTGGCTGATCGGGTCGAACTTGTGGTTGTGGCAGCGCGCGCAGGCCACGGTCAAGCCCAGAAAGGCTTTGGATACGACGTCGATCTGATTCTCGGTGAAGCGCACCAGCTCATCGAGTGCGTCGGTGGGGCCGAAGCCGTGGATGACGAAGCGGTACTGCGCTACCCCCAGGGTCGACTCGTTCAAGCCTAGCTCGTCATCGATGCGCGGCTTCGGCAAGAGGTCGCCGGCGAGGTGCTCGCGTACCAGTTGGTCGTAGGGAACGTCTGCGTTGAGAGCTCGGATCAGATAGTCGCGGTAGCGCCAGGCGTTGGGGATGCGCGGGTCGCCCTCGCTACCGTAAGAGTCGGCATAGCGGATCCAGTCCATCCAGTGCCGCCCCCACCGCTCTCCATACTCTGGCGACTCCAGATAGCGGTCGGTCGCCGCTTCGACCGCGGCCTGGCGATCTTCCTCGGCGGCGGCCACGAAATTATCGATCTCGCTCGGGCTCGGCGGCAGGCCTGTGATCAGAAAGCTCAGACGTCGGAGGAAGGCCGCCGGGTCGACTAGGCCCGCCGGCTCGAGCCCGGCCGCTTCGAGGTCGGCTCGGATGAAGCGGTCCACCGGGTGTCGAGACCATTGCGAGTCTTCGATGGGTGGCGGTTCGGGGCTCGCGATCGGCTGGAAGCTCCACCACTCGAGGCGTCGGTCACGGATGGTCTCCCAGGAGGTCGAGGCTGCGATCTCCTCGGCGGAGGGAGGTTCATCGCGAGGGTCGGGAGCCCCCATCTCGATCCAAGCCTCGATGTCGGCGATGACCTCGCTCTCGAGCCGCGGCTCCTTGAAGGGCATGCGGAGATCCGGGTCGGTCGAGCGGATGGCCCTGATCAGGCGGCTGGCGCGGACGTTCCCGGGGCGAATCGCTGGCCCGCTCATGCCCCCGCGAAGGAGGCCCTCTCTCGAGTCGAGGGCAAGGCCGCTCTCCCGCCGGTCGGCGCTGTTGTGGCACCCGTAGCAGTTCTCGACCAGAACCGGTCGGATCTTCGCCTCGAAGAATTCGAGGCCTTCCGGATCGATAGAAGACGAACCGGGCTGGGCTCCGGCGTTGGCAGTGAGCCCGACGAGCGCAAAGAGCCCCGCTACGCGGAGCCCCCGCGCAAAGGACTCGCCACCGCCGATGGAGGTCCAATGCTTCACATATGCCTCGAGCACCACTTGTCCTAGACCAGCGTTTCCAAAGTCGCGCTACAATAGCTCGCGATCATTCTGTTCGCTGGCAAGGCGCGCCGACGTAGGCATATTGGGGAATATGTCGAGGAGGCGCAACGCCGCCAGCGGGGCAGAACGGGCCGAGATATGTAGCGCTACTTTGGAAACGCTGGTCTAGTTCCGTAGCGCTACTTTGGAAACGCTGGTCTAGTTCCGTTGTCCGACCATTGTAGCGGTTCTTCGTTCGCTTCCCGACCGCAAAGTCCCCTCACACCATCCGATGTTGGAGACAGATTCGTGGCCGACTATACGACTGCACTCGATACAGAGAACGACGCCCTGGAAACGGTTGGCGGCAAGGGTCGGTCCCTCGCCCGCATGGCGAGCGCCGGCTTCGCGGTGCCCACCGTCATGAGCTACGACGATTATCGCCAGGCCGAAGGCGTCCGGACCGCCTTCTGTACCATGGTGCGCAACCCGATGAGCGGTGAGACCGTGGTGGAGATCGACAAGATCGAGAAGAACGTTCCGATCGAGGAGACCCTGTTCTCTTCCCGTGCGCCAGGGGTTGGGCGCTAAGAGGCCGAACTGCCACGGGTGCTCCGGGTGCTCCGATTAGGTGCCACCCGAATATTCTCAGGGGCGTGGAAAAGCAGTTCTCGTTGCCCTTGACACATTTCTATAATTCGAGAATAATAGAAATGTAATGAGCGACCCCGAGCTTCTCGCCCAGCGTTTCGCGGCCCTCGGTCACGGCGCACGGCTGCGTGTTCTGCGCCTGCTTTTAGCGGCGCACCCCGGTGGCCTGGTGGTGGGGGAGCTTCAGGCCGAGCTCGGCATTCCCGCCTCGACCCTGTCTCACCATCTCGATGCTCTACGTCATCAGGGCTTGGTGGAGCAGGAGCGAGAAGGGCGCTTTCTGCGATACCGCGCAGGCACGGACTCGCTCAGCGAGATCCTCGACTTTCTCTACGCCGAGTGCTGCTCCCGCAACTCGGTCATCTGTCTAGGGAGCACAGCCTAGGAGAACCATGGAAGTTCGGTAGGAAGTAGAGTCGCGAGTTATATTTCGATAGTTCCAGAAATAAGAAATTAATAACGGAGGACATGAAGATGCGTTTACAGTTGGCACTCAACGTCAGTGATCTCGACGAAGCGATCGACTTCTACACCAAAGCATTCGGTACCGAAGTAAACAAGCGCAGGCCCGGTTACGCCAACTTCGCTATCGACGAGCCACCTCTGAAGCTGGTCTTGTTCGAGGCCACCGAGGGTACGGAACGCCTCAACCATCTCGGCGTCGAGGTCTTCGATGACTCGAAGGTCGACGAGGCCACAGACAGACTTCGGGAGACAGGAATCGACCACGAGGCCCAGAAGGGCACCTGCTGCTTCGCTCGCCAGAACAAGGTGATCGCCTACGACCCCGACGGCGCGATGTGGGAGTGGTATCGGGTTCTCGAAGATTCCGAGACCTTCTTCGCGGAGTCCGCGGTAGAGGAGTCGGGCCCCGCCATCTCGGCGAAGGAGGAGACGAGCGGCTGTTGCTCGTAGGATCGTGGTCGATCGAAGCTTGGAGGCCGCCCGACTTTGGGCGGCCGACGCGCGCCGTCCTCGGCGCCAGCAAGAAGCGACCGTAGGAAGTGCTATCCCAGCACTTCCGTAGGGAGGCCGCCCGACTTGGGCGGCCGACACGTGCCGCTATTCGGGCTCTTCCGTAGGGAGCGGCCTTCTCGAGTTCCACTCTTCGTAGCTGACGAGGGCGACGAGGAGTCCGTGCAGGCGGCGAGGATGGATGAAGCCGCCGAAGGGGCGGTCGTCCCAGCCTGGCCCGGTAGAGGTGATGCGTCGCCGAATCTCAGCGGTGTCGTCGGTCTCGATCGAGGCCATGTAAATGCCCTGCCCGTTGCGATGGAGAAAGCGTGACACAGCAACGTCCTCGCGAGTGGGCTCGAGGTACTCCAGGCTGTCGAGCAGGCCGCCGTCGCGAGCATCGAACCAGGTGATCGCTGCGTCGTAACCGAACTCTTCGCTCTGGTAGATATTGGTGAAGTCGTCCTCGACGCGAAAGAGGCGCGAGTATCGAGGGACTGCTTTCTCCAGGCTGGGCACGGCATAGGTGATCTGCCAGATCTTGTCGCTCAGACCGACTCGGTCTCGCTCGACTCCCTTCGACAGAATGACTCCGGTTCCGTCCAGGTCGTCGGGGTAGATGACGTAGCGCTCTTCACCCTGGTCGTGAACGCGCAGGCCTTCGCTCTCGAGGCGACCGGCAAGCGCGCCGGGGTCTGCCAGCGAAAAGCCTCCCGCGAACAGGCCTCGGCCGCCGCGCTCGAGAAAGCTCGCCGCGTGTCCTGGGCCGGTCGGCTGGTAGAGCTCGAGTTGGTCCTGGCCCCACTGTAGGGTCACCCGCCGGGCGCCGGCGTCGTCGTCAGGACGATCGTCTACCACCCGGCAGTCGAAGATCTGTTCGTAGCTGTCGATTGCTGCCACGGCGTCCAAGACCACCAGTGCCAATCTGTCGGTTCGTTCGATCATCCGTTCGAGCTCCCTGACCTGAGGTTATAAGAACTGCGGTAGCCGCGATCGTTCCTCGCTTTCGCGTCGTCCGTAGTTTCAAATGCGCCGTCCTCGGCGCCATGTAGTCAGAGCCGGAGGAAGTGATAGCAATCACTTCCGTAGGCTCCAGATGCGCCGTCCTCGGCGCCATGTAGTCAGAGCCGGAGGAAGTGATAGCAATCACTTCCGTAGGCTCCAGATGTGCCGTCCTCGGCGCCATGTAATGTAGTTGGAGGAGATGATAGCCATCATTTCCGTAGTCTGGATGCGCCGTCCTCGGCGCCATGTAATGTAGTTGGAGGAGATGATAGCCATCATTTCCGTAGTCTGGATGCGCCGTCCTCGGCGCCATGTAATGTAGTCGGAGGAAATGATAGCCATCATTTCCGTAGGCTACCCCTGCAAGGTTCTGAGATCGGATGTCGTCTTCATTGAGTATGAAAACCAAGACATCGATCTCTCTTTCGATGGGTTACGGGCTGACGGTCGGTTGCGCAGAGGCAAAGCCGCCCCGGTCCGCCATCCGCCGTCTCCGCCGCCAGGTCCGCAAGCATCTCGAGAGTCACGACGAGTTCTCGTGGGAACACTTCCTCGACGAACGTGACTTCGATCCGGCGTTCGAGCCCTGGGCCGCTGTAGAACTTTGGCAAGGAGCCCTCGAGCGTGTTCCCGACAACACCAGCTACCACCTCCTGCTCGCCGGCGCACTGGTCGAGACCGGCGAGCTCGATCGGGCGGTGGAAGTCGCCGGTAGAGTGCACGCGGCACTAACGGACGACACGCAGAGCGCCGAGCTGATGGTGAAGATCCTCGACGTCCAGAATCGCGACTACCGGGCTTATCCCTGGGCCAAGGTGCCGAAGGTAGCGAAGCTCGATGGTCGTACTCGCACCCGCTGCTACCAGTGGGTGTCCGAGAACGGAGCTGTGGAATGCGCAGAGATGTGCGACGAGCTCTTTGCCGGCGAAGTGATGCTCTTTGAAGTGCCGGAGCTCGCTACATACCTCGCCGGCGATGCTCGCTTCGACATCGAAGAAGACCCCTGGTGTCCGATGATTGCCCTCAGGGAGAATAGAGCTTCTGTAACGGCTTGAGCTGACGTGACACCGCCTCGGCTACCGCTCTCCGTCGGCGATGCCCTATCATTGCCCCTGAAGAGAGATGGGGAACCCCGCCAAGCCGAGCGCCTCTCCAGAGAAGGTCGAAGTAGATCTCAGCTTCCGCCTTCTCGACCGCGCCGACATCTCCGAGCAGGAGGTGTCGCGAGTTCTCGAGTTTCTCCACCAGGCCTTCGGCGGCTGGCCGCACTACGACCCAGGTGTGCCGCTTGCCGACCACCTGCGGTGGAAGATGGAGAGCCCGGCGACCCCACTTGCAGCGGCAGTTGGTGAGCACAACGGAGAGATTGCGGTGTTCACTTTATTTCTCACCCAGCGGATCTTGATTCGAGGGCAGGAGGGGCTGCTGCTCCGCTATGTCGACCTCGCCGTCGGAGAGGACTATCGGGGGTTGGGCGTTTCCACTGCCTTCCTGAAGCACTTCGCGGCCACACTGAAGGACTCCTATGATCTGACTTTCTCGGATTCGACGCATGCTGCAGTATTACGATGGGGTGACAACGCCGGTGGCCGAGCTGTGGGGAATCGACAGCAAGGGTTCATCCTTCCCATACACCTCCGTCGATTCGCCGAGCAGTGGAGCGCGAAGAAGCGTTTTCACCCTCCTTCGCTAGTCGTAGCCCTAGGGCTGCGGGCGTTTCGAGGGTGGCGAAGTCTGGCTGGGGGCCGGAAAGATAGGCCTTCGTCGGGTGCGATCGTGGCTATCCAGCGCTTCGATGGGCGATTCGACTCTTTCTTCGAGGAAGCCGCGAAGCCTTTCGATCTGATCCAGTGCCGCACCAGTGAGCATCTGAACTGGCGCTATCGCGATCCTCGTGGTGGGCCCTCCAGTGTATGGGCGCACGAGGATGAGGCGGGATCCATTCTCGGCTACGTGGTAACGAAGGTCGATCAGGACCGGGGGTATCTGGCGGACCTGCTCACTCTGCCGGGCAGATCAGATGTGGCGGCCGTCTTAGTAGAGGCTGCCGTTCGAGGACTGGCTGCCGCAGGGTGTACTTCGGTGACCTGTCTGCTGCCGATGCATCACCCCAGTAGCGCGGTGCTGCGGGCGCAGGGCTTTCTTTCCAAGCCGCTAAATGTCATCAACGTTTACCGAAACTACGGCTTGCCTGCGGAGGCGTTGGACTTCCTCAGCCTCGAGAACACCAGCATTCACTACACCCTCGGTGATAGTGATGGATTGTAGTCGCAGGAAGTAATTGGGATCGCCTGGCTAGTCGGGTGCTCGAAAGGCAGCTACCGCCTCGGGGCGCCCGCGGCCCTCGAGAGCCCGGCCGAGTGCCGTGATCAGCTGCGGCCAGGCACTCTGCGCTACCCAGGCGTCTCTACGGACGCGAGGGGCGGAGAGCTCTGGGTCGGTGAGACGCTGCCTCCACTCGGGGTGCTCTCGACCTTGGGCGTCGAAGGCAAACGCTTCGAAACCGCCTCCATTCTTGTAGATGGCGAGAAGGCCGAGCTGTCTCCCCCCAGATTCGCCGAAGACATCGAGCAGGGCTGCTCGCCCCAGTGACGATTCGTCGAGGTGAGCGAGGATTCCCTCTACCAGCGGGTGTCCCGAAGCGAAGTAGTCGATGGTCTCATCCTCGACCGCCTCCTCGCGGTAGAAAGTGCCGAGAAAGCTGTGCTCTCCTGGCAGGCCCGGCAAGCTTTCGACCCGAGCTCGAGCGTCGAGCTCTATCCAATGGCGCGCTCCTTCACGGTGTTCTTCGACTTGCAGACCGAGCTCGTGGCAGGCGGCCAACACCACTTTGCGGGTCAGCTCCTCGAGCTCGGCCGGCACCCTGGCGAGGATGCTTTCTGCCATCTCCGGCCGGTAGGGGGCGCGGTGAAGCTCGGCGTAGGCGGCTCCCTCGATGCGATCCAGAGCCGCGCGGGCCGCCTCGAGTAACCGCTCGAGGTCACCCTCTCGTGGATCGCCAAGGGCCACCGGCGAAAGCGCCAGACTCTCGATCGCTTTCTCGACTCCCCGCAGCTCGGGCTCGAGGCTGCCAAGGGGTCGCTCGAATAGGCCGAGGCGTTCGTAGAAGCGGGTGACCGTGGCGCCGAGACCTCGGGGCGGGCGAAAGTAGACGATCTCGACTGGCTGCCGGCGGCCGATCCGGTCGAGACGGCCGATGCGCTGTTCGACCACGATCGGGTTCCAGGGCAAGTCGAAGAGGACCAAGCGGGTGCAGAACTCGAAGTTTCTGCCCTCACCGCCGCACTCAGTGGAGATCAGGATCGACGGACCTGCCGCGAGCCGGAACTGCGCGACTTCGATGTCTCGCTGCTTGGCCGACATCTGCTCGTGGAAGGTTCCAACCCGTAGCCCGCTGCGCTGGCGCAGAGCCTCTCGGAGCGCCTCCAGAGTCTCGAGATCCGCAACGAAGACCAGGGTCCGCTCATCGGCGCGCTCCCAGGCAGCCGCGCTGACCCGCAGCCACGCGACTCGAGGGTCGCATGCCCCTGCGGCGGCCGCCAACTCGGAGAGCTCGGGGTCCCTCGAGTGACTCGCGCCACTTGCCAATGCCGCCGGCCATGACAAGGCACGGAGGATCATGGAGGCCCGCTGTCTGTCACTCAGGGTTCCCCCCTGGGGCCCGCACAGCCACTCGACCGGGGCCTCCTGGGCGGTCCAGCTATCGTCGTCGGCGAGGTCGACCGGGATGCCGCGACGAGGGGGTAGGCCACCTATGTCTCTCCGGCGGGTCGCGCTGGTGCACGGGGGTAGCTCACGACCCTCGCCAAGGTATTCCTCGAAGTCTGCCGAGGAGCTTAGCTCCTGCCCGCGAAGGAGCTGAAGGAGACGGAAGAATCCGTGAGCGTCGTCTTCCAGAGGCACAGCGGTCAGGAGGAGAACGTGCCGAGCGGCAGCCGTGATCGGAGCTACGGCACGGTAAGAAGGATTGCCTGGGTGCCCCGGGGGGCGTCTCAAGTGATGCGCCTCGTCGACGACCATGACGTCGACTGCCGCTTCCACTGCCATTTCACTGAGCCGTGGCGTGGACTCCAGCCGCTCCTGACTGACGATGACGCGACGGAAAGCATCGAAAGGGTTGAATCCCTCTCCGTAGTCCTTCTCTACATCCTCGAGCCTCTTCGTATCGAGCAGGACAAAAACCTGGTGGTACTTGCGCCACAGCTCTCCCAGCCATTGGACGGTCAGGGTCTCCGGGGCTACGACCAGGATGCGATCGGCACGTCTAGTGTGGAGAAGATGGTTGAGGATCAAGCACGATTCCACGGTCTTGCCAAGCCCCACCTCGTCCGCCAGCAGCCAGCGGACCGGGTCGCTGCGGGTGGCCCGCTCCGCAACGTAGAGTTGGTGGGGGAAGAGACGGATGCGTCCCCCGAGGAACGATCCGAGGCCGTCGGCCTCGCGCAGGGCCGCCAGTCGCAGAGCATCGAGACGGAGCGAGAAGGCCTCGAGGCTGTCGACGTCGCCGGCCTCGAGACGCTCCAACAAGTTCTTGCCGACTTCGTCCGGCCAGATCTCGTCATTCGCGCCCTCCCAGCCGTTCGCGAGTCGCACTCGGCCGTCTGGGAGGAAGCTCTCGATAACCGCGTTCTCGCCCGAGAGCAGGTGGCGTACATGGGCACCGACCTTGAGCACCAGGGGCTCGAGGGCCTCCGAGTCGGCCGCGAGGCGCAGTGTCTGGTTCGCCCGTGGAAAGTGGACTACGACAACGCGGCCTTCATTTTCGACCACCTGACCCGCTCCCAGATCGACGTTGAGCCGGTGGCTCAGGCGGTCGCCTATTTCCCAGGTCATGGTGCCGGTTCAGCGGAGCAAGCGGAGTATGGAGTGAGCTTCAGGCCTGTCGAGGTCGCCTGGGCCAGCGCACCGTCCGAAAGGGCTCGAGACTGTCGATGTCTTCTTCGTTTCCGACGCCTCTCTGCCGATCTCCTGGACGCCAGCGGAAGAAGCGCAGAGTGGTCCCCTCTGGGTCGAAGTCAGCGATCAGGAAGCCGTTCTCCTCGACGCACCCCAGGGCCTCTTCCCCTCGCAATACTGTCGAGAGTTGGCCGACCGTCCCGCGTCCACCAGAGGGCCAGCCGCGCAGCGTTCCGATCGGACCGACGAGGGCGGTGCGAATCGGGTTGGCCGAGAGGTCGAGGTCGCCGCTGCTGTAGATCGTGGCCTCGGCGATCGAATGGAGGTCGCCATTGAGGAAGATCGGCGACCTCTCCATGGCTGACGCGGCTTTGAGCAGACGATCGTGCTGAAGCAGCCATCCCTGCTGCCAGAAGTCCTTCGCTCGCGAGAGGCCGAGGGTTCCGTCTTCGGCGAGGATGTCTGGGTACCATTCGCCCCACTTTCCCGCGGTCCAGCCGAGCGGGAGAGAAGGGACCTGCACCAAGTTTCCAATCTTCGGATCAGCCATTCGCCGCAATAGCCATTTCTCGGCTTGCTCGGGCACCAGTGTGCCTAGGTCGCCTTTGATCGTTTGATGCCGTCGGCAGTCGTAGAGGAGGACTTCCAGCAGACGACCGTAGCGCAGCGTTCCGAAGGCCTCGCCAACTCCAGGAGGCCGGTCGGCCATAGAAGCGCTCGGCAGACCCAGCGGACGCTCGGAGTCGGGTAGGAACTCCGGGTAGAACAGCCGTTGGCTGGCCCGAGCCGCGCGGATCATGAAGGGGTCGGGTGGGTAGGGGACCACCCATGACCTTACCCGGTCGCCATCGAAATAGTCGTGGTCATCTTGGAGAAAGAAGACAGGGGCCGAACGCATCAAGGTGCCATAGAGATCTGCGACCTGTGGCCCGACCGCCCTTTTGAGGACGGTCTCGTTGGCAGTGCCGAGGACGGTCTGCGAGCGGTCGAAGTGGCCGGCTAGCTCGAGGTACTCCGGCGGCGGCCCGTTAGGGCCCGGGGTCCGCTGATCCCAGTAGATGTGGTCGCCGTTGGCGATGACTGCGTCTGGCGCGAACGAGAGGGCGCGCTGGAGCAGGCGGCGACGGATGGAGAGCGGAAGGTAATGGGGTAGGCCCCCCCTCCTCAGATCCGGGTGGCCTCCGGCACAGGTGAAGAGAAGGACGCGCGCGTGCTCGGGGGAGCTTTCCGGGTTGGGGAAGGTGCGCAACGGCCAGTTGTCGCAGAGAGGCGTGCCACCGCCATCGCGAAGCCGAAGCTCGTAGTCGGTCGCGGCTTCTAGCCCGTCAGCGTCGAAGAGCCAGAAAAGACCTTGCGTGTCGGTCGGTGTCCCCTCGACATTGCGTCGGCCCAGGTTGAGGGTCGGGACTCCCGAGATCGGCTCGCTCAGAGACGCCTTGATGAGGAATCGGTCATGACTAGCGGTGGGGAGGAGGTGAGCGACTCGTCCGCTGTCCCAGCCGCTGTCTCGAGCCATGCTCCGGCCGGGTCCGGCCAGCGCGCCGGTGGTGAGGGCTGCCGCGGTACCCAGAAGCTGTCGCCGGGTCAGGGTCGGCGCGATCGTTGCCGCTGGACGCTCGGGGGTCGAATGCGGTTGTTCTCTGTTGCGGTTGGACACGCGCAATCCTCTTTGATGGTGAGGAGGCGGAGGTCTGAATCTTGTGCGCCTCCACAATACCAACGAGTCCATATCGAGGGAACCGCTCCTGGAAGATCTACCTTTCCGACGAGGTCGCGCTCGACGGGGCCGGTCCTACCCGATCGGGTGTTGCTACGCGGCTGCGCGCGCGCCACGCTCTCTTTTGTCCCTCGTAGTGGGCCGACTTCCAAGAAGGAGAGAACAAAGATGCGAGTAACAGTCTTCCTGGTTTCGATGATCTCCCTGGCAGTAGGCGTTGGAGCACAGACCTCTCTCGATACTGCGCCGGTCGGGACCATGGCTCAAATCATGCGAGGTATCTACTTTCCCAACTCGAACATCATCTTCGACACCCAGATGCGGGACCCGGACGCGCCGCGTGCCGAAGGCAAGGGCGATGGGACCGTCAGCAGCACTTTCTCCGGCATCTATACCGGTTGGCAGGTGGTCGAGAACGCCGCCCTCGTGCTCGCCGAAGGTGCGAGCCTGATCACGAAGCCCGGGCGTCTGTGTGAGAACGGGCAGATGGCACCAGTCCAGCGTTACGACTGGCTCAAGTGGTCGCGCGAGATGACGGAGGTCGGCTGGGAGATTTACCAAGCTGCGCTGCGCAAGGATCAGGCGGAGGTCGGCGAGTTGACCAACAACCTCGCAGAAGCGTGCGACAGTTGTCATCGGGTGTATCGCAGTAATGCCCAGGCGAACCGGCTGCGCTGTCTGGGAAGCGGCATCATCCTGCCCTAGCTTTCGGGAATGATGGGTATCATTCCCGAAAGCTAGTTGCTGTTTGGCGCCGAGGACGGCGCACTTGGGCGTTGCTTCCTATCCGCTCCGGGAAACGGCGAGGACCGATTCTGTGAGTCGCTGGCCCATCCACCTGAGAACCGACCGCCTGGCGCGCAGACTGCCAGCCTCGAGACGCAGAGGGCGGCCAGAACGACTAGTACACACGGCCATAAATACGGACACGTTTGGAGCGACGCTGCATCCTCTCCAGCAGCGTTGCGCTCCCTGCGGCGTACTGCCAGGTACGCCTCAGTCACGCGCCTTGCTGGCGAGGCGCTTCGTCGCTCGAAACGTACCCGTACTTATGGCCGCATGTACTAGTCGGTAGCCTGGGCAACCGGCTCGAGGCGCAGCAGTGCTGCCTGGTTCTCCTCGGTCAACAGGTAGAGCAGACCGTCCGGGCCCTGCTGAACGTCGCGAATCCTTTGGCGCAGCTCGCTGAGGCTCGGTCTGTGCGAGGACTGGAGGAGTGAGGAAGAGGAACAGCCCCACCCATCGATCGAATCTCGACATCGAACTCTCCTTCTGAGGCGGAGAGCTTCGCGTGAGAGGAGGGTCAACGGCTTTGGCCTAGCCTCGACACAGCTCAGCTCGTAAGATTGCGGCTCCGAACTTCCGAGGCCACAGCGACGTGACCCCACTCGAGCCCTCCGCCCACCTGACTCCTGAACAGAAGCAGGAGTTCTTTCGCGATGGGTTCATCGTGATCAAGAACGCCGTTCCGCGCGAGATCTCGCAGCAAGCGAGAGATCTGATCAGTAGCTCGTTGCCCAAGGACGAGCGCAAGCTCGTCGTTCCAGCGGAATTGGCGACGCACCATGATGTGCTGCGGCTGTTCAGAGACAGTCGCCTGGCCGAGATCATGCGCAATGAAATGGGGCGGTACCCCGATGTCATCAGCTGTCAGGTCGCGGTGACGCCTCCTTTCGACCAACTGGGTGGCCGCCCTGGTACTCACATCGACGGCAGCTGGTCCGGCGCCATTCCCCGCCGCGCCGAGGAGATCGAGCCGATCCGCGGACGGCCAAAGGACTCGGCCAAGTATTTTGGTGAGAGCGATGATCTGCGAGGGACGAATGACGGTCAGTTGTGGCAGGACCCGGGGCGCAGAATCTCGATCGGCAGCTACACCGCGTTGGTGGGCGTATGCCTCAACGACCAGACCAAGGCCGGCGGCGGTCAATTCGCGGTGATGAAGGGATTGCACGAGGAAGTCGAAGCCGCTTTTCGCCGGCAGCGGGACGCGGGCGGCGTCATCGGTCCGGAGGGCCCGGAGTGGCCGCGCATCAAGACCTCAGCAGAGGGAGGTACCTATTTCAACGGTCTTCCCGACTCGGTCCGCGAGAAAGCCATGGCGGCGGCACCGAGCGCCCAACCCATCGACGGCTGGCCATGGCCCGAGCTGACGCCCCTCTTGCTCGATCAAGGAGATGCAGTCATCGCGCTGCATAGCCTCCCTCACACCGCGACGCCCAACCTCGGTCCGAATCCACGGATGAATGTGTACTTTCGAATTCGTCGCTGGCGTGACGAGAATCCTCACGAGGGCTCACGGCGGCTGGGGCATGGAGTCAGCGATCATCTCGATCGAGGCTATTACGGTCAGTTTCTCGACTACCCGGCCAACTACGACCCCTGGAAGACGTCGGTCTACAAGCTCTGCAACCATTGGAGCGAATGGGCCGGCATGCGGGAGGTGGTCGCCAACGCCGGCCGCTCGTTCGAGGACCCCGAAGCGTGACGGAGGAGAGAGTGCCTCCGCTGCCTCTAGCCGGCACTCGAGTCGTGGATTTCGCGACGACGCGAGCGGAGCTCGCCGGGCGCATGCTGGCGGATCTCGGTGCCGAGGTTCTCAAGGTCGAAGCGCCTGGCGGCGCGAGCGCACGGTATAGGCCTCCGTTCGAGAAGGGCCGCGAGGGGGACCCCGAGGCTTCGCTGTACTGGGCGAGTGTGGCGCTGGGTAAGAAGAGCGTGGTCTTGGATGTCCAGAGTGCTCGCGACCGCCAACAGCTGCGGCGGCTGATCGCTTGCGCCGACGTCTTTATCGAGTCCGATGACCCTGGCACTCTGAGCGAGCTTGGTCTCGGCTACAAAGACTTGGTAAGAGAGAACCCCACTCTCGTCTATGCGTCGATCACTCCTTTCGGCCAGCGCGGACCGAAGTCGCGCTGGCCTGCGACCGAGCTCACTCTCGAAGCCGCGGGAGGAAGGATTGCTCTCCAAGGCGACACCGATCGTCCACCGCTGCCGATGGGATTCCCGAACTCAGACTTTCACTCCGGTGGGCAGGCCGCCGTCGACATCATCGTTGCCCTCAACGAGCGCGAGCTCAGCGGAGCAGGGCAGTACCTCGACACTTCGATGCAGGAATGCATGGTGTGGACCTTGATGGGTCCCGTCGGCTGGGCGGTGGCAGCCGGCTGCGACCCTCCAGGGGTGGGTGATGATCGTGGCGATCCGGCCGATCTTTCCCCCATTGCACGCCTCTTCCCCCGCTTGTGTGAGTGCGCCGACGGTTGGGTGGCCCTATCGATGGCGCCGCAGGGTCAGAGTCAGGGGGGCGGCGTCCTACCCCTGGTCATGCGCGAGCTCGACAAGGCGGGAGACCTCGACGAGGCGCTCACTCGCGTCGACTGGGATCGGTGGCAGGAGGAGTTTCATGCCGGCCGGCTCTCGGACGAGGTTGTGGAGCTTGCGGTCCGCCGGGTAGAGGAGTCCCTGCGCGCGCGCACCAAGGCGGAGCTGGTGGAGCTGACTCTGGAGCACAAGCTGCGGCTGGGCGCGGTGCGGACGACTTCAGACCTCATTGGCGACACCCATTTGCGCGCAAGAGGTTTTCTTCATGAGATAGCAGGGCGTCTGCATCCAGGATCTCCGGTGCGGGACAGCGAGCGATCGTTGATCGCTCCATGCTCGCCATCGCCGCGCCTCGGGGAGCACCAGCACTGGGTCGAGACTTGGTTGAAGGATGGCTCGCGAGCTTCTTCACGGGGCTCAGGCGCGAGAGGCTCGTCCGATGGTGAGAGGCTTGGCGAGGCCTTCGCCGGTCTCAACGTCGTCGATTTCAGCTGGATCGTGGCTGGACCGACGATGGGAAAGACACTTGCCGATCATGGCGCTACGGTAGTTCGCGTCGAGTCGTCTCGACGACCTGACTTGGCGCGACGACTGCCGCCCTACAAAGACGGCGTTGAAGGGATCAATCGCAGCCAGTGGGCGGCGATGTACAACACCTCGAAGCTCAGCCTGGCCCTCGACCTGTCGAAGAAGGAAGGCAAGGTGCTGGCGCGTCGGCTGGTGGGCTGGGCCGATGTGGTGATCGAGAGCTACTCCCCCGGAACCATGGACAGGCTCGGTCTCGGTTACGACACTCTCAGCGAGGGCCGCTCCGATCTCATCATGCTGAGCACTTCGCTCTTCGGCTCCGGCGGGCCCTTGAGTGCCTACGCCGGCTTTGGGCAGCAGGCGGCGGCGATGGTCGGTCTTCATGCCATCACCGGCTGGCCGGATCGCCCACCTTGTGGTCCCTTCGGACCGTACACGGATGTAATCGCGCCCAAATTCGGCGTCTGCGCGCTGGCGGCGGCAATTCTGGATCGCCGGCGCGGCGGTAGCGGTCGGCATATCGAGCTGTCGCAGGCCGAGGCCGGTGTTCGTTTTATCGAGCCGCTCTTCCTCGACGAGAGCGTGAATGGAAACACCGCGACCAGTCGGGGCATGGAAAGCGACGTTGCATGCCCACACGGGGTCTACGCCACCCGTGGCACCCAGCGCTTCATTGCCGTTGCAGTCGAGACCGCGGCCCATTGGCGAGGCCTGTGCGAGGTCGCGCCGATGGCGGCGTTCTCCGATGTTTCCTTCGACACTCTCGAGACCCGACTCGGTCAGCGCGAGCGACTCGAGGAGGCCGTTCGTAGGTGGTGCGCCGAAGGCGAGGCACGCGACTTGGAGCGGCGGTTGATCGAAGCGGGGGTTCCCGCGTCCGTAGTCCAGCGACCGACGGATCTGCTTTCCGATCCACACCTCGAGGAGCGCGGTTTCCGTCAGACACTGGTTCATGGCGAATTGGGCCCGATGCTCTACGATGCTTTTGCTACTCGTTTCTCAGCGAAGAAGACGATGCTCCACAGCGCTGCTCCCTGCCTGGGCGAGCACACAGAGCAGGTCCTCAGAGACTTGCTTGGACTGCGCGAACAGGAGATCGCCGACCTGCGGGCGGCAGACGTTCTAGCGTGACCCGCGTATCCGCTGTGTCTCGATCTATGGATCGAGTAACTTTATTGACACCATAGGTGTCATATCTATAGTATGTTTAGATCGATTTAATCCTCGCGACCTCGGGGTCCTCCACGTTTTTTCAAAGGAAGAAGTGCCATGCGAAAGAGCTCGATTCTCCTCTCTCTGCTACTTGTCTCCCTGGCTTTCGGCTCCTGGGCAAGGAACGCCGTCGACGTGCCCTCTGCGATCTCGTTCGCTGGCACGGTCGTCGACGAGAACGCGAAGCCCGTTCGCGGCGCGACTGTCACCGTCTTCGATGACGTGGAGAAGCGAAGCATCTCGGTGTTCAGCCGGGAGGACGGTAGCTTTCGCATCGACCAGCTCCCGGCCGACAGGGAGTACGAAGTGCGTGCGCGCCTCATCGGGCTCGAGGACACTTTTGTCGAGCCCAAGGCTCCTTCTGATTCGATGAAGCTGGTGATGGCTCCTGCACGGGATCTCAACGCGCAGCGCCCTGCCCATGACCTCCTCTCGATGCTCGAATTCGACAAGCAGGAGGATGCACTCAACTTCAAGATGATGTGCACCTACTGCCATCAGGTCGGAACGCTGGGCTTTCGCTCCCCCGAGGAGCCGGTGGATTGGGAAGTCATGATCACCCGTATGGACGGCTTCAAGGGTCTCTATGCCCACACCCAGGCAGACCTGGTGGATCGCCTGGTGATGACCTATGGCAGAGACGCCGAGAAGGAATGGCCGGCCTACGAGCCGCCACCCGCGCCGGCCGGCCCGGCCCTCGATGTCGAGATCACCGAATGGCAGATGGGGCTCGAAGACCGCGCCTCCATTCACGACCTCGAGGTCGGCTTGGACGGACGGATCTACACCGTGGACATGGGTAACGACGCCGTTCACCGGCTCGATCTCGATACCGGCGAGCGCGAGACCTATTCGATCCCCGGCGGCAAGGTATTCGGCGACAGCAATTCGCCGATCAAGGGACCCCACTCGATCGAGATGTCGGCAAACGGAGACATGTGGCTGACCTTGGCCCTCTCCGGCGAGATGGCCAAGTTCGACCCCAAGACCAAGGAATACACGGTGGTGTCGGCTCACCCCACTCGCAAGCGTGCCGGCTACCCCCACACTCTGCGCGTCGATCAGGAGTTGGGTACGGTTTGGTGGACGGACGCAGGACTCGGCGTTTTCTCGATCAATCCCGAGACCTACCAGGTGAAGTTCTACGACCTGCCGGACGCCAAGCAGGTCCGTGGCGGTGGTGCCGGCGGCGAGTCGCGTGGTATCACCCCCTACGGCATCGACATCGCCCCCGACCACAAGGTCTGGTACAGCAAGCTCAACGGCCAGCGCATCGGTCGCGTCGACCCAGAAGCGGCGGATGGCAGCCCCGATCAGATCGTCGAATGGAAGCCCCCGGTGCACGGGCCGAGGCGGTTGCACGTGGCGCCGAACGGAATCGTCTGGGTTCCGGGCTGGGCCAGCGGCGACATCGCTTCTTTCGAGCCTGAGAGCGAAACCTGGAAGGTATACGACATGCCGAACGGGCCGAACTCTCTGCCCTACGCGCTCAACATTCATCCGCAGACCGGAGAGGTCTGGATCACCGGGACCGGCACCGACTCGATCGTGCGCTTCGATCCCAAGACCGAGGAGTTCACCGAGTACCGGATGCCGACGCGAGTGACCTACACTCGCGAGATCGAGTTCGACGCCGAGGGCAATGTGTGGACCTGTAACTCGAACGGCCCGACGAGGCACATCGAGAACCACCATGGGTCGGTGATCAGACTCGCCTTCAACTAGTACATGCGGCCATAAGTACGGGTACGTTTCGAGCGACGAAGCGCCTCGCCAGCAAGGCGCGTGACTGAGGCGTACCTGGCAGTACGCCGCAGGGAGCGCAACGCTGCTGGAGAGGATGCAGCGTCGCTCCAAACGTGTCCGTATTTATGGCCGCGTGTACTAGCAAGGACGGGTAGCCAACTCGAGGGCTCGGCAGCTGCGTGTGCCTCCTAGACCAGCGTTTCCAAAGTTCGCACACATATCTCGGCCCCTTCTGTCCGCTGACGGCGTTTCGCCTCCTCGACATATTGCCCAATATGCCTGCGTCGGCGCGCCTGGCCAGCGAACAGAATGACCTCGAGCTATGTACACGAACTTTGGAAACGCTGGTCTAGTTGCCGGGCAACCTCCGTTCAAGTATCGTTGCTCTGATCACGATGTTGCCGGTTTATGTCCGGAAGGAGCGCGCTGTGGCGATCAAAAACGCTCATAAGGCCACTATCTCTACGACCTTGCTGGCACTGGCGATGATCATCCTCTCAGCGCCAAGCGCGATGGCGGCTGGAGCCGCTGACGTTCCGGACACGTCTGTCGTGACTTTCACCAAAGACATCGCGCCGATTCTGCAGCGCAGCTGCCAGAGCTGCCACAAGCCGGACTCGGTGGCGCCGATGTCGCTCATCACCTACGACCAGGTCCGTCCCTATTCCAAGGCGATCGCCAAGCGCACTCATATGGGCCCGGTGGCGGGGGTGATGCCCCCCTGGTACATCGAAACAGACGTCGGCATCCAGAACTACCAGTACGACCCCTCCCTTTCCGAGGCGGAGCTCGCGAAGATCGACAGGTGGGCCCGTGGCGGAGCGCCGAGGGGAGATCCGGCCGACATGCCGCCGCCTCTAGCGCTCGACTCCAACTCGGACTGGGCGATCGGCGAGCCGGACCTGATCAATGTGCTGCAGAGCTTGACGATGAAAGCCGATGCACCCGACTGGTGGGGTGAGATCCAGTCCGTACTGACGGGCCTCAGCGAAGACCGCTATGTCGCGGCGGTCGAGGTGCGTGAGATCAACGACGTCCTCGACGCCCAGGGCAAGCCCTCAGGCCGGCCCACCGTCGGTGGTCGTTTTATCTTCCACCACATGATCTGGAGCACAGCAGTGCTCGAAGAGGGAGCCGGGGCGGCGGCGGCCGATCAGGCTGCGAGCAACTTCCTCGGCACCAGCTGGCCCGTGCACGAAGTCGGCCGCAATGCCGACGTCTTCGATCCCGATGGAGCCCGCTTGTTGGAGGCCGGCTCGAGCATCATCTCGAATTCGATCCATCTCCACTCGAACGGCCGCGACACGACCGCCCGTCTCGAGATCGGGTGGAAGTTCCATCCCAAGGGATACGAGCCCAAGTACAGTGAGGCCGTGCGCTCGCTCGGTAACGCCGTCGACATCGACATCCGGCCGAACCGGGCCGATCAGGAGCTCCACGCCTACATGATCCTGCCGGAGCACACCAAGATCACCACTTTCGAGCCCCACCTCCACGCGCCAGGGGCTCGCATGTGTCTCGAGGCGATCTGGGGCATCCACGTAGAGACCCTCACCTGTGCCGGGTACGACCACAACTGGGTCAGAGGCTACGAATACAGCAACAACTACGAGCCGCTCCTCCCCAAGGGAACCATCCTGCACATTATCGGCTTCATGGACAACACCGAGGCAAACCGGAACATCCCCGACCCGCGCAACTGGCAGGGATCGGGGAATCGGTCGGTGGCGAACATGTTCATCGATCTGGGGCACGGCGTCGCTCTCTCGGACGAGCAGTTCCAGGAGGAGATGAAGAAGCGACGCGAAGTGTTCAACCTGACGAAGAACGATCACGTCATCGGCTGTCCGCTTTGTAACGTGATTCCGATGGAAGAGCTCATGAAGGAGGCGGCGACAGCCACCGGAGGTCGCTAGCGCAGCTTTTTTCGCCTTGATGACCAAGAACGCATTCCACGCATTGGGAAGGGTGCTTCTCATCGCGCTCGCACTCGTGCTCTTCGCACGGGGCGCGAGCGCCCAGCTCTCGTACTCGCGCGGCCAATCCATCTCGCCGGCCTACGAGGGGTGGGAGCGCGACGCCGACGGCGACCGCTACTTTCTGTTCGGCTACATGAATCGGAACTGGATGGAAGAGCTCGATGTGCCGGTCGGTGCCGAGAACAGCTTCTCGCCAGGCGGGGCGGATCGCGGGCAGCCGACCCACTTTCTGCCGCGCCGCAACCGCTTCGTCTTTCGCGTTCCCGTTCCCAAGAACTTTGGTGAAGACGACGAGTTGATCTGGACGCTGACCACCAAAGGGGAGACCGAGCGGGCTTACGCAACGCTGCGGCAGGACTACTTCGTCGACGGTCTTGTCGAAGCCTCCGAGCAGGGAGCGATCGGGGCCGGTTCGAGCAATCCGGTCATTCGCGCCAACAAGGCACCGGTCATCAAGGTCGACGGTAAGGCGACGCGTAGTGTCCGCGTCGGCGAACCCCTGGAACTGGTCGCCTGGGCGACCGACGATGGCGTACCGGCGCCCATGGGTCAGACACCGATCTCGCCAGAGATCATCTTGGCCGCTCGCGGCAAACGCGAGATGCCAAAGGATCTACGAATGACACCACATCAGCATCTCACCGTCGGCAGCGCGACCGGGCTGCGGCTGTCCTGGTACCTCTACCGCGGCTCTGGCAAGGTGAGCTTCGATCCTCTGCAGACCAAGGTGTGGGAGGACACCCGCACCGGCGCCAACTCTCCCTGGGCGCCGCTGTGGCAGGTGCCGCCGCTTCCGCCAAAGGGAAAGTGGGTGGTTCAGGCGACTTTCGAGGAGCCGGGGGAGTACGTGCTCAGGTGCCTGGCGAGTGACGGTGCGGTTGGCGCCGACAGCGACGTTGCGGTCACCGTAACGCCATAGTCGGGCCGCCGAACGACTCGACCGCAGCGTCTCCTGGGAGGATCGCTGGCAGGCGATGGGCATCTATACTCCGCAGGGCAGGGTGCTCTGGGTGAGACCCACTCAGACGCCGGGCGTTTCGAGTATCGGGGGTCTAAGAGCTGTCATGGGGCGATCGCAAAAGCGTCGAAGGAAGCGGTCCGAGGCCGAGAGGAGTAGCGACCAGGCGCTCTTTGAGCGCGCCTTGGAGGACATCGAGCGCCTCGGTGCGGGGGCCGATCGAGATTCGGAGCCGGTGCCCGAGCGTCAGGCCGAGTACCCGGCTCGCTTTGTGGGTCGAGTTGCTCGCGGTCAGATCGAGATCGGTGGGACGCTGGACCTTCATGGGCTGGATCGGGAAGGTGCCCGTGAGCGCCTCCGCTCATTCCTGAGCGCCCAGAGGGGTGAGTCCGTACTCATCATTCATGGCAAGGGTCGGGGGATTCTGGCGGAGGAAAGTCGCCGCGAGCTCGACCGCCATCCGAGGGTCGCCGAGCACCTCGAAGCACCGCCGGCGCTCGGTGGCAGCGGTGCACGCGTCGCCCGCCTACGCAGGCGGCGCTGAGCTCAGGCCTAGCCTCCAGAAATGATTGCTATCATTTCCTCCGCCTAGTTGTCTCTTGGCGCCGAGGACGGCGCACTTGGGCCTTGCTTCCTATTCGCTTTGGGAAACGGCTCAGAACGAATACTAGGACACGCTCCTAGGCTCGCTCGACCAGGGTCTGGACGATGAGGAGAGCACCGATCAGAATCAGGAGAGCCCTGATCCAGTGCTCGAAACGCTCGGGCTCGATGGATCGATTGAGAAAAGCTCCGAGTCGCACTCCCACCAGCATCGCTGGAAGACAGAGGACGGCCAGGATCGCCAGCCTCTGCGTCCAAAGTCCCGCCACGGCGTGGCCGGTGACGAGCAACGCCCCGCTGGGTAGAAAGAAGCCTTGCATGGTCGCTCGGAATCGCTGCGGCGACCAGCCTCGGAGCGTGCCGAAGATTGCGATGGGGGGGCCGTTGATGTTGTAGGCGCCGCCGAGCACACCCGCGACCAGTCCGGCCAGTACGGCCCGCTTGGTTCCTCCCCGCTTGATGCGGAGGCCTGGCACGAAGTGCCGAGCCAAGACGAAGACGATGATCACGACTCCCAAGGCCGCCTTCATCGCGGCTTCGGGAGCCCGACTCAAGAGAACGAGGCCAAAGGGAATCCCTGCTGCCGAGCCGAGCACCAAGGGTAGGGCGTCTCGCCAGTGCACCTCACCCCAGCTCCCCCACAGAATCGCCACGGACGAGAGAAAGGCCACCGCGGCAAAGAGCGGGGCGGCGCTGTTCAACCCGATCGCCAGGGTCAGGAGAGGCATGGCTACCAGCGCGTCGCCAAAGCCCAGCGCCGATCGGACCAACGCGGCGACGAAGAAGATAGCGGCAAGAACAATGGCGAGACCGAGCATGATCAAGCGGTCGGGAGGAGCCATACCTATCACTAACGGTGGCTCTTCGATGCGGATGATACTGTCCCAACTCGCTCGACGATCCGCCGGAGCTCGGACCCCCTTTGATGGAGACCCATTGACCAGCGATCCCCCGGCCACTCTCACCCTCCAAGGAGCCGGAGTAGAGCTACGCGGCTACGACTACGGAAACGCGGGCGCTCAGCCTATGGTGCTGGTTCATGGCATCGAAGACTTCGCGCTGGGGCTCGAGTGCCTGGCAGAGGCTTTCCGCGAGGCCTACCGAGTCGTGTCCTTCGATCTTCGCGGTCACGGCGACAGCGGCAAGCCGGGCGTCTACACGATGGCGCACTTTATGGCCGATCTTCACGCTGTTCTCTTGCAGCTGGAGATGGAGAAGCCGATTCTCATCGGTCACAGTCTCGGCGGCCAGATCGTCACCCACTATGCCGGGGTCTTTTCCGACGTGCCGGCGACGGTGGTGAACATCGACGGCATGGGGCCACCGATGAGGATTCCTGAGCCGGAGGGCGAGGACAAGCAGTGGCGTACCCAGGAGGGAGTCGAGAGCCTGTTGCGCGGAGAGGGGTTGGGTCGTCCGATGATGGGGATCGATGATGCCGGTCAGGTGTTCATGCGCTACCACCCTCGCCTCGATGGAGAGACGGCCAGACGCCTGGTGGAGCTAGGAACCGAGCCGCACCCGCAGGGTGGTCTCAAATGGAAGTGGGATCCGCGCATCCACTCGTTGCGCCTGTTCTCGTCGCCCGCCGACGCCGAGGAGCGCTACGGCTGGATTCGATGCCCTGTGCTTCTGGTCGATGCCGGTGAGATCGACGAGTTCATGTGGCGCCGCCGAGGACTGGACCCGGATGAGCTGCACAAAGACGAAGACGAGATCGCGCGGCGAGTGGCGTTGTTTCGCGACGCCACCCGCGTCGAGATCGCCGGCTCCGGCCACCATGTCCACTTTGATGCGCCCGACGATCTCATTCGTGTGAGCCGCCAGTTTCTCGGCTAGCCTGCGGGACCTACGGAAGTGATTGCTATCACTTCCTCCGGTTCTGATTACATGGCGCCGAGGACGGCGCATCCGGACTCCGGAAGTGATCGCTATCATTTCCTCCGGCTAGGTGAATATGGCGCCGAGGACGGCGCATTTTCTCCGGAAATGATGGCTATTACTTCCTCCGGCTAGTGAACACCGCGCCGGGACGGCGCGCTCAGAAGCTCCGCCAGGCTCCTCGCTCTCGTACGGGGACGGAGCCGTCCTTGATTGGCGACCCTTGCCCCTTTTGGTTCGCTGCAGAGCTGCGGTTCGGCACGCCGGCAGTGGTAAGAGATGTAAAGACTTTCAGCCAAGGGGCCGTGCTTTACTGCGATCTCTCTGACTTGGCTCTCCTGACTCGAGGTCTGGCCTGCATCTTGCGTTTGATATGGCGTGATGACATGCCGACGACCCGTGCATGGTGCGGGGCTCTGAAGAAACAGGAGACATCGCAATGAGAAAATCACCCACTAGAAATCTCTCCCTTGCCGCCGTCGCGATTGTGGTCCTGGCAACCGTCGCCGCTTCGGCGGCTGAAGCCCGGTCGCGTGGGGGGCGCGGAGGCCACCGAGGAGGCCGCCGTGGTGCGGTGAGCTTCCGAGTCGGCGGCTTCTACCCTTCCTATGGTTTCGGCTACGGCTATGGTTACGGCTACGGTTACCACGGCCCCTACCGAGCGTATGGTCCGGAAGGCGGTTTGAATCCGGCCCTGGCCCGACTCCATGGCTTCGGCGGCCTCGACCTCAACGTCAAGCCGAAGAAGGCCGAAGTCTGGGTTGATGGTCGCTATGCAGGCACCACCGCTGACTTCGACGGTTACCCGTCTTTCCTCTGGCTCGAGGAGGGTGATCACACGGTAGCGATCTACAAGGGAGGCTATTTGACTTGGGAACAAGAGGTCGGAGTCTTTCCTGGTGCGGTTTCCTCGCTCAAGTTCCGGCTAGCTCCAGGTCCCTCGGAGCCGCCGGCTCGTGCCGATTGAGTGCACTAAGGCGCGTTGACTTGCGCAGACGTCTCTTGTCAGGGCCGGCCGTCAGGCCGGCCCTGCCTCGTTCCGTCGAGAATTGAGGCAGGACGGAATCGGCTACAGAAAGAGGCCTCTGAAAAAGAAAAAGAAGAAAGCGGCGAGGGCGGCTCCGATTGGGAGTGTGATGATCCATGAAGCGACGATGCGGGCAATGACCCGCAGGTCGATTGCGGCGATCCCGCCCGCGAAGCCCACTCCCAGGACCGCCCCGACGATGATGTGCGTTGTCGACACGGGAAGGCCGAGTCTCGAGGCCACTACGACGGTCGCTGCGGCGGAGAGCTCAGCGCAGAAGCCGCGACTGGGTGTCAGCTCGGTGATTCGCTTACCGATCGTCTGCATCACGCGATAGCCCATAGTCGCCAGCCCGACCACGATGCCGGCTCCGCCGAGGAGCAGGATCCAGATCGGCAGTGCCGAAGTCTGGGTCACACTCTGGGTCCGCACGATGGTGACGACGGCGGCAAGGGGGCCGATCCCATTGGCGACATCATTCGACCCGTGGGCGAAGGCCATCGAGCAGGCGGTGAAGACGCAGAGAGGGGCAAACACTTTCTCGACGCTGGCATAGTGAAAGTCGCGCTCAGCCTCGGGGTCGACGCGGACTTTGGCGATCAGGGCCTTGCCGACAGAGGCGATCAGCAACCCGATTACCAGGGCCACTCCGAGTGAGGCCCAGGCGCTGAGCTCGAGATCCAGGTGGACTAGACCCTTGAAGAGGGTTACCAGGGCGATGAGCACGCCCATGAAAAAGATGTAGACAGGCCCGTATCGCTTCGCGTTGGCGAGGGGCTCGTCGGTGTCGAGGATGAAACGGCGAAGGCTCATGGTCATCAAGAAGGCGATGGTGCCGCCGATGAGCGGAGAGACCAGCCAGCTCGCCACGATGCGGCCGACCTCACCCCAGGCCACCGCCTCGACGCCAAGTCCGACCGTGGCAAAGCCGACCAGAGAGCCGACGATGGTGTGTGTGGTCGAAACCGGCCAACCGAAGTGGGTCGCCACCATCAGCCACACTCCTGAAGCCAGAAGTGCGGAGAGCATTCCGTAGATGAGGATCTCGGGCGAGGGCACGAAGGCGGGGTCGATGATGCTCTTACGGATCGTGCTCGTGACATTCCCGCCGGCCAGAACAGCTCCGGCAAATTCGAAGATGGCGGCGATGAGGATCGCCTTCTTGACCGTGATGGCGCCCGAGCCGACCGAGGTCCCCATCGCGTTGGCGACGTCGTTGGCGCCGACCCCCCAGGTCATGTAGAGGCCGAAGATGATCGCCAGACCTATGTAGACGGCAGCAAACTCCATGGTCGCGTTTCTTGTCTCGGGCCGGGAGCTAGCGAGCGATGAGGAGGCGCAGACGGTCGCCGACATCCTCGGCGTAGTTCGCGACTCCTCCGATGAGCTCGATCAGTTTGTAAGAGAGGAGCACGGAGAGCGGTTTGAGCTCGTCCTCATGGTCGAAGAGGGCTTCGAGCAGCGCCTCTCCCTGGCTGTCGGTCTCGCTCTCGATCTCGCCGAGCCGGGCGACCATGTCCTCGACGCGGTCAGCGGCGCGCCCCCGGAAGCCCATCTCGAGCAGCTCGTCGAGCTCGTTGATGACGTCGCCACATTGCTTCACCGCGTCCACGTTTGTCTCTACATAGGCGACGAGGCCGTCGAGGAGTGCTGCCGGAAGCTTCATCTTCGGCAGAGCGAGCAGCTCGGCTACGTCTTGCACGGCATCGGCGATATTGTCCTGAGCGTTGAGGATGTCGAGTAGATCCCGTCGGTCCACCGGCATGAAGAGGCTCTTCGGAAGCCGCGAGCGAATCTCGTTCTTGATCGTGTCGGCTTCATGCTCGAGCTCGAAGATGCGCTCCTTGATGGCGAGCAGGCTCTCACGGTCCTCTCGCTGCAGCGCCTCGAAGAGGGGGATGGCCAGCTCGGCACATTGCTGCACCACCCTCATCTGCTCCTGCATGGCGGGAAATGGTGATTTCCCGAATAGGCCGGCGAAGGGACTCGATGTCGGCACGCTCACACCTCCAGTGCGCAGAGCATATCTCGGCTGGAGCTATGCGGGCTCGGGCTCGCGGGGCGCTAGATGCACCGGTGCAGCTAGGTGCACGCCTAACTTGCGACGCTCGACGAGAGCGTAGAGGGAGGGCACGAAGACCAGAGTGATCAAAGTCGAAGTCAGTAAGCCGCCGACGACGACTCGGGCAAGAGGCGCCTGGATCTCGCTTCCCTCGCCGAGCCCGATGGCGAGGGGTATGAGCCCGAGAGCGGTGGTCAATGTGGTCATGAGGATGGGTCGGAGGCGACGCCTGGCCCCCATCACCAGTGCCTCTTCCAGGCCCATTCCGCGGGTGCGAAGCAGGTTTACGTAGTCGACCAGCACGATCGCGTTGTTGACCACGATGCCCACCAATACGATGCATCCCAAAAGAGAGTTCATGTTTACTGTCGTGGCGGTGAGGGCGAGGGTCAGAACTACTCCAATCAGGCTGAAGGGCACAGCAGACATGATCACCAGGGGGTGAATCATCGACTCGAACTGAATACACATCACGGTGTAGACGAGGAAGATTGCAAGGAAGACCCCCATCACCAGAGAACCTAAGATGCCCTGCTGCTCCTGGATCTCACCGCCCAGACCTATCGAGAAACCCTCCGGTACTTCGATACTCGCGAGGCTCCTTTGCAGGTCGCTGGCTACGTCGCTTAGGGCGCGACCCGCCACGCCGGCGTCGATGCGGACGAGCCGCTGCTGACCTTCGCGAGCGATGGAGGCCGGGCCGCGACTCTTCTCGGTGGTCGTAACCGAGCCGAGGGGGACCACCCCGCCTAGCGAGGTAACGATCGGCATCTGGGCCAGCTGCTCGAGGAGCTCCCGGTTCTCGCCCTGCAGCTGGACTCGCACGTCGAATTCGTCACCCCCATCCCGAAATTTCGTGGCGATACGACCGAGTACATAGTGCTCGACCGTATCCGCGATCTGGGAACCGCTGAGGCCGAGCTCCGCGAGGCGTGTTCTGTCGACGCGCAAGCGCTCCTCCATGAGCCCCTGCTCACGATCCAGCTTGGCGTTCACCAGACCGGGGGTGTCTCTCATCACCTCGAGGGCGCGCTGAGCCAAGGTATCGGCGACGTCGAGATCGTAGCCCCGAATCTCGACGGAGAGGCGCTCGCCGCCGCCTCTCATCATATTCATCATCATGTTGCCCGACGAGGCTCTCACCTGAATCGACCCTCCTGGGGTGTCGGCAATGGCGGCGCGGATCGCAGCGGCTATCTCTTCCACACCTCGCTTACGTTGCGAGACCGGCACCAACGTGACGTCCATCGACGCGCTGTTGCCTCCATCGGGCCTCCACCAGGACTCGGGCCCAGCGGTCGTCATCACATGGAGCACCTCGCCGACTTCGACAGCGTCTTGCATTGTTCTCTCGATACCCTGGATCACTTCCATCGTGATTTCCACGGGTGTACCGACGGGCAGCTCGAGGGAGATCTTGAGCCGCCCTTCGTCCGCTTCGGGCATGAGCTCGTAGCTCAAGAGCGGCGACATGGCCAGGCACGCTACGAGCAGGGCCACCGAACCGATAACCACTCGCCAGGGATGGTGCAGAACGCTGTCGATGAGCTCCCCGTAGGCGACGTCCACACTTCGCAGCGCGGCATCGCTCCGTCGCAGAAAACTGGCCAGGAGACCCGTGGTTCTGCGCGGCTCGGACGCTTTCAGGCGCAGCAGTCGGCCTGCGACTGCGGGAACAAGAGTGAGAGCCACGATTAGAGAACAGGCCAGGGCAAAGCAGACGACGATGGCCATCTCCTTGAAGAAAACTTCGGCCATTCCACCGATGAACATGACAGGAACAAAGACAGCCAATGTGGTCAAAGTCCCGGCGAGGATCGGCAGTGCAACTTCGCGACTGCCTTCGACGGCCGCCTCGGTGGCGCCGAGGCGCTCTTGGCGCTTACGGTAGATGTTCTCGAGCACTACGATCGAGTTGTCGACCAGCATTCCAATGCCGAGCGCGATGCCACCGAGGGAGATGACGTTAAGTGTGAACCCGGCGAAGTACATCAGCGCCACGGTTGCCAATACGCTGATGGGAATAGCCGTGGCGATGATGAGGGTAGAGCGGAGGTCGCGTAGAAAGACCAACAACACGATGACTGCGAGAACGGCGCCGTAAAGAGCCCCGCGCTCGACGTTCGTCACCGATTGGCGGATGAAGGTCGATCCGTCAAACAACATGGTCAGCTGTACGCGCCCGGCGTAGTCGCGGTTGATGGCTTCGAGCTCCGTCCGCAGCCGGTCGACGACCTCCACCGTGTTGGTCCCCGACTGCTTCCTGACCCACATGCGCATACCAGGCTCGCCGTCGATCCACAGCTCGGTTTTGATCTCCCGAAAAGTGTCGCGCACTTCACCCAGATCGCGCACGTGGATCGGCCGGGCCTCGCGGGTCGTTATCACCGTGCCGGCGATGTCCTCGATACTCTCGAACTGGCCCAAGGTCCGAATCAGCACGTCTCTCCCGGTCTGCCTCATATCCCCTGCGGACACGTTACGATTCTCGCTCGAGAGGGCCTGGGTCACCTCACGAGGAGTGATGCCGAGGGCCGCAAGGCGATCCGCCTCGAGTAGGATCTGGATCTCGCGCTCGCGGCCACCGCGGACGTCGATCGCCGCGACTCCGGGGATCCGCTCGATGCGCCGGCTCAGCGTTTCTTCAGCCAGGTAGCGCAGACTCCGCACATCACCGCTGCCGGAGAGGCCGAGAGAGGCGATGGAGGCGTCGGAGAGGTTGAATTTGAAGATGCTGGGAGGATCGGCGTCTTCGGGGAGGACATTGCGCACGCGATCGAGCTTCTCGCGGACATCATTGACCGCTTCGTTGAGGTCCTTGCCCCAGGTAAAACCCAACTCCACCCGGCTTTGACCCTCACTCGAGGTGGAAGTCAGGCGCTCGACGCCCTCAATCGTGGAGAGGGCCTGCTCGATTGGCCGAGTGATGAGGCTCTCTATCTCTACCGGTGCGACGCCATCGTAGAGGGTGGTGACTGAGATCTGCGGCATGTCGGCCGCGGGCATCATGTCGACGGCAAGTTGGCTGGAAGCGACAACGCCAAGCACGACAACGCAGACGAAAACCATGAGCGTGCCGACCGGCCTGTGAGCTGCAACGCTGGATAGGCTCATGAGCCGGTACGCTTATCTTGCTGAACCACGCGGATGGCACCGCCATCACTCAGCTCCTCGTGCCCCAGGGTGAGCACGACGTCACCAGGCTCGAGCTCGGTCTCGATGGCAATGCGGTCCCCCGAGTGCCCCAGCACCTTTACGTCCTGCCATCGGGCGGTGTTGTCTTCACCGACGGTGAAGATCCCCGTACGGCTCACACCCCGTCGGCTCCCACCCGATCGAGCACGGCTATCCCGGGAGCAATCTTGGCCGCCTTGATCTCCTGCAGCAGAACGCGGACTTGGGCATACATTCCCGGGCGCAGAATCTCCACCTGCTGGTCTGGTGTGCCTTCGACCAACGCGGTGCGGTCCGCGCGCGAGACCTCACCAGAGATGCGGAGCACATGGCCAGGGTATCGCTCCTCGCCCGTGGCCTGGGTGGTCAGGCTCAGTGTGACACCCTCACGAACCGCTCCGAGGTCGCGCTCGGGTACCCGGAACTGGACCAGCAGGCCCCCCTTTTCCACCAGTCTGACGATTGGAGTACCCGGTTGAACCAAGGCCCCGGGATCGAGGTAGCGCGCCGCGACTGTGCCACTGAAGGGTGCCAGAACGCGAGTGTCGCTGAGTTGCTGCCGCAGGATCCCGCTGCGCGCCTCCGCCTGCTCGACCTGAGCCTGAGAAGCAGCGAGAGCGGCCCTTGCGGTGGCTCCACGGGCAGCCACCAGGTCGTAATCCTGTCCGCTGAGAACCTCCTGGCGATGAAGGTCCTCGCTCCTACGCAGCTCGGATTCGACGCCTTCCAGCTCCGCCTGAGACCGCCGCTCGTTGGCCCGCGCGACCGCAAGCTGTGCCTGGGCCTCCTCTTGTTGATGGCGAAGGTCGGTGTCGTCGATGATCGCTACAGCTTCGCCCCGCTCCACGCGATCGCCGATGCGGACCTCGACGGCTCGGAGTATTCCGGGGACTTTGGGCGCGAGGTCGGAGGCTTCGCCGACGAGCTCACCCGGATACTCCGTGTGGATAGCGAGGTCTCCCCGGCTCAAGGTTCCGGCTCTCACCGGAGTGACCCTCGTCGTCGGGGCCTGGCTTCCGCTCCCGCCGATGCCGCGAGTAATGAGTACCGCCGCGGCGACGAGAACGAGTGCGGCGATGGCGCCTCCGATGATCCAGAGCCTTCGGTGGTTGGGTGCCGTTAAAACGTCAAGCGCTGTCGCGGACCTCATGGTGCCGGTCTCTCTGTTCGCGTGATCGATGTCCAGCTCCGGCGTCGGGTGGGGAGCGATCGTTGGTTTTCCGGCTATTGGCACGGAGGGTCCCTTTCGAAATTTGTAAGGCGGGCGACGGAGCCCGGGGCTGCACACCCCTGAACGAGGCTAGGCTGGCGCCTGGCTGCCTGGTACTTAGACTGTTTCTCTCTGGTCTTTGTTTCGATGAGTGCAAGGGCAGGAGAACGGGTGTAACCTGAACGTTCCGGCGACAACGAGGAGAGCAGTGAGTATGACCGACCAGACCCGCCGACTTCGCGCAAGCTCTCGAGAAAGCGAACGGCGCGGGATGAAGTGATGGAGTTTCCTCCTCGGCAGACCCCTCAGCCAGAGTCGGCGGGTCGTTCGCTACCGGCTCAAGGGTGGCCTTGACTCGACTCCTAAGTACCGCGGCTCGATGACCGAAGCTCTAGATCTCTTCCTCGGGCTTACCCCCGACCGGGTCCTGGCGGCCGTCGAGAGATCGGGAGTACGCTGCAACACCGTCTGCTATCCGCTCAATTCCTTCGAGAACCGGGTCTACGAAGTCGAGCTCGAGGGCCGAAGTCGTGTTGTCGCCAAGTTCTATCGCCCCGGGCGCTGGAGTGCCGAACAGATCCTCGAAGAGCACGCCTTCCTGGCTGAGCTCGAGACCGAAGAAGTGCCTGTTTGCACGGTGCGCCACTTCCCGGATGGCTCCACTCTGCAACGAATCGACGACATCTACTACTCCTTGTCGGATCGGCGTGGTGGGCGCGCACCCGACGAGTTGAGCGATCCGCTGTGCCGCCGCCTCGGCACGCTTGTCGCGAGGATGCACAACGTGGCGGCGAGACACGCGGCGGTCCATAGGCCCGGCCTTGACTCCGAGCGTTATATCCGCCGTGCTCTTCGGTGGCTCGACGAGCATCAGAGCTTGCCCGACTCTCTTCGGCGCCGCTATTTCGATGCCGCCGAGGGCATCGCCGATGTTGCGGACCTATTGGCGGTCGGCGTGGATACCCATCGAATTCACGCCGATCTTCACCTCGGCAACGTATTGCTCCGCGACGATCGACTCACCCTGCTCGACTTCGACGACATGCTCACTGGACCCGCGGTTCAGGATGTGTGGCTGGCGCTCCCCGGCCGGGATTCGGAGAGTCGCCGCAAACGAGAGCTCTTCTTCGGCGGGTATCGAGAGCTACGCGACTTCGATGCCTCGAGCGCGCGCCTCATCGAGCCCCTACGAGGCCTGAGGATGGTGCGCTATGCTGGTTGGCTCGCCCGGCGTTGGCACGACCCGGCTTTCAGGCTGGGCTGGCCCCACTTCGGCGATGACGACTATTGGCGGCGAGAAGTGGAAGACCTGGAAGAGCAACTGAACGTGGTCAAGGGACAGGCCAGGTTGCCGGCCACGATCCACGAGCCGGAGCGGCGTGTAGAGGTGGACTCCGAGATCGAGCTCACCAACAAAGACTACTTCTGGGACTGGGAGGGAGATTAGACCAGCGCTTCCAAAGTTCGCGCACATATCTCGGCCCCTTCTGCCCGCTGCCGGCGTTGGCTAGGCGCCCCCGCGCTCCTCGACATATTGCCCAATATGCCTGTGTCGGCGCGCCTGGCCAGCGAACAGAATGAGCTCGAGCTATGCAGCACGAACTTTGGAAGCGCTGGACTAGTGGACCGTAACACTCGAACGTTTAGTGGCTGAGTGAGTCCTTCGTGGTCGAGATCAAGGCGCGCTGACGCAGGCATAGCGGGGACTATGTCGAGGAAGCGTAACGCAGAGATCGGCCGCGAGGGCCGCTCAGGCGCTAAACGTTTGGGTGTTACGGTCCACTAGCGTCGGGCGTCTAGGCGGGCGGCGGCGAAGATCCTCAGCGACTCATGGTGGCGCAGGAGGACCGCGACGCTCAGCTCGTCGGGGTTCCAGCTCGGGTCGAGGGGTATTTCGGCGTGGTCTAGTCGATGGCCCGGAGCAGGGTCCTTGATCGAGGTGACCGTGCTGATGCCGCGGACGACGAAGTCGTTGTGCAGTTTTCGTCGCGCGTTCTCGCCTCGGGACACAGCGGTGTCGAGACCGCTCTCGAGCACCGCCAGCTGGAGGTCGAGGGAGCCGCCGAGCTTCTGGTAGAGCTCGGTCTCGATCCGCAGACGCCTTCCGCCTGCTGACTTCTCGTCCTGCTGCCAAGAAAGCGAAAGGCCGGCGACCGCAGGCTCAGTGCGGCGCTGGGCTATTTGCGCCTCCAGCTGCCCTTGGCGTGAGCCGACCAGGTGAACCCGGCCGTCGAGGACGAGTTGAGGAGTGTAGGAGCGGCCGTCCGGCAGCCGTCGGGCATACTGCTCCTGTCGCCGCGACCAGGCCGGAGAAGAATACGGGTCCCGCCATCCGAGATGGTCCCAATAGTCGACATGAAAAGCGAGAGCGATAATCCCCTCGTCCCGTCCGACCTCACTGAGCAGGCGGTCCGCCGGCGGGCAGCTGGAGCAGCCCTGGGAGGTGAAGAGCTCGAGCACGATGGGCTCGTCGGCGGAAGCCGCCAGCGTCGGGAGGAGGGCTACGATGACTAGGAGGAGTCTCATTGGGAGTAAGAAGTAAGCAGTAAGAAGTGAAGGAGTGAAGAAGTGAGGAGTGAGGAGTAGGAGGTAAGGAGTGGGGAGTGGCGGCGTGAGGATCTCTTCAGTCGCGGAAGTTGACGAATTTGAACTCGAAGGGGAAGTCACCTTCGCGAACCAGCTGCATGACTTCCTGGAGATCGTCACGCTTCTTGCCGGTGATGCGCACCTGATCCTCCTGGATCTGACCCTGGACCTTGAGCTTCGTCTGCTTCACCTGCTTGACGATCTCCTTGGCCGTCTCCTTCGGTACCCCGATCTGCAGGGACACAACCTGCCGGACCAGGCCGTCCGCTGCCGGCGTCGACTCTTGCACGTCGAGGTTGCGGATCGAGACCCCGCGCTTGACCAAGCGTCCTTTCACTACGTCGAGGAGGGCCGCCAGCCGATGATCGTCATCGCTGAAGAGGAGAATCTCGCCCTTCTTGTCCCAGTCGATACGGCTCTTGCTACCTCGAAAGTCATAGCGTTGGCCGACTTCTTTGCGCGCCTGATTGAGCGCGTTGTCGACCTCCTGAAGGTCGGTTTCAATGACGATGTCGAACGAAGGCATTTTTCTTCTCCTGTGGGGCGTCGAGAGTCACGTCGTAAGAGTCTAAACACTACGGCAGTGCGGAGTATTCTGTGATCATCATCACAGGGTCGGTCTTTCTTCTTCACTCCTCACTCCTTCACTGAACGGTCGATAGCCACCGCAGCACTCTCAGGGCGAGCGGGTTTCGCTCGCGTGCGACTCTCAGGATCTCTTCGCAGACGGCGTCGAAGATCGCCCCGGCGTCTTCTTCGATCAACCCTCCGTGGCAGAGAAAAATTCGGTCGAAGTCCCAGCTCCGCGGCCGCTCGAAAGCGCGCTCTGCCTCGTCGGCCTCGAAGGTGTAAAGGCGAAACTCGGGAGAGGGTGCCGGTCCCTTCCTGACGCCGAAGATTCTTCCGAGGACGAGTGCGAAGGAGGCTACGGTGTGGCGGTCGAGGTTCTCGACCAGATCCCCTACCATCAGGGTCCGCGAGGCTCGATGCAGGAACAACGCCTCGGAAAAGAACACGTTGCCCTGCGTCAAGGCTTGATCGAGCTCGTCACTCCACTCCGGGTCGGGGCGATCCGTGAGCCGGTCCTCACATCTCAGGTCCGGTCGACGGAGCGCCAAACCCGGAGGGGCGCAGAAACGCGCTGCAGGAAAGGCGGCGAGGAATCGGACCAGCGTCTGGTTGTGGATCTTGTTGGGGGAGATCACGTAGCTGACCTGGCCGAGCTCTTCGAGATCATGTTTGAGGTCCGGGGTCAGGAATGTCGGCGAGTAGACGAAGAGGCGATCGCCGCTCAGTCGGACCACGGCCATTCGCGTGCTGAGATGCACGCCGTAAAAGCGGACCCAGGAGTCCTCTACGAAGAGGTCCGGCGCGAGCTCGTACACGGCGTCACTCGCCTGCTTGCCAGAGGAAGCCGGTGCCGGTTCCGAAAGTCTCTCGCCAGCCGTAGAAGAGAAGCAGGTCTTTGGCCCTTTCCCCCGAAGCCCGTGAGACGAACTGGATGTTCTGATACTTGGTTCCCGGCTCGGCGCTCAGGTTACGGGCGAACTTCCAGTTCTCGCCACTGGGGTCCGAGACCCACTCTTCGATTCTCGTTCCCCAACCGTAGATGTCCATGTCGTCCTCGGAGTGGCTTTCCCCTTCTCCGATCACCAGAACTGCTCTGAAAGTACCGTCGTCGGCCCGGTCGAGGTGGCTGGAGTTGAACGGATGCGAGGTTCCCGAGAAGGCGGTTTTGACCCAGCGATCCTTGCCGCGCCTGACGAAGTAGAAAGTGGAGCGATACGGTGTCTTACCCGACACCGGCAGCAGAAAATAGGGATCGTCGTCTTCGTCGAGATAGATCGAAGGCCCGACCGCCGCAACTCGCTCGTCGGTGTTCCAGATTAGGCATTGCCGGTCCGCGACCCCTTTCCGGACCGGCGTCTCGAGCTCGTCGCCCTCGTAGGTATGGGCCTTTCCGGTGAGCAGGTCGACCTTGAGGTAGTAGAGGTTGTAGCGATGCGTGTGGTCGGAGAGCTGCCCCTCGTAGCGAGAGTTGAAGAGCGGCTTTTCGACTTTCCAGATGAAAGCGATATGAAGGCTCCTGCCGTCTCTACTGACGCGTGTCGTGTGGTACGAGCCTGCGTGCTCGGCATGGGCGCCGTCGTACGGTTCTAGGCTGAGGTCGATCGGAGGTGCTTCGGGCCCGGTCCACGTCTCTCCGTCATCGCCGGATATGCGGTAGGTCCAGTAACCAAGATGCCCTTGGTGACGAAAGTAGAGAAGAATCTCGCTGTCGCCGAGACGGTGAGCCTTGGGATAAGAGATGCTTGGTGCGATCGCCGGTCCTTGTCTCCATCCCGCGATGTTCCAAGGCTGCTTCGAGACCAGGTGGACGCCTCCTGAGGTTACGTGGCAGCCGAAAAGGACGTGCAGATGGCCGCTGCTGTCGTTCCAGAGTATCGGTGCATAATGGTGATCTCGCTTGTACTTCGGCGCGTCGAGCAGCTCGTCCATGCTCTCCACCAGAGAGAAGGGCTCGGAGAAGCCACCGCTCTTGCGATCATAGGAGCGGATATGAGGGAGTCCGGACTTGGCGCGCCAGACCATGAAGACCTGCCCCTGGTGCTCGAGGGCCTGCGGATACATGCGGTTGTCGTAGAGCATCTTCAGGCCGCCGTTTTCAGCGAAGGGGACGGCCTGGCCGCAGAGCGCGCTACAACACGCTACAAGTGCGATGAAGAAACGAGACCTCAGACTCAAGGTCTCAATACTCTAGTACCGATCGCTCGCGAGAGGAATTCTTCGCCTTCGCGGTTGATATGACAGCAGCCGTCTTCGTAGATGGGCTCATCGACGTCGGCAAAGAGCTCTGTCAGGTCGTAGACCGGCACGCCCTGGTCCTGTAGCTTTCCTACTGCTTCGATGAGCTTCGGGTAGCCGTTTTTGACGAAGCGTCCCCAGCCTCTCTCTTGAGACAAGGCAAGCCGACGCTCCACGTCTCCCATCGGCTTCGTATCAGCGACGTATTGGTTGGGCTGCAAGAAATGGAAGTATCGAATGCCGTTGGTGGTGCAGAGCTGGTGCATCAAGCGAGACGTAGTTGCCCAGAGCCGTACCAGCTCGTCGTACATCGAGGCCATGTCAGGGTATTCCTTGCGCGGCCCCGTGACTACGTAGGCAGCTCCGAACTGCTCTCGCGCAGCGACGAGCTCTGATTCGAGAACGTTCCTCCTATCTGCCTGCCGTTGCAGACTCAGGCTGTAGAGGAGTCGCCAAGTGCTGCTGTAACGCGCCGGCGAGCTCTCGAGGCGGGTGGCCCGTTGCGCGATGTCGCGCTTCAGATAGGCCACTTCCTCGACGCGGAGCTTGATCTCGGGATCGAGCTCAGGGTTGACGCGGAAGTACCAGCTGCGCGGGAAGTGGAGGGACACGCCTTTGTCGAGGTTCTCGGCGGGGGCCAGAGCGATCTCGTTGAAGCCATCGATATTCACCACGAGATCGAATTGGGCGCCGAGCGCGAGCAGGTAGTTGAGCAGCATCAACTGTTGGGGCTGCTTGTAGCCGGGTAGGGCGAGATTGAGAAGAACGACCTCGTCGACGCTCCGGCCCGTGCCGCTGTCGGCAGCGCCGATTTCGCGGCGGAGAAGGTGGGAGCTGCGCGAGCCGAGACTGAAAGCCAGAGAGCCGCCGGTGAGGGCTACCACCAGGCGGCCCTCTTGGCGTTTCTGAAAGAGCTCCTGGTCGATGGCGAAGCCGTATTCGATTCCTTGCGCTGCCGACTCTCCTGTCCGCACTTGGAAAGGAGCATCGAGGACGTATCCGAGATAGGGGTGGATGACCTCTCGCTGCAGCATCTCCACTGAGCCCGGTGCGAGGGGGGTCGAGCTTGGTGACGCGGTCTCCGGGTCGACGGGCTCACTCAGGCCGCTCGTCCGCTCCGAGCCGCCGACACCGAGGGTCAGGAGTGCAAGCGAGATCAGCTCCAGCGCGACAACGACGATCAGGGCTGTGAGTAGCCGAAAGAGCCTGATACGCCGTAGCGATGCTGCTGGCATGCCCGGGCGAGCTACAGCGATGCTTGCCGAAGCGTGGTGGCGCAGGCGTCGCGGATGCACCCGGTGAGGATGCCCACACCGCGCCGGATCTCCGCGGCGGCCGGATAGCCGAAGGCGAGCCGAATCGCGGGCACGCGGTCTCCCTCGATGTGGAAGGCGGATCCCGGGGCATAGCCGACACCGCGCTCCGCGCTGAGCTCATCGAGCAGATCGAGGTCGATGTCAGAAGGCAGTTGGAGCCACAAGAAGAGACCGCCACGCGGGGCCGTCCAGTGACAGAGGTCGGCCAAATGCTCGTCGAGAGAGCTCAGAAGCGCTCTGCGTTTCTCGTCCAGGGCCGCGTTATGTCGCTCGACGTGCTCCCACAGCCGTTTCTCGAGGAAGGCTGCGCAGATGCTGGCGGCCAGCACACTATTGCCGAGGTCGAGGCGCTTGGCGGTGATGCGCTCGAGCTGTTCCGGTTGGGCCAACAGGTACCCCATCCGCAGACCGGCGGCGAAGATCTTCGACAGTGAGCAGATGTAGACCACGGCGCCCTTCTCAGCCAGGGCGTAGAGGGAGGGTGGCACTTCGCCCTCGAAGTGCACGTCGCCGTAGCAATTGTCTTCGACGATGAGGATGTCGAATTGGCGAGCGATCCTCAGCAGCGCATGGCGCCGTTCGACCGGCATAATGGCGCCGGTAGGATTCTGATAGGTCGGCAGCGTATAGATGAATCGTGGTGGGGTGCCTTGCTTGGCGAGCTGCTCCAGCTTCTCTGCGAGGACATCGACACGCATGCCGTCTTCATCGACCGGGATGCCGACCAGGCGCGCGCCCAGTTCTTTATAGGCATTTATGGTGCCCGAGTAAGTGAGCTCTTCGGTGATGATGACGTCGCCAGGAGCCTGCATCAAGGCTTGGGCGACCAGAGCTACTGCCTGCATCGAGCCGTTGGTGAGGGCGAGGTGGTCCGGGTCGACCTCGATGCCCTCGCGCTTCGACTCTCTTGCCGCAAGCACTTGGCGAAGTCCGGCGTGCCCCAGTGGTCCCGGATAGAAGACGAAGTCATCGGCCACCGAGCTGACCGCCTCGGCGGCGGCGAGTGCAAGCTCTTCGACCGGAAAGGAAGCCGGGTCGGTCAGACCTACTCTGAAATCGACGATGGGCTCAGGCATGATCTCTCAGGCTAGCATGTCTGAAGGGGTACCCCTCTAGCCCCACACCCATACGCTACGATCGGCTTGCCGGGGAAGTCCCTTCTCAGGTGGCGGACGATGAAGAGCACTTGGCACCTAGACCAGCATTTCCAAAGTTCGTGCTGCATAGCTCGAGCTCATTCTGTTCGCTGGCCAGGCGCGCCGACGCAGGCATATTGGGCAATATGTCGAGGAGGCGCAACGCCGGCAGCGGGCAGAAGGGGCCGAGATATGTGCGCGAACTTTGGAAACGCTGGTCTAGTCGCCGTCTTGCTGGCTGCGAGCCTTCCCTCGCCGTCCCTTTGTGCCGGTGAGCCCCCTGCTGGTAGTCGAATTGTTGTCGTCAGTCCCAGTGCAGGGGACGCCCGGATTGCGTTCGTAATCGAGGCTATCGAGTTTTGGGCGCGGGTTTTCGCCGACCTCGGCCTCGAGCCGGTGCTGCCAGACGCCGATGTCGTCGTCTCTCCGGTCTCGAACCGGGCCCTCGAGACCTACGCTCGCCGGATCTCGCAGTTTGCAGGCCGACCCGGGTCTTTCGATCCCCATGCTCGTCCCAGCGAGCTAACCGCCATCGACGCCGATGTCGTTGTCTTGCTGTCGACGCAGAAGCTGATGCCTTTTGCCTGGCCACGGCCGGGGGAGTCGAGGTTCTTCGTCGCCATCAGCGCTGCCGGAGATGACTCCGCGGCTGACGCGACGATCACCCGTAATGTGATCGCACACGAGCTCGGGCATGTCGTGGGCCTCACTCACCACGACGAGCCGACGGCCCTGATGTGCCTTCCGTGTGAAACGGTGTCGCGGCCAGAGGGTCCATCCACTTTCCGCCCGCTGATGCCCGAGGACGAGTCTCGGCTTCTCGAGCTCTACTCAGGGCTCAGGTGAGCTCTTCACCGCGGCGCGGCGGACCGCTAGGTAGTCAGCGATGAATCGATCGATCTGCCCGGTGGCCGCCGCCTCGATCTCGCTCCTCGCACGGCCTAGAACCGAGGCGCCCACCCAGCCGCCTGAGCTCCAGGTGGAGATATAGAGGACCCTGCCTTCGGGGTCGAGAATCCCTTGTTTCACCAATACCTCTACCGTTGAGACCGCCAACTCGAGCTCTTCGTTGTGGGCGAGGATGATCTTGAGATTCAGGAGGGCGCGAGCCCCCTCGTCCGAGACCGCTTCGATCGTTATGCCCGCCTTTTCCAGGCGCCGTCGCATACGCTCCAAGAGCTCCGCTGGATCGAGACCGATCTTCTGGGCTGCCATGCTGTCGAGACCGGTGATCTGGATCTCGAAGGAGTCGTGGCCGACCAGCGCGATCTTCTGATCGTAGACTTGGCCTTCGCTGTGAGTCGCGACCAGAGCCAGTGTGAGCGCCGCCATGGCCGCGGGCTTGAAGGACACGAAGGCGTGGGGGAGGTCGGTCATGGGTCTCCAGGGACTCCAGATGTGCCGGAGGCAAGCCACTTTGCGCGAAAGGAGCTTTGCTGCTCCGACACCGTCATGCCGGCGGATTCGAAGGTCACGACCTCCAGCCCGGGGTCGGCGATCAGGCGCAGCAGGGTCTCGACTCTTCGGCCCGAGCGCGTGACCACCTCGGCCAGGAGCTCCTCTCCGGCCTGGTGACGGTCGAGAACGCGATCTAAGTTCTTGTTGCGTCGCAACCTTCTGCCGTCCAAGGCCACTAACACGTCACCCCTGTCGAGCCCTGCCTCGTAGAGTGGAGTGCCGATCAGAGTCGGACCGTCGAGACGGGCGCCCCGATCCTCAAAAACCAGAGGGGTTGCACCGATCCAGGCCCGTTGGGGATGGGCGGGCCGAAGCAAGAGAGCCGCCGGCTCGAGTAGTGCTTCATAGTCGTGGCTCTCTCGCCCGAAGATGTGCCGACGGAAGAACGCCTCGGCAAAGGCGGCGTCGGAAACCTCGGCGAGGACGGTCTGAAGGTCCTCGAGCGAGTAGGAGCGCTCGCTCTTTCCATGTCTGTGCCACATTTCGGCCATCAAGCGGTCGAGAGAAGAGTCGTATCGTGAGCGAAGGCTGAGGTCGAGGGCAAGAGCAATAGCATCGCCGTAGCGGTAGTAGGAGAAGAAGGTGTTTCTCGAGTTCTGAGGGTCGGCCCAGGTGCTGCCATCGTGAAAGGCGGCGAGCTCACTCATCTGGACCGGCGAGCGCTGCGCGACGGCAGGGCTGTTCTGGATCCTGTCGACGGTCTTGGAGAGGTCTTCGACGAAGCGCTCAAAGCTCCAGTGCCCTGCGCGGGCGAGTAGCAGCCCGTCGTAGTAGTTGGTGAACCCTTCGGCGAAGAAGAGCTCTCCCGACATGTTGCCCCCCTCGAAGTCGAAGGGCTCCAGGGTCGCGGGGCGAATGCGCTCGACGTTCCAGACGTGGAGAAACTCGTGCGAGAGAGTCTCGATGAGTGCGATGGAGCTCCGCTGGAGCGAGCGTGAGCTGACCAGGACTGTCGAGTTGCGATGCTCCATCGCGTCTCCGTTGGCCCAAGGAAGATAGTCGGCGATGAAGGTGTAGGTTTTGTAGTCGAAGCGCGGCAGCTCGCCGAAGACCGCCGTTGCTTGAGTGACGACCGCCTTCGCCATCTCGGCGTAGCCGGCGACTTGGTCGCGGCTGCCTTGATGATGGATCGCGATCCTTAGAGTCTGTTCTTCGTCGCCCTCGCCGACGACCCACTCGACCCACTCGAAATCACCGATCTCGAGGGGACTGTCGAGAAAGTACTGAAGGTGGGGTGCTCGGTAGACCAGCGGGTCCTCTGTCGGCTGAAGCTGGCTTGCGACTCTCCATTCACTCCCAGGCGCTTCGATGACCAGCTCGATCGGGCGCTCCCCGAGGCCGCGCGCCCATGCGAAGACGGAAGGGGGGTTGAGGTGAGCATGGCTGTCGTCGATTGCGGAGTAGGTACCCGACATGAAGTCGCCGTAGACGGTGTAGCCCACTCTGATGGTGTCGCCTGAGCGAGGTCCGGAGACCGTCCATCCGTAGGGGTCGGGCCGGCTGACCTTCAGCGTTCCCCCCTCGTCATCGGAGGCGGTGAAGGCGTATACGTTGCGCGCGAAGTCGTGGAGACTGTAGCGGCCAGGCGAAGAGCGACTCATCCGAACTTCCAGAGGTCCCGGAGGTAGGCCGTGGAAGGCGATCTCGACTTCGGCCTCGTGATGAGCTCGATTCGGGAAAGAGACACGGTACTGCACAGCCTCTCCGGCGATCGCGGTAGAAGAGACCGCTGTCAAAAGAGCCAGATGGGCGGCAAGGAAGAGGTGGCGAGGTTTCGGCATGGGCGAGCTTGGTACCGAGTATATGGGGGCCCTGAGACTGCCGCCCTCTGGCTCGGCATGCTAATCTCGATGAGCTTCGAGACAGAAGGGGAGACGGGCATGAGCAGCTGCGTTAGGGTTTTGTTTTGGGTTTTCGTGGTCTTCTTGTCGGTCACCGCGGCCGGCGCACAGCGGCCGAACTCGCTGAGCTTCGAAGATGGGGAAGAGGGGTGGCTGATGCTCTGGTACGGCAGCGATCTCGATGGCTGGACGGTGGCCGGAGACGCGGAGTGGAAGATCGAAGACGACGCGATCGTCTCCGACTCGGGGGGGATGGGCTTTCTCATCACCGAAGAGGTGTTCGACAGCTTCGAGCTGAAGCTCGACTTTCTTGCCGATTTGGGGACCAACAGCGGAGTTTTCCTTCGCGTTCCCAAAATTCCGGCCAATGTCAAAACCGAGACTTACGAGCTCAACATCGCGCCACCTGATAACCCCTTTCCCACCGGCAGCTTGGTGCAGCGGGTCAAGGTGGAGGGAGTGGAGGAGCGTGCCGAATGGCGCTCCTTCCACGTGGTCGCCCACGGCGGGCATTTCGAGGTCACGCTCGACGGCAAGGAGCTCGTGAACTGGACCGACCCGAACCCCGTCCGCAAGGGAATGATCGCCCTTCAGCACAATCAGGGCCGAATCGCCTTCCGCAACATCAAGTTCCGCTACCTCGACGATCCCTAGCCCCGGGAAACGGGCCTACGGCCCGTTCTCCGGCCCATCCCCCCCTAAGAACTACTCGCCTGTCCGAATTCTCGGACACGCTCCTAGGGGTGGCCCCAGCGACGACGTCTCTTTCGGCCGGAGGGTCCGGATGCGCCGTCCTCGGCGCCATGTTGTGGTAGCCGGAGGAAGTGATAGCAATCACTTCCGTAGGCTACGGACGGTAGCTCTTGCGTGCTCTGACCTCGACTCGCCTTGCGTCCACCTCGACTTTCAGCTCTCTTGGCTGATCGGGGGGCTTTTGGCTTGCGGACTGGAAGGTGAGGAGGTAGCGGGTGCGGAGCTCGGCGAGGATCTCCTCGTAGAGCTCGCCGAGCTGGTCGACGGTGGTGATGAAGTGCGCTTGGCCGCCGGTCTCCGCCGCCAGATCTTCGAGCACCCGACGCTCCGATTTTTCGGGGTAGGTCTCCGCCAAGCCGATGGTGTGGATGGTGACACCGGCTCGGCTCGCTGCGGCGATGCTCTGCTCGAAGCTCAGGCTGCTTCCCTCGTCGTTGCCGTCGGAGAAGAGGAGAAGAGCTTTCGCGCCGGTCACTCCATCGAAGCTACCGAGTGCCTGCACGATGCCGTCGTAAAGAGCGGTGCCACCGCGCGCAACCATGCCTGCCATCGCTCGCTCGATCAACGCTAGGTCGGAGCCCAGAGCCACATCGACCGAGAGGTCGTCGGCGAAGGACATCAGCGAGATGCGGTCTTCGTCTCCCTGTAGGACGTTGGTCGCCACCGAGAAGGCGGCTTCGCCCACGGTCTCCAGATGAGGCTGCATCGAAGCAGAACGGTCGAGAAGGAGAGCCAGCTGGAGAGGGGCGTCCCGTGTCTCTTCGAAGGAGCGCAAGCTCTGGGCGACGCCGTCTTCGAGAACGGTGAATTGCTCCTGCGCCAGGCCGGTCACGAGCTGCCCGTTCTCGTCGACCACCAGAGCGTAGATCTCGACCAACCGGACTTCGACCGACTCGACCGAGCCGGCGGCGTTGACCACCACCGCATCCTCGGCGCTGACACCGTCGGCGAGAGTCGCGACGGCCCGCACGACCGCGATGTTGTCGTCGGCGAGACGCACTGTCTGAACGTAAGGGCCTTCTTCCAGAACTCCGATCGAGACATCGTTGAGAAAGATCTCGACTCGCTCGGGAGGGGTGCCGTCAGGCGTGTCGACCGCAATACGAGCGGTCAGACTGCCGGGATAGATGCCGCCCGGGCGGGGCTCGATGAAGCGCACACGCAGACGCTGTGAGCCTTGGTTGAGCCACACCTGGTCACTGGCGATCTCGGTTGTTCCCGAAAATCCCACCACGCGAACGCGGTGCGGTGCAGCGTCCTGGCCGAGGTTGAGCTCGACGCTGTAGGGTGGTCGTCTCTTGCTGATCACCTGCTTGTCGTCGACGAAGAAGGCGACCTTGTCGAACTCGCCCCTCGCGCGGGTCTGAAATCGCAACATGCCGACGTGGGTGGCGCCGGGGGGTGGGAGGAGTCGCAGCGAGGGACCCTCCTGTTCCGCGGCGGTGCCGGCTTGCAGCTGCGCGTGGCGGACTTCGGGTCGACCTTCCGGGCTCGGCACTTCGAAGTCGTGAGCGAGGCGGGAGTAGCTCTTGCCGTAGACGTCGTGTACGAGCACCCGGAGGTCCGCCGGACCCGGGCGCAGGTAGCGCGTGAAGCCGAGCGGGATCTTGGTGGTGCTCTCTTCCGTCGGCCCCTCGAACTGATAGTTGAAGCTTTCGAACAGGCGACCGTCCCGAATCACCTCCCCGGTGACCAGAAAATTGTGAAAGAGCTCACCATCGAATCGCCTCCCCGGCGCTGCCTCGAGAGTTATCTCGACCAGTACTTGGACCGCTGTGCGGCTCTGGTTGCGCTCCGGGAAGGTGAGCTTGGCGACCATCGGGAAGGTGACCGCGTCTTTGGGCAGGTCGGTGGTCGACGCCGAGAAGTTGGCGAGCCACTCCGAGGATGGCAGCGGCGGCTTGAGGACGGTTTCGAGAAGCTCTTCGTAGTTTCCCGGGCGCGAGATCTCTGACAAGGCATAACGCAAGTATTCGTCAGCGCAAAGCAGTCGGATGTCTTTGGTCGGAAGGGCACCCGAACGCTTGCGAGGGCGGAGCGTCTCGCCCAGGTTGTAGGCCTCGTAGGGCGTCTGGGCGCCGCGTTTGAGCAGAATGATGATGAACTCCCTCTGGAGGCGCTCGCTTCCGCTGTAAAACCAGATCTCGAGCTCGTCGGTGCGACTGAAACAGCGCGTGGCGGGACGCCCGTCGGGCAGGCTGTATCCCTGTGGCGCCCCGTTGAGCAGATAGAGCATGGCGCGAGCATCGGTAAAGGGCACGCGGACGTTCGATGACGACACACTTTCCTGCCAGCGGGCGCGCAGCTCGTTCTCCCGCGTCGCCGGAACAGGGTCGCGAGGTTGCCAGAAGGCTTCCATGAAGGCATCGCGGCGGTAGTCGCCGACGAGGTCGAGGAAGTAGTCGAGCTCCGCCTGGGTGATCAGCCCGAGGACGCTCTGCACCCATTGCAGATAGCGCGGGGGCAGGGCTCGGATCTCTGCTGAGATCTGTTCCTGCGTTCTTGGACCCTGCCTCGACGCTGGCTGGGGTGCCGGCGCCGACTCTGGACCGCCGCCAGCGCGCTCCTGCCCGAGGCCCTCGGTGGGTAGCACCAAGGCGAAGAGCAGAATCAATGCCACGCTGTGGACGGTGCTCAGGGCGGATTGACGGCACGCCTGAAGGAGCGCGCTAGGGAGGTAGAGGCGAGGTGGCATACCATCGAGTCTACTAGGCCTACGTGTGGCGCGATCCCGAGGATGTGATGGCAGACAAGAACGGCAGGGGAGTCGATGCGTCTGACAGCCGCGAATCTCGGTGGCTCTCTTCGCGCAGGGCATTCCTAGCAGCAGGTCTCGGAGTGGCGCTTCCAGTTATTCGCGAGGGAGCTGAGGCGCAAACCGAACAGGGAGAGGAAAAAATGAGCGATCTACACTATCTCAGCCTGGTCGAGGTGGGCGCGAAGCTGCGTGCCGGCGAGGTGTCGCCGGTCGCTCTCACCGAGTCTCTTCTCGCCCGCATCGAGGAGCTCGACCCCCGGCTTCACGCCTACGCCACCGTCATGGCCGACCACGCTATGGCGTCGGCTCGACGCGCCGAGGTCGAGATCGAGGCCGGACGCTCACGGGGTCCGCTACACGGCGTACCGATTGCGGTCAAGGACCTCTGCTTCACCAAGGGCGTAGCCACGATGGGAGGGCTTGCCGTGCTTCGCGGTCATGTACCCGATCATGACGCGACCGTCGTTGCCCGTCTCGAAGGTGCCGGCGCCGTGCTACTCGGAAAGCTGAACACCACCGAAGGGGCGATGTCCGGGTACCAGCGCTCGTTCCAGGTGCCGCGCAACCCTTGGGGTGAAGACCTCTGGCCGGGAGTCTCATCGAGCGGACCGGGGGTCGCTACCGCTGCGGGGCTGTGCTTCGCATCTCTTGGCACCGACACCGGCGGCTCGATTCGGTACCCCTCGGCGGCCAATGGCCTCGTCGGGCTCAAGCCCACCTGGGGAAGGGTGAGCCGATTCGGTGTTCTCGATCTCGCGCCTTCCCTCGACCACGTCGGCCCGATGACGAGACGGGTGGCAGATGCGGCTGCCGTTCTCGAGGTGATCGCCGGAAGGGACGAGAATGACTCGACCAGTCTGTCCGATCGGGTGCCGGATCTCGTCGCTGAGCTGGAGCGCGGGATCGAAGGTGTTCGCATCGGCTACGACGATGCGTATGCGACTACGGATCTGGCGCCTCATTACGCCGTGGCCGTACGTGCGGCGGTGGCCCGGCTCGGCGATCTGGGGGCGGAGATCGTCGATGTCGACATGCCGGAGCTGACACGAGAGCAGCTCGATGCCTGGCAGACCCTTTGCGCTGCCGAGGCCCTGGTGGCCCACGAGGCCACCTACCCTTCCCGTGCCGACGACTACGGCGAGGCCTTCCGTAACTGGCTCGAGCTCGGTTCTACAGTCAGCGGCGCCCAATATGCACGGGCCCACCTGCACCGGCTCGAGGTGGTGGGGGCGGTGCGCACAGCGCTGGCGGGGGTCGACGTTCTCGCCTGCCCCTCGGCGGCGAGCGAGGCCTTCACCTATGATCCAGAGGGGGCGTACGAGGGTCTCGATCTGGACGGCGGAACGGTCTCCGGCGTGCCTCTGTCGTGGTTCCAGGCCAGCTCTCGCTTCACCTTGCCCTTCGACTACAACGGTTATCCCACTCTCTCGCTGCCCTGCGGCGCCTCGCCTGACGGCTTGCCGCTGAGTCTGCAGCTGGTTGCTCACCCCCTCGCGGAGAGCCTTCTGTGCCGGGTCGGGAACGCCTTCGAGAGCGCGACGGAGTGGCATCTGCGCCACCCCTCCCTATAGAAGAGCGACGTCTACCGGCCGATGAGCTTGTAGAAGTCTTCTTTCTGTTGCTCGGTCATTTCGGTGAGGACCGCTACGCCCCATTCGGTTTGTGGGAGATCTTTGACCTCGGGCGAGGGCTCGAGGTGAAGAGCGGTGAAATTGTGGAGGCCACCGCCGTTTTCGGCCTCTACCGATAGCGACTCACCTATGCCGGGAGGCCAAGCAGGCCCGTCCCGATTGGTTTTTCTCGGGTTCGGCTCGATCTCGGGTCTGCCTTTGCCCGCCGCGGCTAGATCTTGTGACAACTGTTTGGCGCCGATCCCCCGCTGTCGTGAACCTTCCCTCCCGTAGAAGTAAAGACGAGGGGTGAGCGATGAGACCCCACGCGACCTTGACGTGAAACCCGGGTAGATCGAGACACTCCTGCGGGACTCCCGCGCCTCCGCTGATCTTTCCGTCCTTGATCATGAAGTAATAGCCGGCCAGATCCCGCCCTGCCATCAAGCGCTCGGGTGTGAAGGTGTATTCCTCGCTGAAGCACCACTGATGCTGTTCGAGATCGAGGTCGGCCACCTCGAGCATTTTCATTCCCAGTTTGGCTGCGTACCAACACCACGGTTCGCTCGCAAACTCCCACTTCTGATCCGCGGGAGAACGATGTCGCCCTCTCGAACGTGCGCGAAGTGCTCGGGCAGAATGGCCTGTCCCAGCAGCCCGGACTTCCCCTTCGCCGAGGTGCCCTCGACCGGCTTCAAGAACGCGAAGTTGCAGACGGCTGCTGGCCCGAAGAAGGTGTCTATCGGCATTTCCCACAGCTCCAACATGTCGTCGGGAAGGTCGTCGAACTGGCCGATATGACCTTTGCCCGCTTCGGTGTGGGCCCCCAGATGAAGATGCATCGGGTGCGGGTACTCTTTGTCCTTGGGGTTGCCGAGCAGAGTGTGGGTGCTGTTGTCGTAGGGGGCGGTGCCCTGCCTGAGAGTCAATGGATAGCCGTAGGGATCCGGTGCCCCTTCCAGAATCTCGCCGTCGAGCGTTTGCAGTCGGGCGACGATTCTTGGACTGAGCTCAACGACTCGGTAACCCTCGAAGCTCAGGGCCACTTCGTCGTGCGTGCGGCCCGCGCCGCCGCTCTTCTCAGCTTCCTCGGCGGTAGCCGCTGTCGTAACAGATAGCGCAGTGAGGACAACCAGGGGTCGAAGCCATACGAGCTTCCGAGCTTGATTCGTCATCTTTCTCCTCGAGGCCGTTAGGTTGGAACCCGCTCAGCCCGACACCAGAGCCTAGGACAACGACGCCCGAAGACAATATGGAACGACCGGTTCCTCGAGTCCTACAATCGGGGAATCTAATCACCCGGGTGGCAGAGCCACCTGATATCGCGGGTTGTCGCAATCGCGCCAGAGCCGCAAGGAAGGGAGAAACCGGTCATGAGTGAGGCTACAACATACGTGGGTTTGGACGTACACAAGAAGGAGATTTCTATCGCCGTTCTGCTGCCGGGTGTGGAGAAGCCTTTGGAGTGGAGCTGTAAGAACGAGCCTCGAGCGGTGCGTCGTCTGGCTCGTCGCCTGAAGCGTGAAGGGGAGGGGGAGCTGCGAGTGGTGTACGAGGCAGGTCCGTGTGGGTATGTGCTGCAGCGTCAGTTCTCTTCCGAAGGCGTGCGGGCGGAGGTGATCGCTCCGTCGTTGATACCCGTGAAGCCAGGAGACCGGATCAAGACGGATCGCCGCGATGCCCGGAAGCTGGCGACTTTGGAGCGCGGTGGGCAGCTGACGGTGGTGCATCCGCCGAGCGAGAGCGAGGAGTCGGTGCGGGATCTGTGCCGCTGTCGCGAGGATGCGGTAGAGGATCTTCGTCGTGCCCGTCAACGTCTGGTGAAGATGCTGTTGCGGCGGGGTTTCGTCTATCGGTCGGGAAACAACTGGACCCGGCGGCATCGAGTTTGGCTGCGCTCTCTTGAATTCGAGCACGAGGCGAGCCAGACGGTCTTCGACGACTACCTGTCGGCCATCGAGCTCTTGGAACAGCGCATGCGAGGCTTGGAAACGCGCATCGAGGAGATCTCCGTTGAGGAGCCGTATCGGGAACCGGTCGGATGGCTGCGCTGTTTTCGGGGGATCGACACGGTGAGTGCGATGATCCTTGTGACCGAGCTACACGGCTTTGATCGGTTTCCGGATCCTCGCAAGCTGATGGCGTACTTGGGTTTGGTCTCTCGGGTCGACGAGAGCGCGGATCGCACGCACCGGGGACCGATCACCAAGGCCGGCAACGCTCACGCGCGTCGCATCTTGATCGAAGCCGCGTGGCACTACCGACACCGGCCCGCTGTGGGTCGTGCTCTACGCAAACGACGCGAGGGTCAACCCCAGAAGGTCTGTACTGTGGCAGACAAGGCGCAGCTTCGGTTGCATCGTCGCTATCTCCATTTCGTACTGGGCTCCAACAAGCCGGCTCCCAAGGCTGTCGTTGCGATAGCTCGCGAGCTCGTCGGCTTCCTGTGGATGTTCTTTACCTCTACCCTCGACAGCAGGAAGGCACCGGCACGAACTAACATGCATTCGCTTCTTGCCCTGGTCAATTCTGTCGAGAGGCCGCTTCGGCCTCCAGGCCAAGTCCCTTCGGGATGGCTCCGACAGCCTGGACCCCGAACCGACCTCTCGGGGCGACTCGCGAAGGGCAAGAAGGCAGGTAAACAACAGAGACTCGAGTGGGTGGATGGGCTGGACCCCGGGAGGCACGATCCGAGGATTCGCGCTTTCGCTATGCGACAGGGAGTCCTTTCCCGGATTCGCGAACGAAGAGTGCACGACCTCACGACGGAACACGGTCATTCGGCTCTGCCCGGAAGGGTAATCCGCGGATATCAGCGTGACTCGTCGTCGAAGCGACCTCTTGGGTCCACGCCCATCGCCCACTCGCTTCCCCCGCGCCCTCCACCGTCTACAAGAAGACAAGAAAGGCGGCGTTGGGTGCTTGACAAAGGTCGTTCCATATCAGCGAATAGGAAGCAACGCCTGAGTGCGCCGTCCTCGGCGCCGTGAGCAATTAGGCGTAGGAAATGATACCAATCATTTCTGGAGCCTAAGGCGTGATCTCCACCGTGCTGGAAAAGATGATGCCGCTCAGCGGGTCGTGGACAGCGACTACGATCTCGTGCTTGCGGCGTCGCAGTAGAAGGCCAGACTCCCACCAGAACATCTCGCCGGGCTCCGGCGCGTGGTCGCCTCGAATGTCGATGCCGTGAACCGACGTATCGGAGCGGTTGCCGTCCTTATCCATCACTGTTACACGGACCTCGGCCTGACCGGCGAAACCGCCGTCGAAGGGAAGCATCGTGACCTCATCGAGTGGGAAACCGACCTCGATGGGGACTTCGACGATGCCTCTTTTCACCTTCTTCGCGTTGCCGAAACGGATCTCGAGGGGGCGGTTCGATGGCGGATTACCGAAGAGCAGTGAGCTCTCGACCATCATCGTTACTTCACTGCTGCGGGAGAGATCGACGAAGCCCCCGCGCGAGCGGGTTCTGAGGCCGGGTCGCAGCACTTCGACCTCGACTGTGTGGCGGCTGTCGTTGGCCTGCCGGTCGAGGCTGAAGCCGAGCCAGTAGTACGAGCGGAGATCGTCAGCGACCGTCTCAATGGCGTGGATCCGCTGAGCATTGATCAGCGGTCGGCCGCCGGTCTGTTCGGCGATGATCCTGAGGGTGTCGTGGATGCCGTATTCGCGATCGGAGGAGATGCCTCCGCCGATGGTAGGCGCCCGCCGTGACGCACTGACGTCGATCGTCGCGGTCATACCGGGAACGTCGATAGGGTAGACCGTGTAGCCGAGCAGATTGGCGGTGTCGGTTAGCGGGCTCAACAGACGGTGATAGGCGGGGATGCCCTGTTCCTGGGCGGCCCTGAAGGCGGCGTCGAAACTGCCGCCCGGCGAGGCCGCCGCGTACTCCGCCGGAGAGACCGGCCAGCCGCCGCTCAAGAGCAGCATCACTTTTCGCCCGGGTGGAGAGGCGAAGCTGCGCAGAGTGGCGATGGCGGCGTTGATGGCGCGCTCCACCTGCGTTGCCAGCCTGGTGGCGTAGTAGCGTTCCATCGGGTTCAGACCGGACGATCTACCGCGTCCGAAGCGGGCGAAGTCCGCACGGTCGAAATCGCTCTGCCGCCTCTCTCCAAGTCTCTGCAGCCCGAATGTCTTCCTCGTCGTTGCCTGTCGTAGGGCGGTTTGAACGACGCGATGGTTTGTGGTCCAGCTGGTGATCATGTCGAGGCGCTTGCCGTCGAAGGCGACCACTGCCATGCGATCTCGTGGTCCGAGGAACTCCAGATCCTCGCTGAAGGCGTCTAGAACCCGGTTGCGATCTCGGGCGATCGAAAAGTAGTCATCGATGAAGACGAGATAGCTCGTGCTCGGGCCTTCCGGCTCGAGAGCCGGCGCTGCTTGCAGGGTGCGGACACCGTCCTCGGGTTCGGCGATCTCACCTCCAAGGATCTCTGTGAAGTAGTCGATCGACTGGTCCCGGCCGTCGACGAGGAGTCGAAAGTCGTCGGGCCCAAGCCCGTGAATGCGGATTCCGTCCTTGTCGGTGACCACGACCTCCACATTGACCACCCGTACGTCGATGATCTCGGAGAAGACTCCCGGGAGGTCGATCTCCTGTCCTCGGGCGCTCGTTGCAGCCAGGCTGGATGCCACAAAGAGCGGAACGGCACATCCTCGGAGATTGATCATCGGAAGCTACAGCCTACCGCGAAGCTGGCCAGCGGCCATCTCAGATTCGCCAGCGGCGCTTTTCTGAGGTGCGCCGCTACAATAGGAGCCAATGAGATCTCACCGTCGCGCCGGGCTCGGCGTGGTACGGATCACACTCGCGGCGTTCGCTACGCTCTGTCTCGCGAGCCCCGACGTTCGAAGTCGGAGTGGCGGCGCCATCGCTTTGACTCCCGATGGCGAGACTGTCGTGGTGGCGAACTCCGACTCGAGCTCGGTCTCCTTGGTCGATGTCGCTGCCCGCGCGCTGCTGACGGAGATCGAGGTTGGTCGGGACCCTCGCGTCGTTGCCGTGGATGCCGCCGGTGTCTTCGCCTGGGTGAGTAACCGGGACGACGGCACAGTGTCGCGGATCGAGCTGGCTGGGCGACGAGTCGACGGCACCTTCCCGGTCGGACACCAGCCCTTCGGCGTGGTGGTGGGAAGCACCGGGCGAGTGTGGATCGCGGCCGAGGGTGTTGACGAAGTTCGGGCCCTCGACTCCGCGACCGGCTCCCTACTCGCTGTGGTTCCGACCGAGGATCGCCCTCGGGGTCTCGCCTTGGCGCCGGACGGAAGGCTCTGGGTGACCCACTTCCTGAGCGGCCGGATCTCAGTCCTCGACGTCGATATCGAGGAGGTGGAGAGCACAATCTCCACCGGCCTCGACACCAACCTCTCGCAGAGTGTCTTGTTCGACCCTGGGGCAGGCAGGGCGTACCTGCCCCAGACCCGTTCCAACGTCACCAACGAAGCCCTCCTCTTTGACACCACGGTCTTTCCCATCGTCTCGGTCCTCGACCTGGCGACGAGCCAGAACCTTCTGAGGGAGCGCCTGGCTCTCGACATCGCCGACGAGCCGGTCAACATGCCGATCGACGTTGCCCTGACTTCGAGCGGCAAGCTCTACGTCCTCGCCGCCGGGTCCAACGACATTTCGGTGGTTGATCTCGCCACCGGGACCGGCGTCGCCCACATCGAGGTCGGCGACAATCCGCGCGGCCTTGCTCTGTCGCCCGACGAAGCGACGCTCTGGGTCAACAACACGCTGGGCGGCTCGGTCTCGGTCGTCGACACGTCTCTCGACGTGGTTATCGACGAGATCGTGGTCACCGACATCCCCCTCGATCCTGCCGTTCTGGCCGGCAAGATCCTCTTCAACAGCTCCGACCGTAGCGATCTTGCGAAAGATCAGTGGATCTCGTGCGAGGTGTGTCACCCCGATGCCGAGATGGATGGCCGCACCTGGTTTTTCACCGACGGGCCCCGCAACACGCCGAGCTTGCTCGGCGTTCGCGACACTCGGCCGGTTCATTGGTCGGGAGATCTCGACGAGCTCCACGATGTCGAGTCGACGGTGCGCAACATCCAGGCGGGGACTGGCCTCGTGCCAGGTCCCGACGGCTGTGACCCAGCGTGCGATCAAGGCCCGCCCAACGCCGGCCGGAGTCGGGATCTCGATGACCTCGCTGCATACATGGAGTTCCTCGTCACGCGACCCAGTCCCTTCCTCCTGGATACCGGCGAGCTCGGCGAGGGCGCAACCAGGGGACAGGTTCTATTCGGCGATCCCGCCGTAGGCTGCGCCGAGTGCCATCCACCACCTCTCTACACCGATCGTCAGAGGCACGATGTCGGCACCGCTTCGAGTCCCAAAGAGACCAAGGGCTCGTTTTTCGACACCCCGAGCCTGCGCGGTGTCCACGGCACCGCACCCTATTTGCACGATGGGAGTGCCGGCAGCCTGCTCGACGTTCCAGGCGCCAAGAATCCCGAGGATCGCCATGGCGTTACCTCTCACCTCACTGGTGCCGAGCTCGCCGACCTCGTCGACTTCCTGCGCTCCCTGCCACGCGGCGCGACGAGTTGCGAAGAAGACGCCACGACCCTGTGTTTGAACGACGATCGCTTCCGAGTCGAAGCCTCCTGGGCGACGGTCGAGGGCGACAGTGGCGCGGGTCAGGCATCGGAGCTCACCGAGGATACCGGGACTTTTTGGTTCTTCGCGCCCGAGAACATCGAGGTAGTGGTCAAGGTCCTTGACGGTTGCGGCGTCAACGGCCGCTACTGGGTCTTTGCCGCCGGTCTTACCGACGTCGAGGTCGAGCTCATCGTGATCGATACCTCGACGGGCGATATCCGCGTCTATCGCAATCCCCAGAAGAGTCCTTTCGATCCCGTTCAGGACACCGCTGCGTTCTCAACCTGTCCCTAGGACCCGTCTGAGGTTCGACGGTCGAGTCGGGACGTTGCGTCCGGCGATATAATCTCCCACATCACCGTCGTAATTGTGGAGCGGACTCATCAGAGCGCAGTGACGCTCTGCCTCGAAGCCGCTCGAGGCCACCACCGAGAGCATAGGGACTCCCCCTGTGGAGCCCTGTGAGCATCCGTTTGCCACACAGGACACGAGCCCTCCCGCTTTGGCTGATGCTTGGCGTTGCGATCTGCCTGCCCACGCCGGCGGTGATAGCGCAGGCCACGATCTCGGGCACCGTGCGGACCGAATCGGGCGACCTGCTCCCGTTCGTCGAGGTCGACATCATCGGGGAGGGAGTCGGGATTCCACAGGGCCCTAGGACCTTCACTGACGGAGATGGCTTCTTCGAGGTAGCAGTACCAGCCGGTCGCTACGTGGTTTCCGCGTGGCCCAAGGCGCCGTACGACCCATCTCGGCTGCGGGTAGACGCAACGAGTGGGAGTGTCTCGGGCGTCGCGCTGGTGGTTCGTGCCGGGCCGGGTACCTACGTTGCCGATCGACCCCCTCGCGCCGACCTGATCTCAGCTTCGCCTCCGGACGAGGCTGGCCTCGCCACCGTCACCGGGCAACCCGGCGCGGTCTCTTCTGGCGCCTTCGTGATCCTGGGAAGTCTCCATACGACCGATATGGTGATGGTCGAAGCCTTGGCGGACGGCTCCTTCGAGACCGAGATCTTCGGGCTGCCGGGTACCCACCTGGTCGTGAAGTCGGACCCCCTGGGGAGGAGTGCGTTCCGGCTCGAGCACGGTGCGAAGAGCTCCGGCGTCACCGACATCTCCTTCATCAACACCCTGCCGGCGCCCATCGTCCGAGTACCCGAGGAGACCGGCGGGACCGGTCTCGACTTCGTCGCGCGGGGCGGCATTGAGAGCGGCGGAGCCTGGCTCCTCAGCGGTAGCCTGGATCGGGTCGAGCTCGGTCCCGGCCAGACGATCCATGTGCTCGCGCAACTCCGTCTCTACCGGCTCGCCGACTCGAACGCCCCGAGCCTCTCTTTGGGAGGTTGGGTGAGGACCCAGCGGTTGACGGACGAGAGCGGGCGCGAGGTGTCCGCGAACGCGAAGTTCTTCTCGACCACCACTACGCCGACCGGCTTTCCGGTAGAGCGAGGTCACCTCATAGAGAGCACCGACCAGTACGGCGGCTTCGAGAGCCGGTTCGAGATCGCGGTCGAACGGACAGGGAATCGATGGGAGGGCGAGCTCGATCTGGAGATCACGATCCCGGCGCAGGCCAGCCCCGGCATCTACCGCCCGACCCTCTCTCTCTTCCTTTCGGGCATCGACACGGCTCCCTACGTGGGTGTTCTGTCCACCAATCGGGATCGCCACTCTGATCACCTGCCGATCCTGCGCGTCGGGGAGCCTGCACCGCCGCGACTGTCCTGGATGATCCTCGCGAACCATTTTACCAACGGCACCCGAGGCCTGACGTCTGTCGAGGATCGCGACTCCTTCGGCCTGGCGAGTCGCATCGCCACCGAGACCGACACCTTCGTCGTGCCGCGTCTGAACCCGAGAACGGGGAGCCCCCGTGCCTACCGCATCGAGCCATTCCTGCCGACCATCAGCCATGGCGAGCGCCAGCTGCCAACACCGCCGCTGGTTCCGTTCCGCTTCCCTTCCGGCTTTCTGACTCTCCGAGTCGAGGCGCCTGACGGCAGCCAACGTGGCGCCGGACCCTCTCCCTTCGTCCAGTCGCGGTCGATCTCGCCGGCCAAGGTCGAGGAAGGGTTTTGGCTGTCCGTTGGGGGGCCTCGATGACCGATATCTACGAGATCTCCACCGGAGACTCCGGCTTCGAGATCGAGTTCGAAGAGGACGGCCTGCACCAGATCTTCCTCCAAGGAGAGATCGAGGACACACAGGGCAACAAGTGGTCAGGGGGGGGAACCTACGAGGTCTGGGTGGCGAACCCGCTCGCCATCGAGACAGCCGTTCTACCTGGTGCCGTTTTCGAGGTCGGCGACGTGTTGCACCGCGGGCTGAGGGTGAGTCCTGCCGTGCCGGCCGTCGTCGAGCTGCGCTACCGGCTGGCGCCCGATTCCGATCCGATGCGAATGGTCGAGAAGACGATCGTGGGCTCCGCCAATCGTTTCGGCTACTTTTTCCCGCAAGAGGGCGGAATCCCGCTGGATCAGGCCGGGGAGTATCGAGTCGATGTCACGGCCCGATACAAGGACTCCTCGGGCGACCTGTGGATGACGTCGAGGACCTGGGGCGGTGTGGTGGCGCCGCAACAGCCGAAGCTCATCGCCCACGGCAGACGCGGTATCGACGACTCTCCCGAGATCGGCCAACAGTGGTTTTTTCGCTCGGATTTGGGCCTGGAGACGGGCAACCACTTCCCCTTCCCCTTCCACTCGGGAGACGTCCTGTGGATGGAACGGGGGGACTCGGTGCTGCCGCAGATCACCTTTCAGGATCCCGGTGGAAAGTACGCGGATCTTATCCGCGAGCGGTTCTCGAACGACCTCAACAGAAGCATGCCGCATGCCCCGGGCCGGGGACCTTGGAAGAGCGAATCGCCGTCGGAGCCACACTTCTCAAGTCGGGACACCCAGAACAGCTCGACGTGCATTTCGACGTTTCGAAAGTCGATCTCTGGTCGTACAGCTACAAGTCGGTGCAGCGTCCCCTGGTGCGCGTGCGCGAAGAGATCACCGAGGAAGTCAAGGACTTGTACTGGCGCTTCGAGGAGCAGTACGGCGATCAGATCGGTGTCGGGCCCGGCGGCGACCGGGTCAACGAGATCAAGTTCCAGTATGGCGGCCTGGTGATGCGCGGACCGGCAGTGGACGGGCCGCAGTACGCCATTTACGGCTCGCTCTTTATCGAGATTCCCGAGGGAGGCGATGCCGTAGGCGGCTCTCGCACTTTCCCGCCTTTTCAGGGCAACGGCGGCGGTCCCAGCGGCGGTCCGATCATGACCCTGGGAGGGCAGGAGATCGATCTCTTCATCTATCTCACCGGCGTGCGGCCAGGGAGCGTTCTCGAGGTGGGAGACGTCTTTTCCCTCGCCGGCGCCATCGGACCGCCACTACCGGCCAAGCTGAGCTACACCGTAGCTCCGCCGACCGGCCCGCCCAGAGCTTTCACGGGGCAGGCGAATCGCGTCGGCTACTACTACGATCCGAGCGATGACTTCGTGGTCGAAGAGCCCGGGCCTTATCTCGTCGATCTGCAGGTGCTCTTCGACAGCACCACCTCTGCCGGCCTGGTGACCGAACCCTTCCCGACCGGCTCCGTGCTGGGTGCGGCCGATGGCAGCTTCGTGGTCTACGTCGTGACGCCGGATAGCCCACTACTGTCGAGCGACCAGCCCGAGCACACCGTGGTCAGACCCGAGCAGCTTCCGTTCGAGGCGACGGTCAAAGGTCCAGGAGGCTCGCCCCTGCAAGAGGCACGGGCCACGGTGATGATGCCGGGGTTCCGTCTCGACGAGAAAGAGCTGGCGATCCAAAACGGAGCAGCCCATATCTCCTACTCTCCGTTCCACTACAACCAGGTCTTCACCATGCTGGACAACGACCTCGTCGACGTGATCACCATAAGCCTCTTCGGTAGGGTCGCCGGCGGGGCGCTCGACGGCTACGCGGCTCGTGTCCTGACCCTGCACGGCCCGGACCTCTTCAACCTGGATCCCGTCAAGCAGTTCATCCCTACAACCTGCGTCCCCGGCCCCGAGACCGCCTGCCTCTTCGACGGCTTGTTCAAGGTCGAGGGCTCGATGCAGAACTTCGCCAACCCGCCGGTGGACTTCACGACCCGGGTGATGAGCTTCCCAGGTAGCCGTGCCGAGTCCGACCAGGCCGTCTTCTTCGAGTCTTTCGACGCCGGCAATTTCGAGGTCGGAGTCAAGATGGTCAACGGCTGCGGCTTCCCCGAAGGCCACTCCCTCCACAACTACTGGGCCTTCTTCGGCGGCCTCACCAACGCCGCCACCGAGATGCGCATCACCGACACTGTCACCGGCCAGGTCTACTCCTGGTCCAATCCCGCCCGCTCCTTTCCCCAGACCCTTGGTGACACCGCGGCCTTCCCCTGTATCGCCGGGGCACCGGTCGAGGCTTGCGTCGGCGGGGAGGAGACCGCCTGCCTCATCGGCGGCCGCTTCAGAGTCGAAGGCGAGATGACGAGCTTCGCCGATCCCCCGGAGATCTTCCCGACCCGGGTGATGAGCTTCCCCTCAGGACGGGCAGAGTCCACCCAGGCGGTTTTTTTCGAGTCCTTCAATGTCGGCAACTTCGAGGTCGGAGTCAAGATGGTCGATGGCTGCGGTTTCCCGCCCGGACATCCTCTTCACTTCTATTGGGTCTTCTACGGCGGGCTCACCAACGCCGCCACTCGGATCACTACTACCCAGACGACGACCGGTCTCGAAGATGAATGGATCAACTCGGCGCGCAACCTCCCGCTATCGGTAGGCCGGACCCAGGCGTTTCGATGCGATTAGGCCGACCCGCGACTCGCTCGGCTCTGGTCCTCGTCGCAGTACTCGCGACTCCGACTCCTTCCGGTGGCCTGACTCACGTTTCGGGCCGGGTGGTGAACGAGGAGGCGGAGGGCATAGCCGACGCCGCGGTAAGGCTCGTCTCACTTACTCTAGAGAGCTGCTGCGTCCACGGCGACGGCGTCAACTCGGGAGACGACGGAGGCTTCGACCTCGAAGTCGAGCCCGGGACCTACACCCTCGCGGTGGACGCGGGGCTTCCCTACAACGTGAGCCTGCAGCGACTCGAGGTCCCCGGAGCGGATGTTTCGGGCCTCATTGTCGAAGTCCGCCGCGAGCCCTTCGAGTTTTTCCCCGACCGGCCGCCGAGGGGGGCGCTCATCGATATTTTGCCGTCGACCCATGGGGACGGTTGGGTACGGGTGCGGGGAGTCGCCGGCGCGGTCGAAGCCGATGGCTATGTCGTGATCTTCACCCTCGACACCGGCCATACATCGTGGGTCCAGGCCGACGCCTCTGGCGCCTTTGATACCGAGCACCGGGCCGGCTCCGGTGCTTCGCTGTTCATCAAGTCCGACCCGGTCGGCATCGTTATCGGGAGCGTGCTCGGGGAGCCTTTCGGCGGCGGCGAGGGCAACGCTGCGGCGATGCCAGGGACGATCGTGCGCGTTCCCGAGCCGTCGCCCAACGACGACGGGGTCCCCTTCGCCGGTGTCGGCAGCTTCTGCAATCCGCAGCTACCGACCTATCGTTTCGAGGGTACGCTGAGCAGCAATGTGCTGAAGAAGGGGGACGACCTCGAGCTGAGTGGAAAGCTGATCTTCGAGTCGCCTGCCTTGGAGAGTTTGAATACTCTTCAGGCCGACGTCTTCTTGCGGCTCGATCTGTATCACGGCCCCGATGGCTACGGCGGTCCACCGAGGAGCTTCTTCAGCTCCTGGTTCACCACTCCGACGCAATTCCCCGTCGAGCGTCGACCTCTCGGCGCAGTCCCGGGCGTGGGCCTCGGGCTTTTGGATCTCACCAAGGTCGCGCCCGACCGTTTCGAGGTCGACCTCGAGACATCGCTCGAGATCGACCAGAATCTCCCCGACGGGATCTATCAGCCTATTCTCTACGTCGAAGGTGACCGCTCTCTCTGTCAGGATCCATCAGTCGACCAGCTCGTTCTGGTCGTCGACAAGCCCGGCCGAAAGCCGCACAACGAGGGCCAGCTCCCTCTGGTAAGAGTCGGCAAGCCGGCGGCACCCAGACTCTTCGTCACCCTCTTGACCGACACTCTGAGCAACGGCACGCGCGGGACCGAGGCGAGAGAGGACCGCGGCCGCTACGGTCTCGCCCAACGCATTGTGACCCAGTCCCACCTCTTCGTCGTTCCGCGGTGGGATCCCTGGTCCGGTCAGGGCCTGAGCTACCGGCTCGAGCCCTTTCTTCCGGAGATCAGCCTCGGCGACCGTGGCCAACCACCGGTTCCACCGACGATTCCCTTCCGTTTCCCCTCGGGAAGCTTGACCGTCGAAGTGCGTGCGCCTGGCGGCGGAGTGACCACCCTGGGCCCGGCGCCCTTCGTTCAGGATCGTCTCCGTACCCTGGTAGGAGCAGATGGCAGAGCCTTGGATGAGGGCGGCGGGCACATCACCGACGTCTACCAACTGTCGACCATGGATCCGAGCTTCGAGCACACCTTCACCGAAGACGGTCCCCATGAGATCGAGTTACGCGGATCGATCGAAGACATCTGGGGCAACGTCTACGCCATCGAAGGCACTTACGACGTCGTGGTGGGCCGAGTCCTCTCCCTCGACACTGCTGTTCTGCCCGGTACCCCCTTCGAGGTCGGCGACTTTCTGAATGCGGGTCTCCTGGTGACTCCGCCGATGTCGGCCGACGTCGAAGTACGCTTCCAACTCGCCCCAGGCTCCGATTCCGACGCCATGGTCGAGCGCGTCGTACGAGGGCGCACCAACCGCTTCGGTTATTTCCAGCCGTCGGAGCCCATCTCGCTCGAACAGGCGGGGGAGTATCGGATCGATGTGAGCGCCACCTTCGAGTCCGAGTCCGGCCACCTGTGGGCGGGTGCTCGCACCTGGGGCGGAGTCGTTGCCCCGCCCGATCCGCTGCTCATCGCGCGCGGGCGCCGCGGTGCCGACGTCCCGGAGTTCGGCCCACAGTGGTTCTTCGGCACCCAGCTCGGTCAGCCCAGAGGTGAACATGTCAACTATCCCTTCCATAGCGGCGACATCTCTTGGCAGGAGAAAGACGATGCTGCCATCCCGCAGCTGCGCTTCCAGGATCCGAGCGGCCAGATCGACAGCCTCCTCATCAGTCGTCATCAGACGCAGCTCGTCCAAGAAAGGGCGTTCGGCGAGATGCCTCTGTGGTCGAGTACTGCGTCGGGGATCGATCCCCAGGTCGAGCCCTCCAAGATCGATCTCTGGGCTTACACTTACCGCTCGGTGCAGCGCCCGCTGGTGCGGGTGCGGGAGCAGATCGGCGAGAGCGGGATGCCGAGTCTCTATTGGCGCTTCTTCGCAGAGTACGGGCGTCAGATCGGCGTTGGGCCCGAAGGAGATCTGCCGGGAGACTTCAAGCTCCAGTACGGCGGCCTTGCCATCTACGGCGACGCCATCTTGGAGCCGCAGTACGCGATCTACGGTTCGCTCTTCGTGCTCGTGCCCAACCTCGAGCAGGACCCGACCGGCGGCGGCACACGCACCTTTCCTCCATTCCAGGGCAACGGCGGCGGACCCAGCGGCGGGCCGATCCTGACCCTAAGGGGGCGCGAGGTCGACCTCTTTGTTCATCTCACCGGCACCCGCCCCGGCAGCGTGCTCGAGATCGGCAACCGCTTTGCTCTCACCGGCGCGGTTGCGCCTCCTGTTCCGGCGAGAGTGGAGTACACCGTGACGAAGCCCGGCGGCGCGCGCCTTGACTTCGCCGGCCGGGCCAACCGTGTCGGCTACTACTATCGGCCGGGCGACGACTTCACGGTTGACCAGCCCGGTCGCTGGGAGGTCGCGACGAAGGTCGTCTTCGACGGCAAGACCTCCGCCGGCCAGGTGACCGAGCCTTTCCCGACCGGCGACTTGCTGGGGACCGCCGATGGCAGCTTCTCGGTCTATGTCGTCCGGGTGGACAGCGAGCCCGTGACCTTCGCCCTTCCTCCTGAGTCGACCGTCGGCCGCTGGGAGACGGTCGAGATCGAGGCCTCGGCTCCTCCGGGCCTTTCGGGGGCAAGTACCCATGTCACGACGATGATTCCCGGCTTCGTCCTCGACCAACGGAATCTCACCGGCTCGAGCTACACCTTCGACCGCCGGCCGCTGGCCGCGAGCTTTCCCATGCTCGATCCCTCCGATGTCGTGCGGCTCAGCTTTTTCGCCTCGGGCGCAGGCTCCGACGATGTCGACCACGCCGCCGGCGTCGTCGTCCTCCACGGTCAGGAGCTCTACGCCACGTCGCAACCCGGCCTCGAGCCTTGCGTCGCCGGTCCCGAGACGGCTTGTCTGTTCGACGGTCTGTTCAAGGTCGAAGGCTCGATGCAGAACTTCGCCGACCCGCCTGTGGACTTCACCACCCGGGTGATGACCTTCCCCTCGGGCCGCGCCGAGTCCGATCAGGCGGTCTTCTTCGAGTCCTTCGACGCCGGAAACTTCGAGGTCGGAGTCAAGATGGTCAACGGCTGCGGCTTCCCCGAGGGCCACTCCCTTCACAACTACTGGGCTTTCTTCGGTGGTCTCACCAATGCTGGCACCGAGATGCGCATCACCGACACTGTCACCGGCCAGGTCTACACCTGGACCAACCCCGCGCGCTCCTTTCCCCAGACCCTGGGTGACACCGCGGCCTTCCCCTGTATCGCCGGGGCACCGCTCGAAGTCTGCCTCGCCGGCGACGAGACGGCTTGCCTCATCGGCGGCCGCTTCAAGGTCGAAGGCGAGATGACGAGCTTCGCCGATCCCCCGGAGATCTTCCCGACCCGGGTGATGAGCTTCCCCTCAGGACGGGCCGAATCCACTCAGGCGGTTTTTTTCGAGTCCTTCGATGTCGGCAACTTCGAGGTCGGAGTCAAGATGGTCGATGGCTGCGGTTTCCCGCCCGGGCATCCTCTTCACTTCTACTGGGTCTTCTATGGTGGGCTCACAAACGCGGCCACCCACATCACTGTCACCCAGATGACGACGGGCCTCGAGGATGAGTGGATCAACCCGGCGCGGAACCTGCCGCAATCTGCGGGCCGAACCCAGGCCTTTCCGTGCCAGTAACTCCCCAACAGAGAGGCCCGACTCAATCGAGTCTCACGACGACTCCGCGTAGCCAGGTCTCCAGGGCAACCCGGTCGAGCCCCCCGCGTACCAGGCCTCCAACCAGGAATCCGGAACGTGGGTCCTCGCGGTAGCCGAGTGGCTTCAGATCGAAGGAGCTCCGATCCCCTCCAGATCGACCAAGGCGGAGTGGCTCCCCATCCCTTCCACGGCCGTCGGCGCCCGCTTCCACAACGACCGCAGGGTGCTGGATGCGGCGTGGAACAGAACCCGCGGGTGGACCTTTGCCGTCCTGGCGAGTGCAATCCAGTCGTCGTCGCTCAGGGGGCCGGTGACTCCGCGCTCCAAAAGCTCCACATGACGGCCGCGGGTGTCGGTGAAGCGGCGCCCTATGAAGTCGAATCGGTCGTCGAACCTACCGTCGGCCGGCTCCTGGGTGGTGAAGCCACGGCGCAACAGCTCGGCGGCGAAGAAGTCGGGGGACCAGCGTGCAGTCAGGATCGGCAGCTCGCTCTCGATCGATCGCGCGACCAGTCGCCGGCGCTCTTCGGCCTGACTTGTCACGAAGGAGCGCCATCCACCGCCGAGAAGGACGAAGGCGTGGCCGCCAACTGGGCGCGGTCCCTCGGGTGTGGGGAAGGCGGCGCCGCCCCCGATCGCTAGGCCGACCCTCGTTGCGTCGTCGCTCGCGCTGCGGTCGAAGGGTCGAATCTGGAAGCCGGGGCCCCACGCGGAGCCCGTCCATAGAGCTCGGAAGCCGCGCGCTGCGCACAGCATCAGGGGCACCAGGGCCGGCGCGATGAACTTGGGCACCCCGGTCAGTAGGAAAGGGGCGGCGCCGAGCAGCCCGGCAGCGAGTAGCGCCAGGGTCCGCAATCGGCCGGCGTGCGAGGTTGTGAGTCCGGCCGCCAATAGCAGCAAAAAGGCAGGCGTGATGAATGGCGACAAACTGAGCGCGGTCTCGATCTCGAACAGCCCGCCGCGCGCTGCACCCCGCTGCCCGGCTACGAACCCGACGCTACCCCAGGGAATTCGACCGGAGCTCGCTCCGGCGATGACGATGACCGCCAAGCCGGCGCCGAGTGCGGAGGCTCCCCAGAGGAGCGCGCTGCGCATTGAGCCGCGTCGCTTGGAGGCTGAGATCCCGAGCCACAGGTCTGCTGCGATGACACCTCCGTAGCCGAGCAGCGGCCAGCGCAGCGCCACCCCTGCGGCAAAGAGCGCCACCGATAGGCCGATGGCGGCAGGCCGAGCCGCGGCTCTCGAGCCGGACTCTCTAGCCCCGCGCGCGACCAGATGGGCGGCGGTTACGAAGCAGAGCCCGAGAATAGCCGGTGAGTAGTAGAGCCCGAAGTAGAAAAGCTCGGGAGTGGCCAGTAACAGGGCGCAGGTCACCAACGCGCGCGACGGTGCAGCTTCTTCGCCTTGATCCGAGCGGAAGGCGAGCTGCAGCGCGAGCAATACGAAGACGACCGAAGCCGTGGCCGATCCCAGTATGGCGGAGATGCGCAGGAGCGGCTCCGAGGCGGGAAGGGGTCGCATCAAGAGGTCGGCGCCCGCCTGGTAGACGGCGTAGGGCGACTGCAGGTCGCTGTTGCGCCCGAGCGCGTGATAGACGATCGAAGTGGCGTCGTCGCCCTCTACGTACTCCATCGTCAGCGCGCCGCAGAACACGGCACCGAAAGCGAGTACGACCAGCAGCGGCCAGCTCTTGTGAGACCATCGGAATCGAAGAGAAGATCGATCGCTCATCGGACGAAGAGAGGAGACGCGTGAAATGGGAAGCAGCCCCAGGTCGACAGTGATGAAGAGCTTGGTCTCTTTGGCAATTTCCGGAGTCCTGTTCTCGAGCGTTGCGGCTCAGCGTTCCCCGCGCCGTGGCGGCGGCGGCAGAGGGGGAGGCGGGTCGGGAGATGCTGAGCTCGAGAGACCTCCAGTTCCCCAGAACGATCGGGAAGAGAAGATCCTCGAGATCCTGGATGATATCCGTGCGAACCAGAGGTTCAGGAACGTGCCACCCGAGGATGGACGTCTACTGCGCTTGTTGACGGAGTCCATGAATGCAAAGAGCGTGGTCGAGCTCGGGACATCGACCGGCTACTCCGGTATCTGGTTCGGCATGGCCCTGGAGAAGACCGGCGGCAAGCTCATCACCTTCGAGATCGATGCCGAACGTGCCGCGACGGCGCGGGCGAATTTCAAGCGGGCTGGCTTGAGTGAGGTCATCACCCTGGTCGAGGGAGACGCCCACGAAGAGGTGGCCGCCGTCAAAGGCCCTATCGACATTGTCTTTCTCGACGCGGACAAAGATGGCTACATCGACTACCTCGACAAGCTCTTGCCCTTGGTCCGGCCCGGAGGGCTCGTTGTCGCTCACAACATCACGCCTCAGATGGCGGATCCCGCCTACATGGAGGCGATCAACACGAATCCTGATCTGGAGACCATCGTCCGTGCCGGAGTCAGCCTGACCCTCAAGAAGAGATGAACGCGGAAACGACTTCTTCCTCGAATTGCTTCAGTCGCGGCACATCCCCAGACCTGAGTGCGCCGAAGATGACCTCGGCGACGCCAGCCTCCTCGAACTCACCGATCCGATCGACCACGTACTGACGTGAGCCGGCGACGGTGCCTGGGCCGAGTGAGGCGACGGCGCGCTCGATGAGCCCCTTGTTTTCGGTCAGGTAGCAGGGCATGAGGACGGTTCGTCGAATCTCGGCAGGATCACGGCCACAGTCTTCGCAGTGCTGGTCGAGGATCTGAGCTTTGGATTTGTAGTAGTCCAGCGCCAGGCCGCCGCCGGCCCAGCCATCCAGGTTCATGACGTCGCCGTACCTTGCCAGGGTACGGAGAGTGCGCTTCGGGCCCGAGCCGCCGACCATGATGGGGATTGGCTCCTCGTAGGAACCGGGTGATAGAGGCGCTTTGTCGAGTTGGTAGTACTTGCCATCGAAGTCTACGGGCCCGTCGGATCGGATCAGCAGCCGAATGAGCTGCACTGCTTCTTCGAAACGGTCCTGCCGCTCTTTCATCGAGGGGAAAGTCCAGCCGTAAGCCTCGTGCTCGCGCTCGCACCATCCTGCGCCGATCGCGAGAGTGAACCGCCCCTCGCTCATCGTGTCGATAGTGCCGGCGATCTTCGCGACCAGGGCCGGGTTGCGGTAGGTGTTTCCCAACACCAGATTGCCGAGCCGCAGCTTCTTGGTCATGCCACCCGCGAATGCGATGGCGGAAAGTCCTTCGAAGGCGGTCTGATCCTCCTCTTCGAGAGGGGCGCCCGGTGGCACGAAGTGATCGGCAAACCAGACGCTGTTCCAGGGTCCGGTCTCTAGGGCCTCCACCGAGAGGCTCACCGCTTCCCACTCGCTCCGATAGACGTTGACTTGAACTCCGAAATCCATGCTCGTACACCTTCTTTGGTTGAGATCTGTGGGCCTGTCGACGGTGAGCCGACGAGCTCGTTTGAGGTCTGCTCTCGGTCGTGATCAGCATAACAGCGTGGTGCGGATGTCGAACGGCTGGCTGAAGCGGGCACTAGACCAGCGTTTCCAGAGTTCGTGCTGCATAGCTCGAGCTCATTCTGTTCGCTGGCCAGGCGCGCCGACGCAGGCATATTGGGCAATATGTCGAGGAGCGCGGGGGCGCCTAGCCAACGCCGGCAGCGGGCAGAAGGGGCCGAGATATGTGTGCGAACTTTGGAAACGCTGGTCTAGTCCTCTATTCATGCGATCGATAGCTCCAGATCCGGGTTGCTGAGATGCCGTAGACAAAGATCACCAGAGAGGTAAGCATTGCCGGCAGCAGAGCGTCGAGAGTGCCGAAGGTCTCTATGATCCATCCGAGCACCAGGGCGCCGATCGGTGCGCTGCCAATCTGAGCGACAGTGAAGACCGAAAGCATTCGTCCGCGAAACCCGGGCGCCGCCGACTCTTGGACGATCGAGCGGGCGAGAGTCGAGGTCACCCCCATATTGAGGCCCCAAGAGACCGTGGCGACCACCAGCAGCCACCAGCTCGGCTCGATCCACAGCAGAAACAGGATCGCGATGCGCGAAAGCTGCATCAGTAGAAACAGGCGTCCCGGATGGGCGAAAGGCATCCAGCGAAGCATGGCGAGATTGGAGACCATGGCTCCGGCGAAAAAGACCACCATCATGCCCGCAAGAAGGGCTGCGTCACCGCCATAGATGCGTTTGATGATGAAGGGAAACACGATCGTGAAGGCACCGGCGTTGAAGATGCTCGAAACGAAGTTCGTAGTGAGCACGTTGAAGACGACCTTGTCGGCGTGAACGGCTCTTAGCCCCTCGACGATATTGCGCCAAGCCGGGCCGGTGTCGGCGCCTCTCGGCGGGGGGCTCGGCGACACCCGACGGATCATCACCGCGGCCATCGCCAGGCTCGCTGCCTGAACAAGCAGGACGGGAGTTAGGCCGACACGATCCATTTGCCCCGCCACCGTCAGACCGACGATCTGCACCAGGAAGAGAATCGCGGTGGCTGCCGTCACACCCTTCTGCACCGCCGATCCGGAGACACGATTGAGAATGGCCTGCTGCGCCGGGCTCGAAAAGGCCATGACGACGCTCATTCCGAGCCCCCAGAGCGTTACGGTCGCAACGCTGATCCAGCGGGCCTGGTCGACGACGACTAGGGCCAGCGGTAGCAGGGGAGCGAACGCGTAAACGCGGATCAGCAGGGCTCGAGAGTCGGCCCGGTCCGCACTCGCACCGCCCCAGAGCATCAGAAAGACTGCCGGTATGCCGATCAGGGCCTGGAGCTGACCGACTCGATCGGCCGGGAGCAGGAGGATGCCGATAAAGAGCCAGCTAACCAGGAGCTGGTGCATCGCGAAGGAGACGCCGGCGAAGCCGGTCGCGCTCATGTAGGCGCGGAACTCGCTGCGCCGCCAGACGCGATCGATGCCACTTCCCTTCATGTCTCGGTCCGGATCAAGGACAACGCTCTCGGTCGGCGCTCAGTCCTCGCCGGCCTAGGCTGTCATGCTCGGGAGCCTCCTTTTCTCGATCGACTCTCTGACGCTTGTCCGGGGGGATAGGGGCAGGTTAGTATACCGATCGGTCTACTTTGGAGCTCTCCATGAACGTCATTTGTCTCCTTCCACCCGGTCCGCTGCCGACGATCATTCCTCCTTTTCCTGAGCACTGGCAGAGGCGCACTGTGCACTCCGCCGAGGAGATGACCGAAGACGTGCTGAAGGACGCGGACGCCATGCTGATGGCGGTGCACACCCCTCTCGAAGGAAAGCTCCTCGAGCGGCTGCAAGGCGTCAAGCTGGTGCAGTGGGTGGGCGTCGGTCTCGACTGCATCGACCTCGATGGAGCTCGCCGCCTCGGCATCCCGGTCGCCAATGTTTTTGCGGCGAATGCAGTGTCGGTGGCCGAGTACGTGATCCTTGCAATGCTCTACATACTGCGCCGCGTTCCGGATCTTCAGCAGGCGGCGCGCGACTGCCTCTTCCCCTGGCCCGGGTTGGTCGCCAGCGGCATGCACGAGGCCCGGGGCCGGACCCTGGGGATCCTCGGTTATGGGGCGATCGGGCATGAGGTGGCGGTGCGCGCCCGCGCCTTCGGTATGGAGATTCTGACCGCCAGCGCGCCGGGTCGAGAGCGTCCGGCCGACGCGTCGGAAGAAAGTGTCGGCGCTCGTCGGGTCAGCTTCGACGAGATCCTCGAGACGAGCGACGTTCTCAGTCTGCATGTTCCTCTCAACTCAGAGACCGCGGGTCTGATCGGGCGCAAAGAGCTATTGCGAATGAAGAAGGGCTCGTACCTGATCAATTCGGCTCGCGGCGGCATTCTCGACGAGGCCGAGCTGGCGTCGGTGCTGCACGAGGGGCACCTGGCCGGCGCGGCGGTCGACACCTTCGTCGAGGAGCCGGTACCTCTCGACAATCCGCTGTGGGAGGCGCCCAACTGCTTCGTTACTCCCCACTGTGGTGGCAACACCATCGAATGCACTCGCTATGTTGCCGAGGAGAGCTTCGAGAACATCAGCAGGGCCGGGCGCGGCGAAGAGCCGCGTTATCGCGTCTGTTAAGGTAGATCTTTATGCCTGCTTCAAATCCCGTACCCAGACCCAAGGCCCAGCGCGGGTATATCCGCATCATCGAGGAGCGCTGCAAGGGCTGTGATCTGTGCATTCCCGCCTGTCCGGTGGACATCATCGTCAAAGCCGGTCCCGAGAGCGTGAACTGGATGGGTTGGATCCCGGTTGCGGTCGAGGGCATGGAGTACTGCCTGGCGTGCAATCTCTGCGCGATGATCTGCCCCGACCAGGCGATCGAAGTCTTTCGTTTCGCCAAACCTATCCCCCACGAGGAAGTGGCATGAAGGACAACGGCTTCCAGCCGCCGATCGGCAAGCCGACCATGGGCGCCCACGCCATGGGCATTGGCTCGATGGTCGCCGGCCTCGACTACTTCACCGGCTACCCGATCACCCCACAGACCGAGCTCCTCGAGTACATCTCTCAGGCGTTGCCCGAGCACGGCGGCATCTTCCAGCAGTTGGGCGACGAGATCTCCTCGATCATGGCGATCTTCGGCGCTGCCTGCTGCGGGCGCCGGGTAATGACGGCATCGGTGGGGCCGGGCTTGACCTTGATGATCGACGGCCTGACCAACGCCGCCGGTGCGGAGACACCGATGGTACTTGGCGCGATCACCCGTGCGCACGTCGGCGTCTCGGGAGGCCTTTACCCGGCGCAGTCGGATATCCGTATGCTCAAGGGGCTGGGCAACGGCGACTACCATCTGCCGCTGCTGGTCCCCGACTCCATCACCGAGACCGCCCAGCTGACGGCCGAGGCCTTCGACATCGCCGACATCTACTCGACGCCGGTGATCGTTTCGATCGACGGCAAGATGTCGAACATGATCGAGACTCTCCAGCCCTTTACGGTGCCAGAGCGCGAGATCCCGGAGAAAACCTGGGCTGTCGACCAGCCGCTGAGCGAAGGCCGGCGCGTGGTGGCGGCGGCACGCTTCCCCGAGCTCGACACCATGATCTGCTACGAGCTCCAGGCCAAATACGAGGTGATGCGCCAGCGCGAGGTGCGTTACGAAGCCGTCCACTGCGACGACGCGGAGATCGTCGTCGTCGCCTACGGCATCATGGCCCGCATCGCCAAGGAGGCGGTGAAGCGAGCGCGAGCCAAGGGAGTCAAGGCGGGCCTCTTCCGCCCGATCACCATCTTCCCCTTCCCCGAAGAGCAGCTTGGAGAGCTGGCGGGTACGGCTCGCGAGGTGTTGGTGACCGAGATGAACTTCGGGCAGGCTCTGGTGGACGTCAGGTTGGCGGTCAACGGTCGCTGTCCGGTCCATTTTCTCGGCCAACCCGCTCTGACCGTGCCGGTGAGCGCAGTCGAAGAGGCGATCCACGCCATCGCCCGCGGCGAACAGGTGACGCGTCGCGAGTTCGGAGACGTGCATCCCGTCGCCTCTCACGTCGCCGACAGCATGGCTCCGGCGCGACGAGACTCCTTCGAAAGGCTGTCGCGGGAATGGGGCGGTGAGGTGGGCGTGCAGGGAGTTGTCGACGAGCTCCTCGGTATCCGCAAGAGCACAGTGGTGAAGGACGTCGGCAAGTACTGAGGAGAGAACGATGACTGTTGAGATCTATCAGCCTCCCGCAGACGTAGCGGCCGACAAGGTCAGCGCCGCTCTCGACACCATGACCGGGCTGCCTTCGACCTGGTGTCCGGGCTGCGGGCATGGCTCCCTGAGTCAGATCCTCGCCGAAGTGATCGATGAGCTCGGCATTCAGGAGAGGACCATCCTCTGCGCCGGCGTCGGCTGCGGGGGATCGATGCTGGCGATTCTCAAAGTGCATGCGGTCGCCAGTCCTCACGGCCGTGCCAGTGACGTAAGCGCCGGTATGGCCCGCATGCTGCCGGACCGGGTGGTGATTCAGTATTCGGGCGACGGTGACTCCTGTGCCATCGGTCTCAGCGGCCTGATGCACGCCTGCAACCGGGCGGAGAACTTCATCGTTCTCATCTACAACAACAACGCCTACGGCATGACCGGCGGTCAGACCGGGCCCACGACGACCAAAGAAGTGCCGACCACGACCTTCCAGAGCGGTCGAGACGAGTCGGTGATGGGCTATCCGATGGACATCATCCGGACCCTGGCTCACTTCCCCGGCGTCGCCTATGCGGCACGCTGTGCTCTCACCACCGCACCTCGATATAACGAAGCCAAGCGCATCATAAAAAGGGCCTTCGAGGTCCATATCGATGGCCACCGCGGAATCAAGATCGTCGACGCCCTCGGCAACTGCAACGTCAACTGGAAGGGCGGCGGGGTCACTTTCACCCCTGAGTCGGCGAACGAGTTCATCGAAGACTCGATCATGCAGTACTTCGTCATGGGGGAGCAGAGCAGGCCGGAAGGCTACCGACCGATCAAGGTGAAGTGACGATGCGTGTAGAAAGGATCGCCGGTGCGGGCAAGGGGGGCGCGGGAGTCCTCACCTGCCTCAAGACGCTGGGGTATTCCGCCGCCGCCAAGGGCTGGCAGATGGCTTACACCTCCGACTACAACCCCGAGACTCGAGGCGGTTTGGTCGAAGGCACGCTGGTGGTTTCGGAGGGGACGATCGACAACCCGGTCATCGATTCTTTCACTGCCGTGATGGCCTTCGACCTCGATGGTTACGAGTCCTACGGGCCCCGCATCCTGAACGGCGGCATGATCCTCTGGGACAGCTCCAAGATCTTCGACCCGCCACCCCTGAACGGAGTCATCTCCTACGGCATCCCTATCTTCGAGTTGGCAACTCAGGCCGGCGCGGCACAAGTCGCCAACATGGCGATGCTCGGCTTCTTCAACAAGATCCTCGATCTCTTCACCGTCGACGAGCTGATCTCGGGGATGGAAGACTATCTGCCAGTGTGGCGTCACAAGCTCCTTCCCGGCAATCGCCAGGTTCTGGAGGGGGTGACGGCGATGGATCTGGATCCCTACCTGCAGGCGAGCTAGCCCCCTCACTGTGAAGAGAACCACTGTGGTCGTCGGCGTCGGCCCTGGCAATGGTGCCGCCATCGCTCGCGCCTTCGCGCAACAGGGCGATCATGTCGCGGGGTTAGCTCGTCGTGCGGGTTTCGCAGCTGAGCTCGCCGAGGAGCTTGGCGGCAGCGCCCATGTTTGCGACGTCTCGGACGTGGCTTCGATTGGTGCGACTCTCGATCGCATCCTCGCGGATCGCGGCGCTGTCGACACGGTGGTGTTCAACGCCGGGCCTGGTCGATTCTCTGCTCTCGACGATCTCGAGGTCGAGCATCTGGAGAATGACTGGCAGATCAACGTACGCGGCTGCTTCGCTTTCGGCAAGCGGCTACTACCGCTCATGGCGGAGCGGGGCTCCGGCAACTTCGTCGCCATCGGAGCCGGTGCTACTTTTCGCGGACGAGCGAATACGCTGAGCTTCGCCTCGGCCAAGGCCGGGCAGCGCATCATGCTCGAGTCTTTTGCCCGGGCCTATGGACCGAAAGGCGTCCACGTCGCCTACCTGATCCTCGATGGCGGTGTCGACTCACCGCAAGCTCGCGAGCACTTCCCTGACCATCCCGACGATGCCTTCATTCAGCCTGCCGCGGTCGCCGACGCGGCACTGTTCTTGACCAAGCAGCCGCGGTCGGCATGGAGCTTCGAGCACCTCGTACGTCCCTCCGTCGAGACTTGGTAGGAAAGACCAGCGCCTCAATCACCCCGCTCATCGAGAACCTTGTAGATGCGCTCGACAGCAGCCGGGTAGAGGCCTGGCTCGAGGATTCCCGACGGCAGTAGTGGCGAGGTGTAGGCGCCGAGAGTGGGCTCGTGGGCCCCCAGGTCCAGACGTAGTGCTGTTTCGAGAGCCGAGGCGCCTTCTTTACGTAGGGCTACCGTCTTGTCCCATACGTCCTTCATGTAGGCCTGGACATTGTCGATCTGTTGCCGATCGCTGAAGGGCATGCCGTGCCCGGGGGCGATGGTCTCGAAGTCGAGCTCTTTCAGGCGGTCGAGAGTCTCGAGCCATTCGTCGACGAAGGCGTCCCCCATGTAGGAAGGCCCTGGAACCAGAAGGTCGCCGGTGAAGGCGATCTTCTCCTTGGGCAGGAACACGACTACATCGCCTCCGGTGTGACCGCGGCCGAGGAAGTGGAGCTGGATCTCGCGGCTACCGCGATGAAGTGTCATGTTCTTGCTCAGGGTGATCTCGGGGGGCGTCGCTACGACCTCCTCCATCGCCTCGATGTGATTGCTCAGCAACTCGATCTGCCCCTCGAGATCCGCGAGTGCAGCCCCGTCGGCTGCGGCGTCCGCAACCTGGTAGTCGGCTTCGAGGCTTTCCAGGTTCTGGCGGAAGAGGCCCTTGAAGCTGACGAAGGTAGCGTCCTCGAGCGCGTCGGCAGGTGCCAACTTCTCTCGTGTGTACTCGTGACCGACGATGAGCACCTCCGGCGGAAACGACTGGTTCCCGTGGGCATGGTCGAAGTGGTAGTGGGTGTTGATGAGGTAAGAGATCGGCTTATCGGTGATCCCCCGAATGGTGGCGAGGAGCCCCTCGGCGGCGGCCGGCGTGACGTTGGAGTCGACCACCACCACGTCGTCGTCATTCACGATCACGAGAGAGTTGCTCATGACCGTGATCGCCCCCGCCTCGTGGAGGAAGTAGACGCCCGGCGCCAGCTCGTCGACGTTGTGGGTGTCGGTCCCCAGATCAGGCGGCACTTCCGCGGCCATAGGAGACGCCGTGTCGTCCGCGGCTTGGCTGCAGGCGAAGGCGAGGGTGCAGATGGCGATCAGGACGAGCTTGGGGACTACTCTCATTTCGACTCTCCTTCGCCTTCCGAGAGGCGAGCGTTTCGTTGCTGGGAGGCCTATATTACCGATTTGCGGCGCCTACGAACCACGGGCTCGACCAGGCGACCCCGCCATCCAGCTGCCGCACTCGTACATAGTAGACGTCGCCGGCGGCGAGCCGGGTCTGGTCCCGGAACTCCATGTCGACGTCGAGGGCGGCGCCGGAGGGCACCAGGCGGGCCTCGATTCGGTCGATATTGCGTACGACCGGGAGCTCCAGGCCGACGGGGCCCTTGGCGAGCTCGTCGAGATCAAAGCTCAGCCGGATTGAGGGAAGGTTTACCGGTTCGCGATCCACAGCTCCGGGAGATCCAGAGATCTCTCTCGCCGCCGCGACGTCGATCACCAGCTCGGTCTTGCCTGTCGTGTCTTCGAGATCGACGACCAGAGATTTCGAGCGACCCCTGGTTCGGAAAGAAAAGTCGAGAGCCTCGGCATCCGCTGCCGAGCGACGGAGGTGAAAGGTATCCGGATGCGCGAACCATGGCTCGTCGAATCCGACCAGGTGGGCTCCCTCGACGCGGACGCTGCCTTTCCAGGGGCGGGGACCGCGCGGGTTGCGGTGGCCGTTGAAGACTTCGCTAGAGGACTCGAAGCGAAGCTGGACCCGTGCCGTGGAGCCGACTCCCTGAGGTTCTCCCAGAAAGCTGCGGCGATAGATCACCTGGCCGTTCTTGACCACGTCGACGTTGTCGATGGGAGTGGTGCCCGAGACCCGGAGCCGTAGTGTGCGGTCGGCCGTAGGCTCAACGACGGCGCCCATGGGATGGCCGTCGAGATCGGCGTCGAGCAGAATGCGCTCGCCGGTGGTGGCGTAGGTGGAGCGGGAGCGCATGGCGCTGAAGAGGGCCGGAGTCGTGTTTTCCGGGGCCAGCACCGCCGCAAGCCCTCCCAGCTGCTGGTTGCCGATGCCGGTATAACCGGGGTGGCCGTTGTGGTTGTCGGTCGAGCCGATGAAGCCGACCTTGAACCCGTTTGCCAGGTATTTGTCGCCGAAGAAGCCGAAGGTTCCGTGCCCAGAGGCGATCTCGATCAGGCGCTCGAGATCGCCGTCGCTCTGTCGCCAGTCTGCCGCTTGGTGGGCATGCGGAATGACCAGAACGTCGTCGGTCTGGTAGGCCTTCCGTAGTCCTTGATAGAGCTCGCTCAGCACGGGCGCGGTCTGCACCGGCACCCGCTTGCGCCCGGCTTCAGCGTCGGCGAAGAAGACGTTGTGGTGGCCACCAAAAGGAACCAGCGCCGTCCACTCATAGCCGAGGAGCGCGGTGAATCTCCCGGGATCGTTGAATCGATCGACTGCGTCGCGCAGCGCCTGCCACTCGCCGTCGTCCATGAAGATGTCGTGCTCGGACAGACTGAGGAAGTCGAGCCTGGCCACGTCGCGGCCGAAGCGGTAGTAGCCCTCGGGCTGACCCTGGCCTTCCGCGAAGCCCGAGTGGCCGTGGGTGTCGCCCCATAGAACGCGGCGCTCAGGCGCCGCCTCGACCCACACCGGGTTGGAGCCTCCTCTCAGGCGGCCGTCCTCGGAGCGCACCTCGAAGCGATAGATGCCCGGCTCGGGGAGGCGTACTTCTTCGATCGTCTGAAGCCCGGGGCCGCCTGCCGCCAGAGTCGCGACCGCGGTCTCGCCGAGGAGCACGCGGTAAGCGGGGCTCTCTCCGCTGCTCACGTTCTTCCAGCAATCCTGGCCGCGCAGAGTGAGAGCGAGATCCTCACCGGCGGCGACCACCGAAGGGGCGACGAGGTCGACGTAGCAGGTCTCCTCCGCTCCGATCACCGGAAAGGAGGGCCAGGTCGGCTGTAGCACGTGCCCCTCTGCCTCGAGGTCGAGGTGGACGGGAAGAACCATGGCGTCGTTGGAGTAGCTGTGGACCCGGAAGCCGGGACCACCCCCCGAACGGTCGCCGTAGGTGACCGTGACGGTGTCGCCGGGGCGGAGCTCGGCTCCCTCCAGACGCCACTGCAGAGTGAAGCGAGTAATGAAGCTCGTCCACTTGGCCCAAGGCTCCGAAGGTACGAGTCTCGCCCCTGCGCGAGAGCTGCGCACGCTGGTGTAGCCCTGAGCGGTGGCGTCGGTTGTCTGCAGTGAGCCCCAGCGGCCTCGGCTGGTCAGAGCGATCCCGCCGCCGACGCGCATGGGAACATCACCCACCGTCCAGGTCTGCTCCAAGGTCACCATTGAGCCCGCGCGTTGCGCCTGGTTTGGCTCCAGCCGCAGTGTGCCCAAGGCGTTGGGATGCTCCTCTTTCAGGGTCAGCTCTGCCACCTGAGTCTCGACGAAGCTCCCAACCGAGCGCAACAGCTCTTCCCGATCGCCCATCGAGGGCAGGCTCAGCTCGGGGATCCCTCGCACATAATCCTCGAAGGCTCCTGCCAGATCTACCAGGAGGGCGTCGCTCGGGCTCGGCGAGATGGAGCGCGCCGCCAGACGCTCGAGGGTGTACTGCATGGTGAAGTCGATGGCGAGCCGTCCCCCATCCAGGGCATAGGCGTTGGCCCACGCCCACAGAGTGTCGAGGCGGTCGAGCAGGACCTGGGGAGAGATCGAAGACTGGGAAGCTTCACCCTGCAGCTTCTCTACTCGGGCGCGGAGGTCGGCGGCCATGTAGTCGCCCTGCCCTATCGAAAGAGCCGGCACCCCCAGCAACAGAGCAAGCAAGAGGAAGGGACGGGAAACGGCGGGACGCGAGCTCATGGAAATAGTTGATGCGGCTGCAGTATACGCGTCCGGAGGAGTAAAGTAGACCGAGCGGTCTACTACGACGCCCCGGACTGAAGTCGCACGAACTCGCGGTAGTGGCCGTCCGTTCTGGCCATGAGCTCGGCGTGGCTGCCCTGCTCGCGGATCTCGCCGTCCTCGAGGAAGACGATCTTGTCGGCGTGGGCGATGGTCGACAGGCGGTGAGCGATGATGACGACGAGACGGTCTTTAGCCGCCTCGTCGAGAGCGGCGACCAGGTACTCCTCGGTCTCCGGGTCGAGGGCCGAGGTCGGCTCGTCGAGAATCAGGATGCGCGCGTCGCGCAAGAGGCCGCGAGCGATGGCGATGCGCTGCTTCTGGCCTACCGACACTTTACTCGTCACGGTGCCGAGTTTCGTGTCATACCCCCCGGGTAGCTCCAGGATGAAGTCGTGAGCGCCGGCGATGCGTGCCGCACGCACCGCAACTCGCCTTCGAGAAGGCCGTCCTCGTCGAATCGGAGGTACTCCGCCTGAACGAGATTCCCGACCGCGTCCGGCGATTCGAAGAAGCAGCTGGCTCCCGTGGTCTTGTTATGCCCGATCATCTGGACCGATGCGATGCCGCGCTCGAAGAGCTCCTGGCCCGCCGACCGGCAGAGGTAGGCCCACACGACGTCTGGGAGAGGGGTGCCGTCGGCGGCGGTCCCCTGAACCCTTCCGATCTTCGAGCCGACGTTGCAATTGCCCTTGAAGTCGGGGTTGTCACACTTGCGGTAGCCCGGGCTCTCGAACACCTCTACACCGTCGACACGGATCGGTACTCGCACCCCGTCGCCGCAGTTGACCGTCGGTGGCACTCCGACATGCTCGCCGCACATGCGAGCGTACTCCGACGCGGTCTCCGGCATGGAGGTGGTTGTGCCGCCCGGCACACAGGCGTCGGACGCGTCGGCCTCGGACGGCGGCAAGGCGCCGGCAGCGGTGGGGAGAGCCAGTAGCCCGAGCATGGCGCCTGCGGTGGCACACCTCGTGATGTAGGGGGCGGCTTTCACTTTGTTTCCTCCTCGATCGGAACAGCCTAGAACGAAGTTTGCAACGGTGTGTCAACTTCGCCGGGAGCGGGATTCGAGCTCCCGGGCCGTTGATTTAGCGCAGCACCTGCTCTTCGCGAGGGTCTTCCAGACGAACTGTCCACGAGTCGCCGAATACGTGGCGTGTGCGGTTGCGATAGATCTCGAGCAGATGCGCTCCCGGCATTACGCACTCTTCGCAGGTGGCACCGCTGGTGCGGAGGGCAAAGGTCAGCTCGGCGGGGGCGCTCAGACGGGCGCTCAGATCGGCACCGTCGGCGCGAAGCGGCTCGGCTAGCTCCTCGGTGAGCTCGCGTAGCTTGGCGAGGTCCGATGCCGAAGAAGTCTCTGCGGCACCCTCGATTCTGATCTCGTCGTTTTCCGGTCGTGCCACACCTTCGACTAGCAGCGCCTCGATGTAGGGAGTCGCCGCATCGGCCCTTGCCAGGGCTTCTTCGGCGGTGAGGCTGGTGACCGGGTGGGGCAGCACGACGAAGGGGTAGCCCGGCATATTCTGGATCGAAGAAAGAGCCAGAGCCGTGGGTATGAAGGGCCGGGTGAGGATCGCGGCGGCCGGAATCGAGCGCTTCTCGGAGAGGATTGCGTCGAGCAAACTGCCCGACGAGCAAGACCCTCAGTCGCCGACGGCGGCGAGGACGGCACCGCACTCCTCTGCAAAAGAATCCATTTCGTCTTCCGGAAGCGGCATGCTCACCGTGCTCTTGCGCAGCGGTAGGGTGCCGGCGATTTTGTACTTGCGCCCCAGGTTCTCGGCGATACGAGCGAGGATCTGCTGGCCATGGGTCTTGCCGTTATTGAGCAGCCCGATCACAACGCCGTCGAGGCTCTGAAGTCGTGTCGCACATGGAACGACATGATCGGAGGTCGAGATGGTGGGGTCGACGAGTTGAAGGGGCATGTTCGGACTCCTTGGGCTCAACGAAGAGCAATCAGCCGGGAATGGGGTAGGTGATGGCAGGCACGCTGGGGCCTCGACTCCAGCTGGGGAAGAAGGCGGAATGACCGCCCGCGTCGCCACCACCGACGAAGAGGTAGATGTCTTCGGGCGACTGGCCACGGTGAATGATCTTTTCTTCATCTCCGGGGAGGGGCGTCAGGCCGGAGCGCACCCAGTAGGTGGCGGCTCCGTCGTCGGCCTCGCACTTGCCCAGCCTCTTCAAGTCGGCGAGGGTTCTACAGGCGTTTTCGTAGAGAAACTCCTGAACTTGCGTGCGATCCCAGTCCTCGAGCTTCTTGGCATGCTCCGGAGCGACCACGATGAGCGAAGGCCCGGGGCTGAAGGAGCCCGCCGCAGCCATGCTGTCGGCGAAAGTCATCAGTAGGCCCTCGGCGTCCGCCGAGCCGTGGTTGAGGAGGTTGTGACAGCCCTCACCCGCGAAGATGGTGACCGTCGACTGTTCCGCCTCAAAGCCGTTGGCGACGTGGAAGGGCTCCCAGGGGCTCGCGCTCTCGTCCTCGCCGAAACAGCAGGAGTATTTGCCGGGCCAGCCCTGAGTGGACTTGTCGAGGGTGCCGGGGATGACGCTGAGGCAGTTGCGGAGGACGAGCCGAACGCAGCGACCGATCGTGGCATTGGCACGAAAGCCGGGGCCGAGAAGATTCTCTTTGTAGTGAATGGCGAGTCGATCGCGGATCGGGCCGTTGACCACGGTGACGATGGCGGCCCCCCCGGTCGAAGTGGCGGGCATATGCAAGTTGAATCTGGGGTCGCTCATCGCCTGGAAAACGGCGCCGACGACAGGGAAATATTCGGGGCGACAGCCCGCCATGACCGCGTTCGCTGCGATCTTGAGTGCCGAGACCTGGCGGTCGCGGACCGGCTCGACGAGCAGAATCTCGTCCGCCTTCCATGGGCCCGCCGCGAGCATCGCCTCGACAGCCGGCCTCGAGGGCGGTACGACAGGCAGACCGTCGGTCCAGCCGGCGTCGAAGCAGCTCTCGATCGCCTCGATGACGCCGTCGTCCGGCATCTCTTGGATCATGTTTTCGGGAATAGGAGAGGTATTTGGCATTTCGGTCGCGGTTGCCCGCGCGAGTGCGACCATTCTACGACGGCCACGCTTGGGGCCCGCTGAGGCTCGTCGAAGCGGCCTTGTTCAAGGCCGTACTCGCGTCGTAAAGTCGGCCCTCATCGGTAGATCTGCTGCGCTGAAACGGGAGGACATGATGAGTACAGCACCAGAGCATCCCGGCCGCCTTGGCGTCTTTCTCGGTGGGGGAACGCTGTCCCCGGAAGACCTCGCGACTCTGGCGGGCCGTATCGAGAAGGGTGGCTACAGCACCCTGTGGCTGCCCGAGGCAGTGGGCGGCGACCCCTTCGTTCAGCTGGGATATCTCGCCGCTCGCACCGAGCGTCTGATCTTGGCGACAGGCATTGCCAACATTTACGCTCGTGACGCGCTGACTATGAACTCGGGGGCGAAGACGATGGCCCTTGCGGCGCCAGGACGTTTCATCCTCGGGCTAGGAGTGTCGAGTCCGGTTCTCGTCTCAGGCGTTCGCGGACACGAGTACAAAAAGCCGCTGCCGGCGATGCGCGGCTATCTGGAAGCGATGGAGAAGGCTCTCTACCGCGGCGCCGAGCCGGAGCACGACGCTCCGATCGTTCTCGGCTCGCTGGGCCCCCTCATGCTCGGCCTAGCGGCGAAGCGTACGCGTGGAGCGATCCCCTTTCTCGTGCCGCCCGAGCACACGGCTCTTGCGCGCGGCATTCTGGGGGAAGGGCCCTGGCTGTGCACCGAGCAGATGGTTCTACTGGAGTCGGATGCCGCCGTGGCTCGCGAAGTGGGACGCAAGGCGATCTCCTCGTACCTCACCGCACCGGGCTATCGCAACAATCTCGAGCGCCTCGGCTTCACCACCGAAGAGATGGACGCCAAGAGCGACCACCTCGTGGATGCGCTGGTTGCCTGGGGTGACGAAAGCGCGATCCACGACCGGATCGACGCCCACTATGCGGCCGGCGCGGACCACGTCTGTGTCCAGGCTCTTCAGGCCGGCCAGCGTGGTCCCGATCTCGAGCTCCTTGGCCGCTTGGCGCCAAGCGGAAAGTTCTGAAGCGGCTCCTTCGACACGCTGCTCCAGCCATCTTGCCGCTTCGCTAGACCAGCGTTTCCGAAGTTCGAGTCGCATAGCTCGAGGTCATTCTGTTCGCTGGCAAGGCGCGCCGACGCAGGCATATTGGGAATCTGTCGAGGAGGTGCAACGCTGCCAGCGGGCAGAAGGGGCCGAGATAGGTGGCGCGAACTTTGGAAACGCTGGTCTAGTATCAGGGGCGAGAGATGGAAGACGGTACCCCTCGAACGACCGACCTGGGCGAGGACCTAAAGCCAACGAGCTCTTCGAGCCAGCCAACTCCGTTGCGGGGTGCTGGCCGTGCTCTGTTGGTTCTGCTTCACCTGCTCCCCAAGAACGCGATGTCCCGATTGATAGGGCGGTTGGTTTCTATTCCACTGCCCGGGCCGCTTCAGCGTGGCGAGATTCGCCTGTTCGCGCGGCTGGCGGGAGTGGATCTCTCGGAGATGCGAGACGGGATCGAGGCATTCGCGTCGCTTCAGCACTTCTTTACTCGTGCCTTGCGCGCTGGAGTGCGACCGATCGAGGGCGACCGGAACTGCCTTGTCGCGCCCTGCGATGGCACCTGGGGGGAGTCGGGTCGAATCGAGTCGGGAACGATGCTTCAGGTGAAGGGGCGCAGGTATCGTGTTGCGGATCTGCTCAGAGACGAGAGGATGGCGGCTGCCTACGAGGGCGGCTGCTATGCGACCTTCTATCTTTCTCCGCGCCACTACCATCGTTTCCACACCCCGACCGCCGGTCGTTTCACACGACTCGACTACCACCCGGGCGCTCTGTGGCCGGTCAACTCGATCGGCTTGCGGGGAATTGATGCCCTTTTTGCCCGCAATGAGCGGATCTGTGCGTACTTGGAACTGGTCTCGGACAGCCCAGGGAAGGAGCGCGCGCGGCCCGAGGAAAGCTCGATCGCTCTCGTTGCCGTCGGCGCAACCATGGTCGGTAGTGTTCGCCTCGGCTTCGATGAAATGACGACCAACGAAAGCGGCGCTGTTGCTGCTCGCCGCGACCTCGGCGAAGGCGGTCCGACTTTCGATCGCGGCGAGGAGTGGGGCTATTTCGAGTTCGGCTCGACGATCGTGATGCTGACGCCGCCTGGCGAGATCGAGATCGATTTTCATCTGCTGGGGAGTCCACTGCGGCTGGGTGAGGCGATCGGTCGTCTGCGTCCTTAGCGATAGCGCCTCCCAGGTCCTTAGATAGCAGGCACTCCGCACGAGCTTGACTTCCGCCCTCGTGGGCTGCACCATGGGGGAGCTTTCAGGTGCTCAAATTGGCTATTTTTGGGGGGAGCGAGCGCTCTCGGTGTGCTCGTGTGTTTTGTTTTCTTTGAAAACGCGTCCTGCGAGGGATGGAAAGGATGATGAGATGAGAAAGAGGTTTTTTGCAGCAGTTAGTGATCTCGGTCGCGTTCTTTGCACTCGCTTTGGGTGCAGTTGCCCCGTCCCTGGCCCAGGACGGTGGGGCATTCCCCTTTTTCTATGTCGTGAGCTCTGAGATCAAGCCCGGCATGGGCTCGACCTATGCGCTGGCTATAGCTCAGGTCGTCGCGGCGAACAAGAGCAGCGAGAACGGTTCCAACTTTGCCACCTTCGTCAACGTGACCGGCGAGGGAGCTGTGTACAACCACTTCATCGCCATGCAGAGTCTCGGGGAGATGGACAATCTGGACTTGCCGGGGCTTCTGATCGCGGAGCTTGGCCCCGAGAAAGGCGGCCAGGTCTTGGAGTCGCTGACCTCGAGTGCCGACTCCACCACGCGTGTCCTCAAGTTCATGCCGCAGTTGAGCAAGATGCCGTCGCAGCCAGCGATGGCGCCTCCTCCGATGGTGCTGCATGTCGGTTACCAGATCCCTGCAGAAAGCGTGGCCGAGTTCAACCAGGTTGCTGCCAAGTATGTCGGCGCGACCCGCGAGAATCCCAAGGCACCCGCTAGTGTCGGCTACAACACGGTCGTCGGCGGCGAGGATTTCGAATACTCCTTCTTCATCTCGCTGTCCAAGTGGGGCGACATGGACGGTATGGCGACGCCTCGCGAAGTCTCGATCGATGCCTTCGGTCTACAAGGGGCGGCCCAGCTGGGGGACAAGGCTTCCGAGCTGGCGACTGCCTCGGCGCAGCTGTTCGCCTATGTGCCGGAGCTGAGCAACATTCCGACGCAGTAACGTCCTGCCGTGTCGGGCGGGGCTAATGCGCCCCGCTCGACTTGCGGCCAACCCAGAAGGGGCTGGATCAGGCGCGGCCTCCGTCGAGTTGGGTGAGGCGGAGGTAGTATATTGCTGATCCTGTTAGCCCTCCTCACTGCCTATCTTGTCTGGTATCTGGGCTACGCCCTCGTCTACAGCTGGCTGTTGATCGCATCTGCCGGTGGCGGAGCCCCACCGTACCCGCTTCTACGGCGGATGTTTCCGGGGATGGCAGCTTCCGCCGAGACCCTCTGGTTTCCCAGGTCTCGTCGTCTGGGAAGGTCTGTGGAGGCCGGCTTCCGTCGCAGTTGGGCGCTCGGCTTTACCTTTGTTGCTCTGCTTGTGCTCGTACCGTTGACGTGCATGGCAGCGCTGTGGTGGTGGCTGTTAGCAGGCTGAAGGGCCAGCGCCATGGCTTTCGTGAATGGGAGCCTCTCTGCTCTACTCCTGCTCGCTATCGTCTCTGCTTCCGCCGTTCGCTGTGAGATAGCCTTCGATCTCAGCCACCGGTATGCTGTTTCGAGGAGGAGATCGACCATGCTCGTCCGTTTCGGTCCTGCACACATGATGCTTGTCGCTCTGGCGATTGGCGTCGCTTGTTCCCCCGGCGACCCCGGAGCCCAGTCGACCGAACTCGAGGGAGGGCAAGCCGTATCGGAAACCTCAGCTCCCTCACCGCCCAACCCTCTTCGCAATGCCTACTTCGGCGATCTTCACATTCATACCCGCAACTCTTTCGACGCTTTCATCATCGGCACGACGGCGACACCCGACGACGCCTACCGCTACGCCAAGGGGGCGGCGCTGGTCCATCCTCTGGGCTTCGAAGTGCGGCTAGGAGACGGGCCGCTCGACTTCTACGCCGTGACCGATCACGCCGTTTTCCTCGGCATGCTGCCGGCTATGGCGGACCCGACGACCGAGGTGTCGAAGCTCGATATCGCCGAGTCCTTCGTCACTGCCGAGACTGCCGCCGAGAAGCTGGCGGCGTTTCAGGGTATCCGGCCGTACATGAGTGAAGAAGGCCACGTCGGTATCCTCGACCTGGACGTCGTGCGCTCGGCCTGGAAGGAGAATGTTGCGGCCGCCGAGCGGCACAACGAGCCTGGTAAGTTCACGACCTTTATCGCCTACGAGTACACCACCAGCCCAGAGGGCCAGAACCTCCACCGCAACGTGATCTTTCGCGGCAGCGAGGCGCCCGATCTCCCCTTCAGCCGCCTCGACTCCCCGAATCCGGAGGACCTATGGGCGTGGATGGATGGCCTTCGAGACGAGGGCGTAGAGGCGCTGGCCATTCCTCACAACTCCAACGGTTCGAACGGACAGATGTTCAAGCTCGAGACCTTTGACGGCAAGCCCCTCGACGCGGCCTACGCCGAGACTCGAATGCGTAACGAGCCGCTGGTGGAAATCACTCAGCACAAGGGGACCTCTGACACCCATCCCTTGCTGTCACCCAACGACGAGTGGGCGGATTTCGAGATCTATCCCTACCGTATCGGCACTCTGGTTGCCAGCGATCCTGTCGACAGCTACGTGCGTGGCGCCTTGCTGGACGGCATCGAGATGGAGGAGGCGCGGGGATTCAATCCTTTTCACTTCGGGCTCATCGGCTCCACCGACACCCACAACGGCACCACGGCAGTCGAAGAGTCGAATTACCACTCGAGCGTCGGCATCATCGATGCAACGCCCCAGGGCCGCGGATCTGTGCCACTCGACGAGGTCGACGGTGCCGGGGACGCCGACGGTCAGCGCTACGCGCACGAGAGCTGTCTCGGTTGCAACCTCTTCAGCGCCGCCGCCCTGGTCGGCGTGTGGGCCGAGGAGAATACGCGCGATGCTCTCTACGAAGCCTTCCGGCGCAAGGAGACCTTCGCTACCACCGGACCTCGGATGCGCGTCCGCTTCTTCGCCGGCTATGACTATGGCGACGATCTGCTCGAAGACCGCAACCGGATCGCCAAGGCCTATGCCGAGGGCGTTCCGATGGGTGCCGATCTCTCCGCGCAAGGCGAGCGGGCGCCCCGCTTCTTCGCCGCGGTGACCCGTAGTCCGAATAGCGCGGCGCTGCAGCGCCTCCAGGTGATCAAGGGCTGGGTCGGCGACGACGGCAAAGCGCGGGAGCAGGTCTTCGACGTCGCTTGCTCCGACGGTGGCGCACCTGATCCCGTCGCCCATCGCTGCCCCGACAACGGCGCCAGCGTTGATATCTCCGATTGCAGTATCAGCGAGGGTCTCGGCGCTGCCGAGCTCGAGGCGCTGTGGACCGATCCGAGCTTCGATGCCGGGCAGCGAGCCTTCTACTACGTCAGGGTTCTGGAGAATCCGACCTGCCGCTGGTCGACCTGGGATGCGGTGCGGGTCGGCGCCGAGCCCAATCCGGATATGCACACTACGCTGCAGGAGCGCGCCTGGTCTTCTCCCATCTGGTTCGTTCCCGCTGGCTAGATCGGGAGCACGACCCCCTTCCACTTGGTTTCGGGCTCAGGGTTCACGTTGTTGTCCACCCGTTCTTGCTGCTCGGTTTCGTTGATCGCCCTGGTCTCTTTGTTCGCTGTCCAGTTGTCGGCGCAGAACAGCTCGAGCCCTCGCCCGAGCCTGGCGGCTCTCGCCATCGATCGGGCGATCTCTGTCGACGGTGAGCTCAGCGAAGCGGCGTGGGCCGAGGCGGAGGTCGGCGGTGGCTTCGCAGCCAGGGAGCCCGAAGACAATCGGCCGGCCGCCGAGCCCACCGAGTTCTCGGTTCTCTATACGCCGAGCACCTTGTACTTCGGCATCCGGGCCTACGACTCGCAGCCCGACGCCATCGTTGCCAAAGAGATGCAGCGCGATGCCGATCTGGGGCGCCGCGACGACGCGATCTCGATCGTCCTCGATACCTTCCACGACCAGCGCAACAGCTTCCAGTTCGAGATCAACCCCAACGGGGCTCGCACCGATGCCTTGATCACCGATGAGGGGAAGGGCTTCAACCTCGAGTGGGACGGAGTGTGGGCGGTCGCGACGCGCAGAGACAGCCGCGGCTGGTTCGCCGAGGTCGCGATTCCCTTTTCCACCCTTCGTTTCAACCCCGGAGACGATACCTGGGGCCTCAACATCCGGCGGGTGGTGCGGCGCACCAATGAAGAGAGCAACTGGGCTGCCATCGGGCGCGAGCTCTACATTCGCATTTCGACCCGGCTGTATGGGGCTCATTTCGTCTCGCTCGCAGGTGATCTGACCGGCATCGGCGAGGTGCGGCCAGGCCGACGGCTCGAGGTCAAGCCCTTCGTGGTCGGACTGGTCGGCGAGGAGCCGCAGAGCGAGCCGCGACACGACGACGAGGTCGATGCCGGCCTCGACGTCAAGTGGGGTGTGACCCGCTCCCTGGTACTCGACCTCACCTACAACACCGACTTCGCCCAGGTCGAGGTCGACCAGCAGCAGGTCAATATCACCCGCTTCTCGTTGTTCTTTCCCGAGAAGCGTGAGTTCTTTCTCGAGAACGCGGGGATCTTCGACTTCGGTTCTCCGCAGGGCGGCGGCACCCGACCGCCGCTGATGAAGGCATTCTTCTCGCGTCGTATCGGTCTCGATCAGGGCCAGGAGGTTCCCATCGACTATGGCGGGCGGCTCACGGGCCGCGTCGGCGCCTGGAATATCGGCATTTTGGGTGTGAGTACCGACGCGGTAGACGATGAAGGGCGCTCCCCTCTGCCCGACGAGCAGTTCGGAGTCGTCCGCCTCAAGCGCAACCTCGGTGAGCGCTCGAGCGTTGGTATGATCGTCACCGAGCGCGATCCGAGCGGCGCCGGCTTCAATCGTCTGGTTGGCCTCGACCTCGACTACAAGCCGACGACGACGTCGAGCCTCTACCTCTTCGGGGCTGAGAGTGAAGGCGACGAGGGGAGCGAAGACTCGGGCTCGTTCGGGTCGGGCTTCCAATTCACGGCCCGCAACATGCGAGGCGGTGTCGACATCATTCAGGCGCAAAAGAACTTCGATCCGGGCATGGGGTTTCTCCAGCGCACCGACTTCGTCTATTACAGGCCCACCGTCCGATTCGAGCCGCGGGTGAATCGCGGTTTCATTCGTAGTTGGACTCTCGATGCCGATCTCGAGTACTTCGAGCGCGAGAGCACGGGTCAGATCGAGAGCCGCAGACTCAGATTGAATCCGCTCGGCATACGCACCAAGGGAGACGACCGCATTCGAGCCGCGTGGTCGCGCGAGACCGAGCAGCTCTTCGAGCCCTTCGAGGTCCGGCCAGGAATCGTCATCCCGCCGGGGCTCTACGAGTTCGACTCGGTGTACATGAGGGGTGGCACCAACGGGGGGCGCCGCCTCTCGCTCTCGGGCTCGTTCAATGTCGGCGATTTCTTTGACGGTGAGCGGGAGAGCTCCCGCATCACCACAGTCTTTCGCGCGTCGAAGCATCTGCGCAGCGAATTGGAGTGGAACTTCAACGATGTCAAGCTGCCCCAAGGCGACTTTCGGACCAACGTCTACGGCCTACGCCTCGACCTCTCCTTCACTCCCGATCTGCGCCTCAACACTTTCGCCCAGTACAACGACGCCGCCGAGCTCGTCGGCCTCAATGTGCGGCTGAATTGGATCTACAAACCAGGGGCCGATCTCTTCGTCGTCTACAACGAGAATTGGGATGCGCCCACCTTTTCCGCGCGTGAAACCTTCCGACGAGAGCTGATCGTCAAGTACACCTACCTGTGGCAGCCGTAGCTTTCGAAAATGATGAGTATCATTTCCGAAAGCTACTTGTTCTTGGCGCCGAGGACGGCGCACTCGGGCGTTGCTTCCTATTCGCTTCGGGAGACGGCGCAGGCCGATTTCGGCGGTCTTAGAGAACCTCGACGCGGCGAGACGCTGCTGCTTCATTTTCAGCCGCGCTCCTGGCCCCAGAGTGTACGCCTGCGTCGCCTCGCTCCTGCGCTGCGACGATCTGGGGCACCCTGAACACCCGGCATCCACAAAAGGGGGCGGCGCTCTGGCGGATGGGATAGTCTCTCGCTCGAATTCAGGATGGGAGTTCTGAAAACGCACTTTCCTCGACCGGCAGGAGCCCTTGTTCTGCTGTCCGGTATCCTCGCTGCCCTTTTCTGGGTGGCGCCCCTGGCGGGGCAGAACAGCTCGAGCCCTCGACCCTCGATTGCCGCGTTGCGCATCGATCGGGCGATCGCGGTCGATGGTGAGCTCACCGAAGCGGCGTGGGCCGAAGCGGAGGTCGGAAAGGACTTTGCCGCCAGAGAGCCCAACGACAATCGACCCGCCGCCGAGCGCACCGAGTTCTCGATTCTCTATACACCTAGCACCTTGTACTTCGGCATTCGAGCCTACGACTCGCAACCCGACGCCATCATCGCCAAGGAGATGCAGCGCGATGCCGACCTGGGCAGCAACGACGATGCAATCTCGATCATCCTCGACACTTTTCACGATCAGCGCAACAGCTTCATGTTCGAGATCAACCCCAACGGTGCGCGCACCGATGCGTTGATCACCGACGAGGGGAAGAGCTTCAACCTCGAGTGGGACGGGGTGTGGGCGGTAGCGACCTCGCGAAGCGCGCAGGGCTGGTTCGCCGAGGTGGCGATTCCCTTTACAACGCTCCGCTTCAACCCCGGCGACGAAACCTGGGGTCTCAACTTGCGGCGAGTGGTGCGGCGCACCAATGAAGAGAGCAATTGGGCCGCCATTGGGCGGGAGATCACGATTCGCAGATCGAGCCCCCTATACGGAGCTCATTACGTCTCTCTCGCCGGTGATCTGACCGGCATCGGCGCAGTGAGAGCCGCGCGCCGCCTCGACGTCAAGCCCTTTGTGGTCGGGCTCGTGGGCGAGGAGCCTCGCAGCGAGAACAGGCACGACGATGACGTCGACGTCGGCCTCGACGTCAAATGGGGCGTGACCAAGTCGTTGACTCTCGACCTCACGTACAACACCGACTTCGCCCAGGTCGAGGTCGACCAACAGCAGGTCAACATTACTCGTTTCCCGCTCTTCTTCCCGGAGAAGCGAGATTTCTTTCTCGAGAACGCCGGTATCTTCGAGTTTGGTCCGCCCCAGACCAGCGCCCGACCGCCGCTGATGAAGGCTTTCTTTTCGCGACGCATCGGTCTCGATCAGGGCCAGGAGGTTCCCATCGACTACGGCGGACGGCTCACGGGGCGCGTCGGCGCTTGGAATGTCGGCATGTTGGCTGTGAGTACCGACGCCGTAGACGAGGAAGGACGATCCTCGGTGCCAGAGGAGCTGTTCGGTGTTTTCCGGCTGAAGCGGAACCTCGGCGAGCGTTCGAGCGTTGGCATGATTGTCACTGAGCGCGACCCGAGCGGGGCCGGCTTCAATCGTCTCTATGGCCTCGACCTCGACTACAAGCCGACGACGACTTCGAGCCTCTATCTTTTCGGTGCGGAGAGTGAAGACGAAGAGAAGAGTGAGGATTCGGGCTCCTTTGGCACCGGCTACAGCTTCACTCGGCGCAGTATGCGGGGCGGCATCGACATCGTGCAGGCGCAGAAGAATTTCGACCCGGGCATGGGTTTTCTCCAGCGCACCGACTTCGTCCAATACCGGCCCGCGCTCCGATTCGAGCCACGAGTGAACAAGTGGTTCATCCGCAGCTGGACTCTCGATGCCAATCTCGACTACTTCGAGCGCGAGAGCACCGGTGAGATCGAGAGCCGACGGCTCTCGCTGACGCCGATCGGGATGCGCACGAACGGAGACGACCGCTTTCGAATCGCATGGAACCATGAGACCGAGCAGCTCTTCGAGCCCTTCGAGATTCAGCCTGGAATCGTCATTCCGGCAGGGCTCTACGACTTCGATTCTGCGTTCATGAGGGCCAGCTCGAGCGAGGGGCGGCGGGTGAGGTTCCGAGGCACGGTCGACATCGGCGAGTTCTTCGAGGGTGACCGTGAAAGCTACAACTTCACCACGATTTTTCGCGCATCGAAGCATCTACGCAGCGAGCTGTCGTGGAACTTCAACGATGTGTCGATGCCACAGGGCGACTTCGAGACCACGGTCTACGGTCTCCGCATCGACCTCTCGTTTAGCCCTGATCTGCGGATCAACACTTTCGCCCAGTACAACGACGCCGCCGAGCTCGTCGGCCTCAATGTGCGGCTGAATTGGATCTACAAACCAGGGGCCGATCTCTTCGTCGTCTACAACGAGAATTGGGATGCACCCACCTTTTCCGCCCGCGAAACTTTCCGTCGAGAGCTGATCGTCAAGTACACCTACCTCTGGCAGCCGTAGCTTTCGAAATGATGAATATCATTTCTGAAAGCTACTTGTTTTTTGGCGCCGAGGACGGCGCACTTGCGCGTTGCTTCCTATACGCTTCGGGCAACGGCGCAGCCCGATTCTTCGGCGGTTTCAGGCCTGGCCGTCGCCGAGAGCCTCGGCGGGGTGCCCCGCCCCGATCTGTGGCACCGTGAACACCCGGAACCGTCGCGTGGGGGCCGGTCCCGGGATGGGATAGTCTCTGCCCGGATTTACGAGATGAGAGCGCGAAACTACATGGACTCTCGGCCGGCCCTGGCACGCCTGCTGCTGCCTTGGCTCGCCATTGCCGCTCTTTGGGTGACACCCGTGGCGGCGCAGAACAGCTCGACCCTTCGGCCCAGTATCGCCGCTCTCCCTATCGACCAGGCGATCACGGTCGATGGCGAGCTCACCGAAGCGGCGTGGGCCGAAGCGGAGGTCGGTAAGGACTTCGCCGCCAGAGAGCCCAACGACAACCGACCCGCCGCCGAGCGCACCGAGTTCTCGGTTCTCTATACGCCGAGCACCTTGTACTTCGGCATCCGAGCCTTCGATTCGAAGCCGGAAGAGATCGTCGCCAAGGAGATGCAGCGAGACGCTGATCTGGGGCGCAACGACGATGCTATCTCGATCGTGCTCGACACTTTCCACGATCAGCGCAACAGCGTCATGTTCGAGATCAACCCCAACGGGGCGCGCACCGATGCTCTGGTCACCGACGAGGGGAAGCTCTACAACGTCGAATGGGACGGCGTGTGGGCGGTGGGGACGCGCCGCAATGCGCAGGGCTGGTTCGCCGAGGTGGCGATCCCCTTCACCAGTCTTCGCTTCAACCCTGGAGAGGACACCTGGGGCCTCAACGTGCGTCGAGTTGTGCGACGTACCAATGAAGAGAGTAACTGGGCGGCGATATCGCGAGAGGTCAATATTCGCGCGGTGGGCCGAACCTATGCGGCTCATCTGGTCTCCCTCGCCGGCGATCTGACCGGCATCGGCGATGTCAAGGCGGCCCGACGCCTCGACGTCAAGCCCTTCGTGGTCGGGCTGGTGGGCGAAGAGCCGCAGCGCGAGCCGAAGCACGATGATGAGCTGGATGCCGGTCTCGACGTCAAATGGGGCGTGACCCGGTCGCTGACCCTCGACCTGACCTACAACACAGACTTCGCCCAGGTCGAAGTCGACCAACAGCAGGTGAACATCACTCGCTTCTCGCTCTTCTTCCCCGAGAAGCGTGAGTTTTTTCTCGAGAACGCCGGCATCTTCGAGTTCGGCCCTCCGAGCAGCGGCAACCCCAATCAACCACCCCTGATGAAGGCGTTCTTCTCTCGCCGCATCGGCATCGATCAGGGCCAGGAGGTTCCCCTCGACTGGGGCGGGCGGCTCACCGGGCGAGTAGGGAACTGGAACGTGGGCGTGCTGGGTGTGAGTACCGATCAAGTGGACGAAGAAGGGCGGCGATTCGTGCCCGACGAGCTCTTCGGAGTGTTCCGTCTCAAGCGCAACCTCGGCGAGCGCTCGTCTTTGGGCATGATCGTCACCGAGCGCGACCCGAGCGGTTCCGGTTTCAATCGTCTCTACGGGCTCGATCTCGATTACAAGCCGACGACCACTTCGAGTTTTTATCTTTTCGGCGCTGGAAGCGAGAACGAGCACGGCAGCGATGAGTCGGGCTCCTTCGGCACCGGCGGGGTATACACGCGCAGCAATCTGCGAGCGAGCCTCGACATCGTCCAGGCGCAGAAGAACTTCGATCCCGCCATGGGCTTTCTGCAGCGCCGCGACTTCATGCACTACAAGCCGGCGGTGCGATTCGAGCCACGAGTGAACAAGTGGTTCATCCGTAGCTGGACCCTCGACGCCGAGCTGGAGTACTACGAGCGCGAAAGCATCGGAGACATCGAGAGCCGACGGATCCTCCTGGCTCCGCTCTCGCTGCGAACCAAGGGAGACGATCGCTTTCGAGTCGCCTGGGTCCAAGATACAGAGCAGCTCTTCGAGCCCTTCGAGATCCAGCCCGGAATTGTCATCCCGCCGGGTCTCTACAATTTCGACGGTCTGTTCATCCGCGGCTTCTCGAATAGTGGCCGGCGCTTCTCCTTCAACGGCAATATCAACATCGGTCCCTTCTTCGATGGCGATCGGGAGAGCTACTTTCTCACCGCGAGAGTGCGCGGATCGAAGCATATTTTCGGCGAGCTGACGTGGAACTACAACGACGTCACGCTACCGCAGGGCGACTTCGAGACCACGGTTTACGGTCTTCGTGTCGACCTCTCGTTCAATCCCGACCTGCGGCTCAACACCTTCCTCCAGTACAACGACGCTGCCGAGCTCGTTGGCCTCAACCTACGGCTGAACTGGATCTACAAGCCTGGCGCCGATCTCTTCCTCGTCTACAACGAGAACTGGGACGCGCCGTCGTTCCGCGCGCGCGAGACCTTCCGCCGAGAGTTGATCCTGAAGTACACCTACTTCTGGCAACCTTAGCCGGCTGTCCAGGGCACCCCATCTCACGGCGTGCTCGTCGCTCGGCTCCTCCGACGTACCTCCGGTACGCCTACGTCGCCTCGCCCCTGTGCTGCCGCGATATGGGGCACCCTGAACACCCGGCTCCGCCTGGGCGGCGATCGTACGCGTGCTCGGTCGTTCACTTGTGCGGCGTGGAATACGCCTCCGCGTTCGCTCACTGCGCTGTGGCGATAAGGCGCACGCTCCCCACCCAGGACAGCCTGGCCGACCGAACCCCCTGGCCATCCTGAAGGCTCGGCTACGTCAGCCGTAGCACTCAGAAACGACGCTCCCTCGCCGATGGCGGAGGCCGCATCAGGGGGGTCTTGGGGACCGGGCTGCGTAGCATAAAAATACCGAAGCAAGTCGGCTTCACTACGACTGTCTGAGAAACCCGCGGAGCAGCCCGGTCCCCAAGACCCCCCCCGCGGCCGGCCGGCTTCAAGAGGGCTGTTGGAGCTCTGTGATCTCCGGGGCGAGGTGACTGTAGCGATCTTGGAGGAACTCTCCGAGATCTTTCGGCTTGAACTTGAAGGGACCCATGCCGCCCTTGTAAGCGATCGTGCCGTCCTGGTCGATGACGTAGATGCGCTCTGGCCAGGCGGCATAACAGGCATTTGCCTTGTTGGTCATGTCGTCGACCAGGGTGCGAGTGCCGATGTCATTGGCTTCGACGAAGGTCTCGGCGAGCTCCATACGCTCGACGAAGTTGGTGGGCTGCTTGAAGATGACGTCACTCTCGAGGTTCTTCGGCGCCTGCCACTCGTCTTCAGGATGGGCCTCTTTGATGTAGACGTAGGTGAACTCGAGGCGAGGAGTCCACTCTTCCCGCAGCTTCTCGATCCGAGCCAAACTGGCTCGGAAGGGTGGTCAGGTATAACTCCCGAATACCAGCACCAGCGGCTTCGCTGCCCACAGCTGCGAGAGTTTGGTCATGCCGCCATCGACGTCGGCGAGCTCCAGGTCTGGAGCCAGCTCCCCAACTTGCAGGATGCCTTCGGAGCGGATGTCGTACTCGTTGATCCGGATCAGGCCGGCGAACATCGCCTGTCGGTAGCCCCAGCTGCCGGCCGCGATAGAAACCGCCAGAATGCCGGCTACCCACGCGATTCGCTTGGTTGTTGGCTTCATCAAGACTCCTTGTCGAAGGAACTTTCGCCGACTGAGAACCGAACTGTCAAGAGGTCGTTTCCGCGTACACTCGGCGGCAGCAACACCGTTCAGGGGCAAGGATAACTCAGGATCGGTGAAAAAAATAGACAGGTCTATCTATTTTTGGAATCGTAGACGGATCAAGATGACCGAGAGAATCGGATACTTGGAAGTCGAGGGCGCGCGCTTGTGGTACGCGCGCTCCGGCGCAGGGCCGCCGGTGATCTTTCTTCACGCCGGCATCGCCGATTCGCGTACGTGGCAGCCCCAGGTCGACGCCTTCGACGAACGCTTCGAGGTGCATGTCCGCCGCAGTCGAGCTTCGGGCCGAGCGCTGGTCGAGGGCATTCCCGGAGCGCGTGCGGTTGACATCGCAGGTGTCGCTCACCTACCGAGCCTCGAGAGGCCTGACGAGCTCAACCACCTGGTACTCGAATTCCTCGACTCGATGGCGGAGCCGGTGGATGAATCTCGACGAGGCCGCTAGCGTGTCGTGTCCCGGAAATGCCTGCCTAATAGATCGAGGTCATTTCGTTCGCTGCCAAGGCGCGGCGAGGCAGGCATATTGGGAATCTGTCGACGAGGCGTAACGAAGGCAGCGAGCGAAAGGGGCCGAGCTATTGGGTAGGCACTTCTGGGACACGACACTAGCAGGGGGCTCGGTGCCGACGACGGTGGTAGGGTCCGCTGCCGTGGGCGATGCTCAATCCGGGGGAGATCTCGCGCGTCATCCGCGCCTCGATCCTGAGAGCTCGCTCGACGACCGAGTCGAGCTGCTGCTACAGCAGATGAGTCTGCTCGAAAAGGCTCGCCAGCTTCACGGTATCGGGCAGATGCGAGCGCCGAAGAATCGCCGCCTTGGTATCCCGGACTTTCGATGTTGTGATGGTCCTCGAGGTATCGGCGAAGCGGTGTGGCGCTATCCATTCCGCCATACCGACAAAGCAACCGCCTTCCCGGTCTCCATCGCTCTCGCCAGCGCTTGGGACCCCGAGCTCTCGCGTCGCATGGCCTCGGCGATCGCACGAGAAGCAATGGCCAAGGGCCGCAACTGGCTCCTGGCTCCCTGCGTCAACATCATTCGTGACTCGCGCGCCGGGCGCACGCAGGAGTGCTTCAGCGAAGACCCCTTCCTCACTGCCGCGATCGCGGTGCCGTTTGTCGAGGGGATCCAGCAGCAGGGAGTCATCGCCTGCGTCAAGCATCTCGCCTGCCACAACCAGGAGGGCACCAACGATCCAGAACTGAGCGATCGAAAACTGATGGTCGAGGTCGGGGAGCGCGCTCTGCGAGAAATCTATCTGCCGGCGTTCCGTGCCTGTGTCGAGGAGGGCGGGGTGTGGAGCGTGATGTCGGCTCGTACTGGGGTCAACGGATCGCGTGGCGCGGAGCACGAGTACCTTCTCACTGATGTTCTGAGAGGAGAGTGGGGCTTCCGCGGCATCGTGGTGGGGGACTGGAAGACGGTCGAGGGTACCGAACGGTCGATCGATGCGGGCCTCGATGTCGAGATGCCGAAGCAAGTGCACTACGGCCGCGCGCTGGTCGAGGCGGTGAAGGCGGGAAGGGTGTCGGCAGAGGCGGTAGAGAGAGCGGCGCGACGCGTGCTCCGAACCAAGATGGCGAACGGGCTCTTCGAGCGTCGACCCGTCAAGCAGCGTGGGGTCGTCAACTGTCTCGAGCACCGAGCTCTGGCGTTGGAGGTGGCCCGTGCCTCGATGGTGCTGCTCAAGAACGATGACGGTGTTCTGCCACTCAGCCCAACCGATCTCGGATCGCTGGCGGTCCTCGGCCCCAATGCCGCCGTAGCTCAGCTAGGAGAGGACGGTAGCAGCGAGGTCAGGCCCTTCCACCGCGTTTCGCCGCTGGCCGGACTTCGGGAGCGGTTCGCGAACCGGTTTCGCGTTCGCTACAGGAAAGGGTGTGAGCTCGACGGCCGGAGTACACCGACGAAGTTGCGCCGCGCGGCGCAGCTAGCGGGCAAGAGCGATGCGGCGATCGTGGTCGTTGGCTTCGACCACACCTGGGAGCGCGAGAGTGTCGATCGTCGCGGTGGGGTCCTCGATCTACCCGCGGGTCAGGTGGAGTTGATCGAGACCGTGCTCGAAGTCAATCCGCGGACGGTTGTCGTGATCGTCGCCGGGGGGGCGGTGACGATGGGATCATGGGTTGGCGGGGCGGCGACGATTCTGCATGCGTGGTATCCCGGTGAACAGGGCGGCCGTGCTCTGGCGGACGTTCTACTCGGCGATGTCAATCCATCGGCCAGGTTGCCCATCACTTTCCCCTCCCATCTCGGTCAGCTTCCAGACGGGGAGAGCTTTCCACGCCCGAGTCCTCTCTACAACGAAGGTGTGTTTGTCGGTTACCGCGGCATTGAGCGCCATCCGGACCCGCCGCTCTTTCCCTTCGGTCATGGGCTGAGCTACACCTGCTTTCGCTATGACGACCTGCGAGTCGAGACCCAGGGACGGGGTGACCGCTTTGCCGCCACCCTGACTTTCCGGGTGACGAACCAAGGACAGAGATCGGGGGTCGAGATCGCACAAGTCTATGTCCGCGACGTGGAGAGCAGCGTCGAGCGGCCCGATAAGGAGCTCAGGGCCTTCGTTCGCTGTTCGCTCGCCGCGGGAGAGAGCCGTCTCTTTTCCTGCGACCTGAAGGCGGCCGATCTGTCGTTCTACGACGTCGATCGATGCCGTTGGCTCGCTGAAGCCGGCACCTTCCAGGTCCTCGTTGGCAGTTCGTCGGCCGACATTCGGTTGCACGGCGACTTCGTTCTCGAGAGCTCTGAGGACGCCGGAGGCCCCGTGGCCCGCTAGGAGTCTGCGCGGCAGAAACGGAGTGTTTAGTGAAGAGATCGAAGACGGAGTAGAGTTGTGGCATGCCGACGTCGTTTCGTCCGTATGCTCCGGATCAGCTGTATCTGCTAGCCCCGAGCCCTCGTGACTGGTTGCCGGAGGGCCACTTGGTGTACTTCATCTCCGAGACGGTGGAGGCGCTGGATCTGTCGTCGTTTTACGCTCGTTACGAGGGGGATGGTCGTCGGAATCAGCCGTTCGATCCTCGGATGATGGTGAAGGTGATGTTGTATGCGTATGGGACGGGGACGTATTCGTCGCGCGGCATCGCGCGCAAGCTCGAGGAGGACGTGGCGTATCGTTATCTGGCGGCGGGCAACTCCCCGGCGCATCGCACGATATGTGAGTTTCGTCAGCTTCATTTAGCGGCATTCCGGGCGCTGTTCGTGCAGGTGGTGCAGATCGCTCGTGAGGCCGGGGTGCTGCGTATGGGGACGTTGGTGGTGGACGGTACGAAGGTCAAGGCCAACGCGAGCAAGCGCAAGTCGATGAGCTACGCTCGGATGCTGGAGGAGGAGAAGCGTCTGCAAGAGGAGATCGCCGAGCTCCTGTCGCAGGCCGAGGCGGTGGATACGGCAGAGGATGTGGAGCATGGTGCGCAGGTGCGCGGCGATGAGCTGCCGGCCGAGCTGCAGCGGCGCGAGCAGCGCTTGGCGAAGATCCAGCAGGCGAAGGAGAGGCTCGAGGCGCGCCAGGCCGAAAAGGACCGAGAGCGCGGCCGTAAGGAGGTTGACGACGACGACCCGCCTCGTCGCGGGCGGCCCTTCGCGCGCGATTTTGGTGTACCGGAGGACCGGGCCCAGGACAACTTCACCGATCCGCAGAGTCGGATCATGAAAACGGTCCATGGCTACGATCAGTGCTACAACGGCCAGTTGGCGGTGGAGGAAGAGTCGCAGATGATCGTCTCGACGAGCCTGACGAACAACGCCGCGGACGTGGGCGAGATGATGCCGTTGCTGTCGCGGGCGAAGGCGGCGATGGGGGAGGATCCCGAGCAGGTCTTGGCGGATGCGGGGTATCGCAGCGAGGCGACGTTTCTCGAGCTCGAGAAACGAGGCATTGAAGCTCACATCTCCTTGGGTCGAGAGGGAAAGAAGCGTGAGGTGAGCAAGAGGCTCGCAGCGTCTCGCCGCATGCAGAACAAACTCGCCAGCGACGCCGGCAAGCAACGCTACCGACGGCGCAAGGCGGTCGTGGAACCGGTGATCGGTTGGATCAAAGAGGTGCTGGGCTTCCGACGATTCAGCCTCCGGGGCCAAGACAATGTCGGCCACGAGTGGGATCTGGTGTGTCTGGCCGTCAACTTGAAGCGCTTCCACGTCCTCCAAGCGGCTTCATGAGCCGCTCCGGGCCATGCCACCGAGTTAGAGCTCCCTATACGACCCGCATCGCGCTTCCTGACGCCTCGTCAGGCTTGCTCAACGCACTCTCCGCCATCCGAAACCCAATGCGGCGTCCATTCTGCAGCGCGATCGAAGCTTCACCGTACCCGCACTCCTGCCGCGCAGACTCCTAGCCTGGATTATTCATGAAGCTCCTACTGCGGCACCTCGCTACGGACCTCATGAATAGTCCAGGCTAGGAGCGTGTCCGAGTATTCGTCCTGAGCCGTTTCCCGGAGCGAATAGGAAGCAATGCCCGAGTGCGCCGTCCTCGGCGCCAAACAAAAACTAGCCGGAGGAAATGATAGCGATCATTTCCGGAGGCTAGACCTCCAACCCGAACGGCTTCATGCGCTCCAGCGGCACCCGATAGCGGAAGTGCCACCATCGCGGCCGCCGCCAACTCAGATTGCCGCTGTGGACCACTTGCAGCAGGTAGGACTGCGGAAGCTCGAAGGTTCTGTAGTGCTCCTCGAGCGTCTTGTGGTCGTGGTCGAAGGGACTCCTGCCGGCGGAGAACGCGGCCAGTGAGGCGGGCTCCCGCCGGACGCGCTCGTAGAGCCCCCGGGTCTTTGGATCGAAGCGGAGGAAACGCTTCGTGCAATAGGCGTCGAAGCCGGGCGGGGCGGCGTCGAGCGCCTTGAACCAGTCCTCGCGCAGCGAGTCGTCCGAGTCGAGCCGCGTCACCATCTGGTCCGGAGCGCCGGTCCAGCCACCGTACCAGTCATCCTGGACCTCGACGCTGAGCCAGTTCAGTCCGCGGGTATTGTCGACCACGTAACCAGCGCTGGCACTCGAGCACAGCAGGATGGTGGGCACACCGAGCCGTCCGACGCTGGCAGCGAAGTATCTGTGGAAGAGCTCCATCCGAGCGGCGAGCCACTCCGGGTCGCGGTGGAGCTCGGCGGTGAGCTCATCCAGCCGCGGTACCGACATTCGCGAGACCACGACGTGCCGCATGTAGCGAGCGTACCGTAGTCGTGGGACGGATCTTCGCCGTCTCGGATTGGCCCGGTCCGCACCGGCTTCCTTCTTCCGGAGGGACGGCTTTTTGCCCCGGAGGGCGGGTGCTAGTGTTGTGTCTCCTACAGACAGAGAGAGGGGCGAGCCACTGAGCACCCGAGCCAAGGTTGATCCGGAAGAGTTGCAGAAGTGGGCGGCGCGGGGGATGGTCCTGGCCTACCACGCGGGCCTTGCCCCCGAGCGACAGGCTGTGGTCTCGAGGTTCGGGTCACGCAGCTGGGGAGAGCTCAACGAGAACGCCAACCGGCTGGCGCGAAGGCTGCGGTTGGCAGGGGTGGGGCCCGGCGACGGCGTTGCTCTCCTGGCGAGGAACCGGCCCGAGTTCATCGAGACCTTGCAGGCTGTCTCCCGCATCGGTGGTCGAATGACCCCGATCAATTGGCATCTCAGCGCTGAGGATGTCGCCTATATCGTCACCGACTGTGAGGCCAAAGTGCTTGTGGCCGATGGGGCGTTCGCCGACTCGGCCATCGAGGCGATGGCGCTCTCGCCACATCTGGTCGAGGGACTTGCGCTCGGCTCGATCGAAGGCCTCGATGATTATCATCTCGCGCTAGCCGACCACGACGGCGAGAATCTCGAGGACCCGACTCTGGGCTCATCGATGCTCTACACCTCCGGCACCACGGGTCGCCCCAAGGGTGTTTTTCGCAGGCCCGATCCGACCCCGGCTCCGCTGCTTCTGAAGTTTCGTGAAACGGCGGCGTGCAACCCCGAAACCGACATGGCTCTCGTCACCGGGCCTCTCTACCACGCGGCTCCCCTGGCTCTCAATTTGGCGATTCCCTTCGGTGTCGGTGTCGGGGTGATCCTGATGGACAAATGGGACGCTGAAGAGACCCTTCAACTGATCGACCGTCACCGAGCCACCCACACCCATATGGTGGCGACGATGTTCCACCGCCTTCTGGCCCTCCCCGACGACATCAAGCAGAAGTACGACATCAGCTCGATGCGTTGGGTCGTTCACGGCGCCGCGCCGTGTCCTGTGCACATAAAGCAGGCGATGATCGAATGGCTGGGGCCGGTGATTCACGAGTATTACGCTGCCACCGAGGGCGGTAGCTACTACGTCGATTCCGATGAATGGCTGACCAAGCCGGGGACGGTCGGGCGCCCTCTAGAAGGTACGGAGGCGCAGGTCCAGGACGACGAGGGTAGGGTCGTAGGTGCCAACGAGACCGGTACCGTCTACTTCAAGGCGCCGGAGAATCGCTTCGTGTATTTCAAGGCGCCCGAGAAGACCGCCAGCTCCTATCGCGGCGATTACTTCACCATGGGAGACATGGGCTACGTCGACGCAGAAGGCTACTTGTTCCTGACCGGGCGCAGCGCCGAGACGATCATCGCCGGTGGTGTCAACATCTATCCCCAGGAAGTCGACGACATCATCCACCAGCACCCGGCGGTCTACGAGGTCTGCACCATCGGCATTCCGAACCAGGAGTGGGGAGAGAGCGTGCTGTCGGTGGTCGAGCTGAAGGAGGGCTTCGAGCCCAGCGAGGAGCTGGCTGAGGAGATGGTGCAGTGGACACGGGAGCATCTGCCCCACTACAAGAGCCCGCGCCGCATCGACTTCGCCACCGACCTGCCCCGCCTGCCGACGGGCAAGATCTTACGACGTCAGGTGAGGGAGCCCTATTGGGCTGGTCGCGATAAGTCGATCTGACCCAGGCCGGTCAGGCGAGCGCCGTCTCAGAACCTCCAGCCGGCGTTCACGGTGATGCCGTCGATCGACACGTCGACGCCCTGCTTGATGCCGTCGATGATCTCTTCGATCGTGCCTTCGATGACTCGGTACTTGCCCTCGAGGAAGAAGTGCTCGAACTGATAGCCGATTTGGCCGTAGTACCCCACCTCGTCGTCGGCCTCACGGGTGGCTTCGTCGAAGATGAAGTAGGAGAGACCGCCGCCGACGTTGAAACCGGTGGCCTTGCCGCCGAAGTAGAAGGCGACTCCGCCGTCGATCGCTGTCATGTCGACATCGACGCTACCCATACCGCCTCCCGGGATCGGAATCGATTCTTCAACGCTGTCGTAGAGGGTACCGGCGAGCTGTAGCTGGATGCGATGGAAGAGCCCCAGGCGAACTCCTCCACCATAGGTTTCTGCGAGATCGCTGGTATCGAAATACGAGCCGAAAACCGAGAAGTCGACGGCGTTCGCGGCCGGCGCCATCGTCAGCAGGAGTGACGCTGCGAGGGCGAGGCGAAGGAAGTAACGGGCGATTCTCATTCGAGTTTCCTCCTGGTTTTCGACCGAGTGGACCATCCCCCCTTGGATAGGCTCCCATCCTATTTCAAAGTGGCGGCGACGGTGTGCGAAACTCTCGTCTTCTCGTAAGGAGGCTTGATCATGAGACCCAAGGTCGGAGTCCGGTGCCTCTGAAGATCATCGGTGCCGGTTTCGGTCGCACCGGAACTGACTCTACGCGGGTCGCGCTCAACAGCCTCGGCTTCCCTTGCTACCACATGCGGGTGGTCATCGACGCCAGGAACCGGGGGCATCTCTGGTTTTGGCGTGAGGTCGCGGCGTCGCCTGAAGGCACCCAACACGACTGGGAGCGCGTCTTCGCCGACTACACAGCCTGTGTCGACTTCCCGGCCTCGTGCGTCTGGCGCGAGCTGCTGGCTGCCTATCCCGACGCCAAGGTGCTCCTGACCCTTCACCCCGGCGGTCCGGAGGCCTGGTACGAGAGCACCTACGAGACGATCTACTACGGTGAGCGGCTTTGGCACTGGCGGGTGATCGAGCGGATGATCCCGGTGCTTCGCCGCTTCAACTCGATGGTTCGCGACCTGGTATGGCTGCGCTTCCTACGAGGCACGATGAGCGACCGTAGCCGGGCCGTCGCGCGTTATCTCGAACATGTGGACGAAGTGAGGGCAGCAGTTCCGAGCGACCGACTTCTCGTCTTCGAGGTCAGCGAGGGGTGGCGCCCTCTGTGCGACTTTCTCGGGTTGGAGGTCCCCGATGGTGACTTCCCCCGCGTGAACGACCGCAGGACGGTGAAGCGAGCGCTCAGAGTGATGAAGGCTCTCGCGTATATCATCCTGCTGCTCGGCGTTCTCGCCGCGATCGCTGTCGCTTTCGTGGTTGTCGAGCTCGTTTTCTGAGCCACCCTGATAAGGAGGATGACGATGGCTTTCAAAGGCGCGATGATGTTGTCGGAAGAGGACAACGTCGCTACCTGCTTGGAGGAAGTGTCGAGCGGTACTTCGGTCGAGGTCCAGCTGGGGGAGCAGACTCGTAGAGTCGTCGCCATCGAGGCGATCCCGTTCGGATTCAAGATCGCCACCGCGGATATTGCCAAGGGCTCTCAGGTCAAGAAGTACGGTGAGTCGATCGGCATCGCTTCGGAGGATATTCGCGAGGGCGACCTCGTTCATATCCACAACCTCGAGGGCACTCGCGGTCGAGGCGACCTGGTCAAGAAGGAGTCGAAATGAAGTTCGAGGGCTATGAGCGTCCCGATGGCTCGGTGGGTATCCGCAATCATGTTCTGGTGATTCCTGGCGGGATCGTCGCATCCAAGATCTGCGACTTCGTGGCGGGCACCAAGACCGTGCTGATCGCCGGCGACACTTACTTCGACCATACGAGCCGCGATCGCGAAACGGTCGGTCGCACCCTGATCGGCCTCGGTCTGAATCCGAATGTCGCCTCGGTCATCATCGACGGCTCGATCGCTCGCGCGGGCTATGCCGAGTACACCGTCGACAGGCTCTACGAGGAGATCTCGAAGTCCGGCAAGCGAGTCGAAGTGCTGCGACACGAGGACGAAGGAGGGACGCTGGCGGCGATCGCCAAGGGGATAGCCCTTGCTAGAGAGATGGCGTATGAGGCGTCTGAGCTTCGCCGCCAGTCGTTTGATGTCAGTCGGCTCGTGCTGGCGGTGAAGTGTGGGGCTTCCGATACCACTTCGGGTCTGGCCGGCAATCCGGTTATCGGCAATCTCTACGATCGTGTCGTCCAGGCCGGCGGTACTGCCGTCCTCGGCGAGAACACCGAGATCGTCGGCGCCGAGCATGTGCTCGCCGGCCGCGCCGTCAACGAAGACGTGGCCAAAGACATTCTGGAGGTCGCCGAGACCATCGAGGCGGAAGCGAAGTCGACCGGGGAAGACATCCGTACGATGAATCCGATCCCGGCCAATATCAAAGGCGGTATATCGACCTTGGAAGAGAAGTCGCTCGGGGCGATTTGCAAGTCGGGCTCCTCACCGATCCAGGGCGTCCTCAAGTACGGAGAACGACCCGGGGGCAAGGGGCTCTACTTCGTCGATACGACTCCGACCATGTGTATCTATGTTGGCTATGCGGCTACGGGGGCGCAGCTGATGTTGTTTCAGTTGGGTGGGGGTGGCTTTGTGAGCAACGAGAGCGACTTGTTGCTGTATCCGAGTCCCGGCGTGGTTGCCCCGCTGCTTTGGACCACGGCGAACCCCGGCACGTTGGCTCGATCCTCGTCCTCGATCGACTTCTACTCCGGCACGGTTCTCGAAGGAAGCGAGACCGTCGAATCGGCTGGTGAGAAGCTGTTGCAACGCGTGCTCGAAGTCGCTTCGGGCACGATGACCAAGGTCGAGACGATCCGGCACCAGGAACCGACTCAGGTCTATCTCCGCGACCCGATTTTCTGAGTCGCGCCCCCCTCACTCTTCTCGCTGCAAGGCTCCAGCCCTCCATTTCGTCTTCAGGTCTGAAGCTCGATGGGGCGGCCCCCTGCACTAGACCAGCGTTTCCAAAGTTCGCGCCACCTATCTCGGCCCCTTCTGCCCGCTGGCGGCGTTGCACCTCCTCGACAGATTCCCAATATGCCTGCGTCGGCGCGCCTCGCCCCGGAGAACGGACCTGCGGCCCGTTCTCCGGCCCATCCCCGCCTGAGAACTACTCGCCTGCTTCGCAGGCTCCTAGCCAGCGAACAGAATGACCTCGAGCTATGCGACTCGAACTTCGGAAACGCTGGCTAGGAGGAGCGCGAGTTGCGAGTCTCCTTACGATGTTGGATAATTGGTAAGGAATCGATGATGGCCCAATCCAAGATCACGTCGAAGAACCAGACTACGGTTCCCAAGGAAGTCCGCGACATGCTGGCGCTGGGCCCTGGCGATGTACTTCGCTGGGATCTTGTCGATGGCGCCATTCAGGTCGCCCTTGCGACTCGGGCTTTTCTCCCGTTCGCTTCGCGAACGAAGGTGCCACCCTAAAAAAGTGGCCGTCCGGTGCATTTTCTGCCCAGGGTTGGCACCCTAGTCATGTATGAGCCGCCGTCTGCGCTTCATACCCGAGCGATCCCTGGCCGAGATCACTTGTAGGACCCTGCAGGGTCGCTTTCTGCTGGGTCCTTCGAAGCTTCTGCGGCGTCGCATTATCGGCGTTCTCAGTCGTGCACAGGAGCTCTATGGGGTAGAGATCCATGCCTTCGTGTACCTGTCGAACCACTTCCATCTTCTCATTACGGTCGACGACGCCGAGCAAATGGCGCGCTTCATGAACTACGTTCAGTCCAACGTGGCTCGTGAAGCAGGACGTCTCGCTCGGTGGCGCGAGAAGTTCTGGGGACGGCGCTACCAAGCGATCGTGGTGACGCAGGAAGAAACGGCGCAGCTCGGGCGCATGGACTACATCCTTGCCCAGGGCGTCAAGGAGAATCTGGTCTCGAGGCCTCAGGACTGGCCCGGAGCGCAGAGTACTCGGGCTCTACTTCAGGGCCGGAACGAGATCGGAGGAGAGTGGATCAATCGCACGGCGCAGTACCAGGCGCGTCAACGAGGCGAAGACAGCTCGGAGAAGCTCTTTCGCGAGCGACGGGTAGTCAAGCTGACACCGCTGCCTTGCATGTTGGGCTGGGAGCCAGAAGATCGTGTTGCCTGGTTCCAGGAGCGTGCTCACCACATTGCGGAGGCGCAGCGACGGAGTGGGAGGCGACCTCTTGGGAGAGAGGGGATCCTGCGCCAGGATCCTCATGGGAGGCCACGATCGAGCGCCAAGTCCCCGGCGCCGCTCGTGCATGCGGCGACTTGGCAGAGCGCGCGACAATTCCAAGCAGCCTATCGACGCTTCGTGGCTGTCTATCGCGAGGCCTGCGAGAGACTGAGGGCGTGTGTGCCTGTGGACTTTCCTCCGGGGTCTTTCCCGCCCTCTCTGCCCTTCGTGACGACCTGAACTTCAGGTTTCTCTGGTCGTCGTGGGGCGGCGACATCCCGCAGAGTCAATGCGGCGACGCTCCATCGGAATAGGCGCGAGGCGCCTCTCCACTCCACCTCGCATGGCTCCGTCGTGAGCTTGGAATGCTGGAGTTTCGATCGGTAGCGAGCCCACTGTTAGAGGGAGCACGCATTCCATTACGTCTAATAGGGCCTATCGCCGCGTCCCTGAATATCTGGGTGGCACCTCGTTCGCGAAGCGAACGGGGGTCTGATCGCACCGCGGGTGCAGCGCAACCGGCTCCTCAAAGAAGGTCGCCCCCGCAGGCGGACGCCGTCGTGCCGTGCGCCTCATACGCCTGAACGACGTTCTTGCCGGTACGCCAGCGGTGGACCTCGTCGGGGCCGTCGACCAGCCGTTGGGCGCGGATGCCGCGGTACCAACCCGCCAGCGGCGTGTCCATACTGTAGCCCAGAGCGCCGTGGAGCTGGATGGCCGTGTCGACCACCTGGTGAACCATGTTGGCGAGAAACACCTTGGCGATGCCGTTCTCGTTGCGCAGGTCCATGCCCTTCTCCGCCTTGTAGGCGATGTGGAGCAGCATGAGGCGCGCCTTGTAGAGCTCGGCCGCGCAGTCGGCGAGCATCCAGCGCACCCCCTGCCGGTCGGCGAGTCGCTTGCCGAAGGTGACGCGCTGAACCGCATGGCCCACGGCGAGGTCGAGAGCACGCTGCCCCATCGCCACGTTGTGCATGCCGTGGCGCAGGCGCCCGTAGGCGAGGCGGTGTTGGCCCATCGCGAAGCCCTGGCCGCGGCCGCCGAGGAGGTTCTCCTTCGGAACAACGAGGTTCTCGATGCGAATCTCCGAATGAGATCCGCCCAGCTTGAGGCCGAGATCGGTGTGCGGCTGCATGGTCTCGATGTTGCGCAGGATCTTGTATCCGGGGTCGGGCAGCTCGACGAGGAAGGTCGAGAACTGCCGGTGACGCGCGACGTCGGGGTCGGTCTTCGCCATGACAAGGGCGACGTCGGCGACGCTGGCGGACGAACTGAACCACTTCTCGCCGTTCAGAACGTAGTTGTCGCCGTCGAGGACGGCCGAGGTCTGCATCCCTGTGGCGTCGGCTCCCGCCGCCCTCTCGGTCATCGAGTAGCAGATGCGCTTCTCGCCGGCGAGAAGGGGCTTCAAGAAGCGCTCCTTCTGGTCCTCGGTGCCGTTCTCGAGCAGCGTCAGCATGGTTGCGTCGTCGGGGCCCTGGGTATTGAGCGACAGCGCCCCGAGAAAGCTCTCCCCGAGCTCCATCTGGACGAGCGCGTTGGCCAGAGGTCTGAGGCCCATGCCGCCATGCTCCTCGGGGATGAACGGGCACCAAAGGCCTTGCGCTCGGGCCTTCTCCCGAAGCCCCGCCAAGACCTCGTCGACGTTCTCCGCGGTGCATGCCTCCTCGGCCGGGATGCACTCGTTCTGGACGAACGCTCGCACCTTGGCACGGACCGCTTTGGTCTCTGCAGGAATCTCGAAATCGATCATCGTCTCTCCTTCATTGGTTTGACCAGGGACGTTCGGATAACGACCGCAGATCGTGCCCTTCGGGAAGAGGATCGGCGTAGATGTGGAAGCCGTCCTCGACCTCGAGCCGGGGGATGGTGTTCTCTATTCAGCACTACTGATGGTATCGCACTGGTCGAGCTCTCGATGCCCGCGGATCTACGGCTCTCGATCCCGACGCCGAGAGCGTGGAGCTGGTCGCCCTGGCCTTGGCGGAAGGATAGAGTCGGGTCGACCCGGCGGGCGGACTTCTTCGAGCGCCTCCGATCCCTTTCTCGGCAAGATCTGCTGGCTCGACAAACGCGACGTGCGGTCAAGCTCCTCAAGCGGGCCATGGAGCGCGTCCGCTAGCCCAGCGGCGGAAAGCGCGAAGTCACACCGCGAGAGGCGCCCGAGAGGGCGCGACAGCCCCAGGCTCCACTATCGAGTCAACGCCGCCAACTCCTGCTGGTAGTTGGCGTACGAGTCCTTGAGAGTGGCTCCGCCGATGATCATCTCGGCCACCAGATCCTTCGACCCCGGCTCACGGACAGACACCCGGGTCCAGGTCGACTCGGTTCGCCGACTCTCGCTCAGCGCGATGATCTCGCGATCGACGAGGTAGTCCTCGCTGACGAAGAGCGGACCTTTGATCATCCGGATCTGCTGGCCTGCAATGAGATCGACGGCCGGACCGCGGCTGGGGAAGCAGGCAAGACCGCCGCTATAGCAGAGCAGCACACTGACCATCTCGAGCGGAATGATCGCTCGACCCCAGGGCGAGCCGCCGCCACCCTCCTCGGTGAACCAGGGCGATCGCTCGGTGATCTTCTCCAGCTTCTGGTTGAGCGAGAAGGGGTACAACTTACCCATATGTTGGTCGAAGTCCATCCGCACCTCTTCGACCACGGCCCACCGCATGCCGACCTCGAGATCACGCAGGATCACCAGCTGCCCAGGTGGGCGAAGATTGGCGAGGCGGGTCTCCAGCTCGGACTGTGGTGGATCGCTGCCGATCGAGGCGGTACCGACCAGAACCTCCGTGCCATCGGCCTTCTCCGCTCGGATCCGGACCTGGATCTGACCTTCGGTCGGCCGCTCCACGAATGCCCGCACCTCCTCCCCTTCAATCACCATATTGCGGTAGTGGGCGCTCAGGCAGCCGCTCTCGAACCACTCTTTGCCCCAGATCTCGGCAAGCAACGGCTCGAACTGGCTGAAGTGGGTCGGCCCTTCGATCGCACCGGCACGAAAGCCTAGTTGCTCCGCCGTTTGGTCGTCGTGCAGCGAGGCATGGCCGCCGTACTCCTGGTCGGCGAGCATCTGCTTCGGTGATCGTAGAGCCCCGCAGAGATGGATCGGTACGTCGAAGGCGTGGCTCATTCTGACTCTCCCGTGATTCGTGGGTTCGGGCGAGGCCCCTATACTAATGCCTCCAACCACCGCCGGGGGTGGGGGGCGATCATGAGTAGACACTGGCTGCAGAAGCTGGTCGTCGCTCTGGCCGGACGTCCGCCAGAGCTCCCCTTCCCTCCGCTCGAGTATCGCCGGATGGTCGGTTCAACCGACGAGGCCGACTTCGACAACTGGAGCGGCGAGCCGGAGGTTCCGTCTCGAAATCCCAAGACCTCTTGCAACCTTTCTGCTTCTCCAGCGCACGGCGCCGTAACGGCCGTCGATCATTGGTCCCGGCGATACGAACTAACTGAAGGCAGCTGTGCGCCGGACAGATCGTCCGGAACGCCGTCCTCAGCGACGACGGTGTGTCTTAGCGTTCCGATACCCTCGATCGTGGCCTCGATCGTCTCGCCAGCCTTCAGGTACCCGGAGCCCGTCGCGCGCTCAACGCGGCCAGCGCCCGTTCCGCCCGATGTCCCGCTCTGCAGAATGTCGCCGGGAAATACCGTGATGAGCGACGATGCGTACTCGATCAGCTCCGGGATGCTGTGGATCATGTCACCTGCCTTGGCCTCCTGAACGGTCACGCCGTCGATGACCAGACTCTGGTGCAAGCGCTCCATGGGATCTCCGTAGAACTCCTTTGGAACGATCCACGGCCCCTGGGGCGCGAAAGTGTCATGGCCCTTACCGACAAACCAGTCCAACACGAAGGGGACACCGCCCGGAGGACGCCCGCCACGGTCGGATACATCAATGGCGACGGTGTAGCCGAACACATGGTCATACGCGCGGCTCGCAGAGATGTACTTCCCGGCGCGGCCGAATACGACAGCCATCTCCACTTCCCATTCGATCCGGTCCCGGCCGTAGGGCATCACGATTTCATCGCCGCTGCCGATGACGGCGCCGCGCGTAGGCTTGAGGAACAGGTACGGCACACCGCGATTCTCCTGTCGCTCCCGGGTGTTCGCCGCCAGCTCCTCCTCGGTGCAGCCTTCACACGCGTGCGTGTAGAAGTTGAAGACCGCGTTCATGATCTTGCTGGGGTAAAGAATCGGAGGAAGGATGTCTAAGTCGTCGACACGGTGGACGTAGTCTGCTTCAAGCAGGTCGTTGCCCACTACGTTGTTGACGATCTCGTAAATCCGGTACTTCAGACCGTACTCATACTGCCCGATCAGCTCGAGCATGTCTGCCGGCGCGTTGACGTGCGGGTACATCGGATCGATCTCGAGCGCCGTGTTCGCCACCGCAAGGTCAACGACCAGAGCGTCCCTGAGGACGATTCCTACCGTCGGTGCGCCGCCGATCTCGAAGGTCCCGACCTTGAATGGCTCAGCCGAGGAGATCGGCTGGGCCTGGATAAGAGCGGAGCTCGCGAGAGCTACAACCGTCGAGAGAGCCAAAGTTAGTTTTGTAATGCGTTGCATAGCCTTCTCCGGTGAAATGACGTGAATCCAATGGGAGGCGCACTGAGCTAGGAGCGGTCTCTACGCGAAGCCCACTCGTCCCACAGGGCTGCCAGTTCCGCGACTTTTCCGCTCATCTGGGGCGCGAGGTCGCTCAGCTCCGTCCCATCGGCCTCGACATCGTAGAGCTCCCACGGCTGATCACGGACCGCCACGAGCTTCCACTTGCCCTGGCGCACGGCGCGGCTGCCGCTCGCGAGCCCTTGCCAGAAAAGTGCCGCGGGCGGCTCGCGTCTGTGCCCCCGCAACACGGGGGCTAGGCTACGGCCATCCATGGGCATGGGCGGCTCGTCCCCTGCAGCAGGCGGACGCTCAGCGCGGGCAACTTCAAGAAACGTCGGCATCAGGTCCGTGACATGGGCTATTTGGTCGTCGATCGCGCCGGGCTTGATGACCCCTGGCCAGTGAGCAATCAAGGGAACACAGATCCCGCCCTCGTGGTCGTGGCTCTTGTAGAGTCGAAAGGGCGTGTTGGACGCGTTCGCCCAGCCGTAGCCGTAGCTCTGAAACGTGTCTTCGGGCCCGGGCAGAATCCCCGGATCATTTCCGGCGCGGAGCGGACGGCCGTCACGTGTCCCCTCGAACTGGAATTGCTCATGTGGGTGATCGGTCGTGTATTCGACGTGGCAGCCGCCATTGTCGTGCTGGAAGCAGACGAGGGTATTGTCGAGCTTGCCCTGACGCTCGAGCTCCGCGAGGATGCGTCCGATCCCTTCGTCCATGACCTCGACTTGGGCGGCATAGACTTCCATGCGCCGTTGCTGCCAATCTTTGTGCGGCTCATCTTCCCACGCCGGCACGTTAGGGTTCCTTGGGGAGAGCTGCCAATCCGGATCGATGACTCCCAACTTCTTCATTCGGGCGTGTCGCTGATCGCGAAGCTCGTCCCAGCCGAGCGCATAGTTCCCCCTGTATTTCGCGACGTCGCTCTCGCGGGCATGAAGCGGCCAGTGGGCGGCGTTATAAGCCACGTAGAGAAAGAAGGGTTCGTCCTTGTTATCTGCCTCTTCCAGGAAGTCGACAGCATTGTCGGATATCGCGTCAGTGAAATAGTAGGCGGGATCTTCATACTCCTCGGGACAAGTTTGGTTGTCTCGCATCAACGAGTAGGGCGCAAAGTAGCTATAGGCCCCGATAATGCCGCCATAGAATCGATCGAAGCCTCGTTGACAAGGAAGGTTCGCGAAATCGTCCGTGTCCGAGGCCAAATGCCATTTGCCGCTCATGTACGTTCCGTAACCGGCGCCTTGGAGCGCCTCGGCAAGGGTCGGTGCACGGTGGGTGATGTGCGCCTGTTGCAGCCCCGGCCCTTCTCCCAATTCGAGCGAGAGGTCGCTTTGAATCCCCGTCATCAGGGCCGCTCGCGTCGGCGAGCACACGTTGTTTGTGTAGAAGCGTGTGAAGCGCATCCCACCGAAACCCAACCGGTCCAGGTGCGGGGTGCGGATTTCGCCTCCGTAACAGCCCAGGTCGGAGTAACCCATGTCGTCGGACATGATCATGACGATGTTGGGCCGCTCGCCGGGCGAACCGGCATCACGACGGCTACAACGAGTGGTCAACAAGCCCGTCCCGGCTACTAGGCCGAGATTGCGGAGCAGATCGCGTCGAGTTACGGCGCCGGACATTCTAGAACTTGATGCCGATCTGCCCCCTGATCTCCCTCGGCATCTGGTAGGCCGTGACGCCCGCTATCGGCCGGCCGTTCGCCCGGTTGATGGCGACCAGCTCCTGATCGTTGTTGAGGTTCACAGCCTCGATCGCCAGGCGGCCCTGGACGCGCCCTGTGATCGGGAAGTTCCAGGAGCCGGTCAAGCTCAGCTCGAGGGTGTCCTCTAGCTCGTTGGCGTCGCGTGGCTCACGGTAGGAGGTGGTGCGGATCGACTGTCCCGACTGCGGGTGCGCAACGAAGGTCGATTGACGCTGGCCCCAAGGCTCGCCGCTGCGGAAGGCCAGGTGCCCCCCGATTCCGAAGACCTGCTCCCCAACTGTGAACTGCTTGAGCGCGACGACGTTCAGGTTGTGGGTGCGATCGAGAAAGCCGCGCCCATCGCGGTTGACCGAGGTGGCGTTGGTAGCGCCGGTGCCGACCTCGATCCCCCCCAGACCCTCGAAGAGGTCGTCGTTGAAGAGGAAGCTGTTGTCCGTGGCGCCGAAGTTGTTGCCCTCGTTCTTGCTCAGGGTGTAGTTGGTGCGCAGGGTCCAGCCGCGGCGAAAGGCGCGGTTCATCTCGAGACGCAGCCCGATGTAGTCACGGAAGCCGGCGTCCCAGTTGCGCACGTCGCGATAGACCGCGCCGGCCGCGTCGAACTGGTCGGAGGCCCAGAGGAGATCGGAGAGCTCCCACCAGATCGCCTGCGCCTCGAACACCCAGGCGTCCGAGAACTGCCACTGCGTACCGAACGTGACCTCGTCCTTAAAGTAGGGATCGATCTCCTGGATCGCATTGTCCCCAAGGGAAACCGAACGACGCTGGAAGATGTCGTAGCGCTGGCTCGCGGGATTCCACCCGAATCGGTTGAAGATATTGAGGCCGGTGGGCTGGCGGGCGAACTCCTCGATCAGGACCTGGGGGAAGATCTGGTAGTAGCGCCCAGCCGAGGCCTTGAGCAGCAGGTGGCCGTCGCCCTTGAGGTCGTAGACCGCACCGAAGCGGGGCGCGACCTTGGTCCACGAGGCGGCTTCCTCACCGGCGTCGTTGTCGGCCGTCTGGCTGTCGAGACGCAGGCCGAAATGTACGCTCCAACGGTCGCCGCCGACATCGAGGCGGTCCTGGGCGTAAGCGGAGGCTACCTCGGCGGTGCTCGTGCGCGGGGTCGCCGGGTCGTAGACGTCCTTGAAGAGCGGCGTCGCGAAGCCGCCGGGTAGAGCGTTGTTGAAGCCTCTTCCTCTGAAGCGCTGGCCGGTGTTATTGAAGTTCGTCTGCTCGATGTCCTGGTAGTCGATGCCGAACTTGATCTCGTTACTGCCACGGAACAGGCTCATCGAGGCGTTACCTTGTTGCCGCGGAAGCTCTATGAAATTCGCTCCCCCGATGAAGGAGTTGTAGATGAGGAACGGGCTAAGGTCAATATATTGGAAGTTGTTTCCGAGGGGATCGTCCGGGCTGGCGTTGGGGTCGATCGGGTGGCCCGCGGGCGGCAGTGTGTACGAGTTGTTATTCTGGTCGGCGACGCGCAGCTCGAAGAACGCCGACGGGCTGACGACATAGGCCCAGCTCGCCGTCGCCATGTCGGCGGGGAGCTCGATGGGGATTGGGGCAAACTCGTCGCCGGAGATGGGGGGGATCGCGAGCACCCTGGTCGGGCTATCGATTCCCAGCAGCCTCAGCTGGTTGCGGTCGTTGGGCTGGAAGTTGAGCTTGAGGAGCGCCGGCTCGTTGGTGCGGCCGGCGGCTAAAGGGGTGCCGGTCGCGGCGATCTTGTCGACGCGATTCTGGTCCAGCTCGGCGTAAGCGGCGAAGAACCATGCCTTGTCGCTGACGATGGGTCCGCCGAGGTTGGCCTCGAAGCTCGAGATGATCGAGTCCGAGCGGGGGATGTCGATATTCTTGTCGGCGGCCCGCCACTTCTCGCTCTGGGGGATGTAGAGAAACTGGCCGTGGAAAGTGTTGGTGCCGCTCTTGACCACCGCGTTGGTGACCCCACCGACCACCCGCCCGTACTCGGTCGAGAAACCGGCGCTTACCAGCTGCACCTCCTGAAGGGAGGTGGTGGGCAGGAACGTGCGCGCGCTGCCGCTCAAGCGGGAGAAGCTCGAGTCGATGCCGTCGATCATGCCTGCCACCTCGGTGTCCTGGCCGCCGTTGACCGCCATCTTCTGGTCGCTCTGCCTCCGCGACCTGGCGGAGTGCGTGACGCCAGGCAGTGTGTTGAAGGAAGATTGATATTGGCGCCCACCGAAGCTCAAGTTCTCCGCCACCTCCGTCTCGAGGCTGGCGGAGTTGCCGACGACGTAGCGGTCGACGAGAGCCCCCTCGGCGGTGACGGTGATCGTCTCCTCGGTGGCGGCGCCCAGATCCAGGACCAGGGTGCGTCGGGCGCCGGTCTCGAGGCGCGCAGTGATCTCACTTTGGCCCAGCCCCTCGAGAGCGGCCTTCACTGTGTACTCTCCCGCCTCGAGCAGGCCGAACCGGAAGACGCCGTCGTCGCCGGTGACCAGGGTCTTCTCGCCGCGGGAACCGGAGAGGGTCACAGTCACCCCCGGCAGCGGTTGGCTCTGAGCGTCGAGCACACGGCCGTCGAGGGTCCCCGTCTGCGGGCCGTCGGCCAACCCGGGTAAGGCCGAGAGCAGGACTGTCAATGTGGCCAACAGACATTTGCGCATCGTCATGGAACACCTCCGGCTCGTAAGCGGACTCTGAGGTTATTTGCGACGGCATTTTACTTTACGGCAGACCTCTCTCTCCTGTCAATTCGGCCGTGTGGGCCAGGAGGCCCCTACGCGGTAGACGCGACGGCCATCCTCAGGGCTCCTGAACCCGGCCTCACTGAAGCTGGTCGTGGCCATAGCGGGTCGTCCATGTCACTATTGCTTTTTGAAGGTCGCTAAGCTGCCCGAACTCGACGTTCCCAATCGGAGAATCCTAACCAATGAATGCTGGATTACGCGCGATCAGAGTGCTCGGAATTGTTCTCGCGACGGTACTGACCGCGCTGCCGGGATCCGTTCTCGCACAAACAGACGCAGGCGAGCGCCCCGACGTCCTGTTTATCTCGATCGACGACCTGAACGACTGGGTCGGCCCCCTGGGCGGCAATACCCAAGTCAAGACGCCGAACATGGATCGGCTCGCGCAACGGGGGATGGTATTCACCAACGCCCGCTCGCCCGGCGTCCTCTGCAACCCATCGCGAACGGCCATGATGACCGGCCTGCTGCCCTCGACCTCGGGCATCTATCAGAACCTGCCCGACTGGCGGATTCAGCAAACGTTTCAGGACATTCGGACCATCCCGGGGCACTTTCAGGATGCCGGTTATGTGACCGTCGGCGCGGGGAAGCTCTTTCACGGCTCGACCTTCACCGCCCGGGCCTATTTCGGCTACAACGACACCACGGCGTGGGACGCCTACTACCCTTCACTTGAACGGCAGCTTCCCGACGAGGTCGGGCCCCACGACCGACCGGCCAACGCTAACCCCGTCACCCCGATCTTCGACTGGTCCAGTGTCGTCGCCGATGACCGGGCCATGGGCGACGGCCAGGTAACCGCCTGGTCTGTTGAACAGATCCTCGCTCCGGGCGCGGGCCCGCGCTTTCATGCCGTGGGCATCTACCGTCCCCATCTTCCCTGGTATCTGCCCCAGAAATACTTCGACATGTACCCGCTGGAGGACATCGAGCTGCCCAGCGTCCTGGAGAGCGATCTGGACGACATCCCGGAAACCATGAAACAGGCTTCCGCCAGCGCGTCGTTGCGCATGGAGCTCCATCGGTGGGTACTCGAGGCCGGTGTCTGGCGGGAAGGCGTGCGCGCGTACCTGGCCAGCGTCAGCTTCGCCGATGCCATGCTGGGACGCGTGCTCGACGCACTCGAGGAAAGTGGTCGCGCGGAAAACACCATCATCGTCTTGTGGTCCGACCATGGATTTCATCTCGGCGAGAAGTCGCGCTGGCGAAAACAGACCCTCTGGAACGAGTCGACCCGTGTGCCGATCATCGTCGTCGCGCCTGGCGTGACCGAGGCGGGGACGCGTTCCGCGGCCACCGTTTCACTGATGGACATCTACCCGACCCTGACCGAGCTGGCCGGGCTCGAGACGCCGGATCACATCGAGGGTGTGAGTCTCGTGCCACTATTGAAGGACCCCGACGCCGATTGGGATCGATCCGTCCTGACGACCAACGGTTATCGCAATCACGCGGTGACGTACGGTCACTACCGCTACATCCGCTACGTCGATGGCACCGAAGAGCTCTACGAGCTCGAGTCCGATCCCAACGAGTGGGTGAATCGGGCAGACGACCCCGGGATGGCGGACATCAAGGCCGAGCTCATCACCAGGTTACCGAAGTACGACGCGCCGGATGCGCGTGGCGGCGAGACGCCCGGTAACTAGAAGTGCACGCCCTTTTGGGGACGCGGCGTCGGGTTCTTGCGTGGGGCTTCGATACGACGGTGCATCTCTTCGTAGGACGCGCCGCCGCGTACCTTGGCGACCATCTCGTCGGGGTCGAAGTCGATGCCGGTGACGTTGCGCGCGAAGTCGGGGCCCCGGATGTAGGCCAGCCCCTCCGCCTTGGTGGGGTAGTTGTCGACCTGTGTCTCGACTCTGTTGCCATCGGGATCGGCGTAGTAGATCGAGTTGGTCATGCCGTGGTTGGTGCACCAGTAGGGGGGTCGGACGCCGCTCTCTTTGAGCCTGGCGTAGGTATCGACGGCGAGCTCGCCCATGGTGCGGTACTCGAAGGCGAAGTGGTGGAAGCCCTGGTCCTCGGGGCCGCGCTCCCGCGTCCTATCCAGGACGAGCAAGATGCGAAGAAGGCGGTGATCGAAGCGCAGCAGGGCCAGCTTCTCGCTGCGCTCGGCAACCTCACAGCCCAGCACCTTGACGTACCAGTCGACCATCGGCTCCAGCTGCTTGGTGCGGATGACGGTGTGGACGAGCTCGGAGGGCGCGACGGTTACTTTCCGTGCAGACGCCGCATTGCCTGGAGCCGGCAGACTGCGCGGATCGAAGTCGGCGGATTTCTCCGAGCCTGCCGCCTCCCCCAGATAGGGCTCGAGATCTTCGATTCGATCGAAGCGGTCGAGGAGCATCTCGATGCGATTGCCGCTCGGGTCGGCATAGAGGAGTGACACGCTGTCGCCGTAGCGTCTGGCTGCGCGTGGCTCGATTCCGCCGAGTTTCAGAGCGTGATAGTTGGCGCCGAGCTCGGTGAGCGAATCGTAGCTGAAGGTGAAGCGATCCCAGCCGAGGAGGCCGTCTTCCGGCACCGGCTGACCACCTCGCCCGAAGATCGAGATGCGGTGATGCTCGGTGTCGTAGGAGCACCAGGCGCCTCCACGAGCGCCTTGACGAACGACGTGGTGAGGACGGCAACGAAGGAGGGTCTCGTAGAAGGTCAGTGCCTCGCTCAGGTCGACGGCATTCACCGCCATGTGGGCGAAGGCGGAGGGCGACACGATGTCAGCGCCTTTCGCCCCCCGCGCCGAGCCCACTCCCAGGCAAGCTCCGGCCGTGACCATGGCTCCCTCTAGGAAGCGGCGCCGATCCATCGAGAGACTCGTGTGATCCGTTTGGGTGGCTCGCATTGTGGACACCTCCTGCTGAGTTTTCCGGGACATCATTCGCTAGCTTGCCACATCGCTGCCCCTTGAAGCCAGTCGGCCTAAGGAACGCTGGTCCACTCGGCTTCGGCGTACGGCGTCTTGGTTGGCGGTGTCTCGTCAGGCAGAGGATGCGTGGGGGCGCCCGGAGCGCCTCTCACCGGCCCAGGGGCTGCGTCTCTGCCGTGCGTTTCCACTTTCGGAAGCGCCTCGAATGCACCGACGAGCCGTTCTAGGATCTCCGGGTTGTCCGCCGCCAGATCGGTCGACTCGGTCGGGTCCTGGACGATGTTGAAGAGCTGCCGCTCGAATTCCTGAGTTTCCGGGTTCGGCATTTGGACCAGTTTCCACTCGCCATTTAGGTAGCCAAAATAGTAGTCCTGTTGCGGGGGCCCGCTCCAGATCTGGAGGAACGGGCTATCGCTGAGCTCGGCTTCGCCGCGGAGCGCGGGCCAAAGATTTCGACCATCCAGCGACTTTGGCGACTCCGCCGAAATTCCTGTGGCGGCCAGCAGCGTCGGCAACATGTCTTCCACCGACGTGGCCTCGGCAATAGATGATCCTCCCGGCACTTCGGCCGGCCAGTGTAACAGGGCCGGAACGCGGATACCTCCCTCCCACCCGGTGAATTTCCCACCCCGCAGCGGGCCGTTGTCTGCCCCGACACTCTCCAAACCTCCGTTGTCGCTCATGAAGAAGATGAGTGTGTTCTCAGAACGCCCGGCTTCGCCGAGTGCCGCCCGGAGCTCGCCGATCCCGGAGTCCACTTCCGTCACCATCGCCGCAAAGATCCTGCGATGCTCATCCTCGATCCCGGAGTACGCATCGATCGCTTCTTGCGGCGCCTGCAGAGGCGAATGAGGCGCGTTGTAAGACAGGTAGAGAAAGATCGGTCTCTCTGGATCGCTCTCGCCGATCAGGCGGACGGCCTCTTGGGTCTGTAGGTGCGTGGCGTAGCCCTCTTCCATCACGGTCGACCCGTTGCGCTGCCAATCGACCGCGCCCCAAACCGTGTGCTGGTAGTAGTTCATGAAGCCGGCCAATCCGCCATAGAAATGATCGAAGCCGCGGTTCTGCGGATGGTACGGCTTCTTGTTCGGTCCGAGGTGCCACTTGCCGACCGCGAAGGTCTGGTAGCCGGCGTCCTGGAAATACTCCGGCAGGAGCTTCTCCTCGAGCGGTAGTCCGGTGTCGAACCAAGGCTCGAGCGCCCTCAGGACTCCCGTGTTTAGTGGCGAGCGACCCGTCATCAACGCGGCGCGCGTCGGAGAACAAATCGGGTGGACGTAGAAACGATCGAAGGTCACTCCTTCCCTTGCGAGCGCGTCAATCTGCGGCGTTCGGATCTCGCTTCCGTTGTAACCCACGTCACCGAAGCCAAGGTCATCCGCCACGATCACGACAACGTCGGGGGGTGCTAACGCTTCTTCCTCCTCAGCAGCGCAGCCCGCGATTCCCACAACTGCCAATGCGATCGCGAAGCTCAGATTTCGTTCTGTTTGATTCATGTCGGCAAATCGCAGTGTACACTCCTCTCCCGTCGGGGAGGTATCTCATGAAACGGTGGGTGAGGTTAGAAGTGAGGCTCGTGGCTCTGTCACTGGTGTCACTAGCGGCCCCGGCGTCAGGCTACGAAGGACCGCGCACGAGCGACGACAGACCCGACCTGAGCGGGATCTGGCAGGTCCTCACGACGGCCGCGTGGGACCTTCAGCACCACAATGCGCAGGACGGTGTTCCCGCCGGTCTGAGCGTGGTGGAGGGCAACGACATCCCGTATCAGCCCTGGGCGGAGGCGCGAAAACAGGAAAACTACGAGAATCGGCTCACCGCCGACCCGGTTCGCAAGTGCTATCTACCAGGTGTCCCGCGTATCACCTACATGCCGTTCCCATTTCAGATCCTTCAGACGCCGGACCAGGTGGTGATGACCTACGAGTTCGCCCACGCGGTTCGGATCATCTACACGAATGGCAGCCCACATCCGCTGCCGAATGATTTCTGGATGGGCGACTCCCGCGGCCATTGGGAGGGAGACACCTTGGTCGTCGACACCACCCATTTCATCGACCGGACGTGGTTCGACGCGGCGGGGAATTTCCATAGCGATGCCTTGCATGTGGTTGAACGCTTCACGCCCACCAGCCCGTACCACATCGAGTACGAGGTCACCATCGAGGATCCGAAAGTGTTCACGCGCCCCTGGAAGATGAGGATGCCGCTGTATCGGCGCGTGGAACAGGGACTTCAGCTCCTGGAGTACGACTGCGTCGATTTCATCCTGCAATCGCTGGAGGGTCAGTAGGTGATACGTCGGTCCTTCGCTCCGCTCGGTCTCCTCACCGCCGTGGCGTTCGCGGCGCTAGTGCCGCTTGTCGTCGCTGAAGCCTCCGGCGAAGCCGCCCAAGGCGAGGCCTATACGTCTCCACGCACACCGTGGGGCGACCCGGACTTGCGAGGTCCCTGGGACCGCGGCGCGGCCCAGCCGGTGGAAACGCCGGTGGACGAACTGTGGCGTCCGGAAGGTGCCACTATCGATGCCCCCCCTGCGAGCCTTTTCGAACCAGACCCGGATGCTCCACCGCTGCCCGCTGCCATTGAAACGCCGCTGGTCGTGGATCCCCCGGACGGGAAGATTCCGTTGCAACCGTGGGCGGCGGCGAAACGGGAAGAGATCATGGCCAACCAAGACAAGCTCGCGCACCTCGATCCGCGAGTGAAGTGTCTGTCGGCCGGGCTACCGCGCGCGAATCTGCCGTGGGGGTTCAACACGTATCAGATTCTGCAGGTGCCTGGGTACGTGGTGATCCTCTACGAGGCGAACCACGAGTACCGCTACATTCCCCTGGATGGGCGTCCGCATGTCAGCTCGGAGATACGCCTGGGGTTGGGTGATTCGCGTGGCCACTGGGAAGGCGAAACGCTGGTCGTCGACGTCACGAACTTCACCGAGAACACCTGGGTGATTGCGCGTGGGGTAGCCCCGGAGGGCGCGCCTGCAAGCGCCCTCTCGACGGGTCACGGCGTCTTCCATAGCGACGCCTTGCACGTGGTGGAACGCTTCACGCTGACCGACGCCGATACGATCCACTACGAGGCCACAATCGACGATCCGAAAGTGTTTACAAGACCCTGGACGATCGCGCTCGACGCGTTCATGCGGGCTCCCGAGGATCACGAACTGTTGGAGTACGCGTGTCACGAGGGCAATGGTCGTAACCTCAGGCTCATGACCGGCGTTGACGTTGATGCGAAGTGACGGGACGGCCTAGTTCGCGACGTATTTCGTGATGCCGCCGCCGGCGGTGGGACGGGAGTCCGGCCCTTCCGCCGCATAGATGTTGCCGACCTCATCCACGGCGACACCCTCACCGGCGACCCCTTGCACGTGAACGTCGTGAGGGTGCGGCGGCACGAAGCCGGTCAGCCGGTCCTCCCCGGCCGGTCCGATCCGCACACCGTTCTTCCAGCCGGGGTGGCTGTTTGGGCCCGAGTCCGAAGCGATCGCATAGAGCGTGTCGTCGGCGGTTATGAACAGGCCACTGATCCGGCTGTACTGCATGTAGGTGTCGAGGAGGTTGCCGTCCTGGTCGAAGATTTGGATCCGGTCATTGCCACGGTCCGCGACATACAGACGGCCCTGCGAGTCGAACTCCAGTGCGTGCGGCGTGCGAAACTGACCGGGCCGGAAGCCGATTTCACCCCACTCCTTGATGAAGCCGCCCTCGCTGTCGAACTTGAGGATCCGTCCGGTCGCGCCCGGAGGCGGATCGGGCGCCTGGCCGCTATGTCCGTCAGACACGAAGATGTCGCCGTTGGGCGCCGTAATGACGTCGCACGGCTGGTTGAGCTGGCCAGGGCCGCTTCCGGGCACCCCCGCCTCGCCGAGTCGCAGCAGGACCTCGCCCTCCGGGCTGAACTTGATCACCTGATGCCCCTTGGTCCCGGCCTCGTTGCCTGCGAAGTCGGTCGCCCATACGTTGCCGTCGCTGTCCACGTGGAAACCGTGCGGTGTTACGAACAGTCCGGCCCCGAAGCTGGTCAGGATCTCACCCGTGTTCCTGTCGAATTTGAAGATCGGATCGAGCTCCGGGTTGGACTCGCACCCACCGTCCAGACCGCCACCGCACCGGTCATAGGCCCAGACGTGCCCGTCGGGACCGATATCGATGCCCGCGGTCGAACCCCAGACCCGCCCGTCGGGGAACGGCGCCCAGTTCAAGATCACCTCGCCGGTCGGATTCGGCAGCGGCGGCCGATCCACCCAGTCGCTCATCTTCCCGTCATCCATCGCGCCCATCTCCTCCTCCACCGCCGGAGCGCCACCGCCACAGGCCACGAGAGCCACCAGCGGTAGGGACAGGAGCGCCAGCCAGCCTCGGCTCGCCAAGATCGATCGGAGTTTACGCATGTTGTCCACCTTTCTCTGGTTGACTAGGGCCGGGCGTCCAGGGCACCCCACCTCACCGCGTGCTCGTCGCTCGGCTCCTCCGACGTACGCGAAAGTACGCCTGCGTCACCTCGCTCCTGCGCTGCGGCGATCTGGGGCACCCTGAACGCCCGGCACGATCTCGCTTCGAGTAAAACTTGATTCATACGTCACGAATGTGAGCTATTGGAGATACCTAGTAGGGCAGCCTGAGCGCGATCAATGCCGGCGTCTCTCCGCCGACGGTGAGTGCTAAGTATTGCCGGCCGTCCAGCATGTAGGTCATCGGCGTCCCGGCTGCACCCCCCACGTCTCGACTTTCGAAACGAGCCGCCGCCATGTTCAGCGTGAAGGTCCTCGGTGTCCCGATTGCGCCTCCAGGCAGGTCGACCGCGGCAAGGACTTCTCCCGACCCCTTGTCGTAGGCCACCAGTTGGGGACCATCGTCGGTTCCACCGGAAGACAACGCGTAAATGAGCAGCGTCTTCGTCAAGAGCGGCCCGAAATTGTCGACCTCACCTCCCAATGGCGGCAGATCGAGATGGCGCAGCAGGGGGTGGTTGCGAATCGGGTCGCCGTTGCCGGTCGGCGTCATCCAGAGGTGCTCGCCCGTGTTCATGTCGATGGCCGTCATCCGCGAATAGGGCGGCTTCCAGAGCGGCAGCCCCGGTGGCATCGGCGGCTGGTGCCGAGGGTTTCCCCCCTCCAGGAACCGCTCGTCGCCCCCGCTGGCGAGGTATCGCAAGTTCGACCCCTCCTCCGGCTCGGGCTCGCGAAACCGCACGACGGAGTGCACGTTCTTCGACGGCACGTAGAGGATGCCCGTCTCCGGGTCTACCGCCGCGCCTCCCCAGCTGGCGGCGCCCAAGCCGCCCGGACGGACGATCGTGCCGCGCAGCGAGTGCGGGGTGTACAGCGGGCCGAGCCGGAACCCCTTCACCGCCTCGACCGCCATCTGGCGGATCTCGGGGGTGAAATCGACCAGGTCGTCGATCGAGGTGCCCTGATACTCGAGGGGCGCCGGCTTGGTGGGGAACGGCTGGGTCGGTGACGGCACCTCTCCCTCCAGGTCGGTGTCCGTCGGCACCGGCCGCTCTTCGATCGGCCAGACCGGTTCGCCAGTCACGCGGTCGAAGGTGTAGACGAACCCCTGCTTGGTCACCTGGGCGGCCGCCTTCACTCGGCGGCCGTCAACGGTGATGTCGAGCAGGTTCGGACCCGCCGGGGTGTCGTAGTTCCACAGGCCGTGATGCACCATCTGGAAGTGCCAGACGCGCTCGCCCGTCTCCACGTCCACACAAACCAGACTCTCCGCAAAAAGGTTGTCGCCGACCCGCTCGCCGCCATAGAAGTCGGAGGTCGGCGTGCTCGTCGGCAGATAGACGTAGCCGAGCTCGGGGTCCGCCGTAAGGTTCCCCCAGGCATTCGTGTGGCCCGAGTAGCGCCACGACTCGTTCTGCCAGGTGTCGGCCCCGAACTCGTCGGCGCTCTGCGGCACGTTGTGGAAGTCCCACTTGTGCCGCCCGGTGCGCGCGTCGTAGGCGCGCACGAACCCCGGCGTGCTCTCCTTGGTGACGACAAAGTCGTGGATGGTCGAGGGTGCGCCGATGATGATCGTGTCACCCACGACGAGAGGAGCTGACCACGACGGGTAAGGCAGCCCGCTGGGGTTGTCGCGAGCCCGCGGCAGGCCCTCCTCCAGACTGACGCGCCCGTTGTCGCCGAACCCGGTGGCGAGCAGCCCGGTCTTGGCGTCGACGGCCGTCAGATAGCCGTTGCCCGTACCCCAGAAGATCCGCGCCTCGCCCCCGTTCTCCCAGTAGGCCACCCCGCGGTGTTTCCAGGGCGAAGGGCTCGGCGGGCGGGCCTCGTAGGCTCGCGGGTTGTAGACCCAGAGCGTCTCACCCGTGCGGGCATCGATCGCTGCCGCCTGATAGAGCGGGGTGCTCAGATACAGCACGCCGTCGACCATGAGCGGGACCGCCTCGAAGAAGTTTGACTGCAATGCGATATCCGGGCGCTGCGGGGCCGAGTTGAACGGGTCGTTCCAGCGGCCCGGCTCGGCCGCCTCGAGCCGGTCGAAGAGCGTCTCGGATTGGATGAGCGAGATCCCGTGCTCATCCTCGAACGGGAGAAGGAAGTCGGCGATGCGCCAGCGCCAGGCCACCTCGAGCTCGCCGAAGTTCTCCGCGGTGATTTGATCGAGCGGCGAGTACTTCGTGCCCCACATGTCGCCGGCGTAGTGGCGCCACTCGCCGCCGACCGCGCCCTGCTGCGCCTCGACCGCCGCCGCCGAGAGCCACGTGAGCGTGAGCGTCACGGCCACCAGGACCCGTGTGTGCGCTCTCATCCCCAAGCCCTCCTTTTTCCTTTCAGTGGACGTGCTCCGGTCACAGGCTAACAAATCCGGCAGCATCCCGGCGTCCAGACGGACTATGGTGAGATTGAACGAACCCATTCAGCGGGGCAGCCTGAGCGCGATCAATGCCGGCGTCTCTCCGCCGACGGTGAGTGCTAAGTATTGCCGGCCGTCCAGCATGTAGGTCATCGGCGTCCCGGCTGCGCCCCCCACGTCTCGAGCTTCGCCACGAGCCGCTCCAATGTTCAGCGTGTAGGTCCTCGGCGTCCCGATTGCGCCTCCAGGCAGGTCGACCGCGGCAAGGACTTCTCCCGACCCCTTGTCGTAGGCCACCAGTTGGGGACCATCGTCGGTCCCACCGGAAGACAACGCGTAAATGAGCAGCGTCTTCGTCAAGAGCGGCCCGAAATTGTCGACCTCACCTCCCAATGGCGGCAGATCGAGATGGCGCAGCAGGGGGTGGTCGCGAATCGGGTCGCCGTTGCCGGTCGGCGTCATCCAGAGGTGCTCGCCCGTGTTCATGTCGATGGCCGTCATCCGCGAATAGGGCGGCTTCCAGAGCGGCAGCCCCGGTGGCATCGGCGGCTGGTGCCGGGGGTTCCCCCCCTCTAGAAACGCGCCCCCGCCGAGGAGGTATCGCAAGTTCGACCCCTCCTCCGGCTCGGGCTCGCGAAAGCGCCAGACAGCGTGCGCGTTCTTCGACGGCACGTAGAGGATGCCCGTCTCCGGGTCTACCGCCGCGCCTCCCCAGCTGGCAGCGCCCAAGGCGCCCGGACGGACGATCGTGCCGCGCAGCGAGTGCGGGGTGTACAGCGGGCCGAGCCGGAACCCCTTCACCGCCTCGACCGCCATCTGGCGGATCTCGGGGGTGAAATCGACCAGGTCGTCGATCGAGGTGCCCTGATACTCGAAGGGCGCCGGTTTGGTCGGGAACGGCTGGGTCGGTGACGGCACCTCTCCCTCCAGGTCGGTGTCCGTCGGCACCGACCGCTCTTCGATCGGCCAGACCGGTTCGCCAGTCACGCGGTCGAAGGTGTAGACGAACCCCTGCTTGGTCACCTGGGCGGCCGCCTTCACTCGGCGGCCGTCAACGGTGATGTCGAGCAGGTTCGGACCCGCCGGGGTGTCGTAGTTCCACAGGCCGTGATGCACCATCTGGAAGTGCCAGACTCGCTCGCCCGTCTCCACGTCCACACAAACCAGACTCTCCGCAAAAAGGTTGTCGCCGACCCGCTCGCCGCCATAGAAGTCGGAGGTCGGCGTGCTCGTCGGCAGATAGACGTAGCCGAGCTCGGGGTCCGCCGTAAGGTTCCCCCAGGCATTCGTGTGGCCCGAGTAGCGCCACGACTCGTCCTGCCAGGTGTCGGCCCCGAACTCGTCGGCGCTCTGCGGCACGTTGTGGAAGTCCCACTTGTGCCGCCCGGTGCGCGCGTCGTAGGCGCGCACGAACCCCGGCGTGTTCTCCTTCGTGACGACTAAGTCGTGGATGGTCGAGGGTGCGCCGATGATGATCGTGTCACCCACGATCAGCGGAGCTGACCGCGACGGGTAAGGCAGCCCGGTGGGGTTGTCGCGAGCCCGCGGCAGGCCGTCCTCCAGACTGACGCGCCCGTTGTCGCCGAACCCGGTGGCGAGCAGCCCGGTCTTCGCATCCACGGCCGTCAGATAGCCGTTGCCCGTGCCCCAGAAGATCCGCGCCTCGCCCCCGTTCTCCCAGTAGGCCACCCCGCGGTGCATCCAGGGCGCAGGAGCCGCCGGGCGGGCCTCGTAGACTCGCGGGTTGTAGATCCAGAGCGTCTCACCCGTGCGGGCATCGACCGCCGCCGCCTGATAGAGCGGGGTGCTCAGATACAGCACGCCGTCGACCATGAGCGGGACCGCCTCGAAGAGGTTTGACTGCAATGCGATATCCGGGCGCTGCGGGGGCAGGTTGAACGGGTCGTTCCAGCGGTCCGGCTCGGCCGCCTCGAGCCGGTCGAAGAGCGTCTCGGAAGGGATGAGCGAGATCCCGTGCTCATCCTCGAACGGGAGAAGGAGGTCGGCGATGCGCCAGCGCCAGGCCACCTCGAGCTCGCCGAAGTTCTCCGCGGTGATCTGATCCAGCGGCGAGTACTTCGTGCCCCACATGTCGCCGGCGTAGTGGCGCCACTCGCCGCCGACCGCGCCCTGCTGCGCCTCGACCGCCGCCGCCGAGAGCCACGTGACCGTCAGCGTCGCGGCCACCAGGACCCGTGTGTGCCGTCTCACCCCCAACGAACCCCTTCAGCGATCCCAACCCTGCTTATCGCCCATCGGGAGCGCCAGTGCCAGACGACCCCACAAAGAACGTTGACCCATCGGGCAACGCGATGTCCCTGCCGTTCGCTGTGTTGGATCCGTCCTTGGCAGCAAAGCCATTGATGACCAGTTCCGTGCCAACCGGGACCGAATTCTTGCTCAGGCCCCGCCTAATCAACCGGTTCGGGGCGCCCAATTCAATGGCCCAACTCACCGCCTGGCCGTCTGGGCCTTCCACATCGATGTGAATCCACGAGTGGGGGTTTATCCACTCCGTTTTCGTGACGGTGCCGTGTAGCTGAAGCGGCCTGTTCGCGTCGAATTCGGCCGAAAACGCATGATGCGCCAGCACGGGTCCCGCAGCCAGCAGGATGCCGAAGCCGACAACCGCGAAGACGAGCCTTGTTCCCATGAAAGTCACCTCGCCATCTCAGTATACACTCGCTTCCCGTCGCCGGCCTCGCGAGATGAGAGGTTGCCGGGGAGGGTTCTCATGAAACGGTGGGCGTGGTTAGAAGTGAGGCTCGTGGCTCTGTCACTGGTGTCACTAACGGCCGTCGCAGCGCGCGGTCAGGCGCAGGAGCCGAAGACCGTTCGGATCGACACCTTGGGTGTGTTCGATACCCTCTATCACCTCTCTGGCGGCGGTGGTAACTCGGTGGCCTTCATCGACGAGATCAACGGTGGCGTGGTGTTGATCGACACCAAGCGCCCAGGTTGGGGGCGGCCGGTACGGGACGCACTCGCGGCAGTGACCGATCTCGAGGTGACGACCATCATCAACACCCATGCGCATCCAGGTCATGCCGGCAGCAACAGCGAGTTCGGGACCCCGGTCGAGGTCGTGGCGCACGAGAACACCAAGGCGAACATGGCCAGGATGGACCTCTACGCGGGCACCAAGGCGTCGTTGCCCACTAAGACGTTCGCCGACCGGCTCTCGCTGCTCGAGGACATTGACCGCATCGAGCTGTACCACTTTGGCCCCGCCCACACCGATGGTGACACCATCGTCGTTTTCCCCGCCAAGGGGGTGGCGTACGTGGGGGATCTGTTTCCCTCGAAGGCGACGCCGGTCATCGACACGCAGAACGGCGGCAGCGGCGTCGCCTTTCCCGACACCTTGGCGAAGGCGGTCGCGGAGATCGAGGGCGTGAGGCGCGTGGTCACGGGCCACGGTTCGTCTCCCGTGACCTACGCTGGACGGGGTCGCCTGGAGCGAGGGGCGAACCGGGGATTTACGGGGTTGATGACGTGGGAAGATTTCGAAGAGTACGCCGACTTCAATCGCGACTTTCTCGAGGCCACGGTAAAAGCCTTTCGAGCCGGCCTGAACGTCGAGGAGGCGGCGGCGACCCTCGAGTTGCCCGAGCGCTACAAGGACTACGGCATGGAGCACGCGAGAGCGAACATCGAAGCAATCTACAGTGAGCTGGCGACTAGTGGACCGTAACCTCAAACGTTTAGTGGCTGAGCGAGTCATTCGTGGTCGAGATCAAGGCGCGCCGACGCAGGCATATTGGGCAATATGTCGAGGAGGCGCAACGCTGAGATCGGCCGCGAGGGCCGCTCAGGCGCTAAACGTTTGGGGGTTACGGTCCACTAGGTAACGAGCGGGGGCGGAGATGACCAGCAGACTCACGGTGGTGCTCGCGTGTGTCACATCCATCTTGGCGGGTGCGACGGGGACGCGTGGCGACGATTGGCCGGAGTTTCGAGGCAAGGGCCGCCTCGGCGTCTGGCACGAGACCGGGCTCTTGGAAGAGTTCCCCGCCGAGGGTCTGAAGGCGCTCTGGCGGACTCCTATCAAGGCAGGTTATGCAGGCCCCGCCGTTCTCGACGGGCGCGTCTTTGTCACCGATTTCGAAGCCACCCAGGGCATGCGTGGAATCGAGCGGGCGCTGGCGCTCGATGAGGCGACCGGTCGCATCTTGTGGACTCAGCAGTGGGACGCAGACTACGCCGGGATTCAGTGGGAGACGGGCCCCGGCGCGACCCCGACGGTCGATGGGGACCGCGTCTATGTCTTGGGGCGCACCGGCGTCCTGTCGGCGCTCAATGTCGAGACCGGCGCACTCCTGTGGCGAAAAGACTACGCCGAGGACTACGGCGTTGATCGGATGCAGTGGGGTTTCGACTGGGGCTTTGCCAGCGCGCCGCTGGTCGACGGCCCACGGCTCATCTGCTTCGTCGGCGGCCCACAGAACGCACGGGTGGTGGTGTTCGACAAGATGAGCGGTGAGGAGCTCTGGCGTGCCCTGCCCAGCGAAGCGGACCTCGGCGTCGCGCAACCGATCATTATCGAGGCGGGTGGCGCGCGGCAGCTCATCGTATGGAATCCGGAAGAAATCGTCTCACTCGATCCGGTGAGCGGCGAGCTCTACTGGCGGCAGCCCTACACGGTCGGTGGCGCGATGACCATCGCGGTGCCGGCACAGATCAAAGATCAGCTGTTCTTCACGACCTTCTACGACGGACCCTTGATGCTGAACCTCGACCGGGAGAGACCCGGCGCCACGGTCGCCTGGAAGGGCACGAGCAAGAGTGAGATTCAGACCGACGGGCTGCACGCCGTGTTGGCGACGCCGATCATCGATGGAGGGTACATCTACGGCATCTGCAGCTACGGCCAACTGCGTGGCTTGAACGCCGAGACCGGCGAGCGGGTCTGGGAAACGCAGGAAGCGACCACCGAACGACGGCGCTGGGTGTCCGGGTTCTTGGTCCAGAATGGCGATCTAGTGTTCATCAATAACGATCGCGGCGACTTGATCATCGCCAGACTGAGCCCGTCAGGCTACGAGGAAATCAGCCGGACTCATCTCATCAAGCCCACGTCGCCACCTGGTAACCGGCGCGAGCTGCGTTACGTGAGCTGGGTTCACCCGGCCTACGCCAACAAACACGTCTACATGAGAAACGACGAGGAGATCATCTCCGTGTCGTTGGGCTCGACAGATTACGAGTGACTCAGGACGGTAGTCTGAGCGCGATCAATGCCGGCGTCTCTCCGCCGACGGTGAGCGCGATGTATTGCCGGCCGTCCAACATGTAGGTCGGACGTCGGCCGCTACCCACCTGGACGAGAATCCGGGCATGAAGCCGAGTGCTGGCTCGTGGAAAGACAATCCGTGTCAAAACCCTCGACAATGACTCCGTCGGCAGACATGATAGGAGGCCTTGCCTTTGAAACACTGCCGAATAATCCTCGCCTGCGCCTCGGCGGCTGGCGTTGTTGCCGCCTTCGCTTTTCAGAACCCCAGTGTCGATTCTTCGCCCTCCTGGCCCCAGTGGGGTGGGCCCGGTCGGGACTTCCAGGTCAAGTCCACGGGACTTGCCGAGGCCTGGTCCGAGGAGGGCCCCCCAGTACTCTGGAGGCGAAGACTCGGAGACGGGTACTCCGCAATCGTGGCGGAGAACGATGCTCTATTCACGATGTATCGAGATACGACCGGGGAGAGGGAAGGTGAGGAGGTGGTCGTTTCACTGGACGCCGGGACCGGCCAAACCAGGTGGGAACATCGGTATGAAGAGTATCTTGTGGAGAAAATGGACCCGCATTGGGGATCCGGGCCCTATTCTACTCCACTGATTGCAGGTGACAGGCTCTTTGCCGTGGGCGTGATGGCCAGGCTGCAGGCGCTGGACAGGCGGACGGGCCAACTGCTGTGGTCTCGGGATCTTTACAACGAATTCTCCATGCCGCGAATCGGTATGAAGACGAACCGCGGCTATGCATCCAGCCCTCTGGCTTACCGGGATACTGTGATCCTGCCGCTGGGCGGACCAGGCCAGGCCGTGGTGGCTTTCCGTCAGAGCGACGGCTCGGTAGCCTGGAAGAGACACGATTTCAAGTTATCTCCTTCCTCTCCACTTCTCATTCAGGTGGACGGGCAGGAGCAGTTGATTCTCTTCATGGCCGAAGAAATCATCGGCTTGAACCCGGAGAACGGTGATCTCTATTGGAGCCACCCCCACAAGACAGAATTCGACCTCAACATCAGTCTCCCCGTTTGGGGCAACGACAACCTGCTTTACATGTCATCGGCTTACGACGGCGGAAGCCGTGTCATCGAATTGAAGCAGGAGAACGGGACAACCTCGGTGCGAGAGCTCTGGTTCAGCTCCCGAATGCGCGTTCATTACGGGAGCGTGATCCGCGTGGGCGATGCAGTTTACGGCTCCAGCGGGGACTTTGGGCCGGCTTTCTTTATGGGAGTCGATGTGAAGACAGGCCAGGTTTTGTGGCGTCAGCGAGGCCTGGCCAAGGCGCAGATCATCTTCGCCGACAACAAATTCGTGATGGTGGATGAAGACGGGCATCTGGCTCTGGGCCGGCTCGGCGAGAAGGGCTTGAATATCCTGTCCAAAGTCGAACTGCTCAAATCGCGAGCCTGGACCGTCCCGACTGTGGTCGGTACGACGCTCTATGTCCGCGACCGCGAGTCGATTCTGGCAGTGGACCTGGCTGTGCAGGGTGCTGGGTTCTAGGCGCTGGGTTCTGGGCTTTGGAATCTGGAATCTGGAATCTACCGGACCTCCAGCAGCCAGATGTCGGCTTCGGTCTTGTCGCGTGTGAAGTAGATGGTCCGGTTGTCGCGAGTCGCTGTGGTTTGCCCGAACAAATCAGGTGCGATGCCGGTTTCGAAAATGAAGACTTCGCCGACTATGCTGTAACTTGAGATCTTCGATCCGTCGGGAGAGAGGCTGGCATAAATCAGATCGCGGCGTATCGCGAAGCGGGTGCCGATCAAGTGATCGTCACCGCGTTCGCCTCGTCGGAGGCCGAGCTCGTGACGCTCTGCGAGGGTCTTGCCGAGTCGCTCCTCGAGCCGGCGCGGTCGTTGTAAGCAGGGCCCTTCTAGAACTGGATGCCGATCTGCCCCCTGATCTCCCTCGGCAACTGGTAGGCCGCGATGCCCGGTATCGGCCGGCTGTTCGCCCGGTTGATGCCGATCAGCTCCTGCTCGTTGTTGAGGTTCACAACCTCGATCGCCAGGCGGCCCTCGACGCGCCCCTTGATCGGGAAGTTCCAGGAGCCGGTCAAGCTCAGCCGGATGGTGTTCTCTAGCTCGATGGCGTCGCGTGGCTGACGGTAGGAGGTGGTGCGGATCGACTGGCCCGACTGCGGGTGCACGACCTGGGTCGTTCGACGCAGGCCCCAAGGCTCGCCGCTGCGGAAGGCCAGGTACCCCCCGATTGCGAAGACCTGCTCCCCAACTGTGAACTGCTTGAGCGCGACGACGTTCAGGTTGTGGGTGCGATCGAGAAAGCCGCGCCCATCGCGGAAGACCGAGGTGGCGTCGGTAGCGCCGGTGCCGACCTCGATCCCCCCCAGACCCTCGAAGAGGTCGTCGTCGAGGGTAAAGCTGTTGTCATTGCGGCCGAAGTTGTTGCCCTCGTTCCTGCTCAGGGTGTAGTTGGTGCGCAGGGTCCAGCCGCGGCGAAAGGCGCGGTTGATCTCGAGACGCAGCCCGAGGTAGTCACGGAAGCCGGCGTCCCAGTTGCGCACGTCGCGATAGACCGCGCCGGCCGCGTCGAACTGGTCGGAGGCCCAGAGGAGATCGGAGAGCTCCCACCAGATCGCCTGCGCCTCGAACACCCAGGCGTCCGAGAACTGCCACTGCGTACCGACCGTGACCTCGTCCTTAAAGTAGGGATCGATCTCCTGGAGCTCAGTGTCCAGAGCGGTAATCGAACGACGCTGGAAGATGTCGTAGCGCTGGCTCACGGGATTCCACCCGAATCGGTTGAAGATATTGAGGCCGGTGGGCTGGCGGGCGAACTCATTGTCGATCAGGACCTGGGGGATGATCTGGTAGTAGCGCCCAGCCGAGGCCTTGAGCAGCAGGTGGCCGTCGCCCTTGAGGTCGTAGACCGCACCGAAGCGGGGCGCGACCTTGGTCCACGAGACGGCTTCCTCACCGGCGTCGTTGTCGGCCGTCTGGCTGTCGAGACGCAGGCCGAAATGTACGCTCCAACGGTCGCCGACATCGAGGCGGTCCTGGGCGTAAGCGGAGGCAACGTCGGTGGTGGTCGTGAACGGGTCCGCCGGGTCGAAGACGTCCTTGAAGCTCGGCACCGCGAAGCCGCCGGGCAGAACGGTGTTGAAGCCTCTTCCATTGAAGCGCTGGTCGATCTTATTGAAGCTCGTCATTTCGATGTCCTGGTAGTCGATGCCGAACTTGATCTCGTTACTGCCACGGAACAGGCTCATCGAGGCGTTACCTTTGTCGCCGCGGAATCTCTCTGAATCCCGATCCAGCGCCCGCTGCGAAGGCGTTGAAGAAGTGGCGCGGGCCAAAGTCAAAATACTGGAAGTTGTTTCCGAGGGGATCGTCCGGGCTGGCGTTGGGGTCGATCGGGTGGTTCAAGAGCGGCCCTCGCAGCTCATCGTTTTGCTGGCTGGCGACGCGCAGCTCGAAGAACGCCGACGGGCTGACGACATAGGCCCAGCTCGCCGTCACCAGGTCGACGGGGAGCTCGATGGGGAAGGGGGAAAACTCGTCGCCGGAGGTGGGGGGGATCGCGAGCACCCTGGTCGGGCTATCGATTCCCAGCAGCCTCAGCTGGTTGCGGTCGTTGGGCTGGAAGGTGAGCTTGAGGAGCGGCGTCTCGTTGGTGCGGCCGGCGGCGTAGGTGGTGCCGGTCGCGCCGAGGATGTCGACGCGATTCTGGTCCAGCTCGGCGTAAGCGGCGAAGAACCATGCCTTGTCGCTGACGATGGGTCCGCCGAGGTTGGCCTCGAAGCTCGAGATGATCGAGTCCGAGCGGGGGATGTCGATATTCTTGTCGGCGGCCCGCCACTTCTCGCTCTGGGGGATGTAGAGAAACTGGCCGTGGAAAGTGTTGGTGCCGCTCTTGACCACCGCGTTGGTGACCCCACCGACCACCCGCCCGTACTCGGTCGAGAAACCGGCGCTTTCCAGCTGCACCTCCTGAAGGGAGGTGGTGGGCAGGAACGTGCGCGCGCTGCCGTTCAAGCGGGAGAAGCTCGAGTCGATGCCGTCGATCATGCCTGCCACCTCGGTGTCCTGGCCGCCGTTGACCGCCATCTTCTGGTCGCTCTGCCTCCGCGACCTGGCGGAGTGCGTGACGCCAGGCAGTGCGTTGAAGGAAGATTGATATTGGCGCCCACCGAAGCTCAAGTTCTCCGCCACCTCCGTCTCGAGGCTGGCGGAGGTGGCGCGCCGGATGGATCGAGTCGAGATAGCTGTCTCCGTCGCACCGACCATGCACCACGGCCGCAACAGTGCTTCCTGCACGCTCGAGCAGCGCGATACGATCAGTGGTGCCGAATAGAAAACACTATCCCCTGATGGTCTCGGCCTAGGCTTACTACCGGGTGCGGACGCGGCAGCCGGCAGCAATGCCGGCGCTTACCGCTTTCGGGCTGGCTGGATCGCACCGAACTCAATCAACGAGTCTCCGGTGTCCTTGAGGGTTTGTCGCACGCTGTGTGTTTTCAGCCCGAGTTCCTGGATCGCTTTTGTGCATACAGCTCGCGGCCCATTGTGTGTCTGCGGCGGTATATAGTCACCCGCCACGTCTAGTTCGGGAAAAAGTTCACGCAATGTGTCGATGAGTTCTTGCACCGTGAGCTGACCCGACTCGTCGGTCGCCACCAGCATGTACCGAGAACCGTTTTTCGCCACGCTACTGGTTGCCATCAGCCGCTGCGACTCCGCAATGTCGCGCACATCGACGATATTCCAAAGCGTGTTGCGGCGTCCTTCGTGGCCGCTCTGACCCATCAACATCTGTCCGATGCGATGTTGCCAATTGGCGTTTTGTGATTTGCCCAGGATGGGGCCCAATACATGGCACGGATTGCACGAGACTACGTCGATTCCATACTGCTCGCCGAAACCGAAACCGTAATGTTCGGCATCTACCTTGCCCTTCGCATACGCCGTCCGTTCGATGCTCCACCGCTCTTCTGGCTTGCCCGTCGCCGGATCTGCTACGGTCCACCTGGCTTCGATCGTCTCATAAGGTCCGGGCCCGGCCCAGTCGTCGTCTTTGTACTCGTGGCCCTCGATCCCACCTTGTCCACCACTGACGGCAGCAAAGGATGATGTGTAAACGACGCGCTTTACAGTGCCAGCCTTCAGGCATGAGTCCAACACGCCTTTGGTCATCGTCATGCACCCGTCGTACACGCGCTGGGGATCCGGTTTGCCGTACGCCGGATCACTTCCGATATCCGCCGCGACGTGGAATACAGCCGAGCACCCCGAAAAAACCTCGTCGTATGCGCCTTCATCGGCTTTGAAGAGATCGCACGCAAAGACCTCGACGCTTCCACTCCCATGGTTGTTCAGCGCCCGAAGTAACGACACTTTTTCATCACGGCTGACGTCGCGCACGCAACCTCGCACCGTGTACCCGGCCGTGATGAGGTTCTTGACGACGTGGGATCCGATGTAGCCCGACGCGCCTGTGACGGCCACCGGTCCGTCGGCAGGTCCAGAGATGGGTGGCATGGCCAACAACTCCTTTCTTGATTTCTATTGTCTGAAGCTGACAGAGTTTCCGGGGTCGTGGACCGACGGCATAGGCGGCGCAAAGAAACGGGCGGCTGGGAAAACTAGCCGCCCGTTGGATTTAACACGTTCTGGACCGCAGGTCAACGTCGAAATCTAGGTTGCCGCCGGGACCACCGACAACTCGTCGCCGCGCTGTAGGCCCTAGCGCAGTTCATCAGAACAGCGCCCAGCTCATTGCCGAGAGCCCGGCCCTAGAGAGCCTTCCCCGGACTCATTCGATGCGGGCTATCCGTGTCGCAGAGCGCCACCATCGGCGACAGGCCCGCGCTTTCCCGAGCGAGCTGCAGGGCCGGTGGTTTATTCTGCCTGATGTTTTTCGCTACCCTGGAAGCTCGCGGCACGTGGTCGCCGCCACTATGGAGGAAACGTTGACGAGACAAGTCCATCGCATTGCGGCAGTGACCCTTTGCGCCTTGTGTGTCAACTACGCCGCCGCGGGTGCGGAGCGCAACGCCTACTTCGGCGATCTGCACATCCATACGCAATTCTCGTTCGACGCTGTAAACGGCTGGCAAAATGCGCACTTTTCTGGCTGGCCGAGAGCAACCCAAGAAGCGCCACGTCGACCTGGATCCGGAGGCGGCTAAGCGGCTGCTAGGACATCACTTCGACATCATCCCCGCCGGCAGGCGGGCTCCGCAGGGTCGTGAAAGGCGAGCGCTTTTGGCAGCCAGGAAAGTGCGTTTCGAGGCAGCCGGTAACAGACGCGTTCGCCTTCGGCACGCGGCGCGTCACCAGACGTCGCCTACAGCTATGCCCGCGGGGAAGCAATCAAACATCCCGCCGGCCACGATATCCAGCTCGATCGCGCGCTCGATTTCTACGCCGTCACCGACCACGGTATGTATCTGGGCGCGTGGTCGGCGATGACCGATCCTGGCCATCCGCTCCACGACGATCCCGAAGCCCGTCGCTTTCTCGACGCGAAAACCGCCAACGAGATGTTCGGGGCCTTCCAAACTGCCACTTCGTTTCTCGGCGACCATCCCGACACCGAGGCCTCACGTTCGGCATGGCGGGAGATCATCGCTTCGGCGGAGCGTAACTACAAGCCTGGCAAGCTCACGACGTTCGTCGCCTATGAATACACGTCGTCGCACCCCGAGGGAGGCAATCAACACCGCAACGTCATTTTCCGTGGCTCGAAAGCGCCCGAGTTGCCCTTCACTCGACTCGACTCGCTGAACCCTGAGGATCTCTGGGATTGGCTCGAGGGCTTGCGTGAACAGGGCATCGAAGCCCTGGCGATCCCGCACAACTCGAACCAGAGCGCCGGCCGTAGATTCGCGCGCCAGCAGGAGTCGGGCGAGCCCTTCGACGCGGCGTACGCTCGGCTGCGGATGCGCAATGAACCGCTCGTCGAGATGACCCAAGTAAAGGGCACTTCGGAGACACACCCCCTGCTCTCTCCGAACGACGAGTGGGCCGACTTCGAGCTCGAGTACCTCCCCCCAGCCAGGTCGAACCTAGAAAACGTGCGTGGCAGCTTTGTGCGCGACGCCTACCTTGCCGGCCTCGCGTTCGAGGAAGACAAGGGCTTCAACCCCTACCGGTTCGGAGTGATCGGCTCGAGCGACAGCCACAATGCGGGCGCGTCGTACAAGGAGTCGAAATTCTTCAGCAAGCTCGGGGTCCTGGATGCGACGCCGGAGGGGCGCGGGTCGGTGCCGCCGGGGGGTGCTACGACCTGGGAGGACGCCGCTCAAGCCCAGGAACGCTCTACGGCTTCTTCGGTTGGACCGGCGCCACCAACGGAGTTGTTGTCCACTTGGGGAGCTTCGGGCTTGGCGGGCGTGCGCCGGACCACGTGGTGATGACCTTCGAGTTCGCCCACGCGGTTCGGATCATCTACACGGATGGCAGCCCACATCCGCTGCCGAATGATTTCTGGATGGGCGACTCCCGCGGCCATTGGGAGGGAGACACCTTGGTCGTCGACACCACCCATTTCATCGACCGGACGTGGTTCGACGCGGCGGGGAATTTCCATAGCGATGCCTTGCATGTGGTTGAACGCTTCACGCCCACCAGCCCGTACCACATCGAGTACGAGGTCACCATCGAGGACCCGAAAGTGTTCACGCGCCCCTGGAAGATGAGGATGCCGCTGTATCGGCGCGTGGAACAGGGACTTCAGCTCCTGGAGTACGACTGCGTCGATTTCATCCTGCAATCGCTGGAGGGTCAGTAGGTGATACGTCGGTCCTTCGCTCCGCTCGGTCTCCTCACCGCCGTGGCGTTCGCGGCGCTAGTGCCGCTTGTCGTCGCTGAAGCCTCCGGCGAAGCTGCCCAAGGCGAGGCCTATACGTCTCCACGCACACCGTGGGGCGACCCGGACTTGCGAGGTCCCTGGGACCGCGGCGCGCACCAGCCGGTGGAAACGCCGGTGGACGAACTGTGGCGTCCGGAAGGTGCCACTATCGATGCCCCCCCTGCGAGCCTTTTCGAACCAGACCCGGATGCTCCATCGCTGCCCGCTGCCATTGAAACGCCGCTGGTCGTGGATCCCCCGGACGGGAAGATTCCGTTGCAACCGTGGGCGGCGGCGAAACGGGAAGAGATCATGGCCAACCAAGACAAGCTCGCGCACCTCGATCCGCGAGTGAAGTGTCTGTCGGCCGGGCTACCGCGCGCGAATCTGCCGTGGGGGTTCAACACGTATCAGATTCTGCAGGTGCCTGGGTACGTGGTGATCCTCTACGAGGCGAACCACGAGTACCGTTACATTCCCCTGGATGGGCGTCCGCATGTCAGCTCGGAGATACGCCTGGGGTTGGGTGATTCGCGTGGCCACTGGGAAGGCGATACGCTGGTCGTCGACGTCACGAACTTCACCGAGAACACCTGGGTGATTGCGCGTGGGGTAGCCCCGGAGGGCGCGCCTGCAAGCGCCCTCTCGACGGGTCACGGCGTCTTCCATAGCGACGCCTTGCACGTGGTGGAACGCTTCACGCTGACCGACGCCGATACGATCCACTACGAGGCCACAATCGACGATCCGAAAGTGTTTACAAGACCCTGGACGATCGCGCTCGACGCGTTCATGCGGGCTCCCGAGGATCACGAACTGTTGGAGTACGCGTGTCACGAGGGCAATGGTCGTAACCTCAGGCTCATGACCGGCGTTGACGTTGATGCGAAGTGACGGGTCTAGTTCGCGACGTATTTCGTGATACCGCCGCCGGCGGTGGGACGGGAGTCCGGCCCTTCCGCCGCATAGATGTTGCCGTCCTCATCCACGGCGACACCCTCACCGGCGACCCCTTGCACGTGAACGTCGTGAGAGTGCGGCGGCACGAAGCCGGTCAGCCGGTCCTCCCCGGCTGGTCCGATCCGCAGACCGTTCTTCCAGCCGGGGTGGCTGCTTGGGCCCGAGTCCGAAGCGATCGCATAGAGCGTGTCGTCGGCGGTGATGAACAGGCCACTGATCCGGCTGTACTGCATGTAGGTGTCGAGGAGGTTGCCGTCTTGGTCGAAGATTTGGATCCGGTCATTGCCACGGTCCGCGACATAGAGACGGCCCTGCGAGTCGAGCTCCAGTGCGTGCGGCGTGCGAAACTGCCCGGGCCGGAAGCCGATTTCACCCCACTCCTTGATGAAGCCGCCCTCGCTGTCGAACTTGAGGATCCGTCCGGTCGCGCCCGGAGGCGGATCAGGCGCCTGGCCGCTGTGTCCGTCAGACACGAAGATGTCGCCGTTGCGCGCCGTAATGACATCGCACGGCTGGTTGAGCTGGCCAGGGCCGCTTCCAGGCACCCCCGCCTCGCCGAGTCGCAGCAGGACCTCGCCCTCCGGGCTGAACTTGATCACCTGATGCCCCTTGGTCCCGGCCTCGTTCCCTGCGAAGTCGGTCGCCCAGACGTTGCCGTCACTGTCGACGTGGAAACCGTGTGGTGTCACGAACAGTCCCGCCCCGAAGCTGGTCAGGATCTCACCCGTGTTCCTGTCGAACTTGAAGATCGGATCGAGCTCCGGGTTGGACTCGCACCCACCGTCCAGACCGCCACCGCACCGGTCATAGGCCCAGACGTGCCCGTCGGGACCGATATCGATGCCCGCGGTCGAACCCCAGACCCGCCCGTCGGGGAGCGGCGCCCAGTTCAAGATCACCTCGCCGGTCGGATTCGGCAGCGGCGGCCGATCCACCCAGTCGCTCATCTTCCCGTCATCCATCGCGCCCATCTCCTCCTCCACCGCCGGAGCGCCACCGCCACAGGCCACGAGAGCCACCAGCGGTAGGGACAGGAGCGCCAGCCAGCCTCGGCTCGCCAGGATCGATCGGAGTTTACGCATGTTTCCCACCTTTCTCTGGGTGACTAGTAGGGCAGCCTGAGCGCGATCAATGCCGGCGTCTCTCCGCCGACGGTGAGTGCTAAGTATTGCCGGCCGTCCAGCATGTAGGTCATCGGCGTCCCGACTGCGCCCCCCACGCGTATGACTTCGTCACGAGCCGCTGCAACGTTCAGCGTGTAGGTCCTCGGCGTCCCGATTGCGCCTCCAGGCAGGTCGACCGCGGCAAGGACTTCTCCCGACCCCTTGTCGTAGGCCACCAGTTGGAGACCATCGTCGGTGCCACCGGAAGCCAACGCGTAAATGAGCAGCGTCTTCGTCAAGAGTGGCCCGAAATTGTTGACCTCACCTCCCAATGGCGGCAGATCGAGATGGCGCAGCAGGGGGTGGTCGCGAATTGGGTCGCCGTTGCCGGTCGGCGTCATCCAGAGGTGCTCGCCGGTGTTCATGTCGATGGCCGTCATCCGCGAATAGGGCGGCTTCCAGAGCGGCAGCCCCGGTGGCATCGGCGGCTGGCGCCGGGGGTTCCCCCCCTCCAGGAACGGCCCGGCGCCCCCGCTGACGAGGTATCGCAAGTTCGACCCCTCGTCTGGCTCGGGCTCGCGAAACCGCACGACGGAGTGCACGTTTCGCGACGGCACGTAGAGAATGCCCGTCTCCGGGTCTACCGCCGCGCCGCCCCAGCTGGCAGCGCCCACGGAGCCCGGACGGAAGATCGTGCCGCGCAGCGAGTGCGGGGTGTACAGCGGGCCGAGCCGGAACCCCTCCACCGCCTCGACCGCCATCTGGCGGATCTCGGGGGTGAAATCGACTAGGTCGTCGATCGAGGTGCCCTGATACTCGAAGGGCGCCGGCTTGGTCGGGAACGGCTGGGTCGGTGACAGGACCTCTCCCTCCAGGTCGGTGTCCGTCGCCACCGGCCGCTCTTCAATCGGCCAGACTGGTTCGCCAGTCACGCGGTCGAAGGTGTAGACGAACCCCTGCTTGGTCACCTGGGCGACCGCCTTCACCCGGCGGCCGTCAACGGTGATGTCGAGCAGGTTCGGCCCCGTCGGGGTGTCGTAGTTCCAGACGACGTGGTGCACCATCTGGAAGTGCCAGACACGCTCGCCCGTCTCCAGATCCACGCAAACCAGACTCCCCGCAAAGAGGTTGTCGCCAGGCCGCTCGCCGCCCCAGTTGTCGGAGGTCGGGGTGCTCGTCGGCAGATAGACGTAGCCGAGCTCGGGGTCCACCGTGATGTGCCCCCAGATATTCGTATTGCCCGAGTAGCGCCACGACTCGTTCTGCCAGGTGTCGGCCCCGAACTCATCGGCGCTCTGTGGCACGTTGTGGAAGTCCCACTTGTGCCGCCCGGTGCGCGCGTCGTAGGCGCGCGCGAACCCCGGCGTGCTCTCCTTCGTGACGACCTGGTCGTGGATTGTCGAGGGTGAGCCGATGATGATCGTGTCACCCACGATCAGCGGAGCTGACCGGGACGGGTAAGGCAGCCCGCTGGGGTTCTCGCGAGCCGGGCGGCCCGCGATGGGGCGGGCGGCTGCGGGGATCTCGCGAGCCCGCGGGAGGCCCTCTTCCAGACTGACGCGCCCGTTGTCGCCGAACCCGGTGGCGAGCAGGCCGGTCTTCGCGTCGACGGCGGTCAGATAGCCGTCGCCCGTGCCCCAGAAGATCCGCGCCTCGCCCCCGTTATCCCAGTAGGCCACCCCGCGGTGTTTCCAGGGCGAAGGGACCGGCGGGCTGCCGGCCTCGTAGACTCGCGGGTTGTAGACCCAGCGCGTCTCACCCGTCCGGGCATCGATCGCTGCCGCCTGATAGAGCGGGGTGCTCAGATACAGCACGCCGTCGACCATGAGCGGGACCGCCTCGAAGAAGATTGATTGCAATGCAATATTCGGCCGCGTCACCCAGCGGTCTGGCTCGGCCGCCTCGAGCCGGTCGAAGAGCGTCTCGGAGGGGATGAGCGAGATCCCGTGCTCATCCTCGAACGGGAGATGGGAGTCGGCGGTGCGCCAGCGCCAGGCCACCTCGAGCTCGCCGAAGTTCTCCGCGGTGATCTGATCGAGCGGCGAGTACTTCGTGCCCCACATGTCGCCGGCGTAGTGGCGCCACTCGCCGCCGACCGCGCCCTGCTGCGCCTCGACCGCCGCCGCCGAGAGCCACGTGACCGTCAGCGTCGCGGCCACCAGGACCCGTGTGTGCCGTCTCATCCCCAAGCCCTCCTTTTTTCCTTTCAGTGGACGTGCTCCGGTCACAGGCCAACAAATCCGGCAGCATCCTGGCGTCCAGACGGACTATGGTGAGATTGAACGAACCCGTTCAGCGATCCCAACCCTGCTTATCGCCCATCGGGAGCGCCAGTGCCAGACGACCCCACAAAGAACGTTGACCCATCGGGCAACGCGATGTCCCTGCCGTTCGCTGTGTTGGATCCGTCCTTGGCAGCAAAGCCATTGATGACCAGTTCCGTGCCAACCGGGACCGAATTCTTGTTCAGGCCCCGCCTAATCAACCGGTTCGGGGCGCCCAATTCAATGGCCCAACTCACCGCCTGGCCGTCTGGGCCTTCCACATCGATGTGAATCCACGAGTGGGGGTTTATCCACTCCGTTTTCGTGACGGTGCCGTGTAGCTGAAGCGGCCTGTTCGCGTCGAATTCGGCCGAAAACGCATGATGCGCCAGCACGGGTCCCGCAGCCAGCAGGATGCCGAAGCCGACAACCGCGAAGACGAGCCTTGTTCCCATGAAAGTCACCTCGCCATCTCAGTATACACTCGCTTCCCGTCGCCGGCCTCGCGAGATGAGAGGTTGCCGGGGAGGGTTCTCATGAAACGGTGGGCGTGGTTAGAAGTGAGGCTCGTGGCTCTGTCACTGGTGTCACTAACGGCCGTCGCAGCGCGCGGTCAGGCGCAGGAGCCGAAGACCGTTCGGATCGACACCTTGGGTGTGTTCGATACCCTCTATCACCTCTCCGGCGGCGGTGGTAACTCGGTGGCCTTCATCGACGAGATCAACGGTGGCGTGGTGTTGATCGACACCAAGCGCCCAGGTTGGGGCGAACCGGTACGGGACGCACTCGCGGCAGTGACCGATCTCGAGGTGACGACCATCATCAACACCCATGCGCATCCAGGTCATGCCGGCAGCAACAGCGAGTTCGGGACCCCGGTCGAGATCGTAGCGCACGAGAACACCAAGGCGAACATGGCCAGGATGGACCTCTACTCGGGCAAGAACGCCGCGTCGTTGCCCACGAAGACTGGCGCCTTCTCGCTCCCATTCCTCGCCGCAGATCCGCCTCAATCCTCTTGATCACCGAACAATCCACATAGACTCTCGCTTCGATCCCGCGGCTTCGTTCAACACGCTGTTGACGGAATCGCTCCGCGACTCCGCAATATGCCAACGCGCGAAACGCGCGCGTCGGCACGCCTAGCCAGCGAACAGAATGACCTCGAGCTATGTACACGAACTTTGGAAACGCAGGTCTAGGAGGAGCGCGAGTTGCGAGGCTCCTTACGATATTGGATAATTAGTAAGGAATCGATGATGGCCCAATCCAAGATCACGTCGAAGAACCAGACTACGGTTCCCAAGGAAGTCCGCGACAAGCTGGCGCTTGGCCCTGGCGACGTACTGCGCTGGGAGCTTGTCGATGGAGCGATTCAGGTCGGCCTTGCGTCTCGGGCTTTCCTCCAACGGCGCGGGTCTCTGCGTATCGGCCCAGGCTCGACAGTCGACGACATTGAGCGGGCCAGAGAGCAGCGGGAAGCTCAACCTCGATGAGAGGTGTGCTCATCGACACCAATGTTCTTTTGTCGTTTCTGACCGACCGCGACCCAGCACAGCAGGCCAAGGCGGCGGAGCTGATGAGCGAGGCGTCGGCGGGAAGGTTGACCCTTGTGCTCCATCAGGTGGTGTTGATCGAGATGGTCTACGTGCTCTTGAACCTCTATCGGCGTTCTCCTGCCGAGACCGCATCTCTGCTGGAAGAGCTGCTCCACTTACCAGGCGTCCGTCCTTTGGACGATGCACCGTGGCCCCGCCTTCTCGATCTGTGGCCTGGCGTCTTCGCCGATTTCGCCGACGCGATGTTGGCCGCGGTTCTGGCGGACCGCGATCTCGACGCGATTGCCACCTTCGACCGGCGCTTTTCGACGGGTCTTCGCGCTCGCCAGCTTTCTACCTACTGGTAGTCCGGCGCCGGCGCGTTTCACCGTAGGGGTCCCGTTCGCCGACCCAGAACGGGCTCGACCAGGCGCGGCCGCCGTCGAGCTGAGTGACCCTCACGTAGTAGTAGTCACCGCTGGCTCTTTCGCCGAGATCGGTGTACTCGAAATCTCGGTCTAAGGCCCCTTCGGGATCGATCACCTGTAGAGCGATGCTGTCGACGTGCTCACCGACGAGGAGCTCGTGCTCGAGCCTACCGCTTTGGAGATCGCTAAGGCGGAGGTGGATGTCGACGGCGTCGATGTTGGCGGCGGGTCGCAAAATGGGCGCCGGTCCTATCTCTCGGGTGGGCTCGACAGTGAAATGAAGGGAGGTGTCGACACTCGCCCCTTCGAGCTCGAGGAGCATCGAATCGGCGCGGCCTCGAGTCAGGATCTCGAAGCGGATCCTGTTTCCGCCCTCCTCTAGCTCCACCGATTCGCGCACCGGGTTGTCGATGCCCGCGGGATCGAGCGAGACGACACGAGCTCCCGAGACTTCGAGAGTGCCCTTCCACAGCCGGTAACCGCGTGGGTTGTCGCGCTCGGGACCGATGACTTCCGAGGACGAGGCGAAGGCGACCTGAAGCCACGCGTGCCGGGTGAGAGGCTTGGTGAGATAACGCCGGCCGAGGACGACTTCGCCGTTCTTGATCACGTCGATGCTCTCGATCGGGGAGGTGCCCATCACCCGACAGCGGATCTCTCTGTTCTTGGTGTCGGCCTGGCGCGTGCCCATCGCGAAGCCGTTGAGGCTCGCGTCGAGGATGATGCGCTGCCCCGACGTGGCATAGGTCGCAAGACCGCGCAACGAGTCGAAGATGGCATCTGTCGTCTTCTCGCCGGCGAGCACCGCCGCGAGCCCCCCGGGCTGCGAAACGCTACTGGTGGGTGGCGGGGAGAGACCGGGCTTGGCGAGGTGATCGTCGGCGGCGGCGACGAAACCCAGCTCGAAGCCGTTCATGAGGTACTTGTTGGCGAACCACTCGAAGCTGCCGTGAACGGAATAGAGCTCGACCAGACGCTCGAGCTCGGGATCGCTGCGCGTCCAATCACCTGAGCGGTGCGCATGGGGGATCACGAGGACGTCGCCGGGATCGTAGAGACGGTGCAGCTCGCGATAGAGGTCGGCGAGCCTGGTTGCGTCCTGCACACCGACGCGCGCGCTCAGCGGCTTGCGAAAGAAGACATTGTGGTGACCGCCGCGGTTGTTGAAGGCGGTCCACTCGTAACCGATGATGCCGACCAGGTCGCCATCGGCACTGAATTCGCGAGTGAGATCCTGCATCGTGAACCACTCGGAATCATCCATCCAGATGTCGTGCTCCGAGAGCGTGACGAAGTCGAGTCGCGCGTCGTCTTTGGCGTAGCGAAAGAAAGCGCGCGCCGAGCCCTGACCCTCAGCTAGGCCGGTGTGTCCGTGGGTATCTCCCCAGTAGATGCGGTGCTTCGGATCCTCCTCGACCCAGATCGGGTTACTCCATCCTTCGAGGCCGGCGTCTGCAGAGCGGACGAGGAAGCGATGCATACCGGGCTCGTTGAGACTGATCTCCGGCAGAGTCGCGAGGGCGCCAAGACCGGCAGGAATCCGCGCCACCGTCTCGCCGTGGAGGGAAACTTCGTAGGCAGGACTCTCCCCGCTCGAACGATTCATGGCTTCGTCTTCGCTTCGCACCGTCAGCGTGAAACTTTCACCAGGCCTTACGATCGAAGGGGCGAGCAGGCGGACCGCCGTTGGCTCGGGCTGTCCGACGACTTCGCGAGCCGGGAACCGCGGTGTCATGTAGTTGCCGTCGCCCCCTAGGTCGACATACACCGGAAGCAGAAAGGCGTCGTTGGAGTGGGTCGGGATGACCAGACCCGGGGAGCCTCCAGAGCGGTCACCGAAAGTGACGGTCACCGTGTCGCCGGGCTCGAGTCCGGCTCCTTCCACTCGGAAGGCGGGCAGCGGGCGTTTGGCCGGAACGTTGGAGTGCACCCCGTTCCAGGGCACCTGATGAGGCTCGAAACGCACGTCTGGATTGGACGAGCGGACAGTGACGTAGTTGTTGGCGGCGGGATCCTCGTTCTGTGGCCGCGTGATATCTGTGGTGCCTGCTTTGCCGATGAGGAAACCGCCTCCCACCGCCACTGCGGTCGTGCCGACGGTGTAGATCTCTTCGACGGTCCCCCAACTCCGCGCCAACAGCGGTTCCTGGGAAGGGAAGTGCAATTTTCCGAGGGCCGTCGGGTCGTCTTCCTTGAGCCCGAGCTCGGCGATGTACTGATCGAGCCGGGGGATGTGGAGCTCGAGCGGTAGCTCGATCCCCGGGGTGAGATCGATCACACCCCCGTCGGCCTCGGCGAAGCGAATCAAGGCGATGGTCAGAGGTACATCGGCCGGTATGACCTCGCCGGCGAGGGCCATCGCGTTGGCCCACTCCCAGACCACGTCGGCTCGGCGGTAGACATTCTCCTTCGTGGTCGGCTCTCTGCGAGCGTCATGGCGGAGCTGCTCGACGCGCGCACGCAGATCCGTCGCCTTGGGGGGGGCCGCGCCGGGCTCCTGGTAGTCGCTCGGGCCACAAGAGAGAAGGAGGCCGACCAGGCACCACGACGCCCGCCGCGCCCACACTGCAATGGATTCCACGCGCAGAGCTCCGCCTCAGAAAGCCATCGCCTGTTGGACCGGTCCGGCGAGGTCGGCTGGCTCCCAGGGCCCATCACCGACGTGCATCTTCGCCCCCACCGTGCTCAGCATGTGGTAGGCGAAGATGTGTGTGCCTTCGACCCCGAAGGTCTGGCCGGTGATGTTGGCTGCTTCGTCGGAAGCGAGAAAGGCGACCAGCGGCGACACCTGCTCGGGGCCGTAGCGCAGCCCGAAATCGTCGCTCACGCCGGCATTGTCGGAGGTGAGCCTTGTCAGCGCTGTCGGCGAGATGGCGTTGACAGTGATGCCGCCTCGCTGGAGCTCGATGGCGGCAGTCCGGGTCACGGCATAGATCCCGGCCTTGGCGGCGGCGTAGTTGCTCTGGCCGAAGTTGCCCTGGAGGCCGGCGATCGAGGTGGTATTGATGATACGTCCACCGCGGGCCTGCTCACGCATCACCCGCCCTGCCGCCTGGAGGCAGGAGAAAGTGCCGGTGAGGTGCACGGTGAGCACAGAGAACCAGTCCTCCGGAGACATCTTGAGCGCAGTGCGATCGCGCAGAATGCCGGCGTTGTTGACCAGGATGTCGAGACCACCGAAGGCCTCGACGGCACCGTCGACGATCTTCTGCGCGACCTCGAAGGTGCCGACCGGGTTTTTGTCGGCGACGGCCTCGCCTCCTGCGTCTCGGATCTCTTGCACGACTTGGTCCGCTGCATCGCCCTCGCCCGAGCCGTCGCGCTCACAGCCCGGATCGTTGACCACGACCCTCGCTCCTTCTCTTGCGAAGAGAAGTGCGTGGCAGCGGCCGAGACCGTTGCCGGCGCCGGTGATGATGGCGACCTTGCCTTCGAGTATTCCCATCTGGATGCCCCCTGTTGACGCGCTGACTCCTTCGTTCCGAGGGCGGCAGGTTACCGGAAAAAAGATAGACCAATCAATCTATTTTTCGTTGCCAAGGATTAGTTGGAATGGTAGCTTGAAAGACGCTTTGAAGCGAGAATCGGAACCGCGGACAGGTCTCTGGAGAGCCTTTGCAGGCAGCTACGGCTTGGCTGCCATTGTTGTCTGCAGTGCCTGTTCGGCCCCTTCTTCGGAGCGTGAGGACTACCTCAGCCCGGAGCTGCGCCTCCGCGTCGAGCGACTGAAGGAGGAGGTCGAAGCGGAGCCGACGTCGGAGAGCAACTTCGTCGAGCGCTCCGAAGTCTTCTTCCAGTGGAGCAACGCCTTCTCTCTGACCGGGGGCGCGGTGCCGGCCGACGGCCCGACTACGGTGATGCGTCTGACCCGTGACGCGACCATGGGTGTGGTGCCGCCGGCTCGAGTGCTCGCCGGTTTCGACGGGATGATTCGCGAGCTCCGGGTCAAAGACGAGGATCCCGGAGCGATCGGCTCGCTGCGATTCGCGTCAGCCGAGCCCTTGGTCGCGGACTCGTACAACACGATCGAGCAGACCTACACGGTTGGAACCAAGCCGCTCGAAGTCGGGGCCGTGATTCTCCTCGGTGGCCAGATCATGGCCGACCAGGGAGATATGCAGCACGAAGATCCCGCCGCCGATGGCTATGTTTCTCTGCGCGTCTCGGATCCCGAAGTGAGCTTCGAGAAGTTCACCATTCCGCGCAGCGGGAGGCACGGCGGCTTCAAGGATGCGAAGCCGATGCCCAGCTTTCGGCTGCTCAGCGGCAGCCTGGAAGAGGGGGAGAGCTTCACGGTCACCTATGGCGATCGCGAGGGTGGGTCGGCGGGCCTCCGTCTCCAGACCCTGACCACAGACAACCTCTTGCTGCCGATCTACCTCGACTTCGATGGCGAAGGTCATTTCTACAGTGCCAACTGGCCAGGATTGGAGGTTGTCGGGCGCGAAGAGGTGCGTGCGGTGGTGGCTTTTGCTCCGTCGGTGGTGGCCGTCGACGAGCCCTTCGAGCTGATCGTGCGCAGTGAGGATCGCTACACCAACCGCAGCAGCGGCGCCACTCCCGCCTACGAGGTACTGCTGGGGGAGGAGGCCGTGGCGACAGTCCAGGCCGGGGAAGAGCCGATCGTCGTGCTTACGGATCTTCGAATCTCGACTCCTGGCCCTCACCGCTTCGAGGTGCGATCGGCGGATGGGGATCTCCACGCTGTGAGCAACCCGATCTGGGTGAGCGAGGATCCCCCCTACCGTGTGTATTGGGGGGAGACCCACGGTCACTCCGGTTATGCCGAGGGTCAGGGCTCGGCGCAGCAGTTCTTCACCTACGCCCGCGACGATGCCCGCCTCGATTTCGTTTCGCTGACCGACCACGACTCCTCAATGGACGACTCGGAGTGGCGAATGTTCCAGGAGATGAGCCGCAGCTTCACCGAGCAAGGGAGATTCGTCGCCTATCTCGGCTACGAGTGGAGTGCGACTCGCGAGCTCGGAGGCCATCACAACGTCTTTTTCCGCACCCCCGATCACCGTCGGGTGCCGAACCAGGAGGCTCCTGCTCTCGCTGATCTCTACGAGGGTTTGCGACGAGAGAGCGCTGTAGAGGACGTACTGGTCATTCCACATGCCCACCAGGCGGGAGACTGGAACACCAACGACGGGGACTTGGAGAAGCTGGTCGAGATCTCCTCGATGCACGGTACTTTCGAGTGGTTCGGCAATCGCTATCTATTGAACGGTTTCGAGATCGGCTTCATCTCGGCATCGGACGACCACCGATCGAAGCCCGGATACGCGCCGGGGCTATTCTTTTCGCCGCAGGTTCAAGGCGGGGGTCTGGCGGCGGTGCTGGCGCCGGCAAAGACCACCGACGGGATCTTTGATGGGCTGCGCTCGTTGCGCGCCTACGCCACTACGGGTGAGCGCATCGTCGTCGACGCGACTCTCAACGGAGAGCCGATGGGGACGCGGTTGGAGGCTGCCGATCGCCGCGAGATCGCGTGCCAGGTGCTCGGCACGGCCCCCATCGATCGCATTGATGTCGTGCGTAACGCCGAGGTCATCCTCAGTCGCAGCTACATGTCGGCGCCGCTCAGCGATCACGCCTGGGTGCAGGTGGGCTTCGAGTCTTCGTCGGAAGTCTTCGTGCCCGATCGCGACAACCCGCGTGTCTATCGGGTGTGGACCGGCACCTTGCGGGTCGAAGGCGCGAAGGTGCTGAGCCTGCAGACGCCGGGTCTGAAGAATCGCTATCTCGAATGGGCGAGGGTAGAGCCGGAGGGCTCCGACGAGATTCGCTTCTACGTCGAGACTCGTGGGCGCATGCACACCCTCTTGGTGGAGTTAGAGGGCTCGTCGGCCGACACTGCCTTCATCTTCGACTTCGAGGCCGCGCGCGAGAACGGCTTCGCTCCGCCCCTGGTCCGTGAGCCGGTGGACATTCCCGCCGCCCATGTCGAGCTGCGCTTGCGCGATCTCGACGACAGTCGCGTCGAACAGGTGCTTCCGGTCGGTCGCCATCAGGATCGGGTCGCGCTGCAGATCGTCGATCCCGAAGCTCCCTGGCATCAGAGTTTCGACTTCGTCGACATGGAGCCCGGAGCGCCCGGCGACTACTACTATGTCCGCGTTTCCCAACTGGATGGTGGGCGTGCGTGGTCCAGCCCCTTCTGGGTAGGTCGGAGGCCGACTGGAGCGATGGCTTCCGGGGGAGCTCGTTAGCGGCTCAACCTCCCGTTTGACAGACGAAGGTACTCGTATCGATGAAGGTCTCGAACCTTCGGCGCTTGGGGTTCGTTACCGGGATGGCGATATCGCCAAGCTCATCGAAGATGGAGATCTCCACCCCGAGGTTGGTGAGACCACTGACGAAGACCCAGTAGGTCTCGCTGAGGCTGCAGGCATCCAGAATCTTGACGAAGATCTCGGGGTTGTCCGGGCCCAGGAACCAGAAGTAGCCCGACTGGTCGTCGAGAACGATGGGGTGGCCGATGCCGCTCTGGCCGGAGAATCCCTGCCATTCGACACCAATGCGAAAGCGTTGCCCGTGGAGCTCGAGAGCGTCGGCGCCGGAGTCATGACGCAGCACGATGTTGCCGAAGTCCAGAGTGAAACGATCGCAACAGCCCTCGTCGTAGACACCGTCCAGAACCAGCCCTTCGTGCTCGTCGTTTCCCAGGTCCTCTTCAAAAGGGAAAATGTCGAGGGCGACCCCTTGTGGGCTGGCGGCGGGGCTCTCGAAGCGAAGCACGGACCCGGAGCCACTCCCCACGAGCTCGGTCAGCTGAAGATCACCGACGGACGGAAAGGGGAAGTGGGCAGAAGAGCCGGCGCTGATCTCGAGGTCGGAAGCGAGGATCGCCGGCTTGTCATGCTCCGAGCCGAGAGTCAGGGTTCCTCGTAGTTGCTGCACCTCGCAGCGAGGCAGAAAACCACCGCAGGCAACAACCACGCTTCCGGGCTTGACGCGATAGCGCTCTCCGGCGTTCGGATCGTTAGCGTGAGCGATCGTCGCCAGGGCGACGGCGGCCGCCAGCGCGACCAATCCCACCCTCTGATCGGCTCGGAAAGCTTTTTTCATCATAGGTCTCTTTCGGAGATGGCCTGCGATGTCATTGTGCCATAAGTCGCTGAGCTAGAATCGAGGTTGCGAGCTAGTGTTGTGTCTCCGACATGGCACTAGATGGTAGGAAGAGGCGCCACTGAGAGAAGCGACCGAGGAACGCTGAGGAGCCCACAGACTTGATGGAACTTCTCGGCTCGCGAGCTGCCATGGCCGTAGCGGTCGGACTGCTGCTCTTCGCGCTGCTGGTTGTCTTGGTCGCCACCTTTCAGAGGCGCCTCATCTACCTGCCGTTGACACGCCGGGTGCCGCCGGTGAGCGACGTGCTACCCGGAGGAAGCGAGGTCAGCTTCGAGACCGAGGATGGTCTGCGTCTCAACGCTTGGCTCGTTTCACCGAGCTCGCCGGCTGCTGGCGCTGTGGTCGTCTTTCCCGGCAATGCCGGACATCGAGGCTTCCGTGCTCCCTTGGCCGAGGCTCTTCGAGGCGAGGGATTCGTTGTTCTGCTAACCGATTACCGGGGCTACGCCGACAATCCCGGCCACCCCAGCGAGGCCGGCCTACTCCTCGACGCACGAGGCGCGCTCGCCTACCTCGAGACCGAGACGGGTCTCTCTCGCGACCGCATCGCCTATTTCGGCGAAAGTCTGGGAGCCGGGGTGGCGGTGGCTCTGGCGGCAGCGCACCCTCCGGGCGCGCTTGTTCTGCGGTCGCCGTTTACCTCGCTGGCGGATGTCGGGCGAATTCATTACCCCTACTTGCCGGTGCGTGCTCTGCTGCTCCGCGACCGCTATCCGTCGCTCGACCGTATCGGTGAGATCGACTCGCCTCTGCTTGTAATCGCGGGGGAAGAAGACCGCATCGTTCCCATCGGCCTGAGCCGGCGCCTCTTCCAAGCCGCCCGCCGCCCAGAGCGCTTCGTTGCCATTCCCGGCGCCGACCACAACGACCACGAGCTGCTGGCGGGGCGGCTTCTGATCGGCGAGGTCGCATCGTTCTTGCGAGAGGCTCTGTCGGGGACGCCGTAAGGGGGGGAGCGGTCTAGGCCTAATACCGCTTCCTAAGCCCGGATAGACCAGGTAGTCTGCTTTCTCGAGCTGAGAAAGAAAGGGTGAGACGATGCGTACCTCCCGCTCCTTGACGGATTCCTACTGGGCCGCGGACGACTCGGAGGAGATCCTCGAGCTCACCGTCGGCGAGCTTCTTCGCCAGGCCGCCGCGGAAGTGCCTGAGCACACCTTCTTGGTGGAGGGAGCCCCGCTCGCCGAAGAGCGAAGGCGATGGAGCTACGCCGAGTTCCTCGCCGAGGCCGAGGCCGCTGCGAGAAGCCTGCTCGAGCACTTCGAGCCTGGGGAACGGGTAGCGGTCTGGGCGCCTAATCTGCCGGAGTGGCTCTTTCTCGAGTTTGGAGCGGCGCTGGCAGGAATGGTGCTCGTCACCGTCAACCCGGCCTACCGACCCAAGGAGCTGGCCTACGTCTTGTCGCAGTCACGCGCTGCGGGGATCTTCCTGGTGTCGGAGTACCGCGGCAATCAAATGAAGGAGTCGCTGAGCGAGGTGCGCTCACAGCTTCCCGAGCTCCGAACTGTCTTCGATTTCGACCACTGGGGTGAGTTCGTCGCGACCGCCTCTGCCTCCACGTCGTTCCCCGAGGTCAGTCCCGAGGCGCCGGTGCAGATCCAGTACACCTCCGGCACGACCGGCTTCCCCAAGGGGGCGCTTCTTCATCATCGAGGCATGGTCAACAATGCGCGGCTGACCGCGGTGCGGGGTCGCATGGGGCCGGTGTGGATCAACGCCGTTCCTCTATTCCACTCCAGCGGCGGCGGGCTGGCGGTGTTCGGGGCTGTGTGGGAGCGAGCGACCGAGGTTCTGGTCGAACAGTTCGACCCCGGCCTGATGCTCGAGCTGATCGAGAGCGAGAAGGTCAGCTTCCTGCCCGGGGTCCCAACGATGCTGATCAAGATCATGGAGCATCCCGATTTTGTGACCCGAGATCTCTCCTCGTTGACGACCGTTTGTTCGGGTGGCACTTCGGTGCCCCCCGATCTGGTGCGACGGATCGAAGGCACGCTCGGGGTGAGCTTTTCGATCTCCTACGGACAGACCGAGGCCTCTCCAGGCATCACTCAGAACCATCCCGATGACAGCGTAGAGGACAAGGCGACGACGGCGGGTCCGCCGCTGCCTCAGACCGAGGTCAAGATCGTCGATACAGAGAGTGGTGAGACGGTGTCTACGGGTAGTGTCGGCGAGCTTTGCACTCGCGGCTATCTGGTCATGCACGGCTACTTCGAGATGCCCGAAGAGACCGCGAGGGCGATCGACCAGGAAGGCTGGCTGCACACCGGTGACCTGTGTTCGATGGATGAGCGCGGCTACACCAAGATTCACGGCCGTTTGAAGGACATGATCATTCGAGGCGGCGAGAACATCTATCCGAAGGAGATCGAGGACGTCCTCTTCGATCATCCCGCGGTCGCTGAAGTGGCGGTCCTCGGTGTCCCTGACCCGAAGTGGGGCGAGGAGGTCGCAGCTTTCATCAGGCCGGTGGGTCAACCGCCCGAGGAGGACGAGTTGAAGGAGTTCGTCCGTGCTCACCTCGCCCCCTACAAGGCTCCGCGCCAGTGGATCTTTGTCGACGAGTTTCCCTTGAATGCCTCGGGGAAGATCCTAAAGACCGAGCTGCGCGACCAGTGGTCCGCTTCGCATGGCCCCTAGCCCCGGAAAACGGGCCTGCGGCCCGTTCTCCGGCCCATCCCCCCCTAAGAACTACTCGCCTGTCCGAATTCTCGGACACGCTCCTAGGCTCCAGAAATGATGGCTATCATTTCCTCCGCCTAGTTGTCTTTTGGCGCCGAGGACGGCGCACTCAGGCGTTGCTTCCTATTCGCTCCGGGAAACGGCTCTGGCCGAATACTCGGACACGCTCCTAGCCCCGGAAAACGGGCCTGCGGCCCGTTCTCCGGCCCATCCCCCCCTAAGAACTACTCGCCTGTCCGAATTCTCGGACACGCTCCTAGGCTGCGTCGGGCTCGGTCACCTTTACGGCCATCTGTTTGACTCTGGCTTCGGCTGGACCAATATAGCTACGCGCGCGCCACAGGAAGAACACCGAGACGATCCAGAACAACATGCTGAGCATCATCGCGTGGCGAAGGGCATCGCCGCTCGACTGGCCTGCTGTCACGAGGCTGTCGCTGATCTTGCCGACCGCAAAGGGGCCGAGAGCGAAGCCGATGAAGGTGTTGAGAGTGAGATAGATGGCCGAGGCGGTGGAGCGCATCTGGGGTGGCACCAGCTCGTTCACACCCGCGGCGGCGGGGCCGATCCACAGCGAGACCAGGCCGACGCTGAACAGGAAGTAGAAGGACGCCATCGCCAAGCTCGAGGCGGTCAGCATCAACATCATCGCGGGAACGCTGAGTGCGACTGTGAGCAGACCCATATTCACTCGGCCGTTGGTGGTCCGCGCCTTCATACGGTCGGAGATCAATCCTCCCGCAGTGACGCCCAGAAAGCCTCCAATCGCCACTCCCGCGCCCATCAAGGTGCCGACCTTTGTCGGTGAGGCATCGAAGTTACGGAGGAGGACAGGAGCTGTCCAGAAGGCGAGGCCATTGGTGACGAAGGACAGGCTTGCGAAGCCGACGCAGGAGTACATGACAGCGCGGCTGCCGAGAATGTTCCGGAAGGTCTCGGGATCGCTCAGAGCCAGGCCCTGACCCCAGGAGAAGGCGGCGTAGACTCCGATCGCGAGGGCGATCCACTGGGCGTAGTCTCCAGTCCAGGCGATCATGGCGGCTGCGACAGCCGCGAGAGCGGCGGCGCCGAGAAGGTTGAAGGCGATCCCCTTGGGCCCGGCCCCGGAGCGCCAGAGGTTGATGAAGGTGAAAGGTGGAACTACGGCGGCGAACTCTTTCAAGGGCTCCGGTCGGGTTGGAGAAGAGACTGTGATGCCCTCTTGTTGACCTTTCACCGGCTCGCGCAGGGTCCAGACCCAGCCGGCAACGGCCATACCAGGCACACCGACGATCATGAAGGCGGCCTGCCATGCGGCGAGCCCGAAGGGAGCGGAGCCGTCGGGAAAGGTTCCATTCCAGAAGTCGACGATGAAGCCGCCGAGAGCAAAGCCGAGCGCCGCGCCGAAGTAGATGCCGCTGGAGTAGAGAGCGAGGGCGGTCGCTCGCAGTTTCTGCGGGAAGAGGTCGACGATCATCGAGTAGGCGCTAGGGCTGAGACTGGCCTCGCCTACGCCTACGCCGACTCTGTAAGCGGCCAGGGCGCCGAAGCTTCGAGCGGTGCCGGTGAGCGCGGTCATGATGCTCCAGAAGAAGAGACCGATCGCGATCAGGTTCTTACGCACCCAAGAGTCTGCCAGCCGTCCGAAAGGGATGCCGAAAACGGCGTAGAAGACCGCGAAGGCGGTGCCGTAGAGGAAGCCGATCTGGGCATCGGCCAGGCCGAGATCCGCCTTTACGTCTTCCGCAAGGATCGACAGGATATTGCGGTCGATGTAGTTGAATAGGTAGCAGACGACGAGTACCGAGAGGGTGTACCAGGAGTACCGATCGGTCTCCTGGGGCGGGCCTGTCGGTTCAGCTGACTCGCTCGGAGCTTCCATTGCTCGATCCTCCACGATCCTCTTGCTCCTGGAAAGCATGGCGGGCTAGCCAAGCGCCAGAACTTAAGTAAAATGACCAGTCTAAATTCGGCCTTTTCTATCATGGCTCGGAAGTCATCGGTGCTGAGTAAGCTTCTTTATTGACTCGAGGGCCGGAGGTACTGAATGGAACGCGTACTCGATGGCTTGAAGGTGATCGACATGGGTCACGTGGTGGCGGGCCCCTCCGCGGCGTCGCTGTTGGCGGACTGGGGGGCGGATGTCACCAAGGTCGAGCCCCTCAGCGGGGAGTGGATGCGGCACTACCGCGGTCACCTGGAAGCGGATCCGGTGATGGAGATGGAGGGCGGTCAGGTCAACTGGCTCGTCGAGCTGTTGAACCGAGGGAAGAAGGGATTGGCTGTCGACCTCAGAAAGGAGCAGGGCCGAGCGGTGCTGCATCGTCTGGTCGAGGGCGCCGACATCTTTCTCTCCAACTACGAGGCGAGCACTCTCGACAAGCTGGGCCTCGACTACGACACGCTGAGCGCGATCAACCCGCGACTCATCTATGCCCTTCTCACCGGCTTCGGTGCCATGGGCCCTGACAAAGATGAGCGAGGCTATGACCAGCTTCTGTGGGGGCGTGCGGGCCTGTCACAGGCGATCACCGAGCCGGGAGCCAATCTGGTGGTCATGCGTCCGGCGATGCTCGATCGCATCACCGGGGATCATCTGGTGATGGGAGTCCTCGGTGCCATCTTGGAGAGAGGGAGGAGCGGGTTGGGGCAAAAGCTCGACGTCTCTCTCTTCCACTCAGCCCTGTGGACCCTGGGTCTCGATATCGAACCGGCCCTGATGGGGCTCGAAGGGCACCGATTCGACCGCACCGATTCGAACAACCCTCTCGCCAATGTGTATCGCACTCGCGATGATCGTTGGATGATGCTTTCGATGCTGGAGTCGGACAAGGACTGGCCCGGCTTGTGCGCTGCCATCGAGCGGCAAGACCTCGAGCAGGATCTCCGCTTCTCGAGCGCGAAGGGCCGAGACAAGAACAGCTTGGAGCTGATCGCCATCTTGGACGAGGTCTTTGCCACCAGAGATCTCACAGACTGGCTGCCCCGTCTGCGCGAGAACGGCTGCATCTACAGCTCGGTACAGACCTATGAGGAGGCGATCACAGACCCACAGGTTCTCGCCAACGACTTCTTTTACGAGTCTCCGCACCCCGTCGCCGGGACCCTGAACTATGTTGCTACGCCGGTCACCTTCAGCCGCACCCGCGCCGCTGTATCGGCGCCGGCGCCCGCTATCGGTGAGCACACCGAGGAGGTGCTGCTAGGGGCGGGCTTTTCACCAGACGACATCGACGCTCTGCGCGCCAATGACGTCGTTGTCTGAAGCGAGGGATCGAATATGGCTTACGAACACATCCTTTACGACATAGAGAACCGGGTTGCCACCATCACCTTCAATCGGCCGGAAACGCTCAACTCGATCATCGAGCCGATGCTCGAGGAGTGGGTCGACGCTCTGAAATCGGCGGAGCAGGACGACGATGTCAGGGTGGTCATCATCAAAGGAGCAGGCCGCTCCTTCTGTTCGGGCTACACGATGGTGGAGTCCAGGGAGTATGCCGACATCTCCAGCCACGACGGTTGGGTCGGACGGCAGGATTGGAACGAGAAGGTCTCGACCACATGGAACCTGCGTAAGCCGGTCATTGCCCAGATCCACGGCCAGTGTGTCTCGGGCGGGCTGGAGCTGGCGGGGCAGTGCGACATCATCATTGCCGCAGAGAATGCTGTGATTCTGAATCCCCACGTGCGGGGCTGGGCGATCAGCTACCTCCATATGGGCGTTTACCATGCGGGGCCGCAGTGGACCAAGATGATGATGTTCACCGGAGACGGGATCAGCGGCAAGCAGGCGGAGGAGATCGGTCTGGTGGCCAAGGCCGTACCGGAAGAGAAGCTCGACTCGGAAGTCCTGAAGCTGGCGAACCGGATCGCGCTGGTTCCGTCGGAGCTGCTGTCCTTCAACAAGACCATGGTCAACCGAGTGGTCGAAGAGATGGGTCTTGCAAACGTGCTCAAGACTGGAATCGAGATCGATGTGATCGCACGGACCAACAACAAGTTCATCGAGGATTTCCGCAAGCTGGCAGACGAGAAGGGCTGGAAGGTCGCGACGGAGTCGGTGCACAAACCCTTCCGAGACTTGCCTCGCCCCTTTCAGGAAGATTCGTAGCAATGACGAGAGAACGCGGGAGCTCTCGCCCCGCCGTGCTGGCATTGGCCTTTCTCGGCGCCGCTCTGGTGCCGGTCGGGGTCTGGGTGCAGGAATCCGGTCGCCCGCTACTCTCCAGCGAGAACGCTCCTTCCCCTCAGGTTCTCGACTTTCCGCCGGCGCGCCCCGAAGGTCGCAATACCTCGGAGATCTTCGACCAGGGAAGGGCTAACCCCGGCTCCGCCGCCCATCCCTTTTCGCCGGGAAGGGTACGACCCGACGCTCCCGCTGTCTTCGAGATGAATCTCCGCGACCCGGAGGTCCCCGACTGGGCCAGGGGCTTTCTCGAGGCGAGAGTGCCGGCCCCGTGGCCGGAGGTCGATGATCGCTTCCACGATGCGGTGCGCCTGAGCGATGATTTTCGCAGCGACGACTTCCCCTCGATCGCCTCCGATCCAGCAGACCGGGACTCCGTCTGGATGGTTTGGGTGAGCTACTCAGGCCGCCGCGACGAGCTGCGCCTCGCCCACAGGGATCCCAGCGACGGGAAGTGGGGCGTGTGGAGCCCGGTGCCCGGAGTCAGTGGTGACGTCTGGCGGCCCTCTCTGGGTTTCGACCGTGCGGGCCGGCTCTGGGTTGTCTGGGCACAGCAGGAGCTCTGGGCGGCGAACTTCGACCTCTATGGCCGATGGTTCGACGGTGAGAGGTGGGGCCGCCTCGAGCGTCTCAGCTCGCAGCCCGGCGGCGACTTCAACCAACGCTTGAGCCGCGCTGAAGATGGCTCGCTGCATCTGGTGTGGCAGGGATTTCGTCGGGGTCAGTCCGACATCTTCCATATGAGCTTCGACGGCTCCACCTGGTCCCCCGAGCTCAGGGTCTCGGAGAGCCCCGCCAATGACTGGGCGCCGGACGTTGCCGTCGATTCGAAAGGAAGCGCTTGGGTGGTCTGGGACAGCTACGATCGAGGTAACTACGACATCGTCGGTCGCACCATCACGGACGGAGGCCTTGGCGAGATTTTCGCGCTCACGTCTGACGATACTTTCGAGGCTTCTCCCAGCATCGTAGTCGATGACCGCGATCGAGTGTGGGTGGCCTACGAAGAGGGCGAACGGGGGTGGGGCAAGGACCAGGGGCTCCTCATCGACAAGGCGCAGGCACCCGGCTCGACCTTGAATCTGGACCGTCGAGTGCAGGTCAGAGTGCTCGAGGGCGGTTCGTGGACCGCTGCCAAGCCCGAGCTCGAGAGCCTCTTTGCTCCGCGCAAGGCCATTTTCGAGGGCTACTTTGGCGGCTCGAAGAGGCCGTCGGTGTCCTCGGCCCGCCTCGCACTGGACGATCGTGGGCGGATCCATCTTCTGATGCGCGCTTTCGAGAGCGAGGGCGGTTTCGCCCAATCCTGGCGGTTGTGGGTGGCTACCATGAGCGATTCCGGCTGGAGCAAGCCGGCAATCGTGCCTTTCAGCGAGGGGCGCCTGTCGATGCTCGCCGATACGGCGCCCTCGAGTGATGGCGGGCTGTGGCTCACCTGGCCTCGAGATGGCTTTCCCGGCTTTGGCGCGACTCTCACTTTTCCTGAGGAGACGGTGATCGAGAATGTCTATGCGGCTCGCTGGGAGCCCTCGAGCGACGCCGGTTTCTCGACCGGACCCCCGCAGGCAGCCCCCTACTCCCATCGTCCGCCAGGTCACGCCGACGAGGCTGGAGACGTGGCGCGTATCCGTGCTTGGCGAGTGCGGGCGGGTGGCGAGACTCTCCAGATCCTGCGCGGCGACACCCATCGCCACACCGAGCTGTCGTTGGATTCGCGGGCTCTTCCGGACGGCTCGGTGATCGACTTCTACCGCTACATGCTCGACGCCGCGGCAATGGACTTCGGTCTCATCACCGACCATCAGGGCGGCGCAGATCGGGAGTACTGGTGGTGGCTGTCAGAGAAGCTCGCCGATCTCTTCCATGCGCCAGAGCGCTACGTCGCTCTCTTCGGCTACGAGCGATCGATCCAGTTTCCGATGGGGCACCGCAACATCATTCATGCCGAGCGTGGTCAGCTGCCGCTGCCGTTTTATCAGCACTCGAAATACGAGGGCTTCGCCAGTGTGCGCTTCCACAACTCGGCTCCCGGGGTCCTGGAGGACGACACGCGACTGCTCCACGAGGCGATTCGACGCAGTGGCGGCATCACCATCCCCCACACCACGGCTACCTCGAGCGGCACCGACTGGAGCGACAACGATCCCCAGGTCGAGACCCTGGTCGAGATCTATCAGGGCGACCGCCACAGCTATGAAGCTCCGGGTGCGCCGTTGAGCGATGTCGCCTCGACCCCACAAGCCGCCACCACTACACCCAAGGCTGCCGGTTTCGTCTCCAACGCCTGGTCCAAAGGCCTTCGGATCGGTGTCGTCGCCAGCTCCGATCACTTCTCGACTCACATCTCCTACGCCATGGTGTGGGTGCCCGAGCGCAGCCGCGAAGCCCTCTTGGAAGCGATGAAGGCCCGCCGCACTTACGCCGCCACCGACAACATCGTTCTCGAGTTCTGGGTCGGCGATCACTTTATGGGAGACGACGTCACGGTGGTCGGCGAGGTGCCCGAGATTCGGGTCAAAGCGGTGGGCACCGGCGCCATCGCCACCGCTGAGATCTTGCGCAACAACACGGTCATTTACTCGGTACGGCCGGAGCAGAGCGAAGTAGCGCTGAGCTTTCGCGACCTGGAGGCGGAGCCGGGCAGCAATTTCTACTACACGCGAGTGCAGCAACGCGACGGCCAGATGGCGTGGAGCTCTCCGATCTGGGTGGAGAGGAAAGTGCCCTAAGGGGGGCGCCTTCTTTGAGGCGTGTCGTTGTCAAGTCGCGGATGTTGAGGTCTGCTCCCTCGCGTGTCGTCGTCTCGAGTAAAAGAACCTGAGAAGCACTCCCTCCGGAAGCGCTGAAGTAATACACTGCCGGGGTGCATCCGCTGCTGCTGGCAGCCGAGGACTGTCAACCCTGTCGCCATGACATCGTCAGCCTGGGCCCGAGGCTCAGCGAGAGCTCCGATGAGCTGGACGATCTTCTCTCTGCGGCCGTAGAGCAGTCACTCGACTACGGTTTCACAAACCTCTCACTCGCAGCCCTCCACGTCGAGCTTCCCGTCGACGCACGCCACCTCAGCGGTGGGGCTCACCTGCTCCCGGAGCCGGGAATTCTCGCCAGGATCGCTGGCCACTGCCAGGGAGACGTTGCCGGGGCTCTTATCGAGGCCGTCCAGGAGGCTCGTCTTTCGTGGGAGCGAGCCGGCACGGCTTTGCTGCTCGGGGCCTGGTGGGACCAAGAGAGGGGGGACGGCAGTCACCGCAAGGAGTTGGTTCGTGAAGCGCGTCTCCTCTGCCGCCGATCCTTGTCGCTGACGGGAGGACTTCTGGTCCTGGCCACCGCGCAGATTCTCGACGACGGAGAGCTCTCGGAGCTCGCCTCGCGTTCGGCACCGAGCTATTTCGGGGAGGATGCTCACTCGATCCGAACATCGATTCTCGAGCTTGCCACGCAGCCGGTGATGGAGGGGCTTCCGGACCGTCCGCAGCAGGCTGATTTCGATTGGCGTCCGATGCGCCGGGCCGCACCACGCATCGGTCGCAACGAGCCGTGCCCCTGTGGCAGCGGGAAGAAATACAAGCGCTGTTGCCTGGCTCGCGACCAGCGACGGCTGCGCGATTCTTCAGACGTCGAAGGCGTGACGCGATCCGAGCTGCGCCGTAACCTGGAAGAGCATCTGACCTGGGATCGCGTCGACGAGCTCCGCGCCCACGAGCTTGCCAGGCTTGATCCTCGACGTATCGATCCCGGTCTCTGCCTCGCCGTGCTGAGGAAGCTCATTCTCTTCAACGAGTTTCAGGCTGCTCTTCGTTTCTTCCAGACCGATGACGTAGCACCCGAGCTCAAGGCGCACTTGTTGGACGCGGTCGAGGCGGCGCTACGTCAACGCCGGCCCGAAGAGGCGAAGGCGCTTCTCGAGCATGTCGACGAGCCGTTGGACGAGGCGTGGATGAGCCTTGGCCTGCTTATGCTGACCAAGGGGCTCGAAGAGAGTCCGCTGCTCGACGAGATCGAGCTTCGGGCTCGCAACACCGCCGACGAAGCCGCGGTGGATCTGGCCTGCGAGCTGCTCGAGAGTCGATGGCCCCACCTCGGGATTCTCGTCGCTCGCGGCGTTCTCCCCCTGAGCCAGGGCTTCGAGCATGAGGTGCTCCTGAGCTCGATCGGCGAGGCTCGAGATTACCTCGACCTACCGGTCGTCGACCCCATCGAAGAGGTTCTCGACTCGTGGTCGGGCGAAGAGCTCGACCCGCAAACGCGGCGCCGCGAGGATCTCGCTCCGGGAGCGTTGCAAGCATCCGACCGTGCGTGGGGGATCGACGACACCGAGCCTGCGGCCTCCGACGGCTCGCCCGCTGCTGCGGACGAAAAACCCCCGGAGGCGCCTCAGAGCTCGGACGCGGAGCACTCGCGCGCGCTAGAGGAGAAGGAAGAGGAGGTCAGGCGCTTGCGCGCCCAGCTCGCGGAGCTGAGCGCGCAGCTGCGCGAGCAGGATGAGCGAGACCGAACGGCCACCGAGGAGAGTCGTTCGGAAACGGATCCGCGACTCCTCGCGCTCCGGGAGCGTGTCCATCGCCTCAAGAGCGAGCTCAATCAGCGGCACGCCGAGCGGAATCGGTTTCGCCGCCAAGTCGAGATTCTGCGCAAACGCGTCGACGCCGTGAAGGCGCTGCGCGAAGATCCGCCAAAGGCGGCGGAGGCGGAGACTGCAGCAGCCGCGACTGAGCCTCCGGAAGAGCTCGCGGGTCCGGTACCGGTGAGACTGCCGCGTTTCTCGAAGCGCTTCCGGGAGAAGCTCGCAGCGGTGCCGGATGCGATCGGGAGGAGGGCGGTACTGACCGCCGGCCGAATCGCCGCCGGCGATCCCGCCGCTCTGCGCGGAGCCCGCCGCCTCCACACCGACCGAGATCTGCATCGCCAGCGGATAGGCCGTGACTACAGGATGCTCTTTCGGCTGCACGAGGACGAGATCGAGGTGGTCGACTTGCTGCCCCGACAGGATCTCGACCGCGCTCTCAAATCGCTTCGTTGATCACAGGCGGCGCTAGAGGCCCCCACCGATTCGCTCCTTCTCGCCTCCAACGTGGGCGCCGAGACCTCCGGACGGCCGTCGCCCGTCGCTGTCGAAGTCGCCGAAGAAGACCCGGATCCTAGACCAGCGTTTCCAAAGTCGCGCTACAGAGCTCGAGGTCGTTCTGTTCGCTGGCAAGGCGCGCCGACGCAGGCATATTCGGCAATATGTCGAGGAGGCGGAACGACGCCAGCGGGCAGAACGGGCCGAGATATGTGGTGCGAACTTTGGAAACGCTGGTCTAGTCCACTCTGTGGTCCTGAGTAGAATAGACTGGTCAATCTAGTTTCTGAACGACCCGCGAAGAAGGACGCAAAACCATGTCGCGTCAGACTCGTCGTGATTTTCTGAAGGGCTCGTTGGCTGCGACTCTGCTGCCCGCCGTGGGGTGCGGCCGAGAGATGCAGGAGCCTCCGCCGTTGGCCCCACCCTCGCGGCCGAACTTCCTGTTTCTGTTCTCGGATCAGCACCGGTGGGACTGGACACCGGCGAACTCTGATATCCCGGTCCCAATGCCCAATCTCGAAGCCTTGGCGCGGCGTGGGCTCTCGGTCGAGCGGGCCTACTGTGCGGCGCCCGTTTGTGCGCCGTCCCGCGCCTGTCTCGCGAGTGGGATGGAGTACGACGACTGCGGTGTTCCGACCAACAACCAGAGCTTTCCCTTGGACCGGCAGACCTTCTACGGCTTGCTGCGTGAGAGCGGCTACCACGTTCTCGGCTGCGGCAAGATGGACATGGGCTCGGCGGCCCTGCATCGCATTCTCGACGGTGGCGGAGATTCCGAAGGCCCGGTGGGGCTCGGTCTCGATGGTCAGCGATTCATTCAGGAATGGGGGTTCACCAACGGCATCAACAACGCCGGCAAGGGCGCGGGAGCGCTGACCTATCTTTCAGAGCCGGTAGGCGCCAAGGACTCTTATTACGCCTACCTCGAGGGTCTCGATCCCAAGCAAGGCCTGATCTGCGCCAGAGACATGGAGGCTCGGCGAAGACCTCAGAGGGTGGAGCAGTGGGGAAACACTTCGCTCTCCCCCCTGGCGGAGGCGCACTACTGCGACAATTGGATCGGTCGCAATGGGGTGTCGCTACTCGACTCCGTGCCTCGAGGTGAGTCCTGGTTTCAGATCGTCAACTTCGCCGGCCCGCACCCTCCGATGGACATCACCGAGCGGATGGAGCGAAGGTTTCGTGGACCCGACGGCATGATCGACGACTTCCCTCAGCCCCACGCCTATGACGGCCCTTGGGACGCCCCCCATCAGATCCGGATCCGCCAGAACTACGCCGCGATGATCGAGAACATCGACCGTTGGATCGGTCTCTATGTCGACCAGCTCGAGGAGCGCGGCGAGCTCGACAACACCGTCATCGTCTATTCGAGTGACCACGGCGAGATGTTGGGGGACCATTCGCGCTGGGGAAAGCAGCTCCCCTTCGAGTCCTCCTCCGGAGTGCCGCTGGTCATGGCCGGCCCAGGCGTTCGCCAGGGCGAGCGGGTCGACGCCATGGTCAGCCTCATCGATCTATCGGCCACCTTCCTGGATCTCGCGGGAGTCGGAGTACCCGAAGACATGGACGGAATCTCGATGAGACACCTGCTCGCCGGACACACCGACGCTCATCGTGAGTACGTCTTCTCCGGCCTTTACGATTGGAGAATGGTCTACGACGGTCGCTACAAACTGGTCACCGGTTTCGACGGTGCCGAGCAAAGGCTCTACGATCTCGCGGAAGACCCCTGGGAGGATCGCGACCTCTCCGCCGGAGATCCCGACCGTTGCCGAGCGCTTCAGAATCTGATGCGCCAGGGAAGCTATCGACCCGGCTAGTACTTGTGGCCGCATGTACTAAGCGCCGCGACGTTCTGTCTGTCCCTCTCCGTCGGCTACAGCCCGCTGGACGAGTTGCCGGCTTCCTTCTCGGCGCGCCAAACGGCGGCAGGGGAGCCCTCGAAGTCGAGAGCGCTGTCTTCCCCCGTTCGTAGCTTGGCCGAGAAAGAACGGGCGTCTGCCGTTCCTTCGAGATCCAGAACCTTGAAGCCTGGAACATCCACCGACGCGCTGAAGCTCGACCCCTCCCACTCGATGTCGAAAATGCGACAGGGAGTGAGGTTGCGATTGACGCGCAGATAGAGCAGGCCTTCACCTTGTGGCGGCAGATGCAGAGATGTCGGGGCGCCCTTGCTGTCGGCGAACACATAAACCTCGTTCGGATGTTCCTCGATCATGCGTTTCAGGTATCGCGCCTTGGTCTGGTCGGTCGTCTCCATCCGCACCCCGTCGTCGACCACAAAGTCCATGAAGCCGATCATCATCTCGTCGTAGGATTCGTCGCCGAAGTGAAGAGTCTTGGTCGGATCCGGGTTGAGGACGTTGTCAGCGGAGTTGTCGAAGTGTGCGACGCACTCGATGAGCGTTCCCTCGGGTACCTCGATGGGTTGATCCAGGGTGTACATGGTCTGCCAGTTGAAGTCGTAGTTCTCGACACGTAGCAGAACGTCTTCACTCCCGTCGGGGTAGGTCGCCGTGAAGGTGAAGTCCTTGCCGCGGTAGTGCATGTGGGGAGCGAAGCCAAAGAGCTTGCCGGACTGGGCGAAGCGATACGACGCACGTACTTCGTGATCCGGCGCTCCGGGAGGAATCTCGAAGCCGGTGTTCATGACCCAGATATTGGCCAGCTCTTTGTCGACTTCAGCATCGTCGAGAAAGTGAAAGCCGATTCGGGTGATGTCGGTCTCGTCGGTCTCCGCCGGGTGGTAGTGCATGTCTCCGACCAGGTTTGCGCCCTTGGTCATGACTCGAGCGGTGCCTGGTGGAAAGGTCATCGGCTCGCTTCCGGCGGCCCAGGCGCCGAGCCAGCCTTGCTCGGGGTCGACGTTGAATCCCTTGATCTGGAAGGCGATGACGTGATGCACGACTTTCTTGTTGCCAGGCAATATCTCGACGGCCCCAATCCAACGGTCCTCGGGCAGCATCACTTTGCCGCTCAGATTCTCGAACTGGTCGGGACCGCCGCCAGGGACGAACACCTCCGGCAGAGTGACTACGAAGTCAGGCTCGCCTAGAACCCACTCGCTATCGGAAAAGGTCGGTGACTGTGGCAGATCTGCCGCGTCGCCCTCGAGGGAGCCCTGTTCCACCCAACGAACGATCGTTGCCACCTGCTTTTCCTCGAGGCTGCGGTCATTGGTGATCGGGCCAATCGAAGCAACCGCATGCCAGGGCGGCATGGTGCCTTCTTTGACCAGACGAGCGATCGACCTGGCCCACGGTCGCACTTCTTCATAGCTGCCCAGGGTCATCGGTGTACCCTGGCCCGGGCGGTGACAGCGAACGCATTTCTGGTTGAGGATGCTGGCTACATGCTTCGAATAGGTGATCGGCCCTGCGCCTTCGTCGTTTTCCGCGGCAACACTAGCCAAAGGAAGCGCAAGCAAAGAGAGGCATACTGCCAAGAACTTCATTGGTTTCATTCTCGTTCCTCTTCTCATCTTGATACTACGCGACTCGACTATTTCTACGATAGACGAATACCAGAGTTCAGCTCATTCACCGTAGCCGCTGCAGCGCGAACGTGCCAGGATAGACCCGAGGCTCATCCGACCAGCGATGTTGCGGATCCGGGCGCCGAGAGTCTCATCAAGATGGAGCACAGCTGCGGAGAGGGAGTCGATGGAAGAGATAAGACACCTGACGAGTGAAGAGCTCGAGGCGGGCTTGGAACACATCCGCAGTTCCCCGGCGGCTGAGGGAGTCGTGGAGATGATCGTTCGCAGGCCCAGTGTTGGCGATCGAGAGGTTCTCGACGAGGGCCGCCTCGATGTGGAGCAGGGTCTGGTTGGCGACAATTGGAGCGCACGAGGTACACCTGATCGAGATATGCAGCTCACGCTCATGAACTCCCGTACTGCTGCACTGGTCGCTCAGAGCCGCGAGCGGTGGCCGTTGGCGGGTGATCAATTCTTCCTCGATCTCGACCTCAGTGAAGAGAATCTCCCGGCAGGCACGCGCCTGCTGCTAGGGAGCGCTTTGGTCGAAGTGACGCCGCCGCCCCATACAGGGTGCAAGAAGTTCGTCGAGCGATTCGGCCTCGACGCGATGGTGTTCGTCAATTCAGGGGTCGGAAAGCAATTGCACCTGCGCGGAGTGAACGCCAGGGTCGTAGAGCCCGGCGCGATTCGGGTTGGTGACACTGTCGCGAGGGAGTGACCGAGGCTGAGCCCTTGATCGGGCGCAGCCCTACTCTGAGCGATCCATGACGGCGGTCCAGTAGCTCGGGTTGAGCTCGCGAAACCTAGTCTTCGTTTCTTCGTCCGCCAGATGCCGAATCACTTCGGCGTCGTCGTGGACCCGTCCGGTAAAGGACTCGGGAGTCTGCAGCGCCAGCAGGATCGCGGCCTCGACGTAGCTGTCTCGGGGTGGCAGCTCCAGCGCTTCGCTCTGCTCGCCGGCTCGCGGGAGCTGAGCGAATAGGAAGCCTGGTGTCTCGATGGCACCAAGGGGCTTGAGTGCGTTTACAACGATGCCGTCCGCTTCGAGCTCCGCGGCGAGACCCTCGGTCATGGCCTCGAGTGCCCGCTTGGTCCCGCCGTAGGGAGTCCCACCTCGAGTCGCCGCCGACGAGATGTTGATGATGTTGCCGCTCTGCTGCTCTCTCATCGCCGGCAAAGCTGCACGAATGCAGTGAAAGGGCCCATGCACATTGACCCGGTATTGCAGCTCCCAGTGTCTGGGCAGGATGTCTGAATTGACTCCCGGCGGTTGGATCGCGGCGTTGTTCATCAGGATGTCGATGCGCCCCCAGCGTTCGAGGACCTGCTCGACCATCGCATCGACCGAGGCGGAGTCCGCCACATTGCAGACCACCGGCAGCGCTTCTCCTCCCGCTTCTTCGATGAGTCTTGCGGTCTCATGAATCGTCCCCGGCAGCCGCGCGTCCTTGACCTCGACAGTGCGAGCAGCAATCGCGACCTTCGCCCCCTCTCGAGCGAAGCCGAGAGCGCAATACTGGCCGAGCCCGCGACTCGCTCCGGTGACGATAGCGACCTTGCCCTCTAGTCTCCGAGTCATGGCTAGCGATCGAATCCGATCGAGGCGCGAATCGGTATGACCTCGCCGGTGATTCGCTCGGCTGCCTCAGAGGCGAGAAAGACTGCAAGGTGAGCCACGTGCTCGGGGTCGGCGGGGAACTCCAGGGGCGGAACGGGGGTGCCGTCCTTCTTCTTGGTGGTGGGCAGCCAGTCGGCGACTCCTTCGGTGGCGGTGAGGCCCGGCGCAATGCAGTTGACATTGATGTTGTGCTTCGCCCACGAAGCGGCCAGCGACTTGGTCAGGTTGATGACCCCCGCCTTGGCCGCTCCGTAATGGACGAAGTTCGGTACCTGTTTGATACCGGCAACCGAGGAGATATTGATGATGTTCCCACTCTGCTGGCGAATCATCACCCGGGCGGCGGCTGCGCTGCAGACAAAAACACTGTCGAGGTTGAGGGCGATCCCGGCGCGCCACTCTTCAGGCGTGAGCTCTTCCGGCGGTTTGATGTGCAGGGCTCCGCCGGCGTTGTTGACCATGATGTCGAGGCGACCGAGCTCCTCGACGGTCTTGGCGACGAGGTTATCCACCTGCTCGGGAATGCATACGTCGGTAGCGATGGCCAGCGCCTTTCTGCCGAGGCCTCGGATCTCCTCGGCGATCTTGTCGAGATTCTCTTGTTTTCGGCTCGCGACCACGACGTGGGCGCCTGCTTTCGCGTACTCCCTAGCGATCCGTGTCCCGATCCCACCGGCGCCGCCGGTAACGATTGCGACCTTGTCCTGGAGTCCAAATAACTCTGCCATTTGTCAGGTGTTTCTTCCTACTTGGCCGCCGGAGCGACCTCAGAGATAAAACGATCGAGTATGTCCATTTTTTCTTGCCCAGCGCCCACCAAGGTGCCGAGAGTGAAGTCCGGCACGATCAACTCCTCGACGCCCGCCAACGGCAGCGACCTCGGCGACGAACTCGTGCCCTCGAATCTCGCCCGGAACGATCTTTCCGTGCAGGCCCTCGAGATACTCGAGATCGCTCCCGCAAATGAGTGCGCACTTCGTTTTCAGCAGCAGAGCTCCTGCTTCCAGCGAAGGCTCGGGTACCTCCCGACATTCCATCTGTCCCTTCTCTCCGGTCGCGACACAAGCTTTCATCACGCCTCCACTCCGACTGAGTTTCTTGACCGTCTCTAGCGCCTCGGGTGCGCATTTCACACTTCGAGATCACAGATGTCAAACTCGACGCCGGTCCATGAGTGAGGAGCGAGAGAGCAGAGCGGCCCGCGCATCGAGCACCCTTGCGTTCATGTGCTGACTCTTCTCCTAGTTCTTTCGCCGAGGCTCGCTGCCTCTGCACCGCCGACTGATCGTGGCGCAGGGAGCCTTGGCGGCGATCGAATGAGAAGCGGCCGGCCCTAGGAGTCTGCGCGGCAGGACACGAAACCGCCTCCCGGAGCGAATAGGAAGCAACGCCCAAGTGCGCCGTCCTCGGCGCCAAACAACAACTAGCCGGAGGAAATGATAGCCATCATTTCCGGAGGCTAGAGATTGAGCTCGACCAGCCCCTTTTCGGGCTGGAACTTCGTCGTCATCTTTCGTCGGCCGGCAAGGACGTCGTCGAGTGAGATGTAGACGCGTCTCGGATCACCCCAGAGTGGAGGAGACATGGTCTGCGACCAATCCTCGAAGCGCTTCTCGAGATCCTCGAGCAGCTCGGGCCGCTCCTCGGCCAGATTGTGCTGCTCTCCGGGATCTGTGGCCAGGTCGTAGACGAAGCGATGCTGGTCGGAGATGTGGACGAGCTTGAGGTGACCGTCTTGGATCGTCCCCCAGTTGATGCCATTACGCCAGTAGAGACTTTGGCGCGGCATCCACTCGCGCGCGGCGAGGTAGGCGCCGTTGGGGCGCTGAATCTCCCCGCGTAACAAGGGGAGCAGGCTGCTGCCGTCGAGTGGTCGGTCGCTCGGCAGAGGAGCGCCGACCGCGTCGAGGATGGTCGGAAACAGGTCGAGCGAGCTGACAGTCGCGTCGATCACGGTACCGGGGCGGATGGCGGCGGGCCAGTTGAGAATGAAGGGCACACGGACGCCGCCCTCGAAGTGGATGAGCTTGCCGCCCTGAAACGGTCCGTTGGAGCAGGCCGCCGTGTATTTGGCACAGCCGTTGTCGGAGAGAAAGATGATCAGGGTGCGATCGTCGACTCCGATCTCGCGGAGAGTGGAGCGGATCTCCCCGATCCCTTCGTCGACCCCGTTGACCATCGCGGCGAAGATGCGGCTGGCTTCGTCCTCGATGTGGGGGAAGCGATCGTAGTAGCGGTCGGTGGCCTGAAGCGGCGTGTGCGGCGCGTTGTAGGCGACATAGAGAAAGAACGGATCCTGGCCGCGTCGGGCAAGGAAATCGATGGCCTCTCGAGTGAAGGCATCGGTGAGGTACTCCGGCTCCTCGACCACTTCCGTCCCGCGGAAGATCGCATCGCTCTCTCGCCTGCTGGTGCGCGGCGGGCTCGGATCGGCATCGATGAAGTGCATTCCCGGGCCTTCCAGGGTCGGGGTGTAGAGGTTGGAGCCGTGGAGAAAGCCGAAGAACTCGTCGAAGCCGCGTGCCTGCGGCAGGAACTCGGGGTTCGAGCCCAAGTGCCACTTCCCGACCATTCCTGTCGTGTAGCCGTTCTGTTGTAACACGCGAGGGAGCAGGATCTCGGTGGTGGGAGTGCCGAGTCCGTCTTCTTCGGCTCTTGCCAGCGGCCCGACGGTGAACTCGTGACCGAAGCGTTGCTGATAGCGCCCGGTGAGCAGCGCGGCGCGAGAGGGACTGCACACCGGGGCCGCGACATAGCCCCTGTCGAAGCGGGCACCGCCGGCGGCCAGGGCGTCGAGGTTCGGTGTCAGGCCTCCTTCACAGCTGTAGGCGCAGACATCTCCGTAGCCGAGATCGTCGGCGATGATCAGCACCACGTTTAGCGGTGGTGCTTGCTCGGGCGGCTCGGGGTCCGGCGCCGGAGCGGGAGAGCACGCGGCAAGCGCGACCAGGAGTGGCGCGGCAACGGATCGGTTCTTTGGCAATCTCATCTTCAACCCTCCGACAGTGCGTTCACTCTTCTAGCCGACCGCATGAGCGCTGCGCAGCTTCTCGATCTCTTGGTCGCTGTATCCGAGCTCGCGAAGCACCTGGTCGCTCTCGGTGCCACTGGGAGTACCGACGCTACGAACCTCGCCAGGAGTCGCCGACAGCTTGATGGGTATACCCGCCTGCCGCACTGTACCGAGCTCTGGGTGGTCGATCTCGATCACCATATTGCGATGTTTTACATGAGGATCCGCGAAGGTCTCGTCGATGTTGTTGACCGGACCGACGCAGACCCGCTTGTCGCGGAAGAAGTCGACCCAGTCGTCGCGGGTCCGGGTCACAAAGACCTTCGCCAGCTCCGCCACCACCTCGTCAAGCTCCTCTGGCGGGGGGTCCTTGCGGGCAATGAGATCTTCACGGTCGATGGCCGTGCATAGATTGACCCAGAAGTGGGTCTCGGCGCAGCCCACTGTGAGGTACTCGCCGTCCTGGCATCGGTAGACGTTGGCCCAGGGCGCGCCGCCGGTGTGATTGGTCCGGCCGCGGCGAGGTACCTTGCCGGTGAGGAAGTAGCTCGAAGACTCGGCGGCGAGGAGCGAGATCACACCGTCCAGATAGGTCACGTCGACGAACTGTCCGAGTCCCGTTCGCTCTCTGGCGGCGACCGCGAGAAGAATGCCGATGACCCCGTGCAGCCCCGCCCCCGCCATGTCGGCGATGAAGCTGGCCGGAAGGTAGGGAGGGCCGTCGCGTGCCCCGATCAGGCTCAACGCTCCCCCGATGCCGGTGTAGTTCCAGTCGTGGCCGGGCAGGTCGGCGTAGGGCCCGTCGGCGCCGAAGCCACTCAGCGAGCAGTAGATCAGCCGTGGATTGATCTTTTGCAGGGTGGGCCAATCCACCTTCAGGCGGGCCATGACGCCGGGGCTGAAGCCTTCCACCAAGACGTCCGCCTTCTTCGCCAGGCGCTGAACGACCTCCTGCCCCTCTGCGGTCTTCAGGTTGACCTGGATGCTCTTCTTGTTGCGTTCGACGATCGAGTGGGCCGCGAGCAACTCTGGGCTGACGCCGCCACCGGCCTCGAGATTGTCGATGTCTTCGACCACCCCTGGCGGGGCATCGACGCTGATCACCTCGGCCCCGAAGTCGCTCAGGAACATCGTGGTGTAGGAGCCCGGGCGATCGTGGCAGAAGTCGAGGACCACGAGACCTTCGAGTGCAGACATGACGCTAATGCTCTAGGCCTCGACAGCCTTCTGGAAAAGCGTCAGGGGGCGGCAGATCATGGCCGGCCGCTCGCTTCCGACGACTCCCACTTCGATTTCCCTGGCGAGAAGGGTGCCTGTGGGCTTTGCCTCGACCTCGGCGACGCGCGCGCGGGCGTGAAGCTGCGCGCCGGCCGGTACCGGGCTGAGAAAGCGGACGCGATCGAGCCCATAGTTCGCCGGGTTGCCATGGCCGACGATTTCGAAAGAGCCGTCGCCCGGAAGTTTCGAGAACAGACTCAGAGTCAAGAGGCCGTGCGCGATCGGTCCGCCGAAGGGGCTCTCGCGCCGCGCACGCTCGACGTCGACGTGAATCCACTCGTCGTCGCCGGTGAGAGCGGCGAACCCGTCGATCAGTTCCTGGCTCACGTCGATCGGCTCACTCCAGGGTCCGAATTCGTTCGACACCTGCTGGCGGAGGGTGTCGATATCGTCGAATCGGATTGTCTTCACTAGAAGCCTCCCCCTGCCGCAGCGGCCGATGATGGCTGTGGTTTCGAGCCTACCCAGAAGGGGCTGGACCATGCACGACCACCATCGAGCTGAGTCACCCGGACATAGTAGTAGTCGCCCGGCGACGTTGGCTCCATATCGGAGTACTCGAACTCCTGGTCCAGGGGGCTATTCGGCTGCACCACCTGGAGACTCAGCCGATCGGTGTGCTCCAAGAACGGAACCTCGCGCTCGAGGCGATCGTTCTCGAGATCGGCAAGGCTCAGGCGGACTTCGGTGCCTGGAATGTCGAGGGCGAGGCGCTCGTGGCCCTGGCCCAGACCGTACTCGCGAGTGGGCTCGAGCTCGAAGTCGAGGGTGGTCGACGAGGTGGCTCCTTCGAGCTCGAAGAGCACTGTCTCCCGCCGGCCGCGAGTGTAGATGCGGAAGAGGTAGAGGCCAGGCTCTACCTCTTCGATCGTGTCCAGGGCCGGGGTGTCGAAACCGATGGCCTCGAAGCCGATCGCGGTTGCGCCCGAGATGCGCAAGGTGCCCTGCCAGATCCGGTAGGGCCTCGGGTTGTCGACAGAGTCGAGAGTGAAGACTTCGGATGAAGATTCGAATCCGACCTGGAGCCAGGAGCGAGAGGAGAGCGGCGTTGACAGGTAGCTGCGAGAGAAGACCACTTCGCTGTTCTTGACCACATCGATGTGATCGATCGGCGAGGTCCCCGACACACGGCACAGAATCTGGCGCTCGTCCGCCATCGGCTGGCGGGTTCCCATCTCGTGGCCGTTCAAGGTGGCGTCGAGGAGGATACGTTGTCCGGAGGTCGCGTAGACCGAGCGACTGCGGAGCGAGTCGAAGACCGCGTCGGGGCTCTTCTCCGGCGCTCTTACAGCGGCGAGACCTGGTCGGCCGATGAGGGAGGACTGGGTGAGTCCCCTTGGCGCTCCCGGCTTCGCTCGATGATCGTCCGAAGCGGCGAGAAATCCGACCTCGAAGCCATTGCGCAGGAACATGTTGCCGTACCACTCGAAGCTTCCGTGCACCGAGTGGATCTCGACCACTCGTTCGAGCCCGCCGTCGCTCTGGGTCCAGTCGCCGGCGGAGTGAGCGTGGGGGATGATCAGCAGGTCTTCTTCCTCGTTTGCGGCCCGCAGTCCCTGCCAGAGGAGAGGCAGGCGATGGGCCTCCTGGACCGGCACGCGCTCTCGGTTGTCGGGGGTGCGAAAGAGCACGTTGTGGTGGCCGCCGCGCTTTCTCGTCGGAGTCCACTCGTAGCCGAGGAAAGCGATCGCTCGGCCCTCCGCGGTGGTGGTTCGACTGAGCTCCTGGAGCACGGTCCACTCGTAGTCGTCGAGCCAGAAGTCGTGCTCGGAGAGAGTGAAGAAGTCGAGGCGTGAGTCCTCGACGCCGTAGCGAAAGTAGGCCTGGGGCGTTCCTTGCCCTTCGGCGAAATCGGTGTGGCCGTGGGTCTCACCCCAGAGCACCAGCCGCTCGGGGTTTGCCTCGACCCACACCGGGTTGCTGATGGCAACGGCGTCGAGGTCCCCGCCCTTGGAGCGCACCACGAAGCGGTAGGTCCCTGGTTCTTCGATTGTGAGCTCGTCGACCAGCACCAGGGCATCCTCGGAGGCTTCGACCTCGGCAACGACCTTGGCGTCCAGAAGTACTTCGTAGGTCGGGATGGAGCCGGTCGCGCGATTCGTTGCTGCGTCCTCGCTTCGCACCGTGAGATCGAAAGGTTCTCCAGCGGCGACCACCGACGGCGCCAGAACGCGCACGCCGGCGACTTCTGCGCCGACCACCTCCAGCGGTGGCCACACCGGCGTCAGCCAGTGGTCTTTCCCTTCCAGGTCGAGATAGAGCGGGAAGAGGAGGGCATCGGTGGTGAAGCCTTGCACTCGTATCCCTGGCGAGCCTCCCGAGCGATCGCCGTAGGTCACGGTGAGAGTGTCGCCGGGCTGGAGAGCCGCCCCCTCGAGGAGGAAGGCAGGGGTCGGCTTGGGGAAGCGCTGCGAGCCGTGCGGTCCGACCAGGGGGACCATGACCGCATCGATGCGGGCTTCGGACCGTGACACCCGCGCGGTCACATAGTTGGGCGCGGTGGGATCGGTGTTCTGATAGTCGTTGACATCGGCCAGCCATTGGCGCCCAGCTATCGCCCCGCCGCCCACCGCCATCGGCATGGTACCGACGGTATAGACCATCTCCACAGTGGTGTAGGTATCCACCGTCAGCGGCTCGTCGGAGACGAAGTGGAGGGTGCCGATAGCGCCCGGTTGCTCGTCCTTGATCTGGAGCTCGCGCAGGTAGCTGTCGATGTAGGGCACGTAGTCATTGACGGTGGCCAGTTCCACGTCGTTGACCAGACGTACGTCGGCGGCGGAACCGTCGGCCTCGGCCCACCGCATCACCGCGATGTCGAGAGCGAAATTGACCGGGAGTGGCCCGCCGGTCATTGCGTAGGCATTGGCCCAATCCCACAGCACATCCACCCGCTCGTAGATATTGTCGGGGCTGGTGGGCTCCTCGGCGCGCTCTCGTTTGACCTCTTCGACCCGCTCGCGCAGCTGAGGAGACAGGTAGTCGTCGGATGCAGCCGGTCCCGTTGTCGGCGTGGGTCCGCAACCGAGGGACGCTCCGAGAAGGGCGGTCAGGCCCAAGCTCCTGATCTCGAGAATAGACAAACCGAAGTCTCCAGCGGTTATTACCATGATAGCGGCAGAGCGCCGCCGCGCTTCAAGAGCTCGTGTCGGCGGTTTCCTCGGCGGGAACGGCGCCGCGAGCCGAGCTCTTACGGACCCGAGGTTGGTCCGATGCCAGACCAAGAGAGAAGAGGAAGGCCGGCGGAAACACCTCGCTGTAGATCCGCCTCATGGTTCTGCTGTAGTCCCATTCGGTGCTCAGGGGTTGCCATTGCAGACCGTCGAGAAAGTGGACTCCGACTTTGCGCAGCAGAACTCGGGGGTCGGGGATGTCGAGCTCTTCGAACGGCGTGGCGGTGGCGATGGAGCTGAAAATGCCACGACCAAAGGTGTCGAGAGCGTAGCGGAGCTCGTGCAACCGTATACCTTGCGGTAGGCTGAGATCTCCGCATTGGACAGCCTCTGCGATTACTTCCGCGGCGACCGCGTCCTCCTGCTGGTCGAGGTTGCGGAGGTGCTGCTGCAGCTCGTCGGAGGTTTTGATGCGCACGGCGTTGGCGTAGGCGATGACCTCGGCGACGACATGCACCGGGTAGAGGACCGCCGTCACCTCGCCGAGGGCGACCATGCGCTCGCGGGGTCGGGCATCGAAGTGCCTGACCCGATCCTGCAGCTGGAGGCGCAGCTCCGTGGTCTCGATCGCCAGAGCCATGATCACATCTTCCTTCGACGGGAAGTAGTGGTAGACGGCGGTGCGCGAATAGCCAGCCTCCTCTGCGATGCGCTCCATCGAGAAACCGGCGACGCCTTCTTGCTGCAAAACATCCCGTGCCACAGACAGGATGTCCTGCTGCCGGCGGAGCTGCTCCCGAGCCTTGCGGGCAAGGCGGGGATTGCTGTCCGGGCCGGGAACAGCTTGACTGTGTTTTGACAAGGCGTCGAAACGGTATTTGATCGCCGTGAGCAAGTCAAACGATCTGGCGAAACGGGCGGTTCATTTTTGTGGACTCGATCCAGAATATTGACTTGTTGTCAATCGGTTGAGAATTGTTGACTAGACCGATCTGTCTAGGCTAGGCTGCGCGTAACTTGCACCAAAAGGCGACCGCTCGGAGAAGGTCGAATTTCATCCGGTTGCCCCTTGTTTGTGATTTAACCCAGGAGAACGTGATGCATAGATGGATCTTGGCTCTCGGAATACTGACGCTTTTAGTAGGTCCTCTCGCAGCTGACGGACCTTCGGTCGGGACGATCGACGGCCGGGTGGTCGATGCTCAGGGCGATGGTCTGCCCGGAGTCACCGTTACGCTCAGCAGTGATCGCGGTGAGCAGTCGACCGGGACCGACGCCGACGGGGCCTACCGCTTCACGCTCCTCCAGGCATCGTCCTACAAGATTACCGCCACCCTCGAAGGCATGGGGTCTTCAGAGGGAGTGGTGGGTTTGACTACCGGTCAGAGGCAAACTTACGACCTCAGTCTCGGCGCCACCTCCGAATCCATCATCGTTACGGCCGAGTCCGCCTTGGTCGACAAGTACCAGGTCGGTGCAGTTTCGGCGTTGGAGGCCGATGTTGCTGAGCAGTTGAGCTTCAAAGGTCGCAACTACCAGGCCTCGATCGAGGCCCTGCCGGGGGTCGTGCACGACTTCCGATCTCGATTCCAGGGCGACTTCGGATTCATGCTGAACGGCGGCGAGCAAGGGGAGACTGCCGGCTTCATTGATGGTGTCGACACCAGTTTCGCGCGGCACGGCGGCAGCCCACGGACGATGCTGCCGACCACGTCGCTGGAAGAAGTCTCTCTCCAGGATGCCGGATTCGGTGTCGAGTACGGTCGCGTGTCCGCCGGGGTCACCAACGCGGTGGTCAAGTCGGGGACCAACACCTTTCACGGCCAGTTCTTGTATATCCCGCAGAATCAGGATTGGCGGGCACCTTACGAGTACACCGACATTCCGCGGAAGGACGAGATCATCGACAGCTTCGAGGCCAACCTCGGTGGCTCGATCGTCCAGGACAAGGCATGGTTCTTTGTCTCCTACGCCGACCAGAACACCAATCAAGTCGACTTCACCGCTGACGGCTCGGTCGAGGAGGTAAGCTTCAAGGTTGAGATCCCGGTCGTAAAGATCAACCTTCAGCCCAACGATCGGAACGCTTTCACGGGGCTCTATATCGACAGTCCGATCGAGAAGTTTCATGCCAATGCTCGGACCGGCGATCGTTTCGCCCTCTGCGCCTGCAACCTGCCGGGTGAGGTCATGACCGCCAGTTGGGCCTTTACCATCAACTCTTCGGCCTTTCTCGAGCTCAAGATCGCTTCCCAGGAAAACACTGTGAATCGATCCGCCGCGAGGGCCCGCGTGATCGATCCGAACGCCTCTCCGCACAGCCCGCTCGGCAACAACCTCTCGTATCAGGATCGTCGGGGGAATATCGGTTACAACACCATCGGACAGGCTGCCGGAGAGGGCTTCATCACTGGTCTCCGCGACCAGGCGAACGTAGCTTTGAGCTTGTACCGGGGCAACAACGAGCTCAAGTTCGGCGTCGACTATCAGGATCTCGAGGATGAGCGCTTGAACATCATCGGTCACCGCTTCTTCGGTCGCGGCTACGACGAGAATGCTGCTGGCGGTTTTGCGCAGCCCGACCTCCTGGAGGTCTACGATCCCGCTGCCGCGACCACCACGAACGGCGAGATCTTGTCGCTCTACGCCCAGGACCGCCTCAGCGTGGGTGACAAATGGGTATTCAACCTGGGGTTGCGTCTCGATCAGCAGGAGCAGTTCCAGGACATCGGGATCCAGACCGTTGACTGGACCGAGGTGGCGCCGCGTGTGGCCATGAGCTACGACACCAAGGCCGATGGCAGTTTCCTGATCAGGGCTACTCTGGGCCGCTACTACAACGGTCACACCGCCGACTTCTCGCCTCGCCTGTACGGCTCGCTTCCCAACGGGAGAAATCTCTTCGACAGGTTCGGGTGGAATCCCGCAACCCAGCTCTACGACATCTTCCAGACGCGGATCACCCCTGCCGATGCCAATTCGGTACAGCAGATCGATCCCAACTACAAGGACGAGATCACCCTCGGCTTTGCATGGCAGTTCTCCGACCTCTGGGTGTTCGAGACCACGGGTATCCTGTGGGAGCTCGACGACCTCTGGATGGCGACCTCACAGTTCGATGACGACGGCTTCGAAGTCATTGACGTCCGCACCTGGGGCACCTCGCCCTTCAAGGCGGAACGGAAGTATGAAGGTGTACGTCTCGGACTCAAACGATCGATGCGCAACAACTGGATGGCGAGTGTCAACTACACTTGGTCCAACGGCGAGGGCAACAATTTCGGCGCCGGCGACAACACAGTGACCTGGGATGACGCTCTCTTCGAGGCCCTTGGCGGCGCGCAAGTCGGCACCGGAGCTACCGACGCCACCATCGTCAACCGTTATGGCCATGGCTTTTCTCACCGTGACCACAATCTCAATATTGTCGGCGTCAAGCGGATTCCGATCGGCTCCCACAACATCTCCCTCGGCGGCTACTTCGGCTTCCGCGGCGGTGAGTATTGGGGGCTGCGCCGAAACACCTTTGTCCAACATCCGGTCTCGAGGCAGAGGATTCGGACCAGCAGCTACTCCGAGCCACGAGACGCCCAGCAGATGGAGGACACCTTCAACCTGAACCTCACCGCGCAGTGGAACTTCCCCATCCGCGGCCCGGTGCAGGGCCGGATCGGGCTCGAGGCCGCCAACGTTACCGACGAGCAGGAGCTGATCGGCATCAACCGCGCCAACGGCCGGCCTTTCCCCGGAGTGGCGGCGTACCAGATCCCGCGCGAGTACAGGCTGCAGATTGGTTTCGTTTTCTAGGGAGTGACTCGTAGTTTCGGCTGAGCGACTAGTTAGGAGACAGAGCATGCGATCGCGAATCGGATTCCGAACCCTCGTCCCTCTGCTCTTGGCTGTGGGTCTTGCTTTGCCTCTAGCGGCGGCTGACAAGCACTCCGACCGAGACAAGAACCTGTCTCCGCTGCAGATCGCGCAGCGGGAGGCGCGCCGAGCCAAGACCGTCGAGGACTTCGACACTCGAGGAGTGGTGCCGGGCAAGCAGGTACCGGACCTCCCCGTTCTCACCATGGACGGGGAGGAGACGAGCCTGTCGAGCCTGTGGCAAGACGACAAGCCCACATTGGTAGTAGGGGCCTCCCTCACCTGCGGCCGCTCGCGGGAGCGGCAGCCCTGGGTCGAAGAGCTGGCCGAGAAGTACAAAGACCAGCTCAATGTGGCGGTGATCTACACTCAGGAGGCTCATCCTACGATCGACCCTTCGCCCTACGCCAAGTACTCGCCGGAGCTCGAGAACCCCGAGCGCCCCGGTGAGAGGCCTGGCGGAAACGAGAAGGTCGGGCTGGCGCGACGTCAGCCGACCGATCTCGAGGGTCGGATCGAGTTGGCGGGAGAGTTCCGTGAGCTGCTCGATGTCCAGGTGCCGATCCTGGTCGATCAGATGAACAATGAAGCCTGGGAGCAACTGGGTGGAGGGCCGAATGTCGGTCTCCTGGTCAACCCCGATGGCACCGTCGAGGTCAAGCACCCTTGGTTCGACGGCGAGACCATGGATCGCTCGATCGAGCACTACTTGCAGGAAAAGAAATAGCGGCACGGGCTGCGTGCCAAGCGACCGAGCCGCGCTGAGCACCGCGTGAGCCATCGAATCAATCGGATTGCCATCTGCCTGGCCTTGGTGTGGGCGATCTGCCTCTGGCCGCTGGCCCTGTTCGCGGGGGACTCGCCCACCGCCGCGGAGGTGCTGCGAATCAGCTGGGTCAATCCGCCGGAGAAGGCTCCGGCCGGAGTGCGACACGGTACCTTTCACTCGACGTGCATGGATACGGCGGTGGGCTACAACGTCTACCTACCACCAGCCTACGACGCCGAGCCCGGCTGGCGCTTCCCGGTCGTGTACTTCCTGCACGGTAGTGCCGGCAACGAGTCGCGCACGATCCGCCTGGCCACCTACCTGCACGCTGCCATCGAGGCTGAGGATGTGCCGCCGATGCTCATGGTGTTCGCCAACGGTGGGCGCAACAGCGGGTATATCGACTCGATCGACGGCACAGTCCGCCCCGAGACAATGATCGTCGACGAGCTCATTCCCCACATCGACGCCACTTATCGCACGATCGGCCGGCGCGAGGGGCGGGCGGTTCAGGGCTTCTCGATGGGCGGCGGCGGGGCGCTGCGGATCGCCGCCATGCACCCGGACCTGTTCAGCTCGGTCGTTGTCTACGGCAGCGGTGGCGTGCGCGAGTTCAAAACCATGATCATGGCGGCCGATCTCAACAACGCCGAGCGCGCCGAGGAGACGCTTCGTACCAAGAAGATCCTGATGGGCGAGGACCTCGATCACTGGCGGGAGACCGGCGCTTGGTACCTGCTCGAGCGCAACCGCGATCGTATCGCCGGCCGGCTGCCCATCCGCATCGTGATCGGCACCGAGGACTTCCGTTCGCTCCCCGGCGCCAAGGTCTCGCGCGACCGGCTCCAGGAGCTCGGGATCGCTTTCGAGTTCGAGCTGGTGCAGGGTGTGGCCCACAACATCTACAAGCTCTACGACCACGCCGGCTTGGAAGGCCTTCAGCTCCACGCCGGACACTTTGTGAGCGCATCCTCGGAGTGATTGCCGGCTGGCGCTGGGGTTGCACGCTGATCGTCGCCTCTCTTGCGACGTCGCTCACGGCTGCGTCCGAGAGCGACGCGGAAGCAGACCGCTGGCCGCAGTTCCGCGGGCCCGGAGGTCGCGGCATCGCACAGTCGAGCGTTCCCTTGCACTGGAGCGCGACCGAGAACGTCCTCTGGAAGATCGAGATCGAAGGGCGCGGCCACTCTTCGCCGGTCATCTGGGACGATCTCGTGTTCGTCACCACTGCCATTGAAGGCGAGAAGATCCCCGGCGCCAAGGCGCCCTTTCACTTTCGGAAGGGCGGCGAGTTCCTCCATCCCGAGAGCGTCGGTGCCGACCGGCGGCATCGGCTCGAGGTGATCGCCGTCGACGTTCGGACCGGAGCGGTCCGCTGGAGACGCACAGCCAGCGACAGCAGGGTCTACGACAATCGCCATCGGAACGGCTCCTACGCATCGCCCACTCCTGTCCTCGACGCCGATGCGATCTATGCCTACTTCGGATCACAAGGGGTATACGCCTTCGACATCGAAGGCCGGCCACTGTGGAAACGCGACATCGGCGACATCGGAAGCTTCGGCATGAGCGTGGGCACCTCGCCCATCTTGTGGCGGGACCTGCTCATCGTGCAGGCCGATATGGAGGGCGGAAGCGAGTCCTTCATGATCGCCCTAGACAAGAAGACGGGTGTGGCACCTAGGCGATCCATTCTGGATCGACCCCTCTCGAACGCCTGAGCCGCCCGCGGACGGAAGGTGGGAGGGGCCGCATCGATCTGACAAAGCTCAGGGTTTCGGTCCTCGCCGCCAGGCGGTCCCCCTTACATCCGGGGCCCCGGCTGGGCGTTGACCTTTGGGAGGAAATTCGCCAGCTTCGCCTTCACCGAGGAGAGCTCTGGTTTCCCCGCCAGATTGGTCCACTCGTTGGGATCTTTCTCCTCGTTGTAGAGCTCTTCGCCGCCGTCGGAGTAGCGGATGTAGCGCCAATTGTCCGACCGGATGGCATGGTTCTCGAAGAGATAGGTGGAGAGCGCCGGACGCTTCCACTCCGAAGTCGGGTCGGCGAGCAGCTGGTGAATGCTGACGCCATCGACGTGCTCCGGGATCGGCAGACCGACGAGCTCCATCAGCGTCGGATAGATGCTCATGAGATCGACCGTTCGGTTACAGACGGTATCCGGCTTGGTCACGCCGGGAACGACCCAGAGGAAGGGCACGCGGGTGGCTTCCTCCCATAAGGTCATCTTGCGCCAGTGATGCTTCTCTCCGAGATGCCAGCCGTGGTCGCTCCACAGCACCACGATGGTGTTGTCGCGCATGGGACTGTGATCGAGCGCGTCGATGAGCCGGCCGAGCTGCCCGTCCATGAACGCGATCGCCGCCAGATAGCCCTGGATGGTGTCCTTCCACCGCCCGGTCCGGAGGATCTTCTCGTGGTCGCTCTCGGCCATCGGCCCGCGCCCCACTTCACGGGCCTGCTTCACGCCGATCGGTGGCAGATCGCCGAGGTCGGTTTCCAGGTACGGCGGCAGCTCGATGATCTCGACCGGGAAGCGGTCGTAGTACTTGCGCGGCACGTTCCACGGTAGGTGAGGCTTCATCAGCCCGGCGGCGAGGAACAAGGGCTGATCGCGCTCCTTCTGGAGCTGCTCGACGAGCCAGGTCACGTTGCGGTGGTCCGCCATCGCGTCGTCGGGCACGTCGTTGACGCTCGAGCGGTGCATCGTGTCGCCGGGCCGGCGCCTGAAGCCGTCTTTGCTCCTGATGAACTCGTTCCAGTCGCTTGCACGAAGATAGTGATGAACCTTCCCTGCGCCGGCGACCCAGTAGCCGGCGTTGCGGAACTGGGCGGTGATCATCTGGGGCTCGGGGACGAGCGGGCGCCAGTCGGTGTGGTTGTCGTAGACGCCGGTGGTCGACGCCCGCATGCCGGAGAGGACCGCGGCGCGAGAGGGATTGCAGACCGAGACGGGGGCGTAGGCGTGGGTGAAGCGGACTCCTCGACGGGCCAGCCGATCGAGGTTCGGCGTCGGGGATTGCGCGTTGCCTCCGAGGTAGCCCACCCAGTCGTTGAGGTCATCGACGACGATGAAGAGCACGTTGGGCTTGGGCGAGGCCGAAGCCGTCTGGCCAGTGGCGACGCCGGCGAACGACAGGCCGAGCGCGAGAAGAAAGTACGTCGTGTGCCGCCCTGGGGCACGAACGCGCTCTCCTAGTTCAGATCGACAAGCCATCTCGATAGCCTACTTCGTCTCGAGCCAGGTCTTGTTGAAGCGCGCCAGCGAGAGCCAGTCGGCCCACCCTCCGGGCTGCGTCCCTGAGGTCACGGTCCGGTCCTGGTGACCTGCCTCGTAGAGGACCAGAATGTCCTTGTCCGCGGTGACGGCGATGTCCGAGTAGCTCCCCGGTCCCGGATCGATGACCTTGGTGGTCGGCCAGCTCTTGCCCTCGTCGGGGCTCATCGTGATCGACATCTCGCGGCGTCCCGACTTGGTGGCGAACGACATCAGGATGCGGTCGTGGTCGTAGCGTTGGAGCCCGGCGTGGGTGCCGCTGATCTGCCCTTCCTGATAGTGCCACCCTTCCATGGTCTCGCCGCGGTCCTTGCTCCAGAGGATGGTGCGCCAGGGATGGTCGGCGTCGATGCCGACGGCATTGCGGGCGGCTCTCGCGTTGACGTAGATCGAGCCATCGTTGAGCTCCAAGAGGTTGTACTCGACCTGCATGCCTCCGGGCGCGGTCGTTGGCTTGGTCCGGAGGTCCTCCTCGGTCGGCTTGTAGTAGCCCGCGATCCTCCAGGTCTCCCCATGGTCGTCGCTGACGATGAAGCAGCCCCGCATGTACTTGCCGGCGCTGACCCAGTTCGGCTCCGCCATCCAGCCGCCCTGGATCACAAGCCGCCCGTCCGCGAGCTGGATCCCGTGGCTGCCGTTGCCGACGCTCAACCGGCTCTTCGCCTCGGGGTGGTGGAGGCCGATGTTCCTTGGCAGCGACCAGCTTACGCCATCATCGTCGCTGTGGATCTCGTACGATGCGTAGCCGAGCTTCTTCATCTCCTCGGGGTGCTCGGTGTCCCACTGAGCCGAGCGCACGCTCGAGGATACCCACTTGAAGAACCGGAAGATGCGGCCCGTCTGGTAGTCGACGACCACAGGCCCACTGTCGGGATCGAGATGCTTCTCGCTGATAATGGTCTGGATCGGCGCCCAGGTCTTGCCGGAGTCGAAGCTCCGGCGCAGCACGCTCTCGCTGTCGTGGCCGTAGTCGTGAGCGGTGCCGATGCGCCGTTCGGCGAAGGCGAGGACGACGCCACTCTTGGAGATGGCCAGCGAGGGGATGCGGTACCAGGCGTGCGGCTCCTCGGGGAAGAGGATCTGGTTGGTGAGCTCCGGCTCCGCCGCCCAGCCTGGGAGCGCGACCCCCAAGACGAGGGCGACGGTGAGCACGGGATACAGACAGGAGAGAGCCGCCATCAGCGTTCTCCTGATGGCTCGGTGTCCTTCTCGCCAACCCAGAACGGACTCGACCAGGCCCGGCCGCTGTCGAGCTGGGTGACCCTGACGTAGTAGTAGTCCCCGGGCCGTGGGCTCTCGAGGTCGGTGAATTCGAAGTCGCGGTCCAGCGCCGCCTCGGGATCGACGATCTCGATGGAGACGCGATCGGTGTGCTCACCGACCCTTAGCTCGCGCTCGAGTCGGCCGCCCACAAGGTCGGTGAAGGGCAGAGTGAGATCGTCCCCCGGCAGGTCCTGGGCGGGACGGATGGTCTCAGGCCGACCGAGGCCCTCTTCCGTGGTCTCTTCGAGGTGGATGCTGAAGGTGGTGGTGGTCGAGGCGTCAGCCAGCTTGACCAGTAGAGCGTCGCGCCGACCTCGGGTCAGGACGTTGAAATGGATCTTGTTCGGGCTCTCCGGGTCGACCTCGAAGGCATCGACGATGATGTTGTCGAGCCCCGGCCCCGAGACGCCAGTGACGTCTGCCCCCTCCACCTCGATCGTGCCTTTCCAGCGCCGGTACGGGCGCGGGTTGTCGGTGGTGTCCAGAGTGAAGACCTCGGACTCCGACTCGAAGCCGACCAGCACCCAAGGGTCGCCGTCGAGCGCGGTCCCGAGGTAGCGCCTGGTCATGACGATCTCGCCGTTTTTCACCACGTCGATACGATCGATCGGGGAGGTTCCGAAAACTCGGCACTCGATCTTCCGCTCCGTGGCGTCGGGTTGACGAGTCCCCATCGGGTGCCCGTTGAGCTTGGCATCGAGGAGAATCCTCGGGCCGGACGTCGCGTAGACCGAGCGCGAGCGCATGGCGTCGAAGATGGCGTCGGGGGTGCGCTCCGGCGCCAGCACCGCGGCCAGTCCCCCGCTACCGGCCAGGGTCAGGCGATAGAGGCCGTGGGGCGCCCCCGGTTGAGCACGGTGGTCGTCCGACGCAGCGACGAAGCCGATCTCCCAGCCGTTACGCAGATACATATTGCCGAACCACTCGAAGGTGCCGTGCATCGAATAGATCTCGGTGAGGCGCTCGAGATCGGCATCGCTCTGGGTCCAGTCCCCGGCCATATGGGCGTGTGGAATGACGACGACATCGTCGGGGTCCACCTCTCGGCGCAGGCCTTCATAGAGAGCAGATAGCCGCCCGGCCTCCTGGAGGGGCACGCGGTTGTGGTCGGGGGTGCGGAAGAGAACGTTGTGGTGTCCGCCGCGCGAACGGATGGCCGTCCACTCGTAGCCGAGGAACGCTACCAGCCCACTCGCTGTCGCTTCTCGCGAGAGGTCCTGCAGCCTTTTCCACTCGAAATCGTCCATCCAGAAGTCGTGCTCCGAGAGAGTGACGAAGTCGAGGCGGGAGTCCTCTCTGGCGTAGAGAAAGTAGCCCTCCGCCGTGCCCTGGCCCTCGGCGAAGCCGCTATGGCCGTGCGTCTCGCCCCAGAGAATGCGAGGGGTCTGAGCGCTGTCGCGGACCCAGATTGGATTACTCGTAGCTCGGAGCTTGCCGTCGGCCGAGGCGACTTCGAGGCGGTGGACCCCCGGCTCGTCGATCGCGAGGTTCGGGACCGAAACGACCGGTGCGGTCCCGGCGGCGACCTCGGCGACCAGCTCGCCATCGAGGTGCACCCTGTAGCCGGGGATGGCGCCGGTGGCGCGGTTGTAGAGACCGTCCTGACTACGGATTCCGAGGCTGAAGGTCTCGCCGGGGTCGACCACCGACGGTGCGAGCGGCCAGATCGACCGGATCTCGCCGCCGAGGATGGGAACACTGGGCCAGCTCGGCGTGACGAAGCGGCCCTGGCCGTCGAGATCGAGATAGACCGGGAGGATCAGAGCATCGGTGGTGAAGCTCTGTACCTTCAGCCCACGAGATCCGCCCGAGCGGTCGCCGTAGGTGAGAGTGACAGTGTCACCGGGCTCGAGCTGAGGGCCGAGCAGGCGGTACGCGGGCGTCGGTCTTTCGACTACGAAGCCGCCGTGGAGCCCCGAGAGCGGCACCTCCGTCGGCTCGAAGCGGGCCTCCGGATTCGACGACGCGATCGAGACGAAGTGGTCGCCGGCCGGATCGCCGGTCTGTTCACGGCCCTGGTCGCCCATGTACTGGGTCCCCATGAGAAGAGCGCCACCAGGCTGCATCGGCACCGACCCCACCGTCCAGATCACCTGCAGTGTCGTCCAGCTCCCGGCCGCGAGAGGGGTGCCGGGATCGAGGCGGAGCTCGCCGAGGGCATCGGGGGTCTCATCTTTGAGCGTGAACTCGCGAACGTAGCCGTCCATCACCGACGACAGGCGGGTGAGGGTGAAGAAGTCCATGTCCTCGACGATAGTGTCGTCGGGCCCTCGATCGTCGGCGGCTCCCCAGCGCACGACGGTCACCTCGAGCGGGAAGTTGACCGGCATCGGGCCGCCGGTCAGCGCGTAGGCGTTGGCCCACGGCCACAGAACGTCTACCCGCTCCGGCAGGGTCGCCGCGGTCGTTGGCGACTGGGCAACGTCGCGCTTGAGCTTCTCGACCTCCCGCCGTAGCTCCGTGGAGAGGTAGTCATCCGTGGACGTCGGCTCGGTGCGCTGGGCGCGATCGGCGCAGCCGCCGCCGACGAGCATTGCGACGGCCATCCAAGCGGCGATCGATTTGGCGCGTGCGGGCATCATAGGGAAGGAATGCGCCACTGAACCGGGGCCACGACGCCGGGGATCGCATGGTTGAGGTCGTCAGGTGCTTCCCCCTGACGAAACAGGGCGTGGAAGTCCCGCGTTTCTTGCGGGGCGCCGTCGTAGAAGTCGGCGGTTGCGGCGCTCGGCGCCATCAGGCGGAATTTGTGCATTTTTGCAAAGAGCTCCTTGACGATTTGGGGATGCCGCTCCACAAGGTCCTTCGTCTCTCCGGCCTCGGAGGCGAGCTTGTAGAGCTCGATCTTACCTGTCGGATGCTCGTCGAGCGCCACCGATTCTCCGAAGTGGATCAACTTCCAGCTGCCGCTGGCCGGCGAACCTTTACGGGTCGACCCACTGATTCCGTGGGTAGCTTCTCGCTCGTGGTCTCTCTTTTGCGCCCGATGCGGTGGTAGCCAACGGAGATCATGTCTCTGGGACCAGACCACGGCTATGCGAGGTCGCGGCATTTCCGCCGTACCGGGAGCTCTCGACATCTCGGGTGCCTTCGACCGCTCGCTCCCGGTCTTGGGCAGCGGCAACGAGGGGGTGCTGAAGAGGGCGGTGGGGCCCCAAGTGGCGGAGCTCTACGGCACCAGCCGCTTACCCAAGCGGAGCTAGCGGCGTTGGATGAGCTCGACCCGCACTTTGTCGGGGGTTTCCACGAAAGCGATTTTGGCCTGCGGTGAGTCGCGCACGTCGAATATCTCCAATCCCTGTTCCGCAATCCGGGCAAGATCGGCTTCGAGATCGTCCGTAAGCAAACCGATGTGCTCGAAGCCATAGCGGAGACCCGCATCACCATCGCTCATCTTGTCTCTTTCCTCTTCTATAGGAGTGGAGATGTTGATGACGACACCACTGATCTCTACAGGAGCAAAGAGAGCCCCGTGAATGTTTCTTTCCTCGAGGACCTTCGCACCGAATGTCTCGGCCCACCAGCGGGCAGTCTTGCTGGGATCTTTCGACTTGATGTGTCCGTGGTGAAACTCATGTGCCATCTTCGCTCCTCCTCCATCACTTCCGTAGACTAGGCGGGGAATACCAGATCGGAGAGCTCCAGGAGCGCTCTTGGATCGTTGCCGGTACTTGAGCTGGAGGCGGGAGTCCGGTGCGCAAGGACTCCAAAGTCGTCCACCGGCAGGTCGGGTTCTCTAGCACCCGTACGTAGTAGAGAGCCGGCGTGCGCGGATCGAAGTCGGGGTCGATCCACACCGTCCCAAGCTCCGCTGCTCCTCGGCCGCCGGCGACGCTGCAGTCTGAAAGGTCCACACCTGCGCCACTCCTGGCACAGCGCCCGCTCCCGGAATCGGCCTCGCGACCGTCAGAGCACGCCACGTCGTAGATGCGCTCCCGCTTCTCACCCTCGACGACCCAGACCTTGATCAGCTCGATGCGGTCGAGGTCCGCGCCTTCCGGGTCCTTGCTGGCGAGAACTAGAAAGCGGGGAGCTCTGTCGTCGGATGTGAGCGGCAGGTCCCCGCCCATGGGCACCCCTTCCTCGTAGGCGAGGGCTACCGCCTTCGCCTTCAGGTGGAGATCCGAGGCGTAATCCCAGCCGCCGAAGAGTCGGACGCGAATGCGAGGGCCGCTGGTGGCGAAGGTCTCGCGACGGCGCAGGGCGTCGTAGATCGACTCTCGGGTGTTCGACTCCGCCCACACGCCGGCGAGCCCCCCTGGGTTGTAAAGAGCGTTGCCGGCCCGCTCACCAAGGAGGGCGTGCGTTCCGGCCGGAAGGGTGTTGCCGGTGAGCCGCTTGGCGGTGGAGTCGTCGACCGTTCCGAAGTGGCCCAGATAGCGATCCTCCTCGACCGCCCCCGGGATCGCCTCGTGGGTATCGGTGCTGCCGATGAAGCCGAGCTTGAACGGATTGAAACCGATCTCGCGCTGGTGCGCGAGGCCGGAGGCGAGCGCGTCCCGTGCGTACGAGCCTTCGCGGGCGCAGGCGGTCTCCCGGTCGCCGGTGCAGGGCTCGAAGATCTGCTCGAAAGCGCACTCTTCGTCGGTGGTGCCGACACCTACCGCGCATTCGGATGAGCCCTTGTGTTGGATGATCTCGACCAGCCTTTCGAGCTCGGCCCGGGTCTGCAGCATGCGCCGCGAAAGAGGGCCTCCGTTCTCGGAATTGGCGGTGAAAGCGAGGCCCCACGAGAAGTTGGTGTTGTGAGGAATGGAGAGAACCTTGCAAGGGCCTGTGCAAGTCATGTCCAGCCAGCGCCACAGGTCCTGTGCTGTGGGCAGCTCGAAGAAGCCGAGCGGCACCTCGGGCACTTCGGAGCCGCGGAAGATCTCGTTACGGTGCAACATGCCACCGTCCTCGAGCGGAGGGGAATACTCGTAGGCGATGAAAGTGGTGAAGCGGCCCGGCTCGTAAAACTCTTCGGCGGCACGGCGGATCTCGCGCCAGGGTCCTGCAACCGCCTCACTGCACGATGGCCCCTCGGGGCAGACTTCCGGATGGTGTTGGGGGCGGTCGGCGACCTGGGCGCGGAGGCGCGTCATCATATTGGAGTCGCGAGTACGGACGGCGGCACAGAAAGGAGAGTCATGGACTTCGCCGCTTCCTTCCACGCACCTGGCGTACTCCACCAGCGTCTCGACGTGGTCGGTGACCGCCGCGAAGTCGAGAGGCTCCGCCAGTTGCTGACTCGCGCCGTCGCTCACGGTTACTACACCACCGCGGGCAAAGAGGTAGGCGTCCCGAGGGCTCAGCTGATTGCCGAAGGTGTAACTGTCGAGGGAGTACTTGGTGTGGACGTGGAGGTCGCCGAAATAGGCGTTGCGCAGCCGGTTCGCCTCCGTGGCCGGTTCCAGCTCAGCACTGCCAGCAACCTCGTCGCGCGGCCCGCTTTCGACGCCGCAGGCGCAGATACACAGGAGGACGAGAGCCCATAGAAGGTGCATGCAGGTTGACAGGATATCCTAGGGAATCTCCTCTCCTATCGTAGGCTCGTAGCTTATGGATCTGACCACCTGGTCGTGGCTATTCCTCGCCCTCTTCGTCGGCATGATGGTCGTACTTGGCCTCGTCGGCCGCACCCGCGTCCGGGGCGCCGATGACTTCGCCACCGCCCGCGGTAGCTACGGACCAGTCTTTCTCGCCCTGGCGACGGCGTCGACGATCTCGAGCGGAGCTACTTTCCTCGGCTCGCCGGGCATCGCCTACGAAGTAGGAATCTCCTCTCTGTGGGCGGCCGTGCTCGCGCCGGTGGGGGCCTTCCTGGGTCTGAGCCTCTCCATGAGGCTCATCACCATCGCCGGCCATCGCTTCGGCAACCGGTCGATTCCCGAGTTCCTGGGTGACCGCTACCAGTCCGACGGTCTGCGCATCGCAGTGGCGCTCTTCTCGCTGCTCCTACTCCTCTACCTCACCGGCCAGATCGTGGCCGGCCTGGTCATGTTCGAAGTCATGTTGGGCATCTCCCCCTTCTGGGGTCTTGCTCTGACCACGACGGTCCTGGGTGTCTATGTGTCCCTGGGAGGCGCGCACGCGGACATCCTCACCGACGGCGTGCAAGGCTTTCTCATGCTTCTCATCGCCATCCTCGTGATCGTCCTGTTCGCCTTCGGCGCCGGCGTAGGCGGAGGGGCAGGAGGGGTGCTGAAGGCCGTGGAAGAGCTCGACGCCAACGCGCTTCGGCTGCTCAATCCCGATACCCCGCTCTTCCACTCCTGGTGGTCCCTCGTTGCCCTCGTCTTGGCTCACGTCCCGCTGGGCCTCCTCCCCCACATCGGCAACAAACTCTGGGCGCTCCGGGAAACTCGGATGCGCCGACGCTTCGTCTGGCTGACCATGGGTATCTTCCTCCTGCTGTCGTCTCTGGGCCTCGGCGGGCTCCTCGCCAGGGCGGTCTTTGGCGACGCCCTCCTAGCACCGGGATCGACTCCCAACGAATCCCTTCCCATGCTTTTCATCCACCTATTTCCTCCCTGGTTGGCCGCTCTTCTCGGGATCGGAATCCTCTCGGCCGTCATGTCCACGGCGGATGGCCTGGTGGTGTCTTCCTCCCAGATCATCGCCAACGACCTCTATCGTCGCAGCTTCATTCCGCGCTGGGGCCGTCAGCTGTCAAGCCACGAGGTGGATCGTCGAGCACTCGAGATCAGTCGCTGGAGTACCGTGGGCTTTCTGCTTCTCTGTGCCGCTCTGGCCTGGTTGTTGATGGAAATGAACGTGACGCTGCTGGTGTGGATCGGTCTCGGCGGGATGATGGCGGGGTTTGCGGGCCCGCTCGTGCTTGGCTCGGTGTGGCAGGGCGTAACCCGTGCTGGAGCCGTAGCAGGGCTCGTCGGCGGTGTTGTGACCTTTTCGGTGCTCCACTCCGGGATCCTGGATCCGGCCTGGCTCGACGGCACAGGCGTGGCGGGCGTCCTGGTTTGGCTGCGAGGCGAAGCTCCGAACCCCTTTTCTTGCGCCGCCCTTGGTCAGATCGTCTCTGTGGTCATCACCGTCATCGTCTCACTCGTCAGCAGCCCGCTTCCCCCGGAGCATCTCGAGCGGCTGTTCGGGGAAGAGACGCAGTGATCTCAGAGAGGCTTCGTCTCGGCTCCGTTCAGCGCCCGGTGTAGCGGGGCGCGCGCTTCTCGACGAAGGAGCGCACCCCCTCGACGCGATCTTCCAGCGGCACGTCGTGGAGCTCCAACTCGAGCTCCATCGCTTCGGCGAAAGTCGTTTCCAGGTTGCGGCGCATCTGATACTTCGTCAACCCCAGGGCCTTGGTCGGGCCTTGGGCCAGGCTCGCCGCCAGGTCTTGGGTCTCTTCCTCCAGCCGCTCGTCCTCGACCAGGCGCGTCACCAGCCCGAACCGGTCCATGGCCTCGGCGTCGAGAGTGTCTCCGGTGAGCAGCAGATTGGTGGCGGCCGGCAGTCCGATCAGACGGGGCAGCAGATACGAGCCCCCAGTTGCCACGGGGGCGGCGATCCGGGCTCGCAGGTCGCCGAATACCGTGGTTTTGGAAACCACTCGGAAGTCCGCGGCGAGCGCGAGATCGTGAGCCAGGCCGTGACAGTGTCCGCGGATGCCGGCTACGCAGGGCTTTCGCAGCCAGTACCAGGTCTTGACCAGGCGTTGAGGCAGCTCGCGCACCGGATGGGAGCCCGGCGGCACTCCGAACGGCGGCTCACCCTTGGCGACGATGTCGTCGCCAGAGCTGAAAGCTCGGCCCACCCCGATCAGGACGACAGCGCGAATGTCGTCGTCGTTGGCTGCGCGGTCGAGATTCTCGAGCAGCAGGCCGATCATCTCGTAAGTCAGGGCGTTGAGCTTCTTCGGACGGTTTAGGCTCAGCGTCAGAACGCCGTCAACGGTGCGGGTCAGCAGGGTGGGTTCGTCCGGGCTCATATTTGTCTCCGTTGGCTCACCGGCGCTGTTTCAGTTAACGCGACGCTCATGGTCCTTCCAGAAGCGCTCACGCAGCTCCGACTTGAGGATCTTTCCCATCTCATTGCGGGGGAGATTCTCCACCAGCTCGACCGAGGTTGGACACTTGTAGTGGGCCAGATTCTCGCGGCAGTAGGCAATGAGCTCTGTGGCGGTGGAAGAGAGGCCGGCCTTGCCTACGACCATCGCTTTGATGGTCTCGCCCCATTTCTCGTCGGGCACGCCGATCACCGCCACCTCGCCCACCGCGGGGTGGTCCGCCAACACCCTCTCCACCTCTGCCGGGTAGATGTTCTCGCCGCCGGAGATCACCATGTCCTTCAAACGATCCTGAAGGTAAAGGTAGTCATCGCAGCTGTAGCCGGCGTCGCCGCTGCGTACCCACCCGTCCTCGGTCAGGGTCTTGGATGTCTCCTCTGCCTGGTTCCAGTAGCCCTTCATGTTCTGGGGTCCGCGGATCCATATCTCTCCTACCGCCCCCTCGGCTACGTCGGAACCGCTGCCGGGGTCGACAACACGAACTTCCACTCCCGAAGCCGGCTTGCCTGCGGAGCGCAGGCGCTCGGGATGACAACCGTGGGCAGTGTGATCTTCGGGAGATAGGTAGATGACGGCGCCGCTGGTCTCGGTCAGACCGTAGCCCTGGGTGAAGGCGCACCCGAAGGTGTCGAGGGCCCGTTGCAAGACCTCTGGGGAGATGGCAGAGGCGCCGTAGGCAACACTGCGCAGGCTGGACAGGTCCGCCCTGCCCTTCTCGACAGCCTGTCGCAGAGTTTCGAGGAGGGGAACGACGAAAAAGGCGTGCGTGATCCGATGGCGCTCGATCGCCCGGACGATCTCGCCCGGATTCGCACCCGCGAGAAGCACGTTGTGGCACCCGCTGTAGAAGCCCATGAGACCCCAGCCACAACCCGATACGTGAAACAGCGGCATCGCCACCAGGTTGACCGATTCGGGGGTGAATCGTGTGACCGGGGTGGCGGAGGAGATCTGGGAGAGTACGCCGGCATGGGTGAGCATCACGCCCTTGGGAAGACCCGTGGTGCCGGAAGTGTAGATCTGGCAGCAGACGTCCCCTGGTCGGGGCTCCACCCCCGGGTCCAGTGGAGGGAAGCGCTCGAGAAGGTTCTGGAAGCCGTCATCGACAGGGCGATCGGCGTCCAAGACCACGACCTGCCGGAGGTGCGAGAGGTCGTCTCGGAAGGGTTCCACGAGCTTTGTGAAGTTCTCGCCGACGAACAGGCTCACCGCCTTAGAGTCGTCGAGGATCTGGCGTATCTCACCTGGTGCCAGCCGCCAGTTGATGGCCACCGTGACGGCGTTGAGCTTCGCCGCAGCGAACAGGATCTCGAAGTACTCCGGCGTGTTCTTCGCCAAGACGCCGATTCGATCTTGCTCTCCCACCCCCAGAGCGTCGAGGGCCTGTGCCAGGCGACTCGAGCGTTCGTCGAGCTCGCGGTAGGTCCTGGTTTGATCTTCGAAGGTGAGGGCCTTCTCGTCCGCTCGCTGCTCGGCTTGGTGCCGGATCAACCCGGCCAGGCTGCGGATGCTCATCTTGCTGGGGCGCGCCACTCAAGCGGGAGTGAGACGGTCATTTCCGCCGGATGTAAACGTAGTATGCGCCCGTGATGGGCTCGTTATGCTCGTCGTCGAACCATGTGTGCAGCAGGGTGGGGCCTGGCTCGAGCTCGACCTCGAAAGTCACGGACCGGTCCTCTGGGCTCACTTCTTTTGCCATGCTGCTGCCGCCGACCAAGATGCGCGCCGCCGCGATCGGAAGTGCGGCCCCTGCGTTTCGGCTACCCGCTGTCAGCGTCACTGGCGGCAGGCCTGCCCTAAGAGGCGTGTCTGCCTCGCGAGGCCACCGGCGCAGCTCTAACTCGTAGGTGCCGGCTGCGGCAACATCGAGGTGCCAGTAGCCGTTCTTGCGCACACCTCGCCGGATCTGGCCCTGCTGATCGACAAACACGTCCAACCATTCGCAAGCGGTCAGCATCATCGGATTCTCTGCGTCGCTGCCGATGGTTGTCGCTTGCGGCTCATTCGCGCCTTCGCCGACACGAGACCACCACGAGTCGAGATGAGAGCGCATCCGGGCAGCCACCCGCGGATGCTCTGTTACGACGTTTCTCTCCTGCATCGGATCGGCGGCGAGGTCATACAACTCTCGGCCTTCCACGAAGCGCCAGCGCTTCCATAGCACCGCGGCGCCTTCTCTGCGCATGATCGAGGGGCTGTCCGGCGATGGATAGTCGAAGCCGAAGGGCATGCGACTGTAGTTGATCACCAACATCCGATCCTCGGGCACGGTGGCGTGGCCGCGCAGGACCGGAGCGAGACTGATGCCGTCGAACTTCGGGGCAGCGGGCGTGACCAGCCCGGCGAGGTCGATGAGAGTCGGCAGGAGATCCTGGACCTGGGTCAGCCCCTCGACATCACGAGGCTGGCCGAAGCCGCCTCCCGGCCAGCGAATGAACAGAGGCACGCGGTGGCCCCCCTCCCATAGCTCGGTCTTTTTGCCACGCATCCCGGCATTGAAGTAGAGGTGTCCGAAGGTGCTGCCGTTGTCGGTGAGGAAGACGAGGATGGTGTTCTCGGCGAGACCTGTTTCATCGAGAAACTCGGTCAGCCGGCCGACATTGTTATCGATGTTGAGAATCATCGCCAGATACCCGGCGAACGACCCCGGCTTCGTATTCGTCGAGTCCATCTGCGGTAGGTCGACGCCGGCTAGAGCTTGTTTCGCTTGCCGCAGCTCGTTGTCGGGCGCCCAGAACGGTCCGTGAGGCGCATTCGTCGGTATGTAGGCAAAGAAGGGCTCGCTCGCCGCGGCGCGTTCTTTCATCCACGCCATCGCCTCGCGAAAGAAGACATCGGTGCAATACCCCTTGTAGGCCACCCGCTCTCCGTTGCGGGTATAGGTGTCGTCGAAGTAGTCGTTGTTCCAGAAGTCCGGCACCGAGTTGATGTGCGACGAGGGGAACCACAGTGTCTCCTCGAAGCCGCGCTGCTCCGGACGGGAGGGGGTGTTGTCACCGAGATGCCATTTACCGAAGATCCCCGTCCGGTAACCGTTGTCGCGGAAAAAATCGGCCATGGTGGGAAAGCCTTGACGGAGCAGGGTGCGGCCACTGCTCACGTTGATGGCCCCGTTTCGCGCCGCATCGACGCCGGTGAGAAGTTGGCCGCGTGTGGGTGTGCACATCGGCGCGACATGAAAGTCGTGGAAGCGCACGCTCTCGTTGTGCAATCGGTCGAGGCTCGGGGTCTCGAGGATCGGATTGCCGTGGGCCGAGAGCTCGGGGTAGCCCTGATCGTCGGTCATGACGATGATGACGTTGGGCCGCTGCGCGGCGAAAGCGACGCTCGCCGCGAGCGCGAGCAGCGCGCTTGCGAGAGGCCGGAGTGGGTGGAGTCTCATGGGCAATCCCGCCTTTCCGAGTCGGGGGCATCGTATGCTTGAGGCATGGGAGGAAGAGTCAACCGTACCATCGAGCTTCTATCCCAGGGCCAAGCGGTGTACTACACCGGCGCCCACGCCGGCGCCACGCTCACCCACGAGCAGGGCGTCGAGGACGCCGCCACCTGGGCCGACTACATCAATGTAGGCATGGAGCATGGTGCCTTCGACTTGGCGGGCCTCGAAGGCTACATGCGCGGGCTGGTCGAGGGTGGGCTCACTCGCAGTGGTCACTACACGCCAACGGTCATGGTCGAAGCGCCTGTAGAGGGTGCGAGCGCGGAGATGGTGCGCTACAACGCCTGGCAGTTTCGCCAGATTCTCGGTCGCGGTGTACACGGGATCATGCTCTGCCAGGTCGCGTCTGCTGCTGCGGTCGCCGCCTTCGTCGAGTCGTGTCGCTATCCGATCAACCGCATCGGAGTCGGAGTGCTTCGCGAAGGTACGCGTGGCGTGGGCTCGGAGCCGGTGACGACGGCTATTTGGGGCGTAGACCGAGACCAGTACCTGGCCAAAGCCGACCCCTGGCCACTCAACCCCGAGGGGGAGCTCTTGTTGGGGGTCAAGATCGAATCGAAGGCTGCCATTCCCCACATCGAGGAGATCCTGGCGGTGCCGGGTATCGGCTTGGCCGAGATGGGGCCGGCGGATATGAGCCTTTCGCTGGGTTACCCGTGGCTGCCGGAGCCCTGGCCCGACCAGCTGCTCGAGATACGTGATCGGGTCCTCAGCGCTTGCAGGGCGAACGGGGTCGCGTATCTCGAGGGGGCGACGCCCGAAAATGTGGGGTGGAAGATCGACGAAGGTGTCCGCGTTATCTCCGGTGGCCGACCGGAGACGGCGGAGGTGGGGCGTGCGCACTCCGGTCGAAAAATGCCGGTGTGAGCCCGTCTCTCAGCCGACTCTGTAGGTCTTGATGACGTCGGGGTCCGGCTCGACGCCCAGGCCTGGCCCCGACGGTGCGCCGAAGAGGCCGTCCTCCGGGTCATAGATCCCGCCGGGGTAGAGGTCGGCCTCCAGATCGATGAACAGCCGCTCGATCAGCCCTGGATTCGGCAGCGCCTGAGCCAGATGAAGAGTGGCCAGAAAGCCCGGCCCGAAATACGGGGAGTGCGGCATGATCTGTACACCGTGCGTCTCGCACAGAGTGGCGACCTTGCGAAACTCGGTGATGCCGCCCACCTTGGCCACGCTCGGCTGCGCGTAGTCGACGGCTCCGGCCTCCAGCATGTGCTTGAAGTCGAAGGCGGTGCACGCGTTCTCGCCGGACGCCAGGGCGACGCCTGTCTCGCGTCGGAGTCTCGCCAGCGAGCTGTAGTCCTCCGGTGGAAAGATCGGCTCCTCGAGCCAGTGGAGGTTGTATTCGGAGAAGGCGATCGCCATCTCCTTGGCCTTCTCGAATGTCCAGGGGCAGTTGGTGTCGACCATGATCGGTACGCCGTCGCCCGCTGTCGCCCGGCCGGCTCTGATCTCCGGCACGGCGATCTCGTGCAGCTTGATGTGGGTATAGCCGAGATTCGTGGCGTGGCGCACTCGTTCGGCGACAAGATCAGGATCTTCGTAGCGGACGAGGCTTGCATAGCCCGGCACCGGGGTTACCCCCGACCCGCCGAGCAGTTGGTAGAGCGGAAGACCGGCGGCTTTGCCGGCAATGTCCCACAGTGCGATGTCGAGCCCCGAGATCGCGAACATGGTGAGGCCGTAGCGCCCGAAGAGATGCAACCCCTGTTGGAGCTCGTGGTTGATCCGTGCCACGTCTCTGGCGTCGCGACCGACGACTCGCGGAGCGATCATGTGGTTGACCGCCTCGGCGACCGCGCGGCGGCCCTGAAAGCAGAAGGTATCGCCCCACCCGGTCAGGCCGGTGTCGGTCTCGACCTTGAGCAGACAGAAGTCGAGTTTGCTCCAATTCAGGAAGCTTGGGGTCTTCTTCTCTTCGACGCCGCGACTGAACGGTATCTGGAGCTCGATGGCTTCAACATTCGCGATCTTCATGGTTCCTCCGGCCTTCGAAACACTGGTCTAGTGGATGGGTGTTGTATCGTGCAGCCAAGGATTTCCGGGCCGAGATGCGTAAGCCAACGAAGGTCATCGGTATTCTCCTTGGCGCTGTCCTGATCTTATCGGGTGTACGCGTTGTCGCTGTTCTTCTCGAGCTCAATGCCTTCCGCGAGATCAATCCGCATTTCGCCGGCAGCTGCGTAACGCTCAGCGGCGTAACCGGTGCCGAGGACGTCGAGATCGATCATGAAGCCGGCATTGCCTATGTCAGCGCGACGGATCGCCGTGCGATGTCCTCGGGGTCGACCGGCGCCGAATCGTCTGACGGTATTTACCTGCTGAGGCTGGCCGAGGCCTTCGACGCCGACGCCGCCTTTGATCGTCTGCCGGTAGTCGGGCTCACCGATTTTCATCCCCACGGCATCCATGTCCGGCGTTTAGACGATGGCGGCGCGCGGCTATTCGCCGTCAACCACAACGCCGCCGGCGACAGCGTTGAGATTTTCGATCTGGATGACGGTCGCCTCGTGCACCTCGAGACCATCCGCGATCCGCTGATCGTCTCTCCGAACGACCTTGTCTCGGTGGACGCCAAGGCCTTTTACGTGACCAATGACCGCGATATCCCCTATGCGTCGCGCAGTCGCACTTTCTGGGGGCAGATACTCTTCATTCTGCTCCCCAGGAGCCTGACCACCGTGGTGTTCTCGAGCGGCGAAGGGATCTCCATTGCCGCCGAGAGGCTCGACGGTGCGAACGGCATTGCCGCCAGTGCGGATGGAAGCGAGATCTACATCAGTGAGGCGCTGGGGAAGAAGCTGCGGATCTATGAGCGCGATTCGAGAAACACGCTGCACTTGAAGGAGACGATCGCTCTCGGCTCCTCTCCCGACAATCTGTCGGTTGCTCCCGACGGCAAGTTGCTGATTGCCGCCAAGCCCTCGATTTTCAAGATGTTGATAGCCCGAAGCAGACGTCCGCCCCGACCCGCACCGAGCCAGGTGCTCGAGGTTGATCCCGCCTTGCCGGGAGACAGCGGCTTGAGCGAGATCTACGTCAACGGCGGCGAAGAGATCTCTGCCATCACGGTGTCAGCCCCCTTTGTAGCCGCCGGGGGCGAAAGGGCGTTCATCATGGGCAACGCCTTCCACGACAGGGTCGTGGTCTGCGCTCGCCTCCGGAAGTGATTGCTATCACTTCCTACGCTAGGCGCGCCCCGGCTCGTTGCTTTCTGGCGCCGAGGACGGCGCACTAGGGCTTAGCTTCCTATTCGCTCCGGGAGCCCCTCCCTCAGACGAGAGAGTTTCCTCGCCGTCGTCGCCAAGAACCAAGACACCTGAGTCCCCAGCTTCGTTTCCTGCTGCGCACGCTCCTAGCGCCGGGCACGGCCGGCGCGGGCGCCGATGATGTTGAAGAATTCGAAGACCTCGGGGAGGCCAGCATCGACGAGGTCATGGGTGCCGCCAGCGATCTCCCGATACTCGCATTCGATGCCCACCGAGCGCATGCGCTCGACCATCATGCGCGCAGTCTCGACCGGCGCCACCGGATCCGCATCGCCGTGGCTCACGTGCACCGGGACGTCACGCATGGGCTCGAGCTCGTGGACCTCGAGTGTGTTCAGGGTCGCGATCGCGGCAACCGCCGCCCAGCGGTCGGGGTAGACGGAGGCGAAGCGGTAGGCGGCACCTCCGCCTCCCGAGTGCCCCATGACGTAGATGCGGTCCTGGTCGATGCGGTACTCGGCGACGACGCGCTCGAGCACATTGAAGACGTCGCGCTCGCTGAGGGTCGAGGCAAATACCCGGGCTGGGCCGGCGAAGGGCAGCGCGTCGGTGATGGTGCCGAAGCCGGCGTCGGAACGGTAGCCGTTTGGCGAGGCGACGATATAGCCGTGGCGCCTGGCAAGCGACGTCATCAGGCCGCTCGGACGCATCATCAGGCTGTTCTCGTTGCCGCCGCCGCCGTGCAGGGCGATGATCAGCGGCAGCTCCCGACTGCCGTCGTAGCTCTCCGGCACGATCAGACGGTAGGGGAGGATGACCCCGGCCTCGGTGAAGTCGTAGTGACGCAGCAGGTCGCCGGTGACGCCGGTGAGCGGGTCCTTGTCGCGCTCGACGCTCTCCAGCAGTGCTTCGCTGTCGCTGATGGCGCGCTGGAAGTCGAAGCCGCGTGGCCGGACGTTGCCGAGATTGATGCGGGCAGCATGATCGAAGGGATGAAGCACGCTCGCTCGCGCGTTCTCGGGTGGATTGAACGCCGATAAACGGTGCTCGAAGTCCGCACGCACCTGCTCCAGGCCGCGCACGAGGTGGAGCGGAGCCTTGACCGTACGTAGCGCTCCGCCGCCGTCCCCGACCTCTACAGCGAGGGTGTAGCTACCCTCTTCCAGCTCCCCTGCAGGAATGGCGAAGGCCCAGGGCCGGTAAGTGAGATCGGAGGCGATGCCTTCGAAGGCCGCCGCCCACAGGGTCGGTGGGTCGCTGTCGCGGCGCAGTTTCGCGCGGGCGGTGAGTAGACCCTCGGTGCGGTAGCCCGCGTCATAGATCTGGCCGAGCTCGACGATGACCGGGGCTTCAGGGTCCGCGACGGTCGCGCGAGGCCGCAGCACCAGAGAGCGGGCATAGTCGTCGCGAGCGCTCCAAGGACGTTGGAGCCCGAGAGCGAGCGCGCGATAGAAGCTCTGAGCGGCCTCTCCGTCCCTGCCGGCCTTGATCGATGTCGTGCCCTCATCGACCAGCCGCTCGATCTCGCTGCGAGTCTGATCGTCAAGCCCTGGAGCCGTCCTCGCAAGCTGTCCCGCCGTCCTCAGTTGGCCGACCAGAGCGCCCTGAGCCGTGAGTCGCCGGTCGAGGAGAGGCCGGGGATCCTCGCCCTGGGCACTCGCGACGGCGAGGAGCGCGAAGGCGGCCGCCAGCTGCGATGCGACCGAGTTTTGCCGCCGGACCCGCGGACCTCCCGCTGCCCCCCAGCCATTGCACTGCGCCATGGTTTTTCATCATACAGGGCTGGGCGCCTGCTCTCTGAACAGCGCGCGCAGCTCAGGGAGCCGACTGAGGAAGTCGGAGTGAACGCCCATCTCCAAAAGGTCTCGGACGGCCTCGGCGGCCCTGGTGCGATCGCCCCGGACTGCCCACCACGCGGCGTCGTAACGCATGTCCAGATAGGTTCGCGGTCCGCGGGTTCTCCGCTGGTAGAAGTCTTGGGCCGTGGCGAAGACCTGGTCGGCTTCGTCCACTCGACCGTGCGCGGCGAGAAGGGTCGCGTGCGCAACCTGAGCTCGCCCGTGCTCTCGAGGATCCTGACCGCCTTCGTCGTAGAGGATAAGGGCCCGCGCCAAGTACTCTTCGGCTCGATCGAGGCGGCCGGAGCGACGCTCGAGGTTGGCTAGGTCCAGCAGCAGCAGGGCGAGAATGGAGTACTCGGGGGACCCCGCCTCTTCGCGCCAGCGCAGGACACTCTCGTAGCCCTGGCGGGCTTCAACGACCATGCCCACGTCTTCCTGAACGTTGGCCAGGGTGTGACGCACCCACCAGAGCCAAGTATGTTCGACACCGAGCTCGCCCATCAGTACGGCGACTGCTTGTTCCAGGCGCTCCCGAACGCCGGTGCGGTCGACCACGCCTGGGAAGTACAGCCACGTATCGTTGACTGAGACCGCTGTCTGGACATGCTCGGCCCCGTAGCGGGCATCCTTTGCTTCGATCGCGGCCTCCACCAGTGCGCGGGCCTCGACAAAACGGCCCAAGGCTGCCGCGGCGTTGGCCAGCCAGGACTTCTCGACCGCCGTCCGCGGGTTGTCTGGCCCCAGGGCACGCTCGTAGGTCTCGGCTGCTTCCTTGTGGAAGCCGTACGCGGTGAGGTAGTCCCCCCGGCGCAGCGCGCAGCGAGCGACGGTGCCGAGGCTGTGGGCAATGTTCGGGTGGTCGGGAGCTAGAACCTGCCGCCGTAGCTCCAAAGCCTCTTCGGCGAGCTCCAGACACTCCTCCGGCTCATCGCTCACCAGCGCCAGTTGTGAGAGGGACGTGGCGAGCTCTGCGGGAGCTGCATCCGAGCTTCGAAATACCGAGAGAGCCTGTCGAAACCAGGTCTCGCTTTGGCGTGGGCGCTGCAGGTCGGCCTGGACCAGCCCTAGTTCCAGGAGAACGAGCCCGAGGCGAGGGTCCTTCTCGCCCAGACGCGAGCGGGCTTCAGGTAGAAGCTCCTCGAGACGGTCGCTGGCTTCTTGCAGTCGGCCTGATTGGCGATCGACGGTAGCCAGCTTGAGACGGATCTCTAGCGAGTCGTTCGAGTCGGCGGCACGACTCGAGAGGTCTCCTGCGGCCCTCTCGAGAAGGTCCCTGGCCTGGTCGAAGTGACCGTGAGCCAGAGCCAGATCTGCGAGCGCCCGAGAGAGCCTGCGGCGAACTCGCGGGTCCCGGACCTTCCCCTCTTCGAGCCGCTGTGAGGCCGCCTCGAGGATCTCCTCCACGGTGGGTCGCTCGCTGCCGTACTGGTAGGGGTTGTCAGCTGCAAAGAGATCCGTGAGCAGCCGAGTCACTTCCTCGGCGACTTCGGCCTCGGCCTGGGCCGCAGTTTCTGCCCTGCGCGCGCGCACCATGCCGACCGAGGTGCCGGCGACGGCAGCCACGAGGGCCAGAGCCAGAGCCGCAGCGCCGGTCACCGGCCAGCGGTTGCGACGCACGAATTTGCGCAGGCGGTAGATCGAGTCGGGAGGGCCGGCGAGGACCGGCAGGTGTTGCAGATGCCGGCGGAGGTCGCCGGCAAGCTCCAATACCGATCCATAGCGTCGATCCGGTTCACGCTCCAGTGCTCGTAGGACAATCCAGTCGAGCTCCTCCCGCAGAGTCCGGCTCAAGGCGGCCGGGACGGTGCCCCGCACCCGAGCTGCCAGAAGCTCGGCGTCCCCCGAGCCCATCACTTTGGAGGAAGGCCTTGGGGGCTCCTGCTCGCGCAACCGGCGGCTGAGCTCGTCGAAGGACGGTTCGTCGTCCGGCCCCTCGAAAAAGGGATGGCTCCCGACGAGGAGCTCGTAGAGCATCACTCCGAGCGAGTAGACGTCGGCGGATTCAACTGGTCGTCGCAACATCTCGTGATGGAGGTGTTTCGATGGGAGTTGGCAAGTGTCAGGGTGCGATTCGAGCGATGCGTGGCCAGATGCGGTCACCTGGCCGGCCCTCGACAGCGCGGCGCGAGGACCGGATCCGGTTCTGGGAGACGATCGCTCGTGGGGCGTCCAGCGAGGACGCCGCAACAGAGGCTGGGGTGTCGCCGGCTGTCGGGTCGAGATGGTTCAGGCAAGCTGGTGGAATGCGACCTATCTCGTTGGCTCCGGTGTCGGGGCGTTATCTGTCGTTCGCCGAGCGTGAAGAGATCGCCATCCTTCACGCTCAGCATGTTGGGGTACGTGAGATCGCTCGCCGCCTGGGTCGTTCACCGTCGACGATTTCGCGGGAGCTGCGCCGCAACGCGGCGACTCGCAGCCGTGCCGTAACTTATCGGGCCACGACTGCGCAGTGGCACGCGGAGCGGCGCGCCAGCCGTCCGAAGGTCTCCAAGCTTGCCGCGAACGATGCCTTGCGTGAGTACGTGCAGAACCGCCTCGCCGGCGTGATCGCAAGGCCTGACGGGGAGCTGGTGCCGGGTCCGGATGTGCGTTGGATCGGCCGTCGGCACGGCCGTCGCCAGGATCGGCGTTGGGCGAAATCCTGGAGTCCGGAGCAGATCTCGAACCGGCTTCGGATTGATTTCCCCCATAATGAGTCGATGCGGATCTCTCACGAGGCGATCTACCAAGCGCTCTACATCCAAGGTCGAGGAGCCCTCAAACGCGAGCTCGTCGCGTGCCTGCGAACCGGGCGAGCGCTACGAGTGCCGCATGCGCGAACCCGGGGGAGAGGCAAGAAATTTGTAACTCCGGAGATCATGATCAGCGAACGCCCCGCCGAAGCCGGCGACAGGGCCGTGCCGGGTCACTGGGAAGGCGACCTGATCGTCGGGCTCGAGAGCTCAGCGATCGGGACCCTCGTCGAACGCACTACGCGGTTCACGATGCTGCTGCACCTGCCCCGCATGGAAGGGCACGGGACCGAATCGAGGGTGAAGAACGGGCCGGCCCTCGCCGGGCACGGCGCCGAAGCCGTCCGTGACGCGATCGCGGTGTCAATCACCACGCTGCCCGAGCAGCTCCGCCGGTCCTTGACCTGGGACCAGGGCGCCGAGATGGCTCAACACGCTCAACTCCGCGTCGATACCGGCCTCGCGATCTACTTCTGCGACCCGCACAGCCCCTGGCAGCGGGGCACCAACGAGAACACCAACGGACTACTACGCCAGTACTTCCCGAAGGGCACCGACCTTGTCAGATACTCCTGCGACGACCTCGCCGCGGTCGCGCTCGCACTCAACGGCCGACCCCGCAAGACCCTCGGCTGGAGAACCCCTGCCGAAGTCTTCGATGAGCTTGTACACTCTGCTCACCAAGGCAACGCTGCGACGACTCCTTGAACCCAAGCAGTACGCCTCGAAGGCTTACCAGGATCGGCTGGCTGAGCTGCGGTTTCGCTGCAGCATGTCCGGCGTCGGAAATTGTTATGACAATGCGGTCTTGGAGAGCTTCTTCGACAGTCTCAAGACCGAGGTCTGGGACCGACCCTTCGAGACTCGTCAGCGAGCTCACGACGAAGCGGTTTCTTACCTCGAAGTGTTCTACAACCTGAGACGCCAGCATTCGACGCTCGGATTCCTGAGCCCCGAGGCCTTCGAAGGGGCAGCGTGAACTCACGCGCGACCGGCGGTCGGATCCGAAGGGAGGCTGCGCTCCCCGAACCTCGCACAGCCTCGTCCGAAGCTGACTACCCGAACTGATGCAGAATAGGAACTGCCCCGATGGGGCTTAACTTGGTGTCCACGAAACCGTGACCGCTCAGAACCCCTGCCGAAGTCTTCGATGAGTTTGTACACTCTGCTCACCAAGGCAACGTTGCGACGACCCCTTGAACCCAAGGTCGCTGCGTACGTCCAAAGCCACACTTCCCGACCCGCTGGCCTGCTCCGGGCTCATGTAGGCTGGCGTGCCAATCACCTGCCCAACCCGGGTGCGGCCGAGCTCTGCCCCCTCGTCGAGAGTCCTGGCGATGCCGAAGTCGATGATCTTCGGGCTCGGGCCGTCTTCGGTCTCGACCACCAGAACGTTGGTGGGTTTTAGGTCGCGATGGAGGATTGCTTTCTGATGGGCGTGCTGCACTCCATCGCAGACTCGTAGAAAGAGCTCCAAGCGTTGCCTCGTCGACAGCTCGCGAGCATCGCAGAAGCGCGAGATCGGCACTCCCTTCACCAGTTCCATGACGAAGTAGGGCCGACCGTCCTCGCTCGACCCTGCCTCGAACACCCTCGCTACGTAGGGATGGTCGAGAACCGCGAGGGTCTGGCATTCGGCTTCGAAGCGTTCGACGATCGAGTCGCTAGCGAGGCCCCGGCGCACGAGCTTGATCGCCACTCTGCGTCGCAGAGGCGCCGACTGCTCAGCCTCCAGGACGATGCCCATGCCTCCCGTCCCGATCTGACCGATAACCTTGTAGCTGCCGATGACAGCGTCGGGGGAGGCGAGGGGGTCCTGTGAGCTGGCGACACCCGCCCCGGCGAAGGTGCCGAATCCAGTCATCCGGTCGAGATCGACCAGGCGCTCGACCGACTCTCGTAGGCTCGAGCTCTCGGGACAGAGCCGCGCCAACCTTTCGGCGCGCGAGGCAGAGTCCAGGTCGACGACTTGCTGGAACAGTTCTTCGAGGCGGACAAAGCGCTGAGCGGTCGGTGAAGTGCTCCGGCTACCGCTTGAGAGAGGGACTGCCTCGGGTGGAGACTCAGGCAACGCGCAGCTCTTTTGCCAACCAGGATCGGCTGAAGCGCCAGTCCCGCTCGACTGTCGCCAGGGACAGATCCAGGGTGGCTGCGATCTCTTTCATCTCGAGCCCCCAGAAGACCCGCAGCTGGACGACCTCGCTCTTGCGTGGGTCGAGATGCTCCAGGCGCTCGAGGGCCTCCACAACCTCTCCGGCATTCGCGGCCACGGGGTCGGAGAGTGTGGCCGATAGCTCGGTCAGGGTGACCTTGAGCATTCCACCGCCGCGCTTCTGGCGACCCCGGGAGCGCTGATAGTCGACCAGGACACGGCGCATGACCCTGGAACAAAAGGCGAAGAAGTGCCGGCGGTTGGCGAAGGACCGGGGCTCGCGAAGGACCCGGAGAAGAGTTTCGTTGACCAGAGCCGCAGGCTCAAGGGTCAGACCGGACAGGCCGCCGAAGCGGTGCCTCATCTGCCGCCCCGCCAGGTCTTCGAGCTCGCCGTAGACCCGGGCTACGATGGCATCAAAGGCCGACTCGTCGCCGGCCGCAGCGGCCTCGAAGAGCCGGGTGATCTCGCCCGCCTGCCCCATCTCCTCTCCCCCAGGGGAAAGAACCAGACTAGCATTCCTGGACAGGGGGCAGAGAGCCGGCGGGTGAGGGGAGGAGGCGGGCCTAGGAGCGCGACCTCGAGCTGTGTCTTGGCCGGCGGCGGGACCAACGCTGGATCGTCAGCGACGCGACGACCAGCAGCAGGGCCAGCAGCATTAGGCCAAGGCCCTCCAGAGTGGGGATCGGGACGGCTTCTCGGTCCGCGCTGAGAGTCGCCTCCAAGTTCACACAGCCCTCGCCACCGTCGTCGTCGCTCACACAGACCAAGATCGGATAAGCGCCGGAGGCGCTGTAGGTGTGGGTACCAGCGAGAGTTGCCCCGGAGCTCCCGAATGGGCCCAGGACTGCCGGCGACGAGCTGCCGTCCCCCCAATCGATCATGCCGAAGTGAGTGTCGAGGATGCCTGGATCGGTGAACGTCCCGGTAAGGGTCACCAGGTCGCCGTCGACCGCGATCCCGCCGAGAACGCTTGGAGGAACGTTGTGGATGGTCGCCTCGCTGTTCCCTGATGCACACGCCGGTTCAGGGTCGCAGATCTCCATCACGATCGGGAAGAGGCCGTCATCAAGGTAGATATGGCTACCGGTACCGAAGCCCACGCTGCCGCCATCATTGAACGGAGAGAGCGCTTCGGGAAATGTCCCGTCTCCCCAATCGACGCTCGCTTGATGAACGTCGCTGGGGTTTGCGTCCACGAAGGAGAGGGAGTAGAGGATCGTGCTGCCCTCGTCCGCCTGCGGAGGCGTGTCGAGGGTGAGAATCGGAGGCTGGTTCAGAGCGCTCATGGTCACTTGGCGAGTGTCGCAGCCTTGGTCGCCGTCGTCGTCGGTGACGCAGACCTCGACGTCGAAGAGACCGTCGCTCGCATAGAGGTGTGGAGCAGCGAGAGTGCCGCCCCCTGGACCGCCCTCCACGGGCACCGGCTCGACCGGGCCCAGATCCCCCCAGTCCACGGTCGCCGTGTGGGTGTCGTCCGCCCCAGCGTCGGAGAATGAGGCCGCCAAATGGAGCACGGGTCCCGCCTCGGTGTCCGGGCCGGCGTCGACCACCGGCGCAACGTTGCCGACGCTGGCGAAGAGGGTGCCACAGACCTCCGCACCCTCGTCGTCGCGCACGCAGACCTCGACGTCGTAGGAGCCGTTGTCGCGATAGGCGTGCTTACCGGACACCGCCCCGGCTCCACTTGACTCCACGATATCGAGAGCGTTCAGCGGAGATCCGTCGCCCCAGTTGGCAGTCGCGGTATGGACGTCGAGAATGCCGGGGTCTGAGAACGGTAAGTCGAGGCTCAGCAAGCTGCCCTCGTCGCCCCCAAGAGCGCCGCGCCGGACGCCGCTGTAGCGCACGCCTCCCTGAGAATAGTTGTAGAAAGCGACGCCGCCGGGAGGGACGTCGACGTTGACGTCGAACTCGAGCCCACCATCCACGAATACCTGGAGTCGGCCCGGAAGAATGCGGAAGGAGAAGGCATACTCGACCCCAAAGTTCCAACGCGCGTCCCCTAGAGTCGCTGCGTCTTGTAGGAACTGAATGGCTCCCTCGTGGGACCAGAAGTTTCGCGGCGTCGGGGTTCCCTGGACCCGCACCAAGCGCAGACCGCGGGGAGCAATCTCACCTGCGATCCGCTGCGCTGAGCGCTTCCAGCTAAAGAGCAGGTAGTCGGACGTCGGATTGGTGGTATCTCCAGTAGACATTCCGAAGGCGAAGCCGATGAAGTCGTCGTCCCCGCTCCCAGACAGCACGCTCAGGGCGAGTGAGAGCTGATCCGCGGGGTCGAGCTCGAAGTCGCTGATGAAGAACGTCGGAGACCCGTTGACCACCTGCACAACGGTGTCGCGCTCGGCGCTGACGACCCACTGCGATCCTGTCGTTGCGAAAGTGCCTGGCACGACTTCCGGAGTCCAGAGAGTGAGGTCGACCTGAAGCGCCGAGGTGGGCGGCGCGTTGGCGATGCCGGCCCGGCTCTCCACGCAGCCGCGGGCTCCGGCGCCGGTGCGGATGCAGAGCTCCACCGGGTAGGAGCCGTCTTCGACCCAAGTGTGGGGCAGATGGACGGCGCCAGCCGTGACGCCGACAGTCTCGCTCTGGCCGTCGCCCCAGGAGACCTCGGCGGTGAAGGTCTCAGTGGCCAGCTCCGCATGGGTGAAGGTCGCATCGAGGGTCGCCGCCTCACCCTCCGTCCCCGAAGGTGCCGACCCGACGACGATCTCCGGCGGGAGCCCACCGTCTGGCGTCGACGGGTTGCAGTCGTCGTCGATGCCGTTGAGGACGTCCGTGGCGCCGGGATTCACCGCCGCGTCCGTCTCGTCGCAGTCGAGGTTCGAGGACCAGCCGTCGCCGTCGGGGTCGGGGAAGAAAACGGCAATGGGCCAGGCGACCTCGCTCAGCCCACCCTTGCCATCGTCGAGGACCGCTTCGAGAAGCGCTGTGCCGGCATCCGCAGCGAGTGGGGTCAGGATTGCGGAGACTCCGCTCGCAACCAAGGCTCCTGCGTAGAACCACTCCACTGTGACCGGGTCGCTATCCGGGTCCGAGGGCACGACCGAGAAGGTCCGCGAGCTGCCGATCTCGATGTCTCCGAAGAGGAACCCGGGACTCGAGGCCTGAACCTCGGGCAGCCGGTTGACCGCGGCCACCGTGAGCCACGCGTAGCCCACGTCCTTGTCGCCTGTGGCGGTGATCACTTCGAGGCCCACCAGATCATGGCGGGGACGGTCGGGTACGTAGGTGGGCGTAGCAGTGGCGTCGTCGTCGAAGTCGCCGTCGCCGTCGAGATCCCACGCGAAAGCGACGATGTCGCCGCTCGAGGTCGACCCGTCCAGAGAGAGGGGAATGCCGACGGTGCCGTCGTACGGCCCCCCCGCGTCGGCGACAGGGAAGAAGTCCAGCACCACGGGGTCGGCTTCGATCGCGGCGACCAGGACTGCCATGTCGCCGATGAAGGTGACGAGCCCAGTGCCAAAGTCGGAGGTTGAAGTCGCGACGTCCGCCGCGGCGGTCGCCATGGCGGCGCGGGAGAAGGACGCAAAGTCGACGCCGAGAAGCTCTTCGAGCTCGTCGTCGATCACGGTTGGGGGAATGCCGAAGTTCGCAGCGATAACGGACTCCTCAGCGGGGAGGCCCGAGCTCTCGACGGTCGACAAGAAAGTGGCCCACTTGAGGGTGAAGTCGTCGAGCGTGACGTCGGCCCCCGCCACCTCGGTTCCGAGAGCGGCAAAGGCGAGGGCGCTATCGTCGGCGTGGTCGGCGAGCAGGCCGGCGTATTCGAGCGCCGAGCGGGCTTGGGCGAGGCCCCAGGAGCCGTCGCCTTCGGCCTGAGCCCCCTGGTAGCGCTCTAGAGATTGCAGCAGCGCGAGGAGAAGGGCTTCGTCGATGCTGGCCTCGGCGCTGGCGGCAATTCCCTGCCGGACCAGCGGGTCCGGGTCGTGGCTCGGGAACGCCGGCCTTGGCCCCAGGGTCGTGACCTGATCGAAGTCGGGATCGGGAGGATCCTTCGCCAGGGCATCGTGGTAGCGGAACACCTGGAGAATGGTGCTCAGGGCCCCCGCCTTTATGTCGACGAGGCGCAGACCGGTCTTCTTGATGGCGTCGCCGGCGAGGCTGATCATCCTGCCGAGGGACTCGTTGGAGGGGCGGCTCGCGCCCGGTGCCTTGGCTTTGCCGGCAAGCTGGGCGACAAAAAAGAGGGCCTTGGTGAAGGCGTGCATCGATCTGAGCCGGAACGCCTGTGTTCGCGCACGATCTTTGAAATCAAGGGAAATAGGGGGCGCTGGTAGATCGGCGGGGATGACCACCCGGAACGCCGGGTCGGCTACGAAGTCGGGCCCGTCGAAGATCCCGTTCTGGCACTCGTCGAAGACCACGGCGTAAGTTCCCGGGCCCAGCGATCCGGAGGGTGCTGTGACGCCGAGAATCTGGGACACGAAGACACCACCCCCTGAGGCGCCCCAGGCCGTGTTCTTTGAGCCTGTCACATCGCTCAGTGCTGCTCCCGACTGACCGCTCCCGGAGGGAATGACGTAGATGTCGGCAAAGGGCCAGATGAAGTCCTCGATCGCCATCTCGGGACAGCTCGTCACGAACTCGATCGCTCCGATGTCGATCAGGATCAGCTCGTTTGGACCAAAGGTCGTGAACGCGTCGCCGTCGGGCCACCTGAGGAACTGATGGCCCGCCACGACCGGGCCAGCGATTGCCATGGCGAGGTGGCACCGAGCGCGCCAAGTCGGCCGAGCCGCCTGGCACTCTGGCCAAGGCCCGGACGGGGGAGATCGCCGAGGTAGGTTGGGTTCCCGGTAGGCTTCTCCATGGTTGGCATAATTCACCCGAAAAACGGACCCTGAGTCTGGTGGTCTCGAGACGGCCGGCCGTCGGGCTTCGATGAAGGGTCCTCTATAGAAGAAAGACGACATCGGCCTGCGCTAACCCTCATCTGAGGAGCGCCTCCTCGTGAAGACGCGCCTGCGGCGCGTTCTCTCGCCCATCCCCGCCTGAGAACTACTCGCTCGCCCGAATACTCGGGCGGATTCCTAGCCCTCCGCGAACTGCTCTCTAAGCACTCGTTTCAGGATCTTCCCCTGGGGATTACGAGGAAGCTCTTCGACCATCTCCACCTGCCTCGGCATCTTGAAGCGCGCCAGTTTGCCGTCGGTGTAGGCGATGACGTCTTCGGGCCGAAGCTCTACGCCAGGGCTCGGCACAACGATCGCGACCACTCGCTCGCCCCACTTCTCGTCTTCGAGTCCGATGACGCCGACGTCCGCGACTTCCGGCATCTCATGGATGACGGTCTCCACCTCTGCTGGGTAGACATTCTCGCCGCCGCTGATGACCATGTCTTTCTTGCGGTCGACGACATAGAAATAGCCCTCTTCGTCCATGATGCCGATGTCGCCGGAGTGGAACCAGCCTTCTGCGTCCATCACTTCTTCGGTCGCCTCGGGACGGTTCCAGTACCCCTTCATCACATTGGGGCCGCGGATTGTGATCTCGCCCTGGACGTTGGCGGCGACCGGCTTGTTGTCGAGGTCGACCACTCGGACTTCGGTATACATCGGCGCCACACCGGCGGAGCCGACCTTGCGCTCGCAGTCGTCTTTGGGCAGGAGGGTCGCGAAAGGAGAGGTCTCGGTCAGGCCGTAGCCCTGGAGAAAAGAGATACCGCGAGCCCCGTAGAGCTTGATGGTCGCTTCAGGTACCGGCGCTCCGCCACACAAGAAGTAGCGCACGGTCGAGAGATCGCGATCGGCGAAATCGGGAAACTGACTCATGAAAAGAAACATGGCAGGCACTCCGAACATGCCGGTGATGCGGTGGCGCTCGATGTTGTCGAGCACGGCCTCGGGGTCGAAGCTCCTCATCAGTACGATCAGGCCGCCGACCTGCAAGGTGATGAGAGTGTTTACGTTCAAACCCCCGATATGAAAAAGCGGCGCGCACACCAGCGTTCGGTCGTCGGCCGAGGTCTCCATGACGTGGAGTGCGTTGATGTTGTTCCAGAGCAGATTGCCGTGGCTCAGCATCGCTCCCTTGGGCAGACCTGTTGTCCCCGAGGTGTACATGATGATCGCGACGTCGTCGTCGTGGATCTGCTGAGACCAGCCCTCTTCAGAATGATCGGCGATCAGCTCCTCCCAGTGGGTCCAGCCTTCTCGGGGCTGCAGAGATATGTACCGGCGAACCGGAAGCTCGTCACGGACCTCGTCGATGGTGTCGACGAACTCCGGACCGACGATGAGGGTGTGGGCGCCTGCGTCGCCGATGATGTAGGAGAGCTCGCGCCCGGTGAGGCGAGTGTTCAGAGGTACGAAGAGGACCCCCGACTGCCAGCAGGCGAAGGCGGTGGTGAGAAACTCGGGCTCGTTGAGGGTGAGCACCGTGACTCGATCACCGGCGCTCACGCCGCCGGCACGCAAGGCGTGGCGAACTCTCTGCACTTCGGCGTTCCAGCTGCCGTAGGTCCAGGAGCGATCACCGAAGATGAGCGCCGGTCGATGAGGTGTCGTCTCGGCGCGCCGAGAAAGCCAAAGGCCGATTCCGCCGTTCATATGTTCCTCCCTAGCCTCCGGAAGTGATGGCTATCACTTCCTGCGGCGAGTTGCTGTTGGCGCCGAGGACGGCGCGTCCGGAGCCCTGCCGCACAGACTCCGGGGCGATACTATCGACTATCGCCTGCTACTCGGTCAACGCTGCTGGGCGAAGAGCCAGTCGACCAGTCCCTTTTCACGATACGCCAGCGTCCATGCGTCGTGCTTCACTCCCGGGTACTCGGTAAAGAGAGGCTTGGCGCCGGCTTGACGCAGTGCGTCGACACGGCGGACGGTGAGGTCGAAGGGCACGATTCTGTCCGCAGTGCCGTGGAAGAACCAGAGGGGGAGATGGGTGAGAGGGGCGACGAGGTCGAGACCTTCACCTGAGGATCCGGCGCCGGCCGGACAGACCAGAATGCCGGCAGCGAAGCGATGTGGCTGTAATCCGAGAACTCGGAGCGTCCCCCATCCACCACCGGACTGGCCGGTGATGTACATGCGATCCGGGTCGATGGAGAACTCCTCCTCCAGCGCATCGAGGATCTCGCTCACCGTCCGTACCGGCGTACTCGGCCCGTAGCCGGTCATGCCCTCTGGCCGGCCCCAGCCGTCGTCGCTGGGGCATTGTGGGGCCAGCACGAAAGCCGGGTTCTTGGCCTGGCTGGCGGGCTCCGCCCAGACCTTGGCGCCGAGAATGATCTGGCGGCGATTGTCTTCGCCGCGACGACTACTGCCGTGAAGGAAGGTGACGATGGGATAGCTCTTCGCCGCGTCGTAGTCGCGCGGAACGAAGAGGCGGAAGACCAGAGTACCGTCCCGCGAATCGGTGAAGCTGCGTGCCTCGAAGTCGTCGACCTCAACCTGGGCGGAGACTCCGTGCGCCGCCAGCAAAAGCGCTGTCGCGAGAACCGCGGAGGCCGGTCGTCGGATTCGCTCTCTGAGCTGGCTGTTTCTGTACGACATCCGATTAAGAAGATTGACTGGTCTATCTAGCCTCGCTATCGTAGCTGGCAAGCCCAGACGGCCGCAACAAGGCCGCACAACAAGGGGGAAAACTCAAGTGTCCGAGCTCTCGCTTCCGGATCTCATCGGTCGCAAGACCGAGCCTCAGGTCTTCGAGTACTCGTGGAAGGACGTCGTTCTCTACGCTCTCGGCGTGGGGGCACGCGCCGACCAAATCTCCAACATCTACGAAGGAGCGCCGGGTGGTCTCGAAGTGCTGCCGAGCTACTGTGTCATCCCCGAGATGGGCGCCATGGGCGATCTCGAGGACAGCTTCGACAAGACCCGCATGCTCCACGGCGAGCAGCTGATCCGGCTCTTCAGACCGATACCTCCTGGGGGGAAGCTCATCCTCCAGGGCGAAGTCAAGAACATCTTCGACAAGCTCAAGGCGGCTGTAATCCATTCCAGCGTGACCGGGCGAACCGAAGACGGAGAGAAGGTCTTCGAGACGCTCAAGGTGGGCTTCTATCGTGGCGGCGGTGGCTTTGGAGGAGATCCGGGTCCGAAGACGGAGAGGTCGGATCCGCCTGAAGGCGTCGAGCCCAGCTTCAGCGTCGCCTACACGATTCCCATCGACCAGGCCGCCCTCTATCGCCTCAACGGTGACTACAATCCGCTCCATATCGACCCGGAATTTGCCAAACTCGGCGGTTTCGATCGCCCGATCCTGCACGGTCTCTGCACCTATGGCTACGCCACCCGAGCGATTCTCGAGGGTGCCTGCGAGGGTCGGGCCGCGGCGCTGCGCGAATTCAAGGCTCGTTTCTCCGACGTCGTCTACCCGGGTGAGACTCTCACCACCCGTGGATGGCGGGAGAGCGACTCTCGCTACCTCATTCAAGTCTCGACCGAGCGGGGCGTGGTCATCTCCAGCGCCTATGCCATCGTAGACGGAGCCTGAGCTTGACGACGCCTGCGGGGGGCTCGAGTGAGCCCGGGCGCCAGGTGCCCAAAGCCGACCTGGCACTCATCGGCCGCAAAGCGGAGCCCGTCTCCTTCGAGTACGGACCGCGTGAGGTTGCTCTCTATGCCTTGAGTGTCGGAGCCGAATCCGGCGACCTGGCGCTGGTGTGGGAGAAGGCGCCAGGAGGGTTGCGCGTCCTTCCCAGTTTCTGTTTCGTGGCGATGAATGCACTCGGCGACCAGTTCACCGACCTCGTCGAGGACTACCACCGTGTCGCGGCCGGTGAGAGGCTCGTTCTTCATCGCCCTCTCCAAGTGCCCGGCCGTCTTCTGGTATCGGCTGAGATCGCGGACATCTTCGACAAGGGTAGCTTCGCGCTGATGGTGACGCACGTGCAGGGCCATGACGAGGAGGGGCGGCTGGTTTTCGATCTCAATAGCTCTTCGGCCATGCTCGGCTCGGGGGGGTACGGCGGGGCAAGCGGGCCGCGGTCCCCCGGCCGGCGGCCGCCGGATCGCGCTCCGGAGCTGCGCGTTTCTTGTCCCATTCCCGAAAACCAGGCGGCCCTCTATCAGCTCAACGGAGTCGACGACCCTGTGCACATCGACCCCGCCTTTGCGCGCAGTCGCGGCTTCGATCGGCCCATCTTGCATGGCCCCTGCACTCTGGGCTACGCCACTCGGATCCTCGTTCAAGATCTATGTAATGGGGAACCGAGCCGTCTGAGCGAGATCGAAACCAGATACGCAGCCACGATTTATCCTGGGGACACGCTTACGGTCGAAGCCTGGGCCGAGAGCGAGAAGAGCTATCTATTCCAGGTGTCGACCGACAGCGGTTCGGTGCTCAGCCATGGTCACGTCGTCTTTGCCTGAGCTCGATCGAAGCGACCTCGCCGCGCTCGAGCGAGAGCTGCTGAGCGAAGGTGAGCTGGTGGTGGACCGGCTCGACAGGTGGGCGGCGACGCGTCCGCAGCAAACCTTCGTTTTCTATGGCGAAGAGGATCGGTCGCTCTCCTTTGCCGAGTTTCATCAGCTCAGCCGCCGTATCGCTGGGGCTCTTCGCTCTCTCGGCGTTGGGAAGGGCGACCGCGTTGGTCTCTTCCTCCGTAATCCGCTCGTCACCTCAATTGCGATGTTCGGCCTGTGGCGGATCGGAGCCGCCTATTGCCCGATCAATTTCAACCTTCGCGGGAGCCTTCTCGCCCACCAGCTCGGTGACCTTCAGGCCAAGCTGTTGATCACCGAGGAGTCCTTGTTGGCGATCCTGGGTGATGTCCTCGACGATGTGGGCCAGCTGTCCTTGGTCGTGCATCGGCCACGGCAGAGCGATCACGACTTCGATTCCGGCTCAGCGGGTGCCCCTGGCACCCCGGGGTCGGGAGGTGGCGAGTTTCGCCGATCTAGTCGCCGCGGAGGCCGATGCACCGCCCAGCACTCTGGACTCGGGCTCGATCGCCAACATCATCTACACCTCGGGGACGACCGGGCCAAGCAAAGGCGTTGTGCAGTCGCACCGCTGGATGAATCAATTCATCTATACCCCGCGACGCCTGATCAACCAGGAAGATGTGATCTACAACGATTTGCCTCTCTACCACGCTGCCGGGGCGATCGTGAACATGGCCCGCGCAGCCTGGGTGGGGTGCGAGGTCGCCCTGTGGGACCGCTTCAGCTCGAGTGCCTTCTGGCGTCGTATCGCCTCTCGCGGGGCGACGGGTGCTGTGCTCCTCGATGTGATGATTCCGCGCTTGCTCAACGCGCCACCGCGAGCCGATGACCACTGCAACACCTTGCACCTGGTCAATATGGTGCCGCTGCCGGAGGGGCACAATGCCATCGCTCGCCGCTTCGGCTTTGATATCTGTGCCACTTCCTATGGACAGACCGAGACGGGAGCCGGGGCCTTCGCCTTCATCGACGAGATGGGCGACCAAGAGGGCACACCGGCGAGTCTGTACAAGGGGCTGGCGAAAGAAGAGGTGTGGCGATTCGCTCGCAGTCACGGCTATCCAGTGCTCCGCGGAGCGGAAGAGATCCGCCGTGGGCTGATGGGGCGTCCCTCCGTTTTCGTAGAGGCGGCCATTCTCGGGCCGGACGACGAGGAGCTCGGCAGCGAGGAGTATGGTCAGCTCGCCTTCCGTGGTCGCCTGCCTCATCTCTTGATGGAGGAGTACTTCGCTCAGCCGGAGGCGACACGGGAAGCCTTCCGCCGCTCGTGGTTCCACACTGGAGATGCGGCGATCCGAGACGCGGAGGGCCTCTACTACTTCGTCGATCGCATGGGCTCCTTCATCCGTAGAAAGGGCGAGAACATCTCGTCCTACGAAGTCGAGGCTCTCCTCGGTGAGCACGACGATGTGGCGATGAGCGCGGTAGTTGGCGTGTCCGCGCGAGAGGGAGACGAAGAAGATGTTGCGGCCTTCGTGGTCGCCAAGCCTGGCCGGAGCTTGGATGCGGCATCCTTTCTCGAGTGGACGCACAAAGAGCTACCGCGTCATATGTGGCCCGAATTTGTTCGCGTTGTCGACGACCTGCCGCGCACGCCGACGAACAAAGTCGAGAAGTATCGCCTGCGCCAGGGCTTAGTCGAAGAAATGGGGATCAGTCATGACTAGGATTTTTTCTTACTTCCGGAATCGCCGCCCTCACTACATTCTCACCGGTGTAGCGCTTGCCTTGCTCGCCGGTTGTGGTCCGCCTTCGGGCGAGACGACCCCTGAGCCCCTGCCCGAGCCCGAGTCACCGCCCAATATCGTCGTCATCGTTGCCGACGATCTCGGTTACGGCGATGTGTGTGCCTACAGTTGCGAGGGTGGGAGAACGCCGAACATCGACACCCTCGCAGCTTCCGGCATCCGCTTCACCGACGGCTACGTCAGCGCCCCGCTGTGCTCCCCGACACGGGCCGGGTTGTTGACCGGGCGTTACCAGCAGCGCTTCGGGCACGAGTTCGGTGCCGGCGACATGGAGCGGACCGAGGAGGCGGGCCTCGGCACGCCGACCGAAGAGATCATGTTGCCGGCACTGCTTGGAGAGGCGGGGTATGCGACCGGCATGGTCGGCAAGTGGCACCTGGGCTCGCAACCGCAGTTTCAACCCCAGCACCGCGGCTTCGACGAGTTCTTCGGCTTCTTGCACGGCGGCAACCTTTACATGGACCCCGCGGACCAACCGGGAGTGCACACCGTGGCGGCACACACGGTCGCCGGCGGCCGTCGGCCGGACGAGTATCGGCATCGTCCCCCGATCAACCCGATCCAACGTGGTGCGGAGCCGGTGGCCGAAGAGGAGTACCTGACCGATGCCTTCACTCGTGAGGCCGTCGACTTCATCGATCGCCATAAGCAGGAGCCTTTCTTTCTCTACGTCGCTTACAACGCTCCCCATACGCCCCTACAAGTGACCCAGGAGTATTACGACAGGTTCCCCGACATCGCCGACGATCCCCATCGTATCTTCGCCGCCATGGTCAGTGCCCTCGACGACGGCGTCGGCGCGATCATGAGCAAGCTGCGCAGCGCCGGCCTCGAGGAAAGGACGCTGGTGCTCTTCCTCTCCGACAACGGCTGTGCGAGCTACGTCAAAGCTTGCTACAACGATCCGCTGACCGGTGGAAAGCTCTCCCACTTCGAGGGCGGAGTGCGGGTGCCTTTTCTCGCTTCCTGGCAGGGCCGCATCAGCCCCGGTAGGGTCGAGCGGACGCCGGTAAGCTCGCTCGACATTCTTCCTACGGCTTTGGCGCTGGCCGGCGCGGAGGCGCCGAGCGATCGCACCCTCGACGGCATCGATCTGGTGCCTCTGCTCACCGGCGAGGAGAACATTCCTTCGCGCTCTCTGTTCTGGCGTAACGCCGAGAACTTCGCTGTTCGCAGTGGATCCTGGAAGCTGGTGAGTGTGAACGAGCGAGCCCCCTATCTCTTCGACTTGTCGAAGGGAGAGGCGGACGCCGAAGACGTGGCGGTTGAACATCAGGATCGTGTCGATGCGCTCCTCGAGGAGTATCGAAACTGGGAGTCGGAAATGCGCGAGCCGTTGTGGACACCGGTGAATCGGGGGCCGGTCGAGCTCTGGCTGCCTTGGCTCGGCATCACCGAGGTATTCGAACTTGTTGTCTAGGAATGCGGATCTGCATGAGGTCACTTCGGGGCTGGGCTTTCCGGAGGGACCTATCGCCCTCGAAGACGGCAGCGTGCTGCTGGTCGAGATCGCCCGCGGGACCCTCTCTCGAGTGACCCCCGACGGACGGATCGAGGTCGTGGGGGAGTGTGGAGGAGGTCCGAATGGGGCTGCTCTGGGCCCGGACGGCGGCGTCTACGTGTGTAATAACGGCGGCTTTCACTACGAGAAGATAGAGGTGGGCGAGCTACCGATCGCCCAGTTCCCTGGCGGGCTTCTCGAGGTGCCTGGGCTGCAGGCCGAGGACTACATCGGGGGTCGCATCCAGCGGGTGGATCTCGACACCGGCCGTGTAGAGGATCTCTACACCGAGTGCGACGGTCGCCCGTTGCGGGCACCCAACGATCTCGTTTTCGACGCCCACGGCGGCTTCTGGTTCACCGATCACGGGCAGACCCGAGAGCGAGACCGCGATCGCACCGGTGTTTTCTACGCCAAGGCCGACGGTTCCGAGATTCGTGAGGTCATCTTTCCGCTCGACGGGCCCAACGGCATCGGGCTGTCGCCGGATGGAAAGGCTCTCTACGTTGCCGAGACCTATCCCACGCGGCTGTGGAAGTGGGCGATCCCGTCGCCGGGAGAGGTGATTCAAGACGAGACCATCCTTCCCTACAGCGGCGAGCTGGTGGCCGATCCGCCGGGCAAGCATCTTTTTGACTCGCTGGCGGTGGAGGCGGGCGGCAATATCTGCGTCGCCACCCTGCTCACCGGGGGCATCACCGTCATCTCCCCCGAGGGCGACATCGTCGAGCATGTGCGAGCGCCGGACCCTCTGACCACCAACATCTGTTTCGGCGGCGCGGACTTTCGCACCGCCTACATCACGCTCTCGGGAACCGGTCGTCTGGTATCGACCGAGTGGTCCAGGCCGGGTCTGCGTTTGAGCTACTAGCGCGACGCGCAGCGTGCTAGGAGGGCGCGATCACTCCTTCCGGATGCGCCGTCCTCGGCGCCATGTTGTTCAGCTATCGGAAATGATAGCTATCATTTCCGATAGCTGGCAGACTCTCGCCTCGTGTCACGAGTACCTGGACCAGGACCCGCAGCGCTGCGCGAGGCAGCCGGTCGGGCCGCCTCGCAGCCGCGGCTTATTCTCCTCCGGCATGGAGATCCTGCCTGGACAGCGGCGGACGGTCTCTCGATCGATGATCCAGGCCTGACGGTCTACGGCCAGCGCCAGGCGGAAGCCGCCGCGACCCGCCTGGCAGCAGAGGGCGTCGACGCGATCTATGTGAGTCCCTTGTGTCGATGCCAGGAGACGGCGATCCCGATCGCCGAGCAGACCGGGATCGAGCCCGTCACCATCGATGGGCTGGCGGAGATCGCGGTGGCGCTCGGAGGTCTGAGTCAGGAGGACGTGGACCGCTACTTTGTGGAGGCGGCACAACGTCCTCTCGAAGAACATTGGGCGGGCTGGCCCGGAGCCGAGCCCTTCATGGACTTTCACGCGCGAATCACCGGCTCGATTGCCGACATTCTCGGACGTCACGGCATTCGCGGGCGTCGCAGCGACGACTTCAAACTGTGGGATCTAGGAGAGGAGAGCCCCACGATCCTCATCGTTGCGCATGGAGGGAGCAATGCCGTTGCCCTCACGCACCTGCTCGACATTCGGCCGGTGCCGTGGGAGTGGATCCGCTTCGAGAGCGAGCTTGCATCCTTCTCAGTCAGCGGCGCCAGGCCCATGGGCCCGCACGGTCACGTCTGGTCGCTGCAGAACTTCAACGAAGTCGACCACCTGAGCGGCCTACGGGGCTAGGAGTCTGCGCGGCAGGAACTGAGCCGCGTCGAGTCGCTTCGGCGGTCGTTATCGCAGAGGCCAGCCCCCCCTTCTAGCAGCCTGCGAGGTTGCGCTACCGGCTCGCTCTTCCTGTGGCCAGCAGGGTGAAGAGGACGAGCAGCATCAGTGCCGCTTGAGCCAGGAGCCCCCCTAGCAGAGGTAGAAGGCACTTCATCGGGGACCGCCGCACGCCAACGCTGCCGACGGCTACAGCCAGTGCTCCGATCGCCAGCGACAGTTGCAGTGACGGCCCGATCGAGAAGCCGCCGATAAGAACCATCGACGCAAGAGCGCCGATCGCGGCCCAAGCGCCGGTGCCTTTACGATCCGGCTGAGGCCCCTCCATCGCGAGTAGTAGCGGGACCGCCACTGCCAGTGCCGCGACCTCGACCAGATAGAGCCCTGGGAAAGGCCAGCGCTGCTCCCCAGATGAGGTCGTCGCCGAGTTGAGATACAGCCACCAGGCCCACATCGCGCGGCTCGCTAGGAGCGCGCAGATCAAGCCTAGGCCCACCGCGGCGGCCTTCCAGGATCGTGCGTTGTTCGCCTTCACGCCGAGCCCTCGCTGCCGAGCGTCTCTACTTCTTCGGGCTCAGCTGCAGGAGCACGCCGTGGGCGGATTTGGGATGAACGAAGACCTGGGGACCGCCCTCTCCGATCAGGCGCGCCCCTCCGGCCTTTAGCCGTTCGACAGTTTCGTCGAGGTTGTCCACGGCCAACGCCACTGTGTGAATCCCCTCGCCGCGGCTTTCCACGGCGCGCCCGACCGCGGACTCGGGGCCGAGCGGTGCGACCACCTCGATAAAGGAGCCGTCGGAGAGGTTGAAGAACGCCTGCTTGATGCCGAGCGCCTCGTGCTCGTCGGTATGGTCGAGCTCCAGTCCCAATCCATCGCGGTAGGTGGCGACGCCCTCGTCGAAATCGCGGACACGGACGACAATATGATCTACACCGGTGAATCCCATTCGCTGCTTCCTTTCTCGGTTTGTCTTGGTTCGGAGCGCCATGCTGGCTCATCGCCGAGGCGACAGTCAACCGCTCGAAGAGGCGGCCTCTTCATGTAAGCTTCCCCGGCGGTTGGGAGAGGAGTCTTTTGGTGATGTTGCGATTGATGGTGGTCTGCATTCTTGGGATGTCGTGGCAGAGCCCGAGTGAGGCGCAGGAGTCCTATTCACCCGAGGTCTCGCGCACCTACCCCGACCGCGTCTACTGGGGCGACACCCATCTGCATACCGCTCTCTCCGGGGATGCGATGGCCGGAGGTACGCGTCTGGGTCCTGACGAGGCTTACCGCTTTGCCCGTGGTGAAGAGGTCACGAGCAACACCGGGCTGCCAGCGAAGCTGCGCCGGCCGCTCGATTTCATCGTTGTCGCGGACCATGCCAATAACGTCGGCGCTGCCTATTCGCGTCACTTCTACCTGGAAGACCCGGCATTCCGAGAGACCGAGATCGGGCGGTCGTGGCAGCGAGCACTCGCCGATCTCGAGCAGCGTGACGATATCGATCAACAGGCTCTCGAGAGTGGCTCGCTGCTTCCGGCCCATCGACCCTGGCAGATCTCGGTTCGAGACGAAGCTTTCCGCCGATCGGTTTGGCATCAGATCACCGGTAACGCCGACCGCTACAACGAGCCCGGTGTTTTCACCGCCTTCATCGGCTACGAGTGGACGCCTCTCGGCGATTCCGACCACCGGGTCGTCATCTTTCGCGACGATGCCGCGACAGCGAATCGAGTGCTGCCTTTCAGCTCTTTCGACAGCAGAAGAGAAGAAGAGCTCTGGGCCTACCTGGTGAAGTATGAGGCCGAGACCAAGGGGTCGATTCTTGCGATTCCCCACAACGGCAATCTGACCAGCGGCAATATGTTCCGATTGGAGGACTCCTACGGTCAGCCGCTGACCGCTGCCTATTCACGGCTACGCTCGCGGTGGGAGCCCCTACTCGAAGCGACTCAGATCAAAGGTGACAGCGAGACCCATCCCTACTTATCACCCACCGACGAGTTTGCCGACTACGAGACCTGGAATGGCTGGGGCGGGACGAGAGGCAACAGGCTGGGTGCTGACGGTGTCCGGCCACCCGCGCGGGCGAACGAGAAGATCCAGTACGAGTATGCTCGCTCGGCACTCAAGCTCGGTCTCGCGGAGCAGGCGGAAAAGGGCGCGAATCCGTTCAAGTACGGCATGATCGGCAGCTCGGACTCGCACACCTCGCTGGCCGCGGTCGACGAAGACAATTTCTTCGGCAAGGTGGCACCCGGTGAACCGAGCGCGCGGCGGCTATCCAATTCGAGGCCGACGACCAATTGGGAGATGGCTGCATCCGGCTATGCGGCGGTGTGGGCGACCGAGAACACCCGCGAGGCTATCTTCGATGCGATGCGGCGTCGAGAAGCGTACGCAACGACGGGACCCCGCATGACGGTACGCTTTTTCGGCGGCTGGGACTTCGTGCCCGCGGACGCCGACCGGCGAGACCCGGCGAGCGTGGGCTACGAGAAGGGCGTGCCGATGGGCGGCGATCTGGCGCAGGCGCCGCGGGGGCAGAGCCCCAGTTTTCTGATCCGTGCGGTGAAGGATCCGGATGGGGCACACCTCGACCGGGTCCAGGTGATCAAGGGGTGGCGCTCGGGCGGCGGCGAGCTGCACGAGAAGATCTTCGACGTCGCCCTTTCGGACGGGCGCGCGGTCGCTCGCGACGGCAAGGTGGAGCCTGTCGGCAACACGGTCGACGTTGCCGAAGCGACCTACTTGAACAGTATCGGTGATCCGGAGCTCGCCGTCGTTTGGCGGGACCCCGACTTCAAGCCGGAGGAGCACGCCTTCTACTACCTGCGCGTTCTCGAGATCCCGACCCCGCGCTGGACCGCCTACGACGCCAAGTTCTACGGGGTCACCGACATTCCCGACGGTATTCCGATGATCACCCAGGAGCGGGCATACAGCTCGCCGATCTGGTACACGCCCGAATAGTCGTCACGCCGCGCCGATCAGCGGCATCGCGCGCTGGAACAGCCAGTAGGCGGCGACGCAGCCGACGCTGTAGCCCATGGCGGTCTGCATCCGATCGTCGAAGTGGGATGCCGTCATCCATTGGGTAGCAAACCGTCTCAGCATCCACAGGCCGGCTAGGACCAGCGCGGCGAAGGCCAGCTGCCCGATCTCGACGCCGACATTGAAGAAAAGGAGGCCGGTCACCACCTGCGTTTGGGGCAGGCCTATCTCCATCAAGACGGCCGCAAAGCCCAGTCCGTGAAGGAGCCCGAACGAGCTCGACACCGCGATCGGGTAGCGCCAGGTCAGGTTCGCGCGGCGCCCCTTGGCGACCTCGATGGCGAGAAAGAGAACGCTGAGGGCGATCACAGCTTCTACCACCGGCACCGGCAGTCGGACCACATCCAGGGCGGCCAGAGCCAAGGTCAGCGAGTGCGCCAGGGTGAAGCCGGTAACCGTAGCGACGATCCGCCGCCAACGACCCGCGATCCAGAGTAGACAGAGCAGAAAGAGGAGGTGGTCGTAGCCGACCCAGATGTGGGCGATGCCGAAACGCACGTAGCTGCCGGCAACGCGCATTGGTGTTTGGGCGTCCGGGACGATCCATTGCGTTTCGTCCGGATCGAGCACCGCCGTCAGCGTTTCGCCGTTCTCGCGACTGAATCGGATGACGGTGGCCGCCGCGGACCGAGCTCCCGGAAACTCGATCTCCAGAGTCTGACCCGAGAGGCCGTCGACGCAGTGATAGTAACGCCGGCCTTGCCCCCGGGGAGCTTCGCCTGCCGCTCCTACCGCTCCCTGGCAGTGCTCGGGCATGACAACAACGGGCGTACCGAACATCGCCACCCGAGGAGGCGCTGTCAATTGGACCCGGAAGGTATCTTGGTAGGTCTCGGTGACTTCGATGAGGAGCGGCCGGCTGTCGTCGGCCTCGACAGCGGCGCACAGGCTGAGAACCAGTGCCGGCAGCGCAGCGTTAGCGATCCGGCGCTTCATCGCGAGCTCGCCGCGAGGTCGGCCTCTTCTCTGAGGACAGCGTCGAGCTCGACCTCGTAGCTCTCCACGATCGAGTCCGTCATCTCCTCGAAGGCATTCTCCAGGCGAGCTTGTATCGCATCAGATTCGACGCGCGCGCGCACCTGGTCGAGACTCGGTAGGTAGCCGGCCGACTTGGTCGTGAGCAGAACGAGATGGTAGCCGTACTCGGAGCGGAAGGGGCCGATCCAGGTCTTCTCGTCGGGCTCAGCGGCGAACAGCGGTCGTTGCATTTCGCGCCCAAAGTGGCTGTCGATGTCGCCGGCTCCCTTGCGTACGTAGTTTGTGTGGTAGAGAAAACGATCGCCATGGCCCACAGCCTGGTGGAACGGCACCTGCTCCGAGTTCAATACCCCTAGCTTGGCCTCGGCGAGGTCGCGCGCTGATTCGTCGCCGTGTCTTTCGGCACTGAAGAAGACGTGGGTAAAGGTGATCGTCGGCACGACGCTGTAGCGGTCCGAGTGAGCTCGCAGGTAATCGAGCAGCTCCTGCTCCGAGACCTCGATCGATGCGGCAACGAAGCCTTCGTTGATGAAGCGCAGCTGCCCGATGAGCCGCTGGCGTGCGCCGTAGTCGGCGTCATCCAGCTGCATCGCCTTGGCTTCTCTATAGAGCGCCTCTTCGCGCACGTAATCCTCGACCAGCTGTGCGCGTCGCTCGCCGGACAGCGCGTCGAGCTGAGCTGCGAACCCCTCCGGCAAAAGAACTCTGGCGCGTTGCTGCATGAAGGTGAGGAGGCTCTCGCGGTCGACAATGATCCTCTTGCTATCGGCTGAGGCGTCGACGAGCGCCACGTCGTCGAAAACGACGAAAGCGGCGCCGCCGATCAGCAGAAAATGCAGCAGCGGCTCTCGCATCAGGGACTTGAGCTTGGTTCCGGAGACGAGCGGCATTGGGTCTAGCGATCCGCAGACGGCGGGGCCTCGGCTTCTAAGCAGTAGAGGGAGTGACGCCCCCTGACGTACATACGATCGCCGACCAGAGCCGGGGTGGCATCGACGTCGTCGTCGAGCACGTTGTGGGCGAGGATCTTGAAGCTCGGGCCGTCCTCGAGGACGAGGGCGTTGCCGTCGCGGCCGAAGATATAGACCCGCCCGGCCGCGCCGACCGGCGAAGAATAGATCTGGCGGAGGTCGGGGAGCCGCACCTCGTTGTAACGGACCTCTCCCGTGCTCGCGTCGAGGACCGTGAGGATGTTTCGGAAGTGTTTGATGAAATAGAAGTTGTGGCCGTATAGAAGAGGTGTGGCGACGTAGGGAGTGTCACGCTCGTAGCTCCAAAGCACCGCCTCGGTACCTTCGAGCTCGCCCTTCGCTGTGGCCAGGTCGACGGCCTGGAGCATGTTGCCGCGATAGCCGCTGGCAAGGTATACGACGCCCTGGTTGTGAATGGGGGTGGGGATCTGGTTGACGGTCATACCGCCGAGGCTCCAGAGCTCCTTGCCGGTCAAGAGGTCATAGCCTCGGCTTCGGCCCGTGGCCGAGACCACGACTTGGTTCCGACCTTGATGTTCGACGATCAGAGGCGTCGACCACGATGTGACCTCTCCGGGTCGCTCTGTTCGCCAGACCTCCCGGCCCGTCTTCTTGTCGAGCGCGACGATGAACGAGTCTCCCTCATGGTCCCAGTTGACTACCAGAAGATCGCCGGAGATCGCCGGTGAGCTCGCCTCGCCGAAACCGCGCCGAGCGGTCATGTCGCCGAGGTCGGTTTCCCAGATGAGCTCGCCGTCGAGGGTGTAAGCGTAGGTGCCGTTGGAACCGAAATGGACGAAAAGACGCTCGCCGTCGGTCAACGGTGAGGCGCAGGCATAAGAGGAGTCGAGATAGTGACTCTCGTGGGGCACGCGCTCGGTCGCCAATCGTTCCCACACCAGGCTGCCGTCCTCTCGATTGAAGGCATAGACACGGAAGTGGTGGCGAACCGCGGTTACCTTCGGTGGCCACTCACCGCGATCGATGACCCCTTGGGCGGCCTCTTTGTTGGTGGCGTAGGCGGCCTCGTCGAGCGCTACGGCGGTGACCACATAGACCCGATCGCCATGGACGATGGGAGAGGCGAGGCTCTCGCCGGGGATCGGCACTTTGAAGCGGACGTTGTTGGTCTCGCTCCAGTGAATGGGCGGGTTGGCGTCGGGACTCGTTCCGTTGTGAAGGGGACCCCGCCAGTTCGGCCAATCGCTGAGCTGTGCCTTGGCGGTACCGACCCAGGCGGGGATCAGAAGTAGTAGAAGGAGGCTGAGGCCGACCCCTTTGGAAGGCTTTCTTCGCGGTTGCATGTGGGTGGATTCTACTTCGGCTCGCCCTCGCGACCCAGGTATGATGCCGGCAGGAAGAGTCGAGACGGGCATGAGAGCTTCACGAGTAAGTGCTGACGGGTACTGAAGCGCCGCTTCCGGCGACGACAGGCTCCGCCATCGACGTCGTCGAGCTCACCAAGACCTATCTGGTCCCGGTGCGGGAGACCGGCCTTGGTGCTGCGGTTCGTAGCCTCTTTCGGCGCGAGACCCGGCGCGTCGAGGCGGTGAAGGCGGTTACCTTCTCCATTGCGCCGGGCGAGATTGTCGGCTTCATCGGGCCCAACGGCGCCGGTAAGACAACGACGCTCAAGATGCTCTCGGGCCTCCTCTACCCGACCTCGGGCCGCGTGCGGGTTCTGGGCTTCGAGCCTTTCGAACGCCGAAAGGAGTTCTTGCGTCAGATGACCTTGGTGATGGGGCAGCGCAATCAGCTTATCTGGGACATTCCGGTAGCCGATTCTCTGGAGCGCAACCGTGCCATCTACCGGCTGTCGGCGAACGAGTTCAGCGACAGCCGCGACGAGTTGGTCGAGCTTCTCGACCTCTCCGATCTGTTGCAGAAGCCGGTGCGCAACCTCTCTCTGGGCGAGCGCATGAAGTGTGAGGTGGCCGCGGCCCTACTTCACCGGCCGCGTATCCTTTTTCTCGATGAGCCTACGCTGGGTTTGGACGTCACGATGCAGCGCCGAATTCGATCGTTTGTCGAGGCGTATCGGACGAAGTACGAGGCGACCATCATTCTCACCAGTCACTACATGGCCGATGTCGAAGCTCTGTGCAAACGAGTGATCGTGATCAACGACGGCGCGGCTCTTTTCGATGGTGACCTCGACGTCCTGGTGCGTCGCTTCACTGCGCAGAAGACGATCATTGTGGACCTCGGTGATGGGACCCACGATCTTTCGGAGTACGGGAACGTCATTGCCCAGGAGGGGGGGCGCTACTCGCTGCAGGTAGCGAAGGCGGAGACGCCGAAGGTAACTGCCAGATTGCTCGAGGACCTGCCGGTGGTCGATCTATCGGTGGAGGACCCGCCAATCGAGTTGATCATCGAGCGGGTTTTCGCCCAGCGCTCGGAGTAGTCCTCGTGTTCGGCCTCTACCGCACCCTGTTCAGGATCGGCGTCGCGGTCCAGGTTCAATATCGAGCCTCCGGCATCATCTGGATGATCGGAGGCGTGCTCGATCCGGTCATCTTTCTCATCGTTTGGTCGACGGTTGCCAACGCGCAGGGTGGGGAAGTCGCCGGTTACTCTGTTTCTCAGTTCGCCGGTTACTACCTCACTCTGATGCTGGTGAACCACCTCACCTTCACCTGGATCATGCACGAGTTTCAGTGGCGTATCCAGGAAGGGCAGTTCTCCTTCTTGTTGTTGCGCCCTGTGCATCCGATCCACGGCGACCTGGCCGACAACTTCGCCTACAAATTGGTGATGATGGTGGTGATGGTGCCGGCGGTGGCGATCTTGGCCTTGTGGTTCCGACCCACCTTCGAGACCGAGCCCTGGGCTGTGGTGGCCGCGCTGCCGGCGCTGATCCTGGCGATCTTTTTGCGCTTCTTCCTTGGTTGGACCCTGGCGCTTGCCGCCTTCTGGACCACTCGAACCACCGCCATCAATCAGATGTACTTCGCCTTGCTGCTGGTCTTCTCGGGCCGGGTCGCTCCGGTCGACCTGCTGCCGCCCTGGCTGCAGAGAGTCGGCGAGGGCCTGCCCTTCTATTGGGTGGCGGCATTTCCGGTCGAGGTGATCATCGGCCGTCTCTCGCCGCAGGAGGTTATCCATGGCCTCGGCATGCAGCTGGTGTGGACACTCCTGGTTCTGGCGGTTCTCGCCGGTGGCTGGCGCTTTGCGGTGCGTAGATTCTCGGCGGTGGGCGGATGAACGTGCTGCGTCTCATCCTCGTCTTCTTCCGTATCGGGGCGATGAACGAGATGGCCTATCGGTCCAACTTCTGGATCCAGACTTTCGAGACGCTGCTCAATATGTCGACCGCGCTGATAGCTGTCTTTCTGGTCTTTCGCCAGACCGAGAGCCTCGCCGGATGGGGCCCCTGGGAGCTGCTCGCACTGCTCGGGATCTACTTCATGATGCTCGGTGCCATCAACATGGTGATCGCGCCTTCGCTGACCCGCTTCATGGGCGAGGTGAGGATGGGCCAGCTCGACTTCACGATCACCAAACCCGCGGACGCTCAGCTCTTGGTCAGCATCTCGGAGTTCCAGATCTGGAAGATCGGGGAGGTCTTCCTCGGCGGAGTCCTGCTGGCCGTATCGCTGTATCGCTTGGCCGAGACGGTGTCGGTCGTCGAGGCGCTCCAGTTCCTGCTGGCGTTCGGATGCGGAGCGGCGATCGTCTACAGCTTCTGGATCATTCTGGCGACCCTCTGCTTCTGGTTCATCCGCATCGAGAACGTGATGATGATCTTCTGGAGCATGTATGTCGCGGGGCGCTGGCCGATCGGTATCTACCCTCCCTGGCTGCGATGGAGCCTGACGGCGCTGGTTCCTATCGTCTTTGCCGTGAGCGTCCCCGCCCAGGCGCTCACCGGTCGTCTTTCGCCGCTGACCCTGAGCGTCGCGGTGGCGCTGGCCGCAGCCTTCCTCTTTGTCTCACGGCGCTTCTGGAAGCTCGGCCTGCGGCACTATTCCGGAGCTTCCGCCTAGCAAGAGGTCAGAGCCGCACGGAAGGCGCGAGTTTCTCGAGAGCCTTTTCGAGACGTTCTGCACACACCGGCCCTTCTCGTAGACTCCGGCACCTCATGTCGTTCAGAGCTGTCCGCCGACGAGCGCCTGCCTGAGGGTGCGAGTCCGATCGAGCCGGGGCACTTTCGAGGCACGCCGCTGATGCTGGACGGCGGTCGACAAGCTGGTGGAGTGGACGGAGCGCTACCCCGACGGTGGTTGGCGGGGGCGGCGATCGCGGTGCGCAGCCGGAAGAGCCGGCCAGCCAGGAGTCGTGATGACCGCTGGGTCACGACGGGAGAGACGCCCGAGTAGATTGTCGTCACCTACAGTCAGGGCGCCCTAGCGCAATCAGGACGGAACTCCCCGCCGCGGGTCCCGTACTGGGCGAGAGCGGGGCTCGACAGCACGATCGCGAGCGTCACGATCAGTAGTCGGTGTCGAAAGGCGGATCGGTCGGTCGGGATGCGCGGATCCTAGGCCTGATCGACCTTCGTCGGCTACCAGGAGGCGCCGAATCGGGCGACTCGCGGCCCGGAGGACGATCCGGTCAAGGACTGGACGATCGCCGATCCCCTAGAGTGCATCAGTGCCGGGGTGCGCGGCTTCATGTGCGGCCCCGCTCACGGTGTGGCGCGGGATGTCATGGCGTGCCACGCTCGCGATCCAGTCGACGTCGTGGTCGGCTGTGCGTTGGTGTTCGGTGCCCTGCTCGGAGCCGAGAGGTGTGGGCTGCCGTCGGTCGTCCTCTTCCCGAACGTGGACCTGCGGTGGGCTCCCGGTCGGCCGGGCTTCGGCCCCGGCCTGCTTCCTCTGGAGGGCGAGGAAGGTGAGGCCCGCGATGCCGAGATCTGGGAGGCCGCGCGACTGGCCTTCGCGGCCGGACAGCCGGCTCTCGACCCCGCGCGGCAGGAGCTCGGGCTGCCTGCGACCAGCCATCCGTGGGAGGAATGGGACCGGGCATCCCTCGTCCTACTGCTGACCAGTCGACACTTCGACTATCCCTACGCGCTGCCGGAGCGCACCCTCTTCGCCGGACCGGTGCTCGACGACCCGGTGTGGTCCGAAACGACATCGTGGTCGTCCTCGGGCGGCGACCGACCTCTCGTGCTGGTGTCCCTCGGATCCTCGTTTCAGGATCAGCTCGACGTCTACCGCCGGTCGATCGCAGCTCTTGGAGAGCTCGACGTCCAGGCGATCGTGACGCTGGGAGGGATGTTTGAGCCATCTGACTTCGAGGCGGCCGAGAACGTGGAGATCGTCGCCACGGCTCCTCACGCTCCGATCCTGCAGCGTGCCGCCGCCATGGTGACCCATGGGGGGCACGGCAGCGTGCTCAAAGCCCTGGCCGCAGGCGTTCCGGTCGTGTGCCTCCCTCTCGGGCGCGATCAGGCCGAGAACGGAGCTCGAGCCAGCTGGCATGGTGCCGGGCTGGTACTCGATCGCGAGGCTTCCTCCGCAGAGATCGAGGCGGCGCTCACGCGCGTTCTCGCCGAGCCGGACTTCGCTGCCGCCGCCGGAGACCTGGCGACCAAGATCCATGCCGAGATCTCGGAGGGCATCGTCGTGCGTGAGCTCGAGAGGATCTCCGCGGTCGGTGCGTGCGAGGAGGGATCGGCCGTTCGTCGGTGCTGGGTGCCGTCACAGAGCACGCCCGGCGAGGAGGATGCCGCCGTCGACGCTGATCGCCTGGCCGGTGATGGTCGCCGCATCGGTGCTCGCCAGGAACGCGGCGAGCCGCCCTATCTTCGCGTCCATACCAGGCCAGGGCAGATCGCGTTGACGCGGATCTTCTTGGGGGCGAGCTCGAGCGCCAGCGTACCGGTGAGATGGATCACGCCGGCCTTGGCCGCTGCATACGCGGGGAGAGCCGGCGTTGGGCGAAGGCCCGCGATCGAATACCTCAACCGCTGGCGCCTGCTGAAAGCCCACCAGCTGGCCCGGTACACCGCCGTTTCGATCGAACAGATCGCCGGCCAGGTAGGTTTTTCCTCTGCCCAGATCCTGACCCGGGCGTTCAAGAACGCCTTCGGGTACACCCCCAGTGGCCTGCGGCGAGCCAGCTGAAGAGTAGATCGTTCAGACAGAGCGCGCCCACGGCCATCGTGGCTCTGGAAGAAGAGCGAACTAACTTGACTTCGATCGAAGTCAAAGACATCATGTTGAGTCGGAGGCGCAACCATGAGGCAAGTAACAGCAAGACTCCCCGATGAGCTCGTCGAGAAGGCGGATCGTGCGGCTAGTCAGTTGAATCGCTCGAGAGCGCAGCTACTCAGGCAAGCCCTCGAGTACTACCTCGACGACTTCGAGGATCTCCGACTGGCCCTGGACAGGCTCAACGACCCGGCCGACCCCGTGCTCGACTGGGAAGAAGTCAAGCGTGAGCTACTCGATCAAGATCAGGAGTAGCGCCGCGAAGGCCCTTCGGAAGATCGACGTCCCAGAGCGGATCCGGTTGGTCGAAGCGATCGATCGACTGGCCGACGAGCCGTCTGCTGGGGCGGCCCTCAAAGGAGAGTTCGGAGGTCTTCGGCGGCTTCGCGTGGGACGCTACCGAATCATCTACGAAGCCATCCACCAGGAGCTCACGATCTTGGTCGTCCGCATCGGACATCGCAAAGAGGTGTATCGGTAGACGGCCAAGTCCGAGCACCCTTTCGGGCTGAATCTTGCGATTCAGCGACGTACCTTGTAGCCCACTGCCTCGCGGTCCCAGGTGGTGGCGCTCAGCCCGCGCTCGCGGAGCTTGTTCTTTTGGATCTTCTGAGTCGGGGTCTTGGGGATCTCGTCCAGATATTCGACGTAACGTGGCACGGCGAAGTAGGGCATTCGCGGTAGACAGAAGTCGAGGATCGCTTCCGGCGCGGGTCTTTCCACTCCCTGGGCTAAGACGAGGCAGGCCAGGACCTCGTCCTCGCCTCCCTCTTCGGCTCTTACCGCTACCGCGGCGACCTCTTCCACCGCGGGATGCTCGAGGAGGACCGCTTCCACTTCGTAGGAGGAGATGTTCTCGCCGCGTCGCCGGATGGTGTCCTTGATGCGGTCGATGTACCAGAGGAAGCCGCGCTCATCGAAGCGTGCGGCGTCACCGGTGTGAAACCAGAAGTTGCGCCAGGTCGTAACAGTTCGATCCGGCATTCCGTTGTAGCCCTGCATGAAGCAATAGGGCTCTTTCGGCCGCACCAGGATCTCGCCCACTGTGCCGACGGGGAGCTCTTCGTCCGTATCGGGGTCGGCGATGATGACCTCGAAGTACTCGTCCCATACCTTGCCGGAGCAGCCGGCTTCATCGGGGGCGTCGAGTGGGCGCCAGATCGGGAGGTTCACCTCGGTCATTCCGAAGAGCTCGTTGAATTTGGGGATCGCGAAACGCTCGCGCAACTGCTCGAGAGTTTCCTCCGTCACCGGGAGGGCGGACATCATGCGTAGTTTGTTGTCTCGATCGGTGGGTTTGGGGGGCTGTCGCAAGATGAAGTCGTTCATCACGCCGAGTGAGTTGGTGATCGTAGCCTCGTACTTCCGGATGTCGTCGATCCACTTGGTGGCGCTGAACTGCTTCACCATGACAGCGCTGGCGCCTGCCAGGAGGGTTCCGTAGGTCTGCATCAGGCTACCTTGGGCATGAAAGAGCGGCATACAGATGTAGTAACGGTCCTCGGGCCCGAGGTCGGTGAATTTCTTCATGCCCAAGCCGAAGAGATAGAGATGGCCGTGGGGCATCACCACACCCTTTGATGGTCCGGTGGTGCCGGAGGTGTACATGATCATTCCGGTATCCCGGTAGCTGACCTCTACCTCGATGTCGTTGGGCGCGCCCTCTAGGAGCTCGTCGAAGTGGCGAACCTCGATGTGCCGGAAGGGCGGAGTGTCCTCCGCTTCGAGCGGCGGCCCCGGCACGAAGACCGTCTGCATGGCGGGTACCGTGTCTTCGATGTCGGCGAGCCAGGGCAGAAACTCGCGCTCCATGATGCCGAAGCGGGATCCGGCATTGGCAAGTACATGGGTCAGGAAACTGCCCTTGTAGGCGGTATTGATAGCGACATGGACCGCGCCGATGCGATTCAAGCCGAACCACGACCACAGATGCTCCAGGCGATTGTGAAGCATCACCGCCACGTTCTCGCCAAAGCTCACGCCCTCTTTGGCGAGTGCGTTGCCGACGCGATTGGTGAGCTCGTGCGCCTCGGCGTAGGTAACCGGCTCACCGTCTTCGAACTGTATGAAGGGGCGGTCACCCCGCACCCGAGCCTGTTCGGCCAGCACCTTGCCGACGACCCACTTGGACTTGTCCACCGTCATGAGAAGCTAGTGTCCTCTACCCGCAGTACGTTACGCAACTCGCTGGCCCTTTTGCGCGCTGCCGTCGTTCCACCTCCTCGAAATATTCCCGATATGACTTCGTCGGTGCGCCTTGGCAGCACCCAAAATGACGGCGCGATTTGCACAACGAACTACGGGTAGAGCTTGGGTTCAAGGGGTCGTCGCAACGTTGCCTTGGTGAGCAGAGTGTACAAACTCATCGAAGACTTCGGCAGGGGTTCTGAGCGGTCACGGTTTCGTGGACACCAAGTTAAGCCCCATCGGGGCAGTTCCTATTCTGCATCAGTTCGGGTAGTCAGCTTCGGACGAGGCTGTGCGAGGTTCGGGGAGCGCAGCCTCCCTTCGGATCCGACCGCCGGTCGCGCGTGAGTTCACGCTGCCCCTTCGAAGGCCTCGGGGCTCAGGAATCCGAGCGTCGAATGCTGGCGTCTCAGGTTGTAGAACACTTCGAGGTAAGAAACCGCTTCGTCGTGAGCTCGCTGACGAGTCTCGAAGGGTCGGTCCCAGACCTCGGTCTTGAGACTGTCGAAGAAGCTCTCCAAGACCGCATTGTCATAACAATTTCCGACGCCGGACATGCTGCAGCGAAACCGCAGCTCAGCCAGCCGATCCTGGTAAGCCTTCGAGGCGTACTGCTTGGGTTCAAGGAGTCGTCGCAGCGTTGCCTTGGTGAGCAGAGTGTACAAGCTCATCGAAGACTTCGGCAGGGGTTCTCCAGCCGAGGGTCTTGCGGGGTCGGCCGTTGAGTGCGAGCGCGACCGCGGCGAGGTCGTCGCAGGAGTATCTGACAAGGTCGGTGCCCTTCGGGAAGTACTGGCGTAGTAGTCCGTTGGTGTTCTCGTTGGTGCCCCGCTGCCAGGGGCTGTGCGGGTCGCAGAAGTAGATCGCGAGGCCGGTATCGACGCGGAGTTGAGCGTGTTGAGCCATCTCGGCGCCCTGGTCCCAGGTCAAGGACCGGCGGAGCTGCTCGGGCAGCGTGGTGATTGACACCGCGATCGCGTCACGGACGGCTTCGGCGCCGTGCCCGGCGAGGGCCGGCCCGTTCTTCACCCTCGATTCGGTCCCGTGCCCTTCCATGCGGGGCAGGTGCAGCAGCATCGTGAACCGCGTAGTGCGTTCGACGAGGGTCCCGATCGCTGAGCTCTCGAGCCCGACGATCAGGTCGCCTTCCCAGTGACCCGGCACGGCCCTGTCGCCGGCTTCGGCGGGGCGTTCGCTGATCATGATCTCCGGAGTTACAAATTTCTTGCCTCTCCCCCGGGTTCGCGCATGCGGCACTCGTAGCGCTCGCCCGGTTCGCAGGCACGCGACGAGCTCGCGTTTGAGGGCTCCTCGACCTTGGATGTAGAGCGCTTGGTAGATCGCCTCGTGAGAGATCCGCATCGACTCATTATGGGGGAAATCAATCCGAAGCCGGTTCGAGATCTGCTCCGGACTCCAGGATTTCGCCCAACGCCGATCCTGGCGACGGCCGTGCCGACGGCCGATCCAACGCACATCCGGACCCGGCACCAGCTCCCCGTCAGGCCTTGCGATCACGCCGGCGAGGCGGTTCTGCACGTACTCACGCAAGGCATCGTTCGCGGCAAGCTTGGAGACCTTCGGACGGCTGGCGCGCCGCTCCGCGTGCCACTGCGCAGTCGTGGCCCGATAAGTTACGGCACGGCTGCGAGTCGCCGCGTTGCGGCGCAGCTCCCGCGAAATCGTCGACGGTGAACGACCCAGGCGGCGAGCGATCTCACGTACCCCAACATGCTGAGCGTGAAGGATGGCGATCTCTTCACGCTCGGCGAACGACAGATAACGCCCCGACACCGGAGCCAACGAGATAGGTCGCATTCCACCAGCTTGCCTGAACCATCTCGACCCGACAGCCGGCGACACCCCAGCCTCTGTTGCGGCGTCCTCGCTGGACGCCCCACGAGCGATCGTCTCCCAGAACCGGATCCGGTCCTCGCGCCGCGCTGTCGAGGGCCGGCCAGGTGACCGCATCTGGCCACGCATCGCTCGAATCGCACCCTGACACTTGCCAACTCCCATCGAAACACCTCCATCACGAGATGTTGCGACGACCAGTTGAATCCGCCCAGGACACTAGAGTCTATGACGACAGTCTTGTTCGAGAACGCCACACTCTTCGACGGCCACAGCCCCGAAGTACGGGAGCCGATGTTCGTTCTGGTCGAGGGCAACCGGATCAAGGAAGTCTCCGACGCGCCGATCGGGATCGCCGATGCGGAGGTCGTTGACTGCGCCGGAAAAACCCTGATGCCCGGCATGATCGATTGCCATGTGCATGCCTACGCCTATTCGGTGCGACTGGGTAGCGGTGATCGACCGGCGACCTATTACGCGCACTACGCGGCCACGTTCCTCGCCAACATCCTCGATTGCGGATTCACCACCGTGCGTGACATCGCCGGCGGTGACCACGGGCTGGCGATGGCGCTTGCTAAGGGTTGGGTCGAGGGACCACGCTTCTTTTACGGCGGTTTGGCGCTGTCGCAGACCGGGGGCCACGGTGACTTCCGCAGTCCCGGCCTGCCCAGTAACGATCTCTGCCTCTGCGGAGCGCAGAAGAACGAGCTCTCGATTCTGGCGGACGGCGTCGATGAGTGCACCAAGGCGGTTCGCGAAGAGCTCCGCAAGGGTGCGCATCACATCAAGATCATGGGCTCGGGTGGAGTGATGAGCCCAAGCGACCCGATCGATCGCTGTCAATACTCGGATGCCGAGATTGCTGCCATCGTCGAAGAGTGCGAGCGGCGGGGCGTCTACGTCGCGGCGCACTGTCATCCCGATGAAGCGGTTCTGCGATCGGTGCGACTCGGCGTGCGCACTATCGAGCATGGGACCCTGATCTCGGAGGGCACCGCCGGAGAGGTCAAGGAGCGGGGCGCCTTCATCGTTCCCACCTTCTCGGTGATGGGTGCGATCCGCGAGCAAGGCAGGGCGATGGGTATCGGGCAGACCAGCCTCGACAAGATGGAGGCGATTATCGATCTCGCCTATGGAGGGCTGGAAACGATGCAGCGAGCCGGGCTGAAGCTGGGCTTCGGCACCGATCTTCTGGCCGAGATGCACACTCGACAGGGCACCGAGTTCACGATGCGGGCAGAGGTACTCTCGCCGTTCGAGATTCTCCACTCGGCGACCGCGGTGGGGGCCGAGATCCTGGGACAGGAGGGGGAGATCGGTGTGGTGCGGGAGGGTGCTCTGGCCGATCTCGTGGTGGTCGCCGGGAATCCGCTACAGAACCTCGGCCTGCTGGCCTCCAACGGGCGGGATCTCTCCCTGGTGATGAAGGACGGCGTGATCGTCAGGCGTGGGCCTCGGCGACCTTGAAGCCTTCGCGACAGATGGTCTCGACGACAGCCTCTCGCGCGATGGCCCCGTGAACCTTGGCCAGCCCCGGTTCCAGGGTCACGCTCGCTCCGGCGACGCCTTCTTCGGCGAGCAGAGCGCGCTCGAGGCGCGAGGCGCAGCCGTCGCAGACCATGCCACCCACTTCGATCTCGATCTCCGCCGGGCCCGACTCGCTGCGTTGCCTGGAGATCAAGAGGCGTAGATCGCTGAAGGCGAACCAGGCGATCATCCCGAGCAGTACCACCGCACTCGCTACCGCCCACCAGGTCGCCTCGGCGTGGGAGTGGGGAAGGGCGATGGCCTCGGCTGCGAGGACCGAGTCGAAGGCAGTTCCTGCCAGCACGCTGCCCCCGATGATGGTGGTCAGGTAGACCGCGAGGGTCCGGCTGCCTAGTGCGCGATGGATCGCGCCGATGGTCGCGATGTTGGTCGCGGGCCCCGCCATGAGAAATACCAGGGCGGCGCCTCCTGGCATCCCGCCAGCGACTAGGGCAGCCGCTATGGGTACCGAAGCGGTGGCGCAGACATAGAGAGGGAGCGAGACCGCGAGAGAGGCCAGGATCGGCACCAGAGTGCCCATCTCGGAGAGACCGGTGAAGAAGCCATCGGGCACGAAGGCTTCAATTGCGGCGGAGGCAACAACGCCGAAGACGATCCATCGCCATATCGAGCGCAGGATGTCGAAAGCGTGGGCGAACATGGTAGGAAAGCGGGGCCGCTCGGTCGAGCTCTCGGCCGGTAGGGGAGTGGCCGACTCGATCTTCGTGGGCTCGCTAACGCGGTCCGCGATCCATCCGCCGACCAGACCTGTGACCGTCGCAGAGACTAGTTTGAAGACGGCAAAGGGCCAGCCGAGAAACGATGCGCTGACCAGGATGGAGTCGACACCGGTCTGCGGTGTGCTGATGAGGAATCCGACCGTCGCGCCCTGGCTGGCGCCGTCTCTGCGAAGGCCGAGCCCTGCGGGGATGACGCCGCAAGAGCAGAGAGGCAGTGGAACGCCTAGGGCCACCGCCTTGGCCACGCCTCCGCGGCCGCCGAGGTGTCGCTGAACGAAACCCTTGGGGAGAGCTACGTGCAGAATGCCGGCGATCGCCATGCCCAGCAGCAGCCAAGGCGCCAGAGAGAGCGTAATGCTCCACATCGCGGTCAGCATCAGCGGCTCTCCATGCGGCCGTAGCGAGAGAACACATCCATCAATTCTTCGATCTTGAGTGCCCGCTCAGCCTCGTCGCCATGGCGAAAGGCCTCGCTGACGCAGCTCTCGATGTGCTGACCCAGAATTAGTTGCCCGGCACCGGCGAGTGCGCCCTGAGCGGCGGAGATCTGTATGAGTACGTCGACGCAGTCCGCATCAGCGTCGAGCATCCGGCCGAGAGCAGCGACCTGCCCTTCGATTCGCTTCAGCCGCGCACGGGCCTTGCGTTTGGTTTGATCGTCCATCATCGGAGAGTTCCAGATACCCCTTGAGGGTATCTAATATACCCCTAAGGGGTATCCGTGTCAACCGTCCGCAAGGAAGCGCCGATAATCGGCTGGCAGTGCGAGACGAAGGAGGGATCTGATGATCTGATCGAAAGACAGAGATAGGAGACCTCTGGGTCTCGAAGGCCGGCAGCGCGGAAGCTAGTCGAAAATGGTTCCACCCTCTTTAAACCGCGCTCAACGGAGATTCAGAGAATGAACTTCTGCGACCCTTTTGGGGCCGCAGATTCTCTCCACAGGTCGCAGATTCTCTCCACAGGTCGACAAATAAGGTCAGAATCGGTGGTCTTGGGCTTTTGCGTTGCGTTGGGAGGCGAGAGGCGCCAAAACGGCGATTGCAGGACGCAGCTCCGTTCTACGGCCTCTCACTTGAGAGCTGCTCTGCGAAGCTCATCTGCGATCGGGCCGATGGCTACGGTCCTGCTCGAACCTCTGGGACGTAGGGAAGGTGGGGCGGGAAACATCCAGGTGGAAAGGTCACCTCGAGCCCACCTTCTTTGAGCTTCTCCGCACACTCACAGTAGAGACTAACGAACTCTCGGTACTCTTCTCTGAGCTTCCGGAAGGCCTCTTTTGAAGCCGCGTGAAAGGCCGGTGCTGGCGATCGATCCAGCTCCTTTGGCTGGAAGTCCGGGACCTGCATGAGGATCTTCTTCGGCCCCATGGGAGGTCTACCTGTCTCCTCACGAAGCTGACGGCCTTTCTGTTCGCACTCGTGTTGGAGCTGGTCGATGAGCCCCAGCCTCGGCCCTGGGTTCCAATCTCTTAGACACGGCACGAGACTCAGCCGGATCACCTCTTCGAAGAGGAACTCCTTGGGAGTCAATATTTTACCGGATCTTCGAGCCTTGCCTTCGGCCGTCTGGTCATGCCACACGCCCCCTGTCATCTCGGGGTAGCCTCGTCGGCTCGCGCCGGCGGAGTGAACCCCGGGCCAGTCCATGGGATGGCGCACCAAGCCCTCTTTGGTGCCTTGGGAGAAGAGGTACTTCAGACGAGCGATCTGAGCTTCGGGCTCGTCGGAGATGATGATGTGCTGGTAGCGCCGCTCCCAGAGCTTGCCCCGCCAACCCTGCAGCGGCCCAACTTTGCGAGCGATGTTGCCGTTGACGAATCCCATGAACTCGCTGAGCTGTTCAGTGCTCTCCGGGACGAGGAGCATGTGGGCGTGATTGGACATGAAGGCGAGGCCACAGATGTCGATTCCGGTCCGTCTCTGACCCCGGCCGATGACCCCTTTTATGGTCCGATTCACTTCGGGGGAGGGGCTGAGTAGGAAGCGACCCTGAAACGTCCGGGTGGTGACTTCGACAAGGCGATTTGCAACTAATCCTCTGAATTTCCGCATCGGTGCCTGGGTCCTCCTGAAAGTAGAGGACGTGATCGGGGGCGAACACCTTGCAGGAGGCTGAGGCCGACGGGTCCTCGGCGTTCAGCGGACGCTTCTTCGCAGAGAGGGTGGCACCCCTATCGGGTGGCCGGGTGGCTGATTGACGCACTACACTAGCTGCGGAGGCGCTCGAGGAGTACCTTCGTCTCGTTGTCCGAGAGGTCGGGAGCGCTGAAGCCGGTGCGGTCGATCAATCCTCCGAAACGAGCCTTCATCGTGTCCACAACCACTTCGGGACGGCCGATGATCGCCAGCGTACCTAGGATCTCGTCGGGGATGAGCTGCGCCATCTCTTCTTTGCGATGCTCACGATTGAGCGCGATCAGCTCAGGTTGCAAATCGCCCCAACCATGGATGTCCAGGACCGGTTTGTACGCTACGGTGCAACCGTAGAACGCAATTCGGTCTCGGACTGCTGCTACTGCTCGCTCGAGCGACTCTTCGGTTGCGCCGGTTGCGATCAGTGGCGCGTAGTCGAGAGTGAAGTCGCCCAGGGTTCGCCCGCTCGCTCGAAGGCCCTCCTCGATCGCCGGGAGGGTCACTTCGCGCATGTACTTCTCGCTCGAGAACGGATGCATGATCATGCCGTCGGCGATCTCCGCCGCGACTTTGGTCATCAGAGGGCCCGTTGCCGATAGGACAATCTTTGGTCGGGGTCCCTCGGTGTTCTCCGGGGTGAAGGTCGCCGGCATCAAGGTGTGCTGGTAGTACTCACCCTCGAACTCGAGCCGCCGGCCTTCGTACCAGCAGTCGAAGATCGCCTCCATCGCTTCGATGAACTCACGCATCTGGCGCGCCGCCCTGTGCCAAGGCATACTGAATCTGCGCTCGATGTGTGGCCTGACTTGGGAGCCCAAGCCAAGCACCAAACGCCCACCTGAGTAGGCATTGAGATCGTGCGCCAAGATCGCCATCGACATCGGATTGCGGGCGAAGGCAACCGCAACCGAGGTCACCAGCTCGATTTTCTCAGTGTGCTCTGCCGCCAGGGCCAGTGGCATGAAAGGGTCGTGATTGAGCTCCGCTACTCGCAAGCCGTCGTAACCCAAGGCTTCGAGGCGCTGCGCCTCCGAACCCACTCGCGCTAGATCCGCGGGGACTGGTGCATCGACCTTCATTGGAAGTCCTCCGATCACGCTATTTCCAGCTCATGAAGAGCGGTGAGCCGAAGCGGCAACGCCTCACCAATCCGGGTTCTGGTCACCCCAGCGGTCGAAGTGAGACACAGTCCCCACCGGGCGACGACGGACCGGCCCGAAGCGGCCGGTCGGATAACCGATCGGGATGGCCGCGACGACACCGTAGGTATCCGGAATGCCGAGGTGCTCGGTCAGCTCGCCCTCGAACATCTGGTGGGTGGTGGTGAGGCTGGCGCCCAGCCCGCGCGCCCGGCAAGCAAGTAAGAGATTCTCCACCGCCGGATAGATCGATCCGTAGGACGGTGGCGCCTTGCCGACCCGCTTCTCGCTCGGCACGGCAAAAGGCCAGTCGCGCTTTCCACAGGCGAGCACGATGACCGGCGCCTCACTCATGTGGTCGGCGAGATGGACCGCCGCGCGCCTCGAGCGCGCCGCCGGAGAATCATCGCTCTCCTCGGGTACACGATCGCCCATCAGAGTGTGGATCCAATGCTTGTAGCGATCGCCGAAGAACCGCCGGTTGGCCTCCTCACGCAGCACGACGAACGCCCAGGGCTGGGTGTTTTGCCCGCTCGGCGCCCGAATCGCCGCATCGAGCACTTCCCTCAAGAGCTCGTCCGGAACGGGATCCGGCTTCAAACGGCGCATCGCGCGCATGCTGTGCATCATCTCGAACAAGGCGGGGTCGTCACTCATCGGATCGTTCCTCGAAGTAGTTGTTAGTGCCGTGTTTCCGACATGGCTTACGAATATCTCGGCCCCTTTTGCCCGCTGCCGTCGTCGCGACTCGTCGACATATTCCCAATATGCCTGCCTCGTCGCTCCTTGACAGCGAACAGAATGACCTCGAGCTCTTGGCAAGCCATGTCGGAGACACCACGCTAGGAATCTCGCTTGGCTGCCGACGTCACCACGCTCTCGGCGTGAAGATCTGAAATCTCCTGTTCCGAATAGCCGAGCTCCTCGAGAACCTGGTCGGTGTGCTCGCCGAGGCAGGGGGCGACCGTGTTCGCGGAACCCGCGCCGTAGGTGGCCCCATCGACCTGATAGGGAGATCGTACTTGTTGGATCTCACCCAACTCCGGGTCGCTCACTCGCTCGAAGAGCTGCACTGCCTCCAGGTGGGAGTCGGTAAAGAGATCCGCGAGGCCGTTGACGCGCGCGCACGGAATGTCCTGCTCCGCCATCAACTCCAGCCACTCCGAGGTGGTACGCCCCAACGCCAGCTTGGCGACTTCGCTATAGAGATCATCGATGTTCTCACTCCGTTTCTCGGGATCGAGCACGCGCGGGTCATTGGCGAGATCGGCTCGGCCGCTGGCCGTAAAAAAACGCGTCCAGTGCCGGGTGCTGTAGGGCAGGATCGCCACGAAACCATCCTTGGTCGGATACGGACGACGGCTGGGAGAGGTGAGCCGGCTGTACCCGAGATCGCCCTCCGGCGGAATCAGGCTATGACCGGCAAGATGCTCGGCCAGCAGGAACGCGGTCATGCTCTCCAGCATCGGTATCTCGATGCAGGTCCCCTGTCCTGTCCGCTGGAAGTGAACGACTCCGGCCAGCACCGCAATGGCCAGGTGTAGCCCCACGACTTTGTCGCCGACGATGGTGCGCACGAATTGCGGCGCCCCGGTGGCGTCCGCGTTCAAAGTCGCGAGACCCGACCGTGCCTGAATGATGTCGTCATAGGCCGGCGCGTCACGATCTGGTCCACTGTCGCCATAGCCGGCCGAATAGCAGTAAACGAGCTTCGGATTGCAGGCGGACAGCTCGGCGTAAGAAGCGCCTAGCGACGCGGCCGATCGGCTCCGCATGTTGTGCACGACCACATCCGACTTCTCGACGAGTGAATGCAACACCTCTCGCCCGCGCACCTGCTTGAGGTCGATCGTGAGGGAGCGCTTGTTGCGATTGAAGTTCTGGAACTGGACTCCCAGGTCTTTGCGGCGGCCCGGTCGAACGGCTCGCAGAATGTCGCCGCCCGGCGGCTCCACCTTGATGACCTCGGCCCCGAAGTCGGCCAGGGTCTGGGTGGCGTAAGGCCCGAGAACGATGGTCGTCAAGTCGACGACTTTAAGACTCCTCAGCAGATCGAACATGGCGACTCTTCAGGCGTAGAACAGATGACTCGCCCTTGATCCTCAGGCGTATTTGCGTAACAACTGCCGAGCGAGAGACGACATGTGGACCTGATCGGGGCCGTCGCCGACGCGAATGTATCGCGCATGGGCATAGGCCGCTGGCAAGAAGGTATCCTCGGTGAAGCCCATGGCGCCATGCACCTGAATCGCTCGATCGATGACCCTGGCTGCCATCGCCGGCACCACGATCTTGGCGGCGCCGATGAGGTCTCGCGACGCTTTGTTGCCTTCGCGGTCCATCTTGTCGGCGGCTCTGAGGGTGAGCAGACGAGCCTGCTCGATCTCGCAGAAGGACTTGGCGATGTCCTCGCGCAGCGATCCATGCTCTGACAGCTTGACGCCAAAGGCGCTGCGACTCTCGGCCCGCCTACACATCAGCTCCAAGGCTCTCTGCGCCGAGCCGACGAAGCGCATGCAGTGGTGGATGCGGCCCGGCCCCAGGCGCGCCTGGGCGATCTCGAAGCCTCGGCCTTCCCCCAGGAGCATGTTGGTAGCCGGGACCCTGACATTCTCGAACAAGATCTCCGGATGCCCGCCGGGCATTCCCTTGTAGCCGAAAGTAGTGATGTTGCGAACCAGAGTCATGCCCGGCGTTCCTTTGGGCACCAGAATCATCGATTGCTGCACGTAACGGTTGGCGTTGTCCGGATCGCTCTTGCCCATGACGATGCCGACCTTGCACCGTTCGTTGGAGAAGCCTGACGAGAACCACTTGCGTCCGTTGATGACGTACTCGTCGCCATCGCGCTTGATGCTGCATTCGATATTGGTGGCGTCGCTCGAAGCAACCGCCGGCTCGGTCATCGAGAAGCACGAACGGATCTCGCCGTTCAAGAGCGGCTTCAGCCATTGCTCTTTCTGCTCCTCGGTACCGAAGCGGGCCAGGATCTCCATGTTGCCCGTATCCGGGGCGCTGCAGTTGAACGGCTCAGACGCCCAAGCGACCCGACCCATGATCTCCGCCAATGGCGCGTATTCGAGATTATTCAGACCGGCGCCGTGCTCGTCATCGGGCATGAAAAGATTCCAGAGCCCTAGCTCCCGCGCCTTCTCCTTCAATCTGTCCATGATCGGTGGCGTGGTCCAGCCTCCCGCCTCCTCTACATGCCTCGGATAGTCCTCTTCGAGCGGGTAGACCTGCTCGTCCATGAAGTCGGTGATCCGCTGCTGCAGATCGCGGACTTTGTCGCTGAATTCGAAATTCATAGTCTTCCTCTAGTTGCCTGGCCGCTGTGCCTGTTATCTCTCTGAGGGAGCTGTCTGGGGATGATATCTGCGTTCTTGGCCCTCCGCAGGCGAGCGGCTCCGGCGGATCTCAGCTCCGAACCACGATTCGCTTCTCCCGGTAGGCGATATTACCGAGGTGAGCAGCTCCGGCGGCTAACACTGCGTCAGAGACCGGTGCATTGGGCTGAGAACGGGTGCGAATACACTCGAGCCAGTTTTCGAGGTGGCGCAGCGTTCCCTCAGGTTGCAGGTAGGCATCCGAGCCACGCTCCCGATCGTCGATCAACCACTCTTCGGGCTCGATGTCGCGCCCGGGTTGCGGATGGAGCTCGACTCTGCCGCGGTCGAGATAGATCGTTGCATGCTCTCCCATGATCGTGAGCCCGGCGCGATCGTGCTGGTTGACGAGAGTGGCCTCGAAGATGGCGTGGATACCCCGGCTGGGGTACCGAAACGTCGCCGCAATGGTGTCCGGCGCCTCCCACAGCCCTTCAGCCAAGAAGCTGTCGCCAATGGCAGTGGTCTCGGCGGGGAGCTCGCCAATACCCACCAGCCAGACCACGGCGTCGAGCCAATGAACCATCAGGTCTCCAAGCAGGCCGGCGCCGAAGTCCCAGAACATTCGCCATTGGCGCAGGCGGTAGGGGTCGAAGGGCTGCGGCGGGGCGCTGCCCAAGAAGCGCTGCCAGTCGACGTCCTCCGGTGCGATCTTCGGTCGGTCGGCGAACGATCCCCTTCCCTTCGCGGGTATACCGTTGCGATTCCACGTCATCCGAACTCGGCGAATGCGTCCGAGAGTGCCGGCGTCGATGATTTCCTTGGCGCGTTTGAACTGCGGCATCGAGCGCTGCTGGGTTCCGACCTGCACGATGCGGTCTGACGCGATCGCCGCGGCGAGAATCGTCTCGCCCTCCTCGAGAGAGTGGGTGAGTGGCTTTTCGACGAAGACGTCCTTGCCGGCGGCGAGAGCGGCTACCGTCATCGGAACGTGCCAGTGGTCCGGGGTGCCGATAATGACCGCGTCAATGTCGTCGCGAGCCAGGACCTCCTCATAGTCGGGAGTCGCCAAGGCATCGGGCCCGGCGGCCTCGAGGGCCCTCGCGAGTTGGGTTTTGTAGACGTCACATACCGCGACGATCCGAGCCCCTCCCGCGTCCACGATCGACTTTTGCAGCCAGAGAGCTCGGCTTCCGCTGCCGAGGACTCCAATGCCGATGGTCTCGCTGGGTGAGGCTTTGGCCCGCACAGCCGAGCGCCGGCCGAAGGCGAGAGCTCCTGCGCCGACAGTGGCGAGAAGGTGGCGACGTGTCAGCTTGGTGCTCATCTGAGACCTCCCGGCGGCGCCGCGTATGCGAGGCGCGCGCCGATGAACACTAACCGATAGCGACTCAGAGCCGGAACTGATCCTTCAGCGACTCGCCCTCAGACGAGCCTGCAAATGCGTGCAGTCCAGATCGTTGCGACAGCTCTTCGCAGACCCTCAGGCCGCGCTACCTGCCTGTGAAACGAGCCGGCCTCTTCTCGAGGAAGGAGCGGATCCCTTCCTCGCGGTCCTCGGTGTTGAAGCAGTATGCCTGTCCGAGAGAGTCGAGCCGGCCGTGCATTTCGAGGCTGCTCTCGAGAGCCTGATAGATCATCATCTTCGAGACCGCGATGGCTACCGGCGCCCCCTGCGCCATCGTTGTCGCCAGCTCACGGGTTGCCGCTTCGAGCTCATCTCCCGGAACAACGCGGTTGACCATGCCGAGCTCCTTGGCTTCACCGGCGTCGACGATGCGGCCGGTGAAGATCAGCTCACAGGCGACGGCCGGACCCACCAACTGGGTCAGCAGGTAGGCCCCGGCCGACTCCGGAGGAATACCGCGCAGGGTCCAGATGGCGCCGAGCTTGGCCTCGGCCGAAGCGATCCGCATGTCGCAGGCGAGGGCGATGCTCAGGCCCTGCCCGACCGCGAAGCCGTTGAGGGAAGCGATGGTCGGCTTGCTCATGCCGCGAAAAGTCTCGGCGAACCAGCGGTGGCTCTTCGGCCCACGACTGATCTTGCCGAGAGCGGTCTGGCTCGCCTTCATCTCGGCGGAGTCGGCGGGGCGCTCCTTGACGTCCTCACCCGCACAGAAAGCCCGCCCCGCCCCGGTGAGGACCAGCACTCTTGCGTCGGGGTCATTCTCGACGTCGACAATCGCGTCTTGGAGCTCGCGCCCCAGCTGGGTGCTGAGTGCGTTCATGGCCTCCGGCCGGTCGAGGGTGATGGTGGCGACACCATCTCGTTTGTCCAGAATCAAGTTCTCGAAGGTCATGGAGTCTCCTCTACCGCGCTTTCGTCGCCAGCCCTTGGCTGACCCTCAGTTCCATCGTGTGTGCCGTGCGCTTCTGAGTGGCCAGAAAGACCGCCGCGTCGGCGATGTCCTCGGCTTGAATCAACGTATCAGGGTCCTCCTCCGGGAACCCCTCGCTGCGCATCCTGGATACCGTTGCATCCGGAAGAATGACGTGCGATCGGATGCCCTGCTTCAGATACTCAGCGACCAAGGTCTTGGTAAAGCCCATGACGCCGTGCTTAGAGGCCGCATAGGCCGATCGATTGGGCGGACCGACCACCCCTGCGCCGGAGGAAATATTGATGATGCAGCCGCTTCCGCGCTCCAGCATCGATGGCAGGGCCAGTTTGGTGCAGAGAAAGACGCCGCGGAGATTTACGTTGATGACGTTGTCCCAGTCCTCGATTGGCAGCTCATGGACCGGCTGCCGTGCAACCGCGCCGGCGTTGTTGACCAGAATGTCGATGCGTCCTAGCTCCTCCAGAGTCTGGTCGATCAGACCGCGAATCTCATCTTCTCGACCCACGTCACATTGGATTGCGCGACCTCCCACTTGGTCCGCTACGTCGTTGATCTCCTCCAAGCTACGAGCCGAGCACACCACCCGCGCGCCCTCGCGGGCGAAGGCGACTGCGATTGCCTTGCCAATGCCACGACCCGCACCGGTGACCACTGCGACTTTTTGATCGAGCTGCATCCTTGTCATCTCCTTTCGTTCCGGTGGGTGAGCCTAACGCGTCTGGCGTCGCAGCGCGTACGACTTGTCGGCGGCGGGGGAGCGCGGATAAGGTGAGCGTCCGTTTCGAGAGAGGACTGACGACCTGGAGCCTAAGAAGAAAGCGTCAGGCATCGACTGGGCGAAGCTCCTGTCGCTCGGCTCGCTCCATATGGGCCAGTACTTCCCTGGCTCCTTCACAGCCGTAGCCCTCCCCGCTGTTTTTCGCCAGCAAGGACTGCCTCTCGAACAGTTCTGGCTGCTGTCGCTGCCTTTCTTCCCGCGCTGGCTCAAGTGGGCGATGGCCCTCCTGGTCGACAACTACGGCAGTGTCCGATTCGGTGTTCGCAAGTCCTGGATCGTTCCTACCACCCTGCTCGGCGCAAGTCTCTATCTCGCAGTCGGGTTCTTCGAGCCCAGCGTCGCGACCGTGTATGTGGTCGTCGGGATCCTCTTCGTCAAGGGCTTCGTGATGGGGGCGCAGGACATCGCCGTCGACGCCTATGCCGCCGAGAGCCTCGGCGATCACGATCGCACGGTCGGCACTTCCGTAATCGTATTTCTGGCCTTCCTCGGCGGAGTTCTGGGCCAGAGCTGCGTCGCCCTGATCGACACCTGGGGATGGCGAAAGACCTCGATCTTTGCAGCTCTTCTGCTCATCGTGGCGGCCACCCCCGCGACTCTGCGTCGCGAGCCGCCTCCTCCGCCCGCGGCCTTGAAACGTCGGGAGCGTGGCGAGCGGCCGAACTTCATCGAGACCATCAAACGCGAAGAATCGCGGCTCATCCTGCCTGGCGCTGTCGGGATTCGTCGCGGCACAATTCGGCTACGCGGTCTTCTTTTTCATCGCCGCTTCCTTTGCGCTGCTCACCGGGCTGGGCTATCTCTACGCCGTGGACCGTGCCGAGAAGAAGGTACGAGCCCGGGAAGCCCGTGAGCTCGAAGCGGAGTCTGCGGCTGCGAGTTAGCAACACCATGTCCGACGAAGCACAGATCACCGACGTTCGCGGCCCGCATCAGTTTGACGAGGCCGCACTCGAAGCCTATCTACACGGGCACCTCCCAGGTTTCCGCCCACCGATCGAGGTGCGGCAGTTCGAAGGAGGGCAATCCAATCCCACGTTCCTGATCGAGACCGCCGACCGACGGATGGTGATGCGCAAGAAGCCGCCAGGTGAGCTGCTGCCCTCCGCTCACCAGGTCGATCGCGAGCATCGGGTGATGAAGGCACTGGCGGAAACCGACGTACCCGTGCCTGAGATGCTGGTCAGCTGCGAAGACCGTTCGGTGATCGGAACCGAGTTCTTCGTGATGGAGATGGTCCCGGGTCGGGTCATCGAAGACACCCTCCTGCCCAACCTCTCGCCGCAGGACCGCGGCGCGCTCTACTACGACTTCGTCGAGGTCCTGGCGCGCCTCCATCGCGTCGACTACGAGGGTGTCGGCCTCGGTGAGGGCTACGGCCGACCGGGGAACTACTTCGCTCGCCAGATAAGTCGGTGGTCGAAGCAATATCGAGCTTCGATGACCGAGGACATCCCCGAGATGGACAGTCTGATGGACTGGCTCCCCGCCAACATCCCGGATGATGATCTGACTACCATCGTCCATGGTGATTACTCGATCCGCAACTGCATCGTGCACGCCACCGAGCCACGCGTAGCCGCGGTCTTGGATTGGGAGCTCTCGACGCTCGGGCATCCCAACGGCGACCTCGCCTACTGCCGCCTGATGTATTACGGCGACCTCGGCGAAGACGAGCTGGTGCGATCGGGCATCCCCACCCAGCGCGACCTACTGGGGCGCTACTTCGAGGTTTCGGGGCGTCCACCGGTCGACGACTGGACCTTCTATATGGCCTATACCTTCTTCCGGCTGGCGGCCATCGTTCAGGGCGTCGTCAAACGGGGTCTCGACGGCAATGCGTCCTCGGAGCAGTACCTGGCGCACAAACCAGGGATTCGGCGTAACGCCGCCAAGGCGTGGGCGATGGTGCAGTCGCGGTGACGGAGAGGCGCGTTGCGCGTCAGCGAAGGGGTTTGCCGTCAGTCCCCGGCGCCGGCTTGGTCGCTTCTGTTCCGTAGGGCTTGGCGTAGATGTCGAAGCCCTTGGCCCCTTCCTCTTCCTCCGTCGGTGGCCTCACACCGGCGGCGAGCATCACTTTCTCCACCGCCGCAACGGTCACCGGCGACGGCTTGAAGTTTCCTCTCCGGTAGCCGCGGGCGATCGACAGCGGGGTCCAACCGTATTTGTTGTGCCGGTTCCAGATTTCGATATCAGCGCCGTTGGCAGCGAGAAGCTCGACCGCCTTCGGCAGGTTCTTGTACGCGGCACCGTGCATCGCGGTCTCGCCATCGTCGTTGACCGCGTTCGTGTCGGCACCGAGGTCCAGCGCCACCTGTATGGCCTCCACCACCTCTTCTTCGGTGCCGGCGTCCTCGCCGGGTGATCGCGTCCCCAGTCCGGCCGCCGCCATCAGCGCTGTGCTGTTCTCTTCGTTGCGCCGGGAGGGATCCGCTCCCAGCTCTGCCAGCGTCCTCATCAACTCGGCGTCCGCGACTATTGCGGCGGTCATGAAGGGGGTCGCCCCGAGCTCGTTGAAGCTGTTGTTGGCCAGACTCGGCCTCTCTGTCATCCGAGCGTCGAGATCGGCGCCATGGGCCACCATGTCCCTGACGAAGTCGAGATCCGTCATCGCACCGGACCCGTCGGGAGACGGATTATTGTCTCCCCCCCCGGTTTTGCGGACCCTCGGGAGCGCGTGCAGCGCGGTGTATCCCGGTCCGGCATTGGGGTCGGCCCCGGCGTCTAGGAGCAGCGCCGCGACGTCGTAGTGGGCGTTGGTGACCGCTATCAATAGTGGGTTGGCGCCGGGCCGGACGGTGCGCCCTCCTGGCAGGGGGCGTTCTCGTTTCGTCGCTTCGAGCGGTGTGGCCTCGTTGACGTCGACGCCCATTTTCACCAGTTCGCGTACGACTTCGATTTTTCCTTCTCTGGCGGCGAAGAGGAGAGGGGTGAACCCGGAGTCGAGCGGCGCTCGGAAGTCCGCTCCTACCTCGATGAGCAGTCTCAGGACCTCCACGTTCCCCTCGGCCGCTGCCCACATCAGTGCCGTCTGGCCGCGCTGGCTGTCTTTGGCGTGAACGTCGGCGCCGCCCTCCAGCAGCGCTTCAACGGCCCTGACCCTGCCGGTGCGCGAGGCGGTCATCAAAGCGCTCTCCCCTCCTGGCAGGGTGGCGTTGGAGTCGGCGCCGGCGTCAAGGAGGCGTTCGACGATGGCTCCGTTGCCGTTGGTGCAGGCGAGCGACAGCGGTGTTACGCCGTAGCGGTTCGCGGCGCTCACATCAGCGCCGGCACTCACCAACGCCTCCACCAGCCCCTGGTCGTCGTGATACGCCGCCCAGTGAAGCGCCGTCATGCCGTCGATCTGAGCGGCGTTCACGTCGACATTGTGCTCGAGCAGTCTCCGGACTTTCTGTCCGGCCGCCGCTTCGGCGGCTGCCGCCAGCTCTGCGTCCGGGGCCGCTGGAGCTGCCGGCGAGAGCAGCAAGCCCAACAAGAGGAAGGTGATCGGCCGTAGACACGAGCTCATCGTCACCTCCTCAAGCGGTCAGAGGGACCGAGCCCAGCAGAGTGTCGATCTTGCCGGTGCTGTCGGCGAAGGAGTCGAGATGAACTCCGGCGCGATCAAGCAAGGTCAGGTGAAGGTTGGCCATCGGGGCCGGCTCGGTGTATTTGATATGGCGTCCGCCGCGCGGCCTTCCCGGCCCGCCGCCGGCGACGAGGATAGGCAGATTCACGTGGTCATGGACGTTGGGGTTGCCCATCCCGCTGCCGTATAGGTAGAGCGAATGGTCCAATAGCGAGCCGTCGCCGTCCGGTACCGATGCCATCTTTTCGACGAAGTAAGCGAAGAGAGATACGTGGAACTGATTGATCCTCGCCAGCCTTGCGACCTTCTCCGGTTGGTTGCCGTGATGGGAGGTGGCGTGGTGGGAATCGGGAGCGTCGACTTCGGGGTAGGTTCTGTTGCTCGACTCACGAGCGAGCTGAAAGGTGATGACCCGGGTGACGTCGGCTTGCATCGCCAACACTTGGAGGTCGAACATCAGCTTGGCATGGTCGCCGTAGGCTGCCGGAACGCTGACCGGGCGGTCGAAGTCTGGAAGTGGACTGTCCTCGGACTTCACTTCGGCCCTCTGAATCCGGCGCTCGACCTCACGAACCGAGTCGAGATACTCACTGACTTTGACCTGGTCTCCGGGCCCGAGCTTCCTTTGTAGGCGGCTGATGTCTTCGTGCACCCAATCCAGCAGGCTGGCTTTCCTCCCTAAAGCGGCTCGACGCTGTTCGGGACTGCCTCCTTCGCCGAAGAGGCGCTCGAAAACGATCCGCGGGTGTGCCTCGGCAGGCAGCGGCGTTGTCGGCGATGACCAGGACAGATTGTTCTGGTAGACACAGGCGTATCCGTTGTCGCACTGACCGACCATGTCCATCAGATCCATCGCCAGCTCCAGAGAGGGCAGCTGAGTCTCCTGACCCATCTGCTGTGCGGCGATCTGATCGACGGTGGTGCCCAGGTAATAGTCCGTGCTCTCGGTCCACTTCGCCTTGGCCGCGCTCAAGAAAGAGGCGTTGGAGGTGGCGTGAGTGCCTGGGTAGGCGTTCTTCAGCTCCAGGTTGCTGATCACTGTGATGTGGTCCCTGACCGACGCCAGCGGACTGAGGCTGGGGGAGAGCTCACCCAGGGCGCCGCTCTCACCAGGCGGCGCCCATTTCTTGATGTTGGAGCCCATCGGTACGTAAACAAAGCCCAAGCGGCGTACCGGCTTGGCCGGGGTTTTGGCAAGGGCCGTCATCGAGGGAACCATCGCATCGAGCAAGGGCAGCGCCACGGTCGCGCCCAGACCCCGCAGAAAGGTGCGGCGGGGTAGGGCCTTCTTGGTGAGAATCATGACGATCTCCTCATCTGGAAAGGGGCGCTCTTGATGATGCCGAGAATCAGCGACGAGAAGCGGTAGTCCTCGCCCTGCGCCTCGCGAAGAATGTTGCGAATGGCAGGGCCATCGTAGTACTCGACCCCCCTTCCGGTCGCGAACACGAGAAGCTTCTCGGTGAGGGTCGTGAGGAAGAGCTCTGGGCGACCGAGCAGCGCCTCTTCGAGCTCGGCGATTCCGTCAAAGCGGCTGCCGTCGAAAAGCTCCCCCGAAGCGTCAATCGCCAGCCCTGCTTCTAGGTCTCGCCAACGGCCGACCGCATCGTAGTTCTCGAGCGCGAAGCCGATCGGGTCCATCAGCTTGTGGCAGCCTGCACAGGCCGGATTGTCGCGATGTTCCGAAAGGCGTTCCCGTATCGATAGCTCCTTGCCGCCGGCCTTGGCCGGCAAATCCGGTACATCGGGCGGCGCCGGTGGCGGGGGTACGCCGAGAATGTTGGCGAGGATCCAGTTACCGCGAACAACCGGCGAAGTTCGGGTGGCGAAAGACGTCACGGCCAGAATACTTCCGTGTCGCAACAGGCCACCCCGTCCGCCCTCTTCCTCGAAGCTCACCCGACGGAAGCGGCTGCCGTAGACGTGGGGAATGCCGTAATGCTTGGCGAGGCGCTCATTGAGGAAGGTGTAGTCCGCCTTCAGCAGGTCCAAAACGCTGCGGTCTTCACGAATGACGTCCTCGAAGAAGAGCTCCGTCTCGCGGCGAAAAGACTGACGGAGATTGTCGTCGAAGTCCGGGAACATGCGCTTGTCCGGCTTTATCGCCTCGAGGTTCCGCAGGTGCAGCCACTGGGCTGCGAAGTTGCTCACCAGATTGACCGAACGAGGGTCGCTGAGCATTCGCCTCACCTGTCGTTCCAGGGTCGCTGGCTCGGAGAGCTCTCCCTGGGTCGCCAGATCCAGCAGCTCGTCGTCCGGGATGCTGCTCCAGAGGAACGAAGATAGGCGTGACGCCAGCTCCACATCGCTGATGCGATAGGGAGTCCCAGGCTCTAGGCCGGGCGGATCCTGTTCGATGCGGAAGAGAAACTCCGGGCTCACGAGGACTGCAGCCACTGCCATCTCGACCCCCGCTTCGAACCCCTCCCTGGCTCGTTCCGCGCTGTAGAGCTCGAAGGGCCCCTGCAGGTCTTCGTCGGTCACCGGTCGTCGATAGGCCTTGCGCATCAGATTGGCGAGAATCTGGCGGGCGCAGTCGTCTTCCTCGGCGGGCTCCGCCGGCTTGCACACGAAGACCTTTCGCCGACTGGGAGTGTCCGCGCTTCCCGCCGGGAAATAGGGGCCGACGATCGAGACCGAGTAGAGCGCGGGCTGGACTCGCGGATGACGGTAGTAGTTGAAATGGGTCTCGTAGGGTTGCCGCTCCGTTTCGAGCAGGACCCATGGCTTGGCGGGAAAGGTGACGCCGATCTTGTGGGGACCGGCGGTGACCGGGACTCGGATTTTGAGATGGTCATCGAGGTTCTGCTGCGCCGGTTGATAAAGGAGGGCGTGGGCTTCACTCAGAGGAGGTGGCTCCACGGTAAAGAGGTGGACGCGCTCTCGATCCAACAACAACTCCACCTCGTGCGGCTGCCGCAGTCCTTCGACGTGCTCATTGCGGTCTCTTGCCAGCCGGATCTTGATCTCGTACTCGCCGTTGACCGGGAAGTTGTAAGGAACGACGGCGCCGCCCCGCGTCCCGACCGGCAATCCCTCGACATACTTTTCCTGCGTCTGGTCGGGAGGCATGCGCACCGTCGTGCCGCCAACCGCACGGGTGGGGCGCCCCACCGCCAGTCGGCTGATCCTTTCGGCCGCGGCGACATAGCGCTCGAGCAGAGTGGGAGCGAGGTTACCGACCGTCACGTTGTCGAATCCGTAGCTCGCTGAGTCGGTCGGCAGCAGCGAAGCGACGTCGACGTCCAGCGCCAGCAGGTCGCGGATGGCGTTGTGGTACTCGGTTCGATTGAGTCTGCGAAAGGTGTCCGTGCGGCCCGGATTCGGCGTCGCGACGGCTAGGGTATCGAGGGCGGCTTCCAGGGACGCGAGTGCGGCCTGGTAGGTCGCTTCCTCTGGACGCCGCCTCCCGGCCGGCGGCATCAGCCGGGCGCGAAGTTTGCGAACGACCTTTTCCCACGTCTCCCAGTTCTCGCCCAGCTGCTGCCCGTTGAGGCTCTCCAGCGCGAGACCTCCGGTCTTCAACCTATCGTTGTGACAAGAGAGGCAGTATTGATTGACCAGGGCGTGGTGCGGTGCGGAGGAGTCTGGGGAGACGGTGGTGGGCTTCGGCTCGGCCCCGGCGGGGGAAACGAGCCCCCCGACTGCCAACAAGCAGGTTGCCCAGCGACACATCCACGTCTGAGGAGGCCTCCGCATTCAGTCTCCCTCGAGTCGGTTTTCGAAAGCTATTATAGGGCATTGGGTTCGGCACTGCGACGGGAGGATCGGGCGTACCGACGCCGCGGTCGATCGACTTCGGCGATAGGCTCACGGCAGGAGGAGTGAAGATGTCAATAGAGTTCGACCACGTGCACATCATCAGCGAGGACCCGGCGGCGACCGCGCGTTGGTATGAGGAGATCCTCGGAGGAAAGATCCGCGCCGAGTACGAGCTCCGTGAGGCACCCCAGATCAATGTAGAGCTCGGCGGAATGCAGGTGATCATTCGCGGCAAACGACCCGGTGAAGAGCCGGTCAAAACACGCCCAATGCGCGATTATGACGACTACTCGAGCCACAACGAGTGGGGCACGGACCACTTCGGATTCACCTACTACGGTGACCTCAGAGCGTTTTGTGAAGAGATTCGAGCCAAGGGTGCGACCTTCGTGGTCGAGCCCTGGGAGTTCAACCCCGGCGCGTTGCTCTGCTACCTGGCGGCGCCCGACGGAGTGAGTATCGAGCTCGTCGAGGCCCGCTGACGGCCGTCCAGGGCACCCCACCTCACCGCGTGCTCGTCGCTCGGCTCCTCCGCCGTACCAGAGTACGGCTGCGTCGCCTCGCTCCTGCGCTGCGGCGATCTGGGGCACCCTGAACGGCCGTCAACCTGACGTCGACGTTACGGACTCTGGCCACGGGTAGGGCTCTCCCCTCTTGGTCGCATGCCAGCGGCTTCGTAGCAGCGGTCGATTAGGCGCATTTGTTTTACCGCGTCGTCACCGTCGGTATAGAGCGGCTCACCGTTTTCCACCGCCGCGATGAACGCGTCGAGCTGGTAGCCGTAGGTCGACCGTCGATCTCGAGTCTCGGTCGTCGTCTCGCCGTCAACGGTCCACTCGATCAGGTGTCCGGTCTGTGGAACCAGGGGGTTTCTGACCTTCAGCACGCCGACGTCCCCGCGTACTTCGAATTTCATTGTTGCCGACTCCTTTTCCCCCGTCATGTCACCGATGGCGGTTGCCACGACTCCGTTGGAAAACGACATGCGCGCCGTGAGCTTGAGGTCGACGTCCGGCGGACCGATCTCAGCCTTGGCGCTCACTTCCACCGGCTCCTCGCCTAGAAGATGCCGAATCCAGGAGATCGGGTAGCAGCCGATGTCCATGGTCACACCGCCGCAGGTCTCGTAGCGCATCCGGATGTCTTCGGCTCGGATCTTCCAAGGGAGGCCGAACTCTGCGTCGATCTCGCGGAGCGTGCCGAGGGCGCCGGAGTCGACGATCTCTTTCGCACGCTGAAAGACCGGGTGATAGCGGTAGTGGAAGGCCTCCATGACGACCAGCCCCTTGCTGTGGGCGAGTGCCGCCATCTCCTCAGCTTCGCGAGCATTGGCGGCAAAAGACTTCTCGCACAGGACATGCTTGCCGGCTTCGAGCGCTTTGAGTGTCCACTCGCGGTGGTGACTGATCGGGAGTGGGATGTAGATGGCGTTGCACTCGGGGTGCTCGATGATCGCCTGATAGTCGTTCACCACCTCTCGGATCTGGGCCCAGTCGGCCACCTTTTCCGCCCGGCTGCGATCTCTCGCGGCAATAGCGCGAATGACAGCGTTGTTCTCGTCTACACAGGGGTAGATGAGCGCCCTCGGGGTGATCTTCGCGGCTCCGAGTACACCGAAGTGAATCATGAGGTCTCCTGCAGAACGGTTGTGGGTTTAGGGCTCGAGTGATTTCAGCGTTGGACGGTACCAGGCGTTACACAGACGTGGAGTGTACGATTCAATCGCGAAGGGGGGTGCGATGCTAGCAACGATGAAGAGGACGCAGAAGCAAGTGCTGTTGTGGGTCGCGGTCTGCATTGGGGCGCTGCTTGCCCTTGGGATCGCTGCCCAGGAGGCCAGCTTCGCACTCGAGTCGACTCCTTCACAGGTTCGGGAGGAGCCGAGGGGGTTCAGTGGCGTTTGGCAGGTCCAACGCGCCCGAAGGGGCGGGGGTCCAGGAGCGAGAGGGGGCTCGCCCAGGGTCTCGACGGTGGCGACCGCAGGGTCCGCGCCAGCATGACGGCCGAGGGTAAGGCTGCCTTCGATGCCATGGACCCCGCCGATCATCCTGCCAATAAGCGTCTCCCCCGGTCTACCCTCGATCGTGATGGTGCCGAATCTTCAAGTTTGGGAACTGAGCGAGGATCGATTGACCATCCGCCACGAGTACTTCGACACCACCCGAAAAATCGATCTCCTGAGTCGCGCCCATCCAGCGGGTGGGGAGCCGACGGCCGGCGGTCACGCCATCGGCTGGTTCGAAGGCTCGACGCTGGTGATAGAGACCGCCGATCTCGCCGCCACGATCGGGGGGTTGAGCAGAAATGCGCCGAGCAGCGACCAGAGAGTCGTGGTCGAGCGCTACACACTCGGTGCCGAGGGCCGCACGCTCACCGGGCAGATGACGATCAACGACTCGAAGTATCTGACCCGACCCTTGACCCTGGCGGTCACCATGGAGCGAGCGGAGGAGGGCACCGAGTTGGTATCTTTCCCCTGCGACGTCGAGAGCTCGAGGCGCCATCTCGACTAGGCGGTTGCGGTATCCTCCTTCTTCGGGTCAAAGGCGAGAGTTCTCTGCAAACGAGGTGAGATGGTGAGAGCAGTAGTCTGTAAAGCGTTCGGTCCGCCGGAGAATCTGGTGGTAGAGACGGTCGAAGATCCGAGCCCGGGCGAAGGCGAAGTCCGTGTCGATATGCGCGCCGTCGCGATCACTTTTCCCGCGACGTTGATCATCGAAGACCGCTACCAGTTCAAGGCGACTCCGCCTTTCATTCCCGGTGGTGAGGTTGCGGGTGTGGTCAGCGCTGTCGGTTCGGGTGTGAGCGGGCTCGCTGTCGGGGACGACGTGATCGGGGGCGGTGGCATCGGGGGCTTTGCCGAGCGCATCGTGGTTCCGGCCTCTTCGCTTCGACCCTTGACCAAAGGTCTCGACTACGCCCAGGCGACCGGCTTTGGCTATGCCTACGGCACCGGCTACTACGCGCTGAGGTTTCGCGGCGACCTCAAAGCAGGGGAGACGCTGCTCGTTCTCGGGGCCGCCGGCAGCGTCGGACTCGCGGCGGTGGAGCTGGGGAAGTTGATGGGTGCGCGGGTGATCGCCGCCGCTTCTACCGAGGAGAAGCTGGCTCTGTGCCGTGAGCGCGGCGCGGACGAGACGATCGACTACAACCGGGAGGATCTCAAGAACCGGACTAAGGAGATCACCGGCGGAAACGGGGTGGATGTCGTCTATGACGCGGTCGGCGGAGAGTATGCAGAGCCGGCTCTACGGGCCCTTGCCTGGCGGGGCAGGTTTCTTGTGATCGGTTTTACCGCGGGGATCCCCAGCATTCCACTCAACCTGGCCCTGCTCAAGGGCTGCTCTATCGTCGGCGTCTTTTGGGGCGCCGCGCGCTCCAAAGAGCCCGAGGTTTTCCAGACGATGTCTCAGGAGCTCGAGGCGCACGCCGCCGCCGGAGCCCTCAGCCCGCTGGTATCGCGCCGCTACTCACTCGAAGAAGTGCCGCAAGCGATGCGCGACATGCTCGATCGCAAGGTGCTCGGTAAGATTGTTGCCGAGTCGTAGCTCCCATTGACAAGAGGGAAGGAGAACGCATGGCAGCTTTCTTGATCGCAGACGTCAAGGTTACCGACGAAGCCTGGCTTCCGGATTACGCAACGAATGTTCACGACATCGTTCACAAGCATGGCGGCAAGTACCTCGCCCGCAGCGCCAATATCACCACTATCGAGGGCGAGGGTCTCGATACGACACTCATAGCCCTCCTGGAGTTTCCCTCGACGGAGGCCCTGCAGGCTTTTGTCAACGACCCGGCCTATGCCGAATACAAGGCAGCGCGCGCCGCGGGGAGCGTCAGCAGGGTCCATGTGATCGACGACACCGATGTCGCCGGGACCATTCCCTACCTCCCAAAGGGCTGACTCAGAGGCGCCCTGGACTGGGGGGGGGGCCGCCCACGACAGCTCGAGCTCTCGGCAGAGCCCCTTGCTAGGTGGCGCCGCCGCTGTACGAGCTACTCGGGAAAGGCTTCGGTATCGGCGACGCTGGCCAGGTTCTTTGCGGGATTGGTGTAGGTCTTGATGCGCTCGTCGAGAGTGTCAGTTACGGTCCTGCTGACGGGTGTCTCTGAGTAATTGCCAGCAATCGACAAGCGCTTTCCATCGTACGTAGGGCGAAGTCGTTGCCTGTCCCCGAGCACAGCTCCCGATCAAACATCCATTTGGGAATCTCGAGCTTCGCGCGCGTCTCGTCATCGTTGACTTGACATCGATAGACCCCGCCGCCGCCTTTCTTCTTGCCTTGGACAACGACTTCCTTCCCGTATTGCGGGTACCAGCGGTACTGCACCCGACGAATCTCGGTCCTGTGATCACTGTGATCGGGACTTGTACAACCGACGACGTCGGCACTCGTCGATCGGCTACTTCAGCCCGATGAACTTCGAAAACAGAGACTCCGAGTCGACGCCTTACGCGTTTCCGTGGGACGCTGGTGCCGCCATCCGCCGAGGATGGCAACAGGCTCGGATCGAGCGCCAACGTATGATCACTCAAATAACTAACTGTCCACGAAACCGGGGTAGCTCGAACCGGACAGTGAGTCCCCGCCGCACCCTACTCAAGAAGGTTTCGAGTGAGAGCCTTGTCGCAGGTTCATAGGCAGCCAGCGGGGATTGAGGTTTCGAAACTCGCTACTGCCCCACTGAGGATCCCCACTTCGCTGATGAAACTGATGGTAGGAGCCCGCGCAATGACACCCGTGCCAGTTGCCGTGATGAACAGGTTTGGCCCGAGGGTGATAGAGCTGCAAGCCTCGTGGACAGCCGGCACCGAGAGCGTGTTGTTGGCGAGCACGAGATGGTCCGGAGGAGTCGGTGTCGCGGTGGGCGGCACGTCAGTGGCGGTGGGCGTCCGGGTAGGTGGCACGTCGGTGGCGGTCGGTGTCGGCGTCGCACTGGGTATCGGAGTCGGTGTGTCAGTCGGCGTAGCGGTGGGAGGTTCGTTGGTTGCGGTGGGTGTCGCGCTCGGAATCTGAGTAGGTGTGTTGGTTGGTGTCGCGGTTGCCGGTAGGTCGGTAGCAGTCGGCGTCGCACTGGGTATCGGAGTCGGTGTGTCAGTCGGCGTAGCAGTCGGCGGTACCTCAGTAGCAGTAGGTGTCGCGCTCGGTGTGTGGGTCGGTGTATCGGTCGGGGTTGCGGTGGGCGGTACCTCAGTAGCAGTAGGTGTCGCGCTCGGTGTGTGGGTTGGTGTATCGGTCGGGGTTGCGGTGGGCGGTACCTCAGTAGCAGTAGGTGTCGCACTCGGTGTCTGGGTGGGCGTGTGGGTCGGTGTCGCGGTCGGCGGTACGTCGGTTGCGGTTGCCGTCGCCGAGGGCGACGGGGTACTAGGTTGCCGTTCCTGCGCTCGTCGGTGTCGGGGTTGGCGAGGGAGGAGTCAGTGGCCAGCCGATGTCGGCGAGGAGCTCATGGTGAGGTCCAAATCGGAGGTCAAGGTCGAGTTGATGGACGGCTCCATGAGTAGGTTCGGCAGCGCACCTACGTCGTAGTGGGCGACCGAAGAACCGGGCTGGACCGGGCTGGGTGCATAGAGCTGCACGTGCCCGAGTAGATCGGTCCCTTGTCTGACGATTGGGTCAAGGCGCATGGTCGCATTGACTCCGGGAAGCTCGCTGACTATCAGAGCTCCGTCGGCCTGGGAGATCCCGACCGAGGGGATGGTGATTGTCGGGTCGCTCCCACCCATCGGTGGTAGACCAGTGGCGACGTTGTTGGCCACCAGAACTCCGATGGCGCCTGCAGTCTGAGCGTTGGCTACCTTCACGGTGAAGTTGCAGCTCCCGCGATCGACCAGCGCGATGGCACCCGATACCTGCCCGCTGTTGGTGAGGGCCTCACAGCCGTCGTTGGTTGCTCCGACTCCGTCTACCGCCAGCACTACATTGCCGGTCGCGCCGACCAGATCGAGCGGCGGACCGAAGGAGGCGCTTTGCGCCGCGTAGGTGCCTGAGATCCCTCCGGGGCTGTTGATCAAAAGAACTGTCGATGGATCGAGTACGTCCGGCGCCGCGAGAGTGACGCCCGGTCCGTCCCAGACCAGGTTTCCGGTGTTGATCGCCGAGCTCTGGCGCTGACTGTCGCTCATCGCGCTCCAGTACAGGCCCGAGCTGTTGTCGAGCATGAAGAAGGACCAGATGTCCGGCTGGAAGGGGGGCCCGATCTCGGTACCGAAGGATTCGTTAACGTAACTGGCGAAGCCGAGACCATGACCGAACTCGTGGAGGAGAACTGCCAGGAGGTCGATGCCGGGTCCTTGATGGTCCAGGCCGAGGTACCAGTTGGTGCCGGTGAGGCAATTGTTGTTGTTGTCGATGGAGCTGTTGAACGTAGCCCCAAGGTCGTCAGAGCCTGGAGCGAGGTCCACTCCCGCCAAGGCGTTGGCGAGGGCGATGGGGTACCAGGTGCTTGCGGAAGGTGCTCCTGTGAAGTCCTCGACAACCACCGTGGCTCCGGCCGAACCGAGTACGGCCGAACTGGGGCTGCAGCTCAAGGGGTTGAAACTCGCTCGAACCCGAATCGGAACGTCGCTCTGGAGCGTCATTCCCCAGATGTCGGCGGCCGCTTGGAAGGCGATCAAGCGCTGCTCTCCAAGGGTCGTGCCGGTGTTGCCGCCGACCGGCGTTGCCGCCGTCGGGTCGTTGAACCCCTCCCCGGCTCCGTCCAAGTTGACGATGGTGAGTACGGCACCTTCGGCGGCAAGACTGCCGAGGAGCAACAAGAGTGCAGCTACAAAAAAAGGTGAGCTCTCCGGGGGGCCTGTGCCCTATCGCACATCGCGCTCCTCGTCTCCGCTCGCTCTGGCCGCTCCGGCTCCGGCTTGGAGGCAGGCATCCGCCTGCTCTGCCCTGTGGACGCAATTTATCGACAGCTTCTCGGTCTCGTTGCTAGTGGAGACGAGGAGATGTCTGAAGCGCCCTTCTAGATCGAGAATTGTGCCGCCGTTGGGCAGGGTTCGAGGCTGTAGGCCCACGGAAGAACGAGTCAGGGCCAGGCGCTCTTGTGCTGACAGACTGAGTGGTGCTGCGGACCGGCGGGTGATTTGACCGGTGACCGGGTCGAGGAAAACCCGAAGTTGTTGCTGACCCGCCGACGAGGCAGCCGTTCGGCCAGGGGTTGTAGCTACAGGCTCTTGGGCCTCCGAAACCCGTGTCCCGCCGTGGCGTGACTGGGGTCTCTGCGCCGAAGAAGGCGGGCGGCCGCCGTCGAGGAGAATCGTGCCGCCCGCAAGGAGGGCGAGGAGTCGGAAAACTGACAGCAGCTCCTTCATCACTCTTCTTCCTCGTGCTTCCTGAGCCTCTCTCGAATTTCTCCTCAGTCGCAGGGTTGTAGCCCGAGCTAGCCCCGGAAAACGGGCCTCCGGCCCGCTTTCCGGCCCATCCCCCCCTAAGAACTACTCGCCTGTCCGAATTCTCGGACACGCTCCTAGGGTTGCGGGATCCGAATCCCCACATGCGGACCCTGTATATTGTCATATAGCTAAAAGTATCTCGGGGGGTGCGGCATTGCTTCTTCCGGGGCACCGGAGGAGAATGCCCGTTCGGCGCACCTCCTTGCCGGGAGCTCCATGGAAAACGCCACACTTCTCGTCTCCTGTCCCGATCAAAAGGGCATCGTCGCCACCTTGGCCCAGCTTCTGTACGGCCACGGCGCGAACATTCTCGATTCAGACCAACACTCCGACCTCGAGGTCGGGATGTTCTTTCAGCGCATCCGCTTCGACCTAGCGGCTCTACGCACCGATCGCGCCTCTCTCGAGCAGGCCATCGCCGAGGTCGCGGATCGCTTCGAGATGAGTTGGCGGCTGGCCGATGAGGGGCGCCAACAGCGTGTCGCCATCTTCGTCTCGAACGTCGACCACTGTCTCTACGACCTGATCCTGCGTCAGCGATCCAGCGAGCTGCCCTGCGAGATTGCGCTCGTCGTGAGCAACCACGACACCCTTCGCCCGGTTGCCGAGCAGTTCGATCTCCCGTTTCACCACATCCCGATCACCAAAGAGACCAAGCAGGAGCAGGAGGCGCGCGCTCTCGAGCTCTTGGCGAGCTTCAACATCGATCTTGTGGTTCTTGCCCGGTATATGCAGATCGTCAGCGACGACTTCATCGAGCACTATCCCTCGCGCGTCCTCAATATCCATCACTCCTTTCTGCCGGCTTTTAGCGGCGGGAGACCCTACCGCCAGGCTTACCAGCGTGGGGTGAAACTGATTGGAGCGACGGCGCACTACGCGACTCGCGATCTCGACGAGGGACCCATCGTCGAGCAGGACGTGGTGCGCTGTTCACATCGCGACTCTGTGCGTGACCTGATTCGGAAGGGCCGCGATCTCGAACGCGGCGTCCTCGCACGGGCCGTGCGTTGGCATCTCGAAGACCGAGTTCTCGTTTACGGCAACAAAACGGTAGTCTTCGAGTAGGGGGGGTATCCTGATTTGCTGCATATCTTCGTCGATGCAGATGCCTGCCCAGTCAAAGAGGAGATCTTTCGTGTCGCGCGCCGACACCGCCTTGGTGTGACCCTCGTCGCCAACTCTTGGATGCGGGTTCCAGAGGGACAGCGGATCTCACTCGAGGTCGTCCGCCAGGGGCTCGACGAGGCCGATGACTGGATTGTCGAGAACGCTGATAGTCACGACATCGTCGTGACCTCGGACATTCCTCTCGCAGCCCGCTGCCTGAAGCTGGGTACTCGTGTCGTCGGACCGAACGGACGGCTCTTCACTGAAGACAGCATCGGTGATGCTGTCGCCACGCGGGACCTGTTGACGGATCTTCGCAGCGGAGGTGAGAGAACGGGCGGCCCGCCACCGCTGGGTAAGCGCGATCGATCCCGCTTTCTCCAGCAGCTGGATGGAGCGATTCTATCGATCCGACGGCAAAGTCCTGTCGGCTCGACCGACGCCACCCCCTAGCCTGGACTATTCATGAGGTCCGTAGCGAGGTGCTGCAGATGCCCGAAGATACAAGGCGTCGCGACCGAGAGCACCGCAGGCGTATTGGGCAATACGTCGAGGGGCGCGACGGGGACGCCCAGTCAGAGCGCAACGCAGTAGATTCGGGCAGCTGCGGCACCGTAGTAGGAGCTTCATGAATGATCCAGGCTAGGAGCGTGTCCGAGTATTCGTTCTGAGCCGTTTCCCGGAGCGAATAGGAAGCAGAGCCGAAGTGCGCCGTCCTCGGCGCCAAAAGGCAACTAGGCGGAGGAAATGATAGCCATCATTTCTGGAGCCTAGCTCAGTAGCGTGATTTCTTCGCTTCCATGTCTGAGTGGACATCGATCAGAACGGTCTGCCCCTCCGCGTTGAGCCCCTTCGCCTGTTCCAGGGCGGGGGCCAGCTCTGCGGCCTTCTTGACTGTGATCCCGACCGCTCCCATGCCTTCAGCGATCTTCGCGTAGTCGCCCTGCATGTGGGAAACGCCGTAGGTCTCTCGGGCGTTGGGGAAGCCGCCGGGGTAGGTCGCCATGCCGCCGTTATTGAGCAGCACAGTCGTGATCGCGTATCCGCTCCTCGAAGCCGTCTCGAGGTCGAGGCCGGACATCCCGAACGCCGCGTCGCCCATGAAGTTCAGACAGAAACGGTCGGGGTTTGCCATCTTGGCGCCGATCATCAGCGGGATGCCGAAGCCGAGATGGGTGGTTTTCCCCCAGCCGACATAACTATGCGGTGTGGTTGCGGTGTAGAAGGGCACGATCGAGTCTCGCGGCGCGCCGGCATCGTGGGTCACGATGCTGTTGTCACGATCGAGGACTTGGTCGATCTCGTGAATGACCCGGTAGGTGTTGATCGGCTCAGCATCGGAGGTGAGGAGCGGCTTCCATTCTTCCAACCACTCGGCCTTGAGGGCAGCGATCTCGACTTTGGTCTCGTCCGCATCGCCGACTCCACGATCTCCGAGGCGCGATTTTATTTCATCGATCAGAGCGAGAAGGGTGAGCTTGGTGTCACCCACCAATCCGATGTCGACCGACTCGTCCTTGTTGATGTCGTCAGGGTTGTTGGTGTTTTGTATCAGTACCTTCTGACCACGAATCCGTTGCCCGTAGAAAGTACGGGTCAGAGAAGACCCGAGTGCGAGGATCAAGTCACAATCGGTCAGCCACTTTCCCGCCGCCATGGTGGTGAGACCGCTCCCCGCCCCCAGGCATAGGGGGTGACGCTCGTCCATGGCAGATTTTCCTGGCATGGTGCAGAAAACGGGGATGCCGGTCAGCTCGGCGAGCTCCTCGAGCTCCTGAGTCGCTCCGGAAAAGAGGACGCCCTGGCCTGCCCAGAGCACCGGCTTTGCGGCGCCCAGTAGCGCGGTCGCGGTGTCTTTGATGTCCCCGTTCGAGGGTTGCTGTTGCATCGCCGTAGGGGATCGGTAGGTCTGTCCTTCTTCCGGGATCTCTTGAGCGCAGACGTCCGCCGTCAGCTCGACCACGACCGGACCCGGCGCGCCGTTGCGCAGCGCATGGAACGCGCGTCGCATGACGTTCCCGATGTCTTTGGGTCGATAGATGGCCTCGACCTGTTTGACGATGCCAGAGTAGTTCCTGACCGCGGAGAAATTCGGCTTGACCGAGATCTGGTTCAGCATCACCCCGCCGGGTAGGACCAAGATCGGGATGTTGTCGGCGTAGGCCTGGGAGATGCCGCCCATTGCGTTCTCAGCCCCTGCCTGGGACTGGATGGCCACCACTCCGAAGCGCTGCCGGTCGCTCGTTCTGCTGATCCCGTCGGCCGCCATGATGGCGCCTCGCTCATGGCGGAAGGCAACCGGCCTTATCCCTTCTTTTGCCGCTTCCTCGATCAGCGGGTTATTGGGAAAGCAGGGCATGATCTCGACCCCTTCTTCCTTCAGAATCCGGGCGATGTACTCGTTACCATTCATGCTCTAACTCCCCTCAAAGCTGATGACCGATCTTGTACTTCTCGCAGATACCCTTGAACCATTCGATGACCTCCGGATGGTAGGGAATGCCCCGCTCTTCGCGTTCCAGTTGAGCCTCGTGCTCGGGCTGGCCTGGATATACGACTCGAGTCTTCCCGGGCGCCGGTCGGCATTCGCGCAGCCGCTTCAGATACTCGTCCATGTCGGCCTTGAAGCTCTCGAGGTCGGTGAAGGCTTCGACGTTGTAGGCCATGAAGTAGTGGGCTGAGCCGGCGCGTCGGAAGGGTCCGCCGCCGGTGCCGCCGAGCAAGGAGGTAAGGATCTCGACCATCATCATCAGGCCGAAGCCCTTGTGCGAGCCGATCTCTCGAGTGCCGCCCAGTGGCAGCATCATGAAGTCCTCGGGGACCGGGCCTTCCTCCATTACCGGTGACCCGTCCGCTTCGCTCACCCAGCCGGGGAGAACGTCACCTCCCACACGCTCGAGTAAACGGATTTTGTTGCCGGCAACGCCGCTCATGGCGGCGTCGAAAAGGAAGGGCACCTCTTGATTGGCCGGCACCGCGATACCGAGAGGGTTGAGCCCCAACAGTGGCTCGGCGCCGTGAGTCGGCACCACCTGCACGCCCCCGGTGGTCATGGAGAGGCCGATCATGTCGTGGTCGAGCGCTCTGTGGGCGTGGTATGCGGAAGGCCCGTAGTGGCCGGCATTGACGGCGACGGCAACGCCTACTCCGTGTTGTTTGGCTCGCTCGATCGCCAGATCCATCACCGGCGGCCCCACCGCCAGGCCGAGACCCTTGTCGCAATCGACCGTGAAAGTGGCGCCCGAGTCCCGAGTGATGGTGCGCTTCGGCGTCGGGTTGAGGTAGCCACCCTCGAAGCCCTTCACATAGGCGCGAGTCATGTTGCTGACCCCGTGCGAGTCGATACCCCTCACGTCGGCGTAGATCAGGACGTCTGCTGCCTGAACAGCGTCCTCTTCCGGCATGCCGAGCGCCCTGAAGAGGTTCTCGACCGTCGCGCGCATGTCGTCCGCGGTCACGCGGATGGCGATGTCATCGGGAACTTTGAAGCGATCGAGCATGGTGGCTCCTTGGCGGTGAAGGTCGTCTTAGGGTGACGGACGTTACCATCTCCTCCCAGGGGTCGTTGTTCGTAGCTGGGGCGCTCGAGCGGCCCCTCTGGAGACTCCTCGAAAATGACTTTGGCGAGCGCCGCCGCCTCCGCAACCTCACCCGACTCTTGGAGCACTTTCGCAAGGCTGTAGTGAGCCGGCGAGGGGGACTCGTCTCCAACGAGAGCGATAACTTGCCTGAAGGCTTGCTCTGCCTCGTCCAGATCCTCCGCAGTCCTCTCCGGCTTGTCGACGAGTGCGACTCCCAGGAGCCCGTAGGCACGAGCTTGGAGTCGGATGTCGTCCGTCAGCGCCAACGCCGTGCGAACCGCCGCCTCCATGGTGTCCAGCTCCGAGTCTCGGTAGTGGGTAGTGGCGATGTCCAGATAATCCTCGGCTCCGTGCCATCATCGTGACCGCCTCGCGAATCCCTTCGAGCGAGGCGTAGAGATCGCTGGTGACTCCGTCGGCATAGTCCATCACCTGGCTGATGGCTTCGTCGTAGGTGATCTCGGTTCGGTTGAGCTCGCGGAGGATTCTGCTCCGTTCCGACATGGTCCTCGTACGCCCAGTCACCTCTTCCGCCAACTCGAGTGTGGCCTCGGCGATCGCGGCGGTGTCGGTAGTGAACGGTCGGACGACCTCCACCGGCGGACCGGTTGGCGTAGGTAGCCAGCATCACCTGATCCCCGGGGCGGAGCTTCGTGGTCAGAAAGTCTCGCAGAATGGGCAGGACTGCGCTACGACCTTGCGGGGTCAAGTTGAACTGGTCGATGTAGACCATCAGGCTGAGTCGTTGATCTGACGGAACCTCGCTCGGCGCCGCGCCCGGCTCGCCTCTTGGCGACTTTTGGGGTTGTTGTTCCCGAGTGGGGTCGGGCTGGGACTCGGTGACCTCGAGACCCTCGACATACTCGTAGAAGTTGCCGATCGTGACCGGGCGTCCGTCTTCTCGCAGCTCGAAGTCGTCCACTGTAAGCCCGCTCACCGGGTTCCCGTTCTTGTCGGTTACCACCACATCGACGTTCACGACTCTGACGTCGATGGTTTCCGCGAAGACTTCCGGCTCGGCGGCCCGCTCCTGCGCGGTCGCGTCACCAGCCGGGAGACAGGCGAGACACAGCCCGAGGGCCGTTCTGGCGAATCTATCCGGCAGCCAAGTCATCGCGAATAGGAACTATATCTTCGCCCGTCACCGCCAGGCGTTCCGACCTCGCTGTCTGGGTGTGACCGGCGTCACTTTCTGGGATGAGGACGGCCTGCAACCCTCCCTATCAAGAGCACCTTATGGACTGGTTATTTCCGCAGACGACCAGCCGAGGGCTTTGCAAGGAGATCGACCATGGTGAATCGCGCCACTCTCGTCCACTTCAGGAGGTCACTCCTGGTGACCAGTCTCCGTAGCACTGTCCACTGTCGTGTCGGCGCAGGAAGAGAGCCTGCGACCCGGTATCAGGGTGTGAACCAGATGGGCGAGGACCAGGCGCGCTCCTTGATGGCTGCCGACACATCCTGTCGCGGCTCGACGCCTTCGCGGATCGCATCCCAGGTTGACCAGCGGCAGGTCGGGTTCTCGAGCACCCGCACATAGTAGAAGGCGCGCTGACTCGCATCGAAATCCGGGTCGGTCCACACCGCCTTGAGCTCGTCCGCGCCCGAGTCCGCGCTGACCTGGCAGTTACTGAGGTCGACGCTGGCGCCGTTGTCCGGGCAGCGGTGGGTGGCGGGGTCGACGCTGGCGCCGTCCGAGCACGCTACGTCGTAGACCCGCTCGTCGCTCTTGCCGTTGTCCGACCAACCTTTGACGATCTGCACCCGGTCGAGCGCTGCAGCGAGGGGATCTCGCAGAGCCCAGGTGGCGAAGGTGGGCGCCGAGCCCACGTCCGAGGCGGAGAGATCTCCGCCCATCGGCACGCCTCCCGCATAGGCCTTGGTGAGGAAGTCCGAGTCCTCCAGACTCTCACTCGTGAGTCCCTGTCCAGCGAAGAAACGTACCCGAATGCGCGGTCCCGAAGTGGCGAAAGTCTCCTTGCGCCGGAAGGCCTGGAAGATCGCCTCGCGCGTATTCTCCTCGGCCCACACGCCGGCGAGCCCCGACGCGCCCCAGGTGTAGTAGTAGGTGTCGCGGTAGGTGCGACCGGAGCCGTCACTGGTACGCATCGAAGAGTCGGATTGCAGCGATGCATCTTGTGCTGTCGCAGTGACCCCGGTTCCCGGCACCGAGCCGCGCCTCTGCGGTGTCGAGTCGAGGAGACCGGCCTTCGACCAATAGTTGTCTTCGCTGAAAGCGCCGCCGGAGACGTGGGTATCACTCGAACCGATGAGACCGAACTTATAGGGGTTTGTGACACCGCCGTCCTCGATCTCGAGACCGCGGCGATAGGCGTCGCGCACGTAGCTGCCCTCGGGCTGACTGATGATCGTGGTCGCGATCTTGTAGGGCATGATCTCGAAATCGGCCCACTCGTCATTGGGCGAGAGTGCCGGATGGGTCTCGGAGGTCCCCTTGACCTGTGTGGCCTCGACGACCGGCTCATTGCGCATCCGCAGCTCGGCATAGGCAATGTCGATGGCGCTACCGTCAAAATACTCGCGCTCGAACATCCGACCGCCGGAGCCGTTCGAGTTGTGGGGGACCGCGAGCGAGTCGATGCCCTGGGCCCGCCACTGATCCATGGTTGCCCAGAGATCTTCGGGGTTATAGGAGTCGAGCTGGGTGAAGGGTGCCGGCGGAGCAGCGGAGCCTCGAAAGATCACGTTGCGATGCAGATTGTCCACGTCCCCGCCCGTTGAAGTGTATTCATAGCCGATCAGAGCGGTGAACGTGCCCGGATCGTTGTGCCGCTCGGCAGCCTCGATGTCCTCCTGCCAGGCGCCGCGGACGATATCCATGTTGAGATGCTCCTCGGTTCCCGGTTCTCCCATGAGGTAGGGGAACATGCCGAGGAAGTTCGCCCGCCGTTGCTCCGCGTCTCCGCCCCTGCGAACCGCTTCGGCTTCGGGGTGATGGTAGGCCGGCGAGTCGGGATCGGTCATTGCCGGCATCATGCCGAGATACATGCCGTGATCGGCCACCATCTGGAAGTCGAGTGGCCGGTCGAGCTTCATCTCGAATCCACCGGGATGCTGGATGGCTGTGCCTTTGGCGAACTCATAGGCGGCGTTCGCGTCGGTGGTAGTGCCGAAGGCGAAGGCGTCGAAGGAGTTCTTGGTGTGGACGTGGATATCGCCGAAGTAGGCGTTGCGGTTCGGATTGGGTGGCGGCATCGTCGATTCCGAACCGGATCCCGGTGCGGGAGCTTCCGCTGTCGGTCCGTCCCCCGCGCCGCAGCCAGCGAACAGAAGTGCTCCTAGCACCAATGTCATTGTGCATCTCATTCTTCGGCCTCCAAGCTTGGTAGGGCCGCAATCTACCAGCAAACGGGACCGCCCGTTAACGACCGCGATGCTACGGGGTGTACCAGATCGGTGACGACCAGGCGCGCTCCTTGATGGCTGCCGACACATCCTGTCGCGGCTCGACGCCTTCGCGGATCGCATCCCAGGTCGACCAGCGGCAGGTCGGGTTCTCGAGCACCCGTACGTAGTAGAAGGCGCGCTGACTCGCAGCGAAATCCGGGTCGGTCCACACCGCCTTGAGCTCGTCCGCGCCCGAGTCCGCGCTGACCTGGCAGTTACTGAGGTCGACGCTGGCGCCGTTGTCTGGGCAGCGGTGGGTGGCGGGGTCGACGCTGGCGCCGTCCGAGCACGCTACGTCGTAGACCCGCTCGTCGCTCTTGCCGTTGTCCGACCAACCTTTGACGATCTGCACCCGGTCGAGCGGGGCAGCGAGGGGATCACGCAGCGCCCAGGTGGCGAAGGTGGGGGCGGAGCCCACGTCCGAAGCGGAGAGATCCCCACCCATCGGCACGCCTCCCGCGTAGGCCTTGGTGAGGAAGTCCGAGTCCTCCAGACTCTCAGTCGTGAGTCCCTGTCCAGCGAAGAAACGTACCCGAATGCGCGGCCCGGAAGTGGCGAAAGTCTCCTTGCGCCGGAAGGCCTGGAAGATCGCTTCACGCGTGTTCTCCTCGGCCCAGACGCCGGCGAGCCCCGACGCGCCCCAGGTGTAGTAATAGGTGTCGCGGTAGGTGCGGCCGGAGCCGTCATCGGTTCGCATGGAGGAGTCCGACTGCTCCGAGGGATCGCCGGATGTGGCGTTCACCCCTGTGCCTGGTACCGACCCGCGGTTCTCCGGTGTCGAGTCGAGGAGGGCGACTTTCGACCAGTAGTTCTCTTCGTCGAAAGAGCCGGCGGAGACGTGGGTATCGCTCGAACCGATGAGACCGAATTTGTAAGGGTTTGTGACCCCGCCGTCCTCGATCTCGAGACCGCGGCGATAAGCGTCGCGCACGTAGCTGCCTTCCGGCTGACTGATGATCGTGGTGGCGATCTTGTAGGGCATGATCTCGAAATCGGCGAACTCGTCATTGGGCGAGAGCCCCGGGTGTGCCTCGGAGGTGCCCTTGACCTGTGTCGTCTCGACGACTGGCTCATTGCGCATCCGCAACTCGGCGTAGGCAGTGTCGATGGCGCCACCGTCGAAGTACTCGCGCTCGAACATGCGACCACCGGAGCCGTTCGAGTTGTGCGGGACGGCCAGCGCGTCGATGCCCTGGGCCCGCCACTGGTCCATGGTGGCCCATAGATCTTCGGGGTTGTGGGAGTCGAGGCGGGTGAACGGTGCCGGCGGAGCGGCGGAGCCGCGAAAGACCACGTTGCGATGCAGATTGTCCCGCTCTCCGCCCGCAGAAGTGTATTCGTAGCCGATCAAGGCCGTGAACTTGCCGGGATCGTTATGCCGCTCGGCAGCCGCGATGTTCTCCTGCCATGCGCCGCGCACGACATCCATATTGAGATGCTCTTCGGTTCCCGGCTCTCCGGCCAGGTAGGGGAACATTCCGAGGAAGTTCGCCCGCCGTGCCTCGGCTCCTCCGCCCTTGCGAATATCTTCGGCTTCGGGGTGATTGTAAGCCGGAGAGTCGGGATCGGTCATCGCCGGCAGCATGCCGAGATACATGCCGTGATCGGCCACCATCTGGAAGTCGAGTGGCCGGTCGAGCTTCATCTCGAAGCCGGCCGGATGCATGATTCCTGCACCCTTGGCGAACTCATAGGCGGCATTGGCGTCTTCGGTAGTGCCGAAGGCGAAGGCGTCGAAGGAGTTCTTGGTGTGGACGTGAATATCGCCGAAGTAGGCGTTGCGATTCGGATTGGGTGGCGCCATCGCCGATTCCGAGGCGGATCCTGCTGCCGGTGCTTCGACTGCCGGTTCGTCGCCCGCGCCGCAGCCGCCGAGCAGAAATACTCCTACCACCAATGTCGCCATACATCTCATCTTTCGCCCTCCAGGCTTGGTTGGCCGTAATCTACCAGGAAACGGGGACCGCCCGTTGCGAGCGCGAATGCCACGGCGGCTGCCGAGCGCTCAGTCTCGAGGACGGGCGAAGACGACCAGCTCCGCCTTCTCTTCCCCGCTCCCGCCGCCGGCGACCGCAATGTATTGGCGGCCCTGGTGTAGGTAGGTCATCGGTGCGCCGTGCAGATGGGTGTCGACGTCGACCTCGGCCAGGAGCTCCCCTGTCGTCTTGTCGTAGGCCTGCAGGGTGGAGCCGTCTACCCTCCCTCGGTCGCTCGATGTTCGGCCAAAGTAGGCGCTCTCATCGACTTTGGCGAGGATGGTCACAAGCAGCGTCTTGGTCACCAACAGGCCGCCTTCGCGAGGGCCCAAGGTCCCGAGAGGCCCCAGCTCCAGATGCTTTAGGGCGGGGTGCTCAGTGGGGCCCCGACCATGCGGAACCTGCCAGGCGAGCTCGCCGGTGCCGAGATCGAGGGCGGTGATGCGCGTGTACGGTGGCTTGAAGAAGGGTAGGCCTTGGAGGCCTTCCGGCCGCGAACGGCTGATGACGTATCTCCAATCCGAGCGAGCGGGGTCCGGCTCGGCCAGGGCCATGCCGCTCGGGCGCGTTTGCGACAGGACGTAGAGAAGGCCGGTGTCCGGGTCGATCGAGGCCCCGGGCCAGTCGGCACCGCCTCCGGCCCCGGGCATGACGATGGTGGCGAGTTTGCCGCCGTCGCCGATGACGATCAGAGGAGGAAACATCGGAGCCAGGATGTAGTCCCTCGTGGCCTCGAGAGCCTCCGCTCTGAGCTCCGGCGTGAAGTCGATGAGATCGTCCCCGCTCATGCCCTGGCGGTCGAAGGGCGGCGGTTTGGTCGGAAAGGGCTGCGTTTTCGACAGCTTCTCTCCCGGTACCGTGGTTGCGCTGTTTACGGGCCGCTCTTCAATTGGCCATAACGGCTCACCGGTCGCTCGGTCGAAGACGTAGGTAAAGCCGGTCTTCGAAACCTGCGCCACCGCTTTGATAAGCCGACCCTCGACCACCACGTCGATCAGATTGGCTGCCGAGGCGATGTCGTAGTCCCAGATTCCGTGATGGACGGTTTGAAAGTGCCAGATTCGCTCGCCGGTCTCGGCGTCGAGGCACACCAGACTCTCGGCGTAGACATTGTCACCATGGCGCTCGCCCCCCCAATAGTCGTTGGTCGGGGTCGAGGTGGGGATGTAGACATAACCGAGCTCGGGGTCGGCACTCAACGGCGCCCAGGCGTTGGCATTGCCCGCCTTCTTCCACGAGTCACCCTCCCAAGTCTCGGTGAACTCTTCACCTTCCTGCGGGATGGTGTGAAAGCGCCATTTGAGTTTGCCGCTACGCACGTCGTAGGCGCGGATGTGTCCTGGCGGACTGTTGTTTCTGAGCATGAAGTCGAAGATCTTGGAGCCGACGATGACGCTATCGCCGACCACGATCGGCGGGGCTCCGTTAGTGATGTCGCGCTCGACGAAGGGGCGCGAGGTCAGGTCCTGGGAGAGGTCGACGATGCCGTCTTCGCCGAAGCGGCGATCTACTCGTCCGCTCTTGGCGTCGATCGAGACCAGCTGCTTCCCGAGCGTCGCGACGAAGATGCGCTCCTCTTCGCCGTCGGTCCAGTACTCGATGCCGCGGGTGATGAGCGGCATGGCTGTCGGGCGTGAGCGCTCGTAGCTCTTCGGGTCGTAGACCCACAGTTCCTCACCCGTGTCCGGTCTCAACGAGGCGACCTGGCCGTGGGAGGTCACCACGTACATCAGGTCACCGAGCACCAGTGGCGTGGATCGGAAGTTTCCGGACTCATAAGGGATGCCGTCTCCGAGTCGCTCGTCGGCCGACTCCCACCGCCACACGACTTCGAGTCGAGAGAAGCCGCCGGCGTCGATCTCGCTCAGCGCCGAGTATCTCGTCGAGCCTTGGTCGCCGCCGTGATGCGGCCACTCACCGTTTTGCGCGCCGTACTGGGCGGAGACGGCGGCGGAGCCCACCAGAGCGGCTACCGTGCAGGCTATCGAGGCGCCGTTCGCCATCGTCCACCTTGCATGACGCTCTCGACGCCGCGCGACTTGGAGATGTTCACTCCGCTTTCCTTGCCTTTGGCGGGCCATTCTTCTCGATCCACTTTTGCTCGAGCACTCGCGCGCCGCGCAAGGTGTTCGACATCGCGTAGTTGCCCTCGTGACAAGCGTACTCATACAACCGTTTTTCACTCTTGGGCCACGCGAACTCACCGGTGTAGGGCGATTCGTAGTCGGAGTCATACACCGTGAAGTTGTAGAGCAGACTGCCCTCATCGTGAGGACTGAAGCGTTCAACGACGCGCAAGCCCTCTCGCGGGACCCTTGGCCCTGCCAGGAAGTTCGTCGTCTCCACCACCAAGGTATCCCCTTCCCACCAGCCGATGGAATCGCCGCCAAGGGAGCGCATGTACTCCGGCAGGTGCTCGGCGGGGCGCCCCTCGGACCTGAGTCTGACCACCCTTCCCCAATGCATCCACTCAACCATGATCAGCACGTGATCGTCGGATTGCACGATGGTTTTCATGTTGTTGTAAACAACGGGACGCATGGGCACCGTAACGCCTGAGTAGATACACCTGTCGCCCAGCCCCATGCCCTCGGGATTTCCAAAGGGATCCAGCCCTTCTTCCAGCCACCATGCTTCACCCGGGTACTTCCCCGGCCGGCCCGGAGATCTCATGGCCGCTCGCCGTGCCTTGCCTTCCTCGGTGACGGCAGGCAACTGACCGTTCGGCGGATCGATGATGATCGAAGTGCGGTATTCGCCGTTGACCTGGGACAGGTCGCAGTATTGCCCGCCACAGTCGAACCAGAAGAAGTCATGACTACCTGGGGTAAAACTGCCTGAGCGATCGACTCCTCCCTCGCGCGCCTTCCCTTCGAGCGCCGCAAGCGCATCACGATCGGGATCGATCACCGCCGCGGCTTGGTCGACGCGCGAATGCGAGAGACGCTTGAGCTCCTCCACCTCCTCCGGTGTGAACGTCTTCGTCTCACCCAGCTTCGGATCGCGTGTGAACGGTGTCAAAGTGGTGAGTTCATAGGTCCCCGAAAAATCCGGCTTGCCGCTGTCCATTCTGGGTGTCTCGGCGCCTACGAAGGCGGCACCCCCCAGGGCCGCACCAACAAGCCCCAGCATTACGAAAGATCGAATCGAACCTCGGAAAAAGCACTGTTTCGTCATCGCATTGCCTCCTGCATCAGCGCCGGCCTTCGGTCGGATCGGTGCCATCGGATGGCGCGCCGGTGCCGCTCGAGCCCATGAACAACGTCTCGCCATTCGTCAGCGTCATGCGCCGGCCGTTGGCGCGATTGGCCCCGTCCTTGGCCTGAAAGCCGTCAATAATGACAACGGTCCCGATCGGAACCGTGTTCCTGTTGATGCCGCGCCGAAACAAGGTGTTCGGCGTGCCGGCTTCAACCATCCACACCGTTTTCGTGCCGTCCTCCGAGGTGTGCTCGACGTGAAACCAGGAGTGCGGATTGACCCATTCGATGCGCTCGATCGGCCCTTTCAATTGTACGGGAGCGTTGGGGTCGAATTCGGCGCCAAAGGCGTGATGCGCACTGGCCGACGGCGGCAGCACCAACGAGAGGAGGGCGATCAAGATAGAAAAACTCATGAATCTCATAGCTCTACTCCAAACAACCAAAGGTCACTAGCGAGGCAGCGGGTGGCTCCGCAAAGGGCCGTACATCAGCTCTTCAACGAATTCCACGCACTTGAAATCGAGCAACATGGCATCGGGCTCCATGCGTCGATAGAGCGGCATCTTGATCGTCCACGGCCGGGTGTAGGTCTCGGGATCGTCGATCGTGGCCTCGTATTGCAGATGATTCGGGCCCATCGGGGTGAATCGCTCGACCACCGTCATCGCCGCGCTGTGGTGATTGCCGGCTCGATCGAACCAGGTGTCAGGGCGCAGCGAGGTCACCTCGATTACCAAGGTGTCACCCTCCCACCTTGCCACCGACTGGCCCATCCAGGAGTCCGCCGGCGCCGGGCCCGGATCTTTCATCAAAATGTTGCGGTTGGCGCCTGCGAATTGATAGACGAACTCGATCTGCCCCGGGCTTTGGAAGATCTGGAACGGCTGCGGGAGATAGTTGGCTCTGGGGATGCCAGGCAGAAAACACTTCACTTCCGGGTCGAGCTCGCTCCACTTGGCCCGGTTTTCGTCACGCCTGGCCAGCGCTTCGGGCTTGTAGGGCAGGTTGCCGCCCACCACCACACCCAGGCTGGGCGGGACCGCTGCGACCGCGCCCATGTGCAAAGTAGGAATACTCGGCACCGGGCCCATCGGACCCTCTCTCAATTGCGTCGACGCCCGCGCCATATGCCGCTCGATGTCCCAATTGGCTTCGTTCAAAGCCTGCCAGATACCGTTCAGATCCGGGTTCACGCCGCCGGGTCCGCGTGGCGCCTTCCATTGGCCCTGGGCATCTGCCAAGACGTTGCTGACCAAGATCACTAAGAAGAGAGCCTTTGCCGTTTTCATCAAGCGTTCCTAGTGATTCTGCTTGGCCGGCGGTAGCGAGCATCCGTTCCCGAGTCAGCTTAGCGGCTTGATCAGCTTCTGCAGCAAACGATCCTTAAGCGGGATCTTATCCGCTGTTCGCCTGGATCAGGCGCTCAGAACAGCTGATCGGTCGGAGGGGAGCATCCTTCGGCGAGTTGGCCACCGGCATCACGCCCTCTGTCTCTTCGACGCGTGCCGCCCGGGGAGAGGAGGTGCTGTCGCGATCTGGCGCATTCGGTGAGATATGCTCCGCGCTCGTCGCTATGAAAGATCGCCGTACGCTCTTCAAGTCAACGCTGGCCTGGTGGTTTGGCCTTCGTGCCGTCGGGCGAGCCCGCGCCCAGGACACAGCGGTGGATGCGCGCAAGGCGCGGCCGCAAGAAGGCGACGTCCTCGTCTACGCTTTCGGTGAGAAGAAGGGGGAGACGGTCCGAGTCGACGATCTCGCCGTGAGCAGCGAGCAGGTGACCTGTTACGCGAAAGACCCTGCCACGGGTGTCGTACGGGACGGCTCGCGGCTCAATCAGGTCCTCGTTCTCCGCTTCGACCCGGAGCAGCTCGCCGAGGAGACCCGTCAGGTCTCGGCCGACGGAGCTGTCGCCTACTCAGCGATCTGCACCCATACCGGCTGCGATATTTCGATGTGGGAGGAGCCGTACATGCTCTGCTCCTGCCACGAGACCGAGTTCGATCCCCGCGATAGCGCGGTGGTGGTGTCCGGCCCGGCGCCACGGAAGCTGCCCTACCTGCCTTTGAAGCACGAGGAGGGCGTCCTCATCGCTGCCGGCGGCTTCAGCGCCACGATCCGTTTCCAGAAGGAGCTCTGATGTTGCCCATCACTAAAGTCGTCCTGCCCGCTGTGGCACTGGTCACCTCGTCGTTTGTCGCCTCCTCGCTTGTCGCTGCGGAGGCGCCCGCCTATCGCCCGGTGACCCAGAAGAGGCTGCTCGCACCGGAGCCGGAAAACTGGCTCATGTATCGGCGCACCTACGACGGCTGGGGCTACAGCCCCTTGGAGCAGATCGACACCTCCAACGTCGCTTCCCTCCAGCCGCTGTGGACCTTCTCGACCAGCGCCAACGAAGGCCACCAGTCGCCACCGATCGTCAACGACGGGATCATGTTCATCACCACCCCTGGCAGCCGGATCATCACGCTCGACGCTCGCACCGGCAACCCGCTGTGGCGCTACGTACACGACCTCCCCGAGGACCTGCAGCAGATGCACCCAACCAACCGGGGTGTCGCTCTGTGGGAGGACAAGGTCTACATTGCGACGGTGGATGCCCAGGTCGTCGCTCTCGACGCGGCAACCGGCAAGGTGGTGTGGAACAAGGCAGTGGAGGACTACTCCATCGGCTACTACATGACGATGGCGCCGCTGGCGGTGGACGGCAAGATCATGGTCGGCGTCTCCGGAGGGGAGTGGGGGATTCGCGGCTTCGTCACCGCGCTCGATGCCGACTCGGGAGACGAGGTCTGGAAGACCTACACCATCCCCGGCCCCGGCGAGCCGGGAAACGAGAGCTGGCCCGGCGACACCTGGCGCACCGGCGGAGCTCCGGTGTGGGTCACCGGCACCTACGACCCTAAGCTGAATCTGACCTACTGGGGCACTGGTAACGGCGGCCCCTGGATGGGCGACACGCGCCCCGGCGACAACCTCTACGCCACTTCGGTCATCGCGCTCGACGCCGACACGGGCAAGCTACGCGGACATCACCAGTACCACCAGAACGGCTCTTGGGACTGGGACGAAGTCGACCCGCCGATCCTGATGGACGTCAAGCGGGACGGCCGGACTCGCAAGGCGCTGGTTCATCCGGGCCGCAACGGTTATCTGTGGATCCTCGAGCGCAAGAAGAAGTCCATCGGCTTCATCGACGCGGCACCCTACGTCTACCAGAATGCATTCACGTCGATCGATCCGAAGTCGGGACGACCCTCCTACGATCCCGACCACACCCCCGGTACCGGCAAGGAAGTCACTTTCTGCCCGTCTCTCTCGGGTGGCAAGAACTGGCCACCGGCAGCCTACAATCCGAAGACGGGCCTGCTCTATATTCCGGCGAACGAGAACACCTGCACCACCATGGAGGGCGAAGAGGTCGAGTACGTTCCCGGTCGCACGTTCACCGGCGTGGAAGGGAAGATGAGGTTGCGCGACGGCTGGGATCACGTCGGCGAGCTCCAGGCCTGGGACATCGATGCCGGCAAGAGAGTCTGGACCCAGGAGTTCGACCTCCAGCTCTGGGGGCCGGTCCTCACCACCGGCGGTGGCCTGGTCTTCATGGGCGGCACCGGCGACCGATTCTTCCGCGCCTTCGACGCCAAGACGGGCGAGATCTTGTGGAAGCAGCGCACCAACTCGGGAATCACCGGCGTTCCCTCTTCCTACGAGATCGATGGTGTGCAGTACGTCGCCGTCCAATCGGGCTGGGGAGTCGACGCTCAGCGCAACACCCGGGGCATCAATCGTTTTCTCGGCACGTCGACCTACATACCCGTTGGCGGTGTGCTCTGGGTCTTCGCTCTGCCCGGGTCGGACTGATTTAGGCGTTGTCTAGAACGCCTCCATACTCGAAGGGAGAAGCTCATTGAGCTCAACACGTATGCATTGCGTATCGGTGGTAGTGATATCGACGCTCGCCGCCGGCGCGTCCCTTTCCCAGCCCGCAGCAGCCCCCCGAGTGGCCCTCTTCGGCGATGTTCACATCCATACAACCTACTCCTTCGACGCCTTCACTGGCGGACAGATACGCACCGGCCCGGATGATGCCTATCGCTACGCCAAGGGCGAGGCGATTCCAACGCCGGCCGGTGGTTTCTTGAGAATCTCGGGACCGCCTCTCGACTTTCTCGCCGTCAGCGATCACGCCGAGTACCTCGGCGCCCACGCCGCCATGCTCGATCCTTCCAGCCCGACCTATGGTCATCCGGACGCGGATCGGCTGGTCCCGCCGTCGGCGAGTCAGGAGCTGGTCAGCAACATCTCCACTATGAGGCAGCTGATCGAGGAAGACCATGCGCTTCTCGGCCACGCGGTGATCGAGGACGCTTGGATGAAGAGCATCGAGGCGGCGGATCGGCACAATGAGCCAGGCAAATTCACTGCGATGATCGGCTACGAATACACGATGTCGCAAGGCGGTCGACATCTGCACCGCAACGTGATGTTTCGCGGCAGCAACGTTCCGACGAGGCCTTTTAGCTCGCGCGACGGCGATCCGGAGGATCTGTGGACCTGGCTCGATGAGCAACGGGCTCGGGGTATCGAGGGCCTCGCCATTCCCCACAATACGAACCAGAGCGACGGGCGCGCCTTTCCGATGGAGACCTGGAAGGGCCGGCCGATCGACAAGGCCTTCGCCGAGAAGCGGATGCGCAACGAGCCCATCGCCGAGATCAGTCAGCAGAAGGGGACCTCGGAGGTCCACCCGTCCCTGTCACCGAACGACGAGTGGGCCGATTTCCAGATCGTCCAGTACTTCCTCAACCGAGCCACAAACACCGACCCGATCTCGATCTTCAAAGGAGGCTACTGGCGCGACGCCCTCAAGACCGGTCTCGAGATGCAGGAGAACAGCGGCTTCAACCCCTACGAGCTCGGTGCGATCGGCTCCAGCGACAGCCACACCAGCGCCGGTTGGTATCAGGAGGACAACCTGGACACGACCCGCGCGCGGGCGATAAGAAGCGGTTCGGCCTACCCCGAAGACGACGCCGATTGGGAAGGCTTCTGGACCCCCAGGACATCGACCCACGGCAGCGGCGGTCTCGCCGGAGTGTGGGCGGAAGAGAACACTCGGGCCTCGATCTTCGATGCCATGCGCCGTCGCGAGACCTTTGCGACCTCGGGACCGCGGATTCGGGTGAGGCTCATGGGCGGCTTCGGCCTCGCCGAGAAGCTCGCGGTCGTCAACGATCAGGTCGCCGAGGCCTATGCCCAAGGAGTTCCGATGGGCGGGGTTCTCACCGAGGCGAAGGGCGCCCCGAGCTTTCTGGTCTGGGCCTTGCGCGACCCGCACGCCGGATGGCTGCAGCGCGCCCAGATCATCAAAGGCTGGGTGAAAGACGGCGAGGCGCAAGAGCAGATCTTCGATGTCACCTGCTCCGACGGCCTCGAGCCGGACCCGAAAACGCATCGCTGCGGCGACAACGGTGCCAGGGTGAATCTCGCCGACTGCTCGATAAGTCGCGACAAAGGCGCGGTCGAGCTACAGACGGTGTGGACCGACCCGGATTTCGATCCCGACCAGCGCTCTTTTTACTACCTGCGTGTGATGGAGAATCCCACCTGCCGCTGGTCGACCTTCGATGCGATCCGGCTGGGCATCGAGCCGAATCCCGACATCGCCGCGACGCTTCAGGAGCGGGCCTGGAGCTCGCCGATCTGGTACAAGCCCGCCGAGTGAATCCGGCTTCTTCGGCTCGGCGCAATGCAGGCAGAGTTCTCGAAAGAGCAGCAGTTGTTCAGACAGGTGGTAGCTCGCGCCCTGAAGGACAATTCGCCCTCCAGCGCGGTCAGGGATTTGATGGCCTCGGATCGGGGCTATGACCCTGCCGTGTGGCAGCAGCTTTGCGGCGAGGTGGGATTGGGGGGGATCCACATCCCGGAGGCATATGGGGGCACAGGATTCGGTCTGATCGAGCTCGGTATCGTTGCCGAGGAGATGGGGCGAACACTCTACTGTGGGCCTTTCTTTGCGTCTCCGGTAATGGCAGGGCTTGCTCTATTGAATGCGGCAACCGAGGTGCAGAAGGAAGCGCTTCTGCCGGGTATTGCCTCGGGTTCCACGCTAGCTACGCTAGTGCTCGACGATCTCAACGATCCGGATCAGGCCGGGCGATCGACCCAGGCAAGCGATCACGGAAGACTCACCGGGACGGCCGGCATCGTCGTGGATGCGCATGTCGCCGACCTTCTGATCGTCGTTGCGAAGACCAGGGATGGACGGGGACTCTACGCGGTCGATCGACATGCCCCTGGCGTGTCCATCGACTCGCTCGAAGTGCTGGACCCAACTCGAAAACTCTCTCGTGTGATTCTCGACAGTGCTCCCGGCGAGAAGGTCGGGGAGGTGAGCGATGAAGCGCTGCATCGAATCTGGGATCAGATGTGTGTGGCGCTCGCTCACGAGATGATCGGCGGTGCGCAACATCTGCTCGAGTCCACGGTCGAATACACCAAGGTGCGTGTTCAATTCGGCAGGCCGATCGGATCGTTTCAGGCGCTCAAGCATCGATGTGCCGATCTGCTGATGGAATTGGAGCTGGCAAGAGCGGTGGTACATCACGCCGCCCGCTGCCTCGACGCGGATGAGGGCGAGCCCTATGCGGCGAGCATGGCGAAAGCGATGGCGAGCGAGACCTACATGAACGCCGCGAAGGCCGGAATCCAGCTACGGGGCGGCATCGGGTTCACCTGGGAAGATGACACTCATCTGTGGTTCAAACGGGCGAAGAGCTCGGAAGTGTTCTTGGGCACCCCGCATCTGCACCGCGAACGCATGATGACGGTTGTGGAGGGTCTGTAATGACGCGGTCTGGACTGACCGACGAGGAGATCAGAAACGAAGTCACTCAGTGGCTCGACGAGAACTGGTCCTCCGATCGCTCGCTGATCGAGTGGCGGAACATTCTCGTCGATGGTGGCTGGGCTGCTCCCCACTGGCCTGAGGAGTATTTTGGACGCGGCTTCACCACCGACCAAGCGGCGGCGGTGACGGCCGTCTTCAACGAGAAGGGCGCTGTCGGCGCAGCACAGGTCGGGCCGCGTCGCCTTGCGTCAGAGACCATTCTCGCGTGTGGATCTGACGACCAGAAGCGGCGCTACCTTCGACCGATACTCACGGGGGAGCATACGTGGTGCCAGCTGTTCAGCGAACCGGGCAGTGGCTCAGATCTCGCCGGCGCGAGCACTCGGGCCGAGCTCCACCACGGCAAGTGGATTCTCAACGGGCAGAAGGTTTGGAACACCAGTGCCCACCACGCCGATTTCGGGATTCTGCTCGCCAGAAGCGATTGGGATCTGCCCAAGCATCAGGGCCTGAGCTACTTCCTGCTCAACATGCGCCAGCCGGGGGTGGAGGTGCGGCCGCTGAAGCAGATGAACGGGCATCAGTCTTTCAATGAGGTCTTCCTCGCCAACGCCGAGGTTCCTGCCGAAGATCTGATCGGCGGAGAGGGCAATGGCTGGGCCGTCGCCACGACGACTCTGTCATTTGAGCGGCGCGGGTTCGGTAGGCGACCCACCGGCGGTGGCATCCAGGGGCCGAAGAAGGGTCGCGTTTACGAGGAGCTCAAGGCGGAACTGGCGATCGCAACGGAGCCCTACACCTGGTATCCGCAGCGCGAGGGCCGGGTCGATCTCGTGTTGCCGCGTGCCAGGGAAACTGGTGCAATCAAAGATCCGGCGATCCGCCAGGAGATCGCAAGGCTCATCGGCATGTCCACTGGAGCCGCCCTCGCCTCGGCCAGTGTCGAGGCGAAGCGGATGGCGGGGACAACGGAGATCATTCCAGCTGGATCGATCGGGAAGCTGGCGGCAAGTGTGATCGCGCGCCAGGCTTCGCACGTACATACGATGATCGCGGGCGCAGACGCGATGCTGAGTGGTGCCGAATCAGCGGAGCAGGGCACGATTGCCGAGATCCTGATCTCAGTACCGGCCATCTCCATCGCCGGTGGCACGGACGAGATTCAGAGAAACATCATCTCCGAGCGTGTTCTCGGTATGCCGAAGGGCCATCGCTCGGATAGAGGGCCGTTCCGCGATATCAAGCGCAATGTGAGTTGACGGCCGGACCCTCGCAGCGGGTATTATCCCGTCTCCAGGTTTCTAAGCTGATCATGCGTATCCTGACCCTGCTCGCCACCTTCACTCTGGTTGCGGCCATTCCTGGGCTGACTCTGGCTCAAGGCCAGGGTCATACCTACAGCAGTGAGGACATCGAAGCGGGCTCGCGGATCTACACCAACGAGTGCGCCTTGTGCCACGGCACCAACGGCGACGACATCGACGGCGTCGATCTTCGCGCCGGACGTTTCCCCCGCGCGCGATCGGACGAGGATCTTCGAGAAGTGATCACGACCGGGATTCCCGATGTCGGCATGCCGGGGCTCGATCTGTCTTCTGCCGAGCTCGACGGGATCGTCGCTTTCATTCGTGCCGGTTTCGATCCCAGCGGCGTCGCGGTGAAGGTCGGCAACCCCGAGCGCGGCCAGGCGCTCTTCGAAGGCAAGGGAGAGTGCACGACTTGCCATCGCGTCAACGGTCGGGGTCCGCTAACGGCTCCCGACCTCAGCGACATCGGAGCCATTCGGACGCCGGCGACCTTGCAGCTATCGCTGCTTGATCCGACCGCTTCGATGCGTCCGATCAATCGTCCGGTGCGAGCGGTGACGCGTGACGGCCGGACGATCCGGGGACGGCGGCTCAACGAGGACACCTACACCCTACAGATGATCGACGAGCAGGAGCGGCTGGTCTCGCTGGACAAGTCCGATCTTGTCGAGCTCGAGCATGGCAAGACTTCGCCAATGCCTTCGGTCGAAGGTACCTTCTCGGCGGAAGAAGTCTCCCATGTTGTGGCGTACCTTCTTTCGCTCAGGGGCCTGGAATGAGAATGGCCGTAGTCCGCGTCTCGAACTTGCTGCTCCTAGGCTCCCTTGTTGTTGGGCTGGCAGCGACCGATCGGGTCGAAGGGCAGTTGTCATTCGACCGCATTCGCGAGGCCGCGGCGGAGCCCCACAACTGGTTGACCTACAACGGGACCTACAACAGCCAGCGCTACAGCCGGCTCGACCAGATTACGCCGCAGAACGTGACCGATCTCGAGCTCGTGTGGGTGCTGCAGAATCGGGTGGCCGGGGCTTGGCAGTCCAACCCGCTCGTGGTCGACGGGATCATGTATCTCACCCAGCGTCCCAACGACGCCATGGCCGTCGATGCCAAGACCGGGCGCGCGTTCTGGCTCTACCGGCACACGCCGTCGACCGAGGCGAGGGTCTGCTGCGGCTCGAATAATCGCGGCCTGGCGATGCTCGGCAACACGCTCTTCATGGGCACGCTGGACGCGAGACTCATCGCCATCGACGCGACGAGCGGCACACCGATCTGGAAGGTCGAAGTGGGGGACCCGAAGCTCGCCTACTCCATCACCATGGCGCCCCTGGTCATCAAGGACAAAGTCGTGGTCGGTGTCGGCGGCGGCGAGTATGGAATCCGCGGGTACATTGTCGCCTACTACGCCGAGACCGGCGAAGAGGCGTGGCGCTTCTACACCATTCCAGGACCGGGCGAGCCAGGCCACGAGACCTGGGAGGGCGACGACTGGGAGCACGGCGGCGCGTCGGTGTGGATCACCGGCTCCTACGATCCCGAGCTCGACCTCACCTATTGGGGCATCGGCAATCCTGGGCCTGACTGGAACGCCGATCAGAGGCCCGGCGACAACCTCTACTCCGACTCGGTGGTCGCGCTCGACCCGGACACTGGAGAGCTCAAGTGGCACTTCCAGTTCACGCCGAACGACGGCTACGACTACGACGCGGTCCAGGTCCCAGTGCTTGTCGACATCGACTGGCAGGGGCGACCGGCCAAGCTGATGCTCTGGGCCAACCGCAACGGCTACTTCTACGTTCTCGATCGCGTCACCGGTGAGTTTTTGACCGGCACGCCCTTCGTCAAGGTCAACTGGGCGAGCGGTCTCGACGAGCTCGGTCGGCCGATCGCGACACCTCAGCCGGCGGGCCAGCCCACCTGGCCTGGCAACCAGGGTGGCACCAACTGGTATCCACCCTCGTTCAGCCCGCGCACCGGCCTCGTCTACTTCGCCGCGTGGGAGAACTACGCAACCATCTACAAGAAGGAAGAGTCTACCTACGAGCCTGGTCGCCAGTTTCTCGGCGGCGGCTTCGACGTTCTGGTGCCGGCGCCCGGCGCACCGGGTGTCGGGATCGGCCGCCGCGGCCCGATCAACTACTGGACCAACGAGGTCGGCAGCGGCGCCGTCATGGCGATCGACCCCAAGACGGGTGAGCAGAAGTGGAAGTTCGAGCAGTTCGACGTCAGTGACAGCGGCATGCTCACGACCGCCACGGATCTTCTCTTCACCGGCGGCCGCGAAGGCCACTTCCACGCCCTCGACGCACGCACCGGCGATCTGCTGTGGAAGGCCAGCCTGGGCGGCCAGATCGTGATGGCCCCGATCACCTACCAGCTGGGCGAGACTCAGTACGTCGCCGTGATCTCGGGGAACATCCTCGCGACCTTCGCGCTTCGTTGAATCGGGCGCTGAGGAATCAGACGCTACGCCGAGAAGGAGTTTCGACATGAGGTCGCTCTCGAGTCTACCCATTGCCCTCTCCCTGCTTCTGTTATCGGTTTTCACCGCCTGTCGCGAGGCTGCGCCCCCCACCCCCGTCCTCTTGGACGAGGAGATCGAAGTCAGCGGTGGGCGGATCCGTGGTCTCGCTTTCGACGATGGGGAGGTGCACGCCTACCGGGGGATCCCGTTCGCCGCGCCTCCGATAGGCGACCTACGCTGGGCGCCTCCCCAGCCGGTTTTGGGGTGGGAAGGCACGCGTGACGCCACCGTCGCAGGGCCGGCTTGTGTGCAGCCGAAGTTGGAGATCGAGCTTTACGCCAGGGAAGATCTCGTACAGGACGAGGACTGCCTGACTCTCGATGTTTGGACAGCCGCCGCGGAGGCTCGCGAGCGCCGGCCGGTGATGGTGTGGATTCACGGTGGGGCACTGATCTACGGCACCGGCTCCAGCACCGACGGTGCACCGCTGGCACGTAAGGGTGCCGTCGTGGTGTCGATCAATTATCGTCTGGGCCCGTTCGGTTTTCTTGCCCATCCAAGCCTGTCGGCGGCCTCCGAGCATAGAGTTTCGGGCAACCAGGGTCTTCTCGATCAGATCCAGGCGCTCGAGTGGGTCCGGGGCAACATCGCTGCGTTCGGAGGCGATCCGGGCCGGGTCACAATCTTTGGCGAGTCGGCTGGGTCACTCAGTGTCTCGGCGCTGATGACCTCGCCGCTCGCCGGCGGTCTCTTTCATCGTGCGATCGGTCAAAGCGGGTCGATCTTTGCCAATCGCTTTCCATTACGAGCCGAGGAAGGCGAGCCGCGTTCGGAATCCACTTTCGTCTCGGCCGAAGCACTGGGAGTTGGGCTGGCCGAGGCGCTCGAGGCCGACAGCGGCGATCCACTCACTTCGATGCGCGAGCGCTCCGCCGACGAGGTCCTCGCTGCATGGAATAGTGATCCGGCTTTCACCAACTACTTCACCTTGCCTACCATCGACGGGCGGGTCTTCCCGGCGACCGCCGCCGAGATCTTTGCCCAGGGACGACACAACGACGTGCCTTTGATGCTCGGGTCGAATGCCGACGAAGGAAGCGCCATCGCCCCGGCGGTCGCGCCCGGCGCACTGGCGTCGAAGCAAGCCTACGAAACTTGGGTGCGCGAGCGCCTTGGCGAGCATGGCTCGCGTGCTCTCGAGCTTTACCCTGCCGCGGCTGACGGAGATGTCGCCGATGCCTTGAGCAACCTGGTCTGCGATGAGCTCTTCACCTGGGCGATGCAAGCGTGGGCGAGTGCGACCGATAGTGGCAGTGCCCCCGCCTACCTCTACTACTTTTCGCGCGTTCCTCCTGGGGAGCAGAGCCACATCCTCGGCGCGTACCATGCGGCTGAGATCCCTTACGTTTTTGCCACGGTCGACGCGCCCCGCTATACACCGAGAGATCGCAGGATCTCGGCGGCGATGTCGGAGGCCTGGGTGCGCTTTGCGGACAGTGGCGATCCCAACGGTGGCGACCTGCCGCGATGGCTACCGTTCACGGCCGACGACGAGAACTACCTCGAGTTCGGCAATGACATCCACACCGACACCGGCCTTCGCGCCGAAAAAGTGGCTCTCTGGCAGGCTTACTACGAGGGCGGTGGTCTGCCGCCAAAGGCCGAACGCTAGATGTCTCCAGCTCGCATTCGCAACTCATGAGTCAAGCTGCCCTCGGAGCGGAATCTTGCCGGCCGTTCAGGGTGCCCCAGATCGCCGCAACACAGGAGCGAGGCGACGCAGGCGCGGCCGGCCAGGCGTACTCTGGCGTACGTTGAGGAGCCGAGCGACGAGCACGCGGTGAGGTGGGGTGCCCTGGACGGCCGGCTAGAATTCGATCTGGGCGCGGAGGGCAATCGCGTCGGCCGAGATCTCGCGGGGTATCTCGCCTGGCTCGAGAAAGATGCCGGGGGAGCGGTCGCTCGCGATGTAGTTCACCACGATGCGGGTCAGCGGATTCAAGTACCAGTTGACTCCCAGCGTGACGGACTCGATCACGCCGCCATCGATGCTCTGGTCGCTGAGATCCAGCTTCGACAGGCGCAGGGCCAGCTCCCAGGCTCCCTTGCCACCCTTGCCTACGCTGTTGTTCGGGTGCTGCTGGTCCCAGCTTCCGATCGGCGTCTCGAAGCGCCGGTGCTCGCCGGTCAGGTAGTAGCCCGCCTGCAGGTAGCTGCCGCCGAAGTCGAGGTTGGTGGTCGTGGTCGGCGTCTCGGGGTCGTCGAAGTGTTCGACCTCCGAGATCATGTACTCGCCCGAGAACCAGAAGGGACCGGCCACACCAGCGAGCTCGAAGCCGAGAGAACGCTGGCCGTCGGTTGCGAAGCCGCCGGTGTCCGCCGGACGCTCGGAGCCGAAATGGAACTCGGCGCGAGAGCCTATGTGGAACTCGTCGGAGAGGCCGAAAGTGTCTTTGTCGGTGGCTGCGACGCCAAGGTGCAACATCCGCCTCCCACCGTCCTTCCAGATCGGTCGGTAGGCGAAGCGACCGGTGATGTTCCGGCGATCACTGTCGAAATCGGCGCGGAAGTCGTCACTTTCGTGAAAGATGCCGAAGCCGTAGGTCAAGCGATCGTTGCCGCCGTCCACCGAGATGCCCGTGTTCCGGCCCGGGGAGAACGCGCTGATCAACGCTCGCTCGAGAAAGGCGGTGTATTTCCCGGAAGTCAGCTCACCGAGACTGAAGGGCTCCTTTTGATGCCCCACTCGGGCTCTGTAGACCCCGCGGTCGAAGCCGAGCCACACGTCTTTGAACTCTCTGTCGACCGCGAAATCGTACTCGGCCATGAAGACGATGTCGTCGTACATCGTTCCCTCGACGTACAGGCGCCCACTGCGGATCTCGCCGCCGTCTTCGAAGCGGAAGTCTTCTTCGGAGCTCAGCTCCTGCGATTCGATCCAGGTGGAGTCCATGAGCAGTCGCCCCCCGAGCTCGAGCTCGAATCGGCCGTCTGCACTGTCGAGCTTCGTACTCCCGTCCCAGCTGAGCGTCCACTTGGCAGGAGTCTGGGTCGCCCCGCCGCTCCTCTCAGCAGGGCTGTCCTGTGCGCCAAGCACAGGAGGGAAGACCGGCCCTCCCAGCACGGAGATGAGCACCCAAAGTAGAATCGCGCTCGCGAGATTCATCGTGGCGACGAAGCCCTTCCAGCTCGATGCCTGGCCACATCTACATCAGCGGTCTCTTCGATATGCCGCGTTACGTTCGCGAGCTCGAGCCGACACATTTGATCTCGATCATTCAACCTGAGTTTCAGCCGATACGCCCGCGAGAGATCGTGGCCGAGCGCCACCTCCGAGTGGCGGTGCATGATATCTCCGAGCCGGACGGATTCGGGGTGTTGCCGGAGGGGGACGACGTTCGCGACTTGGTGGACTTCGCTCGAGAGTGGGATCCTGATCTCGGCGGCCTCTTGGTGCACTGCTTTGCGGGGATCTCGCGCTCGACCGCGACGGCTTTGATCGCCCACTTCCTCAAGACCGGTGATGCGGATCTCTCGGCGAGGGCCTTGCGACAAGCGGCGCCCTATGCCATTCCCAACCGACGGATCTTGGCGCTTGCGGATGACGAGCTCGGGCTCGGTGGTGCCTTGGTGGGTGCGACCGAGCGCATGGCTCCTCCCATCATGAGGCTGGTCGAAGAGACTCTGGCAGTGCTGCCGGTCTAGTCGGCGGCTACCCGTAGCACGACCTTGCCGACGGCCTCGCGCTTTTGAAACAGGCGAAGGGCATCGGCGGCCTGTTCGAGGGGAAGCGATTGTCCTACCGGTGGGTCGATCGCGCCGCTTTCGATCAGAGGCATCAGCTCGTCGTGGATCCTCCCCGGTAACGATCGATCGATTTGGATCGCCGAGCCCCAAGCGGCGCCGACCACAGCGATGTTCTTGAGCAGTAGACGGTTGACCCTGACCTCGGGAATCGAGCCGGCAGCAAAGCCGACAACCACCAATCGGCCGTTGGGCTTCAGGCAGCGCAGACCGTCGAGGAAGTAGTCACCCCCTACCGGGTCGTAGACCAGATCGACGCCGGAGCTGAGCTCGAGAACGTCGTTCTTCCACTTGTCGCTGATCAAGGCCACGTCGTCGGCGCCGGCCGCGCTCGCGATCTCCGCCTTGGCCGGGGTCGAGACCAGCCCGATGACGCGGGCCGCGCCCAGACCCTTGGCCACCTGGATCGCCGCGGTGCCAACCCCACCCGAGGCGCCGAAGACGAGTACGGTCTCCCCCTCGCCTAGGCCGCCGCGGTGCCTCAGCGCGAACATCGCAGTCTGGAAGTTGAGAATGAAGCCGGCGCCCTGCTCGAAGCTCATGCTGTCGGGGAGCCGGAAAGTTTGCTCGGGAGATGCCCGGATCACCTCGACGAAGGTCCCTGTGCCATGGGTGCACACCCGGTCGCCGACCGAGAGGTTACTGTCTGGAGGCACCTGGCGGACGATACCGGCGGCCTCCATTCCCGGCACAAACGGGGGAGGCTGGGTCATTTGATAGAGCCCTTGCGAGACCAGGAGGTCGGCGAAGGAGACTCCTGCCGCATGAACGTCGATGAGGAGGCCGCCGTCGGCCTCCGGTTCCGGAAGGTCGACCAGGGCCAGACCTTCCGGGCCAGTGAGAGATTGGATTTGTATGGCTCGCATTTCAGTGTGCCCTATTGTGCATTTTTACGGAGCGGGGGCAAGCCCGTCGCGCCGACTTCGAGTGGCGGGACGATTGCTGAGCCTGAGCGATCGTGACACGCTTGACGCTTCTACAGCAGGCTCTCGGACGGTGTTGAAAAGGAGAACTAATGGGTTTGATCTCGGTCCGCATCTTCCTTCGCTGCGCGGCTCTCGTCTTCACTGCATTGGCCATCGGTCCCGCCTTCGGTATCGCGGGGGCAGCGGCGCAAGCACCCGCTGAGGCGACCCGACCGCCCAACATCGTGCTGATCCTCGGTGACGATCTGGGCTACGGCGACATCGGTGTCTACGGTAGCAAGACCATCAAGACCCCCAATATCGACGCTTTAGCGGCTGGAGGTGTGCGATTCACCCAGGGGTACGTGAGTCACCCGGTCTGCAGCCCTTCGCGGGCGGGGCTGGTAACGGGCCGCTATCAGCAGCGGCACGGCTGGGAGTTCAACCCCGCCGGACGCGATGCCTCCGCCGGCATGCGGCTCGAAGAGCGCACGATTGCCGATCACCTCAGATCGATGGGATACGCCACCGGGATGGTCGGCAAGTGGCACCTGGGACAGAAGAGGCCCTACCATCCGATGAGCCGCGGCTTCGATCAGTATTTCGGTGTGCTCGAGGGCGGCAGCACCTTCATCGACTCCCGCAAGCCGGGGGTGGAGTACGGCTCTCTGAGTGGCGAGCCGGCGCCGACGGTGCGTCCCAATAAGGTGCTTCGGGGGTTCGACGAGGTCGAGGTCGAGCGCTACCTCACCGACGTGTTCACCGCCGAGGCGGTCGACTTCATCAAGGGTCACGCCGAGGAGCCCTTTTTTCTTTATCTGAGCCACACCACGCCGCACACACCTCTGCAGGCAACCGCGCGCTACCTCGAGGACTATCGCCACATCAGCGACCAGAGGACGCGCGTTTATGCCGCGATGGTCGCCTCCCTGGACGAGAGCGTGCGCCGAGTGGTGGAGGCTCTGGTGGCCATCGACCAGTACGACAACACTCTGCTCGTCTTCTCGAGCGACAATGGCTGTGCGGGCTACATCCTCGGTGCGTGCTCGAACGAGCCGCTTCGGGGTTTCAAGCGCTATCACCACGAAGGTGGGGTGCGGGTGCCTTTTATCGCGAGCTGGCCGGCGAGACTTCCCGCGGGTCAGATCTACTCAGAGCCGGTGATCACCCTCGACCTCTTATCGACCTTCACCGCGGCCGCGGGCAAGGAGATCACGACCGAAGACAGCGTCAACTTGCTGCCTTATCTCGAGGGTAAGAGAGCGGGCCGACCCCACGACTATCTCTACTGGCGATCGGGACCGACTGTTGCCGTGAGAGACCACCGCTGGAAGCTGATCAAGTTCAATCGGACCGACTTCCGCCCCGCCGATCTCGGGGCGGATGGGCGAATGGCACCTCCCGCGGGTGGCTGGTCGACCGACTCACCTCACGGTCAGTTGACGCTGCTCTACGATCTCGAAGGCGATGTCGGCGAAGCGAAGAATCTGGCGAAAGAGAACCCCAAGGTGGTCGAGCGCCTGGAAGCGGCGCTCGATACTTGGCGTAAGGATTTGGTGGATCCGATTCAGGGGCCCATTCGATCGACTCTCGCTGAGATTGACGGAGAGTGGGTCCAGCTCTTCTTCTAGAGAACTCCGACCGTGTTTGAAGGAGCCCAGATCGCTACGCTGCTGGAAGAGCTCGAGGTGACTCATGTCGTCACCATCCCCGACAGCACTCTGGGGCCGTGGTTGAGCGAGATCACTGAGACCCAGGTCCAGGTGATTCAGGTCTGCCGCGAAGGCGAGGCCTGGGGAGTTGCGGCCGGGTTATATATGGGCGGTGCGAGCCCGGTGGTGATGATTCAGTGCACCGGACTCTTCGAGTCAGGCGACGCGCTGCGAAATCTGCTCCACGACTATCGGCTGCCGCTGTTCGCGATCGTCGGCTATCGCAGCTACCTCAGCCAGGACACCCTGCCAGGCGACACCTGCCTCACCTTCACCGAGCCGATCCTCGACGCCTGGAAGCTCGAGTACCGCCTGATCGCAGCACCGGAGCAATTTGCCGAGATCGCCGGGCTCTACCGAAGTTGCAGGGACGAGGGCCGCTCCGGTGTCGCGTTGATCGCGGAGGGCAAGGCATGACTGCCGCGCAGCGTGGTGCGATGCCGCTGGCCGAGGTTATCGGCGTCTTGCACACGGCTCGACGCGACGAGATCGTGGTCACAACCATGGGCTGCGCCCGCGAGTGGATGCGGCTCGGCAGCCACCCGCTCGATCTGGTCTATGTCCCCTCGAGCATGGGTCAGGCGACATCGGTGGGGCTGGGGTTGGCTCTGGCGCAGCCGGATCGGCGAGTTGTCGTCTGTAACGGGGACGGATCGATGCTGATGAATCTGGGTTCGCTGGTGACGATCACCTCGCAGCGGCCGAAGAACTTGATCGTGCTTCTCTTCGACAACGGCGTCTACGAGGTCACCGGGGCGCAGGATACGCCCGGTTCTGCCGCGCTTCGCGGTGGCAGGGCGGTGGATTTTGCGCAGATGGCTCGCACTTGCGGCTTTGAGTCGGTATTCGAGTTTTCCGATCTCGAGGCGTGGGCGAGTCAGGTTCACGAAGTCTTGAATGCGGAGGGCCCCGTCTTCGGCTGTCTGCATGCCCAACCCGTCTACGAGAACGCTACACCAAAGTCGCCGGGCCCGGCCTGGGAGCGAGCCCGTGCGCTTCGTGAGGCCTTGGACCGAGCCTCGTCGCCGTGACTTTACAAGGGGGAGTCGCATGATGACTAGACCAGCGTTTCCAAAGTTCGTGTGCAATAGCTCGAGGTCATTCTGTTCGCTGGCCAGGCGCGCCGACGCAGGCATATTGGGCAATATATCGAGGAGGCGCAACGCCGCCAGCGGGCAGAAGGGGCCGAGATCTGTGCGCGAACTTTGGAAACGCTGGTCTAGATGGCCCAAGTCTCTTCCCATCTTGGTTGCCCTTTCGGTGGGCGTCCTCGCCGTGGCCCCCCTCGCGGGGCTCCAAGAAGATCGCGCGCCCAATATCGTGCTGATTCTCGCTGACGACCTCGGCTACGGGGATGTCGGCATCTACGGCAGCAAGATCAACGAGACACCCGCGATCGATGCCCTGGCCCGCAGAGGTGTTCGATTCACCGAGGGGTATGTGAGTCATCCGGTGTGCAGCCCGTCGCGCGCGGGCCTGATCACCGGGCGCCATCAGCAGCGCCATGGCTGGGAGTTCAACCCGGTGGGGCGCGATCGCTCGGTCGGTCTACGACTCGAGGAGCGCACCCTTGCGGACCGGTTGAAGCCGTTGGGCTACGCCACCGGCATGGTCGGCAAGTGGCATCTGGGCCAGCCCAGGCCCTACCATCCGATGAGTCGCGGCTTCGACGAGTACTTCGGTGTGCTCGAGGGGGGCAGCATCTTTATCGACTCGCGAAAGCCGGGGGTTGAATACGGTTCTCTGCGTGGGGAATCCGGGCCGACGAAGCGGGGCAACAAAGTGCTTCGCGGTTTCGACGAAGTGCAGGTCGAGGCCTATCTGACCGACGTCTTCAGCGCCGAGGCCGTCGACTTCATCAAAGGCCACCCGAATGAGCCGTTCTTTCTCTATCTCAGTCACACGACACCGCATACGCCCCTGCAGGCGACGGCGCGTTATCTGGAGAATTACCGCGACGTCGCGGACCAGCGGACCCGTGTGTTTGCGGCTATGGTCTCCTCGCTAGACGAAAGCGTACGCCGCGTAGTGGCGGCGCTCGAGACCATCGATCAGCTCGAGAACACTCTGATCGTCTTTGCCAGCGATAATGGTTGTACCGACTCCAACCGTGGTGCCTGCTCGAACGCGCCGCTCCGTGGCTTCAAGGCGTACCACCACGAGGGTGGCGTGCGGGTGCCCCTCATCATGAGCTGGCCGGCCCGGCTCCCCTCGGGAAAGGTCTACTCCGAGCCGGTGAGCACACTCGACCTGCTGGCTACGTTCACCGCGGCCGCTGGTAAAGAGGTCAAGACCGAGGACAGCGTCAACCTGCTACCTTTTGTCGAGGGTAAGCGAAAGGGGAGGCCGCACGAGTATCTCTATTGGAGATCGGGACCCACCCTCGCGGTCAGAGACAAGCGCTGGAAACTGATCAAGCACAACCGGACAGACCTGAGGCCTGCGGACATGGACAATGCTGGGCAGCGATTGACCCCTCCCGCCGACGGTTGGTCGACAGAGCCCACTCTCGGCCAAGTGACGCTGCTCTACGACCTCGATGCGGACCCCGGCGAGTCGACGAATCTGGCGAAAGAGAACCCCAAGGTGGTCAAGCGACTGGAGGCGGCGGTCAACAGTTGGCGCAAGGGGCTTGGGGAGCCGATCCAAGGACCCATCCGATCGCGCCTCGCGGAGTTCGACGGAGAGTGGGTACAGCTCTTCTTCTAATCCTGGTTGGCTAGGATCGAGGAGCGATCGAGCGTGCCGGAGGCCGCGAGCAGGTGAGCCTGGGCCGAGTTGTAGTCGATGATCGCGCGGGCGAGGTTGAAGCGCGCCTGCGCGAGTACATCCTGGGCGTCGAGAACTTCTAGTGCGATCGCGGTGCCGGCCCTGAAGCGGGCCTCGCTGAGTCTGAGTGTGTCGTTGGCGGCACGGAATCCGTCGCCGGCAAGGGGAATGCGATCCCGTGCGCCGGCAAGATCCTCTTCCGCTCGACGGATCTCTCCTGCTGCGCGATCTTCGATCTCGGCGAGCTCCAACTGGGCCCGGCTCTCCTCCGCTCGGCGCTCGCGGATGTGGCCGAAAGCTACCGGCGACAGGTTCCACAGCACCAAGGCGGCGCTCTCGTCACCGCCTTCGAGATTGTCGGTGCTCTCACCGATCTCCAACGCCCGGAGCTCCGCTCGCAGCTCGGGAGAATAGAGCTCCCACTTGGCTGACGATACGAGCCGTCCGGCGGCTTCGGCTCGTCGATCCGCCGCTTGAACATCGGGCCTCGACAGTGGGTCCAGAGTGGAGGGTTTGGCGAACGAAGACGGAGCTAAGCGATCCTCAAAGGGTACGAGTAGAACATCGACGTCACGCCTGAGCACCACCGCTAGGCGCGTGCTCGCTTTCACCAACTCGTTGCGGGCGCGGATCAGCTCCTGGCGATCTACCGCCAATTTCGCCTCGGCACGAGCTACGTCGGCGCCAATCGCCAGGCCACCGGAAGCTCGCGCCTGAATGAGTCTTCGAAACTGCTCGCTGCCTTCGACCACGTCGTGAGTGATGTCGACTGCGACGCCGGCCAGGAGTAGGTCCTGGTAAAGCTCGACAACGCGCAGAATCAGACGCTGTTCGGTATTGAGCTGGTCGAATTGGGCGGCCTGCACGCTCTGTCGGTACGCGAAAGCCTCCTTGAGTCTCGCCGCGATGTTCGCTCGATAGACCAAAGCGGCCCCTCGGTAGCGGGTGTTGAAGTCGACATCACGAAGCTCGCCGAAGCTGCCTTGTACCCGGCCGTTGGTGGAGCTCGCCGAGAGACCGACCTCGACGGAGGGGAAGAGCGAAGCATCCGACGCCCATCGACTGTCACGAGCGCTCTGGGCGTCGGCTCGAGCTAGGGCCATCTCGATGCTCTGCTCGAGGGCCTCGTCGAGCGCTTCGCTGAGGCGAATCGGCTGCCGTTCCAGAGATCCAATTGCTTCCTGGAGGTTCATCTCGACGACGAAACGGTCGAGATCCTCCTGGCCCGAGCTGGCCGAGGCGGCGACCAGCAGGAGAATAGCGAGCATAGTTCTCACTACCGGTCCCCCGCAGTCGCGGCGACCCGCACCGGCTGGCCTTCCTCGAGATCGGCTGGACCTTCGAGCACGATGGAGCTGCCGGCATCGAGGCCGGTCTGGATGACTGCCGAGGCGCCGTCATCGCGCACGATCTCGACCCGCGTCTTGACCGCCCTGCCGTTCTCGACCGTCCACACGAAGGACTGTCCCTCCGCCTCGCGATGGACCAGCGATGCGGGCACACTGAGGCTGCCCGGGCCGCTGCCCAGCTGGAGCGCGACGGTGGCATACATGCCGGGTCGGAGCAGGCCTCCTTTGTGGTCCATGTCTATCTCGGCACGCATGGTGCGAGTGTCTTGCGACAGCTGGCCTGCGCAGCGACTGACTTCAGCTTCGAAGATGCGGCCGGGTAGGGCGTCCACCGTGATCTTCGCGGGCAGGCCGGGGTTGGTCTGAGCAACCAGCGACTCGGGCACGGCGAGGACGAGGCGGAGTCGATCCTCCCGTGCAACCTCGAGGACTGGAGTGCCGCCGTCGGAGCCGGCGACGACCAGGGCCCCCGGATCTACCAGGCGTTGGGCGACGACGCCGTCGAAGGGGGCGCGAATGACGGCGTAGGCCATCATCGCCTCGAGCTCTTCGAGCTTGGCCTCGGCCACCGAGATCTCGGCTTCGGCGCTACGCGCGGCGGCCTCAGAGACCTGCAGATCGGCGGCCGCCATGTCGACGTCTTGCTGGGTGACGGCGAGGGGCTCCTCGGCCTTGAGCTGGGAGAGCCGCTCATAGGTGATGCTGTCGCGACTGATCTGGGCCGCGACCTGTTCCGAGGCCGCTTCGGCGGCAAGGACATCCGCCTGGGCACGACCGAGGGCAGGCTCCATCTCCGGTATTTCGAGCCGGACCAACGCAGCGCCGGCCGAAACTCGGTCTCCGATGTCGACCTGAACCTTGGAGACATAGCCGGTGATCTTGGCGTAGAGGAAGGCGTCTTCGTAAGGCTCGAAACTGCCGGGCAGCTCGACCGTGCGGGCTGCGGTGGCTCGAGGTTGGCCGACGATGACGGTGACCGGCTCCTGCGCGGCCGCTGCGTCAAGGGCGAGCATCGTTACCATCAGGCCGAGGGCGGCCGATCGGGAATTACGCTGTTGCTTCATCTCATCTCTCCCTGCAGTGGCTGTGGGCTACTCGGTACGCGCTTGAAGACGACGTAGAGACAGGGCACAACAAGCAACGACATCACCGCTGCGCTGAGCGTCCCACCGATGATGGCTCGCGCGAGGGGTGCGTTTGCCTCGGCGCCCTGTCCCCCGATCGCCATCGGTGTCAACGCCAGAACGGTGGTCAGCGAGGTCATCAGGATCGGTCTGAGTCGTACTCTGGCGGCTCCGCAGATTGCCTCGATGGTCGAGCCGACCCGCACCAGCGTGGTATTGGCGTAATCGACCAACAAAATGCTGTAGGCGACAACCAGTCCGACCATCATGATGATGCCCATCGCCGCCATGATGCTCAGATTGGTTCCGGTCACCAGCAGCATGACTGACACCCCGATCAGGCCCAGCGGAACGGTCAGGAGCACGATGAAGGGGTCTAAGAAGGAGCGGAACTGCAGCACCAGGACCAGGTAGACCAGGACCAGGGCGAGAACGAAGCCCTGCCCGAACTGGCGCAAGGTCTCGCGCATCGTAGCGACCTCGCCGGTGGTGGTGTAGCTGTAGCCCTTGCCCGCGAAGGCCGGCCCGGTGATGTCGTAGTAGATCCCTCGATCCGACTCGTTCTCGACCGGCTGGATATCGGCAGAATCGAAAAGTCGCTGCTCGATGCGCGCCACGACCGATCCGATGTCGTAGCCGGGCAGGACAGAGGCGTAGACGTCGATCACGCGAGTGATGTTCATGTGGCTGATGGACGCGGGTCCGGTCTTGCGCTGGACATCGACCAAGGTGCCGAGAGCCACCGGAACGACCCCGTTGGCGCCCGTTACCGGAATGTTGAGGAGCGTATCGACCGAGACCAGATCGGATTCTGCGTATTGAGCGCCGATGAAGTAGTGGTTCCCGTTGTTCTCATCGATCCAGAACGCGGGGTCGAAGCCGATGCTGGAGTTGGTGGCGGTGACCAGGTTCTTCATCACGTTCTCGACCGAGACGCCGGCCATCGCCGCCTTGACCCGGTCGATCTGGAGATCGAGGATCGGATAGTCCATGCGCTGGGCGATCCGCACGTCGGTCGCGCCTTCGACGGCCCGCATCTCTTTAACCATCAAGCTGGCAATCTGGTGCGAGGTATCGAGGTTGGAGCCCGAGACCTGGATGTGAATCGGCGCGGGCTCGCCCATGTTGAGCGCCGCGCTAAGCATGCCGCCGGTGTCGAAAGAGAACTCGACCGAGGGAAAGAGCGGTGGAAGCTCTCGCCGTAGCTGGTCCACATACTCGAAGGTGGTTGGGGCTCCGCGTTTGTTCTTGAGCTGGACCAGCATGAAGGCGTCCATCGGACCGCTGTTGGGGGTGTAGGCGGCGGGCCAATCCATCAGCACGCCGATGTTGGTGATCAGCATCCGTAGGTTGGAGTCCGGTTGCCGCTCGACCCTGGGGTACTCCGCGTCCGGCGCGCCGATCTGTTCGATGAGATGCGCTTCGATCCGGTTGAGAGTTTCTTCGGTCTTCTCGATACGGGTCCCCGAGGGGAGCCGCACGTTGATCTGGAACTGGCCCGCGTCGACTTGGGGGAAGAGCTCGCTCCCGATTCGGGTGAGCAAAAGAACGCTGAGCGCGAAGAGGACGGCGGTTCCGCCCAGGACGAGCCAGCGCAGGCGAAGGGCTTGGCGCACCAGCCTGACGTAACGGCCTGCGAGCCAGAGACCCCCGTCGGCGCGGTCGCCCTTGCGCTTCTTCAGAATGCGCGCAGCGAAGGCGGGAACGAGGGTGATGGCAAAGAGATACGACGCGCCCATGGCGAGGGAGGCAGCGAGAGCTACGGGGCTGAAGAGATAGCTGGCCATTCCGGAGAGGAAAGTCACCGGAAAGAAGACGATGCAGAACGTGATCGTCGAGATGAGGGCGGGAAACGCGACCTCCTGAGTGCCGGTAAGGGCGGCGTCGAAGGGGTCGCGGCCTTCGTCGATGTGACGCACGATGGCTTCGACAACGACGATCGATTGGTCGATGAGAATGCCGATGACCAGTGCCAGGCCGCCCAGGGTCATCGCGTTGAGAGTGGCGCCGGAGAAGTGAAGGCCGACGATCGAAACCAAGATCGCCAAAGGCAGGGTGGTCAGAACGAGCAGCGTTGAGCGAAGACGGCGTAGGAAAACGAGCACTACCAGCGCGGCGAAGCCGGCGCCGAGGAGACCGGCGAGTTGGAGGGCCCGCAGCGATCCGCGCACATACTGCGACTGGTCGAGGACCACCTCGAGGGTGAGGTCGCCGGCTTTTTCGTCCATCTCGCGAAGTCGCTGGAGGATTCGCTCGAGGTTGCGTTGGATCGAGTCGACGATCTCGATGGTGTTGGCTCCCGGTTGCCGATAGACCGGGATGTAAACCTGCCGGCGACCGTTGATCCGCACCACATTGCTCTGGATCTGACTGCTGTCCTCGACCCGAGCGACGTCCGAGACCATGACCGGAACGCCGCCGCGAATGGCGACCGGCATGTCGTTGAGCTCGGCGACTTTGGCGGGCATGGAGTTGGCGAAGATCTGGTAGTCGAGGTCTCCGGCCTTCAAGTTGCCGGCGGGGATGAAGACATTCTGTTCTTTGAGCGCCCGTACGACATCCATCGGCGACAGTCCCCGAGCCTCCAACTTCTCCCGGTCCACGTAGGCCAGGATCCGCCGCAGCTTGCCGCCGTAGACTGCAGGAGCAATCACTCCCCGGATCGACTGCAGCCGGTTGCGCAACTCGAAGTAGGCGATGTCGTAGAGCTCCTTCTCATTCATGGTGTCGCTGGAGACTGCGACCAGACAGAGCGGCACTGACGCCGTGGGATCAAAGGGCATGACCATCGGCGGAATGGTGCCGGGCGGCAGGTAGAACATGTCGCTGACGGCGTAAGAAGTGACCTGGCTCATCGCGGTTTCGAGGCTGATCCCCTCGCGAAAGAAGTCCTTGACCACCGAGACGCCGAGCATTGCCTTGGCTTCTTGATGCTCGATGCCCACCGACTGGCCGGTCCAGCGCTCTAGCCGGCTCATGATGTCGCGCTCCATCACCTCCGGTGGCATGCCCGGATAGAAGGTGACGATCTGGACCGCCGGTGTGTTGAATATCGGCAATAGGTCGGCGGGGATCAGGCCGAAGGCGGTGACCCCCAAAACGATCGTCGTCAGGGCAGCTACCGCCATGGCATATGGATTGCGAATCGCGAATTTGATCAAAGAACCATCTCCCTCGTCTCCGCGGTGTCGTGCAGCCGTGTAGGGGCTATGAGGCCGGCGCGATGGGTCTGCGATCGATGTTCATCCGCGGCGCTACGGTTCCAGGTGCACTTCGGCGATGGCGATTCCCCGCTCGCCGGCCACCGAGTAGAGCATGAAGATCCGTTCGCCCTCTTCAAAGATGGCCGGATCACGGAGCTGGTTGACCGGCTCGTTGATCGAGCCACCTCGAGAGGGCTCGATCGGAAGCTCGGCTCCCTCCCACGGTGTCTGGGGTCGGAGAACCTCCGCCGGCTCGCTCTCCTTCCACTGGGACCAGTCCTTGGAAAGGTCGATCGTCGCCAACAGGATGCGCTCGGGCGCCGCCCTGCGCTCGCTGAAGAAGACATAGAGGGTGTCCCCCCGCTTGAGCACGGCCGAATGCCGCATATCCGGGGTAAAGAGCTGGGGGCCCTCTTCGAAGCTCGCCAAACCGTCAGTCGATCTCACCACAACGCCTGGCGAGGAGATCGCGTAGATGTGGTGGCGGTGCGGGAAGGCGCGGAAGTAGGGCCGGCCGAGAATCTCCGGACGTGCTTCGAAGTGTAGGCCGTCGCTCGAGGTTGCTACCCGCGTCACCTGGGCGCCGGCGTCTCGCCCGTGGATGTACATGACGATCTCATGCCGTTCGTCGATAACGTGTACGTCCGGCGACGCGATGTGCACATAGGCCCGACCCCCAGGCGTCGACGGGGAGCAAGGCGGGCAGGTGGTGGGGAAGTGGGAGTCCTCGAGCCGCAGGGTACCTGGCTCATGCGTTTTCCACGGGCCCAGCAGATTGTCGGCATAGGCGAGCCGAATGTAGGTGCCCTCGTGGTCGGCGAAGTAGAGGTAGTAGCGCCCGAGTGGCTTCTCGATCCAGCCCGGCACTCGGATCAGTGACGGGCCGGCGATATTGCTGCCCATCGACCCATCCATATCGGGTTGGATGATCGGATGATCGAGCAGGCGCTCGACACGCACCGACTGACCCGAGGCCGGAAAGGTGGCCATGCCGAGGGCAAGAACGGCGGAGATGACCGCTATCGTCTGTTTCAAAGGGTCCTCGGGATCATGGGAGCGCTCGAATGTATCACTCGCAAAGTCCCATCTGCTCCTCGGGCTGAACGCCGTCGTGTTCCTTGCCTGTTCGTGGACTTATATGACTAGTCTGACTAGCTATATGGTTAATCGATGAAGCGTAGAAGCTACTTACCACATATGATGCCAAGGCGAGATTCAGCGAGATCCTGCGCAAGGTTCGAGGCGGTGAGTCCGTCTATATTTCGTATAGAGGAAGAGGCGTGGCAGAGATTCGGCCCCTCAGACGGGAGAAGACAGACGTGGAGCGCCTGCTGTTGCTCGAGGATCGGGGAGGCGTGAGTTAGGGAGAATCGCCGACCTCCGAGTTGGCCCCGATCGCGACCTCAATTGGAGCGCTGGCCAGATTTCTGGAGTCCCGCGATTGAAGCCGACCTACGGCGACGCTTCGGCACTCATAGCCGTGGCTTTTGCCGAGCCTGGCTATGAGGCGCTGGCGCGCAGGCTGAGGTGGCTTTGACCGGCGCATCGCCTCGAATCTGCTCGAGGCGGAGTTCCGCGCCACCCTTCAGCGCGAGAAGCTGGATCAAGAACAGGACAGCCTGTTGTCGTGGATGACCTGGGTGTTCCCGGATCGCCCTCTGACTGCCGAATGCCGCGAAGTTCTCTCGCGCAGCGACGTCCGTGGTGCCGATCTGTGGCACCTCGCCTGTGCGTTGTATCTGCGCGGCGCTGTTGGAGAGCTAAGCTTCGTTACCCTCGATCAGCGCCAGCGCGAGATCGCGGTGGCTCTGGCGCTGGCCTAAGCCAGCGCTTTGTTTCGCTATCATCGCGCAGCGTAGATACCAGTGAGGGGTTTCGAAGATGCTCAAGTTATCGGAAAAGATGGGGCGGCTGGGGACCGAGACCGCCTTCGAAGTGCTGGCGCGGGCCGAGGCTCTCGCTCGCGAAGGGCGCGACATCATCAACCTCGGGATCGGCCAGCCGGACTTCAAGACCCCTCCGCATATCGTCGAGGCAGCGGTCAAGGCGCTGCACGATGGCCACCATGGCTACACCCCTTCACCGGGGATCCCCGCGCTGCGCGAAGCGGTAGCCGCGGACATTCTGAAGTACCGTGGGGTGGAGGTCAGCCCTGAGCGCATCGTGATCATGCCGGGCGGCAAGCCGACGATGTTCTTCGCCATTTTGATGTTCGGAGAGCCTGGCGCGGAGATCCTCTACCCAAATCCGGGCTTCCCGATCTACGAGTCGATGATCATCTTTTCCGGGGCCAAGGCGATCCCGACGCCGCTCCTCGAGGATAAGGACTTCTCCTTCGACGCCGACGAAGTGCTGAGTCTCATCACTCCTCGCACCCGGCTCCTCATCCTCAATTCACCGGCCAATCCGACCGGAGGCGCGGTGCTGAAGGCCGAGATCGATCGCCTGGTGGCGGGGCTGGCGGAGCACCCCCATGTGGCAGTGCTTAGCGACGAGATCTACTCGCGCATCACCTACGACGGGCTGGGGCACACCACCCTCTTGGCCTATCCCGAGCTCGTCGACCAGCTCATCTTGCTCGATGGCTGGAGCAAGACTTTTGCCATGACCGGCTGGCGCTTGGGATATGCGGTCTGGCCCGAGACCTTGGTCGAAGGTGCCACCCGCTTGGCGGTCAACTGCCACTCCTGCGTCAACGCCTCCGCCCAGTTCGCCGGGATCGCTGCGCTGGAGGGTCCGCAGGACGCGGTCGACGAGATGGTGCGGGCATTCGACGAGCGTCGCGAGGTGATCGTCGACGGCCTCAATGCACTCCCCGGGGTGCGCTGCCGGCGCCCAGCCGGAGCGTTCTACGCCTTCCCCAATATCGAAGGGACGGGCCTGGACGCTCGTACCATTCAGAATCGGCTGCTCGAAGAGATCGGAGTGGCGACCGTGGCGGGCACCAGCTTCGGCGCTCTCGGCGAGGGCTTTGTGCGCTTCTCCTATGCCAACAGCGTGGAGAACATTCGCACCGCCTTGGACCGGATGGGTAAGTTTCTCGAGGCTTGAGGGAGGCGGTACATATGAGTTACGAGTGTTTCGATGTTCGCATTTCGGATCGGGTCGCTCATGTGGTGTTGAATCGCCCCGAGAAGCGCAACAGCATGATCCCCGCTTTCTGGGACGAGCTGCCCCGGATCGTGAAGGATATCGACGCGAGCTCTAGGGCCAGGGTGATCGTCCTCTCTTCCACAGGCCCGCACTTTTCGGCGGGACTCGATCTGGGGTCCTTCGGCGGCGGCTCGAAGGACGATGACCCGGAGGCTGCACGCAAGACTCGCCTGCAGCACGGCGCGCGCTTTTACGGGAATGTGCTCGAGATGCAGCATTCCTTTTCCTGCCTCGAGAACTGCCGGGTGCCGGTGCTTGCCTGCATTCAGGGGGGGCGATCGGGGGTGGCGTCGACCTGTCTACAGCTTGCGACATGCGCTATGCGACCGAGGACGCCTTCTTCACCATTTTCGAGATCAATATCGGGATGACCGCCGACGTCGGTACTTTTCCGCGCATCGCGAAGTTGATTCCGGAGGGTATCGCCCGCGAGCTGGCCTACACCGGTCGCCGAATGTCGGCGGCGGAGGCGAGGGAGGTTGGTCTGGTCAACCGAGTCTTTCCCGATCAGGAGACGATGCTCGCCGAGGTCGATCAGATTGCGCAAGAGATTGCCGGCAAACCGCCGCTGGCGGTCTACGGCTGCAAGCGGATGATCAACCACGCCCGCGATCACTCGACGGCCGACTCCCTCGACTACATCGCCATCTGGAACGCCAGCATGTCGCAGAACGAGGAGGTCATGGAGGCGATGACGGCGAACAAAGAGAAGCGACCCGGCGACTTCGTGGAGCTTCCGCCCCTTCCCGGAGCGAGGTCCTCCTCCGAAGATCCGACCTCCTAGCACCACCTGAGAACTACTCGCCTGCTGCGCAGGCTCCTAGCCGGAACGCGTGAACTTCTGAAACGAGGTGGCGGGCAGAGGGGCCAGGCGGGCGGCAGCACCCGAGGCGACCACCACCTCACCGACGTAGAGGTCGCCGTGAGAGTCGGCCCAAAGCCCGTGGGGGGCGATGAAGTTGCCGGGGAGCACTTCCTCTTCTCCGCCGATCCGAGCGACAACGTTCCCGTCCGGATCGTAGATGCCGACTCGTGCGATCGGGTCGTGGCCGGCGGGTGGCTCGTTCATGAATCGAAAGTGTGGGACCGTTCCAACTCCGGAACGAAAGCCGAGCTCCGCGACATGCACCATGTCTTGCTCGTCGATGAAGATGTCGTCGGGTCGATTGACGAAGTCCCAGATGGTGATGAGCTCGCCTTCAGGCCCGAAGAGCTGCACCCGGCTGTTCTCCCGGTCCGCGACGTAGACGGTGCCGGCGCTGTCGACGGCGATTCCGTGGGGCAGGTTGAACTGACCCGGTCCGGTCCCGGGCGCGCCCCAGGAGAGCACGTGCTCGCCGGAGGCGTTGAACTTGTGCACCCGCGCATTGCCGTAGCCATCGGCCACGTAGCGGCTGCCGTCGGGCCGGACCGCGACATTCGTCACTCGGTTGAACGGCCCACCGGAGTGAGTGACCGGAGAGGCATTGACCTCGAAGCCGGTGTCAGAGCTGACTCCCGGTTCGCCGAGAATGCCGAGCAAGCTTCCCTGGCTCGAAAAGGAACGGATGGTGTGATCGCCGGAGTCGACCAGATGAACCTGGTCTTCGCCGTCGATGAAGATGCCGTGCGGGATGTCGAATATGCCCTCGCCCCAGGCGTCTAGAAAGTGGCCGTCTTTGTCGAAGACGATGAGCGGGTGCTCGCCGCGACAGAAGACGTAGACCCGATCGCGGGAGTCGCATGCCACGCCGGCGACTTCGGTGAAAGACCAGCCCTCCGGAAGCTGCTCCCAGCCTTCGATCACGTCGAAGTGGATCTTGTGATGCTGTGAGGGCATTGTCTCTCCTTTGGCGTAGAGGGTGGCGCGCGCTGCCACTTCGAGCGCTCGGGAGGTCTCATGGTCTAATTCCGGAGTACTCACAGTCAAGGAGCCGATCTGCGCTACCGGTACTCAACACTGGGATCTTCACTCGTCGTGGCACTGTTGTCCACGGCCTGCACCAGTGTGACCTCGGACACGACGACGGAGTCGGTCTCCGAAGATCTGCGCGAGAGGACGGGCCACGTCCTGGCGCCACCAGAGCCCGAGTCGGCGACCGGCTTGCCTGAAGGGGTTGTCCTCACCGACGGACTGACCGAGGACGAGTCGGTCGCGATCGCGCTGTGGAACAACCCCGACTTCCTGGCCGACCTGAGCGATCTGGGGCTCGCCAGGGCGGATCTCCTGGCCGCGGGGCTGCTGCAGAACCCGGTCCTCTCGCTGCTCTTTCCGAGCGGCCCGAAGCAATTGGAGGCCGCTCTTCGTTGGCCGTTGGAGGCTCTCTGGCAGAGACCGAGGAGGGTGTCGATTGCGCAGACCAACGTCGAGGTCGTCGCGTCCAATTTGGTTCAGAGTGGGTTGAGCGTGGCGCGCGATTCGAAGACGGCTTTTGCCGATCTCATTCTGGCGAAGAGACTCCGAGATCTGGATTCTCTAGCTGCGGAGCAGGCGGAGGAGATCGCTCGTTTGATGAGGGTTCGCCTTCGTCTCGGCGATATCAGCGAGCTCGAAGCGAGCGCGGCAACCCAGGCGGCGGTGGCGGCGGCCCAGCAGGAGCACAGGTCTCGGAGTGGAGCCTCATTGGCAGAGGATCGCCTTCTGGCCCTTCTCGGTCTCGGTGAGCAGGAACGCAGGGTCGCTCTCGACCCCGTCGTCGCGACGGCAGAAGCGGCGGTGGTGCCCGCTCTCGAGCGCCTTCTCGATGACGCCCTGGCAGCGCGTCCCGATCTTCGCGCCGCCGAGCTCGAAGTCGAGGCTGCGGCCAACAGAGTAGGTCTGGCGAAGAGCGAGCGGCTCAAGCTCACCGCCGCGATCGACGCCGACGAGACAGACGGGGATCGCCTCCTGCTCGGTCCCGGGTTGGACTTCGAGCTGCCGATCTTCGACCGAAGTCAGGCGGAGATCGCTCGCGCCGCGGCTCTGATCGAAGGCGCGGGTCACCGCTATGCGGCGGCGCGGAGCCGCATCGTTCTGGAAGTTCGCGAGTGCCATGCGCTACTGTCTCTTGCGGACCAGGCGCTGGCGCGGCATCGGCGGGATCTGCTACCCGTCCTCGGCGAGACCGAGCGGCGGGTCCGAAAGGCGTATGAAATGGGTGAGGTCGCGTCTCTCGAGGTTACGAGAGCCGAGCTGGTGACTCTTGGCGGCCACAGAGAGGAGGCCGAGCTCGCTCATCAGGTGGCGACAGAGTGGGCTCGTCTCGAGGCTTCGGTGGGGATGAATCTCAGGTCGCTTCCGGCCGCGAACCAACAGGCGGGTGAGTAGAAATGACCTCGAATCGAAAGACATGGATTCCGTTCATCTTGGGGTCGCTTGGCTGGAGTCTCTTCCTGGCCTGTCAGCCGCCACCCGCGGTGAAATCTGTCGAAGCTCCCTCGCGGGTGGAGAATCCGCGCGCGGAGAGCGATCTCACCACGATCACTCTGACGCCGCAGGCCGTTGAGAGGCTCGGTATCGAGACCGCCGAGGTCGTTCTGCGCAGTCTGGGTCGGGCCCACTCTTACGCGGGTGAGCTGATGACGGCTCCCGGGCGCTCGGTCATCGTTACCGCGCCGCTTGGCGGCACCCTGGCGGCGCTGGATGGGGGCGAGGCTCCCCGTTCCGGAGATCGACTTCGTAAGGGGCAGCCGGTTTTCGGGCTGGTGCCTCTGACCCCTCCAGACCAGGATTTCGTCAGGCTCGAAGCCGAGAGTCTGGCTCGTGCCGAGGCGGCCCGCTTGCAGTCGGAACGGGCCGAACAGCTGCTCCTGGAAGGGGCAGGCAGTGTCAGACAGGCCGAGCAGGCAAGAGCGGAGTTGAAGGTCGCCGAGGCCAACCTGCAAGCCTCTCGAAGACAGCTCGACCTCCTGCGCAGTCCGAAGTCGAGTGGCGGAAGTGGTGCGCTGGCGATCGAGGCGCCCTTCGAGGGCCGCTTGGGGGAGGTCTTCGCCAGCCCGGGTCACACGGTCGCTGCTTCGGCACCTCTGTTCGAGGTCTCCGCCGAAGACCCGCTGTGGATTCGGGTTCCGGTCTACGTAGGGGAGCTCGCGTCGCTGGACTTGAGCAGCAGCGCTGAGGTGCACCGACTCGGTGTCCGCGAGGACCCGCTGGGTCGCGCACAGCCGATCGTAGGGCCGCCGTCGGCGAATCCCGAGGCGGCGACGGCCGATGTGTTCTACGAGATAGAGAACGACGATGGCGCGCTGCGGCCGGGCCGAAAGGTCGGTGTCTCGGTCCCTGTTCTGGAATCCGGTGGAGTCGGGGAGACGAGCCCGGTGGTAGCGCTCACGGCGGTCCTCTATGACATCGACGGCGGCACCTGGGTGTATCAGGTGAAGGCGCCTCAGGTCTTTCAACGCCGGCGGGTGGAAGTGAGCCACACCGTCGACGATTGGGCGGTTCTGAGTCGAGGTCCCGCTGTTGGAAGCGTCGTGGTGGTCACCGGTGCGGCTGAGCTCTTCGGGACCGAATTCGAGGCCGGCCATTAGCGCCGAAGGTCCCCGCTCACCATGATGAATTGGCTCGTTTCCATCTCTCTGCGCCACCGTGGGGTGGTGGTGGTCCTGGCGGCGGTGCTGATCGTGGTGGGTGTCAGGGCTTCGCGCACGATGCCCTTCGACGTCTTCCCCGAGTTCGCGCCGACCCTGGTTGAGATTCAGACCGAGGCTCCCGGCCTTTCGACCGAAGAGGTGGAGAGCCTGGTCAGTGTGCCGATCGAGAGCGTCGTCAACGGCATTTCATTCCTCGAGACGGTGCGCTCGAAATCGGTCCTCGGTCTGTCTTCGGTGGTACTGATTTTCGAGCAGGGCACGGATCTTTGGCAGGCGCGCCAAGTCGTTCAGGAAAGGCTCACGACCTTGACCGGCCGACTACCCGAAGTCGCGAGTCCGCCGGTGATGGTGCCGCCCCTTTCGGCAACGAGTCGCGTACTGAAGGTCGGGGTGACCTCCGAGAAGTTCTCGCAGATGGAGCTGACCACCCTTGCGGTATGGACGATGCGGCCGCGCATGATGGCGGTTCCCGGCGTCGCCAACGTGGCGATCTGGGGACAGAAGGACCGCCAGCTGCAGGCACTGGTGGATCCGGAGCGTCTGAGGGCTCACAGCCTGACTCTCGAGGGCCTGGTCGAGGCTCTGCGCTCCGCTCTCTTCGTCGGTGCGGGTGGCTTTGTCGATACGCCGAATCAGCGCCTCGCGATACTGCACCGGCAAGCGGTCGAGACCGAGGAGGATCTCGCCCGCCTGCCGATCGATTTTCGCGACGGAGCGGCGCTCGAGCTGGGGGACGTCGCCGATGTCGTAGAGGGTTTCGCGCAGCCGATCGGGGATGCGGTGATCAACGACGGGCCCGGGCTGTTGCTGATCGTCGAGAAGCAGCCGTGGGGCAACACCTTCGAGGTGACCCGCGGAGTCGAGGCCGCGCTCGATGCACTTGGTCCGGGGCTGGCGGACATTGCGATCGACTCCACGATCTTCCGGCCCGCGACCTTCATCGAAATGTCGTTGTCCAACCTGCGCTTTGCCCTCCTCGCGGGATGTCTCTTGGTGGCGGTGGTGTTGTTCGCCTTCCTCGAGGAGTGGAGGACGGGGCTCATCAGCGTGTTGGCGATCCCCCTGTCGCTGCTCACCGCGGTGCTGATTCTCGACTGGCTCGGTTGGACCATCAACACGATGGTCCTCGCCGGGTTGATCATCGCGCTGGGAGAGGTGGTCGACGATGCCATCATCGACGTCGAGAACATCATTCGGCGCCTGCGGCTGAATCGAGCCGCGAGCGAGCCTCGACCGGTGTTTCGCGTCGTCCTCGAAGCTTCCCTCGAGGTTCGTAGTGCGGTGGTCTATGGCAGCGTGATCGTGGTGCTGGTGTTCCTGCCGGTCTTCTTTCTGGACGGGCTCTCCGGATCGTTCTTTCGGCCTCTGGCTTCAGCCTATGTGCTCGCGATCCTCGCTTCGCTGCTGGTCGCCCTGACGGTCACTCCGGCGCTGTCTCTGCTGTTGCTTCCCCGTGCAGCCCAGAAGCATGCGGAGCCGCGTCTGGTGAGAGGCCTGAAGAGACTCTATCGGCGGGCGCTGCCGGCCTTGATGCGCCGGCCGAAGACGGTGCTCGCAGGGCTGGCCGTCGTCCTGGGGCTTACCGTCGCCGGCCTGCCTCTGCTTGGCGAGGAGTTCATGCCGAGGTTCAAGGAGTACGATTTTCTGATGCACTGGGTCGAGAAGCCGGGGACCTCGCTGGCTGCGATGCGCCGGATCACCGAGCGAGTGAGCCGGGAGCTTCGAGCGATCCCGGGGGTCCGCAACTTCGGCGCCCACATCGGTCGTGCTGAAGTGGCCGACGAGGTCGTCGGGCCGAACTTCACCGAGCTCTGGATCAGTCTCGATCCGGACGTCGACTATGACGCCTCGGTGGCGAAGATCCAGGAGGTGGTCAACGGTTACCCCGGTCTGTACCGGGATGTGCTCACCTATCTCAAGGAGAGGATCAAGGAGGTTCTGACCGGAGCCAGCGGGTCGATCGTGGTCCGGATCTTCGGTCCCGACCTCGAACAGCTCTACGCCCACGCCGAGGCGGTCGCCGCGGAGATGGGGCAGGTTCCGGGGGTCGTGGATCTGCACGTAGAGCAGCAGGTGATGGTGCCGCAGCTGGTGATCCGGCTGCGTGAGAGCAGCGCGGAGCAGTTCGGGCTCAGCTCCGGGCACCTAAGGCGGGCCACCACGACCCTGGTCAAGGGCACCAAAGTGGGGGAGATCTACCAGGACCAGATGACTTTCGACGTGGTGGTCTGGGGTGTCCCGGGGGTGCGTAACGACGTCACCAGAATCCGCGAGATGAAGATCGACACACCGTCCGGCGCGCAGGTCCCTCTCGGCGAGGTGGCCGACGTTTTCATCGCGCCCACGCCAAACACCATCGAGCGGGAGAATGCGTCGCGACGCATCGATGTCATCTGCAACGTCGCCGGCCGTGATCTCGGCAGCGTGGCGCGCGAGATCGAAGATCGGGTGGGAACGGTTGCCTTCGAGCAGGGTTACCACCCCGAGTTTCTGGGCGAGTACATCGAGCAACAGAAGGCAAGAAATCGGCTGCTCTCTCTGTCCGCGCTTTCGATTCTGGGAATCTTTCTCGTCCTGCACACCGACTTCCGGTCCGCACAGCTCACTTTTCTCGTCTTTCTGAGCCTGCCTTTCGCCCTGGTTGGCGGTGTGGTTGCGGTCGCCCTCGGCGGCGGTGTCGTCTCTCTGGGAGCGATCGTGGGATTCGTGACCGTTCTCGGGATCGCGGGCCGCAATGGCATCATGCTGATCAGCCATTACCGGCATCTACAGCTGGAGGAGGGCCTGCCCTTCGGCCGAGAGCTGGCACTCCGCGGCGCGGAGGAGCGCCTTGCGCCGATCTTGATGACCGCCCTGACCACCATGCTGGCCTTGCTGCCGATCGTCGTCGGTGGCAACCGGCCGGGTTACGAGATCGAGCACCCGATGGCACTGGTGATCCTGGGGGGGCTGGTCACATCGACGCTGCTCAACCTCTTCGTGATCCCCGCGCTCTACGCTCGCTTCGGCGCCCGGAGCCGGAGGAGGGAGCGGGGTGATCGGCGAGTCGCCTCGGATAGCTAGACCAGCGTTTCCAAAGTTCGTGTGCAATAGCTCGAGGTCATTCTGTTCGCTGGCCAGGCGCGCCGACGCAGGCATATTGGGCAATATGTCGAGGAGGCGAAACGCCGTCAGCGGACAGAAGGGGCCGAGATATGTGCGCGAACTTTGGAAACGCTGGTCTAGTGCACCAACTCGTGAGTCCTGTCGGGAAAGTCCGAGCTCATTTTCGGTGCTGACAAGGGGAGAGGGGCCGGATCACCGGGTGCTCGCCGCGGCAGAAGACTTAGACCCGATCGCGGGAGTCGCAGGCCACGCCGGCGACTTCGGTGAACGACCAGCCCTACGGGAGATGCTCCCAACCTTCCGTCACGTCGAAGTGGATGTTGTGATGCTTTGAGGGCATGGCGTCTCCTTCAGCCCAGTTCAGTCGACGGGCACCAGGCGTTTCAGCTCCTCGAACCAGTTCTCGACCAGAATGACCTGAATCCCCAATCCTTGCTCGTTCGTCTCCGCCGGGAGGATGGTGAGAAAACGTTCACCGTCCGGGTGGATGTCGTAACTGCGGCCTCCTTGGGAGGCACCGGCATGGACCCCCCTCAAGAGCTCCTGTGGGTTCCCCGCTTCGAACGCGAGGTCGGTCTGGATTGGCGCTGCCATCACCCGATCGTCGACACGATAGAAGATCTCGCTCCCGTCTGGCGACCAAAGCGGTTCTGTGCCGCCGCCAGCTGAGATCGGGAAGCGACCGCTCTCGACTTCTGGGAATGGCCTCACATAGATCTCGTCCTCGCCTGATTCGTCCGATTGGTAGGCGAGGAAACGACCGTCGGGTGAGATCTCCCCGTTCCACTCATCGATCTCCGCTACGAGAAGCGGCTCTTGTGCCCCCTCGCCCTCGAACGATAGTACCCCTAGATCGAACCCTGCCAACATGCCTACACGGTAGACGAGAAGCTTGCCATCAGGGGAAAAAGACGAGGGAGATAGCGGCTCGTTGCTCTCAGTCAGAGTCTTCACAGGGCCCGTGCCGTCCGCCGCCCTCTGGTAAAGGTCGAAGCTCCCGCCACGGTTCGAGCTGAACACCACTTCGCGACTATCAGGAGTCCAGACCGGAGTCAGGTCTCGTCCAGGATCGCGGGTCAACTGATCCAGCGTCTCCCGACCGAGGTCCCAGATCCACACATCCTGGTTTTCATCAGCAGAGGAGACTGCTATCCGTTGCCCGTCCGGAGAGATGCGAGGATACTGGTAGCGCCGAGGGGGGGGGTAGAGAGGACCTCCTCCTGTCCGTCCCGCCCCACCAAGGCCAAGGTCGCTCGTGACCATCCGCCTGACGTGACGTACGCCAAGGACCCGTTCTGCGAGAAGTCGAAGCTTACGGTACGACCAGCGGCCTTGCTGGAGACGCCTTCCAGGACGGAAACCGGATTTCCCCTGACCTCCAAACTCTCGGCATCGAAGGCCACGGCTAGCAGCGCACCGTTGAGCCCGTAGACCAAGTGTCCCGTGGGCACGTACCGGGCAGTGCCTCCACCGTAGAGCAGGACTTTCTGCTTCCTGGTAGAGAGAGACAGGGCCATGATCTGCTCTTGTTCGGGGCTCGTGCTCGGGCGGAGAGTGAAAAGTACGGTCTGGCCGCCGGGTAATAGCTCAGGGCTGCGATATATCTCTCTTCTCTCCGGATCTGGCGCTAGAAGCAGCTCCGGCCTGCCCCCTTCTGCCGACACTCGATAGAGGCCGTCGGAAAAGCCGAGGATGATGGTGTCGTCAGCGCCCCAGCTTGCGCCGGTGAGAATGCCGCCGGCTAGATCGGCCAGCCTCACCGTCGGTCCCCCGAGAAGGGAGACCTTCTTGAGACTGCCGCCGGCTGCGAAGCCGACCCAGGCCCCGTCGGGCGAAAAGAAGGGAGTCGACGCGCCCTCCGTCCCTGCCAGCTGGGATCCGACGAGGCTGTCTGTAGGGCGAGCATAGAGAGAGCCTTCGCTCTGGTACACGACCACCCGGCCGTCGGGGCCCACCGCCAGATCGCGCCCGAAAGGGGAAACTGTCACCGACGCGCTGGGAGCGGCGCTCAGCACAGAGCGGACCACGAGGCGCTCGGGCGGAATAGGATCAGGCCTCGAGGTCCAGAATGCGAGCCCGGCGATCACCGCTATGGCGGCGGTCACCGCGCCGGTGACGACGGAGGCGCGGGCCAGACTGAGGCTGCGCCTCTCCTTGCTGACCTCGCGTGTCGTCGGCTCATCGCTCGCAGGAGTCGCGAAGGCTTCACACAGCTCAAGGCGAGCATCACCGATGTCGCGCAGGCGGTCGTTGGGGTTCTTCTCGAGGCAGCGGCGGAGGAGGCGCCGCAGCGGAGTGGGAGTGGCCGACGGCAGAGCGTCCCATGCCGGGTCGAGCTTCAGCACCGAGCCGAGAACGTCTTGTGCACTGTCTCCCTGGAAAGCGCGTTCGCCGGTCAGGGCTTCGTAGAGGCACGCGCCGAACGCCCATACATCAGCCCGCTTGTCGACGGCGCCCCCCTTTGCCTGCTCTGGCGACATGTAGGCGGTGGTCCCGAGGATCTGCCCAGGCTTCGTGGCCGCCGCAGTCAGCGTCGGCGATTCCGAGGAGTTCGGGTCTCCCATCGTCGACTCTGCCGTCATCGCCTTGGCCAGACCGAAATCGAGAATCTTCGCAGCACCCTCGTCGGTCACTTTGATGTTCGCCGGCTTGAGATCGCGATGGATGACGCCCTTATCGTGGGCAGCCTCCAAGCCATCGGCGATTTGCAGAAAGAGTGCGAGCGCCTCCTCGACCGGGATCGCTCCACGCTTGATCCTCTCCGCCAGCGTCTCTCCTTCGACCAGCTCCATGACAAGGAACGGGGTGTCCTGTGCGGTCTCAAATCCGTGCAGGGTTGCGATGTTGGGGTGATTCAGAGAAGCGAGAACTCGCGCCTCGCGAGTGAATCGCGCAAGACGCTCAGGGTCGTTCGAGACTTCCTGGCGAAGGAGCTTGATCGCCACCTCGCGCCCCAGCTTCTCGTCGCGGGCACGATAGACCTCTCCCATTCCTCCGGCGCCGAGGCTGGAGACAACCTCGTAGTTGCCAAGACGAGTGCCCGAATCTAGGGCCATCGCCTTCGCTTTCCCTTCGCCGAAGCCGGGAGGGGACGCTTCCGGCACGAGCTCTTCGAGTAACTCCTGCAATAACGGACCGTCGACGCCCGCTCCGGTCGCGAGGCCGCTCGTGTCCTCCTCGGATGCGGCGAGTAGGGCCCCGACCGCTGCGTGCAGCTCGGTGTCGTCCCGACACGCCTCAGCCAGGAATTCAGGCCGCTCCTCCGTGGGCCGCTCCAAGGCTTGACGGAGGAGAGCGTCGACCTCCGACCACCTGCGAAGGGTGGGGTTGGTGCGCTTTTTTCGAGCCGCCATGAGTGGCCCCCATTCACCTCAGCCTCAGACAGAGCAACTCATGCTAGCACCGCTGCAGTGTCTGCCAGATGGCTGCAGCCTGGCGAGCGAGGCCTCGCGCTTCGGATGGCGGGTCTTCCACCCCTTCGTCGTATTGCAGAGGTTGGCGGCGATAACGACCTCGATTAAGCCGTCGGACCCTCACCAAGGAGGCTCGCTATGACTCAATTCTCGCGCAACCGCACTCGGGACAAAGCGCCAGGCGTCGCACCGCTCGGTTCGCCGCCGCGACCTTGGAGGTGGCCTGCTCTTCTGCTGGCAGGACAGCTGGTCAGCGCGTCGAGCTTCGCGGGCGACGACCCATGCCGGCCGCCTTACTCCCTTACCCGGCTCGGAGAATCGATCGGACTCGACTACGGCGACGAGCTTGCCTTCGAGGTGGTGGAGAAGGCGATACGCCAGTGGCGGAGCTGCAGCGGCTATGGCCAGGACTTTCCACAGTTCATCCACGGCGCCGGAGGTTTCCGGACCATCCGTATCGAGCTCTCCGACGGCTCGAGTGGAAGCACGACCTGCGGCGAGTTCGCGGTGAGCACGATCACCCTCTACAACCGAGCGGTCGACTCGAGTGGCGAGCAGCTGTGGTGTGGCAGCCGGGCCCAGAACTTGGCCCACGAGCTCGGGCACGTGCTTGGTCTGGGGCATGTGAGCGACCGCCATCGCTGCCGGCGCGAGATCATGGGTCACATCACCCCTCACAATCGACACAACCGCTTTGTCACGGCGCCAGAGTGTGCTGCCGCGGGATCAAGCTGGCTGACCCCCATCGAGCTGGCTAGAGCGGAGCGGCTCGGGCACTACAGCCGAGAAGGCCAGGGTGGCGTGGGCCGACCGCTGGGTGAGGTCGATGCACTCTTGAAGAGCTTCGAGAGCCCTCTGGCACCGGCTATAGTGCCCACTGAAACCGCTGGAGAACCAGGCTGATGTCATCGTCCAGCGAAGACCTGACCGGGATCCTCCAAGCCCATGTCCGCGGTGAGGAGGGCGCCTTCGATCGGCTGGTGCCACTGATCTACGAAGACCTACGGCGCATCGCCCGCGGGCAGCTGCGGCGATTGCGCCCAGGGCACACGCTCGACACCACCGGGCTCGTTCACGAGGCCTACATCAAGCTGGTGGCACAGAGGGCGGCCACCTTCGCGGACCGCTCCCACTTCTTCGCCATCGCCGCCCGCGCTATGCGTCAGATTCTGGTGGACTACGCCAAACGCAAGACGCGGCACAAGCGTGGTGGCGGCAAGCCAGATCTCGAGCTCGACGAAGGCAGGGTCGCCGTCGCCGCACAGGCGGAGGGCTTCCTCGCTGTTGACGAAGCGCTGGAGAAGCTCGCGTCCTACGATCCTCGCCTGGTCCAGGTCGTGGAGTGCCGCTTGTTTGCAGGCTACTCCGAGAAAGAGACGGCGGAGGCTCTGTCTATCTCTCTGCGTACCGCCCAGCGCGACTGGCAGCGGGCGAGAGGCTGGCTGAAGACGTTTCTGAGCTCTGCCGAAGAGTGACGATTGTGCCCCTAGCCGGCCTCATCTTCGAGAACACCGCTCAGAAAGATGCTCGAGAAAGCCTCCGAGATCTCGTGAATCGTGTCTGGGCGGTCGTGATCGAACCAGTAGAGGGTCCAGGTACACATCCCGATCGCCGCGAAGGCGGCGTAGGTCGGGTCTAGTGTCTGCTTGCAGCGGCCCGATTGTTTGAGCTCCTCGATCGAGCTTCGCATCAACTGGTAGCCCCGTCTCCAAACCGCACGGATCGCATCGAGATGCTCGGGCGAGAGCCGCTTCGATTCTTCGATCAATAGGCGGATAGCGGGGTCAGAGGCCATCAGCGCGGTGAAGTCGCAGATGTATTGTCGCAGGCGGAGCTCCGGATCCGACTCTCGTTCGGCTGCCTCGATCACTGGCAACAGACGCTCTGTCATCAGGTGGCGATGGATGTGGAAGAGCAGGTCCTCTTTGCTCTCGAAGTGGTGGTAGAGACCGGCCTTGGTGAGCCCGAGCTTCGCTGCGATGACGGACAGGGGCGTTGCGTCGTAGCCGCGCTCGAGGAAGAGGGCGACGGCGGCCTGGTAGATCTCCTCTGTCCGCGTCGTACTCGGAAGCCCGGCGGAGGCACTGCCCGCAGTGTCGGCGTTGTGGTCGGTCATCGCGAGGGTGGGGGACTGTTCCCCGTCGGGATCTCATTGAAAGGGAGATCGCGGTCGACGCGGATGTCTCCCGGCAAGCCCAGGACGCGTTCGGCGATCACGTTGCGCAAGATCTCGGTGCTTCCTCCGGCGATGCGACGGCCGGGAGACGAGAGATATCCGGTTTGGAACAAGCCCTCGCCCGGCAGTGTCTCCTGGTTCAGGAGCACGCCGGCATATTCGAGCAAGTCGGTGCCGAACGACGCAATCTCCTGCTGCTTGGTGGAGGCGACGACTTTCTCGATCGACGACTCAGGCCCAGGATTCTCTCCGCGGCTGAGTCGCGTCAGGGTGCGGGCACCGGTCAAGCGCAATCCTTGCGCCTCGACGTACCAGTCGGCGAGGCGGGATCGCACCGCCGTGCCGGCGGGTCCGTTGACGAGGCCGAGATCTCGCGCCAACGCGAAGATATCGTCGAAGTCAGGCGGTCCAGGGCTGGACACCGCCACTCGCTCGTTCATCAGCGTCGCCAGCGAGACCTGCCAGCCCTCGCCGACTTTACCGAGGCGCTGGGAGTCGGGAATGCGAACGTTGGTGAAGAAGACCTCGTTGAAACCCGCGGCGCCCGAGATCTGCTTGATCGGTTTGACCTCTATGCCGGGGCTTTTCATATCGAGCCAGAAGAAAGTGAGGCCCTTATGCTTGAGCAGGCTGGGGTCGTGACGCGCGACCAGGATGCCGTAGCTGGCGTGGTTCGCCATCGAGGTCCAGACCTTCTGGCCGTTCACTACCCACGAGTCGCCGTCGCGCTCGGCGCGGGTTCGCAAACCGGCGAGGTCTGAACCCGCGGTAGGCTCTGAAAAGAGTTGGCACCAGAGGTCCTCTCCCCGCACCAGGGGTGGAAGCAGGCGTTCCTTGGTCTGCTTGTCCGCGTAGAGCCTCAGTACCGGTCCACACATCCCCATGCCGACCGTGAAGGCTCCCTGTGGCACTCGGTACCTGGATTCCTCCTCACCGAAGATCAGGGCCTGCATCGGCGTGCCGCCGCCACCGCCGTCCTCCTTCGGCCAGTGGATGGCGGCGTAACCGGCGTCGTGCTTCTTCGCCTGCCAGACTTTGGCGCGACGGACGTACTCGGCCTCGTCGCCTCGAAGGGTGAAGATGTGCTCGGGGGGACCGGTCCTGGGCTCGGCATTGGCCTGGAGCCAGGCCCGGACCTCGTTTCGGAAGGCGGCCTCGGTGGGGGAGTCATTGAAGTCCATGGAGGTTGGTACTAGTCGGGCGCCTGCTCGAGCAAAACGTCGAGCTCCCTTTCTTTCGCCTCCAGCTCATCGCGGTCGATGGTGCCATCTCCATTTGTGTCCATGTCGCCGAGGACGCCCTCTCCTGCCGGCATCGCGGTGCGGCTGAAGGGGCTGCCACCGTCGCTGTCGGCGGTGAGGTGCACGGCGTAGCTCTGCCGCACCGGAACGCAGAAAGTGTTGGCGTTGTCGCAGGCGTAGTACAGAACCGAGAGCTTCAGAGGATCTCGCTGGCCCGGGTCGGCCTCGATGCGGACGAGGAACTCGCGAGGATCGGCGTCCGCCTCTTCCTTCGGCGTCGTCGCCGCGAGCTTGGTCGGCGTCACCCGCACTCCTTCCGGTGCCGTGATCTCGAGCTCGAGAGGTGGAGCGAGGTTGTTCCAGTGCATCTCGTAGAGGGGGTCGAGATGGAAGCCGAGGTAGATCTGACCTTCGGCCTCGGCCAGGAAGCTCTGGTCGGCCTCGGCGCGGAGCTTTACGTAGAAGGGGTATTTGTTGCCCTCGAGCTCGGGCGTTAGGCGCAGCGCTCGCATGTGCCCCGCGACCTCGACTCCTGGCACTACACCCGTGGCTACAGTGGGGGCCGGGGGCGGTTGGGTCGGCATGTCGAGATCCGCGACGCGGGTCGGTCTTTCGACCGCGCCGACGAGCTCTTCGAGATCCGCTCGCAGGGCGTCGGGGTCGCTCCAGGCTCGTCGACGCACCACTTTGCCCTCGGGATCAACGACGAACTCACTGTTGGGTGCGTAGCCCAAAGCGTGTTTCAGGTCGTTGGTCATTGCGTCGACGATCCAGGGGATACGGGAGCCCAGGCGGCGCTCCGCCTCCTTGGCGTGCATCAGGCGCTCTTCCAGGGTGAAAGGGGTGATGTACCCGTGGTACTCCGGATGCGCCAACGCTTTGTACAGGTAGTAGAAGCGCACTCCCTTCGGAGTGTAGTCCCGCGCGACGGTCTCCACCCGGGAGACCAGAGAGAGGAAGGGGGGTCAGGTGAGACAGCCGAGGATCACGACCGTGTGCTGCCCTCGCACCAGGTCGCGAAACCTCAGCTCTTCTCCCTCTGAGTCGTATACCGGCAGGTCCGGCATCGCCTCACCTACTTCCGGAGCGCTAGGGGCGAAGCGGCGCTCCACCATCTCTTTCGGATGGATGACCGCAGGTCGCAGTTCGCTCTGCTCCTGCAAGGCGCCTCCCCAGGTGAGAAGCAACGAGATGACCGTGATGGTGGTGGTCGCTCCGGTCAGCATGCTGTTATCCTACCGGTCGGCCGGTTGGGATTCAATCAAGGACATGAAAATTGAAGGGCCCCGGTCAATTCAGGAGCATGAAATGAACGTATCGGCCGCGTCTTCTGTCAGTCCGACACTGCTCGAGACCCTCAGCGCCCACGCCGAAGCCTCGGACCTTGCGCGATCCCTGGCCGATGAGAGTGTCGCGGCGATGCGCGAGGCGGGCCTTTTTCGCGCGCTGGTTCCGCGCCGCGCCGGTGGGGATGAGGGCGATTTGCGGGTGATGCTCGAGATGGTGAGCGAGTGTGCCAGAGGATGCAGCTCCGCCGCCTGGGTGCTGATGGTCTCCACCGGGCATGACTGGATCATGGCCAGCTTTCCGGAGCAGGCCCAGGACGAGGTGTGGGCGGATCCGGATCTGGTGTCGGCGGGCTCGCTGGCTCCGGCCGGGGTCATCGAGCGCCGCGAAGATGGATGGACCCTTTCCGGCCGCTGGGGTTTTGTCAGCGGTGCCGCCCATGGCTCCTGGTTTCTGATGGGCACGGTCGACCACAGTGAGGAGAGGCCGAGGCTCTACCACGCGATTGTGCCGCGCTCCGATCTCGAGCTCGACGACAACTGGCATGCCCTCGGCCTGCGCGGCACCGGCAGCGTCGAGGTGGTGGCGGACAAGGTCCTCGTGCCCGAGCACCGAGTGATGGACAGCGGCGTCCTTTTCGGCGCGCGTTCTGAGTGGGCGAGTAGGCATGCTACGAATACCTACAAGATCCCGATCATGCCGGGCCTGGCGGTCCACGCCGGTGCCTCGAGTCTCGGGCTCGCTCGCGGCGCGATCGATGCTGCGAGTGAGCTGATGGGGGTCCAGTCCGACAAATACACCGGTAGGAAGAAGCTGGACCGCCCCGGCCTCCACACTCGCTTTGCCGAGGCGAAGGCCGAAGTCCTGTGCGCGGAGAAGCTGCTGGATTCGGCCATCGACCTGCTCGAGCAGGCGGCGAACGGCAGCGACTCGCTGCCGCTTCGCGCCGAGGCGAAGTTCCAGGCCTGCTATGCGGTGGAGTTGTGTCGGCGATCTGTGAACCGTCTGATTGCTGCGACCGGTGCAAGATCGGTCTTCGACGACAGTCCGCTGCAGAAGGCTTTCCGCGACGTGACGATGGCGACGAAACATCAGACGGTCAACTTCGATGAAGCTTCGCTGGTTTACGGACGGACTCTCGTCGGCCTGGATACCAAAGGTTTCATCCTGTGAAGGAGTCGCGGGACGTTTGAACTACCAGGGCGACCAGATACCGATCCGTCCGGACCTTCTCCAAGCGCAGAATGAGGCCTGGGAACGGCTTGGTACCGCCGGCACCTGGTGGACCGCGCAAGAGCGCCTCGCGATCGCGTCGGAATGCCGAAAGGCCCACTCCTGTGAGCTGTGCCGGAAGAGAAAGGCCGCTCTCTCTCCCTACGGCGTTCCTGGGCGTCACTCGGGCTCAGGCCCCCTCGCCGAAGTCTACGTCGACGCGGTGCACCGTATCGTCACCGATCCGGGCCGGCTGACCGAGAGCTGGCTCGACTCGCTGCGCGCCGAAGGTCTGGAAGACGAGCGCTATGTGGAGCTGATCGGCGTGGTCATCACCACGGTCTCGACCGACACCTTCCATCGCGCGCTCGACCTGCCGGTAGCAGAACTCCCGTCGCCGTCGCCCGGTGAGCCCAGCCGCCGTCGGCCAGCCGACGCGCGGCGCGATGTCGCCTGGGTGCCCCTGGTTTCTCCCGAGGACGGCTTGCGCGAGGTTTATGGGGGCCACAGCCACGTCCCCTATGTGCGCCAGGCCTTGAGTCTGGTGCCGGACGAGGTGCACAACCTCGATCGCATCGAGCAGGCCTACTACCTCCCCTTCGACATCGTGGCGCGCCCGGATGTCGACTCGGGTCGACAGTTGACGCGCACCCAGATCGAGCTGCTTGCCGCGCGAGTCTCGTACCTCAACGACTGCTTTTACTGAACCACAGCGCATAGCGCGCTGCTCCGTGCGAGCGGCTACGAGAGCGAGACGAAGACCGACCTGGATCTGGTGACCGGCGAAGGCGAGGGCGACGGCGGGGTTCCTCAGGGGCGGCTACTGGCGCGCTTTGCGGATGCTGTCGTGGTTGGATCGGACCAAGAGCTCGACGCAGTCCGTGACCAGCTGTCGGTGGCCCTTGGTTCCGAGGCGCTTGTTGATGCAGCCGGCATCGTTGCGATCTTCAGCTGCAATGTCCGCGTTGCCGACGCCAGTGGTATCCCTCTCGACGAGTCGACCGCCGAAGCGCGCGAGCGCATCGGCAAGCGGGTCGGCATTGCGCGCTACCAGGAACTGGACGCGGGCGACGGTTCCGCGGCATGAGGAGGAGACCTGGCCCAGGTTCCTGCGCGACAAGCTGTCTCGGTGTATGGACTAGACCAGCGTTTCCAAAGTTCGCGCACAGATCTCGGCCCCTTCTGCTCGCTGGCGGCGTTCCGTCTCCTCGACATATTCCCAATATGCCTGCGTCGGTGCGCCTTGCCAGCAAACAGAATGACCTCGAGCTATGTACACGAACTTTGGAAACGCTGGTCTAGATGAGCTGCTACCCTAGGCCGATGAGAGAGAGAAAGAAGGGTCTTGTGGTTGTCTTGGCCGCGTCGATCGTGCTGATCGGCATCACCTCCACTGTTTCCGCTGGGGAGTCACCTGTGCGCATCAAGCGGCTGTTGGATCGACCGATCGTCGGGCCCGATCTTCACCCTTCGATCGGTCAGAACATTCAAGGCCCGTCAGTGATCCGAGTTCCCGACTGGATCGAGGGACGACTCGGTAACTACTACCTCTACTTTGCCGATCACAAAGGGCGCTACATCAGATTGGCTTATGCAGACAAAGTTACAGGCCCGTGGTCGATTCACCCGCCGGGGAGTTTGCAGATCGAAGACTCGGGCTTCTTGACCGAGCCACCGGAGATCACCCCGGAAATGGTGGCCGAGAGGGAGGCCGCGAGTAGCGGAAAGGGTGTGAAGGCCTCTCACGACATGCTCAAAGAGATCTCCACGCCGCACATAGCCTCGCCCGACGTTCACGTCGACTTCGCCCGGCGCCAGATCGTGATGTATCTCCATGGCTTGGACGGCGTCGGGATTCAAAAATCTCGAGTCGCCACTTCGAAGAACGGGATTGATTTCACGGCGCAGCCGCAGGTGCTTGGCCGCACCTACATGCGAATTTTTCATCACGACGAGATGACCTATGCCTTGGCCATGCCAGGCCAGCTCTACCGGTCGAAAGACGGCTTCACCGATTTCGAAGAGGGCGCGATGCTCTTCAACCCAAACATGCGCCACTCGGCGCTGTTGAAGCGCGGCCATAGGTTGTGGGTGTTCTGGACCGAGGCCGGTACCGCCCCGGAGGTCATTCGTTTGAGCAGCATCGACCTTTCCGGCGACTGGCTCGATTGGAAGGAGACCGAGTACGTCGAGGTCTTGAGGCCGGAATACGACTGGGAGGGCGCCGACGCTCCGGTCGAGCCGTCGATGCGGAGCACCGCCTACGGGCATGTGAATCAGCTTCGCGACCCGGCGATTCTGGAGGACGAGGGGCGTGTCTATCTCTTTTATGCCGTTGCCGGTGAAAGCGGCATCGCGGTCGCGGAAGTATTTGAGAGGGAGTGACGTCGATGAAGCATCGGAAGACCGGGGCACTTCTCTTCTGCCGAATACCCCTGCACCTGGCGGAGCACTTCTGCCGCCGAATACCCCTGCACCTGGTGTTGCTGCGGCGATCTTTGCCTTGACCCTCGCCTGTTCCTCTGAGCACGGAAGTTCGCCAGCCGGAAGGTGCGAGCTCGTCCCCGTCTGCCCTCTCAGAGGGATCGGGGCCGAATTCTCTGCGCAACGCTTACTTCGGCGATCTTCACGTCCACACCCGCCACTCTTTCGACGCCTATATGTTCAAAGTCCGCGCCTCTCCCGACGACGCTTATCGCTACGCCAAGGGTGAAGCGGTCGCCCACCCCAGTGGCCACACGCTTCAGCTCCAGAGCGGGCCTCTCGACTTCATGGGGGTCACCGACCATGGTCTCTACCTCGGTACCTTCCCCGCCTTGGACGATCCCGAGAACCCGCTCAGCGAAACGCCCCTCGCCAAAGAGCTACGAGACCTGGATACGGGCGGCTACACTCGTTCGATAGAGGCACTCAGAAGCGGTGAGATCGCGGCGTTGGGTGCCGACGCCATCCATTCCGCCAAGCTCGCGGCCTGGCGCGACATCATCGAGGCTGCAGAGCAGCACAACGACCCCGGCCGCTTCACGACCCTGATCGGCTACGAGTACACGACCTCGGCAGCGGACCGGGGGAACCTCCACCGCAACGTCATCTTTCGCTCGAGCGCGGTTCCGGAGGCTCCCTTTGCATCGACCGACTCGAGAAACCCAGAGGACCTCTGGCGTTGGCTCGACGGCCTTCGCGAACAGGGTATCGAGGGTCTCGCAATCCCCCACAACTCGAACGGCTCGAATGGGCACATGTTCCAGCTCGAGACGGTTGGCGAAGAGCCCTTCGACGCGGCCTACGCCGAGTTGCGGATGCGAAATGAGCCCATTGTGGAAGTGACTCAGGTCAAGGGCACATCCGAGGTCCATCCTCTCCTTTTTCCGAACGACGAGTGGGCCGACTTCGAGATCTACCCCAACCGCATCGGCACCGATCTCTATAGTGAGCCCAAGCACGGCTATGTTCGCGAGGCTTATATGAACGGCCTCCTGCTCGAGGAGGAACAGGGCTTCAATCCGTTTCACTTCGGCCTCATCGGCTCGAGCGACACTCACAATGCCGGACCGACGCCCGAGGAGGACAATTTTCACTCCAAGGTCGGCATCAACGACGGCACGCCGCAGCGGCGCGGCTCGGTGCCTCTCGACGAGCCCGACGCGCAGGGCAACGTGTACACGGACTCGGCACTTCGCTTCTTCGGCGCCTCCGGTCTCGCTGTCGTCTGGGCCGAGGAGAACACTCGCGAGTCGATCTACGACGCGATGCGGCGCAAGGAGACCTTCGCGACCACCGGGCCGCGAATGCGGGTGCGCTTCTTCGCCGGTTACGACTACCCCGACGGTCTCGCCTCCGATCGCGACATGGTCGCAAAGGCCTACGAAGGCGGCGTCCCGATGGGGGCCGATCTCGCCGCCGACGGTGAGCGGGCGCCGCGCTTCCTGGTCTGGGCCGCTCGCGACGCGGACTCGGCGCCGCTGCAGCGGGTGCAGGTCATCAAGGGGTGGGTCGAGGAGGGTGCGGCCCACGACCGCATCTTCGACGTCGCCTGTTCAGACGGCCTGGAGCCCGATGCGCAGACTCACCGCTGCCCCGACAACGGTGCGGCGGTCGATCTCAGCGACTGCAGCATCTCGTCGGACCTCGGCGCTTCAGAGCTCGAAACGCTCTGGACCGACCCGGAGTTCGACCCAACGCAGCGCGCCTTCTACTACGTGCGTGTGCTCGAGAATCCGGTCTGCCGTTGGTCGACCTGGGACGCGATCCGGGCCGGCGTCGAGCCTCGGCCGGACCTGCAGACGACGATTCAGGAGCGGGCCTTCACCTCGCCGATCTGGTTCGTGCCCCCGATGTAGGTTTGTGAGACACGACCCTAGCTATAGCTAGCCTAGCTATAGCTAGAGACGAATCTCCCGAACGGTTACAAAGGCGATCAGATCCGGACTTCCTTCCTGCCCGGAGGCGCGCATACCGGCGATGGCGACGGTACCTCCGAGTCGGACTCGGAAGGCCGAGCTCGCCTCGGTGGTGGCGATCGGCGCATTAGCGCCGCCTTCGGCCAGCTCCAGCCGCGGGATTCGCTTCTGTAGCGACAGGTGGACCTCGACGATGTCGTCCTCGACGATCCTAGGCGTCATGTCGAGCCGCAGAGTGGCGTTGACGAACTGGGTCGAGATCCTCCCTTCCGATTTCGTCTGCACCGGGACCTGGAGACCGCTCTGAGCTGAGGCGCGCTCTCCGTCGACCGTCAGCATCTTGGGAGAGGAGAGAATCGTGAGCCTGCCCTCGTTCTCGCCCTGGCGTAGGCGAGCTTCCAGGCTCTGCAAGTCGTTGCCGATGGAGAGGAGGCTCAGATTCTCTCCTCGCGCCGCACTTCCGAGTGCTTCCCAGTTGACGAGCTCGTCTCGGGTCTCGACGATCACCGTGTCGAAGAGGATCTGGCGTCCAGACGTAGTGGCTGCCTGCGATTCGAATGTCGTTTCTGTTTGCGCGGTCTCGCGACTCTCGGCGGCTGGCGACGCCTCTGTGCTCGAGCAGGCCGACACCGCCATTGTCGCCATGAGTGCTGCGCCGAGGGCCAGAGCTGACTTCTGGCAACCGAGCGAGACCCGATGACGATTCTCAGCCAGAAGCGCCTCAATCCTCTTCTCGAAGGGGCCACCTAGCACGGCAGGGCTCCCCGGGGCAGTTGCGCGATACTTTCTCGCCAGCAGAACGAGCTCCTCAGCATAGTCGGGTGGCGAGGCTCCGCCGGCGAGGACGGCGTCATCCGCTGCACATTCCGCGACCGCGCGCATGCGATGCGCCATCCACCACACTAATGGATGGAACCAGTAGAGCGCCGACGCGATAGCCGCCACATTCTGAGAGAGGGAGTCGAGTCTGAGGACGTGTGAGAGCTCATGGGCGAGCACCATCTCGAGGCGCTCGATCGGCCACTCCTGTGCGCTCGAGGGCAGGACGATTCGCGGCCTGACGGAACCGACGGTGAAGGACATCTGCTGTGGGCCGCCGCGAAGTAGGACGACAGCTCGACGGAGACCGAGCCGACGCGAGATCTTGCGGAGCGCGAAGAGCAATTGCGGTGACTGCTCGACATCGGTCTCTCGCAGAATGCGTCGGCCGCGCAGATGTGAGGCGAGCCACCGCAGAGATACGACCAAGGTCCCGAGGAACCAGACGATCCAAGCGACTTCGACAGATCCGACGAGCCCACCCGAGCCGAGGGTCGCGCCGCCTTGACTCGTTGCGGACAGCCCCTCAATGGCGGTGTCGATGCTCGACCAGCGCGCCAGGGTGTCGGGGGCGCCGGGGATCGTGCTGACAGCCCAGTTTGGCATCACCATCGCAAGAAGGGGTAGCGCGACCAGGCTCGTCAGCCCTCCCGCCAGGGCCAAGTGCTGGACCGAAGCCGAGCGGCGACGGGAGAGTAGTGCGATTGCGCACGTCGCGACGGGAAGCAGAAGAACCTTTAGAACGAGCTCGAGGCCGATCGATGAATCCCACATCATTGCTGCTCTCCTTTTCTCGCGTCCGCGATGCGCCGCTCGATTCGAGCGAGCCGCTCCGGGTCTAGTTCATCCTTCGAAACATCGAGCAGTGCGACGATCGCGTGCTCGGGTGACCCTCCGAAGTAGGTGGTCACCAAGCGGTCGAGAGCTGACTCCCGCGCCCGCTCGACCGGCACTGTGCTCAGGAACACATAGCGCTGACCCTGCTGCTCGTGCTTCAGGTGACCTTTGTCTTCGAGGATCCGGAGCGTGGCTCTGACCGCTGAATAGCTCGGTGGCGATGACATGTCTTCCAACACCTCGAGCACGCCGGCCCGCCCGCGTCGGAAAACGATATCCATGATCTCGCGCTCACGGCGGCTGAGGCCGCTCACGCGCCGGTCAGACATGGCGACTCCCCTGCTGAAAATTTAGCATGCTGAAAATTTAGCAGGTGAACCCGACGCTGTCAATCCAGCGCGAGGCATGCAGGCCCTGAACTATGTACGATATGGATATGTCTGATGGTTGCTCACTCGCGATGGGTTCCGACCTCGGACAGAGGCTGAAGTCCGTCGGACAGAGCGTTGCCGTTGCGGAGTCGTCGACCGGTGGACTGATCGCAGCGACGCTGCTCGCGGTCCCCGGAGCGTCGGCTTACTTCAAGGGTGGAACCGTCATCTATACGGCCCGGTCGAGGTATCAGCTGCTCCAGACAGATCGTGACGAGCTCCGCGAGTTGATGGGAGATCGGGAGAAGCTTGCCGCGCACTTCGCACGGCGGGTGCGCACCTTACTCCACGCAACTTGGGGAGTCAGCGAGCTGGGAATCGCGGGGCCGACGGGGTCGCCCTACGGAGATCCGCCGGGGTTGAGCGTGATTGCCATCGACGGCCCCGTCTCACGGACTGTGAGGATTGAGACTGGCGATACAAGTCGTGAGGCCAATATGTGGTGCTTCACGGAGCACGCGCTCGAGCTCCTCGCCGAGGCCCTGGAAGCAGCGCCCACCGCGTAGCTCTCGGAGAGGAGTTGATTCGGTGCATGGCTATTCGGCGCGGCGGCGCCGCTAAGCCACTCGGCACATCCGAGGTTGCACCGAGCTCCCTTCCCGGATCTCCTTCTTCTCTCCTTCTCCTTCTCGGTGCAGGGCTACTCGGCAGGCAAGTTGAGTCGGTGAAGTTGAGTCGGTGCATGGCTGTTCGGGACTGCGGCGTCGAGCTGTCGCGGTTGGGGGTGCAGGAGCCAGGCGGGGGTCACTATGCCGAGCAATGGTGCAGCAATGGTGCAGGGAAAATCGGCAAGTCTGCAAGGTAGCTGGGAGTTTTGCGTCTTGTAAGAGTATGCCAAGACATCCACGCTGCGTTCTTCCGGGGAATCTGTACGAAGTGACGATCAAGACCTTTCAGGGGAGGTACTTCTTCATTCCGTCCAAGCGGCTCAACGAGCTCATCATTGGCGTTCTCGCGTACGCGCAGAAGAAGTACGGCATGAGGATCTGCTACGTCGTCTTTATGAGCAATCATGCGCACTTTCTGATTCGCGCGGACTCCGCGAAGCAAGTCAGTAACTTCTTCTGTCTGGCCAATTCACAAATCGCCAAGGAGGTCCAGAGGCTCTGCGGTTGGACGGGCGGGATCTTCGAGAGCCACTGCGACATCACGATCGTGAGCCATGAGTCAGAGGCCCAGATCGCCAGGCTTCGCTATCTGATGTCCCAGGGCCTCAAGGAAGGTGCCGTCCCTCACCCGGCGAAGTGGCCAGGCGTCCATTCGGCTCGAGCGCTGATGACCGGGGACATGAAGCTCGAGGGTGTCTGGGTCCGCCGGTCCGAGCTGTATGAGGTCGAGAGAGCTCATGACCGTCGACGTCGGGATGCGCAGCATACCCGGCACAAGAAGCCGAATCCGAAGAGATTCGAAGAACGGGTCTGTCTCGACCTCTCCCCACCTCCGTGCTGGGATGATCTCGACCGGGAAGAGATCACCAAGCAGTCTTGTGGGCTTTGCGATGGGCTCCTAGAAGAGTTCGCGGAGGTTCGAGCTACCGTAGCCAAAGGCTATAGCAAGAGGATTATGGATCGATCCAAGTTCTGCTTTCGGCCGGCAAAGACAAAGAAGGGCAACCGCCCCAAGGCTCACGCCGCGACGATGGCGGTGTGGGTCGAATATGTGAAGAACTGGCAGAGTTGGCTGGACGCCTATCGAAGGGCCTCACAGCGACTTCGATTGGGGATAGTCGAAGCCATCTCGGAGTTTCCCGAGCACGCTTTTGTTCCCACTGGCATTCTGCTTCCTACACACGCGGATCTTCCACCACCGGTGGCGATCGGCTAGATTAGACACTACAGACAGACCACACCTTGATCGCGTCCGGCAAGCGCTACGGAAGGACTCCGTCCAGGCGTCCCAAACGGAGGCCTGTCGTCGCGGTTCATGGACGCTCTTGAGATCCCCGGCGGAGTGCAGAGTCGGCTGCCGAGGGGGCAAGTTCCCCAGTCGGGTCGATTTCGGGCTTGTGGTGCCGATTAGCCGTGCACTGTTAGTCGATGATCGCCTGGTAGGCGAGATTCTTGAACTCGGTGCCGAGGGTGATGCCCGTATGCGGGAGGATCTGTACCATGAAGAGACCCACCATCTCTTCGGCCGGATCGATCCAGAAGCGGGTGCCGGCCGCGCCACCCCAGCTGTACTCGCCGACCGAGCCCAGGGCCCCGCTCAAGCCGGGGCTCCCATTCACTCGGAAGGTGAGGCCGAAGCCATCATGATCGGCGATCATCCCCACCCGCGGTATGTCGCCGATATGGTCTGACGACATCAGCTCCACGGTCTTGCGGCCAAGGATCCGGGTGCCGTCGAGCTCGCCACCGTTGAGCAGCATCTGGGTGAGGCGGAGATAGTCCGTCGTCGTCGACACGAGACCGGCTCCGCCCAAGAAGATCGACGGTTTGGTGTGGTAGGAGTCCTGGGGCGCCGCTGTCGATCGCTTGATCGCTCCTTCCTTGTCGGGAGAGTAGAGAACTGCGAGGCGCTCCTTCTTGTCGCTGGGCACGAAGAAGGCGGTGTCGACCATGCCGAGGGGCTCGAAGATGCGCTCTTCGAGGAAGACGTCGAAAGTCTTCCCCGAGATGACCTCCACCAACCGCCCGAGCACATCCATCGACAGCCCGTACTGCCACACCGTGCCGGGATGGTTGTGGAGCGGTGCTTTGCCGAGGCGCTTGGTGAACTCTTCTAGGTCGACGTCGCCCGCCCGCGTCTCGAGCTGCTCGTAATAGCGCTGACCGCGGGCGTTGACCGGCCCCTGATAGCTGATGCCTGAAGTGTGGGTCAGTAGGTCGCGCACCGTCATGTCGCGATGGGTCGGCTCTAGCCGGAAGAGTCGCTGGCCGCTCGAGGGATCGGTGCGGTCGACCGCCACCTGCATGTCGCCCAGTTCGGGCAGCCACCGCTTCACCGGGGTACTGAGCGGGAAACCCTCCTCCTCATAGAGAATCATTACCGCGACTCCGGTGACCGCTTTCGACATCGAGTAGATGCGGAAGATCGCGTCCTTCTTCATCGGGATCCTGTTCTCGCGGTCCTGATCACCGTAAGTCTCGAAGTAGGCGACCTTCCCCTTGCGTGCGATCAGGCCGATGCCGCCGGCCATCCTGCCGTCTTCGACCGCCCGGTTCATCACCTTGGTGATGCGCTCGAGGCGCTCGCTCGAGATGCCGACCGACTCCGGCGAGGCGGAAGGTAGGTCGACGACATCGATCGCCGCTTCCGCCGCCAGCGTTGGCGCAGTGCCGATAAGAAGGAGGACAGGTACCGACAGCGCTGCGGCGCGCTGGATCCACGAGTTTCTCTTCATGACGAGTCTCCGAGGTGAGAAGTCTTTGGTGTCTCCGATCCTATCGCCTCGAGCCACTCCACGAGTCTGGCCTTGATCTGATCACGAATCTCGCGGAACTTCTCGAGCTTCGCCGCGTCAGACCCTCGGAACATCGCCGGATCTTCAAAGGGCCAGACCAGGCGCTCAGCGGGCCCTGGCCAGGTCGGACAAGTCTGCGCCGCCCCGTCGCAGACGAGGATCACGTAACGGATGGAGGGAGTCCCGAGATAGGCACGATAGTCCGTCGGTCGTTGGTCGGCGATATCGACGCCGTCTTCGAGCATGACTTGGCAAGCGAAGGCGCTGATTGCCATGGCGGGCTCCGTGCCGGCGCTATAGACGTCGAAGCGATCGCCGCCGAGCTCGCGGAGATAGCCCTCGGCCATCTGGCTTCGGCAGGAGTTGCCGGTGCACATGATCAGGACACCTGGGCCTAGTTTCGCCATGACCGCGCCTCGCCGCCGCACGACTCGAAGCCTATCGAAACATGCCAGACAGGCTCGACCTGGGCCGCGTCTGGTATAGCATGCTTGAAACCCCGGGAGGAAAGTATGGGCTCTCAGGCTGCGGCGCTGCTGCCACGGTGCCAGACCGCTCCAATAGCCGCATGTGTATTTGCTCTAAGCGGCTTCGCTCGCGCCAGCAATGGCGAACTGTTTCCAGGACGGCACATGTTTGGTCATCGAGCGCAGCAGTTTTCCGATGGGAGATTGGGACACTAGCTGTCAGGTGAGTGTTAGGAACGGGCCCAGCGGCGGCTGCGGTTCGATATAGGCAGGAGGCGAGCTGCCAAGTGTGCCGAGCGTGTTCGGCACCGCATTCCGCCGCACTACTTTCAGCTTTCCAGCGCTAAACCCTTTCAACGACAGCAACTTCGCCAAGAACCACCTGGTCTCGATCGACCACATCCTCTCAGACGGTACCTTCTACGACCCTGGGGTCTTCGGACCTCTCGCCGGTATCGACTACAGCGAAGCGAGGAGAAATTCGATCGGGTTGCTGAGCACCCGCGCGGCAATACGGCAGGGAGGGGTCATCTATCGATCGACCTTCAACATTGTCAACAAGACGGGCGACGTTGGAGGTTTCGAGATCCACGAGGCGCCCTGCATGCGCTTCGACGATTTCTGGGACGGGCTGGGAAATCGACCCGACTTCTCGGCCTCGGGCGGGCCGATCGAGTTCGGCTATCAGCGGGAGCTCCTCGCGCCGGCAACACAGTCCGCATTCGATATTTCTCCAGACTTCGACGATCTGCGAGTCGTTCTCTACAGCGAGGACAACCCCAACTGCCTCGATCCGCCTCCTCCGTCTCCTCCACAGCCTGCGTTGGAGGTGACGAAGGCGATGCAGCCGCAGTTTCACCTGTGGAACTTCGACTCCTTCATTCCCTACGAGATCACGGTCACCAACATCAGCGACGTCCTGGCGGAAGGGGTTCGGCTGGGCGAGTTCGTGCCGATTAGAACGACTTATCAGGCTGTCGCCAGCTCCGACAACTGGGTATGCGAACCGGGCCCCGGAGAGGGCAGCTTCTGCACTCTCGATATCGGAGACCTGGCCCCCGGAGCCTCCAGCACCGTGGACTTCCCAGTCGGGGTCGACGAGGGAACCCCTGACGACTGGGAGGTCTTCAACGAGGCCTTCGTCGACTCGTTCTCCGGACCGTCCGCGGTGCTCTGGCCGGACTCACGATCAACGCTTCGCGTCGAGGCGGGCCGACCTGATGTTGAAAGTGCGATTGTAGGTCGGGACGAGATCCGCGCTCCACGTGGCGGATCAGGCGTTTCATACTGCAACCACTCCGACCCGAAGTGCGTTACCTTCAACGAAGCCCTGGCTGCGCTCGGGGGGTGCTGTTACGAGTTCTTCGTCCTCGGTACCGAATGCAATGTCGCGAATTCGGTCCTGCCACCAGAGCAAAATCTGGCAGGGCGTTCGACTCTCGAACCTGAGGCGGACGGCGCCCTCGATCCCTTCCTCCTCTACCAATTGCGCGATCGGATCTTCCGCTACGCGCCGGGAGGCCGGCGAGCGATCGACCTCTTTTTCGGTTTCATTGGCGACATGGCGGATACCAGTGCGCTCAGCTCCGACGCTCCCCAACTTGCTCTGGACTGGATCCTCGGATGGCAGCCGTTGCTCCGCAGACTCATCGACGGCCGCGGCGAAACCCGAATCGTCACTGCCGGCCACAGCCAGCTCATCATCGACTACGTAGCGTCGCTCAAAGCCTCCGCGACGACACCTGAGCTCCTCGCCTCTCTCGAGCTCCAAGAGGCCCGTCTCGACATCCCGAGCTGGGTCGGCCTCGATATGAACGAGTGGCTCGAAGCCCTCAACGTTCTGAGCTGCGAGCCCTCCGACACCGTACTCTGCCTCAACAACGGTCGCTTCAGGGTCGAAGCGGAGTGGCTCAAGAACAATGGCGACCAGGGCCACGGCCGAGCCGTGCAGCTCACTTCTGACACTGGCTACTTCTGGTTTTTCGACCCCGCCAACGTCGAGATGCTGGTCAAGGCCCTCGACAACGGCTGCGGTCTCCAAGACGTAAACCACCCGCTGCGCAACTTCTGGCTCTTTGCCGCCGGGCTCACCGACGTCGAAGTGCTCCTGAGCGTCACCGACACCGAGACCGGCGAGGTCCAGGAGTACGTCAACCCCCAGAAGACCAAGTTCCTGCCGATTCAGGATACGGCCGCCTTCCCTACCTGTGACGCCCCGGGTCTACCCCAGCCCGAGGCACAGGTCGCGAGCTACGACTTGCCCTATCCGCCCATCCCGCAGGAAGCCGAAGAGGTCGGAAATCTCCTCGACCGGATGGTAGACACGGCGAAGCGGTTCCTGGGTTTCGACTCGGCCTCGGATGGCGACTCACTGGTGGGCAGAGGCGCGAGCAGTACCTGCGTCGAAGACGCAACCACGCTCTGTCTCAACAACGATCGCTTCAAGGTCACCGCCTCGTGGGAGACCGCCGGCGGTTCTGCCGGCTCGGGGCAGGCCGTCGCGCTCACCGACGACACCGGCTACTTCTGGTTCTTCGACGATACCAATGTGGAGGTGGTCGTCAAGGCGCTCTTCGGCGGCTGCGGTCTGCCCCAGGGACACGCGCTGCGCAACTTCTGGATCTTCGGCGCCGGGCTGACCAATGTCGAGGTCGATCTGGTGGTGGAGGACACTCTCACCGGCGATATAAGGACCTACCACAACGATCAGGGGACTCGCTTCCAGCCCATCCAGGACACCATGGCCTTCCCGACCTGTGACGCGATCTAGGCTGCTCCGATGAAGGCCGAATCGTGGCCGAGACTCTGAGGGCGGTCTCGCGTAGTATTGCGCCGACTAACGGCTCGAGGAGGAGCCTCGCAAGATGCCGACAACTACGCCATCCCCCGCACCCTTTGCGCGGCTGTGGTCTCGTACGCTGACCTCGCTCCGTCGCAGGAAGAGCTGGCAGAAGAAGGATGGCGTCTATACCTGGCAGGGCTACGGGTGGGGCATTGATCAGCCTCCCCGCACCCTGGCCTACCAGTACTTCAACTACTTGCTCACTCGCCAAGCGGTGGGTGAGCGCCGCTTCCGGCGTTCTTTGGAGCTTGGCTGCGGCTGGGGCGCCCGCACTCCTTGGATCGCCGAGTACAGCGCCGAGGCGCACGCTCTCGAGCCCAATGCCGACGTGCTCAAGGATGCAAGAGAGTGGTTCCCGGGCGTCAAGTTCGAGCACGCCTCGGCACAAAAGATGCCCTACCCCGATTTCCACTTCGATCTGGCGGTCAGCTGGACCGTGCTCCAGCACATTCCCCATGAGTCGATCACTGCCGCTGCGGAGGAGCTCCAGCGGGTGCTCAGCGACGATTGCCTGCTGCTGCTCTTCGAGGCCACAGGATCTAAGCGGTCGAAGCCGCCCACGTGGCGCCGCACGGTGGAGGACTACGAGGCTCTCCTACCTTCTCTTCGCCTGAGCCAGTCGATCGCTCGAAGCGCGGTGTCGGGCCGCGACGAGGAGATGCAGCTGCTGTGCTTCGTCGGTAGCCGCCAGTCGGCGTAGGCTGTCGGTCATTCTCCAGCGAAGGCGAGGAGCCTAGATCGGGTGCGGGCGAAGGGGAGCGTTTTGCGCTGGCGGGCTAGTCGAGCTTCATTCGATAGCACGACGTGGTGGCAGGTTTTTCATCGGACGGCGCATTAGAAGACATGCGCGCCAGCCCTCCTCATATTTTCGGAGGTCTGCCCTATCCGAGGAGGTCACCATGAGGTCGCAGAAAGCGGTTTTGGCAGTTCTCCGAGCAGGAGGGATTTTGGCGAGGGTTCGCGTATCGATCCCCTGCGCAGCTCTGCTTGTCGGGCTGGGCCTGACTGCACCGACTGCCGTCTCCGGCCAGAACAGCGGCAACAACCCCGCCACGGTTGATCTCTTCATCAGCGAGGTCCACACCGACCTCCTCGGCCTGGCTTCGCCGCTCGGTCCGTGCATGGCTGGCGACCAGGTCTTGCTGATCGCAGGCATCGGCTTCGACAACGGCGACCCGCCCTTGGTGGTCCTGGGCGATCAAGGTCCGTTGAATGTCTGCTTCGCGTCGGCCTACGAGATCGTGGCTGCATGCCCCGGCGGGATCTGCCCGACCGGCGACTTTCTGTTCTCGGTGGAGACCAGCGCCTCGCACAGGGGGTACGACGAGTACGATCTCACGCTCGGCGCGGTCAGACCTGTCGGCCCAGAGGGGCTGGAGGGACCACCTGGACCCGAGGGTGCGCAAGGGCCGCCGGGGCCCGAGGGGCCGGAGGGCCCGGCTGGAGGACCGCCGGGCCCGCAAGGTCCGCTGGGACCCCCCGGTCCGATCGGATCCTCTGGACCGCAGGGGACCCAGGGCCTACAAGGTCAGCCGGGTCTGCCCGGGCCGTCCGGGCCGGAGGGGACGTCCGGCCTGCAAGGTACGCGTGGTCTGCAAGGCCCGCCCGGACCGCAGGGGACTCCGGCCTGCAGGGCACTCTGGGTGCGGTTGGGCCGCCGGGACCCCAAGGACTGTCGGGACCGGAGGGTCCAGCGGGCTCGGGGCTCGACAATCGTGGCGAATGGGAGCCAAGCCCGATCCCGCCCTATGCGCCGAACGATTACGTATTCGACCGCTCCACTACGGACCCCGACGTGGCCAGCATGTGGATTTACCGGGGAGGCGGCGTCGATCCTCTGACGACGCCGCCTTACCAATCGGGCCGGTGGGTGGAGTTCAGTGCCCCGCGTGGACCGCAGGGATTGCAGGGACCCACCGGCCCTCCGGGAGCCTCCGGGCCTCAAGGCTCACCCGGTCTTCAGGGACCTTCCGGGCCCGTGGGACCCTCGGGACCCGAGGGCCCGCGCGCGGGCTGCAGGGTCCACCGGGGCAAGCCGGGCCATCAGGTCCCCAGGGCCCCCAGGGCCTGCAGGGCGTCTCCGGTCTTCAAGGCCCGCCGGGCCCTGAAGGGGCGACGGGCCCCAGCGGTCTGGGGACGATCAGCCGTGTAAGGAGAGAGTGCCGGGTGAGCATCGCTCCATTCGGTTTTGGTTATTGCGAAGTAGCGTGCCCCGGCGGGACGGCCGTCCTCGGAGGCGGTGGGCAGATAGCCGCGCCACTCCCTCTCTTCACACCGATCGTTATCTGGGGCTCATCTCCCCTAGGTAGTGGCTGGCAGATACAGGCGACGAAACTCGGATACGGCAACGGCACCGCCACGCCCGTCATCATGAATGCATGGGCGACTTGTCTTGAACAGAAGTAGCTCGGGTCCTCTCGGGCTATGAAAAAAGTGTCGTGCGAAGGCCGAGGGCCGGTCAAGTCCCAGCCCTCGCAGGTCATCGATGATGACTGTCATCCTCTCCAGATTTGACTGCGGCACGTCAATACGCCGTTCCGGTGGCAGGATTCTTGATCGGATGGCGCACTAGGAGACATGCACACCAGACTTCACCCACTCACAGGGAAGTCTAGTTTTCCAAGGAGGTCTCCATGACGTTGCGAAAAACGATCTTGCTCGCCATCCACTTGGGTTTGCTCGTGGGCTGGAGCGCCCTACCGATGGCTGCTCAGCAGGAGTCAGTGCTGGTGAGGGTGGATTTTCTGCACGAAGCGGCAAACGCGCTCAGTGGCGGTGTCTTCGGCGCCGATGCCAATCTGAGCGTAAGTGCCGACGACCCTCTCACCTGCGAAGGCACCGACTTCGACTACGCCGACGCCCGCGACGTCTGCACGCCAACTCTCTCGACCACCGGTTTCAGCACGGTCTCGGGGGGCGGGCGTTGGAAGCTCGCTACCAGATATTTCTCGAAGTCGTTCATGCGGGCGATTGGATTCGACTTCTCCGACTCCGCCGATGGCGGGGCCGGCTGCTCAGCCCTGGCGGCGCTGAGCTTGGGAGGCGAGCTGGGGGGCGACACTTGCAACTGTGCGACCGACTGCTTTGCTCAGGTCGATATCAGTGCCGATCGCGTCTTCAAGGCCGGCGCCACTCGTCAGACACTGCGCCGCTTCAAGCTGTGGAACGAGGTCGGCGGCTTTACTCCCAAGGCCGACATCGATCATGTGAACCCTCTCTACATCTGCCAGGACCCTCTCCACGCGGATGACGACAATTGGCGGCTGTTGCAGACCGAGTCGTGCGACGGAAAAGTCGACGTCTCGGAGGCCGAGGTGGTGCGGGCGTCGGATAACGCGGTCATAGGCAGATGGTACCTACCGATGGCGATCCGGCTACAGAGAGTGAGCACGGTCGATGGGGGCGATGGCGGCGGCGGAGGTGCCGGTTGCACCGACGCGGATGCCGACGGTCACTGCTCGATTGCAACGGGAGGAGACGACTGCGACGACGGCAACTCCCGGATCTATCCGGGCCATCAGGACTCCAAAGGCAGATGGGGCCGCGACGGGCTCGACAACGATTGTGACGGCACCCCCGACGCCTAGACCGTGTCCGTCTTTGAGATCAGGGGGCGGGTTGGCTGTTCGCCGCCAGCTGCTGAACGAGCCAGAAGTCGGGATCGGCATAGGCCAGCATCGCGCGCAGCTCGTCTTCGACGCCCTGCGCGTCGCTCGCTCTTCCCAGCTCGCGATAGAGAGAGGCGAGGCGGAGCTGGTTGGCCATCCAGGTCTCCCTGGCGTAGGGATGGCTGCGCCGCTTCTGCCGCGACGACTCTTCGAGGGCTGCCAAGGCGCGAGCGGGCTCGCCGAGCTCCAGCCACGCCGAGGCGAGGCCCGACGCCGCCACAAAGTAGCTGGTCCCGCCCGGTTCTGGCCCCGCGGTGAGCGCACTCTGCAGCAGTGCTAGGGCCTCCTGCACCCGGCCCTCGGCGAGGGCTACATGGCCCTTCATGACATCGGTCACGGTGTTGCGCGCCGGGTAGCCGTCGGGGACCGAAGTCTCTTCGCGGAGCTCGAAAGAGGCGAGGCCTGCCCGGGCCTCCGCTAAGAAGCCGGCACGCACCAGGGCGAGGATACGGGGCGGTTCCTGGATGAGGGCGCCGGCCCAGACGAGGCGGCTTCGAGCTTCGCCGAGTTGTCTCTTGACCTCCGCTAGATCGCCCCGGTAATAAGCGTCGATTCCGCCCCAGAAGCTCCCGGTGCGGCTGATGGGTCTAAGCGCCGGGGGACGGTTGCGGAAGCCGAGGCTGCGATACCCCGAGCGCAGCACGGCTGACAGAAATGCCGCCTCGAGGCCAGGCGATAGCTGCGACAGCTCCTCCGCCACGCGATCCAGCTCTCGTAGCATTCCCTCGGCGTCGTTGCCAACCCAGTGCTCGTGGGCCGGATGTAGGCGAGCCCAGGAGATCTCGAACCCGTTGCGCTGCTGCAACGGGCTATTGGGGTCGACGGCGAGGTCAACGACGCGGCGAAGGTAAGGCCGGGCCGCTTCGGGGCTCTCGGCGATCATCTCCAACGCGTAGCCGGCATCGAAGTTGGCGTCGAGGTCGTTCGGTCGCCCACGCGCCCGGCGAACCCAGTAAGCGGGCGCATCTTCGCGGCGGGGGCCTCGAGACAAGGAGCGCGCCATGTTGCTGTTGCCCCAGAAGTGATAGGGGTCGACGCGTAAGAGGGCCTCGTAGTTGGCTCGCGCCTTCTCCCATTCTCCTGACATTTGGAAATAACTGGCACGGATGAAGTAGCGCTCCCGCTCCGGTGCTTGCCCGGCGAGCTCGAAGGCCCGCTCCGCATGCGGAAAGAGCTCTTCTTGGGGGCGACCCTGGTTGCCAATGGCATAGGCGAGCAAAATGTGAGCCGATGCAAAGTCCGGATCCAGCTCAATGGCCTGGCGAAGAAGCTCTTCTGAGGCGGCGTTGTCGATGCGGGCGACGAGCGCGTCGGCCTCGGTATAGAGGCGTAGGGCCCTGAGAGACGGCGTGGCGACCCTTGCCAGCTCTTCTTCGCTTTCGCGAATCTCGTCGATCTCTTCGCCGAGGAGCTCTCTCATTCCGCTGGCGAGACGACGAATTGCACCGAGAACCTCCTCCATGTGCGGCGCCTCTTCCTCGAGACTCGCCACCACCCGACCATCGCTTGCGTCGATCAAGTCGGCGCTCAGCACCCATGTTTGCCCGAGCTTCTCGATCCGGCCGCCGATCAAGGCGCGGATGCCGCCATCGCGCAGAGCGATCTCGCGTCCGGTAGAGGTATCGACCTCGGCGTTGTCGGGTAGGCCCATCAGGGCCAGGGTGTCGCGGATCCGCGGCAGGGTCGCCACGGTGACGAATGTCGAGTTGGCGAGCTGTCGGGCCAGTGCACCTTCCAGAGTGCCGTCGAAGATCTCGTCGCCGGTCCTGTTCTCGAAGGCGGTGATCAGCACCGCGTCGCGCTCAGCGAAAGGAAGGGCCGCGCTGGAGTCCTGGTCGGCCTCGGCCGAGGCGGCAGCGTCGGAGTCTGCGTCTCCACGGAGTAGGAAGAACCCGCCGAAGACAACGGCCATACCCATCGCTGCGACAGCCGAGCGGCGGGCCAAGCGCCGTCGATCGGAGGGGATAGTGGTGGCCTTGGCCCCAAGCAGCGCGGCAACGATTGCGCCCGGAGTCTGAAATCGGTCTGCGGGGCGAGACTCCAGGCAGCGGAGGATCACCCGTTCCCAGCGCCGATCCAGATTGGGCGAGTGCTCCCGGGGAGACGGTGGCTCGTTCCGAAGGCGCTGCGCCACCACCGCATAGGGCGTTACGCCACTGAAGGGCAGACGCCCGGTAACCATCTCGAAGAGCACGACGCCGAAAGCGTAGACGTCGGTTGCCGGCGAGATCTCGCCTCCCTCCAGTTGCTCGGGAGCCATGAAGGCCGGGGTGCCGAGAACTTCCCCGCTTCGGGTGAGGTGTCCGGTCTCGGCGTCTGCTGAGCCTGTTGTCCGCGCCAGGCCGAAGTCGGTTACCACCGCCCGTGTGCCGCCGCCTTCGGGAATCAGCATGATGTTCGAGCTCTTGAGATCGCGGTGCACGACCCCGGCCTGGTGGGCGGCAGCGAGCCCGGCTGCCAGCTGCTCGACGATTGGCAGGGCTTCGTCGAGATCGAGCGGGCCGGACTCCGCGATGTGCTGCGCCAGGGTCTTCCCCTCCAGGAGCTCCATGCTCAGGAAGAAGAGGCCCTCACGGTCGCGAAAGAGATCGTAGATCCGGCATACATTGGGGTGGGTGACCTGCTTGGCGAGTTGGATCTCTCGCCGGAATCGGTCCAGAGCGGCGCTGCTTCCAGAGAGTGCTGCCAGCAGGGTTTTTAGGGCCACTCGCGCACCCAGCTCACGATCTTGAGCTTCGTAGACGGCTCCCATTCCGCCTCTGCCGACGAGGCCGACAATCTCGAAACGATCCGCCAGAACAGCGCCGGGCGCGAGCTCTTGCTCCGGGGGAACCTCGGGTAGCTCCGTGGGCCTGGAGGTGTCCCCCTCCGGAGCGAGCTCGGTCAGGAGGTCAAGCAGCTGCGACTCGTGCTCATGAGCTGCCAACAGCTTCTCGACTTCCGATCGCAGCTCTTTGTCCCCTCCACAGGCTTCTGTCAGGAAGGCGGCCCGCTCCTCGGACCCGGTTTCCAGGGCACGGTGAAACAGATCCCATACTAGCCCCCAGTGACCCGGGGGATCGGATCTCTCTGTCATGGCGCTGCTACTGACCTTGTTGATCGCTGGGGTACAGCTTACTCTGTAACCACGCTCGAGCGGCGACCGACTGCCGGTGGACCGTTCGCGGCGAGCTGGCCATGGCGCTCGCTGTTTCCTCCACGGTAAGACCGGCGAAGTAGCGTAGCTTCACGACCTGTGCCATCTTGGAGTCGATCGACTCGAGCTCGCTGAGCGATTCGTCGAGTGCCAGAACCTCATCCGAAGGCGGCTCGGTTCTTCCCGCCGAAGTGTCGAGCTCGACGCGGCGCCGGTCGCCGCCTCGCATCAGTCGACCCTTTTTGCGTGCTCGTTCGATCAGAATGCGACGCATGGCTTCGCCGGCGGCGCCGAAGAAGTGAGCTCGACTCTCCCAGCTGGGCTTCTCGCCTCCGAAGAGGCGAAGATAGGCCTCGTGCACCAGGGCGGTGGGCTGAAGAGTCTGCCCTGGCCGCTCCCGCGCCATCCGCGATCGTGCGATCTTGCGCAGCTCGTCGTAAACCAGGGGCAGCAGTTGATCCTCTGCGGCTGCGTCCCCCGCGTTGATCGCTTCCAGAATTAGGGTGACCTGCTGGGGGCTGGAATCTCTCACTAGATGGCAGACGGCGATAGCATGGTTAATCTCTACGGCAGCGTAAGATTAATCATGTCACCTCTCATCGACGCCGACATCCACATCGACACCCCGCCGGTGAAGGAGCTCTTTCCGTACCTACCCGGGCACTGGATCGAGCACTTCACCAACACAGTGGACCGCGGGCCGTCGCAGCAGTATTACCCTCCTCGTGCTCCGATCTCGGGACGAGGCAGGAGCGATGAGGGCGGGGACAACGGCCCCGCCTCGGGCCTGGATCGGCTGCGAAGCGTGCTCGATGGGTCCGGCGCCGAAGTCGCGATCGCAAGCTGCCTCTACGCCGTCGACGGTGTTCACAACCCCGATGTCGCGGTAGCGCTTGCGACCGCGGTCAACGATTGGCAGATCCAGGAATGGCTCGAGCCCGAGCCGCGCCTCCGAGGCTCGATCGTGGTGCCGATCCAGATCCCCGAGCTCGCGGTGGCCGAGATCGAGCGCGTCGCCGAGCACCCGGGGTTCGTTCAGGTGCTCCTGCCCGTCCGTACTGAGCATCCGCTGGGAAGCCGGCTGTTTCGGCCGCTGTGGGAGGCGATCGAGCGCAGTGGGCTGGTCGCGGGTATTCACTTCGGCGGTGCGCCGGTGATGCCGCCGACGCCTACCGGCTGGCCGACCTATTTCTTGGAGGAGTACACGGCGATGGCGCAGGTCTTCGCCACCCAGCTCACCAGCATGATCGTCGAGGGCGTGTTCGACGCTCACCCTGGTTTGCGGGTCGCTTTCCTGGAGTCGGGGTTCACCTGGCTGCCGACGCATATGTGGCGTATGGACAAAGAGTGGCGGAATCTTCGCCGTCTGGTGCCGTGGGTGAGACGGCCGCCGTCGGAGTACGTTCGCGAGCATGTCCGAGTGGGAATCCAGCCGCTCGATCCACCGCCGCAAGCGAGCCAACTGCTCGAAGTCGTCGACCAGCTGGGCAGTGAAGAGATGCTGCTCTACACCAGCGACTACCCTCACGTACACGCGTTCGATGTCGAGGAGGCGCTTCTCGATCATCTACCGCAATCGTTGCAGGATAAGATCAGGAGCGAGAATGCGCGCACCTTCTACAAACTCTGAAGTGTCGGCAGAATCCCGTGAGCAGGTGCAGGAGGCCAAAGCATGATCGAGACCGTAGCTGCCCCCACCGAGAAGAGCGCTCCGCAGGCTCGCCCTGCGATCATCGACTGCGACCTCCACAACGAGCTCGACTCGATCAAAGACCTTTATCCCTATCTGTCCGAGCGCTGGCGCAGTCACCTCGACACCTTCGGCCTGCGCTCTCCGAACGGCTCCTACTACCCGCGCTTTATGGGCCATCGTGAGGCGGCGCGCCCGCCTTCAGGTCGCACCCCCGGGTCCGAGGTCGGCTTCATGCGCGAGGACTTCCTCGATCCCTACAACGTCGCCTATGCAGTTCTCAACCCGCTGACGGGGGCGGCGGCGGCCCTCAACCTCGAGCTCGGTGCGGCCCTGGCAACGGCAGCCAATGATTGGCAGGTCGCCGAATGGCTCGAGCCTGAGCCGAGGCTCCGCGCCTCGGTCGTGGTGACTCCGGAGAATCCCGAGGCGGCCGTGGCAGAGATTCGCCAACGCTCGAACGACCCCCGCTTCGTCCAGGTGCTGTTCATGGGCCGGCTCCAGGAGCCGATGGGGCGGCGAAAGTATTGGCCGCTCTACGAGGCCTGTGCCGAGGGCGGGCTGCACATCGCCAGTCACGCCTTCGGAGCCTACGGCCATCCGATCACCGGTGCCGGACACGCGTCGTACTACATCGAAGACCACACCGGGCCGCCGCAGGCGGTGCAGGCGAACGTCACCAGCCTCGTGGTCGAAGGGGTCTTCGATCGCTTCCCGGACCTGAAGTTGATCTCGGTCGAGAACGGCTTCGGCTGGATACCGCCGCTGATGTGGCGGCTCGACGCAGCTTGGAAGCTCTTACGTGCTGAGGCTCCTCATCTCGACCGGCTGCCATCGGAATTGATCCAAGAGCACCTTTACGTGAGCACCCAGCCGGTGGAGGAGCCGCCACGAACGGATGACTTCGTGCACCTGCTCGAGCACTTCGGCAACATGGCCGATCACTTGATGATGGCGAGCGACTACCCGCACTGGGACGGCGACAACCCCGACATGGTTCTGCCGAGCGTCCTTTCGGAGGAGGTCAAGCGCGGAATTCGCTTCGACAATGCCCGTGCGCTGTACGGCCTGTAGCCTTGGGTTGCCGCGATAGGGGACCCAGTTGAAGTTCGTCGTAGCCGCCGTCGACGAGATCGAGCCGGGGGAGCGCAAGATCGTGAGTGTTGCGGGCCGCTCGATCGGCGTCTTCAACGTCGCCGGTGAATTCTTCGCTCTGCGCAATCGCTGTCCGCATCAGGGGGGCCTCTTGTGCCAGGGCAGACTTTGGGGCGCGCTGCGCTCCGAATCTCCTGGCGAGTTCGAGTACGAGCCCAAGCGGGAGATTCTGACCTGCCCCTGGCATGGCTGGGAGTTTCATGTTCGCACCGGTCAATCGTGGTGTGCGCCCGAGCGCCTGGCCGTTCGCCGCTACGAGGTCTCTGTGCTTGCCGGCGACGAGCTCGATCCGCCGGCCCCGGGTATGGTCAAGGGGCCCTACGAGGCGGAGACCTATCCGGTCTCGCAGGAGGGCGCTTATCTCGTCGTCGATGTCCCCGCTGCCCAGGAAGCCGCTAGCGGAGCCGGCTGACGCCACCGGACCGCTTCCCCATTTCGCTCAGGGGCAGGTGGCGAAGGCGGCTGTATCGGTGATCGCCCGTGCAGCGGTACCGAGTGGGTTGGAGTACTCCTGCATCAATCCCGTGTCGCTGTCGATGACGCGCAGGGTGTACTCGACGTTGGTCGTCGCGCTGGCGAAGACCCAGTAGCGGTCGTTGATACCGCAGCCGTCGAGAACCTTGACCATCAATTCCCAGTTGTCGGGATTGAAGAACCAGAACAGACCCGAGTCTTGTGAGTTGACGACCGCCTGACCGGTGCCTGTCCTGTCTTTGAAGTCCCGCCACTCGACCTCGACCTGGAACCGCTCTTGGTTGAGACAGAGAGTCTCTTGGCTAGCGGCACAATCCACGGGAACGTACGGTGTTGGTGTCGGTGTCGGATCCGGCGGTTGTGGAGTCGAGGTTGGTGTTGGAGTCGGATCTGTCGGTGTCGGTGTCGGTGTCGGTGTTGGTGATGGCGTTGGCGTTGCCGGCGGTGTCGGCGTCCCGGCTGGCGAGTCGCTGATCCAGGCTGGATCCGCGTCGTCCGGGCTGTTGACGGCGCCAAGGAAACCGGAGTTGCCCGCCGGCGAGCTGTCGGCGACGAGCTGAGCGGTGCCTTCGTCCAGATTCCAGTAGCCGGCGAGGCCAGATGGCGTCGAGGTGACGCCATTGGCGTGGACGTTGCCGATCTGCGGCGCGCTGAGCGAGACACTCCACATCGCGGGATCATCGATCAGTCCGGGAAAGAACCAGATCGGCGGTTCGGTGCCACCGGGTGGAAGTGGACCGATCGAACCATGGGTGCTGCCGATGGTCAGATCTTGAAAGTTGTTCGAGGAAGGAACGCCGGTTCCGGTGCAAGTAGTACGGGACTGCCCATCTACGTAGAGTGCCAGGGCTCCTGTGGCGTCGCACGTAGCGGCGACGTGGCGCCAGGTGTTGTCGGCGACGAAGAGATCTCCCGTGACGCAAGAGGCCTGGGGCTGCCCCATACAGGTCCGGGGGTAGCAGTGGTTGTCCTCGCCCGTGTCCTCCAGCATGATCTCGAGGGTCCCGTCGGCAAGCACATAGAGATGCCACGAAAGGTTGAAAGAGTTGTCGTCCTCGCCCCTCGCGATGATTGCGGCCCTTCCCGAAGGTGATGCGAGCTTGATCCACGCCGCGATAGTGAAGACCTCGGTCGGAAAGGAACTGTCGTAAGGAACGGTCACGCGGTCGTCAATTCCGTCGAAGCTGAGCTGGCTGTCCGCCAGGTCGGGCCGGAGAAGCAAGCCTAGGCAGGCAAAGAGAATCGTCGCAGGCCGTTTCGTCATCGTATTCTCCAGCGTACTCAGGGGCAGGTGGCGAATGCGGCTGTATCGGTGATTGCCGGGGCGGCGGTACCGAGGGGGTTGGTGTACTCCTTCGTCAACCCCGTTTCGGTGTCGGTGACACGCAGGGTGTACTCGACGTTGGTGGTAGCGCTCGCGAACACCCAGAAGTGATCGTTGAGGCCACAGCCGTCCAGGGCCTTGACCATCATTTCCCAGTTGTCGGGACTGAAGAACCAGAACAGTCCGGAGTCCGACGAGCTGAGAACAACCTGACCGCTGCCGGTGCCGCTTTGGAAATCGCGCCACTCCACTACGACCTGGAAGCGCCCCTGGTTGAGACAGAGTGTGGCCTCATGCTCTGCGCAGTCGAACGGCTCGAGGGTCGTTGCGCTCGCCACGTTGGAGGGCGCCGAGTCGCCGGCCGAGCTCGAAGCGGCAACGCGGTACTCGAAGCTAGATCCCGCGGGAAGTCCGGCATCTGAGAAGGTGGTGACGTTGGCAAGGACAGTAGCCCTCATGGAGAAGGCGCCGCCGGCAGGCCGGCGGTCGATGACAAAGCTCTCTTCGGTTTCGGAGTTGTCGTTCCAGGTCAGCTCGATGGTGGACACGCTGGTAGCGACGGCCAGTAGGTTGCTTGGAGACTCGGGAATGGCGGGTGGCGCGGTGCTATCCCGGCCTTCTCCGTTGTCCTCGGGAGAGTTGCAGCCGGGGTCATCAGGGAAGTCGAACAGGCCGTCTTCATCGTTGTCGAGGCCGTCGTCACACAACCCCTGGGCGCCACGCAAGGTCGGCCGGTCAAAGGGGAATTCCTCATTGGCCACCCGAGCATCGGTCAAGCCGTTGACGATGAAGTCGACGACCGTGCTACGAAAGATCTGGCCTCCTTGCGTCTGTTCCGGCATGAAGAGCTGGGCGTAATTTGCGAAGACTCCCGGGTTGGCTGTTGGAATGCCGCTTTGGTCTGCAGTGAACTGGACGTGCCGGGTGGCCTCATTGCCGGATCCGGCGTTGTAGAACGCGATCGAGTCTTCGACGTCGAAGATCCACCCGACATGCATCATTGCGGGCTTGAGCCCGCTGGTGCGAAGGCTGGGGGTCTTGAACCTCCCACCGTCGTTGCCGTCTGAGAGTGAGCACGATAATCGATGGGAATGTTGGCCATTCTGAGCACGGTAGGTGAGGGAAGGGTGTTTGGTCCCTCAAGTAGTGTGCTCAAGACTAGGTCCGTCGGCATCATCCCCGCCGAAGGCGGGCCGTCGGGGCCTGACGCGCAGTCCATACTTGTTCTTTCGCTGATCACGCTGAACGAGGGCTGACACGCAGCGATGGGATGAACGGCACGCTATCTGATGGGCGATCGAGGCGGTTCGCCGAGCTTCCATCGCGCTTGGGCCCCTGGTTGCGCCCTCAGATACCTTGAACGGAACACCCATTCCCACCAGACAACGTGATCGGGTTTCCTCGAATCGCCATCAAATACTGTGAACAAGACCGTCTGAGGCAAGTGGCAGCGAAACGCAGCTTCGGCTAAGTCCTTCAAAAGGCTACGCGACCATCACTTATCGTGATCGGACCGCCATCGATTATCGTGCTCACTCTCACCGTCGTTCGTTACCTCTTGGCGTCCGAGGTCCTCCCCCGCGGGAGGTAGCCCGATGTTGTGGAAGAGGTGGTCGGTAAACTGAGGCGGCTGGTGACAGTTCAGGCAGACCGTATGCTCCTGAATGTTCTCCCACCCAATCTGCTGCTGCTCCGAGAGCGCGCTCTCGTCCCCAGCGACGAAGCGGTCCCAGGGTGTCTGGTCGGGGATCAGGGTCCGTTCGTAGGTGGCGATAGCAAAGGCAATACGCTCGGCGGTGATCCTGGAATCTCCGAACGCCCGGTCGAAGAGCTCAGGGTATGTCTCAGTGACCACTAGAGCAGCGGCCGTGTCCGCGGGCAGGTTCGTCGCGAGCGCTAGCGGCACTGCCTCCTCGAGCTTCAGCCGCACGTCGTCCCAGTCGCGACCCTCCTTCGCCATCTCGACGTCACTCAGGATCGGTGCGATGGCTTGGCTCTCGAGGGCGCCGCCGGCGGCTATGCTGACGGCTCCGGTTTCCGGATCGACGAACCTCGAGGAGGCGCGGCCGTCCCAAAACAGATCTGGCGCAAAGGCGGACATGCCAAAGAATGAGGGTGCGGCGCGCCGGGTGACCTGGGAGGCCGTGCCGAAAACCGGGTCTTCTGTTCGCTCGTTCTCCGAGTCCGAGCGGCGAACCCCGCGGGAGCCGATCACATCATCGTCAGTGCCGAAGACCTGGTCGGGCCCGGGATGCGAAGGCGTTCGCGGGTCGGTGCCTCCCACCGACGGGATGTGGCAGCTTCCACACGCGGTGGAGTTGTCACTTGAGAGCTGCTCTTCCCAGAACAAGATCTTGCCGAGGATGCGTTTCTCTTCGGTAATGGGGTTCTCCGCCGGCACTGGAACCGAAGGTAGCGACTGAGTCGCCGCAGGGTTGGTTGAGAAGGCTAGGTATAGAAAGGCGGGAATGCAGTGCAAGAGCCGCCGCTGGGTGCTGGTCATTGTTACGAGCAACCGCGGGCACTCGCTGAACATTCGCCGGTTTTGTAAGATCTTTGTAAGTGCCTGATGAAGAATGCAAAGTCGTTGCGGTTCTCGGGATTCCAGTCGCGCTAGGAGCCTTCGCCCTAGGAAACGAAGCTGGGGACTACGTGTCTTGGTTCTTCGACGACGACCGGCGGAGAGTCGGTCTGAGGGGTTCCCGGAGCGAATAGGAAGCATCGGCGAAGTGCGCCGTCCTCGGCGCTAGAGGGCAACTAGCTTTCGGAAATGATATTCATCATTTTCGAAAGCTAGGAGCGTGTCCGAGTATTCGTCCTGAGCCGTTTCCGTGAGCGAATAGGAAGCAACGCCTGAGTGCGCCGTCCTCGGCGCCAAAAGACAACTAGGCGGAGGAAATGATAGCCATCATTTCTGGAGCCTAGGAGCGTGTCCGAGTATTCGTTCTGAGCCGTTTCCCGAAGCGAATAGGAAGCAACGCCTGAGTGCGCCGTCCTCGGCGCCAAAAGACAACTAGGCGGAGGAAATGATAGCCATCATTTCTGGAGCCTAGGAGCGTGTCCGAGTATTCGTTCTGAGCCGTTTCCCGAAGCGAATAGGAAGCAACGCCTGAGTGCGCCGTCCTCGGCGCCAAAAGACAACTAGGCGGAGGAAATGATAGCCATCATTTCTGGAGCCTAGGGCTGGTACCCTCTCCCTACCGAAGGAGGATGAGATGACGGAGCCCACAACCCGGAGCGGAGGATGCCTGTGCGGAGCGGTCCGATTCGAGGTAGCAGTTCCCGAGGCGAAGTTCGCGATCTGTCACTGCGGTATGTGTCGAAAATGGTCCGCTGGGCCGTTCATGACTGTGCACACGCGCGGCGATCAGCTGAGATTTTTCCGCGAAGAGGGCCTGACCTGGTATCAAGGCTCCGCCTGGGCCCAGCGCGGCTTCTGCTCGCTGTGTGGTACGAGCCTCTTCTGGCGGCAGGCGGCGCACCCGGAGCAGGATATGGCGGTTTCTTCGGAGGCCCTGGACGAGGCCGACGACCTGGTTTTGGACCGTCATATCTATGTCGACGCGCAGCCGGCTCGCTATCAGTTCGCCGGCGATGAGCCGCGAGTGACCGAGGCCGAGCTGATGGCGAAGATGGGCATCAGCCCCGACGAGAATGAGTAGCGGCGAACCCGCGTCGGCCCCCGCACGCCTCTTTCTCATCGACGGATACTCCGTCCTCTTTCGGGCCTTCTACGCCATTCCCGGGCTCTCCAACTCGCGTGGCGAGGCCACCAACGCCGTCTATGGGTTCATCAACATGCTGCGCAAGCTGCTGCGCGAGCACACACCGGAGTATGTCGGAGTGGCCTGGGACGTCTCGAGCAAGACCTTCCGCAAAGAGCGCTACGAAGACTACAAGGCTAATCGCAAGCCGATGCCGGATGATCTACGCTCGCAGCTACCCCTGGTGCGCAAGGCTCTCGAGGCCTTCAGAATCCCGATTCTCGAGCTCGAGAAGTACGAAGCCGACGACGTCCTCGGTACTCTGGCGCGCAAGGCCTCTAGCGCCGGCTACGAGGTGATCTTGGTGAGCGCCGACAAGGACCTCATGCAGCTTGTAGGTCCCAAGACATTCATGCTCCACACCGGGCGGGAGAAGCTCTACGATGCCAAGCTGGTAGAAGAGGACTTCGGCGTCCCCCCGAATCAGGTGGTCGATGTGCTGGCGCTGATGGGCGACTCGGTAGACAACGTGCCGGGAGTTCGGGGAATCGGTGAGAAGGGGGCGAAGAACTTGATTCGGGAACACGGCACTCTCGAGACCCTTCTCGAGCGCGCCGGCGAGATCAAGCGCAAGGCGTATCGCGAGGGCCTGACGGAACATGCCGACGACGCCCGACTGTCGAAAGAGCTGGTGACGATCGAGACCGATCTGCCGGTGGACTTCGAACCGAAGGAGCTGGTTCGTGAGGCGCCGGATCCCCAGGCTTTGGCTGAGCTCTTCCGAGAGCTGGAGTTTTTCTCGCTGCTCAAGGAGATGGAGGCCGAGGGCTCGATCACCAACGAGATCGAGATCGAGCCGGCGCGAGTGGTGGAGAGCCTGGAAGACTTCGAAGCGTTGGTAGCCGCTTTCGGTAGGCGGGTTGTGGTCGGGGTCCTGGGTGAGCCTCCCCTGGCACTTGCCTTCCAGGTCGTCGACGGCAGCGTCAGTGGAGTTGCGATCGTCGACTTCCGCACTCCCGGTATGAAGGAAAGAGCACTTGCGGAGGTGCGGTCGTGGCTGGCCGACGAGAAGAAGGAGATCGTCGGACACGACCTCAAGGAGCTGCTTCGGGTGGCGGGTTGCGAGGGCGCCGTCGCGGCTCGTCTGCTCGACACCATGCTCTTCAGCTATCTGCTGCGTTCAGCTACTCGCGACTTCTCTTTCGGTGAGGTCTGTCTCGAACGGCTTCAGGTCCAGCCGATCAAGGCACGAGAAGCCGGCTGGCACAAAGGGGAAGTGCCGATGCCCGGCGCTGCAGGCCTTCTCGACTTCGCCGCACAGCGCGTGATCCTGAGTGGCCGCCTGCTGGATCTCCTGGAAGAGGAGATGTCCAACCCCGGCCCACCGATGGCCGCGGGTCGTGTCTACGAGCAATTCGAGGAACCTCTGCTACCCGTTCTGGTCGGCATGGAGGAGCGCGGTGTTCTGCTCGACGTGGAGTTCCTCTCCACGATGTCCACTGAGCTCGCCGCCGAGCTCGAGGCCCTCGAGGAAGAGATCTACAGAATCGCCGACGAGCGCTTCAACATCAATTCGCCCCAGCAGCTGGGTGTCATCATGTTCGAGAAGCTCTCCTATCCTGTACTGCGCCGCACCCGCAAGACCAAGAGCTATTCCACCGGCGCCGACACTCTGGAGGAGCTGGCGGCAAGGGGCTTCGATTTGCCGGAGCGCATTCTGCGATTTCGAGAACAGACCAAGCTCAAGTCCACCTACGTCGATGCGTTGCCGACGCTGGTTCACGAAGACGGTCGCTTGCACACACGCTTTCAGCAGGCTGTCGCCGCCACCGGGCGGCTCTCTTCGGCTAACCCCAACTTGCAGAACATTCCCGTTCGCACCGAAGCGGGGCGCCGTATTCGCCGGGCTTTCCGGGCTCCCGAAGGGATGCAGCTCCTGGTGGCCGACTACAGTCAGATCGAGCTACGGGTGCTCGCCCACATCGCCCAGGAGGGTGCCCTCGTCGATGCCTTTCGTCGCGGCGAGGACATCCACTCTTCCACCGCCGCGCTGGTTTTCGGTGGGTCCCCAGATCTGGTCACTCCCGATCAGCGTCGCGCCGCCAAGACGATCAACTTCGGCATCATCTACGGCATGTCTCCCTTCGGTCTCGCTCGCAACCTCGGCATCGAACAGAAAGAGGCGAAGAAGTTCATCGAGGCCTACTTCGATCGCTTCCCGGCGGTGCGTGCCTATATCGAGGACACTACCGAGAGCGCGCGAGTCGAGGGGCGAGTGGAGACCCTGTACGGCAGAGCGCGGTGGTTTCCGGACATCCAGTCGAGAAACTGGAATTTGCGCGAGAACGCCAAGCGGATGGCGATCAACGCCCGCATTCAGGGGACGGCGGCCGATCTCTTGAAGAAGGCCATGGTTTCTGTCGACAACCGTATTCGCCGCGACTTTCCTGACTCGGGCCTTCTGCTGACCGTGCACGACGAGCTCGTTCTGGAAGTGCCGGAGAGCGACCTTGCCGAGGTCGAAGCGATGGTGCGAGAAGAAATGGAAGGGGTCGAGACTCTCGACGTGCCGCTGGTAGTAGATGCTGGTGCCGGCGTGACTTGGTACGAAGCGAAGGCCTAAGCCTCGAACATCTCTTTTAGCGCTTGCAGCACTTCGGTCACTGTTTCGGCCGGAAGCCGCCCGAGGCGCCTGTTCAGGCGACCGTCGTCCACCGTTCGGATCTGGTCAAGCGCCACGAACCCGCCACGGCGTTGAAAGCGGCACTGCACTCGCCATGGATATGCTCGGCCGCCCGTCGTCATCGGTGCGACGATGGTGGTTCTGAGATGCCGATTGAGCTCGTCTGGCGAGATGACCAAACAGGGCCTGGTCTTCCGTATCTCACTCCCTGTCGTCGGGTCTAAGCTCACAAGGTGCACGTCGCCACGCACCGCAACAGCGCGGGCTACCACTCCCACTCCTGTTCATCGAATTGGCTCGAATGCGTCGGATCAAGTAGCTCGTCGTCGCCTGAAGAGTGCATTTGCTTGGCAGCGTCTGCCCAGCCGGCTCTCGGTGGCTGAGCTGCGGTGACCACGAGGCGCCCTGGCTCGGCCCGCAGCTCGACTTCCTCAGGTAGATCTGCTTGATCCAACAGCGCCTTCGGGACTCGAAATCCTCGGGAGTTACCGATCTTGACGATGCGTGTCGTTGTGGGCATGTGCTTACATTGTAATCACACGGGGCTGGTCCTGCAAGGAGTCTCCGGGAGGGTCTGGGCGTCGACAGAAGAAGATCGTAGCCGAGGCAACCAGGCAGGCGACGGCGAGCACCGCGATGGTGTGGGAGTAGGTGCCGGTTCGGTCGGCCGCGGCGCCGGCGAGAGTGGGGGCAGCGTAGCCGGCGATGCCGGTGACAACGAGGCGCACCCCCGAGGTGCCGACGAAGGCGTTGCGCCCGAAGAAGTGGGCGAACATGACCGGCTCGCTAATGTAGGCGGCGCCGTAGCCCACTCCCAGGAAGACAACACAGGAATAGGCAAGTGTCGGGGTATCGGCGAACAGGAGCCCCCCCAGGCCGATGCCGTTGATGAGGAGCGACACGGCCATGACCTTGGTGGGGGAGAAGATGTCGCCAAGGGAGCCGCTGAGGCGGCCGACCGCGCTCACCCCGACGCGGACTCCGAGGATCGCCGCGGCGACGGTGGTGGTGAAACCGAGATCCTCAAAGTGGAGCCTGCCGTGTACGCTGAGGACGCGCCAAGGCACGATATTGGCCATCGAGGTGAGGGTGAGGATTGCGAATTGGGGCGTTCGGAGCGCCTCGAGAGCGGTCCACTTGGGAGCGATGGCGGTCTTCGCCTCAGCACCAATCTCCAAGCTGGGGGAGGCGGATCCCTCCGCGTGAGCGGAGACGTCTTCCTCCGGCTCCCGACCGTCGGGGTGCTGCCCTAAATGTTCCGGCCGATCGCGAATGAAGACGGCAGAGATCAGCGCTACGAGAACCGAGATACCCGCGATAAGCACCCACGCGAAACGCCATCCCCAGAGCCGGAGGATGATGGCGTCGACCGGTGTCACCATGCCGCCGACCACCGCGGCGCCCAACATCATGATGGCGATGGCAAGGGCGCGATAGCGCTTGAACCAAAAAACGGCAAGGGTCTGGGCCGCGAACGCGGAGGAGAGGCCAATGCCGATGCCGCCGATCAGGGAGTAGCAGAGGTAGAGCTCGACGACGGAGTCGGCGCGGCTGACGAGGCCGAAGCCGAGTGCGGCAAGCAGCGCGCCAAGGGTCACCGTGGTGCGGACTCCGAAGCGACGGAAGGCGAGGGCAGCCAATGGGCCGGCCAGGGCGAAGGTCAAAGTGAAGGCGCCGAAGATGCTGCCGACCTGTTGGCGGGACAGATCGAGCTCGGCGATCACTTCCGGAGCGAAGAAGCCCCAGCTGTAATACCCCGGGCCGATGCCGAAGCCGTAGACGAAGAAGCCGACTACAACAACGGTCCAGCCGTAGAAACTGCGCTTCTGGTCGGCTTTCGGCATCGCGTGGGCTCCCGTCCTTCCTCTTCGGAGGCGCAGACGGCCTTAGGTCTTTTAGCGAGCCTTCTCCTCCGGATCGCCGGCGACGCCGGGAAACGCCGGACTGGCCACTCCGCCGCTTTCCTCCAGTGCTTTGATGGCGCGCTCGTTCTGCGTGATTTTCGACATGATGGCCTCGCCGGCACGTTCGAACGACTCACGGTGCTCGATGACGTAGCGCTGAGACTCTCGATAGCTGTCGAGTAGCCCGTTGACCTCGGGTATGACGTATCGAGCGACCATGTCCCAGCTACGCCGTGTGTCCTCGGGGCTCGCCCAGTCGTGGACGAATCCGATCACGGTGCCGAAGCCACCGGTCACGTCGACCATTCGGCGGACGGCTTCGATCAGATCGTCCGGGGTACCGACGACTGAGGCTGTCCCTTCCATCCCGTCGAAGGCTGCCTCCGTCGAATCGATCTGCGTGGAGTTTGGCTGCATGAGGGTACCTGCGACGTACTCGTTGTTCCATCGCAAGAAACCCTTCGCCGCCTGCGTCCGTGCTTCTTCGCGGGTCTCGGCGATGTGCCAGGACATGACGATGCGCCAGTCTTTGCGGTCGACAGTCGCCCCGCTCTCGGCGGCAGCCTCCTCGGCGAAGCTCCACTGCGTTGGAAGCGCTTGTAGCCCGGCGCTCACCATGGAGCCCACCGACAGCACGCCAATGCCGTACTTGCCGGCCAGAGTCATCCCCGACGGGCTGATCATCGACGCCACCGCCATCGGCATCTCTGCCTGGAGCGGCAGCAGCTGAAGCTTGGCGTCGCGCAAGGTGAACCATTCACTTTCGTGAGTGAAACGATCTTCGCCGCGCAGCAGCCGTCGGATGACTCCGATCGCTTCGTCCTGGCGGTCCCGGGTCACGATCGGATCGATGCCGAGGGTGAAGGCGTCGGACGGCAGTGCGCCAGGCCCGGTACCGAAGATCACTCGCCCTCCGGTCATGTGGTCGAGCTGGACCATGCGCTGGGCAACGTGGAACGGATGGTGAAAGGGAAGTGAGACCACGCCGGTGCCGAGCCTGATTCGATGGGTGCGCTCCCCGGCTGCTGCGAGAAAGAGCTCAGGAGAAGCGATGACCTCCCAGCCGGTCGAGTGGTGCTCGCCACACCAGAACTCGTCGAAGCCCACTCGATCGAGAAGCTCGACCAGGTCGAGGTCGCGCTGCAACTGGAGAGCAGGGTGCTCTCCGATCGGATGATGGGGAGCTAGGAAGGCACCGAAACGCAATCTCGCCATAACCCTCTCCGACATAACTCTCTCCTATTAGAGGACAACCGCAATACGACCGGAGGCGAGCATTCTATGGGATAAGGCGCTCTGCTCGGTTCGGGCCTGTCCCGTCACCCGAAGCGAATAGGAAGCATGGCCTGAGTGCGCCGTCCTCGGCGCCAGACAGGAACTAGACCAGCGTTTCCAAAGTAGCGCTACATATCTCGGCCCGTTCTGCCCCGCTGGCGGCGTTGCGCCTCCTCGACATATTCCCCAATATGCCTACGTCGGCGCGCCTTGCCAGCGAACAGAATGACCGCGAGCTATTGTAGCGCGACTTTGGAAACGCTGGTCTAGCCAGGGGAAATGATATCGATCATTTTCTCTGGCTAGAGCTCTCGCACCCAGATGTTGCGGAAGCTCACCGGATTGCGGTGATCCTGGAGCATGATCGGCGCTTTGCCGTGCGCCTGGTAAAGGGGCTCTCCGATGAAAGCCGTCGCGCCCTGGATAGTAACGCTATTCAGTACCAGCACTCCGTTGTGAAAGACGGTGGTTGTCGCCGGCCGAACCACACGGCCACTGTCGCCGAAGTGCGGCGCCATGAAGATGACGTCATAGCTCTGCCACTGGCCGGGCCCTCGGGACGCGTTGACCAGTGGAATGTGCTGCTTGTAGACACTGCCGGCCTGACCGTTCGAGTAGGTGGGGTTGTCGTAAGAGTCGAGAACCTGGACCTCGTAGCGACCGGCCAGAAAGACACCGCTGTTGCCGCGTCCTTGACTCGTGCCTTCCACCTTCGACGGGGTCCGCCACTCGATGTGGAGTTGAATGTCTCCAAACGCTTGCTTGGTCTGGATGCCACCTTTGCCGTTGACTTTCATCGCCCCGTCCTCGACCGCCCACGCGGCGGCCCCTCCCTCCACCGACTCCCAGCTCGACAGGCCGCGACCGTCGAATAGAACGATGGCGTCCGAGGGCGGCGATCCGGCTGAGCCTGGGGTGACCATCGGCGGCACCGGTTCCCAGATTTCGCTGATCTTGGCTCGCTCTTGATTGCTGGTTTGGCCGAGAGCGGCTGTGACCAGTGCGGCGGAGATCGTCAGGATCGCGATAATCGACGTAGCAAGAGTCTGGATCTTCATTTAGTCCCCAGGGGCCTCGCGGCAGGCGAGTCGTTCTCAGGCTCGGCTAGGACGGCAGCGTCCAGGGCTTCCTGTACTTGGGTTTGAGGTAGGTGTTCGCCTCTTTGTGATCGACGAAGTGACCCTTCTTGGCGCTCCAATCGAGGGTATCGCCGGTGCGTAGGGCGACGTTGCCGAGATGCGCGTTGACGGCCGCCAACGAGGCCGTCTCCACGTCGCAGCGAGGCTTGGCCCTGGTCTTTACGCAGTCGATGAAGTTGGCGGTGTGTTGGTCGAGGCCCCGCTCGTCCGCATTCGCTTTGCGTGCGGGCTGGGATGCCATCCGGTAGCGATCCGGGCCCGGCTTGGTGCGGTCGACTTCGGTCTCGGGGTAGATCTCCCACTTTTCCCGATCGACGACCAGGGTGCCGTTGTTGCCGATGAAGGCGACACCGTGCCCACGCTGAAAGGGACCGAGGCCGATCCCTACAGCGTGCTCCCAGATCATCGAGAAGCCGTCGAACTCGTAGATCGCCTGTTGGGTGTCGGGAGTTTCCATTGCGCCGTCCGGATAGGCGTATTTGCCGCCGGCGGAGAGCACGCGGCTCGGGTAGTCGGCTTCCATGCCCCAGACCACGATGTCGATGAGGTGCACTCCCCAGTCGGTCATGAGGCCCCCCGCATAGTCCCAGTACCAGCGGAAGTTGAAGTGGAAGCGGTTCTCGTTGAAGGGCCGCTTCTTCGCCGGGCCGAGCCACATGTCGTAGTCCACGCCCGTCGGAGGCTTACCGTCGGCGGCGGGCTTGATTCGGTCCATCCAGTTCATATAGGCCCAGGCCTTGACCGAGCGGATCTCTCCGAGCTGGCCGGACTGCACGAACTCCACCGCTTCGGTCCAGTGTGGGCCGCTACGTTGCCACTGTCCGACCTGGACCACCCGCTGGTTACGATCGACCGCCCGCACCATGCGGCGACATTCATCGATCGAGTTGGCCAGGGGCTTTTCGACGTAGACATCTTTTCCGGCGTCGCAGGCGTCGGCCATCTGCAGGCAGTGCCAGTGGTCGGGAGTGCCGATGATGACGACATCGACGTCTTTGTCGTCGAGGAGCTCTCGGTAGTCGCCATAAGTGCGGGGTCTGGAGCCGGTGAGATCCTCGGTGTTCTTCGCGCGACGCTCGAGAACATTCGCGTCGACATCGCAGAGCGCCACACAGGTTGTGTCAGGGAGCTTGAGCATCGAGCGGAGATCGCTGAATCCCATCCCGTTGCATCCGATGACTCCGATGTGGATCTGGTCATTCGGGGCCGCTGCCCGTGCTCTTCCGGCGAGCCCAGACCAGGAAGTCAGGCCCAAGCCGACCGTCACAGCGCTCGACTTCTTCAGGAAGTCTCGTCTCGTTCCGCTCATGACCCCTCCTTTGCTGCCAGGTGGAGAGCTGAATCTATGACATTTGGCATGTCGATGGGGATTCGGCCGCCCGCACTAGTCTCGTCGGTCCTCGAGCTTCTGCGCCTTTTGGCGCGCTAGGACGGGATTTTTCGCATGTAGGAGTGAAGGGGCATCAAGAGTGCCTCAAATGGGATCGTGGGAGCCTCCCTAGTAGGATGTGGGCAATACCCGCAGGTTCTGCCTCGAATCGAGGGTCTGTCCTGGCTTTTGTGGGCAGCCGACTAACCGGTGGTCGCCTTTTGGCGACAAGGAGCGGCGTTATGAAGGGATGGCTCGCATGGGGACTTTTTCTGGGTCTTCTGGCCGTGGGACTGCGTGCCGATGGACCTGAGACAGGAAATCTGTCGGGGAGGATTACGACGAGGGAGGGAGCCCCGATTGCGGGTGCACTGGTGGTGCTGGAGGGCGACAGAGGCGCTCATGAGCGGCGAGCAGATGAGACCGGTCTCTTCCGCTTCGGCCTCTTGCCTCCGGGCAGCTACGTTGTACGAGCATCGATGGAGCCTTTCACGACTGCCGCGGGTCGGATCTCGATTGCCGCCGGAGGCACGGCAGAGCTCGACTTGGAGCTAGAGGTCACCGCGAGCGAGACCGTCATCGTGACTGCCGAGTCGCCGATGATAGACAGGTTCAACATCGTGGCGGGAGCGAGCATCGATGCCGAGACCGCGGGCCAGGTGTCGGCAGTCAATCGCTCGTTCTTAGGCGCGATCGACCTTCTCCCCGGCGTTACCCAGGACGACGAGAGTCTCTACCTCGGCTATATCAGGCCGTCGGTCAACGGCGCACTGTGGCAGGAGCAGAGTGTCTATATCGATGGGGTGGATGCGACTTATTCGATGCGGGGAGGGGGCACGCGCGTCTTCTTCCCGACCGTGGCCGTTGAAGAGATCAGTATGCAGGTCGGGGGCTCCGGCTCGGAGTACGGGCGCAACGTCGGCTCGCATACCAACCTGATCGTGAAGTCGGGCAGTAACCGCTTTCACGGCGAGGCCACGGGAGTCTTCGCCCGCGACAAGTGGAACTCGAACTACGACTCCCAACCCGCCCTGGCGGAGGACGAGCGTCTGGTCGAGTCTTTCGAACAGATGAACGAGGATCAACCCGAAGACGAGAAGACCGACCCAGAACAGGAAGCGGCGGACTTTCTGGTCTTCGGTGAAGGCGAGCGAGACGGTGGCTCCGACAGCCTCGAGGGTTATCTTGGCGGGCCCATCGTTCGCGATCGGGCCTGGTTCTTTTTCTCTCGGGCCGACGTGACCACCGACCAGCTCGACAAGATCCTCGACGGAAGCTTGCTCGATGTCAGTACAGAGACGAAGACAACCTTGGCCAAGGTGAACCTCCAGCCAGCCGCGCGGCACTCCTTGGCTCTCACTTGGATCGACTCTCCCTCCGACAGGCTCTTTGTGCAAACAAGCACATATGACCGCTATGCGGCCACTTTCTTCGGCTTCTCAGGCGACATCGCCTCGCTGAGCTGGAACAGCACGTTGCGGACGAATCTTTTCCTCGAGGCGAAAGCGGCGACTCAGACCTCGAACGAGGATCGGAGTCGCCCCTTCCCGCCCGAGCTGAAGGCGCAGGACCCAGCCTTCGCTCCTGACCCGGCCCTTGGAGAGTTCTCGCCGGTCAACAATGATGACGCCTATATCCAGCGGTGCGACAGCACTACGCACAACGGGTGGCGTCTAGGACTCGGCTACGGAACCAACGAGTTTCCTCGCGACCAGGTCAATTTCGCGGCGACCCAGTTTCTCGCTCGGCACGAGCTGCGTTATGGCCTCGACTTGCAGCAGGTGGATTGGGATCAGGACGTGCAGCGGCCCAACCTCATCTCCGGGTTCGAGTTCGATGCGATGACCGAGTTCGGCTTCGAGGACGGCTGTGAACGCAATTGCACATTGAACGACTACAACCCTGCTGATGTCGTAGCGGCCGGCAAGGGCAGCGCGACGAGCAGGGGTCGCAACTACGGCGCCTATCTGAGAGATCGTTTCGAGGTCGGCGACCACTGGGTCTTCAATCTAGGGCTGCGGTGGGAGGATCAGCGGCTGACCAACGATCGTGGTCGCACCGTCATCGACAGCGGCGATCTGTCTCCGCGACTGTCGGTCGTCTATGACTTCGGTGGCAACGGCCGTCGGCTGATGAGCCTCAGCGTCGGCCGACTCTTCACCCAGACGCCACAGAATCTGGTCAACGCCAACCTGCAGGAGGACTGGACCGGCGCGAGCAACGCAGTTGACCTCTATCTCAACATCAACGCCCTGGGCTTCGTGCGGCGTTTTCCCGATGACGTGGCCTGCGAGCGAATCGCCGGGTTCGGCTTTCCGACCAATCTCGACAACGGCTCCTACTGCTTCTTCCTCGGCTCGATCCGACCCGGGGGTCTGTGGGAGATCCACGACGATCCGAATCTCAATGTCGATATCGACATCGAGCCCTACCATCGCGACGAGATCGTGCTCGGCTACGAGTGGCAGCTAGGCAAGAGATGGATCTTCGACGCCAAGGGAATCTGGTGGCGCCTCGACAACCTGATCGGCTCGACCATCCAGAGGAATGAGGAGTTCGGGCTCTTTCAGCTGGTCGAGAACTACGACGACTATGCCCCGATCCTTCGCGAGCTCGGTTGGGTAGAGAATTTCGTCGCCAACGGTATTGGCACTCGCGAGCGCGCGGAAGAGATCCTCGATAGTTTCGAGGACGACAACCGTAGCTACCGTGCGCTTCAGCTCCAGCTCAACAAGCGCTTCTCCAAGGGGTGGGCTCTCTACAACAATCTGACCTTCGGCCGCGCCGAGGGCAAGACTTCTGGCGGCAGCGCCAACAACCTCAACGACGATTACGGCCGCAACCTCGAGTTCCTGCTCACCGAAGACCTCGTCGATGATTTCGACTGCGAGCGCCTCGACCTCGACGACAGCTGCCGGGAGCTACTGCGACCCCACGTCGGTGAGCCGGTCTCGACGATCCATCGTGACGGCGTCATGCCTACGAGTCGCGACCTGATCTTCAAGAGCTACGGGTACAAGCTCTTCGACGTGGGTGGGGGTCACGAGCTCAGCATCGGCGGCAACTTCTTCTACCAGACGGGAGCTCCCTGGAACCACGACCTGACCGTGTTTCGACCTCCGACGAATCGGAGCGACACGGTCTACAGCGTCGAGGCCTTGCGCACGTTTCTCGAGCCGAGAGGATCGCTCGAGAACGGTGATAGGTGGTCCATCAACCTGAGCGGATCGTGGGCTTTCCCGTTGGGACGACCCGGGCTCGAGGGCTGGCTGCGTGTCGAGGCCTACAACGTCATCAACCGCCAGGAACAGATCTCGACCAACAGCCGGACCGGTGCTCCACGTCGCTCGCGCCGCTCTTTCCAGCGCCCCCGCACGATGCGGGTGTTGGCGGGCGTTCGCTTCTGAGGGCCAAATTGACAACGAAGTCAGTTGTTGTGATGAGATCGGCGAGCACCTTCGATCCTCTGTGCGAGCCGGGGTAGGAGTCGGCTTCGACGATCTCGAGGCCCCGTGGCCGCACCGGTGCCACGGGGCCTCATTTTTCTCCGAGTCGCCCCTTGGGGGGGTCGGGCCGAGTGACCGGCTATAGCTTGGCGAGCTTTCGGACCAGCCAGAAATCGGCGTCTGCTGCCGCCATCAGAACGGCCAGCTCTTCGGCGATCTGACCGGCCTCGTCGAGCCAGCCCTGTTCCCGGTAGAGCCTGGCGAGCTCGACCTGATTGGCCATCCACACTTCCTTGCCGAAGGGGTGAGCCCGGTGCTTCTCGGTAGCCGACCGTTCGAGGATGTTGACGGCGGCTTCGCGCTGCCCGAGCTTCTCGTAGGCCATGGCAAGACCTTGGAGACTGACGAAGTAGCCCCATTGCACGTCGTACCAGTCCTGCAGTAGCTGGCCTTCGAAGAGCGCGGCGGCTTCCTCGGGGCGCCCTTCGGCAAGCGCCAGCTCTGCTCTCATCAGGGGAAGCAACGTCTCTTTGGCGATGAGCTTCGGCGACCTACCGGCGTTCAAGAAGAAGGGTTTCGGTGTCTCTTCCTGCGCCGCGAAGACGGCCATCACAGAGCGCGCCTCGTCGGTAAACCCGGACCGAGCCAGGTAGGCGACACGGACCGGGTCATGCAGGATGAAGCTCGACCAGCCGCGGTCCTCGTGCGCTGCGCCGCCGAGATGCCTGAGTACGGCCTCGTCGTCGCCGTCGAAGTAAGCGTCAACTCCCAGCCAGGAGCCGCCGCCCATCTCGAGCCGCGACAATTCGCTGCGGAGCCCGAGTCCGCGATATCCGTCTTGCAGCGCGGATCGCGTCCAACCGGCGACGTGGGGCGGGGCCTCTTGCAGCCGCTCGGCCGCGCGCTCGAGATCCTCTCGCATGCCGCCGACGTCACCACTCATCCATGCGCGATGGGCAGCGAAGAAGCGAGCCCAGGTGGCTTCATACCCCTTCCACTCGTGCACTTCCTCCGCGGTTATTTGGATGGCGCGCTCGACGAAGGGCTGGGCTTCGTCGAAACGGTTGGCCCAGGAGGCCAGCTGATGGGCCACATCGAAGTTGCTCTCGAAGTCGTTCGGTCGTTGAGCGGCAGCGCGAACCGTGTAGGGGATGCCCGCGAGGCGATTCTCGCCCCCGTCCGAAGTAATGCCGGCCATGGCGAGATTGGCATCGTAGTGGTCGGGGTAGAGACGCAGCAGAGCTTCGTAGTTCGCCCGTGCCCGGTCGAGACGCTTGGGGTCCATCGGCCAACCGTCTTCCTCGAAGAAGAGGTGGTAGAAACGGCCGCGAATGTAATAGCGCTCGCGATCCGGGGTGTTGTCCGAGAGCTCCATAGCCCGCTTGGCAAGGCCGTGGGTTTCAGCCCAGCCGCCGGTCTCGTTGCCGCGCATCGCACTCAGCGTGGTGACGTGGGCTAGCTCGAGATAGGCCGAAGCGAAGTCCGGATCCTCGACGATCGTGTCGCGTAGGAGCTGCTCCTTGACTGCCAATTGCCCACGGCCGATGTGCATCGCGTCCGCCTGGCTGTAAAGCTTCAGTGCACGCAGCGAAGGTGTCGATACCTTCGCCAGCTCGAGCTCGCTTTTCTCGATGGAGACCAACTCTTCGCCGAGCAGCTGACGCACGCCTCGGGAGAGGCGGCGCAAGGCGTGGATCGGCTCTTCGCCGTCGGCAATCTCCTCGCTCAGACTTGCCACTACGGCTCCATCTCTCGGTGCGATCAGATCGGCGCTGAGAATGGTGGAGCTACCCACCCGGTCCACGGTCCCGGACAAGATGCCCCGCACGCCGCCGTCGCGAACGGCAAGCTCGCGGGCAGTCTCGTCGGTCAGCGGCGTGTCCACCGGTAGCTTCATGAGCAGCAACGTGTCCTCGATGCGCAGGCGCGAAGCGACGGTGACGAAGGTGGAGTTGGCGAGCTCGCGTGTCAAGGCAGCCTCGAGCGTGCCGTCGAAGTCAGGGTCGCCGCTCTGGTTCTCGAACTCTCCAATCAGAACGGCGTCGCGCTCCTCGAACGAGAGGGTCTCAGCGACCAGGGCCTGGCCTCTAGGATCCGCGACCAGCGCCAGCCAGAGCCCGGTCACCGCCAGCGAGGTGAGAATCGCGGCGGGCAAGGCCCACACCAGCTGCCGCATCCGGTGGCGTCTCTTCGAGAAAACAACAGGGGGTCGGTCGCCTTCCAAAGCTTCGAGCACTTCGCGCGGGGTTTGAAAGCGATCGACAGGTTCTTTCTCGAGACAGCGGAGGATGGTTCGTTCCCAGGTGCGGTCGAGGCCCGGCACCTCCCTCCGCGGCGACGGCGCAGTACCGGCGAGACGCAGTGCCGCCACCGAGAAGGGAGTGTCACCGATGAACGGTGCCTTGCCGGTCACCATCTCGTACAGAGTCAGCCCGAGCGCGTAGACATCGGTGGCCTCGGTGATCGCTCCGTTTTCCAACTGTTCAGGAGACATGTAGGCGGGCGTACCCAGAAGCTCGCCCGACCGCGTGAGCTGGGTCTCTTCGCTGTCGTCGTGATGACGGCTGGTTGCCAGGCCGAAGTCGGTGACGACGGCTCGAGTGCTTTCGCCGTCGGCGACCAGCATCACGTTCGAAGTTTTGAGATCGCGATGGATGACCCCTTCGCGGTGGACGGCCTCGAGTGCCGCCACGATCTGTTCGGTGATGAGGCGGGCCTCTTCGAGGTCGAGGCGTCCGTCCCGGGCAAGCCTCGCGTGGAGGGTCTCGCCGTCGAGCAGTTCCATGGTGAGGAAGGCGAGCCCATCCGCTTGGAAGAGGTCGAAGACCCGGCAGGCGTTAGGGTGGGTGACTCGGCGGGCGAGCGTGATCTCGCGCCGAAAACGAGCATGAGCCCTCTCGCTCGAAGCGATCTCGGGCCGCAGGATCTTGAGTGCCACCCGAGTACCGAGCTCTCGGTCTGTTGCCTCGTAGACCGCTCCCATCCCGCCTCGGCCGAGCAGCCGGCCTATCTCGAAGCGGTTCGCCAAAACCTGGCCGGGTGTAAGCCCCTGCTGCGCAAGAGTTTGCGTCGTCCGTGTCGCACCGCCGTCTTCCACCGTCGCTGCGACTGCGTCTGGCGGCGGTCGGTCGAGAACCGTGGGTCCATCCTCGTGGGCTTCGAGGAGAGCGACGACTTCTGCGACGAGTTCGAGGTCGTCGCCACCAGCTTGCGCCAGAAAGGCTTTGCGCTCGGAGGGGTCGAGCTCGAGGGCCTCGTGAAAGAGGTCCCACTGGCGGTGCCAGCGCCTGTCTGGTGAAGACGATGGGGGCATGGAAGACATGACGAGTCTAGCAGCGGGTCTCTGCTGAGGCCGCTCCACACTTACATGCGCAGATTTGCCGCGTTGTACGCCAACTCTGCCCGGAGGCAGAGGTCTTAGCTCGCGCTCGACAACTCTCTCCGCAGCCAGGCCCGCGCCGCCGTCCAATGGCGGTTGACCGAACGCGGGGAAGTGTCGAGTGCTTTCGCCGTCTCCTCGACGGTCAGCCCGGCGAAGTAGCGCAGCTTGACCACCTGAGCCATCGCCGCGTCTCTCTCCTCGAGCCGCTGGAGCGCCTCGTCGAGGGCCAGCAACTCCTCGAAGCGGGCGGACTCTCCGTCGGCGACATCACCGAGGGTGATGCGCAGCTGGTCGCCGCCCCTTTTGAGGGCCGTCTTGTGGCGCGCGTTCTCGATCAGGATGCGGCGCATCGCCTCGGCGGCGGCGGTGAAGAAGTGGGCCCGGTTGTCCCAGCGTGGAGCGTCCTTACCCAAGAGACGGATGTAGGCTTCGTGAACCAGAGCGGTCGGCTGGAGAGTCTGGCCGGGCTTCTCCTTCGCCATGAAGGCCCTGGCGATGCCGCGCAGCTCGTCGTAGACGAGGGGAAGGAGCCTGTCCGCGGCATCCGAGTCGCCGGAACCCATTGCGTCGAGGATCTGAGTGATCTGATGAGATGGGGTCGCCATATCAGCTAGAGCGAGTCTTTTGGAGGCGAGGGGGAAGAGCTATTGTATCTCCGCCCCCCATGGGTTACGTCGGGGGCATGGAACCTGGATCGTTTGAGGAAGGAGTGAGCATGAAGCAAATGGAGCCTGAAGAGTGGCGCGCCTTTCTCGATCGAGGCCGTCGAACCGCCAAGCTGGCGACGGTGCGCTCGGACGGGCGGCCCCACGTGGCACCGGTGTGGTTTGTCGTCGATCAGGACGAGCTGGTCTTCATGACCGGGCTGAGCACGGTCAAGGGCAAGAACATGAGCCGCGACCCGCGGGTCATGATCAGCGTCGATGAAGAGTCGTTTCCCTATGCGTTTGTCTTGATTCAGGGAAGCGCAACGATCGAGGAGCTCAGCCCCGAAGAGCTCTTCCCCTGGTCCAGACGGATCGCTGCGAGATACGTCGGCGAGGAGCGTGCGGACGTCTACGGCAAGAGAAACGCGGTTGAAGGGGAGGTTCTCGTTCGGGTGCCGCTAGAGCAGGTGAGCGCTGTTTCTGGTGTCTCGGACTGAGTGCTCGACTTGTCTATAAAAGGAGTCTAATATAGACAAGATGAGCAGATGGCTGACAGGAGAGGCGAAGCAGCAGTTCTCGGAGGTGCTGAGACGGAGCGAGGCCGAGCCACAGCAGATCTATCGGCGTAATCGGCTGGTGGCGGCCGTGATCTCCGCTGACGTCTTTTGCGAGTTTCTGCGCTGGCAGGAGGCCAGACACCGGCGCACACTCGGGGATGCGTGCGACGAGATCCGTGAGCTTTGCGCTCGTTACGACTACGAGCTCGACACCGGGGAACGTCGGGATCGGGTTGGTTGGGACGACCAGGATTGCTGATGCTCGTTGACACCAATGTGTTGAGCGAGCTCGCTCGTCCGGTTCCTGATCCGAGTGTGGTGCGGTGGGCCCGAGCCGTTTCGTTGCCCCTCTCGATCAGCGTAGTCACGCTCGAGGAGGTTAGCTACGGCCTCTCCTGGCGACCCAATGACGAGATCGAGGCCTGGTTCTCAAGCTTTCTCGCAGACGGCTGCGTCGTTTTGCCCGTGACCGAAGGCATCGCGCGTCGCGCCGGCCAACTGCGAGGCACGTTCCGCAGCGCGGGACGCCAGCGAACCCAGGCCGACATGCTTATCGCCGCGACGTCGCAGGTTCACCAGCTGGCCCTCGCCACTCGCAACATTGCCGACTTCGAGGGGTGCGGGATTCCTGTGGTCAACCCCTTCGACGGCTGAGAGCCGGTTTCTCGACTGCTGGCTACATCAAACGCGGGCCTTCCTGACCCTTTTTCAGTGAGGTGACCGACTTTGACATGTTGACCACATGTGAATATCGTTATTACATGTCAAAGATGATTCAGATCAGGAACGTGCCCGATTCTCTTCATCGCACGCTCAAGGCGCGAGCGGCGCAAGCGGGGATGACCCTTTCGGACTACCTACTTGCCGAGATTCGGAAGTCTTCAGATCGTCCGACACCGGAAGAGTTCCTGGAGCGCCTCGGCTCTCGCACGCCGGTCTCACCCAGCACTCCCGTCGCCGAGATCGTGCGCGAGATCAGAGATTCTCGGTGATCGTCATCGATGCGTCCGCTCTGGTCGAGCTACTGATGCTGACTGACTCGGGCGTCGACATAGCCAGGCGGATCTTCGAGGGTGAAGAGACGTTGCACGCTCCGGAGCTGCTCGACATCGAGGTGGCGCAGGTCGTACGTCGCTACGAGCGACTCGGCGATCTCGATGAAGTTCGAGGGGCGGCTTTGTTGAGGGATCTCTCCGACATCGCTGTCGAGCGCTACTCACATCGGTTGTTGCTGCCGCGGATCTGGCAGCTGCGGGCGAATCTGACGGCCTACGACGCGGCCTACGTTGCTTTAGCGGAGACGCTCGACGCCACCCTCCTGACGCGCGACCGGCGACTGGCCGTAGCGCCGCACGACGCCGATGTGGAGCTGGTATAGCCTAAGAAGATGTTCGATGGTCGAGCCACCCGCGAGAGACCATGGCTCACTTGGTCGGTGATCTTTGGGTCTGCCGCGCTGGCTCTAGCCTGCTCCTCTGAGGTACCAGGGCGCCGCCCTGCCGAGTCGGCACCAGTCTACGACCCACTCCAGGATGAGCTGGTCAATCCCAGCTTCCTCTTCGATCCCTATCCGGTCGACAACCCCGATCTCGTCGACCACGACGCGACGCTGAAGCGTCACATCGGCGGCGACCCGACCACGCTCAATCCGATCTTCAACGTGCCGTGGCAAGACCACTACATGCACTTCCTGTTGTTCCTCAACCCGATTCGGCGCAATAGGGAGCTGGTGACCGAGATCAATCCGACGGTGGTCGAGTCCTGGGAGGAGTCGGAGAATCACAGGACTTTCACTTTGAAGCTGCGACCCGAGGCGCGTTGGCATGATGGCACCCCCTGGACCGCACACGACATCGCCTTCAGCTTCGAAGTGATCTCGGACGACAGTGTCCCTGCGCTCTTTTACAAGCGCAGCGCCGAGCGTCTGGCCTCGGTGCGGGCCCTCGACGACCACACCGTCGAGTACCGCCACCACGATGCGCTGCCGACCCGATTGCGGGACATGTCGTTCCCGGTCATCCCCAAGCATGAGTTCGACAACCCGGCGGAGCGCGCGAGCGATCCGAGCATGCGCAGTAGTACGTTTTACAGCGACCGTGCGCGGCGAAAGATCGTCGGCAGCGGCCCCTACCGTTTCGTCGAGTGGCACAACAACGACAAGGTGGTGGTGGAGCGCTGGGACGACTATCCCTTCGAGAAGGCCCGCTTCAAACGACAGGTGCTCAGAGTCATCCCCGACACCAACGTCGCTCTCCTGCTGTTCAAGAAGGGGGAGCTCGACGAGATCAACCTCTCCGGCCAACAGTTTGCGACCCAGACCAACGACGAGGGTTTCCGGAGCTTCGGGGTGAAAGCCTGCGCTCCCACGAGTTCGATGCCTTCATCAATGTGGTCGAGGTCACCAGCGACCCCGACGAGTGGTCGATCTATTGGACTACCGAGGGCTACGACAGCGGCTACAACTGGGGCGGCTACTCGAACCCGAGAGTCGACGAGCTCTTCGAGCAGGCCCGCTCCGTATTGGACCGCGAAGAGCGTCGTCCGCTCTACCAGGAGATCCAGAAGATATCCTCTACGACGATCAGCCGACCCCCTGGATCTACGACTACAACCTGCTGTGGGCGTTCAGCAACAAGCTGCGCGGGGTCGAGCTCTCCGCCTCCGGGCCGATTCTCTTCTACCCCGGGATCGAGTCGTGGTGGATGGCCGCGGAGCCGGGCGGGGCGTCTCCGACCGGGTAGAGCCCTACTCCGAGGTCTTCTCCATCGCTGCGATCCGCTCCGCCAGCAGCTCCGATCGTCGCATCTTGCCGGCATCGTCACGCAGCGGCTCGTCGACGTACTCGAAAGTGCGCGGCACCTTGTAGCGCACCAGACGCTCCGCCATGTGTTCGCGCAGGTCGTCGTCGGTGAGCTGACCCTCAACCTGGACGATGGCGTGCAAGCGCTGGCCCAAGTCATCGTCGGGCATGCCGATCACCGCACTCGACCTCACTTGGGGGTGAGCATCGAGAGCGGACTCGATCTCTGCGGGGTAGATGTTGGCGCCGCCACTCAACACCATGTCGGATTGCCGGTCGGCGAGATAGAGATATCCGTCCTCGTCCATCCAGCCGATGTCGGCCTCGAGGGCATCGAAGCGGGTCATGACGATCACGTGGTTGCCGCGTATGAGGCCGCCCATCGAAAAGGCGAAGGGAGCATTGTGGTAGAGCGGACCAGGCACGAGGTGGGCGCGGTCGTGGAGAATCTGCAGCGGGTTCTTGTTTCCCTCTCTCCTTCCGGCCAGCTGCTGAACAATGGCATCGTAGCGACCGCGCCGTTGATTCGAAACCTCGACGACTTGATCCCTCCACTTCCTCTGCGCAGCTTTGAAACTACGGATAGGACCCTCATCATCACCGAGATTCAGGACGCAGGAGAGAAGGTGGAGATCGGCCTGCGAAAGCTGGGATTGGCGGATCTCAAGGGGCTCGAGAGCCCCATGCTCTACGAAGTCGTCGACGGGAATCTGCTCGGGGATGGCGATCTGCGGGTGCTCGAGGCGGAGAGCCTTGCCGAGGGACTGGCCGGGGTCGCCGAGCCTGTGACTGCGCGCTGAGGGGCGCACCCGCGTGCTAGCATTCGCTCCCGAGGAGACGAGCGTAAATGCATCAACAGGTCATCGTAAACCGCGACGTCGAGGCCATCCAGATCCCTGACGGTCATCCTGTTCTGCTCAACGAGGGCACGCCGGTACGTATCACCCAGGCCCTCGGCGGCAGCATCACCGTGTGACGGACTTCGGTCAGATGTTGAGGATCGCTTCGAGCCACGCCGATGTTCTTGGAGTTGACGAGAGCGACACGGCCAAGGCCGGGAGTGCAGAGCGCGCGCCTGAAGGTACTCTCGAAGAGCGCGAATGGGCGCTGCTGCGAACCGTCTACGATCCGGAGATTCCGGCCAATGTGGTCGAGCTCGGCCTGATCTACGACTGCAGCTTCGGTGACACCTCGGAAGGGCTGCAAGACATAGCTGTCAAGATGACCCTGACGGCGCCGGGCTGCGGGATGGGGCCGGTACTGGTAGAAGATGTACGGCGCAAGCTCGAGGAGCTTGCCGACGTGCGTCGGGCGCAGATCGAGTTGCTTTTCGACCCGCCTTGGAACCCGGACATGATGTCGGAAGCCGTGCGCCTCCAACTCGGATTTATGTAGCGCCGGCAGCGCCGCGTGCAGGCCTTTCGTGGTTTCCAGATCGATCGTCAGCTCGCGGCCTGGTGCCTTTCTCGCGTTTGCTCTGACTCTCGTCTGTCTGGCGCCGTTGGTCCACAGCAGGGTCTTCGGCGGAGGCAACGATGCTTCCCGCTTCGCCCAGATCGAGTCACTGGTGGATTATGGAGAGTCGTCGATCGACTCTTCGCGCTATGGCTGGACCGTTGACCGGGTGACGATTGACGGCAAGGACTACAGCAATAAACCTCCCCTGCTCAGCCTCTTCGGAGCGGCCGTCTACTTCGTCGTAAAGACGACTCTCGGCCTCGACTTCTCGGCCAACGAGCGGGTCGTCGTCTACCTGCTTACTTTGTTTGTGATCGCCGTTCCCACCGCCTGTCTCAGCGCCGTGTTCTGGACTTCGCTCGGGGTCTACGAGCGCGTCGACACACCGGCGCGTTTCTTGACCACCTGCGCAGTCGCTGCCGGCACGATTCTCACTAGTTTCACGACCACCTTCAGCAACCACCCCGTCGCGGCACTGCTGCTGTTCCTGGCGTGCCGGAGCGCATGGGAGGGACGGGGTCTCGCCGCCGGTGTTTGGACGGCGCTGACCGCGTGTGTCGATCTCGTGCCCGGGCTAGTTTTCGTCCCTGCCGTGCTGTTCATCGTTCGCCGCCAGGGACAGCGGGCGGATCTTGGGCGCGCCCTTCTTGCCCTCGTAGCCGGCGCCATCCTCTTTCTCTCGGCCAATCTCGCTATCGTAGGCTCCCCACTGCCGCCGAAAATGGTGCCTGGGGCCGTCGATCACAGTAGCGTCTTCGAGTACGGTGATGACGCCCTTCAACTCAACGTGCCTATAAGCCTGCGACCCGCGAGTCCTGGCCATCTCTTTGCTGCGCTGCTCGGGTGGCATGGCTTCTTCTCGGTGTCTCCGGTGCTTCTTTTCGGCGCTTTCGGTATGGTGGCCGCGGCTCGCGGCGGCGGTCCGCTCGAGATCCCCGTCAGCCGCGCCCTCGGAGTCGCCACCCTCGCTACAGCTGCCGGTCACCTACTCTTCATTCGCTCGTTCGGCGGCTGGTCCTACGGCTATCGCTACTTGATCCCGCTGGTGCCGTTGTTGCTCTTCTTCGCACCTCGGGTGCTGACACGGCGTAGCAAATGGCTGTTCGGAGCAGCCCTCGTGGTCTCGATCCCACTCGCGCTTCTCGGTGCATACCATCCGTGGCCGCCGATCGACGAGCCGGAGACGCCAACTCCGGGTCTGGCGGGCGTTGTCAGCCCGGTACTGGCAAATCTCAGCGCGTGGGCCGAGGAGCGGCCGCTTCTCGACTCGGTATCGGAGCAACTGGGTCGGCGGTTCATCGGTCCGGATCTACGTGTGCGGACGCGCTACTACTACTTCTTTCACCTCAGTCGAGGCGACAGCGCTGGGGCGCTCGACCCTTACCGGCGAGCGCTCACACGCAATCCGCAAAGCGCAGGGCTCTACTTTGACCTCGCCCGCATCCATGAGGAGAGCGGCGAGCTCGAAGCAGCGATCGCGAGTTTCTCGGCTGCGCTCGAGCTCCAGCCCTCGTTTGAAGACGCACGCCCCTCTCTTGCGAAGGCGCACTACGGCTTGGCGCGGGCGCGGCTCGCGAGCGGGCTGCCAGGCGAGGCGCTGGCTCACTTTGAGGCGGCGAGAGCGCTCGAGCCTTCGTGGTCTGTGCCCTGGACCGCGGCAGCCAGAGTTCTTGCGATCCATCCTGACGAGGCCATAAGGCATCCGACCGAAGCGGTTCGGCTCGCCACCGAGGGTGTCGCGCTGAGCTCGCGAGAGGACTCATTCGCGCTAGACACCCTCGCCGCCGCACATGCCGTCTCGGGTGACTTCGAGGCCGCGCAGAGGATCGCCGGCGAGGCGCTCGAGATCGCTCAGCGCGCACAGCAGGATCCGGTTGTCCGTGGAATCAGGCAGCGGCTTCAGCTCTACAGAGAAGGGCGCCCGTACCTTGGCCACGTAGTTTCGCGGGAAGATGCCGGCGCGGGAGTAGAACCGGTGAGCGCGGGAGACCAGGGTTGAGCCCTGTAGGGCAACAGAAGAGAGAGCTCCCCCTCTCTTACTCCGTCTGCCCTTGAACTCCTACAGCTACGTGTCCACCGCCCTCTCGCACGTGAGCCTCGGGGCCCTCGTGCTCTCCGGTGGTATCGCGGCTAAGTTGGTCCATTACTCCGAGGTCTCGATCGCCGCGATTCGCTCCGCTCGCAGTGCCAATCGCCGCACTTTGCCGGCATCGTCGCGCAGCGGCTCGTCGACGTATTCGAAAGTGCGAGGCACCTTGTAGCGCACCAGACGCTCGGCCATGTGTTCGCGCAATTCCTCGTCGTCGAGCTCGCCTTCGACCTGGACGATGGCGTGCACACGCTGGCCCAGGTCGTCGTCCGGCATGCCGATGACAGCGCTCGATCGTACCTGGGGGTGCGCTTCGAGAGCGGCCTCGACTTCGGCGGGGTAGATGTTGGCGCCGCCACTCAACACCATGTCGGATTTCCGGTCGGCGAGATAGAGATATCCGTCCTCGTCCATCCAGCCGATGTCGCCCAAAGACTCCCAGCCTTCTCTGACGCGAGCTTCGGCGCCGAGGTAGTGGTACGTAGTTCCCGGTCCTTCGTCGGGGATCATGAAGACCTCGCCGACCTCGCCCGCCGGCAGCTCGCGGCCCTCCTCGTCGAGGATCTTCATCCGGCAGCCTTCCTTGGGACGGCCCACCGAGCCTCGATGGTCGAGCCACTCGTTGCCATCGATCCAGGTCACTCCCTGGCCTTCGGTGCCGCCGTAGATCTCGATGATGCGCTCGGCCCCCAGCCACTCGATCCACCCCTCCTTGAGCCAGGCAGGGCACGGCGCTGCCACGTGCAGCATGACCCGCAGTGAGGAGATGTCGATGGCTTCGCGCTCTTCCTTCGGCAGGCGGAAGATGCGATGCATCATGGTCGGCACGAAAACGACATAGTCGACACCATGGTGCTCGATGAGGTGCAGTGCCTCCAAGGCATCGAAGCGGGTCATGACGACAACGTGATTGCCCCGTATGAGGGCGCCCATCGAAAAGGCGAAGGGCCCGTTGTGGTACAGCGGTCCCGGCACCAGATGGGTGCGATCGGGGAGGATCAGCATCGGGTGGTCGATCTCGAGGTCGATCTCACCGCGGCCGGCCGCTACGATCAGCTTGGGCCGGCCGGTACTGCCCCCCGAGGTCATCGCTTTGTAGTGCTTGGCGACGCGCTCGGGCAGCGCAGTGTCGGAGATCGAGGGGTCGGCCTCGTAGCCAATCGGCAGAGCGGGCCGGTCTCCGTGCTCTCCCGGCTCGACACCGACGATGAGGGAGGGTGCCGCGAGATCGATGATGGCGTCGCGCTCGAGAAAGGGCATCCGGGCCGAGACCGGCTGTGGGGTGGCGCCCAGCTTCCAGGTCGCGATTGTCGCTTCGTAGAATTCGACGCCGTTGGGTAGCGCGATGGTGACGAAATCGTCCTGCTTGACACCCAACTCAGCGTAGGCTCGGGCGAGTCGGTTGGTGCGCAGGTCGAGCTCGCGACGGGTAACGGATCTCGACTCGTGGGTCACCGCCGGTCGGTCCGGGTCGTCCTCTGCCTGCTTCTGAAAGATTCGACCGATTGACATCAACCCCATCTCTCTTCACTCCTTCTGTAAACTCGGACCATGGCTTTCGAGATCACCTTTCCGACTCGCCACACGGATGCCTTCGGTGCGACGGGCATCGTTCATGCTGGTGTCTTGCTTGCACTTACAGAAATGGCCTATGCCGGATTCGAAGGGCATTGTGGCATTTCGAAGCCGGATCATGTGTACGCCGTGCAGAAGGCGACCGAAGTCACCTACTTTGCTCCCTTGATCTGGGACGAAGGAGCGACGATTCGGGTGACGACGCTGAGCGTGAGTGAGCGAGGCTTCGAGCAGGAGTTCGAGGTCAGAGCCGCGAGCGATGGCCGGCGGATTGCCCGCTTCGTGCATCACTGGGTCTGGCTCGATACCCGCGAGCAGCGCCGAGTCACCCTCAGTGAAGATACGCAGCGTCTCCTCGCGGAGGATTGAGCAGCTCAGCCGCGGACGCCGAATCGACTCCCGCTCTCGTATCGGCGCAGTTACCAGACCCTTGTCGACGAGGGCCAACGCGCCCCGTCGCGACACCAGCGGTCGGTTCGCGTCAGCTATGATCCTTGACAGGATTCGCGATGGGAATCGTTCAAAGCTTCTTGGACTCGCTCAGCCTCACGCCGGCGAAGGTGGTCGAGCGCAGCGCTGAAGAGCAATCGCGAGTAGAAGACGAGCTCGGCACGCTCTCTCTCTACCACTTTGTTACCTGCCCCTTCTGTGTGCGCGCACGGCGCGCCATGACCCGGTTGGGGCTCGAGGTCGAGCTACGCGACATCCATCGCTCACGCGAGCACTACGACGATCTGGTCGAAGGGGGAGGTAGCCGGCAGGTCCCGTGCCTTCGTATCGAGGGCGAAGATGGCGCGGTCGAGTGGCTCTACGAGTCGAAAGACATCGTCAGCTATCTCGAGAGTCGTTTCGCCTGAACCGCCTCCGTCGAGGCTAGCCTCCTAGGTGGTCCGCTCCTTGAGGCGCCCTGACACGTACTTGTGAAGGACGCTGGAGATGAGCGTCTGGTAGGGAAGGCCCTCCTCGAGCGCTCGTGTCTTGAGCGCATCCAGGTCCTTACCGGAAATCCGGATGTTGACGCGCTGGTCCTTGCGAAAGGTCGCTTCTGCGTAGCCTTGATACCGAGCAATCTCGCGCTCCTTGTCGCGGACGGCCTTCCACTCTCCGCGCTCAAAAGAGTCGAGTAGCTCAGCTTCTTCCTTGTCTCGATTGCCCATTCTCTCAGCTCCTGAGGTAGTCCCTCGTGGCCTTCCGGCTCGGAATCACGGTCTTGAGAACTACTTCGTTGTCGTCTTCCTCTAGTGGTACTAGATAAGCGTAGTCACCTACGCGAACTACCATGACGCGTTGGCCAGGGTAGCGTTGCTGATTGTGATGCTCTAAGAGATCGAGTACGTCCCCTCGCTGGATGTGGAAGATGATCTCTTCGAACGAGATGCCTCTGTGCACTTTCAACCATTCGTTCTTCTCAGGATCCCACGAGAAGTACTTCACGTTCCGATTCTAGCACAACGTGTGCCTTATGTATCCAAGCCGAGATCCACTAAAGGTGCATCCACCAAAAGGTGCCAGCCGAGTATTTGCCGGCGGGGATGCCTAGGTCCCGTGCCTTCGTATCGAGGGCGAAGATGGCGCGGTCGAGTGGCTCTACGAGTCGAAAGACATCGTGCGCTATCTCGAGAGCCGGTTCGCTTGACGCGCTTCGATCGCAGGCCGGCATGCGGGCCGTGTGATCGAGCTGGCACGGTAGCAGAAGAAACGTCGCCTTAGTATAAGGAGACCGACGACTGTGCGCCGGCCTCCTGACGACAGGGAGGTTCCTAATGTCTCGATGTGCAAAGAACAGACTCTTTGCGGTTGTCAGCGGAATGGGACTGGCCGTTCTGATACTCGCGCCGGTCACGCCGGCTTCGGCCGCCAAAGGCGGAAAGGGTCGTGGCGGCGGGGGGAATTCGTCGACCGCATTTCAGCGCGCTGTCTTCAGCGACATGGTCGATGGATCCTCAGCCGGTATCAGAGGCGATGGTCTGGCCCTCTCCCTTTGTGACGGCCTCTTCGACTACTGGACGACCCTTGACGGAGGGGATCCCGAATGTACTCCGGGAGGAAACGTCTTTGTCGGTCTGACCGGGCCGGACGGGCTTTGGTTTGAGACCCACGACGGCTCTACCAACCTCAACGATGGGTTGCCACCAGGAGACAACCGCCACTTCACGCTCGACTTCAGCAGACCCCTGGAAGGTGGTCCGTGCCTCTATTTGGACACAGAGTTCTACGGATCGGTCCCTGACGAGGTCGTGGGTTATGTCCCCATGCCCAATCCGGATCCGTGCGTCGACAACGTGGAAGCGCTCTTGCGCGTCGGCACAGGCATCTTTGACTTGCCGCAAGGGGTCTCAGCCGGGCCGGCCACGCTCGAGGTCATGATCCCGTCGCTGAATCAGAAAGGCAAGAAGTCCGCGATCGAGTGGCAGCAGATCGTCACGACACTGACCTTCTTCTCGCCTTTGATTGTCACCGACACCGAAATCGGCGACGACGATCTGACGCTGACTTGTTTTGACGCCTGTATCGTCAGCGTTCGCAAGCAAGGGGTGGAACTGGGCGAGTACAACATGCCCGTTCAGCTCAGGGTGAAGCGGGTGCTCTGTGACAACGACGGCGTTTGCACGCCCTAAGCCGCCATCCCTTAGTCGAAGCTGGGGATGAGGAGGCTCTCGGCTTCGCGATCGTCCAATTCGCGCAGTAGGACGAAGTCCGGCTCCGCAAGGCGGAGGAGGTCGCGAAGCTGGGCTTCGGCTGTCGCGGCCTCCGCCTTCCACCCCATCTGACGGTAGGCGCGGACCAGCGCGGTCTGGGTAAACATCCAAGCGGGGGCGCTGAGGGGATAGGTCTGGAATCTGAGGTCGCTGGCATTCTCCAGGGCGCGAACAGCCTCTACGAGTCTCCCCTCGGCTCGCAACGACTCGGCGAGCCCCATCGCCCCCTCGAAGTAACTCGGAACTGCACCGCCATAGCCCCGCAAAGTGCCGCTGTTTTGGAGCAAACGCGGGAGAGCATTCTCGAGTAGCGAGATTGCCCGCCCTCCCTTTCCCTCAGCAGCCAGCACCCGCCCCTCCACGACCTCGAGCACGGGCCCGAGCGGCGGCATAGGGAAGCCGTGTGGCAGATCCCCGGACAGGTGTTCGATCGCTTGAAGCTCCGTCAGCGCCTGTCGAGCCTCCCATACCAGCCCGATCTGTGCCAGGTAGCAGATCCTTACCGGCTCGAGGACGAGACTCATACCAGAGTAGTCCAGGAAGCTGGCGTCGAAGGCGAGCTGAAGATCGTCCAGGTCACCCCTGTAGTAGGCAGCCGTACCTCGGCTCCAACGGAGAGAGGTCGGGAGTAGCTCGGAGGTCCAACGCGAGTCGTTCCATTGCACTCCCAGAGCTCGGTACCAGTTAGCAAAATAGTCGCGCTTCATGTCCCCGCTGCCGGGTGGCACTCGACCGCCCTCGAGGCGCTCCAATTCGGCGCGAACCTGTTCGAGGTCACCTGCCATCCACGCTTCGTGCACCGAGAAGAAGCGGGCCCACACCAAGATTGGACCGGATTGCGATTCTCGCCTGAGCTCGAGGCTCCGCGCCACATGCTTACGCGCTTGAGAACGATATCCGAATTGCACGTAACTGCTGGCGGCCGATATGTTGGCAATTAGGTCGTTCGGGTAGAGGCTCGCATGCCGCCATGCCTGTGGTCCCCAGGTCCAGGCTGAAAAGCCGCCCTGGGTCATCGGAGCCCCGACCAGAGCACCTAGATTTCTGGCCGACCAGAAGTGGTCGGGCTCCAGCTCGAGGGTCGCTTCGTATTGCCCTATTGCTTCTTTGTATAGCTCGTTTCTTCCAGCGCCCAGGCCCGAAATTCGACGACTTAGATCGCTACCGCGGATGAAGTAGCGCTCGACTTCGGTTGCTAGAGGTGCGAGCGCAATAGCTCGATCGGAGTAGGTTTGCACTTCGGCCATCGTCTCGGCCCAGGCTCCGCGGGTCTCGGGCGTCAGCTGGGTGGTAAGAGCCGCGTGAGCGCCCACATTCACATTGAAGAGCGCCCAGGCGAGGTGGTTGTAGGCCGATGCAAACTCGGGGTCCTCGTCGATCGCGGCACGAAGAAGGGGCTGAGCAGCGTTGAGTGCCCCGCGTCGCATGGCAGCGTCTCCATCGGAGTAGAGCCCGAGGGCGCGAAGCGACGGTGTCGTGACTCGGCTCAGTTTCGCGTCGCTGAGCTGGATCTGGGCGAGTTCCTCGCCTATGCCCTCGCTCACACGACTGGATAGCCTGGCCAACGCCGTCTCGAGCTCTGCCTCGGTGGCTTCTTCGGTGAAACTTGCGATCGAGACATCCTCGTTCGGCTCGACTACGTCGACGTTGAGGACGAAGGCCGAGCCCTGCCGGGAAATGTCACCGATGAGAAATGCCTTGATGCCCCCGTCGCGCAGGCAGATCTCCCGCGCTGCCCGGCGATCTATCGGCGTTGTGAGCGGGCGGCGCATCAGGCGCAGAGCTCCGGCAACGAGAGAGGGTGTCGCGACGTTCACATAGCCCGAGCTGTCGAGCTCGCCTCGCAGTGCCGCTTCAATCGCCCCGTCGTAGAGCTCCTCGCCGGTGTTGTTGTCGAAGTCGGCGATGAGGACGAAGGCGGGCTGTTCGAGAGACAGAGCCTGCTGGGCCGTGTCGGTCGTGCGACCCGGCGCCAGCACTTTGTTCTGGATCATGACGCCGAGGGTCGCCAGGAGAACCGCCGCCGCCGCTGTGGCAAGGAAACCTCTGAAGCGTTTGCCGGGGCGAGCTCTCCCCGATGCGAACTCCTCGCCCGAAAGGATGGCGAGCACTTGCCCGGCGCTCTGCGGTCGATCGATGGGATCGGCCGCCAAGCAAGCCGCGATCGCATTTCGCCAGGGGCGATCCAGCTCAGCCTGCAACGGCAGCGGCGTACCCTCTCCTCCGTCTGGACCAGGTGTCGTTCGCACCGGCAGGCTCCCAGTGCGAATCTCGTGCAGCAGCATGCCGAACGCCCAGAGGTCGGTGGCGGGTGTGATCTCGCCCCCTGCCAGCTGCTCTGGAGCCATGGTGGCGGGAGTGCCGACCACCTGCCCAGCCTCGGTTAGGCGCCCGTGGGGGTCGCCGCCGGCCTGCGCCGGTGCGAGCTGGTCGCCAGATACTTTTGCTAGTCCGAAGTCGGTGACCACGGCCCGTGTTGCGTCCGCTTCGTCGACCAACATCACGTTGCCGGTTTTGAGGTCACGATGGACGACCCCGACCGCATGAGCCGCATCGAGCGCTGCAGCTACTTGCTTGGCGATCGAGAGCGCTTCTTGGGTCGATAGCGGACCGTGCTGGCGTAGCCGATCCGCCAGCGTCTCGCCATCGAGGTACTCCATGGTCAGGAAAGTGATCTCTTTGTCATGCACCAGGTCGAAGAGCCGGCAGGCGTTTCGGTGGGTGACCTGACGGGCGAGCTGGACTTCGCGGCGGAAGCGTTCTCGCGATTTCGCGTCGCCGGCGATCGAGGGTCGCAGCACCTTGACCGCGACGCGGGCGTCGAGCTCGCGGTCGCGGGCCTCGTAGACTCGTCCGATGCCGCCCCTGGCGATCTCGCGTACGACCTCGAAGCGGCCGGCGAGGACCAGGCCTGGGTCGAGACCCGCTTCGGGCTCCGGCGCGCTCTCGTCGTCTACCAGCAGAGGCTGATCGAGCAGTCCACTCGTCTCGTGGCTATCGAGCAGGCGCTCGATCTCGGTGGCCAGACCCGGGTCGCTGGCGCGAGTCGCTTCGACAAGAGATCGCCGCTCTTGCGGCGGCAGGTCCAGAGTCTGGTGAAAGAGCTCCCAGACCCGTGGCCAGTCGACGATGGGCTCGGTCATTCGAGTCGAGTCGAGAGTGGGTGAGACCGGCTTAGCTACGCCGTGACCACTCTCCCTTTTATCTACTCAAGCGACGAAACGGCGAGAGATGCGCCATCGGAGTCGCGCCGCACCGAGGGTGTGAGCTCGGCGTGCAGCCAGGCACGCGCTGCGGTCCACAGCCGCTGTACCGAGCGGGGCGACACCTCGAGTGCGTTCCCTATCTGCTCAACTGTCAGTCCCGCGAAGTAGCGCAACTCGACCACTTCTGCCATGGAAGAGTCGATTTTCGCCAGACGCGAAAGAGCACGATCGAGGTCGAGGAGCGACTCCGGCCGCGGAAGATCGCCTTCGATGGCTGTGTCGAGCGAAACTCTCTGCCAGTCGCCACCGCGCTTGTGGCGCGCCCGCGCTCTCGCTCGCTCGATGAGAATGCGGCGCATCGCCTGCCCCGCGGCTCGGAAGAAGTGGGCTTTGTCGTTCCACGGAGGCCGGCCGTCGCCGAGGAGGCGCAGATAGGCCTCATGCACGAGGGCCGTGGGCTGGAGGGTGTGTCCCGGACGCTCGTTGGCCAGGAAGGTTCCGGCGAGCTTGCGCAGCTCGTCGTAGACGAGGGGCACCAGACGATCCACCGCACCCTCGTTGCCGGCGCGGATGGCCGCGAGCACCCCACTGATCTCTGTACTCGATGAGCGAGTCACGTAAGTTGTTACCGGCTACGAGAAAGCGCACTTAGTTGGCTGCGAGTCGGTTTTTTGTCCCCGCGAGGCGTGACTCAGGGTGTGGCGCAGATAGTCGAGGTACCCCTCGGGGGGTGGCGTCGTGGGGAGTTCTCGGAGGATGGGGAGAAAGTAGGCGAGGGATCGGATGGGCTGGAGCTTTGGTAGGCGCGGATCTCGGCATGCGCGTCGGGCGGAGCCGAGGAGGAGGGCGGCCTGGAGGACGGTGAGAGGCAGGTCTTGGTCGAAGAGCTGGTCGACGATGACGCGGTCGCCGTGGTGGAAGCGGTGCGGGGTGTCGGGAAGGAGTCGATAGAGGCGGAGGAGCTGGCGCCGATAGTGGCTTCGGGTCATGAGCGTCGTCGTGCTGCGCTCCGCCTTTTGGCGCGGTCCTTGGCCTTTTTTTCAGCAGCCTCCTTGGCCTCCTTGCGGCGATAGGAGTTAGCCTCGATCTTGACGATCTCGGCGTGGTGGGTGAGTCGATCGACGAGAGTGACGACGCAGGAGGCGTTGGGAAAGACCTCGGCCCATTCGGCGAAGGGCTTGTTGGTGGTGAGAAGAATGGGCTTGTTGCCGTATCTCCTGGAGACGACCTCGAAGAGGAGATCCGCGTGGCGGTGGTCGTAGGAGAGATAGCCGAGCTCATCGATTGCCAAAAGCGAGGGTCGGGTGTATTTGGAGAGCCTTCTCTGGAGCGCCGAGGGGGTTTCCTGGACGGCGAGATCGTTGAGCATGTCGGAGGCGGTGACGAAGCTGGCGGTGGCCCCTCGTTGCAGCGCCTGGTAGAGGAGGTTCTTGGCAATCATGGTCTTGCCGACACCGTTGGGTCCGAGGAGGATGACGTTGGTGATGTCGTCGAGGAATTGGAGGGTGAGCAGATCCTGGATCTGCTCGCGGTCGATGCGCTGGGGCCAGGAGAAGTCGAAGTCGGCGATGCTCTTGAAGAGCCCGACGCGGCTGGTGCGGATGCGCCGTTCGAGGCTGCGCCGTTTGCGCTCGGCCTCTTCTTTGCGCAGCAGCTGTTCGAGCCAGGGCTGTTCTCGGTAGGTGCCCCAGTCGTCGACGAGGGCGTAGAAGCCGAGGGATCGGGCGAGCTCTCGTAGTGGTTCGTCAGGGATCGTTGGACTCTTCCTGGGTCGGGCCATCGTCGTTGCCTCCAAGTTGGTCGTAGTCCTCGAGGTTGTGCGGTCTCACGGAGAGATCTCGCTGTTGGAGCTCCTGGCTGAGCGGCACCGGTAAAGCCGGGGGCTGACCGAGGCCGCGCTGGTGCCGTTCGAGTAGGAGCCGGACGGACTGGAATCGCGGTGCGTGGTTCAGGAGCGCTTCGCGCACGGCTTTGTCGAGTCGCTGGGGGCCGTACTGGCGCAGGAGTCGGAGCAGGCCGGCGGTCTGCGTTCCGAGGTTCTCGCCTCGCTCGGCGAGCTGCTGCATCAGCTCTTCGCATCGAGGCACAGCGGAAAACAGCCGATGGAAGCCCCGGTGTCGTCGGGCCCTGCGTTTGTGAGCGAGGAGCTCCTCGAGGTGTTGAGGATCGAGGATCTGCTCGCCCCGGGAGTACGAGCGAGGGTGCTCGGCGAGGAGCTCCTGGCCATCGAGGATCCGCACCCGATGCTCGCTGGCGAGGAGCGTGACGGTCCTCTGCACATGACTGTGCGGCACCGAGTAGTCGTTGAGGTCGAAGCGCACGATCGGCGTCTTTCTGACCTTGATCTCCAGTCGCAGGTCGGTTTCGAAGTCGTCTCCGGGAAGCTCAAGCAGTCGAGGTCGTTCCTGGGCCAGGGCGCTTTTCACGGTTCGCTGTCGGTCCTGCGGCCAGGGTCTGCGCTGCGACCTCTGGCACCATTCCAGGACCTGCCGATTCAGACGATCCAAATCGCTCACCGTTCGGGCGCCGAAGAACGAGCTTCGCAGGAAGCGGATTGCGCGCTCGACGCGGCCTTTCTCATTTCCCCGAGCCACCGCGGCGACGGTGGGAAGGAAGCCGTAGTGGCTGGCGAAATCGAGCAGCACGGGATGGAAGCGCACCGCGGTTCCCTGCCGCTCGATCACCGCGGTTCGCAGGTTGTCGTACAGAACGGTCCTGACGACGCCGTCGACGTAGTGGAAGGCCAGCTGGTGAGCGTGCAAGAAGGTTTCGAGACGAGTGTCGAGGGTGAAGTGCACGAAGACCGTGCGCGAGAACGACAGCACGAAGACGAAGGCATAGAGCCGACGATGTGCCCGGCCGACGCGGAGCCGACCGAAGTGGCCCCAGTCGACCTGCGCCTGCTCTCCTGGCAGCATGCGCAGCGAGAGAAACGCCTCGCGCTGGGGCTTCGGTCGCATCGAGGCCACCAGGTGGCGAAACTGATCCGGGCCTCCTGGATAGCCGCGCTCCACCACCATGGTGTAGAGACGGCTCGCCGGCAGTCGTGGGTAGGTCCCGAGCACCTGCTCGATGAACGGCAGGTAAGGATCGATCATCCTCCCTCGTCGCTGCTGGGGTAGCACGCCGGACTTCTCCAGCGCCCGGCGCACGGTTGAGGGGTGCAGCTGTAGCTGTCGAGCGATCGTGCCGACTTTCCACTTCTCGACCAGGAACAGACGACGGATCTCCCCGCGCAGCTGTGCGTCGATCACGCCCCTATCTCCGTCGGCAACGACGAAAGCTCGTTCGCACAAACTCTCGGCAGGCCTCTCCACACTGCATGCATCGCGGATTCCTCGGGTCGTAGCGCACTTCGCGCCTCGGAGTCTCGATCCGACACAGTGTCCTCCCCGAAGTACCGCCTGGGGTACCCTGATGCGTCACTTTCTCTGCCCGCTCGCGCTGGCGCCGACGGTAGCGGGCCTGACGGGCGGCATGACAATGCCGACCTCGGAGGCTTCGCTGGTACCGATGGCCGGCCGCCCGAGTCGATTCCCGACGAGCCACCAGAGCACAAGCCCGGCAGTAACGCTGGCCACGGTCACAGTGCGAGCACAGCGAGATACGCCGACGGCATCGAGCACAGTCGAAGAGTCGGTAGTCCGGTCGCATCGTCGCCTCCCATTCGACGACGACCCCGACTCTCTGCCATACTGCAAGCGCAGCTAATGCTGCGGTTTGGGGCAGAGCCCGGGGCGTTTTCTACTTCGCTTTCCCGGGCTCTCGCCGTCTCTGGTCGGCCTGCTCTATCAGAGCAGAGCCCGCACTGCAAAGCCCTACACCGACTCACGCATCTCTTCCGACCGCAAACACGCCGCCGGGACCACGCACCCGGACCGCCGTTCCGGCGGGATGATGCCGCCCTTCCTGAAGAAGGCCTAGCTTTCCCGCGGTCGCGAAGCCCTCAGCTCACTCCATCCCGGAAACTGCGCTCGCAGCCAACGGGATGCGCTTTCTCGCAGCCATCAACATAAGTTGACACTCACTCTATCTCTCCCCGAGCTCACGGGCTAGACCAGCGCTTCCAGAGTTCGTGCTGCATAGCTCGAGCTCATTCTGTTCGCTGGCAAGGCGCGCCGACGCAGGCATATTGGGCAATATGTCGAGGAGGCGAAACGCAGCCAGCGGGCAGAAGGGGCCGAGATATGTGCGCGAACTTTGGAAACGCTGGTCTAGGGGCCGCGGGCTGATGTTTCTCTCAGAAAGGAAAGAACACTGGAACGAGGACCACAAGCATCCCAATCACCACGACGGTGAGCGGCGTTCCCATCTTCAGATAGTCACTGACGCGGTAGCCGCCGGCACCCATCACCAGCAGGTTGGCTTTGTGACTGAAAGGGGTCATGAAGGCGGCGGAGGCGGCCAGGCTGACACCCATCATCAGGGGGCGTGGGCTGATGCCGAGGCCCTCGGCGGTGCTCATCACAACCGGCGCGAGCAGTACGACCGCGGGTGCGCCGTCGAGGCCCTGGCTCAGCAGACTTGCCAGGATCACAAGGGCGGCCAGAATCGCGTGGTTGCCGGCGTCGCCGGCGATCGCCGTCACGCTGTCGGCGAGCAGAAGCGCCGCGCCGGTGCGCTCCATCGCCATGCCTACCGGTAACACCGCCGCAACAAGAAAAATGGCCCGCCACTCGATCGCCCGATAGGCCTGCTGCATGCTCAGGGCCCCCATCAACAGCACCACCGAGGCTGCAGTGAAGGCGGCGACATGAATCGGCTGAAAGCCGGTGACCACAAGCCCGATCATCAACAGCAGGCCGGCAAAGGCGTGAGGGGCCTTGCGGGTGCTCCGCGGAACCTGATCATCGGCCGAGAAGACGACGAAGTCGGGATCGGCCGACAGTTTTCGGATCTTGTCGCGAGACCCGTGCAGGAGGATGGCGTCGCCGAAATTCAGGGGCATGTCGCTGAAGTCGACATGAAGCGCTTTCCCTTGCCGCCACAGGGCCAGCACCAAAAGGCCGTAGCGATCGCGGAAGTCCAACTTCTTCATGGTCTTCCCGACCAGGCTCGAGCGAGGTGCCACCGCGACCTCGGCCATGCCCACGTCTGGCGACTCGAGCGAGGCGCTAACCTCCCGCTGCATCTGGACGTCGCCAAGCTCCACCAGTGTCAGGATTCGCGAAGGCTCCGCATTGACGATCAGCCGGTCGCCCGCCTCAAGCACCTCGTCGGGGTCGACCGCGAGCCGGGTCTCTTCACCGCGTACAAGCCCGGCCACGGTCAAGCCGACCAAGTTGCCGAGGCGACTGGTGCTCATAGTCGCACCAACCAGACTCGAGCCGTCGGGGATCCGAATCAGGAAAATCTGATCGCTCAGCTCACGGATCGCGCTCAGCCCCAGCTCGCAGATGTCGAAGTCAGGGTCCGCGTGCAGTTTCTCGGCGTTCTCCTCGGTTGCCAAGGCGAAGATCTCGTCGCCCTCGGCAAACTCATGTCTGGCAAGATTGGCGCGCTGCAGGAGCCCGTTGTGCCGGATCCCGATCACCACCAGACCGAAGCGCTCACGGAAACGCAGATCGCGCAACGAGTGCCCGGTCAATGCCGATGCCGATCCGATCTCGACTCGCATGCCGGTCACGCCGGCCGCGGGGGTCGGTAGGTCGCTGAGCTCGGCCTCTTCGACCTCGAGACTCTGCAGACGCAAGAGCTCCTCCAGGTCCGCCGCGGAGCCGTCGACAAAGAGCACGTCGCCTTGACGCAGCACCGCATCTCCCTCGGGAGCCAGGCGCTCGTTGCCTTCGCGCACGATTGCCAGCGCTTTGATGCCCAGGGTGTTGCCGAGTCGGGTCTCCGACAGAGTGAGCCCGTCGAGCGGCGACTGTGGAGGGATGCGAATCGAGAACAAGCGCTCGTCGAGCTGATACACCTGCGTCAGATCGCTTGCCTTGGTCCCTGCCGGCCCTCGGGTCTCGCGTACGGGGAGGAGCTTGCGGCCGATAGTGGCGACGAATACGCAGCCGACCGCGAGCAGAGCCACGCCGATCGGGGTGTAGTCGAAGAGAGTGAAGGGCTCCAGCCCGCGCTCGGCCATCACCTGGGCCGCTACGATGTTCGGTGGCGTGCCCACCAGGGTGGTTGTGCCGCCGAGAATGGCGCCGAAGGCCATCGGCATGAAGAGTCTCGACGGCGCCAGCCCGGAGCGTCGCGCGATGGTGGCGACCGCGGGCATCAGCACCGCGGTGGCGGCGATATTGTTCATGAACGCCGACAGCGTGCCGCAGACCAACATCAGCACCACGATCAGTCGGACCTCGCCGTCACCGACGATTCGGTGGATGCGCCCGCCGATCGCGTCTGCAACGCCGGTCTCGAGGAGTGCCGCGCCGATGATAAAGACCGAGAGCATGGTGATGACGGCTGGAGACGAGAAGCCTGTGAAGGCCTCCGAGGCCGTCAGATAGCCACCGAAGATGAGTACAACGAGGCCTAGAAACGCGGTGAGATCAACTGGCAGCTTTTCGGTCAGGAACAGGTAGACCATCCCGATGAGCAGTGCGAAGAGGAAGCCGATCTCGAACGTCACTGGGTCGGTGGTCCTTCCGAGGCTAGTGCGTCTTTTTCCGGTTTGCGGTGACGATCGCACCGTAACATGGGCGGACGGGCCCGGAGGGGCAGCCAGCCTTCGTTGCGGCTCGCTACTCTCTCTTGATTCGGAGATCAGCGAAGTCGATGAGAAGGTACGTGGCTCCTTCTTGCTGTCCCGGGTTGCCGTCGTCTTTGACCAGTAGGAGCCTCTCCTCTCCGTCGAGGTTCACCGGGGTTATTCCTTCAGCCCGGTCGAAGTGGTCGACTCCTTCGATGCGTACTCTCCTCGGTGAAGAGAAGGGGGCGCCGTCCCAGAGCCAGAGTTTGAAGTGCTTCTCTTTCTTTCCCTCGCGTTGGCTGAGAATCAGATAGCCCTCGAGGCGGGATGAAAAGGCAATGTCGCGGATGCCGCCGCCGTCGAGATCGAGAAGCACCGGGTCGTCGGCGAAGTCGAACTCTTCTTCGTCTTCGAAGGCGCCCTGCGGATTGGTCACTTCGATCAGCAGGGCGTCGTTATCGAAGAGGGGAGCCCGGAAGCCGATCCACAGACTCCCTCGCGGCGGATCGAAGGCGAGTCCCTCGATATTGAAACCTCCCTTGCGCTTGACCTTTCTCTCCTCCATCGACCTCTCGAGCCTGGGAAAGGCTCGAACCAGGCTGTCACGGAGATCGACTCGCGTGCTCAGACGCTCTATTCGGTCACCCTTCACCTCGAGCCGTACCAGCTTCTCCCTCGCCGGATCTCTCTTGCCGTCCTTCTGGCGCGAGTGAGAAGTGATCGCATAGAGAGATCCGGCGTCGGCGGCAGTGATACCTTCGAGGTCATTGATCTGGGCTGAGAGGGCCACCTGCGGCGATCCCGGCTTGAGGAGCTCGGTCTCGAAGCCGGCGGTCTCAGCCTCGGGGCTCAGTCGCCAGAACGGGCGGGTAGGCTCGTCTTCGACAACGATAAGCGAGCCGTCGCTGAGCTGAGCGACGCCAGACGGCTCGTAAACCCCGTCCAGTCTTCCGGAGCGGGAGGTCGAACTGTCAGCGCAAAGCCACGTCGGCAGCAAGATCACGACGGCCAGCGCCAGAACGCACGGGATTACACGTTGGCGCATAATGTAGTGTGATCTTAGACGCACTCCGCGATCAGAGCCCTCGCCCGGTGTCGATGTTTCTGGTTCGGAGGCGATGAGGAGGGTACTCGTATGAGCAGGATCAGTGATCGATTTTCAGGTTGGGCTCTTTTGGTCGGAGGACTCGCCTTTCTGGCGTGTGCGCCCGCTAGCGACCCCGCCTCGGCACCGCCTGAGGTGGTGTCTGAGTTCGGCACCTACACTAACCCCTCCGCCGCAACCTTCGATGGTTGGAATCGGTACTCGCAGTACATTCCGGCGAAGGACGGCACCCGGCTCGCCGTTGACGTCTTCCTGCCCACTCGCGACGGCGTCGAGGCGGAGGCCCCAGTGCCGGTAGTGCTCCATTACACCCGCTACATCCGTGCCGTCGAGGAGAAGGGCCAGGTGCGGGGGCGAGACCGTGACCTGGTGCTGCAGCATCTCCTGAAGCACGGCTACGCCGTGGCGGTTGCTGACGCTCGAGGAACCGGGGCGTCCTACGGGGTGCACAACGGCGCCTTCTCGGTGGAGGAGACCGCGGATTCGAGTGCGATCATCGAATGGCTCGCGTCGCAGCGGTGGTCGAACGGCAAGGTCGGCATGTCGGGACGGTCCTACCCTGGAATGACCCAGTACCAGGCGGCGACCCAAGCACCTCCGGCGTTGAAGGCGATCTTCGCCGAGATGGCGGGGCCGTCGGCCTACGATTTTCCATTTCGCGGTGGCACGTACAAAAAGCAATTCGTAGAGGTGTGGGGAGAGGGGACCAAGGCCCAGGACCTGGGGCAGGCCGGGGTCCCCGCTCGTGTCGATACCGATGTCGAGGGGGTGTCGCGGGATGATGCAATCGCCGAACACGCCGAGAATCTGTGGGTGCAGGACCTGGTCAAGCTCGACTCGAGCTTCCGCGACTTCGCGGTCGATCTCGATAACGGCGGCCACTGGTCGTGGGATGTGATTGCGACCCTTGACGACGCCGATGCGATTGCCGAGTCCGGTATCGGCATCTATCACCTGGTGGGCTGGTACGACATCTATACGACGCAGCAACCGTGGATGTACGCCGCCCTCGAGGGCGCGTCGCCTCAAAAGATGATGATCGGCCCATGGACGCACTCGGGCGGGTATGGGGGCAAGGTGCATCGCGCGGAGATCCTGCGCTGGTACGACTACTGGCTGAAGGAGATCGACAACGGCGTGATGGAGGAAGAGCCCATCCACTACTACTTGATGAAGGGAAATCACACCGTGCCGGCGAGCTCCTCGACGAGCGAGGCGGCCGCTGTGGGCGGGGGAGAGGACGCAGTGGAGGTGATGCCGACGCTGGACGAGGCCGGAGCTGAGGACGGGGAAGCGTGGATCGCGGCTTCAGCTTGGCCGCCCGCCGCGCAGATGCGGAGATTCTGGCTTGGCGGCGGGACCTCGAGGACCGTTGGCTCTGTGAATGACGGGCTCCTGCAGATGGCGGGTAGTCCCGGCGATGCCGGGGCGGACGCCTACTCCGTCGACTATTCATCGCGCATGGGATCATTCTCGCGCTGGATGAATGGACACGGCGCCCGCCGAGAGTCTCCGCCCGGCTCGACCTACTTCGACGAGCGCACCAGCGAGAACGAGAAGGCCTTGACCTACACCACCGAGCCGATGACCGAGGAGCTCACCCTCAGCGGCTATCCGACGGCGCACCTATGGGTGACCTCGACACACTCCGACGGCGACTTTTTTGTCTATGTCGAAGAGATCGACCTCGAGGGCCGATCCCACTACGTGTCGGAGGGAGCACTGCGGGCGTCGCATCGTAAGACAAGCGAAGCGCCCTTCGACAATTTTGGCTTGCCCTACCACCGCTCCTTCCCCGAGGATTTGGCAGCGATGGTGCCCGGCGAGCCGACCGAGCTCAGCTTCGATCTGATGGGTACGGCGATCGTGATCGACGCCGGCCACCGTATTCGGGTCACGCTGACTGGAGCCGACTCGGCGAACTTTGCTTTCCACCCCGATCCAGAGGGCGAGGATGCGCCCACGATCCGGGTGCTGCGAGGAGGGGAGCGAGCTTCGTACGTGGAGCTGCCGGTCATGGCGGCCCTAGCGCCGTGACGTGGCGCTCACGCCGTGTCACTATTGGCGTGACGACCCCCGCGAGACAGACAGAACGGCACGCCGCAGATCACCCGTCCGCGCAACTGACTGGAGTACCACGAATGAAGAGCAGCGATAGGCACACAGAGCGGGCAGGGCGGAGACTCTTTCACTCGAGCTGGCAGACGACCTGGCTCCTGGGTCTGGTGCTCCTCTCTCTTTCGCTCACGTCGGGTGCAGCCGCTGCGGAGCCGGCGCCGGTCAGCAAGGCGGAGTTCGACCGTTGGATGACCGAGATCTCGAACTGGGGACGTTGGGGCGCGGACGACGAGCTCGGTACGCTCAACCTGATTACTGACGAAAAGCGAAAGGCGGCGGCGCGGCTAGTGCGTGACGGTGTGTCGGTGTCGATGGCGCTTGACTTGAACAAGAAGGGCGACGAGCTCAATCAGTTTCCCTTCGAGCACACCTTGGAGGTCTCGACCTTCAGCGGCCACGAAGTTGCCGGAGACAGATACAGCATTCAGTACCACGGCTTCGCCCATTCCCATCTCGACGGTCTGGCGCACTTTGCCCACAACGGCAAGATGTACAACGGCGTCTCGGTCGATCAGTTGAAGGAAGGCGGCGCCGAGCAGCTCGGCATTCACAATGTCCGCGACGGCATCGTCACTCGAGGAGTGCTGGTCGACATGCCCTGGTTCAAAGGTGTCGATTCTCTGGAGCCTGGTACCGCGATCACGATCGCAGACCTGGAGGCTTGGGAGAAGAAGACCGGAGTTCGGGTCACCAGCGGCGACGTTCTTCTCATCAGGACGGGGCGCTGGCAGCGAGTCCGGGAGAAAGGCCAGTGGAACTTCCTCGAGAAGGCGGCGGGGTCACATGCCTCGATCGCCAAGTGGCTGAAGGCGCGGGATGTAGCTGTGATCGGCAGCGACGGAGTCAGCGATGTGATGCCCTCGGGGGTCGAAGGGTTGGCAAACCCACTCCACGAGCTCGTTCTGGTCGGGCTCGGTATGCGCATCTTGGACAACCTCGATCTCGATGCAGTCGCTGCCGCGGCGCGGGAGAGAGATCGATGGGAGTTCCTCTTTGTCGGCAGCCCGTTGCGGGTCCAGGGTGGAACGGGCTCGCCGCTGAACCCGCTTGCGATCTTCTAGAACGGTTTTACATCCTGAACAGTCTCTTTGCGTCTCCTTGATGACTCTAGGCGGGGGGCCCGCGAGAATGGGTGGCATAACGGGCCATGCGGCCCGAGCCAAAGGAGATCAACATGACTATCAAGTTCAGTATTGCCGTTGTCATTCTGTCTAGCGTTGTTTTCAATACCTCTGCCCAGGCTCATGACGAGCGCTCGGATCAGACCGAGCCGGCAAGCTACCCGGCAGCGGTCTCGGTCGCCGACCTACCGGCGGGCCACCAGCCCTTGGTCGTGGGAGGCGTTGCCTACTACTTTCACGCGGGAGTCTTTTATCGCGCGGGAGAGTCCGGCTTCGACGTCGTCCCGGCGCCGCCCGGTGCAAGGGTCGGAGTGCTACCTCACGGTCAAACCCCCGTATTCGTCGGCGGAAGCACCTATTGCTACTACTACGGAACCTACTACCGATACGAGCAGGCTTCCGGCTCCTACCTGGTAGTGGAGTCGCCGCTCGAGCAACCTCTTGTCGATGTGATCCGTCTATTGAACGGGGATGTACTCGAGGGAAAGTTCGTCAGTGGAGACGAAACGACGGTTCACTTCGAGATGTCCGGCGAGACTCGTCACATCCCGCTGCAACAGATCATGTCGATCGACATCGAGGCTCCACGAACAGCCTCGTGACGTGCCGTCGCGCGATTTTTTCTAGGCTCCAGAAATGATCGGTATCATTTCCTCCGCCTAGTTGCCCTTTGGCGCCGAGGACGGCGCACTCAGGCGTTGCTTCCTATTCGCTCCGGGTGACGGCTCTGGCCGTATACTCGGACACGCTCCTAGCCTCCGGAAATGAGCCCATCATTTCCGGAGGCACTACGTCGAGCCGAGGGACGACCGCGCTCTCAGGTGCGATCAGCTCGCGGCGAGGTGGGGTGCCCTGGACGGCCGGCTACTGGAGGACCGAGCGCGATGTCGGCACGATGCGCTGGACGTTGATCGCCGGGCGATCCATCAGCTCGGCGACCCTCGGCGCGATATTTTGGGTCCACTCACTGCTCTCATAGACCGCCTTGTAGAGCGCTGCCTTGTGTTCTTCGGATTCGAATCTTCGGATCCAGATGTAGACCGTCTCGTCCTCCTCGCCACGAAAGCTACCGGCGATCACCATTCCCTTCCCGACTTGGAAGGGGATGATCGTGCCTTCCATGAACTCGACCCACTCGTCCATCTTGCCTTCGAAGATCTTGTACTGCCTCAACTCGTAGAACATCTTTCTCCCTTTCGTTTTGTGTCGGTGAACGCAGCTTAGGCTCTCTACCCCATCTCATCTCGGGTCCGCTCGCGGTCTGTTACGGCAGTGCCGTTCCCGCTGGGTCCGCCCCGGCCCCCCACTCGAGGCTGTTGCGTAACAGAAGCCCAAAGGTCTCGTTCTCCCAGGGCCCGTGAAAGAGCCGCGGCACCTCTCCTCCGGCGGCGGCGCTCTCCTCGACGAGGGGTTGTAGGTTGGTGCGCGGAGAGTGGCAGTGTCCGAGGGCGATATACGCCACACCACCATTGCCCAGGGCTCTCGTGTATCCGAGCACTCGTGTCTTGCCGTCGGGCTGCAAGGCCGTGTCTTGCTCGTACTCGAATCCGAAGCCGGGCGGTGACGGATCTTCGGGCAGCTCGGTCGTCAACAGAATCTCGCACGATGCGGGGTCTTGAAGCTCTACCAGATAGAGCTCGTCTGTGACCTCGAAGCTGGCAGGGAGTCCGCGGGTGAGCGGATGGGCCCGGTCGCAGACCTCGACCCGAAACCTGCGCAACGGCGGGTGGTTGAGAAAGAAGCAGCCCAGGGTCTGGTGGTGCGCGGTCTTGACCATCGTCCGGCGTCGCCCATCGCCCTCGATCCGAGCCGCTCTGCCACCGCTGGTCCCGTGCAGCCCGAGCCAACGGCCTCCCCCTCCGATCCAGCTGCGGATCTGATCGTTCTGTGTCTCATCCGGGTACGGGCCGGCAACGTAGGTGATAAGCAGATCGGTCCGGTCGAGCCAGCGCTCGATGTCGCTGAAGTCGTTCGCTACCGTGGTCGACCATCGAGAGTCCTGATAGAGGATCTCGAGAAGCCGGAGGCGGGCGTAAGCCATATCGTGACCGGCGCTGGTCCCAGCCGGAAAGCCACCGGTGATCAGATGCGCGCGGCTACCGGTCACGTGTCAGCCGAAGAATCTCAGGATCGCTCTCAGCCCGCCAATGGCGAGGACGATCCAGGTCCCCAGAGCTCCAACGACGCGAACCGGGTTGGCGCCGCCAGGTGGCTCGAGCCCGAGAGGGTGGAGGATGCGCGCGATGAGCAGAGTGAGACCCAGGCCATGGATAAGCCGTGGAGCGGCGCACGCGAGCGCCCGCGTACAGCCCGGTGATCGGCATTGGGATCTCCTTCGTTGGTTGAAATGTGCTCGGTGAGAAGCATCATAGCTCGCTCGGGGCGTCTTCCACGCTGCCGGCATCGTAGACTCCTCTTAGTCCCTTTGTGAATTGCCGAGTGGGAGGTAGTGTCACGATGAGAAAGACGCTTGGATTAGCCATGACTTCCTTGACCATGCTCACCTTGGCCACCACCGCGCTGGCGGCCGATCGGGTCATTGGTCGCAGCTTCGCCACGCGCTCCGAAGTGATCGCCCGCCATGGCATGGCGGCAACCAGCCAGCCCTTGGCGACGCAGGTGGCTGTCGACATTCTCCAGAAGGGCGGCAGCGCCGTCGATGCGGCGATCGCCGCCAATGCGGCCATCGGTCTGATGGAGCCCACCGGCAGCGGCCTCGGCGGAGATCTCTTCGCCATCGTCTGGGACCCCGTGAGCGGCAAATTGCACGGCCTCAACGCCAGCGGGCGCTCGCCCTTCGATCTGACCCTGGAGGAGCTTCATCGCCGCAAGCTCACCAAGATTCCCTCCCAAGGCCCACTGCCGGTCTCGGTGCCGGGGGCGGTGGACGGATGGTTCGAGCTCCACGGTCGCTTCGGTCGGCTGTCGATGGAGGAGAACCTGGCGCCCGCCATCTGCTATGCCAGCGAAGGCTTTCCGGTGTCCGAGGTGATCGCCCACGCTTGGGCATCGAACGCCAGATCGCTTCAGAAGTATGACGGTTTCGCCGAGATCTTCATGCCCGGTGGGCGGGCTCCGAAGAAGGGAGAGATCTTCCGCAACCCGGCTCTGGCCAAGACGCTCGAGGCGATTGCCAAAGGGGGGCGCGACGCCTTCTACAAGGGAGACATCGCTCGCACCATCGCCGCCTACATGAAACGCCAAGGTGGCTTTCTGAGTGAGCGGGATCTCGCCGCGCACAGCTCTGACTGGGTCGAGCCGGTCTCTTCCAGCTACCGCGGCTGGGAGGTCTGGGAGCTACCGCCGAGCGGGCAGGGCATCGCGGCTCTGCAGATTCTCAATATCCTCGAGGCCTTCGATCTCGCGGCGATGGGCTTCGGCAGCGCCGATCACATTCACCACTTCGTCGAGGCCAAGAAGCTGGCCTTCGAAGATCGGGCGCGCTTTTACGCTGACCCGGAGTTCAACGAGATCCCGGTCGAGACCTTGATCTCCAAGGAGTACGCGGGTGAGCGTCGCGCTTCCCTCGATCCGGCCAGGGCAGCCCGGGAGGTCGGATCTGGTGATCCGATCCCGAACCAGGGCGACACCATCTACCTGACCACCGCCGACAGCGACGGCATGATGGTCTCGCTGATTCAGAGCAACTATCGCGGCATGGGCTCAGGAATGACACCGGATGGCCTGGGCTTCGTGCTGCAGGACCGGGGCGAGCTCTTCGACCTCACCGAAGGTCGCTTCAACACCTACGAGCCGCACAAGCGCCCCTTCCACACCATCATCCCAGCCTTCGTCACTCGTGAGGGAAAGCCCTTCATGAGCTTTGGGGTCATGGGCGGGGCGACGCAGCCTCAGGCCCACGCGCAGATCATCATCAACATGGTGGACTTCGGGATGAACCTCCAAGAGGCGGGTGACGCGCCACGGATCCTCCACAGCGGCTCCTCGCAGCCGACCGGCGAGCGGATGGTCGACGGTGGACGGGTCTCTCTCGAGACCGGTTTCCCCTACGAGTCGATTCGAGATCTCGCCAGCAGGGGTCACCGGGTCGGCTTCGAGTCGGGCCCCTACGGCGGTTATCAGGCCATTCTGTACGACGCCGAGAACGGCGTTTACTACGGCGCCTCCGAGTCGCGGAAAGACGGCAACGCGGCCGGCTACTGATTCAGGGGCCCGTCTCGAGGCGGGCCGCGAGGGCGACGAGCTCCTGCTCCTCTCCGCGCGACCCGACGGGGACCACGATGAACTGCCTGCCGTCGACGACGTAGGTCATCGGTGCTCCGCCCGGCGCCCTGTCGATCTCGCTCTCGGCCACCAACTCTCCGGTCGCCTTGTCGTAGGCGCGCAGGATCCCGAAGGCTGCGCCGCCCACGCCACCCAGACTGGTCTGACCGTCTGCCGCTTCGTTGGAGATGGCCTGAAGCACGAAGAGCAGTGTCTTGGTCACCATTGGCCACCCCGGGGCAAGACTCGCGTTGCGCACCGTGCCCAGCCGGGGAAGATCGAGCCCTTCCAGGGCGGGATGATCTCGTGGGCCGTCTCCGAGGGGTACCTGCCAGAGGATCTCTCCCTGGCTCAGGTCGATGGCCGTGACACGGGACCAGGGTGGCTTGATCAGGGGCAGTCCCTGGGGGCCCCCAGGTCTCACAAAGGCCGGCAGGTAATCTCGATCCGAGGGCTGGCGCGCGCTTGGAGGCTTGAGGCTCATGCTGCCCAGGCGCGTCTGTGAGGGTACGAAGAGGACTCCGCTCTCGGGGTCGAATGCGGCTCCACTCCAGTTCGCGCCGCCGGCTTGGCCGGGGAGCTGGAGCATGCCCTTCTTGCCGCCTTCCCCGGCCACGATTGTGGGAGTGAAGAGTGGCCCGCTCACGAAGTCGGCGAAGATCGCGAGCGCCTCCGCCTCGAGCTCGGGGGTGAGATCGATGAGGTCATCTCGGGCCACACCCTGGCGGTCGAAGGGAGGTGGTTTGGTGGGGAAAGGTTGGGTCGCGGCCGACCACTCGCCAGGTACCGTGCTTGCTTCGACCGGGCGCTCCTCGATGGGCCAGAGCGGCTCACCGGTGCGACGATCGAAGACGTAGGTGAAGGCCTGTTTGCTGACCTGTGCGACCGCCTTGACGATGCGGCCACCGATCTCGACATCCACCAGATTGGGCGCGCTGGGGAAGTCGTAATCCCACTGACCGTGGTGGACCGCCTGAAAGTGCCATTTGCGCTCACCGGTGTCGGCATCGAGGGCAATCAGACTCTCCGCATAGAGATTGTTGCCGGGGCGATGTCCGCCGTAATAGTCGCTGGTCGGGGTGCCGGTCGGTAGGTAGACCCAGCCGGTCTCGTCATCACAGCTGAGCATCGACCAGACGTTGGTGTTGCCCGAGTAGCGCCACGATTCTTCGAGCCAGGTCTCGACTCCCGGCTCGCCGGCCTGCGGCACGGTGTGGAAGACCCACTTCTTTTTGCCACTACGCACGTCGTAGCCGCGAATATGCCCGGCCGGCATCGCCTTGGGCATGGAGAAGTCCTTGACCGTCATGCCCATGATCACCGTGTCGGCACAGACGATGGCGGGTGAGTTGACGCCGGTCAGCGGCAGTTGCTCGGGCGGCGCAACGTCGTTGCGCATGTCGACGACGCCATCCTCGCCGAAGTGGCGGTCCGGGAGGCCGGTCACAGCATCGATCGACACCAGCTGGTGCACGCTGGTCACCAGCAGGATTCGCTCGCGCTCACCATCCCGCCAGTACTCGATGCCCCTCTGGGCCAGCCCTCCGTGGGCGGGCTCGTGCAGCTCGTACGCCTTCGGGTCGTAGGTCCACAGCTCCTTGCCGGTGGTGGCGTCGAGGGCGCTCACCAGGTTGAGCGCCGAGACCGCGTAAAGCACTCCATTCACCATCAATGGAGTGCCCTTCAGGTTGCCCGCGCGGGCCTGCGTCTCGACCTTGCCGTCCGGGGTGCTCCAGCGCCAGACGACTTCCAGTTGGTCGACATTGTCGGCGTCGATCTGAGCGGCAGGCGAGTACTTGCTACTGGCTCTGTCGGCAGCGTAGTGCTTCCATTCGATGAGGCTTTCATTCGAGCTCGCTCCCTCCCTGCTCTGGGCGTGAAGGCCGGCTCCGAAGAGGCAGAGGAATAGAGAGCCCGCCAGGAGCGAGGGGCCTCCTGGTGATCTGGCGATTGAAAGTGGCATACGGGTTAGGGTGCGCCCTTGCTTAGCCGCTTCCAAATCTCGTCGTTGAACGCGTTCCCAGCGGGAGGCTGCCCCCCCAGTCGTGTGACCACTAGATCCAGACTCGGGACCACGTAGCACTTGCGCCCCAGGGCCCCTTGGGCCGCGGCGAGATCCGCGGGGGCGTTGGGGATGAGGGGTCCCTTCAACGTCTTAGGCCCTCGTACGACGCTTTCTTGTCCGTTGAGCCACCACAAATAGCCGTAGGAGGGGTTGAGCTTCTGCGACGGCGCCAGGGCGCGCTCTAGATAGCCGCGGTTGCCGAGGAGGTCCTTCCCGTCCCAGCGACCGTCGGCGAGCACCAACAGGCCGAAGCGGGCAAGATCGCGTGTCGAAGTGACGAAGCCGATCGAGTTGCCCGATGTACCCCCGGCCCAGGGGCGAGGCGCCCACTTGCTCTCGCTCATGCCGATGGGCTCGGTGAGCCACTTGGCGGTGTACTCGTTGACTTTCATGCCGCTGGCCTTTTCGAGGACCTTCACGCTCTGACTGTAGACCGGGGTGTTGTACATCCAGATCGAGCCGGCCGTCCCTTTGTAGCTGTGGTTTTCGGCCAGTCCGCTCGACATCGACACCAGGTGGTGGACCTTGATCGCGCCTTCCTGCTCCGGTGTCGCTTTCGACCAGCCCTTTCCCAAGTAGCGGGAGGCCGGCGCTTCGAAGTCGACCAGGCCTTTACCCTCCGCTACCCCGACGAGAAACGAGACGACGCTCTTTTGGGCTGAGGCAACATCCTCGAGTGCATGCCCGCGAGCCGTCTTCCCGGCCGTCATCTTGCCGAACCGATCGAGCTCGTCTTTAGGATCAGGCTCCACTTCCCAATAGCGCTCGGCCATTATGCGCCCGCGGTGAAGGATGACCAATCCGGTTGAGCGTTGCTCGCCGGCATAACGCAGCACCTCTTCAATCGCCTTCTCGCTCCATCCCGCCGCCTCAGGAGAGATCGTTTCCCAGTCCCCCGAACGAGGAGGGAAGTAGAGGCCTGCGCCGGCCTCCTTGTCGTTGACGGCAGTGGCTGCCACCGCTGAGCCAGGGCCAAGCGCGACAAGCGTAGCGGTAACAACAGCACAGAGTGCGAAGCGGCGTCGATCGAACATGATTGGGTCCTCCTCGGCGAGGCTACAGCAACAATCTGAGCGGGACAAACATGAACCCGGACAAATTGAGCGAGGAGCCCTTCGTGGAGTGAGAGGGGGAAGAGCGTTAGTCGCGAGTCTCTGTCTCGCCTTGCGGCGAGAGGGTCGGCTCGCTGCGGAGGGAGAGGATCTCGGTGTGGACCTGGCTGCGAGCCTCGCTCAGCAGCCCTCGGAGGGCGACAAGCAAATCGAGGACTTCGCCGTCCTGGTCGGCGAGGACTCGCCCCGCCTCGGTGGATCCGAGAGGAGAGCGATCCTCGCGGATGTGCTCGTAGAGGCGCTGGGTGGCACGCGACGGTTTGACGTCGAGCTCATTGCGCAATGACTCCAAGCACTGCTGGTATTGCCGTAGAGCCAGAGTACGATTCCCCTGCAGGTAGTAAATGCGCATCAGGCGGCGGTGGGTGCGCTCTCGGGCGGGATCCCCACGCAGCACTCGAACTCCGAACTCGATTCCGGCGTCGTAGTCGCCGGTGGCGAGACTGTGATTCATCATCTTCTCGAGGAGTCGAAAGTAGAGCTCCCTGAATCGCTGGCGCTCGAGACGACACCACGGGTGCCTCACCCCTTCGAGGAGGTCTCCCCGGTAAAGCTCGAGCGCTTCTTTTGCCGCCCGTGCCTCCTTCATTGGCATGCGGTGGCCCGGAACCTTCTCGACTCTCCTGAAGGCGCTCTCCAGGGCCTCGACGTCGACATGCATCTCGACCTGCGGACTCAGTCCGATCCAGTCCGGGCCCTGCTGCTCTACCAGTCTTTCTAAGTGGGGCGCTGCCGAGCTCAGGGCCGACTGCAGTTGCCAGAGTGTCTGCCGGAGAGTCTTGCGGGGGGATGCCGAGGTGTCGTCTTCCCACAGGATGCCGGCGAGGCTTTCTCTGAGATGGGGTCGGTCCCGGTGCAGGATCAGGTAGCTGAAAAGCTCTTGTGCCTTCCCGCTGTGCAGATCCTTCAGCGGCTGACCTGACGAGCGAGCATCGAAGCGCCCAAGCAGTTGTACCTCGATGGACCCCACGGTCGCGTCGCGAGGAGCCGAGTTCCTGAGAAAGTTGTTGTCCATTGCCGACAGCTGTCGTTGTCCAGAAGACCATTGATCGTATTATGCACACGCGTCAATATCAAGTCTCGACCCGTTTCCTCGTCCCGAGCCCGAGCCGCAAGCACAGAGTGAGAAGTCCTGGGTGGCCTATACTGACTTCGAGTATCGATGAAGGAGTCTTGGGTCAGCGCGGGTCGGGCCGATGGATTTGAGATCGGCCGCGGCGAGGTCGTCAAGTCCGAGAGCAGACAAGCGGCGGTCTTCCGCCTAGCCGACGACCGTTTCCTGGCGGTCGACAATCTCTGCCCACACGAGGGGTATCCGCTTGCCCAAGGCTACGTGAAGGACTGCGTGCTGACGTGCGCCTGGCACAACTTCAAGTTCGACCTTGCGACCGGGGAGTGTCTCAAGGGGGACGAAGATGTTACGACCTTCCCGGTGCGCGTCACCGATGGCCTGGTCGAAGTGGACTTTCGCGAGCGGCGCGCCGCTGCCGACCTCGGCAAGCTTTGGAGCAGCCTGTCGCAGGGGCTTCTCGAAGACTCGATGGGTCGAGTCGCACGCGACGTCGTGCGTCTGCTCGAGGCAAACGTTCCGGCCGTGGACATCGCCCTTCACGGCGCCCTCTTCGACGCCCGCTACGCCGAGTACGGCACCACCCATGCGCTGCCCGTCGCCTGTGACATCACCGGGCTTCTGTCTCGCTACTCGGGGCTCGAGGCCGTTCGACCGGTCATGCAGGTGATGGAGTTGGCTTCCGAGCCGAGTGTGCGTCGGCCGGCTCGCCCGATCCCCCAGTCTACCGACCCGGGCGATGACCCCCAGGCCTTTGGCGACAGGCTTCTCGCCCTGGTAGAGGCCGAGGAGAGTGACGAGGCGGAGGCTCTTTTTCGCGGTGCGCTCGGTCGAGACTGGGGTCGCGACACGGTCGAGAAGTGGCTCCTGCGGCTTTGCGCCGAGCATTTCCTCTCTTTCGGCCACCGGCTGATATATGTGATCAAGGCCTTCGACTTGATTGATCGCGTCGGCTGGCAGCGGGGGCGGGAACTGCTGCCATCTTTGGTCTTCTCGATCGCCACCGGTACTCGAGAGGACAGCCTGCCGCCGATGGCCTTCCTACGGCGCCGACTGGCAGAGCTGGAGCCGAGCTTCCCAGCCTGGCGAGCGGCGACGGATGGCGTCGGGTGGGATCGTGAGAGCTTCATCGCTGCAGTGGTGGATGGCACCAAGCAGGAGGCTGCTGAAGGGGTAGCCTCGGCCCTGGCCGACGGTGTCGGTAGCCATGCTCTGATCGACGCACTCAGCCTGAGCGCGGCCGAGAGGTTGTTTCGCTTCGACGCTTCGATCGACGCCGACCCGACGGTGCAAGAGGGTTGGCTCGACGTCACCCATACGCTGACCTTTGCCAACGCTACCAGGCGTGCCTTCGAGCGCAGTGATGATCCAGCCTTGGTCCGGCTGCTCTTCTATGCTGCGCACTTCGTCAACCGCACACGGCCCCTGGACCTGCAGGTTGCCGATCGCATCAACCCAACAACCGCTACGACGGGCTCGGCCAGCGTGGACGATGTGGTAGCGGCGATCGCGCAGCAAGAAGTAGTGCAGGCGGTTGCGAGCGCCGCAGCGGTCTTACGCCAGGAAGATTCGAGCGAGGAGTTGCGAGCTCGCTTGGAGGAGGTCTCGATGGGCGATGGGCTCACTCGACCGATCATCGTCGCTCATGCGATCAAGACCAATATCGCCGCCTTCGATGAGCGTGCGGCTCTCGCTGAGGACCCCCTGCGCGATCGCCCGGTGCTTGCCGCGGTGCGTTTTCTCGCCTCACCGGTTCAGGAACGATCGATCGGCCGCCTTTCTTTCGAGGCGGTGCGCTTTGTCGCCGAGGGCAGGCCTCCAAAGCGCCTCACCTCCTAGCCTCCGGAAATGATCGCTATCATTTCCTGCGGCTAGTGAACATGGCGCCGAGGACGGCGCATCCTACGGAAGTGATCGGTATCACTTCCTCCGGATGCGGAACATGGCGCCGAGGACGGCGCACTCCGGAAAGGACCGCTCTCGCCGGTCACGGAACCTCGTTTGCGCTCGGGTATGCTAATCGATCGACACGATAGAGGGATCTCGTTATAGGGTGGGGCACGAGGTCGCTGCAAGGCAGAGGTCTGCCGAGAGGCTGGGGGAGCTGTCGATGAAATCCATCCGCAATACGACGCAGCGGCCGATACGGGTACCCCTGCCGCGCGGCAAGAAGCTGCATCTGGGGCCTGGCAAAATCAGCGAGATCGGGACTCCCGCGGCGGATCACCCCCCTCTGAAGGCGCTGGTGGAGGCGGGCGACATCGAGATTCTGGCCGATAGCGAAAGGCACGTCGACTCTACGACCGTCACTGAGGGTGGTCGGGCCTCGACCCAGGGCTATCGATCCGGGGCCAAAGCCCCTCGCGGCGGCGATCGCTAGTGTCCTGTACCAGTGGTTCGTTGCATAAATCGCGCAGTCATTTTGTGGGCTGTCAAGGCGCGCCGACGAAGTCATATTGGGAATATTTCGAGGAGGCGCAACGACGGCAGGCCGCAAAAGGGCCAGCGAGTTATGTGACGAACTACTGGTACAGGGCACTAGATTCCCCGTGACAGAGGACTCCAAAAAGATCATCTACTCGATGGTCGAGGTGGGAAAGGCTTTTGACGGCGGCAAGACCGTCCTGCGCGACATCTCGTTGTCGTATTTCTACGGCGCCAAGATCGGGGTCCTCGGCCTCAACGGCTCTGGGAAGACCAGCCTGCTACGGATCATGGCGGGGGTGGATCGTGAGCACATCGGTGAAACGGTCCTCTCGCCGGGCTTCACCGTCGGCTACCTGGAGCAGGAGCCGCAGCTGGATGATACGAAGACGGTCAAAGAGGTAGTGGAGGAGGGGGTCGCGGAGATCGCCGCGGCTCTTGGCGAGTTCGATGAGATCAATGAGAAGTTCGGCGAAGAGATGTCGGACGCGGAGATGGAGAAGCTGATCGAGCGCCAGGGAGAAGTGCAAGAGGTTCTCGATCGCACCAACGCCTGGGATCTCGACAGCCGCCTGGAGCTGGCGATGGACGCGCTGCGCTGCCCCCCCGGCGATACTCGGGTCAACGTAATCTCGGGCGGCGAGCGGCGACGGGTAGCCCTTTGTCGCCTGCTCCTGCGCGCGCCCGATATCCTCCTACTCGACGAGCCAACCAACCATCTCGACGCCGAGACCGTGGGCTGGCTCGAGAAGCATCTCAACGACTACTCCGGGACCGTAATCGCCGTCACTCACGATCGCTACTTCCTCGACAACGTAGCGGGCTGGATTCTCGAGCTCGATCGCGGCGAAGGGATCCCCTGGAAGGGGAACTACTCCTCGTGGCTGGAGCAGAAGCAGGAGCGGCTGCGGCGCGAAGAGAAGGTCCAGTCGGCGCGACAGCGCACTCTCGCACGCGAGCTCGAGTGGATCCACATGACGCCCAAGGCGCGGCAGACCAAGTCGAAGGCGCGGGTCAGCGCTTACGGTCGACTGCTCGAGCAAGAGTCCGAGCAGCGTCGGGAAGACATGGAGATCTATGTGCCGCCCGGCCCACGACTCGGGGGCGTCGTCATCAAGGCCGAGGGAGTGCGCAAGGCGTACGGCGATCGCCTGCTCTACGACGACCTGTCGCTGGATATCCCGGCGGGGGCCATCGTCGGCATCATCGGTCCCAACGGAGCCGGAAAGACGACGCTCTTTCGCATGATCGTGGGCCAGGAAGAGCCCGACGAGGGCAGCTTGGTCGTGGGCGAGACCGTACGCCTCGGCTACGTCGACCAGAGCCGCGACTCTCTCGAAGAAAGTGCAAAGGTATGGGAGGAGATCACAGGAGGTGGAGAGACCATGCTCTTGGGCTCGCGCGAGGTCAACTCGAGAGCCTACGTGGCCCGTTTCGGCTTCGGTGGCGCGGATCAGCAGAAGTCTGTCGGTGCCTTGAGCGGCGGCGAGCGAAACCGCGTCCACTTGGCGAAGGTGCTCACGTCGGGCGCCAACGTCCTTCTGCTCGACGAACCGACCAACGATCTCGACGTCAACACGCTACGAGCCCTGGAAACGGCGCTGGAAGAGCTGGCGGGCAGTGCCCTCGTCATCTCTCACGATCGCTGGTTCCTCGATCGGGTCGCCACTCACATCCTCGCCTTCGAAGGCGATAGCGAGGCCTATTGGTTCGAGGGCTCCTACAGCGACTACGAGCGAGATCTACGCCGCCGCAAGGGAGACGCCGCGGACCGCCCCCACCGCATCTCCTACCGCAAGCTCACTCGGTAGCACCGTTCTCGGTAGTTCTCAGGCGGGGATGGGCCGGAAAACGGGCCGAAGGCGCGTTTTCTGGAGCTAGGAGTGTGTCCGAGTATTCGTCCTGAGCCGTTTCCGTGAGCGAATAGGAAGCAGCGCCCAAGTGCGCCGTCCTCGGCGCCAGAAAACAACTAGGCGGAGCAAATGATATTTATCATTTGTGGAGCCTAGGGGCTGGCAGCTCGAAAGCGCTCGACGTCGGCTTCGTCGATCTCGGCCGACTCGATGAAGGGAATGAACATTTCGTCTCTGCTGCGCCCACCGAAGTCGACCGCGCGGTCGATGTCGAGAACCCCATAGCGGGCCTTCTTGCGCTCGGAGTTGTCGAAGCTCGAGATGGCTTCGATCCGAGTTCCTTTCGGAATGAACTTGGGGGCGACGTAGGTGTACTGCGTCTGCCACGCATAGTCGTACTCGGGAACGTCGAGCAGCACCTCGGTGGTGCCGTCGGGATAGAAGGCTTCGTATCTCATCGAGTCGCCGCGAAAATGCATGTGCGGGTGCAGTGAGATGAGCACGGTGTTCTCGTCGAAGGTTCGCGACGCGCCGATGCGCCAATCGCTTTGCCGAGGGGGAATCTCCCATCCGCTGCGACTGATGCCGCCGCGACTGACCTTGTACTTCACCACTTCGTCTTTGGGGTGGAAGTGGAAGCCGATTGACGATTGATCGAAAAAGCCCGTGCCTGGGCCGACTTCTTTGAAGTAGTGCATCGAGAGACGGATCTCGGTTCCGGCGCGCAGCAGGTTGCCGAAGCCTTTCGGATAGATGATGGGGTCCTCGCCGGCGGCGATCGAGCCGGCCGAGAAGGACTCCTCTTCGTGCTCGCCGAAGGCGGGTGCCGTTGCGCCGCCGACGGCGTGATGGACGCCACGACTATCCGGGCGGATCTCGATAGCGCTGATCCACCTGGGCTCGGGGAGCATCTCTTTGGTGACTTCGAAGGTGATCCGCGGCTGGATGTCCTGGACATCGTCCTCGACGAAATAGGGCTCAGGCATGGTCACCACCAGATCGGGGACGCCTAGCAGCCAGCCCTGCTTATCCGCGAACACCCTCGGCTCGGGAGCATCTTCCGGGTTGCCTTGCGCACCGCCGCTCTGAGCCCAACGCAAGATGGTCTCCCTTTCCTCGTCGGTCATGACCCTTTCGTTGGAGAACTGGCCCAGGGTGACGTCGGTCGCGTCCCATGGAGGCATCGCCTTAGACTGGACTGCGCGAGCGATCGCCTTTGCCCACGGCCTGACCTCCGTATAAGAAGTCAGCGCCATTGGCGCGACCATCCCGGCGATCCCGTCGCCTCCCTCGCGGTGACAGTCCTGGCACCGCTCCTGGAGGATCGGCAGCACGTCTTTGGTGAAGGTCGGACTCGTCGTTTGGTCGGCCGCGCCCCAACTTGCCGCGGCAGCCAAAGCCAATAGGCCTCCAAGAATAGCTGTCTGAGCTGCTCTCACCGCATCCTCCAGACACCGCCGGCCAGGCCGCCGGGGCCGCTGTCGACATCAACGTGCGCTCTCAGAAACTATAGCCGCAAGGTGGTGAAGTCAAACAGTGCCTGAGGTGGCGGGACCTTCTCGAGGACTCCGAAGATGTGCGGCTGCGCTACGATGGCCGGTGACACGATTGCACCCGAGAGGAGCCCTCCGATGAGCGACGAGATCCGGTCTTTTCGAATCGACACCCCTGAAGAAGAGCTGCTGGACCTGAAAAGGCGGCTCCTCGCCACTCGTTGGCCCGACGCCGAGACCGTCGATGACTGGTCGCAGGGGATCCCGCTGAGCTACGTGCAGGAAGTCTGCGAGTACTGGGCTAGTGAGTACGACTGGCGGGCGACCGAAGCGCGACTCAACTCTTACGACCAGTACCTGACCGAGATCTTCGGTCTCGACATCCACTTTCTGCACATTCGCTCTCCGGTAGAAGCCGCGATGCCGCTGGTCATGACGCACGGCTGGCCGGGATCGATCGTCGAGTTCCTCAAAGTAATTGGCCCGCTGACAGACCCGGTGGCCCACGGAGGCGACGCGAGCGACGCCTTTCACCTGGTGCTACCCAGCCTTCCTGGCTACGGCTACTCCGGAAAACCGACAGAGCCGGGCTGGAAGGTCGAGAAGATCGCCGACGCCTGGGCTCAGTTGGCGGCGCGCCTCGGTTACGAGTGGTATGGCGCGCAGGGGGGCGACTGGGGGGCTGCGGTCACCACGGCTATCGGCTTTCGCGATCCCGAGCACTGTCACGGAATCCACCTCAATATGGTCACTGCTCGAGCCGATCCGAAGGCGGAGGATCTGACCGAGTTGGAGATCGACGCGCTTGCGGGGTTGAAGCACTACCAAGACTGGGACTCAGGCTATTCGAAGCAGCAGAGCACTCGACCGCAGACGGTCGGCTATGGCCTGGCGGACTCTCCGTCAGGGCAGGCGGCGTGGATTCTCGAGAAGTTCTGGGCCTGGACCGACTGCAACGGCCATCCCGAGAACGCGCTCAGTCGCGACGAGATGCTCGACAACGTGATGATGTACTGGCTGCCGGGGGCGGCCGCTTCTTCAGCTCGCCTCTACTGGGAGAGCTTCCGCAGCGGCAGTCGCGACAAGGTGAACATTCCGGTCGGCTGCACCATCTTCCCGAAGGAGATCTTCCGCTCCTCGAGGCGTTGGGCGGAGAAGCGATACACCAACATCGTGCACTGGAACCGTGCCGAGCGCGGCGGCCACTTCGCCGCTTTCGAGCAGCCGGAGATCTTTGTCAGTGAGGTGAGAGAGACTTTCCGCGGCCTTCGCGCCTAGCTGTCTTTGCGCTATGCGCGGTTTCCCAAGCGTTCTTCGTTTTCTGCGCGGGGGGGTGCCGGCACTCGTACTGTTGAGCGGTGGCTGCACCGACGTACCCAGAGAAAGCGCGCCGGCTTCCGCGCCGGAAAGTGCGGAGCCCAGCGCCGGTGTCCGAGTGACCGGGAAGGCGCCGCCGGCGCTAGGGGGCCATTCTGCGGTGGTCATGCTCGAGCCCTTGGACGGAAGTGCTCCCGGGGCTCTGGAGGGCACGAAGTACATGGACCAGCTCGGGAGCACATTCCATCCAAAGGTGCTTGTTGTCGGTGCGGGGGCGGTTGTCGAGTTCATCAACAGCGAAGATGTCTTCCACAATGTGAGGGCCGTCGACGGCGAGTCGGGTGAGACCGAGTTCAACGTCGCATCGCCCCCTTTCGTCTCTTACCCGCACACCTTCGCAGAGCCCGGTGTCTTCGACCTTGGGTGTGACATCCACCCGGCGATGGCGGCCTTCATCGTGGTCAGCTCGACTCCCTTCGCGGTCGTCGCCGATGAAGATGGCTTCTTTGCGCTGGCCGATGTGCCGCCGGGGTCCTACAAGCTCACGGTGTGGCATCTCGAGGCCGAGCAGCGGAGTGAGCGGGAGGTCCAGATCGGCGGGGACGGGGGCGAGGTGCGGTTGGATCTGAGTCCCTAGACAGACGGTTCAGAGATGTCCGATCGCGAGAAGTTGAACCGACGCTACCGCGACTCGCTCGCCGCGCGGCTCCATGCCGAGCCCTCCGAGTGGCTGGTATCGCATCGTTCTCTCCTCCTCGAGCAGCCCAAGGGTCGCGCGCTGGACGTAGTCGGAGGTGCTGGGAGGAACGCCTTCTATCTGGCGGAGCTCGGATTTGACGTCGACGTCTGGGACATCTCGGATGTCGCGGTCGAGGCCGTGGCCGGCGAGGCGGCCCGGCGAGGGCTCGAGATTCGGGCGCGGCAGTGTGACCTGACCGAGGTAGAGCTCCCAGTAGAGGCCTTCCAGGTCGTCGTCAATCTCAATTTCCTGGAGCGCAGCCTGTTCCAGCCTCTGAGCGACGGACGCTGCGCGGCAGTTTGCGTGGTCGAGCGAAAGGTGTTCGAGCAGCCCTGAGCTCCTTCGAGAGCAGGTTAAGGGCTTGCTTTCGAGGAACCTACGCGTCTGGGAGGCCGCGGGTGTACTCGGGGGTGGACCGAAGGTCTTTGCGGTAGAATTGGGGTTTACCGCTGGCGCCCAGGTCTTGTTGATAGTTGGCGCCTCGGCTCGAGCCACCCATGAGTCGTCGATTCGCGACAAAGCTTCGTAGAGCACGCCCGAACGGGCCTCCTATCCCCTGGCAGGGAGCCTTGCTGCTGCTCGTGGCGTCGTGGGCGTGCTCGGTGCCGGAAGAGATGGACCAACCCCCGCTCCTCGTGGTTCAGGAGCCGCTCGTGGTGCGTCACCATTTGACCGGCGAGGTCGTCGCCGAGCGAGCCGTCGACCTGGTCGTACCCAGGGCGGGTCCGCGGTCCCTCCAGATCCGTTGGCTCGCCGATCACGGGTCGGAAGTGGCAGCCGGTGCGATCGTCGTCGAGCTCGACAGCACAGAGCTCGTGAGCTCGATCGACGATCTCCAGATGAGGGCAGTCGAGGCGGCGATGGCTCTTCAAGCCGCCGAAGCGGAGGCGGCCTCGAAAGTGGCGGAGGCCGAGTTTCAGCTCTTGGAGAAACAGTCGATCTTGGATAAAGCGGAATTAGCGGCCAGGATCCCAGAGTCTCTCAAGGCAGCCAGAGATTGGGATGCGCTGCAGTTGGAGCTCCAGTCTGCTCAACTCGAGACCGAGGAGGCGGAGCTCAACATCGAGGCGACGAAGAGCGGGCAGAGGGCGAGCGTCGAAGTAGAGCGAATCGCTCTCGAGACGGCCGAGCGAGAGCTTCGACGGGCTGAGGAGGGAGCAGACCGGTTGACTCTACGGGCTCCCGCGCAAGCGGGTATCGTGCTCCTGACGGTGGGCCAGGGCGAGGGTCGTCGCTGGCAGGTCGGCGACTCGGTACAGCGGGGCTGGCCGCTGGTGCGCCTCCCAGAGCTCGACAGCCTGGTCGTACGAGCTAGGCTGGACGACGTGGACGACGGCAGGGTCGAGGTCGGCCAGGTTGCGCGAGTGCTGTTCGACGCCCACCCCGACGAAGAGATCGTAGGTCGGATCCGGTCGGTCGCCAAGATTGCCCGAAGTCCGAGGAGAAGCTCGCGGAGCGCGTTCGAGGTCATGGTGGAGCTCTCGGATCCCGATCTCGACCGCCTCAGCCCTGGCATGTCGGCAAGAGTGATCATCGAAGAGTCGATCGGCTCGCGTGGGGAGAGCCCCTCATTGCTTGCCCCTCGCGAGGCCCTGGTCATAGACGAGAGCGGTCGTCTGGCGAGGGCCTTGCTCAGCGACGGATCTTGGAGAGAAGTGGAGATAGAGCGCTGTAGCCCGCGCCATTGCCTGATCCAGGGTGAGCTCAGCGTAGGGACCGAGCTGGCCCGAGTCGTGAAGGCACGCTCGTGAAGCGTGTGACGACGATCAAATGGTTGCTCGCTCTGCTGGCGGCTGCGTCGTTGGTGTTCGGTCTCCGTCTGCGCGCCGAATCCTCCGAGGGGGAGTGGGTGCGAGTCGCGCGCCGCGATCTGGTCTTCGAAGTCAGTGTGACGGGCGAGCTCATCGCCGGGCGCAGCGGTTCCTACGGGCCGCCTGCGTTGAGGCGAGCCAGGCAGTTCAAGATCGCCTACATGGCTCCCGAGGGGAGGGAGCTGGGGGTAGGCGAGGAGACAATTCGCTTCGACACGACCGAGCTGGAGGAGTTCCTGCTGCAGGCGGAAGCGAATCGCGACGCTGCCCAGATGCGTCTGGAGAAGCAGCAGCAGGAGCTCGAGGCGGAACGAAGCAGGGCGGAGCTAGCTCTCGCGGCAGCGCAGGCGAAGCTGCGCCGTGGCGAGCTTCAAGAAGGGATCCCGCCAGAGCTGGTCGCCGGCGCTACCCTGGAGCAGGCGATCATCGATCGCCAGCTGGCTGCCGAGGAGATCGAGTATCGGCAGGGGATCTTGGAGCATCTCGGCGTCCGCGGTTATTCGCAAGTCGAGCGACAGAGACAGGAGCGCGACCGCCAAACGGCGAGAGTTGCGAGCCTCGAGCGGGAGATCGAGGCGATGACCGTTCGAGCGAGAGAGCCGGGGACGGTCATCTACCATACAAACTCGCGCGGAGAGAAGAAGAAGGTGGGCGAGAGGGCGTGGCGTGGCGAAACTCTGCTGGAGATCCCCGACCTGCGATCTATGAAAGCGGAGGTCCAGGTCGAGGAGGTCATGTCGGGTCGGCTCTCCGTTGGGCAGGTGGGCACCTTGCGCTTGGACGCGTACCCTGATCGGACCTATCGTGTTCGCGTAGGCCAGATTCGCCGCACCGTCCAAGCGCGCTCGTGGCTGAATCCCCAGAGGGTCGTCTGGCTCGAGCTCGAGTTCGACGAGAACGATCCCTCGAGGATGCGACCGGGCATGCGAGTGGAGGGGAGGATCGAAGTCGATCGAGTGGAGGACGCACTCGTGGTGCCTGTCGTGGCGGTTCGGGCGACTTCCACTGAGCCTCGTGTGCTCAGTCGTGAGATTGTCGGGCGTCGCCGTTGGGTCGCCCCAGAGCTCGGTCGATCCAATGCCGACTGGGTGGAAGTGCTTGACGGCCTGGAGGAAGGCACACTTGTTCAGGTAGGAGCCGGCGGATGAAGCGCCTCACGACGCGAAAGCCGACCCTTTCCTCGACGCTGAGTGCAGCCTTGATACTGATCGTGGCCCTGGCTTCTTGCCGGCCTCAAAGCGCCGTTCCCACCATCGAGGTTCGGCGACGGGACTTCGTCAATCGCATTACAGCGCAGGGAGTTCTCGAAGCGGTTGAGTCGACGATGGTGACCGCTCCCTCGCGCCTCAGCGAGGTGGTGAGCATCGCGTGGCTGGAAGTCGAGGGGAAGTTGGTAGAGGAAGGAGATGTTATTGCCAGTTTCGATCCAACGGACCTGGAGATCCGCCTCGAGGACACCATCTCAGAGCTCGACTCCCAGTCCTACCGGCTGGAGAAGACGGAGAGCGAAGGAAGCTCGCGCATCACCACCACCCTCAAGGATCGGAAAGTCGCGGATCTGGAGCTTCGTCACGCTCAGAACTACGAGAAGATCAATGAGGACGTGTTCTCGCGACTCGAGATCGCCGAATCGAGAATCGACGCTGAACTGGCGGGTGAGCGTTGGGACCAGGCAACGAGAATGGAGGGCGTCAACACATCCCTTTCTCGAGCAGAAGTGGGCCTTGTAGAAGTGGATCGCCGCAAGGCGGAGATTCGGGAGCGTCGGGCCCAGGATGTTCTGGACTCATTGATTGTGCGAGCGCCGCGGGCGGGATTGCTTACCTGGGTCCGCGACTCCCGGGGCGATCCGCCCCGGATTGGCGACGAGGTCTGGCGGGGGCAGGAGTTGGGCGAGATTCCGGACCTGTCGACGATGCAGGCAAGGGTATTCGTACTGGAGGCAGACGCGGCCGGGCTGGCGGAGGGCCGCCCGGCAGAACTGAAAGTGGAGGCGCACCCGGAATTGATTCTCTCCGGGAGCATCTCGAGTGTGGACTGGGCTTCGAAGCCCCGGTTCAGGGGATCTCCCGTCAAGTATTTCGGAGTGACGGTCCGTCTCGACAGCCCGGGACATGTTTCGATGAGCCCCGGTCAGCGGGTGCAGGCGACACTCTTCTTGGATCGTCGCCCCGGCGTTCTGGTGATACCGAGGCAGGCACTCTTCCTCAAACAGGGCGAACCGCACGTGCGGGTCGCGACTGCGTCTGGGCTCGAAGCGCGTCGGATCAGGGTCGGCGCTCAGTCGCTGGGGCTGTCGGTGGTCGACGAGGGCCTCCGAGAGGGCGAGCGGGTCGCTCTCGAGCCACCCAGTGCCGCACCGGAGGTGGCTCAGGAGGCGCGGAGTGGCCTGGTGAAGCTGCTTGGCGGGAGTGGATGAGCTATCTGGAGGCCTTCATGGCCTCTCTTGGCAACCTAGCCGCTCACAAGCTGCGATCGCTGCTTGCCATGCTCGGAGTGGTATTCGGCGTCGGCGCCGTCATCTCGATGCTCTCTATCGGCGCGGGAGCAGAGCTTCAGGCCATGGGTACGATCGAGCGCCTGGGGCTGCGCAACGTAATCGTTCGGTCCCGGAGCTTCGATAATGATCGGCTGCTCGAGATTCGAGAGCATTCCATCGGGCTATCGATGCGTGACTGCGAGGCGATTCGCGAGGCGGTGCCCGGGGTCGAGTCGGTCGCACCCAAGGTCGAGATTGCCCCCTACGCCATCCTCGCCGGTAGCGCGCGGGGTGAAGGGACCGTTTACGGTGTGGTTCCGGAGCATCAGGAGCTCGCTGATCTCGAGCTCGAAGAGGGGCGCTTCGTGGATGCGCTGGACGAGAAGGAGCACGCCCAGGTCTGCGTCATCGGGCCAGGCCTGCGCAGGGAGCTGTTCCAGTACAAGCCTGCTTTGGGTGCAGCCCTGAAAGTGAACGACGTCTGGCTCACAGTGATCGGTGTGCTCGCTGCGAGGGGAGGGGAGGGAGACACCTTCCAGGGAGTCTCCCTCGGTTCATCCTCGAGAGCCATCTATGTGCCGGTGACGACGGCGCTGAGAAGGTTCGATCACAGCCCGCTCGGTTCTCCTTTGAGCGAGATCATCGTCCATCTCGAAGACAGCGAAGACGACGCTACGGCGAGTCGCACCGCCGCCCGTTCTATTGAAGCACTGCTCTCGGTTCTGCACGGCGGAATGGAAGACTACGTTCTGGTGGTTCCGGAGGGGTTGCTGGAGCAGAGCCGACGGACCCAGCGCATCTTCAACATCGTCATGGGCTGCATCGCCGGGATCTCGCTTCTGGTGGGTGGTATCGGCATCATGAACATCATGCTCGCGAGCGTACTCGAGCGAACACGCGAGATTGGCTTGCGGCGCGCAGTAGGCGCGCGCAGGCGTGACATTTTGGTGCAGTTCCTCGTCGAGTCGTTCGCCATCAGCGCCTTCGGTGGGTTGATCGGCGTTCTCATGGGGCTCGGCATCTCTCGTGCGGTAGGCGCGGTCGCGGATTGGCCGACAGTGGTGACACCGCTTTCGGTGTTTCTTGCGACTGGAGTTGCGGTCGTAGTCGGGGTCTCTTCGGGCTTCTATCCGGCTCGTCGCGCTGCGGATCTCGATCCGATCCAGGCTCTGCACTATGAGTAGTAGCTCGGTGGCCCCCGTCGGCAAGCGCGTGAGCTCCATGATCGAGCTCGAGAACATTCACCGCGTCTTCTCGGTCGGGTCGAGCGAGGTACGCGCTCTCGACGGCATCGATCTATCACTGGAGGCGGGGGAGTATGTCGCGGTGATGGGGTCGTCGGGCAGCGGGAAGTCGACCCTCATGAACATCCTGGGTTGCCTCGATACGCCGACCGAGGGGCGATACCATCTGCTCGGTCACGACGTTCCCCAACTGGATGATGATTCTCTAGCCAGGGTTCGAAACCGGGAGGTCGGCTTCATCTTCCAGAGCTTCAACTTACTGCCCAGACTCAGCGCACTGAAGAACGTGGAGCTGCCGTTGATCTATGCCGGCGTGAAGCCACCGGAGAGAGCGGATCGGGCTCGGGACGCTCTGCAGAGAGTCGGCCTTGGCGATCGCGTGGAGCATCGGCCGAATCAACTCTCGGGAGGGGAGCGCCAGCGAGTTGCGATCGCTCGTGCCTTGGTCGGAGGACCCTCTCTTCTCCTTGCCGACGAGCCGACCGGCAATCTGGACTCGCGGACGTCGAGAGAGGTGATGGAGATCGTCGATCAGCTGTCGGCGTCGGGTGCCACGGTCGTCGTCGTCACCCATGAGACCGAGGTGGCGGAACATGCACAGCGACGGGTTCTGATGTCTGACGGGCGGATCGTTGACGAAAGCTGAGCCGCCCGCTGCACTCTCACGTCGAAGGCGAGTGTAGACTAGCCGGAGTCTGGAAGCGCCGCGCTCCCCCTTGGCTCGCTCTCTCCCCATGATTCCCAGAAGTCTTTGCTCCGCCGTGTGCGGTGTATCCCAAGGTGCTCTTCGTCTATTGCGTGGCGCGGTCCCTGTGCTCTTAGTGACCAGTGGTGGCTGCGCGGAGGCCCCGACCGAAGGCCTGCCGGCGGCTGCGATAGAAACCGCGGAGCCCAGTCTCGGTGTCCGGGTGACGGGGAAAGCTCCGCCTGCGGTAGGGGGTCACCCTGCGGTAGTCATGCTCGAGGCCCTGGACAGAGTTGTTCCCGCGACACAAGAGGGTACGAAGTACATGGACCAGCTGGGGAGCGTGTTCCATCCCGCCGTGCTCCTCGTCGGTGCGGGCGAGCCGGTCGAGTTCATCAACAGCGAAGACGTCTTTCACAATGTGCGGGTGGTCGACGGCGAGTCGGGTGAGACCGAGTTCAACGTCGCATCACCCGCCTTCGTCTCCTACCAACACACATTCCCAGCGCCCGGAGTCTTCGACGTAGGGTGTGACATACACCCGGCGATGGCGGCGTTCATCGTGGTCAGCTCGACTCCCTACGCGGTCGTCGCCGATGCTAATGGAACCTTCTCGCTGCCCGATGTGCCACCGGGTTCCTACAAGCTCTCGGTGTGGCATCTCGAGCCCGAGCACCGGAGCGAGCGGGAGATCGAGATTGTTGGCCCCAGTGACGAAATGCGGGTGGAGCTGGGTTTCTAGTTCCGCGAGTTTCAACAAGAACTTGCTACACGGACAAACAGGTCGACTTCGTCCGAGGTGTGTGCCTCTGTGGGCTCCTTGCTGAGAATCCAGAAATGGGCCATGGTGATGACAGCGAGATGACATTCTCTCGACATGTGTAGCCAAGCAGGAGAGGGCATCCGGGACGAGGAAATCGGCCCCCACATTGACCGATACGTCCGTCAGCGGTTCGGCGCCGATACCCATGTCGACAGTTTGAGGGGGATGCCTTTCCAAGACACAAGCACTGCCGAGTGCGACGTCATATCGGTCGATCTCTCTTCCGGTGGAACCCTGCGGCTGTTTCTCAAGAAGTATGGGCAACGCATTGATCGGCGCGTCAATCCAGAGCAAAGCCGTCGGCGCAAGAGGCAGCGTGAGGTGTTCGCCTACCGAACGGCCCTTCCGCAAATCAAGGTCGGGACACCGGAATTCGTTGCCGCGTCCCTTGTCGATGATGAGAACAAGGAGTGGCTGTTGATCGAGGCTATCTCCGGAACCACGGTGGCCCACTTCGGTGTGGAGTACTGGTACGCAGCCGCTTCGTGGCTAGCGAAATTCCACGAGCAGGTCCGGTCTCTTGAAAGCGGAGCTCTTACATTCGGCGAGGTCAGGTTCGATCACCGTCACTTCTCCCGCGTTGCGAATGAGATGTACGCCCTCGTTCGCGAACGCTATCCCGAAATTTCTCCGAGTGTGCTAGGAGTGAGGGACCGCGTGCTCTCTCTGGCCGATACCTTGATGGACGACGGCCATACCTGGGTTCACGGTGACTTCAGCCACCACAATATTCTCATTAGGTCCGGGGATGGGCAGCCATCGAGCAATAGTGTTTGCCCCGTTGACTGGGAAGGGTTTGGCCTTGGTAGTACCCTCTTCGATCTTTCTCAGTTCAGCCAGGGCTACAAGCCAAAGGATCTCGAACGCTTCGTCGAGAGCTATCGCGAGGAGGCCGGGCAGCTGGGCCTGGAGGTATTGCCCGCGAAGGTGTTCTTACGTAAGCTCTATCGATACCGATCCTACTGGTGGTGTCGAAGGCTGCGCGACCTCGTCGCCCGGCAGATGCCCGGCGCCGAGGCCTCCGAGGCGTCGCAGTCGCGACCCGGATATCATCGGTGGCCTATCGAATCCGCCGGGATTCGACAACTGTACAGACAAGGCATGCGTTACTGCTTGGTGTCCTATGAGTATCCTCCCGAAACCGCCGATGGCGGTATCGGCACGCAAACCTGGAACAAGGCCCAGGGGCTCACCCGTCTCGGGCACTCGGTCGATGTTTTGTCCTGCGCCGCCGGTGCCATCGAGGAGCCAATGGCCACAACGACTCAGGCAGGGGTCCGCGTGCATAGAATGCGCCGGCCCGGGGACGCGCCGCCGGGGGTGCCCTTGCTCACTCAACCCGCGTTCCTGTTGGGCTACTCCTGGGCCGTGCTCGAGTGTCTGACGCGACTGCGGCCGCGGGAGTCGTTCGATCTGGTGAACTTTCCCGAGTATGGAGCGGAGGGGGCGGCGTTTCTGCTCAATCGCACGGTCGAGAACTGGGTCCCGGCCATCGTTCACTTGCACGCTCCCCTGGCCATGCTCGCCGAGCGCATGGGGTGGCCCGAGAAGGAATCGAGCTTCTATCGCACGGCGGCGGTTCTCGAGGGTGAAGCAATTCGGTTGGCCGACGGCTGGATGGCTTCGAGCGCGAATATCGCCGACTGGGTGAGCGGCTTCTATGGCACGCCGCGCGAGAAAATCGATGTCGTCCACTGCGGGATCGACACCGAGGTCTTTTCACCCGATGCCGGTGAGCGCCTCCCCGGCCATCGGCACACAGTGCTCTTCGTCGGCACCATCTCAAAGGCAAAAGGCGTGAAGACCGTCTTCGAAGCCGTGATGGGGCTACGTGAGCGCCATCCTGAGATCTTGCTGCAGGTCGTCGGCAGGCAGAACGATTTGACGCGTCGCCTCGCCTCGAAGGCCGAAGCGGCAGGCGCTTCCCGCAACCTGGAGCTCATACCCTTCGTCGAGGAGCGCTCGGAGATTGTCAGCCTCTATCAGGGGGCGGACGTGTTCGCTTCTCCCTGCGACAACGAGAATGGGGTAGCCAACGTCTACGTGGAGGCGATGTCCTGCGGCTGCCCGGTCGTCGTAGCAGACACAGGTGGCTCGGCGGAAGCGGTTGTCGAAGGCGACACTGGCTTTCTCGTCCCGCCGCGAGACGTCGGCGTGGTCGCCAGAGCCATCGATCGGATTCTGAGCAATGAGGAGCTCCGCGAGCGCCTCGGAGAGGGCGCACGACAAAGGGTCGAGAGCTACTTCGCTCAGGACCGCTACATCGAGCGGGTCCTGGCCGCTTATGAGAGGGCCATGGCAGCCTCCGCTGAGAGGGTGAGAGAGCTCGAGGGAGCCGTATGAAGATCGGCTATCTAGTTTCCGACGTCGACGTCGAGGTTTTGGGCTCCCAAGGCTGCTCGGTACACATTCGAGAGTTCACCAACGCACTGGTCGACGCGGGACATGACGTGTTCATTGTGTGCTCGTGGCCTGGCGGTGAGGGCACTGGCAACTCGACACGGGCTCGCATCCACCATCTTGGGCCTACTGGACTCAACAAAGAGCTGTGGGAGGGACTCGAGAACGAACCCCAGATCTACGACCATTATCTGGAGCGAGACCTGAGATCGATTCTGTGGAACCACTGGCTCCAAGCTGAGGGCGCGCGGATCTTTCGAGAGGAGAAGCCCGACTTCGTGTACGAGCGCATCGCGCTCTTCGGGTTTGGGGGCCTCGAGCTTCGTCGCCAACTCGACATTCCCTGGATCCTCGAGCTCAACGCTCCGCTCACCGATCAGCAGGACGGGTACACCTACTTTCCGCTGATCGAGACGGCTCGCAAGCTGGAGGGGGCAATCCTCCGTGAGGCCGATGCCATCGTCGCTCTCACCGATTGGCTGGCGGACTGGGCCGTCGGTCTCGGAGCAGAGCGCGATCGGATCCGCGTGCTGCCCGACGGGGTCTCGAAGCGGCTCTTCGGCGGCGAGATAGACAGGGGCAAGGTCCGCGAGGTACTGGGAGAAAACGAGGCCGAGATCGTGGGTTTCGTAGGCAGCTTTCACAAATGGCACGACGTAGCCGGCCTGATCGAGGCGTTTGCCACTCTCGAGCAGGGTACCGGCGACCGGCGCCTGCTTCTGGTCGGTGACGGACACACGCGCGAGAAGCTCGAGCAGCAGGTCGCCCGACTCGGCCTCACCGAGAGCGTGCACTTCACAGGCAAAGTGCCCCACGAGGAGATTCCCAGCTACCTGGCTGCCATGAACGTGGCCGTCGTTCCCTATGGCCCCATCGACGACTTCTTCTTCTCGCCGATGAAGCTCTTCGAGTCGATGGCGGTCGGGACGCCCACCGTCGCCGCCGATCTCGGTCAGATCTCCCAGGTCGTCGAGCATGGGCGCAACGGATGGCTCTACCCAGCCGGCGACAACCAGAAATTGGCAGAAGGCATCTCGGTATTGTTGGACGACAGCGACCTCGCCGGGAGAATCGGTACCGCCGCGCGCGAAGAGGTGCTTGCTCGTTACACGTGGGAGCGGGTTACCGCCGAAGTCGTAATTCTCGCGAACAAGCTCTCCGAGGAGAGACACCGTGCGTGAGGGGACCTTCTTTCGGATCCCCGAGGGGCCCGACGACGTTGAGGCTCTGCGCCGAGAGGCGCGACCGATCGACACGTCAAACTGTCCCGAGTGGCTCGACGTTGGGGACGCGGGCAGCTACCTTTGTCTCGATGAGGACAACAACCGCCGCGCGACCGGCACGGAGCCTCGACTTCCGCCAGACGAAACGGCGTCGAACGAGGCGCTGCGGCAGATCTTCGAAGAAGAAGCCTCAGCCCTCGAAGCCAGGGGACTCATGGTGAGCCGGCCCGCGGAAGACCGAATCGAGTGCCTTCTCTACGTCCCGTCCCAACCCGCCTACCCCGAGTGGTCGATCGGAATCTACTCGGGACCGAGCCTGACTCGCCTCCGGCCGGCGCCCGAGACCGACAACCCCGTGCTCACGCGCTACGACGTCACCGACCACGTGTCCGCCATGGTCGCCGACCCCTTCATTCTGCCTTCTCCAGAAGGCTGGCAGATGTTCTTCGAGACCCTTAACTGGCTGGAGAACAGAGGCGAGATCGGCGTCGCCACGAGTCGAAACGGGTACCGATGGACTTACCAGGGCGTTGTGCTTGCCGAGCCCTTTCATCTGTCCTATCCACACGCTTTCGAAGTCGACGGCAGCTACTACATGGTTCCCGAAAGCAAACAGGACACGACGGTACGCTTGTACCGCGCCTACGAATACCCCAATGACTGGCGGCTCGAGTCGGTGCTGCTTGAAGATGTGGCGCTGGTGGATGCGACCCCCTTCCGATTCGACGGGAGTTGGTGGCTGTTCGCAGGAGCGGATGGGGAAGGGCGAAACGACGAGTTACATCTCTACTTCTCCGATCGCCTCGAACAGAACTGGGTGGAGCATCCCCGGAGCCCTGTGATCCGCGGTGATGCTCATCACGCTCGCCCCGCCGGGAGGATGGCCGTCGAGCGCGAGAAGTTGATTCGCTTCGCTCAGAACTGCGATCCGGAGTACGGCCTCGACATCCATGCTTTCGAGATCGTCGAGCTGACCAGGGGGGAGTTCGTCGAGCGGTCTTTGCCCGTGGCGCCAATTCTCGCGAGGGGTTCTGCGGCTTGGAACAACTGCGGTGTGCACCACATTGACAGCCTACTCGGCAGGGGGCGCGATCTGCGCATGTGTGTTGACGGACGGGGTTCCTCCCCTCCGGAACACTACAGATAACCCAGTTCTGCTAGGGCCGGGCCAGCATGTCTTTCGAAGTCTGCCAGCGCCTCTCTCTCGAGCTTGTCCCGCTGGACAGCATCGATGCCGGGCCGCAGAACTGTGCCTATCTCGATCGGGTCGAACCACTCCTTCTGCCCCTCGACACCAAAGGTGGGCTCGTGGCTCCCGGAGCCGCCCAAGACCCGTTTTGCTTTCAGTCGCAGTTTTGGCAGCTGGGTCGGCTCGAGGTTAAGCCACCCGAAGATCCGCTCTGCGATCCCGAAAGGATCGACGACCAACTCCTCGAACCTGACCAGAGGACAGCTATCGGGGGCGTCTTGGAGCTGAAGGATTCTGCGCACGCAGGACGCGTACCGCTTCCCGGCGGCGGAAGCAGACATACCCCGGCGCATCCATCCGTCACACACGGCATAGCCATCGCGAACGAGGGGTACGAATGCCACCCTACCGTAGACCTTGCGGAGGAGCGGGTTGAGGTCGATATCGCTTCCAACACCCTTGAGGCAGATAATGCTGTCTCGCACCTCTTTTGATGTGTAGGCCACGCCTTCGCACTTGCTGCCGTTGTCGGGCGACTCGAAGTTTCTCAGTTTGCAGCTATCGAGCTTCCGGCCCACGTATCTCGCTCCAAGACTCTGAACAAGCCCGCTCGAGGCGAGCTGCTTTGCGCGCGCCGGTGGTAGCCACGAGAAAGGTGCTATCTCCTCGGTGAAGAGAGCGCCGGTCTCTAGGATCGGTGAACAGAGTAGTGGGTGAGACTGCAGCACATTCCACAGCACATTGGACCCGCCTCGTTGGAGACCGTTGATAGCTACAGCTCGTGCAGGTCTTACGTCGCTAGACATCTCGATCGTGGATCTCTTGTCGGAGGCGTTCAAAGTTGGTCCGGCCTGCCCCCATGTCACCAAGTAAAAACTGCTTGTTCGTTCGCTTCAACAGAAAGCAGAGCTCCCAATATCGGAGGTGGCTCCACAGGGTTCCACAATCGCCGTACTTCGAGTAGCTCTCGAGATAGCTCTCGCGGCGGCTCGGATCCACCGCTTTCCTGAAACAGCTCGAATTCAGGATGTCGAACTCGAATCCGGTACCGAGTGACAGAAACTCGTTGTCCACGACGACGAAGTCGCCATCGCGGTCAACCACGATATTGGGCTCGATGAAGTCGGGGTGAACAATTCCGATCTTGAGCTCAGAAGGCACCATGGCAGCAAGAGCCCCCAGAGTCTCTTCGACAGCCGCCTGGCCAAGAACTGGGGTAGCGATGCTTCGGAAGCGATCGGATAGCCACGTCAGATGAACGAACCCCCCCGATTTGGCGCGCTCAGAGCGCGTAAGGGGTGCTTGGTGCAGTTGCGCGTGATATCGCGCTATCAGGTCGATCTCGGTCTGGCCAACCCGTCGCATCGCCCTTCCGGCGATCCAGTCGGCAAAAACAACTCGATCGAGTACTGCGCGGACTCGAGGAATCGAGATGTTAGAACGCTCTAGGATGTGCGACGCAGTTTTGACCATCTGAGCTCGCCCGGGACTGGTGCACTCAAAGCACTTCAAGCGCCGACCACCGACCCATACCTGCAGAGACCAGCAATCGTTGTTTCCCTCCCCCAGCGGAGTCACGCGTGTCGGCGCCTCTCCGAACAGAGTGACGCAGATACCTTCGAGCCGATCCCCAAGGGCGCTAGGCGCTCCGTCTACCATCTCCGTGCCGCGGGATCGTGCCACGAGCTAGGACCTCAGTCCTTGGTCGCCAGTCGGCAGTGCTGCAGGGCCATCAGGTCGCGCAAGCGTCGACGCGCACCTCGAGGTGGCTTGCTTATCAGCCAACGAAGCGCCCAGTAGATTCGACACCTGGTCAGGCTGGTCTGAAAACCAGAACCGGACCGTTCAAGGCCCCGGCCTCGGCGATAGGCTTCGATGCAACGGAGTGCCACGTGAGATGGCCACGCTTCGATGAGACTCGCCAAATCGATCTCGGCAGGCGCCACGGCTGCCGACTCCCAATCGATCGGGCACACACGATCGCCCTTTAGAACGATGTTGCCGGGGTAGAACTCGCCGTGCACGACTGTTTGATCGGATGACACCATTGCGTCAGGGAAGTCGCCTAGACGCTCGAAAAGCTTACCAACAGCCGTGATGTCGCTCGTCAGTCGAGCTGCTCGTTCGCGGGCCTTGGCCAGGAGATCGGTGTAGGTGTCTCTCGTGGCTCCGCGAAGCGCAGACTCTGACGTACCAGCGAGCCATCGATCCGCCTTGTGGTGGAACTCCGCCAGCCATTCTGCCGCCCGAACGACCCCGTTCCCGTTCGGCGATGCGGAGACCCACTCCCCGCCTGCGAGCAGTTCCAGGAAACCCCACGTCTCGTCATCGATTGTGGCCGTGCCAAAGAATCGAGCTGTGCCGACATCCAAGTTCGGCAGAATCCGTTGATAGATGCGAAACTCGTAATCTAGTCCGAACGAGTGACCCAGTAATCGATCCACCGGCTGACCGACCCCATGCTTGGCGAAGATCTCGATCTGCTTCCCTTGGATGTCGCATTTCAGGACGTCGCAGGAATAGGTGCTCGCATCGTCATACGGTGTAGCGCTCAGCACTCTCGCGGGCTGCCCGAACAGACGACTCAAGGCCGTGGAGAGTCCAGACAGGTCGAGTTTGCGTTTCATGAGCTGGGGATCGTCTAGAGCCGCCGCCTGGATGTCGCCCGCTTCAGCTTGCAGCTAGCCCCGTGGGTAGGCAGCCCAGGTCTGCAGCGTGACGAAGTCCTTCGTGTACCTGAATTTGTAGTCCTCTGCTCCGGGTCCGAGATCGAAAACGGAAGCCCCCTCAGCGATGGCCGAAAGAATGAGATGGCGGAGCAGCACTGCCCCGGGTGAAGCGTGCGCCAGCTCGATCTCGTACGAGGTTTTTCCGTACTCGAAGCGCCCTTGATACGCGACACCCTCGTGGTAGGCGATGGGTCGGCCGTTCCAATCAAGTCGTGAGAAACGCTGGTAACCAAGCCTACTCAGCTCTCGCATACGCACACGAAACCGCCGTCGTTCTCGTTCTTCGCGGAACCGACTGGGTGTCTCAGTTTCGGCCCATCTCGAAACGTGCTGTTGGTAGAAAGAATCGAGTTGGGGAAGGATCTCGTCAGCGTCGGAGTAGTGGTGCACTTCGAGGCTGCCTTCCCGTCGCAGGTAGTTCTCCCGACGGAGGACCGTCTTCTTTCGCGAGCTCGCCAGCGCCATGTCAGGGTTGGCCTTCATGTCGATGTAGGGGGCCGGCAACTCGTCTTCGAGTTGCCAGGTGAGGGCGAGATCCGCTGCTGCTTGTCCCATGACGCACCCGGTGGGGGATGTGTCGGGAACGAAATAGAGGCGAACCCCCGCGAACTCCGGCGTCGAGTCTCGAAGAGCTTCGAGAATGGCCCTAGCAACTTCCAGATCCTCGACGTCGCCCACTAGGTCGAGTTGACTAACTGGGCACAGATTGAATGCCATTCCTCCTTGCACGAACATTGGCGCGATCGTCACCGGCTCTCCGCCGCGAAGAGCTACAAGCAGCTTTAGATCGCCCTTTCTTTCATTCGCTTCCCACCACAGGCGTTGGGCCGTCCGCGTCATCGCACACACATTCGTCGAGCCCTGACTGAGCAGGCGAGTCCATATCTCGGGTGACAACGATGGATCGTCAAAGGACTTGGCGAATCGGATCTCCACCTTCTTCATCGGCCGCCGCCTTCTACACCATCCGTCGCGTTGGCTTCGAGGTCGAAGAGGACGAGCCGCTCGTTCGCACACAGGCGTTCAAAGCGAGATTCGACCTGGCGAAGAAGGTGCGGGAACGACTCGCGCCACCAGAACGCCGGAAACGCAAACGCCAGATATTGCGCCCCCGCATCGATCGCACGCTCGAGCTCCCTTACAGCTTGCTCGTCACTTTCAGGAGACGATCCCCAGATCCTATCGCTGCCCCGAACTAAGGGTCTTAGCTCTCGTCCGGGTAGTAATTCGGACCCGAACTTGCCGTTGTCGATCAGTACCACTTCTGCGTCCTGAGGGACCAATCGCTCGAGCTCGTCGAAAAGCTCAACCGCCATCTCCAGCCATTCGAAGGAACTACCAGGGCCCATCCAAGCCGCCGAGTCGGCGTCAACTCCCGTTCGCCGCAAGTGGTCTTCGAGAAGGCGACAGTAAGCCGGGTAGCGGCGAAGTGAGCGCCGCAACTTGAAGAAGGTGCCGCTACCACCACCGTAGTTCCCGGCATGTAGACGATAGCAACCAAGAGGTATCTCGAGACGCCGGATCGGCCCATAAATCGGGCAGAGCTTCTTGAGAAATCCATCCGCACCGTGACGATCCTCGTGCTCTGGCAAGGGCATGGCCTTCTCTAGGAACCATCTCGGCCAGGCGTTACCGCTCGTGGGTGACTGAGACAACGCGATGGGGCCGCGAGCGATGAACTCCTCGCGGTAGTCCCCATCGATCAGAGACTTCTTGTGAAACCTCCGGGTGTTGTTGCCGTTTTCGTCGATCTCCCACATCGGCCAATGGACCTTGACGACGTCAGGCTCTTCGAGCACACGAACAGCGTGCATGGCCGCCTCGGGAAGTAAGAGGTCGTCAGCATCGAGAAAGATGATCACTTCTCCCTTAGAGGCCTCGAAGCCGGCGTTGAAGGTAGAAGCCTGACCCTCGTTGGTCTTGAAGATCGGCTTGACGCTCGCCCCAAAGCTCGAGATGACATCAAGCGAGCCATCTGTTGAACCGTCGTCGACAACGAGCACTTCCTTTGGCTCGTAGGTCTGACTGAGAGCGCTTGCGATCGCCTCTCCTAAGAACCGCTCGTAGTTGAAGTTGTTGACAATGATGCTGACGAGACGATTCGACATGGCCTCAGGGTGCACGTTGTTGTCCTATCATGAGCGAATGCATCTTAACGGTTGGCGGAGCCCTGCTGCGTCGCAGGAGGGTCTCGGCTTCCACTCGGTGACTACGGAACGAGACACAGCGCCATGAATGTATTCGTCCTCTCCACCGGGCGCTGCGGCTCGACGACCTTTGTAAGAGCATGCCAAGGCATTCGCAACTACACGGCGTCTCACGAGAGCCAGCGGCGCGGAGCGGGACCACGCGGCTCGAGCCGGTACGGGGCTCTGGAGTACCCCGACAACCACGTCGAGGTCGACAATCGCCTCTCTTGGTTCCTAGGCGACCTAGAGGAGCGATACGGGTCTGAGGCGTTCTATGTGCATCTCATCCGCGATCGCCAGGAGGTAGCAGAGAGCTTCCTCGGGCGCTGGGATCAGCAAGAAACCAACATCATCTTCTCCTTCGCCTGGGGAGTGCTCACCCACCCCCTACGGGCAGGATCTCGGAGAAGCCACGATGGCTTCTCGCTGAGCACGAGATCCGCTCGGTCGGCGACACCTAGGAAATACTCACGAGTCATTCCCAAAATTGATCGTGGAGGTGCACGTAGTGAATCTCAATCGCTGGGTCGCCCACTCACTCGGCGATACCCGTTGAGCTTCTGGAATCGCCTGTGGATGAACCATACCGATCTGAGCAGGGAACTCCGGTAAGTCCAGTGCCAGCGCCATGCCGAGTCTATGCCATCCGCCGCCACCAGCGATCGGGTTGCCGCGTTCGTCTATGTGCACGAGTGTTCCATCGAGCACCCGGCCGCCTCTGACGCCCACGCGCCCCGTAGCGCGCAACCTTCCCTCCGCTCGCACGACCTCGAACACCCTGTCGAGGTTCTCGTATCTCGAGACCACCTCCTCGAGAGTCGTACACCAATCTGCATTGCCCTTCTCTGCGATCTTCCGGGCCGCGTTCTCATACGCTCCTGCATCCTCCCAAGACATGCCCTCCCGCCAATGGCGCAGGCATATCTCGACTTTTCTGACGCTCTCGACCGGCTGCATCTCGGGAGTCCAGGACGGCTCCATGACCTTCCCGGAGTTCTTACGGTGACCGACGTACGGCTTCAGAGCGGCGGTACAGGCGGCCGTCGGCACGTAGATGAGCTCGGCGAACCTCGGCGCCTCCGGCCCGAAAGTCAGGACGTTCACCGCGTCTCTTGCCCACCACCTCAGACAAGCATAGAGGCTCTTCTTCGTCCACCACTGGGCGCCGCCCCCGGTCCAGAGAGTCAACGCGCTAGACCCTGGTGCACACAGCGAGACCGGCGAAACCAGACGCGGTGCCTGGTCATGTCCTCGAGGACCCGCTCAGGTCACTCATCGGGCCGGACTCCGACCTCGTCAGTCTCGCGTCCCGCTTCAGCGATGGTCGAGCGGGTGGCAGCGTTCAAGGCGTCGCCCACGAGCCGCTCGAGGACGACCTCGGCCGAGAAGTACCCGGCCGCGAGCTCTCGAGCCGCCTTCTGGTGGTGTTCGTAGCGAATCTCGATCTCCTCCACCGCGGTTACTGCCTCATCGAGATTCGAGAAAGGCAAGATCCCATCGCCCACGGGCAGCACCTCCGAGAACCCTGTCTCCTGGACAGCAACCGGCCGGCCAGAGGCGAGGTAGCAGGCCGAACGACAGCTGAACCAACCAGGCCGGCCAACGACGTAGCCGTTCTTGGCGACGCTCCACTCCGCTTTCGACGAAGCAATGTAGCGCCTGTAGTCGTTCAGCGTGCCGCAAGTATCCATGGCGTCCGCGACCCTCCAGCCGCTGCGCGAGAGACGGCCTCGAACGCCGCCACCGCTCTCCGGCGATTTGCCTTCCCAATCGACGTGCCGAGTGTCGCCAAGAGCAACTTCCAGGGTAGCAGTCGGCACTCGCCGAGGAAGATCAAGGAACTTCGAGAACTCCACATCTTTTTGAGCATAACGACAGCCCCTCAACTCCAGCGGCTTGTAGCTCGTCCAACTCATCACGGTCGTAAAGCAGTCGCGAGGCGGCGTGTCGTCGGTGTCCCACTCATCGAGGAGGACGGGCTGGCGCGTCGGCAGCCACTGGTGAGGCGTCACCGGAGTGGCCTCAGAGAAGGCTTCGCCGAAGCTGAAGAAGACGTCGTGAGCATCGATGCGGTTCCGCATGGACTCGTCCACCTGGTATTTGACTTGCGTGAACACAGGGTCGGAATCGACGTATACGAGCAGGCCTCGATGCCGATATCGCGCTGGATGCTCCAATGTGCCGGACACGTTGATCACGAGGTCTGCCGTCTCGGTGACTTCACGCCGCTTGGAGTCCGACAGACCGAACCAATCACCATCGATTGGAAATCGGTAGGCCCAACGTCCTTCGAGCCCGAACTGCCCCATGACGCGAGCCAGATGGCCAACATTCTCCGCACAGTCCCGAGCGACCCAATCTGTGCCGGAAGGCCCCCCGTCGGCGCGGTACGGCCACTCGCCCGAATCTTCAAAGTAGTAGACATCGTGCCCCAGTCTCGACAGCCCGACCGGGTATTGCACGTAGTCCCAAGCGACCCCGCCGAGCGTGGGGTGCTGAGCGATCAGCCCGGTGACGATGATTCTCAAGAATCAGTCCGCGGTCTCGACCTCGTGCCTGCCCGCCTCTCGCAACAGAGACATCGCCGACCCGAGGCAGACGTAGCGCAGCGCCCCGAGGAGAACACCCATCCCCCAGAGTACAGCTCCCGAGACGACCGCCCCGTCGAAGATCGCGAGTCCGCCCAGCGCGAACAGAGACAACATGGCGCCAATTGTTGGTAGAGACGAAAGTGGCCAGGCGCGGAAGCGCAGTAGTTGGGTCCCGGATCCCTGGTCCTCGCAGATCATCAGGCAACGGGCTTTGCCCGCGAGCCCACAGCTCACCTGGATGTCGAATCGATCGAAACTACCTCCTCTCCAAACGAGCGCACCGCGGTCGCGTAGGTAACCTTCGACATCCTCGAGCCTCCGCGCAGGATCCTTCCACGACTCGGTCCATCGAGCGAGAGAGAAGGGGAAGGGCGAGAATCCTGATCTGCGGCCTCCCCGCAACCGCCAGGGGGTCAGGCCGAAGCGCAGCCGACCGGTGAGGCGCGCGAGAGGATGGAGAGCGTGTAGCCCGGCGGTCACCAACATCTCGCAACCCCGCTTCCACCCCTTCGCTCGAGATGTCGCCTCGACCGCCTGGCGCGCGCCGAGCAGGGCTTGGAGCGCCGTGAGCCCGATCGCCATGGCAAGCAAGGGTACGCAGAGCAGCAAAGGCCGCCACCAGATTCCGAGCACGCTGAGGCTGGCGAGAAGGAGCGTGGCGAGATGGAACTCCGGCGCAAGCAGGAGCGAGAGAAGTGGCCCCGGCTGAGGGCGATGTAAGTGTTGAAACGGCGCCGTGCCCCAGACCCCGTGGTACACGCGGGTCTTCCTGAAGGACAACGGCCGTGGGAGTCCGAGGCTGTACACTTTCCCGAGCCATTTCGCATGACCCAGCTCGTTGTATTTGTCCGGCCACTTGGGCTCGAGAAGGGCCTCGGCTTCACCGTATCCCGACTGCTGCTTCCAATAAGCTCGAACCGAGCGCCGGGAGTGATGCCAGACCAGAGCAGCCGGACTGAACCCGATCTGCCATCCCTGCTCCAAGATTCGCCAGCAGACGTCGACGTCGTCCCCCGCCTTGCGGAACTGCGGGTCGAATCCGCCGATGGTGTCGAGACAGGAGCGCCGGAAGGCCATGTTGCAGCCCGGGATGTGCTCCGCTGTACGATCATTCAACAGAATGTGGGACGGACCACCCGGAGCTCGGGCGACGCAGTCGGCTGTGAAGCCATCTCCTTCGGGCGAAACGTTGGGGCCGCCGATGGCTGCGAAGCCTCCCTTCTCGAAGGCCTGCACCAGGTAGGTGAGCCAGTCCCGATCCGGGTACGCATCGTCGTCGATGTAGGCAACGATGCTGCCGCTAGCGGCTTCCAAGCCGGTGTTGCGAGCGTGGGAAAGCCCGCGATTCTCGGTGCGAATGACTCGGACGTCGTAATCGTCGAGGATATGAGGCGTCTCGTCCGTTGATCCATCGTCGACAACGATGACCTCGAAGTGCGGGTAGTCGAGCAGCAGGATCCCGTCGAGGCACTCTCGTATCGAGACAGCACCGTTATAGGTGCAGACTACGACCGAGACTGTAGGGCAGTCGAAAGGGTTCCCCGGAGGCAACCTGGCAAGGGAGCGTGAAGCGACAGCCAGGGCGGACTTCGGGCGCCGCTGCTCTGTGGTCAGGCCGAACTTCCAATCATGAACGTCCCCCCCCCCCGCGATACCATTCGTCCGTCCACGAGAAGATCACTGCTCCGAGACAACCGGCATCGAACACGGACTGGAGCTGCCAGTCGATGAAACCGGCCTGACCGAGCTCGCCGTTGCGCAGGCTATCGAGACCGAGCTCCGAGACGAGTAGCGGCTGATTGCCGGCCAGGATCTGAAGCCGCGCAAGGTAGTCTTCGAACGGCTCCCGGTCCTCCAGGTAGACGTTGAAAGAGAGAAAATCGAGAAAGGGAAGCTCCAGGTACTCTGTAGACGGGTAGTTCACGTAGGTGAGGAGTGAATCTGGGTCCACATCCCGGACGATTCTTGCGACCCGCCGAAGGTAGCGCTCGATCCTGCGGCGGCCGATCCAGCGCGCGAGGGGTGCCTGGATCTCGTTACCGATGCCGTAGCAGAGCAGGGCCGGGTGTCCAGCACACGGCTCGACGCTACGAAGGATCGTGTTCTGGAGAGAGAACTTCTTGGTTTTGTCGATCAGATACCCGACATACTGTTCGGCCGAGACTCCGACCATGACTTTGAGTCGGTGCTCGCTGGCGATGTCGAGAAGTGCTCGAGGCGGAATCGTGTGCGGGATGCGGACCGTGTTGAACCCGGCCGCGGCCATCTGCTCGAAGTCTCTGTAGATGAGATCTTCATCGTGATACTCGTTGCCTTCTGCATCGGGGCGAAAAGCACCGTAGCTCACGCCCTTGATATAGAACTTCTGGTCGGACTGGTCCCGGAGAAACTTGCCGGCGACACGAACGCGTCCGGGCTCCGCCCACTGGAGGTCTGGCGCTGGGGTCTCCCGGCTGCTCGTAACCAGCGGGCCACGCTTTCTGAGTACTTCCGTCATCGACTACACTACCCCCCCCTCACCAGCGCACCTAGAGAACGTCGTTATGCAACTCAAGAGCCGAAGACCGCAATGGGCGAGCGATCAGCATAACTCCTTTCTTGGTTCTTTTCCACCGGTTTTCCACAGGCGGCTACAGCCCGGACCCTGCTCGGAGGGAGAGTTTAGAAGGCCTCCGTCAGGAAACCATCAGCAGTTCGAAGGGTCCAGAGATCACGCAGGAAGTCCTCGTAGTCCCACTGGCCGTCCTGGGCCTGTCGGGCTCGATCCTCGTAGTCCCGAAGCACCGAGGGAAGCTTCAAGGTCCGCAGATTCTCCTGCATCACCGCTCGGCGGAGGGCACGGCTCATGACACCGCCCCGTCAAGGAGCGCGTCGAAGTCGGCAGCTCGAGCGGATTCGATCTCGTGCTCTCTCAGGCCTTCGGGAATCTCATTGGTGACCGGCTCGACAGGCAGCTGCAGAGCCAGCAGATTGAAGCGGCCGGCGAGGAAGGCCTCCTCGAGTGCCGCCGCCACGTCCTCGTGGCCCTGGTCGATGACGGCTCCCAACAGCTTGGCAAAGAGCCTCGCTGTCTCCAATGCTCCATAGCGAGAATCCAGCATCTTCCAGAGCTTTTGGTACGGCTCCCCGAGCTCTGCCAAGAGCTCAGGAGCCACTTGGCGGACGGCCTGTGGCTTCCTGGACAGCTCGTCGAAGTAGTGGGAGTAGCGGATCTCCCGTTTCCCTCGGCGGATCCGAGCACAGCGAAACTCCTCATCGCGGCATTGAAACGTGATCTCCTCGACACCGATCTGCGCCGTGATCTGCAGATTCTTCCACCTCGACGGCACCGAATACGTCGATTTGCCCACTTGCACCATCGCCTGGCGAGAGACTCGCACCACTTCCGGCAGCCGGGGATCGAATGCGAACTGCGGCAGCTCGAGCATGCCCTGAAGCTCCTCCTCCCATTTCGAGAGCCCCTTCCTGCGCCAGCTCGACTCCACCGACCCGAGCAACGACGCCGAGATCTCAGCCAGGCGCAGGCCCTTGCCTCGAGACTCCACGCTCCCCTTGTCGTGACCTTCACCGGGACGAGCGAAGCAAGCCTCGAACAAGTAGTGGCTCACAAGGGCTTTGAATCGATCCGTCAGCACGCGCTCAGAACCCACCCGGCGACGAACGGCGGCGCTCAAATTGTCGTAAACGCAACGGCGAGGAACACCACCCAGCAGCTGGTGCGTGCACCGGTTGAAACCGGACAGTGAATCCAATCGAAATCGGACATCGATTCCGATTCGAATCGGACAGTGATTCCGATCGAATTCGGACAGTTGAGACCGCCGATTGGAATCGGTGTCCAGATTGGATTGGAATGGGTGTCCGGATTGAATTGGAATCCGGCGCCTCGACGGGGTTGACGCGGGTGTGGTCCTCGTGGGTCGATCTTGCCTTCACAAAGGAGGGCGAGAGGGTGCGAGCGAGGACAGCGATGCGAAAGATACGAGACGTATTGAGACTGCGATGGGTTTTGGGTCTGTCGTACCGGCAGATCGGTCGGAGTTTGAAGCTGGGCCACGGCACGGTGGGCGACTACGTGATGCGAGCTGAGGCCACAGGCGTAGGCTGGGATGAAGTCGAAGGGATGGACGAGGAGGCGCTCGAATCGAAGCTCTTCCCAACGGAGCTTGCCGCAGGGATTTCGGCCAGACCCTTGCCGGACTGGGCAGAGATGCATCGAGAGCTTCGGCGCAAAGGCATGACCCTGGCCTTGCTGTGGCAGGAGTACCGCGAGGCGCATCCGGAGGGCTACGGCTACAGCCGATTCTGTCAGCTGTACCGGCTCTACGAGGGTCGCCTAGACATGCCGCTGCGCCAGGATCACAAGGCCGGAGAACGAGTCTTTGTCGACTACGCCGGCCAGACGGTCGACATTCGAGATCGCGAGAGTGGCGAGATTGATGAGGCGCAGATCTTTGTCGCGGCGCTGGGAGCGAGCCAGCTCATCTACGCCGAAGCGACGGGGAGCCAGACCCTTCCCGACTGGATCGGCTCCCACCGGAGGGCCTTCGAATATTTTGGTGGGGTGGCGGAGCTGGTGGTCCCGGATAACCCTAAGACGGCCGTGCCGCGTCCGTGCTGGTACGAGCCGGGGCTCAATCGCAGCTATGAGGAGATGGCCAACCACTACTCGCTGGCGATCTTGCCGGCTCGGGTGCGCAAGCCTCGAGACAAGGTCGAGAATGCGGTGCAGCAGGTCGAGCGCTGGATCCTGGCCCGTCTGCGCAAACAGACCTTCTTCAGCTTGGGCGAGCTGAATGCGGCGATTCGCGAGCGGCTCGAGGATCTGAATAACCGCCCGCTGAAGATCCTGAAAGTCTCGCGACGGGATCTCTTTGAGCAGGTCGAGAAGGAGGCACTGAGGCCTCTCCCGGCCCAGCCCTACGAATTTGCCGACTGGAAGAAGGTCCGAGTCGGCATCGACTACCACGTCGAGTTTGAGAGCCACTACTACAGCGTCCCGTACCAGCTGATCCGCGAGGAGCTCGACCTGCGCTCGACGGCAAAGACGGTCGAGATCTTCCGCAAAACGAGGCGGGTCGCTGCCCATTGCCGCGACTCTCGACTCGGTCACCATACGACTCTCAAAGAGCACATGCCTCGCTCGCACCAGGCGTACCTGGAATGGACGCCGGTGCGCTTGGTGAAGTGGGCCGAGGAGAGCGGCGAGTCGACCGCGGAGCTCGTCGAGGCGATCCTGCGCACTCGGACCCATCCGCAGCAGGGCTTTCGCTCGTGTCTGGGTCTGATGCGCCTCGGCGAGCGCTATGGCCAAGAGCGACTCGAGGCGGCTTCGAAGCGGGCCTTGCGGATCGGCTCGATCTCCTACCAGAGCGTCAAGTCGATTTTGCGTACGGGCCTCGATCAGCAACCACTTCCGCCTGAGCCTGAGCCCCAGCGTGTCGTGGACCACGACAATGTCCGTGGTGCCGGCTACTACGCGCCCCGTAGCGAGGAGGTCCCGAGATGCTGAGGCATCCGACGATGGATCAACTGGCCGAGCTGAAGCTGCACGGCATGGTCCGCGCCTTCGAGGAGCAGCTTCAGATGAAGGACATCGGGGAGCTGAGCTTCGAGGAGCGCCTGGGGTTTCTCGTTGAGCGGGAAGCGACGGAGCGCGCGAGTCGACTCTTCGAGAGCCGACTCCGACGGGCCAAGCTCAGGGAGCAGGCGACGATCGAGGACCTGGATCTGCGCACCCGGCGTGGATTGGATCGCTCGCAGGTCTTGCGGCTGGCGAGCTGCCGTTGGATCGCCGAGCATCTGAATACCTTGATCGTAGGTCCGACCGGAATCGGTAAGACCTATCTGGCATGCGCTCTCGCCCACAAAGCCTGCCAGGAGGGCTTCACGGCTCTCTACCTACGAGTGCCGCGGCTGTTTCGAGAGCTCGAGATCGCCCGCGGTGATGGCAGCTTCGAGCGCCTGCTCCGACGCTTCTCTCGCACCGATCTCTTGGTGCTTGATGACTTGGGGCTCGCTCCCTTGGGCGACCTCGACCGGCGAGATCTCCTCGAGATCCTCGAGGATCGCTACGGGCGACGCTCGACGATCTTCGCCAGTCAGCTCCCGGTCGAGAAATGGTACGACGTCATCGGCGACCCAACACTCGCCGACGGCATCCTCGATCGCCTCATCCACGGCGCCTACGTCCTCGAGCTGAAGGGCGAGTCGATGCGGCGCAAACGAGCCCGCCGCACAGCCGGGGACCCGAAGAGGACGAAGGCTGCCTCATGAGAGCTGGCTCCGAAAAAACGATGGACGATGCCGCACTTGTGGAAATTGTCCCCCTCTTCCCCCGGACCCCCATCACCCCCGGCCGGCGGTCTGACGAGGCATGGAAGGCTGCGCCCGAACCCGCACCCTCCCACCCCTCTTGGAAAACGCTACGCGTTTCCCACAGCCTTGCCGGCCACGACGACGGCCTATCCATTCACAACTAGAAGAAGGGAGGAAACCGAGCTCAAACCGGACACTCAAAGCTGAGGATCACCCTAGCGTCGCTTCGCTCCGATCACTGTCCAGATTGAATCGGAACGACTGTCCAGATTCATCGGAATACGCAGCTGGAAAGCGCGAACGTGACCATCCAAGAACGACACCCGGTCCGCATGGTCGTACAGCCACACGAACGAACGACCCGAGTAGGGAAGATGCAACACGAACTTCCATACCCGGTGAACTGAGCCCTCTTCCTCGACCGTGACCTCGAAGAAATCTACCTGCGCTTCCTCGCCCGGGCGGTGCACCAACGGAATAAACGCCTCCTGGCGCTGCCGCCTCCACTCCCGAAAGTAGCTCCGGACCGTCGTCACTCCGACCTCGAAACCCTCCTCAACCAGCTGGCGGTGAAGACGAGTCCCGGTCAGGCGCTGCTTTCGAGTCGTCCGCTTCGACCATTCCTCGAAAAGCTCTCCCAGACGCGGCGCTACACCCTCAAGCACGCGACGACGGCGCGCCACCGACTCCACGCGCCGAGGCTCACTCACCTCCAAGTATTTACGAACCGTATTCCGGCTCACACCCAGCTCTAGAGCCACCGAACGCCGGCTCCGACCCTCGACCAGCACCTTGTAACGGATAACATGAACCTGATCCATCCTCAGCATCCTTCCTCCAGTAGCTCAGTCCGTAGACAAGACCAAGCTACCGGCTTTAGGGCCGGGGGTGGCTCACTTCTAAAACGGTGAGTGGCTCACTTTCCAACCGTTGCCAACACACGGCTTGCCTGGAAGCCGGCGTTGAAGGTCGAAGCCTGGCCCTGGTTGGGCTTGAAGATGCGCTCAATAGCTCCTCCAAACTTGGAGATGACCTGGCGCGAGTTGTCTGTGGAGCCGTCGTCGACAACCAGCACTTCGGTACGTGAGTAGTCCTGCGCCAGCGCGCTGGCGATCGCCTGTTCCACGAACTGGCCGTAGTTGTAGTCGTTGACGATGATGGTGACCAGCGACCCTTCCCGGCGAGGATCTGATGGGCGACCGTGTTTCAGCCGCTTCTCGACCCTAGCTCTACCCTTCGCTGGATCAGGCCCCCGCTCAGTACTCATACTCGAACAGATCGACGTCGCGCGCATACCGCTGCTCAACCAGCCGACGCGTCGCCAAGTCGTAGTAGTCCCTATATGCTGCCGTCCCTCGGGACTTCAACAAGTGAGGAAGCTCCGTGGGAGGAGCTCCCAGTTGCACTCGTGCATACTCGAAATCAGATCTCAGGCTCTCGAAGCGCCCCACATAGTCCACTAGGAGCTGTCCATCGGTATCTTCAACGAACGAACACTGCGAACGGTAGTGTGAGTTCGCTTCCTCGTCGGGTATCTCGGCCACAACCTCCACGAATCTCCGAAGGCTCATCCCGGCCCGGAAATCGCCCGTGGCAGACAGACTCCGAGCAACACCTCGGACGTAGGTCCCGTCAGTAAGTTCCTCGGGCGCGATCTTCTGTCGCCAGCAGGAAACCATGCGATCCCACGGATTTCTGACGAATCCGAACCTCCAATAGGAGTTCAACCTCACCAAGTCGCTCCGCGAGATCAAAATGCGTTTGTTGCGGAGGTACTCCCTCGCGCGCTGATCTCGAAAAAGCCTCGGCTTCCACTTTTCGCTCCAATACCGATCCAGTTGCTTCGCGTCGAGACTATCCTTGATCCAATCAGCGCAGACGGCTTTCAGACTCGAGTTGGCCACCTTCGGTATTGCAAAATAGATCGCTCTGTACGCGTGTAGGGCGACCACGTCGCCTTGCGGCAAGCCTTTCTCCGCACCACTCATGTCAAGACCCCGATCCCTTGTGGGATTCGTGACCGGATCTTCGGCGCCCAAAACCCTGTCCCGAGGGCGCGCGCTTAGAGTCGAGATATTCAACGGCGGCCCGAATCCTCTCCAAATCCTCAAGCGAGAAATGGGCCTTCCACTTGTGGAGCGATTGGTGCCGCGGCCTAGTCGGTGGAAATTGCTTCTTCAGGCCGATGAAGTGCTGTAACCGAGGTAGCTGCTCTTCCGGACGCACCACTAACGATTCGTACTCAACCTGAAGCATCCGGTCTCCAAGGCGGCCCTGGAGGCGACAGATCTCTTCGTGATGCGAGGACCATCGTGCGACGCAACGCTCCAGAGTCGATGACTGCTCATACCAGCTTCGACTGCTCTCCACGATCCCCAAGAAGGGATTAGGAGTTGGGTAGCGTTCCCACTGCTCACACCACCGGCGCACCCCAGCGTGCTTCATCATGCTAGCTACCGTGGCCTCTACTTCGCGATTCATGGCAACGAACCGGGCTTCTGGATAGTGCGCCGACAGCGCGTCTACGATCCAGAGGGCAGTATGCGTCTTGTCGGCACAGTGAAACGGCTCGGATGCAGTGAAGAGCCGATCGTACTCAGCGAAGATTCGAGGGAACGCGGTTGCCCGGGACTGCTCACCGACCGCTACGGATGTGACGAGATCAAAGACGGGACGGGGTTCGAGGAAACTCACGATGTCGGGATGCGTTGCCAAGATCTCTCCCATCCAATTGGTACCGGAACGGCCTGTCCCGACGACGAAGATACGCCGACGACTCACGTTCCGCCCTCAGTTGGGGTCCAACCCGAACGCAGGTCGAAGACGATGAGATCCCCGCAATCCGTCACGCGCTCGTACTTGTGGGAGAGGCAGACCTCGAGCTCGGCGTAGTAGTCCAACCACCAGGTGCAGGCTCCACTGAATACGACGTGGCTGGGGTCTCTATCCAAGAGACGTTGCAGCTCGGCAGCGGCCTCCGGGCCGTCGGAAGGCCGCCCCGCGTACCAGCCGTTCCGTTCTGGAAAGGGGATCGCCTTGCGACCGACGAGCGGTTCCTCACCCCACTCACCCTCGTCGACCAGGATGAAACTCCCGCCCGTCGGTATCACTTCCGCGAGGCGCTGCTTGGCCTGATTCTGGCGAAAGGCCGAAAGCTCGGTTTCGAGTCTTTTTCGAGTTCCTCTCAGTCGAAGAACTTCCCGCTCCTTGTCAGCCACAAGCCCGAGCAAGGTGATCAAGAGCGAGTCTTCGCAGACAGGAGCAGTGGTACCCGCCGGCTCCGTCTCCTTCGCCGTTCGACCTGACGCGAGATCGGCGGGATCAGCTTGATCAGCGGCCTGCGCTGCCTCTGTGAGCCGCATTGCCTCTTCGACGGTCTGAACTTGACCTCCCGCCACCAGACGGAGGACCGAACCGAAAGCGGCTCCGGACGATGGAACCAACTCAGCGAAAAGCTGTCCAAGCCGTCGAAGGTCACGATGCCGTAGCTCCGACGGTGAGACACCCTCGTTGAGCTTCCGAGCGTACGCTCCTGGACATGCCCATCCGAGATTCGCTAGAAGCGGTCGGCCGTCCCGGAGCCAGATGTCTTCCGGCCCGAGGAGGCACAGATTCACGCCCAACGGCCACAGCCTTTCGAGAAGCGTCAGGCATTTTCTAAAGAGAAGACTAAGTCGGCTCCCATCCTCGCTAGACGCCTCGATCTCTTGTGAGAGAGATCGGCTCCCCTGGGCATCACCACGCAGAATAGGGCCCTCATTGCACTCATCTTGGTCGAGGGCGTCGTTGATGTGCTGGCGGAGAGTGATCTCGCGCTCGAGAGTTGGCTGGGACACGAACGACCAAACGTCCTGTCCCACTCCCAGACCTCCACGGAGAGCCTCGAGCAGTCGCCGTGTGATCTCAGCCGTCGAGGCCGAGTCTGGCAGCGAGCAACTGCCCACCAGATCTTCGATCGAGTCCTCACCCGAAAGAGTCAAAGGCGTGATCGACCTATTCCCGAAAACCGAGTAGTAGTCTCGGAACTTGAAGTCAGCCCCCAGAAGAGCATCGCTTGTCATGACCCATTGGCTCGGAACTCCTAGACTATCGGCAAGCACAAGTCCGTGCAGGCAGCTTGCGAGAACGGCCTCACAACGCTGGACCTGTTGAATCACGGAGCGCGGATCCGAACAGATATCGATTAGACAAGCGTGGCGAGAGTGTCCTTTCACCACGGCCCGGAAGGCCGGATTCCTCTCGTGCGCGTAATGAGGAATTAGGCCCAGAGCGTATTGCTTCTGCTCCTGTCCGGCCATCAGGCCCGCGACAAGCCCGCCATCTCCCAATGGTATGGAATCCAGGTCGGGAGGGGCACGCCCAAGGGTGAGGCGGCCTCGCAGCGCGAGGACTTCGGCGTGTTCTGTGTGAACACGCGTCGAACCATATAGGCAGCCACTCGTCCATACCATACCACTGTAGCCTTCGGGCACCTTCTCGCAGAGGCTACCGATTCCGATGAGGTCTGCAGCTTCAGGCGGCGACCAGCGGTAGTCAACACACAGATAGTCCAGTAGCAGGGGGGTAAGGTTGTCACCGAAGTTTCCGGCACGCGGCCCGCAATGCAGCCAGAAGACCTTGAGCGGACGAGCCACCGCTAGGACTTCCCAAGGTCGAAAACCAACAGACGCTCGTTCTTCAAGACGGACTCGTACCTGTCCGACAGGTGACGCGCGAACTCGGAATAGTGTTCGAGCCACCAGAAGGAAGACCACACGAATGCGATCAACCTTGCCCCTTCTCGGCGCATGCGCTCGATCTCGATCACAGCAGCAGCGCTGTCCATCGGACGCCCGCAGTACTCACCCCCGATCTCCAGAAACGGCCTGCAGTTGCCCGAAGGGATCAAGGCGCTGTCGAGCATCAAGTCGTCCACAAGGACTATAGCTGCAGCTTCGACACCGAGTTTCATCAGCTCATCTGCGGTTTTCCTGTATTTCTCACGCTCCTCTCTCTTAGTAGCCTCAAAGGGTGACGGACCTCCATAACGATTCTTCCAAGCGAAGTCGTCCGGATGCCATTGGTGGTAGAGGTCAGGAGCTCTCTCTCGCACGACTGACGCGATTTTGCACACGTTTTCATAGAAGTGCGTGTCCTCTCGCCCCCAGAAACCGTATTCTGGGAAACCGCCCGCTGACTCGAACGTCCTTCGATGGATCACACAATTGCCATAGCCCCTCGAGCGCCAACGGCCGCACTCGTGTCGCGCGTCGTTGTAGGAGAAAACGATCGGAAAGTAGGCATGTCCCTCCTCGAGGGCGGCCAAGCCGCGGTCGATGACGCCGCCTCCGACGAGACAATCGGCGTCCACAAAGAACAGAGTGTCTCCCCCGGCTGCCTTCGCCGCCTTGTTTCTGCCTAGGCCGCGGGAAAAGCTCCCGCGAAGCGACCGAACACGGACCGGAATGGCCGTTGCCAGATCGTAGAACCACTCCTCGAGCGGCCAATCTTCCGACTCCCAGTCCGTGACCACTAGCTCACAGTCATCTCGATCACTAACGGCTCTGACAATGGACTCGACGCACCTCGGGAAGAGCTCGAGTCGAAGGTCACCCGCGGACACCCTAGAGCGGTTCTTCACCGTTGTGCAGAAAGACAGCATCTCGATTCCAGGGGGAGTACTCCTAGGCAGACTGACGGCGCCTGCCCTCCTTTCCAGCACCGAACTGACTTGCGATCAGCTGCGCGTATGCGCCTCCTTGCTCCATAAGCGCCGCGGCATGTGTGCCTTGTTCTCGGATTCTTCCCTCTTCTAGAAACAGGATACGGTCGGCCTTGCGGATCGTCGAGATTCTGTGGGCGATGATGAATGTCGTCCGGCTCTTCGTGAGACGCTCCAAGGCCTCCATCAGCTCGCCCTCCGTTTGGGCATCCAGGGCTGAAGTGGGCTCATCCATGATCAAGACCGCGGCGTCCTTGAGCAAGGCACGAGCGATCGCGATACGCTGCTTCTCCCCCCCCGACAGAGTCGACCCTCGTTCTCCCACCAGAGTATCGTAGCCGTCAGGCAGCGCGTCGATGAACCCTTCGGCGCGAGCCGCTTGGGCCGCTTTCACGATCTCCTCGTCCGAGGCCCCTGGGCGCCCGTAGGTGATGTTCTCGGCAATCGAGAGAGGCAGCAAGAAGGGGTCTTGAAGCACTACAGCCACGTCGCGTCGGAGGCTGTCGAGTCGTACGGAACGAAGATTCGAGCCGTCGATCGATACGACTCCGTTCCATGGATCGTAGAGCCGAGGGATCAGCGAGACGAGCGTGCTCTTACCCGCACCGGTTCGGCCAACCAGGGCAACGGTCTCCCCAGGCGAGACATCGAGATCGATGTCGCGCAGCACCGGCAGCCCAGGACGGTATCCGAAGCTCACACCTTCGAACCGCACACGGCCACGAGCTCCCCTGGTGACCTGTGGCAGAGGCCTCGCACGAGGTGACTCGCGCACACCCGAGTCTTTGGCATGGAGGACCTCGAGCACGCGCCGGGCCCCTGCCGCCGCGCTGGCGTAGCTTTCTGAGAGATACGCGATCGTTTCGATGGGCGAGTAGAGCTGCACGAAGTAGGACATCAACACCAGCAGACTTCCGACCGTAAGCTCGCCTCCGAGTATGTAGAAGCCGCCGACCGTCATGACGGTCACAGTCGCTGCCCGCGAGACGACCCCCGTCGAGGCCTGGAACTGCAACTGAGTCGTAACCGAACGGAGGTTGGCCTGAACGGCTTCGTCGGCCAGCTTTCGGAATCGCTCAGCTTCGACCTCCTCTCGGGCGAAGGCTTTCACAACGGGCAGGGTGGTCAAGGTCTGCTCCGCCAGCGCCGCCATGTCCCCCTGGAGCTCCCGCTCCTTGTAGGCCCGTTCGCTCATACGGCCCGCGAAGATGCGGCTCAGGAACGCCAGGGGAAGGCTCATGAGCACCGCCAGGACCGCCAAGCGTGGATTCAGCTTCCACATGATGATGAACATGCCCACGAGCGTCACCAGCGAGGTCAGCACCGGCAGGCAGACGTCCATGACCAGCTCCCGCACGCAGCGAGTGTCTCCAGTCACCCGCTTCACCAGATCCCCCGTTCGGCGCTCGCCGTGAAACAGCAGAGAACGGCGCTGCAGTGAGTGGAAAAGCTCAGTGCCCAGGTTGAAGACCATGCGAGTGGCAGCACCGGTCTTAACGTACCGGGTCACAATCTTCGTTGAGCGCCGGACCAGGAAGATGACCACGGTCGCGACCACGAGCCACGCCAGCAATCCTTGCTGAGAACCTGCTCCAGGAAGTACTTCGACTGCTCGCAGAGCAGAGGGCAGAGGCTTATCCAGCAGGACGTGGTCGACGATCAGTTTCAGTGGCCACGGTGAGAGGAGACCTAGCCCAACGCTGGTGAGCGTCAACAACACCACCACACCGAGCTCGCGGCTCTGGGGGAGTGCGTAGCGACTGATCTCGAGCCACCAGCGCTTCACGCGACGTGCTCCTTGGCGGCGTCACCGGTTTGGGCTGCGTGTAAGCGGTGGTAGATCCCCTCTTGCTGCAGCAGGGCGGAGTGGGTGCCCAGCTCGACGATGCGGCCGTGATCGAGAACGGCAATCCGATCGGCGTGGCGCACCGTTGACAGGCGATGGGCGATGACGAAGGTGGTGCGCCCTTCCATCAACCGCTCGAGTGCCGCCAACAGCTCTGCCTCGGTTTGAACGTCGAGCGCCGATGTGGGCTCGTCGAGGATGAGAACCGGCGTGTCTCGCAACAACGCCCGAGCGATGGCAAGCCGCTGGCGCTCCCCTCCCGAGAGCTTCGAGCCTCGCTCTCCTACGCTCGAGTCGTAGCCATCAGGGAGCTTGCGCACGAAGTCGTCGGCTCGGGCGGCAATTGCTGCCGCGACGATGTCCTCGTGACTGGCTTCCGGCCGACCGTAGGCGATGGTCTCGGCCACCGTCAATGGGGGCAGCAGTGACTCCTGGAGCACGATCGACACTCGAGAACGCAAACTCTTCAGAGTGGCCTGCCGCACATCAACGCCGTCGAGCAACACCCTTCCCTGCCAGGGGTCGATAAAGCGTGGAATCAGCGAGACGAGGGTGCTCTTGCCGGCGCCGGTGACCCCGACGAGGGCCACGACGTCGCCGGGTCGCGCCTCGAGGTCGATGTTCTCCAGAACCGGCGATTCATGGTCATAGCCGCAGGTCACAGCCTCCAGAACGACGTGGCCGCTCGACGCCCTAATGGCGGGCAACGGTCGAGCATCGGCATCCTCGGTGATCTCCTCGTCTGACTCGAGCACCTCCATCAATCGATCGATACTCGCCTCCGCCGCCTTGAGCCTCGCGAAGACCGTAAACAGACTGCCCGAGGCGTTCTGCATCTTACGCACGTATCGCATGAAGACGAGCAGCGTGCCCAGGGGGATTACGCCGGCGAGCACGCGCATTCCTCCGACGAAGAGAACGAGCGCGCCGTTCCGGTGGTCAGGATCGAGCCGTTCACGAGTCCGAAGGCGCTGTTGACGAGCCTCCCTCGCTGCGCGATCTCCACGGCGTCGTCCGCTAGATCCTCGAAGTGCTGCCGGTTGCGCTCCTCGGTGCCGAAGGTTTGCACGACTGGCATCGAGCTCAGGGTTTGCTGCACGAGGCTGGCGATGCGTGAGCTAGCTTCCCGACTTTGTCGCGCTCGACGCTTCAGCCGCTTGCCGAAAAAGCGCGCCGACGCCGCCAGGAAAGGCGCTACCAGTAGGCAAAGAGCAGCCAGGACTGGATCGAGAGCGAAGCCTACTGCACCCATGATGGCCAGCGTGACCAGGCTCTTCAACGGCGTCATGAGCGCGCGGGCCACCGAGTAGATAGCCCACGTATCGCCGCTCAGCCGACTCAGCGAGTCACCCACCTGGTGGCGGCTGTGGAACCTCAGCGACAAGCGCTCGAGTCGAGCAAAGACATCAGCTGCGAGGTCGTAAACCGCGCGCTGGCCCGCCATCGTCCACGACAGTGTGAGACCCGCGCTCAGGGCGATGTTGATGATAAAGATGCAGAGGCTGGCGGCGGCTGCGAGGAAAATAAGGAAGGCCGGGCTCGTCGGATCCAGTCCCGTGCTGCCGAAGAAGTCATGGGGCTTTGCTGGCAGCACGGCGCTGCCGAGAGCGTAGTCCACCAGGAGCTTCATCGGCAAGGGCTGTAGGGCGGCGGTTGCAGCCGAAGCAACGGTGAACAGCGCTACGCCGCCAAACCAGAGTCGCTGCTTGGCGATGTACTTGAGGAGGGGTTGGTATCGACGCATCCGGTCCGTTCAAGTTTCTGAGAGAGAACGCGCTTAGTGGCCCTAGCCTAACGCAGGCGTGCCTTGTTTACCCCCTTTCCTCCGCCGCCTGACTCGGCGGGAGTGCGTTCTGCTGGGTCCCGCGAGATAGCCACTCCCACCTTGCGATACCATTCCCCCAAGGAGCGATAAATCCAATGAGAGGCCTTGGCGCCATCCTAATCGTTGCCGGCATGCTTTACATCGTGTTCGAGATCTCGGCCCCGGGCCTGCTGCCCGAGCTTCCTTTCGACGTTTTTATTGGTGGCGGGGTTGCGGTCGTGGTCGGTATCGTCCTCGTGTTTATCGACGAGGTCCAACGAAACCGACGAAAGTGGAAGATCAAATAGCAGGCAGTCGTGATCCCAGGCGGTATGGCGCGACACGAGTCATGCGGTAGATGCGCTTACGGCCCTTCTTGCCGAGCTCCGGATTCCAGAACTCCCATACGGTCTCGCCCTCTGGCGTGACTTCGAAGGCGTGCCCTCTATCGGCTTCGCAGATGAGTGTGTTGCCGTTGACCAAACGCTGAGCCGACCCGCGCCACGCAGAGAAGAACGAATCGCGGGGCTCCCCCTCGTATTCCCAGCGCACCTCCTTGGTTGTGGGGTCGATCTCGACGACTCTCGAGTAGCGCCGCCGAGTGCCGTTGTCGAAGACGAGAATGTTGCCGCTGGGGAGTAGGGTCGGCATATGCGGCCCATCAAGCTCGCCAGGACCCCAGCTCCACACCACGTCGTGACTGTCCTGATCGAGGATTACTACGAGGTCGGTGTTGCGAAAGCAGAGCATCAGCTGTCCGGGGCGAAAGCGCGGGTCTCGTGCACCGAGATCTGTGGCCGGCAGCGACTCGACCGAGTTGAGGTGGTAGTAGTCACTGGTGTTCGACAACAGACGGCTCCAGGACCCCGGCTTCTCGAGTGGAGATCGTGGGTGATGGGGAGTGAGGTCGTCGAGTCGCTCGAAGCTCGACCAGCGGTCGACCAGCTCGAGGTCGCTGTTCAGCGAGGCGAGACCGTCGAACCAGACCAGGCGACGTCGATGGATGTATCTGCCGTCGTGAAATGGAATTACACGCCTGCCGTCGGGCATGACAGCGGCGTCGTGGTGCACCCCGATCGTGGTTTCTGCCAGCACGCGAGAGGCCCAGTCGAGGTGAAAGGCCCCATCGTTGACGCAGACAGCAAGGATCTCGCCGTCCTCCAACAGCTCGACGTGCTCGCAGTGGCCATTTCGAGTCCGCGGCAGCTTCCAGCGATGCACCCGTCGCCCACTCATGTCCATGAGGTACGCCTCGTCGACGTCGTTGGTGTAGAGGTTGTATCCGGACCAGGCCCGGCTCTCGTCCCAAGAGAGCACCCCGCGCAGCTCGGGGTCGGCTCCTTCGTCCCAGGCGACGTAGGGGAGCGCCCGTAGTCTTTGCAAGTCCGCCTCATTCGCTTCCAGCTCATCTGTCGTTGCCGGGCCGGACGCGGTGCGCGGGGTGCAGGAGACGAAGGCGAGTTGAAGGAGACCGCTAACGGCGACGGCGAGAACCGGTGAGCTGGCGCTTTTCATCAGCCGGATCCAATCCGATCGAGGGCATGCCGGAGCAGAGTGGCTAGGCGATCGGCCCACTCTTCTTGTCCCTGCTCGGTCGCAACCAGGTCTTGTCGCACTTCGATCAAGGCTCGCGGGGCGGATTCAACTGGTCGTCGCAACATCTCGTGATGGAGGTGTTTCGATGGGAGTTGGCAAGTGTCAGGGTGCGATTCGAGCGATGCGTGGCCAGATGCGGTCACCTGGCCGGCCCTCGACAGCGCGGCGCGAGGACCGGATCCGGTTCTGGGAGACGATCGCTCGTGGGGCGTCCAGCGAGGACGCCGCAACAGAGGCTGGGGTGTCGCCGGCTGTCGGGTCGAGATGGTTCAGGCAAGCTGGTGGAATGCGACCTATCTCGTTGGCTCCGGTGTCGGGGCGTTATCTGTCGTTCGCCGAGCGTGAAGAGATCGCCATCCTTCACGCTCAGCATGTTGGGGTACGTGAGATCGCTCGCCGCCTGGGTCGTTCACCGTCGACGATTTCGCGGGAGCTGCGCCGCAACGCGGCGACTCGCAGCCGTGCCGTAACTTATCGGGCCACGACTGCGCAGTGGCACGCGGAGCGGCGCGCCAGCCGTCCGAAGGTCTCCAAGCTTGCCGCGAACGATGCCTTGCGTGAGTACGTGCAGAACCGCCTCGCCGGCGTGATCGCAAGGCCTGACGGGGAGCTGGTGCCGGGTCCGGATGTGCGTTGGATCGGCCGTCGGCACGGCCGTCGCCAGGATCGGCGTTGGGCGAAATCCTGGAGTCCGGAGCAGATCTCGAACCGGCTTCGGATTGATTTCCCCCATAATGAGTCGATGCGGATCTCTCACGAGGCGATCTACCAAGCGCTCTACATCCAAGGTCGAGGAGCCCTCAAACGCGAGCTCGTCGCGTGCCTGCGAACCGGGCGAGCGCTACGAGTGCCGCATGCGCGAACCCGGGGGAGAGGCAAGAAATTTGTAACTCCGGAGATCATGATCAGCGAACGCCCCGCCGAAGCCGGCGACAGGGCCGTGCCGGGTCACTGGGAAGGCGACCTGATCGTCGGGCTCGAGAGCTCAGCGATCGGGACCCTCGTCGAACGCACTACGCGGTTCACGATGCTGCTGCACCTGCCCCGCATGGAAGGGCACGGGACCGAATCGAGGGTGAAGAACGGGCCGGCCCTCGCCGGGCACGGCGCCGAAGCCGTCCGTGACGCGATCGCGGTGTCAATCACCACGCTGCCCGAGCAGCTCCGCCGGTCCTTGACCTGGGACCAGGGCGCCGAGATGGCTCAACACGCTCAACTCCGCGTCGATACCGGCCTCGCGATCTACTTCTGCGACCCGCACAGCCCCTGGCAGCGGGGCACCAACGAGAACACCAACGGACTACTACGCCAGTACTTCCCGAAGGGCACCGACCTTGTCAGATACTCCTGCGACGACCTCGCCGCGGTCGCGCTCGCACTCAACGGCCGACCCCGCAAGACCCTCGGCTGGAGAACCCCTGCCGAAGTCTTCGATGAGCTTGTACACTCTGCTCACCAAGGCAACGCTGCGACGACTCCTTGAACCCAAGCAGTACGCCTCGAAGGCTTACCAGGATCGGCTGGCTGAGCTGCGGTTTCGCTGCAGCATGTCCGGCGTCGGAAATTGTTATGACAATGCGGTCTTGGAGAGCTTCTTCGACAGTCTCAAGACCGAGGTCTGGGACCGACCCTTCGAGACTCGTCAGCGAGCTCACGACGAAGCGGTTTCTTACCTCGAAGTGTTCTACAACCTGAGACGCCAGCATTCGACGCTCGGATTCCTGAGCCCCGAGGCCTTCGAAGGGGCAGCGTGAACTCACGCGCGACCGGCGGTCGGATCCGAAGGGAGGCTGCGCTCCCCGAACCTCGCACAGCCTCGTCCGAAGCTGACTACCCGAACTGATGCAGAATAGGAACTGCCCCGATGGGGCTTAACTTGGTGTCCACGAAACCGTGACCGCTCAGAACCCCTGCCGAAGTCTTCGATGAGTTTGTACACTCTGCTCACCAAGGCAACGTTGCGACGACCCCTTGAACCCAAGCGGTATGCCTCTGCGAATACCGTGAACGGGAAGGGTGTAGTCCACGTCCTCGACCGTGAAGGGCTCGCCGTCGCCGACCACGAGGTCGGACTCGGCTCTGAGCCAGTCGAGCATCGGATCCACCACCGAACGCTCTTCGTCGGTCGAGAAAGTGATGTGCCAGGGTCGCGATACGCCGTCGTAGATGGGTGTGAAGCTGTGGACGGCGATGAGCACTGTGGGCCTCTGCTGGTCTCGCCGCGTGTCGAGAAGTCGTGAGACGGTATCGTGGTAAGGAGCATGAATCGCCCGCTCGCGCGCTTTTCTGGCACCGGGGTCGAGATCGAGGTTCCCCGGCACGACGGTGTTCTCGCTGCGAGTGGGGATTGAGCTCGGAACGTCGACTCTGCGGTTGCAGTCGATGACCAGTCGGGAGTAAAGCTGCGCTACCAGGGTGGCGTCGAGCTCCTTCGACAGGCGGGTGGCGATACCAAGTGCCCCGATATCCCAACCGATGTGCCTGCGAAGCTCCAGGGGACTCAGACCGAGATCGCCGAGCTCGCGTGGGAGACGGTGCCCAGGGTGGTCACAGGTGAGAAAGATCGGCGACGTTCCGTGCTCACGTTCGAGGTGCACAGGATCGTGCTCGTCTTCGGTCAGAAGGGGAGTGGGTGCACGTTTTTCCATCGGCTATGGTTCAACGGCTGCGGTGCAGAGAGCCGTAGCCTCCTCGAGCGAGGCGTAGGCTACCAGCTATGTATAGTGACGAGATGCCTCTGACTCTGCTCGGCGCGGGTACGACTCGCACCCTTCGCCCTCATTGGATGCTCCACGAGCTCGGCCTGGATTACGAGAAGCGTCTTCTGGTCACTTCACGTAGCGGCGACACCCAGACCGACGAGTTCGTTCGTCTCAACCCGAAACAGAAGGTTCCGGTGCTGCTTGACAGCGCCTTGGTTCTCACCGAGAGCGCTGCGATCGTGACCTATTTGGCCGATACCTACGGCAAGGGTAGCGGCCTAACGCCCGACTTCGACACCCTCGAGAGAGCGCACTACAACGAGTGGTGCTTCTTCGTCATGATGGAGCTCGACGCCCACACTCTCTACGCCGTACGCAAGCACCGAGACCTGGCATCTCTTTATGGCGAGGCGCCGAATGCGGTGAAAGAGGCTTTCGCCGGCTTCGAGCGACAGATCGCCGTAGCGAGTGCGGCGCTCAGTGACGGTCGACCCTTTCTCGTGGGAGAGACTCTCACCGGTGCTGACATCCTGCTCGTGAGTTGTCTCGACTGGGCCCTCTCCTACGAGCTCAGCCTGTCGGCGCCACTGACCGCGTATCTAGAACGCATTCGCAGCCGCGAAGCCTATGTTGCTGCGAGTGCGCTGAACTACTCGGTACGTCCCGACGGCTCTAGCCTCCTGAAATGATCGCTATCATTTCCTCCGGCTAGACAACATGGCGCCGAGGACGGCGCATCCGGACCTCCGGATCGTGCGCTGCCAGTCTGATTACTCAGCCTCCGGGAACGAACCAGATCGGCGACGACCAGGCTCGCTCTTGGATGGTCGTAGGTAAGTCGGCGCGCGGCTCCACACCCGCCCTCAAGGCGTCCCATGTCGACCAACGGCAAGTGGGGTTCTCGATCACTCGCAGGTAGTAGACGGCGTGCTGGGCGGGCTCGAAGCCGGGGTCACTCCATACCGCGCTCAGCTCCGCCGCGCCGGAATCACGCGAGAAGCTGCAATCAGAAAGATCCACGCTAGCGCCGTTGTCGGCGCAGCGATGGGTTTCCGGGTCGGGCTGCGCGCCGTCGGAGCAGGCGACGTCGAAAACCTGATCGTGGCCCCCCTCGTCGTCTACCCAGCCCTTGACGATCTGCAGACGTTGGAGCGGAGCGCTGTTGGGGTCCTGAATCGCCCACAGCAGAAAACGCGGCGCTCGCTCGCCATCGGCGCTCAGATCGGCCCCCATCGGTATTCCACCTTCGTAGGCCCTGGCTACCTTGTCGGGAGCCGAGGCGAGATCCTCCGCGAGGTCGTAACCGGCGAAGAATCGGACTTGGATGCGAGGCCCGGTCGTGGCGAAGGTCTCCTTGCGCCGGAAAGCATCGTAGATCGACTCGCGGGTGTTCTCCTCCGCCCAGACGCCGGCGACACCGGCGGCGCCCCAGAGGTGGAAATAGCCATCGACGTAGGCCGGCTCGCCGTCCTCTCCGGGCTCGTCCAGGGGCACCGATCCGCGGCGCTGAGGGGTACCGTCGCGGGCGCCGACTTTGCTGTGGAAGTGCCACTCGTCCGGGGTCCCTGCCGCGTTGTGGGTGTCGGTCGACCCGATGAGACCGAAGCGGAAGGGATTGAAACCCTTGGTCTCCTCCAGGATCAACCCGCTGACGTAGGCATCGCGGACGTAGCTGCCGGCCGGCTGGCTGTCCAGCCGGGTGGAGATGCGGTAGGGGAAGATCTCGAAGTCAGCCCACTCGTCGTTTGGGGACAGCAGCGGGTGTACCTCGGACGTACCCTTGACCTGGGTGACCTCGACTAAAGGCTCGTTGCGCATGCGCAGATCGGCATAGTCGGCGTCGAGAGGCTCGCCGGACAGGGTCTCGAGGCGGAACATCTGGCCGTTGCTGCCGTTCGAGTTGTGTGGAATCGCCAACGCTTCGATGCCCTGGGCTCGTAGGTCGTCGAGCCAGCGCCACAGATCCTCCGGGTCGGGGTAGTCCGCGGAGCTGAGCGGCATTTCGGGTGCCTCGCTGCCGCGAAAGATCACGTTGCGGTGGAGGTTGCCCTGATCAGGGGCGGTCGAGGTGTACTCATAGGCGACGAAGGTGGTGAAGTGGCCGGGATCGTTATGACGCTCGGCCGCCTCGATGATCCGCTGCCAGGCCGAGCGCGTGGCATGGGAGTAATCCATCTGCTCGAACTCTCCGCCTTCAAAGGCTTCCCGGCCGCGCTGAAACCCTTCCGCCGGCCCCAGCTCACGCAGCTCCTTGGCGATAGGCTCGTTGTAGAGCGGGTCCTCCGGGTCATCCATTGCCGGCAGAGCGCCGAGCAGGATGCCGTGGTCGGTGACCGCCTGAAAATCGAAGGGAGTCTGGAGCTGCATGCGATGGCCGCTGACATGATCGAGAGGCTCGCCCTTGGCGAATCGATAGGCGTCGTCGGGCGAGGCCCTGACATCGAAGATGTAGGCGTCCATCGAATAGCGAGTGTGCACGTGAAGGTCGCCGAAGTAGGCGCTGCGCAGTGGATTCGGAGCCGGCCTCTCCGAGCTCGAGCTGGTCTCCGCCGGTGGAGCGGTGGGCTCGCCGGAGCTGCACGCCAGCGCCGTCACACCGAGCACCAGGGCGAGCAGGGGGCCTACAGAGGTGAGAATTGGCCGCGAATACGAGTCGATGGCGGCTGCCCGATATGCCTGCGTCAGCGCGCCTAGCCAGCGAACAGAATGACCTCGAGCTATGCAGCACGAACTTTGGAAACGCTGGTCTAGTTGGGTCATGGCTTGCCCCCTGTTGGGTGTCTGGGTTGGTGCACGCAGGCTACCAGGCTCGCAGGCGACTTGGCCTAGACCAGCGTTTCCAAAGTTCGCGCACATATCTCGGCCCCTTCTGTCCGCTGGCGGCGTTTCGCCTCCTCGACATATTGCCCAATATGCCTGCGTCGGCGCGCCTGGCCAGCGAACAGAATGACCTCGAGCTATTGCACACGAACTTTGGAAACGCTGGTCTAGTATTGGAGAATGTGCCGCAATATCCGTACTCTCCACAATTACGAGCCCGCCGCCACGGATGAGGAAGTCCGATCCGCAGCGCTCCAGTATGTTCGCAAGGTGAGCGGCTCTACCAAGCCGTCGCGCGCCAATGAGGCCGCCTTCGAAGAAGCCGTAGACGCTATCGCCGAGGTCACCGCGCAGCTGCTGTCTCGGCTGGTGGCCACCGTTGCGCCCAAGAACCGTGAAGAAGAAGCGGAGAAAGCGCGAGAACGCTGGCGACAGCGACAGGAAGGGCTAGGAGCGCGCCCGACTCCCGGGCTGGGCCACCCTTGATTCGGGGCCTGCTGTGCTAGCCTCCCGTGGTCCATGCGGGACTACTTCATCCGCCGCTTCTTGCTAATTCCCCCGACCCTACTTGGCATCACAATTGTCGTTTTCCTGATCACCCGGGTGGTGCCGGGAGGTCCGCTCGAGCGGGCAATCATGGAAGCGCAACAGCTCGATGCTACTGGCGGCGGCAGCTCGAATTCGCTCTCCGGGCAGGGACAGGCGCTCTCGGATGAGCAGATCCAGCAACTGAAGGAGTACTACGGCTTCGACAAACCGTGGCTCGTCTCCTATGTCGAATGGTTGGGCAAGGTCCTCCGAGGTGATCTTGGCTCGTCCTACCGGTATAACGAGCCGGTAGTCGACATCATGCGCTCTCGGTTGCCCATCTCTCTGTTCTTCGGCTTGGCCACGGTAATCATCACCTACTCGGTGTGCATCCCGCTCGGGGTGGTGAAAGCAATCAAACATCGCAGTGCGATGGACAACGTCACCTCGATCTTCGTCTTCATGGGGTATGCGGTTCCTCCTTACGTGATGGGAAGTCTTCTGCTTTTCTTTTTTGCCGCTCGCCTCGAGTGGTTCCCGATGGGTGGGTTCATCGGTTTCGACTTCGACCTTCTGAGTCCCTGGGGCAAGGTCTTGGATGTGTTGCACCATGCGGTCCTGCCGTTGTGCTGCTATCTCGTCGGTAGCTTTGCGGTAACCACGCAGTTGATGAAGAACCACCTCATGGACAACCTGTCTGCCGACTATGTCCGCACCGCCGTCGCCAAGGGGGTTTCGTTTCGCAAGGCGGTCACCGGGCATGCGTTACGAAATTCGCTGATTCCGATCGCCACCACCTTCGGCCAGAACGTCTTGCTCATCGTCAGCGGTTCGTTTCTGATCGAGACCATCTTCGACATCAACGGCTTCGGTCTGCTCGGCCTGACCGCCGTCTTCGATCGAGACTACCCGGTGGTCATGGGGGTTGTCTTCGCGTCGAGCTTGGCGCTGCTGGTGGGCAACATCATCTCCGACGCGCTCGTTGCCGCGATCGATCCGCGCATTCGCTTCTCTTGAGCCGGACCTGGGCGATGAAGCTCAACCCTCTTACTGCAAAGAAGTTGAAGCGCTTCAGAGAAATACGACGTGGCTATTTTTCGTTTCTGATCCTGGTGGTCTTTATCGCTCTCTCTTTGGTGGGTGAGGTGTTCATCAATAGTCGTGCACTGGCGGTGCGCTACGAGGGTGAGTGGTCGTTCCCCACCTACACTCGGGTGCGGCTGGGTGACGAGTTCGGATCGGTGGGTGTAGATGCGCTGACTCCGGTCGACTATCGCGATCTCAAACGGAGATTCGAGCGCGAAGGCGGCGAGAACCTGGTGCTCATGCCTCTCGTTCCCTACGACGCCTATGAGAACGATGCCTACGAAGGAGTGTTCAAGCCTGCGCCGCCTTCGCTGGCCTCGAGGCACTATCTGGGCACCGACTCGACCGGCCGCGACATCTTTGCGCGCCTCGCCTTCGGCTTTCGCACCGCTATTCTTTTTGCGCTGGCCTTCATGTCGCTGACCTATCTGATCGGGATTTCTCTAGGGTGCATGATGGGCTATTTCGGAGGCGTCTTCGATCTTCTTGTGCAGCGTCTGATCGAGATCTGGTCGAATATCCCTTTCCTCTACATGGTGATCATCGTCTTCTCGGTGATTCCGACCAGCTTCGATATCCCGACCCGAATCACGATTCTGCTCGCCATCATGGTGCTCTTCTCGTGGACATCGATGACCTACTACATGCGCACCGCCACCTATCGCGAGAAGGAGAGGGATTACACGGCGGCTGCCATCGTTCTCGGTGCTTCAACTTCGCGGATCATCTTCAGCCACATCATTCCCAATGTGCTTTCGACGATCGTGACCTTCGTGCCGCTGACCGTCATCAACGCGATCGTCGCCGTGACCGCCCTCGACTTCCTCGGCTGGGGGCTTCCGCCGCCGACTCCCTCGATCGGCGAGCTGCTCAAGCAGGGAACGGCGAGCCTGACCACTTCCCCTTGGATCATCTCTTCCGCTTTCGTCACCCTGGTCTTCATCTTGACCCTGGTGAACTTCGTCGGCGAGGCCGTGCGTGAGGCCTTCGACCCGAAGAAGTTCACGGTCTATATGTGACTGGCGACCTATGAGGGCACAAATGCCAAATCGAGATCTAGACCAGCGTTTCCGAAGTTCGTGCTGCATAGCTCGAGGGCATTCTGTTCGCTGGCTAGGCGCGCTGACGCAGGCATATTGGGCAATATGTCGAGGAGGCGAAACGACGCCAGCGGGCAGAAGGGCCCGAGATATGTGCGCGAACTTTGGAAACGCTGGTCTAGCGCTCTGGACCTTCATCTCGGCGGTGTCGCTGGGGTCATTCCTGATCGGTTGTGGAGCAGGCGACGCGGGCGCAGACATGGACTTTCCCGACCTAGGGAGAGACAACACCGCGGAGATCGAGGAGTTCTACCGCACCAAGGTCTCGATGCCTCCTCGAGTACGCGAGGCCTTCGAGCGCGGAGAGATCACCCAGGAGGAGCTCGACTCGCGGCAGGCGGCAGGAGAGTTTCCCAAGCTCTTTCGCTTCGGGACACCGGAGGACATTCCCGCCGACCTCGAATGGGACGACGGAATGGACCTGCCCGATATCGGGTCTTCGGAGGCCAAGAGGGGCGGCACCCTATTTATGGCGCTGGCGGATTTTCCGCGCACCCTACGTACCGTTGGCCCCGATGCCAACGGCTCGTTCCGCAGCTATCTACAGGACGAAACGCTCTACACCTATGGCCAACGCCATCCCAATGTAACCAATATCGGGCCCAACGGGCACCGCTACTACCCCGCCTTGGCGAAGGAGTGGGCGATCGATCGCGAGACGAGAACGGTGTATGTCCGACTCAACCCCGCTGCTCGCTGGTCGGACGGGCATCCGGTCACCACCGATGATGCTCTCTTCGCGTTCTTCTTCTACCAGTCGAAATACATCCGTGCGCCGTATTCGAACAATTTCTTCAACCGCAACTTCACCGAGGTAGCCCGCTACGACGAGCTCACTTTCTCGGTCTCGGTGCCCGAGGCCAAGCCCGACATGAACGCTCGCGTCCTCGAGCTACGGCCTCTTCCGCGGCACTTCTTCAAGAGTCTAGGCGACGATTTCGTCGACCGTTATCAGTGGCGTTTCATGCCGACAACGGGTGCCTATGAGATCCGTCCAGAGAACATTCACAAAGGACGATCGCTCACCTTCACCCACGTCGACAACTGGTGGGCGAGGGAGAACAAGTTCTGGCGCTACAGGTTCAACCCCGAGCGCATTCACTTCGTGATCATTCGCGACAAAGCGAAGGCCTTCGAGGTGTTCAAGCGTGGGGAGCTGGATAGTTCGCGGATGCGAGAGCCCGAGTATTGGTACGACAAGCTCGCCGACGACCATCCTCTGGTTCGGGACGGCTATGTTCACAAGCACGAGTTCTATAACGACGTCCCGCGGCCGACTTGGGGACTCTGGATCAACACGGCGCAGCCGCTGCTGGAGGACCGCGACATTCGCCAGGGTCTCCACTTCGCCACCAACTGGGACTTGGTGATCGAAAAGTACTTCCGCGGTGCCTACACCCGCATGCGGACCTCCTCGGATGGGTACGGAGAGTTCACTCATCCTACGCTCGAGGCTCGCTCCTACTCGGTCGAGAAAGCCCTCGAGAGCTTTGCCAAGGCCGGGTTCCACGAGCGTGGGTCTGACGGCATCCTGGTCAACGCCCAAGGGCAGCGCCTCTCTTTTACCTTGACCACCGGTTACCAGAGCTTCAAGGACATCCTCACCATCCTGAGAGAAGAAGCAGCGCAGGCGGGTCTGGAGTACCGGCTCGAGGTCCTCGACGCCACCGCTGCGTTCAAGAAGGCGCAAGAGAAGAAGCACGATCTCGTCTTCACCGCTTTCGCGGTCAGTCCGGAGATGTACCCGCGTTACTGGGAGACCTACCATTCGGTGAACGCCTACGATAAAGCGTTTCTTGCCGACGGGTCTGTGAACCCGGAACGCAAGGTCAAGACCCAGACCAACAACCTTCACTCCTTCGCCAGCCGTGAGCTCGATCCGCTGATCGAGCGTTATCGTGGCTCGGACGATGCAGGGGAGATGCTCGAGCTGTCGCGTCAGATGGAGGAGATCGTCGACGAAGCGGCGATCTTCATTCCCGGCTTCGTGCAGCCCTTTCTGCGCATGGGGTCGTGGCGCTGGGTGGGTTGGCCCGACGATTTCAGTGTGAAGCTGGCCGGCCACTACGAGGATCACTGGGTGCACTGGATCGACGAGGATTTGAAGGAAGAGACCCGGGCGGCGAAGCGGTCAGGGAAGACATTCCCGCCCGGCGTCTTCACCTATGACAAGTACCGGCCCGGGAGTGAGTGACGCAACCGCAGATCGGAGCGCCACCTCGGACGATCTTCTCGAGGTGCGCAACCTGGTCACCGCCTTCGACACCGATGTGGGGCGGGTGAACGCTGTCGACGGCGTCAGTTTCAAAGTCGCTCGCGGCAAGACGGTTGGCTTGGTGGGGGAGTCGGGCTGTGGCAAGACGGTCACCGCACTTTCGATCACACGTCTTCTGCCCCAGCCCATGGGGCAGATTCTGGGTGGCGAAGTGCTCCTCGACGGCGAGAATCTGCTCGATCTGTCTCTGGAGGAGATGGGAAAGATCCGCGGCGCTCGCATCGGCATGATCTTCCAGGAGCCGATGACGGCGCTCAATCCGGTGCACCCGGTAGGTCGACAGCTTTCCGAGGCGCTGCTGTTGCATCAGGACCTGACAGCGCAGGATGCAATGCGCAGGTCGATCGAGCTACTGGGGCAGGTCGGCATCCCGTCGCCGGAGATCCGTTACGCCGAGTACCCTCATCAGCTGTCCGGCGGCATGCGCCAGCGCGTAGTGATCGCCATCGCGCTGGCCAATAGCCCAGCTCTCATCATCGCCGACGAGCCGACCACCGCGTTGGATGTGACCATCCAGGCTCAGGTCTTGAAGCTGATGAGCGACTTGCAAGAAGAGATGGGGCTGTCGATCCTCCTCATTACTCACGATCTGGGAGTGATCGCTCAGACCTGCGATGACGTGGTGGTCATGTATGCGGGGCGCATCGCCGAGACCGGGTCGGTAGAAGAGATCTTTGCCGAGCCGCGTCATCCCTACACGCGCGGCCTACTCGAGGCCATTCCCCGATTGGAAAATCCGCGCAAACAGCCTCTTCACACGATCGAGGGTATGGTGCCGGGCCTGCTGGACCTGCCCTCGGGCTGTCGTTTCGAGAATCGCTGTCCGCACCGCGAAGAGCGCTGCGCCGCGGAGCTGCCCGAGCTCCAGGTGGTGGAGGGAGATCACCAGGTCAGCTGCTTTCGCTGGCGGGAGATCGCCGGCACGCGGAGAGACGGCGACGCATGAGCTCCCCACTGCTCGAGGTCAACGGCCTCAAGACCTACTTCCCGGTGCGCGGTGGTGTGTTCATGACCGCGACCGCGGTCTGTAAGGCCGTCGATGATGTTGCTTTGGAAGTGGGTGCGGGGGAGACCCTCGGCTTGGTCGGGGAGTCCGGATGCGGCAAGTCCACCTTGGGCCGCTCGATCGTCCGTCTGCTCCGTCCCCAGGCCGGGAGTGTCGTCTTCGATGGAACCGACTTGGTGAAACTGGGCCGTCGCGAGCTGAAAGGCGTCCGGCGTGAGCTGCAGATGATTTTTCAGGACCCCGCCGACTCGCTCAACTCTCGGCATAGCGTGGCCAAGATCCTCGAGGAGCCCTACGTCGTCCACAAGGTCGGTACCGAAAAGGACCGAAAAGAGCTTGTCCACGCACTCCTTGCGAAGGTCGGACTGCCGGAGACCTCGTTGGATCGCTTCCCCTTCGAGTTCTCGGGCGGGCAGCGCCAGCGCATTGGCATTGCCCGCGCGATCGCGCTCGATCCCAAGCTAGTTGTCTGTGACGAGCCGGTTTCCGCCCTCGACGTTTCGATTCAGAGTCAAATCCTCAACTTGATGCTCGAGTTGCAGAAGGATCTCGGGCTCTCCTACCTTTTCATCTCTCACGATCTGGCAGTGGTAAAGCACGTCTCCGATCGCATCGCCATCATGTATCTCGGTAAGATCGTCGAGACGGCGGGCGCGGACGACGTCTACGAACGCCCCAAACACCCTTACACCCAGGCCCTGATTGCGGCGATCCCGGCTCCGGACCCTACCAAGCGCTCCGGCTTCCAGGTCCTCGAGGGTGACGTCCCGTCGCCGATCGATCCGCCGACCGGCTGCCACTTCCACCCCCGCTGCCCCCATGCCGAGGACCGCTGTCGTACCGAGGTGCCGACGCTACGCGAAGTCGCGGCCCCCGGCGAGCAAGCCCACACCGTGGCCTGCCATTTCGATCTCTAGACCAGCGTCTCCAAAGTTCGCGTACACATCTCGGCCCCTTCTGCCCGCTGGCGGCGTTGCGCCTCCTCGACATATTGCCCAATATGCCTGCGTCGCCGCGCCTGGCCAGCGAACAGAATGACCTCGAGCTATGTGCACGAACCTTGGAAACGCTGGTCTAGACTTCGTCCGCGCTCCAGAGCGCGGCCGGTTTTCAGGCCTCGCTCAAACGGCCAACTCTCACGATTCCTCTTGCCTTCGAGTCGTCGTCCCGGTCGGCCACGCGCCTCTCTGCTTCCAGCAGCCGAAGCAGCTTCTCCGGAGACAAGGCTTTGCTGAAGAGGTGCCCCTGGAACTCATCGCAGTCATTCTCGCGCAGGAAGTCCCACTGTCGTCGGGTCTCCACTCCTTCGGCGACCACCTTCAACTTGAGACGGTGGGCCATCGAGATGATCGCCGCCGTCAGGGTCGCTGTGTCGGACCCGGACCCCGCATCCTGGACGTAACTCCGGTCGATCTTGATCCTGTCGACGGGAAGTCTTCGCAGTAGCTGAAGAGATGAATACCCGGTGCCGAAGTCGTCGAGGTTGAGGCCTATGCCCATGGACTTGAGAATCGTAAGCGCGGCAATTGTGGCCTCATCGTCTTCCAGGATGGTGCGTTCGGTGATCTCGAGTCGAAGCATGGAGGTTGGCAGTTCCAGGCCTCTGATCAGAGTGGCGAGTCTTCCCACCTGCTCGGGACTCCTGATCTGCTCACCGGAAATATTCACCGATAGCGGAACCGAAACGAGACCGGCCTTGCGCCACTCCTGCCACTGCTTACAAGCAGTTTCCAGGACCCAAGCTCCGAGCGGGACGATCAGTCCACTCTGTTCTGCAAGGGGGATGAACTTCTCGGGTGGAATGAAGTCGCCGTTCGGATCTGTCCACCTTATGAGGGCCTCCGCTCCGGCCAGATTGTTGCCGATGGTGCCTCGGATCGGCTGATAGTGGATGGAGAATGCCTTGTTCTCCACAGCCTCCCGAAACCTTTCCTCGAAGCGAAGACTAAGCTCGGCCGCGGGGTCCGGCGCCCCGGAGAAGTAACGAACCTTGTTGTACTGACTGAGGCACGCCGCTTCCTCTGCGTGCGTCATTAGACTGTCAGCGTCTCTGCCATCACCCGGGAAGACGGCCATCCCGATTCGCGTGGCCAGTTTGATCTGCCTCTCCCCGGCGTCGAAGGGCTGGGCCATGGTTTCGCGAAGCTTCTGGACAACCCTGGGACCGCCGTCGTCTTTGCTCAGCTCCTCGAGCATGACAGCGAATTGCTCAGCTCCTACGCAGGCAACGCTGTCGCTCTTGCGAGTAGCCTTCGAGAGGCGTTCCGCCACCATCTTGAGTAACTTGTCCTGGCTGGTCCGGTCGAGCACTTTGTTCGCTCCTCGGAAGTCGTCGAGGTTGACAACAACGACCGCCAGGTGCTCGCGATTGCGCGTCGCGCGGTTTATGCCCTTCCGTAGCTCCTTTCGGAAGGCATTCCTATTGTGAAGACCGGTGAGAGCATCGTGGGTCGCCAGGAAGATGGCTTCTTTTTGGGCTGCGTCGAGCTGTTTGAGAAGACGGTGCTCGGAGAGTGCGTTGAGGATGGTGAGCACGAGGAGAGGCGGACTCCACTTCTTGGTCTCGATAAAGGCTTGTACGCCCTCGCACCGTGCCTGCAGTTCCCTCCCTTCAACGCTGTCTTTCGCCATCACGACAATGGGGGTATGGCTCCTACTCCACAGCTGCTCGAGGTATTCCGGCTGAAGCTGTGTGCGCCGCCTCGACCCTACGACCATGACGTCATAGTCCGCTCCTGTATCTTCGAGACCGTCCGCCTGGGACACTTCGATTTCAGCCGTTGTGCTCATCTCGAGTGCACGCTTGAGACGCTTGGCTTCTCCACGGTGGCTATCGACGATGAGTAGTCTGACCGCCTCGGCCCCTCGCTCTTCGATCGTCAGGTCTTCGGCGCGGGAACGTCGAGACCACGACTCCACTGGTACCTGGTCGTCGATGTCGAGGTTTTCCGCTTGAGACTGTTCCGAACTGAGACCAAGGCAGATGCGCCGAACTTCTTCGTCGTTGTCTTTAACGAAGTTCGACAGCACGTCGAAGGCCTCCATGGTGCCGAGCGCGGTCAGGGTACGAGCGGCCCCTCGTCGTACCCCCGCTGGGTAGGCTCGGCCGAAACTAAAGGGTTTCCTCTTGTCCAGGACGCTCGCCAATCTCGGGATCGCATCCGTGAGGTGCCAACGAACGACCACGGTGCATCCGGAATGGAGGATCTTCGGGCTGTCGGAAGCGGTGAGCACATCGAGAACCTGGAGCTTCATCTCCTTGAGATCCCATTCGCCGATGTAGCGCATCCCTCGCCGCACCAACTCTGCGCTCGAAGATCGGAGTAGGGAGAGGAGCACTTCACAGCGCACCTCCCTGGGCTGTCCATGGAGGATCTTGATGACTTCGCCAAAAACGCCCACGTTTCGCACCCGCGCGGCAAGAGATAGCTCGGACACGAGGTCGTCCGAGAGCACCGGCAGGAGGCTCACGACACGCCGGGAGACGACGGGGTCATCTCCACTGGCGATGAGGTCCAAGACCCCTCTGCACGCGTCGGCTGCGATCTCCTTCAGTACCTGGGCCGCCAGCAGCCGAGCTCTGAGATCGTCCGTTTCAGTGACGAACACGCCGAGCGTCGATTCCGCGCTTGTCCCGAACTCCCGCAACAGGGCTAGGGCCTCCTGGCTGACGCTCCCAGGCCCGGCCTGGAGATCCGATAGGAGAATTTCGAAGGTGTTCGTCGACGCCAGGAGTGACAGAACGTCCTGCGCTCTGCCGCCACTCTCTTTCCCGCTTCCGTCGAGCTCGCGGGAGCTCTTCACGAAGTGCACGACTCTTCTGGCGGAAGCCAGGTCACCCTCCATCAGGAAATCGCGGAACATCTTCTCGCCCGTCCGCAGCAGATCCTGCCGGTAGGTATGCTCCTCTCCTTTGGCGATGGGGTCGGTGGCCTCGGCAAGGGTACCCCTCAGCTCATGACCGAAGTGGGCCTGCAGAAGCATCCGAAGGTCCTCGGAGGTAAGTTCGGTTTGCGGTACAGGCTGGGGCGCCAAGATCGCGGCTCCCGAAGCCTCGGCTGCGGAGTCACCGGCACTCGCCCCTCCATGGTCGAGCGGGTTGACCTCGGGACCGGCCTCAGGGGGGCGCCTCTCTCTGCCTTCCAAGACCGGCGCATCCGGGCTAGGTCTCTGACGGAGGGTCCTCGCCAGCTCTCGGTAGCGGCGGGCTTTCTCGACTTCACCACTCAGGGAGAAGTGATGGGCGAGCTGTCTTGCCTTGCTGAGGGTGTGGGGGCCGGATCGGGACTCCTCCAACTCTCCGATCTGGCGGTGGACCCGCTTTCGCTCCTCCGGAGTGGTACTCCTATATGCGGTCTCTCTCAACGAGCTCGTCGTGAAGCGAAGGTTGGAAAAGTCGTTGTCGGCGACTCCAGCAAGGAGACCCTGAGCTTGCGCCTTGTCCAGCAGGTGCAGCGTCTCACCCTCATTACGGCCCAGCAGCGCCACAAGAGTAGACAGATCGAAGGCGTCGCCGATGACGGACGCTTGCGACACGATCTCCCGCGTACTCTTGTCGAGCGTCAGCATCCGAAGACCCATGGCTTCGTCGAGGGTTTTGGGAAGCTCTTTCGCCTCCATCATCTGGACCAGCCGTCCGTTCTGCGTGTCCAGGATTCTGCCGCGGGCGACCGCGAGGCGTAGCACTTCCTCGACGAAGAGGGGATTGCCGTCGGTGGCCTCGAAGATGAGCCTGCCGAAGCCCGGAAAGGAGCGATGATCGCCGAGGAGACCCGAGATCAGGCCTCGCACTCCTTCTTTGGAGAGAGTAGGTATCTCTCTTCGCTCGAGCCAGGCCGCCTCCCCGAGGGAAGCTAGGAAGGAGGCTCCAACGTCGTGGTACGAGGATTCGTCTCCGCTGTGGGCAGTGAGGATCCGCAACCGGAGGCCCTCCTCGCCCACAGCCGAGCGCAAGACCTCCGCGCTCGAAGGGTCGCAGTGACCAAAGTCGTCCAGAAGCAGGACGAATCGGCCCTCGGATACCAGACACTCCAAACCCTTGAGGAAGGCCCGGCGGATCTCTTCATGGGGGGGTAGATCCGGCCTATTCTCGGTGTCTGCCGGAGCCGGCAGCGGGCCGCCGTCTACGAGGGCTCGAAGAGTCGAGTACAGCTCGGTATCGGTGTTTTGCCACAACTGCGAGAGAAGGGAAGCATTCTGGCGACCGATTTTCGAGAACAAATGACCGATGGAGGCGAAGGGCTGTTCGGCTGTCTCTGATCGGCAGATCATCGACACAGGCTCGACTTCAGATTTCGGGCCCATCTTGGCCGCTTCCTCGAGTATTCGACTTTTTCCGATACCCGGAGGCCCCGACAGTGACAGCCACGAAGGCTCCGCGGTCGCCGGTCTTTCGTAAAACTCGGCGATGTCATCCAACAATCTCTCCCGCCCGATCGTTGCCTCGCAGGGAGAAATGAGAAAGGGCTCAGCTCTGTCGTGCCAATCGTCGGTCTCACCGGCGACCCGGACTAGGTTCCCACCTCGCCTCTTCGATGCATAAAGAGCCCTGTCCGCTTGACTCAGGAGTGTCTCTCCGTCGTCCCCGTCTTCCGGAAAAGTCGCCACGCCGATGCTGAAAGTCAGTTGGGGCTCGAGAGCCTGCCGTGTCTCGGCTGAATAGAGGACCTTTTCTCCGAAGGCGTCTGTGAGCCGCTCGGTGAGGTTTTTCGCCTCCGCCTTGGAGGTCCCTGGAAAGATCAGCAGGAACTCGTCGCCACCATAGCGGACGACCCAGTCGTTCTCACGACAGTAACCGCGCAGGAATTCCCCTGTCTCGACGAGGACGGCGTCTCCGGTCGGATGCCCGAAGCTGTCGTTGATCGTCTTGAAATAGTCCAAGTCGACGATCGCCAGAGAGACCGACTGCCCACCGCTGGTGAGACGGTCCCAGTACTCGTTGAAGATCCGTTGAAGGAAGCGCCGATTGTAGAGACCGGTCAGGTCATCGGCGTAGATCAGCTCGGCGGCGCGGCCGTCTGGCCGAGCTTCTACTTCCCTAGGCGATTCCACACCCTTCGTTTCGTTCAACTTCAACCGTCTCGCGGTGGCAGCTCCCCGAGCGGGCCACCTCACATGCCGATTAGGACTGTAAGGCGTAGTTTGTCTGCCAGGCGTCAGGACAGCGTCAGGAGAACGTCAGGGCTCGGTGTGTGTCCCCCTCGGCTAGGGCAGTTGGACGGTCATTCCCTTTTTGACCGCCGCTGCGTTCCCCGAGACCACGTCGCAGATCGTGAGTTTCTCTCTTACGTTGGTGGCTTTGAGACGCGCGAGCTCGTTTACAAAGGTCTCGAGCACCTCGCCGGTGTCGGGGTCCCGGACGACGTCGGCTTCGCCGACGATGAACTCCTGCCCGTTGGCAACGCCCTCACGACTGCCGCGATTGATGTAGACCTGCCCTTCGCGCACGATAGCCACGGTTCCCGTCCACGGCACGTTCTCGAGTTGGTCGGTGAGCCACGCGACGGCTTGACGAATGGCATCTTCCATTGCAATGCCCACATTGTCTTTCTTGTAGGCGTTGAAATCGCCGCCAAAGTCGCTGCTGCTATAGCCGATGGATGCACCCTTTCTTTCTGCCTTGCCGATAACGCTGGTCGAAGCCGCGATCTGCCCTGTGGTTGAATCCATCAGATAGATCGTCGCATTGAGCTCGGCCTTGCCTTTTTTGCCGCCGAGGCGGATGCCTTTGATCCTGATCCCGCCGCCACCGCCGCTGGTGTCGCTTTGTACGTGGGTGATCGCGCCCTTGACCAGGAGCTGGGCGGGGGTCAGTTGCCCGGTGACCGGAGCCTTTGCCCCCTGTGCAGTGCGGCCCGAGGCTGCCAGATCCTGCTCGTCGAGCGCCGCACCCCGCATGTCGGTCTCAGCCAGAACGATGAAGCGGCCAGTCTCCTGCAGTGCGTTGGTCATTACCGTGCCCCACGCGTTGCCGAGGTGCCATGAGCTGTACCAGCCGGCCTGGTTCTCAAACTCGGTGACGCCGATGGTGTAGCGCATCGAGCCTTGGGCGACCGCCGCCGCCGGTAGCAAGGCGAAAATTGCTGCGAGGAGAACGAAGCTTGCGACTCTCTTGATGCTCATCATGGTTTGGACCCCTTGTTGACTATGGTCGCCGAAGCCGCAGACTGGGCTGGAGCGCCTGGTTAGCTGGAACCATTGTACCCCCAGCTACACCGATGGGATGACTGTTCAAGCTCTCCGGCGGAATGAAAACCCCCGAGGGCAGCGCTTCCGGAGGCTACGTGCCAGTCGGCACGCGCGCCTCCGCCGCATCTGCGGTGTTGCGAAGAAGCATAGCGACGGTGGTCGGGCCGACGCCTCCCAGTCGAGGCGTGATCCAGCTGGCGACCTCGCCTACGGCCTCGTCTACGTCTGCTAGCAGCTTTTTCCCCTGCCACGAGATGCCGCCGCTGATCACGACGGCGCCGGGGTTCACCATGTCGGGAGTGACGAACCCTGGCACTCCGACGGCGGCGATGATGATGTCGGCCCGGCGGGTGAACTGGGAAATATCCGCAACGCCGGTGTGAACCACGGTCACCGCGGCGTTGGCGCCCTCTTGCTTCAGGGTGAGAAGAAGAGAGAGCGGTCGACCGAGCGTGGGCCCCCTGCCGACGATCACGACCTCTTTGCCGGCGACCGGGATCTGGTAGTGACGCAACATCGCCTGGATACCAGCGGGGGTGCAGGGGATAGGCCCTCTCTCTTGCAACACGAGCTTGCCGAGATTGACCGGGTGGAGCCCGTCGGCATCTTTTGCCGGGGCCATACGGAGTAGGGCCTCGTTGAAGTCGAACCCGGCCGGGAGAGGGTGCTGGACGAGGAATCCATCGACTCGCGGATCCGCATTGAGTCGATCGATCTCGCCCAACAACTGCGCCTGCGTACCGTTGCTTGGAATCTCGCAGTTGAAGGAGGCGATGCCTACGTCTTGGCAGGTCTCATGCTTCTTGCGCACGTAGCCGGCGCTGGCGCCGTCTTCGCCGACGAGGACGGTGGCGAGACCTGGGGTCACCCCTTTCTGGGCCATCGCTGCGACTCTCCGTCTGACGTCTTCCAGGACGGCTTCGGCGACTGGTTTTCCCTCGAGTAGATTTGCTGTCATGACTAGAACGGCTCCGTGGGTTGAGAATGGTTAGTGGACCGTAACACCCAAACGTTTAGCGCCTGAGCGGCCCTCGCGGCCGATCTCTGCGTTACGCTTCCCCGACATAGTCCCCGCTATGCCTGCGTCAGCGCGCCTTGATCTCGACCACGAATGACTCACTCAGCCACTAAACGTTCGAGTGTTACGGCCCACTAGCGCATCGCAGATTGAAGGCTGAGGAACTCGCCCACGTTCTCCAGCGTGAGGAGACCGACCAGTCGGCCCGCTTCGAGTACCGGCAGGGTTGAGCATCTACGTGCCCGTAGGCGGATGAAGACCGGCTCGATCATTTCCGAGACGTCGGCGAGCTCGAAACTCTGCTCCATCACCGAGGCAGTCTGGGCGTGCTCCCCCTTCTCCGCCAGCGCACGCATCAATGTCGACTGCGTGAGCACGCCCACTACCCGGTCTCCGACAACGACAGGGAAGTCTTTCTGGGACCCCGCCAGAGTCAGGGCTATTGCGCGTGTCAGCGGTTCTTCCGGGTGGAGAGTGACGAACTCGGTGATCATCACCCGGCCGACCGGGATGCCCCCGAGGGCGTGCTTGATCTGGACCATACTGGCTTCCTGGCTGGCGCCGATCCAGACAAAGAAGGCAATGAAGAGTAGGAACGGCGCCGCCCAGAGACCGATCAGAGCGAAGACGAAGGCGAGGCCCTGACCGACGGTCGCCGCGATCTGGGTTGCCTTTACGTACTCGAGGCGCATCGCCAGAACAGCGCGAAGCATGCGTCCACCGTCCATCGGAAAGGCGGGGATCAGATTGAAGATGACCAGAATGACATTGGCGATGGCGATTCTCTCGAGAAACGAACCGCCGCTGACGGTGAGCCCGCCCACCGGCTGCCAGGATCCGGTCAAGGAGATGATGGTGAAGAGAACTGTGGCGATGACCACGTTGACGGCGGGTCCCGCCACCGCGACCCAGAGCTCTTGGCGCGGGTCCTCAGGAATGCGCTCGAGTCGGGCTACGCCCCCAATCGGTAGCAGCACGATGTCGCGGGTGCGGATTCCGTAGCGGCGCGCCGTCAAGGCGTGGCCGAGCTCGTGCAGGACCACGCAGGCGAAGAGACTGAGAATAAAAGTAATGCCCGCGATCGCCGCCGCCAGCGATTCGCCGTCCGCCCAGTGAGTCCAGCCCACCCAGGCGACCAACAGGAAGAAGGTCGCATGGACCTTGAGCTCGATCCCGGCGATCTTGCCGAGACTCCAGGACCATTTCATGCGGCTACTCCCTCCGAGCGCGAGGTGATGGGGTCCTCAACGCACCTCGAAGAGACCGGCGGCGCCCATGCCACCGCCGACGCACATGGTGATGACGACGTTCTTGGCTCCGCGACGCTTGCCCTCGATGAGTGCATGACCGGTCATGCGCGCGCCGCTCATGCCGTAGGGATGACCGATGGAGATGGCGCCGCCGTTGACATTGAGCTTCTCGTTGGGGATGCCGAGGCGATCGCGACAGTAGACCACTTGTACCGCAAAGGCTTCGTTGAGCTCCCAGATATCGATGTCATCTACGGTCAGGCCCATACGCTCGAGCAGTTTGGGAACGGCGAAGACCGGCCCGATCCCCATCTCGTCCGGCTCGCAACCGGCGACCGCCATGCCTCGATAGACACCGAGTGGCTCCAGGCCGCGGCGCTCCGCCTCCTTCGCTTCCATCAGCACACAGGCCGAGGCACCGTCGGAGAGCTGACTGGCATTGCCGGCAGTGATGGTGCCGTTCTCTCGCACTGTCCGCAGCGAAGCGAGGCCCTCGAGATTGGTCGAAGGTCGGTTTCCTTCGTCCTTGGCAAGAGTGACCTCCTCATGGCCGAGGAGTTTGTTTGTACCCTTTTCGTAGATTGCTTTCTGGGCCGTGATCGGGATGATCTCTTCGTCGAAGAGACCGTTCTCCTGACCGGCGGCGGTGCGTTGCTGACTTTGCAGAGCGTATTCGTCTTGCGCTTCCCTGGCGATGTCATAGCGCTTGGCGACGATCTCGGCGGTGTCGATCATCGGCATGTAGGTCTCAGGCTTGAGCTTGTAGACAGTGGGGTCGGGAGTGCGGAAGCTGTTCATGTGCTCGTTCTGGACCAGGCTGATCGAGTCGATACCTCCAGCGACCATGATCGGAACCTGGTCGACGACGATCTGCTTGGCCGCAGTGGCGATCGACATCAGACCGGACGAGCATTGGCGGTCCATGCTCATGCCGGCGGTCTCCATCGGCAGGCCGGCGGCGATGGCGCATTGCCGAGCGGTGTTGAAGCCCTGGGTCCCCTGCTGCAGGGCCGCTCCCATCACCACGTCGTCGACCTCGCCGCCTTCGAGGCCGGCTCTCTTGACCGCCTCCGCGATGACGATTCCGGCCATGGTCGGGGATTCGAGGTTGTTGAAGGCGCCTCGGTGCGCCTTGCCGATGGGGGTACGGGCAGTAGATACGATGACAGCTTCGCGCATGGGGTTGACTCTCCTCTACGATGCGTTTTTTGAATATCGAATTTGGCCCACCCGTGCAAGAGGGCGGCCCCCTCAACTCTAGTCCCTCAATAGCTTCTCGGCAATCCCAGAACATGCTGCCCGATATAGGCGAGAATCAGATTCGTCGAGATTGGAGCGGTGCGCAGCAGACGGGTCTCGCGCCACTTGCGCTCGATGTCGTACTCCTTGGCGAAGGCGAAACCGCCATAGGTCTGAAAGCAGGTGTCGGCGGCCCCCCAGGAGGCCTCCGAGGCCAACATCTTGGCGGTATTGGCTTCGGCTCCGCACGGCTGCTTCAGCTCGAAGAGGGCGGCGGCCTTGCGGACCATGAGATCGGCTGCTTCGGTCTCGGCCCAGTTACGGGCAATGGGGAACTGGATCCCCTGATTGCGGCCGATCGGTGCGCCGAAGACCTGGCGCTCGTTGGCGTAGTCGACCGCCTTGCGAATGAACCAACGAGCATCTCCCAGGGCTTCGCCGGCAAGCAGGATGCGCTCCGCGTTCATACCGTCGAGGATGTAGCGGAAGCCGTGGCCCTCCTCGCCGATCAGACTGTCCGCCGGCACCCGCAGACCGTCGAAGAAGAGCTGATTGGTGTTGTGGTTGATCATGGTGTCGATCGGCGTTATCTCGAGGCCGTTGCCCCGTGCCTCGCGCAGATCGACCAAGAAGGTCGAGAGTCCGTGGGTGCGCTTCTCGACCTCATCCGCGGGGGTGGTTCGAGCCAAGAGGAGCATGAGGTCGGACTGGAGCGCCCGGCTGGTCCAGATCTTCTGGCCGCGGATGACATAGCCGTCGCCGTCGCGAATTGCCCTGGTGGTCAGCTGGGTGGTGTCGGAGCCGGTATTCGGCTCAGTGACGGCGAAGGCCTGCAGGCGTAGCTCGCCGCTGGCGATCTTTGGCAGGTAGCGCTGTTTTTGTTCCGAGCTGCCGTGGCGAAGCACTGTACCCATGGTGTACATCTGGGCGTGGCAGGCGGCGGCGTTGCAGCCGCATTCGTGGATGGTCTCGAGCACCGCCACGGCCGCTCGCAGGGGCAGCCCGGAGCCGCCGTACTCTTCGGGGATGAGCAAGGCCAGATATTCGTGCTCGGTGAGCGCATCCACGAAGGCGTGGGGGTACTCCTGCTTTGCATCGAGCTCGCGCCAGTACTCGCCGGGGAACTTCTCGCAGATTCGGCGTACCGGGTCGCGCAGGAAGGAGTAGTCGTTGCCGATGTCGACTTGGATCGTTTCGCTCATCCGTCCCCCTCGGGTTATCTCTTTTCGACTAGATCGGTTGCCCACTGTGCCAGTGTCGCGGCCAACTCGTCTAGAACTTCGTCGGCGCTCCGGCCGGTGCGCTTCGGCACTTTGAATGAGTGGTCGCCGTCGACGATCTCGTGCAGGTTGGCGGGTGGCTCGAGCGCTGGCAGCAGCGGCCGAAGCAGGTCGCGGTTGGCGAGACGGTCGCGGCTTCCCTGCAAGAAGAGCATCGGCAGGCCGACACTGCTCATGGGGCTCCAGCGCTCGGTCCCGTCACGGCCGGGAGCGTGGAGCGGAAAGCCGAGGAAGGCGAGGCCGAGGACCTCGGGGACGCGCTGCTTGGCGAGCGCGTAGGCGGTCATTCTCCCGCCGTAGGACTTGCCGCCGGCGATGACAGGAAGATCGCTCAGCTCAGTCGCCTTCGCCACGGCGCTTCGCACGGTTCTCTCCGCCACCGCCGCTGGCCCAGGCCTTCTGGCGCCTTTCTCCATATAGGGGAATTGGTAGCGCAGTGTCGCCACCCCGCGATCAGCGAGCCGAGCTGCCATCGCTTCGAGGAAGGGATGACGCATGCCCGCACCGGCACCGTGGGCAAGTACGTAGAGGCAACGAGCGTTGGCAGGAGACTCCAATAGCGCACTCACCTCGCCCGATGAGGGGGTCGCTTGAAAGCGGAGCTCGGTTGCCATGGCGAAGGACGATCAGATCCCGAAGCTGCGCTTGGCGCGGCCGGCGATCTCTTGGCCGATCGACAACGAAGATGTCGCCGCCGGCGAGGGAGCGTTGAGCACGTGGATGGAGCGGTCGTCCTCGACGATGTGGAAATCGTCGAGCAGCTTTCCGGTCGGATCGACCGCCTGAGCTCGGACGCCGGCGCCTCCGCCGGTGAGATCCTCGGCACGGATCTCCGGCACGAAACGCTGCAGCGATGCGGCGAAGAGGCGGCGACTGCCGGAGCGGCGCATCTCCTCGAGCCCTATCTTCCAGAAGCGCCCAGCCATTCTCCAGAAACCCGGGAAGAGTAGGGTATCGAGAGTGTCTCTGAGCGAGAAGCTGAGCCGTTCGTAGCCTTCGCGGCGTAGGGCCAGGACGGCGTTCGGACCGGCCTCGACCTCTCCGCCGATCCCGCGGGTGAGGTGGACTCCAAGAAAGGGAAAGCGAGGATCGGGTACCGGGTAGATGAGGTTGCGTACCAGAGAGCGTCGCTCCGCGGCCAGTTCGAAGTACTCGCCGCGGAAGGGGACTATACGCACGCCCGGGTCGACGCCCGCCATACGCGCAACGCGGTCGCACTGCAGCCCCCCGCAGTTGATGAGGCGCGATGTGAAGAGGTCTCCCCCTGAGGTCTCGAGATTGAGCCCTGAAGCCTCTCTTTTCATCGCAGACACTCGGTGGTCGACTCGGATCTCGCCGCCGCCCTCCGTCACCAGTCGGGAGTAGGCGCGAGCCACGGCAACGAAATCAACGATACCGGTCTCCGGAACCCAGAGGGCATCGATACCGGTTGCGTGGGGCTCATGATCTCGGATTCCGTCGGGACCGAGCCGCTCCATTCCCAGGAGACCATTCGCCCGCCCCCGCCGTTCCAGCTCGTCGAGGCGGGGGATCTCTTGCGGGTCGGTGGCGATGACCAGCTTGCCGCAGATCTCGTGGGCGATCTCGTGCTCTTCGCAGAAGGCCACCAGATCGCTGCGTCCCTTGACGCAGTTCTTCGCCTTGTACGAGTCTGGGTGGTAGTAGAGGCCCGAGTGCAGCACTCCGCTGTTGTGCCCGGTCTGATGTCTGGCGATCGCGCCTTCGGCCTCGAGCACCACGACTTTGTTGGCCCCTTCGCGGACCAAGGCGAGGGCACTGGCTAGGCCGACGATACCGCCGCCTACGATCGCGATATCGAAGCGTTCTTGAGCCACGGTTCAGTTGGCGCGGGCGGCCGGAGCGGCTTTGGGGTAGGTGCCCAAGATCCGCAGCTCGCGAGTGAGCTCCTGGCTCTCGATCTCTCCCAGGGTCTCGGTTATCGCTTGAGATGCGGCGTGGCCTTCGATGTCGAGGTAGAACTGATAGTCGAAGGGTCGGTCCGGGATGGGGCGCGACTCGAGCTTGGTGAGGTTCACTCCCCGACGTGCGAAGGCAACGATGACCTCTCCCAGTGCCCCGGGTTTGTGAGCGGTTTCGAGGAGTAAGGAAGTCTTGCAGGCGGCATCGGGAGGGCAGGGGGTTGCTTCTTTCGCGACCTCTACGAAGCGGGTGTAGTTGTTCGACTGGGTCTGAATGGCACGTTCGAGAACTTCGAGCCCGAAGGCCTTCCCCGCTGACTCGCTGGCGATGGCACCAAGCGTCGGGTCGTTCGATTCCGCAACCTTGCGCGCTGCGCCGGCGGTATCAAACTCCGCCTGGGGCCGAATTTTCGGGTGCCGGCGAAAGAAGGCTTCGCACTGCATCAGTGCCTGAGGATGGGAGAGGACGGCGTGAAGCTGGTCGATCGCTGTATCAGGCAGGGCGAGCAGGCAGTGCTCGACTTGAGAGATCACTTCGGCGGTGATGGTGAGCCCGCCCTCGGCGAGAAGATCGTAGGTCTCATTGATGCTGCCGGCGGTGCTGTTCTCGACCGCGAGTAGCGCCACATCTACGGTGCTGTCGCGCACCGCGTCGGCGGCGGCGCGGAAGGTCTCGCAGCCGGTTAGAAGAATGCCCCCTTCCTTGTTCCGGTAGTGGCGCTGTGCGGTCAAGTGGCTGTAGGAGCCCTCGACCCCCTGATAGGCGACACGGAGAGGGGCTGTCTCGAGGCCCTGGATGTGTGCCTGCTGATGGGCGATCGCCATCTCCATGATGATCCGGTAGATGCGCTCGACGTGGTGAGCGTCGAGAGATATCTCGGCCGCAAGGTGCCGGATGTGTAGCAGGTGCTGCTCTTCTCGTTGTTTGTCTCGAAACGGGAAAGCGGTCTCTACCTTGGATATCGCGACGTCCTCGACCAGCTCCATGCGGTCTTTGAGTCGGGCCAGGATCTCTCGATCGACAGCTTCGATGTCTTCGCGCAGGGCTTGGAGGTCGGGCTTCTTGGAACTCACTTCAGTGGCCTCGAGAGAAGGAGGAGTATACCGCTGCAGACCTGTTGCGTGGCAGGGTGCTTGCCGGGTTACAATCACACGAACACTGATGAGACCCCACGAACGGCGAGTTGCGCGACGCTTTGCCCGGCGGGCGCAGGTGAGGTATTGGATCGGAAACGATCCGACCCCGCGTGCGGCGTACGTTCACGATATCTCCACCACGGGGGTGTTCATCGCGACCCCATATCCGGTCACGCGCGGTACTGGGGTCCGTCTCGAGATTCGAGATGGCGATACCACTATCCACTTCGAGACGGTCGTTGCGAGACGGGTGTGGGTGGCTCCCGATCTACGCTTACTCGGCCCGACAGGAATGGGTGTGCGCTTTCTCTCGCCGGAAGAGCTGGTCGAGCAGCTTCGGGTACGGGGGCGGGGTGGTGCCAGGAAGGTGAACGGCGAGGATGGTGTCTTCGAGATCGTCTTGGAAGACGACAAGCCTCTGCTCGCGGCGTACAGCAAAGAGCTCGAGCATGGCGGCTTTTACATCCCGACCGACTCTACACCGGAGCTCAACCAGGAGATCGTGCTGGAGTTTCGGTTGCCCGAGCCGAGCGGTAAGAGTCTGCGCGCGAAAGCGACTGTGGTGCAGAGGGTCCCTCCGGGTCAGGAGACAGGTGGGCTTCCGGCTGGCATCGGTGTCGCCTTCAACGAGCCGGAAGTCGTTCTCGCCGGTCTTCGGCCCTATCTTCCGTCGGTGGAAGACTAGTCGTCTTTGAGCAGGTGTACGTCTCGCTGCGGGAAGGGGATCTGGATCTCCAACCGGCCGAACTCTTTGTACACCTGACGATTGAGCTCGTGAAGGACGAGGCCTCGAAAGACCGGCTCACTGATCCAGCACAGCAGCTCGAAGTCCAAGCTGGAGTCGCCGAAAGCGCGGAAGCGGACTCGCGGCTCAGGTTCTTCGCAGACCTTTTCGTGGGCGACTGCGATGCGTAACAGCGTCTCCTCCACCAAATCGATGTCGGAGCCGTAAGCGACGCCGATCTTGACCCGGATCCTCGTCTTCTTCCAGGGGCCGCCGCTCTCGTTGACCACGGTCGATTGCGCGATCACAGAGTTCGGAACGGTCACCTCGACGTCGTCCCGGGTCAGAAGGCGGGTGGTACGCAGACCGATGTCAGTGACCATCCCACGCTCACCTCGGTCGAGATTGATGAAGTCGCCGACTCTATAGGGACCGTCGGCGAGGATGAATACGCCTCCGAAGAGGTTGGAGAGCGTGTCTTTGGCGGCGAACCCGATGGCGATGCCGACGATCCCCGCCGAAGCCATCCAGGCCGTGACATCGATATTCCAGCTCAAAAAGACGAAGTAAACAGCGCCACCAAAAATCAGCACTCTCGCCAGATTCGAGAAGAGAATGACCGTCTCTTGCTTGATCATGGCGAAGCGGTCGCGGAGTCGGCCTAGTTGCTCGAGGATCAAAGTGACCATGCGCATCATCACCAGCGACCACAGCAGGATGGCGATAGTCTTGAGGATTCGCTGCACACTCAGGCGAAGAACTGGCGGCAGATCGAGTACGGTGGTGATGAGGCCAAGACCGGCGAGGAGCACGCTGATGAACACCGGCCGATGCAGAAGAGCGACGATCCGATCGTCGAAGTCGGTGCGGGTCTTTGCCGTGAAGCGCCGCACCACCCGCGTGATGGCGAAGTCGGTCAGCTTCGCAGCCAGCAGAGCGCCGAGCAGGATGAGAAGTGAGCGCACCCACTGGTTCTCGAGATAGGGGGAGAGTTGTTCGAGGAGGTCTTTCATCCTTGGTCGGTGGGGCTGAGCAGATCGATAGGGGGGCCTTGGTGCCGATTCGACGCGAGGAAGTCTAGCAGCGTCTCCGGTTGGTAGCATGGCGCGCAGGATGCTGTCTGTAGGAGGGAGATCATGAGCTCAGCTTGGATCGTTTCCGGCGCACTTCTCTGCGCCCTCTCGGTGCTCGGTGGCGCTTTCGGTGCGCACGGCCTCCGGGCTCGCCTGGATGCAGATGCGCTCGCCTTGTGGGAGACGGCGGCGCGTTACTCGATGTACAGTGGCCTGGGATTAGTGCTGATTGGAATCGTTGCTCAGTCGCGTGAGAGCGGGAGTCTACTGTGGGCGGGCGGGCTACTTCTCGGCGGAACCTTGATCTTCAGCGGTACTGTCGCAATCCTCGCTCTGGGCGGTCCTCGATGGCTCGGCGCTATAACTCCTATCGGCGGCACTCTCATGATCGCCGCCTTCGTCGTCTTCGCCCTTTCGGCTCGCTCTTTGTGAGGCGGCGCTGCGCTAATCTAAGAACCTGGCGGGGTCGAAGGCGGCCAGCCAAGGTGACCATTCGCCGCCGAGGGCGGCTTGTGCCACCAGCTTTGCGGAGTAGGGCCCCAGAGTCAGACCCGAGGGGCCGTGGCCGGTGGCGAGCCACAGGTTGTCGAAACCGGGAGCTCGGCCGAGTACCGGTAGGCCGTCTGGACTGAGAGGCCGGAGCCCGACTTTCATCTCGACCACGGTTGCATCGGCCAGTCCCGGAGCGACGCGCAGCGCCTCTCCCAGAACCTCTTGCACGCCCCAGGTGGTGATCCGGGGGTCGAAGCCGGCGCCTTCTTCTCGGGTGGCGCCGGCCGAGATGTGTCCTCCCGGCCACGCCACCATGTAGTGCTCACGGAAGCCGTTGATCATTGGCCAGTTCTCGGAATCGGCGCCCTCGAGATGGAGATGCGCGATCTGGCCGCGCTGCGGCTCGACCGGCAGCGGAAAGGAGAGCTGGGCGGCGAAGGTTGGCGACCAGGCGCCACCAGCGATGACGACAGCGTTGGCTGTCAGGTCTTCCTCGCCAACGCGCACTCCGAGCACTTGCTTGTGCTCGAGAATGAGACTACTGACGCTGTCCACGAGGACTTCGACGCCAAGGCCCTCGGCTGCTGTCGAGAGGGCGCTGCAGGTCTTGCGTCCGTCGATCCGCGCCGCTTCGTGGCTCCACAGACATCGTTTCATGAGGCCGAGGGGTGGGTACATCTCCAGTGCGGCCCTCGGCTCGATCTCCTGGGGAAGTGGGGCGGTTTCTTCACTCTCCTGGTGGCGTCGCGCAAGGGCGGTGGTGAGCTCGTCGAAGAACTGGGTCTCCCAGTCGTTGGCGGCGACGACGAGTATGCCGCAGCGTTGGTACCCGGTATCTGAGTCGAGGTCGCCGAGGAGCTCCGGGTAGTAGGCGGCGGCCAGGCGCCCCAGGTCATGAAGAGCCGAGCTCTCGGTGGCCGTAGTCTCCGGTGAGACGATACCGGCACCGGCGTCAGTTGCTCGTCCTTCGTCCTCGCGGTCGATGAGAAGCGTTCGGGCGCCCAAGCGCGCTGCGTGGTAGGCGAGCGAGGCGCCGACGATGCCGCCTCCTACGATGGCCAGATCGTAGTTCTTCATTGCCTGGCTATCGTAGCGTGCTCAGTCCCGACAGTCGCTCGAGTCGTTCCGCCTCGGCGCAGAGGGGTGCCAGATCCGAAGGCTCCACGGGCCCCTCCTCGGTGACGATCTTCGAGATCAACTCAGCGGGAGTGAGCTCGAATAGAGGACGAAAAGAGCGTGGCCCGCTGCTCCAGCTCTCCTTGCCGCCGTCGCACCGATCTCCTTCGAGGTCGATGCTCAGACTCGGCGAGATCTTGTCGCTCGCGGCGACCACGTAGACGGGCACCGCAAGGCTCTTGGCGGCGAGGGCGGCAAGCCGAGTGCCGCATTTGTTGGCGACCGTGCCGTCAGCGAGGATGGCATCGGCCCCCACCAACACCAGGTCGACTCGACCGTCGGCGAGGACTCTACCCATCGCCGCGTCCGCGACGAGCGTGGTGTCGAGCCCTCTTCTTGCCAGCTCGCGAGCCACGACTTCTCCTTCGCCCCCCGGCCTCGACTCGGCGACGAAGACTCGCGACGCCGGAGAGCCGAGAAGGAGCGCCTGGCTGACGCTCTCTGAGCGAGAGAGGGTGAGCACCGATCTCCCCCGAACCAGGGAAGCGGCTTCTCTGGCGGCGGCAAGCTCGTGGTCCATGACTTCGGAGAGTGTCGCTTGGGCAGCGGCTGCCAGGTCGATCGCGAAATTGTTCTGGCCCGTTCTCTCGCGAGCCGTGGCAAAGGCTCGGTGGAGTCGATTGGAGACCGCACTCATCGAGGGGTGGGTATTGCGGAGATCTTCAGCAAGTCCGACGAGTTTTTTCTCGGCGTCCTCGGGCTCGGCGCCGGCACGCCCGAGATCGACCGCCTCGTCGCGCAGGACCTCCAGGGCGCGGAGCGAGATCCACGAAGAACCGTGGTCGCGATCCGTTCGCACCTGGCTGAGGCTCGGGGAAACGGTGCGATACGAGTCCCAGAGGTCGGAGACAGAGTCGCGAAGGAGGAGAAGCTCCGGTGCCGCCAGCCATCTTGCCTCGAGAGATCCCTCTCGTTCCTCGAGCTCTCTTTTTGGCGCGTCGTAGAGGAAGGCCTGGTAGCGCCTACCGGCGCCGTTGGTGATCTGGTGAGGATCTCCGCCGGTGTTGAGGTGCGCTCCGTTCAATCCGAGCCGCCTCAGGAGCTCTCTTGGCTCCTCGTCACCAATAGGCTCCTCGCCGGCACCGCTGGGAACGCCCCAGCTTCCCCCGGGGCGTCGGAGCAGGAGTAGCTCAGCTCCATGTCTGACGAAGCACCGAAAGCGGATCATCGCGCCAACATAGCAAAGGCGGAGGCGCATCGCTCATCGCGTGCTCGACTCGGATCTCCCCCGCGCTAATATAGCCGCCGTTCACTCATGCACAGTTCTCGGACCTTCAGCCATGCCTAGTTGGTATCCCTTCGCTCAGGGCCAAGCGGCCGGAGACCAGCAGATGCGAGAGCTCCTTGGCGGCAAGGGTGCCAATCTCGCGGAAATGTGCCGCCTCGGGCTACCGGTGCCGCCCGGCTTCACCCTGCCGACAAATCTGTGCAGGGAGTTCTTCGAGGCCGGCTCGGTGCTGAGCCCGGACGTGCTTCAAGGGATCGAGGATGGCATCGCCCACATCGAGGCCTCGCTGGCAGGCCCTCGCTTCGGTGATCCGGGTCGCCCTCTGCTGGTCTCGGTGCGCTCCGGCGCTCGCGAGTCGATGCCGGGAATGATGGACACGGTCCTCAACCTCGGGCTCAACGCCGATACTGTCGAGGGATTGGCGTCGAGAACCGGCGACCGTCGCTTCGCGCTCGATTCCTATCGCCGGCTGTTACAGATGTTCGGGGATGTGGTCAATGGGCTGCCGAGGGAAGATCTCGAAGAGCCGCTGCGGCGGCGCAAAGAGAGGCGAGGCGTTGGCTTCGACCACCAGCTCGACGAGCGCGATCTCGAGATCATAATCGGCGAGTTGCAGGCGATCTACGAGAACGGTGTCGGCAAGCCCTTTCCGCACGATCCTCGTCGGCAGTTGCGCGAGGCTCTGGCCGCTGTCTTTCTCAGTTGGTATGGCAAGCGGGCTCGCACCTACCGGATGCTCAACGGTATTCCGGACTCTTGGGGAACGGCGGTGAATGTGCAGGCGATGGTCTTCGGCAACCTGGGCCCGAGCTCCGCCACCGGTGTCGCCTTCAGCCGCAACCCGGCGACCGGCGAGCGCGAGCCGATGGGGGAATGGCTGGCGAACGCTCAAGGCGAAGACGTGGTGGCGGGCATCCGGACACCGGGACCGTTGCGAGGGTCGGCATCGTCGCCGGACTCGCCACCCTCGCTCGAAGAAGCGTTGCCCGAGATCTATCGCGAGTTGGACGAGCTGCTGGTCGGATTGGAGCGTCACTTCCGCGATATCCAGGATGTCGAGTTCACTGTCGAAGAGGGCAAGCTGTGGGTGCTGCAAACGAGGAGTGGAAAGCGCACTGCCAGTGCGGCCCTTCGCGCCGCCGTCGAGATGACCGAGGAGGGGATGATCGATCGTGCGACTGCGGTGCGGCGAGTGGCGCCCGAGCAGTTGGATCAGCTTCTTCATCCTCAGATCGATCCACACGCGCCGAGGGATCTGATCGCCCGCGGGCTGCCCGCGTCACCTGGGGCGGCCAGCGGCCGCATCGTATTCAACTCCGCCGAGGCTGAGCGTCTGGGGAAGGCGGGGGAGTCGGTGGTCCTCGTTCGCAGCGAGACCAGCCCCGAAGACATTCATGGCATGCACGCGGCGCGGGCGATTCTTACTCGAACCGGCGGGATGACCTCGCACGCTGCCGTCGTCGCTCGAGGCATGGGTCGAACCTGCGTGGTGGGCTGTGGAAACCTGGTAATCGATGAAGATGCAGGGGAGGTGCGAGTAGAAGGGGGGGAAGAGGTCAGGGTCTTGAAGGCGGGCTCGGTGGTGACGGTCGATGGAGCGAGTGGCGAGGTCCTGCTGGGAGCCGTGCCCACTATCGAGGCCGAAGTCGGTGCTGACTTCGGCACCTTGCTTGGCTGGGCAGACGAGATTCGCAGCCTGGGTGTGCGAGCGAATGCGGAGACTGCCGTGGATGCGGCTCGGGCGGTGGAGCTCGGCGCCGAGGGCATCGGCCTGTGCAGGACCGAGCATATGTTCTTCGACCCTCACCGCATTCTTTCGGTGCGAGAGATGATTCTGGCGGACACCGCAGCGCAACGGCGCAGTGCCTTGAACAAAATCGAGCCAGTGCAGCGCAAGGACTTTGCCGATCTGTTGCGGACGATGGCGGGTCGGCCGATGACCGTTCGCCTTCTCGATCCGCCCCTGCACGAGTTTCTGCCGGTGGAGCTGAGCGAGATCGAGGCGATTGCCGACGATCTGGGTCTGAAGGTGGCGGAAGTGCGTCGCAAGACCGAAGGGTTGCGGGAGCAGAACCCGATGCTTGGCTTGCGAGGGTGTAGATTGGGACTTCTGTATCCCGAGATCTACGAGACCCAGGTGCGCGCTCTCTACAACGCGGCTTGTGATGTCATCGAGGAGGGAGGCGAGGTCCAGCCCGAGGTGATGGTTCCGTTGGTGATGAATGCAGAGGAGCTTTCTCACATTCGGGAGAGGATCGTGGCGACGGCGGGCGAAGTCTTACGCGAGCGAGGGCAGTCGGTGCCTCTGCATATCGGAACCATGATCGAGCTCCCTCGCGCGGCACTTCAGGCGGCCGAGATCGCCGAGCACGCGGACTTCTTCAGCTGGGGCACCAACGACCTCACCCAGACGGCGATGGGGCTATCGCGAGACGACGCCGGTCGCTTCCTTCCCGAGTATGTAGAGCGGGGACTCCTAGACGCCGACCCATTTGCCACGATTGACGAAGGGGGTGTCGGGCAGCTGGTAACGCTGGGTGTCCAGCGCGGCCGAGAGGCCCGCCCAGGCTTGGTCATGGGCATTTGCGGAGAGCACGGCGGCGACCCGCGCTCGATCCATTTCTTCCATCGCCAGGGATTGGATTACGTCAGCTGCTCGCCCTTCCGCGTCCCGGTGGCGCGTCTGGCGGCGGCGCATGCCGCTCTCGAGACGCCGGCTCCTACCGCGTAACTCAGCTCACCAATCGGAAGCGGGTGCCGCAGATCAAGACTGTGTCGTCCGAAATGCGCTTGTCGCGCCGATCCGCTTCATCGAGCGCTCGCCCCGGGTCGACAGCCTGGAGGTCGAGACCGCCGAGGCCCTCCGGCCGGCCGTCGGTGCAAGGCACGAAACGGACGACTGCGTTGTCGAGAGGCAGCTCCGGCGCGCCTCCCGCTCCTCGTGTGAGCGGACGCTCGGCAATCTCGCTCCAGCGCTGAGCCAGGGATTGGGGATCCGGGCTCTGGATCTCGGCGGCGAGAATGGCACTCACCACATCGGTGCGCTTGGACCTCTGCCAGTTCGGGCCGGCGGGTGTCCAAGGGCCATCGGGGGCCTCTCCGTCGTCTTGCCCGTCGATCTCGAAGAAGCTGCCGCCGGTGTCTTTAGGGTGGAGCTGCATGTTGTGGAAGCCGCCGTGCTCGCCCTGGTGGGCAATGCGAATACCGAGCTCGGTGGCCCGCTGCCGGCGATGCTCGTGATCGTCGCACTGGGTGATGACCATGTAGCCACCGTCACCACCACGCCTCTCCAGATAGCGGCCGCCGGCGGTGTTCTCCTGGATCGGTGCAACCACCTCGAGGAGCTCATTGCCGATCGGCATCAGCGAGTTCTCGAGGCCGAAGTGCCCGACCCCCGGGTCGACATAGCAGACTTCGATATCGAAAACGCCCGTTAGCTCGTCGAGGACCGGGCGTAGCTCCTGGGCTACCAGGCATATTTGTCGTAGTCGCAACATCTCGGATCTCTCCTATTGTCCTACTGTGTCGATGATGGCGTTCACATTCTCTTCGATGCGCTCGGGGCTCATTCCCGCACTGGGTGAGTAGAGGAGCGGGTGGACTCGGTGACCCAGACCGAGTGAAAACCACGCGCCTCGGCACGGCCGGCGGCAGCGACCTGACCCTGGATCGAGGGTGCGGTGAGAGGATGAGTCCATGGCGCATTCGTAGCTTCCTATGGGTCGCGTAGATACTATCGAGAGGCCTCTTTGAGGGCGAGGCGAGGTCGTGCCAAAAAGGCGATGCCGTAAGCGACTGCCGCCAAAGCGAAACTGGCGCCGCTGCCTGAAAAGACCATCAGGATCATCAGCAAGCAAGAACCGACAACCGCCGTCGCGCCGTTCACAGCCCAGGCCCAGGCAACCTGATGCGGCCGCGCCGCATCGAGGAGACGCACGCCGGCGACAAAGGGCATGCCGAGAGGAACCCCGATGGCGACCACGTAAACCAAGGTCAGTCCGAAGCGGATCGGGTCTGGTAGATGAATGAGGGCGTGCACCGCCGGCAACAGGGTCAGCCCGGAGCCGATGGCGAGAACGATGACCACCGCGATGGCGATCCGCCCTGCAGCCGTCGGCAGCTTTCCCATCAGACTGCTCCCGGCGCCGGCTGCCGCGAGCAGGCCGAGGAGGACCACGCTGAGCGCATAGGTCGGGTGGCCCAGAAAGAGCGTCATGACTTGAATCACGGGTAGCTCGATGGCCATGAAACCAAATCCGAGGCAGCCGAAATAGACGACGGATGTGCCGAGCTGTCGGTCGCCGGAGAGGTCCCCGCGCCGAAGGAAGAGGGGAACTCCGAGAAGGGCGACGGTGAGAACGACGGCGAGCACGAGGCAGAGAACAAGAAGCGAGGAGCTCTGTCGGTAAATCACACCCGAGAGCTTTTGAGTCTCTCCCGATCCCCAGTCCGACCAAGGCGAGGCGATTTGGAAGAAGAAGGGGTTGGCATCGCTTGCCGGGGTGACGATGTAGGGGTAAGGGTCATAGAAGGCTTGGCGATCATGTGCATTCAAGAATTCGGTGAAGGGGGTCGAAATCGACTCGCCGGGGCGGTAGAGATAGCTCCAATGGCGACTCTCGACATAGCGGTCGAGCCGCGCCAGCTGCTCCTCTCCGAATGGCTGGTTGGAGAAGAATACAAAGCCCCAGACTTTCAGCTCCGGGTCGCGAAACTGCTGTTCCGGCGAGACCGCGATGAGGTGGCGCTCGGGCTCCTCGAAACCCTCGCGCTCGAGCGCATCGTTGATGGTGGTGAAGAGGCGCAGACTCTCGCGGGGCGGCCAGAAGAGCCAGCGGCGAATCGAAACGACTCCTCCCGGTCTCAGCTTCGAGAGTAGGTCTCGCATCGCCTCACTGGTATAGAGAAAGTTCTCGGTGAGGCTGTAGGCGCCCTGCGATGACGCCGTCCAGGTATCGATTGCGTGCATGACGATGAGATCGAAATCCTTCTCGCTCGACCGCAGCGCGTGTCGTCCCTCCGCGACCTGGACCGTTACTTCGGGGCGGTTGAATATGTCCTGATTGAACTGGCGGTCTTCGTCTTTGGACCACGCGATGATGGTGGGGTTGATGTCGACCGCGAGGACCGAGGTGGCACCCCGCTCCAGAGCTACGACGAGCTGGGGTCCGGCTCCGACGCCGATGATTGCAACGTCGGGTCCTGGGCTCACGAGCTCGTAGCTCGGCGATGGTGGATCGACACCGCCTTGGGGAAGACCGCTGTACACATCGGTGTAGGCGTCGCCGTCGATCACGTAGCTCGCGGGTCCCGTGGCATCGGTTCTTGCTATATGAGTCCAGGCCGAGCGGGTAAGACGGCCCGCTCTATCGGGGAAGCGCAGATTGGGGTCGAAAAGGCCGGGAAAGGCGAGACCCAGGCAGAGGAAGAGCATGAGAAAGACCCAGGCCGATACGAGTCGAGGCTGAGTGAGATTCTGGCTGGGCCTTCGACCCTTCCCCTCGAGGAGAATGAGGAGCCCCAGGGCCGCCAGGAGGGCCGCGACTCCCGACATCAAGAACGCGCGGATGGGGCCGGCGTACATCATCAAGCCGACCGAGGCCAGGCACCCGAGTGAGGCGCCCACGAGGTCGGCTGCGTAAAGCCGCCCGATGTGCTCCTTGAAGCCGGTAAAGAGCGTGGTGAGCACCATGCCGCCGGCGAAGTTGAGGACGACGAGGAGGATCGAGAGAAGGCTCAGGTAGCCGTAGGCCGTGGGGCCGTCGAGCTTGCCGAAGGAGAGATTCGGGCGTGGGCCGAGCCAGCTATATGCGGCAAGAACCAGAAGTGGAGAAGCAGCGAGGAGAAGAAGCCAGCGCAAGAGGTCGAGATTCATTCGCGGCAGTCGCCGCGACGCGTAAACCCATGCGCCGGCGGCGGCGAGGCCCAGCTGCGATAGTGAAATGACGAAGAAGACGAAGTGGTAGAAGAAGCGATAGGCGAGAAGACGGGTGACCGTGACCTGGGCGTTGAGAAGCGCGAGTGCGACCAGAAAAGCGATCAGTCCGTAGCGAACCGGGCCTCCGAAATCTTCGTCGGCGGCACGCTGGCGGGTGGGGTCTGGATCTTCTCTGCCCATTTCGGCTCCTAACAGGACACTAGCTCGAATGGGCCGCGTTCTCAGGGGCGGGTATGGACCGGGGGCATCAGATGCGGCGCCAGCGGGGGACGACGGCCCCTTCGACCGTCGAGACCGTAACTCGCGGAGAGATAGGCGAGGATCCTGTCCTCGACTTCCTTTTCGAAAGTCTCCAGCTCCTGCGTCTCTTGCATCCAGCGGATGAGGCCGAGCCAGTCCTCTCGACCGCCCCGCGTCTGCCTGATGAGGGCCGTCGAATGGCATGCTGTGCAGCGTTCGTTGACCAGCTCCCAGCCGGGCGCGATGGCGAGACCGCTGCTGCGGTCGATCCTCGGTGTGCTTTCGCTTTGCGCCAAGGCGGTCGCCGCAGCCAGGGCGGGAACAGCTATCAGTGCGATTCTGAAGAGGCCGCTCGTTCCACACATCAAACGACTCTGGTTGCGATTCGGTGGCACGCGTTGTTCAGGTAGCCCCTCGGATTCCAACCCGGCACCAGCATCGGCTGAGTACGACCCGCCTTGTCGGTCGCCCGAGCCCAGACTTCGTAGTAACCACGACTCGGAAACTCGACATGGGCTCTCCAGCGCTGCCAGGAGAGGCGGTTGGCCGGCGGTTGGAGATCGCATCTCTTCCAGGTTTGGCCGAAGTCGATCGATACGTCGAGCATCTCTACGCTCGAGTCACCGGCCCAGGCGTGCCCGCGGACCTCGGCAACGCTACCCAGTTCGTGCACCGCTCCGGACCTGGGGTAGGTGATGAGCGATTTGACCGGCAGGGCCTCTACGATGCACATGTCGGCATCGTCCACGCTCTCGCCCGGTGCGACCGGATTGCACGGAACCCTGTAGGACTGCCCTGTCATTTTGGGCCCGTCGTGGATCCGGTCGCGAACCGCGATCCGATGGACCCATTTCCCCGAGGCCGAGCCTGGCCAGCCAGGGCAGACCAGGCGGAGAGGAGCGCCGTGCAGGGCGGGAAGGTCCCCACCGTTGATCGCCCAGGCGAGGAGGGTCTCGTCTTCGAGGGCCTTTGACATCGGCACGCCGCGAGAGATCGGGACCAACTCAGGATCGCCGCTCAAATGCCGGTCCGCGCCGTAATAGCCGATGTAGACTGCATTTTCGAGCACACCGGCACGGCGCAATACGTCGCTGAGGCGAACACCGGTCCAACGCGGGCAGCCGACGGCCCCCGTGGTCCACTGATTGCCCGACGCTGGTGGGTCGTATTCACTGCGGCCGTTCCCAGCGCATTCCAATTGGAGAGCAAGGTCGCGAATCGGAAAGTCTCGCTTCAGCTCCGCCAACGAAATCTCGATCGGGCGCTCGGTCGCTTCGCCGTCGATGCGTAGGCGCCAATCAGAGGGATCCGTGCTCGTCGGTGGGTCGCCGTTGTTGCGCACGAAGAGCCGATCGACGGGTGTCACCTCGTCGTCGAGAAGATGCGCCGGCGTCTCGACGGAGAGGGGCCGATCGCTGAGCACGGTCAGCCCGGGGTGCTTCCCGGAGATTCGAAGTGACTCCTGCGACTGGGCGAGCGCCGCAGGCAACAACCCGGCAGGCATGTAGGGCGCGAAGACGATCTCGCCTCCGAGTGCGGCCGCCATTGCCGCCATCCCCGAGCCCTTGAGAAAGCCCCGGCGGGTTAGCGGATCAGGTCGTCGCCCCCAGATCTGGAGGTCGGCCAGCTCCGAGTCTTCGCGATAGAGCTCGTGAAGCCCCCGCTCCCTCTGCCTGGCGCTCATCGGGGGGATCGTAGCATCGGCCCCTTTGTGTGTTGCCGATGAGCAACGATCGCGCCACTAGGGCCGATTCCCCAGCTCGGGGCGGCTGTCGTCAGGGATCAGATAGGAGACCAGGGCTCCAGATGTCATCGTGTCAAAGCGTAGATGCAGTCGCGGCAGATGAAGTCGTCGGGAGCCTCTTCGAGGCCGTATGTCCAGCGGCGCATTCTGGCGATCTCAGGCCCGGTCAAGACCTCCATAAGAGACTGCTTGGTCAGATCTCCAACGACGTAGTGCTCGTGGTAGTCCTGACAGCAGATGACGCACTCGCCTCGCGGAGTGATGTGGAGCCACTGAAGAGGCCGGGAGCCGGTCTGGTCACAGCCATGGAGCTTCTTGACTCGCTGCTCCGGCTTCAAGCCCAAAGGAACGTTTCCCGTGCGGTTCATGACCTCATAGAACTTGACCACGAAACGGCTGTCGGCGAAGCGTTCGGCGATCTTCGTGAAGTCGTCGCGGTGAATCTCGTCGCCGACCCCGAGAACGACGATTTCCATGGTCTCGGCAAGGGCCAGATCTTTCATGTAGTCGAGATTAGAGAGCACCAGCTCGAGGTGATCGCCTTCGCGATCCGCGGCATAGCGCTCGCGGTCCAAGGTGGAGAGATTGACCGACAGGTAAACCAGTCCGCCCATCTCGATGAGCGCATCTACCCTCTTGGGAGTGAGGCCGGTGCCGTTGGTCAACACTGCCGGCGGGAGGCCGTACCCCTTGAGCACCCCGACCTGCTCGAGAAAGCGCTTGTCGACGGTCGGCTCGTTGTAGTTGATCATCGACACGCCTTCGATCGTCCCTCTCAGCTCCCCGAGCTGGCGTGCGATTTCGTCGTAGAGCTCCATTGGCATGAAGTGGTCTTCTCTGCGCTCGATCGAGACCGGGCAGAAATAGCACCCTTGATTGCAGACCGAGTGGGCTTCGAGGGATACGTACTTGAGAAGAAAGCGGCTTGCCAGCTCGGGGCCGTCTTCGACCAACCACTTTGTCTCTATCAGACTCGTTCGCAGTCCGGCAGGCAAGGCGGCGGCGCTCGTTTGGCCGAGGGCGAGGGCTTGCAGCTCGGTGTACCCGGGGTCGAGAGGCTCGACGGCGAGGTCGGTCAGAGGGTTGTAGATTCGCCCTGGTTGGAGATGCAGGAACGGCTCCACACACAAGGAGCCCGCCCGGGTCGCGGTCTGGGCGTCTGAGCCTGTCGAGCTTTCCACCTCTGTCATAATTGAGCCCTTGCGAACACGAGAGGCTAGCATAGCGGTCGCTCCAATGAAGGGCCGATCTCTGAACATGCCGACCGATCGTAGGGCCAGGCCCGTATGCAAAGGGAGGTGTCCACGGCGGATTCAACTGGTCGTCGCAACATCTCGTGATGGAGGTGTTTCGATGGGAGTTGGCAAGTGTCAGGGTGCGATTCGAGCGATGCGTGGCCAGATGCGGTCACCTGGCCGGCCCTCGACAGCGCGGCGCGAGGACCGGATCCGGTTCTGGGAGACGATCGCTCGTGGGGCGTCCAGCGAGGACGCCGCAACAGAGGCTGGGGTGTCGCCGGCTGTCGGGTCGAGATGGTTCAGGCAAGCTGGTGGAATGCGACCTATCTCGTTGGCTCCGGTGTCGGGGCGTTATCTGTCGTTCGCCGAGCGTGAAGAGATCGCCATCCTTCACGCTCAGCATGTTGGGGTACGTGAGATCGCTCGCCGCCTGGGTCGTTCACCGTCGACGATTTTGCGGGAGCTGCGCCGCAACGCGGCGACTCGCAGCCGTGCCGTAACTTATCGGGCCACGACTGCGCAGTGGCACGCGGAGCGGCGCGCCAGCCGTCCGAAGGTCTCCAAGCTTGCCGCGAACGATGCCTTGCGTGAGTACGTGCAGAACCGCCTCGCCGGCGTGATCGCAAGGCCTGACGGGGAGCTGGTGCCGGGTCCGGATGTGCGTTGGATCGGCCGTCGGCACGGCCGTCGCCAGGATCGGCGTTGGGCGAAATCCTGGAGTCCGGAGCAGATCTCGAACCGGCTTCGGATTGATTTCCCCCATAATGAGTCGATGCGGATCTCTCACGAGGCGATCTACCAAGCGCTCTACATCCAAGGTCGAGGAGCCCTCAAACGCGAGCTCGTCGCGTGCCTGCGAACCGGGCGAGCGCTACGAGTGCCGCATGCGCGAACCCGGGGGAGAGGCAAGAAATTTGTAACTCCGGAGATCATGATCAGCGAACGCCCCGCCGAAGCCGGCGACAGGGCCGTGCCGGGTCACTGGGAAGGCGACCTGATCGTCGGGCTCGAGAGCTCAGCGATCGGGACCCTCGTCGAACGCACTACGCGGTTCACGATGCTGCTGCACCTGCCCCGCATGGAAGGGCACGGGACCGAATCGAGGGTGAAGAACGGGCCGGCCCTCGCCGGGCACGGCGCCGAAGCCGTCCGTGACGCGATCGCGGTGTCAATCACCACGCTGCCCGAGCAGCTCCGCCGGTCCTTGACCTGGGACCAGGGCGCCGAGATGGCTCAACACGCTCAACTCCGCGTCGATACCGGCCTCGCGATCTACTTCTGCGACCCGCACAGCCCCTGGCAGCGGGGCACCAACGAGAACACCAACGGACTACTACGCCAGTACTTCCCGAAGGGCACCGACCTTGTCAGATACTCCTGCGACGACCTCGCCGCGGTCGCGCTCGCACTCAACGGCCGACCCCGCAAGACCCTCGGCTGGAGAACCCCTGCCGAAGTCTTCGATGAGCTTGTACACTCTGCTCACCAAGGCAACGCTGCGACGACTCCTTGAACCCAAGCAGTACGCCTCGAAGGCTTACCAGGATCGGCTGGCTGAGCTGCGGTTTCGCTGCAGCATGTCCGGCGTCGGAAATTGTTATGACAATGCGGTCTTGGAGAGCTTCTTCGACAGTCTCAAGACCGAGGTCTGGGACCGACCCTTCGAGACTCGTCAGCGAGCTCACGACGAAGCGGTTTCTTACCTCGAAGTGTTCTACAACCTGAGACGCCAGCATTCGACGCTCGGATTCCTGAGCCCCGAGGCCTTCGAAGGGGCAGCGTGAACTCACGCGCGACCGGCGGTCGGATCCGAAGGGAGGCTGCGCTCCCCGAACCTCGCACAGCCTCGTCCGAAGCTGACTACCCGAACTGATGCAGAATAGGAACTGCCCCGATGGGGCTTAACTTGGTGTCCACGAAACCGTGACCGCTCAGAACCCCTGCCGAAGTCTTCGATGAGTTTGTACACTCTGCTCACCAAGGCAACGTTGCGACGACCCCTTGAACCCAAGCACTGTTCATCAATAGGCTCTGTCTCGGCCTTCTGTCGCTCCTAGTGATCACTGCGCCGGCGCCGGCTCAGCCGGTGATCGAAGTGACCGAAGATATCGACTTCGATCGGCCGGAGAGCTGGGCTATGAAGTACTTCAATTCGGCCTCCCTACTGACGCCGATAGGGCCCCCTGAAGTACGAAAGGCCTGGTCCGTCGACGTCGGAGTCGAGCTCACGCAGATTCCGCATCTCGACACTGCGCAACGAACGGTCGGCTTCGAGGGGACCAAAGAGGAGGATCTGAACAAACTCCCGGTGCTGGTGCGGCCGCGGGTGACTCTGGGGCTGCCTTTCCGATTCTCTCTCGAGGCCAGCTACCTTCCACCGGTGACGCTAGAGGGGATGAAGCCCAGCCTCTTCTCTATGGCTCTCGAGCGCAACCTGGTCGACGGAGAGCGTTGGTCGCTGGGGTTGAGAGCGCATGGCCAAGTCGGAGATATCGAGGGCGACTTCACATGCGGAGATGAAGAGGCCTCGTTCCCGCCGGGATCTCCGCAGAACGCCTTTGGTTGCCGATCACGGTCCAACGATACGGCCACTCTCGAGCACCTGGGCCTGTACTTGGGTGCTGGCTATCGGCTGCGCTCTTGGCGGCGGTCGGAGCTTCACTTTGGCGGCTTCATCAATCACTTCGACCAGGAGTTCCAGGTCAACGCTGCTACCTTTGGCGTTATCGATCGCACGTTGCTTCGTAGCGACGGCGACACCTGGGGGATCCTTGCCGGCATCACCGTTCCTACGACGAAGAGGACGCGCCTGGGGATCGAGCTTTTCTATAGTCCCCTGGAGGTGGTGCGACCTCCGGCCACCTCCTCCGAGACCGACGGACTCTTGAACATTCGCACGGTGCTGCGCTACCGCTTCCATGAAGACTAGACCAGCGTGTCCGAAGGGGCCGAGATATGTGCGCGAACTTTGGAAACGCTGGTCTAGAAGCTGGGTCCTTGCTTTTCTTGCGCTCGTGGTGCCGAGCTCACTCGCGGCGCAGACCTACAGCTTCGATCTCGACGTCGCCGCCACCGAGATCAGGTTCGTGGTCGATTCCACTCTCCACAAGGTCCACGGCACGGCGCAGGCGCTTCGAGGGAGCCTTCGCATCGATACCGAGCGCGGCGAGGCAGAAGGTCAGGTGGTGGTCGACGCGCGTTCTTTCGAGACCGGGAACGCCAGGCGAGACAAGCAGATGCATCAGCGGGTGCTGGAGAGCGATGATTTCCCGGAGCTCGTGCTCATTGTCGATGGATTGGTCGGGAGCTTCGAGCCGGGGAGTGGCGGCGTCATCCGGGTGCTGGCGCGACTGCGGATCCACGGGGAGGAGCACTCACTCACCCTGCCGGTGACCCTCGACTCCAGGGCGGGTCGGTTACACGCGCGAACCACTTTCTTGGTGCCTTATGTCGAGTGGGGTCTCGAGGACCCGAGCAGGCTGCTGTTGCGCGTCGCCAAAGAAGTCGAGGTCTCCATCGATGCCAGCGGTGAATTGATCCGGTTGCCATAGACTTGCCCGATGTCGAGCCGCGGGTACGTTCTTGGCTCGTAGTACGCTCGGCTCTTCGCTGGAATGGAGGGACAATGTCGTCATTGAGTCAGGTGATTCGCAGGGCAGAGCAGGTTCGACCGCAGGGTGTCGCGACCCGAATGGGAGGGCGTGAGCAGACTTGGAGCCAGTTGGCGGATCGGGTGGCGCGCCTCGGCGGCGCACTGCGGAAGTTAGGTGTGGCCGCGGGTGATCGAGTTGCGATCCTCGCTCTAAATAGTGATCGTTATTACGAGTTCTACTTCGGCGTCGCCTGGTCGGGCGGTGTTTTCGTTCCTGTCAACACTCGGCTGGCACCTGCCGAGATCGTTCATTGGCTGAACGATTCCGAGAGCTCGGTATTGATGATCGACGACAATTTTCTCGGCGCGCTGGCCGAGATCGAGGGCGAGCTTGCTACCGTGCGGGAGCGGATCTACCTCGGCGATGGCCCGGCTCCCGAAGGTTTCTCGGGCTACGAAGACTTGATCGCCTCGAGCTCGCCGGTAGAGGCCTCGATACGGGCTGGTGACGACCTCGCCGGCATCTTCTACACCGGTGGAACCACCGGGCGCTCGAAGGGGGTGATGCTGAGTCATCGAGGGCTCACTCTCAACCCGCTGCAGGCCCAGCCCGATATGGGGTTCCGGCCTGACGATGTCTTTCTTCACGCCGCTCCGATGTTCCATCTCGCCGATGGTTTCTTCTGTATGGCTTCGGCCACCATCGGCGTTGCCAGTGTCATCCTGCCGGCTTTCGAGCCCACCGCCGTGCTTCAGGCGATAGAGAGCGAGCGGATCACCTCGTGTCTTCTGGTGCCGACGATGATCAACATGGTTGTTCATCACCCTGATATAGAGCGCTTCGATCTATCGAGTCTGCGCCAGCTCCTCTACGGCGCTTCACCGATGCCGGAAGCGGTCATCCAGCGTGCGATGGAAGTGATGCCGGAGGTCTCTTTTCTCCAGGCCTACGGGCAGACCGAGACTTCTCCCGTGCTCACGATCCTGGGTCCTGAGTACCACACCACCGAGGGCCCTCATGCCGGCAAGCTCAAGTCGGCTGGGCAGGCCGTGGCCGGCGTCGACATCGTGATTCTGAACGAAGAGGGCGCCGAAGTGCCAAGAGGAACGGTGGGCGAGATCTGTGCGCGCGGCGACAACGTGATGCTCGGCTATTGGCGGATGGAGGAAGAGACCACAGAGACTCTGCGCGACGGTTGGCTCCACACCGGTGACGGCGGCTACCTGGACGAGGAGGGTTTTCTCTTCATCGTCGATCGGGTCAAGGACATGATCATCAGTGGCGGCGAGAATGTGTACTCTGCCGAGGTCGAGAATGCGGTGCAAGGGCATCCCGCCGTAGCCGAGTGCGCGGTGATCGGTGTGCCGGATGAGAAGTGGGGTGAGCGTGTCCACGCCATCGTGCGGCTCCAGGAGGGCCAGTCGCTGACCCAGGAGGAGCTGGTCGAGCACTGCCGGAGGCTCATCGCAAATTTCAAGTGCCCCAGAAGTATGGAGCTTCGTGAAGAGCCTCTCCCGCTGAGTGGCGCCGGCAAGATCTTGAAGAAAGATCTCCGTAGCCCCTATTGGGAGGGCCGTGATCGCGCCGTGCACTGAGGTGCGCGTGCACTGAAGACGTGAAGGAGGATCAGAGAGATGAGCAAGATCTGGAAGGTCTATCTGTCGGGAGAGATTCACAGCGACTGGCGGCAGCGCATTGAAGACGGCGTGCGCGAAGCCGAACTGCCGATTTCATTCTCGGCGCCGGTAACCGACCACGCGGCTAGCGATGACTGCGGTGTCGCGATCTTGGGCGAGGAGGGCTCCTCCTTCTGGAAAGACCACAAGGGTGCCTCTGTCAACGCCATGCGCACCCGCTCACTGATCGCCGATGCCGATCTGGTGGTGGTTCGATTCGGAGAGAAGTACCGGCAGTGGAATGCCGCTTTCGATGCGGGCTACGCGGCCGCTCTAGGTAAGTCGCTGGTGATTTTGCATCCCGAAGAGTTCGACCATGCACTCAAGGAGGTTGACGGAGCGGCACAGGCTGTCGCTCGCGACCCTCAGCAGGTGGTCGCCTTGCTCGACTATGTGATCAGCGGCCGCCTGCCGGTGGCCGCTACGACCGGCGGGTAGGCGAGGCGCTTCTCGAAGTCGCGGTGCTCGACTCCAGGGCACGGTCGAGCTCCGGCGCCACCTTGGACCAGTGAAAGCGGGCGGCCAGCGCTGTGGTGTCGCTCGCAGAAAGCAGGTCCCCGGCAGACGCCGCCTGGCAGTGGTCCCTTAGCCGATCGGCGAGGTTGTTGGCGGAGCCGTCGTAGAAGAATCGCTCCCGAGTAGGGTCCTGATCGAGAGCGAGGAGCTCTGGATAGGTCAGCCTTCGAGGAAGGAGAGGGAGGGCGCCGGCCGCCATGGCTTCGACTGTGCTCAGGCCGAAGAATTCGTGGCGAGCAGTAGAGACAAAGACGTCAGCCTCCCGTAGTGCAGCCTCGTAGTCGCTGCGCTTCTCGAGGAAGCCCCAGTTGAGAATCCGGTCTGCGTAGAGTTTTTGTGCATCGTCGAAGACCGCAGGCCGCTCCCGGAAGCGCTCGCCAACAACGGAGAGGCGGAAGTCGTTGCCTTGCCGATGCAATCGTCGAATCGCGTTGAAGAACGTCTCGGGGTCTTTGTCGTGTTCCCAGCGGGCCGCCCAGAGAATGTGAAGAGGTCCAGGTCGGCGCTCAGGGCGTGGCGTCTTCGTCGAGTCCGACTCGATTCCTGGATGATGAACCTGGGACTTGGCGCGGATCTTCTCCTCCGCCGCGAGCGGCCGATGATCTGGCATCTTGGAGAGGAAGGTCGGGATGGCGTCGAGGAAGGCATCGCGATGATAGGCGGAGTTGAACCAGACCTCGTCGGCGGCCAGGGCGCTCGAGATGTTGCTGAGGCCGAAGTGATAGTCCCGCTCTTTCTTGAAGCGGAAAGGGTAGGTGAGTTGGTTCTCGTGGAAATACACCACGCTTGGGAGCTCACGCAGAGGTGCAGGCGCAAGGCCGAAGAATTCGGCAAGCGGAAGCATGTCGGAGCAGAAGAGAAGGTCGAAGCGCCCTCCGCGCGCGAGCGCTTCCTCCGCCTGCCAGGCGAAGAGGAGTGGGCTCTGGCGCATGCGCCACTTCCACTTGTTTGGGGGGAGCTGGAGTAGGGTCCAGTGGTGCCGCGAGTGCCGACGGCAGCCGTCGAGAAAGGCGCGGTGACTGCCGCCGTAGTAGGGCTCGAGAGCGAGAATTCGCATGGTCGCTTGGATCAGGGCTCCTCAGCGCATCCTAACCTCGGCGCCCGAGTCGCGGCCTTCGACGTTGTAGGATTCGACGATGTCGAAGGTCCACGGTCTCCATCACGTTACCTGTATCGCCGGCGACCCGCGGGAGAACCTAGCCTTCTACACCGACGTCCTCGGCATGCGCCTGGTAAAGCGAACGGTGAACCAGGACGCGACCGATACCTACCACCTCTTCTACGCCGACGGTGCGGGTAGCCCTGGCACCGATCTGACTTTCTTCTCTTGGCCTCAGATGCCGCCGGCGCGAAGAGGAGCAGGCTCGACGGTGGAGGTCGAGCTCGCCGTGCCGGCGTCGACTCTCGGCGAGTGGAGGCGGCACTTGCAAGATCACGGAGTCGAGCTCGAGCCCGACGAGGAGAGATTCGGTGAGGCGGCCCTACCTTTTCGCGATCCTCATGGCCTTCGGCTGGCGCTTGTGGAAGTCGAAGAGCGACCCTTCGTGCCCTGGGGCGCGAGCCCGGTCGCCGAGGAGCAGCAGGTGCGGGGGCTTCATGCGGTGCGACTCTGGGTGCGGGATGCCGCCAAGACGCGAGATCTCTTGTGCGGACCGATGGGACTCGAGGGGCGGGGGCGCGACCAGGGCTGGGAGCGATTCTCCTCGGGTGAGGGAGGCTCGGGAACGCTACTCGATCTCATGGAGCGACCTGAGGAAGGCCGAGCCCAATCGGGGCGGGGAGCCGTTCATCACGTCGCCTGGCGACTCCCCGACAGCGATCGAGAGATGGAGCTTCGCGAGACTCTCGCTCGAGACGGGCATCGACCCACCCCTCAGATCGATCGCTTCTGGTTTCAGTCGGTCTACTTCGTCGAACCGGGTGGTGTCCTCTTCGAGCTCGCCACCGATGGCCCCGGCTTCGCCCGCGACGAAGATCCGGCGCACCTCGGAGAGACTCTGATCCTGCCGCCCTGGCTCGAGTCGCAGCGGGACGAGATCGAGGCGGGGTTGGAGCCTCTGGATTAGGGCGCTTCTTGGCCGGCCCCCGCCCCCACGCCTGCCTCCGCCTGCCTCCTCCTTAGATCGCGCCGGTCAGGATGGCTGGAGGGCCGCCTGTTCGAGGCGGGGCAGTCCTATTCGGTGCGATTCTCTTTGCGAATTACCAGCTTCAACCCCGACCAGGTCTCGTCGACGGCGCAGACTTTCACATCGACCAGTCCCAGTGGGAGCGCGAGCTCGCGGACGACATCTTCGGTGACCTGGGATGGAACGCCGGAGGACTTCTTCGGCCAAGAGACCCAGATCATGCCGTTCTGGCGGATCTGGCCGAGGCTGGTTCGGAGCTGGCGAAGAAGCTCGCTTCGGGAGTGGGTAAAGACGTGCCAGAGATCGATGGGTCGGCGGAGGCGAGGGGAGATGACAACGTTGTCAGGTAGAGCGCCGAGAAGACTCGCGAGCTCATGGCCACAATGGCTGAGTCTGAGGCCCAGTTCGTGAAGCCTCTGTGGCCGACCCCGCTGTATCGGCGTACCTTCGTCGACATCTGGCCCGGTGAGCCCCCTGCCGGCGCCGAGTACATCTACTTCGCTCCCTAGTGGACCGTAACACCCAAACTTTTTGCTCCTGAGCGGCCCTCGCGGCCGATCTCTGCGTTACGCTTCCTCGACATAGTCCCCGCTATGCCTGCGTCAGCGCGCCTTGATCTCGACCACGAATGACTCACTCAGCCACTCAACGTTCGAGTTAGGCGTCCGCACTGCGATGAGATACATCATTTATGGTGCCGGCGGCATTGGCGCGGGCATCGGAGGCCAGCTTCACAAGGCGGGGAAAGAGGTCGTACTCATTGCCCGCGGCGATCACCTCGCGGCGTTGCAGGGAGAGGGTCTTCTTTTGCGCACACCCGACTGCGAAGACCGTCTCAGAGTCCCCAGCGTCGCCCATCCCCGCGAGCTGGACTTTCGTCAAGGGGACGTTGTTCTGTTGACCATGAAGGCTCAGGATAGCGAAGGCGCCTTGCGTGATCTTCGCGCCAGCGGTGGGGAGGCACTGCCGGTGATCGTTGCCCAGAACGGTGTGTTCACAGAGAGGCTCGCGGCCCGTTTCATGACCGACGTCTACGCAATGCTCGTGCTGATGCCGGCGACCTACATCGAAGCGGGCGTGGTGCTTCTCAACGGCACGCCGAGACGAGGAACTCTCGACGCCGGTCGCTACCCGAGCGGTGTTGATCCCCTTATCGAGGCTGTATGCGCGGATCTCGAAGAGTCGGGCCTCCACTCCCTCCCTGACCCAGCTGTGATGCGCCTCAAGTACGGCAAGCTGCTGATGAACGTCGGCAACGGAGTGCAGGCTGTGTGCGGTTTAGAGGCCGAAACCGGGGAGCTGACGAGGCAGCTTCGACGCGAGGGTCGGGCGTGTCTAGCGGCTGCCGGGATCGACTACATGCAACCCCGCGAGCTCCTGAGGCACTGCCGGCGGGAGAGTGGACAAGGGGAGATTGAAGGAGTGCCGCGGCAGGGAGGCTCGACCTGGCAGAGTTTGCTTCGCGGCACCGGCACGGTCGAGACCGACTACTTGAACGGGGAGATCGTTCTCCTTGGCGCTCTCCATGGTGTGCCGACCCCCTACAACCGGGCAGCACAGGAGATCACCGCCGAGGCGGCAAGAAACGGCGAAGCACCAGGCTCGATCACCCCCGACGAAGTCGTAGGTCGAGCTGTCGAGCTCGGGGCCTAGGAGCGCTGGGACCCATTCTCTGGGGCTAGGAGCGTGTCCGAGAATTCGGACAGGCGAGTAGTTCTTAGGGGGGGCTAGCGCTCGATGCGATAGATCTGATTGTGGACGTCGCCGGTGACGAAGGCGTGATTTTCGCCCAGAGCGATGCCATTGAAGAGCATCGTGCTCGGGAAAACTCCCTGCGCCGGAACGTGGAGCTCCAACCCCTCCGCCACCACAGCTCTCGCACCGGTTTCCGTTTCGATGCTGGTGACACGGCCCGCCGCGCTCTCGACGACGTAAAGGTGACCGTCTGCGCCCAGGGCCATACCCTCTGGCCCCGCCAGCTCGACCGCGACTTTCTTGGCCGGCGTGAGCAGCCTGCCATCGTGGATGACCTGGAAGACCGCTCCCGCGGCTCGGTCACTGACGTACAATTCTCCCTCAGCAGCCGCCAGACCCGCCGGCTCTTCGAGCCCGGTTGCAATCGCGGTTCTGGTCTCCGGGTCTTGCGGATCGAAGCGAATGACACTGCCGGTGTCGTACTCGGTGACCACGATGTCCCCGTCGAATGCTAGAGCGTGAATGGGTCGGCCAAAGCCTTCGAAGGCGGCGACCAGAGAATCGCTCTCCGGGTCCCATAGCTTTACCGTATTGTCGAACCAGCTGGTGAGCACGAGGTTAGCGTCGCTGGTTGCCACGGTCATGACCGAGCCCAGGTCTGAGAAACCGATGATGTCGCGGGCGGAGTAGAGCTCCCCGGCGGTTTCGGCGTCCAGGCCACGGAGGGCGAAGAAGTCGGCGACATAGAGGCGACCGTTCAACAGTGCCAGCCCACCGGGCATATTGAGACCGCCGGGGCTGACTGTTCGGTTGGTCTCAGCGTCGAGGACTTCGATGATGAATCCGTCACCGAAGCTGGAGACGAAGAGGCGGTCCTCGGCGTCGAAGGTGAGGTTGTCCGCGCTCGACGCCGGCACTCGCCCGACGATGGTCCTCTCGTCGCCGTCGAGGCGGACGACCTCCCCTCGCAAAGAATCGAGCACGTGCAGCCGACCCCGCGAGTCGAACTTGACCGCCGCCGGAACCCCGAAGTCGGCCGCCACCGTTTCGAATTGCCCAGTGTCGACGTCGACTTTCACCACCTCTCGTGCGAACCACCGAGGCCCATAGAGAAAATCGTCTCTGCCCCAGTCCATGCCGTTGAGCCCACAGCCGGGCCCGAGCTGGTCGGTGATGAGACGGGGCTCTTCCTTGCCCAGGGGGTCGATCTCGAATAGTTTGTCTCCGAAAAAGCACTGCGAGACGAAGAGTCGTCCATCGTCGGAGAAGGTGATGGGGTTTACTCCCGGACCAGGGCTACCGACGACAGTGACCGAGCCGTCCGGCGCTCGGCGCCCTACCTCACCGTAGCTGATGTCGGTCCAGTAAACGGACCCGTCGGGTCCGAATGCGACGTCGTCGGGACCCTTGATGCCGTCTTCGGGGCCGTAGCTCTCGAGCAGCTCGCCGCTCTCCGGGTCCAAGACGGCGAGCATGGGAGTGACGACACTGGCTACCCATAGGCGTCCCTGAGGGCCGAAGATGATGCCGTTGGTGCCACGAAAACGTGCACCGCTCTTGAACACCTGAACAGTGCTTACAGGCTTTCGGCTCGCCTCGTCGGCAGCGCAGGCGATGACAAAGCCCAGGCTCGGCAAGAGCATGAAACTCCGCAAACGCGGCAGCATGGGGTCTCCTCCTCGAATCACGGACATAGAACCCTGAGCACGGCGATTTCGACCACCGGATGCTCTTCATACAAGGAAATGAACTTGCTGACGTTGCCACAGGCCTGCAGAATGTTCAAGAGCGACGATTCGAGGTCGGGCGTGAGAGGATGACACCGCTGCGTCGAGCTCGGACGACGAGCTGAGTCAGGATCCCTCTGTCGATGATGCAAGATCGATCCCAGCGGCCGTCGGAGCTCTGGAGCCTCGTGACCGAGAGATCGCGGCGAGCCCTCTCGACCGGTCTTCTTCAACCGCTGCCGACGGAGGTCGAGATTCTCCATGACCGTGGTGTCGACTTCATTGTTCGCAGACTGGTCGCGCCGCGAGCTGGGGTGGAGTTGTCGGCTGTTCCTAGTCAGGAGCGAAGAAATCCGTTTCTTCCTCCCTACGAAGAAGGGCTCCTGATCGGCGATATCTCGCCTACGCATGTGTGCCTACTCAACAAGTATTGCGTCCTCGATAGGCACATTCTCCTGGTGACTCGTGACTTCGAGGACCAGGAAGAGCTCCTCACTCGCGAGGACTTCGCAGCCGGGCAGAGCTGTCTCGAGGGCATGAATGGACTCGTCTTCTACAACTCCGGAGCCGGCTCCGGCGCGAGCCAGCAACATAAGCATCTCCAGGTCGTACCGCTGCCACTCGCCGAGGGCACTTCCTCGGTTCCGGTGGCTGCGTTGCTCGAGTCTTCTCTCGAGACCGGGAGCTCGACCTGTGCGGCGCTACCTTTTGCCCACCGTCTACAGAGGATTTCGCCGCCGGAGGTTGGCGACTCGGATGCAGTGCCGGCTTCGCTATTCGAGGCCTACCGCCGTCTGCTTCGAGAGATGGTGGCGCAGCCGCACGGGCGCGCGGGCCCGCATAACTTGCTCTTCACACGCGAGTGGATGCTTCTCGTTCCCCGCTCGAGCGCCGCCGTAGACACTTTGGGTGTCAACGCACTTGGATTTGCGGGATCACTGATGGCTCGTAGCGATGATGAGCGAGCCCTGATCGATCGAATGGGCCCAATGAACGTGCTCGAGTGCGTCGCTCGATCGCCGGGCTCCTGTTCCGGTTGAGCTCCTTGCTGGCGGTTTCGTGACGCTTGACATGCTAGCCTTTAGGGTGCGTGGGGAGGCAGCGAGTCGCGCGGAGGCTGCGGAGTGGAGGTCATCGAGTCTAACAGGAGGTCGCCGATAGCCCGCAGGTGGTGGGCTGAAGGCTGTCTCCTGCTTCTTGTCTTGGTGGTGGGCAGTGGCTGCCAGGAAGCAGAGGCGCCACGGCCGGTGCGGCCCCAGGTCCCTCGCGACCTCGAGCTCGAAGTAATCAACGCCGATCGACCGTCTACGCTGCGGTGCAGCCCCGACATCCGGCTCGCCTATAAGGTCCCAACAGATGTGTTGGAGGCGGCATCGGACGAGCTTCGTGAGCGTGAGGCATCGGGATGCGACCGGTCCTTCATTACTTACTATCTCAGCGAAACGCAGCCGGGCGAGGGTGCATGGGCCACTGCCGAGTACCGGCCGGAGCTCATGGTCACCCTGCTCGGGTTGACGAGGTTGGAGGAGCGCGAGCTGGTCGCTCAGGCGCGCAAGAGTAGAGACCTCGTCGGCACTTGGATCGACGACACTTCCTTTGCCTCGGTGGTTACGGTCTATCAAGATGGGGACGAGCTCATCATGGACCGCTTATATCGCGAGGGCGGTAGCTTCGCGATCGAGATCGCAGCGACCCGGGTAGGTAATGAGCTGCGTTGGGAGGAGAAGGGCGGCGACGAGCTCGGTCATTACTATGTAATCAATTCGGCCGGCAACCTCGAAAAGCGGGATGATCATGGCCTACTTCATAGAGCCAGGCTTCACCGACTCGATCGCGACCCAGCCGTGGTCGGATCCCAGGTGCGCCAAGCCCAAGCGGACCAGGCGAAGATTGTGCGCCAGAAGGTGGAGAAGGCTCAGCAGGGGGCAAGTCGAAACCGCATGGCTCGCTGGACCCAGTGGTTGGATCTCTACCGGGACACGCTGGCGCCGATGAGGCATTCGGTGCTGCAGTTGGGTGGCGGATCGAGAGGGTTGAACGTCGACGCCGTCTGCACAGACTTACGGACCTCGATGGCGCAGATCCCGACCTCTCTTCGTCAGGTCCCCGAGGAGCCCATTGATCTGTCCTACCTCGAGGACCACCTTGCCCGGCTCATCGATGCTTGTGATGCTGAACGTAGAATCCCCATCGTCATCGAGGCGCGGGCAACCAGCTCGGAGTGGCGTCGGATCGACCGTGACATCGGCCTGGTGTCGCGACGGCTTCGGGGCACGAATCGCTAGCGACGAAGCGGCCCTGCCAGACGCCGGCCGAGAGCTCGGTCATCGGAGTCGGCTGAGGCGCTCGCCCATCGTGGTCTTCTGAAGACCCAGTTTGGATGCCGATTGGCGTAGCAATCCGAGATCGAGCGGGATTCGCCGCCCGATCGCCGGATCGCCGAGCCCGATTAGGTTTCGTGGCTCGATGAGCTCTCGGAGTTGTCGCGGCTGCACTCGACGCCCTGGAGCTGTCGCCGGTGACTCGCGGAGCCAGGCCGAGACTTGCTCGGGCCATTTCGAAACCAAGGGATCACTGGTTCCGAGGAATCCGTCCCAGCACCAACCTCCGAGCGGCTCCTGCTCGGGGCAGAGACGTTGACGGAGCTCGGAGAAGCTTGCGGCGGCAAAGTACAGGTAACAGACTTCCACGAAGTCGTCGAACAAGGGTAGGGCTCGCCAAGCCGTGGTGATCAGAGACTCGAGATGATCCGCTTCTTTCTCGATCAGGTGGCAGTAGCGGCGGAGGGTCTGCGCGGCAGCCGACCTCCCGTGCTCGCGGAGCTCCAGTCCCCATCCGGCTAGGCGCTCGACTGCGATCAGGCTCCAGGCGATCCCGGTCGAGAAGAGAGGGTCGTAGAAAGCGTAGCTGTGAGGCAGGAGCGCCCAGCTCGAGCCGCCCGCCTTCAGTCGGCGATAGGGGAGCACGTTCAAGTGTACGACTGGGCTTGTTGGTCTTGCCTGATCAAAGGCTTGGTGCAGCGTCGGGAACGGCTCCAGCGCGCGTCTGAGGAGGGTTTCGGGAGGGACCGCCGGCGCGTGCGGCTGAGTTGCAGCTCGAACCAGGCCGATCGAACTGGTTCCGTCGTCGAAGCGTAGAAGATAGAGCCAGCTGTCTCCGAGTAGATGATGGACGGCGGCCGCCTCGTCTGGATAAGGGCCATCCTCGACGCAGGCTGCGGCGGCGCGAGCGACGTCCGGGAAGGGAGCGACGTCCCCGAAATGACCGGCGACGAGGCTTGTCTCGAGCCCGACCCGGGTGCTTCTAGCTTCTGGAAACGTAGTCCCGAGCACTCCCGATCGACCGCTGCCGTCAATTAGATGACTTGCGGTTTCAGTGTGAAGCCGGCCGCCGCGAGTTGTCCAGCTCAGTTTGAATCCTTCGCCTCGAGCCTCGACCCCGGTGATCTCGACCTCTTCGAGGAGCTCCGCGCCCGCTGCTGCCGCGGCTGACGCCAAGTGTGCGTCGACATCTGCTCGAAGCCAGTGGCAGTCGGCGATCTCTTGGTTGGGGCTCGCCGCGACAAGGAGTCGATGACAGTCATGCTCGTCGTTTGTGTAGGGGCTCCCACGGGTGTGCTGGTAGAAGGTGAAGCCCCGCTTCAGGCCTTTACGCAGATGGCCGAGCTCCTTGTTCCAGCGTCCATAGGCGGCGAGGGCGTCGAGATCGCGGAGCTGCCAGTCGCGGCTGAGGCGTTCGAGTGAGAGCGCCGCCAGAGGGGTCGAAGATTCGCCCAAGGCGAAGCGCGGGTGGCGTTGCCGCTCGAAGAGCAGCACACGGTGACCCTGGTCGGCGAGGATGCGGCCGAGGATCGAGCCGGCAAAGCCGGACCCGATGATGGCGACGGTGGCCTTCAAAGCTCGACTCCGATCGAATCTTCGCAGCCGCAAACAACATCTGCCTCTTGCCTGCCGCTGAGGTTCATGCTCAGCAGGCGTGCTCGCCGGCGCTCATAGCAATGGGGGCAGTGGGAGAGCTGGTCGAGATCCCAAAGGTCAAGGCTGAGGACCGGTCCTTCGATCTGGCGCATGCAGGCGTCGTAGCAGCCCTCAACCTGTTGCAGAGTGGGAGGCGTGTACTCGTCCCGTCTTGCGAGCTCTTCCGTCGCGCCATTGCCTCCTCGCAGAGGAATGAGCGAGATGTGTCGAGCGCCGAGGTCGCGCGCGAAACGGGCGGACTCCACGACTGAGCTCTCGAGCTCCGCAGCTGGAATGAACGGAGCTCCGATGAGGAGAAAAACTCGGACTTCGGCCCCCGCAGCCAACAGAAGAGCCGCGGCTCGTCGAAAGTCCGCGATTGACGCACCCTTCCCAAGGTGCCGCAGGGCCCGCGGGTGGACGGTCTCGAGTCCCAGCGCGACCTGGAGGGTTCCGGAGAGCCTTGCTGTGTAGCGAAGAGCGCGCTCTTCGACGAAGCGTGGATGGCACTCCACCACCACACGTCTTGGCGCCTGGAGCAGCTCGAGGATTGCCTCGTCGTCCTCGACCGGGACCGCTCTTGCGTCGAAGAAGTTGCTTGCGTTATAGAGCTTGAGAGTGTGCGGTGGTCGGCTGAGCTTATCGAGGCCCTGGCGGATCTGAGCGGGAATGGCTCCGACCGGCGTCGATGACGGAGTCGTATGGCGCCACAGGTCGCAGAACACGCAACTAAAGGGACACTCCGCTCCGGCGAGGAAGAGAGTCGCGGCCGACCTCAGGGCTCCGCTGAGACCGCGCTCCTGTTCCTCGACGGTACCGAGAATCTTCCAGGGGTCGGGAGCCGAGTGGGCGGGCCGAAGGGCGCGGACTCGCTTCGGTGACAGCCCCGGATTCACAAGGCTTGATAGCGGGAGAGCAGGTGGCGGCGATAGATCTCGGGGTCGACGTCGAAACTCGCCTTGAAGACGGCATCGGCGGTAGCCCCCTCTTGGAAGCGCCTTTTGGGGTAGACCGGCATCTCGATCTCGAGCACTTCCTCGATTCCCTGAGAGAGAACCTCGCCCTTGAGACGATAGAGAACGTCGACCTCTCCCGCGGTCAGCTCCGCAAAGGGGATCCCTTCGGCCACCCGCACCACCGCCGGACGAGTGAAGGGGCTGAAGCCCTCGAAACCAAAGTGGCGAAGAGGAGCGTAGGTCCGCACATAACCTCGCGAGAGACCACCGGAGTAGGTCAGGGAGTGCTTGAGCGCTTGGACTCCCCAGCCCTCCTGATACAGCATCGAGTTCGAGACCACGCTTCGAATCGTCAGCTCCTTGTTGTCTTCGATCGGGTAGTCCTTGAGGTTCTCGTCGCCGCCGTCGCCATCGAGCAGAAAGCGCCATTGTGGATAGCGCTTTCGGAGGGCTTCGAGAAGAGCGATATTGACCGCGGCGCACTCGACGTCGAGAGGCTTGTAGTCCTCGATCATTTCGACGGCTCGAAGCGGGTCGATAGCCTCGGCGGGTACCTCGACCGGCTCACCGAGATAGTCGAGGCCGGTCCGCGCGAGAAAAGAGCGAGCCTGTGCGAGGTCCTCACCTCCGCCCTCGACAGAAAGAGTGAAAGCCTTGAGGCGAGCCGCGCTCGCGCCGGAAGCGAGCAGAGCTCGGTAAGCGCATAGCAGCACGGCGCCACTGTCTATGCCGCCTGAGAAAAGGACTCCGACCGGCTCCTCGGTGGGGAGGCCCGTTACCCACCGACGGACCTCCTCGTAGAGCGCGGTGACGTAGCGTCGTCCGATCTCCCGCGGGTCCGCGGGGAGCGTGTCTTTTTCCGGGGCGAAGAAGCGAAGATATTCGGGACTCGGGTCGGGGCAACCGACAAGGAGGATCTCGGTAATGTGGTGCGCCGGAACCATGCGGGTATAGGTCGGGTGAAACTGCCAATCGTGACCGTCTGCCGTGAGTTGCTGCTGGATCTGGTCGATGCGCTCGGCGACGATCAAGTAGGGCCCTGCCGCCTCTTTGGCGAGGAAGTAGCGCATCGGGCGGTCCAGGCTGCGGGCAAGCCTCACTCTCACTCCGCTTCGAGCCACCAGCGAGAACGAGCCCTCCATGGATGACAGCTCCTCGATGTTCGAGAACAGGAGGGTGTCGATCTCCTCCCGCGTTCGGTCGAGCGGCCGCCGGCGATGTTCCGGTATCAGGTTGACGATTCTGTGGACGGCTTGCTGATGAATCGGTTGCATTGGCGAAGTCCTCCTACGGAGCGAGTGCCTACAGGATTGTAGTCGACGCGGAGGAGCTCGGATCCTGTGTCTGAGCCCCGACTGAGATATTGTGCTCGGCGTTGCGCCATACGGCGACGAGAGACCCTGTGTCATTTGTCGAGGATCTCCTGAAGCGACCCCCGATATGCCGTCGGCTGCGTGCCGTTCTGCCGGCGGCCTTTCTGTTTGCCTCCGCCGTCTTCGGCGGCGCAGTCTCCACGCGTACGCCGGTGATTATCGTGCCAGGGGTGACCGGCAGCGTTCTCGAGGAGAAGTCGACAGGAAACGTCATCTGGGGTGTTGGCACCAATCTCCTCAGACCCCGCGATGGCGGCTATGTTCTTGCCCGCCCTCTTGGCTTGCGCATCTCCCCGTCTTCTCGAGTCGAAGCTTCCTCGGTTCTCGAGGAGCTGCGGCTGGCGGGAGTCATTCACAAGCCTGTCTACGGTCCTATCATCCGGCTTCTGGAAGGCGAGGGCTATCGCCGGGGCGACCTGCGCGACCCCAAAGCGCACGAAGACTTTTTTCTCTTTCCCTGGGACTGGCGGCAGGATCACGCCTATGCGGCCGCTCGATTGGCAGAAGGGCTCGACGCGCTGCGCCGGGCACGGTCGCAAGACACGCTGAGGGTCACCCTCATCTGCCAGAGCAGTGGTGGCCATGTGTGCCGCTATCTGGCGAAGTACGGAGGAGCTGCTTTGGAAGAGGCGGAGTCGCAAGATACGCCGCCGCGCAGCGGGCTCGAAGTCGGCCGCTTGATCCTCGTCGGAACCGCCAACGGTGGCAGCATCCGCAACCTCCGTGAGCTCGATCGCGGCCGCAACTATTTGGCAATGGTCGGAAGAAAATGGGAGCCTGAGACACTCTTCACCTTCCCCTCGCTGTTCCAGGATCTGCCCCGCTACCGTAGCGATCTTTTCGTCGATGGCGATGGGGCGAGTGTTGCCGTCGATCTCTATGACGCAGATAGCTGGTTGCGCTACGGGTGGTCCGTCTTCAGCTCCAAGGCTCGTGAACGGTTGGCGAGAAGCGGAGCACCCGGGCTCTTCGGCGAGGAGGACGAGAGGGTCGAGTACCTGCGCTGGGCCCTCGATCGAGCCAAGCGCTTTCAGGCCTTGCTCGAGCGAAATGTCGGCTGGACGAATCCGCCTCGCTACTACCTCATCCAGAACGATCAGGACCGGCTGACGCCGGACCGGGCCGTCCTCCAGCGGGGGCGCAAGGGCGCATGGGAGACCTTGTTTGCGAGTGACAGCGCGGTCAAGAACAGCTCTAGACTGCGCAACCTAGTGGCGGGGCTCGGCGACGGTCATGCGACGGTCGACAGTCAGCTCTGGCTTTCTCCCGAGGAGAAGGAAGCTCTCGTCGGAGAGCCGCTCTACGTTCGAGGAGACCACTTCGACCTGATCCTCAACCCGGCCGCCATGGAAGCCCTGGTTGAGTTCACCAGGGACGAAAGCCGGCCACGATAGTGCCTATCGCGGCCGACTGCCGACCCACCAGGGACTACTCCAGGCCATCGACCCATCCACCTGGGTGACGCGCAGATAGTAGTAGTCACCTGGCGCCAGATCCTCCTTGTCGACGAACTCGAACTCCTGATCGAGCTCGGCGTCGGCCGGCACCAGCTGGAGTTGGATGGAGTCTACATTCTCGACCACCTTGATCTCCTTGCGGCCGAGGCCACCCTCGAGGTCGCCGAGGCGGAAGCTCGCCGTGCCCGCGGGCAGAGTCTGAGGCTCCCGGTCCATCATCTCTGGAGTCGTACCGTCTCTCGGCACGATCTCTCTGGACTCGTCCCACTCGACGACGATCGTAGTGTCGCGGTTGGCGCCGCTGAGCTCGAGCAGAATCCCCTTGCCACGGCCGCGAGTGTTCGTGCTCAGCTCTAGACGGTTAGTGTCTGCCTCGTCGCGACCGAGCGAGAAGGTGCCGGGGTTGAAGTACCACGGTCTCTTGAAGTCGACCAGATCCGCACCTTTGACGCTCACACTTCCTCGCCATAAGCGTGCCGGGCGTGGGTTCTTGTGGCCGGTGAAAACTTCGGCCGACGACTCGACCTTGATCTGGAGGAAGGCGGAAGAGCGTAGCTGCGCCTCGAGGAAGCGACGGGTGAACACGACGTTGCCGTTCTTGATGACGTCGATGGTGTCGATCGGAGCTGTGCCGTGGACTCGGCACTCGAGGCGGCGCTCGAGGGCCATCGGCACGCGAGTCCCCATGCGGCTTCCGTTCAGCGTCGCTTCGAGCACGATGCGCTCTCCGGTGGTGGCGTAGGTGGCGCGATCGCGGAGCGCTTGGAAGATCGCCTGGGGTGTGTTCTGCGGAGCAAGCACCGCCGCCAGACCGCCGAGCTGCCGGTTACCGGTCCCGGAGTAGCCTGGATGCCCGTTATGGTTGTCCGAGGCACCGATGAAGCCGACCTCCCAGCCCTGCTGCAGGTACTTGTTGCCGAAGTACTCGAAGGTCCCGTGTCCCGATTGGATCTCAGCGAGACGCTCCATCTCCACATCGCTCTTGCGCCAATCCGCTGACTGATGGGCATGCGGAATGATCAGCACGTCCTCTGGATCGTTCTCCGCTCTGAGGCGCTGATAGAGCTCCTCCGGGCTTAAGGTCTCTTGGACAGGGACTCTCTTGCGGTCGGCAGTGTCGGAAAAGAAGACATTGTGATGCCCCCCGTCGGGGTTGGAGGCCGTCCACTCGTAGCCGAGGATCGCGGTGAATCGCCCGGGCTCGAGGTAGGTAGTGACGGCCTCCTTCAGCGCCAGCCACTCGCCATCGTCCAGCCACAGATCATGCTCCGAGAGGGAGGCGAAGTCGAGTCGAGCAACGTCGCGTCCGAAGCGGTAATAACCGTCCGGCGAGCCCTGACCTTCGGCGAATCCGGAGTGGCCGTGAGTCTCCCCCCAGTACACGCGCAGCTCGGGGTCGGCGCTGACCACGATGGGATTACTCAGGGCTTGCAGAGTGCGGTCGTCTGAGCGCACCTCGAAGCGGTATACGCCGGGCCGCTCGAGAACGATGTCTTCGAGTACGGTGAGGGCTCCACTCCCAGCGGGAATGGTGCGCAGCGCCTTCCCTTCGAGCAGAACGCGATAACGGGGCGTCGTGGCGCTGGATAGGTTTTTGTTGTTGTCTTCGCTGCGCACCGCGATGTCGAAAGGTTCGTTGCCGGCGACTCGCGATGGAACGATGACGTTGACGTGCGAGATCTCCCGCGCCCCTCTGACCTCCACCGAGGGCCAGTGAGGCGTCAATAGCTCGCCCTTTCCCTCGAGGTCTATGTGTACCGGGAAGATGACTCGGTCGTTCGACCATCGCTGCAGACGCGCTCCGCCGCCACCGCCTAGGGTGGTGCCGTAGGTGATGGTGACGGTGTCGCCAGGCTCGAGGTTGACGTCGCGCAAGCGCCAGGAGAGAGTGGTCCTATTGATGAAGCTCTGCCAGTTTCCCCAGGGCTCCGCGAGCTCGAGAATCGCCTCGGGCCGTGAACTGGTGACACTTACATGGTTCTCCGCCGAGGGATCGTCGGCTTGGCCCGCGATTCCGCGATTGGTGGTTAGGATGATGCCTCCCCCGGGCCTCATGGGTATGTCGCCGACCGTGTAAGTCTGGCTGAGTGTGACTAGCTCGCCGACCCGGAACGGACCGGGCGGCGTCAGCGTGAGGGTGCCTATCGCGTTCGGGTTCTTCGCCTTGAGCGCTAGCTCTCGCGAGTAGCGGTCGATGATGTCGCGCGCTCTCTCCAAGATCTCCAGATCGGGCTCTGCGCCGGCCTTGTTCAGATCGAGGAAGTTTCTCTTCACGTGCGCGGGGTAGTCGACCGGGATCGGCGCACCCTCGAGGGCCAATGCGTTCGAGAGCTCCCACAAGGTGCCGAGACGCTCCAGTAGCGCGGCGGCGGAAGTCGCGGGTTGTGCCGCTCCGGACTCGACGAACTGCTCGAAGCGAGCGGCCAGCGTGCTCGACGAGATCGGCGCGGCTGCTTCTTCGGCTTCGCAGCCGAGCAGGAGGAAGACGATCGCCAGCGCCTTGGTTGAAGCGACGACGGCTTCGAGCCTGGGGCTCCGCCGGTGGCGGTACAATCGGATTCCTCCCATCAAAGTGGACCGTTCCTGTTTCGCCTCAGACGCACTCGTCGCTGACGATCTCTCCCTCGATGAGTACGACGCAGACGTGGCTGGTGTACTCGAAAGGATCGCCGTCGTAGAGGACGAGGTCGGCGTCCTTGCCGACTTCCAGAGATCCGACTCGATCGTCTATGCCGAGAACTCGCGCCGCGTCGATGCTGATGGCGGTGAGAGCATCGTCGAAGCCCAGGCCGTTCGCCGCAGCGATGGCCGCCTCCCAAAGGACCACCCGAGTCTTCGGCACATAGGACTCGTAGCCGCCCTGAAAGGCGAAGAGGATACCGGCGTCCCGCAGCGCGGCGCCGGTCTCGCGGGATGCGCTGATCGCCTCCCCTGAGGCCCTCATCATCGGCGGGTGCAACAGCACGGGAGCTCCCGCCGCTCGGATGTCTGCGATCACCAGTGAGGCTTCGGCCGCGCCGTCGAGAATGAGATCGAAGCCGAACTCCTGTTGCAGGCGCAGAGCGGTCATGATCTCGGTTGCGGCCTGGGCGGTGATGAGAGCCGGCACTTCGCCTTCGAGAACCGCGCCGAGAGCCTCGAGTCGAAGATCGCGATCGGGCCGCTTGTCGACGTCGGCGTCTTCGACTTTTTCCAGGTAGCGCTGTGCCTTGAGGAGCTCGGCTCGTAGCATCGCCACCCCTTTGGCTTTGGTGCCAGGGCTCTTGTAGCGGGAGCTGATGGAAGAGCCGAGAGTGAATGCGACCGCCGCGAAGGGCTCGATCACGGCTTCCTCGACGGTGTCGCCGCGGGTCTTGACGATCATTGTCTGCCCACTGACCAAGGCTCCGGGGCCGTGACCGGTGTGGAGGGTGGTGACTCCGAAGGAGCGCAGCCAGGCGACGAGCTGTTCGCGAGCGTTATAGGCATCGACAGCGCGCAGCTCAGGCTGAATGGGCTCAGAGATCTCGATCTGGTCCTGGTCCTGCACCCGGCTCGAGCCCTGGGTCGCTGTGCCCTGGTTGTAGATCCCGGCCAGGCCCACCACCGAATGAGCGTCGATGAGCCCTGGGGTCACGACCGCGGCCTCGAGGACCTCCCACCCTTCCGGAATGTCGGCGCTTGCCGCCGGACCTACCCATTCGATCTTGCCATCACGCGCCACAACCACACCCGGGCGCAGTGCATCCCCCGCCATGGTGTGCACGACGTCGCCACGAACCGCGATTTGCGCCGGCGTCGCCACGGCGCCTGCGAGGAGAAGCGCAATGGCCCAACCGGCCGGTCGGAGTGCCTTCGCGGAACATCTAGACCAGCGTTTCCAGAGTTCGCGCACATATCTCGGCCCCTTCTGCCCGCTGCCGGCGTTACGCCTCCTCGACATATTGCCCAATATGCCTGCGTCGGCGCGCCTGGCCAGCGAACAGAATGAGCTCGAGCTATGCAGCTCGAACTTTGGAAACGCTGGTCTAGTGCTCATCGCTGCCCTCGCTCCCAGAGCGGTAGACACCGTAGCCGCCGACGGCCCACTTTTTGTGCTCTGGGTTGCTGCGCTCATAGACCTTCTCTCCTTCGACCCAGGTCTCGAGAACATGGGTGTAGACACTCAATGGCTCCCCGGAAAAGATCACCAGGTCGGCGTCTTTTCCAGGCTCCAGCGAACCGACTCTGTGCTCGAGTCCGAGCATGCGTGCGCCGGCCAGGGTGAGCCCCTCCAGTGCCTTCTCGCGGGACATGCCGTAGCGCACGGCCAGCGCCGCGCTGCGAGTGTGGAGACGCGAGTCGAGAATCGAGTCGTCGGTGTTGAAGGCCACGTCGGCGCCGGCTTCTTCCAGCGCGGCTGCCGATCGAAAGTCGGCTCCGAGCGCCTCTTCCTTGCCGCCTGGCGCATCGACGACGGTCAGCGAGACTCCCAGGCCGGCGGCGGCGATCTCGTCAGCGACCTTCCAGGCGTCGCTCACGTGGTGGAGCACGGGGGTGTAGCCGAACTCTGCGGCGATGCGGATCACGGTTGCAACATCGTCGTGGCGATGGGTGTGGTGCTGCACGATCCGCTTGCCTTCGAGCACCTCCACCAGAGTCTCCATTCCTAGATCCCGCTCGGGGGGGTCTTTGTCGGGATCCGACTCTGCCGCCTCGAGCTTGTCGCGGTAGGCCTGTGCATCGAGAAAGAGAGCGCGAACCAGGGCTGCTGACTTTCCTCGTGTGCCAGGGAAGGGTGGCTGGCGCATGGAGTTGGTGCCGTTTGCCATCTTCAGGCCCCCGCACACCTCGGTGAGCGGGTCCTCGCAGAACAGCCAGTCCTCGATCTTCGTTGCTCCCCTACGGAGTTTGAGGTAGGTGGTCTGGCCGCTCATCAGATGCCCGGAGCCGGACATCACGTTGACGGTGGTTATGCCGCCGACACGAGCCCGGTTGAAGGAGTCGCTGCGGATGTCGATGCCGTCGAGGGTACGGACCTCTGGGTGGAGAGCCGCCGAGCTGTCGCCGCCGGAGACACTGCCGATGTGGGAGTGGGTGTCCACCAAACCGGGGAGGATGACCTTGCCTTCGAGGTCTACGACTTTCGTGTCTCGCGGGATGCGAATTTGGTCGACAGGCCCGACAGCGACGATCTTGCCGTTCTCGATGAGCACGGTCCCGCGTGCGATCACAGGGGAAGAGATGGGGTGAACTTCAGCGCCGCGGAAGGCTATCGGCTCGGCCTGGGCAGCCAGCTCGCTGAGCCCGGGAAAGGTGAGGAGCAATGCGCAGGCGAGCGCCGTGAGGAAGCGCACTAACCAGTTCCTATACGGTAGATGCGGGCGGCGGTGTCGTGGAAGAGGGCGGCCTTCTCCACGTCTGACCCGCCCGCCGCGACCCGCTTGAAGCCATTCCACAGCACGGTATAGCTGGTCGAGCGCCGGTCGACGGGGAAGTTGCTCTCGAACATCGCGCGCTCCGCTCCGAAATGCTCGATGCAGTGGAGGTAGTAGGGCGCCTGCGAGGTCGCGAGCTCTTTCGAGCTGGGGGGCTGATCTCGCTTGTGCCAGTCGAAGCCATTGAGTGGCATGGCGATTCCGCCGAGCTTGACGACGATGTTGGGACAGCCCGCGAGGGCTTCGATGTTCCGTGCCCAGCCGTCGAAGATCTCGCTCTGCCTGCCGCGATGGGGACCGATGCCCAGTGGCCCGCCAACATGGTTGAGAATGATGCTCGTACCCGGAAAGGCGCGAGCGAGATCGAGGAGCTCTTCGAGCTGCGTGTGGTACAGCCAGGCTTCGAAGCTGAGATCGTATTTCTCCAGACGGGCGACGCCCTGTCTGAAGCTGTTGTCCATCAACAGGGCGGGCGGCGGATTGGTGTGCGAATTGCGGATCTCGTCGCTGTCGTGCCAGCTGCAGGCGTGGCGGATGCCGCGAAAGCGTCCGTGTCCGGCGATCAGGTGGGCCTCGAGGACGTCGTCGACGGCCGCTCCGAGAGTCAGATCGGCGAAGCCCACGATGCCGGCGGCGACACGACAGTCACCGTATCCGCCGCTCGCGCTCATCGCGGCGATCCCCTGCACGAACTCCGTCTCTCCGACCGGCCGCATGGCTGCGGGCCCGTCCTTCCGGTACATCGACGAGCACTCGACGAAGACGGTCGATCTGACGTTGTGCCCGCCCCCGATGTCGGCCAGGAGCTGATCCAGCAGGTAGCGGCTACCCTCGTAATCCCACAGGTGGTGATGCGGATCGCAGATTGGCAGCTCGGGCTCGATCGCTTCTTCCTGAGTCTTGTTCAACCAGGAGTCGAGTGCGTTCATCAGCACAGTCTATCGTCGTCGCTCCGTCAGCCGTTTGGTGTCGAAACGGACCTTGACTCGGCCGCCGGCGCCGAAGTCGCTGTCGGTGTCGTGAACGCCGAGGCGCAGGAAGGCGCCGAGCTCGAAGCGGTCGCGGATGTAGGCCTTGGTACCGAATCCACGCGGCGGAGTCCAGGTGAGTCCTGGCTTGAGGAAGACTTCGTCGCGAACGCCGCCGTCGATGCGGTCGCTACGCGGCTCGAGCGACGCACTTGATGACGGGAGCGATCTATAGGGTGACTTCTTGACGGACGAGATCGTTGCCTTCTCGGGTGAGTACGGCGATGGTCGTTACATCGTTGGTCAGCAGGTAGTCTCGGGCCCGGTCGATCCCCGTACCCACCTCGTCGGGCCCATGGCTGTCGTCACCGAAGCAGAAGCCCAGTCCCATCGAGGCTGCCTCTTGCACCAGCCATGGGGCCGGATAAGGGCTGGCGAGTCCTTTTCGATAGGCAGCGGTGTTGACATCGATGATCGCGCTGCAGCTGAGTGCGGCCTCCAGCGTCCGGTGCGCGCCGCTTCGGATACTAGGGGTGTCGAGTGCCGCGCTCTCGCCGGCGAGCAGACGGATCAGGTCGAGATGACCCACGACCTCAGGGCGTAGCGCTTCGATCATGGCGGTGACTTCTTCGTAGTAGCGGATCGCGAGAGCTTCGAGGCCTCCGTGATCTCTGACCGCGCGCTCGAAGTCGGAAGGTGCCCCGTCGATCGAGATCTCGTCGACGTAGTGAACCGAGCCGACCATGTAGTCGAAGCCGTGGCGTTGGCGTAGGGCCTTCATTTCTTCGACGTAGCCGCCGCCAGGCACCACCTCGATCTCGAAAGCGCGCAGTACCTGGAGATCCTCGGCGAGCTCGTCCGCGAGTCGAAATACAGTTGCCGCGTAGCTCTCGAAATCGGCGGCCAGCCCGGTGACGTCGTAACCTTTCTCGATCTCCTCGGCATGGAGAAAGCGGCTCTCGCTCCTGGGTGCGTGCTCGGTGACGCCAAAGGTTCGGTAGCCGGCTCTGACCGCGGCTTCGAGAACTTGGCGGAGGTCCCCTTCGGCGTGCTCGCAGAACTCGCCGCTGTGGCCGCCGTGAAGAGAGACTCGCCAGGGCTCGCGCGACATCGATCAAGAAGCCGTCAGACCGACCCCACTGGCGATGCGGTCGACAGCCTCGAGGGGAGTCTCCTCGCCGCGAGGTCGCAGTTGCACGATAAGACGATCGACGCCGAGATCTTCGTAGCGGGCGACGGCTTCGCGGTCTACTTTGCCTCGCGGTGTGACCGAGATCTCGAGTCCGCCGAGCTCGGTCGGCCGTGGGTCCTTCTCGTTCGCTGCCTTTATTCCTTCGAGGCAGCGCGCGGTCGCCTCAGCATCGAGTGCAAATCCATACCAGCCGTTTCCGCGTGTGACCGCCCGGGAAAATGCGGCGTTGCTCAATCCGCCCACCACTACCGGAGGGTGAGGCTGCTGTACAGGACGAGGCATCGCATCGATTCCCGAGAAGCGAACGAACTCTCCCTCGAAGCTGGGTTGGGACTCGGTCCAGAGAGCGAGGATGGCTTCCAGGTACTCGTCGCTCCTGGCGCCACGCTGCGCGTAGGGCACTCCCAGTGCCTCGAACTCTGCCGGGATATAGCCGACACCAAGACCGAAGAGAAGGCGTCCTTTCGAGACTACGTCCACGCTGGCCAGCTCCTTGGCGAGCACGACGGGGTTGCGCTGGGGCAGAATGATGATTCCGGTTCCAAGCAGAATGCTCTGCGTTTGACCGGCGATGTAGGCAAGGGCGACGGCAGGGTCTACGAAAGGCGTCTCAGCGGGTACCGGTGAGGGGGGGGCTTGGGGCGAGGGTAGGGCGACGTGCTCTCCGGTCCATAGCGACTCGAATCCAGCGGCCTCGGCAGCGATGGCGACCTCGCTCGAGACGTCCGGGTCGGTACAGGGGCCGAAGTTGATGCCGAAGAGTCCGTATTTCATGACTGAGGAGTGTAATTGATTGGCGGCCGCAAACCCGGGAGTCCCTGGCTACAGATCTCGGCTCCCAGAACGATTGGCGATCTTGCGAGGCGCTCGCGTCTCAGTCCACCCGCCGGTGCGGAATTTCGACGCGAGCTGAGCCGAACCCGGTCGCGAAGGAACGAGTGTAGCGGTTGTCGATGAGGCGGACCTCGTAGTGATCGGTCTCCTCCACGACCTCGGCGGAGGGGAAACGGGCGCAGCCGACAAAGCCCCGAATACAGGGGTCGGCCCAGGCGGCGGCCATCGCGGGGTGGGAGGATGGCCGGGGCCGCGACGAGGGTAGGACCTGCAAGTGAGGCGATGGCAGCCAGCGGAAGACACCGAAGTGAATCTGCGACGGGGTTGCCGCGATCACCTCTCGGGTGAAGGGCGTCAAGGGTAAGGGGCCCACCATCAACTCCTCGACCGCTTCGATACCGAGCTCGGCAAGCTCTAGCGCGACCGCATCACGGGCTGCGCGTGCTCCTCCGATCATTGCGAGGATGTAGACGACGAAGACGGCGACCAAGGCCGAGGCGAGATTCGATCGCTGACGCTCGTTCTGTGGCCAGCCCCTTATCGTTAGCAACACGACCATTCCGAGACCGACCATCCAGAGGTACTTTCCACCCGAGGAGTCGCTTGCGGCAAAGAGCAGCATGGTGGCCATGACCGCAAGCACGCCCCAGCTCCCATTCCTACGTCGTGAGGGACGCTGGGCGAGAAACGCGGCGGAGCCCAGAATCAGCCACATCCAGGCGTCGACGATGAAGAGGGTGTCGCCGTAGTACCAGTGATCGCTCCATGGCATCAGAAGGCGCACCCCATAGGTGTTGAGCCAGTCGAGGGCTGGGTGGCTCAAGGTACCCAGATAGGCGAGTCCTAGGACTCCTCTCGCCGAGGCACGGGGCATCTCCGGCCGCGATCGGCGCAGGAAGGCGTAGCCGACGAGCAGGAGAAGAGACACCAAGGTGGGGAGCACGAGGATGCCGAGGGGGCCATGGGTCCAACCACGCCGGAATGCCAGCGCCGCGTCGCCGCCTGCAAAGTAGCTGAAGATGTCTACATCCGGCGCGTTGGCGGCAATCACCAGAGTCGTCGTTGCCAGGGGCGTACGCCGGCCGACGGGAGTCTTGGCGAGTGCGGCACCAAATAGGCTGTGAGCGAAGGGATCCACGGCTTGCCGGCGCCGATCTCAGACCGCGGCCGAGGCTTGCTCGGCGAGGCTAGAACAGCGTTTCCAAAGTTCGCGCACATATCTCGGCCCCTTCTGTCCGCTGGCGGCGTTTCGCCTCCTCGACATATTGCCCAATATGCCTGCGTCGGCGCGCCTGGCCAGCGAACAGAATGACCTCGAGCTATTGCACACGAACTTTGGAAACGCTGGTCTAGTCATGGCTGCCGGCTGAGGTTGAAGGAAACGACGTACTCTCCGTCGATGCCCGCGCCGCGAACGCTGAAGTCGCCGCTCTTCTTGAGCACCTTGGAACCTCGGAACAGAAGCTTGTCGCCGCCGGCGAGACGCTTGGCGACGGTGGAGCGGAGATCCTCTTCGAGGGTACCGAAGCCTTCCTTGGCAAGCTCGGGCACAGGCAGTGCCCCGCCCGCCTGTCCCAGTACGGTCTGTACGACCCTCCCGAAGGCGTTGCCAAGATTGTCCCAGAAACCAGGCCGGTCCACATCGAACACCTTGACCTGAAGTGAGTGCAGAGTGTCGGCCCTGGCGAGCAGCACCAGTCGCTCCCAATCGTCGATCTTCTTCATGTTGAAGGCGGCTCGATCGCTTAGCCGCACATAGCGTGGTTGGCTGCGCTTCTTCAGATCGCACTCCCACCAGGTATCGAAGCCTGGCATGATTACCGTCTCGGTCTTGAACTTGGCCCCCTGGATGAGGCGAAGGTCGACGACGAAACGGAAGTTGGCCCGATTGTTCGGCAGCTCGTGGGGGAAGGAGAATCCCTCCAGGGTGAGCTCGAAGGTGGATGTGGCCATGAGTGCTCCCTCCTCGCGGCGATCCTACCGCGTCGCTCCCGAACTGCCGGTCGCGAACCGATCGCGTATAGTTGCGACCCGCTCAATGGGCCTGGGCAATGTGAGCTCCTCAGGCCAAGACCGGTCGGGTAATGGAGGAAGATCGATGGGATTGCTGGATGGAAAGGTAGCGCTCGTCACCGGCGCCGGTGGCGGCCTGGGCCGAGCGCATGCGATGCTCTTGGCTGCCGAGGGTGCGTCGGTGGTGGTCAATGATCTGGGCGGGGCCCGAGACGGTTCTGGGAGCGGCAGTGCGATGGCCGACGAAGTGGTCAGGGAGATCACTGAGACGGGAGGCAAGGCGGTTGCCGATTACGGCTCAGTCTCGAGCTCAGAGGACGCTGCGGCGATGGTCCAGGCCGCCGTGAGCCACTTTGGCCAACTCGACATTTGCATCAACAACGCAGGGATCTTGCGCGACAAGTCCTTCAAGAACATGACCGACGAGATGTGGGACATCGTGGTCGACGTCCATTTACGGGGTACCTATTTGGTGACCAAGGCGGCCTACGATCAGATGTTGTTGCAGGAGTCCGGCGGACGCCTGATTCTCACCAGCTCTACCTCGGGGCTGCTGGGTAACTTCGGTCAAACGAACTATGGAGCCGCAAAAGCCGGGATCGCGGGTCTGATGCGCTGTCTTGCGCTGGAGGGGGTCAAGTACGGCGTCACTGTCAACCTGCTCGCCCCCGCCGCATACTCGAGGCTCACCGACGATCTGATGCCTGAGGCCGCCGCGGATCCGCTGGCTCCGGAGAAGGTGTCGCCGGCCGTCGTCTGGCTCTGTAGCGACGAGGCCGCCGGGATCACCGGACGCATCTTCGCCGTCGGCGGCAACGTCGTCAGCCTCCTCGCTTGGCAGGCAGTGCCGATCGCTCGCCGCTCCAATGACGAAGCTCCCTGGGGAGTCGCCGAGGTCGGTGAGCGGATCAAGGCGTCGGTTGCCGAGTGGCCGGATCCGGTTACCTTTCAGAGTCTCGCCTAGTTGCGCCATGAGTTGGAAGCCCGAGATCGAGGAGCTGCGGCGGCGGGAGGAGCTGGCCCATCGGATGGGCGGCCCCGAGAAGGTGGATCGGCAGCACCATTTTGGCAAACTGACGGTACGAGAACGGGTGGCAGCGATCGTCGATGAAGGTAGCTTCGATGAGTTCGGGACCGTTGCCGGTCGCGCGAAGTACAGTGAAGAGGGAGAGCTCGAGAGCTTTACGCCTTCCAATTTCGTCTGTGGCACCGCAGAGATTGACGACCGAGCGGTGGTGATCTCCGGCGATGACTTCACCGTTCGCGGCGGCTCGGCGGACGCTTCGATTGGGGCCAAACGCGTCCATGCTGAGGGCCTCGCCTTGGAGCTGCGTCTACCTCATGTCCGCTTGGTGGATGGCATGGGTGGCGGCGGCTCGGTCAAAACCATCGAGATGGCTGGGCGAACCTACATTCCACGCCTTGGGAGTTGGGAGCTGGTGGTGCAGCATCTCGGTGTCGCGCCCTCGGTCTCTCTGGCGCTCGGGTCGGTCGCCGGCATCGGAGCTGCTCGGGTAGCGACGAGCCACTACTCGGTGATCGTGCGAGGGTCGGCGCAGATGATGATCGCCGGACCCGCCCTGGTGGAGTGGGCGGGCGGAGGAACCGTCGCCAAGGAAGATCTCGGCCACGCTCGCATTCACACTGCCAATGGCGCCATTGACGATGCGGTGGACAGCGAAGAGGAGGCTTTCGAGCGGGCTCGCCGGTTTCTCTCCTACCTACCGACCAATGTCGACGAGCTGCCGCCGAGGGGGGGCCGTGAGGACGACACCGCACGGCGAGATGAGGGGCTGATCGAGATCGTTCCTCGCAATCCGCGGCAGACCTACAAGATGCGCAGTGTCATCGACAGCGTCGTCGACCGTGACTCGTTCTTCGAGATCGGCCACGATTGGGGACGGTCGATCATCACCGGCCTGGCGCGTCTGGATGGCTGGCCGGTGGCACTCTTCGCCGAGGATGTGAACATCTACGGTGGCGGATGGACCGCTGACGCCTGCCGCAAGCTGACTCGATTCCTCGACCTGGCCTCCACCTTTCATCTGCTGCTCGTTCATCTCGAGGATTGCCCTGGCTTCGTGATCGGAAAGAAGGCCGAGGAGGAGGCGACGATTCGATTCGGCTCCCAGACCTTGGCCGCGCTCGGCCAGGCCACCGCACCCTTCTGCTGTGTAGTGATTCGTAAGGCCTTCGGTGTCGCAGGCGGCGCCAATCAGAAACCAGGCAGCCATCACTTCCGCTACGCCTGGCCGTCGGGAGACTGGGGGTCGCTTCCGATCGAAGGTGGAATCGAGGTCGCCTACAAGGCCGAGCTTGCCGAAGCCACGGATTACGAGGCCCATCTCGCCGAGATCAAGGAGCGTCTCAATCGAGTGCGCTCCCCCTTCCGCTCGGCCGAGTACTTCGAGATCGAAGAGATCATCGATCCTCGCGACACCCGCCCGATCTTGTGCCGTTGGGCCAACCTGACCTCCGGAGCGCGCAGACCTGGGCCCCAGGCGTTCACCTACCGCCCGTGAGGCGAGTCGTTCGTCGCGGGGGGTCTCGTACGGCGAGCGTTGCCGCACCGTGCCTCCGCCGCCGTTCGCCTGTCTGGGGCGGATGCTGGCGGGTGGCGACTGTGGCAGTATGAGTGTTGAAGGCGGGAACCCAGTATGACAAAAACAGGTCTCGGCACACTCACACTCTTTCTCCTCCTAGTCGCGGCAGAACCTGGCACGGCGCACAGGGTTGGGGCTCCCCCCGGTTCGCCGGAGCCGAGTGCGGGAAGTGTCGATGAGGAGAAGAAGACCAAAGAGAAGAAGTCGAAGCGAGGGAAATCGGTGAAGGCGACCTTGATCAAGCCGGCGAGCCCTTCGAGCGCATCCTCGGATCAGGCGCCCGTAGAGGCGGACGAATCTCCCGCTGCCGTGAGCAGCGAAGAGCCGGCAGCTTCTTCGATAGCAGCCCCGACCGAGCCAACGACCGAAAGATCGGGCGCCGACACACCTGTCTTTGGCGAGAAGGTCGACGTCATCGAGGTTCTACTCGACGTTCTCGTGACCGACGGCAAGGGGGATGTCGTCGCGGGTCTGGGAGTCGACGACTTCGTCATCGAGGAAGAGGGGCAGCCGGTCGAGATCGGGAGCGCAACCTTCTACGGTGGGGAAGACGAGCTTCATGCCAGCGGCACTGAGGGCGAGAGGCGAAGCGATCGGTACTTCATGATTCTCTTCCACGACCGGACCCGCGACGCCCCCTTCACACGTGGGCCCCAGATCGAAGCCAGCCGCGCCGCGAAGCGATGGGTCGAAGAGGAGCTTCTTCCCAACGACCAGGTGGCTGTGCTCACCTGGAATCTTCGTCTCAAGATCTACTCGGACTTCACCCGCGACCGCGAGCAAGTGATCGAAGCGATTGGTCGAGCCTCCATAGGGAAGAAGGAGCAGGACCGAGGTTATCGCCGCTCGGAGGCGCCCCGGCGTGAGACAGGTAGCCCATCGTTACTCGTCAATCTACCGCCACCCAAGGAGCTCGACCGTGAGACACGTGTCTTCGAGCAGGGGCTGGAAGTTCTGGGCCGTGCAGCAGAAGGTATCGTCGGCCGCAAGAATCTGGTCCTCTTCAGTATCGGCTTCGGCGAGACCCGAAGTGCGGTCTGGACGCCGGACTCCCGCTACTACCCGGACATGGAAAAGAGCCTCAACTCCGGCAATGTCGCGGTCTACGCCCTCGATCTCATGGGGAGTCGCGGCGGTGGAGGCAGCGGCCCCCTCGCTTCATCGATGAGCTCGATCACCAGTGACACGGGCGGTATCTACTACCAGAACTTCGGCAACTTCGGCAACGTGATGCGAGAGGTCACCGACGACAACAAGGGCTACTACTTGCTCAGCTACCGGTCCGAGTACCCAGCCAGCACCAGCGGCTACCGAGACGTGAAAGTACAAGCGAAGGACAAGAGCCTAGAGCTCCGCTATCGCCGTGGCTACCGCTACGGCGAAGAAGCGCCCTGACCACGCGACGCCCTGAGCGGGGAGGACGCTAGCCGACGCGTCGAAGGCGTCAACGAAGCAGCTTCGAGTTCGGGTTGACTGTGACCCAGCTGTACCAGAAGGTGTCGAAGCCCCCGAGCGGCTGGCTCGAGAGGCGGCCGTCGCGGATCTTTGTCAGCACTTCTCGAGGATCTGCGGAGGCGGGCGCATCGACCAGGTAGGCCTCATTCGAGGCGAAAAACGAGATCCCGCGCTCTCGGTAGAGCATAAGCGTCGTTGCCGAGTCGCCGGGGATCTTGAACAGGCGGCCACCCTGGAAGGAGGAGTGTGGGGCCGCGTAGGGATCGTCCTGCAACCGAAAGGTGTAGACGGGTTCCTTGGCGCCGAGTCTCTTGTCCTTGACTCTGAGGCCGCGAAAGGTGTCGTCGGACTCGAAGTAGTTGTCATAGGGGTTGTTGTTGAGGTGCTCTTCGCCGTTGACCGAAAGTACGACGGTTTGAGGGTGCTTGGCGACCCAGTCCTTCCACATCGCTTTCCGTCCCCACGGCAGCTCGACGAGGGGTGTGTTCTCGAGCTCGCCGCCAATGGCGTCCGCGGTCATGATCGACCACCAGCTGTCGGTCTCGCGATCTCTCATCACCAGAGATGCTTGAAGGAGGCCTCCCGAAGCCTCGAACTCGAGCTCTCTCCCAGCAACTCTGCGGTCGTACACGACGGCCGTATTGGCCAGGGGTCACCACACCGCCGCAAAGCTGTTGTCTCCGACTCGGTCGTTGACAATCTCGTGGCGGTTCAACAGGTTGAGACTGTAAGCCTTGGCCACCCCATCGACGACGACACCCAGAACCCAGGCGTCGTCTGTGATCTTGGCCCGCCAAGCGGGAACGAACTCGGGCTGGAAGACTGCAGCGATGTCGCCGCGGGGGAGGAGCATCTCGACCCCTCGCGGGGGCCTCTCCGCCGCGCTGGTCGCGGCCACAACGCCGAGCAACAGACTGCTCGCCAAGAGCCCTTTTCCTACCAGCATAAGACTCCCCTTCCGCGGTCCGGCCAGACCGGTCGCCGCGAGTGACTATCGCTGTTTGTACGGCGGTCGACGCGCGGTGGATCGGGAGACGCTTAGCTTGCCCTACGGGAGTAGGAGCCAGAAGACATGGGTTCTTCCATGAAATCGGCCAGCACTTTGCGGCTGTTTTGGGAAACCCGTCGGAACTCGATGCCAACCTTGTAGCTGCCTTCCGCGGTCAGCTCCGCGAAGTCGGTGATCCTTCCCTCGACCGAAAGACGGCTGCGCGTGCTTCCAGCACCTTGGATCTTGTTCCCCAGAGGGATGTCGAGATGGATCCGGGTGAACGGCTCTGGCTCGAGGTAGATCAGCCCAGCGAGGCCCCTCTGGCTGATCTTTCCCACCTGAATCTCGGCTGTTACTCTCGCAAAGGAGCTCGTCGCACGCGGCTGAAACTCGGCGCTTCCGAAGGTGCGAGTGGGGACGGTGGTGATCCACAGGTTCTTCAACGTTGCCAACAGCTGGTGACCGGCTCCATTGAATTGTTGCGGAAAGACCAGGCCCGCGTGGTACCAGGGTGCGAACTCGCCCGGCTTTGTCTGCCGAGTTTCCGCCAGGCGGCACCAAACCACTTCTGCGCTCACCTCGATCTGTTTTCGGCGGTACTGTACTGTCACATTGTAGCTACGGTTCATTTGCAGGCGCTCGCCGGTCGCCACCGCGAGGCCGACCTCGCTGACGTCAACGATCTCCAATGGCATCGCCCCAGGAAGGATCCCGGACACTCCGCCTGCCGGATAGCGCAGCCTGCTCCGCCGCTCACCGCTCGCTGAGCTGGAATGATCCCCCGGCGTTGAAACAGAACTCGGGTCGGTCATGCAGACTCCCAACTACCCACCTTGAGAAAGAACATTAGGGCTCCCTCGCCGAAGAAGAGAAGATATTAGGGCTCCCTCGCCGAAGAAGAGAAGATAGGGTGGGAAGTCGGTAGCTTACCCCAGCATGGACCCCTGCCGAGATGCCAATGTCGAGAATAATCCCGCCGGCTCATCAGCGCCTCTCGGTCAGCCATGTTTTGGGCTCTCTCGCGATGATCTCGGTGGCCGCGATAGCCGCCAACCCGGCGGCGGCGGAACCACGTCGGGCGCCAGTACTCTCTTCGCCCATCGCGCTGGTTCTCGATCGGGCCGATGTATTCGTCACCGTCAGCGAGTCGACGGATCAGGGACAGATAGAGGCCGCGTTCAGTGACGATGCGACGCGCGGCGAAGGAATCGAGCTGGCAGTGAGTGGAGGGCAGATCCGACTTTCACGGGACCCGGGGCTCGAGGATCGACGTATTCGCATCGACCTCGTCTTGCGGGCCGATCAGGAGCTCGGGCTCGAAGGCGAAGATCTCGCTGTCGAGATCGAGGGCTCGGAGGATCTCGGGCTCTCTGGTGACGGCGCCCTGATCGCGCTCGCGGTCCAGGACTCTCGGGTCCAAGCCACGCGCGTTGCCGATCTGGCGATTGGCGCAGTCGACAGCCGCATCGACATCGCCGCCTGCCAAGGGGTGGTCATGCTCGAAGTGACGAGGTCCTCGCTGACGGTCGCCGGTCATTTTGGCGAGCTGGAAATCACCGCTATCGACAGTCAGCTCTTGGTCTCCGAGTTGGAAGGCAAGATCACGTTTGTTCTGGACGGCGGCTCACTCGAGCTCGAGCGAGGTGGAGGTGAAGCTCTCGGCGAGGCGGTGAACGCGGCGGTACGCCTGCGTGGATGGAGTGGGTCGCTCAATGCCATTGCACGATCCTCGCTCATCGAGTCCTTTGGTTTTGCCGACAACAACGCCTCGGTCGAGCTTTCAGCTGAGGATGCAGAACTGCGGATCGAGGAGCTTGGCGGCGAGCTCAAGGTCGAAATGACGGGTGGTCTGCTCGAGGCGAGGAGGGTTCGAGGAGTGGTAAATATCGCGGCGCATGGCGGCGCCACTTTGGATCTCGAGGAGCTTGCCTCGGGGCAACTGACTCTCGTTGACGCAGAGGCGGAGGTGGCGGCCATGGCGCAGTTGCAGCTGAAGGTCGACCGCAGTGAGATCGAGCTCGTCGGCTGTGGCAGTCTGGGCCTGGAGGCGACGTCGTCGGTTGTTCGCGTCGCTGGGGTCGAGCGGCTACGGCAGCTGGTTGCCGCCGATAGTCGGCTCGATCTGGATCTGCGAGAGATCTCGACTCCTCTTTCGATGCGGCTGACGGGGAGTACTCTCGCCATCGTGGAGCTTCCAACTCCTTGTGTTGTGCGTTCCGGTTCTTCGGAAGCTTTCGGTGACTCGCAGATCAGATTGTCCGGTTGCGAGATGGAAATGCGTTCGAGTTCTCGAGGGAGATTCGGCCGGCCTCGACCCAAGCGTCTCGATGGCAGCCCGGCGATTGTGCTGAATGTCTCCCTCGGTCCGGAGGTCAGTCTCGAAGTGAACGGATCTTGATGACGACACAGCGCAAACCGAGGGGGGGCAAGGTCGAGGGCGCTGTGGCCGCAGCTGGCAAAGCAGTTGCTCGACTCGAGGCGAATCGGGACCTGGTCGAGTGGTACTACGAAAAGGGGTGGACCGACGGCTTGCCGGTGGTCCCGCCGACGGCGCAGAAGGTGGCCGCCATGGTCGCGGCTCTTGGCGCCAATCCGGGACTGACGGAGTGCAGAGTGCCTCCGCGATGGGGCGGGCTGACCCGCGAGGTGCTGGCGATCAACGCGGTAATGGCGGGCTGTCTGCCGCAGTATGCAGCCGTGGTTCGGGCCGCCCTGTTGGCGTTAGCGGAGCCCGCCTTCAATCTCAACGGCGTCCAGGCGACGACCCACATGGCTGCTCCTCTCTTGGTGGTGAATGGACCGGTGCGTGGTCAGCTGCAGATGAACTCCGGGGCTAACGTCTTCGGCTCCGGGAATCGCGCCAACGCGACCATCGGTCGTGCACTCCGTTTGATCTTGCTCAATGTGGGCGGGGCCTGGCCCGGCGAGCTCGACAAGAGCACGCTCGGGCACCCCGGCAAATACAGTTATTGCATCGCCGAGAACGAAGAAGAGAGTCCGTTCGAGCCCTACCATGTTGCCCGAGGGTACTCGGCGCAAGAATCGACTGTGTTCGTGATGGCTGCTGAGCCTCCCCACAGTGTTACGAATCATGTCGCCGACGATGCCAGGGGGGTCCTCGACAGTGTTGTCTCGGCGATGAGCAGCTTTGCTCACAACAACGCAGTGAGCGCCGGCCACTGCGCGGTGGTGCTCGGCCCGGAGCATGCCGCTACGATCGCTGGAAGCGGTTGGGCGCGCCCGGACGTGCAAGAATTTCTTTGGGAGAAGGCACGGGTTCGTTTTGGCGACATCGCCTTCGACGGGCGTTACGGCAAGATCTACAATCGCAACCTGCCTGCTTGGTACGGTAGAGAGCCGGAGAGCCTCAACCCGATCGTGCCGGAGCCCGCGCACATTCACATCTTTGTCGCGGGAGGCACTGCCGGTCGTTTCTCGGCCTTCATCCCGGGGTGGGGCCATATGTCGACCCCTGTGATCCAGAGCTTCCAGAGCAACTCCTGAAAGTGGACTAGTGGACCGTAACACCCAAACGTTTAGCGCCTGAGCGGCCCTCGCGGCCGATCTCTGCGTTACGCTTCCTCGACATAGTCCCCGATATGCCTGCGTCAGCGCGCCTTGATCTCGACCACGAATGACTCACTCAGCCACTAAACGTTCGAGTGTTACGGTCCACTAGGAGGAATTCATGACCCAGTCACCGCCCGACCAAGATCTAGTCTTCGACCCCCGGGGAAACACTGACGCTACGCCACAGCCTCTAGCGCCCCGGCCGCAACGCCTGCAGGGGCGGAGCTTGGGCGTCCTTGATAACACCAAGTGGAACGCCGGCAAGCTCCTTCGCAGGATCGCCGCGCGACTGGAGGCCGAGGATGGATTGGGTGAGATCCGCTTCTATGCCAAGGAGAGCTTCTCGCGAGCTGCAGACCCTCAGCTCTTGGACGAGATCGCTCGAGACTGCGATCTGGTGATCACCGCGATAGGCGATTGAGGTTCGTGCACGTCGTGCTGTATGCACGACTCAGTGGGCCTCGAACAGCGCGGCGTCGCGACTGCTGTCGTGATCACCGCCGAGTTCGAGCTCGAGGCCAGGATGCAGCGAGACGCGTTGGGTATGAGCTCGCTCTCTCCGGTGCTAATCGAGCACCCTCTCAGCACCTTGACTGATGAGCAGATCGACGCTCGAGCGGAGGCCGCGGTTGCCGGCGCCAAGGTGGTTTGGCTGGGGGGCAAGTAGGCTCGGTGCGGAAGGACTCGAATCCGTGTAGACTTACCGTTCATGTCAAGGAGGTTTGGTTATTTCCAGGAAAGTTTTTGTCGGCAACCTCAGTTTCGATACCACCCGTGTCGAGTTGGAGCAGCACTTCTCCAAGGCTGGTGAGATCACCGATGTTGTGATCCCGAACGATCGCAATACCGGCCGTCCTCGTGGCTTCGCATTTGTCGAGTTCTCATCGGAGCAGGAGGCTGCCGAGGCCGCTTCTCAGTTTGATGGGGCGGATCTTGGCGGCCGCAGCCTACGAGTGAATATGGCCGACGACCGGCCGCAGCGCGCCCCCATGTCTTCATCGGGGGGAGGCTTCGGCGGCGGATCCCGTCCCCCCTTCGAGAAGCCTCAGGGGAAGCCGAAGGGCAGTCGCCGTCGCATTCGAGGCCGCAAGCGCAGCCTTTGACACTGTGAATCTCGAGTCTCCGAGGCTCCCGACACTTGGTGTCGGACGGTATGCCTGCGAGCCCGGCGGCCTGCCCCCGTGCAGAACGAAGTGCTCGAGTCTTAGCTCAGGCCACAAGGAAATGTTTTGTGCCGCCTCCATGGTAGCGCAAGAGGCCACGACATAGGCCACTAAATAGGAGTCCGATGCCATGGTAGCGATCAGCGAAAGCGTGAGTCTTGAAAAGAAGGGCGACATCGGTCTTCTCGTCGTCGACAATCCACCTGTCAACGCCCTCAGCTGGCATGTTCGAACAGGCCTCCTCGAAGGCATGACTCAGGCCGGGCTCGACGACCAGATCAAGGCCGTAGTCGTGGTCTGCGACGGACGCACTTTTATCGCCGGTGCCGACATTAAGGAGTTCGGTCAGGAAGCTAAGGGTGCGGCTCTCGGCGACGTCCAAGATGCGATGGAGACCTGCTCCAAGCCTGTTGTGGCGGCGATTCACGGTACCGCCCTGGGCGGGGGCCTCGAGGTGGCAATGTGCGCTCACTATCGCGTCGGCGCGCCGTCAGCCCAATATGGACAGCCGGAGGTCAAGATCGGGCTGCTTCCCGGAGCCGGCGGAACTCAGCGGCTACCGCGTGTTGTAGGGGTCGAGAAGGGCCTCGAGATGTGTGCCATTGGAGATCCCATCGGTAGCGAGCAAGCGCTGTCCTACGGTCTTATCGACAAGATCGTCGACGGCGACCTCAAGCAGGGTGCAGTCGATTTTGCCGAGGAGCTTCTGGCCGAGGGCCGGCCGCTGAAGAGAATCCGCGACCGAGAAGAAAAGATCGAAGAGGCCAAGGCAAGGGGCGAGATCTTCAGCGACTTCCGTCGCAAGATCGCTCGCAAGACTCGCGGATTCCTCGCTCCGGAGTACAACGTCCGCTGCGTCGAGGCAGCCGTCAATCTTCCCTTCGACGAGGGTCTCGCCAGGGAGAGAGAGCTCTTTCTAGAGCTGGTTACGGGGCCCCAATCAGCGGCGCAGCGGTACTACTTCTTCGCCGAGCGGGAAGCTGCCAAGGTTCCTGATGTTCCTCGCGACACGCCGCAGATCCCAATCGAGTCGGTAGGGATCTTGGGCTGCGGCACGATGGGGGGCGGGATCTCGATGAATTTCGCCAACGTCGGAATTCCGGTCACCGTTGTCGAGGCTAGCCAGGATCGCCTCGACCGCGGCTTCGCGGTCATTCGCAAGAACTACGAGCGCTCCGCCAGCCGCGGGCGTTTCACGATGGATGAGGTCGACAGGCGCATGTCGCTGATCCAAGGCTCGGTCGACAAGGCGGACTTCGCCGACAAGGACATGGTCATCGAAGCTGTATTCGAGGACATGGAGCTCAAGAAGAGCATCTTCCGCGAGCTCGACGGCATCTGCAAGGAGGGTGCGGTGCTGGCGTCGAACACCTCCGGGCTCGATGTGAACCAGATCGCCGCCGAGACGCGACGCCCGGAGAGCGTGATCGGGCTTCACTTCTTCAGCCCGGCGAACGTCATGCGGCTGCTCGAGGTGGTGCGAGGGGAGAAGACCTCGAAGGAGGTGATTGCCACTTCGATGGCTCTCGCCAAGAGGATCAACAAGATCCCTGCCCTGGTCGGTGTCTGCCCAGGCTTCGTCGGCAACCGCATTCTTGCGAAGCGCGGCATCGAGGCCAACAAGATCATCTTCGAGGGCGCAACGCCCTGGCAGGTCGATCAGGTCCTCTACGACTTCGGGTTTCCCATGGGTCCGTTTGCGATGGGCGATCTCGCCGGCCTCGATATCGGTTGGAAGAAGGAAACATCGACCTCGTCGACAGTACGAGAGGTACTCTGCGAGCGGGGCCGTCTAGGTCAGAAGAGCGGCGCCGGTTTCTATGTTTACAATGCCGAGACTCGCGCCTCCTCGCCGGATCCGGAAGTGGAGGAGATCATTCGCGAGTTCGCCGACAAGCAGGGGATAGCCCAACGCGAAGTGAGCGATCAGGAGATCCTGGAACGCTGTCTCTACCCGATGATCAACGAGGGCGCCAAGATTCTCGAAGAAGGCATGGCCATTCGCGCCAGCGATATCGATGTGGTCTGGGTGAACGGTTATGGATGGCCGGTGTACCGGGGGGGTCCGATGTTCTGGGCCGGGCGGCAGGGACTCGATAACGTTGCCGAGAAGATCAACCACTACAGCGAGACGCTGGGTGGAGATCATTGGCAGATCTCGCCGCTGCTGCAGCGACTCGCCGACGAAGGCGAGGGCTTTCACTAGGACGGAGCGCAGCTCGGGTGCCGCAGTCTCAGTCGCGGGTGGCCTGCTGGATCGATCCGACCAGAGCGGAGGCGTCTTCCAGCATCCCGGCGGCGAGGCCCTCGGCTCCGCCCGCGGTCCTGGTCGCAGCTTCGTCGAAGGCGAGCCCGCAGGCGGCAGTGAGTGCCGCGTTGAGTCGACTGTCTCCCTGGTGTTGCTGCCAGCCCTGATGGGCCGCCTTGGCGACTTCGAGGAGCTTCTCTTCGCTCTGCATGACGTCCCCGTAGCCTCCGAGCGAGCGAACTAGAACCCCCCGCCAGGCTTGGTCCGGTTGGCGCGCCTTCGACAGGTTGGTACAAGGTCTCGGCCATGAAAAAGCGGTCGGTAGCGTCCATGATCGCCTCCCGTAGCACCGGTATCGGCTGCGGCGAGTCGAGGCTCTTCTCTATCGTCGCTGTCAGACTCTCGACCAAGTCCCGTTTCGCGCCTGCGAGATCCGAGGCTACGCTCTTGATCGCAGCCCTGTCTCGCTCGGACCAAAGGTCTGGGCTGCCCAGATAGTGATCGCACGCGGTCTCGAAGTCGCAGTCGGGTCTTGCCGCTTTCTTGGGGCGTCGGCTCAAGTACTCCGCGGCAATGAAGGCAACCATCACCCCGCCAATTGCAAGAATGATCAGCGCGGCGCTTATCGACATCGCAAGAAGTCTCTCCTCTGCGGCAGCTCGAGGCTGCCCCGGTTGTTCTTCGGAAGGCTAGAGCGTAGCAGAGGTCTGGGCCAATACGATGCGGCGATCTCAGGTCGGCATCTGGCCTCGAGACCGGTCCGACTCAGCGACTGCAGTTTGATCGATCGCAGCCGAACCCTAGCCCCGGAAAACGGACCTGCGGCCCGTTCTCCGGCCCATCCCCCCCTAAGAACTACTCGCCTGTCCGAATTCTCGGACACGCTCCTAGCCTGGACTATTCATGAAGCTCCTACTACGGTGCCGCAGCTGCCCGAATCTACTGCGTTGCGCTCTGACTGGGCGTCCCCGTCGCGCCCCTCGACGTATTGCCCAATACGCCTGCGGTGCTCTCGGTCGCGACGCCTTGTATCTTCGGGCATCTGCGGCACCTCGCTACGGACCTCATGAATAGTCCAGGCTAGGAGCGTGTCCGAGTATTGGTCCTGAGCCGTTTCCCGGAGCGAATAGAAAGCACCGCCCGAGTGCGCCGTCCTCGGCGCCAAAAGACAACTAGGAGTCTGCGCGGCAGGAGTGCGGGTACGGTGAAGCTTCGATCGCGCTGCAGAATGGACGCCGCATTGGGTTTCGGATGGCGGAGAGTGCGTTGAGCAAGCCTGACGAGGCGTCAGGAAGCGCGATGCGGGTCGTATAGTGAGCTCTAACTCGGTGGCATGGCCCGGAGCGGCTCATAAAGCCGCTTGGAGGACGTGGAAGCGCTTGAGATTGACGGCCAGACACACCAGATCCCATTCGTGGCCGACGTTCTCCTGGCCCCGGAGGCTGAATCTTCGGAAGCCCAGCACCTCTTTGATCCACCCGATCACCGGTTCCACGACCGCCTTGCGCCGTCGGTAGCGTTGCTTGCCGGCCTCGCTGGCGAGTTTGATCTGCATGCGGTGAGACGCTTCGAGCTGCGTACTCACTTCCCACTTCTTTCCCTCTCGACCCAAGGAGATGTGAGCGTCAATGCTTCGCTCCTCGAGTTCGAGGAATGTCGCCTCGCTGCGATACCCCGCGTCCGCCAAGACCTGCTCGGGATCCTCCCCCAGCGCCGCCTTCGCCCGGGAGAGCAACGGCATCATCTGGTCCACGTCCGCGGCGTTGTTCGTCAGGCTCGTCGAGACGATCATCTGCGACTCTTCCTCCACCGCCAACTGGCCGTTGTAGCACTGATCGTAGCCATGGACCGTTTTCATGATCCGACTCTGCGGATCGGTGAAGTTGTCTTGGGCCCGGTCCTCCGGAACACCGAAATCGCGCGCGAAGGGGCGTCCGCGACGAGGCGGATCGTCGTCGTCATCCTCCGTACGGCCGCGCGCGCGGTCCTTCTCGGCCTGGCGCGCCTCGAGGCGCGCCTTCGCCTCCTGGATCTTCGCCAAGCGCTGCTCGCGCCGTTGCAGCTCGGCCGGCAGCTCATCGCCGCGCAGCTGCGCTCCATGCTCGGCATCCTCAGCCGTATCCACCGCCTCGGCCTGCGCCATCAGCGCGGCGATCTCCTCCTCCAGACGCTTCTCCTCCTCCAGCATTCGACCGTAGCTCATCGACTTGCGCTTGCTCGCGTTGGCCTTGACCTTCGTACCGTCCACCACCAACGTCCCCAGACGCAACACCCCGGCCTCACGCGCGATCTGCACCACCTGCACGAACAGTGCGTGGAAGGCCGCCAAATGAAGCTGACGAAACTCACAAATCGTGCGATGCGCCGGAGAGTTGCCCGCCGCCAGAAAACGATAGGCCACGTCCTCCTCGAGCTTGCGCGCGATGCCACGCGACGAATACGTCCCCGTCGCATACGCATACAGCAAAACCTTCACCATCATCCGAGGATCGAACGGCTGATTCCGACGACCATCCCCCTCGTAACGAGCGTAGAACGACGACAGATCCAGCGCCTCCACCGTCTCGGAGATGAAGTACACCAAGTGACCCTCCGGCAACCAGTCACGAGGGCTCGGAGCTAACAGATACAGCTGATCCGGGGCATACGGACGAAATGACGTTGGCATGCCACAACTCTACTCCGTCTTCGATCTCTTCACTAAACACTCCGTTTCTGCCGCGCAGACTCCTAGCCGGAGGAAATGATAGCCATCATTTCTGGAGGCCGAGTGCGCCGTCCTCGGCGCCAAAAGACAACTAGCCGGAGGAAATGATAGCCATCATTTCTGGAGGCTAGGGCGAGATCTCGGCGGCGCTGGAGTAGATGTTACCGCTGAGCGGATCGAAGATGGCAACGACAACACGATGCTTACGCTTGCGATGAAGCAGGAGCTCGGTGGTGTACCAGTGCATCTCTCCGGGGTCCGGTCGAGCCGGTCGCTTGATCTCGATCTTGTCCACCGTGGTCTTCGACCGGCTGCCGAGATGGTCGAGGGCGCTCACTCGCGTTTCGAGCTCCGCCGACACCCCCTCCGGCGAGGGGAGCATGGTGATTTCGTCGAGGAGGAACCCGGCCTCGACGGCTATCCGTACTCGGTCACGCTTTTCGTCTACCGCCTTGCCGAAGCGCAGCTCGATCGGGCGCTCGCCGACAGGGTTACCGAAGAGCAGCGAGCTCTCGGCCATCATCGTCATCTCGCTGCGGCGCGACAGATCGACGAAGCCGACGCGAGATCGGAGCTCGAGACCCGGCTCCAGAGTCTCGACCTCGATGGTGTGGCGGGCACCGTCCGATTGTCGGTCGATCTGGAATCCGAGCCAGTAATACGAGCTGGTATCCGCCGCGACTCGCTGCAGTACTTCGTCACGAGCGTTGTTGGTGAGGGGTCGGCCACCTGTCGTGTCCGCCAGCAGTCGCATCGCCGCGTGCAGGTTCCCCGTTCGACCCAGGAAACTCGTGTCGCCGGCTCCGCCCAGGGTCCCCACCGGGATATCGGTGTCGATCTTGCCTGCGGTGCCTGGGGCGTCGATGGGGTAGAGGGTGTAGCCGAGAAGGTTGGCGGCGTCGGTCAAGGGAGCGAAGAGCTCGTCGTAACCCAGAATCCCGTCTTCGTGCGCCTGCTCGATGGCGTCTCCGATAGCCCCACCCCCGCGATGAATTGCATATTCGGCAGGAGAGACCGGCCAGCCGCCGCTCACCAGAAGCATGACCTTCCTTCCCGGTGGCGTAGCGAAGCTGCGTAGAGTCGCCACCGCCGCCAATACCGCTCCCTCCACCTGCGTGCCGACGAGCCTCGCGTACCGCTCTTCGATCGGAGAGAGCCGGCTGCTGGCGGATCCGACTCCCGCGCTCAGATGCTCACTGCTTCGTAGCTCACGAAGCCGCCGCTTGCCATAGGCCCTACGGCCACGCGCGTCAAAGAGCGTTCGCTCGAGAAGTGGCTGGTGACGGGTCCAACCACTGAGCACCGCCAGCTCTGTGCCATCGAAAGCGACCACCGCCATGCGATCGCTCCTCTCGAGGTGGCCCAGGTCCTCGGCCATCTTCTGCAGGACCCAGTTGCGATCCTCAGTCGTGGTGAAGAAGTCGTCGATGAAGACCAGATAGCTCGTGCTCAGGCCTTGCGGCGAGACACCGGGTGCGGAAGCGATGCCGCTCGGCTCGCGGCTCTCGACCGCCGTTCGGTCTCGGACCTCGCTGAAGAAATGGATCGGAGTCGCTTCTCCATCAACGAGAAGACGGAAGTCCGCGGCGCCCAGACCGGTTGCGCGCCTTCCTTCACCATCGGTCACTACCGCCTCGATATTGACCACCCTGACATCGATAGTCTCTGAGAAGACGCCTGGAAGGTCGACCGAATCCTGGCCTCGACCGCTGCTCGAGACCAGAATGAGAGCCAAGGCGAAAAGCACCCGTGGAGCTTTCACAGCGATCATCTTGCCGTACCTGAGGCAAGGCCTCAAGCTCGCGGCTGAATGATAGTGTCTTCTCGAGTCTGTCCCTCCTTTTCTGCGCAGGCGCGTGCCTGAGAACTTGCGACGGAGCTTCCGGTGAAAATGCGAGCCCAGTCGAGGTGGCTCGTCGTCATCTGCTCGCTGCTGGTGGTCATCAGTGCGGTCGTTCTCAGCCTCTTCGGTATTGCCGATGGCGACTTTTTCTGGCATCTCCGCAATGGGTACGAGATCCTCGAATCAGGAGACATCCCGTCACAGGATGTGTACTCCTACACCGCGAAAGGCGAGTACTACGCCTACTACTCTTGGCTCGCCGAAGTGGTCGCAGCGTTGCTTCATCGCGTCGGAGGCGTGCCCTTGGTGGTCGTCGCCAAGGCTCTTCTGAGCGGGTCTATTTTTGTACTCCTGGGCCTGAGTTGCCGGGCGCGCGGAGGGCGCGGTCTGGTCATTCCGGTCGCCCTCCTCTATGGCTTGTTGCTGATCAGGTTTCGGCTCTATGCGAGACCGGAGGTGTTCACCTTTTTCTTGCTCGCGTTGGCGGACCTCATGGCGACCTGGTACCTGGTGCATGGTCGTAAATGGATCCTTCTCGCCCTACCGTTCTTGGCTTGTGCTTGGAGCAACCTCCATCCTTTCGTCATTGTGGGTATGGCCGTGTTGGTTGCCCACGTGGTCGGTGAGGCCATGGGCCGCCGCCTGCATCTCGGCGGCGCCGGTGGCGAGGGAAGCACCCTCCACTTGGGGGCTTCGGTCTTGCTGGCGATGATCGCGACTTTGATCAATCCCTACGGTTTTCGTATCTATACACCCGCGATCAAGCTCTATGCTCCCGGCTCGATCGGCGACATGCCCACTCGTGAGTGGCTGCCGCCGACTTTCGAGGCGTTCCCACTTTTCTTCCTTCTCGCCGCCTTGGCCGTAGCTGCGGTTGCGGTGACGATTCGCAAGGCTCGCCTGCAGGACCTGACCATCCTCGCCGGCGCGTTGGCTCTTTCGCTGATGTCTTTACGTGGCATCGGTGTCTTTGCGGTTTGCTCCACGGCGATTTTCGCTCGTCACCTTCACTTCGTTTCTCGAGCTATCGGCGAGCGGCTGCGGCCTCTGGTGCCGACTCTCGCCCGTCTCTTCGTTCCTGGACTGCGAGGGGCCCTCCTTGCCGGAGCGACCTTGTGGGCGACCGCGACTCTGCTCTCAGGCGACTGGAGCCTTCTGCATCAGGACCACAGTCAGCGCTACCGTTTTGGTACCGATCTAGCCCGTTACTCGGCGCCGGTCGCGGCGGTCGAGTTCATCGAGGCACATCGTCTGGAAGGCCCCATTCTCAATTCCTGGAGTTTTGGCGGTTATCTGATCTGGCGCTCCTGGCCGCGTCTGGAGGTCGCCATCGATGGCCGTCAGATGTTGTTCGAGGATCTTCTCGGCCGCTTTCAGGAATGGGGGCCCGAGGAGACGCTGCGCCAACTCGATGTGCGGCTCGGTCTCGTGCGCTTCGATGATCTCGGGCTGTTGCGTGCTTTTCGTGCGAGCGGCGACTACGAGCTCGTCTTCTTCGACGATCTGGCTGCTGTGTTTGTGCGTTCCGATCGACTTCAGGGCTCACTCGAGCCCTACGAGTTTCTTCGCGCGGAAGAGCCAACTCTGGCCTGGCTCGAGGGCAGGGGCGAGGACTATCTCGCCGCGGCCCTTGCGGAGGCGGAGCGCACGACCTTGGAATACCCGGACAACTCTCGTGCATGGATGCTTGTCGGCAATCTGGCGCTGGACCAAGGGGACTACTCCCGAGCCATCGAGGCGCAGACTCGCGCCGCCGCCCTCGATCCGACCCAGGCGACGTACTACCACGTGCTCGGGGTCGCCTACTTGCAGTCGGGTAGAGCGGAGGAAGCGAGCGCTGCCCTCGAGCAGGCGCTGGCATTGGACCCGCGATCCTTCGCGACGAATATCAGTCTTGGGCAGGCGCGCTCTCAGCTCGGTTGGACCCGCGCCGCTCGTGCCGCCTTCGAGAGTGCTAGTAGGGCCGAGCCGTCTCGGCCGGAGCCTTACCTCATGCTGGCGAGCCTGGAGACTCGACCTGCGCGGGCCAGGCCTCTGGTCGAGAAAGCACTGACCCTGGCGACGGACGCAGATATGGAGCGTCGCGCGCGCGAGATGCTCGAGGCGATTGCCACTTCGGAGAGGAGCCGTTAGTGTTGGAGAAGGTCAGATCGAGATCGTTCGCACGCGCAGAGGGTGCAGTCGTTCTAGTGTCGTGTCCCGGAAATGCCTGCCTAATAGATCGAGGTCATTTCGTTCGCTGCCAAGGCGCGTCGAGGCAGGCATATTGGGAAATCTGTCGACGAGGCGTAACGAAGGCAGCGAGCGAAAGGGGCCGAGCTATTGGGTAGGCATTTCTGGGACACGACACTAGTTCTCGCCGCACAGCTGCTGTCGGGTTGCGCTTCACCGGCGCCGCGGGCGCCGGTCACCGTGCCTGAAGCGACCGGAAGCCCGCACCGTGTGGTGGAAGATCAACCTTTTCGTCCGCCCTCGCTGACCCGGGAAGTGCAGTGGCTCGAGACAGAGGAAGAGACGGAGGGGGATGAGGGCCTCGACGAGCGAGCCGCGCAGGTTGAAGAGATCGAGACTCAGGTCTCCTTGGACGGCACCGCTGCCGCGGCTGAGCCGCCGCCCCTGACCATCGGCTACGGAGGTAGAAGAGGGGTAAGCGGGGCGGAGCCACAAGGGCAGCGGGCTAGCGAGCTGGTAGGGCTCGAGGTTGTCGAGAGAGGCCTTCTCGGAGTCGATGTGATCCTGGTTGGGGACGGTGCGTTTTCTTGGCGCGCCTTCCGACTACCGGACCCGGAGCGACTCGTAGTGGACCTCGAAGGAGTGTTGCACCGGGCAGGCCCAGATGACGGCCATAGCGCCCACGCTCCGGTGCGGTTTGTTCGTTCGGCTCAGTTTCAGCCCGAGCCCACTCCGGTCACTCGGATTGTTCTCGACCTCGACCATCCCGCGCAGGTGGCTATCTTGGCCGGAGCGCAGCGTCTGATTGTGCGAGTACGGTAGCGAAGTCTCGAGGCCGCCTCGATCGACATCACCGAATCCCCATCAGAGTCTCTTCGCCAGGCTCCGGGAAAACTCGATTGCGTCCGCTCGTCTTGGCGCGGTAGAGCTGCGCGTCCGCTGCCTTGATCAGGCTCTCGAGGTCCATATCGGCGTCGAGTCGGGCGGCCCCGGCGCTGACCGTCACCCTACAACTCTCGCCGTCGAAGACGAATTGCTCGCTTTCGACTCCTTGCCGAACCCGTTCACAAACAACGATCGCGGCTTCGAGCGTCGTCTCGGGGAGGATGAGAGCGAACTCCTCGCCTCCGTAGCGCGCTGCCAGCTCTTCGCGACGGGCTTCGTTGCGGATCAGACGAGCCAACTCCTGTAGTACATGATCCCCGCTGAGGTGTCCGTAGGAATCGTTGATGTTCTTGAAGTGGTCTACGTCGAAGATCGCGATTGAAAGTGGACGACGATAGCGCGCGGCGCGGGCGATCTCTCGTTCGAGAAAGTCGGTGAAGTAGCGTCGATTGTGCAGAGCCGTCAGGCCGTCGAGGATGGTCAGACGGTAGATCTCTTCGTGGTAGAGCGCTTCGACGTTGCCGCCGGCAAGGAACTTGAAGACTGCGCGACCGGTCTTGAGAAGGTCGCCGTTGTCGAGGGCCGTTTTGGCGGTAACGCGCTCTCCGTTTACGAAGGTCCCGTTGGTGCTGCCGAGATCGTGAACTACCCATCGCCCCTCGCGCTCGACCAGGCGCGCGTGCTCCCGTGATGCCGTCGCGATATCCAGCGGGATGGAGGCTGCGGGGTCGCGGCCGATGGTCACTCGGCCCGCCAAGACGTAACATTTCCCCAGCTCGCTACCGTAGATCTGAACCAGGCAGGAGTGGCGGGGGGCCGTGGACTCTAGTCGGCTTCGCTCCGCGACTTCCGATGTCGGATCGAGCACCGTATCGTGATGCCCGAGGGATTGCTCGTTGCTGAGGTTGTCTGCCCGCTGTGCCTTCGGTTCCGGCATGTCGCCTTATCGCCGGTGAGTGCCGTCCTCATGGGTACAGCCGCGCAGGCTCTCGCGCCTGACCTCGGCTGGGAGCCCAAGGGCCTCGACACGGGCTTTCTTCGAGGTGAAGTGACCGAAGAGCACCCTCCGCTTGATATCGGTAAAGAAAGCTGCGCCAGTTGAGAGCTCGGCGGAGTGCATGGGGTGCTCGTCGCTGATCTCGCGCAGCAGCGCGATCTGTTGATCTTGCGCGAGCTCGACGAAGCGCTTCTCGTGGAGCTCAGCCGATCGCTCCTCCATCCAGGAGAGCCCGCCGAGGAAGCGGAGCTGGTCTGCGGAATCCGCCAAGGAAAGCGAGAGGTCGATGTATTCATCGGCTCCGGTGTCGAGGGCTCCCGGCGTCTCAGTTGCCGGAAGGATCAGGTCGCAGATACGAGACATGAGCTCCACCTGCTGGGAGCTGAGGAATTTTGGTTGCCAAGTCGAACCATCTCCCACTGCCACCGCGGCGCCGGCAACGGAAGGACCTCCAAGACCTGGCACCTTTGCGAGAGTCGCAACTCCGGCCGCGGCTCCGGCGGCGATCACCCCGCGGCGGGTGAGATTCTGTACCTTGGGAGTGTCTTCGTCGTTGTTCATGCCAGAGCTCCTCGACCGAACTGATCTACGAGGTATTCGCTCGAGCGAAGAGCGAGCGACATCATTGTCAACGTCGGATTGACACAACCGATGGTGACATAGCCCGCACCGTCCATCACGAACAAGTTGGAGACGTCGTGAGACTGCTGGTACTCGTTGAGATAGGACGTCTGGGGCTCTTTGCCCATTCGCGCACCCCCGACCTCGTGGATGCCCGAGCCCATCGGCGCGGGATCTCTGCGCTCGGTGATGTTTTCGCAGCCCATGGCCTCGAGCATGGCGCGCCCTTCGGCGAGGATGTCGTCGACCATTGCAATCTCGTTGTCACCGAGCGAGCACTCGATGCGCAGCACCGGCAGATCCCACTTGTCCACCTTATTCGGGTCGAGGGTTACGCGGTTATCTTTCCGAGGGAGAATCTCGCCGAATCCGCTCAGCCGAATTGTCGAGACGGTGGAGCTGGGAATCGCGTCTTTGTAGGCGGCGCCGAAGCCCGCGGCGGCGTAGGCATGGTCCCAGCTAGAGATGCCCTCGCCGCATTGGTAGCCGTAGCCGCGCAGGAAAGCCGGCTTCTTGGTCGAAGGGTCGTCGAGGTTCTGGAAGCGAGGAATGTAGACCCCGTTGGGGCGGTTCGCGTTCTCGGCCCGAGCTCCGGCTCGTGACGGAAGCGTGCCCGAGACGCCGGTTGAATAGATGTGATCCATCACATAGCGACCGAGCACGTCGCTCGAATTGCCGAGGCCGCCCTCTGCCGAGCTCAGCAGGATTCGAGCGGAAGCGAGAGCCGAGGCACACAGCACGACGACTTTCGCTCGGACTTCGCGTGCGGCGCCGGTGGTCTTGTCGAAGTAGGCGACCCCCTCGGCGCGGTTCTCGCCCGAGGTGATCACGTGACTCACCATAGCGTCGGGCACGAGGGTGAAGTTGCCGGTCGCCTGGCAGTCAACGAGCGTGGTCTGGGGAGAGTTGAAATAGGAGCGGGTGCGGCAGCCGTAGTGACAGGGTCCGCAGTAGTGGCAAGCGAGGCGGCCGTCACGAGACTCGGTCAAAACAGCGGTCCGGCCGATGGTGAGCGGTCGGTTCATCTTCTCGGCGATCGCTTCCTTGAGCGCCATCTCGCCGCAGCTGAAGGGCATTGGCGGCAGAAAGTCACCGTCCGGTAAGACGTCGAGGCCTTCTTTTCGACCCGAGACACCGATATAGCGCTCAACGCGCGAGTAGTACGGAGCGAGGTCTGCGTAGCTCAGAGGCCAGTCCTGGCCGTAGCCGTCGCGGCTCGCGGCTTTGAAGTCGTAGTCGCTCATCCGGTACGACTGCCTCGCCCACATCAGCGACCTCCCTCCAACCACATTGCCGCGGATCCAGTTGAAGTCTCTGCCAGGCGCGGTGGTGTAGGGGTTGTCGATGTCGTCGATAAAGAAGTCGGCGTTGACCTCGGTGCAGGCGTAGCAGTAGGACTGCACCGGTCGTCGTGCGAGGAGCTCGTTGCGGGGGTCGTCCTGACCCCGCAAGGGTAGGTCGTGCGGAAGAGTGTGCTCGCGATAGTCGCGGCTCTCATCGAAGGCTCGACCCGCTTCGAGCATGAGGACGTCCATGCCTGCTTCGGTCATCACCTTTGCGGTCCAGCCGCCGGTCGCGCCGGAGCCGACAACGATCGCGTCGTAAACGGTTGCCATCAGCTTGCTCCTCTTGAAAGGTCAAGCCGATCATACGCTGAGTTCGTCGTGGGGTCCGAATGCGGCGCTGGTCTAGTATTCCTTCCAGTTCTTTTCGACGATACAGACCGGGATCGGCGCGATGCGCTCGACTCTGGTATCGGCGACGACGGTCTTGATGTCAACTCGGTAGTTGGCGAAACGGCAGGCGTCGGGGAAGAGTGTCTTCAACGAGTCCATGGTGTCAATCTCGAGGTCGGTGAGTGAGTCCGATGTGGGCGTGGAGCCGTCGCTCGGATCGGCGTTCTTGTTTTGGCCAGGCTCGGTGAAGGGGTTGGTTACAAAGGTGGAGACGGCCTTGTATCGGAGAGTTTCGCCTCCTTCGGTTCTGAGGAATCCATTGCCGTTCGCCGTGCCGACGACGAAGTTCTTGCTGGACCCCGCGCGGGAGCACAGATTGTCGGTATCGCTCTCGAACTTCTTGTCGCCGCAGGTCAGAGTCTCGACCGCGGCGCAACCTGGATCCAGCAAGGGATCACAGTCGTCGTCGGAGAGCGCGGTCTCGGGCACGAAGCTGGAGAAGATGGTGACGCCCGAGAGGGCGAAGGCGTCGGTGATGACGCGCTCGTCCTCCTCCAGGGTGAGGAACCACCCCCGCTCACCAGAGCTCCTGGTGGTCAGAAGATCGATCGGAATGTTGCCGTCCGCGATCTCAATCCGCTGGAAGCCCCCTTCGTTCAGGGGGAGCACGGTAGGAAGGAGCTCGTCGCTGTCATCGACGAAAACGTAGAAGCGTTCGTGCTGCTCGGAGACCGCCCAAAGGTCTTCACGGTTGCCGGTTCCGAAGGCGAGGCCGAAGAGGCCCACCTTCGCGGCAAAGAAAACCGAGGGCGGGTGGTAAATCTGGCGGGGAGCGGTTGAAGCTACCAGCCCACCCATTCCGTCGCTGTCCCAGCTCGAATCGAAGATCGCGCGTGGTTGCCATATCTCTTCGCCGCTCGCGTCGAATCTCGGGATTCTCTTGACCGTGACCCCGACCAGTGGCGAGATGCCACCCCCGACGCCGAGAAGCTCGGGGTCGAGGGCCGTGGCCGGCTGGCCTATGGGGGAGGGAAGCCGACCCAGGCTGTCGGGTGTGAGGTCGACTCGAAAGACGAAACCGGCCGTGGTGCCGAGGTAGATGCGGTCCAGGAGGCCGTCCTGGTTTGTATCGACTGCCGCGGTTTCGGCAGTTGCCGCACCGGCGGAAACGCACTCGTCGATGACATAGGGCGAGCAGAGCTGACGTTTGTACATGATCTTCCCGGTCTCGATGTCGACCATGTAGAGCCAGTCGCCCCGCCCGACTGCTGATTTGTCTGCAGCGTCGGGATCCATGCCGCCACCGAAAATGGCGACATCGCGAACGACTACGTCGGCATCATCACCGGCGACGACTGGGTTCGGAGTGCAATTTGTCCCGCCGATCCGGCAGACTTGGATGCGCCCTATGTTCGGTGTCGACCATGTATCTCCGAGGTCGGAGAGCAGATTCATGTCTTCGTCCATCGGCATCGGCGACGGCGGCATTATGCCCCCAGGGATGCTGTCGTCGGTGGTGTCGAGGATCTCCCACAGCGCGGCGGCGTAAGGGGAGGGTCCGCACTCCGCCGCGCTGTAGGAGCTGATGCAGGTCGGAACCCAGTTTGCTGGTCCGCCGTCATCAGGGATCAGTGTCTCTCCGTCGGACGCGGTGCCGATCTTGTCGGGCTGAGTAATATCGACCGCATAGTAGCCGGCACCGCCTTCGCGGAGCCCGGCAATGGCCACGGTGCGCCAGCGGCGCTCGGTGACGACCGGCGAGCCGTTGTGAGCGGGATCGATGAAGACGTCCGCGACCCTCGGGGTTCCGTCTGCCGCGAAGTGATGTTCGTTGCCTTCGGCGAGCTTCTTGATCGTTGGCAGGGTCTTTCGTGGGATGACGGCGAAGAGCTCGTGCCCGGTGCCGTTGTCGAACTCGTCTTCGAGCGCCCGCCCGGTTCCAGGGTCGGTCCCGTTCTGGTGAAAGCGGCCCGAGTCGAAGGCGTGCAGCATGCCGTCGTCACTACCCGCCAGCAGCACTTTGCGCCTGAATCGGTGACGTTGAAAGAAGCATCTGTATCCGGGATTGCCGGTTTCGTCATCGGTGCAATCAGTCCCGTCGCCTTGGAGGTCCTGCACCCAGTAGCTGACGTTTGGGGGACTCCCCACGACCAGTGGATTGGAATGGAAGACATCTCCGAGGAGGTATTCGATAGTGTCTCCATCGCTCCCATCGAGATTGGTCAGGGTGTGAGTTCTGGGGCTCAGGGTGGTGGAGATCACCGCGTTCGCGCGCATCTCGGCGTTGGCCATGTCGACCGGGTCGATCTCGTCGAAGGGTATGTTGAGTCCGAAGAGGAGGTCGACGCAGTCGTCGTCGGGATCAGGGTCGCTGCAGTCGATCATCTCGAAGGGACGCATCTGACGAGGCACCGCACCCCCGCTTTGAAAGAGAGGGTAGTTGATTCGCCTTTGGCCGATGGAGTTACCAAGGGGCGCGGCGGCGTTGTATTGCGTCTTCAGTGCCTCGCCGGCGTCCCAGAGATGACATCCGGACTGGAGGCCGGTGTTGCATGACTCGGCGGTGTTCGGTGTCCCCTGGTCGGTCAGCGGCAGGGGCTTGAGGAAGGCGTTCATGTGGCCGTCCCAAACCGATTTCTCATTCAGAGGGGTGAAGGAGCTGACGTAGATCGCCTGGTCGGAGGTGGTTTGAACCGTCGGTACCGCAGCGGTGGCGAAAGCTCTGGTCTCTTCGCGGATCTGACCCAGCACTTCTTCGAGGGTTTGTTTGAGGTCGTCCTTGTCGGCGACGTTGATGCAGGTGCCACCCGAAGATTGCACGATCGAGTGCAGCCCTCCGCCCGATTGGCAGCCTTTGGGGTCGCCGAGATTGAGTGCCCAGGTGCTGACCCCGGAGAAGGACTTCATGTCGGAAACGTCGGCTGTCGCGTCCTCGCCTTTACAGACGTCATTTCCGTCACTGATAACGATCAGGTAGGGACGGCGGCAGCCGTAGTCGGGGTCGCGTCCGCAAGCCAGCGCCGACCAACCGTCGCTCTCGAAGTAGGCGGAGTCGCCGCATTTGCTGTCCGCGTGGCGCCCCTTGCCGCCCATGTACCAGCATCGAAAGTCGTTCATGGCTTTGGCGAGAGCGGTGTTGCCTTGTGCCAAGATCGGCTCGCGACCGGGGAGGCGCGGCTCGAGAACCTCCGCACTCATATTGAGCGCGGTGCTCAGGTGGTAGGTAACGCCGAAGTTGGGGAGCGATTCCAGCGGCCAGTTCGGAGCTAGGCGCTGCAGCATCAGGTCTCGATTGGCGCCCCCGTCCTGCCAGTTGAATGGGATCATGTCGCCGTAGTCGAGTGGGCGACCCAGTGGACTGAGGGTCGTACCTACCATCGGCTTCAGAGCGACACAGGTGGCCGGGTTGTTTTGGTCGAGGCAGTAGACATCAGCGCTCTCGAGTACGTTGGGTGGAGCCGGCGCCTGGAGCCCTTCGCTGATGAGTTGAGCGACGTCCGCGTCGTAGTTCCCTTCCCAGCCCTTGCCGCTGAAGGGGTGGGACGACGAGCAGTCATTGTCGATGGTTGCGTCCTCCCAGGGCCACAGCGCTGCGGTGTCTTCGGTCGGGTTGTCGCCGCCGACTGCCGGTACGCCGCGGTCGACCATGACGAAGCGGTTGAGATTGGGATCTTGGCGCATGAGGAAGTCGAACTGGGTTGGCGCCGGCACGCTCGAACAATTCGACACCGGCCCCGATAACTTCCAGGTGACGTAGAGGTTGTCGGCGCCGATCGAGTTGTTCCCAAGCGCGGTGTCGGGGATGAGCTCCGGCCGGTCGAAGGCGACCCGGTAGACCTTTCGGTTTCCACCCTTGCCATAGCGGAACCAGGTCACGGTCTCCTCGTCGCCGAGCAAGCCGAGCCTCGCGAAGGCGTTGACTTTCGCTCGACCATCGTCCTCGTCGATGGCAATCGGCACCTGACAGGTCCCCCCCGGCACGGGATTGCCACTGACATCGATGAACTTCTGACCGAAGACGAGCACGTCTCCTTCGGTGTCTCCGTCCGGAATGCCGTCTCCTGAATCAGGGATCTCGTCGTTGTCGGTGTCCTCGGTGATGAGATCGGTGGTGAGCCCATCGGGATCGGGGATCGGCCAGACCAGTTTTGCGCTGCCTTGGAAGGGCCAATTGGGCGGCACAGCGTCTAGATAGTAGAGCCAGTGCGTGTCGTGAACTCTCAGCCCGTCTTGGTTCATCGCGGCGAAGCCGAAGTTGACGTCCTCGACATTCTCGAACACCGTGAAGAGGGCCTCCTTCGCACCGTAGAGACGAGAGCTCGGATCGTCACCATGCCCATCGGCGACGGCGTGGGGGCCGAACTTGAGATTCATCGAGCTCGAGGTGTCGAGTAACAGGAAGAGGTAGGGCTTGGCCGTCTTGAAGCGCAGTAGGTCACGGTCGTCGCCATCGGCTGCCATAGGCAGCAGAAGAATCGTGAGAACCAAGAGGCCGCAGCTCGTAGCCGTGCGCCGTGGTAGGGAGCGGGGGACCCAATTCATGAGCTACTCCTGTGGGGTGGGTCGGTCGATCTCAGAATCTGATCTTCGCCAGCTGTTCCGGGTCTTCGAGGGCAAGGAAGGCTTCTGGTGTCGACTCGGTGGGCTGGATGTCGATCATCGAGCTCAGAGTCTTCAAGGCTGTTATCCCAGGACTGCCGATGCCGCCACCGTGGCGGCCGGCCTCGGCGGCTACGGCGTGACTGACTTTGAGGTACTGCTTGGTGCCGTAAGTGCCGGAGTTATTGATCTCGCACAGATTGCAGGGAGCGTTGAGTATCGGTAGAAAAGGGGAGACATCGATCTGGTGACGAAACTCCAGCCCGGGCTTGGACCCAGGGTCGGCGAGGGCGAAGGTCTTCGAGGTGTAGTCCGCCTCGACCAGGGCGCGCGAGACCGAGGCTCCGAAGCCCGAGTCCGCGGCATAAAAGACGCGCTGCAGGGTGCGCTCGTTCATTCCCAGGCGCATCTCGGTCTGAGTGATCACCGACAGAAAGAGACCGAGGATGGTGAGGACCACGATGCCGAAGAGAGCGATCAGCAGCGCGCTGCCTTCCTCGCTGGAGGAGCCGGTCTGGCTCATTCTCTGGCTCCTCATAGATTTCTCATGTCGACGACGGTGCTGAGAAGGCGTCGGCGATACCGTCGTTCGTCGGTATCGTTGAAGCGGTCGTGCTCGCCGGAGCTGTAGTCGTTGTCTTCGACCTCGGTCAGGATCGGGGCCAGATAGCCGCGGTCCGGCCGGTCCGTGCGGGCGAGAGTGTTGATGCGCAGGTAATAGAGATCCGGTGCAGATCCGATCGGGTTCCAGCGCTCGGGGTCGATCGGGTCGCCGTCTTCGTTCACGTCGTCCTGAGAGTTGAATAGCCACTCGTCGTCTCTCAGGGTCACCGTCGGCTCGACTGCACCGTCGATGATCGATCCATTGCCGTCGAGGTCGATACCCAGGGCCACTTGAAGATCCACGACATTGTCGGAGACTTCGGCTCCCAGCGCCGGATCCGACGGATGGGGGACTTCTGTATTCGGGTAGTAGCGAGCCTTGACGAGCTTGGGTACAAGCGCACTCTCGTCGTCGCCCTCGACTGCGTACTCTTCGCGAACGTAGTAGCGGTACTCCTCGAGCAGCGCGATATGTGCGGCGCTCCTCAGCCCGATGGGGAACCCGCCGGAGAGCTGGGTGAAGTAATCGACAATTGTCGTGCCCGTGACTGCGCCGATTTTGAAGCCGATCTGGATGTCGGCCGGGTCACTGGTCACGTCCGAGGCCGTTCTGTCGATCTCGACCACGGTCCAGATGTCGAGTGGGCTGACCAGGAGCAGCGCCGCGTGAGTCTCGTTCTCAACCGCTTCGATCAGCAATGTTAGATCCTGTGGTACTCCCGTAGTCGGATGCGGGTTGCGTACCCTGATGCTTCCGGAAGTGGGTGTTTGCGGAGCATCGAGAATGAGGCCGCCACCGAGGGGATTGATCTGATAGATCGACGAAGCGATCGCTCCTCGTACGGTGAGCACATCCGTGCCGGCAAGAACCTGGGGTGAGTCGCTGTCGCCAACCGAGATGTAGCGCTCGTCGCCGGAGGTCGGTGTGTTGTTACGGATCGCGACGGCGAGGCCCTCCGGAAGGGGCCCCTGCTGGATCCCGCCCCTACCTGCCATTCGGACCATCCGTATTAGCTCGTACTGGCCTGAGCGCAGAGCCTGCTGCATGCCCGCGACGTGGGTGCCGGTGCGGGCTAGCTTGTTGCTCCCATCGAAGAGATCCAGGGCACCGGCCACCACACCGACTAGAAGGAGCATGGTGACCAGGGTCTCGATCAGAGAGAACCCCTCTTCGCTACTTGAGGTGTGGGGCTCCGTGCATCGAGCCGAGGGCACTGAACGGGGGTGAGTGATCATCCCTTTCTCCTCCGTCTAATGAGACTTCAGTCTTCGCAGCACGATCTGCTGAAGAGGAGACCCTAGAAGACCGCCGAGCTGATCCACCCGTACCTCGATCTCCTTGATATGGATGAAGGTCGGGTCGGTTCCGGCGGGAAGTGTCTCGGATAGCTCGAGCTCTCCGTCGGTGAGGGCGGCGGTGGGATATTGCCGGACTGTGGAGCGTAGCGTCCACATCGCCTCGCCCGACCCATCGAGCGGTATCGGGTAGGGGAGCCAGGTTTCTTCGGCCGCCGAGTAGTACTCCTCGACAACTCTCTCGGTGCCGCTATCGATGGTCAGATCGAGACTGTTGAAGGGCATCTGCACCAGGGTCTCGACCCGGGTCCTGGCGAAGTTTGCGACCTTGGTCGCGTCGTTCCCTGTCGCGTTCGAGACCATCGAGCGCGCGAACATCGGCACCGTTCCGAGCGCTATCGCGAGAAAGAGTACCGATCCCAGAAGGACCTCGATGAGCGAGAAGCCGGCTTGGGCTTCCGGCTTCACTGCCATACCCAAGCACCCTCTTCGCCCGCTGCTCTCCAGTCGCTCCCGTCCCACTTGCGCACCTCGAGACGGGCTGTGGTCGGGGCTACCAGGCGTGCCTCGAGGAAGTTCCCCCTGAGGTCACGGAAACGGAAAGCGCCATCGTCTTCGGCCGAGCCGTCCATACGGAATACGGCTCGCTTTTGCGGTAACGGGGCAGCGTTCATGAAGCCTGCGACTGCGGCTATTCCTTCGTTCCCATCCGGGTCGCCGAGGGCGATGCCGTTCGGCAGACGGAAGCGGCCAAGCTCGTAGTCAGTGAGACGCAGCGGCTCACCGGAGACGGGGTTGAAGATGCCGTCCGGAGGGTCCGTCGTGCTGGCGCCGTCAACGTCGGCGAAAGCGACGAGCTCGCCCTGGACCGGATCGACGATGACGACGGCCGGAACGCCTCGCTTGATGGCCTCCAGCCGCGAGATCTGCATCATCGACACCGCCTGCCTCGCGGCGCCTTCAAGCTTGGAGCGATGGATGAAGTTCAGAAGCCCGGGAAGAGCGAGCGAGCTCGCCAGCGCCAATATGGCGAAGGTTGCGAGGAGCTCAAAAAGAGTGAAACCGCTGTTACGCCCTGTGTCTTTCATTTCGACCCCTTCAAGTGTTTTCCGAGGATTGCCAGGTTCGACCATGGTGAATGTCAGCGCAGTCTGTTACGAAATAGACAAGTCATTGAGCATTACCTTGATGGTGTTTTCATGCGCAATAGATATACCAGATTATCTATATGAGCGTAATTAGACCGTAAGATGTTATGAGTAAAGAATAAAAAACAGACGATCCTGCCGGACGGGTTCGTTTTTTTGCGGGGCGATCACGATAACTTGATACCATAAGTTACGTATCGGACACCGTGTGTCGAGGCAATGTCGAAAGTTACGGCACTTTCGCTGGCACTGAGAGGTACAAGGTGGGTAGGTTTCGAAGGACCGATGTTCGAGGGGACTGCGAGGGGTGGGTCCAGTAAGATGTCGAGAGAATTGGAGGAGGGTTGTTTCAAGATGAGCGTGCCGCCCAAGCGTGAAGACGAAGAGGCCGCGACCGAGGACGGGCTCCAGGCTGCGGTGGCCGGCCCGCCATGGGATCTGTCTTCGGAGTACCCAGCAGCGGACTCGGCTGAGATTGAAGGCGATCTCAGCGATCTCAGCCGCCTTCTCGATGAGATCGAGGCTCTGAACCCGGTGCTCGAGGCCGCCCTCCCCGAGGCGCCGACCCTCGCTGTCGACGAGGCTGCCGAGACCCTCGATGCGGCGAGAGCGATCTACAAGTTGGCCGAGAAGGCAGACCTCTTGGTACGCAACCCAAGTGAGTTCGCCAGCTGTCTCTTGAGCGTCGACGCCAACGACGAGGAGGCGCAGGTTCTACAGGGCCGCCTGCAGGCTTGCCAGAAGCGCTTCGAAGAGCTTGCGGAGCCTCTTTCTCAGTTTGTCGATCTGATCCCGGATGCAGTCCTCGAGCTCTACCTCTCCGATGACGCCGTAAGGCCCTCGGAGTTCATCGCACGCCACTCGAGAGAGCGCCGACACGAGCGCCTGAGTGTCGCCGAAGAGAAGCTGGTCAGCGGGCTCGCCCAGGACGGCATTCATGCCTGGGGCCGACTTTACGATCAGATCTCCGGGACCTTGCAGTGTGAGCTCGGGGAAGACGGTGCTCCGCGGACGATGGGGCTAGCCGAGGCGAGTGGGTTGTTGGAGAAGAGCGATCCGGCGCAAAGGCAGAGCGCTTGGCGCGCCATCAACCTCGCCTGGGAGAGCCAGGCCGAATCCTGTGCTGCCGCACTCAACGCGATCGCCGGCTGGCGCCTGGAGATGGTGCGCAAGAGGTCGCACACGAGAGAGGTCCACTTTCTCGACGGGCCCGTCCACGACAACCGTATCTCTCGATCTACTCTCGACACGCTGATCTCTGTCGCCGAAGAGGCCTCGTCGCTGGCGAGACGGGCGGCGCGCGCCATGGGCCGTGCCTACGGCGGAGACCGCATCGGTCCTTGGGACAACCGCGCGCCTGCTCCTCGCTTGGGCTCGGGCGAGGCGCCGATGTCCTTCGGCGACGGAGTCGGGCTCATTGCCGAAGCTTTCGCGGGCGTCGATGCCGAGATGGGTGCTTTCGTTCATAAAATGGTTGACGAGCGCTGGATCGAGGGGACGGTTTCGCCGCATAAGAGACCCGGCGCGTACTGCACGGGCTTTGCCAAATCACGAACGCCCCGCGTCTACATGACCTACACCGGCTCACCCGCTGACGTCATGACCCTGGCCCACGAGTTGGGTCACGGCTATCACTCGTGGGTGATGCGGGACTTGCCGCGCTGCCAGCGCCGTTACGGTATGTCGCTGGCGGAGACCGCGAGCACCTTCGGCGAGGCGACGGTACGAGACGCACTCCTTGGGCAAGCTTCGTCTCGACAGTCGCGGCTCGACATCCAGTGGGAGGAGATGGCGGCACTCACATCCTTTCTGCTCAACATCCCGGCGCGCTTCAGCTTTGAGAAGGAGCTCTACCAGAAGCGCGAAGAGCGCCCTCTACTGCCCGCGGAGCTCGGTTCGCTGATGAGCCAAGCGTGGGAGCGCTGGTACGGCGACTCGCTCTCGGAGCCGGACCCCTGGTTTTGGGCCACTAAGCTGCATTTCTACATTTCCGAGCTCAGTTTCTACAACTTCCCCTATCTCTTCGGCTATCTGTTCAGCACCGGCGTCTATCTGAGACGTGAGCTCTATGGCGATGAGTTCCACTCTCGCTATGTCGCCCTGTTGCGTGACACCGGGCGGATGACAGCCGAAGAGGTCGCACGCCGGCATCTTGATGTCGACTTGTCAGTGCCCGATTTCTGGCGCGACGCTGTAGCTCGCCTGGAGCCCCGAGTCGCCGCCTTCGAAGATCTGGTGGAGGAGTGCCGCCAATGAGCCGGTCTCCGGCGATGGGCCTCGCTACCAGGATACTCTTGGCGAGCACGATCGTCGCCTCTTCCCTGGCGCTCTCGGCCCAGCACCCACGGACCCAAGAGGCGCACGGACAGGGAGCCCACAGCGACCAGGAGCAGGCCCAGGGAATGCAGCACGACTTCAGTGACGTCGAACGATTCGTCTCGCGCTTCGAAGGCCCCGAGCGCCGCGCTTGGCAGAAGCCCGAGCACGTCATCTCGCTTCTCGAGATCGAGCCCGGCATGACGGTGGTCGACATCGGTGCTGGAACGGGTTTCTTCGCCCCCTATTTGGCAGCCGCTGTCGGCGCCGACGGGAAAGTCCTCGCACTCGACGTCGAGGCCAATATGGTGAAGCACCTGGAGCGGCGCGTAGAAGACGAGGGACTTCGTGTGGTCGAGCCCAGACTGGTGCCCTACGACGACCCGCAGCTCGACGCCGAGAGCATCGATCGCATTCTGGTCGTCGACACCTGGCACCACATTAGCGATCGCAGTGCGTACTCGGCCAAGCTTCGCCGGGCCTTGAAGCCCGACGGCAGGGTTTATGTCGTCGACTTCGAAGAAGACAGCCCGGTCGGTCCCCCTCGCCGACATCGGCTGTCCGCCGAGCGCGTCGCCGAGGAGCTGCACGGAGGGGGTCTGCAGACCTCACAGTTGGAGTCGGAGCTCCCCAACCAGTATGTCGTAACGGGGCGCCGCTGACGCAACTGCGGTAGGCTCCCGCTGCCTTGACGAGGGCACCTGAAAACGATGCCTTTGGTCGTGCGATCTCGGCCGAATGGCATCTCGATCCCGACGCCGTCTATCTAAATCATGGCACCGTCGGGGTCGCGCCGCGCGCTGTGCTCGAAGCTCAGTACGAGATCCGACGTGAGATCGAGGTCCAACCGTCGAGGTTTCTCCTTCGTGAGCTCACCCCCATGCTCGGCTCCGGAAGTGGAGGGAAGCTGCGTGCCGCTGCTGAATCGGTGGCGGCTTTCGTCGGCGCTCGGGGCGAGGATCTGGTTTTTGTCGACAATGCCACTGCCGGCGTCAACTCCATCCTCCGCTCGCTCGACCTCGGCGAGGGAGGAGCGGTTCTCATCACTGAGACCACCTACGGCGGCGTGCGTCAGGCGGTACGCTACGCCTGCCGCCGCGCTGGAAGTGAGGTCGCCGTCGCTTCGCTCCCATCTCCCGTGAGCTCAGCCGAGGAGGTGCTGGCAGCCGTCGAGCAGGCTTTGTCGCCAGGAGTGCGCCTGGCCGTACTCGACCACATCGTCTCCGAGTCGGGCGTCGTACTGCCGGTGCGGGAGCTGACCGCTCTCTGCCACTCCCGTGGCGTGAAAGTACTCATCGACGGAGCTCATGCGCCTGGCCAAGTGCCTCTCGACATCCCGGCGATAGGCGCCGACTTCTACGTCGCGAATCTTCACAAATGGGCCTTCGCCCCCCGCAGCTGCGGGATTCTCTGGGCCGACCCTCGGTGGCAAGCCGATCTGCATCCACTCGTGGTTTCGTGGCGCCTCGACGAGGGCTTCACCGCGGAGTTCGATTGGACCGGTACTCGCGATCCTTCAGCCTGGCTCAGCGCCCCAGCCGGGCTCGCCTACCTCGCGGATCTCGGCTTTGCGGATCTTCGTGCCTACAATCACGACCTGCTGTGGCACGGCGTCGAGATGCTGTCGCGGAGCTGGGGCACGCTGCCGGTCGCTCCAGAGGAGATGAGCGCCTTCATGACCTCGCTGCCTTTGCCGGCCGGTTTCGACGCCACCGACGCTGAGGCTGAAGCACTTCGTGACGCGCTCCTCACCAAGTATCAGATCGAAGTACCCGTGTTCGCCGCAACGGGCCGACTGTGGGTGAGGCTCAGCGTCCAGGTGTATAACAAGGTCGAGGACTTCGTGCGCCTGGCGGAGGCGATCGAGGAAGAGAGGCCAGGTTGACCGCGCCGTCGAGAGGATCAGTAGATGAAGAACTTCGAGACCCAGCCGACCAGCTCGGAGAAGCTCCCGGGAGGCATCCCCTACATCATCGGCAACGAGGCCGCCGAGCGCTTCAGCTTCTATGGCATGAAGGGCATCCTCACCGTCTTCATGACCCAGCAGCTCTTGAACGCGGCCGGCGAGCCGGCGTTGATGTCCGACGAAGAGGCGAAGAGCGTGTACCACCTCTTCACCGCGGCGGCTTACTTCTTTCCGATCATCGGGTCGCTCATCTCCGACATCTTCTGGGGCAAGTACAAGACGATTCTGATTCTGTCGTTGGGCTACTGCATCGGTCACGGATGTCTCGCAGTCATGGACCTGGGACCGGTCACCGGGGCTTTCGACATGGCGCCATGGCTGTATGCCGGGCTGCTCTTCATTGCCATTGGGGCTGGAGGCATCAAACCGTGTGTCTCAGCTCATGTCGGGGATCAGTTCGGGACCAAAAACCAACATCTGGTGTCCAAGATCTTCGGCTGGTTCTACTTCTCGATCAATGTCGGCGCGATGGCGAGCAATCTTTTGACGCCTGTGCTGTTGCAGCGCTACGGTGCTTGGGCTGCCTTCGGCCTGCCCGGTGTGCTGATGGCGCTTGCCACTTTTGTCTTCTGGCTCGGCCGCCACAAATTCATTCACGTGCCGGCAGCGGGTTGGGCGCGTTTCAAAGAAGAGACACTGAGCCCGGCCGGGCTCCGCGCCGTTGCCAACCTCGCTCCCATCTTCTTGATCTTCATTCCGATGTTCTGGGCGATCTTCGATCAGACCGGCAGCGCCTGGGTGCTGCAGGCGGAGCGGATGGATCGCGAGTTCGGCGGCGTTTACTGGCTCGAGTCCCAGGTGCAGGCGGTCAATCCGTTCTTGATTCTGGTACTGATCCCGACTTTCACCTACCTCGTCTACCCTCTGGTCGGCAAGTTCACCAAAGTGACGCCGCTACGAAAAATCGGCGTAGGTTTGTTTCTGACCGGTGTCGCCTTCGCTATCTCGGCATGGATCGAGACCCAAATCGAGGCGCTGGCGCCGGCCGCCGCAACTAGATTGTGGGGTGCTCTGGGAGTCTCGAGTGGAGCGAGTGGCGCCGGACTCGCGGAGGCCGTGCAGGCGGCGCGAGATGCCGGATTAGATGCCATGGTGGTGCGCGAGGCAATGGCAGAGATGCCGAACCTCGGCTGGCAGTTTCTTGCCTATCTCGTGCTGACGACAGCGGAGGTAATGGTCTCGATCACCGCGCTCGAGTTCGCCTACACCCAGGCGCCCAAGGCGATGAAGTCGTTCATCATGGGCATCTACTTTCTCGGCGTCTCGCTCGGTAATCTCTTCACCAGCGGTGTGAACTTCTTCATCCAGAACGACGACGGATCCACCAAGCTCGAAGGCGCTTCGTACTACTGGTTCTTCACCGTGCTGATGGTGATCACCTCAATCGCATTCGTGTTCTCGGCGACCCGCTACCAGGGTAGGCGCTACGTCCAGGGAAGCGACGAGGCGGTCGCGGAGAGTTGACAGTCGGCGACGCCTCCTACAAGTGGAAGGCCTTCTTTTCAGTTGCGCTCGGCATCTTCTTCGGAGTAGTCGACTACTCCGGCATCGGCATCGCGACCCCGACGATCGCCTCCGAGCTCGATCTGGATCTTGCTGCCGCGTCCTGGATTATTCTCTCCGGCGCGCTCACAATCAGCGCCGCTCTTCTTCCCGTGGGCAGCCTCTCCGACGCCTGGGGGCGCAGGCCCAGCTTGCTTGCGGGATTGGCGGTCTTTGCCGTCGGCTCGCTCGGCGCAGGGCTTGCCCCGGGGCTTGGACTGCTTCTCTTTGCACGAGTCGTGGCTGCCGTGGGCTCCGCCATGGTGCTGGCGAACGGCACGGCGATGGTCGCGGAGATCTTTCCACCCTTGGAGAGAGGGAGAGGGATGGGCCTCATTATCGCGACCGTTGGCATGGCCGCGATCACCGGCCCAGTGGTCGCTGGGGGCCTGGTCGAGGCCTTCGGTTGGCGTTCCTTCTTCCTTCTGGTCGCGGCCGGCTCCTTCGCCACGCTCTGGCGCTCGGCAACCGTTCTGAGGCGCTCAGAGCCCGGAGTCGTCGGAGGAGTCAACTCTCGTCCTTATGACTGGGCCGGAGCCTTCCTGTCTACGGCCGCGCTGATTTTCCTGATCCTGGCGCTGAGCTCGGGCAACAGTCTTGGTTGGGCATCGAAACCGATTCTCGTGGGCATCGCGCTCGGGGTGGCCGCGCTGGTGGCTTTCCTCGTGCGTGAAAGTACCGCTCGCGCGCCGATGCTCGACCTGGCAGCCTTTTCCGATCGTCGTTTCTCGTTGGCGGTCAGTGCCCGCTTTCTAGGGTTCCTGGGGAACTCGGGCTATTTCTTCCTCATGCCTTTCTACCTCCAGGACATCAAGGGCTTCGCGCCGTCGAGCGTGGGCTTGATCACTTTCCCGGCCGCACTCGGCTTCGCCGTTTTCGGGGCCATCAGTGGCCGCTACTCCGATCGCTTCGGAGTGCGGCGGTTCACCGTTCCAGGACTCAGCCTTGTGGTCGTTGCGGTCCTCATACTGGCTTCTCTCGATGAGGGGTCGAGTTTGTGGGTCATCATGCCGACCCTGCTGCTGAACGGCATCGGGATGGGTCTCTGGGTGGCGCCCAATATGAGTCTGGCGATGGCGACGATCTCGCAGAGCTCCTTCGGTGTTGCGGGTGCTCTTGTCAACTTGGTCCGCAATACGGCCAATGTGGCCGCAACCGCTATGGCTGCCTCCATCGTCGTTGCCGTCATGAGCGGACGCGGACTGGATGCGGATCTATCGGTAATCCAGGAGAGCGGCTCGGCGGCGTCGGCGTCGGCCTTCGTTGCCGGCGCCCGCCTCGCCTACCTCAGCTTCGCAGCGATTGCCTCACTGGCTCTCGCTGTCGCCGCCGGTACCAGCGACCACGCCTGAGTGCACGGAGGGCCCGCTCGGTGACCCCTGAGCGATCTTTTGCGTTCTCTCGAGAGCCCGCATCGCAGCTTCGGGGAAGACTGCCGTCCATGTCCACAGGGGGCGAGAGGCCAGAAGCTCGCAGATGTCAGCAACACCGACGAAGCCCGCGTTTCTGACTCGGGCGACCTGCCCATCGAGCCGAGGCACCAGGCTGAGCCCCTTCGTCTCCGACAATACACAGACCGCGGCCCTCGCGACAGTTTCCGCCAGCCAGAGCATGACCTCCGGGTAGTCCTGGGCGACCACCGGGTAGATTGCACCCAATCGAGGCATTGGGTCGAGGCCTGTCCACTCCTGTATAGCTGCCTGCGCGGCGACGTCAGCCCATCGGTGAAGGAGCTCCTTGGCGAGAAGCTGTCCCAGATCGGCTTCGCCGGTCTCGCCGCCGACGATGATGCTCATCTTGTCTCGTGTCGAGACTCCGTAGGCCCTGCTATCGACGTCGAGCAGGTTGGGCAGGACTTTCAGTGTGATCGGGAGAGGGCTGATCCGGCCCGCGAGATCCTCCAGCATTGGCAGGTACCTGTCGAGATCCCTGCAGCGCGCCCCGTAGGAGGGCTCGAGGTCCGCCCAGAGAGTCGCGAGCCTCTGCTCGATCCAGAACTCGGAGAGGACGGCCGGCAGCCGGGCGAGGCGCTCTAGGGATCCCTGCTGCCTGGTAGTAGAGAGGGTTGGTGGGGGGTGAGGCAGGGCGAAGGCGTCCGGCCCGGAGACAACCGAAGCGAGGTCCATGACCGCAGCGCCTCTGCCCGCAAAGACCTCTTCCAGAAGTCCCAGCCTTCTGAGCTCTTCGCGCCAGCGCGCTCTCGTTGGCACAACGGCGAGCCTGATCCGCCGGCGCACGCCGAGGTAGCTTGGCGAGTCCGCTCGATCGTAGCCGACTGCGTTGAGCAGCGAGAAGGCCGCGAACAATCGAGAGTCTGCAGAGACGCCGGCGCGAGCCTCGCTACGATGCTGCGTAGTCGCAGACGGCATCGTAGACAGGGCCTTGATCTTGGCTGATCGCATGACGGCCGGTCGTGACCGACTGCGCCGAGCGTGTCGGCGAGTCGTACCCCATGCCATCGTGCCGGAGGGCCGTCTCTCTCGGCGTCGTACCGGCGTATTGAGAAGCGTCTCAGTGCAGCTGGGTCTGGGCGAGGGCCTCGACCAACTTCGGTCGCGCCAAGGCGATCGACTCGCTGAGGACCGAGTTCATCTTCTGGACGATGGCGGCCACTTCGTCGGTCTGGGTCGTGCCTTCTGCCTGCAGCGCGTGCGACCAGATCTCGCTACCATCGGCGGTGACCAATCGTAGGTCGGCGACGATGCGCACGAGTTGCTGGCTGGGCTGGTCGATCTCCTCGAGGCTTCGCAGGCGGCCTTCGAGATACGCTGAGTACTCTCGGCCCGCTAGGACGGGCTCGATGGTGCGCACTCCCTCGGCGCCGGCCAGTCCGTCTGCAATCACTCCAGGCAGCATCCTCGAGAGCGGCGCAGCCCAGCGGTGATAGGTGTAGAAGCCGATCTCGAGAGAACTTTCGCCGATCCGATAGACGATGTTGTCTTCGTCATAGGGCGGCTCCACTTGGAAAATTCGAACTCCGATATCCAAGCCCGGTGCAGCTGCCGCCGCGCTGCGGTCCTGGCTTTCGGCTGCTGCAGCCCTCAGCTCCAGAATGTAGAAGTGCGTAGGCGGCCGCTTGGCGCAACCGGCGACAAGGAGGAGAACGGCCGCTGCCTGGGCTAGAGCCGAGCGCAGGCTCATCGGCCACGCTCCCCGGCCGCGTCTCCAGGACGGCGCTCCCGCGGCGACGAGCTGCGGATGAGGCTCGAGGGCTGTTGCTTGATCTGTTCCGAGAAGGCTCTGAGGTTGGCCACTGTCTCCTCCAGACCGCGCATCGTTCGCTCGATACCGGCACGATTGTCTCGAATTACCGACAGCGACTCGTCGGCTGAGCCAAGTGTTGTCTGAGCTCCTTCGAGCAGATCTTTCAGCCGCTCCCCGTCGGGGCCGAGAGCGCTCTCCAGGTCTGCGACCAGGTCGGCGACTCTTTTACTCAGCTCCGGCAGACTCTCCACACCGCCTTCGACAGTGAGAGTGAGTGACTCGATCCGCGCCAGGAGTGGCTCTATGCGTGGTGACACCTCATCGACAGTGGTGCGAACGCGGAGCAGGATGGCGCTGATCTGATCGACATTGTCGGTGGAGAGGAGCTCTCCGAGCTGAGTGAGCACCGGGCCGATATCGGTCGCTACTTGATCGATCAAGCGAGAGGTCTGGTCGAGAATCTGCGAGAGCTTGGTCGAGATCTCCTCGACCTGCGCCAACGTGCCTTCGAGTCCGTAGCTGGGCTGAGCTCGGATCGTTCCTCCCGGCTCCAACGGAGGGGCATCTGGAGAGCCCGGGAGGATCTGCAGGAAGCTCGCGCCCATCAGCCCCGAGGTCGCGATCGTGGCGCTCGCGTCCTTTCGCAGCGGATACTCCTTATCTACCGAAAATTTCATGACTACCGGCCAAGCCTCTTCTGGGTGCAGCTCGATATCCCGAATTCTCCCTACATTGACGCCCGCCAGCCGAACCCGGTCCCCGACGGTGATTCCGGCCGAGTCTCTGAGCACAACCGTGAACGAGACTTGCGGGCCAGCCAGGCGGTTGGAGCCGACGATCCACAGCGAGCCGGCGATCAAGAGGGCGAGCGCGACGACGACGAAGGCGCCGACCTTGGCATCGCTTGCGTGATTGCGACCGACTGTCAATTCAGCTCCTTGAGAAACTCGCGGAACTTGTCACTGTTGTCAACCTGTTCGGGCGGCTGGCGATCCAGAAATCGCCGCACGATCGGGTTCTGGCATTGACGCACCACTTCCGGGGTGTCGACGATCAGAAAACGGCCCTCGTGCATCAGCGCTAGCCGGTCGGCGATGAGAAAGGCACTGTCGAGCTCGTGGGTCACCACGACCAGCGTCATGTCGAAGGCCTTTCTGAGTTTTATCAGGAGGTCATCGAGCCCCGCCGCCGTCACCGGGTCGAGGCCGGCCGAGGGCTCGTCGAAGAACACCAGCTCGGGGTCGAGGGCGAGGGCTCGCGCCAACGCCGCACGCTTCTTCATGCCGCCGCTGAGCTCCGAAGGTAGCCGATCCATAGAATCTTCCAGTCCCACCATACCGAGCTTGATGCGCGCGATGATGCGGCGTGTCTTTCGCGGCACTTCTGTGAGCTCCGCCAGCGGTAGCTCGATGTTCTCTGCGACGGTCATGGATCCGAACAGAGCACTGCCCTGGAACGACATGCCGATGCGACGGCGGATCTGGGCCAGCTCCCTCCTGTCGGCCCGATACATGTCGGTTCCCCAGATGTGAACGGAGCCCTCGTCGGGTGGCTCTAAACCGACCAGAATGCGTAGCAGAGTGCTTTTGCCGCTGCCGCTGCCGCCAAGGATGACCAGGGTCTCGCCGCAGCGAACCGTTAGGTCGAGGCCATCGAGAACGCAGCGCCCTCCCAGAGTCTTGCGTAGTGACTTGACTTCGAGGATCGTTTTTTCGACGTCCATGCTTCTATCCGCGAAAGAAGAAGAGGGCTGTGACCAGAAGGTCGGCGGCGATGACCAGAACGATCGATCGCACAACCGCGGCGGTTGTGGAGCGCCCGACCTCGTCGGCTCCCCCGAAGGTCGACAGACCCTGGTGGCATCCGACCAGCCCGATGATAACGGCAAAGGCCACTGCCTTCACCAGGCCGGTGTAGATGTCCTCGAGTACGAGAGCGTCGAGGGTCAGGGCGCTGTAGTGGCTCGCGGACATCTCGAGTACGGTCACTGCGACGAACTGCCCACCCAAAATACCGATCACGTCGCCGAAGACGGTCAGGCACGGCAGCGCGATCAGTAGTGCGATCAGTCGCGGCACGACCAAGAACGAGACGGGGTCGATCCCCATCACTTTCATGGCGTCGACCTCCTGGGAGACCTGCATCGTTCCGAGCTCGGCGGCGATAGCGGAACCGACTCGCCCGGAAACGATGACCGCCGTCAGCAGGGGAGCCAGTTCGCGCGTCACCGAGATGCCGACGAGGCTGGCGACCATATCGAGGGCTCCGAGCTCTTGCAGCTGATAGGCGGACTGCAGAACCATGATCATGCCGACGAGAAAGCAGATCAGCGCGACCAGGGGCAACGAGCTGTAACCGGCCCGGACCGACTGGTCCATAGTCGCCTGGAGGCGAAATCTCTCGCCTCGCAGAGGGCCGAGAAGGCAGCAGGACAGTGCCGCAGACCCCAGTCGCCACATCGCGCCGGCGTCTTCGAGCGCGTTGTGTACCGACCTGCCCAGGAAGCGGAGAACAGAGCTCAAGATCAGGGAAGTCTACCGCCGATCGGGCCGATGGCGGAGCGCTGTGTCCGGCCTCGAGGATCTCGAGCCGATAGATCGACTCGCGCTCGGCCGCTTTCTAGGCGGAGATCGCCAAGGGCAATGGCGGGCGCGAAGTGGCGTCCTGCCCGAGCTCTCCCGCGGAAGAAGTTCTCGAACGCGAGCTTGAACCACTTGTCGCCCTCAGTCGAGGTCCAGAGCTTCGCACGGAGCTGCGGGGGTCCGGGCGCAAGATCCACACCAACACCTGCGAGCTCCAGACGGCCCACCAACTGGAGCCCAGCCACGCGGATTGTCTGCTGCTGCGGATCCAGGCGCGCTGCAAAGACTCCTGATCGCAGTAAAGCACTTCTGCGTCTGTTCTCAATCCTTGGTACGACGATAGATCCCAACGAATACGTCTTTCCAAGTCTCGCCACCGTCCGGAGACGCTCGCCACTGCTGGGTGACGGAGCCGTCTTCGTTAGGTGTGAAAGAGATCTCGTGGAGTACCCTCGCTCCGCCGCTGTCGCCGGCCATCTCTCCGCGCAAGACCATGCGCTCCGCCGCAAGTCCGCCGACCAGGTCGAGCCTACCTCCTGCCCCGTCTACCCAGGTCTGCCTCCAGGTCTTGTCGCGGCTGAAATACATATTGAAGCTCTTGCCCTGGCCCCCCTGAACGCTCTCCCAATTCTCTTGCAGCACGCATCCGGCGAGGATCTTTTCGACGCGATTGGTGCCGGCGAGCTTGCCGTTCGGTCCGTAGACTTCCCAGTCGCCGATCCAGAAGTCGAATTGGCGGTGCTCGGCCGATCCGCAGGTCGCAGGACTCGGCTGTGCCGCCAACCCAAAGTGGATAAAGAGAGTGGAGAGGAGAATGCAGGCGCCTAGCGGTAGAGGAGCGCGCGCGAGGGTTGCTGAAGTGCTCATTCTGGGCCGTGAGTCTGACATACACTATGACTTCCCCCTGGCCAAGAATCGGGGCGAGAAACGTGATCGGCAAGTTGATCGGCCATTTCGAGATTAGCGCCAGAGTCGGCGAAGGCGGGATGGGCGAGGTATATCGAGCAATCGACACCCGGCTCAACCGCGCCGTCGCCCTCAAGGTGCTTCCCGAGAGGCTTTCGCCTCGGACGAGCAACGGATGGCGCGCTTCGAGCGCGAGGCTCAAGTGCCCGCATCGCTGAGTCACCCTAGTGGACCGTAACACCCAAACGTTTAGCGCCTGAGCGGCCCTCGCGGCCGATCTCTACGTTGCGCCTCCTCGACATAGTCCCCGCTATGCCTGCGTCGGCGCGCCTTGATCTCGACCACGATGACTCGCTCAGCCACTAAACGTTCAAGTGTTACGGTCCACTAGTATCGCCTCGACAGATCTTCGACCGACCGCGATGTCTGTTCTCGGCATTGCCGGGCTGTCGATCGGCTTCGTCTGTCTCGCTTGCGTCCCTCCTTCTGGCGGAGAGGGAGGCAGGGAGTCAGCCGTCGATTCGTCAGCCGGCCCCTCTCGCTCAGCGCCTTGGGACCCCCGTGGCGTTCACTATTGGATCGCCGGCTGCAACATGGGTGAGGACCTGTGGAAGTTTCGGCAGGACTCGACGACCGTGACCTGTGATGAGGGAGGCCTGGCGCTCGAGGGCGCGGAGGGGCGATTCCACTGGTCGGTCTATCTCTTGGCGCCGGAGATCGACGGGTTGATGCTCGAAGGAGAAGGCCTCGATGCGCTGGTTTTCAGACTGTGGTGGGCGCAGGACGATGCTTTCACCCCCAACCGCTCTGTCGTCTCGACAGCGGCGAGTCCGAAGCTGATTCGCTTCGATCTGAGCAGTGCTCCGGCATGGCAGGCGGAGGACCAACAGGTGCAGCGGCTGCGCCTCACTTGGAGTGGCAGCCCCACTTCAGGGAGTCGGTTGTTTTCGGTGCGCGCGTACTAAACGGTTGGCCCCAGAGAGAGGAATTGATCCTCTTTTTGTCGATGGTAAGATTCCGCCTCTTTGAAGTAGGCGGTGGAACGCAGGGTGGGCGCTCCAATATGATTGACTTTCACGCATCTCTGAATGTATTCGCCCCGGGTTTGTTCGCGGGGCGCACCGTCGTCGTGACCGGTGGCGGGCGCGGGATAGGGCGACGAATTGCTCTTGCTTTTGGCCGCTACGGCGCCAATGTCGTGATCGCGAGTCGGCACCGTGAGAATCTCGATCCGACCGAGGAAGAGTTGACGTCGCTAGGCGCCGAATGCCTGTCGATGCCGACAAACATTCGCGAGATCGGCGAGGTCGAGGCGTTGTTGGAGGGGAGCATCGAGCGCTTCGGCCAGGTGGATTTCCTGATCAACAATGCCGGCGGACAATTTCCCGCCCGCCCCACCGAGATCAGTGACGGGGGCTGGCGCGCGGTCGTCGATCTCAATCTCAACGGCACTTGGAACATGTGCTCGCGCTTCGGACGCCACATGTTGTCGCGGGGCTTCGGCTCGATCGTCAACGTCGTTCACATCTACTCCTTCGATCGCGGCGGGCCGGATTGGGCGCACTCGGGAGCGGCCCGCGCAGGAGTCGTCAGCCTGAGCAAGAGCCTCGCTTACCACTGGGCGCATCGCGACGTCACGGTGAACGCGCTGGCGCCGGGAATGGTCCAGACGCGGGGTCTCAATGAAGAAGAGTTCGCTCACTCCGACAAGGACGACCACGCGGCCTACGCTCTGCGTGAGATCCCCGCCCACCGTTTTGGCGAGTCAGACGAGATGGCGGCGATCGCTCTCTTCCTATGCTCGCCCGCCGCCCGATACATAAACGGGTCTTCGATCGTTGCCGACGGAGGCCAGTACCTCGGGAGGTGGACCGACTTCCACGATCCCGAGGCCCCCATCGAGCCCTAGTGGACCGTAACACCCAAACGTTTAGCGCCTGAGCGGCCCTCGCGGCCGATCTCTGCGTTGGCTGGGCGCCCCCACGTTCCTCGACATAGTCCCCGCTATGCCTGCGTCAGCGCGCCTTGATCTCGACCACGAATGACTCACTCAGCCACTAAACGTTCGAGTGTTACGGTCCGCTAGTGGATGCGGATGTGGGGCGCGCGGGCCTGCACCTGAGGGGCCGCGAGTCCGCGAGCCCACTCGATCAGAGCACTTCGCTCCAGGATGGGCATACTTGGAGCCTCGAGGTCGCCCTCGAAGAGCCTGGTGAAGAGGGATTTGGGGCGAGGGAAGACGGTGACCCCGTACTCGACCAGCGGGTCGAGCCCGGCCTTCTCCTTGGCGATCTCAAAGGCCTCTCGGAGTCCTCCGAGGCGGTCTACGAGGCCGAGCTCGAGGGCGTCCTGACCCGACCAGACTCGCCCCCGAGCGATCTCTTGCACCTTCTCAGGATCGAGGCCGCGGGCGGTTGCGATGTGGCCGGTGAAGGAGGCGTAGACCTCGTCCATCCACGCCCGAATGCCGGCCTCCTCGGATTCATCCAGAGGACCGGTGCTCAACACATGGGCGGCGGGAGAGGTTGCGACTCGCTCCACGTGGGTGCCGAGCCAGGCAAAGAAGCCGTCGAGATTGAGCTTGGTGAAGAGCACTCCGATAGAGCCGGTTATCGTGGTGGCCTGGGCGACGATGGCGTCAGCCTCCATCGACACCCAGTAGCCGCCCGAGGCGGCCATGTCAGACATGCTCACTACCACCGGCTTGCCGGCCGCTTGAGCCGACACGACGGCGCGACGGACCAGGTCTGACCCCAATACGGATCCACCTGGGCTGTTGACTCGAAAAACGATGGCACGCACCTGGTCGTCCGCGGTGGCTTCACGAATGTCGGCTGCTACCCGGTTACCGGCAAGAATCCGGGTCGACAGCAGCGGGAAGAGCGACGACGAAGCCCGGGTCACCACCGGACCTTCGCCGAAAACGAGAGCGATCTTCTCCCCTCGTCGGGTCGTGTCCGGTAGGGAAGCCAGGTAGTCGCCGACGCTGATGCCTCGATATCCATCGCTTCCGTCGATTCCGCCGAGCTCCTCTTCGAGGTCCTCGCGGAAGCCTAGGTTGTCCACCAGGCCGGCCTCGACCAGGGCTCGAGCAGGTGCCAGTCCGCGCTCGAGGAATGCGTGAATGCTATCGATAGGAAGGCCCCGACGCTCGGAGACTCGCTTGACGAATAGGTCGTGGGTGGCTTCGAGCAAGACCTCTAGAGACTCCCTCATATAGGGGCTCATCTCATAGTTGGCATAGGCCTCGCCGGCACTCTTATACTCTTTGTACATGAAGACCTGAGGCTCGATGTGGAGCTTGTCCAGAGTGCCCCGGTAGAAGTGGGCCTCCGCCGCCAGGCCGTTGATTGCTGCGGCGCTCTCTGCAGGAACCCGAATGCGATCGGCTCCGGTGGCGAGAAAGTACTCGAGGTCGACGACGATGTCAGACTCGAGAAGAGCGTGAACTGGCTTGTCGGAGTCGCGGAAAGAGTCGAGGTGGGAAAGGATCTCTTCGGCGGCAGCCCAGCCCACCGACGCACCGCTCGGTAGGAGTCGCACCGCGACGATGTCGTCGTCTGTGGCTGCGTGGTCGATGACTCTTCCGAGCTCCCATAGTGAGAAGAGTGGAACGGAGAATAGAGGTCCGAAGTCGATCTCGGCCGGCCCTTCGCCGGATAGCTGCGAAAGGTTGATCTCGAGCACACTGCCGCCGTCCACATGGGTCTCCTGTTGCTCGAAGCTTCGTACCATCAGCCAGAACAGGGTCACCGGAATCAACAGCAGGAGTAGCAGCACGACGGCCACGATCAGGCATCCTTTGCGCTTCTTGGCAGGGTCGTCGGGCATTTCGGATCCTTCCTGCTTATGAGGACGAGATTGTGGGATCGTCAGCAAAAGTAGTAATATTACCTTTTCGCCACTTGCGTATAGTGTGAATCGAGATGCTCATACTGACTGTTTGAAGGGATGAAGGGGATGCTTGGCTCATACACGATCTTAGAGATTCTACTCGCCGTTGCGGTATTCCTGATTGCCGGCAACGAACTGATTGGCGTTTTGCGCGCGCGGAGGGACGGCCTTTCGCAGAACCTCTCCAGGGTCGTATTTCACGTCGTTACGCTCCTGTTGCTGGTCCCCTATGTTGCCTTCGCCTACTTCTACTTGCCCCTCGAGGAGAGCGGCCCGATCGAAGTCTATGGCACGCCGACTTTCAACTGGACCTATCTCATCATCGGCATGATCCTGACCGTGCTCGCCGCTTGGGAAGCCCTCAGCATGTACCGCGCTCGCCGGCTCGGGCTGACCAGCAACCGTACCAGGCTGATCTCTTACAGCGTCATGTTTATTATTTTGCTGGTGATGATGGGACTCAGCGTGCGCAAATGGGATCACTATCTCGATCGCATGGAAGTGACCTACGAAGAGAGCATCCCGGTCGCCGAACCCAACTGATTCCCTCAGTCTGGCGGTTTCGAATCTGGCCGGAATCCCTAGCTTTGCGCCGCGTCCGTATTGTTGTCTCTGGACGGGTCCAGGGTGTCTGGTACCGAGCCTCCACCATGGCGAAGGCCAGAGAGCTGGAGATCCGAGGCTGGGTTCGCAACCTCCCTGACGGGCGGGTGGAGCTGGTCGCCGAAGCTCCTCGCGAACATATCGAGGCCCTTGCCGGCTGGTGTCGGACGGGTCCGCCCGGAGCCCATGTCGACGAGGTCGAGATGTGTGAGGATACGGAGCGAACCGAGCTCGGACAGTTTCAAGTCCGATACGGTTGATCGATACTCGGTGCGGCGCCGGGGGAGAGCGAGTGTCCAAAAGGCTTCGCAGCTTGCTGTTGGAGGTTCGGCACGTCTTGGCCATGAGGGACCGACGAAGCTTCCACTCGCCGGGTCGATATAGCCAAGTGTCATCGTTCGCTCTCGTTTGATGCGCTCACCGTGCGGTGCTTTGGGCCTCCGAGTGAGCCTGCGCTCCGCCGAGATGGGTCTCGAACCAGTTCGCCATCGCCTCTCTCGCGGTCTCGGCGTGGGCTCCGCGGAATCCATGGCCGGCGCCCTCGAGGACGATCAGATCGGTACCTACACCCACTTCCTCGAAGGCTTTCAGAATTCTCTCGCTGTTGTGGAGAGGTACCAAAGTGTCCTTGTCTCCGTGGATCATGAGAGTGGGTACGTCATCCGGCGAGACGTGGAGAATGGGAGAGATCGCCGCGGCGAGCGTGGGGTCGAAGTCGAGTGCTGGGAAGCGATCGTTGGGCCCGACTGACTCCCTGAGGTCAACCGGTGGAAAGTAGGCGACAGCGGCGGCGACGCGACTACTTTCCCGCAGTGCCGGATCCTTCGAATCGGCATCCCCCTCGTCGCCGGTGGTGCCTAGCATGAGAGAAAGATGACCGCCGGCACTGCCGCCGAAGACGCCGAGACGATCGGAGTCGACACCGTAATCGGCGGCATGCAAACGAATGAAGCGGGTCGCCAGTTTCACATCCTCTACCGCTTCAGGTACCTTAAATCGCGGCGCCGATCCGTGTCGCACCGCAAACACCGTAAATCCTTTGTCGAGAAGCCCTTCGAAGTTCTCTGCCGTCTTCTCCGGAGGCGACCAGCGAGAGAACCAGCCGCCGCTGACCATGTAGAGAATACCGGCGCCATTGGCTTGCGCGGGTTGGATCACGTCATAGGTCAGGGCCATGCCACTCTTGTGGCCGTAGACGACGTCGGGGGTGATCTCGACGGTGAGAAGTCGAGCTTCGCCATCGGCTGCGAGCGCAACGCCGGCGAGGGCCGCGCCCGCTAGCGCGGTGAGGAAAAGAAGCGGGAGGCTGGTGGACAGCGGCTTTCTCATTTCAGGACTCTCCTTTAAAGGGGCAAGACAGGTCATTCTACGGCGAGCCCCCCTACGAGTCTAGAAACCCGGCAGCCCTCGAGCTCAGGCTTTTCGACTAGAGTGGGGCATCTGCTGACGGAGTGTAGATAAGAGGAGGAGATGATGACAGAAGCCAAGAGTAGCGGTTCTTCGCGACCCGGCAAGCTGAAAAACAAAGAGATCTCGGCAGAGCTACGAGATACACCCGGGTGGAAAGGTCGCGACCGACGCAGCTCGATTCAGCGTACCTACCAGTTTCCGAGCTTCCGGGCCGCTCTCGCCTTCGTGAGCTTCGTCGGTGAGTTGGCAGAGGATCGAGCGCATCACCCAGATATCGACATTCGCTACAATCGAGTGACCTTGACCCTGTCGACTCACGATGCCGGAGGGCTGACCCGATTCGACTTCGAGCTCGCGCGCCTGATCGACCAATAGGGGTCGAGACCAGCGTTTCCAAAGTTCGCGCACATATCTCGGCCCCTTCTGCCCGCTGCCGGCGTTGGCTAGGCGCCCCCGCGCTCCTCGACATATTGCCCAATATGCCTGCGTCGGCGCGCCTGGCCAGCGAACAGAATGAGCTCGAGCTATGCAGCACGAACTTTGGAAACGCTGGTCTAGGTCGCGGCCGGCGAGGCAGGCCCATGTTTCCGCTCGAGGATGAGAACCCGACCGAGCTGGTGCCGGTCGTCACCGTCTGCCGCCGACCGCGCGGCTACTCGATGCGATAAGTGACCGTGAGCGTCGCCGTGAGGTGGATCTCGCCGGGCTCGACAGGTGTCGAGGGGGCTGCCTCCATGGCCGCCGATACAGCGAAACGTTGGACGCGGTTCGAGGGAGCCGCTGGGGGAGCCGTCGTGGATGCGCTGAGGACTTCTCGTAGTTTCACTCCGAGCGCATCGGCGATACTGACGGCTTGGGCTCGAGCTTCGCTCCCGGCTCGGCTCAGAGCTTCCGCGAGGTGTGGCCCGCGCTCCTCGAGCGCGAAGTTGAGCTGAGTCATTCGGTTGGCGCCGGCTTCGATCGCGGCGTCTAGAACCTCTCCAACGCTGTCGAGTGCGTGCACTTCGGCGCGAATGAAGTTACGGGCGACATAGCCGGTGATCTCGGGAGGCGCCTGACTGCCCGGTCGCCTGGCGGCGTAGCGGGGATCGAGCTGATAGCGAGTCGTGGCCACCGTGTCTTCGCTACTGAGCTTGGCCCGGAGTGCCTCGACCACTGCGGTCGCCTTCTCCGCATTCTCAGCCGTAGCCTGTTGCGCCTCGGTAGCTGTGGTTTCGACCGCCAGCTCGAGGATGGCCACGTCGGGAGCCACGCTGACTTCGCCCCGGCCTACAACAGTGACCGTTCGGTCCGGAGCGGGTCCCTGCGCTGTCGCGGATGTGGAGGCCAGGCAGGCTGCGGTCAAGCTCAGGGCGAGGGTTGCGGGGGTCAGCTTTGGGGCCTCATAGCGATCTCCTTCGTCGCCCCATACTACGTCGCTCGCCGCTGTGGTGCATCTAGACCAGCGTTTCCAAAGTAGCGCTACATATCTCGGCCCGTTCTGCCCCGCTGGCGGCGTTGCGCCTCCTCGACATATTCCCCAATATGCCTACGTCGGCGCGCCTTGCCAGCGAACAGAATGACCGCGAGCTATTGTAGCGCGACTTTGGAAACGCTGGTCTAGTGCCATGTCGGAGACACAACACTAGCAGCCGAGGAGGGGCTCAGTCGCCGGCCATGCAGGCTGCCAGTCTCATTTCCAGGAGTCGTTTCACCGGCTCGGAAGTGGCGAGGTCGAGCGCGCGTCGGAGGCTCTCAGCGGCCTGGTCACGCTCCCCGGAGCGGCGAAGGAGCTCGGCCTCCGTAGCCGGTAGTAGATAGTACTTGGAGAGCTCCCGCTCAGCGCCCAGCGGCCTCAGGAGGCGAAGACCTGCTTCGGGTCCCTCCACCATCGCCACCGCGATCGCTCGGTTCAAGGTCGTTACCGGGGAGGGTTGAATCTGCTCCAGTTGCTCGTAGTAGGCGAGGATGGCAGGCCAGTCGGTGTCGGCGTAGGTGGGCGCGGCGGCGTGGCAGGCGGCAATGCCGGCCTCGAGGTGGTAGGGAGTGAGCTCCTCGGTCTCCATGGCCGCCCGAAGGCGCCAAAATCCCTCCTCGAGCCAGGCGGCGCTCCAGCGCGTGCGATCCTGTTCCTCGAGCAGCAGGATCTCCCCGTTTGGTCCCTCACGGGTGGGGAGTCGGGCACCCTGTAGGAGCAGCAGGGCGGCGAGGGCTTGGCTGGCGCCGGAGCCGGTGAGCGGGTGATCCGCGAGCACTCGCGCGAGGCGACATGCCTCTTCGCAGATGTCGGCGCGTATCACCGCCTCGCCCCCGCCCGGTGCGTAGCCCTCGTTGAACATCAGATAGACGACTTTGAGCACCGAGCTCGAGCGCGCGTGGAGCTCCTGAGGGGGCGGTACGGCGTACGGGATCCCGCGTTCCGCGATCAGGCGCTTGGCTCGCGTCAACCGTTGCGCAACCGTCGACTCCTTGGCCATGAAGGCTCGCGCGATCTCCGCGACCGAGAAACCGCAGACGGTCTTCAGTGTCAGGGCGATCCGTGCATCGCCAGGGACAGTCGGGTGACAGCAGGTAAAGATCAGTCGAAGCTGGTCGTCCTCGATCTCGCCTGAGAAGCCGGGCTCCGGCAGGCGCTCGAGGCGTGCTTCCATCAGTGAGACCACATCGGGGCGCTTGTTCTCGAAGCTGGTCCGACGGCGTAGCACGTCGAGGGCGCGATTCTTGGCCACCCTCGACAGCCACGCCGCGGGCTCTTTGGGAGTACCGGCCAGAGGCCAGCTTCGCAGGGCCTGCATCATCGCTTCCTGTACCGCTTCTTCGGCGAGCTCGAAGTGCTCGGGACCGAGCGCTCGCAGCAACCGGGCGACCAGCCGCCCCGACTCGCGTCGGAAGAGATGGTCGACCAAGGTGTCGAGCTCGCCCGATCGAGTCGCATCCGCCACGGCATCCATCCTATGGCCTCTTCTCACAGGCCCTCAGCCGGAAACGCCGCTCGAAGCGAACAGGAAGCAAGTCCTGCGAGCGCCGTCCTCGGCGCCAAACAGCAACTAGTCAGAGGAAATGATATTCATCATTTTCTCTGCGAGCGCCGTCCTCGGCGCCAACAGCAACTAGTCAGAGGAAATGAGATTCATCATTTTCTCTGGCTAGCTCAGTCGATCAGATCGATCTGGCGGAGCTCGATCCGGCCACCGTATTTGAGATGGGGGCAGCTGCGACAGAGCTCGACTGCCGAGTCGTAGTCCTCGGCGTTGATGTGAAAGAGGCCGCCGATGACTTCCTTGGCTTCCGCGTGGGGTCCATCGGTGGCGGAGAACTCTCCTTCCCAACCGGACAGTCGGCGGCCATTGTCGGCGGTGAGCTTGTGCCCCCCGACGAGGTTGCCGGCCTCCGCCATCTGTTGGCTCCAGGCGCTGTACTCGGCGATGACGCTCTGCATTTCCTCGGGGGACATTCCACTGAAGTCGGTGGTGCGCTCATGGAGCAGAAGAATGAATTGGGACATCTGTTTTCTCCTTTTGGTTTGTGGCCGTTCTCCCAATAGACGAAGATAGGAGCGGAGAATCGACAGCGGATCATGGGTACACTCGCAGACTGCGTTCTATTGGGTAGGGGCCTTGATCAGGACTGTGAGACAGGGGCTGTGTCCATAGTGCAATTCGACCTATGAGCGAGCAGATCGTTGTCGGCCACCGCGGCGCCAGCGGCTATCTGCCCGAGCACACGCTTCCGGCGTACGCCGTGGCTCACTCGCTGGGCGCAGACTTCATCGAGCCGGACCTCGTGCGGACGCGGGACGGTGCTTTCATCTGCCTTCACGACATCTATCTGGAGGCCACCACCGATGTCCGTGAGGTCTTCCCCGAGGCGCGGCGAGAAGATGGCCGATGGTATGCGGCTGATCTCAGCCTCGAGGAGATCCGATGTCTGCGTGTGCACGAGCGATTGGAGGGGCGTTTCCCCCGCGCTTCGGCAGCCCGCTTTGAAGTCCCTACCTTCGAAGAGATGATCGAGCTGGTGCAAGGTCTCAACCTTACGACCGGTCGCGACGTGGGGATCTACCCCGAGCTAAAGGCTCCTGCCTGGCATCGTCAGAACGATCTGCCGATGGAGCAGGACTTCCTCGAGATTGTGCAGGCTCATGGATACGACGGAGGGGATGCCCGCATCTTCGTGCAATGTTTCGAGTCGGAGCCCTTGGAAAGGTTGCGCCGCTTGGGCTCGCGTCTGCCCCAGGTGCGTCTCCTCGGCGGCAGCGACGAGGTGAGCGAAGCCCTTCTCGACGAGATCTCAGGTTTTGCCAACGCGATCGGACTGGCGAAGAGTTTGTTGGAAGCGAACCCGCGCCTGGCAGAGTGGGCGCATCAACGAAGGCTTGCTGTCCACGCCTACACTTTCAGGGCCGACGATCTGCCTGGGCACTTTTCCACCTTCGACGACGAACTGGCACTCTTTTTCGGCGAATACGGCGTTGACGGAGTCTTCACCGATTTTCCTGACCTCGCCCGTCGTTGGTTGAGTCGTTGGTGCCAAGATTCTTGTCAGCCAGCTGAGGAGCCGGTGGCGTGAAAGTGCCATGCCTCTGCCTCTTCGGGAATCCGATCCGCGCTCTCTTCGTCTGCGGGTTCAAGAACTTCAGGTACTGAGCTGCAGAGGGTGGAAGTGAGCTCGAGACGGGACGTCAGAAGGCCTTTGTCCCTACTCGGAATCGTGGTCGGTAGGGTTCTGCTCGCGGTGTCGGTTCTTTTCTCGCAGTCGCGGGGCCCTGGAGGCTGTGACCCACTCAATCTTGCGAAGCTGAGCCCGGGAGCGCTCGACGGGAATTGCGGTTGGTCCACCATCCAGCCCGCCTCGGGTGCTCTTGTGGGGGCCGACTACTTCGAGGTGGTGGATGGCGAGATCGTAATGAAGGGCGATCGTTACCGCGTCAATCGCTGGGCGTGGGTGCCGATCCCGCCGCAGGACGACGTTTTCTCGATCAAGATCCGAGTGCGCGTCGACAATATGAAGTCCGGAATGCCTCCCAACTTCTCGCTGAGCGTCGATGACAGCGCCAACTACTCAAAGAACGGTCATCCTTGGCCGTTCTTTCAGTCGATTGGGGCGATGCTCTACCTCCGCGGGTCACAGGGCAAGATCATGGGTCGTGACGGTGATGGCCTCGGCGACGGCACCTTCGAAGCCGAGAATCTGGTGCCTTTTTTGGGCGACGCCACATACACCATGACGGCCACTCTGGACCCGAAGCGAGGCACTTACGATATGGAAGCCTCGATCGACGGAGGGCCACCGGTAGTGGTCGCCGCCGACTACCGCTTCCGCCGCGACCCCGTCGCCGGCACCTTCAACAGCGTCTGTCTATGGCTCGCCGGGCTCGATGATGACGCCGAGCCGGTTCAGGTGACGGTCGAGGATATTTCGGTCGAGAGTGACTAGAGGCTAGGGAGCGCGTCCGTCTGCGGACGTGCGACGCGCGCCGTCCGCGGCGCCAACAGAATGTTAGCTCCGGAAGTGCTACATAGCACTTCCGGAGCTAATAGAGGCCGCCTAGCTTGCTGTGATCCCAGGAGTAGACGCGCTTTGGCTTGATTCGTACCACTGCTCGTTTCGTGGCGGCCTTCAGCTGGGCCTCGTCGGGAACGGCTTTGGTGGGGTCACCGCTGTGCTTGACCCGAACCTGTGCCATGTAATGGGCCGTGAGATCGGCGTCGTCGACGATGACCAGCGCGTCACCTTCGATCACCAGTCCGCGGAGCTCGGCATAACCAACGCCGCTCTCGAGCATGCAGGTGATTTTCGGATCGCGTTGCAGGTTGAGCACCTTTTGAGACTTGGCGAAGGTGGTGAAGACGATGTCCCCGTCATCCACCACGTACCACATCGCCACCAGGTGGGGGTATCCGCGAGGCCCGTTTGAAGCGACCTGGAGGCTGCGGCCTTCTTCCAGGTACTGCGCCTGCTCTTCCAGAGTCATGGCAATTGATCCGCGTCGGCTTGGCATGGTCGATTTCGATCCTCGACGTTCGTCTATTAGTCTAGAAGGCCTCCGAGAGAGTCGATCCTAACCCGAGAGAGGGAGAGTCCATGCCCAACCACCCAGTCGTTTCTAGAGAAGAGTGGACCGCTGCTCGCAAAACCCACCTCGAGAAGGAGAAGGCCCTCGATCGCCAGCGCGACGCATTGGCCGAGTCGCTGCGCTCGCTACCTTGGGTAAGGGTAGAAGAGAGTTACGTCTTTTCCGGCCCCGATGGAGAAGAGAACTTGGCGGATCTCTTTGCAGGGCGTAGCCAGCTCATCGTGCAGCACTTCATGTATGGCGAGAGCTGGGACGAAGGTTGCCCCAGTTGCTCTTTCTGGGCCGACGGCTGGGATCCCCTGGTCGTCCACCTCGAGCATCGCGATGTGAGCATGGTTGCGATCTCCAAGGCTCCTCTGGCCAAGCTCCAGGCCTATCGCGAGCGCATGGGGTGGAGCTTCAAGTGGCTGTCGTCGGCGCAGAACGAGTTCAATCGCGACTTCCACGTTTCCGCCACCAGTGAGGAAGTGGAGAAGGGCGAGACCTACTACAACTACCGCCGGACTAGCTCTTTCGGCGACGAGATGCCGGGGATGAGTGTTTTCTACAAAGACGACGGCGGCGTTGTGTACCACACCTATTCGACCTACGCTCGAGGTCTCGATCGGCTGAACGCCGCCTACCATTACCTGGACATGGCGCCCAAGGGGCGTGACGAGAGCGAGCTCCCCTGGTCAATGGCTTGGCTTCGAAGGCACGACAGCTATTAGTGGGTCAGCCGACAGCCTCTCGCGAAGCGGTGGGGGCTCCCTCGGCGGAAAACGCAGCCTCCATGCGGTCGATGACCCGGTCGAAGGAAAACTCCTCCAGAGCGACCAACGCGGCGTCACGCAACCTTTGGCGCAATTCCTTCGAGAGCAGCCGTCGAACGATGGGCACTACCGCCGAAGGCTTTCCTGGCGGAAATCGCAGCACGCAATCGTCGGGCAGGATCGCGAATGGACGAATCGTAGTCAGAGCCACAGGTACGCCGCAGGCCATCGCTTCCAACGGTGGCAGTGGAAACCCCTCTTCGTCGTGGGACGGATGAAAGTAGGCGTCGAGTCGATGGTAGAAGCTCGGCATCTCCGAGGTCGGAAGATGATGGAAGAAATGATCGGTAATGCCTTCACTCTCTTCTTGTTCGAGGAGCGGCTCCGCCGAGGCGTGGAACACCTCGAGCTCGATCCCCTCGGCTCGCGCTAGCCTGAATCCTTCGAGCAGCTCGTGGATGCCTTTCGGGCGAATCCCGAATGTCCCGACTACCCCGACTCGCAATGGCCCACCCTGTTCGACAAATGGGCGCGGGTGGAAAACCTGACGATCGATCCCTTGCCCGATAACATGACACCGGCATCCATACTTGTCCTCCAGCACAGGCTTCAGATGCCGGGCGATCAATATTTTCGGCACCGGCAGGTTGTAGGCGGCATCGATTTCGGGCATCTTGGGTGCAAACTCCCGATGCACGCCTTCGTACCCCTGGCAGAGATGAAAGACGTGCTTCGAGCCCGACCCCATGGCTGGGTGCATCGTCGGGTAATAGGTGCCGATCGCGATGTCGGCAGGCGCGATCGCCCCTGGCTCGTAGATCGGCACTTGCTGGTAAGGGATCCTCACCGGATGCCAATCCGGTGCCGGCTCTGGACTGACCACCTTGACTCGGTATCCGCGGTCTTCAAGGCGCTCGGCAAACTCGAAGACGATCCGATTGCCCCCGTGCAGTGAGGTGGCGGGCATGATGAAGACTAGGCTCGGGGTCGTATTCATCGGGCTACCACTCCTCTTTGGAAAAGAGGTGATCGAAGACGATATGTGGAAACGGCTGAGCTGCGATGTATTGGTCGTGAAACTGGCTTGGCTCTGCACTCAATTCCATCAGGCGACGCTCCAGAGCAACGATGTCGCAGTGTAGCGAGCGGGATTGGAAACGGTCAACTCGGCTGCGGCGCCCTGGACGGCCGGCCCTAGGGAGCCACGATAACGACTTCGATGCTCAGCTCTGCCGCGCTAGGCGCCACGGTGGGCACCTCGGTGAGGTCTACCTCGAAGAGTCGGCTGACGCGGTTGCCGGCGAGATCTTCGAGGCGGGGGTTGACCCGTAGCTGATAGCGCCCCGGAGTCCACGCTTTTTTGGCAAAGAATCTCCACGACCGCTCTTCCTCGCCTACCTCGATCCGGCCGTCGACGATCTTTCCTCCGGCGTCCTCCAACGTCAGGTGGCGGTGGAGCAGAGCGTGGTCCAGCGGCTCGTCCAAGTGGACGGTAAGCGCTTCGAAACTGTGCCCCGATGGCGGCTCTACCCTCCAGCGCTTGGGGTCGGGAGATTTGCGATCAGGCGGGCGCGCCCGGAACCTTTTTTGGTACTCGGCGACGAGAGGAGCGCCTCGGGCGTCGGGCCAGGAGGGGTCGATGCGCAGGGCGAAGTCGAAGCCCGACTCGAGAGCCGGTCCGATGTCACGGTGGGGGCGTAGCCCTCGCTTCAGCCGACCGGGGTCGAAGAGGAGGGTGAGGCGCCGGCCGCGAGGATCCCAGAGCTCTTCCTCGAGCTCGAGAAATGAGAGCTCTTCGACTTCCCCCTGGCTATCGAGGATCGAGATGTAGCGGTACGAGTCCCCCTGGCTCATCGGTGCGCTGAAGTGCAGGTACATCTTCAGCAGGTTCTCCGGCAGCAGGTCCGTGCTCGGGTAGATCATCTCCACGACGGTTGTGGATTGCGGGGCGTCGAAGGGGATCAGGAGCTCTCGGGTCAGGCGGCGATCGACCTCTTGCGGGTGGCCAACGAGGTCGGCGAGGATTCCCGGCTCGAACACCAGCTGGTATCGCACCCCGGGCTCCGGCGGGAAGGCGGGGCGGAGATGAAGACCGGTCGAGTCGGCGCTGTAATCCCCCAGCAATGCGGGACTCTCCACTCTGTCGACATGCACAGAGAAAAAAGACTGCCACTCTCGAGTAGAGAGACTCCCAAGGCTAGTGGCTTCGAGAAGCGCCGGCGCCAGACCGACAACGGCGAAAGAGGCTTCGTCGCCACCCCCTACGAGCTCCAGGCGCACCTCCGCCTCCGCGACGGCTGCCGTCGCAGAGCAGAGGAGGGCGAAGGCTGCCGTGGCTCGCCTTGCCTCCACCGCGACTCCGTTCAAGGCAGGGGAATCGTGCGCAGGTCCTGCCCCGAGTCGCCCGCGATCAAGATCAGAGCGTGATCTTTGTCGTAGCGGTCGAGCTGCACTACCCCTTCTAGGTCGGTGAGCGTCTCGTAGGCTAGACCGGCTTTGTCCGGAACGCGATCGGTGATCGCCGCGGTCTTCTCCGCTTCGGCGAGGTCGATCTTCATCACCCCTCTGGCGCTATTGGAGGTCAGCAGATAGTCCCTACCGCCCTGAGTGTAGACGACCATGTCGAGGGGACGGTTACGGTTCCCGAGCTCGGCGACCGTGGTGCCCGTTACCCTGTCGGCCATCGCCAGCTCTTCGAGTGAGAACTTCACCAGCGGGGTGCAGGTATAGGCGGCAAGCACGTGAGGAGCTGTGCCGATGTCATAGGTGGCAAAAGCTCGTATCGGGGCGTTGGTCTCCCAGCGTCCGTGAGAACCGTGGTAGATCTCGATTGTGGTTCCGGGAGCGATCTGTTGGAAGGGGAACTCGAGCGAGCGCAGCCGCGAGGAGAACTCTTCGTTGGAGAGGCCGGTAACCAGGAGCTGACCGTCGACGTAGGCGAGATCGGTGATCGACTCTACGCGCAGACTGCGATCGCGCCGGTCTTTTGCACTGTGATCTGGGACGTCCGTGAGCGTGGCCCTGGCGTAGCGCACCTTCGAGAGTGAGAGGAGGTCGATGTCGCCGTTGGGGCTGACAGTGAAGATGGCGGGGCGTGCGTTGTCACCCTGCCCCCGCGAGGCCGAGAGGTAGGCCTTCTTCGAAAGTGGGTTGACCGCGAGATCGTTGATCCGGATGCCGTCCTCCGTTGTGCCGGCCAGGGCCGCGAGCTTGGCTGTCACACCTTCGAGGTTGAGAGCGCCCGCCTTGGTGGCTCCCTTGCGATCGCCGGTGTCGATGGCGTAGATCGCCGCAGCTTTCGTATCGCCGACAAAGAGAATACCGTCAGGCCCGAATGCGAGGGGACCGGCGGACTCGAGTTCGGCGGCGCCGGTTTTGGCTGCCGAGCCCAGGTCCGCGTTCGCGGCATATGCGATCGGGGCACAGAGCAGGAGCAGTGAAAGGATGGCGGTGACTGGAGCTCTCATCTTCATCGTTCTCTCCCTGGTACGGAGCGGCGGGCGTGATGGCTCGCGGGTTCCTGTTGGCTGAATCTACCCATCCTACTAGAACGGTGTCGGTCGCGCCCAGGAGGGGCCTCTTGCGATAAAGTGAAGACTCGTCCATGCGGTCCTGAGGTTCAGATGCGAGCAGCTCTCACACCGAATCGCCTAGCGGGAGCGACGATTCTTTCCCTGCTCCTCGGTGCCGGTGTCAATGCTTCGGTGGCTGCCGAGCACCCGCTCGACGCCCTCGATGCCGGAGAGATCACGGCTGCGGTCGCCCTACTCTTCGACACCTCTCGCTTCGACGCAGGCACTCTCTTCAGCTCGATCACGCTGCAAGAGCCCTTGAAGGCGGCGGTTCTGGCGTGGACCGAGGGGAGCCCGATCCCACGCGCGGCGGAAGTGATCATGCGCCACCAGGGCTCGACCTACAGAGCGGCCGTCGACCTCGATGCGCGACGAGTGACCTCGATCGAAGAGATTCCGGGCGCCCAGCCGATAGTCGTTCTTCCGGAGTTTCTGTCAGCCATGGAGGCCACGATCAGTGACCCTCGTTTCCAGACCGGGCTGGAGAAGCGAGGCATCACCGACCCCGAGGCTCTCTTCTGCGCGCCGCGGACCGCCGGAAATTTCGGTCGTCCGGAGGAGATGACGCGACGGATCCTCAAGGTCGACTGTTTTGATACCACCGGGATTGTGACCGATGTGTTCGCCAATCCGATCGAGGGCCTTTTCGCGCTCGTCGATATTGACACCAACGAAGTGCTCGAGGTGACCGACCTCGGAGTGGTGCCGACACCTTCCGGGCCCAGCGAGCTCGATCCGCAGTCGGTGGGTCGGCAGCGGGAAGTGAAGCCGGTAGTGCAAGCTCTGCCCCTGGGCGCTAACGTGGTGTTCGACGGATCTTTTGTGCACTGGCAGAAATGGTCCTTTCACCTGCGTTGGGATACGCGCTCGGGAGTTGTCCTCTCCCAGCTCCGTTTCGCTGAGGACGATGAGCGAGAGCCCCGTTCCATTCTCTACCAGGGCTCGCTGTCCGAGATCTTCGTTCCCTACCAGGATCCGACCGAGGGCTGGTACTACCGCAACTACATGGACGAGGGTGAGTACGGTATCGGTATTATGGCCACCAGACTCGTCGCAGGCGCCGATTGCCCTGCTTCGTCGCACTTCCTTTCACCGGTGATGGCGAATGCGGCGGGCGAGCCGGAATCACTCGAGAATCGAATCTGCATCTTCGAGCGGGCTCCCGGCGACCCGCTGTGGCGACACTTCGACATCGTGACCGAGGCCATTCAGTCACGGCCCGCGCTCGAGCTGGTGGTGCGCCATATTGCGACGGTCGGCAATTATGACTACGCCTTCGACTGGGTCATGGATCAGAAAGGCAGCTTCACCTTCCGCGGCGGCGCCACCGGTATCGACTCGGTCAAGGGGGTGCGAGCGCAGAGCCTGGACGATCCCACGGCGGCGGAGGACACCGCCTGGGGGCCCCTGGTCGCTCCGGGCAGGGCAGGGATCCACCACGATCACTTCTTTTCGATTCGCCTCGATCTCGATGTCGATGGCGTGCGCAACAGCTTCGTTCGGGACCGGCTGGTGGCGGAGAGGCTGCCGGCCCACAGCCCACGACGGAGTGTGTGGCGGGTGCAGCCGGAGATTGCGAAGACCGATACCGAGGCGAAGTTTCGCCTCAGCTACGAGAAGCCCGCGCTGTGGCGGGTAGTCAACCCGCACAAGAAAAACTCGCTGGGATATCCGGTGAGCTACGCCCTGCGTACTGCCGGCAATGCCCTGCCCCTGGTCGATGAAGACGATGTGCCGCTGAGTCGCGCGCTTTTCGCCACCCACCACTTATGGGTGACGCCGTATTCGCCGAAGGAGCGTTACGCCGCGGGAGACTTCCCTAATCAGTCCACGCCAGGTCAGGGTCTACCGGCCTGGACTGCCGATCGTCGTAGTGTGGAAGACGAGGACATCGTACTTTGGTATACCCTTGGCTTTCATCACGTACCTTCAGCTGAGGATTGGCCGGTGTATAACTTGGGGTGGCACAGCCTTACGCTGAGGCCATACAATTTCTTTGATCGAAACCCGGCTCTCGACGTGCCGCCGGTCGAGAAGACGGAACAGCTCCCTTCCGCCGGCAGTGGAATCTGACTGAAATGACGCTGACCGAACCAAGAGCACAGCTTCACCAAGAGTGTGATCTTTCGGACTCCGAGCTCCAGGGGCTTCTTCGAGAGATGATCTCGGCTCGGCTCAACTCCACCCGCTGCTTTTCGCTGCAGCGCCAGGGTCGCTCTGGAACGATGGCGCCGATCGACGGCGCCGAGGCTCTGGTGGTGGGCTCGGCGGCGGCTCTCGATCCGGAGCGGGATTGGGTCTTGCCTCAATACAGGGAGCCGCTGGGGCTCTCTCGCTTCGGCGAAGAGGTGGTGGCGCGAACCGTGCGCTACATGCGTGGAGATCCCGCCGGTGGATTCATTCCCGAGCCGATTCGTGTCTGGCCGCAGCAGATCGCTCTGGCCGCCCAGCTTCCGCAGGCCGTCGGCTTGGCCTGGGGAATGAAGCTCAAGCGAGAAGAGGGTGTGGTGCTCACCTATTTCGGCGACGGTGCCAGCTCCGAGGGTGACTTCTACGAAGCAGGGAATCTGGCCGGCGTGCTCGAGGCACCGGTCATTTTTATGTGCAACAACAACTCCTGGGCGATCTCGACGCCGGCGAGGAGGCAGACCGCCGCGGCGAGCTTCGCAGAGAAGGCGGCTGCTTTCGGATTCCCCGGTGAGAAGATCGACGGTTGCTCGGTGCTCGAGGTCTACGCCGCGACCCGGAGGGCTCGCGAGCGCGCTCTCGCCGGCGAAGGCCCGACCTTGATCGAGGCTGTGGCCTATCGGCTTGGCCCTCACACCACCGCCGACGACCTCACCCGCTACGTGCCGGCGGAGGAGATCGCCGAGGCGCGTGAGCACGACCCCATTGACCTCTTCCGCGCCGAGCTGCAAGAGGTCGGCCTTTGGAGCGAGGAGCTCGAGGCGGAGACGGTGAAAGAGGCGGACGAACGCATGGATCGAATGATCGCCGCTGCCGAGGCTGTGGTGATCGAGCCAGACGTCATCTTCGAGCACGTCTACCAGCGGCCAACCCCAAGGTTGGAGAGGCAGCGCGCAGAGCTTCTCGAAGGGCTCAGCGAGGACGATTGAGCTGATGGCCGAGATGACCATGGTCGAGGCGATCAACGCCTCGCTCCACTACGAGATGGAGCGTGACGAGAGAGTGGTCGTCCTCGGTGAGGACGTTGCCGTCAATGGCGGTGTTTTTCGGGCGACTGAAGGACTTCTCGACCATTTTGGCGGTGACCGCGTGGTCGACACCCCCCTCGCCGAAGGAGCCATCGTCGGTTCTTCGATCGGTCTGGCTGTCGCCGGTATGGTCCCTGTCCCAGAGATCCAATTTCTTGGATTCGCCTACCAGGCCTTCCACCAGATCGCGGGGCAGCTCGCTCGTGTTCGCTACCGCTCGCGCGGTCGTTTCGAAGCACCGATCACGGTTCGTGCACCCTTTGGCGGCGGTGTCCGCACGCCCGAGCTTCACTCCGATTCGTTGGAAGCTCAGCTCGCCAACATCCCCGGCCTGAAGGTCGTGCTGCCTGCCTCGGCGGCCGACGCCAAGGGCCTCCTGGCGGCGAGCATTCGCGACCCGGACCCGGTGATGTTTCTCGAGCCGCTGCGGGGCTATCGAGCGCTTCGCGACGACGTCCCGGAGGGCGACTACGTCGTTCCTCTCGGCAAGGCGAGGTCGGTGCGAGACGGCGACGACCTGGTCTTCATCGCCTGGAGCTACATGGTCGAGGTGGCGCGTCGTGCTTCCGTTGAGCTCGAGAAGGAAGGGGTCGGAGCCCGGGTCCTTGATCTACGCACTCTCGTTCCCCTGGACACCGAGGCTATCGCCGAGGCCGTGGAAGCCTGCGGCCGTGCAGTGGTCGTTCAGGAAGCGCCTGAGACCTGTGGCTTTGCCGCGGAGGTCATCGCCACCATCAACGATGAGGCCTTCTACTCCCTCGAGGCGCCGGTGGCTCGGGTCTCCGGCTGGGATGTGCCCTATCCGGCCGGTCTGCTCGAGGATCACTACGTACCGAGTATCGATCGGGTGGTCGCCGCCGCCCGACGCACTCTGGAGAAGTAGCTCCTCATGCCCTACGAGTTCCTACTGCCCGATCTCGGCGAGGGGCTGGAAGAGGCGGAGGTGATCCGCTGGCTGGTGGCGCCCGGCGAGGAAGTGGCCAGGGACCAGTCTCTGGTCGAGATCCAGACCGACAAGGCTCTGGTGGAGATTCCGGCGCCGGTTGCGGGCACGATGTCGAGTCTGGCCGCCGAAGTCGGGGCGATCGTCAAGGTCGGGGAGCTTCTCTTCGTGATTGCCGGTAACGGCGACGGAGGCGTCAAGGCTCCGTCGAGCGAGACCAAGGAGGTCTCGGCGCCCGCCGACCCCGAGCCCGTAGCGGTGATGGCTCAGCCCGGATCTTCGAGAAAACCACGACCGAAGGCCGCACCGGCGGTACGAAGACTGGCGACCGAGCTCGGTATTGTTCTGGCCGACGTCGTCGGTAGTGGCGCATCCGGGCGGATCCTCGCCGAAGACGTGCGTGGACACGTGGCTCAGGCTACGGTTCCAATGACCGAGGTAGCTGGGGTAGTCGAGGCTCCGGAGTCGGTTGGTGCCGAAGCGCCTTCAGGTCTGGGACAGGCGACCCCCGGCGTGATGCCCCTTGCCGGTTTGCGCCGAGTGACGGCTCAGGTCATGTCCCGTGCCTGGGAGACCATTCCTCATATCCACGGCTTTGACGAGATCGACGCCACGGCTCTGCTCGATTGCCATCGCAAACTGCGCCAGAAAGTCGGGGAAGGGGAGAGCCCCCTCACCGTTACTGCTTTTCTGGCGATGGCCGCATGTCAGGCTTTGCGTCGCTACCCTTTGGTCAACGCCTCTCTCGATCTGGAGCGGAAGCAGATCCGAGTTCACGGTGAGATCAACCTCGGAATTGCCGCCGCGACTCCCGATGGGCTCATCGTGCCGGTCATCCGCAATGCCGGCCAGCGTTCGCTGCTCGATCTGGCCGCCGAGATCGACCGCCTTGCCAAGGCGGCACGGACGCGAAAGATCAAAGCCGCCGAGCTTCAGGGCGGAACCTTCACTCTCACCAACTACGGCGCCATCGGAGGTCGCTTCGCCGCGCCGATCATCCGACCACCGGAGGCCGGCATCCTCGGCTTCGGCGCCATTCGCGAGCGAGCTATCGCCGTCGAAGGACGAGTGGAAGCGCGGCCGACGCTGCCCCTCTGTTTCGGCGCCGATCATCGCCTGATCGACGGCGATCTCTCGGTGGCCTTCCAGGAGTGTGTGCGCGAGCTCTTGACCGACCCCATCAACCTTCTAATAGGGCCAGGGCCTTAGACGATGGTCGTCGGCGAAGTCGCCTCCTCGACCGATGTCCTGGTGATCGGGGCGGGTCCGGGGGGCTACGCCGCCGCGTTGCGAGCGGCGAAGCTGGGGAAGCGCGTCACCCTGGTGGAGAAGGATCGGGTCGGAGGTACCTGCCTGAACGTCGGTTGCATCCCCTCGAAGATGCTCATCCACGCGGCGAACATCGCGGGGCTCGGCGAGGAGGCAGCGGTGGTGGGGGTAGATCTCGAAGCGTCACCCGACATGGAGCGGATTCAGCAGCACATCGCCGAGGTGGTCGGCGGGTTGACTTCGCGAGTCGACTCGCTGCTCAGCGCGGCGGGTGTCGACCGAGTGAGCGGTGTGGCCCGATTCACCAAAGAAAATCGGAGCGCCGTGGTCTCCGGCGAACTGGTGCGGCATTTCGAGTTCGAAGAGGCGATTGTCGCTACCGGCTCTCGCCCCGCGGAGCTGAGCGAGCTGCCCTTCGATGGTGAGCGCACGCTGGATTCGACCGGTGCGTTGGCGCTCGAGCGAGTTCCTTCTTCGCTTGCGGTGGTCGGCGGCGGCTATATCGGCGTCGAGCTGGGTACGGCCTTCGCCAAACTGGGTGCGAAAGTGACCGTGATCGAGCTCTGCGATCGCCTCTTGCCGCTGCTGGATGCGTCTCTGGGAGCGGTGGTCGAGCGCCGTCTGCGCGCTCTGGGAGTCGAGATCCTTCTCGGCTCGCAAGCGAAGGAGATGACCGAGTCGGGTCTTCGAGTGAGCCGCCGTGGAGAGGACGTCGCGGTCGCCGCCGAGAAGATCCTGGTCGCCGTCGGGCGGGTACCGAGGACCGACGATCTCGGGCTGCAGGCGGCGGGTGCTCGGGTCGATGCACAAGGAAGGGTCATCGTCGACGAGGCTCGACGTGCCGCCAGGCACGTGCTCGCCATCGGCGACCTCACCGCGGGCCCGGCGTTGGCCCACAAGGCCACGGCAGAGGCCGAAGTCGCCGCTCTCACCGCGGCGGGGCGGCGGGCGGCCTTCGATCCGGCGACAGTGCCTGAGATCGTTTTCTCCGATCCGGAGGTGGCGAGCGTCGGCTTGACGATCGCGCAGGCCGAGGAGATGGGATGCCACCCCCGCCACTTTCGCTTTCCCTTGACCGCGTCGTCCCGAGCCCGGGCGGTGGCGGCCCCACTCGGTCACGTCGAGGTCGTCGCAGACGAAGAGGACACTGTGCTCGGGGTTCACATGGCTGGTCCTCATGTGTCTGAGCTTGCAGGAGAGGCGGCTCTCGCGGTCGAAATGGGGGCTAGTCTGGAGGATCTGGCTTTGACCATCCATCCCCACCCGACGCTTTCTGAGGCCCTCGGCGAGGCTGCTTGGGGAGCGCTGGGGCGACCTCTTCATCTGCTGTCGGGTCGTATCCCCGGCTGAGCGGAACGGTCATGCAGTATTGGAACCGTGCTCTGGTCCTGATCGTTGCGACGGTGGCCCTGGCCTCGCTGTCTCTTTCGGCGGCCGAGAACCCGGACCTCAGTGGCAGCTGGACTCTCAATCGGGATCTCAGCGACGATCCGCAGCGAGCGTACGAGAGATGGCTGGGGAGTCTTCACGACCGAGGCGATACCGATGATTTCTCAAATGAGGGAGCGGAGGGCCACCGTCTTGATGGAGGGGTCTCTGGCCCTGGAAGTGAAGGCGGCAACGAGGCCGGCCCTAGCGCCGAAGCCTATGGAGGAGCAGCCGGGGGTATCCCAGGCCAGGAAGTGGCTGGCGCCCGCAGTGTCCTTGGCATGATGCAAGCATTCTCTCAGGGCTCCCAGCGGCTGACCCTCTCCCTGGTAGGCCCGGAGATTGTGATCGAGAACTCGAACGGCGACGAGACCCGCCTCTTCACCGACGGCAGGGAGATGGTGCGCGAGGAAGAGCGGGGCGGCAAGACCCGGGTGAAGACACGGTGGAAGAAGGATAGGCTGCTGGTGAAGGTGATGTTCGCCAGCAGTTCCGGGGCGACCCCGACTTTGAGCCAGACTTACAGCGTGTCCAAGATCGGGCGCCTTCTGGTCTCGACCACCGCTGGCCTGGGCGACGGTAGGCGGCCGTTCACGGTCAACCGCGTGTACGATCGGCAGGAGGAGTAGCGCTATACTCGTCTCTGGTTTCTGGAAGTCATGGCCGCAGCACTCGGGAGGTGCTCTATGCAAAGTTCGAAGCTATCCCCGACCCTGATCTTCGCGATATTGGCGCTGGTCCTGGCTCCGCTGTCTCTATTGGCGGCCGAGGCCCCGGACCTGAGTGGCGGTTGGACTCTCAATCGGGAGCTCAGCGACAACCCACAAGAGGCCTTCCAGAAATGGATGAAGGCTCAGCAGAGAAACCGCGGAGGCGGCGGGGCTGAAAGTAGCGGTACGGGTGGCAGAGGCGGCGGTGGCGGCGGTGGCGGAGGTGGCGGCGGTGGCGGCGGCGGAGGTGCCGGTGGTCTGTCGTCGGCGGGAAGTAGCGCCGCGGGTCGAGGAGCGAGAACCGACGGCCAGAGCATTGGCGGTGCACAGGGGAGAGGCGCCGCCCGCGGTCTGCTGGGAATCATGCAAGCTGTCTCGCAGGGGGCGCAGCAGCTCACCATCACCCAGGGTGACCCTGAAGTCACCATCGAGAACGCGAATGGCGTGGCCAGCACGGTCTATACCGACGGGCGGACCCAGGAGAGCAAAGCGGAAGATGGCGGCACGACCAAGGTGAAGAGCCGGTGGAAGAAGAACAAGCTGGCCGTAAACGTGTCGTTCCCAGGATCCGGCGGTACCACTCCGACGCTGACCCAGACCTACAGTCTGACCAAGGACGGACGTCTCTTGGTGAACTCCACCGTCGGCGTCGGCGGCGGCATGCGCCCCTTCACCGTAAAGCGCCTCTACGACCGACAGGAGTAGCGCGCGCGCGGGGCCGGGGGCCGGCCGCGAGGGGGTCTTGGGGACCGGGCTGCTTCGCGCTTTGGATAGAGCGTCGTGTTGAAGCGGCGTTGTGCTCGAATGGTTATGCTTCGCAGCCCGGTCCCCAAGACCCCTGAAGCGGCCGTCACCCTTGCGCTACGTGCACGGGCTGCTTCGCGCTTTGGATAGGGCCTCGTGTTGAAGCGGAGTTGTGCTCGAATAGTTATGCTTCGCAGCCCGGTCCCCAAGACCCCCTTGTCGCGGCCTCCACCCTGTCGTACGTGCACGGGTTGCTTCGCGCTTTGGATACAGCGTCGTGTTGAAGCGGTGTTGTGCTTGAATGGTTATGCTTCGCAACCCGGCCCCCAAGACCCCTTGGCGCGGCCTCCACCCTTGCCTTACACGCACGGGCTGCTTCGCGCTTTGGATAGGGCCTCGCGTTGAAGCGGAGTTGTGCTTGAATAGTTATGCTTCGCAGCCCGGTCCCCAAGGCCCCCTTTTTCGCGGCCTCCGCCGTTGCCTACGCGACCGTTGGGAGCGCTTCTGGCCGCGATGACTATCCTTGAAGGCATGGCTCCAGCACGTGGGAGGTTCTCTATGCGACGTTTTATTCGAGTTTCAATCCTGGCACTAGCCGGTGTGCTGGTCCTTACCGCTCTTCCGCTGTTGGCGGCGGATGCGGCGAGTCCCGATCTCAGTGGGGTGTGGGCCCTCAATGTCGACCTCAGCGACAATATCGAGAAGGCGTTCGAGAAGCGGATGACGGTTATGCGCAACCGGGGAGGCAGCGCTGTCTCCAATGCCGGTGCGGGCGGCGGATCCGCGGGAGGCCAGGGAGGAGGCGGTGGAAGCAAGGGAGGAGACGGCGGTGGTGGTGGTAAGGGCGGTGGCGGCGGTGGTGACTTCGGAGGCGTCAAATCAAGCTTTGGCGGTAAAGGCGATGTGGGCGCCCGGCGGTCTTCTGGGAATGATGAAGAATTTTTCTCAAGGAACTGAAGAGCTCACCATCACCCAGGCCGATCCGGAGCTCAACATCGAGAACGCGAATGGAGTCGCTACCACCGTCTTTACCGACGGCCGGGTCGAGGAGCGCGAAGGCGAGGACGGCGCCAAGACCACGGTGAAGACTCGATGGAAGAAGACCAAATTGGTGGTCGACGTGACCTTCCCAGGGAAGAAGGGCGCGACTCCGACGCTGACGCAGAACTACAGCGTCGACAAGAAGGGACGCCTCCTGGTCGCCACCTCGGTAGGCATGGGTCCCGGCTCTTCACCCTTCACGGTGAAGCGGTACTACGATCGTCAGGAACAGTAGCTCCTAACGAGGATTCTTCACTCGCCGCCGGCACGCTTGGCGAGAGCTTCCTGCTCCAGGATGCGCGCGCCGCGTAGAATCCCGCCGAGAGCGTAGTTGCCTTCGTGGCAGCCGTATTCGTAGACACGATCGTCACTCGCCGGCCACGGGTATTCGCCGCTCCAGGGCTCGGTCCAGGTCGGGTCGGTGACGGTGAAGTGATAGAGCAGCGTGTCTTTGTCGATGCGAGAGAAGCGCTCGACGACATGGAGGTCTCTCGACGCCTGCGAGAAGCCCGACTGGTCGCGGAAATTCGTGGTGTCCACAACCAGGGTGTCGCCCTCCCAGTGACCCACAGAATCACCCAGCCACTTTCTGACGTCGGGTGAGGCGTGCTCCTGGTCGAGGCGAATGACCCGCACATCGTGGGCCATCTCGACCAGGATCATCACGTGCTCTTCGGTCTGAACGATCCGCTTCATATTGTTGTACATGACCGGCAGCATCGGGGGACCCGAGGTCGAGCCGAAGCCCAAGAGGCAGCGCTCGCCCAGTGGCCTCTTCTCGGGATCGTCGTAGGGCCCGGCCTCGCGGTCGAGCCACCACGCCTCGCCGGTGTTGGCGTGGGCAAAACCGGCGTTGGCGGCCATTCTCTTCTTGCCCGCGGCCGACAGAGGTGGCAGCTTGCCGTTGGGCGGATCGACGAGGATCGAAGTCCGCCACTTGCCGTCGATCTTGAACCCACTGTCGCCGAGGTCGATGAAGAACGCGTTGTACCCGCCCACGCCTCCCGCTGCGCCGTTGAACTCGGGAACGAAGAAGTCGACCCCACCCACCGGAGGCGCGCCCCGGTCAGGGTCGCTCGGCTCGGCATCTTTCGCCAGGTTCGAGAGCCAATGATCTCGGAGCTCTGCGGCCTCTTCATCGGTGAGGGTCAGCTTCTCACCGAGCCCGCGCGGGCGACTGAGTGGCGTCAAGGTGGCAACGTTGTAAGTGCCACTGAGGTCCGGCCGGCCGTCGGCGGTGCGGGGGATCTCTCTGGACCCATCCGCCGATCTCACCGCGACGGGTGCTACAAGCAAACAGGTGAGCACGGCCGCGGTTAGTGTGCCTAGGGGTCGAGGAATCCGTGGCTCTCTACGCTTCATTACAGCCTCCAGATGCAAGTCGTCTCTTGAATGCGCCCATTCTACTCCTCGATTTCGAACTTCGCCTCCCCATCATGATCGCGACGTGGGCGTAGTGGTGGAGCCCCGAGGAAGTGGTCGCTGCTCACATCCGCGTGAAGCAACACCGGCTCCGCGGAGACCGATTCGGGCAGTGCGGTCACGATCTACCAGAGCGGAGAGACCAAAGCGATTGGACCCTCGCTACTCCTGAGGCTGTCGGATCCCCATACTCCGCAGAAGCTCATCGAGGTCCGGCGGGACCACACCGACCCCGTCGGCATACTGCTGATACGAAGCAATCATTGCCTGCAAGCGCTCGCCCTCCGTGTCGGAGAGATCGGTCATCTCGCCGGGGTCGACGGACAAATCAAAAAGCTCCCACTCGGCGTTGCCGAAGGGGGGCGGGAGATTGAGCGCTTTCCACCGACCGCTGATCAGCGCCTTCTGGCCGTGCAGTTCCCAGCCGAAAGCCACGTCGGCTCCGTGCACTGCTGTGGCACCACCCCGCAACAGGGACAGCATCGAGTTGCCGATCAGCGGGGCCACCTCCCTACCTTGGTACGAGTCCGGGTGCTCGACTCCAGCTAGCTCCAGCAGAGTGGGAGCGATGTCTGCCACGCGCGCAAACACAGTACTCCGCCCTCCGGCCGAAATGCCGGGTCCGGTAGCGATGAAGGGCGCGCGAATCCCACCCTCGGCGGCACTTGCCTTGTACAAGCGAAACGGCACCATGCTGACCTGCGCCCATGCCGGTCCTGGAGCAGCGAAGGAGCCTTCACGACCGATGTTCTCCAAGCTGTTGTCGAAAGCGCCGAGGTACTCATCGGTCTGGCCGGGATAGTTCCGCGCCTCCAAGCCGTTGGCGCCGTTGTCAGAGAAAAACAGGACCAAGGTGTTGTCGTACTCGCCGATCTGACGGAGATGATCGAGGATGCGACCGATGTGGTGGTCCATGTTGTCCACCATCGCCGCGTACGCTTCCATCTCACGCGCCTCGACCGCTTGGACCTCCGGAGCCAGCTCATCCCACGCCGGAACAGTAGGCAGTCGCGGAAAAGGCTTGGCCGACTCGGGCATGAGACCCAGTGCGACCATGCTGGCGTGGCGCTGATCGCGTAGCTCGTCGTAGCCGGCGTCGTACCTACCGCGGTATTTCTGCAACCATTCCTCGGGAGCGTGCAACGGATCGTGGGGCGCCGTGTAGGCTAGGTAGGCGAAGAAAGGGTGCCCGTCGTCTCGTCCGGCGTCGATGTTCTCGATCAGCCGATCGGTGTAGAACTCGGAGGAAAAGAAGTCCTCCGGCAACGCTTCCACCGCGACGCCGTCGCTGCGATAGCTCATCGAAGCCTCGCCTGGCACCAGTCCCCGCCGATCGCTCCAATGGCTGCCACCTCCATTCAACAGAGTGAAGGATCTTTCGAACCCCCGGGCTGCCGGCCCGTGCTCCAGTTCGTGTCCGAGATGCCATTTGCCTACCATATATGTGTGGTAGCCGTTGTCTCGGAGAAGGGACGCAACGGTCACGACGCGCTCGTTCAGGTAGCCCTCGTACCCAGCCAAACCGATCTGATTCGAGGTCAGAGCCTCCGCCATCGCGCCCATCCCCGCGGTATGATTATCGGTCCCGGTGAGCAGCACCGACCGGGAGGGCGAGCAGGTGGGCAAGACGTAGAAGGTTGTCAACGAGAGCCCTGCTGCTGCCAGCGCGTCTAGGCTCGGTGTTTCAATCTCGCCACCGAATGGCCCGATATCGTTGTAGCCCAGATCGTCCGCAACGATGATGAGTATGTTGGGTCGGTCGTCGGTAGTTGCCCTCTCTTCTGGCTGAGGAGAGCCTCCGCACCCGCCGCAACCAAGGGCAACGGCAGAGAAGACAATAGCCAGAGGAAGGGGCCGGTAGATTTCCCTAGACACTTGCTCTCCTTCGCTGGATCGAGGCTCGGACGCTCGAGCCGCCGAGAAACGCTAGCAGAAACCTAACTGGCCAGCCAACAGAGAGCCGGTTCAGGGCCTATCAGTCATTTCAAAGGCGTGGGGTCGTGGCCTCTAATCACTTGCTCAGGGCGGTGCTGGCCATCTCGACGCCGACGGAGCTACACTCCAAGCACTCGACTACTCGCGTTTCGCCTGGCCTGTTCTGGAGGCGTCCCAGCTCGAGGTAGATCAGAATGATCAAGATATCCGCCCCGTTCGCTGCCTCGCTGCTGCTCTTCGCTGCCCACGGCGTGCTTGCTCAATCAACGCCTGAGCAAGAGCAGGAGGGACAAGGTGCGCGGCCCGCACAGCGACGCGACGGGGACCGACGCGGAAGGCAGGGTCGCGGAAGAGGCGCCGCCACGCCGGACGGCAAACGCAAACCGAGTCTCGACGACACTCTGCGCGCCAACATCTACGCCGACAACAGCTTCGTGCTCTACATCAACGGCGAGCTCGTCGCCGTCGACTCGATCGAGTTCATTCCCCACAATGTGGTGTCTGTCGACGTCCTCCCAGAGTACCCGATGACGATAGCCGTCATGGCCAAGGACAACGCTGATCCCGCTAAAGGAACCGAGTACACCAGCAACATCGGCGACGGCGGCTTTATCCTCAAAATGGGGGAGAAGATCCTCACCAGTGACCGATGGAAGGCGAAGAGCTTCTTTCATGGTCCGATCAGCGGGGACGTCGAGGACCCCCGCGTGGTCCACACCCCCATTCCCGCCGATTGGTTCGCCGTGGATTTCGACGACAGTCAGTGGAAGAGCGCGAAGGAGTTCAGCGAGGAGGCAGTGGCTCCCAAGGCGCCGTTTTACGAGCACGACTTCGAAGGCGCCAAGTGGATCTGGGGCGACGATCTGAAGCTGGACAACACTGTCGTGTTCCGGTTCCGGGTCGAGGGTCCGCCGGCTGACTTCTACACGGGTCGCTAGCCGGCCCGCGCGCATTCACTGAGTGAAGATTCGCGAAGCCGGTATCCGTGACACGACCTGGGACCGGTTAGCTGTCGGAGTTGAGCTGCCGAAGTGAAGCTACAGCTCGAGCTTGGCCTACTTCCCGGTCCAGCGCGGCGGCCGCTTCTCCGCGAATGCGAGGGCGCCTTCGATGGAGTCCTCGGTCTGCATCAGATCGCGGAAGCCCTCACGTTCGAGCTGGAGTCCTTGTTCGAGAGGCAGGTCCAGGCCCTCTAGGGCGACCTGCTTGATGCGCTCTACGGCGAGCGGGGCGCTCCGGCAGATCTCGTCGGCAATGCGGTCGGCCTTTGCGATCAGTGCATCCATCGGGACGACGTGGTCGACCAAGCCGAGCCGGTAGGCCTCGGCCGCGTCGATTCGATTTCCGGTGTACAGCATTTCGAGCGCGCGACCGAGCGGGAGCAGACGCGGGAGCCGCTGAGTCCCTCCGGCTCCCGGAAGCCAACCGAGCCGAACTTCTCCGAGTCCGAACTGGGAGTGCTCGGCGGCTACGCGGATGTCGCAAGCCAGCGCCTGCTCGAGTCCGCCACCATTTGCGTGTCCGTTGATGGCGGCGATCACGGGCTTGCGCACATCCCCGGGTCCGGGCGGTCGCTCGTCGCTGTCCTCCTCCTCGTGGGCGGCTTGCCGGCCGCTGCCCGAGTCGACGTAGTCCGACTTGATGTCGCTGCCCGCGCAGAAGGCGCGTTCGCCGGCGCCGGTCAGAATCGCGACCCGGATCTCGGGATCGCGATCGACCTCGAGCCAGGCTTCCCCGAGCATCCGATAGGTCTCGAAATCGCAGGCATTCAACCGCTCGGGGCGGTTGATGGTGATCCGGGCAATCGCGCCGGCCTTCTCGAACAGGACCTTCGGCATCGTCGACCTCCAGACTTCAGCCTACCCGATCGCATTGGTGAAGATGTCTCGGGTCGCGAGGTCTGGCCGCTGCTTCATAGCATCCCGATCCCGCGATCACCCGTTCGGGCTGATCGCTTGGCCGCAAATCCCTCCCCGCCGGGCGTCAGAAATATTCGGCTGGCGCCTCGGGCCGCCGGGTTCCTTATGTAGCCCTCAGGGCAAGCATCGCGAGCCAGAGACAGCAATGGAAGAGTCCGATCCACGTGCCCACGACGGTCCCTCTTCGTCCAGATTTTTCCATCTGGCCGCGTTCCATCAGTTCGAGATCCACGCGCGCCATCGAGAAAGCCGCGATTCCGGGGAGTCCCAGCAGCGACAGTATGAGAATCATCAGCGAGCGATGGGGGAGCACCGGCGCCAACGAATGATCGGCGTTGGCGAGGTACCGAGTCCCGTTGAGCCCACCGGCGATTCAATGTGGAGGTCGAGTCTCTGCCCAGAGGCCAAGCGCAACTTCAGAGGCACTGAGCGACCCGTGGCGAACTTGGGATAGATCTCATGCTCGCCCGCTTCGACCTCGAGGGCGAGTGGAACACCCTCGTCAACGCACGAATACGCGTTGGCAGGCTTGCGTACCACGCCCACCTCGTGACCATCGAGGAAGATCCTTCCGCTGTGGCCCGAGATGGTGATCGTGGCCGCAGTGGCCTGGTTGCTCATTGTGAAAGTCCCGGAGACATGGGTGATCCACTGGAGAGGCCGAGCAGCGGACCCCGGCAGGCCTTGGGCGTTGGGCTGCCATGGGTGCCACGCGAATATGCGAAGGAATCTCGGCTCCATCTAAATCAAATTATGTCAATAGCTTACCAGTGAAAACGTCGAATTTGACGACGACCATGTCGCCCCCAAGCGCTCCCCTCTATAAGAGGGTGGCACCTATCCCAGCCGAAGGCTGCCGGGGTCATGCGCACTGTGGCTGCGGTGCCGGAGCGCCTGGGCGCGGGCGCCACGTTTCACGGCGGTGGACTCGCTACCGATGCCCCGGATAGTCCGCACCTGCTCATCCCGGAGACAACCGCCCACATGTTGCACTGCGTGGCGGGCAATGACGACGAGCGTACCCCCGAGGCAAAGAACACCCTGCGTGACGCGTATGCCGCCGCGAACATTCCGGCGGAAATCGAGGTCTACGAGGGCACCATGCATGGCTGGTGTCCGCCTGATTCCCAGGTCTACGACGAGGCGCAGGCAGAGCGGGCATGGAGCCGACTACTGGTCCTGTTCGAGTCCGCTTTGGCGTAACACGACCGTCAAACCAACCGGAAGCCCCGGCAGTTCCGGGCCACTGCCATAGGACGAGTCAGGCGCGTGCGCTCGCGGCCGCTCATCCAGCTCCGGCCGTGGTGACGTCGTTTCTGGTACGATCTCCCCAGACACAGTTCCAGACTGAATCAGAGTTGGGTGGATCGCTTGTCCGGTGGAGCCCCGCTCTGCTTGCTCGCGGCGCCGGGAAGCAAGCGTCCACGGCGCGTGTTGGACCCAGAGAAGGACACTTGTGGAGGTGAAGGTCATGAAGGCATCGATGAAGTGGTGGCTCCGAGTCTTGCCCCTGTTGCTGTTGGCGCTGCAACTGCCGGCCGCGCCGGCCCTGGCGCAGGCGGAACAGGCGGAACAGGCGGACGAGGTCGACGGTCGGGAGGAGCGTGAGGAGCCGAAAGCTGTCTTTCTCGAAACCGTGCACGTGACGGGGACGAAGCGCTTGGAATCGCTTCAGAAAGTTCCAATCGCGATCACGGCGTTGGATGAAACGCAGCTCGAGCGGGCGGGCGTCAAGGATCTGCGTGATCTACCGCTGCTGGTCCCCAGCTTCAACATGAACTCGACGCAGACGGAGTCGCAGGGCACGACGCTTCGCATCCGCGGCGTCGGCACGACGGGCAACAACATCGGCCTCGAGAGCGCCGTCGGCGTTTTTATGGACGGCGTGTACCTGAGCCGTCCGGGGATCGCCTTGGGGGATCAGCTCGACATCGAGGCCATCGAGGTGCTGCGCGGCCCGCAAGGGACTTTGTTCGGGCGCAACGTGACTGCCGGGGCGCTGAACGTCCGCACCAAGGCGCCAGGCTTCGAAGGCTTTGCCGCGTTCGCCAACCTGACCGCCGCGAACTTCTCAGGGGCCAACGTCCAGGGTGGCGCCGCCGGGACTCTTTCCGAGGACGTGGCCTACCGGGTGTCTGCCGCCTACCGGACGCAGGACGGGTTCCTGAGGAGCACGACCGGCGCCGAGAGCCGCAATCGCGACCGCGTGCTCGTCCGGGGGCAGCTGCTCTGGGACATCGGTGAGGCAACATCGCTGCGGATCATTGGGGACTACGCCGACGCCGACGAGAATTGTTGTGACGCGCCGATCATCCTGGAGAGTGGGGGAGTGGCTGTCGGTTCCTTCGCAGCAGCGGGGCTGCCGGCGGATGGCGGTGCCCCCGTCTCGGATTTTCGGCGCTCGAGAACCGCATCTCCAACGCTGAGCAGTTCGAGAATCCCTACGACCAGGGGGGCATCTCAGCGGAGCTGAACCACGTCTTCGGCGGTAATGTGGCTCTCACCTACATCGGTGCCGTGCGCGACTTCAAGGCGGAGACCGTCCAGCACACCGATTTCGTCGGCATCGACGTATTCTCCGTTCGTCCGGAGGCAGCGGGTGGCTTCCAGAGCTTCGACGACATCCAGTCGATGACACACGAGCTTCGCGTCACCGGCGACACGGAACGGGTCAGTTGGATGCTGGGTGCGTACGCCTCGGACGAAGAGATCGTCGAGCAGGGGGGCTTGGGTCTCGGCACGGCCTATACCCAGAACATGGACGCCATGCTCTGGAACTTCGCTTTCGGGCCAGTGCTGCCGGCGGCACCGTTGCTCGGGCGCGTCCCGATGGCGACCGGCGGTACGTTCGGAGACATCCTGGCTGCCGACAACCAGGCCCTCGCCTTCGCCGGCGGCGTCGACTCCAGTGGCTCGTTCGCCCAGAATCTCTTCGAGCAGGATGGGCGGTCCTGGTCCTTGTTCACCAACAACACCTTCCACGTGAGCCCGAGCTTTGATCTCGTCGCCGGGCTGCGCTACGTCGACGAGACCAAGGACGGGAGCTTCCGACAGCTCGGCGGCAACAACCAAGCTTGCCTGAACTCCCTGTTCAACGCCGGGGCGCTGGCCGCCGGAGCGGCCGGCACCGGGCTCGAGGTGGTAGCGGCAACCATCGGCGGCTTCTCGGCCGGCTTCGCCTGTTTCCCGTTCGCCACACCGGCGCTAGGCATCTCGATCCTGCCCGCGACTTTCGATGACACCTTCGAGGATGACGACACGATCTACACCGGCAAGGCCGTCTACTCCTTCAACCAGCGCACGACCGGCTATCTCAGCTTCGACCACGGCTTCAAGTCGGGAGGCTTCAACCTCGACCCGACGGCGGCGGCGGCCGGCGGCGATCCGCGCTTCGATTCCGAGAAGATCGACTCCTGGGAGCTTGGTCTCAAGTCCGAGTTCGGCGATAGACGCTACCGGTTGAACTTGGCGCTGTTCGACTACGACATCGAGGATTTTCAGGTGCTCGAGTTCACCGGTGTGCAGTTCGTGACGTTCAACGTTCCGAAGGCCGAGAGCAGTGGCTTCGAGCTCGAGCTCACCGGACGCCCGATCGCGGGACTCGATTTTTCCCTCGGCTATACCTACTCCGACTCCAACTATCCCGTCGACTGCGACCTGGGGATTGAGACTCCCACCGTCAGTACGCTGTGCGGTGCGCCCCTGACCAACGCACCCGAGAACGTGGTCACCGGAAGCCTGGCCTGGAACGACACGATTGAGCGGAAGTTCTTCTACTTCGCCTCCGCCCACGCCCGTTACGAGGATGAACGCCGGACCAGCACCCAGCCCAACTTGGCCTTCGACATCCAAGAGGCCAACACGAAGCTGCACCTCAGGGTCGGCTTCGGGAGCTACTCGAACAGCTGGACGGTCGAGCTTTGGGGCGACAACGTCACCGACGAGCGGACCCGGAACGTGACGTTCAACACGCCGCTACGGGTGGGTAGCCGCGCGGTCTTCCTGGAAGCGCCCCGCACCTACGGCGTGACTCTGCGTCTGCGTTCCTGATCGGCCATCGTAGAGGGGTAGGCCCAACGGGATTCTGGGCGTTCGCGATCATCCAATTGGGCTGATCGCTTGGCCGCAAATCCCTCGACGGCGCTATACATTCATTCGGCCGATGGCTGCTTGGCTCTGGGCTGGGGCTGCCGACGGTACTACAGCCGAATATCTTTAGGAATCTTGGCTCCATCTAAATCGAATAATGTCAACATCTTACGAGTGGGAACACGGAGCTGGTAGCGACTCTGGTCGCCCCATCCGCCGTCCTCGAGAAGAGGGTGACACCTTGTGAGCGAACCAGGAACGGGCGGCAGACTATTCGGGTGGCACCTCGAGCAGCCAGAGGCTGCTGGGGGGAGGAGAGCAAAGGCCTCGACTTCAACGTCGAGCAACCGAGCCTCTATATCGGCGCCGCCGACGATGCGGTGCTGCCACCTTCTTCAGCGGACGGCCTGGAGAAGTGGGTGCGGAATCTCGAGAAGCAGACGATCGAGGACTGTGGGCACTGGACCCAGCAGGAGCAGCCCGAGGAGCTGAATCGCATTCTCATCGACTGGCTCGATCGCCAAACGTGGAGCTAAGAGCAGGGAGGCGCCGCAGCGTCCTAGACCAGCGTTTCCAAAGTTCGCGCACATATCTCGGCCCCTTCGGCCCGCTGGCGGCGTTGCGCCTCCTCGATATATTGCCCAATATGCCTGCGTCGGCGCGCCTGGCCAGCGAACAGAATGACCTCGAGCTATGCGACACGAACTTTGGAAACGCTGGTCTCGAGCGGGAACTTGCCCAGGACATGCGCTTGAGACTGAGCGGCGGACGGAGCAGGTAGTGAGCGAGCTGCCGGCCCGCAGTCGACATTGGCGAGGTCACCTCGGCTCGGGCCAGAGCTCGAAACCGGCTAGCGCGAAGTGGCGATCGAAGCTGAAAGCCCGCTCGATCGAGAGCCTTCCCATCACAGTGAACGAGAGGGCATCGGTGAAGCTCACCCGCTGGTCGCCGAACTTCTCGAAGAAGGTCAGCGCCGCAAGCTCGTCATCGAGGCCTGGCCGTACCACCTGAAGTACCTGCGAGGTCAAGACTCTGCGCGCCCGTTCCGCAGCGAAGGCGTTGCCTGCCCGGCGACCGAGCAGGGTGAAGACCTCGTCGAGGACGTGACTCGTCGTCGCCACTCGGTGGTCGCGCAGGCGCTGCCAACCCTCGACGGCTCGCTCGTGATGTTGATCGCGCTCGAGATACCGAGCCAAGAAGGCCCCGGTGTCGACAAAGATCACGACTTGTCGCCGTAGAGGTAGTCGTCGTGATCGACGGCGTAGCCCGCCGGTACGCTCCCCGCGTAGGTCGCGTCATCCGCGAACAACGGATCCTCGGCCACGGAGCCTGGCTGGCTGAGCGAGCTCGCCAGAGAGCGGCGAATCAGCTCGCCCAGCGACACTCCCACCTCTCGAGCGTAGCGCTCCGCTCGAACCTTCAGGTCCTCTGGCAGCATCACCGTAGTACGTCTCATGACTCATACATAATAGCACAGACATAGCGATAGCCCTCGAGCGCGACCCGCTGAGATCCGGTCGGTCGAGGAGCATGCGCTAGACTCGACCTGCGAATCAACGGAGTGCAGCTGCGCTCACAGGTTCTCGCCACGATGCCCGAGAGATCGCAAGACTGGATGCGCCAAGCGCAGGCAGACCTCCGTCATGCGAGGAACGCTCGCGACGTCGGCGACTACGATTGGGCGGCCTTTGCCTGTCATCAGGCCGCCGAAAAGGCGATCAAGGCCGTCTTTCAGAAACTCCATCTCGACGCATGGGGTCACACGCTCTCTCTTCTCTTGGGCCATCTCAGCGACAGAGTCGAAATCGAGACCTCGCTTTCGGATCGAGCCAAGGAGCTCGACAAGCACTACATTCCGACCCGTTATCCGAACGGACTCGAGCAGGGCGCTCCGACCGACTTCTACACCGCTGGGGAAGCTGAGCGCGCCATCGCCGCAGCGGGAGAGATTCTTGAGTTCTGTCGTCGTCAAATCGATTGACTTCGAGGCGATTCGGCGACAGACCGCCGAGTTTGCCCGCCAACTTCTCGAGACTCGTCCCGAGGTCGAGGAGGTCGTGGTCTTCGGCTCCTTCCCTCGCGGCACTTACTCGCCCGGAAGCGACGTCGACGTTCTTCTGATCCTTTCCGGCTCGAGCAAACCCTTCCAGGACCGGACCGCCGACTATCTTCCCGAGTCCTTCCCCGTCGGCATGGATCTCTTTGCCTACACGCGCCAGGAGCTCGAAAGATCCTCAGCCAACGGTTTCCTCACCGAAGCGCAGCGTGCCGAAAGCTGGCGCTTCACGCGCCGCCGCTAAGTCAGTGCTCGTCCGAGCACAAGCCGACTTCTCACTCGACGAAGAGATGACGCTGCCGATCAGAGCCGGCGCCACGAGATGACGTCGACCCCTCGTTGTCGAAAGCTGCGGTCGCCGCCGGTGACCAGCAGCGCCGGCCAGTCTTCGTGACCGTGTAGATCTCGCCAATAGAGCAGACCGGAGAAGAAGTCTGAGGCGACGGTCTGCCCCGATTTTGCCTCGATCGCCAACAGCTCCTCGCCTCGCTGCACCAGAAAGTCGACCTCTCGGCCCCCTGAGGTGCGCCAGAAGTAGAGGTCGATCTCACGTCCGTGGTTGAGGAAACTCTTGGCCAGCTCAGCGTAGACAAAGGTCTCGAAGACCGATCCGCGAGACCCGTGGGTCTCGAGGTCTTGGGCAGTCCGGATTCGGAGCAGGTAGCACAAGAGTCCGGAATCCAGAAAGTAGAGCTTTGGGCTCTTGATCAGCCGCTTCGAGAAGTTCGCATGGTGTGGGCGAAGAAGGCGGACGACGAAGCTCGCTTCGAGAATGGACAGCCACCTTCTTGTGGTTGTGTGGGTAATCCCGCAGTCGTTGGCCAGCGAAGAGAGGTTCAGCAGCTGGCCGTTGCGCCCCGCACACAATCTGATGAAGCGACCGAAGGCATCGAGATCACCCACGTTGACGATCTCGCGCACGTCGCGCTCGATATAGGTCTGGTAGTAGTCGGCGAGCCAGGTGGTGGCGTCCAAACCGGCGGTTTGTAGCCTCGGGTAGAAGCCGCGAAACAGTGTCTCCGTCAGAGGTTGGTCCCACTCCGATCGATCCTCGACGAGCTCGATCTCGAGTCGATCGGGGTCTAACGTGGGACGCCGGGCCAGCTCGCTCAGAGACAGTGGTAGCAGGTGTAGGACGGTGGAGCGGCCGGCAAGAGACTGTCCGACCGAGCGCAAGAGCAGGAAGTTCTGTGAGCCGGAGAGCACGAATCGTCCCGGCCGTGGATCGTCATCGACCAGCGTCTGGATGTAGGAGAAGAGATCCGGGGTGCGCTGGACTTCGTCGAGCACGACGCCCTCCCGAAACTGGCCGAGAAACCCTCGAGGGTCTTCGAGCGCAAAGGAGCGGGTGTCGGGCTCCTCCAAGCTGACGTACTGGTGACTCGCGAAGCACTCTTTGACCAGGGTCGTCTTCCCCGATTGGCGCGGACCGGTCAAGGTCACTACGGGGTAGTGGCTTGCGCGGTCTCTGAGAACGGGGCTGAGGGCTCTTGGAATCGTGGCGGGGGTCTCCTTGGCTGCGGTTGTGCTGACTAAGCCGTGTCCGAGAGTATCATGTAAATTGAACTTTATAAATTCAATCAGAGAGATACGGCCTCCAGGTAAGAAAGCGGCTAACTCGTCTGAGCGGTATATATTAATGGGTGATAGGTATATACTCCCTTCGTGACGAAGCGACTGGTTGAGATCGACGACGAGCTGCTGGAGAGGGCTCGTAGTGCCACTCGGGCTGGCACGATTCGGGCCACGATCGAGATTGCGCTACGCAGCGTGGTCGATCGTCAGACGGCGGTCGCCCACATAGAACGTCTACGCCGACCGGGCTCTCTCGATCTCGATCGGATCGAGGAGGCTCGTAAACCGCGCTTGACCGATCATGGCTGAGCCGAGTTATTTGGTCGACACTTCTGTTCTAGCGCGCGCTCCTCAGAGCGCTGTCGGTTCTCGGCTCCAGGAGTTGGCCGAAGTCGGACGCCTCTTCAGCTGCCGCCCTCTCGACCTCGAGGTGGTGTACGGCTCGCGGTCTCGCGACGTTCCCGAGGTCATCAGCGAAAGGTTGGCGCTACCCGAGGCAGTGATCACTCCAGAGGTCTTGAACCGCGCCCTCCAAGTCGCCGGCCTCATGGCCGGCGCCGGCCTCCATCGCGGAGCAAAGCCGGTGGATCTTGTTGTCGCCGCGACGGCGGAGAGCGCCAACTTGACGGTGCTGCACTACGACGACGACTACGAGCGGATCGCCAAGGTCACCGGCCAGCCCACAGAATGGATCGCAGCACCCGGTACCCTCGACCGTTGATGAGCAGCGCGGGCCAGTCGTCGAGGCCGTCGAGTGACCTTCAGACATAAAAAAACACCGGCGGCCGAAGCCGCCGGTGCCTTGGGATCTGAGCTAAACCGATCTATGTCTCGGCGTGCTTTAGCTTTGTATTGTTAATCACTTCCGGAGGCGAGCGCGAGTGCGACCACACCGGCAGGAGTGCTGTCGGTCTCGGCAGCCTCTCTTCCGCCACCGACGCTCACTGCGAGATACTGACGACCCCCCACTTCGTAGGTGATGAGGTTCGAGTTGGGCGAGTCGGGGAGCTCGATGCCGCCCAGGTAGGCCCCGGTCTTCTTGTCGTAAACGCTGATCTCGGCCGGTCGATCCGTGGTGGGGGGATCGGCGCCGGTGGTGTTCTCGGCACGATGGGTGACGAACAACAGAGTCTTGGTCACCAGCGGCGCTGCTGTCTGGTTCGGGGAGCCCAGCCGATCCAGGCCCAAGTGCTTGATCGTCGGGTGGTTGCGCGGCCCCTCACCGTGGGCCGCGACCCAGACGTGCTCGCCGGTAGCGAGATCGATCGCGGTGACGCGTCCGTACGGCGGCTTGACCAGCGGCAGACCTCGAGGACCCTCGACGTGCTCGTACCAGCCGTCGGGTACGTAACGCAGATCCGATCGATTGGGGTCGGGCGGGGTGAGCGAAACGGATCTCGGGGTGGCGTAGGAAGGCACGTAGATCATGCCGCTTTCGGGGTCGACCGCGGTGCCGGTCCAGTTGGTGCCTCCACCCGGACCGGGCTGCTGGATCACCGGCTTACCCTTGCCCGCGACCCGAGGCGGCGTGTAGAGAGGCGCCAGCTCGTACGCCCTCGCGATCTCGAGGGCTTCTTTCCGAAGCTGGGGGGTGAAGTCGATCAGGTCGTCTACGCTGATGCCCTGGCGATCGTAGGCGGCGGGCTTGGTGGGGAAAGGCTGGGTCGGCGAGGCGCGCTCTCCAGGCACCTGGCTCGGAGGCACGGGACGCTCTTCGATCGGCCACAGCGGCTCTCCCGTCACCGCATCGAGGACGAAGAGGAAGGCCTGCTTGCTGGCTTGCGCCACCACCTTCCGGAGCTTGCCATCCACCATCAGATCGATCCTGTTCGGCGGCGGTGGCAGGTCGTAGTCCCAGAGGCCGTGGTGCACGATCTGGAAGTGCCAGCGCTTCTCGCCGGTCTCGCAGTCGACCGCCACCAGGCTCTCGGCGTAGAGGTTGTCGCCGAGGCGATGACCGCCGTAGAGATCGCTCGTCGGCGTGCCGATCGGAAGATAGGCGAGGCCGAGCTCTTCGTCGACGGTGATCATCGACCACACATTGGTGTTGCCGCTGTAGCGCCAAGACTCGTTCTCCCAGGTCTCTGTGCCCTCCTCTCCCTGCTGGGGGATGGTGTGAAAGACCCACGCCAGGGCGCCGCTCTCGGCATCATAGGCGCGCACGAAGCCCGGCGGCGCCTCTTGATGTGTGGCCATATCGGCCACGATCGAGCCCACGATCACGGTGTCGCGACAGATCGCCGGCGGCGAGCTGTGTGTGGTTCGCGACTCGAGGACCTTGCGGCCCAGATCTCTGGTCATCTCCAGTGCGCCCCGCTTGCCGAAGGCGGGATCCGGCCTGCCGGTTGTCGCGTCGAGCGAGAGCAGACGCCGGTCGTGGGTGGCCATCAGCACCCGTTGTTTTTCGCCCTTGCGCCAGAGCGCCACGCCGCGATGATGGAACCCCATATTCGCCGGGCGCCCCGCCTCCCAGCTCTGTGGGTCGTAGCTCCACAGCGGCTTGCCCGAGGCGGCGTCGATCGCCGCCACCTGGCCGAGAGGGGTGCTCACGTACATGCGACCGTCGATGACCACGGGAATGGCCTTGAAAAACAAGGATAGCGCGCTTATGCAACAAGGCGAGCTTCTCTCCTGGGCGACCTCGCTTTGGAAGAGCGCGTGCTCGGGGTCGCTCACCGCGTTGAGCACCCCATACCCGAGCCCGGTTCCTCCGGCAGTCGCCATCGAGCGATTACGAGCCGCGACCGAGACTGAGCATCACGCCTTCTGGCGATGCGATCTGAGCCTTCTCGACCCGGATCGGGTCGACCCCACTCGCATCCACGGCCACCGCCAGGTCACAGATCTCTATCTGCTCGACCTCGCGGTGGCGAACCGAGGGCGCTTCGTGACCTTCGACCGCGCGGTGCCCTTCGATGCCGTCCGCAACGCGGAAAAGTCGAACTTGGTAGTCCTCTAGGGGGCCGCTCAGGCCTCGCCTTCGAGCAGCTTGCGAATCGCGGGGTCGGCCGCAGAGTCCGCGAAGCTCCAGCGCGTGCAGGTGATCAAGGGCTGGATCGAAGATGGCCGGCCGAAGGAGCGCGTCTACGATGTCGCCTGCTCCGACGGTCTCGAGGTCGATCCTGAGACCCACCGCTGTCCCGACACCGGCGCCGAGGTGAATCTCAACGACTGCAGCGTCAACGCCGGCGTCGGTTCAACACAGCTCAGAACACTCTGGACCGATCCCGACTTCGACAGCGGTCAACGTGCTTTCTATTACGTGCGGGCCTTGGAGAACCCGAGCTGCCGCTGGTCGACCTGGGATGCGATACGGTCGGGCACACCGCCTCGACCAGATCTCGCGACCACGCTTCAGGAGCGCGCCTTCTCGTCTCCGATCTGGGTGATACCGGCCAGCTGAACGGGCCGAAAAGAAAAAGGGCCGGTGTAAACACCGGCCCCGGAAAAGCGAGTTTTGGGACGTGCCTGCGCTACTGGTCCAGTAGTGCGAGCTTGATCACAGAACCGTGGCGGTTCTCGATGTGGCGAGTGGGGTAGTTCGAGTTGCTCACCCAGACATTGCCCTCGTCGTCGAACTCGACCTCGCGGGTGTAGGTCACCCGCGTGGGCATACGGTACTCGGTGAACTCCTCGGTCTTCGGATCGAAGCGAAGCATCGAGTCGCTGCCTGTTCCACAGATCCAGACGTCACCTGTTTTCGGGTGGATGTTGAGCGCATAGGGCATCGAGTTCTTGCCGTGCGGCAGGTCGTAGACCGTCCACTCCTCCAGCCTCTCGTCGAAGTTGGCGATATTGCCGCTGGCCCAACCCGGAACCCAAACCAGACCATCGGGCGCGACATGAAGGCGCCGAGGACCGTGGACAGGGGGCTCCCACTCGACGATCTGATCGGGATCGCCGTCCGGCTTCGAAGGATCGATGCGGCCGACGCGCTGGCCGTGGAGCTTGGAGTACCAGACTTTGCCGTTCGGCGCGATGTCGATGCCGTAGGGCGTCACGCCACGACCCTCACCGCTGGCGCCCTTCCCGCGCACCTGGTTGGCGCTCGGCAGATTGTAGAACTTCACATCGTAGCTGGCGGTGTCGATCGAGAACACACCCATACCGGCGTCGGTCCACCAGACCTTGCTGCCGTCGGGTGTGATCCGGAGGGTGTGCGGATAGCCGGAGCGCTTGCGAGTCGGGTGACCGGAAACCACGGTGAACTCGTTAGTGACCGGATCGAACTTCGCCATCTCGCCGGAAATCGCGAGGGTGAACCACAGATCACCGTTGGGCGCGACCTCGACCGAATGGGGTCCCTTGATCGCACCGTCGGTCGAGTTGTAGTCCTTGCCGCCAGGGAAGCTAATGACGGTGCGCTCGCCGGTGACCGGATCGAGCACCGCGATTGCGTCGGAGCCACCGTCGACGGTGTAGATCTTGCCGTCGCGTCCCACTTCCAGATCGTGGATCATTCCGTCGTTCTCTTTGCCCATCGTCCACTCAGTGACCTCGGCCAGAAGAGCGCTTCCAGAGGGCCGCTCCGGCGGCTGATAGGCCGGCCAGCTCTCTTCTGCACCGACGCCGTAGGTGTTGAGCAGCTTGTCGACCAGGATCCCCTGGGTGTGCTCGTATAGCCCCTGGAAGCCGTCCATCCGCGTGACCATGACCTCCCAGTCCACCGGCTCCTCCGGACTACGAAAGCCCTCGGTGCCCACCTGGTGACAGTAGAAGCACATCATGCGGAAGTTCAGAGCGTCCTTCTCGTCCTCCCACTCCAGAAGGTCGAGACGGCTGTTCGCCGGCCGCTGGGCGTTGAGATCGGTCGCCGCGGCCATCACCAGCTTGTGCTGGCTCGAGCTGCCCGCGGACACCTCGATCGCGGAGTCCTCCATGCCGAGGAGCCTTGCCCGCAGCGTGTAGTCCTTGGGCTCGAGCCCGGACAGGCTGAAGCTGCCGTCTTCTCGGCTGTAGACCGAGATACTCTTGCCGATGGCGTTGTCGAACGCCGTCACGGTCGCACCGCGGACCGGCTGGCCGGCACTGTCGACGACAGAGCCTGAAAGGGTGACTCCGCTGGTCGTGTCGACGGCGGTGTTCGCGGCCCAAGCCACCACCGCCAAGACAGAGATCGCGATCCCTGAGATCAGACGTCTCTTCAGCATGTTGCTCTCCTCAGATTTGGACAGGACACGACGGCCATCGTGTCGTTGATCTGACCGCTAAGTATACATCTACATCACCGCTCCGAGGCGCTATCTCGCGCTCTCTAAGCGTGCGGATCAAAGATCGAGCCCGAGCTATCCCTTCGCCATTTGTCGCGCGTAGCGCTTGCGCGCCCATCGGTAGCCCGTGCTCGTAGCTCCTCCACGCGGAACACGGACCCGTCATCACTCGATCGTGCTTCTGTTCTGACCCGATAACCTGAGGGTGACGTTGATCTCACCCTCGTCGATGATCCACTGCCGAAGATTGTAAGTACTGGTTCCAGTCTTTACTGCTTACTTCTTACTTCTTACTCCTTACTGTCTACTCACCTCCCCTACGGCACGTACCAGATCGGCGAGGACCAGGCCCGCTCCTGGATCGTCACGGCGAAGCTCGGGCTCGGCGGCACGCCCGCCCGCACCGCATCCCAGGTCGACCAGCGGCAGCTCGGGTTCTCCAAGGCTCGCACGTAATAGAAGGCCCGTTGACCGCTGTCGAAGTCGGGGTCGGTCCAGAGCGTTCGGAGCTGCGTCGCACCGACGCCAGCGCTGACGCTGCAGTCGCTGAGATTCACCTCGGCGCCGTTGTCGGGACAGCGGTGGGTCGAAGGATCGACCTCGAGACCGTCGGAGCAGGCGACATCGTAGACCCGCTCCTGCGCTTGGCCGTCCTCAATCCAGCCCTTGACGATCTGCAGGCGCTCGAGCCAGCCGCTCGTCGGGTCGCGCAGCGCCCAGACCAGGAAGCGCGGCTCTTTGCCGGCCCCGCCGAGCAGGTCACCACCCATAGGCACCCCGCCGGCGTAGGCCTCCCCCACCGCGTTGACGTCGTCGGCCAGACTGTCGGGGTACTCAAAGCCCCCGAAGAAGCGCACGCGTATCCGCGGCCCCGTGGTGGCGAAGGTCTCCTTGCGGCGGAACGCGTCGAAGATCGCCTCGCGCGTGTTCGCCTCGGCCCACACGGCGGCAAAGCCCCCGGAGGAGCGCAAGGAGCGAGCGGGGGCGCCCTCCGCGGGCCAGGTCCGCGCACCCCGGGGCGGCACAGAGCCGCGCTGCTCCGGCGTGGCATCGCTGGTGCCGTGGCCGCCGTAATACGACGACTCCTCGTAGGGTGCGCCCACGTTGTGCGAGTCGCTCGAGCCGATGAGCCCGAACCTGTAGGGGTTGAAGCCCTGGTCCTCCTCGAGCTCGAGGCCGGTCCGGTAGGCGTCGCGCACGTAGCTGCCGGCGGGGGTGACGTCGGTGACCTCCGGGGCGTAGTCAAAGCTCCTGATCTCGAACCCCGCCCACTCGTCGTTGGGCGACAGTGCGGGGTGGGTTTCCGACGTGCCCTTGATCTGGGTGACCTCGACCAGGGGCTCGTTGCGCATTCGCTGCTCGGCGTAGGCGGCGTCGATGGGATCCCCGGCCGTCTTCGTGCGCTGGAAGAATCTGCCTGCGCTCCAGTTCGAGTTGTGGGGAATGGCGATGGCCTCGATGCCCTGCGCGCGCTGCTCATCGAGCCAGCTCCACAGGTCCTCCGGGTTTTGCGAGTCGAGGCCCCCAAAAGGGAGCTCCGGCACGTCGGCGCTGCGGAAGATCACATTGCGGTGCAGGTTGTAGCCCGGGAACGAGGTGTACTCGTAGCCAACGAAGGTGGTGAACTCGCCCGGGCGGTAGTGGCGCTCCGCGGCGGCGACCTCCCGCTGCCAGGTGTCGCGCATGACGTCGGGGTGCCAGAGGCTCGGGAGGCGGCGTCCCTCGGCCCAAGATTCAGAGAAGCGCTGGCTGAATGTGGCGCGTCGCTCCTTGAGCTCCTGGACCAGCTCGCTTTGGAAGAGCGCGTGCTCGGGGTCGGTCAGCGTGTTGAACACCCCCAGGTATTCGGCGTGGTCGGCAACAGCCAGAAAGTCCAGCGGCTCCCCCCGGAGCCGGATCGGGTAGCCGGCAGGGTGGCGCAGCGGCTCGCCGCGCGCGTAGCGGTAGGCGTCGTCCGGCGTGCCACGTAAATTCATTTGGAAGGCGTCGAGCGAAAAGCCCGTGTGAATGTGCAGATCGCCAAAGTACGCGTTGCGCAGGGGCTGCGCCGCCGGTCCGGCCGCCGTCGCCTCGGGGCCGGGCGGCTGCGGCGCACCCCCGCACGCCGTCAACCCGAGCAAGAGCCACGGTGCTGCGCTACGCCACGCACGATGCGTCATGCTGTCCTCCTCTCTCACTCCGCTCGGCGGTGAATCGAGGCTAACACGGCCAGCCTTCCCGAATAGCCACGCGCCCCTGCGAGCTCAAGGGCCGCGCAGTGCACGACGGCGGCGGCGATGTTGGCGCTGGCCGTCAGCGGACCCTCTCTCTTCCAACAGACCCCCCGAGTCGCCCTCTTCGGCGACGTTCACATCCACACCGCCTACTCCTTCGACGCTTTCACCAGTGGATCGATCCCGCACAATATGAACCTTCGCCACCTCGGGACCGCGGATCCGAGTCCGGCTGCCCGGGGGCTTCGGTCTCGCTGAGAAGCTCGCGATGGTGAAGGATCAGGTCTCAGTAGCGTATGCGGAGGGAGTTCCGATGGGTGGGGTCCTCTCCCCGTCAAAGGGTGCCCCGAGCTTTCTGGTCTGGGCGTTGCGCGATCCACTCGCCGGATGGCTGCAGCGCGCCCAGATCGTCAAAGGTTGGGTCGAAGACGGCAAGGCCGAAGAGCAGATCTTCGACGTCGTCTGCTCTGACGGCCTGACGCCGGATGCGAGGACGCATCGCTGTCCCGACAACGGTGCCGATCTGGTACAAGCCGGACGGGTAGCATAGGGAGCTCGGGTTAGGGGTCGTGGCGGTTTCCGTCACCTCGCTCCGGTTCGACAGGCTCGAAGCTCCGATAGTCGTTCGGATCGCCGCTGCCCTTGTACCGCGCCTGCAGCGGGTAGGGATAATGGGGCCGCGTGAACGTGTAGCTATCGGGGACCGAGGTATTCGCTTCAACGTAAGCTTTCACACTCCGTGTGCCGGATGGCGTTTCTTCGGGATGGTAGCCGACGATCATGTCGGGCGCCTGGCCCTCTTCGACCCAGGCTTCGAGAGAGCTGAGATAATCGCCGCTGGCCGCGCCAACGCCACCATAGCAATGCGTACGGCCCGGAATCATGAACAGGCGAACCGCCTCTTGGGTGCTGGCTCGCCCGCCCATGATGCGTTCCGCCATCTCATAGTAGTCGATGCTGACTCGCGGGCTGGGCAGACCAGAGTCTTCCCAACCCTGGATGATGAGCAGCTTGCCACCCGCAGCCTTGAAATTGCGCAGATCGGGATTGCTGTAACCATTCACCAGCGCATCCGACATCCCGATGCGCTTGTAATCGTGGTCCCAATCGAAGTCGGTCGCCGTCCAGCTCGGTCCCGGATCCGGGTTGAACCCCTTGAACCGCCCCCACGAGGTCCTGGACTCGAGATCCATGGAGAAGTAGTTGCCCTTCTCCGAGCCGGGCAAGGCAGGGTAGAACGGGAAGTATTTGCTGAGCTTCTCCCCGGTCGATGTCACCGGCCCGCTGTACTTTTTTTTGGCCGCCTCCACCTGGACCGGCGATAGACAGCCCGATGTCTGCCCCGACGCGCAGGTCAGGTCGGCCGGATCGAATTGGCAGGTGCGGGGATCGCCACCGATGATCCCATCCTCGAGGCCATCGTCCGCATCGCAGGCGGCAATGGCCCCCGCGTGCAGCACGTCCAGATCGGCGGGTGTGAACAGCGGCTGGCCGTCCGCGTCGTACGTTGCCAAAGCGTTCCACAGGATCATCACACCCACGGCCGTTACATTCGCGGGCTCCTGGGCGAGAATGCCGTCGAAGTTCCAGGGAAAGCGACTCGCTTCGACCATCCCCTGCTTCCCGCCACCGGAACAGCCCACATGATAGGAGAACGCCGGCGCCCGGCCGTAGTAGTGTTCGGTGATGGCCTTGCCCGCCAGGGCGCTTACATGGTGACCGCGGATGCCGTAATCGAACTCCGCCTGGAGATTGTTGTAGGCCCACGAGGCCCTTCTTGTTGTGCCGAAATGCCCCGTATCGTGTGTGACACAGGCATAGCCTCTCCGCAAGGCCTCATCGCACCAGGCGGCCTCCTGTTCCGTCGAGCCGCCCTGGCCCCCAGGGCTCGCCTGCAAAAACTTGCCGTTCCACGAGGCGCTGTTGGGCAGGCGTAGCACGATCCGGACATTGGGGGTGACATACCCATCCATCCGGCAATGGGCGGGCACCTCGCCGGCGGCCTCCACCATTCGGGTCGCCGTCACCTGCGTCGGCGCATCCTGAATGCTCGTGAAGTCCATCGCCGGCAGCGCCTCGCAGTCATCAACGGCCGGGAGCGTAGCGGCGCTCAGGCTGCCCGCCCCGACCCACATCCCGCCGACCGCCAAACCCAACGCGAATCTCTTGAAGGTGCGCTTCATCGTATCTCCTTTGTTGACCTCAGCGACGCTCCGGTTCGACAGGCTCGAAGCTCCGATAGTCGTTCGGATCGCCGCTGCCCTTGTACCGCGCCTGCAGCGGGTAGGGATAGTGGGGCCGCGTGAACGTGTAGCTCTCGGGGACCGCGGTATTCGCTTCAACATAAGCTGCCGCACTCCGTGGCCCGGATGGCATTTCTTCGGGATGGTAGCCGACGATCATGTCGGGCGCCTGACCCTCTTCGACCCAGGCTTCGAGATAGCTGAGATAATCGCCGCTGGCCGCACCAACGCCACCATAGCAATGCGTACGGCCCGGAATCATGAACAGCCGAACCGCCTCTTGGGTGCTGGCTCGCCCGCCCATGATGCGTTCCGCCATCTCATAGTAGTCGATGCTGACTTGCGGCGAGGGCAGACCAGAGTCTTCCCAACTCTGGATGATCAGCAGCTTGCCACCCGCAGCCTTGAAATTGCGCAGATCGGGATTGCTGTAACCATTCACCAGCGCATCCGTCATCCCCATGCGCTTGTAATCGTGGTCCCAATCGAAGTCGGTCGCCGTCCAGCTCGGTCCCGGATCCGGGTTGAACCCCAGGAACCGCCCCCACGAGGTCCTGGACTCGAGATCCATGGAGAAGTAGTTGCCCTTCTCCGAGCCGGGCAAGGCAGGGTAGAACGGGAAGTATTTGCTGAGCTTCTCCCCGGTCGATGTCACCGGCCCGCGGTACTTTTTTTTGGCCGCCTCTACCTGGACCGGCGATAGACAGCCCGATGTCTGCCCCGACGCGCAGGTCAGGTCGGCCGGATCGAATTGGCAGGTGCGGGGATCGCCACCGATGATCCCATCCTCGAGGCCATCGTCCGCATCGCAGGCGGCAATGGCCCCCGCGTGCAGCACGTCCAGATCGGCGGATGTGAACAGCGGCTGGCCGTCCGCGTCGTACGTTGCCAAGGCGTTCCACAGGATCATCACACCCGTGGCTGTTACATTCGCGGGCTCCTGGGCGAGAATGCCGTCGAAGTTCCAGGGAAAGCGATTCGCTTCGACCATCCCCTGCTTCCCGCCGCCGGAACAGCCCACATGATAGGAGAACGCCGGCGCCCGGCCGTAGTAGTGTTCGGTGATGGCCTTGCCCGCCAGGGCGCTTACATGGTGACCGCGGATGCCGTAATCGAACTCCGCCTGGAGATTGTTGTAGGCCCACGAGGCCCTTCTTGTTCTGCCGAAATGCCCCGTATCGTGTGTGAGACAGGCATAGCCTCTCCGCAAGGCCTCATCGCACCAGGCGGCATCCGTTTCCGTCGAGCCGCCATAGCCACCAGGGCTCGCCTGCAAAAACTTACCGTTCCACGAGGCGCTGTTCGGCAGGCGTACCACGATCCGGACATTGGGCGCGACATACCCATCCATCCGGCAATGGGCGGGCACCTCGCCGGCGGCCTCCACCATTCGGGTCGCCGTCACCTGCGTCGGCGCATCCTGAATGCTCGTGAAGTCCATCGTCGGCAGCGCCTCGCAGTCATCAACGGCCGGGAGCGTAGCGGCGCGCAGGCTGCCCGCCCCGACCCACATCGCGCCCATCGCCAGCGCTAGACCCAACGGGAATCTCTTGAAGATGCGCGTCATCGTACGCCTCCGGCGTGCACTATCAGTTACACAACGCATGTCGCCTCGCTTTCTCACCCTATTATTCGAGTCCGAACGCCAGCAGCACGTTGCCCGGCCCTGACGTGTAGCCCGACCCCATGAACAGCATGCCATCCACGACGGTTGGCCCCGGGCCGTTCAGCATGCCACCCTTGGCCGGCACATCATTGACGGTCTCGAACTCCTGGGCCGTGTCGTATTCCCAGATGATGCGGCCGTCGGTGGTCGAGTACCCGCGAAGCATGCCGTCCATCGCGCCGGCGAAGACCACGCCCGGGATCACCGTCGCCGCCCCGTCCTGCCCAGAGCTGCACCGTTGCGGGGGGGGGTCGGGACAGTTGTCCGCCGGCGTCGCCGTGTACCACACCGGCTCGCCCGTCTCCACGCGGATCGCGGCCAGGGCGCCCTTCGCCCGCGGCGCCGTAGTGATCCCGCGGTGCTCCGACGGCTGGATCACGAGGGGGAAGTAGGCTAGCCGCCCGTCGGTGGCACCACCGAAGGTGATGTTTGCGCGATTCTGCGTGTCCGCGCCCGCGTAGAGCTCCCACAGCACCGCCCCCTCGCGGTCAGGGTCGAGCGCATAGACCCGGCCATTTTGCTGCCCAACGACGAGAATCGTGCGCCCGTCCGGCAGCGTGTGAAGCATGACCGCCTCCACATCGACATCGACGTTTTCGGCAAGTTTCTCGGGGTCGGGGCAGTTGAGGTACGCGGTGGGCTGGACATCCGCTCGCTTCGCAGGATCAATCGGGCGGCCTTGCACACCTACCCGGCCGGGACACCTGCTGAGGTAGGCATCCATGGCCGTCAGCTGGTGCCACCACAGCCGCTTCCCGGTCTCGAGATCGAAGGCGATAACCGCGTCGGTGTCATTGGGCGCGGGCGCGGTATAGGCGTTTCCACTACCGATATACAAGGCCCCTCGCGCAGCATCGATGACCGGCGAGTTCCAGACTCCTCCCCCGGCCGGGGCCCACCGTTGGGTGCCCTGCGCGTTCTTCGTCGTGGGCTTGGGCTCTTCGGCAATCGCATAACTCTTCCAGATCTGCTCGCCCGTGTTCGCGTCATACGCCACCACGCTGCCCCGGAACGTACAGCACTCATACCAGACGTGGCGCCCTGCCAATTCTTCCAGTGAGGAAACGGGCACGTAGAGCCGGCCGGCGTGAAGCTTGGGGGCGGCGGTGATGCGCGCGATCGAATGGGTGTCGGCACGTTGTGTCCACAGCAGCTCACCGGTTTCGGCATTGACGGCATACACGTTCGCCCTGGAGTCCCCGAAGTAGGCGGCGTAGCGCGCCGTCCCCGCGCCCGTGACGGGTCCAATGGTGACGGAGGAGCGAACAACCCATTGCGACTCGAACGACCAGTAGACACAGCCGCTCGCCGCATCCAACGAGTAGACATAGCCGGTGTCGGATCCCGCGTAGAGCCTTCCCCCCACGACCGTCGGCGAACCAGCGGCGGCTGCGACCCCGCCGGGGTATCCGAACGCCCACTTCAACGTCAGGCGCGGCACCTGGTCCGGGGTCAACCCGGCGGCCGCGGCCGGCTGGTAGCGCGAGTTGCCAACATCCGGGCTCCAGCCGTTCCACCCCGCGCCCGCGAACGGGTCGCCGAACGGTTTGCTCGGACACGGATTGGGCATCGATGAGGCATCGCCACCAGCCGTCCCAAGCGCACGGCCCGCGGCCCACTGAGCCACCTGCCGCCTCTCGTCGTCGGTCAGCCCGGGCACCTCCACCGCCATCGCGCCGGTCGTCAGCGACTCAAGCACGCGCTCGGGGGTGAACTGCCGCAGCGCCTCCCGATCTGGGGCTCGGGAGTCGGGCGCCGGGTTTCCATGACAGGCCGCGCAGTGCTGCTCGAACAATGTGCCGCCTGGCTGGGCCCATCCAGTCACGGGCGTCAGGATCACAGCCATCATCAACGACACCCTCAGGAGTCTCAGCATGGTGGTACCCCCCCACCAGAGGGCAACGCGAACACGAAGACGCCGCTACCGCCCCGCGGGTTGTGCTCTTCGGGTATGAGATCGGCCGGGAGAACTGTCGCCCAGCTCGAGCGGCTGATCGACGGGCCGGCCACGAACGCGACGAACTGCTTGCCGTCGACGGCATAAGTGATCGGGAACCCGTTCGCCATCGTCGAGAGCCGGCTCTGCCAGAGCGGCTCGCCGTTCCGCACGTCGTAGGCGAAGACGTGCCGGCCCCAGTCGCCGATGAACACCAGGCCCCCGCCGGTCGTCAGCGCCGCCGTGTTGTAGGGCACCCGGAGGCGCTGGCGCCAGAGGGTCTCGCCGGTCCGCAAGTCCAGCGCTTGAAACTCGCCCAGTTGGCTCGGCGCCTGCGGATGAAAGTGATTCGTCCGTCCGGTCCTGAGTCCCCCGCCGCCGCCCCCGGCGCGTCGCTCGACCGGGCCGAATGTGACGGTCTGACAGCTGAGACTGAGCGGCACGTATAACGCCCCGGTCCCGGGGTGATACGCCATCGCCCGCAGGCTCTTGAAGCCAGCAGTACTGGGGCAGAAGAAGAGCTCTTCGCCGACGTCAGTTAGCATCCCGTCCCGGTAAGTCACCTCACCGGTCTGCGAGTCGACATCCAAGATGTTCTGATAGCCAAGGTCGATCGCGCGCCGGAACTCGCCCGTGATGCGGTCGAGCTCCCAGAGAATCCCGAGCTTGCCCATCGTGAACAGCGAACGCTTGCCGTCGTAGTCGATCAGGATGCGCTCGAACGACTCGTCCATGTCGTGCGCATCGCCCGGGATGTGCTGGTAGTACCACTTCATCTCACCGGTCGCAGGGTCGAGCGCGAGCGTCGAGTTGCTGTAGAGGGCGTCACCGTCGGTGCCGCGTGCGTCGCGGTTGTGCGGCTTGGGCTGCGACGTACCCCAGTAGATGAGCCTGGAGACCGGGTCATAGCTCCCAGTCATCCAGGCGTCGCTCCCCGCGCGAAACATGAGCGGCAAATCGCCCCAGGTGTCGCCGCCGCTCTCGCCGGGCCGGGCGATGGTCGACGTTCGCCAGAGCAACCGGCCGGTGCGGCCGTCGACGCCGACGATGTAGCAGGTGTCATCACGGTAACGCCCGCAGCCTGTCATCCCGGCGACGATCGTCCCATCGACGACGATCGGTCCGTTCGAAAAGTAGTAGCCTTCCTGATCGCCCCCGACCGGCGTATCCCAGCGCGCCTCGCCCGTCCGGGCATCCAGCCCGACGATGTGCGCATCGAAAGTGTTCAGGATCACCAGATCCTGGTAGATGGTAAGGCTGCGCATCTGCGCCCCGCTTCGGCGTCGCACGTCCATCTCACGGCGGTACTCCCACATGAAGTCGCCCGTGCGCGCGTCGAGCGCCTGGACCACATTGCCTGGGTTCGCGACATACATGACGCCGTCGTGCACGATCGGCGTCGTCTGCGACACCCCGGGTTCGAGGCCCCAGGACCAGGCGAGCCGGAGCTCATCGACATTGCTCCGGTCGATCTGTTCAAGCGGGCTATACCCCCATCCATTGAGGGTCCGCCGCCAGCTCAACCAGTCGGCCGGGTCGGGATTCTGCAGCATCGCATCGGTGACCGGGGTGAAGTCTTGGACTTGCGCCTGGCCGAGATGCCCCGTGGCCATGGCGGCGGCGGCGCATACGTACACTGTGAGTAATGCGCGACACTTCATGTCAACCTCCCGCGATGACCTCTACACTCGCCATGGTGACCCCCGGTTGCGGACGCGATGGTCGCGCCGTGAACGACGCCTTCGCCGTGCCGAGCGGGGGGGTAGTCGATCGTCCGGATATTGAAGTTGCGGAACCGCACCTGACCGGCCGCATCGTACCAGAAGGCCCGAGAACAAGGGTCGTCAGATCGACGACCTTCAGACCACTCAGTAGATCGAACATGGTTCCCTCAGACGGAGAAAGCGTGAGTCGCGAAGACGCTCAAGCGTAGCGGCGCAGTAACTGTCGGGCGAGGGACGACATGTGAACCTGATCCGGGCCGTCGCCGATGCGAATGTATCGCGCCGATGCATAGGCCTTGGGCAGAAAGGTGTCTTCGGTGAAGCCCATCGCGCCGTGGACCTGGATCGCACGATCGATGACTCGTGCCGCCATCGCAGGAACCACGATCTTGGCGGCGCCAATCAGGTCTCGCGCCGCCTTGTTGCCTTCACGGTCCATTTTGTCGGCGGCTCTCAGGGTCAATAGGCGGGCCTGCTCGATCTCGCAGAACGATTTCGCGATGTCCTCCCGCAGCGAGCCGTGCTCGGAGAGCTTGACGCCAAACGCGCTACGACTCTCCGCCCGGCGGCACATCAGCTCGAGAGCCCTTTGCGCCGAGCCGACGAAGCGCATGCAGTGGTGGATGCGTCCGGGCCCCAGGCGCGCCTGGGCGATCTCGAAGCCTCGACCTTCACCCAGCAACATGTTGGTGGCGGGGACTCTGACATTTTCGAAGAGGATCTCCGGGTGCCCGTGCGGTATCCCTTTGTAACCAAAGGTGGTGATGTTGCGCACCAGGCTCATTCCCGGTGTCCCTTTGGGAACCAGGATCATCGACTGCTGCACGTAACGATCGGCGTTGTCCGGATCGCTCTTGCCCATGACGATGCCGACCTTGCACCGCTCGTTGGTGAAGCCGGAAGAGAACCATTTACGGCCGTTGATGACGTACTCGTCGCCATCGCTCTCGATACGGCACTCGATATTGGTGGCATCGCTCGAAGCGACGGCCGGCTCGGTCATCGAGAAGCAGGAGCGGATCTCGCCGTTGAGCAGCGGCTTCAGCCACTTCTCTTTCTGTTCCTCGGTACCGAAACGGGCCAGGATCTCCATGTTGCCGGTATCCGGAGCACTGCAGTTGAAAGGCTCCGAGGCCCAGGCGACCCGGCCCATGATCTCCGCCAGGGGCGCGTACTCGAGGTTATTCAGACCGGCACCGTGCTCGTCGTCCGGCAAGAACAGGTTCCACAGTCCCTGCTCACGAGCCTTCTCCTTCAACCGGTCCATGATCGGCGGTGTGGTCCACCCTCCAGCCGCCTCCACATGAGCCGGATAGTCGTCTTCCAGCGGGAAGATGTGGTCGTCCATGAAGGCTTCGATCCGTTCTTGCAGACCGCGTACTTTCTTGCTGAACCCGAAATCCATATCTGCCTCCCTTAGTCGGGCGCCCGAGTGCGTCGGGCGCCCGAGTGCCTGACCCTGCCGACGTGGCCCGAGGATCGAAACGGGTAAACGCCCGGCAGGCGAAGAGCGCAGCGTACACTAGCCCGCCACCCAAACGGAACCGAACTCTGCTCTAGGGAGAGACGAATGAAGCTCAAGACTCAACGGACGGCGAAGATCCTCGGCCTCATCGCCGTCGCAATGACCGCCGCCGGCTGCACCTCAGACCCACCCCCGCCGCCCGAGCCGGCCGAGCAAGCAGCCCCAGCGGCGTCTGACTCCCCGGGTCTGCGCGCCACCGAGAAGTTCATGGAGACCTGGAACGCCCGCGATCCCGAGGCCTATGCGAGCTCGCTCAACTACCCTCACGCCCGTCCCTCGGGCTGGAAGTTTGACGAGTTCCGCCCGCATCGGATCTGGCAGACCCAAGACGACTACGTCGGCGGCGTCGACTACGCGAAAGTCATCGCCACCGGCTGGGAGAGCACCGAGTTCGAAGAGCTGCAGCCGATCCACGAGGGCGACGGCAAAGCGCACATCGCCGGTCGCTGGGGCCGGGTCGATGCGGAGGGCAACAAGACCGGCCGCAACCTCGTCACTTACGTCGCCACCCAGGTCGACGGCTACTGGGGCGTCCAAGCTCGCTTCCACGCCGGCGCACCGGTCGAGGCGGAGCTCCAGGAATCGAACGCCGAGATCGCCGTCGCCAAGGTCGAGGAGTACATGACGGCGTTCAACGCACGCGACCCGCAGGCCTGGGCATCGACCCTCCACTTCCCCCACCTTCGCCTCGCGAGCGGCGAAGTGGTCGTGACCGAAACCGAAGAAGAGTTCGTCGCCGACATGGACTTCGACGCCTTCGCCGAGCGCTTCGGCTGGGACCACAGCGCCTGGGATGAGATCGAGGCCATCCAGGTCGCCGAGAACGCCGCCAACGTGGCGCTCACCTTCAGTCGCTACAACGCCGCCGGCGAAGTGATCTCGACCTTCAACACCTTGTACCTGGTGACGAAAGAGAACGACAAGTGGGGAATTAGCGCCCGTTCGAGCTTCGCGCCGTAATGGCCTCGGCCCTCCGCCTCAGTTCTCCAATCTGGCGATCCCTGCGGACGTGCCCCACTGATCGCCGCCGAGACGATGGAGCCCTGTTCCGGCGCGGATCTCTCCGCTCAGCTCGATGTGCCTATCGCTTTCAGCGTCGTATCTCGGCCAGTCAGGAAGACCGTCGCGGTTCGGGTCGCCGCTCGCTGCGAACTGGAGCCAGTAGGCCCGCATCGTCTCCGACAAGTGCCGATCGACTTCGCTGAAGTCGCCGACGAACCTCTGGCTGGCGAAGTCTTGTCCCTCACCCCCCTGCCGGTTCTTCATCGTGCCGAAAACGTATACCAGTTCGGCCGCATGATGAGACCCATAGTCTTCACCAAAGGCGGTCGGTGGGACATGGCTGAAGTGATAGAGCCAAACCGGTGAAGAGAGACTCGACTGACTCGCGGCATGCAACCGGACCGGTCCGGCGAAGTACATGTCGTGGATGAGATGGTCGAGCTTCGTGGGCGCCGACTCTGGAGACGAGGCCTCGTAGAACGCGATCAAGGAGTCGACGAGCTGGTTGGAAGCGACGGTCATCTGGGGCTTGGTGGCGTCGGTGTAGAACGCGCGCACATAGGCCTCGAAGGACTCGGCGTCTGGGATGTCCAGGTTGCGGGTCATCGTCGCGCCTTCGTTGCCGTTCATCCCGGTGAGGAGGGGTACATCGTGCTGGCGGCCGCTCGAGTACATCACGATCGGATCGTCGGGAATGATCCATCCGTCGACATTCGGTGCCCAAACGTTCTTACCATCTCGTAGAAACGGTACGCCGACATCGACCAGTGACGCCGCGAGCACGTCGGCGGCGCTGGCGGCGCGCATCGCGACCAGATCCTTGGGATCGGCGAGCCCGAGCGCCTCGGCGACACGGACGCCCTGGGCCTCCGCCGACTCCCACCGACGTGCCGGCTCAGCCAGCGCGCGGTCCCAACCGTTGATCCAGCTGCTCTGAGCGATGGCGCGGTGGAAGAGCCCCTTCGCCTGGGGCGCCAGCATCAGTGACATGACCGCCCCGCCTCCGGCCGATTCACCGAAGATCGTGACCCGATCGGAGTCTCCACCGAAAGCGGCGATGTTGTCGCCTACCCACTCGAGGGCCGCCACCATGTCCATCAGCCCATAGTTGCCCGAGGCGCCATGAGGGGATTCGGCCGACAGCGCGGGATGCGCCAGGAAGCCGAATACGTTCAAGCGGTAGTTGATCGTGACTACGACCGCACCCTCGGACGCGAGCTTGGCGCCGTCGTAAACCGCTCTCGTTCCGCTACCCCCGCTGTAACCCCCACCGTGTATCCAGAACATGACAGGCAGCCTCTCGGAGGCTTGGGCGGGAGCCCACACATTGAGGAACAGACAGTCTTCGTCCTGGGTCACTTCGCCGCCGCCTCCCTGGACGCAGATGGCCCCTGGAGCAGTGGCGTCTCGCACTCCCTCCCACGGAACGACCGCTGCGGGAGGTCGCCAGCGCAGATCGCCGACCGGAGGAGCGGCGTAAGGGACCCCTTTGAAAGCGACGACCTCGGCGTTCTTCTCGGCCGTGGCCCCCCGGATCTCGCCTCCGGTTACCCGGATCGGCGTCTCGGAGGGGATCGGCGCCTCGACATCGGGTGCGCCACAGGCCACCATGAGCGACAGGGCAAGGAGGCACCCTTTGACGCGGGAGATCTCAACACATTCGTGTAGTGACATGACGTCTCCTCTGACTAGCTCGTACCATCGGACACAGTACCGCAGACGAACGATGGCATATTCGTGGATGCGTGCTCGCAGTCGTCGCTGCCCCTCTGTCGCCCAGACTCCAAGAGGTACGTCACCGCCGCGTCCCTGTAGTATTCGGCTCAATCCGCTAACGCGAAGACGAAGAGATTGTTGCCCCCGCTGGGGCGAAGCTCCGGCGTCAGGCGGTCGAAAACGTCGGTGTTCCCCGTGCGGCCGGAGCTCACCGCCACATACTGGCGCCCGTCAACCGCATAGCTGATCGGAAAGCCCGTCAGCGGTGAGCCGAGATTGATCTCCCACAGCACCTCCCCGGAATCCTGGTCGAAGGCGCGGAAGCGCCCGTTCGCGTCGCCGCCGAAGATCAGTCCGCCGCCGGTCGCCACCAGCGACTGAGTTGCCGCTCGCTGTTCGTAGAGCCACCTGATCTCGCCGGTCTCGGCCGAGATGGCGTAGATCGCGCCGAGATCGTCGGTACCGGGGGCGAGCTCGTTCGTTACGTCGAGCGCGTAGATCGTGAGTGTGGCGCGAGGGGAGGTCGTTGCAACCAGGCGCTGGCACGCATTCCGCATCGGAAAATACATGGTGTGGGTCAGCGGGCTGTAGGCGCCGGCTTCCCAGTCCTTACCGCCGTTCATACTGGGACAGGCCAGCACTTCCTGGCCTTCCTCGGTGAAGATCACCTCTTCGTTCTCGGTCACCAGGCCGGTGGCGCCGTCGATGTCGCTGATCACATTCTGGGCGATGGTGGGGGTAGCCCACAGAAACTCGCCGGTCTCGCGATCCAGCGTATAGACCAGGCCGGTCTTGCCGGGAATGCCGGTGACCACTTTGCGAACCTCGCCCGGTCGCAGGCGAGGATTGATCCAGCGCACCGCTTCGGGGCTGGGTGCCACCACTGTATCGAGCAAGATGCGCTCGAAGGGATGATCCATGTCCCAGTGGTCGTTCATATGCTGGTAGTACCAACGGATCTCTCCGGTGTCGACGGCGAGGGCCAGAGTAGAGGCGTGGTAGAGATACTTGTGGTCGACACCACCGAGCATGAACTTCGGCGCCGGCGAAGTGACCGAAGTGCCCTGGTAGATCAGCCGTAGCTCGGGGTCGTAGCTCGGCGGCATCCAGGTACCCACGTGGAAGCGCTTCTCGAAGGGTACGTCGCCCCAGGTCTCGTCGCCAGGCTCTCCCGGCGCCGGTATCGTGCGACGTCGCCACAGCTCGCGACCGCTCAGCGCGTCGTGCGCCGTTACTACACACGAGTCCGGCCCGCCGCGCGGCCGGCAGCTGCGCCCCGAAATCACCTTGCCGTCGGCGATGATGGGACCTGATGTCTGGAGAGCGGGCTGCTTCTTGTAGTCTAAGATCTGGGTCTCCCAGACCAGCTCTCCCGTGCTCGCGTCGAGGGCGAAAACATAGTCGTCTGCGCTGGTGTCGATGATGAGATTGCGATAGATGGCGAGATTGCGGTTGGCCTCGTACAGAATGCCCACATACTGCATGACGTCGTCAGGGAGCTCCCGGCGATACTCCCAGATCAGGTCCCCGCTCACCGCGTCGATCGCTTGAATCACATCCTTCGGGTTGGGCATGTAGAGAACGCCGTCGTAGGCCAGCGGGGTCCCCTCCTGGAGCCGCCCGTCCGCGAGCGCTCGCGACCAGACCATCCGGAGCTCACCCACATTCTCCCGATCGACCTGGTCCAGCGGGCTGTAGCCCCAACCGTCGAGGGTCCGGCGCCACATCAGCCAATCTTCCGCCGCTGGGCTCTGGAGCATGGCGTCGGTGACCGGAACGAAGGCGGGCGAGGACCGTGCTTGACCGATCGCCCTCGTCGGAGTGGATAGGGCCGCGGCGAGCGGAAGGATCAGGGCGCCGAGCGACGCCAGAGCCCGGCAAGGGCATCTTGTTCTCAGCATCGGTGTAACGAGCCTACTCGAAAATCGGCGAGCGGCGGCAACCATCGACGGATCGGCTAACATCGACTGCTGTCAAGTCGAGGAGCGCGGGGGGCGCATACGGTACGATGTCCTGGACGGATCCCGAAAACGAGTTGGTTGCCGTGCTGATGCTTCAGCAGCCGTACAAGGGGACGGGGTTCGATTTCGGCAAGGCCGTTCAGCAGGCGATCCTCGAATAGCCGCCCGAAGCGAGTAGAAGGTTGAGCCACCTGTCCCTACGCCGGTGTCTCTGTCGGGAGGGAATGTTCTCCCTCGCCTTCGTTCTCGTCCACGTCGGGAGCTCCCCCCTCGCGAACGCGGCCGATCGAGTGGCGCTGCGCAACACTTCCCCACTCCCCGGTGCAGTCATGGTCACATTGTCGGACCACAACGAAGTGGCGGGTATCCACTTCACGAACATGGGGAACCACGCGATCTCCGCCACCGGCGCAGACTATTCGGGAACCTTCCTCCATCACAACACATTCTCAGGCCACGCCAACGAACACATCGAGGACGAAAGTCGACTCATCTATGCGGTCAGCTTCGATGCTGCCGACGGAGCTCGAGACGGGATCAGAATCGAACGAGAGTCGGGGATCCCCCTAGCCGGAAGTGCCGCCACCCGGCGGGAGCGACCCCACGCCATCCCCAGGAGGGCTAAGAAACTGTGGAGAAACGTTCGGCGCTTCCTCTAAGACTCTGTGCCATGAGGGGTAATCCTACGGGGTATACCAGATCGGTGAGGACCAAGCACGCTCCTGAATGGTGGACGGGAAGTCCTGCCTCGGCGCGACTCCGGCGCCCAGCGTATCCCAGGTCGACCAGCGACAGGTCGGGTTCTCGAGCACCCGCGCGTAGTAGAAGGCGCGCTGATTCGAGTCGAAGTCGGGGTCGGTCCATGCAGTCTTGAGCTCGGTGGCGCCCACACCCTGACGGATCGAGCAGTCGTCTAGATCGACGGTCGCGCCATTGTCGGGGCAACGATGGGTCGTCGGGTCGACGGCGAGTCCGTCGGAGCAGGCCACGTCGTAGACCTGCTCTTCGGTCTCGACGCCCACCGACCAGCCTTTGATGATCTGGACTCGTTGCAGCGGGGCGGCCATCGTGTCGCGCATCGCCCAGACCAGAAAGGTCGGCGCGCTCGAGCCGGCACCCTGGTCGAGATCACCGCCCATCGGTGTACCGACGCGATAGGCGGTCTCGATGAGGTCGGGGGCTTCGAGATCGACACCGGCGAGCTCGGTGCCGCCGAAGAGGCGCACTCGAATGCGCGTTCCCGAGGTGGCGAAGGTCTCCTTGCGGCGCATCGCGTCGAAGAGCGATTCGCGGGTGTTCTGTTCTGCCCAGATTCCGGCGAGGCCAGAGGCCCCGTTGGTGATCCTGGTGGTGAAGGGATAGATGCGGCCGGTGCCGTCATCGACGCCCCCGGTATTGCCGGTTGGCTCACTCGGCACCGAGGAGCGCCGCTCTGCGTCGTTCTCTTGCCGCCCGGCGGAGAGCCAGAAGTCTTCTTCTCGGAACGAGCCGGCGGCGACGTGACTGTCGCTGGAGCCGATGAGGCCGAGCTTGTAGGGATTGTTAAGCCCACCGGCCTCGATCTCCAGACCGCGGCGGTAGGCGTCACGGAGATAGCCGCCCGGCGGCTCGCTGAGGATTCTGGTCGAGACCCGATAGGGCATGATCTCGAAGTCGGCCCATTCGTCGTTGGGGGAGAGCGCGGGGTGGGTCTCCGAGGTGCCTTTGGTCTGGGTCATCTCGGCGATCGGCTCGTTCCGCGAGCGTGCCTCGACATAGGCCGCGTCGATGGCGCCGCCATGGAAGTACTCTTTCTCGAACATCCGCCCACCCGAGCCGTTCATGTTGTGAGGGATCGCCAGAACTTCGATGCCATCCTCGCGCCATCCGGCCATCGTGGCCCAGAGGTCCTCGGGGTTGTAAGAGTCGAGCCTGGAGAAGGGGATGTCCGGCACCTTCGAGCCACGGAAGATGACGTTGCGATGGAGGTTCGCGAAAAGAGCCCCGTCGCCGGCCGAGGAGTACTCATACGCGATGAAGGCCGTGAAGACCCCGGGGTCGTTGTGGCGGTTCGCGGACGCCGCGATCTCGCTCCAGGCGGAGCGCACGACATCTTTGTTCTCATACGCCTTGATCTCGGGATCCCTGCCCTCGATGAAGCCGACGTATTTCAGGATCGCGCCAAAAGTAGCCATGCGTTCGGACCGGGTCTCGCCGCTCCTACGCAGGGTCTCGGCGAAGGGGTGCTTGTAAGCCGGCGAGTCGGGGTCCCCCATCGCCACCAACACTCCGAGATAAATGGCGTGGTCGGCAACCGCTTGAAAGTCGAGTGGCCGGTCGAGCTGCATGTCGAAACCGGCGGGATCCTTGATGACTTTTCCTTTGGCGAAGTCGTACGCTTCATCCGGGCCGGCGCGGGTGCCCAAGACGAAGGCGTCGTAGGAATAGCGGGTGTGGACATGAAGGTCGCCGAAGTAGGCGCTGCGCTGGTGCGGCGCGACGATCGAAGCTTCGCTGCCATGACCCGCGGCGTCCTGCTCCATGTCGGTGGGGGCTGGAGCCTCGCTGGTGCAGGCCGCTGCCAGAGAGCCGCTCAGAATCAACGCAATCACTTGCCGCACGAAGCCTCCCGCTCACCGAGACCGTCAACTACCTAGGAACAGCCATCCTACACGCGGGGCCGCCGAAGAGCGGCCGGCGACAGAAACTCCTTCCATCGTGAGTGATACTGTCATCGCGCCGGGAGGGTTCGACATGACAAGCCTGCAGGCAGCGGCGCCTCCGCTCGCGCCATTGACGTGGAAGGAGTACTGCGAGGCGGGCCGCGAGCGCGCCATGCAGCTCGGCAACCGTGGACCGATGCGTTTCGACGACAACGGCCGACTCGCGCAGGACATCCTCGACGCCTACAACCGCAACGGTTTCTACGTCTTCACCGGTGTGATTTCAAAGCAAGAAGTTGGCGAGCTGAGCGCCGAGTTCGACCAGGTTCTGGATAACGCTCCGGTATCCAAGGACAGCAAGGTCGACAAGCACGGGCGGCCGGTGAAGTTTCCGGGGTACTACACGCTGGCTTCGGAGAAGTCATCTCGACCACCCGGCACTGAAGAGAGCGCGACCGAGGACGATGCTCCGGCCGTCGTCGGATTGGTGTCGCATACGCTGATGATCATGGACTCCGCTCTGCGAGTGTACGGGCACCCGCAGATTCTGCAGATGGTCGAGAGCATCCACGGGCCGGACTTCGTCCCCTTTCACGAGGGCGTGTTCCACAAGGGGGCGGGTGAGGGTCTACCGACGCCTTGGCACCAGGACGGAAGGACCCACTGGACGGAGGACGGGCTGTGCCTAGAGCGCCCGGACGGATCGGGTAAGTCACACGGCTTCAACCTATCCGTGTCGTGGACTCACTGCACTCCGGAGAACTGCCTCTGGGTGGTCCCGGGAAGTCAACGACGCTGGTGCCTGGCCAACGGCGGCGCGTTCCCCCCAGTCGGCGAGCAGGTGCCCGACGCGGTGCCGATGCTGCTGGCTCCCGGCGACTGCGGCCTGGTCAACCGAAGCTCCCTTCACGGCTCCTATGCCAACCGGTCCTCCGAGCGGAGAATCACCATGGTTCTCGGCTTCCACAGGCGCAGCTCCGCCATCGGCGCGGAAACGACGAATGTCCACGCTTTCAAGCGGCCCGGAGGCGAAGGCAAGCGGATCAAATACTCCGAGGAGTACGTGCTTCGCCGAGCCCGCATGATCCCGCTCGCGATCGATGCCCGCCGGCAGCACTACCCGGACGAAGTGCCCTACGTATACAAGGGCAGTTTCATCGGCGGGGACGTGTGGAACGAGCAGGCCCGCGCGGAGATCAGCCGGGAGGGGGATGAGTACTGGCAAAGGGACATTACACTCTGATCCCACTCGCAGGTCAGAACAGAGGGATGCCGGCTACCTTCACCCGTGTACGGTAGAGATGCTGCGAGGAGGTCAGAAAGAAGGTCAGCAGATCGTCCCCGCCCCAGGTGAAGTTGGCGCAGAAGGCGGGGGTGCGGATGACGCCGAGACAGATGCCGTCATCTGGCTCGTAGACGTGGACACCTCCCGGACCGGCACAGAAAACGTGCCCGGTCGAGGCCACCTTGAGACCGTCAGGCACGCCGGTACCCTCACCGGTCGATTCAGCGAAGACCTCGCCGCCGGAGAGTGAGCTGTCGTCGGCGACCTGGAACTTTCGGATGTGCATGCGCGGCGAGTCGGCGACGTAGAGCTCGCGATGATCGACGGTGAAGGCGAGCCCGTTCGGTTGCTCGAAATCGCTCCGCAGTAGCGTCAGGTCCCCATTCGCACCGTCGATCTTGTAGACACCTTGGAAATCGAGCTCGGGCTCCCGCTCGACCCTGGTGTTCCGGCCGTAGGTCGGGTCGGTGAAGAAGATGTCACCGTTCTCTCGGACCACGATGTCGTTGGGGCTGTTGAGCTCCTTGCCCTGATAGTGGGAGGCGAGGATCGTTCGTGAGCCGTCGGCCTCTTCTCGAGTGACTCGGGAGGTGGCATGCTCGCAGGAGAGGATCCTTCCCTGGCGGTCGTAGGTGTTGCCGTTGGCGCGCTCGCTCGGCTCGCGATGGACGGAGAGGCCTTCACTCTCGCTCCAGCGGTGCGTTCGATTGGACGGAATGTCGCTGAAGATGAGGTGCTTTTCTCGTGGATGCCAGATCGGTCCCTCGGTGAAGCGAAAGCCGTCGGCCAGGGTCTCGAGCTCCAGGCCCTCGTCGACGATGTCCAGAAAGCGTGGGTCTCGGATGTCGATCGTCATCTCTTCTCCTTCGGACTTTCTTCTATCGCCCGGCCAGCGTTCGCCGGCACCCGCTGCCCGATGGCGAGCACACGAAAGAGATGTTGTGCGAGCTGGGGTATTCGACCGATGAGGTCCATGCTAATGCATAACGGAGCCGCCATTGACGTTCAACGACTGACCCGTAATGCCGTGCGCAGCATCGGACGCCAGGTAGACGGCCAGATCAGCAATCTCTTCCGGCTCCAAAAGTCGCTGCATCGGATTGGTCGACTTTTCCACCTCGGCGAGCGTTTGCCCCTGGCTCTCGGCTCGGTGCTGGAGGAGCCGGGTGAGCATCACCGTGCGGATAGGGCCGGGACAGATCGCATTGACCGTGACCCCGGTGGTCGCGACTTCCAGGGCGGCGGTTTGGGTGAGACCAAGCAATCCATGTTTGCTGGCGCTATAGGCTGCCCGGTGCACCGCCCCCCGCTTCCCGGAGCCCGACGAGATATTGATAATCCGTCCCCACCCCTGCGCAATCATCGCGGGCAGAAAAGCCTTCGTGAGCAGATAAGGTACTGTGAGATTCACCAGGAGGCTCATGTCCCAAAAGTCGTCATCGTACTCGGTGAGCAGTTTGGGGTCTTGCATTCCCCCAATGGCGGCGTTGTTCACCAAAATATCTACGGTGGGAAAGCGCGAGAAGATCTCTTGCACACAGGGCTGAATGGCCTCACGCTGACTGAGGTCCACCGGGAGCGCAAGGCCGGTACGGCCCAGGGCTTTGACCTCTGCGGCGACCCCCTCGATCTCGCTCGTGGTGCGCGCGGTCACGACCACATCGGCCCCTTCTCGTGCCAAAGCCAGGGCAATCGCCCGGCCAATCCCGCGTCCGCCGCCAGTGACGACGGCGACTTTATCCTGCAAACGCATATGGTTTCCTTTCGCAGACGAAGACATTGGCGTCTGGAGACGCCTCCTACACTGGATAGTACAGTGAACACCGCTGCATATAAGGCTTCAGTGAGTCATACCCGGTAGGCGCAGGCGGACCCACGGAATGCGCAGATTTTCGAGGTATTTCTGGGCAGTGTTCACTGGGTATCTCCAATAGCTCACATTCGTGCCGTATGAATCAAGTTTCTATCGAAGTGAACTCGTGCCGGGCGTTCAGGGTGCCCCAGATCGCCGCTGCGCAGGAGCGAGGTGACGCAGGCGTACTTTGGCGTACGTCGGAGGAGCCGAGCGACGAGCAAGCGGTGAGGTGGGGTGCCCTGGACGCCCGGCCCTAGGAGCTGACTCAGTCCGAGCGTCTCATCATCGGCGCGGAGCGCTGGCCCCCACATTAGGGTGGAGCGCCTCTTCCGAGCCGAGGAGCCCCTCGTCAACCTCAAGCGGCAAGTTCGAGAATTTCGAGAACGTCCTCGGGACCGTGGATCGCCCGAGGATTGGTGTGAATGAATCGATCGTGCATCGCGTTCCTCGCCACCAGGTCGAACTGCTCCCTCGAGACGCCAACCTCGGTCAAGCTCCGGGGCAGACCGAGCTCTCGCACGAGCTCGCCCACCACCTGCGACGCGGGCTCGCCCGGGCGCCCCAGTGCTTCGCTCACCCGCGCTTGCGCCTGGGGATTCGCCTCGGCGTTCCACTCGAGGACCGCGGGCAGCATGACGCACGACGTGTGCCCGTGAGGCACCCCGCAGGTGCCGCCGAGGACATGACCGATCCCGTGGCTCGCGCCCATCGGGATGCCATCCTGGTTGGGCGCCATCGAGGCCCATACCCCGAGCTGACAATCCAGCCGGGCATCGAGGTCTGCGGGGTCCGCCTTGGAACGCGGCAAGCCCGCGCCGAGCAGACGCAGCGCATGCAGGGCGGACCCGTCGGAGTGCGCGGTCGCGCGCGGCGAGCACAGTGCCTCCACTGCATGGTCGACCGCGCGAATACCTGTCGAGAGCCACAACCACTCGGGCGTGTGCAAGGTCAGCGCCGGGTCGAGCACCACGACCTGCGGCACGAACAACGGGTGCCGGACCGTTTGCTTTCTCTGCCGCACGCTGTCGGTGCAGCCTGCAACGGTTCCGAACTCCCCCCCGGAGAGCGTGGTCGGTAAGGTGAGCTGCCGCACCCGCGGCGCCCGGATCGAGGGGCTCTCCACGCTGCCGTCCGCCCCGGTACGGGTGATGAATTTCTCGAGCCCCTCGGGCGCGGTGACGTCATGTTCCAGGCAAAGCTGAACCACCTTGCCGGCATCAGTAAGCGATCCTCCTCCTAAAGTGACGATGATGTCGGCTCTGCTTTCGCGGGCAAGCGCCGCACATTCGATCACTGCCTCGCGGGGGGTGTGCGGCGGCATCCCGGAGTAGGTCCCCACTGCCGCGCCTCCCAGCGCCTCCTCTAAATCCGAGACCACGGAGGTGCCCGTCCGCAAGCTGTCGCTCACCAGCAGGCAGGCCCGCGAGCGGCCCAGCCGCTCGAGCTCTCCGGGCACGACCTCGGCGGCCGGGCGACCGAATACCACACGTTCGAGCGCAATGGCGTTGAAGCGCCCTCCTTGGCTCATGGCCCACTCCTCCGTAGTGTCGTTTCGACGCCATTCTACACGGCGACAAAGCCCTTCGGTCTTGATACTGTAACGTCGTTAATCGTATGACTTTAAAGAATTTTGAGGGGCCGTGGTCATTCGCCCTGACACTCCTGGGAATCGTTGCTGTCGTGCCGGCCGTCGCCGCAGCCGGGGCGGCCGCCGACAGCGGCTGGAAGGCGCCGCGCAACGTGTTCGGTCAGCCCGATCTCCAGGGGGTCTGGGCCAACAACAACGTCACACCGCTCGAGCGGCCCGAGGCCTTAGCCGGTCGGGAGACTCTCACCGACGCCGAGCTGGCCTCGATGAAGCAGAGGGCGGAGTCGCTCTTCGCTCTCGATAGTGACGATGCCGGGTTTGGCGACAGCGTCTTCAACGCCGCTCTGAACGAGGCAGAGTCGTTCACGTCGACCCACGCCGGCACCGGCAACTACAACCAGTTCTGGGTCGCCGAGCGCGACTGGGACAATCGTACGTCGCTGATCGTCGACCCTCCGAACGGCCGCCTGCCCGCCCTGACGGACGAAGGCGAGAAACGTGCCGCCGCGTACGGTGCGTCCAGGGAGCGACCGGCAGCGGGTCCGGAGGATCGCAGCCTCCCCGAGCGCTGCATCTCCTTCGGCGTGCCCCGCCTCATGGCCGCCTACAACAGCTACAGCCAAATCGTCCAGAGCGAGGACCACGTCGTCCTGGTCATGGAGATGATCCACGCCGCCCGCGTCATCCCGATCGACGGCAGGCCCCACCTGGCGGAGGACTTCCGGCTTTGGCACGGAGACTCGAGGGGTTACTGGGAAGGCGAGACTCTGGTCATCGAGACCCGCGGCTTCTCGGACGCTGGTGGCTATCGGGGAGCGACCGGCAACCTACAGCTCGTGGAACGGCTGACTCGGGTGGGGCCCGACACTCTGGAGTACGTGGTCACGCTCGACGATCCGCAGACGTGGACGGCGCCATGGACCGTGATGATCCCGCTCAAGAAGTCGCCCGACGATATCTTCGAGTTCGCCTGTCACGAGGGCAACTACGCCATGGAGGGGATCCTCGCTGGAGCGCGGGCGGAGGAGGCGGCGTCGGCGCGCTCGAGGTAAAGCGGGCGGTCCTGACGGGGGAACGCCCTTAGCGCTCTCGCCTACGAAGGCTCGCCAATCGCGCTAAGGATCGCGGCGAGCGCCGTATCGGTGCGTGTCTTCCCGACGGCCGAAGAGCCGGACACTTCGTAGTCGGTCAGGCGCACGACGACGATCTCCCGCGACGGGATGACGATCGTGTTCTGGCCGCCGGCTCCAGCCGCGTAGTAGGCATCCTCCGGTGCGCTCCATTCGCCGGTCGTGTTGAGCCACCACATGCCGCCGTATCGCGGCACGCTCTTCTCGTTCTCCTCGTTCTCCCACGCGGGGGCGGGAGTGCGCACGAAGTCGACGAAACCCTCCGGCAGGAGACGCTCGTCGTTCCACACGCCGTCTTGCAAGTAGAGCTGGCCCAACCGCGCCCAGTCGCGCGCTCGGCCGAGCTCGAAGCCCGAGGAAACGAAGTTGCCGTACGGATCGGTCTCGAGAACGAGCTCCCGGATTCCGATCGCGTCGAATAATTCCCGCTGTGGAAAGGTCAAGTACTCCTCGCCGCGGGCTTCGGCGCGCTGCTTCACGATGAAGCCGAGCGTCAACGGATCGGTATTGCGATACCGGCCCACCGTGCCAGGCTCGTACTGGAGCGGCCGGCTCGTCACATAGCGGAACACGTCGATCGCACCGGAATACACGTAGTAGTGGTCGGGGTAGTCCCCCGTTACGTGATAGAGCCCGTCGGCGCCACGTTCGAGGACCTCGAAGAGCGAGAACTGGAGTCCGCTCGACATCCGAAACAGGTGTGCCATCGTGATGGCGCCGCGTGGGTCCCCGGGCACGCGCCACGCGGGGACGGGAGCGGGATCGTCGAGGCCGAGGTCGCCGTCTCGATGCATGACCCGAGCCGCGAGTGTCGCGGTCAAGCTCTTCCCCATCGACCAGTTCTCAAGAAGCGTGTCCTTCGTGATGCCCTCCGCGTAGCGCTCGCCGACGAGCCGACCGCGATAGAGCACGACCAACGCGGAGACCGGAGAGGGCGGCTGGAATGCGAGGGCGATCGCCGCTTCGAGCTTTACCTCGTCCACCTCGGGTGGGAGCGGGTCGTCCGGGAGGACGTCCCCCATCGGCCACGGTGTTCGGTCTCGATCCGGAAGCGTCGTTTCGACCGGCACGGGCACGAAATGGATACCGTCGTGGTCGTCCGGATGAAGAACACAGCCCTGGTCCCCGTAGCGCTTGGCGACACGAGTGATCGCGTCTCCCAGCGATGCGCGAACGAGGCGCTCGCTCCGATCCACCTCGTAGGTCAGCTCAGACGCGTCCGCCGCGGGCAGCTTCATCAAGTGCGTCGCGACGCGCATCGCATGCGCCTCGGCGAAGTCGTCGGGGTGCTCGCTGATGAAGAGCATCGAGCAGAGCGTCTTGGCGAAGCCGCCGGTGCCGAGGTTGCGAGCATCTTCGCCCCTGGCTTCCCGGAGGGCCGTGGAGCTCGAGGCCGGCGCGACCGATCGGGAGTCGGACGCCGGGTCGGCGCACGACGCGGCGAGCACGGCGAGCGGAAGCAAAACCACCCTCTCCACCCTCATTGAGCACCTCCCGAAGTCGGGAGGCATTCTATACTCAGTCGAGCGCGGCGGCGACGTCCTCCTCCGTCAGGCGGTAGAGGAGGATCGAGTAGCACGCAGGACTTCAGCACCCGTTATAATGCTTGCGTTCCTACATTCCTCCTCGTGCAAGGGAAGGTTCCGTCATGCGTAAGAGTCCGCTTCTTCTCGCTCTCCTTCTCGTCTGCCTCGCCTTCGGCACCTGGGCCAAGAATGCCGTCGACGTACCGGACGCGGTCTCGTTCGCCGGCACTGTCGTCGACCAGAGCTCGAAGCCGGTGCGTGGCGCGATCGTCACCGTTTTCGACCGCGACGAAGAGCGGAGCATCTCCGTTTTCAGCCGTGAAGACGGTAGCTTTCGCATCGACGAGCTTCCGGCGGACCGCGACTATGACCTGCGGGCGCGTCTGATCGGGCTCGAGGACACGATGGTGGAGCCCGAGGCTCCTTTTGATTCGATCGAGCTGGTGATGGCTCCAGCGCGGGATCTCAACATGCAGCGCCCGGCCAATGATCTCCTCGATCTGCTCGAGTTCGACAACGAAGCGGATGCGCTCAACTTCAAGATGATGTGCGCCTACTGCCATCAACTCGGAACACTGGGCTTTCGCTCACCTGAAGAGCCGGTGGACTGGGAGGTCATGATCACCCGCATGGATGGCTTCAAGGGTCTGTATGCCCACACCCAGGAGAATTTGGTGGATCGCCTGGTGATGACCTACGGCAGAGATGCCGAGAAGGATTGGCCGACCTACACGCCGCCGCCGGCACCCTCGGGTGCAGCTCTCGATGTCGAGATCACCGAGTGGCAGATGGGGCTCGAAGACTACTCTTTTATTCACGATCTCGAGGTCGGCCTGGACGGCAGCGTCTACGCCGTCGATTCAAGCAACGACGCAGTCCTCCGGCTCGATCTCGATACCGGTGAGCGCGCGACCTATTCCATCCCCGGCGGCAAAGTCTTCGGCGACACCAGCTCGCCGATCAAGGGACCCCACTCGATCGAGATGGCCGCCAACGGCGATATGTGGCTGACTCTGTGTCTCTCCGGCGAGATGGCCAAATTCGATCCCAAGACCAAGGAGTACACCGTGGTGTCGGGGCACCCGACTCGCAAGCGCTCCGGCTACCCACACACTCTGCGCATCGATCACGAGACGGGTATTGTGTGGTGGACCGATGCCGGGCTCGGAGTCTTTTCGCTCGATCCCGAGACCTACGAGGTCAAGTTCTACGATCTGCCGGATGCCAATCAGGTCCGCGGCGGCGGCGCCGGCGGCGAGTCGCGGGGCGTCACCCCCTACGGCCTCGACATCGCTCCCGACCACAAGGTCTGGTACTCGAAGCTGCACGGCCAGCGCGTCGGTCGGGTCGATCCCGAGGCTGCCGATGGCAGCCCCGAGCAGATCGTCGAGTGGAAGCCCCCGGTGCACGGGCCGCGTCGTTTGCATGTGGCGCCGGATGGCATCGTCTGGGTTCCAGGCTGGGCAAGCGGGAATATCGCGTCCTTCGAGCCTGTGCTCGAAGAGTGGACGGTCTACGATCTGCCACATGGGGCCAACTCCTTTCCTTACGCTCTCAACATCCACCCGAAGACAGGAGACATCTGGATCACCGGCACTGGCACCGATTCGATGTTGCGATTCGACCCGGAGACAGAGGACTTCACCGAGTACCGGATGCCGACGCGTGTGACCTACACTCGCGAGATCGAGTTCGACGCGGAAGGCAATGTGTGGACCTGTAACTCCAACGGGCCGACCCGGCACATCGAGAACCACCACGGATCGGTGATCAGGCTGGTCCTCAACTAGGCTCCAGAAATGATCGCTGTCATTTCCTCCGCCTAGTTCTTTTTTGGCGCCGAGGACGGCGCACTTTGAGCTTGCTTCTTATTCGCTTCGGGCAGCACCGTTGCTTATTCCGCCGCGCAGACTCCTAGCCCGACCAAGGTCTGGGTGATGAGGAGAATGCCGATCAGGATCAGCAGGGCTCTGACCCAGAGCTCGAAACGCTCGGGTTTGATCGACCCGCTTCACTAGAGCGCCGAGGCGCACGCCCAAGAGCATGGCGGGGATGCACAAGACGACCAGAATGGCGAGCCTGGTGGTCCAAAGCCCCGCCACACCCGGCCAGCCCACAGAATGGATCGCAGCACCCGGTACCCTCGACCGTTGATCAGCAGCGCGGGCCAGTCGTCGAGGCCGTCGAGTGACCTTCAGACATAAAAGAACCCCGGCGGCCGAAGCCGCCGGTGTCTCGGAATCTGAGCTAAACCGATCTATGTCTCGGCGTGCTTAGAACCTGAAACCGAGCTTGAGGCGGAACTCCCGCGGAAAAGTGAAAGCATCGAGCCCAGTGGTCAGGTTGCCGTTCCGTGTGTTGACGCGGACCTGGTGCGACTCGTCGGTGACGTTGGAGGCCTCAGCGCCGATAATGCCCTGAAACCTACCCCCGATCGGGAACTGGTAGGTCGCATTCAAGCTGAGGGTGTAGGAGTCCTCGAGGCTATTGGCGTCCCTCGCTTCGAGGCGACCCGTAGTACGGACTCTCTGTCCGGACACCGGGTGAAAGACATTCGCTCTGGGCGCCAATCCCCAGGCCTCACCGGCGGAATAGTGGAAGAAAGCACTGGTCATGACGTCATGCTTGCCGAACACCCAACGCTTCATGCCGACGAGGTTGACCAAGTAATCCCTGTCCACCGCGAGCGCTCCGTCCCAAAGGGATGTGCTGGTGACGTTGCAAAGGCCACCTCCTCCCGGCAGCGTGCAGCCACCCATGGCTTCATTGTGATCGGAAGTGTCTGTGATGGAATCGATGGTGCCGTCGGTGGGGAGAAAACTCACGTTGGCGTTCATCGACCAGTTGTTACGAAACGCTCGGTTGACCCTCATCGTGAGACCCTGATGCTCACGTGTGTTGTTGGGCCAGTTGCGCAGATCGCGGACGACTGCGCCAGCTTCGTCGTACTGAAGGCTGGAGTGGAAGATGTTGTCAATCTCGCTTACGGTGAAGCGCGAGGTGAAGATCCAGTTGTCGGCGAACTGCCAGTCGAAGCCCAACGAGGCCTCGTCTTTGTAGTGGGGCACGATGCCCGAGATGGCGTCACCCGCGACCGGCTCGACGTGGCGCTGAAAGCGGTCGTAAAACCCGGTCGCAGAGTTAAAGAGGAACTGGTCGTAGATGTTCTCACCGTTGTTGCCGCGGGTGAATTCCGTGAAGACGACACCGAGGCCGATGTTGTGGTAGTAGCGCCCCAAGCTGCCGCGCACCAGCAGCCTGCCGTCGGCGTTGATGTCGTAGACCACGGTTGCGCGCGGCGCCCACTCGCTGTACTCGTTGACTCGCTCGTTGAGGTCGTTGTCGATCCACTGTTCGTCGTAGCGCAGCCCCACGTTGAAGGTCAGCTTGTCACCGACGTCCAGCCGGTCCTGGACATAAGCTGCACTCATAAGGCTATTCATCGAGACCGGCGGGCCGATCTCGAAGACCCGCTTGGTGGACGGAGCGAGGAAGCCTCCGGTGCACTCTCGGCAGAAACCACGGCCGCGAAACTCGGTCTCGATGCTGGTCAGGTTGTTGAAAGTGACGTCCTGGAAGTCGACGCCGCCCTTGAGCTCGTGATTTCCCTTGAACAGGGTCACCGAGGCATTCGCCTGATCGCGCGGATAGTCGTTGAACCCAGCGCCCAGGCGTATCGAGGGACCGTTGTATCGCAAACCGTCGTTGAGATCTTGGTAGCGGAAGTCGTTGCCGTTGGGATCGTCAAAAGACACGCCGGGGATGATCGGGGCGGGGGGGGCAGCAACGCGTCCCACCACCTGTTCGCGGTTGGCCAGCTTGGTTTCGAGGAACGCGGAGCTGGTCATGGCGAAGCTCCAGGTCCCGGTCTGGATCCTGTTGTTGATCGGAAAGGTCATGACGGCGTACTGGTCGCCGACTCCCCCGGCACCGATCGCTGAGGACGGCGAGTCGATCGCCGTCACCGCGACCTGATGGCGGCTCCCGGGCTGGAAGTTCACCTTGCCGATGAGCGGTTCTGATGAGCGAGTGACATCGAATGTGTCGCCAGACCGCGTTCGGTCGAGCCGGTTGTCATTCAGTTCGTTGTAGGAAGCGAAGAACCAGGCCTTGTCGCGCCAGATCGGCCCACCGAGGCCGGCCTCGAAGCTGTTGATCTGATCGTCAGGACGCTCGATCCCGAGCCAGTCCTCGGACCGCCACTTCGGGTTCTGGCCGATATAGAGAAAATCGCCGTGGAAGGTGTTGGTGCCGGTCTTGATCGTCGAGTTCATGACACCGCTGGTCGCGCGGCCGTACTCGGGGGCGAAACCCGACGTTTCCATCCGGGTATTGGTGATTACGGTCGACGGGATCTGAAATTGCAGCTCGCCGCCACGACGGGGCATGCTGACGTCGACGCCGTCGATGAAGACGCCGAGCTCGGTGCTGATGCCTCCGTTAACTGAAGGGCGGCCAAAGTCCTGCTTCCTGCGGGTTACCAAGCCCGGCATCATTTGGACACTCGTGTTGTAGGCGGATTCAACTGGTCGTCGCAACATCTCGTGATGGAGGTGTTTCGATGGGAGTTGGCAAGTGTCAGGGTGCGATTCGAGCGATGCGTGGCCAGATGCGGTCACCTGGCCGGCCCTCGACAGCGCGGCGCGAGGACCGGATCCGGTTCTGGGAGACGATCGCTCGTGGGGCGTCCAGCGAGGACGCCGCAACAGAGGCTGGGGTGTCGCCGGCTGTCGGGTCGAGATGGTTCAGGCAAGCTGGTGGAATGCGACCTATCTCGTTGGCTCCGGTGTCGGGGCGTTATCTGTCGTTCGCCGAGCGTGAAGAGATCGCCATCCTTCACGCTCAGCATGTTGGGGTACGTGAGATCGCTCGCCGCCTGGGTCGTTCACCGTCGACGATTTTGCGGGAGCTGCGCCGCAACGCGGCGACTCGCAGCCGTGCCGTAACTTATCGGGCCACGACTGCGCAGTGGCACGCGGAGCGGCGCGCCAGCCGTCCGAAGGTCTCCAAGCTTGCCGCGAACGATGCCTTGCGTGAGTACGTGCAGAACCGCCTCGCCGGCGTGATCGCAAGGCCTGACGGGGAGCTGGTGCCGGGTCCGGATGTGCGTTGGATCGGCCGTCGGCACGGCCGTCGCCAGGATCGGCGTTGGGCGAAATCCTGGAGTCCGGAGCAGATCTCGAACCGGCTTCGGATTGATTTCCCCCATAATGAGTCGATGCGGATCTCTCACGAGGCGATCTACCAAGCGCTCTACATCCAAGGTCGAGGAGCCCTCAAACGCGAGCTCGTCGCGTGCCTGCGAACCGGGCGAGCGCTACGAGTGCCGCATGCGCGAACCCGGGGGAGAGGCAAGAAATTTGTAACTCCGGAGATCATGATCAGCGAACGCCCCGCCGAAGCCGGCGACAGGGCCGTGCCGGGTCACTGGGAAGGCGACCTGATCGTCGGGCTCGAGAGCTCAGCGATCGGGACCCTCGTCGAACGCACTACGCGGTTCACGATGCTGCTGCACCTGCCCCGCATGGAAGGGCACGGGACCGAATCGAGGGTGAAGAACGGGCCGGCCCTCGCCGGGCACGGCGCCGAAGCCGTCCGTGACGCGATCGCGGTGTCAATCACCACGCTGCCCGAGCAGCTCCGCCGGTCCTTGACCTGGGACCAGGGCGCCGAGATGGCTCAACACGCTCAACTCCGCGTCGATACCGGCCTCGCGATCTACTTCTGCGACCCGCACAGCCCCTGGCAGCGGGGCACCAACGAGAACACCAACGGACTACTACGCCAGTACTTCCCGAAGGGCACCGACCTTGTCAGATACTCCTGCGACGACCTCGCCGCGGTCGCGCTCGCACTCAACGGCCGACCCCGCAAGACCCTCGGCTGGAGAACCCCTGCCGAAGTCTTCGATGAGCTTGTACACTCTGCTCACCAAGGCAACGCTGCGACGACTCCTTGAACCCAAGCAGTACGCCTCGAAGGCTTACCAGGATCGGCTGGCTGAGCTGCGGTTTCGCTGCAGCATGTCCGGCGTCGGAAATTGTTATGACAATGCGGTCTTGGAGAGCTTCTTCGACAGTCTCAAGACCGAGGTCTGGGACCGACCCTTCGAGACTCGTCAGCGAGCTCACGACGAAGCGGTTTCTTACCTCGAAGTGTTCTACAACCTGAGACGCCAGCATTCGACGCTCGGATTCCTGAGCCCCGAGGCCTTCGAAGGGGCAGCGTGAACTCACGCGCGACCGGCGGTCGGATCCGAAGGGAGGCTGCGCTCCCCGAACCTCGCACAGCCTCGTCCGAAGCTGACTACCCGAACTGATGCAGAATAGGAACTGCCCCGATGGGGCTTAACTTGGTGTCCACGAAACCGTGACCGCTCAGAACCCCTGCCGAAGTCTTCGATGAGTTTGTACACTCTGCTCACCAAGGCAACGTTGCGACGACCCCTTGAACCCAAGGTAGTTGCGCGTGGTGAAGGTGACGTTCTCGAGTGCCTCCTCCGGGATCGCAGAGGTGGCGCCGGTGTCGTACTTGGAGATCATCGCCGCCTCGGCGGTGACGGTGATGGTCTCGGAGGTGGCTGCCTGCAGAGTGAGCGCGACGTCGTGGCGCTGCCCCATTTCGAGGGAGACGGCCTGCTCGGCCGTGCCAAGACCCTCGAGAGTGGCGTTCACCACGTAGGCCCCAGGCTGGAGCAGGGCGAAGCGGTAGTCTCCCTCGGCGTCGGTCATTTCCGTTCTAGTGTTCTGAGGTCCGGTAAGGGTGACGGTGACGCCGGGCAGGCCGCCGCCCTGGGCATCGGTCACCGTACCGTCGATGGTTCCTGTCTGCGGGCCGTCCGCCAAGAGCGGCGCCTGAACCAGACAGGCGATGGCGAAGAGACAGAGAACTGACCTGAGAGTGGCAGCTTGCATCATTTCTTTTCTCCTGAGGTTTCTACCATCAGTCTCGCTTGAGACCGGGTTCGGCTCGAAGCGGACTGCCTGTCAGAATGACCTTTATGCTCAGATGAATGCGATAATCGTACCAGGCGCTCTGCTGGCATCGAGTACTATATACCGTGGTCTTATGATCGTCGAATACAACATATGGTATTGCGGTCTGCAAGTTGGCTCATGGTTTTGGATCTCAATCCATAATATTGGATGGACGGTGGCCCGGCGGAGCGCGGATACGCGCCGTTGCGGCGATGAGGTCCTCCCGATCTACCACTGACTAGACGCCGGGCCTGCGCTTCGGCGATCCCCGCCGAAAGGCGTCGATGTGGTCTCGTCGACGCAGCTCTTCGATGCGCGGTCGTGGACGAGCCCGACCTTGGTCGGAACCAAGCTCTATCTTCGCAACAAACGTGAGATCAAAGCGCTCGATTTAGCCGCGAACTGACGGTTCGAGCACCACTGCCACCATCCGCTTGACCGCGACGATGTACGTCGCCGACTACTTCGGAACCCACTGGCTCGCGAGCTTCGCGGTCCGGACGCTGCCCTTAGCGCGCTCGCCTACGAACGCTCGCCAATCGCGGTAAGGATCGCGGCGAGCGCCGTATCGGCGCGTGTCTCCCCGATGGACGGAGAGCCGGACACTTCGTAGTCGGTCAAGCGCACGACGACGACGTTTGTATCGACAATCGCCCAGGGAGCCTTCATGGCGACCGGCTGAGTCGTGTCTCAGAGACCGCGACAACGACTCTCTGGAATGTAGGCCGCGGGGCCTCAGAAGAAGAGCTGAACCGTTTGACCGTGAAGCGAGTGCAGGGTCCCGCGACGGTTGACCCAGAGTGGCTCGGCGAGCTCGGCCTCCCAGGCAGCGAGCTCACTCTCCAGGCGCTCTACGATCTCGGGGTGTTGATCTGCGATGTTGTTGGTCTCGCCGATGTCAGCCTCCAGATCGTAGAGAACGGTGGTCTGACCCATAGGTGAGACGTCGGGCGGGTATTCCACCAACGGCAGGCCCTGGCCCGGTGGCCCGGCAGGGATCTCCATATCGGTGTTGTTCACTCTCCACATCTTCCACTTGCCCCAGCGGATGGCGATATTCGGTGCCGCGCGCCAGTAGAGGAACTCGTGGGGCGGCTCGGTGGTCTCGCCGCGTAGATGAGGAAGGAGATTGACGCTGTCCGGGCTACTCGCTTCGAAGCCGCTCGCTGCGGTGAAGGTGGCGTAGAGATCGAGAGCGCTGGCAGGCTCGCGGTAGACCTCGCCCTGAGGAAGGCCCGCAGGCCACTTGAGGATGAAGGGGACTCGATGGCCGCCTTCGAGCTGGTAGCGCTTATGACCCGCCAGCGGAGCGTTGGTGCAGATCGGCTCGGCCAAATAGTTGATGCACCCATTGTCGGAGAGAAAGACGACCAGCGTGTCGCGCTCGAGGTCGTGCTTGCGTAGGGCCGCGACGACATCGCCGACGTAGTCGTCGAGCGAGACCACCATCGCAGCGTAGACGCGCGCTCCATCGCCCTCGATGTGCTGCACGCGCTCCATGTACTCGTCGGTCGCCTGCAGCGGCGTGTGCGGAGTGTTGGGAGTCAGCATCAAGAGGAAGCGCTCGTCGGCGTGGCGATCGATGAAGTCGACCGCCTTCTCGGCAAAGACGTCAGTCAGATAGTCCTCGACCTCGATCACCTCGAAGCCCTCGCGGATGACTTGCGACTCTCTGGTGCGGGTGGTGGGGGCTCTCTCGGCGGGCCACTCGTGGGTGCCTGGAAGTCGGGAGTCGATGTAGCTGGTGACGCCTCCCAGGATGCCGTAGAACTCGTCGAAGCCGCGGTGGAGTGGATGGTAGGGCTCGGCCACGCCTAGGTGCCACTTGCCGATCAGGCCGGTGACATAGCCGGCGTCCTGAAAGTGGTTGGCGACCGTTTTCTGGTCCAACGGAAGTCCGAGGTCATGGTCGGTGGGGTTGTACTCCCAGCCGAAGCGATTCTGATACCGCCCGGTGTGGAAACCCGCGCGCATCGGACTGCACACGGCCGCGGACACATGGCCGTCGGTCAGGCGCACGCCGTCGCGCGCCAGCTGGTCGATGTGAGGCGTAGGGATCTGCGAGCCGTACACTCCGATATCGCCGTAGCCCAGGTCGTCGCCGACGATGACGACGATGTTCGGCGGCGGCGGTGGCGCCGGTGGGGGAACCGAGGTCTCTGGGGGTGGTTCGGAAGATTGACAGCCGAACGCGGCGATCAACGCAACGGCGAGCACACAGTCTCGGAATCGAAGTGCCATCATCACTCTACCCCCTCTTTGAAGTGTAGGTCGCCGGCGAATGCGACCACACCGGCAGGAGTGCTGTCGGTCTCGGCAGCCTCCCTCCCGCCACCGACGCTCACCGCGAGATACTGGCGACCGTCGACTTCGTAGGTGATCAGGTTCGAGTTGGGAGTCGCGGGGAGCTCGATGCCGCCGAGGTAGGCCCCGGTCTTCTTGTCGTAAACGCTGATCTCGGGCGGTCGATCCCTGATGGGGGAATCGGCGCGGGTTGTGCTCACGGCACGATGGGTGACGAACAACAGACTCTCGGCGCGATGGGTGACGAACAACAGAGTCTTGGTTACCAGCGGCGCGGCTGAGCGGTCCGGGGAGCCCAGCCGATCCAGCCCCAAGTGCTTGATCGTGGGGTGGTTGCGCGGCCCCTCACCGTGGGCCGCGACCCAGACGTGCTCGCCGGTAGCGAGATCGATCGCGGTGACGCGTCCGTACGGCGGCTTGACCAGCGGCAGACCTCGAGGACCATCGACGTACTCGTACCAGCCGTCGGGTACGTAACGCAGATCCGATCGATTGGGGTCGGGAGGGGTGAGCGAAACGGATCTCGGGGTGGCGTAGGAAGGCACGTAGATCATGCCGCTCTCGGGGTCCACTGCGGTGCCGGTCCAGTTGGTGCCTCCACCCGGACCGGGTAGCTGGATCACCGGCTTACCCTCGCCCGCAACCCGAGGCGGCGTGTAGAGAGGGGTCAGCTCGTACGCACTGGCGATCTCGAGGGCTTCTTCCCGAAGCTGGGGGGTGAAGTCGATCAGATCTTCGGTGCTGATCCCCTGGCGATCGTAGGCGGCCGGCCTGGTGGGGAAAGGCTGGGTCGGCGAGGCGCGCTCTCCCGGCACCTGACTCGGAGGCACGGGACGCTCTTCGACGGGCCACAGCGGCTCTCCTGTTGTGGCATCGAGGACGAAGAGGAAGGCCTGCTTGCTGGCTTGCGCCACCACCTTCCGGAGCTCGCCGTCCACCATCAGATCGATCCTGTTCGGCGGCGGCGGCAGGTCGTAGTCCCAGAGGCCGTGGTGCACGATCTGGAAGTGCCAGCGCTTCTCGCCGGTCTCGCAGTCGACCGCCACCAGACTCTCGGCGTAGAGGTTGTCGCCGAGGCGGTGACCGCCGTAGAGGTCACTCGTCGGCGTGCCGATCGGAAGATAGGCGAGGCCGAGCTCTTCGTCGACGGTGATCATCGACCACACATTGGTGTTGCCGCTGTAGCGCCAGGACTCGTTCTCCCAGGTCTCGCTGCCCTCCTCACCTTGCTGCGGGATGGTGTGAAAGACCCAGGCCAGGGCGCCGGTCTCGGCATCATAGGCGCGTACGAAGCCAGGCGGCGCCTCTTGATGCGTGGCAATATCCCCCACGATCGAGCCCACGATCACGGTGTCGCGACAGATCGCCGGCGGCGAGCTGTGTGTGGTTCGTGACTCGAGGATCTCGCGGCCCAGGTCTGGGGTCATCTCCAACGCGCCGCGCTTGCCGAAGGCGGGATCCGGCCTGCCGGTCGTCGCGTCGAGCGAGAGCAGGCGCCGGTCGTGGGTGGCCATGATGACCCGTTGTTTTTCGCCCTTGCGCCAGAGCGCCACGCCGCGGTGCTGGAACCCCATATTCGCCGGCCGCCCCGCCTCCCAACTCTGCGGGTCGTAGCTCCACAACGGCTTGCCCGAGGCGGCGTCGATCGCCGCCACTTGACCGAGGGGGGTGCTCACGTACATACGGCCGTCGATGACCACCGGAATGGCCTTGAAAGACCGCGGCCTGATCGAGTCGGGCAGGTTCGGAATCTCGGTGTCGACGGACTCCCAGGCCCAGACCACCTCCAGCCGGTCGAAGTTGTCGGCGTCTATCTGGGCCAGCGGCGAGTATTTCGAATTGCCGGCGTCGTTGCCGAAGTGGGGCCAGTCGGTGTCGGCGGCAGTCGCGGCAGCGGCGACGAGCAGCGGCGCCGCGCAACAGGAGAGGGGCAGCGTCTTGGCCACGTTCATAGAGGACCCCGTATGCAGACCCGTCCGTGGCATTTCGCTGGATCGACAGCAATGAAGTCCTGCCAGGTATCAGACGCAGCTCCCATGTCCTAAGCATACCGCGGACTCTCGGATCCGATCCACGATCAGCCTAGGCGAGCGCACTCGCTCCGCGTAATCCCGCTGCAACTGCATCTCCTCATCCGACCCGCGGGGTAACCTTGACAGAGGCGTCGAATTCTATTGGTGATCGTTCGGCGCCAACTGTAGCGTGCAGACCGCGTTAGGATGGGGGCTCCCCGAGAACAGATCGCATCCACTCCGGTCATAGAACCGAAGAGAAACGAGAAGACTATGTGTGCGCGTAGCGGTGTCTGGCTGACAGCTTTTCTTCTCCTGTCTCTCGGTTGTGCGGATGAACCTACCGAGGTCCCGGCTCGAGCCAGCGAAGAGACCGCTCCGATGGAGCAGAGATCATCGACTCGAAACGCCTACTTCGGCGACCTTCACGTCCACACCAGCTACTCCTTCGACGCCTACATCTACGGCACCCGCAACGATCCGGACGACGCATACAGGTTCGCCAAGGGAGAAGCGCTGACTCACGCAGCCGGAATCGAGATGCGCCTCGAGGCCCCGCTCGACTTCCTCGCGGTCTCCGACCATGCCACCTACCTGGGCATGTTCGAACAGATGGACAACCCCGATTCCGAGGTTGGCCGACATCCGCTGTCGATCGCACTCCGAAGCGCCGAAACGCCCGAGGATCGCACCGCCGTTTTCCGGGAAGTGGTGCCGCGTCAGAGAGGATATCTCGATCCGGACGACCTGCTCGATCTCGGCGTCGTAAAGAGCGCATGGCGGGAGATCATCGCGGCCGCTGAGCGCCACAACGATCCAGGCACTTTCACCACCCTCATCGCCTACGAGTTCACTGCCGGCGGTCCCAGAGGGGAGAACCTACATCGAAACGTGATCTTCCCTGGCTCGAATGTGCCGAGCATTCCTTTCAGTCGAATTGACGCCAAGAACAACCCGGAGAAGCTGTGGGACTGGATGGACCAGCAGCGCGAGCAGGGCATCGACTCTCTGGCGATCCCCCACAACTCCAACGGCTCAGACGGATGGATGTTCAAGTTGACCGACAGAGAAGGCAATGCCTTCGACCAGGCCTACGCCGAGCAGCGGATGCGAAACGAGCCGCTGGTCGAGGTAACCCAGGTCAAGGGCACCTCTGACACGCATCCGCTCTTGTCTCCGAACGACGAGTGGGCTGACTTCGGGATCATCGAAGGGACCATCGGCAATGACTCTCCGAGCAAGCCCCAGGGCAGCTACGTACGCGATGCCTATCTGAACGGCCTGGCCATGGAAGAGGAGCAGGGCTTCAATCCCTTTCGCTTCGGCCTCATCGGCTCCTCGGATACCCACAATGCAGCCGGATCGTTTCGGGAAGAGGATTACTGGAGCAAGGCCGGCCTGTTGGACATAACGCCGGAGCAGCGAGGGTCGGTTCCTCGGGCCGAAACCGGCGAGTACAACGACGGGAGCGGACAGTACTGGGGTGCCTCGGGCCTGGCCGCCGTGTGGGCCGAATCGAACACCAGAGAGGACATCTTTCGCGCCTTCCAACGGAAGGAGACCTTTGCCACCACCGGCCCTCGCATGCGGGTCCGCTTCTTCGCCGGCTACGACCTCGACCAGACGACGCTGGCTGGATCAGACGGGCTCACCAAGGCCTACGCCGACGGCGTCCCCATGGGAGGAGACCTGATGGCCGATGGCGAGCAACGAGCTCCGCGCTTTCTGTTGTGGGCTACCAGGGATCCGACCGCGGCTCCCCTTGCTCGACTGCAAGTGATCAAGGGATGGACAGCAGACGGTGCGAAGCAGGAGCGGGTCTACGACGCAGCCTGCTCCGATGGCTCGACCCCGGACGACACCCACCGCTGCCCCGACAACGGGGCCAAGGTCGATCTGAGCACCTGCGCGACGAATGAAGGTCAGGGTGCTGCGGAGCTCGAAGCGCTCTGGCAGGACCCCGACTTCGACCCTGGGCAACGCGCGTTCTACTATGTTCGCGTGCTGCAGAATCCCACCTGCCGCTGGTCGACCTGGGATGCTATCCGGGCGGGAACGCCGCCGAATCCCCGCCTGCCTCCCACCATCCTGGAGCGTGCCTGGTCGTCCCCCATCTGGTACGTTCCCTAGCCTACGGAACTGATATAAGAGCTGCCAACGATCTCGATTGGAGCTCACCCAACTCGCAGTCCTAGAATTCAGGGCTGTCGCTACCTCGCACTCCGCTGCTCGCTCGTGTCTTCGCGGAACAGCCCGAGTTTGCCGAGGATGTCGTCCGTGGCCGCATAGATGTCGGCCTGTCCATCGAGGATGCTCTGCACCGACTTCTGGATCTCGGGCTCGTTGTCGAGTTGTCTTGCCAGTTCGCGCTGAAGCCCTTGTTGAAGAAAGGCCCTTAATTCAACCTCGCAATTAGCGTGCTCGCGCGCGCGCTGTGCCGGGCCAGCCTCCTCGCGGTGGTTCTGATGTTGAACGATCGCCTGCCAGATGTCCTCGATGCCTTTGTTGTGCAACGCCTGGGCCTCGATCACCGGGGGGCACCAATGACCTGCCGGGACCCGACGGAAGACGTTCTCGAGATAGGCGACCGTTTTGTCAGCGTCTGGACGGTCCGCTTTATTCACGATAAAGAGGTCGCCGACTTCGAGGATGCCGGCCTTCATTGCCTGGATCTCGTCGCCGAGCCCCGGAACTGCGACTACGAGCGTCGTGTGCGCAAGGCGAGTGATGTCGACTTCGTCTTGCCCGACACCGACTGTCTCGACCAGAACTACGTCTTTACCCATCGCATCCATGACGCGTATGGCACCGCGAGTCGCGGGTGTGATCCCGCCAAAATGACCCCGGCTGGCGAGCGAGCGGATAAACACTTCCTGATCCAGCGCAAAGCGATTCATGCGAATGCGATCGCCTAGAATCGCGCCGCCAGAAATGGGGCTGCTGGGATCGACAGCGAGCACGCCCACGGTTTTTCCGGACTGCCGCGCATTTCGGATTAGGCAATCAGTAAGGGTGCTTTTGCCTGCACCGGGAGGACCGGTGATACCAAGGACGAGCGCTGACCCGGAATGCGGGAACAGTCGCTTCAGCGCGTCCCACGCGAGCGCGCTGCCGTCGTCAATAATCCGGATGAGCCGCGACGCCGAACGAAGGTCGCCGCGAATCGTGCCGGCAACCAATTCGTCGACTGTGGGCTCAGGACGTCGCGGCACGGGCCGCCAGATTTCTGACGGTATCGATCATGTCGGTCACTACGCTACCGGATCCGAATACTGCTGCGACACCCTTGTCGAGCATCTTCCCGGCGTCCTCCTCGGTAATGACCGAACCACCGAGAACCACGGGCACATCGAGGTCGTTCTGTTTCAGCAGCTCGAGTAGTTCGGGTGTGTAATACAGATACTCCCAGGAATGAGAGCTGATGCCGATGACATCCGCGTCTTCTTCAATGGCAGTCTGCACGATGGTCTCCGGGGTATTGAAGCAACCGGTATAGATCACCTCCATACCCTGGTCGCGAAGCATCTTGGCGATGCCAACTGCGCCCAGTTCGTGCTGGTCCATACCCAGCACGCCAACCAGCACACGAATCGGATTCATTGCGCACTTCCGATGGGCGACTCGAGATGACCGTAGGGGTCATAGGGTGTGCCCCAGGCCTGACGGAGAATGCCGGCAATCTCACCCATGGTTGCCCCGGCCAGCGTGCACTCGAGCACCGCTTCAAGCATGTTCTCGTCGGTCTGCACGACGTCGTGCAATCGCTGAAACGAGTCCAGCAACGGTTTCTGATCGCGCTTGTCGCGGTAAGCCGATATTTCCTTAACTCGATCGAACAGCGGTTCGATCTTCTCTTCGCTGATATCGCGCAGCAGCGTGTCCTGCTCCGCGGGCATCTGGTGCACATTCATTCCGACTTTCAACACTTCCTTGTCGTGCACCTGGTGGTGGTAGCGGCCCATCGTGCCGTAGCACAAGAGTCCGGAATCCAGAAAGTAGAGCTTCGGGCTCTTGATCAGCCGCTTCGAGAAGTTCGCATGGTGTGGGCGAAGAAGGCGGACGACGAAGCTCGCTTCGAGAATGGACAGCCACCTTCTTGTGGTTGTGTGGGTAATCCCGCAGTCGTTGGCCAGCGAAGAGAGGTTCAAGAGCTGGCCGTTGCGCCCCGCACACAGTCTCACGAAGCGACCGAAGGCGTCGAGATCGCCTACGTTGACGATGTCGCGGACGTCGGTCCAGGCAAGGAAAACGGCTAACTCGTCTGAGCGGTATATATGAATCGGTGTTAGGTATATACTCCCTTCGTGACGAAGCGACTGGTTGAGATCGACGACGAGCTGCTGGAGAGGGCTCGTAGTGCCACTCGGGCGGGCACGATTCGGGCCACGATCGAGATTGCGTTACGCAGCGTGGTCGATCGTCAGACGGCGGTCGCCCACATAGAACGTCTGCGCCGACCGGGCTCCCTCGATCTCGATCGGATCGAGGAGGCTCGTAAACCGCGCTTGACCGATCATGGCTGAGCCGAGTTACTTGGTCGACACTTCTGTTCTAGCGCGCGCGCCTCAGAGCGCTGTCGGTTCTCGGCTCCAGGAGTTGGCCGAAGTCGGACGCCTCTTCGGCTGCCGCCTTCTCGACCTCGTGGTGGTGTACGGATCGCGGTCTGGCGACGTTCCCGAGGTCATCAGCGAGAGGTTGGCGCTGCCCGAGGCAGTGATCACTCCAGAGGTCTTGAACCGCGCCCTCCATGTCGCCGGTCTCATGGCCGGCGCCGGCCTCCAGCGCGGAGCAAAGCCGGTGGATCTTGTTGTCGCCGCGACGGCGGAGAGCGCCAACCTGACGGTGCTGCACTACGACGATGATTACGAGCGGATCGCCAAGGTCACCGGCCAGCCCACAGAATGGGTCGCAGCACCCGGTACCCTCGACCGTTGATGAGCAGCGCAGGCCAGTCGTCGAGGCCGTACCGGTCTGAACGCCCTCGTCGGTTATGTTGGAGGCCTCGGCGCCGATAACGCCCTGCCACGAACCCTTGATCGGGAACGAGTAGTGCGTGGGGCACTCGCTAACCTCGGTCACAAGATCGCTCGCAACACGGTCAAGAGGATCCTGCAAGACCATGGGATCGAGCCGGCTCCTGAGCGGAGCCGGCGGACGCCGTGGAAGACGTTCCTGCAGGCTCATTGGGAGGGTCTGGCGGCAGTCTCTCCGAGCAGATCGCGCGAGTTCTGGTCGTGCTCAGCGTTCCTCTAGAAGGTCGCGAGGATCTTGTCTCGCGAGTCTCCCTTGTGCGCCGCTACGGACCTCAGGATTGCGTTCAGCGTGCCCACCCGGAGGACCTTGTGGGCGGGCACCACGATACGTTGGCGTGAAGGCTCGTCGGTCTCCAAGATTACGTGGCTACCTACCTGGTGGACGCGGCGATAGTCCCAGTGCTTGCAGAGCGCTCGGATCAGACGCTCGCCGCTGAGATCCCGCGGGAGCTTCATCCAGTTGCGAGCACTTCGTCGCGCACGAGATGAAGTCGGATCGAGGTGGGGCACTTCGACTCATCGAAGAAGGCACTCACGGCCTCGCGGGCGTTGCGCCGGAGTTCTTCCCAGCTGTCGGCTTGAGTGAAGATCGGTTCCGTCAGACACTCAGCGACGAAGCCCCCATCTCCCTCCTGGGTCACCTCGAATACCAACTCGCTCATCGGGAGCATTGTATCGGAGTCCAGAGGTCCGAAGATGAGGGGGATGAGAAAACGTGGAGGTGTACCAACAGAAGATCCCCGATTCTCTCCTCTGGTTCTTCGCATCAACCCGGCTGAAACCTGCACCCAGGTAGCCCCAGCGGGATCTTGGGCGTTCGCGATCAGCCCTGCGGGCTGACCGCTCGGCTGCAAATCCCTCCCCGAATGCAGGGCAGAATGTTCGGCTGGCACCTTGGCAGCCGAAGGCTGCCGGGATCTCTTTGCCTACACGCGCCAGGAGCTCGAAAGATCCTCAGCCAACGGTTTCCTCACCGAAGCGCTGCGTGCCGAAAGCTGGCGCTTCACGCGCCGCTGCTAAGTCAGTCTCGTCCGAGCACAAGCCGACTTCTCACTCGACGAAGAGATGACGCTGCCGATCAGAGCCGCCGCCACGAGATAACGTCGACTCCTCTCGAACATAAAAAAACACCGGCGGCCGAAGCCGCCGGTGCCTTGGGATCTGAGCTAAACCGATTTATGTCTCGGTGTGCTTAGAACCGGAGACCGAGCTTGAGGCGGAACTCCCGCGGCAAAGTGAAAGCATCGACCGTGTTATTCGGGTTGCCGTTCCGTATGTTGACGCGGGTCTGGTCCGACTCGTCGGTGATGTTGGAGGCCTCAGCGCCGATAATGCCCTGAAACTTACCCCCGATCGGGAACTGGTAGGTGGCATTCAAGTTGAGGGTGAAATAGTCCTCGAGGCTATTGGCGTCCCTCGCTTCGGTGGGACCCGTAGTACGGATTCTCTGTCCGGACACCGGGTGAAAGACATTGTCGCTGGGCCACAATCCCCAGGCCTCACCGGAGGAATAGTGGAAGAAAGCGCTGGTCATGACGTCATGCTTGCCGAACGCCCAACGCTTCATGCCGACGAGGTTGATCAAGTAGTCCCTGTCCACCCCGAGCGCTCCGTCCCAAAGGGATGTGCTGGTGATGTTGCAAAGGCCAGCTCCTCCCGGCAGTGTGCAGCCACCGAAGCCTTCATTGTGATCGTCATTGTCGTTGGCGGATTCGATGGTGCCAGGGGTGTCGAGAAAACTCACGTTGGCCTGCACCGACCAGTTGTTACGAAACGCTCGGTTGGCCGCCAACACGAGACCCGTATGCTCACGTGTGTTGTTGGGCCAGTTGCGCAGATCGCGGACGACTGCGCCAGCTTCGTCGTACTGAAGGCTGGCGCTGAAGATGTTGTCAATCTCGCTTACGGTGAGGCGCGAGGTGAAGACCCAGTTGTCGGCGAACTGCCAGTCGAAGCCCAACGACGCCTCGTCTTTGTAGTGGGGCACGATGTTCGAGACAGCGTTACCCGCGACCGGCTCGACGTGGCGCTGAAAGATGTCGTAAAACCCCGTCGCAGAGTTAAAGAGGAACTGGTCGTAGATGTTCTCACCGTTGTTGCCGCGGGTGAACTCCTGGAAGACGACACCGAGGCCGATGTTGTGGTAGTAGCGCCCCACGCTGCCGCGCACCAGCATCTTGCCGTCGGCGTTGATGTCGTAGACCACGGTTGCGCGCGGCGCCCACTCGCTGTACTCGTTGACTCGCTCGAGGAGGTCGTTGTCGATCCACTGTTCGTCGTAGCGCAGCCCCACGTTGAAGGTCAGCTTGTCACCGACCTCCATCCGGTCCTGGACATAAGCTGCACTCATCAGGCTATTCATCGAGACCGGGGGGCCGAGCTCGAAGACCCGCTTGGTGGACGGCGCGAGGAAGCCTCCGGTGCACTCTCGGCAGAAACCACGGCCGCGAAACTCGGTCTCGATGCTGGTCAGGTTGCTGAAAGTGACGTCCTGGAAGTCGACGCCGCCCTTGAGCTCGTGATTTCCCTTGAACAGGGTCACCGAGGCATTCGCCTGATCGCGCGGAAAGTCGTTGAACCCAGCGCCCAGGCGTATCGAGGGACCGTTATATCGCAAAGCGTCGTCGAGATCTTGGTAGCGGAAGTCGTTGCCGTTGGGATCGTCAAAAGACACGCCGGGGATGATCGGGGCGGGGGGGTGAGCATTGCGTCCCACCACCTCTTCGCGGTTGGCCAGCTTGGTTTCGAGGAACGCGGAGTTGGTCATGGCGAAGCTCCAGGTCCCGGTCTGGATCCTGTTGTTGATCGGAAAGGTCATGACGGCGTACTGGTCGCCGCTTCCCCCGGCACCGCCGACCGCTGAGGACGGCGAGTCGATCAACGTCACCGCGACCTGATGGCGGCTCCCGGGCGTGAAGTTCACCTTGCCGATGAGCGGTTCTGATGTGCGCGTGACATCGAATGTGTCGCCGGAACGCGTTCGGTCGAGCCGGTTGTCATTCAGTTCGTTGTAGGAAGCGAAGAACCAGGCCTTGTCGCGCCAGATCGGCCCACCGACGCCGGCCTCGAAGCTGTTGATCTGATCGTCAGGACGCTCGATCCCGAGCCAGTCCTCGGACCGCCACTTCGGGTTCTGGCCGATATAGAGAAGGTCGCCGTGGAAGGTGTTGGTGCCGGTCTTGATCGTCGAGTTCATGACACCGCTGGTGGCGCGGCCGTACTCGGAGGCGAAACCCGACGTTTCCATCCGGGTATTGGTGATTACGGTCGACGGGATCTGAAAGCGCAGCTCGCCGCCACGACGGGGCATGCTGACGTCGACGCCGTCGATGAAGACACCGATCTCGGTGCGGATGCCTCCGTTAACTGAAGGGCGGCTAGCGTTCTGCTGGTTGCGGGTTACCAAGCCCGGCAGCATTTGGACACTCGTGTTGTAGTTGCGGGTGGTGAAGGAGACGTTCTCGAGTGCCTCCTCCGGGATCGCAGAGGTGGCGCCGGTGTCGTACTTGGAGATCAGCGCCGCCTCGGAGGTGACCGTGATGGTCTCGGAGGTGGCTGCCTGCAAGGTAAGAGCGACGCCTTGGCGCTGCCCCATTTCGAGGGCGACTGCGCGCTCGGCCGAGCCCAGGCCCTCCAGGTTGGCGTTCACCGTGTAGGCCCCGGGCTGGAGCAGGGCGAAGCGGTAATCGCCCTCGGCGTCGGTCATTTCGGTCCTCGTGTTCTGAGGTCCGGTAAGCGTTACTGTGACTCCGGGTAGACCGCCGCCCTGAGCATCGGTAACGGTGCCGTCGATTGTTCCTGTCTGCGGACCATCGGCCGATAGCGGCAACGCGCAAAGAGCGATTGCACAGATCCAGATAAATGAGTTACGTGCGATTGCGTTCATGATAGCTGTCCTCCAGAATCATTGTTCCCGGTTCGGATCAAGTTGCCGGAAGGCCGGACTCGGCCTATTGCTGCTTACGTTCAGACACCCTGCGAAAACCGTGCCAGACTATATGTTGTGTCCATGAAACCTAGACATACTATATACAGGGTTTTTCTTACGCTGCGAAACGGAAAATTGAATGTCGGGTTCAAGAAATTGTAGCGAGTCGTAGCTCAGGAGTGTGGGGTGGAATTCGGATTCGAAAAATTCGATCTCTCAGCGGCGTGGGACTTCATCCCGAAGGAATAACTCCAACCTGGCCGAGCAAATAGGCGCTCTGATAGTGAGGGTACGATTATACACAGACCGTGAACGATTTCAACTGGGGTTTGCGACATCCGCGCTGTCAGGCACATTGCGATGTGCAATCGGCTAGAGGCGACGTCGTCACCCTCTATAACCACTACGGATCCAAGAAGGCGTCTCTTGGCGCCTACGATCGACGCTGACCTTCTTGCGACTGGTTGGAGGACGATCTACGGGAGGCGCAGCGGAGGTTGGCGACTCTGTCTTCGGCCGAGGAGGAAGAAGCCAGCGTCACCAGAGGGTCGGCGCCGGGTAACGAGCGATCGCCGGATCCGGCGTGACGATCGTCATGCCATTCAAGATGGCCTGCGAGACCAAGCCTCGGTCGAACGGGTCGCGGTGGAGAGAAGGCAGGAGCGCGTCGTGCGCGGCGCAGCTTTCGTCGAAGGCGAGGGGCTCGAGCTGGAGCCACTCGCGTCGGCTGGCGACGTAGTGAGGAGGCGCTTCCGGCAGGGGCAGCCGACCCAAGCGGTTCTTGATCGCGATCTCCCAGGCGGATAGTGCGCTCAGGTACGCTTCGTTGCCTGTATCTCGGCAGGCAGCTCGCGCCGCCTCCGACAGTTGCGGATCGTCCATGGCGAGCCAGAGGAAGGTACAGGTATCTACCAGGAGCTTCACTCGGACGCCTCACCGCCCTCGAACGCATCCAGTAGATCCGTGGGTAGAGGCTCAAAGAAGCTGGGAGGAAGGGTCATTCCGCGGTCGATTCCAACCGGCCTGGGCTGCGAGGGTGGCTGTGGGATCGGTCGGATCTCGGCGATTGGGATGTTGCGCCGACAAAGCACAACGACCTCGCCCTTCTCGACACTCTCGAGATAGTGCGACAGGTGGGTTTTCGCCTCGGCGATGTTGATCCGAATCATGGTTTTATACTAGATCATATAGATGACCCGATCAATGTCGAGCTCCAGATGAGCGGGGTCTCGGCTCACGGCGACCTCTCGATCCAGGCTGCCGGTGTCGAGACCGATGCCCAGTGTGGGGGAGAAGACAGGAGACCCTGATCGCCAGTCACCAGCACGGCGCCAGGCTCGCGAGCGAGAAGCTCCCAGAGGTGCTGGTCGCCGGCGTCACCCGGCACTGGAGGAATCGAGAGCGGCTGGCGGAGAGCGCCATTTCGAGCGAGGGCCTCCAGAATGTGATCGATCGCTCTTTCGTCGAGACCGTGGAGAGCTGCGACGCGAGGTCGTAGCATCACTGTCCCGTACTCCGAGAGCAGGGGCACCGATAGGAGAAAACTCAGGGTTCCGGCCAGCATCGCGTCGAGAATGCGTGGAGTCGGGGAGGCCCGAGCGCCGGTGAGCAGGCCGGAAATGACGACGTTGGTATCGACCACTGCCCAGGGTGGCCTCACGGGGAGCGGCTGAGCCGCGTCTCGGAGATCGCGATCCCGAGCGCTTCTTTCTCTTCCAGGCGGCTATGGGACCGGGCTCGGGCCACCAGCTCTCGCCCAGATTCGGCTGACTTGATCCCGTAGCGTTCGAGGCTCTCCGCGACCAACTCGCCGATCGTGCGACGGCGGCTAGCCGCCGCTTCTTTGAGGGCGCGATGAAGCTCGTCCGGCAACGTGATGGTCAAGCGCGACATGAATGCATATTAGCATCAAAACACCAGATCACCAGTGGGCGATATTCGCCCACCTCATGGTCGATTCGCAGTACTTGCCGGGATTCGCGAAATGCAGTGGATGTCGCCTCGGATTCTGGCCGTTCCATGGTGGCGCCTGTTGTGAGTAGCCGACACACGCGGGCCGCCGAGTAAAACGCGGGCCTGCCAGGCCTCGAGATCAGCTGGTGTAGTCTGCGGGTTCGACAGTCGCGGCGGTCAAGAGGAGCACGACGATGGATAGACGAGATTTCTTGTTGATGTCGGCGATTGGCAGCCTCTCTGTCTTCAGTGGAAGGCTGAGAGTCGGCGCGCTCGCCCCCAGCACGGCGACGGCAGCCGGAGAAGGCAAGCTTCCAAACATCGTCTACATCATCTGCGACGATCTCGGCTACGGTGACGTCAGCGTTCTCAACCCCGAGAGAGGAAAGATCCCGACGCCCCATATCGACAGTCTGGCTCGTCAGGGCATGGTCTTCACCGACACCCATTCAGGGTCGGCGGTGTGCTCTCCCACCCGCTACGGCGTCTTGACCGGTCGATACGCCTGGCGAACGCGGTTGCAGGAGGGGGTTGTCGACACCGCGGACGCGGATCCTCTGATCGCCGAGGGCCGACTGACGGTCGGATCTCTTCTACAAAGTCAGGGCTACCACACCGGGATCGTTGGCAAGTGGCATCTGGGGATGCACCTCACCCATCCGACCGAGACTCTGGAGGAGAACGGACCCTTCCCGGTCGGGACCGCGATAACCGAGGGGCCGCTCACCCGAGGCTTCGACTATTTCTTCGGCTTCGAGCACGCTCGCTCGATGCGGGCGCTGATGGAGAACGGCCGGGTGATCGCCGATATCGATGCGGTCGAGATGCTTCCTGCCATAACCGAGAAGGCCGTCGGCTATGTCAATGAACGAGGACCGCTCGCCAAGCAGGGGCAACCTTTCTTTCTCTATCTTCCGTTCAATTCCCCTCATACGCCGATCGCCCCGACGGAGGAGTGGAAGGGCAAGAGCAGTCTCGGTCACGAATACGCCGATTTCGTCATGCAGACCGATGCCGCGGTGGGAGAGGTGCTCCAAGCTCTGGAGGAGCAAGGACTCACTGACGACACCCTGGTCATCTTCACCAGTGACAATGGCTGTGCGCACTACATCGGCGCCGCCGAAATGGAGGCCAAGGGCCATTTCCCCAGCGCCCAATTTCGTGGTTACAAGGGCGACATCTGGGACGGTGGGCATCGGATCCCGTTCATCGTGCGGTGGCCGGGGAAGGTCAAAGCGGGATCTCGAGCTGCCCAGCTGGGGTGCCTGACCGATCTCCTCGCGACCTGTGCGGAGATCGCCGGTGCCGAGCTCCCGAGCGGGGCGGCCGAAGACAGCGTCAGCATCTTGCCGGCGCTTCTCGGAACCGCGGAGGAGCCTCTTCGTGAGGCGGTTGTCCACCACTCCAGCAAGGGTTACTTTTCGATCAGAAAAGACAACTGGAAGCTGTCGCTCTGTGCCGACTCCGGTGGTTTCACCAACCAGCCGGCCGATCGCCCGGCGATGCAGCTCTACGACTTGAGTGTCGATATCGGTGAGACCGAGAACCTCACCGCGCGCCGGCCCGAGGTGGTGCGAGAACTGGTGGCTCTTCTCGAAAAGTACGTGCGCGAAGGGCGAAGCACCCCTGGTGTTCGGCAGGCGAACGACGTTCCCGTGGACATCTTCAAGCCGGATATTGCCGCGGCCTGATTCTCGGGGAGCCGGAGCCCTTGTCGAGCGGTGTCACGGAGCACATGGTCTGCATCTGCGGTTCCGCGTAGCGACTCGGCTCATACCTGACGTATACTTGTGGCAAGGATGTACGTCATATGCAGACCAAGCTGACTCTCAGGATGGACGAGGAGCTGATAGAGGCGGCCAAGGGCCACGCGAAGCGGGCCGGCAAGTCGCTTTCGCAGGTGGTTGCGGAGTATTTCGAGCTTCTCGATGGCGAGCCCCGAAAGCGTGCTCTCTCCCCGCGTGTATCCCGCCTCAAGGGGGTGCTCCGTGGCACTGAAGTAAACCGAGATGACTACCGAGGTCACTTGGAGAAGAAGTACGGGTGAACGTACTTTTCGATACCGATGTTCTGCTCGACGTTCTCCTGGATCGCGAGCCTTTCTCAGCCTCGTCCTCGCAGGTGCTTTCCATGGCGGAAGAGGGCTCGCTGCGGGGCTACGTCTGCGCCACCTCCGTCACCACGATCTTCTACCTAGGCCAGCGTTTCCAAAGTTCGCGACACCTATCTCGGTCCCTTCTGCCCGCTGGCGGCGTTGCGCCTCCTCGACAGATTCCCAATATGCCTGCGTCGGCGCGCCTTGCCAGCGAACAGAATGACCTCGAGCTAGGCGACTCGAACTTCGGAAACGCTGGTCTAGGTACGAAGGCGGCTGGCAGACGAGAAGCTCGAAAGCATGTCAGTGTCTTGCTCTCGATCCTCGAAGTCGCACCGGTCAATCGCAGTGTGCTCGAGGACGCCACGTCGTCGAGAATCCGTGACTTCGAGGATGCTGTCGTCGCGAGTGCAGGCAAAGCGGTGGCTGCCGACATCATCCTGACGAGAAATGTGAAGGACTTCAAGATGTCCGAGGTCACCGTCAGCTCGCCGGCGCACTTTCTGGCAGCGATAACGGCGGGAGACCAACCGTGAGACGCAGTCAGCGATTCTCTCGTTTTCTTCTGGTCATGACTCTGATTGCATCTGCTGAGCAGGCAAGGCCGGAACGACCCAATTTCATCGTCTTCATCGCCGATGACATCGGTTGGAACGACATCGGCGCCTACGGCAACGAGATCGTTCAAACGCCGAATATCGACAGGATCGCCACGGAAGGGGTGAAGTTCACCAACGCTTTCCTGACCACCAGCTCGTGCAGCCCGAGCCGGATCAGCATCCTGACCGGACGCTATCCCCACAATACCGGCGCCGCGGAGCTCCACACCGAGCCTGCCGTCGACTTCCCGAGCATTGCCAATCAATTGAAGGCGGCCGGCTACTACTCCGGGCACGCCGGCAAGTGGCACATGGGAGACATCCTCCGCAGTGGTTTCGATCTCCGATCGACATCGCTCCCACCATCCTCGACATCGCCGGCGTCGAGAAGCCGCGCACCTTTCAGGGGTCGAGCTTCAGGCTAATCCTGAATAGCCCTGATGAGTCGATCAGGCAGTACGTCTTGGCCGAGCACAACTGGCATGATCACGAAGCCTACGAACGCATGGTGAGAACCAGGGAGCACATGTATGTGCTCAACGGTCGGCCGCAATTCGCCAATCAGGGGCCGGCTGATTCGGTCAGGAGCGACTCCCACCGGGCGCTGGTCGAGCGACGCGAAGCAGGGTCCCTTTCAGCCGCCCAGGCGGACACATTCTTGGCGCCGCGTCCCGCCGAGGAGCTGTTCGATTGTCGGAAGGACAGCCTTCAGCTGGCGAACCTGATCGGGAATGAAGCCTTCGAAAGCGTGCATCAGGAATTGAAGAAGGTGCTGGCGGACTGGATGCGGCGAACCGGTGACGACATCCCTCGGAGCCTTACCCGGGATTGGTTCTCCAGATCGACAGGCCTCAGGCTCGACCGCGAGAGAGTGAGAGGGGAGATGCCCGGTACGGCCACTGGGGCTTTAGAGATGAACGCGGCCGGTGTTAATTGAGCGCTTCCGTCGGATCGACAAAGACGGCCTGTCCTACGAAACTATGGCAGGTCGTCTAGTAGCCTCGATGCTGCGATCGCTGTGACCTTCTTGTGCATGGGAAAGGTTTCCGAGCCGGCATGGACGACAAAGAGACGCTGCAAATCGAGTGACTCCATCGCGGCATGCATCGACCGGGTCAGGCGCGGAGTAACAGTTCGTTTGAACTCGAAACCCCAGCGTTTCCGGCCCCGCACCCAGAGGAGGTCGAGCTCTGCTCCGGTGTGCGTAGCCCAGAAGTAGCATTCTTCATCCTCGGCTCGCAGAGCTTGAATCGTCTCCTTGAGAAGGAATCCCTCCCAGGAGGCGCCCACCTTCGGATGCCGCTCGAGCCCTCGCCGGTCATTGATGTCGAGCAGACTGTGTAAGAGTCCAGAGTCCGTTATGTAGACCTTCGGGGCCTTGACCTGACGCTTTCCGATGTTGGCGAACCAGGGCCTGAGCTGAGTGATGACCAGCGCCGCCGTCAGGGCATCGAGGTAACGTCGAGTCGTCTTGTGGGTCACTCCGAAAGCCCGTGCCAGCTCTGAACCGTTCCAGGTCTGTGCGTGGTAGTGGGCTAGCATCGCCCAGAATCGATGAGCGACGCTCGACCGAATCTCGATTCCAAGCTGCGCCAGGTCCCTCTCGACGAAAGTTCTGATGAAGTCTCGACGCCATTGGTTGCTGGCCAGGTGGCTATTTGCGAGAAAGGAGCGAGGGAAGCCGCCACGCAGCCAAAGTCTGTCCAGCTCGCTGACTCCTACCTCCTCGACGGCCAACCCCGGAAGCGTGTAGTACGAGATCCTTCCGGCTAGGCTCTCCGAGGATTGTCGGAGAAGCGATGGTGAAGCGCTACCAAGGAGTAGGAAGCGAGCGGGCAGAGGCCGGCGATCGACCAGGCTTCGCAGCAACGGAAATATCTCCGGCCGGTGCTGAATCTCGTCGAGAACTACCAGGCCTCTGAGATCCTGCAATGCCAGTTGAGCGTCCGCGAGGAGAGCCCGGTCGGCTGGGAGCTCGAGGTCGAACCAATGCACCTTCTTGCGGCCACCGAGGATCTCCCGTGCGAGCGTCGTTTTCCCGACTTGGCGAGCGCCGAGGAGGCCCACCACTGGACTTCGTCGGAGGCGCTCCTCAATAGACCGCTTGTGAAGGGTCCGCCGGATCATGGGTGAGACTATAGCTGAAAATCGGGAATGTCATTCCCATTTTTCATTGAGTAGATTCGAAGATGATGGTCGATGGTGCGCCGAGTCGCGCGGTCGGGGTCGCACGCTTCGCTGTCCTCGGCGAGTCCTATCGGCTCTCGAAGGTGGCGACGATCTCTTTCGCCATGTCGCCTAGGCCAATGGCCTCGATGTTCTCGCCTTTGGGGTAACGATCGGCACCTGAATGGACGACGAAGGCTCTATCCGGCTGGAGGTCCTCGAGGGCGTTGTGGAAGCCGCGCGAGACGCTGGGTGCCCGGCCGCGCTTCACCTCGACCGCCCAGCGTCGAGAACCCGGAAGGTCGAGCACGAGGTCGACCTCTGCTCCCGCCGATGTGCGGTAGAAGCTCGCCTCGGTGCGCGAAGGCGCAACGCGGAGCAGGTTCTCTATTACGTGTCCCTCCCAGCTCGCGCCGGCAATCGGATGCCCTACGACTTCCTCGAACGTGTCCAGGCGGAGGAGTGTGTGTACCAGGCCGCTATCGCGAAGATAGGTCTTGGGAGACCTTACCAGCCGCTTGCCCACGTTGGCATGCAGAGGTTGTAGCTTGCGGACGAGAAGAAGGTCCACCATGAGGTCGAGATACCGCGCTATGGTCTTGCCGTCCACCGCCAGGCTACGGGCAAGCTCGGCAGCGTTGAGTGGCGCTCCCTGGCGGTGAGCGAGCATGGTCCAGAATCGCCGCAGTGTCTCGGCGGGTATCCGCGGTCCGAGTTGGGGAATGTCGCGTTCCAGATAGGTGGTGATGAAGCTTTCCCGCCAGGTGGCGCTGGCGCGGTCGGATGCAGCCAGCAGACTTCTGGGGAATCCTCCCCTGATCCAGAGGTCAGCCTCGTCGTCCGAGTCGATCTCGGTGATGTCGAGCGGCCCCAGTTCGAGGTAGGCAATCCGCCCCGCGAGACTCTCCGATGATTGCCTCAAGAGGTCGATCGAGGCTGATCCAAGCAGAAGAAAGTGGCCGGCGGGTTGGCCATCGAACGTTCGCTCGTCGATAACACCCCGCAGTCTCTCGAAGAGGCCGGGCATTCGCTGTACCTCATCGAAGATCACGAGTCGATCGGATCGAAACTCGAGATAGCCTGCAGTGTCCTCCAGCTTTTCCAGATCGACCGGATTCTCGAGATCGAGATACGCGGTCTTCTTCGCGGTCTGTTCCACAGTCAAGAGTCGAGCGAGTGTGGTCTTACCGACCTGCCGTGGGCCGAGGAGACCGACGGCTGGGAAGTCTCGCAGCCTTTCTACGAGAAGATCTGTCAATCGACGCGGAATCATCCTTGCAATTATGGCGCACAAGTCCCTAATTGCAAAGATAGCAGGCCGGCGACGACGCGCCCGGTGCTAGGCTCGGCTGGTGAGCCCCCTAGTGGGGCGGAGGGTTGCCGATGTCTGCAAGAGCTCTCGAACACCGGTATCTTCGAGCGATCAGCCTCGCTATGGTCCTGGCTCTCGTGGTGCCGGGGCTGCTGGCCGCGAAGTCGAAGACGGTCAAGTTTCCTGCCGCAGACGGTCACTCGCTGACCGGCACCCTGTGGGGAAACGGCGATGCTCCCGGCATTCTGCTGCTGCACCAGTGCAACAGCAGCCGGGCGATGTACGAGGAGCTGGGGGGCAAGCTCGCCGCTGCCGGTTTCAAAGTGCTTTCAATCGACTTCCGTGGCTTCGGCGACAGCAAGGGGAACGGCCTCGACGTTGCCACTGCGGGGAGTGAAGACCGGCAGCGGGCTATGGCGGGCTTTCCCTACGACGCCGAAGCGGCGTACACCTACCTGGCGCAACAGGGAAAGGGAGTCGTTGCAGGCGCCCTCGGCGCCTCTTGCGGCGGAGGGCAGGTGGTTGGGCTCGGCAAGGCCCATTCGGAGCTGGCGCGCATGGGTTTCTTCTCGAGCGGGCTGAGATCCGAGCATGTGCGAGATCTCCTGCGGATGAGCGATCGGGACCTGCTCTTGATCGCCGCCAAAGGCGACACGGGGGCCGCGGGCCCGGCGGGCACGATCGCCTACCGCGGGGGCAAGAGCCGCACTCAGCTCTTTCTCTACGACGGCGATGCCCACGGCTACCCGCTGTTCGCGCAGGACCCGGAGCTGGCGGACAAGATGGTTGACTTCTATCGTCCGCTGTTGGACTCTAGCCTGCAGAAATGATCGGGAGACGATGCATGATGAGATTCGCGGCACTCCTATCGGTCCTCGTTCTGCTCATTTCGGCCGACCCCGGCTTCGCGGCTGAGGGCGACGGAGTTCCGCGCACCGCTGGCGGCCGACCCGACTTGTCGGGTAACTACAACGCCGCCACGGTGACGCCGCTCCAACGTCCGGAGAGATACGGCGACAAGCTCTATCTCTCCCGACAGGAGGCAGGCGAGATCGAAGCCCAGGTGGCGGCGCGGGTCGAAGAGAGTTCTCGGAGCAGCGACCCGAATCGTGAGCCACCGCCCGAGGGTGGCGATGGATCGGGCGGTGGTGCCGGCAACGTGGGCGGCTACAACCGTTTCTGGCTCGACCCGGGAAGTGAGGCCTTCGCGGTGGACGGAAAGTTCCGCACTTCGATCCTGGTCGATCCGCCGAACGGTCGCTTCCCTCCGATGACCGAGGTCGCGGCCAAGCGTGCGGCGGCGTACGAAGCCAATATCGAGCGCCAGCGCGGTGGCAACGACGGCAGTGCATGGTGGCTCGATAGCGACGAGGCCGGCCCCTTCGACGGTCCGGAGTCGCTTCGCGCGCAAGATCGTTGCATCGTCGGGTTCACCGGGGCGACTCCGACGCTGCCGAGCGGCTACAACAATTACAAGACCATCGTGCAGACCGACGAAGCGGTGATGATCCTGATCGAGATGGTCCACGACGCTCGTATCGTGCGGATGAATTCCGAGCATCTACCGGTGGCCGACATCAAGAAGTGGACCGGCGATTCGATCGGCTGGTGGGACGGCGACACGCTGGTGGTCGACAGCGTCGGCTTCCATCCCGACGCCGTCCTGCGAGGAGGCTCAGAGAACATGCTCGTCGTCGAGCGCTTCACCAAGCTCGAGGACGGCGATGTGCTCTACCGCTTCACGGTCGAAGACCAGACGTCTTGGACCGCGCCGTGGACCGGCGAGTACGTTTTGCGCTCTACCACGGAGCGGGTTTACGAGTACGCCTGTCACGAGGGCAACTACTCGATGGGAGGCATTTTACGGGGCGCCCGGGTGCTCGAAGCGGATGTGCTGGGGAAGGCCGGATCGAGCCGCGATTGACGACCGGATCGCGATCGCAAGATCGGAGTCGGCATGGGGCTAGCGTTTCGTCACCCAGATGGGAGATGACCAGGCGAGGTTGCCGTCGTTTTGAAGCACCCTCACGTAGTAGTAGTGCTCCCCAGGCCCGACCTCGTTGTCGACGAAGCTGAAGCTCACGTCCTGGCCGAGGTTCTGCCGATTGTGCACGAAGCTCTGATCGCGGATCACATCGATCTGCCGGATAGGAGTGGTGCCGATGACTCGGACCGACAGCCGAAAGTCGCCGGAGACAGTGACGATGTCACCTTGCAGATACTCCTTGCCGTCCGCCTGCAAGCGGTAGTCGAGGACGATATTGTCGGTCGCGCCGTAGCTGTGACGCTTCTTCATCGCCTCGAGAAGACCCTCGCGGGTGAGCTCCTCCGCAATCGTGCAGGCGTAAGAGATATGGGTCGAGAGGTGGTCCGACGCGGCCTGAACACCGAGCTTGTAGCCCTTGGCCCAGGCGTTCCAAACATAGCCCTCCGCCTGATAACCGCCTGGCGCCGAGCGCAGGTTCTCGCGGTAGGCTGTGCGCGGCGCACCCTCGTATTCGTAGGAGACGCGGTCACCCTGGTAGATCTCGACCAGCGGCTCGACCTCCGGATCGTTGTCACGCCAGTCGGTTCCCATGAACGCAGACCCCGAGCTGTGGGAGATGGCGATGCCGTCGTACTTCTTCAGGTATTCGTAGAGACTTGCCGCACCCTCTTTGTGGGTCCGCTGTGCCTCGGTGATCGGTAGCGTCGGATTGCCACGCACAGCAAACAGGATATTGCGGTGCCCGTCGGGATAGCCGAGGCTGCGCTCGTAACCGTAAAACGACTGGAACCGCTCGGAGATCGAAAGCGCGTCGGCAGTCTGCTGGAGCAGCCAGTTGATGTATTCGATATCGGGCCCAGGAGCGCTGTTGTGCTCGCTCGCCAGCAGAAACTCCAGCTGCGCCGCGTCGATGGCGTAGCGGTAGGTCTGGAGCAGCGATCCGTCGTTGTTGCCGTCCCAGGAGAACTCGCTGTGGCGATGGGTGTCGCCACGATAGATGCGGTAGGTTTTGCCCTCGGACTCGATCTCGTAGCCCCGCATCGCGGCCAGGTTCTTCTCTTCCTCGAGATGAATGGCGAAGAAAGGAATCTCTTCATCGGCGCGGGTGACGAGGGTGGGCCGAATAAATGGGCCCTCGATCCTCGGCAGCTTGGCGGCGTAGACGTCGTGGTGCTCGAGGAGGAAGTTCTCGTAGTCGCGGTTGTCCATGGGCCAGCTGGCCCAGATGTTCCCTCTGCCGTCGGCACCGAGCCCCCAGCGCCCATCCTGGCGAAAGCCGGTCATCGGAACGCTCACAGGCTGCGTCCAGCGCTCGCCTTCGAGCGTCGTTCCCCAGATCTCCCAGGCGGCACGCGTACCGCCGGAGGTATCGCTCGGCACATCGATAACACGCATGAAGCGGTGGCGGAAGTAGAGCCACACTCGCCCGTCTGCATCCGGGAAGAGCATCGGGAAGTCGTTGTATCCCTGGAGGTCCGCGGGTAGGGCTGTGTTGACGTCACGTGCCGGAGTCATCCAGCTCGACCCATCCCAGACGCCGACGCCGAGGGTGCGCCACTCGTAGAGCCGTGTCCCCTGGTGGTGGACCGACCAGCCGGTGTCCTTGCCCCAGTTGACCCCGCTCTCGTTCCACGCCGCCCATACGCGGTCGTGATTGTCGACGGCCAGGCTGAGGTGGGCCTCGAACTTGGGAGTAGCGGCGACCGTCATTTCGTCACTCCACCTGCCGTCGGCCCATCTGCGCATCAGAACGTCGTAGTTTCCCGCCCCGTAGCTGTCCCAACCCACATAAACGGCGCCCTTAGAGTCGGCGGCGACTACTGGCTCCCAGTCGTTCGCGGGCGACGACGAGACCTTCTCCTCCTTCGACCAGCTCGCGCCGTCGTAACGACGCACAAAGACGTCGGAGGTGCCGTTACGGAAGCCCTGCCACACAAGCCACAGGTTCCCGTTGGCATCGCTCACCAGGTTGTGGAAGATGTCGGACTGGGGACCCCTCGTCAGACGCTCGGCTGCGGACCAGGAGCTGCCCGCCAGATGGCTGGCATAGAGGTCCCAGTTGCCGTCGACCTTCGCCGACCAAACCGCCCACGGGCGGCCCTTGCCGTCGCGGCCCATCTTGACCAGAAAGTAGTCCCCCGGTTCCCGGGAGATCTTCTGGACCTCACCCCAGCGCTCGCCATCGAAGCGGCGGGCGAGAATCTCGGTGGCGTTGTCGAGATAACCGATCCACGCGGACCATACTTCTCCTTCGCTGCTGCCGAGAACGGTGGCGTAGTCGTTCTCGTAGTCGCGGGAGGTGAGGAGCTCGGCTGCCGCGGTGCGCTCGACCGTGATTGCGCCGCCAAGGAAGCTATTGGAGCGCCCCGCCGGAATGTCGCGAAGGCGAAAGTCGAAGTCGCCGTTGAGCGTTTCGATGCGCAGCCGCGTCCGCGCCTGGCCTCTCACATCGACGATGACCCCAGGTGAGCGAAAGTACTTGCTGGGGCCGGCCGGCGGCGGCCGTTCCCAGACCCGGTAGCGCCAGTTCTCTCCCTGGTAGCTCGCGAGCTTCCAGGTGCTTCCCCGGACTTGATGATCCGGGCGCGGACGCCAGTCGCGCAGGCCCACCAGGTCGCCCCCGGAGACGGCGAGCGAGCCATCCCAATCGCGTGGCGACGTGTCATCGACACCGAAACGGATAAGAAGGGAGATGACCCCGTCGGCGCCCAGAGAAGAGGGCTCTTGTGCCTCGGCCCCGGTCGACACCAAGGCCAACAAGATCGCCCCCGTGATGGCATTTAGAGCATGAGTGGCAGCCAGTCTCTTCGGCATCGTTGCACGAGCCTAACAGCCGAGCCGGTTCCGAGCCTCGAGAGAGGGAGTCGAGCGCGCGCGGGAGCTCGATCGCACGATGTAGAGTAGGAGGAGCAGACATTCCCGCCGAGCATCGCGCCTTCCGAGCAGGTTGCCGAGGAGCCAACTATGAGATCGAGAGCCATCCTCTTCGTCGTCGCCGTCGCTTTGGTGGATGCTGCGGCCTTCGCTGCCCCAAGAGACATCCCGAGGACGCCGAGCGGCAAGCCGGACCTGTCGGGCAACTACGAGCTCCGCTTTCTTACTCCCTTCCAGCGCGATGCCAAGCACGGCACCAGGATGTATATGAGCTCCGAGGAGGCGAAGGAGGTCGAGGAGGCTGCCGCCAGGAGGGTCCTACCGGCAGATGTGACGATCAATTCGAACCGCGAGCTTCCGCCGGCCGGGGGTACCGGAGTGCGTGGCAACGTGGGCGGCTACAACCAGTTCATTTGGTTCGACAGGGTCACCACGACCTTTGCCGTCGACGGAGAGTTCCGCACCTCGATCCTCACCGACCCTTCCGATGGCCGGCTTCCGCCGCTCACCGAAACGGGCAAGCAGTGGCGCCAGGGAGTGCAGCGGCGCTACAACCACAACCCCGGGGGGGCCTGGTGGCTGGAGACCGGTGAGGATCTCTACGATCATCCCGAGGTTCAGAACCTGGGTATGCGCTGCATCTACAACACCGCGGCGACGGTGCCGGTGCGCCAGACCGGCGGCTACAACAACGTCAAGACCATCACCCAGACCGATACGCACGTGGTGATCCTCGTCGAGTGGTTCCACTGGCCTCGCATCATTCGTCTCGGCGCTGAGGGGCGTACCCCCGAGCATCTGCCGGCGGAGATTCACTCCTTCAGCGGAGACTCGATCGGCTGGTGGGAGGGCGACACTCTGATGGTCGACACCACCAACTTCCGCCGCCAGGGCGAGGCTCCGGTGGCGAGTGACCGCGGTCGCGCGCGGCGTGATCAGAGCTCCCTGCGCGAACCGGGGACGCCCCACGAGGGCCTGCACGTCGTGGAGCGCTTCACTGCCACCGACGACGGCCTCTTCTACGAGTTCACCGTCGAAGATCCCGACTACACCGCGCCCTACAGCGGCTCACTCCCCTGGCCGCGGACCGACAGCAAGCTCTACGAGTACGCCTGCCACGAGGGCAACTACTCGATGGGCAACATGCTGCGCGGGGCGCGGTTGGCGGAGCAGGAGTGGTTTGAAGCGAACCGCTAGTGTCCTGTATCAGAGGGCTCCATCGGCAGCCAACGCCAGCCTTCGGGGGAAGCTCAGCTGTGCATGGAGGGCGTGACCGCCGTCTCCGCTGTATCCCGGTGTGCCTATACCCGCCACCGTTGTGATCTTTCCTTGGTGATCGATCATCCTGACGACATGGGCGAACTCGTCGGCGAAGTAGAGGTTGCCGGCGGGGTCCATGAGCAGACCGTTGGGGTAGTCGAGGCGCGCCTCTAGGGCAGGTCCGCCATCCCCTGTGTAGCCGGGCAAACCCGTTCCGGCCAGGGTCTCGATGCGCCCGTCCGGGGTGATCTTGCGGATGGCAGACTGCACGCCATCGGTGAAGTAGACGGTGTCGTCGGCTGCCGCGAAAACGCCATTGGGTGCTACCAACCGTGCCTCTGTGGCCGGCCGGCCGTCACCCAACAGGTCGGAGCTCCCGGCTAGGGTGAGGATCGTACCGGGAGGCGAGCCGGATGGCTCGGAACATCCCGATGAGTGAATCAGAAGAAGGACGATGCCGATCATGAGGAGCAACCGCGAACGACGAATTTCACTCGACTCAGACCGCCACTTTGAACGAGCTGCGGCAGACACCACTTCGGCTTCACCAGGATCAGATACTCGTTCGAGAGACGGGACGATCCCAGCCCGAAGTCGGGATTCTAGGGGGCGTCGTGGCGACCCTGCTCGAGCATGGCGCCGGGGTGTGGCTTTCTCCGCCGCTGTCGCCGGCATGCCGCCGCGTCAGAAGGTGATCCCGAGCTTCAGGCGGAACTCACGCGGCGTGAGGTAGCCGCCGGCACTCCCGGACGCCCTTCCGTTGGCGAGTCTCACGGACGTCTGATCCTGCTCGTTGGTCACGTTCGCCACCTCGAAGCCGACTTTCCCCGCGAAGGCACCGCGAATCGGAAACTCCCAACCAGCGGCGACTCCCAGCGTGATTGTGTCGGGGAGCTGCTGCGCATCGCGGGGCTCCGCGTAGGCCCACGTGTTGATCCGAACGCCCGAATCGGGATGCACCACGGCCGTGCTCGGCCGCAGTCCCCACGACGCGCCCGCCTGAGCATTGACGATGGCACTCGCGACCACACTCTGGCTGCCGATATCCCAGCGCTTGACCCCGATGACGTGGGCTACGTACTCGCGATCGGTGATCAGCCGGCCGTTGAGATTAAGCGAGGTGGGGTTGAGGACACCGGTCCCGACCTGGACTCCGCCGAGGCCCTCGAACTCGTTGCCCTGGGCGTTGAGATCATCTTCGTTGCCCTCGAAGTTGCCGACCGTCAAGTCGGTGCGCAGCGACCAACCCCCGCGGAAAGCACGGTTGGCCGCCAGTAAAAGCCCCTGGTACTCTCGGTATAGCTCGGGCCGGTTGACGATCTGTTTGAAGACCTGGCCGTTGGCGTCATACTGGTCGTTGGCCTGGTAGAGGTCTTCCTGCTCGTTCCACAACAGCCGCGAGGTGAACACCCAGTTGGGGGAGAACTGCCAGTCCACGCCGAGCGAGATCTCGTCTTTGAACCAGGTATTGAGTGCCTGAATTTCGTTGTCGCTCGCCGCCGAGAAACTCCGGAGGAAGACGTCGTAGACCTCGGTCGCCGGGTTCCATCCAAACTCGTCGAAGGTATTCAAGCCGTTGGAGCCGCGGGTGAAGTGACGGAAGGCGAGGTCGAGCGGGAAGGTCCGATAGGTGCGCCCGGCGGTCCCCCGGACGAGAACCGTGCCGTCGGCGTTGACGTCGTAAACCGCCGAGAAGCGCGGCGCGGCCTCCTCGTACTCGTTGACCGTCTCACCGATGTTGTTGGTGACTTCCTGATCGTCGAGGCGGACCCCGGCGGTCACCACCCAGCGATCTCCGATGCTGATGCGGTCCTGGACGTGGATCGCCCGCATCGGGCTCTCGTATCGGTTGATGCCGTCTCCCCCCGGCGACTCGTAGACCCGCTTGTCGATGGGTGTCACAAAGCCACTCGGCGAATTCACGTCGTAGCCGCGCCCGCGGTAGTCGGTGATGAGGTCGGCTCTCGCGTTGTAAAACATGGTGTGCTCATCGACCCCGAACCGCCACTCGTGGTTACCCTTGAAGAGGGACGCCGCGAAGTTGATCTGCTCGCGGGGAAAGTCGTTGAAACCGTTGCCGTTGGCCGCCGAGTTACCGTTGTATCGACGGTTGTCGTTACGGTCCTGATAACGAAAGTTGTTGGCGAGCGGGCTATCCGGCGGAGCGCCGGGGTCGATCACGCGGAACACTATAGCCACGCGCGACAGCTTGTCCGTGCTGTCCGCGACCTTCACCTCGAGGAAGAGGCTGTTGGTGGCGCTGAAGTTCCAGGCCGCGTTATAGAGCTTGCTGTCGATCTCTGTCTGTTGGAGGGCGTAAACATCCCCCGGGTTACCCGACCCGCCCTCGGAGTCCTGCGGTGCCGTGAGGCCGGTGAGCGAGAACTGATGTCGGTCTCCAGCCTGGACGTTGAACTTGGCGACGACCGCCTCGCCCCTCTGAGCCGTCTCGTAGATAAAACCTGTGTTGGTCTGATTGAGATAGCCGTCGAAGCTCTCGCCGGTGGTGACGAAGAACCACGCCTTGTCGCGCCAGATGGGGCCTCCGAGCGAGGCCTCCCAAGAGTTGATCTGGTCGTCTGGGCGAGGAAGGTCCGGAGCGACTTCGGAGGGAGCGCGCCATGTGTGGTTCTGCCCGACGTAGAGAGCCTCGCCGTGAAAGTTGTTGGTGCCCGACTTGATCACCGTATTGACGACCCCACTGGTGGAGCGGCCGTACTCGGCGCCGACTCCTGCGACCTGCACGCTGATCGCGGCGGTGGCGGTGGTCGGCAGGTTGAAACGGAACTCACCGCCGCGCCGGGTCTGGCTGATGTCGACGCCCTCGATGAACGAGCCGACTTCAAAGGTCAGGCCCCCTGGCGTGGCCATGAAGCTACTGTCGTTGTTGGTATTGCGAGAGGTGACCCCGGGAAGGTTATGCACCGCCGACCCGTACGCGCGACTGGTGAACGCCACCTCCTCGGTGACCTCGGAGCTCAAAGTCGACGTCGACGCGGTCTCGAACTTGCTGATCAAGGGCGCCTCGGAGGTCACCGTGATCGACTCGGAGGTCTCAGAGCGCAGATTGAGGTCGATCTCGCGGCGCTCTCCGGCCTGTAGTTCCATCGACGTCGTGGCCTCTCCCAGGCCCTCGAGCACGCCATGGACCGTATAGGAGCCCGGCGGCAACACGTTGAAGCGGTAGCTCCCGTCGGCGTCGGTGATTGCCGTCTTGGTTCCCTGAGGGCCGGTCAGGGTCACTGTGACGCCGGGCAGAGCCCCGCTCTGGGCGTCGAGACCGCGGCCCTCGATCGTTCCGGTCTGCGGACCGTCCGCCCACAGGGGTAGCTGTGCGCAGACGGCTATGACGAGAATGCTGAAACAGGTCCTGAGACAGGCGGTGTTCACTTTCGATCCTCCAGATTGAGAGAGACTTAAACACTAGGTCAAGGCGGTAATCACATTTTCAAGCAAGAATCGTTCCAGGCGAAGGTTCTCGAGCTCGGCTCTAGAAACCCGCTAAAACAATGGATCCACAGGCCGGTCGTCGCTTCCCGGGAGGGGGGGGGGCTTCAATATTCTGAATTCGATCCAAAATTATGTGTTGATATCAAAGGACATTCTCAAAGAGCCGGCTGGAGAATGTCCGGTTCTCCTTTCTTGCGGATTTCCCACACAAGCTCGGGCGGGAACACCTCTTCGTAGATACGCTTCACGCTGCCCTCGTAATCCCACTCTTTCGACAAGGGGCGCCAAGCTATGGCGTCGAGCTGAGTGCGGACGACGCGCCGCATCGAGGCGATCGCGTCGTCAACGCCGAGATCCTGGATCGGCAGTGCGTAATCGACCAGGCCCAGGACGCCGGTGATCGTGGTTGCGAACAAGTGAATGACCTCAGTTGGACTCAACCCTGAAGGCAGCACCAGATCTCCATCGGCGACCGCTTCCTCGACGATCGCCAACCTGAGCAGGTGGAAGTCTGCTACGAGCGCTTTCAGTCGCTCCTGGGCCTCTGCGGAGGCGGCCTGTTGGACGTTTCTCGCGAGGACCAGAAACAGGGAGCCATAGAGGTGGGGGAAGAGCACAACGTTGATCTCGGCGACTGCGAGCATGCGCTCGCGGGGCCGGGCGCCCCAGGCATCCACCCGCTTGATCAGGGCGCAGCGCAGATGCATGACGTCGATCGCCAGCGCGACGAGCACCTCCTCCTTGGTGGGGAAGTACTTGTAGATCGTGGGCCGGGAGAATTCCGACACGTCGGAGAGGCGCTGGATGGAGAAGGCACCAACGCCTTCACCGTGCAGGATCTTGCGCGCCGCGGTCAGGATCTCGTCACGACGCTGACCAGCTTCGCGCGTTCGACGCAAGGTAGCGGGCGTCTCGCTCATGGTCTTTGCCCTTCCTCGGTCTCTGGCAGCGCGAACGCGATGAGCTCCGCCTTCTCACTCACCCCGCCGCCGGCAACGACAATGTACTGGCGCCCTTGGTCGAGATAGGTCATCGGCGAGCTGTGCAGGCTGCGATCGACGTCGACTTCGGCCAGCAGTTTACCCGTCGCCTTGTCGTAGGCCTTGAGATAGGCGCCTCCCGATCCATCGCGGAAGCGCTTGCCTCTTTCGTCGAGCTTACCGGCGAAGGTGATCAGCAGTGTCTTGGTGACCAGAAGCCCGCCTTCGTCGACGACACTGGTACTGCCACCACCCAGTGGCCCGAGGTTGAGATGCTTGATCGCGGGGTGCCCGGTCGGACCTTCGCCCAATGGGGCCTGCCAGGCGAGCTCCCCCAGCTTCAGATCGATCGCCGTGATGCGTCGATACGGAGGTTTGAAGAGGGGCAGGCCCTGGGGTCCTTCGCTTCCTACCCGGCTGTGCACATACTTCCAATCGGACCGGGAGGGGTCCGGTCGGACCAGGGCCATCGCGAAGGGCGCGGTGCGCGACTGTACGTAGAGCAGGCCGGTTTCCGGATCGGCCGCGGCACCGGGATGGTTGGCTCCGCCTCCGGCCCCGGGTAAGAACAGGGTCCCCTTCTTCTCCCCGCCCGCCAGGATCAATGGCGGAAACATCATCGGCCCGTACTCGTACTGTTCGAGGATCTCGAGCGCTTCCTTCCTCAACTCGGGCGTGAAGTCGATGAGGTCGTCGACGCGGACGCCCTGCCGATCGAAGGGCGGCGGTTTGGTGGGAAAGGGCTGGGTCTTCGCCAGCTTCTCGCCGGGAACCGTGGTGTGCCAGTTCACCGGTCGCTCCTCGATCGGCCATAGCGGCTCCCCGGTCGCACGGTCGAAGACATAGGTGAACGCGGTCTTCGACACCTGCGCCACAGCCTTGACCAGTCGGCCATCGACCACGACGTCGAGCAGAACGGGAGCCGACGCGATGTCGTAGTCCCAGATGCCATGATGCACGGTCTGAAAGTGCCAGACCCGTTTGCCCGTCTCAGCGTCGACGCACACCAGACTCTCCGCATAGACGTTGTCTCCGTGGCGGAGACCACCGTAGTAGTCGCTGGTCGGAGTGCTGGTGGCAAAGTAGACGTAGCCCAGCTCCTCGTCTCCACTGAGCGCCGCCCAAACATTGGTGTTGCCCGTCACCTTCCAGGAATCGTTCTCCCAGGTGTCGACGAAGTCCTCGCCCTCCTCCGGGATGGTGTTGAAGCGCCACTTGAGAGCACCCGTGCGCACGTCGTAGGCACGTACGTGGCCCGGGGGGTTGTTATTACGTTGAGGGAAATCGTTGATTCTCGAGCCGACGACATAGGTGTCGCGGATCACGATCCCCGGTTGGCCATGGGAGATGTTGCGGATGACAACGTTCTGGCGCCCCAGATCGCGCGACAGATCGACGATGCCGTCTTCGCCGAAGAGCGGGTCGGGCTTTCCGCTCTTGGCGTCGATCGAGACTAGCTGGCGGCCAATGGTCGCAATGAGGATGCGCTCTATTCCACCGGCCTCGCCGTCGGTCCAATACTCGAGGCCGCGGGTGTAGTAGTTGCCCTGCCCCGGCTTCCCCGCTTCGTAGCTCTTCGGGTCATAGACCCAGAGCTCTTCTCCCGTCCCCGCGTCCAGGGCCGCCACCTGGCTGAGCTCCGTCGGCACGTAGATTCGACCGCCCACCATCAGAGGTGTGGAACGGAAGACCCCGCGCTTATAAGGAGCCTTCTCCTTGATGCGCTTGTCCGCCGACTCCCAACGCCAGGCCACCTCGAGCTGCGAAAAGTTCCCAGCGTCGATCTGGCTCAGAGCCGAGTACCTCGTAGAGCCGTCGCCGCCGCCGTGCTGTCGCCATTCGCCGTCGCTCGCCCCGTGCTGGCCGAGGGCCGCCGTGCCCACTAGGCAGGCGGCGAGTCCGGCGAGTAGGAGCGGCATGGCCTCAGTATGAACGACGAAGCGCATAGTATTCTCCGCTGACGTCGTTCCGTAGGACTGGCTATGGCCGCTCGGCGGCAGCGGTGGTGTCGAGGGAAGAGATCGACCCCATCATTGACGGGATGTGTCGTCTATTGACAGACTGGTAATCATAGCAGACGAGCTTCCCGGGACCATCGCCGCCTCCCCCCGGCCCGGGGCCCGTGGTGCCACCCGAAAATCGCTCTGCGTACCTGACAGCGCGCCATGATACTCAACGCATGAGAGAATACCCGCGGGTCACTCCCGGGGGTTGACCAATGATGACGAAATTCCTGGCGGTTGTTGTACTTCTTGGCCTCCCGTGTGCCCCGCTTCTGGGTGCCGAGGACGACCTTCCGCGCATGCTGAGCGGCAAGCCGGATCTGTCGGGAACCTACGACATCAAGACACGGACGCCCATCACACGTAGTGCAAAGTACGGCAACGATCCCCACATGAGCGCCGAAGGTGCGAGGGAGATCGAGGAGGCCCTGGCGGAATGGAGGAGGTTCTGGCTCTCCGACAGCGATCCGAATCGCGTTGCGCCGGTCAAAGGAGGTAAGAACGAGTTTCAGAACGTCGGAGGTGGCTGGAAGGTATTTATCGACGGGGGCGAAACGGCCTTTAGCGTCGACGGGAAGTACCGCAACTCGATCCTCACCGAGCCAGCGGACGGTCGCATGCCGTCTTTGAGCGCACAGGGGAGGAAGCATCGGCTCCCTTTCGCCTTCAACGACTACAATGGGCCCTCGGATCCCGACAGTGCCTGGTGGCTCGCGGAGGGCGTTATCGGCCCCGACGGTAAGGCCCTGACCTACACCTTTGGGGACCATCGGATCTTCGACCATCCCGAGATGCTAGGCCTAGGCACGCGCTGTATCTACGCTGGATCGCGCACCGTGCCTATGCTGCCAGCGCCCTACAACAACTTCCAGAAGATCATCCAAACCGAGAATCACGTCGTCATCCAGGTCGAGCAGATGCACTGGGCTCGCGTTATCCGCCTCGACTCGGAGGGGCGCCCCGTCGAGCATGCGCCTCCTCGAGTCCGTTCCTTTTCGGGCGACTCGATCGGATGGTGGGAGGGCGACACCCTGGTGGTCGACACCACTAATTTCCTTCGCTCTTGGGACACGCCCCACGAGGGGCTCCACGTCGTCGAGCGCTTCACGCGGCAGGACGCCGGCACCCTGTTCTACGAGTTCAGGATCGACGACCACGACTATGCCGCCCCCTACGGCGGTTCGCTACCGATGCCGCGGAGCGACGATCTCATCTACGAAGTTGCCTGCCACGAGGGCAACTACTCGATGCGAGGTACCCTGCTCGGGGCGCGAATGTTGGAGGAGCAGTGGTACAAGAGGCACGGCCGCTAGGCTCCAGAAATGATGGCTATCATTTCCTCCGCCTAGTTGTCTTTTGGCGCCGAGGACGGCGCACTCAGGCGTTGCTTCCTATTCGCTCCGGGAAACGGCTCTGGCCGAATACTCGGACACGCTCCTAGCCTCCGGAAATGATGGGTATCATTTCCTGCGGCTAGTTATCTTTTGGCGCCGAGGACGGCGCACTCGGGACTTGCTTCTTATCCGCTTCGGGCAGCGCCGTTTCGTTTTCTGCCGCGCAGACTCCTCTAGCCTCAAACGACAACGATACCCGGAGCGAATAAGAAGCAAGCTCAAAGTGCGCCGTCCTCGGCGCCAAAAGATAGCTAGCCGAGGGGAATGATACTCATCATTTTTCCTCGGCTAGGCGGACTCCTCGAAGCCCTCCGGTAGCCAGTCTTTCATGCGGCGCGCGCGGCCGGCCTCGCGAGAAGCCAGGTTGAGAGTCTCGAGAGGGTCGGCCTCGAGGTCAAAGAGCTGATATTGCTCGTCGCCGAAGTCTCGTACTAGTTTGTAGCGGCCGTCCCACACCAGTCGCCAGTCGCCCTCAGGAGTCAACAGACCGGAGAGCAAAGCGTCGCGGTGGTTGTCGGTCCGGCCCTCAAGCAGCGGTCGCAGCGAGCGGCTGTCCATATCGGAGGGAACGTTGACCCCACCGTAGTCGAGAAAGGTCGCTGCCAGATCCATGATCGTCACTAGCGCGTCGCTTTCGAAGCCGGCGCGGATGCCGGGCCCCGCGGCCAGGAGCGGCACTCCGAGGGACGCCTGATAGGGCACTGACTTGCCCCAGCGGGCGTGGTCTCCCAACATCTCGCCATGATCGGAGCTGTAGACGATGATCGTGTTCTCCAGCTGACCGGTCTCTTCGAGCATGTCGATGTAACGGCCGAGCCAGCCGTCGATGTTCTCGATCATGGCGGTGTAGTTTTGCCTCGAGCGTACGTGCATTTCAGCGCTGAACGTCCCCTTGTGGTAGTGATGCGGCGTCGGCAGCCCTTTGATGATCCGATCCGGACCACGGACAGTTCGTTCCATCTCGCGGGTGATGTCGAACGAGGGGTGCGGGCCGACGAAGTTGATGACCAGATGCCACGGCCGCTCGGCCGGTGCCTCCCGGAGCAGCTTCAAGCCGTTGCGCGCGATCCAGTTGTCGCAGTAAGCGTCGTTTCCGAGCGGCGAAGGGGTACCGGCACCCCACCAGCCGTCGGGACGGTTGGAGCTGCGCCGTGCAAGGTCTTCGGCGCAGGCGCGGCCTCGAGGTGGCTCGAGAGAGTCGAGATATTCGTAGTAAGGGCCCTTGGGTCCGACCGGGTCACTGAGGTAGGCCCCCATGCCCGCGGCCTTGCCGGCGTTGTTGATCATTGCCGAAAAGCCCCAGGCGTCGGCGTGCATCGAGCCCCAGTCCCTGGTGCCTTGTGCCAGGTCGAGCTTGCCGACTCCCATGGTGTGGTAGCCCGCGTCGCGCAGCAGACGGTAGTAGGTGGTGCGATCTCGTGGATACGGGATGCCGTTCTTGCGCACGCCGCAGCGGTCGTACTCGCGTCCGCCGGCGAGGCAGGCACGCGAGGGCGCGCAGACGGGCGAGGAGACGACGGCCCGGTTGAAGCTCACGCCGGTGCGAGCCAGGCGCGCGAGGTTCGGAGTCGAGATGGGCAGCGCGTTGGGGCCGTAGCCGATCCAGTCGGGACGGTGCTGGTCGGGGAAGAAGAAGAGGAGGTTGGGCGGCCTCTCCTGTTGGGCACCGGCGCGTGTCGCTGCCTGCCCCGCCAGAGCCGTGCCGGCTACCAGGCGAGAAGACTGCTGTAGAAACTCCCGGCGGGTCTGCTTCTTGCTCATCGTGACGCCCTCCTTGGTGTGGTGGTTTTCAGATACTAACCCGGCTCGAGCGCCGGAGATGGCGCGAGGACATCGACTCTCAGTCAGGATTGAGCGCGGGCGAGTATTCGGACAAGCGAGTATTTCTCCGCGCCAACCTCACCCGAGACTTGCAGAATCTGTCTGAGCCGTTTCCCGGAGCGAATAGGAAGCAAGCTCAAAGTGCGCCGTCCTCGGCGCCAAAAGACAACTAGAGGCGGAGGAAATGATAGCCATCATTTCTGGAGCCTCTCCAGCCGAGTGTACATCCGTTCTACTGCCAGGAGGTTCACGCCCGGCTCTGGGATGGGGATCTCGGTGTGATTGGTCATGTCGATGGTGCGGGCAGCCTCCTCCGGGCTCACCCCTGCGGCATGCTTGGCGGCCGTCTTCTTCCAAAGGTCTCTGTAGTACTCCTGAACGAGATCGATTCTTCTCAAGTCGGTGACCGGCTTGCCGTGGCCAGGAACGAAGATGTCGAAATCGAGCGCTTTGAGATTCTCCATGGTCTGGGGCCACTCATCGACGAACCCGTCGCCCATGAATGACGGCCCTCCTAGCGCCATATCGCCGGTGAAGACGAGCCTGTCCTGGGGAAAGTAGACGACGACGTCACCCCCTGTATGAGCGCGCCCAGTGAAGATTACCTGGATCTCGCGCTTCTCTCGATAGAGCGTCATGCGGTCGCTGATAGTCACATTGGGTGGCGTCGGATCGACCTCGTCGAAGTCGCCAAGGTGCGCGCCGAGCACCGCCGCTTGGGTCTCGAGTCGTTTTTTCTCCTCGTCGTCCTCGACGGACGCGATCTGTTCCCTCAACTGAGCCAATTCTCCATTCTGGCGGCTGAGACCACGGTGACGGCTGACCTCTTCACGCGGCGCGATCGCCAGTTTCATATAGGTGAACTCATGGCCGATGATCGGAATGTCGGCGAACTCCTGATTGCCGTTGGTGTGGTCCCAATGATGGTGGGAGTTGATCAGCGCGGTCACGGGCTTCGGGGTGATCGCCTTGATCGAAGCGACGAGATCGCGTGCTTTGGCCGGAGTGGCATGGGAATCCACCACCACGACATCCTGGTCGTTGACGACAACCAACGAGTTGCTGTTGAACACCGACGCCGTCGTTTGCGCCAGGTAAATCCCGTTTCTAATTTCGATGAAGCGGTGGGTGTCTGTGGTGATGGGATCTGCAGCGTGCAGCAGCCCGGCGGTCAAACAGGCGGCTAGTGCGACGAGCACGGCGTTGATTTTCAATTGTGCGCTAGACGAGCGTTTCCAAAGTTCGCGCACATATCTCGGCCCCTTCTGTCCGCTGACGGCGTTTCGCCTCCTCGACATATTGCCCAATATGCCTGCGTCGGCGCGCCTGGCCAGCGAACAGAATGACCTCGAGCTATTGCACACGAACTTTGGAAACGCTGGTCTAGTCATGATGTGCGGTAATACGGGTGGTCGGACCGTACTTTCAGACGCGTCACTCACTGGCTGACCGAGGGAGTGCGAATACGAAGAGGTTGTTCGGGTACCTCGAGGGCAGGCCCCTGGAGGAATCGCCGGTTACCGTGGTGGCCGTGGGCGTGATCCCCTCGACGTTCATTCCCTGCACCGATTTACCGGTCGAGGCGACGATATATTGGCGTCCGTCGACGCCATAGCTGATTGGATAGCCGGAGACCATCGCGCCGAGATTGACCTCCCACAGCACCTCGCCTGTCTCCTGGTCCCAGGCCCGGAAACGTCCCTTCACGTCCCCGCCGAACACCAGCCCGCCCCCGCTGGTGAAGATCGACATAGTGGCGGCCGGCTGCTCGTAGATCCAAGCTGTCTTGCCGGTCTCCACCGAAACCGCCCGAACATTTCCCAGCAGCTCGAAGCCGGGTGCCATCTGGTGGGTGGCGTCGAGCGCGTAGATGGGGAGTCGCCCGGCAAGGTCAGAAGTCATCTGCGCGCAAGCGTTGCGTAAGGGGTTGTAGATCATATTCGTCAGCGGACTGTAAGCGCCGGCCTGTGGGCCCCTACCGCCTGCATAGGTGGGGCAGACCAGAATTGTCTGCCCCAACTCAGTGAAGACCGTTTCTTCGTTCTCGGTCACGGCGCCCGTGGCCCCGTCTATGTTGCTGATTACGTTCTGCGGCACCGTCGGTGTAGCCCACAGAAACTCCCCGGTCTCGCGGTCGATGGTGTAGACCACACCCGTCTTGCCCGGAATCCCGGTCATGACTTTGCGGACCTCACCGGCCTGCACACGCGGATTGATCCACGGTACTTCATTGCGGTCGGGCGACACCGCGGTGTCGACCAGGATGCGCTCGAAGGGATGGTCTAAATCCCAGTGGTCGTTGAGATGCTGGTAGTACCAGTTGATCTCCCCGGTATCTACCTCGAGCGCGAGGGTCGAGTTGTGGTAGAGGTGCTTGAGATTAGTGCCACCCAGAAGGAACTTCGGCGCCGGCGAAGTCACCGATGTTCCCATATAGATGAGCTCGAGCTGGGGATCGTAGCTCGCCGCCGTCCAGCTGCCGACGTGCTTTCGCTCTTCGAAGGGCACGTCACCCCAGGTCTCGTTGCCAGGCTCGCCTGGCGCCGGAATGGTCCGCCGCCGCCACAGCTCCTTGCCGGTTTTCGCGTCGTGCGCAGTGATAACACAGGCGTCCGGCCCACCGAGCGGCCGGCAACTGCGCCCCGAGATCGCTCTGCCGTCGGCGATGATGGGGCCGGAGCCCTGAGTCGCCGGTTTCTTCTTGTAATCGAGGATCTGGGTCTCCCAGACCAGCTCCCCCGTTCTCGCGTCGAGGGCGAAGATGTAGTCGTCTACGCTGGTATCGATGATCAGATTGTCGTAGATCGCGAGGTTGCGGTTGTTCTCGGCGAGGGCGCCGAGGTAGCCCATGATGTCGTCCGGGACCTCGCGGCGATACTCCCAGATGAGGTCGCCGGTCACCGCATCGATCGCTTGAATCACATCCTTCGGGTTCGGCATGTACAGGACACCGTTGTAGACCAGCGGCGTCCCGGTCTGGATGCCGGCCGTCATGCCTCGAGCCCAGACCAGGGCGAGATCCCCCACGTTCTCGCGGTTGATCTGGTCTAGCGGGCTGTAGGCCCAGCTGTCGAGGGTGCGCCGCCACATCAGCCAGTCGTCGTCGCTCGGGCTCTGCAGCATGGCGTCGGTTACCGGAACGAAGTCGGGCCCCGATGCGGCTTGGGGTACGACCGGCCCCGCGGCCACTGAAAGAACTGCACACGCTGCGAACAGCAGGCTTGGCGATACGAGAGGTTTCCTCATTGCGTAGTTACTCCTTATGCCGGTGCCAGGTGGCGCCTGACCAGATCCTCGGTGATCTCGGTACCGAAGCCAGGGCCGGAAGGTGCCAGGTAGTGTCCGCTCTCGAAGGGCGAGGTCATGGCGAGCATCAGATCGTTGGCTGCATCGTCCAAGGTGCCAAAGCTCTCGGCCATGGGCGCGTTCGAAGAGGTCAGAACGAGGGGAAGGCCGAAGAGACTGCCGCCACGGTGCGGGATGAAGGGTAGGCCGCGCTCTTCGGCCATCACGCTGATGCGTCGCAGCGAGGTGATGCCGCCGCACCAGCTGACATCGGGCTGGACGACCTGGACCGCTTCGTGATGAAAGAGCATCTCGAAGCCGAAGTGGGTGTACTCGTGCTCGCCGGAGGCCACCAGCGGCCCTTCGAAACGTCGCACGAGCTCGGCGTAGCCCAGGATGTCGTCGGCCGAGAGCGGCTCCTCGATGAAGTAGAGACCGAGATGCGCCAGGCGATCGTGCATCTCCATGGTGAACTCGACGTCGTTCCACTTCATCGAGCAGTCGATCATCAGCCGGCGCTCGTCGCCGATCTGGCCTCTCACCTCCTCGAGCACCGACTGCAGGCGGGCCATCGTCTCCCGCCCCTCCGACATCGCCGGCATTCCCGTCAGCTTGAAGTTCTCGAAGCCCATGTCCAGGCCCCGCTCGACCAGAGTCCCGGTGTAGTAGGCCGGCACCCGCTCTTTGTGGACGCCGCCCAGCAAGCGCCATACCGGCAGGCCCGCGGCCTTGCCCGCGATGTCCCACAGCGCGTTGTCGATGCCACTCAGAGCCATGACAAAAACACCGCGCCGACCGTAGGCTAGTCCCGACCCGTAGAGCTGCTCCCACAGCATCTCGACATTGCGTGCGTCGGCCCCCACCAGGAGATCACGTAGATGGCCGTGGATGATGGTGGCCGCGGCGGCCCCACCACACCCCAACCCGTAACCGGTCACCCCCTGGTCGGTGCGAATCACCACCACCGTCGCACCTCCCAGCTGCCCGAAGGGGCCCGAGGGGAGCCAGCGACGTGGGTCGAAGTCGGAGGTGATGGCGCCGCGGCGCGAAGGGAAAGTGCTGAGGGCAGGAGCTCCCGACCACAGCTTCACCGGGTAGCAGTCGACCGAGTGGATGGTGAGGCGCTCACCCGGGATCGCGGCGGCGGCGGGCGAAGCGAAGCGGGCCCCGCTGGCGGCGAGGGCGGCCCCGCTCGCCCCGAGGCTGGTGAGGAAGTGACGGCGACTGATGTTCGTGTTCATGTGGCTACTCCTCTGCGGTGTACCAGATCGGAGAGCTGTAGGCCCGCTCCTGGGTGATCATCGGCACCTCCTCTGGCACATCTTCCAGGCCGAAGCGCTTGACGTCGTACGCCGTCCAGCGCGGGGTGGGAATCTCGAGGACGCGTAGGTAGTAGAACGCGTGCTCGTCGGGGTCGAAGTCGGGATCCTGCCAGACCACGGCCAGCTCCGGATCTCCGATGCTGTTCAGATAGGTGACGTTAGTCAGATCGACGGTGTTGCCGACGGGCTCCACCTTGCCCCCACGACCCACGCTGCGCCCGTCTGACAGGGCAACGTCGTAGACCCTTTCGTAGAGCTCGCCGCTTCGGTCACGCCAGCCCTTGATCACCTGGGCTCGGTCGAGGTTCGCGCCGTCGGGATCTTTCACTGCACGGATCAAGAAGGTAGGCGATCGGCCCGACGGACCATGCGCGAGATCGGCACCCATGGGCACGCCCTTCTCGTAACCGACGCGCGCGAGGTTTGAGCGGTGGGCGTCTTCGGGCACGAAGCCCCAACCGCCGAAGAAGCGCACCGTCATGCGCGGACCCGTCGAGGCGTAGACTTCTCTTCGCCGCATCGCATCGAAGAGCGCCTCTCGCGTGTTCTCGGTCGCCCACACCGCCGCGTAGCCGGCCGCGCTCATCTCCCAGTTGCTGGTGGGAGACTGGTTCGAGAATCGCGTCACACTCGGTTCGCTGCTGGTCACCTTGCCGAAGAAGTTGTCTTCGTCTACGGAAGCCAGCGCGGTATGCGAGTCGGAGCTGCCGATCATGCCGTACTTGAAGGGATTGACTCCATTTTGAGCCTGCTGCGCCAGGCCGAGCTTGAGCGCCGAGCGAGCGTACTCGTACTGAATCAGCTCGTTCGACCGTGTAGCGGGGCCGCCAGGCAAACAGTCCAGGCTCGGACGGCACCCGCGCCTTCCGCCCCAGCCATTCCAGGTCTCGAAGTCGGCAAACTCGTCGGTGGCTGAGAGGTAGGGGTGGGTCTCGCTGTCCCCCTTGATCTGGGTAACTTCGAGGAGCGGCTCCCACAGCGAACGCTGTCGCCCGTACTCCGCTGTGAGCGGCTGGCCCCAGGAGTCCTGTAAACGGAACATTTCACCGCCGGTGAGGTTGCTGTTGTGCGGGATGGCGAGAACTGCCCCGCCAACCTTGCGCTCGTACTCCGCCAGGAAGGCCCAGAGCTCTTCCTCCTTGGAGCTGTCATAAGAGGTAAAGGGCAGCACGCGGTTCACCATCGACGCACCGTCCTTGAAGATCACGATGCGATGAGGGCCCCCGGTCAACGCCACGCTCGGTGTCCACTCGTAACCGATGAAGGCGGTGAATACACCGGGTTCGTTGTACCGGTCGGCGTTGCTGGTGATCTTGCGCCAGACAGTCTGACGGAATCGCTGGTCCCGAACCGAGACCCTCCCCGGGCGGTGCCCGGTCAGCAGTGGGCCGCTCTCGAGCTCCTGCTGATCGATGTCGCTACGGCGTCGTAGATCGCGAAGGGCGCGCTGCCAGGCCCGCCCGATCTCGGTACGCCGAAACGCCGGGTCCACCACGAACTTGTGGCGCGCCAAGCCGGCGCCGATGTTGTTGGCGTGGTCGGCGACGACGATGAAGTCCAGCGGACGCAGCAGCTTGACCGGTTGGCCAGTCGTGGTGGTGACTTGCTCGCCACGCGCGAAGCGGTAGGCCTGCTCTGGCTCCAGACGCGTGCCCCCGTTCATCGCGTCTGCCGACAGTGCCGTATGCACATGGGTGTCGCCCCAGTAGACGCGAGTCGGGGTATTGCGCCGGACTACGCTCGAGTAGGGCTCCTGCGCACCGACCGAGATGGGGGCACAGAGTGCCGCAATGCAGACCGACAGCGTTCGTAGAATCGAGAGAAGCCCCCTACGGATTCCCTACTGAGAGCTGAGGGTCCGCCACGAATAGCGAGGAGCCCTCGCGGGCGTCCGTCACCGGCTGGTCACTGCAACCCAGGTCAGAAGCGAATCCCTACGTTCACCCGGTACTCGCGCGGAATCACGTACGAGGTGATGGCGCTCCTCGGGTTGCCGTTTAAAGCATTCACATTGGTCTGGGCGTCCTCGTTGGTGGCGTTCCAGACTTCCACACCCAGCTGACCTTCGAAAGATCCCTTGATCGGGAAGACCCAACTCGCATTGAGATTGAGAACGGTCGGGTCCGGAAGCTGGTTGGTATCGGCGGACTCCAAGAGGGTACGTACCCGCAGCGTCTCGAGCGATTCCGGATTGAACATGTTGGCGTTCGCCTGAAGCCCCCAGGGTTGGCCCTCGCGATAGCTCAAGTAGGCGCCCGTATTCAGGCTGTGGTTGCCGATCTGCCATCGCTTGATGCCGACGAGGTTGAAGACGATCGCGCGATTGGAAGCGAGAGCGACTCGGCCGTCCCTGAACCGGCTGGTGAGGTCGGAGACCAAGGTGCCCACTTCGAGGCCGCCGAGACCATCGAAGGTGACGTCGCGGTTGGTCCGATTATCGACATTGCCCTTGGTGTCGTTGAAAGCGATGTTGGCGCGCACGGTCCAGTTGTCGCGCATGCGACGGTTGAGCTCCAGCACCAGCCCCTTGTGCTCGCGGAACATGCGGCCGGGAGAGGGAACGCCCCAGCGGTCGGCGATCTGCTGTGCTCCTCCCGAGTCCCAGGTGCGAAGGTCGAAGATGGGCTCACCGGCGTCGTCCCACTGCGTCGACACCGTCCACACGTCCTTGTTCTCCCTGTATTCGACGCGTGCCTTGGCGACCCAGAGGTTGCTGAGCTGCCAATCGACCCCGACCGAGAAGGCGTCCTGGAATTCGGGGGTGAGGCTTGCCCCCGCTTCCCTGTCGACCGACGTGTTGACCGTCCGCTGGAAGGTGTCGTAGGCCCCGCTCACGGGGTTGTAGAGGAACTGGTCGTAGATGTTGCGACCGGTTGCACCTTGAAAGAACTGCCCCAGCGGGAGTTGCAGGAGGAAAAGGTTGTAGTAGCGCCCGGCGGTGCCGCGGAGCAGGAGCTCGCCGGCGCCCCTCATGTCGTAAACGGCAGTCAAGCGAGGCGCCAGCTCACTGTAGTCGTTGACCAGTACACCGAGGTTGTCGTAGAGCTCCTGGTCCTCGAGACGGAGTCCAGCGGTGACGACCCATTTGTCTCCGATGTCGATGCGATCCTGGACGTAGAAGGTCGAGAGATCGCTGGTGACCTCGGGCTCCCCCGTCGCCTGCTCGAAGACCCGTTTCCTTACCGGAGTCGCGAAGCCGGTGGGCGAGTTTTCGTCGTAGCCCCGTCCGGCGTACTCGGTGCCGACAATTACGGTGACGGTAGCACCCAGGTCATGGCGGTCGGCGCCGACCCTGAGCTCGTGGTTGCCCCTGAAGATCGTTGCCGCGGCATTGAGCTGCTCGCGGGGATCGCTTACGAAACCGTTACCGTTTCCGTGTGCGTTGAAGTTGTACTTGAAGCCGCTGGCCAGGTCGTGATAGCGAAATCCGGTTCGCTTGGGGGAGTCTGGAGGGGCATTGGGGTCGATCTCGCGGGTAATCAACGACCCTCTGCGCAGCGTATCCTCGATCTCGGCAGCCTTGAACTCCAGAAAGATGGAGGGGGTTACGGCGTAGTCCCACGACAGCGTAACCACGTCGTTGTCGCGGCGGGTATCGTTAAAGGCGAACAGGTCCCCCGGGTTGCCGACGTCGGCGACATCTTCGTTCGGCGCCTTGATGACGGTAAAGGAGAGCTGATGACTGTCGCCAGGTTGACCGTTGAGCTTGGCGAGGAGCGGATCGGCGTAGTTGCTCACGTCGAATACCACGCCGTCCTGCGTCGAGTTGTATCTGTTCTCGGAAGTGTTGGCCTTGGAGGCGAAGAACCACGCACGATCGCGATAGATCGGGCCACCGAGGGAGACCTCGAAGCTGTTGACAATCTCGTCTGGCTTCTTGATCTCACTGAAAGGGGCGGTATGCCAGTCCTCGCGCCACGAGGGGTTCTGCGCAATATAGAGGGCCTCGCCGTGGAAGTTGTTGGTGCCGGTCTTGATCACCGTGTTGGCCTGGCCATTGGAGGCCCGGCCGTACTCCGCTCCCAGTCCGGCGGTCTGCAGGGTGGTCTGGGCGACCGCCGTAGTCGGTATCTTGATGCGAAACTCACCGCCGCGCCTGGTTTGGCTGACATCGACGCCCTCCATGAAGGTAAGGGAATCGCCGGTGCGACCGCCGGAAAAACCATTCTGGGTCGCGAGTCGGTCAGAGACCACTGCGCCAGGCAGAAGTCCTATGTTGTCCATGTAGTTGCGACTGCTAAACGAGAGCGCCTCCGCGACCTCCGCATCGAGTGTCGCCGTCGACGCTGTCTCGTACTTGTTGACCAGGGGGGCTTCGGAGGTGACGGTGATCGTCTCCGCGGTGCCCGCCGCCAGGGTGAGATTGATGCCACGGCGATCGCCGACATTGAGGGACGTCGAAGCCTCGGCCTTACCCAGCCCCTCCAGCTCGGCGGTGACGGTGTAGCCGCCATCCAGCAATAGCGAGAAACGATACTTACCCGCGTCATCGGTGATCGCGGTTTTCTCGCCCTGCGGACCGGCCAGGGTCACCGTGGCACCGGGCAGGGCCCCGCCCTGCGCGTCGAGCACACGGCCTTCGATCACCCCTGTCTGCGGACCGTCAGCCCACAGCGGCAGCTGAGCGAATGCGAGCATGATGAGGATCGAGACTAAGGCCTTGAGAGTGGTGGTGTTCACGCTGTGATTCTCCATAATTGTTCTTTGCTCGCTACTGAGAGATCTACGTAAAGCCGCCTAGGAGCGGATACGGTTCGGACCTCGTTCTTCCACGCATGCTTGATGCGGTACAGATGAGACTGTATTCTTACACAGTGTTAGAGTCAAGGTGTCAGCCGAGAGGTACTCTGAGTTCTTCGCTGCGCTCGACACCGATCGGCATTCGCAGCGTGCCGTAGAGCCAACGCGGGGAGCGCCCTATGACGACAGAGATCGATCTCGAGAAGAAGACTGTCGCTCGTCGAGAGAGGGAAGGCGCTCGGCGCAGAGAGGAGATCCTTTCAGCGGCGCGAAAGATCCTGGCGGAGGAGGGGATCGTCGCCCTCTCCATGCTGCGACTCGCCAAGGTGGCGGGATACTCGCGACCCACGGTCTACAAGTACTTCCCCACCAAGGAAGATGTGCTGCTAGCGCTTTACTCCCAGCTTCTTCAACTGCGCCGCTTCTTGATAAGACGGGTGGAGGCCTTCGACGCTCGGCCCCGCGAGCGCTTCGTCGCTATCACCGAGATCAACGCCATTATCCCTCACCCCTTTAGCTTAGGGAGCATCGCCCTCACAGCAAACATCGTCGATCGTGCCTCGTCGCAGGAGACGCAGCGGACGGTCGAGATAAGGAAGGACTATCTTCGCGTCAGGTCGGCGGTGTTGGTGGAGGCATTCGAGAGTGGGGACCTGGTGCTGCCATCGGGACTGTCTCGACGAGAAGTCTCTTCCTTGCTAAAAAATGCGGTCACCGGGACCATGGGGGTGAGTGGCTTCATGCTCGCGATGCGTGATATCGGCCTCGTCGACGTTAGCGACTCGATCGCCTCGATGCGGCGAATCGTCCGCGCCCAGCTCGACGCGCTGGCTTGGCGCCCCTTGTCGACAGAGTGGGACTACGAGGTCACGATGAAGCGCATCTACGAGGAGGTGTTTCCGCCGGAGCTTCTGTGGGAAGTCCGCAAGCTGGAAGAGCCGGGAGGCTTAGAGCTGGATTTGTGAGAGCGCAGGGAGGGTCGCATTCGCGTCGAAATCAATGGCGAAGAAGGATTGACGAAAATGAACATGAAACACACGGTCCTGTGCTTGCTTCTCGGCGCGATCTCGCTGCCGAGCTTGGCTGCCGAAGGGGACATTCCACGCAGGCCCGACGGCAAGCCGGATCTGGAGGGCACCTACGACATCGCCTGGCTGACGCCCCTCCAACGCGCGCCCAAGTACGGCGAGTCCCCGTACATCAGCGAAGAGGAGGCCAGGAGCATCGCCCACAACGCAGCGGCGAGCTATGAGAAGTCGATCGCACCCATCGACGGCGATCGTCCGGCCCCTCCGGTGGGGGGCGATGGGCACGCGAGCAACATCGGTGGCCACAACACTTTCTGGTGGGACCGCGGCACCGGTGCTTTCGCCTTCGACGGCAAGTACCGCAACTCCATCCTCACCGACCCACCCGATGGGCGCCTCCCTCCCCTCTCCCAACAAGGCCAAGAGCAACGAGCTCGACGGCCCGGCAACTACAACCACAATCCGGGCGGCGCCTGGTGGCTCGACGAAGGAAAGATCCTCTACGACCACCCGGAAGTGCAGAGCCTCGGCACTCGCTGCCTCTACAGCGGCGGGAGCACGGTTCCGATGCGTCCCTCGGCCTACAACAACTTCAAGACCATTACCCAGACCGACACCCATGTGGTGATCCTGATCGAGTGGATGCACTGGGCTCGCATCGTGCGTCTCGCCGCCGAGGGGCGCCCCGTCAAGCACGTGGCACCCGAGCTCCGCTCGCTGGGCGGAGACTCGATCGGCTGGTGGGAGGGCGACACCCTGGTCGTCGACACCACAGGCTTTCTCCGCAGCCCACGCGAGCCCTACGAAGGACTCCACGTGGTAGAGCACTTCCGCCGTATCGACAGAGACTCCTTGCTCTACGAGTTCACCGTCGAGGACCCCGATCGGACGGCTGCCTACAGCGGCTCGCTGCCTTTGCCCGCAGCCGACCAACGTCTCTACGAGTATGCGTGCCACGAAGGCAACTACGCGATGGGGAACATGCTGCGCGGAGCGCGCCTTCTCGAGAAGGAGTATTACGAGATGAAGGGGAAAGACAATGCGCCGAAGAACTGAGCCTCAGCGGCGGTTCTATGCCGTGGCCGGAGAAAGCGGCATCGCTCTTGCGGAAGTGTTCATCGATTGAATCGATGGTGCTCTCGAGCGGCGGGTCGCCGAGGGCAGTGCGTCACTATCGACGCTCGAGCCAGTTCCCGCCCTGCATCACCCGCGCGATCTTGCGCGTGTTGCCGATGTCGGCGAGCGGATCGGCGTCGAGGAGCACCAGATCGGCGATCTTGCCGGCCGCCAGGACTCCGAACTCGGCATCGTCGCCTTCCAAGACTCGGGCCCCGTTGCCGGTCGCCGCGGCAATCGCCTCCACCGGCTCGAGACCGGCGACCACGAGCTGCTGCATCTCGTGATGAGCCCCCCAACCAAAGGCCACGCCGGCGCCACTGTCGGAGCCGACTGCGATCCGAACACCACCGTCGTGCATCGTCTTGATGAACACGAGGGCCCTGGCGTAATCGCGACGGCGCTCCTCGAGCAAAGGGTTGGCCATCATCTGCTCACGACCCTGCGAGAGCATGCGGTCGGCTCGCTCGGCGGTGTAGGAGTCGCGGAACTCCGGATCGTTGAGCACCTCGGGATTTTCCACCAGGTACCAGAAGTTCTGGGCCTGGGTGAGAGCCGGGGCAAAGGACAGCTTCTTCTGTCGCGCAAATGCGACGAAGGAGGCGTCGACCTCGCGATCCCGAACGCTGTGAATGAAGTCGGTCACCCCGAGATCGGCGAGCTGGCGGACGTCTTCTTCGTCGTAGATATGGGCGGCGGCGGGAATGCCGTGGGCGGCAGCCTCGCGAACGATCGCCGTGCGCATTTCGGGGGTGATCTCGGGCAGGGTGTCGAAACGGGTTTCGACCCACATCTTGACCAAGTCGACATTCTGCGCCGCAAGCGCGCGGACCATCTCGACGGCTTCCTCCTCGCTGGTCGGAGCATTGGCGCTCGACGGCATCCCCCCAGGTGCCGAGAATCCCCGCCCCGCCGTGTACAGGCGCGGGCCAGGCACCTTACCGGCACGGACATCGGCCACGAGAGCGAGGTTCTCCTCGCCATCCGAGCCCAGGCTACGAGCGGTGGTGACGCCGAAACGCAGCTGCACTCCCAGGACACGCTCGACCTCGGCGCGTCCGCCACCGAAATGGCAGTGAAGATCCACTAGGCCCGGGATCACGAACTTCCCGGTGCCGTCGACGATCTCTCCGCCTTCGGGCGTCGCGGTATCCGACCGCGAGCCGATGCTCACGATACGGTTGCCGCGAATGACGATGACCGCGTCCTCGATCGGTGCCGCACCGGTGCCATCGATCAGTGTTGCCCCGACTACCGTGATCGGCGGTACGCCGTCGTCCGGCGCGACCGCGTCGGGCACGATCGTGCCGCTCTCGCACGCGGCGACGAGCGCCAAGGATGAGAACAGGCAACAGAGAGGTGGCATTCTCAACATGATTTTCGAACCTCCTAAGTGGGCGGGAGCTCAGCCTTCAATCGGCAAAGAGCTTGAAAAAATGGTCGACCTTGGCGGTGTCGGGATTGCCCTGGTGAAACACAAAGCGGTAGCGGAGAGTAAGGCTTTCGCCGTCGGGAATCGTGAGGTCACCGGTACCTGCCGGCCGGCTTTCGAAGTCGTGGATTCCAAACGGGTTTGCCGCCACGAAGCCGCTACCACGGGCGTTCCACCAGGTCGGATGTCGTAAGTTTGCCGGATGGTCGAAAATCGCGATCCCAACCGTCTTCCCCTCAATGTCACCCCAATAGTCAACCCACTTGGCTCGCTTGCCCCAGATCTCGCTGCCGCTCGCTCCTTCGCTATTGGCTGCGTTGCCGCCGCCAGCCGGACTCAGTTTCGGATGGGTGCGAATACCCATCGTTCCCTCTTTGAGATCGCCAATGACTACGTCGCCGTGCGAAGCATGAATCGTAACGCGCCAGTCAATAATGCGTTGATCCGCGGTGGTCGAGAAACGTAAGGCCCGGGTGTCGGTACAAACAACTGTCCCATCGGCCTTCCGCCACTGATTTTTCGTCTCGAGCTCGGCCGACTTGCCATCGGAAACCGCGCGGATCAATTCCGTCTGCCGCACTTTGCCCAAATCGGGACCGTGGTTCCAGAAGTTTTCGCCGTTGATGTCGCCGTGCGTAAACCACATGGAACTGTTATGAGGATGATCGGTGGGTTCTCCTTTTACCCCCAGCTTCATCGGATAGCTGCGAGTCATCCCGGTCCCGGTGGGGCCAATGATCGGATAGAGCAACGGCTTGTCGTAGCCTGCATAGATGTATTCGGTGAACAGCTCGCCATCGATTTCGATGCGAATGCGGCCATCCAGCTCCTCTAACTTCACTTCAGGCGGCTGGGCGAGCCCGCGACTGGTCAAACCCATCGCAGCCATCAGCAGCGACCCAATGAGTTTTCTACGAGCTTTCATCGTTCTCCCCCTCTGCTACGGCACAGCGAACGCGACAAGCTCCGCTTTCTCCGTTACGCCGCCGCCGGCAACGACAATGTACTGGCGCCCTTGGTGGAGATAGGTCATCGGTGAGCTGTGCAGGCTGCGGTCGACCTCGACCTCGGCCAACAACTTGCCCGTGGCCTTGTCGTAGGCCTGAAGATAGGCGCCCCCCATTCCATCGCGGAGGCGATTGCCGAGCTCGTCGAGTTTGGCGGCGAAGGTGATCAACAGTGTCCTGGTGATGAGCAGCCCGCCCTCGTCGACGCCGCTGGAGCCACGGCCGCCCAGGGGCCCGAGCTCGAGATGCTTGATCGCCGGGTGCCCGGTCGGGCCCTGCCCCAACGGAGCCTGCCAGGTGAGATCGCCCATCTTCAGGTCGACCGCCGTGATCCGCCGATAGGGGGGCTTGACGAGGGGCAGCCCCCGGGGGCCCGCGGCCCGTACGCCGCTATTCACATACTTCCAATCGGACCGCGCGGGGTCCGGTTGCGTCAGCGCCATCGCTCCTGGCGCCGTTCGCGACTGCACGTAGAGGCGGCCACCGATCATCAGAGGTGTGGCCCGGAAGGGTTGCCGCTTGTAGGGAGAGCTCTCCTCGATTCGCAGATCGGCGGACTCCCAACCCCAGGCTACTTCGAGCTGCGAGAAGTTCGCGGCGTCGATCTGGCTCAGCCCGGAATACCTCGAAGAGCCGTTGCCGCCGCCGTGGTGCCGCCATTCGCCGTCGGCAGCTCCTTGCTGACCGAAGGCGGTGCTTACCCCTAGGCCGGCGGCGAGCGCGGCGAGGACGAGCTGCATGGATCCCTTCACGAGAGATTTACGACCGTATTTACACTTTGTGCTGCAGGATGAAATTCTGAACAATCTAACATGCGAGAAGAATACAGGGACGGTCGAAGACCAGACGTCTTGGACGGCGCCGTGGACCGGCGAGTACGTTTTGCGCTCTACCACGGAGCGGGTTTTACGAGTACGCCTGTCACGAGGGCAATTACTCGATGGGAGGCATTTTACGGGGTGCCCGGGTGCTCGAAGCGGATGTACTGGGGAAGGCCGGATCGAGCCGCGAGTGACGAGGTCTGCGTGGCAGGCGACAGAGCCGCAACTACTGTCTGAGCTAACCGCGCTTGCTCGACGGAGGAAGCCGCTGTCTCACTGCCGCACTGAAGCTCAGTAGATCTTCGAGTCGGTTCTCCAGAACGTCGCGCACAACCGCGAGATCGGTTCGCATGTACTCGTGAACGAGGACGTTGCGAAAACCCGCCATCTGCTGCAGGCGGCCCCCCAGCTCCTCGGTCAGCCAGCCTGCTGCGGTGAGGAGACCGAACAAGTCTCGGTTGCGCTCCGGCTCGCCGAGCTGCTCGTCGGAGACGATGTGCGAGGCCACGTCGAGAGCAGCCTGGATCGCCAGCTGCAGGGTCATCAGGATGAAACGCTGCTCCTTCAGGTCTGTCGCCATCAGCTCGGGTTGGGCCAGCCGTTCGAGCTCGCGAACGCGGGTCTCGATCTCGGCGAGCTTCTTCGCAACCAGCTCCCCATCGGTCACGACGCTCTCCTGCTGCCGTGCCTATAGCGCTGCCGAATCAGATGGAGGTCGAAGTACTCGTTGCGGGAGCGAACCTCGAAACGAATACGCCTGCCGGGATCGCGGTCGATCAGGAGCTGGCCGTCGCGTAGAACGCGGTGAGCGAGGTCCGCCGGTGCCTGATTCAGCAGCACGACCTGCACCGGCAGGCCGAGACGGTCGCCGAGCTTCGCCGCCAGGTCGAGCCTTAGCCCTGCCAGGGTACCAGGCGGATCTTCCGCCAGGAGGAGAGCGACATCGACATCGCTCGCGCGGTGGTGCCGACCTCGAGCGACACTCCCGAAGAGATACGCTGCGACCACGTCGCCCACCGAAGCGAGCTCATCCGAGAGCGCCGCCGCGATGGTTTTGGTGTCGCTGACTCCGCCGCTCATGGAAGGATCTTAGCCTGGGCGACTCCCTTGCCGGCTGAAACCTGATGCCGGATCGCGATCGCAAGATCGGAGTTGGCATCAAAGCGGCATTCGGCGCCTGTTCGTGGGTGCTCATCGAAGATCACGAGTCGATCGGATCGAACTCGAGATAGCCGGCCGTGTTCGCGAGTTTCTCCAAATCGACCGGACTCTCGAGATCGAGAACCGCGGGCTTATTGGCGCTCTGCCCTGGGGCTAACGATTCGTCACCCAGATGGGAGATGACCAAGCGAGGTTGCCGTCGTTTTGAAGCACCCTCACATAGTAGTAGTGCTCCCCAGGCCCGACCTCGTTGTCGACGAAGCTGAAGCTCACGTCCTGGCCGAGGTTTTGGCGATTGTGGACGAGGGTCTGATCGCGGATCACATCGATCTGCCGGATAGCAGTCCTGGCGAAAGCCGGTCATCGGGATGCTCACAGGCTGCGTCCAGCGCTCGCCTTCGAGCGTCGTTCCCCAGATCTCACAGGCGGCTTTCGAAGCACCGGATGTATCGCTCGGCACATCGATAACACGCAGGAAGCGGTGGCCGAAGCAGGTCCACCATGGGTCGAGATACCGCGCGATGGTCTTGCCGTCCACCGCCAGGCTACGGGCAAGCCCGGCAGCGTTGAGTGGCGCTCCCCGGCGGTGAGCGAGCATTACGATTTTAGCGCGGTAGACCGGATGAGCGAACGCGACGAGCCTTCTCACTGGCGCCGCGCTAGACCAGCGTTTCCGAAGTTCGCGCACAGTTCTCGGCCCCTTCTGCCCGCTGGCGGCGTTGCGCCTCCTCGACATAGTCCCTGCTATGCCTGCGTCGGCGCGCCTTGCCAGCGAACAGAATGACCTCGAGCTCTGTACACGAACTTCGGAAACGCTGGTCTAGTACCAGTCCTCGACCCTGAGCCCCGGTACTCGCTCAAAGTGCCTGGTGTTGTGAGTGACCAGAGTCAGGCCCAACGACAGGGCGTGGGCCGCGACCATCGTGTCCTCGACCCCGATCGGGGTTCCTGTTGCCAGGAGGGAAGCTGCCAATCGGCCGTAGTGCTGGCCAGCCTCCCTGTCGTAAGGCGCGACGGACAAGATCTCGAAGAGACGTTCAGCGAGCAGTCGAAGCCTCGGGTTCTTTCTCCGTTCGAGGCCGAGCTCAATCTCTCCTACGACGATCGGACTGGTGCAGATGTCCGACGGGCGGAGGCGAAGAAAGTGGTCTTCGACCCTCCCCTCTCCGCGCAGGATGAAGCTCACCGTATCGGTGTCGAGGAGGTACCTCACCGATTGAAGCGGTCGCGTGCCTCGGCGAGGGGCGTTCGCTCGGGGAGCTCGAGATCAGGAACGCTTCCGAAGAGTCGCCAGAAGTCCTCCGGCCACTCGTCGATCGATTCGACTACCAGGCGTCCGTGCTCCCGCCACACACGAACCTCCTTCTCTTGCTCATCGAATCGGAGCTCCTTGGGGAGGCGTATCGCCTGGCTGCGCCCGTTACGGAAGACCTTCGCTCGGTACTCGCGTCTCTGGGGACGTTCTTTCGTTGGTTTCACGCTTGATATATATCATGGTATATATCAGCCGGCAACACCCCCGCCGGCCTCCGGCCGGCGGGGTGCCACCCGAACATTTTCGAGACGCGGCCGAGCACCCGAAAGAGTTGACAGCCGCGCTCCTCTTCGGCGGGCCCGCCAAGCTCGACGAGCTCGGCAAGCGGATCAGAGAAGGGCCGGGAGGCGCTTATCTCCAGGCTTACGAGAGGGGCAGCGGCAAGCTGCTGGCCCAGGTCGAGGTCGAGCGCAGTCTGCACAGCTCGCCAATCACCTATCTCCACGAGGGGCGCCAGTACATCGTCGTTGCCGCCGGCGGAGTGAGCGAGAAAGCGGAGCTCGTCGCCTTCGCTCTGCCGCAGATCGCGGCCGGCGGTCGCTGATTTCATGGACCGTGTCCACGACCTGGGGTGTCCTACGGCCGTCCTTCCTCAAGCTGTGGGCGCGGGCACTTCCTCTTCGATCAGATGCCCTCTCTCCGCATCGATCAGCGAGATGTCGTAGGCGGTCTGGAGGTTCATCCAGAACGCGGCGTCGGTCCCCAGATATCGCCCCAGCCGAAGCGCTGTCTCCGCCGTAACGGACCGCTCTCCACGCAGGATGGCTGTGATGCGATTCGCCGGCACACGCAGTGCCAGAGCGAGCTGATTGGCACTCATCTCTCGAGCTTCGAGCTCGGCGCGAAGTAGCTGGCCCGGGTGGCTTCTCACTCTCGTCATCAGCTAGCTCCTGTGGTAGTCCTCGATTGCCACGTCTTGTGCATCGCCTTCCTCGAACTTGAAAGTGATCCTCCAGCGCCGGTTCACGGTCATTGCTTGCTGCCCCTTGCGACCACCCTTCAGCGAGTGGAGCCGAACCGCTTGCAGAGCTCGTAGCGGCTCGAGGGAACGCGCGGCATCCAGGGCGTCAAGCAATAGTAGTGCTCGGTCGTAGTCGAGACCGCGAAACCCTCTTCTTCGATCGTCCTCGAACAGCCGACGAGTCTTGCCGTCCGCGAACGAGCGAATCACTTTGCAAGGTTAGTACGCTTCGTGTAGTACGTCAAGCGTACAGCTGGCATGGCCGACCCGGCGCGACCCCGTTGACTGTCACCCTCTAGTTTTCGGTGCCCGAGCACTTCGCGACCCAGGCGCCTGGCGTCAGTACGGAGGTTTCGCACTTGCCCGTGCCGCGGGCTCGACCGCGTGATTGAAGTCGGTGAGGCGGATCAGGTTGCGGCATTCTCGCTCGGTGTCATTGACGGCATGCGCCGGCTGCAGGCCTAAGCCAGAGACCGCGACCGAAAGGCAAGTGCAGAGGCTGAGAGAGATCTTCATCCCGTCGGACTACTATGTGTGGGGAGAGAACGGAGCTGCCTCGCCATCCAGGTGTCAAACCACAAGTGTGAAGGAGCGACCATGCAAGCCTTAGAGAGAATCGATATCGAGCACACCTGCCAGCAGCTTTCGATCGCCTACGCGCGTCACGTCGACTTCCGCGAGTACGACGCCTTTGTCGAGCTCTTTGCCGAGGACGCCCATCTCAACGCCGGCTATCCCTTTGACGGCAAAGAGGCGATTCGCAAGTCGTTCAAGAAGCGACCGGACACGCTGCGCTCCCGTCATGTCCTGACCAATATCCACGTCGAAGTCGTCGACTCGGATCACGCCCGCGGCATCTCTTATCTCAGCCTGTATCGGCATGTCGGTGACGAGAGCTTGACCGACGATCCCATCGCTTTCGAAGGGCCCGCCGCGGTGGGACATTACGAGGACGAGTTCGTGCGCACCGCCGAGGGTTGGCGCATTGCCCGGCGAGTGCTTCACTTCGCCTTTCGCCGAGCCGATGCATTTTCTCGTCGATGAGGCGACCCTAATAGTGTGTGACGGATGAGGCTTCTGTTAGTCTCCATATAACCATGGTCATGACCATGGTCAGATAACTGAGGGGGCGGCAATGAAGAAGATCAAAGCGTCCGAGTTCAAATCCAAGTGTCTCGCCTTGATGGACGAAGTCGCAGAGACCAACGAGTCCATCGTGATCACGAAGAACGGTCGTCCGGTGAGTCGGTTGGTCGCGTATCTGGAGAAGCCAGAGACCCTCTTCGGCCTCCACCGTAAGGAGCTCGTGATTCACGGCGACGTCGTCTCCCCGATCGAGAACGAGTGGGAGGCCAGCGGGGGGAATGCCGAGTAGCTCGTCGAACGCTCCATTCGTCGCAGGAGCTTGGCAATGACCCTGCTCGACACCCACGTCCTGCTTTGGCTCGACGGCGGAAGCTCGAGACTGGGACCGAAGGCGCGTCTGGCACTCGACCGAGCGCTCGCGGAAGATGGGCTCTCGGTCTCTGCCATCAGCTTCTGGGAGATCGGTACCCTGCTACGCAAGGGTCGGGTGTCGCTGGCGCTCGATCTCGACGCCTGGAGGTCGAAACTGCTTCGCGCCGGCCTGGTGGAGATCGCGGTCATCGGAGATATCGGTGCACGAGCGGCGGCTCTGGCCGACTTCCACGCCGATCCCGCCGACCGCATCATTGTCGCCACCGCCCTGCGCGAGGGAGCTGTCCTGGCCACGGCTGACCAACGCATTCTCGATTGGGCGGGACCCGTGCTGCGCACAGACGCGAGTGAATAGAGGATCCCCCAGCGTGTCACTGCGGCTTCGACGTCGCTCACGATGCTAGAGTTGATGCCCGCAGAAAATCCGATCCTCAGGAGGAGTCATGAGACTTGAAGTCGCTACTCTCCTACTCGCCATAGCCCTACCGCTGACCGCCAGCGCGGCGGACACGCCGAACATCGTTCTCTTGCTCGCCGACGACATGGGTTGGACCGGCTCGTCGGTGCAGATGGACGACCGTGTGGCGGGCTCAAAGAGCGATCTTTACCGCACTCCGAGCTTGGAGCGGATGGCGAGCCAGGGTATGCGCTTCTCCAACGCCTACTCCCCGGCGCCGAACTGCTCGCCGACCCGGATGGCGATCCAGACCGGGAAGACCGCGGCGCGTCTTGGCGCCACCGACATCATCGACGTGGTGCCTGACGAGAACGGCAAGGCGCTGATCCAGCCCTTCCACGACATGATGTATTTCAACAAACCTCTGCTCGTGCCTTTTCCGATCGACGATCTGCCGGAAAGCGAGCTCACCATCGCCGAGTATCTGAAGCGGCACGATTCGAAGACGGTCGCCGGTCACTTCGGCAAATGGCATATGGGCGCGACCCCGCCCGAGCGCCATGGCTACGACGAGCACAACGGCACCACCACCAACACGCCGGGTGGGCAGGGACCACCCGACCCCAAGCGCTCCGGGGAGATCACCAAAGACTCGCTCGCCTTCCTCGACAAGTACGGGCCGAGTGGACGACCCTTCTATCTCCAGGTCTCCTACTACGCAGTGCACACTCCTCTCCGGGCCTTCCCCAAGAACGTGGAGCGCTACAAGACTTATCCCACCGGCAACAACCACTCGAACGAGGTCTATGCCGCGATGACGGAGGAGATGGACGAGAGTGTCGGCAAGATCCTCGCGAAGCTGGACGAGCTCGGACTCTCGGAGAATACCTATGTGATCTTCACCTCCGACAACGGTGGTGAATCGGATACCCCGGTGACCAGCAATACTCCGTTGTTCATGGGCAAGACTCATGTGTGGGAGGGCGGCATTCGGGTGCCGCTGATCGTTCGGGGTCCGGGAATCGAAGCCGGATCGCAGAGTCATGTTCCGGCGATCGGCTATGACTTTCTGCCGACGATCGCCGAGTGGATCGGCGAAGGCGACGATGTTCCGAGCGACGTAGACGGAGGGAGCCTGGCGGGAGTCCTAGCCGGTCGTGCCTCGACAGTCGAGCGCGGCACGGACGAGCTGGTCTGGTACTACGGCGCCTATCGCAACATGAAGCACGTGGCGCCGCAGGCGGCCATTCGTAGCGGCAACCACAAGCTCATCCGCGAGCTCGAATCGGGTCGAGAGTACCTCTACGATCTCGAGCTCGACCTCCGGGAGTCGACCGATCTGAGCAGTTGGCGCCCCGAGATCGCGAAGAAGCTCTCGCAGCGACTCGACTCCTACTTCGAAGAAGTCGATCTCGAGCTGCCGACGCGCAATCCCGACTACGACCCCGCCAAGGACCCCGGGCTGCCGATAAGAAATCTCTTCGGGCCGCGCTGACAAAGTGAGAAGGTCGCTGTCGCGAAGGTAGATTCCCTCCGCTTGGGCTTGCCATTCGTTGAAAATGTTCCTTGAAAATCCTCAGCCGAACTGAGGATTTTCAAGGATGTTTCGCAGTGCCGCGTTTGGTCAATACCACTTTGCCTTGTCGACCACGTTCAGGAGCTCACGTCCGTCGAGGAAGCGTCGCGCATTCTCGAGGATGAGCTGGTAGCGGCGCTCGGGAATGTTCTCGGCCTCGTAGACCGCGATATGCGGTGTGAGCAGAACGTTCTCCATGTGCCAGAGTGGATGGCTTTCGGGAAGCGGCTCGGTCTCGTAGACGTCGAGCCCCGCGCCGGCGATCTCGCCCGATTCGAGCGCGGTCACCAGATCGTCGAGCTTGGCCGTCTTGCCGCGTCCGATATTGATGAAGTACGCGGACTTCTTCATCAGCGCCAAGCGTTGCGTGTTCCACATGCCCTCGGTCTCGGGAGTGTGCGGCACGGTGGTGACGACGAAATCCGCCTCAGGAAGACGACGATCCAGCTCGCTGGGCGCGATGACTTCGGCCGGGGTTTCGTGCTCGGGTCGCGGGTCGACGCCGATCACCCGTGCACCGAGCTCCGCACACAGGCGCGCCGTCTCGGCGCCGATCCCGCCGAGGCCGTTGATGAGGACGGTGGAGTCTGGAAGGTTGACATAGCCGTGCTTGCGCGCGTTCCTGTTCCACCGACCCTTCGCCTGCTCCGCGACGAAATAGGGCAGGCCGCGTGACAGCGCCAATAGGAACATCAGAATGTGATGGGCGATGTGGTCCGAATAGATTCCGCGCGGATTCGTGATCGTGACCGGATGCTCGATCAGCTCTTTGTAGTAGTAACCGATGAAGGGGCCGGCGTCGGGATTCTGCAGCCAGCTCAGCTTCTCGACGGTCGGCAGAACCTCCGGCGGCACCCAGCCATAGGCGCCGTCGGCGTCGACCAGCTCGACCGCCGCCTCGGCGTCGTCTTCGGCGACCACAACCTCGAGCTCGGGTAGCTCGCGGGCGAGGCGCTCCGCCCAATCTCGGCGAAGATCATCGATGGGCGGCAGCATCACGAACTTGGGCACGTCTCGTTCCTCCCGTTTCTAGTGTCCTGTATCAGTGGTTCGTTGCATAAATCGCGCAGTCATTTTGGGTGCTGCCAAGGCGCTACGACGAAGGTATATTGGGCAATATTGCGAGGAGAGCGGGGGCGCCCAGCCAACGACGGCAGCGCCCAAAAGGGCCAGCGAGTTGTGTGACGAACTACTGATACAGGACACTAGAGGCCGTTACTAGCCCGCTTGCTCGCGATATTCGGCGAAGCGGTCGTTGACGAATCGAATGCCGAAACCGATCGGGCTGCCGAGATTGAGGAACTTGTAGCCCCAGTCGATCTTCTGGCGGATCTCCTCCGGGTCTTGGAGTGTTGTTCCGATGATCTTGCCGCTGCCTTCGGCTCGCTTCGGTACGTCCTCCATGATCGTCTGCACTTTTGGATTCTGCATCTCGGCGGTGACACCAAGAGATGCTGAAAGATCCATCGGACCGACTAAGAGAACGTCGAAGCCGTCGACGGCGAGGATCTCGTCGATCTGTTCGTAGGCCTCGACCGTCTCCATCTGCAGAACGAGGACCGTCTCGTCGTTTGCGGTCTTTACGACATTGACAAAGTCTTCGCCTGCCAGCAGTGGCCAGTGCGGGGAGATTCCACGATTGCCCAGCGGGGGATAGTTGCCGTACTGGACCGCGAGCTTGGCTTCCTCGACGTTGCCGACCTGCGGCACCATCACCGAGACGGCTCCAGCATCGTAGGCCTTCTTGATCAGCCCCGGATCGTTCCACGCCACCCGCACCAAGGGGGCGATTCCCTTTTGGCGGAGCATGATCGGAATCATCTCCATGTCGCGCGGGCCGAAGGGCGAGTGTTCCTGGTCGAGCCAGATGAAGTCTGCTGTGCAGCCGTTGGCCAGGAAGGCAGCGATGCGGATGTCGTGGGTCGGTAGCATCGTGCCAAGGACGAGCTTGCCGTCGTGGATCTTCTCTTTCAGGGGATTCGGATACATAAGATTGCCAGCCTCTTCCTTTCTGTTGCTGGAGTCCCGAGTGTACGGCGGACCTTAGCGTGAGAGTAGTGATCTAGGGTACGTACGTACGTTCTGTATATTGACGTACGTATCGTTCGTGGGATAGCTTTGAGAGAGAGACAAGGGGAGCCGCTATGACAGTCACAGCATCGAGCCTTCGACAGGACATCTACCGCCTCCTCGACCAAGTTCTCGAGACCGGCATTCCACTCGAGGTGGAGCGTCGCGGTCAGATCCTACGAGTCGTACCGCTTGAGCGGCGTGCCAAGCTCGACCGGCTCGAGCCTCGTGACTATCTGCTCGCTGAGCCCGAAGATCTTCTCGACATCGATTGGTCGGAAGCCTGGAAGCCTTGATCTATCTCGACACCCACGTTGTCGCCTGGCTCTACGCCGGCCGCGTCGATCTGATACCGGCCCTTGCCCGTTCTCTGATCGAAGGCAATGAACTGTTGATCTCTCCGATGGTGGGGCTGGAGCTTCAGTATCTGTATGAGATCGGACGGACCGGGAAGCCGGCTGAAGAAGTTCTAGCTACTCTGCGGGCGCCCTTGGGCCTGGTCGTATGCGACTTGCCCTTCGAGCAGGTGGCGACCACCGCTCGTGATCAGAATTGGACTCGCGATCCATTCGACCGCATCATCGTCAGCCATGCGGTGATCAACGATGTGCCGCTGCTGACTCGAGACCGGGCGATCCAGGACGCCTATCAAGGGGCGGTCTGGGACGGACGGGGCGCCGCGGGTAGGTAGTAGGGCAGCAGCGCAAACTCCACATTGGCCTCACCCGCCTTGTCGATCAGAAAGTCGAAAGCCTGCGGCACATCGGGCATCGCACCGAGGGGTGCAGTGGCGGAGCGAGTGAAGTCGTCGAAGTGAATCGGAATTACGACCTTCGCATCTACAGCCTCGACCACGTCTCGCCAATAGCCTTCCTTGTAGTCCCGCTCCATGCGCCCCAGGCCGCCGATGCCGAGCAGGACTATGTCCGCGGAATAGGCGTCCAAGGCGCCCGGCAGGGACCCCGCGCTGCCCTGCACCAGAAAGCTCTGTACGGGATGGTCGATCAGGATGGAGTAACTGCCGCCTTCGACATAGGCGGTGGTCGGCTGTGGCGGCACCAGGGGCGAGAGGATCTCTTTGCCGATCGAGGTGGCAGCGGCTGCGGGGAGCGCGTAGTGCTTCGACTGGATGAAGGTCACTTCGAAGTCACCGAAACGCATTGAGTCCCCGTTCACGACTTCTTTGATCTGCGTCTCGTCGAGTCCCCAACCGCGGGCGATGTTCGCGGTGGAGCGCGAGCCGACGACGGTGGCGCCGGTGAGCTTCGCGACGACCGGGGTGTCCAGAGAGTGATCGAAGTGCGAATGCACCGTCATGACGGCGGCGAGTCGATCGACCCCGACGCGTTGTAAACCTGCCGCGACCAAAGCTTGATCCGGCGCGATCGGATCGCCCAGAGCCATCTGCTCGCGGCTGATGCGAGTGAAGTAGCCGTCGGTCATGATCGCCGTCTCTCCGTCGTCGAAGAGCAGGGTGGCGACGCCGAGGAAAGTGACTTGTAGGTTGCCCTCGGCTGAGGACTCGATCTCGTATTTCTGGTAAGCCGACAAGTCGGGTGGCGTCGCCCCTAGTATGTCGTCGAGGTCGGCTTCCGGTGGGGCGGCGCAGGCCGCAACAAAGAAGGTGATCGAGAGTCCTGAGATTCGCTCCACCGTTTCCGCTCCTCCTGAAAAGAGTTGGCGTCGAGCTTATAACACCCAAATTGTCGCCCCTTGGACGAGGCGTATCAGCCGAGGCTAGACAACAACTAGTTAGCTTTCAGGCGCTGTTTCCTATTCGCTCCGAGGGACGTGGGCGTCCGGCCCTAAGACCCCCGAATCGGCCCGCGCCGTTTTCCGGAGCGAATAGGAAGCAACGCACGAGTGCGCCGTCCTCGGCGCCAAACAGCAACTAGATTTCGGAAATGATAGCGATCATTTTCGAAAACTATACGAAAGCTAGAAGAAGAGCTGAACGGTCTGGCCGTGGAGGTCGTCGAGAGTCGCGCGGCGGCTGGTCCACATCGGCTCGGCGAGCTCGGAGGCCCAGGCTTCGAGCTCGGCCTCCAGGCGCTCGACGATCTCGGGGTGCTGGTCGGCGAGATTCTGCTGCTCGCTGACATCGGCCGAGAGGTCGTAGAGAACCGTCGTCTGCCCATGGGGGGACTCGATCGGGTAGTCCACTTCGGGCAGTAACCGACCGGGAGGCGGAGGATCGCCGAAGGCCAGATCGGTGTTGTTGACCTTCCACATCTTCCACTTCCCCCAACGGATCGCGTGGTTGGGAGCGGAGCGCCAGTAGAGGAACTCGTGCGGTGCTTCGGAGGTCTCGCCACGGAGATAGGGAAGGAGGTTGACGCTGTCGGGAGTACTGGCGTCGAGGCCAGCGGCGGCGGCCGCGGTCGAGTAGGTGTCGAGAGCGATCACCGGTTCTTCGTAGACCGCGCCCTGCGGCAGACCCGCGGGCCACTTGATGATGAAAGGCACACGGATGCCTCCTTCGAGGTGGTAGCGCTTGCCGCCAGACAGCGGAGCATTGGTGCAGATCACTTCGCCAATGTAGTTGATGCAGCCGTTGTCGGAGTGAAAGACGATGAGTGTGTCGCGCTCGAGATCGTGCCGGCGCAGGGCGGCGACGACGTCGCCGACATAGTCGTCGAGAGAGACGACCATCGCGGCATAGATGCGCGCGCCCTCTTCTTCGATGTGCTTGACTCGCTCGACGTACTCGTCGGTCGCCTGGATCGGCGTGTGGGGAGTGTTCGGCGTCAGCATCAAGAGAAAGCGCTCGTCCGCGTGGCGGTCGATGAAGTCCACCGCCTTCTCGGCGAAGACGTCGGTCAGGTACTCGGGGACGTCCACCTCTTCGCGGCCGTCGATGATGGCGCGCTCATACCCGGTACGCTCGGTCGGGGCGCCCTCCGCCGGGAACGAATGCACCCCCGGAAGCCGTGAGTCGATATAGCTCGTGGCGCCGCCCCGAATCCCGTAGAACTCGTCGAAGCCGCGGTTGAGCGGATGGTAGGGCTCGCGGATGCCGAGATGCCACTTGCCGATGAGACCGGTGGTGTAACCGGCGTCTTGAAAGAGATTGGCGATCGTCGTCTGATCCTCGGGCAGACCGAGCTCCGCGTCGGCCCCCCTCACATAGTTGGCGGTGGGGTTGTACTCGTAGCCGAAGCGGTTCTGGTAGCGCCCGGTGTGGAGCCCGGCCCGAGTGGGACTGCACACCGCTCCGGAAACGTAGCCCGCGGTCAACTGCACGCCGTCGCGTGCCAGCGCGTCGATGTGGGGGGTCGGGATGGTCTCCGATCCGAAGACGCCGATGTCACCGTAGCCGAGGTCGTCGGCCACGATGACGATGATATTGGGGGCGGTCGGCGCGCCCAGCGCCGGGGGCGCGCCGGTTTCTATCGGCTCCTGGGGAGACTGGCAGCCGATGATCGAGAGTAGTCCCAGACAGAGCACAAGAGCTCGGCGCAACTGAGATCTCATCGCCATCCCCTTAGAAGAAGAGGTGCACAGTCTGACCGTGCAGTTCATGCAAGGTCGAGCGGCGGTTGACCCAGAGTGGCTCGGAGAGCGTCTCCTCCCACGCTTCGAGCTCGCTCTCCAGACGCTCGACGATCTCGGGATGCTGGTCGGCGACATTCGTGGTCTCGCCGATGTCGGTGGAAAGGTCATAGAGAACCGTGGCCTGGCCTAGGGGCGAAGAGTGGGGTGGCCATTCCTGCAGCGGTACTTGTTGGCCCGGCGGCCCCGGAGGGATCTCGAGATCGGTGTTGTTGACCTTCCACATCTTCCACTTCCCCCACAGGATCGCGATGTTGGGTGCCGCGCGCCAGTAGAGGAACTCGTGTGGCGGTTCGGAGGCCTCACCACGTAGATGGGGAAGCAGGTTCACGCTGTCGGGAGAGCTGGCTTCGAGACCGCTGGCAGCTGCGAAGGTCGCGTAGAGGTCGAGAGCGATCGCGTGCTCATCGTAGACCTCGCCCTGAGGAAGGCCTGCCGGCCATTTGACGATGAAAGGAACGCGATGGCCCCCTTCGAGGTGGAAGCGCTTGTTGCCAGCCAGGGGGGCGTTGGTGCAGATCGGCTCGCTCATGTAGTTGATGCAGCCGTTGTCGGAGAGAAAGACGACGATCGTGTCGCGCTCAAGGTCGTGCTTGCGTAGGGCGGCGACGACATCACCGACGTAATCGTCGAGTGAGACCACCATCGCGGCGTAGAGGCGTGCGCCCTCTCCCTCGATGTGCTGCACCCGCTCCATGTACTCGTCCGTCGCCTGAAGGGGCGTGTGTGGGGTATTCGGCGTCAGCATCAGTAGGAAGCGCTCGTCCGCATGGCGATCGATGAAGTCGACCGCCTTCTCGGCGAAGACGTCGGTCAGGTACTCCTCGACCTCGATCACCTCGAAGCCGTCGCGGATGACGCGCGAGTCTCCGCTGCGGGTGGTCGGGGCACCCTCCTCGGGCCACTCGTGAGTGCCGGGAAGGCGGGAGTCGATGTAGCTGGTACCGCCTCCCAGGATTCCGTAAAACTCGTCGAAGCCACGGTTCATCGGGTGGTACTGCTCAGCCACACCGAGATGCCACTTGCCGATCAGGCCGGTGGTGTAGCCGGCATCCTGAAAGAGGTTGGCGAGTGTGGCCTGGTCGAGAGGAAGACCGAGGTCGGCATCGGGACCTCTGTCGGCGCCGCTGAAGTAGAAGGGGTTGTACTCCCAACCGAAGCGATTCTGGTAGCGGCCGGTGTGGAGGCCGGCGCGTGTCGGGCTGCATACCGCTGCCGAAACATGGCCGGAGGTCAGCCGAACGCCGTCCCGCGCCAGCTGGTCGATGTTGGGGGTCGGGATCTGGGAACCGTAGGCTCCGATGTCGCCATAGCCGAGATCGTCGGCGAGGATGACGATGATATTCGGCGCGGCCGCCACCGCCGCCGCGGGAGGGGCGCCCGTCTCCGTGGGTTGTTCCGCAGGTTGACAGCCGAGCGCCGAGATCAACCCCAGAACGAGTACTAGACCAGCGCTTCCAAAGTTCGCGCACATATCTCGGCCCCTTCTGCCCGCTGGCGGCGTTTCGCCTCCTCGACATATTGCCCAATATGCCTGCGTCGGCGCGCCTGGCCAGCGAACAGAATGACCTCGAGCTATGCAGCACGAACTTTGGAAACGCTGGTCTAGGGCGCGGACGCGGAGCATTGCCATCACGGTCTCTCCCCTTTTTCGAGTCATAGGCCGCAGAGCCTACACCATGGAGTCAGAAGAACAGCTGGACCGTGGCGTGTTGCTATCTTGTTGCTACCTAGTGGTAGCATAAAGGTATGAAGTTGAGTGTGAGTCTACCCGAGGAGGACATCGAGTTTCTCGACGACTATGCTCGCAACGTAGGGGCCCGTTCTCGGTCTGCTGTCCTTCAACAGGCGGTTCGCCTGTTGCGTGCAACCGAGCTCGGTCCCGCCTACGCGCAGGCATGGGAAGAGTGGGAAGCCGGCGATGCGAGTCTGTGGGAGGCGGTGAGTGGCGATGGGCTCGATCCGCAGGTCGAGGAGCGGTGATGCTCCGCGGTGAGCTTCGTGTTGTCGATCTCGCTCCAGCGCGAGGGTCCGAGGTGAAGAAGAGCCGGCCGGCGGTGATCGTTAGTAACGATGGCGCCAACGCCACGGCCTCTCGACTCGGTCGCGGCATCATCACTGTGGTGCCGGTAACCTCGAACGTGACCCGGATATATCCCTTCCAGGTGAGGCTGCCCGCTGCGGAATGCGGATTGTCCCGCGACTCCAAGGCGCAAGCGGAGCAGGTACGCTCGATAGCGATCGAAAGGGTGGGCGGACGAGTTGGCCAGCTTCCGCCGTCGCTCATGTCCGACCTGGAAGACGCCCTTCGCCTCCATCTGGGTCTGTAGTCGGCCCCGGTCGGAGCCACTCCGACATGTCTACTGGATCGCCGAGTAGTCGGTTGCCTTCATATAGATCGACTCTGGGCGCTCGCGAAGAAACCTGCCGTCCTTCTGCGATTCGACAGCGACCTTCTTCCATTCCTCGTCAGCTCCGAAGGCCTTCCACGAGGCAGTCCCCGCTTCACGGGAGTCGTGGCGCAGAAGGTAGATCAGGGTGTCCTTCGAGTCTGGCTCGTCGGTGGGATGCCAATAGGCGACTGAGCGCATGCCGAAACGATCGAAGATACCTATGGTGTGGTCTCGAAACCGTGCGTCGAGATTGCCCAGCTCTCCTTCGTTGCAGCGGTAGATCCGCAGCTCGAAAGCGGCCTCTCCGTCTGTCTTTTCGTTCTTCCATGCTGGTGAGAAGTCAGTAGCCTCCGCGAAGACCGACACCGGCGGGTTCGCCAGAGCCCCGACTCCCGATTCCTTTGCCGCCTTCTTCCATTCGGGGTCGGCGAGAAACGCCTTCCAAGATGCCTTCGCAGCGTCGCGGCTCTTGTGCTTGATGACGTAGATCAAGGTGTTCTTCGACCGCTCTTCGTCGGTCGGAACCCAGTAGCCAACCGACTCGATCCCGTGCTTCTCGAACAGCCGCACCGTGTGATCACGGAAACGGGCATTGAGTGCGTCCAGCTTGCCTTCGTTTGTCGTGTATGTCCGCAGCTCATAGACATCGGCCGCAGATGGAGATGCGGCGAGAGCACCGCCGACAAGCAGGACGACAGCCGGAAGAAGGGAGAGCGAACGTTCGTACGCCATCGATGACTCCTTGAAAGAGAGGTGAGAGGGAGGCTGATGAATTGGCCCTAGTCGGGTGAGCATATCTGACGCTGGCGGATGTCGAGGCTTGTCCCTTCATCCCTCCCGGCTATGATCGGTGCATGAGCTTGTACCGGTCGCTGCGAGAGCGCGAGGCGAAAGGTGAACCGGTACGAGTGGGTCTGGTTGGAGCCGGCAAGTTCGGGGCGATGTTTTTGGCTCAGGCCAGAAAGATGGCAGGGGTACACATTGTAGGGATCGCAGACCTCGAGCCCGAGCGCGCTCGTCTCGCACTGGAGGCAACCGGCTGGGCGACGGAACGGGTCGGCGCTGCCGACGTCGAATCAGCTCTTCGCACTGGTGGCACCTGGCTGACCGACGATACCCAGGCTCTGATCGAGGCCCCGGATCTCGACATTCTCGTCGAGGCGACGGGCTCCCCGCGGGCCGGCATCGCTCACGCCCTGGCCGCGTTCACGGCCGGGCGTCATGTAGTGATGGTGAATGTGGAGGCCGACGCTTTGGCCGGCCCTCTTCTTGCCCGGCGTGCGGCCGAGGCCGGGGTGATCTACAGCCTTGCCTGGGGCGATCAGCCGGCCCTGATCTGTGAACACGTCGACTGGGCCCGTACCTGTGGCTTCGAAGTCGTCTGCGCCGGCAAAGGCACCCGCTACCTGCCGCGCTTTCATCATTCGACTCCGGAGACGGTCTGGGAGGCTTTCGGGATCACTGCCGAGGTGGCCGCGAGAGGTGGCATGAACCCGCAGATGTTCACCAGCTTCATCGATGGCTCGAAGTCGGCGATCGAGATGACTGCGGTGGCCAACGCCACCGGCCTCGTTCCCCAGGCAGAGGGGCTCGGCTTTCCGCCCGCGGCGTGCCGGGAGCTGGCAGAGGTGTGTCGGCCGCGGGCCAAGGGCGGTCAGCTCAGTCGGTCTGGGACTACCGAGGTGGTCTCCTCGTTGCGGCGGGACGGCGCCAAGATCGAAGACGACCTCACGCTGGGCACCTATGTCGTTGTCGCTGCCGACCACGACTATGTGCGCCGCTGCCTCGGTGAGTACGGCTTTTCCGCTGATCGCGAGCAGGAGCACTTCGCGCTCTGGCGGCCGGCCCACTTCATCGGCCTGGAGCTCGGCATCTCAATTGCCTCGATCGCCTGCCGACAGGAGCCGACCGGGTGCGCAGACGCCTTCCGGTCCGATGTCGTGGCAGTCGCCAAGCGGGCTCTCAGAGTCGGAGAGATCCTCGACGGTGAGGGTGGCTTCAGCGTCTGGGGTCGTCAGCTGCCGGCGACAACGTCTCTCGAGCGGGGCTGTCTCCCGATCGGTCTTGCGCGAGGGCTTAGATTGATCCGAGAGGTGGAGGAGGGGGGCCTTGTGCGCTGGGACGACGTCGAGTCCTCTCCGTCGGACGAGGCGGTACTCTTCCGTCGCGAGATGGAGCGGCAGTGTCTCGAGATCGAGGGGCCAGAGCGCTCGGAGACGTCATAGATCGAGTCTCCTGCTTCAGATCTCTTATCGGAGGAATCGATGAGCGAAGGTGTGAGTGGAAAAGTGATCGTCATTACGGGGGCCGGGAGTGGTATCGGCCGCGCCCTTTGCACCGGCTTCGTTGCGGATGGCGCTGACGTGGTCGGTTTCGACTTGGATGAGCCAGGCCTCGCGGAGACCACTGCGATCTGCGGTGGCCGGATACGTTGTGTCACCGGCGACGTCACCTCGGACGCGGACGTGAAGCGGCTGACCGACGCCGCTATGGCGATCGGTGGAAGGATCGACGTCCTGATCAACAATGCAGGTATCGCCAATCAGGGCGATCTCATTGATCGGCCGTTCGCCGACTGGAAGGCGGTCATCGACGTCAATCTGAGCGGAGTGGCGCGCTGCACCCACGCCGTGCTTCCCGGCATGCTCGAGCGCCGCCATGGCCGTATCATCAACGTCTGCTCCAGAGAAGGCGAAGCGGGACGGCGCACGCTGTCGGCATACAGCTCCTCGAAGGCGGGAGTCGCGGTGCTGACCAAGTCGTTGGCCCGCGAGCTGCGCAAGATCGGGCAGGACGATGTGCTGGTTCACGGTCTGATCCCCGGGGGGACGCGCACCCAGCTGAACACCAGTGAAGGCATGCAGCCGCCAGAAGCGGTCTATCCACACACCCGCTTCATCGTCGAGCTGCCACCAGGAGGGCCAAACGGCCGCATCTTCTTTCGCAGCGAGGACTACGAGATGTTCACCTCCTTCAATGAGAACAGGCTGCGGCCGTTCTCCTGAGGGCCGCAGGTGGAGGTTTGTGTCGCACGTGGCGCACGGGCGATCGGTCGTCGAGGCCGGTAAACTGTTCAAGCACGAGCCATGGAATACACTCGCGTCCACGAGGCTGTCGCTAGCTTTCTCAACCATCAGAGCTCCCGGTGTGCGGTCGCCGGTGGATGGGGATTGAACAGCTACGGGGGCGGTCGTACGACCTTCGATCTCGACTTGATCGTCCCCTTCGACCAACAGGATGCCGTGGTCGCCTATCTCGAGTCTCTCGGCTACGAGACACTGCATCGCTCCTCCGGTTATTCGAACCACCTCCACGCGGACCCGGCCTGGGGCCGCGTAGACTTGATCTACGTTCGCGGCGAGACCGAAGCCAAGCTCTTTGCCGACGCCCGCGAACGTCTGGTCTTTCCGGGCTGCAAAGCCTTGGTGCCGAAGCCAGAGCACCTCATAGCGATGAAGGTCACGGCCTATAGGAACGACCGGACGCGGCGGTTGCAGGATCTCGCCGACATTCGTGTGCTGCTTCGTATCGAGAGCGTGGATCGTGACGAGGTGCGAGAATACTTCCACCGGCATGGACTAGACAAAGACTATGAAGAGATTCACCGTAGCCTCTGAGCCCCTCGACCTCGACAGCGATGTGCCCACTGACGAAGTCGACGTGGCCCGTCTACGCGACCTTCGCCAGCAAAGCGAATCCTTGGAGCAGGTGCTCGCTGCGTCTCGTGCCGCGGGACAGGGTACCTACGAGGCGCTTCGAGCTCGCGGAACGACTCGGGGTGAGCCCTTCGAGCTCTAGACCAGCGTTTCCAAAGTTCGCGCACATATCTCGGCCCCTTCTGCCCGCTGCCGGCGTTGCGCCTCCTCGACATATTGCCCAATATGCCTGCGTCGGCGCGCCTAGCCAGCGAACAGAATGAGCTCGAGCTATGCAGCACGAACTTTGGAAACGCTGGTCTAGTAGACGGCTCATGCCAGAAGCTCAGCGAGCTCCCGCAGAACGGCGGCGGTGTGCTCGCCGAGCCTCGGCACCGAGGGCGGGTTCGGGTTGGGGGCATGCCCAGGAGTGTGTGGCAGCTCCACTTTCGCTCCGTTGACGAGGATGGGGTCGGTCGCGAAGTCCGGATGGTGCTTCAGCGCGCCGACCTCGTTCACCGGTGCATGGGCGATATCGGCGGTGGTCAGCAGCGCGCTCAACGGCTCGTAGACCAGCTTTCCAACCTCGGTTTGCACTGTGCTGTCGATGAAGTCACGGTTCGTCACTCGCAGCTCATTCGAAGAGCATCGCGGGGCGGTCGCGAAGTCTGCGTCCTTCAAGACCGCTTCACACAGACTTTTCCACTCCCTCTCGTTTTGAATCGCGAGCACGAAGGCCACATCGTCGGCGCTGCGGAACACTCCGTAGGGGGCGATACCCGGATGGGCGAGTCCAACGCGCTGAGGTGCCGTGCCGCCGTAGCGCTCGAGTAGATAAGGCACAGCCATCCACTCCGCCATCGCGTCGAAGAGAGTGACCTCGATCGCTTCCCCTCTTTCGGTCGTGACGCGCTGGAGCAGGGCACCGAGGATGGCTTCGTACGCGAACATCCCCGTCGCGATATCGCAGACCGATACCCCTACTCGCCCCGGAGCGTGTGGGCTACCGGTGATGGCGGAGAGTCCGGTCTCGGCCTGGATCAAGAGATCGTAGGCTTTCTTGTTTGCACTCGGCCCCGTGCTTCCATATCCCGCCACAGTGCAGGTGATGAGGCGCGGGTTGGCTTCCCGTAGGGCTTCGAGGTCGACACCGGCTCGGGCCAGCGCCCCGGGCTTGAGGTTCTGGATGAAGACGTCCGCGGTACGGATCAGCCCCTTAAGGTCGTCGAGCCCCTGGGCGGTTCTGAAGTCGAGGACGACCGAGCGCTTGCCGTAGTTCAGCCATACGAAATAGGCACTCTCTCCGTGGACCGCGGTGTCGTAGAAGCGGGCGAAGTCGCCTTCCGGACGCTCGATCTTGATCACATCCGCGCCGGCCTGGGCTAGGCGTCGGCTGCACAGCGGCGCCGCGACCGCCTGCTCGAGGGCAACGACTCGGAGATCGCGGAGAAAGGGGTCTGACATGGTCTCTACTCCGGTCGTCTGGCGGGCTCGCTAGGGGAGATGTCGAGTCTGCTGCGCCTCGATCTCGATCGATTCGAGCACATCAATGCCTGTCACGGCAACGCGCTGGGAGATCGACTGCCTCCGCGCGGCGGCGTCGACGCCGTCGAGACCCTCTTCGCTTGTGCCGACCCAGGTCCAGCGTTTGAGGCACCTCGCTCAGCTTGTAACATGCTCACCGAGAACACCGGGGAGCTTCTCGATGTCTCGACTAGGAGAACAGGATGCGATTACGGCAGGTAGCTCTTGTTGCCGAAGACCTCGAGGCCACCACCGGGCGCCTCGCCAAGTTGCTCGGCATCGATTACGGGTACCACGATCCCGGCATCATCAAGTTCGGGCTCGACAATTGGGTCGCGGCGATCGGCGATACTTTTCTCGAGGTGGTTTCTCCGGTGCAGGAGAACACGACAGCTGGGCGCTATCTCGAACGACGTGGCGGCGACGGCGGCTACATGGTGATTCTGCAGGTCCCTGACCTGGACGCTGCAAGATCGCGGATCGAAAAAGTCGGTGCGCGGATCGTCTGGAACGCCAAGGGCGCGGGAAGCTCGGGTGAGACGACGGAAGGGCTTCATGTCCATCCGCGGGATTGTGGCGGCGCCATCCTTTCGGTCGACGAGGCGCGGCCGACGGACGCGTGGACCTGGGCGGGGCCGGGATGGCAGGACCACGACTCTTCGTTCTTGTCTCAGATCTGTGGGGTGGAGCTGCAGTCGTCCGACCGGGCGGCAATGGCTGCGCGCTGGAGTGAGCTTCTGGGTGCGCCGGCGGCCGAGGGGCAGACGCCGGATGATCGGGCCGCGTGGTACATCGATCTCGATGCTTCGGTTCCTGGCGCGGGTGCTCGCGGTAAGAAACGCGGCGTGATTCGCTTCGTCGACGACGAGAATGGTCGTGGCGACGGGGTTGCCGCCTTCGATGTCGTGGGGCGGAGTCGGGAGCTCTTGGAGGCGGCCGTCGGCGACTTGGGCACGAGCCTCGTGCGGGGCAAGGCCGGGAATTCCTGGGTCGACGAGGCAGGGATTCGGGTCTTCTTTCGAGACGTCGCGTGACCTCCTGGATGAGAGCCACGCCGGCTCTCTTCTTGGCGCTGCCGCTGGTGGCCGCGGCTTCCGAGCCACCCTGGCCCGGCTTCCGGGGTCCCGGAGGGGTTCCGGTATCCGACAACGAGCGGCTCCCACTGCACTGGTCCACGACGGAGAACGTGGAATGGGTCGTCGAGGTTCCCGGCGCGGGCTGGTCTTCGCCTATTGTTGCCGATGGCAGGGTATGGGTGACTACGGCCACCGGGTCGACCGCGGCTAAGCCGCCCGAGATGGGCACCGACTTCAGCAACGACTACATCGCCGAGCTGAGAGAGCAGGGCCTACCGGGCGCCGAGGTCATCGAGAAGCACAACGAGCGCTACATCGAGTTTCCCCGGGAGGTCGAGCTCGAGTACCTTCTGATCGCCTATGCCCTCGAAGGCGGTCAAGAGCTCTGGCGCCACACGCTCTTTCGCGGCCCGCCCCCGGGCGGTCGCCACGCCAAGAACTCGTTCGCCTCGGAAACACCGGTCACCGACGGTGAGACGATCTTCGTCTACGTCGCCAATCTGGGTCTGTGGGCCGTCTCTCTCGCCGGCGAGCTGCGTTGGCACAGAGAGCTCGACTCTTTTCAGATCTTTCTCGACTTCGGCACCGGAGGCTCGCCGGCGCTCACCGACGACGAGGTCGTGATCGTCAATGACAATCAGGAGCATCAGTTCATCGCGGCGTTCGCTAAAGCGGATGGCCGTGAGCGGTGGCGGACCGCCCGCGACACCATGCCGGGTGCCCAGGGAAGCAAGACCGGGTGGACCACGCCCTTCGTTTGGCGGACCGCGGACCGTACCGAGATCATCGCCTTGGGTCCGAGCACGGTCTTGAGCTACGACACCAGCGGCCGAGAGCTGTGGCGAATGTCCAATCAGTCGCGGTTTCCGGTGCCGACCCCATTTGCCTACCAAGGGAAGCTCTTCGTGACCTCGGGGGTTCATGGTGACAGCTTCCGGCCGATCACTTCGATCGAGTCCGGCGCTTCCGGCGATCTGACGCTGCCCGAGGGTGCGCGCAGTAGTGAGTCGGTTCGTTGGTACGACCCCGCTGCCGGTACCTATCTTCCGACTCCGGTGGCCTATCGGGGCTCATTATGGGTGGTCTACGATCGGGGTTTCTTCGCCCGCTATGACGCTACTACCGGAGAGCAGGTCTTCAAAGCGCGCATCCAAGACTCGGCTCGAGCCTTTACCGCCTCACCGTGGGCCTACCGCGGCAGGATCTTCGCGACCGACGAGGAAGGTACGACCTTCGTCTTCGGCACCGGAGACGAGATGGAGCAGCTGCATGCCAACCCGCTCGACGAGATGGTGCTGGCCTCGCCGGCTTTGGTGGGTGATCGCCTTCTGATGCGGACCAAGACTCGACTGTACTCACTCCGAGAGCGCTAGCGGCCGCGCGCGTGGCGCTTTTCTCCCCGAAGCGCGATAGGCGGTCAGTGGGTAGGCGTGTAGAGATCGAGTCCGGGAATGTCGCGAAAGTCCGCCAGGTTGGCGGTCCACAGTTGCGCGACGTTGCGAATCGTCGTGGCGGCGATCGCCAAATCGATCTCACGACCGCGTGGGCGTTTGACGGTTGAATAGAGCTCGGCAGCCAGCGCAGCTTCTTCGCTTCCGAACGCGAGACCCTCGCTGCGAGGGAAGAGCTCTTCCTGCGCCTCGAGCTCTTCGGCATGGCGTGGCCCGCGCAGCCATTCGTAGAGAACGAGAGAGGGGAGGACAATGCGCTCGCCGGCGGCGAAGGCAGCCCGTAGATAGGGAGTCGCCCGGCAGGGGCCGGTCAGAGCGTCGATCAACACCGAGGTGTCGAGGACGATCATCGGGCCTCGCTCGGGCCCTTCCGACCGCCGCTTCGACGAGCTTTGCGGATCACTGCGATCTCGGCGTCAACGTCAGCCTGGGGTCGGGATGGGATCCGGGCTACCAGTCTATCTATGGCGCGTAGCTTCTGTAGCCTCTCGCGCTCGCTCAGGCGGCCAACGCGGTCGCTGTAGTCGTGAATCGCGAGGCGAACGACTTCACTCTTGGGTCGACCAAGCCTCTCGGCAGTGCGGCGAAGTCGATCGACAGTTGCTCGATCCAGCGTGAAGGTCGCCTTGGCGTGTGCCATACTGAGGGAATACTACCATACTCGTGTGAGGCGACGCGGGTAGGCGGTAGAGAGACACTGGGTGGATCTTCTATCGGATCCGAGTGCTACGGCTGTTGCGAGGAGGTGCGTTCCGCGCGCCATTCTTCCTCCAGCTGGCGCGCACCCCGCATCATGTTGCCCATCGAGTAGTTTCCTTCGTGGCAGGCATACTCGAAGAGCTTGGCGTCGGTGCGCGGGAACGGTAGCGAGCCGGTGTAGGGTGCCGTGTAACCGGGATCATCGACCGTGAACTCGTAGTGCAGGGTGTCCCCGTCGATCGGCGTGAAGCGCTCCACGACGCGCATCTCCTGGCTGGCAGAGTCCTGGGCGGCTAGGAGCTCCTGGGCCCAGGGGGCCGGCGGTGGCAGCCGAAAGTTGGTGGTCTCCACCACCAGGGTGTCCCCCTCCCACCATCCGATCGAATCGCCTCCGAAAGAGCGAATCTCGGGAGGCAGGTGCTCGGAGTTAAGGCGGACGATGCGATTCCAGTGCATCCATTCGACCAGGATCGAGACGTGGGTGTCGGTTTGGGTGATGGTCTTGACGTTGTTGTAGGCACTCGGCCTCATCGGCACCGACGGGCCTCCGGCGAAGAGGCAGCGGGTCCCGAGCGTTTGGGTCTCCGGCCCGTCGTAGGGGGCTTCGCCGGTCTCCATCCACCACGCCAGGCCCGTGTTCTTGTACGAGAAGAGGGGTGCCCCCGCTCGTAGCTCCTTGCCGAGCTCGCTGACCGGAGGCAGCCGGCCGTCGGCCGGATCGGTGAGGATCGAGGTGCGGTACTTGCCGTCGACGGCGAAGGTCGTGGTGCCCCGGTCGAACCAGAATCGGTTGTAAGCACCGATGCTCTTGAATTCTTCGTCCTTGATGCTTGGGGGTGCGACGCGATTTGTCGCCCTCGAGGCATCGTCCTCGGCCTGTGCTGCGATCGCGGCTTCTTCGAGCTTCCGGGTCTCCGCGGCGGTGGTATAGACGCTCTCGCCGTATTTCTCGTCGCGCTGCAGCGGAGTCAAGCTGCCGATGTCATAGGTTCCCGATAGATCCGGCTTTCCGTTCGCTGTCCTCGGGATGTCGTTCTCGGCACCCGAGCTGGGCAGACCCATGAATGCGAAGGCCAGAGCGAGACTGAAACCGACAGAGAGGGCTCTCATCTGCATGGCTGACTCCTTTTGGCACTCGAGGTGTAGATGACGCGCGCCCAGTGCCGATGGAAGGCGCTTTGGTACTTTGGTACTTTAGTACTTTAGTACTTTAGTACTTTGGTACTTTACACCCCGTCTCTTAGGGGCTCCGTCCCTCATCGGGGTATCGCAGGAGAAAACCGTGGAGAAGTGCAGATTTTGGACGCGATTCTTTGTCTTGGCGTTAGGTCTCTGTGTACCCGCTGTCTGCTTCGGCGCCGAGCCCGATGTCGAGTGGCGTCACCATGGTCGCGACAAGAGCTCTGCGCGCTATTCGCCGCTGAGCCAGATCGACGCAGAGAACTTCTCACGGCTCGAGGTGGCGTGGCGCTGGGAGTCCGCCGACAAGCGCATCGACCATGTGTCTCCCTATGAGCGGCGACCCTGGCGTGCCACCCCTCTGATGGTCGGGGGCCGCATCTACGTGCCCACCGAGCTCAGCCAGGTTGCGGCTCTCGATGCGGCAACCGGCGAGGAGCTCTGGGTCTACGACCCGAAGAGCTACGCGATCGGTAGGCCTACGCAGACCAACGTCTACACCCGTGGACTCGAATATTGGACCGACGGCAAGGCCGGCCAGGCCGGTGGAATCGAGCGCATTTTCCTCGCCAGCATTGGCAGGCAGCTGGTGTCGATCGATCCCCAGACCGGACGACCCGATCCGGCTTTCGGTGAGGATGGCATCGTCGATCTATCGCGCGATCTGGGGCGCGAGGGCACCACTATTCGTAGCATCAGCCACGGTCAGCCGGGGATCGTGGTCGGTGATACCTACGTCGTCGGCTCGAGAATCTGGGACTTCCCTCTACGTAACCGCAACCCGCCTGGTCATGTGCGCGCCTACGATGTGCGCACCGGTAAGCTCAGATGGCGCTTCCACACCATCCCCCAGGAGGGAGAGGACTTCGTCGAGACCTGGGAGAACGATTCCTGGAAGCTGACGGGCAACACCAATGTGTGGGCTGCGCTGAGTGGCGATGAAGAGCTGGGCTACGTCTACTTCGGTACCAGCACTCCGACCAACGACTACTACGGCGGCCAGCGCCATGGTGACAACGTCTACGCCGAGAGCCTGGTCTGTGTCGACGTGGAGACCGGGGAGCGCGTCTGGCACTTTCAGACCGTGCACCACGGAATCTGGGACTACGACATCGCGTCGGCTCCGATCCTGCTCGACGTCGTTGTCGATGGCCGGCTGGTCAAGGCGGTGGCGCAGGTATCGAAGACGGCCTTCACTTATGTCTTCGATCGAGCCACGGGGGAGCCTCTGTGGCCGATCGAAGAGCGTCCGGTCAACTGGCACACTACGGTTCCAGGCGAGAAGCTGGCTCGCACGCAGCCCTTTCCGACCAAGCCGCCGCCCTTCGACCGCCAGGGATTGACCGAGGACGACCTCATCGACTTCACTCCTGAGCTGAGGCAGGAAGCCCTCGAGATTCTCGAACAGTACGAGTACGGAGGGATGTTCCCGCCGCTGATCCTGAGCGGAGGGGAGAAGAGGGGGACGATCTTCGTGCCCGGCGCCGGCGGGGGTGCCAGTCATCCGGGTGGCTCCGCGGATCCCGAGACCGGCTACCTCTACGTGCAGTCGATGACCCGGCCTTCGGCGCTGGCTTTGACCCAGCCCGATCCCGCGCGGTCGGATTGGAAGTATGTGCTCGACCGGGTTCCGCTCGAAGGTCCGCAGGGACTGCCTCTGGTCAAACCGCCCTACAAGCGTATCTCGGCGATCGATCTCAAGACCGGAGATCTGATCTGGCAGACGCCTCTGGGTGAGGGTCCGACCGGACACCCGGCGATCAAGCATCTCGACCTGGGTCCGCTAGGCAGTCAGTCTTCAGCCGCGGTCACCGAGGGCGGCCTGCTGACCACCAAGACTCTGCTGATCACCTTTGCCTCCAAGCTCGACGAGCTCGGCAAGAGGCCCGCCGACGGAGTCCCGGGCGGCGCTTTTCTTCACGCCTATGACAAGGTCACAGGCAAGCTACTGGCCGAGGTAGAGGTCGACCGCAGTCTGCACAGCGCCCCGATGACATACCTCTACAAGGGGCGACAGTACATCGTCATCTCCGGCGGGGGAGTTCGCGAGAAGGCCGAGCTCATCGCCTACGCGGTTCCCTCCAGAGGTGGTGAGTAGCACCTCCTCCGGTCACTTGTTATCGGCGCCGAGGACGGCGCGCGTCACCCGTCCGAGGACGGGCGGCTGCCCTGCCCCCGCTCGATGCTGACCCGCTGGGCCAGATGATCGGCGCCGACGATTTCGAGCCCGAGTCGGTCGATGAAGTGGTCTACCGGTGATCTTCATCGACACGTCGTTCTTCGTGGCTCTTCGGAATCGGCGGGACCGGCACCACCAAGAGGCTGTTGCAATCCTCCGCCAGAGAGAACGCTCGGGCTTCGTCACCAGCAACCACGTTCGTGGCGAGACCTGGACGTACCTGCGAAGGAAGGCAGATCATCGCTCTGCTGTTGCTTTCCTCGACTCGCTCGAGAGCTCGCCTAGAATCCGCGTCGACGTGGTCACCCCTGACCAGGAGGCACGAGGTCTGCGTTGGCTGCTGCATCACGACGAAAGAGAGTACTCGTTCGTCGATGCGACGAGCTTTGCCCTGATGGAGGGTCTGCGATTGACCGAGGCTCTCGCCTACGACGGCGATTTCGCCGCAGCAGGGTTCGTCGAGATAAGGCCCCGCTAGGCTCTACAAATGATGAGTATCATTTGCTCCGCCTAGTTGCTCATGGCGCCGAGGACGGCGCATCCGGAGTCCTGCCGCGCGGACTCCTAGCCTAGACTATTCCGCCGGAAGCCGCGAACGGCGTCGCGCTCTACGCTGGCTCCTCGAAACCCTCCGGTAACCACTCTCTCAGGCTTCGAGCACGACCCGGCTCGCGGGAGGCCAGATTGCGGGTCTCGAGCGGGTCGGCCTCGAGGTCGAAGAGTTGATACTGCTCTTCGCCGAAGTCTCGCAGCAGCTTGTAGCGGCCGTCCCACGCCAGGCGCCAATCGCCTTCCCCTGTCAAAAGACCCGAGAGCAGTACCTCTCGGTGCCTGTCGGTATGGCCTTCGAGCAGAGGACGCAGCGAGCGGCTGTCCATGTCGGAGGGCCGGTCGACCCCACCGTAGTCGAGAAAGGTCGCGGCCAGATCCATGATGCTGGCGAGGGCGTCGCTCTGGACGCCGGCACGGATTCCCGGACCCGCCGCCAGCAGCGGTACGCCGAGGGACGCCTGGTAGGGCACCGACTTGCCCCAGCGGGCGTGGTCTCCCAGCATCTCGCCGTGATCTGAGCTGTAGACGACGATCGTGTTCTCCAGCTGGCCGGTCTCTTCGAGCATGTCGAGATAACGGCCGAGCCAGCCGTCGATGTTCTCGATCATGGCGGTGTAGTTCTGACGCGTGCGGACGTGCTCTTCGGGGCTCAGTGCACCTTTGTAGTGGTGAGGCGTCGGCAGACCCTCCACGACCCGGTCAGGGCCGCGCACCGTTCGCTCCATCTGGCGGGTGATGTCGACCGAGGGGTGGGGGCCGACGAAGTTGATGACTAGATGCCAGGGCTTGTCGGCGGGCGCCTCCTCGAGAAGCTTGAGGCCATTGCGCGCAATCCAGTTGTCGTTGTAGTGCTCGTGGTCCAGCGGCGAGGGATAAGTGTCGCCCCACCAGCTGTCGGGAAAGTTGGAGTAGCGCTTGGCCAGGTCGTCGGCGCAGATGCGGCCTTGAGGTGGCTGCAGAGAGTCGAGATATTCGTAGTAGGGGCCCTTGGGGCCGACCGGCTCGCGGAGATACGCGCGCATGCCGGCGCTCTTGCCGGCGCCGTTGATCATCGCCGAGAAGCCCCAGGCGTCGGCGTGAGTCGAGCCGTAGTCCATCGTGCCCTGCGCGAGATCGAGCTTGCCTACGCCCATGGTGTGGTAGCCGGCGTCTCGCAGCAGACTGTAGTAGGTGTAGCGATCCCGTGGATACACGATGCCGTTCTTGCGCACTCCGCAGCGGTCGTACTCCCGCCCGGATGCTAGGCAGGCCCGAGAGGGAGCACACACAGGAGAGGCGACGCCGGCGCGGCTGAAGCTGACTCCGGTGCGCGCCAGACGCGCCAGATTGGGAGTCGAGATGGGCAGCGCGTCGGGACCGTAGCCGATCCAGTCGGGGCGGTGCTGATCGGGGAAGAAGAAGAGGATGTTGGGCGGGCGCTCCTCTTGTGCCTCGACGCCCGTCGCAACCTGCCCGGCCAGCGCCGTGCCGGCGACAAGCCGAGAAGATTGCTGGAGGAACTCCCGTCGCGTTTGTTTTTTGCTCATCTCTCGTTCTCCTATCGTTGACCCGATTGTAAACCTACCTGCCTAGAGTGGGGCGAGCGCGAGCGCAACGACGCCCGTCGGAGTGTCGTCGCTCTCGCCCGGGTCGCTTCCGCCGCCGACGCTCACTGCGAGATACTGACGACCGTCGACTTCGTAGGTGATGAGGTTCGAATTGGGCGAATCGGGAAGCTCGATGCCGCCGAGGTAGGCCCCGGTCTTCTTGTCGTAAACGCTGATCTCGGCCGGTCGATCCGTGGTGGTGGGATCGGCGCCGGTGGTGTTCTCGGCACGATGGGTGACGAACAACAGAGTCTTGGTCACCAGCGGCGCTGCTACGTGGTTCGGGGAGCCCAGCCGATCCAGGCCCAAGTGCTTGATCGTCGGATGGTTGCGCGGCCCCTCACCGTGGGCCGCTACCCAGACGTGCTCGCCGGTCGCGAGATCGATCGCGGTGACGCGTCCGTAGGGCGGTTTGACCAGCGGCAGACCACGCGGACCCTCGACTCGCTCGTACCAGCCGTCCGGCACGTAGCGTAGATTCGAGCGATTGGGGTCGGGCAGGGTGAGCGAGACGGATACCGGCCTGGTCTGGGAAGGCACGTAGATCATGCCGGTTTCGGGGTCGACTGCGGTGCCGGTCCAGTTGGTGCCGCCCCACTCACTGGGTAGTTGGATCACCGGCTTACCTTCGCCCGTGACGCGAGGCGGTGTGTACAGTGGCGCCAGCTCGTACGCACTCGCGATCTCGAGGGCCTCTTTCCGAAGCTGGGCCGTGAAGTCGATCAGATCATCGGTGCTGATGCCCTGGCGATCGTAGGCGGCGGGCTTGGTGGGGAAAGGCTGGGTCGGCGAGGCACGATCCCCCGGCACCTGGCTCGGCGGCACGGGACGCTCTTCGATCGGCCACAGCGGCTCTCCCGTCATGGCATCGAGGACGAAGAGGAAGGCCTGCTTGCTGGCTTGCGCCACCACCTTGCGGAGCTTGCCGCCCACCACGAGGTCGATCCTGTTCGGCGGCGGTGGCAGGTCATAGTCCCAGAGGCCGTGGTGCACGATCTGGAAGTGCCAGCGCTTCTCGCCGGTCTCGCAGTCGACCGCCACCAGGCTCTCGGCGTAGAGGTTGTCGCCGAGGCGATGACCGCCATAGAGGTCACTCGACGGCGTGCCGATCGGAAGATAGGCGAGGCCGAGCTCCTCGTCGACGGTGATCATCGACCACACATTGGTGTTGCCACTGTAGCGCCAGGACTCGTTCTCCCAGGTCTCTGTGCCCTCCTCTCCCTGCTGGGGGATGGTGTGAAAGACCCACGCCAGGGCGCCGCTCTCGGCATCATAGGCGCGCACGAAACCGGGCGGTGCCTCTTGATGCGTGGCCATATCGGCAACGATCGAGCCGACGATCACGGTGTCGCGACAGATCGCCGGCGGCGAGCTGTGTGTAGTGCGCGACTCGAGGATCTTGCGCCCCAGATCCTTGGTCATCTCCACCGCGCCGTACTTGCCGAAGGCCGGATCGGGCTTGCCGGTCATGGCGTCGAGCGAGAGCAGGCGCCGGTCGTGGGTCGCCATCATCACTCGTTGTCTCTCGCCCTTGTGCCAGACCGCCACTCCGCGATGCTGAAAGCCCATATTCGCCGGCCGCCCCGCCTCCCAGCTCTGCGGGTCGTAGCTCCACAGCTGCTCGCCGCTGGTGGCGTCGATCGCTGCTACCTGGCCGAGCGCGGTGCTCACGTACATACGTCCGTCGATCACCACCGGGATCGGTCTGAAAGGCCCTGGGCGTACGGCGCTTGGCAGGTCTTTGAGCTGACCGTCGACCGAATCCCAGGTCCAGACCACCTCGACGCGGTCGAAGTTGTCGGCGTCGATCTGGTCGAGCGGTGAGTACTTCGTATTGCCGGCGTCGTTGCCGAAGTGGGGCCAGTCGGTATCGGCAGGCGTCGCCACGGCGGCGAGGAGCAGCGATGCGGCGCAGGAGGCGAATAGCAGGGTCTTGAGGGGGGGCACGGTAGCGACGCTTATATCACGGGGCTCCCGGCGAACGGAGTGCCAGGGCGACGACCCGGGCCGGGGTTCCGCCGCCGCCGATCGTCGAGCGCCCCCCACCGACGCTGACGGCGAGATACTGCCGGCCATCCACTTCGTAGGTGATGAGGTTCGACTTGGGCGAGTCCGGGAGCTCGATGCCACCGAGGTAGGCGCCGCTCTTCTTGTCGTAGACACTGATCTCGGCCGGTCGATCGGGTTCCCGCCGGCTGCCGCCGGTCGTGTTCTCAGCCCGCAGGGTGACGAAGAGGAGGGTCTTGGTGACCAGCGGTGCCGCAGTGTGATTCGTCGCACCGAGTCGACCGAGACCGAGCTCCCGGAGCGCGGGGTGGTTGCGCGGCCCCTCCCCGTGCGCCGCCACCCAGGCATGCTCGCCGGTGGCGAGATCGATGGCGGTGATCCGGCCGTAGGGCGGCTTCACCAGCGGCAAGCCACGGGGACCTTGGACGCCGTCGTACCAGCGGCTCGGCGTGTAGCGCATATTCGAGCGATTGGGGTCCGGCGTGGTCAGCGAGACGGTAACCGGTCGAGTGAGGGACGGCACATAGATCAGGCCGCTCTCGGGATCGACGGCGGCGCCGGTCCAGTTGGTACCCCCGCCATCGGCAGGGAGCTGAATCGTCGGTTTGCCCTCACCCTCCAGACGCGGGGGCGTGTAGAGCGGCACCAGCTCGTAGTCGGCCGCGATCTCCAGTGCCTCGCGGCGAAGCTCCGGCAAAAAGTCGATGAGATCGTCTTCGGAGATCCCCTGGTAGTCGTAGGCCGCCGGCTTGGTGGGGAAGGGCTGGGTCGGTGAGGCGCGATCTCCCGGCACCGTCCCTGTCTGCACCGGCTTCTCTTCGATTGGCCACAGCGGCTCGCCGGTCTCGGCGTCGAAAACAAAGAGGAAGGCCTGCTTGGTCGGCTGCGCCACCGCCTTGACCAGCTTGTCCCCGACCTTCACATCGATCCGGGTCGGCGCCGTCGGCAGATCGTAGTCCCACAGGCCGTGGTGCACCATCTGGAAGTGCCAGCGCTTCTCTCCGGTCTCGCAATCGACGGCTACCAGACTCTCGGCGAACAGGTTATCTCCCAGGCGGTGGCCGCCGTAGAGGTCGTTGGTCGGCGTCGAGATCGGAAGATAGGCGAGGCCGAGCTCTTCATCCACCGAGATCAGGGACCACACGTTGGTGGCGCCTGTGTACTTCCACGAACCCTCCTCCCAGGTCTCATGGCCTTCTTCACCCGGCTGGGGGATGGTGTGGAAGACCCACGCCAACTCGCCACTCTCGACATGGTAGGCGCGCACATGCCCCGGGGGCGCTTCTTTGTAGCTTGGAATATCGGACACGATCGAGCCGACGATCACCCGGTCACGACACAGCGAGGGCGGCGAGCTGTGGGTCGTCCTCGACTCGGTGATGTCGCGACCGAGATCCTTGGTCATCGCCACCGCGCCGTATCTGCCGAAGTCGGGGTCCGGCTTGCCGGTCATGGCGTCGAGCGAAAGCAGGCGGCGGTCGTGCGTCGGCATCAACACGCGCTTCTTGTCGCCCCGCTGCCAGTAGGCCACGCCTCGATGCTGAAAGCCCATATTCGCCGGTCGCCCGGCCTCCCAGCTCTGGGGATCGTAGCTCCACAGCGGCTCGCCGGAGGCCGCGTCGATCGCCGCAACCTGTCCGAGAGCGGTGCTCACGTACATTCGCCCGTCGATCACCACCGGAATGGCTTTGAAAGGTCCCGGACGAACCTGCGTGGGCAGTCCGTTCTCCGCGGCGTTGGCGAGGGCGAACCCGTCTTCCGGATCGGGGCGCGCTACGCCGCCTTTCTGCGCGCCTTCAACCCGGTCCTCGAGTTGAGCGTCGACCGATTCCCAGGTCCAGACCACCTCGACCTGGTCGAAGTTGTCGGCGTCGATCTGGTCGAGGGTGGAGTATTTCCCGTTGCCGCCATCGTTACCGAAGCGCGGCCAGTCGACATTCTCGCCGGCGCTGACGGCAGCGAGAAGGAGTGTCGCAGCGATCGTGATGACCGGCACAGCCGGCCTCCGCGCGAGGTTCATTGGCAATCAGGATAGCGCGCTTTGCGTACGTTTCGAAGTGGTGGTGTCGTCCACGGTCGCCCTAGAAGACCATCCGCCCCAGGCTCTCTGCACCACAGGCGGGCTTCTCGCGTCTCGACCATTCCGGGCGCCAGCGCGTTGACCGTCACATTGCGGTGCGCCCAGTGATAGGCGAGGCTCTTACTCAGGTTGACGACTCCCGCGCCGTGCCGCCCCCGAGTGCGCCCAATCGGGGCCGCCACGATCGAGGGAGTAGATGTGGACGACGTTGACGATCGAACCGAAACCGCGCGAGAGCATATGACGCCCGAAACGAGAGCACATGTTCCAAGTGCCGTTGAGATTGAGGTCGACGACAGCACGCCAGCCTCCGTCCCTGATCTCGGTCGGGCGGGCCGGGAACTGTCCACCCGCATTGTTGATCAGGAAGTCCACCTGACCGAAGCGCTCCAGGCTCGCCGCGAGCAGCGCCTCGACATCCCCGATCTCGCGGATGTCGGTTGGCATCGCCAGGCAATCGGCGCCTAGCGAAAGCAGCTCCTGCTCAGTCGGATCGAGATTCTCTGGGTTTCGGCTGGCGATCACGACATTGGCTCCGTAGCGCCCGAAACCGAGAGCGATGCGGCGCCCGATGCCACGGCCGCCCCCGGTCACGACGACGGTGCGCCCGGCAAAGAGATCGGGGGCGAAGACGTTCAGAGCTTGATGAAAATCAATCATGACTGGAGGGACTCGTGTGTAGTGCGTGCTAATCTTTCGCGGTGCCGGCAGAGCTGCCTTTAGGGAAGAAGCTGGCCCTTGCCGTAGCCACCACCGTGACCTTCTTCGTCGTGGTCGAGCTGGCTCTTACGGTGCTTGGCGTCAAGCCGGTACGACAGATAAGGGACCCTTTCGTTGGCTTCCGGCCCGGTGTCTCTCTGTTCGCACGGGACGGCGACGACTACGTCACCGATCCCAGAAAACTCGCCTTCTTCAACTTTCAAACTTTCCCGGTGCATAAAGAGAAGAGCTCTCTCCGAGCCTTTTGTATCGGCGGCTCGACCACCTACGGCCGGCCCTATGACAGTCGGACCGCCTACCCTGCGTTCCTGGAGGCCTACCTCGAAGAGGCGGATCCTGCCATCGACTGGCAGATCATCAATGCCGGTGGTATCTCTTACGCAAGCTACCGTTTAGCCCTCCTGATGGAGGAGCTCAGGCAGTACACGCCGGACCTGGTGATCGTGTACACGGGACACAACGAGTTTCTCGAAGAGCGTAGCTACTCCGAGGTTCGCGACTGGTCGAGCTCTTTTTCGACCGCCGTCGGCCTGGCCTCACGTTCGCGCCTCTATTCCTTCATGCAGGCGGCACGGGAAGCGATCGTCTCTCCGCCCGCGCCTTCCGTGCAGATGGCACGAGAAGTCACCACCATTCTCGAGCGCGACGGCCCCGAGACCTACCACAGAGACTTGCAGCTGCGCGAGAGAGTTCTCGACCACTACCGATTCAGCCTCGAGCGTATCGTCACCATGGCCGAAGAGAGCGGGGCGCGAGTGATCCTCGTCAACCCCGCCAGCAATCTGAAGGACTTCGGCCCCTTCAAGAGCGAGAGCTCGGTGTTGAGCGCATCTACCCTCGAGCGCTGGAACGAGCTCTTCGAGGAGGGCCGGCGGGAGCTCGCCGAAGGCAACCCGGACGAAGCCCTCAGTGCACTCGAGCAAGCGGAGTCGCTCGACCCCCATCACGCGGAGAACCTCTACCTGCTCGGGCGCGCCCTGCTCGAGAAGGGCCGCCCAGAAGAGGCCTACTCCTACTTCGTCCGCGCCAAGGACGAGGACATAGCCCCTTTGCGTGCGCTTTCGGAGATCGAGGTGATCGTAAGCGAGGTGGCGGCCGGCCACGGGATTCATCTCGTCGACTACCCGGAGATTCTTCGCCTGCACAACCGTAGCGAGCACGGCCAGGAGATTCTCGGCAGTGAGCTCTTCCTCGATCACCTCCATCCAAACATCGAGGCGCACGCCGAGCTCGCCAAGGCGCTGTATGAAGTAGTGGGAGATCTGGGTCTCAGCGAAGGCGGGCCCTTGCCGGAGGAGATCGAGAAGCGGGTCGCCTCGAGAGCGGAACGGCTCATGGGCCCGGCTGATATGGGCAGAGCGCTCCACAACCTCGCCGTCACCTTGGGTTGGGCGGGGAAAACCTCGGAGGCGTTGACAGCCTCCGAGGGAGCCCTGGAGCTGCTGCCCGAAGACTCCGAGATCCTGGCGACGAACGGTCACCTCCTCGCCAAGTTGGGCCGAGAAGACGAGGCACTCGAGCTCTACCTGGCGGCCGTGAAGCTCAACCCAGAGAATGGCGTCGCGCTCGCTCGGCTCGGCGATCACTATGGTCGAGTCGGCCGCTACGAGGAGGCCCGCAAGTTTCTTCAGCGGGCCATCGACCAGACGCAGGTGCACTGGCCCGCCGGCTTTCGATCCCTTCTCCACGTCCGTCTCGGGCGGGCCTATCAACAGCTTGGTGATCCGACCGCCGCGCGGCAAGCCTTCGAACAAGCGCTCGGCATCGAGCCTAGCTCAGAAGAAGCACGGCGGCGCCTCGCCCAGATGTCTGCTTCGTCACACTGAGGGAACAGTTGCGGTGAAGACACAACAACCCTCCGCGGCCGGTTCGCAGACTCTGAGCCCACCTCTTATCGCGGCAGTGTGTCTGCTCTTCGCGGCCTCGGGCTTCTCGGCGCTCATCTACCAGGTGGCCTGGGTGCGAGTTCTGAGTCTAAGCTTCGGCACCACGATCTACGCCATCAGCACCGTCCTGACCGTCTTCATGGCCGGCCTGGCGCTTGGCAGCTACCTCCTCGGCCGTTGGATCGATCGTCAGCGAAGGCCACTCCTGGTCTATGGCGTCCTTGAGATCGCTCTCGCGATCTATGTGACCCTGTTCGTCCTCGCCATCCCCTGGCTGCAAGAAATGATGGTCGCTCTCCTGCGGGGACGGGAGCTCTCCCACACCCTGACGAGTCTGATCAAGTTCTCGATCGCCGTGGTCCTCCTCCTTCCTCCCACCACACTCATGGGAGGAACTCTTCCCGTTCTGGCCAAGTTCGTCACCCGATCTTCACAAAGCATCGGCAAGTGGATGGGGCTGCTCTACGGCCTCAACACGCTCGGCGCTGTTTTCGGATCACTGGCGGCCGCCTATGTGCTGATCCTGCGCTTGGGCGTCGCCGGAACGATGCTTCTCGCTTGCGCCATAACCGGGCTGGTGGGGGTCTTCTCCTGTGTGCTCAGCGCACGTTCGGAGTCGGGTCCGGATGAGCGTGCGGGGTCGGACGAGCCTCCGCCTCTGCCCACGAGCGACGGCACCGGCCTGACCTCTTCGCTACCCGGAAGCCGGTTGACGGTTCTCTACACGGTCGCTTTCAGCTCCGGCTTCATCACCCTCGCCGCGGAGGTTCTCTGGACCCGACTCTTTGTCAATTTTCTGACCGGCAACGTGCTGACCTTCGCCACCATTCTGGGCGCCTTCCTGACCGGCATTGCCCTGGGCAGCTTCCTGGTCTCGCGATGGGTCGATCGCCTGCGCTCGCTGGACGTGGCGGTCGCTCTTTCGATCCTCACCAGCGCCGTTCTTCTCGGGGCCTCGGTCCTGGGGCAGTCGAAGCTGGGATGGATGTTTCACAACATCAGAGCGATGGAAACACTCACCACTCTGGACAAGGTGAATCTCTCGCTGGCCGCTATGTTCGTGGTGGTGGCGATCCCGGCGACGGTCTTCGGAACGGTCCTTCCGTCGCTCTTTCGATGGTGCAGCCGGTCGGTGACCACACTCGGGCATGACATCGGCGTTCTCTACGCCTGGAACACGATCGGCTCCATCGCGGGCTCTTTCTGCTCCGGCTTCCTGATGATCCCCTTTCTCGGACTCAATACCAGCCTCATGCTGTTGAGCCTGATCTACTGCCTGCTGGCGGCCATGGTCGTTCAAGCTCCACGCCTGCGCATGATCTCTGCCTCTCTCGCTTTGGCCGCCATGATGCTCGTCGCGCTGCCTTCGGTGAGACGACCGATCTATTGGTTCAACGGCGGCTTCACTCAGGTCCAACGACTGCCGCCCGATCAAACTCTCTTTCTCGACGAGGGGATCGAGGGAACCGTCGGGGTGGCGACCAATGGCGAGATCCGAGCGCTGACCGTCAACGGCGTCGCAGTGGCGGAGGACTCCCTTCACGACATCTGGGATCTCCTTCTGAAGGCGCATCTCCCCATGCTCCTGCATGAGGATCCCAAACGAGTCGCCCTGGTGGGTCTTGGGGCCGGCGTATCGCTGGGAGCTGTGGCTTCCTACCAGGAGCCTGAGCGGATTGACACCATCGAGATCGTCGCCGAAGTCGTCCCGGCCCATCGCCTGTTCGCGTCGGTCAATGGGCGGCCGTGGAACGATCCGCGTCTCCATCTCTGGATTCACGACGGCCGCCACTTCTTGCTGACGACAGAACATCACTACGACGTCATCAGCGTAGACCCGACCGATCCTCCGGTGGTCTACCAGTACACCCAGGACTTCATGCAGCTGTGCTACGACCGCCTCGACATTGGCGGCATCATGGTGCAGTGGGTGCCTCTCTTCCACCTCTCCCCCGAGCACCTCCGGGTCATCATGAGAGGGTTTCTGAACGTCTTTCCCGAAAGCTCCCTCTGGTATGACGGAACGTCTGTGCTGCTCATGGGCCGGCGCGAAGAGCCGCTGGTGATCGATATTCGACAGATGGAGGAGCGACTGCAGCAGCCGGGAGTCAGCGCCAATCTGAAGATGATCGGCAATCCGGATGTGTGGCGCCTGCTCTCCACTTTCGTAGCTGGACCCGACGCTCTCGATCTGATCGTTGGGCCGGATGTACCCGAGAACTCGGACAACAGGCCCTACCTCGAGTACGCCATCCTTCGCCGCCCTCCAGTGACCCGTGAGATCTTCGCCGCCAATCTGGAGATGTTCGAGTTGCACCTCGAGTCCGTCGAGAGCCTGGTCCGTGATCCGGATCGAAGCGCGGAGAATCTCGAGCGTCTGAGGCGAGAGGTCCTGATCATGAAGGGCCTTCTGCGCGCGCGCATCCAAGCCATGAAGGGCAATACGGACATCTCCCGTGAGACGCTGATCGAGTTGGTCGGCGAAGTCGCGATGGGCGAAGAAGAGTTCACCGCTTTGTGGCCTTTCTACAAGGATTGACGGCGAAGCGCACCCGCCGGCGGCTACTCCGCACGCATCGAGAACACACGACTGAGCGGCGCCGGTCCACCGCTCCAGCTGAGGCGGAGCCGCTTGTGGGGGGCGAATACCCGTCCGCCCCGAAGTCACTCACCTTCCGTACCGGTCGGTAGAGTCGGCATCCTATGTGGGAACTACTCCGAACCATCGTTCGCAGTGCCGTGTCGAGTCTCCGGCCGAGGTGCGATCTGGCGCTAGAGAACCTCGCGCTTCGCCACCAACTCGCAGTACTCCATCGCCGGTCGACCAAGCCGCAACTCGAAGACCATGACCGACTCTTTTGGATCTGCCTGGAGCATGTGTGGCCCAACTGGCGCGATGGGCTCCAACTGGTCCAACCTGCCACCATCATCAACGGGCATCGCGCTGGATTCAGGTACTACTGGCGCCGGAAAAGCCGACCCAAGGGAGGCCGACCGAGGATCGCTCCCGAGCAGCGCAAGCTGATCCGCGACATTTGGAACGTCAATCCGACTTGGGGCAAGCGGCGAATTCAGTCTGAACTCGCCAAGCTCGGCATCAGCGTTAGCGATTCCACCGTCGCCACGTACAAGCCAAAGCGGCAAACGCCACCGTCGCAAACCTGGCGAGCCTTCCTCGACAATCACGTCGAGGACCTGGTAGCCATCGATTTCTTTACCGTGCCGACGGCGACGTTTCGAGTCCTATACGTCCTGATCATCATGTCGCACGACCGCCGCAGAATCATCCACTCAAACGTAACCGACTCGCCGTCCAGCGCCTGGACCGCTCAGCAACTCCTCGAGGCGTTTCCCTACGACACCGCTCCTCGTTACTTACTCCGTGGCAACGACACGAAGTTCCTCGGGGGAGTTCGCCAGATGCATCGAGTCGATCGGTATCGAAGAGGTCAAGACTGCGCCCCACTCACCCTGGCAGAATCCGTTCTGCGAACGGCTGATTGGCTCCATGCGTCGTGAGTGCCTCGACCATGTCTTGTGGTCCTCAATGAGCAGCATCACCGCCGAGTTCTCCGCAGCTACGTCGCCTACTACCATGATACGCGCACTCACCAGTCGCTGGAGAACGACTGTCCCGTGCCCCGTGCGTCGAGCCGCCCGAGATGGGCGACGTAATCGCGTTCCCGCTGGTCGGTGGATTACACCATCGATACCGTCGACGACTCGCGGCCTAGGACAGTTGGGTTTTCGCCCCCCACAACCCCAACGACGGCGATGATGGCAATGACAATGGCGATGATGGCAATGACAATGGCGATGATGGTGGCGACGGTGAGGGGGACAGTGGCGACTGGGTGCGCGGAGGCCGCCTCCCACCGCCAGATTGGTGACCCCTAGGTGATCGCGGAAAGTACAGAGTGCTTGGAACCGGCTGTTCTCCGCAGTCTCGAGGGATCCAGGCTCACCGCGGGACCGAGTTAGCGAGCCCGAGCCGGCGCCTCCCTGAAATAGTCGGCTGGCAGTGCGACACGAAGGAGGAATCTGATGATCTGATCGAAAGACAGAGATAGGAGACCTCTGGGTCTCGAAGGCCGGCGGGTGAGAGTCGCGCCCGGGGAGTTGTCGGTACACCCCGGTAGCCGCCGGAGCAGTCGAATCGGGTGACCGATCGGCTGAAGCCTCCGGAATATCTGGAGAAAGTCCAGAGGGCAAAGGTGCAGGCCGCAACGTGAGTGAACCCTGAGAAGGCCCCGAAAGTTTCTCGCTGGAGCCGACCTTCCTGCCATAAGGGGAAGGCCGCCGCTCGGCGGAGGAGCAACGGTCCTTTTGGGAATCCACGAGCGCGGGATTCCGCACACCGTGGCCCTCGTTCCGCCGCTCTCCGTGTTTCGGAACAGCGGAATCTTGATGCCGGCCGCGAGTCTGGACGGCGGACCGTGGCTCCTGCAGTCCGAGTCCATTCTGCGCGCGCTCGGTTTTCAGGCGGTTTCTAGCGAGGAGATGCTCGGCTTGAGTCGAGCGCTTCGCGGGGGGATCCACCGCGTCGATAGCGCCGCGCACTTCTGGCACCGATGGAGCTTGGTGCGAGACGGAGTTCCGCAGCTGCGGCGCCGACTCTTGCACCACTTCCTGCTTGGCTTCACGGTCTTGTACTTCTACTTGGCCCTGAAGCGGTTGGCACGGAATCCAAGCCGGCCAGCGTCGAAGCGTACCGACGCCAGTACTCGTACTGGGAAGAGAAGCTCGAGAACAGCCCGGGTCCGTTCCTGCACGGCGAGGCGCCCATTACGCTTCCGCTCGCCGCGTGCTATTACAGACGAGCTCGCAAACGCGGCCTAGTGGCGTTAGGGTCGCCGAGGCCAAGCGAGGGAACTGGAAGAGGAGTTACTAGATGACGGACACATCGATGACGAGCAGTGGTCGACTCTACGGACTGATAGCTCTCCTTCTCGGAGTCGCCTTGACGGCCGGGGGCGCCGGGGCCCAGGACGGCGGGGTGACAGTGCGCGGCGCCCACGAAGGCATGGCGGCCGACGAGAAGACCGACGACCTGGGCATTACGGTGCCGAGGGCGCCGGTCAGCTCCCCCGGGCGGCGATATCCGGCTACCTGGGAATTCCTCACCGGTCCTGAAGTGGGGGAGCGCCTGCCGGAGTTCTCACTCCCCAATCAGAATGGGGAGCTGGTCGACTTCCATCAGGACCGCGGCGACTCCAAGGCGATTGTGGTCTTTTACCGTTCCGTTGTTTGGTGACCGTACTGCCGCACGCAACTGGTCGAGTTGCACAACCGAATGGAAGATCTCGCTTCAGACAATGTCAAGGTCTATGGCGTCAGCTACGACCCGCAATCCAGCCTCACTTCCTTCGTGGATCAGTACGATTTGAGCTATGACCTCCTCTCCGATGTCGATTCGGAGGTGATCAAGAAGTTCGGCATCCTCAACACGCTGATCGCTCCGGAAGACTCGGAGAGGATGTACGGCCTGCCCTTCCCGGGCGTTTACGTAACCGATGAGTCGGGCGTGGTCACCGAGAAGTTCTTCTACCGCCACTACGCCAGCCGGGCCTCCGCTGGGTCGATCGTGGATTCGGCCCTGGGCGACGTGCTGATGCCGAAAGAGGCGCCCAACGAGTCTCTGCGTAACGACCAAGTCGAGATCACCGCCTTCTTGGCGGATGAGTCGCTGAAGTTCGAGTATCACAGCGTGCTCTATGTGCGCCTCGAGCTCGAAGAAGGCCTGCACGTCTACAGCGGCGACCTCCCGGACGGCTATTTCGCAACCACAGTGAGCATCGACGAGACTCCAGGACTGCGAAGTCGGGACCCCTTCTTATCCGGCCACCAGCCCGAAGACCTTCGAGGCTCTGGGAGTGACGCTGGATGTCTACGAAGGTGTCGTCGATATCGCCGTCCCGGTATCCCTGACCTCCGAGGTGATGAACTGGACCATTCAGGACAAACCCGAGGTCATGGAGATCCCGGTGAGAGTCGACTATCAAGCCTGCAGCGCTACGGTGTGCTACAGACCCAAGACGGAGACCCTGACCGTAGTTTCTCCGGTCAGCCCGCTCGCGATGCCGAGCCGGCGATAACCCTTTACGCCGGGCCGAAGCCGACCCTGCCGCTCTGAACGATCAACTCAACGCCTGTTGGAGCAACACGATGTCCATACGAACCCCGATTTGCGAAGTTCTCGGTATCGAGCACCCGATCATTCTTGGCGGCATGATGGGTCAGAGCGATTCACGGCTCACCGCGGCGGTCTCGAACGCCGGAGGACTCGGAACCCTGTCGAGTGCAACCTTCGGGCTGGAAGGCTCGCGTGAGCAGATGGTCAAGTTGGTGGAGCTCACCGACAGGCCTTGGTGAGGAACGACTTCTTCGCCGAGCTGGATTCGCACGACGAGCCGGGGAAGAAGCCGATGGAGATCATGGCGGTCCAGAGAGTGGGATCGATGCGAATTCCGGACGATGTGGATGGCACCAAGGGCAGCTACGCCGCGGGGACGGGCTCGGGGCTGATTCATGCGGTCAAGCCGGCTGGGCAGATTGTTCTCGATATCGTCGCGGAGGCCGAGCAAGCCATGGGCAACGTGCGTGAGGCCTTCGTGGACCAGACTGTCAGTGTCTGACTCTGACGGCGAAGGCGGTCTCGACCGTCGCGCCGCGCTCCGAATACTCGGCTCGGCGGCGGTAGCACCGCTGGTCGCCTATGCCCTTCCTAAAGAGTGCTGGAATAGGTCTACTAGCTGAGGTCTTCACGCACCCGAGCCACAAACAGCTCGGCTGCCGCGATCTCTTCGCCGGCGCCTTCGTCGTCGACGACGAAAGCTTGGGCATAGTCGGCTTCTTCGCGGAACTTCTGGAGTCGAGCGAGGAGTCGCGACGTCGCCGGTTCGTAGGCGCCTGTTTTCACGAAGTGTAGGTTGAAGAGACGCTGCGCTCCGATATGCGATCTCGGCTCGAGACCCTCGGAATACAGGCGAGCCCTGACCGCGTGAAAGACAGCGAAGTAGGCTCGTGTCAGCGCTACTCTGGCGAGACCGCTAGCCAGCAGCTGGCGGCAGGCCCGAAGCTCCTCATCGGCGAGATCGAGCTCTGCGTTCGCTGCCTCCTGCCGACCCTCTCCGGTCAAACCTCGACCCCTTCGCGCTCGATGTCTCGTACAAGGGGTCGATCCTGGTCGCGCCATCGCTCGTACGTTTGTCGATCGAAGAGTGTCGGTGAGAGAAGTGCGTCGTGGGCGAGACCGACGTCGGTAGCGATGTCGATAACGCGCCCCCGAGTAGCCCAGTCCAGGGTCCGAAGCACCACGGCGATATCGATGTCGGAGTCTTCGTTGGCTCCCCCACGCACGAACGAACCGAAGAGGCGCACTCGAAGCACGTTCACACCAAGCTCAGCTCGTAGCCGCTCGCAGAACTCCTTCGCCACGTCGGCGATAGCGGGTGACACCTTCGATGGGGCGGGGATCACCTCGCGATGCTAGCAGTTTGCGATCGTCGCGCCCGGGCTACGCTGGCCCCTCGAACCCTTCCGGTAGCCACTCCGACAGGGAGGATAGCGCGCTCACTGCGCCGTTCGAAGTCGGGGGGTCGTTCGGGGGCGGCTCTAGAACACCATCCGCCCGAGGCTCTCGGCGACACACGCAGGTTTCTCCTGTCCCTCGACTTCCATCACGACTTCGTGCATCGCTTCGATCATGCCGCCCTTAATCTCGACGCGCCGTAGCGTTCTTCGAGTTCGAATGCGCGATCCGACCTTCACCGGCGAGGGAAATCGGACCCGATCGAAGCCGTAGTTGATGCCCATCTTCTGGCCCTCGAGCGCAGGAAGACCGGTGTCGTCACTCGAGCGCGGGAGGTGACCCAAGAGCGAAAGAGTGAGGTGCCCGTGGGCGATCGTCGTTCCGAATGGCCCGGCGCTCGACCGCTCCGGGTCGACGTGGATCCACTGGTGGTCCATGGTGACATCGGCGAACTGGTCGATACGGTCCTGGGTGACGGTGAACCAGTCGGAGGGCGGCTGCTCTTTGCCGATATGGGTTTGCAGAAGATCGTGGGCGGCCTGGAGTGTGTCTGACATCGTTCGCTCCTTTCACGGATAACTGAGAAGCACCACTCTATGTGCTCTTGCGGCCTCTGGCCAAGCTTCGACTCCGATCCGTGAACGGGTTATTCTCCCGCTGTCGTGAGGGTCTGCCTGTGAGTGATTTCGACACGCGGCTCGAAGCTGTGCTGGCGGAGTGCGTCGGCGGCTTCCGCAAACTGGTCAAGGCCGAGCGCCTCTCGGGCGGTGCCAGTCAGGAGACTTACCGTGTCGTCGTCGACACCGACGAGGGCGAGCTCCGGCTGGCGCTGCGTAGGGCGGCCGGAGGCGGGGCTCCCGATGCGCTCGGGCGGCCGGGCCTGCGAGGCGAGGCGGCGTTGATGCGAGCGGCCCTCGAGGCGGGCGTTCCGGAGCCGCGAGTGCTGCATCTGCTCGATGCCGAGGAAGGTCTGGGTGACGGCTTTCTGATGGAGTGGCTCGACGGCGAGACTCTGGGCGCTCGTGTCGTTCGGTCGGAGGAGCTGGCGAAAGCGCGCCCCCTTCTGGCCCGGCAATGCGGAGAGATCCTTGCCCGCATCCACGCTATCGATCCCGATGTTGACGGTCTCGAGTCGACCCTCACCCGGCAGACACCGCAGGAGTTCATCGAGCAGACCTGGAACAACTACAAGGCCTTCGGCACGCCGCAACCGATGATCGACTACGCGGCGAGATGGCTCGAAGATCATCTGCCGGCCGAGACCGAGATGGCGCTTGTCCACAACGACTTCCGCAACGGCAACATCATGGTCGGTCCGCAAGGCGTGGTGGCGATCCTCGACTGGGAGACGGCCCACATCGGCGACCCGATGCGAGACCTGGGCTGGATCTGCACCAACTCCTGGCGCTTCGGGCGCAGCGATCTCCCGGTGGGCGGCTTCGGCAGCTACGAGGACCTCCTCGCCGGCTATGAGAGCGTGTCGGGAAAGGAGGTCGACCTCGAGCGAGTCAAGTTCTGGGAGGTCTTCGGCTCTTTCTGGTGGGCGGTGGGAACGCTCGGCATGGCTCAGATTTACCGCACCGGCCCCGACCCCAGCGTCGAGCGCCCGGCTATCGGCAGGCGCACCTCGGAATGCCAGGTCGACTGTGTCAACCTGCTCATCCCCGGCTCGTTCGAGCTTCTCGAGCCACTGGAGCTGAGCTCGACCCTCGACATGCCGCGCACCGATGAGCTGGTCTCGAGCGTGCGCGACTTCTTGCACGGGGAGGTGATGGACGCGACGAGTGGGCGCATCAACTTCCTCTCGCGCGTGGCCGGTAACTCCCTCGACATCGTGTTACGCGAGCTCGCCGTTGGTGAGGCGCATGGCCAAGGTGAGCGCGGACGCTTGAGCAAGATCCTAGGTGCCGCGGGCGACCTCGAAGAGCTGCGCTGGCGACTGGTCCATGCCCTACGCGACGGAACCATGCCGCTTGACGAGCCCGGGCTGGCGGACCATCTGAGGACGACCGTGGTCAACCAGGTCGCGATCGATCAGCCGCGTTACTCGGGGTACAAGACGGCTCTTGCCAACGCAGAATAGTCGGGCGAAGAGCCCGTCGGCGTGAACGTGGAGGCACTGAGGTGGGTCGCCCGCTATAATGAATTCCCTCCAGTTTCGATTTTTTTGAGAGACTCCTGGAGCCGAATATGAGTCCTGCCCGCTCGCTCCCGATACTACTTATCGCTGTGCTTGCAGCCACTCCCCTCGCGGCTGTTGAGAGCCTGGCCTCCGGCCTCGTGGCCGTCACCTACTCGGTCGCAGGAGGATTTGGAGCGGCGACGGCGACGAAGGGGCCGCCCAAAGACAAAGAGGCGAAGAAGGCAGCCAAGGAGGTCGAGAAGGCCCTGCGAACGGCCGACAAGAACAAGGGTAAGGGACCTCCAGAGGACGTCCAGACCAAGAAGAGCCTCAAGAAGATCGAGAAAGAGCTTCGCAAGGCCGACAAGAAGAAAGGCAAGGGTCGGAAGTGATCGGGGACTAGTCGCGATCCCCCGATCTCAACCTGGCCGGTAGGCCAGCCTCACCGCGTCGGCGAAGGCCTCCGCGTCGAAGCCGCCAGAGCCCATGATGCTCTTCCACGCCACCCGCCCTTCGCGATCGATGACATAGAGCCGCTCGGGAAGCGCGGCGTAAAGACGGTCGACCTCGTTGTCCATCTCATCGAGGAGAACCGGCATCTCCACGGAGTGGCGCAAGACACAGGTGTTGGCGATCTCGCCTCGTTCCTCGAGGGTGACGGGCTGGTTGTAGATCAGGCCCTCATCGAGATTCCACTCCACCTGCCAACCGTCTTCGGGGTGGGCCTCCTGGATGTACACGCAGAAGAAGCTCATCTTTTCCCCGTAGCTGCGGTAGATGTCGTTGAGCCGGCCCAACTGGACCCGGAAGGGCGGTCAGGTATAGGAGCCGAAGACCAGCCCGACGGGTGTGCCGACCAGCGAGGAGAGACGCACTGTCCGATTGCGATCCGGACTGCCCTCGACCAACATCGGAAGCTCGAAATCGGGCGCCGGGTCTCCCACCGCCGGAGTCCGTCGCTCGCGCTCGATGCGAAGCTCTCGCATGCGCTCATACGCCTCGGGCGTCGTGCGCATCGAGCGCCACCTGTCTTCCGGGATGGTGCGCCAATCGGCGGGGTAGCTGATGGGCATCCCGTCGACCATCTCCGGGGTCGGTCGCCGTTCACTCATCGAATCGAGCTCCTCTCATCGTCAGCCTTGCACTCACCTCGGTCTTCGGGCCGAGCCATCTTACTCTCTCTAGCGAGACCGCTCACCAGGATAGGATCGACGTTCACGGATCGATACTAGACCAGCGTTTCCAAAGTTCGCGCACATATCTCGGCCCCTTCTGTCCGCTGGCGTCGTTTCGCCTCCTCGACATATTGCCCAATATGCCTGCGTCGGCGCGCCTGGCCAGCGAACAGAATGACCTCGACCTATGTACACGAACTTTGGAAACGCTGGTCTAGGGGGACGTTCGATGAAGAAGGTGCTCATTGGCTTGGGTGTTGTGGTCGTTGTGATCGTCGGCTTGCTCATGTTCGTGGGCTCGAATCTCGATGGGATCGCCAAGGCGGCGATCGAGAGCATCGGCACCAAGATGCTCGGCGTCGACGTTTCGGTTGCCGCCGTCGAGCTACATCTCTCCGAGGGCCGCGGAACGATTCGCGGGCTCGAGGTCGCCAACCCTCCAGGCTACAGTCGCAACTCAGCCCTTGCCCTGGGTGAGCTCACCCTCTCTCTCGATGCCGACGCGGGGGCCATTAGTCTGATTCGAGTTGCCGACACCCAGATCCGAGCCGAGTCGAAGGGCGAGACCAGCAATTTCGACGAGCTGCTCTCCGGCCTTTCGAGTGATGCACCGCCTGAAGAGTCCGAGGCGGTCGACGAGGAGGGCGAGCCGGTCTCTCTGCGCATCGACCGTATCGAGATCGAGGCCGCGGTCGCCACCTTGTCGAGTGAAGAGCGCGACGAGCCCATCGATCTCAACATTCGGGAGATGGTGTTCAACAACCTCGAGGGCACCGGCGAAGAGATCGCCTCCCAGGTCTTCTCTCAGCTTTTGAGCGAGATCGGCGGGGCGGTCAAGCAGGCGATGCGGGCGGCGGTCGAAGAAGCGGTGGACGAGGCGGTCGAAGAAGAGAAGGAGGAGGCCAAGAAGGGCCTGCTCAAGAAGTTGCGTTTGAAGTGACGCCGAGCCTCGGCATCACTTCGGCCTAGAGCTCGGCCCTCCTCCCCGCTACCGAGTCGTCACCCAGATGGGCGAGGACCAGGCCATCTCCTTGTTCTTCTGGATCACTCGAACGTAGTAGTAGTGCTCGCCCGGCGAGACGTCAGTGTCGACGAACGAGAGGCTCACCTCTTGACCGAGGTTCTGCCTGTTGTGGACGAAGGTCTGGTCGCGGATGATGTCGATCTGCTCGATGCGAGCGGTGCCGATGACGTTGATCGAAAGCTCGAAGGAGCTTGCCTCGCCGACGATGTCGCCCTGGATGTACTCGCGGCCGTCGGCTCGCATCCGGTAGTCGAGAATGATGTTGTCGGTCGCGCCGTAAGAATGTCGCTTGCGCATCGCGTCCAACAGCCCCTGGGGGCTCGGGTCTTCTGCGATCGTGGCCGCGTAGGAGATGTGGGTCGAGATGTGGTCTGAGCTTGCCTGGACGCCGATCTTGTAGCCCTTCGCCCACGCGTTCCAGACAAAGCCCGCGGGCTGGAAGCCGCCCTGCTGGCCGATCGGCTTCTCGGCGGTAGGGGCGCGGGGTGCGCCTTCGTACTCGGCGGAGGTGCGATCGCCCTGATAGAGCTCGACCAGAGGCTCGACCTCGGGGTCGTTGTCACGCCAGTCGGTTCCCATGTCGGTGGCCGAAGTGTGGGAGATCGCGATGGCGTCGTAGCGTTTCAGATACTCGTAGAGCCTCGCTGCGCCTTCTTCGCCGGCCCGTTCGGCCTCGCTCATAGGAAGAGTGGGAATGCCGCGCTTCGCCGCTAGGATGTTGCGATGGCCGTTGGGGTAGCTGAGGCTTCGCTCGTAGGTGTAAATAGGAGTAAAGGTCGGCTCCAGGCGGAAGATGTCGGCGATCTGGGGCAGCAGCCAGTTGATGTACTCGTTGTCCTGCCCGCCCAGGTTGTTGTGCTCGCTCACCCCGAGGAAGTCGAGCTCGGCGGCGTCCATGGCGTAACGATAGGTCTCGAGCAGCGACCCTTCGTTGTTGCCGTCGTGCGAGAACTCGGTGTGTCGATGGGTGTCGCCGCGATAGATACGGTAGGTTTTGCCACCCGACTCGATCTTGTAGTTGCGAATGCGTGCGAGGTCTTCGACCTCGTTGGGGTGCACAGCATAGGTCGAGTGAACGCGCTCGATCGGCTCGGTGAGCACCGGCGGTGTCGCTGCGCCGGTGAGGCCCGGAAGTCGGCCCGCGTACACTTGCTCGTGCACGTATAACCACTCTTCGGAGTCTCGGTTGTCGGTCGGCCACGATGCGAAGAGATTTCCCTCTCCGTCTGAAGCGATCCCCCAGCGGACGTCCTTTCGGCTGCGGCTGAAGGGTAGATGGAGCGGACGCGTCCACTGCCCTCCTACCAAGGCGGTGCCGTAGATCTGCCACGCCGCGCGGTGCGAGGGTGTGAAGTCGGGGGTGTCGCGGGCGCGCTGTGAGCGATGACGGAAGAAGAGCCACATGCGGTTCTCCGCGTCGCTCTGCAACACCGGCAGGTCGTTGAATCCGGGGATGTACTCCGGAAGCTCACGCTCCAACATCTCGTTGATGTCGGCCTGAGGAATCTGCCAGCGGTCGCCGTTCCAGACCGCGACTGCGACCTTGCGCCACTCGTAGAGGCGGGTGGCTTCTTTGTAGATCTCGAAACCCGAGTCTTTGCCCCACTGGTAGCCGCTCTCGTTCCAGGCCGCCCACAGTCGGTCATCGCGGTCGCAGGCGAGGCTGACGTGGGCCTCGAACTTGGGTGTCTGGGCGATGGGGACCACCTCGCCCCAGCTGTCGCCGGACCAGCGGCGCATCAGGACGTCGTAGTTGCCCTGATCGTAGGTGTCCCAGGCGACGTAGACGTGGCCACTGCTGTCGGCGGCGATCGCAGGCTTCCAGTCATTGGCTTTGGAAGTCGAGATTTTCTCTTCGGCAGACCATCGCGAGCCATCGTAACGGCGGGCGAAAATGTCGGATCTTCCGTTGCGGAAACCCTGCCAGACCAGCCACATGTTGCCCTGCGAGTCGCTGACCAGAGTGTGCTCCACATCCGACTGCGGTGCCCGGGTGAGGCGCTCGACCGCTGAGAAGGCGTCGCCGTCTCGATAGCGGCCGTAGAGATCGAAGTTGCCTTCGATCTGCTCCGACCACACCACCCATACCCGCCCCTTACTGTCGCGCCCCATCTTCGGGAGGTAGATGTCGGCGGGCTTCTCTGTGACCTTGATGGCCGGTTGCCAACGCGCACCGTCGAAGCGCCGCGCGAAGATCACATTGCCGCCGTCGCGGTAGGCGTTCCAGGCGGCCCAGACTTCGCCGTTCTCGCCACTCACCATGGTGGCGAAGTCGCTCTCATACTCCGGCGTCGACAAGGACTCGGCGGGCGTCACTCGATCCACCGACACCGCTCCATCGAGGAAAGAGAGCGCTCGGCCGACGCGAAGATCGCTGGGTCGCACCTCGAACTCTCCTCGTGGGGTGGTGAACTGGAGGCGTGTCCTCGATCGGGTCGCCACGTCGACGACGACGCCGGGGTGATAGACGAACTCGACCGTGCCGAGCGGGTCTTCGAACTGATAGACGCGGCGGGGGTAGTTCAACCCCTGGCGCGTCGCCAGCGCCCAGCCGGTGGTGCCGATGATCTCTTCCGTGGGGTGTGGGTTCCAGTTGCGCAAGCCGAGCACCTGGCCACCGGTGACGTCCACAGTTCCGTCCCACGAGCTCGGTTCGGTGTCGGTGAGGCCGAAGCGTACCCGGAGCGAGACGACGGAATCGTCGGTGAGCGAGGTTGCCGATTGGGCGAGAACGGGCGTCGTGGCGAGGAAGCTGACGCCACACCACGCCACCAGGTGGAGCAAGAAAATTCGTTTCGACATACCTTTGCCTCCTTGGGACAATCGAATAGGGAGTCGGGTCGAATGAGGGAGATTCTATCCCGGCCTGGGGTCGCCGCCGTGGCCGTTTAGCCTTGCGGAGGAGAAATGATTCTCTTGGCCTGCTCGATCGCCTCATCGTAGATCGACGGGTCCATCAGCGGTGTGAAGATAGGCTCGGTTCCGCAGAACCAGGTGAGGGCGTACATGAGCTCGGCGATCTTCGCTTCAGATTCGAGCTCGACCACCATGAATGTCCGTCGCCCGGTCGGATCGGCCCAGAGCGACTGCGGCTGGAAGCGTTCGCCGAGTTTTTTGAAGAAATCACCGGGGCCTCCTTCCGCGTCGATTGCGTTGGCTCTCTCCATTGATCCCTCGGCTTCCACCATATAAAGCATCGAGCTTCCTCCTCACTCAGTTGGGTTTCAAGATGTCATCGTCAAATTCGTCGAGCCCTTCGTCGAAGGCCTCGGCGAGGCCAATCAGTGTGAGCTCCTCCAGCGCGTTCTCCGCGGCTTCGGCCATTCGCTCGTTGTCCGAGTTGGACAACTCGAGAAGGATGTCTCCGGCATCTTTGACAGCGAGCGTCGGCATTGCCTCGACCGCCACGTAGCGCAGCTCCGGGAGGGCTTCTTCGTCGAGCGCGATCGCTCGGATCTCGGCGCCCAGAGCCTCGATCGCCCGATGACCCGCGGCAACGACCGCTTCGTAGCGGCTGGGATCTTCGTCGCAGTGGAGGGCGGCCGCAATCTCCTCCGCAAAGTCGCAGTGGTGGAGGAGCCCCATGCAGAAAACGGCGGTGGCTCGCCACTCGGGATCGTCCGAGGCCCAGGCGGCGCGGGTCGCCGCTTCTTGCCACGGCCGGGGTGACCGGACGGCACCCTCTAGCGCTCTGCGGCGCACCAGCTTGGGATAGTTCGCATCGGCATAGACAGAGTGGAGATCCTCCGTCACCCGCTGGTACATTCCGTGAGTCAGTGGAGCCATCATCATCGGGTCGTCGTGGGTGTCCGGGATGCGCCCTTCGGGGTCGAGCTCGACATCGCAGAGCTCCAGGCTCGGGCCCAGTGCGATGGCCACGTCCCCCCGGAACACCTCGCCGCCTTCGCTGTGGAGGAGGCGGAGCAGCTCAGCGGCGAGCTCGTCGTCGAGTGCTTCAGCCGTCTCTCTCAGACCCACGCGGCGGATCGCTTCGTCGTCATCGCGGAGTGCCGTGACCATCTCTCGATTGAGCTCGGAGAAGTCTTCGACGGGAACCGGATCCAGTGGCTGTGGCGTGTTCGTTTCTCCCTGCTTCATCCAATCCTACATCCCCTGCGGCCGATCGACGCGCCCGGACCTATAATTCCCGCATAGGAGGATGCAATGATCAAAGGCGTTCACACCATGTTCTACACCTCGGAGCCCGAGGCCCTGCGCGCCTTCATCCGCGACAAGCTCGGCTTCCCCTTTACCGATGTCGGCGATGGATGGCTGATCTTCAACCTTCCTGAGGCCGATATGGGTTGCCACCCCGCCGAGACGACCGACGGAGAAACTTCGGGAACTCCCTACATCTCTTTCTACTGCGACGACATCGAAGAGACCGTGGCCGAGATGCGAGAAAAGGGAGTCGAGTTCAGCGACGGGATCGTCGATGCGGGTTTCGGTCTCGTGACCCACTTCAAGATGCCGGGTGACTTCGAGGTGGAGCTGTACCAGCCCCACTATCAGAAGAGCTGATGGGGAACGGGAAGAGCTTCTGAGGTACCCGGTGGCAAGACGCGACCCGAACGCTGCAGCTAAGGACGATGCCGCGCTTCGGACCGATATTCGCGAGCTCGGCGAGATCCTCGGCGCGGTCATCCGTGACCAGTGGGGCGAGGACTTCTTCGAGCTGGAAGAGAGCGTGCGTCTCGCCACCCGGACTCTTCGGGCGAGGCCCGTCGAGGCCGAGCGAAAGGAGCTCTTCGCGAAGCTCGATGGGGCCTCGATGCAGGAGGTGCTGCGTCTCGTCCGTGCCTTCACCAGCTACTTCCACATCGCCAACACCGCCGAGCAGCACCACCGCGTCGGCGACTCCTTCCTGGCTGCGGAGAACCGGATCGAGAATGTGCTCGAGCGGGCGGTCGAGGCCGGCGTGTCGTCTCGAGAGCTCGCAGCCTTTGCCGCGCGACTGCGCGTCAGTCCCGTCTTCACCGCTCATCCTACCGAGGCGGCGCGGCGCTCGATCCTCGATAAGTTGCAGGCGATGGACACCCAGCTCGGAAGAGACGCTAAAGACGGCGGGCGCTCACGCCGGCTTGGCCGCGAGAGGATGGTCGAGCTCATCGAGGCGATGTTGCAGACCGACGAGCTGCGTCAGGAGCGCCCAGGACCGCTCGACGAGGCTCGCAACGTCATCTACTACCTCGAGCGCCTCTTCGGCGGCATCGCCGCTGCCGCTGCAGACCGGCTCGACGACGCCTTCGCGGAGCACGGGGCGAGCCCGTCGGAGCCTCGCAGCCCGCTGCGATTGAGAACCTGGGTGGGAGGCGATCGCGACGGCAATCCCTACGTGACCGCAGCCGTAACCCGCGAAGTGCTCGGGCTCCAGGCAGAGCGCGCGCTGCGCAAGCTGCGTGACGAGGTCCGTGCCCTTGCCACGGAGCTCAGCCAGTCCTCCCTGATCGTCGAGGTTTCGGCGGAGCTACGACAATCACTCGCGCGGCACAAAGAGGCTCTGCCCGGTGCCTGGGAGAGCTACGGACGGATCAACCGCGACGAGCCCTACCGACTGCACTGCGCTTACATTTACGAGAGCCTGGTGAACGGCCTGGCGGTAGCTCGTAGCTGGGCGCCGCCGCCGGGCCCGACCTACTCGAGCGCAGGCGAGCTGCGTCGGGACCTCCTGGTCATGCACCGCTCGCTGATGGCGCATCGCGGGCGCAACGTAGCCCGCGGCCGCCTCGAGCGCCTCATCCGTGACGTCGAGACCTTCGGGCTCACACTGGCGGCGATGGATATCCGCCAGGACTCGAGTGTCACCAACGCGGCGGTCGCCGAGCTCATCGACCGCGTCGATTCCGAGGGTGCCGGCTTCGGTGCACGGTCGCCGCGAGAGCGGGCCGAGATCCTCGCCACCGAGCTCGCCGGCCGCCGCCCCTTGAGCCTCCCCTCTACCGAGCCAAGCTCGCACACACGAGAGGTTCTCGATCTCGCGCGTCTGGTGCGCGAGACGCAGGATCGCTACGGCGAGGAGGCGCTCGATACTTGGATCATCTCGATGACTCGCGATCGCTCGGATCTGATGGCCGTTCTCGTGTTGGCAAAGGAAGCTGGACTGGTGGATCCTCACGCCGGGGTCGCCCGGCTGCGGGTGGTTCCGCTCTTCGAGACTGTCGCGGACCTACGCTGTGCCGCCGAGGTGATGGATCGCTACTGGGCCGATCCCACGGTCCGTAGGATCGTCGAGCTCCAGGGCGATACGGCTGAAGTCATGGTCGGGTATTCGGATTCGTCGAAAGACGGCGGCATCGCCACCTCGCAATGGGAGCTCTATCGTGCCCAGGTCGCACTTCGTGACTGTGCCACTCGCCACGGCATCTCGTTGATGCTCTTTCACGGCCGCGGTGGCAGCGCGGGCCGCGGCGGTGGCCCGGCGCGCGACGCCATCCTGGCTCAGCCCTCACTCACCGTGGACGGCCGCATCAAGCTCACCGAGCAGGGCGAGGTCATCTCCGATCACTACGGCAACGCCGGCATTGCCGAAGCTCATCTGGAGCTCATGCTGGCGGCAGTGACCGAGGCTTCGCTGCTCCACACCGAGCCGCGTCATGATGCAGCCGTGCGCAAGCGCTGGTGGGAAGCGATGGACCGGCTGTCCGCCATCGCCTACCAGCACTATCGCTCCTTGGTCGAGCGCGAAGGATTCGTCGAGTACTTCCTGACCTCGACGCCGGTGGAGGAGCTCGCCCAGATGAACATCGGCTCGCGGCCGGCCCGACGCGGCGGCGAGATCACCGGTATCGACAGCCTGCGGGCGATCCCGTGGGTCTTCGGCTGGACGCAGTCGCGGCAGATCGTGCCTGGCTGGTACGGCGTCGGTGCCGCGCTGGAGCGAGGCCGAGAGGAAGGGCTCGGTGAGGTACTCAAGGAGATGCACCAGGAGTGGAGCTTCTTCCAGACCCTCCTTTCGAGCGTCGAGATGCCCCTGGTCAAGACCGACCTCGAGATCACGCGGCGCTACGTAGAAGAGTTGGTGCGCCCCGAGCTGCATTCGATCTTCGCCGACATCGAGGCCGAGCACGAGAGCTCCGTGCGCAACGTCTTGTGGGTGACAGGTCAGACCGAGCTGCTCGAGCGGCAGCCGACACTGCAGCGGACGTTGCGGGTGAGAGCGCCCTACCTGGATCCGCTCAGCTACCTGCAGATCGCGCTGCTCAAACGTCAGCGCTCCCTCGCCGGCGAGCCCGATCGCTCGCTGCGACGAGCACTGCTCTTGACCATCAACGGCCTTGCCGCTGGCCTAAAAAACACAGGGTAGCCGCCAGAAATGCTGGCTATCGAGATGCCGCTGCCTCGAGCTCGCCCCAACGCTCGTAGGCCGCTGCGAGCTCTGCCGACAGCTCGGCCATCCTCTTCTGCACGCGGCGGATCTCGTCTCCGTCGTTTTTGCGGTAGAGATCAGGATCGGCAACACGGGCCTGGAGGGCGGCCTGCTCGGCTTCGAGCTCTTCGATCCGCGAGGGCAGCGCGGCGAGATCCTCAGCCTCCCGATAGCTGAGCTTTTTCTTGCGCTCTCCGCGGAGCTCGGCTTTGCCTATCGCGGCGGGCCGCGGTGCCGTCTTGGTGCGCGGTCGAGCGGCCTCGACTCTAGGCGGCGGACGCTGGATCAGCCAGTCGGAGTACCCACCGGCGTAGCTTCCGACGCTGCCATCACCCTCCATCACCAACGTGCTGGTCACGGTGTTGTCGAGGAAGCTGCGGTCGTGGCTGACCAACAGCAGGGTCCCGCTGAACTCGACCAGACGAGCCTCGAGTAGCTCAAGAGTTTCGAGGTCGAGGTCGTTGGTCGGCTCGTCCATCACCAGCAGATTGAACGGCCGAGTGAACAACCGGGCCAGCAGCAGGCGATTGCGCTCGCCCCCGGAGAGTGAGTCGATCGGACTGCGCGCGCGGTCCGGAGGGAAGAGGAAGCTCTGCAGATAGCCGATGATGTGTCGCCGCTTCCCCCCAACGACAACGTGTTCGCTCCCGTTCGCTACGTTGTCGGCCACCGAGAGACTCGGGTCGAGCTGCTCCCTGGACTGGTCGAAGTAGGCGATCTCGAGGCGAGCCCCGTGCCGCACCGTGCCGGTGTTGCCTTTCTTTTGTATTAGAAGCAGAGCGAGGAGAGTGCTTTTGCCGGAGCCGTTGGGCCCGAGGATGCCGATCTTGTCGCCGCGAAGGATTCGCAAGCTCAAGCTCTCGACGATCGGCGTCGCCCCTTCATAGCCGAAACCGAGATCGTGGGTCTCGATCACCATCTTGCCTGAGCGCTCGGCGTTCTCGAAGCGCAGCCCGGCGGTAGCGGTACGTTCCCGGCGCTGGCGCACTTCTTCGCGCAGTCGCTCGAGCGCACGGACTCGACTCTCGTTTCGCGTTCGTCTCGCCTTGATGCCCTGGCGAACCCAGGTCTCCTCTTGCGCGAGCTCCTTGCTCTGTAGCGCGCGGTGTCTGTCTTCGGTCTCGACTTCGCTCTCCTTGCGCTCGAGATAGCGGTCGTAGTCACCTGCGTAGCTCTTCAGCCGGCCGCGGTCGATCTCGAGGATGCGGGTCGCCAATCGGCCCAGGAAGCTCCGGTCGTGGGTAACGAAGAGGAGCGCCAGTGGCAGGCCCGCGAGTCTCTCTTCGAGCTGTTCGATGGCTTCGATGTCGAGATGGTTGGTCGGCTCGTCGAGAAGCAGCAGTTGGGGCTCGGCGACCAGACTACGAGCCAGAAGTACCCGCCGCCTGAGCCCACCTGAGAGGGTCTCGAAGCGTCCCTCTTCCGGTAGACCGAGGCGGCTGAGAGTCGCTTCGACGCGATTGTGCAGCTGCCAGCCACCAGCCGCTTCGAGACGCTGCTGGACCTCGGCGAGGATTGCCAGGTCGCGCTCTCCTTCGCCCAAGGAGTGACTGAGGCGGTGATACTCGGCGACCAGCGATCCGAGCTCCTCCGCACCGCCAGCTACGACGTCAAAGATCTCGCTCTCGATCCCGGCTGGGGCCTCCTGCGTGAGCCACGAGACACGCTGACCGGCAGCGAGCTCGATCACTCCGGAATCGGGCTCGAGATCGCCGGCAAGGAGCCGCAGCAGGGTGGACTTCCCGGCTCCGTTTCGCCCCACCAGCGCGATACGCTCGCCGTCGTCGATGGTCAGAGACACTCGATCCAGTAGCGGAGCTCCGGAGAACGAAACAGTCAGGTCCTGGACGCGAAGTAGAGCCATGTGCGGGGAGTGAGAGGCTCCTGCCTCGAGTCGCTACCTCGTGCTCGCGGTGGGCGCGTATCTCGCCAGGAACTCTGAGATCAGCCGCGTGGTCTCGTCGCCCTCGGTCCCGATCATTAGATCGAGCGGCGAGTGACCCTTGCCGGCGATCTCGTGCCATGCGGCATCAACCCCGGCGGCCTTCAGCCTCTCGGTGAACGGGATCGGCTGCGTCGAAGCCTCCCGGCGGCCGTCGGAGATGAAGAGGAGGTAGGGTGGAATCCCCTTGCCGGCCTCGATGTGATGCCATGGAGAGACCTCGAGCCACACTGCCGGATCCGTACCGAAGGCTTCCGTCTGGATGCCCCCGGCTCCCTCCATTTGCAGCGGAACATTGTACATCGCGGTGTCGAGCGAGATGACCCCGCGCAGATCCGAGAGCGATCCTCCCGCCTGTTCGAGATAGCTCTCGTCGGTGCCGACCGCCGAGACTAGATGAGCGCCGGCTGAGTGGCCCATCAGCACGATTCGCTCCGGGTCGCCGCCGTACTTTTTGGCGTTGCGCTTCAGCCACATCGCTGCGGTTGCGATATCGAGGCCCATCTCCCTCAGCTCGGCCTCGGGCCGGAATCGGTAGTTCATCGACACGAAGAGATAGCCGGCAGGCACCAGCACTCCAGGTTTGAAGAGAGCCTGCGCTTTGCTTCCTCGCGACCATCCTCCGCCATGGGCGTAGAGGATGACCGGGGCGCCGGCGAGGCCCTCCCGGGTGTAGACGTCCAAGCTCAGCCGCTCGGGATCGACGCCGTCGATCTCCGCGTAGCCAACATCCGAGATCCGCACCACCCCTCGCTCGCGCCGGATCTGATCGGCCTGCTGCTGCAGGCTGCTCAGATCTGGGCTCGTCTGCCCGGTCTCGGTGACCCGTCGCGGCTCATCCGGCCAGAATGGAAAGGGCGCAAATCCCTTCCCGCGGTCGCGCTCGGCCATGCGCTCGCGAAAGGCCTCGACATCCGGTTCGGGCGGCGTTGGTTGCGCGAGATAGCGAGCGAGAAAGCGAAAGCGGTCGGCGGAGCGCTCGAAGCGACTGCTGCCCACATGATCGGCCCAGCGCACCAGGCGGTACTGGTGTTGAATGCGGTGACGCCAGAGGGTCTGGTGGAGAAACTCCGCGCCTTCGTGAAAGCCGAAGGCGTCGGCCTCGCCACATTCGATGTAGATCGCGAGGTCGCGCAGGCGTGACGGCGCCGCCGCGGCGATCGAAGCCGGATTGCTGCTCTCCCAGAGCTCTTCGTCGAAGGGATCACCGAACAGGGCCGCCAGCCGATCCGGCTGACGGATGCGATGTTCCTCCGCTACGTCTTGCCACCGCAGTGCCGGCCAGATGCCGGCCTCCAACGCGGCGACCGCGCCAAAGGTCTCGGGATAGCGGAAGGCGAAGCGCAGGCTGCCCGAGCCACCCATCGAGACTCCGGTCACCATCGTGCCTTCGCGATCGCTGCGGATGCGGTAGCGAGACTGCAGGTGCGCCAAGAGCTCTTGGGTGACGAAGGTCTCCCACTTTGCCGAGCCGTCGCGGAAGTCCATGTAGACGGTCCCGGGCGGGACTGAAGGCGTCGCCACGACCATCGGCGGAAGCTCGCCGCTCTGCCACATCTCCTCGATCTGGGGGCGAACCCGGTCGAGATGCTCGCGGTCGCTGCCGGCGCCATGGAGCAAAAGGAGCAGCGGCAGGCGCTCGCCCTCCGCGTCGTAGCCATCTGGCAGTAGAACGGCGTACTCCGCTGGCGAAGGAACCAGCTCCGTGGGCATGGCTTCACGAATCAGCTCTGAGCCGCGCGCCGGTTCGACGATCGAGAGCACGAGCATGGTGATGGCGGCGATGGGGAGGGATCTCTTGGTCGTCATTGGGTGTCAGCTTAACGTAGCTGGTTAGAATCGCCGGCAGCATGAGCGGCTTCGTTGACGACCTTCGCCTGGCCCTGCGCAGCTTTCGGCGCCGGCCGGCGCTGAGCGCCCTGGTCGTTGTCGTTTTCGCTCTCGGCATCGCTTCGGGGACGGCGGTTTACAGCATCGTCAGGACGGTCCTCTTGAAGCCCTTGCCCTTTCCGGAGCCGGAGCGGCTGGTGCGCATCGAGGCGAGGCGAGAGGGCGAGCCCGGGAGAGTCTCGATGCTGGAGATCGAGGAGCTGCGCGAGATGACCGAGGTCTTCGATGGCGTCGGCGGGTACGTGCCCGGCTTTTCCTACAATCTCAATACTGACGATCGCCCTCAACAGCTGGCAGCGATCACGGCCACTCGAGACCTGTTCTCGGTGCTCGGTGTGACCCCTCTGGTTGGCACGGTCTGGCCCGAGGACTACGACTGGACACGCAGCTTCGGCTTGGTCTTGAGTCATCGAATCTGGCGGAACAGCTTTCATTCGGACGCGGAAGTGGTCGGGAGCCGTGTATTTCTCGATGGCGCGCCCTATACGGTTTTTGGAGTCCTTCCGCGAGGTTTCGATTTCCCTTCGCGTACCGATATCTACCGCTCCGTTTTCATCCTGGACTCGGTTTCCGAGTCCCAGGACCGGAGACGCCGCCGGGTGATCGGCATCGCCAGGCTCGCTTCGGGGGTCTCCCTCGACGAAGCGAGGGCGCAGCTCCGGAGTGTTGCGGCGACTCTCGCGGAGCTCTATCCCGACACCCACCGCGATGTCGGTCTGGAGGCGGTACCGCTGCGGGAGACCTACATCTCCGAGGTGCGGGTCTACGCTGTCCTGCTCTCTGGGGCGGTGTTGCTGGTGTTGTTGATCGCTTGTGTCAACGCCACCAATCTGCTGCTCTCTCGAGTCGTAGGGCGCTCCCGCGAGATCGCGCTGCGCGCCGCTCTCGGAGCAGGTCGCCGCAGATTGATCCAGCATGTATTGATCGAATGCCTGCTCCTCGCCGTTGCCGGCGGCGTTCTGGGTTTGTGGCTGGCGGGGCGGCTGATCGAGGCGCTGGTGGCGCTGGTGCGCTTCGATCTGCCGCCGTGGATGACCGTCTCGGTCGACGGACCGGTGATGGCGTTTGCCTTTCTGCTCGCTCTTCTCTGCGGTGTCCTGGCAGGTGTCGTGCCGGCGCTGCGGGCCTCTTCGAGTAGCGGCATCGGGACTCTGCGCGGCGACGCCGGGGCTTTGGCCGGCGGCCGCTCGCAGAGACGGATGCGCTCGGTGTTGGTGGTGGCCGAGATCGCGTTGTCGGTGACCCTGCTGGTCGGCGCGGGATTGGTGATGCGCAGCTTCATGCGCATCATGAACAATGAGGTGGGCTTCGCTACCGAGCGCGTGCTCACCTTTCGCGTCTCGCTGACCTGGCTTCTCTACCGTGACGACGATCGGGTGCGCTCGTTCCATCGCCAGTTCCTGGATCGACTGTCGGCGCTGCCCGGGGTCGAGAGCGCCGCCCTGGCTTCGAGCCTGCCGCTGACTCAGGTCGAAAGCCGCGAGCGCAACCTGGTGATCGCGGACGGTCAGTCGGAGGACGAGTGGAAACGCAATCCCTCGGCGGCGCTGACGCGAGTGAGCAGGGGCTACCGGGGGAGCTTGGACATCCCCCTTTTCTCGGGGCGCGACTTCGATTCCAGGGACGGTCCCGAGGCGCCTCTGGTGGTGATGATCAGCCGCGGGCTGGCAGAGACCCTCTGGCCGGACACTGCACCAGTGGGGCAGAGGGTTCGATTGGGGTCGGAGTCGGCAGACTGGCGCACCGTGGTCGGAGTGGTGGGTGAGGTGAAGCACCGCGCCGACGAGGCGGACACACGGCACGACATCTACCTTCCTTCGCCTCAGCCGCGCCCTCCCGACAATTTTTTCGTCGTAATGAAGACCTCGGTCGATCCGATGACCCTCGCCGATTCGGTGGTGGCGGCGATTCGGGCCGTCGATCCCGATCAGGCGGCCTACGATGTGCAGTCGATGGAGAGTCGGCTGCTCGAGAGCGTGTGGCAGCATCGAGTCGTTGGCTACCTCTTCGCGATCTTCGCGCTCCTGGCTCTTGGGCTGGCGATGAGCGGGCTCTACGGCGTCATGGCCACCAACACCCGCGAGCGCACCGGCGAGATGGGCATCCGCATGGCGATGGGCGCCGACCGCGGCTCGGTGCTTCGTCTGGTTCTAGGCCAGTCAATACGACTGTGTTCTGCCGGGCTCGGGATCGGGTTGGCGGTAGCGCTCGCCTTGAGTCGCCTACTTGGCTCGATTCTGTTCGAGATCGGCCCCTTCGATCCGCTCACCTTCCTTACCGTTGCCGCCGCTCTGGCGCCAATCGCCTTTTTGGCGTCGCTCTTGCCGGCACTACGCGCGTCTCGTACCGAGCCGACGGTCGCGCTGCGCCACGACTAGCGCCGGCCGTCCAGGGCACCCCACCTCGGCCAGCGTCGCGAACGATCAGCCTTCCAGAATCGTCACGGTTCCTCGATCACCGTCGACGGCGATCGTCTGCCCGCTCTTGACCCGCTGGGTGACGTCGCCGATACCGAGCACCGCGGGAATGCCGTACTCGCGCGCGACTATGGAGCCGTGGGCCAGGATACTGCCGATGTCGGTCACCAGCCCGGTGGCATGGGGAAAGAGCTGGGTCCAGGCCGGCGTAGTGAGGGGGCAGACCAGGATCGAGCCCGGCTTCATCTTGCCGAACTCCTGAGGAGACATGATGACGCTGGCGACCCCGGTCACGCTGCCCGGGCTCACCGCGAAGCCTCGCAGTACGCCCTCGCCGGCCTCGTTGTTTCGCAGTGTCGACCAGGGGCCTTGTTTGTCGGGAAGATCAGGAATCGCCGCCGGCTGATTCATCCGCAAGCGTCGATCGCGCAGGGCGCGTTGATCCGAGGCCTTGCTCTTCAGCTCCGGCATGGCTCGATTCTCGGTCCGAGCTGCGATCGCCGCTCGTAGCTCGTCATGGGTCAGATAGAAAACGTCATCCGGCTGCTCGAGGGTGCCGATGCTCGCCAGTCGACGGCCCAGCTCCAAGGCCAAGGGGCGCAAGACGGCCCAGGCGGCGCCCATGAAGAACAAGGCTTCTTCGCGGCTGGGATAGTTGACGCGCGCGGTGAAGTAACGGTTCAGGAAGGCGAAACGCTGTTTCCCTTTGAAGAACTTGAGGGCCGCCACGAACTTCGACCTGCGCATCTTGGCAACGTCACGCTGCCGAGCCACGAGGTCGTACCCGGCGTCGCGAACCAGTGCTTTCAAGCTCATGACAAAAGGCAAGGGCTCTTCCGCCAGGGCGGGCTCGACGAAGTCGAGATTGAAGACTTGTCGACCATAGTCATCGAGGTACTTGTCGATGGCTTCCAGGACCGCCTTGCCTTCCGGGTGCTCCTCGAGCGCGGCGAGGAAGCGCGTCTCCGGGGTCATGATGATGAGCTCGTAGAGCGACGAGCTCGTGCGGATGCGATCGGCGATGGCTCGCATGACGGCCTCGGCGTCGAGCGTCCTCGACGCGAAGCCGCTCAGGAAACTACCGCTGATGAGCCCTTCGTCCGGCGCGTGCTCTTCGAGAAAGGCCTGGAAGCCGACGGCCGGGCTTCCGTCGAGAGCCTGGTAGGCGGCAGTGATCTCTCGCGCCAGAGTGGGGGAGAGCTCCCGCGGGTCGAAGAGCTGCCGAATACTCGCCGAGGCCTGCTCGAAAGAAAGGGCTCCGTCGACGATGACGGGTTTGGCGAGGGCCAGTATTTTCTCTTGAAGGTCGTTGTCGGCGACAAAGCTCCTGTATGCCGAGGTGGGCAACTGAAATCCTCCCGGCGTTTCGAATCCGGCGTTGGCTAGGCGGGAAAGGGACCTGCCTTTGCCACCGACTCTTTCTAGAGAATTGTCTCTCGTGTCGAGAGGTGTGATGAAGTCCGTCAGTGTTCAGCCTCTTCGTCATGGTAGCTGATTGCAACAACGTCCATTCTAGTGAGTAAGGGTCCACATATAAGATGATATGGTTACCCATATGAAGACTACTGTAGAGATCGGTGACGCTCTCTGCGAGGAGGCAAAGAGTGTGGCGGTAGAGGAGGGCACTACGCTGCGAGAGCTGATCGAGGCAGGGCTGCGACATGAGCTCGAGCGCCGCCGGTCTCCCGCCGCCTTCAAGCTGGGCAAGAGGTCGTTTCGAGGCGAGGGGCTGCAGATGGAGTTTCAAGACGGGTCCTGGAGCCGGACGCGTGAAGCCGCCTACGAGGGACGCGGCGGTTGATCGCGGTCGACACCAACATCCTCGTCTATGCCCATCGTGAGGACAGTGAGTGGCATGAGGCCGCCGAAGCCTGTATTGCCGATTTGGCCGAGGGTCGCTCCGCATGGGGCTTGCCCTGGCCCTGTTTGCATGAGTTCTATGCCATCGCGACCCATCCCAGGATCTGGGCGCCTCCAACTCCGAGGGAGGCGGCGATCGAGCAGATCGACGCCTGGCTCGCCTCGCCAACGGTGACGCTTCTGTCGGAGGGGCCGCGGCACTGGCGGCAATTGCGAGCGCTGCTGGATGCCGGCCGGATTCGTGGACCACTGGTCCACGAAGCTCGGGTCGCCACTCTCTGCCTCGATCACGGTGTGAAGGCGCTGTGGACGGCCGACCGCGATTTCAGCCGTTTCCCCGATCTTATGACGGTCAACCCGCTTACCGGGTCGGCCTGACCGGGCTTCGGCGCGGCCCGATTCTGCGGCGCTGCCCTACTCGAAATTGCTCGCGTGAAAGTTCATGAGCTCAACGCCAATGCGCTCGTACAGCTGCGACGAGGAGTGCTCTGCCTCGGGAACGACGAATCGCTGGTGGGGGATCTCCAACGCGTAGAGGAATCCCATGTATTCCAACACCGACTCGTAGTTGAACCCCTTCGTCCCCACCCACAATGCGATCGCGAGTGGTGGGTCGGGATCGGCGGCGTAGGCCTTGGCCAGGGTATAGGCATCGTTACCTTTGCCGAAGTCGTAGCGCTGAGGGACTGGCCGGCGAGTGTCGTATTCGACTCCTTCGTTCTCGAAGATCTGCTTTTCCATCGAGAACGCCGGGCCACCGGGCGCCGCCGAGACGAAGAGCCCGTGGTACTTGAACATGATCCGTGCGGTCCCGCGACCGCCTTGCGAGAAGCCCTCGACGGCGCGGCCACGTCGGTCGGCGATGGTTCTGTAGGTGGCATCGACATGGGGTATGAGCTCGTGTACGAAGACGTCTTCGCCCATCGATTCTCCTGCGGGCCAGTTGTAGTGGCTGACCTTGCCCCCATTGACGTAAACGTAGATCGCCGCCGGCACCTCGCCACGGGTCATCGCGGCGTGGACGTGACGGGTGAGCCCAATCGAGCGAGTCTCGATGCCGGGCCGACCGCCGTGGAGGTAGTAGACGACAGGGTAACGACGCGAAGCATTGGCGGAATCGGTGTACCCAGGCGGAAGATAGACGACGTAGCCCACCTCTCGCTGCATCGACGGGCTGAGGAAAGTCGCATGCTTGACGCCCGGCGGGAGCTCTCTTCCGTCCGCGATGGGATTGACCCAGGAGTGCTTTACGAACAGCGTCGTTCTCGCGAATTGGCGCAGCTCGGAGGCGTCAACGAGACCGTCTGTGTTCTCATCGATCACCGCGAAACCCACTTCGGCGGTCGCGCCTTTCACATCGGAACGCCGGAGCCGACCGTCGCCGTCGCTGTCTCTGGCCAGCCACTCTTCCACCCAACGCCGGCGGGCCTCGACCATCGGCTCCTCCGCAAACGAGGGCGCCGAGGCGCTCAGCACAGCTACGAGCAAGAAGCCTGTGCGAAGCTTCACGATGTCTTCTCGCCCCGCTCTTCGCGGAAGAGGCCGAGCTTTTCCTGCACCGGCCGGTTTGAAAAGCTGAAGAGCACGGACTCTTCTTCGACCTCGTGCCGGTACCAAGACCACGCCGGCACCACGAATACGTCGCGAGCCCCCCACTCGAGGAGCTCATCACCGATCACCGTCCGTCCTCTCCCTTCGATCAGGGAGAAGACGGTGGCGTCGGTTGCGCGGTAGGGCGCGGTTGTGAAGCCCTGAGGAAGTAGTTGCAAAAAGGTGCCGATGGTGGGCATGGCGTAGTCGCCGTTGACCGGGTTCACGTACTTGAGGCGAACTCCGAAGCACGGGTCTCGCTCCTGGTCGCGATCGAGAGTGGCAAGCGCCTCTCTCGAGCGCTCGTAGGGGTAGTTGAAGACCGGAGAGCAGTTGGAGCTGCCGTCGTGACCGGCGGGAAGGAGCCCCTCGCCGAAGCGGGCCAGTGAGTCTCCTTCGGGCCGGGTGATCGGCTGCTTGTCGTCGGGGTAGTCCTCTTTGAAACCGGCATCGAGAAAACCGACCAGGGGCACGTCGAGGCCGTCGAGCCAGACCATCGGATGGTCGCTCTCGTTGCCGTGGTCGTGCCAGGTCCAGGGCGGGGTGATGACGAAGTCGCCCGGGCTCATGGTGGTGCGCTCGCCGTCCACTGCCGTATAGGCCCCATCGCCGGAGAGGACGAAGCGCAGAGCCGACTGGCTGTGGCGGTGGCTGGCGGCCACTTCGCCGGGAAGGATGATCTGCAGCCCGGCGTAGAGCGACTGGGTGATGCAGGATGTCCCGGCCAGGGCCGGGTTTTCGAGCACCAGCACACGGCGCTCGGCCTCCTTGGCGGTGATGATGTCGCCCGCCTCCATCACCAGATCTTGGACGTCGTTCCAGCGCCAGATCGCCGGCGCGGGACTGGGCACCGGCTCGTTCGGCACCAGACCCTTCATCACTTCCCACAGCGGGGCCATGTTTTTCTGACCCAGACGACGGTAGTAGCCTTCTCGATCGGTCAAAGGCGCAGGCTCGGCTGGTGACATGGCGGCTCTCTCCTGGTCGTGATCGGCGGGCTACGGCGCGGGACTAGCGCCTGCCACAGCGGAAGTTGGAGGCGTCGTCGGTGCTGCCGGTGCCGTCGTAGATCGCGACCTCGGGGTAGGGACACAGCGGGCGAGTCATCTGGACCTCGCCGCCGACGGAACGCTTCGATGCGATCACCCGCGCGGGCGCCTCTCCCTTCTCGACCCAATTGGCGATCGCGTCCATCCAGTCGGCGCGATCGGGGCCAGGGCCACCGGAGCAGTGGAGCACACCAGGCATGAGAAAGAGGCGGGCGAAGTCGCGGGCGTCGGGATCGCGCTTCTCCAACTTCTCGTAGTAGTCGATGGTGCCGAGCGCAGTGATCGCCGAGTCCGACCACCCTTGCCACCAGATGAACTTTCCGCCGGACTCCTCGAAAGCCGACATATCGGTGTCGGTCGCGTCGAGGATCTTCCGTGCTCGTGCGGTATCGGCGGGGAAGGTGGAGAAGTCGTAGGTCGAATAGTCGAAGTCGGGATCGTCGAAGATCAGGTACTTGAACATCTCGGTGCCGAAGGCGTAGTGCAAGCTCGGCCTGCCGATACCGATGCCGTTCTCGCGCCCGACGACCCACGTTTTCCACCCGGTGAGCTCGTTCTCTCCGCCATACGGGAATCCGGGGTAGACAGGCTCGCCGTTGCTGAGCGCACCGCGGTAGATCGTCTGCACCGCCGCCAACTGGGGTTCGCTGAGGCATTCGGCCCCGGCGTCGCCTTGGCAGAGCAGGCTCGCCGGGTCGAAGTCGCAGCGTCGCGGGTCGTCGATCAATCCGTCTTCGACACCGTCCTGTGCATCGCAGCTCGATAGGAGCTTCTTTTGGAGCAGTGCTTGGTTGTCGTTGGTGATGACCGGCTCGGCGAGGTTCGCCGGATCGGGATAGATCGCCTGCTGCGTCTGCAAGAACACGGCGCCGAGGCCGGGCCAATCGTAGGCCGGTGCCCCGGCAACGATGCCGTCGAAGTCGTCGGGGAAGCGCTGCGACTCCACCATCGCCTGCCCACCCCCTCGCGAGCAGCCGATGAAGTAGGAGTACTCCGACTCGCGACCGTAGTAGTGGCGGATCATGTCCTTCGCCGTCTCTGCCGTGAGATGGACAGCCCTGTAGCCGAAGTTCAGCTCACGCTCGTCGTTGTCGAGAGCCCAGTCGGCTTCCACCCCCACATCTTGGTGGCCGGTATCGGTGCCGACAGTCGCGTAGCCGCGCTCGAGGGCGGTAACTCCGAAGAGGGGGCTCTGGGCAGTGTTCTCGATGCTGCCGGCGTAGCCCCCGCCACCTCCCATGAAAAAACGGCCGTTCCATTCGTCGGGCAGCAGGAGCTCGAAGCGGATCTCGGTCTCGATCACGCCCTCGACCTTGCAATGGCCCGGCTGCGTGCCGGCGGTCATGGCCTCTGCCAAGGTGATCCGCACGTCGCCGGCATCGTAGGCCGCGAGATCACTACAAGCTCGCGTCGGATCGAGTGCCGAAGTGGGCCCCGAGACCGCCAGGAGAGCCGCCGTACAGCCGGCCCAGAGATTGAGCTTCGAAGTCGCGCCCACAGAAATCCCTCCTCGCCCCAGAGAACGGGCCCTTGGCCCCTTCTCCGGCCCAGCCCTACCTAAGAACTACTCGCCTACCGCGTAGGCTCGTAGCTGTCGCTTGTGCGAACAGCATACACCCCGCTGCCGCGAGCGGCAGCCGCCCTCCGGATGCGGACGCCGGGTAAGATCCAATGATGCGAACAAGAAAGGGAACCCTTCCATGAGCTTCATTGCATTCCTGTTAGGCCTGACGATCTACTTCGCTATCCGGGTGGGCATAGGCGGCTTTTTCACCGTCCGTCCCGACCAGCGCGCCGTCAAGACGAGCTTCGGCCGAGCCGAGCGTCTCGGTGGTCCGCCGACCGACGACCCGACGCTCAACGAGGACGAGCGGCAGCGCTACAACTATCCGCAAGTGCGAGTCATCCCTCCCGGTGGCCCCTACCTCAAGATGCCATGGCAGAAAGTCCACAGGGTCTCGGTGGCGACGCAGTCGGTCGACATCGTATGGGATCCGACCAAGCAACAGGACACGATCGAGGCCGTGACGAAGGACAATCTCACCACCGGGGTGACTGGCCAGCTTCGCTACAGGGTCAGCGAAAGCAACCTCTACCCCTACCTCTTCGGAGTCACGCGTCCGCTCCAGCACGTGATGGGGTACTTCGTTTCGGTGCTCCGCGAGCGCATCGCCACCTTCGTCGATCCGAAGGGCGCGAGCCTGGTGGTAAGCGCCGACCTCGAGGAGGGCAGCGCGACATCTCTCGAGCTCTCCGAGGGTGTGTCGATCAACGATCTGCGCAAGAATCTGCCGCTGCTGAACCAGTATATGGAGGAGCAGTGTCAGTCGACGGGCGGACGCTACGGAATCGAGCTAGACGCGGCGCTGGTGACCGAGATCGATCCACCGCCGGAGGTCGATCGCGCCCTATCGGCGATCAACTCGACGCGCAACCAGATGGCGGCCGACATCTCCACCGCGCGTGCCGACGCCGAACAGCAGATCACGATGAGCGAGCGTGCCGTCGAGATCGCCCAGAACAACGCCGAGGCCGAGGTGGCGCCGCTGCGTGAGCTGTCGGCGATACTGATCAAGGTCAAGGCTAAAGGCGGCTCGGAAGCCCTCACCGCCTACCGAAGAAACCTTCGTGTCCCTCTCTACGAGCGCGCTGGACGCGTCGTGATCACGGCTGAGTAGGAGAAAAGAAATGTTTTCTATCTTCACCTTCCTGTTCGGCCTGGTCTTCCTGCCCATCGTGCTCAAGCTGGCCACGGTCTTCGGCCTCTACAGCGTCGTCAATGAGTGTGAGGCTCAGGTCTTCACGCTTTTCGGTAAGGTTCTCGGAGTGCTCGACGAGCCAGGGCTACGCTTCCCGATGGCTCGTTTCGGCCTGCGCGCTTTTCTCGTCCCCGTCTTCGGCAAGAAGCACGTGGTCTCGACTGAGCTACGCGAACATTACCTGCGCAGCCAGATGGTGAACTCCGAAGAGGGTACGCCGATGGGCGTCGGCATCTGGTATGAAATGAGGGTCGGTGACCCGGTGTCCTATCTGTTCATCAACGCCAACCCCGAGGGTTCGCTGCAGGCCAACGTCGCCAGCTCGACTATTTCGACGCTGTCGAATCTCCAGATGGAGGACATGCTCGAGAATCGTCACTCGCTGAGTCGTACAGTGCGCAGCGCCGTCTCCCCACTTAGCGAGAAATGGGGCTACAAGCTTGGCTCGGTCTATATCCGCAAGGTGGCGTTCACCGACCATTCGATGGTCGAGAACATCACCGAGAAGGTCGTCAAACGGTTGGTACAGGTGACCAGCGCCATGCGCCAAGACGGTGAGAATCGCGTCGGTCTGATCCAGAGCGAGACGGCGAAAAGGGTGTCGCAGAAGTTGGCCCAGGCTTCGGCGGCCCGTCCTGCAGTGGTGGGCGAGACCCTGAACGAGATTCGACTTCAGGATCCGGAGATCCTCGATGCGGTGATCGACGTGATGGAGACAGAAAAGCTGCTGGCCTCGGGTGCCAGAGTCGATATCCTTCCCAAGGGGGTCTCGGTTCTGCTGCAGCTCGGCCAGGATGCGTCCGGATTCGTTCCGCAGCACGTTCCAGCGCTACCCGACCGGCGATGAATCGGCGAAAAGCGAGGAATTCAGTGATGGCATTTCTACGGCGAGCCGGATGCCCGTGGCTGCTGTTTATAGCGGTGAGTCCGTGGCAGTCAGCAAGCTTGGCGAAGACGCCGAGCTTTACGGCGGACCAGGTCGCCGAGGGCAGAGCGAGCTATCGGGAGCATTGCGCCTCGTGTCACGGGCCGCGCTTGCAGGGGGAGCAGGTGTCGCCTTCTCTCGTGGGTTCGCGTTTCGACACGTCGTGGCGGGGGAAGTCCGCCGGAGTGCTCGCCTTCCATCTTAGTCGCATGCCGCCGGAGCCGATCGACGCGCCTGGTGGGTTGGGCGATGAGGTCTACGTCAACATCCTGGCGTTCATTTTCGAGTCCAACGGTCTCGAGGCCGGCGACGAGGTCCTGCCGTCGGATCTGGAGGGCCTCAGCGAGCTGACGATTCCGAAGCTGGAGGGCGCGGAATACGAGCCTGACGCGCCCGTGGTGGCGGCAGGCACTTCGGAGCTGTTGAACAAGCTCCCTCCTGTGACCGCCGAGATGCGGCTCGATCCCTCCCCCGATGACTGGCTGCACAGCGGCCGTACCTACGACGGCCAGACCTTCAGCCCCCTGAAGCAGATCGACCGCGAGAACGTGGGTTACCTGGCGCTCGCCTGGCGTGCGCCCCTTCGCGATGGTGCCAATATGGCCATGCCGTTGGTACACCAGGGGGTCATGTTTCTGCACACCTTCCCCGATACGGTGCTTGCGCTGGATGCCTCGAATGGGCAGGTTCTGTGGCGCTACCAATACCACCCGAAATCATCCTCCAGCCAAAAGATGGGGCTGGCGCTGCATGGAGACAAGGTTCTTGTTCCCACTTCCGATCTGCACGTGCTGGCTCTGCGCGCCAAAACGGGGGAGTTGGTCTGGGATCACGAGATCACGACCGAGACGCCCTTGATGCGCGGGGCATACAACCTCAGAAGCGCTCCGTTGGCTGTAGGCGACAAGGTGATCCAGGGAGTGACGGCGAGCTTTGCACCGAGGGGTGGCTTTGTCGTCGCGATCGATATCGACTCAGGCGAAGAAGCCTGGCGCTTCAACACCATCGCTCGGCCCGGCGATCCCTATGGGAACAGCTGGAATGACGTGGCGTTGGAGAAGAGGAGTGGGGGCTCCATTTGGCATCAGGGCACCTATGACGCCGAGTTGAACCTGATCTATTTTGGCGTGGCGCCGACCTACGACACCGGTCCGCTCTTGCATCCTTCGGAGAAGGAGGGCGTAAACAACAACGCGCTCTATACCAACTGCACCGTGGCGCTCAATGCCGAGACCGGCGCATTGGTCTGGCATTACCAGCACATGGCGAACGATCAATGGGACCTGGATTGGGTCTTCGAGCGCCAGATAGTGAACGTGTCGGTGAACGGCACTGCTCGCAAGGCGGTGATGAATGTAGGGAAGATGGCGATTCTCGAAGCGTTGGATGCCGCGACCGGCGAATATCTGTTTTCGGTGGATACCGGAATACAGAACGTCATTACGGCCATCGATCCGGTGACCGGCGCCAAGACTATCGACCCCGACAAGATGCCAGATGTTGAGAGATCCACCGAGGTATGCCCGAGCGCGTTCGGGGCTAGAAGCTGGCCGCCGACGTCCTACAGTCCGCAGACGAAGATGGCGTACGTGCCGCTGACCGAGTCGTGTATGACTATGGGTCGGGCGGGGCTGCGGCTTCTAACCTCCGGCGTGGGGATATCGATCGGAGCGCACCCGGAGACCGCCGACGGCATGGTAGGTCGTGTGCAGGCCATCGACGTCGCCAACCGGAAGTTGGCGTGGACTCACAATCAAGTCACTCCGCCCTCGACCGGGCTACTTGCGACGGTTGGTGGGCTGCTCTTCTCCGGCGACATGGAGCCGTCCTTGAAGGCCTTCGATGACACTAGCGGCGAGCTATTGTGGCAGACGAAGCTCGACGCCTTTCCCAGCTCGAGTCTCGTCACCTACAGAGTTGGGGGCAGACAATACGTCGCGGTGGTGGTGGGGATGGGCAACTTTCATATCGCTGGACTGACCGGAGCTCTAGGAGGGTTCGGCTCGGGCGCGGACGCGCCGCGGCTAGGCTCACCCAAAGGTGGGGCCGCCATCTGGGTGTTCGCGTTGTAGCTCAGAGCCTCGACGACCGGCGTACGCCGGCCCGTCTTCTGCGAGGACCACTCCCGCATCCATCACCTCCTCGAGCGCTTCGTCGTACTTCTCGACGAAGGTCTCCGGGTCCGGATAGAGCTCGGCCAGCTCCTCCGCCGTGAATTCGCGAGCATGGCCGTAGAGGAATGAAAATCGATTGCCGCGTAGGCAAATCGCGTACTTCGCTTGTGGCACGTACAATGCCTCGGTGAGGGAGCTACTGGGGACACCCGCCAAACGATGAACGAGCTTCGATTCGACGGACGGGTCGCCCTGGTCACCGGCGCGGGCGGGGGACTGGGGCGCGAGTACGCCCTGCTCCTCGCCGCACGAGGGGCGGCGGTGGTGGTGAACGACCTCGGCTCGCCCAGCATGGGCGGTCAGGATCACGACCCCGGACCGGCTGAAGCCGTTGTCAGCGAGATCCGTGGCGCGGGCGGCAAGGCGATCGCCAACAGCGATTCGGTGACCACTCGCGAGGGCGGCGAAGCGATGGTCGCCCAGGCCCTCGCCGAGTACGACCGACTCGACATCCTTATCAACAACGCCGGCATCATTCGTAACCGCACCTTTCCGAACATCGGCGAGTACGAGCTCGAGCCGGTGCTCGATGTCCACGTCAAGGGATGCTTTTTCGTCACCAAACCCGCCTATCTGCACATGAAGAGCAAGGGCTACGGCCGCGTCGTCAACACCAGCTCGGGCTCCGGGCTCTTCGGGTCGTTCGGTCAGAGCGCCTACTCGGCCGCCAAAGCGGCGATCTACGGATTCACTCGGACTCTCGCTATCGAAGGGGCTCGCTACGGAGTCCTTGTCAACGCGATCGCGCCCGGTGCGCTCACTCGGATGACGACCGATGTGTTCGGTGACGAAAGCGGTGCGGCGGAGGGACTCGGGATGACGGGCGCCGAGCTCGAGGCGCAGATGGGGCCTCGACAAGTCGCTCCAGCGGTTGTCTACCTCGCCCACGAGTCATGTCAGCTCAACGGTGAGACGCTATCGGCATCGGGCGGCCGGGTCGGACGGGCCTTCATGGGCTTGACCCGCGGCATCTACGACAAGGAGCTCACCGTCGAGAAAGTAGCAGCACGCATCGATGAAGTCAGCGACGAGGAGGGCTACGTCGTGCCTGAGAACGTCGGTGAGGAGATGAAGTTCCTGCTCGATTTCCTCGGCCGCGGCTAGAGCCAGGCACGGCTCCCATCTGTCAGGGAGCGTCGGTCACCCACATCTTCGCCTGGACGCTGGACCCGGTGAGCGAACCGCCGGCGACGTAGAGCTTGCCTCCGATGATGGTCGCGGCGGGGGAGGAGAGCGCCACCGGCAGCTTGCCTACGAGCTCCCAAGACTCACCGGGAGTCAGCGCGAGGATGTCTGGATCGATCGACTTTTTTCCTCCTGCGGGGGTGGTGTGGCCTCCGACGAGGTAGATACGACCGGCGTGGACGAAAGTGGAGCCTTCGGCGTGGGAATGCCCTTTGGGTAACGGCGGTCCACTCCGCCAAGAGTCGCTTCGAGGATCGTAGATGTCGACCCGAGGCTGATCGAGCTGCTTCGAGTCGTGGTGGAGCTGGCCGCCAATCGCGTAGATCTCACCGTCGAGGGTCACGGTCGAGAACTGATTACGGGGGCCCGGTAGAGGAGCTGCCGTTTTCCATTGCGCTGAGCCGTCGGCCCACTCCTCCACATCGAGCACCCAGTGTTCGGCTGCGTTGGTGTCGCGGTCTGCTTTGACTCCGCCCATGTAGTGGAGCTTGCTGCCAAGGATGGCAAGGCCGCCTCCGCCTCGAGTTTCTGGGAGCAGGGGCGCTGCGGTGTAGCGATCTAGGTCGATGTCGTAGCTCCACACTTCGGCGATCGCGTGCCCTTTGTAGCCGTCTTTGAAACCGCCGGCGAACCAAACTTTCCGGTCATCAAGCACGGCGTTGATGTGGGTGATCGCGCTTGGTAGATCTTGAATCCGGGTCCAACTCCCATCCTTCGGGTCGAAGATGTCCGACCGCTTGCTCGATCGAACGCCCGCCGTGTAACCGCCGAAGAGGTAGAGCCTGTCGTCGATGACGACCGTTGCCGCTTCCCACTTTTCCACCGGCATGTCGGGCAGGTCCTGCCATTCCAAGCTCTGGGCCGCGACCTCGGAGGGGCTGACGAGACCGAGAGCCACGACCGCGCTAAGGAGCGCCAGCGCTCCGAAGCCGGATCGTCTGAAACTTGAAGGCGTTGATGCCATGTTTCTATCTGCCGATCAGCTTGTAAAAGTCTTCTTTCTGCTGGTCCGTCATTTCCGTGAGCACCGGTACGCCCCAGGCGGTCTGTGGCAGGTCCATGACCTCGGGCGAGGGCTTGAGGTGGAAGGCGGTGAAGTTGTGGAGCCCGCCCCCATTTTCATTTTCCACCGAGAGCGACTCACCGATTCCGGGGGGCCAGGCGGGGCCGTCGGTGTTCGTCGGCCTCGCGGGTGCGGGGTTTGCTTCCTCGGTTCTACCTGCGGCTGCCAAGTCTGCTCTGAGCTGGTTCGCACCCTCGCCGCGCAGTCGGCTCCCCTCGCGGCCGTAGAAGAGGCCCGAAGGGTGGGCGATGAGTCCCCAGGCGACTTTGACGTGAAACCCGGGTAGATCGAGGCACTCCAGCGGCACCCCGCCACCGCCACTGATCTTGCCGTCTTTGATCATGAAGTAATAGCCGGCCAGGTCACGACCTGCCATCAGGCGCTCAGGCGTGTAGGTGTATTCCTCGCTGAAGGCCCAGTTGTATTTGGAGAGGTCCAGGTTGGCGGCTTCGAGCATCTTGCAGCCCAACTTTGCCGCGTAAACGCACCATTCCACGGCCGCAAACTCCCACTTTTCATCGGGGGAGGCGATGTCGAACTCGAGCAAGGCGCCCGAGGGCTCGATGTTGTCCATGACGGCTTCCTTTTTAGTTCTGGATGCGCATACTCGGGTTGCTTCTTGTGTAGGGAAGGTAGCAGCTCCGGCACTCCTTGTCTGCCCACTCCGACGCTGTCTGAGCTCGGTCAGTCGCTCACCATCACACTCGAAGGTCAGACTTCACGGCCGACGCCCAGACCCTCTAGGAGCTCGGGGAGGTCTACGCTTACGAGGCCGATAACCCAGCTGACCGCGAGTATGAGAAGTGCCAAGAGAGCCCACGCCAAACGTCTGCGCTCTTCTCTATGGGGCGGAACGACAATGAGCCGAGCCGCGAAGAGGCAGACAAAGGGCATGAGAGGGATGTGGTAGCGGGAGTGGCCGAGGATCATTGAGTGAACTCCCACTAGTAACACAAAGAAGGAAAGGATCAGTACCAGCTGTATTCGGTCAGGCGGGGGTCGAAGAACCGCGCCGACGAGCCCCAGGGCGGCCAGAGCAGCATAGTAGCCGCCGATAGCAAGGGCCAGCAGTACAACTATTTGCCGTGGGATCGGACCCAGTCGGCCGCTCGCCGCCGCGCCGGTCAGCTCTCTATCCACTTGCCAGAAGAGGAAGCTCCGTTTCACCGCCCAGCGGATTGTTGTCGCGGATCCCCCGCCGGGCAGACGAGAGCCTTGCGTCGACACCGGGCTGCCCACGATCGCTTTGAGCCGCGGCTTGCCATAGAGCTTGAAGAGTCGGGTGGCGGTGGAATCTACGGATGCGAGCGAGCCATGGAGGCGGGAGTTGCGGGCGATCCACGGGCCAACGACAACAGCGAAGGACAGCGTGAACACGGCAGCCACCACGAAACGGCGCGGCACAGGGACCTTCATCATTGCGAGGACGATGAGGACGAACAGAGGCGGATAGAGCTGAAGCGCGCTTCGCGTGAGAGTGGCGAGGCCGAGCAGACCGCCACCGATGATCAGTAGCGGCCAGTTCTCCCGTGCGAAGAAGTGCAGAAGAAGCAGCGTACCTAGGCAGAGCAGAAAGGTGAAAAGAACCTCGGTGAGGAGGAGGTAGTCGTGCCCCCATAGCGAGGGGTAGAAACCTATGAGCGCTGCAGCCCACCATCCGGTGCGAGCGTCGTAGAGAGCGTAGCCAAGTAGGTAGACGACAACCGCGATACCTGCGTTCAATACCACCTGCAGCAGGCGCACGGCCTGGTAGTTGCGAACACCGAACAAACGATAGACGCCCGCCACCATCGCCGGGTAGAGAGGAGGGCGAATCGAGGTCAGAACCCCCGGGGTGACGGCGAACTCACCTCTTTGGGCGAGCTGAACCGCGATTTTGTCGTATTCCTTCTCGTCGTATGTGAAGGGCTGGACGCGGCCGAACCAGACCCAGGGACCGAGGCGAACGAGTAGAATCGCTAGCACCAGCCAGCGCAGCCTGAAAGCCGGAGAGGACACAAAAGAACTATGCACGTCGTGAAAGCGGGCACCTTGGATGCTAGCAAAGGCTCAAAGTCCGTCACCCGGTAGGGGCGCGCTGAGCCCTCGCGGAGCAAGTGAGAGCGAGATCTGGCGGGTGATCCCACCATTACTTGCAGGTGAGCGTGAAACCTTCGTGGCGCGGCTGGAGGAGAGCAGTCTCTCGTCGGGCGCTCTCAACTCCTTTTTTTCCAGGCACGGTCTGGCAGTGCTTGCAAGAGAGGCGCTCAGCAAGTATGGGCTCCGGAGACACGTCCCGCCTGGCGTTCGCGCGACCCTGCAAGGGGCGCGACGGAATCAGAGAGTCCTAGCCCTTCAGGCACTCCTTCGGATGAGAGAGATCTCCGAGGCGCTGTCCGACGGCGGGGTAGATCATCTCTTCCTCAAGGGACCTCTCTTCTCTCACAGGTTCTACGGCGAGCTCGACCTGAGGACTGTCGGAGATATCGACATCCTCGTCCACTCTGAGGCATTTGCTGCCGCCGAAGAGGTGCTTCGCGTCGGGGGCTTCGAGAGTAACTCTCGGACTCTTGGGGGCCGCGCGCTAAGCCGTTTCTTTACCCATCACTTCACGTATCTCAGGGGTCGATGGGCTGTCGAGCTGCATTTGTTGATGGCTGCGAGAAAGCGCATCCCGTTGGCTGCGAGCGCAGTTTCCGGGATGGAGTGAGCTGAGGGCTTCGCGACCGCGGGAAAGCTAGGCCTTCTTCAGGAAGGGCGGCATCATCCCGCCGGAACGGCGGTCCGGGTGCGTGGTCCCGGCGGCGTGTTTGCGGTCGGAAGAGATGCGTGAGTCGGTGTAGGGCTTTGCAGTGCGGGCTCTGCTCTGATAGAGCAGGCCGACCAGAGACGGCGAGAGCCCGGGAAAGCGAAGTAGAAAACGCCCCGGGCTCTGCCCCAAACCGCAGCATTAGCTGCGCTTGCAGTATGGCAGAGAGTCGGGGTCGTCGTCGAATGGGAGGCGACGATGCGACCGGACTACCGACTCTTCGACTGTGCTCGATGCCGTCGGCGTATCTCGCTGTGCTCGCACTGTGACCGTGGCCAGCGTTACTGCCGGGCTTGTGCTCTGGTGGCTCGTCGGGAATCGACTCGGGCGGCCGGCCATCGGTACCAGCGAAGCCTCCGAGGTCGGCATTGTCATGCCGCCCGTCAGGCCCGCTACCGTCGGCGCCAGCGCGAGCGGGCAGAGAAAGTGACGCATCAGGGTACCCCAGGCGGTACTTCGGGGAGGACACTGTGTCGGATCGAGACTCCGAGGCGCGAAGTGCGCTACGACCCGAGGAATCCGCGATGCATGCAGTGTGGAGAGGCCTGCCGAGAGTTTGTGCGAACGAGCTTTCGTCGTTGCCGACGGAGATAGGGGCGTGATCGACGCACAGCTGCGCGGGGAGATCCGTCGTCTGTTCCTGGTCGAGAAGTGGAAAGTCGGCACGATCGCTCGACAGCTACAGCTGCACCCCTCAACCGTGCGCCGGGCGCTGGAGAAGTCCGGCGTGCTACCCCAGCAGCGACGAGGGAGGATGATCGATCCTTACCTGCCGTTCATCGAGCAGGTGCTCGGGACCTACCCACGACTGCCGGCGAGCCGTCTCTACACCATGGTGGTGGAGCGCGGCTATCCAGGAGGCCCGGATCAGTTTCGCCACCTGGTGGCCTCGATGCGACCGAAGCCCCAGCGCGAGGCGTTTCTCTCGCTGCGCATGCTGCCAGGAGAGCAGGCGCAGGTCGACTGGGGCCACTTCGGTCGGCTCCGCGTCGGCCGGGCACATCGTCGGCTCTATGCCTTCGTCTTCGTGCTGTCGTTCTCGCGCACGGTCTTCGTGCACTTCACCCTCGACACTCGTCTCGAAACCTTCTTGCACGCTCACCAGCTGGCCTTCCACTACGTCGACGGCGTCGTCAGGACCGTTCTGTACGACAACCTGCGAACCGCGGTGATCGAGCGGCAGGGAACCGCGGTGCGCTTCCATCCCGTGCTGCTCGATTTCGCCAGCCACTACGGCTTCCTTCCCACCGTCGCCGCGGTGGCTCGGGGAAATGAGAAAGGCCGCGTCGAGCGCGCAATCCGCTTCCTGCGAAGCTCGTTCTTCGGCGCCCGAACGGTGAGCGATTTGGATCGTCTGAATCGGCAGGTCCTGGAATGGTGCCAGAGGTCGCAGCGCAGACCCTGGCCGCAGGACCGACAGCGAACCGTGAAAAGCGCCCTGGCCCAGGAACGACCTCGACTGCTTGAGCTTCCCGGAGACGACTTTGAAACCGACCTGCGACTGGAGATCAAGGTCAGAAAGACGCCGATCGTGCGCTTCGACCTCAACGACTACTCGGTGCCGCACAGTCATGTGCAGAGGACCGTCACGCTCCTCGCCAGCGAGCATCGGGTGCGGATCCTCGATGGCCAGGAGCTCCTCGCCGAGCACCCTCGCTCGTACTCCCGGGGCGAGCAGATCCTCGATCCTCAACACCTCGAGGAGCTCCTCGCTCACAAACGCAGGGCCCGACGACACCGGGGCTTCCATCGGCTGTTTTCCGCTGTGCCTCGATGCGAAGAGCTGATGCAGCAGCTCGCCGAGCGAGGCGAGAACCTCGGAACGCAGACCGCCGGCCTGCTCCGACTCCTGCGCCAGTACGGCCCCCAGCGACTCGACAAAGCCGTGCGCGAAGCGCTCCTGAACCACGCACCGCGATTCCAGTCCGTCCGGCTCCTACTCGAACGGCACCAGCGCGGCCTCGGTCAGCCCCCGGCTTTACCGGTGCCGCTCAGCCAGGAGCTCCAACAGCGAGATCTCTCCGTGAGACCGCACAACCTCGAGGACTACGACCAACTTGGAGGCAACGACGATGGCCCGACCCAGGAAGAGTCCAACGATCCCTGACGAACCACTACGAGAGCTCGCCCGATCCCTCGGCTTCTACGCCCTCGTCGACGACTGGGGCACCTACCGAGAACAGCCCTGGCTCGAACAGCTGCTGCGCAAAGAAGAGGCCGAGCGCAAACGGCGCAGCCTCGAACGGCGCATCCGCACCAGCCGCGTCGGGCTCTTCAAGAGCATCGCCGACTTCGACTTCTCCTGGCCCCAGCGCATCGACCGCGAGCAGATCCAGGATCTGCTCACCCTCCAATTCCTCGACGACATCACCAACGTCATCCTCCTCGGACCCAACGGTGTCGGCAAGACCATGATTGCCAAGAACCTCCTCTACCAGGCGCTGCAACGAGGGGCCACCGCCAGCTTCGTCACCGCCTCCGACATGCTCAACGATCTCGCCGTCCAGGAAACCCCCTCGGCGCTCCAGAGAAGGCTCTCCAAATACACCCGACCCTCGCTTTTGGCAATCGATGAGCTCGGCTATCTCTCCTACGACCACCGCCACGCGGATCTCCTCTTCGAGGTCGTCTCCAGGAGATACGGCAACAAGCCCATTCTTCTCACCACCAACAAGCCCTTCGCCGAATGGGCCGAGGTCTTTCCCAACGCCTCCTGCGTCGTCACTCTCGTCGATCGACTCACCCACCACGCCGAGATCGTCAAGATCGAGGCTAACTCCTATCGCCGCAAGGAGGCCAAGGAGGCTGCTGAAAAAAAGGCCAAGGACCGCGCCAAAAGGCGGAGCGCAGCACGACGACGCTCATGACCCGAAGCCACTATCGGCGCCAGCTCCTCCGCCTCTATCGACTCCTTCCCGACACCCCGCACCGCTTCCACCACGGCGACCGCGTCATCGTCGACCAGCTCTTCGACCAAGACCTGCCTCTCACCGTCCTCCAGGCCGCCCTCCTCCTCGGCTCCGCCCGACGCGCATGCCGAGATCCGCGCCTACCAAAGCTCCAGCCCATCCGATCCCTCGCCTACTTTCTCCCCATCCTCCGAGAACTCCCCACGACGCCACCCCCCGAGGGGTACCTCGACTATCTGCGCCACACCCTGAGTCACGCCTCGCGGGGACAAAAAACCGACTCGCAGCCAACTAAGTGCGCTTTCTCGTAGCCGGTAACAGCATTGGCGGCTCGTGCGCGAGTACGGCGTGCGGATCGATGTGGATCCCATCTGGAGGGATCACCAGCACGTGGATCTCAGACACTGGACCTATCCGGTGCCTTCGCCCAGAGTCAGTCTCTTGATTCAGGTTCTTACCGTGATCAAAGATCTCGAGCTAGGTCGGCTTCGGCTTCGATCCGTCGTCGACCTGCTTCGTGTGATCGAGGCCTTCGGCGAGGCGCACCGTTGGCGTAGGCACTTTGATGAGCTGGACAGGCAGGGCCTGCGGCTCCTCGGTGCAGTGGCACTCGAGCTCACTTTACGTCTGATGGAGGTTCGCGAGCGACACCTCGGATTGGCCGAAGTCCTCGATGAAATAACACTTCCGGGAATCGACAGGTCAAGCCCGACTCTCGGGTTGGCAGTCTTTGGCCTCGTGCCGCCGGCGCCCGGCAACAAGCAGATTCTCTTCCCTCTGCACGGTAGGAGCACCCTCGCTAGCTGGGCGTGGTGGGCAGCTTCTCTGCCTTGGCGGCTCAGGGTCTATTCGGTTTAGCGACTCACGGCACGCTGCCGGAAATGGCCTCCAGTTGGAGCGCCCCGATGTGCACCATTTTCTCGACAATCGAAGTCACCTCTATCGGTATTCGAGTCGCTTCATCGGGATAGGCCTCCACGAGAAGGTCTTTGATTGTCGCCAAGCTTCGCTCGCCATCGCACAGCGTCCACACCAGGGATGCCGTCGGATTCAGCGCAATGATCTGGGTCTCACTCTCGTAGTAGAGCAGTAGCTCGTCGTCGAGGAGCTCACCCTTGAGGGCCTCGTTCCGTTTAGGAACACTCGCACCGTCCATGGTGATGGCATGCTATCGCGGAGCGTCCCAGCCCGGACAATCGTGTGAGTGCCGCGTACCGGGCATGAGCCGAGACCTCGTGCTACAATCCATTCGTCACTTGAGAAAACTTAGGTCGATGGAGGAGCGTTGATGACGCGTACCGGAGATCCGAAGAGCCAACCAGCCCCGTTAGAAGAGAAGCATTCCCGCGCGCGCCGCAAGCTGCTGAAGGCTCTTGCGATCTCGGGCGGCGCGGTGGCAACCTCGAAGATAGTTCCCGAAAGGTGGGCAGAGCCCTTGGCCGGTCTCGGCTCTCTGCCGGCTCACGCTCAATTCAGCCCGGAAGGCTCACTGTCTTGTGAGTACACGCTGGACTTCATTCGAGAAGCGACGCCCTTCGATGAAGGAGTTCACAACGAGCCCGTAGGCGTCTTCAGTGAAGATCACGACATCGACGTAGTTCGAGCATCGGTCAGCCCGCCTGTCGCTGGCGTGACCGTCAATCTCGACTTCAAGGCCGTCGGCGCGAGCGACGTGGGCTTCGGCCCCCCCGGGGGCTCGGATCAGGATGCGATCACCAACGACGGCGGACTTGCCGTCTTCGAGGACGTCGAATATCAGCCCGGCACTGACGCCGGCGCGGATCAAGCCGGTGTCAGCGGAACTTTCAGTGCACCCGGTTACCTCGACTGCGTCGTCACCGTCAACTTTCTACCCAACACATAAGCCGCCCTACGCGGAGGCGGTGGCGCGCCGAACGATCTGAACAGCGCGGATCTCAGCCCACTGCAGGCTCGGCCAGACGCAGGATACCGTTTTCGAACATTTCGAGGAGGAACCGCTTTACTTGTTCCACCTCGAGGTCGGGGCAGACCGCCAGCAGATCGGCTCCGCTCACTCTGCCCCCTATTTCGAGGAACGCATCAAGGAGGCCTTCGGGGAGGTTCTCGAACTTGATTATCTTACCGCGCACTGTCACTGTCGCCGAGCCCGCATCACCCTTGTAGGCGACCAGAGCCTTCTGGTCCGGAGCCATGACGAAGGGTGTCTCCATGGTGAGATCCTCGCGAAGAGTCACCAGTTCGGGGAGTTGCAGCGAGTGGATAGGCCGGTTCTGGGTCATGCAGTATTGGAGAAACTCCTCTCGGAGTCCGGCTTCCGCAAAGAGGCTCTGTAGACGCCGCACCAGCTCGTCCCAGTGCTCTTCGAGGTTCGACGCTTGGCGGTTCCCCGCCAGGGCCTCGGTTCGTGGCAGGGGGAGATCCCGGCGAAAGAAGTCGTCTCGGGCCATCTGCCGTTCGGCCAGCCAGGTCAGGAAGTCTACCCCCGTCCTTGGCGATGTGCCGACGGTGAGGTGGATACTGGGAGTGTTGGCCACCGCGAAGTGCCAATGACCCCTGGGGATGTATAGGACGTCTCCCTCGCTCAGCTCGCACTCCAAGTAGGTGTCCAGCTCCTGCGGCGGCTCGAGGCGGCCTGCCTCCTGTTCGACGGGGAAAGGATGCGTTGGCGCGGCCACCGTCCAGGTTTTGCAACCGGCGACCTGAACCACGAAAACATCGTGACGATCGTAGTGGGTGTCGAAACCCTGCTTCGCCGGCCACGAGGTATAGGAGTTGATGTTGATCGGGGAGTTCATCTCGTTGGCCAGCGCCGAGGCAAAGCGATCGACGACAGGATCGAGCCTCTGAATGGAGTTGACGACCAGCGTGGCCCCCTTGGTCAGCCAGTGATCGAGTTTCGATAGGGCCTCCTGCGGCAGATGATTCTTTTCCTGAACCAGTCTGACGTCCGGGTACCGCATCCGCCCGTAGGTCATGATGTGGTTGATGTCCTCCCAACCGAAGAGATCCCCGAACTTGCCCTTCTCTCCGGGCACGTATAGGGCCTTCAGACCCCAATAGTCGTTCAGGAAGTCTTCTCCGTCACAGGGGGAGAGCAGGTAATCGAGTCCAAACACGGTCTACTACTCCGTTGTTGTCGGGCTGCTAGCGCTGAGACGAGCCAAGCGCTTCTTGATTCCACCTTCTACGCGCCCGCACTCGCTGTAGCCTACCTCGTAGGCCGGCACTGAGCGCGCGATACGGGCGATCTCTCCGAAGCCATGACCCGCAAGGTTGCGCGCGTTGACGAGGCACTCCATCAGTCGAAACCCCACCTGTGCACTCGTCAGCTCTCTGAACCGGTTGTCTCCCGAAGTGTCGTAGCGCGCGAAAAGGATCAGATCCAATGGCACCGTGCCGGTCGCGTTGCTGGGTCTCAGAGCGGTCGCGTGGATCAGACGCGCATCGCGCGTCACTAGGCCCTCGTTTTGCTGGGGCCAACCGCGAGTGCGGGGGCCCAACAACGTCCACGAGCCGCGTCGGACCTTAAGGGGGCGCGGCAGTCCGGCGACCAACGGCTCACCGGGTGGCAACAAGACCAACTCGTCGGTCAGACAGTCAAAACAGCCGCCAGCCAACCACGCAGCGAGCGTGGTCTTGCCGCAGCCGGACTGCCCAGGCAACATTACGCCCCTACCTCTTCTCGCCACAGCTGCGGCATGGAACATGAGCCCGCTGCCCGCGGAGCGCGCGAGACGCTCAATGACCTGGTCCATAAGGAGGGCCGCCATGTGTCCATCGGCAGCCCCTGTCGCCATGCTCTTGCCGTCAGAAGAAAGACAAACCTGGCCGGGAGAAGTCGTGGTCAGGCGCAGCGTTGTGCCAGGAGAATCCGAAGTGTCGGTGTCGACCTCGGCGCAGACGAAGTCAACGAGCTCTCTTGCGCTGTCCCCTTCGTACTCGATTTCCACACTCGCTCCGGCGAAGCTGATCCGCCGCGAGCCTGCACTCATAGGCCTGGCAGGACACGAGCCCATTAAAGTCCACAGCTCCCTGGTCGTAGTACCGGAACGGTAGGTGGGAGCTCCGAGGGCGACGTCCTCATGCGGTGTTCGCAGGGGAATTGGGTGCGCAAGTCGGGAAGAGTAGCAGTGCCCCCCGTGGCCTGTAAAACACGCAGCTATCATCGAGCCGACTTGCTTCTCTCCGGCGCGGGCACCTCTCGCTGAGGCCGTCTGGTCGTTGTTGAATTTACGTAATTAGGTATAATACACATCAAGATGGAGTCTTCGATCAGCGCTACCGAGCTTGCGCGCAAGCTCGGAGACGTTCTCGGTCGCATCCGCTACCGGGGCGATTCGTTCGTGGTGGAGCGAAACGGGGAACCGATCGCCCGGCTTTCCCCACTCCCTACCCGCAGCTCGGCTACCCTGGCAGAGGGGCTGCGCGCCTGGCGCGAGGCAGCGCCGCCTGACCCCGAGCTGGCAGACGATCTCGAGCGAGTCAATCGGGCGGATCGTCCGCCGGAGAACCCGTGGGCCTCGCGCTCGACACCAGCGCCCTGATCGCTCTGGAGCGATCGGAGGGCTCCTTTGAGGACGGCCTCGGTACGATGGGATCTGAGGGGGCGGTAGTCCCTGCGGTCGTGTACGCTGAGCTCATGGTCGGAGTACACCTGGCCGATACGGAGAGCCGCGCCACCGAGCGCCGAGCTCGCGTTGAGGCCATCGTGGCGCGCTGTCCAATCGTCGACTTCGACCGCTCTGTTGCCGACCGCTGGGCGGATCTCTTTGCGGAGCTCAGTCGCCGCGGCCAGCTGATTCCTGCCAACGACCTGGCCGTTGCAGCGACGGCTCTCAGCCTCGACTTCGGGGTCCTGGTCGGCCCGGAGGGAGAGGAGCACTTTCGCCGCGTCGAAGGACTGCGCTGTCGAGTGTTGGCCCTCTGATGGTGCCCGGAAAAGGTTGAAGCGGTCGGTGCCCGGAGAATAGGCCCCTCGGGCTACACTCCTCCTGTGGAATTCGGCATCCAGTTCTTCCCCGACGTCGGCCCCGAGCGGAAGAGTGGCGAGGCCTATTTCGCCGAGTGTCTCCAACTCGTCGATCTGGTCGACGAGCTCGGCTTCACTTCGGTTCGTACGGTCGAGCACTACTTCCGTGACTATGGCGGCTACAGCCCGAGCCCGATCGTTTTTCTCACCGCGGCGGCGATGCGCACCGCCCAAGCCCGCCTGATCACCGGCGCCGTGCTGCCTGTCTTCAACCACCCGCTCAAGTTGGCGGGGGAGATCGGCATGCTCGACGCCATCTCCGGCGGCCGGCTCGAAGTCGGCTTCGCTCGCGCCTTTCTGCCCCACGAGTTCGCCCGCTTCGGGGTCAGTGTCGACGAGAGCCGGGCGCGCTTCGACGAGGGTCTGGAGCAGGTGCGTCGACTGCTCGAAGAAGAAGACCTATCGATGGAGGGGCGCTTCCACAGCTTCGAGAATGTGACCTCTCTGCCGCGCCCCACCCAACGGCCGCGGCCGCCGTTCTGGGTGGCTGCTCTGGCGACGCCCGAGTCTTTCGTCAACGCGGGTCGCGCGGGCCACTCGGTGATGGCCATTCCCCTTGCCGGCGGCAGGATGAGGGAACTGCTTGGGTTCTATCGCGAAGCCTGGCGAGCCGCCGGACACCCGGGAGACGGTCGGGTGATGCTCGCCTTCCATATGTTCTGCGCCGCGACCGATCGCGAGGCCGCCGAGATCGCGCGCGAACCACTGAATGGCTATCTGAGCTCGCTGGTTGCAGCGGCTTCCGACTGGACTGCCGGTGTCAGCTCTTCCGACTACCCCGGCTACGACAAGATCATCGCCGGGCTGAGCGCTGAGACTTTCGAGAGCCAGGTGGAGAAGGGCGGTGCCTGGGTCGGCTCCCCTGAGCGCATTGTCGATCAGATCGCCGCCTATCAGGATCTCGTCGGTGGTTTCGAGATCGCGTCGCTCCAGGTCAACTTCAACGACCTCGCCCTGGAGCCGGCACAGGAGTCGATGCGCCTCTTTGCCGAGAAGGTGATGCCGCAGATCTGAGATTTGCTCGCGATATATTGACGGGCGCAGGATTAGTCCCGCGGCCTAGCCACCGTGTCAGCGAAGGAGAGTTGCATGAAGTGTCTCAGTGAAGAACAGCGCGAGAAGTGGGCCATCGACGGCTACCTGCACCTCGAAGGAGTGCTCTCCAGCGACGAAGTCGATTTCTTCAATGCCGAGCTGGACCGCATTCGACAGATACCCGGTTGGGAGCCCAGTCCCGACGGCCCGCTGGGGCACTATGCGCGGCTCGATCATGCCCTCGATCTGGATCCGGAGGGGTTCATGGATCGCCGCGACCTTCTTCCCTTTCATCCCGCTTTCATCGATCTGATGGATCGGCCGGAGGTCTTCGACCTGATCGTCGACATCATGGGCCCCTACCTGCTCCTCAGCATGACCCAGGCGATCGTGCGCCCTTCGGATCCCGAGTTCAGGGGTTATACCCACACCGATGGCGGCGAAGCGCTGCGTCGCGTCCGGGTCACCGAGACAAGCAGGCCGCTGGCGTTGAAGGCCCTCTACCTTCTGTCGGACACCCCCGAGCCCAACATGGGGAACTTCACCGTCTCGCCAGGCAGCCACCTGAGGCCGTTCCCGGAGAGCGTGAAGCCGGGGCAGAGCGCGCGGCCGCCAGGGGCGGTGCAGCTCAGAGGAAAGGCCGGCGACTGCATTGTGTTTCCTCACTCGCTCTGGCACGGGCCTTCGCCCAATCTCTCGGGCAGGGCGAGAAAGACCATCCTCTACAACTACGCTCAGATGTTCGTGCGCGCCTACGACTTCGAGACGGTTTCCGAGGTCAAGGATCGCTGCACGCCACGCCAACGACGGCTGCTCGGCGACCTGGGCTACGAGTTTCGCCCCGGTTCTTACTTCTACGCCCCGAAGGATCAACTCGAGGTCGTGCAGACCGAAGGGAAGGAGGCAAGAAATTGAAGGACACCACGATGAGACGAGCCGCCGCCGGCCTTTTTGCCGTTGTTCTCGCTATTCCCGTGTCGGGTTACGACCTCTCGCCGGAGCTGCGTCAGCGGGTCGATCGACTGATCTCTGACATCGAAGCCAACCCGACGACGGCCGACAACGCAGTTGATCGGGTAGCCATCCTGTGGGACTGGGCCAACGCCGTGTCACTGCAGGGGGCAGTGGTGCCGAAGAACCTTCCGTCGATCGCCTTCGGCATCCCGTACCCCATTCCGGGCTTCCAGACTTCTCTCCAACAGATCAAGGCGGTCGATACCTATGCCCGCTTTTTCGCCCTTCTCGATCGGGACCCCGAGGCGTTCGGGGAGATCTCGGTCGATCCGGCGTCCGCCGTCCGTGCCGGTTCCTGGCAGACCGTCCGTGTCGAGTGGAAGGTCGGCAGTTTTGGAGTACCCGAGGGCGGGGGCGTGGTGGCCAGTCAGCACTATGCCGGCGGTTACGGGCGGCTTCAGGTCGACAACCCTGGCGGCGACAACTATGTCTCGGCAACGACCACCAACCCGGCAGTCCGCTTCGAGCTCGATCGGGCTGCGGTGTGGGGTCCTTACGGTGGTTTTCGCGGGGCCGAGGGCTTCCCGATGTTTCGCGTGCGCGGTGCCGCGCTGGGGGCTGGAGACACCGTTACAGTGGTTTATGGCGACCGATCTGGAGGCGGACGGGGACTCGAGGTCGGGATCTTCTCCAACGACGCGATCGCCCTGCCCTTGCTGGTGGATGCGGGTAACGGTGATCTCCACGAGCTGCCGCTTCCGACCTTCGAGGTCGTCGGCGGCGAGGCCTACGGCGTGCATGGGTTCGCGCCGTCGATCGTCGCTAGCGGTGAGGAGCTCACGATCTCGGTACGCACCGAGGACTCTTTCTACAATCGGGCAACGGGGACGATCCCGGGCTATGAGGTCCTGCGCGACGGTGAGAAGATCGCCGATCTCCCCGCCGGTCGGGCGCTTCACGAGCTGCCGCTGCGCTTCGCCGAGCCCGGCGTTGTCCGCCTTTCGTTTCGCAGTCCCGATGGCAAGATCGAGGGTCTCGCGAACCCGATCTGGGTGCGTGATCGCCCCGCGGAGCGTATTTATTGGGGCGAGACCCACGGCCACTGTGGCTTCGCCGAGGGCCAGGGGACTCCCGAGGGCTACTTCGCCTTCGCCCGCGACGACGCTCGCCTCGACTTCGTCACCTTGAGCGAGCACGACCTCGCCATCACGGATGGTAATTGGAAGTATCTCAATGACGTCGCTGAGCAATTCCACCGCGAGGGTGAGCTCATCGTCTTCCCCGGTTACGAGTGGTCGGTCAATCGCCAGCGTGGTGGGCACCACAACGTCTTCTTTCGTGGTCCGGGATTCGAGCGTGTCGCGGGGCAAGAAGCGCCAGACCTGACCATGCTCTATCGGGGGTTGCGCGAGAAGCACGACCCTGACGATGTCCTCATCATCCCTCACGCCCACCAGAACGGGGACTTCCGGCTTTCGGACCTCGGCATGGAGCGCTTGATCGAGATCATGTCGGGGCACGGCACCTTCGAGTGGTTCGGGCAGCGTTACCTCGAGCACGGTTACCGGGTCGGTTTCGTCGGGGCTTCGGACGATCACCGCGGGCACCCTGGATACTCGCCGGGTCACCCGTCGACTGCGGGCGTTCGCTCCAACATCTTCCAGTTCGGTGGCCTTGCCGGTGCCTGGGCGCCCGCGAAGAGCTCCGACGCGGTCTTCGACGCCCTGAAGGCGCGGCGCGCGGTCGCGACCACCGGTGCACAGCGGATCATCCTGGACGCTCGGCTCAACGGCGAGGCGATCGGGAGCGAGCTGCCGGAGTCCGAGACTCGAGAGATCGAAGGGCGGGCGATCGGCACCGGACCCATCCGCACGATCGAGCTGCTCAGAAACGGTGAGGTGGTTGGCAGCTTCGACACCGCGGGAGTGGCCGGGGCCGGGGCGGACAGTGGCGAGGTGATCGTTCGTTTCTATTCCGAGTCGTACGTGACCATTCGCGACAATCCGCGCGGCCAGCACACATGGCGCGGCCGGCTTCGGGTCCACAACGGCCGGCTCACCGGTGCTCGCTACCTCGGCACGCCCCATCGCGACGCCGACCAGCTCGAGATCGACGGTGACCGGGTGCGCTTCCACCTCGCTACCCGGGGATCCAGCCGTGCCATTGCTCTCACCCTCGACGGCGCTTCGGCCTCGACCAGAATCAGTTTCGATCTCGAGGCGGAGCGTGAGCGCGGGACGGCGCCGACGCAGGTGCGGACGCCGCAAGAGTTTCCCGCTACCGAGTTCGCCCTGGTCGTTCCGACCGCCGGCCGAGTGCCCAGCGAGAAGGTTCTCGAGGCCGGGCGCTATCGCGACCGAGTCAGTGTGGAGCGGGCAGCGAGTCAGCGCGACGATGTCGAGTTCAGCTTTTCCGATCGGGGAGGTCAGCCGGGCGACTGGTACTACGTCCGGGTCGAGCAGGTCGACGGCCATTTGGCCTGGTCGAGCCCGTGGTGGGTCGGAGGCGAGCCTCCTCGTTGAGATTTCCGCTCGGCTCGTCCAGCCTGGTCCCGCTGCGCCCTTCGTTCCGGACGTTACTCTCGTTGGCAGCGCTTTTGGGCTGGCACTTGATCGCCCCGGTCCGGTGCGAAGCTGCATCCCAGCAGGACGACTCGTTCGAACCGACGCGGGCGGCTGTTGTTACCCCCGTTAGCTCACGGATTCTGATCGACGGAGTGCTGAATGAGCCGGTCTGGGAGCAGTCGCCGAAGATTGGCGAATTGGTACAGAGAATCCCGACCGCCGGCGCGAGGCCGAGCGAGCGGACCGAAGTCACGCTCCTTCGCGACCAGGACAACCTCTATATCGGGGTGATGTGCCACGACTCCGAGCCGAACAGAGTCCTCGCGGCGCAGATGGCTCGAGACGCCGGCTTGAACGGGGATGACCGCATTCTTCTGCTCCTCGATACCTTCCGCGATCAAAGCAACGCCTTTTACTTTTCCACCAATCCGAATGGCGTTCTGGTGGACGGTCTGGTTTTTGCCAATGGTGAGACCAATCAAGAGTGGGACGCGATCTGGACTGTCGCGACCGAGCAATCGGATCGCGGCTGGAGCGCGGAATTCGCCATTCCTTGGAAGAGCCTGAACTTCCCCTCCGACGGAACCTGGGGGTTCAACATCAGCCGCCACATCCAGCGCAAGCTCGAGGAGGCCCGTTGGGCGGGGGCCCGCTTCCAAACCGACTTCTTTCAGGTTTCTGAGGCCGGCGAGATCGTCGGTCTAGAAGGCCTCGAGCAGGGCCTCGGCCTGGATGTCCGGCCGTTCGTGTCGGCACGTTGGTTCGACAGCGCCGAGACGGGAGAGGACAGCCTCAAGGGAAAACCGGGGCTGGATCTGTTCTACAACCTGACCCCCAACATGAAGCTGACCGCCACCGTCAACACCGATTTTGCCGAGACCGAAGTCGACTCGCGCCAGATCAACCTGACGCGCTTCTCGATCTTCTTTCCGGAAAAGCGGTCGTTCTTCCTGCAGGACGCTGGGGTCTTCAACTTCGCCACCACCGGGATCGGCCAGCCGGGAGGGATTCCTCCTCCGGGCGCCGAGATCTTTCCCTTCTTCAGCCGTCGAATCGGCCTGCTCGGCGGCCGGGAGGTGCCCATCGACTTCGGTCTCAAGCTCACGGGCCGGGCGGGCCGAAGCGAGGTTGGAGTACTCAGCGTGCGGACCCGCGACACCTCCTTCGTCGACGACCAAGACCTCTTCGTTGGACGCGTGCGGCAGAACTTCCTGAAGCAGTCCTACGTCGGAGCCCTCGTCACCAGCGGCAATCAGGCTTTGGACATCGACAGCACCACACTCGGGGTGGATCTGCGCCTGGCGACTTCCGCCTTTCTGGGTAGCGACAAGAACATGGTTTTCAACGCCTGGGGTCTCCAGAGCGACAACGAAAGGGTCTCCGACAACGATGAGGCCTTCGGCTTCGGGGTGTCCTACCCCAACGACAGGTGGGGGGCTCAGCTGCAGTGGCGCGAGATTCAGGAGAACTTCTCCCCGGCGCTCGGCTTCGTACAGCGGAGCAACGTGGAGATGCTGCGGGTCGGCGCCAGTTTCAACCCGCGGCCGAAGAATCAATGGCTGGGGATTCAGCAGATGTTCCACGACATCTTCTACACCCAGTTCACCCGGCTCGACAACGGTTTGGTGGAAAGTCGGAACCTCTTCGTCACCCTCGTCGACTGGCACTTCCAGTCGGGCGACTCAGTGCACAGCCTCTTCGATATGAACCCCACCTTCGAGCGACTCTTCGAGCCTTTCGAGATCTCGGCCGGAGTGGTGCTACCTCCGGGCGACTATGACTTCACCCCGTTGCGAGTGTTCTTCTCCTCGGCGGCGAAGCGCAGATGGCAGGGCAACCTCGGGATGACCTTCGGCAGCTTCTGGTCCGGGGATGCCGAGACGATCACGACCGGTATCCGCTACAACGCTCCTCCGCACCTCACGATCAGCCTCAATGCCAACCAGACCTTCGCGCGTTTGCCGCAGGGTGATTTCATCGCGCGCATCTACAGCGCACAGATCAACTACGCGGTCTCGCCCTCGCTGTCTTTCTCCAATCTGATCCAGTACGACAATCGCTCCGACAATCTCGGTCTTCAGAGCCGAGTGCGCTGGACCCTCAAGCCGGGGAACGACCTCTTCTTCATCTTCGGCCAGAGCTGGATACAAGAGATGGACCGAGGCGGCTTCGACTTTCGCCAGCAGGACACGCGCTTGGCCACGAAGCTGCAGTACACCTTCCGTTTCTGAACACGGCTTCGCCGCCTCCGAACGGCGCTGGATCTACAGGCATGTCGTCGAGGTCGACAGTATGGCGGTCGGCATCCGGGAACGCGTTAGGATGACGGGCCGGCTCATAGAACTCAATCATGGAAGGAGGCGAGTCGTGAAGAAGAGCGCTCGTGAGCTCCGCTGGTCGGCGGCAGCTGCTCTCTGTTCCCTATTGATGAGTGTTGGAGTGCAGGCGCAGAAGCCCGAAGACGCACCGACCAATAGCTCTCTCTTTCAGAGTGAGGCTCCGACGATCCGCACGGTTGGCGATTTTCGCGACTTCATGGACGAGGCGCGAGTCGGCCAAGAGCCTGTCTATGAGGAAGCAGCTCGGGCGGTCGCCGAGGCGGGGGTGGAGCGCATCGCGGATATCCGCTATGCCAAGCTGCCTGGAGTCGATCCGGCGCGCCTCAGTCTCGACATCTATCTCCGGCAGGGCTTGAAGAAGGCGCCCATGGTTCTCTTCGTCCACGGTGGCGGGTGGATGGCGGGGGACAAGGAGGCGGTGCTGTGGAAGCCCGCCGCGCTGGTGCCGGCTGGCTATCTGGTCGCCTCGTCGAACTACCGCTTCCGCCCCGAGGCCAGCCTCACGGAGATGGCCACAGATGTCGCCCAGGCCGCCGCCTGGCTGGTGGCCCATGCTTCGGAGTACGGTGGCGATCCCGGTCGCCTCTTTTTGATGGGCCACTCGGCGGGCGCTCACATGGTGGCGCTTGTCGGCACCAACGAGCGCTTTCTCGAGGAGGCTGGGCTCGGTCTCCCCAAGGTTCGGGGTGTCATCCCGCTCGACACCGCGCTGTACAACGTCCCTCTCGAGATGTCGCGAGAGAGCGAGGGCACGCCGATTTTCAAGCTTGCGTTCTCGGGCAACGAAGAGCAGATCGAGGCGGCATCGCCTTGGCACCACGTTGCGGCAGGCAAGTCGATCCCCCCTTTTCTCGTCTTCTACTCGGACGGGCGTGAAGCCGCGCCTCGCCAACCGATCCCCTTCGTCGAGCGCCTGGTCGACGCCGGCGTCGAAGCCAAAGTGTTCGAGGCGGAGGGCAAGGATCACAGTGGCCTGAACCGCGATCTGGGCCGCCCCGGCGACCCCTCGACTCGGCTCGTCCTCGATTTTCTCGACCACTATTCGAAAACGGAGAAGTAATGAAGCTCCCGACTCCGCTCCTCGTCCTCCTGGTTCTCTCCCCGCCGGCGCTCGGCTACGACCTTCCCGCAGAGCTGCGCCAGCGCGTCGACCGCCTGGTTGCCGCAGTCGAGGCCGAACCGACGACTGTCGAGACGTCCCAGGAAAGGGTGGCGGTGCTGTGGGAGTGGGCCAACGCCGTCTCCCTCCAGGGCGCCGTCGTGCCCAAGAACCTTCCTTATGTCGGGCTCTATGTGCCCTATCCGATTCCCGGTACCGAGCCGAACCCGAATCATGTCGAGGCGATCGATACCTATGTTCGTCATCTCTCGTTCCTCGAACAGGATCCACAGGCCCTCGGAGTGGTTTCAGTCGATCTTCGCAACGCGGTACAGGCCCGCTCATGGCGGACGATCCGTGTCGAGTGGACGGTCGGCAGCTTGGGGGTCGCCGAGGGTGGCGGGGTGCTTGCCAGTCAGCACTATGCCGGCGGCTACGGTCAGCTCCAGATCGATGATCCTGGTGGAGACAACTACGTCTCGGCTACAACCAGCAACCCTTCGCTTCGCCTCGAACTCGACCGGGCTCCGGTGTGGGGCCCGTACGGAGGCTTCCGTGCGGCGCAGGGGTATCCGGTGTTTCGAGTGCAGGGCGGTTCTCTGGCCGCCGGCGACACCGTTACCGTGGTGTACGGCGACCGCGCGGGCGGGGGGCGGGGCCTCGAGATCGGTGTTTTCTCGAACGACGCGATCGCACTGCCCCTGCACGTCGATCCCGGTGACGGGAGGTTCTACGAGCTGCCGCTCCCGACCTTCAAGGTCGTAGGCGCGGAGGCCTATGGGGTCCACGGTTTCGCGCCCTCGATCGTCGCCGTCGGCGATGCGGTCAAGGTATCGGTACGCACCGAGGATCGTTTCTACAACCGGGCGACGGGAGACATCCCAGGCTATGGAGTGTTCCGTGGTGAGCAGAAATTCGCCCAGATCCCTGCGGGGAAGGCGATCTATGAGCTTCCGCTTCGCTTGTCGCAGCCCGGTGTCGTGCGCATCACTTTCCGCAGCGACGACGGCGAGATTCGCGGCGTCGCCAACCCGATCTGGGTGCGTGAGAGTCCCACTGAGCACGTCTACTGGGGGGAGACCCACGGCCACTGTGGTTTCGCCGAGGGCCAGGGCACGCCCGAGGGCTACTTCCGCTTCGCGCGGGACGATGCCCGGCTCGACTTCGTCACGCTTACCGAGCACGATCTGTGGTTGACAGACGCCAATTGGAAGTATCTCAACGACGCGGCCAAGCAGTTTCATCGCGAGAACGAGCTCCTGGTCTTTCCGGGATACGAGTGGACGGTGGCGCGGCAGCGGGGCGGCCACCACAATGTCTTCTTTCGCGGCCCTGGCTTCGATCGGGTGCCCGTTCAGGAGGCGCCGGATCTGAGCATGCTGTATCGCGGTCTGCGTCAGAAGCACGACCCCAAAGATGTACTGATCATCCCGCACGCCCATCAGAATGGCGACTTTCGGCTCAGCGACCTCGACATGGAGACCCTGATCGAGATCATGTCCGGGCATGGCACCTTCGAGTGGTTCGGGCAGCGCTATCTGGAGAGCGGCTTCAGAGTCGGCTTCGTCGGCGCCTCGGACGATCATCGCGGTCATCCCGGGTATTCGCCCGGGCACCCGACGACCGCCGGAGTTCGCTCGAATATCTTCCAGTTCGGCGGCCTGGCCGCTGCCTGGGCACCTTCGAAGACCACCGACGACGTCTTCGACGCACTCAAGGCCCGGCGTGCCTACGCCACCACAGGCGCTCAGCGCATCATCCTCGATGCACGTCTCAACGGCGGCGCGATGGGGAGTGCGCTACCCCTTTCTGAGACCAGGCAGGTCGAGGGCAGGGCGATCGGCACCGGCCCGATCCGCAGTGTCGAGCTGATCAAGAACGGTGAGGTTGCCGGGAGCTTCGATACCAGCGGGGCGGCGTTGGAAGGGGTAGCCGACAATGAGGTCGTAGTGCGCTTCTACTCCGAGTCGTACGTAACCATCCGCGACAACCCGCGCGGTCAGCGCACCTGGACCGGTAGCCTGAGTGTCGAGAACGGGCGACTTACAGGCGCTCGATTCCTCGGCACTCCTCACCTCGATGCCGATCGTATCGAGGTCGAGGAGGCCACTGTGGGCTTCCACTTCGCCACTCGCGGATCGCGGCGCGCGATCGCTCTCACGATCGAAGGCACTTCGGCCTCGACACTGGTAGCCTTCGATCTAGAGGCGGCTCGAGAGATGGGCACCGCGCCCACCCAGGTGCGCACGCCGCAGGAATTTGCCGAAGCTCGCTTCGCTCTGGTAGTGCCGGAACTCGGTCAACCTCAGAGCGAGGAGGTGCTCGAGGAGGGTCGATACCGCGACCGAGTCAGCGTCGAGCGTGCGGTTGGGCTACGCGATGACGTCGAGTTCAGCTTCACCGATCGCGGCGGTGACCCTGGGGACTGGTACTACGTGCGTGTCGAACAGCTCGACGGCCATCTGGCCTGGTCGAGCCCGTGGTGGGTCGGCGGAGAGCCGCCCCGTTAGAACGGAAGATCCGCGGTAGCCGGGCCGGAAACTCTGGGGTAGCCATGGAGGCCGTCCGTCCGCGGACGGCCGACGCGCGCCGTCCTCGGCGCCATATTCAGCTGGTGGAGGGAATGGTATTCACCATTCCCGCAGCCAGCTAGCGAATCAGGGACCAGAAGACGCCGAAGAGGCCGGCGAAGCCGACCACGACGTAGACCACGACCGCCCACAGATTGGGGTTCTCGGCGAGCATTTCGATAGCGAAGCCTTGCAGGAAGACGCCGATGAGGCCGGCGCCCATGAACTGCAGCAGCACGGCGGTTCGATTGCGGAACTCGGTGTGAAGTCGGTGCGCCGCCTGCTGAACATCCTTCTGCTGGACGAGAGGGTGTTTCTGGGCGCGGGCTGTCGATACCGATTCACGGATCAGCTCCTGGCCGTAAGTGCGGATCTGCTGCGTCAACTGGTCTTTGGCGTGCTCGTGGAATGCGAGCTCTTTCGAGCGGTCCCGTTCGGTCGTCGGCGAGTTCTCTTCGGCCATCATTAACCTCTAGCTGCCTGGCTCGCTCGCTCCGTCGAGCTCGTCGAGAATACCGGTGACCGCACTGCGCACGATCTCACGCTCGTCCGCCGTCATCTTCTGCGGCAGACGTAGGCCTTCGACGAGGAGCATGGTCAAGGCGCCCCCGACTAAGAGCACCATGACCAGGCTGAAGAGTGTGATGGCAATGACTTCGCTTCGGGCGACCCAGTCAGTAGGGAGGATTCTGACGAAGAGCGCCCCGATCCCGGATACCCCGACCATCAAGGCGAGGCTGAACAGCACCGCGGCGCGGTTGGTGGGGGCGTGGAGGAAGCGATGCACCTGCTTGCCCGCGTCGGTCAGAGTGTGGCTGACTGCCTCGACAGACAAGGTCTGGGGGCGCTTGCCGAGGGTACGCAAGAGAGAGCTGACGAGATCTTTCAGACTGAGATCCGCCTCGATGCCCTCGGTCTCTTCGGCCTCGGCCCGCCGCTTGGCGAGCTCGTCGAGGATGATGCGACTGGGTGGCGGCGGGTCGCCAACGAAGTCGGCCATCTGCGAGACACGACATCCCGCCTCGATCAGAGGCTCGACGTCGATTCCGGTTTCGACGCCGATACTGTCGAACATGCATACCAGCTCTTCGGTCGAGATGTTGCCGATCGAGTGACGCACCGTGATCGCACCGCCGATACCGCCGATCGAGGCGTCGAAGATTCGCACGCCCTGCTGATAGGCGGAGTATGCGTTGGTGATGCCGAGCCCTCTGCGGTCGTGGAGGTGAACGGCGATGTGCTCGAGGCCGATCTCGTTGCGAATGTGGCCGATGACACGCTGCATTTCTCGCGGTGAGGCCAGGCCGTCGGTGTCGGAGAGAGCGACCGCCTCACAGCCCATGTCGATGAGGCGTCGAGTGATGCGCTCGACCTGCTCTTCGGGCATTCGACTCTCGGGCAGCGAGGGGTCGCGAAAAGCGAACGAAACGTAGCCGCGGATACGGTAGCCGTCGGCGCGAGCCGCCTCGGCGACCTTGGCCGCCGCGTCGACCGCCTCGTCGACGGTCATGCGCGTGTTCTTACGGGCGTAGTCTTCGGAGGCGGAGACGAAGAGCGCAACAGTGTTGACACGCTCTGCCTGCTTCAACTCTTCGTAGTACTTGAGGCTGGGCACCAGACAGGCGATCTGGCCGTCGTAGGGAGGCATCTGGCGCAGCATCTCGGGCGTGTCGGCCATCGCAGGTACCACTCGAGGATTCACGAACGAGCCGACCTCGATGTAGGGAACATTGGCGCGGATCAGAGCGTCGACCAGCTGCAGGCGCGCTTCGAGCGGGATGATCGCGTGCCGGTTCATCACCTGCATGCCGTCGCGCAGAGAAACGTCGCAGATTTTGACTTCGCTCAGGACAGGGCTCCGATTTGGGAGGCTGAGACCAACCTTGGAACGCTGCCTCCTATGGGAGTCTAGCGAAGATCGCCGAACGGCGCGGATAGGCGGATGGGGGAAGCGGCCTTAGTGAGTTGCCCGGCGGGGCGAAGGGGCGTAGATTCGATCCTCCAAGATCACCTCTCTCTACTTTTGGAGAACGCCATGAAGCGAACACTGATCACCGTTTTCGCACCCCTCTCTTTTGTGCTCTTCCTCGCAGCCCCGGCTCTGGGCAACGGCCTGGAGACCGTCGAGCCCGAGGCGGTCGGCCTCTCTTCGGAGCGCCTCGCCCGCATCGGCGAGCACATGCAGGCCTATGTCGCCTCTGGAGAGATCCCCGGCGCGATGGCGCTGATCGCGCGTCGAGGCAAGGTCGCCTACCTCCAAAGCTGGGGCTGGGCCGACCGCGAGGGCAAGGTCAAGATGCGCGATGACGACATCTTTCGCATCTATTCGATGTCCAAGCCGATCACCAGTGTCGGGGTGATGATTCTTCACGAAGAGGGTCACTTCCAGCTCAGCGATCCGGTGTCCGAGTACCTGCCGGAACTGGCGAAGCTCCAGGTGATGGAAGAAGAGAGGCGCCGCGGTAGCGAGGAGACCACGGTGCGCACTCACCCCGCGCGCCGGCCGATCACCATTCGCGACCTGCTGCGCCACACCGCGGGAATGACCTACGGCTTCTTCGGCGACACCAAGGTCGACCGCATGTACCGAGAACAGGGGGTGTTGCGGGAGGACAAGAACATCGCCGAGACGGTGGAGAAGCTTGGCCAATTGCCGCTACGCTTCGAGCCGGGCACTCGTTGGCATTACAGCGTTGCAGTAGACGTGCAGGGCCGGCTCATCGAGGTGATCTCCGGGCAGAGCTTCGATCGGTTTCTCGAAGAGAGGATCCTCGGCCCCCTGGGGATGCGCGATACCGGCTTCGTGGTGCCCGATGCGAAGCAGGATCGCTTCGCCGTTCTCTACTCGCCCGAGGGTACGACCGATTCAAGCGACGTCTTCCTGCGCGCTCGCTCCGGCAAGAAGCCGCTGGTGCCGGCGCCGGCGGAGCGTGCCGACGACGGATATCGCGAAGGCGCCACCTTCTTTTCCGGGGGTGGAGGGCTCGCTTCCACCGCCCACGACTACCTACGCTTCGCGCAGATGATGCTCAACGGCGGCACCCTCGACGGCAAACGGATTCTGTCGCGCAAGTCGGTGGAGCTGATGACCACCGACCATCTGGGCGACATTCCGGGCCACGGCCGAGCGGGGCATGGTTTCGGTCTCGGCTTTTCCGTGCTCACCGATCTCGGCGAGTATGGAGCTCTGGGGAGCGTGGGCACCTACAATTGGGGAGGCGCTGCGGGAACTCGCTTCTGGATCGACCCCGTCGAGGAGTTGATCGGCATCTTCATGATCCAGATCATTCCCCATGCCGGGCTCGACTACGGAACCGAGTTCCGCAACTTGACGTATCAGGCCATCGCTGATTGAAGGGCCGCTGGGACCCGAAGTTGACGGGCGCGCGCCATCGGGCGTAGATTCTAGGCACCGTCCTCCATCGGAAACACCGTTTCCGCTTGTCTCTGGGAGCCATCCTCATGCTGCGATTGCCTGTCTTCGGTCTCGGCCTGGCCTTGATCGCCCCCGCCGGCGCCGCCGGGCCGCAGTTTTTCGAGCGAGGAGCCGGGCCGTCATCGTGGGTCGGCGATCTTGCGCCGATCACTGCCGCCGACTGGTCGTACGCCCGCGCCGGTCATCTTCTCGAGCGCGCTGGATTCGGTGGAGCTCCGGCCGAGATCGAGCATCTGACGGCGATGACGCCCGCCGAGGCCGTTCGGTATCTCGTCCACTACGAGAAGATCGATGCCAGCGACCTACCCGCCTTCCAAGAGACCGGCATCTATCCCGACGGCGTCGAGCCCTACATGCTTGGCGTGCGAGAGGCTCTACCGGAAGCCCGGCGCAGCGGCGAGGCGCTAGGAGTCAAGGTCGCTGCGTCGGGGCCGATGCGGCTGCAGCCGGTGGCCGAGCGCAGCTACTTTCTGCTCTGGGCCGACCAGTTGGAGATGGTGCGCTACGCCCACTGGTGGGCCAGCCGAATGGTGGTGACACCGCGCCCGCTCGAAGAGCGCATGACCCTCTTCTGGCACGACCACTTCGCTACCTCGAACCAGAAGCTGCGCTACTACAAGCGCATGGTGCGACAGAACGAGACCTCGCGCCGTCTCGCCACCTCCGGCTTTCGGGACCTCCTGGTCGCCATGTCCCAGGACCCGGCAATGGTGTGGTGGCTCGACAATCGGCTCAACGTCAAGGAGCACCCCAACGAGAACTTCGCCAGGGAGATCATGGAGCTCTTCGCCCTCGGCGTCGGCAACTACACCGAAGAGGACATCCGCGAGGCCGCTCGGGCGTTCACCGGATGGACCAGCGAGCACCTGAGTTTCGTCGACCGCAAGGAGAACCACGACGCCGCTGAAAAGACGATCTTCGGTCACAGGGGTAATTTCGACGGCTACGATGTGATCGATCTCATCCTCGGGCAGGAGGCCGCCGCCCGATTCATCGCCGGCAAGCTCTATCGCTACTTCTCGCGAGAGGAGCTCACTCCTGAGCTGCACTCGGCCTTGGCGCGGGTGCTTCGAGACAACGACTACGAGCTCAAGCCCTTCTTGACCACACTCTTCCTGTCGCGCGACTTCTACAGCCCCGCCTCCTTTGCAACCCAGGTCAAGAGCCCGGTGGTGCTGGCCGTGTCCTCCTTCCGCAAGCTCGGCCTCGACGCGATCCCCGGGACTCCCGACTTTCGCTCCTTCTGCCAGATCCAGGGCCAGGAGCTTTTCTTTCCGCCCAACGTCGCCGGCTGGTCCGGCGGTCGCACCTGGATCAACCCGGCGACTCTGATCGGCAGGGCCAACTATCTGGGCCAGGCGCTCTTTCCTGAGCGAGTGTCGCCTCCAGGGGGCGGCGGGGGGGGCGCCGCTATGAGTACGATGGCGGAGATCTCTTCGGGCAAGTCGACCCGCTTCAACGAGAGCGAGGAGTACAACTCTCCCCAGGCTTCCCGGGCGGGCCGGCGACGTGCCAGCCGCACCGTCAGGCTCGACCGGCAAGCGGCCGTGTTTGATCTCTCCAGTCTCCTACGCAGTGCGGAGGTACAGACCGGAGAAGAGGCGGTCGACTACCTTGCCGGCCGCTTCCTACGTGTGCCGCTTTCAGCGCAAAGGCGGGGTGCAATGCTCGACTTTGTTGCGACAGAGCTCGGCGAGGCGACGATCGACTACCAGGCGGAGAGTACGGAGGAGACTCTGCGCAGCCTGCTTCACTTGATTATCAGTGTCCCGGAGTACCAGCTCAGTTGAAGCGCCAGCGTGCGATCGGCCTCGGCAGGGAGGTGAACCGAGAATGGCAAACATCTTGAGACCCCATAATTGCTCCTGCACCCGTCGGGAGCTTCTGCGCAGCGGCCTCGTCGGTCTCGGTGTCTCGGCGACGCTGCCGGGCTTCCTGCAGCAGGCCGGCGCTGCTCTCGCCGCGCAGGCTCGATCCGGCAAGCAGGAGAACGAGCGGATTCTCATCGTCGTCGAGCTCGCAGGGGGGATCGATGGCTTGAGCGTGCTGGTACCGATCGAGAACGATCATTACTACCGGTCGCGCCCCACACTTGCGATCCCCAAGAGCGAGGCGCTTCGAGTGAGCGACGACTTCGGCTTCCACCCCCGCGCCCCCGGTTTCGAGCGCCTCTTCAAGGACGGCAAGATGGCGGTGGTCAACGGTTGCGGCTATGACAACTCGAGCCTTTCGCACTTCTCCTCGATGGAGTACTGGCACACCGCGGTTCCCAACGGCTCTGATTCCCGCGGTTGGCTGGGGCGCTTCGCCGACGACGCGAGGCCCGATGCGCCGAAGCAGTTCATCGTCAACGTCGGCACCAAGGAGAGCTTGGCGGTGCGCAGCGGGCTCCACGCGCCGATCACCTTCAGCGATCCCGAGAAGTTCCAGCGCGAGGTGAGCAGCGCCCAGCGAGCCGCTCTCGTACGAATGACCGAGGATGTCGAGGTGGCGAACCCGACCCTCTCCTTCCTCAACAACATCGATGCCGTCGCCACCGACAGCTCCTCCCTGGTCAAGGATGCGTGCGCCGAGTACAAGACTGTCATCGACTATGGGGGAGTGGGCGCGCTGCAGAACGACCTCGAGCACGTGGCGGCGCTCATCGACAGTGGCTTTCCCACCCGGATCTACTACGCCAGCATGGGCGGTTGGGATACCCATGCCAACCAGGCGCTGACGCTGCGCTCCTACGTGCTCTACGCCACCGACGCGCTACGTGCCTTCCTCGACGACATGGAGCGGATCGGACGGGCGGACGACATCGCCATCATGGTCTTCTCCGAGTTCGGTCGGCGGGTCAACGAGAACGCCAGCGGGGGTACCGATCACGGCACCGCGGGACCCATGTACATTCTCGGCAAGCAGGTGAAGGGTGGCTGGTATGGCGGTTTCCCCAGCCTCGAGGATCTGGATCAGAATGGCAATCTGAAGGTCACCACCGACTTCCGGTCGGTCTACGCCACGATGATCGAGGAGTGGATGGGCTTCGACGGCGCCGACGCCGTTCTCAAAGGTGACTTTCCGACTCTCGGCGCGTTTGCCTAGCCGGAGAAAATGATCAATATCATTTCCCCCGGCTAGTTGTTGTTTGGCGCCGAGGACGGCGCATCCGGAACCTTCGGCAAAGCTCGAAAGGGGGAGGTATGAAGCTCTTGTCGCGAAGAACCTTGGTCTCGGGTGCTCTCTTCTTGCTGGCTGGAACAGGGACTGCGAGCGAGCTGGTCTCGGGGCAGATCGAAACCGATCTGGTGCGGAGCCCTGTCGAGTACTACGCACTGCTCCCGCCGGGCTATTCGACCGACGCGGCTCCCTATCCTCTGGTGATCAACCTTCATGGCGGCGGGGGCGACTGCGAAAGGCTAAGAGATCAACAGTCGATCTGGGACGAGCTCTGGGACGAAGAGCGCATCCCGCCGTTGGTCGTGATCATGCCGTCGGCCCTGAAGCGAGGTTTTTACCTCGATCTCAAAGACGGCTCGCAGCAGTGGGAGACCTTCTTGATCGGGCCCTTCCTCGATAACCTGCGCCAGCGCTTCAATCTGCGTAGCGACGCTCGCGGCACCATGCTGACCGGGGCTTCGATGGGGGGCATGGGGTCGTTGCGTCTGGCGTTCAAGTATCCGGAGAAGTTCGGGGCGGTGGCGGGCATGGAGCCGGGCACAGACCCGGTCATGGAGTGGGACGAGATCCGGCCCAAGCACCGCTTCTGGCGCTCCGATGCCCTAATGGAGCAAGCCTTCGGAAAGCCTATCGACAAGGAGTACTACGCCGCCAACAACCCGGCCTGGATCGTCGCCAACGACGCGGAGAAGATCCGCTCCTCCGGTCTCAAGATCATGCTCGACGCCGGCGACGAGGACATGTACTGGCTCCACGAAGCGACGCAGTTCCTCCACGAGGTGCTGTGGGACAACAAGGTTCGCCACGAGTATCACCTCTATCTGGGCGCAGACCACATCGGCCCGTCGTTGGGCCCACGGATGCGCGTCGCCTTCGAGTTTCTGGGTCGGACACTCTCCGATCCGGTTGAGGATCCTCGAGTCGCGGCCGGTCGCAGAAGGCTCGCTCCGATGAAGGCGGTCCTGGACGAGGTCGACCACTACGGAATCGACGCGCACCTGATCGAGAAGGAGTGAGGCGGCCTGGTTGAGATGCCGAGGTTGAAGCGCAATACTTGCGGTATGCGACAACACCTCGTGACTTTTTGGCTGGCGCTTGCCCTGACCGTGCCTCTGAGCGCTCAGCGAGAAGGGTGGACGAAGCCCTTCCCCGGCCATCGTGTGATCGGCAACCTCTATGCGGTCGGTTCTTACGATCTTGGCGTCTTTCTGATCACTACCGGCAAGGGTCACATCCTGATCAATACCGGCGTCGAGGAGTCGACGGCGATGATCCGCGAGAACATCGAATCGGTGGGCTTCCGGATGGAGGACATCGAGATCCTCCTGACCATGCAGTCGCACTGGGATCACACCGCCGCCCTGGCGGAGATCAAGGAGATCACCGGCGCCGAGATGTGGGCGACCGCCGCCGACGCGCGGGTGCTGGCGGACGGTGGCTTCAGCGATCCGCACTTCGGCGGCAAGGAGACCTTCAAGCCGATCGGGGTTGACCGGATCATCAAAGACGGCGAGGTCATCAAGCTCGGCAAGACGCGCCTCACCGTGGTCGAGACTCCCGGTCATACTGAGGGCAGCTCGAGCTACACCATGAAGGTGCGCGAGGGCCGACGCGACTACGATGTGGCGATCGCGAACATGGGCACGATCAACAAGGGAAAGAAGCTGTGGGTCGACCCGACCTACCCCGGGGTGGCGGAGGATTTCGCCGAGACCTTTCGCAAGCAGAAGGCGCTAAAGGTGGACGTCTGGGTCTCGGCGCACGCAGGAATGTACGCGATGCATGAGAAGTACAAGGCGGGACAGGCCTACAGCCCCGACACCTTCGTCGATCCGGAGGGGTATCTCGCGGCCATCGAGCACTACGAGAAGCTGTATCTGGCCCAGCTGGCCGAAGAGAAGCGCTAACCACGGCGTAGGCGCCCTAGTGTCCCGTGCGGGAAGTTCGTTGCCATTCGAGCGCCGATGCATCCCGCTGGGCGGCGTTGCTCCTCGTCGACAGAGTCCCAGCTATGCCTGCCTCGGAGCGCCTTGCCCAGCGGGCGCCTCGACGCTCTCGGTGGTCAACGAACTTCCCACACGGGACACTAGCGAGACGAAGGGGTATTTCTGCTAGATCGCCTCAATCCGAATGAGTGCGCCGAAGGTAGAGCTTCGTGCGATCTCGACAGCTGCATCTGAGTCCGCGGACACGCCGACGTCCAGTCCTCGGTCTGCAAGAGCCTCCGCAGAATGTCGCGGATCGGGGGAATTCAAGACCAGTGCGAACATACCCTCTCGATTGCTTTCCAAGAAATCTGCGATAGACCTTGCGAATGGACGCTCTGGGTTCTCCACCGATACGAGCTCGATCACGCCCCCGGTCGGTGGAGTGCAGATCGCGGACCTCACACCTCGATTGTTGTCGATAGCGGAGTCCCCGATGCCCATTGCGAACTTGGCTCCATAGACGGCGGCGGCATGCTCCAGGTCATTGACCGCGACGATGACTCGAGCGATTCCCGAGAGCCCCAGCGAATCGCCCTCGTCTTCCGGCTTTGCCTCTCCCTCGAACGAGCTGACCGGGTAGACACGGATGAGGACGCCGTGGGTCGATCTCGGATGCACGTCGCGCCCGCCGGCGCCGCCCATCAGCGGGAGCACATCGAGACCGCGCCCGCGGAGGTCCTCCGCCTCGGCGTCCGGATCCGGGGCTTCCAGCATGAGCGCGAATGGGCCCTCGCCGCGGCGATCCAGAAACTTTTGCAGACTCTGACTGAGAGGTGCCTCGGGGTTGGATGGCGACATGAGCTCGATGTTGCTTCCCCCGGGTGGCACGCACATTCCCAGCTGCGCGCCCAGGCTCTCGACGCTACTCTCCGAGAAGTCGATGACTGGCATTCCCAACTTTTCCCGGAAGGTGGAAACGGTCTTTGGAAAGTCGTGGACAGCGATAGCGATACGAGGCATGCCGGTGATCACGTCGTTACCATCCTTTCTCGTCTCTGCTGGAGTTGCTGAGAGAAGCTTACAACCGTTGAAGGTGAGACCTCCGGCCGACCCTTCTCAGGCGTGGACTTGGGAGCTCGAGATCTCCCGCACACACTCGATCTCGGCCTCGTCCAAGGTCGCTCCGCCTGACTATCCACTCGTCTCTCAGACTATCCTGGGTCCGCAACGAGGCCGACAGCCTCGATGCCGGCGATGGCACACGCCTCGTCCTTCTCGGAAACGTCGCCCGTTACTCCGACGGCGCCGATGACGGCGCCCCCACTGTCGCGAACCAGTACTCCTCCGGGAGCTGGAACGAAGTGGCCGCCGGATAATGCGCCGAGGGACTCGACGAATGCCTGGTCGCCGGCTCCTTTGGCTGCCCGCTGGGCCATCACGCGGCTGCCTGCGCCGACTCCTAGCGCTCCCCAAGCCTTGCCGAAGCAGATCTGCGGGCGCAGGATGCCCGAACCGTCCTCGCGCGAAAAAGCTTTGAGGTGACCTCCCGCGTCCAGTACCGCCACCGTCAACGGCGCACATTCAGTCGCGCGCCCGGTGATCAATGTCTGGCGCACGATCTCCAACGCCGTATCCAAGCTCAGCTCCGCCATGGTTTCCTCCTCAGTAGCCGACTCGCTGAGCCGGTGGTTCAGCCGCTAACTTATCGCAGGAAGATGACGCGTCACCCAAGAAGAGACGCGGCGGTTGGGGCTCATTCCGAAAAAGTGTCGCAAGCCCGCATGCTTCCCGAGTCGAAACCTCGCGAGAACCAACGTACCCGCTCCTCCGAAGATCCGTGAGTGAAGGATTCGGGGACTCTCCACCCGTCAACAGCGGCAGGAAGGTGGTTGGATCGATTCCGAGCACGTAACTCAGCCCGAAAAGGAGGAGAATCCCTCCCAGACCGAGCCCACCCGTGCGCCCGACCCGGCGACGAGGTGGCCGCGCCCACGCAGGATCTGCCAAATCCGGCCCGGAGCGAGGGCACTGGCTGGACCGAGCCAGGAGTCGTGATTTATGATTCAATCTTGTTCAAAGGGCGAAGGAGGTAAATGAGGCTCGCAACAAGGCTGAGCGCAGCGGTCGCGCTCTTGTTGTTTCCGCCGGCGGTGGTGTCGGCGCAGACAGGTGGCTCCTATTCGAGCCCTGTCGATCGCTCGACACCCACTCGCGTGTACTGGGGAGACACTCATGTCCACACCAGCTTGTCGTCGAGTGATGCGAATCTGAGTGGGCTGAATACAGGCAAGCCCGAGCTCGCCTACCGCTTCGCGAGGGGAGAGACGGTGGCAGCAAGAAACGGGATGCCGGTGCGGCTGCGAAGGCCGCTGGACTTCCTGGTCATTGCCGACCACGCCGAAGGTTTGGGAGTGAGCGTGAGCCTTCAGTCGGCGGATCCGGCCCTGCTCGAAACGAGCATGGGGAGGAGGCTCGACGAGGCGTTCCGGAAGTTCAGCGCCAAGGAGCCCACCTACGCCAACCGCCGCGCGTTCAGCGGCGAGTCGAGCGCGATGTGGGGAGAAGGCGGCGAGCCGTTAGACGAGGGTTACCGGCGAACGGTCTGGCACCGAGTCGTCGAGCTCGCTGATGTCTACAACGATCCCGGAACCTTTACCGCCTTAGCCGGCTACGAATGGACCTCCAGGGGGACGCCGGCTCAGACCTTCGGCAACCTGCACCGCGTAGTTGTCTTCAAAGACGATGCGTCGAAGACCGGAACCATCATTCCCTTCAGCGCCTACGACAGTCGCAATCCCGAAGATCTGTGGCGGTTTCTCGCCCGCTACTCGGAGGCGACCGGGGGCGAGGTGCTCGCGATTCCCCACAACGCCAACGTTTCGAATGGCGAGATGTTTGCACTCGGTACTTTCGATGGCGGTCCTCTGAGCTCTGCCTATGCCGAAACACGCGGCCGCTGGGAGCCTCTCTACGAGGTTACCCAGATCAAGGGTGATTCGGAGACCCACCCGGTGCTTTCACCGACCGACGAGTTTGCCGACTTCGAAACTTGGAGCAGTTGGGCCGGCCGATTGGAGAATCCGGTCGAGCATTCCTGCTGCGGAAACTGGAACGCGGCCGAGCAGGCCGAGATCAAGAAGGCAGAGTATGCGCGCGCTGCTCTCAAACGAGGGCTGCGGCTGCAGGCCGAGCTCGGCGTCAACCCGTTCAAGTTCGGAATGATCGGCTCGACCGATGCCCATACCTCCTTTGCGACAGCGGACAACGACAACTTCTGGGGAAAGTACTCTTCGACTTGGCCCTCCGCGACTCGCATGCTCGAGCCGATGGTGGGCGTTTGGGCGACCCCGCTGAATTGGGAGACCGGAGCCGCTGGGTACGCCGCCGTGTGGGCGCAGGAAAACACCCGGGACTCGATCTTCGCGGCGATGAAGCGAAAGGAGGTCTACGCGAGCTCGGGCCCTAGGATCACGGTGCGTTTCTTTGGCGGTTGGGACTACAAGAAAGACGAAGCGCGTCGCTCGGACTTCGCCGACATCGGGTACGCCAAAGGTGTCCCGATGGGCGGTGATCTCAGCCTTGGGCCCGCGGGCGGAGCTCCCACTTTCCTGATCCGAGCGCTGAAAGACCCTGACGGTGCGAACCTGGACCGGGCACAGGTGGTCAAGGGCTGGCGAGACGAGACGGGTGAGCTTCACGAGAAGGTCTACGATGTCGCGCTCGCCGACGGGCGGAAGGTTGGCGCCAGCGGCGAGGTCGAGCCGGTCGGCTCGACCGTCGACGTTGCCGCCGCTTCGTACACCAACACCATCGGCGACGCCGAGCTTGCCGTCACTTGGCGCGATCCAGACTTCGACGCCGACGAGCTTGCTTTCTACTACCTTCGTGTCCTTCAGATTCCGACCCCACGATGGACCGCCTTTGACGCCAAGTTTTACGGCATCGAGAACATCCCGGAAGAAGTTCGAATGGTCTCACAGGAGAGGGTCTACACGTCGCCGATCTGGTACAGCCCGAGGTAGCCTAGGGGAGAGTAAGGGCGACCTGATGAGAGAATCGAAGACTCTGCTCGCGGTCACGCTAGCGGTTGCTAATTGCTGTTCAGCAAGTGGACGGCGAGCTCGCCGGGTCTGCTCCTGTCGGGCTACTGTGGGAGGTGCTCCATGATGTCTCTATCGGTTGTTGGTCGGATGAGGTTTTTGATCGCACTGGCCGCGATTGTCTCTGCCAATGCCGTCGGTGAGGCTCGCGCCCAGAGTGTGCCGAACCCCTATCGCATCGTCGAGGGCTGGGCGAAGCTCCCGGAGGGGAGGCCGAGCGGAAGATATGGGGATGTGACGGTCGATCGCGACGGGCGCCACATCTGGGCGGTACTGAGATGCGATGCGGCCGCGGAGTTCGGTAGCGAGTGTCTGGACTCGGATCTCGACTCTGTCTTCAAGTTCGATCCGGAGGGCAATGCGGTCCTCAGTTTCGGCGGCGGGATGTTCATCTGGCCGCACGGGATCGATGTCGATGCGCTGGGCAACGTGTGGGTGACAGACGCCTTCCCTGCCGAGAGGACTCCGCCGGGGAAGCGTGGGCATCAGGTGGTCAAGTTCAGCCCCACCGGAGAGGTGTTGATGACTTTGGGAACGCCGGGGTTGCCGGCGAGGGGCCACGACACTTCAACGCTCCGAGCGATGTCGTTATCTCGGAGAGCGGGGATATCTTCGTCGCAGACGGTCATGGCGCCGACACAAACAACCGGGTGGTGCGGTTCTCGAGTGATGGCAAGTTCGTCAAGGCCTGGGGACGGACGGGTTATGCACCTGGCGAGTTCCACACCCTGCACGCGATCGCCCTCGATGCTCGAGGCCGGGTCTTCGTGGCAGACCGCGGCAACAACCGGGTCCAGATCTTCGACCAGGATGGGACCCACCTCGCCAGCTGGACGCAGTTCGGGCGGCCGAGCGGGATCTTCTTCGACGACCATGATCGGATCTTTGTCGCCGACTCGGAATCTGACGATGTCCAGAACCCAGGCTATGAGATGGGCATCCGCATCGGCGATGCTTACAGTGGCTGGGTGACGGAGCTCATTCTTTTCCCCTGGGGGGATCCGCGTGAGACCCGAGGCCACGGCGCCGAGTTCGTGGCGGTGGACCGCGAAGGCAACGTCTATGGGGGCGAGCCGCGTCCAGAGAGATTGCAGAAGTACGTTCGAGTGAGGCCCTAGCCGTTACGTCAGCACTACGAGTCGAGCCACCCGGTCGAGAGGCGCGTAAGGCTGTCCGCTCCTCTCCGGGGCTGGCCTTCGTGGTTGGCTCTTTCGTTCGCCTCGCGGGCCGGATCCCCTTTTCTTGGATCCGGTATTTCGGAGGTGTCGTAGGAGCGATCCTCTCCATGTTGCCGTTGCCGGCTTCGAAAGTGACAGAGCTCAATCTGAAGCTGTGCTTCCCTGAGCTGTCATCTTCAGAGCGGCGGCGTCTATTGAAGCGAAGCCTCCAGCACACGGCACGGCTGGCTCTCGAAATACCAAGGGTGTGGAGTGGGTCGCAGGAGGGGCACCGGAAGCTGGAGCTGAGGGTCGAGGGGCTGGACCTCTTGGCGCGAGCGCTCGCGCGAGGACGAGGGACGATCCTGCTGGCGCCACATATCGGAAATTGGGAGATCCTGGGACCGTTCCTGATGGCCCGCGGCCAGTTGGTGGCTCTCTATCGCCCGCCTCGGATCGCCGAGCTGCATGAGCTAGTGCGCGCGGGTCGCGAGCGCAGTGGCAGCTTGTTGGTCGAGGCCACTCCCGCGGGAATGAGACCACTGCTGAGATCCATTCGCAGCAATCACATGGTGATGGTCCTTCCAGACCAGGAGCCGTTTCCCGGTCACGGCGTACATGCCGCATTTTTCGGCCAGCCGGCCTTCACCATGACCCTGGTCTCCGGACTCCTGCGCAAGACTGGCGCTGAGGCCCTCTTCGTATTCGCAGAGCGCCTTCCTGGCGGTTTCTGCACCCACTTCGTAGAGGCGCCAAGCGGTCTCGAGGATGCTGATCCTGAACGTGCCGCGGCCAGGCTCAACGCTGGGGTAGAGGCCTGTGTTCGCCTCTGTCCCGAGCAGTATCAGTGGAGCTACAAGCGCTTCTTTACCGCTCCGCCTGGAGAGCCCACCCCGTATCGCGCGATATGGAGTCGCCGCAAACTCCGGCGCAACCCTTTCCGCCCTCAGGCCTGAAAGACGCCGCGATGTCTCAAAGAGGCAGATCGATGCGTCTGCCTTGGCGGAGACTCAGCTGTACCGCTTCAGTGAATTCCATGTACTTCACTCCACTTTCGAAGCTGGTGTGGGTAACGGGTTTGCCCTCGCGAATGGCCTCAACGAAATCCTGCTCCACGCGCCAACCGCCTTGCTTCTCCTTTGGAACTTCGAGCTCGCGGAAGGCGGTGTCTGCTGCGAGTGCAATCCAGGCCTTACCGCCCTCGAGCTTGAAGCTCCCTTTCGTTCCATAGCACTCGAGCGTCGAGTTGCGCCCGAGGTGAGCGACGCTCGAGAAGTGGTAGACGACGACGGCGCCGTTCAGATGTTCGGCGACGATGCCCAGGCTGTCGGGTACGTCGACCCCGGTGGTGGCTCCTGTCTCGGTGTCGGTGCGCTCGCCGATGAAGATCTTTCCGTGCGCCACGACGGATTGCTCATGTCCGAGATAGCGGCGGACTGTCTCGTTGTAAATGCCCATGCTCATGATGTTGTTCCCAGAGAGGTCGCGTCGTTGGCGCCAGCTAATCGGCGCGTCGGGCTTCCAGCCACCGGTCATCGCGCTTATCTGGGCCTCGACGAGGTCGCCGAAGTCGCCAGCCTCGATCATTTCGAGGAGCATCCGCTCCTCCCGCAGGTAGAAGGGTGCGGGTACGATCATTGCGACGCGGTCGCTGTCGCGGGACGCCGCGAGCATACGACCCGCTTCTTCGAGATCCATCGCCATGCGGGCCTCGGTGAGAATGTGTTTGCCGGCGTCGAGGCAGGCGAGAGTGATAGGGCAGTGCATATACGGCCAGGTGCCGACACAGACTGCATCGACCTCATCACATTCGACCAGCTGCTCCCACGAGTCGAAGACTCTATCGATATCGAGCTCAGCCGCTGCCCTCTCGCTTGACTCGCGCGAGCGGTTGCAGACCGCGAGCACCTCGACGTCGTCGATCTCTTGGAAGCCAGGAATGTGTCGGAGCTTGGTGTTGGCCCCAGCCCCAACGATGCCGATGCGTAATGTCATTGTGTCCTCCTAGGGATCCTCCGAGTTCAGACCGAGCATACCGAAGGGGCGTGGGTATAGAATGCGCCGAAGGTCTCGAAAATCGCCCGTGGGGGGTATGGGTGAGATTCTGGGAACCTCAGAGGTTTCCCAAGCGTGAGTGTTCTGTGCCGAAGCTTTACCTGATCAATCCGCGCCCTGAGCTGCCGAGCTATTTTGGTGCCGAGGCGTTCGGCCATCACGGCTATCCCGCGGCTCACGCTATCGCCGACCTTGCAACTACGACGGTGGCCGCCATGGCGCCTGCGCACTGGACGGTCACGATCTGCGAGGAGTACGTCGAGCCAATCGACTTCGACGTCGACGCCGACTTCATCGGGCTCACCGGCAAAGTGATCCAGGTCGAGCGCATGATTGAGGTCGCCGACGCCTTCCGCAAGCGTGGGAAGACAGTGATAATCGGCGGCCCCCATGCTTCGCTGTCGCCGGGGGCTGTGCGCGACCATTGCGACATTCTGGTGATCGGCGAAATGGAGGTGATCGCCGAGAAGCTCTTCGAGGATCTCGAGGGCGGTAGCTGGCAGAGCGAGTACGTAGGCGATAAGCCGGATCTTGAGGGTTCGCCATTGCCACGTTTCGAGCTCTACCCGAACGATCGCGCCCTCTCCGGCTGTGTCCAGACTTCACGAGGCTGCCCCTTCGAGTGCGAGTTCTGCGACGTGATCCAGTATCTGGGGCGCAAGCAACGCCATAAGTCCGTCGAGCAGATCCTCGCCGAGCTCGACGTGCTCTACGGCCTCGGTTACCGGTCGATCTTTCTGGCGGACGACAACTTCACTGTCTATCGGAAGCGGGCCAAGGCAGTCCTCGCCGCCCTTCGCGACTGGAACATGCGCCGAAGCGACGCCCCCGTCGCTTTCCACACCCAGGTGTCGATCGACGCGGCTCGCGACCCGGAGATCATGCGCTTGTGTGGCGAGGCGGGCCTCACCAGGGTTTTCGTCGGCATCGAGACTCCCAACGAGGAAAGTCTGCGCGAGACCAAGAAACGGCAGAATGTGGGAGTCGACCTGGCCCGAGAGGTGCAGGTCTTTCTCGATCACGGGATTTCGGTGATCGGCGGCATGATCGTCGGCTTCGATCACGACGGCCCTGGCATCTTTGACCTCCAATACGAATTCGCCATGTCGACACCGATCCCTATCTTCACCCTTGGAGCTCTTGTCGCCCCAGCCGCGACGCCGCTCTACGACCGCATGAAAGAGAGTGGCCGGTTGGTCACCGACGGTTCTGAATCCCAGGGCGTCTGGAATACCAATATCCAGCCCATGTTGATGAGCCGTGAAGAGCTGCTCTCGGGGCTGAAGCGCCTTGGTAACAGGCTCTACAGCCCGGCGAGCTTCGCTAGCCGAACGATCGCCATGATCGAGCGGCTCGGGCCGCAGCTCGGTCCTTTTCAGGCCGGCTACAAGCCCCACCGACCGCGCCAGGTGGATATCGAGGCCATCGGCGTGGTCCGCAAGCTGATCTCGAGCGGCCCCGAAGAGCGACAGATGTACAAGATGATCTGCCGGGCATTGGCTGAAAAGCCAGAAGCCGGGCCGATGGTCATGATGGCCCTCTTCAGCTATGCGCAAGTGCGCTGCCTGTACGACGCCGGCGGCTTCTGGGAGCCGGAGATCCTCGGCCCGCAGCGGGTCGCCGCGCCGGCCTCCGCCGCCGCTGAGCTGGTCAGCCTCTCAGGCTAAAGAAGGTGTTGATTCAAGGAACGACATAGTGATCGACGATCTCCACCGGGGTCGTCACGTACCCGACCCCTCCCACGTCGTCGAAATCCTCCACTTCTACATAGTAGGCGAGCCTGTGGGCAGGACGCCGGGTCAGAGTGGCCTGGTAGGAGCCCTTCGATTTTTCGAGCTCACGGCTCTGCCATGTGGCGTCGGTCCAGCGGGCGGTAGACCCTTCTCCGAGGTCAGCATGACCTCGGAGAAGGGTCTACCGCTGAAGCAGTGAGCGAGGGTCATACGCCAGACTGCCAGTTGCTTGGTGGACGCCCAGGTGTGGCCCACATTGTCGATCATGGCGATCGGCTTATCGCCTCCCTGCCAGTAGTTATGGCCGGCCGGACTCTCCTCCAGGCCCAGGAGTGGGCTGTCCGGGGTGGCGAAGAAGAGGATTGGGATCCCGACGTCGAGGGCGGCGCCCGCTCACCCCTGGGGTCACGAGTGGCATGAACGCCGATTCTACCCTCGGTGATTCGCTCGAGGCGCTGTGATAGTTTGACCGCCGTTCGATGGCGGCCCGACCCCTTTCTCTTTTCGGCGCTTTGACGCTTGCGTGCCTGAGCGTCGCCGGACTATCCACCGCCACCTCCACCTCCACCGCCACCTCCACCTCCACCTCCACCTCCACCTCCACCTCCACCGCCGCCGACCCCGGCGACGAGCGGCGGCCCAACATCGTCATTCTCTTCGCCGACGATCTCGGCTATGGCGACCTCGGCTCCTATGGGCATCCTTCGATCCGCACTCCGGAGCTCGACCGCCTGGCGCGCGAGGGCCAGCGCTGGACCGACTTTTATGTGCTTGCGCCGGTCTGTTCGCCGAGCCGGGGTGCACTTCTGACCGGGCGACTTCCGGTGCGAACCGGCCTCTACGGCCGACGCATCCCCGTCTTCTTTCCCAACGACCCCGGCGGCATTCCCGACCGCGAGATCACTCTCGCCCAGCTGGTGGGCGAGGTCGGTTACGACACGGCCATCTACGGAAAATGGCATCTGGGCGACCGCCCGGAGGCCTATCCGACTCGCCATGGCTTCGACGAATGGCTGGGGCTTCCTTACTCCAACGACATGAATTGGGGTGATGGCGTCTCCTATGACCAGGTGGTCGAGATGCGTGCCGGCGGCCGCGATCGTGAGGTGGCTGAGCTCTATGGCGGTCGTCGAAAGTTCTACCTGACGCCGGATCTGGGCTCCTGGAACGTACCGCTGATCCGCAGCCGGCGAAGTGCCGAGGGCTTCGAGGACGAGACGGTGGAGCTTCCGGTGGACCAGCGTTTTCTGACTCGCAAGGCTACCGAAGCCGCGGTGAACTTCATTCGTGCCCATGAAGGTGGAGAACGACCCTTCCTGCTCTACATGCCCTTCTCGATGCCCCACACTCCGATCTTTCGCAGTCCGGAGTTCGAGGGGCGGAGTCTTGCCGGCCGCTACGGCGATGTCATCGAGGAGATCGATTGGAGTGCCGGCGAGGTGCGCCGCGCCCTCGAAGAGAGCGGCGTCGCCGACAACACGCTCTTCTTCTTCACCAGCGACAATGGCCCGTGGAGGACCATGAGGCAGCACGGTGGCTCCGCAGGGCTCCTCAGAGACGGCAAGGGTACGACCTTCGAGGGCGGGATGAGAGTGCCGGCCATCTTCTGGGGAGCCGGAGTGAGCCCGGGCGTGGTGAGCGAGATCGGGACTACGATGGACTTCTTTGCCACGGCGCTAGCTGCGGCTGGGGCAAAGCTGCCCGACGACCGTCCGATCGACGGATTTGATCTCACCTCGGTGCTTCGCGGTGACCGCCCGGGCCCGCGACAGAGTCTGCCCTACTACCGCCCGGAGAGTTGATGGCTTTCCGCCTGGGCCGTCACAAGGTCCACTTCGTGACCTTCGGCGCCTTCGGCCTACCGCCACAACGCGAGGAGCACGACCCCCCTCTGCTCTACGACCTGGTCGAGGATCCTTCCGAAAACTTCGATCTGGCCGCGGAGAGGCCCGAGGTCCTGGCCAAAGTGATCGCGGCCGCGCGAGATCTGCAGGCGTCCTTCGTGCAGGCGACCCCGGTCTTCGATCGCCGCGTTGAGATTGAAGAGGCATCACGGTAGCTGCCTCGAGCAAGTCACGCTAAAGTTTTCGAGAGAGTCGTTGCAATGCAGAAACGAGGTTTCAGATGAATGAAACGTTCACCGATGGCCTGAGCCGTCGCCGCTTTCTCTCGGGTCTCGGAGCCGGCGCGGCCACGCTCGCCGCCGGTGGCGCCGGGCTTTCCCCATCAGTGACGGCCGCCGCGGTCCCCGGCGACAGAGTGCGCATCCATTCCGTGGACTGCTATCCAGTCAACGTGTGGGCCGGGCGCCGACCCGAGATCCCCGACTTCACCTCCGACTTCGATCCCCGCCGCTGGCGCCCTTCCGGGCCCTTCGGGCAGTTGGGGGGGGCTACCGTAGTGGTGATCCGCACCGATCAGGGCGTAACCGGTTACGGCCTCGGATGTGGCGGCGCCGCCGCGGCCACGATCATCCAGGGCCACCTCCAGGATCTGCTGATCGGCGCCGACGCGCGGAACATTGAGCTGCTCTGGGAACAGCTCTACGCGGCCGGGCTGGCCTACGGTCGTCGTGGTGTCTTCGTGATGGCCCTGAGCGGCATCGACAACGCACTCTGGGATATCGCCGGCAAGGTCGCCGATCTGCCGGTGTGGCAGCTACTTGGCGGAGTCACCAGAGAGCGAGTGCCGTCGTATTACACCGGAAGCCGGGTCGAAGAAGGCTTGGACATGGGCTTCGAGAACTTCAAGCTCGGTGTCGCATCCAACGGCGTGGCGCAGGGGAGGGAAGGGATGGCGCGCACCGAGGCCCTGCTCAGAGAGGTGAGGAGCCAGATCGGCGACGAGCGCAAGCTGATGATCGATTGCAGCCAGCAGTGGAACGACCTCGAGTTCACCTTGGAGATGTTCGATCGACTCTCGGACATCGGCCTCTACTTCATCGAGGAGCCGCTGTCCGCCGACGACATTCTCGGCTACGGCGAGCTGGTGCGGCGCGTGGACGGCCCACTGGTGGCCCATGGTGAGCATCAGTACACGCACTTCGCCTTCGAGATGCTCTTCCACCACAAGGCGATCGAGGTCGTACAACCGGACGTGAGCTGGTGTGGCGGCATTACCTCGCTGCGGCGGATCTCGGCGATGGCCGAAGAACGCGGGATTGCGTTCATACCTCACCGTGGTGGCAGTCTCTTCGGCCTACCTCTGGTGCTGACGTCCTCGAACGCGCCGCTCGCCGAGAGTTTCGGCACCAATGACGCCGCCGCAACGGATCTGATGCTGGCGATGACGTCTCCCTTCGAGCGCGGGCACTACCTGCCGCCTTCCGGGCCAGGCTTCGGTACCGAGATCACCGAGGATCTGATCAAGAGCCATCTCTTTCGCGGCTGACGCTTCGGGAGATCGCCGGTCGTGCCGTAATCGTCGGCATCTCCGGAGCGGCCCCCTCGGGCTCGTTCAGCCAGATCTGCCAGGGCTCGAGAACCACCAGCAGCCCCGCCACATCCACTCCGGTGGCGACCGACCGAAACGGCTCCAGTCGGCTCACGGCTCGTTCGAGCATCCTGGCCGCGGGTGCCGCCTTGCCTCGCACGGTCCAGTGGTACATGCCTGCTGCGACCTGGACCAGGCCCTGGTAGAGATCGCGCGGCTCCGGGTTGGTGGATCGCCAGATCTCCTCGAAGAACTCGTGTGAGTCGAAGAAGCGACCCGCGTTGAACACTTCGACCCCGGTCTCGAGGAGGGCACGCTTCTCGTCGTCGCTCAGATCCGGATGGAGCTCTCTTTTGGGCATCGACACATCCGTCGTCTCCCAGAGTATCGTCAGTCGCATAAGTGATCCTGGGCGGTGTATCTTCCGACCATGGTTTGGACCAGCGAGACCGAGACCTACCGCTACGCTCGCCTCGGCGACCTGCCCGCGATCAGTGAGATGCTTCGGGATCCCGAAGTGGGACGGTGGCTCTGGTTCTGTCCGATCTCCGCGGAGGGTGTGAGTGAGTTCTTCACCCCTTTTCTCGAGGCCCAGGCTCTCGATCTCGAAGCGGGTCGGGCTCCAGCCAAGGCGACCGTGATCGTCGAGGGTGCTTGGGGCCATTTTCTGGGACAGGGGGCCGCGATCGAAGTCGACGGTAGCCCCGGTGGCTTCGAGATCGGCTACCAGCTCTGTAAGCATGCCTGGGGCCGAGGTGTTGGCACCCGGCTGGCCCGATTCCTCTGCGCCCATGCCATTCATCTGTGCGGCGCCTATCGAATCGAGGCTTCCTGCCTCGAGGGCAACCTCGGCTCACGGCGCATTCTCGAGGCTCAGGGGCTCCGTCAAGAAGGCGCTCGACCGGGCTATCGCCTCAAGGAGACGACTCGCCACACCGAGCTTCTCTTTGGCGCCATGGTCAGCGATCTCCCGCCTATTTCGGCGCCTCGATCAAAATGAGGTTGCCCTTCGAGCTGGCGTGCCGTAGCTTGGCCAACTCCTGATACTCAGGGGAGTAGTACCAGGCCTCGAACTCGGCCATCGAAGGGAAGCGAATCATCACCGTGCGGGTCCACGGCCACTCACCCTCTATGACGGTCGGGCTTTCACTCATTGCGAGCATCTCTCCGCGATAGCGAGAGAAGATCGGTCCGAATCCCCGCGAATAGTTGCTATAGCCCTCCCGGTCGTCGATCTGGATAAGGGCGACACCGTAGACGGCCTTGGGAGCCGGCTCGGCCTGCGCACCGGCGGTGCTCGCGCCGGCCACTGCGGCGAGCAGAATTCCGAGTATTGAGTGCATTGAGGCCTCCTTTCGCCGCATGTTAGGAGAGCTTCGTTCCTGGTGGCAAGGTGTTGACTCGGTGTCATCGCGCAATCCCCGCGGAAATCTGGCCGTCGGCGCCGCCCAGCATCGTGGCTGGGTGGCGTTATCGCTTCTGCTAGCCTTCGTGATCGGCATGTTTGACTGCTTCTGCACTGCTTTCGAGGAGGGATCATGAGCCCTCTTCTCGCCGAGGTCCTCCTTGGACTCGGCCTGGCGCTCTTGCTGGTCTTGTGGAGGAGATCTCGTGGCAGAGAAGCGGAGCTGCACAAGCGCCTCGACGCCGCTGTGGCCGAACTGGCCCGAGAGCGCGAGCAGGCAGAGGAGCGTCAGCAAGCGGAGGAGCATCAGCAAGTAGACCGGCTCCGCAAAGAGCTCGAGGCGAAGGTCGAGAACCTTCAGAAGCTTGCCGAGACCAAAACGCGCTTCTTCGAAAACGCATCGCATGAGCTGCGCACGCCCCTGACCCTGGTCATCTCTCCCTTGGAGGACCTTCGCGACGGCCTCCACGGTGCGCTCACGAAGTCGGCTCACGCACAACTCGTTCTCGCCGTCCGCAACGCTCGCAGGCTCATTCATCTGGTCAACCAGATTCTCGCTCTGACTCGTGTGGAGGCAGGTCGTGTGCAGCTTCGGCTGCACCGTTCCGACTTTCTCGCCCAGACCCGAGAGCTTGCTGCGTCGTTTGCGTCGGCGGCGCAGAATAGGCAGATTGATCTGCAGATGGAGCTGCCGCGAGAGCCGCTTTTCTTTTTCTTCGATCGGGATCTCGTCGACAAAATTCTGGTGAATCTTCTCTCCAATGCGCTGAAGTTCACGCCGAAAGGCGGAACCATCCGGCTGACCGTCGAGGTGGAGGAACCGCCTCCCAATGACGAGGAGAGCGGGGGTCGAGTGGTTCTGAGGGTTCGCGACAGCGGTCCAGGTATCCCGGAGCATGAGCTCCCTCTCATCTTCGAGCGTTTCTATCGGGTCGAGAGCCAGCATCAGACGACCCCTGGTGTAGGCATCGGCCTGTCGTTGGTCAGGGAGATCGTCGCGCTCCATCAGGGGCACATTGAAGTCAAGAGTCTGGAGGGCTTCGGGGCGGAGTTCATCGTCTCGCTGCCGCGCAAACGAGATCGAGGAGGAGCCTCGAGCCAGCGCGCTACGGTCTCTCCCACACGTCTGGTGACTTCAGCGAGTCAGCTGGAGTATGAGCAGCTTGATGAGTCGCGGCCCGAGACGGCCCCGCTGGCCGAGGTGCCGGACGAGGAGGAAGCGGCCGATCGGACCACGGTCCTGATTGTCGATGACGATGTCGACCTACGCTCCTATGTCCGGGGCCGGCTGGAGCCGGCCTTCAGGACTCTCGAAGCCGGCGACGGCGAGGAGGGCCTGGAGATCGCTCGCCGACACCTTCCCGACCTCATAGTCTGCGACGTCGTCATGCCTCGGCTGGGCGGCCACGAGCTATGTCGCGCGCTAACCGAGGATCGCGAGCTCAGCTGCGTCCCGATCATTCTTCTGACCGGGAGGGCCGCCAATGAAGATCGAATCGAGGGGATCGAGTCGGGGGCGGACGCCTATCTCGTCAAGCCCTTTGAGGTCCGAGAGCTCGAGGCCCAGATCAAGAACTTGATCGACTCCCGAAAGCGCCTACGTGACCGCGTTTCGGCGCCACGCTCGATCGAAGCCAGCTCCATCGACGTCGTTTCGGCCGACGATCGTTTCCTGCTGAGAGTGAAGGACGCGATCGAAGCTCATATGGCGGACGAAGACTTCGGAGTCGAGGCGCTAGCTGCGATTCTGGCGATGAGCCGCGGTCACCTGCACCGCCGTCTGCGAGAGCTCTCAGGCAAGACGCCGGCCGCCCTCATTCGCGCTCTTCGGCTCCAGACGGCGGCGAAGCTCCTCGCCGGCAAGGCCGGCCTGGTCAGCGAGGTGGCCTATGGCACGGGCTTCAAGAGCCTGGCGCACTTCTCGAAATGCTTCAAGGACGAGTACGGCGCGACGCCCTCCGACTACATGGCAAGCGCTCCTGAGTCGGAAATGTCAGAGAGCGGACAACTTCCGTGACACCTGCGATACCGCCTAGCCGCTGATCGTGGGTAGCCTTGCCGGGTGAGTCTCGACGCCAGGATCGACGCGCTTCGCAATTCGCTCCTAGAGCTGGAGCAGGTGGTTGTCTGCTTTTCGGGCGGGGTCGATTCGGCTTACCTCCTGGCAGAGTCGGTGTCGGTGTTGGGAGAGAACGCTGTCGCTCTTACCGCAGTGTCGCCCAGCCTCGCTGCCGAGGAGGGTGACCATGCCAGGAAGTTGGCGGAGGATCTCGGCGCCCGCCACCTCCTCATCGAGACCAACGAGCTCGACGACCCGCGCTACGCTGCCAACCCGGTCAATCGCTGCTACTTCTGCAAGGCCGAGATGTACGGAGTCGCGGTACGGGAGGCGACCACTTTGGGCTTCCGCTGGGTGCTCGACGGTTTCAACGTCGATGACCGCGCCGACCTTCGGCCCGGCCGAAAGGCAGCTCGAGAGCTCGGCGTCCGGTCGCCTCTGGAGGAGGCCGGTTTCACCAAGGACGACATTCGAGAAGCGGCTCGCCGCATCGATCTCCCGGTATGGAACAAGCCGGCGCTGGCGTGTCTGTCGAGCCGCTTCCCCTATGGCACCGAGATCACTCCGCAGCGCCTGACCCAGGTGGCGGCATGTGAGCGGGCTCTGCACGAGCTTGGCTTTCGCAGCTGCCGCGTGCGCTACCACGACGCGGTGGCACGGATCGAGATCGGGGTCGAGGAGCTCGGGCGTCTGATGGAAGATCCGATTCGGAGCGAGGTCGTACTTCGCTTCAAGCAGCAAGGCTTTTCGTACGTAACTCTCGACCTCCAGGGCTTTCGCAGTGGCTCGATGAACGAGGTCTTGGGGAGGCGCAATACAACGGTCGTGGCTGCCCATGGCCAAGGAGGTGAAGCGTGAGAATAGAGCAGGCGAGCTCGTCTACAGTCAGTGATGTTTGGGGTGGGATCGAGGACAAAGTGCAAGGTGCAGGCCGGCTGGAAGAGGCTGCCCAAGAGCTGGCGGCGGCCATCCACAACACCTTCGAGGAGTCGGTGACGATCGCCAGGGTATTCGTCACAGTTCCCTTCGGGTCGTTGCCGGAAGAAAACCAGCGCTTCGTGCGAGCCCTTGCGGAATCAGCGGGAGCCGCCGAGGACTTGAAGGACACGGTTCCGGTGCTGTCGCTGATCGGAAGCCACGGTGAGGAAGACTCCTGGAAGGATCGTCGTCAATCGCAGGGCCATGTCGGCATCCCTTTGCTTTCGTCGGCCTTCGTCGGCGCCATCCCCATGATCTCGCGACTCCTCAAGGAGCTCGGCGTGCCTCTGGAATGGGTCGACAAGCATGACTCGGAGATGATCATTCGTACCATGGGTCACTCGGCGGGCCTCTTCTTCGTCGACGAGGCCGGGGACGCGGAAGACAACGAGGGGCGAAAGATCATCGCGGCTCAGGACTTCGTCTCCCAGTATGGTGTGAGGAGTGTGTTCGGCACCGGTGGCGCCTACCCGGGCGGACAGATCGTTGTGCTTGTCGTGTTCTGTCGCGACGCCTTCGCCCGTGCGACGGCGGAGAGGTTTCTCAGCCTGACCAATCTCTTTGTGAGCCAGACTTCGGCTCTGGCGGACCCGGAGAAGGTTTTCAGCTGAGCGAGGATGTATAGAATGCCTGAGTGAGGTTGATTGCCGCCCTCGCGCCAGGCGTTGCTGTCGCGTCCGCGATCCTGCAGGGGGCGAGCCTGGCGGAGGAGGCACCGCCGGCACCTCCGGTCTTTGCCATCGAGAACGCGCGCCTGGTCCCGGTGTCGGCGCCCGTGGTCGAGCGGGGGACCTTGGTGGTTCGAGCTGGGCTGATCGAGGCCCTTGGTGCGGGGGTGGAAGCTCCACCAGGAGCCTGGGTTATCGATGGCGAGGGACTGACGGTCTATCCTGGCCTCATCGATGCCCTCTCCAGGGTCGGACTCGGCGCCGACGACCTCGAAGCCGCGCAGCCGGCGGCCTATAGCCAGGGGCCCGAGGACCGCCCGGCCACGACGCCCTGGGTCAAGGCGGCCGATCTCTTGCGCCCTTCGGACGAGGCCATCGCGAAGTGGCGTGAGGCGGGCTTCGCGGCAAGCGTCGTCGCTCCGGCCGACGGGCTGGTTCCGGGCCAGGCCTCGCTGATCAACTTGGCTGGTTTAAGACCCGGCGAGATGGTGGTTGAGGAGAGAGTCGCGCTACGGCTCGCTCTGGCACCGCGCGACGCTTCGGGAGGATTCCCGGCCGCGCTGATGGGCGTCCATGCCTATCTGCGGCAGCTCTTCCTCGACGCGGCGCACTTCGCGGAGGCCCGTCGCCAGTATCAGGCGGAGCCGAGAGGCCGACGGCGCCCCGACTACGACAACGCGCTCGTCCCGATCGCCGACATGATCGATAGCGCTACCCCTCTACTTCTGCCGGCACGAACCGCTACCGAGATGCGCCGCGCCCGCGCGATGGCGGCATCGATCGGCATGAGACCTCTCCTCTATGGAGGCCACGGAGCTTACGCCGTCGCTTCGGACCTCGCCGGAACCGGAGCGGCGGTGCTGGTCTCGCTCGCCTGGCCGCTGCCGGACAAGGATGCGGATCCCGAACAGCCCCCTTCCCTCCGCGAGCTGCGGCTTTGGGACCTGGCGCCTTCGACGCCGTCCGTTTTGGAGCAGGCCGGTGTTTCCTTCGCCTTTACGACCGACGGAATGGAGGCGCCGGACGAGGCGCTGGAGAGAGTCGGCGAGGCAGTGGCCGCCGGTCTGCCGCCGGAAGCAGCGCTGCGGGCTCTGACCCTCTCCGCGGCGGAAATTTTCGGCGTCTCCGATCGGCTGGGCAGTCTCGAGGAGGGGAAGATCGCCAATCTGCTGATCACCCAAGGCGAGCTCTGGCGCCCTGGCGTGAAGCTGCGGATGGTTGTCGTCGACGGCAGGGTCTTCGATCTCGAGGACGAGGAGCCCTCGAGCTCTGCCGAGAAGGCGGTGTCAGCCGCTCCTCCGGTCGAGGGCGAAGCGGTCGCCGCGGCGGCTGAGAGTGATCGAGAGGATCCGGTGTCGATCACCTTGATCCGCAACGTCACCGTGCTCCCGGTCAGCGCCGAGGCACTGGAGGGCGGTGAGGTCCTCGTGCGCAACGGCAAGATCGAGGCGGTAGGCCGTAACCTCTCAGTCCCCACCGGAGCGAGAATCATCAATGGCAAAGGGGGTTATCTGACGCCAGGCATCATCGATTGCCACTCCCACCTTGCGACCAGCGGCGGCACCAACGAGTCGACGGTTGCGGTGTCGTCGATGGCGCGCATCCAGGACGTTGTCGACCCGGAAGACATCGGCCTCTATCGCGCGCTTGCGGGCGGCGTGACCGCCATCAACATCCTTCACGGAAGCGCCAACCCGATCGGCGGCCTCAATGCGGTGATCAAGCTGCGCTGGGGCCAAACGGCCGCGGGGTTGCTTTTCGAAGGTGCGCCGCCAGGGATCAAGTTCGCTCTGGGCGAGAACCCGAAGCGGTCGAACTCAGCCCCGTCCGCCACCCGTCCACAGCGCTACCCGGTGACGCGGATGGGTGTCATTGACGTGGTGCGTCAGTCCTTCCTCGAAGCAAAGGACTATCGCGACGCCTGGCAGGAGTTCGAAGCCAAGGTGGAGAGCGGCCAGGGGGCGGAGGCCCTGCCTCCGCGTCGCGACCTCAAGCTGGAGCCCTTGGCCGAAGTTCTATCAGGAACACGGCTCGTCCACGCTCACTCCTATCGCAGCGACGAGATCGTGCAGCTGCTACGCCTCGCCGAGGAGCTCGGTTTTCGTATCGCCACCCTTCAGCACGTTCTCGAGGGCTACCGGGTGGCGGACGAGATCGCGGCCCACGGGGCCGGCGCCTCGACCTTTTCCGACCACTGGGCCTACAAGGTCGAGGCCTACGAAGCCATCCCTCACAACGCGGCGCTGATGGCTGAGCGAGGCGTCGTCGTATCGATCAACTCCGACAGCGCCGAGGAGATACGTCACCTCAACCAGGAGGCGGCCAAGGCGATGAAGTGGGGGGGGCTCTCCGAGGTGGAGGCGCTGAAACTCGTCACTTTGAACCCGGCGAAGCAGCTTGGCATAGCCGACCGTGTCGGCTCCATCGAGGTCGGCAAGGATGCCGATCTGGTGATCTGGGATCGCCACCCGCTGAGCGTGTACGCGGTTGCCCAAAAAACGCTCATCGATGGCCAGATCTACTTCGATCGTGTGAAGGATCTGGCCGAGCGCGAGTCGAAGGCGCGGGAGCGAGAGGCTCTCGAAGGTCGTCTGGCACGACGCGCACCGGTCGAGGGCAAGAGCTCGCCGGAGCTCGAGGATGGATCGCGATGAAGATCTCCCCGGCTCTTGTCATCGCGACCGTTTTGAGCCCGGGGGCCGTTCCGGCTGCCGATGAGCTCCTCATCGTCGGCGGGCGAGTACACACCCTGGTCGGTCCGCCCATCGAGGGGGGTAGGGTACTGATCGTCGATGGCCGCATTGCCGCGGTAGGGACCGAGGTGGAGGGCGCTGCCGGTGTGACGCGCCTGGAGGCCGGCGACCATCATGTCTTCCCGGGCTTTTTCGACTCCATGAGCACCCTCGGGATCAGCGAGATTGCGAGCGTTCGGGCGACGGTCGATAGTGCCGAGTTGGGCGCCATCCAGCCCCATCTTCTCGGGCTGACAGCGGTTCACCCGCCGAGCGAAATGATTCCCGTCACCCGAGCCAACGGTGTGACTCACGCGGGAGTCGTGCCCCAGAGCCGTAGTGGCTACGGCTTTCCAGGACAGGTCTCGGCGATTCAGCTCGACGGTTGGACGGCCGAGGAAATGAGGATCGAAGACTCGGTGGGTCTGGTTCTGGTCTGGCCGTCGATGCAGTTGCGCAGCTTCGATCGCGATGCTGGACGCAGGGTCGACCGCCCCTTCAAAGAAGCGAAGAAGGAGTACGACAAGAAGGTCGAGGAGATTCGCCAATGGCTGGTGGCCGGCGGCCGCTATGCCCATGCTCGAGGAGCCGAGGGCTCCGTCGTGCCCGACCGCGATCTACGGCTCGAAAGTCTTGGTAGGGTTGTCGAGGGCCGCCTGCCGGTGATCGTGCGAGCCGACCGTGCCCGGCAGATTCGTGACGCCGTCGATCTGGCGACCTCCTTGTCGCTGCGGATGATCCTCGCCGGGGGGCGGGAGGCGTGGAAAGAGAAGGAGCTTCTTGCCGAGATGAAGATTCCGGTCATCCTGGGCGCAAGCCAAGCCTTGCCACTTCACGAGGACGATCCCTACGACCGCTCCTACACCCTGGCCGGTGAGCTTCATGAGGCGGGCATCCCCATCGCCTTCTCGACTTTCAGTGCCGAGAAGTCGAGAGTGCTTCCCTACGAGGCGGGCCAGGCCGTGGCCTTCGGCCTGCCGTGGGAGGAAGCCGTGCGCGCGATCAGTCGCCGCCCGGCCGAGATCCTGGGCCTGGGTGATCGCTTCGGTACCTTGGAGCCTGGGAAAGTCGCGAATCTGATCATCACCGACGGCGACCCTCTCGAGATCCGCACCCAAGTCTTGGAGGTGATCATCCGCGGGCAGCCGGTAGATCTCGACAACAAGCACACCCGGCTCTACAACAAGTACCGAGCACGGCGACGATGACGGTTTCGATCAACGGGATCGCGCACATCCAGCTCACGGTCAATGACCCTGCGCGTTGCGTGCCGTTCTGGGAGCGGTTCTGCCACTTCCTGGAGATGTCGACGCTGATCCGGGGCGACGACATCGTCTACTGCATCGGCGGTCGGACCGGGATCCTGGTACGTGGAGCGCCTGTGGACAAACGCGATCGGCCTTACGATCAGGACCGCCCCGGCCTGCATCACCTCTGTTTCCGGGCGCGCTCCCGCGAGGATGTCGGCTCGGTTCACGAATTCCTGTTGCAGGAGCCCGACGTCGAGGTGGTGCACCCGCCCGAGGAGGGCTCGGAGTTCGCGCCCGGCTACTATTCAGTGCTCTTCGAGGATCCCGATGGCATCCGGGTCGAAGTCAACTTCGTGCCTGGCCGAGGCCACTTCGGGGGAGAGGGACGGCTGGCGCCCGGCGGCCCAGGGCCGGCCGGTCGCTACGGGGAAGAGGGGCTTCAGGACTCGGATCAAGAGAAGGAGTAGGTCCATGGTGGAAGCAAACCTCAACTATCTAGCCCCGGGGGCTAAGCGGCGCTCGGAGAGAGTAAGCGGATCGACTCCATCATGTCGTCGCCGGGGTGGTTCATGGCGAGGGCCGGAGTGTGGACTCCTGCTTCGACATATTGCTGGATCTTTTCGCGGCATTCCTCGGGCCTGCCCCAGATGAAGATGTCGTCGATGACCTCATCGGGGATGACGGTCAGAGCCTTCTTTCTATCGCCGGCCTTCCAAGCCTTCCACAGCGGGCCGAGGAGCTCACCTCTTCCGAGCCACTCGTGGAAAGCGGCGTATACCGGCACATTGAGATAGGCCGCGATGCCGCGGCGCGCCGAAGCGTAGACCAGATCCTTGTCTGCGGAGGGGATGACGAAGATACGCGCGGCGATCTCCTTGTCCGGTCCACCCTCATGAACGTAGGGCACGACCGTCTTCACGTCTTCGGCGGAGAGCCAGTTGAGAATGGCACCGTCCGACTCTCTTCCGGCCATCTTCAGCATGCCTTTCTGGAGTGCGGCGACAAGGATCTTCGGTTGGATCTCCGGCAGGCGGCCGAGCCGGAAGCCGTTGATCTTGAAGGTGTCGAACTCCTCTGCCACTCGCTCGCCCGCGAACGCCTTTTTGAGGAAACGCACGACATCTCGCGTCTTGTAGTACGGGCGCTCGTAAGCGATGTCGTTCCAGCGCTCGACGATCACGTTCGAGGAAGCGCCGACGCCCATCACGAAGCGACCGGGCGCGGCTTCGGCCATGGCGGCAGCGGTTTGGGCGATCACAGCGGGACCGCGAGTGAAGGCCGGGATGATAGCGACACCGAGGCGCGCCGTCGGAGTCCAGGCCGCAGCGAGCGCGAGCGGGGTGAATCCGTCGGCTCCGTCCGCCTCCGAGGACCAGAAGTCGGTGTAGCCCCAGTCGATCATCTTCTTGTAGATGTCGCCTTGCTGATCCAGTGGAATCCCGCCGAGCGGGATGCTCATGCCGTAACGTGCCATTGCTCTCCTCCTTGTTGCAGGCCGGCGATCGTATCAGCCGGCCGGCCGTCCAGCGCACCCCACCTCACCGCGTGCTCGTCGTTCGGCTCCTCGGCGTACCCGGAGTACGCCTGCGTCGCCTCGCTCCTGCGCTGCGGCGATCTGGGGCACGCTGAACGGCCGGCCCCGGCCCACGTCGAGTGGGAGTAGCGGAGCAGTTGATATCCATTATTTGTGGAGCCTAGATAAGATGTCGCCGCCGCGGATGCTGGTCTAGTCATTCCTCTATCTACTCCAAGGGCACGGTGCCCGAGGCGGAGTCGAGCGCCCTCGGCCATAGGAAGCCGAGGGGAGATCAGGGAACTGTGCGTTGAAATGCGTTTTCGTGTGGTGCATAGTGCCGTTGCTTTGCAACGAACAGAGGCCGACAAGGCGGAGCAGGAGGTCTACAGCGCGGCGGCTTTTCGCTTCGACAAGGAGGCGAACCGGAGGCCGATCGATCAGACATCACCCTCGGGTAAGGGGCCGATGCCGCCGGAGCTGGGGCGAGTCATGGCGGGACTGCACGATGAGCTTGGCAAGCGGACTTCGGGCGATCTGCCGTCGGACTACGACCCGTCGGTCAAGGCGGAATGGGCGGCACCCCAGAAGTTTGATCGAAGCGAGGGCTACGACCCTTCGTGGGTTCGCTACGATCGATTTGATATCTATGGTGAGCCGCTCGATCCATCTGCGAACTAACGATTCATACTCTTCAAGAGAACGCACTCAGGAGAAGCGCATGGTCTGGGAACCCGAAGTAGAAGAAATCGCCCGTCGCATGGCAATGGCCGAGAAGTTGGGCGGCGAGAAAGGGATCGAGATCCAGCACGGTCGAGGGAAGCTGACCATCCGTGAGCGGATCGAGCTCTTCTCGGACTCGGGCTCTTTCGAGGAGATCGGTCGGCTGGCGGGGGCGGCCACCTATGATGAGGATGGCGAGCTCGTGGATGTAAGGCCGTCCAACGTGCTGATCGGCCTGTGCCGCCTCAACGGCCGCAAGGTCGTACTCAATGGCGGCGACTTCACTGTGCGTGGGGGAGCTTCTGATGCGGCGATCGGCAACAAACAGGGGCACGCCCAGAATCTGGCGGCCGACTGGAGGCTCCCCTACATACGGCTGCTGGATTCTCCCGGCGGAAGCGTAAAGACCTTCGAGCAGATCGGGCGGACCTACATTCCCACCAATCCGGTTACGCCAGGCATCGAGAAGCTGCTGTGCGAGGTACCAGTGGTTTCCGCTGCACTCGGTTCCGTAGCGGGCCTCCCCGCCGTCGATGCCTGTCTGGCCCACTTCAGTGTGATGGTCAAAGGAATCTCTCAGGTCTTCCCTGGCGGCCCGCCGGTGGTCAAGGCTTCCCTCGGTATCGACATCTCCAAGGAAGATCTCGGCGACGAGAGGACGCAGGTGTACCAGGCCGGGGTGATCGACAACCTCGCCGAGAGCGAGGCAGAAGCTTTCGACATGATCAAGCGCTTCCTCAGCTACCTGCCGACCAACGTCTGGCAGATGGCGCCGCGGGTCGAGTGTGACGATGATCCCAATCGGAAGGAAGAGAATCTGCTTTCGATCATCCCGCGCGACAAGCGCCGAGTCTACGACCCGCGCCCGATCTTGGATGCGGTGCTCGACAAGGGATCTTTTTTCGAGATCACGCCTCACTACGGCCTCTCTCGCATCGTCGGCCTGGCTCGGCTCAATGGCTACCCAACCGGGGTCATGATCAACAACCCCAGGCATCTCGGCGGTGCCATGGACGTGGCGGCTGGGGTCAAGGTCATTCGTTTTCTGCAGATGTGCGACACCTTCCATCTGCCGATGGTCTACCTCGCCGACGAGCCCGGGTTCCTGTCGGGTCCGGACCAGCAGCAGCAGGGCATCCTTCGGGCAGGTGCCAAGATTCTCTGCGCCACCTTGCGGACCCAGATGCCGTGGATCACGGTCATCATCCGCCAGCTCTACGGGGTCGCAGGGCAATGCCACGACCGGCCCAGCGGCATGTTCAAGCGGGTGGCCTGGCCGTCAGGCCATTGGGGCTCGATGCACATCTCCGGCGGTGTCTCCGCGGCCTACCGCAGGATCATCGCGGACTCGGACGATCCTGCCGCCAAACAGAAAGAGATCGAGGACCGGCTGGATCAGCTCGCGTCCCCGTTTCGCACCGCCGAGGCTTTCAATATCGAAGACATCATGGACCCGAGAGAAACCCGACCGATGCTGTGTGAATTCGTCGAGCTGGCCCAGCCGATGTTGGAAACCCAGCTGGGCCCCACTTCGACGCCGTTCATGCCGTAAGGAGTCCATATGAAAGTTCTTGTCATCGGAGCCAACGGCAACACTGGGAAGCGCCTGGTTCGGCGATTCGCTGACAGTCAGCACGAGCCCCTCGCCATGATCAGAAGCCCACAACAGCGGGTCAAGTTCGATGAGCTTGGTGTGCCGACAGTTCTGGCAGATCTCGAGTATCCGATCGATCATGCCGTGCAAGGCTGTGACGCGGTCATCTTCGCGGCGGGCTCGGGAGGCAAGACGGGGAAAGACAAGACCGTGCTGATCGATCACATCGGTGCGATTCGGTCGATGGTTGCAGCGCAGGTGAATGGTGCTCGGCGATTCATCATGCTCAGCTCGATCAACAACGATGTGAACAGTCAGTCCCGGATCGCGCACTACCACAGGGCTAAGGCCCACGCCGACAACCATTTGCGCGAGACCGATCTCGATTACACGATCGTCTGCCCCGGCGGCTTGACCGATGAGCCGGGCTCGGGGCTTGTTTCGGTCGGCACGGAACTGTTTGGAAAGGGATTGACCTCTCGCGAGAACCTCGCTGCGGCCCTCCTGATGTGCCTGGACCTGGACAACACCATAGGCAAGTCCTTCAGCCTGCTCGAAGGGGACGTGCCATTGGCCGCCGCCCTGGGCGGCCTCTAGAGAGGTCTAGATATCTCCAATATCTCACATTCGCGACGAGCACGCGGTGAGGTGGGGTGCCCTGGACGGCCGGCCCTAGGAGACGGGTGCCGTGGGCGGCTCTGCGCTGTGGACCGGCCACTAGAATAGGCATTTGTCTATGCGGACTTATCTCGCGGCGAAAAGGTGCCACCCGCTCGCTAGATCACGCGCCAAAGGCGAGTGTCTAGAACTCACTGAGACGCGTCAGGGCGGCGAATGACGTTGCGGCGAAGAGCCGCATAGGCCTCGGCAGTCTCCTGAGTCGGCTCTCCCGTCTCTCCGAAGATCTCCCTCCGTGCTCCGAGGGCGAGCAGGTAGAGCCTCTCAGCTTCCTCGAGCTCGCCGCGGGCGTGGAGGATCGAGGCGAGACCGTGGTGCGCCTCTGCCGCCACCAGGATGCCGACCCTCTCTTCCACGATAGGGAGGATCTCGCGCCAGCTGCGCTCGGCGTCGAGAGGGCGACCGGCCGCCAGATCGAGCATGGCGAGACCATGTCGAGTGTAGGCCACCTGGTAACTGTCGGGGTCGAAGATTCCCTCCTCGATGCTCAGGGCCCTCTGAAAGTGATCGCGGGCTTCGTCGAGTCGGCCGAGCCCCATGACGACGAAACCGAGCGTCCTCGCGTCTTTCGCGACCATCGGGTGCTCGAGCCCGAAGGCGCTCTCGAGGGTCTGGAGAGACCTGCGCACGGCGGCCTCGGCCTCCTCGAGGCGTCCCATTTCCATCTGCAGGAGGCCCATCGTCCCTAACGCCTGAGCCAACGCGAGCTGCTCCTCTTCGCCCGCCGCCTCGAGAATGGCGACCGCTCTGCGCAGGGGAAGCACGGCGAGCTCCAGCTTGCCCTGCTCGGCGTGGTTGATGGCGAGGTTGTGGAGCGCCATCGCAACACTGGGGTGATTTGGGCCCTCGAGCTTTTCCGCCAGCGCCAGAGCCCGCTCCTTCACCGCCTGGGATTCGTCGAACTTCTCCTGGATTCCGTAGCTCGTGCCCAGGCTGCCAAGGATCCCGACCACTGCCGGATGCTCTGGGCCGAGTCGGTCCTCGTGGATGGTGAGCGAGCGCAGATGAACGAGCTCGGCCTCGCGAAAACGACCAAGCTCCTGATATACGGTTCCCAGCTGATTCAGGGTCGCTGCCAGGGGAAGGCTATCCCTTCCACCTTCCCGGCTCTGGATCTCGCGGGCCTCTTCGAGCATCGCCAAGGCTCGATCGTAGGAGCCTAGGCTCGAGTAGGCCGCCCCCATTGTGTAGAGGAGTCGAGCTCGGATCAGGGGCGGGTCCTCGAGTGCGGTCTCGATCTCTTCGGCTCCTTGATCGAGAAGATCCCGGGCGCTGAGCTCGTCGGGCTGGTAAATCCAGGGGTCCGCGACGTCGAAGAGGCCAATCATGAAGTCAGCGACCTGCTGTGAGGCCCGGGACTCGGCGGTGGCGACACGTTCGGCACGGATGGCCTGCTGACGCTCGTGGGTGGCGACGCCGAGCCCGACGAGGAGGGCGATGAGCACGGTCGCCGCCGACAGAGCGCCGACCCAGTGGCGGCGAACAAACTTCGTGACCCGATAAGTGGCGCTCGGTCCCCGGGCGAGGATCGGCTCGGAATTCAGATAACGTTCGATGTCCAGAGCCAGGGCGTTGGCCGTCGCGTAGCGCTCCTCACGCTCTGGGGCGATCGCCTTGGTCGCGAGGCGGTCGAGATCGCCCTTGAGCATTCGCTTCAGAGCCGCCGGTCGGGTCCTCCTTCTCTGAGCGATCTCCGTTTGTTCATCCCCGAGCTGCGAGAAGCGGCGGCTCGGTGGAATGGGCTCTGGCGGAGGGCTCTCGTCGTCGTGCGGGGGCGTACCCGCCAGGAGCTCGTAGAGCATGACGCCAAGGGAGTAGATGTCGGTTCGGGTATCGAGGCCTCGGCTCGACGTCTCGCGCTGCTCGGGACTCATGTAGCGGGGAGTCCCGAGGATCCTGCCCAGCTGAGTCACCGCTTTAGTGTCAGGCCCACTCTCCAGCGCCCGGGCGATACCGAAGTCGATCACCTTCGGTCGGGGCGAACCGGCAGTGGTTTCGACCAGAACGTTCGAAGGCTTGAGATCGCGGTGAATGACTCCCTTCTGATGAGCGTGCTCGACGGCGGAGCAGAGATGTCGGAAGAGCTCGAGGCGCTCGCGTAGCGACAGCCATTCCCGATCGCAGTACTCGCCGAGGGGCGGACCATGTACCAATTCCATGGCGAAGTACGGCTGTCCGGCGGGGGTGGTGCCGGCATCGAAGACTTTGGCGATCGACGGGTGCTCCATCATCGCCAACGCCTGGCGCTCGGTGTCGAAGCGGCTCCACACCTCACGGCTGTCCTTGTCCCTCCTGATCACCTTGAGGGCGACGGTTCGCTCCAGAGGCTCGCTCTGCTCTGCCTCGTAGACGGTCCCCATTCCGCCCTCGCCGAGGAGGCCGACAATGCGATAGGGGCCGATAGTGACCGGGTCGAGCCCGGGAACGGCGTCCGGGCCATGTTTTTGGCCGCCTGCCTCCGTGGTCGGTGGCTCGACCAGTGCGATGCCGATGCGCTCATCTGAGAAGGGGTTCTTCCCGGGCAGGAAGGGTTCCTCGATCCGGGTTGTGTCTGGCTTCTTGTTCACGATGTCTCGAGAGAAGCTGCAAACTTTAACATGAATATAGCGATTGATGCATAGATAACGATCATTCCCTGGGCCGGCGGCTTGACGATACGGAAGCTTTACGCGAACATCGTCCGTGGCGGCGGTCCGCGCCCAACCTCTTCGGTCCCTCCCCAGCAGGGATCCTTAGTGAGGCAAAGGGGGGTGCGGATCTGCCGGTGGATCCACAGCGCATCTCGATCGGCGGGCATTCGTCGGGCGGCTCTTTTGCCTATGTTCTCGCCTACGGAACAGTCTCTCGCTTCGCCGGAGTCTTCTCGCTCTCGGCCCCTTTCCGCCCGGTTATCGATGTTGCCGATCTCGACTATGCGGCGCCGATCCACCTCTACTACGGAACCGAAGATCCGAACTTTTTCGGCGCGTCGTATGCAGCGATTGTCGACCAGCTCGACCGCCTCGGAGTTGAATTCGAGGCCGATATCCAGTCTGGTTTCGGGCACTCCGAGTGGCCGGACTCCAGTTTTATCGGCGGCTTCGAGTTCCTGCTTTCGAAGCGCTATACGACGCCGGGCGGCTGCGTGCCCTCCGAGACTCGACTCTGCCTCCGTGACGGGCGCTTTGCTGTCGAGGCCACGTGGCGTGACTTCAAGGACAACACCGGTCCGGCTCGAGTATCGGCGGACACGCGGACGTCCGAGTCGGGCATCCTGTGGTTCTTCCAGGCTAGAAACTGGGAGATGACGCTCAAGGTCATCAATGGCTGCACTTTGAACGATCGCTACTGGGTCTTTGCCTCGGGCTCGACGACGGTCGAGTGGAGTCTGACGGTCAGTGATCTACTCGCCGGGGAGAGCCGAACCTATACGAACCCCCTCGGTACTGCCTCCGCGGCCGTCACCGACACTTCGGCTTTCGCGACCTGTCCCTAGACCAGCGTTTCCAAAGTTCGCGTACACATCTCGGCCCCTTCTGCCCGCTGGCGGCGTTTCGCCTCCTCGACATATTGGCCACAATATGCCTGCGTCGCCGCGCCTGGCCAGCGAACAGAATGACCTCGAGCTATGTGCACGAACTTTGGAAACGCTGGTCTTTAGCCCCAGATCAAGCGCGGACTGCCGCTCGCCCCGGCGCAGGGGCTGAGCGAGTACAATGGCGCGCTCTCATGAAAGCAATCGCTGCAGCGGAGGCTCTCGCGCATGGCGCCTACCCCGGCGCGGTGCCGCCGGAGCGGCGGCGCTTGGTTGATTCCTTCGGCCTGAGCATCTCGGTCGCAGAGTGGGGGAGTGAGACTGCTCCGGTGTTGCTGCTTGCCCATGGCGGCAGCGACTTCGCGCGCACCTTCGACGGCTTCGCGCCCCTACTCGCGGCGGGAGGCTGGAGAGTTGTTTCTTGGGACCACCGCGGTCACGGAGACTCGGAGCATGCTGCGCTCTACAACTGGCCGGCCGATCTTAGAGATGCTCTTGCCGTTCTCAACTCGACCACTGACGAAGCTGTCGCCCTGGTGGGTCACTCCAAGGGTGCGGGGCTTCTACTCGATCTCTGCCTGCTGCTGCCGGAGCGCTTCAGCCACTTCGTCAACATGGACGGCCTGGGCTCGGCCCGCACTCGTAGGCGTCGACCCGATCTGACTCAAGACGATCGAGTGCAGGGGCGCTCGGCGATCTTGGTGAAGTGGCTCGATCACCGACGCCAAGCCGCGACGGGGGTGCGCCGTCCTGGGACGCTCGAGGAGCTGGCCGCTCGTCGCGGCAAGATGAACCCTCGTCTCCCCCCGGACTGGCTTCGCTATCTGGTCACCGCGGGCGCCAGGCGCGACCCCGATGGTTGGAGATGGAAGCTGGATCCCGGGATGCGGTGGGGAGTGGGGCCGTTCCGCCCCGACTGGACACTCGATCGGCTCAACGAAGTTCGCGTGCCGATGTTGGCACTGGTGAGCACGATCGAAGAGCCGATGGGGTGGGGGGCCAGTGCCGAGGAGCTGCGCACCTACCTCTCCGGCTCGTCGAAGGTGGAGGAGCTGGAGCTCGGTCACTTTCTCCATATCGAGGAGCCTCGAGCCATCACCGATCTCGTGCTTGACCATCTTTCATGAGGACCCGCCGGCTTCGGCATGGCCAGGTCGAGCTGGCATTGCACACCCTGCGTGACGCCGACGGGCCGTGCCTGCTCGTACTTCACGAGCTTGGTGGAGCCTCTCCAGAGGCAGTACCTGGCGAGCTCGCTGAGTGGCCGGGGAGCGTAAGTGCTCTTGACTTCACTGGACACGGTCAATCAACTGTGCCCCGGGGCGGCGGCTATACGGCTGAGATTCTGATGGCGGATGCCGATATAGCGGTCGCCGAGCTCGGTAGTGCGACCGTCGTTGGCTACGGCATCGGCGCTTACGTTGCGCTCCTTCTCGCGGGAAGCCGCCCGATGGCGGTCCTGGGTGCCGTGCTGTGCGACGGAATGGGACTCGCGGGCGGTGGCGAGCGAGGTGTTCCTGCCGATGTGTTGATGGCTGCGAGAAAGCGCATCCCGTTGGCTGCGAGCGCAGTTTCCGGGATGGAGTGAGCTGAGGGCTTCGCGACCGCGGGAAAGCTAGGCCTTCTTCAGGAAGGGCGGCATCATCCCGCCGGAACGGCGGTCCGGGTGCGTGGTCCCGGCGGCGTGTTTGCGGTCGGAAGAGATGCGTGAGTCGGTGTAGGGCTTTGCAGTGCGGGCTCTGCTCTGATAGAGCAGGCCGACCAGAGACGGCGAGAGCCCGGGAAAGCGAAGTAGAAAACGCCCCGGGCTCTGCCCCAAACCGCAGCATTAGCTGCGCTTGCAGTATGGCAGAGAGTCGGGGTCGTCGTCGAATGGGAGGCGACGATGCGACCGGACTACCGACTCTTCGACTGTGCTCGATGCCGTCGGCGTATCTCGCTGTGCTCGCACTGTGACCGTGGCCAGCGTTACTGCCGGGCTTGTGCTCTGGTGGCTCGTCGGGAATCGACTCGGGCGGCCGGCCATCGGTACCAGCGAAGCCTCCGAGGTCGGCATTGTCATGCCGCCCGTCAGGCCCGCTACCGTCGGCGCCAGCGCGAGCGGGCAGAGAAAGTGACGCATCAGGGTACCCCAGGCGGTACTTCGGGGAGGACACTGTGTCGGATCGAGACTCCGAGGCGCGAAGTGCGCTACGACCCGAGGAATCCGCGATGCATGCAGTGTGGAGAGGCCTGCCGAGAGTTTGTGCGAACGAGCTTTCGTCGTTGCCGACGGAGATAGGGGCGTGATCGACGCACAGCTGCGCGGGGAGATCCGTCGTCTGTTCCTGGTCGAGAAGTGGAAAGTCGGCACGATCGCTCGACAGCTACAGCTGCACCCCTCAACCGTGCGCCGGGCGCTGGAGAAGTCCGGCGTGCTACCCCAGCAGCGACGAGGGAGGATGATCGATCCTTACCTGCCGTTCATCGAGCAGGTGCTCGGGACCTACCCACGACTGCCGGCGAGCCGTCTCTACACCATGGTGGTGGAGCGCGGCTATCCAGGAGGCCCGGATCAGTTTCGCCACCTGGTGGCCTCGATGCGACCGAAGCCCCAGCGCGAGGCGTTTCTCTCGCTGCGCATGCTGCCAGGAGAGCAGGCGCAGGTCGACTGGGGCCACTTCGGTCGGCTCCGCGTCGGCCGGGCACATCGTCGGCTCTATGCCTTCGTCTTCGTGCTGTCGTTCTCGCGCACGGTCTTCGTGCACTTCACCCTCGACACTCGTCTCGAAACCTTCTTGCACGCTCACCAGCTGGCCTTCCACTACGTCGACGGCGTCGTCAGGACCGTTCTGTACGACAACCTGCGAACCGCGGTGATCGAGCGGCAGGGAACCGCGGTGCGCTTCCATCCCGTGCTGCTCGATTTCGCCAGCCACTACGGCTTCCTTCCCACCGTCGCCGCGGTGGCTCGGGGAAATGAGAAAGGCCGCGTCGAGCGCGCAATCCGCTTCCTGCGAAGCTCGTTCTTCGGCGCCCGAACGGTGAGCGATTTGGATCGTCTGAATCGGCAGGTCCTGGAATGGTGCCAGAGGTCGCAGCGCAGACCCTGGCCGCAGGACCGACAGCGAACCGTGAAAAGCGCCCTGGCCCAGGAACGACCTCGACTGCTTGAGCTTCCCGGAGACGACTTCGAAACCGACCTGCGACTGGAGATCAAGGTCAGAAAGACGCCGATCGTGCGCTTCGACCTCAACGACTACTCGGTGCCGCACAGTCATGTGCAGAGGACCGTCACGCTCCTCGCCAGCGAGCATCGGGTGCGGATCCTCGATGGCCAGGAGCTCCTCGCCGAGCACCCTCGCTCGTACTCCCGGGGCGAGCAGATCCTCGATCCTCAACACCTCGAGGAGCTCCTCGCTCACAAACGCAGGGCCCGACGACACCGGGGCTTCCATCGGCTGTTTTCCGCTGTGCCTCGATGCGAAGAGCTGATGCAGCAGCTCGCCGAGCGAGGCGAGAACCTCGGAACGCAGACCGCCGGCCTGCTCCGACTCCTGCGCCAGTACGGCCCCCAGCGACTCGACAAAGCCGTGCGCGAAGCGCTCCTGAACCACGCACCGCGATTCCAGTCCGTCCGGCTCCTACTCGAACGGCACCAGCGCGGCCTCGGTCAGCCCCCGGCTTTACCGGTGCCGCTCAGCCAGGAGCTCCAACAGCGAGATCTCTCCGTGAGACCGCACAACCTCGAGGACTACGACCAACTTGGAGGCAACGACGATGGCCCGACCCAGGAAGAGTCCAACGATCCCTGACGAACCACTACGAGAGCTCGCCCGATCCCTCGGCTTCTACGCCCTCGTCGACGACTGGGGCACCTACCGAGAACAGCCCTGGCTCGAACAGCTGCTGCGCAAAGAAGAGGCCGAGCGCAAACGGCGCAGCCTCGAACGGCGCATCCGCACCAGCCGCGTCGGGCTCTTCAAGAGCATCGCCGACTTCGACTTCTCCTGGCCCCAGCGCATCGACCGCGAGCAGATCCAGGATCTGCTCACCCTCCAATTCCTCGACGACATCACCAACGTCATCCTCCTCGGACCCAACGGTGTCGGCAAGACCATGATTGCCAAGAACCTCCTCTACCAGGCGCTGCAACGAGGGGCCACCGCCAGCTTCGTCACCGCCTCCGACATGCTCAACGATCTCGCCGTCCAGGAAACCCCCTCGGCGCTCCAGAGAAGGCTCTCCAAATACACCCGACCCTCGCTTTTGGCAATCGATGAGCTCGGCTATCTCTCCTACGACCACCGCCACGCGGATCTCCTCTTCGAGGTCGTCTCCAGGAGATACGGCAACAAGCCCATTCTTCTCACCACCAACAAGCCCTTCGCCGAATGGGCCGAGGTCTTTCCCAACGCCTCCTGCGTCGTCACTCTCGTCGATCGACTCACCCACCACGCCGAGATCGTCAAGATCGAGGCTAACTCCTATCGCCGCAAGGAGGCCAAGGAGGCTGCTGAAAAAAAGGCCAAGGACCGCGCCAAAAGGCGGAGCGCAGCACGACGACGCTCATGACCCGAAGCCACTATCGGCGCCAGCTCCTCCGCCTCTATCGACTCCTTCCCGACACCCCGCACCGCTTCCACCACGGCGACCGCGTCATCGTCGACCAGCTCTTCGACCAAGACCTGCCTCTCACCGTCCTCCAGGCCGCCCTCCTCCTCGGCTCCGCCCGACGCGCATGCCGAGATCCGCGCCTACCAAAGCTCCAGCCCATCCGATCCCTCGCCTACTTTCTCCCCATCCTCCGAGAACTCCCCACGACGCCACCCCCCGAGGGGTACCTCGACTATCTGCGCCACACCCTGAGTCACGCCTCGCGGGGACAAAAAACCGACTCGCAGCCAACTAAGTGCGCTTTCTCGTAGCCGGTAACACGATGTCTTCTTCGACCCTGGCGGCCGTTCGAGCTCGCCGGATCCCTTCGCTATGCACGAGCTCAGTGGCGACCCTCGGCCCTCAGGGTACGTGCGTCTCTACGCCCGACAGGCAGCCCACCTCAGTGGGATCCCAGACCCGATCTCGGTCGCTGCACAAGAGCTTCCACCCTGGTTGAGCGAGGTGCTCGAGAATCAGGGCGTGACTCGCTCGACGATCGAGGAAGCGCTGGCTCGCTATGCCTCGTCACCGGCGGCCGGGTAGCTTCGGCCCCGGTCTACTCCTGCCCGCTCCGGCTGAACTCTATACGGATCGTCCAGCTGAAAGTGTCGCCGGGCGCGAGTCGGGTCAGTCCTTTGCCGAGGACGAGTGAGTTCGGCAGTCCGACCCAGGGCTCGGGGCTGAAGAACCCGCCGCGGACGTCTCCCCAGTTATTGAAGAGCACTACCGGTTGCGGCGGAATCTCGGATGCCCGGTGCGACATGCGGATCGCCAGCCCCTGTGGATCGCTGTAGATGACGTAAGGGTCGCCCTCGTATCCCGTCAGCGGCACGGCGCTGAGCCGTTCGAAGCCGCCGAGCTTGACACCCGCGGCCAGATTGCGGGGGCGGCTTTCTCCGGTCGGAGTGCCGTATGCGGTTCTCAGGAGCTCCGTTGTCGAGGGCGTGGCGAGCTCCATTTCAGTCGGGTCGGTGCCGGCTACGAGAGGGCTGGTGAAAGTGATGTGATTGCCGATCGAGAAGGGCATCTCACCTTCGTTGGCTTTCGCTGCGTGGATTTGGTACCCGATTGTGAGGGCGCCTTCTTGGATCGTATAGACCGCGTCGATGGCGAACCCGAAGGGATAGCGCAGCCGGGTCTCGGGTGTGTCGCTCAGTGAGACTGTTGCCGAGACGCTTCGGTCGGTTGCCGCTTTCTGGGTCACCCGCCATGGCAGATCGCGGGCGAATCCATGGATAGGCATCTCGTATCGCTTGCCTTCGACAAGATAGGCGCCGTCGCTGAAGTCCTCGCCGGCCTTGCGCCGGGCCTCCAGGTCGGGCGGAAAGTTGCGTCCTGTCGCCGGCCATAGAAGGGGCGCCTTCCCTTTCCAGCTCTCGCGCGGCGAGTAGTCTCGAGCCAAGTACAAGGTCTCGATCCAGCGGCCCTGGTAGTGGACCTTGAGGCCACTCAGCTCCCCTCCCTTCGAGGGGGCGATCGCGGCTTCGACTTGCGCCTCGGTGTCCTTGAGAAGGATCAGAGGTGTCTTGCTCGCGTCATCGCTGACGGCGATGTCGAGAGCGTAGCGCTCTGCGGCGAGAGCGGGACTCGCCAGTAAAACAGTTAGGCAGACGGCGCCGGCGCTCAGGTCGCGGTCGAGGCTATGGGCTCGAGTCTGCTTCACTTCTCCCCCTCAGTAGCTCTTCGGCAGCCCGAGCACCTTCTCCGCCACATTGCAGAGAATGAGTTGAGGGCTCACCGGCGCCAAACGCGCGATCATGATCTCCCGCATCAGACGCTCGACGTGGTACTCCTTGGCGTAGCCCATGCCGCCGTGGGTCATGACCGCCCGTGTGCAGGCCCGAAACCCGGCTTCGGCACCGAGGTACTTGGCGGCATTCGCGTGGGGACCGCAGGGCTCGCCTGTGTCATAGAGGTCGGCGGCGCGCAGACACATGAGAAATGCGGCCTCGAGCTCCATCCAGCTCTCGGCCAGAGGATGCTGAATCGATTGGTTCTTACCTATGGGGCGGCCGAAGACAACCCGTTCGCGGGCGTAGTCGGCAGCCCGCGCGAGCGCGTTGCGGCCGATTCCAACGGCCTCGGCGCCGATCAGAATGCGCTCGGGGTTGAGGCTGTGGAGAAGGTACTCGAAGGCCCTGCCCTCTTCGCCGATTCGATCGGCTGCGGGTACCGGTAGGTCATCGAAAAAGACCTCGTTGGAGTCGACCGCGGCACGGCCCATCTTGGGGATCACCCGAACGTCGACGTAATCTCGGTCGAGGTCGGTGTAGAAGAGAGTGAGCCCGTCGGTCCGCTTGCGGCTGTCTTCCTTGGCGGTCGTACGGGTGAGAAGCATGATCTTGTCTGCTTCCTGGGCGGTGGTGGTCCAGATTTTCTTGCCGTTGACGCGGTAGTGGTCGCCATCGCGATCGGCACGAGTCTTGATGCTGGTGGTGTCGAGCCCGGCGTCGGCCTCGGTAACACCGAAACAGGTCTTCACGCGACCCTCGATGAGATCCGGGAGCCAGCGTTGGCGCTGCTCTTCAGTGCCGAAGACGACGATGGGGTGTGGGCCGAAGATGTTGATGTGGATGGCCGAAGCGGCGCTCATGGCTCCCGAGGAGCGGGCGACCTCGTGCATCACCAGAGCCGCTTCGGTTACGCCCAGACCGGTGCCCCCATATTGCTCGGGCATCGCTATGCCGAGCACTCCAGCCTCCGCCATCGCGGTGTGAAATTCGAAGGGGAACTCTGCGCGATTGTCGAGGTCGAGCCAGTAGTCGTCGTCGAAGCGGGCGCAGGCCTGTCGCACGCTGGCTAGGAGTGCTTCCTGCTGAGGTGAGGTGCTCAGATCCATCGTTCTTCCTCTTATCGTGGTCAGGTCGCGGATCCGGCGTGGCCTAGGGTCCGCGGCAATCTGAAACTATAACTTGGGATCTATCCCTCCGGCCGTTAAGGGCGTGACATGGCGCCAGGGACGGCGCATTTGGAGGCCGTCCGGGCTTTGGACCGTGTCGGTCAGGTCTTTTTCTTGGCGGTGGCCTTTTTCCTCGCTGCCTTCTTCTTAGCGACCTTCTTTTTGGCGACTTTCTTTTTGGCGCGGGCAGGTCGTTTGCGTGGACCCTTGGCCTCTCTGATCTGAATCAGGTCGAGAGCGTCCTGCAGAGTCACGCTGTCGGGATCTGTACCCTTCGGCACCGACGCATTGGTTTTACCGTCGGCTACATAGGGGCCAAAACGACCGTCGAGAAGCCGGATCGCCACGCCTTCGGGGTTATTCCCGAGCTCTTTGAGAACCGCTGGTGCGCCGCGTCGGCTTTTCTTTTCTTCTCGAAGCTTGGCGACGGCCTGGTCGAGACTGACGGTGAGTACCTGCTCGGGAGCGTCGAGGCTGCGGGTCTCCTTCCCGCTCTTGACATAGGCCCCGTAACGGCCGAGATCGACAAAGATCTCTTCGCCGGTTTGCGGGTCGACGCCGATCGAGCGGGGCAGAGAAAGGAGCGCCAAAGCCTCCTCGATTCCAACGGTCTCCGCCTCCATCGCGGGCAGCAAAGACTTCATCTTGGGCTTCTCGTCGTCGTCCGCGTCGCCGAGCTGTACGTACGCACCAAAGCGGCCGGTCTTCACGTACACCTGCTTTCCGGAGGCATCGTCGAGACCGAGCTCACGGGGCCCCGAGCCTTTTTCGAGAAGCTCGAGAGCCATCTCTAGAGAGAGCTCGTCCGGCGTGACCTTGTCCGGTATCGACGCCCGCTCGTCGCCGCGCTCGATGTAAGGACCGTAGCGGCCGACACGAACGTTGACCGCCTCGCCGTTCTCGTCATTGGCCACCAGGAGTGTGCACGACTCTCGGGCGTCGATGTCCTGCAGGGTCAAGGCGTGGAGCCCTTGTTCGTTGTCGAGGCCGTAGTAGATACGGTGTAGGTAGGGGAGGGACTCCCTCTTGCCGAGAGAGATCTCGTCGAGGGCATTCTCCATTCGGGCGGTGAAGTCGACATCGACCAGGTCGGCGAAGAAGTTTTCGAGCAGTTTGACGACGGCGAAAGCGGTGAATGTCGGTACCAGTGCGTTGCCCTGTTTCACGACATATTCGCGGTGCAGAATCGTGTCCATGATCGAGGCGTAGGTCGAAGGGCGGCCGATGCCTTTTGCTTCGAGCTCCTTCACCAGGGAGGCTTCCGTGTAGCGGGCGGGCGGCTGGGTGGTGTGGCCGCGAGCATCGAGGTTGCTGCAGTCGAGAGCCTCGTCCACTGCAACCCGGGGCAGCAGGATCTCCCGATCGGCCAAGACGGCGGCCGGCTCGTCGGACCCTTCCGCGTAGGCGCGCAGGAAACCCGGGAACTCGATCGTTTTGCCTCTTGCCGCAAAGACGGCCTCGCTATCCGACACTCTGACGGTCACGTTATGGCCCCGTGCCTGTGCCATCTGACAAGCCATGGTGCGCTTCCAGATGAGCTCGTAGAGCTTGAGCTCATCGCTTCCGACCTCTTGGGCGAGCTCGCGAGGTCTTTTGAAGACGCTCGAGGGACGAATGGCTTCGTGGGCCTCCTGGGCATTCTTGACCTTGGTGCTGTACTGGAGGCTCTTGGAGGAAAGATACTCCTCTCCATACCGTTTTTGGATCAGCGAGCGGATGCTGGTGACTGCCGACTCCGCCAAAGTCGTGGAGTCGGTACGCATGTAGGTGATGTGACCGTTCTCGTAAAGGCGCTGCGCGATCTGCATCGTTCGGCGTGCGCTGTATCGCAGCGTGCGATTGGCGTCCTGTTGGAGAGTGCTGGTGGTGAAGGGCGGCGCCGGGTTGGTCGTGTACGGCCGCTCCTCGACCTCGCTCACCTGCCACGATGCCTCTTTGAGCCCTTCGGCTAGCTCGAGGGCTCGCTCCTCCGAGAGTTGAAGCAGGCCGGCTGCGTCGGCCTTGAGATCGCCGGTCGCGGAGTCGAAGTCTTTGCCGCTGACCAGACGATTCTCCCCGATGCGGACCAGGTCAGCCTCGAAGCTCTCGTTCTTGTCGGTTACGAAAGTGGCACGTAGATCCCAGTAGCCGGAACGCACGAAGCGGCGCCGTAGGCGCTCGCGATCGACACAGAGGCGAACCGCTACCGACTGTACTCGCCCGGCCGACAAGCGGGGTCGGATCTTGCGCCACAAGATAGGCGAGATCTCGTAGCCGTAAAGGCGGTCGAGAATGCGGCGAGCTTCTTGCGCCCGGACCAAACCCTGGTCGAGCTCGCGAGGCTGCTCCAAAGCTCGCTGGATGGCTTCTTTGGTGATCTCGTGAAAGACCAGCCGCCGGAGAGGGACCTTCGGCTTGAGCACCTCGGTGAGATGCCAACTGATCGACTCTCCCTCCCGATCTTCGTCAGTTGCGAGGTAGACGACGTCGGCATCTTTGAGCGCCTTCTTGAGCTTCTGGACCTGCTTTCGCTTCTCGGAAGGAACGACGTAGAAGGGCTTGAAGCCGTTCTCGATATCGATTCCGAGACGCGCCCACGAGTTGCCCTTGATGCTTGCCGGAATCTCCGCGGCCGATGTCGGAAGGTCGCGGATGTGACCGATCGACGCCTCCACCTGGAAGCCCTTGGGCAAGAAAGAGGCGATGGTGCGCGCCTTGGCCGGCGACTCGACGATGACTAGACTTTTCTCTGTGCTGCTCACGACGTCCCCACAGGAGAGGCGGCCTCTCTAAAACCCAGGGACTCTACATCATCGCGACTCACTGCGGGAGGCGACGGTGAAACACCATCTCGTGATCGGGGAGGAGCTCGGGATGGAGGATGTGAAGGAGGTCGGCCAGGATGAGGTCCGGACGTAGGCTTCCGGTCTCCCAGTAGTCGTTGCCTCCGTGCGCGTTGGTTCGCTTGTCGTTGTTGAAGACCTGGCCGCTCTGGAAGGCGGCGAAGTCACCCATCCGGGAGTCCAAACGGATGCCATCGTTCAGGCTGCTCCAACCATAAGGATGGAGCCATACGTCGGCGCTGAGACCTCGCGCGTAAACCGCTTCGAAGTCGAGTGGGATGGCCCCGCTCGACGGATCGTCGGCCCAGAGATACGAACCACCGGCATCCGCGATAAGGCGTGCTTGATAGGCGGCTCCGCCGGAGACGTGCCAGGTACCCTGGAAGGGCGTACCCACGAGCACGGTGGGTCGTCGCGCCGCCGAGCGGCCGAGCTCGGCGAGCGCTTGGTATCGAGCTTCGATGCCGTCAAAGAGGAGGTTTGCTTCGGCCTCTTTGTCAAAGAAGAGGGCGGTGAACTTGATCCACTCCGCCCGGCCCAGTGGGGTCTCTTCGATGAATGCCGAGTCCAGTGCAAAAGGAAGATCGAGCCCTCGCAGCATGCCGAGCACGTCGAGCTCTGGGTTGCCGATACTGGTGGCGAGAACCAGATCCGGCTCGAGCTCGATGAGCATCTCGGGGTTGAGACGTACGCCGTCGCCGACTTCCACCAGCGTGCCCGCGTCGATGCGCTCGCGGATCTCCGGCGAGCTCACGTAGTCGAATCGGTTGTGGCCGGCAAGATGGTCAATGACATCGAGAGCGATGAAGTGCGGCAGCTGCGTAGTCGAGGTCGTCACCACCCGCTGTGGTGGTATTCGCAGGATTACAGTCTCGGGGTCGAGGGGTGGCGCCTCTTCGCCGCAGGGAAGGAGCACGAAGCTGATGTCGAATTGAGCGCCTCTCCACGGGTCAACGATGTCGATCCTTTTGTGCCCGTCCTGGTAGTCAACTCGGAACCTACTCGCGTGGCGAGGCACGACTCGCTGGTCGGTTGGAATCGTGGCGCGCTCGGTACCCTCGTTGCAGGGAGCTACCGTAAAGGGCGGCGCGGGTGTCGGGGAGCATCCCCCAAACAGAGATGCCAACGTGCCGGCGACAACGGCACCGCGAGCGAAAGGGAAGGTGCCTGGCACGATGAGGCCATCCTAGACCAGCGTTTCCAAAGTTCGCGCACATATCTCGGGCCCTTCTGCCCGCTGGCGTCGTTTCGCCTCCTCGACACATTGCCCAATATGCCTCCGTCAGCGCGCCTAGCCAGCGAACAGAATGACCTCGAGCTATGCAGCACGAACTTTGGAAGCGCTGGTCTAGCCTGTCGTTGAGGAAAGGTTGGCCGCGTGAAAGAATCCCGCCTCCCTTCTCGGCCTACCTTCGCCATGTCCAAACCACGCAAGATCCTCGTTACCAGCGCCCTTCCAAACGCCAATGGGCCGATTCATCTCGGCTATTTGGTGGAGGCGATCCAGACCGACATCTGGGTGCGCCTACAGAGGATGAGAGGGCACGATTGCCGCTATGTCTGTGCCGACGATGCACATGGCACGGCCACCATGCTGCGTGCAGAGGAGGAGGGGATCGGAGTCGAAGAGCTGATCGCGCGTCTCCAGGGAGAGCACGCTCGCGATCTTGCTGACTTCGCTGTCGGTATCGACAATTACTACTCCACGCACTCTCCCGAGAATCGGGAGCTGGCGGAGTACTTCTACCGCCGACTGAGCGAAGGGGGCCACGTCACCACTCGGAATGTGCGCCAGTTCTACGACCCTGAGCGCGGGATCTTTCTCGCCGACCGCTTTATCAGAGGCACCTGCCCAAAGTGCAAGTCGGAGAACCAGAGCGGCGACAATTGTGAGGTCTGCGGCGCTATCTACAGTCCAGTGGATCTCATCGATGCGGTCTCGGCGTATTCCGGGGCCAAGCCTGAAGAGAGGGACTCTGAGCACTACTTCATCAAGCTTGCGGACTTCGAGAAACTACTCCGTGCCTGGGTCACACCGCAGCGCCTCCAGTCGGAAGTAGTCAACAAGCTCGAGGAGTGGTTTTCCGAGGGGCTCAAAGACTGGGACATCTCTCGCGACGCGCCGTACTTCGGTTTCGAGATACCCGATGCGCCGGGCAAGTACTTCTATGTCTGGCTCGACGCCCCGATAGGCTACATGGCGTCGTTCAAAGAGTACGCCAACCGCCTCGGACTCGACTTCGACGAGTATTGGAAGGCCGACAGCGAGGCCGAGGTCTATCACTTCATCGGCAAGGACGTTGTCTACTTCCACTGTCTGTTCTGGCCGGCGATGCTTCACGCCGCCGGCTTCCGGATGCCGACAGCGGTCTACGTTCATGGCTTCGTGACGGTGGACGGGGCCAAGATGTCGAAGTCGCGAGGGACCTACATCACCGCTCGAACATACCTCGATCACCTCAACCCGGAGTACCTGCGCTACTACTACGCCGCCAAGTTGGGCACCGGAATGGGCGACATAGACATCAATTTCGAAGACTTCGTCAACCGTGTCAACTCCGACGTGGTGGGGAAGGTGGTCAATATCGCCAGCCGCTGCGCCGGTTTTCTCCATCGTATCTTCGACGGTCGACTCGGGATCTCGCTCGACAATCCGGAGCTGGTGGCACTGGCGGCCGGCCAGGCCGAGGAGATCGCTTCGCAGCTCGAAGGACGAAACTACAACCGCGCGGTGCGCATGATCATGGCGCTGGCGGACGATGCCAATAAGTACATCGACGAGCGCAAGCCTTGGGAGATGGCGAAGGACCCGGACCGCCGCGACGAGCTGCACAAGGTCCTCACCACGGGAATTAATCTCTTTCGCACCCTGATGGTTTATCTGAGGCCGATCCTGCCGGTTACGGCGGCCAACGCCGAGGCGTTTCTCCGGGTCTCTGATTTGCAGTGGCAAGATGCCACCAGACCGCTCCTGGATCACGAGATCAACCGCTATAGTGCTCTGATGACTCGGGTCGACGAAAAGGCGATCGAGAAGATGATCGAGAGCTCCAAAGAAGAGTTGCCCGACGAGCCCTCCCCGGGGGGCTTGACGGAGAACCCCATCGAGCCCGAGATCAGCTACGAAGATTTTGCCAAGCTGGACTTCCGTGTCGCGCGCATCATCGAGGCGACGCCGGTGGAAGGCGCCGACAAGCTGATTCGGCTGCAGCTCGACCTCGGCGGCGAAGAGCGCACCGTGCTGGCGGGGATCAAGGCTGCCTATGACCCCGCGAGTCTCGCCGGCCGGATGACCATCGTGGTCGCGAACCTGGCGCCGCGGAAGATGCGCTTTGGCGTTTCCGAAGGCATGGTTCTGGCTGCGGGAGAAGGAGGGAGCGAGATTTTTCTCCTGCACCCTGACGAGGGCGCTGAGCCGGGCATGCGCGTGCACTGAGGTCTGGCTCCTCGCGCATTCGATGTGTGGCGGACTGCCCTCCGATGACCAAGCTGATTGCTTCGAGACAGGTCGCGTGCGGAAGCGGCGAGAGCGGGCATCACGTAGCTCCTGCCGCAATCCTGATTGACGGGTCTCGCATTCGCGAGGTGCGGCCGCTCTCCGCGGCCGGATTCGAGGATGAGCTGGCGGCCTGGGGCGCCGAGCTCGGCACCACAGCTTCGTCTTTCGGAGATCGTCTCATCACTCCCGCCTTCGTCAACCCGCACACCCATCTCTCCCTCGGCTTCCTGCGCGGCTTCGCCGAGCGGGAGGTTCTCGAGGGCAATATGGTGCGGCAGCTCTACTTCGAGATCGAGAGCAGGCTCGAGCCGGAGGACGTGCTCGCCTTCTCGCGCATGGGCGCCTACGAGAGCCTGCTTCAGGGCGTGGGCCTGGTCTGGGATCACTACTATCACGGCGCTGCCATTGTGGAGGCCCTGTGCGACACAGGCCTCTCCGGGGTAGTCGCCCCTACTTTGCAGGACATTTCCGGGCCGGGTATGGCACAGAGCCGACAGCAGATCGCGGCAACCCTGGAGATCGTCGGCTCGGCAGACCTTGGCGAACGTGGCATCTTTGCCGCACTGGGGCCTCATGCCACTGACACGGCAAGTGGCGAGCTGTGGCGAGAGGCGGCGGAGATAGCCGAGTCCCACACCTTGCCGATTCACGCACACCTGGCTCAGTCGATCGAGGAATACCGTTTCAGTGTCCAGCGGCGCGGGGCAACGCCCTTGCGCTGGCTGGCGTCGCTCGGCGTGCTCGAGCGAGTGCCACGGTGGGTTTTTGCTCATTGTCTCTTTGCTTCACGCCCTGAGCTGGCGCTCTTGGATCCGGATCGGGTGCTGTTGATCTTCTGTCCTCACTCCCAACTCGTCTTTGCTTTTCCGGCCGACCCGGCGAGTTTTTCCGCAGCCGGCCTGTCCTGGGCCGTTGCCACCGACTGCTCGCCTTCGAACGATTCAATGAACCTGCAGAAAGAGCTGCGCTACGTCGCGGGTCAGCGATCGATGGGGACGACATGGTCTTCCGACTATCGTCGCTTTCTCGCCGAGGGGGCGCAGCGCGATGCCGAGTCGACCTGGTCCACTCGCGGTGAGCACTTTGGGCGAGCGGCCGATCTGGCCGAGCCCGAACGATTGTTGGATCGTGTGTGGAGGATCCCGGGCGAGGGCCACCCGGCCTTTCGCGCGGGGGTGCTGGAAGAGAGGGCTTTGGCGAATCTATTGGTGTGGGACCTCGAGCATCCGGCATTCTGGCCCGAGCGGCCCGGCCTCAACGCGCTGGCGATGGGCGACACGACGCAAGCCATTCACGCGATGTATGTGGCCGGCCGGCTGATCGGTGAGGCGGGCGACTTTCATCGAAGCCTGTTGGAATCCGACGACTATCGACGGAGCTTGGAGCAGGCAACGAAGCGCCGACGGGCACTGCTCTGAGACGCGCTCGCGCGCGCTGAGGCTACGCCAGCTGAGAGCGGATCAGGGCGAGTCCGGCCCAGGTGAGACCGCTCGAGAGCAGTGCGGAAGCGAGCAGGACGAGCACGATCTCGGTTCCGACGATGGTCGCGATGGCGAAGCGCCCGCTACCGATTCGCTGCATCAGATCGATTTCACGGCGGCGTAGCCGCAGAGTGAGAGAGATGACCAGGACGAAGAAACAGAGAGTGGAAAGTGCTACGACGACGAAGAAGGCGCTGAGCGCGTCACGAGCGCGCAGCACGATGCCCAACACCGTCCGCACGACGGTCTCCGGCTCGATCGCCTGAAGATTCTGCTCGAGGGCGTAATCGCCGAGCAGGATGTCGTGGTCCTTCTGACTCTCCGGGAGCACCAGAATGGAGCTCAGGGGCGCATCTCCGGTGCTGCCGTGCATGTGGTAGCTGGATCGGTTGCTCTCGTCGAGATCGGCGAAGAGAAAGAGGGCGGCAGTTGCTTCCATGTTCTCGCCCTCGCCGGCGTCCGGATTCAAGGTCTGCTCACGGGTCACTGCTTGGTGGCCGTGGAAAAGACCGTCGAGGACCCAGGTGGTTTTGACATCCGCGAAGTAAGCGTCGTCGTCCGGGGTTGAAGAGCGCTCGAGGATTCCGACAACTTCGAGGAGTACTGGATAGCCGCCGGCCAGGTTGTAGAGGTTCGCGAGGTCGGAGCGAACATGCTCGCCGATCTCGAGGCGGAGGCGGTGGGCGACTTCGGCTCCCGCCACAACCTCTCCCAGCAGGGCGGGAAGTCGCCCCTGTGCCGGGCGCAGCGAGCGGGCCGAGAAGTACTCGACGCTGGTGCCGACCAGCGGTGTTCCTCCGATACTGTGGGCGACGTAGAGGGGGATTGCGAGAGTTCCGTTCCTCGTTCCCAGTCGATCCAGCTCGCGAACGGGGACCGGCTCGGCGACCTGACCCCGGAAGTAAAGAGAGCTCATGCTGAGATCGAACTCATTGCCCTTGGCACCGATGAGAACGGGTGAGGCTTGGGCGCGGCGCAGGAGAGTGTCTTCGACGAGGTCGGCGGCAAGAAAGGTGAAGAGGGGCAGGAATGCGGCCGCGGTCGACCCCAATACGAGCACCAGGCTGCGCCCCGGCGAAGAGCGCAGATAGTGCGAGGCGAGAAAGAGCGCGTCACGCAGCATCCGATGGCTCCACTCTTCGGGCAAGCTCTTCGTTGTAGTCGGCCACCGCCAGGACTTCGTCGAAGAGCTCGAGCAGGGAAGGGTCGTGGGTCACCATCAGCAGGGTGAGATTCTGGCGGGCGCTCACCTCTTCGAGGAGACGCACGACGGCCAGGCTCTGGTCCGGGTCGAGGCCCGCTGTTGGCTCGTCGGCGAGCAGGAGTCGCGGTTGAGTTACGAGAGCTCGGGCAATCGCGACGCGTTGGCGCTCACCGCTGGAGAGGGAGCGCGGGCGTCGCTGCGCTTTGTCTTCGAGGCCGAGATCCCCGAGAAGCGTTCGCGCGCGATCTCGAGCATCGTTATTAAGGCGCAGAGCGGAGTTGAGGCGATAGGGGAAGAGCACGTTCTCGTTGACGTCGAGGTAGTCGACGAGAGGGAAGTCTTGAAAGATGAAGCCGATGTTCCGGATGCGATGCGCCCGTCTTTCGGCATCTGTGAGGGTGCTCAGCTCGAGACCCTCGACCGTGATGCGGCCCTGCTGGGGTTGGAGAACGCCTCCGATCAGGTTGAGGAGCGTCGACTTGCCGCAGCCCGAAGGTCCAAAGAGGCCGACTCTGCTGCCTTGCGCAACCCTCCAGGTGTCGACGGCCAGAGTGAAGGAGCGCTGCCGGCTCGGATGCGGAGACGGATACGCGAAGCGCAGATTCGCAATGCGGACGCTCGTCTCCGCTTCTTCGGTGGGTTTTCCTGAGGTCATGGTGCGACCTCCTCGTTCTGCTCCTCGCCTGCACTCGAGTCATCGCCGTCAAGTAGCCCGCTTGCCAGGAGCTCGGCAGGTCCGACGAACCCCCGCTCGGAAGTCGGGAGGTCTTCGAGCGGGAAGGCTCCGGAGCCGGTCATCGGGGTCCCGACACGCTCGGCGCTGCGCAGCCGCGTCTCCACGATGCGTAGCTGATCGGGATCGTCTGTCAGTGCCGCGAGAGTGTAGGCCGCTCGGTATCGGTTCACCCGATGATGTTTATGGAGCTGGTGGCTGACAATGCCGCCGACGCTCCAGTCGGCCTCGATCACCAGTCGGTCGTCGCTCGAGGTGGCGACCTCGACGGCTTCGTAGTCGACAGCGAGCACATCGATGGCCGTGCCTTCGGCCTGCATCCGAGAGAGCGTGGTCCAATGCTCGAGATACTCGCGAGTGAGCTCTTTGCCGGCGAAGATCTGCGATAGGAGGTCATGCACCGCATCTCTATCGGTTCCCAGCTCGTAGACATCGTACACACGGCGGTGCAGCTCCCGAAACTGCGCCGACGCCTCAGTCGCATCGCCGCCCGGGTCGCTAGAGGACTGGCAGCCGGCGGCCAGCAGGAGGAGTGCGGCGAGTCTCCCGCTAGAAACCAGCATCTTCTGGTGAGCTCCGCCCGCTGGGCTGCTTCGTTGACATGGGTAGGGGCGGATTATAGGTTGTCCAGCGGTCCTGGAGTCCCTCCCTTTGCATGAGCCATTGAACCCGACGCGCGCTTCGACTCTGCGCGTTTTCGTGGGGTGCGTGCCGACCCACGTCGCAGTCATCACCTTCTTCCTCTGTATCGTGCTGGCCGAGGCCGCCGCGGCCCATTTCTTCTGGCCGACCTTCCACTCGGCGAAGAGTGCGATATCTCTGGACGAAGAGGGCCTGGAGGCGGTGGTCGTCCTCGAGGTACCGACGATCGAGCTGGTGGCGGACTTCAAGGAGTTCTACGCCGATGTCGATCTGTTGGCCGAGATCGAGGCGGGCGGCTTCGAGGCGCTCGAGGACAAGTACCGCGATGCGCGGCTCGAGAGCTTCGCCAAGGAGCTCATCCTCGAGATCGACGGGCGCTCCCCGGCGGGAAGCTGGCGCCCGGTGGATACGCCGATCAACGGCAAGGGCACCGAGGGGTTCTTCGTCTACATGCTCGAGTTCGCGTTCGCCGAAGCCCCTGAGCTCGCCGAGAGGGTCCGAGTCCGAGTCCTGAACAAAGCCTTCCCCGACCTCGAGGTCGTCATGGCTAACGTCGCCGAGGCCGGCGGAGCCTGGGAGGTGGCAGAAAGCTCGATCCCGCCACGAGAAGAGCTCCCGGACCTCCCCCCCGGAGCGATGGTCGACGAAGAGCTCGGCCTATGGACCATGGACCCCGCCAAGCGCGACCTCCAAGTCGTCTTCGTCCGCAAGGGGTCTTGAGGGCGGAGCGGGGTGGGCGCCTGGGGCGTCGCTCCGAACGAGCGGCCGAGCTGGGTGCAGGCGTGGGGGTCGCGGGGACCGGGCGGCTCCGCGGGTGGCATGAGGCGCAGGCGTTGAAGCCGAATTGCGACGGTAGAATTATGCTGCGCCGCCCGGTCCCCGCGACCCCCCACGCCGCACCCAGCTCGGCCGCTCTCCACGCTTTCGATGACGGCCGGCGCTCCCTGCCAGAAGGTCGCTTCGTGCGACCCGAACATCTGGGTGCCACCCGAATATCTCAAAGGTTGGTGGAGCAGACGTCAAATCTTCTCGGGTGGCGCTCTGGTTCAGTTACAGCTCTGTACGGCCGCTCAGTTCGAAGCCCTCCACTTCAAGGATGGCCGCTTCTCCGTCCTTGCACAGTCGCTCAGATAGAGGTTGATGAGCGTCTGGTACGGAATACCGAGCTCCTCCGAGAGATCTCGGAAATAGTCTAGTGCGGGGTGGCGATGCGGATGGTGATCTGCTTCTTCAGTCGCTTGGCGTAAGGATTCCGTTTCGCTTTCGAAAAATCGTAGCTCTTTTTCATTTTGGTATCCGTTCGCCGTATTGTCGACGCTCCGATCGATCAGCCTTTCGTGCGCTAATGATCCGAATGATCTCTTCTCTCTCGCGGTAGCAGTGGCACACGACTAAGAGCTTCAACGCCTGACTCAGACCAAGGAGCACGAAGCGATCTTCTGAGCCCGAATGCTCCGGATCCGGCATGAAGAGGCCGTTCTCATCGAAGAATAGCGCCATCGCGACGTCAAACGTCCGACTTTCCGAACGCAGAGGCAGCAATCCGATAAACGTAGCTGTCTCTCCCGCCCGCGTCGGGTCTCGTTCCAGCGCGAACAGCGCCGATTTTTTCCACGGAGCGCTGCGAACGGATGTTGTCGAGACCCACGAGAAAGACGACGGTACTCACGAAAGTGAAGGCGTGCCGCAGCATCAGCCGCTTCATCTCACCGTTGTAGGTGCCGCCCCAGTGGGATCGAGCCAAGAACGTCCAGCCAATCTCGACCTCGCGTCGCTCAGGATCGAAACCGTGAAACCGCGAAGATCCAATAGTTCGCTGACTGTTGCTATCAATGACGATCAAGGCGCCGCCGGACGCTAGTGCCTCGGAAAAGAATGCACGGAAGACCGCTCCTTCGTGACGATTTCTGGCCGGGTGTTGTTCCCATATGAGCGGATCGGCAGCGACAGCGTACAAGTCGTCATAGTCTTCAGCCCGAAGTGGCCTGAGCTCGACAAACTCGCCTTTCAGACTTGGTTGATAATCGAATGACACGTTAGAGAGGGTCGCGTGGCGTCTATGCAATCGACTACTTGCGAACAGCCGAAGGGTCTTAGCAGCCCCCCCAGCGACAGTTTCGTCTTCACGAATGTGCTGGAGGCTAACAACGATGGCGCTGCTGCGTTGTTTCGCCGGATCGAGCAGTTGGCGATCGACCGGGGAGCCGGCTTCTTTCCGGTGTGGCTCACGTGTGATGCGAAGACCCTCCGCGAACGCAAGGACTCACCGGACCGCAGGGCGCGATTGAAGGACATTGACGTGACCAACATCGCTCGATACCTTGAAGACTTCGAAGTGCTCGAGGTACCTCACGCAAACGCGCTAACGCTGGATACGTCTGAGGAAGGGTCTGAGGAAATCGCCAGGCGCATCATTGGACACATTCAGAGGGCGCAGAGCGCATGACGATAGCTTTGGCGGCGCCTCGAAACTATTGATCGTATGCAGGCCTTAGTTCCCTTCGACCTTCTCTGGATCCGACAGTACCGGCTCAGGCTTCACCGGGTTGATCTTTAGGTCGATGACTTCCTGGCTTACACCGTAGTTGCGTACGATGTAGTTGAACTCGTTGCCGTTGGACTCAATATTGTCCTGCTCTCCCTCGCAGTTGAAGTGGATGGTGGTAGAGCCGTCGTCATTCGGCTTCCATGTATAGCTGTTGATGTGGCTGTTGCCCTCCATGAGATAGCCATTCGTGTCGTAGATGGTGAAGGAGGTAAAGAACTTGTTGCCGGTCTCGGGAAACGTAATGGCCATGCATGTATCGCCAGGCAACGTCTCTGACGAATTGTAGGTGTTCGACCTACCCACCTCGGTGGCCATCCCTCCCCAGCCGGCCCCGTTCGACCAGGTTCGGTGCTCCTCGTTGACGGGCGTCGTTCCGTCGCCATAGACGAAGGGCACTTTTGCCTCGAGCATCTTCTTGTTTTACTCGGCGGTGAGGGCGTGAAGCTGCTCCTGATCGAACGCAGGCATCACATACGGCTTCGTTCCGTTTCCTTCCACCTTGATCCCCTCCTGCACCACGTAAGCCTCTTCGAAGGAGGCCTCATCATGCCGATCCTCGATCCCAGTGCGAACGGCGATGAACAAGTAATCGGAGTCATGCTTCACAAGGTGGGTTCCGGGCTCGGAAAGGAAGAAGGGCGTGTAGCCATCGGTATCGAGGATCATCACCGTCTGGTAGAGGTCGGAATCGGGAATCGTAACGCTCATCTCGCCGTCATTGTCATAGACGCCGACGCTGTAGAGGGTGTCGAGATTCATTCGGATGGTCGGAGCATCGGGGCCGATGGGCGACAGTTCCTCGAGGTGCAACATGCTGTTGTTGCTGCCCAACTTGGCCCAGTTGTCGAAGTTCCGAGCTGTCTCAGCCTGATTGTAATTTTCGTAGCTGACGTCGATCAGCTTCTGCTCGTCGTTGGTTTCACTGCTACCTGAGCAAGCCACGAGAGCCATGGTCGGGAGGAGGAGGCAAATCGATACTATTTGTCTACAGAGCGTCACCTCTATCTCTATGGTTATCCTTGATTCGTTTCGTATCTGGGGTCAGCCGAGGGTCGCGACTCAGCTGCCGAGGTGATTGGCGCGCCGCCTGCCTCCGGCCCCTTCGAGATCGCCTCGCTGTCAGACGCCCCGGCCATGCCGCCCCAGGCGCGACGCTGGGTCTAGAGACGAGTCGGGTTTGGTGCGTCGCCGTAGACTTCTTCGGGGTCGAAGACCTTTTCCTCTTCGGTGAATACTAGGCGGGTGTCGCCCTCGCTGCTCTCGGCCGCGAGGGGGATGCGGCGATAGAAGCAGGAGCGATAGCCGACGTGGCAGCTGGCTCCGCCCACCGACTCCACTCGGAGCCAGATCGCATCCTGGTCGTCGTCGATGCGGATCTCGACGACGCGTTGCACCAGGCCGCTGGTGGCTCCCTTGTGCCACAAGGCCTGGCGGCTTCGGCTCCAGTAGACGGCTTCGCCGAGCTCGAGAGTCTGCCGTAGGGCAGCCTCATTCATGTAGCCGTGCATCAACACCTCGCCGGTGGTGGCGTCGGTGGTGATCGCGGGGATGAGACCGTTGTCGTCGAACTTCGGCGCCAGCTCGTGTCCTTCTTCGACCTGCTCGACGCTAGTGCGGGCGGCGAAGGGCTGCGAGGCGTCTTCACTCATCGAGCCAGCACCTCGGCCAGACGGCGGGCGAAGTAGGTCAGGATGACATCGGCGCCCGCTCGCCGGATCCCGGTGAGGGACTCGATCATCAGGGCGTCAGCTTCCATCCAACCTCTCTCGGCGGCGGCCTGGATCATCGCGTACTCGCCGCTGACTTGATAGGCAGCGACCGGCACGTCGACAGCTTCCTTCACCCTGCGGATGACGTCGAGGTAGGGCAGAGCGGGCTTGACCATCACTATGTCGGCGCCTTCGCGGACATCCAGCTCCACCTCGCGCAGGGCCTCACGTACGTTCGCAGGATCCATCTGGTAGGTCTTCTTGTCGCCGCCGCGGGGCTCGGAGTCGAGGGCTTCGCGGAAGGGTCCGTAGAAAGAGGATGCGTATTTGGCGGAGTAGGCGAGGATGCCGACGTCCTGGAAGCCGCTCTCGTCCAGGGCGCTGCGCAACACTCCCACCCGGCCGTCCATCATATCTGACGGGGCGACCATGTCGGCGCCCGCTTCGGCCTGGGAGACCGCCATCGCGGCGAGGATGTCGAGGGTCTCGTCGTTGACGATCTTGCCGTCCTCGACCAGGCCGTCGTGACCGTCGCTCGAGTAGGGGTCCATGGCGACATCGGTGATCACCATCAGTTCGGGGAGCGCGCTCTTGAGCTCTCTCACCGTCTTCTGGAGCAGGCCCGTCGGGTTGGTCGACTCGGTCGCGAAGCGGTCTTTGAGAGTGTCCGGGAGGGCTGGGAAGAGGGCAACTGCCGGCACTCCCAGCGCAGCCGCAGCCGCGGCTTCATCGAGCAGCAGGTCGATCGAGAGGCGCGATACTCCTGGCATGGAGCCAATGGGCTCCTTCTGCCCTTGCCCGTCGACAACGAAGAGGGGATAAATGAGATGGGCGGCGGAGAGCTCCGTTTCCCGCACCATCGAGCGAATCGCCGCGCTCACCCGATTCCGGCGGGGCCGTATCCGTAGATCGTGCTTCTTCGCCGCCCTCCGCGGCGGAGCGATTCCTGGGTCGGTCACCGTCGTCATGGATCTGCCAGATTATCAAGAACCAGCGGCTCGCGCTCTTGGCTGGGGCCCCCGACGCGGAGGGGGGGCTGCGAGGGGGCCGGAGGGGGGCGGGTGCTCCTCGGGGTGAACGGCGGCCGCTCCTATGAGTGCGCTCAGCATTAATGCGCCCCCCTCTCCCTCGCCGACTCTTCGTCGCCTCCCGAGGGCACACAGCTGAGGGAGTGTGAGCACCTGAGATTCGCAGGCTACCCACCTGAAGGATCGTAGGCGTCAGCGCTCTGGTCTTCCTCCGAGGGGCGCGGGTCTGCATCTAGCGCAGGGGACGAGCTTCAGAGCCGGTGAAGGGGCGTGAGGCGTTCCCGGCGCAGCCGAGGCGTAGCCCGTCGTGCCGAGCCGGGATTAGGTTCCTAGTACTGCGCAGGCCAGTTTCCTACCGCGGTTCTCTACGAAAGCGCCGAAACCGGCTCGGCCCAGGCAGGGGTGATTGGGTCCGTGAGCACGGAGCCGCTCGGCTGCGACGACCGACGCGCGACGGGCTCAGAGAGCCGAGCGAGCAGGGAACGCCTCGCGCCCCGGCAGCCGGCTCTTCGGAGCGAGGCCCCAGCCCGGAGGCCCCAGCTACGAGAACCCAACCCGAAGGGGTCGAGTTGCCCCGAGGAGGGGAATCTCCTATGGTGCAGAGCTCGCGGTGTGAGTGCCCGCCAGGCGTGATCCAACTCGATGTGGAGAAGACCATGTCCGACCTGAGTCCTGCCATGCTTCCTTCCTCTTATGAGGGACTGCGTTCCCTGCAGAAGGAGTTCGATCGCTATCAGGAGGCTGCTTTTCCTCAGCGCTCCACCAGCTTTTTTGCGCTCGAGCTCTGTGGCGAAGCCGGCGAGCTTGCGAATCTCGAGAAGAAGGCTTGGCGGGGGCAGCAACAGGATGCTGCGGCTTTCGAAGATGAAGCCGCGGATGTCGTGATCGCTATCCTCAACTATGCGAACACGAGGGGCGTCGACCTCGCCAGCGAGGTGGAGCGCAAGATGAAAGTGATCGAGTCTCGGCGTATGGCATCTCGGGACACGCCTTAGGTTTCTGCGATATCGTTTTCTTTTGGAGAACTTGCTATGACCACTGTGATCGACGAAGTACGCAAGGCAATCAACACTTCCGAGCTTGCCGACGTGCAGGGCTCTGCCGACCGGCGCGAGATCAAGATCGACAAGGTCGGAGTGAAGAACATCGAGTACCCCATCGTGGTTCGGGACCGCGGCAAGGGAACCCAGTCGACCGTGGGCACGATCAATATGTATGTCGATCTCCCCGGGCACTTCAAAGGGACTCATATGAGTCGCTTCCTCGAGGTGCTGAATGCCCACGATGGCGCCATCGGAGTGGACGAGATTCCCGCCCTTCTGGAGGCGATGCGCACCCGCCTGGAGGCGGAGACAGCCCACTTTCACGTGACCTTTCCCTACTTCATCGAGAAGTCAGCCCCGGTCACCGGCGCTCGTGGGGTCATGCCCTATGTCTGCGGTTTCGACGCCTGTGCCGGCAACGTGAATGACTTCGTAGTACAGGTGGACGTGCCGGTGACGACCCTCTGCCCCTGCTCGAAAGAGATCAGTGCCCGCGGGGCGCACAATCAACGGAGTCTGGTGCGAGTCAAGGCCCGCTTCGAGGGCGAGCTCTGGATCGAGGAGCTGATCGAGTGGATCGAAGCATCCGCCAGTTGCGACCTCTATCCCGTGCTCAAACGCCAAGACGAGAAATTCGTGACCGAAAAGGCCTACGACAATCCGCGCTTCGTCGAGGACCTGAGCCGCGAAGTCACGATTCTTCTTCGCAAGGACCCGCGCATCAAGTGGTTCTCCGTGGAAGTGGAGAACTTCGAGTCGATCCACGCTCATAACGCCTATGCCTATATCGAGCCGCGAGTCGAGAATGAAGCGGAGGAGGGATGACCGCCCCTGAGTCGGGAGACGGAGGAGAAGTCGCTTCGGCGAGCCTCGACGAGCTGGCCGCCCTGCTGACTGAGAGGAGCATTCGTTTCGGTAAGTTCACTCTCGTGTCCGGCGCCGAGACCCATTACTACTGCGATACCAAACTGACCGTACTTTCGCCGCGAGGTGCAAAGCTCGTCGGTGAAGCTCTCTGCGACCTGCTGGAGCCCTTCGGGGTCGAAGCTGTCGGGGGCCTGGCGATGGGGGCCTCCTACCTTGCTACCGCCGTGGCGATCGCCAGCGAGCGCTCGTCGAGACCGATCTACGGCTTCTGCGTGCGCTCGGAACAGAAGGATCACGGGAGAGGCCAGAAGATCGATGTCTCCTGGCATCCGGATGGCGATCTTCTGACGCCGGGTCGTCGTGTCGCCTTGGTGGACGACGTCGTCACCAGCGCCGGCTCGGTGCTTCGCGCCCTCGATGCGATCGAAGAGGCAGGCTGTGAGATCGCTGTGGTTGCGGCGGTCCTCGATCGTCAAGCGGGAGGTGCCGAGCGCATTCGTGAGCGCGGCTACCCCTTCCACGCGCTCCTCGAAGCGGACGAGTTGGGGAACGTGACCCCCGGCTACGAGCGCGACGCCTTGCCGACTACTTGATCTCGTCTTTGTCGAGAGTCGGGGTCTTGCTCGCGTCTACCGAGCAGAGCTTGCGCAGGAAGCCGAAGCTGTAGATTCCGTCCTTGCAGCCGGCCTTCCAGTCGATGTGAATTGCGTAGTTTCCTACGGGGCGGATGTCCTCGGGCTCCATTGGCTGCTTCGGCTGGTGATACTCGATAGTGCCACCGTAGCCCTGGCACCCGGCACAGGGGCAGTAGCCGCAGAGATAGTCGTAGGAGGGCTTGGCCTGGAAGCCGTCGCTCCAGGTCAAGAGTAGCGCCCCTTCCTCCGGCAACTTCTTGACTTCGGTCAGGTACGGATCGCCGGCGCTCATTTGGGAAGCTCGCTCGCTTGGTCGGCATTCTTTTTCTTGGGGCGAAAGGCGATGATTCGACTTTCGTCGGTTTCGATAAAAGGACCGCCGATGAGGTCGATGCAGTAGGGGATCGCCGGGAACACCGCGTCCAGGCACTCTCTGATCGCTTTCGGTTGTCCAGGTAGATTGACGATCAAGGAGCTCCCGCGAATGCCCGCGGTTTGGCGGGAAAGGATGGCCGTTGGCACTTTCTCCAGCGACACCTTGCGCATCAACTCACCGAAGCCCGGCATCATCTTTTCGCTGACCGCCGCGGTGGCTTCGGGAGTCAGGTCTCGTGCCGCCGGCCCGGTGCCGCCAGTGGTGATGACCAGGCAGCAGCTCTCTTCGTCGCACAGCTCCGCGATCGCTTCGTCGAGGCCCGGGCGCTCGTCCGGTACGACTTTGGCCACCGCCTCCCATCGAGAGGAGAGCACCTCGTCCAGGTATTCGCCGATCGCCGGCCCCCCCCGGTCCTCGTAGACTCCGCGGCTGGCCCGGTCAGAGACGGTCAGGATGCCGATGCGGGCCGGGCCTTCGCTTGCCATGGTGCGCGATTGTACCTATTCGGGCTCACCCAGTGGACCGTAACACCCAAACGTTTAGAGCCTGAGCGGCCCTCGCGGCCGATCTCTGCGTTACGCTTCCTCGACATAGTCCCCGCTATGCCTGCGTCAGCGCGCCTTGATCTCGACCACGAATGACTCACTCAGCCACTAAACGTTCGAGTGTTACGGTCCACTAGGTGGGGGAGAAGATCTTCGAGCCCTGCAACTTGTAGGTCGGCCAGATCGGTCCAGGAGGTCGGCCCGTCTCCTACCAAGACGGTGGCAACGCCGGCTTCTCGACCCGCGACAAGGTCGAATAGGGAGTCTCCGACCATGACCGCCTGCGCGGAGTGCCCTTGCCAGGGAGGTCACGCGGACCAGGATACCCCGGTCGACTACGGTGCCTGAGGGGTCGCCTCTAAGAGCCTTCACGCTGGGTGGCGGCGGCGGGCAAGGCGAGACCGTACACTCGGAGCCGCTGCCCCAGAGCTCGGGCTGTCGCTAGGACCTTCTTTTCTTCCTCTCGAAATGAAAAATAGGATGCACGCGCACAGAGCTGAGCCGACCTCCGATAAGTCGCGACCAGCTGCGCGACGAGGCCCTTGACGACGGGATCGGGAGCTGCTTCCGCCAGCCGCACTTCGTCGAGTGCAAGACTTACGGCTTCACACTGTGGCGCGATCTCGTCGAGTCGGCGTCGATCGAGACCCTCATAGAGCGCTGTTCTCGCCCGCAGCACCCCCTGAAGCCGCTCTTCGAAGACAGGGTGCCAGTCGATCATCGCTTGGCCGAGTCGGTGTCTGGTACGTCGGACCTCCTCTCGCTCCCGCCTGTGGCGCCGCTCCAGCTCCTCTCTACGCGCCTCTTCGATCGACGGAGGTGTCGTCCGTCGAATGAGCGGTCGACCTTGCTTTTCGGGCTCGCCCTGCGGCCACGGCTCCGGCTCAGGTTTGGTGCCTTTCGAGTCGTCAATGGGTCGTGGCAAGAAGTGGTACGTGGGGCCTGGAAGGAGTGTGTGATCGAAGAGTGTTGTCTCCGCCAGTAGCCGCTTCTGCGGGATTGCCACCGGGCTGGGGCTCGATGAGATCGATCTTGCACCCAAGAGTCCGAGGCCGACGACGAAGGCCAAGAGCTGAGGGCCTCGTGCCAAGGCTCCCTCGTTGCCCGCGACTTCAGACGCACCGACGAGAAGGAGGGCGCCAATGACCAGCACGGGCCCTCCTACGAGGAGTTGTGCAGACTCGTTGGCCTGGATCAGACCACCTGCTCCGGCCAGTCCGAGGAAGAGGAGGGCGAGGCTGGCAACCCCGACCGGTGCCAGAGCCCAGAAACGCTTCTTGTAGATCGCGAGAACTGTCGCCGAGACCAGGAGCAGGGTGATGCCGCCCTCTCCGCGAGGGCTGGCGAGGAAGTTGAGCGAGGGATCGGGCGACGCTTGGACCAGGGGAAGAAAGACACCGATCGAGAGCACTGCGGCACCGCAGTAGGCCAGGACCTGCTTCAAGTCGAATCGCGTGTCTCTCGGCTCCAGTTGCACCTGCATACAGAGGAGGGGTCCGACAAAGACCGCTGTGATGCAGACCTGCCGTTCTTTTCTACCCCGCCCAGTGGTTGGTGGCGTGGCGAAGGAGAAGAATGATCTGCACTACAAAGAAGACCGCAGCGGTCAGGTAGCGGTAGGAGACTCGGTCCTGGCCGCCGAGCGCTCGTGCCAACACCAGGGAGGTCGGGAAGATCACCGCCGCAAAGCGAGTGTAGGAAACGAGACTCCCCGACAGTGGCCCGAGGAGCGCCATCGGCAGTGCGAACCAAAAGAACGCTTTATCGATTCGCCACAGCGGTACCAGCGTCGCGAGCACGAGGAGAAAGGCAAGACGGTCGAGAAGAGAGTGCTGGATGCCGTGGATCACTTCGACGTCCAGGAGGTTGCGCAACATACCTCCCACATCGAAGAGGTTGGTCACCGAGCGGCCGGCGTGGAAGGCTCTTTGCATCTCGATTCCGGCCATCGCGTCACCAGTTGCGGCTTGCATGAACAGGAAGTACGCGCCTAAACCGAGGACGGGCGCGCCGACGCAGAGGAGCATCATCGGGGTTGGCCTCTGCTTCCTTCTGACCCTGACGAGAAGCTCGTAGGCGAGGAGGCCGGCAATGAGCACGCCGTTGGGGCGAGTGAGGGCGAGAAGGAAGGCAGCCCCGGCGGCGACTCCCCACCGATCTCTTTCGATGGCGGCGAGGACCGCCACAGCGAGGAATAGGAAGAGACTCTCGGTATATGGAAAGTGGAAGAAGAGGGCTCCTGGAAAGGCGAGGAGGAAGACCGTTGTCCACTCTTCGGTGCCGGGGTGTCGTCTCCTCAGAAGGTCGAAGAGGAGGAGAACGGCCGCGATCGAGAGGCCGTTCGCCAGAAGGAGTGCGGCTGCCTGGCTGCCCACGCCGGGCAGAGTCGCGAGGGCCCGGATGAGCCACGGATAGAGGGGAAAGAAGGCGATCGGCATTCGCCCAGGCTTGTAGCCCTCGGTCGCGAGGTAGAGGTAGTGCTGGGCGTCCCAGGTCTTGAGAGTGGTGAGGGCATGGGGCGCCTCGTCCGGCGGCCAGTGGAAATTTCCCCGGTAATAGTTCTCGCTGAAGAAGCCGGGCAGGAGCACCGGCGACGAGAGGGCGACGAGGAGGACGAAGATCTTGAAGAGGACGAGGGCGAGTGCGAGGCGGAGCAGAGCGCCTCGTCGCTTTGAGTCAATGCCCGTCATCGTAGCTTCGTGGGTCGATCGCGACTCTAGCACTGGCTCGGAGCCTGCCGCCGGCCCCCTCTGTTTGCTGTGGCGAGTGGCGCTTGCGGCGGAGGAGGTGATCGTGATCGTCTGCGGCGGCTAGAATATGGCCGCCATCGCGGAGGATTCATCTGTGAGATCAGGACTGTTCATGACTCTGCTTCTGACCTTGGGCTGTAGTCCCGGATCTCCCCCGATAGAACCGCCTCCGGCCGGTCCCGCGAGTCTCGACCTCCGCGACTTCCGACCGGTCGACATGTCGCATTCCTATGGCAAAGACACTCTCTACTGGCCGACCTCGACCGAGCGCTTCCAGCACAAGGAGGAAGCTTACGGTACCTCGGAGGGTGGTTGGTTCTACTCTTCCTACTCCTTCTCGTCACCAGAGCACGGCGGTACTCATCTCGATGCTCCGATTCATTTCTCGGCCTCTGGCTGGACCGTAGATGAGATCCCGCTCGAGAGGCTGGTATCTCCCGCCGTGGTGATCGACATCTCCGAAAGTGCTGCGGCAGATCCCGACTACCTCCTCTCTGCAGCGGACGTCGAGGCGTGGGAGTCGGCGCACGGCCAGATTCCGTCCGGCTCGGCCGTCTTTCTGCGAACCGGCTGGGAGCGCTTTTGGCCGGATGCTCTGAGCTATCTGGGCGATGACACTCCTGGCGATGCCTCCAATCTCCACTTCCCCTCCTACGGCGAAGAGGCCGCCAGGCTTCTTCTTCAGCGCGGAGTGGTTGCGCTCGGGGTCGATACCGCAAGCATCGACTACGGCGCCTCAGCCGATTTCATCGTCCACCAGATCGCCAACGGCGCCAACGTTCTCGGTCTCGAGAACGTGGCGAAGCTCGCAGAGCTGCCGCCGAAAGGAGCTTGGGTGGTGGCCCTGCCGATGAAGATCGAGGGCGGATCGGGGGGACCGGTTCGTATTTTGGGGCTGGTGCCGAGGGGAGTGGGTGAAGAAGTAAAGGAGTGAAGAAGTAAGAAAGTGAAGAAGTAAAGAGTGAAGGAGTAAGGAGTAAGGGTGTGGAGTTTGGGGTGAGGAAGTAAGATTGAGGGAGCAAGGGGTAGGCTGGAACACTGCCACAGCCGTCCTCTCCAATTCTCTCCTGCTTACTACCTCAGCTAACGCCGAACTCCGCACTTCTTACACCCTCACTCCTCACTCCTAACACCTCACTCCTTACTCCTTACTCCCTTACTCCCTTACTTCTTCACTTCTTCACTCTTTCACTCTTTCACTCTTTCACTTCCTCTCCCTCTCCCCATGCGCCTCTCTCTCACCGCACTCACCCTGCTCCTGATCGCGTGCCCCGCGGGTGCCCACGTTCGGATTACCACCGATCTGAACTTCAGTGACGACGTCAGACCGATTCTGCGCCGACACTGCATGGGGTGTCATAGCCCAGGGGGGTCGGCACCCAGCTATGTGGATCTCACCACCTATGGCACTGACAGTGCCCCCGGCGCACGCGCTTGGGCGGCCGCCATCGAGGAGGAGGTGCTCACCGGTCGCATGCCCCCGTGGCAGGCGGATCCGCGCTTCGATCACTTTGCCAACACCAGGCGGATGAGCCAGGAGGATATTGAGATCCTGGTGGGCTGGATCCAGGGAGGGGGGCCGCAGGGGCCGCGCCGCAATCTGCCACCGCCACCCGAGTTCGAGGAGGGAGCGTGGCAGCTTGGTGAACCTGACCTGGTGGTGGGCTCGAAGGAGCCCTTCCTTCTGCAGGCGGGGAGAATCGAAGACGAGGTCTCCCACACTCTCGAGATCGAGATCGAGGAGGATACCTGGGTGACGGGATTCGAGTTTCGGGCTGGCACTCCCGGCGCCGTCTATCGCATGGCGGCATGGATCCACCCTCCCGCGGGCTCGGTACCGGAGAGTTTCGAGGTAGAGATCCAAGAACCCTACGATCCCTTCAGGGACGAAGACGCTCCGGAGCCGACTCGTGCCTATCAGCTCCCGCCAGGGCCATACTTCCTCGGGCAGTGGCTGAGAGGAGACGCGCCGGTTCTTCTTCCGGACGGCATGGGCCGGCGGCTGCGGCGGGGCTCGACCCTCGAGCTGGAGGTCCAGTATCGGCGCCGTGAGATGGATGGTTTCGATACCGAGATCCGTGATCAATCAAAGCTCGGACTCTTCCTCGCACAAGAGCCGGACGAAGTGGATCTGATCGTCCTTGCGCAAAGCGCCAGCGCCGAGGTCGCTCGGCCGGCCGCTCGCAAGAGGCGGAAGAAGAAGTCGGCGCCTCCACCAACCAGGGAGGCTCTTTTGACCTTTGCCGAGGACGTACGCGTGGTGTCTCTGGCTCCCAACCTCCCGCCTGGGGTGGAGCAGGTCGAGATTACGCTCAGCTATCCGGACGGTCGTTCTGATCTGTTGCTTCTGATCGAGGAGTACGACCCCGCCTGGCCTTCCACCTTTGTTCTCGACCGTCCCCTGCAAGCCCCTCCGGGCTCGCGTTTGGCGATGACCGGCACCCTCGGCGTGGCCGACAACCGGCCAGAGAGACCCTTCGAGCTCCATGCGATCTATGCCGTGAACGACCACCTCGTGCTCCCCGAGCCCGTCCAGGCGCCGAGGCCCGCACCGTCGCAGGGAGGAATGCTCGGAGGTGGCGAGGGTGCCTCCTCGGGGGTTGTCGATCCGCAGGCTACGGCGCATATGGACCACAGCCCTCTCCATGGAGGCCAGTTCTTCATGGCCATGAACAACTATCACCACCTCGAGGGTGCGTTGCCGGCACAGGGAGAGTTCCGACTCTACGTATACGATGACTTCAAGAAGCCGGTGGATCCGCGCAACTTTGCCTCTGAGGCCATCTTCGAGAGCTGGAACGAGGAGAAGAAGCAGTGGGAAGAGACGGTCTATCCGATGGTCTACGGTGGACCGGGCTCGGCCTACTTAGAGGCCAAGATCCCAGCCGAGCTCCCCTCGGAGTTCTATGCCTCTGTTTCGCTTGCGGGCGAGAAGAGGCGTTTCGACTTCTACTTCGAAGAACTGTCCGCCGACCTCTCGGCGGCGGAGCTGGCGAGGTACGCGGCCCTGGGATCTCACAGTCACGAGCGCCCCCCCCTGCAGATTCCGGCGAGTGCGGAGGAGATCGTCGCCGAGCTTGTTACTCGGACGGATGTGCTTCGAGAGTTGATGGACAGCGAGGAGTGGCTCGCTCTTCACATTCCTGCTTTCGACGCCCGTGACCTTGCTGAGGCGCTCCTCGACCATCTGGGCGCATTGTCGGCGCGGGAGCGGGGAAAAGTGAGCCAAGCGGTGTCGCGGGCGATGCAGAGTGCCGCCGCCCTCGACCGAGCTGGTGATCTCGCTGACCCCGGTCGTGCTCGGAATGCCTTCACTCGCTACGAGCGGGCAATGAAGACGATTTTCGAAGCCGTCTACGGATGAGGATCGTTGGGTAGGCGGCCGGAAAAAAAGGCGCCGGGAGCGGGGCTCCCGGCAATTATTTTGGCATCCCCTTTGGGAGTCGGAACCTTAGGAAGGAGGGTTACCGAATCGGTTGGGTAACCCTCCGAATCGAACCCAAACATAGAGTGAGGTAGTGCAGTCGACGAGGGCGGGGGGCCCTCGTCGACTGGCTCAAGAGGAGAACAAGTTCTCCTAAAGAAATCATCCCTCCAGCATGGAAGCAGCGACCGTGGCCGTGGCTCCCCTGCCCCCAAGCGGGGCCCGAAACAAGGCCATTAAATACTCTTCGCGTCAGGAGACCGTCAGGAAAGGAGAAGGATTTGTCGCGAGTTTTTCGAGCGTTCAGACACCGCAACTACAAACTGTTCTTCTTCGGCCAGGTGGGGTCGATGGTGGGCATGTGGCTGCAAGTCACTGCCATGGCGTGGCTCATGTTTCGTCTTACCGAGTCGGCGGCCGCGGTGGCGTTGATGACCTTTGCCTGGCAGGGTCAAGGACTACTCCTTGGCCCCATCGCCGTGGCCTTCGCGGATCGGCACGACCGTCGGCTCATCCTCATTATCACCCAGTCGCTCTCGGTGGTCCCAGCTTCGCTCTTGGGTCTGCTCACCGTCACCGGGGTCGTTGTTCCCTGGCACATCGTGCTGCTGGCCTTCTTTGCCGGTTTGGCTCGAGCCTTCGAGATCCCGACCCGTCAGGCTTTCATCCTTGACCTAGTCCGTTCGGAGGACCTGACCAACGCCATAGGGCTGAATTCAGCCCTATTCAACGGTGCTCGGCTCATCGGGCCGGCGTTGGCCGGAGCTCTCATTCCATGGGTCGGTGAGGGCTGGTGCTTCCTTGCGAACGCGCTCTCCTACCTTTTGATTGTGGCAGCGCTGATAGCGATTCGAATGCCGGCGACCGAGGCTCGCGAACCTTCCGGCCGGTCTCTTTTCGGCGAGATCCAAGAGGGCCTGCACCATGTCCGTCACGCACCGCCGTTGCTGGCGTTGCTGAGTGGTCTCGCGGTGGTGGCGATCGCGGGGATGCCTTATGCAGTGCTCTTGCCTTCTTTCGCGAGTCGTCATCTAGGCGGAGGCCCAGACACCTTCTCCTACCTTCAAGTGGCCGTCGGCTTCGGGGCCTTGATCGGTGCCGTGAGCCTTGCCTGGCGGGGTCGAGTTCACGGACTCGAGCGTTGGGTGGTGGCCGCGACCGCGTCGTTCGGCGTTCTTCTCTTCGCCCTCTCTCTTGCCGGCTCAGTGGTCACCGCGATGTTGATCCTGGTTCCGATGGGGTTCAGCTTCATGATTCAGCTCGCGACTACGAATACCCTCATCCAGACTCTGGCTCCGCGTCGTATGCGTGGGCGCATCATGTCTTTACACACCACACTCTTTCTCGGGCTCTCTCCGCTTTCGGGCCTTGGGTGGGGGGCTCTGGCCGATCGCTATGGCGAAGCGGCGGTGCTCGGCTCGGGAGGTGTCCTGGTCGTGCTTGGATCTATCTTCTCCGGCAAGGCTGTGCTCCGTTATACGCCGCCGGCGCTGGCCGCGCTCTCAGCACCGCGAGATTCAGCAACCCCAGAGACTGGTGGACGTAACACTCGAACGTTTAGTGGCTGAGTGAGTCATTCGTGGTCGAGATCAAGGCGCGCTGACGCAGGCATAGCGGGGACTATGTGGAGGAAGCGTAACGCAGAGATCGGCCGCGAGGGCCGCTCAGGCGCTAAACGTTTGGGTGTTACGGTCCACTAGACCAGCGTTTCCGAAGTTCGAGTCGCATAGCTCGAGGTCATTCTGTTCGCTGGCAAGGCGCGCCGACGCAGGCATATTGGGAATCTGTCGAGAAGGTGCAACGCCGCCAGCGGGCAGAAGGGGCCGAGATAGGTGGCGCGAACTTTGGAAACGCGGGTCTAGTGTCCGGCCGCAGTGAGGGTGGAGATGAAAGCGTCCAAGCGCTGTGCCGCCTGCTCGCTCGGGGCCAGGAACTCGATGCCAACGATGAAGCACTGGTCGCCGCCGTTTTTGTGGGCGGTATTGACGACTCGACCCCGTACCTCTACGTGCTCGCCGGCAAGGGAGAGCTCGAGATCCAGGACCGAATCAATACGGGGTTGGTGGCTCATCTCGGCTTCCATCCCCCCTTTACTGATCTTGGTGACCATGAACTCGAGCTCGTCGCCGACGAGAATTCTGGCCAGTTTATCGAGCTTTATCCTTGCCTCGAGTTGAGTATTCTCTCCCGGAGCAGCTTGGTCTTGGATATATCTGCCAAGTCCTTTCACCGCCTCAGAGTCGGCGTTCTCGAAGTGTAGGCCGGCTTTGTAGACGGGCACGATCGATCCGTCGCCCTCGCTGCGTGTGGCGAGGAGCTTGCACCACACGACCCGGGCTTGAATCGGAAGCTCCTCTTCAGGCTCCCCGAGCCGGATCTTGTAGATGCCGCCGAGAAGCAGTCGCTCCGACGTTTCGATGCCCATACCCGTCGTGCTGAGGTCGAAGACGGTTACATCGCGAGCGAGGTGCAGCCGGCCGGGGACTTCGGAGAGAGAATGGCGCTCATGACGCCTCCGCTCGGCACCCTTACGTACCCGATCTCTAGCGATCTCTTTTTCAGCCATCTGATGCTCCGCCTTCCCACCCCAGAGCACCGGGCAAGCTTAACAGGGAAGTCCCTGCCGGTGCGCGGCGTGCGGAACCTGTCAAGAACTTTGAGACACCTCGAGTCATAAATTAGTGAAGGTCCTCTTCGGTCGAGGCCGGCGTATCGTCAGGCCGGTTGATGTATACGGTTCCAGGTAAAGGCGAGACGATGGGTCGCCCTCGGAGGAAGCGTTCTGGGTGAGTTTGGAAGGCGGCATCGAGCGCGAGTTGCCGTGCGGCAAGGGCCTGCTCCGCTCGACCGTGGTGGACGCCGTGCGGCGTCAGGTGTGCGATCCCACCGTGGCGGTGCTCGGTGTTGTACCAAGGGAAGAAGGTCCTGCAGAAAGCCTGGGCGGCCTCCTGGCTGGCGAATCGGGAGGGGAAGCTCGGGTGGTACTTGAGGGTCTTGAACTGGGCCTCGGAAAAGGGGTTGTCGTCACAGACCTGGGGCCGGCTGAGCGACTGAGTGAGTCCCAGATCGGCGAGCAGCTGAGCCGTGCACTTGGCGGTCATCGGGGAGCCCCGATCGCTGTGCAGGGTGAGCACCTCAGGTTTGACGTCGTGCTTGCAGCAGGTCTCCTCGATGAGGCGACCGGCGAGATTGGCGTTCTCGCGGGGCGCGAGCATCCAGCCGACGACGTAGCGGCTGAAGATGTCGAGCAGGACGTAGAGGTAGTAGTAGCTCCACTTCTCAGGACCCCGCAATCGGGTGATATCCCAGGACCAGACTTGGTTGGGGGCGACCGCCACCAGCTCCGGCTTGGTGTAATCGGGGTGGCGAAGCTGGTTGCGCCGCTCGCGCACCGGAGCTCGCGCAGCGAGGATGCGGTACATGGTCCTCTCCGAGCAGAGGTAGCGTTGCTCGTCCAGGAGCGTGGCGACGACCTCGGCGGGGGCACGGTCGACGAAACGAGGCGAGTCCAGGACGTCCAGGACGGCTTGGCGCTCGTCCTCGCTCAGAGCCCGGGCGGGTGTTGGCCGGGGCTGCGGCCCGGTAGTTGGCTTCCGACGACGGTACAGAGTCGCCCGTGCCACGCCGAGAGCGACACAGGACGGCTTGACGCCGACCTGCAACGCCAACTCGGCGGCGGCGATCAGGAGTTCCTCCCGTCCTCGAGGTTGAAGCCCAGCAGCCCGGCAACTTTTCCCTGCACTTCGAGGATCAGCTCTGCCTTGCGTAGCGCCTCGCGAGTGCGGGATAGCTCCTTTTCCAGTTGCTCGATCTTCTTGGCCTGTGGATCGGCCTGCTTCGCCTTGCGCCCTCGCTTTCGGCCCAGCCTTCGCAGAGCGCCGGTCCTGCGTGCCCTGCGCCAGGCCGTCAGGTGTGAGCTGTACAATCCCTCGCGACGCAGGATCGCGCCGATGTCGCCAGGCGTGGCCAGATCGACTTCTTCGAGGATTCGCAGCTTGTACTCGGCCGTGAACGTCCGCCGCGTTGGCTTGGCGGCCACCTCAGGATCCAACACAGGGCTCGGCCGCGCCCAGATGGCGCCCGCTGCTGCGTCTCCGTGCTCGCTACGCTCGCCCGTCGGCGCTTCCGCGGACCCCAGCTGGGCGCACGGGGGAAGCTGGGAAACCTCCTCCTCGCCCCGGACCGCAATGGACGTGCTTGCTGATCTCATCTCTTCCATCTTCCTCTCTTCAGACATCAGGTTTCACCTCTCCGCCCTACTCTATTTGAGGGGTGGCGAGATGTCTCAAGCATCTTGGCAGAGAGGGTGGGACGCAGCGGTTAAACTCCGGCTCCGCCGCTAAAGATGAGTCGTGTAGCGGGGTGGCCTGGTGTAGGTAACGAAGGCGATGCTGGAATGGATCATCATCGGTGGCGGGTTCCAAGGAACTCTGCTCTCGCGCGTTCTTACGGCCGACGCGGCGGTGCCGCTGGATCGGGTTGTGGTCCTCGATCCGCATGAGGCCCCTCTCAGTCGCTTTTTCGCCTGTACGAAGGCCGTAGGGATGGACTTTCTGCGCTCCTCTATCGTTCATCACCTCGACGGCGAGCCTGGCTCGCTGAGGCGCTTTGCCGAGGAGCAGGGTTACGGCTCGGAGCATCTTCTCGGTCCCTATCTGCGCCCCTCCCTGGAGCTCTTCGCTGCGCACTGTGAGGCGGTCGTCGCTCGAGATCATTTGGCCCCGCTTCGAGCTCTCGCTACAGCTCGAGCGGTGGAGCGCTCGAACGGTCATTTAGTGGTCGAGTCCGATCGGGGTCGTCTCGAGACCAGACGGGTGGCCTTCGCGCTTGGCGGAACCGAAAGGCCGTTGTGGCCCTCGTGGGCGTCGAAGCTCGCCCACGAGGGGGCGCGAGTGAGGCACATTTTCGATGATGGGTACAGCCATCAGCCGCTGACACGCGAGCAGCAGGTCGTCGTTGTCGGTGGGGGGATCTCGGCGCAACAGAAGGCTCTTGCCCTTTCCGCCGAGGCTCCTGGCCGTGTTTGCCTGCTCTCGAGACACAGCCATCGTCTGCACGACTTCGACATCGACTCGGCCTGGATGGGCCCGCGGCTGAGCGCGACCTTCGCCCGCATCGAAGCGGCGGATCGACGCCGCCAGGTGATCGAGCGGGAGCGGCATCTCGGCTCGGCCCCTGGAGATGTCGTGGCGAGGTTCCAAGAGGCGGTTGCGAGGGGCATGATTCGCCACGCTCGAGGCAACATCTCGGATGCCAATCACCTGCAGGGGCGCGCAGCCCTTGCCCTCGAGGAGGGTTGCACGGTCGATGCCGACCTCGTTCTCCTCGCCACCGGGTTCAGCCCGGAGCGCCCCGGAGGAGAGTGGTTGGATCGCACGATCCTTCGACTTGGGCTACAATGCGCCTCTTGCGGGTACCCGGTGGTCGACAATGGTCTACGCTGGGCCCCGGGAATCCACGTCGCAGGTCCCTTAGCCGAGCTCGAGATCGGTCCCACCGCACGTAACATTCACGGAGCTCGTTTGGCCGGAAAGAGACTGCTTCGAGTCGCCAACAGTTGAGAAAACGTCGGAGAATCGCACCATGCCGAGAAGATGCCAGATCACCGGAAAGAAACCCCTGCGGGCTCGCAATATCTCGCATGCCCACAACGTCACCAATCGTTTTCAGCGACCGAACATTCAGCGAAAACGCATCTTCGTGCCTGAGCTGAAGCGCTGGGTGCGGCTCAAGGTTTCGACAAGGGCCCTTCGCTCGGTTAACAAGATGGGGCTGCTCAAGTACCTGCAGACGCTGGGCCTCAGCCTCAAAGACGTCACTTAGACCCCGGTTCCCGAAGGTCGCGGTGCATCCGTCGCGCCGTTCGCGGGCCTACTGCGCCACTCGCCAGGGAGAGACGCTCGGCCAGCCTTTGAGCTCCTCCTTCGCCCACTCGGAGCTCTGGTCGGCGTGGCACGAAGTGCAGGGGCTCGGAATGCCGTACTGCTCGGTCATGGCCGGGGGTATGAATTTGAAGGTGTGACTTCGTACCATCACATCGCCGATCGTCTTGGCGATCTTCGGCATGTGACAGGCGACGCACTGACTTCCTTCACTCCCCGGAGGATGATGAGTGTGCTCTTCGAGGGTGCCGCCGGGACCGTTCGGAGAGCGCGGGCCATGACACTGAAGGCACAGGGCATTGTCGGGCTTGGTGAGCTCGGCGCCATGCGCGGTTCCGTGTACGTCGTGACAGGCGGAGCACTGCACTCCTCGCGTGTACATGACGCTCGAGATGTAGTCATTCCCCTGCATTCTGTTCTTGTGGGCGGAGCCTTCAGGCCAGTGAGTGAACGACTCCTCACCGAGGTGGTGCTCCTCTAGCATCCAGAAGTCACTGAGCCGATCGCCGGGCTGGTATCCAACCGGCCAGTCATAGTAGGTGCCGTCGATCGGATTGGTGAGCGGCTGGCCCTGAGAGTGGCATTGGATGCAGACGTCGGCGGATCGCACGTAGTCCAGCCGGGCCGGATTGGTGATGTTCCCGATGGTTGGGTCTACAGCATGTTCGCTACCCGCTCCGTGACACTTCTCGCAGCCGACATTCCACTCAGTGACTTCCTTGGTCTCGATGTTGTAGTTGGTCGAGTGACATCCGTCGCAAAGTGGCCCTGTCGGCCTCTGCATCTGATCGGCTGGGTAGTGCTCTACCCACCAGTCTGTGCCTTCTCTGACGTAGTAGTTGCGCCACTCGCGGTTGGTGACGTCCCACTGAGCGGGGAAGACGTAATAGTCGCTCCCGATCTTGGTGAAGTAGCGTTGTTTCCACTTGCTGCCATAGGTGAAGACGATGTCTTCCTTGTCGAAGGTCACCAACTCATGGGGCGTCGTGAAGTCGCCTTTGATGGCCTCGGGGCGCTCCTTGACGTCTTGCAGGATGTTGGCCATCAGAGTGTTCTTCCAGCGGCCGTAGATGGCTCTATGACAAGACCCGCAAGTCTCCGAGCCGACAAAAGTGTGGCCACCATCTGCGCTCGAAGTCTGCGGTTGAGCGGCGACGGGCAGTCGGGCCATGATCAGTGCGAGTAGGGTCGCCAGCCCCAGCTTCGCGCATCGTCTGAGTGAGTGTTGCATCGCGTTACTCTCCTTTGGCCCGTCTATTTCGCCGCTCAGAAGGTCATCTGAAGACCTAGGAACCCGAGTCCTTCGGCCTCTTGATGGGCTCCCGCCACGCCCGTTCCCCCAGCCACCAGGAGCGCCAGCCCCTCCTGCAGATCGACACGTAACCCCAGGTTGGCCACCCAGATGCCGTCCCCTCCGGACGTCGGCTCGGCGCCCCACACCTCCGCGACCAGCTCCAGTCTCTCTGTCAGCTCTCGCCCCACGGCCACCCCCAGCACCACCTCGTCACCGAGATCGGATACTAGATAGCCGACTTCGACGTTCATTGAGACCGGCCCGAGAGGTTGCACCAGCTCGACTGGGAGGAAGAGGCTGGTGTCGTCTTCGACCAACCCCCGGTCGGCCGAGGAGCCCGGGCTCGGGAACTCGAGCTGGGGGTAGATCGACAAAGATCTGCCTCCCTCTCCGGCATCGTAAAATCGCCATTTGACCCCTACACTCGAAGGTCCGAGACCGTCGCGAGTGTGGCCCGATTCTTCCAAGAAGAGCCACGGCACCTCGAACTTGAGCTGTACCCTCTCACCAACGCCGTAATTGAGGTCCACAAGCGGCGCTGCCCATTCTGTCTCGTCCTCTCCGTCCACGAGCTCGACCGCGAGATTCAGCTCCCAGTTGCCGTCGCCGGGGGTCCCGGGGTCGTCGGTGAGGAGGGGGGGGCCGCCCTGAGCCAGGGCGCTTCCCGCGGTTCCAGCGAACTGGGCGATTGCCAGCCAGAGGAGCAGCGAGCTGCTACCGACACGAACGTCGCTGCCGCTCTCACGCAGGCCCATCAGGTTGGTTCCATCGCAGCTGCCATTGGCAGGCGAAGGCTAACATTCGAAGGGTGCTCATAGTGTCAACCTGCGCAGCCGGAGTGCGTTGGCGATTACCGACACCGAACTGAAGCTCATCGCAGCAGCGGCGATCATCGGACTGAGAAGAAGACCGAAGACAGGGTAGAGGACGCCGGCAGCGATCGGGACGCCCAGGGCGTTGTAGACGAAGGCGAAGAACAAGTTCTGCCGGATGTTTCGCATTGTTGCGCGGGAGAGACGCCGGGCTCGAAGAATGCCGGTCAGATCGCCCTTGACCAGCGTGACGCCGGCACTCTCCATCGCCACGTCGGTGCCGGTGCCCATTGCTACGCCGACGTCGGCCTGAGCCAGCGCGGGCGCGTCGTTGACGCCGTCGCCGGCCATTGCGACGACAGAGCCCTGCGACTGCAGACGGCGCACGATCTCGGCCTTCCTCTCGGGCAGAACCTCGGCCTCCACTTCGTCGATGCCAAGCTCCTTGGCCACGGCTTCCGCCGTGGTGCGGCTGTCGCCAGTCAGCATGACGATGCGTATACCTTCGCCGTGAAGCTCGCGAATGACTTCTGGAGTGGTTGCCTTGATCGCGTCAGCGACTGCAAGCATGCCAGCGCTCTGCCCGTCGACCACGAAGAACATCACCGTCTGGCCCTTCACTCGCAGTGCGTCGGCCTGCGCGATGAGATCTCTGGCGTCGATACCGAGCTCCTCCAGGAGCCCCACGTTCCCCAGCGCGACCTTGTGCCCGGCCACGGTTCCAGTCACTCCTTTGCCGGTGATCGAGGCGAAGCCCTGTGTGTCCGATAGCACGAGCTCGCGGGACGCGGCCCCGGCGACAATAGCCTCGGCAAGCGGATGCTCGCTACCCCTCTCCAGGCTCGCCGCCAGCTGTAACAGACGGTCCTCGCGAATGACTCCCGAGGCTTCCACACTCACCAGCGACGGGCGTCCCTCAGTCAGCGTACCGGTTTTGTCGGTGACCAGGGTGTCGATCTTGCGGAAGTTTTCGATCGCCTCGGCGTTGCGGAAGAGAATACCCGACCCCGCGCCCTTGCCGGTGGCGACCATGATGGACATCGGCGTCGCCAGGCCCAGTGCGCATGGGCAAGCGATGATGAGAACGGCAATCGCGTTGATCAGCGCATAGGCCATCGCAGGAGCAGGGCCGAAGATTGACCACGCAGCGAAGGTGACGCTCGCAGCGAGGATTACGGCCGGGACGAAATAGCCTGCCACCAGATCAGCCAACCTCTGTATGGGGGCACGGCTGCGCTGGGCCTCGGCGACCATCTGGACGATCTGCGACAGCAGGGTGTCGGTTCCAACCCTCTCCGCCTCCATGATCATCGAGCCCGTGCCGTTCACGCTCGCGCCAATGAGCCGGTCCCCCGCGGCCCTCTCTACAGGAATCGGCTCGCCCGTCACCATCGACTCGTCGACCGAGCTCGATCCCTCCACCACCACTCCGTCCACCGGTACCTTCTCTCCCGGCCGCACCCTCAGCAGGTCGCCCCGGCCCACGCTCTCCAGGGGCACGTCCCTCTCCTCGCTGTCCGCCTCGATTCTCCTCGCCGTCTTTGGAGCGAGGCCCAGCAGCACCTTGATGGCGGCGCCAGTACGGCTTCGGGCCCGTAGCTCCATGACCTGTCCGAGCAGCACCAGGGTGATAATCACCGCCGCTGCTTCGAAGTAGACGCCGACCTGGCCGCCTTCGGTGCGGAAAGAGTCGGGGAAGATGTCGGGCAGGGCTTTGGCCACCACGCTATAGGCGTAGGCGACCCCGACACCGAGGCTTATGAGGGTGAACATGTTCAGAGTGCGGTTGACGACCGATTGCCACCCGCGGACGAAGAACGGCCAGCCGCCCCAGAGCACTACGGGTGTGGCGAGTGCGAGCTCTAGCCAACCCAGGCCGGAGCCCGAGGCTGGGCCGGAGGAGGGGTTGCCTCCGAAGGCACCCCTCATGGCGATAAAGAAGAGCGGTACGGTGAGGGCGGCGCTGACCCAGAAGCGCCTCGTCATGCCACGGAGCTCCGGGTTCTCCTCCTCCCCGGTGACCGTCATCACTTCCAGCGCCATGCCGCAGATTGGGCAGCTCCCCGGTTCGTCGCGAACGATCTCCGGGTGCATGGGACAGGTGTAGCGGCCGGCTGCCGTCGGTGGTTCGGGGGAGACATGATCGCCGCCATGGTGCGTTTCTTCGCCCCGCGATGACGAGAAGCGTTCCGGTTCTCGAGCGAATCTGTCGTGGCAGTGGTCGCTGCAGAAGAGGTAGGTCTGTCCGTCGAAAGTCATCAAGTGGGGTGAGTCGGGGCCCACCGACATGCCGCAAACGGGGTCTCGAGTTGCGTCGACAGTTTCTTCGTTCATAGTCACCTCACGAGTCCCGCCGCTCAGCTTCGATCGACGAGACGTCATAACCTAGATACCAGGGTAGGTACCCGAGCTAAGTCATTGCAAGCTGAAGTTGATCGTGAAGCCGTAGTAGACAGCCACCGGCTCGGCGTTGGTCGCCGCCAACCCCCCGGTGGTTAGTCAGTGCCCGCCTCGCTGGAGGTGGCCCGGGGACCCCGCGGCTTGGGATAAAGTCCCTTCATGAAAGCGGCCAAACCGCCTGCAGCGAAAGAGGCCCCCCCGGTGGAGCTCGAAGAGTTCGAGGCACATCTCGATCGACAACGACAGAGAGTGCGGAATCGGCGTCTCCATCAGGAGCCGAAACGGGTCGCCGAGAGCATCAGAACGATCGTTCGAGATCTTTCGCGACGAGAGTAGGGCCGTGCTCTCTCAGTCTCGGGAGCGCACCACGAGCACCGGGCAGGTGGCTCGTTTCAGCACTCGCTCCGTGGTGCTGCCGAGAACGATCTGTCCGACCAGGCCGTAGCCGTGGGAGGCCATGACCAAGAGATCGACTTCTTTCTCTTCGATCAACTGCAAAATAGCCTCTGACGGGTTGCCCACGCGAACTACGGTCTCCGTATCGAGGCCAGGCAGGTGGGCCTCTGCGCATTCCTTCAATGCTTCCATGGCAGTCGCTTCGTGCTTCTCGACCATTTCTTGCCAATGAAGGCCCGCGCCGAGCATCATCGGCGGCAGCCGGTTTTGTACTACGTAGGCGAGCACGACTTCCGTTCCCAGATCGCTAGCTAGCTTGGCCGCTTCTTCGAGGCCGACAAGAGCTCTTTCGGAGTAATCGGTGGTTACCAGGAGTCGTTTGTAATGAGACATCGTGGTTTTCATGCTACCACCGGCAGGAGGTCCGATCTCATTCTGGGTAGAGCGCGTTCCGTCTACCTCGCCGGCGGATTGCGCGTAAGCTATAGGCTCGATCGAGCACCGGACCGGAGACCGGCTACGAGGAGACTTTCGTGATTCCAACCGCCATCGATGCCGCTACTGCGCGCCGCAGGGCCGACCTTGGCAAGCCAGGGTTCGACACTACCGCTGAGCTGGAGGTTCTGCCCTCCACTATCGGCCAGCCACGAGCGGTGGAGGCACTGAAGCTCGGCGTGGGGATCGATCATGACGGCTACAACATCTTCGTCCTCGGACCACCCGCATCCGGGCGCCATTCGATGGTGGAGCACTTCCTGCGTCAGGTAGCGCAAGAGAAGGCCACTCCCAGCGACTGGTGCCACGTCTACAACTTCGAAGACCCTCGCAAGCCTCGCCTGCTCGAGCTGCCGGCCGGAGTCGGGTGTCGCTTGCGACGCGACATGGAAGACTTCGTCGAGGACCTCAGCACCACGCTCTCTACGGTACTCGAAGGCGACGAGTACCGTACTCGCCGTCAAGTCATCGACGAAGAGATCAAGAGTCGAAGCGAGAAGATCTTTTCCGATCTCGAAACGGATGCCAAAGAGCGCGGCCTGGCGGTTCTGCGAACGCCGATGGGGGTCGCCTTTGCACCGCTCAAGGGTGACGAGGTTGCCCCCCCGGAGGAGTTCCGCAAGCTGCCGGAGGAGGAGCGCTTGCGGCTACAGCAAGAGGTCAGCGAGCTGCAGGATAAGTTGCAACAGGGCTTGAACGAGGCCCCGCGCTGGGAGCGGGAACGTCAGGAGAGGACCCGGGAGCTGAATAGAGAAGTGGTAGGCCAGGCGATTGCACCCATGATCGAAGACCTGAAGGCACGGCACCAAGAGCTGCCGGGGGTACTCGAGCTCCTCGATGTGGTTAAGAAGGATGTGGTCGAGAAGCTTCGGGAGATCCTCGTCGCCGCCCCTGACGGCATGCTGCAGGTCGCTGAGGCGGCGGTGCGCAGGTATCACGTCAACCTGCTCGTCGATCATAGCGACCAGGTCGGGGCGCCGGTTGTTTACGATGACAACCCCAGCTTCGCCAACCTGATCGGGCGTATCGAGCACGCGGCGCGAGCGGGCGTGCTTACGACCGACTTCACCCTCATCAAGGGAGGCTCGCTGCATCGCGCCAACGGGGGGTATCTGATCCTCGATGCGCGCAAACTGCTTTCTCAGCCCTATGCCTACGATGGCCTCAAGAGGGCTCTGCAGGCGGGACAGCTGCGGATCGAATCACCGGGTGAAGCACTGGGCTTCGCTACCACGATCTCGCTCGAGCCCGAGGCGGTGCCGCTCTCGGCGAAGGTCGTCCTGATCGGCGACGCGATGCTCTACTACGGCTTGGCTCAGCACGATCCAGATTTCGGCGACCTCTTCAAAGTTGCCGCCGATTTCGATCCCGAACTGCCGAGGGACGCCGAGAGAGAGATGCTCTATGCGCGTCTTGTGGCGACCTTGGTTCGCGATCGTGAGCTGCGGCCCTTCGATCGTTCGGCGGTCGAGCGAGTGATCGAGGAGAGCGCGCGCATGACGGACGATGCCTACAAGCTCTCGGCGCGAGTGCGGGAGCTCGGCGACCTGTTGCGCGAGGCCGACTACTTTGCCGGTGAGGACGGCGCCTCCGAAGTCGTCAGTGCCGAGCACGTGGACCAGACTGTGGCAGCGCGCACTTTTCGCCTCGACCGCATGCGCGAGCGCAGCCAGGAGATGATTCTGCGCGGGACCGTGCTGATCGCAACCGAGGGCGAGCGCGTCGGCGAGGTCAACGGTCTCTCGGTGCTACAGATGGGGAAGTTCTCCTTCGGTCGCGCGACCCGGATCAGTGCCCGGGTGAGGTTGGGGAAGGGCCAAGTCTTGGACATCGAGCGGGAGGTGGAGCTGAGTGGCCCCATTCATTCCAAGGGCGTTCTCATCCTCACCGGTTTTCTGGGAGCCCGTTATGCCCGCGACCAGCCGCTGTCGATGACGGCGAGTCTTGTCTTCGAGCAATCTTATGGCGGTGTCGATGGAGACAGCGCTTCCTCGACCGAGCTCTACGCTCTGCTCTCCGCCCTCTCGGAAGTGCCGTTGCGACAGTCGTTGGCGGTGACCGGGTCGGTGAACCAGCACGGCTTCGTGCAGGCGGTGGGTGGGCTCAATCACAAAATCGAGGGCTTCTTCGATCTCTGTAGGGCTCGGGAGCTGAGTGGCGATCAGGGAGTGCTCATTCCCGCGAGCAATGTTCAACACCTGATGTTGCGTCCGGATGTGGTGGAAGCCATCGAGGCCGGTACTTTCTGCGTTTATCCGGTTGAGACCATCGACCAGGGGATCGAGCTGCTTACGGGTGTGCCTGCCGGAGAGTTGGACGAGAGCGGCGAGTATCCGGCAGAATCGATCAACGGTCTGGTGAAGCGTCGGATGGAGGAATTGGCTGAGAAGAGTCGTGTCGCTTCGCGATCTGGGAACGAAACTCCATGAGCGAGGCTCAGGAGCAAGGCCGAATCCGGCATGTCGTGGTTGCCGTCGATCATGGCTCGGGCAATCAGGAGGCTGTAGCGGCGGCGGTCGAGCTGGCGGTGGCGTTTCACGCCGAGCTTCGCGGCCTTTTCGTCGTGGGAGCTGGTTTGCGAAGCTTGGCCGAGCACCCCCTGACTACGGAGCTCTTGATGGAGAGCGGGCAGGTTCAGCCCTGGGATACTGACCGGCTGAAGCTCGAGCTGCGCGCGCGGGCGGAGCAGGCTCGGCTTACGCTTCAGCGGGTCGCCGAGGGGCGCCGGGTGAAGTGGTCGTGGAGCGTCGCCGAGGGAGATGTCGCGGCCGAGGTGCTAGCCGCCTCGAGTGATGGGGATGCGATCGCCATTGGCCGTGAGCGCTGGAGCTCGGGCATCGATCGCCGCCGAATTGCGACCACAGCGGAGGTGCTGCGTCGCGATAGGGGCTTGACGCTGATTCACCGAAGCGGCCGCCTTCGAGATTTGCCGATCGCCGTTCTCTATGACGGCGGCTCTGCCTCGCGCCGCGCGCTGGCGCTGGTTGACCAGCTCGGACGTGGTAGCAAAGTCGAGATCTGCGTCCTCGTGCCCCACGCTGAAGAGGCGTCGTCTCGGGACCTTCGTCAAGAGGTCGAAGAGTGGGCTCGGGCGAGCGGGCTGCGCGTCAGGCTTCGCCCGATCGCGAGTCCGGGAGGTGCCGATGTCGCCCCGACCCTAGGCCTGTTCCGGCACCATCTTCTAGTATTGCCGGCCGACACGCCTGTTCTTCTTGGCGGATCCGGCGACGCCGTGCTCGAGTCTGCCTGCTCGTTGCTGGTGGTTCGAGCGAACGAAGGGAAATGATGGTTACCACTTTGCGGGTTGGAAGAGGACGAAAGGCATCGAAATGTTGTTGGCTGCAGCACTCCTAGCAATCCTTGGCGCCGTAGTCGTCTACGACCTGGTGCAGCGGCGCCACGCGGTCCTGCGTAACTTTCCTGTCGTTGGCCACTTTCGCTATTTACTCGAGGCCGTAGGGCCGGAGCTGCGCCAGTACATCGTCACCGACAACGACGAAGAAAGGCCCTTCAGTCGGGACCAGCGGCGCTGGATCTACGCGTCGTCGAAGAAGGAAAACAACTATTTCGGCTTCGGCACCGACAACGACCTGGAGCAGAGTCCCAACTATCTGATCATCAAACATTGCTCTCTCGGTTCCCAAGTGGGCGCGGAGCACCCGGGGGGGGAAGAGAGCCTCGGATACCCGCTACCCGCGGCGAAGGTATTGGGAGGCGCGCGCGGTCGACGCTTCGCCTTCCGGCCCGCCTCGGTGGTCAACGTCTCGGGAATGAGCTTCGGCTCGCTCAGCGGCCGCGCGGTCGAAGCCCTGAATGGCGGCAGCAAACTCGCCGGCTGTCTCCAGAACACCGGCGAGGGCGGGGTCAGCAGCCATCATCTTCACGGTGGCGACCTGATTTGCCAGATCGGCACTGGCTACTTCGGATGCCGTGATGACAGCGGTTCTTTCGATCTCGGTCTGCTCAAAGAAATGGTGGCTTCAGGGCCGGTCCGCGCTCTCGAGGTCAAGCTCAGCCAGGGGGCCAAGCCGGGGCTGGGTGGGCTGCTGCCCAAAGAAAAGATCACTGCCGAGATCGCCTCGATCCGGAAGATCTCTCGGGACTGTGACTGCGTGAGCCCACCCTTCCACCAGGCGTTCACGGGGCCCGATGGGCTGCTCGACTTTGTCGAGATGCTCGCAGAAGAGACCGGATTGCCGGTCGGGATCAAGTCGGCCGTAGGGCAGTTGGCGTTCTGGACCGAGCTGGCGCAGCTGATGAGTGAAGGTGATCGAGGCGTCGACTTCATCGCCATCGACGGGGGAGAAGGGGGCACCGGGGCTGGGCCGCTCGCCTTCACCGACCATGTCGCCCTTCCTTTCAAGCTAGCGTTCTCGAGAGTTTTCCGAGTCTTCTCCGAGCGCGATCTCGCCGAGCGCGTGGTCTTTATAGGATCCGGCAAGCTCGGTTTTCCGGAGAAGGCTCTGTTCGCCTTCGGACTCGGCTGCGACATGGTCAATGTCGGCCGAGAGGCGATGATCTCCCTCGGCTGCATTCAGGCTCAGCGATGCCACACAGGCCGATGCCCTACCGGAGTCGCGACCCAGAATCGCTGGCTGATGCGGGGGCTCGATCCTGAGCTGAAGGCGGCTCGGCTCGCCAACTACCTAGTCACGATGCGCAAGAATCTGCTGCAGCTGTGTCACGCCTGCGGTGTTGCTCATCCTGCGTTCATCTCGAACGAGCATTTCGAGATCCTCGACGACGGCTTCACGGCCAGGACTCTCGCAGACGTCTTCAACTACGAAGAGAGGTGGTCCTTGCCCTCTCAACAGGACCTCGACTCGCTCCTCGAAGCGATGGCAGAGCCGTCGCCATCGCCAGCCCACACCGCTCTCGAGACTTCTTAGGAGCCCGCGACTCAATGGAAAGCGGTACTCGACTCGGGCCTTACCAGATTCTCTCCGCCCTGGGAGCTGGCGGAATGGGAGAGGTCTATCGTGCTCGCGACACTCGTCTCGACCGCGACGTCGCAGTGAAGGTGCTGCCGCGCGAGCTTTCCCAGGACGACGAGATGCGCCAGCGCCTCGAGCGCGAGGCGAAGGCGATCTCGAGTCTTTCCCATCCACACATCTGCACGCTCTACGACATCGGCCACGAGGGGGGTGTCCTCTTTCTGGTCATGGAGTTGCTCGAAGGCGAATCCCTGGCCGAGCGGCTCGAGCGCGGACGGCTCCCGCGCGCCGAGGCACTGCGGATCGCCATCGAGGTGGCCGATGCGCTCGACCAGGCGCATGGCCGTGGGGTCGTGCATCGTGATTTGAAGCCTGGCAACATCATGCTCACGCGGAAGGGCGCCAAGCTCCTCGACTTCGGGCTGGCAAAGAGCACCGGTCTCGACGTGGCGCCCTCGACGGACTCCTCGGCTCCGACCGTTGTCCAGCCTCTCACCAGCCAGGGATTGATCCTTGGCACTCTGCAGTACATGGCGCCGGAGCAGCTCCAGAGTGGCGACGCCGAGGCGGTCAGCGACATTTTCTCTTTCGGCGCCATGCTTCACGAGATGATCTCCGGGCAGAAGGCGTTCTCGGCGGAGAACCAGGCCAGCGCGATCGCCGCCATCCTCGAGCGCCACCCCCCGCTCCTTTCCGATCTCGAACCCGGTCTGGATCCGGCGCTCTCTCATCTGGTCAGTGCCTGCCTGGCGAAAGATCCCAGGGAACGCTGGCAGAGCGCTGCAGATTTGAGGATGGAGCTCGAGTGGACCAGAGCCACCGAAGTCGTGGCGGCGGCTCGCCAGCGCGAGGGCGGAGGACGGAAGGCCTGGAAACCAGCCGCCGCCGCGGCGATCGTTGGCGCCGTACTCGCCGGCTTGGCGGTGTGGAGCTTTACGCAGCAACCGCGAGGTGGAGAGGCTGCGCGCCCAGCGAGACTGGCGATCCCTTATCCGCAGGGCCGCCAAGTGCTTACGGCCCGTTCCGTTCTCGACGGTAGCCGGGTGTTCGCGCTTTCGCCGGACGGTAGCGATCTCGTGTATGTACGCTTCGCGGGTGAGGTCACCGAGCTTGCCCGGCGACCGATCGATCAACTGGAGGCGGTGGCTCTGCGCGGCACCGAGGGTGCAATGAGCCCCTTCTTTTCGCCGGACGGGGCCTGGGTGGCTTTCTTCGCCGACGGATTGCTAAAGAAAGTGGAGCTCGCGGGAGGGCAGCCCGTCACTCTCGCGAGTGTGCAGGGTACCGGCAGTACCGGAGCCTGGGGCCAGGACGGAACGATCGTTATTGGCGGTAGCAGGGGACTGCTTCGAGTTCCCGACGCCGGCGGCGAGCTCCTTGCGGTCACCGCTCTCGACGAGGCGGCGGGCCAGGTGGCCCACAACTCGCCTCAGATCCTTCCCGATGGCACCACCGTACTCTTCAGCATCTGGGAGGGCTCGCGAACGAGTCGCATAGCCCTCGTTCCTCTCGCCGGTGGCGAGGTTCGCATCCTCGGTGACGGCGCCGCGCCGAACTATCTTGCCACCGGCCATCTCATCTTTGCGCGCGAGGATTCGCTCTGGGCGACCCCCTTCGACACCGCGCTCGCCGAGATCACGGTGCCGCCGGTCCCAGTGCTCACCGACGAGCGCGTGACGACAGGCGGGCCGGCTCAGATTGCAGTCGCAGACAACGGTACTCTGGTCTACGTTCCCCACAGTGCCATGGATGCGACGCCGGAAGGCACGCTGGTCTGGGTGAGCCCCGACGGCGTGGAATCCTCACTCGGCCCGGACATGGGGCAGAGCCGAGGCGCGTTCCCTCGAATCGCTCCCGACGGCAGCGGCGTTGCTGTGACGCTCGCCTCGGAGGCGGGCGACGACATCTGGGTGATCGACCTCGAGCGTGGCGCGAACACCCGAGTCACTACCCAAGGTACATCGAACCGCCGCGCAATCTGGACTCCGGATGGGGAGCGACTCGCGTTCTCTTCGAACCTCAGCCCGACTGTGAATATTCACTGGAAGAGTAGCGACGGCAGCGGTGCAACCGAACAACTCCTCGAGAGCTTGATCGAGAATCACCCTTTTTCGTGGTCGCCGGACGGGGAGCGAATTGCCTACTACGCCATCAGCAGCGAGACCGGGCGCGATATCTGGGTCGGTAGCATCGACGGCGAAGCTTCTCCCTTCTTGACTACGCGTTTCAGCGCGGTCGCCCATGTTCTCTCCCGACGGCAACTGGCTCGCCTACGTCTCTGACGAGTCGGGCCGTGACGAGGTCTATGTGCAGGCCTATCCCGGCCCCGGAGGCAAGCTCCTGATCTCGACCGAGGGCGGCCGCGAGCCGTCATGGCGTCGCGACGGAGGCGAGCTCTTCTTTCGAAACGGCGACCAGATGATGGCGGTGGGCGTGTCGTCCGAGGATGGCCGCTTCCGGGCGGAGCCCGCGCGGGTCCTGTTCGAGGCGGCTTATGCCAGCGACCCCTGGGGAAACCCGAACTACGACATATCGGCCGACGATCGCTTCCTCATGGTGCGCGCCGAGGCAGGGGCCGAAACCACCTGGTTTCAGGTGTATCTGAACTGGTTCGACCGCCTGGCGCAGCTGGTCCCCATCGATTGACATTCGGCCCGGCAGGGCGCGGCCTTGCTCGAGAGATCTATGGGGGCTAACGTCAGGCATATGGGAGAACGTGAAGATTTCGGTGGCGTTATTGCCAGCACGGCGGATGAATCGACACCTTGGTGGCCTGAGCCACCTGAGTTGGAGGGCAAACCGAACGTCGTTTTGATGCTCTTCGACGACACCGGTTTTGCCCACTTCGGCTGCTATGGCTCCGACATCGAAACACCGAATATCGACAGACTGGCTCGCAACGGCCTTCGCTACAACAACTTCCACACCACGGCCCTGTGCTCGCCGACGAGAGCCTCGTTGCTGAGCGGCCGCAATCACCACACCGTGGGGATGAGGTGTATCTCCAACTTCGATACCGGTTATCCCAATATGCGCGGGCGCATCAGTCATGACGCCGCGACTGTCGCAGAGCTTCTGAACGATGCCGGCTACGCAACCCATTGCATCGGAAAGTGGCATCTGTGCCCGATGGCCGACACTTCGGTGGCCGGCCCCTTCGACGACTGGCCACTCCAGCGAGGCTTCGATCGCTACTACGGCTTTCTCCAAGGTGAGACCGACCAGTTCCACCCCGAGCTCACCTTCGACAACCACCATCTCCAGCCCCGCTCAGAGACTGACGATGGCTACCATCTGTCGGAAGATCTGACCGATCGAGCCATCGACTTCATTCGCGAGTCGAAGTCGGTCCGACCCGATGTCCCCTTCTTCTCCTATATCGCCTGGGGCGCCACCCACTCTCCCCATCAGGCGCCTCAGGAGTACCTAGACAAGTACAGGGGCCGTTACGACGAGGGTTGGGACGTCATTCGCCAGCGCTACTTTGAGCGGCAGCTCGAGCTCGGGATCATTCCGGAAGGAACCGAGCTGGCGCCGAGGAACCGTGGGGTCAAGCCCTGGGACGAGCTGAGCGAGGGTGAGCAGAAGCTCGCGGCGCGACTCAATGAGGCCTTCGCTGCGTTTCTCGACCACACCGACGCTCAGATCGGGCGCCTTATTGACTTTCTCGAGTCGATTGGCGAGCTTGACAACACGATCTTCATCGTCACCTCGGACAACGGGGCGAGCCAGGAAGGATTCGCGACGGGTGTCGTAGACGAGATGCGCTTCTTCAACGGGGTACGCGAAGATGTCGATGCCGCTCAGGACAGGCTTGACGAGATCGGCACGCGGAGCTCCCATTCGAACTATCCCTGGGGCTGGGCCCAGGTCGGCAACACACCGCTCAAGTGGTACAAACAGAACACCTTCGGTGGCGGCGTCAGGGACCCACTTATCATTCACTGGCCGGATCGCATCAGCGACAGGGGGACGATCAGGAATCAGTTTCACCATGTCACCGATTTGACACCGACGATCCTCGAGCAGGCCGGCGTCGAGCAGCCATCGGTTTTCAAGGGGCGCGACCAACTGCCGATAGCCGGGATCTCACTTGGCTATACCTTCGGCGACGCGCAGGTGCGAAGTCGTAAGGAGGTCCAGTATTTCGAGATGTTCGGCCATCGCGGGATCTGGTCGGATGGCTGGAAGGCCGTGACCTACCACCGCGCTTATAAGCCCTTCGAGAACGACGTGTGGGAGCTTTATCACGTCGACGAGGACTTTTCCGAGGCGCGCAACCTCGGCGGGGAACATCCGGAGAAGCTAGAAGAGCTCGTTCAGCTGTGGTGGTCAGAGGCTGAGAAGCACGGAGTCCTGCCCCTGGATGACGACTTCAGTGGCATGGCCTTCCGCGAGCGCAGGGCTGGTACTCCCCACGCGGAAAAGCTCTATCGCTACCTGCCTCCGATGTCTCGGCTACCCAACGAGGCCGCGCCTGCGATTGCGGGTCGGAGCTGGCGGATGGAGGCTCAGATCGATCGTTCGACAGGTGACGAAGAGGGAGTGTTGGTCGCTTGGGGTACCGCCAACACGGGTCTGAGCTGGTATGTGAAGGACGCGGAGATCGTGTTCGACTACAACCTCTTCGGTGACCACCATGTTCTTCGAGCCGCTCTGCCCGCCGGCGAGTGCGTGGTCGAAGTGGACTTCGTGCGCGACGACGAGGGCGCAGCCGTCACCGTTGGATCTCGCGGCGGTGACCACATTGAGGGTCGAGTGCCGTGGGTCCTGCGGTTTATCGGAATGTCCGGTATGGATGTCGGCAAGGACGCAGGCTCTGCCGTCACCGACGACTATGTCGGCCCGTTCCCATTTCAGGGCGGCTTCACGAAGCTCCACTTCGAGGTTACCGAGGAGTTGGATGGGCTTGAGATCTACGAGCTCGACCGCGCCCGCGTGCGTCGAGAGATGACCCAACAGTAGCTTCTGCGCCGCGGCGCTCCAAGAAGCTTCACGCACCTTGACCCGCTACCCCTCTGACTCTGACCGGAGCTTGGACCAGGGTGTAAACTACCATCGCGATATGACTTTCTCGCGCCTTAGGAACAGTGCTCTCCTCATCCTGGCGCTGACGTCGGTCGGCACCTCGGCCGCGGCCGATCCATTCGGCGATCCCACGGCGCAAGAGGCTCGAGAGTTTGGAGCTCTGTTCACCGAAGAGGGAGAGTCGAGCGCGTTCGAGGGTTTGTGCATCCTGGGTGGTGATGGTTGGTTGGGCGGGCTCACCGGGGATCTGTTTCTCCGTCTCGACTCGGAACGGGAGGGGAGCAATACGCAAGAACACGCACTCGCCTGGGACTCTCTCGAGGACCGGCGCTTGGAAAAGCGGCAGGAGCCGACAGAGGGCAGGCTCCTGGCCACTTCGCTTGCGGCGAAGCTCAGTTTCCGACCGATCGCGAGCTTCAGGATCATTGGCGGATCCGCGATCGAAAGCCGCGACGATCTTGCGCGGGTCGAGGAGGCCCGGAAGATCTTTGTCCAGCCCAGCTGGCAGCCGGCGGGCGATGACCTGCGTTTGACCATGAGGCTCGACTACGGCACCAACGAGCGCCTCGGGAAGCTGCGAGGAGAGGGCTTCCATGGCAAGAGCACGTTGCGCTGGAAGGCTTGCCGGGATCGCTGCGGCACCTCTATCGCTGTCGACCTATCCTGGCAGGAGCTCAACGACGCCGTGACCCAAGTCCATGCGAGCGAGGCGATGGCGCAGGTGCGGGTCAAGTTTCTGCTGCCAGGCTTCGCTTCCGGCGGCTGAACCGGACGCGTCTCGTTTGCCTAGCACTAGACCAGCGTTTCCAAAGTTCGCACACATATCTCGGGCCCTTCTGCCCGCTGGCGTCGTTTCGCCTCCTCGACATATTGCCCAATATGCCTGCGTCAGCGCGCCTAGCCAGCGAACAGAATGACCTCGAGCTATGCAGCACGAACTTTGGAAACGCTGGTCTAGTCACTCCCCGGTTTGGCGCCCTCAGCCGGAGCGCGTTGCAGCGGCCCAGTTGACGGCCTTCACCGCCAAAGCCGAGGCCAATCTTGGTCGTTCGTTCGACGGGTACGGCGATCTTCACCGTTGGTCGATCGAAAACCGAGAACAGTTCTGGCTTCAAGTCTGGCGTTTCTGCGGAGTCAGGGCGGCGGGGAGGGGTAGTAGCGTTCTGGTCGATGGCGACCGGATGCCCGGGTCCCGTTGGTTCCCCGAGGCACGGCTGAATTTTGCCGAGAATCTGCTGGCTCCGGATCTCGCTGGTCCGGCCTTGATCTTTCGTAGTGAGAGCGGCGCACGACGAGAGATGTCTTGGGCCGAGCTTCGTGGCGAGGTGGCGGCTCTCAGCTCGCTATTGGCGGAGTTGGGGGTCCGACAGGGCGATCGGGTCGCCGCGCTCTTGCCCAACGTTCCGGAGGCGGTGGTCGCGATGTTGGCGACGGCTTCGATAGGCGCCGTGTACTCGACGACCTCTCCTGATTTCGGCGTCGCCGCGGTTCTCGATCGCTTCCCGCAGATCGAGCCCAAGGTTCTCTTCTGTACCGACGGCTACTTTTACAACGGCCGATGGCACGCCACCCTCGACAAACTCCCGGATCTGCTCGATGGGCTGCCTTCGGTCGAGAAGGCCCTGGTCGCCCCCTACGGCGCCGGGGTCCCTGAGCTTCAGGACGATCCGCGGGTGACCCTCCTCGGGGACGAGCTCGAAGGGCGCGAGTCTGAGCCCTCCTTCCTTCAGCTTCCCTTCGACGCCCCTCTGTACATCCTCTTTTCGTCGGGAACGACCGGTAAGCCCAAATGCATCGTGCATTCCGCCGGAGGAACACTGCTCCAGCATCTGAAGGAGCATCGACTCCATGTCGATCTTCGTCAAGGGGACCGGTTCTTCTATTTCACCACCTGCGGTTGGATGATGTGGAACTGGCTGGTCTCGGGTCTTGCTTCTGGTGCGACTCTGGTGCTCTACGACGGCTCACCCTTCCATCCAGGGCCGACCTCTCTCTTCGACGTGGCAGAGAGCGAGGAGGTCTCGGTTTTCGGCATCTCCGCGAAGTTTCTCGACGCTTGTGCCAAAGCCGGAGTCGCCCCCATCACCAGTCACGATCTCGGTCCTTTGCGGACGATGCTCTCGACCGGCTCACCCCTGGCACCCGAGGCCTACGACTATGTCTACTCCAACATCAAGACGGATCTTCACCTCGCTTCGATCTCCGGCGGCACCGACATCATCTCTTGCTTCGTGCTAGGCGACCCGACCGCCCCGGTCTACCGCGGTGAGATTCAGAGCCCGGGTCTGGGAATGGCGGTTGCGGTCTTCGACGATGAGGGTAGGGCGGTAGAAGGGGAGACCGGGGAGCTGGTGTGCACGCGCTCGTTCCCGTCGATGCCCCTCGGTTTCTGGGACGATGCCGACGGCGCCCGATACTCCGCCGCCTACTTCGAGCGCTTCCCCGGAGTGTGGTGCCATGGCGACTGGACCATCCAGACCGAGCGAGGGAGCTTCGTCATCTATGGACGCTCCGACGCGGTGCTGAACCCTGGCGGGGTCCGGATCGGGACTGCCGAGATCTATCGTCAGGTGGAGGCGCTCGATGAGGTCGTCGAGTCGATCGCGGTGGGCCAGTCTTGGGAGAGCGATGTGAGAGTGGTTCTCTTCGTCAAACTCAGAGAGGGTCTCGATCTGGACGAAGAGCTGGCAGGGCACATCGCGAAAAGGATCCGCGAGCGTACCTCTCCTCGGCATGTTCCGGCGAGAATACTCGCGGTCAGCGACATCCCCCGCACCCGCAGCGGCAAGATCTCAGAGATCGCCGTGCGTGATGTCGTCAACGGCAGCCCGGTAAAGAATCTGGGTGCCCTGGCCAATCCGGAGGCGCTGGAGGAGTTCCGCGATCGCAAAGAGCTCCGCTAATCTCAGCTCTTGGAGTAACCGGAGCCTTCTCTGTCGAAGCCGATGCCGTGCCCCTCGTCGATCCAGCCCATCTCTACCAGGATCTCCTGGCTGTAGGTGACTCGGCCGGAAACCCTCTCCACCGGCTCGGTCGCGAGCAGTAGCGCAGCCTTTGCCATCAGCTCCTCGGGCTCCGCGCGGGGGTCGTCAACGCTCTTGACCAGCTTGTGGTGCAAGACACCCGGTGTCGCTACAACCTGGGAGGGACTGACGCAGGTGACCGAAATGCCATGCTCGAATACCTCGGAGGCCAGGCCCTGGGTGAAACGCTCCAGTGCAGCTTTCTCCGCACCGTAGAGGGTGCCGCCGCGGGGCGGAGGCTCGGAGTAAGGCCCTCTTCCAGGACCGATGGCGGCGCCGCTCGAGATGTTGACGATTGCGCCGCTACCGCGGGGCAGCATGTCCTCCAGCACCAGTTGCGATAGATAGAACGGGGCATGAAAGTTGACCGCTGTCGAGCGCAGCCACTTATTGACCGGGAAGTCCTGGATCGGGATGAAGTAGGTAAGGGCGGCATTGTTGACCAGCACGTCGATCGGGCCGTAGCTCGACCGAGCCTCGCTGACCGCCTTTTGGCAGTTGCCGTACTCGGATACGTCGCAGGCGACAGCGACCGCCTCTCCGCCTGCCGCCTCGATCTCTCCTACAGTGGTCTCTAGAGATCCTTCCAGCGGATGGGTTCCTTCGCTCACGGTGCGAGCCGTGCACACGACCTTTGCGCCTTCGGCAGCGAACAGCCTCGCTATCTTTCGACCGATGCCACGGCTGGCTCCGGTCACCAGCGCTACTCTTCCATCGAGCTTCGGCATTACCACTCCTTCATTCGTTTTCGAGCAACGCTCGCATTTCGTCAAACCTGAGGCGGCTCTCTTCAGACACCTGCGGGTAGCGTAGGTCCAGGCTGCTCAGAGTATGCACCAAGATGTCGGCCACTTGGCACCTCATGAAGTCCTTGTTGTCGGCGGGGATCGCGTACCAGGGGGCCCAACTCGTCGAGGTGGCGTTGAGAGCGTGCTCGTAGGCTCCCATATATTGATCCCAGAAACCTCGCTCCTTGATATCCCCTTCGGAGAACTTCCAATTCTTGTCGGGCTCGTCGAGGCGGGCGAGAAAGCGTTGACGCTGCTCGTCCTTCGAGACATTGAGCCAGAATTTCAGGATCACAGTGCCGTTTCTGGCCAGGTGGAGCTCGTGGTCGCGGATCGATGCGAGCCTGTCTTCCCAGATGCTGGCTTCGTCGACTGGGTAAGGAAGGCGTTGAGAAGAGAGGATTCCAGGGTGCACCCGCACCACCAATACCTCCTCGTAATAGCTGCGGTTGAAGATGCCGATGCGTCCGCGCTCGCTGAGCCGCTGGCTGCTGCGCCACAAGAAATCATGGTCGAGCTCTGAAGACGACGGAGCCTTGAAGGAGGAGACCTGACAACCCGCCGGATTGACCCCGCTCATGACGGCACGGATGGTTCCGTCCTTGCCTGCCGCGTCCATCGCTTGGAAGATCACCAAGACCGCGTGGCGGTCGTCGGCGTAGAGAACCTGTTGCAGCTCGTCGAGCTCTTCGATGCTCTTGCGCAGGGCTTTGCGCAGCTGCTTTTTCTCCGCGACTTCGGGGGGCGGCGCAGTAGCAGCCGAGGCGACCCGGAATTCACCTCCCGGTGCGACGAGGTAGGGGCTGGAGGGTGCCTCGGAGATGACTACTCCAGACAGGATTGAAGCTCGTCAGCGCTCGCCGCGTCTTTGCACTCGACGAGGCTGGTCATACATTTCTCTCGCGCTTTCTTCTTGGCGATAGCGAGGCAGCCTTCTACTGCTTCGGTTCTTGCCATAGCGAGATCGCGGGCGATGGTGTCGATCTCCTCTTGCACCCCGAGAACGTCGGCGATCACGGCCTTCGCGCCGAGGAGGGGGAGGGTGACGTTCTTGTGACCGCCACCGTGAAGAGGGTATTCGAAGGTGATCTCGCGCCCCTCCATGAGCTCTCGCAGCGGACCGATCACCGGCTCTCCCTGGCCGTCCCAGAGACGGAAGCTGAGCGACTTGAGGCCTCCTGCCACTCGCACCAGCTGGCGGGCCGGCTCTTCGTCGATGCGTGCGGTGAGCGGGCGGCGCGGGTCGAGGAAGTCGCGATCGCTCGCCGGCAGCCGGAAGAACCCGAGGGTTCTTTCACTCGCCGTCGCTCGCGCCACGGCGAAGTGAAAGCCTGCAGCGTTCTCTACCACCGCCGCCGTCAGCTCCTCGACGCTGTCCGGGTCGACCGTTACCCCTCTTTGCCACTCTTGGCCGCGAGCCACGCCGCAGACTGCCAACGCAGCGATCGAGGCCGGTACCAGCACGCACCTCAGCGCGTAAGCCACGCGAACTTCTGGGGCTTACGTGCGGCCTTGGGGTCGATCATGATGTTGACCAAGCTCGGTCCTTCCGCGGCCAGGCCGCGGTCTAGAGCCGGACCCAGATCGGCGATCGAATCCACATAGAAGCCCTCGCCGCCGAAGGCTTCGATGATGCGCTCGTAGCGGGCGTTGGGAGTGAATACCGTGGCCGGGATACGCCCCTGAGGGAGCTCGCTCAAGCCGCCGCCAATGCCGTTGTTGTTGATCACGATGAACGTGATCGGTAGGCCGTAGCGGCAGGCTACCTCGACCTCCATGCCACTGAAGCCGAAGGCGGAGTCACCTTGAATGCAGACCGTGCGCTGCTGTGGGTGAACGACTGAAGCGGCGATGGCGAAGCCGCAGCCGACTCCCATGGTGCCGAAGGTACCGGCATCGAGGCGGGTGCGGGGCTCGCTGTTAGTGAGCACGGTGCGAGAGATGTCCATGGTGTTTGCGCCTTCGCACACCATGACCGTGCCCTCGGGCATGCGGTCGCGAATCTCCCGCAGTGCACGGTAGTAGCCCATGGGCTCGGTCGCGTCCGCCATCATCGCCTCGACGGCGGCCGTGTTCTGGGCTCCCGCCTCATCGAGAGCACTCTGCCAGCCATCCTGGTCATTGAAGCGGAAGGGCTCAGCTTCGAGAGCCGCGTTGAGCTGCCCCGTGACCCGCTCGGCATCTCCGACCAGCGCCACTTCGGACGCGACATTGGTGCCGATCTCCTCGGCGGCAATGTCGATCTGGATGACTCGTAGATCGTCAGCGAAGCGCGGCGGTGTGCCGAAGTGGAGAATCCAGTTGAGGCGTGCACCGATCAGCAGGATGACGTCGGCGTTCTCTAAGGCGAACGAGCGGGCTGCCGCGACCGACAGGGGGCTCTCGTCGGGGACAACTCCTTTGCCCATGGGAGTCGCTAGGAAGGGGAGCCCTGTTGCGTCGATGAAGGCTCGCACCTGAGCCTCGGCGTGCGCGTAGGCGGCACCCTTGCCGACGATCACCAGGGGCCGCTTCGCGCTTCTCAGACTGTCGAGAGCGCGAGAGACATCGGCAGGGTCGGCGCAGCTACGTGGGGGCTCTGGGCAGCGCGGCAGGAAGCTCAGATCCGCTTCTTCGGCGTTGCCGGCGATCATGTCGCTGGGGAAGTCGAGATAGGCCGACCCTGGGCGCCCGTAGATGCTGGTGCGCACGGCCTGCTCGACGAAGTACGGTACCCGCTCGAGGCGGTCCGGCCGAGCGGCGTATTTGGTGAAAGGCCTGGCAGCTTCGACCTGGGGAGCGTCCTGGAACGCGCCGCGGCCGTCGAGGAAGGTTTCGTTCGCACCACCGAGTAGCACCATCGGCCAGCAGTTGACCTGGGCATTGGCGAGGCCGGCGAGACCGTGGATCATGCCGGGTCCGGAGACGGTGAGACAGGCGCCGGGTCTCCCGGTGAGATAGCCGACCGCTCCGGCTGCGTAGCTTGCCGCCTGTTCGTTCCGGAAGCCCAGATACTGGATCCCCTCTTTCTGTGCGGCAGAGGCGATACCGTATACAGGGTAGCCGACGATCCCGAACATGTGCTCGACGCCTTGGGCCTTGAGCGCTCTGGCGATGACTGTGCCGCCTCGAAGGGTGGTGCTCTCAGATGTGGACTTGGTGGTGGTCTTGGCGGAGCTGGTCGTTACCGACGCTTCTTCGCCGCCTTTAGTCTCGAGGGTGCGTTCGTTGTCGTTGGCCATATTTTCTGTTGTCTCCTTGGGGACGGTTCGACCTATTCTTCACCCGCCGGCAGTTCGAGAGGTCTGTAGTAGGGCTTGTCGCCGAGTGACTGGAATTTGCTCATCCAGTTCTTGCCGGTCTCTGCCGGGGCGAGAAAGGACCAATCCTGGCGGTGGTAGTTCCAGCTTGCTGGATTGAGAGCCTGAGCCTCATCCCAGTATTTGTTTGCCCGCTCGCTTTCTCCCTCGAGGTAGAAGTAGACACCGAGCCGAAAGAGGGGCTCGGCGAGAGCTTCGGCGTCGCTGCGCCGCGGGATCTGTCGAAGGAGCTCCTCCGGGCTCTGCAGGTAGCGGCTGGCGGCGCCCTTGCGAACCCAGTCGTAGACAGCGGGACGGTAGATGTCGTTGCCGAAGGTCAGCTGGCCGGCCTTGTAGGACTTCGAGTAGGCGTCTTCGTCATGGCGGAGGATACGGCCCTCTTCGTCGACCCAGACGGCGGTGGGCACGTTGACCATGTTGTAGAGCGAGCTCAGTGCGTGATGAGTGTCGATGAGGGTGGTGAAAGTGGCTCGAGCGGCGTCGTAAAACGGCCCTGCCGCGCTCTCGCCGGCCGTGTCCTCAGCTACGGCAACGATCTCGAACCCCTCATCTGCGAGATCTTCGTAGACTTCCTGCCAGCCTGGCAGGTCACGACTGCATCCTCACCACGATGCCCACGAGAGGATCATCACTTTCTTACCGCGAAAATCGGAGAGCCGAACCAGGTTGCCTTCGCGATCGGGGAGTGAGAAGTCGGGTGCGATGGCTTGGTCGTGAAAGGCAGCACGCGTGGCGGGGACTTCGCCAAAGTTCCACACTCGGTGCTCGGAGTCGAAGGCGTATTTCTGCTCCAGCCGATCCGCGAGCTCGGTGACGTTGAGCCAGGCTTCGCCGCTACGCCGAACGAAGATGTCGCTGTCACCGTCCTGACGCACCGGCACGCATAGATCGTCCAGGCAGGCCCCCTCTGGCTTCAAGACGAAGCCGCTGACTCGTTCGAGGTCCGAGGGTGGAACCCACAGATCGGTTGGGTCGGGGAGGGTTCGCTCGATCTCGACACTGCGATCCAAGTGGAGGACGGTAGCCGATTCGGCAGCGAGAGGAGCCGCGCTCACGAGAAGAACGAGACTAAGAAGGGACGTAGCTCGAGACATCTTTGTATCGCCTCCATTGAGGTCTTCCGCAGCGAAGCGGTAGTCTAGCAGGGGAGTCTCGAGCCGCCCTGGATCGGTCGACAGATGTCGATCCAGCGCTGGGGCGACAGGGCTAGGAGGCTTCGACGGCGTACTCGAAGAAGCTGCGACCGAATACCTCGCCCCAACCGCTGTCGTAGTTGTCTCTCATCGTAGCTCCGCTCTCTCCGAGCAGCTCCCAGCCGCGGTGCTCGAGCTCGACGCGGCAGCCACCTCCTGCTGCCGTGAAGCTGACCTCGACAGTGCCGGCAGTTGCCTCTTCGCGGCCGGGGTGAAAGGTGAAGACGAGGCGATGTGGCGGTTGCCACGCCTTTATGGTGCCCCAGGCCTGACGCACTTGGTCACCGCCCATTTCGTAGATCTGGCCGCCGACGTGGTCGTCCATGTGGCACTCCCTGGTGCCTTCTCCACCCAGCGAATGCGTAGCCAATGGCCACCAGCTGGACAGCTCCTTGGTGAACATGTCGAACGCGCGCGTCGGATCGCAGGGGAGCTCGAGCTCTTTTGAGATGGGGTCGATTGTGGTCTGTTGATTCATGACTAGACCAGCGTTTCCAAAGTTCGTGTGCAATAGCTCGAGGTCATTCTGTTCGCTGGCCAGGCGCGCCGACGCAGGCATATTGGGCAATATGTCGAGGAGGCGAAACGCCGCCAGCGGACAGAAGGGGCCGAGATATGTGCGCGAACTTTGGAAACGCTGGTCTAGCTCCTCTATTCGTGTTTCTCAGCGAAGGCCTTGAATGCGTCCAGAGCCCGGCCCCAGAAAGCGTCGAGATAATGACGCAAGGGCTCGAGGCCGGTCGGGTCGGGGTAGTAGATGTGGCGAGTGCCCTCTACCTTTTCCGTCACCAGTCCTGTCTGGCGAAGAACCTTCAGATGTTGGGATACCGCTGGCCGGCTCACCGGCAGCTCACTTGCGATCTCTCCGACCGCCTTGGGCCCCTGACGCAGGATCTCGAAGATCTTGCGCCGAGTGGGGTCGCCGAGAGCGGTCAAGATCAAATCGTAAGTCATGGCTTACGGTAAGTGTAAGCTTACACCTAGGAAGTTGTCAAGGCGCCGGACGAGGCTTCTTCGGCCAAGGCCGCGCTCAGTGCGAGCGGCTGCCTTCGAAGAGCGAGCGAGCGACCACTTTCAGTGCCAGGATCTCTTCTGTTCCTTCGAAGATCGAGAGCACTCGAGCATCGACGAAGTAGCGGCTCACCGGGCTCTCTTCGGCGTAACCGATACCGCCGTGCACTTGTACCGCCTCGCGAGTGACCTGCTCGGCGCAGCGACTGGCGAAGAGCTTGACCATGCTCGCTTCCATGTCACCGGCGCCGCGGTCCATGAGCTTGGCCACCGCGTAGGCGAAACAGCGAGAGGCGTGCAGCTGCGCCGCCATCTCGGCGAGTCGGCAGCGAAGTAGGGGATAGTCTCCGATCGGGCGGCCGAAAGTCTGCCGATGGCGGCAATATTCGAGCGCTTCTTCGAAGGCCGCTTGCATCAAGCCGACCGCGCGGGCGGCGGTCTGGATGCGGCCACCGGCGAAGCCGGCCATGGTCATGTAAAAGCCCTTTCCTTCGCCCGCATCTCCTCCGACAAGGGCCTCGGCCGGCACTTCCCAGTCGTCGAAGAAGCACTCGTAGGAGTGCATGCCGCGGTAGCCGAGTGTTGCGATCGCTCGGCCGCGTAGCGAGCCGGCGTTGTCGCCTGTGAGCTCGAAGTCGTGGCCGAAGAAGGGCGGCTTCTCGACCAGGAAGAGTGAGAGACCGCGGTGACCGGAAGCAGGATCGTCACTGGTGCGAGCGAGGACCATCAGCACGTCGGCCCGGCCCGCCATCGTCGTCCACATCTTGGTGCCGCTGAGTCGGAATCCGCCGTCGTAGCGGCGGGCCCGCAGTTGTATCGAGGCCACATCGGAGCCGTGGTCTGGCTCGGTTACGGCAACGGCGGACAGTTTCTCGCCGCTGGCGAGGAGCGGAAGCCAATGGGCCTTCTGCTCCTCGCTGCCTCCCGCAAGGAGCGCGCGAGCGAGAACCTCGGGCCGGGTGATCAGACTTCCGGCTGCTCCGAGCGACGCCCGCGAGAGCTCTTCGGTGGCCAAAAGCATGCTCAGGGTGTCGGGTCGGCTCTCGTCCATGAGGCCGCCGTAGCGTTGGGGGATCGAAAGACCGAAACACCCGAGATCGCCAAGCCCCCGGATGATCTCGTCCGGCACGATCTGATCCTGACGATGAATCTCTTCGGCGCGAGGCTTGACGATCTCGTCGCCGAAGCGCCTGTAGCTGTCGCGAAGTAGGCGATGATGTCCGCCCAGAGAGCTGTCGTCGAAGTGGGGGCCCTCGGTGAGGATGCGCCCGCCGAGCTCGGCTTTGGCCTGACTGGCGAGGTGGGGCAGCGCCGCTCGAGCGAGTCCTTCGAGGATTGAGAGATCGAGGCCGAGCTCGGCTAGGTGAGGCTCGATGCGGTACCGGTGCCGTTGCAGGGCTTGTGCCGCGAAGCACTCCGTCAGCCTGTCGCGTATGCCGCCGTCATCGCTCTCCTGGTCGAGTGCCTGTCGCGCAGCCTCGAGCTCGGCCGCACTCCAGGCTAGATCGAAGCAGGTCTGCTGGTGGCGGTCGAGGACTTCGCGGGAGGCAGGGCCTTCGCCACTGCGCCGCTCGATCGCGTCGATGACCGGGTCCAGAGTCGAGCGAGCCTGCCGGATCGCGGTGAGTAGGTCGTTCACTGGCTGAAGGTCTGGAAGAGCTCTTCGAAGGCTTTGAGCTGGCCCCCTTCGGCGGAGGATGGTACCAGGATCGGAGTCTTGATGCCGCTGTCGAACCAGGCCTCCAATCCCTCGAGCACCTTCTCGGCGGGACCGAAGAGGGTGCAGTCTTCGAGCCATCGGTCGGAGAGATGTTTCGGGATGCTGGCGAAATCTCGGTTGGCCATGGCTTCCTCGACGCCCTCCATCTCGGTGACGTAGCCGGCCGCCTTCCAGTAGTTACGGTAGTTCGGCAGAGTCGCGTAGCGACTCAGGGTACGTCGGTTCACCGCCGCGGCGCGCTCGACGTCGTCGTGGATGCAGGTGGGGATCATGTCGCCGATGAAGAATGCATCGTCTTCTCTCTTGGCCTCAGCGATGAGCCCGAGTGAGTGGCTCATATGGGAGCGGCTGCCGTTTGCCCATACTGCACCGTCACCAATCTCGCCGGCGAGGCCGGTCATCTTGTCGCGGAGTGTAGCGAGCACGACTGGAGGGAGCTCGCCGACGCCCTCGGTGGACTCGAGCTCGCTTACGAAGTCCCGGATGTCGGATAGAGGTCGACCCGGTTTGATCCCGAGGCGCTCATGCACCGGGCCGTGGCTCACGCCGATGCCGAAGCGGAAGCGGCCGCCCGAGATCTCGTGAATGAAAGATGCGCTGGCCGCGAAGTCGGCTACGTGTCGAGTGTAGATGGGCGTAATCGAGGTGCCGAAGGGGATGGTCTCTGTGACCATGGCAATCCCCTGGCATAGCGCCAGGCTGTCCCCCAAGCTGGGGCAGTAGAGACCGCTGAAACCGAGCTCTTCGACTTGGCGGGCGAGATCGAGAGTCTTGCGTCTTCGGCCGGGCACAGCGGCGAGTGAGACTGCGGGCATACGAACTGGCTTCACGGGATCCTCCTTCGACTCATGAGGCTGACGACATTACACCGAGGCGCAGAAAAAGAGGCGGTGAAAGGGATAGAAGGTGCCGCCGTCGGCTCGCTCGGGGTAAAGGCGGTGGAGACCCGCTCGATAGCGCTCGAGAAAGAGCCCCTGCTCGGTTTCCTCCAGGCTTTCCAGGATAGGGCGCAGCCCGGTCCCGCGAGCCCACTCCAGGACGGGATCGTCCCCGTCGAGAACATGGAGGTAGGTGGTTTCCCAGACATCGACTTGGCGGGCGAGTGGGCTCAGCAGCTCGAAGTACTCGGCTGCCTGGAGGACCGGCGGCTGTTCCAGGCTTTGGCGGAGAGCTTCTGTCCCGAGCGGCCGGCCACCGTCTTCGCCAACAAGTACTTCCAGCATCAGCAGGTGGGAGGGCTGATCCCAGCTCAGCGGCATCTGGACAGCGAGGACTCCGCCTGGGGCGAGGCTACCGAGCAGGCGCGGAAGAAGGGCGCCGTGGTCGGGCAGCCAGTGAAGAGCGGCGTTGGAAAAGAGAAGGTCGGCGGGCTGTGGCGGGCCGCAAGTCGCGATGTCGGCTTCCAGCCAGCGCACCTCCCCGGCCGTGGCAGCGGCCTTGGCCAGCATCTCTGAGGATCGGTCGATGCCGACCACTTCTGCCTGGGGCCAGCGCCGGGCGAGGAGCCGGGTCATATCGCCTGTCCCGCAGCCGAGGTCCCAGATCCGGCGCGGCTCGAGCTCGGAGAGGCGGCCGAGAAGGTCGAGGGGAGGCTGCAGACGAGGCCCCGCAAAGCGCAGATACTGGCCAGGGTCCCAGCTGACCGTGGGCAGCCAGGGACTGCGGCTGTCGGAAGTAGGCATCTATAAGATCCTCAGGGCTCCTTGCGGGCGTCGAAGAAAAAGGGACTCGACCACGCTGCACCGCCGTCTTCTTGGATGGCGCGTAGGTAGAGGTAGTCGCCGGCGTCGGTGTCTCGAATTTCTTGATCGAAGCTGAAGAAGCTGCGTCCGTCTGCTGCAAGAGACGTGATTTGGCCGCCGCGACGGATCAAATCGACTCGCTCCAAGGGTGCTGTGCCGACGACCAGACCTCGCAAGGTGTGGATCTCGCCGGATGGCACCGTCGACCCCATGCGCTTGCCATCGAGAGCGACGCGAAGAATGATTCGGGGTCCGTTGGTGGCATAGACGCGTTTCGCGCGTAGCGCTTCCCTGACCCCCTCACGAGTGAGCTCAGAGCTCAGGATGGCAGCCATTCCACCCGACGGCGACGCCAGGTGGGCGAGGCCGGGGTGGCCGTCGTGGGAGTCGCCGCTGCCGATCAGGCCCAGACGGTAGCCGCGATCGAGGACATCACGAACGAAGTTCGAAGCGACAGGGGAGTAGATCGCTGCTGGAGAGTCCGGCGCTTCGCTGGAGCCGTGGACCGACACCACTTCGGTAACCGGCTCGAGCTCGGAGTCGGGAGCCACTGTCCAATTTGTGGCGATCGGCCCGCCTGCCGAGTGGTGGGCGAAAGTGAGAGCTCGAGTGCCACGCAATGCCGCCCATAGCTGTTGGGGAGTCTCGTAGTCGGGGTCCACCGAGCTCAGGATCTCTCCTTCGTTGCTGAAGTAGAGAACGTGGCGGTGGCCCCAGATCCAGCTGGTCCACTCGTAACCGAGTACGGTTACGAATTGATGGGGCCGGTGAAAGAGGTCGACCTGCCGGCGGATCTCCTGCCACATCTCCGGCCTTCGCGAGAGGGGCTCCAGGCCCCAGTGATCGTGATCGGTGAGGGCGACGACATCGAGCCCTGCAACATCCCTGGCGTAGGCGAAATAGTCCTCTGGGGTGCCGGTGCCGTCGGAGAAGTGAGAGTGGCCGTGAAGGTCTGCCCACAGCAGCCGGGGAGAGTTGGCGCTGATCGCCGTCGGATTCGACTCCGTCGCCAGCCCGTCGGCGGTGCTCGCGGTGATGCGTAGGACTCCTTCTTGTGGAGCGATGATCTCCACTCTTTTCAATCCGTGGTCCTCAGCCTCGAAGACCAGCGAGTCACCAAGAGCCTCGAGCGGGAGGGAAGAGGCGAGTGCGACCGGCCCGGTGAAGTCGACGCCTGCGTTGCCGAAGCGATCGAGCACGGCGAGCCGCAGGAGGATCGGGGTGCCGGGTTCGGCTGTGCTTGGAAGGTGGGCGACGAGACGCGCCGGTGGCCCGGCAAGAACGTCGATCGCTGGTGACTCTGCCACCAGTTTGCGCCGACCGTCGCCGTCGCCGTCCACCGAGATCCAGAAGCGAGTCTCTCGCTCGGCGAAACGATCTGCGAAGGCTCCCGCTTCGCCGGCACCGTAGACGAGACGGATCGTCTCACCGGCCTCGAGTCTGCGACCGGAGATGCTGATTCCCAGCAACTGCTGATCGAGGGCGGAGGCAACGAGATCGACGCCCTCGGCTTCGGTGGTGACCGTCGTGTAGCCGATGGCGGACGGGTCGACGACCTGCGGTGTGCTCCAGCCCCAGAACGGCGAGACTTGTAGCAGAAGCATTCCTCCGTCGTCGATGCCCAGGGGGCCGGCCTCGTAGACCAGAGACCAGCGCCCTCTCTCACCGGCGCGAATCGGCTCGGGCTCTTGGCTCTCGAGCCAGGCGCGGCCGCCGCCGTCGGCGGGATGAGGTTGGCTTGCGAGGTCCTCGCGCAAGAGCTCGAGGAGCTCGGGGCGAGAAGGTGGGGCTGAGGGTTGGGCCGGTTCGAGAGTGGAGATCTCGCCCCGACAAGCCAGGAGAACGGTGGCTACGAGCAGGAGGGGGAGGGTTCGCATCTCTCCTAGACTATCGAGCTTTCAGGCCAGTCTTTACAAAATGCCGCAGTGCGGTAAGATGAATCTCGCCGCAGCGCGGCAACGAAAGGGAGGCCGTGACGAGAATGATCCGACGCTACGAAAGTCGCAAGCTCTACGACACGGAAGAGAGCCGCTACGTTTCTCTCGAACAGATTGCTGATCAGATACGCGACGGCGAAGAGATCGAGGTGGTGGACAACGTCAGCGGCGACATCGTCACCAGCCAGACCCTGGCGCAGATCATTCTCGATGAGGGGCGCAGCGGTCGGGGGCGACTTTCGTCCGAGTTCTTTCATGACCTCGTGCGATCGAGCGGAGAGCGAATCTCCTCTGGTGTCGACCAGGTTCAGCGCACCGCGAATCGGCTGATGCGAGCCTCGCTCGAGCGTTTGGCGCCGATTCGCGAGGCCCGAGACGAGATCAATCGGCTTCAAGAGAGGCTTGATAAGCTCGAAGCGGCGCTGCCGGAGTTGAAGAGCCCATCGCCGCGAGCCCGCAAGAAAGCCGCTGGCTCGACAGCTTCCAAGCGAGCCCCTGGCGCGAAGAAGGCGTAGCGGTTTCGCACCGGGGCCGACGACGCGAGCACCTCGCCCCCCCGAGGGCAATCAGCTCGGGCGGGCACCCCCTTTCAGCACGCCGGCGAAAGAGCCGCGGTAGCTGTAGGCGACAAAGATTCCGAGGGCAGTGGTGACGAGCCCGATGGGGAGTCCTGCGGGATCCATGAAGACATGGAAGAGAAGGATGTTCAGAACAATTGGCGCCAGCACCAGAAGAGCCAGAGGCACGAAGCGTCCAATCAGCAAGAAGATTCCGCACGCCGATTCGCAGAGCTTGAGAAAAGTCCAGAAGTAGCCGCTGGCCATGAAGGCATCGATGAGCTCGCCTCCGGCACCCTCGATCGGCGGAGCCTCAAAGAACTCGAAGAGTCCATTGAGGCCGAAAACGGTGAATGCCAGGCCGAGCAGAATCCTCGCCGCAAGAGCAAGCTTCGCCATCATGTCCTGTCTTCCTTGATGGGGTTTCCCGCATTCTATGCCTGTGTCGATCATCACATGACTGTCACATCGATGTGACAGAGCCGTAGGACCCCCTCTCTAGGCTACCCGTGGCGGTTGAGGGAACCTCCCGCCGCCGACGAGAAGCGCACTTGATTGGTCAAACGGGGAAAACAGGAATGAGATCTCATCTTGGTGTGGCCCTGGCGCTCTTGGGAGTCTGCTTCCACCTCTCAACCCGTCAGGCTCTTGCCGAGGAATCCGGCTACGACCGGGTGTGGAATCACAAGCGGCTCTATGAAGGGGATTCTGATTCGTTCTTCCAGGGCTTCGTTCTGAGCGGCCGTTTTCAGTTGGATTACGCCGTTCTCGAAGAGGGCCAGAGAAGCCACGACGAGTTCAACGTTCGTCGTCTGCGCCTTGGCTTCAAGACGACATTCCTAAACGACTTCACTCTTCACGTCGAGGGCGAGTTCAACCCTCAGGAGGCGGACCCTCTCTACCTGCGTCTGACCGACGCGAACGTCGCCTGGAAGGCGAACGCTGCCACAAGCCTCATCGTGGGAAAGCACTCGGCAGGATTCACTCTCGATGGCCTGACCTCGTCGAAGCGGTTGATCACTATCGACCGCAACAACCTCTCCAACAACATCTGGTACAGCCAGGAGTACATTCCCGGAATCAGTGTCAAGGGGGAGGCGCGGGGCCTGATCTACACGCCGGGTTCTTCACTTCGGGAGACAGCAATCGGGAGTTCGGCGACTTCAACGCCGGCCAGTTCGTGCTCCTCACTCTAGGTCACGACTTCGCGGATGCGCTGGACGCGCAAGAAGCCCTTCTACGATTCAGCCTTGTCGACAACGAGCCTGATCCCGACAACGGCTTCACCAGAGATCTCGAGAACATCGCCTCGCTGACCTGGGTGTACGAAGTCGAGCGCTGGGGTTTTCGCGGCGACGTCTCGACCGCGACCGGGTACTTGGGGCAAAGCGACATCAGCGGCGTCGTGTTGATGCCCTTTCTCAACCTCAGCGACAAGCTCCAGCTGGTCTTTCGCTACACCATGCTCGACAGCGACGACGTGAACGGGGTCCGGTTCACCCGTTACGAGTCGGTGGTCGAGAAGGGGCGTGGGGATCACTACGACGAGGCCTACTTGGGCGTCAACTACTACTTCTATGGGCACGAGCTCAAGTGGCAGACCGGAGTTCAGTACGTCGAGATGGAAGATCGGGCGAGTGACGGCGGTGAGTACCGCGGATGGTCGGCTACAACGGGGCTGCGCTTGAGTTGGTAAGACACGGCGGCGTGTAGACTGCCTGGCATGACAATTGAGACTGGCGACATCATGCTGTCGGCGACGCGGCGCAGTTTCTTGGGGATCGGCGGTTTTGCGGCTCTGGCTGCGGGGCTCGGAGCGGGGAGCGGGATCGGGGCACAGGGGGCGGGCGCGAAGTCTGCAGTGGGTGCCTCGAGCAAGCCGCCGATCAAGATCCGCGAGGTCAAGGCCTATCCGGTCTATATCGGTGCTCGCTCGGACGGTCTGCTCGACCCGCCGAGCTTCGCCTCCGATGACGACCCCCGCCGGTGGAGGTATGACGGCCCCTTCGCCCAGCTCCCGTCTGCGATCATCACTGTCATCAAGACCGACCAGGGGGTCGTTGGTTATGGTCAGGGCGCAGGTGGCAGCGCCGCGGTCGAGATCATTCACGGTCACCTCCGCCACCTGCTTATGGGTGCCAACCCGCTCAATGTCGAGCAGCTGTGGGACCAGCTGTACAGCTCTGCGATGTTCTACGGGCGGCGGGGTTTGTTCACGATGGCGTTGAGCTCGGTCGACAACGCGTTGTGGGACATTGCCGGAAAGTACGCTGAGCAGCCCGTTTACAAGATGATCGGCGGGCAGCCGCGGGATCGGATCGCGCTCTACCAGTCGGGCGGCGACATCCCGGCGGCCCGCGCGCAAGGAGTGCGTCACTTCAAGCTCTTCCCTCAGATCGGACCACACACCTCGGCGGAGGCGCAGAGCAAGGTGGTCGAGGAAGTCATGACTGCCCGTGAGGCGGTAGGACCCGACGGCAATCTGATGACCGATTGTGTGTCGCGCAACGGGACTGTCGAGTGGGCGGTTGGCTTCGCCGAGCAGGTTCGGACGGCGAAGCTCTATTTCATGGAGGAGCTGCTCTCGCCCGACGACGTCTTCGGCTATGCCGAGCTTGTGCAGCGCATCGGCGGCAAGGGAAAGAAGTGGACTCGGGTGGCCTGCGGCGAGCACGAGTACACCGAGCACGGCTTCAACGTGTTGGTGCGTCTGGGGGCGGCCGAGATCCTGCAGCCAGATATCACCTGGTGTGGTGGTCTCACCGCGGGGAGGAGGATCAGGGATCTGGTCGAGGCCGCCGGGCTCGAGATGATGCCGCACCGCGGGGGTAGCGTATGGGGGCTACCGATCGCGCTCACCTCGCCCAGTTGCACGATGGCGGAGAGCTTTCCCGCGGGATCACCCGTGCTCGATGCGATGACGCCGAAGGTGGATCGCGGTGACTACCTCGCCCCGACAGCGCCGGGGTTCGGAACGTCGCTGAGCGAAGAGATGGTTCTCGAGTATCGCTTGGCAGGCAGGGCCTAGGGATCTACGAGAGAGCCTCGCTCCAAGTCCACGCCTGGCTCCCTTTACTGTCGATACAATGTTGAGTGCTTCGATCACTCGCTTCTGGAGGTGAAGGATGCCCCGAGAGAGACCGTCTTTCAATATCATCGCCGTTCTCGCAGCCCTGGTGTTTATTGCGGCGACTGGCGTCGAAGGGGTCGGTGCCCAAATACGATCAGACTGCTGCGAAGATCCCTTCTCTGATCTGGGAATCCAGCGTCATCATCACGACTCGCCGGCCAAGGTGGCCTCTCGCAGTGTGGGACAGGACGCGATCGCGGCCATTCAAGAAGTCGTCGGTCTGCTTCTGGCGGATCCCAACACAGACTGGAGCCGGGTGAGTATCAACCGGCTTCGGCAGCATCTGGTTGATCTCGACGAAGTGATGCTACGTGCGGTGGCGGAGGAACGAGAGATCGAGCGGGGCCTCGAGATTCGAGTCTCCGGGCCCGCACCGACTCTCGAAGCGCTGGCCAGGGTCGTGCCGGTGCATGTCGACGCAATGGGCGAGTTTCGGGGTTGGAAGATGGACGTCGAGAAGCTGGAGTCCGCCGTCCAGCTTACGCTTGTAGCATCCGGCGATGGTGAGCAAGAAGTGATTCGCGCGATGGGGTTCTTCGGCCTCATGGCGAGTGGGGTCCATCGACCTCACCAACTCCTTGGTGTTGCGCGGGGGCTTTAGCAAAATGGTCGCATCACTCTGGGAGCGTGCATGATCGAGATCCCTGTTGCCGAGCTCCAGAAGGCGGCCTGCGAAGATCCCGAGCTTCGTCTGGCTGGCCGATACCTCGACACCTGCGTCGAGCTCGGCATTGGGAAGGCTCGCTACTGCATTCATATTCACGACGGTGAAGTGCTCAAGATTGAGGCGTCGGACTTTGCGCGGCGCCACTCTTACCCGTCGACGATCACGATCGAGGCGCCGGAGGACGACTGGAAGAAGCTGCTCGAGCCGGTACCGCCGCCCTACTATCAGGACCTCTGGGGCGCTCAGGTGCACCACGGCTTCGAGATCGGTGGGGATCGCATGACCTTTTACGCCTACTACCGAGCCGTCGGTCGGCTGCTCGAGTTACTACGCGAATCCTATGTGGCGGTTGAGCGGGAGACGGGTGGGGGAGAGCCGATCGATGGCTAAGTTCGACGAGGTCACCGGACGGTATGTGTACCTGGAGATCGAGGGCGTCGAGTATCGCGTCTACTTCGAGGAGGCCGGCTCGGGTGTGCCCCTAGTTCTGCAACACACAGCGGGTGCCGACGGGCGGCAGTGGCGGCACTTGCTCGCCGACAGTGAGACCACGCGAGATTTTCGGGTCATCGCTTACGACCTTCCCTTTCACGGCAAATCTGTCCCGCCCACCTCGGAGGAGTGGTGGGCCGAGGAGTACAAGCTGACCAAGAGTTTTCTGATGTCGGTGCCGCTGGCTCTGGCTGATGCGCTTGATCTCGACCGCCCTGTGTATATGGGGAGCTCGATAGGAGGGCATCTCGCTCTCGATCTGGCTCACCAGCATGCGGATCGCTTCAGAGCCGTCATCGGTCTGGAGGCGGCTCTGTTCACGCCGGGAGGGTTCATCGACACCCTAAACCACCCTCGGGTATCGAACGACTTCAAGGCGTCGATGATGTATGGGCTGATGGCGCCGACCAGTCCCGAGTGGGCGAAGCGGGAGACAGCGTGGGTATACAGCCAGGGAGCGCCGCCGGTATTCAAGGGTGATCTCTTCTACTTCTCGATCGACCATGATTTGCGAGACGTCGTCGAAGAGATCGAGACCGACCGGGTAGCGGTTTATGTGCTCAATGGCGAGTACGACTGGGCTTGTACGTCGGCTCATCTAGAGGAGATCCGGGCACGGATTCCTGGGGCTCAGTGCGAGCTCATGTCGGGCCTCGGGCACTTTCCGATGTCAGAGAACCCTGAGCTCTTCAAGCAGATGATCAAACCTGTTCTTGACGAGATCCTGAGCAAATCAACGCACGACAGGCCTGCGACTGCTTGACCCGGCGCGTCGCCAGGCTCGACTCCCGGAGGAAGCATATGAAGTTCTACGACTGTCAGACGGCTCCGAGCCCGCGCCGGGCACGCATTTTCATCGCCGAGAAAGGTCTCACTGTCGAGACCGTCGAGGTCAATCTCCGGCAACGAGAGCAACTTACCGATACCTTCAAAGAGATCAACCCACGCTGCACCGTCCCCGTACTCCAGCTCGACGATGGGACCTGCCTCACCGAGAACATCGGGATCGCGACCTACTTGGAAGCTATGGTGCCCGAGCCCCGGCTGATGGGAACGACACCTGAGGAGCGCGGACTGGTCTCGAGCTGGAACGCACGCGTCGAGCTAGAAGGACTCTGGCCGATCGCCGACGCGCTGCGTAATCGCAGCAAGCGAATGGCTGGGCGAGCCGTTACCGGGCCTACAAACTACGAGCAGATCCCCGAGCTCGCCGAGCGCGGGCTGGCCCGGGGGGTCGAGTTCTTCGCTATGCTGGACCAGCGCCTGGCCGACTCCGAATACTTGGCAGGCAGCAGCTTCTCGCTGGCCGATATCACCGCACTCGTTGTCGTCGACTTCGCAGGTTGGGTCAAGCTCGGCCCGGAAGACGGGCACAGCCGTACAAAGCGCTGGTACGAGGCCGTAAGTACTCGCCAGAGTGCTTCGGTCTAGACAGACCGCTGCGCGACCCGTCTGCAGATAAGCCTGGGGACGCACTCCTCTCCCGAAGAAGCTCACAGCCGGGGCGCTCGGTTCCGAGAGTTCAGCACGTGCCGCCAGGCGATTTGGCTAGCCCGGTGTTCATAGAGTTTCACGCCACAGCTATTCCGACGAGGGAATCGCTGGTGCCGGCAGTGTGCTGCCGGCTCGACTTCCCCAATCGATTTGCCGTAGTCGATGCACGTAACCAAGAGGTAGTACCTGACCATGTTCAGTGGAGGCGCTGCTGGCCTCTTCATCGATCCCCGTGCGTTTGGGCTTCTGGAGGGCATTCTCGACGACAATACCGAGTACATAGCCCCGCTTGTCGACGAGCGGCGAGCCGCTGAGGCCCGGATCTTGCCGAAAGTTCACCTGGATAAACTGAACGTCTCCTCTTAGGCTTCTAACGAGGGCCGCTGCAGGGCAACGGGGGGGGTACCCTATCGTCGCGACCTCCTCTCCAACTTGCGGGATTCGCTCCTGGGTTGGGATTTGTCCTGGCCATCCTCGACGCGAATTCGGAGGCAAAGTTATGAGACCACAGTCGACGCCATGGGGCTCGTTCAGAAACTTCACTTTGATTGGAGTGATCCCGTTCTCCGGAAGCGAATGATCCATCGCGCGGACGTCAAACCCGTCCAGGTTGTGCCCTGCCGTGATCAGGAGGTCTCTCTCATAGCCAAAGGCGGTTCCGAGCTGGTCAGCAGCAAACTCATCCGATTGGGCGTGGTCCAGTTGGAGCAGGTACAGGTGCTCTCGGAGTCGGTCATATACTCTCTGCCACCCCGAAGTCGTGGCTTGCCCTCCTCGCAACGGCGCGGGCCCCGCCCCGCCCGAGTCCGGAGGCGTCCTTTTTTCGATGAACGCGAGCTTCGTTGCAAGCCGACGGTAGACCGGGTCGTCTGGACCGCGGACCATCCCAATGAACGAAAGCCGGCCGTGAACGAAACGCTTGAATGCATCTTCGCCGGTGGGTTGACCTGAAGTGCACTTTTGAGAAAAGACCTGCGCTGCTTGGCCCAGCGAAGTAGTGTCCCAGTTGTGGAGAATCGCGCGGGTTTGTCTGATTACACGCCGCGTGATGTTAGGAAACTCGTTGACCGTGAGGCCCGTCACTTCCTGATGTTCTGCACTCGTTCTCAGCCACACCTTGTGGAAGTTGATTCTGAAGCCGTGGCTTACTATGAGTGACCGAAGATGCGGTCCAACGGAAAAGGTACCGCCAGGGAGCCTGTGGCCGAGGTCATCGGGGAACTTGCTTCTGTTGGTCGAGAAGCTCATGTCGTCGGCATATCGTGGGTAGAAGCTACCGTTCGACTGAGCGAGTCGCTGAAGGCTTGTGTCAAGCGGCCCGCAAACTAGATTCGACACAATGGGCGACGTCGGCGCGCCCTGCGGTAGCTTGCCGTCAGTATCGCAGGCGATCTGCCCGATGACAGTCGCGATCGCCGGAGGCATGTTGAAAGGAGGGCTCGTAAAGACGCCCCGTACTCGGCCGAGGTGAATCGTAGGGAAGAAGTCCTCGAGATCGATATTCAAGAGGTACCTTCTCCCGCAGTGTTTTTTCGGCGTTAGTTACGATGCTGCGACCGCGAACGAATCCGTGTACACAAGCTCGCGGTTCAAATACTTTGTAGAGCACATCGGCGAGCTTAGATTGCAGGTTGCGCAGCCTGTGTGGTGGTGCCGAAATAGTTCTCTTGCCGCCCCTCTTTTTAGGAGTCTCAAACGTGCGGTATTTCGACCGCTCGCCGCGACCGTACAGGATGTTGCAGAGCTCCCGGTCACTGAATCCGATGATCGTTGCTAGTTCAGCACGCGATTCCACAGCTAGGAAACGCTCGCGCATCTCGCGGTCCAGTGAATTGATGCTCACGACAGGAAGCGCCGAGGCCCCTCCGGATTTTCCATCCGACGACGGCGCCATTCGCGCCAGTTGAGATGAGCTACGAGGCCTGTAATGGTCTGCCTTGGCCGGACCATTGACACTACACGGTCGCAGTTGTCACGACCAATAATTAATCCTCGGGGGCTCCGGCAGCGCAAGGATATACGAGCGGGAGTCTCCTTCTTCCTCAGCGGCTGAACGCTCGGAGGTTCTCAGATCGTTGAGACTTGCTTGGGTCGAGGTTCAGCCGGGCTCACGCCGCCGCCCATGTTTCTCGACGTTCAAAGCTCCACGATCTCGACGATGCCCTCGAGTGCCTTGAGGTCGGCTGGGTTTCGTGTGTATAGCGGAAGGCCGTTCGCCGCAGCGGTCGACGCGATCAGGAGATCGGCGAACCGGCTTCTACTCGATCTACCGGCGGCACGGACGGCGGCAAAGACGCGGCCGTAGGTCCGAGCGGCGTTGGCGTCGAAGGGTAGAGGGTCGAAGGTGGCCGCGGCCCACTGCAGCCTGTCCTGGCGTCGGGCACGCTCTTGTTCATTCGCCGTGGCATGGGGGCCTGCTGCGAGCTCTGCGAGCGTCACTGCCGTGATCGCCGATTCGTCGGGGAGCCGCTCCGGGTCGATCTGGTCGTGATCGATGACTACCGAGGTGTCGAGTAGGCCGCGAGTTGGATCAGCCATCGACCGTGTGATCCACGGATTCGTCGAGATCCCTGCGGAACTGAGCTGCGTCGATGCTGGGCGCCCGCCGCGCGGCGTCGCCGATGACCGCTCGAGGGACGAAGCGACGGGGTGGTAAGGGTCGAAGCTCCGCGATCGGAGTACCGTTCCGAGTCACGATTAGGGTTTGTCCAGCCTGGACTTCACGCAGAATCGCGCCTGAGTCGTTGCGAAGCTCCCGCTGACTGATGCTCTTGTTCATGAACTGACTGTAGCATCTGTAGCGCTCTGTAGCGCAAGCGCTAAGGGCGGCATCCACTGCTGTGTCAGCGTGACGTGAACTTTCCGTTGCTTAGACCTGGCCGGTCGGGATGTCGGAATAGGCTACGTCGCGGTCGACTCGGATGTCACCAGGCAACATCAAGACTCTCTCGGCGATGATGTTGCGCAGGATCTCGTCGGAGCCGCCAGCGATACGCATTCCAGGTGAGCCCAAGAGTCCACTCTGGAAGAGCTCGTCCCCCGGTTGTAGCTCGCCGTCGGTGAGCACGCCGGTCTGTTCGAGCAGGTCGATTCCGAAAGAGCCAATCTCTTGCTGCTTGTTGGCGCTGACCACTTTGCCGATCGAGGACTCGGGGCCAGGGGTCTCGCCACGACCGAGCTTGGTTTGGGTGCGTGCCCTGATCAGTCGGAGACCCTCAGCCTGAACATACCAATCTGCCAGCTTGCTCCTCACGCCTGCGTCGACGACGGCCGGGGCCACATTTAGCTCGACACGACGGGCAAGCCGGAAGATGTCGTCGAAGTCGGGCGCTCCAGCCCCGCCGACGGCGAGCCTCTCGTTCATGAGAGTGGTGAGAGAGACCTGCCAACCTTCCCCGATCTCTCCCAGCCTCTGCGAGTCGGGGATGCGCACATTGGTGAAGAAAACCTCGTTGAAGTTGGAGCCGCCGGAGATTTGCTTGATCGGTTTGATCTCGACTCCCGGGCTCTCCATATCCAACCAGAAGAAGGTGAGGCCTTTGTGCTTCGGCAGGCTGGGGTCGTGGCGCGTGACCAGAATCCCGTACTTGGAGTAGTGCGCGCCGGAGGTCCATACCTTCTGGCCGTTGATGACCCAGTCGTCTCCGTCGCGCTCGGCGCGCGTGCGTAGACCAGCGAGATCGCTACCCGCAACCGGCTCCGAGAAGAGTTGGCACCAGATCTCTTTACCGCTCGCCATCCCAGGGAGGAGTCTCTCTTTTGTCTCTTTATCAGCGTAAGTCATCAGCACGGGTCCGCACATGCCGAGGCCGATGGCGAAAACGCCTGGAGGAACGTCGTACCTGCGCTCTTCCTCGCCGAAGATCACACTTTGGATCGGCGATGCGTTGCGGCCACCGTACTCCTCGGGCCAATGGATGACAGCGTAGCCGTTCTCGGCTTTCTTGAGCTGCCACTCCTGTGCCCGCCGGACGAGATCCTTCTCGTCCCCGCGGTCGGCGAAGATGTCGTCGTCGCTGCTCGTCTTCAGAGTTGCGTTGGCGTCGAGAAAACCCCGCACCTCGGCGCGGAATGCCGCTTCCTCAGAGCTGTCGTTGAAGTCCATGTGCGCTCTCTCCCTCTGCCCGAAACTAGGCCGCGGCCTCGTTCTCGAGGCGTGTGATCAGTTTGTCTTTCCACGAATGCAGGCTGCCAACGACGAGCGATAGGAGCTTCGAACGGCGGTAAAAGAGATGGCAGTCGTGTTCCCAGGTGAAGCCGATGCCGCCGTGGGTCTGGATGTTCTCTTTCGAGGCGTAGTGGTACGCCTGGGTTGCGCTGATGCGAGCGCCGGCTCCGGCCACGGGTAGCTCCTTAGCGTCGCTCGAGAGTGCCCACGCACCGTAGTAGCAGTTCGCTCGGGCCAGCTCATTTTTGATGTACATGTCGGCGAGCTTGTGCTTGATCGCCTGGAAGGAGCCGATGGGACGACCGAAGGCGTATCGACCGCGAGCATAGTCGACGGCCATGGCCAAGCAGGCGTCCGCGCCGCCGAGCTGCTCCATGGCGTAGAGGATCGCCGCTCTGTCGAAGAGACGGTCCTTGATATCCCAGCCCTGGCCCTCTGCGCCGAGCACTTCGGCCGGCGCCCCGGAAAACGTGACCTTGGAGTGAGAGCGTGTGGGGTCGATCGTCTGTACGACTTCACTCTCGACACCCTCGCCGCCCAAGTCGACTATCGCCAGTGTCGGTCCGGCGCTTGTAGTCGCCATCACAACCGCCAGTTGGGCTACGTCGCCATCGGGAACCGGGAGCTTGACGCCACTCAGCTTCCCGTCGGCAAGAGAGGTATCCATGTTGGCTGCGATGGGGGCTTTGCTTCCCTCGGCGAAGGCGAAGGTTCCGACGATCTCTCCTGCCGCCAATTTCGGGAGGTATTCTTTCTTCTGATCCTCACTCCCAGCCAAGAGGAGAGCTTCGGTTGCGAGGTAGACCGATGAGGAGAAGGGTACTGGCGCTACCGCTCGTCCGATCTCTTCGGCTACGCAGCAGAGCTCGAGGTAGCCGAAGCCGATGCCGCCGTACTCTTCAGGAATCGAGATGCCGGTGTATTCCAGGCCGACGATCTCCTTCCAGACTTCCGCGGCGAAAGGCTCGTCGCCGTCGAGAATTCGGCGGGGCACGGTGGTTGGGCAGGCGCTCTTGAGAAAGTCTCGGGCCTGGGTTTTCAGCATTTTTTGTGCGTCGGAAAAATCGAAATTCATCAGGCTCCCCTGGTCAGGTTTGGTCGCGAAGGCGAGACAGCTTAACACGGTGGGTCGGCACTCAGAAGGCCGTCAGCCACACCCGTCGGCACCTACCAGCGTGGAAGAATGGCGCGGTGGGTCTTCTTGCACTCCTCGCCTTGTTGGCAACTCTTCCTGCTCTCGGGAGGGGTTTCGGGAGCCCCGCTATGGGCGATGAGGACGCCGCTGGCTTTCGCGGGTGTATGTATCTGGCGACCGGCCTGCTCGTAGTCCACATCACTCTTGCTTGGCTGGATCTGGTCGGCTTGCCCTGGCATCCGGCGCTGCTGGTGGTGTTGGTCTCCGGACTCGCCATCGCCGGCTTCCGTTGGATCGGCTCAGCTGGGCCTCCGGTCGAACAGGGGACTCGACTGGGATGGGCCGACGCGCTGGCGGTCACCGCGACCGGCTTCTTCGCGGTTCTCGCCGCGTCGGGGCGGATTACCTTTCCAGATTTCATCTACCACTGGGGCATCAAGGGCCACAGATACTTTCTTCTCCGCGGCATTGACTACGAATATCTGAGTTACGACTGGAACCTCGTCTTACATCCCGATTATCCCCAGCTTCTGCCCGAGCTCTATGCTGTTCATTCATTGGCTGCCGGCGGCTTCCGTGAAGGTCCCTTGCTGCTGTGGTCGGCCGCGTTCCTCGCGATGCTGCTGGTGTGCGCGCGCGAGGCTCTGCGTTCCTGGCATGTCGAACGAGTCCTGGCACAGTTCTCACTTGCCATCATCACCGTCACCCTGGTCATGTTCGGTGTCGGCTACTTGATGGCGGGGAGCTCAGACTGGGTGATCGCTCTGGCTCTGGTTGCTGCTCTGCCTTCCTTGGGCCGGCCCCCGAGTCTCACTGGTGATTTGCAGATCGGCCTGCTCGCCGGACTCGCGGCGTCGGCGAAGCTCGAAGGAGTCGCCCTTGCCGTTCTGCTGATCGGCGCGGCCCTGTGGCGTCGCCTCCAGGCGGGGCATCGGCCTGGTATCTCCATCCTTAGCCGCTGGCTCGCCCCGCCTCTCCTGGCTTGCTTGCCGTGGCTGGTCCAAGGTTATCGACACGGCCTGTTCTCACACTCGCAGAGTGGATCTTTCGAAGCCGGTCGAGCGCCCGAGATCGCAGCGGCACTGTGGCAGACCTTCCTTCGGCCCGAGTGGCACCTAGTCCCGGTCTGTCTCTTGCTGATCCCCCTATTGGTCGCGCGAGCGGAGACCCGCGTCATCGGTTCCCTGGTGCTATTGCTCCTCGGTGTCTACGTCCTTCGATATTTCACCGCTACCTTCGACTACGAGTTCTCGCTGCTATCGAGCTTCCCTCGGCTCATCTTCCACGTCGTCGCTCCGGTCCTCTTCGGGCTCACCGTGATCCTCGACCGGTGGCGCGGTGCTACTGTTGTTAGAACCCAATGATCGGAGGTTCAGTGGTGTCGATTCACAAACTCCTTCAAGGCTTCCTTGTGGCGTTACTGATTGGATATGCGATGCCCGCTATCAGCCATGCCGTCAGCTACCGTGATGCGTCCAGCTTGCAGCAGGCGGTAGATCAAGCTCCGCCACATTCCACTGTGATCGTCGATCATGCCTCGCAGATCGAGATCACTTCGACCGTCCGCATTACCAAACCTTTGACTTTGGTCGGCCTCAATGCCCGTCTGCAGCCCGGGCTTGGTCGGACACCCATTCTGGAAGTGCTATCAGAAGGGGTGCACCTTCGCGACTTCGTGCTCGAAGGCAACAACGACACTGTCGGTCAAGATCGGCGGGCCGCCCTCGTGGTGGTGCGCCGGGGGCGGTTCGTGATCGAGAACGGCGAGACCAACAACAGCACCAAAGACGGCATCATGATCTCGCCTCTCGCCGAGTACGGAGATATCGAGCACGGAGTCGTTCGTAATCTCACGGCCCGCAATACGATTCGCGACGCCGTTTCGATCAGCGGTGCAGGAGAGGAGGGGCTCTTCGTTCGTCACCTGGTCGTCGAGAACATCCGTGCCTACGATTCCGCCCTGCGCGGCCCGGTCGAAGTCTCCAACGGCTCGGAGTACATTACGGTGCGAGATATCTATGCCGAGTCGTGTGCCTATGGCGTCGATGTGCAAGACCACAATAGGCCCGGCCAGGTCAATCGCCACATCACCATCGATGGCGTTCACGTCAAGGACTGCGAAGTCGCGATCCGCACCGCTAACAGTGACTTCGGCCACCACGGCCTCACGATTCGAAATGTGAGCGTCGAAGGCGTACGCGAAGGAGGGCAGCGATCGGGAGATCTGAATCGCGCAACCTCGACGCCGCGGACTCCTGCGGGGCGGCCTGCTGCCGGCCAGCAGCCGCCACGACGAGGTACCTCAAGTAATCGGAGTTTGGTCAATGACTGGCGGCCGATTCATGTTCGAAACACTGCGGATGTCGTGATTGAGAACGTCCGCATCTACGGGTGCCCCGGCGAGCCGTGCCTCTTTGTCGAAAACAGCACCAACGTCACGGTGCGCAACGTCTCCTTCGTCGACGCCAACCACAGCGGAGCATCGATGCTGGTGCAGGACACCAGCGACTTGTTGATCGACAACGTCGTCTTCCGAGGTGCGAAGAAACCCGAGTATGGGGTCCGCTACCGGATTGTGTCCGACGAGCATTTTCGAGCGCTGCGCATTCGAAATGTGCTGGCGGAGGATGTGCGAACCGCCGGCATCGTGCTCGAGAATGCCAGTGAATCCGGGACTCTCGACTCTTATCTTCTCAGCGACAACGTCTCTGTCATTCAGATCGATCTCGAGGCCGAGCAGGGTCTCGAGCGTAACAACCTGAAACCCTAGGCAGCCCCGCGGCCGGCTCTGTCGCGGGGAGCTTCGGCGCCTCCTCTATCGCTGCTCTCGCGTCACTGTCCCTCCAGCGGTATAGTGCGCAGGCTCTCCCGGGCAAGGCTGCAGTTGTAAGGAGGAAGAAGTATGGGCAAGGCCACTCTGTCTACTTCGCTGGCTCTTCTCGCGCTTGGCTGCGGCGGCGGCGACTATATGAGCGCCGACCTGCGCTCTCGTGTAGAGCAGTTGAAAAAGGAGATGGCCGTATCGGCCACGAGTGAGGAGACAGTCTCCGAGCGGGCGCAGATCTTGTGGGACTGGGGCAATGCCTACGCCTTGAGTGGTGGCGTTCTGCCGGTCAATTTGACCACCGCCAAGACCAGCGTTGCCCGGGCATCCCGCGCCGAGCAAACGAATGGAGGGACAGGGCCGACAGCTTACGGCGGCTCTCTGCTGAGATCTGTCGATAACTACCTTTACGAGCTCCAGATCAAGGATGAACGCCCTGACGCGATCGGCGAGTTGGAGATCGCTCCTTCCGGACCCCTGGCCGCCGGCTCTTTCGTCACTCTCGAGCAGACGTACGTCGTCGGCTCGATGCCAATGGCCGACGGAGGGGTGGTAATGCTGGGTCGCCAATTGATGTCGGACCAGGGCCTCTATCAGAACACCGACTCTGCCGCCGATCACTACGTCTCCATTCGCTCCTCGGGCGCCGACGCCACCTGGGAGAGGATCGAGTCTCCGCTGGCCGGAATGCATGGTGGCTTTCGTGGCGCCGAACCGATGCCGGCGTTTCGTCTGCGCGGCGCGAGCCTAGGGCCCGGCGACTCGTTCACCGTTATCTACGGAGATCGCTCGGGAGGCTCTCGTGGCTTCGGTCTACAGACCTTCTCTAGCGATCAGCTGCTCTTGCCTCTCTATCTCGACCTGGAGGCGAACGGAGTTTTCCTGACGCCTCGTTGGCCGGCAGTAACGGTCGAAGGCAACGAGGTGCGGGCGGTCAGTGCTATCGCGCCGTCGGTGGTCGCGGTTGGGGAGAGTTTCGTCCTTCGCATTCGCAGTGAGGATGGGCTCTACAACAGGGCCACCGGCTCGCTTCCGGGATATCGCGTGCTGTTGGCGGGAGAAGAAGTGGCGGTGGTGGCGGCCGGCGGCGATGCTTTGACCAACCTCGAGAACCTCAGCCTCGAGCAGCCCGGGGTCTACCGCTACGAGGTCGTCTCCGAGGACGACTCGCTCTCTACGTTGAGTAACCCGGTGTGGGTGCAAGAGAATCCCTCTTCACGAGTGTATTGGGGAGAGACTCACGGACACACAGGCATGGCAGAGGGCCAGGGCTCCGCAGGGCAGTTCTACGTCTTTGCTCGCTACGACGCGCGTCTCGACTTCGCGGGTATCTCGGAGCATGACAGCTGGCTCGACGACTACGAATGGCAAGAGATGCAGCGTCTTGCGCGGGAGACCACCGAAGAAGGGGAGTTCGTGGCCTTTCTGGGCTACGAGTGGTCGAGCCCACGACAGCTCGGGGGGCACCACAATGTCTTTTTCCGCACTCCCGACAAGGATCGAGTCGGGGGGCAGGTAGCCCCGATGCTTCAGGAGCTCTACCGCGGCTTGCACCAGCGAGTGCGACCTGAAGAAGTACTGATCATTCCGCACGCGCATCAGGCGGGCGACTGGACCCAGAGCGATCCCGAGCTCGAGCGCTTGGTCGAGATCTACTCGATGCACGGCAGCTTCGAGTGGTTTGGCAACCTCTACCTCCAGAATGGCTTTGAGATCGGATTCATTGCCGCCTCCGACGACCACAGATCGCGTCCGGGCTACGCCCACGGGCTGAGGCGTGCACCGCTGGCCCAGTGGGGAGGGCTCGCCGCGGTGCTAGCGCCTGAGAAGACGACCGATGCGATCTTCGATGGGCTGCGCGATCTCAGCGCTTACGCAACCTCGGGCCCCCGTATCGTTCTCGACGTACGCGTGAATGGTGAAGCGATGGGAACCAGACAGTCCTTCAGCGAGACCAGAGAGATCGAAGTCCGTGCGATGGGGACGTCGCCGATCGACCACATCGACATTGTCAAGAACGGTGAGGTGATCTTGAGCCGCCACTACCTCGATGCGACGCTGCAATCTCACACCTGGTTGCAGATCGGTTTCGAGTCGTCTTCTGAGGTCTTCGAGGGCCGCGACAACCCCCGCCCCTATCGCGTCTGGGAGGGTTTTCTCGACGTCAAAGGCGCTCGAGTACTGCAGGTGCTCCCGGTCGGTCTCGACAATGCCTATCTCGAGAGTGCCTCCCTCGACAGCGAGAATGAGGGCCGTGTGCTCTTTCACGCCGAGACACGGGGCCGCCGCGACACCTTGTTGATCGAGCTTGAAGGTGCCACCGCTACGACCACCGTGGATCTCCATCTCGAGCCGACTCAGGAGTATGGGTTCGCTCCAGTCATGGTCAGACAGCCCGCCGAGCTCCCTGCAGAGGAGCTTCGGATGTCGTTAGCGGACCTCGAGGACGGTCGCTTCGAGCACAAGATGCAAGTCGACCTCCACACCGATCGGGTTCGTATCCAACTTGTCGACCCCGAGGCATCGATGGACCGCGAGCTTCAGTTCACCGACATGGAGGACCCCGAGAGCGGCGACTACTACTATGTGCGCCTCACCCAGTTAGACGGCGGGCAGGCTTGGTCGAGCCCGTTCTGGATCGGCGACTAGTGTTCTAGCGGGTGCCTTCGGGGGCGAGGTGGGGCGGCGTATCCTCTTCGACGGGCTTGGAGACCGACAGCGGGTAGCCCCGAAGTCTAAGGCTCAGGTCGTCGACGATGCGGTATACGCAGGGGACGACGAAGAGAGTGAGCAGAGTCGCGAAGGAGAGGCCACAGGCGATACTGACTGCCATTGGCCTCAGCGTCTCATCGACGCCGAAGAGGCCTAGGGTCATCGGCAGAAGGCCGGCTACGGTGGTCACCGAAGTGAGGATGATCGGGCGTAGCCGGGCAGCGCCGGCGCTGAGAATCGACTGGTCGGCATCGAAGCCCTCGGCGCGGCGGCGATTGATGAAGTCGATGTAGATGAGGGAGTCGTTGACCACGATCCCGGTCAACGCAATGACGCCGATGAGCGAGGCCGTGCTCAGAGGTAGGTCGAGAATGACGAGGCCGACGATGACACCGATGAAAGCGAAAGGCACAGAGACCATCACCACCAGCGGCTGCACGAACGACTGAAACAGTCCGCCGAGGATGACGTAGATCACGATCACTGCAAAGAAGAATGCGCGAAAGAGAGAGGCGATCGATTCCTGAGTCTCCTCGAACTCCCCTCCGAACTCGAGCGAGTAGCCTGGAAAGCGATCGGGGAGGGTAAGGAAGTGATCGATCAGCAGCTGGTTGGCCCGTTGCGAAGTCACAACCCCTTCTTTTACGGAGGCGGTGATGTTGATGACGCGTTGAGAGTCGTGGTGGGCGATCCGATTGTAGCCGGGCTGTCTCGCCAGGGTGCCCAAGTTGGAGAACGGAATCATGCCCGTGGGGCTAGCGAACTTCATCTCGGCAAGGTTGGCGATACTTCGGCGAGAGCTCTGGTGGTACTTGACCATGACTTCGACTTCCTCGTCGCCGTCGTAGATGCGCGTCGCTTCGATGCCCTCGAAGCCACCGCGTATCTCGGCGGCGATCTGGCGGACGTCCAGACCGACCGCGGCGACTTCGTGTAAATCGAGGACCGGCCGCACCTCGTCCTTGCCCGGAGGAAAGTCATCGGCGATGTCGACAACTCCTTCGAGGGTGCGGAGGTAGCTCTTCACCTCTTCGGCGATTACAACCAGAGTCTCGAAGCCCGGTCCCTTGGCACGGACGTTGACGGCGCGGCCCACGCCCGGCACCTCCAGGTTCGCCTCGAATCCGAGAACACGAGCTCCGGCGACATCCCCCAGGTGCTTGCGCGCTTCCGCCAGCACGTCGTGTCCGCTCCGTTCCCGAGACGCGAGATCGAGGAGGTCGACCGTAACCTCCCCGACGTGCGTCCCGTTCACCGAGGTGTAGCCGCGTCGCAGGGATCCACCTCGGGTACGCACACTCTCGATATCAGGTGTCCTCTCCTTCAGTTTCATCATCGCCGTCTCTATCTCGGTGAGGATGCGATCCGTCTCTCCGAAGGAGGCGCTTGTTCGGCCTTCCATTGCCACGCTGAATGAACGTAGGTCCGATCCTCCAAACAAGATGAAGTCCATTCGTGTGGCCAGAGCAGCGGCGGCGGCAGCGACCAGAAGGAGGCTGAGCACGCCCCAGTAGCGCCGGCGAAGCGCCTTCTCGATGAGCCTGGCGTAGAGGCTGGTGAGCGCGACGATCCAAACTTTCGGCTGGGGCTGAGCCCGCCGGCCCAGAGCACCGGTCCATTCGTAGGCATGAGCGGGGAGGATGAAGAAGGCTTCGAAGAGTGATGCGAGGAGGGCCAGACAGACGACGATTGGGATCGGGTGCATGAACTTGCCGATCGTGCCGGTCATCATTAGGAGCGGAAGAAACGCGGCCACCGAAGTGAGGACGGTTGCCACGATCGGCCCCATAATCTGCTCTGCGCCGAAAACTGCAGCTCGGCGGAGCGGCATGCCTGCCTCCAGGTGGCGGTAGATGTTCTCGCACACCACGATGGCGTCGTCGACGATGAGGCCGAGGACAATGATCATGGCGGTGATCACCAGCTGATTCATAGTGAACCCGTAGGCGTTGAGAAAGATGAAGGCACCGAGGAAAGCCACCGGAATGCCGGCGCTGATGATGAGGGCTGCTCTCCAGCCGATTGCGAGAGTAAAGGACAGGGCGACGAGAAGCAGACCGACCGAGAAGTTCTGAAACAGTGCGCGCAGGCGATTCGAGATGTCGATCGAGCTGTCGTTGACGACTCGGATCTCAGCTCCGGCGGGCAGACGGGCCTCGAAGACGGATATCGCCTCCTTTACATCAGCGACGATCTCGATGGCGCTGGACGTGGTGTCCTTATTGATGTTGATGTTGATCGAAGGGTCGCCGTCGAGCCGGGCCAGAGTCATTCGTTCAGCGAAGGTGTCGCGAACGGTGGCGACATCCCTCAGATAGACGAAGCCTCCGCTGTCGTCCTGACGCAGGATCGTGCCCAGAATCTCATCGAGGTCGCGAAACTCGGCTTCGGTTCGAACCGAGAGCTCGCCGCGATCGAATCGGATCAAACCTCCCGGAAGGTTGAGGTTGCGGCGGCCCAAGCTCTCCGCCACATGTTGCAATGAGAGGCCGTAGCTCTGCAGGCGGTAGGGGTCGGCCTCGATCCATATTTCTCGCTCGCGCAGCCCGCTGACATCGACCTCGGCGACTCCGGCGATGGCCTTCAGTGCGCTCTCGAAGTCGATGACGAACTCCCTCACCTCTTTCTCCGGCGCCTTGCCGACCACGGCCATCGTGATGGTCTCGAAGCTGGGCTTCTGCTCTCGCACCTCCGGCGCTTCGGCTTCCGCGGGGAAGCGCTCTACTTTCTCGATCTGATTCTGGATCTCGGTCACTTTCTCGAAGATGTTGTCGATACCGACGTCGAACTGGATCACGATGGTCGAGAAGTTCTCGGCCGAGGTCGAGGTGATGTTGTCGATCTGGTCGATCTTCGAGATCTCCTCTTCGAGAGGGATGGTGAGGAGTTGTTCAATCTCTTTCGGTGAGGCCCCCTGCATGAAGGTCGACACTGTGACCATCTCGGTGGAGATCTGGGGAAAGATCTCCTGCCCCATGTTTCGGTAGCTCAGGAGACCACCGATGACGATCAAGATCATCATCAGGTTCGCGAGCACCGGTCGATTGACGGCGAGGGAGGGTAGTGACATCCGGGGGTTCGCCAACAGGGCTTCGCGGCGAAACTCTCGCGAGCGACCTGAGAAGCGAGACAGAGGATACCCTGGCGTCAGGACCTGCGAAGGTCCGACCAGCTACAGACTCAGATACGATCGTCGCGCTTGCGCAAGGGACTCCCGGTCAGTTGGTACCAACCGAGATGATCTTCACCAGCTTCACCTATCTGATCTTCCTCCTGGTTGTCGTTGTCGGTTTCTGGCTGATAAGGAAAAACCAGCTTCGGAACGTCTTTCTGCTCGGTGCTAGCTATCTCTTCTACGGTTGGGTTCACCCTTGGTTCTGCATCCTGATCGCGGTCTCGACCTCGGTGGACTACGTGTGTGCCCTGGCGATGCGGAGCCATCCGCAACGCAGGCAGCTGTGGCTAGTGGCGAGCGTGCTCATGAACCTGGGCATGCTTGGCGTATTCAAGTACTTCGGCTTCTTCGCCGAGAGCTGGGAGGCTGCCCTCGGTGCTCTCGGATTCGCGACCAGCCCAATCGAGCTGCGCATATTCCTGCCCGTGGGCATCTCGTTCTACACCTTTCAGTCGTTGAGCTACACGATCGATGTTTACCGAGGGATCCTCGAGCCTCGCCGTCGCTTTGTGGCCTTCGCCCTCTTCGTATCCTGCTTCCCCCAGCTTGTGGCCGGTCCCATCGAGCGCGCCCGGAACCTTCTGCCTCAGATTGAGACGCCGCGGCACTGGAGGGCAGAGTTTTTCCACTCGGCTTGGCCACTCATTCTTCGCGGCTATGTGAAAAAGCTCTTGGTCGCCGACAACGTCGCCACTTACGTAGATCAGATCTTCGCCTTGCAGGCGCCGTCCGCCCCGCTCTTGATGGTCGGAGGCTTTGCCTTCGCTATCCAGATCTACGCCGATTTTTCCGGATACACCGACATCGCCCGTGGCAGCGCACGTCTCTTGGGGCTCCACCTATCAGAGAACTTCCGTGCGCCCTATTCGGCCATCTCGCCCTCCGATTTCTGGCGCCGTTGGCATATCTCGTTTTCCAGCTGGATTACGGACTACCTCTACATACCTCTGGGAGGCTCACGAGTTCGTGGCGCTCATCGCCAGTTCGGAGTGCTCCTATTGACCATGGGACTGAGCGGTTTGTGGCACGGAGCGGCATGGAACTTTGTCATCTGGGGGGTCTTTCACGCGCTCCTTCTCTTCGCCTATCGGAGCCTCGGCCTCGGAGCTGAGTGGAGGCCGGAGGGCCCTCTGCGACGGGGTGTGGCGTGGTGCGTCATGTTCACAGCAACGGTGATCGGTTGGATCATCTTCCGGGCCCCAAGTCTGGCCTGGTTAGTTGGTGTGTCTGGGAATTTTGGCTGGGAGATCGGGCCGGACTCGAGTCTGGTGCTCTTGGTCCTGCTCTTGCTGATTCTCTTCTACAGTTCTCCGCTCCTGGTCCTGGACTGGCTCGGTCGGCTAGACATTGAGAAGCATCGCGTCCTTCGTGCCACACTCGTAGGGGTAGCCGTTGTCGCTCTCGCTATTTTCGCTCGCGAGAGCGCACAGGACTTCATCTACTTTCAGTTCTGAGGGGCTAAGATGAGCGACGGGAGGGAAAAGGGGTGAGGGCCACGCTACAGCTGGCGACATTTGTAGGCGTGGTCGGGCTGGCGACGTGGGCGCTTCCGGTGATCGAGGAGATCACCCAGCCCCTCGACTATGAGAGTGAGGTCGCCGGTGGCTGGTCGTGGCGGATGGAACAGGATCCGGCGGAGGTGATCCTCTTAGGTGACTCCATTCTGAGCTGGGGCGTCGACCTCGAGCAGTTCGAGAGTCTCACCGGTCGCAACACCGGGATATTGTGGGCCGGTGCCTCCGCCAGTGCTTGGTGGTATCTAGTACTCAAGAACTTCGTGGCCGAGGCCGAGCCCCCCCCGGGACTAGTGGCGCTCCTGTTTCGTGACAACTTTCTCACCTTGGGGAGCGTTCTGGTCGGGCCGCAGGCCGTACGGCAGCTCGAGGCTGTGCTGGATGAGGGCGACGAGCAGGTCACGGGCCGGGTTCTCAAGAGCTCGCGCAGCCCAGTCTTTGTCTTCCTTGGTCGCCACTGGTCTCTAGTCGATCGGCGTAGCGAGCTGCGGGATCTCTTCGAGCGGTCCTTGAAGAAGACGGCGGCCTTGGTCTCTGGCCATCCGCCAGAGTCGGCCGACGAAGCCGTCGCGAGGACTTTCGATGGCGACGAGAAGGACCTTGCGGTCCTAGATCGCGCGGCGGGCCTTGTCATGGATGACCGCTTGTTCGATTTTGATCGGATGCTGCACCTGACGTTCCTTCCGGACATCATTCGGGTGGCCCGCTCCAGCGAGATCCCGATGGTATTTGTGCGTATGAAGAGGGCCCCGCGAAGCGAACCGAGCCGCCGAGCCCAGGTGGCCGAGTTGGATGTGTACATGCGGGCGCTACGGAACTACCTCGAAGACCAGGGCTTTCCGCTCCTGGATCTCTCGGTCGAAGATCGATTGCAGCAGTCGCACTACTCGCATGGCGACCACATGAATGCCGAAGGACGAGCCGTCTTCACTCCTTTGCTCGCGGCCGCGCTCGAGGAGTACATGCCGCAGCTGGGTGCCCCTGGTGCCGCTCCCTCGCCCTAGCGCCAGGCACTCGAGACGGTTCGGGGGGCGCCGAGACTAGGGGTCATCGACCAGCTCGCCCCATAGCTTGGAAAGGCGTTTTGTCGATACCGGCATCGCAGTCTTCACTTCTTGCGCGAAGATCGACAGCCGCAGCTCCTCTATGCGAAACCGGTAGTCGATCCAAGGCTCGCGGTCGCTGTCGGCCTCCAGGTGCTCCTTCGCCGCAGCCAAGAAGGGCTGCCAAACAGGTTCTAGGTCGGCCAGAGGCTGCAGGTCGCGGTGGGCATCCTGACTCGCTTTGTCGAGACGAAGCTCAAGCCCATGTAGATAGCAACGGAGGCGGGGGAGCCAGCGATAGGGCGTGTAAAGCAGGAAGCCCCGGAAGAATAGGTGCTGTAGTTGGCTCTCGATGTCTGTGCGAGTCTGGCCGGGCTGCCATGAGGCAATCCGACCGGCAACCAGGCTCGCGCCTTCGAGACAGCTTTCGGCGAGACCGGCAAGCTCGCTTGCCCGTTGCCAAAGCCTTCCTCGGAGGATTTCCCGGATCTCGCGGAAGTCTGAAGACGTTCGTGGCAGCAAGCTAACCAGGCTGCGGGCGGCGGCGAGAACAAGCTCTGAGCCGGGACTGCGCTCGGTAGCGGCGAGACTGCCAGGAAAAGGGCACGAAGGGAGGACTCGGAGGCGCATGTCTAGGCTCGTCGGCATTGCCTTTCGTGCCACTTCGTCCTGTTCCGGAAGTGTTAGTAGCAGCAAGCGGCTGACTCCGACCAGACTCAGGAGCGTCGCCCGCTCAGCAGTGTCGGAGAGGCCCAGGTCGACAGATTCGCCGCGGTCGATGAGCGCCGGAAAGGCGAGAAGGCGAGATCCCCCTCCTACGATCTCTACGGCCTCCGGCAGCTCGCCAAAGTCCCAGGCTTGGAGTGCGGGGCGCTCCCACGGGGAGCCGGCCGACAGCGTCGCAATCTCTTCCCGAGTCTGGGCTGCGAGCCTCTCCTGAAGCTCCGAGAGGTCTCTGCCTTCGCCCAACGGCTTGCCCTCATCGCCGACGACAACGAAGCGAACGCGTAGATACTCGGGTACGCGTTGCTCGTCGAAAGGACGAGGCCCGAGCTGAAATCCGCCGCGACGCTCGAGGAAGCTCTGCAGGGAGGCAAGGAGCGATGGGCTTCTCGCCTCGCGAAGGTCGAGGAAGGCGTCCGCCGTCTCGGCCAGTGGCAGAAAGCTCTTGCGCTGCCTCTTTGGCAGCGTGCGGACCAAGGCCAGAACCTTTTCAGAGAGATAGCCGGGTACAAGCCACTCGAAAGGCTCTGGCCGCAGTCCGCCGAGGAGAGCCAGCGGAACCTCGACACTGACCCCGTCTTCTTGGCTGCCGGGCTCGAAATGGTAGCTGAGCGGTAGCTCGAGCTCGCCGATTCGCCAAGTGTGGGGAAAGTCGTTGGAGTCGAGCTCGCCGGCTCCTTCGAGGACGAGGTCTTCGCGGGTGAACCGCAGCAGCTGCGTCGCCGACTCTTCTCGACGTCGCCAGGCCTCGAAAGAAGGGGCGTCCCGTACTGCCGACGGAACTCGTTGCTCGTAGAGGCGGTAGAGGGCCTCTTCACCGACGAAAATGTTGCGGCGTCGTGCCTTGTCCTCGAGGTCAGCGATCTCGACGATGAGTCTACGATTGTGATCCAGCAGCGCCTCAGCCTTGCGAAGACGACCTTCGGTGAGCGCGGAGCGTAAGAAGATCTCGCGCGCGGCAGTCGGATCGATCGGGCCGAAGTCCACTCGACGGCCCGCAGCGAGGACCAGGCCCGAGTAGCTCACACTCTCCTTGGCCATGACGAGGCCGCTGCGAGAGTCCCACCACGGCTCGGAGTGCGAGCGCTTCAGTAGATGGGTGGCAACCTCCTCGATCCACTTCGGCTCGCAGGCCGCGCATCTTCGACCGTAGAGACGAGCGGTCTCGACCAGCTCAGCGGTGACGATCCACTTCGGCTGTTTCCTGAACAGCGCCGATCCGGGAAACACCCAGAAGGTCTTGTTGGCCGTTCCCCGATAGCGCGAGCCCTCTTCTTCTCGGTTGCCTACATTGGAGAGTAGGCCGGTGAGGAGGGCCCGATGTAGCGCTGCATAGCCGGCCTCGTCGAGCTCTCCGACCGGCCCTTGCGCTCTGGGCAGACGCATCCCTCGCAGCTCGCGGCAGATCTGGCCGAGCTGGCGATGGACCTCGCTCCACTCCCGCACTCTGGAGGCCGACAGAAAGGAGGCCTTGCACCACTTGCGAAACTGGTTGCGCGACAGTGACTCCCTCTTGCTCAGAAGCTCATCCCAGAGTTTTAGGATTCCGAGAAAGTCCGAGCGTGGGTCGTCGAAGCGGGCGTGGCTTTGATCGGCTGCCTCTGGGTTGTCGCTCGGTCGCTCCCGAGGGTCCTGGATGCTCAGGGCCGAGGCGATGATCAAGGCCGCTCGTAGACATCCTCGGTCGTGGGCGGCGAGGATGATGCGGCCGATTCTGGGATCGACCGGAAAGCGACTGAGCCTTCGCCCCAATTCAGTCGGCTGTCCTTGCTCGTCGAGGGCGCCAAGCTCTTGGAGCAGGCGTAGGCCTGCTCGGCCTGCTCGAGGGTCGGGGGGGTCGAGAAAGGGAAAGTCCTCGAGGTCGCCAAGCCCCATGACTTTCATCTGAAGGATCACCGCCGCGAGGTTGGTTCGCAGGATCTCGGGAGGAGTGAAGTCGTCGCGCTCCTCGAAATCTTCCTCTGAGTAGAGGCGAGTGCACACTCCGTCGGCGACGCGACCACAACGTCCGGCTCGCTGCTTGGCGCTGGCCTTGGAGATCGGCTCGATCGGGAGGCGCTGCACCTTGGTACGGGGGTTGAACCGGCTGATGCGAGCCCGCCCGGTATCGATGACGTAGCGGACCCCAGGGACGGTCAGGGAGGTCTCGGCGATATTGGTGGCGAGAACGACGCGGCGCTGAGCTCCGGGACTGAAGATTCGGTGCTGATCGTCGGAGGCGAGACGCCCGAAGAGAGGGAGTACTTGCAGACGGTCTCGATAGTGCCGCTCGAGGAGCTCGCCGGCCTCGCGGATCTCACGTTCTCCAGAGAAGAAGATGAGGATGTCCCCCGGACCGTAGTCCAGGGTTTCTTCGACGGCACCCAGTAGCTGCAGATCATAATCGTTGTCTTCCTCGGCGTCTTCATCGACGGGCCGATAGACAACCTCCACGGGGTAAGTCCTCCCTGAGACCTCGATGATCGGCGCCGCGCCGAAATGGTCGGCGAAAGCCTCGGGCTGGATAGTGGCGGAGGTGATGATCACCCGCAGCTCCGGTCGCCGCGGGAGAATCCGCTTCATGTAGCCGAGAAGAAAATCGACGTTGAGGCTGCGCTCGTGAGCTTCGTCGAGGATCAAGGTGTCGTATTCGCGCAGCAGAGGGTCCCGCTGGATCTCGTTGAGGAGGATGCCGTCGGTCATCAGCTTCACTGCAACCTTTGGAGTGGTTCGATCGGAGAAGCGCACTTTGTAGCCGACGAGCTCGCCGAGCTCGCTGTCGAGCTCTTCGGCGATGCGCTCCGCCACCGCGCGCGCCGCAATGCGACGAGGCTGCGTGTGCCCGATGCGCTGGCGCCGACCCCGGCCTTGATCGAGACAGATCTTGGGGAGCTGTGTGGTCTTTCCCGAGCCGGTCTCGCCACAGACGATAACGACCTGGTGGTCGCGTATCGCGGCGCCGATCTCCTCTCGCTTCTGCGAGATCGGGAGATCTTCCGGAAAGCGGATCGCAGGGATCTGCCGCGGAGCGGAAGCCGGGCCCGCCGTTCGCGAGGAATTCAACTCGACGGTTTGAAGATCGTCACCATCACCATGCCTCCGGCGGCGAGAGCGAGGCCGAAGAAGAAGCGCCAGTCCGGCATGGTCTTGACCGGGTGGAAGAGGGTCATGGTGGCGATGGTATTCACGATCGGCGCGCCGGCGAAGACCAACGGAGCCACGTAGATGGCACCGCCTGGCCCCGCCTTGGTAACGGCGAAGATGATACAGAGGGCTCCAACGGCTCCGGAGACTCCGGCGGCGATTCCCCACATCATGGGCCCGAAGTCGAAGTTTGGCACTGCCTTGGCGGTGGGATCGACCTTCAGCACGAAGATCAAGAACACCGGCACCAGAACGGCGACCAGAAAGTACGCAATGCCGACGAAGAGGAAAGCGCGGAGATTGCTATTCAGCAGGACTGAAGCGCGGTGAACCGTAGGCACATAGAACCCCCAAGACAGGGCCGCGCCGGCGACAAAACACAAGATGACGAGCGATTTCGGCATGCAAGACTCCCTGGTTATAATCGCAGCCTATCAACCTGGTTGAGAGCCTGCTCGGTGGGCTGGGTGTAGTCATCGTGTGCGGGATCTTCGGCATGTATTCGACTCTGGGGGAGCCCTTGCGCTTTCCCGATCTGCTCGAGGATATGGCGGTCTCTCTTCGCCACCGCGGGCCCGATGGTGGCAACACTCATGTCGCGGGTCACGTCGGGCTCGGCTGCCGCCGGCTGCGGGTGATCGATCTTCGTGAACGAGCCGACCAGCCCTTCAGCAGCCCGGAACGACGCACCTGGATCGCTTGTAACGGCGAGATCTACAACCACCTCGAGCTGAGGCAGCGTCATCCTGCCTATCCCTTCACGACTCGCTGCGATGTCGAGGTCATCCTTCCCCTGTATCTCGAGCAGGGAGCCCAGGGTGTCGCCGCCCTGGAAGGTATGTTCGGCCTTGCGGTGTGGGACGGCGAGGCCGATACCTTGCTGCTGGCGCGGGACCGGGCGGGGGAGAAGCCACTCTTCTATGCGCGGGTCGGGAACGAGGTCTGGTTCGCCTCCGAGATTCAGACCCTGCTGGTAGGGGGAGTGCTGACGCGAAGCCTCGACTTCGAAGCGCTGCATCAATACCTCACGCTCGGCTACGTTCCGGAGCCGCGCACTCTGTTCCGCGAGATTCGCAAAGTCCCCGCCGGGAGTTGGCTACGCTTCAAGGACCATGACGAGTCTTGCGAGCGCTATTGGACTCCCGAGGCTTTCGCCACCGAAGCAGAAACCACGACTCTCTCGGTTGTCGATCTGCGTCGGCTGCTGCGTGACGCGGTCACCTCGCAGCTGCAGGCGGACGTCCCGGTGGGTGTGTTTCTCAGCGGTGGGCTCGATTCAGCCCTCCTCGCCAATATCGCTGCGGAAGAAATGAGCGAGCGACTCCACACCTTCACTGCACGTTTCAGCGACGACTCGTACGACGAAGGCAACCTGGCGGCCGAGTTCGCTCGCCGCATCGGTTCCTATCATCACGAAGTCGTCGTCGACCCCGCTTCGCTTTCCGAGGCTCTGCACGCGGTTACTTCCGGAGTTGCGGAGCCCATAGCGGACCCGGCTGTTCTTCCGACCTACTTGATCGCCCGTGAAGCTCGCGAGCATGTCACTGTTGCCTTGAGCGGCGAAGGTGCGGATGAGCTCTTCGGCGGTTATCCGACCTATGTGGGGCATCGCTTTGCCGGAATGCTCGAGGGAGCGCTCGGAAGGCTGATAAGGCCTCTGGGTCGGCTGGTCGACAGCTTGCCTGCTTCACGGCAGAAGGTGCCGTTGCAGTATCTGTTGTCTCGCTTCTTCGACCAGTTGGGTGAGCCCATGCTTGTACGGCATGAGGCATGGTTCGGTGCGGGGGCTCAAGGTGCCCTGCTGGAGGCGAAGACCGTTAGCGCATTTCCGAGCACTCTCACCGACACCCTCCCCTCCGGGCTCGCCGGCGCGATGCTGCTCGACTACGCCACTTACCTTCGCGATGGCCTACTGGTCAAGATCGACCGAGCGACCATGCTCAGCTCTCTAGAGGCGCGGGCACCCTTTCTCGACGCGCAGCTCACCATCGCCGCTCTGGGCTTGCCGGTGCGGGACCGGCTCCGTGGGGTGAAGACCAAGTGGCTGCTGAAGAAGGCTGCCGAAGAGTGGATACCATCGGCGCTGATTCATCGCAAGAAGCGCGGCCTCAGTGTTCCGATCGCGGATTGGATCGATAAGGGTCTGCGCGCCGAGGTCGATCGTCTTCTCGACCCGGCTCGCCTTGGCAAGCAGGAGATCTTCAGCCCACTCTTCGTAGAGCGGACTCTCGCCGAGCACCGATCCGGAGCGAGGAACCACGCTCGCCCGCTTTGGGCTCTGGTGATGTTCCAGTACTGGCTCGAGAGTTGGATGCCGGAGCGAGCCGAGTAGCGGGTGGAGGAGAGTCGACCGCATGCTTCCCCAGAGCTTCCTCGGCAACTACGAATCGCAGAGACGAGCGCTGCTGGTCCTGGCGGCGGCCCTGTTCGTTTGGAACCTTTGGGGCTACGACGTCTGGGCGCCCGACGAGCCCTACTTCGCCGAGGGCGCTCGCGAGATGATTGCGGATGGTCAATGGCTGGTACCCCACATCAACGGCCAGGTGTCGAGCGACAAGCCGCCGCTGTTCTTTTGGTTGATCGCTCTCTTCTCGATGCCCTTCGGAAGCGTCTCGTCCTTTACCGCGCGGCTTCCGTCGATGCTGGCGGCACTGGGCACGGTCGCTTTGACCCTTCGACTCGCGCGACGCATCTACGGTCCCACCACCGCCGTGCTCGCAGGGGTGATCCTGGTAACCATGTATATGTTCTGGGAGAAGGCGCGTTGGGCACAGATCGATGCCCTTCTCTGCTTCCTGATCCTGATCGCCCTCTCCGCTTTCGAAGAGTTCCGTTCAGGTGCGCGGCCGGGGAGACGCGCTGGTCTCGTGTTCTGGGGGGCAGTCGCCCTCGCCGCGCTGGCGAAGGGGCCGGTCGGAGTACTCCTGCCGGTCGGGATCGCGATCCTGACCTTGTTGTCGGATCGTTCGCTGTCCCGGTGGCGCTCCTTCGCTCCGTTCTCAGGCCCCCTGCTCTTCGTGGCCATCGTCGGTTTGTGGATCGGCTCCGTCGCGATCTTCCCCGTCGAGGGCTACACCGTCGCCGGCGCCCTTCGCGAGCACTTCGTGGAGCGTGGCATACGCGGTATGCACCATGCCCAACCGCCCTGGTATTACCTCACGGTTCTGCCCTATGCCCTCGCGCCTTGGAGCCTCCTGCTTCCGGGCGCGTTGTTGGTTGCGTGGCGCGACCGGCGCGACGCCGGAACGCGCTACCTACTTCTGCACTCGGTCTTCGTCGTGACTTTCTTCACGGTCTCGACCGAGAAGCGCGACCTCTACATACTTCCGGCCCTTCCCGCCTTGGCGATTCTCATCGCCGGGTTGCTCACTTTGGCCACCGGGGCTCGGGAGTCGGACGATTCCGGAGTGCCAAGACCGGGCACTCGTTGGGTAACTGTGCCTCAAGGCCTCTGTGCCGCGATACTGCTCCTCGCCGGGATTACGGCGCCTCTGGCCGCGAAACGACTCTATCCAGACCTTCTCGCGGCAGCGATTCTTCTCGCCGCCGTGCTGCTGGTTGGAGGGGGGGCTATTCTCCTGGCGGCGATTCGAGGGCGCAGCGAGACGGTGGTCCGAGCGACCGCGGTGACGATGGCGGTCTTATTGCTCGCGATCTCGACTTTTCTCTATCCGGCCTTGAACCCGAGCAAGTCGGGGCGTGAGCTCGCCGCCAAGGTGGAAGAGGCTGTCGCCCAGATGCCTGCGGAGAGCAAGCTCCTGGCGGTCGAGTTGAGGCTACCGAGGAGGATCGAGTACATCCTCCGACACGTCAATCTGTACTCCGAAGGTATCTACTTCGAGGAGATCGATCCGGAGGATCTCGCACCCGAGTTGGCGACAGGCCAGGAAGTGCTCGTGCTTGCTGCCGTGGATCGCCTTGAACCCCTCTCGCCGCAAGCCGAGGCCCGCAAGAGCATTCTCTACGAGACGACGCTCAGCCGCCAGAACATTCTGCTCTTGCGTTTTCACTCTGGAGCCGGGAGCGGGGAATAGTGGCTTCGGCGGATGGGTTGATGGCTGCGTACAAGGTTCGCTAGACTGATGATTCGTCCGCTCTGCGGCAGGCTTCTCTGCAGCGGCCCTCCTTCCAAACCATCCCTGGAGATCTCATGACTGCGAATAGGCTCATCCTTATCTGTTTCGTCGCGGCTGTTCTCGCCGCTCCCTTGACCGCACAAAAGGTGTACATCGACTTCGACGAGACCGCCGACTTCAGCCAGTACAAGACCTTCGCCTTCCGTGAGTCGCCCGAGGATCTGCGCGACACCAACCAGCTCGGTCATACTCGGGTGCAGAACGCCATCAAGCGGCAGCTCGAGACCGCGCCAAGCCCTGGCGAGTTGGTTCAACAAGACCCCGATCTCTGGGTGACCTACCACACCGCCGAGAAGGAGGAGCTCCGCGTCGATCACGATAGCCTCGGCTACGGCTACGGCTCTGGCTGGTATGGCTCCGGCTGGCGTAGAGGTGGCTATTACGGTGGTTACGGCGGCTACGGCGGCAGCTATAGCACCACCGTCTCGACTTACACCAAGGGCACCCTAGTCATCGATATCTGGGACGCGAAGAAGGAGCAGATGGTGTGGCGCGGCATGGCGACAGCCACCGTTTCCGAGAATCCTGACAAGCAGGAGAAGACGCTCGAGAAAGCTCTGGACAAGATGTCCAAGCAGTATCAGAAGCAGCAGAAGAAGAACGCCAAGGTGTTGGCCAAGGGGTAGCCTTCGGAAATGATGGGTATCATTTCCAGCGGTTGGCTGGTCTAGAGGAGGTGCTCTCTCAGGACCTTTTCGTTTAGGGTTACGCCTAGACCGGGTCCTTCGGCGGGGACGAGCTCCCCTTTCTGAAAGTTCTCCGGTGGGTCTACCAGGTCTGCCCGCCAGGATGCCTCGCCCCATTGGAACTCGAGGATCTCGAAGTTGGGGAGTGCGCTACAGATCTGAGCGGAGGCCGCGGTGGATACCGGTCCGCTCGGATTGTGTGGTGCTACTGCGATGCCCTGGGCCTCTCCGAGCGAAGAGATCCTGCTCATCTCGAGTACGCCTCCACAATGTTTGACGTCCGGCATGATGACGTCCACTGCTTGCTCCAGACACAGAGGCCTGAATCCCTCGACCGCGAAGAGAAACTCACCGCCGGCGAGTCGCTGAGAAATGGCGTCGCGAATGGCCAAGGTGGACTCCAGATCTTCCGGCGTCACCGGTTCTTCGTACCACGATAGCGAGAGGTGCTCGATCCGCCGAGCTACGTCGACGGCCAAGTCGACGTCGAAGTTGCTGTGGGCGTCGATCTTGAGCTTGACGTCGTCGCCAATCGCAGATCGCATCTCGGCGATGCAGTCGATTCCCAGGTCGACTGCCTTGCGGATATCGGCCGAGGACGAGCCCGGGCCGGGAAAGCCATCGAAGGGGGCAGCCTTGATCGCACTGAATCCTTCGCCGACCGCTTTACGTGCGTTCTCGGCGAATCCGCTGGGTGTCCGCTCTGTGGTCGCTCGGTTGATGTTTGCGTACACCGGCAGCGGCCGGGCGTTCCGCTCGCCGAAGAGCTGATGGATGGGGGCCCCGAGCGCCTTCCCAGTGAGATCCCAGAGTGCCTGCTCGATAGCACTGAATGCCGTCGCCGCAGGCCTTCCGCCGCCTGCGGCTGCCCATGCCCGTCTCCGGTAGCCGAGAATGTCGAGTGGCGATTCTCCGTCGATGAAGGCAAAGAACTGCTCGAGCTCGGGAAGCGAGGTGGCTCGGCCCAAAGAAGCCTCTCCCAAGCCCGTCAGCCCCTTATTCGTTCCCAGTCGCACGAAGATCCAGTTGGTTCGGTGGGTAACTCGCACCACGTCCACTTCGATCCTGGTGGTAAGGAGGTCGTGCCCCGCTGTCTGCGCCCTTGCCAGAGCCTCCGCGGGCCGTGCCAGGCCTTGAATTGACAGGCCGGCGATTCCGAGACCGGTCGAGGAGAGCAACTGCCGGCGCGACATCACGGAGGACTCCGTGTCTTTTCTCATCCCTGGATTCTACTCCGCCGAGACGAGTGTCGGCGCGTTTAGATCTGTGGACTGTCTTTACGCTTCGCCAGTGCGGCTTCAGGATCAGTACGAGCCAGACCCGCCACTTCTTTCATCTGATCTGCCATCGAGCGCAGCATCTCTGCGACACTGGGGTCTTCAGCGGCGCTCGCTTTCTGGCGCATCTCGCCGGCCACTGCCTCGAGCTCCGGCGCCGCAGCCCTGATGCCGTCAGCGGAGTCGAGGTCGTACTCGGTCTCCAGGCGCTGGAGACGAGGAGCCATCTCGGCCAGAGCACCCATCAATCCACCGAGCATGTCGCCCATCTGCTCCATCCCCTCGGTAACACCCTCGACGAGCACCTCGCCCATCTCTTCCATCGCCTTTCCCAGCTCACCGGTGAGCTCCGTCATCGCGGCCTCGAGCTCGTCCTGCGGCACTTGGATCTCGGCGCCAGTGGCCGGTGCGCTTGGCTGGACCATCGGATCCTGCCGTGGCCGTAGACTCTCGTCGGTGAGCACGAGAACCGGCTTGGCGCGCTCCTTGACAACAGGCGGTGCCTTGGCTGGCGGGTTTGCAGCTGCTTCGGTCGCCTTGCGACTCTCGTCGATATCGACCTCAGTCAGTCTGATCGACGAAAGGACTCCCTTCGACGAGGTGAAGACCAGCCGGCCTGATTTTTCTTCCCACGGCCCCTGGGTCTCGAATCTCTGGCCATCTCGGGTTACGAAGACATCAGCCGCCGCCGGGACTACAGCGATCAGAGAGAGGCAGAGCAGTGCAATTGCGCTTCGAGCAGGTTTCATGACGGTTCTCCTCGAGTCGCACATATTCTATCGAATTATTGCGAAACGACGATGCCATCATTAGGCGCGAGGTGCTGCCGACGCAAGAAAGGCGAGAGGCCCGACGCACTCGCCGAGCCTCCCGCCTCTGGGGTCTGATTCGGTTAGCCGACGAAGACTCAGAGCATGTTGCAGCGGGCGTCCATGTTGCACTCGACGAGCTCGAAAACCTCGCCGTCCTCCGGCTTGACTTCAAGAAAAAGGCCGATACCGGGAGCGTAGTACTTGTACTCCACCTCGCCGGGATCGTGAGGTGATGAGTCTTCCGTCACTACACAGTCGCCGTTGCACAGGAGATTCACCAGGCCTGCGGGTGCAAACTCGTCGAGGTCCGGATCCGAACCGAAGCTGTAGGTGTGAGAGAGGACCTCGGCTACGTCTTCGGCGTTGCCGAGGGACCACTCCTGCCGGTACTTCTGTCCAGTCATCGGGCTACTGAACATCAAGATCCCCGGCTTGTCGCCGTCTCGTCCAGCCTTGAAGGAGCCCTCGATCTCGAAGAGCTCTCGGAGTAGCGGCATGTCTCCCTCGACATAGACGAAGTCACGAGAGAGCTCGCCGCAGTAGTGGACGTCTCCATTGGTGGCTTGGCCGTACCAGTCGTCGGTGTCTTCGAGATCCTCGTCGTCTTCACTAACGAGGTCCCTGACGACGATGCAGGTGACGCCATCGATGTACTTGGTCTCGTCGAGAACCTCGATCGCGATCGTTTCCCCGCCGCCCTCGAGGACCCAGAAGTTGCCGACCTCCAGCGGGAAGTAGGGGTTCAGGCCATTGAAGTCATCGGTGAAGTCATCTGGGTCCCACGACGGGTCGTAGCGATCCTCGCCCAGATCGTCGCAGAGCTCGAGGCGGGCTTCGTGCTGTGCCCGGCACTCCCTCTTCATCGCCTTCTGCTCCTTTCTGACACCTCTCTGGCACCTGCCGTCCGTTCCGTTGAGACAGATGCCGGTACCTGACCAGAAGTCGTCCTTGCCCTCGTGAAGGCAGGAGAGCAGCATCGCATCGGCGGTGTCTTCGCACCCGGTCGCAAAGCTGGTTGTGGCGCCGACAAGCAGCAGGGTGGTAAACAGTGCCAGGCCTGGAAAGAGGGCGAGGTAGCGGCGATGGCGGGGGATTCTCGAGATTCTCATTTGATTCGCTCCTGAATGGGTCATTACGCTTGCGGTCCTTCGACGCACTCGAGGGAGCCGCTCCGCGGCGCCGCTGGCGACACGGTTTTCTCTTCTTGTGGGGTTAGATGCGCGCGGGCGCAGAACCCCCCGCCCCAATTCAAGGAGCTTTGAGGAGCCCAGAAGCCGGCGAGGCCCCTTCTGGGCAGCAGATATGTCTAGGGAGCTTTGGCGATCGCCACCAGGAGCCGGCAGCCGGTCAAGTAATCCTTGACATCCACATACTCGTCGACGGTATGAGGAAGATACTGACCGCCGCCGAGAGTGACGGTCGGCACGCCCTTCGCGTTGAGGTAGTTGGCGTCGAGACCGCCGTCGACGGTCACTGTGCTCGGGCGCAGACGGAGCTTGCGCGCGCAGCCCAGGGCCAACTCCACCGGAGGAGAGTCGTCCGGCATGGTGAAGGCTTCGTAGTCCCGCTCGGTACGAAAATCGATCGAGCCACACTGTCCGCGGTCGTTTTGAAGCCCCCTGGCAGCCTGCTCGAAGGCTGTGCGGTAGGCCCCGGTGATCTCGTCGGTCAGGTCCGGGTGGTGGCTTCTCGACTCGCCGCGCACCAGCATGTAGTCGGTGACCTGGTTGGAGGCCTCTCCGCCCCGGATCGTCCCGACATTCGAAGTGCCGTGGCGCCGCCGCTTCTTGATCTTTCCGAAGTAGCCTTTTCGGGCCACGTCGGCGATCGCACGGCTGGTGATGAGGGCAGCGGAAATACCTGCTTCAGGAGCGACGCCGGCATGGGATGAGCGGCCGAGTATATGAGCCTCCCAGCGATCCGCGCCGATGGCGCCGGTGACGATCTTGCCCGGCTTGCCGCCGTCGATGTTGAACCCCATGGCCGGGTTGCCGAGATCGGCGAGCTCGACAAGGCGGGCGCCCCACAAACCGACTTCCTCTCCGACCGTGAAGAGGACGGTCAGGGGCGGGTGGTCCAGGCCCTTAGTCAGCAGCGTTTCCACCAGAGTTACGAGGGCACCGACGGCGGTGCGGTTGTCGCCTCCGAGTGCAGTCTCGGCAGAGCTGGTGATGCGATTCCCTTTGCGCACGGGCCGTGCGCCCCGGCACAGGGGCACAGTATCCAAATGACCCATGAACAAGCGCCGCCGTCCTGAGCGAGTACCGGGGATCTTGACGATGAGATTGCCGATCTCGAAATCACCAGGGATCTTGCGATTTACCTTGTCGTGCCTCATCCACGAGGCCTTGCAGCCTGCTGCCAGGAGCCTCTCCTTGACCGCTATGGCGACATCGCCCTCGCCCCCGCTCAGTCCCTCGATCTTGAGGAGGTCGAGAAGGTGTCGAAGGGCGCGTTTTTCGTTGATCGTATTGCTTGGCATCTAGGACCTCTCGAGAAAGTTATCGGGGAAGTGTACCTGCTAGTGTTGTGTCTCCGACATAGCTTGCCAAGAGCTCGAGGTCATTTAGTTCGCTGTCAAGGAGCGGCGAGGCAGGCATATTGGGAATATGTCGACGAGTCGCGACGACGACAGCGGGCAAAAGGGGCCGAGATCTTGGTAAGCCATGTCGGAGACACGGCACTAGCGGCTCAGGTTTGGGTCGCCCTCGACGAACCAGCGCCAGCGATGCTCGAGAGCCTTCGATAGGCCGATTCGGCGGCTGCGTCCGGGTCGCGCCGGCGGGCGCCTTCCGTCGTCGACGATGCGGATGTCATGGCTCCCGGCCACGAGATCCGTGCCGTCGTCGTCACCGTCGATTGCGAGCGCCTGGCAGAGACGTGCCGGGCCGGCGCAGAGCAAGCGATCGGGGTGTTTGCGACCCCGCCGCTCCCGCATACAGCCGACCCCTTCGATGGGTGCAAGAGCCCGCAGAAGTACCGCCGACGCGACGCCCTCGCTGCCACAGACCGTGTTGGCGCACCAGTGCATCCCGTAGGTGAAATACACGTAGAGGTGGCCTCCTGGCCCGAACATGGTCGCGTTTCGCCGTGTTTCGCCACGATAGGCATGGCTGGCCGGGTCTTCGGCACCGGCGTAGGCTTCGACTTCGACGATGCGACCGCTCAGGCCCCGGCAGACGAGGATCTTGTTGAGGAGCAGAGGAGCGATCTCGCGAGAGTCCCGCTCGAAGAAATCTCGGGGAAGAGGGGCAGGAGCCGCGCTCAAATCGTCGCTCTCTCCGCTACGAAGAGAGCGATGGCGATCCAGCCCTCGAGAACCTCGTCGATATAGACCATGTAGTGAGCGTTGTAAGCCACGCCCTGCTGGTCGACTTCGCCATAGCGAATGCGAACGGAGTGTCGGTAGCGACTGTCAGGAACGCTCATTGGATCGATCTTCTCAGAATAACAGGCCACTGAGACGACCAGAGTCTCTTCGGGTCGTGATCTTGGGGGCCGGCCGCCTCTGGCGAGGAAGCGAGGCTAGCCGATGCGCTGGAGGTAGAAGCCGCGCGGCCCGAGTGGATCCTTGCCGGGACAGGTGAGCACGTCGAGAACGTTGAGGCCTTCGATGAGGTTGGCCGCGAATATGGTGCCCTCGCCGAGAACTGCATGGGGCTCTCCGGCGACCTGCACTGCGAGATTGCCGTTGAGCCACGCGGTCGAGGGCCCCCAGGGTGCGAGCTCGAGCTGCCAAGTGACTTCGCTCTCGCTGCTCAGCTCGTGGGAGAGTGCCACGCAGCCTGGGTCCTCGCCGAGACGACGGGTGTCGACGTAGCCTTCCAGCGCCGCGCCGAATGGGTTGGCGGAGCGGGGGTAGGGTAGCCAGCCGTTGCGCTCGACCGCGGAGCGAGGTTCGAGCGACCGCTTCGCCTTCGCCGGATCCAGGGCCTCAGCCACCTCGTGAGGCACCACTCGCCAATCGAGGAGGAAAGATCCGTTTTTCTCTGGCACGATCTCCCAGAGAAAGTTGAAGCCGTGATGACGTTGCACAACTCGAGAGTCCGTCGCCAGGCGAGCGCTCAGGTCTTCGGTGCCTTCGTACTGCGAGTAGGCGAGATACTGACTGTCGAGGCCGGTGCCGACGGCGAGAGGCACGTCCGGCTCCTCGCCGGTGAAGACCCGATTCTGCAGAGTGTGGCGCGCGGGATCGTGCGCCGCCAGAAAAACCGGGTCGAGCACGTTCATATAGGCAGCCTGAGGGGCCCAGAGCATGTACACCGGTGTCTGGCGCCAGGTGGCTGCGACCTTGGCCCCAGTGGGGAGCGCGGCCGCCAGCTCCTCGCGATCCCGTACCCGCAGATCGTTGGGGCCGGCGTCGATACGGCTGCGGTAGGTCTGCCACTGCCGCCGTGCCTCCGGCGCTCCGACTGCAAGAGGTACGAGCAGTGCCAGGGCGAGGGGTATGCGCCCGCCGCGCCAGGGAACTCGGGTCGAAGAGCCGATTCCTCTGCCTCGGCTGGCGATCTCGTAAAGCACCCAGAGGGTGATGAGGGGGAAGGCATAGGTGGAGAAGCGAGACATCAGCAAATAGAGGACTGTGAAGGCGGTGGCGGCGATGGCGAAGGCATCCGCGGCCCGTCTGTTGGTCGCTCTTTCTTCGCTGTCGCCTCGGCCCCGCTCGACGGTAGAGAGCAAGAGAACGATCACGCTGATGAAGAAGCCGAGATTGACCATCAGGGTCACGTCGGTGAAGTTGGGTCGAATCTCGCTGCCCACATCCAGGGCGCCCTGGCGGCGAAAGTATTCGACGCTCTGAAGCACCCAGATCTCGATGTTCTTGGGGAAGTGGGGGTGGGCGATGAGGCCGATGCCGACTCCCAGGGACGGGTATAGCAGGAGCTGGATCTGGCGGTCGCGCCGCGCCAGGGCCTGAAAGAGGAAGATCAAGACGCAGAGGCCGAGGAACGCGTGGAAGGCGGTGTAGCTCAGCGTGTAGATGAGGGCGAGAAGCCCGAGCAGGCGGAAGCGCCGTTGGGCGATCGCCCAGAGGGCCCATAGCAGGACCAGGAGGGAGAGGAGCTCAGGGCGGAGGCGCACCCATCGCCAAGCCATTTCGGTCGAAGCGAAGACGAGCCAGAAGGGGAGCAGGATCGCCCAATTTCCGAGGATCGGTCGGGCGAGCACCGCAATCGAGGCAAAGAGGCCGGCGAGGAGGAGAGAGAGTGCGATCTGGCCGCCGAGAACGGGGTTGGCGGCCAGGCCCGCAAAAGGAGCGAGCAGAAGGTGAAAGAGAACTTCTTTGTCGCCGAAGCCTTCGCCGAGGGCACTGAAGCGTACCCAGCGTAGATCGTCGACGATGCCTTCTTCGAAGTAGGTTCGGGCGATGGCGAGGTGGTAGTAGGCGTCGTTGCCATAGAGCTGCGGCTCCTGGGTGAAGAAGGCGAGGAGGGGGAGCAGGGCGACGACGAAAGTGAGGAGGAAGAAGGCGATCGGTCGGGTCCGGCTGCGGATGGGGGGGGGCTCGATCGAAGGGGGGGAATCTGCCGCTTTGGCCATGATGCTTCCGATTCCGTAGGAGCGAGACTGTCGAAAGTATACTGCCCGAGCGAGAGAAAATGATGGGTATCATTTCCCCTCGCTCGTTGCCTTCTAGCGCCGAGGACGGCGCACTCACGCCTTGCTTCATATTCGCTACGGACAGCGTTGAGGGTTCCATGAGTGACACCGAGGTAGCCGTTCCATCCGAGGCGGAAGTCCTCGAGTACTTCGAGAGCCTGTCGAACTGGGACCGCTGGGGAGGCGACGACCAGCGCGGAACGCTCAACTACCTGACTCCTCAGAAGCGAGTCGAGGCCGCCCGCCTGGTGGCGAGCGGAGAGGTCGTCTCCTGCGCCTGGGACATCGACTTTCAGCCCGCTGTCGATCATGTGACGGGAACGCCGCAGCGATTCATGCTCGCCACCGGGCAGGGTCTGCTCGAGGAGGGGCGTGTGCTGCGACCCGAGATGACCGAGCCGCCGCGTTGGGCCGGGGCCTCCGAGCACATCGGCCTCGCCTTTCACGGCTACAGCGTGACCCATCTAGATGCGCTTTCGCACTACTTCTGGGACGGCCGGATGTACAACGATAAACCGGCGGCCTGGGTCAGCTCACGCGAAGGGGCGACCTGGCACGCGATGAACGCGGTGCCCGAGGGCATCGTCACGCGCGGCGTGCTTCTCGACATACCGGCGACAAGAGGAGTCGATTGGCTCGAGCCCGGTGAGGGGGTTCTACCCGCCGACATCGCCGCAGCCGAGCAGAGGCAGGGAGTGACCGTCGAGCGCGGAGACGCGGTGCTGTTGCGCACCGGCTACGGCAGGCGCAAGCGGCAGCATGGTCCCGACGACACCGCCAAAGAAGGCAGGGCCGGATGGCACGTGTCCTGCACTCCATGGATGCACGAGCGGGAAGTCGCCATGATCGGCTGCGACACCGCGCAGGACGTCCACCCCTCCGGGTACGACAAGCTACGAAGCCCGGTCCACGCGGTCGGCATCGTGGCGATGGGTCTGTGGCTGCTCGACAACTGTGACCTCGAAGAGCTTGCCGAGCGCTGTGAGGCGGAGGGTCGCTGGGAGTTCCTTTTCCAGCTCGCTCCGCTGCGTCTCGCCGGAGTGACCGGAAGCCCAGTCAACCCGCTGGCGATGTTCTAGTGTTGTGTCTCCGACATGGCACTAGGCTGAAAGAGGGGGAGGGAAGAACGATGAAAGGTAGAAGAGCTCTCGCCGGGTGCTGGAGAAGCGTCCTCGGTGTGGCGGTAGCGGCTACCGCGGTGGCGTCTGGAAGTGGCGCAGCGGAGAAGGACGCTGCGATCCCGACCGTCGCCGAGACCCCTTCCCAGGCGCGAGCGGCGGATGGCTCCTGGATCTCCTGGCGCGAGCATCGGATCGACGACGAAGAGCTTGGCGGCGTACCGATTCGCGGCGGCGACGGTTTGAAGATGGCCGATCTCGACGGCGATGGCTACCTCGACATCGTCTCGGTGCACGAAGACTCGGATCACGTACGGCTCGCCTTCGGCTCGGCGGACCCGGATCGCTGGCAGCTGGCGACCCTCGGCGAGGGCTCCGAAGTGGCCGCGGCTGAGGATGCGGCCATCGGCGACATCAACGGCGATGGACGGCTCGATATCGTGATCGCCGCCGAGCTCGAGCATCTCATCTACTTTCAGAACCCTGGCGCAGACGTGCGGGAGGGAAAGTGGCCCAGGGTCATCCCCGAGGTGACGGCAGGCCGCGGCTCCTGGATCCGTGTCTATGTCGCCGATCTCGACGGTGACGGTGATCTGGAAGTGATAGCTCCAAACAAAGGAGAGCAGCAGCCCGAGGGAGGAGCGATCCCCACCGACTTCCCGCCCAAGGAGGTCTCCGTCTTCGAGATCACCGGCGACCCTCTCGACTCGGCGAGCTGGCGCGAGCGTGTGGTCGCCCGCCTGCCGGTGCCGATGAACGCATACCCGATCGATCTCGACGGCGACGGCGATCTCGACCTCGTCGGCGGCAGTCGCTACGAAGTGAGGCCCTTCTGGTACGAGAATCCGGGCCGGCCACGGACCTGGACGGCACCCCCGGCGGCCCCGCCCTCAAGGGCGGACTCGCTACCTGGAGGCGACACGGGGTTTGTCGAGCATCCCATCGACGTGAGTGGTCGTAACGTTCCCTTTGCCCGCGGTCCGCGACGACTGACCGCGATGAACGTGGCGTTCGCGGATCTCGATCAGGATGGCCGCCTCGATATCGCGCTCCAGGAGTCGCTGCATCTGGTTGTGTGGCTGCGCCAGCCCGAAGACCTTGCCGACGCCTGGCAGATCCACCCCATCGGCGACACCTTTCCGGATCACGTGACCGGAATCGTCTTCGCCGACATCGACAGTGACGGTGATCTCGATCTCTTCGATGGCGGCTACAGTGCGCTGCCACGCGATCGTGACGGCGAGGGAGTGACCGCCGAGGACCGGGTCGGTCGCCTGGCGTGGTTCGAGAACTCGGGAGATCCCACTGCCGAGTGGCGTCGCCACGACGTGTCGCGTCGGGTGAGGGGCATGTTCGACGAGTTCGTAGCGCTGGACATGGACGGCGACGATGACGTCGACTTCGTCGCAACGCGCGGAAACTCGGGAGAGTTCGACGGTGTCTTCTGGCTCGAGCAGGTACGCACGAAGGCCCCTCAGCCAGCCTTCTTTTCGGCTCGCGAGAACGAGAGCCGGCATTTAGCTTTGCCGGCTGCCGATCGCTAGCTGGTCCTCTCACCCAGTGCGGCCGAGTGGCGAGTCGCGTCAGCGGCTGGCGGGAGGGATGACTCCTTCGAGGCGGAGGTAGACCACGAGCTGGCCGTAGATGTCCATGTTGTGGGTGAGAATGAAAGTGAGGAGACCCGCTCGGGTCACTTTGCCGACCCAGGGCGGGCCCGTGACCTCTTCGAGCATAGCGTCGTCGTCCCACCCTTCCATCGCGGCGATACCACTATCGAAAGACTCCTCGAGGGCGGCGAGAATCTCCGCCTTCGTCGAGGCCGTCTGGCCGAAAGTCTTGAAGTCCATCTTGCTGATATCGGGCCGCGGAGCCTGCGGGTCCGAGAAGCCGAGCAGAAAGCCGTTGGCACCCGAGATGTGGAGCACCCGCTCGCCGAAGGTATGTTGCTCCGGCGTGGGCTTGGAGTCGAAGGAGTCTTCGGGCATCGCATCGACGGTGCGGACCAAGAGAGCCTTCTGCTGGCTCCAACTCTTCCGCATGTCGTCGGCAAGGCTTGCGCCGAAGGAGGCGGGGGTGCCAAGGGCGGCCACGGTCATGAGAATCAGGGTGTGTCGAAACATAGGCTTTTTCTCCTTGTGGCGAGTCTATCCAAGGTTCGGCTGGCGAGGCGCATCGCGTTCGAAACCTGACACCTTTGGCCGTAGGTACCAGTCGATTGACTCGCCATACGCAAAGAGGGTAGTGTTCCCGCTCGGGAACAATTCACGCAAGTGGTCGGTTGTCTATGAGAGATGTTCCTGTACGGGAATATGTCTCACGTACCACAGCTACAAAACGACAATTGTTACCGAGCAGGAATGCAGCCGCAGATTGGAGGGCGTCGCAGATGACAGCTGTCACACCCGAAGACATCGCCAAGGTCGTGCGTATCACTCGAACGGAGCTTGGCGTGACGCAAAGAGATCTAGCGCTGACTGCGGGCACCGGTCTGCGCTTCATCATCGATCTCGAGCAGGGAAAGCCCACCTGTCAATTCGGCAAGGTGTTGACCGTGCTCCACACCCTCGGCATCCACATCCAGCTGGTGGCGCCGCCGGCCAGTGAAGACGCAGGGTGATGGCGCGCGCCCTGGATGTATACCTCCACGAGAACCTCGTCGGCCAGCTGATCCAAGACGACGACGGTCAGACAACGTTCGCCTACGCGGCATCGTGGCTTCAAAGCTCTGGCGCCGTGCCTCTATCCCTGTCTCTCCCCTTGCGAAGAAGTCGATTCAGCCAGAGAGAGTGCAGGGGTTTCTTTGCCGGAGTCCTGCCGGAGGAGGCGAAGCGGGCAGCCATAGCAGCCATCCTTGGCATTAGCTCCAGAAACGACTTCGCGATGCTGGAAGAGATCGGCGGCGAATGTGCCGGCGCCGTGACCTTCCTGCCGCCCGGAGCTTCGCTGCGGAGCCTCGAACGGGGCTATCGCGCTCTGAGTCAAGTGGAGCTGGAGCGAATCCTCGCCGAGCTGCCCCGCCGCCCGCTGATGGTTGGCGAACGAGGTATGCGCCTCTCTCTTGCGGGCGCCCAGGACAAGATTGCGGTCTGCAGACGGGATGGAGGAATCTCACTCCCCCTCGGCTCCGCCCCAAGCACCCACATCATCAAACCCGCTGTAGAGCGATTTGAAGGGGTTGTGTTCAACGAGGCGTTCTGTATAAGCCTCGCGGCGGCTATCGGCCTGCCAACGGCGAAGATAGCGATCGATTGCGTCGGGAAGATCGACTACTTGCTGGTCGAGCGCTATGACCGCGAGGTAGATGAAGCGGGAAACGTTCAACGACTGCACCAGGAGGATTTTTGTCAGGCTCTGGGAGTTCCGCCGGAGTTGAAGTACCAAAGTGAAGGAGGTCCCGGCCTGAAGTCGTCCTTTGGACTGTTGAGGATGGCAGCCACAGTGCCGGCAACGGAGCTCGTGCGATTGTTGGATGCGGTCATCTTCAATGCGCTGGTCGGCAACCATGATGCTCACGCCAAGAACTTCTCATTGCTCTACATGCTTGATAAGGGTACGAAGCTTGCTCCTCTCTATGACGTCATCAGCACTGTCTTCTACCCCCAGCTGACGGACCGGATGGCCATGAAGATCGGAGGGGAGTCGAGGTCGGATCGCGTCCGGCCTAGAAACTTCGAGAAGCTCGCGGAAGAGGCCGGTCTTGGTCGAGCGATGGTGGCAAGGCGCGTTCCGGAGCTAGCTTCCAGGGTCTTGCAGACGATCGATGAAATCGATGTTCACGGTACCGGTTCAGCGGATCTGGCGGCGCTCATTCGAGCACGCTGTAAGACCCTCGAGCAGCGCTACGCGCACTCCCCACGCCCGATTGTCTAGGGCTGATTGGGAACCGGCGAACCACTTTTCGAGAACATTTCGCGCACCTTCGCTCGCCAGTTTTGCACCAGGATCACTTTCTCCTTCTGATCCTCCACGGCCTCGATCATCAGGAAGCGGCCGTCCGGATGCACGCCGTAGTTGATGATGCCTAGGTTGTTACCCCGTCGGAACCGATCTTCGAACAGAATCTCGGCCGCCCGGTGATCAGCTCACTACCCTTCTTCTCGATCGGGATGGTCATCATGTGGGTCGGGCCGCGGTACTAGATCTCGTCGCCCGAGCTCGAGCCGATCTTCGATCCCCTCCGCCAGTATCCGCGCTTTCGAGAGCTCACCAAGTATTTGGCGCCGACCGTCTAGCTCGCAAGGTCGGCTAGGGCTGCCTACTCGGTTCCAGCCGGCGCGGTGACTTTCCGGCGCTTCGTGGGTCCGCCGCTCTGAGAATCGGATTCTCCTCGGGGTCCGCTACTGCGCTCAGGTAGAGGCCTGGCTGGTCGTGGTGCGGCCCTTGGGTGAGCAAGTTGAGCATCTCCACGAGTAGATCCCGACGACTGATCTGACCCACCAGCTTGCCTTCCCGAAGTACCGGAAGGCGCCGCCGATTGGTGTTCAAGAAGATCCGGGCGATAGCGAGGCAGTCCAGGTCCTCCGCGATCGTCTCCGCCGAGGTGTCCATGAAATGCGAGATCTCGGTCGAAGGCAGATCACCGCTGCCGTGCCAGATCTCGGCCATGATCGGCTCGCGACGATGGTCGAGTAGGTTCTTGCGGCGGCCCTTGACGAAGCGCGCCAGGTGATGCTCGGCCCCGAGCACATCGCGGCGGCTCACTTGGCCCACCAGTTTCCCGGCGCTCAGCACCGGTAGCCTTCGGTAGTATTGCTCGAGGAACATCTTCGAGACTTCGAGCAGATCGGTCTCCGGTGTGATCAACCGTCCGCGGTCGGTGTTCATGAAGGCACCGACGCGAGGCGATGGCATCTGGTCGTAGGCGGAGTTGATCAGCAGGCGCATGATGTAGCGCTCGGAGAAGACGCCGAGAAAGCTCTGATCCTCGTCGAGTACGGAGGCCCCGGAAACACGATGCTTGAGAAGAGTAGAGATCGCTTCGAAGGCGTCGGTCTCTGGATGCAGCGTCAGCAGCTTGGTGTCCATGAAATCGCGCGCGCGAAGAGGATGCTCCTGCCCCCCGCCTCCTATCGCTGTTAGATAGAGCACGCTCATGCAGCTCTTCTCCGACAGCATGCCTAGGTAGCGTCGATCGTTTCCCACCACCGGGGCGCCGGTGATGTGATGGTGGAGGAGGAGATGGATGCCTTGAAAGACCTCGTCTTCCGGAGCCACCGTGATGAGGTCAGTCACCATGATGTCTCTGGCGAGAGGTAGGCTATTCATGGCTTTGCGCACCCCCTGGGGCCGGGCTCTCCGAGCCGTCTCTGCTCCAGCTCCCTTTCATTCCTCCGCCGGTGACCTCGCACTGGTGGGGGAAATCCAGGTCGCAGTCCTTCACCGGTTTGCGGAGCTGGGGATCCATCAACTCGTGGATATCGAGCTTCATCGCGTCTCGCGAGTAGGCCGCCAAATCGAGGATCCCGGTGTCCATGCGGATTGCGTCTTCTGGGCACACCTCGACGCAGTAGCCGCAGTAGACGCAGACTCCTAGGTCGATGTCGAAGCGAATCGGATACTTCTCGACGTTGGGGTCGGGATGCTCTCCCGGCACGATGGTGATGCACTTGGCTGGGCACACCGTTTCGCACAGCATGCAGCCTACACAGCGCGGAGTGTTGTCCTCGCGCACAGTGAGCCGGTGGCGGCTTCGATATCTCGACATCAGCGGCCTGAGCTCTTCAGGATACTGGTAGGTGACGCCGGCGCGAAGATGCTTGAGGCGGCCCACGCGATGGGCGATATGCAGAAAGAGGTTGCGGAAGAAGTGTCGGAACGTGATCTTGAGACCGCTCAGAACCTGAGGTAGATAGGTCTTCTCCCAGAACGTGAGCTCGGGTCGACGCATGACTTTGACGGCCATTAGCTCACCTCTCCGAAGAAGACGAGAACGATTGCTGTTATGACCACGTTGACTACTGCCACCGGGAAGAGTCCCTTCCAGCCCAGGGTCATGAGCTGGTCGTAGCGGAAGCGCGGCACGGTCCAACGCAGCTGCATGAAGACGAAGCAGAAGACTAAGACCTTGGTCGAGAAGCTCCCGACGCCGAGCAGAGCATAGACCCAGTTGGAGACCGGAATCTCTCCGCCCCAGGGGAAGTGGAAGCCATCGGGCATCAGGAACGGGACCTGCCAGCCTCCGAAGAAAAGAGTCGTGGCAAGGCAGGCGACTACGATCGTTTCGATAAAGTCGGTGAGCAGGAACATGCCGAACTTCATGCCGCTGTACTCGACAAAGTAGCCGACGATCTCGGACTCCGCTTCAGGCAGGTCGAAAGGTACCCTCTTGGTCTCAGCCAGCGCCGCGGTGAGAAAGATCACGAAGGCGACAGGCTGGGTGAGAATGCCCCACATAGGAACCCAGCCACCGATCAGTTGACCTTGAGCCCGTACCAGCTCAGCCAGATTCATGGTCCCGTAGACCATGACCACGCCAACGATGGAGACTCCCAGGGCGATCTCGTAGGAGATCATCTGCGCCGTGGCTCGGAGCCCGCCCATGATCGCGTAATTATTTCGCGAGGCGAAGCCGGCGAGAATCACGCCGTAGACCCCGAGCGAAAGCATGGCGAAGATGAACAGCAGCGCGACATTGAGGTCGGCGATCTGGAGACCGATGACCCGATCTCCCAGGATCAGATGGTCTCCGAAAGGAATCGCGGCGAAGGTCACCAGCGCGAAGAAGACCGAGAAGAAGGGGGCGAGAGTGTGGAGAGTCTTGTCGGCGCCGGACGGGACGATGTCTTCCTTGGTGAACAGCTTGATCGCATCGGCGATGCCGTGGAAAAGGCCCAACGCCCGTATTCCGAAGATCGTGGCGCGATTGGCTCCGATCCGGTCCTGAATCAGGGCCGACTGCTTACGCTCCACCCAGGTGTGGAGGCCCGCCAGGTTGAGGACACCGAACAGCACAAACCCGGTCAAAGCGAGCTTGATGAGCACGACTTCCATCACGGCCTCGTCACCTCCGCTCCATGCGCCCCCAGTATTTCGTAGCCCAGTCCGGCGAAAGGCGTCGAGGCCGTTGCGAGCCGCTCGAAGATCTGCTCGGGCTCCTGCCACTCGAGCTCCGCGCCCAGGGCTTCCGCCAGCTCCTGGAGCACTCGCCAATCCTCCCGACAGCCCTCGAGTGGAGGGAAGGCGCGCCCGACTCGTTGGACCCGCCCTTGGCAGTTGACGAAGGTGCCGTCTTTCTCGAGGTAGGCCGCGGTGGGCAGAACCCAGTGTGCGAAGGGCACGGTCGCGTTCTCGTTGGTGCCGGAGAAGACCAAGAGCTCGACTTTCGCTGCCAGCTCTCGCACGCACTCTTCGCCGAAGAGATCGACAAGGTCGTGACCGAACACCCAGAGGGCCCCGAGCTCCCCGGCGAGCGCCTGGTCGATGATCTCTTTGGCGTCGACCGCGTCGGGACCGGCCAGGTTCAGTAGTGTCGCCCCCAGGGTGTTTGGGTTCTTGTCGGCCTGGATGAGGAAGTCATCCGCGCTTCCAAGTCGCTCCGGGACCGATGCGCTGACTCGCGCGCCCAGGCGCTCCTGGAAGATCTCTTGGATCAGAAAGAGCTCCTCGTTGGTGAGCTGCGCCGAAGCGATGACTCCAATCTTCGACTTCGCCTTGCCGAGGGCGGTCGAGATTGTGGTGAGGGCCTGCTCCCATGCGGCGCTCGGAGTCGTTGCCTCATCCACTGACGGACCTCGCACTTGGGTCAGACGGCCTTGGTCGAGCCAGCCGAAACCGTATCTGCCTTCGTCGCAGAGCCACCACTTGTTGACGTCCTCGTTATAGCGCGGCTTCATCCGCACCAGTCGAGCCTCGTCATTCAGATGGGGCCGGTCGAGGACGAAGTGGGCGTCTACGTTGCAGCCACGGCTGCAGCCGTTGCACACCGTCGGAGCGCTAGAGAGGTACCAGACCCTGGCCTTGAAGCGGAAGTCCTTCTCGGTGAGTGCGCCCACCGGGCAGATGTCCACCACATTTGCCGAGTAGGGGTTGTCGAGGACCTCGCCGGGGTAGATTGCCAGCTCAGCCCGGTCGCCGCGGTTGAAGATGCCGAACTCGCCGGTCTTGGAGATCTCGTCGGTAAAACGGACGCAGCGCGAGCACAAGATGCAGCGCTCCTGGTCGAGCATCACATGAGGGCCGAGCTCGAATGCCTTCTTCTTCTTTACTTTGTGCTCGCGAAACCTGGGCTGGTAGAGCCCGAAGTTCATGTAGAAGTTCTGCAGGTCGCACTCGCCGGACTGGTCACATACCGGGCAATCGAGCGGGTGGTTGGCGAGGAGAAACTCGAGCACCGAGCGACGACCGTCTTGAGCCTTGTCGCTCTCGGTGTGGACGACCATCCCCTCGGTGACCGGCAGGTTGCATGCGATCTGCAGCTTGGGGTTGTTCTCGACATCCACCAGGCAGATGCGGCAGTTGCCTGCGATCGAAAGGCCGGGGTGGTAGCAGTAGCGAGGGATGAAGATCCCGAGCTTCTCCCCGGCCTGGATGACGGTGGTGCCGTCGTCGACCGTGATCTCTTGGCCGTCGATGCTCAGACTAGGCATAGGCGGCCTCCGTCGCCGACGGCTTGCGTCCGCTGCGAATGTAGTCTTCGAACTCGTCGCGGAACTTGGCGATGTAGGACTGCACTGGCCAGGCCGCGGCGTCGGCGAAAACGCAGATGGTCTTGCCCTCCATGTCGCCGGCGATGGCGAGGAGGTCTTCGAGGTCCTGAGGCGTTCCTCCGCCTTCGCTGAGCCGGTCCATGATGCGATGAATCCAGCCGGTCCCCTCGCGGCAGGGTGAGCACTGCCCACACGATTCGTCGGCGAAGAAACGTACAGCCGATCCCAATGCGTCGACTATCGAGGTGGTCTCGTCCATGACGATGACGCCCCCCGATCCGGCCATCGTGCCGGCGGCCATCAGGGAGTCGAAGTCCATGGCAACGTCGATCTCGTCGGCGCTGAGAATCTTGGCTGAGATGCCTCCTGGAATCACCGCCTTGAGCTTTCTGCCATCGCGGACACCACCGGCTTTCTCTTCGATCAACTCTCGCAAAGTGATCGAGACCGGGGCCTCGTAAACCCCGGGTCGGACGACGTGCCCGCTGACGCAGAAGAGGCGGGTGCCGCCCTGCCTCTCGGTGCCAATGGCGGAAAAAGCTTCCGAGCCGTTGCGAAGAATGAACGGAACGCAGCTCAGAGTCTCGACGTTGTTTACGATCGTTGGGCAGGCAAAGAGACCGGAGATGGCGGGAAAGGGGGGTTTGAGCCTTGGAAAGCCTTTTCCGCCCTCGAGGGAAGTGAGCAGCGCGGTTTCTTCGCCGCAGATGTAAGCGCCGGCGCCACGGTGAATGACAATTTCCAGGTCGAAGCCGGTACCCTGGATATTCTGGCCCAGCCACCCTTTCTGATGAGCCTCGTCGATCGCGCGTTGTAGGCGCTTCGCCGACTCGAAGTACTCGCCACGGATGTAGACGTAGGCCTTGTGGCAACCAATGGCGAAGGCTGCGATGAGCATGCCCTCGATGAGGGCGTGCGGGTCGCGCTCCATGATGTAGCGATCCTTGAAGGTGCCTGGCTCGCCCTCGTCGGCATTGACTACGAGGTACTTGGGCTTGTCGGTTTCCTTGGGAACGAACGACCACTTTCTACCGGCGGGGAACCCGGCCCCGCCAAGCCCGCGCAAGTTGGCCTTGGAGACTTCGTCGATCACTTGCTCCGGGGTCATCGAGGTGAGCACTTTGCGGGCAGCGGTGTAGCCCTGGTGGTCGGCTACGTAGGCCTCCATCCAGGTGCCCTCTGGATCCTTGAAGCGAGTCGAGAGCACCGGCCCATCGCTCGAGATGTAGGGATCCGGGTCCGGGGTCGACTCGCTGCTACCGGGCGCTGCCAGGGCGTCCGCGACGATGTTGTCAATGGCGCTACCCTCGATCGGGCCGACGAAGCGTTCGTCGAGCTGCGCCATGGGGGACATCTCGCAGGCGCAGAGACACTCGACCTCGGTCAGGGTGACCTTGCCGTCGGGCGTGGTCTCGCCGGGTCGGATATTGAGTTTCTCTTCGATCTTCGCCAAGAGCTCCTTGGATCCGCGCAGCTGGCAGGGCAGGCTGGTGCACACGCGTAGCTCCCGGCGGCCTACGGGCTGGGTGTGGTACATGTTGTAGAAGGAGACGACTTCGTGCACCTGGGAGCGGGAGACGCCCAGGATGCCGGCTACCCATGGCTCCGCCTCTAGAGCGACGTAGCCCATATTCTCCTGCACCAACCACAACAGTGGCAGCATGGCTGCTTTGGGGTACTCGTAGCGCTGCAGGATCTCGGCAGCCTTGCCCTCTAGGTCTGAAAACGTCACCGGTCGAGCTCCCCTCCGATCATGTTCACAGAGCCGAAAGTGGGGACGATGTCGGCCATCATGTCCCCTTCCAGGAGCTTGGACAGCGCCGACATGATCGCAAAGCAAGGCGGACGGACCCGCACTCGATAGGGCGACCCCGCGCCGTCGCTGACGATGTAGAAGCCCAGTTCTCCGTTGGCGCCTTCGACGGGGAAGTAGACCTCGCCCTTCGGAGCCTTGATTCCGTGGCCGAGCATGACCAGCTTGAACTGCCGCATCAGGCCTTCGATATTGCCGTAGGCGTCCTCCTTGGCAGGGAGGAGGACTTGTCGGTGGTCGGCGGCAATCGATGAGTAGTGGCTGCCGCCTGACCCCTCGAGGGTCGGACCTACAACCGCGCAGCCACCTGAGAGCGGGCTGATATCGCCCATTTTGGCGAGGTCGACCATCTCCGCGGCAGGGATTGGGCGCCCGGTCTCGGGGTTGGTGAGGACCGGCCCTCCCGGCAGCTCGCTCAGGGCAGCCTCGACGATACGCATCGACTGTTCCATTTCTTCCATGCGCACCAGGTATCGATCCATATTGTCGCCCTGGGTTCCCACCGGTACGTCGAAGGGCAAGCGGTCGTAGACGGCATAGGGGCAGTCCTTGCGAACGTCGTATTCGACGCCGCTGCCGCGCAGGAAGGGACCGGTGATCCCGTAGGCGATCGCGTCTTCGGCAGAGATCACACCGACTCCGCTCATCCGGTCGATGAAGATGCGGTTGCGCGTAAGCAACGTATGCGACTCTGCGAGCACCTTGCGGGTCTCTACGAAAGCCTCGCTACAGAGCTCGGCGAAGCCCTCGGGAAGGTCGGCCTTGACTCCGCCCACGCGACAGTAGGTCACCGTCAGCCGCGCCCCCGTCACCTTTTCGATCAGTTCCCAGAGGTGCTCGCGGGCTTTGATCATGTAGAGAAAGACGGTGAAGGCCCCGAGCTCCATCGCGCCGGCGCCGACGCAGGTCAGGTGGTCGCCGATGCGGGAGATCTCCGAGACGATGACGCGGATGTAATGGCAACGCTCCGGAACCTCGATTCCGAGAAGCTTCTCTATCGCCATGCAGTAGCCCTGGTTGTTGATCAAGGGCGATACGTAGTTGAGGCGGTCGGTGTAGGGGATGACGCCGTTGTAATCGACGATCTCCGACATCTTCTCGAAGCCGCGGTGGAGGTAGCCGATCTCGACGTCGGTGTCTTTGACCGTCTCCCCTTCGAGGGTGGCGACGATGCGGACGATCCCGTGCATCGCCGGATGCGCGGGGCCGATATTGAGCATCATGTCTCTCGTATCGAGATCCGAGGTCTCTTCGGGAGCAGTCGAGGCCGTGGGCGGGGTCGTGGGTAAGGTCATGAGTGCACTAGTTGAGGGGGCCGATCAGCGGCTGGCGCCTCTTTACCGGGTAGTCCTTGCGTAGTGGGTGGCCTTCGAACTCTTCGTACATGAGGATGCGTCTGAGGTCCGGATGGCCGCGGAATCGAATTCCGTACATGTCCCAGACCTCTCGCTCGAGCCAGTTGGCAGCCGGCCACAGCTCGCTCAAGGTGTCGACTTCACCAGCGGTAGCGCTATCACCATGTCCCGATACCACCGGTGTCGGAACCACCAGCCTTAGCCGATGTTTATGGCTGATCGAATAGAAGTGGTAAACGACGGCGAAGCGTGCGGCTGCGTCCGGTGGCCCCGGCCACGGATCCTTGTCGGGGATCTGCAGCGAGGGGCCCAACGTGACTCCCGAGGAGGCAAAGAAGGCTGGAACAGGGCTCTTACCGAAGGCGGAGTAGTCGACCGCGCTGAGGTCCACCAGCATGTTCATCTGCAGCGCCGGATCGTCCTTGATGAATGCGGCGACCTCGAGCAGGGACTCGCGCTTCAGCACCAAGGTGGCGTCACCGCGATAGCTGTGAGAAGCCGTCACGCCATCCGGGAAGCGTTCGGTGACAGCCGCGATCAAGGTGTCGGAAGTCATGCCTCGAGCACTTCAGGTCGAGCTTCCGGTGCCGGCCTCGTACCGCTGCTGCGCTCGTTTTGGATCTTGTCCTGAAGTTTCATGAGCCCGTCGAGGACCATCTCCGGCCGGGGTGGGCACCCCGGTATGTAGACGTCCACCGGCAGGATCGTGTCGATCCCCATCACGGTTGCGTAGTTGTCGTAGAAGCCGCCGGTACAGGTGCAAACGCCGAAGGCGACGACCCATTTTGGGTCCGCCATCTGTTCGTGGATGCGCTTCAGGACCGGCGCCATTTTGTGGCTGATCGTGCCGACCACGAAGAGCACGTCGGCCTGGCGCGGAGAGAATCTCGGCAAGCCGGCTCCGAAGCGGTCGACATCGTAATGAGAACAGGCCGTAGCCATGTACTCCATCCCGCAACACGCGGTTATGAAGGGGTACTGAAAGATCGAGTACTTACGGGCCCAGCCCAATGCCTCTTCGAGGCGACTCGTCATGAAAGAAGGTTCGTTTGACATATATCACTTCCATTCCAGGGCGCCGTTGTCCCAAGCGTAGATGAAGCCCACCATCAGGATTCCGAGAAAGACACCCATTTCGACCAGGCCGAGTACCCCCAGGGTCCGGTACACCACGGCCCATGGGTAGAGAAAGACGAGCTCGACATCGAAGAGGATGAACAGGATCGCGGTCAGATAGAACTTGACCGCCAATCTCCCCTTCGGCAAGGAGAAGGGGTCCATGCCCGCTTCGAACGGCGACAATTTGACCGGAGTGGAGTCCTTTTTCCCCAGCGTCGAGCCCAGAAAAATCATCAGACCCACGATCCCCGCGGAGAGGAAGGAGATGACTAGTAGCCCGATGTACTCACTCACAGCTGTATGCCCCGCTGAGAATCTACAGTACTTTCGACGATCATGGCGAAACCGCCCAGGGCAAGAGCAGTCCAGGGAGGACGCCGCCCATCAAGGTGACCACAACGGCGATCGCGAGAGCGGCTGAGACCGCCATTGGAAAGCGCGCCGGCGCCGGTTGCTGAGGCTCCTTCATGAACATCGCGACGGCTACGCGCATGTAGACGAAGGCCGAGATCACACTGCATACGACGGCAAGCACCGCAAGCAAGACGTGGCCGGTGCGTACTGCGCTGAGAATGACCGTGAACTTGGCCATGAAGCCGGCGGTCGGAGGGAACCCGCTCAGCGACAAGAGGAAAACGAGAAAGACTCCTGCAATCGCCGGCCGCTGGGCTGCAAGGCCCTGATAGCCGTCGAGAGTTTCGCCTCGCTCGCCGAGCGCGACTACTACGCCGAAGGCTCCTAGGGTCATGAACACATAGAGAAAAGCGTAGGTCATGGTTGCCGAGATGCCTTCTGGAGTGCCGGCGAGCAGACCGAGAAGGGCATACCCGGCATGAGCGATAGAGGAGTAGGCCAGCAGGCGCTTCATGTCGGTCTGGGCCATGGAGACGATGCTGCCGGCGAGGAGCGAGAGAGCGGCCAGTCCCCACAGGATCACCGACAGAACCATGGCCTGCGAGCCAAACGCCGCCAGGACCACGCGTCCGAGCGCCGCCAATCCCGCGGCCTTGGACGCCGCCGCCAAGAAGGCGGCAACCGGAGCGCTCGCGCCCTGGTAGGCATCCGGTGCCCAGGCGTGAAACGGAACCGCGGCGACCTTGAAGGCCAGCCCGCAGACGACCAGCACGATGGCGACCACCAGGAGCGGGTTGCTGCCGAGGCTGTGCTCGCTGAGCGCGGAGGCAATGGCGGTGAAGTCGGTAGCGCCGGTGATGCCGTAGGTCAGGCTGATCCCGTAGAGCAGAATAGCCGAGGCGAAGGAGGCGACCAGGAAGTACTTGATCGCACCCTCGATCGACGCCTGCCTCTTTCTGGTGATTCCGACCAGGATGTAGGAGCAGACGGTCATCAGCTCGAGCCCGAGGTAAAGAGTCAGGAGATCGGGCGTCGAGACGGCGATCATCATCCCAACGGCGGCGAGCAGTAGCAGGGAGTGATACTCGCCGCGTGGGACCGCTTCGTGGTCGCTGTCTTGGGTCGAGAGTAGCGTCGCCAATGCTAGCGCCGCCGCGATGAGGACGGTGAAGAATCTGGAGTAGCCATCGACTACGATCATGCCGGCGAAGGCGCTCTGGGCTTCTGCGGAGGAGCCCGACATAGCAGCTAGGGCGGCCGCAACAGCCGCCGCTACCGTTCCGATCGCTGCCGCCTGCGATTCGCGGATGCGTCGGGCGAAGAGAATGAGCACCAGGGCCATCCCGAGCAGGATGAGCTCGGGAACGACGTATCCCAGATCGGCGAGAACGACCCGGTTCATGGCATGACTCCGGTGAGGAGATAGGCGACGGGACCGCGAAGGTAGGAGAGCACCAGATCAGGGTTGAGCCCCAGAGTTACGGCGAGGATGGCCAGCGGAGCCAGCGTCGCTATTTCGCGAGTGTTGAGCTCGAGCCTGAGCTTCTCCAGGCCGGGGTTGAGCTTGCCCATGACCACTCGGTAGAAGAGCCATACTACGTAGGTAGTGCCGAGGGCCACGCCCCACACCGCCATCGCGCCGAGCCAGGGCGCGATTCTGAAGGCGCTGCTGACGATGAGAAACTCGCCGACGAAGGAATTCAGGCCGGGAAATCCCAGGGCTGCCAGACAGAAAAGGGCCAGCAGACTCGAGTAGACGGGCGCGGCTTTGGCCACGCCACCGTAGTCCTTGATTTCTCTGGTGTGAGTGCGCTCGTAGATCATGCCGACGCACAGAAAGAGCGCCGAGGTGACGATCCCGTGGTTGATCATCTGCAGGATCGCTCCCTCGACCCCGGTCGGATCGAGAGTGAATATGCCCAGAGTGACAAAGCCCATATGGCTCACGCTCGAGTACGCGATGAGGCGCTTGATGTCCTTCTGGAGCAGGGTCACGTAGGCACCGTAAACGATGGCGATCGCGGAGACGGTGAGGAGAGGCGTGAGGAAGATCTGCAGCGCGTCCGGAAAGACCGGAATCGAGATGCGCAGAAAGCCGTAGGCACCCATTTTGAGGAGGATCCCCGCCAAGATCACGCTGCCGGCGGTGGGAGCCTCGGTGTGGGCGTCGGGGAGCCAGGTGTGCACCGGGAACATCGGTACTTTGACCGCGAACGCGGCCAGAAAGGCTAGGAAGAGCCAGAACTGGTGGCTAGGCCGAATCGAGTCACGAGCGGCGACGAGGGCTCGGAAGTCCAGAGTGCCGCAGATGTTGTACAGAGCGATCATGCCCACCAGCATGAGTACGCTTCCCGCCAGAGTGAAGATGAGGAATTTGACGGTGGCGTACACCCGCCTCTCGCCTCCCCATATGCCGATGAGGAGAAAGAGCGGAATTACGATCAGCTCCCAGAAGATGAAGAAGAGAAACAGGTTGGAGGCGGCGAAGAGCCCGATCATCGCGGTCTCGGCGACCAGGAGCGAGGCGTAGAACTCTCGTGTCCTGGTGCGCACCGCGGTCCACGAGACGCTGACGCAAAGGATGGTCAGCAGCGCGGAGAGAAAGATGAAGACCAGGCTGATGCCGTCGATGCCCATTCCATAGCTGATGTTCCACGATGGGATCCACGGGTGCGACTCGACGAACTGGAGATTGCCCGATGATTTGTCGAAGTGGCGATAGAGCGGTGTCGACACTGCCAGGGTGGCCGCGGCGGTGGCCAGGGCGATCCCCTTCGCGCGCCCGCCGCTCCCGGCAAGGAGGACCAGAACCGCGCCCACGAGTGGCAAGAACGTCGTGACGGTGAGGACCGGGTAAGCAGTCATACGAGGATGCTCACGAGAGCAAGTAAGAATGCAAGGATTCCGGCCGCCATGATCAGTCCGTAGTGCTGGGCATGGCCGCTGGCTACAGTCTTGAGCCGCTCGCTCAAGCTTCGCGTCCCCCGTCCCAAGCCAACGAGGCTGGAGTCGACGACCCGGCTATCGAATCGGCGTAGGAGATCGGCAACTCCGAGTAGCGGGCGCTGGATCACGGTCTCGTAGATCTCGCCGACGAATCCGTATTCGAGTCGGCTCAGCGGGCCGAGGATCCGCTTCACCAAGCCGGCCAGGGCTCGACGATAGAACCAGTCGGTGTCGATGCTCACAGTCTTCACCGGGTCGAGGTGACTGAGCAACAAGAAGAAGCCAAGCGCGGTGAAGCCGAGCATGCCGAGAGTGCTTGTGACATGGGCCACGGTGTAAGGGGCGTAGTCGACGGCGTTGGGCAGGAACCGGTAGAGGAGCCCTGGGAACACTCCGATCAGGATGCAGGCCGCCGCCGCCAGGCTCATGGCCACCAGCATGTTCTTGGGCGGCTCCGTGGCTCGTACTCCCGAGTCCTTGCCGAAGAACATGTAGTAGGGAAGCTTGAGGCCGGTGTGCAGGAAGGTGCCGGCCGAGGCGAGCGTCAACATCAGAAAGATCGCTTGGCGATGGTCTTCCCCAGCTGCCGAGACCACCATCGACTTGCTGACAAAACCGCTGAAGAGGGGCACCGCAGAGATCGCGAAGGCGCCGATCATGTAGAGGCCGAGGGTTTTGGGCATGGTCTTGTAGAGCCCGCCCATGTCACTCAGCTTTCGCAGCCCGGTCATCTGCAGGACCGCTCCGGCCCCCATGAACAGAAGAGCCTTGTAGAGAATGTGCGAAAAGGCGTGGGCGGAGGCGCCGTTGATCGCCAGCTCGGTTCCGATCCCGACGCCGCAGACCATGTAGCCCACCTGACTGATGATGTGGTAGGCGAGAAGTCTGCGGGCGTCGTTCTCCAACACCGCGTAGACCACGCCGTAGATCGCCATGATCGCACCCAGCCACACCAGGAGCTCGGTTCCCGCAAAGCCTCGGATCAATACGTACACCGCGGACTTGGTGGTGAAGGCGGTCATGAAGATGGCGCCGGTTGCGGTGGCTTCGGGGTAGGCGTCGGGGAGCCAGGCTCCCAGCGGCGGAACCGCCGCGTTGAGCAGGAAAGCAGCGAGGATGAGGGCCCAGGAGAGACTCCCCGCGTACGCGCCCATGTCGCCGAAGGCGAGGGAGCCGGTCTGAGACCAGTGGAGGACGATCCCAGCCAGCAGCAGGAGTCCACCGAATACGTGCACGAGGAGGTAGCGAAACCCGGCCTCGACGGCAGACTTCTCCCGGCGCAGCAGTACCAGCATGACTGACGAGATCGCCAGCAGCTCCCAAAAGACGTAGAGCGAGAGCAAGTCTCCGGCCAGCGTCACCCCGAGCGCGCCGCCGGCGTAGGTGAGGGCGGATACGTGCTGAGCGTCGTCCTCGACATGGAGGGCATAGACCATTCCAAGCAAGCCGAGCAGCGCGAAGACGTAGCAGAAGATCAGGCTCAGTCGGTCGACGCGGCCGAAGATCAGGTCCTGGCCCAGGAAACGCACAACTCCGTAGGTTCCCGGCGTCATCAGAGCGCAGGCCACCAGTGCGGCCGAGGGCACGGCGAGCATGCCGATGCGCTTGGCTCGGCCCTTGAGAAGGGGCAGGAGCCAGGCGCCCAGAATGAGCAGGAGACCCGGATGCACCCACTCAGGAGTCATAGTAGTCCTCTCGTCGCATCAGCCAGGCTTTGCCGATCAGCTTGGAGATGAGGATGATGGCGACGCAGGAAATGAATCCGTAGAGAGAGCCCCATGCGGGCCAGCCCTCGAAATCAAAATGATGGTGAGCGCCGTGGAAGAGGATCGGCGCGAGGATCTCGATTGCCGCAATCAGCACAAGCCCGACGTAGAAAGTGAGCTTGAGCCTTTTCAAGCGGACCGGATCTTCCAGCTGCTTCTCCAGGAAGCTCACGGCATCACCCTCCCGGCCAGTTCCACGACTGGAGTGGAGTAGAGGCCCAGAAGCAGGCTTGCCGCGGCGGTGATCGTCAGTGGCGCCACCATCCAAGGCACCTCATGGATCTCCTCGTTTCCCGGTGGCGCGGGCTCGAAGTAGGCCTTGTAGATGATCGGTCCCAGGTAGGCCGCGCTGAGGAGTGAGCTGACAAGAAGCACGGTGAGCAGCCCGAAGTGCCTGCTCTCTACAGCGCCCAGGGCGATGTACCACTTGGAAACGAAACCGCTGGTGAGTGGTATGCCGATGATGCTCAGCGAAGCTAGGGCAAATGCGGCCATGGTCCACGGCATCCGCTTGGCCAGGCCCGACATCTGGCTGATCTCGGTCTTGTGGGCCGAAACATAGATCGATCCGGCACAGAAGAAGAGTGTGATCTTGGACACTGCGTGGTTGGAGATGTGGGCGACTCCGCCGAGGACCCCGTTCGAGTTCAGAATCGCCGCGCCGAGCACGATGTAGGAGAGCTGGCTCACGGTCGAGAAGGCCAGCCGCGCCTTGAGGTTGTCCTGGCCAAGCGCAAGCAGCGAGGCGACGAGGATCGTCACCGATGCCGCGACATAGGCCACTTGGTCGGCTCCGATGTCGCGCATGGCCTGGGAGCCGAAGATGAAAAGAAACACCCTGAGGGTGCAAAAGACGCCGGTCTTGACCACTGCGACCGCATGCAGCAGAGCGCTGACTGGGGTCGGAGCGACCATGGCGGCCGGCAGCCAGCTGTGCAACGGCATCAGTGCGTTCTTGGCGAACCCGAACAGGAAGAGCGCGAAAACGACGAGTAAAAGAGTGGGCTGTTCGGCAACCTTGTCGGCCGGCAAGATTCCCCCTTGGCGGAAGTTCAGAGTGCCGGCGAGGTTGTAGGTCAGGATGATGGCAGCCAGCAGGAACACCTTGGCGGCGCCGAGCAGATAGATCAGGTATTTGCGGGCGCCGGCTCTGGCCTCGTCGGTTTCGTTGTGGGCTACGAGGGGGTAGGTGACCATGGTCAGACCCTCGTAGAACAGAAACAGAGTAAAGAGGTTGGCCGAGAAGGCCACCGCGATCGTGGTGGAGAGAGCCAGGGCGAAGCAGGCGAAGTATCGGGTCTGCGCATGCTCTTCGAGAGTTCGCATGTAGCCGATGGAGTAGAAGGTGGTGAGGATCCAAAGGGCCGAGGCTCCGGTGGCGAAGAGGAGACCGAAGGCGTCCACCCGGAAGGCCAGCTCGATGCCTGGAAGGAGGCGGAAGAGCACCAGCCCAGGTGCGCCACCCGCCAAGACCTCCGGCACCATGGCGGCGATCAGTACTAGCATCACCACTCCTGCCGCTACTGACCAGAACTCTCGGAGATTCGCCCGCCGTTGACCGGTGACGGCGATGAGAGCCGCCCCCAGGGCCGGAGCGAGAAGGGTCAGGAGAGGCAGCACGGAAGGTTCCATCAGCCCGCGCTCACCACTTGAGCTCGGTCAGTTCCGCCACGTCCGTTCCCAGTCGGTTGCGGTTGAGAGCGATGACCAGACCGAGCCCGAGTCCGGCCTCGGCGGCTGCGACGGCGATGACGAAGAGCGCCAGCACCTGGCCGCGCGGGTCGTCGAGATGGCGGCTGAAGCCGACCAGGCTGAGGTTTACCGCGTTGAGCATCACTTCGGCCGAGACCAGCATCAAGATGATATTGCGCCGGGCCAAGAATCCGAAGGCGCCGATGCCGAAAAGAATGGCGCTGAGGCCCAGAACCGTAGTCATTGGCACGATCACGAGCTGGCCTTTCTTCCTGCAAGGACGATGGCGCCGATGATGGCGGCGAGCAGGATCAGCGAGGCCATCTCGAAAGGCAGAGCGAAAGGACCGAAGAGCGCCGCACCTATTCCTTCGAGACTTCCTAGGGCTGGGCCGTCGGTGGCTGTTGATGCGAGCCCTGCTGCGGCTGTGGCGGGATCGAGAGTGTCGGCTCGAGCGAGCCAGGCCAGCACGACGAACGATAGCCCGACGCCGAGGGCGAAAGGCCAGTGCCTGCCGAATCTCGGCTTCGCGACTTCGCTCGGCAGATCGAGCAGAATGACCACGAAGAGGTAGAAGATCAGGATCGCGCCTGCATAGACGATGACCTGCACGGCGGCGAGGAACTCGGCGTCCAGGAGCAGGAACATGCCGGCTATATGCATGAGCAGAGCCAGCACCCAGAGCATGCTGTGAACCGGGTTTTTCCGCGTTACCGCAAGCATCGCGCTGGCGACACTGGCGGCTGCCATGTAGTAGAAGATGGCCTGCGTGGTCGACAAGGTCGTTAACTGGACTAGCAGTCGGAGACCACTTGGCCTTCTGCCCGGATCTCCCCTGGACCGAGGATCGCGCAGGCGACTGGCGCCTACTTTCCCCCTTCTCGTGGCTTGCTTGCGCTCAGGACGATAGTGAAGCGCCGAGCCATTGTCAATTCTCGCGCGGTAGAGGTGCTCTCCCGGTCAGGAGCTCGTTTCTGGAGCGAAGTTGCGTAGGCTGAGGAGAAGGGCGACGATCGCGTTTTTGTGCTCCTCAGGAAGCGCGAGAAAGGCCTCTCTCGACTCCTGAGCCCCGCTGCGCCCGGGCTGGCCGGCGGCGTGATGGCGGCCCCCGCCGGCGTCGGCTATCGCTTCGCCCTGGGTGACGGCTTCAGCCGCGTCACGATCTTGGGAATGAGGAAGACGCCCCAGACCAGTGTCGCCCCGAGGAAGAGGGTGGCCGCGATCGCCATCCAGAAGAAGAAGCGATCCAGATCGCACGCGCGTTCCAGGCACTCCGGCGTGGGGGGCATCTCTGTCCCCTGGCCTCGGGTTCTGCAAGGGCTCATCCTAGACCAGCGTTTCCAGAGTTCGCGCACATATCTCGGCCCCTTCTGCCCGCTGCCGGCGTTGCGCCTCCTCGACATATTGCCCAATATGCCTGCCTCGGCGCGCCTGGCCAGCGAACAGAATGAGCTCGAGCTATGCAGCACGAACCTTGGAAACGCTGGTCTAGTAGACCCTGAGGTAGGCTGGCGCGGATGAGAACTGTTGCCCCTTTCGCCCTGACGGCTTGCTTGTCGGCGGGTGTCTTCTTATCGGGCTGTTCCGATCAGGAGGCGCTCGCACCGGCCGGCGAAACGCCTCGCCCTTCGCGCACGTACCGCATTCAGGAGATCCTCGGCAGCACTGGATTCAGTGGCGCCTCGTTCTCACCCGACGCGACCAAGATCCTGGTGTCGAGCGATGCGACGGGTATCTTCAATGCTTACTCGATCCCGGTACGCGGTGGCGAGCCGGTGGCTCTGACCCACTCGACCGAAGAGTCGATCCGTGCCGTGTCCTACTTTCCTGCCGACGAGCGCTTCCTCTATTCGACCGATCGGGGTGGCAACGAGCGCAGCCACATCTACGTCCGGGAGCTCGATGGGACGGTCACAGACCTGACCCCCGGGGAAGACACCAAGGCGGCTTTTCTTCAGTGGTCGCAGGGGGAGGACGCCTTCTTCCTGCTGACGACGGAGAGGGACCCTCGCTTTTTCGACCTCTACGAGTACAGCGTCCGCGACTACCATCGCGAGCGGCTCTACCAGAACGATGCGGGTATGGATCTCGCTGCGATCTCCCCGGACCGCCGCTCCCTGGTACTAGGCAGGAGGGTCACCAACGCCGATTCGGACCTCTACCTTCATGACCTGCTCTCTGGCGCGACACGGCTTCTCACCGACGACGACGAGGCGGTTGCCAATTCGGCGATGGGCTTCAGCCGCGACGGTCGCTTCCTCTACTACACCACCGACCTCGCCCATGACTTCCGGTATCTCGCTCGCCTCGAGCTGGAGACGGGCGAGACAGAAGTGGTGGAGAAGACCGATTGGGAGGTGATGTCTGTCGCGTTGTCGCACTCCGGCGCCTATCTTTTGACGTCGGTCAATGTCGATGCCCGCACCGAGCTTCGGCTCTACGAGACCGCAACCATGGAAAGGGTCTCACTTCCCGAGCTTCCGGACGCTGAGGTCGGTACGGTGGCGATAGCGCGAGACGACAAGAATCTGGCGTTCTACTCCTCGAGCGGTCGAATGCCACGCGACCTCTTCCATGCTCGGATCGGAGAAGCCGCCGCCACGAGGCTCACCAGCTCGCTCGACCCCGCCATCGACCCGGCGGATCTCGTCGAGGGGCTAGTCGAACGCTTCGCTTCCTACGACGGCCTCGAGATTCCTGGGATCCTCTATCGGCCACATCGGGCGAGCGTGACAAACCCGGTGCCTGCCCTGGTGTGGGTCCACGGCGGCCCGGGAGGGCAGAGCCGAGTCGGCTACAGCGGGCTCATCCAATACCTGGTGAACCACGGTTACGCCGTGTACGCGATCAACAACCGTGGCTCGAGCGGCTACGGCAAGACCTTCTTCCACCTGGACGATCGCAAGCACGGTGATGCGGATCTCGACGATGTCGTTGCCAGCAAGGCCATGCTCGCCGCCACCGGATGGATCGATCCGCAGGCCATCGGTATCATCGGCGGCAGCTACGGTGGCTACATGATTCTGGCGGCTCTCACCTTCCGTCCTGACGAGTTCGCTGTCGGGATCGATCTCTACGGCATCTCCAACTGGTACCGAACGGTCCAGAACACTCCACCTTGGTGGGAAGCGATCCGGGCGAGCTTGGTACAAGAGATGGGTGATTTCGACGACGAGGAGTTCTTCAATGCCAAGTCTCCTCTCTTCCACGCCGCTAATATCAGGAAGCCCTTGATGGTCCTCCAGGGCGCTAACGATCCTCGTGTCCTCAAAGTAGAGTCTGACGAGATCGTGGCCGCGGCACGAGCCAACGGCGTGCCGGTCGAGTACGTTTTGTTCGACGATGAGGGCCACGGCTTCGTCAAGAAAGAAAACCAGGAGCGGGCCTATGAATCGATTCTCCGCTTCTGTGATCGTTATCTGCGTCGGCCCATCGACGCGCTCGTGGGCAATAGTGAGGACGAGGGACGGTGACGATGAGAGATAGCACTCCGGTTCTGGTTGGCATCTCGCAGGTGCTGCAACGGGTCGAGGATTTCAGAGAGGCCAAGGAGCCACTCGAGTTGATGATCGATGCGGTGCGACAGGCCGCCGAGGACACCGGCGTCGGTGGAGTCCTCGATAAGGCGAGCTCGATTCGAGTCATCAAGGGCATCTGGGGGTACAAGAACCCCGCGCTTGCTATCGCTGAGAGGCTCAGTTGCGGTCGCGTCGAGACCGGGCTTTCCGAGATTGGGGGCAATCATGTGCAGATGGTGCTCAACCAGTCCGCACTCGACGTTCAATCGGGTAAGCGCGATCTGGTGATTCTGTGCGGCGCCGAGTGCGGCCGTACGCTGGGGAAGGCACAGCGTGCGGGGTTGGATCCCGAGTGGTTGGAAGGGAGGGACGACGATCCGACGCCCGCGCCCGATGTCGAATACGGAACGGCGGAGTGGACTCGGCACCAAGCGGAGATGGAGCGTGGGATGCAGCGGCCGGTTCAGTACTACGCCATCTTCGAGAATGCATTGCGCTATCAGAGAAGGGAGTCGGTGGCAGAGCATCTCGAGCGCATTTCGCAACTGTGCGCCGGCTTCAGTGCTGTTGCGCGGAAGAACCCGAACGCCTGGATCCGACGTGAGGTGACAGCCGAGGAAATTCGCACCTTCTCTCCTTCCAACCGCCCCATCGCCTTTCCCTACCCGAAGCTGATGAATGCCAATATGCGCGTAGACATGGGGTCAGCGCTGATCCTCACTTCGCTCTCGGTGGCGCGCTCACTTGGCATCGCGGCCGCCAAGATGGTGTTCCCGGCGAGCGGGACGGATGCCTACGACCATTTCTTCGTCTCCGAGCGAGACAACCTCCACTCGTCGCCGGCTATTCGGATTGCAGGTCGTCGAGCCTTGGAGCTGGCCGAAGTGGAGACCGGCGACCTCGACTACGTCGATCTCTACAGCTGCTTTCCAAGCGCGGTTCAAGTGTCGGCGAATGAGCTCGGTCTTTCCCAACAGCGTCCGCTGTCGGTCACCGGAGGTTCGACCTTCGGAGGTGGCCCGGTCAACAACTCGGTGATGCACGCGATTGCGAGGACTGCCGAGCTCTTGCGCACGACGCCGGGTGGTCGTGGCCTGGTCACCGCCAACGGCGGCATGTTGACCAAACACTCCTTCGGCGTCTACACCCGCGAGCAGCCCGAGCACGAGTTCCGTCATCAGAACCTTCAGGCCGAGGTCGATCGCGCGCCCAAGCGAGAGCTGGTGGAGGACTACGCGGGCGAGGCCGAGATCGAGTCCTACACCGTCATGTTCGGAGGCGCCGTTGCGGCTCCTACCACCTCCTACAGCTCGGTCTACAGCAACCTCACTTCGTCGGGGGACGAACCGTCGATTGCCCACCTCGCCTGCCGGGTGGCGGATGGTCGTCGAACCTGGGCCAACATCGAGGACCCCCAGGTTCTCGCTTCGATGTGTAGCGAGGAGTTCTGCGGTCGTTCCGTTCGGATCGACGGTCGCGGTCAGGCCGAGGTGGTTTCCGCTTTGTGACGAGCGCCGGCTGGCGGCGGCGCCTGGGCAGCGCCAGCGAAGCATTGAGCCATCCTCATCCACTCGATGGCCACTTCGCCTGACACCCGAAGCCGGGTGTCGGCAATATTGCGTGTCTGCGCGACCACCTGGCAGAACTCGAAGGCGCTTCCTTCGATCTTGTTGGTGGTCTCGGTCTCGTTCCACTGCCAGATCTCCCCGGAGGGGGCGGTCAGCCGTAGTTGGGGCACCAGGTTCGGCACCGCGAGCTCACGCACGGCGTAGGTCCAGCCGAAGGTGTTGAGACCGAGGAAGACGATGTTCTTGATGCGATCCTCTTCGAGTCGCTCGAGTCCGAGCACGTCGAAGACCTCCTGCCCATGGGCCCAGGTCTCCATCTGGCGGGCGGTGATCGAGCTGCGAACGCTCATCGAGGGCCCGAACCATTCAGCGCGCTGCCTCGGATCGACGCCGTCGAGCCGCTCACACATCTCCGGGTAGTAGTCGCGCCAGCGGAGGTAGACGGCGCGGTTGCGATCCTCGCCGAGCCACTCGTCGGTGAGCCCGCGCAGGTCGAGGCCTTTCTTCCGGCTCTCCACCTGAAACTCCTTGAAGGAGTCGAGCTGTTTCGGCTGGTGAATCGAGACGTCGGCCGCCCAGTTGAAGATGTGCAGATGAGCGATCACATCGTGGAGGGTCCAGTCTTTGAACAGGGTCTTGGTCTCGTATTGCTCGTCCCTCAGAGGCTCGAGCACCTTGGCCAAGGCGTCGCACTCGGCGCGGAAGTCGTCGGCTTGTTGGAACGCAGTCATGTGGTCTAGCCCCTCTGAGTCAAGAAACGGAAGTACTCGAGGGCGGGAAGGTTACCACCTGCTTACGTCGATATCGGCGGCGCTTTGCCGGTTGCGCGGCATTGCGGGTCTCGAAGGCCTGCGTATCGGGGGCCAAGAAGAAGCTGACTCCCCGCCCCATTGTCGATCCGGTAGGCAGACCCGGGCAAAATGTCGCGGATCAGGATAGCCGTCGCCGCATTCGTGGCACTGGAGGCGAAGCCCAGGAAGGCTGGAACAATCATCAGACCATCTTGCCGGAATGGCGCTGAGGCCCGCCCGAGACCGGCGCGATGTCGGTCGAGAACGCTCCATGGTAACGGCTTCCGAGGAGGCTTCCCTTGTGGGAACATGTCGCTAAGTGACTGCCCCCGCACAACTGGATCATCTGGTCTTCGCTGCTCCCGATCTCGAGTCGGCCGTCGGTGAGCTCGAGGAGCGCCTCGGAGTGAGGGCATCGGCGGGCGGCTCCCACCCTGGATTCGGAACCCGAAACTGTCTGCTGTCGCTCAGCGACAGGGCTTATATGGAAGTGATCGGTCCCGACCCCGAGCAGTCGCAGCCCGACTTCCCGCGGGCCTTCGGGATCGACGACCTGGTTGGGCCGCGGCTGGTTACCTGGGCGATCGGCGAGCCCGACCTGGAAGGGCGAGTGGCCTCGGCGCTTGCGGCCGGCTATGACCCCGGCCACATCTTCCCGATGTCGCGTCGATCGCCATCGGGCCTCATCGAGTGGCGGCTGGCGCGGCGAAGAGAGATTCTTGGTGAAGGCGTCGTCCCTTTCCTCATCGACTGGGGTACGACGCCGAGCCCAGCCCTTTCCGCTCAGAAGGGCTGCACTCTCCTCGATTTGCGCGGCGAGCACCCGGAGCCGGTCGAGGTGCGGGAGATGCTGGCGACGCTCGATGTGGTGATGACGGTTGCCGCGGCTCCGGAGCCGGCTCTGATCGCCACTCTCGCGACGCCCCGCGGTGAGATAGAGGTGCGATAAAGCAGCTGGGCGAGGTCACGGTGGCCCGCTTCCCTGCGCCAGGGTCGACCTTGGCCAGTGTTAGAATCCGGCTCCCGCCGCGAGTCCGGCCACCGGACGGCTTCCAACCCCACAGGAGAATCAAGAATCATGACAGCAAGGCGCTGGATTGCGTACGCCATCCTTCCCACCTTCTTGCTCGCTTGCTCGTCGGACGATACCGCCCCGGGCGAAGCGAGTGCAGAGGCCCAAGAGAAGCCTTCCACGATGGAGGAGAAGGCCTCCTACAGTATCGGTTACAACCTCGGGCGCACCATGCGTGATCAGGGTGTCGGTGTCGATCTCACCTTCATTCGCCAGGGAGTCACAGATGGCTTCGAAGGAGGAGACGCCCTTCTCGGCCCCGAAGAGATGCAGGCCGCGATCACCCAGCTACAGCAGGAAGTTAAGGTTCGAATGGCACAACAACAGGAGGCGCAGGGCGGCGTGAATCAAGAACAAGGAAAGGCCTTTCTGGCCGAGAACGGCGCTCGTGACGGAGTCACCACCACCGCGAGTGGACTGCAGTACGAAGTAATGGAGGCCGGTTCGGGGGAGAAGCCTTCGGCGACCTCCAAGGTGACGGTTCATTACAAGGGCACGCTCATCGACGGCACCCAGTTCGATAGCTCTATCGATCGCGGCGAGCCGGTGCAGTTCCCACTCAATCAGGTGATCGCCGGTTGGACCGAGGGCGTGCAGTTGATGTCGGTAGGAGCCAAGTACAAGTTCTTCGTGCCTTCGGAGCTGGGCTACGGCGCTTCGGGAGCGGGGGCGCAGATCGGGCCTCACGCCACCTTGATCTTCGAAGTCGAGCTGATCTCGATTGACGAGTAGCGTCCGGAAATGATCGCTATCATTTCCTACGGCTAGCTCTTGCTTGGCGCCGAGGACGGCGCACCTTGGGGTTGCTTCCGATTCACTTCGGGAAGGTAGGGAGCAGCCGCCCTACCAGCAGGACTACGATGCGGTGCCGGTGGGCTGCAGGGCGAAGCCCTCGTAGCCGTTCGCAGCGACCTCATCGCATTTCTGCACATAGGGCGGAAAGCCGATGTAGGGCATGAACACGCGCGGCTTGCCGGGAACGTTGGCGCCGAGGTACCAGGAGTTGCAGCCCAACAGCAAGGTCGATCCGGCCACTTCGTTGACGTGTGCGACCCATTGCTCTTGGGCCTCGACCGTAGGCTCGATCGACTGTTTTTGGTTCTCGACCATGTAGCCGATGCACTCGGCGATCCAGTTCACGTGCTGCTCGATCGAAGGCAGCATATTGGAGAGAACCGAGGGACTGCCCGGTCCGGTGATCGTGAAGAGGTTGGGAAAACCGGCGCTTCCGAGCCCCAGGTAGGTACGCGGACCCTCGGCCCATTCTTCTCTCAAGCTCGCGCCATTGCGACCGCGAATGTCGATTGCCAACAGTGCGCCGGTTATGGCGTCGAAGCCGGTGGCGTAGACGATGCAGTCGACCTCGTACTCGCGACCTTTCGCCCGGATGCCGTCTGGGGTGATCTCGTCGATTCCCTCTTCACGGATGTCGACCAGGGTCACGTTCGCCCTGTTGAAGGTCTGGTAGTAGCCGGAGTCGAGACACATGCGCTTGCAGCCGAGGGTGGTCGTAGGGCTCAGGGCCTCGGCAACCTGTGGGTCGTCGATCACCTCGCTGATCTTCCGTCGAACGAACTCCGCGGCGGCGTCGTTTGCGTCCTTGTTGAGGATGAGATCGGTATAGGCTCCGAGGTAGCTGAACCCACCGATACTCCACCGGCGCTCGAACTCGCGCTCGCGCTCCTCGGCGGTGACGTCCATCGCGGCCAGCTCGTTCGCCTGAAGATCGATCCCGAAACCGGCCTCGCTCGCGCGTTTTCGCAGGCCGTCGTAGTCGGCTTTGATCTCGGCCCGCACTTCGGGGTCGAGTTGACCGTTGCGGGCGGGAATCGAGAAGTTGGGAGTGCGCTGGAAAACCACCAGTTCTTTGGCCTGCTCGGCGATCATTGGAATCGCCTGGATCGCCGTCGAGCCGGTGCCGATGACGCCGACTCGCTTGCCCTCGAAGTCGACTCCCTCGTGAGGCCAGCTCCCGGTGTGGTACGACTCACCCCCGAAGTCGTCACGTCCTTTGAAAGGCGGCAGATTCGTCGAGGACAAGCACCCCGTGGCCATGACGCAGAACCTCGACGACCACTGCACGTCATCGTCGGTTCGGATCTGCCACCGATCTCGTTCCTCGTTGAAGATCGCGCTCTCGACTCGGGTCGAGAACTGGAGGCCGTCGCGGAGATCGAAGCGGTCGGCAACGTGATTGATGTAGCGCAGAATCTCGGGCTGGCCGGCGTAGCGCTCGCTCCAGTCCCACTCCTGCTGCAGCTCTTTCGAGAACTGGTAGGAGTACTGCATGCTCTCGACGTCGCAGCGGGCCCCCGGGTATCGATTCCAGTACCAGGTGCCGCCCACGCCGTCGCCGGCTTCGAACACCCGTGCCGTCAGTCCGAGCTCGCGCACCTTGTAGAGCATGTAGAGCCCGGCGAGCCCGGCCCCCACGATTACCACGTCGAAATCTCGCGCGGCGTCGGCGCTCTCACCTTCGGACTCTTGTTGCGCTTCAGGCATCTTCCGAGCCTACCAGGCGTCGACGGCAGGTCGTTTCTTGCCTTTGTGAGGCTCGCGGCGAATCGAGCTCAGAAGGCTCGCGACCCACCAGCGCGAGTCAGCTGGGTCGATGGCGTCGTCAACGCCGAAGAGCGACGACTGGTTGAGTGCCTTGCCGTGCTCGTAGGCGGCGGCCACCATTTCCTCGAAGCGCTCCAGCCGCTCTTTGGGATCCTCGATGGCCGCCAGGTCGTTGCGATAGCCGAGCTTCACCGACCCTTCGAGACCCATACCTCCGAACTCTCCGGTGGGCCAGGCGATCGAGAAAGTTGGCGTGTAGTGCGAGCCGCCCATCATGGCGATGCCACCGAGGCCGTAGGATTTTCGAATGACGATGGTGAAGAAGGGGACTGTCAGATTCGCGCCGATGACGAACATGCGACTCGAGTGACGCACCAGAGCGGTCCTTTCGACCTCCGGGCCGACCATGATGCCTGGCGTGTCGCAGAGGTAGAGGATGGGGAGGTCGAAAGCGTCGCAGAGCTGCATGAAGCGGGCAGCTTTATCGGCCGCGTCGGAATCGATCGCACCTCCAAGGTGAGCCGGGTTGTTGGCGATCACTCCGAGCGGGCGACCTTCGATCCGAATCAAAGAGGTGACCATGCCGATGCCGAAGCTCTGGCGGATCTCGAGCACTGAGCCGGTGTCGGCGATGGTGTCGATGACGCTGCGGATGTCGTAAACGCGCAGACGGTTCTCTGGCACGATGCGGCGCATTACGCGCTGGTCTGGGCAGTCCCACTGTTTGAGGTTGCCCTGAAAGTAAGAGAGGTACTGTTTCGCAACGACGACGGCTTCAGCTTCGTCAGCGACTGCCACGTCGACCACGCCGTTGGGTACCTGGACCGACATCGGGCCGATGTCCTCCGGCGCATAGACGCCGAGACCGCCTCCCTCGATCATCGCCGGCCCGCCCATTCCGATGTTCGAATTGGCAGTGGCGATAACGACGTCGCAGCATCCCAGAAGCGACGCGTTGCCTGCGAAGCAGCGGCCCGAAGTGATTCCGATCATGGGGACCAGACCCGAGAGTTGGGCGAAGCGGGAGAAGGTTCTCGAGGTGCTCACTCCGACAGAGTCGGTGTCGCCCGGTCGACCGCCGCCACCTTCTGCAAACAACACCAGCGGCATGGTGCCCTCCTCTGCCACCGTGATCATGCGGTCGGTCTTGCGGTGGTTCTGGCCGCCCTGAGTGCCCGCGAGCACCGTGTAGTCGTAGGACATCACTACACAGCGGGCCGCCGGGTCGTCGAAGACTTTGCCGTTGATAGATCCGATTCCGGTGATCATGCCGTCGGCCGGAGTCTTGGCGATGAGGTCCTCCAGCGTGCGCCGCCGCCGTTGCGCGGCCAGGACCAGGGAGCCGTACTCGACAAAAGTGCCTTCGTCACAGAGGTCGTCGACGTTTTCGCGAGCCGTGCGTTGGCTCTTTTTGCGCCGCCTTGCCACCGCCTCGGGTCTGGACGCGTCCAGAGTCTTGTTGTGGCGGCCGACGACTTCGGCAAGGTCGGGCCGGATGAAGTCGAGATCGACCTCATCGACCTCGGCCTCGACGCTCCCGTGAACGTCGGTCTCTTCGATGTAGACCAGCGGGTGGCCTTCGTGGATGGTGTCGCCGGCCGCAACGCCGAGCCGACGCACCAGACCACTGAGAGTGGAGCGGATCTCGTGCTCCATCTTCATCGACTCCATGACCAGCAGTTGCTGGCCCTCGACAACCGAATCGCCCTCGGACACATCGAGAGCGATCACGGTGCCCTGGAGGGGAGCGGGTATGGGTTTGGTGCCACTCGGTCCCTTTCCGGCTGCTGCTGCGAAGGATTTGCCTTCGTGGCTTTCCTGCTGGGCTTGGTCGCCGGCCGCCTGGCCGTAGGTCAGGACTGCAAGGGGGTCACCGGCATCGACCTGAGCTCCGGCCAGCCGCCTTTTCTCGACCGGGGCGGCGCCTTGGTGAAACCAGGAGTCGTGCTCTCGCGGAACCACGAGCTTCGCCGCTTCTTCGTCGATGAAGCTGGTGTGTAGATCTCCGCTGGCAACCTTGTCGTGGCTGAGCAGGTTCTGCAGGAATCCCAAGTTGGTCTCGACTCCCTCGATGCGGAACTCGCAGAGGGCGCGATAGGTCTTGGATACTGCGGCCTCGAAGCTCGGGCTCGGGCTGTGTCCGATCACCTTCGCCAACAGCGAGTCGTAACGCGGGCTCGTGGTGTAGCCGGCGTAGCCGAAAGTGTCGGTGCGCACCCCAGGCCCGGAAGGCGGCTCGAAGGCGGCGAGCGTGCCTCCGGTCGGAATGGCACTGCCGTTCTCCAACATGCGCTCCATGTTGACGCGGGCCTGGATCGCGAAGCCGCGCGGAGCTGGAGATTCGGTCAGGCCGAGCTCGGCGAGGCCCGAGCCGGCCGAAAGCCGGAGCTGTGTCGAGACGATGTCCACTCCGGTGACCTCTTCGGTGACGGTGTGCTCGACTTGCAGCCGCACGTTGGCCTCGATGAAGGCGAAAGTCGTCTGGTCAGCGTCGACCAGGAACTCGAAGGTGCCGAGGTTGTCGTAGTCGACCGACCGGGCGAAGTCAGTCGCCGCGGTGAGGATTCGCTCGCGAAGCTCCGAATCGAGGCTGGGTGAGGGCGCGATCTCGACGATCTTCTGATGCCGTCGTTGCAAGCTGCAGTCCCGCTCTCCGAGGTGGATGACTGTGTCTCTGTCCGCCACGATCTGCACTTCGATGTGGCGAGCACGGGGTAGGAAGTGCTCGGCATAGACGGCCTCGTTGCCGAAGGCCGAGCGCGCCTCCGAGCTACAGCGCTCGTAGGCACTCGCGACCTCCGCCGCTTCGCTCACCACCCGCATGCCGCGGCCACCGCCGCCCCAGACCGCCTTGATCACCATGGCGCTACCGACGGGCAGCTCTTCGAAGAAGGCGATCGCTTGCTCCACCGTCATCGGCTCACTCGATCCCTTCAGGACCGGCACTCCAGCCGCCAGAGCGGCGGCCCGCGCCCTCACCTTGTCTCCGAACAGCTGCAGTAGCTCGACCCGCGGCCCGATGAAGGTCAACCCTGCCTTGCTGCAGGACGTGGCGAAGGCCGCGTTCTCGCTGAGGAAGCCGTAGCCGGGATGCACCGCATCGCAGCCGTGCTCGACGGCGGCCCTCACCATTTGCTCGATGTCGAGATACGCCGGTGCCCCGACTCCCTCGAGCGCCACCGCCCTCGCCGCTTTGCACACGTGAAGGCTGGCAGCATCGTCTTCCGCGAAGACGGCCACCGGCTCGATTCCAAGCTCCGCCGCTGCACGGGCCACCCGAATGGCGATCTCGCCACGATTCGCGATCAACAACCTGGAAAACTTCATGCCGGCCCCTCCCGTCCTCTCGCCCCGCCAGTGCGGGCGACTTTGTCAGGCGGACGCTAACACTCTGCACCCGCGGGATCTTTCTCTGTCCTTCCGGTCTTCTCCAGAGAGCCCTGGCGCGGTAGATTGCAGGTGGCTGCGAGAACCCTGGAGGGAGCCCGAAGTGGCGGCTGCCCAGATCTTCCACCCGATCGAAGCAGCGGGCGGGGTGCTCAGGTTCTATCGAGAATTCAGCAAGGACGCTCCCGATGAGCTCGCGATCTACACTCTGATCGTCCACATGCCGCCCGTCGACCCCTTTCCCGCCGCCTATTGGGGCAAACCAGCGATCGTCCTGGTGGCCTGCCACTGCGGGCCGGTGGACGAGGGCAAGGCGGCTCTCGAGCCGCTGCTGCACTTCGGGGATCCGGTTCTCGCCGTCGTCGACGCGATGCCCTATGTGGCCCTGCAGCAGAGCTTCGACGCCGGCACGCCGGCGGGGGAGCGCTACTACTGGAAGGCCCACCATCTCGACGGTCTCGCCGACGAGGTGCTGGACACGGTCGCAGAGTACACGCGGGACCTTCCAGGAGAGTTCACCATCGTCGGCATCGAGCCTCTGGGCGGTGCTTTCGGCCGGGTCGACCCAGCCGCTACCGCCTTTGCCTATCGCCACGCTCCCTACACTTTCGGCATCTGGACCGGCTGGTCCGACCCGGCCAAGGACGAGCAGAACATGGCTTGGACACGGCGCTTCTATGACGCCATGGCGCCCTTCGGCACGGGGGCCTACGTCAACTATTTGGACCAAGACGAAGGAGGGCGGGTCGAAGCCGCCTATGGCTCCAATTTCTCGCGAATGGTCGAGGTCAAAAAGAGGTGGGACCCGGACAATCTCTTTCGTATGAACCAGAACATTTCTCCGGGAGAGTGATCGCGAGCTTCGACTCGTCTCCGGGGTCGCACGTAGCCATGCGCAGCCGATTTGCCGACAAGTTCAACCACGATGACGAAGCCCAGGGCTACGACCTCGATGTAGCCGACGAGGGCAACCCGATTCGCGAAGGGTACTCGGCTCTCCTCGACTGGGTCGCGAAGGAAGCATCGCCCGGCGAGGGGTCGTCGGTCTTGGAGTTGGGTACCGGTACGGGCAACCTGACCGTGCTGCTCGGTCGACCCGGTCGCCTGGTGTGTGTGGATGTCTCCGAAGAGATGCTGCGGATGGCCCGGTCAAAGCTGGCTGCTCTCGACGGCGTCGAGTACGTCGCGTCCGACATCCTCGAGAGCTTCGACACCCCGAGAGATCCATTCGATCTTCTGGTGAGCACCTATACGATCCACCATCTGACCGCCGAGGAGAAGTCGCTCCTCTTCCGCCGCATCGCGGAAGGGCTCGCACCGGGCGGCCGCGCCGTATTCGGCGACCTGATGTTCGCCGACTCGGAGCATCGGCGGGAGTACCTCGCTGGGTTACGTCGCTCGCAGGCGAAAGAGCTCGCCGACGAGATCGAAGACGAGTTTTTCTGGGACCTGGAGCGGTCGGTGGCGGAGCTCATCAGATTGGGCTTCGAGGTCGAGACCGAGCGCATATCGGAGCTCTCCTGGGGCGTCTCCGCCGTCTTGGGTAGTTGATCCGCGGCTCTCGCCGAACGAAGAGCGCTCCTCACATCGGCCAATCTCGCAGGATTCTCTCCGTTTCCTCAGAGTGCCCGCTCTCGTCCCGGACCATGTCTTCGAGCTGCACCGCGAGGCCCTTCTCGCCGGCGGCCTCGGCCTCCTTGGCGCGCTCGGTGTAGTCCTTGGTAGCCTGTCTCTCGGCGGCGAGGACCGCCTCCAGCATCTCCTGATTCGTGCCCGCAGCCGGCACCGGGCGGGGCACGGTCGTCGGCTCACCTCCAAGCGACACGATCTTGTTGGCGAGAAACTGCGCGTGAAGCTGCTCATCCGCCACTTCGGTCAGGAAGAACTGCGCTAGCTGAGGACGGTAGGGACCCGTCGTCTTCGCGGCGTAGGTCAAATACTGAATGATCGCACTGAGCTCGGCCGCCAGATCCTGATTCAGATGTTCGATCAGAGCTTCCCTATCCATCTCGCTGTTCTCCTGTGCTCACTGTTTTCCTTCTAGATCTTGCATCATACCCATTCCCTTCGTCGTCCGGCCGGTCCGTCAGATCGACAGAAACGCGGCGGGGCCGGCAATGCTGAGCCCTCCGTGGCCCACGAGGGCATCGTGGGCGTCTCCGACCCGGCCAGCCCGGTTCGCCATTCGAGCTTGGTCTCCACCGAGACTTGCGAAATTGGCATGCGCCCTTCCGGGAGCGAATAGGAAGCAACGTCCAAGTGCGCCGTCCTCGGCGCCAAAAGACAACTAGGTGGGGCGCGCCTAGCGGAGCAAATGATATTCATCATTTGTGGAGCCTAGGGGTGTACCAGATCGGCGACGACCAGGCGCGCTCCTGGATCGTTGTGGGGCGATTGGAGGGCGGCTCGAGGCCGGCGCGATTGGCCAGATGCGTTGTCCAGCGGCAAGAGGGGACTTCGAGCACCCGCACGTAGTAGAACGCGGGTCTTTTGGGGTCGAAGTCGGGGTCGGCGAAGACGACGCTGAGCTCGCCGGCGCCCGAGTCGTCGCGCACGGAACAGTCGTCGAGATCGACCGACGCCTCTACAGCGGCGCAACGGCCTGTAGCGGGATCGGGAAAGCGGCCGCCCGCGCACGCCACGTCCCACACGCGGTGATGGGGTGAGCCGTCTGTGGCGGTCCACCCCTTGACCACTTGCAGGCGGTCCAGCGGAGCCCCGTCAGCGCCGCGTAGCGCCCACACCCAGAATCGGGGAGAGGTCTGGCCGTTCGGCGCGCCGAGATCGCCTCCCATCGGTACGCCTTGCTCGTACGCGACCCGGAGCGCGTTCTTGCGTTTGTCGAGGTCGCTCGGATAGTCCCAGCCGGCGAAGAATCGAGCTCGGATGCGAGTGCCGCTGGTGGCGAAGCTCTCTCTTCGCCGCAAAGCGTCAAACAGATCCTCGCGAGTGTTCGACTCGGCCCACACGCCCGCCAGACCTCCGGGGTTGATGTTGGTTCGCGAACCGTAGATCGGGCTGGCGGCAGCGAAAAGCTCGGCCGGAGGCATTTCGGCTCCTATGAAGCGGTCTTCCTCGACAGCGCCGGCGGTGCCGTTGTGGGCATCGGTCGAGCCGATCATGCCGAGCTTGAAGGGGTTGGTACCGCCCTCTTCCTCGAGCGCGAGCCCGTCGAGGAGGGCGTCACGCAAGTAGGACCCCGACTGTGCACACTTTGTCTCCTGCCCCTCTTCGCAGAGCGGGAACATCTGCTCGAAGGCGCATTCCTCGTCGTTCGTTCCCAATCCGACCGCGCACTCGGACGACCCCTTGAGCTGGGTCACCTCCGCAACCCGCTCGAAGCGCGCCCGGCGCTCGAGGTCTTCGGCGCTGTAGGGCGTGCCGTCATCGTTGGTGCGCGAGAACAGCAGCCCCCAGGACATGTTCATGTTGTGAGGTATTGCCTGCACCTCGCAGTCTCCAGTGCACGCGGTCTCGAGCCAACGCCATAGATCCGCCTGGGTCGGCAGATCGAGCGCCGACAGGGCCTCGTCCGGAACCGTCGCTCCGCGGAAGATGATGTTGCGGTGAAGGGTGCCGAAGTCGCGCAGCAGCGGTGAGTACTCGTAGGCCACGAAGGTGGTGAATCGGCCGGGGTCGTTGAGCTCGTCCGCTGCCGCCTGGATATCCTGCCAAGGTCCCTTCGCCAGCTCTCGGCAGGGCTCTGCTTCCGGGCAGGTCTGCTGGTCGCGGTCGGGCGGTTGCCGACTCATCCGCTCGAAGACGGAGGGGATGATGCTGCCATCGCCTCCGCGTAGTGCTACGCAGAAGTCGGCCTCGAAGGCTTGGCTCGACGGATCGGTGCACAGCACACCCTCGGCGAAGAACTCAGCATGATCGGTGACGGCGGCGAAGTCGAGCGGCATCGCCAACTGTTGTTCCGTGCCCCCTGGCAGAGACACCGCCGCACCTCGAGCGAACCCATAGGCGTCGCGGGGCCCCAGCCTGACCCCGTTGATGTAGGCGTCGAGAGAGTGGGCAGTGTGGACGTGGAGATCGCCGAAGAAGGCTTGACGCAGTGGGTCGCGCTCGATGACAGGCTCCTCGTCGACCTTGGCCGACGGCTCGTTGTCGGCGGAGTCCCCAGTGGCGCATCCGCAGATCGGCCCGAGCAGGGCCAGTGCCAGGAGGACGATCAGCACGGGCTCGACGGAGGCGGGCGAGGCGACGATTCTTGACAGCATCGTAGGATGACCTCTAGCTTAGCGACAGCGTATTGCGAAACAGGACACCAGCTTCGTTGGGAGACCAGTGATGAAGAAGATCGACCTGTATTTCGACGTCTCGAGTCCCTGGACCTATCTCTGCTACACCCGTCTTCATCCCCTGGCGGCCCGGCTCGACACCGAGATCGTCTCCTTTCCCATCTTGGTCGGTGGGGTCTTCAATGCCATTAATCAGGAGGTGTACGAGTCCCGCGCCAATCCTAATCCGATCAAGAAACGCTACTACGACAAGGATGTGAAGGACTGGGCGCGCCTGGCGGGGATCGAGATGATCGATCCGACGGTCTTTCCGGTGCGCTCCGTCGAAGCCTTGCGCGGCATCATCGCGGCGAACGAGAGGGGTAAGCTGCACGAGCTCGCGACCGCCTGCTTCGCCGCCTACTGGGGCAAGGATCAAGACATCTCCCAGCCGAGTGTTCTCGACGAGCTCGCAGTGGAAGTAGGGCTCGACCCGCTTTGGCTTGCCGAGCGCCGACGGTCCCAGGACATCAAGGATCGGCTGCGGGCGAATACCGAGGAGTTGATGGCGCGCGGGGGGTTCGGCTCGCCCACCATGTTCATCGGCGACGACATGTACTTCGGCAACGACCGGCTCGAGCTGGTGGCGGCAGCGCTGGGGCGCATCGAAGAATCGTCTTGAGGGCGCGTTTTCGAGGCTCCTCTCTTCGCCGCTGAGTCAAGGACTGGGCGCAGCCCGGACATGAGCTTCGAGAAAAGAAAGGACTCTCTGGCTCAGGGCGTCGCCACTGGTCAGATCGCTGTTCACCTGGCCGTGGTTCTTCTGGGGTGCGAGGTAATAATCCGCCTCGACCCCCGCTTCCTTTAGCGCCGCAAGGAAGATCTTGGGCTCGCGTCCCGGTACCCAGTGCTGGAACTGGACACCCGCGGCGACGAGGAGAATTGGCGGGATGCCCTTGTCCGGCGCGACGTGGCGCATCGCGGTCGCGTCACGCCAACTCTCGGGCTCGGAGCCGAACTTGCCGTAGATCTCGGCGATCACCTCGGGCGACAGGCCCGGCGAGAGCTCTCGAAAGCGTTCGTCCAGCGAGTACTCGACGCCGTCGAGGAGCACCACCGCCTTGAGAGTGTCGAGACCGAGCCCATGCGCTTGGTGACGTCGATGATCGACGGCGAGGAGAGCGCCTAGGAATGCCCCCGCGGAGTGGCCGACGAGAGCGATGCGATCGGGGTCGCCGCCGTAAGCCGCGATGTTTCGCGCTATCCACGCGATTGCGGCGGCAGTGTCGGTGAGGTGGTCCGGGTGGCGCACGGCGGGGGAGAGTCGATAGTTGACGGAAACGAGCACCCAGCCACGGTTGCAGAAGAAGGCCGGCTTCTCGCCGACCCGTGTCTTGTCTCCCTCGTAGAGCGCACCGCCGTGAACGTAGACGAGGACCGGCAGGCTCTCGGAGTCGGGTGGCGCGTAGATGTCGAGACTCTGCAGTTTGGGGTCGCCGGCCTCTACATACGGCAAGTCTGCGGCGACCAGGAGGTGAGACGCCACAGAGTTTCGCTGTGCTCCCGCTGGTTCGGGGCCGGCGACGAGCATGAGGACGAGCAGGGCCGTCGTGCCGGCGACCTCGTAGCGGATGTGTTGGTAGTCGGTCACTGTCACTCCCTCTGTCTCAGTTCACCGGACGGGCCTGGCCGCACCTTGCTTGACGCTAGCGTGCCTCGGAGCGTACCATGAGACGACCGGTCATATTGCCGAATTGGAAGGATCTATGCTCGATAACTCTTCCCTCCCGGTCCCCGTCCGCCCGGAGTTGACAGAGACGCAAGAAATTGCCTGGGAGCGGCTCTCTCGAGCTGGAAGCTGGTGGTCGGCGGCGGCCAGGGTGGCGATCGTGGGCGAGGCGCGAAAGGCCCGCTCCTGCTCGCTCTGCCAGGAGCGCAAGCAGGCTCTCTCTCCTTTCGGAGGCCCGGGCCGTCACCTCGAATCGGGCTTGTTGCCGGCTCCCTACGTCGACGCCATTCATCGCATCGTCACCGACCCTGGGCGACTCACTCAGCAATGGCTCGACGGGCTTCGCGACGAAGGTCTCGAGGACGGCCCCTACATCGAGCTCGTCGGAGTGCTCGTGACCAGCCTTTGTGTCGACGTCTTCTATCGCACTCTCGGCCTGCCTGTACCAGAGCTCCCGGCTCCAGAATCAGGGGAGCCTACGCGCACCAGCCCCGAAGAGGCTCGCAAGGACGTCGCCTGGGTCCCCTTGGTTCCTCCGGAGCTCGCTCTCGACACCGTTTATGACGGCAATCCGATCACTCCTTACGTGCGCCAGGCACTCAGCTTGGTGCCTGACGAGATGAGAAACCTGGTGCGGATGGAGATCAGCCACTACCTTCCTCTCGAAGCGATGCGGCGCCCGGGCGACAACGCCGGCCGGGCTCTCGATCGCATGCAGCTCGAGTTCCTGGCGGCTCGGGTCTCCTATCTCCACGATTGCTTTTACTGAACCACGGCCCATGGTGCGCTGCTCCGGGTGAGCAGCCTCGACGCCGGAGAAGAGGTCGACCTCGAGAAGGTGGCGGGTCGAGCCGAAGGCGAAGGAGGAGTGCGCCACGGCGACTTGCTGCTGGCACTCGCCGATGCCGCAATGGGCGATTCAGTCGAGGATCTCGACCGGGTGCGGCTCGAGATATCCGGTCAGATGGGGCCAGAGGCCTTAGGTGATGCCGCCGCCATCGTCGCGATCTTCTGGTGCAATGTGCGGGTCGCGGACGCCACCGGTATTCCGCTCGATCCGGTCAACAGCGAGCTGAGGATGGAGACCGCGGATGTCATCGGTATCCAACGCTTCGACCCGGCGGGAGCGGTGCTTGTATGAGTGTGAGGAGTGAGAGTGTGGGCTCAAAGGCCGGCGTCAGTACCCGTCAGAGGCTCCTGCGCGAGGGCCTGGCGGCGTTCTTCGAGAAGGGCTACCACGCTTCCGGCGTCCAGCACATCGTTGATGCCGCGGAGATGCCGAAGGGCTCTTTCTATAACCACTTCAAGAGCAAGGAAGATCTCGCGATTCAGAGCATCGAGAGCTATTCGGCGGCGATCCACGGTGAGCTCGCTGACAGATTCCGCACAGTGGACGGGGCGAGCGCTCTCGAAGCGCTGGACGGAGCTCTCGAAGAGCTGATTCTTCTGCAGGAGGGGTTGGCGGCCCGGCGCGGCTGTCTTCTCGCCAACCTCGGCGGAGAAGTCGCCACCACCAGCCCTCCCCTTCGAGACGCTCTGCGAGCCGGTTACGAATCGTGGCGAGGGCCACTTGCCGAGCTCTTCGGGCGCGGTCAGACCGGGGGCTCGATCCGCAGCGACCTGCCCGCGGCCGAGCTTGCCGATTTTCTTCTCGACGTGTGGGAGGGTGCGCTACTGCGAATGAAAATCGAGGGGGGATCGACGCGTCCCCTCCAAGAGCGCAGGCGCCATCTGGTCACCCAGTTCCTGCCGGCGGCCGCCACCGGATCCGGGTCTTGATCGCGAGATCGGCGCCGATCGCCGTTCTCGTCGTTGTTGCCTTCGCACAGCTCTCGAGCTGCTCCTCGCCCGCGGCGGACGACGATTCTCGGGGGCCGCACGCTCGTCGATCCAGATCGGCTTCCAGTCGTCGTCCGAAGTTTTCTTCCCCCCTCGCGACAACCCGCCCCGCGGCATCTGCGATCGTGTCGTGATCGTCGGGATAGGCCAGGTAGCATAAGCGGTCGGAGAGGAATCGCCTCGAAACGGACAGGAGACACCAATTGACTGAGAACCGAAAGATCGTCATTGCCGAGCTGCCGCAGGGAGCCCTCTCCGAGAGTCACTATCGGTTGGAGACGGAGGCGGTGCCGGAGCCGGGCGACCGGGAGGTGCTGTGTCGTACTCTGGCTCTTTCCATCGCCGCCGGGACTCGCGCCGCTCTGCAAGGGAGTGCCAGCTACGCCGGGGCTCCCGCAGCCGGCATCGTGATGCCCGGGATGGCGGTGGCCCGAGTGGAGAAGTCGAACGATGCGGCCTTCGCGCAAGGCGATCTTGTCATCTGCCGCGCCGGCTGGCAGGACTACTCGTCTCACCCCGCCAGACAGCTGGAGCGGATTCCTGCCGACGGTGACCCCGCCCTTTACCTCGGTGCCCTGGGCACCAACGGCCTTACCGCCTACTTCGGTCTACTCGATGTGGGCGAGCCAAGAGAAGGGGAGACGGTCGTGGTGTCCGCGGCGGCCGGATCAGTCGGTCATGTCGTCGGTCAGATCGCCCGTATCCAAGGTTGCCGAGTCGTCGGAGTGGCAGGCTCGCAGCGCAAGTGCGATCTGCTGATCGACCAGCTCGGCTTCGATGCCGCCGTCAACTACAAAGAGGCGGATTTCCGAAAGCTGTTCAAGGCGGCGTGCGGAGACGGAATAGATATCTACTTCGACAATACCGGGGGAGATATCCTGGGCTCCGCGCTCTTCGGTATGAAGATCGGCGGGCGCATTGTCTGCTGCGGCGTGGTCTCGCAGTACGACACCGCGACCCCCAGCCCTGGGCCGCGCGGGGTGCCGGGCCTGCTCATCAATAAGCGGCTGCGAATGGAAGGGTTCCTGATCTTCGATTACGCCAAGCGTTACGCAGAGGCACGGGAGCAGATCGGAGCCTGGATCGCCAGCGGGGAACTGGTTGCCCTCCAAGACGAGATCCAGGGGCTGGAGGAAGCGCCACGCGCCTTTGTCGACCTGCTCGCCGGAGGCAATGTGGGGACGCGCATCGTGCAGGTCTCGTCGGGCTAGGCTACACAAATGATAAATATCATTTGCTCCGCCTAGTTGTTTTCTTGGCGCCGAGGACGGCGCACTAGGGCGTTGCTTCCTATTCGCTCCGGGAAGCGGCGCATGAGCCTTCGGCCCCTTCTGTGGTCTCTCCTCCCTGAGAACTGCTCACCTAGCCTCGGGAACGCCTAATTCGTCGGGCTGATCGTTGGGTCCAGCCAAGATAGGATCGGCGCCCACAGCGATCGCAACCGATACGGAGATACCAGATGTTGAATGGCTTTCCCACGGTCCCTTCGCCGCATAACGAGGCGGTGAAGAACTATGCTCCCGGCAGCGGGGAGCGACAGCGCATCAAGCAACGTCTCGACGAGATGCTCCGCGAGGAAGTCGAGGTCCCCGCGGTGATCGGCGGGAAGGAAGTGAGAACAGGGAGACTCGGAAAGCTCGCCTGTCCCCACCAACACGACGCCAGCCTGGGCACCTACCACCGCATGGGAGAGGCCGAGGTCGAAGCCGCGATCGCTGCTGCCGGAGACGCCTGGCAAGAGTGGTCGGCGATGGCGTGGCAGGACCGTGCCTCTGTGTTTCTCCGTGCTGCGGAGCTACTCGCGGGGCCGTGGCGGGACACCGTGAATGCCGCCACCATGCTCGGCCAGTCGAAGACGGTGTACCAAGCCGAGATCGACTCCGCCTGCGAGTTGATCGACTTCTGGCGCTGGAACGTCTCTTTCATGAAGTCCATCTACGAGGATCAGCCCACTTCGTCCGCAGGGGTCTGGAACTACTCGGACTACCGACCTCTGGAGGGGTTCGTCTTCGCCGTCTCTCCTTTCAATTTCACCTCGATTGCCGGCAATCTGCCGACCGCCCCCGCGATGATGGGCAACACGGTGTTGTGGAAGCCGGCGTCGACCAGCGTGCTGTCGAACTACTACCTGATGAAGGTTCTGCAGGAAGCGGGCCTTCCCGACGGCGTCGTCAATTTCGTGCCGGGTAGCGGAGGCGATGTCGGCACGCCCGCCACTCTCAGCCCTGAACTGGCCGGCATTCACTTCACCGGTTCCACCCCCACCTTTCAGCACCTCTGGCGCACCGTCGGAGAAAACGTAGCCAACTACCGCGGCTACCCTCGGGTGGTGGGGGAGACCGGGGGCAAGGACTTCGTTTTCGCCCATCCTTCGGCGGACGTTCCTTCTCTGGTCGCCGCCCTCGTCCGTGGATCTTTCGAGTATCAGGGCCAGAAGTGCTCGGCTTCGTCGCGCGCCTATATCCCTACGTCTCTGTGGCCCGCGGTCAGGGCCCTCCTCAGCGAGCAGGTGGCCGAGTTGGCGATGGGCTCACCGCTGGACTTCCGTAACTTCCTGGCTGCTGTCATCGACGAGGCGTCCTTTCGCACCATCTCTACCGCCATCGACGAGGCGAAGAGCGAGCCCGACTACGAGGTCGTTTGCGGCGGCGGTTGCGACGAGGAAGTGGGCTGGTTCATCGAGCCGACGGTGGTCGAGAGTCGAGATCCGCAGAGCCGTCTCATGCAAGATGAGATCTTCGGTCCTTTGCTGACGATCTTCGTATATCCGGACCAAGAGCTCGAGGAAACTCTCGAAGTCTGCAATCGCACCAGCCCCTACGCCCTCACCGGCGCGGTTTTCGCCAACGATCGACAAGCGATCGCCCAGGTGTCGCAGGCCCTTCGTTTCGCCGCGGGCAACTTCTATATCAACGACAAGCCCACCGGCGCGGTGGTCGGTCAGCAGCCGTTCGGCGGCGCCAGGGCGTCGGGCACCAACGACAAGGCCGGCTCGATGATGAATCTCCTACGCTGGACTTCGGCGCGGGCGATCAAGGAGAACCTGGCCCCGCCCACCGACTACGCCTATCCTCATATGGAACAGCCGTAACTCGTGTTGGCGGACCCCGCGATCCTGAGAATCAGCCCGCAACGTTTCCCGAAGCGACTAGCAAGGCCTGAGTGCGCCGTCCGCGGCGCCATGTTCGGCAGCCTCCGGAAGTGATAGTTATCACTTCCGGAGCTGCGGCAGCACCTCGCTGCCGAGCCGGTCGACGCTGGCGACGATTTGCTCGGGATCGGCGTCTCGCGATCCGGTCAAGAGCACAAGCCGATCGAGGCCGAGAGCAAGGAGCTCGCCGAGCCGGTCGACACAGTAGGAGGCAGGGCCGACGACGGCGAATCGGCTGATGAAGTCGTCCGGGACAGTCTTCATGTGACTGCCGGCGCCGCTCCCGTGATTGGCCATGTCGTAGTTTGCGCCGATGTGCTGGAAGATCTCGGCGTCCTCCAATCCCTGTGAATTCAGGTCGGACATTCCGGTGAAGTGGGCGAAGCTGCCGACCGCGCCCTTGACGATCTGTCGGCCCTGGGCAACGTCATCGTGACAAGCGACGTTGACGTAGGCACCGAAAGAGAGGTCGCCTGGATCGAGCCCTGCCGACTCGCGTGCGGACCTGGCCGCTTCGATGGCGGCGCGGATTCTCGGCGCGTCGGCGCCGAGCGCAAAGGTCACGCGCTCGGCCAGGCGGGCACCGAGGGAGATCACGCGAGGCCCGGTCGCTGCCACGTCGACGGGCACCTTCGGTTGGCCGCTCGACTGGATCCACATGTTGCGACTGGCGTATCCGTCGAGATCGACCGCGTCGCCGCGTAAATAGCGTTGCAGCTGGTCGAGGTAGGTCTCCAGGGTTCTCCACGATGCCGGTTTCTGCCCCAAATACCCCAGCGAGGAATCGCCGCGACCGATTCCTAGTACCGCTCGACCGCCCGATTCGACCTGCACGGTCGCTATCGCCGAAGCCGTTACTGCCGGGTGTCGGGTGACGGGGTTGGTCACCGAGGTGCCGACCTTGAGGCGTGTGGTCGCTCTCGCGGCCAGGCACATCGCGCTGTAGATGTCGCCTGAAAGACACTGGGTGTCGGCAAAGTACTGCCCGTCCCAGCCGCTCTCTTCGGCGCGGCGGGCTACGTTTTCGCTATTACCAGGCGTCGGGAACGTGAGCTGCCAGAATTCTGCCATGTCGAGCCTCCTTGGTCTGCGGCTCGCCAGTCTAGTACACGCGGTAATAGATACGGTTACGTTTCGAGCGACTGTGCGCCTCGCCCAGCAAGGCGCGCGACTGAGGCGTATCTGGGAATACGTCGCAGGGAGCGCAACGCCGCTGGAGAGGATGCAGAGTTGCTCCAAACGTTGCCGTATCTGTTGCCGCGTGTACTAGCAAGCCGCGGCGGTGCTCATTGGGCGGCCGGCGGCAAGAGGCTCTGGTACAGTCTCTATCGGCCGATGCGGCTGAATCACACTCGAGAAAACGAAGCCCATGGGAAGAGCCGTAAGTCGAGCCGCCGCCCTACTCGTGCCGGTTCTGCTGAGCGTGGCCACCTTGGCACAGGCGCCTCGCCCAGCGATCGATGTCGATGCTCTCGGCCCGCAGGTGGGCGAGCCCGTTCCCCAGTTTCGCCTGCCGGACCAGAACGGCGTCGATCGGACGCTCGAAGACATCGTGGGCCCCCAAGGGGCGATCCTGATATTTCATCGTTCGGCCGACTGGTGACCGTATTGCAAGGCGCAGCTCGTGGAGCTGCAGGATCAACTCGAAGAGCTCGAAGCGGAAGGACTGGGAGCGGCGGCGATCAGCTATGACTCGGTTGAGGTGCTCGCCGCCTTCGCTCGGCGTCACGGCATCACCTTTCCACTCCTCTCCGACCAGGACTCGGCGGCAATCAAGGCCTTCGGCATCCTGAATACGGTCGCCGACGAAGCGCTCGGCGCGAACAAGGACGATCCCGCGGTGCGTAGAGACGCCTCGACTTATGTGAGGGAATCCGGTGCCTTACCGGTAATGGTCGGTACACCTCACCCCGGCACGTTCATGGTCGATGCCAAGGGCTTGGTGACCGCTCGCTTCTTCGAGGAGTTCTACCGCGAACGGACGACGACGTCGCGCATCCTGATGCGGATGGGGGCGGGAGCCGAAGCGGTCGCTGGCGTCGAGGGTGACACCGGCCATCTGACCTTCCGTGCAACTCAGAGCAATCCCGAGATCACCGTCGGCAATCTCTTCACGCTCGCGTTGGAGATCAAGCCCAAGCCCGGCATGCACCTCTACGCCCCAGGTGCAGAGGCTTTCGGCTACAAGGTGACGCGTCTGACCTTCGCGGAGGGCCCTCACTACCGGTTCGCCGAGCTCGAATACCCAGAATCCGAGATCTACCACTTCGTCCCGCTGGACGAACGAGTCCCCGCCTACCAACGGCCGTTCACGCTGCTACAGGATGTCGTTCTGGAGGCGACGCGGGCGGACCAGGATGCGTTGAGCAAAGTCGAGGCGCTCAGCTTCACAGCGCGGCTCGACTACCAGGCCTGCGACGACGAGAAGTGCTTCCAGCCCAAGTCGGTGCCGCTGACCTGGACAGTGGCTTTCGCCCAGCCCGATCGTCAACGGGTGAGGCGCTCCCCATAGCGAATCTCGCGAATCATGAGAGCCTTCTCCCAGCTTCGAGTGCTGGAGCTGGCCGGGTCGCCGGCCGGAGCCTATGCCGGCAAGCTTTACGCCGACTACGGCGCCCAGGTGCTTCGCGTGGAGCCACCGGGAGGGGACCTGCTGCGCTCCGCGGGGGAGCCCTGGCAGGGCATGGGCTCGCTCTTCGCGTATCTGAATACCAGCAAGAGAGCGACGATAATCGATCTCAGCGAGAGCCGCGGGGTAGGCGACTTCCAAACGCTGTTGGATTCGGCGGATGTTGTGCTCGAGAGCTCCGCCCCCGAGCCCCTTGACCCTGTCACCCGAGAAATGGAGCGGCCGAGGCTGGTCAAGGCCTACATCTCTCCCTTCGGTCTGACCGGTCCCTACTCTGCCTATCGCTCCAACGAGCTCACCGACGAAGCTCTCGGCGGCCACCTCTACCTCAATGGCGAACCGCATCGCGAGCCTCTACAGAGGCCCGGTCTGCATGCTTGCTATCAGGCCGGGGCGCACGCCTTCGCCGGCACCCTGGCCGCGCTGCTGGCTCGGGATCGCAGTGGCTGTGGCCAGACAGTGGAAGTCACTCACTTCGAGGGCCTCGCCAGTCTCCACCAATACACCACGGTCATGTATACCCAGGCGGATTTCGTGCTGCGGCGGGTGGGAAATGCGCAAGGGGGCCACTCGCATCCGGTTGGGATCTACGCCTGCAAAGACGGCTATGTGCATCTTGCGATGCCGATCACGTCGATGATCGAGCCTTTTCTTCGAGCAGCCGGACTGGACGAGGTCGCCGCTGATCCTCGCTTCGCGGATGACTTTGTCCGAGGTCAACATAAGAAAGAGTTCGATCGGGCGATCCAGCCGTGGTTGCTGGAGCACACCGCCGCCGAGATCGTCGAGCTTGGGCAGAGCGTGAGATCTCCGATTGGGCCCGTACCTTCGATGCTCGAGGTAATCGACGATCCACACCTCGCTGCGCGCGACTTCTGGCGCAATTTGGGAGAGGGCGGGAGTGGGGTACGTCTTCCCAGGGGGCCGTTTCTGATCCAAGACCATCCTTCGCGACTTCGTATGGCACCGACTTTGGGAGACGACTCGAACCGGGAGATCGAGCGTTTCGTGGGCGGCGCCGCTGCCAATGCCGAGTCGGCCGAGGGGAGCGGCAGTCATAGAAAGACCCCGGTGGGCCGGGATGGGGCCGGAGCCCTCGACGGAATCCGCGTCCTCGATCTGACTCGCGTCTGGGCCGGGCCGCTCGCCGCTCGCATGTTGGCCGACCTCGGTGCCGACGTGATCAAGGTCGAGGCCAGCTGGGCGCGCGGCGGCGACGAAATACCCGAAGCGGCTCGCGCCAGTCACCTCTTCCCGGAGGACGACCCGGGCGATGAACCTTTCAACCGTGAGGTGTCCTACAACAAGCTGAACCGCAACAAGCGAGCGCTCACTCTGGAGCTCAACACGGCAAAAGGGAAAGAGCTCTTCGAAGCGCTCGTCCGTCGTGCCGACATCGTGATCGAGAACTTCAGCCCCCGGGTGATGGCCAAGCTCGGTCTTGGCTGGGAGCGTCTCCATGAGTTGAATGAGCGGCTCATCTATGTCGCGATGCCCGGTTTCGGGTCGTCGGGGCCCTATCGTGACTGGCTTGCCTTTGGCCCACTGATCGAGGCTGCGTCCGGGTTGTCGCAGCAGATGGGCTATCAGGACTCAGGGCCCTATCGATCGGGTCTCGCCTTTCCCGACCCGGTCACCAGCCTTCACGCGGTCGGCGCCACTCTGCTTGCGCTTGCTGATCGCGAGAGCGATCGGCTGGGCAGAGGACGTTGGGTCGAGGTGCCGATGTTCGAGTCGATGGCCTGTTTCAACGGTGAGGAGATGATCGCCGCCCAGCTGCGAGGGCAGGCGGCGCCTCGGCTGGGGAATCGACACAGCGATCGGGCCCCCCAGGGCTGCTACGCCTGCGCTGGGGAAGACCAGTGGCTGGCGATCTCGGTGACCAGCGATGAAGAGTGGCAGAGCCTCTGCGGTGCCGCTGGCCTCGCTCCTGAGCTCTTCGACCTGGGGCTGAGCGCTCGCTGGGAGCGCCACGACGAGATCGACGCGGCGTTGGCGTCATGGTGCTCGAGCCGCCGGGCCGACGAGCTGATGGAGCTACTTCAGAGCCGTGGAGTGATCGCAGGCACGGTGAGCGACGCCCGTCGATTGGTCGAGGACCCTCACTTGGAGGAGGGCGATTTCTGGGTGGAGTCCGATCATCGCTCGGTAGGCCTGCGGCGCTACCCCGGTCTGCCCATCCGCTTCAGTGCCACTCCGGCCAGCTATCGCCGTGGAGCTCCCTGTCTCGGCGAGCACAATCGCGAGGTGCTCGCGGAGATCCTCGGCCTGAGCGACGGCGAGATCGATGCTCTCGAGGCCGAGGGTGTCCTCGCCAAGAAGCCGCCCCCCGGTGCGACCTACCGAGGGGTGGTGAAAGAGAAGGAGCCGCCGGATTCGGAGCCGTGATGAGTCGAGGGCGCGCCGTCCTCGGCGCCATGTGATGTAGCCGGAGGAAGTGATACCGATCACTTCCGTAGGCTACCGGTTCTGCGGAAAGCCCAGGTCGACCTTGCTGCTTGCGGGGTCCGGCCAGCGAATCGTGAGCGTCTTGGCCCGGGTGTAGAAACGGACACCTTCCGGACCGTACATATGGGCGTCACCGAAGAGAGAGTCTTTCCATCCGCCGAAAGAGTGGTAGCCGACGGGTACCGGGATCGGCACGTTGATGCCGACCATGCCGACCTCGGCATCTTCCTGGAAGCGGCGCGCGGCGCCGCCGTCACGGGTGAAGAGCGCGGTCCCGTTGCCGTAGGGGTTGGCGTTGAGGAGATCGATCGCCTCCGGGTAGGTGTCGACTCGTACGACGCTGAGGACGGGTCCGAAGATCTCATCGGTGTAAACCGACATCTCGGGAGTGACTCGGTCGAGCAGAGAAGCGCCGAGAAAGAAACCCTTACCCTCGAAGCTGGTCTCCCGACCATCGACGACGACCTCCGCCCCGGCGTCGGCACCCGCGCCCACGTAGGCGGCTACACGCTCTCGATGCTCTCGGGTGATGAGCGGCCCCATCTCGGAGCTCGGGTCGTCTCCCGGGCCGATCTTCAGCTTGGGTACACGGTCACGGATCGCTTCGATGAGGGGCTCTCCGCTGGCTCCGACCGCGACCACCACCGAGATGGCCATACAGCGCTCCCCGGCGGAGCCGTAACCTGCTGAGACAGCCGCGTCGGCGGCGAGGTCGATATCGGCGTCGGGTAGAACGATCATGTGGTTCTTGGCGCCACCGAGTGCCTGCACGCGTTTGCCTGCGGCGGTGGCGGTCGTGTGCACATAGCGAGCGATCGGGGTCGAGCCGACGAAGCTGACTGCCTGCACATCGGGATGCTCGAGCAATCGATCGACCGCGACCTTGTCGCCGTTGACCACGTTGAGAACTCCGGCTGGAAAGCCGGCCTCGGTAAAGAGCTCGGCGAGCAAGAGAGGAGCCGAAGGGTCCTTCTCCGATGGCTTGAGCACGAAGGTGTTGCCACAGGCCACTGCGTTCGGCAACATCCACAGCGGCACCATCGCCGGAAAGTTGAAAGGGGTGATGCCGGCGACGACGCCGAGGGGCTGCCGCACCGAGATCACATCGATCCCGGTCGAAGCCGCCTCGCTGTAGCTGCCTTTGAGGAGCTCGGCGATCCCGCAGGCGTACTCGATGTTCTCGACCCCACGAGCGACCTCGCCGGCTGCGTCGCCGAGAACCTTGCCGTGCTCGGCGGTCAGTCGCGCGGCGATCTCGTCGATATTCTTCTCGACCAGATTGCGAAAGGCAAACATCAGTTTCGTCCGCCGAGCAAGGCTGGTGCGCCGCCACGACTCGAAAGCTTTGCGAGACGACTCGACCGCCGCGTCGACCTCCTCGATCGAAGCCAGTGAGAGCTCCGCCGTCTGTTCGCCGGTGGCCGGGTTATAGACCGGACTGGTGCGGGGGGAATCGCCTGTGACGTGTTTCGCGTTGATGAAGTGATTGATTTGTTGCATAGGTATGTGGCTCGCGGGGAGGAGTGAGAGAGTGAAAGAGTAAGAGAGTGAAAGAGTGAAGGGGTGAAAGAGTAAGGGAGTGAAAGAGTAAAGAGAGTCGACGAGCGATGATGGGAAGTAGTGGGGACTAGGCGGGGGCGTAGGAACTAAGAGATCGGCTAGGGAAGCTTCGAGTAGATGTGGATGGCAGTCTCGCGGATCTGACCCTGCCAAACAGCTTCTCCTCTTTCACTCTTTCACTCTTTCACTTCTTCACTTCTTCACTTCCCCTCCGGGCGCCGGGCACATTAGCGCAACAACAGCGGCCCCGACCGAAATCAACGCCAGCCCGAGAAAAGGCACCAGGTACGAACCCGTCCGGTCGGCGAGATAGCCGGTCAGGGTGGGGGAGATGTATCTGGCGAAGCCTACGATGGCGCGGCTGGTCCCCTGGGTGGCGGCGAAGGCCTCGGCGCCGAAGAAGTGCGCGAAGACCAACGGTACCGAGAGCAGCGCGATGCCGAAGCCCAGTGTGAAAATGATCATGAAGGTGTAGGCGAGGAACTGGGTGTCCGCGAAGGCCAGGCCGGCGATCCCGACTCCCTGCAGCACCAAGGCGAACGCAAGGACGACCGGGGGTCTCACGAAGTCGGCGACAGTGGCCAGAAAGCGGCCCCAGGTGGAGGTGAAGCTTCGCAGTGCCCAGAGGTTGGCTCTGACCAGTAACCCGAAGCCCATCAATTCGAGATGGATGGAACCGTGGGCGCTGAAGGCGGTCCAGGGTGCGGAAGCCCCGATGGCGGCCAGGGTGATGAGAAAGAACTGGGGAGTGCGGATAGCTTCAGACGCTGTCAGCCGAGGTCGCTGCTGGGGCGGCTCGACCACTCTCTCGACGATTGCAGGTTGGTGGGGCGCTCGCGCGTTTCCGTCAACTTCCAGCCCTAGGCTCTCTGGCCGGTCGCGTATCACCAGCGCAGCGAACGCTCCTGCCGCCACCGAGGTCAGCGCGATGATCTCCCAGCCGTCCCTCCAGCTGGCGTGCTCCAACGTCCAGCGATTGAAATAGGGGACCACCACGCCGACGACACCGCCGCCGGCGATGATGATGGCCATCGCCCGCGCTCGGTACTTTCGAAACCACAGAGAAGCGATGGTCTGGGACGGCAGCTGCGACGAGAGGCCGATTCCGATCCCACCCACCAAGGAGAATGCGATGTAGCAGTCCCAGACCGAATCGGCTTTCGATAGGAGGTAGAACCCGGCCGCCGCCACCAGCGAGCCGAGACTCATCGTCCGTCGCAGGCCCCAGCGCCCGATGCAAAACGCCGAGACCGGAGCCGCAAGGCTGTAGAGGAGGCCGAAGAGCCCGAAGCAGCTGCCGATCTGGGCTTTGCTCAGGCCCAGGTCGGCGATCATCTCGGGGCCGTAGAACCCCCAGCTGTTGTAGGCCGGCGCCAGGGAGAAGCCGTAATACAGGAACCCTGCTACGACCATTACCCAGCCGTAGTAGAAGCGAGATGGCGGCTCTGACTCTCTCCGCTGTATCACTTGCTGCCGTCCCTGAACCACACGGTGGACGCAGTGTACCGGTAGCTCGAGCTTGGGGCGATGGTGCCGGAGGCGATAGTCGGGTCTTCTTGTGTTATGAAAGTATGATTTATGATTACGTAAATGTTCATGAGTGATACGCTCTGCGTATGAGAACTTCGATCTCCCTCGAGGATCGACTCGCCGAGCGCCTTCGAAGAAGAGCCGCCGAGGAGGGCGTCAGCGTTAGCGCGTTCATCGCCCGCATCGTTGATGACGCCTTGAAGCGCCCGGACGTACAGCCCGCCCCCCCGTTCAGGCTGGTGACGGTTGGTGGCGAGGGAATCTACTCCGGAGTCGATCTCGATCGGCCGCGCTCGCTGCTTGTCGCCGAGGACGAAGAGCGCCATGGATCGCGGAGCGACGACAGCTGATGCTCCTCCCCGACGTGAATGTATTGATCTACGCTCATCGTGAGGACTCGACAGCCGAGCACTCTCAGTACGCGCAATGGTTGACCGATCTAGCCACTGGGCGTGAGCCTTTCGCTCTATCGGTCCTGGCTCTCGCGGGTGTGGTTCGGATCGTTACGAATCCGAGGGTGTTTCGCACCCCCTCGACGCTCGACCAGGCCTGGGGCTTCGTTGGCGAGTTGATGCGGCCTCAGGCTCGCATCGTCGGTCCGGGCCCGGATCATCTCTCGATCTTCGAAGAGCTCTGCCGGCAAGCCTCGGCCGCCGGCAGGCTCGTCGCTGACGCACAGCACGCCGCGGTTGCAATCGAGCATGGCTGCACCCTGGTGACCACAGACGCCGATTTCGATCGCTTTCCCAGCCTCCGCTGGCAGCACCCGTTACGCCCGAGCCACTAAGAGGAACATCGAGGTATGACCATCACCAGGCTAATGATCGCCAACCGCGGCGAGATAGCAGTGCGCATCGCGCGGGCGGCGCGAGAGCTCGGCACTACGAGCGTAGCGATCTATTCCGGCGACGACGCGAGGTCGCTACACCTTCGCAGAACGGATGAGGCGGTCGAGCTGCCTGGTCGCGGTGTTGCCGCCTACCTCGACGTTGATGCGATCATCGACACCGCCAAGACTGCCGGGTGTGACGGCATCCATCCGGGTTACGGATTCCTGGCGGAGAGTCAAGAACTTGCGGCGGCTGCCGAAGCGGCTGGCATGACTTTCGTTGGGCCGTCGCCCGAAACGCTGTCGCTGTTCGGTGACAAGGGTCGAGCGCGATCGGCGGCCGAGGCGAACGGCGTTCCGGTGGTTGCCGGAAGGTCCAGCGCGAGCACGCTCGAAGAAGTGAGAGCGTTCATGGCGGAACGGCCCGACAAGTCGGTCGTGGTCAAGGCGGTCGCCGGCGGCGGCGGCCGTGGGATGCGGATCGTCGACGACGCGACCGAGCTGGACGATGCCTACGCGAGGGCTCGATCGGAGGCGGCGGCCGCATTCGGCAGTGGCGATCTCTACGTCGAGGAGCTTCTATCGCCGGCAAGGCACATCGAGATCCAGATCATCGGCGACGGCAGCGGCGCCGTCAGTCACCTCTTCGAGCGCGAGTGCACGATCCAGAGGCGCAATCAGAAACTCATCGAGATCGCGCCGAGTCCCACTCTCACAGCAAAGGTGCGCGACGCCATCGCTGATGCGGCAGTGTTGCTCGCGGCCGCTTCCGACTACCGTAGTCTCGGTACCTTCGAATTCCTCGTCGACGGGGACGACCACTTCGCCTTCATCGAGGCCAACGCGCGCCTACAGGTCGAGCACACGGTCACGGAGGAGGTGACTGGCATAGATCTGGTCAAGGCTCAGCTTCGTCTGGCCGGTGGAGCGACCCTCGACGAGCTCGGACTGGCCCAGGACGAGATCCCCGCCCCTCGCGGCTTCGCGGTTCAAGCTCGAGTGAACATGGAAACGATGATGGCCGATGGGATGGTCAAGCCCTCGGGCGGCACCCTCAGCGCTTTCGAGCTTCCGTCCGGTCCGGGGGTACGAGTCGATACCTACGGTTATGTGGGCTACACCACCAACCCCAGCTTCGACTCGCTGCTGGCGAAGGTCATCGCCTCTTCGGCCGGAGGCGCCTATGCGGAAGTGCTCGATCGTGCTTACGCGGCGCTGTGTGAGTTCAAGGTAGAGGGAGTCGAGACCAACATCCCCTTTCTGCAGGCGCTGCTGCGCGACCCGCGCGTTCGTTCAAACGACGTCTCTACCCGCTTCGTCGACCACAACGTCAGCGAGCTGGTGGAGGAGGTGAGCCACGAGAAGCGCTTCTTCGAGGACGCCCGCACCGGCCGTGGATTGGCGGGGGCCAAGATCGACGCGATCGATCCGCTCGCGGTTCTCGATCACGGTCAGATCGACGATGTTCCGCAGAGCGGCCAACGGCCGAGCCCACCGCCCTCGGAAGTACAGGAGGGATTCGCCGAGGTGCGGGCGCCGCTGCAAGGTACGATCCTGAGTATTGCGGTGGCGGAGGGCCAGGAGATCGCGGCAGGGGCTGAGCTGTTGGTGATGGATGCGATGAAGATGGAGCATGTCATCGCGGCCCCGGTCTCTGGGGTCGTGACTCGGATCGACGTGAATTCCGGCGATGCAGTATTCGAAGACCATCCCTTGGTGATGATCGAGGAAGGGACAGTCGACATTGCAGTCGACGGTGGGGCGGTCGAGGTCGACCTCGACCATGTGCGGCCTGATCTCGCCGAGGCGATCGATCGGCACGAGGCGGGGCTCGATCACCGTCGCGACGCCGCGGTTGCCAGACGCCACGGTCGCGGTCACCGCACCGCTCGGGAGAACCTCGCCGACATCGTCGACGAGGGCACCTTCGTCGAATACGGTCCCGTCGTCATTGCTGCGCAGCGGCGCCGTCGCGACATGGAGGATCTCATTGCCAATACGCCGGGAGACGGCATCGTGTGCGGCATCGGCACCGTCAACGGCGATCTTTTCGACGACGATCCGCAGTGCATGTTCATGTCCTACGACTACATGGTGCTTGCCGGCACACAGGGCATGAAGAACCATGCGAAGAAGGATCGGATGTTCGAGATCGCCAAGGATTGGCAGCTACCGGTCGTGCTCTTCGCCGAAGGTGGTGGAGGTCGCCCCGGGGATACTGACGGCTCCGGCGTAGCCGGCCTCGATTGTCTGGCCTTCACCTACTTCGCTCGTCTTTCGGGTCTGGTGCCGATGGTGGGCGTCACCAACGGCCGCTGCTTTGCCGGCAACGCGGTCTTACTGTCGATGTGCGATGTCATCATCGCCACCGAGGGCTCGAACATCGGCATCGGCGGCCCCGCGATGATCGAAGGAGGCGGGCTCGGTATCTTCAAGCCGGAAGAAGTGGGCCCGATGGATGTCCAGGTCCCCAATGGGGTCGTCGACATCCTGGTCAGAGATGAACAAGAGGCCTGTCAGGTGGCGAAGAAGTACCTGTCCTACTTCCAGGGCCGCCTCGAAGACTGGGAGTGCCCCGACCAGCGGTTGTTACGCAGCTGCATCCCGGAGAATCGACTCCGCGTCTACGACGTGCGCAAAGTCATCGAGACCATGGCAGACAACGACTCGGTGCTCGAGCTCAGGGAGCAATGGGGTCACGGCATCATCACCTCTCTCATCCGTATCGAAGGCCGCCCGGTCGGAGTCGTCGCCAACAATCCGGCGCACCTCTCCGGCGCCATCGATTCCGATGGCGCCGACAAAGGAGCGCGCTTCATGCAGCTCTGCGACGCCTTCGATATCCCCGTGCTCATGCTCTGCGATTGTCCGGGGATCATGGTCGGTCCGGAGATCGAGAAAGAGGCCCTGGTGCGCCACGCCGGGCGGATGTTCGTGGTTGGCGCCAGTATGACTGTGCCGTTTTTCACTATCGTTCTGCGCAAGGGCTATGGCCTTGGAGCCCAGGCGATGGCGGGCGGCAGTTTCAAGGCGCCTCTTTTCACCGTGACCTGGCCGACCGGTGAGTTCGGCGGCATGGGCCTCGAGGGGGCGGTCAAGCTCGGCTATCGCAAAGAGCTCGCCGCGATCGAAGATCCGGAAGAGCGTAAGGCGGAATATGAGCTACGGGTCGAGCAGATGTACGAGAATGGCAAGGCCGTCAACATGGCTTCGCACTTCGAGCTCGACGACGTGATCGACCCCAAGGACTCCAGGCAGTGGATCACGACGGCGCTGAAGGCCGCGCCGAGACCGGGGCCTCGGTCTGGAAAGAAGCGGCCCTGTGTAGACACTTGGTAACCGTGAGTCTCTGTGCTATCTGACGAGTCGAAGCAACGGGCGGGATTCCTTGCCGAGGAATCACGGCGGCGTGCGGAGACGATCAGCGGCCCTGTTGGGGAGGTGCCCACCCTCGACGCATACGTTGAGTTGATGCGTCGGCCCCTCGAGACCCGTTACCGCGAAGTTCCGCCAGAGCTGGAGAGGGCGAGTCGAGCGCTCATAGAGGGCTCCCCGGCGAGGGAGGCCGCCTTCAATCGCCACGCATTGACCCGATTGTTGCGAGACGTAGATCTCGTCGACTGTCGCCTCAGGGTCCCGCGCAGCGTCCTGGCCCTTCAACACCAGGAGCTGAGACGGATCCTGGCCGAGCTGGAAGAGCGCGACGACGACTTCTACCGCCTGTCGAACGACGACTTTCTCAAGGAGCTTTCCATCGTCAGCTGGAAGCTCCTTCCCCTCGGTGGGCTTTACGCCGAAAGGCTACCCCGCACCCACGTGTCTGCGGTTCTCGGGGGCGCTCCCCGCCAACGAATCCGCGGCCTGGCCTTTATCGTCTTTCGGATGCACGGCTGGGGTCCGCTGGTGAGGGGGCATGAGCATAGTCTCGTTCTTCGCCGCTTGGATGAGGAAGAGTGGCACCTCACCCACCACCGTGCTGCGGATCTGCTTGCTCTCAATTCGAGTCTGAAGGCGTTGGACGGTGAATCTTGGCAGGTGGATCCTGAGATCCCGCGAATCAGTCCTCGGATTGCTTTCGTCCGCCAGCTCCCTTCGGAGAATGGAGGCGCAACGTTCTTTGTCCGCCGCGACGCGCTCATGGATCACCTGGCTACCCTCAAGTCGGGAACGAGGCGTAGGCTGTACCAGGAAGGCACTTACCGACCGGATGTACATCTGGCGGTCTGGCCACGTCGGGCGCTCATTTCCTGGAGCGAGAGGACCAGAGACCCGAGTTGGGGCCCGGTAGGAGAAGAGAGTCGGGTTCCCGATGGCACCGGCTGAGCTGGCTCAAGCCGTGGGCGCTGGAATCGCTGGCTTCGAAAAGAGACGGATGCCTTCGAGCATCACCCACAGGTCGAGAAGCAGAATCACCGAGCCCACGACCAACAGAAGGTAATTTCCACCGTTGAGGTGACCGACCACCTCGCGCACCATGGCTCCGATGGTGACGACACCGACGAAAGCCGCCGGCACCAGGGTATAGAGAAAATTGGCCTTGCGCTGGCGGAGCCAGAGCGATACGACCAGCAGAGTCGCGGCAGCCGTGAGCTGATTCGTAGTTCCGAAGAGTGGCCACAGAGCGAGCCCGCCCTGCCCGCCCGCCTGGGTGACCGCAAGCAGAAGTGCTGCGCCGACTCCGAGCCCGGCGGCGGCGAAGCGATTCTGCAGTGGTTTGAAGCCGCTCGAAGTGGCGAGCTCGACGATCACGAGACGCAGGATGCGCGCCCCTGTATCGAGGGTGGTGGCAGCGAACGCGACCACCATGACGGCGATGAAGGTCGCCGCGAGCTCGACCGGTATGCCGAGTTCGGAAACAAAGCGGGCGCCGCCGTTGACAAAGGCCTCGAGCTTCTTCGACAGACTGCCTGCCGCCCCCCAGCTGGCGTAGTGCGAGGACCACTCGGCGCGAGTGGCAAAGCCCGCCGTCGTCGCCATCACCGCCAACATCGCCAGGGCTCCCTCGCCCAGCATCCCGCCATAGCCGATCGGGCGTGCGTCGGTCATGCAGGCGATCTGCTTCGACGTTGTTCCGGACGAGACGAGGCCGTGAAAGCCGGAGATCGCGCCGCAGGCGATAGTGATGAACAAGAAGGGCAGCAGGGGGGGCGAGCCTTCAGGCTTGAGATTGAACGCCGGCGCGGCGATCGTCGGCTGGAGGACGAAAAGCCCGATGATGAGGAGGGTGAGGCCGGTGATCAGTTGATGGGAATTGAGGTAGTCGCGCGGCTGCAGCAGTAGCCACACCGGCAGAACAGAAGCGATGAAGGAGTAGATCATCAGGATCCACACCCAGCCGCTTACGGGGATCTCGGTGAGCGCTGGGAAGGCGTCGGCCACCGTCTGGCCGAAGAAGACGGCGACCAAGAGAACCGCGAAGGCAACCAGCGAAGGCGCCAGCAGCGGAATACCACGGCGATAGATCAGCCAGCCCAGGGTCACGGCGACCACGATCTGGACGTTGATCGGGAAGATGGCGGCGGGATAACTGACGAAGAGGGTGCCGATGATGAACGCGAAGACAGCGAGAACGATCCAGATCAGCACCACGATGATCAGCATGAAGAAGGTGCGGGCGCGCGGCCCGATGACATCGCCGGTGATGTCGCCGATCGAGCGTCCCTGGTGGCGCAGGCTGATGACCAGCGCCGAGAAGTCATGAACCGCGCCCATCGCGATGGTGCCGATGACGACCCAGATGAGGGCCGGGACCCAGCCCCAGATGACCGCGAGGGCGGGGCCGACGATTGGGGCGGCGCCCGCGATCGAGGTGAAGTGGTGGCCCCACAAGACGGTGGCGCGGGTCGGAACGAAGTCGAAGCCGTCTTCGAGCTCCCGAGCCGGGACCGGCTCGTCGGCGCTGAGCTTGAAGATCTTCCGGGTCAGAAAGCCGGAGTAGTACCGGTATGCCAGCACGAAGAGCACAAGGACTATAGCTGCGACGAAAGCGGCGTTCATCGAATCCCCCCTAGTGGTTTTGAGCGGGGGCATCTTACCCCGCCATCGACGACCGCAACAACGATCTCGAGACCTACGGCCACTCCCTGGTCAAGTCCCAGTTGCTTCGACCGAATCAGGCCTTGCGCCACAGCGGAATCGGCTCACCCTGCCAACCGGGGAAGAGCGTCGCCCTGTTGGTGACTCCCAGATGTTTCGCCGCTACCTCCGAGAATACCGAGCGAAAGTCTGTGGTGACAGGTAGATCCCTGCCTTCGTAGAGCACATCGGGGTCGAGGCCGGGGAGCTCGCCATGGACCCTGCCGCCGGCGACGTCGTTGCCGAGGACAAAGAGGCAGGAGCCGTGGCCATGATCGGTACCAGCCGACCCGTTCTCTCTAACCGTCCGTCCGAACTCGGTCATGGTCATCACCACCACGTCATCCTGATGGGACCCGAGGTCGGTCCAGAAGGCCGCGATGGCGGCCGCAAGGTCCTGTGATCGCTGGGAGAAGGAACCGAACTGAGCCCCCTGCTGGATGTGGGTGTCCCAACCGAGCGACTCGGCAAAGGCCACCTCCAGGCCCACCTTCGACTTCACCAGGAACGCAATCTGCTTCAGGGCATCTCCCAACGGCGATCGGGGATATCGAGCATCCCGGGCCGGTCGGTAGGCCGAGACGTCGAGGCGCTGCAGCATCTCGGTCGCCTCGAAAGTGTCTCGGCCCGCGTCTCGCAACAGGTCCTGAGAGGCGTCTCCGTAAAGGGCCTCGAAGCCCTGTCCCACAACAGAGGCGGCTCGGCTCGCACCGGGTATGTTGACCCTGAAGCTCGCGAGGTCGGTCACGGCTACCGCCGACTGCTCACCGTAGAGCGAGCGAGGCATCGCCGAGGTCATCGCGACCGCTCGAAAAGGGCTTCCCTCGTGGCCGAGCTCCCCGACCGCTCGGTTGAGCCAACCCGAAGGGGTTCCCTTGCGACCCGGGGTTGCGGTCTCCATATAGTCCTGAGCGTCGAAGTGAGATCGCGTCGGGTCGGGTGATCCCACGGCGTGGACGATCGTCAGTCTCCGGTCCTTCCACAAGGAGTGCAGCTCTCCAAACGCCGGGTGCAGCCCAAACCCCGACTCGAGATCGACAATCTGCCCTTCTCCGGCGCTCCGCGCCGCGGACATCGCCAGCCTCGGTCGCAGTTTTTTGAGCACTTTCTCTGAGGCTGGATCGAGAGGTGGCACCGCCATCAGGGCATCCATCGCGCCGCGCTGAAAGATCGTCACCAGGGTCTTTTGGCGACCCCAATGGCCGGGCTCCTCGGCGGCGAGAGCGGCACGAGTAAGAAACTCAGGCCCAGCGCCGAAGGTGACCACACTGAGGCCACTCGCTTTGAGGAAGGCTCTTCGATCAATCATTTTGCAGCTCCTTCTCTACCGTCTCTGGTACTCGGGGGACCCGAGAATGACCCCAACCACGTGAGCGAGAGTGCTCGTGTCCGGCGCAACTGGCGCGATATGGGGCCGCCGATACCAGCCGCCTCGTCCGCCGCCCTGGCCCGGCGATGGACGCTCATTCCGGCGCGCCGCCATCCGAGCTTCGTTGCTCTGGGGAGCGGGCGAGCTCTCCGCCGCGGCCGCCTCGATCTTGGTGGCGAGCTCGGGGTCGGCGATCACCGAGGCCAACTGCCTTCTCGTCTCGGAGGAGTCTCGGCCCGGCACTAAGAGTCCGAGATAGGTCTCGAGCGCTCCGGTCGGAGTCTCCGGTTCTCGATTCTCGTTGAGCGCTGCCAACTCGAAGTGCACGCCGGGAATGCGCTTCGTCGCCAGCTGCAGCCCGAAGTTCATCCGGGCGAGAAGTGCGCCGGTGTTCACCCAGGCGTCGGCCCGATCGGGATATCCGGTGGGCGCCTGAAAGGCGTATAGCGGTTGGCCCATCTTCTCGACCCACTCGATCACCGCGTATGGATGTTCGACCTCGGCCCCGAGGCCACGGAGCGCAGAGACCGCGAGCTCGAAGGGCGACTTGATCTTGCTGCGCCGCGACTCCGAGCTCCAAAACTCGGGAGACTCAGCAACAGCTAGAACCATCTGCGCCAGGTCCCCTCCGGTCGCGATGAAGCGGTCCGCGAGGCGATCGACCAGGCTCTCTGAAGGTTGATCGGAAACGAAGCGGACGGCGAGCTTGCCTGCGATCTGCCGTGCTGTAGAGGGATGATTCGACAGCGTCTCGAGTACCCGAAGCCCTTCTTCCACGCCGTGGCCGGCGGGGTATTTCCGCCCGAGGATCGTCTTCTTCTCGGCGTCGTGTGCATCAGGTCGAAACAAGAACGACTCCCCGAACACGAAACCGTTGGTCGGCTCGCCCGGGCGGAGTCTGGATGCGCGTGCTTTGAGCACATCGCCTCGAGGTCCCTCCGGGTACGTCGTCCAGCCAGTGAACGCTCTGGCGGTCTCGATGACGTCCGTTTGCGAATAACCGCCGTCGACCCCTAAGGTGTGGAGCTCCATCAGCTCGCGTGCATAGTTTTCGTTGAGACCCCGTGGGCGCCGCTCTTCGATAATGCGGCGGAGCTCAGGATCGTTGGGGAGACCGCCGCTGCCCGCCATCCCGCCGCTGCCGCGGGTGTCGCGGCCCAGTCCGGCCGCCGGGCCACCTCGGCCTCCGAAACCCTGCATGCCTCCGCGCCCCATCGCCCGGCGCCCTGACTGGGGTCGTTCCAGTGTCTTCGTTCCCTCGTTGGCCACCGAGTTGGTGTTGTCCAGATACTCGAGCATCGCCGGGTGCTGAGCGGTGGCCACTAGCAACTCCTCAAAGCTCCCCAACACTTTCGGTCGGATTGCGTCCCGCTCGTACGCGACTACGTAGGGCCGCGCGTCGGTGTCTGTTATCGACACATTGAAGTGGTTGAACCAGAAATCGGTCAGCACTTCACGGAGTTGGTTCTCGGAGTAGAGCGCGCGGTAGAGCTTCTGACTGGTGAGCTCATCGGTCAGCTCGGGGAGCGGCCGGTAGCCACGGTTGTCGGCGAACTCGAAGATCTTTCGCATTTCGGCCCGGTTCGGTCTGGCGGATCCGGCGGTCTGGCCCGCGGCCATACCCGAGGGCGCCCCGCTCCCTGGGACGGGTTCTTGAGAGGGGGAGATGACGCCGGCTTGCTCAGCCTGGCGACGGATTCGAAAGAAGATCGGATAGGTTCGCTTCAGCTCGATCGCTGACATGCCCAGGGTGTGAAAGCCTTCGAGTCGTGCCTCGACGACCGGATCGGGCAGGTCGGCCGCTAGCTGTTGCTCGAGCCAGGCCTCGAGGCCCATCTCTACGACTTGGTCGACCTCACCCGGTCGGGCGCCGAAAGCGAAGCGGTCCAGCAGGTGGGCGGCAGCTTGGCGCTCAGAGAGGCCGGCCTCGCTCCAGGGCAGAGCAAGCTCGCCGGCGCTCGTGCGCAGGGCGCCTAGGGAGAGCGCCAGAAGGAGGGTGGCGCTGCGGAGCGTGGCCCCGCTCGTCGACGACCTGGTCCGGGTTCTAGCGCTCATAGCTCGGAATCCTACCCAGCCGGGGACTCGGCGTCTTCAGCTAGGGGTAAGGATTCTGTAAGAAACGTAAAAGCGGCGCATGTCCTAGTCGACGATCGCCTGCATCACGGCATTCTGGAAGTCGGCACGCAGCGACCCTCCTGGTGTTTGGACCATCAGTACTCCGATCATGTCTTCTTTGCGGTCGACCCAGAAGTTGGTGCCGAAGGCGCCGCCCCATCCGAAACTCCCGGTCGAGCGATGTTCCTGGGCTGCCACCGAATCGAGCACGACGTCGACAGTAAGCCCGAAGCCCTTCCCCGATCGACCACCCGTGCGCTGCTGCTTCCCAAAGAGATCACCCACGTGGTTGGAGGCCATCAGGTCGACCGTCCGCGACCCCAGCAGGCGCTTACCGTCGAGCTCGCCGTTGTTGACCAGCATCATCGCGAAGCGCGCATAGTCATGGGCAGTCGACCGCAGGCCGCCGCCGCCGGAGAAAAGCGTCGTGGTGGCGACCCACTCTGGTTCCGGGAGCAGATCGAGCCCTTCCGGCGTCCTCCGGTAGATCGTCACCAGGCGGTGTTTCTTGTCTTCGCTGACCACGAAGCTGGTGTCTTTCATCCCCAGAGGCTCGAAGATCCGCTCTCTGAGGTAGTTGTCGAAGGTCAGTCCCGAAGCCACTTCGACTACGCGGGCCAAGACGTCGATGCCTGCGAGCCCACTGTAGGCCCACCGGCTCCCCGGCTGGAAATCGAGCGGCGCGGCGCCGAGTGCTGCGGCCCAACCGGCGAGATTGTCGGTCGACTTGCGGGGGGCGACCAGGTTGGCCTCCGCGGCTCCGGCGCCACCACTGACCAGCCCGGAGGTGTGGGTCATCAGATCTCGCACCGTCACCTCTCGGTCGGCCGGCACGGTATAGATCTCGGGCTTCGCCTTTTCCGAATCCGACCTCGACGGTGATGCCTTAGGCGCTGGCTTCGAGATGGGTATCGCGACCTTGGTATCGCGGAACTCCGGGATGAAGCGCGACACCGGGTCGGAGAGGCGTACCTTACCCTCTTCGACGAGCATCAGAAGGGCGACTCCGGTCACCGGCTTGGTCATCGACGCGATCCGAAAGATCGTGTCCTCCTTCATCGCCTTGCCGGACTCGATGTCCATCAGACCATGGGCCTTGAAGTGCGCGATGTGACCGCGGCGTGCCACCAGGGTGACAGCTCCCGTGATGTGTTTGGCGGCGATTTCGCGCTGGACCACCTGGTCGATGCGCAGAAGACGCTCGGCGGAAAGGCCGACATCGTGGGCTATCGCGACATCTGCGGCTGCGCCGCCGTAAAGAGAAGTGCCGGTCGAGACCGCCAAGAGAGCGACCAGGACGGCGACAAACGGACGATGAAGTGTCTTAATCACGGATATCTCCTCTTTAGATGTGCCATTCGAGAATGCTAGGCCTTCCGCAATCCGCTTCCTTCTCTTGGCCGGGCGTTCAGAGTGCCCCAGATCGTCGCAGCGCAGGAGCGAGGCGAGGGAGGCGTACTGAGGCGTGCGTCGACGGAGCCGAGCGACGAGCACGCGGCGAGGTGGGGTGCTCTGGACGCCCGGCCCTAGATGTGCCATTCGATCTCGTCACCGTTGTACTGCGTCGTGTCGACGCGCGAGGACTCTTTGGGCGCGGCCATCTCCTTCGACCACCGGTTGTGCGCCTGCTTCATCTTGCGGACGAGATCCGGCTGCTCTGACGACATGTCCTTCGATTCGCCTGGATCCTTCTCCACATTGTAGAGGCGCGTGATCTCGGAGCCGCTCATCAGGAGCTTCCAATCTCCATGACGCACGGCGCTGTTGTGCGCCGATCGCCAGAACAGATACTCGTGCGGCGCGCTGGTATTCTTTCCTTCCAGGTATGGCAGCAGGTTGACGCCGTCAAGCTTGTATTGCGCCACATCCTCCTCGCCGGCGGCGGCGAGGGCGGTGGGGAAGATATCGAGAGAGTGGATGGGGTGGGTGTAGGTCTGACCACCGGGAATACGACCTTTCCACTGCATCACGAACGGGATCCGGATGCCGCCTTCGTAGAGATGGCGCTTGCCTCCGAGCAGAGGTTTGTTGTTCACTTCCTCGACATCGAGGGCCCCTTGGGCCCCATTGTCGCTGGCGAAGATCACCAGTGTCTTCTCTTCGAGGCCGGCTTCTCGCAGCTTCGCGAGTACGCTGCCGACCGCATCGTCGACGGAGGTGATCATTCCGGAAAAGATACGCCGGGTCTCGGTCCTGTACTCCGGAGCCCGCTGGTAGTAGTCGTCTGTCACTTGCAGGGGGGAATGCACGGCGTAGAAGGGAAGATAGAGAAAGAACGGTCGATCCTTGTTTCGCTCAATGAAGTCCACAGCCTCATTCGCCAGCTGATCGGTCAAGTACTCTTCGAGCTCGATGGGCTCACGCCCGCGAAAGAGGCCCTTGGGTGGACCGGTCGCTCGGGAGGGATTCTCTCGCGCCCGCGCGATGTAGGCGATCACTTCGGGGTCTTCGGGCGCGTGCTCGAGAAGCTCGGCGGGGGGAGCGATATGTGCGTCTGGCCAGTTGGGGTCGAGGTGGGACATGCCGCTGATCATGCCGACGAAGTCGTCGAATCCGCGAGCCAGCGGGTGGAAGCCGTCTCTCCACGACAGTTGCCACTTGCCGAACGCTCCGGTGCGGTAGCCGGCCTTCCTCATCCCGTCGGCGATGGTCTTCTGGTCGCGGGGTAGGTCTCCGCGGGAGGTCTGCCCCTCAGGCATCTCGGTCTGAGAATTCAGCTCTTTGCCCCAGCGCTGTTGATAGCGACCCGTGATCATTCCGTGGCGCGAGGGATTGCACACCGGCGCTGTCATGTAGCCAGAGGTGAAGCGGACTCCGTTGCGTCCGATCGAGTCGATATGCGGCGTCGGGACATCGCCCCCGTACGACGAGACGTTGCCATAGCCGAGGTCGTCCGCGAACAGAAAAACGACGTTGGCCTGCTCAGCCGCCGCAGCGCCGAAGCTCAACAGTGCCGCGGATGCTAGGGCGGCAGCGTTTCGGTTCGTTCTCTTCACGTCGAGCTCACTTTGGCCGGGCGTTCAGAGTGCCCCAGATCGTCGCAGCGCAGGAGCGAGGCGAGGAGGCGTACTGAGGCGTACGTCGACGAGCCGAGCGACGAGCACGGGGGCGCCTAGCCGCGTCGAGGTGGAGTGCCCTGGGCGCCCGGCCTAGATGTGCCAATCGATCTCATCGTGGTTGTAGTTCGTTCTGACTTTCCGTGACGACTCTCGGGCTGGAGCCATCTCTTTCGACCACCGCTCGTGCGCTTGCTTCATCTTCCGCACCAGCTCCGGTCGCTTCGTCGACATATCCTCCGACTCGCTTGGATCCTTGTCCGAGTTATAGAGGCGCGTCATCTCGGATCCGACTATCAACAGCTTCCACTCTCCGTGGCGAACGGCTCGGTTAGGCCCTGAGCGCCAGAACAGATATTCATGCGGCGTTCCAGCATTCGTTCCGTCGAGATAGGGCAACAGGTTGACGCCGTCCAGCTTGTATTGGCTGACATCTTCCACGTCCGCGGCCGCCAGAAAGGTGGGGAAGATGTCGAGTGAGCTGACCGGCTTAGTATAGGTCTGGCCCGGGGGAATCCGTCCTTTCCATTGCATGAGGTAGGGAATGCGGATGCCGCCTCCGTAGAGATTGCGCTTGTGTCCGATCAAGGGCAGGTTGGCCACATGACCGATGTCGAAAGTTTCTTGGGCGCCATTGTCGCTGGCGAAGATGACCAGAGTCGTCTCTTCGAGACCTTCCTCTCGGAGCTTGGCGAGCACGGCGCCGACCGCGTCGTCGACCGCGCTGATCATCCCGGCATAAATACGCCGGCTCTCGTTCTTGATATGCGGGAAGCGCTTGTAGTACTTCTCCGTGGTCTGGATGGGAGAATGCGGTGAGTAGAAGGGAAGGTAGAGAAAGAACGGTCGATCCTTGTTGCGCGCGATGAACTCGACGCCCTCGTTGGCCAACCTCTCGGTCAAGAGCTCCTCGAGCTCGACCGGCTCGCGTCCGCGGAAGAGACCTTTGAGCCCTGCCTCGGTAACGCGGCGTGTGTCGTCGGGTGCCAGGTTCTGCCGGGCTGCTTGTAGTGCGGCCGAAGAGTAGATGACGGTGTCGGACCCCGGGGGAGGGGCGACGTGGGCATCCGGCCAACGGGGGTCGACATGACTCATGCCTGACTCCATGCCGACGAAGTAGTCGAATCCTCGATCGAGCGGGTGGAAGCCGTCTCGCAGCGAAAGCTGCCACTTCCCGAAGGCGCCGGTTCTGTACCCCGCCGCCTTCATGCCGTTGGCAATCGTCTTCTGGTCGCGGGGTAGGTCGCGGCGATCGGTCTGACCCACCGGCATCACGGTCTGCGAGTTGAGCTCTTTGCCCCAGCGCTGTTGATAGCGGCCGGTCATCATGCCGTGGCGCGACGGATTGCACACCGGCGCCGTCATATAGCCGGAGGTGAAGCGGACCCCGTTGCGCCCGATCGAGTCGATATGCGGGGTCGGGATGTCGCTCCCGTACGACGACACACTGCCGTAGCCCAGGTCGTCAGCAAACAGGAATACGACGTTGGCCTGCTCGGCCGAGGCGGCGCCCAAGCTCAGCAGTGTGGCGACACTCAGTCCCGCGGCGATCTTGTCTTTTCTCTTCATTTTGACCTCATATGTGCCATTCGATCTCATCACCGTTGTAGTTCGTCCTCACTTTCCTTGACGACTCGCGGGGCCCAGCCATTTCCTTCGACCACCGCTCGTGCGCTTGCTTCATCTTCCGCACCAGCTCCGCCCTTTTGGACGACATGTCTTTCGACTCACCGGGATCCTTCTCCGAGTTATAGAGGCGCGTCATCTCCGATCCGATCATGAGGAGCTTCCACTCTCCGTGGCAGACGGCGCCGTTGGGCCCGGAGCGCCAGAACAGATATTCGTGCGGCGTTCCGGCATTCGTTCCGTCCAGATAGGGCACCAGGTTGACGCCGTCCAGCCTGTACTGGCTGACATCTTCGACGCCGGCGGCTGCCAGGAAAGTGGGAAAGAGGTCGAGTGAGCTGACCGGCTTGGTGTAGGTCTGGCCTGGGGGAATTCGGCCCTTCCACTGCATGAGGTAAGGGATCCGGATGCCACCTCCGTAGAGATTGCGCTTGTGGCCGATCAGGGGCAGGTTCGCCACATGGCCGATGTCGTAGGTCTCCGAGGCACCGTTGTCGCTGGCGAAGATGACCAGAGTCTTCTCTTCTAGACCTTCCTCTCGAAGCTTGGTGAGCACGGCTCCGACCGCATCGTCGACCGCGCTGATCATTCCGGCATAGATACGCCTGCCCTCGTTCTTGATATCCGGGAAACGGTCGTAGTACTTGTCGGTTGTCTGGATGGGAGCGTGCGGCGAGTAGAAAGGAACGTAGAGAAAAAACGGTCGATCCTTGTTGCGCTCGATGAACTCCACTCCCTCGCGCGCCAACCTCTCGGTCAAGAGCTCCTCGAGCTCGACCGGCTCGCGGCCGCGGAAGAGACCTTTGAGCCCTGCTTCAGTTACTTCGCGTGTGTCGTCCGGCGCCGGGTTCTGCCTGGCTTCTCGTTGTGCGGCCGAAGAGTAGATGACCGTATCCGGACCCGGGGGGGGAGCGACATGTGCATCCGGCCAACGCGGATCGACATGGCTCATTCCTGATTCCATGCCGACGAAATCGTCGAATCCTCGATCGAGCGGGTGGTATCCGTCTTCCAACGACAGCTGCCATTTGCCGAAGGCGCCGGTTCTGTAGCCCGCGGCCTTCATGCCGTTGGCAATCGTCTTCTGGTCCCGCGGTAGGTGTCTGGCGCTCCGCTGCCCTACCGGCATCACTGTCTGCGAGTTGAGCTCTTTGCCCCAGTGCTGCTGATAGCGACCGGTCATCATTCCGTGACGCGATGGATTGCACACCGGCGCGGTCATATAGCCGGACGTGAACCTGACCCCGTTGAGACCGATCGAGTCGATATGCGGGGTCGGAATGTCGCTGCCGTACGACGACACACTTCCGTAGCCGAGGTCGTCCGCGAACAGAAATACGACATTGGCCTGCTCGGCCGAGGCAGTGCCCAGGCTCATTAGAGCTGCGGAAGCCAGGGCGGCAGCGATCCTGTTCCTTCTTGTCATCTTCACCTCTCCTCGTCTATATGTGCCATTGGATCTCATCACCGTTGAAGTACGTCTTGATCTTCCGTGACGATTCTCTCGGCTCCGCCATCTCCTCCGACCACCGTTCGTAGGCCTGCTTCATTTTCCTCACCAGCTCGGGTTTTTTGGACGACAGGTCCTTCGATTCGCTGGGATCCTTGTCGGCGTCGTAAAGACGGGTGATCTCCGAGCCGCTCATCAACAGCTTCCACGCGCCATGGCGTACGGCGCCGTTGTGACCCGAGCGCCAGAACAAGTATTCATGAGGCGCGCCCGTGTTGCCGCCTTCCAGATAGGGCAGCAGGTTGGTGCCGTCGAGCCGGTATTCGCCCCCGTCTTCCTTGCCTGCCGCCGCCAGCGCGGTGGGGAAGATGTCCAAAGAGCTGACAGGGTGGGTATAGGTCTGGCCAGCGGGAATCCGTCCCTTCCACTGCAGCAGATATGGAATGCGGATGCCGCCGCCGTAGAGGTTGCGCTTGTGGCCGGTCAACGGCTGGTTGGCCACCCGATCGACGTCCGAAGGCTCCGCGGCGCCGTTGTCGCTGGTGAAGATGACCAGAGTCTTCTCTTCGAGTCCCTCTTCTCGAAGCTTGGCCAGCAGGGCCCCGACCGCATCGTCGAGCGCACTGATCATCCCGGCGTAGATGCGCTTGGTCTCGTTCTCATACTGGGGAAAGCGCTGGTAGTACTTGTGGGTGACCTGGATGGGGTTGTGCACCGCGTAGAAGGGGATGTAGAGAAAGAAAGGTCGATCCTTGTTTCGTTCGATGAAGTCGACGCCTTCGTGCGCCAGCTTGTCGGTCAGATACTCGTCGAGCTCGATCGGCTCGCGCCCGCGGAAGAGGCCTCGGGGCGGCCCGGCTGGTGCGCGGTTTGCGCCGCCGACTTCGACGTGCGCATTCGGCCAGGTGGGGTCGAGATGGGTCATGCCCGATTTCATGCCGACGAAGTAGTCGAAGCCCCGGTCGAGGGGGTGGTAGCCCTTTCCCCACGCCAGCTGCCACTTCCCCAGGGCTCCGTTGTGGTAGCCGACCTTCTTCAAGGCCTCGGCGATCGTCGTCTGCTCGAGCGGAAGATCTCCGCTGCGCTGCTGTCCCAGCGGAGGCACGGTCTGTGAGTTCTGCTCTTTGCCCCAGCGCTGTTGGTAGCGGCCGGTCATCATCCCGTGGCGGGAGGGATTGCAGACCGGCGCGGTCATATAGCCGGAGGTGAACCTGACTCCGTTGCGCCCGATCGAGTCGATATGCGGAGTGGGGATATCGCCCCCGTTGGACGACACACTGCCGTAACCGAAGTCATCGGCGAACAGAAAAAGGACGTTCGCTGGCTCGGCCTCAGCCGCGGGGGTCGCCAATGTCGTTGCCATGGCGACCAAGAGAGCGATGGCGATGCTTGTTGCCTTCATTGAGGCTCCTGCTGTCTTTTTCAACACGAAGCGGGTGCCCGCGACTACCGTGTGAGTGGCTTGGACCGGATTGTGACTCTCATAGCGAAGCCCCACAATAGACTTACCCTCGTCGACTTTCAAGCAGGTATCTCGTCGAGGACCTCACGCATTTTTTCCAGATGCCGGTCCGCATCCAGTCCGCCACCGAGGGTGCGCAGGCACAAGTGCGTCAAGCCGATTCGCCGCCAGCTCGCTACTCGGTCTTTCCACTCCGCCTCGCGCGGACCTACCACGGCGACACCTGCCTCCATGCCAATCTCATCGGGATCGCGCCCGGCAGACTGAGCTGCGCGATCGATGTCGGTCTTGATCTCAGGGAGCTGTTCCGGCGAGCAGAGTACGAACCAGCCGTTTGCCTGACGGCCGATGCGCTCGCGGATTCGCGCCGCGGGCACCGAGCTAGCCCCAATCCAGATCGGCACCGGCCGCTGCACCGGGAGTGGGTTGAGACCCGCCCCTTGGACGGCATCCCATCGACCCTTGAAATCCACCAACTCTTCGGTCCACAGCCGTCGCAGAAGCTCGATCTGCTCTTCCACACGAGCGCCGCGGCGGTGGAAGTCCTGCCCCTGTGCCCGGTACTCGGGCTCGCTGCCGCCGACTCCCACCCCCAGCCTGACGCGCCCGCCGGTGAAGCAGTCGAGTGCCGCAATCTGTTTTGCCAAGAGCACGGTCTGTCGCGAGGGGGTGATGATCACCGAGGGAACGAGCTCGATCTTCTCAGTCACCGCGGCGATGTAGGAGAGCATCATTAGCGGTTCGTGAAGGTGGCCGTTGCCGGGCCGGAGCACCTGATCGGGAACGCGAAGGTGCGTGTAGCCGAGCTCGTCCGCCGCCTGCGCGAAGGCTTTGAGGGCTCCGAGGTCGTCCTGGAACTCGCGGACAGGTAGCGAGATTCCGATCCTCATTTCAGGGTGCTTAGTTCTGATCTCGTGTCAGCGACGAGCCTTCGTATGCAGGCCAGCGCCCGTCGCAGGCTGTCAGAGTAGTGGGTTGCTACATCGAGTCGCCAGTAGGTCTCAGCGTACTCACTGAGAGTCGAGGTATAAGCAGGGCCGACGGGCCGCCCACTCCCGTGGCGCGGCACCATGTCCTCGCGAATTGCTCTACGTCGTGAACGCCTGGCGAGGTTGACCATCGCTTCTTTCGGATTCTCCAACTCTTCGGGATAGCCCGATATGAGGGTGCGCGAGACGCCCAGAAACCGAGCCAGCGTTTCCGCGTCCGCCATCAGCCACGTCTCGATGGCACGCACGGCTACTCGAAAACAAAGATTGGGTGCTGGGTCACTCAACCACTCATCGCGGAGTGGGGGCGCGCAATCGGCCTCTCTGTCGAGATCAACAAGCACCACCCACGGCCGATGGCGAGCAGCCCTGTTGTATCCGTTGATCTTCTGGCGTAGAGCCTGCTTGCCGTTTCTCCCGTACACAGTCCCGGCTTGTCCCCCGGCGAAGGCGATCAGTCTTCGTACGACGACATCGTCGACCATGCCTTCAACCGCCGCCGGGATGATCACCGGCGCCGCCATCTTTACGCGCCTCCGAATAGGGTCAGTTGCTCTGCCGATTCAGGGCGCGTTCTGGGAATGACGACGTCGGCGAGCGAGAGACCTCCTTCCAGGAGATCACGGATCTCGCTGTGCATGTTCGCCGAGGTCACTTCGGTGCCTTCCGTCTGAGGATTGAGAAGGAGGACTTCGTCGAGTCCGATCCCAGAATCGCTTAGAAGTTCAGGGGAATGTGTGCTGAGGAAGATCTGCCTTCCGGTGCGACGCTGGACCCGGGCCAGCATTTGAGGCAACAGGCGGACGATCCCGGGATGGAGTGAAAGCTCCGGCTCTTCGAGCAGCAGAGGACCTTCGTTGTCCATGACTACCCAAAGGAGCCCCATCAGTCGCAACGTTCCGTCCGAGAACTGCTCCTCTGTCTGCCACGCTCCCTGAGGTCGCCAGTGCTGGTACTTCCCGCGCAGATGCGGTGTTCCGCGGGCGTCTCGCCATAGCTCAATCTCCTCGAGCTGCGGTACGGCGACTCTAAGTGCCTCCTGGATCCGCCGTAGGCGCGCGTTGCGCGTCCGGTCCTGGGTGTTTGCTACCTGCTCCAAGAAGTCGCCGCCGAAGGGGTCGTTCGAGTGCCCCACGGAACGATCGGGGTCCCGGACCAGCTGCGGGACGATGTGGAGATACTGGATGGACGCGAAGAAGGTAGCCAAGGCGCGGAACTCGCGATTCACATTCACTTGTTCAAGGTATGTTTGTGTCAACCGCGCAGGGTCCTTCTCGTCTTCATCGTCGGGGCGATCGAGTATGACGTCACCGCTGCGCAGTACGCGCTCCCCGCTCACCAGCGGCCGTCGCTGGTTGTCTTGCTTGAAGGCCAGCTCGTATGACCAGAGGGGCATATCCTCTGACTGTTGTAGCTCAACGTGGATCTCGATGTCCGGGTAACGCCTAGCTGCAAGGCAGCGAATCGCGCTTACACCGCCTCGCCGAGTGATGGCTTCGAAGAAGCCGCCGCCGGGGGAGGCGAGGTCACGCAGAAAGCGAAAGACATCCAGGAGGTTCGACTTGCCCGATGCGTTCGGTCCAACCAGAAAGACGCGGTTCTGGATATCTACTTCTACTCGCGCGAAGTTCTTCCAGTTCTTTACGCGCACACTCCTGAATTTGAGATCCTTACTCATTGCGCCTCTCCGCAGATCATGCGTGGGACATGAGTCTATTCCAGACTCACAATGAGCACGTCGCGGGGCCTACCGGCCTACCGCTTGTGCAAGTGAGGCCTCTGAATAGACGATGAACTCCAGCAGGTTCTGATCAGGGTCGCGGATGTAGAGGCTGGTGCCGACCGCGTCTCCGCCGTCGCGACCCCCTTGACGCTGCACTGGGCCCTCGATGACTACGGCGTCGGCTGTGGCCAGCATGGCTTGCAGCGAAGACATGCTGCCCTCCCAGACAAAGCAGAAATCACCGCAGGGCGGCTCGGCTCTTGGCGCCTTGAGGTCGAACTCGTCGCTCTGCCACAGGCTCGGGCGGTGGAAGCCGATCTTGTTGTGAGCCATGTGAACCGAGCAGATTCGCTCGCCCTCTTTCACCGCGAAGCCGAGAGCGCGATAGAAGGCGAGCATAGGCTCTGTATTGCGCATCGGTACGGCTACGTGGTCGAAACCCGCGATGCGACCCCTTCCCTGCGAGCCGAGCTTCGAAGAAGTCAAGGATGCAGCCGCCCCGGCAGTGGCGCCCAGTGAGATGGCTCGCTTGAGGAAAGCACGTCGCGACGCCATCGGCGATTAGTTGCTCCGTCCTGAGGGCCGCTGTCCCAGAGCGCGCTGCATGACCTCGTATTGCACCGACATGATGTGGCCGATCGCCTGGATCCAGTAGCTGGGGTTGTGTCCGCCTCCCATCTGCATGTAGTCGAAGGGGACTTCTTTTTCGATCAGGACGCCGGCCAAGTTCTTAGCGCCGGCGATGAGTCGGTCGTCGGTACCGCAGTCGAGGTAGATGTGGGGGAGCCGCTCTTTGGGCAGTTGCTCGATCAGCTTGAAGGGATCGAAGGCGTCGGCGTGCTCGGCGGTGGCGTGCACCGTGCCCGCTGGGCTGCGCTCGATCTGGCTGTCGAAGTCCTCGAGGCCGATGAGCGGGTTGGCGCGGCGCTGAAACTCGTCGCGAGCGGCCTGCTGCTGGGGGGTGCGCTGGCGTGGTTCCCGAGGCGGCATCTCGCCCCGCAGTCGCTTGGCGGCGTCGCTGGCCCACTCGAGTGCCCCGCTGGTCGAGCCGATCGAGATGAACATATCGGGGTTTCGGAGCCCGAGCGTGATCGCTCCGTAGCCGCCCATCGAAAGGCCGGTGATCGCTCGCCCCTCCCGCCGCGCGATGGTTCGGAAGTTCCAATCGACGTGGCTGACCACCTCTTTGACGATGTGATCCGCCCACATGTTGGTCTGGCCGTCCTCGCTCTCCTCCCAGTTGGTGTACCAGGAGTTGCCGGCGTCGGGCATGACGACGATGAGGTCGTCGTACACTCCAGTGTAGAAGGGCGCCCCATTCGCCAGTCCCCATGCTGTGTAGTTCTGGGTGAGGCCGTGGAGGAGATAAAGAACTGGGTAGCGGTCGGTCGAGCCGTGGTAGTCACGAGGCAGCAGGATGTTGTACCTTGTCGGCCGGTCGATTGCCGTGCTGTGAAAGTCGACGGTCTGTAGGTCGAGCTCCTGAGCGGTCGCTCCGAGCGTTAGCGCTGTCAGGACCCCAACCAGTGCAAGAACACGAGGGAGGCTACGATGCATGGTCACTCTCCTATGTCTTATTCCTCTGCCGATAATGCCACCATGACGACCGTAAGAAAACCACCCTTTCGTGCCGAGCATGTTGGGAGTCTGTTGCGGCCCGCGAAGTTGCGCCAGGCTTTTCGCGACCTGGGTGAGAGTGAGCACGATAATCGATGGGAATGTTGGCCATTCTGAGCACGGTAGGTGAGGGAAGGGGTGTTTGGTCCCTCAAGTAGTGTGCTCAAGACTAGGTCCGTCGGCATCATCCCCGCCGAAGGCGGGCCGTCGGGGCCTGACGCGCAGTCCATACTTGTTCTTTCGCTGATCACGCTGAACGAGGGCTGACACGCAGCGATGGGATGAACGGCACGCTATCTGATGGGCGATCGAGGCAGTTCGCCGAGCTTCCATCGCGCTTGGGCCCCTGGTTGCGCCCTCAGATACCTTGAACGGAACACCCATTCCCACCAGACAACGTGATCGGGTTTCCTCGAATCGCCATCAAATACTGTGAACAAGACCGTCTGAGGCAAGTGGCAGCGAAACGCAGCTTCGGCTAAGTCCTTCAAATGGCTACGCGACCATCACTTATCGTGATCGGACCGCCATCGATTATCGTGCTCACTCTCAACCTGGGTTCGGGCTCCATCACGCAAGAGGTGTTCCGGTCGATCCAGGACCAGAGCATCCGCGACGCGGTCCGAATGCAGGAGCGTGTGGGCTTGGAGGCCGTGACCGACGGAGAATTCCGGCGTGCCTCGTATTGGTCTCATTTCGTCGAGGGAATCGAAGGGCTTGGTATCGAGCCGGCGCGCTTCGACTTCCATGATCATTCGGGGAAAGGCATTCCCTTCATCGCACCCAAGGTCACGGGAAAGCTGAGGCGATCGCGCAGGCTTTCTGGGGATGAGCTGGATTTCCTGCGCAACGAGACCACGAGGACGGTGAAGATCACCTTGCCATCCCCGCCGACGATGCACTTCTGGGCTGATCGAGCCGCGGTGAAAGCGGCGGGCTATAGCGGCGATGACGCTTTCTTCGCCGATCTGGCGGAGGTCTATCGCCAGGAAATACGCGACCTGGCTACGGCCGGTGCCACCTACATTCAGCTCGACGAGGTTCCTCTCGCGATGCTGTGCGACGAAACCGTGCGCGAACGGATGCGGGCAGACGGCGATGATCCGGGCGCCGTGGTGGGGCAGTACCTCGACTTGATCAATTCCTCTTTGCGGGATCGCCCCGATTCCCTCACCGTCGCGATGCATCTGTGCCGGGGTAACTTCAAGGGTAAGTGGCTCACGGAGGGAGGCTACGCCTCTGTCGCGCACCAGCTCTTCAATGAGATCGACGTCGACGCCTTCTTCCTCGAATACGATTCGCCGCGCGCCGGTGACTTCGCGCCTCTCGCCTCAGTGCCATCCGGCAAGTCGGTTGTACTGGGACTCGTAAGCTCCAAGACACCGCAGCTCGAAGAGGCCGACACCCTCGAGCGCCGCCTCGAAGAGGCAAGCAGGCAGATGCCCCTCGACCGCCTCGCGATCAGTCCACAGTGTGGCTTCGCCAGCGCTGTCTCCGGCAATCCAATCACCTTCGAGGACCAGGTCGCAAAGCTGGAGCTTGTCGTTCGGGTTGCACGCGAAGTGTGGGGCTGAGGTCAGCTCGCCCCGCAGCGGCTGTTCGTGTGCTAGCTTTGTCTCACTGAGGATAGTGCTCGGAGAGGAGTCGGGATGAAGATCGGAACGCTGAGGTGTGTCTTGCTGTTGTCGATGACGATCCTTGTCTCACTAGGCGCGAGCTTTGCGGCGGACGACATCCCGCGAACTGCCAGTGGAAGGCCCGACTTGTCTGGGAGCTACGACATCTCCACCCTCACTCCTTTCGAGCGGGATCCCGCGCACGGTGAGAGCCTCGTCTTGACGCGTGAAGAAGCTGCACAGATCCAAGATCGCGCGGCGGCGTCGGTCGAGTCTCAGTCGCGACCGAGCGATCCGGATCGGAGCGCGCCGCGTGCGGGAGGCAATGTCGGTGCCTACAACGCCTTCTATATGGATCGCGGAACGGCCCCGGTGCTCGTTGACGGAGAGTATCGGACCTCCCTCCTTACCGATCCGCCTGATGGACGGCTCCCTCCTCAAACCGACCGTGGCCGCGCGCGCAGGGAGGGCCTCTATCCCTTCTCCAAGAAGAACACCGGAGACGCCTGGTGGCTCGACCGGGAGGTCGGCCCTTACGACGGGCCCGAGGTGATGGGGATCGCCGATCGTTGCATCTTTCATCCCGAATCGTCGATTCCGGTGCAACCGCGGTCGTACAACAACCTCAAGACCCTGGTGCAGACCGAAACCCACTTGATGATTCTCATCGAGTGGATGCACGAAGCCCGAATCGTCCGCCTCGCCGCCGAGGGGCGCCCCGTCGAGCACGCGCCGTCGGAGATCCGTTCTCGGAGCGGCGACTCGATCGGCTGGTGGGAGGGCGACACTCTGGTTGTCGATACGACCGGTTTTCCAGAGGAGTCGTGGCTGACCACTACGGTTGTCGGCAATCCCTCGTTTCCGAGCGATCTACACGTGGTGGAGCGCTTCACGCGCCTAGACGCCGCAGGTCTGCTCTACCAGTTCACGGTCGAGTCCGGTGACTACGAAGCGCCTTACAGCGGCGAGTACACCTGGCCGGCCACGCCCCACCGGCTCTACGAGTATGCCTGTCACGAGGGCAACTACGCGATGGGCAACATCCTCCGTGGCGCGCGACTGCTCGAGAGCGAGTCGGCGAATTAGGGTCGTCGCGCGCCCGCTGTCTAGGCGCTCAGAGAAAAGGGATCGTCTGCGGCCCTTCGGGCAGAACGCATAGAGTTCCGTTCGGGCCGGCCTTTTCGAGAGACTCTCTCACCGCGGCCTCGAGATCCGGCGCGGCCTGGAAGTGGGCTTCCTCGATCTGGCTCCGATCGAGCCCTCCAGCGTGAACGAGCACGTCGGCCTTGCCCTGAATCAGGGCCTGTACCTGGACCTGCCACTGATCGGCAATCGCTTTGGGCCGACTCTCGATCTCGTCCAGGAGATCCCGGATCGAGGCTCCGCTGCGCAGGGTCTCCGCGTAGCGCCCGTGCTCGGGCAATCCGTCGCGGCACTCGGCGGCACAGATGATCGTTCCACCGGGCGCGACGACTTTCGCGGCTGCCGACATTCCTTTGACCGCCTGGTAGAGGTTTTGGTCGAGCGGATAGCCGGAGTTCGTCGTCAGTACGACGTCGAAGGCGGCGGGCACTTGGTGCATCGCGGCTTCGAGCGCCGCTGCGCAGGCGACTCGGTGCATGGCGAAGAGCTCGCCGGCGAAGACTCGAGTGATTCGATGCTCCTGATTGAGCAGGACGTCGAGCGAGAAGTCCGGCTTGGCGCCGGCGTGAGCCGCACAGGCGCGGATGTCGCGATGGAGTGGGTTGTCGTCGATGACTCCCCAGGTCGATTTCGCGTGACCGACCCGCTTGGCATCGTGGAGCACCAGGACCGTGTCGAGGCCGGCCAATCCGGGTGCCACCATCTTGGGTCCGCCGCTGAAGCCGGCGAAGAAGTGCGGCTCGACGAAGCCGGTCGTGATCTTGAGATCCGCCTCGACCCACTCGCGGTTTAGAAAGAGCGGAACGCCGGCTCCGACACGACCCAGATCGACCAGCGAGTCTCGGTCGCGAGCAACGTGGTTGACGACGCGGCAGCGATTGGCCGCCTTGCCGAGCATGGCGCCCAGCTCCTCGGGAGTGTTGGTGCGGTGAGTTCCGGTCGCGATGAGGATGGTGCTGTCTTCCTCGGCAATGACGCCGTCGAGCTCTTCGAAGATCGCTTCGAGCATCGCCTCCCGGGGTTGGGCTCGAGTGATGTCGCAGACCGAGATCGCAACACTCTGCCCGGGGCGCGCCAGTTGGCGCAGCGAGGGAATCCCGATCGGCTGCCGCAGGGCGTCGAGAAGAGCGCCGTGGGGATGTGGATGTGCGCTCTCATGGCTCGGCACCACGACGGTTGTGTGGTCAGGCACTTCGAGGTCGAGACCCTCCTCTCCATAGGCAAGGTGAACCCGCATGCGCTCAGTTTAGCGCTCGCAAGGCCAAGCGCGCACGGGCGAGGTCTGCACTCGATTCCCGGGTACATTACAATTGGGGCGTTATCCTAGATGTTGCGACATCTACGGCTCCCCAGAGGAGGTCGTGGCGAGGTTGATCAACCGAGCGGTCCTGTTAGCCCTGGTTACGGGCTTCATGTTCTGCGCCACCGGCGCTTGGGCGCAGTCTGCGTCTGAGAGCCAGCCCGCTCGCACTTTTACGGCCAAGATTCGGCCCCTCCTTGAGCGCAGCTGCTGGAATTGTCATGGCGCCGCCGCCCAGACTTCGGAGCTCGACCTACGCACTCGGGAAGATGCCCTCAAGGGCGGCACGCGGGGCCCGGCGATCGTACCGGGACGCGCGGAAGACAGCCGCTTCTATCGCTACGTTGCGGGTCTCGACGAGCCGGTCATGCCGATGGAGGGCGATCCCCTTACCGCGGCCGAGATCGCCGACGTGCGCGACTGGATCAACGACGGTGCCCATTGGGATCGCGCCGGGGCCACCGGGGCCGACGATGCCCTGGCTGCCCTCGAAACTTCCGATCTGCCACCCGGTGCCCGCGACTATTGGGCCTTCCAGCTTCCCACCGAGCGCGTCCCGCCCGAGATCTCGGGCTTGGAGCATCCGATCGATCGTTTTCTCGAGCGAGCGCGACGGGAGCGCGGTCTCAGCGCGGCGCCAGAGGCGGATAGAGCTACTCTGGTGCGTCGTGTCACCCTCGATCTGATTGGTCTTCTGCCCACACCCGAAGAGACCGCCGCCTTTGTCGATGACCCGACGCCCGACGCCTGGGAGCGTTTGATAGAGAGGCTGCTCGCATCGCCCCACTACGGGGAACGCTGGGGGCGGCACTGGCTCGATGTGGCTCGCTATGCCGACTCGAGCGGTTACGAGCAGGACTACGACCGTCCCAACGCCTGGCGCTACCGCGACTACGTCATCGACGCCTTCAATAACGACAAAGCTTTCGACCGTTTCATCGTGGAACAGATCGCCGGTGACGAGCTCGACGACGTCAGCCACGAGACCCGGATCGCCACCGGCTTTCTGCGTGCCGGGCCGCGTGTCCTCTTTCGTGAGAAGGACAACCCCGAACGTCGTCACGAATACCTTGACGATGTCATTGCTACTCTCGGCAGGGGAGTGCTCGGTCTGACCGTCCATTGCGCTCGCTGCCACGACCACAAATTCGACCCCATCCTGCAGCGCGACTACTACCGCATGCAGGCCTCGATCTTCGGCTATGTCGAGACCGAGGTGCCGCTCCTCTCCGACGAGGATGCTGAAGAATACCGGCTGAAGAAAGCTGCCCTCGAACAGCGGGTAAACGCGATTAGAGATCAGATTGCCGCGATCGAGGCTCCGTACCGAGAGCGGCTGCAGGCGGTGCAGATTCGTGAGAAGTTCCCGGAGAACGTCCAGCTGGCGTTCTTCAAGAGCGAAGACCAGCGAAGCGCCGGCGAGGCTCTTCTGGTTACGCAGGTGCAGTCGGTGGTAGTACCTCCGGAGCTCGTGGATCGCGCCCTCACGGCGGTTGACAAGGCGCAAGTCTCGCTTCTGAATGAGAAGCTTGCCGCCCTCCTCGAGCAGCGTGCAGAGCAGCCGCCGATGGCCGAGATCGTCACCGACGGCGACTACCGCTTCACGCCGGATGGTCAAGGCGACGACGTGATCGCCTGTCCCGCCTGTCGCGTGCCGCCGGATGAGCCCGGCAGTTTTCTCTACCAAGAAGGGCAGGGACGTTACCAGGTTCCGCCCAGTTACCTACTGATCCGCGGCGACCCCGGCAGCCCGGGTTCGCGAATGGCGCCGGGCTTTGTGACGGTAGCGACCTACGGCAATCCGGAAACGGAGATCCCGCGGCCTGACGGGCGCACCTCGGGGCGACGCTTGGCTCTGGCGCAGTGGCTCGCTTCGGCCGAGAACCCGTTGACCGCGCGCGTCATGGTCAACCGCATCTGGCATCATCACTTCGGTCGCGGCATCGTGGCCTCTCTCGACAACTTCGGGAGCGTGGGCGACCCACCGACGCACGCGGAGCTGCTCGACTGGTTGGCGCTGAGGTTCATCGACGAGGGCTGGAGCGTCAAGCAGATGCACCACCTGATTCTGACCTCCCGGGCCTACCAGATGGCGTCGGCTCACGACGACGAGACGGGCCGAGCGGAGGACCCCGAGAACTACTATCTGTGGCGCTTTCGGCCTCGCCGGCTCGAAGCGGAGATCGTGCGCGACGCGATCATGTCGGCCAGCGGCGGCATTGATCTGAGTGTCGGCGGCCAGCCGGTGTTTCCCTATGTGCCGGAAGAGATCCTTGCCTCACAGGCTCACGGCAAATGGAACAACACCGAAGATGGCCCATCGGTGTGGCGCCGCAGCGTGTATGTCTATCGACGGCGCTCGCTGGGCCTTCCCTTTTTCGATACCTTCGATCTTCCCGATCCCAACGCCACCGCGGCGGCGCGCAATGTCTCTACCGTTCCCACCCAGGCGCTGACGCTGCTGAACAATCCATTCGTTTTGGGCCAGGCACAGCTTTTTGCCGATCGCCTCGAGCGTGAGGCCCCAGCCACCAACGAGGGCCGCATCGATCTGGCCTACCGGATCGCTCTCTCTCGGCCGCCCACCGAGACCGAAGCGGAGATCGCGAAAGAGCTGGTTCGCAGCGGGTCGCTAATCGACCTCGCTCATGTCATGCTGAATCTCAATGAGTTCCTGTACTTGCGGTAAGCCTGCCAAGAACTTCTGGTCTCGTCGTGACTTTCTCTTCCAGTCGGGCGGCGGGATCGCGGGGCTCGCGTTTGCTCATCTTCTCGGCAGCGATCGCTTGCTCGCAGCCGAGCTCGGCTCGATGCCTTGTGCGGGCGATGTAGTGGGCAACCCATTCGCGCCGAAGCCGGCTCACTTCGCCCCTCGCGCGAAGGCGGTCATCTCACTATTCATGAGCGGCGGCGTCAGCCAGGTCGACACCTTCGATCCCAAACCGGCGCTCACCAAGTATGCCGGCGAGCCTCTCGACGGCAAGATCGAGGGCGACGTCATCGTCAGGCAGGGGTTTCCCGGTCCTCTGATGCCAAGCCCCTTCGAGTTCAAGCGCCACGGCGAGAGCGGCATCGAGGTCTCGGAGATCTTTCCTCATCTCGCGCGCAAGGTCGACGACATGGCCTTTCTTCGCTCGGTCTACGGACGCTCGAACGACCATGTTCAGGCCACCTACGAGATGCAGACTGGCTCGCTGAGGATGGGCTTTCCGAGTGTCGGGGCGTGGGTTACCTACGGCCTGGGCTCGGAGAGTGCGAGCCTTCCGGCCTTTGTGGTCATGAACGATCATCGGGGCGGTCCGCTCGGCGGCCCGAACGACTGGAGTGCGGGGTTCATGCCGGCGAGCTACCAAGGCACTCTCTTCCGCGCCTCGGGCGAGCCGATCGTCGATCTCAAGCGGCCCGAAGACATGACCGCCGACGAGCAGCGTGCACGTCTGAACGCGCTGGCAAAGCTCAATGAGCTCGACATGGAGAAGTATCCCGGCAGCTCCGAGCTCGCCGCGCGCATCTCTTCCTACGAGCTCGCTTATCGTATGCAGGGGTGTGCTCCGGAGGCGGTCGACACCTCTTCGGAGTCGGTGGCGACGCAAAAGCTCTATGGGCTCGACGACAAGATGACCGAGCCCTTCGGCAGGCAGTGCCTGATGGCGCGCCGGCTGGTCGAGCGCGGAGTGCGCTTCGTGCAGCTTTTTCATGGCGGTATGGGGAATCAGAATACCGACACCTGGGACGCGCACAGCAATCTCGAGCCCAACCACCGCCAGCATGCGGCGGAGTCGGACCTGCCCATGGCCGGTCTGCTGACCGACCTCGAGGCTCGCGGCCTGCTCGACTCGACTCTCGTTCTCTGGCACGGCGAGTTCGGTCGCATGCCGATCTCCCAGCGAGGTGTTGGCCGCGACCACAACCCCGGCACGATGACGGCGTGGATGGCCGGAGCCGGGATCCAGGGCGGGCAGGTGATCGGCGCCAGCGACGAGTTCGGCTATCGGGCGCAGGAGCAGCCGATCTCGGTGCATGATCTACACGCCACGATCTTGCACCTCCTGGGCATGGACCACAAGAAGCTCACCTATCGCTTTAACGGCCGCGACATGCGACTCACCGATGTCCACGGCACCCTGATTCCGCAGATCGTCGCCTGAGTCCCGGCGCCGCGTCTCTCCAGCCAGGAATGCGAAGAACCGTCCTTGTTCTCGTCTTGCTGCTCATCTCCTGGGCCGCGACCCAGGAGGTCGCCTCTGCCCAGGAGAAGAAGCTCAACGTTCTCTTCATCGCTTCTGACGACCTGAACAACGACCTCGGCACTTATGGGCATCCGCTGGTCAAGTCTCCGAACATCGACCGGCTGGCCCGACAAGGCATCCAATTCGACCAGGCTTACACCAGCTATCCGGCTTGCAATCCGAGCCGCGCTTCGTTGATGACCGGTCTCTATTCAGATCAGACCGGGGTGCGCGCCAACAACTCGCCCAGCTTCCGCGAGACCATTCCCAGCGTCAGAACGCTGCCGCAGATGTTCCGCGACAGCGGTTACTTCGTGGCCCGGGTCGGCAAGATCTATCACTATGGCGTGCCGACCCAGATCGGCGAGGCCGGTCTCGACGACCCTGCTTCTTGGGATGAGACCGTCAACCCGCGAGGCCGCGACAAAGACGAGGAAGATCAGATCTACACCATCGATCCCGATGCCCGCAGCCTCGGTGGCACTCTCAGCTGGATGGCACAGGAGGGCGCCGACGAGGAACAGACGGACGGCATCGGTGCTACCGCAGCGATCAAGCTGATAGAGGACCACAAAGACGAGCCCTTCTTTATCGCCCTGGGCTTCTACCGCCCGCACACGCCTTACGTCGCGCCCCGCAAGTACTTCGAGATGTATCCGCTGCACCAGGTCCGTTTGCCGGTGGAGCCGCTCGACGACCTCGTCGACCTGCCCTACGCGGCGTGGGTCGACCGCCCTCACCAGCTCTACCTGAGCGAAGAGAAGAAGCGACAGGCGATCCAGGCCTACTACGCCTCGATCAGCTTCATGGACGCCCAGCTGGGCCGGGTTCTGGACGCCCTGGAGCGGAATGGACTCGGGGATGACACCGTAGTCGTCATCTGGTCGGATCACGGCTATCACATGGGTGAGCACAAACTCTGGCAGAAGACGACCTTGTTCGAAAACTCGGCTCGGGTGCCGTTGTTCATCTCCTCACCGCGTCACCGGCGGACGGCAGGGCTTCGTTCCAAGTCTGTGGCGGAGTTGGTCGACCTCTACCCGACCCTGGCGGAGCTCTGTGGATTGCAGCCGCCCCGGCACTTGATGGGCAAGAGCCTGGTCCCGATCCTCCGAGATCCGACCGCTGCCGTGCGTGAAACCGCCCTGACGACTTTCGACACGCTCGACCGTGTTCATCGTGACAAACCGCGGCGCCCGCCTACCGTCGGCGATAGCATTCGCACCGAGCGTTGGCGTTACACCCAATGGGGATCGGAGGGCCAGTTCGGCGCTGAGCTCTACGATCACTGGAATGATCCGAAAGAGTTCGACAACCTCGCACTGGCCCCGAGCGAGCGGGGCACGGTGGCGCGGATGCGGGAGCTACTCGAAAAGCACGTGGCGCGAGCGACCCGTCCTCCTGAGCTCTAAAGGCACGCCGCTGACGACGACTCCTAAAGAGCGCAAGCTCTTTACATCGCTCCTGGGCTTGCTCTGCCTGCTCAGCGTAGCGCCGCTGTGGGTCGGCCCCTATCTACCCATGGTCGACTTGCCACAACACATGGTGCAGCTCTCGATTTGCCAGCGGTGGGACAACCCGGACTTCGGTTATCGAGACGTCTATCTCGCCAATCCACTCCTCGTTCACCGTCTGATGCCCACCTTGGTCCTCGGCCTGGCTCAGGTGTTGCCGCTGATGGTGGCACTGAAGGTCGTCCTTTCCGCAGCAGTGCTCGGATTGCCCTTAGTCTGCTACTTGTGGCTCCGAGAGTTGGATGGAGATCCCTAGTGGGTCTTTGCGGGCGGTAGAGTAGGATCTCCTGCTACAACGGACCACAAGCCGAGCCATACTGCGAGGCACTCCCGGAGGTTGATATGAGGCGAAGACGGGTACTCGGCTTTCTGCTTTTGATCGGCCTGTTGTTCACCGCTTGCGGCGACGATGATGGGGCGGTGAGCCCGGAGAGCCCGCAGGCTCCCGAGGCGGCCCGTCAACCAAACATCATCGTCATCCTCGCGGACGATCTCGGCTATGCCGATATCTCGACTTATGGAGATCGCGTGTCGACACCGAATATCGATCGCATCGGTAAAGAAGGTGCGATCTTCGAGCAAGGCTATGTGACAACGCCGGTCTGCTCCCCTTCGCGTGCGGCTCTCATGACCGGCCGTTACCAGCAGCGCTACGGCTTCGAGTACAACGCCCGCTTCTCACCCGAGGTGCCGGATGTTGGTCTCATCGCCGGTGAGCTGACCTTTGCGGACCATCTGAAGCGCGCCGGCTACGCCACCGGCGCCGTCGGCAAGTGGCATCTGGGCTTCAAGGACGAGCACTATCCGACGAATCGTGGCTTTGACGAGTTCTACGGTCATCTGTCGGGCGCCACGACCTTCGTCAATGTGCTCTCGGAAGGCGTCCTTTCGATGCCGACGAACGACGAGTTCCGCTCTCGCTCGCCGGAAGATCCGCGCACCGACCTGCTCGTGCGCGGCGCAGAGCCCCTGTCACCGCCGAACCGGACGCGAGGCAACCAGATTGTGGAGGGGACAGAGAAGACGGTGCATGAAGTAGCGGAGTACATCACCGACGTCTTCGGTGACAAATCGGTCGACTTCATCAATCGACACAGTGACGAGCCTTTCTTTCTCTACTCCGCTTTCAATGCCCCGCACTCGCCCTTCCAGGTCACCCAGAAGTACTACGACCGTTTCCCCGACTTGGAAAACGAGCTCCATCGCATTTACTTCGGGATGATCTCCGCCCTCGACGACGCGGTCGGCCGCATCCTCGACGCTCTCGAGCAGAACGGTCTGGCCGAGAACACGCTCGTCGTCTTTCTCGGCGACAACGGATGTGCGGGCTATTTCCCGGGATTGTGTTCCTGCGAGCCGCTTTCGGGCGGCAAGCTCACTTACTACGAGGGAGGGGTACGAGTGCCTTATTTGATGCGTTGGCCCCAAGCCATTGCAGCGGGCACCCGGATCGATACTCCGGTGTCGAGTCTCGACATCTTGCCGACTGCGATCGCGGCGGCGGGGGGCACCACGCCGGCCGACCTTACCCTCGACGGCCATAATCTGCTGCCGCTATTCGAGGGCGGTTCAGTCCAGCGCGACCGCTTCGTATGGCGCAACTACCCGACGGTAGCCGTGCGTCAGGGCGATATGAAGCTCATCAAGCCCAATCAGGACGAGCCCCTCGGCTTCCTCTACGATCTTTCTACCGATGTGCGTGAGCAGCACAACGTCGCCGGAGATCACCCCGAAGTGGTGTCGTCGCTCGAAGCGGAGATTGAAGACTGGCGCTCGATCACGATAGAACCGCTATGGGGTCGTCGACCGCCGGTGACCTATTCGATCTGCAACATCGAGCCGATCGGGTTCGAAAACTGATCCCGCGATCATCGAGGCGGAAGAGTGCGCATGATCAAGATCCTGTTGCTTACAGTCTGGTTGATCGGCCCCGCTGTATCCGCGCAGCAGCCGGCGGCCGGCGCGGCTGAACAACCCAACTGGCGGCAAGGCCAAGCTCCGGCTGGGTCCCGCGTCCTCAGGAACCTCGTCTACGCCAAGACCCCCGAGCAGGATCTCGAGCTCGACCTCTACCTCCCGGAGAAGAGGCCCGAGAAACCGCTGCCTTTGATCGTGTGGATCCACGGCGGCGGGTGGCGAAATGGGAGCAGAGATGCCAACCCTGCCGCCGCCCTGGTTGCCGACGGCTATGCGTCTGCGAGCATCAGCTATCGGTTGAGTGGGGTGGCGACCTTTCCGGCGCAGATCCACGATTGCAAAGCGGCGATCCGCTGGCTGCGTGCCCACGCCGAGAAGTACGATCTCGACCCCTCCAGAATTGGCGTTTGGGGTCCCTCCGCCGGGGGCCACCTGGTGGCCCTTCTCGGTACCAGTGGCGGAGTCGAGGAGTTGGAGGGGAGCCTCGGGCATCCGGATCAGTCGAGCCGGGTTCAGGCGGTTGCCGATTTTTTCGGCCCGACCACTCTCACCAAGATGGATGCGGCAGGGAGTCGGTTGGTTCACGACGACCCGCAGTCACCGGAGTCGCTGCTGATCGGTGGGCCGATTCAAGATCACCCGGATCTCGTACGCAGAGCCGATCCGATCACCTACGTCACCGCAGACGATCCGCCGTTTCTCATCGTCCACGGCGACCAAGACCCTGTCGTGCCTTACAACCAGAGCGAGCTGCTGGATGCGGCGCTGACCCAGGGCGGAGTCGAGCACACCTTCTACACGGTCGAGGGCGGTGGCCACGGCAAAGGAGGTGAGTTCGGCTCGATCGGACTGCTCCACAGAGTGAAGGATTTTTTCGACCTCGAGCTAGGCCTCACTTCGGGTCGGTAGCATCGCCTCAGGGCTCTTCGCCAGCCGGCGGATAGATTCTGGGACCTTCGTAGTCTCTGAGGCCGCAGAACCCGGCCACCTCGAATCCGTTCTCCAACAGCAAGGCCGCGGCACGCGCGGCTCGTCCACCGCCGTTTCAGGCGGTGAGGATGGGTTTGTCTCGAGGCAGCTCGCCGAGCCGATCCGGGAGTTGATCGATGGGGATATGCAGATGGCCTTCGACAGTGCCGAGGTCCTGGAGCTCGTGGGCCTCCCGCACATCGAGCAGAAGCACGTCCGTATTGGAAAGCGTGCCGTCGAGCTCCGGCCCCGAAAGTCTCTCCGCCTCTTTGGGCTCGTCTCCAGCTTCGGGTCCTGGCGCGCAGGCGGCGAGGCTCATCGCGAGCACGAGAGTTGAGTAGCCGTTTGTCGTCATTGTTGGTTCTCCTGCTTTCGGGCCGGATTCTACCGGTCTCGCCAGCTTCGAATAGTGTCACCCTCTTCGCGGCGGCTGCGATCGGTTCGCGGATCCTCAGCGCGGTGTGTAGTCGCCATAGATCTCGGACTTCTCCTCGACGATGCCCGAGAGCTTGTTGAGGACGACCTTGAGCCGGAACCGCTCCCGGTTGCATTCGTTCGACGCCCTCGTCACTTCGACATATTCGTCGTCAAACCGACCTTCCTGGTCAAGTTCATTCCATCGCTCCATGAGGTGCCAGTTTTTCTCGTGAACGTCGATCAGCCGTTGGAAGATGTCCCCGTCCACTTCTGATCCCAGCTCTTCCATTGCACTCCGAAGGTTCCTGTATTCGAAATCCAGGTTCTTTCTCTTTTCGGGGTTCAGAATGTGTCTGAGCTTGACCTCGAGCACAGCGACCTTGTCGACGAGCTCGCCGTTGGATACCTCGACCCTCATTCCGCGATCTCTCTGGGAAGAAGGAAGTCGGGTTTGATCTCTTGCGTGTGGCACCATCCGAAAGGCCGGAAGTTGGCCGGGTTGATCTCCTGTTCCGAGGGAAGAATATGCACCTCTCGGCACCCACAGTTTTTCGCAAAATCGATAATGCCCGAGTCGTTACTGACGAACAGAGCGCAGGGACGGAAAAATGCCATATTTTCGAATAGATTCTGCGTTCTGCAGATAGTGGGAGAATCCGGAAACGGAACAAGCGATTCGTCGGTATCACCAATAAATACCAGGAGTCGCCCCTTGCGGCGGAATTTAGGCCAGTCGATGTCGTGCTGGTAGTTTCTGAGGTGAGTGTTGGTGCGATTGCGCAGGTAGAAGACAACGATTTCGTCGATCCCCAGGTCCTGAACACGCTTGTCCACGTCACGCGTGGCTTCTGCCGGCGAGAAAAATGGGGTCTGCTGCCGTACTCTGTGCAGATCCGGTCTCTCTTCCAGAGACGACAGATAGTTTTCGAGAAGCACGTTGATCTTCTGCATTTCAGTGTACCGCTCGTCATACAGCCTGCTGGTGTAGCCGCTTCGCAGGGGGTCCTGTTCCAGGAGCTCCGCCGCCTCGACGCGATCGCCGAACAGATGCTGTAGCAGCGCGAAATAGTCCGGATAGGTGACGAGCCGGAGTACTTCTTTATGCGCGGCGAAGTAGAGATTCAAAGCCGGCAGCACGAAGAAATTCAAATACCCGAACTCACAGAAGCAGGTAGCAAGTTTCATCTATGTACCGGATTGCTTGCACGGTGACGTCGGCGAGGCCGGTTCAGAAGAGCGCCGCCGCGAGAATTCACCTCACGGGCGATCAGGGTAGCATCGGTCCGTCTGCGACCGCAGAAAACAAGCGAGAGGGAGCGCTGAGCTACGTGGAGGCCTATCTAGACGCTCAGGTCTCCCAGCTAGAAACTCGGCTTGGTCGAGAACGGGGTCAATTGCAGCTCGTGGGTCCAGCAAGACCTGTCTTGGGTGTGTAGGTAGTAATAGGCCTCCGCGATTTTGGCGGGGTCCATGATGATCTCCGGTCGCTGCTGGGCCTGGGGCAGCGCGCGTGTTCCTGGGGAGTCGATCAGTCCGTCGATGATCACATTGGCGACGTGCACTCCATGCTCGGAATATTCTTCGGTGAGCACTTGCGCGAGGGTGCGCATCATCACTCTCGGGTAGTACAGCGACTGACCGGTCCTTCTCTTCCGACCGCGCAGCCCGGCGGCGTTATTGGTAATCAAAAACGAGCCGGCGCCCTTCGTGCGCATGGCTGGTAGAACCTCCCTCGCAACCAGGAAGGGTCCACGACTGGAGATGTGCTGCGCCGTATCGAACATTTCGACCGGAATGTGCTCGAGCAGCTCCTTTTCCGGGGGCAGGTCCCGCCCTTCCAGATAGCCGGCGTTGTAGACCAGCACGTCCGGATCGCCCACTTCACTGCGGATCTTGGCGAACGCCTGCGAGATCGACTCCTCGGACACCAGGTCTAGCTCAACAGTGATGCAATCGCCATCTTGCTCTCGTATTGCATCCTGCAGCGCTTTCGCGTTGGAGGATCTCCGCGTAGTGAGCACCATCGAAAAGCCTTCCTTGGCAAACTTCTGCGCCACCGCACCGCCGATACCCCAGCGCGCGGTCACCGGCAGGTCACCGTCTTCCAGCGCCCGGCCGTGTGCAAGCTTGGTATTACGGCCGTCAGCTTGCCACTTGGATGTGGCCCCAATCACCACTGCGACTTGTCGGGTTGAATTCATGGCAACGGTCTTCCTTTCATGTCTAGGGTTTCGAGTTTCCCGAAGCTTTGCATAGGTTGAGCGCCGCCCTCTCTGCATGTCCTCTGGCTCCAACCCGAGCTGCCACCCGAAAAAACTGACGACCGGCTGGCGCAGAGCCGTTGTCACCGCCGAACCGATCAAGAGGCAATCAGATTGTGGAAGGGCCCGAGATGACGATCCACGAAGTGGCGGAGTACATCACCGACGTCTTCGGCGAGAAATCGGTCGACTTCATCGATCGGCACAAAGACGACCCTTTCTTTCTCTACTCCGCTTTCAATGCCCCGCACTCGCCGTTCCAGGTCACCAGAAGTACTATGACCGCTTCCCCGACGTGGAGAACGAGCTCCACCGCATCTACTTCGGGATGATCTCCGCCCTCGACGATGCGGTCGGCCGCATCCTCGACGCCCTCGAGCGCAACGGTCTGGCGGAGAACACGCTCGTCGTCTTTCTCGGCGACAACGGATGTGCGGGCTATTTCTCGGGATTGTGCTCCTGCGAGCCGCTCTCGGGCGGCAAGCTCACCTATTATGAGGGAGGGGTACGAGTGCCCTATTTGATGCGTTGGCCGAAAGCCATTGCCGCGGGCACCCGGATCGACACCCCGGTGTCGACCCTCGACATCCTACCGACTGCGATCGTGGCGGCAGGGCGGCCTGTGCCGGCCGACCTGGCCCTCGACGGTCACAATCTCCTGCCGCTATTCGCGGGTGGTTCAGTACAGCACGACCGTTTCGTATGGCGTAACTACCCGACCGTCGCCGTTCGCCAGGGCGATATGAAGCTGATCAAGCCCAATCAAGATGAGCCCCGTGGTTTTCTCTATGACCTCTCTACCGATGTGCGCGAGCAGAACAATCTTGCCGCCGACCGGCCGGAAGCGGTAGCGTCGCTCGAAGCGGAGATCAAAGACCGGCGCTCGATCACGGCCGAACCGCTATGGGGTCGTCGGCCGCCGGTGACCTACTCGATCTGCAACATCGCCCCGATCGGGTTCGAGAACTGAGGGCGCGATCACCCCTCCCCTGCTACTCAACGCAGGGGAATACCTGGGTCCGCCCCTCCGACCGCGGGAAGGTCCCCGCGGGGTTGAGCCACTCATCGAACAGGCCGGTTTCTAGCTGGGTCACCTTCATGTAGGTCTCGGCGTTCGTCAGGCCCCCGTAGAAGACCCACCAGAAATGCAGGGGATGTCCCTTGGGAAAACCGCAGCCGTTCACCATTTTGACCCCGACTTCGAAATTTCCGGGGTCGAAGGATTCGAAGAAGACCGCCTGCTCCGATTCGGCCCGGTCTTCGGGGAAGTTCATCACCCTCGTGGGAAAGATCTGCGGGGGATTGGCGAAGTTGGTCATCTCACCTTCCACCTGGAAGCGTCCACCGAGGAGACACGCGATCCCATCGCCGGCGACGCACGGCACGGAGGGGATCCCTTCGACACATGGAAAGGCCGAAGTGTCTCCCTCGGTAAGCGGGAAGGATCCAGAGGGGTTGGACCAGGTATAGACCTGGTCGGTTACGGTGTCGGTAATGCGCATCTCGGTGCCGGCGTTGGTGAGGCCGCCCAAGAACGCCCAGTAGAATCGGAGGGGATGTCCGCTGGGGAGAGTGCAAGCATCGACCATCTTGACACCGACTTCGAAATTGCCGGCCGTGAAGGATTCGAAGAACACCGCCTTGTCGGACTCGGCTCTGCCCCCTGGAAAGCTCATGACCACGGTTTTGAACCCCTCCGGCGGGTTGGCGAAGTTCATCATCTCTCCTTCGACCTTGAAAGCGCCGTCGAAGAGACAGGCGGTGTCGACGTCCGGGTTGCAGGGGCACAGCTCGTAGCGGACCCCGGCCCCGTCGAAGGGGACTATTGCCGTTTGCGGATCCTGGCCCGTATACCAGTTCCACAGGGTCTGGTTGAAACTGAGGTCGCCGGCGGTCGACGGCGCCAGGACTTCATGTGAGCGGTAGGTGTCGAAGAGAGCGCTGTGATGCTCGCACTGCGGGCCGAAGACCCCTGGCTCGACGATGCCGGGGCCCAGATTGCCGGTTCCCTCCTCGGCGGTGGCATCAATGGTGGCGAGGGCCGTGAGCTGGTCGTGCATGATTTGGCCCCAGATGCTCGCGGTCAGCGGATTCCCCGGCGGATCGCCGTAGTTGATTGCCTCCTGAACGGAGTAGAGCGCCCTATCTTGCAGATCCGTGCGCACGAAAAAGGGCGTCGTGACGTGGTTCTCGAGCACATGGGGCTGGCTGAGACAGCGCCACTCTTCGCCCGCGTGGTAGTCGAGACACGACTGGTCGTGCATGGGCCCGTGGATCTGTGTTTCGGCTCGGAACTGAAGGAGCTCCTCGTACGTGCAGGTGTTGTCCACCAACCCGTCCTGGTCCAGATCACCGGTGCAAAAAAGCGATGTCGAGTGGTCCCAGGTCTCCTGTCTGGGTAGATGACCCCGATGAAGCCCTATGCAGCCCTCTAAATAGTTGCCAGTAAAGCCTTTAGTAAAGCCTCTTTCCATACCATTCCCGATGCTGTACTATGAAAACCGATACCTCAATCCTACCCCTCGCCTACCCTCTAGGTAGGCACAGGGTAGGAAACTGTCGGAGGAGAAATCCACCACCATGCGGCCGCGCATCAAGCTCACGGAGAAGCGAGTTCACTCCTGCCGACCCGACCCGGCACGAGATGTTTATCTACGCGATACTGAGCAGGTGGGGTTCGGCGTCCGGGTGAAGCCCTCGGGGTCACGCTCGTACTTCATCGAGTACCGAGCACCGTCGGGCCGCAACCGGCGAATGTCCCTTGGGCCGATAGGCAGATTCCGGCTCGAGGAGGCCAGGGCGATTGCCCGCGAGCACTTCGCTGCGATTGCCCGCGGTTTTGACCCGCTCGTCCAACGTCGGGCGGCACGAGACAAGCTCACCGTCGCCGAGCTCGCGGAGCTCTACCTCGACGAACACCTGCGCCCCACTTGCAAGCCCTCGACGATCTACGAGTACGACCGCATCCTTCGGCGAGAGGTCATCCCCGCCCTTGGGCGTATCGAGGTCGAAGAGCTGATGCAAGAGGATGTCGAGCGCCTCCATCGGTCCATCGGCCGGCGCGCCAAGCGCACCGCGAACTACACGATAGGTGTCATACAGGCAATGCTCGGCTTTGCCGAGCGGCGGGGTCTACGCGCTCAGGGAACGAATCCTGCCGCCTTAGTCACTCGCTACCCCGAGCACCGATTGGAGCGGTTCCTCACCGGCAAGGAGCTAGCCCGCGTAGCCGAGGCGATCGAGAAGACCGAGAAGGAGATCGACCAACTACCCACCACGACGCTCGCTCTGCGTCTCCTACTCCTAACTGGTATGCGGGCCGGCGAGGTGCTCTCTTTGCGCTGGGATGACGTCGACTGGGAGCGGGGCTTCATCGTCCTGCCAGACTCGAAGACGGGCCGCAAGGCGTTGCCCTTGACTGCCCCCGTCCGCGAACTCTTGGCCAACGCAGAGCGCCAAGCGGGCAACCCCTACGTCTGCTTCGGCAGCCGCGACGGAGAGCCCTTAGCTACGCTACAACACGTCTGGCAGCGCGTCCGCGAGAGCGCCGGGCTAGAAGACGTGCGGCTGCACGACCTCCGCCACAGCTTCGCGTCGGTAGGCGCGTCGGCCGGCTTAGGGCTCTACATTGTCGGTAAGGTCCTAGGGCACTCGAGCCCACAGACGACGGCCCGCTACGCACATCTCGCCGAGGATCCAGTACGCGCCGGTGCAGAGCGCATCGCATCCGAAATAGCCCGGGCACTTGAAGGCTCCCCCGGGGGCGAGGTGGTAGAGATGGGCTCCAAAGAGAGAGCCTAAGGAAGGGTGTAACCCCGAGATGGCGAAGGAGCCCCGACCTCTAAGGCTACTCGGAGAGGTGGAATCCGAAGACGACCTCATCCACCTGGAACTGCCCTTGGCCTCTCTCCGTGTCAACGATCAAGGAGATATTGTAGGAGGCGAAATCCAGCTCCCTTCGCCTGAAGAAGTGATCGAGCAGTCGCTGACCCAGATCGAGGGCAAGGCCCGTCGCATGCTGCGGTCGAAACGGGGGAAGCGATCGAAACCCCGACGGGCCGAAGTCGGGGCTGCGCAGCTCCTCATGGGGAGGGTCGAATGGATACGTGCGAACTGGGAGCGAAGCCCACAGGGGGCGCTAGTCTGCGCACTCCATACACTCGCGCAAGTGTCCTTCGAGGACGTACTGCGAGGCATGCGTAACCTCGACCAGGCGCGAGAAGCCGCCGAAGCCCCGAAGTACCGGCGAGGAATACAGGCCTGGGTCGACCGCGAGAGAGCTGAGAATCCGAACATCTCAGCGAAGATGCTGTGGAGATCCCTTCCAGAGGGCGACGGAATAGAGATCAACGACTACGTGATCTACCGCGAGGGCGAGCACCTCTACGAGCAAAGGCTGGACGGAATCGGCCCAGACAAGCGGATCACATTCCCGACTTTCAAGAGCTACGTGGCACGCTCTCGAAAAGGATCGTCGCACTAGCGACGATACCGCGACACCCCATCCCTACAATCCTAGACCATAGGACGACAAAGCCCACGCATTAGCGATGGAGCTGGCTGCGTCCGGAGGGACACGGAATGGGTTTCAACGCAGATTCTCTCGCACCGCTCCTTACGCCCACGCAAACCGCTGAGATCTTAGGCGTATCCCCTGCCGCGCTCGAGGCGTGGAGGTCGCGCGGTATCACTCCGCCCTTGCCGTTTTGCAAAGTGGGAAGGCTCGTGAGATATCGACCGAGCGACGTTTCGGCATGGGTGAGCGCGCGCACGCATGTCACCACAACGCGCCTGGAGAGGGTCCGGCAGGAGATGGCCGGCCGAGGGTCTACCGGATGACCCCGGGACGACACCTGCCCGAGCTCGAGCAGGCCGTTATGGCTCGCAACGGCAAGCGGACGGGCGACGAAGGCGCCTTCTCCTGCCCAGAACCTCAGTCCCATCGGAACGGTGACCGGAACCCACCGGCGCGGTCGAAACGACCACGAGCTCATCGCGCCACGGAGTTCGGACTCGAGGAAGAAGCAATCAGATGACCGCGCTCCTCGACATCGAGGCGGCACGCCGCGCGCCGATCCTCCGTGTGTGCGAGCAGCACGGCATTAGGCTCGAGAAGCAGGGCAGCCAGTATTCTGCACTGTGCCCCCTCCACAAGGAGAAGACGCCTTCGTTCAGTGTTGACCCTGAGCGCAGCCTCTACCACTGCTTCGGTTGTGGCGAGGGTGGCGACGTCATCAAGCTCGCGCAGCGGTTAAGTGGCCTGAGCTTCCGCGAAGCCGTAGAAGAACTCACTGGCGGCTTTGTCGGTGCAGATTATCCATCTGCACCGAGACAGACAGAGTCTGTTGTCGCCGCCGAGCGCAACGCAAAAGCAGCCCGAAACTCTGCCCTGGCCCGCGAGATCTGGGCCCGCCGGCAAGAGCTCCCGGACTCCATCGCCGAAAGCTATCTGCGCAGCCGTGGCCTCGAGCCGCCATACCCGCCGACATTGGCATTCCTGCCGGACGAGTTCCACCAGGAGGGCGGTGAGCGGTGGCCCGCCTTGCTGGCAGCTGTAGCGGTGGGTGAGAGCCGTCAAGTCGTTGCGGTGCATCGCACGTACCTCCAGCGCGATGGTTCGGGCAAGGCGCCGGTGAAGCCGGAGAGGAAGATGATGGGGCCAGTGATGGGCGGCGCGGTAAGGCTGGCTGCGGCCGGCGAAGAGCTCGCCATCACCGAGGGCATCGAAACCGGCTTGGCCGTCCAGCAGGCGACGGGAGAGCCAACGTGGGCAGCGCTCTCGGCAGGCGGCATTAGAAAGATCGAGCTGCCGCAGCTACCGCTTGCGCGTGAAGTCATCATCGCCGCCGATCACGATGAAGCTGGCGAGCGCGCCGCCGAGGCGGCAGCCAAGCGGGCACATGGCGAGGGGCGCGTAGTGCGCATTTGTAAACCGCCCACTGCGGGCAAGGACTTCTTAGATTTACTACTCAACTCCGAAGGGACAGAGACATGTCCGAAGCAGATGTGCGCCGCGTAATAGCGGACGCCGACGTGTACCAACCGCCCGCCGTCGCGCCTACCAGCTTTAGCAGCTTTAGCAGCTTTAGCAGGGGTACCGACCCAGAACCGCTTATTCGAGAGCTTCCGGATCCGGAGCCATATCCGATCGAAGCCCTTGGTCCGAGATTGGCGCCTGCAGCAGCCGCGATCCAGGAGAAGACACAGGCCCCTGACGGTATCTGCGCGCAAAGCGTCCTCGCAGCCGTAACCCTGGCAGCCCAACCCTTCTGCAATATCCACCCGCCCGTAGGCTCACCACGGCCATTGTCAGAGTTCTTCCTGACGGTGGCCGAGAGCGGCGACCGCAAGACGACATCTGATGACTACGCTCTCGAACCAGTCACGATGCTAGAGAAGTCCCTGGCCAGCGCCTACGACCAAGAGCGCCAGGATCACGAGAATGTCGCAGCGGTCTGGGATACCGAGCGGAAACAGATTCTCCAGAACAAGAAGATCGGCACCGAGGAGAAGACGAAGCAGCTGGGAGATCTTGGTCCGAAGCCTGAGCCGCCGGCGCCACCGATTCGGACGATGGATGAACCAACGCTCGAGGGCCTCATAAAGCTGTTCGCAATAGGGTCACCGTCCCTCGGAATGTTCTCTTCAGAAGGGGGGCAGTTTCTCGGTGGCTTTGGCATGACCAAGGACAATCGCATTAAGACTGCCGCGGGACTCAGCGCCCTCTGGGATGGCAAGGCGATCAAGAGGGTACGGGCTGGCGACGGGAGCTCAAATCTCCCAGGTCGACGCCTAACTATTCACCTCATGGTCCAGCCGCAGCTCTCCAGCGACTTGCTGGCCGACGAGCGACTTCAGGATCAGGGACTACTGTCGCGCATGCTGATCTCAGCGCCAAAGTCGCTGGCGGGAACTCGATTCCATCGAGAGGTTTCGCAAGAGAGCACTGAAAACTTCGATCGGTATGTGGATTGGATGCTGGCACTTCTTAACCGGCCGATGCCCTGCTCGGATCGGGCGCTGGGGCTTGAGCCAGCGACACTCCGGATGGACCCGAAAGCAGCAATGACATGGGTGAAGTTCTCCGATTGTGTCGAGAAAGATCGGGGTCCCAGCGGGTCGCTGGCGAGCATCAGGCCCTTCGCGAACAAGATGCCGGAGCATGCGGCTCGGTTGGCTGGAGTGCTTGCTGTCGTTGAGGATCCAGACGGTCGTACGGTCTCAGCCGACCAAATATGCCGAGGCATCGAGCTTGTTCTCTACTACGGCAGCGAGGCCCAAAGACTGACGGACGTGGCACACGTGGACGAGAAGTTGTTGTTGGCGGGAAGAGTTCTGGCTTGGCTTAGGGATGGCTGGACGGAAGCGCTGGTGTCTCTGCCCGACATCTACCAGCGTGGACCGGCAGCGATAAGGGATCGAAAGTCTGCGACCTCTGTCGTCGAGACACTCGAGGAGCACGGTTGGCTCGCGAGGGTACCGGACGGAGCCGAGGTCGACGGAAAGAGGCGCTCCGACGTATGGATGATCCACGGGAAATGATCCTCGCTGATTTTGATCCCTACGAAGTCGTCGCGGAGCTACGTACCCCTGCTAAAGCTGCTAAAGCTGCTAAAGCTGTCCACGACTCAATCGGGCAGGGTGGTTGTCGACACTGCTCCGATCTCCTCGCCTCTGGCGTTCGAGTGCTTGCTTGCTCCTGCGGCTACCTAGCTCCGCGACGAGAGGTAAGGATCAATCCGCGCCATCTGCGCTACCCTATCGACTACGTTCGCAAGAACCTACCAACCCTATCGGCCGAGTGCCGTGAGTACTTCGATTACTGGCTTGAGCTCGAGCTGGCGGCTGGCCACGACCAGGACACCGCCGAGCGAGTGACCTTCGCTCGCATGGTGGACGACGTTCTCGCCCCGCAGAAAGACCTACCTACTGCCAAAACTGCCAAAAGGTCGAATAAGGATTCTGCGAGGACACCGAGGCAACACTCATTACCCTGGGATGCTGGAAGAGAAGAAGTGATTACGAGAGCTGAGTTACACCTTGCGAAGTTTCCTTAGGGTCGGCGCGGAAATAAGTTTCCAGTATCTGGGGTGACCATACCACTGCCCCCTTCTTCAGCCACCGCATAATCCTCCGGTACGCGCCTTGTTTGCAAGGTTTAGAGCTAGCATAGCCCTGCCCGCATTTGGTATAGTTTTCCCTGTCACCTCTTTTGGAAGGGGAACTATACCAAATGGTACGAGCCGAAGATCGTGATGCAACAGTGCGCGAGCTCTTGATGAGCGAACAGATGGCCACCATGGATGAGCTCAAGGACGCCATGGGAACCCGAGCCACCATGACGGTCTACCGTTCGCTGTCTCGATTGGGCTATTTGGCCAGCTACTCGGATCGAGGGCGGTTCTATACCTTGAACGAGATTCCCGATTTCGACGATCTGGGTTTGTGGTCGTGCGGTTCGGCGAGGTTCAGTCGGCATGGCAGCCTCCTCGAAACTGCGGTGGCTGCCGTGGACCGGTCCGCTGCCGGCTATACGGCTTCTGAACTCGAGCTCCTGCTGCAGGTCGAGGTCAAGCACGCGATGTTGCACCTCGTTCGTCGCAAGAGAATCGTACGATCCAGAGTTGGGAAGAGGTTCGTATACTTGTGCTCGGAAACAGGGCGCCGTCGTCAGCAGAAGCTGATGCGCAACGAACGGCAGGCTCTCCAGGATGTAGCTGCCAGCCTCGTTCCAGAAGTGCTCCCCGAGGAGCTCAGGGCTGCCATCGTTTTATTCTTCAGCCTGCTAGACGAACGCCAGCGGCGGCTCTTCGCTGGCCTGGAAGCGACCAAGCTCGGGCATGGCGGCGACCGGAAGATCGCCGATCTTCTGGACCTGGACCCTCATACAGTCGCAAAAGGACGTCGCGAGCTCTTCGGCGGCTCCGTGGAGCGCGGAAGAGTTCGAAGAGCAGGCGGTGGCAACCAACGAGTGGAAAAAAAACGCCCGAGATAGTCGATGGAATCCATTCCATACTCGAGGCCGATATAGCTGGTGATCCCATGTCATCAAAAAGATGGACGCACGAGACCGCTGCAAAGGTGGCCCAATGCCTTGCCGAACGCCTTGACATCATCGTATCGGCTACGGTGGTGCGTCGATTGCTCGCAGACCTGAACTATTCCCTCAAGAGCAATAGGAAATGTCTGTCTTCGGGGAACTCCCCAGATCGTGATGCACAGTTCAAGGCCATCAAGCGACTGCGCGAGGATTTCACAAGCGCTGGCGACCCGATCATCAGCGTCGATACGAAGAAGAAGGAGCTGATCGGTCGGTTCAAGAACCAGGGACAGACATGGTGCCGCGAGGCCAAGCGGGTCAAGGATCACGACTTCCGGTCCGAAGCTCTCGCCATCGCCTCCCCCTATGGGATCTACGATCTTCAGAGGAACTTCGGCGTTCTCGTCCTCGGACAGTCGTCGGACACGCCGGAGTTCGCTGTCAACAGCATCGCGACCTGGTGGCTCAAATACGGTCGATCTCACTATCCGGCGTCTCAGCGTCTCCTCATTCTTGCCGACAGCGGCGCAAGCAACGGCGCACGGCTTCGAGCCTGGAAGAAGTACCTCCAGGAGAAGCTCGTAGACAAGTGCGGCCTCATCATCACCGTCGCCCACTATCCAACTGGCACCAGTAAATGGAATCCCATCGAGCACAGGATGTTCAGCGAGATCAGCAAGAACTGGGCCGGAGTTCCTCTCGAGAGTTTCGAGATCCTCGTCAACCTCGTCCGCAACACGACGACATCCACCGGACTGCGCGTCGAGCCGTGCCGTGATCAACGCCAATACCAGAAAGGAGTCAGGGTATCGGACAAGGAAATGCTGCAGCTCGCGGTGGCCAGGAGCGACTTCCTAGGAAAGTGGAACTACACCCTCTCGCCGAGACCGCGAACCGAGCAGGAAGAGCTTGCCCCACAGCCTGGGCTCAGCTCACCACCACCTCCAATGCAGCGACCGCCCTGTGGCGCCTCGGCCTCACACGCTCCGGCGATAATGTGAAGTTATTTCCGCGCCGACCCTTAGATTAGCCTGGCCGAGGCTGCGAGCCTGATGAGGCTGCTCGCAGAAGACGACCCCGCGCTGCTCGAGGAGGCTGGGCGAAGTCTCCTTCTTGATTGCCTGATTGCCTGATTGCCTATCAAGTCGCGGCCAAGAGTGCCCTTGTGAGGCCCTCAGAGGCCCCTTAACAGCGCGAACGGACGCTGGCGAGGGGGTGGGTGTGGGGTGGTATCAGATTCTGATTTAAAAGGCGTCTCCGTGACGCATAAAAGTAGGAGTTTTATACTTAATGGCCGGGTAATGGCCGGGTGTGTCGCGGGGTTTATCAAGTCGCGGCTAGGATACCCCTGTGAGGCCCTCAGAGGCCCCTTAAAGGGCCGAACGGGTACGGGGGGGGGTACCAAACATTTAATCTGATAAAAGAGGGCCTTCAGCGACGCGCCCGTGTTCTAGGTATCGTGTCAATGTGAATTTTTCTAATTCTAGGCTAGGATGAGCCGGTGAGACGTAAGACCCAGGCACAGAAGGAGCTCCAGGGAACGGCTCGGGCGGATCGCTCCCTGCATCGACCGCCCGTGGACACTGTGCACCCGAAGCCGCCCGCTGAGTTGTCGAATAAGGCAAGGGTCATATGGCGCAAGCTCTGTTTTCGCATGGCGGAGGACGGTACGCTCAGGGCTAAATACGAGGGCGCTATGGCTGGCTGGTGCGCGGCCTGGGCGCGCTGCCGGGAGATGGAAGCTATACTAAAAGAAGATGGCCCACAGGTGCTTCATACGGGCGTAAATGGGCAGGTGAATATGGCGCAGCATCACCTATTACAGCCACTAAACCGAGAATACAAGCTCATGCGCTCGTTCCAGGCTGATCTTGGCTTGTCGCCAAAAGACGCACAAGTGCTAGATATCTCTGAGCCCGTTGACGAGGATGAGGATATAGGGGCGAGGTATCTGAGGGGCGATGATCCCAGACCCGATCGTCCAAACTGACCCGGCGACGGCCTACGCTGAGGCGGTTTGTGCTGGCGAGCTCGTTACCGGGCGGCTAGTGCGTCTGGCTTGTGAGCGCCACCTCTCCCACGGCCCCAAGGTGCCGAAACCTTGGCCGACCTGCCCGGCACGGTCCAGGCGCTCTCGATCTGGGCGAGGGCGGCAGAAGACCGACTCAAATCAATCAAGCTCAGGTGCGCCGGAATGCTGTGAAGACGTTGCTGAAACCCCGAGTCCACCACGGTGTAAACGTCAACAATCCCGCTCGGCAGTTGTCGCTCAAACTGGTCGCCATCCTCAATCGGGATTTCCGGGTTGTCCGTCAATATCAGACCGGTTTGAACTGACGCGGACAGATTCTCGAACCGTTTCCCGTCCTTCTTGACGAGCGTCACGCGGTCATTCATGAGCGACTGAAAAACGTTCATGGCGAGAGTCTAGTCGAGCGTGGCCACCTGACTTCGACCACACCGTCCGGACCTGCAGGGATCAGCCGAGCAACCGCAGGATGGCGACCATCCCGCCGAGCATGGCGATGGTCTGCGCCAGTATCGCGCCAGCGAAGCGCCACGTCAGGCGAGCTTCAAGGGCGGCCAGGGCCGCATCAAGGTGCTCGGGCGTAACGTGTTCGCTATGCTCGGCGGCTTGGCGCACGGCGGCGGTGATGGCGTCGGCGTGCTTCGGGTCGATGCCCGCGTCGGTCAACGTGCGGGCGATGGTGTGTGTGTCGAACACGGCGTACTCCTATCGGCTCAGTCTAGCGCGTTCGGCAGCTCGCCGGCGGCGGCGGCCAAAGCGATACGCAAGGCGACACTGCACTATCCCGGCGCTCAATCCTCAGTTCGCGGCGCGCCCCCTGCCACTCCGGTCACGGCTGTGATCACCGGCAGGTGCGCCGCAGTGAGTCGCGGACCGCCGGGCTTTCCGATACGTCATTCGCCTTTTGGCGCTTGCCCGGTATCGTTCGCGGGTACTCCAACTCGCCGTTCGCCAGCTTCTTCTTGGCCACCCCTACCTTCTTTGGGTCGGCCAGCGGGGCACACTCGATGTGGTCCTCGCCTGCCTCGTTGCGCATCTTTACATCAACGGTGCCAGAGGCACCGCGGCCACCACCCCACAGACCGCCACGGCTGCGCTCTTGCACGTCTTGGGTCACAAGTTCGAAGTGCGAGTAGCCAGCAGCGATGCAGATGGATGCAACCTCGCTGTACAGGGTCTTCATCGCCTTAGCCTCGGCGCCGAGCATTGACTGCTGCTTGCGATGGCTGACAATGAAGCGGTTCTCAGAGAGCCGGGTGAACTTGATGTCGGCGACTGCCGCTGTCGAAACCAGAAGAAATGCGAGCACCGCTGCCGTTCTACGAGTCATATCCGCCCCTTTCTACTACTGTCTCAGGGTCCCGCTCAAGATGCTCGAGACCGCTCCGGTCAAGTCGCAGAGCTCGCGCACGAACACATCAGTCCACGCGCGATGACCCGCTTCGGGTCGATCACGATGGGCTGCTGCCATCCGAACGCGGCCAGACTCTCGGCCACGGCGTTGACCGCCGCCCCGCGTTCGCCCGGCTCACCCACTTGTGTCGAGCCGACCAGCCGAGCCAGGTGCGAATTGTCGTGCGCTCGACGCTGGAGATTTCCCCGGTTGATGTGGTGTTGATGTGGTGTTGACGGGCGGCCTCACGTACGGATCGGGTGCGCTCGCGCTGTTGCGCTTCTTCGCGGCCCAGGGCGGCGAGCCGGCACCAGCGTCCCGCTTTAGAAGTGGTACGTGAGACTCAGGCCCACATCCCAGAGCGTGCTGGCGTCGGTCAGCAGCTGCCCCGAGACGGGTTCGCTCCCATCGCGGCGCAGATTGGGGACGTGACTACGCAGCGGATCCAAGACGAGCGCGTCGTCACTCTCGAAGGCCGCACCGTGGACCCAGCGACCCTTGACACCCACCGACAGACCCTCGGTGAGCGCGTAGTTCACTCCGACCAACACCTGCTGGCTGACCAGCGTGTCGGACAGGATGCCCTGGAAACTACTTGTCGTGGCTGCCAGGTTCTGGCGAATGTCGTCCACGTTGGGCAGCCCCTCGCCGGTGGTAATCGCCGTGGGATTGGCGTTCCTCGACCACAGACTGCCGTAGGCCACCGCCGTCGACCCGATCCCCACACCCACGCCGACATAGGGCGTGAGCCGACTGCGGGTCCGAACGTCCCAATACAGGTTCGCGAACAGGGTGTGCGAGGTCACACGGCCGAGGTGGTCCGTCGCCGTCTGAAGTTCTTGATTCAGCTTGTCGGCGGTGACGCTGCCCGAGCCAGCGCCGAGGCCGGGCACGGCGACGGTCTGGTCGTAGGCGGTGGCGCGGTAGAAGTATTCCATCTCCGTCCGCACGTGGCGCCACCGCGGGCCAGAGGCGTCGGCCCCGAAGCGATACCCCAGCACCCAGCTGGCCTGCAAGCCCGTGGCCCTGGCGAACTGATTAACCCAGTTGTCCCTGCGATCCGGTCCCGCGCAGTTGTAGGCTTCATATCCCGCCGTCTGCGGCACCGTTGCATACTGCGGATTGATGAACTCGTCACATACACTCGCTCGGTCGTTGGACAGCCCGGTGATGCCCAAGGCCGGGACCACGTGCGCGCCCAGTTCGCTCCCCAGATACCAGCCCTGCCCCTGCGCCGGACTCGGCACGCCTCCGAGCGCCACGACAAGAAGCCCCACCACGATTGAGGTCTTCTTCACGATATTTCCATTCTAAAAAACAAGTAAGCCTCTTGCAAGGAGAAGGATCTGGCGGAGGGCATCGGCGGTCTCTTCACCCGTGGTCGTGCGGCATTCCTGGAGAAGGGGGAGGTCTTCGCCGCGAAGATTGCGGCTGATCGCGACATATCGACAGCCGACACTTTGCAGCACGCAGATGCCTCTGTTGGTCTACCTCGCCGAAGTACCGCGGGTAGTAGGAACCAAGGAGGCTGTCGGCGCGGATCTTGAAGCGCTGGGCGTCAGAGGAGGAGAACCGACCATCGCCATGCAGCGAGCTCAAAGGCAGGTGGTGGTGAGCGTCGACGATTGCCGCGTTTGCATCCTTGAGGGTCTCGTCTCGAAGGTAGTGCTGCATGGTGTGCCGCAGCATGTCGAGAGTGACGCTAGGAACACTCTGGGCCATCGCGACCACGCCCAGGTTGGTTGCTTGCGAGATGATCGTCGCCAGGAGCGACTTGTAGAACTGATCAGGGCGAGATCGGTGCGGCTCGATCGGGACGAAACTCTTCGAGAAACCCGTTGCCCTGTCGACCTCCATTAAGAGATTCTCGACTCGGATCAATGGGAGATTGGCGCTGATCGTCTGCTGGAGGCGGCTTTCCCTGGGGCGGCCGAGATCGTCTCTTTTCAGTCTGAGCCTGCCGTTGGTGACCGTGGCGAAGGCGTTCTCGCCAAACGCTTCCTCAGCCTTGGAGACGGTGTAGTTGAACTGGTTCGCCAGAGCGCTCCTGACCTCGATCGACTGCGGCTGGCCGAGCTCGGCGTAGGATTCCGAGCGAGCCGACTCCCACCGCGATTCGTCCAGGATGAGGTCCCAGAACGAAACGTGCTGCCTGCTCTTGGGTAGGTAGAGGTCACCGGCCCGCAACGCGTCGCGCATTGCCAGGGCGAGTCCCAACTCCCACGCATTCCTCCGCAGTTGGCCCTCGGCATCGTGGAGAATGGGACGAAGCTCGTTTGGGACGAAACTTGTCTCGGCGTCATCGGGTAGCCGTAGGAGGGACGTGCTGTCGAGGGTTCTGACGAGCTCGATCGCTCCGAGAAGAGATTCGCTGCCAGAGGCTGCTTCAAAGGGAAGCTCGAGGAAGTGACGGAAGTACTTCCTGAGCGTTGGATACCTCGCGATGAGGCGCTCACCGTAGCCCCTGACCTGGAGTCGCTCAAAGAACCTGAGATCTTGGAGCGACTCGCGCAAGAGAGGTTCCGCATCGCTGTCGATCAGATCGGCTCTGGCCACCGGCTCGTCAGCAGGCATGTCGAGTAGGTTCGAGACCACCTTCAGCACTCGACCAAGAGCGGTGCGCTGTCGCTTCCGTCGGGCTCGATACTCGGTCTCGTGGGCAGCGCGTGCTTGGCGGCTCAAGTTGAGGACGTACTGGTCATGCATCTCTACGAGGTGGTCGAGAATCTCCTTCCGACTCTCATGAAGGAAACAGGCCATCAGGGCGTGCCGTTTGTGCTCGCGGAACCGTTTCAGGTGCCAGGCCGAGTGGACGCGAGCCAGGTTCGCAAGATGCGAGGCGAACTCAGGATCTACAGGTGGCGCATCGGACTTACCCTCGAGGAGTGCTTCCAGCTCTTTGTACCGCTTCAAGTATTGGTTGATCGACCGAACCTTCGCCGATGGTGGGGACTCCTTGAGACGCTGGAAGAAAGAGCGCTGATCCGCGTCATCTGCAGAGAGAACCTGATCCAGACGAGCTCGCAGCTCGGGGCTCAGGTCGCTTTGGATCCTCTCGAAGAGATCCTTCTGTGCGCCGGCACAGACGTTGACGACGAGTCGCTCCAAGGTCGTCGAGGCTGGGCAGACGACTCGACGCCGGAGGAGGTAGAGCTCGGCTCGCTCGACGAGCGAATCTGGAAGCTGGCCTGCTTGTGCCCTCGAAGCCAGCCAGTTCTCGATGTCCGCGCGGGCAGCTTCGTCAAAGCGGCGAAACCCCGCCAGGTCGAGCAGGTTTGATTGATGTTGGAGGAGCGTTGCCTCCCGCCGGGGGACCTCAACCTCCAGTGGAGCCGAACCTCCAAGCTGTTGCGCCACGTGACTCACGACTCGCGGCGATACGAGCCTCAAGTCCCGGAGGAATCGTCCGAACTGGCGAAGCAGGCAGAGCTGGATCGCATTGCCGAGGCGATACCGAGATCGAAACCGACTCTCCAGCTCAGGCAGATCTGAGGGTTCGAGAGTCCAAACGCGAGCTAGCTCGTCGTCTGACGGGTCCGAACGCAAGAGAAGCGGGAGGCGCTCTCGCCGGCTGGCTCGGTCGCGATTACCCAACTGAATACAGGGTCAAGAAAACGTCCGTTTTTCTGCCCTTCATGGTTGTCGACGGCTTTCAGGGTGAAAAGCCGCCCTGGTAGGCAAATATCTCGGTAAAACAATCTACGATAGAATATCGCAGCTTCCAACGGTTTTCTTGCCTGTGACGCTCACTATGCAGATTGGATATGCACGAGTCTCGACCGACGATCAGAATCTGGACATGCAGCGAGATGCTCTCCAGAAGGCCGGCTGCGACAGGATCCTCGAAGATACGATGAGTGGCGCGAAAGCAGCCCGGCCGGGGCTGGCAGCCGCGTTGGACTATGTACGACGCGGCGATACCCTCACGGTCTGGCGACTCGATCGCCTAGGGCGCTCACTCAAGGATCTAATCCAACTTGTTGGCGAGCTCGATGAGCGTGGGATCGGGCTGCGGAGCCTTCACGAATCCATTGACACCACGTCCAGCTCCGGGAAGCTGACCTTCCACATCTTCGGAGCCCTCGCTGAATTCGAGCGAAATCTGATCCGAGATCGGACGCACGCTGGTTTGAAGGCTGCCCGAGCTCGCGGGCGCAAAGGGGGCCGTCCCAAGGCTCTCGATGAGTCCAAGCGCGCTCTGGCGGTTCGCCTCTATCGCGAACGGAAGCACACCCTGCGTGAGATCTGCAAGCTGATGGGGATCTCCAAGCCAACGCTCTACAACTACGTGGCGGCGGCCGGAGGAGAAGATCAGACTTGACTGAAGGACTCTCCTACGAAAAGAAACCGTAGGTTTTCGTTCGAATGTGCCCGCTGACCCATCCTGCGGAAGTGATCGGTATCACTTCCTACGGATGCTGAACATGGCGCCGCAGACGGCGCACTCGGGACTTGCTTCTCATGCGCTTCGGGCAGCGTTGCCTTTCCTGCCGCGAAGACTCCTCTAGCCTCAAACGACAACGATACCCGAAGCGAATAAGAAGCAAGCTCAAAGTGCGCCGTCCTCGGCGCCAAAAGATAACTAGCCGCAGGAAATGATAGCCATCATTTCCGGAGGCTAGGCGGACTCCTCGAAGCCCTCCGGTAGCCAGTCTTTCATGCGGCGCGCGCGGCCGGCCTCGCGAGAAGCCAGGTTGAGAGTCTCGAGAGGGTCGGCCTCGAGGTCAAAGAGCTGATATTGCTCGTCGCCGAAGTCTCGTACTAGTTTGTAGCGGCCGTCCCACACCAGTCGCCAGTCGCCCTCAGGAGTCAACAGACCGGAGAGCAAAGCGTCGCGGTGGTTGTCGGTCCGGCCCTCAAGCAGCGGTCGCAGCGAGCGGCTGTCCATATCGGAGGGAACGTTGACCCCACCGTAGTCGAGAAAGGTCGCTGCCAGATCCATGATCGTCACTAGCGCGTCGCTTTCGAAGCCGGCGCGGATGCCGGGCCCCGCGGCCAGGAGCGGCACTCCGAGGGACGCCTGATAGGGCACTGACTTGCCCCAGCGGGCGTGGTCTCCCAACATCTCGCCATGATCGGAGCTGTAGACGATGATCGTGTTCTCCAGCTGACCGGTCTCTTCGAGCATGTCGATGTAACGGCCGAGCCAGCCGTCGATGTTCTCGATCATGGCGGTGTAGTTTTGCCTCGAGCGTACGTGCATTTCAGCGCTGAACGTCCCCTTGTGGTAGTGATGCGGCGTCGGCAGCCCTTTGATGATCCGATCCGGACCACGGACAGTTCGTTCCATCTCGCGGGTGATGTCGAACGAGGGGTGCGGGCCGACGAAGTTGATGACCAGATGCCACGGCCGCTCGGCCGGTGCCTCCCGGAGCAGCTTCAAGCCGTTGCGCGCGATCCAGTTGTCGCAGTAAGCGTCGTTTCCGAGCGGCGAAGGGGTACCGGCACCCCACCAGCCGTCGGGACGGTTGGAGCTGCGCCGTGCAAGGTCTTCGGCGCAGGCGCGGCCTCGAGGTGGCTCGAGAGAGTCGAGATATTCGTAGTAAGGGCCCTTGGGTCCGACCGGGTCACTGAGGTAGGCCCCCATGCCCGCGGCCTTGCCGGCGTTGTTGATCATTGCCGAAAAGCCCCAGGCGTCGGCGTGCATCGAGCCCCAGTCCCTGGTGCCTTGTGCCAGGTCGAGCTTGCCGACTCCCATGGTGTGGTAGCCCGCGTCGCGCAGCAGACGGTAGTAGGTGGTGCGATCTCGTGGATACGGGATGCCGTTCTTGCGCACGCCGCAGCGGTCGTACTCGCGTCCGCCGGCGAGGCAGGCACGCGAGGGCGCGCAGACGGGCGAGGAGACGACGGCCCGGTTGAAGCTCACGCCGGTGCGAGCCAGGCGCGCGAGGTTCGGAGTCGAGATGGGCAGCGCGTTGGGGCCGTAGCCGATCCAGTCGGGACGGTGCTGGTCGGGGAAGAAGAAGAGGAGGTTGGGCGGCCTCTCCTGTTGGGCACCGGCGCGTGTCGCTGCCTGCCCCGCCAGAGCCGTGCCGGCTACCAGGCGAGAAGACTGCTGTAGAAACTCCCGGCGGGTCTGCTTCTTGCTCATCGTGACGCCCTCCTTGGTGTGGTGGTTTTCAGATACTAACCCGGCTCGAGCGCCGGAGATGGCGCGAGGACATCGACTCTCAGTCAGGATTGAGCGCGGGCGAGTATTCGGACAAGCGAGTATTTCTCCGCGCCAACCTCACCCGAGACTTGCAGAATCTGTCTGAGCCGTTTCCCGGAGCGAATAGGAAGCAAGCTCAAAGTGCGCCGTCCTCGGCGCCAAAAGACAACTAGAGGCGGAGGAAATGATAGCCATCATTTCTGGAGCCTCTCCAGCCGAGTGTACATCCGTTCTACTGCCAGGAGGTTCACGCCCGGCTCTGGGATGGGGATCTCGGTGTGATTGGTCATGTCGATGGTGCGGGCAGCCTCCTCCGGGCTCACCCCTGCGGCATGCTTGGCGGCCGTCTTCTTCCAAAGGTCTCTGTAGTACTCCTGAACGAGATCGATTCTTCTCAAGTCGGTGACCGGCTTGCCGTGGCCAGGAACGAAGATGTCGAAATCGAGCGCTTTGAGATTCTCCATGGTCTGGGGCCACTCATCGACGAACCCGTCGCCCATGAATGACGGCCCTCCTAGCGCCATATCGCCGGTGAAGACGAGCCTGTCCTGGGGAAAGTAGACGACGACGTCACCCCCTGTATGAGCGCGCCCAGTGAAGATTACCTGGATCTCGCGCTTCTCTCGATAGAGCGTCATGCGGTCGCTGATAGTCACATTGGGTGGCGTCGGATCGACCTCGTCGAAGTCGCCAAGGTGCGCGCCAAGCACCGCCGCTTGGGTCTCGAGTCGTTTTTTCTCCTCGTCGTCCTCGACGGACGCGATCTGTTCCCTCAACTGAGCCAATTCTCCATTCTGGCGGCTGAGACCACGGTGACGGCTTACCTCTTCATGCGGCGCGATCGCCAGTTTCATATAGGTGAACTCATGGCCGATGATCGGAATGTCGGTGAACTCCTGATTGCCGTTGGTGTGGTCCCAATGATGGTGGGAGTTGATCAGCGCGGTCACGGGCTTCGCTGTGATCGCCTTGATCGAAGCGACGAGATCGCGTGCTTTGGCCGGAGTGGCATGGGAATCCACCACCACGACATCCTGGTCGTTGACGACAACCAACGAGTTGCTGTTGAACACCGACGCCGTCGTTTGCGCCAGGTAAATCCCGTTTCTGATTTCGATGAAGCGGTGGGTGTCTGTGGCGATGGGATCTGCAGCGTGCAGCAGCCCGGTGATCAAACAGGCGGCAAGGCCGACGAGCACGGCGTTGATTTTCAATTGTGCGCTAGACGAGCGTTTCCAAAGTTCGCGCACATATCTCGGCCCCTTCTGTCCGCTGACGGCGTTTCGCCTCCTCGACATATTGCCCAATATGCCTGCGTCGGCGCGCCTGGCCAGCGAACAGAATGACCTCGAGCTATTGCACACGAACTTTGGAAACGCTGGTCTAGTCATGATGTGCGGTAATACGGGCGGTCGGACCGTACTTTCAGACGCGTCACTCACTGGCTGGCCGAGGGAGTGCGAATACGAAGAGGTTGTTCGGGTACCTCGAGGGCAGGCCCCTGGAGGAGTCGCCGGTCACCGTGGTTGTCGTAGGCGTGATCCCCTCGACGTTCATTCCCTGCACCGATTTACCGGTCGAGGCGACGATATATTGGCGTCCGTCGACGCCATAGCTGATTGGATAGCCGGAGACCATCGCGCCGAGATTGACCTCCCACAGCACCTCGCCTGTCTCCTGGTCCAGGGCCCGGAAGCGTCCCTTCACGTCCCCGCCGAACACCAGCCCGCCCCCGCTGGTGAAGATCGACATAGTGGCGGCCGGCTGCTCGTAGATCCAAGCTGTCTTGCCGGTCTCCACCGAAACCGCCCGAACATTTCCCAGCAGCTCGAAGCCGGGTGCCATCTGGTGGGTGGCGTCGAGCGCGTAGGTGGGGAGTCGCCCGGCAAGGTCAGAAGTCATCTGCGCGCAAGCGTTGCGCAAGGGGTTGTAGATCATATTCGTCAGCGGACTGTAAGCGCCGGCCTGTGGGCCCCTACCGCCTGCATAGGTGGGGCAGACTAGAATTGTCTGCCCCAACTCAGTGAAGACCGTTTCTTCGTTCTCGGTCACGGCGCCCGTGGCCCCGTCTATGTTGCTGATTACGTTCTGCGGCACCGTCGGTGTAGCCCACAGAAACTCCCCGGTCTCGCGGTCGATTGTGTAGACCACACCCGTCTTGCCCGGAATCCCGGTCATGACTTTGCGGACCTCACCGGCCTGCACACGCGGATTGATCCACGGTACTTCATTGCGGTCGGGCGACACCGCGGTGTCGACCAGGATGCGCTCGAAGGGATGGTCTAAATCCCAGTGGTCGTTGAGATGCTGGTAGTACCAGTTGATCTCCCCGGTATCTACCTCGAGCGCGAGGGTCGAGTTGTGGTAGAGGTGCTTGAGATTAGTGCCACCCAACAGGAACTTCGGCGCCGGCGAAGTCACCGATGTTCCCATATAGATGAGCTCGAGCTGGGGATCGTAGCTCGCCGCGGTCCAGCTGCCGACGTGCTTTCGCTCTTCGAAGGGCACGTCACCCCAGGTCTCGTTGCCAGGCTCGCCTGGCGCCGGAATCGTCCGCCGCCGCCACAGCTCCTTGCCGGTTTTCGCGTCGTGCGCAGTGATAACACAGGCGTCCGGCCCACCGAGCGTCCGGCAACTGCGCCCCGAGATCGCTCTGCCGTCGGCGATGATGGGGCCGGAGCCCTGAATCGCCGGTTTCTTCTTGTAATCGAGGATCTGGGTCTCCCAGACCAGCTCCCCCGTTCTCGCGTCGAGGGCGAAGATGTAGTCGTCTACGCTGGTATCGATGATCAGATTGTCGTAGATTGCGAGGTTGCGGTTGTTCTCGGCGAGGGAGCCGAGGTAGCCCATGATGTCGTCGGGGACCTCGCGGCGATACTCCCAGATGAGGTCGCCGGTCACCGCGTCGATCGCTTGAATCACATCCTTCGGGTTCGGCATGTACAGGACACCGTTGTAGACCAGCGGCGTCCCGGTCTGGATGCCGGCCGTCATGCCTCGAGCCCAGACCAGGGCGAGATCCCCCACGTTCTCGCGGTTGATCTGGTCTAGCGGGCTGTAGGCCCAGCTGTCGAGGGTGCGCCGCCACATCAGCCAGTCGTCGTCGCTCGGGCTCTGCAGCATGGCGTCGGTTACCGGAACGAAGTCGGTCCCCGATGCGGCTTGGGGTACGACCGGCCCCGCGGCCACTGAAAGAACTGCACACGCTGCCAACAGCAGGCTTGGCGATACGAGAGGTTTCCTCATTGCGTAGTTACTCCTTATGCCGGTGCCAGGTGGCGCCTGACCAGATCCTCGGTGATCTCGGTACCGAAGCCAGGGCCGGAAGGTGCCAGGTAGTGTCCGCTCTCGAAGGGCGAGGTCATGGCGAGCATCAGATCGTTGGCTGCATCGTCCAAGGTGCCAAAGCTCTCGGCCATGGGCGCGTTCGAAGAGGTCAGAACGAGGGGAAGGCCGAAGAGACTGCCGCCACGGTGCGGGATGAAGGGTAGGCCGCGCTCTTCGGCCATCACGCTGATGCGTCGCAGCGAGGTGATGCCGCCGCACCAGCTGACATCGGGCTGGACGACCTGGACCGCGTCGTGGTGAAAGAGCATCTCGAAGCCGAAGTGGGTGTACTCGTGCTCGCCGGAGGCCACCAGCGGCCCTTCGAAACGTCGCACCAGCTCGGCGTAGCCCAGGATGTCGTCGGCCGAGAGCGGCTCCTCGATGAAGTAGAGACCGAGATGCGCCAGGCGATCGTGCATCTCCATGGTGAACTCGACGTCGTTCCACTTCATCGAGCAGTCGATCATCAGCCGGCGCTCGTCGCCGATCTGGCCTCTCACCTCCTCCAGCACCGACTGCAGGCGGGCCATCGTCTCCCTCCCCTCCGACATTGCGGGCATCCCCGTCAGCTTGAAGTTCTCGAAGCCCATGTCCAGGCCCCGCTCGACCAGAGTCCCGGTGTAGTAGGCCGGCACCCGCTCTTTGTGGACGCCGCCCAGCAAGCGCCATACCGGCAGGCCCGCGGCCTTGCCCGCGATGTCCCACAGCGCGTTGTCGATGCCACTCAGAGCCATGACAAAAACACCGCGCCGACCGTAGGCTAGCCCCGACCCGTAGAGCTGCTCCCACAGCATCTCGACATTGCGTGCGTCGGCCCCCACCAGGAGATCGCGTAGATGGCCGTGGATGATGGTGGCCGCGGCGGCCCCACCACAGCCCAGCCCGTAACCGGTCACCCCCTGGTCGGTGTGGATCACCACCACCGTAGCCCCGCCGAGCTGCCCGAAGGGGCCCGAGGGGAGCCAGCGACGAGGGTCGAAGTCGGAGGTGATGGCGCCGCGGCGCGAAGGGAAAGTGCTGAGAGCGGGAGTCCCGGACCACAGCTTCACCGGGTAGCAGTCGACCGAATGGATGGTGAGGCGCTCACCCGGGATCGCGGCGGCGGCGGGCGTAGCGAAGCGGGCCCCGCTGGCGGCGAGGGCGGCCCCACTCGCCCCGAGGCTGGTGAGGAAGTGACGGCGACTGATGTTCGTGTTCACGTGGCTACTCCTCTGCGGTGTACCAGATCGGAGAGCTGTAGGCCCGCTCCTGGGTGATCATCGTCACCTCCTCGGGCACATCTTCCAGGCCGAAGCGCTTGACGTCGTACGCCGTCCAGCGCGGGGTGGGAATCTCGAGGACGCGTAGGTAGTAGAACGCGTGCTCGTCGGGGTCGAAGTCGGGATCCTGCCAGACCACGGCCAGCTCCGGATCTCCGATGCTGTTCAGATAGGTGACGTTAGTCAGATCGACGGTGTTGCCGACGGGCTCCACCTTGCCCCCACGACCCACGCTGCGCCCGTCTGACAGGGCAACGTCGTAGACCCTTTCGTAGAGCTCGCCGCTTCGGTCACGCCAGCCCTTGATCACCTGGGCTCGGTCGAGGTTCGCGCCGTCGGGATCTTTCACTGCACGGATCAAGAAGGTAGGCGATCGGCCCGACGGACCATGCGCGAGATCGGCACCCATGGGCACCCCCTTCTCGTAACCGACGCGCGCGAGGTTTGAGCGGTGGGCGTCTTCGGGCACGAAGCCCCAACCGCCGAAGAAGCGCACCGTCATGCGCGGACCCGTCGAGGCGTAGACTTCTCTTCGCCGCATCGCATCGAAGAGCGCCTCTCGCGTGTTCTCGGTCGCCCACACCGCCGCGTAGCCGGCCGCGCTCATCTCCCAGTTGCTAGTGGGAGACTGGTTCGAGAATCGCGTCACACTCGGTTCGCTGCTGGTCACCTTGCCGAAGAAGTTGTCTTCGTCGACGGAAGCCAGCGCGGTATGCGAGTCGGAGCTGCCGATCATGCCGTACTTGAAGGGATTGACTCCATTTTGAGCCTGCTGCGCCAGGCCGAGCTTGAGCGCCGAGCGAGCGTACTCGTACTGAATCAGCTCGTTCGACCGTGTAGCGGGGCCGCCAGGCAAACAGTCCAGGCTCGGACGGCACCCGCGCCTTCCGCCCCAGCCATTCCAGGTCTCGAAGTCGGCAAACTCGTCGGTGGCTGAGAGGTAGGGGTGGGTCTCGCTGTCCCCCTTGATCTGGGTAACTTCGAGGAGCGGCTCCCACAGCGAACGCTGTCGCCCGTACTCCGCTGTGAGCGGCTGGCCCCAGGAGTCCTGTAAACGGAACATTTCACCGCCGGTGAGGTTGCTGTTGTGCGGGATGGCGAGAACTGCCCCGCCAACCTTGCGCTCGTACTCCGCCAGGAAGGCCCAGAGCTCTTCCTCCTTGGAACTATCATAAGAGGTAAAGGGCAGCACGCGGTTCACCATCGACGCACCGTCCTTGAAGATCACGATGCGATGAGGGCCCCCGGTCAACGCCACGCTCGGTGTCCACTCGTAACCGATGAAGGCGGTGAATACACCGGGTTCGTTGTAGCGGTCGGCGTTGCTGGTGATCTTGCGCCAGACAGTCTGACGGAATCGCTGGTCCCGAACCGAGACCCTCCCCGGGCGGTGCCCGGTCAGCAGTGGGCCGCTCTCGAGCTCCTGCTGATCGATGTCGCTACGGCGTCGTAGATCGCGAAGGGCGCGCTGCCAGGCCCGCCCGATCTCGGTACGCCGAAACGCCGGGTCCACCACGAACTTGTGGCGCGCCAAGCCGGCGCCGATGTTGTTGGCGTGGTCGGCGACGACGATGAAGTCCAGCGGACGCAGCAGCTTGACCGGTTGGCCAGTCGTGGTGGTGACTTGCTCGCCACGCGCGAAGCGGTAGGCCTGCTCTGGCTCCAGACGCGTGCCCCCGTTCATCGCGTCTGCCGACAGTGCCGTATGCACATGGGTGTCGCCCCAGTAGACGCGAGTCGGGGTATTGCGCCGGACTACGCTCGAGTAGGGCTCCTGCGCACCGACCGAGATGGGGGCACAGAGTGCCGCAATGCAGACCGACAGCGTTCGTAGAATCGAGAGAAGCCCCCTACGGATTCCCTACTGAGAGCTGAGGGTCCGCCACGAATAGCGAGGAGCCCTCGCGGGCGTCCGTCACCGGCTGGTCACTGCAACCCAGGTCAGAAGCGAATCCCTACGTTCACCCGGTACTCGCGCGGAATCACGTACGAGGTGATGGCGCTCCTCGGGTTGCCGTTTAAAGCATTCACATTGGTCTGGGCGTCCTCGTTGGTGGCGTTCCAGACTTCCACACCCAGCTGACCTTCGAAAGATCCCTTGATCGGGAAGACCCAACTCGCATTGAGATTGAGAACGGTCGGGTCCGGAAGCTGGTTGGTATCGGCGGACTCCAAGAGGGTACGTACCCGCAGCGTCTCGAGCGATTCCGGATTGAACATGTTGGCGTTCGCCTGAAGCCCCCAGGGTTGGCCCTCGCGATAGCTCAAGTAGGCGCCCGTATTCAGGCTGTGGTTGCCGATCTGCCATCGCTTGATGCCGACGAGGTTGAAGACGATCGCGCGATTGGAAGCGAGAGCGACTCGGCCGTCCCTGAACCGGCTGGTGAGGTCGGAGACCAAGGTGCCCACTTCGAGGCCGCCGAGACCATCGAAGGTGACGTCGCGGTTGGTCCGATTATCGACATTGCCCTTGGTGTCGTTGAAAGCGATGTTGGCGCGCACGGTCCAGTTGTCGCGCATGCGACGGTTGAGCTCCAGCACCAGCCCCTTGTGCTCGCGGAACATGCGGCCGGGAGAGGGAACGCCCCAGCGGTCGGCGATCTGCTGTGCTCCTCCCGAGTCCCAGGTGCGAAGGTCGAAGATGGGCTCACCGGCGTCGTCCCACTGCGTCGACACCGTCCACACGTCCTTGTTCTCCCTGTATTCGACGCGTGCCTTGGCGACCCAGAGGTTGCTGAGCTGCCAATCGACCCCGACCGAGAAGGCGTCCTGGAATTCGGGGGTGAGGCTTGCCCCCGCTTCCCTGTCGACCGACGTGTTGACCGTCCGCTGGAAGGTGTCGTAGGCCCCGCTCACGGGGTTGTAGAGGAACTGGTCGTAGATGTTGCGACCGGTTGCACCTTGAAAGAACTGCCCCAGCGGGAGTTGCAGGAGGAAAAGGTTGTAGTAGCGCCCGGCGGTGCCGCGGAGCAGGAGCTCGCCGGCGCCCCTCATGTCGTAAACGGCAGTCAAGCGAGGCGCCAGCTCACTGTAGTCGTTGACCAGTACACCGAGGTTGTCGTAGAGCTCCTGGTCCTCGAGACGGAGTCCAGCGGTGACGACCCATTTGTCTCCGATGTCGATGCGATCCTGGACGTAGAAGGTCGAGAGATCGCTGGTGACCTCGGGCTCCCCCGTCGCCTGCTCGAAGACCCGTTTCCTTACCGGAGTCGCGAAGCCGGTGGGCGAGTTTTCGTCGTAGCCCCGTCCGGCGTACTCGGTGCCGACAATTACGGTGACGGTAGCACCCAGGTCATGGCGGTCGGCGCCGACCCTGAGCTCGTGGTTGCCCCTGAAGATCGTTGCCGCGGCATTGAGCTGCTCGCGGGGATCGCTTACGAAACCGTTACCGTTTCCGTGTGCGTTGAAGTTGTACTTGAAGCCGCTGGCCAGGTCGTGATAGCGAAATCCGGTTCGCTTGGGGGAGTCTGGAGGGGCATTGGGGTCGATCTCGCGGGTAATCAACGACCCTCTGCGCAGCGTATCCTCGATCTCGGCAGCCTTGAACTCCAGAAAGATGGAGGGGGTTACGGCGTAGTCCCACGACAGCGTAACCACGTCGTTGTCGCGGCGGGTATCGTTAAAGGCGAACAGGTCCCCCGGGTTGCCGACGTCGGCGACATCTTCGTTCGGCGCCTTGATGACGGTAAAGGAGAGCTGATGACTGTCGCCAGGTTGACCGTTGAGCTTGGCGAGGAGCGGATCGGCGTAGTTGCTCACGTCGAATACCACGCCGTCCTGCGTCGAGTTGTATCTGTTCTCGGAAGTGTTGGCCTTGGAGGCGAAGAACCACGCACGATCGCGATAGATCGGGCCACCGAGGGAGACCTCGAAGCTGTTGACGATCTCGTCTGGCTTCGCGATCTCACTAAAAGGAGCGGTATGCCAGTCCTCGCGCCACGAGGGGTTCTGCGCAATATAGAGGGCCTCGCCGTGGAAGTTGTTGGTGCCGGTCTTGATCACCGTGTTGGCCTGGCCATTGGAGGCCCGGCCGTACTCCGCTCCCAGTCCGGCGGTCTGCAGGGTGGTCTGGGCGACCGCCGTAGTCGGTATCTTGATGCGAAACTCACCGCCGCGCCTGGTTTGGCTGACATCGACGCCCTCCATGAAGGTAAGGGAATCGCCGGTGCGACCGCCGGAAAAACCATTTTGGGTCGCCAGTCGGTCGGAGACCACTGCGCCAGGCAGAAGGCCTATGTTGTCCATGTAGTTGCGACTGCTGAACGATAGCGCTTCCGCGACCTCCGCATCGAGTGTCGCCGTCGACGCTGTCTCGTACTTGTTGACCAGGGGGGCCTCGGAGGTGACGGTGATGGTCTCCGCGGTGCCCGCCGCCAGGGTGAGGTTGATGCTACGGCGATCGCCGACATTGAGGGACGTCGAAGCCTCGGCCTTACCCAGCCCCTCCAGCTCGGCGGTGACGGTGTAGCCGCCATCCAGCAATAGCGAGAAACGATACTTACCCGCGTCATCGGTGATCGCGGTTTTCTCGCCCTGCGGACCGGCCAGGGTCACCGTGGCACCGGGCAGGGCCCCGCCCTGCGCGTCGAGCACACGGCCTTCGATCACCCCTGTCTGCGGACCGTCAGCCCACAGCGGCAGCTGAGCGAATGCGAGCATGATGAGGATCGAGACTAAGGCCTTGAGAGTGGTGGTGTTCACTCTGTGATTCTCCATAATTGTTCTTTGCTCGCTACTGAGAAATCTACGTAAAGCCGCCTAGGAGCGGATACGGTTCGGACCTCGTTCTTCCACGCATGCTTGATGCGGTACAGATGAGACTGTATTCTTACACAGTGTTGGAGTCAAGGTGTCAGCCGAGAGGTACTCTGAGTTCTTCGCTGCGCTCGACACCGATCGGCATTCGCAGCGTGCCGTAGAGCCAACGCGGGGAGCGCCCTATGACGACAGAGATCGATCTCGAGAAGAAGACTGTCGCTCGTCGAGAGAGGGAAGGCGGTCGGCGCAGAGCGGAGATCCTCTCTGCGGCGCGACAGATCTTGGGGGAGGAGGGGATCGTCGCCCTCTCCATGCTGCGACTCGCCAAGGTGGCGGGATACTCGCGACCCACGGTCTACAAGTACTTCCCCACCAAGGAAGATGTGCTGCTAGCGCTTTACTCCCAGCTTCTTCAACTGCGCTGCCTCTTGATAAGACGGGTGGAGGCCTTCGACGCTCGGCCCCGCGAGCGCTTCGTCGCTATCACCGAGATCAACGCCATTATCCCTCACCCCTTTAGCTTAGGGAGCATCGCCCTCACAGCAAACATCGTCGATCGTGCCTCGTCGCAGGAGACGCAGCGGACGGCCGAGATAAGGAAGGACTATCTTCGCGTCAGGTCGGCGGTGTTGGTGGAGGCATTCGAGAGTGGGGACCTGGTGCTGCCATCGGGACTGTCTCGACGAGAAGTCTCTTCCTTGCTAAGTAATGCGGTCACCGGGACCATGGGGGTGAGTGGCTTCATGCTCGCGATGCGTGATATCGGCCTCGTCGACGTTAGCGACTCGATCGCCTCGATGCGGCGAATCGTCCGCGCCCAGCTCGACGCGCTGGCTTGGCGCCCCTTGTCGACAGAGTGGGACTACGAGGTCACGATGAAGCGCATCTACGAGGAGGTGTTTCCGCCGGAGCTTCTGTGGGAAGTCCGCAAGCTGGAAGAGCCGGGAGGCTTAGAGCTGGATTTGTGAGAGCGCAGGGAGGGTCGCATTCGCGTCGAAATCAATGGCGAAGAAGGATTGACGAAAATGACATGAAACACACGGTCCTGTGCTTTCTTCTCGGCGCGATCTCGCTGCCGAGCTTGGCTGCCGAAGGGGACATTCCACGCAGGCCCGACGGCAAGCCGGATCTGGAGGGCACCTACGACATCGCCTGGCTGACGCCCCTCCAGCGCGCGCCCGTGTTCTGTATATCGTGCCACAATGAAATTTCCTAATCTAGGCTGGCCCCGTGCCGAATAACCGACGCAAAACGCAACATCAGAAGGAGCTACTAGGGACGGCTCGGGCGTCTCGGGTTATTCAGCGCCCCCCGGCGGACACCGTGCACCCGAAGCCACCTACTGAACTGTCGAACCAGGCAAAGAGGATATGGCGCTGGCTGTGTTTCCGCATGGCGGAGGATGGCACACACCGGGCTAAATACCTCGGCGCTATGGCTGGCTGGTGCGCAGCCTGGGCCCGTTGCCGGGAGATGGAAGCTATACTAAAAAGAGACGGCCCTGAGATGCTGCGCCAGGGCTCCTCGGGGCAAGTTAATATGGCAAAGCATCATCTACTACAGCCTCTAAACATGGAGTATAAATTGATGCGTTCGTTTCAGGCCGATCTTGGCTTATCACCAAAAGACGCACAAGCGCTAGATATCTCCGAGCCCGTCGACGAGGAGGAGGATTTGGGGGCGAGGTATCTGAGGGGCGATGATTCCAGACCCGACCGCCCAAACTGACCCGGCGGCGCACGGTAGCCCGCTACGAGGAGCACGTTCGGCGGCTAGACGATACGTCCGGCTTCATCGACCTCTTCTGGCCCGGCGTCCTGCTGGTCGAGCAGAAGAGCGCCGGGCGCGACTTGGTCGCCGCGAGTCAGCAGGCCGGTTCGTATTTCGACGCACTGCCTGAACGCGACCGCCCCCGCTACCAGCTACTCTGCGACTTCCGGTCGTTCGAGCTGCTCGATCGCGACGAACGCGAAGAAACACGCTTCGTGCTCGCCGACCTGCCGCAGCACGTCGAGAAGTTCGGGTTCATCATCGGCGTGCAGCGCCGCACGTTCCGCGACCAGGACCCGGTCAACATCGAGGCGTCCGAGTTGATCGCGCATCTGCACGCTGCGCTGAAGGCGTCCGGCTACGATGGTCACGACCTGGAGTTGTTCCTGGTACGGACCGTGTTCTGCCTGTTCGCTGACGACACCGGCATCTTCGAGCCGCGCGACATCTTCCTCCAGTTCATCGAGGAACGCACGGCCGCCGATGGCGCCGACCTCGGCCCGTGGATGGCGCGGCTGTTCCAGGCGCTGAACACGCCGCCGGATCGGCGGTCGCGGGCGCTCGACAACGATCTGGCCCGCTTTCCACACGTCAATGGCGAGTTATTCGCCGAAACGCTTCGCATCCCGGATTTCGACGCCTCGATGCGTCAGGCCCTGCTCGACGCGGGCCGATTCGACTGGACGGCGATCTCGCCGGCCATCTTCGGCGCGCTGTTCCAGTCGGTCATGGAGCCGGCCGACCGGCGCGCCCAAGGGGCGCACTACACGACGGAGAAGAACATCCTGAAGGTGATCGAGCCGCTGTTCCTCGACGACCTGCGGGCCGAGTTCCGGCGGTTGCAGGCCCGCCGGGACGGCCGCAGCATGGCCGACCTTCGGAAGTTCCGGGACAAGCTCGGCACGCTGCGGCTCTTCGATCCGGCGTGCGGCTGCGGCAACTTCCTCATCATCGCCTACCGCGAGCTTCGCGCGTTGGAGATCGACGTGTTGCGGGAGATAGCTTCCAGGGCTTCTGAGACCAAAAACCTATAACATATTGAAAATACGCGCTTTACGTCGTTTCAGAGCGGCCGTTTCCCCCGTTGTATCCCCCGTTTTGACTTGCATTCGGTCGTACCACAAGCACCGTCCGTAGATGGCCGGGGACGGGTCGCGGTCGCGGTTCGGCCCTGCTTCCTGCGCCCGTGCTCACGCTGCTACTCGCTGTTGTCCTCTTCGCTTGCAGCGGGTTGCTCGTACACCACGTGGCGCTCGATTATTCGTGCACCTCGTTGTGGGTTAATGACTGTCAGAATCCGGTAGCGCGCCTGCTGGCGGCTATAGTGAAGGGTGATCTCTCCATAGTCCAGGTACGATGCCAGCTTCTTCTCTTCTTCGGGCGACAGCCGTTCTGGATCAACAACTACTCGCATGACGTCTTTTGGCGCGTGCGTGCCTATGGAAGTTCCGCTGTGTCTGTTCTGTCTCCAGCCGCTTTCCAACACCGTCTCGTCTTGGATATGTGTCCGGAGAGTCTCCGAGTCATCCGGAAGAAGTACAGCGATTACCCCAGATGGAAGCACCCACGTCTCTTCGTTTGAACGTGAGATCCCTATCGTATTGCCGGCGTTCCGTAGAACAGGCGAATCCCTTACCTTTCTCTCCACACTCTCCAATGTATCTGAGATCTTTCGCAGTGCTGTCACGCCGCGCGTCTGGACTCCAGCGAACTTCGCCGGATCGATTCGCCATCTTCGTGGCCTCCATCGCAGGCGTCGCCCCCATCCGTGTCTCGTGTAGTACTCTTGTGGACTTGATTTTCCACTCATTGTATCGATGCAGTACTCAGTTGCGACCGGCAATTCTGCGAACTCAAGTCTCTGGAAGTCAGGTTGATCACTCGTAACCTCCACACTGCGTACTGATCCGCCTCCAACATTGCGTGCTACTACATCGATTGTAGTAAAGCCGGCCTCTCGTGGTCGCCAAAAGACTACCAAGCTGCCTCTAAACTGCATCCTGGCGAACCAAGCCGACGCCGCTGCTGCACCCACTGCAAGCAGAGCGACGACAATGCTGGACAATGCGACAATTGTCGGCCTTACGTCCAGGAATTCTAGCATTTCCGATAGCAAGTGATGTCAGGTCTCGTCCCTGCGTTCGTGCGGTTCCCAACGTCCCGCTCGCATCCTAACAGCGAAGGGCCGCAGGTCCCACGATCCGATACGTCACTTCCAAGCAACTCGGACATGAGAGACGCCATCAGAGCCGCAGCAGTTCTCGCGCTGGACTCACGAACGCGCGCAACCGCACGCGCTGCCTCAACGGTTTCTGCGTATCGGCGCTGGAGTGCTGCCGATGCACCACGGCCGCCCAGGCGTAGCGGTCGGGCTCGAGCCCCGCCCAGGCCGTCTGTTCAAAGGCATCGATGACCGCGCCGATCTGCGCGTCGGTCGGAGTGTCGTCCGGTGCCCAGGCAATCACGCCCGACGTGTACTTGTGCTCGAACGCCAGCGCGTCGGCCACCACGGCGACCTGATGGGGATCCCCCCGGAGGACCTCCACGCCCTCGCGCGGCTGCCCGGTCGCATCCCGCGCCCCGAGCAGGTAGTCGGCTGCCGCCGGGGCCGAGCCCGTTCCGCGGGCCAGGAACTTAATGTGCATCGGGGTCGGGGCGGCCGACGGGGGCCAACGCCGCGAGCGCCCGCTCGATGGCGACCAGGTGGGCGACGATCTCGACGGCCTCGGCGTGCGCCACGGTCCAGGTGCGCGCCCGGCCCACCGACCGGCGCACGAGATCCGACAGCGTGAACCCTGCGGAGCTCGCCTTCGCGTGCCACTCGGCACGCTCCGCCTCGCGGGCGCGGATCTTCACCCACACGTCGCGTCCAGCGCCCCTCATGTGCTGTTGCCGTTGGGGGGATCAGAGGGGGCACAGCCCCCCGCCAGCCCCTGCCGGGGACCCGCGAAGCGTGGCCCCAAAGGGTAGGCTGGCTCTCCCGCCTCAAGCGCGCCAGACACGCCCCGACGCTTGGAACCCTGGGCCGCCATGAATCTCCATGCCCGTACATTGACGAGCCCGCTTCTGCGGTGTCAACAACGGGCAAAACGGCGATGTCCCTAGAGTTCCAGCGACGTACTAGAGGCGGACCAAGCCACGCCAGCGGATGGCCTCGAGCTGCTCCCGGAGCGCCTGTGGAGAACCTCGATCGCGGTCGGCCAGAGTGCGTTCTATCCGGGGCAGTTCATGCCCCGTGACGCACTCCGCATCCTAGCCGAGTACAAACGCGAAGCCCTGGCGAGGGGACGGGCCTCCGACGGCTGTATCCGATCCCTGCTGCTCCTTGGGCACGTTGGTCCATTGCGGACCGGAAATCTCTCGAGATGGCAACTGCCTCGACCGACTGTACGGCGGCACGACATTTGTCATATGTTGCCTGCCGTCGACCTAATGAGGTTGGCCGGGTCGACAAGAAACGCCTACAGGATCGGAGGGAAGCGGCCCAGGCGTGTCGATATCTGGAGGACCGCAACATGGCACTAGGGAAACCGACGAGAGCTAATGAAGACAGCGAGCACACGTTCCGATAGCGGGGCAACAACCGGCTACGAGGCCGAGCTGTGGGCGATGGCTGATGCGCTCCGAGGCTCGATGGATGCCGCCGAGTACAAACATGTGGTGCTCGGCCTAATCTTCCTGAAGTACATCTCGGACGCCTTCGAGGAGCGTCACGCGTCGGTGCTGGCCGGGTGGGGCGAGGACGCTGCGGAGGACCGCGATGAATACATCGCAGAGAACATCTTCTGGGTGCCGCAGGAAGCCCGCTGGCCGCACCTGAAGGCCCAGGCGCGGCAGTCGACCATTGGCCAGACCGTCGATCAGGCCATGGCCGCGATCGAGCGCGACAACCCGGGGCTGAAGGAGGTGCTGCCCAAGGACTACGCGCGGCCTGCCTTGGACAAGCAGCGTCTCGGTCAGTTGATCGACATGATCGGAAACATCCGTGTCGGGGATGCCGAAGCACGCTCCCGAGATGTCCTCGGCCGCGTCTACGAGTACTTCCTCTCGCAGTTCGCGAGCGCGGAGGGCAAGAAAGGCGGCGAGTTCTACACCCCGTGCTGTGTCGTCAAGCTGCTCGTCGAGATGCTGGAGCCCTACCGAGGGCGGGTCTACGATCCCTGCTGCGGCTCCTCGGGAATGTTCGTGCAGTCGATCTCGTTCATTCGCGCCCACTCCAGCGGAAACGGCAACGGCGGCAAGGCGCGCGGCGACATCTCGATCTACGGGCAGGAGTCGAACTACACGACGTGGCGGCTCGCGAAGATGAACTTGGCCATACGAGGCATTGGGGGGCAGATCGCCCACGGCGACAGCTTCTATAACGACCGCCATCCGGACCTGAAGGCCGATTTCATCCTCGCCAATCCCCCGTTTAACGTCTCGGACTGGGGCGGCGACAGGCTGGTCGAGGACAAGCGCTGGCGCTACGGCATCCCGCCGAAGGGCAACGCCAACTTTGCCTGGGTCCAGCACATGGTCCACCACTTAGCGCCGAAGGGCGTCGCGGGGTTCGTGCTCGCCAACGGGTCGATGTCCTCAAACCAATCGGGCGAGGGAGAGATTCGGAAGAACCTGATCGAGGCGGAGCTAGTGGACTGTATGATTGCACTGCCGGGTCAGCTCTTTTACTCCACCCAGATTCCCGCCTGTCTGTGGTTCCTGGCGCGCCGACGCAAGCGCCAGGGCGAGATCCTGTTCATCGACGCGAGGAAGCTCGGCCGGATGGTGGACCGGACGCACCGTGAGCTGACCGACGAGGACATTGCCCGTATCGCCGGCACCTACCACGCCTGGCGCACGGCAGACGTTAGCGCCGCCTGCGCCGACATTCCCGGCTTCTGCAAGAGCGCATCGTTCGGAACCTGTCAAGAACTTTGAGACACCTCGAGTCATAAATTAGTGAAGGTCCTCTTCGGTCGAGGCCTGCGTATCGTCAGGCCGGTTGATGTATACGGTTCCAGGTAAAGGCGAGACGATGGGTCGCCCTCGGAGGAAGCGTTCTGGGTGAGTTTGGAAGGCGGCATCGAGCGCGAGTTGCCGTGCGGCAAGGGCCTGCTCCGCTCGACCGTGGTGGACGCCGTGAGGGGTCAGGTGTGCGATCCCACCGTGGCGGTGCTCGGTGTTGTACCAAGGGAAGAAGGTCCTGCAGAAAGCCTGGGCGGCCTCCTGGCTGGCGAATCGGGAGGGGAAGCTCGGGTGGTACTTGAGGGTCTTGAACTGGGCCTCGGAGAAGGGATTGTCGTCACAGACCTGGGGCCGGCTGAGCGACTGAGTGAGTCCCAGATCGGCGAGTAGCTGAGCCGTGCACTTGGCGGTCATCGGGGAGCCCCGATCGCTGTGCAGGGTGAGCACCTCAGGTTTGACGTCGTGCTTGCAGCAGGTCTCCTCGATGAGGCGACCGGCGAGATTGGCGTTCTCGCGGGGAGCGAGCATCCAGCCGACGACGTAGCGGCTGAAGATGTCGAGCAGGACGTAGAGGTAGTAGTAGCTCCACTTCTCAGGACCCCGCAACCGGGTGATATCCCAGGACCAGACTTGGTTGGGGGCGGCCGCCACCAGCTCCGGCTTGGTGTAGTCGGGGTGGCGAAGCTGGTTGCGCCGCTCGCGCACCGGAGCTCGCGCAGCGAGGATGCGGTACATGGTCCTCTCCGAGCAGAGGTAGCGTTGCTCGTCCAGGAGCGTGGCGACGACCTCGGCGGGGGCACGGTCGACGAAACGAGGCGAGTCCAGGACGTCCAGGACGGCTTGGCGCTCGTCCTCGCTCAGAGCCCGGGCGGGTGTTGGCCGGGGCTGCGGCCCGGTAGTTGGCTTCCGACGACGGTACAGAGTCGCCCGTGCCACGCCGAGAGCGACACAGGACGGCTTGACGCCGACCTGCAACGCCAACTCGGCGGCGGCGATCAGGAGTTCCTCCCGTCCTCGAGGTTGAAGCCCAGCAGCCCGGCAACTTTTCCCTGCACTTCGAGGATCAGCTCTGCCTTGCGTAGCGCCTCGCGAGTACGGGAGAGCTCCTTTTCCAGTTGCTCGATCTTCTTGGCCTGTGGATCGGCCTGCTTCGCCTTGCGCCCTCGCTTTCGGCCCAGCCTTCGCAGAGCGCCGGTCCTACGTGCCTTGCGCCAGGCCGTCAAGTGCGAGCTGTACAATCCCTCGCGGCGCAGGATCGCGCCGATGTCGCCAGGCGTGGCGAGATCGACTTCTTCGAGAATTCGCAGCTTGTACTCGGCCGTGAAGGTCCGCCGCGTTGGCTTGGCGGCCACCTCAGGATCCAACACAGGGCTCGGCCGCGCCCAGATGGCGCCCGCTGCTGCGTCTCCGTGCTCGCTACGCTCGCCCGTCGGCGCTTCCGCGGACCCCAGCTGGGCGCACGGGGGAAGCTGGGAAACCTCCTCCTCGCCCCGGACCGCAATGGACGTGCTTGCTGATCTCATCTCTTCCATCTTCCTCTCTTCAGACATCAGGTTTCACCTCTCCGCCCTACTCTATTTGAGGGGTGGCGAGATGTCTCAAGCATCTTGGCAGAGAGGGGTTGGATGAGATGCGCAAGCACGCCTATGTGCTGACGCCAGGCCGCTATGTCGGCGTAGAGCCCCAAGAGGACGACGGTGAACCGTTCGAGGACAAGATGAAACGGCTCGTGGCACAGCTTCACGAGCAGCAAACTGAAGGTGCACGGCTCGACACGGCAATTGCCGCCAGTCTAAGGGACCTTGGCTGTGTGGAGTGAGTGGCGCTATACGACGCTTGGAGATGTGGTCACATTGCAAAGAGGATTCGATTTACCCACATCCCAACGCAAGCTAGGTAACTATCCAGTCATTGCATCCACAGGTCCCGTTGGTAGGCACGAAGAAGCGAAAGTAAAAGGGCCCGGTGTCGTGATCGGTCGTTCAGGAAGCATTGGTGGAGGTCAATTTATTGAGGAAGACTTTTGGCCACTGAATACGACCCTATGGGTAAAGAACTTCAATGGAAATGATCCTCGGTTCTGCTACTACTTTCTGAAATCTCTTGATCTTGTACAATTCAATGTTGGAAGTAGTGTACCAACGCTGAATCGCAACCATATTCACGGCCTCCCAGCTATAGTTCCATCACCTTACGAACAGCGATCCATCGCGCACGTCCTCGGCAACCTCGACGACAAGATCGATCTGAACCGGCGGATGAACGAGACACTGGAGGCGATGGCCCAGGCGCTGTTCAAGTCCTGGTTCGTCGATTTCGATCCGGTCCGGGCGAAGATGAAGGGCCGCGATACGGGATTACCCCGGCATCTTTCCGACCTGTTTCCTGATCGGCTTGTCGAGTCCGAACTGGGTGAGATACCGGCGGGGTGGAAAGTGAAACCACTAAGCAGTTTCGGTAAGATTGTTACCGGGAAGACTCCGAGCACTCGCAATCTGGATTTCTACGGAAATGATATTCCCTTCCTGAAGATCCCCGATATGCACGGCAAGGTCTATGCAGTCAAGACTGAGACTATGCTTTCCAAGTATGGAGCCGACTCGCAGGGTAATAAGACGCTACCACCTGGAATCATTTCGGTTAGCTGCATCGCCACACCTGGGCTAGTCGTATTGAACCATCAAGAGACTTAGACCAACCAGCAAATCAATAGCATCGTTCCGCACGATTGCAGGGCCGGCACATATTTGTATTGGTCTTGTAGGCGGCTCGCGTCGGAAATAATGCTGGTTGGCAGTGGAGGTTCAGTCTTTCAGAATATGAACAAATCCACTTTCAGTGCGTTGAAGATAATCGACGTGGGAGAACACCTCAGGCGTCTGTTCGATGAAACAATAGTGCCGATTCACTATTCGATACTAAATAAGGAAAAAACAAACCAATATCTAGCTGGACTACGTGACTTGCTTCTGCCACAGCTTGTTTCCGGTGAACTTCGCTTGCGCGCAACCGTACCGGGGATGCCGTAAAGGTCCTAATGTCTAGTCGGATAAGTGAATCCGAAGTCGAAAACGCCGCGCTCGAATGGCTCGAGAGCCTCGGGTGGCGAGTGCTCCACGGTCCCAGCATAGGCCCGGATACACGGAATGCCGAACGCTCGGACTACAGTGAAGTCGTTCTGGAACATCGGCTGCTCGACGCTCTGGATCGGCTGAATCCGGACCTGCCGGCCGAGGCCCTGGACGACGCGTTCCGCAAGCTGACCCGGCCCGAAGGCTCGACGCTGGCAGGCCGCAACCGCGCGTTTCACCGAATGCTGGTGGACGGCGTGACGGTCGAGTATCGAAGCGCTGGCGGCGCCGTGTGCGGAGCGCAGGTCCTGGGCCTCGACTTCGAGAACCCCGCCAACAACGACTGGCTGGCGGTGAATCAGTTCACCGTCGTCGACGGCGAGCACGAGCGGCGGCCGGATGTCGTGCTGTTCGTCAACGGCCTTCCGCTCGGTCTGATCGAGCTCAAGAACCCGGCGGATGAGAAGGCCACGGTCTGGACGGCCTGGATGCAGATCCAAACCTACATGGCCGAACTCTCGAACCTGTTCGCATTCAACGCGGCGCTCATCGCCTCGGACGGAGTCGACGCGCGCATCGGTACGCTCACCGCCGGGCGGGAATGGTTCAAACCGTGGCGCACGATGGACGGCGAGACGCTGGCCGGCCCGCATCTGCCCCAGTTGCAGGTGATGCTGTCGGGTGTGTGCGAACCGCGCCGGCTTCTGGCAGTGGTTCGCGACTTCATCGTGTTCGAGGACGACGGTAGCGGCAAGCTGGCCAAGAAGATGGCCGGGTATCATCAGTTCCACGCCGTCGGAACGGCGGTCGCCGAGACGCTACGGGCGACTCGGTTGCAACGGGAGGCAAACTCCGACAGGGACCTTCGTTCTGACGGGTCGACTCGGAGGCCGGGCGGCGATCCCGGCGACCGGCGCATCGGTGTCGTCTGGCACACCCAGGGTTCGGGAAAGAGTCTGACCATGGCCTTCTACGCCGGGCGGATTATCCGCGAGCCGGCGATGGAGAACCCGACGATCGTCGTGCTGACGGATCGCAACGACCTCGACGATCAGCTCTTCGGCACGTTCTCCCGCTGCCGGGAGCTGCTGCGGCAGCCCCCGACCCAGGCCCGCAGCCGTGCCGACCTACGCGGCAAGCTGGCGGTCGAGTCGGGCGGCGTGGTGTTCACCACGATCCAGAAGTTCTTTCCGGAAGAGCAGGGCGACGGCCATCCCGCGTTGTCGGAGCGCCGGAACATCGTGGTGATCGCCGACGAGGCGCACCGCAGCCAGTACGACTTTATCGACGGCTACGCCCGCCACATGCGCGATGCGCTCCCCAACGCTTCGTTCATCGGCTTCACCGGCACGCCGATCGAGCTCGGGGACGCCAACACGCGGGCGGTGTTCGGCGACTACATCAGCGTCTACGATATCGAGCGATCCGTCGAGGACCGGGCAACCGTGCCGATCTACTACGAGAGCCGGCTGGCGAAGCTGACACTGGATGAGGCCGAGCGGCCGAAGATCAATCCCGACTTCGAGGAGGTGACCGAAGGCGAGGAAGTCGAGCGCAAGGAGAAGCTGAAGACCAAGTGGGCCCAGCTCGAAGCCGTCGCCGGAGCCGGACCGCGGCTCAGGCTCATCGCCCGGGACATCGTCTCGCATTTCGACCGGCGCATCGAGGCCATGGACGGCAAGGCGATGATCGTCTGCATGAGCCGCCGCATCTGCTTCGACCTCTACCGCGAGCTGACTCGCCTGCGTCCGGACTGGCATCACGAGGACGACGACAGGGGCCGAATCAAGGTGGTGATGACCGGTAGCGCCTCCGACCCGCCCGGCTGGCAGCCGCACATCCGCAACAAGGCGCGCCGCGAGATGCTGGCGAAACGGTTCCGCGATCCCGGCGATCCCCTCCGGGTCGTACTCGTGCGGGACATGTGGCTGACCGGCTTCGACGCGCCGAGTCTGCACACTATGTACGTCGACAAGCCGATGCGCGGCCACGGGCTGATGCAGGCGATTGCGCGGGTGAATCGGGTCTTCGGGGACAAGCCGGGCGGCCTCGTCGTCGACTACCTCGGGCTCGCGCATGAGCTCAAACAGGCTCTCGCGATCTACACCGAGAGCGGGGGCACGGGCAAGACCACCGTTGATCAGTCCGAAGCGGTGGCGGTGATGCTGGAGAAGTACGAGGTGTGCCGCGACCTGTTCCACGGATTCGACTACTCCGGGTGGATCGACGGCACGTCGGCTGAACGTTTGAGCCTGCTGCCCGGGGCGCAGGAACACATTCTCGCGCAGGAGAACGGCAAGGAGCGCTGCCTGCGGGCCGTGCGCGAACTCTCGCAGGCCTTCGCGCTCGCCGTCCCTCACGAGGAGGCGATCCGGATCCGCGACGATGTGGCGTTCTTCCAGGCCGTCCGGTCGGTGCTGGCGAAGCGTGCCGAAGGCGAGGCGCGTCCCGAGGAAGAGCTGGACTACGCCATTCGCCAGATCGTCTCGCGAGCCGTCGCGTCAGAGGGAGTCGTCAACATCTTCGCCGCCGCCGGCCTAGAGAAGCCTGACATCTCCATCCTGTCCGAGGAGTTCCTCGCCGAAGTACGGGGCATGAAACAGCGCAACCTCGCGGTCGAGCTGCTTCGGAAGCTTCTCAAGGGGGAACTCGCCGTCCGTCGGCGAAAGAACGTCGTCCAAGCTCGATCCTTTGCCGAGATGCTTGAGCAGACGATCCACCGCTACGGAAACCGAGCCGTCGAGGCCGCACAGGTCATCGAGGAATTGATTCAGCTCGCCCGCGACATGCGCGAAGCGAATGCACGCGGTGAGGCACTCGGGCTTACCGAGGACGAACTCGGCTTCTACGATGCGCTCGAGACGAACGACAGCGCCGTGCACGTGCTCGGCGATGAGACGCTACGTGATATCGCCCGAGAGTTAGTCGAAACCGTGCGAAACAACGTCAAGATCGACTGGACGCTGCGCGAGAATGTCAGAGCCAACCTGCGCCGATTGGTCAAGCGCATCCTGCGCAAGCACGGCTACCCACCCGACAAGCGTGATAAGGCGACACGGACGGTGCTCGAACAAGCAGAAGTGCTATCTGCTGGCTGGGCAGCATAACACCGGATCGGCCAGCGCGGATTGGAACATACCGATCTCACGCCCGGCCGCGCGGCCTCGGTTGATTACTCAGAACTCGTCCACGGACTTCTCATACAGTCGGATGGATTCCCGTTCAGAAAGCGGGAGTGAATGAGGGAATCACGTCTGATACATAAGCAGTAAGTCTATTAATACCAGGTATTTATAGATCTTTAGCAGTCGTCAGCGCCATGATGACCATAATGGATCCACCAACATTTCAAGTCGTCCAACTCCGTCCATAATATACTGTATTATCAAGGCATTACGCGGATTCTCCATGGGCCGAATCGGCTGAAGTGCGGGGCACGTCGTCACGACTGCCGTTGTCACCGAACGACGATCGAACGTCGGCCAGCGACGCGTACGCGAGGCTGGCCGACAGAGGCACAAGAGAGCCGAACCGCCGCGTACTGTTCGACCTTGGCGACGATCCGCTCGCGGGCCGGGGCGGCGAGGCGATGCATGTCCTTCACGGCCTTGGTCGCCCACTCGATCTTCCCGACCGCCTTCACACCCAAATGTTCTCATATAGCGAACACTCCGTCGAATCTGACCTGCCCCCCTTGGACGAGTCCAGATCCAGCGTTAGGCTCTTGGGCGAAAGGAGGCGGGGATGCCCACCAAGCGTTACAGCACGGAACAGATCGTCAGCAAGTTGCGGCAGGCCGAGGTCGAGCTGAGCCGAGGGCTGCACATCCCACAGATGTACAAGAAGCTCGGGATCAGCGAGCAGACCTACTATGAATCAGATGACTGGGCTGGGCAGGCCAATGTCGTACCGCATCGGCCGGTGGAGAAGCTGTGGATCGAGATCGGCGCGGGCCAATTACGATTCGTGCAACAACGCCTCTACGAGACCGCAAGGGCGCGGGGTGCGATGGTCGTCGTCCCACCGGCCAGGACGGCGAACGTGTCTGGCCACGGCCCGCGGTCGCCCGCGCGGGATCGGACAATCCATTTGGTGAAGACGCTCGGCCAGCGCCGCTGGAAGCGGGCGTCAGGGTACCATCGTCAGGGCCGGGTGGAGAACGCGTTCTTCCGCTACAAGTCCATCATCGGAGATGGCCTTCGCGCCCGTAGTCCAGCTGGGCAGGGGAGTAAGGTCGTCCTCGGCTGTGAGATCCTTCAATCGGATGACCGCCCTCGGCCGACCAGTGTCGTATCGCAACGGCAGGTGAGGACCCTTTCGATTGGGCATCGTGCGGGCCAGTCACGACTCGTGCAACAACGCCCTAAAACGACGCAACGGACATCCACTTCTGAGGCGCTTCTCCTATGAGCCGAGTTGCTCTTGACTGGAACAGTATCAGGCCCCTGAACGGCGGCCGAGACAAGGGCTTCGAAGAGCTGTGTACCCAGCTTGCCCGGGCGGAAATGCCCTCGGGGGCTACGTGGAGCTACCCCGATTTGGTGGACACCGCTAAAAGTCCGAGAATGGACTTGGAGGTGTTCAGGAGATGGGTCAGTCACGGAGGAGATTCAGCGAGGAGCTCAAGCGCGAGGCGGTCCGCCTCGCTTACGGGACGGGCCGTTCGGTCGTCGAGGTGGCTCGGGAGTTGGATGTGCGTGCGGAGCAGATTCGCCGTTGGCGCAAGCATTTCGAGCACCGGGAGTCGTTGGGATCGGAGCCCGATCCCGCGGAGGAGGTCAAGCGCCTTCGTCGCGAGCTGGCTCGAGTGAAGCAGGAGCATGCGATCCTAAAAAGGCTCTTCGGGATTTCGTGTGGGTTGATCGTATGCTGCGAGTATGCGAGATCGAGAGCTTTACGCCCAGCTTCTTGGGATCGAGGAGCCGTGGCATGTGACAGATGTCGAGCTAGGTCCAGAGACGGTGGAAGTGCACTTGGAGAACGGGTCAGGGAAGCTAGCGTGTCCGGAATGCGGAGCGGCGAGTCCGCGCTACGACACGCGTGAGCGCAAGTGGCGTCACCTCGACACGATGCAGTACATGACGGTTCTGGTCGCGGAGGTTCCTCGTGTGAAGTGCGGAGATCACGGCGTGCGCCAGGTTCGTGTGCCGTGGGCCGAGGTCGGCTCGGGCTTCACGGCACAGTTCGAGCGGCTGGCGATCGACTGGCTTCGAGAGTCGAATCTCTCGGCTGTTGCCCGGCTTCTGCGTTTGAGCTGGGATCAGATCGACGGGGTTCAGCAGCGTGCCGTGGGCCGAGGATTGGCCCGCAGAACGCTGCGCCCGACCCGCCATCTGGGTGTAGACGAGACGTCGTTTCAACGCCGGCACGAGTACGTCACGGTGGTCGTGGACAGCAGTCACGGGACGGTGGTTCACGTCGCGGACGGTCGGGGTCGGGAAGCTCTAGGGAAGTTTTTGCAAGGTGCTCCAGCGTCGTGGCTTAGCCCAACGCCGATCCTGGCGACGGCCGTGCCGACGGCCGATCCAACGCACCTCCGGACCCGGCACCAGCTCCCCGTCAGGCCTTGCGATCACGCCGGCGAGGCGGTTCTGCACGTACTCACGCAAGGCGTCGTTCGCGGCAAGCTTGGAGACCTTCGGACGGCTGGCGCGCCGCTCCGCGTGCCACTGCGCAGTCGTGGCCCGATAGGTTATGGCACGGCTGCGAGTCGCCGCGTTGCGGCGCAGCTCCCGCGAAATCGTCGACGGTGAACGACCCAGACGTCGAGCGATCTCACGTACCCCAACATGCTGAGCGTGAAGGATGGCGATCTCTTCACGCTCGGCGAACGACAGATAACGCCCCGACACCGGAGCCAACGAGATAGGTCGCATTCCACCAGCTTGCCTGAACCATCTCGATCCGACAGCCGGCGACACCCCAGCCTCTGTTGCGGCGTCCTCGCTGGACGCCCCACGAGCGATCGTCTCCCAGAACCGGATCCGGTCCTCGCGCCGCGCTGTCGAGGGCCGGCCAGGTGACCACATCTGGCCACGCATCGCTCGAATCGCACCCTGACACTTGCCAACTCCCATCGAAACACCTCCATCACGAGATGTTGCGACGACCAGTTGAATCCGCCCTGGCTGCCTCGATCCGTGTGATGGATCAGGCCAGGGCCCGCTCGGCGGCTCGCCACGGCACGTTCTAACGCGCGGTGACAGAAGCTCGACTCGAGCGAGGAGCTCTTCGCCCAGCCCACAACTTTGCGAGAGAACAGATCGAGCAATACCGCCAAGTACAGCCAGCCCTCCCTCGTCCGAATCTGAGTGATATCGCCCGCCCAGATCTGGTCGGGCCCGGTGGCCGTAAAGTTTTGGGCCACAAGGTTCTCGGCCACGGGCAGCGAATGCGAGGAGTCGGTCGTGCACACACGAAATTGCCGGGTCTTCTTCGCCACCAGCCCGCCCTCGCGCATCAAGCGTCGGGAACGAGTGCGACCGCACCCCACCGATCGACCCAGTCGCCGAGAACCGTACGTCTCGCGCGACTCCTTGAACTCTCCTGCCATCTTCGACTTGAGAAGGCGATCTCCCCGACTCCGCTCGCTCTCCGGCCGGACAAGCCAAGCGTAGTACCCACTCGTCGATACCTCGAGGACGCAACACATCCGGCGCACCGAGAACTCGGCCCGATGCTGCCGGATGAACGCGAACCTCATCGACGGGGCTCCGAAAAGATCGCCACCGCTTTTTTTAGAATGTCTCGCTCCTCCCGCACGCGGCCCAGCTCGCGACGGAGCTTCGCCATTTCTGCGTCCCGCTCTTTCTGCCGGCCAAGACCCGGGAACGACTGCTCGCGGTCCTCGCCATATTGCGCCACCCAGCGACGAACCATCCATCTCCGGACGAAGCTCCAGATCCTTCGACACCTCTGTCGCGCTGTGGCCGCCTTCAATCACCATTCGAACCACGTCCAACTTGAATTCACGGCTGAAACGACGACGCTTGCTCATCACGAACACCTCCTCGGCGCATTCTCGCGCCTTCTACAGGTGTCCACAATTCCCGGACCGGCTCAGAGGTACCCCAATGCCCCCTCCAGACCTTCTATGCTGGGAACCCACTACTGACCGAAGAGCGGGACCACCGCACCGACAGCCGCAGCGAAGAGGACTCGGCTGGCAAACCGGGGCGTAGAAAGAACCTCAAGAAGGGTCTTCGAGAGTCCGCCAGTGCTCACGTCTTGATCCGCCACCCAGAAGCGAGAAATCGCTGCTCGAATCCTACCTATTGCCTACTCTAGCCCGGAGCCTACAATCTAGACTCATTCATGGATCAAGAGTAAGTTAAGAATAGAGAATAAGTTAGATGCTGGTGTCCCCAACGGGATTTGAATCCGCGTTGCCAGCTCTCCTGGCTGGGGAGATATGCGCCGTCGACGACGGCACCGACGTCGACGTCACAGGACTCGCCGACGCAGTTGGTGTTCGTCGCCAGAAGCGACGCGTGCACATCATCGGCGCGCTGGATTACGCCGGTTGCGCCGGCCGCCTCGCCGGCGAAGATCACGGTCGTGGCCGCGTCGAGGTTGGGCATCACCCGTGTCTTCCCCTCCCGGTCGATGTAGCTGACGACGCCGTCGTGGCGCTTCAAGGTGTCGAGGACGGCGTCGAGGATGTGCGCGCCGTTGTAATGAATGGTGTAGTCGACCGGATCGGAGGCGCCCGTGGGCTGTCCGCTGGTCGCCACCGCGCCGGCGGCGCCCACGAAGCGGTCCGAGCTGCAGTTGTAGATGAAGACGTGGTTCCAATTGCGGAAGCGGTTCTCCGGGGGGCCGGCGGCGATGCTCCGCGGTGCGATGGGTCCCCTGTCTATATCCAGCGTGCTCATCCGCGACGCGTTAGTGCAGTAGCGGTCGGCGGCGCCGAAGCCGCGCACCGCAGCGCCACCGCCAGGGAGGTGGATCCACCACTTGTTCTGGTTCTCCACGCTCTGCGCCCCCAGGGTCTCATAGCGGCGCACCCAGAAGACGGCTCCTGAACCGTCGTTGCACTTTGCTTGGGGGAACGCGTCGAGATCAACGTCTAGTGCAAACATCGCGGGTTGGTCGGGCTCCGGGGGGTTCAGCGTTATTAACCCGACGGTGCGGCAAGCCTGAAACTCCGGGATGTCGACCATCTCCGGGGGTGGAGGAGAGGCACCAGCAGGAAGCACCAGCAGAGACAGAGAGAACGCGCAGACAAGATGCCGCATCATCACTCCTCCTATCAAATGACCCATGGCAGCACCCGCAGCCAAGAGCGTCAGCCACTTCCTAGAGTAGATTTCCCACTAGTGTACACGACGACATTGCTGTCGAGCGGCTCCTCTGTTAGCGGCGCACGTAAATTGCCACTTGTGGCGGACGAAAAAGTCCTGCCCTCCCGAAGGGTGCCACACCTCTCGTCGGAAGAAATGCTACTCGAGCACTCCCGGAGACAGCGCGAAGGTGACGATATTCGTGCCCGAGGCGATGGCGACGAACTGCTTTCCCTCGAGCATGTAGGTCATCGGTGACGCTCTGTGCCGGGCGTTGAGGTGGCGACTCCACAACACCTCGCCGTCCCTAGCGCGAGCGGCGACGAAGGCACCGGCGTTGTCGCCGAAAAACACCAGCCCTCCTGCGGTTGAGGCGACTCCCGAGAAGTTGGCGGCCCAGCCGGTGTCGCCGACGTGAATCTCCCACTCCCGCTCTCCCGTCGAGAGGCTGATCGCTCGCAGATAGCGACCCTCGGGCTGACCCGGGATCGACTTGCTCGCCCCTCCGTAATAAGCCCTCCCGGCCTCCCACTCTTCATCGCGCCGCGTGAAGATATGGCAGAACTCGGCTGCCATGAGGTAGAACAGGCCGGTATCCGGGTTGTACGACATCGATGGCCAGTTGGTCCCCCCCTGTAACCCTGGGCACACCAAATTGCCGTCCCTGGTCGGGCGCTTGTCGGGGATCAGGATCGGCCGTCTGTCCTCGCCGATGCCGCTGGCCCAGGTCAGCTTGTCGATGTACCGCTCGGCCAGCAGCAGCTCACCGTCTTCGCGGTTGTAGAGGTTGTCGCCGAGGCGGTCGTCACCGTGGAAAAATTGGGCAAGGGTTGCCGGTGGTCCAGTAAAGCATGTCGAGCTCGGGATCGAAGGTGCCGGAGAGCCACGTCGTACCGCAACCGTGTTCCAGCGCGCTGCCCACCCAGGTCTCCGACAGCGGCTCACCAGGCAGGGGGATGGTCCAGAAGTGCCAGACTCTGTCGCCGGTCTCCGGGTCGTAGGCCCCGACGAAACCTCGCGCGCCCTGGTCACCGCCGGAGATGCCGGCGATGACCAGATTCTTGACTACGATAGGTGCGGCTGAAGCGTAGTAATTCTGACGGTGGTCCGCCATCTCGACGTCCCACAGCTTGCGCCCGGTGAGTCGATCGAGAGCCAGTAGATGGGCGTGGTCGGTGGCCACGAAGACGCGGTCGCCGAGCACGGCGACTCCGCGGTTGGCGGCACGGGCGCCTGACCCCAGGATGTTCGGCGTACGTGGCTGACTGTAGCTCCAGATCTCGCGGCCGTGGAAGGCGTCCAGGGCATGAACCGTGTTCGCGAAGGTGATGTACATGACGCCGTCGACGACGATCGGCGTCGTCTCGAGTAGAGGGATCGGTATCGTGGTCGGGAAGATCCAGGCGATCTCGCTGCGCTGCGCGCAGCGACCATTCCAGGAGAGACGATGTCGGGTGCGTAAGCTCCGCCCTTGCCATCCGCGCCGTGACAAGCGCCGCAGCGATCTTCGAACGCCGCTTTGCCAGCGGCAAGATCGGGTAGGGTCTGCGCCGCGGCGGTGAGCGGGACAAGGAGCAGGAAGAGAGCGCCACCGGTTGCAAGACTCATCGGGCGAGTATAAGCGGCGTCGAGTCCGGAGTTGCTAGGTCCGAGTCCTGAAGCGAGGGGCTATCGGCTGAGTGGGGTGGCGACCTTCCCGGCGCAGATCCACGACTGCAAGGCGGCGATCCGCTGGTTGCGTGCACATGCCGAGAAGTACGATATCGACCCCTCCCGAATCGGCGTGTGGGGTCCGTCCGCTGGTGGGCACCTCGTCGCCCTGCTCGGCACCAGCGGCGATGTCGAAGAGTTGGAGGGGAGCCTTGGTCATCCGGATCAGTCGAGCCGAGTCCAGGCGGTAGCCGACTTTTTCGGCCCGACCACCTTCACCAAGATGGATGCGGCGGGGAGTCAGCTGGTTCACGACGACCCGGGGTCACCCGAGTCGCTACTGATCGGTGCGCCGATTCAAGATCACCCGGATCTCGTGCGGAGAGCCGATCCGATTACTTACGTCACCTCAGACGATCCGCCCTTCCTCATCGTCCACGGCGACCAAGACAAGACGGTTCCCTACAACCAGAGCGAGCTGCTGGATGCGGCGCTGACGAAGGACGGAGTCGAGCACACTTTCTACACGGTCGAGGGCGGCGCCCACGGCAGAGGAGGTGAATTCGGCTCGGCCCGGGTGCTACAGATGGTGAAGGATTTTTTCGACGTCGAGCTGGGCCTCACTTCGGACCGCTAGCTACCCCCATCTGGTGGAATCTTTGCGAGGCAGGGCTCAGGGCTCTTCGCCTATCTCCGGGTAGATTCTCGGCCCCACGTAGTCTCTGAGGCCGCAGAATCCGGCCACCTCGAATCCGTTCTCGACTAGCAAAGCCGCGGCACGCGCGGCTCGTCCACCGCCGTTTCAGGCGGTGAGGATGGGTTTATCTCGAGGCAGCTCGCCGAGCCGGCCCGGGAGTTGATCGATGGGAATGTGCAGGTGGCCTTCGACAGTTCCGAGGTCCGCGATCTCGTGGGCCTCGCGCACGTCGAGAAGAAGAACGTCCGAGCCAGAGAGCGCTCCATCGAGCTGCGCCCCCGCCAATCTGTCCGGCTCTTTGGGTTCAGCTGCAGTTTCGGGTCCCGGCGCGCAGGCCGCGAGGCTCATTGTGAGTACGAGGGTCGAGTAGTAGCCGCTTGTCGTCATCGATGTTCTCCTGAGGCCTTAGTTGAGATATTCGATTCTACCGGTCTGGTAGCGCCGGGTGACCCGCTGTTTATTTCGGGGCTGCCGTCGAGCTGGTCGGCAAGCCTCCTGAAGCAGAAAATATGTACGTTAGAAGTACATATCATGTACTAAGAATGATCATGGGTCTCGCTCGCGTGGGGCGCGGCGTCGTCGACAGTGCCTATGGAGCCCGGGGTATCGGGCGTTTCGCGTGCCCCTCGGAGCATGGCACGGGCCGTGCACTCCCCGGACTCGACTCGACAAAGGAGGTACGATGACGAACGAACTGAGCGAGTTTCGTGAGACGCGCCCTCGAGGGGGGCCATCCTAAGCAGGAGATCGAGAGCAAGCTGCACGAGGCCGGGTGGGCTGGCGACGAGATTGCCGATTCGCTCGCGGTCTATGCCGATGTCGACTTTCCGATCGCGGTTCCCGTTTTCCGGGGCTAGGAATCCGCCTTCATTGCGGCGAGTTGCACCACACGAACGTTCTGTTGCCCGAAATCGGCGACCGCCATCTCGTCTTCGTAGCGGATGATCCGTGAGTCCGAGAACAGCTCGAGGAGCTCGTTGCTGCTGCTGGAACCTGGCTCTGCCCTCCGCCCCCGTTTGATCGCCGCGGCGGCGCTCGCGCTCGCGGTCACGACCCCCTGCCAGGCTCAGCAACGGCGCGCCAGTCCCGCCGGCTCTTCCGCAACCGAGGTTCTCGGTCGCTACGACGAGCGCGTGGGCTACATCCAGGGGAAGTGGATCGAGATCGAGTACGGTAGACCGATCAAGCGTGGCCGTGATCTTTGGCCCCGACGACTGGATCGAGGCGCTCAACGACGGTGCCGAGGTCTGGCGCGCCGGCGCCAATTACACGACCCGACTGATCACCGAGGTACCGCTTGTCGTCGGCGGTGCACGAATCGAAGCGGGGGAGTACACGCTCTTCATCGAGCTCGGCAACGACTCGTGGACCCTGATCGTCTCTGCCTGGCCAGCTCAGAAGGTCTACGACTACGACAATAAGGAGGCGCTGTTCGGCGCCTATTACTACACTGCGGACCGCGATCTTGTTCGCACAGAGATGGAGCTCGGCGCCTCCCCTACGTGCTCGACCAGCTGTCGTGGCAGTTTCTCGACATGAGCGACGAAGGTGGCAAGCTTGCGATCTTCTGGGACGATCGGATGGCTTGGGTGCCGTTCACCGTGAACCCGATCGTCGAGGACGACTAGCTCTCTCGGCGCCGATCAGGCGAGGCTCTCGAAGAGGTGGTCGGTGCAGGCCGCAACCCTCTCCGCCGGAACCCCGATCGAGGTGGGGTGGAAGAGAACCATCGGTGTCAGCTCCCGCCAGGCGGCGAGCCGGTCCACCACTTCATCGGGGGTACAGGCCATGGCGATCTCGTCGACCAGGGCATCGGGAACGGCGTCGGCCATCGCCTCGAGATCGAAGCTCGCCAGATGGCGACGGCATTCGCGGCCGATCTCTTCCATTCCGTGGAGGTCGAGGATCTGCCAGTAGTGCTTGACCGTGAACGAGAAGCCGATCTGCTTCTTGGCATCCCGGATCGCGACCTCACGATCCTCCTGAATGGAGGTGACGAGGTAGGGAAAGAGCGGGCAGGCTCCCGCGTTGCGCCCGGCCTTCTCCTCTGACTCCTGGAGTAGAGGCAGGGTGACCTCGCGGTGCCACTTCAGCGTGTGGACCGGATGCCCGACCAGGCCGTCAGCGAACTCGCCTGCCGCCCGGGTCATGCCCCGGCCCACCGCCGCCAGCCACAGCGGGATGTCGGGGCGGATAATGGTCTGTCGACTGTAGGCGGGGATCTTGTGCTGGTAGAACTCACCCGACCAAGCGAAGCCTGGCCCATGATTGGCGAAGGCGTAGCGCAGAAGGGCGAAGAGCTCGCGGGATTGTGAGACCGGCTTCGAGAAGGGCACGCCGTACCAATCCACGTTCATACGATGCAGACCGGTGCCCAAACCCAGGATGAGACGTCCCTCGCTGGCTTCGTCGAGGTCCAGCGCGGCGTTGGCCAACACCACCGGGGATCGGGTGAAGCTGTTGGCGATTCCACTCCCAACCAGGATCTTCTCGGTCGCAGCGGCGATCGAGGCGATTCGCACCAGCGCGTTGCGGTTGAAGAACTCGGGCTCGAGCACCGCGTCGAAGCCCGCCGCCTCGGCGCGGCGCGCAAGCTCGACATCGCCGGGTACGGTTCTACTGTTGAGGATCAGCCCGTATCGCATCGCTCAGGCGACAGGATACTTGCTACTCAGCCCGCCGTCACCTCCTAGTGCCATGTCGGAGGCACAACACTAGCGGCTGCCCTTCATCAGATCTGACAGACTCCCGGATTGAGAAGAGGAAGACATGAGCTCCAACAATCACCGAATCATCCTTAGCCTTTGTCTGGCGATGTCACTCCCCAGCGCCCTCGTCCTCGCTGCCACCAACGACCCGGAGGCCAAGATCACCGAAGAAGAGCGGACGCAGTTAATGGATCTCATGGCAGAGTCGCGAGCCCAGTATCTGGAGCTTCTCGCCGGTACCTCGGACGCTCAGTGGAAGTGGAAGCCGAACGAGGACCGCTGGTCGGTGGGTGAATGCGCCGAGCACATCCTCCGCTCCAACGAGGCCCTCTTCACCTCCGCCAAGGAGGCGCTCGATGCCGGGATGAACGCCGACTGGAAGGAGAAGACCCAGGGGAAGTCGCAGCTCCTACTCCAGGTCATGCCCAACCGCCAGCCTGCGGGTCAAGGCGGCGCCACCGCCCCGATGGAGGTCAGGCCCAGCGGTGAGATCGGCCGCCACGCCATCGTCGAACGCTTCTCGGAGCTCTATGACGAGATCGAGAAGTTCATCAGAGAGACCGACGATCCGCTCAAATCCCACACCTCCGAGCATCCCTTCCCGATCTTCAACACCCTGAGCGCCTACGACTGGGTGCTCTACGTGCCTCTCCATACGGTCCGCCACTCACGTCAGATGATCGAGGTGATGGAGACGGAGGGTTTCCCCTCCCAGTAGACGCTGACCTCGGCGCTGCGACGCTAGGAGTCTGCGCGGTAGGAAACCGCTGCCCGAAGCGGATAGGAAGCGAAGCCCGAGTGCGCCGTTCTCGGCGCCAAACGACAACTAGCCGAGGGAAATGATATTCATCATTTTCCTCGGCTAGTTCAGGTGCCCGGTCCATCGGCCGGCGAAGATGACGCCGGCCCAGAGGAGAAGCGATGCCGCGCCCGCGATTCTGGCGGCCAGGGGAGTCGCCTTGGCGTCATCCCACGACTCGATGTTCTTTATCGAGCGGAACTGAAAGAGGGCCATGTTGGCACCGGCGAGCAGGAGAAAGATCATCTTGATCTGGAATGCCGGGTTCCCCGCATAGTGGGCGGCGCGGGTCATGAACATCCCGAAGCCGGTGGGCAGGGAGAGAACGAAGGCGCCCCAGGTCCACGGGACGAGCTCGCGGGTGATGCGGCTGGCTGCGTAGCCCAGAGCAGTGACGCCGAGCAGGCGCAGGTCGACCATCAGGATCGACCCCACCAGGAAGGTTATGGCCACCACGTGGATCGACTCCAGAAAGGGAAACCACCAGCTTATGCCGATGTCCTGGGAGAGGGGGAGACCCTCCAGCCAGAGCCATAACTCGGAGATAGGCATCTTTTTAGTGGCTGCGCCTCATTCGGACCAGAAGAGGTAATCCGAATAGGCAACCCATCGCCCAGCCATGACGACCCCGAGCCACAGCACCAGAGAGAGTCCCGCAATCGCCTTGGCGCAGGCTCGGCGTAGCGAGGATTGTTCCCAGTAGCCCTCTTCACGAGAGGTCAGGCGATGAACCGCTAGCGCCAACAGGACTGCCGGCACCAGGAAGGTGATCTTCCATGCGAACACAGGGTTGAAGAAGTATTTTCCGGGCCGGGCGAGGACGAAGGGTAGACCGGTGAGGAAGTTGGAGAGCAGAGCCCACCACGTCCACGGCATCAGGCGTTTCACCATCTCGTCGACGCGCTGGCTCGGGACCGCGACTCCCAGGATTCTGAGATCGATCATGATCGTCGACGCCATGATCGCGGCGATGCCCAGAATGTGCACCGATTGGATGATCGGTGGCAGGCCGGGCACGTTGCGCAGCAGATAGATCGCCAGATCGCGCAGTGGGCTCGACGCGATCGCGTCGGCCATCGTTTCTCTCAGACCGCTCAAGAACAACTGGAAGTTCAGGCCAGCTCAGCCAGCTCCTTCGCGTAGTTGGCGTACGACTCCTTGAGCGTGGCGCCGTTGAGGATCATCTCGGCCAGGAGTGCGTTCGAGCCGGGCTGGCGGATCGAGGTCTTGACCCAGTTGGACTCGGTACGTCGACTCTCACTGAGGGCGATGATCTCGCGATCGATGAGGTAGTCCTCGCCGACGAAGAGCGGCCCCTTGATCATGCGAATCTGTTGACCGGCAAAGAGACCGACGGCTGGGCCACGGGTCTTGAAACCAGCCTTGCCTGTGCTGTACCCAGCAAGCACGCTGACCATCTCGAGCGGCATGATCGCGCGGCCCCAGGGGGAGCCCGCCCCACCCTCTTTGGTGTACCAGGGCGTCGACTCGGTGATGACTTCGAGCTTCCGGTTGAGCGTGAATGGATACATGTTCCCCATATGCTGGTCGAAATCCATCCGCACCTCCTCGATCTCCGCGCCGCGCATGCCGACCTCCAGGTCGCGCAGGATGACCAGCTGCTCAGGCGGACGAAGCTTGGCGAGCCGACGCTCGAGCTCGGATTCGGGTGCATCGCTACCGACTGAGGCGGTGCCGATGAGGACCTCCGTGCCGTCGCCCTTCTCCGCTCGAATCTGCACCAGGGTCTGACCGTCCCCCGGCCGCTCGACGAAGGCGCGAACTTCTTCACCCTCGACCACGGCGTTGCGATAGTGCGCGCTCAGACAGCCGGTCTCGAACCACTCGTTCCCCCACAGATCGGCCAACAGCGGTACGAATTGGCTGAAGTGGGTGGGCCCTTCGATCGGAGCACCGCGGAACCCTAGATTCTCGGCCATCTTGTCGTCGTGTATCGATTCGTGGCCACCATATTCCTGGTCGGCGAGCATCTGTTTCGGCGACCGAAGAGGCCCGCAGAGATAGAACGGGGTGTCGAAGGCTTCGCTCATCGTGGCTCTCCTTAGTGTCTTCCTCAAGAATCTTCGAGAAAGTCGGACAGGCGACCGTAGGCTTTGACGAAGTCTTGCTGGAATCCATAGACGACGTTGCGCGTCGACTGGATCTTGTCGACCAGGCCGACGCCCTGCCCGACAAAGTAGGTCTCGACCTCGATCGCTCCTTCGTGACCGATCTCGCCGAGCTTGCGCACCTTGGCGAGCGCCGGCTCGCTGACGATGGTCTGGAGGGGCATCGGCAAGGGCTCCGGGCTTCCCTCCGACTCCCATGCCTCGGTCCAGGCAGAGGAGAGCTGACGGGCGTGCTTGCCGGTGCGGCTCCGAGAGCGCACCGTCTGGCTCGAGCTCGCCTCGATGAATTTCCGCTTCATCACCTCCGAGGTCTCTGCCTCGGTGGTGGTGAGCCAGATCGACCCTGTCCACGCCCCGTCGGCGCCCATTGCCATCGCCGCCGCCATCTGCTTTCCGGTCATGATGCCGCCGGCGGCCAGGATCGGCACATCGCCGTACTCCTGGATGGCTTCGTAGATCTCGGGAATCAGCACCATCGACGAGACACTGCCGCAGTGGCCGCCGCCTTCGGTGCCGGAGACCACCAGGATGTCGACCCCGGCCTTGACCTGGTTGATGGCGTGCTGCTTGGCACCGACCAGAGCGGCAACCGGGACGCCTCGCTCTTTGCCCATTTGGAGCAGCCAATCGGGGGGCACACCAAGAGCGTTGGCGATCAGCCGAATCGGGTGCGAGAACGCCACATTGACGACCTTCTTCGCTCCCTCGGGCCGCAGGTTGTCGCCGAAGCCCGTACTCTGGAGCCGCCTTTCATCGTTGATGTCGCTGGTGTCGATGCCGTGATCCTCGAGGATCTGCGAAGCGAATTGCTTATGCTCTTGAGGCACCATCGCCAGCACCTGCTCCGGCGTTGGCTGTGAGTCGCGGGTGACCATGGCGTTGGGGATCAGGACATCGACGCCGTAGGGAAGACCGTCGATATTGTCGTCGATCCAGGACAGCTCGATCTCTAGCTGTTCGGCCGGCATACCGGCGATTCCCATGACACCCATGCCTCCCGCCTTGGTGACTTCGACGACGACGTCGCGACAGTGGGTGAAAGCGATAAGAGGGAACTCGATCCCGAGCATCTTGCAGATTCTGGACTTCATCCTCAGACTCCTTGTGGCTTCTATCCTTTTGCGACGGAGAGACGAGTGCTTTCAGAGCGCCGCCGATCCTATCGCGGTGGGGCGAGGGTAGGATGTCCCCATTATGGAAACGTTGAAACTCGATCACGCCGACACCGGGGTAGTCACCCTCACTCTCGACCGCCCCCACAAGAAGAACGCGCTCAACAGCACGATGTGGAAAGAGCTGCTCGAGGTCTTTTCCACCTTCGGCCAGCGCGACAACGAAAGAGTGCTCGTGATCACCGGGTCATGCGGCGACTTCTGTTCCGGCGCTGACCTCTCCGAAGGCGCGGACCGAGAGGCCGCCGGCGCCGAGCCTCCACCGCCGCGTCATCAGCTCGACAAGATGCATGACGTTTCGAAAGTCATTCTGGCCTTACACCAGATCAGCGCCCCGGTGATTGCCAAGGTCGACGGTGTCGCGGTCGGCGGCGGCTGCAACCTGGCGCTCGGCTGCGACCTGATCGTTGCCTCCGAGCGTGCCCGCTTCTCCGAGATTTTCGCGCAGCGCGGTCTCAGCCTCGACTGCGGAGGATCGTGGCTGCTGCCGCGGCTGGTCGGCATGCACAAAGCGAAAGAGCTTGCCTTGCTCGCCGAAGTGATCTCGGCCCAAGAGGCGGAACGGATCGGCATCGTCAACCGCGTGGTTCCAACCGAAGATCTCGATGCTTTTGTCGACGAGTGGGCTGTGCGCCTGGCTCAGGGTGCGCCGCTTGCTCTGAAGATGACCAAGCGCATGCTCACCGACGCTCTCTCGTACAGCCTGAACGAGGCCCTCGACGCCGAGGCGATGGCGCAGACGGTGAATTTCGGAGCGGACGACGCCCGGGAGGCGATAGCGGCCTTTCTGAACAAGCGCGAGCCCGTCTTTCAGGAGCACTGAGCGGGTCGAGAGATCGGTGGCATGCCGCCCTGATCTTCTCGGGCCGGCCCTAGCGAGTAGGATGGCCCGCTCCTAGTGGCAGAGTGCACAAACCACAACACTTAGGAGCCGATCCAATGTCAGCAATCACCCCTCGAGAGGGTCCCGTCGTTGTAACGGGATGTTCCGGCAACACCGGCGGGCACATGGTCCGTGAATTGGCTCTCCACGGGTATGAGGTTCGTGCCTGTATCCGTGACGCCAGCTCGTGGCGGGGTCAGGATTGCGTGAGCTATCTGGACCGTTTGCCCAATGTCGAGATCGTCGACGGTTGCGATCTATTCACTCCAGGTTCGTACGACGACGCCTTCGGGGGCGCCAGCTGTGTATTCCACGTCGCCGCGGTACTGGGAAACTCGGCCGAGGCGCAGCCCCTCGCCAGTGGCGAAACGGCGCAGGACGTCTACGACGGCGGCACGGTCGGAACGCAGAACGTGATCAGTTCCGTCAATGCGAGCGGCACTGTCAAGCGCATGATCTACACTAGCTCGATGGCCGCGGTCAGCGGTGCAAAACGCGCCACGCTTCCTAAAGGTTACGAGTGGACCGAGCTCGACTGGGCGTCCGACGAGGTGGACCCCGACGAGTGGCGGAGACCGGCAAACGCGTACGCGAGAAGCAAGGTGGACACCGAACGGTTGATCAACGCCGCGGCTGACGACTCCGGCGGCATGTGGGACGTGATCACGATGAACCCGGCGATGATCTGCGGTCCCATACTGTTCAAGGCGCAGGTTGGTCAGTGGATCGAGCAGATCGGTCGTTTGGCGGGAGGCCTGGAGCCGAACTGGCCGTCCAAGTACGACATGTTTTACAACATCATCGACGTTCGTGACTTGGTCAAGGCCCACCGTCTCGCCGCAGAGTCGCCGGTGGACCACAAGGCCACGGCGGGCGGCAACCGCTACATGATGCACGGCAGCGGCGGCCGGTCGGCGCTTCGCCTGGGAACCGGCATTGCCGAGATCATCAGCGAGAACTTCCCGTCGTTCGTGCTGGGAGAGCCGGCGACGGTGACCAGCCGCGGCGAGCCGATAACCGTGGAGTCGAACGTGCTCAACGACTCGAAGAAGGCGAAGTCTGTGCTCGGCGCGACGATCCGCCCGCTCGAGGACACCATCCGCGACCTGGTCGAGACCTCGATCGAGCTCGGCATCATCACTCCGCGACTGTCAACGCGCACAGCTTGAGGCGGACGGCTTGGTCCGGGCCACCGAGCCGGAGCGTCCATCGCCGGTACTCTTCAACTCCCTGACGAAGGGCGGGGTTTGGCGTCGGCGAGTCCCGAGGCCGACCTGCTGTGCGGTAGGATGGGGCCAAACGCAAGTCCTTCTCGACGAAAGCCTGGGCATAGGAGTCCGACATGAGCCATCGCTTTGCAACCCTGTTGCTCATCAGTGGCGCGATGATTCAAGCCAGTATCGCCGTCGCCCAAGAGAGGCGAGCGGACGGCCGATTCGATGTGGCGCCAGAAATCGGCGAGAGTGTCCCGGACCTTACTCTCGTCGATGATCAGGGTAAGCCGGCTAAAGTGAGGGATCTCACCCGGGGTCATTACACGGTGATGACCCTCGGCTGCCTTACGTGACCGCCCTTTCTGCGTAACGTCCCCAGTTGGGAGACGATCGAAAGAGATTACGCTCCCAAGGGCGTCGTTTTCTACTACGTCTACAAGCCCCTCGCGCACCCCGAGTACAACAACTACGTCAGCCCGGTCACCATCGAGGAACGCTTGATGCACGTGGCGGAAGCCAAGCGCGTGACCGGCACATCGGTGAATTGGCTCGCCGATACCATGGACAACGTGTGGCACAAGGCCATGGGTCAGACGCCGAATAGCGAGCTGGTGATTGACCCGAAGGCGTCATCGTCGCCCGACGCGCTTGGAGCAACCCGGCGGAGCTACGAGCTGACATGGAGCGGCTGGTGGGCGCGGTCGAGCAGCCCACCCGGGTTGAAGACCTGGATCTGCCGGCGCAGCCGCCGGCCCCTACAGTGGCGAAGGACATCGTTGCTCGGATCGAGAAACCCGAGGTCATGTGGCCGATCGAGGTCGAGGCGTTGGTGGAAGAAAGCAAGGTTCCGTTCTACGCCAAGATCCGCGCGGAAGGCGACCCTGGAATCCTTGCCGACGGCAATGGCCAGATGTACCTGGCGTTCCATCTCGATCCCCTCTACCGCGTGCATTGGAATAACGAGGCCGGCCCGGTCAAGTTCGAGCTCACCGCACCAGCTGGAGTCACGGTCACGCCCGCGAGCGGAGTTGGCCCCGAGGTTGAGGCCGAGGCGGACGCAGACCCCCGCGAGTTCTTGATCGATGTGACCGCCGAGAGTGTGGATGAGCCTCTTGACCTGGATGTCTTCTACTACGCCTGTGACGATGCCTTGACCTTCTGCGTGCCGGTCAACCAGAGCTACCGGATAAAGCTCGCCCGCGACCAGAGTCACGATTGGAGCATCCAAACCACCGCCGACGGGCCACAGCCCCGGGGAAGGCCGGGCGGGAGACCGGGCGGACCCGGCGGCGGCCGAGGTGGCGGGGCCCGAGGGCGCGCAGGCCCAGGGGGTCGGGGCCGGCCGGACTTCAGCAGCTTGGACGCCGATGGTGACGGACGCATCAGTTTGGACGAGGCGCCCAGGCCGATGCGGGATAGGTTCGACCGTCTGGATGCCGACTCCGATGGATTTGTCTCCGAGAGCGAGTTTCAAAGAGGTCCAGGAGGCGGGGGTCGCCGCCCTGGCTGATGTGATTCGGTCATAATCCGGGCTTCACTCTTACGACATCAGATAGGGGCTCAAAACATGACTGCAATCTCTGTTCGCGATCGACGGCTGGCAATGCCGGTCGTCACTCTGCTCGGTTCTCTGGCGATCTCTGCCCTCGCGAGTGCCGGCGTCGAGCTCGCGGCCCCGACTGGAAATCCCTCCTCCACGCCGGGAACTTTCAGCCTAGATATCATGCAGGCGGCCGACCCTGCGCAAAGTCCCTCGGAGCTCGAGTACGGCGTCTATCTCGCACCGGGCCTCCGCAAGGGCGAGGCGAGCCCACTGATCCTGTACCTGCACGGCGGGGGCGGCTCCGCCAGGCAGCTCGAGGGCATGACGGCTGCGATCGACGAAGTGACCAATGCCGGCGAGTTGGCACCCGCCATCTGGAGCACGCCAACCGCGGGCCGATCGTTTTACATGGACTATCGCGACGGCTCCCAGAACTGGGAGTCGATGATCATCAAGGAGTATCTACCTCATTTGCTGCGGAGCTACGAGGTCGATCCGGACCAGGTGTACCTCATGGGCACTTCGATGGGCGGCATGGGCTCGCTGAGGATGGCGTTCAAGTATCCTGAGAAATTCGCCGGTGTTGCTGCCCTCGAACCGGCCATCGAGGCCGTCGCAAGCTGGGAGGACACGCTGTCTCTCGACACCCATTACAGAGAGGACGTGTACCCCGCCATCTTCGGATCTCCCGTCGACGCCGATTATTGGAACGCCAACCACCCGATCACAATCGTTGCCAAGGCCCCGGCGAGGATCCGCGAGGCGGGCATGAGTATCTACCTCGAGGTCGGCGACGAGGACGTGCTCCTTCTCTATCGCGGCGCGGAGTTTCTCCACCGGATTCTCTTCGACGAGGGCATCATGCACGAGTATCGGCTGGTTCGCGGTGCCAATCACATCGGGAATCAATTCATGGCGCTTAGGACTCGAGACGCGATGCGCTTTCTGGGGCGAGCGATCAATCCCATCGACGAGCACCTGGAGGACAACCCCTTCGTTTCGAGGACCAGACAGCGAACCAGGGATCTTGGCAGAGGCGTGCCTTTACCTGCACACAGATAAGGCCGAGAGTTCCTCGTGACCGGGTCCTCCAAACTCAGCGACGACATTCTGAGCTTTTGGTTTGCCGACAGCCTGATCAGCGCTGAGACTGCGCGACAGCGCGACACTGTCTGGTACGGCTCAGATCCCCACTTCGACGACGAGGTCCGGATCCGATTCGGGCCGACCCTGGAGTGTGCGGCGGCAGGCGAGCTCGACGGCTGGAAGGCCGGCCCACGCTCGGCTCTGGCGCTGACCATTGTGCTCGACCAGTTTCCGCGGAATCTCTATCGCGGCACCGCACGGGCCTTCGAGCTGGATCCTCTCGCTCTCGAGGTCTGCTTACTCTCGCTCGAGAGAGGCCACGTCGCGAAGCTTCATCCCGTGGAGGCAGTTTTCGCTCTCCTTCCGCTCGAGCACGCCGAGGACCCGGCGATGCAGAGCCGCTCTCTCGAAGAGTTCTCGGCGCTTCCTCTGCGGGCGCCCGTTCCGTTGGAGAAGGTTCTATCGACCCAGTGGAGGTATGCCAAACAGCACTTTGACCTCGTCGAGCGCTTCGGTCGATTTCCTCACCGCAATGCCGCGCTCGGCAGAGAGTCGACGCCCGAAGAGGTGGAGTACCTCGGCTCTGAGCATGACAGCTTCGGGTGGTAGCGGGTTGCGTGGCTGCGAGTAAGATATGTCTCCTGACCCAGAAGGACAGACAAATTTTGGCTCAAGGACTCGAGGGCTCTAACTCATGAATCGACCCCGGACAGCCATCGGCCTCGCAACCCTATGCGCGCTCTTCTTCGTGCTTACCGCTCAGCGGGGAGACCGAGGCGACCGCGACGACTACCTGAGTGCCGAGCTACGGCAGCGAGTCGAATTGTTGAAGGATGAAGCTCGCCAGAGCAGCAGCGATGCCGCGGTCCTCAGCGAACGGCTCGACACCCTGTGGAAGTGGGCCAACGCCTACTCGCTGACGGGAGGACCGGTGCCCGATGGCTTTCCGCAGCTTACGGCCAACGCGAATCGGGTCTTGCGAGGGCTGGGTGGGGCGGCTCAGATGCCGGTGGCGACGGTATCGGAGTTTGTCCGGCGCTATACGCGCGAATTCCAGATCAAGGACGAGCACCCCGGCGCGGTCGGCTCTCTGACTCTCACTCCCTCGGGACCCTTTCATGCCGGCGAGCTCGTCACCGTGACGCAGATTTACACCGTTGGAAGCTTGGGTATGGCCGAGGGCGGCGGCATTCTTCTTCGGGGTGGGGGCCGACGTGTGGGAATCCAGGTCGACGATCCGGCCCAGGAGAACTACGTCACCATTCGCAGCTCGAATCCGGACGCGACCTTTACACAGAGCAGGCCCTGGGCGGAGTGGCTGAGCTTTCAGCTTCGCGGCGCCGTCCTTCCCTTTCGTCTGAGTGGATCGGCGCTCGCGGAAGGCGAGACGATCACGATTACCTACGGTGAGAGGTCCGGCGGTGGGCCCGGGCTCAGGCTCCAGGATGCGTCGAACGATCAGGTGATCTTGCACTTCTACGCCGATATCGAGGGCAAGGGCGATCTGCTGCGGCCGAGGTGGCCTTCGTTTGAAGTGATCGGTCGCAACGAAGTTCGCTACGTCAATGCGGTGGCGCCTTCGATCGTAGAACCGGATGAACCGTTCACCCTAGCCGTGCGAGCCGAGGACCGTAGCAAGAACCTCTCTTCCGGGGTTACGCCCGCGCTCGAGGTACTGGTTAACGGGAAACCGTTCAGAACGATCGCGGCGGGAAGCCCGGCGATGTCGCTGCTCGAGAATGTGCGTCTCAGCGAGCCGGGCATCTATCGCTTCACGGTTCGCAACGCCGACGCTTCGATGCAGGCGACGAGCAATCCCGTGCGGGTGGAAAGCGATCCGGGGCATCGTATTTACTGGGGCGAGACCCACGGGCACACGGCGTTCGCCGAGGGGCAGGGGTCGCCGGACGGCTATTACAAATTCGGGCGCGACGTAGCCAGGCTCGACTTTCTCAGTCTGTCTGAGCACGACATCTGGATGGACGACAGTGAGTGGCGAACGCTGCAGGAGATGATCGACAAATACCGGGTGCCGGGTGAGTTCACCGCCATCCTCGGCTTCGAGTGGACCTCGCGGCTCCCTTATGGTGGCCACCACAACGTGTTTTTCCGTGACACGCCCGGGCGACGCCGAATGCCGAATCAAGAGGCGCCCCTGCTCGACGAGCTCTATGCGGGATTGCGCCGACAGAACGGCACCGACGATGTGCTGATCATTCCTCACGCTCATCAAGCCGGAGACTGGACGAACAGCGACCCCGACATGGAGCGACTGGTCGAGATTCAGTCGGGGCATGGCACCTTCGATTGGTTCGGCAACAAGTACCTGCAGAACGGGTTCGACGTCGGTTTCGTCGGGGCATCCGACAACCACAACGGCCACCCCGGATACTCGGGCATCGGCAATCGACAGCTGGGTGGCCTGGCGGCGACCTTGGCGGGAGAGAACAGTCCCGACGAGATCTTCAGCGCGCTTCGTAACCGTGCGACCTATGCGACGACGGGCGAGCGGATCCTTCTCGACGTGACGCTCAACGGCGGGCGAATGGGCATGCGTCAGGAGAACTCCTCGGTTCGGCGGATCGACTGCCGGGTGAACGGCACGGCACCGATCGATGCGATCGATGTGATCAAGAACGGGACTATCGTGTACACCAAGAGGTATCTGGAGAGCGATCTCTCGAATGAGGCTCAGGTGCAGATCACCTTCGAGTCGTCGACGGAGGTCCATGGCGAGCGGGTGGTTCCTCGCGGCGGGCGTCCCTGGAAAGGATCGATAAACGTCAAGGGCGCGCGGCTGACCGGGTACAGGGATCCGTGGTTCACGCAACCGGCGACCTATCGCGTTGCCGGCGATGCGGCGAGGCGCAACCGAATCGATTTCGACTTTCCGACCCGCGGGCGAGGCAAATCGCTGCTGCTCGAGCTGAGTGGTGCGAGCCCGGATACGGTGATCACCGTCGATATGGAAAAAACGACGGAGTCCTCGGGGTCGGGCGGCTATGCCCGAGTGCGGCAGGAGTTGCCGGCGAATACGGTGGAGTTCCGGCTGGGAGATTTGAAGGGCCAGGTCGAGCGCAAGGAGTATCAGGTGCTCAAGCACACCGACGCGCTCTCGGCGCAGATCGTGACCAGCGGGCAGGCTCTGGACCAGGACTTCAGCTTTACCGATCAGGGGGAAGCCCAGCCTGGCGATTATTATTATCTGCGGGTCCGTCAGATCGACGGAAGCATGGCCTGGTCGAGCCCCTTTTGGGTTGGGGAGAGCGGCGACTAGAGCTCGTCGAGGGCAAAGCCTTTCAGAGAGCCACAAGAGGACTAGACCAGCGTTTCCAGAGTTCGTGTTGCATAGCTCGAGGTCATTCTGTTTGCTGGCCAGGCGCGGCGACGCAGGCATATTGGGCAATATGTCGAGGAGGCGCAACGCCGCCAGCGGGCAGAAGGGGCCGAGATGTGTGCGCGAACTTTGGAAACGCTGGTCTAGGGAGGAGCGTCGAGATGACGGATCAATGGCTCTTCAAGAGCGAGACCTACGATAACTGCAATTGCGAGATCAACTGCGGCTGCCAGTTCAATCTGCCGAGCACCTATGGTTATTGTCAATCAGCCTTCATCGGCCACATCGTCGAAGGTCACTTCAACGACACTCCGATCAGGGGACTGAACTGGGCGGGTCTCTACAAGTGGCCGGGAGAGATCGCGGACGGTAACGGAAAACGTCAGATCGTCATCGACGAACGAGCGGATGAAGCACAGCGGAGTGCACTCGAAACGATAGTTTCAGGGCGGGCCGGCGCGCCTTTGAGCAATTTCTTCTCTGTCTTTGCGTCGACCTGTTCCGAGTTTTGCGAGACTTTGTTCTTGCCGATAGACCTGGTGGCCGACCTGGAGGGGCGGACCGCCAGGGCCGAGATACCCGGCATACTGAAGAGCAGCGGGAGCCCGAAGATCAACGAGTTCAATGGTGAGCCGTTTCATGTTGCGATTGCGCGTCCGAGCGGCAGCATCGAATTTACCTACGCGGAGCTCGGACTAGGCACCACATCGGTGACGGGTGACATGGAGATGGCGTTCGAAGATACCTGGGCCCACTTCTGTGTTCACCACTTCAATCAGGATGGCTTGGTCCGCGAGAGATCAAGACTCACCGCCTGGCTTGGTGCGTGAGTCCGCGCTGGCTGCTCTCAGTGAGAGTCGGCGCCACGGGAGTAAGGTCGACCGGATTAAGTCCTCTGCTTGGGTGGGGCTGCTTGTTCGTGACCTCGAGCGGACGATGGAATACTCTGGTTCTTTCGTCGCAACCCTCGAGAGATTCTAATGAAGTACTTCGCTCCATCTCTGTTCCTGTTGACGGCGCTAGCTTTCGCCCAACCAGTCCTCGCTCACGACACGACCGACTCGGTTGTGCGCGGCACCAAACACTTCGGCGAGAGGGTGCTCATCTCTGGGCTCGCAGGGCCTTGGGAAGTGACATGGGGGCCCGACGATAGGCTCTGGGTGACCGAGCGCACCGGCAAGCGTGTCAGCCGCATCGATCCCGTCAGCGGCGACCAGAGCGTGGCGATCACCCTCAGTGAGGTCTCCGCACCCGGCGCTCAGGATGGCTTGCTTGGCATGGCCCTGCACCCCGAGCTGCTGCAAGGCACCGGCAACGAATACGTGTACGTCGCCTATACCTACGTGGATGAGGGCGAGGGGGCGGTTTCGGCGGTCAGCGACACGAACAGTCCCTACCGCTATCTATACGCCAAGATCGTGCGGCTCAGCTACGACGAGGCGGATGGAACGTTGTCCAATCCCGTCGACCTGATCACCGGGCTGCCAACCGGCAACGACCACAATGCCGGGCGTCTCAAGGTGGGTCCCGACAACAAGCTCTACTTCACCAACGGCGACAAAGGTAACAATCAGATCACCAACTTCTGCCAGCCGATCGAGGCCCAGCGTCTGCCCACCCAGCAAGAGCTCGACGACGAGAATTACGTCTCCTATGTCGGCAAATCGCTGCGCCTCGATCTCGATGGCTCCGTGCCCGATGACAATCCGGAGATCGCCGGAGTGGTGAGCCATGTATACACCTACGGTCACCGCAATCCGCAGGGCATCGACTTCGGGCCGGACGGCACGCTCTATTCGACCGAGCACGGGCCGAAGACCGATGACGAGATCAATATCCTCAAGCCGGGCTCCAACTATGGCTGGCCGCATGTTGCTGGTCGCCAGGATGACAACGCCTATGTTTACGCTCGCTGGGCCGACGCGACCACGCCGTGCGCCGATCTGCAATGGGAGAACGTTGGCATTGATCCCTCCGTGCCGCTGGAGGCCGAGTCGGCTTTCACCAAGGCCTTCGTACCGCCGATCGCGACCCTGTTCACGGTCGAGAGCGACTACGATTTTCACGACCCTGCTTGCGGCAGCATCAATTTCATCTGCTTCCCGACCGTCGGTGCTTCGAGCGTCGAGTACTACCGGTCGGAAGGCGAGGGCATCCCAGGGTGGGACCAGGTCCTCTTGGTGACGACGCTCAAGCGCGGCTCGCTCTATGTCGCGCCTCTCAATGCCGAAGGGCAGGCTACCTCCGGCCACATGAGGCGTTATTTCCAGTCCGAGAACCGTCTCCGCGACACGGCGGTCAGCCCGGACCGCAAGACGATCTACATCGCCACCGATTCGAGTGGTCTTGCCGAGGCTGTTGGCGGGGGCGTGACCAAGACAATGCGGAACCCGGGTGCGATTCTCGCCTTCACCTACGAAGGTGAGGGCACGGCAGGGGAAGACGCGATGACGGACCTGCCGCGACGGAGCGAGCCTACTCCGCATGGAGCTCAGACGGCTGCTTCCGGTAGGGAAGGCGCTGCCGGCATGCCGCCCCGGTTCACTGCCGGGCAGGCCGCGATCGGAAAGACCGCCTACAAGTCCTACTGCGCGGTCTGCCATGGCAACACGATGACCGACGGCGCGTTCGGCACCCCGCTCGCGGGCGAGTATTTCGAGGGTGAATGGTCTGGAAGGACGGTTGCGGACTTCTACGTCTACGCCAAGACCATGCCGCCGGAGTCTCCGGGTTCGCTGCCGGACTCAACCTATGTCGAGATCGTTGCCTATGTGCTCCAGATCAACGGTTTCGAGGCCGGCGACGCCAAGCTGCCGCTCGAGAGCGAAGCACTCGGCCGGATGACGATTCGATAGCGGACCCTTTGCAACGATCATAAGAGATATTGTCACAGCCGCGCCAAGGGTGACGCTGTTGTCACACTTCGAGTCTAGGCGACAATGTACTGGTCAGACGTATGAACTGGGTGCCGACAGCCGGTTTCGGGCCGCTCGAGTACGAGCTCAAACACGAGGTCGCGCCTCGTCTCAGCGTGGCCCTAGTCCGCGACTTCCTGGATAGTTGCTGTGTTGCGGACCTGCAGCACCCGCTCAACACCGTGGCGACGATCTACTACGACACCCCGAGCCTGGCTCTACTGGGGGAGAAGTTCGACAGTGACTACCTCAAGACCAGGGTGCGGCTGCGCTGGTACGAGGAAGAAAGTGGCCCCCCACCGACCGTAGCTTTCGCCGAGATCAAGCTCAGGCGCGGTACGAGGCGGAGCAAGGGGCGAGTCCGTTTGAACATGCCTGAGCCGGCTCCGGCCTCGCTCGAGCTGGATCACCCCGGCATGCCCGATCTGGGCACTCTTCTGCGACGTGCCGGCCTTTGGTGCCCTCCGCTTCTGATGCCGGTGCTCTTCATGCGCTACGAGCGATTGCGTTTTGTAGAGCCCTACACGGGCACCAGGGTCTCCCTCGATCGTGAGATCCGGGTCGAGGCGCACAATCCGCTGGCGCTGCCCGGATCGGTGATGACCAAGGGTGGGCTCGGTACGGTGGTGGAGGCAAAAGGAGATTCGCCTGAGCTGCCGCCGGTGATGCGGGGCCTGTTGGAGCTGGGATGCCGAGCTGACTCTTTCTCCAAGTATGCCCTCGCCTGTTTTTCCACCTGACACCGATCCAACAACTCCCAGAAAGTGAGCCAACGATGGAAGACCTGACGTCAAGTCTCGAACGACTGCGAGAGCTGGGGGACCGCCAGATGGAGGAGGTCGGGATTGTTCCCTTCTTTCTCGTCCTCGGGCTGTCGCTGGCAAGCGCTGTGTTCGTGGCCTACCTCTACTCGCGATTCTATGGAAGTCGGCAGACCGGCACCGAGATGCATCGGGCGTTCCCGCTCTTGGGTCTGTCGATCACCGCGATCTTCATCTGCATCCAGTTCTCTCTGCCGCTATCTCTGGGACTCCTCGGAGCCCTTTCGATCGTGCGTTTTCGTACCCCCGTCAAGGAACCGGAGGAGATCGGGTTTCTCATGGTGGTGATTGCCGCTTCGCTCGCCTGCGCCACCTTCAACTTCGCCTTCCTCGCAATCATCCTGGTGATCGCTCTTGTTGCCGCGGCCGGCGGAGACTGGATGTGGGGAAAGCTTGGTGGCGGTGGCCGTAGCGGAGTCGTTCTTCTTTCGGCCGATGTAGCGGAATTCGACGAGAAACGGGCGTCGGTGCTGTCTCTATTGGAAGAGCGGGTTCGCCGAGGGCGACTCGAGAGTCTTGCGCGACACGACGGCGAGATGGTCCTCACCTACAGTTTCCGGGAGCTCACGCCGAGCAAGCTCGCGGCTCTGGAAGAGGAGTTGAGCGGGGCTGTCGAGACTTCTCGCTTTAGCGTCGCGTACCAGAGGTCGGGGGTGTGAAGCTTGAACGCGGCCGTCCGCGGCCCCGTGGACCGGGCCGGCCGTGCTGGCCCTCTCTGCTTGTCAAGTGCCGCAGAAGGTCCGATAGCATCCGAAGCTAGCGGGCGCCGGTGATGCATAGGCTTCGAGCCCCTCCTTCTCCTCGAAGGGGCTCTCGAGGATCTCGAGCAATCTCTCGAAGGGTCCGAGCGTCTGGCCGTCCGCCGCTGCCGCCAGTGCTTCCTCGACCTTGTGATTCCGGGGAATGTAGATCGGGTTCACGAGGTTCATGGCCTGCTCCCGCGCTTCGGCGCTCAAGCTCTCGCGGGACAACCGAGCCTGCCAGCGCTTCGCCCAGTGATCGTATGCGCCGGGATCGTCGAGAAGGGCCCGTAGCGAGTCGTCGTTACCCCTGGCCGCCTCCGACAGTCGTCGGAAGGCGAGTGTGTAGTCGGCGTTCTGCCCTTCCAGAGCGGCCAGGAAGCCATTCGCTAGATCGAGGTCGTCCTCTTCTGAATCGACCAGCCCCAGCTTTGCACGCATCCCTTCGAGCCAGTGCAGGGCGTAGCGATCGGCAAAACCATTGACGGTATCGCTTGCCAGCTCGCCAGCTCGCTCGTGGTCGTCATCGATCAGGGGAAGCAGCGACTCGGCCAGCCGAGCGAGGTTCCAGCGTGCGATCAAGGGCTGTTGCCGGTAGGCATAACGCCCGCCGGTGTCGATCGAGCTGAATACCGCGTCCGGATCGTAGCTGTCGAGGAAGGCGCACGGCCCGTAGTCGATCGTTTCCCCTGAGATCGCGGTGTTGTCGGTGTTCATCACGCCATGAACGAAGCCAACGTGCATCCAGCGTGCGAGCAATGCCGCCTGAGCGTCGCCCACCGCTGCCAGGAAAGCGAGGTAGGGGCGATCTGTGTCGCGAAGCTCCGGATAGTGGCGCGCGATGCTGTAGTCGGCGAGCTGCTTTACCTTCTCTATTTCTCCGCGCGCAGCGAAGAACTCGAACGTACCGACCCTTATGTGGCTTGCCGCGACGCGTGTGAGCACTGCCCCTGGGAGCGACTCTTCGCGGAAGACCTGTTCGCCGGTTGTCGTGCCTGCGAGCGCGCGGGTGGTGGGAATTCCGAGGGTGTGCATCGCTTCACTGATCAGGTACTCCCGCAGAACCGGACCGATTGCCGCTTTGCCGTCTCCGCCACGCGAGAAGGGCGTGCGCCCTGAGCCCTTGAGCTGGACATCGCGACGCCTACCGGCGCGGTCGATGACCTCGCCCAGAAGCAGTGCCCTGCCGTCGCCGAGCCTGGGCACAAAGCCGCCGAATTGGTGCCCGGCATAGACCTGTGCCAGGGGGCTGGCGCCTTCAGGGAGCTCGTTGCCGGCGAAGATTGCGGCACCGCGAGCGGAAGCGAGAGCGTCGGGATCCAGGCCAAGCTCCACGGCGAGACCGCGGTTGAGCTTCAGCAGTTTCGGATCCGGTACTTCGGCCGCCTTCGACGCTACGTAGAAGCCATCGAGCTCACGCGCGTAGGTGTTGTCGAAGTCGAATCCGCCATTCATTTTCTGCCCTTCCAAGCAACCTATCGGAGGCTCGCCTGCTTCGTCAATTCGATGGGAAAGCCGCTGTCTTCCCGGATATCGATTCCTTCACCAACTCTCTGGTGATAAGAGCATGTATCGATGGGCGCGGCTAGAGCGACTCGACGAGCACCCTCGAGGCAACGAGCCCTGGGCGGACAGCAGCATGGCTGCGAGCGGGCCAGCTACGTACTGGCCGAAGTCGAGGACTCGGACCCCATCGAGGGCACTGCTCATCGTCGTCTCTCGTCGAGCCTGCGGACGGTAGCACAGGGGTGAAGTGCGGCCGCCGGTTGTCAGTGAGTCGACGGAAGTGGGTATCGAGACTGGCCGCGACCCTTGTCGATACAATGAGTCGCTACCGACACACTCGGCCCCCCAAGATGACTAACGAAGTCTATAAACACTATGGGTATGAGTTCTCCCTGTACTCCGGAAAAACCAGGGCCTATTTGCGTTACAAGGATATCCCGTTCGAGGAGATCACGACCACGCGTCAAATGCGTCGAGAGGTGTTGTCTCCCCGCACCAATATTGATCTGGTTCCTGTGATCGTTTCGCCGGATGATGTAGCGGTGCAGGACACCACCGAGATCATTGATTTTCTAGAAGCCCGCTTTCCGGCGCCTTCCATCTATCCGGACACACCCAAGCAAAAATTAGTTGCGTTTCTGCTGGAGTTGTACGGGGATGAATTTCTCTTTTTTCCAGCCATGTATTACCGCTGGTATTTTAAGGACGAGAATTTCGAATTGCTTGGCAACGAATTTGGTGCCAATCATGAGCCCGATGCAAATGAAGAGGTGCGATATCAGATCTGGGAAAAGGTGGCGAATCATCGAAAGGATGTGGTCTTGCCTCGCCTTGGAATAACACAGAGGACCCACAAACCGATCGAAAGGTGGTATGGGATGTTTCTGGATCACCTCAATGGCCACTTCATGCAATACCCTTTCCTGTTGGGGAGCCGACCCAGCGTGGGTGATTTTGGTTTTATGGGCCCACTTTATGCGCATCTTGGCAGGGATCCATACCCTCAGAAGCTCATGCAGGATCGTGCGCCGGAAGTCTACCGATGGGTTGTTCGGATGAACAATCCTGAACCTAAATCAGGAAGCTTCCTACCAGGCGACGCTGTGCCGGAAACGCTGTATCCGATTTTGAGACATCAATTTGAAGAACACGGCCCACTGTTGATGGATATTGCCAGGCATGTTGAGGCGTGGGTGAGAGAACATCCCGGCGAGCCCATTCCTCCAATGTTTGGTGAGCACCACTTTAGCCTTGGCGGTGTCAAAGAAACTCGCGTCGTGCAGGCCTATTCACAGTGGATGTTGCAGCGCGCGCTGGATTTCTATCAATCATTGAGCAGTTCAGAAAGACGTACGGTGGACCCTATGCTGGAAGGGCTTGGGGGAATGGAGCTGATGAAATTCCAGATTCCACAGAGAATCAGCCGCAAAGACAATCAGCTGCTGGCGGAGGGATAGGGTCCCGCCTCACACGAAAACAAGCAAAGGAGATTCACCATGTTGAGACTGCACGGAATCAAGATGAGCAACTACTACACCATCGCAAAGACGATGCTGATCGAGAAGGGCCTCGAATTCGAAGAAGTGGAGCAGATGCCGGGCCGGGACGAAGCATGGCTGGCGCGTAGTCCGATGGGCAAGGTACCCAGCCTCGAGACGCCCGAAGGGCCGCTCGCGGAGACCATGGCGATTTTCGAGTACCTCGAGGAAACCCATCCGGAACCAACCCTCCTGCCTGGCGGCGCCTACGCTCGTGCGCGAGCGCGACAGATTGCCCACCACGCCATCTATTACATCGACCTCGCCGCGCGACCGGGCGTTCCGGCTGCCGCCTTCGGTGCACCCGAGGACGAGGCAATCAACAAGACCGTCAACAAAATGGTGCCGCGCGGGGTGAAATCACTGGGCCGCCTCGCGACCTTCGACCCCTGGATCGGTGGGAGTCAGTTCACGGTCGCCGACATTGTGGTCGCCAACACCGTACCTCTCGCCACCATGGTCGCGAAGAAGCTGTGCGGCATTGATCTGACGGCAGAACTGCCTGAATTGAGCGACTATCTTGGTCGCGTCAACGAACGTGCGTCGGCGAAGCGTGTAGCGGAGGAACGGTAACGGCGACAAGGAGGAGCCTAGACCAGCGTTTCCAAAGCTCGTTGCCGAACTCGTTGCCCGGGGGCTGGTCGCCCAATCGCGTTACCCCCAGATCGAGGCTTGGAACCACGTAGCATCTGCGCACCAGGGCGCCCTGCGCGGCAACCAGATCCGCCGGAGCGCTAGGGATGAGAGTGAGGCGGCTTTTGATCGCCGGTCCAACGAGAAGCCGCGGACCTGGTGGCGATACGATGGCTTTGATGGCTGAGGAGTCGGCCGTGAATCAAGGAGCCAGAGAATGATCGAGCTCTTCACATCCGGAACACCGAATGGCTGGAAGGTCTCCATGGCTCTCGAAGAGATGGCGTTGCCCTACAACGTCAACTTGATCAACCTCGGGAGAGGCGAGCAGCGGGATCCAGAGTACTTGAAGATCTGTCCCAATGGCCGCATTCCGGCGATTGTGGATACCGACACCGGGATCAGCGTTTTCGAATCCGGTGCCGTCCTTCTCTACCTGGCTGAAAAGAGCGGCAAGCTCATGCCCACCGATCTCGCCGGTCGCTACGACGTCATGCAGTGGCTCATGTTTCAGATGTCCGGAATCGGCCCCATGCAGGGGCAGGCCGTTGTCTTTGTCCGCTACTTCCCTGAACAAATCCCGCAAGCGATCAGCCGCTACTGTAACGAGTCCAGACGCCTGTACGAGGTGCTCGATCACCGGCTCAGCGGTCGTGATTACCTCACCGGTGATTACAGCATTGCCGACATCGCCAACTACTCATGGGTGCGGAGTTACTACTGGGCAAGGGTGGATATCGAGGGTCTCGACAACCTCCAAGCCTGGATGAAGCGCATGGCGGAGAAGCCGGGTATTCAGCGAGGTTGTGAGGTTCCCCAGGGCGCGAAGAGTGCCAAGGACTTGAAGGAAGGCGGCTCGAAGATCACTACCACTTGAGTCGCGACCGTGCAGTCCTCCGAGTAGCCCTGCACCCAGAGGGAGTGACTTCTCAGGGTGCCAGGGACTGGCCTACCTCGAGGCCCATGCGGCTGGCGAACTCCGCTGCCCCTTCCTTGCCACCGTCTGCGCGAACGCGGCCAATGCGTAGGGTTCCGCCGTCGAGGGCGATATGGAGGCCGGCATCGTCGATGGTCACGATCGAGCCAGTCGCCGCGCCCGAAGTCGCGAGGCTGAGCTCCGCGTCGTAGAGACGAACCTTTGGCTGCTCGCCGATAGTGAGCCACGCACCGGGTTGGGGATCACACCCACGCACCAGCCGGTCGATGATCGCCGCGTTCTTTGTGAGGTCGATCGCGCCGACAGTGTCACCGACGAGTCCCTGGTGAGATGCGCGCGATTCGTCCTGGGCTTTCGGGGCGGCCGTTCCGGAGTCCACCAGGTCTACGGCCTCGAGCATGGCCGCCACGCCGAGTGGGTAGAGCTTTTGAAAAAAAAGCGTCGCCGTCGTATCAGTAGGCCCGATCTCGACTCCACCTCTCTGAACGACCACCGGTCCGGTATCTGCGCCCGTGTCCGGCACAAAGATCGACACGCCGGTCTCGTGGACGGCGTCGATGATCTGCCATTGCATCGCCGCTCCGCCGCGGTATGCCGGTAACAGCGACGGATGAAAGCACAGGCTCTTGTGGCGGGGAGCATCGACGATCTCGGGTGGGAGGAAAACCTGGACGGAGGCGAGCACGTTCAGATCCGCGCCGAGCTCGCGATGAGCCTCGACCGCCGCCGGAATCGCTTCGCCATTTTTTCTTCGGTAGTAACGGCGGCGAATCAGCGGAAGGCCGAGCTCTGCGGCCCGTTCGGCAAGCGCATCCGGCCGTTTGCCCTCGGGCGGCGCGAATACTCCGACCACTTTGTGGCCGCTGTCGAGGAGCCCGTGGAGCGTGTCTTTGCCAAACCCCGCCTGCCCGAAGAGGGCGATTCGTAACATGACGAGAGCATACTCGAAGCGCTCACGACCCGTGGCTCGCAGGCTGGATGTCCATGTGGTCTTCTCCAGGCTGTGAACCAGGCCGCGAGGCCGTTGACCGTCCTCGTGGGCTCGCCGACTGGCCGTCGACAGACATCGTTTCGCTCTGGGATCTTCTGAACAAAGAAGGCCAACGGCTCGGAGGCGAGACCGGCCCGATGTTCCTCCGTGAGATGGGCAAGGACACCTTCATGCTTCGACCGGATGTGGTCGGCTGTCTTGTCGATCAGGGCCTGGTGGCCAAGAAACCGACGGGGAAGCGAGACCGGTTGGCGGTTCAGCAGGCGTTCAATGCCTGGATGGAGGAGAGCGGCCGTCCCCTCTGTCAGATCAGCCGCGTCCTATCGATGAGCTGGGGTGAGATGCACTGACGTTTCGCCGCTCTCAGAGTGGACGATCCGTTCCCCGAGTCAGTCGTTCCATCCCCCGCTCATGGGAAAGAAAAGGCCGGTTTGAAATCGGTTTGTTCCATCGAGGAGGCCGGCGCAAAAGTGGCCCACCTCGCTTGGATGACCGAGGCGGCCGAGCGGAATCCGTGATTCGATCTTCCGTCGGATGTCGGGGTCTGCCGCCCCGCTTGCGCGAACGAATCCTGGGTAGTCGAGAAAGTTCGTGCCAAGCGCGTTGACCGTGACTCCGTATTTCGCCACCGACAGGGCGGCGTTGCGAACCATCATGTTTGCGCCTGCTCTCGTCGCGCTATAGAGGGCCGCTTGGGGTACGGCCCGCGCGCCGGACGCACTGGTAACGATCACGACCTGCCCGGCTTTCGCTTCGATCATCGGAGGTAGTAGGGCTTTGAGTGCGTGAAATACCGATTCCAGGTTTTCGCTCGAAAGCTCTCGGAGCTCATCCAACGTTGCGTCGAGGAAGTCCCCTCCAATGATCTTTCCGGTGCGGATGCACGCGGCATCGAGACGGCCGAAGCGACTGAGTGCACGCTCGACCAGGGATTGAACTGCCTGCGGCTGGGTGAGGTCGGCGACCCCGTCGACCGTCTCCACCGCGGCGCCGAGCTCCCGGACCTCCTCCGCGAGGCCATCGGCCGCCTCACCGAGGACCAGATCGTGGCCGCGTTGGGCGAGCACTCGCGCCAGGTCGGGACCCAAGTGCATGGTGGCATCGGTGACGATCGCTACCCGACGTTCGGGGTTGGGGCGAGCGATGGAAGCAGTCATGGCTCGAGTCTAGATATTGACACCTGGAGTGTCAACTACTAGCGTAGGGCTCGAGTAAACAGAAGATCGACCGCATAACGCAGAACACCAAAACCGAGGGCAAGTGATGGCGAAGCCTAAGCTATATGGAATCTCAACGTCGCGAGCGCTTCGCTCGATCTGGGCGATGGAAGAAGTCGGCATCGACTACGAGCATGTGCAGACCAACTTCCGCGGTGACACGAAAGCTGCCGAGTATCTGGAGGTGAATCCCAATGGAAGGGTCCCAGCGCTGGTAGACGGCGATCTGAAGCTTTTTGAGTCGATGGCGATCAATTTGTATCTGACAAAGACCTACGGCGGCCCACTGTATCCTCGGGATGCTCAGGCAGAAGCCCGAACCTGGCAGTGGAGCGTGTGGGGGATCAGTGAGATCGAGCCCCTACAGCTCCAACTCGTCATCCAGAAAGTGTTTACACCCGAGGAAAAGCGAGACGCTGGCGTGATCGAGCGCGCAGCCAAGGGACTGCTGCGACCGCTGAAAGTACTCGACGCTTCGCTGGCCGGCCGCGATTGGCTGGTAGGCGAGAGCTTCAGTGTTGCCGATCTCAACTTGGCCGCCGTCATGCTTCTGCTGGGTGCCGCCGAGTTCGATTACTCGGCATTTGCCAACGTGTAGCGCTGGTCGCAAGCTTGCTATAGCCGTCCGGCACTGGCGCGGGCTCAAAGCAAGTAGAGTTGACATCGACCGTCGAGGAGTACGAGGATGAAACCAGTTTGTTTGGTTATGGGTGCCGGAGCCGGTATCGGTGGCAATGTCGGAAAACGCTTTGCCCGAGAGGGGTATCATGCCGCTTTGTGTCGGCGAAGCAACGAAGATGGCTTGAAGATGTTGATCGCAGAGATCGAGAGCGACGGGGGCTCAGCTTCAGGCTATTTGCTCAATGCGGTCAAAGAGAACAGCATCGAAGATCGCGTGGCCGCGGTCGAGGCGGACATTGGTCCCGTTGAGGTCGCCGTTTACAACCTGGGGGCCCAAATCGGAAACCGGCCGCTGGCAGACACCAGCTACAAAGCTTTCGAGCTGGGCTGGCGCATGGCGACCTTCGGATTGTTCCGTTTAGCGTCGGTGGTGTGCCCCCTGATGGAAGCGCGCGGTCATGGCACCCTCCTCGTTACCTCCGCTACGGCGGCGATGCGCGGTAACGCTGGTCAACACTCTCATGCGGCCGCGATGGCCGGCCGACGCATGCTCTGCCAGACCCTCAACGCGCAATTCGCGCCCAAGGGTATCCATGTCGCCCATATCCTTATTGACGGCGCTGTCGATGCTCCCGACACCTTGGGAAAAATGCTTGGGCCGGAGAAGTATCAGCAGCTGAGAGAATCACGCGGCATGGAGCATGACGGACTGATGCTCCCTGCCAAGATAGCCGACACCTATTTCCACATCGCCAAACAACATCGATCGGTCTGGACTCATGAGCTCGACATGCGATCGTTTTCTGATCAGGCGTGGTGGAACCACTGAGAGCCGAGGAAAATGATGTGGGGTTTCGACAACCTTCGGCCGGAATTTCAAGAGGGGCTCAACGATGGCAGATCTGATTGGAACCGTTCACTACGAAAAGCAGGGAGAGATCGCACTCCTGACCATCGACAACCCGCCGGTCAACCCTCTCAGTACCGGTGTCACCTATTGGCTGTCGATGCACCTCGAGAGGGCCATCGACGACGATGACATCACCGCCATTGTGATCACTGGGAAGGGCCGTGCGTTCATAGCCGGGGCGGACATCAGAAACTTCGGCAAGTCGCTGCCCGCGGACCTACCGAAGCCGAGCAAGACCGCGGGTGCCTGGATGGAGTCCAGCCCTAAGCCGGTTATCGCCGCAATCAACGGGACTGCGTTCGGCGGAGGTTTGGAGCACGCGCTGATGTGCCATTACCGCGTGATCAAGCCGGGTGCGGAGGTCGGACTGCCGGAGATCAAGCTCGGGATCTTGCCCGGTGGCGGGGGTACCCAACGACTGCCTCGCTTGATCGGCGCGGGGAATGCCCTGATGCCGATCCTGACCGGAGACCCATTCGCTACCGAAGATGCGCTCGAGCTCGGCATCGTCGACGCGCTCATTGAAGACGAAGACTTCGTCCAGGGCGCTATTGGCTACGCAAGGCAGCTTGTTCGAGACGGCGCTCCGCCGCGCCGGATCCGCGACATGGATGAGCGGACCCTGGAGGATCGAAAGCACCCGGAGATCTTCGAGCAGGGTGAGGCTTTCGTCGAGAAGCGCATGCGCGGCCAATTCAATGGCAGGCAGACACTGGAGTGTATCCGCGCGGCCGTGATGTCGGATTCGTTCGACGAAGGAATGAGCATCGAACATGAGCGCCTGATCGCCTGTCAACAAAACCCGCAGCGCGCAGCCATGGTTCATGTGTTCTTCGCCGAACGCCTGGCTCGAAAGATCCCCGACATTCCGCGCGAAACGCCGGTCAAAGACATCGCGTCCGCGGCAACAGTCGGCGGTGGCCTGATGGGCGGAGGCATCGCGATGTGCTTCGCCAATGTCGGCATCCCGGTCAAGATTCTCGAGGTGGATCGATCGGCGTTGGAGCGAGGGCTCGGAACGATCGAGAGGAACTACGCGAGTCAGGTGAAGCGTGGTCGTCTTGCACAGGAAGATATGGACGCCCGAATTGGGTTGATCTCGGGAACGCTCGACTATGCCGAAGTGGGTAGTGCCGACGTCGTTGTCGAAGCCGTTTTCGAAAGTATCGACGTCAAGAAGCAAGTGTTCGAAAAACTCGACGCAACGATGAAGGACGGCGCCATCCTCGCGAGCAACACCTCGGGGCTCGACATCGATCAGATGGCGGCAGTGACCAGGCGCCCGGAAAAGGTCGTGGGGATGCACTTTTTCAGTCCGGCGAATGTCATGCGCCTGCTCGAAGTGGTTCGAGGCGACAAGACCGACAAGGCGACCGTTGCGACAGCGATGACGCTCGGCAAGAGCTTGGACAAGGCCGCCGTTCTGTCGAAAAACGCACCGGGATTTATCGGCAATCGGATGATCCAGGGCTACATGGAGGAGGCGCAGGAGTTGATCCTGAGTGGTGCAAGCCCGTGGCAAGTCGACCAGGTCATCTACGACTTTGGCCTCAACATGGGTCCGTTCCGCATGGGCGACCTGGTAGGGCTCGACCTCTATTGGCGCGCCCACAAGCTCGGTGGCGGCACCTTGGACGATGCGCCCCGCACCTCAATGGTGTCGTTCAAGCTGTGCGAAAAAGACCGATTCGGCCAGAAATCCGGACGTGGCTACTACATCTACGACGAGCGTCGAGCGGCCACGCCCGATCCGGAGGTCGAGGACATCATCCGCGAGACCGCAGCCGAGCTCGGGGTAGAGAGGCGCGAAGTCGCAGACGATGAGGTCCTCAAACGTTGTCTCTATCCCTTGGTCAACATTGGTGTTCAGCTGCTCGACGACGGCATTGCGCTGCGGTCCTCCGATATCGACATCGTGTACTGCTATGGCTACGGATTCCCGAAGTACCGCGGGGGGCCGATGCACTGGGCTGAGCAACAGGGCCTGGCCACGATCGTTGCCGATATGAACCGGTACGCCGATGAGTTAGGTGATCACTGGCGCCCGGCGCCGCTGCTCGAGAAGCTCGCCGGCGAAGGCGGTGGCTTTGGCACCCTGACCTCGAGCTGAGGGGGGCCTCGTCTCTATCTCTCTTTCAAGGCATCCCGCTCCAGGATCCGGGCCCCGCGCATGATGTTGCCGAGTGCGTAGTTCCCTTCGTGGCAGGCGTACTCGTAGACCTTCTCCGCACTCGCACGCCAGACGTACTCGCCGGTCCAGGGCGCGGTCCAGATCGTGTTGTCCTCGACAGTGAAGCGGTAGAGAAGGTCGCCGTCTTCGAGTCTGGTGAAGCGCTCGACGACGTGCGGATTCTCCGTGCCGTATCGGGTCCAGGACAGAGGATGGAAGTTGGTGGTGTCAACGACCAGAGTGTCGCCCTCCCACCAGCCGATGGAGTCGCCGAGCCACTTGCGGACTGTGGGCGGCGGGTGCCCTACGGCGCGCCCCTCCGAGCTCATCCGCACCGTGCGGGCGTCATGCACCATCTCGACCAGGATCATCACGTGGTCCTCGGTCTGAACGATCCGCTTGAAGTTGTTGTAAACGCTGGGAAAGGTCGGCGTGGTGCCGGTGAAGCCGAGGATGCAGCGCTCGGGGTGGCCGCGCTGCTCCATGTTGTCGTAGGGCCCCGGGCCCTCCTGGTCGATCCACCACGCTCCTCCTGTGTACTTGTCGCGACTCTCGGCTCGCTTGTCGGCGTATTCCTGCCCCTCCGGCGTCAGCGGCGGCCGGCGGCCGTCTTTCGGGTCGAGGAGGATCGAAGTGCGAAACTTGCCGTCGACAGTGAAGGCGTCCACGCCGCGATCGAGCCAGAAGTAGTTGTAGCCACCCACGCTGGCGCCTTCGGGAGGCGCCGCGCGATTCGGATCGCTGTTCTGCGCTCTTTCGTCGTAGCGGATCCTCTCCTCCTCGGCGATCTTCTCTGCATCCTCCACGCTGATGTAGAGATTGTCGCCGTACTTCTCGGGTCGCTCGAGCGGCGTCAGAGTAGCGACGTCGTACGTACCGCCGAGATCGGGCCGGCCCGAGGCGGTCCTCGGGATGTCATCGCCTGCCACGCTGGCCGTGGGCACCAAGAGCGCGAGGCCGGTGGCGACCGCGATCATGACAGCATTCCGGAAGAGATGAGGCGAGCGCATAACGGTTTCCTTTCGTGCCGAACGAGCCGCCGCCGCCTGGATCTGCCGCGAGCCCTCTGTTTGGTGACGGCGTCGATCATAACAACTGAGCCGAGTCGCAGATCTCGGGCGATCCGCAACATCCAGAGGTACGCGGTGCAGGGGTAATCGGCAGCGACTGTCACCAAAGTGGCACTGCAGGGGGGCGAGACCTCATAAACTCAGGTCTCCGGTGCCTAGTGTCGTGTCCCAGAAGTGCCTACCCAATAGCTCGGCCCCTTTCGCTCGCTGCCTTCGTTACGCCTCGTCGACAGATTTCTCAATATGCCTGCCTCGCCGCGCCTTGGCAGCGAACGAAATGACCTCGATCTATTATGCAGGCATTTCCGGGACACGACACTAGGTGGTGCAGGAAGCTCCTGACCAAGGACAAACCAAGCAAACGGGAGATAGACATGACTACTGGGACGAAGGTGACGGGCACGGGCGGCGAGCTCCTGATGCACCAACTGGTTGCACAGGGGGTCGACTATGCCTTCACCAACACGGGGAGTGCAGAAGCGGGTTTTTTCGACGCCTTTCTGACCGTACCCGGTGTTCAGCCGATCCTGCTTCTGAACGAGTCTCTTGTCCTGTCAGCGGCCGACGGTTACGCCAGGACTTCACGGAAACCAGCGTTCGTCAACGTCCACCTGGCGGCCGGTACCCGACAGGGTTCCGGTCAGCTCTTCAATGCACATTTCGACGGCACCCCCATGGTGGTTACCTCGGCGATGCGCGACGCTGGATCCTTTGGCGACCACAATACACTCGGCGTCAGCGCAGGCTTTTCCCACATGAGCATCGTCCAGGATGTGACCAAGCAGCGCTGGGAGGTTCGTGATGCCCGGGGGATTCCCATGGCCGCGCGACGCGCGTTCAAAGAGGCATTGTCCATGCCCAGCGGCCCGGTGTTTCTCGGCTTTACCAGCGAGGCCCTGAGTCAGAAAGATGTGGAAGGCGTGATTTCACCGGGTGAAGCGCTGGAGACGGCACAGATCCCTGACAGCGCGACGATCGAGCGCATTCATGACGCGCTGCTCAACGCCGAGAAGCCTCTGTTGCTGATTGGCCCGGATGTCGCGAATGCCCGTGCACAGGCGGAGATTCTGGAACTGGCAGAGAACTACGCGCTGCCAGTTGCGATCGGCTTCTTCGACTACGGGGCGTTCCCACGCGCCCACCCGAATTTCGTCGGAATGGTCGATGGCCGACCGGAGGACTACGACGTAGTGTGCTGTGTCGGCTATCGCGCGAATACGCGGGCCAACCCGTCGGATGATCGCTTCCCCAACGCGCTGACGATCGGGATAGGCCACGATCCTTCACAACTCGGCAACACTTTCGCCCTGGACATCTCCATCTGGTCCAACGTGAAGCACACGCTGAGTGCCATCAATGCCCAGTGGAGCGAAGCCGATGCGAACCTGCCTCAGCTGGCGAAACGACGGAGTGAGCTGGCCGCTCAGACCGAAGTCCGTCTGGCCGAACAGCGCGACAGTGCATCGTCCCACGCGGGTGCCAACCCCATTCACCCCAACTATCTCGGTCAGCGTATGAGCGAGTGCCTGGCACCCAATACGATGATCGTGTCCGAGAATTTTCGTGCGGCCGATCATTTGATGCCGTTCGGATTCGGCGACAACGACTGGCGCTATGTGCGTACCTACGGCGGTAGCCTGGGCTACGGTGTCGGCAGCGCCGTCGGAGCCCAGCTGGCGACGCCGGAACGGCCGGTGGTATTGAGCATCGGCGATGGTTCGGTGATGTACTCGTCGTCCGGGTTCTGGACCATGGCACGTTACGGCCTGCCGATCCTGACCGTGGTCTGGAACAACATGCAATACCAGACGGTTCGGGTGAACTTCGCCGCCTGGGGCGGAAGCATGAAAGAGCAGAACAAGTACCCGGAGACCTTTCTGGGTGACCCGGCGATCGATTTCGTGATGCTGGCCAAAGCTCAGGGCATCGATGGACAACACGTCCATGACCCCAGCGAGCTGGACGCGGCCCTGAAGCGAGGCAGGGACGCCCAGGCCGCCGGTGAGCCCTACCTGCTGGATGTGCACATCGCCAATGTGGGTGCGGGCGCGGATCAGAGCTGGCACAAGGCCTACACCCTGAAGGATTGAGACCGTCACAGCGGCTCGGAGTAGCCACTGCGACTTCCGAGGTGGTCGGAGCCTCGAGTTAGCGTTCCAACTCTCCGCAAGTGCTCATCTTGAGGCGACTTCCCCGCTAACGGGGGCCACGCCCCGAGAGAAGAATGGGTGGGTCGCACACACACAGGGGTGCAGGGCAACTCGGCAGCCTACTCAGGCGAAGCCTGTTCGCCTCGTGAGTCCGAGAGGATGTGCTCGACCAGCCTTGGTACGTAGTCGTCCTGTTTCGCTGAGATCTTGTCGTGGTCGGTGGGAAGACGGCGAAGCCGATCGGCGATCGGTCGTGCTCGTTGGTCGAGCGCGTCGATCGAGTTGAGAGCAGCCACCGCGACCATGACCGGCCGGGAGTCCACCGAGGCCGCATCGATCAGAACCTCGAGGCTCGTCTGCAGATGATCGGGCTTGCCGTATCGCCCCAGGGCTTCGGCAGCAACGATGCGCACCGACAGGGCGGGGTCGGCGAGACGATCTACGAGCTCGGCGGATAAGGGGAGGACCCCACTCGAGCCGCGAATGAGCGCGCCGAGCGCACCCCAATAACGCTGGACGGCGTCGTCGTGCCCGAGCAGTCCGCGCAGGGTCTCGATGTCGCTCATCTTGCCGCGGCAGGCAACGTCCGCGGCTGCCATCGCGGCATCGAGGTCGTAGCGAGCCGAGTCCCGAGCGAGATCCCAGGGCGTCCCGGCTCCGGCGAGTGCCAGCATCTCCGCTTCGGGAATGAAGCCGACATCGACCGTTTCGCGGAGATGTTCGTCGAGGGCCTTTCTGAGCCGCGAAAGGGTCGCTGCGTGCTCGGGCGAGCCGGCCAGGTTTTCCACTTCGTAGGGATCACTGGCGAGATCGTAGAGCTCTTCATAGGGCTTGGTCGGCTCCCAGAAGAAGGCCTGCTCGGGGGGCAGCTTCCCCTCTTCGTAGAGCCGGTGCCAGACCTGCGTGGTCGGGGTCTGGAACATGTAGGCGACGTGGGCGCCGTAGGGGCGATGAGGCATGTAGTTGCGGACGTAGATGTAACGGTCGTCGCGCACGCTGCGCACACGATCCGGGCGTTCGTCCATGCGTCCGCGGAAGCCGAAGAGAGTCTCTCTCGCTTCCGCCTCATGGCGACCGGCAAAGGCCAGCCCCTGAAAGTGCTCGGGCGGCTCGATGCCTGCGAGCGAGAGCACTGTGGCCGCGAAGTCGACGAAGGAGACCAGGCGATCGGTTACGCCGCCTGGTTGGTAGTCCTCCGGCGCGAGGTGACGGAAATCCGGCGGGATGTAGAGGAGGAGTGGTACGTGGAGCCCGGAGTCGAGCGGCGTGCGCTTGCCTCGCGGAAGACCGATGCCGTGATCGCCCCAGTAGAAGACAATCGTCTCGCCGGCCAGACCGTCCTCTTCGAGCTGGCGGAGCTGTGCGCCGGCCATGGCATCCATCTCGGTCATCTTGTCGTAGTACTGGGCCCAGTCGCGCCGCACCTCCGGTGTGTCTGGGTGGTAAGCCGGAAGAGTGACTCCGGCAGGGTCGTGCTTCGCCTCGTGCGGGCGGCTTCGGATCCGACTCTCGTGGGTGATGGTGTAGTTGAAAACGGAAAAGAAGGGCGCCCCCGCTGGGCGCGCTCGCCAGTGAGCCTGCGTCGACGTTTCGTTCCACACGCGCCGGCTTTTGTCTTCGTCGAGGTTTGCTCCCCACTCGGCCAGGTTGTAGTCGAGCTTGGAGTTGTTCGAAGTGTAGTAGCCGGCATCGCGAAGAATTTCGGGGAAGAGCTTGAAGCTCGTTGGAAGTCGCACTTCGCTGCGCATATGGTGGGCGCCGATCGAGGTGGCGTACAAACCGGTGATGATGGTGGTGCGGGCCGGTGCACAGACCGGTGCGTTCGACCAGGCAACCTCATAGCGCAGGCCCCGGCTGGCCAGAGCGTCGAGGTTCGGCGTGTCCGCGAAGCGATCTCCGTAGGCGCCGAGGTGAGGGCCGTTGTCTTCGCTCGAGAGCCAGAGGATATTTGGGCGGCGTCCTTCCTGGGCGATCGCGGCGGGGGTTGCCGCGATCAAGACCGTGAGTATTGCAAGAGGGCCAAGGCGTTTCGTCACGTCGATACTCCAGGGTCGTGGGCGCCACCATGTTGCCTCGGGACGGGAAACGAGCGTATCAGTCGCGCCAACGTACTTTGGCCAGACGTGGCTGCAGAGGAGTAGAGTGGAGTCATGGGAGATCGAGAGCTCAAAGCGATGACGGCGGGGCTGGAGGCAGGCGAGAACCGAGACAAGTGGTTCTTCCAGGCACCCTTCGACCTGTAGATCGGGTCCTCTCGGTCTGGAGGTAGGTCCAAGACAAATGTCCTCCGACCTCGACCTACGAAACGCCAAGTCTGTGGTCGGCTACTGCGAGCCGCTGTCGGCTCGTCCCGGCAGTCGAGTTCGATTCATGGTCAGCTGCTACGAAGCGGGCTCCTACGATGCCCAGTTGGTTCGGACGGTCTGCGGCGATGTTTATCCGATGGGTGGCGGCTTCGAGGAGATCGAGCTCGACTCGCCGATCAACGGTAGCTACGACGGGCGTGAGCAGTCGATCGAGATCGGCTCCTGGGCGGAGGTCGGCGGTGTCTCGATCCCCGAGAGTTTCACCTTCGAGGCGTGGGTTTTCCCGACGACACCCGGCGCCGGCAGGCGCCAGACCCTGGTTAGTACCGACGAGCTCACGATCGGGCTTTCCGAGGAGGGCTCGCTCTCGATCGACCTCGACGGCTCACCGGTCGACACCGGCGTCGCATTGCCGGAGCGGCGTTGGACCCGCGTTGCGGTGTCGCGAGATCTCGAAGCGAGCACGGTCACGCTGATCCAGGAGCCTCAGGCCCGCTCTCCGGGTGACCGACTGTCGCTGCGGCGGATCGAGGTCGTGGTACCTCTTCTGCCCATCGTTCCTCTCGACCCAGCGAATGGCGTTCTTCCGTCGCCTGGCCTGCGCTTTGCCGACCGCACCTTCAACGGCCGGCTGGAGGCGCCCCGACTCATCCGGGGAGTCCTCGACTCGGACGGGCTCGACGCCCTCAGCCCCGACGATTCGCGGGTCGTCGGATGGTGGGACTTCTCGCGCGGCATCGCGACCGACGGCTTCGAAGACCTCTCCCCACACGGGCGCCATGGAGTCCTCCACAACCTGCCGACCCGGGCCGTGCCCGGGCGGCGGTGGACTGGCGAGATTCACGACTGGAAGCAGGCTCCGGAACAGTACGGGGCGGTCCATTTCCACGACGACGATCTCGCCGACGCCGAGTGGGATTCCGATTTCGAGCTCACGATTCCGGACCACCTCGAAAGCGGTATCTACGCTGTGCGCCTGCGCCGGGGCCGGCACGAAGACCACATCCAGTTCTTCGTTCGTCCACCGCGCGGAGAGATAACCGCGAACCTCCTGTTTCTGGTTCCCACCGCCACCTATCTCGCCTACGCCAACCACACCATTCACCTCAGGCCCAGCCATCTGACTGGCGAGCCTCCCGCAGAGCCGCTACCCAACGATGCAACGCTGCTCTCTCATCCCGAATTCGGCCTCTCGCACTACGACTACCACCGTGACGGCTCCGGTGTCGTCTTCTCGTCGCGACGACGGCCCGTCATGAATCTCAAATCGAAGAACGTTCCTTGGGGGTTCGCGGCCGATACCCGACTCACCGCGTGGCTCGAGCGCGAGGGCATCGCCTACGACATCGCCACCGACGAGGATCTCGATGAGGAGGGAAGCGAGCTCCTGAGTCGCTATCGCGCCGTCATGACCGGTACCCACCCCGAGTACTGGTCGACGCGAATGCTCGACGCTCTCGAGAGTCGGCTGGAGGAGGGCGGCCGCCTTCTCTACATGGGCGGTAACGGCTTTTACTGGCGCGTCGCCTTCGATCGCGACCATGAGGGTGTGATGGAGGTGCGGCGGGCCGAAGACGGTACGAGAGCCTGGTTGGCGGAGCCCGGCGAGTCCTACCACCAGTGGGGTGGCGAGTACGGCGGACTGTGGCGTCGCATCGGGCGTCCGCCGAACCTGCTCTGTGGGGTCGGTTTCGCCGCCCAGGGCTTCGGCCACACGGTCGGCTTCGAGCGCACCGAAGCCAGCGACGATCCCAGAGCAGCGTTCCTGTTCGACGGGGTCAACGAGCGACGATTCGGCGATCACCGTCGTCTCGACAGTCCGTCGGGCGAAGAGATCGACCGCTTCGACATCCGTCTCGGATCTCCGCCTCACGCCCTCGTCGTTGCTACGGCCACGGACCAACCCGCCGAGATGCTCAAGACCAAGGAGGAGTTCCACGAGACCGAGATCGCGACTGCCGCCGACCCCCAGGTGCGCAACGACGTCGTCTTCTTCGAGTGCCCCAATGGCGGCGCCGTCTTCTCGACCGGCTCGATCAACTGGGGCGCCGCTCTGGCGACCGACGGAGGCAAGAACGATGTCGCGCGCATTACGCGCAACGCCGTCGATCGCTTTCTCCACCCGGAGCCCTTCCGGCGTCCCTGAATTCGCGCGGCCTCTAACGGGGCTCCTCGCCCCCTACCCAAATGGGCGACGACCAGGCCATCGCCCCGTTGATCTGTTTCACGCGGACGTAGTAGTAGTCGCCGTGGCCGGGCGCGTCCTGGTCGTCGAAATCAAGATCGGTGTCCAAGGGCTGGTCATGACTGATCAGCTGGAGCGTGACTCGATCGGAATCCGGGTCGGCCGGTAGGTCGGTCTCCAGAACCCCGTCGCGCAGATCGGAGAAGGCCAGTCGGAGCCTTCGCGCCGGGTGGGTTGCGTAGGGGCGAATGTGGATCGGGGCCTTGCCGGCCTCGCTCCCCTCGTCCAGATCGATCACGACCTCTGTCGAGGGGCTCGCGCCTTCGATCTCGAGCAGAACCGAGTCCGCTCGACCGCGTGTGATCGTCGCGAAGACGATCCGATCGCCTTCCCGCTTCCAGCTCTCGAGATGGGGATTCTCGGCATGGGGGACCTGATGGCCCACCAGCTTTGCCCCGTGAACCTCGATCGAGCCACTCCAGCGCCGGTAACCACGTGGGCTCTCGCGAATGAAGGGCTCGGTGGAGGAGTGGAGCTCGATTTGCGCCGTCACGGTCTGGCTCAGGTCGGTGCGCAGCGGTCGTTTGCGATAGACCACGTCGCCGTTCTTGACCACGGCGACCTCGAGGATCGGCGCCGTTCCCATCACCCTGGCGCGGAGGCGACGATTCTCGCTGTACTCGATCCGCTGCCCCATCGGCTCGCCATTGAGCTCGAAGTCGACGATGATCCGGTCGGCCGACGTCGCAGCGTATGCCCGGCGCTGCTTGAGCGCGTCGAAGATCGCGTCGTTGGTCTTCTCCCCCGCCAGTACTGCGGCGAGTCCGCCGAACTGTGTCATCCCTCGGGGGCGGGTGCCGGTGTAGCCGGGGTGGGTTCGGTGGTCGTCTGAGGCCGCGATAAACCCGACTTGGTGCCCTCGACGCAGGTAATAGTTTCCGAACCATTCGAAGGTGCCGTGCATCGACATGATCTCGACCAGGGTCTCCATGTCGGTGTCGCTGTTGCGCCAGTCGCCCGGTTGGTGGGCGTGGGGAATGATGACGACATCGTTAGTGTCGTAGAGCTCGCGCAGACCTTGATAGAGCAGAGCCAGATTGGGCGCCGCCTGAGCGCTGACGCGAGTGGGGAAGGGCTCGCGGTAGAAGACGTTGTGGTGGCCGCCGTAGCGGCGCTGGACCGTCCACTCGTAGCCCAGGAAGGCGACGAACTCGCCCGGATCGTTGTAACGCTGGACGCCCTCGCGGATGTTCTTCCATTCGAAGTCGTCCATCGCGGTGTCGTGCTCGGACATTCCGTAGAAGTCCAACTGGGCATCGTCGCGGGCATGGCGGTAGGCGCCGTCGATCGAGCCCTGACCTTCCGCCATCCCTGCGTGGGAGTGGGTCTCGCCCCAGTAGATGCGGTGGGGAGGATCGCGGCGGACCCAGACCGGGTTGCTGCTTCCGGTGATCCTGCCGTCGGCTGATTCGATGTCGAAGCGATAGACCCCTTCCTCGTCGAGGCGAAGGTCGCCGACCATGTTGAGCGCAGGACCCCCAGCTGGCAGATCTCGGAAGGAGCGGCCGTTGAGCGTGACTTCATAGGCGGGAATCTCACCTGTCGCTCGGTTGAAGTTCACGTCTTCGCTGCGCACGGCAAGCTCGAAGGTCTCTCCCGGCTCGACGATCGAGGGGGCGAAGCCCTTCGCCCTGGCGACGCCCGCGCCCACGACCTTGAAGGCGGGCCATTGGTGGGTCGGGAATCTCCCTTCGCCCGAGTGATCGATATTGACGGGCAAGAGCGTCAGGTCGTTCTCATAGGTGAACAGCCGCCAGCCGCGTCCGCCGCCGCTCTTGTCGCCGTAAACAAGAGTGAAGGACTCCCCCTTGCCGAGAGTCCCTTGCTCGAGGCGGAAAGTCGGCCGCACAGCCCGGTAACGTCCGGTGCCCAGGACAAGGTCGATCTTCGCGAATCGAGCGCTGGGGCTCGAGGACTTGATGGTGACGTAGCCGTCACCCGGACCCTCATTCTGCAGGCCGCCGCGATCCCACTGACCGTTGCGCCCGACAACCACTCTCGCCCCCTGCTTCATAGGCAGGTCTCCGACGGTGTAAGTCTGTTCGATCGTGATCCACGAGTCGGCGGTGAAGGGTCCGCTGGAGCTGAGAGAGAAAGTGCCCAGAGCGCCGGGCTCCTCGTCTTTGAGACGAAGCTCTTCGATCACCTGATCGATGCGGGCGTCGGCGTAGATTGCGCGTCCGTCGGGGCGTTGATCGAGAGCCACTCGAGGCTCACGCCCTTCGCGCTCAGCCTCGACCAGCTCGCGGAAGGCGGACTGAAGGATTCCAGTCGCGCTGGTGGGCACCGCTCCGCCGGCGAGGGCGTAGGCGTTGATCCAATCCCACACCACAGGCGTTCGCTCGGCCAGGTTCGAGCCGTCGGTGGGGCTCCGTTGAAGGTCTTCTTTGAGGAACTCGACCTGGCTTCGCAGCTCGGCCGACATGGCACCGTCTTGCCCAGTAGGCTGTGCTCGCGTTGTCTGGAACACTGCTGTAAGCAGAGCGCCAGTGCAAAGGGCGAAGACTGCAAGGTGTCGCGCTTTGGGCATGGTCGGCCTCCAGAAGAGCGGAGAAAGGGGATTACGACTTGGAGTTTCGCCGATCCTACATCTTCTGGAAGTGAGCGGCGCCGTTCATCGCCGGGACTCGGCCCACGTATGGCCCCATGTCACCGAGGAGCGCGAAGACGGCCTCGATCCGGAAATCGAAGCTGGTCGATTCCGGGAGACCGCATTGCACGTCATCGCAGGCTTGCCAGCGGACCTTGCCGCGGACGTTGACGTAGCGCTTGCACGGCGACCACCTCGGGCAGGCGCGTGCCGACGTCGGGGCCGGTCGGGAAGTCGCCGAGGGGGATGCGACGCGAGCTGGTGTTGGGGGCCGGCGGCATCACGTAGCCATCGGCGTCTTCGAATCGGTGCTCGCCGAGCTGGCGGCCTCGAGTATCGACTGTGAGCTTCATTGGCGAATCGTACCCCGAATCGAGCCGCCCCAGTCTGTCGGCGGTGAGATGGAGCTCACTCGACACCGCTCCCGCAACGACGGCCATCGCCGTTATGTCGAAACCGTCGAGCATGTTGAAGAACATGCACAGCCCGATCACACGGAGCTGTTGGGCGCTGATCGGTCCGTGATCGATGATCTCCGAAAGGAGGTCAGCGCTCTTCTTGGGGCTCGCCGTCGATGTCATGTGATCGCGCTGCCTATGAGTAACGATAGGATGCCGGACATGTCTATCACCGCGCTCGGCTATCTCGGCATTCGCTCTGACAGATTTGAAGACTGGAGCGGTTTTGCCGGCAAGCTGCTCGGCATGCAGGAGGTCGACCGTGGCGGGCAAACGCTTGCGTTCCGCATGGACGATCGTAAACAGCGCTTGGTGGTCTCGAACGAGCCCGGTGAGACCTTGGCGTTCATGGGCTGGGAAGTTGCGGAGAAGAACGATCTGGAGGCTTACGCGACCCGACTCGACGGCGCCGGCGTTGCGGTCGAGTGGGGGGCCAAAGAGCTTGCCGATCGGCGTTTCGTCGAGGAGCTCCTGGTCTGCAAGGATCCGGCCGGCAACCGATTGGAGCTGTTCTGGAACCCGATGTGCGCCAGCGAGACTTTTCAACCGGGTCGTCCGATCTCAGGCTTCAAGACCGGGCCACTCGGTATGGGGCACGCGGTCCTGCATGTAGAGGATCCCGAACCGCTGTTGGCTTTTTATCGGGACCTCTTGGATTTCGAGCTCACTGACTTCATCACCGCGCCCTACCCGCTCCATTTTTTCCATGTCAACGGGCGCCACCACAGTTTCGCAGTGATCGGTTCCGGTCGGTCCGGCTTTCATCACTTCATGGTCGAGTATCAGTCCCTGGACGACGTCGGCCAGGGCTACGACCTCGCACAGGTGGAAGAGGACCGCGTAGCCTTTACACTGGGCCGCCACACCAATGACTACATGACCTCCTTCTACGCCAAGACACCTTCGGGATTCTTCGTCGAGAACGGCTGGGGCGGACGGATGATCGACCCTGAGACCTGGAAGCCGGTCGAGATCTTGGACGGCCCAAGCCTGTGGGGTCACGAGCGCTTGAAATCACCGGAGGATGAGCGCGAACAGATGCGCGACATGCGTCTCGATGTGGCCGCGCGCGGCGTCCAGGCGCCGCCCTTGATCGACTGTCCGTGGCTCTATCAGGAAGTGAGCAAGTAGCGCCGGCTCTCGCCGGCGCACCGCAGCCTTGTCCCAGAAATCCAGCTTGTCGAGATGGCAGCTAGCGTCCTACGGGGCGATGGCGATGCCTCTCGCCATGAACGGGCTGATCATCGCCGTCTATCTACCGGCGGTCTACGCCGACGCCGAAGGCTTCGGCCTGGCTCTGGGTTTCGTTGGCTTTCTGGTAATGGCCTCGCGAATTTTCGATGGCATCACCGACCCCTTGATCGGGTTCTGGTCCGACCGCATAAGGACCAAGTGGGGTCGGCGAAAACCGTTCCTCGTCGCCGGCACCCCACTCTACATTCTCGGCGCTTGGTTGCTGTGGATACCACCTTTCGAGTTCAGCGAGGTGGAATTCTTGGGCATGAGGTTCAACAACGGCTATCCGTGGCTGTTGATGTCCCTGATCGTGTTTTACATCGGAGCCACCATAAAGGACGTCCCCTACAGCGCATGGGGCGCTGAACTATCGACCCGCTACAACGAGCGCACTCTGATCATGAGCTGGCGGGAGGCCTTCCTCGTCGGAGGGCAACTGATTGGTGCACTGACCCCGGCGGTCATCTTCTTCTGGGGCTATGACAAACCTTCGGACGCGGTCTACCTGTTGACCATCTTCATCGTCATCTCGACGCCGATCTACGTTCTGAATGGCGTGATCTCAGTCCCTGAATATGAAGTCGAGGAAGTAAGCAAGGCACGAATTCCGCTCAAGGAAACTATGCGCCTTGCCTGGGCGAATGAGCCCTATCGAAAACTCGTCATCATCTTTCTCTTCGCTACCATCGGCTCGGCGATGACGAACACTGTGAGTTTCTTCTTCGTCAAGCATGTTCTCCTGGCCGGTGATCTGTATGGCTTCTATCTGGCGCCCTTCTTCATCTCCCAGATCATCGCAATACCGATCTGGTTTGCTCTTTCCAGGCGAGTCGGCAAACACCGGGCATTGATGGTGGCCATAGGATGGTACGCGCTGTGGTCGTCCTTCGTTCCACTCATCGCCTGGATGGATGCCGACAACTTCACGGCCTTCGAAGTCTCGCGATTGCTGGCCTTTCTGCCGGCCGACGCCTATGCCGGCGCGATGGGATATTTCGAGGGCATTCCGACGGGGAAGTTCCTCTTCTTTATCGCGGTTATGTGCCTGAAGGGGTCCTCGATCGGGGCACTGTCCGCGCTGCCCTACGCAATGGCGGCTGATGTCATCGATCTCGACACCGTCAAGACCGGCCAGAAGCGGGGCGGCGCGTACTTCTCCATCTGGACAATGACCCGCAAGCTGGCGTACGCGCTCGGGTTATTCATCGGCGCCAACGTGGCGGTCCTCATCGGCTTCAATTCACTCGCCGACCCCCTCAATACGACGAATACGGCTGCTGCCCTTTTTGGTATCGCATGTCTCTACTCGGTAGTCCCCGCAATGTTCAAATTCGTAGCCATGCCTTTGCTGTGGAATTACCCGCTTACAGAAGAAAGGCTTGCGGAAATTCAGACGGAGATCCGAGCGAGCCAACCGGCCGCGTCTTGACTTCGGCGATGACCGGTTAGATCTCGACCGCGAGTAGCTTCAAGAACTGCGACTTCTGCTCGTCGGTCATTTTCGAGAAGGCGGGTACGCCCATCTCGGTCTTCGGTAGATCCGCGAACTCGGGAGAGGGCATCTGCAGACTGGCGGCGATGTTGTGCAGGCCGCCGCCCTCCTCGGAGCCCTTGCCGAGCGCCATGCCGACCTCCTTGGGCCAGACCGCCTTGGGTCCGCCGCCCAGACCCAGTGGGTTGGGACGGCCCACATGCTCCGTGATCTCCTGGAACATCACCTTCTCGTCCGCCGAGCGCTGCATCTGACCCTCGCGGCCGTACTTCGAGCTCGACTGGTTGCAGATCGAGGCCCACTGGATCTTGATGTGGAAGCCGGGGAGCGCACGGCACTCCTCCGGAGCGCCGTCACCGCCTGTGACTTTCCCGTCTTTGACCATGATGTAGTACGCCGACATCTCCCGCCCGTCCGCCAGCAATCTTTCCGGTGGGTGGGTGTAGATCTCGCTGAATCCCCATTCGAGATCCTGCGGAAGATCGGCTTCCTCGAGGATCTGGACTCCGTATCTTGCACACTCTTTGCACCACTCCTTGGAACCGAACTCGCCGACGGGTTTTAGATCTGCCATGTTGATTTCGCTCACGAATCTCCTCCAGGCCGGTGATGAAAAGGGGGGGGCAGAGACTTGGAACACCGTACCAAGTTCTTGGCGATGCTTCAAGCCGGGCCGGTGTTCAGCTCTTCAGTCGCTCGAGCGCCTTGTAGCCGATGTCTCGGCGCATGTAGGGGTTCTCGAAGCCGATGCTGTCGGCGGCACGGTAGGCACGGTCGATGGCGGCCGGGATGTCCTTGTCGACCCCGGTGACGGCAAGAACGCGGCCGCCTTTGGTCAAGAGCCGGCCATTGCGACTCTCGGTGCCGGCGTGGAAGACGATGACGTCGCCGAGCGCCTCCGCGTCGTCGATCCCGGTGATTGGGAACCCCTTCTCGTATTGGGTGGGGTAGCCCTTCGACGCGATGACGACACAGCAGGCGGCGCGCTCGTCCAACTCCATGTCAATCTCGGAGATCCTTCCGTTGACGGCTGCCTCGAAGATATCCAGGATGTCGGTCTTCATCAACGGCAGCACGACCTGGGCTTCGGGGTCGCCCAGACGGCAGTTGAATTCGATGACTTGCGGCCCCTTGGCGGTGAAGATCAGCCCGCCATACAAGATGCCCTTGAAGGGCGTCCCTTCCGCGGCCAGAGCATCGATCGTCGGTTTCATGACCCGATCGTAGATCTCGTGCTCCAGCTCGGCGGTGACGACGGAGGCCGGCGCGTAGGCTCCCATTCCGCCGGTATTGAGACCCGTCTCACCCTCTCCGATGCGCTTATGATCCTGCGAGGAGACCGTGTAGACCAGATCCTTGCCGTCGGTGAAGCCGAAGATCGAAGCCTCTTCCCCGTCCAGATACTCCATGACGACCAGCTTGGCGCCGGCCGCCCCGAAGGCCGCGTCGACCAAGATCTCGTCGACGGCTTCGAGGGCTTGATCGAGGGTCTCGGCGACGATGACCCCCTTACCCGCCGCCAGTCCCGCCGCCTTGAGGACGATCGGCGCGCCTTGTTTCCTGACGTATTCCTTAGCCGGTAGTGGGTCGCTGAAGGTGGCGAAGGCGCCGGTCGGGATGCCGTATCTATGCATCAGGTCGAGCGCGAAATCCTTGTCAGTCTCGATTCTCGCGGCGGCCGCGCTCGGGCCGAAGACCCTGAAGCCCTCTGCTTCGAGGCGATCGACGATGCCAGCCTCCAGCGGATTCTCCGGGCCGACGACGACCAGATCTACCGACTTTTCCCTGGCATAGGCGATCTGGCCGTCGATGTCCATCGCGTCGATCTCCTTGCACTCGCCGTATCGAGCCATCCCGGCGCTTCCCGGCGCGCAATAGAGCTGGGTCAAGCGGGGGCTCTGAGCGATCTTCCAGGCGATGGCGTTTTCACGCCCACCGGACCCTATGAGCAGTACTTCCATGGACTTGCGACGGCGCTGAACGTCTCCTACTTACACCCCGTCGTCTTGACCTTGTCCACTCCCTCGAAGGATTCGCCTGCGATGGTCGCGCCCGTCAGCTTCGCTTCGGTATCACCGCAGGAGATGCCGGTGTTCGGCGTGGAAAAGTGGATGATCATGTCGAAATCGCCATCGCCGTCCACGTCATTTTCATGCCCGGCATCATGGATAATCTTCGCCTCGGCTGGGCCGAACCTGAGACTCGCAGCGTCAATGGTCCAGGGGACGAAGTCGGCATCGTCTCCGTCAAAGAGGCTTGTTGCCATGATCGCAACCGGGATCTGAGCCTTCTTCTTGGGGTTGATACTGTTGCCGCTACCCGGCTTGATCTCGATCTCCACGGTCAGGACCGAATCAGGAGCGCTCTCCTGCGCCGGAGCAGGGAGGCCAGCCATGCACGCAAGTGAGACAGCGAGGGTCGGAATCAGTGCGGCTCTCATAGGGCGACTGCCTCCTCCGGATCGTTGCTTCTATCGAGGCTTGGCGACTCGAGAAGGCTACTTCCGCGATCGCGGTCAGTCAAGGAGTCTGGAGGCGTGACAGTGCCGCCCGATGGGTCAATGTCAGGGTGCGTTTCCAAAAAAACGCACAGTGTTACAAGTTTGGTAAAGTGCGCCTCGACTCAGTTTTCGATGGAGGAGCTAGGCAATGACTGCAGCAAGCGTACTACCCCTGTGGACGACAGAAGACTCGCTCGAGGTCGTGGGAGGTAAGGGGAGGTCTCTCGCCCGCATGGTCAACGCGGGTTTTTCGGTCCCCGGCGGATTCCATGTGACCACGGCCGCTTATCGCGGTTTCGTCAGTGAGAACGATCTGCAGGCGAAGATCGTCGATCTCGCCAGAGCCGAGGTGACGGATCGCGCCTTGTCTTTCGAGTCGGCATCGCGGAGCATTCAGGCTCTCTTCGATGGCCCCCCCCTCGCGGCGGCGGTCGTTGCCGAGATTCGCGAGGCCTACGGCGCCCTCGGCGGCGACGCGCCACCGGTTGCGGTGCGTTCCTCGGCCACGGCGGAGGACCTGCCAGGGCTCTCCTTCGCCGGCCAGCAGGAGACCTTCCTGAACGTTCGAGGCGGCGAAGCTGTCGTCGAGGCGGTTCGGCGTTGCTGGGCTTCACTGTGGACACCGCAGGCGATCAGCTATCGGCACCAGAACGGGATCGACCAAGAATCTGTCGCCATGGCGGTCACGGTGCAGATCATGGTGCGCTCCGAAGTCTCTGGGATTCTGTTTACCGCCAACCCGGCGACCGGGGAGCGCTCGGAGATGATCGTCAATGCGAGCTTCGGGCTGGGCGAGGCGGTGGTGAGCGGGCAGGTGACGCCAGACACTTACATCGTGGATCGGGCGTCCCGCGCGGCGAAAGAGACGATGATCGGCCCCAAGGAGCAGCAGATCGTCTCTGACGGGGAGCAGGGCACGCGCCTGGAAGATGTCTCGGAGGGCGATCGGCAGCGCTCGTCCTTGTCTGACGAGCGGCTCGAAGAGCTGGTCTCGACCGCGCTCGAGGTCGAGAGGCTTTACGACGACCTTCCGCAGGACATCGAGTGGGCGGTGTCGGAGGGCAAGCTCTGGTTGCTGCAGTCCCGGCCGATTACCAACCTGCCTGTCCAGCCCATCGAAGTCGACTGGACTCCCACTCCACCGGCTCAGTATGTGAGTCGTCGCCAGATCGTCGAGAACATGCCTGACCCGGTTTGCCCGCTTTTCGAGGAGCTGTATCTCACCGAAGGCCTCGAATCCACTCGAAAAGGGAAGAGCATTCTGGTGGGCGGCGGGCCGCTGTTCGTCACTGTGAACGGCTACGCCTACATGCGCTTTGATTTCCCTCAGATCCTCGGCAGGAGAGGCCAGAAAGACAAGAAACCCGAACCCGTCAGCGAGGCGGAGATCGAGGCCGCCGAGCAGCAGGCGATGGAAGCCGAGCAAAAGCGGCAGGAGCACCAGAAAACTCTCGCCATTCAGGAGCGAGAAGACCTGGACCTCTTCGTCTCGCAGCTTTCTGAGGAAGACCAGAGAGCCTTCAGGACCTGGGCCGAGACTCAGGACGCCGGGAATTTGGCCCATGCTGTGACCATGCCCGAGAGCGACAACCCGACCTACGTATTCGCCCACAAGACGGCGTTCAACGACCGACAGCTCGGTGAGTGGCACGAGGTCACCAGGCCTCGACTGGTGGCTACCGCTGAGAAATGGAGCAAGCTCGATCTTTCGACGGCTGGCGACGAAGAGCTGCTCGAGGGCATTCGCGAGATGGGGATCGAGGAGGGCTACTACTGGTCGAGCAACTCGGGCCACACTTTCGGAGTCGCCAAGTCCACCGACGATCACTTGCAGTGCTTTCTCCGAGAGACCTTGCCGGATCACAATTTCATCAGCGGTCAGTTCCTGTCCGGCATCGAATCGAAGAGCATGCAGGCCAACGCCGACCTGTTCGAGATCGCCAAACTGGTGCGCGCGAACGACGAGCTAGCCTATGTCGTCACGGTCACGCCTGGCAGGTTTCTGATGGAGGCACTGCGGCAGCGCGAGGGATGCCACCGAGGTGCTTGCGGGCATCAGAGCCTATCTTGACGCCTACGGCCACCAGGGTTACAGCATGGACTTCGTGGAACCCACCCAGGTCGAAGATCCGTCGGCGCTGTTCGCCAGTCTGAAGGCCATGGTTCGGGACAGGGACTACGATCCGAAGCACCAGGACATCAGAGCGTCGTCGATTCGCCAAGAGAAATTCGAGGCGGTCCGAGGGCTGCTCGAGGGCCTCGAGTACTGGCAGTTTCGCTATCGTCTGTGGCTGGCTCGCAAGTACAACTACATCCGGGAAGAAGTGGCATTTCACTTCGGCTACACCTGGTCGGTGCTGCGCCCCATGGCCGAAGAGCTAGGCCGGCGCATGGTGGAAGCCGGCACCTTCAGAATTCCGGAGGACACCTACTTCATGGTCACTGAAGAGCTCACACGAGCCATCGAGGGGCGTAAGGCCGGTGAAGCTCTACCCGAGCTGGGTGAGTTGGCGGCGGAGCGCCGCGAGCTCAGGGAGGCACGCAAGCGCCATCATCCGCCCGGCACTCTTCCGGAGGAAGCGCGCCAGGATCCTAACGTCGCCTTCAAGGAGACTCAGATTCTGAACGACGAGTCCAGCGACTTGATGAGAGGCTTTCCGGTGAGCTCGGGGCGGGTGACCGCTCAGGCGAGCGTCGTGCTAGGTGCCGCCGAGTTCGACAAGATGGCTCCCGGGTCGATCCTGGTCTCGCCGCTGACCACGCCTGCCTGGACCCAGCTCTTTGCCCACGCCTCTGGCCTGGTGACCGATATGGGCAGCATTCTCGCTCACGGTTCCATCGTGGCCAGGGAGTACGGCATACCCGCAGTGCTCGGGGTCGGCAACGGCACCAAGCGGATCAAGCATGGTCAGACGATCACTATCGACGGGGATGCCGGTACGGTCGTCATCCATGAGGAGGAAGAGGCAAGTGCCTGAGGCCTGACGGAGTAGCAGGCGGGGGCGAATGGCCGACCCACCCTTGTGTCAACGATTGACCGAGAGCAGAAGATTCGAGGGCAGCCCCAGGAACTTGTGCGTTCGGATCTCGAAGGGCCTCTCGCGAGGCACGAGGGACGCCAGTGAGGAGCGGTCGAGGAGGTTCAAGTTCTGCTCGCGCGAAAAGAACTCGAAGCCCAATAGTCGGTACAGAGGGCGGTAGAGACGCCCCGGCAAGTAGTGCAGCAGGGGGAGTAATGTGTGCAGGTCGATCGGATACCACCGATTCGGTGTGGTGAAGAACGCTCGCTTGGCAACCCTCAGGACGTCCTCACAAAGCGACACTGATCGCTGCGTGAGCCGACGTGCTCGACGACGGCGCTGCAGAATGCCAGGTCGAAGCTGCCGTCCTCGAACGGTAGTGGTTGGCCGCGAAAAAACCTGCTTGTAAGTCGCCGCGGGAAAGAGACTCCCGTAGTAGTCGTCCGATTCGAGCCCGCAGGCAACGACCTTCTCCAGGTAGGGGTACCGCGACTCCAGGAAGTACTGATGATGCTCACGCAAATCCGCGTTGACACCGACATTGAGGACGGTCGTCTCAGCGGCTGCGGGGAAGTGCTCGATGAAACGGTCGTAGATCTCTTGCTGCTGACTAGCGAGAATGCGTCGCCACGCCGAGGCGGGAAGCAGTTTCTTGTAGTAAAGCCGACTGTGATGCTCGTCCGGATTCATGGCGCGAGTGTACTAGCAGCCCGATGCTAGTTGCGCATCACTCTGCGCAGCGAAAGGCCTCTACGATGCGGTCCATGTCCGACCCATCATAGCGGGCGTCGACGGGAAGACAGAAGCTGCGCGCTGATAGATCTCTGTCCTCGTCTGGAATGCCATTCACAACCGAGGGGTCGAGAGGCCAGAGCGCGCTCGCATAGACATTCTTCGCTGCCAACTGTCGGCGGACGCGATCGCGAGTTGCGGCATCGCCGAACACCACGAAAGCGCAGAACGGTGCGGCGGACTCCTCCGGCGCCAGCACCACGCAGCGAGACCCGCCGTCGATGAGAGCGGCTGACAGGCGAGCGTAGTTGTCGCGATGCGCTTGCTCAAAGCCAACGAAGGGCAATGCGGGCACGAGCGCACGGGTCAGGGCTGAGGCTAGACACAGATCGCCGTCGGCGAAGGCCGCCTCTCCGGCATCGAGCAGGTGCAGGCTCGTCGATTTGTCGACCGCCAAGCCCGCCAGGTAATGCGCCTTCAGCAACATGCCTTGAAGCCGGGTCTCCGTAGCGCGGCGCTGGGCGTCCGTTTGCTTAGGGATGCTCGGGAGCGCGAGTCCAGCTGGAGACCAGGCGACCCCGCCATCGGCCACTGGAAGTAGCTTCCGCAGCGACGCGATGCAGAAGGTGGCGTCGCTCCCACGAGCCCAAGGCGACAGCAATGAGTGGGTGTGATCCTCGATCACGTCAACAGGGACAGCGGGCCGTCCGGCCCTCAAACCGAGACCACTATGGACCAGCAGCGCGTCGCCAGGGTGTGTTTCGGGTGGCTCGATTGGCCGGCCTGGCTGGTCTGGATAAGCCTCGAGCCGAATTCCCGTCGCCACTAGTGCACGGGCCACGTCTTGGCAAAAATAGCTCGGGATCCAGAGCCGCCTCCAGCCCCGCTTGCGGTATCCTAATTCAACGACAAGGCGCAGCGCCTGGCGACCCGTCCCGAGCCAGCGGCCGTTAGCCCAGGGCAGTACCGATGGCTGGGGCGGCGCTGCCACCGCCATCCAGTGCAGGGCCGAGCCGACCTCCCACCGGTCCTCGCTCAAGCGAGCCCTCGATACTCCAGCTCGGTGCGCAGCTTATCTTCGAGCGGAGCATCCGCCGTGCGCGATGCTGAGAAGTGCCCAGGGAGCTCCGCCGTTGCCAGTTCGGTGCCTATCAGACGACTGACTGCCCTCACGACGGAGTGTGGATCGGCGCAAAGATCGTCGTAGGAGACTTCCATCCATCGCAGCGGTCCCACCTCGGTCGCGGCCTGGCTGATGGCCGACTTCGCTTGTGCGATCTGGTCAGCGATCTGCACTTCCGGCGGCGCGGACAGGTCCACGTCGCGAGGTCGGAGTGACCACCACTTGCGCGCGTCGCCGTAACAGCGCACACGCATTCGGTACAGCGAGAGTGCGACGTCGAGAGGCGAGCGGTGGATGTGCACGAAGCGGGCGGTCGGCATCGCCGCCGCGAGGTGCTGCAGCACTAGACACAAGATGCCGTTCTTGAACAGCAGCGGGCTCGTGCATTCAGCCTCTAATGCGGCTACTGCCCGAGCGAGATTGTCCATGGACGGGCCGGCAGGCTCGTGGTGCTCGGCGAACGGCAGATGATGCCGCCAGAAGTAGCCGAACTCGTGTGGCCCCCACCAATGCTCTGTGTTCCCGGCTCGAGAGCTCCATTCCGGTGCTCCACGCTCGAGCAGGGGCGCGAGCAGTCGTTGGATTCGCGCCCCGTAAGCGGGTGATTTGTAGAATCGTGCAATGAGGTTGCTCGGATAGGCAAATCCACCGCTGGCTGCCAGCAGCTGATACAGCAGTGTGGTGCCGCTGCGGGGGATACCCACTACGAACAGGAGGGGCCGCGCGGGCACCTGCGCGTCGGTACGAGACCATCCGTCAACCTCGTCGTTGAGGCTCTCGAGAAGCGTCTCGTAGCTCGCCTTCGCGGCGACGCCGTGCTCAGTCATGGGCGCCCTGCGACGCGTTGCTCCATGCGCCGAGCCAGGCAGGGAAGACCTCGCCGTCGATCGGCAGGTCATTCATGGCACAGATCGAGGCATAGATGTCTTCATCCAGCACGCGCTTGACAATGTAGTAGGGCACGCTGCCGCTGGCGAGGCGGGACTTGAATTTCTGCAGCGACAGCGCTCCGCCGCCCAAGTGCAGGTACTCACATCCTCGAGCGCATCCAGCGCGCACCATCGCATCGAGCATCAGATGGGTCGGGTGCAACTCACGATGCGCGGGGTCGGCAGCGCTCAGATGGTAGAAAAGCTGCGGCCCCGAGCGCAGCAGGCACCCTAGCGCCGCAGGCTCGCCCGAGGGGGCGTAGGCCGTGACCATGCTCACATCGTCCAGGGCGAACAGACCCGCGACGGTCCGCGCGCTGAAACGGTACCAGAGTGGCGCGCCGAGCCGCTCCATCGTCAGCGCGTACAGGAGCTCGAAGGCTCCGACCTCGTGCTTGTCAGGATTTGTCGAGACCACGACCTCGAGCTGCAGGCGCTCCGCTCTTTGCAGGTCGCGGCGCCAAGAGCCGTAATAACGAGCCCTGGCCGCTTTGTAGCCTTGGGTCAGGTCCACCACGTGATCGTTGAAATGAGACACGGAGTAGGACGGCACAACTGTGTGGCGGAACGGGTGGAGGCGCATGAACTCGGTCACCGCGCCCCATTCGTGGAGCATCCCATCCCAGTCGCGCTCGAACGCGGCGACATCGGGCTCGCTACCTCCAGTCCACAGTGGTCCGCCGAAGTTGTATGCGGTCCGTACGTCGCAGTGCCCGCTTCCGCCGGGAATCCTCGAAAGGTCACACCGCAGTACACAAAGAAGCACGGTGTTGCTTCCATCGCTCCAGCGTATCCCGACGGCTTCCGCCTGCGATTCCCGCGCCCAAAGCGTGATGTGTGGCCACGACCAATACAGATCGTCGACTCCAAGGTCGGCACACCAGTTTGCCCACCTACGCCCCGACGAAGTGCTCTCGATCAAGGATTCTCCGACTGTACCTCCCACGCTGCGCCTACCGCTGCCAATTCTAACCTGTCATCCAGGCACTGGGCATCCGGTACCGCGCGGGAACTCTAGATGCGGTGGCTGACGAGACCAACATCGAGCCGATCGCCCACCAGCGGGTAAACGATGAGATTACAACCGCCTGGGAACGCGGTAACCTCTACCTGACTCGATAACTTGGGCCGACCGCAGCATCCCAAGCTTCTCTCCGCACCTTCGGTGTCCGCCACGAACCTGGAATTACCAGCCGTGAATTCCGAGCCCGAGACTCTTTTCGTCATCATCCCGTGCCTCGACGAGGAGGCTTCGATCGAATCCGTGGTCGGGGAGGTTTTGGCTCATGTGCCGAACCTTCCGATGACCGTGCGCCTGCTGCTGATCGATGACGGCTCGACCGACGGTACCGCCAATTGCATGAGGGCGGTTTGCGAACGTGAGCCTCGATGCGAGATGATAGCCAACGAGCGAAATAGAGGTCTCGGGGTAAGCGTGCGTGAGGCCTACGAGAGCATCCCTGACGGAAGCTGGGTCACGGTGCTTCCGGGCGACGGAGAGCTCGTTTTCTCGACTTCAATCGACAACTTCATGGCTCTGCGCCATGGAAGTGATGTAATTCTCGGCTACTTGCAGAATCCGGTCATTCGCACCCTCGGCCGCCGCCTCGCCTCGTTCGCGTTCGGGCGCGTGACGTCCACCCTTTACGGCTTCCCCTGGGCCTACCTCAACGGCCTCAAGATGTACAGGGTCGAGGCCTTTCGCGGTCTCGAGGTAGTCTCCGGGGGACATGCCTACTTCGCCGAGATGCTAGCGAAAGCACAACTGCGCCGACCGGAGCTTCGCATCACCGAAGCCCCCTTCGTCTCTCGGGGTCGCTCCTTTGGCCAGTCGAAGGCGATCGCGCCACCGTCGGTCTTGCGGGCGATTTGGGAGGTCTGGCAAGGTGCACGCGCAGTCGGAAAATATCGCCAGGAAGCCGTTCGGGGCAGGCCCCCGTAGCTCTCGCCATGACCGCGCGCGACGTGCGTCAGTTCTTCGACGATGTGGCCGAGGAATATCGCGACACTGAGGCCGGAATGCGAGCTCACCACGCCGTGACCGCGCGTGTCATTGAAACTTCGGTCTCAGGCAGAGTTCTCTGTGTTGGCGGCCTGTGGAGTAGGGCAGACCTCAACTCGTTACCACCTCAGGTGACGGCGGCGGATCTCAGCGTTGCGATGCTGGGTGAGCTACCGGAAGGCGTGTCGGGAGTCCTTGGGGAGGCTCGAACGCTGCCGCTCCAGTCGGCCTCGTTCGATCACATCGTCTTCCCGTTGATTCTCCATCACGTCACCGATAACCGCGGGAGTAGCGCGAGAACTTGCGTTCGACACGTACTCGCAGAGGCACGTCGTCTCCTCGCCGACGGTGGGTCTGTATGGATCTCGGAATTCTGCCTCAACCGATTCATATATGCGACCCAGCTCCTCTTCTCGCCGGCGACTCGGGCTCTTCTGGCGATGGTCGACACCCCGTTGGTGGTGATGCACTCCGCTCGTTTCTTCGAGAGTGCGTTGCAAACGGCTGGTTTCACCGATGTCCAGATCTTGCCGATCAGGCCGCCTCAGGCGGGACGACTTGATACGGTTCGGCCCGTCATCGGACTGCTTTGGTTCCGCGTCCCTCGCTTCCTTTACCCCGTGGCCCCGACCCTCATCAACGCTAGAGTCGCTGCAGGGGGCCACTAGCGCTCTCGAGACCTCTTGTGGACTGCCGAGTGGTGGCCCCTGTCAGCTCATGACGCCGACGCTGTTCGTTTGGAGTAATAGACGTCTCCGAGCAACAGAACGACGCCGATCAAGGTCGTTGGCACGATCGACATCGCATGACCCAGAAGGGCAAACGAGCCGGCCTTGTTGTCCGAAACGCCGAGAGTCGTGAGCGCCGCGAAGGCCAGAAAGTGGTAGGTGCCAATGTTGCCAGGCGTCGTCGGCACGGCCAGCCCGAGCGAGAGGAAGGCGAGGACGACCACTGGTGCTCCCCAGGGGAGATCGAGCCCGAGAGCCAAGAGCCAGAGATGAATAGAGGCCACCGAGCAGAGCCAGAACAGGGCCGAGAGAAAGATCACGGCGAGCAGCGCCTTCATCGAACCGAGGGCGGACAGCCCGTGCGCAAAGAGTGCCGACTTAGCCTCCAAGAAGCCTCCAAGCTTCCGACCCAGGAGATGGCCGAAGGCCCGCGAAAGGGCAACCAACCGCTGCGGGTGCCTACCCAAGAGAGCTGCGACCGAGATTGCAATGGCACACAGACCGCACCCCACGTACAGCGTAGCGCCGATCGGTAGATCGACAGCGAGCCCGGGTAGAATGACGACGAACAGACCCAGTAGTACGCTGAGGTCGAGCAGCCGTTCGGCCGCGACGGCTGCCAGGCAGCTGCTGGCAGCGACGTTGCCGTATCGCGCGAGGTAGCCTACGCGAGCTAGCTCACCCGCCCTGAGCGGCACGAGGTTCGTGATCATGAACCCGAGTACGAGGGACTTGAAGAGACGATAGATGCTGAATCTGCGTATCGGCGCGAGAAAGATTCTGGAACGCAGCGACGCCAACGAAAGGGCCGCTAGACGCACGAGCATGGCCAGCCCGAGCAGCTCCAACCTCGCACTCGCGAGCTCCTTCATGACGACGTCGAGACTCAGCTTGGCGAAGCTCAAGTAGAGCAGCACTGCAGCGATGACAATGCCCGCCACGAGTTGCAACACTCGCCTTGCCCGCAATGTCATCTGAGCTCTGGACGGCGCTCGAGATAAGTGTGCAGTACGCGGGAGTCGACGACATTATTACCGAGCACAGCCACCTGCAGAGCCGCGAGGGCGCTACCTAAGTAGGCGCCGACTTGGCAGCTGGCTCCGGCTAGGTCAGAGAGCGCCACTGCTGCCAGGAAGACGTCTCCGGCACCGACAGGATCCATCGCTGCCGACTCGAACGCCGGCAAGAAGTCAGTGTCAAGACGGAGCGCGGAGCTGGCGGGCCGTCGAAAGAGGAGCACGCCGCGAGATCCCATCGTCAGCAGCAGGTTCTCGGCGTTAGTCTTGCGGAAGAAGCGGGAGGCCAGATTCGACAGGCCAGCTTCATTGTCCGCGAATGCGAACCGCAATTCTTGTTCCGTCGGAGTAGCGATCCGTGGGCCGCTGAAGCTGAGGATACTCGCATGGTGCGTATGGCTGACGTCGAGGTAGTAGGGCTTTCTCCGGGCCGCGACTACCGTCTCTAGGGCGTTGATGAGTGGCCGGGTGAAGAAACCGTACCCGAAGTCGGTGATGATCAGACCGTCGTAGTCGCCAAGAATCGAGTCGAGCTCGCCGGCAATCGTTCGCGAAGCGCCGGCTGAGGATGGCAGGGAGCGCACATTGTCGACCTTGAAGACCTTGCTCTCTTCGACCAGGTAGCGCGTCTTCATGGCGACAGGCCGTTCGCGGTCGGCAGAATCGATGAGCTCGACTCCCGACGCTTGGACCATGTCGCGAAAGCGATCGCTCGTTTCGCCCGGGCGCAGGTTGACGAACAGCCCAGCATCTCCACCGAGCTCTACGATCTGTGCCGCGATCAACGCCGCTCCACCGGCGAACCAATCCTCGTGGATCGGGTTGACGGTGAGAATCGGTGCCTCCGACGCGATGCCGAGCGCCTCGCAATGGATGTACTGATCGAGAACCGGGTCGCCCAGCACGAGGATCTTCTTCTCGGAGAAGGACCTCGTCAGCGCCATCAGCCTTTCGCGAGTGATCTCCTGCTGCCGGCAGTAGCTCTCCAGGCGCTCCTGCTCTAGGGGAAGACGTTCGCGGAACTGACTGAGAATGTAGGTCGACGAGTAAACGACGTCGCCCGAGCTGAAGACGACTCTGCCGCCGTAGCCCTCAACCAACTCGCGTTCCTGAGCGAATCGAGGGTCTCCCTTGCTCTCGTATTCCTTGCCCTTGACGTAAATGTCCGGTTGAACCTGCTCGAGGATCGGTCCCGCCCAACTGTTGTCGTCGAGGTAGACGTAGTCGACGAACTCGAGGACGGCCAGGTTCTCCAAACGCAGATCCTCACTGATGTAGGGTCGGTCCTCACCCTTGCCGACCACTCGGTCAGCGGTCACGCTGACGAACAGAACATCGCCCAGGCTCTTGGCGAATTTGAGATACCGAATGTGACCAGGATGCACGATGTCGAAGCAGCCGTGACACTGCACGACCTTCTTGCCCTTCGCCCGTAGCTCAGCCAGCACGTCGACCAGTGCGTCGGCCGATACGACCTTGGGCTCCGCCTCAGTCATCGGTCTCCTCGAGAACCGCGCATAGAACCTCGGCGGCTGCGCGTACCTGCTCCTCGCTGAGCTCGGCGGCGATCGGCAGGCTGAATATTTGCGAAACAACGCTCTCGGTGACGGGGAGGGCGGGCTGTGGCAGGTAGGCCGGCTGCTGGTGGATTGCGCGTGGGTAGTGGACCAATGCCGTGACACCGTGACCGGCCAAGGCCGAGATGATCTCGTCTCTTCTTTGATGCCGAACGACAAAGGCACTCCACGTCTGTTCGACGTCCGGACCGTCTGGTGGCAACTCCACCAGGCCGTCGAGAATTGCGCGGTAGACGTCTGCGTTGCGGCGTCGCCTGGCGAGGGCGTCATCGAGGGTGTCGAGCTTGACGAGCAAGAAAGCCGCGTGCAGCGTATCCAAACGGCTGTTGATGCCGACGCGAGCACAGGTGTCGCGGTCGATGAGCCCGTGGTTCCTGATCTCGCGCAGACGGGTGGCATCGTCGTTTGACGTCACCGTGAGGAACCCCGCGTCGCCGGGCGCTGCAAGAGCTTTTAGAGGATGCAACGAAAAGCAGCCGATGTCCCGTGTACCAACACCTGCTCCCCGGCGCGAAGCACCAAGGGCCTGGGCACAGTCCTCGATCAGTGCCAGATCGTGCTGCTGGCACAGTAATTCGATTGCGCCGAGCTCGCAGGGGTAGCCATTCAAATGAACCGGCACGACGGCCCGGGTACGCGGAGTGATCGCCGCCTCTACGGCGCGTGGGTCGATACACATCGTGTCGGTCTCGATGTCGACGAAGACCGGCCTTGCGCCGACATTGACGATCGCGTTCGCTGTGGCCACAAAGGAGTGCGAGGTCGTGATCACTTCATCGCCCTCGCCAATGCCACGCAGCTTGAAGGCCAACAGGAGCGCATCCGTCCCGGAGTTGCAGGTGACCGCCTCTTTGACGCCAAGGTAGGTGGCGAGGCGCCGCTCGAGCTCTGCCACTTCAGGACCGAGAATGAACTGGCCGTGGGTCAGAACGCTGTCGAGAGCGTGATGGAGGCGCGCTCGGATAGGCTCGTACTGGGCCTTCAGATTGAGGTAGGGGACTCGCACTGTCGGCTCAGCCCGTGTAGGCCAAGATCTCAGGGTGTCGCGTCATGACCTCGACGTTGCGATAGTGAAAGTCATCAGGGTCAGCGATCGTGCCGTTTTCGAAGCTGGCTTTGAGCTCCTTGACAGCATCGCTGAGATCCCGGGTGGCTGCGAAACCGATCTCGCTGCTCGCACGACTTGTCGAAAGCCGGTACGACCTATTGTCTTCGGTCGGTACGATCTCGATCGTTATGTCGGCTGAAACCTGGTCGCGAACCATATGCGCCAGTTCGAGGACGCTCGAGTTACCGGCCGACACGTTGAGTGCCTTTCCGTTGATTACGGTGGAGTCGATGTCGACTAGACGGGTGTAGAGATCGGTCAGGTCCTGGATGTGTATGTTGGGTCGATACTGCTCGCCGCCGAAGACACGAATCCGCCCCTTTGTTACTGCATGATAGGTGAGGATATTGATGGTCAGGTCGAGCCTCAGTCGCGGCGAAAAGCCGCAGACGGTAGCTGCGCGAACCGAAAAGCCGCAAAACTCGTCGTCGATGAGCGCCGACAGGACACGCTCCGTATCGGCCTTGTATCGCGCGTAGAGAGTCAACGGCTCGAGTGAGAGATCCTCTGTGACTTCCGACTCCTTCTTGATCCCGTAGACGCTGGCCGAAGAGGCGTTGAGAAACCTCCGCACGCCCGCCTGTTTGGCGCCATGCATCAGCTTGGACGTCGCCTCCAGGTTGATGCTCCGAGTGAGCTCTGCGTCGATGTCTGAACAGGGGTCGTTGGAGACGGCAGCCAGATTGATCACGACTTCCGGCGCGTGCTTGCGCAACAGGCGCTCGACCAACTCCGCGTCTCTCAAATCGCCAGGAACGAGGGAGAGGTCGGGCGAATCGGCGACTGCCAGAAGCCCCCGATCCCCGAACCAGAGAGCGTCGAGGACGACGACGCGGTGGCCCTGGAGGAGCAACTTTGGCACCAGCACACTGCCGATGTAGCCGGCTCCTCCTGTTACGAGCACTGTTGCCATCGCGCGGCGAGACCCTACCATCGTGTGCGTCGCCTCCGCTATCAGTCCCGGCAGCTAGCTCGGACCGGGTGGAATCGTGTCGGCCCGTGGGTCGTCGAGAGCCAGCAACGCCCCCTTGCAGCCCCTCGCCCAACCGAAGACGAAGCCTTGCCGGTCGGGGAAGTGCCGCATCAGGCGCCGGTCGTCGTCGATTGTGATGTGATTCACCCACAGGATGTTGTCCTCCAGGCTCGGGTCTGGATTGGGGCGCCATTGAACGAAGGACTGGGGCGCGGGTAGCTCGCAGTTGCGGGTGAGAAAGCGCGGGGCGAAGACGATTGCATTCGAGAGCCCGTAGTTCTCTGGCGTTCGCAGCGCTCGATTGATGACGGTGGTCATGCTCCGCAAAGCGCCGAATCTCGGTGGCACGTAGCAGGTGAGCCCCAGACCAACGAGCACAAGGACCAGGATGGCCGGGGCGCAGGCCCAGTCGATTCCTCCGGCGGCCGGTCGAGCCGCCAGGTGCTCTGTGAGGCGCGTCACGCCGATTGATGACAGTAAGATCGTGGGCCAGGTGAGCTCGAGATAATGGACCGGCCCGAAGGAATCGATTCCGACGTTGAGCATTGTCAGGTGGAAGAGCATGAAAGCCGCGATGCCCGTCCAGAGTACCCCCGATTGCTTGGCTCGCCACGCCAAGGGCACCAATAGGAAAGAGATGGGCCAGCCGAACATGGCGCCGTTGAGCCGGAAGAGCGCCACGCCGGCATTCGCGATGCCGATCTTGAGTCGGGTTGGGTCTAGGGGCACTGAAAGAGTAGTGTCCTCGTCAAAGTGTGTAAACCGGAAGTCGTTGTCGCGCGCGTAGTCGAGTGCCGCGCTATAGGCGCTCCTCGTAGCCGAGCCGTTCTGTAGGACGTTCACTTCGAGGAAGAGCCCTCCTAGCAGCACGCAGGGAATCGCGAACGCGACCACCACCCGCCATCTTTCCCTCTCCTGACGCCTCAAGACCCCGAGGCCCCACCAAGCCATGAGGGGCAGGCCGAGGCTCAGAGCCGTCAGGGGGCGTATGAAGAAGGCCACGCAGAAGAAGAGCCCGACCCATGCCGCTACCGCGGAGTTCGAGTCCTCGTCTCGGCTTCGCTGGGTCGCCCAGGTCATCCACACCAATGCGCCCAGACACGAAGTGTGCGAGAGCTCGGTCGCTGCAGCGACCATCAGGAAGGGCGAGCCGAGGTAGAGCAGCGTCGCCAGGCGGGCAGCTCCGCCGCCTGCGAAACGCCGCGCCACTAGGAAGACCCCGGGGACCGTGAGACCCGAGATGAATGCGTTCGCCAATCCTGGCAGACCAAGCCAGAGAAAAGGGACCATCAGGGCCGGCCAGCCGAGAAAATATTGGCTATAGAAACGACCGTCGTTGATCATGAAGGAACGATCGAAGAACAGCTTCTCAGGTGGAGAGTCAGCGACTAGACGACCCTGGGCCAGCAGCTGTGCGGAGAAGCGATAGGCGCTCTCGTCGTCCGTTAGGGGCGCTCCGTCGAGCACAAAAAGGCGGATGCCGAGCGGGATCAGGAACGCGAGAATCGCTGAAACTGCAATCCACCGCAGATCGGAATACTCTGGCAGGAGGCTCTTCGCCACCGAGCCGCCCTTGCGCAAGTTCGCCAGCAGGACGAAGCCGAGTGTAAACGCCGTTGCAGCACACAGCCCAAAGAAGCTCCACAGAGCTAGGAACCCAATGTAGAGCGCCGACGGGACTCCCGGACTGCCTAGGTCGAAGACGAAACCATCGAAGTACGTCTCGCCGATGAGCTTGAAACTGTAAACAAGCGCCGTTCCGACCAAGAGCAGCAGCAGCGCCGAGCCGCGGTCGGCCGCGGCTTCAGATTCCTTCATCGCCGGGACGATAGCAGAAAGGAATACAGCGGAAGGATGCTGCAACAGCCCCGCGATGACCTCGCTAGATCCCGACCTGTCCAATGGAATACCCTAGCCCTTTGAGACCGTGCCCCGCAATTGTCGCGCTCTGTGGCGTCGTGATGCTCCAGGTCGCCATCGTGGCCACGACGGCCTTCCTGCCCTTCGTCGACCTGCCCCAGCACGTCGCTCTCGCTCAGCTGTTGCTCCACCTCGACGAGCCGGGTCTGGCGCAGACTTTCGAAAGCCAACTCTTCCCGCAGGTCAACCTGCTTTACCTGCTCTTGCTCGCTCCGGCGATGGCTCTCCTGGGCGAGACGCTCGCGGTGAAGGCCTTGCTGATCGTCTACCTGGCGGGTATGGCTGGTGCGATGTATTTGTTGACGCGCCGTCTCGGCACGTCGCCATGGAACGCTGTCGTCGGCATGCTCCTGGCGCTGCACTTCAACCTGATCTTCGGTTTCATGTCCTTCTGTATGGGGCTTCCGATTCTCATCTGGTTGCTAGCGCGATTGCTCCAAGGCCAGAGGGGTGCGCGCAGCTGGATTGTCGACGCGATGCTCTGGTTGTTGCTTGTGCTCGCACATACGATGGTCTTCGCTTTCGGTCTCGCCGGGCTGGCTGTCTGGACCGTTCTAGAGGCACCTGATTGGCGGCGTCGAAGGATCCGTGTCAGCGCCACCATCCCGGCGCTCTTGCTGGGCGGTGCATGGTACCTGAACAGTCAGGCCACGCTAGCCGCCAAGTTCCCGATGCTCTTCGACGACGGGAGCGGTATGGCTGTGCGAGCGGTGTGGGACGGCCCGGGGCGCAAGATCGCCTCGTTCGGATGGTCTCTGAATGTGGCCGAGTCGGGGGGTGGCGGCTGGATCGTGTTGGCCGGCCTCGCCGCGCTCGTCATCGTGCTGTCGCTCTGGGGGCGACGCGCCGAGGGCGGCCCTCCGACGGCGAGATCTTGGATTCTCAGCCTGGCGCTGCTGGCCCTGGTGCTCTACGCGGTCCTTCCGGCCGCGCTCCAGAGCGGCAAGCTACCGACCTACGGTCTCTTCCTGCTCTACCAGCGCTTCCTGGTGCTGGCCCCACTGCTGCTGGTGTCGACGCTGAACTGGCCTTCGCCCGGACGTCTGAAAACGGTACTGGCATGCGCCGCGATCAGCCTGCACCTGGTTTCTGCGTTTCAGTGGTCGGCCATCTTCGAACGCGTCGATCGTGACGCCGTCGGGTTGGACGACGCCATCGCGGTCATTCCTCCGGGCAAGATCGTCAAGGGTCTGATCTACACTCGGGCGCCCTCCGGACTGCGATTCGACGTCTTCCTTCACGCGCCTTCCTATTACCAAGCGCGACAGCTGGGTGAAGTGGATCAGTCGTTTGCCCTACTCGCGGTGTCACCGGTGCGCTACCGCAATTCGCTCCGGCCTTACCTTTCGCTCGGCGACGAGCACCTGGTGCCGGAGCGCTTCAACTGGCGTGCCGCGCAGCTGTACGACTACATTCTGATTCACGATCTGGAGCGGCGATGGGAAGAGCAGTGGGGCCGGACGCCTTACCCGCGCGTCCATGATCGCAACGGCTGGGTGGTCTTGAAGGTCGAAGCCTCCGAAGACCCGTGACCCAGCTCGCGACTTTTTCAACGCTTCGACGGTGTGCGCTGGCACAATTCGCTCCTATGAGCGCGTCGGAGAACGGGTGGGCGGCGAGATAGCGCGATCGTTCTAAACTTGAGCGCCGATGGAAGATGTCGGTGCTCCTCTTCGTCGCTGGCCCGTCGCCGCGGCGCTCCTGCTGGCGGCGGCGGTTATCGCTGCGGCCGTCGCCTTGTGGCATGTCGGTCGCTATCGCGTCCTGACTCCATCGGTCGCGGGCGGCCTCTTGATCACCGCGATCGTAGGAGGTCTTCTCCTGGCGACGCTTGCTTGGCCGGCGCGGCGGTGGCTCCGCTGGGTCTTGCTGGCATCGGGGCTAGGGGCCATCATGGCGGGCCTGCTCTTCATCTCGGAGCTGACGGGCGCGATGGCTGGGGAGGTCGCCGCGATCTCGATGGGGGCCTCGCGACCGGTAGAGGTCGAGGCCCAGCGCCTACGGATCGTGCAGCTCAATGCTCTTCACCATTACCCCGATCGGATTGACCTCGACGAGCGTGAGCGTCGGTTGATCGAGGCCGTCGGTAGGCTCAACGCCGATGTCGTCATCCTGCAAGAGGCGTGGCGCTACGTCGATCGTCGCCCGCTGGTCGAGGTGCTCGGAACCGAGCTCTCGATGGAATCGGTTTACGCCCGCGCCAACGGATCGCGGCGGCTGCTCGGTTTCGAGGAGGGCGCCGCGGTGCTCAGCCGTTATCCCATCGTCGCCGCCGAGGTCTCCGAGCTCCAGCCGCGCAAGCACCTTTTCGATCGTCGGATCGCGCTACGTGCGGATATCGACGTAGGCGGTGGCCGGATCGAGACAGTTCTCGGTGTTCAGTTGACGCGTGGGGATCTCGGGGTCAGCGAGGCTCAGACTCGCCAGCTGGTCGCTCTCCTCGGCGATGCCCGACCGCTGATCGTGAGTGCGGATCTCGGCCCGTTACCTGAGAGTCGGACCCTGAACCGACTCCGCGAAGCTGGCTACGAGGCCCTCCTTTCGGAGCAGGGCGACCACCTTCTCCAGAATGGTGATCGTGACGACTGGGCTCTACTGTGGTCGGAGGTGACGCGGCCTCTTGAAGCCGATCCACCCGAGCACACCGGTCTTCTCGTAGAGCTCGCTTCTCGTCGTGAGCCGGTGCCGGGTCGCTGGCAAGTCGACTGGAAGAATGCCGCGCCGGCAACGCTGGGCTTCGAAGTCGCCGGGCTCTCTGCCAGCGTGGAACGGATCGGCGAGCTCGACGGCGTCAAAGCGGTGATCATCCTGCGCCACGGCCTCCTCGCCGTAGAGCGCTACTTCCGTGGCGCTGGGCCGGATCGGCTCCACAACATGAAGTCGGCGTCGAAAAGTCTTCTCTCGACCCTCGTCGGCATCGCCGTTGCGGAAGGCGAGTTGGACCTCGGCACCCCCATTGCGCCTCTCCTGGGTCGGTCGGGGGCGGACGAGGGGGACCGGGGATCGATCACGGTCCAACATCTTCTCACCATGTCTTCAGGGCTCGAGTCGACCAGCTTCGGCAACTACGGAAACTGGGTGTCGAGTCGCGACTGGGTCGCCAATGCCCTGGAGCGGCCGATGGAGTTCTCACCAGGCGAGGTGTTCCGCTATAGCACCGGCAACACGCATCTTCTTTCCGCCGCCTTGACCGCAGCCACCGGTCGCAGCACTCTCGATTACGCGCGCGCCAAGCTCTTCGAGCCGATGGGTATCGAGCGGGCGAGCTGGGATCGGGACCCGCAAGGCATTTACCTCGGTGGCAACAACCTTTCGGTGACTCCGCGGGCGATGGCGCGATTCGGCCAGCTTTACTTGGATCGAGGCCGTTGGGGCGAAGCGCAGATCGTCGATTGGCGGTGGATCGACGACTCGATCGAGCCCTGGGCGACCTCGTCGTGGAGTCGCCGAGGCTACGGCTACCTCTGGTGGCTCCGCCCCGACGATGAGCGCGGGGCCTACAACGCCTCCGGCCATGGGGGTCAGTACGTCTACGTGTCTCCGGCGTGGGATCTGGTCGTCGTGATCAACTCGACTGAGTCGTCGAAGGGTGGAGAGTGGCGGGGCGATCTCTTTGGAGAGATTCGCTCCGGCATCCTGGGCAGCCTCCCAGCCTACCCACCGACCTATCCCTAGCCGGGCGGAGGAATAGGGCTCTCGTCGGTCGCGCTCCATTTGCTTTGGAAGACGCGCCCGAGCTCCGCGACGTACTCGGCTTCTACCGAGAGAGCGCGAATGAGGCGATCGAGAATCGGCTTGGTCTCTTCTCCGGAGGCGGACTCTGTCATTGGCGGCTCTTCGCTCCGCCCCCGCCTTCGAGTCGCTCGTGAGAGTGAGCGCCCCGCACCACGTAGGCCCGAGAGGCTACTCTGGAGGACCTTTGAGACCGTTTGTCGGATGGGGCTCGGGTCGATCTCGTTCCACGTTGCGCTGATCGCCGTTCGTAGCAGCACGGCGCGATCCTCTGTGATCGGGCCGCCTCGACTCTCCTTCCTCAGTTCTCCGATACCAAGCTCGAGAAGGTAGCTCTCGTGAAACATCTTTGTCGCTTTCGCGCTTGCATCGCGAGCGGCAAGAAAGAAGAGGACTGTGCGCAAGATCCGTCGCAGCAGCTTGAGTGGCAGTCGCACGAAGATGGAGAAGAGAACCCCTGCGCCGCACCCCCAGAAACCCTTGCGAGGCGACTCGGCAAGTATGTACACCTGGTCTCGAGTCAGACAGACGCTACAGCTCTTTGCCACCTCCCTGACCAGCCGACGCCGTGTTCGCGCGAGCAGGAGATCGTCGAGCAGCGGAATCGGTACCAGGGCGCAGACCGCGCCCCCGAGCGCGAACCGTGCCGCTCTTTTCAGGCTCGGGTCGGTCGCTTCCGTGAGCGGGTCGCCTGCCGAAGTCATCAAACCGAGTGTCGAGAGCACCTGTGCACTGACTGGTCGTGAGCCTATGGCGACGGCAACAGCGCGTCGCGGTCCACCCATTCACCGCGCAGCATCACCCGGTCGATCTCGAGCGTGTTGCGGATGTCGGTCAGCGGGTCGGCGTTGAGCACGATCAGGTCGGCGCTCTTGCCGGCGGTGAGGGTCCCGAAGTCCGCTTCGCCCACCGGCGGCATTCGGCCGGCCCCGGTGGCGGTGGCCGCGACGAGCGTTTCCATGGGGGTGAGGCCCGCCTCGATGTAGAGCTCGAGCTCGTGGTGGGTGCCCCAACCCATCGGCACGTTGCCGGTGCCGCTGTCGGTGCCAAGCGCCACCTCGATGCCGGCGTCGTGGACCGTCTTCACGAAGTCCTGGAGCTGCCGGAAGGCGGCCTTGCGGTCCTCGAAGCCTTCCGCCTCGACGATGCTCGCCCGCGTCTCCGGGTCGCTGAAGCGCTCCAGTGCGGCCGGGTTCATCACCGCCCGCAGCTGCGGGTCGTCCAGCAGCTCGGGATGTTCGGCGAAGTGCCAGGCGTTCTGGCTGACGGACAGGGTCGGCGCGAAGCCGCAGTCCTTCTCCAGACACAGGTCGAGGAACGCCTGGCTGGGCTCCGGGTCGTCCATCGGCACGCCGGCCCCGGGACCGAAGGTGCGCACCGTGCTGTGAAGGAACTCGTTGAGGCCGACCTCGAGGAGCTGGAGGCCATCGGACTCTTCGTTGATGTGCGCGATCGGGATGAGCCCGTTCTTGATCGATTCGTCGACGATGGCCGCCCGGATCTCCGGCGGGATCTTCCGGTTCGGCTCCGCTACTGCGTTGATCCACATCTTGGTGAAGTGGATGCCGAGCGCCGCCTGCTCCCGCACCATCGCCCGCGCCTCCTCCTCGGTGGTGGGGGTGTTGGTGGAGCCCGAGTTGAAGCCCTCGGGGTAGGAAAAGCCGAGCCCGGCGGTGAATGCCCTGGGCAGGTCGGGACGCCCAGCATGTGCCTCGAGCAGCAGCGCCACGCTTTCCGCGCTGTCACTGCCGACGCTGCGGGTGGTGGTCACGCCGTAGTAGAGCTGCGACCTGAGCGCCTGCTCTGCCGCCGATCGCGGGTCGCGATAGTGGGCGTGCAGGTCTACCAGCCCGGGGATGATCGTTTTTCCGGTGGCGTCAACGACCTCTGCGCCTTCCGGGATCTCGGTGGTGTCGCGCGGGCCGGCGGCGTGGATGCGCCCGTCGCGAACCAAGACGACCGAGTCGGCGATCGGCGCCCCGCCGCTGCCGTCGATGAGCTGAGCTCCGACGATGGCCAGTCCGGCGGGCTCCGCGCGTGCGCTGTCAGGAGTAGGGCCACCGCCACAGGCTGCCAGGATCGCGAGTCCGAGCGGGGGGATGAGTCGAGTCGGTAGGTTTGGTGCCATGAGTAACTCTACTTCTTTCGCTTGGCGATTTCGAGGGCATGAGCCGAAAGAGCCGCGGATGTGAGTAGGTGCAGGGCTATTCGGCATGTACAAGCGGGTAGAGTGAGGGGCCGCGCTTCGTGGCGCGCGAGTCGGGCTCTGCCGATTCTGCCGATCAACCCTGCACCTGATGACTGCATTGAGGGCCTCTCGGCGCGCAATCTCGTCGGACCACTTAAAGCCGGGACTGATACGCTCGTCGTACCGAACGTGAACACCGTGCTCAGCAAGCCATCAGCGGGCAGACCCGATCGGCATCGTCGTGCGAGCGTGGATGAAGAACAACAGTCGTAGCCGGGCCATCGGTGTCTGCCACGCGGCTTTGGGCCTTGTCGCGTTGACGCTGGGGGCGTTTTCAACAGGAGAAGAGCCCAAGCCCACCCAGGTGGGTGAACGAACCACGCTGGATGAGCAACCCTTGCGTATGGTCAGCGCATTCTTCGGCCTGGATAACGCGTTACCGTCTGACATGGATGGGATGCCGGTGATCTTCTCCCGAAGAGTCGAGGAGCCGATTGATCCGAATTCGTTCACGGTTGTCACGCGCTCAGGGGCGCGACTCCATCCTCTACGTGCCACCACTCGCCCGGCAACTGAAGCAGCTGAGCGGCACACCGTTTTGCTCATCGGAGAGTTCGGGGATGAGCCAGACGACCCTCCCGTCATGGTCGAGATCACAGGCCAACTGACCGTAGCCGGCGATGCCGACGCGCGGGGTATGTCGGTGCCGGTGACACCCCTCGCGGACGGACCTTCTCTCGCGTTGGCGTTTGCCACCCATCCCGTGCAGATCGAGAACGATTGTCCGCCAGAGACGAAGCAGATCGTCGTTGTGGTCTGGGCCGGTGGCGTGCGTCCGATGCCCGGCGTCACCTCCGACGACCATCGCCTTGGATATTCCGTCGCAACGACGACCGGAGACGTGGTGCCTATTGCCGTTGGCAACCTCGGCGACCGCGACAACTACGAACACCTGTGTCTGGATACTGTAGCCACACCCTTCCGCGCGAGTATGAAAGGCGGTCTCCTGATGGATCCCCGGGATGATCCAAATCCGGCCACGGCCATCGACGTCGCAGGCACGGAGCCTGACATGGAGGCCGGCCGGGACTGAGGAGGTTCGCCCGACAGCAACAGGGCTAGCGAGCTCGGGGCAGCTCCCAGCGGTGGGGCGCCACAAACCCCTCTCGGTCAGTCGCGAACAGCGGAACAGGCTTCTCCGGCTGTAGGGCTCGGAAAGCGAGGGCCTGATCGGACAGTCGCGCCACGATCTCGGGGTGCTGTTTGACCAAATTGTCGCGTTCCCCCGGGTCTTTCGCCAGATCGAAGAGAAAGAGCTCGGATCGCCCGAAGACTCTACGCTCGGTCAACGGCGGACCGATGACGATCAACTTCCAGTCTCCGTCCATGGCGGTCACATGCTCGCGGTTTTCGTCGAGCTGACCGCAGTAGGAGTAGTACTCGCGCTCTACCGGAAAGGGCTCCCCCTTGAGAGCCGGCAGTACATTCATTCCATCGAGAGCGAGCTCAGGCCCCTCATCCAGACCCGCCACCGTCATCAAGGTCGGCAGCACGTCGAGATAGTTCAAGGCGGCGTCTACGGCCTTGCCTCCCGCCACCCCTCCGGCCGGCCAGCGCGCGGCCGCCGCCACTCGGATCCCGCCCTCGAAGACCGAGCCCTTGGCGCCGCGAAAGGGTCGGTTGTCCGCGGCTAGAGAAGCTCCGCCGTTGTCGCTCATGAACCAGACCAAGGTGTTCTCGTCGACTCCCGACTCCTCTAAGGTGTCGAGGATGCGACGGATGCCCTGGTCGAGGGCATGGATCATGGCGCCGGTGATGCGTCTGTTATTCAACATGCCTGCGGGATCTTCAAATCGCTCTCGTCTCGATGCATGGCCGCCGATCCATTCGTACTTGTCCGGAGGGATGTCCGGACCGAGCTCCGTTTCGATCGAGATCCCTTCGAGATCGCCGTAGCGAGGCAGATCCACACTCTTGGCCTGGTAGGGCGAGTGCGGTGCGTTGAAGGGAACGTAGAGAAAGAAAGGCGCATCGCCTCCCGCGTGATCTTCCAGGAATTGCACCGCGTGGTCAGCGATGAGGTCGGTGCTGTAACCAGGCTCATCCTTGGATTCGTTGCCGTGAAACCAATCGACCTCGCCGAAGACCTCGTGAGTGAAGTAATCGATATGGGAGCCGACGTGGCCGATAAAGTGGGTGAAGCCGCGTTGCATCGGGCGGTAGGCTGCCCGAGACTCGCCGAGGTGCCACTTGCCGAAGATCCCGCGCTGCTCGTATCCGGCCGTTGCCAGCACCTGAGGAATGATCGTCGCCTCGGGGTCGAGACCGAAGTCGTGGTATCCCATGACCACCCCCCGCATCATCCCGTAGCGGATGGGATAGCGGCCGGTCATCAGCCCCGCCCGCGTCGGACCGCAGACCGGAGCGACATAGAAACGATTGAGACGCACGCCTTCGTCGGCAATCCTGTCGATATTGGGAGTGGCGATCACCCCGCCGTTGAAGCTGACGTCGCGCCAGCCGAGATCGTCGACCAGGAGGATGACGATGTTTGGCGGCTTGTCTTGGGCGGCCGCTCCGCTAGTCCCCGCTACGACGGTGGCGAAACAGACGGAGACGAGCAAGATCCACTTCTTCGTTATCATCTGCTTCTCCCTCCTGTCCCGATTCGAGGCCTCACGGCCGAACAGAAGGTCAACTCTGCCAGTTTTCCACACGAAGAGCCACGACTCTCCGGAACTCCCGAAGGTTGGCTGTGAGGACTGGATGATGCTCCCGCACCCTCTCTACCAAACTCTGCGAGGCCCCATTGAGGAGGGTGATGCAGGCGTTGGTGTCGAGAAGAAACTTCATCGAAGCCCTCAGCCCTCGCGTAGGGACTCTCGATCTTCGAATTTCCCCTGTGGCGCGCGCTCGAGCGCGTCGCCTTTCCACGCCCCAACGACTCGCTCGAAGTATCCCTCCGGCCAACCTGGCCCCAGCTCTCGAGCCAGAAGTCGAGCCAGGTAGCTCGAAACGCTCAACCCCTCCGCTTCGGCAAGTCGACGAGCCTCTTTGGCAAGTGAGTCGGGTACATAGACGTGCAGCTGTGGCATGATCAAAATTAGAGCTCGACCCTAGTTAGACCAGGGAGGAGAAAGAAGATGCGGAATTTATTCGTGGCGCTGGTACTGCTGGGGACGCTTCCCGCGCTCGCGCAGTCGAACCGAGTAGCGGAAGTCAAAGCGGCGTCGAAAGCCAGCCAGGCTCGGGGCGACGCGCTGAGCGCCCTCGACCACGCCCGCATGAGATGGCACTTCGCTATGAACCACATCATCACCACTGCCGGCCTCATGCCGGAGGAGCACTACCACTCGAAGCCGACGCCGGAGGGGCAGAGCTTCCGCGACGTGGTGGCTCATGCCGCCGACTCGGCAATAGGGATGTGTACGATGCTGATGGGCAAAGAGCGACCGTCGAGAATCGCGGGAAATGCCTCGAAGACCGAGCTCCTGGCCGCGCTCGAGCGTGGGCGTGCCGCGTGTGAAGAGGCCTACGGTGCGCTCGATGGCGCCAACGCTAATGACTTCTTCCCCGGGGGGCGTGGCCCTTTGAATACCCGCGTAGGTCTGCTGTGGCAGAACACGGCCCACATCTCGCATCATTACGGCAGGATGACCGTTTACCTGCGTTTGAATGGGCTCGATCCGCCGACGGCTCCGCACGATTGAACGAAGTGTGACTTTCGATTCGTCAGTTTTGTAGAGCCTCACTAGACGGCAACGCGTCCAGGTGGCGGCGCTCTCCTGTCGGGTCTGGTTGTGGAACCGATACTCGTGGCGTGAGAGTACGAGCTCGTTATCGACACCTGTGCCAGCCGAGGCGAGCGGCCGCAGTTGGGTTTCTACTTTCTCGACCGAGGCTGAGCGGGATCGCTGCGCGCGATGGAGTACCCTAGCGCCATGACGAACACGGTCACGAGATCGAGTGCGGCGCCGGTGGTCTTGGGTGCCGTCGCATTTGGCAAGCCCAAAGAAACGACGAGGGACCACCCTCTCTCTACCGATGCCGCGTGTGAAGACTTGCTGCGCGCATTTGTTGACCAGGGTGGTAGGGAGCTCGATACCGCGAGGGTCTACCAGAACGGGAACTGCGAAAAAGTTCTGGGTCGAATTCCAACGGCACAGAAGCTGCGCATCGCCACCAAGTACCATCCCAAGCTCCCTGGTGGACCCATCGTTCAGTTGGATCAGTCGTTGGCGGCTCTTGGGCAAGAGTCTGTCCCGATCTTCTACATCCACATGCCTGCGACCGACATCATCCTGGAAGACACGCTGGGCGAGGTCGACGCTTGTTACAAAGCCGGCAAGTTTGAAGAGTTCGGCCTCTCCAATTTCCCTGCATGGCAGGTCGTCGAGATCTGTCAGTTCTGCAAACGACAGGGATACGTTCTGCCCACGGTTTATCAAGGCGTGTACAACGCTCTCAACCGCAGCGCGGAGTACGAGCTCGTCCCCGTGCTGCGAAACTATGGCCTCAAGTACTACACGCACGGCTCACTGGCGAGCGGTTTCCTTACCGGGAAGTACAGGAAGGGCGTCGCCCCGGTGAGAGGGGTCGACCGTTTCGCTCAGAAGAGGCGCATCAAACAGTATGAAGAGCGCTACTTGAATCGGGATGAGATGTTTGCCGCTCTGGAGGTGATCGGTGAGGCAGCGAGCTCCTCTGGGATCACGAGCCTCCTAGAGGCTGCCGTCAGGTGGACCCAGCATCACTCGGCCGTCGATGCATCCTTGGGTGACGCGATTCTCATCGGTGTATCACGCATCGAACAACTCTATCCGATCATGCTCGCGTCCAAGAAAGGTCCACTGCCAGAGCCCGTCGCCGAGGCGTTCGAAGTGGCCAATGACCTGATCAAGATGAAGTCAGAGTACTACTTGCAGTACCCGTATCCGAAAGAGGGTAGTCCTTGGCATTCGCGCCTTTAGGCAACTGACAAGCTGGTGACCCGTCGATAGCCAAGCGGCACACTCCTCGCGATCCGTCACACCTTGGGCCCTTCGTGACAATACTCAATGTACTCATTATTGCATCGCGAGAATCTGTCGCCCCCGGGAGCGTATCTGCCGGCGGGCCTGGTCGACTGACCGGAGGATTGTGAAGTGCTAAAGAAGCTGCACCTAGAGACTCCATTCGTGTGGCGGCTGACGATCTTCATCATCGGCCTCGTGGTCATGAGCTGTGCCGCTCCGCCGGCCGAGGAAGCGACGTCGCAGTCGCCGCCGGTGCCCTCGCGGCCGTCGCGGCCCAACGTCATTCTGATGATGAGCGACGATCAGGGGTGGGGCGACGTCGAGTACCCCCAGCAGCGCGCTCCCGGTGATGTCTACCCGGGCCACTCCGAAGTCAAAACGCCCAACCTTCGGGCGATGGCGGCGGAGGGGCTGCAGTTTCATCGCATGTACTCCGGCGGCTCGGTGTGCAGCCCGACGCGGGCCTCATTCGTCATCGGCCGCGCGCCACGTCGAACCGGCATCGACTGGGCCTACAACGGACTCCTGCGCAACCTCGAGCTCACCATCGCGGAGCTCGCCAAGACCCAGGGCTACATGACCGGGCACTTCGGCAAGTGGCACCTCGGCGATCTCGAGAGGGCACCCAGAGGCAGCGGTGCCGAGATGGACCACTGCCCCGATGGTCGATGCCAAGGTCTGAACGGCGGCGAGTTCTATTCGGCGCCGTGGCACCACGGCTACGATCGCAGCTTCGCGTCGCCGCAGGCGCTGCCGACCTTCGAGCCGATGCGCAGAGATCCGGCGGGCCCTCTGCCCAGCGAGGGCAACTTTCACGGCGCGCCCTACTGGACCGGCCACGGGGAGTACGTCGACATCGATTCGGAAGAGCTACGGGGCGACTCCTCGGCGATCCTGGTTCGGGAGACTCTGCAATTCATCGACGAGGCCACGGCAGCCGACCGGCCCTTCTTCGCCGTCATCTGGTTCCACCCTCCGCACACGCCACATCGTCTCCACCCGGCGACCCTGGACGAGTTCTATACAGCGGAGGAACGCGACGAGATGAATGACTACGAGGCGCCGTACTACTCCGGCATCACCGCGATGGACCAGGAGATCGGTCGTCTGCGCTCGCAGCTGCGCAGTCGCGGTATCGAAGGAGATACTCTCGTGGCTTTCACTTCGGACAACGGTATGTCGGGATCGGTGAGAGTCGACGATCCTAGCGAGGGCACAGGGCGCCTACGTGGGCACAAGGGCGAGCTCTGGGAGGGTGGGGTCCGGGTGCCTGGCATCATCGAGTGGCCGGGACAGATCGCCCCGGGGGAGACTCATACTCCGATGATCACGAGCGATTACCTGCCGACGTTGTTGGATATCTGGGGAGTGGAGATGCCCGACGCCCGGCCGCTCGACGGCGAGTCGATGACCGAGGTGCTCTTCGGTGATCGCTCGGCGAAGCGCTCCCACCGTATCGAGTGGGCAGACTGCGGTGACTCGACGACCAACCGCGGCCCCGACGAGCCCCGCGACTGCGACAGCCGGCCTGCGGGAGGGCGCGGAATGGTGCAGAGGGTCGGCGGCGAACGCTCGATCATCGACGAGCGCTACAAGCTGATCTCGGAAACCAGCGGCAGAGAGTGGGAGCTTTACGATCTGATCGAAGATCCGCGGGAGCCGACCCCGGTCGCCACCAGCGCCGACATCGCCTCGAAGCCGGCGGAGGTCCAGAAGCTCTTCGCGTCGCTGCTGGAGGACATCACCGTCTGGTTCGAGGTCGAGTCCGCCGCCAGTCGCGACGGTGCCGATTACGACACCCGCATCGCGGCCGCGGAGGGCGTAGACATTCTCGGCGACACCGACGACGAGACCGTTCCCGACGATCTATCGGCGAGCCGCCTCACCGCCGCCGACCGGCCGGAACTGGTGGTCGAGCGGCAGTTCTTGACCCTCGAAGAAGATCTCGGGGTCGACAGCGACGGCATTCCGGTCGCCTACGACACCAACAAGCCTCCTCCGGGAGCGGCGATCCCGGCGGGCACGGTCGTTCACAGCTACCTCTTGCACTTCAATCCTGAGGTTGCGACCAAGCTCTCGGGCACGACGATCACGTTCAAAGATCCGATCCTGGGCGTATCGGGCGCTGGGCAGAATCTCCAGGGCAGCGACTTCCTCGCCTTCGCCGATCCCGATTTCGGTGAAGTGCAGGAGCGAAGCGGCGCCGGACGAGCCCTTGAAGGCCACGACAGCTGGAAGATCCTCGACGGCGGCAGGTCGATCACGATCGACCTCGAGGCCGGCGGCGTCGCCGCCGATGGCCACCAAGATGCAGACCAGTTGCGTATCGTGACCAAAGCATCTCTACAACGGCAATAATAGGCGTTTCAAACCCCGTCTCTTCAGAAAGGGGCCATTCGGCCATCATCAAATCTCCCAGCTCAGTTCTTTCGCTCGCTGCGTTTCTGCTGCTTCTCGCCGCACCGGTCCTCGCCGCCGATGCACCCTACGGGCACATTCACTTGATGGCGCCCGATCCGATCGAGGCCGCTGCCTGGTACGTAGAGCACATGGGCGGCGAGAGCTTCGATCGTCGCGATGCGCAGCATGTCGCCAGTAAGGGTGTCCGTTACGGCAACATCCCGGTCCTCTGGTTCAAGAGGGACGCAGGCTTTCCGGGAAGCGTCGGTAGCTCGGTCGATCACATCGGCTTCTCCTTTCCCGATTTGGCGGCGAAGATGGCTTCTTATGAGGCCGCCGGAGTGAAGATCACGAGCGAAGTGCGCGACGTGCAGGGAAAGTTCAAGTTCGCCTTCGTCGAGGACCCCTGGGGCACCAAGATCGAAGTCATGGAAGATCCCGAGACACTCGGCCTCCATCACATTCATCTCAAGGGCCCCGAGCCCGAGAAGATATTCGCCTGGTACGAGTCGGCCTTCGGCGGCGAGCGCACGAAGTTCAAGGGGATGTTGCCGGCGCTACGCTACGATCCTGTCTGGCTTCTCGTGCAGGACAGCAAGGGTGAAGAGATGGCTGCCACCAAGGGCCGCTCGATCGACCATCTGGGCTGGAACTTCCCCGATCTACCGGCGGCTCAAGAGGAGCTCACGGCCAAGGGCGTCGTGTTCACAATGGCCGTGAGAGATTTCAAGACTACCAAGATCGCCTTTATCGAGGCCCCCGGTGGCGTGCGCATCGAGCTCGTCGAGGCGCCGATGAGATAGCGTCGAGGGGGAAGACGACGTTTGTGTTCGAATCGCACTCGTAGCGGCCCCATAACATGAGGAGAACTCCGTGACAACGAACCGTTCCAGTCTGATAACCGTCGTCTTCTGCGCAGCGCTCATCCTCGCCCATGTCGGCGCAGACCCGACTCGTGCTCAGCGAAGAAGAGGCGAGGCCGGTGGCGGAGACTTCATCACCGGCGTCGTGCGCGGGGCGCAAGGCCCCGAGGCGGGCGTTTGGGTCATCGCCGAGACTGAAGATCTACCCACCAAACTGATCAAGATTGTCGTCACCGACGACGATGGCCGGTTCCTGCTTCCCGATCTGCCCGCCGCGAATTACAAGGTGTGGGTCAGAGGCTACGGGCTGGTCGATTCGACACCGATCGAGGCGAAGCCCGACACCGGCTCGATCACGCTGCGAGCCAACGCGGCCAAGACCCCGCTCGAGGCGGCGAAGATCTATCCCGGGGATCATTGGTATTCGCTGCTAACCCCGCCCGACAAGAGCCTCTTTCCCGGCACCGGGAACGACGGCAACGGCACCGGGACGCGCATGCTCAGCCAGAATCACTGGCTCAACTCGATCAAGTCGAACTGCAATTTCTGCCATCAGATCGGCAATGCTCCGACCCGCAACGTCGATCACGTCTTCAAAGCGCAACCGCAGCTGAAGACGCACGAAGAGGCCTGGGATTACCGTCTCCAGACGGGAGTTCGTGGCAATCAGATGTACAGCGTGCTCAATATTCAGGGTAAGCGGACGTCACTCGGGGCGTACGCCGACTGGACGAGGAAGGTGGCGGAGGGTGCCGTGCCGCCGGCGCCGAGTCGGCCTGCAGGCATCGAGCGCAACCTGGTCCTGACTCTGTGGGATGTGGCTGACGATCACACCTTCATGCACGATCTGGTGTCCACCAACAAGAACAACCCGATGCTGAATGCGGGCGGCCCCGTGTACGCGGCGAGCGCCGGGCACGGCCAGTTGGTGATCTTGGATCCGGAGGAGAACGCGGGCTATACGCGGGACATCCCCACGCGCGATCCTGTGGACCAGGTTCCTTCGCGTTTCCCGAAGCCTAGGAAACCGTCTTTCTACTGGGGCGACGAGCACCTCTGGGGCAACCCTCCTTACAACCCCGCCGATCCGCACAACCCCATGCTCGACAGCAAGGGACGCGTCTGGCTGACCTCAAAGATACGCGGTAGCCAAAATCCCCCGGCGTGGTGCAGTGATCCGACCAATAAGTACGCGGCCTGGTGGACGCCCCGAGCCGGCGGCCGCCAAGCTTCGTTCTTCGATCCCAAAAGCCGTAAGTTCACTCTCATCGATACGTGCTTTGGGACCCACCATCTGCAGTTCGACAATGACCCCAACGAGACGGTGTACTTCAATGGCGGCGGAGCCGGCTTCGCCTGGGTCGACTCCAAAGTCTTCGACGAGACCCAGGACGAGCAGAAGGCGGTGGGCTGGTGTCCCCTGGTGGTCGACACCAACGGCGACGGGGTGATCACCAAGCCATGGAACATTCCGGCCGGCGGTAGCCAAGGAGGGTACACCTACGCGGTCGACGAGCTGAAGGCGGCGGAAGATCGCAAGGCAAGAGGGGGCGAGCCCGAGGTCCACGCCGAGCCCGACACGAGATACGACACGCAGGTCAGTTACGGCCTCTATTCGACGATTCCGAGTCCGGTCGACGACTCGGTGTGGGGGGCTTCGCAGACCTACCCCGGATACATCATTCGTATGATGAGAGGCGAGGACCCACCTTCCACCTGCAAGACGCAGATCTTCGAGGTGCCGGAGCCCGGCTTCGACCCGCGTGGCATCGACATCACGACTGATGGAGTGGTTTGGACCGCCCTCGCGGGCTCGGGGCACCTCGCCCGCTTCGACGTGCGCAAATGCAAAGACCTCGACGGCCCCGGCAAAGTCGACGGCAGCCAGTGTCGAGAAGGTTGGACTCTCTATCGAGGCGAGGGTCCGAGATTCCAGGGGACAGAGGTTCCGGCCGACTTTCACTATTACAACTGGGTCGACCAGCGCGACATCATGGGCTTCGGCGCCAACACGCCGATTGCCACGGGGTCGAACTCCGATAGTCTGCTGGTGCTGAATCCCGACACTGAGGAGTGGACTACTCTGCGCGTGCCTTATCCGCTCGGCTTCTACTCGCGTGGTCTCGACGGCCGCATCGACGATCCCGACAGCGGCTGGAAGGGCCGCATGCTGTGGGCGAACTACGGCACCAACTACATTTGGCACACTGAAGGCGGCAAGGGAACGAAGCCCAAATTCGTGAAATTTCAGATCCGGCCGGATCCGCTGGCGAGGTAGCAATCTCAAAGGCCTCCGCGCCGGGGAGCTTCCGGGGAGAGAAGCAGAATGTTGCAAAGCTTCGGCTTCGGCACTCTCGTCGAGCCGCTCGACGGCAGGTCTTGGGACCCCGAGACGATTCGCGCTCGAGTCCGTGACCGGGCCGGGCATTACCGCCATCGCGGGCTCTCGAGGGGCGACAGACACCAGGTACTACCGATCGCTCTTCTCTTTGCAAGAGAGCCCGCTCGGTTTCACCAGTGGCCCCGTCGCTGGACGTTTCAGGCGCGAGCCCACTTGGCATTCGGCCGCGGGGCTGGCTGAGCTGGTGCGTTGACTCTGTCCGGCGTCAGTTAGCGCGCTTGGAGCTCTGCTCCATTTCCTCACCCTCGAGCACGCGGGCACCGCGAAGGATATTGCCCATCGAGTAATTACCTTCGTGGCACGCATACTCGAAGACTCGGCCGTCGCTTGTCCGCCAGACGTACTCACCAGACCAGGGATCTGTCCATATCGAGTCGTCCTCGACCGTGAAGCGATAGAGCACGTTGCCGTCTTCGAGGCGGCTGAAGCGCTCCTCCAGGCGCATCTCCTCGCTGCCGCCGCGAAGGATGGCCCGGGGGTGGAAGTTGGTGGTCTCGATGACCAGAGTGTCGTCGTCCCACCATCCGATCGAGTCGCCCATCCACAGCTTCACCTCGGGCGGCGGATGGGCTACAGCGCGCCCCTCCGATCTCATCCGGACGACTCTGGCGTCGTGCACCATCTCGATCAGGATCATTACGTGATCCTCGGTCTGCACGATGCTCTTCTGATTGTTGTAGAGGCTGGGAAGGGTCGGTGTCGCGCCGGTGAATCCGACCAGACAGCGCTCGGCGACCGAGATCGACTCGGGACCGTCGTAAGGGCCGGGGCCGTCGACGTCGATCCACCACGCGGTGCCGTCGTTGGGGCGGAACCGACGCGGTCGCTCAGCCGCGCGCTGTATCTCCTCCTCGGTTCGCGGAGGAATCCGGCCGTTCTTTGGATCGGTGAGGATGGAGGTTCGAAACTTGCCGTCGACGGTGAAGACGTCGGTGCCGCGATCGGTCCAGAAGTTGTTGTAGCCGCCGACATTACCGGCTCCGCTTCGCTCGCGGAACTCCTCGCCGACGCCTATCGGCGGAGCTCCGCCGTCGGGTGGGGGCTCGTCGATGGGACCGCGGTTCCGTGAGCGGTCGAGCACGCGCTGTCGCTCGGCCTCGATGATCGCCTCCGCGGCCGCCGGCGTCAGCTCGAGGTTGTCACCGAACTCGGCCGGCCGCTGCAGGGGGGTCAGGGTCGAGACATCGTAGTTGCCTGAAAAGTCAGGCCGGCCGCTGGCCGTTCGCGGATCGCGATCTGCTGCCTCGCCGAGTGTAGGAGCACCCAGGGTCAGGCTCGCAATCACTGCGAGCCGCATCGAGTGTCGCATCTTCATATTCAAGTCCATGCCGTTCTCCTCCTGCTGAACGTGGCGCGGCTCTGTCCAAGGATCAGGTCAGCCTTCCGTCTCCACCTAGTGGACCGTAACACCCAAACGTTTAGCGCCTGAGCGGCCCTCGCGGCCGATCTCTGCGTTACGCTTCCTCGACATAGTCCCCGATATGCCTGCGTCAGCGCGCCTTGATCTCGACCACGAATGACTCACTCAGCCACTAAACGTTCGAGTGTTACGTCCACTAGGTCGTAGGTACATGTTGCGGTGTCGTGATACAGAGCTGCCTTGTCGGCGTCCGAGAATCCGTGGGTGATCCGTTTGAATGAGTTCCACAGTACATGGTACGACGTGCTGACCCGGTCAGCGGGGTAGTTGCTCTCGAACATGCATCTAGACGGGCCGAAACAGTCGATCGTGTGCAGGTAATAGTCCCTCGTCGCGGCCGCCAGCTCCTCAGAGGTGGGCGGACGGTCGGCGGTGTGGAAGCCGAAGCCGTTGATGGCCATGACGAGTCCTCCGAGCTTGGCGACCACGTTCTCACACTCGGCAAGCGTGGCGAGCGCGGCCTTCCACCACTGAAAGATCTCTGCCCGCCGATCGGCGTAAGGGCCGATTCCGAGCGGGCCGCCGAAGTGATTCAGCACGATCGGCTGGTCGGGGAAGGCTCTGGCCAGGTCGGTGAGCTCAGGTATCTGCGGATGGAACATCCAGGCGTCAAAGATCAAGCCTCGCTTTCCCAACTCGGCAAAGCCCTCGCGGAAGACCGGATGAGCCAACATCCCCTGAGGCGGATCCGCGTGCGACCTGCGAATCTCATCGCTCTGGTCCCAGGCCGCCGAGTGGCGGATGCCGCGAAAGCGTTGGCTCGCCTGCATGTGCGCGTCAAGTACCTCGCCGACCTCCGTTCCCATCAGCAGATTGGCAAAGCCGACGATTCCGGCGCAGACCCTGGCGTCGCCATAGAAACCGCTGGCGCTCATCGCAGCAACGCCGTTCACAAACTCGGTCTCGCCGACAGGCCGCATCGACTCCGGCCCCGCCGCCCGTAACATGGCCCCACACTCCACGAACACGGTCGACGTCACGTTGTGCCCGCTGCCGATGTCCGCCAGCAACTCGTCCATCAAGTAGCGACGGCCGGGAAACTCGCCTAGATGATGATGCGGGTCACAGATCTCGAGCTCCGGCTCGAGCGTGTCCTCGACCCCCTGATCCAGCCACTCTTGCTGGTCCGTAACGGTTCTAGTCATTACGCCAGTTCTGGCCGTTGACCGGATTAGTGAGGGTGAGCCTCGAGGTGTTGCCGCAGTAGGTCCTTACCGTAGTCATTGCCATTGGGTGTGCGGATCACGACGTGAATGTGGTCGCGGGTGGGTTTGCGCTCTTTGTTGATCACCCGGGTGCCGACCGGGAACTGGTGATCGAACTCGATTAGGACAACCGGGCTGTGAATCCGATAGTAAAAGACGGCGTCGTCGCTCACTTCTCCGGCCCAGGCGAATCTGGTGTTGTCCAGTTGGCCCGCTACCTCCTCCATCCGAACCTCGGCGTGACCCTCGCGCATATTTCCGATAAACAGCCCGATGAGATCGAGTAGCTGGTCTCTTTGCGCAGCCGAGAGCCGGGTCGCAGGAACGCCCTGGTATGCGACTACGGCGTTGTCCTTGTTGGCCTCGCCCTGGTTGTAGTTGCGCGACTTGCTCGAGGCAAGCGTCGCTGAAGCCTGTTGTTCAGCGTCCAGTGCCCGCATCATTGCCAGCCCCTGGTTCTGCTCTTGCTGCAGGATGTGATTTCCAGCGTATTTGCCCGTTTTGGCCTTCACCGGCTCGCCGCCCAGGAACACCGGGGTCATGACCACCTGGTCGCCGAGCACGAAGTAATTGATGATGAGGTGATGCCCGTCGATCTGCCAGCCCCAGGGCTCGGTTGTTGAAGGTAGGCCCATCAGGGTGAAGAAATAGAGATCCTCGTCATAGCTCAGGACGTCGTTATTTATCTCGCGCAGGGTCTGGTCGGTCTTCATGATGTCGAGGCTGAGCTGCAGGCCTCTTGCACTGAGCGATTCACCCATCAGTGCCATCGCGGCTTCGCGCTGCTCCCCGCTCATCTCCTTGAGGCTGACGCCGGCGCGCAGGAAGATCCCATTGTCGACATTGGACCAGCGTCGCCACTCTGGATCCTGAACAGAATAGACGGTGCGCACTTTCTGGTCAGGCCTCAGGCTAGCCAGGAAACGGTCAGCGGCCTCTACCACCGGTGCGGTCGAGACGCCGGAGGCACGGATGGAGAACAGGCCTGGTTGAACCGCGCCGTCGTTGGTCACGCCCACAAAAGGCTCGTTGAGCGCTCTCACGGCCGCCTGGGCGAACATGCGTTTCACTCCCAGCGTCGCGGTGTCGTAGTCGTCCTGGGCGAAGGCGGCTGCGCTCAGCAGAAGCAGCGACGCGGCCTCGAGTCGGAATCTCATATCTCAGTAGCCCCAATAGTGAAGAGGGCAGCTACTATAGCCTCTTTGCTCATGCAGGCTGGGCTCGCTATCGCAGGTCAGCGGGCCAGAAGAAAACGGAGGGCCGCCTGCTTCTTCGAATCGCCCGACGCGTCGGTAGCCTGGTCCAGACGGAATACCTCCGATCCAACGACGGGGCGTGGCGGCCCGTCGTTGGATCGGCTCTTCGAGGCTCTCTATCGGTCGTACGATTGATCCAGCGCCCCTTGTAGCATCGTCTTCGCGGCCTTTGCTTCCCGGGACAGCGCCGCTTCTCGAAGAGGACGTTCCTCCTGAGGGTCCTCCACCCACTCGAAAAAGCGTCCGTCCTCGTAGAGCTTGAAGCGATGGTTGTATGCCCAGGCCTTTCCTTTGACTGTGCCGAAGCGCGGGTGATAGTGGGTGAAGAGCCAGTCGCGCACACCACTCACCTCGCCTCGCGCTACCGGTAGCAAGCTCTTGCCGTCGATGACACGGTCTTGGGGGAGCGCCGCGCCTGCTGCCTCCGCGAGGGTCGGCAGGACATCGCCGACATCGACGAGGGCTCGAGAGACCTGACCGCTTTCGATCACTCCCGGCCACGAAGCCAACATCGGCACATGAATGCCGGTGTCGATGGAGAGTCCCTTGCCGCCGGGTATCGTTCTGCCGTCCTTCATCTTGGTGTCGATACCCCTCGGTGTGCCGTTATCCCCGGTGACCAGCACCAAGGTGTTGTCACGAACGCCTAGCTCGTCTAGCTTGGCGAGGATACGGCCAATGGCCTTGTCGGTGTAGGCCACCATGTCCGGGAAGTTGGCAGGGTCGCCGCTTTCGGGCGAGGGCCCCTTCTTGACATCGGCTGGCGGCGCCGGTCGTCCCCTCTCCGCGGCGCTGTCCGGCGTCGGCTCGTAGGGAAAGTGGACGAGGACCATCGGGTAGTAGGCGAAGAAGGGCTGTTCTGGGCGCTCCTTCACCTGGCTTTCGATCTTGTCGATGAGAAAGTCGGTGAGCAGGTCGGGGCCGTACTTGCCGTCGGCCGGCTTGGCGCCGTCGGCTCCGTCGCGATAGAAGAGCGGATGCCAGAAGCGACTGCCCTTGTTGTAGAAGTGCCAAACCAGCGAGCTGTCGAAGCCCGCGTCTTCCGGCGTCTGTCCGCGGCCGTAGCAGCACTCCGGCCCGGGAGGCCAGCCCAGCGGAAACCCCCAGAGCTGCCACTTCCCAGCGGCGAAAGTGGCGTAGCCGGCGTCGCGCAGGAGATTGCCGAAAGTGATCTCAGTCGGCTCCAGCAGACCCCACTCGGTGTAGGCGCGGTCGAGGCGGCGCCCGGTCAGTACCTTCACCCGCGTCGGCGAGCACAGCGGCGTAGCGTAGGCGTGAGTGAAGCGTATACCTGAGGCGGCGAGCTGGTCGAGGTTGGGCGTGGAGTAGGTGGAGCCGTAGGAGCCGAGCCCTTCCTGGCCGAGGTCGTCGATGAGGACGAAGACGATGTTCGGCTGGGTCGGTGAAGACGCCGAGTCGTCTGCCTCAGCCTTTGGCTCCGTGACCAAGCCCACGGCGAGGACCATTGCGATAACAATCGGAATCTCCGGTCGCGAAGATGAGCGCATTCACTTCTCCTCGGGGCAATTGGTAATTCAGCGGTGGCTAGAATCCGTCGCAGAGTAGCATCGAGCTCGAGCTCGCGGACCCGGCATGGGTCAGAGGAGTGACCGCCGTCTGTTGAACCGTAGTGCTCAGTTGGTAGGCTCGTACCAGATCGGGGAAGTCCAGGCCCGTTCCTGGATGCGCCAGGGCGTCTCGGGGTCGCCGCAGGCGTCCGGTCGCTGCCCGGCTGGGAGGGCGATGCACTGGCGTGCGTTCCAGCGGCAGCTTGGGTTCTCGAGAATCCTCGCGTAGTAGACCGCGGGTCGCGCCGGATCGAAGTCGGGATCGGTCCAGGTCCCGCACAGGGACGACGCCCCCGGACCGTTCGGCTCGCAGGTGTCCGGTGATACGTCGGCGCCGTTCATCGCATCCCCGGCGATGTCGTAGACGGCCTCGTGGAACAGCCCGTCGTCACCCACCCAGCCCTTGATCATCTGGATCCTCTGCAGCAGACCCCCGGGATGATCGGTGGTACCGGGGTCCTGGAGGGCGGTGGCGGCGAAGACTGGAGCATTCGAGCTCTCTTGTGGGGGCAGCACTCCACCCATCGGTACGCCGCCGGTGTCGGCTGTCGCCACCAGATCGTCGCGCTCGCAAAGATCGGCTGGCAGGCTCCAGCCGGCGAAGAGACGAGGCCTGATGCGCACACCGCTGGTGGCGAAGGCTTCTCGTCGTTTCATCGCGTCGAAGAGGGCGTCGCGCGTGTTCTCTTCGGCCCAGAGACCGACCAGACCGCCCGGGTTGCGCAGCCGGTGCGGGGCGTAGGCCTCCTCCGTGAGCCTCTTTAGAGGCGATGAATCGACGTTCGAGTTGTGGCCACGGTAGGCGTACTCGTCGACGGCGCCAGGGGTCCCGTTGTGAGTGTCGGTGCTACCGATGAGGCCGACGCGGATCGGGTTGACGCCCATGCGCTGCCACTGTCGCAGGCCCTCGATGAGGCCGTAGCGAACGAAATCGAGCCGAGACTGGCAACCGCGGCCGTCCATGGCGCCGGAGCCGGTTCCTTCTTCGCAGTCCGGCGGTTGCTCACCGGCGACGTAGCGCACCTTTTCGAAGTCGCAGAGCTCGTCCTCGCCCCCGACCACGCCGTACATTCCCTGGCGACATTCCGACTCTCCCTTCGATTGCATCATCTCCACCAGGGGCTCGATCTGCGCTCGTCGAGCTGCACGAGCGCGGTCCGCCTCGGTCGGCGTGTCGCCATAATCCAGCGTGAAGAGGAGGCCATTGGAGATGTTGGGATTGTGCGGGATGGTGAGCGCCTCGCAACTGCCGCCGTTGTTGCAGCGGGACTCGAGCTTGTCCCACAAGCCCTCTACCTCGGGCTCGTCCACCCAGGATACGGGCAGCTCCGGCACGATCTCGTTACGCAAGATCACGTTGCGATGCGCCTTGGAGCGGCCGGGCATGCGGGTATACTCCCAGGCATGAAAGGTAGTAAAGGAGCAGGCGCTGGTTCGATCGTAGTGGCGCTCGGCCGCTTCCTGGGTTCTCTCCCAGGCGCTGAGCAAGCCTTGGCGGCACCTCTTCGGGTCTTCACCGCAGATCGAGGCACTGCGTGGACGGTCGCCGAAGAGCTCCGCGATCGCCTGGCCCAGGTCGGAAGGGTTGCCGGATCCGCGCACCGCACGGCAGGCTGGGGTGTCGTAGGCCGGGGCTTCCGGGCGAGTGCACTCGACGACTTCTCCCAGCCATTCGGCGTGATCGGTTACCGCGGCGAAGTCGAGAGGACGATCGAGCTGGATGGTTCGCAACGGTTGCCCGGACTCGTCGCGGGGGGAGAGACCGATCTCTTCGCCGCGGGCGAAGCGGTAGGCATCGTCTGGGGTCTGGAAGCCACCCCGTGAGATGGCGTCGAACGAAAAGGCGGTGTGCACGTGGAGGTCGCCGAAGTACGCCTCCCGCAGAGGCGCGCTCGCCGCGCAGGGCTCTCGCGATGCGGGTGTGCCGAGGGGCGCCGCGCCGCCGGCCGGCGACCACTCGCCGAAGGTCGGGTCTGGCATGCCGAGGGTGACCTCACCTTCGGCGCCGAGAGAACTGCCGGTCTCGGTAGTCGGCGTGCAGGCGAGACAGCCAGAGACGAGCCCTACAGCCAGCGCAACGTGTACATTTTGGTGCGATCGCATCGCGCTTTGGGCACCGACCTCTCGTTCTACCAGAGTCCGTACTGCTGAACTTCCGCCCGGCCTACGACCATGTGGTGGACTTCGTCGGGTCCATCGGCGAAGCGGAGGTGCCTCATATCCATGTAGAGATCGGCTAGGGGTGTCCACTGCGATATGCCGGCTGCGCCGTGCATCTGGATCGCTGCGTCGATGATGTTGCAGACCTTCTCGGGCACCATCGCCTTGACCGCGCTGACGTAGACCCTCGCCTCCTGGTTGCCGAGCACGTCCATCGCCTTCGCCGCCTGCAACACCGCGAGGCGCATGCCAGTGATCTCGATCCGGGCGCGGGAGATTACCTCGAGGTTCTTGCCCAGCTTGACGATGGGCTTGCCGAAGGCTTCGCGGCTGCTGGCGCGTTTGACCATGAGCTCGAGCGCCTGCTCCGCTTTGCCGAGGGAGCGCATGCAGTGATGAATGCGCCCTGGACCGAGACGGAGCTGGGAGATCTCGAAACCGCGACCCTCGCCAAGGAGGATGTTCTCTCTCGGCACCCGCACGTTGTTGAATCTGAGGTGCATGTGGCCGCGAGGGGCGTGGTCGTGACCGAACACCTGCATGCCTTCCAGTATCTCGACCCCCGGAGTGTCCTTCGGTACCAGAATCTGCGACTGCTGGCGACTCGGATGGCCATCCGGACTGGTCTTGACCATAGTGATCAGGATCTTGCAGCGTGGGTCACCGGCACCCGAGATGTAGAACTTCTCGCCATTGATGACCCATTCGTCACCGTCGAGAACGGCGCTGGTGGAGATGTTCTTCGCGTCCGAAGAAGCTATGCCTGGCTCGGTCATGGCGTAGGCCGAGCGGATTTCTCCATCCAACAGCGGCTTCAGCCACTTCTCTTTCTGCTCTTCGGTCCCGACCCGCTCGAGCACTTCCATGTTGCCTGTGTCCGGCGCGCTGCAATTGAGAGTTTCCGAGGACAGAGGGAATCGGCCTAGCTCGGTTGCGATGTAGGCATAGTCCAGGTTGGTCAGGCCCCGGCCGATCTCGGAGCCAGGAAGGAAGAAGTTCCACAGGCCCGACTCTTTTGCCTTCGCCTTGGCTCCGTCGAGCAGCTCGAGCTGCCGTGGATGCCATGACCAGCGATCTTCCTTCTCCTCGTGGAGAGCTTCGAATTCCTCTGTGATGGGTTCTACGTTGTCCTTGATGTGCTTTTTCACAGCCTCCATCAAGGGCTGTGCTTCGTCTGACATAGCCAGATTGAAAAGTTCGGGGTTCAGGTTTGGCATTCGTCCTCTCCTCGCGAGCGCATCGCTACTCAGTTTTTTAGGCGGGCGGTAGCATACCTCTATACGTCTGCTTGTCCAGCCGATTCGGCCGCTCCGAGGATTTGGGTGTTTGCCCGCCGATGCCGGAGTCGTTCGCGCCGGCGCGTTTTAGATCCGCATTCCGATCCAGTGCTGAGAGCCTCTCCGCAGCACTGGTTCGACCGGATGGCTGCGCGACAGACTCGACTACAGGGTCGTTGTCAGCGACGACCCTCAGACGCCATGGATCGCTTTCCCTGGGCGGGAGCCTGTCCAGGGAGAAAGTGATCTTTCCAGCTGCAAGTGGCTGCAGCCTCAGTCCACGGCACTGCGATAAAGGCTGTGTTCCGCCGCTCTAGCTCTTTGTGTAGACCGTGAGTCCGGTCAGATCTTTGGGGCGCCCTGGAAGCACCAGGCTGGCCGCATAGCCTACGAGTAGACAGACCGACGCACCGACCGCGGCGTAGGTGAGGAAGTGAAGCGGGGTATAGGTCCGCACCAGATAGAGCACTACGGCGCTGGTGAGCGCTCCGACCAAGGCCCCCGGCCCGGTCGCGCGCTTGGTGAAGATCCCCAGCGCGAAAAGCCCGCCCAAGGCGCCGCCGAACAAGCCCATTACCTCCAGGAAAACATCCCAGAGCGAGCCGAAGTCGTAGGTGGCCAAAAGGAGTGCCGTCACGGTGGCGGCAAAGCCGAGGACGGCGGTCACTCGCTTGGCCAGCCTCAGACAGTCGAGATCGGTCGCCGCCTGACGAAAGCGGCGGTAGAAGTCGGTGACGACAACGGTCGAGATGCTGTGCAGACTGCTGTCGAGGGACGACATCGTGGCTGCGAAGACGGCGGCGATGATCGCGCCCGAGACGCCGGAAGGGAGCTCCTTGGCGATGAAAAGAGGCAAGATCGCATCCGTGCTCACCCCGGGATCGAGATCCCCCGGTCGCTGTTTGTAGAACACATAGAGGCAGGTGCCGAGGCCAAACCACAGAACGGTGCCCGGCATCCCGACCGCCACGTTGGTCCAGATCGAGCGGGCCGCTGCCTTCTCGTCCTTGGTCGTGAGGTAGCGTTGAACCACGCTCTGGTCCGAGGTGTAGACACCCAGGTTTGCGAACATGCTGCCGAAGAGCACGATCCATACCGAGGTCGTTGTCATGTCCCAGGACCAGTCGATCATGTGGAACTTGCCGTCAGCCGCCCCCGTTTGCACCACCTCGCCGAGCCCCCCCACGTCGTGGAGGATCAGCGCCAGACTGAGGAGGCCTCCTCCGAGCAGGACGATGACTTGCAGCACATCAGTCCAGATCACGGCCTCGATACCGCCGAGGACGGTGTAGAAAGTGCAGAGAAGGCCCGTCACCAGGATGCACATGTAGACGTTCATGCCGGTGACTGTAGAGAGGGCGAGGGCCGGCAAGAAGAGCACGATGGTCATGCGGCCGAGCTGGAAGAGGATGAAGGCGAGGCTAGCGAACAGGCGCACCTGCACGTTGAAGCGCAGCTCGAGATACTCGTAGACAGTGGTGACCCGCAGCCGCTGGAAGAAGGGGAGATAGAACACGATGACGATCGGAGCGATGGCGACGATGGCGACATTGGCCATGAAGAAGACCCAGTCGGTGGCGTAGGCCTTGGCCGGGATGGTCATGAAAGTGATCGCGCTCAACTGGGTGCCGAAGATGCTCAGACCTGCGGCCCACCAGGGAATGCGGCGCCCGGCCAGAAAGAAATCCTCAGTGCTCTTGCCGCGGCGCGAGAGGTAGAGTCCCATGATCACCAGCGAGAGCAGGTAGAGAGCCATGGTCACCGTGTCGACCGCGGTGAGATGGCTTTTGGGTGGTGGGGCTCCGGCGTAGACGCGCGAAGAACGGTGTCCCGGTCGGTCCTCGCCGCTGGCAACGATCACCTGGCCCCGCCATCTCACGGCGGTTGTAGTTACGTGGCCGAAGGGTGTCGCTCCCAGGTCCGCCCAGGTGTCGGTGATGGTGTGGTACGCCAGAGCTCGCCTGGCGAATCCGGGATGGTCGTCGCCGAGCTCTGCCTGGCGCAAGAAGTCGTCCCCGTCGTCTCCGCCGAAGACGAGGATGTGGCTCTGGCCTTCCGCGATCGCCGGTGCCGCGACCATCGCTCGTGGCGCTTCGGCAACCGGGTCCCAGACGCCGCTCTCGGGTCTGTAGCGCCATACGTCGGTCAGAAAGCGGCGAGTTACACCTCCGGCGTCGTCGGTGAGCAGCTCCGCGCCGCTGATGACATAGAGGGCTCCGTCCTGGGTCGCGACCACCGGCAGCATGCGCGGTGGGCCCCGCCATGGCTCGAGCGGCTCCCACTGCAGTGGCTCACGCGACAGATCCAGCCGCCAGAAGTTCCTCAGCGCGGAGCGCGAGCCTGGATCGCCCTGCCCGCCGGCGACGTAGATAGCGTTACCGAGCATTGCGGCGCCGATGTTCGCGCACGCCCGTGGAAGATCGGGCAACTCCTCCTTTTCGATGCGTCCGTCGACGACTCGGAGTCGGATCACGTCGGCGTAGTGCCGGCTCGAATCCGAGCCGCCGAGGAGCACGATCCCTTCCGGGGTGGTGACCGAGCCTCCATAGGCCAGCGGACGATCCAATCGGCCCGCCTGCCGCCATTGACTCTCGGGATCGTCCAGAACATAGACCGAGTCGATCCAGACTTTGGTTCCGCCTTGGAAGGGGGAGACGGGGAAGTGAGCCCCGCCTGCCACCACCAGCGAGCCGTTGCTGGTGCCGACGAAAGGCCCCGCCACCCCCAGCGGCTCCGGAAGATCCGCCAGCGTCTGCCAGGTGTAGGGCTCCGCGCCTGACGCCGTTGGCAGTAGCAGTGCCAGTAGCCCCGCCGCCTTCGTGGCGGAGGCGAGAGCGCGAAGAGCTTTCTTGACGGGTTGCAGCAAGATCACTTCTCGCGGCCCGGCAAGGCTTGACGCCAGCCGGCTTGCAGCTGCCTCGATAGCCCCTCGACCAGCGCGGCATGCTCGGCGCGGCCGGCCAGATTGACGGTCTCGGTGGGTGCGAGCTCGTAGTCATAGAGCTCTCGTGCGTGCACCGTCCGGTCTCGATTGCGCCACTCGGTGTAGCGGTAGCGTTCGGTGCGCAGGGTGTAGCCCATTTGGCTCCAGTCATGATCGCTTAGGTACGGCCGCGGAATCTGGCTGAAGGCTGCCTTCTTCCAGGGGAGATCCGGATCCTCCAGCAGCGGCATCAGGCTGGTTCCTTCGAGCTCCGCGGGCGCCTCGATGACGCAGGCCTCGCACAGGGTCGGGTAAAGATCGACCAGCTCGACCAGGCGATCACAGCTGCGACCTGCGGCCCGCATCCCGGGCACGGACACCGTCAAGGGAGCTCGCGCGTCCAATTCGTAGTTGTTGGTCTTCGCCCACAAGTCCTGTTCACCGAGGTGCCAGCCGTGATCTCCGAATAGGACAACCACCGTGCGCTCCGCCAGACCCAGTCGGTCGAGCTCGTCGAGCACCCGTCCGGCCTGGGCGTCCATGTAGCTGGTTGCCGCATAGTATCCGTGGACCAGCTCGCGGGCCTTGCCCTCCGGCAGCGGACCCTGTGACGGGATGTCGGCATAGCCGCGGAGCTCTTCCCAGTTGGTGAAGGCCACCGCCGGCGCTTCGGCAGGTCGGCTCCCGGCTGCGACCGAGAGTGTTGCCGGGTCGTAGAGGTCGAAGTACTTCTTCGGGGCGGTAAAAGGGAGGTGCGGTTTCTGAAAGCCGACAGCGAGAAAGAAGGGCTGATTACGTAGCTCGCGAAGAGCGGCGATCGCGCGATCGGCAGCCTTTCCGTCCTGAAGTGCGTTGTCCGCTACGATCGGCGCTTGCCACGAATGTAGCTTGGTCCACTCGAGTGTGGGTATCTCCTCGCCCTGCCAGACACGATCGGGCTCCGCCTTTCGCATCGCCGCGAGCCGTTCTTGGTCGACGTACTCCATACCGGCCTGGCGCCCGCCTTCCGGCCAGGCGGGCACGCTCCACGAGCGCGGGTCGGCTCTGTTCCCGTGCAGGATCTTGCCCAGAGAGCGGGTATGGAATCCCGCCTGCTTGAATCGCTGGGGAAGAGTGATCGCTTCCGGCAGAGTGTCGCGGAATCGGGCTTTGTTGCCCCACACCCTGGTGGTGTCTGGGCGCAGGCCGGTTATCAGCGAGGCCCGTGAAGGGCCGCAGACGGGAGCTTGGCAGTAGGCCCGCTCGAAGAGGAGACTGCGGGCCGCGAGCCGGTCGAGGTTGGGCGTATGGATTTTTCCGTTCCCATAGCAGCCGAGCTCAGGTCGCAGATCGTCGACGGCGAGGAAGAGCACGTTCAGGCGGTCAGCTGTCTCTCGCTTGGCTGTCGCCGCCACGCCGGCGCCGAGGGTCTGGGCCAAGAAGCTGCGTCGGCTGATCACCGTCGGGGGCCTTCTCTCATCGGGCTCCTATCACCTACGGGACGACCAGGTCCGCGACCGGTGGCGCGTCTTGTTTCGGCAGCCACTCTTGCAGCCTTTCGATCACTCTCGTGTGGGCGGGGTCGCTTGCCAGGTTGCGCCACTCATTTGGATCGGCCTCTTCGTCGTAGAGCTCTTCACTGCCGTCGGCGTAGCGAATGTAACGCCAGCGCTCGGAGCGCACCGCGTGGTTGCCGCGTCCGTAGGTCATCACCGCCGGTCGGGCCCTCTCCTGCGCCGGGTCCTTCAATAGGGGAACCAGACTCAGCCCGTCGAGATCGTCTTTGCGTGGCAGCCCCGCGAGCTCGATCAGAGTGGGGTAGAGATCGAGGAGACTGACCGGTCTCGTTGACCGGGAACCTGGCTGCGTCACCCCGGGGGCTACGATGATCAGCGGCACTCGGGTCGCCTTTTCCCATAGGGCGAATTTCTCCCAGTGCTCCTTCTCTCCCAGGTGATAGCCGTGGTCGGACCACACCACGATGATCGTGTTGTTCCGATGCGGCGACATCGCCAGGGCATCGAGGAGGCGGCCGAGCTGGTGATCGGCAAAGGTGCTGGACGCCTGGTAGGCACGCACCGCGGCCTCCCAGGTACCAGGGCTTTCACCCTCCTCGCGCTTCAGGGTGTCGAAGAAGCGGCGGTTGGCGCTCCACAGCGCCATGCCGCCGGAGGGGATGTCGTCGAGATCGCCCTCCAGCCTCTTCGGCATCACCACCTGGTCGCGCGGGTAGTGAGAGAAGTACTTTGGAGGAGCAAAGAACGGCATATGCGGCCTGAAGATCCCGATCGCCAGGAAGAATGGCTCGCTGTGTGGCCTCTCGAGAAAGTCGATGCCGAAGTCGACAGTGCGTACGTCCGGTGCCTCGGTCTCAGCCATCGGCCACGGTCCCCAGTCGTAGTTCGGGCTGGTGACGCCGTGGTAGATGCCGTTGAGCTTGCGGCGCGGCATCACGTCGAGCTGCATCTTCTGGAAGTGGTGAAAGGAAGCCGGGTCATGGAAAGCACTGTTGAAATGGTGGTGAAAGATCTTTCCGGCACCCTCGACCCGGTAGCCGTGGTCGATGAAGAAGCGGGGCAGGGTGACGGCTTCCGGCTGGGCTCGGCGCCAGTCCGATCTATTGCCGTAGATGCCGGTGGAGGAGGCGGCGCGGCCCAACAGGAGGGCGGCGCGCGAGGGGTTGCAGGCCGGCGAAGCCGTATAAGCCTGGGTGAACGAGATCCCCTGGCGAGCGAGACGATCCAGGTTGGGCATGTGGAGAGGCGACTCCGGCTCCAACCACCAATCGTTGAGATCGTCGAAAGCTACGAACACCACGTTGGGTTTGCTTTGAGCGGACACGGTGGTATCGACCTCGGCCCGGGCGACTGCCGGCTGCGCGGGCGTCGCAGTGCTGAGCGTGTCGTGGGGTGTCGTACCCAGAACCATGCTGGTGGGCTGATGGGTGGAGAAGGCAGCTCGCTGGTCCAGCTCTTCGAGCTTGAAGCGCACACTGACGATGAAGGACTCTTCCTCTGGCACCCAATGGCCGTAGGTGGTGACGACGAAAGTGCCGTCGGGTAAGAGCTCCACTCCGGGATAGGTGGTGTCGGCTCGTTCGTGGTTGTCCATCAACCGCACTCGGTATTGGCCCTCTGCGCCGTCGACGATGTCCTGGTAAGTGCCGACCCAGCCGACGAAATCGCCCCAGGTCGGACTGTCGCGAGTCTGGTCGCGAAAGCTGATGAAGAGTCGCCCGTCCGGAGCGTATCTGGCGGTGTGCCGATCCCCGGTCAGCGCCGCCGGCAACTCGCGTGGATTGCTCCAGGTCTTGCCCTCGTCGTCAGAGAAGATGACAAAGGAGTTGAGCCGGCGGCTGTTCTCGCGAAGCAGCACCGCGATCTGCTTGCCGTCGGGGGAGCGTAGCGCGCCGGGCTCGCACAGATGAGCCTGTGGATGCTCGGCGATCACCTCGGGCTGAGACCAGCTCAGCCCTCCGTCCTCAGACAGCGTTTTGAAGACCTTGAAACGCTCGCCTTCGGGATGTTCCGCCGGCCTGCGCAGCCAGCGACCGTCATCGTGAAAGAAGGCCATATACGACCCGTCGTCGAGCGCGACCATGCTCCCCATGGTCACGATGCCGCTGAAGTCGGGGCCGTCGGTGCGGATCGGCTGCAGCGGCGTCCAGGTCTCGCCGTCGTCTTCCGAGCGGGCGACGCGAACGACATCTCCCTTGCCCGAGAACATCAAGATTCGCGGCACCCCCTTCGGATCGATCAGGCGGAAGAGGGTCGGCACTTCGAGCGAGGTGGACCAGTTCTCCGGCACCGGCAGGCGATCGGTCCAGGTCACTCCGCCGTCGTAGCTCCTCTTGTAGATGATTCCGCCGCGGCCATGCCCTTTCGGATAAGTGATGAGCAAGGTCTTGTTGTCGGGCAGCAGCAGAGTAGAGGGGTGCCCAAGGTACTGGCCCGCCTCGCGGTCGACGACCACTTGACGAAAGGTCTCGGCGGCGAGGTCGACGGTGGGGATGGTGTAGCCCGCAGGCATCTCGCTCCTCACCGGCGGGGCGAAGAGTCCGATCAGCAGGACGGAGGCGACAGCTCGGCTCACAGACTTGCTCCTGATTCGCTGCCATCGCTCCACGGCGGCTTGGCCGGGGCGAGATATTCGGGGTAGCGCCAGCTCTCGGGTCTCTGGTACTCGCCATTCTTGCGAGTGGCCTCGATCTCGGCCTGGAGGCGCTTCACCTTCACGGGGTCGAGGAAGGGGTCGTCCGTCTCCCGTCGCCACGCCAGCAGTGCGTCCTTCAACTCGCCAAGAGTCCCGACGTGTTGTGGGTCGTCGGCGAGATTCTGAAATTCGAAAGGATCTTCCGCGAGATCGTAGAGCTCGAGCTCCGGAGGCCGACGCATCATTTCGTAGGCCTTTCGGATCGCTTCCGACGCCCCGCTCAGCGCAGTCTTCATTTCCTCGGCGCCGATGAACTTGTCGATAGTGAAGTCGTACCCGGGGTTCACTTCGCCGGGCATCAGGTTCCAGATCAGCTTGTAGCGCTGGTTCCGGACCGCACGCTGCGGGTAATAGTTGTGGTTTGAATGAACGTGGTACTCGGTGAAGAGAAGCTCGCGCCAGGCGACACTTTCTCCGCTGAGGAGAGGCTCGAGTGATCGGCCCGGTAGCCCTCGGATCGGCTCGGCGCCGGCCGCCTCGAGGAAGGTGGGCAGAAGATCGAGGGTGGAGACGAGCTCGGTGCGGACTTCGCCCTTCGCTTTTCGTCCCGGCCATCGAGCGATCATCGGAATCCGCAGGCCGCCCTCGTAGCAGGTCCTCTTGCCGCGAAGCAGGTCGGCACCATGATCGCCGATGTAGACGATCAGCGTGTCGTCGAACTTGCCGGCCCGGCGGAGCTCCTGCAGCAGATCGCCGATCAGACTGTCGAGCCGGCTGATGGAGTTGTAATAGTCCGCCGTATCCCTCCGTAGCACAGGAGAGTCGAGCCCCATGTAAGGGAGCGGCTCGACCTCCTCGGCCACGAGCGGGTGCTTCGGTAACCCGTCCGCCTGGCGCAGGAAGGGCCGGTGAGCGTCTGGATAGTTGATCGAGAGGAAGAAGGGCCGATCGGACTGCTCGAAGAATTCGCCCGCTCTCGCCGCGTACGCGCCCAGCTCTTCGCGCTGGAACCCGGCGTGGTGAATGCGGATGAAATCGAAGGGGAAATCCTCTTCGGGATTGACGTGGAGCTTGCCGATGATTCCGGTACGGTAGCCGACCTTCTTGAGGCTCTTAGCTGCATTGGGGGTGTCGTGGCGATAGATCCGATAGTTCCAGGTCGCGAGGCCGATCTGCCCGTTCTGATGGGGATATAGGCCGGTGAGGAAGGCTGCCCGAGAGGGGCTGCAACCCGCTTGAGGAACGTAAGCTCGCTCGAAGCGAACCCCACTCTCGGCAAGCTCGTCGAGGACCGGTGTCTGGGCGTAGGGGTCACCGTAGGAGCCAAGCTCGGGTCCGTTGTCTTCCGAGACGATGAGGAGGATATTGGGCCGCTTGCCCGCGGCGGGGCGGGCGACCGTGGTGGCCGCGGATACGCAGAGGAGAGCGAGAGCAAAGCCCTTCACTCCGCGACTCTCCAACTCTTCGGTGGCTTCCAGCCCTCAGGCTCGTAGAGGGGAATCGGCGTCGCGTCTGCCGGCTTGAGTCGGCGGAAGCGCACGATCTTCTCGAGCAGATTCGAGACCCTCTCCGGATGTGCGGCGGCGACGTTATCCCCTTCGTTGGGATCATCGCGGAGGTGGAAGAGCTCCAGCCTGGCGTCTGCGGCCGGATCGGGCGCAAGATCGAGATTCGGACCTTCCCGCAACAACTTCCACTCGCCGTCGATGACGGCTGTGTGCTCTCGTCTCTTTGCATCCGTCAGTGGGTCGTTTCCGGTGATGAACTTACCGTTGAAATAGGCGTAGAACTCGAAATCGTCCCGCGCGTCCACCTTGCCTTGCAGAATCTCGATGACGTTCTTGCCGTCCCCACCCCCACCCTCGCGCCGAGTGAGTCCCGAGACATGGATCAGGGTGGGGAAGACATCGAGAATAGATAGCGGCGCGGTGATCCGGCTGCCGCCGGAGATTCCGGCTGCCGGCCAGCGGGCCGCCGCAGCAACTCGAATGCCTCCCTCGTAGACCGTGTGCTTGCGGCCCCGCAGCGGCTCGTTGCTCGAGCCCGATGGCGGTACGCCTCCGTTGTCGCTGAAGAACAGCACCAGAGTCTCGTTGGCGATGCCTTTGTCATCGAGCGCGCCGAGCACCTTGCCGATCTCGTCGTCCATGGAGGTGGTCATCGCTGCCTTCTCTCGCCGATTCAAAGGCTCGATCTTTGCGTTCCGCAGCATGTGCTCTTTGAGCACGTGGTTGGGGGTGTGAATCGCGTTGAAGGAGACGTAGAGGAAGAAGGGCTGTCCCGCTGAGCACCTCTCGACAAAGCGAACGGCATGCTCGCCGATGAGCTGTGTGCTGTAGCCCTGCTCGTCGCTCAGCGAGTAGCCGTGGTGCCAGTCGACCATCCCCGCTCGGGTGTGCTTGAAATAGTCGATGGAGCCGCCGTAGTGACCGACGAAGTCGGTGAAGCCCTGCCGGTAGGGGTGGAAGTCCTTGCCCCATCCCAGGTGCCACTTCCCGAAGGCGCCGCGCGGTGAATACCCGGCGCGAGCCAGCATCTCGGCGACCGTCTCTTCAGTCGAGGGGACTCCGAGCTGAGGGGTCCATTCTTTGATCGTCGCCCGCGCCAGACCGAAGCGGATGGGATGCTTCCCGGTCATCAATCCAACCCGGGTAGGGGAGCAGACCGGAGTGGCGTAGAAACGCGAGAGCTCGACTCCCTCTGCCGCGATCCGATCGATATGCGGGGTCGGAAACTCGGCGCCGTGGAAGCCGACGTCTTTCCAGCCCAGGTCGTCGGCTACCAGGATGACGATGTTCGGCTTGGCCTGGCTCGCTGCGGGAGAAGTGCTAGTGGAACACAGCGCCGCTATGCACGCCGTGAGGGCTCTCAGATATGCCACTCTATCTCGTCACCGTTGTAGTGCGTCTTGATCCTTCGCGACGACTCCCTCGGCTGTGCCATCTCTTTGCTCCATCGGGCGAAGGCCTTCTTCATCCTCTCGACCAGCTCGGGGTGTTTCGCAGACAGGTCTTTCGATTCACTCTTGTCTTCGTCGGCGTTGTAGAGGCGTTTGATGTCCGATCCGCTAAGCAGCAGCTTCCACTGTCCGTGGCGCACGGCGCCGTTGTGGCCGGATCGCCAGAACAAATACTCGTGGGGTGCGCCCTCTTTGTCTCCCTCGAGGTAGGGGAGCAGGTTGACGCCGTCGAGTCGGTACGTATCGACATCTTCCTCGCCGGCAGCCGCCAACGCAGTCGGGAAGATGTCGAGTGAGCTCACGGGGTGGGTGTTTACCTGCCCGGCCGGGATCCGTCCCTTCCACTGCATCAGATAGGGAAGGCGAATGCCGCCGCCGTAGAGATTGCGCTTGTGGCCCGTCAGTGGCACGTTGTATACCCGATCGATGTCGTAGGTCCCTTGGGCGCCGTTGTCGCTGGTGAATATCACCAGGGTCTTCTCTTCGAGACCTTCTTCTCGAAGCTTGGCGAGGATGGTGCCGACCCCATCGTCGAGCGCACTGATCATCGCCGCGTAGATGCGTCGATGCTCGGTCTTGTATTGCGGGAAGCGCTGGTAATACTTGTCGGTCACCTGGATGGGGCCGTGCACCGCGTAGAAAGGAAGGTAGAGAAAGAAGGGACGATCCTTGTTCCTATCGATGAACGCGACGCCTTCCTTCGCCAGGAGATCGGTCAGGTACTCATCGCGCTCGATCTGCTGGCGGCCGCGGAAGAGGTGCCTGGGTGCCAAAGGAGCTTCTCGTGCCGCCTGTTCGGCGGCCGAGGTATAGATGATGGGGTCGGGCGGGGGCTCGGGAGCGACGTGTGCATCGGGCCAGCTCGGATCGAGATGGGGCATTCCGGAGGCCATGCCGACGAAGTAGTCGAAACTTCGGTCGAGCGGGTGGTAGCCGTCCGCCATCGACAGCTGCCACTTGCCGAGGGCTCCGTTGGTGTAGCCGACTTTCTTCAAGGCATCGGCGATCGTCTTCTGCTCGAGCGGTAGGTCTCCCCGGCCCCGCTGCCCTTGCGGAGGCTCGGTCTGGGAGTTCTGTTCTTTGCCCCAGCGTTGCTGATAGCGCCCGGTCAACAAGCCGTGGCGGGAGGGATTGCAGACCGGCGCGGTCATATAGCCCGAAGTGAAGCGAACGCCGTTGCGCCCGATCGAGTCGATATGCGGCGTCGGAACTTCACCTCCGTACGAAGACACACTGCCATAACCGAGGTCGTCGGCGAATAGGAGGACGATGTTGTTTCGCTCGGCTGCCCCGGCCACTGTTGCGAAGATCAGCGCTGCTAGAAAGCGGAGGGTAGCCTTGGTAGTCGCTGTGCTCTTCATCGGGCCGTTGTCCTCCTCGCCGGTGGGTTGGAGCGCCACTAGCGCAGCGCTCCGCCGTCTCTAGGCTCTTATGACCGGACAATAAACCGGCCTGCGCTTACTTTCAAGCACAGGGCGGCCACGAGCAATTCGGCCTGGTCTCGGCCTTTTGTCGGCTCAGCTCTGCTAGCCTGTGGGAAGTGGAAGAGAAACTCTTTGGTCACTATCGCGTCGTCAACGAGCTTGGCCGTGGCGGCATGGGCGTCGTCTACAGGGCTTACGAGGAGTCCCTGAATCGCTACGTGGCGATCAAAGTCCTGGCGGAGCACCTCACCGAGGACCAGGATTTCGTCACCCGTTTCAGGCGCGAGGCTCAGAGTGCCGCGAGCCTCTCGCACCCCAACGTCACCCAGATTTACTATATCGGTGACGAGAAGGGGGTTCCCTACTTCGTCATGGAGTTCGTCGAGGGACCCTCGATCAGGGACGTCCTGAAGAAAGAGGGGGCCCTCGAGCCGGCGCGGGCTGCCAGGCTGGGGCGCCAAGCCGCGTCTGGGCTCGCCGACGCCCACGACCAGGGTTTGGTGCACCGTGACATCAAGCCCGCGAACCTGATGCTGACGAAGGGCGACTTGGTGAAGATCGCCGACTTCGGCCTCGCTCTTCAGCCCGACGACGCTGGGACGAGGTTGACTGCTACCGGTATGTTGATGGGAACCCCGGGGTATCTCGCTCCCGAGCAGTGCGAGGGCACGGCGGCCGACGCGCGCAGCGACATCTACTCACTTGGAATGACCCTGTACGAGATGCTCGCGGGAACTACCCCATTCGAGGGCAACAGCCCCCTCGCGATCATTCGCCAGATTCTTTACGAGGAGCCACCGCCGCTCGATGAGCTCGATTCCGGCGTCAGCGCGGAGCTGAACGGAATCGTTACGAAGATGCTCGCCAAAGACCCGGCGCAGCGCTACCAGAGCTGCCATGAGGTGATCAGCGACCTCGACAGCTATCTCGAAGGCCTCAGCCAGTCAATTGGAGCTAGCGGCACCTCGACGGCGGTGATGCCGCCGCCGCTCTTTGTACCGCCGCCGCCCGCGGCCGTCCCGGACTCCCCTCCGCTCTCGGCCACGATCCGGGTTGAAGAGATCCGTGAAACGACGCCTGATCAGCCGCCCGCGCCTCCCGCCGCACCTGCGGACGCAGCTCAAGCAGCATCTTCGGCGGCAACCACGATCCAGCCGGGTGAGGACGCGAATCCCCAGCCTGAGGGAGTGCCCCAATCCGGAGCTTATGGCGCACCAGCCCGCCGAGTCGCTCTCGTCGCCGTCCTCCTTTTACTGCTCGCGGTAGGGGTCGCCGGTACGGGTCTTTTCCTCGGCAAGCGAGTGCTGTCGGCGTGGGTGGGAAGCCGTGGTTCAGACCAGGTCGCGGCCGAGGTCAGCGCGGGCGAAGCACTTCCGGCCACCGAGAAAGAAGAGCTTCAGGTTAGCGAGCAAACTGTCGAGGGTGCGATCGAGATCGCGACCCGTGCAGAGCGCCAGGTCGCCGAGAGAACGGTGCAGGGGCCGGGCGCCGCGGCTGATGGCGCGCCACATTCTGCGCTAGAGCTCGCCAACCATGTCGGTGAGGAAGCGACGCCGGTGCAAGAGCCAATTGCAGTGCCTAACGGCATCGAAAGCAGAGCTGACGGCGAGCTCGCCGCCCGCCATCTCCCCCGAGAGCCGGCGGCCAATGTCGGGACCACTGAGGTCGCGCAGAGGCGCCAGCCGCTACCGGCCGTTCCTCGGCTGGTGGTCCTCGGAATAGGCGAAGCCACCCTCGCTGCCGCGGCCGAGGAGGTTCTGGAAAACGAGCTCGCACTGCGTGGTTTCGAGATCGTCGACGAGCACGCCATGCCGGAGATTCGCGGCCTGGTCGGCTCGGGTGACGTGGACCTGGCTCTCATCGCTCCCTATCTCGCCATCAACGATGTCCACTCCGTAGTACTGGCGGAAGCAGAGTTCCTAGGCGAGCGGGAGCTCTACTACTTGGGGCGGCGGAGTTTTGCCCTCACCTCGGAGCTTCGTGTTCACGGCTTTCTCACCGGCGGCCAGCAAGCCCTCGGACCCGGTTGGAGCGAGCGTGTCGAGTACACCGGTCTGAACGTGTCGGAGAAGGCGGATGAGGCGTTGCGTGCCGTAGGACCGGAGCTCGTCGCCGCGATCGAGGGAGGCTGGGCGATGTATCGCGAGGAACGCGGCGAGCTTCGCTGAGCTGCGCGGCTCCGATGGCGTGATGTCGGACCCCGCTAACGAGCGGCGCGCCTTCCGGGTGGAAGTCCTGAAGGAGTCGGGGGCGACGCCCGGTTTTCTGGAGGTCCTACTGGCCTATGGCGAGGCGCCGTCGGTCGAAGACACGTCGCCGGTCGAACTGCCCCTTCCGGACGAACCTCATGTCGAGGCCTGGCTGGCCTACGAGCGCGAGGCGCGCGAATCAGGAGCTGTCGAGACGCTGAGACAGTACTTCGCCCAGCTCAAGTTCCCGTGTTGTCGGCGGTCAGAAAGTGCGGGATTCTGGCTGCGAGGCCGCGGTTTCTCGGGGCGTTGCCGGACGTCGGTAGACTCGTCTCCGGCGCGATCGGCGACGCGTAAGCGGTTGGAGTCTCAGGAACTTCACCGGACCGGCGCCACAACCGCAACAGAAGTGGACGGATTCTGGTACGGACGACACTGGAGCAGCGGAAGGTGCTCTGGAGCTACTGTGATCCGTCACGCGGCCGCTGTCCGATGGTCGGCCAGCTCGATACCGGGCCTGGCGAGTACGATGAAACTCTCGACCGCGTGCGGTCCTCTGGTAGCGACGATTCGCCTGCCGATGAGCCGCACGGCGGGCCTGACGGGCGCACGCGTGGCCGCAATACCTCTGGCCCCGGTCGCAGCTCCTGCAGATCGAGACGCGCGTCTGACAGCGATCGCAGAGAAACATGCGGTGGCTCTCGACATCAGCCATCTCTGAGAGCTTACTGCTCCCTTACTCTGAGCGTAGTGATGCCTCTCAGGACCTCCCTCCCGCGCTCTCGCGCGCGACGATGATGCTGGCCGGATTGAGACCCTAAACCGCGATCAGAAAGCCGAGATGCCGGTAGTGGCTCAGTTTGAGGAGCCACTACCTAGATGCCGCGTTTCTTGTCAGCCGACAACACGGGAGGTACACTCGCACACCTATCAACCTGAGGGAGGAGTGGCTATGAAGCTGGCAGCAGTCCTTGCTGGCATCGTCAGTGTGCTGTGTTTCGCCGCGCCGTTGCAGGCCGGTTTCATTTACAAGATGCAGTCGTCGGGATCGAAGAAGTCCAAGGCGCCGGACAATGTCTCCGAGATGAAGATCGAAGGCCTAAAGCTTCGAATGGACCAGACAGAGGGGAAGGCACAGACGACCATGATCTTCGACGGCGACACCGACCAGATGTACGTGGTCGATCACAAGAAGAAGAACTACTTCGTCTTCGACGAGGAGATGATCGAGGGCATCGCTGCCCAGATGAGCGAGGCCATGAAGCAGATGGAAGAGGCACTGGCCAACGTTCCCGCGGGCCAACGGGAAATGGTCGAGAAGATGATGAAGCAGCGTCTGGGATCGATCGGCGGTTCGCAGACTCGCGGAGAGCCTGAGGTTAACGATCTCGGACGCACAGAGACGGTGGCCGAGATTTCCTGCGAATGGAAAGAAATCTCGCGTGGCGGTCAGACGGGGATGAGGGGCTGCTTCGCCGACTGGAAGGATCTGCCCGGAGGAGAAGACCTCCTCGCAGTGAGTAATGACATGAGGGACTTCATCTCGTCACTGATCGATGCCCTCTCATCGGCCTCCGGATTCAGCAACGTCATAGGCTCCATCATCCAGACACCGATGAACGACATGGCGATCGCCGACGGGTTTCCGCTGGTCTCGGAGACCTTCAAGCGCGGCAAGGTCGCACATACGGCCCGCTTCCTCGAGGCAAGTGAGGCCGTTTTCTCGGAAGATGACTTCCGCCCGCCGGCGGGCTACAAGAGGCAGGACATTGTCCCGGAGGCGGGCGGCAAGGGCCGCTGAAAACCTCCTCGCTAACGCTAGACTCCGGCCGGTCAAGCGAGGCCTGGTTCCGGAAAGTGAGTCGGTGGGGCTCGTGGCCGCCCCTCTGCTAGTCTGACGACATGAAGAACTCGAGACTGTTCTATTCCCTGTTGTGCTTGGTGTTCGGCGCGCTACTGATGCCAGTAGCCCTACTCGGGCAGACTGCGGACATTCCCGGTAGTGCGGACCACCCGATGGTCTCTCGCTACGCCGGGTCGGTGATCGATGGTTACCAGGTCTCGGAGTTTTCGGACTTCGATCTTCCTCTGGGCCCGGCGGTGCGCGATGATGAAGGAAACCGCGTTGCCAGCAAGCAAGAATCGCTGGAAGGAAAGATCACGCGAATCATCTATCGTGGTCCCCAGGATCGTTCGACCCTCGAGATATTCCGCAACTACAGCAGCGCGCTAGAGGATGCCGGCTTCCAGGAGCTCTTTTCCTGCGCCGGGGACGAGGGATGCGGCCGCCTGTTCTGGTGGCTGCGCTTCCACGGCGACAAGGCCTTCAAGACCTCGAAGAGCGGCACCTTCCAGAACGCCAGGGATTTTCGCTACCTTGCCATGAGGAGAGCGGCACCCGACGGCATTACACACGTCTCTCTGATGATCGGGATCGATGTCATCTTCTCAAAAAAACCGATGAGTCTCGTGGAGATCATCGAGTCCGAGCCGATGGACACGGGGATGGTCACGGTGGACGCCGAGGCGATGGCGGACGGGATCGACGCGACGGGACACATAGATCTCTACGGTATCTACTTCGACACCAACAGCGCACAGATCAAGCCCGATTCCGCTACGACCCTCGAAGAGATCAAAACCCTGATGACATCGCGCGCCTCGTTGGGGGTGCTGGTCGTCGGCCATACTGACAACCAGGGCGGCTACGACCACAACATGGATCTGTCCCAGAGACGGGCGGAAGCGGTCGTGACTGCGCTTCAGGGCATGGGTATTCAGGCAGGTCGTCTCAGAGCCGCCGGGGTAGGATTCCTGGCCCCCGTCGCGACCAACGACACACCTGACGGGCGCGCCAAGAACCGGCGCGTCGTGCTCGTCAAGCAGTCAGGCTAGACCGGGGCAACGGATTCGAGGAGGAAGACTATGCGCCTAGCGGTCACTGTTTTGATTATGGGATTGACCTTACCCGGCCTCGGTTGCGGCGCCGACTCAGCGGCCGGCCCCTCCGAAGTCTCCGAAGCCGCAGCACTGGAACCCGAGCCCGAAGAGGAGAACGTGTTTACGTTCGAGGTCACGGGGAGCGTCGAGGCCGAAATCGACGGGCCCGGCGACCTGCGTTGCATCGACATGGGGGACTCAGGGCCCGGCTACTTCCTACTCGACAACGGGGAAAAGACGGGCACGATCGCCTTTCAGTTCCCTCTCGACGCGACGGTAGGGACTCATAGCCTTACGACGACGGCCGAGGTCCAGGCAGCGCAACAGGTGGGAAAGGCATACTCGACCGACGTCTCGCTACCGCTACAGGGGTTCCACATGAGCACCAGCGCGGAAGGCTCGTTGACGTTCGATGAGCTCGGCACGCAGCCAGGTGAGCGCCTCCGCGGCAGCTTCGAGGTCAAGACCGACTCGATGGGCGAGTCGATAGAGGTTGAGGGAGTGTTCGACTTCCTCGTACCGGACGGTGCTCGTAACCTCTGCTAGGCCGCTAAGCACCGACGCAGCCTCGGGCGGGTCTACGACATTTCGCCGGACGGTGAGAGGTTCGTGTTCATCAAGACGACCGATCAGGGGCAGAGATCTGTGCTGCGTATCGCCGAGCATTGGTTCGAAGAGCTGAAGCGCCTGGTTCCTACTGACTGACTGAGGCGTGTCGCATTATTCGGCGGAAACATCATGGGATGGCGCGCGGGTGGCGCGCCCGGATGATGTCGATGAATATTCTTGAGTGGTCCTCCCCCGAAGGCGTCAAGCTTAGGGTCGGCGCGGAAATAACTTCACATTATCGCCGGAGCGTGTGAGGCCGAGGCGCCACAGGGCGGTCGCTGCATTGGAGGTGGTGGTGAGCTGAGCCCAGGCTGTGGGGCAAGCTCTTCCTGCTCGGTTCGCGGTCTCGGCGAGAGGGTGTAGTTCCACTTTCCTAGGAAGTCGCTCCTGGCCACCGCGAGCTGCAGCATTTCCTTGTCCGATACCCTGACTCCTTTCTGGTATTGGCGTTGATCACGGCACGGCTCGACGCGCAGTCCGGTGGATGTCGTCGTGTTGCGGACGAGGTTGACGAGGATCTCGAAACTCTCGAGAGGAACTCCGGCCCAGTTCTTGCTGATCTCGCTGAACATCCTGTGCTCGATGGGATTCCATTTACTGGTGCCAGTTGGATAGTGGGCGACGGTGATGATGAGGCCGCACTTGTCTACGAGCTTCTCCTGGAGGTACTTCTTCCAGGCTCGAAGCCGTGCGCCGTTGCTTGCGCCGCTGTCGGCAAGAATGAGGAGACGCTGAGACGCCGGATAGTGAGATCGACCGTATTTGAGCCACCAGGTCGCGATGCTGTTGACAGCGAACTCCGGCGTGTCCGACGACTGTCCGAGGACGAGAACGCCGAAGTTCCTCTGAAGATCGTAGATCCCATAGGGGGAGGCGATGGCGAGAGCTTCGGACCGGAAGTCGTGATCCTTGACCCGCTTGGCCTCGCGGCACCATGTCTGTCCCTGGTTCTTGAACCGACCGATCAGCTCCTTCTTCTTCGTATCGACGCTGATGATCGGGTCGCCAGCGCTTGTGAAATCCTCGCGCAGTCGCTTGATGGCCTTGAACTGTGCATCACGATCTGGGGAGTTCCCCGAAGACAGACATTTCCTATTGCTCTTGAGGGAATAGTTCAGGTCTGCGAGCAATCGACGCACCACCGTAGCCGATACGATGATGTCAAGGCGTTCGGCAAGGCATTGGGCCACCTTTGCAGCGGTCTCGTGCGTCCATCTTTTTGATGACATGGGATCACCAGCTATATCGGCCTCGAGTATGGAATGGATTCCATCGACTATCTCGGGCGTTTTTTTTCCACTCGTTGGTTGCCACCGCCTGCTCTTCGAACTCTTCCGCGCTCCACGGAGCCGCCGAAGAGCTCGCGACGTCCTTTTGCGACTGTATGAGGGTCCAGGTCCAGAAGATCGGCGATCTTCCGGTCGCCGCCATGCCCGAGCTTGGTCGCTTCCAGGCCAGCGAAGAGCCGCCGCTGGCGTTCGTCTAGCAGGCTGAAGAATAAAACGATGGCAGCCCTGAGCTCCTCGGGGAGCACTTCTGGAACGAGGCTGGCAGCTACATCCTGGAGAGCCTGCCGTTCGTTGCGCATCAGCTTCTGCTGACGACGGCGCCCTGTTTCCGAGCACAAGTATACGAACCTCTTCCCAACTCTGGATCGTACGATTCTCTTGCGACGAACGAGGTGCAACATCGCGTGCTTGACCTCGACCTGCAGCAGGAGCTCGAGTTCAGAAGCCGTATAGCCGGCAGCGGACCGGTCCACGGCAGCCACCGCAGTTTCGAGGAGGCTGCCATGCCGACTGAACCTCGCCGAACCGCACGACCACAAACCCAGATCGTCGAAATCGGGAATCTCGTTCAAGGTATAGAACCGCCCTCGATCCGAGTAGCTGGCCAAATAGCCCAATCGAGACAGCGAACGGTAGACCGTCATGGTGGCTCGGGTTCCCATGGCGTCCTTGAGCTCATCCATGGTGGCCATCTGTTCGCTCATCAAGAGCTCGCGCACTGTTGCATCACGATCTTCGGCTCGTACCATTTGGTATAGTTCCCCTTCCAAAAGAGGTGACAGGGAAAACTATACCAAATGCGGGCAGGGCTATGCTAGCTCTAAACCTTGCAAACAAGGCGCGTACCGGAGGATTATGCGGTGGCTGAAGAAGGGGGCAGTGGTATGGTCACCCCAGATACTGGAAACTTATTTCCGCGCCGACCCTTAGGTCGCGCAGGCGGAGAAGGGCTAGACCCTTCAAAGCTCACATCCTGATGCGATAGACGGCGGTTGGCTCTCTTCTGGTCTTGAGCTTCGCGAGGCCGAGATCGTCCACCTCGGGCCGGTCGCCGAGACAGGCGAGGAAATCGCCGCTGACCAGGATCTCTCCCGGACCGGCCATTGAGCAGAGATGAGAGGCTGTGTTGACGGTATCGCCGATGGCCGTGTACTCGAGACGACGGTGACTACCGATGTTCCCTACGAAGGCCTCACCGTAGTTGATTCCGATGCCAATCTTGACCTGCGGCTCTCCAGGCTGCTTGCGCCGATTCATCGAAACCAGCTCGTTCTGCATATCGATCGCTGCCGCAAGGGCGCGCTCCGCATCGTCGGGGCGAGCCACCGGCGCGCCCCAGTTCGCCATGATGGCGTCGCCGATGAACTTGTCGAGAGTGCCTCCGTACTCGAAAATGATGTCCACCATCTCACCAAAGAAATCGTTGAGAAGGGTAATCACCTCTTCCGGCTCCAATCCCTCCGACAGGGAGGTAAAGCCGCGGATGTCAGTGAAGAGGACCGAGAGTGGTTTCTTCAGGCCACCGAGCTGGACGACACTCTCTTCGGCGGCGATCTCGGCGGCGAGCTCAGGGGCGAAGTAGCGCTGAAAGTTCGAAACCGTGACGGCCTGTCTACGCAGCGTCTCGGATAGCCGGCTATTGTGAATCGCGGCGCCCGCAATGCCGGCGAAACCGGACAGGAAGTCGAGATCCTCGTCGCTGAAACTGTTGTCGATCCCTGACAGGCGGTCGGCGTAGATCGCACCAAGCACCTCTCCCTTGCTCGACACCAATGGCGTGGCCATGGCGGCGCACACCTGTTGCAGCATCACCGACTTGCCGTCGAAACGGGCGTCGGCCATGGCGTCCTCGGTGACAATTGTGACCCGATCGTCGACCACTCTGGCGAGGATCGATTTGGGTACGTGGTCGTGCCTTCTCGTGCGCTTCCCGAGACGGCTCGAAACCCTGGGGACCAGCTCTTTGGACTCGTCATCCAAAAGCAGGACGGAGACGCGGTGGACGTCCATCACCTCCGAGAGGATGTCGACGATGCCTTCGAGCACCGGATCCACACCGCCCTCTCCCGACAGCTCCTTCGAGATCTGCAGCAAGAGCTCGAGGTTCTTCCCCGTGCGCTCTGCGCGCTCTCTGTCGAAGGTGGCGGTATCGGCTTCGTCTCCCTTCCCGATGTCGAGGGGTAGCTCTCGCCACACAGTGCCTGCTGCGATCGATATGTCGTTGTCTTCGATTGCGTCAGCGGAGGCTCGCTCTTCTGCCGTAGGCTTCACCTCGCGAACTCGATAGCGGACCTCTCCGAAGGAGACGATGTCGCTTGGAGTAGCTGTGGCCTCCTGGATCTTGGCGCCGTTCAACAGGGTGCCGTTGGTGGATCCGAGATCGCGCACCAGAACTCCGCCCTCGGCCGATCGGATCTCCGCGTGGTGACGCGAGACGGAGTCGTGAAGAACGGGGAAGTCCGAGCTCGGGGATCGGCCGACGGATTCACAGTCATCCTCGGAAGGTCGGATGGAGGTCAATCCGCTGAGGCTCAGCAGCTCATGTCGCGTCATCGAGTTGCGATGATAGTTGGCTGCGGGGGTCATCTCAACATCGCTAGCGCTTCGGAGCCTGAAAAACCGGCGTCTCAACGGCGTTTTGGGCGGCCGCTGGTGAGAATCTCGAGTGATAGCATTTTGCTCGAGTGCCTGTCCCCAAGCAGATCGGGAAGTACGAAGTCCTGCGGCAGGTGGGCTACGACGGCTTTACCAGCCTCTTGCTGGCGGCCGATCCGCTGACAAGGGGCAATGTCGCTATAAGGCTCTGTCGTAACGACGACGACGACATCCTGCGCCGTTTTCTGCAGGAAGCCGAGATCGTGGGCGAGCTGGACCATCCGAACATCGCACGAGTCACCGACTTCGGCCGTTGCGAGGGAGGGGCCTACCTCGTAGAGGAGCTTCTGGATGGAGAGGATCTGCAGCGGAAGATCACAGCGCAGCCGCCGATGCCCCATGAGGAGCGACTACGTTGCCTGCTCCGCGTTGCAGCGGCCTTGGCCTACGCTCATTCCAGGGGAGTCCTCCACCTCGACATCAAGTTCGGCAACGTCAGTGTTCTGGCTGACGGTCAGGTCAAGGTGCTCAACTTCGGAATCGCGAAACTGGCGCGGGAAACGACACCCCTGGCCGAGACCGGGCGGACTCTCGAAACGGCCGATGCCTTCGCTCCGGAGCAGATACTGGCTCGCGGGGCGGACCCTCGAGCCGATGTCTTCGCTTTCGGGGCCTTGGCCTACGAGGTGCTGACCGGTAAACGTCCTTTTCCCGGCGGGAACCTCGCCGAGTATCTCCACAACCTCCTCACGATGACGCCGCCACCGATCTCGGATTCTTGGAGTGACTGCCCGCAACAGATCGAAGAGCTGGTCGTCGAATGTCTGGAAAAGGATCGCGAAGCTCGCTGCCAGACCGTGGCGGATATCGTCGACCGGCTTAGCCTGGTGGTAGAGGGGGAGTCGTCGAGGGTGTCTCAGGGCACAGCCAGCGGCGACGATCCGCAGAAGGCTGAGGAAGAGAAGGATCCCGACGACACCTTGGTGATGGCGTCTTCCGAGATTCTGAGAGATTTTAAGCTAGCGGCGGCGGCCTCTGCGGCCGGCGAGGTGAACAGTCCAGAGCCGGTGGCGGTCGAAGAGCCGCCGGCAATCGAGGAGCCGAAGCCTGTCGAGGCGGTTGCGAAACGGCCGGGCTTCGCCGGCCTGAGGTGGGCTGTGATCGGAGGCCTTGGGCTCGCCATTGTGATGGTGACGGCATGGTGGCTGGCGCGGGACCAAGGCGCTTCGGAGGTCGAGGTGGTGACCGCCGAAGTGGAGCCGAAGGTGGAGGCGGCTGCCGCGGTGGCAGCGATCCCCGGAACGATCCTGATCGATTCCTTGCCTTGGGGTGAGGTGACTCGTATCACCAGTGCCAGCGGAACGGAAGTGGACCTGGACTCTCCGGCGACTACGCCTTACACCGCGACGGTGCTCGCCGGGGTTTACTTGGTCGAGGTGGTCAACCCGAGATTCGACGAGCCGCAGCAGTGCCGGGCGGAGGTTGCCGCGGGTGGCATCGGGAGTTGTCAGACTCGTTTTTCCGAACCGAGAGCGCTCGATTACTTCAAGGATGCGGGGTGGTGGCGGTGAGACCTCGGCTGGTAGGGGTGCTAGGGTGCGCTATGTTCAGAGGCTCGCCGCTTGAACTTTCCGAAGATCTCGAGGCGACATTCTCGTGCTGAAGATGTTGTGCGTTCGCTCTCTTCTCGGGGAGGAAATGTGGCTCTTCCTCTCTCCGTAATCGAGGGAAAATACGAAGTCCTCGCGAAGATTCACGAGGGCGGAATGGGGGCCATCTACAAGGTCCGCCATCGCTTCCTCGACGAGCTTCGCGTGGTCAAGGTCATCCTCCCGAAATTCGAAGATAAGAGCACTCTCCAGCGCAGGTTTCGGCGCGAAGCCAGGGCAGCGGTCCGCCTTCGCCACCCGAACATCGCCCAGCTCTACGACTTCGAGGTCGACGAAAGCACCGGCAACAGCTTTATCATCCAGGAGTTCATCGACGGCCTCAACCTGCGGCAAATGCTCGAAGCCGAAGGTGTGCCCAGCGTCGACCTGGTGTTGGAGATCGCCCGTCAGGGTCTACGCGCCGCTCAGTATCTGCATGAGCACCAGTACGTGCATCGAGACATCTCGGCGGACAACTTGATGCTCACCCAGGATCACACGAAGGAGCCCCTGGTAAAGCTGATCGACCTGGGGATCGTCAAGGAACTGGGGGGCGAGACCTTCGCCATTGGCAACGACTTCATCGGCAAAGTGCGCTACGCGTCGCCTGAGATGTTCCAGAACCCTCATGGGATAGATCGACGCAGCGACCTCTATTCTTTCGGAGTGCTGCTTTACGAGCTGCTGACTGGCCAGTTCCCGCTGACGGGCAACACTTTCGTCGCGATCGCCAAAGCGCATATCAACCAGCCACCGATCCCTTTTGACACATCCGATCCCGACCATCGGGTTCCTGACGATGTTCGCGCCTGTGTGATGCGCGCCCTCGAGAAGAACGCTGAGGATCGAATGAGCTCGGCAGAGGAGTTTCTGAGTCTGCTACCGGAGCCCCGTAGTCAGACGCTCGCCCCAGCCCTTGAACAGACTATGGGCCAGACGCTCACCGGGGTTCGACTGGACGACATCAGCTCAGGCAGGGGCTCTACGGCCGGCGCTGCCCTTGGGGAAGTTTTCCCGGCCGGCAGGAGATCCGCCCCAGGCTTATCGGTGCCGGGGTCCGAAGCGATCAATGGAGAGCCGGCCTCTGGAGACATCGGTGACAGCGTGGCGGCGATGCCGAGCGAAGAAGACGAGAAGGAGAAGCAGCGCGAGGAAGAGATTGCCCAACGGGCGATATCGGTTGAGGAGGATCTCAGCCGCGGAAATCTCGAGGAGGCTTCAGCCAGACTCGACGGAGCGCGAGTCGATCTGGGAGATGCTGCCCGGTTCGTCGAGCTCGAGGCCAAGCTCCTCGACCTGAGGAGAGAGATCGAGGTCGAAAGACGCGAGGTAGCAATCGCCGAAGCCCTCACAGAGGTACGACAGGCGGTCCAGCTAGAGCGGCTCGACGAAGCAGAACCGAGCTTGCTCGCCGCCAGGGAGATGCTCGGAGACGATGCCAGATTCGACGCCCTCGACGCCGAGATCGCCAGCCTGAGAGAATTGTTGGCAGAGCGCGCCCTGAGAGAGGAGTTGGAGCGGGAGCGCGCGATCGAAGCCGCGGCGGTAGAGGTCGACGCCCTGATCGCGGAGAGACGGCCCGACGATGCGCGAGTAGCCCTTGGAGCCGCTCGCGACGAGCTGGGCACTGCCGCCGCCTTCGAGGATCTCGAGTCAAGAATCGAGGAACTGCAGCGTCTTCTCGAGGAGGAACTAAGGCGGAAGCGGATCGTCCATATGGTGACGGATGCACAACATCTGGCGCTCAAGGGTGGTAGGAACACGGTGTCGAACATCCAAGCGCTTCCCGATCCCTCGAATCTCGAAGCCTCCGTCGCCCGCCTCGAGGAGGCGGTAGAGCTGGATCCGGAAGACCGCCATCTTCGGGCCCTGCTCGGCGAGCTTCAAGCCGAGCTCGATTCGAGGAAGCGGCAGAAAGCTGTGGAAGAGGTTCGGCCGCGGCTCGAGGATCGCCTGCTCGAGGAAGATGTCGAGGGTGCCTCAGAGCTCGTTGCCGTTCTGAGAGGAGATTTCGGTGATTTCCCAGAGATCACCGAACTGGCCGACAGGGTCGCAGCGTTGGCCACCGAGCTCGAGCAAAGGCGACTTCGAGAGAAAGAGGCCAAAGCGGTGGAAGCGGTTTCTGTCACCATCGAGGGCCTGGCCCAGCGCGGCGGATTGTGGCTGTGGTGGGCGGAGAAGAAGCTGTCGCTAGCGCTTTCGAGATACGGCGACCAGGCGCGTCTGCGCCAGCTCGGTGTGGAGATCGACGAATTGCGCGCGCCGGGTGCGAAGGGACCGAAGCCGGTGCTGGTCGGGTTCGCCGCCGTTCTCCTTCTCTTGCTGCTGATTGTTCTGCTGGTGGTGCTTGCGACTTGATGAGGTCGACTATCCCCTGCGTGGTGGCGGCCTTGTTGGCCGGATGCTCCGAGCTGCGCGAGGAGCCCATCATCGTTGGCACGCGGGAGCCGCAACGCCGTGGACCTCGCTCGCGGTCAACGATGCTCCTGAAGATTTCCACTTCGTGGTCGTGACCGATCGCACCGGGGGGCATCGTGAAGGCGTTTTTCCCTCCGCGATGCCGCGGGTGAACCTGCTCGAGCCCGCGTTCGTGACCAGCGTCGGCGACCTCATCGAGGGCTATACCGAAGATCAGGCGCAACTCGACAAAGAGTGGGACGAGATCGAGGGCTTCGTCTCCGAGTTGGAGACGCCATTCTTCTACGCGGTCGGAAACCACGACATGAACAACGCAGTCATGGCCCGGACCTGGCAGGACCGCTTTGGCCCGTCGTACTACTACTTCCTCTACAAGGACGTGCTCTTTCTGGTGCTCAACTCGGAGCTCTTCGGCATGGTCGGTAGGGAGGATACGCCGGTACCGGGACCGTGGACGCAGGCCGAGCAGATGGCTTTCGTCGAAAAGGTGCTGGCGAAAAACTCCGATCCGCGCTGGACGATCGTTCTGGTCCATCAGCCTCTTTGGGATCTGCCTACGATCGACGAGGACTGGCTGCGAGTGGAGGAGTTGCTCGGAGCGCGCGACTACACTGTGTTCGCCGGGCACTTCCACCGCTACACCCGTCACATTCGCCGTGATCGGCGCTACATCACACTGGCGACCACCGGTGGCGGCAGCGCGCTCCGCGGACCGGCCTATGGCGAGTTCGACCACGTCGCCTGGGTGAGCATGACCGACGAAGGCCCTCGCATCGCCAACCTGCTGCTCAGTGGCATCCTCAGTGAGGAGGTCGCGACTCCCGAGAGTCTCGCCACGGTGGCTCAGCTCGACAGCGCTGTGACTGTGGTTGCCAGCTATGAGCGAGGCGACAGCTTCACCCGGGGTCGCGTGACCCTGGAGATTGCCAATCCAGGCGACGCAGTGCTCGTAGCGACTCCGTCCTTTGACGATGCACCGAGATTCGAGGTGCGCGGAGCGACGGATTCCATGAGCGTCGACCCGGGCAAGAGTGTGCGCTTGGAAATCGCTCTCGAGGCCGACTCGCCCCTTTCCTTCAACTCCTCGATTGCTGCCGGGATGTCGAGGTGGACGCTGGCGACGACCGTCAATGGGAATCCGGTTGCCAAGGACATCGCTGTCCCTGTTGTTCCGCAAAAGAGATTCCAGGTTTCGCGGGCGACAACCGCTGTCCAATTGGATGGCGCCCTGGGCGAATGGGGGGAGCTGCCCTACTCCGTCAACGCACAGGGTGACCCGACGTGGCCCGTCTTGGAGCCGGAAGACCTCTCGTATCGATTCGGGCTCAGCTACGATGAAGAGTTTCTCTATATTGCGGTGGACGTAAGGGATGACTCGGTCTTTTCATCGTCCGAGCGTGGTACGCAGCAGCAGGATTTCGTCGCCGTCGAAGTCGATGCCGGTACGCAGGAGGAGCGCGGTCTCAACGAGACGACCTCTCAGGCCGTCAAGAGCGGTCGGATGGTGAAGAGTGCGATTGCAATGGTGACCCTGGTACCCGCATTGCCGACCAAGAATCTCGCTTTTCTCGAGAAGACCCGCAGTCGCAATTTCGACGCATCGGTGCGCACCGAGCGCGGCTACTCCATGGAGATCGCAATACCGGGTGACGTGCTCGACGAGCGCCAGGGCAAGCCATGGACAGCTTTCCGGCTGCAACTCTCCGTCAATGACCACGACGAGGGCCAGGCCGATGGCAGCCATTCTCTCGCCCGCTTCAATCTGACTCCCCTGCACTGGCAGCCATCGCGCTATGGATCTGCACCTCTGGCGGGCAGTGGCGAGTTTGTCAGGGCTGACGGCGTTAGGCGGTAGCGATCGCGAGCTTCTAAGGCGTCAGATCGAGACCGCTGTAGTTGCCCGCCGCGTCCAGAACTGTTCCCCACACCCGATCCACGGCCTGATGACGACCGGGGCCGAAGGAGATTGGGGCGCCGAAGCCGAGGTCGAGGCTGTCGATGGACTCCAGCGCCGAGGTGAGCGTATTTGTCGTCAGCCGAGGACCCGCCCGGCGCAGCCCCTGCTCGAAGATCGCTGCCACGATGTATCCCTCGAGGGATACGAAGCTCGGTCGCTCCGCGGGGTAATACTTCTCGAGGCTTTCGCGGTAGTGGACGACACCCGGCTCGTCTGACCAGGGAGGTGGCACGACCTGAGCCACGATGACACCCTCGAGGTAGCCGGGCCACAGCTCTCTGAGCTCCTCGGCAAGGGCATCTCCGCCGACGAAAGACAGATTCGCGAGTCGGATCTGCGGCCTAGCGTCGCGCACCAGAGCAATGAATCGCGCTGCGGCGCGATAGGTAGCGACCAGGACCACGGCTTCGACCACAGGTGAGGCGGCCAGGAGCTCTTCTGCCGCTCCTGCGAGCTCGAGTGAATTTCTCCGGTACCCGACCCGAAGGACAGAACCCTCATGGCCTGCCGCGTGAAGACTCTTTACGACACCATCGTAGCCGGCGTCGCCGAAGGCGTCCTGCTGGGCAAAGACCGCGATCCGGCTCGGTTCGACTCCCCTGATCTGGGTAAAATACGCGACGATGGCGCGGGCCTCCTCGGCGTAACTGGCCCGGTAGTTGAAGATCGATTTGTTGGGAGGGTCTTGCCGCAGTAGCGCCGCACCGGTGAAGGCGCCGAAGAAGAGGGTCCCGTCGTTGACCACCAGCGGCGCCGTGACCTCAGCGGTGGGCGTGCCCACATTGCCGACGACCGCGAAAACCTGCCGCTCGTTGAGCAGCTCCAGCGTATTCTCGACCGCTCGGCTCGGTTCGTAGCCGTCGTCGAGAGCTACGAGCTCGACCTCTCTGCCGTGGATACCGCCGCTGTCGTTACTCTCCTTGATCCGAGTCTGGATGCCGATCTGCATCGCGCGGCCCAGTTCTCGGGACGGTCCCGAGAAGGCCGCGCTCATGCCTATCGTAATGCGGTCGGTGGCCACGCCGCGGGCGGTGGAGCCGGCATTCGCCGCTCCGTCTTGCTCTGCGGCGGTCTCTTCCTGGGCTGCCTGGGGCGACCGCATCTGGATCCAACCGAAGGCAACGATTATGACGATGAGGACGCTGACAACGGCCAGCGTGCCGATCCACCTTCGGCTGCCTGACGAGCTTGGCACTTCGGTGGGGAGTGGCAGAGTCGGGACTCTAGGACGCGTTTCGTGCTTGGATGACGCAACGACGTCCTCCAGGCTCTCGAGAAGCTCCGCGGGGCTCTGATATCGCTCTCCGGGCTGTCGGTTCATCGATTTCAGTACGACGTCGGCGAGCGCCGGCCATTTGCGCAGAGGCTCACGGTCCGGATCCGGCGGCGTGGACAGTTGCTTGGCCAGGATCGCCGGTGGGGTGGTGCCGGCGTAGGGGCGGTAGCCGGTCAGCATGAAGTAGAGGATGGCGCCGAGAGCGTAAACGTCGGATCGAGCGTCGGCCTCGCTATCGCCCGCGATCTGCTCGGGTGAGATGAACCCCGGGCTGCCCATCAGCATGCCGGTCCCAGTGAGCTGGGTCTGATCGTCATCCACCACCTTGGCGATGCCGAAGTCGACGACCTTGACGGTTCCGATGCCCCCTTCGTCCGCTTCGGCGACCAGAAGGTTCGAGGGCTTGAGATCTCGATGGACGAGACCGGAGCGGTGGGCCGCTCCGACCCCGGCGCAGACCTGTCTCATCAGGTCGAGAGCATCGCCGACATCGAGCTTGCCGGAGTCGACAATGAAGTCGTCGAGCGGGCGTCCGCGCACCAGCTCCATGACGATGAACATCAGCCCATCTTCGGTGTTGCCGAAGTCAATGACGCTGACGACGTTGGGGTGGTTGAGCGCGCTGAGCGTGCGCGCCTCCTGGAAGAACCTCTTGACCGCTTCCGAGGACCCGTAGAGTTGCGACTGTAGAACCTTGATCGCGACCTGGCGGTCGAGAGAGATTTGCAGGGCTCGATAGACCGTTCCCATGCCGCCGGCGCCGATCTCCTCCTCGATCTTGTAGGTGTCGTTGAGGATCCGGCCGACCAGAGAGTCGGCTCCCTGAGCTTCGCGAAGTAGCGTTGCTCCGTCGACCGGGCAGCGATCGCCTTCCTCGTAGGAGGCCTCGCACAGTGGGCAGTGCTTCACCGAGCTCTCCTGCGCGACGCCACTCGAAGGCTGCCTCAGGTCTTGGCGCCGAGGCGCCGAAGTGCTGCTGCGATCCTTGGGCGAGTGGCGCTCAACGAGTTGGTGCCGGGGACCAACTGAGGGGTCTCGGCGAGGAAGAGTGGTGTCTGACCGGCCGCGTTGGCGGTTTCGAGGTCGGCGCCGTTGGCGGCCAGCAGCTCGACGACTTTAGCGAAGCGTCGGCGCACAGCGTCGTGTAGTGGAGTGTTGTTGTCGGCGTCGGCCTTGTTGACGTCGATGCCGAGGTCGAGGATGAAACGGGCCATCTCGAGCGTTCTCGCCTCCTCGATGCCGGCGTCTTCTTTCACGATGCCGTCGCGGTTGCGTCGGTTGTCGGCTCCGCTGCTGCCGCCCATTGCCGCCTTCAGTGCCGACGCACCGGTTGCGTTGGTGACGAAGGGGTCGGCGCCGCCCTTGGCGAGCAAGCGAAGAATCTCGAGCTCGCCGTACTGCGCGGCCAGCCAGAAGGCGTTGGCGCCGATCGTCTGGGAACGGATGCTGTAGTCGGCACTGAAACGCCGCCCAGGCGTCCCGTGTCGAACTGGCGCGTTCGGATCGGCGCCGTGCTCGAGGAGCTCGGTTACGAGATCGGCCTTGCCGCGAAGGACCGCGGCGTGAAGGGCAGTGTAGCCGGCACCGGCGGCGTTTGGATCGGCGCCGCGCTCGAGCAGATAGGTCGCCAGGGGCACGTGGCCGCTGTGTGCGGCCACAACCAACGCGCTGGTTCCGGAGGCCGCGGTGTCGTCAATGTCGGCGCCGGCGTCGAGAAGTGCTCGCGCAGTGTCGACGTCACCATTGCGGGCGACGAAGAGAAGCGCGGTCGAACCGCCGTGCGCCATTTTGAAGTTGGCCGAGGGGTTGGTATTGCCCGCCGTGTTCTCGAGTTGGTACCAGACCTTGGAGTGAAGCCCGAGTGCTGCGCCGACCTCGATCAAGTGCCTCACCACGGCGGCGTTCTTCCGGGCGGCCGCCCACATCAAGGCGGTCTGTCCGCGCTCGAGCTCGGTGGTATCGAGATCGGCGCCGCCATCGCCAAGTAGTCGAACCGCGTCTACATTGCCCGACCGAGCCGCCGCCATCAGCGGCGTCTCTCCCATCTCGAGTGACACGTTGGGATCGGCGCCCGCCGTGAGCAGCAGCTCGATCATTGGCGCGCTACCGTTGACGGCCGCCAGCCATAGCGGCGTCGCACCGAGATCGTTGGCTTTGTTGACCGCGGCGCCGGCTTCGGCGAGGAGGGTTGCAGCCGCGAGATCGTTGCGGTGAGCTGCCCACTGAAGAGCGGTGGCGCCGTCGCCCTGGGCCTCGTCGACATCGACTCCTTTGGCGATCAGGGCGCTGAGACTCTCGCGATCGGAGGTTCTCACCGACTCGATCACCGCCGGCATAGCCTTCGAGTCCGCCGCGGCCGGTTCGATGAGGAAGAGCCTCGCGAGCGCTATGCCCCAGATCGCGAAAGCCGAGGTGCGCCGTATGGCGGTAAGAGGGATCGGGCGTTCCATGGGTCGCGACCGATATTACCCCGTACCCGAGCAGCGAGGCGGCTACTGCGTTACGACCGGGCGGAGCTTAGCTCTTTGGTCCTTCGAGCATTGCAATGAACGCTTCGTGCTGAGCGCTGGGATCTACCCTTGTGCCATAGCCTCTGTGAGAGCCTCGATCGCCAGGCGCAGCTTGAGGCTCGGGTGGCGGCGATCGGGGTAGAGGACCCAGATCCCGAGAGGATCGGCCTCATAGTCTTCGAGAAGAGGCACGAGGCGGCCGTCGGCAAGAGCGTCGTGGACGTAGAAGTCGGGGAGCCACGCCACGCCCATCGCCGCCACTGCCGACGCGAGGAGAGCATCGCCGGAATTGGCGCGGACCCTTCCTCGCGCGTTGACCGTGACCCCAACGGCAAATCGCCAAGCGGAGCCGTCGACCTGTTGGGAGTAGATCAGGCATTCGTGCTCGAGCAGATCGGAGGGCTCGCGGGGGGCTTTGCGTCCCTCGAGGTAGACGGGAGCAGCGCACACGATCCTGCGAGTAGTACACAGTCGCCGCGCGATCATGCTCGAATCTGCCAAGGAGCCGATGCGGACGGCGAGATCGAAGCCCTCGCCCACCAAGTCGACGAATCGATCGCTGAAGACGAGATCGAGATCGAGATCGGGGTACTCCTGCGCCAATTCGAGGAGAGGCTTGGCCGCCACGCGACTACCGAAGGACACCGGTAGGCTGATCTTGAGCCGGCCCTGCGGCGTTCGCTGCTGGTGAGACGCGGCCGCCTCGGCGTCGCGCAGGTCGCTCAAGGTGGTGGCGACTCTCTCGTAGAGGGTCGTTCCAGGGTCGGTGAGAGAGAGGCTGCGCGTCGTCATGAACACGCAGGCCGAGCTGCGACGGGCCTACGAGGATCTGGAACATGGCACCTTTTTGACTCGGGAAGGGGTATGACCTGTAGACTTGGGTTCCCCCGGTGAGAAGAAGACGCTCATGACCGTGTTGCTTGGCCTTGGCCGGCGGTCGATTTTTGTCCGGCGGCCGTTGATGCTGGCGGCGGCGCTTCTTTCGTTCTTCAACGCCTCGTCAGTCGTCGGGCAACCACCGCCCGAGGTCGAGCTCCTTCAGTCGACGCTTTCTCGCTACTGCACCAGCTGTCACGGCACTCGTCTCCACCAGGCCGACCTCATCCTCGAGGACCGAGAGCTGTCTCGGGTGGGGGAGCAGGCGGAGGTCTGGGAGAAAGTGGCGGCCAAGCTGCGCACGCGGGGGATGCCACCGATCGGACGGCCTCGTCCGCCCGCCGAGACCTACGACCAGGTCGCCGCTTGGCTCGAGTCCGAGATCGATCGGAGTGCAGCCGGGGATCTCGATCCGGGACGTACCGAGACCTTCCATCGGCTCAACCGCACCGAGTACGCCAATGCGATTCGCGACCTCTTGGCGCTCGAGGTCGACGTCGCCGCGCTTTTGCCAGGCGATGACATCGACGAGCACGGCTTCGACAATATGGCCGAAGTGCTGACGGTCTCCCCGGTCTTGATGGAGCGCTACCTCTCGGCGGCACGAAAGATCGGACGGCTTGTGGTGGGCGAGGTCCCGGTGGGTCCGGTCACCGAGACCTACGACGTGCCGATCTTGTTGCAGCAGGACGACCGCATGAGCGAGGAGCTACCTTTCGGTTCGCGAGGCGGCATCGCGATTCGCCATTACTTCCAGGTTGACGGCGAATATGACCTCGAGATCCGTCTCCATCGGAGCTACGTGAACTACGTGCGCGGCATGGGGTCCCGTCACCAGCTGGAGGTCCGACTCGACGGCGAGCGGGTCCAGGCCTTCGCCTTCGGCGGCGAGGAGCCTGATGTTCTGCAGGCGCCGGCGAGCTACGGGGGCAACCAGTTCGGTGATCCGGAGTGGGAGGAGTACATGCTCTTCGCCGATGCCAATATGCGCGTCCGCTTTCCGGCGACGGCGGGACCCCACCAGGTTGGTGTCTCCTTCGTGCGCCGCTTCACCGAGCCCGAGGGTGTACTTCAGCCACGACAGAGCGCGTTCGCGGCCGCAGTGAACGAGAATCGCGACGGGAATGGGGACGTCGAAAGAGTGGCGATTCGTGGACCCTATGCGAGCCAGGGGCCTGGCACGACGCCCAGCCGCCGTCGGGTGTTCACTTGCCGGCCGGAGAGTGGTGCGGCAGCTCACCAGGAAGCTTGCGCCAGCGAGGTACTTTCGTCGCTGGCGCGGCGTGCGTATCGGCGCCCGATCGACCAGGCAGACCTCGCCACACTGATGAGTTTTTTTCGCGCCGGGCGAGATGCCGGCGGTTTTGACAGCGGTGTCCAGCTGGCGCTCGAGCGTGTGCTGATCTCGCCCGACTTCCTGTTTCGGATCGAGCGCGATCCACCGGGAGTTGCGCCGGCAATCGCGTATCCGCTCAGCGATCTCGAGATCGCTTCGCGGCTCTCCTTCTTCGTGTGGAGCAGTATCCCCGACGACGAGCTGCTCGATCTGGCGGAGCGCGGCAAGCTCGACGATCCGGCGGTGCTCGAGCAACAGACTCGCCGGATGCTTGCGGATCCCCGCTCCAAAGCGCTGGGGCGCAACTTCGCCGGCCAATGGCTCAATCTGCGCAACCTTGCCGGTGTGGTGCCGGACTCGGTCATCTTTCCGGAGTGGGACGAGAATCTCCGTGACGCCTTCCTGGAAGAGACTGAGCTCTTCATCGACAGCCTCGTGCGCGACGGCGGCAGTGTGCTCGACCTCCTCGATGCTGACTACACCTTCGTCAACGAGCGACTTGCCCGGCACTACGGCATCTCCAACGTCCAGGGTAGCCACTTCCGTCGCGTGCCGCTCGACGCGGAGCTGCGCGAGCGTAGAGGCGGCATTTTCGGGCACGGCAGCGTGCTCACCGCAACCTCTTATCCGAACCGCACCTCGCCGGTACTCAGAGGAAAGTGGGTACTGACCAACATCCTCGGAGCTCCGCCGGCTCCTCCGCCCGCCGACGTGCCGGATCTTCCCGCGCGCGGCGAAGACGGCCGGGCGGCGACAGTGCGCGATCGGCTGAAGCGACATCGGGAGAGCCCCGCCTGTGCGGCTTGCCACGCGCCGATGGATCCGCTCGGCCTCGCGCTGGAAAACTACGATGCGACCGGTGCCTGGAGGACCGCGGGAGAGGCGGGCCTGCCGATCGACGCGTCCGGCAATATGCCCGACGGCACCCGGTTCGAGGGACCCACCGGTCTACGGACGCTCCTCCTCGAGCAAAGAGAACAATTCGTCACTACCACCGTCGAAAAGCTTCTCGCCTACGCGGTTGGGCGAGCGCCCGCCTACTACGACCGCCCCACGGTCAGGGCCGTCACCCGCGCCGCGGAATCGGATAATTACAGCTGGTCGTCTATCATTGTCGGTATCGTTCGTAGCCCGCCCTTTCGTATGCGGAGGTCAGAGACATGATCCTCACCCAGAAGGCAATTCCTCGTCGCACTTTACTGAGGGGACTCGGCGCGTCACTGGCACTGCCTCTGCTCGATGCGATGGTGCCGGCGTTCGCGGCCCTGGAGAACAGCGCGGCAAGGCCGTCGCGTCGACTCGGCGTGGTCTATGTGCCCAACGGGATGATGATGGATCACTGGACGCCGAAGACCGAGGGCACCGGTTTCGAGTTTTCGAACATCCTCAAGCCTATCGAGCCGTTCCGCGACACCATCCAGGTGCTTTCGGGGATGCACGGAGTGGACGGCCAGGGGGTTCACGCCAGATCCTCGACCCGCTTCCTGACCGGGGTGGCGGCGCAGCCGGATCACGGCTCTTATCTTCGTGCCGGCATGTCGATGGATCAAATCGCCGGCCGCGCCCTGGGCCACGAGACGCAGCTCGCCACTCTCGAGTTGGCGCTCGATGGGCGTGACTTTGCCGGCTCCTGCGACGGCGGCTTCAGCTGTGCCTACACCAACACGATCGCCTGGGCGAACGAGACGACGCCGCTACCGATGGAGAACAACCCGCGCGCGGTGTTCGAGCGGCTCTTCGGGGACAGTGGTACCACCGACCCAGAGGTGCGCAAGGCGCGGCTGCGAAAGGACGCGAGCCTCCTCGATTCGGTCACTGAGCGGGCGGGCGACCTGTCGCGCGAGCTCGGATCGAGCGATCGAACGAAGCTGAGCCAGTATCTCGCCGCCGTGCGCGACATCGAGAGGCGGATCCAGATCGCGGAGGCGCAGAGCGACCGGGAGCTTCCGCTCGTCGACCAGCCGGCGGGAATCCCGAGCACTTTCGGCGAGCATGCGAAGCTGATGTTCGACCTCTTCGCCTTGGCCTGGGAGACCGATCTCACTCGCGTCACCACCTTCATGATGGGGCGCGAGATCACCGGCCGTACTTACGCCGAGATCGGTGTGCCCGACGCGCATCATCCGATCTCGCATCACCAGCAGGACCCGGTCAAGCTCGAGAAACTGAGAAAGATCAACCTCTATCACGCTCAGCTATTCAGCCAGTTTCTCGAGCGACTACGCTCGACGCCCGATGGTGACGGAACGCTGCTCGATCACTCGATGATCATCTACGGGGCGGGGATGGCCGACAGCAACGCCCACGCCTCCGAGGACCTACCGATCCTCCTCGCCGGTGGGGCAGCGGGCAAGGGCGGGCATCACACTCGCTACTCGCCGGATACTCCCTTCGCCAACCTCCACCTGACTCTGCTCGACAGGATGGGGGTCCGGGCCGAGTCTCTGGGCCACGCGACCGGTCCGTTGTCGCTCTAGGACCGGCCGTCCAGGGCACCCCACCTCGCCGCGACCTGCCTTCCGTACGCGGCGGTCGGAGTCCTGATCGGAGAGCTTCGGCCTGATCAATCGCCGGGTCGTAGACCGACTGGTATAGTTCTCTCCTACTCAGGTTGCCATGGCCGTGGTCGAAACTCCGCACAAGAATCTCTCCCCCGAGGTTCCGCCAACACGGGAGGATTCTTATACCGGACCTCGCCGGGACTCTCGTGACGCTGCTTGCGGCTTCGAGGTACTCGACGACTTCGAGCGCTTCAACCAGTCGAACGACATCTATTCTCGCGCTCGCTGGGATCCGAAGATTCGCTCTGAGCGGGCCTTCGAGTGGTTTCGATCGATGTTTCGAGCCGGTGTCGGAGCGCGGGAGGCTCGCGGTTACTCGCGCAAGGACTTCGCTCTCAAGCTCGGAGGGTGGACCGGCTCGAATCTGATGATCGAGCGCTCGACCCGCGCCGGCAGAACCGACGGCTACCTCGACGACATCGTCCCCTTCAGCGAGCCTGCCGGCGAGCGTGTCGAGGTCGACTCTCCGGGGGAGATGGCGGCGGAGATCAAGCAGGTGTGCCGATACTACGGCGCGGATCTGGTGGGCATCACCTCGACCGATCTGCGCTGGCACTACAGCCACCGCTTCTGGCCGCAGGAGATGGCGGAGAAGCCCAACGACCTGCCGGAGGGTCTCGATAACACCATCGTTATCGCCACCGCGATGGACCCCGACATCGTCAGTACCTATCCTTCGGCGACGGCGAGCGCCGCGGTGGGGCTGGGCTATTCGATCGATGCGAGTATTCTGCAGTCTGTCGCCACCTTCATTCATGCGCTGGGCTATCAGGCGGTGGCTTCGCTCAACGACACCGCCCAGAAAATCCCCTACGCGATCCAGGCCGGGCTCGGCGAGTACAGCCGTGCCACGCTCTTGATCACCGAGGATTACGGGCCGCGGGTGCGCATCGGCCAGCTCTTCACCGACCTTCCTCTTTCCCACGACACGCCGATCCGATTCGGCGTCAAGGAGTTCTGCGATGTCTGCCGCCGCTGCGCTGAGGAATGCCCACCGCGGGCCATTCCTTTTGGTGAGCCGCAGTCGGAGGTCCTCAATCGTTCGAACTTCGTCGGGCTGCGTAAGTGGACAGTCGATGCCGAGAAGTGTTTCGACTTCTGGACCCGCCAGGGCACCGAGTGTGGAATCTGCATTCGTGCATGCCCCTATAACAGGGACACCCGTGAGCGGGGCCAGCGCCTTTACTACCGGCTATGGCTGAAGCTGGCGATGTCACCGCTGCGCCGCTTCGCCTTGTGGCTCGACGTGCGTCTGGGATTTGGCCGGCGCAAGTCTCCGGAGTGGTGGTGGAAGGGTGCGGGAAAGAGGGGCTCGAAGGTTGCCAGACACTGAGCTCAAGAGCGCGCTAGCGTCCTATGCCGCTGAGCTTGGCGCCGACTCGCTCGGCGTGGCAAATGTCGTGGAGTACTCGGCGACGGTTCCCAACGAGCAGAAGCCCGAATTTTTGGTAGCGGGTATGCAGAGCATCGTCGTCCTCACCAAGCATCTGCTGACCGGAACCATGGCGATGGAAGACGTCGCCAGTCAATCGTTGGGCTCTCACCTCGCTCTGGACCAACTCGAGGAAGTGCTCTACGGGCTTGCCGAGTGGCTGGAGGATCAGGGCTACGCGGCGCTGCCGATCTCCTGCGAATACGCAGACATGGATCTCAAGTACAGCGGCGCCGGTCTGCTCGATCTCAAGTGGACGGCGGAGCACGCGGGGCTGGGGCACGTCGGCTTGAATCTCAACTTTCTATCGCCCGAGTACGGCTCGCGGGTGCTCTTGGGAGCGCTGCTCACGGATGCGGTTCTAGAGCCCGATCCAGCGCTGGAGGATCCCTTGTGTCCGGGTCTGGAGTGTGGGCGCTGCGCCGTCCTCTGTCCACCGAAAGCGATTCCTCTAGAGGCCCCCCGTGGCGCCTCGGTCAACGACTATCGCGACCTCGACCAGAGAGGGTGCTCCCAGGCTGCGACGCGCCTCTCGATCCGTTCCCTCTACGTGGTGCTGCAAAAGTTGGTGCACTCAGAGCGAGAGCTGGACCCCGCCGAAGTGCTTGCCCAAAGCTACTGGCACGATTTCTACATCGCCACCAACTCCAAGCGCGGCGCCTTCGCCGCCTGCTTCGAATGTCTCTACGTCTGCCCGGTAGGCTCCAAAGACGTGCGCAAAGTGATGCGCGTACCCTACCGCCGCCAGGACCTGCCCCCCGGCAGTGTCACCCACATCCGCGGCGACCAGACTCATGAGGTTCTCTTTAAAGGACCGCCACCGGAGCGCGATCCGGAATACCGCCGCGATCGCGACTTCGACGCCCTGGTAGGACTCGGGCGCCCCTCGTGACCTAACGACGGGTTTCTTTCGTCCTCACGAAGTGAAGTCGGTCAACAGCCGCTCCTCTTTCCCTGTGCCCTCGGTGCTAGCCGGCTAGCTGGCTGAGCGAGACTTCCTTCGAGGGGACGAGCGAAAAGCGAAATCTTGAAAGACTAGGAATTTCAGGCCCCAGATGAGGGTGAGCGCGATAAACAACCGAACGTCGAAAAGCCAAAGAAAGAGCGGAGTTGCCGAGTAGAGGCAGCGTACCGCGAGGGTATGCCGATTCGAGGCGCGATTGATCAGGCTCGAAAGGTATTCGGTCGCAGACACTTCATACTCTTCGATGAGGTCCGGGTCCGCGCCGACAACGAGGTTGAAGTGTCCGAGATGACGCAGGGCCGTCATGGAATACGCGAATGACACCCCGAAGACCAACACAAGGAAGAGGAGCTTCACCGCATCGGCGCCCGGCTCGGCTCCCCACGACCCGACAACTGAGGCTTCGGCGGGTGTTCGACTCAGCTCAATGAGCATGTTCGCCGTAAAGCCCATCAGGATGAGTGAAGATGACGCCAACAAGGTGTTCACCATCGTAAGATTACGAGTCTGCTGCGCGGCGAGGAGGTAGTCGCGTCTGAGGACGATGCCCTCGATCCAAGAGCTCCGCAAGCGATCGAAGCGAGTGCGGGCGGCCTGGGTCGGGAAGATCCGCAGTATCAGCGGGTAGAGCGTGTGGTAGACCGGGAAGATGAGTACGTACAGCAGGACGCCCAAGGCATCCAAGGGGTGCTGCAGCAGTTGAAAGAGGTCGAGATTTGACATCGCTGCGGCTCAGTTCCTGTGGCGCAGAGGTCTAGAGGAGGCCGAGCGCGAAATACGAATCGACGGTGGCACGCAATGTCTCGTCGATCGGGTAGGGCGCGAGACCCAGCTCTTGTTTGGCCAGCAGGCAGTAGGCGCGAGGGGAGTCTCTGGTCTCGAGCCTCGGTCGACCGCGGCAAAGGAGCTGGTCAGCACAAAGCGCTTCACAGATCCGGCCTTGATCGCCGAATCGATCACGTGCCGGACTTCGGTGAAGCAACCGTCGTAGACCTCCTGGGGCGTCTCTTTGTTGTACCCGACGGCGGCACCGGCGTGAATGACGGCGCAGCTCCCATCCGCTGCCGCATCGTAGCTTCCCGGCTCGAGGAGGTCGGCTTCGTAAAGCTCCAGATGACCGCGGAGATCGGTTTCGTTCATCGCCAGGAGATGGTCGACCTTCTCGGGATTGGTGGCATCACGAACACAAGCTCGTACCTCGTAGCCCTGCTCCATGAAGTCGCGAACGATCCAGGATCCGATATAGCCACTTGCGCCGGTTACGACGACTGGGCCGTCAGCTGCAGATATCGCGGTCATCGGGATTAGAACCTCGCAGGTCAGTTCGATAGGGCTGCCATCGGCAAGGCGAAGGCGACCAGCTCGGCCACCTCCGTCTCACGCCCACCGCCGGCGATCGCGATGTATTGGCGGCCGTCGTACTCGTAGGTCGTCGGTGGGCCGTGCAGATAGCGCTCGACCGGGATCTCGGCGAGGAGAGTGCCGGTCGCCTTGTCGAAGGCCTGAAGGGTGGAGCCGTTTACGGTGCGCTCGCCGACCTCGGTGACGTTTGCCAGAAAGGTGATGAGGAGGGTCTTGGTCACCAACAGGCCGCCTTCGGTCACCACCGGGCCGCCCCTGGTACCGAGGGGGCCGAGGTCGAGGTGTTTGATCGCGGGATGTTCGGTCGGGCCCTGACCGTGCGGGATCTGCCAGGCGATGTCGCCGATCTTGAGGTCGATTGCGGTGATGCGCCGATAGGGCGGCTTGTAGAGAGGCAGGCCTCGCGGCCCTTCGAATCTCGCGTAGTCGATTACGTACTTCCAGTCGGATCGTGCCGGGTCGGGCTCGACCAGAGCCATCCCCGTCGGCGCCGTTCTCGATGGGACGTAGAGAAAGCCGGTGTCGGGATCGATCGAAGCGCCAGGCCAGTTGGCACCCCCTCCGGCCCCGGGCATGACAATCGTGCCGAGCTTGCCGCCTTCGCCTTTGACGATGATCGGCGAGAAGATCGGTCCTAGAACATAATTCTTCGCGATCTCGAGGCCTTCCTTCTCGAGCTCGGGGGTGAAGTCGATGAGGTCGTCCTCGCTGATCCCGATGCGCTCGAAAGGCGGCGGTTTGGTGGGGAAGGGCTGGGTCTCTGACAGCCCTTCTCCCTCTACGGTGGAGGCGGCGACCGGCCTCTCCTCGATCGGCCACAGCGGTTCCCCGGTCCTGCGGTCGAAAACATAGGTGAATCCGGTTTTCGAGACCTGCGCTACCGCTTTGACCAACCGGCCTTCGACCACGACGTCGATCAGATTGGGTGCCGACGCGATGTCGTAGTCCCAGATGCCGTGATGGACGGTCTGAAAGTGCCAGACGCGCTCACCGGTGTCGGCGTCGAGGCAGACCAGACTCTCGGCAAAGAGATTGTCACCGAGACGCTGAGCCCCGTAGTAGTCGTTGGTCGGCGTGCTGGTGGGTAGGTAAACGTAGCCGAGCTCCTGGTCGGCAGCGATCGCTCCCCATACATTGGCGTTTCCCGCCTTCTTCCAGGAGTCGTTCTCCCAGGTCTCGGTGAACTCATCACCTTCCTGGGGAACGGTGTGGAAGCGCCATTTCATCTCGCCGGTGTGCACATCGTAGCCTCGGACATGGCCTGGCGGGCTGTTGTTGCGCAGCCCGTAATCAAAGATCTTGGAGCCTACGATGACAGTGTCGCCGACAACGATCGGCGGCGCGCCGTTGGTGATGTCGCGCTGCACGTAGTCGCGCGAGGTCAGGTTCTGTGACAGGTCGACGATGCCGTCTTCGCCGAACGCGCGGTCGGGCCGTCCGGTCTTGGTGTCGATGGAGATGAGCTGCTTGCTCAGGGTGGCGATGAAGATCCGCTCCTTCTCGCCATCGGTCCAGTGCTCGATTCCGCGGGTCAACAGCGGTTGGGCGGTCGGCTTCGCGCGCAGATAACTCTGCGGGTCGTAGACCCACAGCTCCTCACCGGTGTCCGGACGCAGCGCCGCGACCTGGCCGTGCGAGGTGGCCGCGTACATGGTGCCATCGACCATTAGAGGCACGGCCCGGAAGTGGCCGGTCTGGTAGGGAATGTCGTCAGGGAGCCGCTCGTCGGCGGACTCCCAACGCCATGCCACTTCCAGCTTCTGGAAGTTGGTGGCGTCGATCTGGCTCAGCGCCGAATACTTCGACGAGCCCTGATCGCCGCCGTGGTGGCGCCACTCCCCGCCCTGCGCCCCGTGTTGAGTGAAGGCGGGGTTCGTGGTCGGCAGCACTGCAAGGGCGCAGAAGCCGAGCAGTCTTCGGGTGGCTAGCGTCAACAGGCTTCGAAGAGACCCGCCGCGCCCTGGCCGCCACCGATACACATGGTGACGACGCCGTAGCGCGAGCCGCGACGCTTCATCTCGTTGGCGAGGTGGCCCACCATCCGTGAGCCGGTCATGCCGAAGGGATGGCCGATCGAGATCGAACCGCCGTTGACATTGAGCTTCTCCTGGTCGATGCCCAGGCGGTCGCGGCAGTAGACGACCTGCGAAGCGAAGGCCTCATTGAGCTCCCAGAGATCGATGTCGTCGACACTGAGGCCGTTACGCTCGAGGAGCTTGGGAATGGCGAAGACCGGGCCGATCCCCATCTCGTCGGGCTCGCAGCCAGCGACCGCGAAGCCGCGAAAGACCAGCTTCGGCTCGATGCCAAGCTGCTCCGCGCGCTCACGATTCATCACCAGGGTTGCGGAAGCCCCGTCGGAGAGCTGCGACGCATTTCCTGCGGTGACGCTACCCTGGCCCGAATCCGGATCGAAGTAGGGGCGCAGATTGGCCAGGCCTTCCAAGGTCGTGGTCGGGCGGTTGCATTCGTCCTTCTCGACCGTCGTTTCTTCGGTACGAGCGATCTTCTTGGTCTCTTTGTCGACGATCCCCCAGGTGACGTGCATCGGCGCAAGCTCTTCGTCGAACTTGCCGTCCTGTTGCCCGGCCGCCGTGCGCTGCTGGCTCTGCAGCGAGTACTCGTCCTGGGCCTCTCGGGTCACGCCGTAACGCTTCGCCACCACCTCGGCGGTGTCGCCCATCGCCATGTAGAGCGCGGGCTTGTGCTCCTGGACCCAGGGGTTGGGGCTAGCCTGCCCGCCGGCGTTGAAAGTAATACTCTCGACTCCGGAGCCGATGGCCGCGTCAGCGCCGTTGACCAGGACCTGGTTTGCCGCCATCGCGATCGACTGCAGTCCCGAGGAGCAGAAGCGGTTGACGGTGGTACCGGGAGTAGTGACCGGCATACCGGCCATCACTGCGGCGATGCGAGCCACATTCGAGCCCGAGGCACGCTCCGGATTGGCGCAGCCGGCGATCACGTCCTCGACCTCGGAGGGGTCGAGCTCTGGGGTCTTGGCGAGCACATCTTTGAGCACGTGGGCCAGAAGATCGTCGGGACGGGTCATATTGAAAGATCCGCGGAAAGATTTGGCTAGGGGGGTGCGTGAGCTGGCAACTACAACTGCTTCTCTCATTGGGGAAACTCCTTTTTTACCTTGTGTCGAGCGCTAGGGAAGGTAGCAGCGTCGGGGCTTGCCGTCAACCTTCGGAAATGATGGCTATCATTTTTTACGGCTATACAACATGGCGCCGAGGACGGTGCATCCTACGGAAGTGATCGGTATCACTTCCTCCGGCTGCGGAACATGGCGCCGAGGACGGCGCATTCAGACCTCTTGCTGCCAGGCTTCTCGCGCCACACAGGCTACTCGGGGACGTACCAGATGGGCGAGGTGTAGGCGCGCTCCTGGGTGATCACCGGAATCTCGTCGGGGAGGTCCAGGCCGTAGTATTTGGCGTCGTAGGCGGTCCAGCGCGGGGTCGGGATCTCGATCACACGGACGTAGTAGAAGGCCAGCTCGTCACGGTCGAAGTCCGGGTCCTTCCACACCCTGGCCAGCTCGGGATCACCGATGCTGTTGGTGTAGGTGGCGTTCTCGACGTCGACGGTGTTGCCGACTGGAGCAACGGCGCCGCTTCGGTCCGGAGTGCGCCCGTCGGAGAGGGCTACGTCGTAGATCTTCTCGTGGAGCTCGCCCTGCTTGTCCCGCCAGCCCTTGATCACCTGCATCCGGTCGAGATTCGCCCCGTCAGGGCTCTTTGCGGCACGCATCAGAAGAGTGGGCGCCCCTCCTCGGGGAGCCTGGGTCAGATCTCCACCCATCGGTACACCTTTGGCGTAGCCGATCTCGGCCAGGTCGTGTCGCTGGGCCTCCGTGGCCTCGAAGTCCCAACCGCCGAAGAGACGCACGATCATCCGCGTCCCGGTGGTGGCGTAGGTCTCCTTGCGCCTCATCGCGGTGAAGAGAGCGTTTCTGGTGTTGTCTGTCGCCCACACTGCCGCCATTCCCGAGGCGCTGTATATCCAGCTGCTGGTCCTGTAGGGGCTGGGCTCCATCAGCGAGGTCTTCCCCCAGAAGTTGTTCTCTTCCGCGGTCGAAAGCGATGTGTGCGCGTCAGTGCTGCCGATCATGCCGAACTTGAAGGGATTGATCCCGAGCTCGACCTTCTTCGCCAGTCCCAGCTTGAGGGCGCTGCGGGCGTACTCGGTCCTCTTCTGTTCCACCGGAGTGTCGGGACGCCAGGTCTCATAGTCGGCGAACTCGTCGGTGGGGGAGAGCAGCGGGTGGGTCTCGCCGTCGCCCTTGTATTGGGTGACCTCGTAGAGAGGCTCCCAGCGCGCGCGGGTGCGTGCGTAGTCGGCGTCGATCGGGTTACCGTCATAGTCGGTGAGCGCGAACATCGCCCCGCTCGACAAGTTCCCGTTATGCGGGATGGCCAGGACCTTGCCGCCGATACGCTCTTCGTAATCCTCGAGGTAGGCCCAGAGGTCTTCAACGTTCTTGCTGTCGTGAATGGAGAAAGGCAGAACCTGGCACGCCTCTTCGGCGCCGCCTTCGAAGATCATGTTGCGATGGAGGTTGGGGGATTTGGGGTCCTGGGTCGACGGTGTCCACTCGTAGCCGATGAAGGCAGTGAAGTTTCCGGGATCGTTGTGGCGCTCGGCATTGGCGCAGACTTCTTCCCAGACCGAGCGCCTGAAGGCCGGGTCGGTGACACCGTCCGTAGACCACGCGCGCCAGAAGAATCGCTCCGGCTGGTCGCTGCTGGTGCTGGTGGCGGCGATAGCCGCTCTGCGCGGCTCCGGCGAATCCGCGTTCAAGAGCTCACCGGTGTGGATGGGGTTTTCCCTCAGGATCTGGAGCCATCGCTTACCGACCTCGGTCTTGAGGATCAGCGGGTCGAGAGCCTGGACGCGCGGCATCACCCCCAGATTGACGGCGTGGTCGGCGACCACCAGGAAGTCGAGCGGACGACGTAGGCGCACCAGCTGTCCGTTGTGGGCCCGGACGGCCTCGCCCTTGGCAAAGCGGTAGGCCACGTCGGGTGAGAGCGAGCGGTTCCCCATGCCATTGGCGTCGACCGACATGTAGGTGTGGAGATGGGTGTCGCCCCAGTAGACGTTGATCGGGTGAGTGCGGTCGGCGGGAGGGGAGTAGTAGTCGTCCTCGGCCACCAGCGGCAACGGCAGGAGCGCCAGGGCGAGACAGATTACTGTGTGCGCTCTCTTCATCTTGTCTTCCTTCTCAGTTGCTCTTCCTCAGTCGTCCACCGATCTCGGCGTTGCGGCGGTCCTGACGGACCCAACGCGGAGCCATCATCTGGCTGCTCCAGCGGGCGTAGGCTGCTTGAAGGCGCTTCAGCACCTCGGGGTGCGAAGCGGCCAGATCCTTCGTTTCTCCGATGTCGGCGTCGAGGTCGTAGAGCTGATCGGCGGCGCTGCTGAAGGTGCTGGAGGATTGCTGGTCTGCGCCGGCGGCCCTGGAACGGACGAGCTTGTACTTGCCGACCCGTGCGGCATAGTTCGAAGGGTCACGCCAGAACAGCTCTGTATGCGGGGCTTCGTCGCTCTCGCCCAGCATATAAGGCAGCAGATTCACTCCGTCTAGCGGCTTGGAGCGGTTCGAGAAATCGATTCCCGCGGCGGCAAGCGCAGTGGCGTGGACATCGAAGCCCATCACCATGTCGTGGCGCACTTCGCCCCGTGGCAGTCGGTCCTTCCACTGGATCATGAACGGGATGCGGATGCCGCCCTCGAGCGTCTGACCCTTGACGCCGCGGAGAGGATCGTTGCGCGACGTGGTGCGATCGGTGGGACCGCCGTTGTCACTGTAGAAGAAGACCAGCGTGTCTTCTTCGATCCCCTCTTCGCGCAGGGTCTGGAGCACTCTGCCGACGGCGTCGTCCATGGCTTTGAGCATTCCCGCGTAGGTCCGGCGGTCGCTGTCCGCGATCGCCTCGAAGGCGGCTTCGTGGGGAGGTGTAGCCTCGAGCGGTAGGTGCACTGCGTTGAAGGCGAGGTAGACGAAGAAGGGAGTCGTGCGCGGCGTGCCTTTGATGAAGGCGGCCGCCTCCTCGCCGAAGACGTCGGTGAGGTAGCCCTCGTGCTTCACTTTCTTGCCGTTGCGGAAGATCTTTCCGTCGCTGCGAGGCGAGGGGTTGTAGTTCATCGCCCCCGCGTGGAAGCCGTAGGTATAGTCGAAACCCCGCTCGTGAGGCCGCAGCCCTTTTTCGAAGCCGACGTGCCATTTCCCCAGCCAGGCGGTTCGATAGCCCGCCGCTTTCAGGCTCTCCGAAAGGATCGGAACATCCCGCGGTATCCCAAACTCCTTCGACGAGTACTCTTCCGGCCCCGAGTTTTGCTCGAATCCGAAGCGGTGCTGGTACATGCCGGTCAGCAGCCCCGCGCGGGAGGGGCTGCAGTAGGGGTGGTTCGCGTATCCGTCGGTGAAGCGCACTCCCGCCTGAGCGATCGAGTCGATGTGTGGCGTCGGGATGTCGGTATTGCCCTGCACTCCCAGATCTGCATAACCGAGATCGTCGGCGAGGAGAACGATGATGTTCGGCTTCTTCGCCGACTGTGCTGACATCGGTGTTGCGGTCACGACCAAGGCCAGCAGGAGCTTGGGGACGCTTCGTTTCGTCATACTTACCTCTTGAATCTCGAAATTATCTGGATTGGGTCACAGTCGCCTTCGAGTGCCTTTAGAGCCTCCAGCGCTGATCTGGCGTCTAAAACCTCGGCGCCAGGGTCGGCAGCCAGCGCGGGCAGAGCGGCGACGAGCGCGACTATCAGAAGAAGTGTGGCGCGGCGCATGTGGAGCCTCCTCTCGATGTTCAGGGATCGAGAGCATTATTCCACGAACGACTTCTCCTAGCGGCGGTGGGACGGGATCGATGGAGTGTTTCGAACAATTCGGACGGCAAAGCGTAGGGTAGTTGGGAGGTAGGTTTCTTAGTCGTGATGGTTCTGCCTACTCATAGTGGTTAGAGTGAACCGTCGTATCTGAGCGCGGTTTTGTTCGCGAGGGTTCATCGACTCGCGCTCGAATCATCCGAAGAGTCAGGAGTCTGCGCAATGTTTCGAAGCGTTCTTGGGACTGTCGCCCTATCTGCGAGTCTCTTTCTGCCATCAGCCGAGGCTCAACAACGGGTCGAGCAGCACATGACTGCAGTGGGTGGAGTGGAGATGTTGGCTGCTCTGAAATCGATGCAGCGATCTGGAAGAGTCGACATCGACAGCGCGGCAGGCCGTTGGAGTGGACTGTTCCAGGAGGCCTACGACCTCGAGAACGACAGAGGCTTTGTCGCCCTGACGACGGCTGAGCTCTCGCAGCGGACCGGCTGGATTGGCGAAAGAGGCTGGAAGGACAGCTCACTCGAGGGGCTCAGCGACATGGATGCGGGCGAGCTAGTGTCGTGTCCCAGAAATGCCTACCCAATAGCTCGGCCCCTTTCGCTCGCTGCCTTCGTTACGCCTCGCCGACAGATTTCCCAATATGCCTGCCTCGCCGCGCCTTGGCAGCGAACGAAATGACCTCGATCTATTAGGCAGGCATTTCCGGGACACGACACTAGGTATCGCCAAGGTCACGGCCACCCCGAGCATCCTTGCCTCGGTCTACCGACAGTACGGCGCTGCCGTGTTCCAGGAAGCCGGCGACGGCAACTTCGGCGGTGTGGCGTGTGATCTGTTGAAGATCACCGGCAGCCCCTTGGATTACTTCCTCGACAAGGAGACTCATCTCCTCCAGGGGATGGCGCTTCCCAACATCCTCGAGATCGCTTTCGCAGACTACAAAGTCGTCGAGGGGATAAACCTTCCTCACACAACGGTCACTTCAATCCCGATCGCCGGCCTCACTGTGAGCTACGAGTACGACGCGACAACACTCTTCAACGGTGATCTCGACGGGTCCCAGTTCGAGAAACCGGCGGAGAAGGGGAACGCTCAGGAGACCGGCTCGGAGATCACCTACTCGGAGTCGCAGGCCTCGGCGGGTCAGGTCGCCTACACCGAGCACTGCGCAGAGTGTCACGGCGTCAAGCTGCGAGGGACGCACATCTCACCGAGCCTGGTGGGTGACCGCTTCGATCAGAACTGGCGCGGCAAGACGGTGGATGTTCTGTCGTTCCACATTCGTCGCATGCCGCCCGACGAGGCGGTGACTCTCGACGACGAGACCCACACCAACCTGATCGCATTCCTCCTGCAGGCGAACGCGTTTGCGGCCGGAGGGGCTTTATCCTCCGATCTCGAAGCGCTCGAAAAGCTCGAGATTCCGCTCCTCGAAGGCGCCACCTTCGATCCTGACGCGCCCGTCGAAGCGTCGCGAGTGCAGGCGTCCAGGCTCGACAATCTCACTCCGGTTAGCGCCGAAATGCTGGCCAATCCTCAAGCGCACGATTGGCTTTCCTGGGGGCGCGGCTCCGATGGTCTGAGCTACAGCCCGCTCGAAGAGATCAACACCGAAAACGTGGCCCAGCTTGCTCCGGCGTGGCGGACCGCGCTACGGCCGGGCTCGAGCATGTCGATGCCGCTGGTGCATGGAGGCATCATGTTCCTGCACGCCTATCCCGACACCACGATCGCTCTCGACGCCCAGAACGGTGATGTGCTCTGGCGCTATCAGCGCGAGATGGGCGGACGCTCGAGTCAGAAGATGGGCATCGCACTGTTCGGCGACAAGGTCTTTGTGCCCACCTCCGACCTCCATGTCGTGGCGCTCGAAGCGAAGACCGGCAAGCTGGTTTGGGATCAGGCGATCGATATCGTTGTTCCGGAAGGAGGACGGGGTGGTCATGTGCTGCGGAGTGCGCCACTGATTGCGGGCGGCAAAGTCATTCAGGGCGTAACGGCGAGCTTTGCCTCACGCGGCGGTTTTCTCGTCGCCCTCGATCTCGAGACCGGCAAGGAGGCCTGGCGCTTCGACACCATCGCCAAGCCGGGCGAGCCGGGCGGCAACAGCTGGAACGGAGTGCCTTACGACAAGCGTAGCGGCGGCTCGGTGTGGCACCAGGGGACCTACGACTCCGAGCTCAACCTCGTCTACTACGGCGTAGCGCCCACCTACGACACCGGTCCTCTGCTCGAAGCGAGCGACGAAGAGGGCATCACCAACGACGCGCTCTACACCAATTGCACGATTGCGCTCAATCCGGAGACCGGAGCGAAAACCTTCGATCTCGAAAAGATGCCAGACCCCAAAGGGTCGACGGTGGTCTGCCCGAGCGTCGCAGGGAGCGCAACGCCGCTGGAGAGGATGCAGCGGCGTTCCAAACGTGGCCGTATTTGTGGCCGCGTGCACTATTCGGTAGCGGGCTGGACGAGCTCGATGCTTACGCCGTCGGGGCCCTCGATGAAGGCGATCCTGAGGTTGCGGAAGGGGCGTGGCTCCATCGTGAACTTGACACCTTTCGCTTTGAGGTCGACGGCCGCGGCGTCGAGGTCGGGGAAGCTCCAACCCAGGTGGTCGATGGCCCGACCCTTGGTACCCGCCACTTTGGCTCCGCGGCTGTTCTGGACCAGCAGCCAGACACTGCCGTAGCGCAGCGCCGGTAGCATTCCCGCGAAGCGCTCGCGAGTCCCGCCGAAGGCCGCTTCGTACCAGTCGAAAGTCGCGTCAGGGTCGGAGCTCTTGAGGTGGATGTGGTGAAAGCCGACCTGGTTGGGATCCTCCATGACCTCGATCTTCGTACCCCACGGATCCTCGACGAAGGCGAACTTGAATTTCCCCTGCACGTCGCGGACCTCGCTCAGGATCTTGACCCCAGCGGTCTCGTAGCTGCTCATCTTCGCCGCCAGATCCTGGAAGGAAAAACCGATGTGGGCGACCGAGCTGCCGTCGCTGCCAGGGAAGTCCTCCTTGACGAAGAAGATCACCGCCACACCGTCGTAGTCGACGCCCTGGCCGGCTCGCACGAGCTCGCCCCCCATGTGCTCGGCATACCAGGCGGCGGCCTCGGCTGCGTCGGTGGCGGTCAGATGTAGATGGTGGTAGGGCGCCTCCGCGGCCACCGGTGCACAGAGAAACGCGACGCAGACAAGGGCGAGAAGACAAAAACGGCCGAGGTTCATTGAACCCTCCCAGAGCTGAATTGAAAGTCGGCCGATCCTACTTCCGGCTCAGCACCGGTGCAAGCTGAGGTGAGGCTTACGCTACTGAATCCTCACTTTGAGGAAGCGCCTCTTGCCCACCTTTACCAGGTGCGGCTCGTCTTGCTTGGGTGGCTGGAAGAAAGGGTCCTCGATCCTGTCGCCGTCGAGCGACACCGCTCCCTGCTGCACCAGGCGCCTCGCCTCGTTCTTGCTTGCGGTCAGGCCAGCCTCGACCAGAAGATCTACGAGCTCCGAGCCGTCCTCCGCCTGGTGAATATCGATCTCGTCGGGTTGGCCCCCGGAGTGGAAGACGGTCTCGAACTCTTCCTCTGCGGCGCGGGCCTTGCTCGAGTCGTGGAACTCGGTTACCAGGTGGCGGGCGAGATCCATCTTGACCCGCTTCGGGTGCAGATCGCCCGCGGCGACGGCCCGTTGCTTTGCCTCGATCTCGGCCTCGGGCAGTTCGGAGAGATGCGCGTACCAGTCCCACATCAGCTCATCGGCGATCGACATGGTCTTGCCATAGATCTCCTTCGGTGGATCCTCGACCGCGATGGCGTTGCCGAGGCTCTTGGACATCTTGTCGACACCGTCGGTACCCACCAGGAGGGGAATGGTCAAGACCACCTGCGGCTCGAGCCCGTGCTCTTTCATCAGCTGACGCCCGACCAACAGGTTGAAGATCTGGTCGTGCCCGCCGAGCTCGACATCGGCCTCGAGTGCCACCGAGTCGTAGCCCTGGGTCAGGGGGTAGAGCAGCTCGTGAATGCCGATCGGCTGATTGTTCTCCAGGCGGGTACGAAAGTCGTCTCTCTCCAGCATCCGCGCCAGGGTGTAGCGCCCCGCCAGGCGGATCATGCCTTCGGCGCCGAGCTCTTTCATCCAGCTGCCGTTGTAGAGGACCTCGGTGGTCTCGGGGTCGAGGAGGTGAAAGGCCTGCCGCTTGTAGGTCTCCGAGTTTGCTTCGATCTGTTCGGCGGAGAGCTGAGGGCGAGTCGCCTTCTTTCCCGAAGGGTCACCGATCATGGCGGTGAAGTCGCCGATGAGGAAGATGACCCGGTGTCCGAGCTCCTGAAAGTGCCTCATCTTGCGCAGCAGAACGGTGTGGCCGAGGTGCAGGTCCGGCGAGGTGGGGTCGAAACCGGTTTTCACCACCAGTGGCTTGCCGGTTTCTTCGGCACGCACCAGTTTCGCACGCAGCTGATCTTCGTCGACCAGGTCGACCGAGCCTCGCCGCAGTAGAGCCATCTGCTCTTCGATGGGGGGGAAGGTGTTCATTCGAGGGTTACGCTCGCCGGCAGTCTCGCAGCAGTCGGCATCTTACTCGTGGCGGTGCTCGTTAGCGATCTGGTAAGTTTCGCCGAACCGAGATGAGGAGCCATGCCGACTAGATCTGAAGCGATCGCCCAGTTGACGGCTCCTGGCGAGCCCTTCGAGCTCGAATTGCAAGAGCTCTACGGCCGTCCGTGTCGCACCTTCAAGAACGCTCCTCCCACCTTCCGCGAGTTCTTCGAGGAGAATCGTAGCCATGAGACCTTCCTGGTCTATGACAACGAGCGCTACACCTTCGAGGAGACGTATCAGATCGCCTCCAGTATTGGTGGGTTGTTGGTAAACGACTACGGCATCGTCAAAGGGGACCGCGTCGCGATCTCGATGCGCAACTTTCCGGAGTGGATCTTCGCCTTCATGGCGGTGACCTCGATCGGCGGCATCGCGGTGGCGATGAACGCTCTGTGGCAGTCCGAGGAGATGGAGTACGGGCTCATCGACAGCGGCGCAAAGGTGCTCTTTGCCGACCAGGAGCGCTTGGATCGCCTCACTGGGTGCTCCGACGCCCTGTCCGTGAAAGTGATTGCGGTACGTCCGTTGGAGGCACTGCCTCCTGGGATTCCTGATCTGGCTGCGCTGCTCGGCGATCGGGAACCGCAGCCGATGCCGGTGGTCGATTTCGGGCCGGTCGACGATGCGATGATCGTCTACACCTCGGGCTCGACCGGCCATCCCAAGGGGGCGGTGAGTTGTCACCGCAACGTCATCAGCGCACTCTTGGGCTGGGAGCTGGGCTTGCAGGTGGGTCTCCTCGTCACTGAACAGGAACCTCCGGAGCTCGAGCATCAAGCTGCCACCCTCCTCGCGGTCCCCCTCTTTCACGCCACCGGGTCCCATGCCGTCTACCTGGCCTCGTACCGAAGTCAGCGCAAGATCGTATGTATGTACAAATGGGACCCGGAGCTCGGCGCAGAGCTCATCGAGCGCGAGCAGATCTCTTCGTTCGTCGCACCGGCGGCGATGACCGGCGATCTGGTGCAGACCGCGAAGGTGACCAAGCGCGATCTGAGCTCGCTCTTGGGAGTCGGTGGCGGTGGCGCCCCGCGCGCACCGGAGCAGGTCAGAGAGATCGAGAAGTCGTTCGCCAATGCGATGCCCGGAACCGGCTGGGGCATGACCGAGACCAACGCCATCGGCACCGGCATCGGCGGCCCGGACTACCTCGAGCGGCCCGCCAGCTCCGGGCGCTGTGCTCCGATTCTGGAGATTCGCGTCGTTGACGAGCATGGCAGCGAAGTTCCGGTGGGGGAGCGCGGCGAGCTGCAGATACGCGGCACGACCGTGATCCGTGGCTATTGGAACCGTCCCGACGCCGACGCAGAGGCTTTTGCGGAAGATGGGTGGTTGCGCACTGGGGATGTGGCCTACATCGACGACGAGGAGTTCGTGTTCATCGTCGACCGCATCAAGGACCTGGTAATTCGCGGCGGCGAGAACATCGGCTGCGGGCAGGTCGAGGCTGCCTTGGTCGAGCACCCCGACGTCTTGGAGGCGTCGGTCTATGCCGTGCCCGACGAGCGGCTGGGCGAAGAGGTTGGTGCCACTGTCTACACCAACTCCAACGTCGGCGAGGAAGAGCTGCGCACTTTTCTTCTCGACCGTCTGGCTAGGTTCGAGATTCCTCGCTACCTCGACATCACGACCGCTCCGCTCCCTCGCATCGCTTCCGGCAAGATCTTCAAGCGCAAGATCAGGGCGGACGCGGTGGCGGCGCTGCAGGCTGAAGGTCTTGGCTCCTAGGCCGGGCAATCTCCCAGAACGCCCGGCAGGAGCTCGCTTCGAGAAAGAGCTGATTCATCAGACCGATGGTATGATGTTGCCATCATGATGGTACGAATGCAGGTGTCGCTGGATTCTGAACAACAGAAGCTGGCTCGGCGTAGGGCCGGCGAGCTTGGCCTGTCCTTGGCTGAGTACATCCGCCGGCTGGTTGCCCGTGATCTGGGCGGTAAGGGGCCTGACGCGGACGTTTCGCTGGTTTTCGATCTCGGGGATTCCGGCGGCTCTGACATTGCTCGCGAGAAGGACGAAATGATCACCGCGGCTCAGGTCGCGGAGAGCTCGAGCGGTTGAGCGTCTTCGTTGACAGCTCCGCGTGGTATGCGGCTGCTGATCGCGGGGATCGCAGCCATCATAGGGCGACTGAGATTCTCGGTGCCGGCGAAGATCTCGTCACTTCTGATCACATACTCGTCGAGACTTGGCTCCTGCTCCGCCATCGTATCCATCGTCATGCGGCTGAGAGGTTTTGGGACGGACTCCGTCGGGGCGTCGCAGTGATCGAGCCTGTGGGTGCGGCGGACCTGGAATCGGCGTGGGCGATCGGCGAGGCCTTCCGCGACCAGGACTTCTCGCTCGTCGATCGAACCAGCTTCGCCGTAATGCGGAGACTGGGGATTCGGCGAGCGGCTAGCTTCGACGCCGACTTCAGCGTGGTTCGCTTCGGGAGCGGCGGCCGTGTTGCCTTCGAGATCCTCCGCTGAGCCCAACTGAAGCGCTGCACCTAGGGCAGACCACGGAGAGGCTCTACAGACCGAGTGTCGACTGCTAGAGTCGCCTCGTCCGATGCCCACTCACGAGCCGCCATGAGGTCAGGAACCGGCCGCCGATCGAAGGCTAAGCCACGCGGGTCGACCCCCCTCCTGCAGAGGGGCCGCCTCAAGGTCCACGACCCATTCGAGCTCATCCGCTGGCTCGCGCTGAGCCAGGCCGATTCGCGCAAGGCCATGGCCGAGCTGGTCCAGAACAGCCTCGACGCAGGTGCCACCCGGGTCGAGGTCACCCGCGTCCGCCTCAAGGGTACGCCGTGCCTACGTATCTGGGACGACGGAGAGGGCGTGATCCCCGAGCTCGATCGGCCCGAGGCCCTCAAATACATCGCCACTCACATCGGCCACAGCCGCAAGCGGTCGCTCACACCCCAGGAGCGCCTCGAGCTCATGACCCAGGGCCAGTACGGCATTGGTCTGCTTGGCTTCTGGAGCCTGGGCGAGACCCTCGAGCTGCGCAGCTGCCTACCGGGCCAGAAGGCTTATCGGCTGATCTTCACTCGTGACCGCCCCGACTACGTCGTCGAGCCCCTACGCGGCCGGCTCCCGTTCGACGAGCGCTGGACCGAAGTCGTGGTGGCCGGGCTTCACCGCGAGGCGCTCCCCGCCCTCGGCGCTCGCAGGGCCTCTGAGTACCTGGCCTCCGAGCTGCGCGGCCAGCTTCTGGCCCGGGAAGTAGACCTCGTGGTGCGTGACCGCATCTCGCGCGGCCGCTCGCTCAAGCTTGTCCACGTGCGCCCCAAGCGTTTTCTGGGAGAGCGCCTTCAGCTACCCGAAAGGTGGGACATGGGCGATCAACCGCCGCTTCAAATCGAGCTCTACCTGGTCGGGCAAGACCCCGTAGCCGAGGCGCGAGGCGTCGCCGTCTATGCAGCGGGTACCCGGGTGTGCGAAAGCTTCGAGGACCTCGCGCCTATGAACCTCGATCGTGCTCCCTGGACCGACCCGCGACTCACCGGCCTGGTCGACTTTCCGGCGCTGGCCGTCGCGCCGGGCAGCCGGCGAGGTGTGCTGCTCGACTCGGGCTCGGCGGCCTTCGCTCGAGCCATCCAAGAGATCGAGCCCGAAGTGACCGCCGCTCTGGCCGAGTTCGATCGGCGACGCGCCGAGGAGCTCGACCAGGCCCTGGTCAAGGATTTGCAGCGCGCCTTCAAGGATTTTTACCGGCAACGCCCCCGCTATACCCTGCTGCCGGTCGAGCGGAGTGCGGGCGTGGGGCCAGGGCCGGTGGGCACCGGGCTGACGGGAAGCGCCGCCGACGCGGGCGAAGGGGCGGCGGGAGGCGAGGCTGATTCCGACGCGCTGGCGCCGTCGGAGCCCCTGGCTGACGCCTCTGACCTCTTCCCTCCCGGTCCGCTGGCCGAGCTTCGCATCTCACCGGGCTCGATCCGGGTGGAGTGCGGCGGCGAGCGGCAGGTGTGGGCACGGGCCTACGACGCGTCGCGTCACAAGATCACGGAAGACGTGAGCTTCCAGTGGCAGCTCTCCGGCCCGGTGGGTCGGGTCGAGAGCGACGAGCAAGAGGCCGGCCGCTGCCGACTCGTGGCGGGTGATCGACCCGGTGAGGGCGAGCTCGAGGTGGTGGCCGCCCTCGGCGATCATTCCGCCAGGGGGACCGCAGCCGTCGAGGTAATGGAGCAGCTTCCGGCGGCCGGCTCCTCGGAGGGCATCCCCGAGCCCGAGCTCGTCGATCAGCCCTCGGCCTCCTGGCGATCGCGCATCGTCGAGGAGCGCTGGCAGGTCAACAGCGGCCATCCCGAGTATCGCGAGATCGCCGATCGCCCGTCGCTCAAGCTACGCTACTTGGCCCTGCTGTTTGCCAAGGAGATCGTGCTGCGCAGTAGCCAGGATCCGCGATTCGAAGGACCGCTCGAGCAGCTGGTAGAAGTGGCGGCCTACGCCGATCGTAAACTGAGCGAACGGCGCCCGGGCCGGAGACGGAAGAAGGCGGGCTGACGCGGAAAGCTATTGTGTGAGACGCGTAGACTCGCAGCGCGCCAGAGGAGGGGAATTGGGATGTTGACACTCCACAGCGGCATGAGGAGCTTCGTGTTTGTCGCCGTTGCGATAGCTGTCTCCGCCATGGCGGGGGCGGGAGAGATTCCAAGCGCCAAACCCGAAGAAGTGGGCATGTCCAGCGAGGGCCTGCTTCACATCGGTACTGCAATGCAGCGGCGCATCGAAGCGGGGGAGATTCAGGGGGCGGTCACGGTCGTGGCCCGGCGCGGCAAGGCGGCCTGGGCTTCGGGTATACGATAGCGGTCATGCGCGAACCCGCGGCTGCCAAGAGTAGCCGAAGTAAGGGCGCCTTCGGATGGCTCGGCGCATACGGAACGATGTCGTGGACCGACCCCGCCGAGGAGCTCACGGCGGTTATCATGCTTCAGCAGTTCCACAACGGAACGCAGGTCGACTTCGAGAACGCGATTCGACAGGCGATCATCGATTGACAAGACGATGACCAATCCAACCTCTGCTGTAAACCCCAGCGACGAGAGCATCGCTCAACTCTCGGCGCTGCCCGACGACGGTCCGATCATCATGGTCAACTTGCTGAAGTTCAGCGAACCTGCAGGTCGAGAACGCTACATGAAGTACGGGGCAGTGGCCGGCAAGGAGATCGCCTCTCGCGGCGGTCGGGTTATCTATGGCGGCCGGTCGATCGCCGGCAGCGATTGGGATCACGTTGCGCTGGTTTTCTATCCACGCCGTGCCGCTTATCTCGACATGCAGAACAGCGAGGCTTATAGAAACGCGATACCGGATCGAACCGCCGGACTGTCCAAGCGACTGCTGTTTGCCTTCAAAGAGGGGTCGCGTGGTACGCCATTGGATGATGTGGTCAAGAAAGCTAGCGACGAGATCTTTGTCGTGAATCTACTCCGATTCAACGGTCAGTCCGGTAGGGACGAATACATGGAATACGGAGCGGTAGCCTCAAAGCTGATCCAGGATCTCGGTGGGAAAATGGTGCTGTACCTGGATGCCGAGCAGGCGATGGTCACGGATGATGACTGGCAGAACTTCATCCTGGTGCGCTATCCCTCGATCGAGGCCCTGCGGAGTATGACGAGCAGCGAGGAGTGGCAGCAGGCGAACAAACAACACCGAGAGGTGGGGTTGGCCAACACCATCGCGTTCCCGACTCGCCAAACCTGAAGCTTGACGGCAGAGGTGGACCCCGTTCTCGGCTACGAGCAGATTGGAACTCTCTATTCCTACACACTCAAGCGGAGCTTCGCAAAGTACGGGGCTCGCTGAACGCCTGCTATATAGTCGCCCGGCTAAACCACCTCACGAAACCGATCGATGAAGCTCTGGCATTGCAATAACGCACGGTCGCTCCGAGCGCTCTGGGCGCTCGAAGAGATGGAGCTCGAGTACGAACTCGTCATGATGCAGTTCCCGCCCCGGTTCCGGTTCGAGGACTACACCAAGTTAAACCCAATCGGTACCGTGCCCTACTTTACCGATGGCGATGCCTACATGACCGAATCGTCCGGCATCTGCCAGTATCTGGTTGAGAGATACAAAAAGTACGAATTCGGTTTGCGTCCCGATCATCCCGAATACGCCACTTACCTCAATTGGTTGTTCCACAGCGACGCCACGCTTACATTCCCGCAGACGATCGTGCTGCGTTACACGCAACTGGAACCGGAAGAGCGACGAGTGCCGCAAGCCGCAGAAGACTACAAAACCTGGTACTTGTCGCGATTGAAGCTCGTCAATGCTCGCGTTCAGGATCACGAGTTCTTGGCTGCCGATAAGTTCACCGTGGCGGATATTGCCGTTGCCTACGCATTGTTTCTCGGTGAGAGTATCGACGTTGCACAGCACTACAAACCGCAGACGAGTGCCTATCTCGAGCGCATGAAAGCACGGCCCGGTTTTCAACGTGCCCAGGAAGCCCAGAAGAAGGCCGCCGAAGAGCAAGGCGTCGGGTAGAGTGCGCGTCGACCGGGGGGCGGGTTCCCTGCGGTCAAAAAGTCGACCGTCCGTGCCTCCCAGGCAGCGGTCACGCACCGCATCAGATTGAGGAGCCTCCCCTGAACGAGAAGAGCCGGCACGGCGAGCTGATTCACACATTTGCCGGAAACCCGCTCGATCGCGGCGACGCGGCTCGACGTGATCCTGCGGTTCTGGCCAGATACGCTGAGGATCCGCACAGCCGTTACCTGCCGCTGTGGAACCTGAACGTCCTCACCAACAGCGCCGATGGGAAACGCCTGGCGTGGTTGACGCACTCAGATATCGCCGGCCTGGAAATCCATGAACCCGAAGTGTTCCTGGGCTTCGGTGGTGGTGTGCCACATTTTGCCATCGACATCTCAGAGCTCCACGACCCGGTGCATGAGCTGAGCTTGCCCGACCACCTGCGATTCGAAGACGCCCGAATGGCGGCCATGGCATTGCCGGCCGTGGAAACGGGGCTCGTTGCTCAATCGCGTTCGCAGATCGACTGGCATCGACGTCATCAGTTCTGCAGCGTTTGCGGCAACCGAACCGAGCAGCGGCGGGGCGGTCATATTCGATCCTGCAGCGACTGCGGCGCCGAGCACTTTCCTCGCACCGATCCCGTTGCGATCATGCTGATCGTCGACGGTGAGAACTGCCTGCTGGGTCAATCTGCCGGTCGGTTGGCCAAGGCTCGTATGTACTCGGCGTTGGCCGGTTTCATCGACCAGGGTGAATCGATCGAAGAAGCGGTTCGAAGAGAAGTCAAAGAGGAATCTGGAATCGACGTCGGCGCTGTCCACTACCACTCCTCGCAGCCCTGGCCCTTTCCTTCATCGCTGATGATCGGCTGTCACGGCCAAGCCCTCTCCCGCGAGATCAATATGGACAGCACCGAGATGTCGGACGTGCGTTGGTTTCCAAGAGACGAGGTAGCCCAAGCGATCCTTCAGCAGCACCCCACACTGAAGCTTCCGGGGAAAATCGCGATCGCGCATCATCTCATCAAAGCCTGGGCCGTTGACAAGGTGGTGACCGACTGACGTCGAGGAGAAAGATGGAAGCCTTTCTTCAACGCCATCAAATGGCCACGCTAGGCCGGCTCCAGGAGGGCCTCTCGAACCGCCCCTTGTGTCTCGTCGTTCACACCGATGCTCCGCAGGTATTCCAGCGGGCCACCGTGCTTGCGCCCGAGTCCATCCAGGAAGACACCGATCGCCTCCTCCGGCACACCGGCCAAGTGCGTGATCGCCTCGCGTGTGAGGCCGGGAGGCAGTCCAGGGCCTTGCTCCATGAAGCCGAGGTGACGGGGAACGTCGCGATTCGTTAGCCCATAGTCTTCTTCGATCACACTACGGTCGACCCCGAGGATCGAGAGGGTCAGCGCGGTAATGACACCCGTGCGATCTTTTCCGGAGGTGCAGTGGACGAGTACGGGGAGGCGCGCGGCATCGGCGATGATCTCGAAGATGCCGCGTATCGGCGTGGAGTCGAAATCGAGGTAGCCAAGGTAACGATCGCCGGATATGCCGGCCCCCGCGGTCTCGTCGAGGATCTGCGAGCCACCCGGCGGGATGACCGGGTGCGCAACGTATCGGGTACCGAGCTGCTCGAAAGGGCCTCGGCCGTGCTCGTGAATCTCGTCGGGCCGCCGCAGGTCGATCTGGGTCGTGACGGAGAGGTCGCGGGCTCGCTCGAGATCGGTCTCGGTCATTCGGTCCTGGCGCCCGGCGCGAAAGTATCGCCCCCACATCACGGTTCGGCCGTCGAGACCCTCGTAACCACCGATGTCTCGAAAGTTGAAGCAACCCTCGAAAGCGTGGTGTCGTTCCGCGAATTCAATACCCAATCTATAGCCCCCCCTCTGCTCACTCGACCCGCATATCCACCGCCCAGTTCTCGTTGACCTTTCTACCGTAATAGGGGTAATAGTCCCAGTTGGCAGGCTGCCCCAGGGCGCGTGGATCACCCGTATCGGCGAGGTGCTGCATGAGGCGGTCGCGCATCGCTTTCACCTGCCTGGCGGCTGCGGGTTGGCCGGCGATGTTGTGGAGTTGACCGGGGTCGCTGCGAAGATCGTAGAGCTCGTTTTCAGGTCTGGTCCCGAAGGCGAGCTCGGCCAAGCGGTCCACCTCGGCATCGCCGCGACCGTCCATCATCAATGTTTTCGTCGGCGAGGAGTCGATTTCTCCGTACGGGATGTAACGGGCACAGTCTTCCCGGTTCGGCGATCCGGACGGCCAGCGCGTGGGCTCGAAGTTGCGAATGTAGAGGTAATCGTCGGTACGGATGGCGCGGCACGGATACCCCTTGCCTCCGCGGCGGCAGCCGTCGTGGCGTTCCATGGCGATGTAGGCGGCGTCACGAGACGGGTCCAATCGACCGCTTGCCGAAGACGTCAGCAGCGGCAGCAGACTGTGAGCGGTCATTTCGGGATGCGGCTCCAGGCCCGCCGCCTCGAGGAAGGTCGGGGCCAGATCGCTCAAGCTGCTGAAGTCGTCGACGACGCGTCCGGCGGGGATCGCTTCCTCCCAACGGATCGCCAATGGAACCCGACTACCGTAATCGTAGAGACTGGCCTTGGCGCGGGGAAAGGGCATACCGTGATCGCTGGTGACGACAACCAAGGTGTTGGCGAGCTCCCCGGCGCGTTCGAGTATTTCCAGTGCCACCTCGACAGAGCGGTCGAAGCGCTCCACTTCGACGTAGTAATCGAGGATGTCGTTACGGACGATCGGGTGGTCGGGTAGATGGGGCGGAACGTTGACCTTTCCCGGGTCCTTCCCGGATTCCTCCCCCGAGCCCAATTCGTAAGGCCTGTGCGGGTCATAGCTTCCCAGCCAGAAGCAGAAGGGCTGCCCCGCTCTCTGCTGCTGATGAAATTCTTCGAAGCTCTCGAATTCGTCGCCGGCGGGATTGCGGGTCCGACCCCCCGGCTCGAGCCTGCCTGGGCTCCAGCCCTTGCTGGTGTAACCGATCGAGTAGCCGGACGACTCGAGCATCTCGGTGTAGGTGGCGAACTTGGCCGGCAGAGTGCTGTGGATGTTGCCGGCCTCCTCCAGCCGCCAGATCGACTGCCCGGTCAGAAGGGCGCTGCGTGAGGGTCCGCAGGTGGGCGCGTCGCAGAAGGCGCGGGTGAAGCGAACGCCCTCGCGCGCGACTCGATCGAAGGCCGGGGTCTTGATGACCGGGTCGCCGCCGGCGCCGTTGTGCAGCCACGACTGGTCGTCGGAGATGCAGAAGAGAATATTCGGCCGCTCGCGCGCCGTCTGCGCTCGACCGCTTGCCGCGGCAGCGCCAATCGTGGCCACAGCAGAGCTCAAGAACTCGCGGCGGGTGCGCTTCATAGCCAGTCCCCTGGCTTCCTCACACCTCCTCCATAGCTGGTGGCTCTGACTCGCCTGCCGAAGAGAGAACGATCTGTGTATATCCGCCCTTCATTCTGAAATAGACGATCAGGAGCAAGAAACCGAGTGCCATGATTGCCGGAACGATGGAGGTGACCTTGAGTGCCATCTGACCTCCGTAAAAGGAGGCGTCCTTCACCGCCTGCTCTTCCTCGTTCAAGATCTGGGTAGAGTCCCTGGCTTTTTCTAAGACTGCTCCGGCCTTGGAACCGTCCAGCCCCTGCACAGGGGCCAAGAAGAGAAAGCGGTTCGTGCCTTCGGCTGCATACTGTTGGTAGAGGTCGGCAGAGGTCTCTCGAAGATGCTGCGAAGCAAAGCGGTCTTGGGTGTAGCCGATGCCGGGCCCCCCGAGAAAACCGGCCGAGAGCATTCCGACTGCGCCGATAGCGCCAAGGGTAAGCGCTCCGCCACGGGGAAAGCGCTCGGAGACGACACCAAGCATGGTCGGCCAGAAGAAGGTCTTCCCCAGACCGTACACCGTGGCGGCGACCATGATGGCGACTCCGGTCGAGAAGGACCCCAGCGAGTAAAGCCCGATAACGGCCAGGACCGCGCTGACGAAGAGCAGCCCCAGGGGGTTGATGCGATGGACGATGGGCCCGGCGAAAAAACGCAGGGTGAACATCAGAATAGACGTGTAGAGCAGGATGAAGAGGCCTTTTCCGCCTAGCGCGATGTCCATGATGTTGACGATCCAGCTGTCGGTGCCGAGCTCGACGTATCCGATGCAGGCGTGGAGAACGAGAAGGAGCAACAACATCGGCGCCGCGAATTCTTTGAGCATCTCGCCGAAAGAGACTCCTGCCGCAGTGGCCTCGGACGCAGGGAACTTCTCTTTGGCGATCATCAGTAGATACACCAGCGTTGGGACGAGATACAGCGAGAGGACGATCTCCCAGCGCACCCGGCCGATGAGCGCGACACCAAGAAGGGCTCCGATGATCATTCCGCCCGGCCACCCCGCGTGGAGGATGTTGAGGTAGTGGGTCTTCTGCTTCGAGTAGACCGTCGCGATCAGCGGGTTGACCACTGCTTCACAGATGCCGTTCGCTACAGAAAACATGAAGATGCCCCAGAAGAGAGCGAAGTAGGCGGCCGACTTGGCTGCCTCGGGGTCGGCATCGACAGCGGCGCCGTACACATAGGTCGCGGAAACGGTGAGGATCACTGAACCCACGTGCAACACGCCTGCTAGCAGCAGAAAGGGCCGATACCCGAAGCGATCCAGGAAGAGACTGGCGATGAGGATGACGATGCCGAACCCGGCTAAGCCGCCGCCGGTGATCTGACCCAGTTCCGTTTGGGTGAAACCGAAGGCGTTTCCCCACTCGAGTAGCAATCCGCCACGAACCGCGAACCCGAGCCCCGCAACGAGGATGGTCAGGAAACTTGCCACCAATAGTTTTGTGTTGTTCATTAGCCTCTCTGAATCAGGTGCGACCAACTCCCAGCGATCTAGTCGCCCGGTTTCGCCTCATCTTGATTTGCGTCAAGCTCTTCTCGCGTCGGTGTCTCGGAAGGAACTCCGCCCTCCGGAATCTCGATCTTGGCGGCCCAAACAATGGCGTTCAACACCAGCTTCCGAAAATCGTCGTGGCCCCAATTGTCGTGAAAATGCCCTCCTGTGAATCCAAAGCCACGTCCACCATCAGGGCGTTCAAAAGCCCAGGCCGTGTGCTGCGCCTCCCCATTGGCGATGGCTCTGCGCACGTCCGGATTGCCGCTACGCGGCCCGTCGGGACGCACCAGGGTCTCGATCGGCGGTAGCGCGGTTAGGATCGGTGTGACCCCCTTCATCTCTTCTACGAAGCGCATGTGGTAATACCACTCGTCGTTCACTCTGAATGGGCGCACCCCGCGGGTAATTGGGTGTCCGGGCAATGTCGAATAGTCGGCATCCCAATGGGGGTTCACGGACCAATTGACATCACAATAGCCGCCTTGCCATTCGAGAAATTTTTCCGCCATCTCACCTCGCTCTACTTCCGTAGCCCAGTGGAGCGTAACCAGCCCCACACCCTTTTTGGCCAGCCGATCGAAGAGCTCGAGATGTGGTTTCAAGACATGGCGAGAGTGCCCATCGCTATAGATCACGACGGCAGCAGCAGCGTCGAAGATGCCAGGGTCCTCCGGCCACCCCTCACTTGCCACCTCGGCCTTCACGCCTGGCACATTCCGATTCAGTCGCTCCGCCAGCAGCATGCTTCCCGCTTTGTGTTCGTGGGCACCCCATCCATGACTTTGTATACCCGCAACAAAGACGATCTTGGTTTGCGCGGATGAAGGGGCGCCGAGCGCTAGCGCGAGCAGAAGTACGGTCGTGCCGATTAGAGGGCAGTACCGCTTCATGACGACAAGGTGAACTCCGGCAAGTGCACGATCTCGCCGCCCTTTGTCGCTGAGATGTGGGCGCAGATCCCAACGCATGTCCAATTGGCGCCGGTGACTGCGTTCGGCCTCGGATCGCGGTCTTCGAGCAGGGCACTGACGAATTCGTTGACCAGGTGCGGATGCGAGCCGCCATGGCCGCCTCCCTGGAGGAAGGAGAGGTGCTCCGCGTCATGAATCTCCTGCGGCAACGTGAACTTGCGAATGGGCTCGGGCAGAAGGTGAGCGTAGTCCGGGACCCCGATCTCCTCTGGGATCTCCTGCTCGGGCTTCTTGGCGGTGTGGAGAATATGGGGCTCATTCTCGACCAGCGTCCATTCAAAGCTCTTCTTCGTACCGTAAACGTCGAAGCTCTCGCGATACTGCCGCGCCACATCGTAGAGGCACCGCCAGATGTGAGCGGTCAGGTCGCTGTCTTTGACTTTGATGTGGCAGGTCTCGACGGCGAAGCGATTGCCTGACTTCTGTGCGATGTCGTCTCGCACCCTGCCCGAGCCGAAACAGCTGACGTATTCAGCCAGTCCATCGATCAGTCCCAGGCATGGACTGACCACATGAGTGGCGTAGTGCATAGGGATCATCTGCTCCCAGTAGTCCGGCCAGCCGTCCATGTCTTGGGGATGGGAGGCTGCCAGATGCTGAATCTCGCCGAGCTCGCCCTTCTCGTAGAGCTCCTTGATGAAGAGGAACTCGCGGCTGTAGACGACAGTTTCAGCCATCATGTACTTGAGACCCGTTGCCTTCACCTTTTCGACGAGCCGTCGGCACTCCTCGACCGTCGTCGCCATCGGAACCGTGCACATCACATGCTTTCCCGCATCGAGAGCGGCGATCGACATCGAAGCATGGTCCGGAATCGGACTATTGATATGAACGAAGTCCACATCCGGGTCTGCCAGCACATCCTCGTACTTGGTGTATCTCCGCTCGATTCCGAATTGATCGCCGACGCGATTCAGCTCGACCTCGTTTCGTCGGCAAATGGCGTGGACATCTGCGTCCGGATGACTTTGGTAGATGGGGATGAACTCTGCGCCGAAGCCGAGACCAACGATTGCCGTCTTGATCATGCGATCCTTTGTCTGGCCGGTTGTGAGCGAGAGCGCTGACCTTACCGCTTCAGTTCATCAGCTGCCAAGCGCAAGGCCGAGAGGCCCCCCGGGACTGTCCCATAGCGCAAAGTAGTCGCGTCACTGAGTGGCAGAAGCGAGCTCGAGGGAGAGCGGGTGAACAGGATTTCTCGAAGTCAGGACCGCCACGCGAGGCGGTGTACTCTTCGAAGAAGGGCCAGAAACGGCCCAAGGAGAGGGTCAACGCCTTGCTGCGGAGCTCAGATGGATGGATTGATCTCGGAACTCAGATGCGTCGGCCCTAGTCCAACTAAGAGAGGTGGGTCCGCTGACAAGCGCTATGCCATGAAGAGTCTGTTTGTTATCGCCCTCCCCGCTCTGTTGGTGTCGGTTGCTCTGGCGGCGCGGGAGGGAAGTCTGCAAGCTCACGAATGGGGAACTTTCACCTCCTTCCAGGACGAGCGCGGCAGAGCAGTTCGCGGCATCAACGTCGACGACGAGCCCGTGCCGCTCTTCGTCCACCGTATAGCTGGGCAGCTCCTCTTCGATCCTCGAGTCGTCCCCTCACTGGTGCAGGGAGCCCCCCGTGCCCATCCCCACGTCACGATGCGTCTGGAAACACCGGTGCTGTACTTCCATCTACCGGAAGGCGGCGACGAGCCGATGGAGCTTGATGTCAGCGTTGCTTTTGTTGGTGGCTGGCTGACGGAGTTCTTTCCCAAGGGCCAAGCGGTGGCACCGGGCTTGCGCGTCGAAGGTGGCACCGCCGACACCCTCTTCGGACCGCTGCTGAACGATGCCATTAGCACTCTCTCCTGGAACGGGCTGCGGGTTGGCGCCGAGGTGACGCCACCGGTGACCGAGGCCCCGGTTTGGTTGGCACCGCGAAAGGTCGACGCGGCGGACATCCTGGCGACGAGTGGCGAGGGTGAGCGCTTCCTCTTCTACAGGGGAGTTGCGCATCGAGAGGCTCCTGTTCGGATTGTTCGTGAGCCGAGTGGCGAGCTCCTGCACCTGAGCGCGCAGGCGGAGGCGCTCGACGAAGTGGGTTTCATCAACGTCGAATCACAATGGCTAGTCGACATACGCGATGACGGTACTGCTGCGTTCCATAGCCTGCCGCCGTGGGTCGGAGGCGAGCAGGGGGGAGGGATTGTGACCGCGGCATCTTTCGCGGAGGAAGAGTACAGCGCTGCTCGCAAGGAGGCGCTGAAGGCCGAGATGTATGACGCCCTGCATGCTGCCGGACTCTGTAAGGACGAGGCCACGGCGATGCTTCGTACTTGGGAGCTGTCGTACTTCGACAGCCCCGGGTTGCGCTATTTCTTCATTGCGCCCCGTACTTGGGTCGACCATGTCCTACCTCTCGAGATCTCGGTCGATGCCGAAGTCGAGCGGGTGATGATGGGCCGGATCGAGCTCGTCACACCGCGCCAACGCCAGATCCTCGACGCGATCTCGGCCGGCAAGCAGAATCTCAGCAAGGATCTCGTCGCGCTCGACGGAGTTCCCGTGGCTTACCAACCGAGCCTGCCGGGCTACTCGCTGTTCGTCGAGCTCGGTCGCTTCCGCCACGCCCTACTCCTCGATCAACAGCGACGGAATCCGAGTGAGCAGCTCGCGCGCTTCTTGGAAGCCTACGGGATCCGCTACTACGCTCTTCCCGCAGCTCCCTGACGCATCGCCACACCTCTCACTCGACTTCTTGTGCAGATTCGAGCACGCCGTCGCGACGCAGTGCCTCGATCTCGTCTGGCCCGAAGCCATGCTCGGTGAGGATGTCGTCGCTGTGCTCTCCGATCTCCGGGGGGCGAACCGACCCGACCTCTTTGACGCCCTCCAGACGCACAGGATGGTTGATCACCCATGGAACCCCTACCTCGGCGGGGTCTTCCGGCTCGATCAGGATGTCGTTGATCTTCGCCTGCTCGTCGTCGACCATCTCTTCGGTGCGAGCAACGAGGCTGACCGGCACCGCCTCGGCGTGGAAAAGCTCGAGCCACTCCGCTGCGGGTCGCTTGGCAATCGCCTTAGTGAGTCGCTCGACAACCTGTGTCACGTTTTCCAAGCGGGCCTCACGAGTCGCGAATCTCTCATCGTCGAGAAGGTCGCCGAGACCGGCGACGCGAAACGCGCGGTCCTGCTCCTCGTCCGAGCGCGCCATGATGAACTGCAGATAGCGCTCGTCTGAGGTCTCATAGAGCGCCCGGGTGAAAAGTCCGGGATGGCCCGCGCTTCGGTTGCGCCACTCTTCGAAGTCGGCGCCGGCGAGAGCCGCTGATCCCATACAACCGTTTGCCCAATATCCGTTGGCCAGCAGAGATGTGTGCACCAGACCTCCGGATCCAGTGGTCTGGCGGCGGTACAGCGCGGTCACGATGGCGGCATAGAGCGAGACGCCGGTGGGGTGGTCTCCCTGGCCGCCGACCGAGGGCGCGGGTCTCGCCCCGCGAGCGCGCACCAGGTCTTCGAGGCCGGAGCGGCCCCAGTAGGCCACGCCGTCGAAGGCGGCGCGGTCGCGCTCGGGACCGTGCTCGCCATAGGCGGTCAGCGAGGCATAGATCAGTCGTGGGTTCAGGGGCGCGAGATCCTCGTATTCGAGGCGGAAACGGCGTCTCACCGGGAAGGGTTGGTTGGTGATGTAGACGTCAGAGTCGGCGACCAAGCGGAGCAGGATGTCGCGTCCGGCTTCGGTCTTGAGATTCAGCGTCAGGCTGCGCTTGCAGCGGGAATCCATGATCCACTGGTGGCCGACACCGCTCTGTGGCTGCACCGGGTTGTTGATACTGCCGCGGTAGGGGTCGCCGTCGGGTGGCTCGATCTTGATGACGTCGGCCCCGAGGTCGCCGAGGATCATTGCCGCTGTCGGGGCGGCGATGAAGGAGGCGGCATCGATGACTTTGAGTCCGTGGAAGGGGGAGTGGGTGGTGTCGCTGCTCATGATCGGCGCCATGCTCTCACGGGCAGGCTTTGTGTCAAGCTACGGCGCCGACCAAGGAGGCTGGTTCATGGGTGAAAAGAGCACTGAGCAACATAGGAACGATATCTACGGCGATCTCAACGCCGAAAAGGGGGCCGCGCCGCCGATACCCGCCGCGACCGTGGTGCTGTTGCGTGATGTTATCGGCGGTCATAAAGTGCGGGATTCCGGCTGTGTAGTGGCGCTTTTGGTTTCATCCTCCTCGAGAAGGGACCGGTGCCGAAGGAGGATGTAGCGGACGTATTGAGGGTCGAGCTCGTCGTTGGTCAGGGCTCGATGTACGGAGCGGTAGTAGGCAAGTGAGTGAATCTGCGGCAGCGGATCGGTGCTGAGGCGCCGTCGCAAGGTGGCGAGTCGAATGGCATGGGCAAGCTCTTCGAGGGGGACGTTGGCTTGATAGAGCTTGTCGGCGATGGCCCAGTCTCGGCGCCGAGGTCTAGGCGGGGTTTTAGGAGCGTCGAGGTAGAGGCGGATGAGCTCGGCGCGATACTCCTGTCGGATCACGAGGTCTTCGCACTGCGCCGTCGAGGGCGAGTGCCGCTTCGGCGGGCCGAAGCGCGCTTCTTGGCGTGCTCCTTGGACTCCTTGAGCCGATAGGAATCGCCCTCGATGTTGACGAGCTCGCAGCGATGGACGAGGCGATCGACGATGGTGACGACGGTAGTAGCGTTGGGGAAGACCTCTCCCCATTCTCCAAAGGACTTGTTTGTGGTGATGAGAAGGGACTTATTTTCGTACCTGCGGGAAACGACCTCGAAAAGTAGATCGGCGTGGCGCGTGTCGTAGGACAGATATCCGAGCTCGTCAATGCAGAGCAGGGATGGGCGCGCAAAGAGCGCGAGCTTGCGCTGAAGGCTGGTCGAGGAGTCTTGTTCGGCGAGGGTGTTGAGCAGCTCCGAGGCGGTGAGGAATCGGGCGGTGGCTCCACGTAGTACGGCTTGATGGGCGAGATTCTTGGCAATGAGCGTCTTGCCGATGCCGTTTGGCCCTATCAAGACAGCGTTGTGCCCTCGGGCGAGCCACTCGAGCCGAAAGAGATCTTCGATCTGCTCGCGGTCGATCTTCTTGGGCCAATTCCAGTCGAAGTCGGCCAGCGGCTTGAAGGTGCCGAGCCGGGCCCGACCCAGGCGTCGCTCCAGTCCGCGACGGGCTCGCTCCTGCTCTTCCCAGTCGAGCAGGTCGGGGAGCCAGGGTTGGTTGGCGACCTCATCCCAGTGGGCTAGGAGGCCATGGAGTTTCAGGGCTGTGGCACGCTCTTGGTCGGTGTTGTTCATTCGTCGTCCTCCTCGTCGTTGGGGTTGTCGTAGTCGGCCAGTGCATGGGGAGTGACCGTGAGCTCCCGGATCCTGGGATCGTCGGGGAGCTGGACAGGCAGCGCGGGTAGGAGTCCCCGCTCGTGGCGCCGACGATCGAGGATGAGTCGCACCGCTTCGGGATGCGGGGATCCTTTTTCGAGGGCCTCGTCGATCGCCACTGCAAGCTCCCTGGGTCCACTCTCGGCAAGGAGCTCGAGGAGTCTGGCGACGGCACTCGAGAGTCGTCTCTGCCGTCGGGCCAGCTCCCGCAGGAGCTCTTCGGCCTGGGGCACCGTACGCAGCAGGTAGTCCTGGCCGCGCTGTGTACGTGCCTCGCGTTTCTGTCGTTCCAGCTCTTCTAGGTGACGGGGGTCTTCGATGATCTGGCCCTTGTCCCAGGACCTTGTGTGCTCGGCGATGAGCTGCTCGCGATCGAAGATGCGCACACGCTCCGGGTCTGCGGCGATCTGTAGCGAGCGGGCGATGCGATCATGCGGGATCGAGTAGCGATTCGCATCGAAGCTCAGGTAAGGAGTGCGCCGCGTGATCCGCTCGACCCATTCGTGGCAGGGGAAAGGCTGCGCCGGAAGGCTCACGAGATGAGAGCGCTCCTCGAGATAGGCCTGCTCGACGGTGCGACGCCGGTCCTGGGGCCACGGGCGCTTCATCGCTCGGTCGCGACACCACTCCAGAGCGTCCCGGTTCAGCGCTTCTCTGTCCCAGGTGCGACGCAGCGGAAAGAAGGAAGTTCTGACAAAACGAATGGCTCGTTCGACGCGACCTTTTTCATTTCCTCGTCTGGGAGCAACGGGTCTTGGATCAAAGCCGTAGAAGTCGGCGAGCTCGAGAAGCCGTGGATGAAAGCGAATGGCGCTGCGGCGCCGCTCGAGCACAGCGCTGCGCAGATTGTCGTAGAGGTGGATCTTGGCCAGACCCTCAAAGAAGGAGAAGGCGAGGACATGCCCGGTCAGGAAGCTCGGCAGACGAGCGTCGTAGAAGAAGTGCAGAAAGAGAGCTCGCGAGTAGCTCAGCACCATGACGAAGGCGTAGAGACGGCGCTCTCCGCCATCGACCTTTCGGGTGCCGAAGTGAGCCCAGTCCACCTGGGCCTGTTCGCCGGCAAGCGTACGGAGCACAAAGAAAGCCTCAGGCGCCTTGCGGGGGCGCAGGCCGAGCTCGGCAATGCAGTGGCGGAAGTGATCCTCCCCACCGGGATAGTCACGCTTCTTGACCATCTCGTAGAGCACGCTCGCCGGCAGCTCCGGGTAGCGCTCAAAGACTTCCTGGATGAAGGGGACGAAGCGATCGACCATGGACGCTCGTCGCGGCGATCGAGGCCGGCTCAGCCCTTCGCGTCGAAGGACTCGAGTGACCGTCGAGTGATGGATTCCCAGATGGCGGGCGATCGTGTTGCGCCGCCAGCCCTCCGACTCATAGAGACGGCGGATCTCGGCGGCGAGCTCGGGAGAGATCATCCCGCGCCCGCCTGCGCACCGGGCGTACTCGGCGCGATCGCAAGAAGTCGTGGCGGACAATCGGCTCGCAAGGATGGCGGCACAGCCTGCAGAGAAGCTCCTCGTTCCGACCTCCAACGGACAAGCCTTGCAAAAACAACGGAAGCGGCGCGGTGGGCCATGACGCCACCGTCGCAGGGCAGCCCCCGGTGCGGCAACTGTGATGCGTCACTTTCTTTGAGCCTTGCTGCTTGCGATCTCGATAGGCCTGCTGACGACGAGCATGCAAGCGGCGCCCTCGCGGCGTCTGCTGATAGCGACGCCCGGCCCCGCGAAGGCTGTGGCGCCGAGCCTCATCCCGGCACTCCGGCGTGCAATAACGATGGCCGCGATCGCACCAAGAGCAAATGTAGACAGCTTGCCGGCAACGATCGCAAACGAAACGGCGACAATCGGGACGGCGGCGCACGGCCCAGGCCTCCTTCGGCCTGGACTTCGCCACCCGCAGGCGGAATACTCCCTCTTCTGGGGCGTCATACCCCAGGCCTTCCGGCGGTGGGCGGTCACCTTGCTTGGAGTCGCCCCCGCCGGTCTCCCCATACTCCCACCTGCCACGCTGCTCGCGCGCTCGCGCGCGACGATGATGCTGAAGAGACTCTCAGCAGGAAACGCGGTCAGAAAGCCGGGATCGCGCGCTTCTTAAGCGCCGTTGACACGTGACGCCGTCTCGGGCCCTGAGGTGTTGATGTTGCGCAAGACTTCGAAAATCCATTTCGGCGGTATGTGGGTGTTCCCCGGGGGGCGAATCGACGGCGAAGACTATCCCCAGGACCGCGACCTCGAGACCGCGGCTCGAACGGCTGCGGCCAGAGAGACCCATGAGGAGGCCGGTATCCAAGCTCTCCCCGATGACTTTGTTTGGTTCGCCCATTGGCAGCCACCGACATCGACCCCCAAGCGGTTTTCGACCTGGTTCTTCGCGGCAGAGGCAAGCGAGCACGCGGTCGAAATCGATGGTGGCGAGATCGACGACCATTCGTGGATAGCCCCGGCGAAGGCTCTCGATAGCCACCGGGCGGGGGAGATCGACCTCGCGCCACCGACATGGGTGACTCTCTACCACCTTTCACGCTATAGCCCGACCGCAGCCGTGCTCGAGCAGTTCCGGTCGCGGAAGCCCAAGTTCTACCATACGCACGTCGGGGTACGCGACGATGGCGTGCGCGTGTGTATGTGGACGGGTGATGCCGGTTATGAGCAGTCCGATGCCGATGCTACCGGTGAACGCCATCGCCTGGTCATGGCGAAAGAGGGTTTCGATTTCGTCAACTCGATTGAGTCCTACTAGACCTGGGCAGGTGCTCCGAAGCGCTGTTCCAGATACGAGATGATCTCCTTCGATTGGTAGAGCCACTGCTGACTGCCCTCACCGTCGGCACCGTCGATACGAAGGCATGGCACCTTCACCCGACCCCCGCCCTCGAGCAGAGCCGTGCGGTGCTCGCCTTCCTTCTGCGCGTCACGCAGCTCGATCGGAAGGTTGAGGCGATGAAGTGCACGTCGCGTCTTCAAGCAGAAAGGGCAGGCGTAGAACTGGTAGATCGACAGGTTGCTCGTCTCCTTCGACAGCTGCGCGAGCTCAGTGGCTGAGCGTGAAGCCTTCTCAGGGCGAGTGATCCAGTCGAAGAAGATGAGGATACGGCCGAGCACCTCTCGGATGGCGCGAAGGATGATCATAAGGCGCGAAGTGTAGCGCAGAGTAGCTCGAAGATGTCCCAACGCCGCGCGCCGTCGGCGTGCAGCCCCTAGCGGTGTCCACGAAGGTGGCTTGCCCAGGTTGACCCGAGGTGAAGCCTTGACATTGCGCTCTCCGACCTTCGATGACCACGACGGCCTGCGTCTAAGGCCTGAACTTCAGCGCTCGTGGAACCAAGCGCGCCGGTTGAGCGATCACTTTGTAGGCCGTGCTCACCCACTCGCAGATAAAGCGTCGCGTGTCTCTGGGGTCGATCATCTCTTCGATCTGAAAGCGCGACAGCGGGCCAACCGGTCCGCGCGCGCTCTCGATACGCTCCATCAGCTCCGCCCGCAGCGCCTCGGGGTCGTCCGATTCGGCCAGCTGACGCTTGTACGCCGCTTCGATGCCACCCTCGGGGGGAATGCCGCCAACGTCAGCGGCGGGCCAGGTCACCCGAACCGACGGCTGCGCCTGGGGTGCCGCGAAGTTGTTTCCCGCGACGCCGAAGCTTCGGCGCATCAGTACGGTGAAGATCGGCACTCCGACCTGGGCGAAGGCGATCATCCACTCGCCGCCGCGCCGAATGGTGCCGGCGATCTCGTGCTCCAAGCCGACGGCGAAGCCGGGGCTGTCGACCAGATTGAGAACCGGGATGTGGAAGAGGTCGCAGATGTCGAGTAGGCGGATGAGCTTGCCGCAGCCGTCCGCGGTCAGCGCACCGCCGTTGGCGTGGCGGCTGTCGGAGGCGACCACTCCCAGAGGGTGGCCGTTGAATCTCACCAGACCGGTTACCTGGTCGGTTCCCCACAGCGAGCCGATCTCGAAGAAGGAATCGGCATCCGCCAACAAGCGGATCGCCTTCCGTATGTCGAAGGTCGTGGTGCGCTTGCGCGGGATCAGAGTGAAGAGCTCTTCCTCGCGGCGCTCGGGCGGGTCACTCGCCGTCGGAGGCAGAACCGGGGGCGCCTCGTAGACGCTCGATGGCAGATAGGAAAGGAATCGCTTGGCCATCGCGGTCGCCTCGACTTCGGTCTCGGCGAGATTGTCGACCGAGCCGTTGCGGCAGTGGATGCGCCAGTCTCCGAGGTCTTCTTTGGTGATGTCGTAGCCCATGGCGTGGGTGACCACTGGCGGCCCCGCCACGAAGAGTTGTGCGATGTCACGCACCATGACCGAGAAGTGTCCGAGCACCGCCTTGGCGGCGCCGATGCCGACCACGCTACCGAGTAACATGTTGACGACAGGCACGGTCGAGAGGTGCTCGGCGTAGTAGGTGCTGCCGAGGTGAGGAGGCAGGAACGATCCGCCGCCGCCGGCGACCCGTGGTCGGCCTGCCTTGATCGCACCCGAGCTCTCCTTTGCGCTGCTCTCGCCCTCGGTCTCCTGTTTCGGCACCATGCTCGCCACGCTGCCGCCACCCGACGACCCGTCGAGCAGGCGGACAGTGGGGGCGCGGAGCTCCAGCGAGAGACGATCGAGATAGGAGCTCTTGGCGCCGATCGCTCCGTCCGAGTGGCCGCCACGGGAGGTGAAGTCGTCCGCGCATAGTACGGCGGTGCGGCCGTCGATCTTGCCCCAACCGCCGACATGACTTGCGGCGGTGAAGGCGATGACGCGGCCTTCTTCGTCATAGGAGGGGAAGCCGGCGGCGCTTCCGACCTCGCGGAAGGAACCCTCGTCGAGCAGTAACGCTATGCGCTCCCGACAGGTGAGCTTGCCTCGACTCCGCTGCCGAACGACCCCGGGGTCTTCCGAGCCCGGGGCCAGGCGAGCGTGCGCGATCTCTTGCAGGGTACGGACTTCTTCCAAGACCGGGGCCCAGGTCTGGTCCTCTTGTTTTGGTGAGACCTCTTCAGCATCCTCGGCCGGCGTAACCACTGCGACTACTTGTTCGGCTGCGACGAAGTCGCCTGGCATGAGAGCTTGGACCGCGGCCACGACCCCGGAGCAGGGCGCCGCTACATCGGTCTCCATCTTCATGGCAGTGACCACGAGCACGGTGTCGCCCGCGGCGACGGCGTCGCCTCGACTCACTCGAAGCTCCACCACCGAGCCCTCCAGAGGGCAGCACACGGCACGCTGGCCTGGCTCCGCCTTCAGGGGTGGGAGCGAGGGCTGGGGACTAGATGCGGGGCTCCCACCTACTCCCGTTTTCTGAGCGGGTGCCTGCTGCTCGAGCAGGTCCAACGCGGCGCTTCCAGGGTTGGAGCCGTTGCCGGGGGAAGACGAGGGGGCATCCAGCATCTCAGGATCCTCCGCGAGCAAGGAGGTCCTGGCGTCGCCGGCGCGCACGGTGGGGTGAGAGAGGATGGCTCGTAGTTGCGGCAGATTGGTCGGCAGGCCCCCGAGATGAAACTCCCCAAGCGCGCGGAGGGTCCGATCGATGGCCGAGGTGAAAGATGACGATGAGTCCGCCGAGCCGATCCGCGAGTAAGACGAGCCGATTACCTTGGCGAGCAGGGGGTCGAACTGAGGCGGCGGAGTGTAGCCGAGGTAGGCACAGGCGTCGACTCTCACTCCCGGCCCGGACGGCTCCTTGTAGGCCGATATGGTGCCGGGACCTCGAGCGACGACTCTGGCCTGCACGGCGAAGCCCAGCGGGTCGCCTACGGAATGCTGGTCGCCGAGGCCCAAGGACGCCAGTGAGGCTCCTGACGCGATTTGGATCTGCGCCTCGACGATGTCGATGCCGGTGACCTGCTCGGTGACTGTGTGCTCGACCTGGATCCGCGGGTTGCACTCGATGAAGAAGTGCTCGCCGGTTTCAGGAGAGACGAGGAACTCGACGGTTCCTGCATTGGCGTAGTCTGCGGCCTGGACGAGCTTGATCGCGTCGGCCAGGATCTTCTCTCGGAGGCCGGTCTCGAGCTCCGGCGCCGGGGCCACTTCAACGACCTTCTGGTTTCGTAGCTGAATCGAACAGTCCCGTTCGTGAAGGTGGATCACGTTACCCAGTGAGTCCGCCAGGATCTGCACCTCGATGTGGCGGGGCCGAGCGATGAGCTTCTCCACGAACAGAGCGCCGTTTCCGAAAGCAGCCTCCGCTTCGCTGCGACAGCGCTCGAAGGCCTCGGCCATCTCTTCGGCCCTGGCCACCTCGCGCATTCCGCGGCCACCTCCACCAGCCGACGCCTTGAGCATGACCGGGTAACCAAGCTCGCGCCCGAGGTCGGCGGCCTCGCTTGCCGATGTCAGGGCCTGATCGCTTCCCGTGACGACCGGAATGCCGAGCGATTGCGCGAGCATGCGGGCTCGAACTTTGTCGCCGAAGAGGCGGAGCGCCGCTGGTAGTGGCCCGATGAAGGTCAGGCCTGCCGAGGCGCATCGCTCTGCGAATTCGGCGTTCTCTGCGAGGAAACCATAGCCGGGATGGACCGCGTCACATCCGCTCGCCTTAGCGGTCTCAATGAGCGCTTCGGCGTTCAGGTAGGCGCCAACGGAGTTTCCGTCTTTAGCCTGCGATCCGCCGATTCTGTGGGCCTCCGTGGTGAAGCGAGTGTGGAGGGAGAGAGAGTCGACAGGGGCGTAGACGCCGACCGAGTCCAATCCAAGGGCGGATGCGGCCTTGGCGATCCTTATCGCGATCTCGCCGCGGTTGCTGATCAGGATGCGTCTGAGCGTGCTCACGAAGTCTCAGTCCGAAGGTGGAAAGGGATTCTCCCAGGGCACGTCGTAGGTGTCGGTAAGCATGTTCAACATAACGCTCAAGAACCCTATGGCAAGGAGCTCGTCGATCTCGCTCTCTGAGAAGCCCTCGTCTCTGAGCTGATCCTCGAAATCCCAGTCCGCATCCTCGACGCTCTTGGACTCGAGCGAAGCGCGAAAGACGATGTCGATCGCCACTGGGAACGAAGGCGGGAGATTCGCGCTACAGGCACCTCCGGAGAGGGCGACCAGATCGTCGTAGGTCAGGGTGGGGTCGAGATTCAACGCCGCATGGCCGTGGAGTGCCGTACAGTACTCGTTGCCGGCGACGATCGAGATCTTGAACAGGATCAGCTGTTTCAACAGCGCCGGAATCTCACCTTCGATCAGCGTCTCCTTGAGCATCGACCAGACCGCACGAAGTGCGTGCCCATTGTGGCCGAGGGCTTTGAGAGAGTTGAGTACTGTGGGTACGCCCATCGTGTCCATAATCTCGTCGTAGAGGGCGCGAACCTCGGGTGACGCGTCGTCATACTCAACCTGGGTTTTACGTTTCATGGCTCTCCTCGTGCCACGGTCCAGATGTGGACCGGACGGGGTCGATTCGTGGGTGTTCGCTTCTTAGACTGTCTTCAAGTATTCGTGCACGAAGCTAATGGCTGCCGATCCCTGTCCGACTGCCGAGGCGACTCGACGAATGACTCCGTGGCGCACGTCGCCGGCGGCAAAAATGCCAGGCACGTTGGTTTCCATTAGATAGGGATTCCTCTTGAGCTTCCACCCGGCGGGCCGCTGGCCGTCGATCGAGAGATCCGGCCCGGTCAGAACGAAGCCGGTTGGGCTCATTGCGATGAGATCCCCGAGCATCTCGGTATGGGGTGACGCACCGATGTAGACGAATATCGCAGGTGCCGGCTGCTCTCGAGTCTCGCCGGTCTCACGATTGCGAATCGTAATCGCTTCGAGGCGGTCGCCGCCGTGAACCTCGACGATCTCGGCTCCCAGCTCAACGTCGATGTTGTCGCGTCGCTCGATCTGCTCGATCAGATACCTCGACATGCTCTTGTCGAGGGAGCCGCGAACCAGTATCGACACCCGCTCTGCGTATCGCGACAAGAAGACCGCTCCCTGGCCGGCGGAATTCGCTCCTCCGACGACGAAGACGTGCTTGCCTTGGTAGCTGGCGGCTTCGGTTCGCGCGGCCCCATAGTAAACGCCGGCGCCTGTGACCTTGTCGACTCCGGGAACGTCGAGCTTACGGACCGAGACCCCGGTGGCGATGACCAACGCTCGGCAGGCGATCTCGGACCCGTCGGCAAGCGTCACGACACGATAGGGATCACGAACATCTATGCTCAAGACCTCTTGAGTGGTGAGAATCTCGGTGCCGAAACGGGATGCCTGCGCGGTGGCTCGCCGGGCGAGGTCGGCTCCGCTCAACCCATTGGGGAACCCGAGGTAGTTCTCGATTTTCGCACTCGTTCCCGCTTGGCCTCCTGGTGTTTCTCGTTCGACGAGTAGGGTGTTTACGCCCTCGGATGAGCCGTAGACAGCCGCAGCCAAACCCGCCGGACCGGCGCCGACCACGATCAGGTCGTAGAAAGGCTTGGTGGCCTGCGTCTGAAGCCCCGCCTTCTCGGCGACTTCGGTCAAGCTGGGCTCGATCAGCACCGTTCCGTCCGGAAAGAAGATCACCGGCAGTCGATAGCTTTCATTGTCGGTCTGTTCAACCAGGGCGCGCGCCTCCGCGTCTCGCTCGATGTCGAGGAACTGGTAGGGGATCTGGCTGCGGGCTAAGAAGTCTTTGATGCTGTGGGAGCTGGCCGACCACAGCGTTCCGGCTACTCGGATTCCTTCGTAGGGGATCGAAGCGGTTGCCTGCCAGTCGTTGATGAGGTCGTCGAGGATCGGATAGAGGTGCTCCTCGGCCGGTGTCCAAGGCTTCATCAGGTAGTGGTCGAGCCCCACCTCGTTGATGGCCGCGATTGCCGCGTCGGTATCCGCGTAGGCGGTGAGCAGGACCTTGCGCGCCTCGGGATAGATCTCGCAGGCTTCGGAGAGGAACTCGGTACCACTCATCTCGGGCATTCGCTGATCGACCAGAAAGAGCGCCACGGCGTCGTTTCGCTGTTTGAGGCGATGCAGGGTCTCGAGCCCCTCGGCGCCCGAGCTTGCCTTGAGGATCCGAAAGTCGCCGCGGAAGTGCCGTCTCAGGTCGCGATCGACCGCGTTGCGCACCTGTTCTTCGTCGTCGACGGTGAGGATGATGGGTCTGGCCATTGTCCTATGAAGTGTCAGCTGAGGAAGTGTCGTTGGAAGGGGTCGAAATGGTGATCGGAAGCTTGACTCTGAAGCGCGTCGCGCCCGGTTTCGAGTCGACCGAGATCTGCCCCAGGTGCTTCTCGACGATGATGCCGTGACTGATGTTGAGACCGAGTCCGGTGCCTTCGCCAGGGGCCTTGGTGGTGAAGAAGGGGTCGAAGATCTTGCCTTGTGCCTCGATCGCGATCCCCGGCCCAGTATCCGCAACTTCGATGATGACCCAGTCTTCGTCCCGGTAGGCCTTGAGCTCGAGTGCGCCTTTGCCGTCCATGGCGCCGATCGCGTTGTCGATGAGGTTGGTCCAGACCTGGTTGAGCTCGCTGCCGTAGCCTTGAATGCGAGGCAGGTCCTCTGCGTAGTCGAGCTCGACACTGATCCCGTCTCGAAGCTTGCTGCTCAGCATGACGAGAGTGTCATCGAGTCCCTCGCGCACGTCGACAGACTGTAGCGGGGCCTGATCCATATAGGAGTAACCCTTGAGGGCCTTGACGATGTCGGCGATACGACGGGCTCCGTGCCCGATCTCCTCGAGAAGGGAGAGGGCGGTGAAAGTGGTGCTGAAGTAGGCGACGACCACAGGCGTGAGCGAGGGCTCGAAGCTCTTGGTCAGCTCGCCAAGCTCGGCGCCGCAGAGTCCCATGTCCACCAGCGTCGAAGCATGTTCCCAGGGCTCCTCTATACCATTCTGTTCGAGCCAGTCTTCGACCTCTTGCTCGAGATCGCTGCGAGCAATGGGGTCGAGTGAGCTCGGCTTCTTGACCCGTGCTTCTGCCTCTTGCTCGAGGGCTGCGACCAGCTCCTGCTGTTCGCTCGAGAGGCCGGCGGCGCCGAGGGCGAATTGAGCGCGCTCGAGCCGGGCAATCGAGGTTCTGAGCTGCTCGGCGCCTTGTCTCGCCGCCGCCGCCGGGTTGTTCAGCTCGTGCGCCATGCCCGCGCTCAACCGACCCAGAGTCGCGAGCCTCTCACTCTGCCGTAACAAGACTTCCTGCTGGAGGTAGGCCAGCTCGAGGTCTCGTAGCTTTTGTTGTTCCCAAAGCCTGTGGAGCTTGCGGTGGAAGAAGCTGCAGACCATGCTGAGGCACTTGATGTCGAGCTCGGAGAAGGGCTGGCGCCGTTTGCAAAAGAGATAGAGCGCTTGGGTCTTACCGCTCTCTACTAGAGTGTTGGCCGAGATCTGCTCGAGATCGTCTTTCTGAAAATGAGAAGGGAGTTGCTCTAAAGCCTCCCTCATCGACTCGCCGGAGAGTATGCGCGTCTTGTGGTCCTTCCACAGTTCTACTTCAAGATCCGAGAGCGCGCCAGGGACCGAGTGCATGACGACCGCGTTCCCTCGATACCCGTCGACCACGATGGCAGTCGGCTCCGGTCCTTCGCTGTCCTGCGGATCGCCGTCGAAGCAGATGTAGCGCCATGAGTACACGTCGGCAACGTACTTGAGACGGCGGGCCAGAACCTCGCTGACTGCGTCGATGTCGCCGGCTGTGTTGATCACGCCTGTGAGCTCGAAAAGGGCCTCGTAACGAGAGACCTTGGAGAGGAGCTCCTGAGTATGCGAGCCTGAGCTCTTGGTGTGGTCGTTCATCAAGAGGAACTCGGTTCCGAGACCGTCAGCTCAGCATCGCCTGTCTCGCACCGGGGGAGACACCGAAGTGGCTCTTGAAGAGCCTGGAGAAGTGGCTGCGGCTAGAGAAGCCCACCCTTCTGGCGACGGTCCGTATCGGCAACCCAGCTTGTTGCTCCAAGAGCTTCCAGGCCCGCTCCAAACGGATCCGACGCACCATGCCCATCGGGGGTAGGCCGAAAGAGTGGGTGAAGGCTTCGGCAAAGGCCGAACGGCTCATCGATGCGACCTCGGCCAAGGACTCTACGGTGTGTGGAGCTCCGGGATTCAGCAGAACTCGATCCAGCGCCCTGGCCAGGCGCTCGTCTTCCAAGGCTGCCAGCCACGGCAAAGAGCAGGTGCCGGTCTCGCAGATGCGACGGAATAGATAAACGAGGCATTGACTCATCAAAGCCGCCTTCATCGCCTCACTACCTGGCCCCGGGTCGCATTGTTCGGCGAGGATGTCTTTGAAGGCGGACCGCACTTGTGGGATCTCGGAGAGGTCCTCGATCAGGACATCTTTGAGCTCGTCGAACAATCCGACCGCGGTGCCGAAGCGTACTTTCACCAGACCACAAGCGGCGATCATCTCGGGAGGATGTTTCGATCCGGAGGAGATCACTGGGGCGATCGGCATGATCTCCGCTTCTGGATCGACGATGCATACCTGCGTAATCTCCTTTGTCGACTCGAGCGAGTGCTGCACTCCTTTGGGCACCACGGCGAGAGTGCAGCGCTGCAGCCGCTGCTCAGCTCCGGCGGCCGATCGAAGGATGCCTGAGCCGCTGAGCACGAAGTGGAGCATGACCCGATCCGCTGCCGGGAGGGAGAGTCTCAGGTGAGGGCTCACCTCGCAGAGAGAGAAGGGGTCGACATGGATATCCAGGCTCGAGAGAAGCTTGTCGAGTAGCACTCGCGGGATCGTATCTTCGCCGGAGTCGGCGATCAACCGTGTCTGGACGAAAAAGCACACTTTAGGGTAGTGGCTCAGTTTGAAACTGAGCCACTACCCACTTTAGAGATCACTTGACACATGCATTCGGTGAGAGTTAGTTGTCGGCAACGGTCGCCGTCAGAAAGCGACAGAAAACCCTCAAGGAGGAGATAGAAGAGATGAGAAGAACAAGGACAATTTGGAACGTGGCCCTCATCGGAGGCTTCGTGGTGGCAATGAGTGCTCACGCGCAGCTTCCCGACCCCGGTATGGCGGTCGACAGAGCACACACGGCAGTCGTGATCACCGATCCGCAGAACGATTTTCTCAGTCCCGAAGGCGTAACCTGGGGCCTGGTCGGCGCTAGTGTGACTGCTAACAAGACGGTCGAGAACATCGAGAGTCTGATGACGACGGCGAAGAGTGTCGGCATCCCGGTCTTCATTTCGCCCCATTACTACTTTCCGACCGATGACGGGTGGAAGTTCGGTGGAGCGGTCGAGACCATGATGCATGCCGTCAACATGTTTGATCGGACCGGCGCTCTCAGCATGGACGGCTTCAAGGGATCCGGCGCCGACTGGCTCGAGCGCTACCGGCCCTTGATCGAAGACGGCAAGACGGTGGTGGTGAGCCCACACAAGGTTTACGGGCCTGAGACCAACGACCTCGTCCTGCAGTTGCGCAAGCGCGGAATAGACAAGGTCATTCTCGGTGGCATGTCGGCAAACCTCTGCACCGAGTCGCATCTTCGCGAGCTTCTCGAGCAGGGCTTCGAGATTGCGGTGGTGACCGATGCCACAGCGGCTGCGCAGACACCTGAGCTCGACGGCTACGCCGCCGCGCTCACCAATTTCCGCTTCCTCGCCAACGCTACTTGGTCGACGGCCGAAGCAACCGCGAATATCAAGGCAGCACCCTAAGGGCGTTCAGCTTAGCGCCTCGGGTGCGAAAGCACTGAGGTCCGGCGGGGAGGGATCAGGAGATCTCTCCCCGTTTTTTTTGGGTCTGCGCGCGAGCTCGGTCGCCGGGACTTCACCCTGCGCTCGGCGGGCGGAATGCGTCGTAGACCCGGACGGCGACAACTCCGTAAATCGTCGCTCCAACAAAGATCAGCAGACGAGTGGTGAAAAGGGAGCCGGCGTCGTCGCCCGAATTGTCGAGCACCGCCGGAGCTAAGACGATGAGCATGGTCACGTAGCCGTAGGACCAGGTGGCGGCCATCGGGTGCATGGCTCGACCCGCGAAGATTCTGGGTCCCATCACCAGGCCTGCCAGGGCGACGAGCAGACTGTAGAGAACCACATTCGGCCAGATCCTGAGCACCTGCCAGGCGATCGTAGCTGCAATGCCGCCGATGAGGGTAGAAGCGAGAAAGGACTTGGCCGCCTGCCGCGCGTCGGCAACCGACGATTGTTGGCCCATCTGCGCAACCTTGATCATGACGACGAAGAAGCTGGCACTGGCTGCGGAGAACAAAAACCAGAGCGAGATCGGCAGTACGATGCAAAGCGAGCGCAGAGCGCTACTGCGAGCGGCTTTGAGAGACAGAGGCGGCGGGGGAGTGGGCGGTGCTGCGGCCGCTGCCAGAGCTGGCGGCCTGGCCGAGGAGTCTGGCAGGAAGGCGTGGGCCAGTCGCGCGAAGGTCAATCCGACGACGCAGGCAATGAAGAGAGCTTTGATGATGATGAAAACAGCATCCACCGAAACCGAGCCGATGGCGGTCGAAAGACCGAGCCCGACCGTGGCGAAAGTGCCGACGAGCATCGAGCCGCCGCGAGCGGTGTAATAGAAGCTCGCGAAGAGCGCCAGTGCCAGAACTAGGACGCCCGCCGCCCTGGCGTGCATGAGCAGAGGGAGCAGCGCAACCCCGGCAAACGCCGTCAGCATCAGGACGACGACGAACTTGAGATTCGCCTGCAGCGGCAGAGGCGGGAGGGGTAGAGAAAGGACCATCATGGTGAAGACCGGAGCGACGAAAGAGAGATCCCAGGCGAAGGCCTGGCTGAACCAAAGACAGAGCCCGGTGCCGAGGGCAAGTCGAAGGATACGGACGCTGGCGATGTCCTTGCGCCGATCCGTGGCCGGCGCCGACATGAGCGTCGCGAAGCCGACCTCAGTAGGCATAGGTCATGTAGCTGAGAGCCTTCATGTAGAAACGGCCGATGCTGTTGAGGAGCTCGCTGTCACTGGCGTAGACCCGCACCGAGGCTTGCGCACCGATTCGCATCCCCGAGCGCTCGGCGCTGTCCGAGACCTCGAAGTCGACGAGCACTGGAAAGCGCTGCGCCGTCCGCAGCCAGCTACGGTCGTTGTCGACGGTGGGGAGGCTCCCGAGTGGAGTCGACTGCACCTCGACTCCGTACCCCTGGCTTCGTACCGTCCCGGCAAAGACTTTACCCGGGAGAGCGTCGAAAACGATCTCGACGGTGTTGCCTGGTTTGATGTGGCCGAGGTTGTTCTCGGTGAAGTCGGCCTGGATCCACAGATCGTGGGTGGCCACAAAGGTGAGCTGCGGTGCCCCGGCGGCAGCGAAGCTACCGCGGTCGAGGCGTACGTCGGTCACGACCCCGCGGGCCGGAGCAACGATGACCGTACGATCCAGATTGACCTGCTCCTGGTCTAGCGCCGCCTGGGCTTGGAGAATGGCTGCGTTGTCTTCTCCCGCCGAGCCGAGGTCGGCGATCGCTTTTTTGAGATTGGCCTCGGCCGCTTCCACTTGCGCCTTGGCGATCTCCCAGGTTGCTTCGGCTGATTGAATGCGCCGCTCGGAGATCGCGCCGGCGTCTTCCTCCTTGATACGCCGCATTCGGAGAGCGTCCTGTTCCGCGCGGTGGAGGCTCGCTTCGGCGGCACCGACATTGGCGGGCGCAGCGTTGACTGATTCTGTCGAGGCGCCGGTTGTTTGACGGGCCTTCTGCAGGTTGGCCTCGGCGGTCTCGACGGCGAGTTGATAGCGGCTGGTGTCGATCCGAAAGAGCTCCTGCCCAGGTTCGACCGCTTGGTTGTTGGAGACCGAGACGTCGATGATGGTGCCGGAGACCTCAGAGGCTACGGGCACGACGAGTGCGTGGACTCGGGCTTGGGAGGTAAAAGGCGTCAGGCGGTCCGATGCGACGTACCAGGTGAGTAGGACGACGGCAAGGAGGAGCACGAGCAAGGTCCATCGTCGAACCGGGTCTGCTGGCTTTTTGGTCTCTTTGGCGGCGGCGGGGGCCTCTGACTCCGACTCTCCCGAAGTGTCCGTCCCGGGTTCCTCGTCGCTGGGGCTCGTTGGAGCCTCCGAGTCCTGCGCGGTTGGAGTCTCGGCACCGTCGTTTTGTTCTTCGCTCATGTCGTCTTCCGTCGATCAGAGGTTGTTCATTTGGCCTGGGGGCTATCTTGCGGGTCCGGCTCTTTCTCCTCGAGGAGGTCGCCCCAGTTGGTACGTTCCGTCATGGTGCGCCGTGCACCTTCGTCGACGAAATCCTCGTCGGTGCGCGTCTGCCAGCCACCCCCAAGGGCGCGATAGAGCAGAATCAGACTTCTGATCGCCGCGCCACGGTTCGAAGCGAAGCGCTGCTGCTGAGAGAACAGCCGCTGCTGGGAGTCGAGGACGCGCTGGTAGTCAGCGAAGCCCTCGGTATAGCGCAGCACAGAGAGGTCGGCGGAGCGCTGGGCCACCTCGACGGCCTCCCTCAGGATCAGGTCTTGGTCTTCGCTACCCTCGAAGGCAACGAGTGCGTCCTCGACCTCTCTGACCCCCTGGTTTACGGTCTCGACATAATTCACCAGTGCCTGCTGCAGACGTGCGTCCTGGACCCGGATGTTGTTGCGGATTCGGCCGTAGTTGAAGAAGGGCCAGACGAAAGAAGGGCCCACGGAGTAGGTCAGGCTGTCGGTGCTGAAGAAGCCGCCGTCGCCACGGCGGCTACTGGTGCCGTCGGAGGCCGATAGGCCGAGGGATCCGAAGAGACTGAAGCTGGGATAGAGATCGGCCTGCGCCACACCCACCAAAGCGTTGAGCGCCATCGCCTGCCTCTGCCTGGCGCACGTCCGGTCGTTGGCGCAGCAGGTCGGCTGGGATGCCGACGGCGATGTGCGGTGGCACTTCCGGCAGCAGGCCGTCGCCGCCGAGCAACTCGTCGACATTCATATTGGAGCGACCGAGGAGCGTCGCGAGCGAGTGCTTGGCCTGGCGCAGGGTGATCTTGAGCGCCGGGATGCTCGCCTCCGTGCCAAGAAGGAGAGTGCGTGCCTGGAGGGCATCGAGCTCGGAAGCCTCGCCGTTCCGATAGAGCACCTCGACCATGTCATAGCTTCGTTGCTGCAAGCTCACGTTGTCTTGGGTGATGTGAAGCTGCTCTTCGGTGGTGCGGATGACCGTGTAGATGTCAGCGACAAGAGCTGTGACGAGCACCAGGGCATCGTTGAAGGTCGCGATCGAGGACAGCAGGCTCGCGTCGGCGGACTCGACGCCGCGGCGATAGCGGCCCCAGAAGTCGATCTCCCATGCCACGCCGGCACCCAGGTTGTACTGAGTGAAGACCAGGTCGCCGCCGCCGCCGCCGGTGTTGGCGTTGTTCTCGCTCGATTGAAGTGCGGTGGCGTCAGCGGCGACGAATTGCTGTTGGGGGTACTTCCCTCCGATGGCGACCCCGAGCTGCGCCTGGGCCTCGAGGACTCGCAGGCCGGCGATCTTGATGTCGTTGTTCTCTCGGCGGGCAATATCGATGAGGTTGTCGAGAATCGGGTCCTCGAAGATGCGCCACCACTCGACGAGCTCCTCGGGAGTGGCCTCGAATCCCGCGTCCGCTTCGAGCCACTCCGGGCTCAGGTCTGCTGTCGGCGACACGAAGTCCGGTCCCACCGTCGCGCAGGCGGTCAGGGCCAAGACAGAGAGGGCGACGACCGTCGATCTCACTCGTCGATCCTTCTGTTCAACGCCGGCTTCGTCTCTCTCGGATCGGCTCTAACTAGTCCGTCATCGCGGGGGGCTCGTCGAGCTCGATCCAGGCCCTGAAAATCTCATACCCCAGGGCGAGGATTATGGCGCCGACGAAAAGGCCGATGATGCCGGAGACGATGGCGCCGCCGATGGCGCCGATGAGGATCACCAGCATCGGCGTTTCCATGCCGCGACCGAGAAAGAGCGGCTTGAGAACCGTGTCGGAGAAGCTGACGACAAACGCGAGGACCAGAAAGACCGTCCCCGAGAGTGGCTCAGCCGTCGAGAAGACGTAGATCGCCACCGGTCCGAGGATCACGATCGGGGGTAGCTGAACAATGGCCACGACCAGCACCAGTCCGGCCCAGACTCCGGCCGCCGGCACTTTCCAGAGCATCAGCAAGAGCAGTGCGAGGACACACTGAATGATAGCGACCCCGAGTACGCCCTTGGCAACACTGCGAACGGTCGCAACACTGAGGTCGGTGAGTGCCTGACCTTTTCCACCGGCAAGACGTTTCGCGACCCTGCAGGTAGCTTTGTAGCCATTCTCGGCATTGAGAAGGAAGGCACCGGCAATCAGGATCGAGAGGACGAATTGCAGTACGGTGGTCGCCCCGTGTGCCACCAAACCAAATATCAGTCCGCCGATGGCGATGAGCGGCTCTTTGAATCGATTCAGCACTGTTTGTAGGTTGGTGGCTGCGTCGCTCCATAGCTCGAAAGCACGGTCTCCCAACACTGGCCAGTCCTTGACCTTCTCCGATGGCGGTGGCACAGAGACACTCCCATCCTTGAGATCGTCGACGACGTTCGAGAGAGAGTCGACGGTCGAGCCGGCCACAGCCCAGGCCGGGATCAGTAGACTCGCCAGTCCGATCAGGACGATGATCGCGGCCGATGTCTTCATGCGGCCGCCCAGAGCTCCGCCGAGCTTGAGGTGCAAGGGGTAGATGGCGACCGAGATGATGAGACCCCAGGCGACTACGTTGACGAAGGGGGAAATGATCCTGAAGCACCAGCTCAGTAGCAGCAGCACACTGCCGATCTGGATGAACGACGTCATGGCGTTGTTCAGGAACTGCGGGTCGGCGGTGGTTCGGTTCTCGGTCATGGTCGTGCTCCTCTACTCTCGGGCGGTCATGCTATCCCTCTTTCTTGGTGTCCCAGGCGCGCGCCAGAACCCCGAAGAGAAGCGCGGTGCTGAACCCCGCGAGCAAGATCCCGTTTAGAGCCTCGATACCGCTGAGCAACCGCCACTTTGAGCTGAGCGTGATGTCGCCGTAGCCGAGGCTGGTAAAGGTCACAAAGGAGAAGTAGGTCGCTTCTTCGAAGCTCTCCAACTCATCGGGAACAAAGGTCCAATAGGCCGTGGCCCAGAGCACGACCTCGGCAATGTGCAGTAGCAGCATCACAAGGGCGGTCGAGATCATGACCCAATAGATGGCCGCCGGCCGCCAGGAACCGTCTGAACGGCCGTGTCGTCGAACCAGGTGGCGCACCCAGGCGGTGGTGCCAACGGCGTGGAGGACGACCGTCACAGCGATCATCAACGCACCGATGAGAACGAGGATCAACATCAGGGTCCGTTGCATCATACTGAAACATGTAGAAGCGGAGGGAGACGAGGTTCGGGCTGGGGCTAGACCAGCGTTTCCAAAGTAGCGCTACATATCTCGGCCCGTTCTGCCCCGCTGGCGGCGTTGCGCCTCCTCGACATATTCCCCAATATGCCTACGTCGGCGCGCCTTGCCAGCGAACAGAATGACCGCGAGCTATTGTAGCGCGACTTTGGAAACGCTGGTCTAGTTACAGATAGGATGCCGAACTTGAAAGGGTGGCAGTGGGAGAATCCGTCATGACCGAAGAGACCTTCCTTCCACAGCTCGTCGCTCAGAACGCTGCTGCGTCACCGGAGGCGGTGGCGGTGCAGCACGTCGATGGCAGGTCGATGAACTGGGAGGAGCTGGCTACTGAATCTCTGAGATGGGCGAACGCCCTGGAGCGGCAAGGTGTCGTCGCCGGCGAACCTGTCGTCACCATGTTCCCGAACGGCTTCGAAGCTACGCTGTCGTGGATCGGCTGCGGCTGGCTCGGTGCGATCGAAGCACCGATCAATACTTCCTATAAGGGAACCTGGCTGACTCACCCGATCAAGCTGACGGGCACCCGCCATCTTCTGGTCGACGCTCGATTCGTCGATCCACTCGTCGAGATCGCGGATGCCCTGGGCGACGTCGAGCTGGTGGTCGTGTTCAACGGTGACGCGCAGCGGTTGCCGCAGCTGCCTTGTCGGACGATGACTGGCGAAGAGTTTCTGGACGGGGCCGAGGCGCTTCCCCGCCCGGGCCCGCAGCGGTGGGATATCGCTGCCCTGATCTTCACTTCAGGGACCACCGGCGCCTCGAAAGCGGTGATGGTGCCGTGGGGGCAGCTCGAGAGCCTGATGAGTGTCGAGTTCGGCTCGGATCGGCCGAGGGGAGTGCACTATGCGCCGTACCCGCCGTACCACATCACCGGCAAGGGCCCTCTATGCCGGGCCGCCAAGACTCGCGGCAGCGTGGTGGTTCGGGAGGTCTTCTCGACCCGGGACTACTGGCAAGATGTCAGGAGCTACGGATGCACCGAGGGAGTCATTCTAGGGCCGATGGCCCAGTTCCTTGCGTCTCAGCCGCCGGCCGAGGACGATCGTGACAACCCTCTGAAATACGTTCTCATGGTGCCGGTTCTCCCGGACGTCGACGCCTTCTGCCGGAGATTCGGGGTCGAGGTGAACACGGTCTTCAATATGACCGAGATCAACAGCCCGGTAACCAGTGGCGACCGCCCGGTCTCGAACGAGACCTTCCGCAGTTGCGGCCGCCCCAGGGCCGGCGTCGAGGTGCGAATCGTCGATGAGCACGATATGGAGGTTCCTGTCGACACCCCGGGTGAGCTGATCGTGCGTGGTGAGCCATGGACTCTGAATGCCGGCTACTGGGGCATGCCCGATGAGACGGCGGAGGCCTGGCGCAACGGCTGGTTCCACACCGGCGATACCTTCACATGCGATCAAGAGGGCAATCTCTATTTCGTCGACCGAGCGAAGGACTACATTCGCCGGCGCGGCGAGAACATTTCGAGCTTCGAAGTGGAGAATTGTGTAAACGCTCACCCCGACATCGTCGAGAGCGCCGCCGTCTCGGTGCCCTCCGAAGTAGGGGAGGACGAGGTCAAGATCGCGGTCGTCATGAAGCCAGGTATGGAGATCGACCCCCAGTCGATCGTCGAATTCCTGATCCCACGGATGCCGCGTTTCGCGATTCCTCGCTACATCGAGCAGGTCGAGGAGCTTCCCAAGACGCAAGCGACGCAGCGCATCCAAAAGGCGGAGATCCGCGCCACCGGAGTTGGCGATCACTGTTGGGACAGGGTTGCCGCAGGAGTAAAGCTTCCCAAGTAGGACTCAGGAATCGGAGGCACCGGCAGCCTTGAGCACGATCACGCCTGCTCCCTACTCCGAGCTCTCCGCCGCCTCCTTCTCGAGCTTGCGTGCCGCCGCGAGAATGTAGGCGAGGTCGCGGTTGCCCTCGTGACAGGCATACTCATAGAGAGGACCGTCTCGTTTGGTTAGCGGGAACTCGACACTCCACGGCCGTGTCCAGGTCTCGGGGTCGTCGACCGTGAATTCGTAGCGCATCGACCCGCCGCCAAGAGGGGTGAAGCGCTCGACCACGTGCAACGATTCGCTCGAGCCGTAGAAGGGGTTCTTAGCGTTGAAGCCGGCCGTTTCGACGACCAGAGTGTCGCCTTCCCAGTGCCCGCGCGAGTAGCCGCGCCAGCCTCGCGGCTGCGCACTGAGCTGTTGGGGACCATCGATTGGTACGATTCTGGGACCGTTGTCGTTCATCTCTGGCAATAGAACGATGTGATCCTCGGTCTGGATAATCTGTAGCAGGTCGTTGTAGACAGGGGGCATCATCGGCGGCCCTTCGTGCCGCCAGACCAGGCAGCGTTCATTCAGTGGACGATTCTCGTAGCTGTCGAAGGACGCCATCTTCTTGCGCTCGGCGGCGCGCTCAGCGGCCGCAGGGGTGAGGGGAGGCACCTTGCCGTCCGGGGGGTCGACGATCAGAGAGGTTCGGAGGCTCGAGAACTTCTTCCGCCGTCCTTCGGTCAGCCAAACCGCGTTGTCGTAATGGATGTTGTCTTTTGACTGCTGTGTCCGTGCGAGTCGCTCCTCCTCGTCCGCGGCGGCGAGGACACCCCCTGCTCGCAGTGGATCGACACCCTCCGCCATCACCAATTCGTTCAACTTGGCGAGCTCCTCTTCGGAGAGGAGCGCACGACCGGCGAAATGGTCGGGACGCTCGAGGGGCGTGTAGGTGGAGCTGGCCCAGATCCCACCCAGGTTGGGATCACCCCACGGTGTCCGTGCCGAGGGCAGGTCCTTCGACTCTGCGAGTGCGAGAGGCGCCGTCAGTATCACCACGGTTGCCGCGCCCCCCAGTGCCAGCAGGCGGCTTCGTTGGCTCATTTTCGACCTCCAAGTAGCCCATAATGAACCGAAGAGGCACCTCATGCAAGGTTGTGGCGCCCCCGGACGCCGCCTCCGACAGCTCACTGAGAGGCTCACGCGAACTCGAACACGCCCTGATCGATCACCACGTTGTCGTTCTGATCGCGGGTTCTGAACAGGGCGGTCTCGCCGTCGACCCACATCGACACGGTCAGCCTATCGCCAGGGGTCACCGGCTTGGAAAAGCGGCTTTTCATCGCCCTGAAGCGCAAAGGATCGCTATCGCAGAGAGTGTGCAGCAGCGCCCTTCCGGTGAAGCCCCAGGTGCACAATCCGTGCAAGATCGGCCGCTCGAACCCGCCCATGGCGGCGAAGCTCGGGTCCGAGTGCAGAGGATTGCGGTCGCCGGAAAGACGGTAGGTGAGCGCTTGATCCTCGCGAGTGTCGTAGGTGACCTCGTGATCGGCCGCTCGGGCCGGAAACTCGACCTTCTCGCTCGGTCCGCGCTCGCCGCCAAAACCGCCTTCACCCCGGCAGAACAGGCTGGAGTAGGTCTTGAGCAGAATCCCGCCGGTCTTCGTGTCGACGGCCGTCGACTCGAACTCGAGGACGGCGGCCGCACCCTTGTCCCAGATCCCGATACACCGACTCGTGGTCTCGATCTCGCCATCCGCCGGGATCTCGCCGAAGAGCTCGATTCCCTGCTCGCCGTGCACCATCATGGCGTGGTTGATCGAGCCGATCTGATCCATTGGCCGCGCTCCGCCACCGATGATCACCGCAAAGGTGGGCAACACCTTCTGCAGCGTGTCCTTGGTGTTCTCGGTCGTGAACTGCAATTCATCTGTGCCGGCACCCACGCCTACGGCGTAGAGCAGCGCGTCTTTGGAGACCCAACTGTGTCTGAGCGGCGCGCCCTCGGCACCGACGGCATCGGGATTGATCGGCATGGTCTATCCTCTTTTTGCGGTCTACCCGCGACCGACCAAGGGCATCTTGGTCGCCATCACGGTCAGAAACTGGACATTAGCATCGAGCGGCAAGCTCGCCATGTAGACGACCGCTCGAGCGACGTTGTCGACGTCCATCGTCGGCTCGACCTTCTTCGAACCGTCAGCTTGCGCTACTCCAGCACCCATCCGCGCAGTCATGTCGGTGAGCGCGTTGCCGATATCGATCTGTCCGCAGGCGATATCGTACTTGCGCCCGTCCAGCGACGTCGACTTGGTGAGCCCGGTGATGGCGTGCTTGGTCGACGTGTAGGGCGCGGAGTTGGGTCGTGGTGACTGTGCCGAGATCGAGCCGTTGTTGATGATGCGCCCACCCGGTGGTGTCTGCGCCTTCATCATCCGAATCGCCTCCTGAGTGCAAAGAAAGGAGCCGGTCAGATTCACATCTACGACCCGTCGCCAGCGGTCGACATCGAGGTCCTCGAGCGGCACGGGCGGCGCACCGGTGCCGGCGTTGTTGAACAGAAGATCGAGACGCCCGAAGCGATCTCTTGTCGCGGCAAAGAAATTGGCAACCGAGTCCGGGTCCGTGACATCGGTCGACACTCCCAGCAGGTGATCCGAGGCGCCCGACTCTTCGACAACAGCATCGAGAAGCTCGGCGCGGCGACCACCGATCGCCACCGAGTAGCCCTCTCCGAGCAGAGCGAGCGCGGTGGCCTTGCCGATACCGGTTCCTCCGCCGGTAATTATGGCCACTTTTGACTGATGGTTCATGACGGGCTCCCTCTCTTTCTTGCGACCTCGGATGGTTTAGCGATCAACCTTTGCGGGCGACCAGCCAGAACGGCGTTGCCAAATTGTCTCGTCTTCCCCGCCTACAGAGCGGCGAACGCGACAAGATGCCGGCCAGGCTGCGCCATGCCTCGCGATCGCTCACGACGCTACTCTACGTTGAAAATCTGCTGCTAGCGGGCCAGCACTTTCACCGCGCAACGAAGGCCCCCCCCCGTACATGGCGCTGATCGCCAATCCCTCGACCCGGCAGGGCTCGAAGCCGATCGATTGCCAGGCCGCGACCGCGGCTTCGTCCATAGCCGGCCAGCCATAGCTCGGCAGATACACGACCTTCCCGCTCTCGCCGGTCTCGATGAGAACGTTGTTGTAGGTCAGCATCGGATAAGCTGCTCTGTTGGTTGCTTCCGGGGAATCGTGAACATTCTCGCTCTCGGGCCGGCCGAAGAGGAAGGCACGCGGTCGAACTGGTATCCGGCTCCCTCCAAGGACTGTGCGATGCCGTCGAGAAGAGGCGAGAGGGCACGACTGAGCTCGACCATCTCTTGGGTCCGGCCGACCACTTTCGGCGCTACCGAGGTGCCGCAGCTCTTGATTGGAAGCTCGCGAAGGCTCGGGTGTCCGAAGAAGTGTTGCTCGCAGTAGCTCTCGAAGGCGGAGACCGAGTCGGGGTCGGCTGAAAGTGCCTCTTCGGCCATGCGAATCCCAGACTTGGCGTCCGCCACTACCAGCCGCCCGTCGCCTACAGGTGTGACGATCATGTCGATATGGGCTACCGGTTGAGGTGTCGGGCCGACGACCAGTACGCGGCGGCCGAGCACCTGCTCGAATCGAAGCACGACGTCGACCAAGGCTGAGCTCGAGCTTCTCAGCCTTGTAGCGAATCGTGTTCTCGCCGCGTCCTGGACGTCGAAATCGATGCTATCTCTGTGGTTCTGTGTTGTCAGACTGAGGAGGCAGCGGTTAGGGTATTTTCATCCTACGAGTCGAGATCCGGAAACGTGGTTGCGATAGAACTGAGGTGAAGCAGTGGCAGAGAAACAGTACGAGATCGATCGGCGGACGCTGGTGAAGTTGATGAGCGCGGCGAGCATTTCCGGCTCGGTTGCCGCGGCAAACCGTCCTGTCGGCGAGGCGACGGTCGGAAGCTCAGCTGCGGCGGTGCCCGGCCCCGAGGGGATCGAAACTTTCGAGATCCGGGTCAGCGATGCCGATCTAGCCGACCTGAAGCGGCGGCTGGCGGCAACGCGGTGGCCGCCTGATGCTCCGGGAGAAGGCTGGGGGTACGGAACCGATCGCGACTACCTCGAAGAGCTGATCGCCTATTGGAAGGACGAGTACGACTGGCGCACGCACGAAGAGTGGCTCAACTCCTTTGATCATTACAAGACGACGATCGACGGGCAGATGCTTCACTTCGTCCACCAGCGCAGCCGGCAGGCGTCGTCGCTCCCGCTGCTGATGACCCACGGCTGGCCTGGCACGATCTGGGAGATGCTTCCTTCGGTACGCGCTCTCAGCAACTCGGGGGTTCAAGGCGGGGAACAGGACGATTCTTTTAATGTAGTGGTGCCGTCGATTCCCGGCTTCGGCTTCTCGGGTGATCCGGCCGAGGGGACTGACATCGCGCGCACCGCGGATCTCTGGGTCCAGCTGATGGACAAGCTGGGGTACCAGCGCTTTGGCGCTTACGGCAGCGACTGGGGGTCGGGGGTGACGCGGGAGCTTGGCGCGAGATTTCCCGAGCGATTGGTCGGCATCCACACCCCAGGGTCTCCACCGCGTGCCCAGCGTGAGCCGGCGACCGACGAAGAGCGCGACTACCGGGCGCGGCTCGAGCGCTGGTCGGTCGACGAGACCGGGTATCAACGCATTCAAGGCACCAAACCGCAGACCCTTGCCTATGGCCTCACCGACTCGCCGGTCGGTGTCGCTGCCTGGATCACCGAGAAGCTGCGGTCGTGGAGCGACTGCGGCGGCGATGTCGAGACGAGTTTCACTAAAGACCAGATTCTGACTCTCGTTTCGATCTTCTGGCACACGTCGACGATTGGAACCAGTGTGCGTTACTACTACGCCAACGGGCTGGGGAGCTCGCGGCCCCGTCGCACCAGCCGCGGTCCGGTCACGGTGCCGCGGGGTTACGCACAATTCGTCGGCATTCCTGCGCGATCGGGCGCACCGCAGTCGCTGGTCGGTGACCGACCCTCCAATGTCAGCCACTGGTCGGTGTTCGACCGCGGCGGGCATTTCCCGGCGATCGAGGAGCCGGAACTGCTCGTTGGGGACTTGCGGAAGTTCTTTCGGCCCCTTCGTTAGGCGATTAGGAGAACGCGGGGATCACTTCCTCGGCGACGCGGTGATACTGCTCGAGGTCGTCGGTCGGGATGCCGCCGATCATGATGTACTCGGCGCCGGCTTCGATGATCTCGCCGATGCGGTCGATCACGTAGTCCTTGGTTCCCGCGGCGGTGCCCTCGCCGAGGCGGCGATTGGCGCGAAAGAGATCCGCCGCCTCCTGATCGTCGGTGACCAGGGTGGGTATCAGCACCGAGCGTTGGATCTCACTCGGATCGCGGCCGACCGTCTCACAATGGTGATCGAGTACCCCGGTCTTGTGGCGGAAGTACTCGGCGGTCATCGGGCCGCCAGCCCAGCCGTCGAGATTCATCACGTCGCCGTACATGGCGAGGGTGCGTAGAGTTCGCTTTTCGCCGGTTCCTCCGACCAGGATCGGGATGTGCGGTTCTTGATAGCAGCCGGGGGCCATCGGGGCGTCATCGAGGTTGTAGTACTGGCCGTTGAAGGTCACGGGCTCTTTGGAGGTGAAGAGGGCGCGAATGAGCTCGCAAGATTCTTGGAAGCGGTCCTGGCGTTCTCGCATCGACGGAAAGGTCCAGCCGTAGGCTTCGTGCTCGCGTTTGAACCACGAGGCACCGATGCCGAGGGTGAAGCGGCCAAGGGAGACCTGGTCGAGGGTCGTGGCCATCTTGGCGACCAGGGCGGGGTTACGGTAGGTGTTGCCGAGCACCAGGTGACCGAGACGCAGCCTCTTTGTCATTCCGGCGACGGCGGCGAGGATGGTGAAGCCCTCGTGGGCGTTGAGATGCTCTTCTTCCTTGCGCCCGGGCGGGGGAAGGTAGTGGTCGGCAACCCATATGCTGTCCCAGGGCCCGGCCTCCAGTGTCTCCACTACCGTACGGATGGTGTCCCAAGTGTTGCGATAAACGGTTACCTGTGCGCCAAACTTCACTCTGGTGCTCCTCCTAGTCCGACGAGGGTTTCTCGTCTAGCCGTCGGCCGTGACCTCGAGCCGGGTACGTACCCGTCCCGCTATGGCTGGCGATTCGCTGGGCTGGGGGCGGATGCCGAGGCGAGTCGAGCCGATGCCGGCCTGATCTTGCAAGAACGAGCTGATGGCTTCCGCTCGCGCCAGACCGAGGGCCGTGGTCCTGGCTTCGTCGACCGGCTGGGTCTCGACGAGTCGTGAGCGAAGAAGCGCGGTGTAGGAGTCGTCGTCGAGCTCGGAGTCTTCCGCCGATCTGTACTGCGCTCGAACCGATTCCAGATTGGCGGCGGAGAAGCGCTCGACGAACATCGTCTCGAGCGGAGTGCGATCCGTGGTTGCCTCCGATTGCTCAGCTGCGGTCTGCCGGGTCGCGAGCTCGCGCTCGAAGTCGGTCTGCTTCAAGACCTCGGCGTCGGCCCGCCGGTCGACAACGCTGTCGATCTCGAGACGCAAGGTCGGACGTTGTTTTAGAGCCTTTGCGAGGGTGTCCAGGTTCGCGGTGGCATTCGTCCCCAGCGAAGCGCTGCCGACTTCGAAGTCGACAAACTCGAGCTCCTGGTCCTCGGCACCCCCTCCGACCAGCCGACCCAGCATCCGAAAAGGAGATTTCACCAGCTCTTTGGTGACCTCGCCTGCCGCGGCCATGACGGCTTTGCGAGCGATGAAGTCCGGGTCGTCGAGGTTTCCCTCCAGCGGGATATCGAGGGTGATTCGCCCGTCGGAGTCTTTCAACATCGAGATGCCCAACTTGAACGGCGCGTCGATAGTGCCCTCGCCCTCGATCTTGTCCCCGAGATGGAGATGGGAGAGCTCGATGTGGTTGGTCGCCTGCAGCTGTTGATCGGTGATGTTGTAGTCCAGGTCGAGGGTCAGTCTGCCTGACTCGATCGGATGGCCGATCACCTTGACCGACATCGGCGAAGCGAAGGGCAGCGCCATGTCGTAGATGTCGATGTCGAAGTCGGTCAGCCGTGCATAGTTGAAGAGGTCGAGCTCGCCCTGAAAAGAGAGCAGGCCGTAGCCATCGAGGGCGCCGTCGATGTCGATATCAGCGGTCGAGTTAGCTTCGGTCGCGATCCCGGAGACTGTCCCGTTGATGGATCGGAGATTCATCCGGAAAGGATCGGCGGTGGTCTTGTCGGTGTAGAGGCCGTAACAGTCATGGAGTCGAAGACTCGCGATTTGGACCGGCGGTAGCCCACCACCGGCCTCGGCGTCGGCTTTAGGCTCGCTCGCGTCGGTGCTATCGCCTTCGGACAACACTTTGAGGAACTCGAGTAGGTTGATGGTGCCGTCTTCGGCGACGGTGATCTCGAGTCCGGCGCCACGGACCTCGACCTGCTCGACGCCGAGAGAAGTCGGCGCTAGGGCGGCCTGGATGCCGGTCACATCGAGCTCGCCCCACCCAATGAGGGTGTCGTCTGTGACCGTCTCGTCGAGGTCGAGTCTGTTCACAGATAGCGCACCGGAGAATGTGACGTCAGGCGCGTCCGGGCTCGGTTCCACGTGCACACTTCCGTCGGTGTGCAGTACGCCGGCCCGGACCTCGAGGGGAGCGAATTTCTCGACGTAGGGTTGAAATCGAGAAAGTTCCAGGTCCGCGAGCGCGACCTCGGCGTCGAGGACCAGCGGAATCGCGCTGAAACTGCCGTCCGCCGACGCCTGCGCCCCTCCAGCGAATACCGCGGAGGTCTCGAACCTCCACACGCTGTTCGGTCTCGTGGCGATATCGGTCACCCTCAAGTTGGCTTCCGACACCGCGATGCGCACGGATTCGGAGAAAGTGCGATCCTCGAAAGCCGCGGTCGCGCCGCGAAGCTCGAAAAGGTCGAGCTCGGCATCGAGGTCGACTCTGTCATCGACATAGCGGTAGGCATCGGCGACTTGCTTCTGCGTCGGCTCCGGAACGAGGGTCATCCAGATCGGCGTTCCGTCAGGCTCGATCCAGGCGAAGGCAGAAGCACCCTCGACGACAAGCGAGTCCACCCTGATTCGCTGCTCGGGCCAGTGCACGTCAGCGCCGGAAATAGTGATCGCATCCGCTTTCAAGAGCTCGGTGTCAGCGTCGAGGGTCTGGAAACCGAAGTCGCGAATGCGGAGCTCGGCATCGAGAACCTCCACGTGTACGCCGTCCTCCTCCACACCGATCCGATAATCGAGATCGGTCGCGAAGGAGCCGCTGGAGAGATCGAACTCGAACTTGTCTTTGACAGCACGCCAGACCGTCTCGATGGGCATCCGTTCCACTGAGACGGACCCTTCGAGACCGAGGGGCTCGACCACGACCGTGCCGTCGATGCCGATCTCCCCTCCGTTCGGCGTTCCGAGGGTGAAGAGGTTGTCGCCCTCCTCGCCGGGAAGGGTGCTGATGTTGTTCAGACTGAGGTTGACCGGGGTCAATTCCCAGAGTAGCGGCTCCTCGGGAACGAGGCTTTCGACCTCAACACGACCGTCAACGATGCGGATCTTCCTCAACAGAGCCCTGGGAAGCCCGCCGCCCTCCTCGTCGTCGACCTCGTCGGTTTCGAGGCTCTCCATCAGCTCGAGGATGTTGACCTTGCCGTCCTCGAACCTTCGCAGAGCCACATAGGGCCCTTGAACTCTCAGTTCCTCGACCGTCGCGGTCCAGGTGAAGAGGCTCGACGCCTGAAGATTCACAAAGAGCTCGTCGAACGACAGGAGTGTAGAGCCTGGTCGGTCCGGCAGCGAGAATCCCTCCATGGTCAATACGAGCGTGAAAGGGTTGAACGCGACCCTTTCGAGCCCTGCCTCGCGGTCGACTTGTTCCCGCACAGTCTTGACGACCAGGCTCTTGACAACCCAGGGTACGACTACAAATCCGGTCAGTGTGTAGAAGAGTAGAGCGGCCACAGCCGCCGTGCGCCAGCTCTTGAGGCGCCACGATGCGATCCACTTTGAGACAGTCTCCATCTCTTCCCCCACGCTCAATTCAGTCGAAGGCTACCGCCGGCGACCCCGTCCGTTTTTGTTACAGCCTCAAGGATACCTCGGTCGCAGTCAGAGAGCGCCGCCTCAGAGCCCCTGCGCCCATCCCGAGGTGCCACCCGAGTTTTCACCTCATTCCCGAGGTACCACCCAATCTACTCCGAAGTGGGTCAAGTGTACGGCTCACGACGAGAATGCACACAGCAGCAAGGTTGCGAAGGTTTCTTGCGTCTATAGAGGGTGTTAGGAGAGTTGGCAAGACGTGCGCAAGCTATGAGGATGTGTCTCCGGGAGGCTGGTGGAAGTAACCACCCGTACGATTCAGGGTCGTTATCTCCTCAGCCCTTCTCCTGAGGGCAATGCGACGATCCGTGGGGTCCTGGGTCGGGGCCAACGGCACACTGGCATGAAGATCTGCGCCTACGCCTTTCTCTCGAATCACTCCCACATGCTGCTCCTCCCAGAGAGCACGAAGCAGCTCTCGAGCTTTATGCAGTTCGTCAATGGCAACGTGGCACGCAAGGTCGGTCGTCTTCATAATTGGACGGATAAGTTTTGGTCGCGCCGGTATCAGCACATCGTTGTCTCGGATGAAGAGGAAGCCCAGATTTCGCGTCTCTTCTACATGCTTTCCCAGGGAAGCAAAGAGAACCTGGTGATCAGACCGAGTGACTGGCCCGGGGTTCATTGTGCCAGTGAGCTTCTCCGTGGCTACTCCGAGGTCCGGGGCGTGTGGCGAGATCTGACCGCGGAGAACCGAGCGAGACGGTCCGGCAAAATACTGGATCCAAAAGACTTCCTTGTCGAGGAGACGATCCATTTATGGCCCTTGCCGCGCTGGGAACTACTATCGCGGCTCGAGCGCTGTGGACGGGTTGCTGAAATCGTGGACCGCATTGAGCGGGAGACTCGCCTGCGTCATAGAGAGGCCCGTAGCAAACCCTTAGGTCCTGACGTGATCCGCTCTCAGGACCCCCTCGAGCGCCCCAAAGAGATCGACAGCTCTCCGGCTCCCACCTTTCACGCGGCAACTGCACAAGCGAGGCGCGAGCTCCGAGAAGAGCTCCGGGAGTTCGTCTCTGCTTACCGAGAAGCCGCGGAGAGGCTCAAGCAGGGGGACAAAGAAGCGATCTTCCCAGCAGGGTGTTTCCCACCAGGATTGCCCTACGTGCCGGAGATTCGAGCGGGTCCCGACTAGCCGAGATCCTGCCGCAGTACCTCGTTTTCGCCGCTGTTGCCCCTTCGTCCTGGAGGGAGCCGCGCGGCGGAGCTGCGTCGAGCGCCAACGATTTTCACCCCGATAGGGGAGCTAGCGGCGCCGAGGCACTCCGGAAGGCATCCAGAGGTGTGTGCCAAGGGCATCTCGCCACATTGTTGGCGAAGTCTCGGGGAGGATTCGGTTCTTGGTTGGCAAGTGGGTGGGACTCTTGGAGAGCGATCGAGAGCGATCAGTTTTTGGTAGCGAAGTGGGTGGAACCCTTGGAAAGCGATCAATTTGTGATTCTTAGGTTGCGGAAGTAGCCGATGGTGGAGCCTTCGATCCAGAGGGCGACTCTGCCGCTGGCGTTGGCGCCTGACTTGACGTCGTTGATGACTAGCGCCGGGTGCTCGGCTCCGTTGACGTAAAGGCGCGCTTTCTCGTCTTCGACGGTGATCTTCACTTTGATCCACTCACTCGGGGCGATGTCGACGTAGGTCTCGTACTTGCTCGGACTCTCTTCACGGAAGCGGTACCAGGTCCACTCGGGGTGCGAGATGTACTGGGCGCTGTGATTGCGGCGCTCTTGATCGTCGGCACGACCGTTGGTGGGGCGGAGGTAGAAGCAGTCGTAGTGCTCATTGTCTTCCTGAACTCTCCACGCCACTCCTACGAAGCCACGCGCGCCTCCCTGAGCCCCCGGTGCGGGTGAGCCTGCGAGCTCGACTTCGATTGTGCCGTTGCTGAAGTCGACACCGTCAATGAACCCGAGATGGTTGGTGCGAAGGCTCTCGAAGGATGCGGGGCCGGAGGGCCTCTCGCCTTTCGCCTGCATCTCCGCCAGTAGCTTGTCTCGTTTGGCGGCTGTTGCCTTCGCAACCGCCGGGTCGGCGGTCAGCTGGATACCTTTTTTGCCTTGCAGGGTCGAGCCCTTCGCGATGCTGTTGTGCAGGGTCAGACCTTCCGCCGTTTCGAGTGACAGGCTCTGAGCGAGCAACCCTGGTGCTGCCAGCATCACCAACGCCACCCCCATGATTGCGAACCGGAACTGTTTGAACATCGATGGATCCTCTTGGCGATTAGTAGAGATCTTTGGGCTGTGAAGTAGGTAGTTTAACCCCCGTGCTCATCTTTCCATTCTCGCTCCAATAACCGCGCCCCGCGCAGCGTATTCCCCATCGAGTAGTTGCCTTCGTGGCAGGCGTACTCGAAGAGGCGTTTGTCGGTCCGCGGCCACGGTAAGGAGCCGCTGAAAGGGGCCGTGTAGTCGGGGTCGTCGACCGTGAACTCGTAAAGCACGGTGTCGCCATCGACGCGGCGGAAGCGCTCGACGACGTGGAACCCTTCTCGGGGAACGGTTGGAGAGGCGAGGAAATTGGTGGTGTCCACAACCAGGGTGTCGCCTTCCCACCAACCAATCGAGTCTCCTCCTAGTGATCGCATCTCGGACGGTAGATGGATGGAGTCGAGACGGACGACGCGGGCCCAATGCATCCATTCGACCAGGATGACCACATGGGTCTCGGTTTGGGTGATCGTCTTGAGGTTGTTGTAGGAGGCGGGTCGTATCGGGACGGTGGGACCGCCTGAGTAGATGCAGCGCGTGCCGAGGGTCTGCCCCTCGGGATTGTCGTAGAGGTTGTCTTCGGCTTCGACCCACCAGGCGTCTCCGGTCGGGCCTTGGTAGTCCCTGGGGCGGCACGATCCTCTGCCGCAGCCGAGAGACCAGGGATGATTCACCTTGCCCGCTTCGGTGAGCTCCGGCAGCCGCCCGTTGGGCGGGTCCGTGAGGATCGAAGTGCGGAAGAGCCCGTCGAGGGCGAAAACGGTGGTACCACGGTCGAAGTACCACTGGTTGTGACCGCCAACACGGCTCAGATGCAGGTCGCCGCCCGCAGGCGGTGCTCCGCGATCCGGATCGCTGGCAGTGTCAGCCTGAGCCGTCGAGTCGGCTTTTACCGCCTCGATCCTCCGAGCCTCTTCGACGCTCATTGTGAGGCTCTCGCCGTACTCCTGCGGCCGCTCAAACTGCGTCAGACTGGCGATGTCGTAGGTGCCCGACAGATCCGGCTTGCCGCTCTCTGTGCGCGGGATGCCGTCTTCGGCGCCTGAGCTCGGGACGTAGACCAGTCCGAGAGCTACGCAAAGAATCGTAATCCTTGTCTGCATGCGAACGGTTCGAGCCTATTCCCTATGTTAGTTTCACACTCTCAACAGATGCTCTCGGTGTCAAACAGCCTCAACGATTGATCTCGACGGCCAAAGATGATCTCCATCAATGGCCGGTCGGCTTTTTTGACCCTACTGAAGGACGAGGGCGTCACCCACCTCTTCGGCAACCCGGGCACGACCGAGCTGCCAATCATGCACGCTCTCAAAGAGCACCAGGACTTGACCTATGTCCTAGGCTTGCAGGAGTCCGTGGTGCTGGGAATGGCCGATGGCTTCTCTCGAGCGTCGGGCCAGCTCGTCGCCTGCAACGTGCACGTCGCGCCGGGGCTCGGCAACGCCATGGGCGCCCTCTACAACGCCAAGTTCACCGGCACCCCGATGATCCTCACCGCCGGCCAACAGGAGCAGGGCCACGGTCTCACGGAGCCGCTCCTGTACGACTCCTTGGTGCCGATCGCCGCGCCGCTCGTGAAATGGGCGGTCGAGGTGAGCCGAATCGAGGACCTTCCCCGCATCGTACGCCGCGCCGCCAAGGTTGCGACGACGCCGCCGACAGGTCCGGTCTTCCTCTCCCTCCCAGGAGATGTGCTCAATCAGGAGGCGACGATCGATCTCGGCACCAGGACCCGCGTGGACGCCGCAAGCCGACCTTCCGATGCCTCACTCGAAGGCTTCGCTGAGCGCCTCCTACAAGCCAAGAGCCCGGTGATCATCAGCGGTCACGAGGTGGCGACCAGCGACGCCCTGGCGCAAGCCGCTCGCTTCGCTGAGATCCTCGGCGCCCCGGTGTATCAACAGACGGTTGCCCACGGCGCCCACTATCTCTCCGAGCACCCTGCGTTCATGGGCGGCCTCGACCGTCACCAGCCCAGGGTGCACAATATCCTCGCACAGCACGATCTCTTGATCGTACTCGGTGCCGATGTGCTGCGCATGTCGGTGTGGCATGAGGTCGACCCGCTGCCCGAGGGCATGGCCGTGGTCCAGATCGGCCAACGAGATTGGGAGATGGGCAAGAACTATCCCACCGAGATCGCGCTGCGCAGCGACGTCCGGGAAACGCTGCGAGCTCTGAACCCTCTACTCGAAGCGAGGGGAGGCGAGAGTCTTGCGGCGGCAGCGAGGGCGGCGTTGACAGGCTTGGCGGATCACAACTGGAGCGCGAAGCGTGAACGGGTACGCGAGTCGGCCCTAGCGATGGGCGAGGCGAGACCGCTCGACCCCGACTACGTGATGCTGCGCGTCACCGAAGCCCTGCCGAAGGATGCAGTCGTGGTTGACGAGGGCCTCACCTCGACTCGAGCGCTCACCAGCCTCTGGCCTTATCGCGACCGAGGTAGCTACTACGGGCTGGTGAGTGGTGGCATCGGCTGGGGCATCGCGGCCGCGGTCGGCATCCAGCTTGCCAATCGCGAGCGGCCGGTGCTCGCTGTAATCGGCGACGGCAGTGCGATGTACTCGATCCAGGCGCTGTGGACCGCTGTGCACCACAATCTGCCGCTGACCTATCTGATTGCCGACAATGGCGGCTATCGGATCCTCAAGCAGCGGCTGCTTGCCTTCCACCAGAACGACGAGTTCATCGGTATGGACTTCAAGAACCCCGCGATCGACTTCGTTCAGCTTGCGCAGTCCCTTGGCATGTCGGCGAGGCGCATCACCGAGCCGGACGAGGTCGGGCCGGCTGTCGAAGCGGAGATCGCCAGTGGCAAGCCGAGTCTCTTGAGCGTCGTCGTTGACGGCACGGTCGGGCGCGACCCGGGGGCCTAATCCACTATTTCTCGCCTTTTTTCGTAACGTAGGCGCGAGTACTACCTGAGCTGGGACATCTTTTCGGACCATGCCGGGCTCGCTTCGGAGAACGGGATCGAGATCGCACTCGAGTCGCTCAGGCTGATCCACGCGACTCCGGAGCTGGAGGCCGCGTGGCTCAGTACGCAGAGAGCGTGGGAGAGGGTCCTGGCGGAGCACCTGTCTCGCGACGCCGGCCGCGAGGCCGAGTCCGATCTCCATTCCAAGCTACTGGCGACGACGCTGATGGGAGCGATCACTACATCGTTCCGCTACTGGCTCCACTCCGCTCGCGAGCAGCGGTGGGAGACCTTCAGTGGCTCGGTGATCGATCTCGTCCTGGAGCGCTCCCCTGCTCGAGGTGAGCTTCGGCTGGCGGCCGCTGCAGAGCCGACTCCCTCGACCACCCCCGCCTAGTACATGCGGTCACAAATACGGCCACGTTTGGAACGACGCTGCATCCTCTCCACCAGCGTTGCGCTCCCTGCGACGTACCCCCGGGTACGCCTCAGTCGCGCGCCTTGCTGGCGAGGCGCATCGTCGCTCGAAGGTAACCGTACTTGTGACCGCTAGTTGCTCTCTGCGGTCATCTTCTCCTGCGCTCGGGCGCCGGAGAGCATGTTGCGCATGCCGTAGTTTCCCTCGTGGCAGGCGTACTCGAAGACCCGCTGCCCGGTCTCTTTCATAAGCATGACAGCAGTGAACGGTCGGGAATAGGTTGCAGGGTCGTCGACAGTGAACTCATAGTGGAGAGTGCCCTCGTCGAGGCGCCGAAAGCGCTTGGTGAGGCGCATGTGCTTCGCCGAGCCCACTGCCGCGAAGACGGTTGCCGAGAAGCTCGAGAGCTCATCCTTGAAGTTCACCGTGTCGACAACCAGGGTGTCGCCATCCCAGTGCCCCAGCGAGGAGCCGGTCCACGGGCGGATATGCATCGGCACACGTCCCCGACCGTCGATCGGAACGATCCTCGCTTCGTGGACCATTTCATTGAGGATCATCAGGTGATCCTTCGTTTGCACGATCCTGATGTTCTGGTTGTAGCCGCCGGGCATGATCGGCGGGCCGATGTTGAACCCCAGTAGGCACCGCTCCGCCAGGCCGCGACTCTCAGGGCCATAGGAGCCGATTCCGCCGACTCGCAGTCGTACCGGCAGATCCGGCGGCAGGTCGTCGCCAAGCATCTGTCTCTTCACCCCAGGATGCACCGCGGGCAGTCGACCGTTCGGAGGGTCGACGATCCGCGAAGTGCGGCGATCTTCGCTGACCAGAGCACCCTGGTCGTACCAGAAGCTGTTGTAGGAGCCCACGCCGGCGCCCTCCGGCGGCGCCCCGCGATCAGGGTCACTCGGCCGATCCTGCTCTTGCGTGCGGGCGGCGGCCTTGGTCTCGATCTCGACCACCTCATTTTCCGTCAGCTGGGCCTTCTCAACCGTGTCTTTCGGTCTTTCGAGAGGAGTCAGGGTTCGGAAATCCCAGACTCCCTCCAGATCCGGCCGACCGTCCGAGGAGCGCGGCGCGGCGGGACGGTCACTTTCAGCAGCCGGGCTCGTGGCCGCGATGAGCAGACCTCCAAGCACCAGCGCGAGGATTGCACTCTTCGTTGTAGCGCTTCTCAGGTGCGGTCCACTCATTGACCGAGGCCTCCCTTTCAGAGTCTTTCTGTCTCTCGAGTATATCGGGCGTCCTCATCTCGCCCTCTTGAACCGGCCTCTCGGCTGAGATCGCTCGCCTCGCTGTCAGCTCTTGGTTGGATCGAGAATGCGCCCGACGAAGAGCACAGCTCCTGTTGATCGCTTCTGGACAACGAAGTAGAAAGGCCGATCGAGGACAAAGGGACTCGGCACTTCGGGATCCTCCGGCATACCGATTGCCGCCATCATGATCGCCGTTGCCGCGGCGGCCTCGGTACCGTGCTCGCACCTTTATCCAAGCCTGATGAACGACCTCGGAGAGGACGAGACCTTCGGGCGCGGGAGTGATCCCGCTGAAGTCGGACCGCTCGGGATCGAGCGCGCCCTCGAGCCCACCCGCACGCTCACCATTTACTGCTTTACTGCTTTACTGCTTACTTCTTACTTCGTCTCTCTCCCCCGGTTCCCTGCCAGCATCCCGCAGCGCCCGTCTGAGGATGAAATCCAGCTGTCCGTTGGTACTGCGCAGCTCGTCCTGAGCCCAGCGACGCAGGGCTTCCAGAACTCTGGGGTCGGTTCGCAATAGAAAGGAAGTGCGGGCCATGAGAGTTAGTTCCGGGGGCCGACTCTAGTTGTAGAGCGAGCCTGCATTGACCACCGGTTGGGTGTGTCGATCGCTGCAGAGAACGACCAGTAGGTTCGACACCATGGTCGCACGGCGCTCGTCGTCGAGCTCTACGATGCCATCGCGCTGGAGGTGATCGAGTGCCATCTGGACCATCCCCACCGCGCCCTCGACGATTTTGGTCCGAGCCGCGACGACCGCCTGGGCCTGCTGGCGCTGAAGCATGGCGGCTGCGATCTCTGGGGCGTATGCGAGGTGGCTGATCCGGGCTTCGATGACCTCTACGCCCGCCTTGCTCAGCCGCTCCTGGATGTCTTGGCGAAGCTGCTGGCAGACCTCCACGGTATTGCCTCGCAGGGAGACCTCGGTGTCCTCGCTGTCGTAGGGATGGCGACTCGCTAGCATTCGCAAGGCAGAGTCGCTCTGCACTTGGACGAAATCCTCATAGTCGTCGACTTGGAAGAGCGCCTCGGCGGTGTCAACCACCCGCCAGACCACAACGGCGGAGATCTCGATCGGATTACCGTCGCGATCGTTGACCTTCGAGGGCTTTCCGGATGTTCGGGCCGCTGCCTTCACCACTTTCCCCATATCGTTGCGGGTCTCGGGAGACTTGATGGAGCTGGTCTCGAAGTTGCGCACGCGCAATGAGATCTTCTTCTTGGAGTAGAAGGGATTCACCCAGAAGAATCCCGACTTCTTTATCGAGCCTCTGTAGGCGCCGAAGAGCAGCAAGACAATCAGCAGGACGATGCCTTCGAAGAGAAGGGGCAGACGCCCTGTATTGGCGAGGGTGTAGAAAGCGAAGATCGCGCCAGCGACGAGTCCGAGCATTACCAGTAGGGGGATCCATCCAGGCATCGCTTTGTGGGCTCTTTCGGTGATCGTCATCGTTTACCTCCAGTCTTCATCTATGATTTCAATATGATATCACAATGATAGCGTGGTCGAGATGTACGAATGACCCTTTTCCCGGGTAGGATGGGCCGTTGAAGTGCCGTGGAACGGCGAGGAGGTATGGGTGAAGAGACTTCGAGTTTGGATTTTTCTCTGGGTCGTGATGCTGCTGGTTCCGGCCGCCACCGTGTCTGCCCAGGAACCTCTGGTTTCGGATCGAGTACGCTCCGAGATGCGGCGTGATCGGGAATCCTTCATCCGTGGCAGCCTGCCTTTGAGTACCGACGAAGAGGCCGTCTTTTGGCCGCTCTATCGGGAGTACAACGAAGATGTCACTTACGTTGGCGACTGGGCCGTCGACCTGTACGAAAGATTTGTCTCTAGCTACCGCACCCTTAGCGACGAAGAAGCAACAGAGCTCCTCGACGAGTTTCTCGCCCTTCGCCAGGAGGAGCTCGACACCAAGAGCCGATGGGTCGCTCGCTTCCTGGATGAGCTGCCGGCGAAGACGGTGGGTCGCTTCTTCCAGCTCGAGAATCAGATGGAAGTCTTGATCAAGGCGGGAATCTCCGATGCTCTGCCGCTTGTTCGGGTAGAGAAGACGAACGAATTCATCGATCCGCCGAGCAACCCGGCGAGTCGTCGGTAGTAGGAGACTTGGAAATGACAGCTCGATCGAAACTCGCCTTGTGCGTAATGGCGGCCGTGGCCCTGGTAGCCTTGGGCGTAAGCACTGCTCAAGAGACCAGCGAAGAGGCTGGGGTCACGTCTCTTGTCGATGAGGGCTGGCCGCGGGTGCGAGAAGGTGACCACTTCTCGCTGACCATCTACCAGCCACAGATTCACTCCTGGGAGAAGTTTCGCAAGCTGGATGTGTCGATGGCTCTGGTGCTGAGTGCGGAGGCTCTGGAGGAGCCGGTAGTCGGGGCGCTTCGCCTGCGCGGCGACACCGACGTCGATTCGGAGAGCCGCACCGTCTATATCCATGGCGTCGAGATTGTCGACGTTCGCTTCCCCGCCTTGGAGGGCGTAACCCAAGAGCGGATGAGAGAGGAGCTGCACAAGCTCTTCCCCCCCGAGCCTGTCGCCCTCTCTCTGGATCGCATCACCGCTGCCATGGACCACTCGGAGCTGAGCGTACGAGAGGTGAAGGTCAAAGATGATCCTCCGAAGATTTTCTACAGCACCGCCGCTGCACGTCTCGTGATCTTCGACGGCGAGCCGGTCTGGGTGCCGATAGATATGGAGAAGTCCAAGGGCTTCTTTGCCGCCAACACCAACTGGGACGTTTTCCGTCATGGCAAGGAAGGCGCCAAGAAGCAGGCCTTCTATCTTCGTGACGGCAGCTACTGGTACACGGCCACCACCATCGAAGGCCCGTGGACGGCGACGCTCGACCTACCGAAACCGATTCGCAAGCTGCCGGCGACGGGAGACTTCCGCGAGGTACTCGCCACGATTCCACCGCGAACTCTCGCCGCCGCCCCGCCGCGCTTCTTCGTGACTCTGGAGCCCGCCGAGCTCATCGCTGTCGATGGCGATCCTGCGCTCGAGCCGATCAACGATACCGACCTACTTTTCGTCAGCAACACTGAGAGCGATCTCTTTTTCGTGATTGGCGAGCAGCAGTACTACTACCTGGTCTCCGGCCGGTGGTTTCGGGCTGCGGGGCCCGAGGGCCCGTGGCAGAGTGCGATGGATAGCATCCCCTCGGCGTTGGCGGAAATCCCAGAGGGTCATCCCAAGGGCCATGTTCTCGCCTCGGTACCGGGCACGCGAATGGCTGAAGAAGCCGTGCTGGAGGCACAGATCCCGACCCTGGCCACCGTTGATCGTGCAGCGGCGGCGAAGGGTGTCGAGGTGTCCTATGTCGGAGACCCCGAGTTTCGCAACATTGAAGGTACCGGCTTGGCCTATGCGGTAAACACCGCCTCTGACGTGATTCGCCAGGGCGACGTCTACTATCTGTGCAATCAAGGCGTTTGGTTCACTGGCTCGGCACCGGCCGGCCCGTGGCAGGTCGCGACGGCTGTTCCCGACGAGATCTACGACATCCCGGCGGACTCGCCCGTGCATCACACGAGCTACGTCTACGTCTACGACCAGACGCCGGACACGGTTACTTATGGCTACACGCCGGGCTACATGGGCATGTACGTGACCGCGGGCGTGGTCGTCTTCGGGACCGGCTGGTACTACCCGCCGTACTACAACCCCTACTACTACCCGTACCCGATCTACTATCCCTATCCCTACAGTTACGGTGCCGGTAGCTGGTACAACCCCAATACCGGCTTTTACGGGCGCGGCTATGCGGCTTACGGACCCTACGGTGGAGTCGGTGTCGGTGCTGCCTACAACCCGAGAACTGGGACCTACGCTCGTGGTGGATACGCCTATGGCTACGGTGGTGCCAGTAAGTGGGGCACGGCTTACAATCCCCGCACGGGGGTCAGCGCCGGCGGCTACCGGTCCGCCGATCCCTACTCCTCGTGGGGTGAGGGTGTGGTGAAGCGCGGGGACCAGTGGGCCAAGGGCGGCTATTACTCGGACGAGCGCGGGACGGTGCGCGGCGTTCGCACCTCAGAGGGTACCGGCGCCATCGGCGTGCGCCGGGGAGATTCGCGGGCCGGCATCGTCAAAGGCGAAGACAACCTCTATGTCGGTCGCGATGGAGAGGTGTATCGGCGTGGTGAAGAGGGCGGTTGGTCCAAGTATGGCGACGGCGGTTGGGAAGGCGTTGAAGGGGACGGGTCTCAGCGCGACGCGGCGCGCGATCGCGCGGGAGACGCGGCGCAAGATCGCGGGGGCAATGTCAGCGACCAGCAGCGTCAAGCGGCTAGCGATCGGGCCTCGACCACCCAGGGAACCCAACGTCGAAGCAGCGACGTCGTCTCGGACTTGAACCGGAGTGCTTCGAGCCGTGACCGAGGCAGCAGCCGAGCGACCAGCTCGAGCAGCTGGCGCTCCTCGGGCGGCTACAGCGGCTCCTACGGTCGCTCCTCTGGAGGGTACGGCGGGGGCCGCTCTCGTGGCGGCGGCGGGTTTCGCCGTCGCTGAGGGCTTTAAGAAGTGAGCAGTAAGCAAGTAAGCAGTAAACAGTAAGAAGAGTCTTCTCTCTCCGGACTGCTTACTGCTTACTTGCCTTTACACTGCTTACTTCCTCTTCACTTCTCCCGCGTGATCTTCGTCAGCTTGAGAGGGTCGGCGGCGGATGCTATGACGTCGAGGCGACCGTCTTTTATCTCGAGCTCGATGGCCGGCATTAGCTGCCCTGTGCCGTTGCCCTTCTCGTCGAAGTTCAGAATGCCAACGGCGATCAGGTATTCGATGCCCGGGCTATGGACAAGATTCAGGGACGCGACTGGGCGGTCGGAGGCCACCACGATCGTTCGCTTGTCTCCGTCCATGAACTCGTAGGCATAGCGAAGGTCTTCGCCTCTCCGGCCCTGCAAGTTGATGCGGCCTACTGCAGGCAGATCTTCGAGATAGCTTGTGATCTTGTTGCCGTCATTGGTTGCCATGACCTCGAGGATCTTCGCCCGCTCTTCTGGCGTGGTAAAGCGTGTGATGGTGAATTCGATGAATCCGGCGTGTCCCGCTGCCGCGCCAGTATGGCCTGTTCCCATAGCGATGGCCTTGTAGCGCTCTTCGTTCGGGTTCTTTTTCTTCTTCTGTGCCGCCACCGGAGCGGTGGCAACCAACACGCCAACGAGGAACACGGCAACGGCTTTTGCAATCGACGCAACTCTTCGATTTCCAGTCTTCATTCTGCAGCCTCCGTCTGGAGTAATTAGTAATCGGTGACCGGCGAACTGTGAACGGTAAGGGGAGAGAATATCGGGTGAGGGGTAATCGATCAAGTCTTCCAGCCCACCTCCCCCATCACCACCGCAGCTGATACGCAACCGCGGCGGTATCGAAGTCGGCGCCGACGCGGGTGAATGCTCCCGTGTGGGCCTGCAGCTGGATCGACTGGGCCTTGGCTACCGGCAGGGAGAGGGTCAGACCGATCCGTGAATTCTTCTGCAGATCCCCTCTCTTCGCGTCAGCAACGGTCGTCCGCCCGCCGGTGTAGTAATTGCTCGCCAGCCCCAGCCAGAGACCGGGCTTGAAGTCGTAACTCAAATGGAATTGAAGACTGCCGATCGGATCCTGCTCGCGGGTCGCGCCTACAAAATCGTTGTTGTCGGTGAAGAGCCAGACTCCGAGGGCAGTCTCGAAGGTCCAGCGGCCCCGGCGGCTCGAGTATCCGATCTCCGGTTTGAACGACCAGCGGTTGGATCCGAAGTTGATGATGCGATCGGAGTCGTACTGCCCGGTAGGTGCCGCGACGGTGAGACTGACGCCGATATTTCTCCGTTGCCGGTAGCGAGCGAAGTCGTCAGGAGGCAGCGCCGGAGCGCCAAGCAGGTTGACCGCGACCTGAAATCGAGCGTCGGCGAGTGCCGAGCGGCTGCCGCCGAGGAACTCTCCCTCGAAACGACCAGAGGCGCTTGCCGAGACGAAGGGAACGGCTGCTCGTATCGAAGCGGAGCGGCCCAGGATCGACAGCGAGCGCAGGTAGGCGACGGTGGTCGTGTCGACCTCTGCGCGGAGGTCCTCGATCGGGATCGAGGTGTCGAAAAGCACGTTGCCGGTGGAGGATCCGTAGCCTATGACGAGGAAGTTCAGCCCGGTGGGGAGACTCCGGTAGGCACGGGGCTCGAGCTCCTGAGCTGTGGCGCTTCCGATTGGCACCAGGAGTGCTAAGAGGAGCGCAGCGATCTGACGCAGGGTCGGCATCTGATTGCTCGATGGTACTGGATATCGACGACATGGCTGCTAGAGTTGCAAGGCCATGTTGACGCACTCTCGGATCGCGCCCTCGATCGCTGGTGTCCACTCCGTCGTGTTGGCTCTGCTGGCAGTTCTTTTTCTCTCGGCGGGCGCCGAGGCGGCCAAGGTTCGGACAGCCCAGGACCAGGATTTCGACTTCGCTGGGGTTCGGACCTACGACTTCTTCATGCACGAGTCCCGAACCGAGGCGGGACCCTATGCTCCGATTATCTTCCCTAGACTCCGTTCTCTGATCGTCGAGAGCCTGGCTGAAAAGGGCTTCGAGAAGGTCAGTGAGAGTCCGGACTTTCTAGTCACATTTGACAATCAGATCGCTGACACGCTGGGAGTCGCTGGAGTGCGCGAAGAGGTAGGCAAGCACGCCGTCTGGGAAGGCTTTGACCCAGGAGGTGGAGGAGGAGGAGGTGCCTCGCAGGGCGTCCTGGTGATTCGCATGCACGAAGCCGGCGAGGAAGAGCCCTTCTGGGCCGGTGCCGATGACATGGACATCGCGGGCCGGCTGGATACGGAAAAGATCTGGAAGAAGGCGCGCAAGGCCGCGAAGCGGATCTTGGCTCAATTTCCTGAGCGCTAGTGGCGTCTGCGACGGGAGAGAGAATGAAACCTTGGAGAACGCACGGCTTCCTCCGCTTCCACCTTTGAGGCCAGGGCGAGGGCGCAGTCAGAACGACCAGCCGATGGAGGTGACCAGACCGTAATCGTTCTTCGTGGCGCCCCGGGTGAGCGGATCGCTGTCGTAGAAGTCGAAAGCGCTGATACTCAGAAAGAGATCGTTGACCAGCTCTCGCGTCAAGCTGGCGTCGAGCTCAGCGCGGAATCCGCCGGAGGGTGAGATCGCGGGAAAGAGGGCGAGCTCGAGATCGAGGTCGATCTCGGGGTCGTGGACCCAGAATCTGTTCGCCCGGAGGAGTATCAGGCCTTCCCAGGCGGTCTCACTCAGTCCCTTCTCACGGGCCTCTTCTTGGCTCAGCGCCAACCCCGTCGAGAAGCTCAGACTACGATCTGATTTTTGGATCAAGGTCCAGCCGTAGCCAGCGCTTGCAAGTAAACGGAGATCCAGCTCCAGCTCTTCGTTGCCCTGGGCCTTGACCAGATTCTCGAAGAAAGTGCGTGGCTTGAGATCTCGGCGATTCGAAAAAGAGGCGTTCCAGTAGCTGGTCGTTTCTGCTTCGTCTCGTGCGGTGACGATTGTGCTCACATCCAGACTTCGTCGATACTTTCGCGTAGTCTGGTCGATCTTGGTGGCGAAGCTGAGTTGACTCGTCTGGTCGGCCTGAGTGAGGGTGTAGCCTAGAGTCAGAGAGCCGTCGAGACGGCTCAGCCAGGAGCTCTCGATCGGTGTTAGGCGGATGACTGTCTCCGCCTCTAGGTCGATGCTGATCTCTGCCCCGGACACTCGTAGCCGGTCGTCAGCTTCGGGCTCGGCGAGCACTCCGTAGTAGTCCGTCCCATCCAGAGTCTCGATCTCGAAGGTCTCCGCGCTGGCCACCCTGGCGACGTCGAGCCAGGCGATCTGGACCGTGCCCAGAGAGTCGGTCTTGAGCGTGAGCCGGCCACGCTCCAGGCGCTTGACTTCCCCTGTCACCCGGTCGCCGTTCTTCAAGAAGACGACATCTTCGATCTTATCGCCCGCCGCCGCCGCGGCTCCGGCGGGCGGCTCCTCGCCGGAGAGCGCGGTCGGCGGTCCAAGAATCAGGAGGAGTGCCGCCGCATGCAGCCTGCTGATGGTCACGGCTTTTTGAAGTTTTCGGGCTGCTGTGCGGTCGCCCTCAACTGCTAGTCCTCGACCACTTCGAGCTCGACATCGTCCATGGCGCGGCTGCAGGCGTCGCTTACCTCTTCTTTGTGCTCGGCGAGGCAGACGCCCACTCGGCCCTCGCCGACCATGACCTCACCGCAATGCTCTTTCATGTCATCGAGGCACTGGTTGGCGACGTGGGTGATGGCGACAGCAAACTGCTCCAGTTGGGCCGCCCCCTCGTAGAGCGCCCAACTACAGCGGCCAGAAAGCTTGTCCTCGTGAGCGAAAAAGCAGGCGAGCAGACGTCCGTCGCCCGGCGTCACCTGGCTGCAGTAGGCCTCGATCTCCGGCTCGCAGGCCTCGATGGCGTTTTCGATCGGATCTCCCTCTGCACTAGCGCCGGTGACGCCGATGAGCGAAAGCCCCAAGATGGTAATCCCTAGGATTGTCCCTTTCATGCGATCTCCTCCCGCGTAGACCCCATAGATGAGGTGTAGGTGTAGTCCTGGGCAGACCTAGCATATCTCGTAGCTGCCGGCATCGACGACGGCGAGTAGGTCTCACCAAGCGCTGCCGATGGTGAGGTAGGCGACAGTGTCTTTGGGCCCCACCTTCGGCCTGCTTATCGGCCTTCTCTTCGACGGTGGCTAGTGGCTGCTCCTCGACTGCCGCCCCTGTGCCGGGGCAGATAGCCGCGGCAAGAGTGGCGAGCGCCGCCGCGAGCTGGGTTGCCTCAGGCCTCATGCGGGCTACGTTACCTAACTCTGACTCAGGACGTCGGTCGAGTCGCCCATCGCTTCCGTCGTCGGATAGCATCGCGGCGGTGGTGATTTCCGAATGAGTCAGCCCCCAGACCCGCGTCGATCGAAGGCTCCCGGGGCCGAGCCGTCGTCTTCAAGGCGGTCGCTCGGGCGATGGACCGTCTTGTTTGTCATCCTGGCGCATGCCCTTGGCTTCCTTTCGTCGATCGCCGCGGTCATGAGCACGCGCACCTCGCAGGGGGCCATCGCCTGGGCGGTGTCGCTCAACACCTTCCCCAACGTCAGCGTCCCCGCCTACTGGATCCTCGGCCGCAGTAAGTTCCAGGGCTACGTCACCGCCAAGCGTGCCGACGACGAGGCAAGCGGCCAGATCTCCCGTAGCATTGGGGAGGTGCTCGCCCCTTTTTCTGGTGCCTGAAGACCCGAGCCGTGAAGCAGGACGAGCCGCCGAGCGACTCGCGGATGTACCGACCCTCCGTGGCAACCAAGTCGATCTCCTGGTCGACGGTGAAGCGACCTTCGAGCCCGGCTGACGAAGTCGAGACGGCGTCCCTGATGTTTCTCCATGCCATCAACTCTGCGAAGAAGCGGATCTGGATAGCGAGCCCCTACTTCGTTCCCGACGAAGCCATCGTCTCTGCCATGCAACTGGCCGGCCTACGTGGCGTGGATGTGCGGGTACTGATTCCGGCGAACCCCGACCCTCTTCTGGTGTACCTCGCCGCCTTCTCCTACTTCGACGACGCGGGTCGGACTGGAGTCGAGTTCTATCGCTATGAAGACGGCTTCCTCCACGAGAAGGTCATGTTGATCGACGACGAAGCCGCGACCATCGGCACTGCGAACTTCGACAATCGATCTTTCCGCTTGAACTTCGAGATCACTGCTGTTGTCCCCGACCGAAAATTCGCAGGCGAGATCGAGCGGATGTTCGAGGAAGACTTTCGTCGCTCGCGGCGAGTCACGGAAGACGAGTACTCGAGCCGTCCCTTCTGGTTCCGACTCGCCGTTCGGCTCTCCAGACTAACCTCTCCGGTGCTCTAGCAGCTCTCCTTCATCCGACTTTGTAGCCCTTCGCCTCCAGGCAGACCGCCAGGCCCTTCTTCAGACCTTCGTTCGCGCTGGCCGCCGCGGCCGCCACTGCCTGCTGCTTCTCCGCCTCGGCTTGCTGTTGGGCCTGCTGCGCCGCCGCCTCCTGGCTCTTTTTGGCCTTGCGCCTGCCGGCGGCAGCGCCGACGGCGGCCCCGACCTCGGCGCTGGAGGGCTCGTGCTGGTCGTCGAGGGCCTCCTGCAGGGAGTCGGGCTCGTCATCCAGCGCTTCGCCGATTACGGCACCTTTTGCCGCCCCCTTGACCGCTCCGCCGGTTCGGCGGCCTGCTCGTCGATCGTGGCCACTCTCCTTCGCGGCTGCCTCGGGCTGGGGCTCGGCCTCGGTCTGCGGCGCCGCTCCGGCTGTCGTGCTGGCCTGGGATTGCGCCCACTTCGAGCATTCGGTCTCGTCCGTCGCCTGCTGCTCGGCGGTCTGCTCTTTGGCGGGGTAGACGAAGACCCCGAGGGTCTTAACGAGGCTCGCTTCCGCGGCCGGAGCTTCTGGGGCCGCTTCGGGCGGGGTCTCGGGTGGCGCCGGCTCGGCCGCGGGTGCTCGCCTTGCTTCGCGCCGGTCTTTGCGGCGCTGTCCCGAAGCGTCGTCGGTCACGACGAGCCCGAAGAAAAGAGTAACGATGAGAGTCGGAATCGTGGGCTTCATGACAGGCTCCTTCGTACGACCAGATCTACCTCGCCTCGCCTACTACGAATTGATGATCCAGAACCCTACCACCCGCTCGATCATCCAGAAGGCGGCGACACCGCCGATGGCGTAGGGCGGAAGTTCCAAGGCCCATTCCGGCAGCCTGGTCGGCTGTTTCGCCCACCGACTCGGCGGAGGGATGCGCTGAAGGGTCGTATAGACCGCGAGCATGCCGGCGATGAAGAGCAGTTGGCCGGTTTCGACGCCGACGTTGAAGGTCAAGAGAGCGAGAGGGATCGACGATTGCGGCAGCCCCACCTCGCTCAGCGCACCGGCGAAGCCGAAGCCGTGCAGCAGGCCGAAGGTGAAGGCGACAATCCAGGGCGAGCGTTCAGTGAGCCCGGGCTTCCGCCGTCGGCCGTGGACGATCTCGGCGGCCACGAACACGATCGACAGCGCGATCACCGCTTCTACGGGCGGTCCCGGGACGTTGACGAAGCCGAGCGTGGCGAGCGCCAGGGTAATCGAGTGGGCGAGCGTGAAGGCGGTGATGGTGCCAACCAATTTGCGCCAGCCGGCGACAACCAGCAGCAGCGCAAAGATGAAGAGCAGATGGTCGATGCCGCCGAGGATGTGCTCGACGCCGAGGACGAAATAGGTCCAGGCGACGCGGCCGATGCCGGGCTCGGCTTCGATAACCACGCTGGGCGCCTCCGGAGAGAGGCGATGGGTGAGCTCGGAGCCGTCGGCGCGCTCGAGGCGCAGAAGTACGTCGGTGAAGGTGCCATCGAGTCCTTCGATGGTCACCGCGGTACCGTCTAATCCACCCACCCGACGGATGCGCATGCGCTGGGTGTGGGCGGTGCCGATGAAGGCGCTCACCGGGTCCTCCAGCATCTCGACATCATCGGCGAAGCGCAGGTAGAGGCCCAGCCGGGCGTCTGTACCGCGGGCCGGCACCTTCCACAGCACGTCGTAGGTCTCAGGCGCCGACTCGCGGATCTCGAGATAGCCCGGGCGCATCTCGTGCGCAGTCGCGGGCTGCACCAGCAGCGTGGCGACGAGCCAGCCCAGCGGAGTCTTCCAGAGCCTCCGCATCATGGCGCGCCGGCTGCGCTCACTGCGGCCGGCGCCTCCGGCCATTCGATGACCACCTCGTAGGCCTCGACCAGCCGCTCGTTCATTCTGCGACGGTTCTCGAGTCTTCTCTCGTTCGCCCACTCCCGCTCTACCAGGGGCCGGATGTCGCTCAGCTCCGGCAGGCTGCTCTCGGTTCGCGATGCGAGTCGGATGAGGTGGAGGCCGAGTCCCGACTCGACCGGCCCCTGCCACTCGCCGGTTGAAAGATCGTCGAGAGTGGCGGCGAACCCGGTGCCGAAAGAGCCGTCCACCTGTTGGCTCGACGCTTCCTCGAAAGAGGGCGGTAGCAGCCCGCCCCCTCCCACGGGCACTTGACCGGTTCGGAGCGCGGCCAGTTGCTTCTCCACGAAGCCTTCGAGACGCTCGCCGTGCGCCTCCGGATTGATGTAAATCTGCTCGAAGGTGTAAGTCGTTTGCCGGCGGAACGCGTCGCCGTTGGCGGCGAGATAGGCCGCGAGCTCTTCCTCGGTTGGCTCGGCCATGGTGGCCGCGTCGTCAGTGAGAAATTCGAGCTTCTGTCGCAGCCGGCGTCGGATCACGGTGTCGTCACGATCGATCCCCATCGCCACCGCTTGGCGATAGTAGACCTCCTCGAGGACGAAGTCGTCGATCAGCCCCTCGAGCTCCTCCCGGGTGGGCGGCCGCTGCCAGGTCCTGGTGAAGATATTGGCGAGCTGCCCGATCCGCCCAGCGCTGACCACAACCTCATCTTCCGCCTCACCCGAGCCCCGCCCTCTCGCCAGCCCGAACAGCAGAAACAGAACCGCACCAATGATCAGAAAATGCAGCAGCGGCTCTTTGATCCACTTCATCCCTACCGCCAACTGCCTACTTCTACTGTTTACTTCTTTGCTTCTTCACTTCTTTACTTCTTTCACTCTTTCACTTCCGTCAGGGCGTGTACCAGATCGGCGAGGTGTAGGCGCGTTCGACCGTGACCAACGGGATCTCGTCCTTCATGGTGATGCCAAAGCGCTCGGCCTCGTAGGCGGTCCATCGCGGGGTGGGGATCTCCATCACGCGGGCGTAGTAGGCGGCGCTCACGTTGGGGTCGAAGTCGGGGTCGGTCCAGACGGTGATCAGCTCGGGTACGCCGATGGTATTCGTCCAGGTGGCGTTGGCGATGTCGACGGTGTTGCCGACGCTGGGCACTTTGCCGTCACGGCCGGGCTTGCGGTCTCCCGACCACGCCGCGTCGTAAACCTTCTCCTGGCGCTCGCCCGCTGCGTCGACCCAGACTTTGACGATCTGGATGCGGTCGAGATTGCCGGACAACGGATCGCGCAGGGCCGCGACCAGGAAGCTCGGTGACTTGCCGCCTGTAGGAGGAGTCAGATCGCCGCCCATCGGCACGCCTTTGCTGTAGCCGATCTGGCCGGGCAGACGGTTCTGGGCGTCTGCCGCGGTGAAATTCCAGCCGCCGAAGAAGCGCACGAGCATGCGCGAGCCAGTGGTGCCGTAGGTCTCTTTGTTCATCATTGCGTCGAAGAGTGCCGCGCGGGTGTTCTCGCGGGCCCACACCGCGGCGAGACCGGAGGCGACCATCCCCCAACCCGGGTACTCGGCGTCACCGATCTTGGCCATCGGGTGTTCGACACGCTTGGGGTTCGGTTCCGCGCCGGAATGCTTGCCGAAGAAGTTGTCTTCCTGCGCGGTGGCGAGACCGGTGTGGCTGTCGGTGGAGCCGATGAAGCCGACTTTGTAGGGGTTCACGCCGAGCTTCTTCTCGAGCTGGATGCCGACCCCCAGAGCCGAGCGTCCGTACTCGTATTGGAGCATTTCGTTGGTCTTGAACTCGCTGAGGTCGAGGTTGCCCTGATCCCAGATCTCGTAGTCGGCGAACTCGTCGTTCGGCGACAAGAAGGGGTGAGTCTCGCCGTCTCCCTTGATCTGGGTGATCTCGTAGAGCGGCTCCCACTTGATGCGCTCCTCCGCCCAGGCGCGGTCGTAGGGTTGGCCGGTGAAGGTATCCGCGATCGGGAACATGACCCCGTTCGAGAGGTTGCCGTTGTGCGCGATCGCCAGTATCTTCCCGCCCGTCTTGTCCTCGTAGGCCCGCAGCCACTTCCACAGTTCGCGCTCGTCCGGGCTGCCGTATGGGGGCAGGGTGGTGTAGGGCTCCATCATGCTCGCCCTGACCCCTCCATCGCGGTAGATCACGACGCGGTGTCGGTTGGCGCCCTTCGCGGTCGAGGTCCACTCGTAGCCGTGGAGCGCGGTGTAGTGGCCGGGCTCGTTGTATTTCTCCGCCGCGGCGATGGTCTGCTCCCAGGTCGAGCGGTAGGCGGCGGTCCCTGGCGCGAGGTAGAGGGCGTCGGGAAAGCTGTTTCCGGTTAGCGATTGAATGATCTCGACCGCGGCCGCGACGCCCTCCTGGCCACCCGCCTGGATCATGTCGTACCACTTCCTGCCCGTCGGGTCGGCGAGCATACTCGGGTCGCCGGACTTCAACAGAGGGAAGAAGCCCATATTGTCCGAGTGGTCGGCGACAACCAGAAAGTCGAGCGGGCGCGAAAGCTTGACCTTCAAGCCGGTCGACGAAGTCAGCTCCTCGCCACGCGCAAAGCGATGCGCATCCTCTGGAAGGAGCCTCGCACCGAAGGCGCCGGCGTCCAACGAATTGCCGGTATGCAGGTGGGTATCACCCCAGAACACCTGGGTCGGGAAGTTACGCCCCGCGTAGGGAGAATAGTGCTTCTGCGGCGGAAAGGCGTCCTTCATGTCATCCGTCGGCGGCGGTAGCTGGCCAAAGAGCGCCGGGCAGAAGAGGAGAGCCAAGAGTGAGAGGTGAACAATGAAAAGAGGAGGATTCTTTGGCATTCTAGTGAAGCTCCCTATCTGGTTTTTCGACGTCTTTTCTGCTTACAGCTTACTGCTTACTTCTTCACTCCCCGCTGCTCCGTTCTTGCATCTTGCGAACCCGCCTGTGCTTGACGACAAGGGGAACCAGTGCCGCAACGACGGCGATCAGACTGATCGGAGGCAGCCCGCCGTTCCAACCCTTCGGCGCCAACCAACCCTTGACGCCGAGCACCACAAGGTGAACGACTACAAGGACCAGCGCAGCGTAGCCTAACCTCTGGTTGCGTTTCCAGCGCTGGCCGCCTAGGGCTTTCGGCATCATCGGAAGTGTGGTGACCGCCGGCCCGAGCAGAAGGAACAGAGCAAGGACACCGGCGGACAACGCCAGCTCGCCCTGCAGATTCAAACGTCCGCCGTCGTCGAAGTACTTGGCATAGTAAGCGGGGCTGAGGAGGGCCAACGAAAAGAAAGCATGGACCCCGGCCAGGAAGAAGCCGATCAACCCGCAGAACTTGATCACCACCAGCCTCAACGCTTTGTCATGGTCGTGCCAACGAATGAGGTGGCCGACGAGATACGAAGAGGCCACGAACACGACCGCGGCCAGCGACGTGGCTTTGTTGAAGATGAAGAGCGGGAAGTGGCGCCACTCGACATCGCCGGCGAGGTGGTAGCGGACGATTGCGTAGAGAAGCGAGACTCCAAACACCACCCCGAACCACTTCGCAGTGGTGGGTTGCCAGAGTCGGTCTGCCGGGAGGCCGGAGTTGTCGTTGGTCATTTTGTTGCCCCGCGCCGAAGAGGAATCAGTAAACAGTAAACAGTAATCAGTGTTCTGTAGGTTACTGACTAACTGTTTACTGAATACTTCTTACTTCTTCCTCCCCAGAGGGCACCCGGAAAAGAATCGCATAGAGCACCGGAACCACCACCATCGTCAGCACCGTTGCTACCACCAGCCCGACGATGATCGTGACCGCCATCGCTACGAAGAAGGCGTCGAAGAGAAGCGGGATCATGCCGAGAGCGGTGGTCAGCGCCGCCATCGAGACCGGCCGCAGACGGCTCACCCCCGAGTCGAGAATCGCGGCGAGAGGCCCCTTGCCCTCTCGCTTCTGGAGCTCGATCTCGTCGATCAGGACGATGGCGTTCTTGATCAACATCCCGGTCAAGGAGAGAAAGCCCAAGAGGGCCATGAAACCGAAAGGCTGGTCGGTCGCGAGGAGCCCCGCGGTGACACCGATGAGGGCCAGAGGCACGGTGAGAAAGATCGCCGCAGGCTGGCGGAGACCGCCGAAGAGAGTGATGACGATCAACACCATTGCGAGGACGAAGAGAGGAAGACTGGCAACGATCCCGCCCTGGGCCCGCCGCGAGTCTCTGTACTCGCCCCACCACGCCAACTCGTACCCCGCCGGACGCTCGATCCCCTCGATCTCGGCCTGGACCCGCGCCAGCAGCTGGCTCGCCTGGCCGTAGGCCTGATCGGCGTGGGTGGTGATGGTGCGTTTGCGGTTGAGGCGCCAGATGATCTCGTCCTCGAAGCCGGTCTCGAAACCGGAGACCACCTGTCGCAGAGGGATCATGCGCCCTGCGCCAGGGCTCCAGATCTGTAAGTTCTGGATGCTTCCGACATCGGAGCGCTCTTCTTCAGGGGCCCGCAGGATGATGGGCAGCAGCTCGTCTCCGTCGCGAAAGACCCCGAACGCCTCCCCTTGAAAGCCCGCCTTGATCGCGGACGCCACGTCCGGCCGAGTGATGCCAGCTCGGTTGGCCTCCGCTTCTGCGAGCACCGGCTGCATCAGCTTGACGCGCTGGCGCCAGTCGGTGCGCACCGCCTTGGCTCCGCCGTCCTCGGCCAGAATGCGCTCGGTCTCCGCGGCGAGATGGCGCAGCTGGTCGGCTTCGGGTCCGCTCCAACGGGCTTGGATCTTGCCTCCTCCCCCGGGGCCGAGCAAGAACTGCTTGCCGTAGGCCTGGGCATCAGGGTAGCGCTCGGCGATGCTCTTCTCGATCTCGTCGATCAGCCTCGGGATCTCGCGGTAGTCGTCGACGTCGACGAGAAACTGGGCATAGGCACTGTTCAGCTTCTCGGGAGCGTAGGTGAGAAGGAAGCGCATACCACCGGCGCCGACCAGCGTGCTCACATGGGTGGTCGAGTCTTGGGCCAGAAGAGTGTCCTCGATCTCGCCTGCGACGCGCATCGTCTCGTTGATGTGGGTGCCCTGGGGCAGCCAGAAGTCGAGTAGGTACTGGGGACGCGTCGAGTCGGGGAAGAAGCTCTGCTTGACGAAGCCGAATCCCCACAGCGAAGCCACGAAGATTGCGAGAACGACGCCCACGGTGAGCCATCGCGCGCGAATGCACGCCCGCAAGAAACCGCTATAAGCGGTGTAGATCAATCCGCGGTAGGGGTCCTCCTCCTCCGCGGAGTCGTCGCCTCCCTCGGGTACCTTGAGGAACATCACCCCAAGCACCGGCGTTACGGTCACAGCAGTGACCCAGGAAAGCGAGAGCGAGATGAAGACCACCTGGAAGAGCGAGCGGCAGAACTCGCCGGTGCTGTCGTTGGAGAGGCCGATGGCGCCGAACGCCATCACCGCCACCGCGGTAGCTCCGAGGAGCGGTATCGAGGTCTGGGCGACGACGTCGATTGCGGCGTCTTTAGCGGTCTTGCCCTTCTTGATGCCGATGAGCATTCCGTCGACCACCACGATGGCGTTGTCGACAAGCATGCCGAGGGCGATGATGAGGGCGCCGAGAGAAATACGCTCCAAGGCCACATTCCACGGGGCCATGAAGATGAAGGTGCCGCAGATGGTGAGCGCCAAGACGAAGCCGATCAAGAGTCCGCTGCGCAGCCCCATGAAGAGAAGGAGCACTACGATCACGATCGCCACCGCCTCCAGCAGGCTGACGAGGAAGCTGGAGATGGCGATCGCCACCGCCTCGGATTGGAGGGAGATAACGCCGACCTCGATACCGAGAGGCCATTGTTCTTGCAGCTCGACCAAGCGCTGGCGCGCCAGCGCGCCCATCCTGACGACGTTGCCGCCCGAGATCGTCGAGATTCCAAGGCCGATAGCCACATTGCCGTCGTAGCGCAGAATCCTGTCCTGAGGCTCCACGTAGCCGCGACGTATTTCGGCAACGTCACGCAGGTAGAGCTGCGCGGTTGGATCTCCGCCGCGGATCAGGAGCGAACCGAAGTCTTCTACTTCGCTGAAGGTCCCAGTAGGCTGGATGGCGATGAACTCGGAGCCGACCCGGACCCGTCCCGAGTCGGTGACGATGTTCTTGCGCCGGAGGGCGTCGGCGATGGCTCCGGGCTGGATGCCGAGCTGTGACATCCGTTCTCGAGAGGGCTCGACGTAGACCGCCTCGGTGCGCTCTCCCCAGAAGTCGATCTTCGCCACGTCCTGGACCAGGAGTAGCTCACGGCGCAGCAGCTTGGCGAAATCCTTGATCTCGGCGTAGCTGTACTCGGCGCCGTAGATGGCGATGAAGATGCCGTAGACATCGCCGAAGTCGTCGACCACGATCGACGGCCCGGCCCCGGGCGGCAGGTCCTTCTGGGCGTCTCCGACCTTGCGTCTGAGCTCGTCCCAGACCTGGGGGAGATCGTCCCTGCCGAAGTGATCCTTGATCCGGACCGTGAGTGTGGAGAGGCCGCGGTCCGACTTCGACTCCACCTCCTTGAGCTGTCCCATCTTCTGGACCGCGATCTCGAGCGCGTCGCTCACTTCCTCCTCGACCTCGGTGGCAGCGGCGCCGGGGTAGGGCGTGACGACCAGGGCCTCTTTGATGGTGAATTCGGGGTCCTCGAGGCGGGATAAGCCCTGATACGAGACGATGCCGCCGCCAAGCATCACCACCGTCAGCACGAGGGTGACGGTGCGGTTGCGGATCGAGGCCTCGGCCAGATTCATCGGCGGATCATTCGCCCAGGCGCCGGACCGCCATACCTTCGCGCAGCTGGTGCATTCCCGAGATCGCGATCTCGTCGCCGGAATCGAGGCCGCCCAAGATCGACACCTCAGAGCCGGTCAGCTCGCCTAGCTCTACCTGGCGGCGGCTGATCGTCATCGCGCCGGGCTCGACCAGCCAGACGTAGGCAGAGCCGCTCTCGTCCGCCAGCGCGGCACCGGATGGAATGGTCAGACCCTCCTCGACTTCGACCAGGGCGTCGATCACTACCTTGGCGGTCATGCCGGAGAGGACGCGAACGTCCTCGGGCGGATCGAAGGTCAAGGTAGCCTCGAAAGTGCGCGTCGCCGGGTCGGCCGTGGTCGAGAACTCTTTGATCCGGGCCGGCAACTCGCGGTCCGGCAGGGACGTCACCACTACCCGTGGCCGCAGGCGTTGCTGCATCTCTTCCGCATCGGCGCGGCCGCGGGCGGCGTCGCGCTCGGGGATGTTGACCTTGATCTCGAGGCCTTTGTCATCCTGGAGGATGAGGATCGCTTGCTTCGCCAGGACGTTCTCGAAGTCGTCGACCAGACGCTTGGCTACGGTTCCCGCGAACGGGGCGCGGAGGATCGTCTCTTCGGAAGCTTTCTCCGCTTCTCTGAAGCGGGCCTCGGAGACTTCGTAGGCGGTCTTGCGCGTATCACGCTCGGAAGCGGGGACGACGCCCTCTTCAAAGAGCTTCTGGTAGCGCTCGTGCTCGGTCTTGGCGTTGGTGAGATCCGCCCGCGCCGAGTCGAGACGGGCCTGGTAGTCGCGGTCATCGAGGCGGGCGAGTATCGCTCCGGCTTCGACCTCCTGACCTTCTTTGACGTCGAAAGCCTCTAGGCGTGCGGCTACCCCGAAAGAGAGCTCCGCGTTCTGCGCCGCCGCGATGGTGCCGGGGTACTCCCGTATGCCACCACTGGCGGTGCCGCCGATGGTCAGGGTCTTGATCGGCCGAAACGACGGCTCCGGTGGAGGCGCCTCTTCGCTACACCCGCTCGCAAAGACGACTACGGTAGTGACCGCGATGAGCAGCGCCAGAGCTCTACGATAGGCGGGCAGTGCTAGTGGAACTCGTAGGCTCGTCAAGATGCCTTTCCCTCCCCCGTCTGAACCAGCCGACAAGAAGTACTTGTTAGGGAGAAGCGTAGCACGCGCCAGGCCTGCTAGAGTCTCACCCGGCGTGACCAGGCGTCCACACCGAACCCCATGCGCGAGGCCACACCCACAGTACTCTCGTGCCTCAAGAGCGCAAGCTCTCTCGTTCTTGGCGCAGCTGTTCTTTTTCTGTTCGCCCCGGTGGCCGAGGCGGCCAAGGTCCGTGTCCTCGAGCAGGAGGGGTTCGACTACCAACAGATCCACACCTACGACTTCTTTCTTCACGAGTCTCGGATCACAGAAGGGGCCTACGCGTCGGTCCTCTACCCGCGACTGCGGGCGCTCATCGTCGAGGGGCTGGCGAAGAAGGGCTTCGAGAGGGATACCGAGAATCCCGACTTCATGATCACCTTCGATGGTGCGCTCTCCGACAGTCTGAACATGATCGGCGGTGTGCGCGAGGTGGTGACCGAGAACGTTGTCTGGGTGGGCATCGGTCCTGGACCCGGGGTGCCGGATTGGACATCTCAGGGCGTGCTGGTGATCCGCATGCATGAGCCAGGAGAGGAAGAGCCCTTCTGGGGAGGGGGAGATGCGCTCACCATCGGCGGCCGACTCGACACCGAGCGGATATGGAAGAAGGTGCGCAAGGCGGCGAATCGAATTCTGGCGAAGTTCCCGTCACGCTAGGGGGTTGACGGACGAATCTCATGCCGTCAGCATGGACCTCTGAAGGAGGGGTGACCGCTGTCGAAGAAGAGAACTTCTTCGGCAAGCACTCCGGGGTCGAGCCCCACCGATGGGTGCATCAACAAATAGAACCAGAACAGGAACGCGAGCAACGGCCATGATGACGAAGACGATCACGAATGCTAGAAACCCGAGCACGGCGTTCCCATGAGGGCTGACGTGTAGCGGCCCCAAGTCCCCTACCATCCGTCCCACATCCCCGCCGACGGACTACGCGGTGGCCCTCGCAACAGCGAAGCCCAGACCATAGCCAAAGTAGTTCGCCAATGCCCAAACAAACCACCAAAGCAGCCACTTGAACGCTGTGACGACGTTCTGCGGCAGCGAAGGCGAGGCGGGCACTCTTAGACCTCTCCCATACCTCTCGAACCGCGCGAGGAGACCACTTCGTAGTGGCCGAGACGAGTGCCTGCTTCTAGCGCCATAGTCTGGCGCGAGTCTACCGCCCAGCGGACCCAGACTCATAGCCAGGTCTGGATAGCTGTCGCAATCCACTAGAAAAGGTGCCAACTCAGCTCCGGAGGCTCATCAGGCTCCGGCTACTCGTGTCGTCATTTGCCAAACAATGCGACACCCTCGCCGATGCGGTTCTTTGCGGCCTTTTCGGTATCCAGCACAGCACGGCTTCATCCTGAGTACCAACGATCAGAATCCGACGTTGAAGGCAAAGAATGGGCCGCTCATCTCGAGCTGGCTCTCGACCTCCTGATCTTTGAGATCGAAGTCGAGCCGCCTGTAGCCGAAGATCAGATTCTTGTTGCCCTTCTTGCCGACCCCCACCGTGAGCCCGGCGACGGTGTTCCAAGTCGAATCGGTGTCACCGCTCGCGAAATCGATCCGAATCTGGTAGCCGAGCCGGTTGCTCAAGCGATCGCTGTAGCGGACGCCGATGAAGCCGTCCGTGAAACTGGAGTCTGACTTCTCGGTGTCAGAGGCCCCTATCGGCAGTGTCACTGTGAGGGCGTCATCTAGCTGCAGCAGCCGCACTCCGGCGAGGACGTCGAAGCCGTCCTCCTGCCCGCCGGGGCGGTAGAAGCCGCCGACCTCGTACAGACCTTGGTCGACATCGAGCTCGACCAGGGAGCCGTCCGGCAGGTCCGGATGACCCTCGGTCAACGCGTCGTCGGCAACGGAAACCAGCATCACGTCGACGAGGAAACCGCCTTTACCACGGCGACCCTCGAAATGCGCCGCGAAGGCGCTCTCGAGCTTGTCGACGAGATCCTTGAAGTCGACCGAGGTGCGGTCGTCGCCGGCGTCGATGGTGATGTTACTGGGCCAGAGGTATAAGGCCAGATCCCAATTCCAGCCATCGTCCTGGGCGTGGACGGCACCAGCTCCCGAGAGGGAGAGGGCGAGGGAGGCTTTGAGCACGAACAGGGCTGCGCGAATCGGCAGAGGGTGGCAGTTCTTCATCGTTTTCCCAGTGTGTTGTTGACGGTTTCGCCCTCGGAAGTGGCATCTATCCGAAAAGTCAGTCTATTCGTGTCGGCTTTCGCCACATCTCGCCCGACAGCTACTCGAGGTTCTCCTTGAGGATCTCATCGGTTGGCCGAATAGTAAACCCAAGGCCATGATCAGCCCTCTCCCCCGATTCGTCCCATGCGCTCGATCAGCTTGTTCCAACCGAAAGCCAGGGACAGCTTGAGGCTGTCCATGCTCAGATCCCCCGGTTCGTCGTCGCCCAGGTTCGTGGAGCGTTTCACCACTTCGCGCCGAGTGCTGGCGTCGATCTCGTCACCGACGGCCGTTGTAGCCCCGGGCGGCGACTCCTGGGCGGCGAGCGTCGCGCCGGGAAGGCTCAGCCCGAAGACGAGTGCAGCCAGGCGCAGGGGGGTCGGCTCAATGCGCAGGATGTCCTCACCCTTCGAGGACCCGGGTCTCGATCTCCCAGCCTCTGGCCTCGAGCTCTGTGCGAGCTCGAGGCGAGATCCGGCCCCGTAGCCAAACCGTCTTCTTTTCGTAGGCATCGAGGGTGCCGACGCCCATCCCCTCCTGCCAGATGAGGTAGTCCACGGCACCGGGAACGATGGCTTGGCCCGTCGAGGTGAGGCCGACGATCAACGATCCGAACTCCTCATTGCCGGCCAGCACGATCTCAGTGATCGGAGCCACCCGGTCGTCGTAGGCCTCCAGGATGCGCACCCCGCCGACGAAGAAGCGAGCGTCCCTCACGGTCTCGGCTCGGTTGGCGATTTCGACGAAGAGGGAGCGGTTCCGTGCTTCTGCGAGCCCGCCAAGCGCCTGCACGATCACGGTCTCCAAGGTGGGGGTGTAGGCCTTGTTGGCGAAGAACTCGAGGCGAAGGGCCTTCTCGACCCCCATCTCCGTCAGGGCGAGGTTGTTCCTGCGCTCGAGCTCCGTGGGCGACAGCGTCCAGACCAGATCATTGATGTCGCCGGTGACATTCAGCACGGTCGTGGGCGGCGTTACGGCGCGGAATGACAGCCCGCCGGCGAAAGCGGCCTGGGCCAGGCGTGTGAGCTCCTGCTGGAGGACCTGGTTGGTGCTGTAAGGGTCGACCTGGAGTCGGCGCGCCAGATCGCGGCGGGCCGAGTCGAAGCCCATCACACTCTTGGCGACGTCGGTCACCTGATCGCTCGTCTCCGCCGCCTTGGAGGCCCCTCCTTCCTCGCCGGTCTCGTCCTCTTCCTGATCCTCGTCGGCCTCCTGCTTGATCTCCTCTTGGACCTTGTGGGTGGCCTTGCGGCCCTTGTAGGCGAGCCCCCGGAACTTCCGATTGATGCCGGACGGCAGGCCTTTGACCGTATTTACCGGGTGGGTCGCCACCTGACCGACCGCCTTCACCGGCTGTATGGCCGCACTTCTCATGGCGTCGGCGAAGGCCTTGGTGCGGGAGATCTCCTGGAGCTCGGCGATCGCGTACATCTCCTGCACCCGGACCCCCAGCATGGGCTCGCTTTCCGCCACGAAGTCGCCGAAGTCGGAGCGGAGGAAGAAGTGGTTCATCCGCCCGTCGTTGGCGACCTCCTCGTCGACAACATGATGGGGGCCGCTCAGCAGCTCCTCATCCACCAGGTCTTGCGCGCGCAAGACCGGCGGGGTCTCGAAGTCCTGGGCAGCCGCTGACAGCGCCAACGCGGTCAATCCAAGCGCGACGGCAATGGGGGTTCGAAAACCGCCCTCCTGTCGTTCTTCGAGTCTCATCTCGAGAGTCACTATACCGAAGCCTGATCATTTGTCTTCGGCTCTCGTTGGGAGCTATGCTGATAGGCAGTCGGAAGGCCCCAATGAATCTGAAGAGGCGTCACCTAACCGCACTTCTTGCGCTAGCGCTGCTGGCCGCCCCCGCCGCGGCTCTGTTCATCGATGTCGAGTTCTTCGGCGGTGCCGATATTGCCGGCTACCGAAGCTGGAGTTGGTCGAGGGAAGGGAACCCCGCGGCCAATGTGCAGGTTGAAGGAGCTGTTCGCGCCGAAGTCGAGAGGCAGATGAGGGGTAGGGGCTACGAACGAGTAGCCGGCGACGCCGATTGCTATATCGAGATCAATGTCGAGAAAGATCGGTTTGTCGATAGTGGCATATTCAGTGTCGACGTCCTCGCCGGCGCGACTCGAGAAGTGGTTTGGCGGGGCAAGGCCGAAGGGAGCATCGGAACTCAGATCGTCAACAAGCAGCAGAAGATTGCGAGCCGGGCGGTCAAGAAGATGTTCAAGCAGTTTCCGAAGAGAAGGAAGTAAGCAGTAAGCAGTAAGCAGTAAAGGCAGGAAAGAGACGGGCGGTGATTGCGACCTCCTTCCTTCTCTCCCTGCCTTGACTGATCACTGATTACTGTTTACTGATCTCTGTTCCCCACTCAGCAACTTCACCACCCCAAGATGCCCACTCTGGGTGGCGAAATCGAGCGCCGTTTCGCCGTCGATGTCTACCATCTTGGGGTCGGAGTCGTAGTCGAGAAGGATTTGAACGACATCCGGGTGCCCCTCGGCGGCCGCGAACATCAAGGCTGTGAACTGTTCTTCGAGGTCGGTCACCAGGGGATCGGCCTTCCAGTCGAGGAGCAGGCGTACGCTCTCGGCGTTGGGGCCACTAGCGGCATACATCAGGGCAGTGCGGCCGGCGGGATCGCGGTCGTCGACCTGCGCTCCTCGGTCGAGGAGGACGCGAAGGGTCTCGGTGTGGCCGTCGAAAGCCGCAAGCATCAGACTGGTGCGGTCATCGTCGCTCTGCTTATTCGGGTCCGCGCCCTGGTCGAGCGCCAGCCTGGCCTGGTCCGCATCTCCGGCGAACGCCGCTTCCAGCAGACTGAGGCTCGGATTCGCGAGCCGCTGTGGTGCCGGCTCACGCTTGGACGACGGCGCAGAGCTACCGGTCGGCTCGGGCAGCGGAGCGTCTCTGCCGCAGCCGGGGAGGAAGTAAACAGTAAGCACTAAGCAGTAAGCAGACCGGAAGTTCCTGCGAGGACTGAAGGAGGAGCGCCTACCTCGTCTAACTTCGGACTGCGACCCCCGAAGGTAGACGGTCCGGTCCAACCTCCACGGATCCTTCCGGGTCTGCCGCTCCGCCTCCCTAGCTTCTCTCCGCTTCGCTCTCATCACTACGTCCCAGCACTCATTTTCCCACCTCTTAGCTCCTACCTCTTACTACTTACTTCCTACCGCGAACGCCACGAGCTCCGCCGGCAGCCCGGCGCCGCCGGCGGAGACGACAACATACTGGCGATCCTGCCATAGATAGGTCATCGGGTTGGAATGGGGAGTCGGCGCGAAGTGGTGCTCCCACACGAGCTCTCCTGTCTCTTTGTCGAAGGCGGAGAGGTTGCCCGCCGGTCCCATGCGGGTGCGGCTTCCGGGCTCCTCGTCAGCCTGAATGACGAAGAGCAGCTCCTTGGTGAGCATTGCCCCGCCGTTGGACTGATAGAAGTTGGGTGCGGCGCCCAGGCGTGGGGGCAGCTCTAGCCCTGCCAGCAGAGGGTGGTCTCTGGGTCCGACACCGTGGGGGACGACCCAGGCGATCTCGCCCTGGTTGAGGTCGATGGCGGTGATCCGCCCCCAGGGAGGCTTGATCAGAGGCAGGTGGTCGAGGCCCACGACGTCGCCAATGACGGCGTAGTCGAGGCGGCTGCGAGCGGGATCAGGCTTGATCAGGGCCAGCTCCATGAGGAGGGTCATCGACGGCACATAGAGCATGCCGGTCACGGGGTCGAAAGCCGCTCCTCGCCAGTTGGCGCCACCGGCGGGGCTGGGCAGAAGGAGGATGGCCTTCTTTCCGTTGTCGCCGGCGACGATGGGAGGCGTATAGAGGGGGCCCAGTAAGTACTCTTCGACGAAGTCGAGCGCTTTCTGCCGTAGCTCTGGAGTGAAGTCGATGAGGTCGTCGATACTCACTCCCTGACGCTCGAAGGGAGGCGGCTTGGTGGGGTGTGGCTGGGTTGGAGAGGTCCACTCACCCGGTACCGTGGTCTGTGGCACGGCCCGCTCCTCGATGGGCCAAACGGGCTCTCCTGTTCGGCGGTCGAAGACATAGGTGAATCCCTGCTTCGATACCTGGGCTATGGCCTTGATGCGACGTCCGTCGACCGTGATGTCGACGAGATTGGCCGCACATGGAAAGTCGTAGTCCCACAGCCCGTGGTGTACCGCCTGGAAGTGCCATTTGCGCTCGCCGGTGGCGGCGTCGAGGGCGACCAGAGATTCTGCGTACAGATTGGCGCCGCGACGATGCCCCCCGTACCAATCGCTGGTGGGAGTGGAGGTGGGCAGGTAGACGTATCCGAGCTCCTCGTCACAGCTAAGCGTCGCCCACACATTGGTGTTGCCGCTGTACTTCCAAGAGTCGTCGTGCCAGGTCTCGGTACCGTTCTCACCTTCCTGGGGGATGGTGTGAAAGATCCACTTGAAGGCGCCGGTGTTGACGTCGTATCCGCGCACGTGCCCTGGCGGCATCTCAGGGCTGGTGGGACCGTCGGAGACGATCGAGCCGACCACGATCGTGTCGTTGCAGACAATGGGCGGCGAGCTGTGGGTGATTTTGCGAGGGTCGATCTCGCGACCGAGTCTGGTTGCAAGATCGGTCCAACCGTCACCATCGACGCCGAAGTCGAGATCCGGCTTGCCGTTCGCCGCGTCGATGGAGATCAGACGGCGGTGGTGGGTCGCCATGATGATGCGCCGCTTCTCGCCGTTGCTCCAGTACTCGGCCCCCCGATGCTGCCAGCCCGCATTGGCGGGTCGGCCTGATTTGTAGCTCTCGGGGTCGTGTTCCCAGACGGTCTTGCCTGTGGCGGGGTCGATCGCGACAATGACGCCCAGGCTGGTGGGGAGGTAGAGGAGCCCTCCGGCCATCACCGGAGTTGCTTTGAAGGCGCCAGGTCTGACGCTCCCGTTCTGCGCCTGGACTCGGGTATCCGGCGAGCTCCACCGCCAGACTTCGACCAGGTCGCCGACGTTCTCGCGCTGGATCTGATCGAGTGGGGAGTAGCGGCTCGACGCCTTGTCGCGTCCGTAGTGGTGCCATTCGCCGTCGGGAATCGGTTCCTCGCTCTGGGCGGGAGTGGCGACGGCGAAGAGAGAGAAGTAAGCAGTAAGCAGTAAGCAGTAAACAGACCCGGAAGAGAGGTGGCTAGACGAGGTCACTTCTACCCTCCCGACGATTCAAAGTCACCGTCTCACCGCCCGGACCCTTCGGCTGAATCCCCTCGCTCACTTACGTTCTACCTTCTCTACTTCTCTACTTCTCTACTTCTTTACTGCTTTACTGCTTACTGCTTACTGCTTACTTCTTACTTCTTCTCTCACTCTCACTTCTCTCCATAAGGGTCGAGTCCGAGCTCCCTCCGCCCTATCTGGGACCGGCACACATCGGCAGTCGGCTGCATCAGGTGCCCGGCCTGGGCGTCGCGGATGTAACGCTCGAGTGGGTAGCGCTTCGAGAGTGCACGGGCGCCACACACTTCGAGGGCGAGAGTCGCTACCTCTCTGGCGGTATTGCAGGACACGTACTTCGCCTGCTGAAAGGCCTGGGCGCAGTCGATCGCGTTCTCTCGCTCAGCCGTCTTTGCCGCTCTTTCGAGGAGGGCTTCGGAAGCCGCGATGGATGTTGCCATCTCGGCCACGGCACGCTGCGCCGCCGGTCGGTGGGAGATCGGCCTCTCGTCGCCGGTGAAGCGGGTCGTTTTCACGTAGTCAACGGTGTAGCGGTAGGCAGCGTCGGCGACACCCAGATAGATCGCGGCGTAGCCTGGGGTGAAGTACTGCTGCAGTCGCACGGTCTGGAGCCCGCCTGGAGGCGCTGTCTCGTAGTGCCCCGGCACCTGAACGCCGTCGAAGGTGATCGAGTTCGATGCGGTGGCGCGCATCGCCATGACGTTCCAGTCGTCATGGACCGTGATCCCTGGCAGGTCGCTGGGGACGAGAACGGTCCGAAGGCGCTCGACGCCGGTTCGGGTGGGGTCGGACGCCATCACGTGGTACCAGCGCGCGGCCGTTGATAAAGAGCAGAAGTGTTTCTTACCGGTGATGACAAGTCGGTCACCGGCTTCTTCGACCTGGGTGGCGATATCGAACTTGCTGCGCAGACTCATCTGCGGCTCGTTGGTGAGAGTGGCGACGAGAGCGCCCTCGTTGACCACGGCGTCGAAGATCTCGGCCTGAAGCTCGGGACTCGAGAGCATTCGAAGAAAGCGGAGCACGACCGTGTGCATATTGAAGGCATTGGCGGTCGAACCGCATCCTCTGGCGATCTCGCGCAGCACGCTGAGTGAAGTCCACCAGTCGGCGTCGGCGCCACCGTGCTCGCTCGGCACCGGCAGAGCCAACAGCCCGGCCGCGTGCAGATCTGCGAAGTTCTCGGTCGGAAAGCGCGCCTCAGCGTCGTAGATCGGAGCGCGCTGGCTCAGGACTCCGTCGGCGAGGTCGCGAGCCCGGTCGAGCAAGGTAGAGGGGTCGAGGTGGGCCATTGCGAATAAGTAGAGAGTAAACAGTAACCAGTGAACAGTAAACAGACCAGACCCACTCTCGACTGCTTAGTGCTTACTTCTCCGAAGCAGGGAGCCCGTCGGTCCTCCGATGGGCGACGCGCGCCGTCCTCGGCGCAAGAGGGCAAATTAGATTTGGGAATGGTAGTCCTACCATTCTCAAATCTAATACGCGTTATGCCGCACCCCGTGCCTCAGCGTCATCCACAGGATCTTCAGATCAAGGCGCATCGACCAGTTTTCGATGTAGTAGATGTCGTACTTGATACGCTTGCGGATGGAGGTGTTGCCGCGCCAGCCGTGGACCTGGGCCCAGCCGGTGATCCCTGCTTTGACCCGATGTCTCAGCATGTACTGGGGCACTTTGTGCTTGAACTGGTGCACGAAGGCTGGGCGTTCGGGGCGGGGCCCGACCAGGGACATCTCGCCTTTCAATACGTTCCACAGCTGTGGGAGCTCGTCGACTGAGGTCCGGCGGAGGAAACTGCCAACTCGAGTCCTGCGAGGATCGTTGCGGATCGCCCAGATCGGCCCGCTGGTGGACTCGGCGTCGTGCCTCATAGAGCGGAACTTCACCATCTTGAACGAGCGACCGTCGAGGCCCATTCGCTCCTGATGATAAAAGGGGCGGCCCCTGTCCTCGAGCCAGATACAGAAAGTGATGAAAAGGAAGGCCGGAACGAGAGCTATGAGGAGCAAGGTGGAGAGGACGATGTCCATCGATCTCTTTGCCAGAGTCGACCAACCCTCCAAAGGGGTGCGCGACAAGTTGATGAGCGGGGTGCCGTCGAGGTCTTCTAGCGTTGCCTTGAGCGCCGTGTACTGCAGAACGTCGGGGACCAGGCGAACGTCCACGCACTCCTTGCCGATCTGTTCGAGGATCCTCATGGTCTTGCGATGCGCCTCTAGGGGGAGGGCTACCATGACCTGGTCCACGGAGTGCTCCTGGAGAACGTGGCTGAGGTCGGCAAGGGTGCCCAGGATTGGACGCCCCAGAACCTCGCCGCCCTTTCCTTTGTCATCGAGAAAGCCGATGACTTGGAAGCCGAGCTCGCGGTGGGCGAGGATCTTTTCGGTCACCTCTCGCCCCAGTCGACCGCTACCGACGACCAGAATTCGCAGCACGTTATGGCCGCGTCGTCGCATCGCTCGCAGCGTTTCGCGAAGCATCAGCCGTCCGGCTGCCGTTCCGAGGTAACTGAGGAACGAGAGCGCGGCAAGGAAGCCCCGGCTGATGGTGAACTCAACCGAGGGGTCGTGACGCAGGGCGGGGCGGTACAAAGAGGTGAATGCGATCAGTAGGAAGGTGGCGAGGGCGGTCGCCACTAGAATAGAAATGGCGTCTTCGACCCGGCTCCTAGCCCGGCGAGGCTGGTAGAGCCCCCTGAAGTAGAAGGCCGCCGGCCAGGCGACCAAGGTGAAGGGCAGGAGGCGAAGGTAGTAGTCGAAGTCGGGAGTCGGGTCGTTGCCGACGAAAGGGATGAGATCGGTGTGAAAGCGTAGGTACCAGGCGGCAAAGAAAGCCGCCCCAATAGCGACGACGTCGCTTGCAAGGTAAAGCAGCCCGGTTGCCTGATTTCTCGCGTTGATCAAGACCCCGGCTCCCTCGAGTCGTCGAGGCGATGGAGTAGTGCTTGCACCCGCTGGCGGAACCTGGCGGGTGAAAATTGCTGAGCTCGCTCGCTTAGGTTCAATTTATTGAAATTCATTCTCGGAATTTTGTCAACGGCGGCGACCAGACCGTCGACCCCTCTATCGACGCTGTAGAGGATTCCGTGCTCTCCTGGTTCTACGATGTCGAGGACGCCGCCCTCGGCAACGGCGACAACAGGGCAGCCGCAGGCAAGCGCTTCGACGGTCGTGATACCAAAGTCCTCGACACCTGGTTGTACGAAGCAGGTTGCCTGACGGTACAAATCTCTCAGCTCGCTGTCCGAAACGCGGCCCAGCCGGCGAACTCCCGAAGACGGTTCGGACCCACCGGGGTCGTCCTGCGTCGCGCCGCCGACCACACGCAGCTCGAGGTCGAGGCGCCGGCAGGCCTCGATGGCCTGATCGAGCTTCTTGTAAGGGGCGAGAGCGGCGAAGGTAAGGGCGAAAGGGGCGCCTGACGGTGTCACTCCAGGGGTGAAGAAGTCGACGTCGACAGGCGGCGCAACGACCTCGGCGTCGCGATCGTAGTAGCGGCGAATGCGATCACGGACGAAGCGAGAGTTGGCGATGAAGAGGTCGACGCGTGGGCTGGTTCGAGCGTCCCAGATCTGGAGCCAGTCGAGTACGCGGTGACGTGCGCGGGCGATGATGCCGCTGTGATCGGGGAAATAGGCGCTTCGCTGGTCCCATGCGTAGCGCATCGGTGTGTGGCAATAGCAGACGTGCTGCGCGCCGAGTCTCGCATTGCAGGCCTTGGCGACACAGTGACTCGAGCTTATGACCAGGTCGAAGTCCCCAAGGTCGAAGTCCTGGATCGCGGCCGGGAAGAGGGGCAGGTAGGATCGGTATGCCTCTTTTAGCCTCGGTGCGCCCTGCAGGAAGCTTGTGCGGATCGGGTGACTCTCGATGAGCTCGGAGACCGTGCCAGGGAAATGGAAGAGGGTGTGGATCGGAGCACCGGGGAAGAGTCGGCAGAGCTCCTCGAGTACTTTCTCGCCGCCTCGCATGCCAGTAAGCCAGTCGTGGACCAGTGCGACGCGCATAATGGCTCAGAACGAGTAGAAGAGTCGAGGCGGCCTCAAGATATCAGGCAGGTCCGCTCAACGCTGAACCTGGTTGAAAGGAAGGGCGGGGTAGTATCCTCTTTGTCATCAACCAATCACCGTCTCTTGGGAGAGTTCGATCATGAGTAGAGGATCTTCGTGGGTGGCTCTTGCGGTTGCCGGTCTGTCTCTGGGCTCGGGAAGCTCGATCAGGGCTGAAGACGCGAGCGCGGCTCTAATGGCGGATGCGGCGAAGAACTTCCTCATCAATCTGGATGGCGAGCAACGAGAGCAGGCGGTCTTCGCTTTTGATGCGCAAGAGCGTGATGACTGGCACTTCATTCCCAAGCAGGATCGCAAGGGGCTTCCCTTGAAGGCGATGCGCTCCGACCAGATGCACCTCGTGCACCTTCTGCTGAGCACTTCTCTGAGCCGCACCGGCTACGGCAAGGTGCTGACCATCATGAGTCTGGAAGAAGTGCTGCGTGATCTGGAGAGCAAGACCGACCCGCCGGGACGCTTTCTCCACCTGCGCAATCCGTTGCTCTACTACATGACTGTCTTTGGTGAGCCTTCCGATGAGGGGACCTGGGGCTGGAGCCTGGAGGGGCACCATGTGTCTCTCAACTTCACCTTCGTCGATGGCCAGGTCTCCTCGACGCCGACCTTTCTGGGCGCCAACCCCCATCAAGTGCTCGCAGGGCCAAGAAAGGGCCTCCGGGCCCTCGCCCACGAAGAGGATCAGGCTCGTGACCTCCTTCTCCTTCTCGAGGGTGATCAGAAGGCAAGGGCGATTTTGCAGGAGAAGCCTCCCGCTGACATCTTCACTTCCGCCAAGCGAGAGGTCGAGTTCGAGGCGCCGGCCCGTGGCTTGGCCGCAAAAGGGATGAGTGCGGATCAGAAGAAGGCTCTACGCGCCCTGATCGAGGAATACATCCAGAACATGCCCGAAGATCTGGCGGAAAAGCGTCGTGCTCAGCTCGAGGGCGCCGATTTCGACAGCCTGCACTTCGCCTGGATCGGCGGCGTCGAAAAGGGGCCGGGTACCCCTCACTACTACCGGGTCCAGGCGCCGACCTTCTTGATCGAGTACGACAACGTACAGAACGGAGCCAACCACAGCCATACGGTGTGGCGCGATTACAACGGCGACTTCGGTCGCGATTTGCTGCGCGAGCACCACACCCGCTCCCATTAGGCTGGACGCCGATCGCACGCCATTTCACCGAATGCTCGTCACTCCTCGCCTACGACGCGGCCGGCTAGGCGTACGCGGAGTACGCCTTCGGCTCGTCGTTCCTGCGCTCCGGCGATATGACGCACGCTCGACGCCCAGCCTCCGGCTGTCAGCGGAACAGAGCGCTCCCCAGGGTCGCCGGCGCGGTTGAGCCTGCACACTGTCCGTGATCTCGCGGCTAATTTTCGCCGCCTAGGTAGCCGAGAGCTCGTAGGCGTTTCTCCTCCTCTTCGTCGAGCGCGGGCGGAGGCGAGGTCTCTACTCTGAGTGGCTCTCGCTCGGCCTTCCAGCGATGTAGGCGGGCCTGGAGGCGGTGGGTGGTCTCTGCGTTGGATGTCGCCAGGTTGAGGGTTTCGTCAGGGTCGGCTTGGAGGTCGTAGAGCTCGATCGCGGGCGGGCGCAAGGTCTCGATCAGTTTCCAGCGTGGGGTGCGGATGGAGTAGCGCAAAGAGGAGTATTGAGAGAAGACCGTGTCGCGCTCGCTGTCGGCGGCTGCATGACGCAGGCTACGGCCTTCCATCGAGGCGGGTACTTCGAGGCCGAGCCAGTCGAGGATCGACGGGGCGATGTCTACTGTGCTGACGAGGGCGGACTCTACGGCTCTTTCAGGGATCTGGGGGCCGTAGGCGAGAAGAGGGACGTGGAGTAGCTCGTCATAGAGAAGGTCGCGGTGGAGGAGGCCGCCGTGGTCGCCGAACTCTTCGCCGTGATCGGAGGTGATCACGACCAACGCTCGGTCCAGAAAGCCCCTTTCGTCAAGGCCAGCCCACAGCTCGCGGAGAGTTTCGTCGGTGAAGCGAATCTCGGCGTCGTACATCTGGCGCAGGAAGCGCAGATCCTCGGGAGAAAGGCTGCTCCGGGCCGAGTGGGAGTGGCGAAGCAGACTGCTGCTGGTGGTCGAAAGATCGCTCTTCGCATCGACCAGCATGTCGATATAGCGCTTGGGTGCTTTGTAGGGGGAGTGGATCTCGTAGGTGTGGAGAAAAAGGAAGATCGGTCGTTCCTCCTCTTCGGCGCGCTCGTCGAGCAGACGTAGAGTCTGCGCGGCGACTTGTCGGACGCTTCGAGCTCGGTCGAGGTAGACGTCGAAACCTCTCGAGAAGCCCAACCTTCCGGCGACGTTCCCTCCACCCGTCACCGCCAGGGTTGTGTAGCCGGCCTTTTGTAAGAGCTCGGGCAGGAGCAGGATGTCGGCGCCAAGGGCGGCGGGCGGCGCGGCCTCCTCGGTTGGCCAATGACTGACGCGATGGGTCTCCTGGTAAAGACCCGAGAGCAGGGTGGTATGGGAAGGTGTGGTGCCGTGGGTGTTTACGAAGGCGTTCGAGTAGCGCACACCCCGCGCGGCGAGCCCGTCGAGAAAGGGGGACGTGGCAGGAGTGTGCCCCCAGGCTCCGAGATGATCTGCTCGAAGTGCGTCCAGCGAGACCAGGATTACGTTGGGGCGCGGTTGAGGCGCGTCCTGACAAGCTGCTGCGGCGATCAGCAGCAGGAGGAGGGGCCAACCGCGGTTCACCGGGCGAGTGTATGAAGCGGACTCGATTTCAGAGCCCTGAAGACGCTACCGTGAGACAAGGTGCCCGGCCACTCGAAAGCGGCCGGGCTTTGATCCGAACAATCGGGCAGCTTGCCTAGCTCGCGGCTCCGGACTTCATCACGGTGACGGTGCCGTCGGCCTCACTACCGCTCACCTTCGCCTGCATTCCGGCGAGATCGATGAGGCTCTTGTAGGCCGCTTCGTTCTCTCCAGCTACCAGCTTGACGATGCTGCCATCCTCAAGGAGGAGGCCCATCTCGGCACCGCCGCTGAGGCACTTCTTGGCGCAGGCTGCGTGGCCCGCTCCGGTCGCTTCCCTCTTCTCATAACAGCCCATCTCGACGACTTCTCCCTCACCGCTCCACTGATCAAGAGCGAAGACGATCCCGGAGAGACCGGAGATGAGGGTGAGAACGAGTGCGACGCTGAATACTTTCTTGCTCATGCGCTTTCTCCTTGCTGAGGGGGTTACACGAACATCGCCTAACGCCCTACACAGCCTGTCTGAGTCCACCGTTGTACAGCAGGCTATCAGATACCGCCCGAGCCGACCTCGAGTACCTCCTCCGCCGCCGATCTGCGTTTGATCTCGACCAGCAAAGCCGGGTGATCAGAGATCTTTTCTTCCAGCGCGCCTTGACCCAGGTGAAGCGCTCGAGTGGAGCGGATTTCCCAACCTTCGAGAAGAGCCGGCGAAGCCAAGATGTGATCGATGCGCTCGGAGATTAGAGGCTGCATCGGGACCGCCTCTAGGGTGCGAAGGGTCGGAGCTCGGGCCCCAGCATTGAGATCGCCGGCCACAAGGCTGGTGTTGGACTCGATCAGAGCCGCTGCCAGTGCCGACGCCTGGCCGACTCTGGCTGAAGGACTGCGCCCGGAGAGGTGAGTGTTTGCGAGTCGTAGTCGATCGCCTTCCGGCAGGACGGTGACCGCTTCGAGAGCGGCGCGCATTTCCCAAGGTGGCCATCGTGGCGCCAGGTTCATCTTCTCGACCTCCTCGAGACGATGGCGGCTGAGAATGCCGAGGCCCTCTTCGAAGCCGAGGAAGCGCAGTGAGCCATTCGCCCGGGCGTAGGCCGCCCACAGATCCAGGTCCCGGCCCAGGCGCTCGACGAAGCGGCCGAAGGCGGGCGTGCTCCAGGCTTCCTGCACAAATATGAGGTCGAGGTCGAGCTCGTCGAGGGTGGTGCGAATGTGCTGGTAACGCCTCTCGTGGTCATGCATGCCGGGATAGCCGTGCCATACGTTGAGGCTGAGGATGCGTAGCTTCTGTGTGCTGCTGGGCGGGGTCCTCGTCGTCGAGTGCAATACCGTGTCCGCCGTCGGCACGAAGAGGTCGGAAAGAAAGTGCAGAGTGAACAGGGAGCTCGTCGAGTAGAGGAGCAGGGCCGGAGCAAAACGCCTCCAGGTCGCCAAGGAGCCTGGCTGAATGCCCGATCGTATAGACCGGAAGGCCGCGGTAGGTACGAGTACCAGGACGCAGAAGAGGGCAGCGGCGAGGAGGGCTGGCGACGGCGTGCCGAGGGCTCCGGCACCCCACAATACAAGCGCTGCCATCAAAGCAAGAGCACTCGGCCGGAGGCGACCGAGGAAGCTTGTCGAGGGTCTTCGCGCTCTCACCACTTGCCGTTCTACAATCCCCGCGAGGAGAAGGCAAGATGGCGAAGAAACTGAACGTCTGGAGCTCTCACATCACCGAAGTCGAATCGCAGGGTGCTTCCCAGGCCATGCTCTATGGGGCGGGCCTGCGTCAAGAGGATATGACCAAGCCGCAGGTCGGCATCTCGAGTATGTGGTGGGAGGGCAATACCTGCAACATGCACCTTCTGGATCTTGCCGCCAAGGTCAAGGAGGGGGTCGAAGCCGCAGGGCTCGTAGGCCTTCGTTTCAACACCATCGGGGTTAGCGACGGGATCTCCATGGGCACTTCGGGAATGAGCTACTCCCTTCAGTCCCGTGATTTGATCGCCGATTCGATCGAGACGGTCATGGAGGCTCAGTGGTACGACGCCAATGTTTCGCTTCCGGGCTGCGACAAAAATATGCCTGGCTGCGTGATGGCGATGGGGCGGCTCAACCGGCCCTCGATCATGATCTATGGCGGCACCATACAGCCCGGTTTGTGGCAGGGTCAGCCGATCGACGTGATCTCGGCGTTTCAGAGCTACGGAGAGCTCATCGCCGGAAAGCTGAGTGCTGACGATCGCGAGGCGATTCTCCATGACGCCTGTCCCGGTGCCGGCGCCTGCGGCGGTATGTATACAGCGAATACGATGGCGAGCGCGATCGAGGCACTAGGGATGAGCTTGCCGTTCAGCTCTTCGGCCCCTGCAATCTCGGCGGCGAAGGTGGAGGAGTGCCTCCAGGCCGGGGAAGCGATCCGGCGGCTATTGGAGCTGGATCTCAAGCCACGAGACATCATGACTCGCGACGCCTTCGAGAACGCGATCGTGACCGTGGTGGCGATGGGCGGCTCTACCAACGCCGTGCTTCATCTGATCGCGATGGGGCGCTCAGTAGGAGTCGACATCACGATCGACGACTTCGAGAACGTGAGTAGGCGAGTGCCTCTACTCGGTGACTTCAAGCCCAGCGGCCGCTTCGTGATGGCGGACCTCCATGAGGCCGGCGGCACTCCGGCGGTGCTCAAGCTTCTCCTCGACGAGGGTCTGCTGCGCGGAGACTGCGTTACCGTTACCGGCAAGACTTTGGCCGAGAATCTCCAAGAAGTCGAGAGCTTGAGCGATGGCCAAGAGATTATTCGGCCGATCCGTGATCCTCTGAGCCCGGTTGGGCATCTCCGCATTCTTCGCGGCAGTCTTGCTCCTGACGGCGCGGTGGCCAAGATCACCGGCAAAGAGGGTCTCTCCTTCAGCGGACCTGCTCGTGTTTTCGACTCGGAAGAAGAGATGCTCGGAGCTTTGGAGCAGGGCCGTATCGCCAAGGGCGATGCCATCGTCATCCGCTATGAAGGACCGCAGGGGGGGCCGGGAATGCCGGAGATGTTGACTCCCACGTCAGCCATCGTCGGAGCGGGTCTCGAAAAGGATGTAGCCCTTCTCACCGACGGGCGGTTCTCGGGTGGCTCCCATGGATTCTTGATCGGGCACATCACTCCCGAAGCACAGCTGGGGGGGCCGATAGCACTGTTGTGCGATGGCGACACCGTGACGATCGACGCAGAATCGGGCTCCATCGATGCGAGCCTCGACGGCGACGAATGGGAGCGGCGTCAACGGGAGTGGCGGGCGCCGGCCTTGAAGGCAACTCGCGGTACTTTGTACAAGTACATCAAAAATGTGAAATCGGCGTCGGAAGGTTGCGTGACGGACGAGTGAAACTCGCGCCGCCGGAGTGCGTAGGAATGGGTGGGAGGCCTCTTGATCATGCTTGAGTCTGTTCGCCTACGAGTTCTAAGTCTGGTCCTACTGTTTGGACTCTTCGCAGCTGCCTCGCTCAGTGCCGAGGTGCTGCACGAGGAGTGGAGCGAGAGCTTTCCCATCGAGGCCGGAAAGTTGGTCTCCGTAGAAAACGTCAACGGAAGTCTCGAGTTCACCAGCTGGGACGGTGACGAAGTGCGAGTCGAGGCCACCAAGATGGTCAAGACCATGGGGCGCGATCGCGCCGAAAGCGCCATGAAGGAAATCGCGATCGAAGTGGAGCACACCACCGACGGCCTGCACATCAGCACCGTTCTTCCCAAGCGGCGCTCCGGCTCCATGAGCTGGCTCTTTGGCCGCGAGGTTCAGTACAGGGTCTCTTATCGCCTGACTCTGCCGCGAGAGGTGGGCCTCAAGGGCCTGACCGTCAACGGCAACGTAGAGATCGACTCTGTGAGTGGAAGGATCGAAGCTGAGACAACCAACGGACAGATTCGCATCGTCCAGGCAGCCGGTCCCGCTCGAGCGCATACCATCAACGGCAACATTCGTGTTGAGCTCGTCGCGGTCGATCAAGCCAGCGACTGCGATTTTCGTACCACCAACGGCGGCATCACCGTCTATCTCCCCGCCGACGTCCAGGCGGATGTTGTCGCCTCCACGGTCCATGGCGCGGTGAATACAGACTTTGCGGTGCTGGTCGAGGGCGGCTCCGATAGTTGGCGGCGCAGGAGCCTCCGAGGCACGCTGAACGGCGGCGGCAGCCAGCTCAAGATGGAGACCGTCAACGGCAGTATTCAATTACGAAAGCGGGATGGTGCGAAAGATGTCCCGGAGGCGGACGGGGCCGAGTGAAGCTGCCACCTGGTCCCCTTGACCCGTCGGTCTAGTGCGCCTACCCTTGCCGCGGTGAGCGGGAAGAAACAGGCCGCCTATGGCTCGTGGCCTTCGCCGGTCACTGCCGAAGCGATCGCCACGGCGAAAATACGGCTTTCGGAGCTTCGGGCGGATAGCGGCTCGATCTATTGGCTCGAGAGTCGGCCCCAGGAGGGTGGCCGCGGCGCCCTGATGAGACGCGCCCCGGATGGAGCGGTAGAAGAGTGCGGTCCGCCGTCGATGAGCGTACGCAGCTCCGTTCATGAATATGGCGGTGGCGCCTATGCGGTTCTCGATGGAGCCCTCTTTGTCTGCTCCTACGAGGACCAGCGCATCTATCGGGTTGAGCCTGGCGGCGAGGCCTTGGCCCTAACGGAGAAGAGCTCGCGACGATACGCCGATCTTTGCGTCGACCGACTCCGCTCCCGCGTCGTCTGCATCGAAGAGGACCACAGTGGTGATGGCGAGCCCATTAGCTCCCTGGTGGCGGTCGACGACAGCGGCAGCGGAGAGGTAGCGACGTTGGTTCGAGGGGCAGACTTTTACTCGAGCCCGACTCTGAGCCCCGATGGCCGCAGGCTGGCGTGGCTGTCGTGGCAGCACCCCGACATGCCCTGGGACCGAACGCAGCTGTGGGTGGCAGAGATCGGTACCGACGGGACCCTCGGCGTCGCTCTTCAGGTGGGCGGCGATGTTGAGGAGTCGATCTTGCAGCCCGCCTTCTCACCGACCGGCGAGCTTTGGTTCTCCTCGGACCGCTCGGGCTACTGGAACCTCCATCGCTGGCAGGGCGACGACCCCGGGGATGTCGAAGCGATGACCAAGCTCGACGCCGAAGTCGGCGGCCCGCAATGGGTCTTTGGCACTTCGGTCTACGCCTTTAGTGGCTCGCGGGTCGTCTTCGCGGCCAATCATCTTGGGGAGTGGCGCCTCTATGCCCTCGAAGAGCAGGAGGTGCATGCTCTTCCTTGCCCGTGGACCGAGATTCACTATCTCCGTTCGGAGGGGAGCACTGCCTTCTTCCTCGCGGCTTCGCGCCGTGAGCGGCCATCTGTTGCGGCAGTCGATCTCGACAGCGGTGAGGCTGAGACTCTGCATCGTCCTTCGCTACTCGAGATCGAGGCCGCTTTCGTATCGGAGCCCCGGGTGATCGAGTTCCCGTCCACCGAGGGAGCCACTTCTTTCGGCTTTTTCTACCCACCTTGCAATGCCGAGATGGAGGGCCCGCGGGGTGAGAAACCACCGCTCCTGGTGCTGAGTCACGGCGGCCCCACCGCGGCGGCATCCAGCGCCCTCAGCCCGGAAATTCAGTTTTGGACCAGCCGTGGGATCGCGGTGGTGGATGTCAACTACCGGGGGTCTAGCGGCTTCGGCCGCGCTTATCGGACCAGCCTGGATGGAAACTGGGGTGTATTCGACGTCGATGACTGCGTGGCGGCGGTCGAGTTTCTGGCACAACGAGGAGAGATCGACCCCGATCGAGTGATGATCCGTGGCGGCAGCGCGGGCGGCTACACCACTCTGGCGGCTCTCGCGTTTCGCGATGTATTCAAGGCCGGGGCGAGCTACTACGGTATTGGCGATCTCGGGGCCCTGGCTCGAGACACCCACAAATTCGAGTCACGCTATATCGAGCGTCTGGTCGGGCCCTACCCGGAGATGCAGGCGCTCTACCGGCAACGATCTCCTCGCTATGCCGCGGATCAACTCTCTTGCCCGATCATCTTTTTTCAGGGCCTGGAGGATCGGGTGGTGCCGCCGAACCAGGCGGAAGTAATGGTCGAGAGCCTCCGTACCAAGGGGGTCGCTGTCGCCTATGTTCCTTTCCCCGGGGAACAACATGGCTTCCGCCGCTCTGAGAATATCCAGCGGGCTCTCGAGTGCGAGCTCTACTTTTACTCGCGCGTTCTGGGCTTCGAGATCCCAGGCCGGGCCCCGGAGCTGCAGGTCTTCAATCTCGAGCCCTAGGAGTGGGTCCGAGACTTCGGACAGGCGAGAGGGGGGGGGATGGGCCGGAGAACGGGCCGGAGGCCTGTTTTCCGGGGCTAGTAAGGTGTCCGAGTATTCGGCCTGAGCCGTTTCCCGGAGCGAATAGGAAGCAAGGCCCAAGTGCGCCGTCCTCGGCGCCAAGAGACAACTAGGCTCCAGAAATGATAGCCATCATTTCTGGAGCCTAGGGTTCTCTACAGCTCTCATTCGTAACGTATGAGTCAAGTCTTGTGGGAGCGACAGGTCGAGAGTTCGTATAATCCCGCGGACCCCGGAGGGACCGGGGCTCCAAAGAAGAATGCGGGGGAACAACAGAGATGAGTGAGACAGGCGAAGCGATCAAGACTATCTTCAATACCATGCCCGAACGCCTCAATGCTACGGCTGCCGGCGATCTCGATTGTGTCATCCAGTACGATCTGACTGGCGAGGATGGCGGCAGTCACTACACCACGATCAAAGATGGCGTGTGTGCGGTAAGCGACGGTGGTCACGACGCCCCGACCATGACCATCACCATCTCGGCGTCAGACTTCGTCGACATGACCGAGGGCCGTCTCGATGGAATGTCGGCGTTCATGAGTGGAAGGCTCAAGGTCGGTGGCGATATGGGTCTGGCCATGCAGCTCCAGAATCTCTTTAGCTGAGGCTGGGAGGCGCCCAGGCGCTTTTCCAGGGCGGTGTCGAACGACCTCTCGAGCAACCCAGTGGCCCTTTTTTCGTAATGGTCTCTGGGGCCTTTTAATGAAGTCACCGGAAGTACTGCGTCTCGAGATCCGATCGGCCAGGCAGTGATGGCGAGCGGCGCTCGCAAGGCTGCGCGAGGGGCGAGGGGCTTCATCAGTTCTTGCGAGCGTTTCGTTCGCAACTACACCGCAGGTCTGCGGGCTCGTGACCTGCGCCGCCTGTTTGATCGTGACGCAGCGGAGGCCTACGACGTTCTCGTTCGCGATCACAGAGAGGCTCCGGAGCCGGAGGGTGCCTTCAAGCGCTTCTGGCACCGGGTGCGCATCGTCTTTCTCGGGTTCTCCTACAAGTTGACACCGGCGAGGAGGCTACTTTTCGCCGGTGCGCTCCTGGCTCTCCTTGTCGGCCTTCTCGACCCGGAGCTCAGTATCCCTAGCGGTGAGAGATTGGTGATCGTAGACTTTTCGGCCTTCTGGTTCCTGATCAGCTCGGCTTCGCTGATTTTTCTACTTGCCTTGGAGCTGGTTGACCGCATTCGGGTGCGCGACGAGCTCCAAGTTGCGCGAGAGCTGCAGGAGGATCTGCTGCCTCGGGCGGTTCCCGATCTTCCCGGCTATCGTATTTCGCACTCGTACCGAACCGCGAACGAGGTCGGTGGCGACTACTACGACTTCTCTGTTCTGGAGGACGGCCGTCTCGCCCTGTTGGTGGGGGACGCCAGTGGACACGGTATGGCGGCCGGACTGTTGATGGCTATTGCGAATGCCACGCTCAAGCTCGCTGTCGAGCTGGACCCGGCTCCGCCACGAGTCCTCACTCTGCTCAACCACACTCTGTGCAAGACCGGAGACAAACGAGCGTTCATGAGTATCTTCTATGCTCTGTTGGATCTGGGCAGCGGAGAGCTCGAATATGCCAGTGCCGGTCATCCTTTCCCGCTCCTGCGTCGAGCGGGTGGTGAGATCGAGGAGTTGGGCAAGGGCGGATTGCCGCTCGGTCTACGCCGCGACCTGGAATGGCGGAGTGAGAAGACCGGACTCGGTGTCGGGGACACGCTGGTGCTCTACAGTGATGGTTTGCCGGAGGGGCTGAACAGTGAAGAGGAAAGTTTCGGCTACGAGCGTCTGCGCCGCCTTGTGGTCGACCCTGGCACGCCCAATGCGATCCACGAGAGAATCCTCCTCGACTTCGATGACCATCTCGGGGACCAGGCGCTCGAAGATGACTTCAGTCTCGTCGTGCTCGGCCGTAAAGCGTCCGATTAGCTCTCCCGGAGAGGGTGGACGTGAGTAGGGGAGGTCGGCCTGGACGAGGCCGATACGTTGCCGCGCTGCTCAGCATCGCGGCGCTTCTCAGCCTCGTCCTTGTGATCGTCATTCGCGGTCCTGCGGCAGACCCGCTCGATCTAGAGGCCAACCCACACTTCGACCCTACGCTCCCGCTGCAGGAGCGTGTCGATCACGTTCTCGAGCGCATGAATCTCGATGAGAAAGTAGCGCAGCTTCGGGGCCTCCGGCGCATGCAGACGCCGCACAATCGGCGCCTCGGCATTCCGGACTTTCGACCGACCGATGGGCCGCACGGGGTGAATCGTAAAGGAGGGTGGTTGTGGGAGCGCAAGGGCGTTGTTGCACGATTCGACCCAGAGCGAGCCTGGGCCGCTTTTCCCGGCCCTTCCGTCACGACACAGCGTAGGACTCTGGCCTGCCGAGCCCTGCCATCCGGTTCAAGATGTGACACCCGATCATGGCCTCTCTCGTCTGCGCCTTGCTGTTGCTCGCCTTCAGGTCGCCTCCGAGCAGTGACTTGTATCGGAAGAACCCGTTCTCAACGCGAGCCTGCTGTCGGTAACCCGACTCCTTCTGCCACTCTCGTCGTCCGACCTCACGAATCCTCTGAAGAGCCGCTTCTCGCTGCGCCCACGGTCCGTCCGTGGGTCCCGCAGACACCGCAGAGCGACGAGGAGGGATCACAATCAGGACGTCCTCTGTACCGGCCGACCCGACCCGATCGTAGACCGACCTGTGGTCATAGGCCCCGTCTGCCGTGAAACGCTGGATTGGAACCTCAACCTGGGCAAGGAGATCAGGGAGGGTGGAGGCGTCGCCCTCGCTACTCGCCGTGAGCTCGGCCGCCACGATGAAACACTCCGATGTGCAGCTTCCGCCACTCCCGGCGTTTCCTCGATGCCTTGTACCTGTGCACATTCCACTCGCCAGAACCCAGGATCTTGAGCCCCGTGGAATCGACGACCAGGTGGATCGGGCCGTCGTGGGCTCGGTTTGGGGGTGGTACCTCGACGTCCTCGTTCCGGCGCGAGAGTGTGGTGTGGTCCGGGGCCTTGAGGCCCAGGCCCATCAAGCTCAGCAGCGAGTCCAGGAATCCCTCGGTCTGGCGAAGCGGCAGCCGGAAGACGACTCGCAGCGTCAACGCAGTCAGAATCGCGAGGTTCGAGTACTGTCGTTGGCCTCCGCGGAGACCGTTCTTCGGTGGCGTCCACGCGGCGATCGCCGCCTCGCTCAACCAGATCGTGACATCGCCACGGCTCCTGAGGCCACGCTCGTACTCCCTCCAGTTCCGGACTCTGTACTTCGTCTTGTACTCGCGGTTGACTCGGCTCGACTTGCGTGCGGCATCGCCCCCCCTCCATGAATGGTCGGGATCCCGAGCCGATCCTAGCGTGGGCGTCGACGCCGATTCATGCACCAACGCCCTGCTGAAACACGAATCGACCATCGAACGCGGCACCCGCTCGCGCCGACAGCACCAACTTGACAGTACCGCCCCACGCCATGACATGCCGGGCCTCCGGCATAGCGTAGGCGCTCACTTCGAGTGGTCGCCCCAGAGCTACTCTGTGGGGGCCGTATCTTCTTCCTGCTCCATGGGTTACGAGGTGCAGGACGGGACGCCGTTGCCTGGCATGCATTTTGTACTTGTCTGTTGGACCGAGGCTCACTCGAAACACCATCGGCCCCGAAAACCTGTGGTGCTGTCAGGGCTTACGAATCAGTAACCCTTCAATCGATTGAGCTGAGGAGCGGATCTCCGAGGAGGAAGCCTTAATGCGCATGTGAACGGTTTCCGTTATCTACTGGCATCCTTGGCTGCGGGTGCGGGACTGGCTGAAGAGCCGGGGGACTACCGCTTCCCGCGAGAATGTACGACGACGCCGCACCCCTCTCCATATCTGGGGGGCCTCGGGATCTACACCTGAGCTCGGCATCGCGAGCTGGTGAGGGACGAGCTAACAAAACCGAAAGGAAGAGCACATGATCGACAGAAAGAAGACAATCCTCGGGTTGCTGGCGGTGACCGCCGTCGCCGCTATTATCGGCTACGTGGTGGGCTTCGGGGCCGTTGGCGAAAACGCGGCCGAGGCGGCAGGCGGCAGGGTGACCGACCCGACCGGCACCGCCCCCGACCGCTACGCCTACTACCCGGGCACCGAGGAGCTCGGACCCGACGAGATACGGATGATCGCCGCGGGCACGGGCATGCCAGGTGCACGCCGGGGGCAAGCCGCGACTTGTTTCCTCGTCGAGCTCGGGGATGGCCAGAAGTTCCTGTTCGACCTCGGCACCGGCGCCATGGCGAACATCCAGTCGCTGATGATTCCGGCCGACTTCCTGACCAAGATCTTCCTCACCCACTTGCACACCGACCACTGGGGTGACCTCGCGGGCATGTGGGCCGGCGGCTGGACGGCCGGCCGACAGGTGCCGCTCGAGATCTGGGGGCCCAGCGGTGCCCGCGAGGACATGGGGACGAAGTACGCCGTGGAGCACTTCTTGAAGGCCTACAACTGGGACTACATGACCCGCGCCACGACCATCAACCCGCTACCCGGGGAGATCATGGTGCACGAATTCGACTACAAGGGCCTCAACGAGATCGTCTACCAGGAGAGGGGCGTCACGATCCGGTCGTGGCCCACGATCCACACCGGCGACGGGCCGGTCAGCTTCTCCCTGGAGTGGAACGGCTACAAGATCGTCATCGGTGGCGACACGGCCGCGAACCAGTGGTACCCGGAATACGCCAAGGGCGCCGACCTGGCCATACACGAGGCCTGGATGACGGCCGATCAGATGATGGCCCAGTATGGCCAGCCGGCGCAGCTGGCGGCGCGCATCAACCTCACCTTCCACACGTCGGCCCAGGCCTTCGGCAAGATCATGAGCATGGTCGAGCCTCGCCACGCTGTGGCGTACCACTTCTACAACGAGGAGAGCACGCGCTACGGGATCTACGAGGGGATTCGAGAGACCTACGACGGACCGCTGTCCATGGCTGACGACATGATGGTCTGGAACATCACCCGCGACGAGATCACCGAGCGGATGGCTATCTCCCCGGACGATGCCTGGGACGTGCCGGGCCCGGCAGAGGAACGGCTGAGACCGGACCCCAGCCGCCAGTCCGAGTACACCCAGTTCATCCTGAACGGCAGCCTCGACGTCGGCGACGTCAACCAAGAGTGGCTGCAGAAGTTCATGACGGAGCAGGGACTGACCCAGGAGGAACTGGCGCAGCGCTAGCCCAGAGAGCGTGCTTCAATGGCGCGGCTCCCGGCCACCTTGAACCAAAAAATCGTGACTGGAGACAAGCGATGAAGAATTCGAAGTGGCCGTTCGTTGTAGCGATGGTCTGCGTTGCCTTCCCCGGCGGATCGGGCAAGATCATGAGCGTCACGCTGGGCCCCGGGGATCCGCCCACCGTACCGGCGCCCCACGCCCTCTTCGACGATCGCCTTGCGGAGCTGAGCGTGGCCGACCACACCGCCTACGCCGTCCACCGTGACGGCCGCCTCCTTGCTTTCGAGGCGCCCGAGCGACTCTCTCGGCGGGACATCCGCATCGTTCTCGACTGGGTGGAGGCGGCGGGACTACGTCCCTGAGGGCTCCGAGGGGAGCTCGTGAGCAGATTGGTTCGTGTCGCCTTTGGTGGCGGGAGGCGACACGAATAGCTGAGCAGCTATAGGGAGAAGGATCTCGCAGAGTCCCGCGAGGCAAGAGGGCCGTCGTCGCGCGGATCTACTCGAGCGGGATTCTGCTAGACCTAGCTTGAGCGAAGGCCGCCAGAGAGCGGTCGTGTATGGGGTTATCAGCCTCGTTGGCAGGCTGTGGAGCGCACGAGGCGCCGCAGGTCGAGGGTGGTGAGGTCGTTGCAGAGATGCACTCGGTTGCGGTCGTGGGCCAGCGAGGCCGCTTGGACGGCTGTCGGCGTCTCGATCTGGGGTCTGGAGCCACGGCGGGCGCACCTCGGGCGTGTCCGCGGCGGGGCCACAAGCGCGGGAAGAGAAAAGCGCGGGATCATGCGGCAGCCGCCGGTGGAGGCCGGGCGTGCGCAGCGGTGTCGAGAGGGAAGCGCTGGAGGCGGGAGCCTTGGCAGGCGGGACAGATCGCGAGGTCGATGCCGGTGAGGCGTTGGAGGAGCTCGTTTGTGGTTTCCGACTCGATGGGGATGGGGTGGGAGGTTTCGGCCTGGGTCGCTGTGGCGGTGGACTCGAGCAGAGCGCGGGCTCGCTCGAGGCGAGAGTGGACGTTGGCCGAGGCCATGAGTCCATAGTGGCGAATCTTCTGGAATCGTCGGGGCAGGACGTGCAGCACAAAGCGGCGGATGAGCTCCTCGGGAGAGAGCGTCACGGTCTTGCCATCGCGCGTGGCGAGGGTGATGGCCTGCTCCGTGACGTTGAGGATTCTGTGGTTGGACAGTGCGACTCGATGGGTATAGCGGCCCAGGTAGGAGAAGACCTGCTGCGCACCGGCGAAGGGACGCTTGGCGTAGACGATGAAGTCCTTGGCGTAGAGCTTCGACAGCAGGCGATCGAAGCCACCGTCCTCGGCCAGATCTCGTGGCAGGTCGAGCTGTCCGTCTTTGTAGGCGCGGGCGAGATGATGGGCGTTGTTGCACGATTCGACCCAGAGCGAGCCTGGGCCGCTTTTCCCAGCCCTTCCGTCACGACACAGCGTAGGACTCTGGCCTGCCGAGCCCTGCCATCCGGTTCAAGATGTGACACCCGATGATGGCCTCTCTCGTCTGCGCGTTGCTGTTCCTCGCCTTCAGGTCGCCTCCGAGCAGTGACTTGTATCGGAAGAACCCGTTCTCGACGCGAGCCTGCTGTCGGTAACCCGACTCCTTCTGCCACTCTCGTCGTCCGACCTCACGAATCCTCTGAAGAGCCGCTTCTCGCTGCGCCCACGGGCCGTCCGTGGGCCCCGCGCACACCGCCGAGCGACGAGGTGGGATCACGATCATGATGTCCTCTGTGCCGGCCGCCGCGACCCGATCGTAGATCGGCCTGTGGTCATAGGCCCCGTCTGCCGTGAAACGCTGGATTGGAACCTCAACCTGGGCAAGGAGATCAGGGAGGGTGGAGGCGTCGCCTTCGCTACTCGCCGTGAGCTCGGCCGCCACGATGAAGCCCTCATCATCCACTCCGATGTGCAGCTTGCGCCACTCCCGGCGTTTCCTCGATGCCTTGTACCTGTGCACATTCCACTCGCCAGAACCCAGGATCTTGAGCCCCGTGGAATCGACGACCAGGTGGATCGGGCCATCGTGGGCTCGGATCAGGGGCGGCACCTCGACGTCCTCGTTCCGGCGCGAGAGTGTGGTGTGGTCCGGGGCCTTGAGGCCCAGGCCCATCAAGCTCAGCAGCGAGTCCAGGAACCCCTCGGTCTGGCGAAGCGGCAGCCGGAAGACGACTCGCAGCGTCAACGCAGTCAGAATCGCGAGGTTCGAGTACTGTCGTTGGCCTCCGCGGAGACCGTTCTTCGGTGGCGTCCACGCGGCGATCGCCGCCTCGCTCAGCCAGATCGTGACATCGCCACGGCTCCTGAGGCCACGCTCGTACTCCCTCCAGTTCCGGACTCTGTACTTCGTCTTGTACTCGCGGTTGACTCGGCTCGACTTGCGTGCGGCCATGGCATCGCCCCCCCCTCCATGAATGGTCGGGATCCCGAGCCAATGCTACCGTCGGGGCCGAAGTCGATTCATGCACCAACGCCGCGAAACGGGCCCAGCCCCTCCAGCTTGCTCAGGCCAGCCTTCTTGCGGATGTCCACCCATGGCTTTCTCACTGACTTCAGTCTCGACCTCGAGTCGCGGCCCGGAAAGACGAAGGGGCAGCCGACGGTACGCGGCAGCAGTCGCAGCACCTCAATCGCCTCGTTGGGAAGTTGTCGAACCTCCTCGGCGGCAGTCTTGGTGCGAACGAGCTTTGCGAAGCCGTTCTCTAGATCGACGTTGGACCACTCAAGCTTCAGCACCTCTCCGATGCGCCAGCCGGTCCAGAAGGCGATCGACCCGCCGGCGCAGAGAACCGTCCTCGACCAAGGTCAAGAGGGAGCCTGCACTGGCTTCGGGCTCGCTGCAGTCATCAACCACCAACTGCGGGCACGCGATGAAACGCGGCTGGTCAGCTCTCGCATGCTCTACGAGATGGCGAAAAAGTTCGACGAGTGGGAGGGCGAAGGCTACTCGGGCTCCAGCTGTGGCGGTGCTGTGCAGGGTTGGCACAGCATGGGAGTCTGCTCGGACGAAAAGGCGCCTTACGTCGTGCCGGATCCGGATTGGTCCCTCGACGTCGATCAAGCCAAGGACGCTCGCCGCACTACGCTTGGCGCCTATTACCGCATCGCCAAGCGCCTTTCCGGTACTGTCAAGTTGAGCCCATGGCTGCCAGAGTCGGCAGATGCACAACAGCACACCGAGCTACCGCGGCCATCGGTTTCCACCCGAGATCATCAGCCACGCCGTCTGGCTGTACAACCGGTTCTGCCTGAGTTTCCGCGACGTCGAGGACCTCCTGGCGAAGCGCGGAATCACGGTTTCCTACGAGGCCATCCGTCAGTGGTGCCGGAAGTTCGGCACCGAGTACGCCCGCACGCTGAAGCGGCGAGGCGGGCGATTGGGTGACACGTGGTTTTTGGACGAGCTCTTCGTCACGATCCAGGGCAAGAGGCAGTACTTGTGGCGTGCGGTCGACCAGGACGGCGACGTGATCGACATCCTCGTGCAGCCACGCCGTGATCGAAGAGCAGCAGAACGCTTCTTCCGCAAGCTGTTGAAGGGCCAAGGAGCAGAGCCGCTGCGCCTGGTGACCGACAAGCTGAGGAGCTATGGCGCAGCGCATCGGACCACCATACCCTCCGTCCGGCACGATACGAGGCGGTATGCCAACAACAGAGCCGAGGTCTCCCACCAGCCGACGCGTCAGCGGGAGCGACAGATGCGCGGTTTCAAGTCGCCCGGCCAAGCGCAGCGATTCCTCTCCGCTCACGGAGTCATCCAGAACCTGTTCCGCGTCGGGCGGCACCTCGTTAGCTCCGCGAACCACCGTATGCTGCGAGAGCGGTCCTTCCTTGTCTGGCGGCAGGTGACGAGCGCCTGCTGAATCCGAGCCGACCAACCCTTGATAACGCCAGATCTCGCCTCGGCCAAGGCCAAGTTGACAGTGCCTTCCTGACCGTCCAACCTTCTTCCAACACTCTCTTCACCAGCAGGGCTCGACTCTTCGGGCAGCTTCGGGCATTCTTGTGCAGGTCCATCCCTTCACTCCTCTCCATGCGTTGTTTTCGTATCCAAAGCATGGCGGAAGTGGCTGGGATGGACCACCCCTCTTACTGAACAACCTTGTGAGCACTGACACCTAGGCGGCGTTGGCCTAGACCTCGAGCCCGACCTCTCGCATCAGGGCGAGAGCGTTGCTCTTGGTGACTACACCGGGCCGTAGCTGGTAATCGAAGACCATTTTCCCATCATCGATCGAATCTTCGAAGTGGACGTTGAGGGCCGCGACTTCAGGGTCCTCCGCGATCTGGGAGAGCGCGAGGTCGTGAGTGGTCACCAGCCCGAGGGTGCGATGGCGTAGCAACGATCGAACCACCGCATCGGCGCCGATGCGACGGTCGTGAGAATTGGTGCCGTGCAGAATCTCGTCGAGGAGGAAGAGCACGGGCCCTCCCTCCTTGGCGAGAGTCAGCACCTGCCTGAGGCGAAGGATCTCGGCGTAGAAGCGAGACTGACCGTCTTGCAGCGAGTCATGGATCTCGAGAGAGGCGCCGATGCGGAAGCACGAGAGCCGCAGGCGACTGGCTCGCACTGGAGCTCCAGCTAGTGCCAGCACTGTGTTGACACCCACGGTGCGTAGATAGGTGCTCTTGCCCGACATATTCGAGCCGCTGATGATCAGGGCTCGGCGCTCGCGGTTGAGCTCGATGTCGTTGCGTAGGAAGGTGTCGCGCGGGCAGAGAGGGTGCCCCAGAGTCTCCCCCTCCAAGGTAGGTTCATCGTCGGAGCTGACGATGTCGGGAAAAGCGTCCTCGGGATGCTCATAGGCATAGCCCGAGAGTGCCGCCGTCGCCTCGATCTCTCCGGCAATCTCGATCCATCGTCGAATTCTCTTGCCCGCTGTGGCTCTCCAGGAGTCCACCGCAAATGCGAGCTGTGGAGTCCACACCAGTGCGACCGAGATCGGAGCGAATAGAGGGTTCTTGCGCGAGTCGAAGAAGTCGACAAGTCTTTGCAGACGGGCGATCTCGTGACTGGGCGTTGGCCCAGACGCGTCGAGCTCCTTCCTCAGCGCCTGCAGGCTCGGGGCTTCAAAGGACTCCAGCTGGATCCGGCTTATGAGCTGGCCAAGCATATCTAGCTCGCGCCCGGCTCCCTCGAGACCGTCGAAGGCTGATCGAATGCTGGAGCGCAGAACGAGGACGACGACGCTGTGTACCAAGAGCAGGGCGAGAAGAAGGGTCGGCCCCTGGCCTAGGCTCGCCCAGGCGACGATAGCGAAGATCTGCAGACCGGCGAGGCCGGCGAGGAGAGTGCGCAGCACCTTGGAAGGCGCGCCGCGCCCCGCCTCGGCCCAGGGGATGAGGGCGTCGGGGTGCAGCCTCTCCGCAACGCTTTCACCGAGGCGCCAGAGCTCTTCCCTGAAGTCGACGCGCTGGCGCAGGTCGATGACAGCATCTTGGCGCTGGCGAATCTCTGGCTCAGTGCCGCTTTCGAGGAGCCACTGCGCCAGCACTTCTTCGCCACTGCGGGTGCGAGCGGTACAGAGGAGTTGGAAGAGGGAGGCGTTGCCGAAGATGTCGAGATCGACGGCGTAAGGATGGGCGCCGTCCACAAAGCGCTCCCCCGAGGGTCCGTTTCCCACCCAGCGATCTTCGATCCTGGCGAGGCCATGCTCGTAGTACTGAGCCGAGCGCTGTGCCAGCGACGCCCTGCTCAGCACTCGACGATGGGCGAAGACGAGGGCGATGAAGAGCCCGAGGGGGACGAGGGCCCAAGCGGGGGAGAAGAGACCGCTCTGCAGCGAGAGCCACGCCACCACGGCCAGGACGATCATGACCAAGAGTCGCGAGACTGAGATGGTCTTCTCCAGACGAAGCCAGCGCGCGGCCTCCAGCCCCCTGTGCTCCAGTCGGCTCTGGTACTCGACCGCCGGTTCTGATGAGTAGCTCTTCTCCTCGAGGATTTTCTGATGTGCCTGACTCATGGCGCGGGGCGGAGAGAGACTGATATACACGGACCCGAGACGAGAAGCAGCCTTAGGTGAGTATAGCGGTGGAGAACACGCCAGACCGAGAGCAGAAGGGCTCAGGAGGGTCATCGACGACGGGTACGAGAGTCGGCTTGTGGCCTGGCGGGCTCATCTTGGCCTTTATCGCGATAGGGCTGGTGATGGGATCTCGCCATGACTTTCCCCTGACTCGGGCTCCGGCGATCGCCGTCGTCATGATCGGCCTGCTGTTCGTTCTCGGCTCTCTGGTTCGGCCGTGGCGTCGGGGTGTAACGCTCGCCTGGCTGACCTTGGCTGTGCCTTTCTACGCCTACGAGACCTATCTTCATCTGCGCCACCCCATCGTCGTCGGAGGAGGCAAGGCAGCTCGCGTTACCGAGCTTCGAGAACAAGGTGTATCGGCCTATCCCGCACTCTTTCCCTCTGGACTTGCCGCTCTGGCGGAAGGGAGCCCGGGTCACTTTCTCCCTCGGATCGGGGGTGAGACAGTGCTCCCTCTGGGCGGAATTCCAGATGTCGAGACCGTATATTGCTACTCCGAGTCCGGCTGGGTCCGCTACAAGAGCGATCGCTTCGGCTTTCGCAATGACGATCAGACTTGGGACTCCGCCGGCAGGGTGACTCTCTTGCTCGGGGACTCATACGTCCAGGGCTTCTGCCTGCCCGCGGAACAGATCTTCACCTCGCTTCTCGCCCCGCTCGGTGAGGTGTTGAGCCTCGGCATCAACGGATCGTCGGTGCTGACGCAGTTTGCGACCTTTCAGGAATATGGCCGAGCAATGCCGACAGAACGGGTACTCTGGCTCTATTTCGAGGGCAACGATCGTCGCGAGTACCGGATGGAGAGGAGCTCTGTCCAGCTTCTCGGCTATACCGGTGGGAGTGCGAACAAAGGATTGGCGTCGTTTTCTGCCCAGCTCGAGCAGGCGATGCGTCGACTGGTTGACCAAGCTCTCCCGGAGGCGCAGCTGGCGACGGCTTCGCATGAGATCCACCTCTCGTCCGCAAGGCGAGCTGCGCTGTGGCTTCTGGCTGGCCGAAGCCAGCTCCTGATCGGTGAGGCGCTGCGTTCCACGGGGCTCCTCGATCGCGATTGGACCGCGACCGAGCTTGCCGAGCTCGCGAAGCTGTGGCGGGGAGTCGCGACCACGGTCAGGGCCGGCGGCGGAGAGCTGCTTCTGATCTATGTGCCCTCTCCGGAGCGCTATCGTGGCGAAATCTCGCCTCGGCGTTTGCACAATCTCCAGACCGAGGAAGCGACGATCACGAATCTGTGGAGAGCAGAGGGCTTGGTCCAGATTTCGCTCACTTCCGCGGCTCCCGGCCCGCGAATGGGAGCGACCGACTATCAAGGACTTCACTTCAACGTCGACGGCTACCGGCGTGCGGCAGCCAAGATCCTGGCCTTTCTCGGCGGTGAGTAGGCAAGTGATGGGCCCTGGCTTCGATCCCTGGACCGATTTTGGGCTCGTAGGGGAGGCGTGTGCAGGGTGGGCTCCGCTGGAGCAGTGCGACCGCCTTCTCATCGTTGTCGGGGTTACCGGCGTCGGCAAGACAACCTGTCTAGGCCACCTCGCAGAGAAGGTGCCGATGAGGCTCCTTCCTAATCGCCGCAGTGTTGCCGACCGGGTAATTATCCCACTGATGCAGCGAGAGCTTGGGCTCGCGTCGCAGCCGGTCAGCGATCGACTCGAGCGCTTTCGCTTGACCGCGGGCTACCGCGATCGTTTTCCGGGTGGGGTCGCCCACGCGCTGAGCCGTCTTCGCTTCGACCCATCGAGGTGTGAGGGGCTGATCGCCTTCGACGGGCTGCGTGGCATCTCCGAACTAAGCTGGGCGGTGGAGCACTTTCCTCGCGCCCGCTTTCTCGCGCTCTATGCGCCCGGGGTGGTCCGGCTGCAGCGGCTCCTGGCGCGCGGAGGCGACTTCGATCGCACCGCGCCCAGGCCCGAGAGCATGCCTGGTGTCGACGGTTTGATGGTGGATCTGCCCGGCCTCGACCGGTTGATGAGTGCCGAGGATCTCAGCCGACTCTGTGCCCTACCCGCGGTGGCAGAGCTGCCTCCCGGTACTGTCGCGGAGAAGGCGGCGATCCTGTTGGAAGAAGCCAAGAACTACGACCCAGACACGACCCTCGAAGTGCTGAGGAAGACGCTGGGCCCCGAGCGATTCCTCTCGCTCGACACTTCGAAGCTCTCTGCCGAGGAGGTTGCCGAGGGGGTGAAGGACTGGATCTCGTGAGATCGTCGAGCTACTTGCCGAGCTCCTCGGAGCGCTCTCGAGCTCGTCGCACGGCACCTTCGAAGATCTCGGCCCAGCCGTGCTCTTGCAGGTACTCGACCGCCGCCTCGGTGGTTCCTCCCGGCGAAGTCACACGAGCGCGCAACTCCCGCGGATCGGCGGGGTCGTGGGAGAGTAGCTCCGAGGCGCCGACGAAGGTCTGGTAGACGAGCACGTAGGCCTGTTCTTTGGAGAGGCCTTCGCGCTGCGCCGCGTTGATCAGCGCCTCCGCGAGGTAGAAGACGTAGGCCGGTCCGCTCCCGCTCACCGCGGTCACCGCATCCATCTGCTCTTCTTTTACGACGACGACCTTTCCCACCGTGCTGAGGATGTTTAGGGCGGTGGCCAGATGCTCGTCGTGAGCGTACTTGCCGCGCGCGATCGCGGTAGCTCCCTGGCCGATGGCGGCAGGAGTATTTGGCATGCTGCGGATCACGGGCACTTTGCCAAGCACAGCTTCGAAGGCCTCTGTTTTTACCCCCGCGCAGATCGAGATCGCCAGCTTGTCCTTGCTGAAGGCGGGGGCGACATTGTCGAGCACGGCGCTGATGTCCTGTGGTTTGACCGAGAAGAGAACGCTCTCGGCCCCTTCGACCGCCGCCACCGCATCGGCGGTTGTCGGTACGTGGAGGTGATCGACCAGAAAGGTTCTGCGAGCTTCGCGGAGCTCGGCGATTACGATGTCGCCGGAGTTCCAACCGGAGTCGATCAGACCCTCTGCAAGAGAACCGCCCATGAAGCCGCCGCCGAGTATTGCCAGTCGTGCCATTCCTGCTCCTCACCGAAGGTCGTTGTCGAGGCAGCGTATTCTTCCAGGGTCTGTCGCCAATGGGAATGGCGAGGCGGAGAGTCGTTGGCGAGATAGGATCGCGGGATGGATGATCCCACTCGATTGTTTCGCCTCGATGGCCGCAGCGTGATCGTCACCGGCGCCTCTTCGGGCCTGGGGGCGAAGATGGCGGAGATCATGGCGGCGGCGGGGGCCCGAGTCGCTCTCGCGGCGCGAAGGATGGAGAAGCTCCAGCGATTGGCGGCGGACATCACCGATGATGGTGGCGAGGCCATTGCAGTGGCTTGCGACGAGACCCGCGAGGCCGATGTCGACCGTCTGATTGCCACTGTGGTCGATCGCTACGGCACTGTCGATGTGCTCGTGAACAATGCCGGTATCGCCGACCCACAGCCGGCGGAAGCAGAATCGCTCGAGCACTTCAAGCACATTCTCGACGTCAACCTCAACAGCGTGTTTCTGTGCTCGCAGCGGTGCTCGAGGGTGATGCTGGCGGCGAACGGTGGTGCGATCGTCAATATCGCGTCGATTCTAGGCGTGGTCGGTGCCGGCCAAGTGCCACAGGCTTCCTACACCGCGTCGAAGGGTGGAGTCGTGAATATGACCCGTGAGCTTGCTGCTCAGTGGGCGCGCCGTGGCATTCGCGTCAATGCGATTCTTCCGGGCTGGTTTCCGTCGGAGATGACGCAGGAGATGTTTGCCGATGACGGAGGTATGCGATGGATCCGCGGTCGCACACCTATGGGTCGAGGTGGAGACCCCGCCGAACTGGGGGGCGCCCTTCTCTTTCTCGCGTCTGAAGCGTCGAGCTACGTGACCGGGGCGACTCTCGCCGTCGACGGTGGTTGGACCACCGTATAAGCAGGCCCGAGGGAAGCCGTGAGAGGGAAGATCGTCGCTATCCTTATCGCCGTACCGGTCAGCCTGGCGGGCTGGGGCCTCTTGAGCGTGGTCCGTCGACCGCCCATTCCTGAGCCTGCGCTGACGGAATGTGACCAGCCACTTCCCGGCGGGGTCCCCGATCTCAGAGGTCACTGGCGGCTCACCCATTCGGAGAATGTCCGATCGTTCCTGATCGACAGCGCTGGGGTGTCGAGTTGGCGGGCGATGCTTGTGGAGTTGAGACTGCATATCAACTACGTCGAGCGGATCGAGCAATGTGATCTGAGAGGGGCCGTCACCGACAACCGAGACCGGTCCTGGACGGTCCAAGTGTTCAGCTTGGAAGAGAGCGCCTCCTCTCCTGCGGCTGCCGTGATCGAAGACGGCAAACTGGTCTTGCAGGTGGACGGTCGCGGGCGGCACTTCGTGGTCGAGCGTGAGCTCGTCGACGACGAGTTGCAGGTGACGACTCACGCACCCGGCGAAGGTTCTCCGATGCGGCTGTTCCTGCGCCGCTGATCGACATGGGCGGAGTACAGTCCGAACCGCGACCCGGCGGCAATGAAGCTCTCACCGACGCCGTCAGTCGGCTGCTTGCGGCGCTTCTCGAGGCTCTGGGCGGCTTGGCCTGGGCGCAACGACGACTTCACCCTTCCGCGGTCACGAGCCTGATCGAGGCGCTAGCGCCTCTGGAGGCACCGCTCGAGGAGGCGATCCGAGAGGTGGGGCCTCTCGAATGGCCCAGCCACGTCGCTGATGACGGCCGCGCCCTGATCGACGCCGGCCTCGACGCTCTCGCAGCCCTTCAGGCCTTCCGCCAGCCCGCCGTGGGCCCCACACCGATCTACGGTCTTTATCGCGCCTTGCGCCGCAGCGTGCTTGCCGTAGAGCGGCTTTACCCATTGGCCCCGTTACTGGTGCCGGTGAATCGCTTCTTCTTGGAGGAGCCGCTCGCCTCTTCCGATGAAGCAGTAGCTCGCCTGGCCAAGGCCAGCCTGGAGAACGAACCGGGGGTTCCGGTCGGGGTTCTCGACGGTGCCAACGATCGCAGTCATCGCGGAGGCTTCTCGCTCTACGTTCCCGAGCTCTACGACCCTGCCCGGTCGTGGCCTCTGGTCGTCGCCCTCCATGGCGGCAGCGGCCACGGCGCGGACTTCCTGTGGACCTGGCTCAGGGAAGCTCGCAGCCGTGGCTTTCTGCTGCTGTCGCCGACTTCGGTCGGTGATACATGGTCGCTGCTGCAGCCGGAGATCGACACCGCCTCGGTGGCCGGGATGGTCGAGAAGGTGGCTGAGACCTGGTGTGTCGACCCGGGTCGCGTAATGCTCACCGGGATGTCGGACGGCGGGACCTTCACCATGATCTGCGGCCTGCAGGAAAGCGTGCCCTTCACTCATCTGGCGCCGATCTCCGGTGTTCTGGCTCCCTTGGATTCGAACGCCCGCCGGCGGGTGGCGGAGAAGCCCGTTTATCTGGTCCACGGTGGCCGCGACTGGATGTTTCCGGTGGAGACGGCGCGCATGGCCAGAGCGGAGCTCGAGCGCTGCGGTGCAGCTCTTGTGTATCGCGAGATCGAGGACCTGTCTCACACCTATCCGCGAGAAGAGAACGGGCGCATTGTCGAATGGCTCGATCCCTCATTGACGCTCACGGGATAGGCTGCGGAGCTATGAGGATGCACCCTGCGTTTGCTTTGATCCCCTTCGCGCTCGCTACCACGGCCGGGCTCGAGACCTCCGCGCAGCCGGCGCCGCAGCCTGGCGCGGGGGGTGACGACGGCATGGTCGAGTGGCTCGACGACTACGATCTTGCCCTTGCGGAAGCGCGGCGCAGCGGCCGCCCGATCTTTCTCGAGTTCCGCTGCTCGCCCTGAATCGCCGGCCGCAAGTTTGACGCACAGGTTGTGTTGTCGCCGAAGTCTTCGCCGAGGGGGCGACTCCTCAGTGAGTATGTCCTGGTACGCATCACTCGGATGGACGGGATCGATCTCGGTCTTTTCGATTACGACCGTCACAATACTCTCTACTATTTTGCGCTCAACGCAGACGAGCAGATCTACTTTCGCTATGGCGGGCGTACGGCGGAGTCTCCGACCAGCCGTCTCAGCCTCGAGAGCTTGGAAATAGCGCTCTCTCGAGGTCTCGAGCAGCATCGCCTCTACCAGCAGGGCGCGTTGCCGGCGTCGCCCCGACCCGAGCCCTATTTTCCCGACCAGATCCCGAGCCTCCGAGCGAAGGTGATCGACGGCGGGCGCTGTGTCGAGTGCCATCTGATCGCCGACTACGAGCTGCAGGAGCGCGAGCTCGCTGGAAGTGCGGTCAGGGTGAGGCAGATGTATCGCTCTCCAGACATCGCGGTCCTGGGATTGACGCTGGACCTTTCGCGTGGGCTCAGGGTTGCGGAGGTGGAGGGGGCGGCGGCCGAAGGTGGGATTCTGCCCGGAGACGTCCTCACCGAGCTCGAGGGAACGAAGGTCCTGACCTTCGGCGATCTGCAGTACCGCTTCGACAAGGTCGAGCGCGACAGGACCGCGATCCGGTTGGGCATCGACCGAGCCGGTACCGCGGTCGCTCTGGAGATCGACCTACCTCGTGAGTGGTGGGCGACCGACCTCTTCTTTCGCTATTGGACGATCGAGCCACAGCTCTATTTCTCTTCCAAGAGGCTCGATGGAGAGACCAAACGGCGCCTCGGACTGCCGCCGGAGGGCTTCGCTTGCGAGATCACCTTCATCGAGCCGAGGGCGCGAGCTCTTGACCATCAGCAGCTCGAGACCGGAGATATCATCTATGCCGTGAACGGTGTCGAGATCAGTCCTTGGACCACCAGCTGTGAGAGACATCTGAAGCTCGAGACGGTGGCCGGCGCCGCCTCGACCTTGGGTGTCCTTCGTCAGGGCGAGCGGGTCGAGATGCCGCTGCGAAGTGGGCGCCAGAATTTCCGCAAGCTGGCAACCAAGCCGGGTGCGCTCAGCGGGGCAGCTCGATGAGCAACGGGCTGCGATGGGTGCCGACTCTCGCCTTGGTCCCAGCTCTCGCGATCGCGGCTGAGCATCCCTCCGCGGAGTGGGGAGAGGCTGCTGAAGTGCGCTATCGAGATCAGGCGGTGGTGACCTACCGTGCGCGTGTGGACTCCTCCCATGTGGTGATCGAGGCGGAGCATGCCGCGGGCTGGCACAGCTATGCCCTCGACAACGTAGAGCGGGCCCGGGCGTGGACGGGAAAGGCCGAGCCTGAGACCGAGCTTCCGACTCGCATCGAAGTCATTGGCGGCCTCGCGGTCGACGGGCCTTGGTTCCAATCACCTCCTGAAGAGCTATCACAGCCCGAGATACGCTGGTTCACGTGGGGGTTCTCGGGTGCCTCCCGATTCGCGGCCAAGGTGAAGCGGGGAGAGGGTGAGGAGGCCTGGGCGCGCATCAATGGACAGGCTTGCAACGCGGAGCTATGCGCGCGCATTGACGACCTCCTGGTTCGCGTCCCGGTGGAGGAGGCAGCCCTAGTGGACGAGAAAACATTTGCCGCCGGCGATCTGGTTCGAGCACAACACTGAGCTGAGGTTCTTATGACAAAGAAAGATCTAGAGGGCCGAGTCGCGCTGGTAACTGGGGGCTCGAGAGGTATCGGTCGCGCCGCTTGCTTCGATCTCGCGACAGCTGGTGCCGAGGTGGCGGTGAATTACCGCAGCCGCGAGGACGCCGCCGAGGAAGTCGTGGCCGCGATTGTCGAAGGTGGAGGGCGAGCTGAGGCCTATCGCGCCGATGTCGGCGAGCGGTCGGCGGTGGCGGCGATGGTCGAGCAGGTGGTGCGGGATCTAGGCTCCGTCGACATCTTGGTCAACAATGCGGGGATCATGCATCGCGGCACTCTCCTCGCCTACGACGACGACGAATTCGACGCGATGTGGCAGACCAATGTAAAGGGCGTTCTTCACTGCGCCGAAGCCACCGCGCCGCTGATGGTCGAGAAGGGCTGGGGCCGGATCATCAATGTTGCCTCGAACGCGGGCATCGGCACCGCGCTGGCGGGCACGACTCTTTACGCGGCCACGAAGGCGGCGGTACTCGCCCTCACCCGGAGAATGGCGTTCGAGCTCGGCAGCGACGGAATAACGGTCAATGCTGTCCTGCCCGGCTTCACCAAGACGGATATGACCGCGGCAGGCCGAAGCGAAGAGCAGTTCCAGGCGATTGCGGATCGGATGAACGCAAACTCGGTTCTCGGTCGCGGTGTGGGAGAGCCGGAGGAGATCGCGGCGGTAATCGCTTTTCTTGCCTCGCCGCAAGCCGGCTTCATGACCGGCCAGCTTCTACTTGCCGACGGTGGTAGGACCGACTACCTGTCCCACGTCTAGTGTCCCGTGTGGGAAGTTCGTTGACCACCGAGAGCGTCGAGGCGCCCGCTGGGCAAGGCGCTCCGAGGCAGGCATAGCTGGGACTCTGTCGACGAGGAGCAACGCCGCCCAGCGGGATGCATCGGCGCTCGAATGGCAACGAACTTCCCGCACGGGACACTAGGACGTCATTTGAGATAACCGGCGGCCTCGAGCCTCTTCTTGAGGGCTGCATCGATCTCGATCTTGGTGCCTGACATGGGTATCTGGGCTTCGCTGTGGGCTGTCAGAAGAGTTGCCATCCGGCGGAGCTGTTCGCGCTCCTGCTCCGCCAGGTCTTGCTCTTCGCCGGGGTCCCGACGTCGATCGAAGAGCTGAGTGCGCCAGCCGCCGTCCTCGCGGGTGCGAATCAGCTTCCACTCTTCGAGCACAACGCTCTCGGCCGAGCGGCCGTCGAGCTCCAGATGAGAGAAGGCGGGCCTTGGCGGAGCTCCTTGGCTTATGGAGGGAAGCCAGCTCCGGCCGTCCACTTCGGCACCCGGCTCCAGGCCGACAACCTCCAGCACGGTAGGGAAGATGTCGGTAAGGCGCGTCGTCGCAGCGACTCGGATCGGATCGGGAGGCGAGGCGGGCTTGACGACCAGCGGCACGCGGATCTGCTCGTCGAAGAGGGTGCGCCCGTGTCGGAAGCCGCCGTGGTCGCCGAACTCTTCTCCGTGATCCGAAGTGAAGATCACCATCGTGTCGTCCCATTGGCCCAGGTCGACCAGAAGATCCAGGATCATCCCGAAGGCCTCGTCGTTCTGGCGGATCTCGAGGTCATAGAGAGAGGTGAGCTTGGCAATGTCCTCTGCGCCGACCGATTCCGCCGATTGAGCGAGAAGGCCGGAGACCTCGTTCCAGGCTTCCGGATCGGAGAGCGGAGTGTAAGGGTCATGCGGGTCGGTCGTATGCATGTAGAGGAAGAACGGCTTGCCGTGCGCCAGCGATCGAATCCATTCTTCGGCTCTCTCGTGCACCATGTGCGCGGTCTTGTGTAGGTTGACGGTTCCGGCGTCTTCGCCAAGATACATGTAGTCGTCGAAGCCCTGGGAGAAACCGAAGCGACCGTGAACGTTGCCGTTGGTGATGACGGCTCCGGTCCGGTAGCCGAGGCGCCCGAGCTCCTCGGCCAGCGTCGTGGCGGTTTGCGGGATGCCGTCATCTCGGTTGACCGCGCGATGAGCTCTGGGGTCCAGACCGGTCATGATCGAAGCGACCGAAGGTCGCGTCCAGGACGACTGCGACACCGCGTCCTCGAAGAGAAGGTAGTCCTTGGCCAGAGCATCCAGTCTCGGCGAGGTGGCGTGCGGGTAGCCGTAGCAGCCGAGATGATCCGCGCGCAGGGTGTCGACCACGTAGAGGATGAGGTTCGGGCGCCGCGACCTGCGGCCGGAACCTCGCAGCTGCGGATTTCTCAGCACGACTGACGAGCCCGGTGGCCCTTCCGCCACCAGCCGTAGGGTCACGAGACCGGGGTCCGAGCTCAGCTCGACGGGTTGAGTGTTGGGGTCGGCGATGACGGTCAAGACTTCAGACGCCTGGCCGTCGATCCGACGCTCGACGCGCAGTCCGCTGGCCTCTCCGAGCAGAGTCATTCCGTCGATGTGAAGCGCGCTGGAGCCGGTCACGAGGACGGTGGAACTGAGGCTGTCTCCCGCCGGCAGCCGTATCTCCCCGTCTTCTTCCACCCGCTCGATGCGAGTGGCTTTCAGGATATCGATGCGATCCCAGGCTATCCGCCTTCGACGTTCGTCGTGTCTGTCGTCGCCCGACGCGCGATCGGAGTAGACGAGACGGAAGCGATTGGTGCCCGCGGTGGTGGCCGACGCCGGCAACCTCAGATAGTGAGGGACCGCCCTCCATCGCCGGTGGAGCAGGATCTCGCCGACCGGTGAGTCATTCAGGAGGATCGCGATTCGGCTGGCACCCCTTGTCCTTCCGTAACCCCTGCCGACGAATCTCACCACGAGCGGAGAGGGTTGAGGGAGGGTGAGCTCCAACACCGACTCGCGGCCCTCGGCCCAGACGATGGTCCTACCTCCTCTAGTCGTATCGGCGGACCAACCCGAGAGGAGGCTCGCCCGAGATTCGGGTGAGCCGAGATCCAAGGCGAGAATCTCTTGGTCCTCGGGCTCTCCGTCGCGGACGAGATCCAGAATCAGAGTCGGCTCGGGGTCGATGCGCTGCGCCTCGTTGGCGCAGGCTGCGAAGAAGAGGGTGCCGAGGAGGCAGCTCGACACTACGATTGCGGAGTTGGCGCGAGCTCTCAATTGTCCCCGCGCAGTAGTCTATTGCAGGTCGAACTTCACCGTCAGATTGAAGTAGACGGCGACCGGCCGACCTTGCCGGGTCGTGGGCGGCTCCCAACCAGTTGGTCTGTTGGTGGGGTCGGCCCCAAAAGGGCCATCGCAACGAAGATCTCAGTGAGTCTTCCGCCCGAAGTGCTGGAGACGGCCGAGAGGGAGTGCCGGCGCGAGGGTGAGTCGCGCAGCGAGCTGGTGCGACGAGCTCTCGAGGGCCTGGTGGATCGGACCCGTGAGGAGTTGCAGCTGGCGGCCTACGTCGCCGGTTACATGGCCGAGCCGGAGACCGAAGAGGAAGCGCATGCCGCCAGCGAGGCGGCGCAGCCGATCCTCGAGGGGAGCGACTGGGATTGAGACGTGGAGAGGTTTGGTGGGCCGACCTTCGAGGCCAGGCAGGCCGACGTCCTGTGCTGCTCCTGTCTCGGAACGAAGCTTACTCGGTGCGGAGGCTGGTGACTGTAGCGCCTCTCAGTACGCGAGTGCGAAAAATCCCGGTCGAGGTGCCTCTCGGGCCGGAGGACGGCCTGCCGCGAGAGTGCGTGGTGAATCTCGACAGCCTGGTGACGATCTCGAAGAGCTCGCTCCACGACCCGATCTGCCTCCTGCGCCCAGAGAAGATCTCGGCCGTCGACGAGGCCGTACACTTCGCTCTGGCGCTGCAGAACTGAGAAGACTCTCAGCGGTGTAGCCCTCAGGAGCCTGCGCGAGGAGTCTGGATGCGCCGCCAGTTCAGGACGCGCCGTCCTCGGCGCCATGTAATGGTAGCCGGAGGAAGTGATAGCAATCACTTCAGGAGGCTACGTCGATGACGACTCGTCCGCGAGTTGCGCCGGCGAGAATCTTTTTCGCCAGGCTCTCGATCTCGCTCATCGGTTCCACCTGCGTCATCTTGCGCAGTGACTCGATCGGTAGGTCCCGAGCCAGCCGCCGCCAAGCTTCCTCTCGGCGCGCCATCGGCGCCATCACCGAGTCGATGCCGGCGAGAGTCACACCGCGGATGATGAAGGGATAGACGGTCGCGGGTAGGTCCATACCTCCGGCGAGTCCGCAAGCGGCCACGCAGCCTCCGTATTGGGTCTGCGCCAGGACGTTTGCCAGGGTGGTGGAGCCGACGGCGTCGACCGCTCCCGCCCAGCGTTCCTTGCCGAGGGCGCGCGGCTTGCCCGCGAGCTCTTCGCGGTCGAGAAACTCGGAGGCCCCGAGCTCTCCCAGGTAGTCATGGGTCTCGGCTCGGCCGGTCGAGGCGATGACCCGATATCCGAGGCCTGCGAGCAGGGCGACGGCGACGGATCCGACGCCTCCGGCGGCTCCGGTGACCAGAATGTCCCCGCCCTCTGGCGTCGAGCCGTGCTCCTCCAGTGCCATCACGCAGAGCATCGCGGTGTATCCGGCGGTACCGATGGCCATGGCGTCTTTGGCGGTGAAGGGATCGGGGACTCTGACCAGCCAGCCCGGATCGAGACGCGCCTTCTGGTTGTAACCACCCCAGTGACTCTCGCTGAGACCGTAGCCGTTGACCAGTACCCGGTCTCCTGGGCTCCAATCCGGGGACGACGATTCGGCCACGCTTCCCGCCAGGTCGATGCCGCATACCATCGGGAGGCTACGGCAGATGGGAGCCGCGCCGGAGACGGCGAGGCCGTCTTTGTAGTTGAGGGTCGAATACTCGACGTTGACGAGGACGTCGTGCTCCGGGAGGTCGCTCACAGACAGATCGCGGATGGCGACGCAGTGCTTGTCGTCAACTTTGTCCGCGACCACTGCGCGGAAGGTCTCGCTCATCTTCTACTCCTCGCCGTTGTCGAATGAGCCTCGGCCCACTTCAGTCCGTGGGTGTCAGCTTCTTCCGGTCCGAGGCCCGAAGAGACTGCTTGCGCAGGCGGAAGGCCTTTGGCGTCACCTCGACGACCTCGTCCTCGGCAAGGAACTCGATTGCATCCTCGAGGCTCATGCTTCTGATGCCCGAGATCTTGACGAAGTCGTCGGACGAGGCGGCCCGCATATTGGTCAGCCTCTTCTCTTTGGTGATGTTGACATCGAGGTCACCCGGGCGCGAGTGCTCGCCGACAATCATGCCCGCATAGACCTCGGATCCGGGCGGGGTGAAGAGCACGCCGCGCGGCTTGAGGTGGTCGCAGGCGTAGGCGGTGACCCGGCCGGCACGATCGGCTACCAAGGCACCTGTCGCTCGCTGTGGGATTTCGCCGGCCCAGGGCTCGTTGCCGTCGAGAATGTGGTGGAGAATGGCGGTGCCTCTAGTTTCGCCGAGCATCGGCGATCGCAGGCCGATAAGCCCTCTAGAAGGTACGCGGAACTCGAGCCGGACCCGCCCACTGCCCTGGTGGGCCATCTCGATCATGCGGCCTTTCCGGGGTCCGAGGAGACGGGTGACATTCCCGACGAACTCCTCAGGGCAGTCGACCAGAAGAATCTCGACCGGCTCAACGAGTACGCCATCAACGGTCCGGGTCATGATCTGCGGTTTGCCGAGCCCGAGCTCGTAGCCCTCACGACGCATTGTCTCCACCAGAATCGCGAGTTGTAGCTCTCCTCTGCCGGCGACTTCGAGCGAGTCGGTGGAAGAGGTCTCGATGACTTCTATCGCCACGTTGTGGAGCGCCTCTTTCAGCAAGCGCTGACGGAGCCTTCTCGAGGTTAGATACTGCCCCTCTCTACCGGCGAAAGGAGAGTTGTTGACCGAGAAGCGCATGCTCATCGTCGGCTCTTCGATGCTGATTCCAGGCAGCGGCCGCGGGTCCTCGACGGCGCAAAGGGTGTCGCCGATCGTTGCTTCGTCGACACCGGCTATTGCGACGATCTCGCCCGGACCCACCTCGCTCACCTCATTGCGCTCGAGCCCTCGATGAGAGTAGAGGCGGGTGACTTTGACCTGCACGCTGCTGCCGTCGAGCCGACACAGCACTGCTTGTTGTCCCTTGGCGACCGACCCATTGACTACGCGGCCGATCAGCAAACGCCCGACATAGTCGTCGTATTCGAGGCTGGTAACCAAGAACTGAAGCGGGGCGTCCGGGTCATAGACCGGTGCAGGCACAGTCTCGAGGATCTCGTCGAGGAGGGTTGAGAGAGGAAAGTCTTCGCCGTCGGCTTCGCGGCGGCAGAGCCCGGCCCGGGCATTACAGTAGAGCACGGGGAAACCGAGCTGGTCGTCGCTCGCCCCTAGATCGATGAACAGATCGTAGACTTCGTCGAGGACCTCGCTGGCGCGGGCATCCGCGCGATCGATCTTGTTGATGATGAGCACTGGAACCAGCCCGGATTCCATCGCCTTCTTGAGCACGAAACGGGTCTGGGGGAGGGGACCTTCGCTGGCGTCGACCAGTAACAGCACGCCGTCCACCAGCTTCAGGGTGCGCTCGACCTCGCCGCCGAAATCGGCGTGGCCCGGAGTGTCGACGATGTTGATGCGGGTGCCGCGATAGTCGATGGCCGTGTTCTTGGCCATGATCGTGATGCCGCGTTCGCGCTCGAGGTCGATCGAGTCGAGTACCCGCTCGTTGATCGACTCGTGCGCTTCGAAGATGCCGCTCTGCCATAGCAGCGCATCGATCAAGGTCGTCTTGCCGTGATCGACGTGGGCAATAATCGCTACGTTGCGTAGATCTTCACGCTTGTTGGCAACGGGTGGGGAAGCGATGGCTGTGGTCATGGCGAGCTCTTCAGCAGAAGCGAGACTGTCAGCGACAGGGGACGAGAGAAGCGAGATTTTGTGTAGGGATCGGTAGGCCGAGGGTGGCATGTAGAGGCAGAAAGGATGCTAGCACTTTGCCGGTTGTCTACTCAAGGCTGATCGCCTAGACCCGCGTTTCCAAAGTTCGCGCACATATCTCGGGCCCTTCTGCCCGCTGGCGTCGTTTCGCCTCCTCGACATATTTCCAAATATGCCTGCGTCAGCGCGCCTAGCCAGCGAACAGAATGACCTCGAGCTATGCAGCACGTACTTTGGAAACGCGGGTCTAGTCCCTGAAGCAGCCTGTTGGTACTGCCGGCTTCCTGTGGCCGTCGCGCCGCGACAAGCAGGCCGAAAACAGGCACGCCGTGACCCGCACGCCGTCACCTGCACGCTAAGCGGTATGCTTGCAGGAGCTCATGGCCCCTCCGAAACCGAATCCCGGAGATTTCCGGTACCATCTCTTCCAGGCTTTCGTGGGAGTGCACAAGGCGCTCTATCGGGTGAGCCGGGGCAGGGTCGGGGGTTGGCTCGCCGGACCGATTCTTCTACTCACGACAACCGGTCGCAAGACCGGCTTGCCGCGAACGCTGCCTCTTCTCTATTTGAAGACTCAGACCGGCTACGCGCTGGTCGCTTCCTATGGTGGCTCCGATCGGCATCCGGCGTGGTACCTGAATCTCGTCGACGATCCCGCGGTTGAGATCCAGGTCGGAGCGCAGCGATTGCAGGCGCGTGCAGAGACGGCGGAGCCAGCGCGCCGTGGCGAGCTATGGCCTCGTTTCCTGGAGATCTACAGCGACTACGACACCTATCAGAAGAGGACGGAGCGCGAGATTCCGATTGTCGAGCTAACTGCGGTGGCGAGCTAGGAAGGGCACACGGGTGCAAGAGGCCATTCTCCACGAGCTGACCCTACTCCAAGAACGAGAGGGGTGGCTTTCCGACGCCTCGCTTCACAGCCTTGCGGGCAGGCTGGGAGTACCTCTTCACCGTCTCGAAAGCGTCTCGACCTTCTATACCCACTTCCGACGGGAAGCCCCGCGGGGGATAGAGCTCAGTCTTTGTCGTGATCTTCCCTGTGCTCTTGGGGGAGGGGAGGCTTGCGCGGCGCTGCGAGCGGTAGTTGCCGGTCGCGATGACGTCGAGATCGATGAGGTCTCGTGCTTGGGTCGATGCGATCGTCCGCCGGCGGTCGCGCTCGGCCACAGACTGATGACCGCCGACGACCTCGAGGGTATCGTCGCGGCTCTCGATGAAGACACTTCGGTGTTGAGCGAGCTCCCGGTACGGAGCTGGGCCGCCGACCCCTACGAGAAGGTGGAGGATCGCTACGGCGCTCTACGTCGGGCCTTGGAGCGACCTTCCGCCGAGATCATCGCCAATCTGGAGGACTCTGGGTTGCGAGGGATGGGTGGTGCCGGGTTCCCTACCGCCCGCAAATGGTCGATCGTGGCCGGCGAGGCGGCAACGCCGAAGTACGTGATCTGTAATGCCGACGAGAGCGAGCCGGGCACCTTCAAAGATCGAGAGATCCTTCACGATCTTCCGCATTTGGTGATCGAGGGGATGGCCCTCGGCGCCTTGTGCATCGGCGCCGAGCGCGGCACTGTGTTCATCCGTCACGAGTACGAGCCAGAGCGCAGGCGCCTCGAAACGGCGATCGAGGAGGCGCGAGGCGCCGGTGTGCTCGGCAACAAGATCCTGGGCAGCGACTTCTGCTTCGACATAGACATCTTCGTTTCACCCGGTGGCTACATTCTCGGCGAAGAGACCGCGCTGCTCGAGTGTATGGAGGGTCGCAGAGGCGAGCCCCGAAACAAGCCTCCATTCCCCGGCAGCGAGGGTCTCTTCGGACAACCGACTCTGATCAACAACGTGGAGACCCTCGCCCACGCCGCTGCAATCACTGAGCGCGGTGCCGATTGGTGGCGCTCGCTGGGACGCGAAGGCCATGCTGGACACAAGTTCATGGCGGTGAGTGGCGACGTTGCCGAGCCCGGCGTGGTGCTGGTTCCCTTCGGTACCACCCTCGGCGAGATCCTGGAGCGCTGTGGCGGCATGCGTGAGGGCCTGCCGCTGGCGGCGGTGGCGCCGGGAGGAGCGTCCAGTAATTTTCTTGGCGCCGACTCTCTTGCACTCGCGCTCGACTTCGACACGCTCGCCGCGGCGGGCTCGATGCTCGGCTCAGGAGCCGCGATCTTTGTCGCCGAGGGACGCGACCTTCTCGAGGTTGGCCTCAACGTCACTCGATTCTTCCGCAACGAGTCCTGCGGCAAGTGCGTCCCCTGCCGGCTGGGCTCGGAGAAGGCCGTGGCTCTGGTGGAGGCAGACACGGCGGTGTCGCCGGCCACCGAGTCGCTCCTATCCGAGCTCGACATCACGCTCAAGGAGACCAGCATCTGCGGTCTGGGCCAAGTGGCTCTAGGTCCGCTGCTGTCGCTCCTCGAGCGCTTCCCCGACAAGGTGCGAGGAAAGTGAGCTCGGGCCTGAGCAGCGCGGGGGTCGTGCTCTGCGGGGGACGATCTTCCCGGATGGGTCGAGCCAAGGCCTGGCTGCCTTGGGGAGAAGGGCCGTTGCTGAGCCATGTCGTCGCGGTCTTGGCTGAGATCGTCGACGAGGTCGTCGTGGTCTCGTCGGCGGACCTCGAGTTGCCGGAGCTCGAGGCTCGAGTCGTGATGGATCGCGCCCCCGCCCTCGGGCCACTCGCCGGGATCCGCGAGGGGCTGGCGGCGATCGAAGCCGACCTCGCCTACGTCACGAGCGTGGACTCGCCCTTTCTCACTCCACACTTCGTACGCACCATGTTGAGCTTTGGCACAGCGGCTGCCGCCGAGGTCGAGGGTTACGTGCAGACTCTGTCAGCGGTCTATCCGCGCTCGGCATTGCCGGCAGCCGAGGAGCTCCTCGCAGCCAAGCGGATGCGGCCCCTCTTTCTGCTCGAGGCTGCCGACTATCGCACCGTGACTGAGGCAGAGCTTCCCGACCAGGGTGCTTGGCGCGGCTTCAACACTCCTGAGCAGTATCTTGAGGCTGTGCGCGAGGCCTTTGGAGAGACCACAGCTCACCTCGAAGTGGTCGGCCGTGCGCGATTGGCCCTGGGCCGCGAGGTCATGGAGGTACCTGTCGGCACTTTGGCCGAGGTCTTGGCCTGTACCCGTCCTAGCCTCGAATTGCTCGATGGAGAGCGTGTCGCATCGCCCTATCTTGTTTCTCTGGATGGTCGTGACCTGGTGCGGGATGCTCGAGTGCCCATCGGACCCGGCGAGCGTGTGATCGTTATCGATGCGCAGGCGGGAGGCTGAGAGTGCACGGCTTCCACGGTCGCTACTGGCGCTTCGATCTCAGTACCGGTCGCGGTGAGATGGTGCCCATCGAGGAGCGGGTCTTGCGCCGCTACCTCGGTGGAGTGGGGCTCGGAGCCTGGCTTCTGCACCGCGAGGCTCCCCCCGGGGTCGACCCCATGGCCGCGGAGGCACCTCTGGTTTTCAGCTTCTCGCCCTTGGTCGGGACGCCGCTGACCACCTCTGCAAAGTTCGCGGTGGTGGCCAAGTCGCCTCTCACCGGGATGATCAGTGACGGCCTTTCGAGCTCGGACTTCGCGATCGCGGGCAAGAGTATGGGCGTCGACGCCATCGTCGTGGTCGGCGCATGCGCCGAGCCTTCGGAGTTGGTGAGGGGTGAGCTGCGACCGACTTCTATGTGGGGGAGCTCGGCTGCCGCAACCGAAGCCGTGCTCGGCTGCGAGGGCTCGGTAGCGGCGATCGGCGTCGCCGGAGAGAACGGCGTTCGCTATGCAACGATCTCCAACGGTGGTCGTCACGCCGGTCGGGGCGGTCTGGGGGCCGTGATGGGGGCCAAGAGGCTCAAGGCTCTCGTTGTCGGCGGTAAGACGCAGACCTCGCTGTACGACCGCGAACGCGTGCTCGAGCTTTCCCGTGCCCTTTCCCGACGCTCTCTCGGCCCCGCGACTGCCAAGTACCGGGAGCTTGGTACCGCCGGTAATCTGATGGCCTTCAATCGGCTGGCGGCGTTACCCACCCGTAACTTCCAAACCAGCCATTGCGAGGATGCCGACTCTCTCTCGGCGGAGGAGCTGCAGCCTCTGCGCGGCCATGCGAGGGCTTCCTGTGCCAGTTGCACGATCGGGTGCGAGCACCTTTATGCCCTTGCCGACGGCAGAACGACTCGTGTGGAGTACGAAAATCTCTTCGCCCTCGGTCCGCTCTGTGGCATTGTCGATCCCGACTCCGTTCTCGCCGCCTCCCATCGCTGTGACGAGCTCGGCCTCGATACGGTGTCTGCCGGCGGTACGATCGCTTTCGCGATGGAATGTGCGGAGAAGGGCTACCTCGAGGCCCCGCGCTTCGGTGACGCGGAAGGGCTCCTGGCGCTGCTGGCGGACATTGCTCATCGCCGGGGGATCGGCGATCTTCTCGCCGAGGGCTCGCGGCGAGCCGCCATCCGTATCGGCAGGCACTCACTCGATTTTGCGCCTCAGGTGAAAGGGTTGGAGCTCCCGGGGTACGAGCCGAGAGCGCTGCAGACCATGGCTCTCGGTTTTGCCGTCGGCAGCCGTGGAGCGGATCACAATCGCAGTGGCGCTTATGAGCTCGACTTCTCGGACGACGTCGACCGCCTCCACGGCGATGCTCGCTCGGCCGCACTTGCAACCGGACCCGAAGATCGAGCCGCCCTCATCGATTCACTGATTCTGTGCAAATTCGTGCGCGGCGCTTTCGACGATCTCTATGGCGAGTCGGCGGAGCTGTTGCGGGCGGTGACCGGGATGGATTGGAATGGCGAAGAGCTCGAGACGGTGGCCAGGCGTATTGTTGCGCTGCGCAAGGCGTTCAATATTCGCGAGGGCTGGTTGCCGAAAGACGACTGCCTACCCGAGAGATTCTTGAGCGAGGCACTCCCGGAGGGCACAGTAGCGGGCACGCGGCTGCCGCGAGAGCGCTTGCAGGAGATGATTGTCGGCTATCACCGTGCTCGAGGATGGACCGACGAGGGCTACCTACCCGAGACCGTGGTGAGGGATCTGGCGATCGACTCGACGATGGAGGCCGGCAATCTATGATTCAGCTCGAGATCGATGGCGTCGAGGTCGAGGCCGAAGAGGGATCCACGATCTTCGCGGTGGCGGCTGCTGCAGGTATCGAGATCCCTGCGCTATGCCACAGCCCGCGGATGGAGCCTGTTGGTGTATGTCGGATGTGCGTGGTCGACGTCGGCGAGCGGGTTTTGGCCGCGGCTTGCGTCAGGCAGTGCTCGGCGGGGATGAAGGTGCGCACGGCGACCCCCGAGGTCGAGGCGAGAAGAGCCACTCTCACCGAGCTCTTGATGGCCGATCAGCTCCCTCCCGCAGAGGATCCCCGCGAGTCCACGACCGGCGACAACGAGCTTCTGGCTCTCGCTCGCCGCTACGACGCATGGGGAGATCGATTGCCTCGAGCCAACGGCCGTCCATGCGACACGAGCTCGTCGGTGATCGACGTCAATCATCAGGCTTGCATTCTCTGCGATCGCTGTATTCGAGCCTGTAACGAGATCCAGAGTAACGAGGTGATTGGGCGCACCGGTAAAGGGTTCGAAGCCCGTATCGCTTTCGATCTCGACGCTCCAATGGGGGAGAGCACCTGTGTCTCGTGCGGAGAGTGTGCCGCGGCCTGCCCGACCGGCGCGCTCGTCGACCGCGCGGTGGGTGTCGACCTCAGGCCTCGCAGCGAGCTCGAGTCGGTCGACAGCGTGTGCCCCTATTGCGGTGTCGGCTGTGCGCTGACCTACCACGTCGACCGAGATCAGAATGCCATTGTTTTCGCGGAGGGTCGTGACAGCCCGGGCAGTGATGGGCGGCTGTGCGTCAAGGGTCGCTACGGGTGGGACTATGCCGCCCACCCGCAGCGCCTGACAGTTCCACTGATCCGGCGCGAAGGGGCCTATCCCAAGGGAGCTCTATCCGCGGATGTGCGTGGCGAGCACGATGGACGCCGCAAGCCGGGTGGCATTGTCGATTATGCCGAAGTCCTCCCCGCATTTCGTGAGGCGACCTGGGACGAGGCTCTCGATCTCGTCGCCGAGAAGTTTGCGGCGGTCCGGGACACCTACGGCGGTGATTCGATGGCCGGCTTCGGCAGCGCAAAGTGCTCGATCGAAGAGGCCTACCTGTTTCAGAAGTTGATTCGAGCTGTTTTCGGCACCAACAATGTCGATCACTGCACTCGCCTGTGTCACGCCTCGAGCGTGGCCGCTCTGCTCGAGGGCATTGGTAGCGCCGCGGTCACGACCACCTACCGTGACATCGCGAATGCCGACGCGGCCTTGCTGGCGGGCACGAACACTACGGTCAATCATCCGGTCGCTGCCACTTTCTTCAAAGATGCGCACAGGCGCGGTACCAAGCTGATCGTGGTCGATCCGCGCCGCGAGGCGATCGCCGATCATGCCGACTTCTACTGTCGCATCAAGCCGGGTACGGACGTCGCCTTCTACAATGCGATGATGCACACGATCATCGAGGAAGGGCTCGCCGACGACGACTACATTGCTCGCCACACCGAGAACTACGAGTCGCTGCGGAGCTTGGTGGTGGAGTACCCGCCGGAACGCGCTGCACGCATCTGCGGTGTCGATGCCGAGACCATCCGCAACGTGGCAACCACTTTTGCGCGTGCCCGTAGCGCGATCGTCTTCTGGGGTATGGGTATCTCGCAGCACGTGTACGGCACCAATAATGCGCGCTGCCTGATCTCGCTCGCCCTGCTCACCGGAAACATCGGCAAGCCGGGCTCGGGACTGCATCCTCTGCGGGGCCAGAACAACGTCCAGGGGGCCAGTGACGCCGGGCTCATCCCGATGGTTTACCCCGACTACCAGCCGGTGGACGATGCGGCGGTACGGCAGAAGTTCGAGAGCGCATGGGGGAGACAGCTCTCCAGCGAGCCCGGCCTGACGGTTGTCGAGATCACCCAGGGGGCCCTGGAAGGCCGGATCAAGGCCATGTACATCATGGGGGAGAACCCCTTTCTCTCTGATCCAAACGTCAACAAAGTACGCAAGGCCTTGGCAAATCTCGATTTCCTGGTGGTTCAGGACATCTTTCTCACCGAGACTGCGGAGTTTGCCGACGTCATTCTGCCGGCAAGCTCCTACCTCGAGAAGCTCGGCACTTACACCAATACGGATCGGCGGGTACAGATCGGACGCCCGGCGCTCGCCATGCCGGGGGAAGCGCGTTTGGATTGGCAGGTGCTTTGCGAGGTGGCGGAGCGCATGGGCTATGCGATGGACTACGAGTCGCCGGCGGAGATCTTCGACGAGTTCGCGGCTCTCACCAGTTCCTACGCCACTCTCAACTACGACAACCTCGGTCCCACCGGCAAACTCTGGCCCAACCCGGATCCGGAGCACGAAGACGGCCCTGTCGTTCTCTTCGGTGAAGGCTTTCCCACGGCAAACGGCAAGGCGAAGTTCGTGCCTGCCGAGTGGACGGCAGCCAAGGAGCTACCGGACGATGAGTACCCTCTAGTTCTCAATACGGGGCGTCTGCTCGAGCACTGGCATACGGGTGCGATGACGCGTCGTTCCCGCGTCCTCGACCAGATCGCCCCGGAAGCTTTCGTGGGGATGCATCCTGAAGATGCAGCCGAGCTGGCGATCGAAGATGGCGAGCGGGTCACAGTCACCAGCCGGCGGGGAAGTGTGACTCTCAAAGTGCGGCTCACAGAGCGTGAGTGTCGTGGCGCTGTGTTCATGCCTTTTCATTTTCGTGAGGCCGCCGCGAATCTTCTTACTCTCGACGAGCTCGATCCGGACGGGAAGATCCCTGGTTTCAAGTTCTGCGCTGTCCGCGTCGAGCGTGCGCCGTAGGATGTCGGGAGTGAGCGAGTAGTGTGGGCAGGCGATGGAAGGGGTGCTTGGCCTTGGGCCTTGGCTGCTCTCTGCTGCCTGCACCCGGCTGGGCTAGAGGCGGAGAATTGGCCGCAATGGCGAGGGCCTTCGAGTAACGCCGTTTCCGCCGCGTCGGGACTTCCCACGCACTGGGCCGCCGACCAGAACATCGCTTGGAAGGTTTCGTTGGCGGGCCTTGGCAGCTCTTCGCCTATCGTCTGGAACGATCGGGTCTATGTCACCTCGCAGCTCGGCAGTGCTCCTACGAGACAAGGTTCGCACCCTCAGTTGGCGCGAGACGACCGCTCTCTGGCTGTAGATGAGAATCCCATTGGCGGGCGGCGGATGGCCCCTTCTCCCGATGGAGTTTTCCTTGTGATCGAAGCCTTCGAGCACGCCGACGGAAGCAAGCTCTGGGAACATCGCGTCAGGGCCACCGGAGAGTTTCCTCAACTCCACGAAAAACACAACTTGGCGAGCCCGACTCCGACCACCGACGGCGAGCGCATCTACGGCTGGTTTGGCAACGGACAGATCATCGCCGTCGATATGAATGGCCTACTGGTCTGGACCCGCCATCTTGCCGATGACTACCCACCCTTTCGCAACCAGTGGGGGCACGGCAGCTCGCCGGTCCTTTACCAGGATCTGCTCATTCTCTTGTGCGACCACACCTCCTCCAACGCCTATCTGCTGGCGCTCGACAAGAGCACAGGTCGCGTGCGCTGGAAGGTGGAGCGCGGCCCCGGTCGCAGCTCGCACTCCACTCCGCTGATCGTTCCTGGTCCGCAGGGAGGCGAGCTGATCGTCAATTCGAGCCAGCGCATCGACGCCTACGACCCTGCCACGGGCACTCTTCTTTGGCATGCCGGCACTCCTCGCCAGACGCCGATCCCGACCCCCGTGTTCCACGATGGCCTGGTATATATGAGCCGGGGCTATCGCAACAGTGACTTCTTGGCTCTTCGCCCGGGCGGGCGAGGCGATGTGTCGGCGAGCCACATCGTGTGGCGGACGCCGGGGGGGGCCTCTTACGTGCCCTCGATCGTCCATTACGGTGGGCTGCTCTACATGACCAATGAAGTCGGAGTGGTGACCTGCGCGGAGGCGAGCACAGGCCAGCCGGTATGGAAGAAGAGACTGGGTGGCCTTTTCTTCGCTTCTCCGGTGGCTGCCGACGGAAAGGTATATATGGCTAGCGAAACCGGCGAAGTCTTCGTGCTGCGTGCCGGAAGGGAGCCGGAGATTCTGGCCCGGAATGACCTGGGTGAACGTCTCATCGCGTCACCGGCGATAGCCGACAGCAGGCTGTTGCTTCGCAGTGACGGCACCCTGTTCTCGATTGGCGATTGATCGTGCGCGTTGTCCTGATGGCTCTACCGGCCTTGCTCCTAGGCGCAGGCACCCCATGTGTTGCGGCGAAGGACCCTGCAGCGATCGTTCGGGCGGCCGAGCAGGGGGATGAGCAGGCTCAGTTCGATCTCGGGCAGATGTATGAGGCCGGAGAGGGAGTGGCACAGAACTACGAGGAGGCGGCACGCTGGTATGGCGAGGCGGCAGGCCAAGGACACGCCGGAGCCCAATATCAGCTAGGGAGGATGTATGACATCGGCCGCGGCGTGCCCAAGAAGTACGGTGAGGGCTTCAAGTGGATCCTGGCGGCGGCTACGCAGGGACACGTAGAGGCCCAGTACGACATCGGAGTCAGGTATGGCACCGGGCATGGAGTAGCCCAGGACGACAAAGAGTCGGTGCGTTGGCTGCAGGCTGCCGCCGATCAGGGCAACCCCTATGCGCAGTACAACCTGGGTTTCGCGTACAGCGCCGGTCTGGGTGTAGCCGAGGACAAGGTCCAGGCCTATGTGTGGTACAGCTTGGCCGCCTCCGACCCAGAGGGCGAGAACAGCGAGATTGCCATCCGACGCAGAGACCGTCTCGAAGAAGAGATGACCCCAGAGCAAATCTCCGAGGCCCGAAAGAAAACCGAAGCTCGGAAGACGGTCCTACAGAAGTAATAGCACTCGCGTCCAGATCTCGAGGCTGTGACGCGCCCGAGACCCCCTCCCGCGGCCGGCCCGCCTACGACGCCCCGCTGCGCTGCCTGCACTCGGCGATCCGTTCGAGAAAGCGCTCGCCGAAGTCGGCGAGTTTCTGTTGTCCGACGCCGTGGATCTGGAGGAATTCGGTGACTGTTGACGGCAGCTCGCGTGCCATCTGGCGCAGCGACTCGTCGCCGAATACGACGTAGGCAGGCACGCCGCGCTCGAGTGCGATATCGCGTCGCAGCTCGCGCAGATTCTCGAAAAGTCCCCGATCGACGCCATCCCAAGACTCTTTGTCGGCCTTTGTCCTTCGCAGCTTGGCTTTAGGCATGACCAGGCGCACGGAAAGCTCCCCCCGCATCACCTGCCAAGAGGCCTCGTTGAGCTTCAATATCGGCCGCTCGCCGGCGGTGCGCTCGAGCACTCCCTGGTCGATCAACTGGTAGATCATGCTGGTCAGCCTCTTGCGATCCTCGCCCTCGAGGAGACCCCAGGTACTAAGCTGTTGGTGATCCCAGCGGCGCACCGCCTCGGTGTCGGCCCCGAGTAGGATCGAGGTCACGTGGGTGGCGCCGAATCGTTGCTCGACTCTGGCTACGCAGGAGAGAATCTTCTGAGCGGCGGAGGTTGCGTCGGCGACTCCCTCTACCTCTTCCAGGCACACGTCGCAGGCTCCACAGCTCGAGGCCTCGTAGGCCTGGCCGAAGTACTCGGAGAGCGTCCGATGGCGGCAGCTCATGCTGCTGGCGTAGCGACGCATATGGATAAGGAGCTCGCTCGTCGCCGCCTTGGCTTCGGCGCTGACCTCGCCCTGGCTCGCGCTGCGCTCAACGAGAGACTGCCAGCGCAGAACATCGGCCGCTGAGTAGAGCAGCACGCACTCGGCGGGGAGGCCGTCTCGTCCGGCGCGGCCGGTCTCCTGCTGATAGTGCTCGATCGACTTCGGCATCGCCGAATGCACGACACAGCGCACGTCGCTGCGATCGATTCCCATGCCGAATGCGACCGTCGCGGTGACGACGTCGAGCGTCTCGTCGGCGAAGGTCTCCTGAGTGGAGCGCCGCGCCTCGCGGTCCATTCCGGCGTGGTAGTGGGCGGCTCCCACTCCCCTGGCGCGCAGCATCGCCGCCGTTTGCTCGGTCTCCTTGCGACTGATGCAGTACACGATGACCGCCTCTCCGGCATGGCGATCGATGACGTCGGCGATCTGTTGGAGCCGGTCGACTCGCGGCAGCACTCGGTAAACGAGGTTGGGGCGATCAAAAGTGCCGACCAGAACTGTCGGCTCTTCGAGGCCGAGCTGGTTCACGATATCGGTGCGCACTCGCTCGGTCGCCGTCGCGGTATAGGCATGCACGCTGGCGTCGGGAAAGCGTTCTTTGAGCTGTGCGAGCTGGCGGTACTCGGGGCGGAAGTCGTGGCCCCAGTGGCTGATGCAGTGAGCCTCGTCGATCGCGAAGGCGCGAACCTCGAGTCGGGCCGCGAGCTCGAGAAAGCGGCTCGAGAGCAAGCGCTCGGGAGCGACGAAGAGCAGACGCAGGCGACCCTCCGCGGCCTGGCCTTCGGCTGAGCGCAGCTCATTGGGGGTAAGGCCACTGTGTAACGCGGCGGCTGGATAGCCGCACTGGAGCAGGCCGTCCACCTGATCCTTCATCAGCGATATCAAGGGTGACACTACGATGTCGGTACGGCCTGCGACCGCAGGCGGCGCCTGATAGCAGAGTGATTTGCCGCCGCCGGTTGGGAGGACCACCAGCGAATCGCGATGGCTGAGCTCCGCAGCGATCGCCTCCTCTTGCAGCGGCCGCAGCTCGCTGAAGCCCCAGTAATTCTTGACGGTCTGGAGTAGGCGCTCATCTGACCGGTCCGGCTCAGAGCCGTTCAGCTGGTGTTGGAGAGTGGTCGCTGACAGAAGATCACTCACGTCGCTCGATAGTACCCCGCGCGAGTCGGTCTTTTTGCCGTGGGCTTGGGGCCCCTGCCAATAGGGGACGCAAAGTTCCCCATCAACCTTGCAGGAGCTTTCGACGGACTAGACCAGCGTTTCCAAAGTTCGCGCACATATCTGGGGCCCTTCTGCCCGCTGGCGTCGTTTCGCCTCCTCGACATATTTCCCAATATGCCTGCGTCAGCGCGCCTAGCCAGCGAACAGAATGACCTCGAGCTATGCAGCACGAACTTTGGAAACGCTGGTCTTAATGGGCCGGGGGCTCGATCATGGAACGAGCACCTGATGATGCCATTTGGGGCCCCGGAGGCTATAGAGCGATCGATCGTGAATTCGATCCGGCGACTCGCGCCAGACCTCGACCTGCTCGGCCGCGAAACGAACGCCCATGACGCCCTGGGGGAAGGGCACCTGGTTCGACTCGGGGTACTCGCGCGCCAAGGTCGCGATGCCTTCCAACAGTTGATCGCGGGAGGTGATCGGGCTCGACTGCGGGTCGAAACGCTGGTAGTAATGGTCGAGCAGCTTGGATCCGTAGGCGCGCTTCTTCCAGTTCTTCTGGATCTCGGGCTGGGGGATCTCCGTGAAGGATCCGCGAATGCGGTATTGGCGTTTGATCGCGGTCCAATAGATCAAGATCTCGTAGGTCTTGGTCGCCTGCAGCTGCTCCCACTTCGCGCTCGAACGGGAGAAGAAGACCGCCAGTGCGTTGTTGGTCACCTCGCGAAGGACCAGCACCCGTAGACCCGGCCGTCCCGCCTTCGACACCGTTGCCAGGCAGCAGAGCTCGGCGTTCGAATCGTTTGCGTCACGGGCCCGCTGCTGATTCCGCTGCAAGTCGTGAAGAGGTTTATGCATTCTTCGTTTTGGCGCTGATCGAGGCGGGAGCTTCAGCTATCGGAGTCGACGATGGCTTGGTAGGTGAGCCTTCGAGACAGCGACCGAAGATCGGGTCGGCCTTGCCCGAATTGCTGGATCATGCCGACGAAGACCAAGTCTTCGGCCGGATCGATCCAGAACCATGTGCCGGCGGCGCCACCCCAGTAGTACTCGCCTCTCGACACTCCGTCGGCGGCGACTGGGTCCAGGACCACGGCGAAGTCGAGACCGAAGCCGGTACCGCCTCCCGGGGACATCTCACCCATCTCTCGAGGGAGCTGGTTGCGGTGCATGAGATCGACAGTGAGCGGGGAGAGCAGTCTTACGCCGTCGAGCTCTCCACCGTTCAAGAGCATCTGACAGAAGCGCATGTAGTCCATGGTGGTCGAGACCAACCCGCCACCGCCTGAGAAGAACGTCGCAGGCTCGAAGTAGCTCCGCGACCCGCCGCCGCCCTCCCGGGCGACTAGATCCCTGTCCTCGTCATAAGAGTAAACCTGGGCAAAGCGATCGGTCTTCTCAGGGGGCACGTGGAATGCGGTGTCGCTCATTCCGAGGGGCTCGAAGATCCTTTGTTCGAGAAACTGGTCGAAGGACTTGCCGGACAGGACCTCGACGAGATAGCCCTGTACATCTACCGCCACGCTGTAGTGCCAGAGCGAGCCGGGCTGTTGGCGAAGCGGGATCTTCGACAGTTTCTCGATCATATCTCTCAGCGTCGATTTCGAATCTAGGACATTGACCTCCTGGTACATATCGTCGACCTGGGACTGGGAGAAGATGCCGTAGGAGAGCCCAGCGGTGTGGCTCATCAGCTCGCGGATGGTCATTGGGTGGTCGGCCTCTTCCACGATGGGCCCGTCCTTCCCCTCGCCGGCTGCGACCTCGAGGCCCTCGAGCTCGGGGATGTACTTCTCAACCGGGTCGGAGAGTCGGAACTTGCCCTCTTCGTAGAGAAGCATCATGGCCACTCCGGTGATCGGCTTGGACATCGAATAGATGCGGAAGATGGTGTCGATATCCATCTTCGTGTCGGAGGCGATCTCCTGATGGCCGAAGGTCTCGGCGTAGACGACCTTGCCGCGACGAGCCACCATGCTCGTGATGCCGGCGAGCTCGCCCTCGTCTACGATGTTCTGCATCGCTACCGAGAGACGGCCGAGGCGCTCGGTCGACATACCAACATCCTCTGGGGACGCCGGGCTCAGATTGCGCGGCTGGGGCGCGGGGATGTCGGCCCGCGACTGAACGTCGCAGGCGGTGGTAGTGAGGCTGAGCGCCAGCATCAAGACCAGCGAGAGCAGCTTCACCTGATTCAGTCTTCGCATCGTCCCATCATATGCCACCGCCGGCCACTGGCTGCGCGCCGCCACGAGGCCCCGTCTCGCTGCACGGCCTCAGCCCACTCGATCGGGTTTCCAGAGGCCCTGGGACTCGATTCTGAGCGCGCGGTTGAACTTGCTCGAAGAGTTTTCCCAGGCGATGGCTGCGGTCAATTCGACAACGTCGTCTTCGTCGAAGAAGCGCCGTAAGCGAGCGAATAGAGCCTCGCTCAAGTCGCGGTCCGACAGCGTGATGGCATCGGCGTATTCGAGAGCGGCACGCTCTCGATCGCTGAACAGCGGGCTCGTGGCGTAGATCTCGACGGCGAGCAGCTTCTTGTCTGCGATTCCCAGAGCGCTGCCAACTGCAGCGTTGAGATCCGCTCAGAAGACGCAGCCATTCAAGCCCGCGACGCGGCGGTTGACCAGGGCCAACAGCGTGTCATCGAGGAGTCCGCCGTCGTTCAATCCTGTCCACATGCCCCTTACCGCTCTTAGTAGCGCCGGTCGCCGGGCATAGATCCGATGGTTGAGAAGCGGTGCTCCCCAGGTTCTCTCTTGCGCTTCGAACACCTTCGAGGCGTAGCCCTCGCTCGTCTTCGGGTCTACTAGACCAGCGTTTCCAAAGTTCGCGCACATATCTCGGCTCCTTCTGTCCGCTGACGGCGTTGCGCCTCCTCGACATATTCCCCAATATGCCTGCGTCGGCGCGCCTTGCCAGCGAACAGAATGACCTCGAGCTATGCACCACGAACTTTGGAAACGCTGGTCTAGTGGAATGCGTGCCATGTCCAATCCCTTCCCCTAGCGCCGGTCCGCGAGTCTGTGCGGAGGACCCGCGAGAAGTGCGGGAGGACCTGCGCTGCTATAGTTCGCCCTCGGGCGAGACTAACAGCCGACGGCAAGGCTCGACGCCGAGATGTCGCAGATCTCCAACCTTGATGGCTCCGAGCGCCTCGCTCTCCTCAGCTTCGCGGTTCGTCTGCTGCTCGCCGACGATGACCGAGAGACCATTCTGGATCGTGGTGTCGAGGCCCTCTCGGACTTCTCTGGCGGTGAGGGAGTGGCGATATTCCTTCTCGACGCCAGCGGCGACTTCCTGCATCTCGAGCGATCATCTTCGACTGTGAGCGATTGCGAGGCGGACGCTGTACCCGTCGAGGGTAGCGTCTTTGGCGCCGTCTTGCGATCGAAGGCGCCGGAGTCCTATGCGCTGGACTCGGATGTAGCCGTACCCTTCCCCCGGGCAGAGGCGCCCAGCGATGGGAAAGAGTGCCTATGTGTGCCGCTCATGCAGGCTTCAAACCAGGTGCTCGGTGTGGTCACGGTGAAGAGGATAAACCCGTCGCCGATCGATACCGCGACCTTGCAGAGCCTCCTGATCATTCAATCGATCCTGGCGGTGAGCCTGCACAATGCCAGGGTATGGAAGGAGCTACGGGAGGCCCATGCGCGCCTCGAAACGGTAGCTAAGGCGCAGCGGAAGATGATCGATCACCTGTCGCATGAGCTGAAGACACCGCTCGCCATCATTGCCTCGGCTTCGAGATTGCTCGGCAGGCCTTCGGTGCGGCAGGACGATGCCCGTTTCGAGGCAATCCTGGAACGGGCGCGGAGAAGCCTCGGTCGCCTCACCGAGCTGCAGACCGAAGCCGCCGATATTGCCAACGCGGAGGATCGCGGCGAGGAGCGGAGAGACGATGCCTGGCACAGCCGCTGTCACGATCTTCTCGCCTGCTGGGTGGCGGAAGAGAGTCCGACCTCGGCCGCCATGGCTCAGCTCGTCGGTCGCCTCGAAGCGCTCTACCCCGAAGGGCGCGATGACGAGGAAGTCGAGATTCTGCTGCAGAACTGGGTCGCCGAGGTGGTGGCGCAGATCGCTCCTCTTCATCGCCATCGTGCGGTGGAGGTGAAGCTCTGTCTCGAGGTTTGCCCCTCGGTGCGCTTGCCTGAAGCGCCCCTGAGGAAAGCCGTGATCGGGCTCATTCGGAATGCGATCGAGGCCACCGCTGACGGCGGCGAGGTTCGGGTCGAGCTCGAAGACAGCGGCGGAGAGATCGAGCTACGTGTGCGAGACTTTGGCGTGGGCATGGACGCCGAGCTCGTCGATCAGCTGTTTTCGGGCTTTGTTCATGCCGGTCGCACCGAGGATTACAGTTCGGGGCATCCCTACGACTACAAGGCCGGCGGTGTCGGCCTCGATTTGTTGCGTACGAAACTCTTCACCGAACGGAGCGGGCTTCGCCTTGGTGTCAGCAGCGAAGTGGGGCAGGGGAGCCTCTTTACTCTCGAGCTCCCGGCTAGCGTTTTCGCCCACCGTCGCTCGGAGTTGGCTACGGAGCGCTCTCCATGACCAGCGCTCGCCGGGACCCGCCCGAAGAGCCTAGAGAGGCCGCACCTGGCTCGCCGTTTCGGGAGATCTCGATCGAGCTTCTCGTCCACGATCTCAAGAGTCCGATCTCGGTCGTCGAAGCGGCGGTGCGACCCTTGTTGGAGAAGCGGGAGAGGTACGGAGTCCTGTCGGACCGGCAGGAGCGCAGCCTGAAGCGGGCTCTGCGCGGTGTGCTCAAGACCCGTCGAATGCTTCACGATCTCTTGGAGCTGGCGCGTGCCGATGCCGAAGAGTTCAGCATCCTTCACTTTCGGTTTCGCGATGTTCTGCTCCCGGCTGTTCTAGAGTCCTTCGAAGTAGTGGAGGCGGAGCGATCCAGCCGACTTCCGGAGGACGATGCGCTGGCGTTGCTTGCGCTCGAGAAGGAAGGCGTCTTGCTGGACCTGGGACCCGGTATCGACAGTCTCGAAATGGAACAAGATGCGACGAAGCTGGAGCAGATTCTCGGCAACCTGCTCCGCAATGGCGTGCAGTTTCGTCGCAAGGCGCTCCGGATTCACGCTGAGCTGGTCGACGGGATCGTGACCGTGGAAGTGGAAGATGATGGGCCCGGTATCGAGCCGCAAGAGCGAGAGACAGTCTTTCGGCGGTATGCTCGTGTCGGGACGGGGGAGAGCGGCTCGGAGTCGGGTCATGGTCTCGGCCTGGCCGGCGCCCGGGCTCTCGCTCGCAGTCTCGGTGGAGAGGTTTCCGTTGAAGATGCATCGAAGGGAGGTGCCCTTTTTCGTCTCGAGATTCCTGTCGCCTTTGAAGGTGGCAGAATGGCGGACGACAAGGAGGCGCCTTCGGGCAGTTGATCGGAAGCCCAGAACAGGAAAGGAGAAAGAGCGATGAGCGAGAGTGAAGGGTTAGAGACACTGGAGGGCCTCCACATCCTTGCCGTCGACGACGAGCCGGACGTTCTCGAGTCCATCGTCGATGTTCTCGAGGACGCGAAAGTCGATACCGCCGAGAGTTTCGAAGCTGCCCTGGCTAAGCTCGAGGTCAATAGCTACGACCTGGCGATCCTCGACATCATGGGCGTGAACGGGCAGGAACTGCTGTCAGAGACGGTGAAGTGCGACATCCCGACGGTGATGTTGACCGCTCACGCCGTGAGCGTCGAGACGCTCAAAGACTCGGTGAACAAGGGTGCGCTTGCCTATCTGCCGAAAGAAGAGCTAGCCAACCTCGACGCCTTTCTTGTCGACCTCCTGGCGACCGCCAGACGAGGCGGCTCGACCTGGCAGCTCCTCTTCGACCGCCTCGGCGACTTCTTCGAGCGAGCCTTCGGCCCCAAATGGGCCGAAAACGATGACCCCAACTTCTGGCGGATGTACTACCCGTATTTCTGAAGCTGGGGCGTTGAGCGCGGCGGCGGGGCGGGGCCGTGCGGGTTGAGGCCGCGTGTTGCTCGCCGTCTCGATCTTCTTGAAATGCCGATCGAGCAACACAGCTGTGGCGCTACGATGCCTCGAGGCGGTCGCCGACTTGGATCGTTCCACCTTCGATGATGCCTGCTCTCAGGCCGGCTCTGCTGACCAAGGTGGGGAGGATGTCGGGGCCGATGAGGTCTGCTAGGTAGGAGCAGGGCTCGCAGAGGCGGATTCCTTGGATTCTTACGGGGCCGATGGTGAACTCTTTGCCGACGAGGGCGTTGAGATCGACGCCGCGCGTCACTATGTTGCGGCGCAGCTCTCCTGCGCTCAGGGAGCGGCCGCCGGCTTCGTTGAAGGCGTCGATCTCCTCGGCGGCGATCAGAGTCAGCTCGTGGTCGGGATCGGGCGGATCAGGGGAGAAGGTGCCGATCCGGGAGTGGTAGCGATCACCGGCGATGCCCCTGCCGGCCTCGAGCTTCGCCTCGGCGACTTCAGTCATGGTCGAGCCTGCATCAATACCGATGTGAATCGATTCGACTTTGCCGTTCATGCTCTCTCCTCTGACTGACGTCGATCGGCCTACATCGGCTCGATGGTGCCGTACATGAGCCCGCCGTACTCGCCGTGATCCCAGGTTCCGGCATAGCGGGTCTCATAGAAGAGTACTCGGGCGCTGAAGCCTTCGCCCAGTCCCGGTAGCGCAGCATCGGTGATAGCGACCATGGGGGTGCCGCCGGCCCACAGGACCGGAACGACGACGGGCACGGTTACGTCGACGCTGGCGTAGGTGACTCGAGCGTTGAAGCGCCAACGATCGCCGTCGAGCTTGGTGACGCTGGAGATCTCGTAGCGCTCCGGCCGACCCCTCGGCACGTCACGTCCTTCGATCGTGAAGTTGCCGATCAGGACGACGTTCTGCATCCTTTCGGTGAAAGCTCTCTCGCGCTCACTCAAGCTCTCCGGTGCCGCGGCCTGTCCGGCGCCGGTCGCTGAGAGCAACCACCCGAGGGCGAAAACGACCAATAGAGTCACGCCTGCGCCAACGACCTTCAGTGTTCCCTTCATCGCCAAGGCTCCTCGACGCTGTCTCTGCCGGGAGTCGGAACCCCCTCCGTAGAACGTGGGGCGATCATACCGCCCCCGCCAATCCCTCGGCGGGCTGTGTTCAAGAGGTCTTCAGCTCTGGGCCGCCCGAGTAGGGGTAACCTCGTGCCGGTCCCTGTGCACCTCGACCCAATGAGTGGGCCCTTGGCTCTCATTCGGCGGAGGCGGCTAGTAGACTGTCCGCTGAGTCATGGTGTCAGACGCAGGTACGCGCCCGGCCGGCCGGTCTCCCTGGCGGCGATTCTCCGCGCCGTGGGCCTTTGTCGCTTACACCGTGATCGCGGTGGCCCTGACCTTCCCGCTGATCCTGCATCTTCGTACGGTCATCGTGGCCGGCGTCAGCGATTCGGTTCTCACCAGCTGGATTCTGTGGTGGAACGGTCAGGTCCTACCGTTTACCGACCGTTGGTGGAGCGCCCCCATGTTCTATCCGGCTACCGACGTGATGGCGTATTCGGAGAACCTGGTCGGTCTCTCCTTCCTGGCGACCCCTATTTCCTGGCTCACCGCCAGTCCTGTGGCTACCTACAACCTGGTGTTGCTGCTCACCTTTCCTCTCTCTGTCGTTGCCGGTTATCTTCTCGGTCACGAGCTCACCGGGAGGCGCGACGCGGGCTGGATTGTCGGTCTGGCGTTCGGCTTCGCCCCCTATCGCGCCGACCAGCTGACCCACATTCAGGTCCTGGCTTCCTTTTGGATGCCCCTGGTGCTGCTGGGACTGCACCGCTATCTCCGCCGGGGTCGCCGCCGGTGGCTCGTCCTCTTCGGCCTCTCATTATTGATGCAGGGGTTGTGCAACCTGTACTACATGCTCTACGTCCCGGTACTGGTTGGCCTCTGGGCTCTCTGGTTCATCGTCGATCCGAGGGTGGGGTGGCGTCGCGTTGGTAGTCGGGTGGGGGCTGTCGTCGCGGTCGCAGCGCTCGCCCATCTACCGGTCCTGCCGGTGCTTCTGCACTACAGTGAGGTGCACGAGAGCCTCGGGTTCTCACGCTCGGTGGTCCAGGCGGAGCACTTCAGCGCCGACCTGACGGATCTCTTGAGCGCCTCGAAGAACTTGACGGCTTGGGGTTTCGAGCATCGATTCCGCAAGGCGACGGGGATGAAGCTCTTTCCAGGGCTGACCATCCTACTTTTGATCGTCGGTGCAGCTGTGCGCTTGCCCAGGCCGGACAAGCAGCGATCGCCGGGGTGGCTCAGTCGCGTGCACCGAGTGCTCGGTGTGCTTGGCGTTGCGGGGTGCCTGGCGCTGGCGGCCCGGCTGGCGCTCGGACCCTGGGAGGTCGGGCTCCTCGGCCTCGAGCTTTCGGTCAGTCGTCTCAGCCGGGCAGTCACGCTGACGGTTGCGGTGTGGACGCTCTTCGCTCTCAGCGGTCCGGCCCTCCTCGGCGCCTGGCGCCGCAAGTCCGTCCCCCTTTTCTATCTGTTGGCGGCGGCTCTGCTCTGGGTGCTTGCCCTGGGGCCGAAGCCGACCCTGATGGACGAGCCGATCTTGACCACCGCCCCGTTCCGGTGGCTGATGCTTCTACCCGGCTTCGACGGCGTGCGAGTACCAGCCCGCTTCTGGATGCTGGCCGTTCTCTGCTTATCCGCGCTCGCAGGTGTTATTTTCGCTCGCCTCGTGTCGCCGTCTGGTCGATGGCGCCGGACCCTCCTGGCGTTGGTGTCGATTGGGATCCTCGCCGACGGTTGGATGTTCGCAATGCCGACCTTTCCAGCACCTCGCCATTCGCGGCTGCTCGATGAAAACGCCACAGGGCCGGTCCTCGAGCTGCCGCTCGGCGGGCAGAGGCAGGACCTCGCGGCCGCGTATCGCTCCAGCGGCCATGGTCAGCCTGTGGTCAACGGGCGGAGTGGGTACCGCGCACCGCACTACAGGGCTTTGCAGCAGGGCTTGCGGTGGCGCGACCCCGAAGTGCTACGCCTGCTTGCCGGGCTCGGCGTGCGCCATGTGCTGATCAAGGGTGGCGATGGCCGCAGACAGCGATGGGAGCGTTACGTGGGGGGCTATGAAGGTGCACAGCGGTTGGGAGAGGAGGGCGATCAGGTTCTCTACAATCTCGAGCCGGCGGCACCGTTCCCGGTGTCCGAGTCGTTCGGCGGCGAGCTCCGGCTCGCCGCGGTGAGCAGCGACAGCAACCCGGAGGCGGTGGCTTTCGTCGACGACGGCGACAGCGGGACGGTGTGGATGGCCGGATCGCAGCGCGAGCCTCACCAACTCACCGTCGACCTGGGGGTCGAGGCGAAGCTGGGGGCAGTCGTGCTCGAGCTCGGTCCCCACCGAAGCCACTACCCCCTTCAACTCGTCATCGAGCTTTCCGCGGACGGAGAGCAGTGGAGAGAAGCTTGGCATGGCACCACCTTTGCCCACACCGTTTCCGCCGCTCTTCACGATCTGGAGGCGATGCCCTTGGTATTTCCGCTGGGAGCTGAGGTGGCGCGCTTCATCCGGCTGCGGCAGTTGTCCTACGAGATGCTTACGGCGTGGTCGGTCTCAGAGCTCCGGGTCTTTACACCCTAGTGTTGTGTCTCCGACATGGCACTAGGAAGGACGGCACTGGCGCCCGATTCCACACCGCGCTTTCGAGTGAAGGGGTACGATTGCAAGCCGTGATCGCCGCCGGGATCTCGAGGCCCTTCGCTTTCGCTCCGACCCTGCTTGCCGTTTCGATGGCCGTCATGGCCAATGGCTGCGGCGGGCGCGAAGCGGCAGCGCCTCGGCGCGGCGCCGGCTTGGACCTACTAGCGGCCTTCCCTGATGCTCAGGTACGGCAAGAGACGGCGGCTTTCGATCTCGGCACCGAGGCTGGGCGTCTTGTTCTTCGTGAGGGTTGGTCCACGGACGAGGGGACCCCAGGCGAGAGGACCTTCGTCTGGGCTGTCGGCCGCGAGTCGACCCTCTCCTTTTTCGCCCTCGGTTCCCACGATCTCCGCTTGGAGCTGCGCGGCTGGTCTTTGGCCTATCCCGATTCCGGCGGCCAGACAATCGGTGTCGAGGTCAACGGAGTCGTACTCGACGAGGCACCGCTGGCGGAGGGCGGCGGGACGCTGCGTTTCGACCTCCCTGCTCGCGCCTTGCGAAGGGGCTCCAACGAGCTGCTTCTTCGCAGCGCCTTTGCGGTGGCGCCCAGCGAGGTGCTTGGGACAGAAGACAAGAGAGAGCTCGCAGCCGCCTGGGACTCTGTCTCTTTTCAAGGCCCGGCGCCGCGTGAGAAGAGCCAGGTGGAAGTGCGCTCCAACGAGCTGATCCTTCCGTACGGAACACAGGTCGATTACTACCTCCGGCTGCCCGCCGGCGCGATGCTGGTGATTGACGATTTGAGTGGAGACGACGAAGGAGTCCTCAAGATCGATGTCGCTCGGGATCAGGAGCCGCCGATCTCGGCCGAGCTGGGGAACGCCGATGGAGGTCAGCGGCTCGGGCTAGGCGGCCAAGCCGGGGTGGTGCGTCTCTCCTTCGCCGCGATCTCGAGGTCGGCGGGCGGAGCCGGGGCAAGCTCGAGCCCCTTGCGCCTCGAGCTGCCACGAATCGAATTTCCGGAGATGCCAGAGAGGCCCACACACGCAGAAGGCGCCGGCCGACGCGAGAACGTCGTGATCTATATGGTCGACGCCCTCAGAGCAGATCGTCTGGGTGGCTATGGAGCCGATCGGTCACTGATGCCGAGGATCGACGGGTTCGCTGAAACAGCCACGCTCTTCGAGCAGGCGGTCGCGCAGTCATCGTGGACGCGGCCTTCGGTGGCGTCGATCTTCACTGGCCTGGGGCCGGATACCCATGGCGTTCAGGATCGGCGCCATCGGCTGGCCGAAGATAACGTGACCCTGGCCGAGGTACTCCGCGACGAGGGGTACGCGACGATGGGCTGGGTCAATAACCCCAACGTGGCAGGACGCTTCGGGCTAGGCCAGGGGTTCGACAATTATCGCCTGACCGGCCGAGGGCCGGCCCGAGATCTCAACAAGACCTTCGAGCGCTGGCTCTCGGAGCGCGAAGACGAGAGCCGTCCTTTTCTTGTGTATCTACACACCGTGGAGCCCCATGCACCCTACTCACCCTCTCCAGGCTTCCAGCAACGATTCGCCCCCAACGCCGACGACTCCGAGCTCACTTCACTGCGAATCCTCCGGCAGCTGGCCCACGACGAAGTCCAGGCCAGTCCCGAGCTCACGGCCGACCTCTTCGCCCTCTACGATGCCGAAGTTGCCGGTGCCGACGCGAACTTCGGCGACTTTCTAGACATCCTGGAACGCTCTCCAGTCGCCGCCGACACTATCGTCGTATTCGTTTCCGACCACGGCGAGGAGTTCCGTGAGCACGGCCGCTGGCAGCACGGCCACTCGCTCTATACCGAAGTCCTCGATGTGCCCCTCATCGTCCGCTTTCCCGATCTCGCACGCGGGGCGCGGATCGAGCAGCCTGTCCAGCACGTCGACCTGCTCCCGACCCTCCTGGCGTACCTTGGCGTCGAGGCACCGAAAATTGTCGAAGGCCGCGACCTGATGCCGATCCTACGGGGCTCAGCGGCCTCGGATGGGGGGGGCGGGTGGATCCTCTCGACGATCGATGTTGACGGGTTCACAGGGCGGAGCGTTACTACACCGACGCATCGATTCATTCTGCCGCAGTCCGAGAATATGGGCTCCGACGTCCAGCTCTACGACCGCGTCTCGGATCCTGGTGAGAGAACTAACGTCGCCGCCGAGTGGCCGATTCTGAGCGAGTACTTCCGCATCCTGCTGACCTCCGTGGAAGCTTCCACGGAGGCGGTTCCCACGGTCGATGAAGAGGATCTCGAGCCGGAGGTCCTCGAACAGATGAGAGCCTTGGGTTATGTGGACTAGACCAGCGTTTCCAAAGTTCGCGCTACCTATCTCGGCCCCTTCTGCCCGCTGGCGGCGTTGGCTAGGCGCCCCCGCGCTCCTCGACAGATTCCCAATATGCCTGCGTCGGCGCGCCTTGCCAGCGAACAGAATGACCTCGAGCTATGCGACTCGAACTTCGGAAACGCTCGTCTAGTCAGCGGCCTGGCGCTGCCTGCGGTTGGCCCTTCGTCGGTCAATGCGTGATCCACCGCTTTCGATTCGGCCACTTCGCTCCGTCTTCGAAGAAGCGCACTCCGGCACCGATACGGTCGTAGTCGCCTAGCTCATCCCTGGCCGACTCCGCCAGGGTCTCGAGGCGTGCCACTACGTCGGGGTGCTCTCCGCTTACATTGCGACGCTCGCCGATGTCACTTTCGAGGTTGTAGAGGGAGAGCTCCTTCACGGGCTGGAGAATCTCTCCGAGGAAGTTCCCGGTCTTCGACAGCAGCCACTCGGTATCGTCGCGACCGGGCCGCGGGAAGACGAGCTTCCACGGCCCGCTGCGCACCGCATCTAGCTGAGTCTCGGTGTAGTAGTAGAACGCCTCGTGCGGGCTCGTGGCGTCGGGCTCTCCGAGAAGCAGCGGCGAGATGTCACGACCGTCGAGAATGCGGTCGGCCGGGAGTGAAGCACCGGCCATCGAGATGAAGGTTGGGAGTAGATCCATTGTCGTTGCGATCTCGGAGGTCACTCGGCCCGGCGGGATGAGTCCGGGCCCCCAGGCGACTGCGGGAACACGGATCCCTCCCTCCCAGGTGGTGGCCTTGGCGCCTCGCAGGGGACCGGAGGAGCCGGCGTGCTGCTCGATGTCGTCGGCGTAACGCGGCAGTGAGTGATTGCTCCACGGTCCGTTGTCGGAGGTGTAGACGACGACGGTGTTCTCAGCCAGATCGAGCTCCTCGAGCAGGTCGACGATCTCGCCCGTACTGGCATCGAGCTCTTCGATGACGTCGCCGTAGAGGCGCGAGGTGCGGCCACGAAAGGCCTCGCTAGCGTCGAGGACGACATGGGGCATGGTATGCGCGACGTAGAGAAAGAAAGGCTGCTCCTGACTGCGGCGAATGAAGTCGAGCGCCTCATCGGTGTAGCGGCGGGTCAGGTCGGCGAGCCTCGCGGATTCTTCGATCTTCTCTTCGTTGCGGTGGATCCAGTGGACCTCGCCGCTGTCGTTCGCTCCTACCGGCCCGAACCAGTAGTCGAAGCCGCGCCGCACCGGGTTGAGCTCCGGTCGAAAACCGTTTCGGCGCATGGTGATGTCGAGCTTGCCGATCCAAGCGGTGGCATAGCCGGCTTCCTGGAGCACTCGAGGCAGGAGGATCTCTTCTTCGTGTACATAGGGGAAGGCTCGCTTCTCATTGCCGTACTCGCCGACGCGAGTGGGGTAAGAGCCGGTGAGAAGAGCCGTTCGCGATGGGCCACAGTAGCGCTGCGCATAGAAGGCGGTGAAGCGCAGACCTTCTTGCGCCAACCTGTCGATGCGAGGCGTCGCAAAGTCGGTGGCCCCGTAGATACCCAGATCGCCGTAGCCCTGATCGTCGGCGAAGATGATTACGAAGTTGGGCCGCGTCTGCGCCGCTGTGTCTGCGCTCGTATCAGGCGCCTGGGCGGCGGGAGCCGTGCAGGCGAGGTGAACGAACGCGAGAGCGAGGAAGGCGGTACCGATGACTACCTTCGGCATGAGACTTAGTCTCCTTTAGTGAGGGCAAACACGAAGAGGTTGCTCCCTCGGCTGGGGCGGAGCTCGGGGGTCATGTTCATGTTGATGACTCTGCCCGGGCCGGTCGAGACGGCCACGTACTGGCGTCCGTCGACGCTGTAGCTGATCGGAAAGCCCATCACCGACGATCCGAGATTGATCTCCCACAAGACCTCGCCGGTATCCTGGTCGAAGGCGCGGAATCGTCCGTTCTCGTCGCCACCGAAGAGCAGGCCGCCACCGGTGGCTACCAGCGACGTCGTCGACGCCCGCGTTCGGTAGAGCCATCTGGTCTCGCCGGTCTCGGCCGAGATCGCTTGCACGCTTCCCAGCTGGTCTGTGCCCGGGGCGATTTTGTGTTCTACGGCCAGCGAGTAGGACGAGAGTCTCTGCCTCATCGCTTGGGCCCGAGCGCTATCGAGGTTATCGGTCACCAACATGTCCGCACAGGCATTGTGGAGTGGGAAGTACATCGTCCTCGTGAGGGGGCTATAGGCGCCGGCCTCCCAGTCTTTGCCTCCCGTCGAGGTGGGGCACACGAAGACTTCCTGCTCGAGCTCTGTGAACACTACCTCGGAGTTCTCGGTGGCTCGCCCGGTGGTGGTGTCGATGTCGTCGATCACATTCTGCGGAACCGTGGGCGTTGCCCACAGAAACTCGCCGGTCTCGCGATCGAGGGTGTAGACCAGTCCGGTCTTGCCGGGAATGCCGGTGATGACCTTCCGGACTTCCCCGGATTGGAGGGCCGGGTTGATCCAGCGCACAGCCTCAGGATCGGGTTGGACGACGGTGTCGAGGAGGATGCGCTCGAAAGGATGGTCCATGTCCCAGTGGTCGTTCATATGCTGGAAGTACCACTTGATCTCACCCGTGTCCACATCGAGCGCAAGCGTCGAGTTGTGGTAGAGGTGCGTCTTGTCGATGCCCCCGAGCATGAACTTCGGTGCCGGCGACGTGACCCCGGTGCCGAAGTAGATGAGGCGCAGCTCGGGGTCGTAGCTCGGAACCATCCAGGTGCCGACGTGCTGCCGATCTTCCTCGGGAACACCGCCCCAGGTCTCGTCACCCGGCTCGCCGGGAGCCGGGATCGTGCGCCGCCGCCACAGTTCTCTGCCGGTGCGAGCGTCGTGGGCGATCATCACGCAGGCGTCCGGCCCAGCCCAGGGTCGGCAACTCCGTCCCGAGATGACCTTGCCGTCGGCAATGATCGGTCCTGAGCTGTGGGTGGCGGAATGGACCTTGTAGTCGAAGATCTTGGTCTCCCAGGCGATCTCGCCGGAATCTGCATCGAGGGCGAAGGCGTAGTTGTCGTCGCTGGTGTTGATGATGAATCGGCCGTAGATCGCGATGTTGCGATTGTTGGCGGCGCCGAGGCCGACGTGGGTGTAGACATCCGACGGCAGCTCGCGGGTGTAGTCCCAGATGAGGTCGCCGGTCAGGGCATCGATGGCCTGAATGACATCGCTCACCTGCGGTACGTAGAGGACTCCGTCGTAGGCCAGGGGGGTGATCTCCGAGGTGCTCGGCGCCAGTGCGCGTGACCACACCATCCGTAGCTCGCTGACGTTTTCTCGGTTGATCTCGTCCAAGGGGCTATAGCCCCAACTGTCGAGAGTGCGGCGAAACATCAGCCAGTCTCCCGGCGCTGGATCCTGCAGCATCGCGTCGGTCACCGGAATGAAGTCCGAAGACCGAGCCTGAGCGACTCCCGGCGATGGGTTCAGCGAGGCGACGGCCGCCACCATGAAGGCGACCGTCGTGAGTCGGTACTCATGAGTCTCTATGCGGAGGCTCCTCGAGGAATGAGTTGTTTTGGGGCGTGCGATCTCTACTACGCCTGCTCGCCGCCACCTGAGCGCCGCCGGAGTCGCTGCATCCCCCCTAGCCAACGGTCGATGTCGTTGCCCTTTCGACGCACATATTCTTCGACCTCGGGGTGGGGGAGAACATGAAAGCGCTCCTCTCTGAGCGTCTCGACAACCGTCTGAGCGAGGGCTTCAGGCTCGATCACGCCGTCGGTCTGGCCGTCACCCAGGCTCTTAGGCGCCATCGCGGTGTTGACTCCCTGGGGGCAGAGCACCGAAACCTTGATGCCTTCGTCCCCGTGTGTGATCGCCAGGAACTCCGCCAGCTTCACGGCCGCCGCCTTGGTCACCGTATAGGGGCCGGAGCCCATTGCGGCCAGGAGGCCGGCGGCGGAGGCGGTGTTGAGCAGGTAACCACCGCCCCTGGCGATCATCGATGGCAGAACGGCTCGTGCGGCGTAGAGATGCGCCATCACGTGAAGCTCCCATTGCTTCTGCCATACCTCGTTGTCGGCGTCGGTCAGCAGCCCCGGGCCACCGGCGCCCGCGTTCGAGCAGAAGAGGTCGATCTGACCGTGTTTTTCCAGCGTCCGCTCGACCAGTGCGGCAACCTGTTCCTCATTGGTGACATCGCAGGCAATGCCGTCACAGCCGATCTCACTCGCAGCCGCCTGTACGGCCTCTTCGCTCAGATCCGCCAGGACGATGGCGCGGGCGCCTTCGTCGAGAAACGCCTGGGCCATCGCGCGACCGATGCCGCCGGCGCCACCAGTAATAACGGCAACCTTGTCTTGTAGTTCCATGGTCCTAGTTCTCTGCCCTTTCTTTCAGTGAGGATTCGTCTTTGCTGGAGGGGACTTACTTGCGCCAGGCCGTTTCTTTCCTACATCCCCTTCGGATGCGCGTACATCCACTCGATGACGCGTCGATTGAAGCCTTCGGGGAACCGCGGAATGTGTCCACCTTCTTCGATCGTCCACAGCTCGACATGACCGTCGGCCCATTGAGTCACGACAGTCTCCTTCCCTTCGAGGGAAGAGTCGATATCGATCCGCTCCGGCAGATCGACACCGAAACTTGCGCCCCACGCGAATGCGGCCCAACTCGCAGCCGACTCCCTTGCGCCGGGATAGCGCGCGCCATAGATGTCGCCACCCTTGTAATCGTTGAGCTCATCGGCGGTGCCGTGGATATGCAGTACATTGACGGGTCGATAGGGACGTGGCCCCAATAGCTTCGGCGGTGCCGCACCGTTCAAGGCGACGATGCCCGCGATCGTCTCAGGGTGATCCATCGCCATCCGGTGCACCATGAATCCGCCGTTGGAGTGGCCCATCAAGAACACGCGCCTGGCGTCGATCGAATAGCGGCTCTTCATCTCGTCGATGATCCTTCGCAGGTAGGCCGAGTCGTCGACCTTGGAGCCCTGGAAGTCGCAGCAGGCGTTCGATGCGTTCCAGAAACGATTCTTGTCTTTCTCCTTCTCGACCGTTCCATCCGGAGCGACGAAGAAGAAACCGTACTCATCGGCCAGCGCTCCGATCTTCAGATACTTGTTCTGCCCTTCGCCGCTACTGGTGTAGCCGTGGATGAGCAGCACCAAGGGGCCGGGCCGCTCTGCGCTGTAGCCGGCGGGGATCGTGATGGGAAGTGCGCCGCGACCGAAGTCGATCGAATCGGCGAGACTGACGCTCGTGAGCAGGAGAAGGGCGCCGATGGCTGACAGTGTCGCGTGCTTCATGGGAGTCCCTTCGTATCTCAATTGTTGGACGAGAGTATATTCTCCCGGCGGCTCTTCAACCCATGAGTAATCAAGGAGGGATGGCATGGCGTGCTGGTTCTAGTGGCGCTCGGCATGCTTCCGACACCGGTAAGGGACCGAGCAAAGCCAGAGCCACTGTGAATCCAAGGATCCTTCTCATCGCCTCATTCGGGCGTATACCAGATCGGCGAGGTGTACGCTCTTTCCTGTGTGATCACCGGCACTTCTTTCGGGAGCGCTCCGAGGTCGTAGAAATTGGCATCGTAGGCCGTCCAGCGCGGCGTCGGGATCTCCAGCACTCGCACGTAGTAGAAGGCGAGCTCGTCGGGATCGAAATCCGGGTCGCGCCAAACCACATACAGCTCGGGGTCGCCAATGTTGTTCGAGTACGTAGGCTCCTGCAGAGTGACCGTGCTGCCCACGGGCTGCACCTTGCCCTTCGCGTCCACGGTTCTGCCATCAGCGAGAGCTACGTCGTAAACGCGCTCGAGCAGCTCGCCGGAGCTGGTGCGCCAGCCTTTGACCACTTGCACGCGATCCAGGTTGGCGCCGTCGGGGTCCTTCACTGCTCGAATCAACAGGCTGGGCACCTTCCCTGTGGGGGCCCGAGCCAGGTCGCCGCCCATGGGTACTCCTTTGCCGTAGCCGATGTCTGACAGCTTCGGACTCGCTGCATCGTCGGCGGAGTAGTCCCAGCCGGCGAAGAAGCGCACGGTCATTCGCGGACCCGTGGTGGCATAGACCTCGCGACGTTTCATCGCCGCAAACAGAGATTCTCGGGTGTTCTCTTCGGCCCACACCGCCGCGTATCCGGAAGAGCTGAAACTCCACTGCTTGACAGCTCGGTAAGGACTGGGCTCGTTGAGGCCCATCTTGCCCCAGAAGTTGTCCTCGTCGGCGGTGGCGAGAGCGGTGTGGGAGTCGGTACTGCCGATCATGCCGAATTTGAAGGGATTCACCCCCAGCTCGGCCTCGTGACCCAACCCTGCCTTCAACGCCGAGCGGGCATACGAGTTGGCCACGCTCTCTTCATAGAGGGCGAGGTCCGGCGCCGGCGCCCCCGGCTTAGCCTTGGGAGGGCTGCCGCCCCAGGTCTCGTAGTCGGCGAATTCGTCGTTAGGTGCGATGATCGGGTGAGTCTCACTGTCGCCTTTGATCTGGGTTACCTCGACGATGGGCTCCAAGGAGGAGCGCGTCTGGGCGTAGGCTCTTGTGAACGGCTGGTTGTCGTAGTTGGTTGGCCGGAACATGCGGCCGCCGCTCAGGTTGCTGTTGTGCGGAATGGCAATCACTTCGCCCCCGACCCGATCCATGTAGTCCTGTAGGTAGGACCAGAGGTCTTCTTCATTGTCGCTGTCGAAGCGTGAGAAGGGCAGCACCTGTTGGGTCTGTTCCGGCCCGCCGGCAAAGAGGACGTTTCTGTGGATCATGCCGGGGTCCCTCCCGCTCCACTCGAAGCCGGCAAAGGCGGTGAATCTACCGGGGTCGTTGTGCTTCTCGGCAACGGCAATGACTTCGTGCCAGACCTCGCGCCTGAAGTCGTCATCGATCGCATAGCCGGCCTGCCAAGCGCCTTTGGCGATCCCCAGCTCGCGATTGCCCTGATCGAAGCCTTCAGGATCTGCGGCGTTCAGAATATCCGGTAGCGCTGGAATGCTCGCGAGCACTTCCGCCCAGCGTCGGCCGTCTTCGCTTGCCTCGACTCTCGGATCACCGGCTGCGAGCCGCGGCACCGCTCCCAGATTCTCTGCATGATCGCCCGCCATCAGAAAGTCGAGTGGGCGGCGAAGCCGTACTTTCTCGCCGCCGGTCGCTCGAAGGGTCTCTCCCTTTGCGAAGCGATAGGCGTCCTCAGGTGTGAGGCGGGTGCCGAGAGTGAAAGCGTCTCCCGACAGATAGGTGTGGAGATGGGTGTCGCCCCAATAGACGTTGTCGGGATAAGTGCGATCGACTGACGGTGAATAGGGACGGTTCTCGGCAGCCGGCGGGGGTCGAGGCCCGCGACCTCGATCAGGGTGGGAAAGATGTCCATCGTGCTGGTGGGGTAGTGGGTGATTCGTGGCTGAATGCGCTCCGGCCACTCGATCAGCGCAGGCACCCGCAGACCGCCCTCGTAGGAGTCCTTCTTGAATCCTCGCAGATGGCCGGTGGTATCCGGCACGATGGGGCCGTAGCCAGGGCCGTAGTCGATGTCGGGTAGGCCGCCGTTATCGCTCTTGAACCAGACCAGAGTGTTCTCGGCGATGCCGAGGTCGCGAAGGCCACTGCGTAGGGCGCCGATGGAGCGATCCATCGCCACAATCTCGCCATGGTGGTCGCGGGAGCCCGGATCGAGATGGCTAAAGGGCTTGGCGTCCTCCTCGGACGCGGCCAACGGCCGGTGTGGCGAGGAGTACCATATGACCACGAAAACGCGCTTGTCTTGGGCCGTCTCTCGCTCGATGAAGCTGAGCGCCTCCTCGACGAGGATCTCCGAGGAGTCACCCTCGAATTCTTCGATGTCGCCGTTGCGACTCAGGATCGGGTCGCGATCGAAATTGTTCGAGCAGCTGAGCCAGTAGTCGAAGCCCAGCTCACCGGGATGGTAAGGGTCTTCTTTCAGGATGGGTAAACCCGGCCTGGCGTGGAGCCCGTTGAGATGCCATTTGCCGAAATGCGCGGTCGCGTAGCCCGCATTCTGAAAGGCGACCGGCATCATCTTCTCCTGCTTGTTGATCGGGCCGGGAACCCGGACCGCCCCGGTACGATCGTTGTTGCGACCGGTGAGCACGCTGGCTCGGGTCGGAGTGTAGGAAGGGGCGCCGGCGTAGAACCTGTCGAGGCGCAGTCCGTTGTCGGCCATGGCGTCGAGGTTCGGAGTCTCGAGGAGAGGGTGGCCGTAGTAGCTGGTCTGGCCCCAGCCCAGGTCATCGGCCATGACCAGAATGACATGAGGCGGTTCGGTGCCGAAATCGGCACCGCGCTGCGCGATCGCGACGGTCGCTCCGCAGCCGGTGGCGACGGCGGCAAGGAGTATCGTCAGACGGCCGATGGGAGTGTGCGGCACGAGTTACCTCGAAGTGAGTAGAATCTCATCAATCATGAAGAACCGATGGCAGTGGATAGTACGGGTCGGGTACGGATCGTTCAAGCGGGCGTCGGTCGGAGTTGCATCGATGGTGGTGATGGCAGGGCTTCCTCTCGGCGCCCAGGATGCGGGTGGCTACGAACAGACCGACATCGAGTACGGGTTCTACCTCTACAGTAATCACTGTGTTTCCTGCCACGGCGAGAACGGCGACATGGAGCGCAAGGTCAATCTTCGCCTCGGGGACTTCCCGAACTCTCCGAGCGACGCTCTTCTTGGCAACAATATTCGTGACGGAATTCCGGGAACGCAGATGACGCCGACCGAGTACACCGCCCCCGAGATCACGGCTCTGGTCGCCTACGTTCGCAACATCACGACCGCCAATCTCGGCTCGATCTCGCTCGGTGATGGCGGACAGGGTCAGGCCCTCTTCGAAGGCAAGGGCGAGTGCGGAAGCTGTCACAGGGTCTTCGGTCGAGGGCCGCGCTCCGCGCCGGATCTGAGCAACATAGGCTCCGTTCGCACCGCGGCTCAGCTCGAACGAGCGATCCTCGGTTCGGAAGGCTCGACACTACCGATCAACCGCCCGGTGAGAGTCGTAAAGAGCGATGGGACGGTGATCAACGGTCGCCGCATCAACGAAGACACCTTCACCGTCCAGCTCATCGACGATCACGAGCGTCTGGTCTCGCTGGAAAAGGTCACTCTCCGCGAGCTCACGATCCTCACCTCCTCGGATATGCCTTCGTACGAAGAGACCCTGACGGCGGAAGAGAGAGCCGACGTGCTGGCCTACCTACTGTCCTTGAAGGGGTTGAGCTAATGCGCAGACTCATGAGTCGTGCCGGCCTGTTGCTTCTCTCGCTGATGCTGCCGGCTCAGAGCCTGAGCGCACAGGTGACGTCCAAACGCCTGCTCGAAGCCGCGAAAGAGCCGCACAACTGGCTCACCTATTCCGGCGATTACGCGAGTACCCGCCACAGTCTGTTACGGCAGATCGCACCGGACAACGTTGGCGAGCTGGAAATGAAGTGGGTGTTCCAGGCTCGGTCGTTGGAAAAGTTCGAGACCACTCCGCTGGTGGTCGACGGTGTTATGTATCTGACCGAAGCGCCGAACACCGTGATCGCTCTCGACGCCAAGCTCGGAAGTGCCTTTTGGAGGTATGAGCACGTCCCTTCCTCCGAGTCGAGACCGTGCTGTGGTTCGGTGAACCGGGGCCTCGCCATTCTCGGCGAGACTCTGTTCATGGCGACGATCGACGCGCAGTTGATCGCGATCGACACCATCTCCGGCCGACCGATCTGGAAGACCGCGGTTGCCGACCCCAGTCTGGGCTACGCGATGACCCTGGCTCCCCTGGTCATCGGTGACAAGGTCGTCGTCGGCGTTGCCGGCGGCGAGTACGGAATCCGCGGGTTCATTGCCGCCTACGATGCCGTGAGCGGGGATGAAGTGTGGCGTTTCTACACCATCCCGGGGCCCGGGGAGCCTGGCCATGAGACCTGGGAGGGCGGCGGCGACGCCTGGGAGCATGGTGGTGCGTCGGTGTGGGTCACCGGCTCCTACGACCCCGAGCTCAACCTCACTTACTGGGGCATCGGCAACCCGGGGCCGGACTGGAATCCGGCCCAACGACCCGGCGACAACCTCTACTCCGACTCTGTCGTCGCGCTCGACGCCGATACCGGCGAGCTCGAGTGGCACTTCCAGTTCACTCCCAACGATGACTATGACTATGACGCGGTCCAGGTTCCTGTGCTCGTCGATCTAGACGTCACCGGAGTGGGCAGCGACAAGCTCATGCTGTGGGCAAACCGCAACGGCTTCTTTTATGTGCTCGACCGCGCCACCGGCGAATTCATCAGGGGGACGCCCTTCGTCAAGGTCAACTGGGCTAGCGGGCTCGACGAGAAGGGACGACCGATCGAGACCCCTCAACCCCTCGGAGCGACGACCTACCCTTGCGTTCCCGGAGGCACGAATTGGTTTTCTCCTTCGTTCAGCCCCAACACCGAGCTGATCTACGTTTCTGCATGGGAGAACTGCGGACATGTGTTCCGACCGGTGGAGGTCGAGTACCGACCCGGTCAACGCTTCTTGGGTGGTCCGCCGACCAGTCCGAACCCCGGAGCGCCGGGCGTGACGGGTAGGGGTCGCCCACTGATCAATAACTGGACCGAAGACGTCGCCAACGGTGCGGTACTGGCTCTCGATCCGCGAACGGGCGAGCAGCGTTGGCGATTCAAGATGACCGATGTCACTCAGAGTGGCGTCTTGAGCACGGCCTCCGACCTCGTTTTCGCCGGCGGCCGCGAGGGCTATTTCCACGCCCTCGATGCGAAGACGGGTGAGCTGCTGTGGAAGGCGACTCTGGGCGGGTCGATTGCCAGCTGTCCGATCACGTATGCCGTCGAAGGTAAGCAGTACGTAGCTGCCGCCGCCGGCAGCGCGCTCTTCGTGTTCGGGCTTCGCCTCCAGAAATGATGGCTATCATTTCCTCCGGCTCATTGTTGTTGGCGCCGAGGACGGCGCACTAGGGCGTTGCTTCCTACTCGCTCCGGGAAACGGCTCTGGCCGAATACTCGGACACTCTCCTAGCGTTCGGGCTTCGCCTCCAGAAATGATGGCTATCATTTCCTCCGGCTCATTGTTGTTCTTGTGACCTCGCTGGCGCGAGCTCCACGGCGGTCAACTCGACCGGCTCCTGCGGAGCCGCTCTCGGGAAGGACGCCGAGGACGGCGCACCCGTAGCTCCTGTGGTCCAGGCTTCCTAGAGGAGTCTGCGCGGAAGGAAACCGGACCGCTGCCCGGAGCGAATAGGAAGCACCGCCTGAGTGCGCCGTCCTCGGCGCCAAAGAACAACTAGTCGGGGGAAATGATATCCATCATTTTCCCCGGCTAGGGCAGGGGGAGGTGGGCGCTCTCCTTCTCGCGGGCCGGCAGGAACGACCGGGTCTGCTCGGCAGTGCGGACCTGCTCGAGCCAGAGTACGCCGTCGTAAGTCCCGCTGTTGCCTCGCGTGGTGACGAAGTCGACGTCTCCGTCACCATCCATGTCGCGGGCGACGAACTGGTCGTACATGCCGCGCTTGCGACGGCTGACGTTGTGCAGGGTCCACTCGGCGCTCGGGTCCGCCGGCTGCTTCCACCATGCAAGGCGTCCGGTCTGGCTGTTCGTGGTGATGTCCTCACCGTCATGATCGCGAGGGTTCTGGCTGTAGCCGCCGGTGAATAGATCCTTGCGCCCGTCGCCGTCGATGTCGACCAAGGTAAGACCGGTCGACGTGTCGGGGCTCAAGTCGCCGATCTTGTGTAGCTGCCAGGGCTGGTTGAAGCTTGGAGGCTGCTCCATCCAGCTGACTATGAAGGGCGTCTCCTGGAGGATGATGTCGAGCCGGCCGTCGTCGTTGAGGTCTTCGATGACGACGTTCATCGCTGTCAGCCACTTGCCGCCGAAGATCTCCGGCTGCGCCTGGTTGCGACCGCTTACGTCGATCGGGTGAAGCTCGAAGTCGGTCGGCGACCCTCCGACATTCTCGAACCAGAAGGGGCGCATCTCGAAGCGGCTGCCACCGAGAATGTCGAGGTCGCCGTCGCGATCGAGGTCTACAGGTCGAGCGTTCATCGGGATCTTGATCCGCACCAGCACGTGCTCTTCCCACAGATCGCCGGCAAGAGGGTCCCCGGGTAGCTCGAACCAGGAGATCTCTTTGGGTGCGAACTCGGCCGGTCCTTCTTTTTCGGCGGGAAGTTGGTCGCCTTTGTTCGGACCCGAGACTTCCGGCCTGCCGTCGCCGTCGAAGTCGCCAAAGAAGACCCGGATCCAGGAGCCTCGGTCTCGTGTGCCCGGCGGGATCGTGCGCGGCCATGCGCCACTGCGTGTCTCGGTGGGGTCTGCGGGGTTCTGGAAGTAGATCAGGTGCGCCAGCTCGGTCGCGGCGACGATGTCCAGCCAGCCGTCGCCATTGGCGTCCGCGATCGAGACGTCTTCGGCGGCGTTCGCCTCCTCGCCTTCCGCCAAGGTCGCGAGCTCCCACCGGTCCGGATCGTCGGTGCCGAAGGCGAGACGAATGTGGTAGTTGTCTTCGTGGACCGAGACGATGTCCTGGTGACCGTCGCGATCGAGGTCGGCCATCTGGAGGCCGTCACCGCCGCGCAGCTCGATGCCGCCGTTCAGGTCTTGATCGTCGATGCGGTGCTCCTTCCACGAGATGTACTGACCCTCCGGGGTCCTCGCCGTTGTTGGAGCCTCGGCGACCGTCAGTGCGGGGAAGGTTGCTCGACGAGAGTCACGGCGAGAAGGATCTGGACCCCGGCACCCAGCGAGGAGTAGCAGAGCGGGGAGGAAGGGCGTTACCGAGCTCATCTTCTAATCGGTCCTGGTTCGCTACGACCGATTCTGTCAGCATAGGGTACTCACGTTCTTCACGCTACCGGAGGTCTAATGAGGCGCTCACCGACTTTTCTGCTTGCCCTTTCGCTCGCGGCGTGTGGCGAGCTGCCCACAACCGACGCGCCACCGTCCACGGAGACTTCGTACGAGCCGCCCAATATCGTGGTCATTCTGGCCGACGATCTTGGCTACGGTGATCTCGGGGCTTACGGTGGGACGACGATTCAAACGCCCCATATCGATGGGCTGGCCCGCGACGGCGTTCGTCTGACCGACGGCTATGTCGCCGCCGCGGTGTGCAGTCCGTCTCGTGCGGGGTTGCAGACCGGTCGCTACCCGACCGGCTTCGGCTATGAGTTCAACGACTCGGGAGGCGGGGTCGCGAAGCTGCCGACCGATCTCAGAACTTTGGGCAATCTGATGCAAGACGCGGGCTATGTCACCGGACTGATCGGCAAGTGGCACCTCGGCCAAGATGAGCCGCACAACCCGCTCAACCGCGGCTACGACGAATTCTTCGGCGGCAGTAGCGCTTCCTACATCGATTCCAGAGTCGAGGGAGTGCAATCGTGGCCGGCCGACATGGCGCCGATGACCCCCGCGATGGCTTTCGACGGTTTCGAACGGGTCGAAGTCGAGGGCTATCTGACCGACGTCTATGCCGACAAGGCGGTGGACTTCATCGCCCGTCACAAGGAAGAGCGCTTCTTTCTGATGCTCACCCCCAAGACCCCCCACACGCCGATCCAGGCAACCGCCGAATACACCGACCGCTATGCCCACATCGAGGAGGACGGCAGGCGGATCTATTCGGCGATGGTGGCGTCGTTGGACGACTACGTCGGCGACGTGGTGGACGAGCTTCGTGAGCACGGGCTCGAGGAGAACACTTTGGTCGTGTTTTTCTCAGACAACGGCTGCGTCAATTACATGCCGGCAGAGATCTGCACCAACGCGCCTCTGAGTGGCGCCAAGCGTTATCACCTCGAAGGCGGCATTCGAGTGCCGTTCCTCTTCAAATGGCCGGCCAGGCTGGCGCGGGGCACCGTGTACCGTGAGCCGATCATCTCGCTGGATCTCTACTCGACCTTTGCCGCCGTCGCCGGTTCCGAAGAGCGCGGGCTTGATAGCGTCGATCTGATGCCCCACCTCCTCGACGCGGCGACCGGGCCGCCACACGAGCTACTGTTCTGGCGTGCCAAGCCCAATCTCGCGGTGCGATGGGGAAAGTGGAAAATGTGGAAGGTGAACAAGACCGATCTCGGTGACGACGACTTCGCGGCCTTTCCGCGATTGTTACCGGTGGTGGCGCACTCCGGCGAATCGCCGATGGGCCAGATGACCGTGCTTTACGACCTGTCTGTGGATGAGGGTGAGCAGACCAACCTTGCCGAGGAGCATCCGGAGATCGTCGAGCGTCTCGAAGGCGAGCTTGCGAGCTGGAATTCCACCCTGGCGGACCCGATGTGGCCCGCCACCCGTTCGACAGTGCATGAGCTCCACGGGGAACGGGTTCAGCTCTTCTTCTAGAGGACATCGTTCAGCTGGTAGATCTCGAGCCCGGCACCGAGCGCCATTGCGCCGCCACGGTCGTCGGCGCCCGCACCTCAGCCCGGCGATTCGCGATCGAAGAACACGATCTCGTCGACAACGACACCCCGCTGAGCACTCGGATCGCCATCGACGACCGAGAGTACGGCCGTACGCCCGAGAAAAGGTGTGAGATTCCAGGTCAGCGCTCGCGGCGACTGCACCTCTCGGCGACCACGGAAGGATCGCACTCTCCTGCCGGCTACTCGCAGGGTGATCCGGGTCGCGGCCCCAGACTCGAGAACGAGCATCGAGAGAAAGTCGGAGCTCACCGCGAACGGCAGGCTGCGGAGTGTCTGCCCGCCTTCCCGCCCCAAGCTCGACGCCGCCGACCCCGATAACAAGAAACCAGGGCCCCGCACGAGAGCGAGGTCACGCAGCGGCGACGGACCGCCGTCGAACACCTCCTCCCAGCGCTGGGAGTACCCGTCTGCCTCGAAGCCATCGAAGAGAAGCCTCCTGCTGTGACGCAGTGAACGAACTCGCCCTGCGTCGAGCCAATGTGGCGCGGCCGCGGCATCGACGAATCGAAGCACCGCACTGCGCCCCTGCCATGGGTACACTGGCCAGATGATCGTCTGCATCGAGCCTTCCATACCTCGCTGGCCCCCCGATCTTCGCCCGGGCGGACGGGTCTGCAGGACCGTCACTCCCTCAACTACGAGCTGAGCCACGGCTCCCTGCCTATCCGCAGTGCCGAGCTCGAACGAGATCTCGTCGAAGTCGATTACGAATGGTGGCGTCTCATCGCCCTCCCACGGCACCGCCGCCGGTGTGGTCGACAGAGCCATATCCAACGCGAAGGGGTGCCGCAGCCCCCCCCCGGGGCGGCTCGCTGGGCCGGAGGCGACGGGCCGCCAGAGCGTCGAAGCGAGAGCGATAGACCGACTCCCTCATCAGGAGCTGCCGCCCAGGGAACGACTCGTACACGATGATGTACCCCGGCAAGCCGAGACCCGGTGGATGCCCGAAACTCGTCACCACAAGTGGCGGCTCTCGCCTTGCCACCACGTCTACGACCCGACTGCGTCGATCTCGCGGATCATGGAAGTGGAGCCCCGGAGTCACCAGCCCGCCGAGGTCGATGGCCGGGTTCCCAGTCAGGAAGCACAGATAACCGGGCTCGAGGGTGAGGAGCTCGAGATCCGCCGCATCGTTGGCTACGATCCAATCGGCCATCTCTCGGTATGCCTTGACCCGACCCACGTAGTAGCCGGTGTCAACGAGGGACGACTTCTCCGCCCGCGTCGCCGAAGGCAGCCATACGCACACCGCCAGCGCCAGTGTCCCGCCAACCAACCGCTTCGCGCCAGACGGCAGAGGCGACGGTGCTTCGCTCCCTGCAAGAAAGCCGAGCAGGGTCAGCAGAAGGCTTGCCGGCACGAGGTGCCAGCGATGCAGAACCGGCGCGCCGATGACACCGTAGGCGAGCCAAAGTAGGAGCGGGAACAGCGCCACCCCCACTCGACGATCTCACTCCACCGAGGACCGAGCGTGAAGTGCCGCAGTGGGTGGAGACCGTCGAGCTGAAGGAGCAGAGACCGCCGGAGGTACTCGCCGAAGCCTACGTCACCGGCCTTGGCAGCGAGAGTGCTTGGCAATACAGAACCGAAGTACAACCTGGCGAAGAGGAGCCAGGGCAGGACGACGGGCACAGCCGCAGCGGCCGCGCCCCAGGCGGCTCGACGACGCCGGACTGCCATGGCAACCATCAGAATTGCAGCGAACAGGAAGCCTTCATAGCGGCACAGGCAGGCCAGCCCCATCGCCAGCCCCGCTGCTTTCGATCGATCTGCCACCGCGTCCGAGACCGCCCTGAGGAGTAGCCACATGAAGAGCGTTGTCTCCATACCGAAAAAGTGCAGGACGTTGCCGAAGCCAGATACGACCAGCGCCACGAACGACACCGCCAGCACGGGCGCCCCCCGGCGCAGTAGGAGACGAGCACCCGTCACTGCCGTTGCTGCGAGAAAGAGAGAATAGAGAGCCGCCGCGGCTGCCGGGATTGGTAGGCCAAAGGCGCCGAGAGAGGCCAAGATCAAGGTGAAGAGCGGTGTGCTCGTGCCAAGGACGCGCTCACCAGAGTTGAAGACGAAACCACTGCCCGCCGCATCGGGTGCTCGAGCAGGTCTCCAAGGTATCGCGGTCTCCTCCGATAAGGAACGGTCGATCGTCTACCGGCCCGAGCTCTCCGGCCATCTCGGCGGAGAGCTCTTCCGCCAATCTTTGCAGCCGTCGAGCCTCGGCCGGTTGCTTGTCGGTGATGTCGACGCGTTGACCCGGATCCTCTTGCAGATCGAACAAGCGACCCTCGGGGTCGAGGCGGAAGCGCTGGGTGCGAAGAGTGACCTCGCCACGGTGGAAGCTGGCTATCTCGCGGTCCGGCCACGTCTCCTGCGCTCGCTCGCCGACAAGAAGCGGCGCCAAGCTCCGGCCGTCGAGGGGCCGGTCACCCACAACCTCGACTCCAGCCAGCTCGGCGAGAGTCGGTAGCAGGTCGATGGCGGCAGCGATCGGCTCAACCTCCTGCCCTGCATCAATCTTCCCCGGCCAGCGCACGAAGGCCGGAACCCGCAGGCCTCCTTCGTCGAGGGTGCCCTTGCGCCCCTTCATGCCACCGTTCCAGCGCCAGCCGTTGGGACCGTTGTCGCTCATATAGAGAACGAGGGTGTCGTCCCCCAGACCGAGCTCGTCGAGCCGGTGGAGGAGTCTGCCGACGTTCCAGTCGATGTTCTCTACCATCGCCATTGCCGCGCGCGTGTGCTCGAGATCTTCTTTGTCCGGGTCGCGATGGCGGAGAGGCAATTCCGCGCCGGCGAAGCGCTCGTAGAAGCGATCGGGTACCTGCATCGGCGAGTGCGGCGTGTTGTACGGGACATAGAGGAAGAAAGGCTCGCCCTTCGCGGCGTTGTCTTCGATGAAGCTCAGCGCATGATCGGTGAGGTCGTCGATGATGAAGCCGCTCCCGCGGACGGCTCGACCGTTGTGATCCAGCGGTGGATCGAAGTAGAGCGCCCAGTGGCCCGAGGTGAAGCCGTAGAACTCGTCGAATCCACGCGCGTTCGGATGGTAGAGATGCTGGCTACCGTTGTGCCACTTGCCGAAGGCGCCGGTCGCGTAGCCGGCATGCTTGAAGGTCTCGGCGAGAGTACGTTCATCGAGATCCAATCGCTCGGCTCCCGCACTGGTCCCGCGTACGCCGCCTCGCGGATGGTAACGGCCGGTGAGGAGCTCGGCACGCGTCGGCGAGCACACCGCGCTGGCAAAGAAGTGGCGGAAGCTGGCGCCGTCTCGAGCCAACGAATCGATGTTCGGTGTCTCGAGGTTGGTGTTGCCGTGATGGCTGAGGTCGCCCCAGCCCTGATCGTCGGCGATGACGATCACGATAGTGGGCTTGCCCTTTCGCGGTGCCTCGCTGACGCACGCCAAGCTACCGAGGAATGGCAACAGGGCGGCCGCGCGCAATCCGCGTGCGCTCCGCCGCGGCCAGGACCTGGCCGTTGCGACGACGATCTCTGCAATCCGGGTCATCTGGGAGGGATCGGCATCTCGGCGAGCCAGATCGGGCTCAACTGCCGGTAGAGGCAGTGAGAGGTAGCCTAACAGGTGATGCTTGGCCTCCTGATCTGGAGGGGTTGGCGGCGACGGGGGCGTCCGCGGCCGAAGAATGGCCGTCACAGACCCTGGGGGGCTGGTGAGTACCGGGGGAGCTACGGCAGCCCGTAGACGAGTAACGTATCGAGCGCGACCAGAGCGATGTACTGCTTGCCGTCGTTGCCCCGATAGGTCATGGGGTTGGCATTTCCGTGTCGGGGGAGTCGGTCTTCCCACAACTCCTTGCCCGTTGTCGCTTCGAAGGCTCGGAAGCGGTTGTCGTCGGTCGAAGCGACGAAGAGCAGGCTACTGGCGGTGACGATGGCTGCGGCTCGTACGGGCCGTCCGGTGTTCTGGCGGTCTGGAGGGAGCTGCTCGGTAATGCCGAGAGGGCGCTGCCAGGCGATGTCCCCGGTCGAGGAGTCGATCGCTGTGAGTCGGCCCCAGGGTGGTTTCTGGCATGGCATTCGGACTCCCCCGACTTGAACTTCAAAGCTTGCGGGCCTTGGGCCGACGCGCCGATACGACCCTCGCGTCGGGTCGTCGGAGTCGACCATCCAGCCCAGCGCACCGACGTCCTGGTTGACGACGAAGAGATAGCCGGAGGATGGGTCGAAGGCGCCGCCGCCCCAGTTGTGTCCGCCGAGGCCTCCGGGAAAATTCAACGTGGTCTTGGCGGGAGCGCCGTCGGTGCGATAGGCCCAGGGGGTGAAGGGCCCGGCGTTGTGGACTTCACCGAGGGTCGCGAGTAGCTCGGCGCAGGCGGCGGCGTGCTCCGCGCTCGTGTCTGCGGCGGTCACCAGGTCCTCAGGCTCGTAGCTCACACGACCCACCGGCAGCGGCTTCGTGGGGAATGGCTGAGTCGGATACGCAGCCTCGCCCGGGACGTCGCTTGCGGGAACCGCGCGCTCTTCGACCCCGAAGATCGGCTCTCCGGTGGCACGGTCGAGAATGTAGACGTAGCCCGACTTGGTGGTCAGGCCGAGTGCCGGGATCGTTCGATCACTTCTTTTGATGTCGAACAGGACAGGAGGCGCGGGGGGATCAGCATCCCAGAGGTCGTGATGGATGGTCTGGAAGTGCCACTTGTACTCACCTGTTTGGAGGTCTACCGCGACAACGGAGTTTCCGAACAGATTGGCGCCCTTGCGGTCGCCACCGTAGTAGCCGGGGATGGGCGAGGCGAGCGGTATGTAGAGGAGCCCGCGCTCATCATCGACGGTGAAATAGAACGGCCACGCGTTGGCGCCGAGTCGGTCCTTCCAGCTCATGCCTTCCCAGGTGTCATGACCCACGGAACCGGGCAGTGGCACCGAGCTGAATTCCCACAACTTGGCGCCGGTGCGTGCGTTGTAGGCTCTTGCATTGCCGATGCCGCCGCTCGTTCCAGGTGGAGTGTTGGCGCCGACGACGACGACATTGCGATGGACGAGAGGAACCGAGTTGTAGGGCACCACCATGTCGACTTCGCCGTTGTGCCCGAAGCTCGAGATCGGTGCGCCGGTCGCGGCATCGAGAGCGAGCAGTCGGCGTCCGGCGGTGAAGATGATGCGTGGGGGCGTTCGGCCCTCGCCCGGCCAGTAGGCGACACCGCGGCGAGAGGGGCTGCCGTCAGTGACGAGATGTCGCCAGATCTCGCTCCCTGTCGCGGGCTCGAGCGCGACCACGCGGTCTGCTGCGGGGAGGTACATTACGTTTCCGACAACGATGGGCGTCGCCTGGAGGTTGCCTCCGCCACCCCCATTGGTGCGTTCGAGAGAGTAGGTCCACACCCGCGTGAGGCTCGAAACGTTGGCGGGGGTGATCTTGGCCAGGGCCGAGTAGCCGGTGCCGGCCAGATCGCCGCGATACATCGGCCAGTCGTCGCCGGCGGGTGCCGCAGCCTGCTGCGCAGCATTGGCAGAATCAACCGCGTATGTCGCAAAGAGCGCAGTACAGAGAAACAATGTCAGCGGCCTGGAGCGCATGAGATCTCTTCCTCCTGTCGGAAGCTTGGGAGAGAACGCATTGTATGCCGGTAGAGGTCGATGGGTGAGCTAGGCTATCCTTCCGGAGTGAGGCTCGTGGCTAGCAGACCCCGGAACCCGTATGATGAGGAGTGTGGAGGAAAACCGATGAAGGTCGAGATCAGATGTCTACTTGTTGGAACGATATTGGCAGTGGCGGCTTCGCCCGTTCTCTCGCAGGAGAAGGGTGCGATGAGTTTCTTCATTACCAGCCGGGGGTCGGGTGACGGTGCCAACCTCGGGGGGCTCGATGGGGCCGACCGACACTGCGCCATGTTGGCGAAGGCTGCGGGTGGCGGCGCCAAGACATGGCACGCTTATTTGAGCACGGGTGGCTCCGGAGGGGTCGATGCCAGAGGCCGCATCGGTTCAGGGCCCTGGTTCAATGCCAAGGGAGCGCAGGTTGCCGCCAACGTCAGCGAGCTGCACTACTCGAACGTAGGTCTCACCAAAGAGACGCAGCTCAATGAAAAGGGCGAGGTTGTCAACGGCCGGGGTGATGATCCCAATATGCACGACATCTTGACCGGGTCCCAGTTGGATGGGACCCGTTTCACCGACGGCAAAGATCACACCTGCAGCAACTGGACAACGAACGGTGCCGGCAGTGCGCAGGTCGGCCACCATGATCGCCAAGGGGGCGGACAGGTACCGTCGTCGTGGAACTCGGCTCATGGGAGCCGGGCCTGCGGTCAGAAGGATTTGCAGGGAACTGGCGGCAACGGGTACTTCTACTGCTTCGCGATTGACTAGACCAGCGTTTCCAAAGTTCGTATACATAGCTCGAGGTCATTCTGTTCGCTGGCCAGGCGCGCCGACGCAGGCATATTGGCAATATGTCGAGGAGGCGAAACGCCGTCAGCGGACAGAAGGGGCCGAGATATGTGCGCGAACTTTGGAAACGCTGGTCTAGGACCAGCTACGGCCTCTCGTGTCTCCCTAAATGCTTTCGAGAGTGGGCCGGTCGGGGGGGATGAGCCAAACCCGCTCGAGGCTCTTGGCATCGGCCTGTTGCAACGAGCGCCGCAGCAGCTGGAGGAAGCGAGGCCGCTCCAGCTTGCCGTGTACAGCTCCTAGCATTTCGAGTGCCACCGAGCGGAGCTCACGGCGCTCGACTTCCTCGAGTGCGCCAGCCAGCGCCGCGATGACCCACTCTTCTTTCCATGAGGGCTCGCGCTGGAGATCGTGGACGACTGCCAGGATCTTCAAGGGAAGGCCCGGCCGTACCACAATGCTACCCAAGGGCTTGGGCTCGACTTCGAGTAGAGCTGTCATCATGCGGATCGGGTGCTCGGGCCTGGTCTGCTCGGGTCGGGGCTCGGAGGAGAGGACCAGATAGGTATCCTCCTCATGAATGACCGCCTCTACCGAGAACGGCTGTTGCTCAGGTGAGGCCATGACGACCTGGATCGCTCCCTGATCCTCACTCCCCGCGCGCCCACCGCGGATCAGCTGAAAGGAGGCGCGATGGTCGTTCTTTTCCTCGCTCATGGCATGAGGTTGGCGGGACAGTATGCTGGCACAGGTCTCACCACCAAGGCTGAGCCACCTTACGCTCAGATTCGAAGATCGTAGCGTTTATCCGAAAAAGAGAATGCTAGGCTGCCCTTCTGGCAGAGTCAAACGGATCGACTACGGGGGCTCACGAATTGCCGATCTTCGAGCGGGGGGGGTGTCAAGATCCATTGGGAAGAGAGCGGGGCTGGCTACCCTCTACTGCTCTTCGCTCCCGGCGGCATGCGCTCCAGCGCCGATACCTGGGAGCGCTCTCCTTTCGACCCACGGCTGGAGCTCTCGGCTGATTTCCGGGTGATAGCCATGGATCAGCGCAACGCGGGCGGTTCGACTGCGCCGGTGCGAGCGAGCGACGGGTGGCAGAGCTATACCTCCGACCAGATTGCTCTGCTCGATCACCTCGAGATCGAGAGCTGCCACCTCTATGGCGGCTGCATTGGCTGCTCCTACGCATTCGGGGTCATGGAGGCAGACCCCGGCAGAGTCACCGCGGCTGTTCTGCAGAGCCCGATCGGGCTTCACGACAATCGAGCGGCGTTCTACGAGATGTTCGACGGCTGGGCCGACGACATGAAGGAGCGCCAGGATGGTCTCGAGGACGGCACCCTTGCTCCTTTTCGCAACAGTATGTACAACCGCGATTTCTTGTTCAATGTCGGCCGCGACTTTGTGCGAACAGTCGAGACGCCGCTTCTGATCCTGGCGGGAAACGATCTCTACCACCCGCTGCCGATCGCGCGAGAGATCGCCGCGCTGGCGCAGAATGCCGAGCTCGTCACAGAATGGAAAGAACCGCAAAATGTGCGGCGAGCGATCGAAAAGACAAGAAAGTTCCTGCGCGCCAAGATTCCCAGCCTTAGCTGAGGGCGAGCGCGTCTCCTACGAGCGATCGCTCTCTGGCCGCCTCGGCCGTCTGGCTAGACCAGCGTTTCCGAAGTTCGTGTACAGAACTCGAGGTCATTCTGTTCGCTGGCAAGGCGCGCCGACGCAGGCATAGCAGGGACTATGTCGAGGAGGCGCAACGCCGCCAGCGGGCAGAAGGGGCCGAGAACTGTGCGCGAACTTCGGAAACGCTGGTCTAGAAGGTGACGCCAAGGGGCCCGCGTAGGGCAAAGGCGAAGACGAGGGTGAGCAGGAGGAAGGCGATCATCCAGTTGGTCTCCCAGCCGAAAAAGCTGACTTCTGCGTCTCGGTAGGCGAGGGAGATCTCCCGAAAAGGCGCACCGGGCGGCAGCGGGGACTCGGCGGGGTAGGCGATTTGGGACCAGAAGCCGGTAACCCTCTTCGGCGAGCGCCTTCGGATCTGGTCCGAGACCTCCAGGCTCTTGGTGACCGACTTACCTCCCCCGCCATCGACGATCAAGAGCTCAAAGCTGCCGCGCTCATCCGCCACCAGGCGCCACACCAGCTCGTTCTTGGCGGGCACCCAGATTGGCCCCGTCTCCGCGCGAACGCCGGTGGGGGTCTCGAGGTGAAAGACCGGCTTCGTCTCGTCGGCTCCCAGCGGTGCGTCGAGGGTGGCGATGAGGAGCACCGGCTCGCCGGGCTCGATGCCAAGGTAGCCGTACTGGAATTGGAGCTGAGGGAGGAGGACGGCCATCGGCACTAGCATCCACAGCAGGGGCACTAGGGTCAGGCCGATCTGCTTTGCTACCTGAACCAAGATGTTCCGTTGGGCCGAGAAGATGGCCCTCAGATCGTCGTTGAAGAGCCTGATCTCGAAGATGCCGGCGTGCGTCTTCGCCTTGACGCGGTTGAGAGCCTCCTGGTTCGAGGTTCGCTTGAGCACCAACAGCGCGGCAACGGTGACCACCACCGAGATCGGCAGCAGAGTCACCATCGCCGGGTAGTTTTGGAACGGCCCCAAGAGGGCGTCGATGAGGCGCCTTACGAGCGCGTTGAATACCGCCATCGAGCGAGTCCTCAGGAAATGTAGCCTAGGCCCTTCAGACGCTTGCGAATCTCCTCTTCGGAGTCGGCGTCTTCGAGCAGCGCCAGCTCTTTTTCGAGGGCGTGGGTGATGAACTCCTTGGGCGAGGAGTAGCCGGCTATATCCGAGTATTTCTTGACCTTCGCCAGAAGACCTTTGTCGAGCTTTACCTTGGATCCGAACATGGTTGTTTTCCTTCCTGTGCCTGGCTGCGAGCGCCTACTGCGGGAACTCTGCTTTGACGTCCATCTCGGCGATGATCGCGGCTGCAAGGCTCTTTAGGCTCGGTGCCTCGCGTGCCAGTTGGCGACTGGTGAAGAGGACGCCCGGCACGCTTTCGTGGTCCATTATGTGGTCGCCACTCCAGTCGTCTAGATTGTCGCGCAGGACTTGAGGCTCGATATCTCCGAGCGCCCCTTGGCTCGAGCCGCGAGTGCCCTTCGCGTAACCCATCTGGATATCGGGTCCTATCTCCAGCTGACCGCGATCTTTATAGACCTCCTCGCGCCGGTAGACCTTGGTTACGGCGGGTGCGCCGGTCTCCGGATCTATGGTCGCGAGGAGCGCGGTCGCGATCTCGTCCATCAACGCTTCGCGCTCGCTCGGCGAGACGACGCCGTTTTTCTCGCGCCCCTGGAGATTGATGTACAAGCCGTTGATGCCCATGCCGTAGGCACGAGTACGGCTCCAATCGACGTTGCCGAAGAAGCCGGGGTCGACCTCGAGGTCCGGGTCGCTGAGAACCATGAAACCGTTCTCCACCAGCCAGGTGTTGAGGTTCAGGCTGCGTCGCCAGGAAGCGAACCCGTGATCTGACATCACCACCAGGGTGGTGTCAGAGCTCATGGTGTCGAGGGTGTGACCCACCATCCGGTCGAGGCTCTCGTAGACGCTGGGAATGAGATCGCGGTATCGGCCGTAGGTCTCTTCATCCCAAGCCGGGTGTTGGGGGTCCCGGGTGATCCACATCGCGTGGGAGATCTGGTCCGGGTTGCCGGTGTAATAGAAGAGCAGCCCCGCAGTGCTGTCGGTGAAGTCTGCCAGAACACTCTGGTACTGGTCCGCGATCTCTCGACCCGCAATCGCAGCCTGCTCGAGGAACTGGTCGATCTCGAGCACGCCGCCGGTCAGAGCCTTGGTGTCCTCCGGCATGCCCTGGGTGTAAAAACGGCCGTCGGCCTCGGCCAGCTCGGTGGCGTAGGACGCCGGTGTCGAGATCGGTGCGTCCGGTAGCAGCGGATCGAAATTGATCGGGCTCACGTAGAGCTCGAGCTCTGGCTCGATCGACTTGAGATAGAAGCGACAGATGCCATGCAGACTCTTGAACGGAAGAAGGTCGAACTCGATGGCGACCCAGTCGCTCCACTCTCCGACGCGAAGTACGAGCTCGACATCGTCGGCGACCTCGATCTTGGCCGCCTGGATCGCCGGATCGAGGTACACCTTGAAGTCGACGCTGAGCCTTTCGCCATCCTCGATCAACGGGTTCTCGGCTGCGAAGAGCTTGTGCTCGGCCACGTTGTCGTACACATCCCACTCGAAAACTTCGCCGCCGGTGATCCCTTCAGTGGGGTAGAAGAGCTCCGACGTGTAGAAGGAAAAGAAGCTCGCCCCGTTGAGGTCCGGTGTGCCCATGCCGCTGAGCTCCCGAGTCGCGAGACCCGAGGTCGGGTAGTTGGCGGGCATACGCAGAATCCATGTCTCGATACCGCTCTCCTCGAGCGTCTTCCAGAAAGGCTCACCCTGTCGCAGCGATTCGAAACCACCGCCGGTGATGGGGAAACGCCACTTCCCGAGCTTCAGAGTGAACCCCTCCGGCAGCGCCCGCGAGTCTGAGGCGTAAGGAAGCAGTGTCGCTGGGTCGCGGTGGATGAAGTCGAAGATGCCATGGCCGCCCGAGTCCATTCCGGTGATGAAGTTCGACCAGGCCACTGGGCTCTCGGGCGGTACGGAGGTCTCGAGAGGGGTGAAGCTTCCCTCGCGCTCGAGGCGGGCGAAATTGGGCAGTCGCCCCTCGTCGATCAGCTCACGGGCGAGGCTGTAGTCCATGCCGTCGAAGCCGAGGACGATGATCCTCTTCTCCGGCGCCTTAGCTCCGCCGCAACCGAGCAGAAGGAGCACTGTTGCGGCCAGTGCAATAGCTCGGGTCACGCGGCCTCGCCAAAGGAGTCCGGCTTGAACAGGGGCTTGCCTTCCATGTGCTTTGGAGGCTCGATGCCGAAGAGAGTGAGAATCGTTGGCGCCAGGTCTAGCAGGGAGAGCTCTTCCGCGTCGACCTTTCGGTTGCAGAAGAAGACCCCGGGGACGAGACGCGGATCGACCCCGTGATCGCCACTCCAGGCCTTCGTGTTGTCTTCGAAGACGGGCCCGGCAACGATGCCGTTGGCGCAATCCCACGAGGTTCGGTAGCCCTCGTTGTAGCCCATGATGAAGTCCGGTGCGTTGCCGAGGTAGGGCCCCGAGTAGATTTCGGCGGTGTCGAAGACTTCGGTGATTCCCACCTCGCCCTTTTCTTCGTCGACAAGCCCGTTGAGCTTGGCGATGATCTCGGCCTTCAACGACTTCGCCTCTTCGCCGCGAGAGACGATGCCTTTCGCCTCCCGCCCCTTGACGTTGAGAAACATCCCTGCCAGACCGAGGAAGTACGCTCGAGTCCTGGACCAATCGACATCACCAAGCAGGTCGCCCTCGCCCGTCGCGCCTTCCTTGAGCGTCAGATAACCCTCGTCCATCAGCCAACGGTTGAGGTTGACACCGCGACGGAAAGAGGTGAACCCGTGGTCCGAGATCACACACAAGACGTCGTTCGGCTGCACCTTGTCGAGCACCCGGCCCACCAACTCGTCATTGTGAACGTAGATCTCGTCGATGGCGGCACGGTTCTCACCGCCAGAGGAGCCGGAGTCGGCGGGATGCCCTTTTTCGGTGTAGCGCCAGAACATGTGCTGAATGCGGTCGGTGGCGTCGAAGACACAGACCAAAGCCCCTTTGCGAAGGCGATCTAGGGCGGCGAAGAACATCTCCTGCCGCTCGTTGTCGATGTCGTAGGTCTGCTCGAGAAAGGTGGCGTCGTCGGTGATGCCTTCGTTGAGGGCCCAGGTGTCCTCCGCAAGCCCGAGAGTGGAGTACTTGCCGATCTTCTTCGACAAGTAGGTCGAGTAGTAGGAGGGATGGGAGATGGGCATCGCCGGTTTCTCCGAGTCGAGATTGATCGGCGAGAGATAGAGCGAGACCTCCTCACCCATCTCAGTGATCATGATGCGGGTCAGCCCCTGCACCTTGATGCCCGGCGCGGCATCGAAAGTGAGCGTGATCCAATTACTGAGCTCCCTCGGCGCCAGCTCGATGACTTCCTTGCCAAGTGTGATCTCGGCACGCCCTGTTGCCGTGTCGGGGACAATGCGCAGGGGAATCTGCATCGGCGGCTCCCCCTCGAGGAAGCTGTTCTCCGGTCCCTCGATCATGGCGGTAAAAGCTCCGCCCTCGTGAGAGAGCTCAAAGCGAAGGCCGCCCTCTTTGATCTGACCTGCGCTGGGCTGCGATGTGAAAAACAGGAAAGTGCCGAGAGTCCCGAGCAGGTCGGGCACCATCATTGCCGAGAGCTGAGCTCCGTAGAAGCGATCCGGTGGGAACGTAATCGGAACGCGGAGGACGGTACTCCAGATGTTGTTCTCGCCGAGGATGGTCCAAAACGGCTTGGACTTACGTAGCAGCCGCAATGTGGGCTTGTGCAGAGGAATACGAAACTTCCCGACCTTGAGGGTGCGCTCGAGCTTGCCGATCTCGGTCGAGGCCTGCTTCGGCAGGTAGGTCTTGGTGTCTCGTTCGACGAAGTCGAAAATATTGTGACCGCCCGGGTTGGTGCCCGTGCTGAAGGACGACCAGGCCACGGGGGAGAGCGATGGGAAAACCGTTTCGAGTCGCCCGTAGCTCCCCATCTCAGCTAGCCGCTGAAGATTGGGCAGCCGTCCCTCGGCGATCAGGCGGTCGGTGATGCGCGGGTCCTGGCCGTCGAGTCCTACGACGATGAAACGTTGGATCGAAGGCTTCTTTCTACCCCGGTTACGGAGCAGACGCCACATCATTCGGAACGGCCAGACCAGGAGCGCAAGGCCGGCGAGAAGAATGGTGGTGAAGATGACGAGAAAACCGGAGACCAAGGCGAAACCCGCGCCAGGGCCGACGTAGGCCGCGACGGGGAGGGAGGTGCACAGGCAGGCCAGCGCGCTGCCGGCCAGCAGGAGGAGCGGTCGCTTGCGACCTTCTTGAATAGTCAATGGTGAGAGTCTCTGAGGTTTGCCAACTACCCTTGCTGCGCCGCGGTAGTGTATGCGCCGCGGTTCCGCTAATTCAAGCTGGCTCAGCTAGGATACGGCCTGCTGAGCCGCTATCGTACGGCGGCGAATCTCGATCATGGTCGGACTCTCCCAGCTGCTCAGAAGAATCCGTTTTGGGCGACCGGTCGTCGTCGTTTCGGGCTTGCCCCGCTCCGGCACCTCGATGGCGATGAAGATGCTCGAGGCAGGGGGGCTCGAGGTCACCGTTGACGGCGTACGCATCGCCGACGACGACAACCCCAGGGGCTACTACGAAGACGAGCGGGTCAAGGACCTTGCGAAGATGGAAGACCGCAGATGGCTGCGCCGATCGCGAGGCAAAGCGATCAAGGTCATCTCTTTCCTGCTCAAGGATCTTCCGGCCGACAACAACTACAAGGTCGTGTTCATGGAGCGCGATCTGAGCGAAGTGTTGCGCTCGCAGCAGAAGATGCTGGAGCACCGCGAAGAGGAGAGTGGCCCCGAAGACGAGAAGATGCGCGAGGTCTATGTCGAGCACCTGCGCCACGTGAGGTTCATGGTGGGGTATCGGCGCCATCTCGACACGCTCTTCGTCAGCTACAGGGAAGTTCTCGCGGATCCGGAGCCTCACGCCCGTCGTCTTGATGAGTTTCTGGGCGGCGGGCTAGACCGGCGAGCGATGGCCGAGGTCGTGGATCCCGCGCTCTATCGCAATCGAGTCTGAAACTTGCCCACTGGCTTCGCCTTCGATAAGGCCGCCGCGGTCGAAGAGCTCTCACGCTTTCCATTCCGTCCGCCGTGGTGGTTGCGCGGCCGCCACGCGCAGACGATCTGGAGCCCCTTCTTTCGCCGCCAGCCCCCTCCCGGAGGGCGCCGCGAGCACTGGCAGACTCCCGACGGCGATCGGCTGAGCCTGTGGCTCCATGACGGACGCCAAGAGAGGCCCCTCGTGCTCCTGCTGCACGGCCTCGAAGGGTGCGCTTCGTCTAATTACATAGTCGGTTTGCGCCATGCCTTTGTTGCTCTCGGCTGGAGCGTGGCTGCTCTCGAGTTCCGCTCCTGCGACGGAGACATCAACCTTGCTCCCCGGCTCTATCACTCGGGGGAGACCACCGATCTCGACTTTGTCCAGGACGAGCTTCGCCGCCGCGCTCCGGGCGTGCCGCTCTATATCGCGGGTTTCTCGCTGGGTGGCAACGTACTCGCTAAGTGGCTCGGCGAGAGAGAGGAGCAGGTGCCGGCGCAGGTTGCCGCCGCGGCTGTGGTCTCTCCTCCCTTCGACCTGCGAGTGAGTGGTCCTGCCATTGATGGCGCACTCGGCGGTCTTTATGTGCGTAGGTTCCTGCGCACTCTCATCCCCAAGGCGCTGGAGAAGGCGCGCCAATATCCGGGACTGCTCGATCGCGAAAAGATCGCTGCGAGTCGCACCTTCGCCGACTTCGACACCTGGGCGACCGCGGCACTCCACGGCTTCGATGATGCTTTCGACTATTGGAGCAAAGTGGGCTGTGGTCAGTTTCTCGACGGCGTGCGCGTTCCCACAGTACTGATAGCGGCGGAAGATGACCCCTTCAACCCCGGTTCTACGCTGCCTCACCAGATTTGCGAGCGGTCGCCTTGGTTGGTACCGCGTTTCACACCTCGCGGCGGGCATGCCGGGTTCGTCCACGGCCCTACGCCCGGAACGACCAGGCACTGGGCAGAAGAGCAGATCGTGCGTTTCTTCACTCTCCTCGAGGGCTCCAGATGCGGCGGAAGAGTGGCCACACATCACTCCCCGCAGTGAGCCGGCTCGGTCTATAATTCAGCGGCCTCGACCTCCTCGACTCGGTCGAGGCGACGACTACAAGGAGAGCTCCCGGTGACCCCAGACGAAGCACGAGAGATGCTCGACGCCCAGGTGCGCGAGATGATGGAGTGGCACTTCAATACCGACACCGGCAGTCCCTTCTGGCTGGAGAAGGCGAGCACTTTGGGCTTCGACCCTCGTCAAGCGGTCGAGTCTTTTGCCGACCTGCGCAAGTTCCCACCGTTTGAAGACGAGTGGCTTCGCGGTGGGCCCGTAGAGCGCTGGATACCGAAAGGGCTGAGCGGCCAGCCGGCCTTTGTGTTCGAGACCGGCGGCACTACCGGAGTGCCCAAGAGCCGCGTCGCGATCGCCGACTTTCGTACCGATTACGAGCTCTTCTCCGACACCCTTCCCGAGGAGCACTTTCCCAAGGGTGCCAACTGGCTCATGTTCGGGCCCTCCGGACCTCGTCGGCTACGCCTCTCGGTGGAGCACCTGGCCCAGTTCCGTGGCGGCATCTGCTTTTGCATCGACCTCGACCCGCGCTGGGTGGTGAAGCTCATTCGCAAGGGGTGGATGGATCATTTCAAGGCCTATCAGGATCACTGCGTCGACCAGGCGATCACGGTCCTCGACGCCGGCCACGACATTCAGTGCATGTTCGGCACGCCGAAGCTCATCGAAGCCTTGTGTCTGCGCTTAGAAGAGGAAGGCACGAGCATTCGCGAGAAGGGGGTGCGAGGGATCTTTGCCGGCGGCACCGAGTTCACTCCGCAGTGGACCCGCTTCGCCGTGGAAGAGTTTCTCGACGGGACCTATATTGCACCGACCTACGGTAATACGTTGATGGGGTTGGCCGCTTCCAAGCCGGTCGGTTCCGAGGACGGCTACAAGATCAGCTACTACGCGCCCCAGCCCCGAGCCGCGATCGAAGTCGTGGATCCCGACAATCCCGACCAGGTCGTTGGTTATGGCGAGACCGGTCGAGTGCGTCTGACCACGCTCACCAAGGAGTTTTTTGTGCCAGGATTCCTCGAGCGCGATGAAGGGGAGCGCGAGCCGCCATACGAAGCCTACCCCTGGGACGGGATCAGTGGCGTGCGTCCCTTTGCCAAGATGGCCTCTACGACCACTGTCGGAGTCTACTGACGACCGGGAACCGGCGCCAATCCGGCCAATACTAGGAGTCGAAATGCTTGATATTCCGTTGATTCGCTGGGGACAGCCCTACGACAGCCTCGAGAAGGACTCGGTGGTCCACTTCGAGACCGGTGAGGAGCTGGCCCAGATCAGTCAGGCCAACGCCGGCATGGTGCAGAGGGACATGCGCAAGCAGCAGCGAGCCCGCGACCTACTGAGGGAGATCCCCATTCGCGAGCTCCTCGAGATGATGAAGAAGGTGGCCGACCTCTACATGGAGGGCGATCTTCAGCTCGGCAACGGCACCCAGAGCCCTGCCGATTTCGTCCGCATGCAGTCGGCGACGACCGGCTTGCCCGAGCATATGTCGCGGGCGAATATGGAGAAGAACCACTTCGTCCTCACCCATATGGAGGAGATCCTCGCTTCGCTCACAAGAGGCCTGCCGCTCGAGATTCTGAGCGAGGGGAATGGGGTCGAAGAGCGTGGAGTTCCGGTGAGCTATCAGGCGCTTTCTCCAGTCCTTGGCCTGGTCCTGCCCTCGAACTCGCCGGGTGTGCATACGCTGTGGCTTCCCATCATCCCTCTGCAGATCGGTCTGGTGTTCAAGCCGGGTCCGCAGGAGCCGTGGACCCCCTTTCGCATGACACAGGCTTTCTTCGAGGCCGGTGTCCCGCGAGAGACGATCTGTATTTACCCCGGGCTTGGTGACATCGGCGCCGCCGTTCTCGCGGGGTGCTCGAAGAGCTTGATCTTCGGCGGAACCGCTACCGTGGAGCAGTACAAGGGCGATCCGTCGGTGCAGGTCCACGGGCCTGGCTTCTCCAAGATCCTGCTTGGCGACGACGTGGTCGACGACTGGGAGAGCTATCTCGACATCATGACGGATAGCGTGCTGCTGAACAGTGGTCGCGGCTGCATCAATTGCTCCGGAATCTGGGCCTCTCGGCACACCAAAGAGATCGCCACCGCGCTGGCGGAGCGATTGGCTCCGGTGCGTCCGCTGTCGGCGACCGACCCGGAGAGCGCCTTGGCGGCCTTTACCGTGCCCGGCGTAGCCGAGGCGGTATCGAATCAGATCGAAGACCAGCTAGGTGAGGGAGGCGCAGCCGACATGACGGCAAGAGCGCGAAACGATGGCGAAGATCGATTGGTTGCCAAGGAGCGCTGCGACTATCTCTGTCCTACGATCATCCACTGCCCGTCGCCGGAAGCCCCTCTCGCCCACAGTGAGTACATGTTCCCCTTCGCCTCGGTGGTCGAGTGCCCGCAGGAGAAGATGCTCGGCTCGATCGGCCAGACTCTGGTCGGAAGTGCGATCACCGAGGACGCCCAGTTCCGCGCTCAGCTCAAGGATGCGACCAACATCGACCGGCTCAACCTTGGCGCGATCCCGACGATCAAGTTAGACTGGTTTCAGCCGCACGAAGGCAACATCATCGAGTTTTTGTTTCGGCACCGGGCCTACCAAGAGGGCTGAAAGTACGATCTCGGGTGAAACCAAATCGGACTTTTCTCGTCCTAGACAGAGGATGCCCAAGGAGACTCCATGAAGATCGTTTCTTCCGTCACGTTGCTCGTCGCCGCTACGGTGACCGCGGCTCCGATTCTTGCCGCCAGCCGTCCCGCCGCCACCGACGTGGCGGACCTGCCCAAGAAGATCAGCTTCAGCAGAGATGTCGCGCCCGTTCTGCACTAAAAGTGCGTGACCTGTCACCGACCCGACGACATCGCCCCGATGGCCCTTCGCAGCTACGACGAGGTTCGTCCGTGGGCGAAGTCCATTCGGCGAGCCGTGAGTGAGGGAACCATGCCTCCGTGGCACGCCGATGCGTCCTACGGCAAGTTCTCGAATGATCGGCGGCTGAGCGACCGGGAGAAAGAGATTCTCGTACGTTGGGTCAAGCAGGGTGCGCCGGCGGGCGATCCTGCGGACATGCCGACGGTCCCCGCTTTCGGCGACGGCTGGCGCCTGGGTGAACCCGACCTCGAGGTGGCCTTTGACGCCGTCGAGCTCGCGGGGGGCGGTCCTGATGTCTTCAAGAACATGTCCGCGACGTATGAGCTGCCCGAGGACCGTTGGGTGCAGTCGATCGAGATTCTGCCTTCGAACCGCCGAGTCGTGCACCACGTGATCATCTTCGTGCTCGAAGACGGCCAGCAATCGCCGACCGGTTGGCTCGGTGCGTGGGCCGCAGGGATGGTTCCGATGACTTTCCCTGAAGGAACGGGTCGACTGCTCAAGAAGGGCTCGAGGATCGTTGCGGACATGCACTACCACCCGACCGACGCTGCCAGTAGCGACCAGACGCGTATCGGTCTGCACTTCCTCGAAGGCGAGCCCGAGAAAGAGCTGGTCAACTTGTGGGTGCAGAATACCGGATTCAAGATTCCCTCCGGCGCCGAGAATCACGCGGTGCGCTCGTCTTTCACCTTCCGGCAGGACAGCGTGCTCTACTCTCTCTTTCCTCATATGCACTATCGGGGCAGGGACTTCACCTACACGGCCATCTACCCGGACGGCAGGCGCGAGACCCTTCTGCGGGTGCCGGGCTACGACTTCAACTGGCAGACCGTCTACGAGCTCGAGGCGCCCCTCGATCTTCCTGCCGGTACTCGCATCGATTGCCTTGCCCACTTCGACAACTCGGCCGGCAACCCGGACAACCCGGACAACCCGGACCCGAGTGTCGACGTGACCTTCGGCAATGAGTCCTTCGACGAGATGATGATCGGCTTCGTCGACTACACCGTGAAAGAGGGGCTGCGCCCTCTCAGCGCGGAGGACAGACTGAAGCTCATCTCCGCCGAGCTCAGGCGGGATCATCCCGGAGAAGTCTTTGCCGTTCGGGTATGGGAGCGAGATCAGAACGAGGACGAAGTGATAGAGACGGTGCTGCACTTTCCGTCCGAGGGAGAGGGGATGTGGTACATCCCGATCAATGGAGAGCTAATCGAAGGTCGGCTGATAGAAGTCGCGGGCGGAGATGCGGGCTTCAGCGCCATCCTGGCTTCTTCGTTCGGCCGGCTGGCAGTGCAGGGAAGGGGTGGCTTCGAGTCCTCCGAGCTTTCAGGCGAAGTGGAGCTCGGCAGTCAGAAGTTCAGCTTTTCCGGCCGACGGGTCGACTCGGATTGACCAGCTCGTTGCGGGCACTCGCTCTTCTCTTGTGCCTCGCTGCCTTCTCGGGAAATCTGCTGCCGGCCCAGCAGGGCGAGGGGAATCCCGGCGTGGGTCCTGCAGCCAGCCACTGGACCCGCGACGCGCCCGCCGGGAGAGGGATGGGGCCGGTGACCGACGAGCTGCTCGCCGACTCGCCGACGGCCGCTGCCTGGCTCCACTTCGGCGGTAACTTCGCGGCCTGGCGCCACTCTCCGATCGAGGCGCTCGACGCCGAGAGCCTGAGTAGCTTACGTTTGGCGTGGATGCTGCCGACGGGCGTGGCGATTCAGCTCGAAACCTCGCCGGTCGTATATGACGGCATCCTCTACGCCACCTCTTCGCACAATCGTCTCTTCGCCCTGGACGCGCTGAGGGGGGAGCTGCTGTGGCGCTACGACCATAAGAACCCCGGCGACCTCCGCATCTGCTGCGGGCCGGTCAGTTAGAGGGCGCCGGAGGTACAATCCGAGTATGGTGTTGCCGTATCCCCTCGCTCTGCTGCAGAGACTCAGCATCGCCAGCGACACCAGAATCCTCTTGGTGGTTCTCGATGGCATCGGTGACGTTCCCGTCGATGGGGAAACGCCGCTCTCGGCGGCTGATACACCCAATCTCGATGCGCTGTCGCGAGAGGCGTCTCTCGGGCTTTCGACTGTAGTTGCTCCAGGGATCACACCCGGTAGCGGGCCTGGTCACCTTTCCCTCTTCGGTTACGACCCGCTGGTCTACGACGTCGGCCGAGGAGTGCTCTCGGCGCTCGGGATCGATCTCGATCTTGGCGGTGAGGAGGTGGCGGCTCGGGGCAACTTTGCCACTTTTGACAACGATGGCCTTGTTGCGGATCGCCGGGCAGGGCGGATCTCGACCGCGCTGAATGAGGAACTGATAACCGCCCTGAAGGCGGAGATCTCAGAAGTCGAGGGTGTCGCGGTCGAGCTCCATACAGAGTCCGAATACAGGTTCGTGGTGCGGCTGCGCGGCGAGGGACTCGGGGGGGAAGTCGGTGACACCGATCCGGGCCGGGTCGGGCTGGCGCGTCGAGCCGCGAAGGCTCAGAGCGGCGATCAATCCGACAGTCGGACGGCGAGCGTCCTCGAGCGCCTTTCCGAGCTTTGCGCCGAGGTGCTGAGCGATGTGCCGGTGGCGCGAGAGGCGGAGCCCGCGGTCAACGGGGTGCTTTTGCGAGGCATTGGCAGACGACCTGAGCTGCCGCGGATTGGTGACATCTGCCGCCTTCGAGCAGGCTCGATCGCCGCTTACCCGATGTACCGCGGAGTGTCACGGCTGGTGGGTATGGAGTGCCCCCCGATCGATCTCGAGGGCACCGGCGAGCGGACGCCGGCAAAGCTGGCTTCCTACCGTGCTCATAGTCGCGATTACGAGTTTCTCTACTTTCACGTGAAGAAGACCGACAGCTATGGCGAGGACGGCGATTCTGCAAAGAAGACGGAGCAGGTGGAAGACTTCGACGCCATCCTCCCCGAGCTCCTCGAAGGCGAGCCCGACGTCGTCGTGATCACCGGCGACCACTCGACACCAGTGCCGTTGCGGGCCCATTCCTGGCACCCGCTTCCGGTGTTGTTATGGAGCCGTCTTGTCCGCCCGGACGGGCGCAGCTTTACCGAAATGGATTGCCGTGGAGGGAGTCTCGGCTCGCTGCGTCACCTCGACCTTCTGCCGCTGGCGATGGCCAACGCCGGCAAGCTGGCCAAGTTCGGGGCGTAAGCTGCGAGCGGGAGATCTCAGTCGTCGCCCGAGCCAGGATCGTGGATAGTTCGAATCTCTTGGGCGATCGCATGGGCTGCGAGACGATGATGCGGAGCGGACCATTTATGGCCCTCGGGGCTGCCCGGATACTGCCGCATCTCAGCGCTGGGTAGCTCCACAAAGCGCATCCGTCCTGCGGCATCAAGCCGGGTCGTCGCATCTCTGATCGTCGGGAAGTGATTCAGGTCGTAGTGGTAGGACTCGTCGGCGTGCCCGTGAGTCACGCTGAGGAAGAGCAGCATTGAGCCCTGCCGGCGGAGGGTGTCGGCGAACAGCTGCAGCATTCGTGCGTACTTCTCCTCGCCTGGACGGGGTTCGGGCTTGAGCTCGTCGCGGCGGGTGTCGCCTTCCTCTCGAACGATGGAGCGAACGTAAAGACCGCGGACGCCTGCATAGATGTGAGACTTCTGCAGGAGGTAAGACCTGGAGATCCTCATCTGCCAGGAGGGTCTGATGTTTGGATTAGGATGAAAGGTGAACTGCCCGTCCTCGATCTTCGTCACTCCGTAGAAATCAGAGGGGTCGTTGCCGGAAAACTGGAGGGTCACGATGAGCGGCCGGTAGGGCGCGCCCTCCTTGAAGAACCACTTGATCTGAGAGTCGATACCCCAGCCACTCATGCCGCCGTTTATGACGCTATAGCCGGACCCCAAAAGCTCCGCGAGTACGTGCGGATAGACGTCGTCGTCGTTGACCCCCTCGCCGAAGGTGAACGAGTCGCCGAGCGTGACCACGCGAGTCGTGTGGTCAGTGTCGGATACGGAGAGGTAGGTGCCACGGTGACCCTCTCGATTGGTGTTGTACTCGAAGCGCCAGCGCCCCCCCTGGGCGTGGACGATCTTGCTATTCGCTGGAAGAGCGATCGGATAGTCGGGCGAGTCGACATAGCGGGGGTACATGGTTTTCTGCGGCAGAAACACACGAAGCCCCAACTCTCCAAGGAGTGTCGCAATCCCCAGGGCCAGGCCCATAAGCAGAAGATTGCCGAGCGTTCTCTTGACAACCGCGCTCACGTACTCGCAGCCAGGCTGAGTCCGCCATCGAGAGGAATCACCGCGCCAGTCATCCATTCGCTAGCCGGGCTGGCCAGGAAGAGGGCGAGCCGAGCGACATCTTCGGGCTCGCCGATGCGGCCCAGGGGTGTAGCGTGGTCGAAGGTGGCGAGAAAGTCGTCCACCTGATCCTGCGGCATGATCGTTCCGAAGACCGGCGTACGCACAACTCCGGGGCAGATCGCATTCACCCGGATCCGATCGGGCCCTAGCTCCGAAGCCCAACAGCGCGTGAGCATCTCCAGTCCGGCCTTGGCCGCGGAGTAGACCGAGAAATTGACCACCGGATGGAAGGTCACGGAAGAAGAGATGTTGAGGATCGAGGCGCGCAGATCAGCGCTCTTCTTGAGCTCAGGCAATGCCGCCTGGCTCAAGAACATAGGGCCCTTGAGGTCGACGTCGACGACCGCATGGATGGTCTCGGAGGAGCTCTCCAGAAGAGGTCCCCCGGCGTAGGCTCCGGCATTGTTGACCAGGACCTGCAGGCCGCCGAAGCGGTCCACGGTCTCTGCTACCATGCGCCTGCAGTCTTTCGGACTCGAGACGTCGCCGGCGGCCGAAAACACCTCTCCTCCCGTCTCCTCGGTGATCGCTTCGGCGCTCTGCTGCAGCACCTCTGATCGCCGCCCGCTGATCGCTACCTTGGCCCCGGCCGCGGAGAAGCTACGGGCGATCGCCGCACCGATGCCACTGCCACCGCCGCTGATTAGCGCTACATGGTCGTCGAGTCTTGGCGTCATCGTGGGAGTCGCTACCTCTCGTCGTCGAAGTAGTCCTCGATCCGCGACAGGCGGTCTCTGCTCGCGCCAGGACTGGTGATGCCGCCGCCGAAGCTGTCGTGATCTCGACTGGGGCGGTAGCTTCGGCTCTCGGTGAGGGAGTCGAAGCCCTTGATCTCTCGGATCAGCGGACTGGTCTCTCCGACGCCGCTCATCCACGCCCTCGAGGCCACGACCTCGGGTTTGAGCAGGAAGAGATTCTCTTTGCAACGGGTCACCGCTACATACAGTAGGCGTCGCTCCTCTTCGAAGGCGTCGGGCTCGAGGGTGGCGCTCATCACCGGAAAGTGTCCGTTGACCAGGTTGATGACGAAGACGCTCTCCCACTCGAGGCCCTTGGCGGAGTGAATCGTCGACAGAGTGATCCACTCGTCATCTCGATCTCGATCCTCGAGGCCCCTGCCGAACTCGGGCGGCTCGATGGCGATATCGGTGAGAAAGCGCTCGAGAGTCTGGTAACGCTCGGCAATGACCAGGAGCGCCTCGAGGTCCTGTGCGCGTCGAGTGGCGTCGTCGTAGTTATTCGACATCAAAGGCTTATAGTAGGCGAGAGCCCCCTTGATGCGCTCGCCGACAGCCGCCTCGCTCCCCCTCGAGATGTCGCGAAGAGCATCGCTGAGCTTGCGCAAGCCGGGTCCGTAACGAGCGGCGCGGAACTGGGTGGAGAAGGCGGTCTCCGGGTCTCCTGCGCTGCGTACAACGAGCTCGGTCATCTGTTGGGCTCGCCGCGGTCCAATTCCCGGCAACAGCTGAAGAACGCGAAGCCAGCTGCTGACGTCGAGCGGGTTGAGGCTGATGCGCAGCAGTGCGCAGACGTCTTTGACGTGCGCAGCTTCGACGAATTTGATGCCGCCGAATTTGCGAAAGGGGATGTTGCGACGGCGTAGCTCGACCTCGAGAGAATTGGTGTGCCAGGCCGCCCGTGACAGCACGGCGATCTCCTCCAGCGGAGCGCCTTCTTCTCGGAGCTCGAGGATTGCGTCGCAGATGAAGGCAGCCTGGTCGTGGTCGTCGGCGGTGCGCACGTAGACCGGCTTCGCGTTCCCTTCGATTTGCGTGGTCAGCTCTTTGGAGTACTTCTCTGTCGAGGCACGCAGGATCTCGTTGCTGAGATCCAGAATGGGCTGAGTGCTCCGATAGTTTTCCTCCAGCACGGTCACCTGGCAGTCGGAGAAGATCTTGGGGAAGTCCATGATGTTGCGGAAGTCGGCTCCGCGGAAGGAGTAGATCGACTGGGCATCGTCGCCGACCACCATCATGTTGCCGTGTGCCGACGCCAAGAGAGCCCCGATATGAGCCTGCAGTCGATTGGTGTCTTGGTACTCGTCGACCATGACATAGCGATAGGTGGAGGAGAGGCGGTTGCGCTGGTCGGGGTGGTTGGCGAGGAGGTCTCTCAGATTCACCAGCAGGTCGTCGTAGTCCATGACGTTCTGCTCTTTCTTTCGGGCGCGGTATTGCTCCTGAATCTCCGAGATGGCGTCGAGGTCGTCGAGAAACTGGGGGTAGTCCTCCTCCAGGAGCTGTTCGAGAGAGCGGTGGGTATTGATTTGCTTGGAGAACAGATCCGCGAGGGTGTCTTTACGAGGGAAACGACGCTCCCTGCGGTCGTGGCCGTGCTCGCTGCGTAAGCTGCCGACGAGGGCGCCGGCGTCGGCGCGGTCGAGAATGGTGAAGTCTTTCGAGTATCCGAGCAGCTCCGCCCAGCGCCGAAGGACGATGTTGGCAAAGGAGTGGAAGGTGCCGCCGGCGACTCGGTTGCAGCGCTCGTCGAGCAGTGAACTGGCGCGGCGCAGCATCTCCTTCGCGGCGCGGCGAGTGAAGGTCAGAAGAAGGATCGACTCGGGGGCCACCCCCTGCTCGACCAGGTTGGCTACCCGATAGACCAGAGTCCTGGTCTTGCCGCTGCCGGCACCGGCGATGACCAGGTGCGGGCCCTCGAGATTGCGGACCGCTTGGAGCTGTGCGTCGTTGAGATCGCCTTCAAAATCGAGCCCTTGATCCCCCGGTAGCATGACTCCATCGACTCTAGCAGGGCTGCCCGCGCAGTCAGGTATTCGTTGACGCCAGTTTAGTCGAGCACGGCCTCGATCGCCGGGGGCGTAAGCACGCGACCGCCAAGAGCCGCTCTACCGCATTGCTATGATCGCACGACCCGTTCAGGGATCAGCTCACTCGGCGCCGCCGCCCGGAAGGAGTAGCGAAGGCTGGAGAATAGGGAGAAGAATCCGAATACTCCTCAGCGGCCGGCTGAGCAGATGGGAGCTCCGAAGCCGAGCCATGGACTCGGCCGCATGAGGCTCCCCTCTGGCCAAGGCAGCCGCTCGCGTTGGGTCGGTGGGCTGAAGGTCGTCGGCCTGATGGTGCTTGGAGCCCTGCTGGCAGGCGTCGTCGCCTATGTGGGGAAGGCCCGCCGTCAGCCCGACCTTCGAGCTTGGCATCGTCTAGAGCCCCGCGAAGAGCTCAGAGCTCGCGAGCTCGGAGGATCTTTCGGACTCGAGGACTACATTGCCCGTGAGGAACGGCTGTTTGCGGCCGTGGCGACGGATCTGCTCGCAGTGGAGGATGAACCCCCGCGCCTGAGCCGCTATCGACCTCTTGGGCCGACGAATCCCGACACTCTGCCGCGGAACTGGAACCGCACCTTCGTCATCGAGCCTGCCAAGCGGCGCGGCGCAGCCGTTCTCCTGCACGGCCTCTCGGACTCTCCCTACAGTGTTCGCAGCCTGGCCGAGACTCTGGCTGCCCAGGGTCTGGTCTCGATCGGCCTGCGGTTGCCGGGACACGGCACCGTTCCCGGTGACCTCCGACAGGTCTCCTGGGAGGACTGGCGAGCAGCCGTACGTGTCGCCGTTCGCGCCGCTGATGAGCAGAGAAATGATGGAGCTCTCATCCTCGCCGGCTACTCGAACGGGGCCGCGCTGGCTCTGGACCACGCCGTCTCGGCCCTGAGCGATCCGAGCCTCCCTCGTCCGGACGGCCTGGTCTTCCTTTCCCCGGCCTTCGCGGTCACCCGGATGGCAGCCCTGGCCCGCTGGCAGCTCCTGTTCAGTCGTCTTCCGGGAATGAAGAAGCTGGCCTGGAGCTCGATCGAGTCGGAGTTCGATCCCTTCAAGTACAACTCCTTCCCGATGCGGGCGGCGGAAGAGATCCATCTACTGACCTCGGAGCTCGAAAGAGGCCTAGAGCGCCTCGAAGAGCGCGGCCGCCTGGAGGAGCTGCCGCCGGCCCTGAGCTTTGCGTCGAGGGTGGATGGCACCGTACCGCTCGACACTTCGCTGGGTCGACTCTACGGCCGGTTGCGGGTGGGGCGGATCGCCAACGGCAGCGAGCTGGTGGTCTTTGATGTCAATCGGCTCGCCGAGATCGAGGAGTTTCTGAGCCCGGAGGCGAATTGGCTGCCTGCCGGCGCGGAATCGCCGGATCCCCTGCCCTTCTCTCTGACTGTGGTCACCAACTCCGCCACGATGACGAGCGAGGTCGAAGCCCATCTGACGCCGGCGGGCTCCACTCGCCCGCACCACGAGAGACTGGGCCTCGAGTGGCCTCAGGGTGTCTACTCCCAATCTCACGTTGCCGTGCCCTTTCCGCCTGACGATCCTGTATACGGAACCGCCATGGATCTGGGGGATCCGTTTCCTTTCGGTCTACTCGAGGCCCGGGGCGAGCGAGGGGCGCTCGCGGTTCCGCTGGATCTGCTGATGCGACAGCGCTACAACCCGTTCCACGCCTACCTCACTCGTCGCGTCGCCGAGTTCGTTGCCGATTCAGCCCAAACGGCTGAGTAGCAATCTGCTCATTGCGCTATAGATTGTCTTTCTCCAGGGCTGCATATTGCGGCAAGAGCTCGTCATAGGCTCCAGCGGCTTTCTCATCGGGGCTGATCGTCGCCCCCGCTGGCGAGGCCGTGAAAGGGGCGACAACGTCGCTCCAGGACCGGGCGCGGTCCTCATTGAGCCAATAGCCATGGGCGGCGCGTAGGGCGGCGCCCAGGGCGGCGCCATTCGGGGTCTCCAATCGCGCGATCGGGCAGGCGAAGACGTCGGCTAAGACCTGAAGGATGGCGTCATTGTCCGAGGCGCCGCCGGTGGCACGGATAGCGACGGGCCGTTGTCCCATCCACGACGCGTGGAGGCGCATTGCCAGAGCCTGCCCTTCGATGACGCCGCGACAGTTGCCGTCGGCGTCTCCGAGGTCCAGGCCGGGCCCGCGAATGAAGCCGGGCTCGGTAGTGCGTGGCACGATCTCTGGCTCCATCCAGGGGAGGAGCAGTCGACCGCCGTTCCCCGGCGGAGTGGACCTCAGGGCAGCTGAGAAACTCGCCCAATCGAGGCCATGCTGGTCGCGGATTGCTTCTCGGGCAAGGGAGCCGTTGCGAAAACAGTTCAGCGTCATCCAAGCGCCGGTCGGCGAGCCGAATACGTGACCCTCGCCGCGCGGGTCCACCGCGGGCTCGTCGACACAGGCGAAATAGGTGTCGCTGGTCCCCAGGCTCAGGCCGACCATGCCCTTTCTCACTAGGCCGAGGCCTACCAGGCTGGAAGGATTGTCGCCGGACCAGGGTAGAACGAGGGTCTCTGCAGCGAAACCGTAGTTCTCGACGAAGTACTTCGCGATCGGGCCGATGGCTCGGTCGGAAGGGCAGATCGGGGGCAGACGGCGGCAGAGATCGGGGGCGGTCGCGGCCACCGCGGCCGGGTGCCAGGAGAGCTTGCGAATATCCATCACGCTCATCCCCGCCGCGTCTCCGGGCTCGAGGGGGGCAGGTCCGCCGCTGAGAACAGAGGCGAGGAATCCGCTGATCAGGGTGATCGCCTCGGTGGCCTCGTAAGCGTCGGGAGATCGTTTCGAGAAGCGTCTGATCTGGGGGCCGGTGAACCGCTCGAAGATGTCAGAGCCGGTCGTCCTAACGGCGCCCTCGACGCCGCCGAGACGGTCGCGAATCTCGGCGCATTCGTCGGTGGTCGAAGAGTCCTGCCAGATAGGCGAGGTGTCGCGTGACAGACACGCTGCCAGCTGAAGGTGCGCAGCGGTCTCTGGGTCGAGTTGCTTCAGGGTCCGGGCCGCACTCGCATTGAGATAGACCGAGCCATGCTGCTGCGCGGAGCCGGCGATGGCGCGGATCGAAATCGGGTCGGGCCCGTTCTCGCGCAGCCGCGCCAGCAAGAGGTCGAGAGCCTCCACCCACATCAGGGGTGGCGCGTGAACCATCCGGGGGTCGCTGCCGGCGAGTGCGCCGTCCGGGTCCCATACTGAGGAAGATCGCGGTCGAAGAGAACCGTGTCTTCCCAGACCCTCTCACCGACCTCGAAGTCCACGATCACGGCAGCCAGGCTCTGGGTGCCGCAGTCGAGGCCCAGAAAGCGGCCAGAGCTCATCAACCCTCAGACGATGTCGGGGTTGTGGATGTAGTCATTCAGCAGAGTCTCGAGGAGCTCCTGGCGGCCGCTCAGGAGTGCAGGCTCGCCCTGCTGCTCGGCGGCAGACTCACCGGCTTCGAGAGTGGCCTCTCCTCGCATCAGGGAACGGCCGAATCCTCGACGAAAGGCGGAATACCGTTCGGCCAGCGGCGCGGAGAGAACGCCATCCTGCCGAATGCGGTCGGCGACGAGAAGGGCCCTGGCAAACGCGTCCATGCTGCCTATGTGGGCATAGAAGAGATCGACCCCGTCAAACGACCCGCGGCGAACCTTGGCGTCGAAGTTGAGGCCGCCGAAGCGAAGGCCGCGCTGTTCGAGAACGACGAGCATCGCCAGGGTGCAGGTAGTGGCATCCATTGCGAAGTTGTCCGTATCCCAACCGACTCCCTCGATGCCTCGATTGATGTCGATGCTGCCGAGTCGACCGGCGCCTGCCGCAACTCGGAGCTCGTGCTCGAAGGAATGGGTGGCGAGAGCGGCATGGTTGGCTTCGACATTGAGCATCATGTCGTCGAGAAGATCGAACTCGCGCAGAAACTCGAGGGTCGTGGCGGCATCGAAGTCGTACTGGTGGAGGGTGGGCTCGCGGGCCTTGGGCTCGATGAAGAACATGCCCTTGAAGTCTCGACTCCTGGCGTAGTCGATCGCCATGCGGAGGAAGGCTGCCATCTGGCGGCGTTCCTGTCGGAGGTCGGTGTTGAGAAGAGAGGTATAGCCTTCGCGGCCGCCCCAGAAGACGTAGCCGGTGCCGCCGAGCTCGATCGTGGCGTCGAGCGCTGCGCGAACCTGGGCCGCGGCGTGGGCTACCACCAGAGGGTCGGGGTTGGTGGCGGCGCCATGGGTGTAGCGCGGGTGGCTGAAGAGATTGGCGGTGCCCCACAGGAGGCGAACGCCGGTCTGTCTCTGTTTCTTCTTGGCGAGGCCGACGAGCGCGGCGAGATTGTCGCGCGATTGCGCCACCGACCCGCCGTCGGGAGCCAGGTCGCGGTCGTGAAAACAGTAATAGCGAGTGCCGAGCTTGGTGAAGAGCTCGAAGGCGGCGTCCAGAGTCTGCCGCGCGATCTGCATCGGGTCGTCGCCGACGTCCCAGGGGCGACGATAGACCGGATCGCCGAAGGGATCGCCGCCGTCTCCCTTGAAGGTATGCCAGTAGGCGACGGCGAACTTGAGATGCCTCTCCATGGTCTTGCCGGCGACCTTGCGGCCGGCGTCGTACCACTTGAAGGCTAGAGGGCTCTTGGATTTGGGTCCCTCGAAAGGGATCGGGCCTGGGACTTCGGGAAAGTACTCGTTCATTCCATTCATTCCAATGAGAATGTCCAGACGGCGGCCCCTCCTTTGGGTGGGGCATCCCTCGGCGTATCGATGCTCTTGCTCCACTTTAGGTAGGAGCTGGTTATGTCTCGGATATGATTATTTGTCAGGCCCACCACGACAGCGATGTATTGCTTGTCGTCAACGCTGTACGTTACGAGGGTCGAACTGGGCGCGTCGTCGAGCTCGACCTGCCAGAGCAGCTCACCACTCTCGTCATCGAAAGCCTTCAACGAGGGATCGATATCGCCGGAGAAGAGCAACCCGCCGGCGGTGGTCAATAGGCCGGTCGAAAGCGGAGTGAGCTGATCGTGGGTCCAGCCCAATTCATGGCTCACAAGGTCGATGGCCTGGAGGCGCCCTACCATTCCGTCACTGGCATCCGGGTGCGTTGCCAGAGACAGATCTACACCGGTACTGAGTAGCCGGCCCCCTTGTCCTGTCGGTCCCATGTTCAAACAGGCTTCGGTGATGGGCACGTACAGCAGTTTCGTCCTTGGGCTGTAGGAAGTCGGCGGCCAGCTTCTGGCGCCGACAGCGCTCGGGCAGATCAGCGATCCTCGCTTCGAATTGGGCACCTTCTCGGGGTCGATGGTTTTGGCGCCGGTTTCAGGGTCGATAGCGGTAATTACGTTCTGCGTCCCGCTGTCGACCGAGAATAGGTACTCGCCGGTCGCTGCATCCAGAGCATCGAGGATCCCCATCTTGCCGACGTTCATTACCACCTTGCGGAGCTCGCCGTCGACGCTAAGGCTTGCGATCTGACGCTCGAAGACCCAATCCAGGTCCCACTGGTCGTTTGCCATGTGTTGATAGTGCCAGATCAGCTCACCGGTATCGGCGTCGAGGGCGACGGTGCAATTGGTGTAGAGCGCGTCGTTGTTGATGCCCTCCTTCTCTATCGGTATCAGGAGGGGCTCCGTGTCGTAAGTCGGCGCGATACCGAAGTAGACGAGGTTCAGCTCCGCATCATAGGTAGCCTGGTGCCAAACGGACCCACCTTTACGCCTTTCCAGGGGTAGGCCGTTCCAACTGTTTTCCCCCGGCTCGCCCGGCCTGGCGATGGTGTTGAACCGCCACACCTCTTTTCCCGAATTGACGTCCAGAGCGAGGATGAAGCCGCCCTTGGGTGCATAAACCGTGACCCCGATGATGGCCTTGTCTTTGGCTATCAGCGGGGCGCTTCTGAGGTGAAAGCCGCGGCGCATGGTGTCTGGTGCTCTTGTGTCGAGGGTGTGGTCCCAGATCGGTTTACCGGTCTTTGCGCTCAGGGCAACCACATGCAAGTCGGAGGTGGGCACGAGCACCATGTCGCCGTAGAGAGCGACGCCCCTCTTCTTGGTCGGCTGATCTATGCCTTTACGCTGATAGCGCCACAGCACGCGGCCGTCCGTGGCATCCATCGCCAGCACGGTGTCCGGAGGTGTGTGAAGGAACATCACTCCTCGATGAACCACTGGAGCCGGAGTATTGCTGCCGAAGCGAAGAGGCGCTCGCCAGGCCAGCTTCAGATCTTTCACGTTTCCACGGTTGATCTGCTTCAGCGGACTGTAGCTGTGCCCATCGAGAGTTCTTCCCCAATGCAGCCAGTCCTCGGGCGTTGGGTCGCGCAGCTCTTCACTGGTGAGCGTTGGCAGGTCTTTCAGTAGCTGGGACTCGCCCGCCGCGACGACCGGCGCGCCTAGATCGAGCTCCACTCCCGGCAACCTCGGTATGGTCAGGTCGGCAAGAGCAGATGAGTCCGAGGGCAGAGCATCGCCCCCTGCTTCGAGGCCGTTGGAAAGGAGAATGTAGGCCAGGATATTCGCATAGGTCTCGTCGCTCAGGCTTCCGGGCTCTCCCGCCGGCTCGGGAGGCATGCGACGTATGTGAAATTGCAGGATGTCAGCGGATTTGCCGCGCCAAGACTGATCGAAACGCTTCTCAACCAGAGCCGGCGCGAGTTGGAAGCCTTCCAGCTTTGCCCTGTGACAGGAGGCACAGTGTTTCCTATATGCGACTTTTCCGGCGGCGGACTGGGCCTCACTAAAGCTCGGCGCTCGTTCTTCCTCTGCGGATTGAGCCAAGCTGATCGATTGCCATTGAGTCAGTAGCAGAACCATCGGCCAGAAGATTCGCTTACGCCGCACGGCAACGTCCCCTCATTGCTCGAAAGCGGCGTCGAAGGCCACCTCGGAGGGTTTGAAGTCGAGACCCTTGACGAACTCACAAGCCTCGATAGCGCCGTGCTCGCGATCCATTCCCGGGTCCTCCCACTCCACCGACAGGGGACCCTCATAGCCGATGTTGTTCAGGGCGCGGATGATCTCCTCGAAGTCGATCGAGCCTCGCCCGGGAGAGCGAAAGTCCCAGTAACGGCGTCGGTCTCCGAACGGGAGGTGGCCGCCGAAGACACCGCAGGAGCGAGGCTCGTCGGCCCAGTACACGTCCTTTATGTGGGCATGAAAGATGCGGTCAGAGAAGCGGTAGAGAAACTCTACGTAGTCGACACTCTGGTAGCCGAGATGGCTGGGGTCGTAGTTGAAGCCGAAGGCGGGGTGGTGATCGAGTGCCTCGAGAGTGCGCTCGGCACTGACGATGTCGAAGGCGATCTCGGTGGGGTGCACCTCGAGCCCGAAGCGCACGCCCTGCTCGGCGAAAACATCGAGGATCGGTGTCCATCGCTGGGCGACCTCTTCGAAACCGGCGTCGATCATTTCGTCGGGCGTCGGAGGGAAGGAGTAGAGGAGGTGCCAGATCGGGCTGCCGGTGAAGCCGCTGACGACCTTGACGCCGAGCTTTGCGGCCGCCCGCGCGGTGTTCTTCATCTCCTCGGCTGCGCGCTCACGGACTCCCTCTCCGTCGCCGTCGCCCCAGACGCGCTCCGGCAAGATCGCTTGGTGCCGTTCGTCGATGCGGTCGGCAACCGCCTGACCCACGAGGTGGTTTGCGATGGCGTGGAGCTCGAGCCCGTGGCTACTCAGAAGGTCGCGCCGCGATGAGCAGTAGTTCGGCTCCGCTAGGGCACGGTCGACTTCGAAGTGGTCGCCCCAGCAGGCGAGCTCGAGCCCGTTATAGCCGAAATCTGCTGCCTTGGCGCACAGGGTGTCGATTGGAAGGTCGGCCCACTGGCCGGTGAAGAGGGTGACAGGTCTGGGCATGTGTTTCGGCTTCCTTGTCGGCTCGTCTCAGGAGATGAGTGGGGTCCACTTGGTCTGGCTCTTGCTACTTTCGACCACGGCCTGGATGAAGAGCATCCCGCGCAGGCCGTCACCGACTCCTGGAAAGTCGAGGCTGGCGGCCGGCGGCTGCTCACCGCGAAGACGACCCTCGACCGCAAAGGCGAAGCCGCGGTAGAGATTCGCGAAGGCCTCGATGAATCCTTCCGGATGGCCCATCGGCAGACGGGTTGCGGAGGCTGCCGCCTCTGAGAGGGTCGGGCCGCCGGTGCGGAGGATCTCTCGTGGCCGGTCGGGCCACTTGAGGATCAGCGTGTTCGGCTCTTCTTGCCGCCACTCGAGGCCCCCTGATTCGCCATAAACGCGCAACCGCAAGTCGTTCTCTTCGTCGATCGAGATCTGGCTGGCGTGCAGTACCCCACGAGCGCCGCCGCGAAAGCGCAGGAGTACGTTGCCGTCATCGTCGAGGGGACGGCCGTCGACGAAAGTCGTGAGGTCGGCGCATAGCGATTCGATCTCGCAGCCGGTCACGTACTCAGCGAGATTCTCGGCGTGGGTGCCGATGTCGCCCATGCAGCAGCTCGCACCGGCTCGAGCGGGGTCGGTTCGCCAGTCGGCCTGCTTCTGGCCGGTGGCTTCGAGCCTGCCGGCAAGCCAGCCCTGGGGATACTCGACGACGATTTTTCGGATCTTGCCGAGGCTACCCTGGGAGACCCGGTGCTTGGCCTCCTTGACCATCGGATAGCCGGTGTAGTTGTGAGTCAGGCAGAAGGGGAGACCGGTGGACTCGACTTGCCGAGCGAGAGCGAAGGCTTCGGTGACATCCATCGTCATCGGCTTGTCGCAGACCACTGGGAACCCATGCTCCAGCGCCGCCATCGCGATGGGGTAGTGGAGAAAGTTCGGAGTGACGATCGAAACGAAATCCATACGGAGGTCGTCGGGAAGAGCGGCTTCACGATCGAGCATCTCCTGCCAAGAGCCGTAGCAGCGGCCCTCTGCCACGAACAGCTCGCGGCCCGAGTCTTTCGACTTCGCGGCCTCTGAGCTGAAGGCGCCGCAGGTCAGGGTGATCAGCCCGTCGAGACCCGCGGCCATGCGATGGACGGCGCCGATAAAGGCATCACGCCCGCCGCCGACCATGCCCATCCTGAGTCTTCGCTTCAGCCCATCCATGCGAGGAGGGCGATGTTAGCAGTGACCCTAGACCCGGTCCCTATGATGCCCATCACTTCGGCAGAGCGCGCCGTCCTCGGCACCCTGTTCGGCAGCCTAGCTCGTCAGTTCTCTAGGCTGTTAAGCTGAGAAGTCGATGCGGGCGCGCTACATTCTCGCTCTCGATCAGGGAACAACCTCCAGCCGTTCCATCTTGTTCGATCGCAGGGGGCGGGCGGTCGCGAGTGCCCAGCGGGAGTTTCCTCAACTCTTTCCGTCGCCCGGTCACGTCGAGCACGACCCTGAAGCGATCTGGCGCACCCAGCTCTCCACGGCTCGTGCGGCACTGAGGAAGGCCAAGGCGCAGGCCCGAGATGTCGCTGCGATCGGTATCACCAATCAGCGCGAGACCGTTGTCTTATGGGAGAAGGCCAGCGGCCGACCGGTGAGCAATGCGATCGTCTGGCAGAGTCGGATCTCGGCGCCGATTTGCGCTCGACTCAAGGATCAGGGTCTGGAGGGCAAGTTCCAGCGTAAAACAGGGCTGGTTCTCGATCCGTACTTCTCCGGTACCAAGATCAAGTATCTCCTCGACCGCAGTCGCGGCCTTCGGCGGCGGGCTGAGAAGGGCGAGATTCTAGCCGGCACGATCGACACTTTCCTGTTGTGGCGGTTGACCGGCGGTCGTGTGCACGCCACCGACCTCTCCAATGCCAGCCGTACTTTGCTCTTCAACATCAATACTCTCGAGTGGGATCGAGAACTGCTGAAGATCCTTGAGGTTCCTGTGGAGATGCTGCCCCAGGTGCGAGAGTCGAGCGGCCCCTTCGGTGAAACCGAAGCCAAGCTCTTTTCTGAGCCCATTACGATCGCGGGTATCGCGGGGGACCAGCAGGCCGCCACCTTTGGACAGGGGTGCTTTAGACCGGGAATGGTGAAGAACACCTATGGCACCGGATGCTTTGTGCTCATGAACACGGGGCCGAAGGCGGTGCGCTCCAAGAACGGGTTGCTCACTACCATCGGCTGGGGCGTCGACGGGAAGGTGACTTATTGTCTCGAGGGCTCGGTATTCGTCGCTGGGGCGGCGGTGCAATGGCTGCGCGACGGGCTCCGAATCCTGCGCAAGTCGAGTGATGTCGAACGGCTGGCGTCGGCGGTCCCGGACAATGGCGGCGTCTTCTTCGTGCCTGCCTTTGTCGGCCTCGGCACTCCCTACTGGGACCCCTACGCGCGTGGCGTCATCGTCGGTATCGAGCGCGGCACGACTCGCGAGCATCTCGCCCGCGCCACGCTCGAATCGATGTGCTATCAGTCGCGTGATGTCGTCGATGCGATGGAGCGTGACTCCAAAGTTCGGTTGCGTGAGCTGCGCGTCGACGGGGGCGCCTCGACCAACGATCTGATGATGCAGTTTCAATCCGACATCATTGGCCGGACTGTGCGCCGTCCCGTTGTCTCTGAGACCACGGCCTTGGGGGCCGCCTATCTTGCCGGTCTCGCCGTTGGATTCTGGAAGAGCAAGAGTGACGTCGAGAAGAATTGGTTGCTTGATCGCCAGTTTCGCCCCCATATGAGACCCAAGACTCGCAAAGGCCTGGTGGATCGCTGGCACGATGCGGTGAATCGATCCCGGTCTTGGGCCGCGCCTTAAATGCCGGCTCTGAGAAAGTACGCCTGGGCACTAGACCAGCGTTTCCAAAGTTCGTGCTGCATAGCTCGAGGTCATTCTGTTCGCTGGCTAGGCGCGCTGACGCAGGCATATTGGGCAATATGTCGAGGAGGCGTAACGACGCCAGCGGGCAGAAGGGCCCGAGATATGTGCGCGAACTTTGGAAACGCTGGTCTAGTTGCCGCTCTTTGCCTGGCTGCTCTGCCGGTCGGAGCCGCCGACCTCGCAAGTGAGATAGACCGTTTGACGGCCGAGATCGAAGCGAAGGTCGTTTTGTGGCGTCGAGACTTTCATCGCCATCCGGAGCTCAGCAATCGTGAGGTCCGCACCGCGCGCAAAGTCGCGGAGCATCTCGAGGCCCTGGGGCTTGAAGTGCGCACCGAGGTCGCTCACACCGGTGTGGTGGGGCTGCTTCGCGGCGGCGAGGAAGGTCCGGTGATCGCGCTGCGTGCCGATATGGATGCCTTACCGGTAACGGAGCTCGTGGATCTGCCGTTCGCCTCGACCCAGACAACCATGTACGAGGGCCGTGAGGTCGGGGTCATGCACGCCTGCGGGCACGACCAGCACCTGGCGATCTTGATGGGGGTTGCAGAGGTTCTGAGCGGCCTTCGCGAGCATTTGAGAGGCTCGGTGAAGTTTCTGTTTCAGCCCGCCGAGGAAGGGGCGCCGCGGGGAGAGAAGGGAGGGGCCCGTTTGATGATCGCCGAGGGCGCTCTCGAGGATCCGCGGCCCGAAGCGATCTTCGGCCTCCACGTCTTCCCCTATCCCCTGGGCACCCTCGGCTACAGGAGCGGCGGCATCATGGCTTCGAGCGACTCTCTGTACATCACTATTCACGGTCGGCAGACCCATGGCGCCGTGCCTTGGGGAGGGGTGGATCCCATCGTCGTTTCCTCCCAAGTTATCTTGGGCTTACAGAGTATCGTCAGTCGTCAAGTCGACGTGACCCGGACACCCTCGATCATCACCATAGGGAGTATCCATGGAGGTGTGCGGGGCAACATCATCCCCGATAAGGTGGAGATGGTTGGCACAGTGCGGACCTTCGATCCGGAAGTGCGCTTGGAATTGCACCGTCGGATCCGGCGTACTGCGGAGTCGATCGCGGCGAGCGCGGGAGCTACCGCGGAGATTCGCTTCGGTGGGGGCAATCTGGTCACCTATAACGATCCCGAGCTGACCAGTATGATCGCTCCGACGCTGGTGCGAGTGGCTGGGAAGGGCAAGGCGCAGGTGGTCGACCCGACCACCACCGCTGAGGACTTTTCGCACTACCAACAGGAGATCCCAGGAGTCTTTTTCTTCCTCGGCGTCGCTCCCGAGGGTGCCGATCCGGCCACTGTCGCCCGTAACCATTCGCCCCACTTCTTTGCCGACGAAGGGGCGCTCAGTCTCGGTGTGCGCGCCCTGGCGAACGTTGCGGTGGATGCGATGGAGAATCTACGCTAGCTCCAGCCCGTCATTTTCGCTGTCAGGGGTAGTAGCCCCTGAGAGCACGCACATGGTTCCCGGTTTGGCGAGTGAGCACCTTGACCGAACGGAAGTCTTCGCCCACAGTCGCCGATTGGTATGCGATCCGATACTGCGCGTGGAGCTCGCGGCGGATCTGGTCGTAGATCTCAGCCAGCCGGCCCGGCCCGTCGACGGTGAAGAATCCTCCGCCGGTTGCCTCTGCCAAGCGCTGTAGGGGACTGGGGGTGGCATCCGGGCCCAGGGCGATGGTGTGCACGATCACCCCCGAGCGCACCGCTTCATCGAGTAGCTCCTCCAGGGTGAATCGGCTGTGCTCATCGAGGCCATCGGTGAGTACGACCAATGCCCGACGGTCCTCGAGCCCCTGAAAGTAGTAGAGGGCCAGCATGACGCTGTCGAATAGAGTCGTTCCGCCCCAACTAGAGAGATTCGCCAGCCCCTCACGGAGACGCTCGGTCGAAGTCGTCAGCGGCACTATCAATCTCGGCTCGTGGTTGAAGCTCAAGAAAGTGGCGCTGTCTCCCTCTTTGAGAACCTCGTCGAAAAAGCGCGCGGCGGCGTCTAGGCTTTCGTCGAGAGCCTCTTCCATGCTGGAGGAGGTGTCCATGAGGAGGCCGACCGTCAGCGGCACGTTCTCCAAGGTCTCGACCTGGCGGATGACCTGGTCGACGCCCTCTTCGAGCACCCTGAAGTCGCTGGGCTCGAGATCGACGACCGGACGGCCATCGGAATCGGTGACGGTAGCGAGGAACTCGACGAGATCGACCTCCACCTGTTCGAAGCCGCCTGTCATTCCGAGCGGCTTGACCAGCTCGGTGACGCGCTCGTCGTCGAGTCGGGCAACGACTCGAAGGTAGGCCGGCTTAGGAGCTCCTCTCAGATGCAGGAGCAGCTTGTAGGGGGGCTGCTGGTGAAACTCGTAGACCAGCGACTCTTCCCAATAGATCTCGACCACCTCGACCGACGCGCCTTCAGGCAGGAGAACCTCCGGCTCGATCACCAGTCGATCTTCCTCGTCGACTGGTGGCTCGGGCAGCAGGAGACGGAACGGCCTCGTCTCCAAGTTCACGTCGGTGCTGTCTCGGGCCATCTCGCCTTCGTTTGCGTCCAACGCCACCGCGGCGAGAGTGAGAGTGCGGGGGCGGGGTCCGAAGTCGACATGACCGGTGAAGGGAGGCTCTGAAGCGGAGGCGACTTCGCTTCCGTCGATCAGGAATGCAACTCGCCGAATTCCGGCACCCGTCGCTTCGACGATGACGTCGGTGGGCCCCGCTACCACTCCTTCGATGGCGGGGAGGCGCAGCCGAGGACGAGCGGCGAGCTGGGTAATGTTGTTGTTGGCGAAGGTCTTGGGGAAGGCTGTGGTGTCCGCGTGGCTGCCGTTCGGTGAGGTCTCGGGAATGCGGAGAAGACCGAAGTGTCGCAGCAGAATGTCGCCGGAATCGTCGGCAAGCTCGGCCACGAAGTAGTAGTCCCCGGAGCGCAACGCCCGCCGCGCGGCGAGGCGCAGATCCGGTCTCTCCTCGATAGGAAGGTAGAAGCGGTGCCGTATGCGTGTGGTGCCGTAGGTTCCGAGAAGATCGACTCGCAGGGCGAGGCTCTCGAGCAGCCGGTCGTCCGACTTTGGCGGCAACTCAGCGCTGGGCAGTCGGAAGGCCAGTTCCACGATCGCGACCCCGTTGCGGATCGAAGGAAAGCTGATCTCCATGTCCGCGCGGTAGATCCCCGCTTGTTCCGGAACCTCGTCGAGATGCGATCGAAATGCTGGCAGCCAGTCTTGGACCGGGGCGGGTGCAGTCGTGTGCTCGAGCAGAGTGGCGAGAGGGGGGAGTCCGATGGATCCCGCTCGCACGGCTGCCGGCGGCGGGCATCGGCCGACGATGTCGAGCAGTTCCTTAGTGTCGGCCATTTTGGCGGGTCCTTCACCGGACGAGATCATGGCCACCGAGAAGGGATCCTCGTCGAGATCCCAGCTCAGAAACCCCACATCCGCCCCCTCGCACTCGAGCGGCACGACATCGAAGGGCCCCAGAAATAGGTAGACCTGGCCGAGATCACTCGAGAGGTCTCTGAAGAAGAGCTGGGCCTGCCGGATGCGGAGATCCCATTGATCTCGCAGCTCATTGTGCGGCGTCGAAGGTGCCGGATCTCGGGCTCGCCAAAACTCCCGCACAAAGGCGTCACGCTGCGCGTCGGTGACGAGGCTGTCGAAGGTCTCTCTTTCTGCCGGCCCCATCAGAGGTGTGACCTCTTGCAGCCACCCTGCCCAGTAGTCCCCTGAGAAGCTCTGCCGCGGCTGTCCGATCGTCGGCCCAGCGAACGCCACGAGGCCGATTACCAGCACACCGCGAGTGATACTTCGAATATGCGCCATCAGAGGGCTCTAAGGAGAGTCTACCCTCCTATACGGCGCCGCCCGGATTCCGGATGATGGGAGTTGCAACTCAGGCCGAGCGTTCAGGGTGCCCCAGATCGCCGCTGCGCAGGAGCGAGGCGACGCAGGCGTACTTTGGCGTACTCCGAGGAGCTGCGCGACGAGCACGCGGCGAGGTGGGGTGCCCTGGACGGTCGGCCGCTAGTGGTGGAAGAGGCGGACGGCAGAGTGAGCCATAGCGATGCCGTATTCGCGACAGGCCTGATTCACCTCTTCGTCGCGATTGGAGCCACCGGGCTGGACGATGTAGCTTACGCCATGGCGCTGTGCATGATCGATATTGTCGCGAAAAGGGATGAATCCGTCTGAGATCATCGAAACACCGTCGAGCGTTGCGATCCAGTCGCGCCTCTCGTCGTCGCTCAGCGGCTCGGCCGCTGACTCCTGCCCCTCTGCGAAAGCCGCTTCTTCGAGGGCGGTGAGGTCTCCCTCGATGTAGCGCACGCGCCAGTTGATCCGCTGTTGGCGGCTCACTTCGTCTTTGAAATGGAGACCCAAGACTTTGGGGTGGCGGCCGAGGTGCCACACGTCGGCCTTCGCTCCGGCCAGTTTGGTGCAGTCGACGCGCGACTGCTGCCCGGCGCCGATGCCGATCATCTGGCCGTCGAGCGCGTAGCCCACCGAGTTCGACTGGGTGTATTTGATGGCAACGAGCCCCATCACCAGATCGCGGATCGCCTCGTCGGGCATCTCGCCGACGACGACGTTCGAGACATCGGCGGGGGACGCCTGGTGGTCGTGGCGATCTTGCGCCATCTTCATGCCGAAGATCTCACGAGATTCGCGGGCTGGGGGAGTGAAGTCGGGGTCGGCCTCCATGACGATGAAGCTGCCGCCCTTCTTGGAGGCGAGCAGCTCCATGGCTCCTTCTTCGTAACTTGGCGCGACGATCCCATCGGAGATCACCCTTTTGAGGAATGTCGCGGTCGCCATATCGACCGGGTCGGAAAGCGAAACGAAGTCTCCGAAGCTGCTCTTCGGATCGGCCCCGCGAGCGCGAAGGTAGGCCGTCGCGGCCGGTGTCAGATCGATCTCACCCACTTCGTAGACCGCTCGCAGCTCGTCAGACAAGTCGACGGCGACAGCCGCACCAGCCGGCGAGACATGCTTGAAGCTCGCAGCGGCGGTCAGACCGAGGGCGGCGCGGGTCTCGTGGACCAATTGCCAGGCGTTGAGGGCATCGCAGAAATTGATGAAGGAGGGCGTACCGTTGAGCACGCGGACGGGATTCGTCGCCGGGTCGATCGGCTCGATCGACGCGAAGGCCTGGCTGGGGTTGCATCCGTACTTGAGTTGCATGGAGTCGATTCTACTCCCGGTGGCTCCCCGTTTTAGCGCTCGATGAGGCTTCTTCGAGGAGAATCTCGGAGCCCAGCAGTGCCGAGATATTGTGCTGGACGTAGTCCACTCGAATCTCCCAATGGGTCAGGCTGCGACGAAAGCCGCCGAGCGCGAGATCGGGCCGCGAGAGGTAGGGAGCGCTTTCTGGACCCAGTTGGTAGTTGGAACTCGGCCATGAGTCGGAGAGCTTCGAGGTAGGGCGCGGGATCTTTGCCGCGCCGGGTCGCAGCTCTCCAGGCAGCAGGAGGAGCTCGGCACCGGGCAGCCACGCAGTCGAGAGTCGAGTCACTCTCTACTTCCTCGCTCTTTGGATCAAGGTTGCGCGATGGAATTTCTCGCGCCTCGATATGATGGAGCGCCATGTCCATTCGTCTCGACAAGCCCTGGCGAATTCTCGACGAAGGGAGCGTCGAGGCCTTACCCGGCCAGCTGGGCGTATATCAGCTGGCAGACGAGGCTGAGACGATCCTCCTGATCGGCTACGCTGGCGGTCACTCTCTCTTCGGCCTTCGGAGCGAGCTCTCTTCGCAACTCTCAGCGCGGGGCGAAGGGTCGTTCCTCTTCCGCTGCGAAGTAACGATGCAGTACATGAGTCGATACCAGGAGCTGCTGATGCTCCACCTTGCCGATCACGGTGAGCTTCCCCGCGACAACAACGACGATGTCGCCACTTTGGGCCGGCTGAGCCCAGCCTGAGGAGGCCAAGATGGACTTCGAGCCAGACCAGGAACAGCGCCTCATTGTCGAGACTGTTCGCCGTTTCGTCCAGGAAGAGATCGCCCCTCTCGAGGGTGCGCTCGACCCCGATGCCAGTGAGCTCGAGGCTGAGGATCGTGCTCGACTCGTAGCCAAGGTCAAAGAGATGGGCTTCTATGGACTGGACATCCCGGAGGAGTATGGCGGCCCGGGTATCGATATCGTTACGCGCACGCTGATGGCGATCGAAATGTCCCAGCACCGGGCCGGCCTCTATGCCCCCTGCTACGGCGTTTTCGGTGGAGCCGGTCTGGCGCAGCTCTACGAAGCCGATGACGCTCAGAAGGAGCTCTACTTGTATCCCACGCTGCGCGGGGAGAAGCGCGGTTTCTTCGGCCTAACAGAGCCGTCCGGCGGGAGCGACCCCGCTAGGGCGATCCGGACCACGGCCGTGCGCCAGGGCGACGATTGGATTCTCAACGGCGAGAAGACCTTCATCTCCGGTGCCGACAAGGCAGATTTCGGATTGATCTTCGCGCGTACGGATCCAACTCTGGGGCGCGAGGGGATTAGTTGTTTTCTGATCGATACCGACATGCCCGGCTTTCATGTGCGTCGTGTCATCCACACCCTGCGTTCGAGCCATTACGCCACCGAGATCGAGATCAAGGATCTTCGCGTGCCGGCCGCCAATGTTCTCGGCGAGGTCAATGGTGGCTTCGCGATCGCCACCGACCGGGTTTCGCGACAGCGGATCCCCTACGCCGCGGGCTGCATCGGGTTGGCGATCAAGGCTCAGGAGATGGCGATCGACTACGTCAATGTTCGAGAGACCTTCGGAGACGTTCTCGCGACACGGCAGGCGATTCAATGGATGATCGTCGACAACGAGACAGACATCCGCACGGCGCGCTACTTTGTTCTTGCCGCCGCGGACCGGGCGAATCGCGGGCTTTCGTTCCGTACCGAAGCAGCGATGGCCAAGTTGATCGGGACCGAGGCCTCGGCAAGAGTGGTGGATCGAGTTATGCAGATTCACGGCGGCTATGGCATGACCAAGGATCTACCCTTGGAGCGTTGGTGGCGGGAGCTGCGCATCCGTCGCGTCGGCGAGGGTCCGAACGAGATCCAGCGACTGATCATTGCGCGCAACCTCATCGGCCGTTCACTGCACTGAAAAGGGAGAGAGGAGATCGTCGATGTCTGATGAAAGCCGAGTGCTGCCGGGCCTCCACGGCACCCGGCCCTACGCTACTTCGGCATCGTCACTGAGCGGTATGAAGAGGCATGAGCGGGGTTGGCCTTCTACCGCGTGGCTCTTGTGGCCGTGGCCGGTGGTGTCTTCGGCGAGGAGGATCTCGCCGGAGCCCAGGCGTCGAACTGTGCCATCGCCGACCGTGATGTCGACTGAGCCGGTCAGATTTACGACGAATTGCCGCCGCGGAGCGGTATGGAAGTCGAGATCGTAACTCCCGTCGACTTCGCGGAAAATCACTCCGCTGCCTTGGATCAGTCTCGACAGTCGCCCGCCAACGCCGCGCGCCTCAGTCGCGATCTCCACGTCTTCGAAATGTGACTCGCCGTCGTCGCCCGCGTATACCCGTACCACCTTCATTCTTGTCTCCTTTGAGAGTCGCAGAAAAGCCGGGGCCCGCCCCTACCTGCCCTTGAAGTCCGGCTTCCGCTTTTCAAGGAAGGCGAGCCCGCCTTCGCGGGCGTCTTCGCTCCGTGAGGCCTCACCTTGGAGGCGGGCCTCCAGATCCAACTGCTGTTCGTAGGCGTGCTGCCAGGTGGCCCATAAGGCCCTGCGGATCAGCGCCAGGGACCGCGGCCCGTTCGCCAATCTCTGAGCCATTTCCATCGCCCCCTCCATCAAGCTCTCCTGGTCGTCGTAGAGTCGATTCACCAATCCCCACTCCAGCGCCTTCTCCGCCGGCAGCTTCTCCGCCAACAACGCCAGCTCGGCGGCTCGGCCCCATCCGACGAGCCGCGGCAGCAGAAAGGTGGCGCCGCCGTCGGGAACCAACCCGATCCTGGCGAAGGCTTGCAGGAAGTAACCTTCCTTCGAGGCGCAAACGATGTCGGCCATGATCGCGAAGCTCATCCCGACTCCGGCCGCCGCCCCGTGGACGGCGCTGACGATGGGCATCTCGAGGTCCCGCAAGGCGCACAGAATGGGATGATAGTTGCCGCGCAGCATCCCTCTCGCTCCCCCGGACCGCTGCTCTCGACCGCTATCCGCCAGGTTCGCGCCGGAGCAGAAGGCTCTTCCCTCGCCGGTGATCAGCAGACAGCGCGCGCCGTTGCTGGGGTCCTCGATTTCTGCAATGGCGTCGGCAATCTCACCGACCATCTGGGCGCCAATGGCGTTCAGGACCTCCGGATGATTGAAGCGCAGGACGGCGACGTTTCCTTCGAACTCGAGCTTGATCCGTTCGTAGCTCATGATCCTCCCGTTTTCTGTACTTACGACCCTGATCCTAATCGATTGTCGCCTCGAGCTGGACAGGAGCCTCGTTTGCGCCAAGAATAGCGACACGATGGAAATCGTCAGCATGCGGGTCTACTACGACTTCGCGTCGACCCTCTGCTACGTGGCCCATTGCGTGCTTTCAAACATCGAAGAGGAGATCGCCGAGCTTGGCGTGGAGCTCGAATGGCGCCCGATCGACCTCACGATGGCCGCACCTTGGGGTCGGGGTGATTCCTTTCGCGAGGAGATTCGAAATTCTGTTCGCGAGACGGGGAGGTCCCTTGGCGTCCGCGCGGAGATGCCGGATCCTTGGCTCGACTCCCGGCCCGCCTCTGTGGTGGCGCTCCACACGGATTCTCCAAGCGCGGAAGCACGCTGGCGCAAGGAGGTCTTCGGTTCCATCTTCGAGCACAAGACGCCCCAGCTGACACCTACCCTGCTCCAACTGGCGAAGGAGCTGGTCGGTGTGGACCCGCTTGCCGACGAGGAGCACGGCTTCGAGAGTGTCGAAGACAGCACCCGCGAAGCGTTCGCCCTTGGCGTCACCGGCGTGCCGACGATACTGCTCGACAACTGGCTCTTCGGCGGCGTCTACGACGGCGAGTCGATGCTCTCCGTCCTCCGCCAGCTCTCGGAGGAGTACCGCGAGTCGGGGACAAGCGCGGTCAACTGAGCGCGTTGCTTGCGGGTGGCGTTAGTTGGCGCGCTTGGCGGTGAACTCCCTCTCTCCTTGGGGCGTTGTCATCGTGACATTCATCGTGTCGCCGTCGACCGTGGCCGCATAGCCGAGAGTGAAGGAGTTGCCCTGGAACTCGACAGCGCGTTTGAAGCTGAGCTTGCCGTCGGCGTACTTCAAGTCGTCGAGATCTGCGGCGCCACGTCCGTCAGTCCACGTTCCCTGGAGCTCTTCGTCTGATCCCTTGAACTCCATCACGATCTCGTTGCTACCCCTCTGCGTCTCGATGGCGGCCTCCCATTTTCCCAGAACCCCCTCGCCGGCCGCGGCGGGAAGGCCCACCAATGAGACGACTACGAAAGCCAGGAACCACAGCGTTGTTGGTCGATGCATGTTCTTCCTCCTCGATTTTCGACTTTCCCTTCTGACGTCGAAGCGGGGCAGTTTGTTTCTGAGCGCTTGAGCTAGTGGCGGCTAGAGGAGTGCGCGGCAGGAAACGAAACCGGGGACGGGGTGCCGCGGCTCGGTTCTGCCTGTGCCGTTCCCCGGAGCGGATAGGAAGCAACGCCCAAGTGCGCCGTCCTCGGCGCCATATTCCGCATCCGAAGGAAGTGATACCGATCACTTCCGCAGGATGCGCCGTCCTCGGCGCCATATTCCGCATCCGGAGGAAGTGATACTGATCTTCCGCAGGATGGATCTGCGGGGGCATTTGAACGAAAACTTACGGTTCCGGTCGCTCGGAGGTAGTGGCCAGTTGGTCGGTCCCAGTTGCCCAGCCCTTGGTACGGTTCCGCGTTCTTCGCCTATCGTGTTCGTTATCTAGCTTCACGAAGAGCGTGTTGGGCTAGTGTAGTCCGACCTTGAAACCGCACCCGAGCCCTCTGGCTCCTGAGTATCAGGCACTACGCGTCCCGGTCACCGCTCTCATGAGGCGCCACGAACGAGGACTGCTCTGAACAATCCAGGGGGTGATCGGCATCAGTGAAAACCGTCCTCCTCCGGAACGCTTTCTCTCGGGCCGCCAGCGACGCCACGCGGTTGCACTACCCGAGCGCCTTTCCGATGACGAGCTTGTCCGAGATTGGTCGTTGACCGGGAACGAACTCGAGCGACTCCCTCAAGAGCCTTCCCGCGGACGCGCCGACTGGCTTCGTCGCGAGCGACCTGCGCTCGGTGCTTCCCGGAGAAGAGCCGGGCTCACTCAATCGCAACGCTTGGGAAACCGGACTGGCTCTGGCGCTCCGGGACGCGTTTCGCTCGGGGGACCTATTCATCCCCGAGAGCAAACAGCACGTTGCGTTCTGGGACCTCCTTCTCTCGGACGATCGGTGGGAGGATTCGAAGGCGGATTCATTTGCCGACCTCGAGCAGCCCCAACCTACCGAGGTGCGGCCGAGACTTGTCGACGAGTTTCAGGACGGGAACCGGCGAGCCGGCAGTCGATATGGCCAGGACCGATTCGCTCGGGTCGACCAAGGAAGGCTGAAGCTCCGTCGAGACGACAAGAAGAAGCCGCCGGAGAGCCGACTGCAGAAGATGATCAACGCCAGCTTGCCGCTGGTTCGGGTCGAGCAGCTCCTCATGGATGTCGATCGATCGACCCGCTTTACTCAGAGCTTCCTGCCGGTACAACAACACCGCTCGAGGCCGGAGGAGTTCTACAAATCGCTGCTAGCAGCGATCATCTCCCAGGCAACGAACCTCGGCGTCGTTTCCATGAGCGCGAGTGTTACCGGCGTCACTCTGGACATGCTCCGCTACGTTCTCCACTACTACATCCGGGAGGAGACTCTGAATGATGCAAACGCGGCCATCGTCAACGCTCACCACGCTCTACCGCTGAGCGCCATCCACGGCGATGGCCAGACGTCGTCATCTGATGGTCAGCGGTTCAAGATCCGTGCGGCCAGCCTCCTCGCGTCGTACTACCCCCGATACTTCGGGTACTACGACAAAGGGATCAGCCTGTACACGCACGTTTCCGACCAGTTCGCGGTCTTCAGCACGCGAGCGATCTCGTGTGGTCCTCGGGAGGCGCTCTACGTCCTGGACGGTCTCCTCGATAACAACACGATTCTCCGGCTCCGAGAACATACAACCGACACGGATGGCTACACCGAGATCGTCTTCGCTCTGTGCTACCTGCTGGGTACTACTTCATGCCGCGGATCAAGAACCTCAAGAGCCAGCAACTCTATCGACCATCGAGGTCCTCGGCTGAAGGAGCGTTCGCTCCTCTACTGAGGAAGACGGTTGACCTCGACTTGATCGAGGAGCAGTGGGATCCAATGATGCGGGTCGCGTGGTCTCTCAAACTGAGGACGGCTCCAGCGAACGTGGTCGTACAGCGCCTCACTAGCGGGTCTCCTCACGATCGGTTGTCGAAGGCGGTCCGCAGCCTCGGCCGCATGGTGAAGACGAACTACGTCCTTCGATACTTCACCGATCGAGAGCTGCGCCGGACGGTCCAGAAGCAGCTCAACAAGGGAGAGTACCGACAGAAGCTGTCGCGCTGGATCTTCTTCGCCGACCAAGGCGAGTTCACGACCGGCGACTACGTCGAGATCATGAACAAGGCGAGTTGTCTGAGCCTCGTCTCAAACGCGATCCTGTACTGGAACACGGTCCGGATCGGCGAGATCGTCGACCGGCTTCGAGCCGAGGGCGAGGCGATCGACGACGAGGATCTGTCGCACATCTCGCTGCTACCGTTCAAGCACGTCATGCCCAACGGCACGTACTTCATCGAGGGCGACAATTAGGTGATTCTCCTACCGAATCCTACGGCTCTGACTGTCGGACCGGCACCGAAACCGGTAGGTTTTCGTTCAAATGGCCCCGCTGGTCCTGTTACCTTACCGAGCCAGGGCGGTGAGTCAATGAGGACAAAGTCGTAGTCGTCTTTGATCTTGGCCAGGGCATCGCGGAGCATGATGTTGCCGCGCTTTTTGGCGGCAGCACCAATGTCATGGTGATGGTTCTTGCTTGCAGCCAGAAGATGTGGGTCCACGCTCTCGTTCTTGAGGATGAGCTTCCGTAGCGCCTTCCGCGTCGTGAGGCCGTGATAGAGCGTCGTGCCGGCGAGCTCGAGCTCGTCGGGCTCATAGCCTGCGTACTTCGTCAGGCTCGCTTGCGGGTCAGTGTCCACCATCAAAACGCGCTTGCCCTGCTGAGCGAGGGCATAGGCGAGGTTGATCGTACTCGTCGTCTTTCCGACACCTCCTTTTTGGTTCACGATGGCGAGGGTGGTGGTCATGATTTCTTGTAGGTGCGTGTTGTGCGACGAGCTACTCTGAAGACGACGACCGTCGTCTGATCGTAGTCGACGCCGAAGAGGATGCGCCACGACCCAACCCGACGGCGAAATTCGAGACGCGGTGAGCGCCCCTTGAGTCGAACGACGTCTCCACTGAAAGGATCGATGGCCATGTCGGAGATGGCCTCAAGAATCCGGGTGCGGGCTCGGGTAGGGAGGCGTCGGATGTCTCTGACGGCGGCCCTATTTGTGACTACCTGCCATCTCATTGTGAAGCTCTTCGAGTGTCACGTACTCGTTGGCCTTGTAAGCCTTCCAGCCGTCCTTGAACATGCGCGCCTCTTGGCTGGTGGGTTCGACCACGGGAATGCGACGGGAGCGCTCTATGTAGGAGCGCAGCGCTTCTCGGACGAGCTCTGAGCGTGTACGGTGCTCGGCCTTCCGCACGGCCTCGGCCTGCTCATAGAGATCAGGGGGTAGCGAGATGGAGAGTTTTTTGTGAGCCATTTCCATAGAACCTATTGTGTTAGCTGGTATGACTCCATACTACCGGGTCGCGAGAGTTCGTCAAGTGGGGGGATAGGCGGACGGCCAGAATGACGAGACACTTGCTACCGCAGCTCAAGGGTCACAGAGAGGAACTCTCGGCTTTTCCTGGCGCGGCATCGCGGACGAATACAAAGAGAGAGCCCCTCTGTCCATACAGGCAGGCCGGGGGGTTTCCTTGTTTACTGAGTACTCTGATCATGCTCGGTGGGTTCCACCTTGTCTCGCGTACGCCATGCGGCATACACAGCGGCGGCCGCACCAACGGCAGCGATAGCGAGACCCAGGATCTCAATTAGCATCGGCCGTCACCCCTCTTCTCTTTGGAGGGCTAAGGAGTGGTAAGGGTAGGGTTTCGTTGGCGGGCCCGGAGGAAGTCTGACTCCCATTGTTTTGGCCGTCCGCCGAAGGGCTTTCGTCACCATACGGCCCTTCGGCTGAACGTCATCATCCACCCCCGCCTTCTCAAGCTCGTCGTCGTAGACCCTGGCGATCCGATCTGGCGACTCCCCGAGAAGCAGACGTCGCACCAACCATGCTGTGTCCCGCTCGGCTGTCAGCCGATCGCCACCAAGATGACGCTCTCGGCGAGAGCCCATCGAAGTATCGCTACTGCCCCACCAGCGGGCGGCAGCCTCAACGAGGTCGCAGTACTTTCGTGCATGATCCAGCCAGTCCTCGCGCGTAACTCTGAGGGGATTGTACGGGCGGAACGGTGCTTGCTTCTCGTCTTCGGCCCACCACACGTCTCCGTTCGACCACATATGGCCCACTATGGCGTTTTGGTCATCAATATATTTCTTGCAGATGCCGTTCGTCCACCCCTGTGTCACGTCGGTCCACGTCTGAACCCGGGGTGGGAGAACGATAGGGTTCACGAAGAGTGACAGAACCTCGTCCTCCACTTCGGGGCGGAGCTGTATCCGCCACTCGGTGAGCCATCCCTTGATCAGCCCTTCTGCGGAAAGGGACCGGGCAGACTTGTACTCGTCGACCACCTTCTGGTCGACTATCGTGTTGGCACCCTCGCTTTTTATGTACATCGCCCCGGCAAACTCAAAATCGAACGGGGCCTTATGCGGTTCCGTTCGATCTATCACTGCCGTTGTGTATGTCTCGAAGAACTTGGGCACACATCGCTCAGCGGCCTCGAGAAAGAGCTTCCAGAAAAACTCGCGACGGGTCTCTTCCGTCAGTTGCGTGGGTAGGGACTCGCCGTGGTGAAAGGGTCGTCCCTCCCTCTGTTCGGGCCGATTGTCTGTCATGCGATTTCACTGCTCCTCTGGGGGGCGTCCCGCCCTCACCTCTATTGGTGCCGGCTTCGGCCTCCTATAAGGAGAGTCAAGCAATCCCTAGGGAGAGTTCCGCTAAGGGTAGGGTTTCGTTGGCGGGCCTGGAGGTAGTCTGACACGTCCTCTCAGATCCGGATGCGCTCGATTTCAGCGAGCGAGATGCGTTCGGGATTGCGGTTGTAGAGCTGGGTCGTTCGCGTTGAGGCGTGGCCAGCGATCTGGGCGGCGGTTTCCAACGTCCCGCCGTTGGCGAGATAGTCAGTAATGCCCGTCGCCCGAAAGGTATGGTTGCCGATCGACGTTGGCAAGCCTGCGCTCTTCCCTCTCTGCCAAGATGCTTGAGACATCTCGCCACCCCTTAAATAGAGTAGGGCGGAGAGGTGAAACCTGATGTCTGAAGAGAGGAAGATGCAAGAGATGAGATCAGCAGGCACGTCCATTGCGGTCCGGGGCGAGGAGGAGGTTTCCCAGCTTCCCCCGTGCGCCCAGCTGGGGTCCGCGGAGGCGCCGACGGGCGAGCGTAGCGAGCACGGAGACGCAGCAGCGGGCGCCATCTGGGCGCGGCCGAGCCCTGTGTTGGATCCTGAGGTGGTCGCCAAGCCAACGCGGCGAACCTTCACGGCCGAGTACAAGCTGCGAATCCTCGAGGAAGTCGAAGTGGCCACGCCTGGCGACATCGGCGCGATCCTGCGTCGCGAGGGATTGTACAGCTCCCACCTGACGGCCTGGCGCAGGGCACGCAGGACCGGCGCTCTGCGAAGGCTGGGCCGAAGGCGAGGGCGCAAGGCGAAGTCCGGCAATCCGCTGGCCAAGAAGGTCGAGCAACTGGAAAAGGAGCTATCCCGTACTCGCGAGGCGCTGCGCAAGGCAGAGCTGATCCTCGAAGTGCAGGGAAAAGTTGCCGGGCTGCTGGGCTTCAACCTCGAGGACGGGAGGAGCTCCTGATGGCCGCAGCCGAATTGGCGCTGCAGGTCGGCGTCAAGCCGTCCTGTGTCGCTCTCGGCGTGGCACGGGCGACCCTGTACCGTCGTCGGAAGCCATCTACCGGGCCGCAGCCCCGGCCAACACCTGCCCGGGCTCTGAGCGAGGACGAGCGCCAAGCCGTCCTGGGCGTCCTGGACTCGCCTCGCTTTGTCGACCGTGCCCCCGCCGAGGTCGTCGCCACGCTCCTGGACGAGCAACGCTACCTCTGCTCGGAGAGGACCATGTACCGCATCCTCGCTGCGCGAGCGCCGGTGCGCGAACGGCGTAACCAGCTTCGCCACCCCGACTACACCAAGCCGGAGCTGGTGGCGGCCGCCCCCAACCAAGTCTGGTCCTGGGATATCACCCGATTGCGGGGTCCTGAGAAGTGGAGCTACTACTACCTCTACGTCCTGCTCGACATCTTCAGCCGCTACGTCGTCGGCTGGATGCTCGCGCCCCGCGAGAACGCCAATCTCGCCGGTCGCCTCATCGAGGAGACCTGCTGCAAGCACGACGTCAAACCTGAGGTGCTCACCCTGCACAGCGATCGGGGCTCCCCGATGACCGCCAAGTGCACGGCTCAGCTGCTCGCCGATCTGGGACTCACTCAGTCGCTCAGCCGGCCCCAGGTCTGTGACGACAACCCCTTTTCCGAGGCCCAGTTCAAGACCCTCAAGTACCACCCGAGCTTCCCCTCCCGATTCGCCAGCCAGGAGGCCGCCCAGGCTTTCTGCAGGACCTTCTTCCCTTGGTACAACACCGAGCACCGCCACGGTGGGATCGCCCACCTGACGCCGCACGGCGTCCACCACGGTCGAGCGGAGCAGGTCCTTGCCGCACGGCAAGTCGCGCTCGATGGCGCCTTCCAAACTCACCCAGAACGCTTCCTCCGAGGGCGACCCATCGTCGCGCCTTTACCTGGAACCGTTTATATCAACCGGCCTGAGGATCCGCCGGCCTCGACCGAAGAGGACCTTCACTAATTTATGACTCAAGGTGTCTCAAAGTTCTTGACAGGTTCCGCTTGGCCCGACGCTTCGTCATGCGGAGCGCGTCGCTTTGGGTCATCCCTCGATCGGTCAGCTCTCGCGTTTTCCCGCGGGCGGTACGGAAGAGCTTCGAGGAACCTTCCTTCGCGATACCTGCGGCCTCAACATAGGCATCGAGATACTCGACGGCCTTGTGGTGTGCCGGCACACGATGATGGCGGCCACCTTTTTCGTGGAGCACGAACCAGGCTCGGTGTCCTTGGGTGTAGTAGTCCTTCACGCGCATGGCCACCACGGCCCCGACACGAGCAAAGGAGTAAATCATCACGCCGATCATTGCGCGATCGCGCAGACCAACAACGTGCGACGCGTCGATTGCTTCGAAGAGCTTCCGTGCATCGTCCTCGAAGAGAACGGGGGTCTTGCCGACCTTGACGACGTGCTTCGGCCCACGCACCGCGGCGGCCGGATTGAAGGGAAGCACTTGACCCACCACGAGATAGTCCATGAGCATCCGAATGGCTGCGAGGTTTTGCTTCACAGTCGTCGGCGATCGCCGTTGACCGAGCTCCTCGATGTAGGCGGCGATGATGATGGGCTCGAGCGTGTGGAGCTCGAGCTTCCGGCTCTCACACCACTCGAGGAACTGCGAGATCGCGCTGGCGATATAGAGACTGATAACGACGAGCACTAGGTGTCCTTCGCATGGCCGCCTTGGCCTTCGGCCTGTCCGCGCACTCGCGGTACCCAAAAAGGCGAGCGAGCAGGGTAGGGAAAGAGCGGCCCGTCCTCGGCCTTTCTATGACCGGCGTCATAGACGAGACGGGATTCTCTGATAGGCTATCCTGCGTCGTAAAGTGACCACTCGAGGAGGGGTCGAATGGCAGTCTGGTTGCCTTCGAGTGGTCCAACCCAGGAGAAGGTTATGCACAGATTGATGTTAGCTCTCGGAATCTCGATTCTTCTTGCTCCTCCGCTCTTAGCCGACGGCACCCTGACCGGGACCATCCAGGGAACGATCACCAGCTCGGACGGGGAGGCGCTCCCCGGCACCAGCGTGACGCTCGGGAGCGAGCAAGGCTCCCACGACACCAGGACCGATGCCCAGGGGCAGTACCGCTTCGGTCTTCTCGCACCCGGGCCGTACACCGTGACGGCGGAGCTCGAGGGCCTGGGGATGGCCGAGGCCGAGCTGCGGGTCGGGACTGGCCAGCGCCGCACCGTCGACCTCACGCTGCGACTCGCCACCGCCGGCGAGACCATTCAGGTCGTCTCCGAGGTGCCGCTGGTCAACAAGTACGACGTCTCGACGACGACATCGATGGCGGCCGAGGTCACCGAAACCCTCGCCTTCGCTTCGCGCAGCTGGCAGTCGGTGCTGACCTCCATGCCGGGGGTGTATCAAAACGCCCGATCCCAGTACTGGTACGACCACCGCGCGGGGGTGAACGGCCAATCCTGGCAGGATCTTGGCGGCTTCATCGACGGCGTCGACACTTCGTTCTCCCGCCTCGGCGGCAGCTCCCAGCTGTTTTTGCCCTCCACCGTCATATCCGAGGTGCGGATCGAGGGCTCGGGGTATACCGCAGAGTACGGCAGGGTCACCGGAGGGATCGCCAACGCGATGGTGAAGTCGGGCACCAACCGCTTCCACGGCGACTTCCGCTACATCCCCCAGAGCCAGAAGTGGCGCGCCGAGTACGACGCGGTGCCGCTCCCCCGGAACGACGAGATCCAGAACAGCTACGAGACCGCCCTCGGGGGACCGATGGCGCGGGACAAGGCGTGGTTCTTCGTCTCCTACTCCGAGGACACGGAAAACGTACTCGCCGCCACGGGTGACCAAACCCCCGTGGACAGTAGCAACCAGGGCGAAGTGGCCTTGGCGAAGCTGAACTTCCAGCCCGGCTCGAGTCACAGCTTCTACGTCATGGGAATCAACGCTCCCCACACCTTTCGCAGCCTTTCCAACCCAAACCGCTTCGATGTCTTCTCGGTTCCGCACCAGGAGGTCGACCAGGAGCTCGCGATGGCGAACTGGAACTGGACCGTGAGCTCCAACATGTTCCTCGAGACCCGCGCCGCCGCACACAGGGCCGTCTTCGACCGCAGCCAGCTCGTGACCAGGACCGCCGACCCGAATGCCAGCCCCGATGATACGGCGGGGAACGTCGGCGCCTACTGGGACCTGAACTCCGGCTTTCGGCGCCTGGCCATCGCCAGTCCGCTCGGCACCGGTCAGCGCTATTATCCTCGTAATCAGGCGAACTCGGCCTTCAGCCTGTTCGCCGGCGTGCACGAGCTCAAGTTCGGAGCCGACTGGCAGGTGGTGAACTGGGAGACGCTCAACAACGTGCCCGACCGCTACCAGGGCAGGAACTTCGACGCCAACGCACCTGGGGGGTTCGAGGTCCCCGTGCGGAAGCGGGTGTACCTGCCGTCCGCGGGGCTCATCGAGACCGAGTCAACCGCCATCGCCCTCTTCGTCCAGGACCGTCTCTCCTGGGGCGATCACTGGTCGATGACGGTGGGTCTGCGGGTGGAGGACCAGGAGCAGAAGAATGACATCGGGGACGTCGCGGCCTCCTCGACCGACCTCGCCCCCCGGCTGGCGGCGGTCTACGACGCCAGCGGCAACGGACGGCTCCTCTTCAAAGGGACGGTGGGCCGCTACTACCATCACATCGCGCAGGAGGTCGTGAACGACGAGTTCACACGAAAGCCCAACGGCGTCAACGCCTACAACGAGTTCGGGTGGAACTCTGCGACCGGGCTGTACGACATATTCCGGCGCACGCAGATACCGGCGCTCGATACCCTGATCACCGACATCAATCCCTACTACAAGGACGAGGTCACCCTGGGCGTAGAGTGGCAGTTCTCTGACCTGTGGGCGTTCAAGGCCCGGGGCATCTTCTGGGACCATGACGACCTGATGTGGCCGAACGACCAATTCGCCCCGGACGGCAGCGTCTTCCGGCTGGTCGCCAACTACCCGGAGGGCCAGCGCGAGTACCAGGGGCTGCAGCTCGAGCTCAACCGGAGCTTTCGCAACAACTGGGTGGTCCGGTCGAACTACACCCTGGGCCGTTCCGAAGGCAACCTGTGCTGCCGCAACGACGACGACAACCCCTTCCTCGAGGGCAAAACGGTCGTCGATCCGGTGAGCGGCATCCCGCTGACCGCGATCAACTACTTTGGCCGCACCGGCGACGACCGCGAGCACGTGCTGAACCTCTCCGCCAGCCGCACCTTCCAGCTCGGCAACCATTCGCTGAACCTCGGCGGTTTCTTCTGGTTTCGCAGCGGCGAGTGGTGGGGTAGGACGGAGAGCACGACACTTCGCCATCCTTCCGGGAGCAGCATCCGCTCCACCACCCGTCCCGAGCCCCGCGACGCCAACCAGATGCCCGACCTCATGTCCCTCAACATGACGCTGGGGTGGCACTTCCCCCTCGGCAGCGTGCTCGAAGGATCGCTACGGGTCGAGGCCGCGAACCTCACCAACGAGCAGGAGTCGATCAGGATCAGCACCTCCAGCGGGCGAATAACCCCAGTTCCGACGAGCTACCAGGTGACGAGGGAGTACCGCTTCGTGGCCGGGATCCGGTTCTAGAGGCGAGGAGACTATAGCGGGGCGCTCCTTCGCCTGTGCCGGTCGAAGAAGGCGAAGACCCCGGGCAGGCTGCCGTCGATCGCGTGCGGCGATGGGGATGCGTCTCAGAAAGGTGCGCATTTGGCGGCCTCGCGGCCCAGCGGCGAGAGTGGACACAATCTATGGCTGGCGGTCCTCGCTGGGCGTGCTTGATGCGCGGCGCCAGTAGCGCCGCCTACGCCACCTGGGCCGAGGGCAGCCCGGCTCGGACCGGGGGCGCCAACGTCTGGTCGGCCATGGTGGCTGATCCCGAGCGGGGCCTGATCTTCGTCCCCACCACGAGCCCCGCGCCGGACTATTTCGGCGGGCTGCGCCTGGGGCCTTTTCGTGCTCCACCGCGAGAGCGGCGAGCCGGTGCTGGCAGTCGAGGAGCGTCCCGTCCCGACCAGCGACGTGCCCGGAGAGGAGGCCTGGCCGACGCAGCCTTTTACGGTGGCCATCGCCCCGCTGAGCCCTCACCGCGTGCGGGAGGAGGACGCCTGGGGGGCGACCGAAGAAGACCGTGCTGCCTGTCGGGCGCAGATCGCGGGTCTCCGCAATGAGGGGATCTTCACTCCGCCTAGGAGCCCGTCCGAGTATTCGGGCGGGCGAGTAGTTCTCAGGTGGGGATGGTCGCCCGCAGACGGGCGGGATCGGGCCGGAGAACGGGCCGAAGGCGCGTTTTCCGGGGGGACCCTGGTGTTGCCTTCCAACATCGGCGGCGCTCATTGGGGCGGGTTGGCGTTCGATCCCGGCCGCCAAGTGACCGTCCTTCCCGTCAATCGGCATGCGGCAATGGTGCAGTTGCTCCCGGCCGAGGGCTTCGATTGGGCGAGCGCCGACGCCGACTCGGACCGCTTGGGACTCCGCTACGAGCGCAGCGTGCTGGTTGGCACTCCCTATGCCGTGCGACGCCGCCCGCTGCTGGCCCCCTCGGGTCTGCCCTGCACCCCTCCGCCATAGGGTACACTGCTCGCCATCGACTTGACGACGGGTGAGAGAGTCTGGGAGGTGCCGCTGGGAAGCCTGGGGCGCGGGGCGCCCGCGGGTGCCGGCGCGATCAGCCTGGGAGGCCCGATCAGCACGGCCGGTGGGCTGGTGTTCATCGCGGCAACTCGGGACAGCCTGTTGCGTGCCTTCGACATCGGGACGGGCAAGGAGCTCTGGCAGGGGCCTCTCCCTGCACCCGGGAAGGGCGACTCCAATCACTTACGAAGCGCGGGGCCGTCAGTACGTGGCAATCGCGGCCCGCGGGGGCGGCGCGCACAGCGAGGGTGACTACATCGTGGCCTTCGCGCTGCCTCGAGTCGCGAGGTGACGCTGACGTGTTGTTGACGACGACCCGTTTCGCGGCCGATCGGGAGACAGCGCTTCGCTCCGGGCGGCAGCCGCTCGGCGATCCCGTCCAGGAATAGGTACAGCGGCCGAAGCGAGGCGACTGTCCCGTGCCAACAGAGACTACCGCGGATTCGCCGGCCGCCCCGCCTCCCAGCTCTGCGGGTCGTAGTGCCACAGAGGCTTGCCGCTGACAGCGTCGATCGCCGCCACCTGACCGAGGGACGTGCTCACGTACATGCGCCCGTCGATCACCACGGGAACCGCCTTGAACGACCCCAGGCGTATCGCTTCCGGCAGGTTCGGAATCTGGCCGTCGACCGACTCCCAGGTCCAGACCACCTCTACCCGGTCGAAGTTGTGGGCATCGATCTGGTCGAGAGTCGAGTACTTCGCGTTGCTGGGGTTGTTGCCGAAGTTCGGCCAGTCGGTGCTCTGCGCGGCCGAGGCCGCTGCGAGGAGCAGCGGTGCCGCAGCCATGGTGAGGAGCAGGGTCTTTGGGTTGGTCAAGACGAGAGAACAGCGTGTTCAAGATCACGATTCGTCCGCCCGAGATGCCGGTGGGGCCGACTGCGGAGATCACGGGGGGAGTCGCGGGGATGCGGTCGTGAAGCTCCACAGCGGACCGGTACGTGACTTGCCGGTCGTGTCGGTCACGGTGACGTACCACTCGTGCTCCGCCAGCTCCTCCAGACCCGGCCAGGAAACGGACGTTTTCGAACCGCTCGGCACTGCGGTCGCGGTCCCGAGGTTCGAGAACTCCCGCATGGAGAAGTCGAGCGAGAACTCGCTGTTGACGTCGGTCTCGTACCGATCGAGCCACGGCGAGTAGGTCTCGACATAGACCTTGTTCTCCGCGGGTACGAAGCGCAGAAGGCGGAGCCACCCGTCCCCGCCGTTGGGGCGGCGCTGGTAGTCCGCGAGCAACTGATGGACCTCGCGCCCGTTGACGACATCGGTCCGCCGAGACTCTCCGTTGACGTGCCCACAGAATACGAAATAGACGTTCGGGTTCGGGACGACGAGGTCATCCCATATGTAGCTTGTTTCGGGGCAAAGATCACCGGCGCGGCGTTTGGCGTCGAGGTCAATGTAGCCGTGGGTGGTGACCATTCCCGTGCGCTTCGGATGTGCCTTGAACACCGAGTCCGCCCAGGTGATCGCTCCGGCGGGAGGGCAGAACTCGAGGTGGACGATGATGAAATCCATGCCGCCGGCCGAGAACAGCTGGTAGTTGTTGTCGTTGTTGTCGGAGTAGTGCCCGCCATACCAGGACTCAGCCTCGTACCGGGTATAGGGGAAGTACACGTTGTAGAGCGTCGTCGGCTGTTCGTGGTTCCCCGGCCCCATCCCGTAGGGGACGACTGAGTCGAGCAGCGTCATGCTCGCGTCCGCACGCTCCCACTCGATCGTCTGATCCCAGTTGTGGACGATGTCCCCTTCGTGCGTTACGAAGACAATATTCTCGGTCAACACGTTGTCGACGATCCACTGCGTTTGCGAGGTGTAGATCCCTGCGTTGGCGGCGGAGTCAGCGTAGTGTTGCGTGTCGGGCAACACGACGATCGTAAACTCTGGCACGGCGGTCTTGGGGCGACCGAAAAAGGTGACGTCGAGCGCGTCTCCGTTCGGGTCCCTGACGTCGACCTCCAGGACGGGGGACGTGAAGACTCCGCTGGCCCCATCCGCCAGGGCGATCGCGCTGGGCTCGTCTGGGGCGTTCCTGTCGACGTTGACGACGGAATCGGGCCGGGCATAGGACTGCTCTCCGAGCATGTTTGTGACAAGACAGTTCCACAGATAGTCCTGGTCATCGGGCAGAGTCGTGGTGAACGAAAGCGTGGCGCTGTTCCCTGAGATGCTCTTCGTGTCGATCGGTCGCCAGTCAGGCCTGAAGGTGACGGTCAGAACGGGAGGGCTCGCCGACTCGCTGCTGTCGAAATCGATGGTTTCCTCACCCGTGTCAATGAACAGAATGCCGTAGCTCGCGGAACCGAGGCTCCAGCTCTGGACGATCTCCGTGACGTCGATCGACCGCGCCTCGTACGACGTGCAATCGGCCGGGTACGAGGTCGCGCCCCGAGAGTGGGCGCCGTCCGCTCCGGGCGAGGTCCACGACACCCCGGCCAGACGCTCGTTCCAAGTCACTTCGTCCTCGTCCCAGTCCTCCGTCAATGGGTAGATCTCCATGTCGGCGCGGCGGTTGGCACATTTCACCTCCAGCACCGCCGACGAGATGCGTGCTCCGGGCGGTACCTGGCCCGGGTGCAATCCGATCATGTTCGGGAACTTCATCACGGCGTGCGCGTGAGCGGCAGCGTTGTCGTCGTTGATGCTTGGGTCGCTGCCGAAGTTCGCATCCGGCGTCTCGGCGGCGAAGTACGCGTCGTCGGTTTCTGTCGGTCCGCTGAAGGCGACCGTCGTAGAGCTGCTGCTGAGGTAGAGGGTCGTGTCCTGAAGCCCCGCGGAATCCGTCGCGGTGCACGTGAACGAGACCGTAGAGTCGTTGACCACGGCAGAATCAGCGGGAGAGTCGAGAGTCACGTCCGGCACGAGTACGATCTGAGTGACTAGCTCGACCTGCGGTGGCGGGTTTTGCCCGGCAGCTGTCTCATTGACCTTCGCGACGGGTTCAAGGTTGCTGCACCCCAGCACCAAGAGGGCAGCTGTGGTCGAGCTTCGACCGATTGTGACTGCTTTCCTCACCGGGTAGCTGTCTGCTCGACTATCGGAGCGATCTAGAGAGTGCCTGGCTACTAGCACGTCGGTACGGTGGCAGAGATGGCATTTTGTTGAGAACTTGAAGGTAGGATATCGCTTTCCTGGACCAGCGGGGGCATTTGAACGAAAACTTACGGTTCCGGTCGCTCGAGTTCGTTCCCGCAACCGAGTGGCGTCGCTGGCGGCCCGAGAGAAAGCGTTCCGGAGGAGGACGGTTTTCACTGATGCCGATCACCCCCTGGATTGTTCAGAGCAGTCCTCGTTCGTGGCGCCTCATGAGAGCGGTGACCGGGACGCGTAGCGCCTGATACTCAGGAGCCAGAGGGCTCGGGTGCGGTTTCAAGGTCGGACTACACTAGCCCAACACGCTCTTCTTGAAGCTAGATAAGATAACGAACACGATAGGCGAAGAACGCGGAACCGTACCAAGGGCTGGGCAATTGGGACCGACCAACTGGCCACTACCTCCGAGCGACCGGAACCGTAAGTTTTCGTTCAAATGCCCCCGCAGATCCTATCTCGCCAATGGTGGAACCTTGGAGACAGCCGCGCAGATCGCAGGCCACGCCTCAACGCGCACCACACAGCTCTACAATCGCAATCCTGAGCGCATCTCTCTCGCTGAAATCGAGCGAATTCGGATCTGAGGCGACATGTCGTCGACGAGTTCGCGGAGATGTTGGTGCCGCAAAACAGAGGCGGCCTCCCTCGGTTCTGGTCGCGAATCTGTGGGACTACCAGCGGGGTGCACAAGAACTTGGTCAAACCAGAATAAGCGCCTTGGGGTGCACATTCACGACCGCCCCCGCAGCTGTTTTCCGCAGACATTTCCGCGACTTCTGTGGAAGACTCCCCTACTCGCCCTCAAGAAACGAACCGGCTGACATCCATGGTCCCCTGTCGCGAGTTGGGGGTCGAGGAACAAGCGAACGAAATCGTACGCTAAGCGCGCTATCAGAGCAGAGCCCGCACTGCAAAACCCTTACAACGACGCACGCATCTCTTCCGGCCGCAAACACGCCGCCGGGACCACGCACCCGGACCGCCGTCCCGGCGGGATGATGCCGCCCTCCTGAAGAATGCCTAGCTTTCCCGGTCGCGAAGCCCTTAGCTCACTCCACCCCGGAAACTGCGCTCGCAGCCAACGGGATGCGCTTTCTCGCAGCCATCAACACCCGATGAGTTTCGGCACGATCTGCGTACCTAGAGAGGCTCGTGGCATCCGGAAGCCCCAGCTGAGCGGCAAGGTACACGACCGCGCCGAGAGGAGCATCACCAGGGTTTGGCGAGAACCTGCCGAGCGCCCTGACCGTGCAGAGCTGAATCGCGTACCCGAGACGATTGGCGTCGCCTCTCCGGCGCGCCACGTTCCGATGGTCCTCCGTCGTCGAGAAAGAAGTAGCTTCGAAGGTCTGCTTCTTCTACGTCTCCGAGGTAGCTGCCGTATGCGGCCGCTTGGTCGTCGGCACCGGAGAACGGTATCGGACTTCGGACCGGGCCTTAGGGTCGGCGCGGAAATAAGTTTCCAGTATCTGGGGTGACCATACCACTGCCCCCTTCTTCAGCCACCGCATAATCCTCCGGTACGCGCCTTGTTTGCAAGGTTTAGAGCTAGCATAGCCCTGCCCGCATTTGGTATAGTTTCCCCTGTCACCTCTTTTGGAAGGGGAACTATACCAAATGGTACGAGCCGAAGATCGTGATGCAACAGTGCGCGAGCTCTTGATGAGCGAACAGATGGCCACCATGGATGAGCTCAAGGACGCCATGGGAACCCGAGCCACCATGACGGTCTACCGTTCGCTGTCTCGATTGGGCTATTTGGCCAGCTACTCGGATCGAGGGCGGTTCTATACCTTGAACGAGATTCCCGATTTCGACGATCTGGGTTTGTGGTCGTGCGGTTCGGCGAGGTTCAGTCGGCATGGCAGCCTCCTCGAAACTGCGGTGGCTGCCGTGGACCGGTCCGCTGCCGGCTATACGGCTTCTGAACTCGAGCTCCTGCTGCAGGTCGAGGTCAAGCACGCGATGTTGCACCTCGTTCGTCGCAAGAGAATCGTACGATCCAGAGTTGGGAAGAGGTTCGTATACTTGTGCTCGGAAACAGGGCGCCGTCGTCAGCAGAAGCTGATGCGCAACGAACGGCAGGCTCTCCAGGATGTAGCTGCCAGCCTCGTTCCAGAAGTGCTCCCCGAGGAGCTCAGGGCTGCCATCGTTTTATTCTTCAGCCTGCTAGACGAACGCCAGCGGCGGCTCTTCGCTGGCCTGGAAGCGACCAAGCTCGGGCATGGCGGCGACCGGAAGATCGCCGATCTTCTGGACCTGGACCCTCATACAGTCGCAAAAGGACGTCGCGAGCTCTTCGGCGGCTCCGTGGAGCGCGGAAGAGTTCGAAGAGCAGGCGGTGGCAACCAACGAGTGGAAAAAAAACGCCCGAGATAGTCGATGGAATCCATTCCATACTCGAGGCCGATATAGCTGGTGATCCCATGTCATCAAAAAGATGGACGCACGAGACCGCTGCAAAGGTGGCCCAATGCCTTGCCGAACGCCTTGACATCATCGTATCGGCTACGGTGGTGCGTCGATTGCTCGCAGACCTGAACTATTCCCTCAAGAGCAATAGGAAATGTCTGTCTTCGGGGAACTCCCCAGATCGTGATGCACAGTTCAAGGCCATCAAGCGACTGCGCGAGGATTTCACAAGCGCTGGCGACCCGATCATCAGCGTCGATACGAAGAAGAAGGAGCTGATCGGTCGGTTCAAGAACCAGGGACAGACATGGTGCCGCGAGGCCAAGCGGGTCAAGGATCACGACTTCCGGTCCGAAGCTCTCGCCATCGCCTCCCCCTATGGGATCTACGATCTTCAGAGGAACTTCGGCGTTCTCGTCCTCGGACAGTCGTCGGACACGCCGGAGTTCGCTGTCAACAGCATCGCGACCTGGTGGCTCAAATACGGTCGATCTCACTATCCGGCGTCTCAGCGTCTCCTCATTCTTGCCGACAGCGGCGCAAGCAACGGCGCACGGCTTCGAGCCTGGAAGAAGTACCTCCAGGAGAAGCTCGTAGACAAGTGCGGCCTCATCATCACCGTCGCCCACTATCCAACTGGCACCAGTAAATGGAATCCCATCGAGCACAGGATGTTCAGCGAGATCAGCAAGAACTGGGCCGGAGTTCCTCTCGAGAGTTTCGAGATCCTCGTCAACCTCGTCCGCAACACGACGACATCCACCGGACTGCGCGTCGAGCCGTGCCGTGATCAACGCCAATACCAGAAAGGAGTCAGGGTATCGGACAAGGAAATGCTGCAGCTCGCGGTGGCCAGGAGCGACTTCCTAGGAAAGTGGAACTACACCCTCTCGCCGAGACCGCGAACCGAGCAGGAAGAGCTTGCCCCACAGCCTGGGCTCAGCTCACCACCACCTCCAATGCAGCGACCGCCCTGTGGCGCCTCGGCCTCACACGCTCCGGCGATAATGTGAAGTTATTTCCGCGCCGACCCTTAGCGTACGATTTCGTTCGCTTGTTCCTCGACCCCCTTCTCCAGGAGTCCTACGACTTCCGGAACACGCACATCGCACACGAGAAGGCCCAGCTTGAAAGTGCAGAGGCCACCCGTACCGGTTTGAAGCTCTGGATAGACACACTCACCGCTCTCCACGGCGCGCTTCACTAGCACGGCGGTTCGGCAAGATGAGCACGCCACGCCCAAGAAGAGACCGCCCGCCGAAGCTCGACGAGTCTCCAGGCCCACCTCCATCGACAACGAGCGCGGGTTGCGCGTCGCCGGCGACGTCGTGCGGGCAACGCCGCCGCAGGAAGGCATGGCACGCAGGCTTGCCAGAAAGGCGTTCCTCCACTCCTCTTAGCAGCTCTTGACACACTCACCAGAGGGTCTATTCTGAGAGGGTATGACCAAAATCGAAGTCCAAAAGGAGGTCAAGCGCCTTCCACGCGATGAACAGTTGGAGATCGCCGACGAGGTGTACAGCTCTCTGTCAGGCGATGTGGAGTTTGGGCTCACACCAGAACTCAAGGGAATGTTGGAGGCTCGTCTTGCAGAAGCGAAGGCGAACCCTGACGCCGGCGTTCCCGTCGAGGACGCGCACCGAGAAATTCGGAAGCGACTGCAGTAAGCATCATCGCGTGTGAAGCTACGCTACCGGCCAGGTGTCAGGGTAGAGATTGAGGAGATCGCCTTGGCCTACGACCATGCGTTACCGGGGCTCGGAACGCGTTTTCTCGCGGCGCTCGAGCTCGCCTACGAGCAGCTCACACTGTTTCCAAATTCATCAGAGAAGGTGTTCCCCGAAGTCCGGAGGGCACTTCTCCCTCGACCATTCCCTTACCTCGTGTACTACTCGCCACAAGAGGACTGGCTTGAGATTATCGCTGTCGTGCACGGCAGCCGCCACGAACGAGTGTGGAAGCGCCGCCTCGACGAGTGAGCACACTTTATGACCACCACCATCGCAATCGTGAATCAAAAAGGAGGTGTCGGAAAGACAACGAGTACGATCAATCTTGCCTATGCCCTGTCTCAACAAGGCAAGCGCGTGCTCATGGTCGACACAGATCCACAAGCAAGCCTCACAAATATGCAGGCTACGAACCCGACGAGCTCGAGCTCGCCGGCACGACCCTGTATCACGGACTCACGAGCCGGAAGGCGCTGAAAAAGCTCATCCTCAAGAACGAGACCGTGGATCCGCATCTCCTAGCCTCGAGCAAGAATCACCGCCACGACATTGGCGCTGTCGTCAAAAAGAGCGGCAATGCCATGCTTCGTGACGCCCTGGCCAAGATCAAAGACGACTACGACTTTGTCCTCATTGACTCACCACCCTGGCTCGGTAAGGAGAAGGATCTCGCAGAGTCCCGCGAGGCAGGAGGTTCGTCGTCGCGCGGATCTACCCGAGCGGGATTCTGCTAGACCTGGCTTGAGCGGAGGCCGCCAGACGAGCGGTTGTGTATGGGGTTATCAGCCTCGTTGGCAGGCTGTGCTGCGCGCGACGCGCCCCAGGTCGAGGGTTGTGAGGTAGTTCCAGAGGTGCACTGGGTTGCGGTCAGGCGCCTGCGCGGCCCCTGGGAGGTCCACCGGCGTCTCGATTTTGGGTTCGGAGCCACCGCGGGCACACCTCCGCCTTGTCCGCGGCGGGACCGGGAGCGCGGGAAGAGAAAGGCGTGGGATCACGCGGCCGCCACCGGTGGAGGCCGGGCGTAGGCAGGAGGGTCGAGGGGGAAACGTTGGAGGCGGGGACCTTGGCAGGCGGGACAGATCGCGAGGTCGATGCCGGTGAGGCGTTGGAGGAGCTCGTTTGTGGTTTCCGACTCGATGGGGATGGGGTGGGAGGTTTCGGCCTGGGTCGCTGTGGCGGTGGACTCGAGCAGAGCGCGGGCTCGCTCGAGGCGAGAGTGGACGTTGGCCGAGGCCATGAGTCCATAGTGGCGAATCTTTTGGAATCGTCGGGGCAGGACGTGCAGCACAAAGCGGCGGATGAGCTCCTCGGGAGAGAGCGTCACGGTCTTGCCATCGCGCGTGGCGAGGGTGATGGCCTGCTCCGTGACGTTGAGGATTCTGTGGTTGGACAGTGCGACTCGATGGGTATAGCGGCCCAGGTAGGAGAAGACCTGCTGCGCACCGGCGAAGGGACGCTTGGCGTAGACGATGAAGTCCTTGGCGTAGAGCTTCGACAGCAGGCGATCGAAGCCACCGTCCTCGGCCAGATCTCGTGGCAGGTCGAGCTGTCCGTCTTTGTAGGCACGGGCCAGGTGGCCGAGAAACTTACCGCGGTACAGCCTCCCCAGAAGCTTGACGGCAAACAGATACTTCTCGCCCGTCGAGAGCCACCGCCGTCCGTCGAGGCTGAGTCCTCCGCCGGTGACGATGGCGTGGATATGGGGGTGGAAACGCAGGTCCCGAGTCCAGGTGTGCAGCACCATCGTGATGCCGAGCAGGGCTCCGAGCCGTTGGGGATCCTTGCCGAGGGTCAGAAGCGTTTCCGCCGCGGCTCGGAAGAGCAGCTCGTAGACAAGGCGGCGGTTGCGCAGACCCACTGAGGCGAGCTCCCCCGGCAGGGTGAAGACGACGTGAAAGTAGCCGACCGGGAGAATGCGAGACAGGCGCCGCTCGAGCCAACGGTGCTGATCCAGCGCCTGGCACTTGGGGCAGTGACGATTCCGGCATGAGTTATACGCAGGGCGCCTATAGCCGCAGTCCCGACACACGTCCAGATGCCCGCCCAGCTGCGCGGTGCGGCAGGCACAGATCGCCCGCACCACCTGAGCCTGTAAAGGACTCAAGAAGTGGCGGTCACGGAAGGCGTCGATGTGCGCCCGGAAGATCTCGCCCAGGTCATAGCGAGACCGACCCGCTTTGCGGTCGAGCTGCCGAGCGCACCCCTGCTGGGGGTGCACGGTTGCTGTAGCGCGCGGTTATCCGAGGACCTTGCCCGCGGGAGTGCCGAGCAGGTCCAACGGGCTTGGGGTGCGCGCGATCAGCTGGGTGGAGACCTGTACGTACAGCTGGGTCGTGCGGATCGAGCGGTGACCCAACAGCGCCTGCAGCACACGGATATCAGTGCCCAGTTCCAGCATGTGGGCGCCAAAGCAGTGACGCAGCAGGTGTGGGGTCACACGCTTGACAATCCCGCAGCGCAAAGCCGCCCGATGCAGGCTCTTACGCACCGTGTCGGGGCGCAACGTCTTGCCGGAGCGCGGAGCGGGAAACAGATAGGGCGGCTCGGGGCGCTCTTTGCGGAAGTATCGACGCAGCACCTTGAGCAGCTGCGGGCTGAGAAGGGCGAAGCGGTCGCGGCCGCCCTTACCGTCGCGCACATGGATCAGCATGCGCTCGGAGTCGATGTCTGACACCTCCAGCGCGCACGCTTCGCTGATGCGCAGGCCCGAAGCGTACAGAACCGTGGCCAACGTACGCAGCTCGTGCGAGCGGATCGCGCCAAGCACCGCCGCGACCTCGGTGCCCGAGAGGATGACCGGAAGCTGCCTGCGCACCTTCGGAGCGCCTAACGAGGGCACCATCTCCTCGCGGTGAAGGGTGATCCCGTAGAAGAACTTCAGCGCCGCCGTGTAGGTGCTGATACTCGCCGAGCTCAAAGCACGGTCCTCGCGTAGGTAGAGCAGGAAACTGCGCACCTCCTCTTCGCACAGCTCATCGGGCGAGCGCCCGTAGTGCTTCGCCAGCCGGCGCACGCAGTGCAAGTACTGCGATTGGGTCGCCGGTCGAAAGTCGTGCAGCTTCATGTCCGTCTCCATCCGATCTCTCAGTGCACCCATGACAGGGTCCTCCTCGTTGCAGGCGTCGGCATTGACGCCAAACCAAGAGGATGGAGACTTTCCTAGACCTTGACTAGCTCAAGCTAGATCCCACCGTGCCGGAGTATCCGTCCGTCTTCGATCCGGATTCCGAGACTGCCGCGTAGCGGCCTTCGTTCAAGCCGCGCTTATCGGACGTCGATGTCGAGATGCCAGGCTTGGAAGTTGGAAACGCTGATAATCGAGAAAGGCGCGTCTTGGCGAACCTCCTGCCTTTTGGCGCGACCCGGCTCACGGTAGGCTGTCGGTAGGATGCATTCGGATTCCGAGCAACAGATCGCTGCGGCCTTTGGCATCGAGTCGGTTCTGATTCCGGCCCTGCCCGAGGTACTGTCAGGTTGAGCCGATGGGTGGCAGAGTCGGCCCATGAAAAGCAGCACGCCCAGCTACCGCGGTCACCGGTTTCCGCCCGAGATCATCACTCACGCAGTCTGGCTCTACCACCGCTTCTGGTGCGCCGTGAAAAGCCGGCGATTCTCAGTGGGTGCAATTCCCACCCGGGAGCTAGTCGCTCCACCCGGTAGCAATCGGAGCGGCGGAGGAGGTAACGAATCCGTCGAAGCCTTCGGTGTAGAAGGTCACAAGGTGACCTGGCGAACATGCAGGCAGGAATATGAGTGAACGTTGAGCAGGCCTCGAAACGGTAAGCCGCGGAAGCCGACCCACCCAGAAGCTGGGGAAGGCCGCCGCCCCTCGGTTGTCGAGCGACATCGGTCGAGGGGTTCCGCCGGGGTAGTGACGCTGGCATGCATGGAAATGGGAGTCGTGCGGAACACGGGAAGCCCTGTCAGGTGGACAGCGTGTGTCCAACGAAGACCCCGTGAGGGGCAGATTCGGCCAGGCAGGGTGGCGGAGAGGCCCGTAGTACCGGTGAGATCTGGTAACTCAGGTGGAGGGAAGGGGCCTTGGTTCAGGGTCAACGCTGAGCAAGCAAGAGCGAGGAGATTGGCGTGAGCCTAGCAACTCCAGAAAGCGTTCGGAAGCTTCAAGCAGCGTTGCACGCAAAAGCGAAGGAGCTGCCCGAGTATCGCTTCTACTCTCTCTACGACAAAGTGTTCCGCGAGGATGTGCTCCGTTTCGCCTACCGTCTCTGCCGTCAAAACGGTGGAAGCGCGGGTGTAGACGGAGAGAGCTTCGAGGACATCGAGTCGTCGGGCGACGAGCGTTGGTTGGGTGGACTGGCGGAGGATCTCAGGAGCCGCGGGTACCGTTCACAACCGGTTCTTCGAGTGTGGATCCCGAAAGCCGACGGCGGTCGTCGTGCGCTAGGGATTCCCACGATTCGAGACCGCGTGACCCAGACCGCGGTGACTTTGATTCTGGACTCGATCTTCGAGGCGGACCTGCCATTGGAGCAGTACGCCTACCGTCGGGGGCGCAGTGCTCTCGACGCTGTTCGTCGGGTCCACTCGTTGGTCAACACGGGGCACGAAGAGGTGGTCGATGCGGATCTGGCCGGGTATTTCGACAGCATCCCACATGCCGGTCTCAAGAAGTCGGTAGCCCGTCGCGTGAGCGACGGTCGCGTGCTGCATCTGATCAAGATGTGGCTCGAGTCACCGGTGATTGAGATCGACAGGCGCGGGAGACAGAGTCGGACGACTCGAGCGAAAGATACGAGACGAGGGTGCCCTCAAGGTGCTCCAATCTCACCGCTACTCGCCAACCTCTACATGCGTCGCGTGATTCTAGGTTGGAGGCTCCTCGGTCATGCCGACCGATTCGGCGGAGAGATCGTGTGCTATGCCGACGACTTGGTGATCTGCTGTGTCCATCGCGCCGACGAGGCGCTGGCGGCGATGCGGAAGCTGATGAATCGGTTGGAGCTCACGGTGAACGAGCGCAAGACGCGCGTGTGCTCTCTGCCGGAAGAGAGTTTCGACTTCTTGGGCTACACGATCGGCCGTTGCTACTCCTGGAGAACGGGTCACGCCTATCTGGGTACCCGACCTTCAAGAAAGGCAGTACGAAAGGTAGTCCGAGCGATCAGCGAGGCAACCGAGCGCCGTTGGTTGCGGACCGATGTCGAAGATCGAGTGGCCCGTCTCAACCGGCTGATGGTCGGGTGGGCGAACTACTTCCACCTCGGCCCGGTCAGCACCGACTACAGGGCCTTGGATCGTCATGCCCGAAGAAGGCTTCGTCAGTGGTTGCGTCGGAAGCACAAAGTGCAAGGTCGGGGTATCACACGCTACTCAGACGAGTACTTGCACGAGCAGCTTGGCTTGGTCGAGCTGCAAGGGCGACCGCGTAACCTTCCGTGGGCGAACGCGTGATTCTCTGTCCGAAAGCCGGATGCGGGAAAACCGCACGTCCGGTTTGATGAGCGGGAGGTGGAAACGGAGCATGGAGCGGATAGTGAGGCACCGGCAACCGAAAGGGCCGGAAACAGATAGGCCGTTCCTTCGTCACCGCGCCACCTCTCGACTCTACCCTGAGCTTCCGAGATGTGGAGGATCTCCTTGGCGGAGCGAGGAATCGTCGTCTCCTACGAGACCATCCGTCAATGGTGCCGGAAGTTCGGCACGGAGTACGCCCGCAAGCTGAAGCGGCGAGGCGGCCGACTGGGTGACACCTGGTTCTTGGACGAGCTCTTCGTGACCATCCAGGGCAAGAGGCAGTACTTGTGGCGTGCCGTCGATCAGGATGGCGACGTCATAGACATCCTCGTGCAGCCACGCCGTGATCGAAAAGCAGCGGAACGCTTCTTCCGCAAGCTCTTGAAGGGCCAAGGGGCAGAGCCGGTGCTCCTGGTGACCGACAAGTTGAGGAGCTATGGCGCAGCGCACCGGACCACTATGCCCTCTGTCAGGCACGATACGAGCCAGTACGCCAACAACGGTGCCGAGGTCTCCCATCAGCCGACCCGGCAGCGAGAGCGACAGATGCGCCGCTTCAAGTCGCCCGGCCAGGCGCAGCGATTCCTCTCCGCTCACGCAGTCATCCAGAATCTGTTCCGCGTTGGGCGGCACCTCGTCAGCTCAGCCAACCACCGGACGCTGCGAGATCGCTCCTTCGGCGTTTGGAGACAGGAGACGTGCGTCTGCTGAACTCGGAATCAAGGCTCGTCCGCGGCACAAGCTCGCACCGGCAGGATTAACTTGACAGTGCCGTCAGGACGGTTGGAGCTGCGCCGCGCAAGGTCTTCGGCGCAGACGCGGCCTCGAGGTGGCTCGAGAGAGTCGAGATATTCGTAGTAAGGGCCCTTGGGTCCGACCGGGTCACTAAGGTAGGCCCCCATGCCCGCGGCCTTGCCGGCGTTGTTGATCATCGCCGAAAAGCCCCAGGCGTCGGCGTGTATCGAGCCCCAGTCCCTGGTGCCTTGCGCCAGGTCGAGCTTGCCGACTCCCATGGTGTGGTAGCCCGCGTCTCGCAGCAGACGGTAGTAGGTGGTGCGATCTCGTGGATACGGGATGCCGTTCTTGCGCACGCCGCAGCGGTCGTACTCGCGTCCGCCGGCCAGGCAGGCACGCGAGGGCGCGCAGATGGGCGAGGAGACGACGGCCCGGTTGAAGCTCACGCCGGTGCGAGCCAGGCGCGCGAGGTTGGGCGTAGAGATGGGCAGCGCGTTGGGACCGTAGCCGATCCAGTCGGGACGGTGCTGATCGGGGAAGAAGAAGAGGAGGTTGGGCGGCCGCTCCTGTTGGGCACCGGCCCCTGTCGCGACCTGCCCCGCCAAGGCAGTGCCGGCGACCAGGCGAGAAGACTGCTGTAGAAACTCCCGGCGGGTCTGCTTCTTACTCATCGTGACGCGCTCCTTCGTGTCTCAGTCAGGATTCTCCAGCCGCATGTACATCCGTTCTACTGCCAGGAGGTTCGCGCCCGGCTCTAGGATGGGGATCTCGGTGTGATGGGTCATATCTATGGTGCGGGCAGCCTCCTCCGCGCTCACGCCTGCGGCATGCCTGGCGGCCGTCCGTCAGTTCAGCGACGGTCTCAAGGCCTTTCCGTCCTTGATCGGGTATTGGGCGTTTGCCCCTTCCAGTGAATCGTTCATCGCCGTCATCATCTCTCGCAGCATCTCTGGTTGTTTGGACGCGAGGTTGTTCGATTCGTCACGATCTTGGGTCAGATTGAAGAGCTCATAGCGATCGCCGCCTGACTTCATGTAGTGGTAGACAAGCTTCCACTCACCGCGGCGATAGCTCGTGAAATAAGAGCTACGATGCTCGTGCGGGAAGTGCATCAGGAACTCGCGTTGACGTTTTCTTGCCTCGCCAGTCAAAAAGTCACTCAGATCGATACCATCGACGGTGTGTTCGTCGAGAGGAGTGATGCCTGCTACCGAGAGCACCGTTGGAAATAGGTCGTAAACCGCGCCCAACTGGCTGATGATGGCGCCCCGCGCAATGGGGCGTCGCTTCTGAAAGGCGCTGGATGGATCCGGTTTGGCCCAGGCCGCGATGAAGGGCACCCGCAGGCCGCCTTCATAGTGTGTGCCTTTCTTGCCACGCAATGGCGCCGCGCAGGCGATAGTGTGGGTCGGGCCGAACGGTGCATCCGTGCCGTTGTCTCCCAGGAAGAAGACCATCGTGTCTTCAGCGACGCCGAGTTCGTCCAAATGATCGAGGATGTCGCCGAGCGACGTGTCCATGCCCTCGATCATGGTGCCAAACGCTTGAGCGGATTCACCCTCCGCGCCTTCGGGCAACGTTTTGTAGTTGTCAACGTAGCGCGGATTGGCCTCAAAAGGACTGTGAACGGCATAGAGAGACATGTAGGCGAAGAAGGGCTTCTTGTCCTTCACGCTCTGGCTGATCGCGGCGTTCATTTCGATGGTCAGCGCTTCGGTCAGGTAAATGTCCTTGCCGTGATACTTCTCCAGGCCAGGTATGGCTTCGTGCTTCTTCTCTCCGTTCCCAAAATTGGCTGTCCCGTAATAGGTCGCGGGTCTGCCGAACGAGCATCCGGCGATGTTGATGTCGAAGCCGATGTTCTTTGGTTCGGCGCCGAACGATCCGGTCGGGCCAAAGTGCGCTTTGCCGCTGTGGATCGTGCGATAGCCTGCCTTCCGCAACAGCGCTGGCAGCGTCACGTCTGTCTTTGAGATTCCCTTCCACTGCCAGTCCGGGCCGTGCCCGCCACGGTTGTCTCTCTCGGGGTTGATGAATTGGGTTGTGTGATGTCGCGCTGATGTCTGGCCGGTCATGATCGATACCCGCGTCGGTGAACACACGCTCATCGCGTAAAAGTCACTGAAGCGAATACCTTGTTTGGCCAAGCGTTCCATCGAAGGGGTTCGGAAGAAATCGTTGAGCGGTTGTCGTTCTGGTTTTCCGTTTGTGTCCGTCAGGAACGGGACGGAGGTGTCCATCAAACCCATGTCATCGACGAGGAAGACGACGATGTTTGGGCGCTTCTGTATTGCGTGCGCAAGCGGTGCGATGAATGTGGCGATGGCAATGAAGAGGGTAATTCGTTTCATTGTGACGCTTCCTTCTGACTGGCCAGGTTCCTTCGACTGTATCGGATCGGCCACGCTGTCGAACAGCAGCTCCTTGCCGTCTGAGAGATACCGCGCGTAAGTATAACGCCGATCGCGCAGCGCTCGCCATTCAAACCCATCGTGCCACAGGAGCGAGACGCAAGACTCCTCGTCAGTCCGACCGTGATCGGTCTATCTGGTGTCACTCTGGGGTTCACTATGCTGCGCGGGGCGCGGCTGGCGGAACAGGAGTGGTTTGAAGCGAATCCGTAGGTTTGCGAGCCGCGTCGAGTCGAGTCGAATCAAGGTTGAGAAAGTGACACCCGATCTTGGCCTCTCTCATCCCCGCGTTGCTGCTAGCGTGGGCGGCGACGTTGCGCTTGTTGATGGGTGTCCGCTTCCTCTGCAGCAAACGGACGACCTCACGCTCATCAAAAGGAATCCCGATCCCTCCCCCTCCTTCCGAGGGGTCGTTCGACCAGAGCTTAGCCGCTTAGTAGAATCAACCAGTGAAAGCTCGTTCAACGAAGCGACGGGCCGCAGTCTCAGAGGACGAGGCTCGCGACCACCGACGCCGCGCCCGGCAGAAATGGCCGATTCGGCGCTACAACCTGGGCGTCGAGCCCTCGGACGACCTGAGCGCGCAGACGACTGCTAGTGAGCGGTTGGCGATGATGTGGCCTCTGACCGTACTCTCTTGGCGACTGTCAGGTCGCGACATCCCCGACTACGAGCGCGCAGACATGCCCGGTACGGTCCTTCGATCAGGCACATCGGATTGAGCGAACCGGTCCTGAACGACGACTTCAGGGACCTACTGGCCGCCCTGCGGGAAGCGGGCGTGCGCTTCGTGATCGTGGGCGCACACGCGTTAGCCGTGCACGGCATCCCGAGAGCAACGGGAGATCTGGACGTTTTCGTCGCGCCAAGCTCCGAGAACGCCGCTCGACTGATGCGTGCTCTGGACGTGTTCGGGGCACCGGTGGCGAGCCATGGCGTCTCGCAGCGAGACTTCGAGAAGGAGGGCACCGTCTACCAGATGGGGCTGCCGCCGAGACGAGTCGACGTGATGACCTCTATCAGCGGTGTCGAGTTCGACGAGGCCGAAGAGTTTGCAATCGAGACTGAGATCGAAGGTATGCGACTGCCGGTGCTTGGGCGTAGGCAATTGGTCAGCAACAAGCTCGCGGCCGGACGCCCAAAAGATCTGATGGACGCACAGCTGCTCGAGCAGGAGGGCAACGAGGAGCAGTCGGAGGGGGAGTAACCGCCTTCGCTTGTTGATGCGTTTCCGAATGACTGGAGATCACTGGCGCCACACAAGCTGGCGACATCTCAGCAATCACATAGCAATCGCCAGCACGCAAACCACAACAAACCACAGCAAACCGAACCAAGAGATTTCGACCGAAACAACAGGAAACTCAAACCACAACAAACTCCAGCAAACCGGCGCCCTCTGAATGGCATTCAAGAGGTCGAGGGTTGCCCAACGGATGATGGACACGGCAGGACCACCTGACTCCCTGAGCCCGAAATCACCGCCCAAATCCTACCTATCGCCTACCCCAGCCCGGAGTATGGATCTGAGCTTCACTCATGGATCGAGATTAAATCAAATGCGGAGAACACTTTAGAGGCTGGTATACCAGTGTTGATCCGAATCGCGACGACCTCCTGCTCGTCGGCGACAGGGCAGGAAGAGGACTCCTGAATGCAGATTCTCTTGCTCATCGAGTGCAGTCGTGTAACCTAGGGGCACAGACAGCGCCGGTGCGACAGTACCCGCATCCGGAAGACGGGCGCGGCCACGAAAGGAGGCTCGATGCCTCGACAAGAACGAATCCAATTCAAAGCAGCAACCTCGGCCCTGATGTTGAGCCTCGCCTTTCTCTTCATCTCGACGCCGACCCTTGCGGCCGAGGCCGACCCTTCTGAGCCGAGGCGCACCTCGAACGGCCGCCCCGATCTCGAAGGGGTCTGGGACTTTCGGACTCTGACCCCACTGATCCGATCCGAGGACAAGGCCGAGCAGGCGGTGCTGAGCGAAGAAGAAGCCGCCGAGATCGAATCGAAGGCGGCAGCGCGAGCGGCAGAGCGAGACCAGCCGAGCGACCCAGATCGAGAGGCTCCGCCCGAAGGCGTCGGCGCCTACAACAGCTTCTGGTTCGACAGCGGAGCCAGAGTCAGCGCGGACCGTCGCACGTCTCTGATCATCGATCCGCCGAATGGCCGCCTGCCACCCACCCAGCCAGGAGTCCAGAAGCACGATGTTCACTCCCGGAGTGTCGGTGGGCAAAGCACAGGAGATGACCTGCCAACTGATCTACCCGTTCGATTGCGCGTCGGAGGGATCGGCAACGACGGACCCGAGAGCCGCGGTCTTGCCGAGCGCTGTCTGCTCGGCTTCAACTCCGGCCCTCCGATCATCCCGGCCGGCTACAACCAGAACATCAGAATCGTGCAGACCGAGGACCACGTGGTCATCCTCAACGAGATGGTGCACGACGCGAGGATCGTGCCGATCGACGGTCGCGGTCGTCTTCCGATGCACATCCGGCCCTGGATGGGCTCTTCGCTGGGGCGCTGGGACGGCGATACGCTGGTCGTGGAGACGACCAACTTCAGCTCGAAGGTCACGAGTTTCTCCGCGGACGTCGTCGCCTCCGTCGGCAACGCCAAGCACATGCGGGTCACCGAGCGCTTTCAGCGAATCGACGAAGGTACCTTGCGCTACGAGTTCACGGTCGATGACCCGGCCACGTACACCAGGCCCTTCACCGGGGTGATGCTGATGAAGAGCGGCGATCGTCTCTACGAGTTCGCGTGTCACGAAGGCAACTACGCGATGGGCAACATCCTCCGAGGCTCGCGACTCTTGGAGCGCGAGGCGGGCGAGCCCAGCGGTCGTTAGTCACCTTCCTGGCGACAAACCAGGCCTGACGCGTCGCCAGCTAGTCGACGGTGGCTGTGTGCTCCCGTTTCACCAGCTCCCAATCGATCTCGTAGCCGAGTCCCGGTCCGGTGGGCGCGTAGACCAGCCCTCGATCGTCGACCTCGATGTCTTCGATCAGGCCATACTTGTTAGCGCCGGTGCAGGGAAAGACTTCATCCCGGATTTCCCAGATGGGAGGCTGAATCGGGCATAATGAACCCTGGATCGGCCGCATGAACAAAGGCTTTCCTCGCTTTCGGCGCGAGCAGATCGGGAGAATCTGATGGGTGAAAGAGGGAAAGGCGCTCTCAGAGTCGTTTTCGACCGCAGCCTGAAGCTGGAGTTCCACGGCTCCAAGGTCACCAGCGATGCGGGTCTGCTGGCCTACCGAGAACTGGACGAGGCGCTGCGACTGACTACTACAGCGAGCGGTTTGTTGGCGGACTGGCGGACCGGGAGCAACACCCAGCACAGCATGATGGCCCTGTTGCGGCAATCGGTGTTCAGCCGCCTGGCAGGATACGAAGACACCAACGATGCGGAGCGGCTGTCGGTAGACCCTGCGATGCGCCATGTCGTAGGCGGCAGGGCGAAGGAGCGCAACGCCGCATCGACCAGTCAGATGAGTAGGTTCGAGACGGCGGTCCTCACTCGGCGTGAGAATCTGGAAGCCTTGATGGACCTTTCGGGAAAGTGGATCGACCGGCTGCGGCAGCGGAAACCAAAGCGCGAGATCATCCTCGACATGGACAGCTCGGTGAGCGAGACGTATGGCCGTCAGGAGGGCTCTGCATACAACGGTCACTTTCGATGTAGCTGCTACCATCCACTGTTCTGCTTCAACCAATTCGGGGACCTGGAGCGGGCGATACTGCGCGAGGGGAACGTCCACAGCGCGGACGACTGGCGCTCGGTGCTCGAGCCGGTGGTTGCTCGCTACCGTAACGAGAAGCTTCGACGCTTTTTCCGAGGAGACGCCGCCTTCGCCAACCCAGACATCTACACGTTCCTGGAGCAGGAAAGATACCTCTACGCCATCCGCCTTCCGGCCAATAGGGTGCTGCAGCGCGAAATCGAGCATCTGCTGACTCGCCCCGTGGGCCGTCCGCCGAAGAAGCCGATCATCTGGTACGAGAGTTTCTCGTATCGTGCGGAAAGTTGGGACAGGGCGCGCCGCGTGGTGGCAAAGGTGGAGTGGCACAGGGGCGAGCTGTTTCCCCGCGTTGGCTTCATCGTGACCAACCTGCGCCGCGACGCGGCAGGAGTGGTGAGATTCTACAACGGACGCGGTGTGGCGGAGCAATGGATCAAGGAAGGAAAGAACGCGTTGAAATGGACGAAGCTGTCCTGCCACGACTTCGTGGACAACCAGGTCCGTCTCCAGCTGTTCGCGCTGGCGTACAACCTGGGGAACTTCCTCCGCCGTGTCGCTCTACCGCCTGGCGTCAGCCACTGGTCGCTGACGACGCTACGGGACAAGCTCATCAAGATCGGTGCGAAGGTCGTGTCTTCAGCCAGGTACGTCACGTTCCAGATGGCGGAGGTCGCGGTGCCCCAGCGCCTCTTCCGGGCCATCCTCCGCAGAATCTCCCGACTCATGCTGCCTCTGCTGGAGCCGGGATGACGGACCCGCCAGCGAGTACCAAGGAGCGCGCTCAGCGAGCAGACGGACCGGTGCGCTCGGTCCCAGCGAAAGAGCCGTGCAAACCGTCGGACCAGCGGTTTTCCCGCCTCTGGAGGCGCTCTGGGAGACTCGCTGGGGGCGGGCTCGTCCAAGACACGGCGGGGAGTGTGGTAGCATGCCCTCCAATCCTGGGTCTGGAACTGGAGGAGAGAGCCAAATGGCAAATCTCGGCTTGTTGATCGCGGTTGCGATCATGCTGTCGGCCAGCGGACAGGTCGCCACCCAGGCCCAGAGGGAGAACGACTTCATCCCGGTCACCGACGCCATGCTCCAGAGCCCCAGCGACGCCGACTGGCTGATGTGGCGCCGCACGCTCGACGGCTGGGCCTACAGCCCGCTCGAAGAGATCACCCGCGACAACGTGGACAATCTGCGCCTGGTCTGGTCTCGAGGTCTGACCGAGGGCCGCCAGCAGGGGACGCCGCTGGTCTACGACGGTGTCATGTACATGCCGAACCCGAAGGATGTCATTCAGGCGATCGACGCGATGACCGGTGACCTCATCTGGGAGTACCGGCGCGACCTTCCCGACGACGTCGTGCAGCACGTCGGCAGCCTGGGTGCCAACAACCGTAATATCGCGATCTATGGCAGTCTGATCATCGATACCAGCTACGACGACCACATCTTCGCCCTCGACGCGACTTCGGGGGAGCTGGTCTGGGACACCGAGATCCTCGATTACAAGAAACAGCCTGCGATCCAGGGCTCCGGACCCATCATTGCCGACGGCAGAGCGATCTCGGGGCGCAGCTGCCGGCCGCGCGGTGGGCCGGACGCGTGTGTGATTGTGGCGCACGACGCCAGAACCGGCAAGGAGCTGTGGCGGCGGCGAACGATTCCAGCACCCGGTGAGCCGGGTGACGAGACCTGGGGTGATGTGCCCTTCGAAGAGCGCAAGCACGTCGGCGCCTGGATGGCGCCGAGCTACGATCCGACGCTGGAGCTCATCTACATCGGAACGTCGGTGACCTCGCCGGCGCCGAAGTTCCTTCTGGGTGGCGCAGACCTCCAGCACCTCTACCACAACTCGACGCTCGCGCTCGAAGTAGACACCGGGGAGATCGCTTGGTACTACCAGCATCTCAACGACCATTGGGATTTAGACCACCCCTTCGAGCGCATCCTGGTCGACACCGTGGTGGAGCCTGATGTGAGCGAAGTGCGGTGGATCAATCCGCGACTGCAGGCGGGCGAGGTACGAAAAGTGGTGACCGGGATTCCGGGCAAGACGGGTGTGGTCTACACCCTCGACCGCGAGACCGGGGAGTTTCTGTGGGCGACGCCGACCGTGCTACAAAACGTGATCAGCAATATCGACGGTGCCACCGGCGAAGTGACCGAGAACACAGAGGTGATCTTCAGCGAGCTGGGGCAGGAGATGCTCGTCTGTCCGACCCACAAAGGCGGCAAGAATTGGCAGGCCGGCGCCTACAGCCCGCTGACGCACATGATCTACAACCCGCTCCGCAACACCTGCGCACGCATAACCTCTACCTTCGAGGGAAACCCGCTCTACGCCCTCGACGCCAACAGTCAGGTGGCCCCCGGCACCGATCAGGCGGGCACGGTGTACGCAGTATCTGTAGCGACAGGCAGGACGACCTGGACCTACGAGCAGCGAGCTGCAACCATGTCGCTCTTTGCCACCGGCGGTGGGCTCGTCTTCTTCGGCGATGTGAATGGGCGATTCCGCGCCTTGGACCAGGAGACCGGCGCCATTCTGTGGGAGGTCAATCTCGGCTCGCCAGTCACCGGTTTTCCGATCAGCTACGCGGTCGACGGACGTCAGTATGTCGTCGCTTCGACCGGCGCCTGGTCGGCGGCTTGGACCAACCTTTCGATCACGCCCGAGCTTCGCCCGAGCTCGGGCAACAACCTCTTCGTGTTCGCGCTGCCGGACCGGGACTAAACGACCGAGGCGCCATGATTCGATGTTGCGCTGCAGCATCAACGGTGCCGGGCCTCATGGCCTTTGTAGCTCTGTCGCTGGTGGGCTGCGACAGTCGCCCCGGATCAGCGCGGCGTGCTCGCGGTTGGGGCTCGGTGTTGCCGGAGTTGTCCTGGTTGGACTCGGCGGCGCCTCTCGCCTGAGTTCGCTGGGGAATCGCTACCTGGAGCGAATCCAAGAGTACCTGGAGCCCCGAAAAGAAACGTTGGCTCAACGAAGTGGGCCTGACCTGCCCCTTCTGGTCGGGGCTTTCGGAATCGTGGTGCTGGCGGACACGCCTTACAGCATCTTCCAGGAGGTCTTCAAGAAGTCCAGTGAGTCCACATCCGGTGGATGCGGCTTCAACTGGCTCTGCGGCGACCACATCGTCGAGCAGCACATTCACAACCTCGACGTCGGCAACTGGGTCAAGGGTGCCTACCCCGTGACAGCCCAGGGGCAGGGAGGCCGACAGTGGCGCAACGGGAAGGATCATGGCGAGATCTTCGACCACCACGCCGTCGAGTACACCTTCGCCGACGGCACCACGATGCTCAGCCAATGCCGCCACATCAAGAACTGCTGGAACCAGGTCGCCGAGTTCGCCCACGGCACCAAGGGCACCATGCAGACCAAGAAAGGTGGTTGGCGCCACGGCGAAGGGGACATCGACCCCTTCCAGCAGGAGCACGACGATCTCTTCGCTGCGATCCGCCGCGGCGAGCCCTTCAACGAGACCGAGTATGGCGCGATGAGCACGATGACCGCCATTCTCGGCCGGATGGCGACGTACTCCGGCAAGCGTCTCAGCTTCGAAGAGGCGATGGCGTCCGAGATCCGCATCGCTCCGGAGAAGTACGCCTGGGATGCTGATCCACCATCCCTGCCGGACGCCAACGGGCGCTACCGAATCCCGGTCCCGGGAGTCACCGAGTCGGTCTAGCAAATCCCAGCATCCTGCTCGAATCAGAGAGGAGCCGCGTTCATGACCATGGAGCTCGAGATTCAGATGATCGAGACCTGCAGCTGCAACATGATGTGCCCCTGCTGGTATGGAGTGCGTGAGCTGATGTTGATGGATCGAGGGTGGTGTGGGACCGCGATGGCTCGCCGTGACCGCACTGAAGAAGGGCATCAACCTTCGAGCTCTACAGATGGCCTTGGGCCACGACCGGATCGAGACGACGATGATCTATCTCAATCTCTCTGGCCAGGACGTCGTCGATGAGTTTGCGGAGAAGTGGTGAAGTCGCCTCTTCCGAGTAAGGACAGGCCTCCAGAGCTCGAGGAGCTCCAGGCCCACCTCGATCGACAACGAGTAAGAGCCGAGAAGCGCGACGCCCGCCAGGAACCGAAACAGATTGCCGAAGCTATCAAGGCAATCGTTCGACAACTCCCGCGACGATAGGCTCCCACCCCACCTTTGGAAGCAGGAGGTGTCGCACCTTTACAAAAAAGGCGACACGGTGTCGCCTTTTCACCTTTGGCCGCTCGAGAAATCCAGCATCCACGGGGATCTGCGAGCCTGCGTGTCGCTTTATACGGTGGATCACGACACCGTGAATCGGCCTCTGATTAGCCCGCTGTAGTCAGCCCTCAGATCCCGAGCCGCCGTCGCGCAAGCACGCACGGACACCTGAACGGCTCGACTGGCTAGTGAGCCGGTGTCTCGAATCGAGAAGGACCCGGAGAAGCGTTGGCGCATCACCCGTCGATAGGTGCTAGAGCGCCTGTGCGGGTGCTTGGCCTTGCTAGACCGTGAACTCTTTGTCCATGACGAAGACCTTCACCGTGTCGCGGTTGACGCCATCGAGAGCCATGGCTTCCGCCGTCGCCTATGCCGCCGCTTGGTCGTCACTGAGGAAGTCAACAGGCACCCAGCAACGGTATCGAACCCTGGGGAGTGCCCCCTTAGTGTGCGTTTCCGTTCCATTGTTCCTCGACCCCCGTTCCTTGACCGCCGCCAGGAACGGTCCTTCGTGCAGTCGTCGCGAAGTAGAACTGGGCAGGAGCTTGGGTCGCGCCACATCGATCGGTGCTGCCCCCTCCAAAAGCGACACTTTGACGATGGCGCGAATGAGATCGAGCGGTTCCGTTTCAGTCAGCCTCTCGAAACGTCGATGAAGCGACCGAGCGCCGCTTCTTCGCAGCGCCTCCAGGATCTCTTCCTTTGATCCATAGTGGTTGTAAAGGGTGACCACATCGAGCTGCGCGGCACGCGCAAGCCTACGCATGGTGCAGGCTTCAGCGCCTTCCGAAGCAATCAGCTTCGCCGCTGCGTCGAGGATCCTGTGCTTGCGCTCACGAAGGTTTGACTCTCTCTGGCCTCCCACTGCTCACCCCCATTCTCCTGCCAAGCAGGCTCCTACCTCGCGCACCGCTGTTCGACCCTCAGTCCCACAGACTGCCTGAAATATACTCGGCGCCGACGTCAGTTTCAACAAGGTTTGAGTTATCAGCTGAGTCGATGTTCACCTCTCCTCCCGTACCCAAAACGCCATAGTATCCAATTCATTGAACTGCTGATTCAATTTTATAGAGAGCCGTTCGGCCAAAGCACAATATATAGTATCTACGACCTTCTTACACACAATATGTAGTTGGTATGATTTTTGCTCTAAGGCTAGGGTAGAGATCGTTAGTATCCTGTGTATACTGTATGTCTGTTCGTCGTCAACCACCGCCAAGTAGGCACAGTGTGTCTTTAGATAGGGAGAGTCTCTAGGCAAGTTAGTAGTTTCCATCGCGCGGCCCGGCGGCGGCCTCCTTTCAAGAGACCCCGACTCAACCGGGTCGCAAGACTCTGGAGGAGACAATCGTGAAAGCCACCGCCCTTAGGTCTTCTATTTGGATCATCGCCATCGCCGTTTGCGCGTTGCCACTTCTGGCCGACGGCCCGCAGACATCGACCATCGACGGCACCGTAACCGACGCCCAGGGTGGCGGCCTGCCCGGCGTCACCGTGACTCTTACCGGCCCTCAGAACCCGAGGACCGAGATCACCAACGCCGACGGCGACTATCGCTTCGCCCTTCTCCAGGCGGGTACCTACAACGTCACCGCCAACCTCGAGGGCCTGGGCTCAGCCGAGCACGCAGTCGTCCTCGACCCGGGGCGGCGCCAGGACGTCGACCTCACGCTCGGGACCGCCACTGCCGAGACCATCACCGTCACCTCCGAGGCGGCGCTGATCTCGAAGTACGACACCGGCGCCACCACCACCCTCGGGGCAGAGACGCTCGAGCACGTCCCCCAAACCACGCGTGGCTACAGGTCGAACATGAGGCTGATGGCCGGTGTGGTGTCACTAAGCCAGGAGCGCGATCATTCAGCCGGGGTCAACGGTGGCATCGCCCAAGAGACCGTCAACTTCCTCGAGGGCGTCGACATCTCCCACAATCGTCGCGGCGGCGAGATCAGCTTCTATATGCCGTCGACCGTGATCGCCGAGAACAAGATGGAATCCGCCGGTTTCGACGCCGAGTACGGCCGAGGGATCGCCGGGGTGCAGAACACGACGATCAAGACCGGCACCAACAACTTCCACGGCGACTTCCTCTATATCGGCCAGAACCCGGCATGGCGCGCCGAGAACTGGCTCGGGACCCCGCGCCCGGACGACCAAATCAACAGCTTCGAGACCTCGCTCGGTGGCCCGATCTGGCGCGACAAGGCCTGGTTCTTCGCCTCCTACAACGAAATGAATGACAACAATCTCGACAGGCTGCCGGACGGCTCGGCGTACAACACCAACCGCGAAATGAGGCCGATGATCGGCAAGTTCAACACCCAGCCTTCGAGCCGCCACCAGCTTACGTTTACCTTTATCGACTCCCCGTCGGCCCGGAACAACCCACCCGGGGGAGCCGGCGACATCTACACGGTCATAGGAAATCAGTGGAATAACAGGGTCGAGACCCTGACCTGGAGCTTCGCCATGACCAACTCGGCGTTCCTCGAGGTCAAGGCCGCCCAACGCGACCTCAACACGGCGCGGGTGGGGGCCGAGCCAGCCCCGATCCTTCCCGGCGCGTCTCCTGACACACCCGACGGCAACGACTTTAACTACCGCGATCTCGCGACCGGTTTTAGCTACAACGGTCCCGGGGGGGGCAACGGGTCTGGGGGGAACGACTTTCCGCGCGATCAGGCGAATGGCTCGGTGACCTACTTCAAGGGCAACCACGAGCTCAAGGGCGGCTTCGACGTCCAGGACGTCTATTATGGGGTGTCGGTAGGCATCGGAACCGCGTATCGCGGCCGCGGCTACGGCCGCAGCCTACCCGGTGGCTACGAGCGCCCGAGCAACAAACGGGTCTACGACTGCCCAACCCCTTGCATCACCGAGTACAATACTTTTTTGACGGCCGCCTATGTCCAGGACCGAATCACGGTCGGTGACAAGCTCACTTTCCACCTCGGCCTACGCCAGGACACCCAGGACATCGACAACAATCTCGGCGAGCAGGTCATGTCCTACGACAAGGTGGTGCCGCGCCTGTCGGCGGTCTACGACATCAACGCCGACGGCAAGATGCTGGTGCGGGCATCCGCCGGGCGCTACTACGACTTCATCGGCCTCGGTGTCGTCTTCACGGAGTTCACCTCGGGCGCCAATGGTAGGAATGTATACGACCAGTTCCGGTACAATCCCGCGACGGAGCTTTACGATATCTTTCAGCGCCGCATCGAGGCCCGTGACCCCCTGGACTCCCAAGTCGACCCCTTCTACAAGGACGAGATCTCGGTGGGCTTCGACTGGCAGTTCGCCCGGAACTGGGTCTTCACCTCGCGCGTGACCACGTGGGAGATGGATAACATGTTCCACGCCAGCCTGCAGTACGACGAGCAGGGCGCAGTCGTTCGCGACCTGAGAAACTGGCCGCAAAACCAACGCGACTACGAGGGCATCGTGCTCCAGGTCAACCGTGCGTTTCGCGACAACTGGTCGCTGCAGATGAACTACTTGAGGGACTGGAGCGAAGGCAACAATATCTCCAGCAACGACAACGACAACCACTTGGAGGGCTTCGGCGGCGTCGAGGTTTCAACAGGGATTGTCAATCCCACCAGTGGCCCCTTGTGGTACGGACCCATCGACTACCAGCGAGACCACGTCGTCAACGTCATCGGCATGAAGCGCTGGCCGTTCGGCAAGCATGACGTCATGACCAGTGCTAGCCTGCGTGCGGCCGCCGGCGAGCCCTGGGCATTGCACCCCTCCACCCAGGTTGCGCACCCGGTGTCCGGCCAGACCATCAACACCAGCACCTTCAGCGAGCAGAGAGGCACCCAGCAGCTCGAGGACTACTTCGCGCTCAACTTGAATGCCACCTACCAGTTCCCGATCAGGGGTGGGGTGCAAGGCATTATCGGCGGCGAGGTTGCCAACGTCACCAACGAGCAGGTTCTGATTCGGATCAACATCAGGAACGGCCGACCTCGAACCGGCCTCGATACTTTCCAGTTCACGCGGGAGTATCGCCTCAAGCTCGGTATCCGATTCTGAGCACGTCGAAGCACGATCGGCTCAGCTGAGATCCCAAAACACCGGTGGCGGCGGCCGCCGGTGTTTTTTTCTCGTCTGGAGGCCAAATCTTGTAAATTGAATTTTTGAAGTTCAATCAACATGATACTTCGGCACGTCGACACCAGGCAGCCCCTACCAAGGAGACGCGCCACGATTCCCAGAGCCCTCAGCCTCGTTCTCAGAGATCGCGCACGCCACTACCCGGTAGTGACCTTGACCGGTCCGCGTCAATCGGGGAAGACGACCCTGGTCAAGGCGTGCTTCGCGAATCACCAGTACGTCAGCCTGGAGGAGCCCGACTCCCGCTCGTTCGGGCCTGATACCCCAAGCAGAGACAAGATCTTCGCTGCCTGCTCAAGGGTATCGAGTGGGCCAGCTGTAGACGGCTCTTGCCGATGGGTGACAATGAATTCTTGGACGGGAACGGGGGTCGGCTCGCTCAAATCAACACCCTTTCGCTGTCACACAGCTCTCAGCAGTAGGGCCATGCAGAGTTTGGGGGGTGGGCGAAACCGAGCCTGACCATCAGTGGCCTAAGGCTAGCAGTCGTCCAGGGCTCTCGCTGCAGTCACCTTTTCTAGTGGAAGGTGCATGGCGATACATTGATTTGTGCGTATTGGACCAGCGGGGGCATTTGAACGAAAACTTACGGTTCCGGTCGCTCGAGTTCGTTCCCGCAACCGAGTGGCGTCGCTGGCGGCCCGAGAGAAAGCGTTCCGGAGGAGGACGGTTTTCACTCATGCCGATCACCCCCTGGATTGTTCAGAGCAGTCCTCGTTCGTGGCGCCTCATGAGAGCGGTGACCGGGACGCGTAGCGCCTGATACTCAGGAGCCAGAGGGCTCGGGTGCGGTTTCAAGGTCGGACTACACTAGCCCAACACGCTCTTCTTGAAGCTAGATAAGATAACGAACACGATAGGCGAAGAACGCGGAACCGTACCAAGGGCTGGGCAATTGGGACCGACCAACTGGCCACTACCTCCGAGCGACCGGAACCGTAAGTTTTCGTTCAAATGCCCCCGCAGATCCAGGATGCGCCGTCCTCGGCGCCATATTCCGCATCCGAAGGAAGTGATACTCATCACTTCCGCAGGATGCGCCGTCCTCGGCGCCATGTTCGGCATCCGAAGGAAGTGATACCGATCACTTCCGTAGGATGCTAGGCCAACACTTCGTGTACCACTCGGGCTTCTTCAACGCCGGTCAATCGGGCATCGAGGCCACGGTGCTTGTGGGTGAATCGCTCGTGGTCGATGCCGAAGAGGTGGAGAATCGTGGCCTGGAAGTCGCGGACGTGGACCGGATCTTTGACGATGTTGTACGAGAAGTCGTCGGTCTCACCATAGACGACTCCGCCTTTGACTCCGCCGCCGGCCATCCACAGGCTGTAGCAGCGAGGATGGTGATCGCGGCCGTAGTCGGTCGCGGTAAGTCGTCCCTGTGAATAAATCGTGCGTCCGAATTCGCCTCCCCAGATGACCAGAGTTTCGTCGAAGAGACCGCGCTCCTTGAGGTCCTGGACGAGCGCCCAGGCGGCGCGGTCGACGTCACGGGCCTGCGCCGGCAGAACGGTTGGCAGAATCGAGTGCACGTCCCAGCCCCGGTGATAGATCTGCACGAATCTCACTCCACGCTCGACCAGTCGTCTGGCCATCAGGGCTGCGTTCTGAAACTTGCCGGGTTGTTTGGCCTCCTCGCCCCATCGCTCGAAAGTACTGGCCGGCTCGCTGGACAGGTCGGCCATCTCGGGCACCGATGACTGCATGCGGAAGGCCATTTCATACTGTTCGATGCGCGCGAGGGTCTCGGGGTCACCAACCTGCTGGTAGCGCAGTCGGTTGAGCTCCCCCAAACCGTCGAGCATTCGGCGCCTCGCATCGGTGGACACTCCGGCGGGGTCTTTGAGGTAGAGCACGGGCTCGGTTCCGGTCTGCAGCCCCACTCCGGCGTACTCCGGCGATAGGAATCCGGCGCTCCACAGCTTCGCCGAGATCGCCTGTAGGCCTGCCCGAGGGTGGCTGCGCTCGGCGTTCATGACGACGAAAGTGGGCAGGTCCTCGTTCATGCTGCCGAGGCCGTAGGCGAACCAGGAGCCGATACAAGGCCGACCCGGGATCTGTTGACCGGTTTGAATGAAAGTGATGCCTGGCTCGTGATTGATCGCGTCGGTGTGCATCGATCGAATGACGGCAATGTCGTCGGCCATCGACGCGGTGTGGGGCAGGAGCTCGGAGAACCACGCGCCACTCTCGCCATGTTGCGAGAACTCGAATACCGAGGGAGCGATCGGAAAGCGCGACTGCCCGGAGGTCATGGTCGTGAGACGCTGCCCCTGGCGGATGGAGTCGGGCAGGTCTGTGTCGTAGAAGTCCTTCATCTTCGGCTTGTAGTCGAGCAGGTCCATCTGCGGCGGGGCACCCATCATGTGCAGGTAGATACACCGCTTCGCTTTGGGGGCGAAGTGCGGCAGCTCCGGCAGACCGCCGACTCTCTCTTCGGTGTGGGGAAGGGGGTAGGCGTCTTCAGCCAACAAATTGGCGAGCGCGAGGCCGCCTATCCCCCGGGCCGCGGTGCCGAAGAACTGGCGCCGGGTCTCCGCTCGAAGGACCTCTTTGAATGGGCTCATCCGACTCCTCCGGGTTATTTGTTCAGAGCCTCGTCCAGGTTCATCAACTGACTGGCGAGCAAGGTCCAGGCTGCCGACTCTTTGGCCGGCAGGGCGGCATCGTAGGGCGACTCACCCACCTCCAAGAGACTTCGCGCTTCGGCCTCATCCGCTCCATAGATGTCTACGAGTCCGTCGTAGGTCCGTTTTGCAATGGCGCGCTCGGCGTCGCTGAAAATTCGCGCAAGCAGCCGGGTCGTGACGTAGTCGAGCCGCCGGTCGAAATCGTCCCCGGCTTCTCGCATCGAGCGCTGGGCAAGGAAACGCGACGCCTCGACGAACTGAATGTCGTTCATTGTGACCAGCGCCTGGAGCGGGGTATTGGTGCGCTCCCGACGCACAGTCGAGTGTTCTCGGCTGGGGGCGTTGAAGATCGTCATCGAGGGAGGGGGCGCAGCGCGCTTCCAAAATGTGTAGAGGCTGCGCCGGTAGAGGTTGTCTCCCGTGTCTCGCTGATAGCGGCTGGTATTACTCTGATTCATCGCCACTCTCGACCAGACGCCCTCCGGCTGATAAGGCTTGACGCTCGGGCCGCCGATGGTCCGTACCAGGATGCCGCTGGCCGCGAGTGCGTAGTCGCGCACCATCTCTGCATCCATGCGGAATCGCGGCCCGCGCGAGAGCAGGCGATTGTCGGGGTCGAGCGCCACCTTTTCGGGCGTCGTGCTCGAAGCTTGCCTGTAGGTCGCCGAGGTCACCAGGGTGCGAAAGAGCTTCTTGGTGTCCCAGCCCGAGTCGCGGAGCTCGAGCGCCAGGTAGTCGAGGAGCTCGGGGTGCGAGGGTACCTCTCCCTGGGCGCCGAAGTCGTCGCTTGTGGCAACCAGTCCGGAGCCGAAAACCTGCTGCCAGAAGCGGTTCGCGGTGACCCGGCTCACAAGGGGGTTGGCGTCGTCGACGAGCCACTGCGCAAGCCCCATTCGGTTGCGCGGCAGTGAGGCCGGCATCGGCGGCAGTACGGCAGGTGTTCCTGCTACCACCCGCTCGCGGGGCTGGTCGTACATACCCCGATACAAGACATGGGCTGCGGCCTCGCTCGAGGGGAGCTCCTGCATCACATGGGTGATCGATCCGCGCCGTCTCAGCTCTCGCCACTCGCGGTTGATCTCCCTTCTGCGCGCGACCAGGCGACGGTATTCGTCGTCCTCGGTGCTGAGGTAGCGCAGCCTCAACACCTCACGCTCCTCGGACGTCAGGGCTTCGGGCGACTTCGCGGCGGCGGCTGCGAGCGTCGACCCCTGGGAGACGACCCTGGCTTCGTGGACCGACAGCACCCGATTGAAGACGCGTAAGTCGGCGATGCCCCCGCCGGCGAAGTAGCGAGTGTCTTCGTCACCGCTCAGGTCGCCCCGACCCAGGTAGAGCGGCCGGTCGGTGAGGATGCTGCCTCCGGCATTTTTGAAGAACTCGCTGCCCTCTTCCTCGACCCGGCCGCCATTGCTATAGATGTGCAGACCCGCCCGCTCGCCGGAGCCGTCATGGGTGACGACGATGTGCGTCCACTGGCCGGTCTCCAACCGCTTGGTGTTGATCGGCCTGATCGAGGTGGTGCTGGCGCCGGTGATGCGAAACGACAGCTGACGCGACCCGATCGTGAGCGACCAGCCGCGCAGGCCATCGTCGGGGTCGTACTGGCCGGCGACGGCGTAAGAGCCCTCGTCTTCCGGCATGTAGAGCCACAGTGCGATCGAGAAAGGTGTCGAGGTATCGAGCTCGAGCGGTGGCAGCTCGGCCCAGGCCCCCGCCTCGAACATCAGGGCCGGGTGGCCCCGCGGACCCCTTTCGAGGGTTGTGCCCGGTTGTAGGGTGATCGGCCGAAGCTCGCCCTCGAGGATCACCGAGGGGGCTTCCGAGTCCTCCAGGGCCAAGGAGAGGATCTCGGCGGAGGTCTCGAGAGGAGTTAGCAGCTCGCGATACGCACCCTCCTCGAGCCACTCCTCGAGCACGGTATCGACCGCGCTCTGGCGAGCTACCAAGGCGGTCTCGACGTCGGTGGCCTCCTTACGCAGCTCGTACCAGGCGTCGCGGTCTTGGTCTCGGGGAACGACCAGGATCGGCGGTGGGTCCGACACGTTTCCGTCCATCACGTACTGGGTCGTGTTGGTGAAGAACGCGGTCATGGCGTAGAACTCGCGTTGCGAGATCGGGTCGAATTTGTGGTCGTGGCAGGTGGCACAGCCGACGGTCAGGCCCAGATAGACGTCGCCGATGGTCTCGGCGCGATCCTTGGCGTAGATCGCCTCGTACTCTTCCGGCACCACGCCGCCTTCGTTGGTGGTGATGTTGTTGCGCTGAAATCCCGTCGCGATCAGCTGGTCGAGGGTCGGGTCCTTCAGCAGATCACCGGCGATCTGCTCGACGGTGAACTCGTCGAAGGGCTTGTTCTGGTTGAAGGCCCTGATCACCCAATCGCGATAGGCATACATCTCGCGGTAGTTGTCGATGTGAATGCCGTGGGTGTCGCCGTAGCGTGCGGCGTCGAGCCAGTAGCGGGCACGGTGCTCACCCCAGTGGCGGGACTCGAGCAAGCGGTCGACCAGCCTCTCGTAGGCGCCCTCGGCCGAGTCGCCGAGGAATGTCGCCAGTGTCCCCGGGTCGGGCGGCAATCCGGTCAGATCGAGCGCCGCGCGGCGGGCCAGGGTGGGTTTGTCCGCCTCAGGAGCCGGCTCCAGACCTTCGGCCTCGAGACCTGCGAGAACGAAACGGTCGAGTGGATTGCGGACCCAGGCGATGTTCTCGACCGCGGGCGGGGCGGGTCGCGCGATGGGCGAAAAGGACCAGTGTTGGTCCCAGGGGGCGCCCTCCTCGATCCAGCGCTGCAGAATCTCGATCTGCTCCTCTGCCAAAGCCTTCTTTGACACCGCCGGAGGCATGCGGCGATGGGCGTCGGCGTGCTTGATGCGTTGAAGCAGGAGGCTCGCATCGACGTCTGACGGCACCACGGCCGGCCCGCGCGGCCGTGTGGCTCGCCCAGAAGGCGCACGAGTGCCAAACGCGCCGTCGCGGGTGTCTAGCCGCAGTCCCGCTTGCCGGGCAGCTTCGTCGGGGCCGTGACACTGAAAACAGTTGTCGGCGAGGATCGGTCGGACGTCCCTCTGGAAGTCGACGGTTGGCGCCGCCTCGCTGGCTGGTGCTGCTACCGAAGCGGTGACCGTGAGGAGGACGGTCGTGATGGCTTCGGTGAGCGGGTACATACACGCCACTCTCTTCAACGCTGCCGCTTCGGCCCCGGTGTGACGTTCTTCTCGGTCGGCTTGACGAGCGGTATCTCCGACTGCCGCTCTTTCCACATCGCCAGCATCAAAGTGAGCACACCCAGGGCCACTTCGTCGACAAAGGGGATGGGATCTGGGATGAGAAAGTCGAGCAGAAAGAGGCCGGCAAGCAGGGCGAATAGCTGCGGGTAGCGCAGTCTGCCGAGCAGGCGGGCGATCAAGCCGCCACCGACCGTGTTTCCTACGCCAGGCATGGCTCTATTGTAGCGCGTGCGCCCCATTGGAGCATCTGGGACTGCTAGAGTCCATCGGAGTGTCTCGTCAGTCTCCCGACCCATCGGCCGCTTCACGACCGTCTGATGTGCTGGCGCGGCGGTTGGCATGGCTGGCCGTCCTCGGCGCTGGAGTGATCAGCCTGGTCGCCAGCACCCACCCGCATCTCTTCCTGCCTCTGTGGAGCCTTCCCGGCGGAGACAAGCTGGGGCACTTCGTCGTCATGGGCAGTGTCTCTCTTGCCGTAGTGATCGGCCTTTCGTCTGTCGTCGTTCTCGGTCGTCCATTGGGAGTCCTCGGCACACTCACCCTGGTCCTCGTCTTCGTAACGCTAGAGGAAGTGAGCCAGATGCTCATCCCTGGGCGCAACTTCTCGCTCGCGGATCTCTTCGCGAGCTACGCCGGTGTCCTCAGCCTGGGCACCCTCGGCGCACTGTGGGTCTTATGGCGCAGACGCAGCGGCTCGGTTCTCGGCGCCGGCCGGCCCTAAGACTCGCAGAATCGGGCTGCGCCGTTCCCCGGAGCGAATAGGAAGCAAGGCCTAAGAGCGCCGTCCTCGGCGCAGAAAACAAAGATCTTTCGGAAATGATATTCATCATTTCCGAAAGATATCGAAAGCTAGCCTACGAGATTGATAAGTCGGCCAGGGACGTAGATCACCTTCTTGGGCTCGCGACCCTCGAGGTGGCGTCTCACGCTTTCGCTGCCGAGTGCCAAGGCAAGGGCCTCGCTCTCGCCGAGGTCGATTGTTGCGTCGATCTTGTCGCGCACTTTGCCGTTGACCTGCACTACCAGAGTAAAGAGCTCTTCTTTCGCCGCTTCGCTATCCGCCTCCGGCCAACTCTGGATATGAACGCTGTCTTCGTGTCCGCGAAGGGCCCACAGCTCCTCCGCCATATGAGGGGCTATCGGAGCGATCATCTTCAGCAGCAGCTCGGTGCCTTCTTCAAAAGCGGAGCTCTCGGCCAAGCCTGCCGACTTGGCGGCAACGAGCGCATTGGTGAGCTCCATCAGGGTGGAGATGACAGTGTTGAACTGGAAGTCCTCGAAGTCGCGGGTTACACCCTGGGCACTCTGGTGGATCTTGCGACGGAGCTCGCGCTCACCGTCGCCGGTTGTTGCCGAGGTTGCTTCTTCGGTGAGCAGCGACCAGGTTCGGTGAAGCCAGCGAGCGACTCCTTCGATACCGGTCGGGGACCACGGACCGCCCTGCTCCCATCGCGCGAAGAACATGATGTAGGCGCGCACGCAGTCGGCTCCGTAGCGACCGACGAGGTCGTCAGGGGCAACGACATTGCCGCGGGACTTCGACATCTTCTCCGAGTCTTCGCCGAGGATGGTGCCCTGATTGCGCAGTTGGATCTTGGGCTCGGAGAAGTCGACGATGCCCATCCGATGGAGAGCCATGGTGAAGAAGCGCGTATAGAGGAGATGCAGGATGCCGTGCTCGATGCCGCCGGTGTAGACGTCCACCGGCATCCAGTAGGCCAGCTCCCTCGGGTCCCAGGGCCCCTCGTGGTAGTCGGGGCTGAGGTAGCGATAGTGGTACCACGAGGAGCACATGAAGGTGTCCATGGTGTCGGTCTCGCGCTCGGCGTCGCCACCGCATTCGGGGCAGGTAGCCAGCCTCCAGGTGGGGTGGTACTTGAGCGGGCTCTCTCCGGTCGGGCGCCACTCGATGTCGTCGGGCAGCAACACCGGCAGTTGGGGCTCGGGCACCGGCTGGGGACCGCACATCGGACAGTGGATCATCGGGATCGGACAGCCCCAATAGCGCTGCCTCGAGATCAGCCAATCGCGGAGGCGGTAGTTGATCGCACTTTCGCCTGCCTCGCGCTCTTCCAGCCATGCGATCGTTCGGGTCACCGCCTCTTCGCCGGGGGTACCGGTGAGCGATCCCGAGTTGATCATCGCTCCGCGCTCAGTGGTGGCGGCATCCATCTCGTCCCCTGACAGTGGCCCGCCGGTGTCGACGACCGGCCGTACTTCGAGACCGTGGCTGCGCGCGAACTCGAAGTCACGCTGGTCGTGCGCCGGCACCGCCATGATCGCGCCGGTGCCATAGCCCATGAGCACATAGTCGGCGATCCAGATCGGGATCTTCTCTTGGTTGACCGGGTTGATCGCGTAGCCTCCGGTAAAGACCCCGCTCTTGTCCCGTTCCAGAGAAAGACGCTGAATCTCGGTCTGGCGAACAGCCTGCTCGGCATAGGTGGTGACGGTGGCGCGCTGCTCGTCGCTGGTGATCTTTTCGACCAGCGGGTGCTCCGGAGCGAGGACCATGAAGGTTGCACCCCACAGAGTGTCGGGGCGGGTGGTGAAGACCTCGATCGGGTCTCCGCCTTCGCTCTTGAAGAGCACGCGGGCTCCTTCCGAGCGCCCGATCCAGTTGGTCTGCAGAGTCTGGACTCGCTGCGGCCAGTCGAGCGAAGAGAAGTCGAGGAGGTCGTCTGCGAAGTCAGTGATACGGAAGAACCACTGCTCGAGCTCCTTCTTGATCACCGTCGTCGTGCAGCGCTCACATTTGCGGTCGTTGCCGATCACCTGCTCTCGCGCCAGAGTCGTGTTGCAGTTGGGGCAGAAGTCGACCGCGGAGTTTTTGCGATAGGTGAGCCCGTGCTTCCACAGTTGGAGAAAGAACCACTGCGTCCAGCGGTAGTACTCCGGATCGGCCGAGATCGCTTCGCGGTGCCAGTCCCACATCGCTCCCATGGTCTTCAGCTGGCGCCGCATGTTCTCGATGTTCTGGTAGGTCCACTCTTTGGGGTGGACATTGCGCTTGATCGCAGCGTTCTCCGCCGGCAGGCCGAAAGCGTCGAAGCCGATCGGGAACATGACGTTGTAGCCCTGCATCCGCTTGAAGCGGGCGCGCGCGTCGGAAGGGACCATGGCGTACCAGTGACCGATATGGATATCGCCCGAGGGGTAGGGGAGCATGGTCAGGCAGTAGAGCTTCTCCCGCCCTTCGTCGATGACCGCATCGTAAAGGCCGTCCTCCGTCCAGCGCTGCTGCCAGCGCGTCTCGATCTCCTGAGGGTCATACTTGCGGCGTTCTCGAGTGCTCATGATCTCGCCCTTCTCCGAGGAGCGGAGATTCTACCGGTTCGTGGTGTCATGCGCTGGGCGCGAGCCTCGACGAAAGGCGGAACCGAGCAGGCCGAAGAGCACGAGGGCGACGAGCGGTAGAACGAGGCCGAGCCCCACCCCCGTCGCGACCTGCATGAAGACAGTTCCCCGCAATAGCCCTACCGCACGCTTCCTGATCCCTGCCGTCTGCGGCAACGCGTCTCCACGGTCTGACACCTCGGGGGTCGACAGCACCCCGTGGAGGGCGATCAAGTCGGGCTCACCGCCGCCGCCGAGCCGTTGGACCGCACCTACGATCAGATCTGCCGGCAGCCATCCCGGCTGCTCCAAACCGGCGTCGCCCGCGACCGCTTCGGCGCGGTCCCGAAAAGAAGCCCATGACTCGGCGCTGCGACTCTGGGCGCGATCGAGGAGCGCGTCGACCTCGTCGGTGTCGATTCCCTGCGGGTACTCTCCCTCGTCGAGGGTGAAGGCCAGAAAGGTGGCGGCAGCCATCCTCTCGACCACGTACCTCTGCTCGATCGCCTCTTCGAGCGCTCTGCCGGCGCCGAGCCACAGACCCGCCCAGCAACCCCCGGCACCAGCGCTGAGGACGATCGCTGTAGCGGCGATGCAGCCAATTAGACGCCCAGTGTTCCAGCCTCTCTTAAGTAGTCGGCCGGCAACGAGCAAATAGAGGGCCCAGCCCAAAACTGCTGTTGCCACTCCGACCAGCAGCGTACCGGTCACCGCGTAGACGGCCATGCGGCCGCCCACTGCGACCATCTCGGGCCACCCCCGGTCGAGGAGGAGCAGCAGATTGCCGCCCACCCGCGCCGACTCGCCTCCGAGCCAATCGACCTGCCCGGTGTCGAGATCGACCATCTCGGTCAACCGTTCCCTCCAACCGACGGGAAGATGCTCCAGGAGTGCAGCCACCGCGCCTTCGCTTGGCGGGGCGTCCTGCGGTCTGTCGCTCACCGCCCAACAGTAGCGCAGGGAGGGTCTAGGCGCGTCTCGAGTGAGTGCTACCGGGCACCCTCGGCGAGTTGGGCTTCCAGACGTCTGCGAGCTTCGTTCAGGCGGAGGTCGTGCGGTTTTGCCGCCAGTGCCTGCCCTAGCGCGATCAGCGCCTTTTCGCTGCGACCTTTCTCTTCCAGGGTCTTGGCGTCTGCCAGGCTACGGTCGACGATGCGCTGCTCGTGTTCCGCCCTCTCCGCCTCGGCCAGCTCCTGTGCGAAGCGACGGAAGGTGTGCAGCTCCTCGAGCTCACTGTCGAAGCGTGTTATGGCACCGTAGTGCTCCTCGCTGCCGAAAGCCTGGAGAGCGTCCTCGTAGAGCGGCCGAGGTAGAGGTCTACGGTGCCGAGGCGCAGATAGGGTAGGTACGGCTCCACTCGAGTGGCGGAGAATTGCACCATCGCTCCCGGTACCGGCTGTGCCAGGATTGCGGCCAAGAGCTCGGTGCCGGCAACCGGCAGGTCGTCGCGCTCCAACGCCTCGACCCCGCGGCGATAGCTGGCTTCGAAGCCTTGCTTTCGAGCGCCCGGAGTACCGGTGCCCTCGGCTGGGAGCACGATCTCGTAGGCGGCGGAGGTCATCAGCTGAGGGTGGGCGGGTCGCCGCAACTGCAGGTCGAGGACGAGAGTCTCGAAGCCGGCCTTCGAGAATTGAAAGGGGTAGAGGAGCGGCGCCGACAGCAGGACGGCCTCCCACTTGCCCTTCCGATTGGTCGTGAGGCTGCGAGATCCGGATCCGGTCGGCTCTTCGAAGGTGATCTGCACACCGGGGATCGGTTGCCCCTCCCCATCGAGCACCGTACCCCCGAGGGCGCAATGGGCGGTCTCCTCGCCATACCCTTCAAAGTCGCCCACTCGACGCATCACGAAGTCGAGATCGAAGAGCGGTCGCCCACGCCATCGGAACGGGTATCGGACCGAGGCGTAGTCGTCGTGGGAGAGGTGCAGCTCCACTTCGAGAGCCCCCTACAGTCTTGGCCCGGAAGACTTTCGTCTGCTCGTTGACGGCGAAGTCCAGCCTATCGACTACTTTAGCGAGATCCTCGGTGGCGAGGTGGTCGAGCCTGAAGGAGGCTCCGATGCCCCGAGCGCGGCGCCCGCTCTCGAGGAGGGCGGTCCGAGCACGAGCTACCTGCTCTTTATCGACGACTACTTTTCCAAGAGGATCGATCGCAACAAGGTTCTCGACGGGCTCGCAACGGAGCTGGACTTCCTTGGACCGAGAGATCGCATGGCGGTGGTGGCCTACGATGGCAGGCGCCTCGAGGTGCTGAGCACCTGGACCCATCAGCACCGCGCCATCGAGGTCGCCCTGAGACAGGCAAAGGGCCGGCCCGCCGACGGGCTGAAGAGACTTGGGGAGCAGCGAAGATTCGACGAAGACCGAGCCTACTTTCGGGACAACAGCGCAGTCCTCGATGACCTCCTCACTCCGGTGGCTCGTGACTACGCGATGAAGGTCGGGGAGCAGGTGGGGCGCGCGGTTGGCGCCGCCGCCGCTACTTTACGCAGCTTCGCCACTCCTCCTGGGCGAAGAGTAATGCTGGTGCTAGCGGGTGGCTGGCCTATTTCTCCGGTGGCGCACAGCTTGGCCAGCTACAAGGGTATCGCCGATGCTACGTTCAGGGCCGCGGGGACGCACGGGATTCCCGGCCACCTAAACCTCCTTGGCCCTCTCATCGATACCGCGAATCTACTTGGCTACACTCTCTATCCCGTCGATGTGCCCGGAGTCACACCGGTCACGAGCGTAGATGCCGCGAAGTCGAGATTTGTGCTCGGCGGCGGCCCTATTCAGCAGCGCGAAGAGGGTACAGAGGACTCCCTCCGGCTGGTCGCCGATCAGACCGGAGGGCGCGCGCTGATCAACAAGGAGCGACTCGGCGCTCTCGAGACCGTTGCCGGAGATATCCGCTCGTTCTACTGGCTGGGTTTCACCCTCGACCGCAAGGCCGACGGCAGTCGGCACACCGTCGAGGTGGAAGTGCTCAGACCCGGCGTAGTCGTCCGCCAGCGGGCAGGCTTCGTCGATCTCTCTCGGCGGGAGGAAGTGACGATGATGGTCGAGAGCTCACTCCTCTTCGGCACCCCACCGTCTACTCGCCCGCTCGAAGTGCGTTTCGGCGATACCGGCAAGCCTCACAAAGGGGTTGTCGCGATCCCCCTCTCCGTCGGCTTTCCACTCGACGAGATCACCATGGTTCCTTTCCAGGATAGCTTTGCCGGGAAAGTAGAGGTCGTGGTCAGGATCATCGATGAGAAGGGCAGTCCTCCCCAGTCTTCGGTCGATACGGTGGAGATCGTGGGCGAGGCCGCCGAGGCCGGCGAGCTCTTCTGGTGGAGCACCGAGCTCCTTTTACGCCGGGGAAGGCACGAGCTCGTCATCGCAGTTCACGACCCGCTGAGCGATAAGACTTTCTCGAGCACGGTGGAGATATCGCCCTGAGGCCCCCCGTCTCCGGGAGCTCAGCTGTCGCCCTCGACGACGCTACGAAGCAGCTTCGCGCTGGCGCCTCGTAATTCCAGGAAGTGGATTCCCATGCCGGAAGGGAGCTTGGTCTCATCCCCTCCATGAACGCGTACCACCTCGGCAGACCCCTCGATCGAGGCGTTCTCCTCAGAGAGGGCGATCGTGAAGTCGAGCTTGGTGCCGGGGTTCCTGAAGGACGCGGTCTTGACCAGCATGCCGCCGTGGGAGATGTCGACCGTTGTCGCTTCGATGGCATCCCCGTGAGAGTCAAAGTGCAGTCGAACCGAACGGACGAAAAGTACTCGACGCGCTTTGCGACGGTCGTCGATGCTGCTGTCTTCGCTTTGGGGCGTCAATGTGTCCCCGATTCTACCGGGGAGTGGGATCGGACTACAGCCGAGCAAGTGGAGGAGGCTGGGCTCAGCCGCCGATGGGCCTCAACATCGGGTGGACAGGCGGCGCGGTGCCGACTTCGATGCGGCCAAGGAGGCGAAAACCATGGCGTTCGTAAAGCGACATGTTGGCGGGGTTGGACGACTCGAGGTAAGTCTGGATGCCGGCCTCGTCGCACTTACGCAGGTGATGCTGAAGAAGCGCGGCGCCGATGCCTTTTCGCTGGTGAAAAGGGTCGACCCCGATATCCGGCAAGTACCAGGTGTCCTTGTCGTGGGGGTGGTACTCGTCCATCTGCTCCAGCACGCCGAAGAGATCCTCTCGCTTTTCCTCGTCGACCGTTCGCTGGACGATTTCGCCCAGAGCTTCCTCGTCCGGGCCCACACCCGGTGGCAGCCAGAATGCGCCGCCCTCGAGGTCCGCCGTCGTATAGGCCGAATCGTGCTCGAAAGCACGGCCTCCGTGTGCACGGAGGAGGTGCGGAAAGTGTTCGAGATAGTCGTGAGGATCCGGGTAGAACCACCGCATCAAGGGATCGGTGCTGAAGGCCATGGTCATGGCTAGAAGGACCCGTTCTTGGTCCTTCGGCCTCACCTTCGAGATTTTGACGAGCTCCACCATCTCCTGTCCTCCACGGCGCCCAGCATCGAGGGCCTATCGGACAAGCGGAAAACTCCCGCGAGGGGACTCTCAGCTGATCCTCGTACGGCCTCAGCCGTCCGCGCGGATCGATTCTTGCGTTCTCTGTGCCAGATGTTAGCGCACATGGACGGCTGACCTTTTCCACATCGGTGGCGAGGGAAGGGCTGGCAGAGTCTTCAACGCGGCCGTCGGCTAACATCGGGCTCCCGGATGTTTTCGTGGAAAGGAGCTCGATAAATGGAAGAGCGAAGCGGACCCCAGATCAGGGTGGTGCGGCCGGACGATCCGGTGAGGGTGATGTTCGGGGCGGGTGATGAGTACCGCTTTTTGGCCACCGGTGCAGATACGGATGGGCAGTACTTTTTGGTTGAAGCGGTGGTACCACCGGGAGGCGGACCTCCGCCGCACATCCAGACCCGAGAGGAGGAGGCCTTCTACATTCTCCAGGGCACTCTCACCTTCTACGGAGACGAGGGTGAGATCGAGGCTGGTCCCGGGACTTACCTGAATATTCCGAAGGGGGCCAAACACCGGTTTCGCAACAACTCGAACGACGTGGCGAGAATGCTGTTCTTCTTCGCCCCCGCCGGGATCGAGGGACTCTTCGATCAACTCGCGGCCATGGATGAGCCGGCAGGGGACAGGGAATCGCTGATTGCGGCCTTGAATGCTTTGGGTGAGAAGTACGGTGTCGAGTACCTCGTCAGCTGGTGATCAAAACGAGACATCCCACTGCAGCCGATAACGCACTCGACTATTGGTCTCTGGAACAAACCTCTTTTCAACATAGGAAACATCTGCGGTGAGCTTGTTGCGGTGGCCGTTGAAAAACCAGTTGCCTACGAGCGAGTATTCATGCTCGGAGTCCCTCTGTATCGCTGAATCCGGATCAACAGTGGCGGCCCTCAACGCAAATTCCAGGGGCTCTGGGGCCGAAGACCAGATGCGGGAGAGGAATACTCCTGCCTGTGCGTAGCCGCCGGTTATCGTCCGTTCCCTTCCAGTTTGTCGATCATCAATGCTCTTCCAATGCCACTCCTGCTGCCAGGAGAAACCATTGCGCTGATAGGCGGTCTCCACAACTACCTGACGAAGACGATACCTGTCGGAATCGCCGTCAGAGAATCCTGGGAGCTGACCGCCGCCGGCGCTGGAAAAGCTGGTGTATTGAGTTTTTCCGTCAACCAAGCCTAAGGCGACGGAACCGGCACCCTTCTTTCGCCGACCGATATCGCTTTGACTAAATCCGAGCAATTCACCGGTGAAATTCCACTGATAGCGCCCCAGCCACAAACCTTCAGCGTCAGAGGTTGAACCTCCGCGCCCTGCACCGCTAAGCCAGCCAAACCAGTAACTGGAGTCGACGGAGCTGCCGTTTGCAAACCGGCCGGATGCCACCACCCCTTGTTGTCTGTCGATAGTAAACCAGGGGGTCGCTATCGATCGCTCAGCGAACTGTTGAGCACCGGAAGAGTCCACGCGTTCTCGATTGAACTCGGCCTTCCATTGGCCCACCCTGACATTGAACCGTTCATTGAACTGATAGCTCACTCGCAAATCGATTAATCGATCTGAAGGGAAGTCATATTCTGAGTAGACCGTCAATTTTGGCGACATCAGGTGTCCACCCAATTTGAAGCGACCGCGGTTTACGTGTGTCTCAGTAGTTGTTTCCGTCGGCTCCCCAGGCAACAAGTCCTGTTCTACTTCTTCGTCGGAAAACCGCGTCTGTAGACGCACGCCAAACCAGAGAGAGTTATTGCCCCCCGGGCTGTCGAATTGAAGACCTCGCTCACCGTATGAAAAGAGTCTCACTGCGTCCGCTTCAACAACGCTGGCAGTTGGCGGACACGCACCGCCATCAAGCTCGGGGAGGTGCTTCTCCTCGTACTGTGCGATGGCCGACGACGCAGTCAACGTTGCCAGAGCCGCAAAGGCGCCGAGATAAGTTCCGGTTTGGTTCAGGGAGAGGACTCTACCGGTCTGCGTTGGCAGTGCCGTGGCGAGGTGCATGACGATCGAGAATCAGACGCAGAGTGTCGAGCTGCACTGGCTTGGAGGTGTAGTCCACCATGCCAGCAGCAAGACATCGTTCGCGATCACCGAGCATGGCGTATGCCGTCAGGCCGATGATCGGCGCGTCGCTCAGACCGCTTTCGCAGATGACCCGGGTGGCCTCGATGCCGTCCATGATCGGCATCTGGCAGTCCATGAGGATCGCGGAATAACGTTGGCCCGCGCGTAGGATCTCGAGAGCCTCCGCGCCGTCGGAGGCCGCTTCTGCCACTACGGGGTGTACCAGATGGGTGAGGTGTAGGCTCGCTCCTGAGTGGTCATGGGGACCTCGTCGGGCACGTCGAGACCGTAGTACTTGGCGTCGTAGGCCGTCCAACGCGGTGTCGGGATCTCCAGTACGCGGACGTAGTAGAAAGCGCGCTGATCGGCATCGAAGTCGGGGTCTTTCCACACCGCGACGAACTCGCTGTCACCGATGGTGTTGGTCCAGGTCGCGTTGGCGACGTCGACCGTGTTGCCGACAGGAGTCTTGCAGCGGCCGTCCGAGCCGATGGTGCGACCGTCGGAGACCGCGATGTCGTAGACCCGCTCTTTCAGATCGTCGCCATCTTTCCAACCCTTGATGATCTGTACCCGGTCGAGGTTTCCGCCGATCGGATCCTTGAGAGCAGCGACCAGAAACGACGGTGAAGCGTCGGACGGCGCCTGGCTGAGATCACCGCCCATCGTCACGCCCTTCTTGTAACCGGTCACCGCCGGCTGGCGGGTGTTGGCGTCGGCGCTGGTGAAGTCCCAGCCGCCGAAGAAACGCACCAACATGCGTGGACCGGTGGTGGCATAGGTCTCTTTGCGCTCCATCGCGTCGAACAGTGCTTTCCGGGTGTTCTCGGGCGCCCAAACCGCGGCATATCCCGAGGCGAGGGTCTCCCAGTTGAGGATCTCGAGATCACCGAATTTGGCGAAGGGGTGGTGCAGGCGATCGGGGCTCGGCTCCGAGCCCGCATGCTTGCCGAAGAAGTTGTCGTCGTCGGCGGTGGCCATCGCGGTGTGGCTGTCGGTGGAGCCGATCATTCCGAATTTGTAGGGGTTGGTGCCTAGCTTCTCCTCGAGGCTCAAGCCAAGCTGGAGACCGCTGCGTGCGTACTCGCGCTGCAGCATCTCGTCTTCTTTGAGTGCGCTCAGGTTGAGATTGCCCTTGTCCCAGGTACCGAAGTCGGCGAACTCGTCGTTGGGCGATAGGAAGGGGTGGGCCTCGCCGTCTCCCTTGATCTGAGTGACCTCGTAGAGAGGCTCCCAGCGGGCACGGGTGTCGGCGTACTCCTTCGTCAAGGGCCGGTTGTCGACCGGATTGATCACCGGGAACATCAGGCCGTTCGAGAGGTTGCCGTTGTGGGCGATGGCGAGAACGTCGCCGCCGGTCTTGTCTTCATACTCCTGCAGCAGCTTCCACAGGTACTCCGGGTCGGTGCTGCCGTAGGGCGGGTAGGTGGTGGCCGGGACGGTCTGGCTCGCCTTGTCGCCGTTGTCACGGTAGATGACGACCCGATGCAGGTTCTGACCCGGTGGTACCTGGGAGGTCCACTCGTAGCCGATGAAGGCGGTGAACTGACCCGGATCGTTGTACTTCTCGGCCGCGTCGATGGTTCTTCCCCAAGCCTCTTTGTAGGGCTTGGTGTGGGGGTAGTACATCATCGCTTCGGGAAACTCGCCACGGGAGAAGGAATCGATCACCGCGAGGGCGACCTCCATGCCTTTTCCTTCTCGCACTTTGTTGTACCACTCTCGGCCGGTGGGATCGGCGAGGAGCCGAGGAGAACCCGAGAAAAGATCGGGGAACCAGCCCATGTTGTCCGAATGGTCGGCGACGACGAGAAAGTCGAGCGGGCGTGCGAGTCGGGCCCGACCTGCTGTAGCCGAATCCACCTCTTCGCCGCGGGCGAATCGATAGGCGTCCTCGGGTCCCATTCGGGCCCCGAAGGCCCCCGCGTCCATCGAGTAGGAGGTGTGGAGGTGGGTATCACCCCAGTAGACCTGGTTGGGGATCGCTCCGCCCGCGTAGGGCGAATAGGGACGCTTGGAATGCGCCGCTTCCAGCGCCTCCGTGTCGGGCGTGCCGGCGTCCTGCGCGGCCGAATTCGAAACCGGCACGAGTAGCAAGAGCGCTGCGCTCAGAATCACACTTGTTTGCTTGGGCACGTTGCCCTCCTTTTTCTTAAGAGCTGCGCTCGCTTGATCAAGCGAGAACAGTCCCGATTTGTACTTCGAGGCAGCCGTTCGCGTACATCTTATAGCGATGATGGATAAGAGGTCTGCCTTCTGTGTACCCTCTCGTAATGCTAGTCTCGCCAGGCTCTACGAAGGCGGTTTCACCGGGCCGGATCAATCAGGGGGTCAAGGAATAGCGATGAGAAGAATTACACGCGTCTTAGCCATCTTCGGGGTTGCAGTCCTCGGCACCACGGTCTACGCGCTTGCGCAGGACGTCAATCCTGACGAGATACTCGAGCGACCGAAGATTTATTCGCCCTATGTCGAAAGGACGGCCAGCGATGCCAACTTGGCCGAGGGCGTCTACTGGGGCGACACCCACCTTCACACGTCCTATTCCACCGATGCCGGCATGATGGGAAACACGCTGGGGCCTGAAGAGGCATTTCGCTTTGCCAGGGGCGAGGAAGTCCTATCTGCCGCCGGAATGCGAGCCCGTCTGATCCGCCCCCTGGACTTTCTCGTGGTGGCAGACCACGCGGAGAACCTCGGACTCGCTCCGATGATCGCAGAGTCGAACTCCGAGCTTCTCAAGAACGATTGGGGCCGCATGGTCCACGACATGGTGAAGGCCGGCGACGGCCGCGGCGCATTCCAGAAGTGGATCGCAGATGCCGTTTTCAAGGGGGTAGACCCGATCAACAATCCGAGGGTGACACGCACGGTTTGGGATCGGGAGATCGCCTTCGCCGAGCAGTACAACGAGCCCGGACGATTCACCGCCTTGATCGGATTCGAGTGGACATCGATCGCGAAACCGGAAAAGCCGGGCAATCTGCATCGGGTCGTCATCTTCAAGGACGGCGGCGACAAGGTGGGCCAGGTCCTACCCTTCAGCGCTGCTGACTCGGCGGATCCGGAGGATCTGTGGGAATACCTTGCGGCCTACGAGGAGAAGACCGGCGGCAGCGTTCTCGCCATCGCCCACAACGGCAACGTCTCCAATGGTCAGATGTTTCCGCTCGAAGGGCTGGACGGGCAACCCATCGACCTGGCGTACGCCGAGACGCGAATGCGTTGGGAGCCGCTATACGAGGTCACCCAGATGAAGGGCGACGGCGAGGCGCATCCCTTCCTGTCACCTAACGACGAGTTCGCCGATTACGGCACCTGGGACAAGGGCGACATTGCGGGCGCCAAGCCCAAAGAGGACTGGATGCTTCAGTATGAATACGCGCGCACCGCGCTGCAGATTGGTCTCCAACAGGAGGAGAAGCTTGGCGTCAACCCTTACAAGTTCGGCATGGTCGGGTCGACCGACGCGCACACCTCGCTGGCCACCACCCGGGATGAGAACAGCTGGAGCAAGACGCCGACGATGGAACCGTCTGCCGATCGCTGGGAGCACGTGGTGATCGCGTCTCTTGCTGGCGACGAGGCGTTGACGACCTATTCGTACGAGACCCTCGCCTCCGGCCTCGCTGCGGTCTGGGCTCGCGAGAACACCCGCGAGGCGCTCTTCGAAGCGATGCAGAAGAAGGAAACCTACGCGACCACCGGTACCCGCATCACGGTGCGTTTCTTCGGCGGTTGGGACTACGACGAAGATGACGTGTTCCGGCCCGATGCGGTCGCGATCGGCTACCGAGATGGTGTTCCCATGGGGGGCGACCTGCGCGAAGCACCTGCCGGCAAGAAGGCTCCTGTCTTCATGGTGGGGGCGCTCAAGGACCCGTGGTCCGGCAACCTTGACCGTGTCCAGATCATCAAAGGCTGGGTCGACGGCTCCGGCGAGCGGCATGAGCGGGTCTACGACGTCGCGGTCGCCGACGGTCGCGCCATCGGCGCGGACGGCCGCGCTCGGGAGCCGGTCGGAAACACGGTCGACGAAGCCGACGCCAGCTACCTGAACAATATCGGCGATGCCGAACTGCGGGGGACTTGGACCGATCCGGACTTCAATCCGGATCATCGCGCCGTCTACTACGCTCGGGTGCTGGAGATCCCGACGCCCACCTGGCAGGCCTACGACTCGAACTTCTTCGGTATCAAGATGCCGGAGGAGGTGCCGATGAGCCACCAGGAGCGCGCTTACACGTCTCCCATCTGGTACACCCCTAGCCTACGGAAATGATCGCTATCATTTCCTGCGGCTAGATAACATGGCGCCGAGGACGGCGCATCCGGAACCTACGGAAATGATGGTTATCATTTCCTCCGGTTCTGATTACATGGCGCCGCGGATGGCGCATCCGGAACCTACGGAAATGATGGTTATCATTTCCTCCGGTTCTGATTACATGGCGCCGCGGATGGCGCATCCGGAATCTACGGAAATGATGGTTATCATTTCCTCCGCTTCTGATTACATGGCGCCGAGGACGGCGCATCCGGAACCACTTCGAACTTCGAAACCCCCTGGGGTGATCACTTGGGTGGCTCGTAGGGGTCCGGCGCGCCGGTGGGGATGGGTGGGTACTCCTTCAACGAGGCCACATGCTCTCCCAGTTGCCCCAGAGCCGCCTTGGGCACCCAGGTATTAGGAAAGAGAACGTTCACGCTTTCGCGCGGGTCGGAGAGAAGGTTGTAGACCCGCGGCATTCCGTACTCCTTGGTCTCACCGAAGACCGTGTCGAGCTCTTTGAAGTTCACTTTCCAGTTGCGCCACTTGACCCCAAAAATCTCGTCGCCCATGTAGACAATAACGCCCTCACGGTTGGACTTCTGCTGTTTGCCGAGGAAGAAATCGGTCTGGTCTACCCCGTCGATGATGCGGTCCTCCGGCACCTTTCCACCCACAATTCGCGCGAGTGTGGGGAAGAGATCCATCTCGTGAACGATTTCATTGCTGGCTCCAGGCGGGATCTTTCCAGGCCAGCGGATGGCGAAGGGAACCCTCAGGCTGGCTTCGAAACCGGTGAACAGGGTGCCGCGCCAAGGTCCGGCCGATCCCGGGGTGGGAGTATCGACTGTCAGTGTGTTAGTTCCGGGTGGCGGCGCCTCCGGCCCGTTGTCGGCCGTGAAGATAAAGAGGGTGTTGTCGCGGATACCCAGGTCCTCGATCTCATCCAGTAACCTCCCATTGTAGGTGTCGATCTGGTGCAGGAGATCCGCCCAGGTCCCATTGCCTGTGGTGCCTACGAAGTCCGGGTGCGGGCGCGTCGGGTAGTGGGTCGCAGTGTAGGGAAGGTAGAGGAAGAAAGGCTTCTCGCTCTTCGACTGACGCTGCATGAAGTCGATCGCCTTGTCGGTCAGGTCGCCATCGATGAGCGGGCGATACTCCAAGTTCCACGGGCGCACCCTCCGCGGCGTTTCACCCCTCCGTGCTTCCAGGACGAAGGTCTCTGCCACTCCGCTGTCCGAGAATCCCTCGAGCGCGGGGTAGGCCGACTCGTCGGTGGAGTTCTGGATTCCGTACCATTCATCGAAACCCTGGTCGGTCGGGAACCTGCCCTCGGTGCGTCCCAGGTGCCACTTCCCGAACATAGCGGTGTTGTAGCCGGCGTCCGAGAGCATCTCTGCCATCGTGACCTCCCACTGCACCAGACCGTACACACCGTCGCCAAGGGGGGCGGTTCCATTACCGCTGCGGATCGCGTAACGGCCGGTCAAGATTGCCGAGCGAGACGGCGTACATTGGGCTTCGACGTTGAAGTTGGTCAAGCGCAGGCCCTCGCTGGCCAGCTGGTCGAGCCGTGGCGTCGCCGCGCCGCGAATGATCCCGCCGCCGTTGAAGCCGGGCTCCCCCCAACCGAAGTTGTCCATGAAAACGAGGACGATGTTTGGCTTCTCCTGCGCGTGTGCGCTCGAGGCGAGAAGCACCACGGCGGTGAGGGTCATGGCCATGAGATCTTTCATCGGGTCTCCAGAGTTGCGTCGCTCGGACTGTTCTGAGGTCGGAGAATCTTGCGGAGTCTAGCAATCCGGGTGTCGGACGCCGTCGAGGTGCTCTTCGGCGCGCGTTACTTTCGATCGATGCCCGCGTCACCACCACGGGCCCGGCAGGCGCCGGCTTCGAAGACGAGAAGGAATGGGTCGATCCGGTCGTAGGGGTACGCGTCACAGCCCCCTTCGCGGTGCCTGGACCGTCGCCGGCCCGATCGTTTCGTTTATGACGTGGCCGTCAGCGGCCCAGAGGCCGCTGTCGTCTTCCACTTCTGAGCGGCGGCCGAATCCGCCGAGCTGCGGCACCGTAGTAGGAGCTTCATGAGTAATCCAGGCTAGGAGCCGTGTCCGAGTATTCGTCCTGAGCCGTTTCCGTGAGCGAATAGGAAGCAACGCCCAAGTGCGCCGTCCTCGGCGCCAAAAGACAACTAGGCGGAGGAAATGATAGCCATCATTTCTGGAGCCTAGACGAGCTCGGCGTCGGTGATGATCTCGACCAGGGCGGGGCCTTCGTGGGCCAGAGCCCGCTCGAGAGCGCTGTCGAGCTCGGCCTTGTCGGTGACTCGGATGCCGAGGGCGCCGCAGTTCTCGGCGTAGCGAGAGAAGTCGGGGTTGCTCAGGGAGGTCTGCCAGACTTCGAACGCGCCTGAGCGCTGCTCTTTCGAGATTTTTCCCAACTGGGAGTTGTTCAAGAGGATGTGGGTCAGATTCATCTCGTATTTGACCGCGGTGTTGAGCTCGGCCATGTACTGGCCAAAGCCGCCGTCACCCGAGATGCTGACGATCGGGCGATCGGGCGCTGCGGCCCAGGCGCCCATGGCGGCCGGGAATCCGAAGCCGATGGAGCCGAGATAGCCCGACATCAACACCGATTGACGAGCACACTCGAAGTAACGCCCGAAGGAGTAGGTGTTGTTGCCGACATCGACGGCGATGACCGCGTCTTCGGGCAGCTGACGATTGAGCGCCGCGAAGAGACTCGCCGACGAGACTCCCAGCCCCCGATCTTCACCCTCCCGCTTCGTCTTCTCGGCACGCCACAAAGCCCAGCGCTCGGCGATCTCGTCGCGTAGATCGAGCGCGGCGAGGCCTTCCGGCAGACGATCGGAGAGCTGGCGACAGGTGACGCCTATCTCGCCAAGCACCGGGACATCCACGGCATGGAACTTACCCAGCGCCAACGGGTCATAGTCCACCTGGATGGTCGGTTTCTTGTCGGTGATGCCGGTGTGGTTCGAGAACGAGGCGCCAAGCACCAATAGAAGGTCCGCTTCGTTCATGAACCAGCTCGCGATTGGCGTGCCGGAGCGGCCGAGGACGCCGCAGCCCAGAGGATGATGGTCTGAGACCATTCCCTTGCCCTTGAAGGTGGTGACGACGGGGCATTGGAGGCGCTCGGCGAGAGCGAGGATGCCGTCCATTTCGAAGCGAGCACCGTGGCCGACGATGATCAGCGGTCGCTGCGCCTTCTCCAAGAGCTCGACCGCCTGCCCGAGAGACTCCTCGGGCGGGGCGACTTCGAGGTTGGGTACTCGCCCGGTCGGACCGGAGGCGGACGCCCCCTCTAACGGGAGCGTTTGGACCTCGTCGGGAAAGATCAGATGGGAGACGTCGCGGCGCAATGTGGCGTGCTTCAAGGCCAGGGTCATGAGCTCGGCGTGCTTACTGGTAGAGAGCACGGTCTGACTCCATGCGGCGACGCTCGAGAAGGCGGCCGAGAGATCGACTTCCTGGAAGGCGCCGGGCCCGAGCACCTGAGTGTCGACCTGTCCGGTGAGAGCGAGGATCGGAGCACGATCCACCTTGGCGTCCCACAGCCCGGTGAGCAGATTGGTCGCGCCGGGGCCGGCGATCGAAAAGCAGGCGGCCGGGCGCCCCGTCAGCTTGGCGTAGGCCGAGGCGGCGAAGGAGGCCGCCCCCTCGTGACGAATGCCGATGAACTTTAGCTTGCCTGCTTCCTCTTGGCGCCGGATCGCGTCGGCGAGGCCGAGGTTGGAGTGGCCAACCATTCCGAAGACGTGGGTCACTCCCCAGTTGACCATGGTCTCCACCATGACATCGGAAACGGTCGGCTGGTGAGCGGCCGCTTGTGGATCGAGGCCGACATAGATTCCGTCGTCCCGAGCCTCGACCGGACAGGTCGCGACTCCGTCGTCGTAGCCGCCCGGGGGCTTCCCGGTGCAGGGATGAAAGTCCCATCCGTGCCACGGGCAGCGCAGCCAGCCGTTCTCGATAGTGCCTTCGCCGAGGGGCCCGCCCTGGTGCGGGCAGGCATTGGCGAGGGCCGAGTAGGTACCTTCGTAGTGAGTGATCGCCAGACTGGTGCCGGCGGCGTCGACGGCGCGAACGCGCCCCTCCGGAAGCTCGTCGGGAGCGAGAACGCGGTGCCATACGACGTCGGTCGTGTTGCTCATGATCGTGCTCCGCTGCTCATAGTGGCGTTGCTCCCGCGTAGGTCACCCCGGTGAGATAGGCCACGTCACGGTCCCAGGTCACCAGGTCGTGGCTGCGCAGCTGGTTGAGATGCGTGTGGCCGCAGGCGCGAGCCAGAACCTTCATCAGATCCACTGTAGCTCCAAAGAAACGCGCCAGTCGCTCAGCCGCTTCGTCGACCGGCAGGCGGGCCCGCAAATGGGGTTGCTGGGTAGCGATGCCTACCGGGCAGTTATTGGTGTGACAAGCACGCATACCGAGGCAACCGATGGCCTGGAGAGCCGCGTTGGAGACTGCAACTCCATCGGCTCCGAGAGCCATGGCTTTGGCGAAGTCTGCGGGTGTTCGCAGGCCGCCGGTAACGATAAGAGTGATCTCGCGCCGCCCCAGGCAGTCGAGGTGGCGGCGGGCGCGAGCGAGGGCGGCGAGCGTGGGCACCGAGATGTTGTCGCGAAAGAGCAGTGGGGCAGCGCCAGTGCCGCCTCCACGACCGTCGAGAATGATGTAGTCGACGCCGATGCGGAGCGCTGCGTCGATGTCGTCTTCGATGTGCTGCGCCGACAGTTTGAATCCGATCGGGATGCCGCCGGTCGCCTCTCGCACCTCTTCGGCGAAGGCGCGGAAGTCGTCTTCGTGGTCCCAGTCGGGGAAGCGCGGAGGAGAGACCGCCGATTGCCCCTCTTCGAGCCCGCGGACTTCGGCGATCCTGCCTATGACCTTCGCGCCCGGGAGATGGCCCCCGGTGCCGGTCTTGGCTCCCTGACCACCCTTGAAGTGGAAGGCTTGGACCCGTTTCACTTTCTCCATGGAGTAGCCGAAGCGCGCGGATGCGAGCTCGTAGAAGTATCGACTACAGGCCTCCTGCTCTTCCGGCAGCATGCCGCCTTCTCCCGAGCAGATGCCGGTGCCGGCCAGCTCTGAGCCCTTGGAGAGCGCCACCTTGGCTTCGAACGAAAGGGCGCCAAAACTCATATCCGAGACGAAGATAGGGAGCTCCAGACGCAGCGGCTTCTTGGCGTCGGGTCCGATCACGAGCTCGGATCCGACTTCGGTGTCGTCGAGCTGGGGCAGGGTGGCGAGCTGACCGGTAACGAATTGAATCTGATCCCATGACGGTAGCTCCTGGCGCGGCACTCCCATCGCGGCAACCGGCCCATGGTGACCGACCTTGGAGAGACCATCGTTGGCCAGATCGCGGATCACTCCGGTGTGTGGCTCCTGCGGAGTTCCATGGAGGTCGGCGTAGTTACCCTGGTAGCTGTCGCGCTCGTAGGCCTGCGGGTTCTCGCGCTGCCAGTCCGCGATCTCGTCCGCATCCACCCACACCGCTCCATCTTCGACCCAGGCATTGAACTTGTTCAGCACCTCTCGGTGGTTGTAGGCGCTCACCCCGGTGTCGTATCGAAAGTCCCAACCGTGGACGCCGCAGACGAGGTCGTCTCCGACGATGCTGCCGTCGGCGAGAAGAGCGCCGCGATGCAGGCAACGCCCATAGAGCACCGAGACCTGGTCGTCGAAACGGACCACCACGAGGTCGACGTTCTCCACCAGGGCGTGTGCCGGCTCGCGATCCGGGAGCTCACTCCAGACAGCTACGTTCTGTTTCCGCATTGTTCCTACCCCCTTAGCAGCCCCGGGAGTCGACGGCGTTCTCGCGCGCGGTTGTGTTTCGATTGTCCCGGTTGTGCAGACACGAAAGCTAGCACGGCCTCCCGGCTAGAGCAACGAGCCTGTGCTAGCTTGGGATCTCTGTGAAGACCTTGCCCGAGCTGTTGGTGCTGGTCGTCGGCATTTATTCGGCGCTCGGCCTTCTCTTCGCTGTGCCTTTCGTGGCCCGTGGGGTGAAGCGCATCGACCCCAGCGCAGTCGAAGGCACCTGGGGCTTTCGGCTCCTCATCGTGCCAGGAGTCGTGGCTTTGTGGCCCTTGATGCTGGCTCGCTGGATTCGGCGACAGGGGCCTCCTGCCGAGTGGACCCCCCATCGCGGCCGGGTGCGGCGGTGATCCGGCCCCTGCGCAGACTTCATGGCGTCTTGGTGGCCACGCTTGGCTGCGGAGTCGCCGTTCTCTATGGGTTCGCTCTGGGGGCCAGGACACCGATACCGGCGGCCGACCTCGATGGCCTTCTCACGCCACCTGCTCAGGTCTCCGCCCGTCCTCTGGCTTGGTCAATATCGGGAGTTGTGGGCTGGTGGGAGGAGACGCCGGCGGCTGTGGTCACGGTCGAAGTCTCTCCTGACCTGGTTTCGCCGGAGATGCTTCTCTATTGTGCTCGCTCGTCGACGGGAGAGTCTTTGCCGACTGGCGCCTGGGCCCTCGGCGCCATCCGGCCGGGGGAGCGCCGCCGATTCGCGCTCCCTGGAGGTTGCGCTCCTGGAGACGAGCTTCTTCTTTTCAGCCTTGGCCATGGTCTCGTTCTCGGGCGTGCCCAGCTGCTGTCCGACGACGGAGGCGCTGGATGAGCGTCAGCTACAGGGGCGTTGGCTGGACCCCATGGAAGAAGCGCTATGACCAAGTGCTGCTCGGGGGAGTGCTTGTGTACCTCGTCGCCTTTGTGGTTTTCAGCATTCTGCTGCGACCTAACGGGACGCTCGAGACGACCCTCATCCGCGCTCTGGGCACCTGCTCCTTCCTGCTCCTCCACATCATCTTGTCGATTGGCCCACTGAGCCGGCTCGATCCGCGTTTTCTCCCGCTGCTCTACAACCGCCGACATCTCGGCGTCACCATGTTTCTCGTCGGCTTGGCCCACGGCCTCTTCTCGATGGTCCAGTTCCACGCTGTTGGCGACATCAACCCCCTTCTCAGCGTTCTCACCAGCAATGGCGACTGGGGCTCGCTGGCCCAATTCCCGTTTCAGGTGCTCGGGCTTGCGGCTCTCACGATTCTCTTCCTGATGGCCGCCACCAGTCACGACTTCTGGCTCGCCAACCTGACCGCGCCGATGTGGAAGGCCCTGCATATGGGGGTCTATGTCGCATACAGCTTGCTCGTAGTACATGTAGCCCTCGGCGTCCTTCAGATGGAGGTCGATCCGGTGTTGGCGGGGGTGCTGGGTTTGGGAGTGGTCTGGGTGTTCGGTCTCCATCTCGTGGCAGCTCTGGGCGAACGACGGCGCGACCGTGCGGTCGGGATCTCATCCGCCGACGAGGAGGGGTATGTAGCGGTCTGCACCCCGCTGGAAGTCCCGGAAGATAGAGCCCGCATCTTTTGCCTGGCCGGAGAGAGAGTGGCGCTCTTTCGCTATGACGGCAAGCTGTCTGCAATCTCCAATGTCTGCCAGCATCAGAATGGTCCCCTCGGCGAGGGCAAGATCGTTGACGGTTGCGTGACCTGTCCGTGGCACGGCTACCAGTACATTCCCGAGACAGGCGCCTCACCGCCGCCCTTCACTGAGAAGATTCCGACCTTTCGGGTCAAGGTGAAGGAGGGCAGCGTTTGGATCCACCCTCAGCCCAATCCAGCCGGCACTCACGTGGAGCCTGCGATCGTATGAGCGGAGGGGGGCCATGAAGCCCGAGCCTGAGTTCTTCGTCGGCTATCTCGACGTGCCTCCAGGCATCGGTCGGTTGATGCGCCGCTGTGCCCTCGGTCTGGTGGTCGGCGGCGTCGCGCTTGCCTCGCTCTTGATCTCGCGAGAGAGTGCTTTCGCTCCCGCTGTTTTCGAATACGGAGAGTATCGCGAGTGGACGGGAACGCTGCTCGAGGCGCCCTACCCTCGCCTCCTCGTGGATCGCCCCGGGGCTGCGGCCGAAGGGGCGTCGGCTCATTCTTCGTTTCTTCTCGGTACTTTTGGAAAGCACGGCGCTGGGGCTGTCGTTGGCGGGCTCGACGGCAGAAGGGTGTCACTTGCCGGAGCCCTCGCTTATAGTGACGCGGTTGCGACTCTGGAGATCGAGCCCGGCTCACTGATGGATCTGGGTGCCGGGAGGGTCGATGCCGCGTTGGAAGAGGATCTTGGGGTGTATCAGCTAGTGGGCGAAATCCTCGACAGCAAATGCTACAGCGGGGTCATGAAGCCGGGCCGAGGCAAGCCCCATCGCTCTTGTTCAGTGCGTTGCATCAGCGGCGGCATACCGCCTCTCTTTATCGCCGAGAATAGCGATGGTGAGAGCGTCATTTTTCTCCTCCAAGATGCTCGAGGAGCGGCTCCGGGCCGAGAGATCCTAGATTGGGTCGCGAAACCGGTACGTCTTCGCGGGCGTATCCATCGCCAGGGGGACCTACGCATCTTCCAGGCGGAGCTTGAGCACATCGCTTTGCAACCGAATTGACTCGCTGAAGGCATAGTCGTGACCGAAGCCGTAGGACAGACTGTTTCCGCCTTGCTCCCAGCCCCGAGCGTGGAACTCGAGCAGGGGCGCTATCGGTTGCGCTTCGTACGCAGCAGAGACGAGCTGGATGAGATCCAGCATCTTCGCTTCAGAGTCTTCAACTTGGAGCTGGGCGAGGGACTGGATACCTCTTTTGCGACCGAGCGTGATGAAGACGGTTTCGACAACGTTTGCCACCACCTGCTGGTGGAAGATCGGACGACGTCGACAGTGATCGGCACCTACCGTATGCAGACCTTGGAGATGGCGGGGGAGGTAGGCGCCTTCTATTCCGCGGGTGAGTTCGGTCTCGAGGATCTCCCTGATGAGATGCTCTGCAAGGCGGTCGAAGTGGGCCGAGCTTGCATTGCGTTGGAACACCGCAATCGACAGGTCCTGTTTCTGTTGTGGAGGGGCCTGGCGAGGTATCTTCAAGCTTTCGATAAGCGCTACTTATTCGGCTGCTGCTCGCTCACTTCCCAAGATCCTTGCAAGGGTCTTCGGCTCTACCGTCAGCTTGGAGAGCAAGGTAAGCTGCATCCGAATTTGTCGCTGCAGCCTCGGTCGGCCGTTGCGTGCGAGTGTGCGGCCGTCGACGTCGAGTCGCAGCCCTCGGTCGAGCTTCCTCAACTCTTCGCCACCTATCTTCGTTACGGCGGGTTGGTCTGCGCTCCTCCGGCAATCGACCGAGAGTTCAAGACCATCGACTACTTCGTGATGCTAGATTCAGAGTCTCTCGACCCGCGAACCTATCGACTGTTTTTCAACTGATCTCTCACAACGACGTGCGCTCGCTTCGAAAGCCCCTTCGGCTTCTCCTACTGTTGTTTGTAAACGTCATCAGCTTCAGCTTGATGGTGATAGCTCAGGTCTTGTTGCAGCCGTTCGCGGATCTGCGAAGGCGAGCGCGAAACTTTCTATTTCGCCACTGGGCCCGGGCCTCTCTGCGCGTTCTGGGAGGGCGACTGACAGTCGAGGGCACGCCTCCGGTTGCTCCCTTTTTCTTGGTGTCCAACCACCTCAGCTACGTCGATGTTTTGGTTCTGGGCTCCTGCGTGGAGGCCTACTTCATCGGCAAGCTCGAGATTCGGAGCTGGCCCTTTTTTGGTTGGTTGTGCCGTGCCGCCGGCACAATCTTCATCGACCGCGCGCTGCGCCGTGATATCGTGCGCGTCAACTCGCTGGTCGCGGACGTGCTAGACCGTGGTTTCGGTATCGTTCTCTTTGGCGAAGGCACGAGTACACAAGGGGATGTGGTCGCTCCCTTCCGTAGTAGCTTGCTGGCCTTTCCGGTGAGCAAGACGCAGCCGGTTCACGCCGCCGCGATTGGCTACCGCACCCCGGCGGGCGAGATTCCCGCCCATCTCGGAGTCTGCTGGTGGGGTGATGCCCCGTTCTTCCCCCACGGTTGGCAGCTCATCGGCATATCCCGTTTCGAGGCGACAGTACGTTTCTCGGATCAGACTGCGGTGAGCGACGACCGCAAAGATCTCGGGCGCAAGCTTCGCGCCCTCGTCGCCGCCGAGTTCGTGCCGGTAGTCAGTCCAGAAAACAGGGCCGACGACCCCGGCTTCTGAGGAGGGGTGCCCTGGACGGCCGGCTAGCCGGCGAAGCGGTATCCCATGCCGTGGACGGTGAGGATGTAGCGCGGGTGCGAGGGAGTAGGCTCGATTTTCTGGCGCAGAGAGGCGACGTGCACGTCCACGGTTCGTGTCGTCGGCGTCGCGTCGTAGCCCCATACCTTGTCGAGTAGCTCGTCTCGTGAGAGAACGGCGCCACGTTTCTCGACCATGTAGGCGAGGAGCTTGAATTCCAGGCTCGAGATCTCCACCGTCTCTCCGCCTCTCTTGACTTCGGCGCTGCGCGTATCGATTCGGATGTCGCCGAAGGCGTAGCTCGTGGGTCCGCCCAGGGGCCGGCCCGTGCGTCTCAGTAGGGCTTCGACTCGCGCCAGCAGCTCGATCATGTCGAAAGGCTTGGTGAGGTAGTCGTCGGCTCCTATCTTGAGGCCGACTACCTTGTCGGTAAGCTGTGTCCGTGCAGTCAGCATCAAGATGGGAGTTCCCACGCCTTCCTGGCGCAGATCGCGGCAGACGTCGAGCCCGCTGCGCCCAGGCAAGGCGACGTCGAGCAGGATGAGATCGAAGTCACCGGTACGGGCCCGTTCCCAGCCTTCGATTCCGTCCTCGACGGCCTCGACTTCGTAGCCCTCGCTCCGCAGCCTGTCGCCGAGGGTCAGAATCAGACTGACCTCGTCCTCGACCACCAAGATGCGGCGCGGACTCTGTGCTAGCGGCTCCTTGGGGTCAGACGGAGGATGCTTCATCTTCGATCTTCTCCTCTTGCGGGACCGTGTCGGGTGCCTGAGGTACTCGAACAACGAAAGTCGAGCCCCTGCCGCGCTCGCTCAGCTCGAGCTCGAGGCTGCCCCCATTGGCCTCCAGGAGGCGGCGGGCGACCGCCAGGCCGAGGCCGGTGCCGTGGATGTGGCCCGCTGCAACGGCGGTACCGCGGTAGAAGGGGTCGAAGATTCGCCGCTGCTCGGTGCGGGGGATCCCCGGCCCTCGATCCTGCACCCGTATGCAGAGCCGGCCCTCTCGACCGGCCGCTTCGCGGTCGACTTTCAGGCCAACCCACTTCTCCCGCCTGCCGCCGTACTTTATGGCGTTGCCGACTACGTTGTGCAGGGCACGATGAAACGCATCGGGGTCGACGAGAGCCGCAGGAAGGCCTTCCTCGAAGTTCTTCTCAATCGTGAAGGCGCCTTCGCTCAGGGTCCAGTCGTGCTCTTCGAGGACCGATTCTAGGACCGTCACGACATTCAGGGCTCGTGGCTGCATGCTTTCCGGGGCGCGGGCGGTGCTTGCTAGATCCAACACTTGCCCGACCATGTTTCTCAGCCTCCCGCTCTCCCCCTTGAGCATCCGGCCGTAGCGGCGGATCTGATCCTGATCGCGGACTACGCCGTCGCTGAGGTTCTCGGCCGCAGATGCGATCGCGGCGAGTGGCGTGTGCAGCTCATGGGTGATGCCGGTAACGAACTCCAGCTGACGTTGAGCTAGAGCTTGGGCCTGACGGGCGGAGAAGAAGAGGGCTAGCACGGTCGCTCCAAGCAGTACTAGTCCTTAAACAAGCGCTTCGCGCTTGTAGCATCGGTTCGTCGCATGTAAGGGGCCATAAGGTCGTCTCGGGTGGGAAGAATTGGCGCAGAAACGCTGAGTCGGTGCGGTCGGCAGGGTCTTGTGTGGGGAGAGGGTCGGAATCGAGGCTTTCGGAGACACAGGTCGACCGAGGCGGCCTTGGAGGTTTTCGCTGTGGGTCGGGGCTAAGCTTCATGAGACGGCGTGGTGCGCTTCGAGCAGCCAAGGGACGGTGTCTCTGAAGCCGAGGAGGCGAAAGATCATTCTTCGTCCGGACCTGAGGATTTGTGCGGGCACGAGGATGATGTCGTGGTAGAAGGTGCGGAAGTCGCAGCGGGCGATATAGGGGCGAAGCTTCTTGGGAACCGAGAGAGCCAGCCAGGCTTTCAGGTTCCAGGCCAGACAGCCGATCACCAAGTAGGCCCAGTTGCCAAGGAAGCTCTTGGTCGGCATCCTCATGGCTTGGATCTGGCTCTTAAGCTGCGCGATCAGGTTCTCCTGGTCGCAGCGCTGGTTGCTTTCGGCAATGATCGCAGCTGCATTGTGACTCGTCTTCGGTAGGTTCGTAAGATAGAAGAAGTAGCGGATCTGCGGCTCCAGAAGGTGCTGTCCCTGGGTGACCTTGATCGTTTTTCGCAGGATCACCAGGCGATAGTTCTGGCGGCACTTCCTCGGCCGATATTCGATCTCGGCGACGTCCTCTTCTTCGAGCTCGAGGTTCAGATACCCCTTGGCTGAGATCACCAGCTGGCGCTGGTTCTGCGGTCGGGCGCGAAGGCCGGCAGGCACCCGATCCGGCCGCTTCAAAGGCTTGAAATCCCCCTCTTCCAAGCTGTTTGCCAGGTTTTTGGCCTTCGCGTGGGCCATCATCCCGAACACGAACCGATACCCCTTCTGGTCCCAGCCATCCAGGGAGGCGCTCGACGTGAAGTCGGTGTCTCCGCGAAACAGAACCGAGTTGAAACCGCGCGCCAGAGCGGCCTGCGCACAGCGCTCCAGCGCCGCCGCCGAGCCCTCGTGAGAAGGACGAGAGGCGGAGCGATTCTCCACCCACAACACCTCCGAGGAGTTCGCCAGCGTGACCAGCAACGGACCGTAACCCCATTTCCCGTTGTACGCCAGGTCGGCACCTTCTCGGCAATCTCCGCCCACCTCCGCGATCGTCCCGTCAACATCGATCGTCGCTTCGCCCTTGCCCCGCTTCCACTTCCAAGCCCTTTTGCCGATCTCCAGGTTCGCTTCCAACAAACCTACAATCTGCTTTTCGTCGAATCGGCGAAGAAAGTCCCCGGCGGTCGTTGGACCCGGAATCCTGCGCGCACCCACTGCGTCCAAATACGCCAGGTCGCGGCGACGTCGCTCCAGGTCCTCAAGCGTGCAACCACCCGTAACCAAGTTGTAGATCATGTTCAAAATGTGATCCGACTCGTGGTACGGAAAGTGACGCTTCAACACCTCCACACGCCGATCCAACGTCTTGGCGATACCCAGGTGCTTCACCAGCTGGCGCACCAGACCCAGACCACCACACACAATCGCCTTGCTCCTCGTCGATATCTGGTAATACACCGATTCCTCCGACAGCATCGGGACATCCGTCTCCGGATACCAGGTCGGATCCAAACGAGCCTTGATCGCCGCTTGACCTTCTCTCTGCACAACCGTAATCTGTTTCACCTGAAAAGCCTCTCTTTCGTCCGGTGTTTTTTGGGTCTGTCAACCTGAAACTACCTGAAAGAACGGGGCTTTTCTCCTTTTCTGGCTATCGCAACCACATAGGAAGCGCTTGTTCAAGGACTAGTACGGCGAGACTGACCGCGAGGTTGCGTCGCCGAACGCGCGCGACGGCGGCTTCGAGGGACCCCTCGGCTCGCGTCAGTACGAGGGTCCAGGCTGCGTCTTGCTCGAGGCGGGGAAAGGGTGCTCGCCGTCGTCGCCGTTCTTCGGCACCAAGCATGGTCTCGAGGCGTCGCCGTTCTTCGGGGTCGTCGAACAGCCTCTGGAACCCCTGTGCGCGAAGCTCCGGAAAGAACCGCAGTGTAAACAGGGGCCGGTGGACGTCCCCCTGAGCTACCGGGTAGATTGCGCTGCTCGACCGGAAGACCGCAGATCTTCCGTCGGTGTCTAGGATTGCCACCTCGACTTCTCTCGGCTCGGGCCCGAGCCGAGCTTCGATCAGCTCGGGGAGCAATCGATCGGTGATGACTCCTCGGTCTAAGCTGATCGCGATCCACGCTCGAGTGCCTGAGCCACGCCGCGCTGCCTCGCGATCCGACCGCTCCGGGGGTGGAGTAGGCGGTACCGGGAATAGGAGGGCGGGCATCTCCGCCACGATGTTTGATCGGGCACCCGGTCCCCGGGCGCGGCCGGGCGGCCGCCTCGAGGGATCCGAGGCCTGCATGCCTGAGGCCCTCTTCAGCGGCTCCAACCTCTGGTCCCAGGGGTGAGGCACCAGCACCGCGGTCTGCGGCTCCAGCCGAAAGATCTCCGGCTCTGAGCGACGGTCCGCTTGCTCGAGGTAGTAGATGCCGTCAACGAGGTCCGGCTCCAGAGCGGTTGTCTCCCAGGCACGCCAGCTCTCGCTGAGAACCTCCGCCGGCTGGAGGTCGCGGGAGGGCGGGGTCTGGAAAGAGAAGAAGGCGCGCGCGATTTCGAAGTCGAAGTCTTCGACGATTCCGTCGGCGGCCAGCTGGAGGCTCTTTAGCATGCCTTCGCGCTCGGCGCGGCTTACCTGCCCGATCCAGTTGTACTGGAGAACCGCAAGGGTGATGAGGAGGGCGGCAGTGGCCGCGGCCGCCGCGATCAGAATGCGAGGAGTCGGGATCACAACCAAGGGAGTCTAGCGCCCCAGCTCTCCGGGGCTACTCGCCTTGGCGAAGTTTACATTCTTTACAGGGTCCTTTCCCCACCTTGAAGACTTTGTGCGAGTGGGCCGCTACGATTTCGTCGAAAGGTCGCCCTAGAGATCTAGGAGGCGACCGATAGCTACTGACAAAGACGACGCAAAAGGAGATAAAGATGACCCAGAACCGGATGCTTATCGTTCCGGCCGCCTGTGCCCTGACACTCGTGCTTTCGCTGAGCGCAGGGGCGCAGCCAACGCACATCAGCCGAGGAGGCGGTGATGGAGGCCCTCGGCCTCGCGGCCCAGAGGCTCTCTTCGAGCTCCTCGAGCTCAGCGAGACACAGCAGGAGGAGTGGACTCTGTTGCACCAGGATCAGCGCGAGGCTTCGCGAGTGCTGATGAAAGAGATGAGCTCTTTCCGAGCCCTGATCAAGGAGGAGCTCGACAGCGGAGCTCCGGATGCGACCACGGTCGGCGAGGCGATGATCTCCTCTCACCAGCTCGACGAGGAGGGGCGGGGCCTAAAGGAGCAGCTTCAGCAAGACACTGCTACCCTTCTCGATGACGAGCAGCTAGCCAGGTACGAGGCTTTCATGGCATCCCGCGAGGGTGGCCGGAGAGGTGGACCCCGCGGTGGAGGTGGAGGCAGAGGGCATCGCGGTCCGGGCGGTGGCGGTGAGGAAAAGTGAGCATGGTCCCGGTGAAGACTTGCAGAGCCCCCAGCTCCAGCTTCGTCTGGGCCGCGTGCTCTGCACTGCTCCTGTCGTTGTTCCTGGTGACCGCTGCGGCGGTCGGCGAAGAAAAGGCATTGGATCTCAACGGTAGCTGGGTGCTCGACCCCGAGGCGAGCGACGACGTTCAAGCGAAGATGCGCGAAGCCAGATCCGGCGGCGGCGGCGGTGGCGGCGGCGGAGGTGGCCGTGGCCGTGGCGGTGGCGGCGGATCCGGCGGTGGCGGCGGTGGCCGTGGTCGTGGCGGTGGCGGATTCGGCAGTGGTGGTGGCCGCGGCGGTGGAGGCGGTGGCGGTGGCGGCCGCGGCGGGCGTGGCGGCGGTCCTGGTGGGCCTCCAGGGTTGAGCGAGATGCGTTCTCTCCTGAGCGCCGATCAGGTCGAGATCGTTCAGTCCGGGAACGCAGTGACATTCAACTTTGCCGACGGGATCAGCAGAGAGATCCTCGTGGACGGCAAAGAAGACGACGACATTCTCGATAACGGTGCGTTGCGGACGGTCAAGAGCCGCTGGAAGAATGGCAAGCTGGTGGTGCAGACCAAGGTCGAGATGGATGACCGGAAGTCGCGCCTCACCGAGACCTGGACTCTTTCACCCGAGGCCGACAGCCTCAGTGTGACGTTGAAGAACTCAACTGGCCCGATGGCGGGCGTCGAGATCCTAAGGGTCTACAACCGGCAGGGCTGACCTCCCTCTAGTCGGAATCGACCCACGTCCAGGGGAGGGAGTGGTATGTACCGTTCCCTCCCCTGGAGCCTCTTGGTCATGATTCCCGGAGGCTCCGGGATGCGCCGTCCTCGGCGCCATGTTCCGCATCTGGAGGAAATGATACCCATCATTTCCGCAGGATGCGCCGTCCTCGGCGCCATGTTCCGCATCTGGAGGAAATGATACCCATCATTTCCGCAGGATGCGCCGTCCTCGGCGGCATGTTCCCTGTCCGGGGGGAATGTGATCCCCATCATTCCCGGAGGCTCTGGAATGCGCGGTCCTCGGCGGCATGTTCCCTATCCGGGGAGTGTGATCCCCATCATTCCCGAAGGGTCTGGAATGCGCCGTCCTCGGCGCCATGTTCCGCATCTGGAGGAAATGATACCCATCATTTCCGCAGGATGCGCCGTCCTCGGCGCCATGTGCCCTATCCGCAGGGAATGATACCCATCATTCCCGAAGGATAGGATCCCTCTGGCATGTTCTTGGGTAGACGTCGTCTGCGACTGTGGTCGGTCTTGGCTCTCTACCTGGCCCTCCTTGGCCTCTCGCACTTCGTCGAGCGGGGTCGGCGATCGTCGCCCCCAACCGGTCCTGAGTCAATCGGCCTCGCTGCCATCCGCGGGGAGGAGAGGTTGGCGGCTCGAGTCCAGATGAGCTGGGGCGAGTGGGGGGCTCGGCATCGCGACGGCGAGCCTGTTGTGCTTCTGCATGGGAGCCCCGGTGGCCTGCGGGACTTTCGCCGCCTCGCGCCCGCCTTGGCCGGAGGCCGTTGGTTACTCGCCCCCGATCTTCCCGGCTTCGGTGCCTCGAGCGGCGAACTGCCGGACTATTCGATTCTTGCCCACGCGGGCTATGTACGGGACTGGCTGCACGAGGTCGGAGTCGATCGCTTTCACCTCGTCGGCTTCAGCATGGGCGGTGGGGTAGCTCTGGAACTGGCGAGAATGGTGCCGCAGCGGGTGATGTCTCTGGCGCTGCTGTCCTCGATTGGGGTACAGGAGATGGAGCTTCTGGGCAACTACCGACTCAACCACCTCCTGCACGGGCTCCAAGTCGGAGCACTGTGGTTGTTGCAGGAGGCAGTGCCACATATGGGACTCCTCTCCCAGTTCCCCCTCGATCACGCCTACGCGCGCAACTTCTACGATAGCGACCAGCGCCCACTCCGCGAAATCTTGTCTCGGCTCCAAATGCCGGTTCTGATCGTGCACGGTCGCGAAGACTTTCTGGTGCCTCGAGAGGCCGCGCTGGAGCACCACCGAATCGTGCCTCACAGCGAGCTCCTGATGCTCGACGCCAATCACTTTTTCGTCTTTACCCAGGAACCGGATATCGCTCCGAGCCTGGGTGAGTTCTGGAGCCGAGTCGAGCGCGGCGAGGCGCCGGATCGGAGCCGCGCGGAGGCGGCTCGTCTACGCCTGGCGGAGGCACCCTTCGACCCTCTAGATGCGCCTCGCTGGACGGGCCCGGCTCTGCTGGTGATGATGGCTCTGCTCGCTACGGCGACTCTGATCAGCGAAGATCTGACCTGCATTGGCGCCGGTCTTCTGGTCGCGGAAGGGCGCTTGCCGTTCTCGTCCGCGGTGATCGCGTGCGCGGTCGGTATCTTCGTCGGTGACGTACTTATGTTCTGGGTGGGTCGTTGGCTCGGCAGACCGGCGCTCGCCTTGCCACCTTTGAAATGGTGGCTGCGAGAGGAGGCTGTCGCCCGCAGCTCGGCGTGGTTTCGCCGGCGCGGTGCGATTGTGATCACCATCAGTCGATTCATGCCTGGCACTCGCCTGGCCACCTACTTCGCCGCCGGCCTGTTGCGGACTTCGTTCTTGCACTTCTCCTTCTACATGGCGATCGCGGTAGCGATCTGGACCCCGCTTCTCGTGATGTCGTCACGAGTCGCCGGTACTGCCGCCCTCGACCATCTCGAGACCCTGCGCCACAACCTGTTGCTTCTATTCGTCGTCGGTGTCGCTGTTTTCACGCTGCTGATGCGGATCGTGCCCCGCCTCCTCACCTGGCGTGGTCGACGAGGCTTGGTGGGACTCTGGCGTCGATCCACGCGTTGGGAGTTCTGGCCCTCCTGGCTCTTCTATCCGCCGGTGGTGCTCCACATCCTGGCTCTCGGAGTGAGGTTTCGAGGCTTGACGGTTTTCACGGCCGCCAACCCGGGGATGCCTGACGCGGGATTCATCGGTGAGTCGAAGGCGGAGATCCTCAGCTCCTTTAGCGGCACGGACGGCGAGATACCGTTGTGGCGTCTGATTCCACCCGGAGATGCGGAGACGCGCCTTGCTTGTTTTCGAGCCTTTATCGACCAGAGCGGGGTGGGTTTTCCGGTCGTGCTCAAGCCCGACCACGGGCAGCGCGGCCAAGGTGTCGAGGTCGTGAGCGGAGAGGATGAGGCCGTCGAGTACTTCCGGGACCATTCCCTACCGACCCTGGTGCAGGAATACGTTGGAGGCCTCGAGTTCGGGGTTTTCTACTATCGCTTTCCAGGCCGGCAGGGTGAGGTGCTTTCGATCACCGAGAAGCGTCAACCGGTGGTGGTCGGCGATGGCTCGACCTGCCTCGAAGATCTCATCTTGCGCGACCCCCGGGCAGTGGCCATCGCCGACGTGTACCGCCGCGAGTTAGAGGGGCGGCTGAGCGATGTGCCGGCAGCCGGAGAGAGGCTCGAGCTCACAGCAATAGGCGCGCACTCTCGCGGCACCCTCTTCCTCGACGGCTCGGCGCACTGCACACCTGAACTGGTTGCGGCGGTCGATCGCCTCAGTCGCTGCTTCGAGGGTTTTTACTTTGGCCGCTTCGACTTCCGCGTTCCGGATTTGGACGATCTGAAATGCGGAAAGAATCTCACGATCCTCGAGCTCAACGGCGTCACTGCCGAGTCGACTGACATCTATGATCCCCGAAACAGTGTCTTTCGTGCCTGGAGCAAGCTCCGGCGCCAGTGGCGACTCGCCTTCGAGATCGGCGTCGCCTGCCAGAAACGCGGCGCCGAAGTCACCTCCGCCTCGGGGCTCCTCAAGACCATCTGGCGCTACCGCAATCAACTACCGTAGGGTCGGAGCGCGGAGCAGCACGGCCCCCGAGCCCCCTTGGGTGCGGGCCCTGCGCTCCGACTCGCCCTACAGCGATTCCTGCTTACGCCGAGACTACGCCGATGCGCTCGGGCGACTCGAGACGGCGTCGTACCAACGCTTGAGGTTGGCCTGGTCCTCTCCGATGCCGATTTTCGACACCTTGCCGAAGTCGATGCCGATGAGCGCGGTGATGTCGGCGATGGAGTAGTTGTCTCCGGCGATGAACTCGCGGTCGGCGAGAACGCCATCGAGCCAGCTCAAGATTCCCAGGGCCTTTTTTTTGCTGACCTGACCGAATTCGGGCACTTGCTCGATTCTTCCTTTGAAGAATTCGTGGACGTGGCGAAAGGAGTCCATGATCGGCACGGCGAGGTTCTGCTCCATTCGGCGGTTCCACATTTCCACCACGGCTTGGTCTTGGGCGTCGGTGCCCATCAGCGGTGGATCGGGCTGCAGGGCCTCGAAATAGCGGCAGATCGCGACGCTTTCGGCGAGGCAGGTTCCGTCGTCGAGCTCGAGCATCGGAACTCCGGCCATCGGGTTCTTGTCGATGTAAGGCGATTTGCGGTTCTCGGCGCCGCCGATGTCGACCTGGACCGTTGGAACCTCGATTCCCTTCTCGGCGAGGAAGATCCGGACACGGCGAGGGTTGGGGGCGGCCTTGGAATCGTAGAACTTCATGTCTTCTCCTGTCTGATCAGATTCAGAAGTCTTGGATAGTATGAGCGAAGCCGTAGCTCAGCTACGACCTCGATAGGGGCAGTCGATGCTCTTGATGCCTTTGACGATCTCCTTGGCTAGGTCCGGGTCGGTGCCTGCCGGGAAGCCAAGGCCAGTGGTATCGGTCAGGCCTTCGAAACGCTCTTCGAGGGCGCCTTTGAGGTTGGTCCAGGTGGCGCAAGCAGCAAACTCTCGCACCACCTCATCGGGCACTCGTGAAGCCATCTTGCTCCACTCGCCTGCCTTCGACATGCGATGGAGCTCGAGGCCGAGGTCCTCCCAGCCATGGACCGCGAAGACTCCATGGTAGCTGCGGGTGGAGCCGTAGAAGGCGACACGGTAGCGGATGGCTTCGATCTGCTTCGCCACGCTCTCTTCATCGGGCCCGGTAGCGATGAACCCGCCGCCGGAGATTTCGAAGCTCTCCCGACTTCTGCCCGCGTCTTCCAGGCCCGCCATGACCTGGGGCAGCGCGATTTCCTCGAGGTACTTGCGGGTGGCGAAGCCATGAAGCTTTACGCCGTCGCACACGCGGCCGGCCATTTTCATCATCGCCGGTCCGACTGCGGCGATCGAGATCGGTACGGCAGGTTGGCCTGAGGGCTCGGGCGAGAACTCGGGGGTCATCAAGGTGAATTGGTAGTGCTCGCCAACATAGTCCAGCGGCTCTTTCGTCTCCCAGGCGCGCCAGATCGCCCTCAGCGACTCTATGTACTCCCTTAGGCGTGGCACAGGGGGTCCCCAAGGCACGCTGAAGCGTCGCGTGTTGTGCCCTTTGACCTGAGAGCCGAGTCCGAGGCTGAAGCGGCCACCCGACTGAGCTTGGAGATCCCAAGCGGTGTTGGCGACGACCATCGGGCTGCGCGGAAACGCGACCACGATTCCGGTGGTGAGATCGACCCTGTCAGTGGCCAGCGATGCGGCAATCAGCGGCGCAAAGGGGTCATGGGCGACCTCGGCGCTCCCTACCGCGTCGAAACCGGCTTCTTCAGCCGCCCTTGCCGCTGGCGCCACCGCACGCCAATCGTCGAGAGGTAGCGGGGAAGTGATTCTCATAAAGATGTCTCCTGCGATTTCAGTGTCCAGGGATTGTAGTCGAAAGTCTCAGGTCCGGAGGGGTGGCCTTGGCTGCACAGAGCGATGTAGTCTTCGTGTTCTCCGGCCCGGGCACTCGAGCAGCGTCGGCCGGATGGAGATTGCACGAGATGGAGAACGAGCTTCCGAAGCTGGCGGTGATCGGCGGAACGGGTGATCTCGGTGGCGGCCTGGCCCGTCGCTGGTCGCAAGCCGGCTTCACCGTGATCATCGGCTCGCGGACACAGGAGAAGGCCGATGCGGCTGTCGCGACGATTGTTGCTGAGCAACCGGGGGTCGCAGTTGTGGGAATGCCGAACCCAGCAGCCGCGGAGGCGGCGGACATCGTGGTCCTGACGGTCCCGTTCTCGAGTCAACGGCCCAACTTGGAAGCGATCGCGCCGGCTCTGCAGGGGAAGATCCTGGTCGACGCGACGGTACCGCTGATGCCGCCCAAAGTGGCACGAGTGCAGCTTCCCGAAGGGGGCTCGGCGGGTCTACTGGCGCAATCTATCGTCGGTGAGGGTGTTCGGGTTGTCTCGGCTTTCCAAAACGTCGGGGCGGCGCACCTTCGCGAGAACCACGAGATCGATTGCGATGTTCTGGTTTTCGGAGACTCGGTCGAAGCGAGAGAAGAAGTCTTGCGCCTCGTCGAGGCGGTGGGCCTTCGCGGCTGGCATGCCGGTCCCCTCTGCAACTCAGTGGTCGCTGAAGCTTTGACCTCAGTTCTCATCGGCATCAATCGCTGCTACAAGATCGATGGAGCTGGCTTGCGAATCACCGGCGAGCCGAAGGCGGCTCCCGCGAGCTGAGGGCAGGTAGGCGAGATGTCGAGCGCCGAGGCTCGAAGCCTGAAACTGGTAGCCCTTCCCGGTTTTCCAATGGTCGAGCCGGGCGATGACCTGGCAGCGCTCATTCTCGAAGGGGTCGAGCGTGCCGGCGAGCGGCTGGTGGATGACGACATTCTGGTGGTAGCGCAAAAGGTGGTGTCGAAGTCCGAGGATCGCTATATCGACCTGGACGATGTAACACCCTCACAGCATGCTGCGACGCTGGCCCGCGAGGTCGATAAGGACCCGCGCCTGGTGGAGGTGATTCTCTCGGAGGCCAGAGAGGTCGTGCGCTACCGCACCGGAGTGCTGGTGGTGGAGCATAAGTTGGGCTTGGTGCTCGCCAACGCGGGAATCGATCAGTCGAATATCGAGCACGGTGAAAAGCAGAGAGTGTTGCTGTTGCCGGAGGATCCCGACGGCAGCGCCTCTCGTCTACGGCGCACGCTCCAGCAGCGAGTCGGAGTCGAGGTGGGGATTCTCATCAGCGATAGCTTGGGACGCGCTTGGCGACTGGGGACGGTGGGAGTGGCACTGGGGGTCGCCGGAGTGGAAGGACTGAGCGACCTTCGCGGCTGTGACGATCTCTTCGGCCGTGAGCTGCGTGTGACCGAGGTCGGTCTCGGCGACGAGATCGCGGCCGCGGCCTCACTTCTGCAAGGCCAGGCCGGTGAGGGTAGACCGGTGGTGCTGGTTCGAGGCCTGCATCGCAACGACCCTGATGGCAGTGCGGCGGCGCTGATCAGGCCGAAGAGCCTGGATCTCTTCCGATGACGGGCGCAAGCTCGGCCGCGATCAACGAGGCGAAGCCGTACCTGGCGCTGTCGGGAGGTGTCGGCGGCGCAAAGCTTGCCCTGGGGCTGGCAAGAACCTTGGCGCCGGAGCAGCTGGCAGTGGTGGCCAATACGGGCGACGACTTCGAGCATCTGGGTCTACATATAGCTCCCGACCTCGACACGGTCATGTACACCCTTGCCGGTCTTGCCAATACCGATACGGGCTGGGGGCGGGCGGGGGAGAGCTGGAGCTTTCTCGAGGCTCTCGAGGCGCTGGGTGGCGAGACCTGGTTTCGACTCGGCGATCGCGATCTCGCCCTGCACGTAGAGAGGACCCGGCGTCTGCGTCAGGGCGAGAGCCTCAGCGCTGTTACCGAGGCGTTCTGTCGCAAGCTCGGCGTGCGTTCTCGCATCTTTCCGATGAGCGACGACCCGGTGCGGACGATGGTCCTTAGCGGCAACGAGGAGCTCTCCTTCCAACACTACTTCGTTCGTGAGCGTTGTCGACCGTCGGTGCGGGGCTTCCGCTTCGCTGGTATCGAAGATGCGGCCCCATCCCCAGGGCTGACGGCGGCGATTGAGGACGAGGCTCTCGCGGCCGTGGTGATCTGTCCGTCCAATCCGTTCGTGAGTGTCGATCCCATTCTCGCTGTCGACGGCGTGGCGTCGAAGCTGAGGGCTTCCAGGGCGCCAGTCATCGCGGTAAGCCCGATCGTAGGTGGAGCGGCGCTCAAGGGACCGGCGGCCAAGATGATGGAGGAGCTGAATGTGCCGGCGACGGCGGCAGCGGTCGCTCGTCACTATCGAGATCGTGGGCTTGTCGATGGCTTCGTTCTGGATCGTGCCGATGCCGCGATGGCCAGAGAGATCGAAGAGATGGGGGTGGCGACACGGATCACCAATACGGTGATGGTGACCCTGAAGGATCGCGAGACCCTTGCCAGAGAGGTTGTTTTGTTCGCCGAAGGGCTAGCCTCGTAGCGGCGGGTCAGGGTGCAGTGGCGCTTTGTGCTCGCCTTCGGCCTCGATACTTCCGAAGAAGGCCACGACTTCCACCGCGATGCGTTGGGGCGACTCGAACGGTCCCATGTGGCCGAGATCTTCGTAGACCGCGGTGCGGGCGTTGGGCAGGTGTCGCGCGATCCGCTCGATCCACTCGGAGGGTGTCTCTGGAAGGGTTCGGCCGCTTGCGATCATGACCGGGCATCGGACCTCTGGGAGTCGATCCCAGGTAGGGTGTTTGGAGCTCATCTCGTACATCTTGACTTCGTTATCCGGGTCCATCTTGATCCTCAGGCGACCGTTTTCCAGCTGGTTGAAACAGTGCTCGACGTACTTGTGCAGGGAGCTCTCTGCGAAACCGTCGAAGGGCGGTTTGCCCGTGAAATTGCGTAGAGCGTCCGCAGCGGACTCGAACTCCCTCTTGCGTCGTCGAGTGCTCTCGAGAATGCCGCCGCTGCGCCGGGACGCACGAAGTATTTCCGGTGGCGCAACGATGGGCTCGTAGGCGTAGATCGCTCGGAAGGTACCAGGCCTTCGAGCTTCCGTGAGGAGACTGACGGCAGCACCCATGGAGTGGCCGAATGCCAGGATCGGAAGCTCGTCTTCGAGCTCGTCCACGACCCTCCCGAGGTCGTCAGCCAGTCCCTCCCAGGCGAAGATGCCGTCCTCGGGAGCCGTGGAGTCGCCGTGCCCGCGCAGGTCGGGCGCCCAGACCCGCAGATCCTGAAGATAGTGCGCCAAGCCTTCGTACACGCGGCCGTTGAAGCCGGTGGCGTGAGCGAGCAACAAGGCCGGTCCGCTGCCACCGAGGTCGTGGAGGGCCAGCTTCACTCCCGCTGTGGAGTCGAGAGTGAGGGTCATAGAGCTCGCCGTAGCGATTGAAGAAAGCCTACTAGCCGCACGCGAGACCGACTCGGACTCAGCTGGCGGTCGCGCTCAAGGAGCGTTTGCGGCGTCGAGGGCGGGGAGGATCTCGCCGACTGTCGGCGGTCTCACCTTGTAGTCCTCGTCGACTCGGAAGTAGCTCACCCTGCCCTGCTTGTCCACCACGATTGCCGTCGGGTGAGGAATCTTTCCGTTCTGTTCGTTGAGGATGCCGTAGGCCTTGGTCACCGCCAGGTCGGGGTCTCTGAGCATGGGAAACTCGAGTCCCTTCTGCTTCTGGAAAGACACGAGCTTGTCTGCCGGGTCTGGGCTGATCACCCAGAGCTCGGTGTCTCGCTCTTGGATCGCGCTCAGGCTCTCTTGCAGCTCGCCGAGCTGCTTACCGCAGAAAGGTCACCAGGTGCCGCGAAAGAAGACAATCAGTGCGTTCTTTTCTCCGCTGAGCTGCGACAGGGAGTAGCTGGTGCCCGAAGCGGTCTCGAGTGTGAAGTCCGGGGCGACGCTACCGAGCTCGGGACGGATCCCTTCTGCACCCGCCGCGGGAACACCGCTCAGAACGAAAGCGCTAAGGATTGCGGCGCTCAGCCAGCAAGATTGTCGTCGCACCATCGGCAGCCCCCTTCGTGCCGATGATAGCGCATCGAAGGGAGACTGCGCTCAGCGGGCGTGCCTACTCCGAATCGTCCTGGGAGAGGCCGGAAAGGGCGGCGTGGACTCGCTCCTTGATGGCTTCCCAATCGATCGCACTCAGACTCTCGTGGATCTTCGCCCCGGGCTCGCCGAAGTCGAAGTCGAAGTCGAAGTCGAGCTCGCTCATCGATTCGTGGACGTGCTCGAGAACTTTCTCCAGGTCACCGCCGAGCCCGTGGAGGCGCATACTGCCATGCATCGAGTGCCCCTCGCGAACGCCAAGCGTTGCAGTAATCTGCTCCAGGCGGCCGTCGCGATAGATCTCCAGGGTGGCGAGATCGCCGTCCGCCCGGGAGGCGATCGCGTGTTGTAGCTCTCGCGTCGAGCCGACGCTCTCTTGATCGACGGCGGTGACTACGTCTCCTACTTCGAGACCCGCCAGCGCGGCGGGGCTGTCCTCCTCGACCTTCGAGATCAGTACGCCGGCATCGTCGGGCGCTCCCATATGGGCCCGAAGCTCCGGCGTCATCGCGGTCAGGTGAACACCGAGGAATCCGCGCATGACCGCTTCACCGTGCCGAGTGGCGTGCGCGACACAGACTTTCTGGGTGCCCTCTTCGAAGCATTGGAGGTCCGGGTCGTGGCGCGCGCTCCAGTTCTGCTCGCCTGAGTCATCGCCGAGGACGATGACCTTGGTTCTTACGCTGTGCCGCGACTCTTGCGCCGCCAGCGCAGCCGGGACGAGAAGAAGGAGCAGGGAGGGAAGGAGAAGTGAAGAGGCTTTGATCGGTGCTTTCATTTTTGGGACTCCTTGGTTAGGTGCAGACTTCGAACGTCTTCCACACCTCCTAGAACGCACCGACCTGAGAATAGTTCCCTCGGTCGACGACTCCGAACTACTCGACGGAGATGCGTTTGAATTGAGGAGGTCTTCGCTCCACGAAGGAGGCAACTCCTTCTTTGAAGTCTTCGCGCTGAAGGCTCTCGGCCATGAGTGTGTTGGTTTCCGTCATGGCTTCGCCCATGGGTGCCATCAAGTGCTTGTAAACCTGCTGTTTGATGATCATGATCGACGTCGGAGAACACCTCTCGGCGAGATTGGTGATGTAGGCGCGAGCCTCGGAGAGAAGATCTTCGGGCTCGACCAGGCGATTGAGGAGCCCGAGTTGATTAGCCTCGGCCGCGTCGAATTTCCGTCCGCTCCAGAGGATGTCGAGAGCCCGGCCGGGCCCGACGAGGCGGGGCAGGATCCAGCTCAGACCGTGCTCGGCGATGAGGCCGCGGTTGACAAAAGCGCTGGTGAAAACTGCTTTGGTGGACGCGAAGCGCAGATCGCAGAGACTGGCGATGGCGAATCCGAGCCCGGCGCAGGCGCCATTGATCGCCGCGATCAGAGGTTTCCTCACTCCGAGGAGATAGCTGTAGGTGACCTGGAAGTCGGGCCCGAGAGAAGGATCGCCTGGGCTCGACTCGAGCAGGGTCTGCTCCTGGCGGCCCTCGCCGCTGGCCGAGGCTTGGAGGCCGGCCATATCGGCTCCGGCGCAGAAACCACGCCCGGCACCGGTGAGAATGATTCCAACCACACGCTCATCGGCTTCTGCGGTCGCGATGGCGTGTTTGATCTCGCTCAGAAGCCGTCCGGTGAGGGCATTCAGCCGTTCGGGTCTGTTGAGGGTGATCGTGGCGACAGGGTCTTCGACCTCGTAGATCAGTTCTTCGTACATGGTGGACCTCCGTTGATCAGCGGTGACTGCGCTCGATGGCGCGAGCGCCGATGCTACCCGATTGTGGGAAGCCTCGCCCCGGAAAACGGGCCTCCGGCCCGTTCTCCGGCCCATCCCCCCCTAAGAACTACTCGCCTGTCCGAATTCGGACACGCTCCTAGGACGTTCAGATGCCGAGGATCCGGGGTAGTCGCTCCTCTACAGCCTCCTCCGCCTCCTGCTGAGTCGCCCCGAAGCCGATGACGTCGATCTTGCCGACGAGGGCCAGCGGACCGGGGTTGTAGAGGACGAAGTCACCGCGCCCCGTTGACTTGTTGAAGAGATGTTGGTTGATTTCGCGCACGATCTCCGCGAAGGGCACGCCCGTCAGTGCCTGACTCATCACGTCCTGAGCTCGGTAGGGAGGTCGCGGGCCCGAGATGAGGCGATCCACGAGCCGCATCGGGATGCTGGTCCCGCCCCAGCGTCCGTTGCACTCGGTGAATCGAATCGCGAACTCACCGTCCGGGTCGCCGAGAACGAGATGGTCGAAGGAGCAGCGTCCGACGTAGCCGAGCCTCTGCAGTCCTGAGGCGACGATCCTGGCCCCCTCGGCCAGGGCGGCATCAACCCGAGCCGGCAGAGTCGACGGCCGACTGCCAACGAAGGTGCCTTCTTCGCCGCGCAAGATCTGTTCGTAGATCCCTTCCAGGACCGGCGGGCCCTGGCCGAAGGGCGGAATCCACATCTGGGTGGAGGGTGAGAGAGGGCTGCGCTCCCAAGCGACCGCCAGAACGCTTTCGGCGCCGTCCCACTCCGTATGAGTCAAGAAGTCGCGAACTTCGCAGGCCACCTCGGCCGGCGTGAGCGAACGAAGGCGCTCGGATGCGAAGACCTTATTGCCCGTTCCGGAGGCGCACCGAAGTCTCTTCAGGGCCACTTCGGAGTGCCTTTTTCCCAGACTCAGAAGGTGCCCTGCGAGCTCATCAGGATCGGCGGAGGGCCGAGTATCGACGATCCAATCGCTACCGAGCATGGCGGCGACCAGATCGCTGAAGAGGCCCTTGTCGTTGGCGATCCAGGTAACCGGCGGAGGCGGAGACAGTACCTCGACCGGGACTCCGGATTCCCGGCGCACAGCCTCGGCGAGGTCCCAGACACTTTCGAAACCCATATATGGATGGAGAGTGAGACCCGCGCCGCTCCTGGCGCGGTCTATGAGGTGGCTGAAGGTGGGCTCGAGCAGACAAGATCTCGCGACCGCCATTCGGCCAATGTCCGCGCTTGCACGGACCAACTCGACTTCGCCGAACGATAGATAGTCGCGACAATAGTCTTCGTACCCTGGACAAGGCGCACTGACCGCCGCGTAGAGATGCCCCTTCTCAGCGCGAACGCGAGCACGGTGCTGATATTCCTCTGCTCCCGGAACATCCAGAAAGGGGATCGCAGAGAAATCGTCCAATACCAGAGTAGGCACCGCTCCGAGGGAGCCTGAGAAGCGGAGGTCGTTCCAGGGCTCGAGGGCCGCGACGAGGTCGAGACGGCGGCTCAGTTTTTCGACGGCGTCTACATTTGGCTGCGACAACGAGCTCACGATGGTGGCTACTCCGCGAGATCGGCGAAGGGCTTCAAGGCCTCGTCGAAGCGAAGAGCCGCCTCAGGCTGCCACCCAGGCACGTCGGTCATCAAGAAGCCGAGGCTCGCGCTGCGGTCGAGTGCGCCGTGAGTCCATTCGAGCCGGCCGACGGACATGCGTGAGCCTATGACCGTCAACTTACTTCCGTACATGAATCCCGGTGCGACAGAGCAGACCAGGGATGCCGGGTTCTCCACCAGGTCGAAGCTCCTTACGATGCGATGAAGAGGGTCTGGCAACCTTCGATCGTGGGTCGCCCGAAAGACCTCGGCATCTTCGACCCAGCGCCGGTTCGCGAAGGAGTTGTGGAGCTCTTCTCCGAGATCGAGGGGATCTTCCCCACTCCAGCTGTAGCGCCAGCGGAAGGGGGCTTCAGTCGATCTTTCGATCGCGGCACTGCCGCGAGAAGCCTCGACTCGCCAGCCCTCAGCCTCGGGATGGGCGCAGAGCTCTACCCCCTCGGTGCTGGTGATGACTTTGGCCACCTCGATCTCAATGCCGGGAGAGACATACGCGACAAAGCTCGAGACCAATCCGAAGGGTACGAAGACGACATCGGTGTCTCGGCGGAGTTTTGAGCCAACGTGGAAGCCACGAGTCTGCAGCGAGCGTTTCACACCTTTGCGCACATTGGTGAGCGGCGCACCGCCATCGAGACCGTGGTCGGAGAAGAGAACGGTGAAGAAGGGGGTGTCGGGGTTGTCCTCGCGCATTTCCGAGAGGCGATGATCGAGCTCCCGCAGAATCGGCTTCAATCCCTCCGGGCTCTTGAGGTGTCCCGCGGAATCGGTGGTGTCGAAATAGATAAAGAAGGTAGGGGCGTCGGACTCGAGAAACGCTTGCAGGGACTGGCGGATGTCTTTGCGCGCGGCCTTGATCGGGCGAAGAGCGCTGAGTCCCTTGCGCAGAAGACCGTGGATCTTCCAGTCGAAGGACTCGCGCCAGGGGAAAGGCTCATAGGAGAAGAGCCCACCGCCGGTTACTCGGTTGCGCTCCCAGTTGTAGTGCTTGGCTTCGTAGCCGGGTGATTGCACGATCCCCAGGGGTTCGAGGATGGCCGCGAGCGCCAGGCTGGTGGTCGACGGAAAGGTGCTGATCAGGGGCGTTGGCCCCTCGAGGGCGCGATAGAATTGGTTCGTCTCTTCTTGTTCCAGCTCCGCCATGATGTGGTGAGGCACCGCGTCGATGGCAATGAAAAGCGCACGAGGCCTAGCGGCCTCTTCCGCTTGGAGAGTCGATGAAAAGAGGAGAAGGAGGGCCAGGGGTCGAAGCATGGGCAAAGAGGGCAGGCTAGCAGGAGTATAGGCCTCCCGCCAGGTCGACGGCACCCGTGTCTTCCTCAGTTATGCTTGTTGCGGAGGTGACTCTATGGTCCGATCTTTGATTGTGCTTGTTCTCATTGGCGGTTGTGCTTCCCGCTCGGAGCTGGCCGAGATTGAGGCGTTGCTGGAGGAGTGCCGCACCGACAAGATGGCTGCGCAGGGAGCGACCGTTTCATGCGAGGAACGCTATGACAGCGAGGTCCGGCAGTGGCAGAACATTGAGCAGGTGGTCGCGGAGGTCATTCCACGGACTCTCGAGGAGTTTCGGGACGATCGTCAGGAGATCCTCGAGCTCGTGCCCGAGGAGGCGCGCGACGTGGTGGAGGAGCAGCTGGATGAGGTGAGCGACCTTCTCGGTAGAGGTTTCCAAGTTCTCCGGGAGGAGAACGATGCGGTGCTTCTCGAGCTCGAGATCGCCCAGAGCAAGCTCGATGGTCTCGAGGCTCGCACCGATTCCATCGGCACTCAAACAGCTGCGATCAACGACACTCTAGAAGGCAGTCTTCGCTCGGCCCTGGAGGGGCAGGCGGAGATGCGCCGACAGGCGACCGCGGTCATCCAGAAGCTACAGGCCTTCGACCTCGAGTACCTGAGCGACCGCAGCAGCGCCGAGCGTCTGAAACTGAATCGCCGTCAGCGAGAGGCGATAGAGAACTTTCACGACGCCGTCGTGGCAGACCTTTCTGCGCTCGGGATCGACCGCTGACCGCCCCCTTTCCCAGTGCAGCTCTGCTACAGTCGCGCTTTCTGTTCTTCACTTGGCTCCGTTGGGAGAGAGGTTGTGACTTGTGACGCTGGCTCGTCCGTTGTTGGGAGATCTGTGGAGCTCGCTGTGCGTGCTGCGCTTTTCTCTACAGCCACGGCCCGTGGTCATCGAGCTCAGCCCGCCCCTGCTTAGACTCGTCGGTGCCGACGAGCAGAACAGCCTGGCGGGAATGCCGCTGCGAGACCTCTTCGCGGAGGGCTCCGGTGTCGATCCCCTGATCTCGAGCAGCGCCCCTCTCTCTGATCTCGAGGGGCGAGAGGTCGAGCTGCGGTCGATAGACGGGCGCTGCGTTGTTGTCGAGGTGTTAGCAGCAATAGAGGAAGCTGAGGAGACAGGTCGTGCACTCCTGGTCTTGCACCCACCACTCGAGGACGACAGCCTCGAAGTGGTCAGGCGCGAGCGCTTCGAGAATCGACGTCTGCGGCATTTGGTAGAACACTCCGCTGATATCGTTTTTAGGGTCGATGCCGTAGGTGGCCTCAGGTATGTCAGTCCCGCCGCGGCCGATCTCCTGGGATGGTCAGTCGAAGAGCTCCTGAACCGTCGCTACGTCGATCTGGTACCCGCGACCAGTCGCTTTGAGGTGCGTCGTTTCTACTTTCAGCAGCTCCGGGATCGGGTCGCGAGTACCTATCTCGAAGTCCCGGTCTCGACCAGCGGAGGCAACGAAGTCTGGGTGGGCCAGAACGTGCAGCTGGTCATCGAGGCGGGGCAGGTGGTGGGCTTCGAAGGGATCGCTCGTGAAATTACAGATCGTCGCCGTCGCGAACAGCAGCTTGCTCACCGAGCCACCCACGACTCATTGACACGCCTCTACAACAGAAGTTTCTTCGAGGGTCAGCTGGAAAAGAGTCTGGCTGAGTCGGTGCGTTACGGGACCAGCGGCGCGGTCCTCGTTATCGACCTCGATGGTTTCAAGGATGTGAACGATCGCTTTGGACACAAGGTCGGCGATACCTACCTGGCCGGCTTCGGTGAGCTGTTGCGGCGACGCTTTCGTGAGTCGGACGTCGTGGCGCGGATCGGTGGGGACGAGTTCGCGGTTCTGCTCCAAGGCCCGCGTCCGGATTCCTTCGAAGAGGTGGCCGGAGGGCTGCTGGCGATGATCCGACTCTACGCAGCCACCGGCGACGAGCGCGCCTCGACTACCGCCAGCATCGGCGTCGCTCTGTATCCCGACCACGGGACTTCTTGTGAGCATGTCTTGGCTCATGCCGACCTCTCCATGTATCGAGCGAAGGAGCTCGGCCGTAACCGCTTCGCGGTCTTCGCTAGTGAAGAGAGCGGCGGCGCGGCGAGTGAGGAGGTGAGCGCGCAGCTGCTGAATCGGGTACGGGGGGCTCTCGACCGCAGGGACTTCGAGCTTTTCGCACAGCCGGTTTACAGCGTCAACGACGGAACTCTTTTCTTCCATGAAATCCTTCTTCGCCTCCGCGCCGCCGACGGCCAGATTTTGCCGGCGGCGAGCTTCCTCGATCTTGCCGAGCGCTTCGGATCCATTCGTGACATCGATTTCTGGGTTGTGGAGCATGCTTGGGTTCAAGGGGTCGTCGCAACGTTGCCTTGGTGAGCAGAGTGTACAAACTCATCGAAGACTTCGGCAGGGGTTCTGAGCGGTCACGGTTTCGTGGACACCAAGTTAAGCCCCATCGGGGCAGTTCCTATTCTGCATCAGTTCGGGTAGTCAGCTTCGGACGAGGCTGTGCGAGGTTCGGGGAGCGCAGCCTCCCTTCGGATCCGACCGCCGGTCGCGCGTGAGTTCACGCTGCCCCTTCGAAGGCCTCGGGGCTCAGGAATCCGAGCGTCGAATGCTGGCGTCTCAGGTTGTAGAACACTTCGAGGTAAGAAACCGCTTCGTCGTGAGCTCGCTGACGAGTCTCGAAGGGTCGGTCCCAGACCTCGGTCTTGAGACTGTCGAAGAAGCTCTCCAAGACCGCATTGTCATAACAATTTCCGACGCCGGACATGCTGCAGCGAAACCGCAGCTCAGCCAGCCGATCCTGGTAAGCCTTCGAGGCGTACTGCTTGGGTTCAAGGAGTCGTCGCAGCGTTGCCTTGGTGAGCAGAGTGTACAAGCTCATCGAAGACTTCGGCAGGGGTTCTCCAGCCGAGGGTCTTGCGGGGTCGGCCGTTGAGTGCGAGCGCGACCGCGGCGAGGTCGTCGCAGGAGTATCTGACAAGGTCGGTGCCCTTCGGGAAGTACTGGCGTAGTAGTCCGTTGGTGTTCTCGTTGGTGCCCCGCTGCCAGGGGCTGTGCGGGTCGCAGAAGTAGATCGCGAGGCCGGTATCGACGCGGAGTTGAGCGTGTTGAGCCATCTCGGCGCCCTGGTCCCAGGTCAAGGACCGGCGGAGCTGCTCGGGCAGCGTGGTGATTGACACCGCGATCGCGTCACGGACGGCTTCGGCGCCGTGCCCGGCGAGGGCCGGCCCGTTCTTCACCCTCGATTCGGTCCCGTGCCCTTCCATGCGGGGCAGGTGCAGCAGCATCGTGAACCGCGTAGTGCGTTCGACGAGGGTCCCGATCGCTGAGCTCTCGAGCCCGACGATCAGGTCGCCTTCCCAGTGACCCGGCACGGCCCTGTCGCCGGCTTCGGCGGGGCGTTCGCTGATCATGATCTCCGGAGTTACAAATTTCTTGCCTCTCCCCCGGGTTCGCGCATGCGGCACTCGTAGCGCTCGCCCGGTTCGCAGGCACGCGACGAGCTCGCGTTTGAGGGCTCCTCGACCTTGGATGTAGAGCGCTTGGTAGATCGCCTCGTGAGAGATCCGCATCGACTCATTATGGGGGAAATCAATCCGAAGCCGGTTCGAGATCTGCTCCGGACTCCAGGATTTCGCCCAACGCCGATCCTGGCGACGGCCGTGCCGACGGCCGATCCAACGCACATCCGGACCCGGCACCAGCTCCCCGTCAGGCCTTGCGATCACGCCGGCGAGGCGGTTCTGCACGTACTCACGCAAGGCATCGTTCGCGGCAAGCTTGGAGACCTTCGGACGGCTGGCGCGCCGCTCCGCGTGCCACTGCGCAGTCGTGGCCCGATAAGTTACGGCACGGCTGCGAGTCGCCGCGTTGCGGCGCAGCTCCCGCGAAATCGTCGACGGTGAACGACCCAGGCGGCGAGCGATCTCACGTACCCCAACATGCTGAGCGTGAAGGATGGCGATCTCTTCACGCTCGGCGAACGACAGATAACGCCCCGACACCGGAGCCAACGAGATAGGTCGCATTCCACCAGCTTGCCTGAACCATCTCGACCCGACAGCCGGCGACACCCCAGCCTCTGTTGCGGCGTCCTCGCTGGACGCCCCACGAGCGATCGTCTCCCAGAACCGGATCCGGTCCTCGCGCCGCGCTGTCGAGGGCCGGCCAGGTGACCGCATCTGGCCACGCATCGCTCGAATCGCACCCTGACACTTGCCAACTCCCATCGAAACACCTCCATCACGAGATGTTGCGACGACCAGTTGAATCCGCCATGTCTTGGAGCATCTCTGTGGGGCGGAGCTGCCTCCGACGTCGGTGCTCGGTGTCAATTTGTCGGGCCGATCGATCGGCCAGCAAGAGATCGTTGAGCTGGTCAAAGACGCCGTTGTGCACCATCGGCTCGATGCCTCGCGCTTGATCTTCGAGATCACCGAGAGCGCTGCGATCTCTGATCTGGGCCTTGCCATCGACTTCATGTCCGCCTTGAACGCGATGGGCTGTCGATTCGCGCTCGACGACTTCGGCGTCGGTTTCTCGTCTCTCTATCGGTTGAAACAGCTGCCAGTTGAGTTGCTCAAGATCGACGGCAATTTCGTCCGGGGCCTCGCCTTGGATCAGGCGGACCGGGCGCTGGTCAAGGCTATCGTCGAAGTCGCCGCGGCTCTCGACAAGGAGACCATCGCTGAGTTCGTCGAAGACGCGGCGACGCTGGCGTCCCTGCGAGATGCGGGCGTGGACTACGCGCAGGGGTTCTTTTTTGGTAAGGGACTGCCTCTCGAAGAGGCTCTTATTCCTTTGCCTCGAGTGGCCGCACCTGAAAATTCTGGAGGGTGACGGTCGAGATTTGCCTGAGCCGCTCCGAGACGAAGCGCTCGTCGATCTGATCGACCGATAGTCCCTCGATGTCGACACCCAGATTCTCCTGGTCGAAGAAAAGGATCCCCCCTACGCGACGGTAGTTGAAGGCCTTGCGGAAACGCAGCCCGCCGGGGTTGCCCTCGTAAGAGTAGGCGAAGAGGACTAACTGGGCCGTGTCGGGATCGAACCAATAGGCGTATTCGTCGGTGGCATCGCCGGAGCTCATGGGCTCGAAGCTCACCTTGACCTTGTGCAGCTCTCGGCCGCCCCAGTGGACCAGACCGAGGTCTTCCTTGTAAACGCTCGGGTCGTTTAGGCGGAAGGGGAGGAAGGGGAAGCAGCCGCTCTTCGAACAGAGATCGAGGCTGGTCTCCGAGGAGGTGTAGATGTCGCCGCCGTGGAACTCGATCGCTCGATCGACGATCTCGAGGTTCTTGACTCGCTCACTTCCCGAAGCGGCACCGACCAGGGTTATGGCGAGGAGGACTGTCAGGACTTTGGTCAGGCTACCTCTGTCGTCAAAAGACGGCTGCTCGGGTCGACTTCGTCATCGTGCCCCGGTGTGAGGTTGGCCGCCAGGGGTCGCTTCATGACGAGCATCGAGATGTCGTCGAAGATTCTATACACACAGGGGACTACGATCAGTGTCAGGGCGGTCGCGAAGGTCAGGCCCCAAGCGATCGCCATCGCCATCGGCTGTAGAAAGCGGTCGACGCCGAAGAGGCCGATCGACATCGGCAGCAACCCGAGGATGGTGGTGACCGAGGTCAGAATGATCGGACGCAGGCGGGCGGCTCCGGCCAGAAGCACCGAGCGGTCGCGGCCGCGACCTCTCGTCCGCTCGCGATTGATGAAGTCGATGAGAATAAGAGAGTCGTTGACCACGATTCCGGCGAGGGCGATGGTTCCGATGATCGAGAACAGTCCGAGCGAGTGCCCCGTGATGAAGAAGCCGATGATCACTCCCATGAAGGCGAGCGGAACGGCGAACATCACGATCAGCGGCTGCAGAAACGACTGGAAGAGACCGCCGAGGATGACGTAGATCAGAATGAGGGTGATCGAGAAGGCGCGGATCATCGAGGCGATCGACTCTTGGGTGTCGGCGAACTCGCCGGCAAGATCGAGGTTGTAGCCGGGGTAGCGCTCGCCGAGATCCGAAAACTCGGCGAACACGGCTTCGTTGACGCGGCGGGAGTTGGCCACTCCTTCGACTACGGCTGCTGTGACCTGGATGGTTCTCTTCTGGTCGTGGTGGGTGATCTGGGAGTAGCCAGGCAGACGAACCATTCGACCGATGTTGCTGAACGGCACCAGTCCGTTCGGGGTCGCGAACTGCATTTCCTGGAGTCCCGAGACGGTGCGCCGGTGGGCGTCGTTGAACTTGACCATCACCTCGACTTCTTCGTTGCCATCGTAGATGCGGGTGGCTTCGATGCCCTCGAAGGCTCCACGGATCTCGCTGGCGACTGTCTGCACGTCGAGACCGAGGGCAGCGAGCTTCTCGAGATCCAGCTCGGGTCGCACCTCATCCTTGCCGAGCGGAAAGTTGTCGATGATGTCCTTGACTCCGTCAATCGAGGCGAGAAAGTCCTTGATCTCCTCGCTGATTGTCTTGAGGGTGGCGAAATTGTCGCCTTTGATATTCACCGCTACCGGTGCGCCGACAGGCGGGCCGGTGCGGGTCTCTTCGAAGCTCATCGTACGCGCACCCGCGACGTCTTGAAGTCGGCTGCGGAGCAGGTCTTTCACCTCGTGTCCGGACTGCTGGCGGTTGTGCAGGAGACTGAGATCCACCGAGACCTCTCCAAAATGCGAGCCGACCTGACGCTCGAAGTCCCGGCGACCCACAGAGCCGACCTCGGAGCGCACATTCTCGATATCGGAGGCCTCCTCGCTCAGCGCGAGAGCCTGGCTCTCGACCTCTTTCACGATCCGCTCGGTCTCCTTCAGCGAGGCACCGGTGGGAGCTTCGATGGCGACGGCGAAAGCCTCGAGATCCTGGCCACCCAGCAGAACGAACTCCATCCGGCTGTAGGCGAGGTTGAGGGTGAGAAAGGCACCCAGAAGGGTAGCGGCGACGGTCCGGTAGCGATGGCGTAGAAAGAAGCCCAGGAGGCGCCGATAGGCCCGCTCCATGCTCTTCAGCCACGGTCGCGCAGCCTTTTCTCGACGTGCGGCGACACGTCCCTGGCGCCCTCCCCACTCCGAGATGTGGCAAGGAAGGATGAAGAAGGCCTCCAGGAGGGAGGCGAGGAGCGCGAGTGTCACCACGATCGGGACCGTCTTCATGAACTCGCCGAGAATGCCGGTCATGAGCAGAAGAGGGAGAAACGCTGCGACGGTCGTCATCACGGTGGCCAGCACCGGCCAGGTGATCTGCTCGGTGCCGTGGATCGCGGCTTGGCGCAGCGGCATGCCCTTCTCGACGTGGCGATACACGTTCTCGCAGACGACGATGGCGTCGTCGACCATCAAGCCCAGGACCAGAATCAGGCTGAACAGCACCAGCATATTGACGGTCGAGCCCCACGCGTGGAGCAGGATGAAGGTGGTGAGGAAAGCCACCGGAATCCCGGCCGCGACCATCAGGGCCGGGCGCCAACCGATGAACAGGGTGAACGATCCGATGACCAAGAGGAGGCCGACGAACATGTTGCTGTACAGACCCGAGAGGCGGCTCCGAATCTCGATCGAAATGTCATCCGTGATGCGCATTCGGCTGCCGGCGGGAAGGCGCGGCTCGAACTCGGCGATCTTCGCCTTGATTTGCTTGACCAGGTCGAGGGCGTCGACGCCTTCGCCCTTGGTGATGGTCAAGGTGGCCGCGGGCGCTCCGTTGAGGCGTGCCAGAGAGTTCTGCTCCTCCCAGCGGTCACTGACCTCCGCCACATCGCGAACGAAGACGTAGCCCTGGTCGCGGTCGCCGAGCAGAATGGTGTCGCGTATCTGCTCGACGTTCTGAAACTCGGCCTCGGTGCGCACGCTGAACTCGCCCCGATCCATGCGGATCAAACCGCCGGGGAGGTTGAGGTTTCGCTTTCCCAGAGCCGTCGCCACGTCGTTCAGAGACAGCCCGTAGCCTTGGAGTCGCAGAGGGTCGACTTCGACCCAGATCTCGCGCTCGCGCACCCCCGCGATTCGGATCTCATCGACGCCGGCTAGGCTCTTGAGCTCATCTTCGAAGTCATCGACGAAGGCCTTGACCTCCGGCTCCGGCGAGCTGCCGACAACCGACACCGCAATGGCCGGAAAGTTGGGCCTGGCCTCGACGACGATGGGGTTTTCGGCCTCCTCGGGGAAGCGCTCGACCTTTTCGATCTGATTCTGGATCTCGGTGGTCTTCTCGAAGATATCTACGCCGGGTAGGAAGAAGATCAAGATGGTCGACATCGAGTCGCTCGAAGTGGACTGCATCTCGTCGATATCGTCGATCTTGGCGAGCTCCTCCTCCATCGGGATGGTGATGAGCTGCTCGATCTCTTTGGGGGATGCACCGGGCATGACGGTCGTTATGAGGGCCCTTTCGCTGTCGATGTCGGGGAACTGCTCCTGCGCCATCTGGCGATAGCTCACGGCACCGCCGATGACCAGCAGAATCACGACCAGGTTGATCAGGACCGGTCGCTTGACGGAGAAACTAGCCGCGCTTGCCATGGCCAAGTGTCTCAGTCGAAGCGAACTTCCGGGATGTCCTGGTGTCGGCGGCGGACCCGGATCGTCGATCCAGGCTCGACTGCCGACTGACCGAGGATGATGCAGTCGAGGCTGCCGCCGAGAGAGCTGGCGACGACGGCCTTGTCACCGACCTGCGAGAGGATGGTCACGACGGCTCTCTTCGCTTCCGTGTCGGCCGCGAGGTAGACGTAGCTGCCCTCCTCGTCGCGCAGAATGGCCTCTTCCGGAAGCAGGAAGACATCGGCAAACTTGCGCCGGACGACATCGGTGCGTCCTGACATGCCAGGCAGGAGTCTAGCTTCGTTGTCGTTGAGGATCTCGATCTCGACGCGAAAAGTGCGGGTCTGCTTCGATCCTGCCGGAGAGATCGCACGAATCGGTCCCGAGAACGCTTCTTCGTCGTGGGCGTCGATGCGTACAGGAAGGATCTGATCTCGGCTCACGGCGGTGATGTCCCGCTCCGCCAGCGAGAAGACGAACTTGACCCGGTCGGTGGCCACGATGTCGTAGAGCTCCGTGCCCTCTCTCACGTACTCTCCCGAAGCCACGTAACGCTGCGAGATCGTGCCGGAGATGGGGCTCTTGATCTGGCAGCGGGAGAGCTCGACCTGAGCGATCTCGAGATCCGCCTCGGCGGCCGCCACTTCGTCCCGGCTGGTGTCGACCATCCGTTTGGCTTCGTCGAAGGCGCGCTCCGCCGCAACCTCGGTCGCGAAGAGGCGCTCCTGACGGTCGAGGTCCTTCAAGGCCCAGGTCAGCTGGGTGTGAGTGCGCGCAAGCTGGGCTTCTATCTTCCTGATGCGGGCGCGGACTTCGCTGTCGTCGAGGTTGACGAGCAGGGCGCCACGGTGGACCTTGTCGCCCATCTCGTAGTGGATCTTGGAGATAGCATGTGCGATCTCCGCGCTGACCGTGACTTCTTCTTCGGCTTCGATGACGCCGGCGGCCTCGAAGCGATCCTCGAAGGTTCGCGGCACCAGAGTCAAGGTCTCTACGGGGATGGCGCCCCCGTAGACGTCCTCCTTCATCAAACTGTCGATGCCCTCCGCTTCGCGTTTGGCGCAGGAGGGGAGGGTACAGACGAGCAGCGCTGTAAGGAGCAGCCTTTTCATCGACGAACTTTCTTACGCAGATCAGGGAGCGAAGTTCGACTTCGGTGGGAAAAGTCGAATCGAGAGTCTAGAACACCCCTCTAGGGAGTTAGGACGATTCCAGGCTCGATCCTGTTTCGAAGGGCTCGTTGATGCCTGTGGCTCAGCCTTCGGCGGTGGTGGGATCGATCATCTTGCGGATCTCGGTCACCTTGGTAGCCGGAAAGCCGCTGATTCTCGCGTGCTCGTGGATGATCGCTTCGTCCTTCGCCAGATAGACACAGAAGGTCTTGTCGCCGGCCACGAAGGACTCGGCCCACTGAATGTCGGGACCGAGCTCGGCGAGGGCCTCATTCGACTTCTGGGCCGCGGCTCGTAGGTCGTCGCGTTCGGCGCTTCCGATTGCGGGAATGTCTCTTTCGATGATGTATCGATTCATGCTTTTTCTCCTCTTCGACCGAGGCTATTTTGCCTCGAGACACACTGCAGCCGTCAGCGGCGGTACGTTACCACCCGCGGATCGCGGTTGGGCGGCTATCTCTGCGTTCCTATGCGGTAGAGGTGAGCGCGAGATCGAATGAAAATCGACGCCTGCGAGACTGCCATCGAGGCGAGTGTCACATCGTCGAGTTCGTTCTTCGCCAGTTGCCGAAAGGTCGTGCCTGGTTCGATCACCATCGTCGCGCCAGCTTCGCTTTGGAAGTAGATTCGCCCCTCGGCATAGACCGGCGATGCAGAGTAATTGCCGCCGAGCCGGTGCTGCCAATGGGTTTCCCCGGTCTTCGCGTCGAGGCAGGTGGCGATGCCCATGTCGCTGACGACATAGAGCTCCTTGCCGACAAGGAGCGGGGAAGGGGTATGCGGAGCCCCTCGCTTCAGGGTCCAGGCGACGTGCGTCTTCGTCGTGTCGCCCTCGCCATCCGGGCGAATGGCCAGGAGCGTGGGTATCTGAAAGCCGGTGGCGATGTAAACGAGGCCTTGGCCGTAGACGGGGCGGGGCACGTTGGAAAAGCCGTCTCTGTAGCCCACGCGCCAGATCTCCTCGCCTGAAGCGGGGTCGTAGCCGGTGACGCGAAAGGCTCCGACGCTGACGACCTGGTCTTTCCCCGCAACCTCGATCACCAGCGGTGTCGAGTAGGCCTGGGCGATGGGGTGTCGGCGCGGTGTCTTCCAGCGGATCTCACCGGTCCGCTTGTCGAGAGCGGCAACGAAGGCGGTGTCGCTGCCGTCACAGCTGACGATCAGGAGGTCTTTGTAGAGGGTCGCGGATCCACCGTTGCCGTGCTGCGAGCGATAGGGAAGGCGGGTCTGCCAGAGAACCTCGCCGGCTGTGGTCAGAGCCGCCGTGCCGTCGGCGCCGAAGTGAACATAGATCGAGTCGGCTTCGACAATGGGCGTCGGCGAAGCATGACTGTTCTTTGGGTTGAGGAGCTTGGCATCCTCGAGCCTGAAGACTTCGCGGTTCGCGACCTCCTTGCCGGTATCGACGTCGAAGGCGAGCACTCGCAGCGACACGCCTCCCGCCTCGACCGCCGTGGTCAACCAGATCCGTCCGTCCGCGACGACCGGCGACGACCACCCCGATCCCACCACCTCGGTCTTCCAGATTATGTTGTGCGACTCGCTCCACTCGGTCGGGAGCCCGGTCTCGGTCGAGTGCCCCTGCCCGGTGGGTCCGCGGAATTGAGGCCAGTCCTCGGCCTGGGCGCCTACGCAGATCAGTGTCGCTAGGACTAAGAATACTGCCTCGGACCCGCGCGAGAGGGAGAGTCGGGTTTCGCTCACAGGTCTCGTTCCGGCCAGACTTTGTCCGGAGCCACCGGCGCAGCTTGATCAGGACCCAGATTCTCGGCCTCGACCGCCGCGAGAATGAAGTTCTCCGGCGGAATCGGAGCTCCAGCCAGACGCCGCAGCATCGCGAGCTGGCCGGCGTGGGTCATCGCATCGGCGAAAGGTCCCTGGAGCATCCGTTCCGGGGTTGTGTCGCCAAAGGGGGTGCCTTGTTCCAAGTGGTCGGCGAGGCTCCGAAGCATGTCGTGGAAGAGGCGAACCTGGGCCTCGAAGTCCTGAACTCGCTTAGGGCGATAGCTCCCTCCAATGAAGAAGGTGCGGGCGTAGCCGAGCACGCTGTCCATGTGCACCACGAGGTCGTGCGGCGTGCGAACCCCTCGTCCGGCCTCGAAGGAAGCATAGGAGGCGGGGGCATCTCGAACTGCCTTCTGAGTTCTGTACGCCAGGGCGGCAAGGAAGTGGCGGAGGATCTCCCGCTTTTCATGCTCCACAGGGCGAATGGTAACAAGCTTGATGAACGACTGGCTCAGCCGAAGCGGCTGGTGTCGACGACCACCCGCTTGTGGGTACCTTCGCTGATCGAGCCTCGCGGAGAGAGCACCTCGATCTCCCAGGTCTGACGCCGCCGGTCCAGCTCCGAGAGTCTGGCCTTCACCGTCACTTCCTCTCCGGACATCGCGGGGCCGGTATGGGAGACGTTCACGTGCACGCCGACGGTGGTCTCGCCCTCGTCGAGATGGGCTTGGGCAGTCTGCAGGCAGGTGCCTTCGATGAGACCGACCATGGCCGGCGTCGACAACACCTTCGCAGGTAGATGAGGGGGAGCCATGTCGTCAGTGATGGTGTAGGTGTTCTCGCCGCTGAGGCCGATCTGCAGGCTTTCTTTCATCTGGTCGCTCCCTTGGAAAACGCCCCTAGGGCGTGACAATGGCGAAGTGACGATCGAAACGGTCGAGCAAGGAGAGGAAGTCCTCGATTTTTCCCGCATCGCCGTTGACCGCCGCTTGGCCCTCCTCGATCTTCTCGCTCAGCGACGTACGACCGAGAACGATTTCGTTCAGTACCGGCCGGGTCAAGGCCAGCGCCGCGTCTGCGGCTCCCCCTAGAGTTTCGATCGAGGCGTTGAGCACACAGTTTTCGACCAGAATACCTGCCCGCTCACCAGTGTCGGTGAGCTCGAGATCGATTGCGATCCGCTTGCCTTCGGCGTCGGGGCCGTTGAGACGCACGGCGAGATAGTCGAAGAGACGCTCGAGACTCATCGAGCGGACGATGCTGCTTGCCGGGGCGCTCCTCGAGGGTTGGCTCTCACGCGGAACCCAGGCGCGCAGCTCTTGGGCACCTGTGAGATAGAAGTTGCGCCAAGGCGCCGGCTCCGCCTGATAACCGAGCTGTTCCAGGGCATCGGCTGCGAGGTTGCGGGCCTCCGCGTTTGCAGGGTCGGCAAAGACGAGGTGGTTGGTGACTTCCGCAACCCAGCGGTACTGCCCCTGCTCGAAGGCCTCTCGCGCGTGGTCGAGAAGAGCGTTAGGCCCGCCGGCGAGCTCGACGTATTTCTTGCCTGCTTCCTCCGGCGGCAGCCGATGCAGGTTCGACGGGTTGCCGTCGAAAAACCCCAGGTAGCGCTGATACACCGCTTTGGAGTTGTGGTTGACGCTGCCGTAGTAGGAGCGGTTGTACCACTCGCCGGCGAGGCTCGGTGGTAGCTCGATCTCTTCGGCGATCTCGTCCATGGTCAATCCGTGATTGGCCAGACGTAGAGTCTGATCGTGGAGGTAGCGATACATGTCGCGCTGCTTGGTGAGGTACTCGCGCACGAGACTCTTTCCCCATACCGGCCAGTGATGACTGGTGAAGACCAGGTCCGAGCGGTCGGCAAAGAGCTCGAGCGACTCGTTCATGTAGTGCGACCAGGCTCTAGCGTCGCGTACCTGTGCACCACGAAGGGTATAGAGGTTGTGTTGGTTGTGAGAACAGTTCTCGGCCATGCACAAGACGTTGAACTGGGGAAAGAAGAAGTTCATCTCCGCCGGCGCTTCGGTGTCCGGGGTCACCTGGAAGGTGATCTCGATGCCGTCGATATTCTTGGTGGTGCCGGTCTCGACGATCGATTCGGTGGGCTCGATTAGCGAGACGCTGCCCATCGAAGTCGTCTTGCCCAGGCCCGCATCGACCTGGCCTTTTTCGTCCTTCGGCAACAGGTTGCCGTACATGTACATCGCCCGGCGGGTCATCACGTTGCCGGCGATCACGTTCTCAGAGATCGCCGCGTCGGTGAATCCCTCGGGGGCGAGCACTCGAACTCTCCCTGCGGCCACATTTTCTCGCGTCGTCACTCCTTCGACGCCGCCATAGTGGTCGACGTGACAGTGGGTGTAGATCACCGCCACCACCGGCCGATCGCCGAGGTGGTCGGTGACCAGCGCCAGGGCCGAGCGAGCGGTCTCGGCGGAGATCAGCGGGTCGATGACGATCAGACCGCTGTCGCCGACGAGGAAAGTGACGACCGACAGATCGTGGCCGCGAACCTGGTAGATACGCTCGTGGATCTGGAAGAGGCCGTGAATCATGTTGAGGCGCGCTTGGCGCCACAGACTCGGGTTGACCGATGGCGGGGCTTCCTCTTGCTCCAGGAAGGCATAGTCGTCGAGGCTCCAAACGGTTCGGCCTCGAGCTCCCTCGATCCGCAGGTTCTCGACCCGCGAGACCAGACCCCGGTTCGCGAAGTCGAAATCGCGCGAGTCGGTCCAGTCCAGGTCGGAGTCTCCGAGGACCTCCGAGTTTGCCTGCTCCGTAAAGCGAGTCGCTTCTTTGCGATCCGTCACGTCTTTCCCCTCCCGGAAGCCCGAGCTCTAGAGCTCGAGGCCGATAGCGGCGGCTAAGCGGCGCAGCTGAGCCTTGATCTGTCGCTGGTTGTCGGGCCCCATACGCAACATCAGCTTCTGGGCAGGGAGTGACGATTCGAGCTCGTCGTCGGCGTAGTGGTAGATGCCGACACTGCCTTCGAGCGTCGGTGGACTCGCCGGGATGGGAGTTTCCAGGAGGGTGTTGAAGGCTTCAGCGAGAATGTCCTCGAACTCCTGACCGGGATAGCCGAGGTCCAAAAAGGCCTCTTGAAGGAGCGGTCGCAAGCGCTTGTATACCGCCGCCGTCGCTTGCGGATTCAGACTGGTGAAGACTTGAGTGACGACGTTGTAGCGTTGGTAGCTCGAGGGATCTGTCTCGAGAACACCGTCGCGGTTTCGGACCTGGTACTTCCCCCGGGGCGCCATCGCCGATAGGTTCGAGCGGGGGCTGGAGCCCACGCTGACATTTTCGATACTGGCGACGAAACGCTCGACCAGGCCAGGTTCGGTGAGCCAGCGAAGGAGGGCGGAACTGCTCGAAAGGCCCCGAAGTATTTCGGTTACCAGGCCGTCGCTGTCCTCCAGGTCGGGGAGCGGTCCTTCGTCCGCCGCGGCCACCTCGACTCGCGGGGGAGGGGCCGGAGTGGGCTCTGCAACAGGAGCAGGCCGCACGACTTGCTCCGGTACTGGAGTCTCGACTGTCCGCGACAGTCCCCAGAAGGCAACAATGACTACGATGACGATGCCGATTCCCCCCGCCACCAGCATCCGGCTGGAGCGCTGAGGCCCGTCGTTGTCCGCTGTGGGCTGCTCGAGTTGCGATTCCGGCGGGTCGGAGTCCCGGAGATCAAAGTCGTCGAGATCGGGCATGGTTATGGTCTCCTACGGATCCCGGTAATGCAGCGTCTCACCCTCGGAGTGGGCGATGACGGCCGCACCGATCGAATCGCTGGTGATATTGACCACGGTGCGGAACATGTCGAGCGGGCGATCGACCGCGAGCATGAGGCCGACGAGGGCGAAGGCGGCTGGGGTATCGAGATTCACCGCATCGAGGACGATGAAGATCATGACCAGGCCCGCCGAAGGGATGCCGGCCGCTCCGATCGAGGCAAGAAGGGCTGTGACCACGACCAATATCTGTTGGCCGACGGTGAGATCTACGCCGAGAGACTGGGCGATAAAGAGCACTCCGGCGCACTCGTAGAGGGCCGTACCGTCCATGTTGATGGTGGCTCCCAACGGGAGCACGAAGCTGGCGACTTTGTTGGAGACGCCTCCGTTGGTCTCGACTGCTCTCATGGTCGCCGGCAAGGTGGCTGACGAAGAACTAGTGGAGAAGGCCAGCTGCATCGGCGCGAACATCGCTCTGTAGTGCTCGAGGGGGTTTCTTCGCGTCAGCAGAAAGAAAAGGGCAGGGAGGATCACGCCAAAGTGGAGCAACAGACCGAGGGCGACGGTTAGCATGTACTTTCCCACCTGCTCGAAGACGCTCAAGCCCATCGTCGAGAGAGCGCCGGCGATGAGACCGAAGACGCCGATCGGGGCGACCCGGATGATGCCTGAGGTCATGATCATCATGGCCTCGAAAGCGGCTTTGAAACCGTCGGTCAAGAAGGTGCGAGGTCGTTCGGGTAAGAAGGTGATGGCGAGCCCGAAGACGAGGGCAAAGAAGATAAGGCCTAGAATGTCTCCGTCGGTCGCCGCCCGAACGGGATTCGCTGGGATCATCCGGATCAGCACTTCGGCGACAGAGCCAGGTCGCTCGAGCTCGTCGGCGCTGATCTCGCTGCCGGGCGCCACCTCCATGCCGCGGCCCGGCTGGAGGATATTGGCCAGACCCAGGCCGAGAAGGATAGCCAGGAGACTGGTGGTGATGTAGTAGGCGAGCGTCTTGAGTCCCAGGCGGCCCAGGGTCCGGGGGTCGCCGATGCCCGATATGCCGGTGACGATGGAGGTGAAGATCAAGGGCACGATCACCATCCGTAGCAGGCGGAGGAAAATCTCGCCGAGCTTGCCGGCGGGACCGGCGAAATCGGGCAGGAAGATGGCGACCAAGGCGCCGGCCCCCATCCCGATGAAGACCTGCCAGTGCAGTTTGAGCTTCCAGATCACGCCAGCCTCCGCAAAAGGCGATACTAGCAGCCGGTCGACCCCGCGCCGGCCATGGTCTCCGCGCGGGCTACAATGACGCCGCACCGTAGGTGCCAGGCCATGGCCTCCTCATCTTCCACGTCTTCGCAGCGCACCGCCAACCGGCTCGCGTCGGAGAAGAGCCCGTATCTCTTGCAGCATGCCTGGAATCCGGTGGATTGGTATCCGTGGGGAGAAGAGGCCTTCTCGTGCGCCCGAGAGGAGGGCAAAGCGATCTTTCTTTCGATCGGTTACTCGACGTGTCATTGGTGTCATGTCATGGAGAGGGAGTCGTTCGAGAACCCCGAGATCGCCGCGCTGATGAACGAGCTCTTCGTCAACATCAAGGTCGATCGAGAGGAGCGCCCCGACGTCGACCGCGTCTATATGTCGACGGTGCAGGCTCTGACCGGGAGTGGCGGTTGGCCGCTGTCGGTATGGCTCACCGAAGAGCGCAAGCCTTTCTATGCCGGCACCTATTTTCCGCCGGAGCCTCGTCATGGGCGCCCCGGTTTTCCTCAGATTCTCCGTCGGCTCCATCGCTTTTGGAGCGAGGAGCCTCAGCGGGTGACGGAGTCTGCAGAGCAGATCGTCGAGGCCCTTCGTTCTCAAAGCGCAGCCGGAGAATCGACCGCTCAGGAGCCCTCCGCGCTGCCGCTGGAGGCCGGCTTTCGGCACTTTCGCGACACTTGGGACCGTCGCTTGGGAGGTTTCGGCAGCGCCCCCAAGTTCCCTCGGCCCTCGACATTCGGCTTTCTCGTTCGCTATGGGTTGAGAGGAGGCGAAGGCGCCGGCGACGCTCTCGAGATCGTGGTCGACAGCCTCCGTAAGATGTGGGCGGGGGGTATCTATGACCACTTGGGTGGAGGGTTCCATCGCTACTCGGTGGACGCCTACTGGCGTGTCGCCCATTTTGAGAAGATGCTCTACGACCAGGCGCAGCTGGGGATCTCTTTCATCGAGGCCTACCAGATCTGTGGCGACCCTCTCTTCGCCCGAGTGGCAACAGAGGTGCTCGACTATCTACGGCGCGACATGCAAGCAACCGGCGGAGGCTTTCGCTCCGCGGAGGATGCCGATAGTGCGCCCGATCCGCAGCGCCCCGACGACAAGGAAGAAGGTGCCTTCTACCTTTGGGAGCGCAGTGAGGTCGAAGGTCTCCTGGGAGACGCGAGCGAGATTTTCTGCGAGACCTACGGCGTTAGTGCCGCAGGCAACACCATCCAGGATCCTCAGCAAGAGTTCGGCACTCGCAACGTGCTGTATATGGCAAGCGATGCGGGCACGGTGGCGGAGCGGCATGGCATCGCGGAGGAGGAGGTTCTGGGCAGCCTCGAGGCCGGCCGGAAGACGCTGGTCGAAGCTCGAGCTCAGCGTCCTCGACCCTATTCGGACGACAAGGTCATCAGTGCCTGGAATGGCCTGACGATCTCGGCCTTCGCTCGTGCCTATCAGGCTCTTGGCCGGGCGGAGGATCTGGAGGGGGGGCGCAATGCTGCGCTCTTCTTACGTCAGCATCTGTGGCGAGCGGAGGAGCGGAGACTGCTTCGCCGTTTCCGCGACGGCGAGGCGCGCTTCTCTGCGCAGCTCGATGACCACGCCTTCCTGGTCCAGGGACTGCTCGACCTTTATGAGAGCGATTTCGACGTCGCCTGGTTGCAGTGGGCCGAAGAGCTGCAGGAGGTCCAGATAGAGCTCTTTTCAGATCCTGAAGGCGGCGCCTTCTTCGACTCGGCCGAAGACCCTTCGATCTTGCTGCGTACGAGGGACCTCTATGACGGCGCCGAGCCCTCTGGGAACGCCATCTCCGTGCTCAATCTGCTGCGGCTCTCCTCGATGCTTGGCCGAGCCGAGTGGCGTGATCGCGGAGCCGAGATCGTCGCCGCAGCCTCGTCCCTACTCGATCAGGCCCCCCACGCGGTGCCTCAAATGCTCGTCGGCCTCGACCTGGTTCTCGCTCGACCGATACAGGTGATTGTGGTGGGAGCCGCCGAGTCGGACTCGACCGCCGCTCTGCTCGCTGTCTTGCGGCGCCGTCTGATGCCTCAGCGGGTAGTACTGCTGGCGGACGGGGGCGAGGGGCAGTCATACCTTGCTCGCCGACTCGCGGTCTTTGAAGAGCTCGTAGTGACGGAGCCGGCCACGGCATATCTCTGCCACGACTACGTCTGCGAGCTTCCGATCTCGGATCCTGATCAGCTGGCGGAGAAGATTGCCCTGCTCGAGCCCGCGGCGGGCGAGGGGAGGCCTGGAGTCGATCGTTGGTGACGACTCGACTGCCGCGCACGCTCTTAGCCGCTGCCCTTGCTCTTGCTGCTCTTGCCTTCAGCTGCTCGAGTGTCCGTTTCTACGGTCAGTCGATTCGAGGACAGCTCGGCATGGTCCTGCGGCGCCAGTCGCTCGAATCGGTGATCGACGACAAGTCGGTGGAGGCCGAGACCCGTAAGAAGCTCGCGCAAGCACTCGAGATTCGAGACTTTGCATCTGCGGAGCTCGCTTTGCCCGACAACGGGAGCTATCGAGGCTTCGTCGAGCTCGACCGGCCTTTTGCGGTGTGGAATGTGGTTGCCGCGCCCGAGCTGTCGGTGAATCCGGTGGTGTGGTGCTTCCCGGTGGCGGGCTGCGTGTCGTACCGGGGCTACTTCTCGCGTCGCGGCGCAGAGCGATTCGCTGCCAAGCTCACAAAGACAGGACACGACATCTCGGTCGAGGGGATCGCTGCCTATTCGACCCTGGGGTGGTTTCGCGACCCTCTTCTCTCCACTTTCATTCATTGGGACGAAGCCCGGCTGGCGGGTCTCATATTTCACGAGCTCGCCCATCAAGTGGTCTATGTCAAGGGCGATACCTCCTTCAACGAGTCTTTTGCCACCGCCGTCGAGCTGGAAGGGTTGGAGCGCTATCTGCGACAGAGGGGTGCGCTCGCGGAGCTCGCCGAGTCGCGCCAGCGGCGCGAGCGAGGACGCCAGTTCTCCGAGTTGGTGCTAGCTCATCGAGCGAGGCTGGAGAGTCTCTACTCGATGGAGTCGACTGAGGACGCCAAGAGGGCCGGCAAGCAGGATGTCTTCGCCGCCTTGAAAGAAGAGTACGCGGAGCTTCGCGCGAGCTGGGGTGACTATGCCGGCTATGACAGCTGGTTCGCTCGGGATCTCAACAACGCTCACCTCGCTTCGGTAGGCGCCTATAGCGAATTGGTGCCCGCTTTCGAGGCGCTGCTCGAGAGCTACGGAGGAGATCTCGAGGGCTTCTACGCCGGCGTCCGTGATCTCTCCAAACTCGACCGCGAGGAGCGTCGTGCGAATTTGGAAGAGCGGGTTCCGTTTTCCCAGCTCGAAGGCCGTTGAACCCCGGTCCGCTCTCCTATACTCTCTCGTGCCTGGAGGTAAGCGAGTGCACGACAAGGCCCTCGAGCGCGTATACAACTTCTCGCCCGGGCCCGCGGCGCTGCCGCTGCCGGTGCTGAGGGAGATCCAGCGAGATCTACTCTCGTATCCAGGAGCCGGTGCGTCTGTTCTCGAGATCAGTCATCGCTCGGGGACGATGGATGAGATCTTGGCGGAAGCCGAGGAAAATCTCCGTCGTCTGCTCTCGATCCCTGCCGACTACCGCGTTCTGTTCATGCAAGGTGGCGCCCGCTTGCAGTTCTCGATGATCGCCATGAACTTGCTTCGCGGTCGGCAATCCGCCGCGCAGTACATCCTCACCGGCTCTTGGGGCAAGAAGGCGATTGTGGAGGCCCGCCGTGAAGGCGAGGTCGACTTGGCGTGGATCGGCGAAGAGGAGGGCTTTCGGCGTGTCCCTACCGGTAGCGAGCTGAGCTTGGACCCCGGGGCCGCCTATGTCTATTTCACCTCCAACGAGACCATTCAAGGCGTGCAGTGGAGCCAGGAGCCCGAGACCGGGGGAGCGCCGCTGGTATGTGACGCTTCGTCGGACTTCCTGTCGCGGCCGATTCCGATCGAGCGCTACGGGCTTCTCTTCGCCTGTGCTCAGAAGAACGCCGGCGCTGCCGGCCTGACCTTGGCGATCGTGCATGAGAGTTTGCTCGAGCAGGTCCCTGCCGACCTCCACGGCATGCTCGATTATCGACAGATCGCGGCGCAGAAGAGTCTCCTGAATACGCCTCCGGTCTTTGCCATTTACGTGTTCCTCCTGATCACGCGCTGGTTGGAAAAGGAAATGGGAGGACTAGAGGCCCTCGCCGAGCACAATCGAGCGAAGGCGCAGCGCCTCTACGATGTTTTGGACCAGGAAGGGGGCTTCTATGAAGGCCACGCTGAGCCTGAGAGCCGTTCGCAGATGAACGTCACCTTCCGTCTGGGGGCGCGCGAGCTCGAGAAGACATTCCTCGAAGAGGGTCAGCGTAGAGGCTTTACTCAACTGCGAGGACATCGCTCAGTCGGCGGAATCCGTGCCTCGGTCTATAACGCGATGCCGCTCGAGGGTGTCGAGGCCTTGCAGCACTTCATGATCGAGTTTCGCAAGCGCCACTCCTAGTGGGCCGTAACACCCAAACGTTTAGCGCCTGAGCGGCCCTCGCGGCCGATCTCTGCGTTACGCTTCCTCGACATAGTCCCCGCTATGCCTGCGTCAGCGCGCCTTGATCTCGACCACGAATGACTCACTCAGCCACTAAACGTTCGAGTGTTCCGGTCCACTAGTAGGCGAGGCCGATCCGTGGTGACCGACGGAGATCGCATCGTGCCGGCGGGGCAAGATGTCGCCGCCGGCTCGGTTTCGGTCATCGTTCCGACCTTCGATCGGGGTGGCTCGCTGCCACGAGCGCTCGACTCGATTGCCGCCCAGACCACGCTGCCCGGAGAGACCCTGGTTGTCGACGATGGTTCTGGAGACGACACTGTCGAGATTGTGACAGAGCGCTATCCGGGAGCTCGTCTGCTTCGCCAACCGCGCACACTCGGCGTCAGTGCGGCTCGAAACCTCGGGATACGCTACGCCAAAGGTACGTGGCTGGCGTTCCTCGACTCCGACGACGAGTGGCGGCCGCGCAAGCTCGAGCTCCAGCTGCGGGCTCTTGCCGCGAGCCAGGAACACCGTTTCTGCCACACCGACGAGATCTGGATGCGTCGCGGGAGGCGGGTGAACCCGCGTCGCCGGCACCAGAAGCCGGATGGGTGGGTTTTCGAGCATTGCCTGCCGCTGTGCGCCATCTCGCCGTCCTCGGTCCTGCTTCATCGTGAGATCCTCGATCACGTGGGGCTCTTCGATGAATCGTTACCGGTGTGCGAAGACTACGATCTGTGGCTGAGGGTCTGCAGCCGCTACCCCGTCTTATTGGTGGCTGAGCCTCTGGTCGTGAAGCACGGTGGTCACGATGACCAGTTGTCGCGCAGTAGGTGGGGGATGGACCGCTACCGGATTGCCGCGCTGGAGAAGATCCTCGATGCGGGAGTACTCTCAACTCAGCAGCATGAAGCGGCCCGGCGGGTGGCTGTCGAGAAAACCGAGATCTACCTTGCCGGAGTGCGAAAGCGGGGCCGCAAGGACGAGCTGAAACTCTACGAGCAGAAATTGGAGCGCTGGACCGGAGCCTGATTCGCTATGGAGACCTCTCCGACCGTCCATCTTGTTGTCGCTCTCTCCTGTGAAGCTCGTCCCTTGGCGAGGCTTCTTCGCCTGAAGGGCGATCCGGCGCATCGAGCTTTCCGCCTCTTTGTCGGTGACGGCGCGGACCTGGTCGTCACCGGCGTGGGAAAGGTCGCTGCTGCTGCGGGCACGGCCTACATGGCCGCCGCGATCGACGCCCGACCCGATGATGTATGGATCAATGTCGGAGTGGGCGGGCACCGCTCGGAGGCCCTCGGTAGTGTATGGACGGCTCATACGATCCGTGATGCGGGCTCGGGCAGACACTGGCATCCGCCACGCACGGCAACAGAGGGGTTTGCGGCCGCAGAAGTAGTGACGATAGAAGAGGTGGAGCGGGAGTATCCACGTGAATGCGTCTACGAAATGGAGGCGGCGGGATTTTGGCCCACCGCCACCCGCTTCACCGCCGCCGAGCTGTGTCAGGTGGTGAAGGTGGTCTCCGACGGCCCAGGAAGTTCAGTGGACGAGGTCGTGGCCGAGAGAGTCGAGGGCTTGATCACAGCAGCGCTGCCTACTCTCTCCGATCTCCTCGACAGCCTTCGCGACCTGGCGAGCGCCGCCCCACCCGCCCCCCCAGCTCTGGCTTCCGAGCTCCTCGAGCGCTGGCACTTCTCGCTCACCCAGCGCCGCCAGCTCGAGCGGCTGCAGCAACGGTTCTGGGCCCTCACTTCCTCCTCCGAAGGCGGTGAGGAGGCAGGGCGTCAAGGGGTCGTCGATGTGCTTCTCGGACCGCCCGGCCCAGACGCCGAGCTTCGCTCCGCGACCGAGGTGCTCGACTACTTCGCTCAGCGCGTCGATGAAGTCGCCCTGGAGCGCGAGCCCAGGACCCCGAGGAGAGGTTCTTGATCGGCACCGTCTATATCGAAGAGGAGGTACTGGCGCAGCCGCGAACTCAGCGAATCCTTTCTCGTCTACCCGCCGCCACCCAGATTCCCATCCAGCGCTATGGCGAAGTCTTCAACGTCCGTTCTCAGAGTTTCCGATTGCAGAAGGTGTCTCCCTCGCTGATCCTGGCCGCGAAACACTCGGGGCACGTGCTTCCGACTCCGGAAGGCTATGGCCTCCCGGGCTATCGCTGTTTCTACTTCTCTCACATGCTGAATTGTCTGTACGACTGTCGCTATTGTTTCTTGCAGGGGATGTTTCGCTCCGCCCATTACGTTCTGTTCGTGAACTACGATGACTTCGAGGCAGCGGTCAGGGAGGCCGTGCGCGATTCTGATCGCCCCTGTTTTTTCTTCTCCGGCTACGACTGTGACAGCTTGGCCTTCGAGGGCGTCAGCGGCTTTGCGGCCTCCTTCCTCGACTTCTTCGCCGACCTGCCGGAGGCGTTCCTGGAGCTGCGTACTAAGTCGGTGGCCATTGACGCGCTGCTCTCCCGAGAGGCACTGTCCAACGTGGTGGTGGCCTACAGTCTTTCTCCACACGACCTTGCCGCGGCCTATGAGCATAAGACGCCGGGACTAGAGAGTAGACTGGTGGCGATGGAGAGACTGGCCCGAGCCGGCTGGAAGTTGGGTTTGCGCTTCGACCCTCTGCTCTATCACCGGGGTTTCCGAGACCGCTATCGCCAACTCTTCGACGAGGTCTTCAGGCGCCTCGACGTCGAGGTATTGCATTCGGTCAGTCTGGGGCCCTTCCGGCTTCCTGCTTCCTATTTCTCGACCTTGACCAAACTCTACCCGGAGGAGGCCCTCCTTGCCGCGCCGATGGAAGACGTGGAGGGGGTGGTGTCCTATCGTAAGGATCTCCTGAGCGAGCTCACCGAGTTTTGCACCGGCGAGATTCTCGGCCACATACCCAGAGAGATCTTCCACCCATGTCTCAGCGGCGAACAGGGCTCCCAGGTGGCTTCGTGAAGGCGGTCGTCAGCGGCACCAGTTCAGGGATCGGCCTTGCCATTGCCGAGTGTTTCCTGGAGCGTGGAATCGAAGTGATCGGCATCAGTCGGCGGAAGAGCGAAGCGCTCGAGGGCCGCCAGGGTTTCGAGCAGGTACGCCTCGATCTGGGCGCCCTAGACCCCTTGCCGGCGGAGCTTCAGAAGCTGAGCCGGCGTCACCCCGACGTCGGGGTGCTGGTCCTCAACGCTGGGCGCGGTGAGTTCGGCTCACTCGAGGAGTTCTCTTACGCTCGCATTCGTGAGCTTCTCGACCTCGGATTTCTCTCCCACGCCTATCTCGCGCGAGCCTTCCTGCCGTTGATGAAGAGGCAGGGGAGCGGGCAGCTGATCTTTGTCGGCTCTGAGGCCGCCCATCGAGGGACCCAGAAGGGATCGCTCTACTGTGCCGCCAAGTTTGCCCTGCGCGGCTTCGCCCAGGCTCTGCGTGAGGAGACTTCAGGGAGTGGCGTTCGTGTCACCTTGATCAGCCCGGCGATGACCCGCACTCCCTTTTTCGATGATCTCGACTTCGCTCCTGGGGAGGATCCGGAAAACTACCTCGAGCCTACCGACGTCGCCGCGGCGGTCCTGCTTGCGGTCGAAGGCAGAGCGGAGGCTGTAGTGGACGAGATCCGACTCTCTCCTCTCAAGCGTGTCGTACGCCGGAAGAAGAGGAGCTGAGGCCGTGACGCGTCGTCTCCTCGTGTCAGCGAGCGCGGAGGAGCGGCTCGCCGCCGCGCTGAGCTGGCTCGAGGAAGTCGCACCTCGGCGCGAGCTTCTGGTGGTGGCGCCGACGTGGGGAGCTGCCGATGATTTTCTACGTAGCGCGGCGGCCCAGGACAGGGGGATGTTCGGAATCCATCGTGCCACACCGCGCCAGCTGGCCTACGAGCTCGGCTCTCTCGGTTTGGCCGGCGAAGGTCGGCGGCCTCTCAGCGGTCTGAGTCTATTGGCTCTCGCGACCCGCTGTGTCCACCAGGCTCAGTCGAGAGGGGAATTGGAGTACTTCGCGCCTGTCGCCGCGATGCCTGGCTTTCCCGAGGCTCTCGCGCGCACGCTCGAGGAATTGCGACTCGAGGGCGTGGTTGCCGAGGAGCTGGCTTCGAGGAGTCCAGCCAACCGGGACTTGGCCACCCTGCTCGCGGGTTTCGAGCGGGAGATGGAGCACTGGCGCCTGGTGGATGGGGCGGGAGTTCTCAGCGCCGCCGTGCAGCGGATGGAGACGGCGCCCCACCGGCTGCTGGGACTGCCGCTGGTTCTTCTCGATATCGAAGTGGGCTCGGGCTGCGAGGAGCGGTTCCTCGCCGGCCTTTGCGCGAAAGCACCTGCTGTATTTGCCTGCCTGCCTGCGGCCTCTGACGCGGGCGAGGAGCGATTACGACGTGCCCTTGGGCAAGAGGTCCACGAGCTCGACGCTTCGCCGCCGAGCACGGGCTCCGCATTGGCTCGCGCTCGAGCCCACCTCTTCGGCGTCCATTCTCCGGCGAGGGAGTGCGACGTGGGAGAGGATGACGACAGCCTGGAGCTCTTTTCCGCCGCCGGCGAAGATCGGGAGTGCGTGGAGATCGTGCGCCGCATTCAGAAGTTTGCGCGGAGCGGCGTCTCCTTCGATTCGATGGCGGTACTTCTGCGCCAGCCGGAGAGCTACCTGCCTCTGCTTCAGGATGCCATGCGGCGCGGTGGCGTCCCCACATACACCAGCCGCGGAGCCAGCCGACCTGATCCCTCGGGTCGCGCGTTCCTTGCTCTGCTTTCTTGCGCCAGCGAGGGCCTTTCCGCGTCGCGCTTCGCCGAGTATCTGTCGCTTGGCGAGATCCCCACGCTCGATGCCACGGGGGCACCTGAGCGGGCCGAGGTGGCCTGGGTCGAGGCGGGTGGGGATCAGCTGGTTTTCAAGAGCCCACCGCCGAGTGAGGGTGACGACTGGGAGGCCTCGGGCGGAGAGAGCATTCCGACACCGGCGCTGTGGGAGCGCATGCTGCTCGACGCTGCGGTGGTCGGAGGAAGAGATCGGTGGTCGCGCAGGCTGGCTGGACTACGCAACGAGCTGCAGTTGCGACTGCGGGATGTCGAAGGAGAGGAAGAGCCGCGACGACTCCATCTGTCTCGGCAGCTGCAACGCCTGCAGGGTCTGGAGCGCTTCGCCCTACCGGTGATCGAGGCCTTGGCCGCGCTTCCCGCCGAGGCGACCTGGGGGGAGTGGATCCAGCAGCTCGAGGCTCTTTCCAGCCTCGTACTGCCGGATCCGGCGAGGCTGTTGCAACTCCTCGCCGAGCTGCGTCCGATGGCCGAAGTCGCTTCTGTACCTCTCGATCAGGTGCGCGAAGTTCTGCGGCAGCGCCTCTCGTTTCTCCAGCGAGACCCCCCGCGACGCCGCTACGGGCGCGTCTTCGTCGGTACCATCGAAGAGGCTGCGGGTCGGAGCTTCGGCTCTGTCTTTCTGCCCGGCCTGGCTGAGGGGGTGTTTCCGCGCAAGCCCTTCGAAGATCCTCTGCTTCTGGACCGCGATCGTCGCGCCCTTCCCGCTTCACTCGAAGTCCAGGATCAGCGTTTTCTCGCCGAGCGTTCGCTGTTGCGGGCGGCTCTTGGCGCCGCCTCGGTTCGGCTGGTGGCTTCCTACCCTCGCATCGATCTGATGGCAGGCCGGGCCAGGGTGCCTTCTTTCTATGCGCTCGATCTGTTGCGGGCCGCTCACGGAAGCCTGCCTGATCTTCGTCGCCTCGACCTGGCCGCGGCTCGGACGCATCTGGGATGGCCCGCCCCGGCCGACCCGGAAGATGCGGTCGATGAGGCCGAGTACGACCTGTCGGTGTTGGCGGGGCTGCTGAGGTCGGGGGAGGGTGATCATCGAGTCAAGGGGCAGGCTCGCTTTCTGTTTGCGAACCCTCATCTCGAGCGCTCACTGCGCGCTCGCGCTGGACGCTGGCGCTCGCGCTGGGTCCCTGCCGACGGGCTGATCGCGCCCGAGCCCGCGGCACTGGAGCTATTGCGCGCGGAGCTACCGGAGAACAGGAGCTACTCACCCACGGCGCTGCAGAGCTATGCGGCCTGTCCCTACCGTTTTCTCCTCTACGCGGTCCACAAGCTTCGCCCGCGCGAGGACCTCGTGTCTCCGGAGAGGCTCGACCCGCTGACCCGGGGGAGCTTGTTTCACGAGACTCAGTTCCGCTTCTTCGGTGAGGCGAAGGATCTGGGACTGCTGCCACTGCGGGCCGATCACGAGGCCGAGATCCTGGATGTCGCCGACCGTGTGCTCAACGAAGTGGCTTCCGGTTACGAGGAGGAGCTGGCACCGGCGATTCCCCACGTCTGGAAGAGTGAGATCGAGGGTCTCCGAACCGACTTCAGAGGTTGGATTCGAAGGCTCCTCGAAGAGGAGGGGTCGTGGACTCCCGCCCACTTCGAGTTCGCGTTCGGTCTTGCCCCAAGTAGCGATCGGGATACGGCGAGTACCTCAGAGGAAGCGCTGGTGCTCGGTGGGGCGGCGAGGCTGCGCGGATCGATCGACCTGGTCGAGCGCGACTGGCGGCGGCGAGCGATCCGGGTCACCGACCACAAGACCGGTCGGCCGCCAAAGCAGAAGTCGCTGGTGGTGGGCGGTGGGGAGATCCTGCAGCCGGTGCTCTACGCGCTGGCCGCCGAGGCTCTGCTGGCGCGCGAAGGCGAGCAGGTGGAGTCGGGCCGGCTCTTCTACAGCACGCAGCGAGGCGGCTACAACACGATCGAGGTCCCCCTCAACGCCGACAGCCGGGCGGCGGCCGCAGAGGTGATCGGTGTCGTCGAGCAGAGCGTTCTCGATGGATTCTTTCCCGCGGCTCCGGGCTCCGGCGCCTGTCAGTATTGTGACTATAGAAGTGTCTGTGGACCCTACGAGGAGATCCGTGTCGGCAGAAAGAAGAAGGATCGCCTGGCCCGCCTGGAGGCTTTGAGGAAGAGGGCATGAGCGGCACTGAAGATCAGGGGAGCCGAGGTTCGGTGGACGAGGCGGCGCGGCAGCGTATACGCACTTCTCTCGGTGAGAGTCTGCTGGTCGAGGCCGCCGCCGGCACCGGCAAGACGACCGAGCTGGTGGCTCGCCTGGTGGCCGTGATCGCAGAGGGGAAGGTGCCCGAGATGGGAGGCGTGGTCGCCGTCACCTTTACTCGAAAGGCGGCGGGGGAGCTCAAACTGCGCTTGCGTCAGGAGCTCGATCGGGCTCGTCTGCGCTTGCAGGACGAGGTGGGCGGCGATCGACGTGCGGAGCGCATCGAGACCGGCATCCGCCATCTCGAAGAGGCCCACATCGGCACCATCCACTCCTTCTGCGCCGAGCTCTTGCGTGAGCGTCCGGTAGAAGCGGGCGTGGACCCCGGCTTCGAGGGACTTTCGGAAGACGCGGCGCCGCGCCTCTTCGATCAGGCATTTCAGGCTTGGATCCAGGAGACGCTACAGGACATGCCGGAGGGAGTGAGACGGGTACTGAGCCGGCAGGTCGTCCGCCCTCCGTACGGCGCCGTCACCCCACTCGAACAGATTCGCCGCGCCGCCTGGAACCTCTGCGAATGGCGCGACTTTCCGGCGCCGTGGGCGCGGCCCGAGATCGATCTGAAGGCCGAGAGCGATGGGCTCGTCGAGCGCGTTTGCGAACTGGCTGAGCTGGTGCGCCGCTGTGAGGATCCGCGGGATTATCTGGGCAACTCACTCGAGCCGGTGGTGGCGCTGGCGGGCTGGGTCGAGCGCTTCGAAGAAGTCGCCGAACGCGACTATGACGAGCTCGAAGCGCGGCTGGTGGGTTTGATCACGGACATCGGCCGATCGCGTCACCGCAAAGGTAGGGGGAGCTTTGCCGAGGGCGTGCCGCGGGAGCTGGTGATTAGCCGTCGTGACGATCTGCTGGCGGCGCTGGAGGAGTTCAGAGGCGTGGCCGATGCCGACCTAGCGGCGCTGCTGCAAAAGGACGTCGCCGATCTGTTGAAGCGCTACGAAGAGCTCAAGGCGAGAACCGGGCATCTCGACTTTGTCGACTTGCTGATCCGCGCCCGCGACCTGGTGCGAGACCACACGGAGGTTCGCCGCTTTTTTCAGGGCAGCTTCTCTCACATCTTCGTGGACGAGTTTCAGGACACCGACCCGCTGCAGACCGAGCTCCTGCTCTTGCTCTCCTCGGAGGATGCGGCGCAGAGCGACTGGCGGAAGGTTCGCCCTGCAGCTGGGAAGCTCTTCCTGGTCGGAGATCCGAAGCAGTCGATTTACAGGTTCCGACGCGCGGATGTCGTTCTTTATCAGCAGGTCAAGCAGCGCCTTGTCGACGCCGGGGTCGGTCTGGTGCATCTCGAGCGCAGCTTTCGTTCGACGGCCCCGATTCAAGCGGCGATCAACCAGGCCTTCGCGCCCGAGATGGTCTATGACGAGGATAAGGGGCAGGCCGAGTACATCGCTTTGGCACCGGAGCGAGAGGCGCTCGCGTCGCAGCCGTCGGTGGTGGCGCTGCCGGTGTCGCGGCCCTATGGCTGGAGCAACATCACCAACTGGCAGATCGATGAGTCTCTTCCCGAAGACATCGTGGCCTTTGTTGATTGGGCGCTGGGCTCGAGTGGCTGGATGGTGGAGGATCCCTATGATCAGGTACTCCGACCGCTGGTCGCGGGTGATGTTTGCATCCTCTTTCGTCGTTATGTCGCTTGGCGCCAGGACGTCACTCGGCCCTATACGCGTGGACTCGAGGCGCGCGGAATTCCGCACGTCCTGGTCGGTGCAAGGACCTTCCATCGGCGCGAAGAAGTCGAGACTCTACGCTCCGCTCTCACCGCGGTCGAGTGGCCGGACGACGAGCTCGCTGTGTTTTCGACTCTGCGAGGCGCTCTGTTCTCCATCTCTGACGAGCTGCTCTACGTATTTCGGCACGGTCACCGTCTTCATCCCTTTCGCTGGCGGAAAGATGGGGTCGACGAGGGGGATGACGATGCGAATTTCGCGCCGATCGTGGAGGCCCTCGAGTGTCTTGCCGATCTCCACCGACGCCGCAATCGGCGTCCGGTGGTGGAGACGGTCCAGGAGCTCCTGGAGGTGACTCGTGCCCATGCCGCCTTTGCGCTGCGGCCCGCCGGGAATCAGGTTCTCGCCAATGTGCAGCGGGTAGGAGACTTGGCGCGCTCCTACGAGATCGGCGGCGGGATCTCGTTTCGCGGCTTTGTCGAGCGACTCAGCACTGAGGCCGAGCAGCCGGGGAGCTCTCAGGCTCCGGTGGTCGAGGAGGGGGCGGAGGGAGTCCGGCTGATGACGGTGCACGGGGCCAAGGGGCTCGAGTTCCCGATGGTGATTCTGGCGGACATGAGCTGTCGGCTCTCTTCGCTGAACCCGGATCGCCACATCGACCCTGCACGCGGCCTGAGTGCGCTACGCCTGCTCGGCTGCGCGCCGCTGGAGCTACTCGAGAACAGCGATCTCGAGCGGGATCGCGACGCCGCGGAAGGAGTACGCGTCGCCTACGTAGCCGCGACTCGCGCGCGTGATCTGCTGGTGGTGCCCGCGGTGGGGGACGAGGCGCGCGAAGGCTGGCTCTCTCCCCTGAACCGGGCCATCTTTCCGTCAACAGAGAACTGGCGGCAATCCGAGCACGCTCACGGCTGCCCGATCTTCGGCCAGGCCAGCGTTCTCGAACGGCCCCAGAACTTCGACGGCCGCCCGGAGGGCTCGGTGCGCCCGGGCCTCCACCGTTTTCCCGAGGCGGGTTACGACGTGGTGTGGTGGGATCCTCAACATCTCCAGCTGAAAGTGGAAGAGAACTTCGGCCTACGGCGGGAGGAGATCCTCACTCAGGATTCGGCGGGAGAGGCGGAGCGCGGGATCGAGCGCTACGAGGCTTGGCGCGAGCTTCGAAAGAACGCCCTGGAGTTGGGTAGGAGCAAGCTGCACGATGTGGTGACGGTGACCGAGCTCGAAGAAGGGCCACGGCAGCCGGCTGCACCGATCTCTCAGGAGAAGGTGGAACGCCAGCCCGGACGACCGGGAGGCAGGCGCTTCGGTACTCTCGTTCATACTTTGCTTCGAGATGTTTCGCTGGGGGGTGTCGCCTCGGAGATCGAGGAGCTGGCGACACTGCATGGCGCGGTTCTCGATGCTCCGGCGGCCGAAGTCGAGGCGGCGAAGTCGGCGGTCACGAGAGCACTGGCGCATCCTGTCTTCGAGCGAGCCCGAGTGGCTGAGGCTGCGGGCCGTTGCTTTCGGGAGGCGCCTTTCGTCCTGCCACTCGCCGATGGACGGCTGCTCGAAGGCACGATGGACCTTGCTTTCGAAGAGGACGAAGGTTGGGTTGTGGTCGACTACAAGACAGATGCCGACGTAGAGGAACGACGTGCCGGCTATGAGATCCAGCTCGCCTGGTACCTCTTTGCCCTGGCGCGTCTCGATGCTCAGCCGTCGGCCGGTGTTTTGCTCGCGGTCTGAGGCCGGCCGGTGGCAGCGAGCTCCTGGTAGATCTCGAGCCATTGCTTGGCGACCCGAGCGGGATCGTGGCGCCGCCGCAAGAGGGCACGTCCTGCAGCCGCGAGCTTGGCGCGCAGCTCGGGTCGGCTGCTGAGAGCTCCGATCGCCTCGGCGAAACCCTCGGGTGACGAGGCTACGAGCAACTCCTCGCCGTTGCGAGCCTCGAGCCCCCGGGCCGCTTCGGGTGTGGCGACGACCGGCACGCCGCGGGCCCACGCTTCGAGTATCTTCATCCGTACGCCGGAGGCGATGCGCAGGGGCACGGCCAGAATGGAGCCGATGGGAAAGAGCTCTTCGCTGTTTGGAGGCTGCGCTCGGAGCACGCAGCCTGGCGGAAGATCGACCGGCTCGTCCGCGAAGAGGTGAAGGCGTGCTCCGGGCAGTCGCGCGTGCACTTCGGGCCAGACACTGCTGAGAAACCAGCGGGCGCCTTCTGAGTTGGGGACCCATCCTCCACCCACGATAACGACGCTCGGATCTCCATCGAGGTTGGATGTGCGCGCCGGGAGCTCGGCTGGAAAGGGCGCAGGGATCGAAGTTACACGGCCCTCCTCGCCGGCGAGGCTTCGCAGGCGCTCTGCGTCGGTGTCGGCGATCGCGACCGTCAGCAGGCGCCTCGTGCTTGCGGCTTCGAAGCGAGCGATCTGTCGTGCCTGGTAGCGCAGCCAGGGGGCCCCAAGACCGCTCGCGGCGGCGGCCCCCTTCCACAAGTCACTCTCGACGTTCTGCGCTCGCAGAAGAGTGGGGATCCCGGCGTCGATGGCGGGTCGAAGATTGGGGATCGTGTGAAGCTGTTCAGCGTGGCCCACGTCGGGTCGGTGAGAGCGAAGACACTCGAGAACCCCCGCCCGCGCTGTCGCGCTCGCATGCCGAGCAACCGTGGCGGGGTAATAGGGGCGGAGCAGCGTGAGCAGCCACGGGAGCTTGCGTCCGGGGGCCCAAACCGTGTGGAGTCCTTCCAGCTCCCCGGGTCCGGCGCCTTCTTCGAGCGGCGGTGGGCAGACCAGGGACGCGCGTATCCCGGCTCCCAGCAGTGCCTTCAAAGTCTCGAGTAGTACCAGACGTCCGCCGTCGATCGGTGGCCAGGGGCATTTGGTGCTGGCGTAGAGCACGCGCAGGGAAGGTGGAGCGCTCACATTCTCTATCCTGCGAGCGCCTTCGCTCTAGAGAGGACCGCCGCCGAGGCTGGAAGGAGGAGGGACTTGCGACGTGAAGAAGCTCCGCTGACGAGCTCGATCTGGCTGCTCTTGATCGCCAGTTCTTCACAGACGAAGCGCAATAGTTCGCGGTTGGCGGCGCCGTCGTGGGGGCGTGAGCGCACTTTGATCTTGAGGCGGTCGCCATGAAGGCCGACGATCTCGGTGTGGGCAGCTCCGGGGACGACGTGCACGCGAAGGAGGGGACCGCCTGCGCTCGCCGCGAGGAAGGGTGAGTCGGCGACGTCTTGCGAAAGGGCCATCGGTTGAAGCGATTGTAGCCGTAGCCTTCTGCTCTGGAGATGCGGGGACGCCGGGTGGTCTAGAATGGAAGAGTTCTGACTATGAATCGAAGTCTACGACGGGGGGCAGCGGCCGGTATCGCTGTCCAGGCTTGGGTGGTTTTGTTTGTCGCTGTTGCTGCCTTGGGCGGTGAGGAGGTGCGGGAGCTCAGCCGGGTGGATGCCGGCAGACTGGAGAACCCGCTGCCTTACACCAAGGAGTTGGTGCGGGAGGGCCGCAAGCATTACCTGCGCCTGTGCCAGAACTGTCACGGCAAGGATGGTCGTGCGTTGGACAACTTCGACTTCGAGGCGACGGATCTGACGGCTCCCGAGCGCTACGTTCACGGATCCAGTGCAGGGGATGTCTTCTACACCATCGCGTCCGGGGCGGGGATCGACATGCCGGGCTTCGGCGACAAATTGAGCGATGAGCAAGTTTGGCAGGTGGTGAGCTTCATACGGAGTATCGACCCCAAGGCTGAGAGGCCGACGGCGGAGGCCGGGGACTCATAGCGGCAGGAAAAAGGAGTGAGCATGAGCGACGAAAAGAATCATGAGGGCGAGTCGTCGGAGGGTGTTTCGCGGCGAGGCTTCCTGAAGAAGTCTGCTACCGGAGGCGCCGCCGTCGCCGCTCTTGGCGCCGCCAAGGCTGCGCTCGGCGCGGCTGCCGATGTCGTTGATACCGATGTTCGCATTCCCGACGAGATCCCCAAGACCCAGCGCGAGGCGGCGCAGCCCGCCGAGTTCCCGATGACGGGTGCTCAGGTCTTTGCCAAGGCCTGTAACGCCGAAGGCCTGGCAGGGTTGTTCTGCTGCCCTGGCAACTATCAGGTGATCAACGCTATTGCCGCTGAAGGTATCCCCACCTATGGCGGACGTACCGAGGGAATGATGTGTGCTGCCGCCGACGGATTCATCCGGGTGAGCGGGGAGGTTGCTGCGTGTTCCGGTACCGAGGGACCGGGTTTCACCAACATGATCATGAACATCGGTGCGGCGAACTCGGCACGCACCCCTCTCTTGGTTCTCGCCAGCAATATGTCGTTGGGAGGTGACGACACCGAGCGCAACATTCAGCGTGGTTACCAGCAGCCGACGACAGAGGGGCTGAAGAAGTGGGGAAAGAGGCTGATCACTCCGAGTCGGGTCCACGAGTACGCCGCCTATGCGTTTCGTCAGCTGAAGACGGGCGTACCTCGGCCGGTTCACTTGGACTTCCCGGGGGAAGTGGCCCGCGCCCGCTTCGAAGACCCCGAGGAGCTCGAGTTCTTCCATGACAAGTCGAGGTACCGGACCGAGGCGAGACCCCATCCCGCTCCGGCCGACATCGCCAAGGCGGCGGAGATGATCCGCAAGTCGGAGCGCCCGATGATCGTGGCCAGCACGGGGTGCTTTTACGACAAAGCTTGGGATGCTTTGAAGGCGGTGGCGGAGAAGGCGGATATCGCGGTTGTCGAGTCGGGGCCGAGTCGTGGCCACTTCTCCGATGCACACCCGCTGTCCGCGAGCACGGCGCCGGACGCGCTGCTCTCGGTCGACCTGGTGATTTTGGTGGGGCAGTACTGCATGCCCGGCATTGGCGAGTACGCCTTCGATCCCGATGCGCGCTACATCCGCATCGATCCCGACGCCGCCGATATCGGTCGCAACCTTCCGATCGATCTGGGAATGGTCAGCGGCGAGCGTGCCGCCCTCGAGGCGTTGACGGAGGCGGTCGCTCCGGCCCGGCGTGAGGCGTGGCGTGCCGAGCTGGCCTCGGCTCGGGCGAAGTTCCAGAAAGAGAACGACGAGTACGCGGCCTTGGGTGCGAAGTACAGTGCCGAGTCGGGATTAGTACATCCAGCGATGATCGGCAAGGCTCTCTCTGATCTGATGAGCAGTGGAGACCTACCGCCGGAGCAGACCACCTTCGTCGCGGGTGGCTATGGAATCGCTCGTTATGTTCGGCGCTACGTTCGCTCCTATCGCCCTGGTCAAATCCTCAACGGCGCCTACCAATACGGCGCCATCGGCCCCGACGTGGGGTACGCGGTCGGAGCCGCCGCGGCCGTCCAAAACGGCGTTGGCGCCCAAGCTGCGCACCGAGGTGCGCCGGTGGTGGCAGTTACCGGAGACGCGGGTATCGCCTATTCAGTGATGGAGATGGAGACTCTGGCCAAGTACAAGCTACCGGTGGTCTTGGTGGTCTACAACAACAATGCGTGGGGTGTATGGCAGGCGGGTACTCGGACCGCTCGGTCGCTGCATATGTATCTCTTCCAGGAGAACCTGCGCTACGACAAGATCGCCGAGGGCTTGGGTGCGCGGGGCGAATACGTGACCGATGCAAATGAGCTGCTACCGACGCTGAAACGGGCCTACGAAATTGCCGCTCGTGAGGGGGTCTCGACTCTGATCAACTGCCAAGCGAAGAAAGAGTTCTGGAACCGGGACGAATACTCGCCGGGATTGTTGCAGAAGGTAGAGCCTGGGTGCATGGCTTACTATCATTAGACCAGCGTTTCCAAAGTTCGTGCACATAGCTCGAGGTCATTCTGTTCGCTGGCCAGGCGCGGCGACGCAGGCATATTGGGCAATATGTCGAGGAGCGCGGGGGCGCCTAGCCAACGCCGCCAGCGGGCAGAAGGGGCCGAGATATGTGCGCGAACCTTGGAAACGCTGGTCTAGGGGCAGGACCCCAAAAACTTCTGGGATACGAGATCCCTCAATTGATCAGCCGCAGAGCGTCGACCGCCCACTCGAGCTCGAGAGACTCCCCATCCCAATCCGGAAGCCCGCTCGAATCGTCGATCTAGGAACCAAGTGTCACCTAATCGCCCTTCTCTCCGCTTCAGCTTTCTGGCGTACTCGGTGCCGAACTTCCAGCACCACTGGCGGATCGTCTCGTAGGAGACGGTGATCCCGCGCTCCGACATGAGATCCTCGACATCTCGGAAGCCCATACAGAATCGGTAGTAGAGCCACACGGCATGGCTGATGATCTCGGGAGGGAACCGGTATCCGCAGTAGCTGGGTTTGTCGTTCTTCATCGGTCCAGTCTGACTGCGACCGCCTCAACTTGACACTGCCCCCGCGGGTGCCCTACTTAGTGGGTTCTAGCGAATCCGGTGCGTTGGGATCCTACCCGAGGCGGCAGCGTAAGCGATTCAACAGTGGCTTCCTGCTTTCACCTTCCACGACAATGTGTGCCACCGGGCTACTCGGGAGAAGGTGGGGCCACCCCTTCGGCGGAGTACTGCCGCCCCGCCCCTCCTCTACAAGGCGCATGCCACGGCCCCGGTAGTAGTATTGATAGAGGATCGAAGTGACTGACATCCACAAAGTCTCGCAGCGGCTGCTGCTCGTTGCCTTGATCGCTGTTGTTGGCGCATGGGTGGGCATCGGGGCTGCTACGACATTCGCACAAGAAGACACCGGTTCCGACACCGGGATGTTTCTCATCCTCGCAGAGGCTAGCTCAAAGGAGGATCTCCGACCTCTAGGCCCCGGAGAGCAGGTCACAAAGCACGACCACAAGTTCCTGCGCGAGGATGAGGCGCGCCCAGCAAGGTACTTCATCCTCCACGAGCACGCCGATGTCCCTCTAGAGTTGGCAGAACCCGTACGATCGTGGCAAGGGCGGCTGGGGACTACGGAGCTGTCCTTCACGCTCACCCCTAGGGCAGCAGCCACTGCCGAACGCATGTCTCGCGAGAATCTCGGCAAGAACGTCGCCCTGTTGATAGACGGCGAGGTCATCACCGCCCACACGGTGAGAGCCGTGATCACGGACGGCAGGTTCGTCCTGTCGCGGTGCACTGACAACGCATGTGAGTACATCCGCGCGAGACTAAAGCCAAGATGAAGGTCGAGCGAGTGCCTCTTTGAGCGCTCTTGGGGCGCGTGGCGCGTATCTAGGGTTGCTGAGTCGGACGATGCGAGGACATTGCTGATTTCGCTCTGGGAGAACCATGCCTCGGATTCGGAGCGGTATGACGCCTTCGTGGTGCCGTTCCTCGACACTCTGTTCACCGAATACCCGGTTCTCGGCCTTCCACTGGATGCACCATCTCCGGAGCTCGGTGTCCTCGTCGAAGGCTGGAACGTCGAGGTGCAGGTAGGCGAGAGGTTCAAGCGAACCTATCGGCAAGCCGACTCTGGATGAAGGTGATGCTCGGTGAAGGGATTGCCCCAACGCGATCTTCTCCTCCATTGTCTCGCAGGCGTTGATGATTCGATCGGCTTCCTCAATCGACAGTGGCTCACGTTTGTGTTGGTATCTCATGGCACAGTCCATCAAAGACTGGCGGGAGGGCATCGCCAGCTCCTCGCTGAGAGCCGGCTCTAGAGAGCCTTTTCTGGGTACTTATTCGGGTCGAGCTATGCGTGTCGCGCTGCGCCATGAATCGCGACGGCAGCGTCAGCGACTGGGCTGGCCGTGCTTGCGTTCGATCTCCTCGATCTCCGAGGGAGTGAACACCTTCGGCTCCTCGCCTTCGCGCCAGAACAGCTCTCGAAAGAGACCTTCCAGCCCGGTTGGTGTCACCACGAAGGCCAGGTCGACCTGCTCGTCTGGGTTCTCGAAGCCATGCCACACGCCGGGCGGGACAAAGACCGTGGCCCCCTTCTCGACGGGTACGCGCCCGTCGCCCACGACAAAGGTCCCGGAGCCCTCGTGTACGAACAGCACTTCCTCTGCACGGCTGTGTCGGTGGACCTTGATTCCGGAACCCGAGGGCATCTGCTGAACAAAAAACGCCAGGCTCTGGGCTCCGGTTTCAGGGCTGACCTTGATGAACGTCTTTCGACCCTTCGAGTCGACGAGCATCTCTCCTTCCTCCCAGCTCTGGACGTAGGGCTCGACTGACCCGACGACATTTGTTACACCTAATTCTTCACTCGGGCTGAACATATCGACGGAGATCAGCCAGTCGCCATCGGGCTGCTTCCGTCGAATGTCCAAGTACTTTCCCGAAAGGACCACCGGCTCTCTTCCTGGTTCCTCGATCGTTATCGTGGAGAGTCCCCAGACGTAGGCCAGGTCCGCACGGACATCGATCTCGGCTATCTCCAGATCCAGGCTCGTGTACTGCTCGTTCGCTTCGAACCACTCTTGAATCTCGTCCCGGCCCTTCACCGGGCCTGCGTTGGGTGGATGGAGAACGGCGTCCTCCGTATACGTCGCAGCGACAGCAGGCCAGTCTTTGAGGCTGTGGGCCTTCAGAAATCTCTGTGTGCCCCTCCTTACGGCAGCCTCCTCATCAGTCGAGCTCCCCGGGGGCGCAGCCGGGCAGGCCACGAGTGCTGTCATGAGTATTCCGAGCAGGGTAATACGCTTCAATGTCTTCATTGCGTCTCTTTATGCGGATCGAGCTATGGCTGTCGTTTCCCAAGGGATGAGATGTCAAGACAAATCTTTCCGGCTCTTCAGGATTTCGTGTGGGTTGATCGTATGCTGCGAGTATGCGAGATCGAGAGCTTTACGCCCAGCTTCTTGGGATCGAGGAGCCGTGGCATGTGACAGATGTCGAGCTAGGTCCAGAGACGGTGGAAGTGCACTTGGAGAACGGGTCACGGAAGCTAGCGTGTCCGGAATGCGGAGCGGCGAGTCCGCGCTACGACACGCGTGAGCGCAAGTGGCGTCACCTCGACACGATGCAGTACATGACGGTTCTGGTCGCGGAGGTTCCTCGTGTGAAGTGCGGAGATCACGGCGTCCGTCAGGTTCGTGTGCCGTGGGCCGAGGTCGGCTCGGGCTTCACGGCACAGTTCGAGCGGCTGGCGATCGACTGGCTTGGAGAGTCGAATCTCTCGGCTGTTGCCCGGCTTCTGCGTTTGAGCTGGGATCAGATCGACGGGGTTCAGCAGCGTGCCGTGGGCCGAGGATTGGCCCGCAGAACGCTGCGCCCGACCCGCCATCTGGGTGTAGACGAGACGTCGTTTCAACGCCGGCACGAGTACGTCACGGTGGTCGTGGACAGCAGTCACGGGACGGTGGTTCACGTCGCGGACGGTCGGGGTCGGGAAGCTCTAGGGAAGTTTTTGCAAGGTGCTCCAGCGTCGTGGCTTAGCCAGGTGGAGACGCTGGCGATGGACATGTGGGGCCCCTACATCTCGGCGGCCAGCGAGCATCTCGACAAGCCGCTTGAGCGCATCGTCTTTGACAAGTTTCACGTCGCCAAGCTTCTGGGTGACGCCGTCGATCGTGTCCGTCGCCAGGAACATCGAGACCTTCGCTCGGATGGCGACGATCGGCTCAGTGGGACTCGCTACCTCTGGTTGCGCAATCCCGACCACATGACCTCGGAGCAGGAGCTTCGCTTCGAGGAGCTTCGCAATAGCGCACTGAAAACGGCACGGGCCTGGGCGATCAAGGAGCTGGCGATGACCGTGTGGGAGACCAGCGCCGCGGACGACGCCGAACAGGCCTGGGCCTCCTGGTACTCCTGGGCGATCCGTTCCCGCCTCGCTCCCATCAAGAAGGTGGCCAAAACCCTACGCCATTACCTGTGGGGCATCGTCAACGCCATGAAGACCGGCGTCACCAACGCCATGTCCGAGGGCCTCAACACCAAGATCCAGAACATCAAAAGAGCCGCGCGAGGATTCCGTAATCGGGAGCGATTCCGTAACGCCATCTACTTCCATCTTGGAGGACTCGATCTCTACCCGAGGCCTGTTGCCCACACGAAATCCTGAAGAGCCATCTTTCCTAGGCCCTCGACGACTTGATATCGAGCGCGGTACTTTCCGTTACCGAGCCGGTCCGCTACGCGCAGTTCGGTCCTCAGATCGGTTGTGTGAGCGGTGCGGCGTTGGAGATAAGAAGCGAGTTTTGGTGTCCTACTAGGTTTGTGGACCAACTTCCCAACGGGGCCTCTTAGGCCATTTCTTCTTTCGGTCCTGTGAGGGGGCCTAGTTTGCGCCTGGTGACTTCCACCGTCTTCGATGGGGCCGATGACGACAGTGGAGACTTCCCCTCGACCTTTCGATCTCGCTGCCGATCCCGCTCTCGATCCAGGCTCCTGAGCTACGTCAGCCTGCAGACGGCTCGAGCAAGGAGCGGAGAAGGGGTGGATCAGCTCATGGGTTTGTACTCGCTTTCGGTCTTCCACATCGCCAAAACGATGGCCGCGAGCTTGCGCGCCAGCGTCAGCTGCGCCAGGTTCGGGTTCGTCCCGGCTTCTAGCATGCGGTCGTAGTGGTTGCGGAAGGGGTTGGGCGCCAACATCGTGCGCGCTGAGAGCGCCGCGCCCTTGAAGACCGCTTTCAGCGGCCGGTTGGATGCCCGATTCAAACCGCGGGTCTGGATCACCGGTGCACGCACCCAGTGCCCGGACTGCTGGACCCAGTCCGAGGAGCTCCGAGTCACGATTCCCAGACCACAGTACGACCAAAACTGCCGCTTGGTGCGAAACCGGTGCGGTGTGACCACCGTTGCGAGCAGGATCGCGGCTCGCTTCTTGGCAATCCCCGGTGCGGTCTGCAGCGTGCTCCAGACCGGAAACTGCGCAGCCGCAGCGTGCATCTGTTTCTCTGCTTTCTCGTGGAGCTCTGCGAGCAAATCGATCTGCTCGCCCCAGATCTCCGCGCACGGACGTCCGCTCGGAGGCAGCTGTTTTACCCACTTCGAGCGATGCCGTGGTAGGTAGAGGTCGCCGTTGGGGCACGTCACCCCCCGCCGACGGTAAAGGCTGTTCAAGCGCAGCTTCGTGCGAGTCAGATCCTGGGTCAGCTTCGACTCCAGGCGCACCGCTTCGCGCAAACGAGCCCACTCCTGCCCGGGCTTGTACACCGGCGGGCCCGTCCGATTCGTCCGCAGACGCTCTGCCAGCTCCCGAGCATCGCAGGCATCGCTCTTCGGACCTCGACGCTTCTCGGGCCGACAGACCACCAGGCGAGCCACCCACGGTGTCAGAATCTCTGAGATCCACTCGCCCCACTCGCCCTCTTCCACACAGACGTGCAGCGGCCCTCGAAGCTCCCGCACCGTCTTGACCAGCTCCGACCCTTCGGTCGGCACCACCATCTGCTTGACCTTCTTGCCTCGCGGGCTCACCAACGCCAGCGTGCAGCTGTCGCGGTGGGGATCGATGCCAAGGTATCGTTCCATCTTGGTCCTCCTTCCTGGGTCCAAGCCCAGGTGTTTGTGTTTCCCTAAGCTTGACGCCTTCGGGGGAGGACCACTCAAGAATATTCATCGACATCGTCCGGGGGCGCCACCCGCGCGCCATCCCATGATGTTTGCGCCACAAATCACGACACGCTCGCGCTCGGCACTCCAGGTCCTTTGCCTTCGGAGCCCCGGCCGAGAATGACCCCCCAGATTCCAACTGCCACTCCCAGAGCCTCGAGGAGCGCCAGGAGCGAAGCGGTGATCCGGAAGGCAGACTGGAGATCGCCGTCGGGTAGGTAGGACACGTGGTCGGGCGATACGAGAAGGTAGTGATTGTAGAGGCCAAAGAGAAGGGAGCCGGCCATGGCGAAAGCGAAGAGTATGGCCCCAGCCGTCTTGAACCTTGTCCACACGAGAATGACAGCGACGACGGGTGCCGCGACGATGATCAGGTTGATGTAGGTGGTTTGGGCCTCGGTCAGCTCGATGCCTAGGTCGCGGTGTGCCAAGTCGTGTACCACGGCGACGACCGCGTGGACCGCCAGGATGAGGGTAGAGGAAATCCTGAATCTCAGCAGAAGACATCTCTCAGTCTGTGGGCACCAGTGAGCGACATTCTACCGGCAACGCGCAGAAGCCCGCTTTCGTGCTGTCGCCCTTCGCCACCAAGTGCGACACGCTGCCTGACGTTTTTCGGCTGAAGCCTGAGCTGCCAAGCTCCGCGCACCTGTCCCTCAACCCTCAGGGGAGCTCTTCCTCCTCGAGGCCGAAGTAGTGCCCGAGCTCGTGGATCACTGTCAGCCGGATCTCGCGCCGCAGCTCACCGCGGGTCTCACAGGCCTTGAGCAACGGCAGTCGATAGATGAGGATGCGGTCGGGCAGGGTGCCCGCGTAGTTCGTGTCGCGCTCTGGTAGAGCAACGCCTTCGTAGAGGCCAAAGAGGAGGTCCTCGTCCGGGTCCATGCCGAGATCTACGAGCAGCTCGCGCTGGGGCTCGCCCTCGACCATCACGGTGACGTTCTCGATGCGTTCGGCCAGGTCCGCGGGAATCTCCCCGAGCGCCTCCGCCACGACCTCTTCGAACTGCTCGACGCTCATTCGCAGCATGGCAGATGCGCTTCTCCTGTCCCGAGCGGCCTACCTCTGGGCGGTCGAGTCTATAGTGACGCCCGTTTACGCCCGCACATCATGGTGAAGATCGCAGAAGTGTAGAAGGACCGTAGGTCACTCGATGACAGCCGAGCAGGATCACCTACCAAGAGAGACGACAACACGGCGTTCTGGAAGCCCATTCAGTTCGATCTATTCGTGTCGCTTGCCGCCGAAGAGTGCGACATCAGCACTTTCGGCCGGTAGTCGGTCGACAGAACCCCATTCACTCAGGACGTTCGAGGTCTTCCTCGAAGCTCGCCAGGAGGTCGAACGCGCCGTCGATCTCCTGGTGGCTGCCCACCAGCACCAGGCTGTCGCCCGGCTCGAGGGAGAGGTCTGGCTCGGGGTTGAGTTGCGACAAGCCGTCGCGCACGACCGCTATGACAGTGGCCCCGGTGCGCTGGCGCAAATCGAGCTCGCGCAGGCTCCGGCCCCGCACGACAGTGTCGGAGTTGAGCAGGTAGACGTCGGTAGTGCCCGCGGCGAGGGCGTCGAGTACGGCTTGCGAGACCGTGCGATCGAGCGACGAAGAGCGCAGCATGCGATAGCCCTCGCCCCGCAGCACGCGAGTCTGCGCTCGGACGATATTGCGTGGCACATGGTAGCGCTCCAGCACGCGCGTGAAGACCTCGATCGCGGTCTCGAACTCCTCCGCCACGACCTGATCGGCACCTGCCGCCCGCAGCCCTTCGATTTCGCTCACCAGGCGGGTTCGCACGATGATCTGCGCGCCAGGGGCCAGCCGCCGCGCGAGCCTCACCCCTAGGAGCACAGCGGCTATGTCGGAGATGGCGAAAGCCACTACGTTCGCTCGCTCGATTCCGGCGCGCCGAAGAATCTCCTCGCGCGTCGTGTCGCCGTACAGCATGGGCTCATCCTCGCGTCGCCCGGAGCGTACGAGCTCGCCGCTGAGTTCGACCACGATGTAGGGAATGCCTCCCTCCCGCAGAACGCGGGCCAGCAGCCGCCCTCCGACGCCGAAGCCCACGATGATTACGTGATCCGATTCCTCGCCCTCAGTGGGCTGCTGGGTCGCCGTTGCGCGACGTGACGGAACTAGACCGCCCAGCCAGGCCGAAAGCCGGTGCGAGACTGTCACAACTACCGGCGTCGCCAGCAGCGTCACGACCGCCGCCGCCAGGAGCAGCTGAAAGCGTCCACCGATCAGCAGGCCGTTCTCCAGGCCCACTTCCATCAGAACGAACGAGAACTCGCCGACTTGGGCGAGTGCGAGTGCGGAGAGCACCACGGTCCGTACGGGATACCCTAGAACTGCCACGGCGGCGCCCGCCGTAACGATCTTCAGTGCGATCATGCCTGCCGCTACCGCGATCACCGTGCCCGGACGCGCCGCGACCCACCCCACGTCTAGGAGCATCCCGATCGAGATGAAGAAGATACTCGAGAACAGATCCCGGAACGGTGCGATGTCAGCGATTACCTGGTGAGAGTAGAGGCTGCCCGCGAGCAGAACGCCCGCCAGGAAGGAGCCGATGGCGAGCGAGAACCCAAACGAATGGGTGAGCCAGCCTATGCCGAGGCAGAGCGCCAGGGCCCCTAGCGGCAAGACCTCGCGCGCGCCAGAGCGCACGACGACCTCGAGGAGCCGCGGCAAGAGCCGGCGCCCGATAAGAAAGACGACAGCGAGGGCGGCCACCGCCCCCGCGAGACGGCCCAGGAACGCGCCAATCGAGAATCCGAGGGTGCCTGCCAGGAAAGGAGTCAAGACGATCATCGGCACGATCAGAAAGTCCTGGAAGAGCAGGATGGCAAGAGCGAGCTGACCGTGCGGCGTCTCGGTCTCGCGCCGATCGCTGAGCAGCTTGAGCACAAGAGCGGTGCTCGAAAGCGAGACCACCCACCCTATGAACAGAGCGTGGAGCCAGGGCAGACCCAGCCCGACAGCAGCGACGCCGGTCACGACGACGGTCGTCAGCGAAACCTGCACCGAGCCGCCGAGCAGGAGTGCCCGGCGCAGCTTGCGCAGGCGATCGATCGACACCTCCAGACCGATGGTGAAGAGTAGTAGGGCGACGCCCACCTCCGCGAAGAGCTCGACCTCGCGCACACTTGAGATCCAGCCGAGCCCGTGTGGGCCGATGAGGACGCCCGTAGCGAGCAGCGCCACGATGGGCGGCACGTGGAGCCGCACGCTGACCAGCATCACGACGACGGCCGACGCCAGAAGCACCACCACCTCGCTTAGAAAGATGTCGAGGCTCATGCAAGCATTCTAGTTGGCGCCGAGAACCTCTGTGGCTGTTGTCACCTTCCACCGAATTTCACGACAGCCCCTCTGCGCGGCGGCTTATCTGCTTCCGGCTATCTGTGTCGCAGTGCGCCACCAAGGGCGACACGACCAACCGTCTCACGAGCCCCCCTCGGAGAACATCTCGAGCACCTTGGCCCGCCAGTTCTGGACCAAGACTAGACGCTCCTCCTCGGCCTCTGCCGCCTGGATCATGAGGAAGCGACCGTCGGGGTGGACGGCGTAGTTCTGGAAGCGCCCTCCCAAGCGCAGGTAATCATCCTCGAAGAGTGGCTCGGGACGCCGGGTGACGAGATCCTCGCCGGAGATCTCGATCGGGAGCGTCATCATGTGGGTCGGGCTGCGGTAGAGGATCTCGCTGCCTTCGGGGGAGAAATCGGGCTCCTGGCCGCCGTCGGAGGTGAGCTGGCGCGGCTCGCCGGCACCGGGGAAGGGCCGGATCCAGACGTTCTCCTCGCCCTGAACGACCATCGAGTAGGTGATCCAACGTCCGGTGGGGTGGAAGCGGGCGGCGTGGACCAAGTTCCCTTCGAGGAGGGTCTCGGACTCCCCGCTCTCCCGGTCGAAGACCCAGAGTCCGGGGACATCGAGGTTCGTGTAGAGCAGGTAGCGCCCGTCCGGGGAGAAATCCAGCGGTGCCTGTTCGTGCTCCGACGGTACGAGACGCTCCGCCGGGGCCCCGCGATCGGCGGGCTGGATGTAGATCTGAAAGCGCCCCTCGAAGCGATCCGACATGAAGACGATCTCCTGGCCGTCGGGCGGCACCCACATCGCGCCAGTGTTGCGATTCCCCTCCTGGGTCGGGCGGGTCCAGGAGCCGGTCTCGAGGTCGAGCATCCACTGCTCGTAGTTCCCCCTGTCGTTGCGGGCGCTGACCGCGATCCGGCGCCAGTCCAGGGAGGGATTCAGGAACCCGAAAGACTTGCGATCCGGCGCCAGCTCCTCGATATCCAGGCCGTTCCGACTCACCCAGACCAGGCGGGGCAAACTGTGACTCCCGAGAACGTAGAGCAGGTCGCCCGAGTCTGCGAGCGAGAAGCTGCCGATATCGACGCCAGCGACGAGGACCGGAGCCACCCCGTTCTCGACCTGACGCGCTGGGCCGAGGAGGGCGGCGGTCTCGGGATCGATCGGCGCCGCCCACAGTCCACTCTCGCGATAGAAGACCAAAAACCCCGGGTCGAGATAGAACGGCTCCGCCCCAGGGAGGAGAACCCGTTCCTCGCCAGTCTCGAGGTCCACCGCCCGAACATCGCTCCAGAAGCCGTCCGGACGCTCGGATCTCAAGTTGGCCAGGGCGACCCGTTCACCCGGCAGAAGCGCTCCGCCGGTGCCATGCCCCACCTGCTCGGGGACACCCCCACCCGCCGGAATCCGCCATAGCTCAAGAGACGTGGTGAAGCCTTGGCCAAGGGTGTAGTAGAGGAAACCATCGCGCCCCCAGACATTGGGGAGCCCGTCCACCAGAGCGCTGGCGCCTCCACCCTCCACGGGAAGCGTCTTCAAACTGCCCCCGCCGTCCCTGAAGGCAAGCTGCTGGCCGTCGGGCGAGAAGATCGGGAAGACGGCACCGTCGCTGCCGGAGATGCGCTCGGCGACCAGGGAGTCGAGAGAGCGCCGGTAGAGGCTGGTCTCGGCTCCCTCGCGACGGATGAAGACCACCATCCGACCGTCCGGAGAGAGCACGAAGGGCAGACCCGGAGCTGCCTCGAGGTCGAGAGCCGTGACCGTCCAGGTGTCGGCCGAGGCAGCGTCGCTGGCCGCGTCCTCCTCCCCACCCCGGTCCAGGACGAAGCCGAGGACGAGACCGGCCGCCAGAGTCAGGAGGGCGAGTGCTCCGGCAAGGACCGCCGATACCTGACGCCGGGCTGGTGCCGCCTCGCCACCGGCTGGCGCGTCGATGTCCGGCTGCTCGAGCACTCCTCGGATCTCGATCCGAACGTCGGCGATGTCGTGAAGGCGCTCCCGCGGGTCCTTCGTCAAACACCGTCGGAGCAGTCTCCTGATCGCTCTCGGCGTCGCCGGGGGGAGCTTGCCCCAGTCGATCTCCGCTCTGAGCACCGCTGCCAGCGTGTCGGCGGCATCGTCGCCGCGGAACGCCCTCGATCCCGTCAGCGCCTCGTAGAGACACACGCCGAAGGCCCAGACGTCGGCCCTTCTATCGACCTCTTTCCCCTTGGCTTGCTCAGGCGACATGTAGGCCGCCGTGCCGAGGATCTGGCCTCGGAGCGTGGCCGCCTGGGTCAGCGTGGGCGATTCCGAAGGGTCGCTCTCCGGCCCCGTCGCCGGGGCCATTGCCTTGGCCAGACCGAAGTCAAGAATCTTGACGTTGCCGTCGTCGGTGACCTTGATGTTCGCGGGTTTGAGATCCCGGTGGATCACTCCCTTCTCGTGCGCTGCCTCAAGCCCCTCGGCGATTTGGAGAAACAGAGGGATCGCCTCCTCGACGGGAATCGGGCCGTGAGCGATCCGATCGGCCAGAGTCTCGCCCTCGACCAGTTCCATGACCAGGAAGCCCGTGTCACCCTCACGCTCGAAGGCGTGGAGGCTGGCGATGTTCTTGTGGTTGAGCGAGGCCAGAACCCGCGCCTCGCGCTCGAAGCGAGCTAGACGCTCCGGGTCAGAAGAGACCTCGTCGAGCAGGAGCTTGACTGCTACCTCGCGACCGAGCTTCGTGTCCTTCGCTCGATACACTTCTCCCATGCCTCCTGCACCGAGGGAGGAGAGCACTTCGTAGTGGCCGAGGCGAGTGCCAACTTCTAGAGCCATTGACTTGGCGACATCATACCCGTCGCCCGGTGGATCAGCGGCTCAGAGCTCGATCTGTGCTGTCGCAAGGCACCACAAAAGGCGACAAATCCGCTCTGTGAGGTCTATGTGGAGCTGGCTATTCGTGTCGCAGACCGCCACATTTTGCGACAGGCTTCCGATGGCGCCGACTCTCCTAGGCCGTGTCGAGGAACCGCTTGAGTCTACCGGCCCGGCTGGGGTGCCGAAGCTTCCGCAGCGCCTTCGATTCGATCTGCCGAATGCGCTCACGCGTGACGTTGAAGGATCGGCCGACCTGCTCGAGGGTGTGCTCTGAGCCCTCTCCGACCCCGAATCGCATCCGCAATACCAGCTCTTCCCGCGGCGACAGGGAGTTGAGCACGTTGCCAGTCTGCTCGCGCAGATTCGTCGAGATAACGGCGTCAACCGGTGATACTGCGTTCTTGTCTGCGATGAAGTCGCCCAAGTGCGAGTCCCCCTCCTCACCGATGGGTGTCTCGAGCGAAATCGGCTGGAGCGCGATCTTCATGATCTCGCGCACTTTCGATGGAGACAGATCCATGCGCTCGCCGATCTCCTTCACGGTTGGCTCGCGACCGAGCTCCGGCACCAGCGATCGGGTGGTCCGGGTCAGCTTGTTGATCGTTTCGATCATGTGGACCGGAATCCGGATGGTACGCGCCTGGTCGGCGATGGCGCGGGTGATGGCCTGGCGGATCCACCAGGTGGCGTAGGTCGAGAATTTGTAGCCTCGTCGGTACTCGAACTTCTCGACTGCCTTCATCAGACCGATGTTGCCCTCCTGGATCAGGTCGAGGAACTGCGGCCCGCGGTTGGTGTACTTCTTTGCGATCGACACCACCAGGCGCAGATTGGCGACAATCAGCTCCTCCCCGGCCCGCTCGCTGATCCGCTCACCATGGCGGATCTTGGTCATCATCTTTTGCAGCTGGGCACGCGTCGTGCCGTAGCGCTTCTCGAACTCCCGCTGTTTGCCGCGATACTTCGAGATACGCCGGCGGTGCAGTGTCTGAAGCTCCTTGTTGGACTCCTGCTCGAGTGCCGCCTGGGCGCGTCGGATATCGGCAGCGAGGCGAGAGAGCTCGCGATCGATCTGCTTCAGCCAATCGACCAGCCGGTTGCGGTCCCGCAGGGTGAGCTCGACCTCGCGGATTTCGTCCGCGATCCTCGCGGCAAGACGATCGGTCTCGCGATCGATCTCCAGAAGTACGGCCTCGTTCGTTGTCGCCCTGCGCTGCTGAAGCTTCTGGAACTGAGTGTCCAACCTGCGGATGCGCTCGAAGATCTCGAGATTGCTCTCGATCTTCGTCTTTACCTTGTCGAGGAGTATCTCGTCGACGCCCTCCGGCTCGCCGAAGTTGAACTCGCCGTCGTGGGACAGCTCATGGAGCCGGAGCAGCTCCCGCAGCACGACCACGTTCTCGCACAGTGCCTCGTAGACGATCCAATCACCCTGCTCGAGGCGCCGAGCGATCTCGACCTCGCGTTCGCGGTCGAGTAGCGGAACGGTTCCCATCTCCCGCAGGTACATCCGGACCGGGTCCGAGGTCTTCTCGTAGTCGCGAGGCTGAAGCTTGGCGGGAACTTTGTCGTTCTTCTCGAACTCGGTGGAGGTTGAGGCCAATTCATTGCAACTGAGGTAGCTCTCCGGTTGCCGGATGGTCGGAACGTCCGCTTCGGACATGGCACTGAGGACCGCGTCCAACTCTTCCGGAAGTGCCACCATCTCGTCGGGCAGGATGTCGTGGATCTCGTCGAAGAGGACGTACCCCTTTTTCTTCCCGAACTCGATGAGCGCGCTCACCGATGTATGGCGGCTGTCTTTGCGTGCGATGCCTCGGATGGCCAAATTCGTACTCCTGGGCTAGTAGGCTCTCGGGCATTTCGCGGGCCTGCAGTCCCGCCCCCGCTCCGTGCGTAGACTCTCGAAGATTGACGCCCCCTTCGAGCACCGGCTTTGTGGGGGCACGTCGCCCGCTTCCAGGAGGCCCCTCCGAGGTGGGGCTCCCATCGTGGGCCGTGGATCGTCCATTCTATCCCAGCTGCTGGTTTTCGGGGGGCTCGCCGGTGCGTTGTCTCCCGTCGAAAGCTGCTACATCCCGCTTCTCGTTGGCCCCTTTCGGTTCGATGTATTCGTGTCGGGCTTCGCCAGATATTGCGACAACCGGATTTACGGCGGCTCTAGAACACAAGCTCTCAACTTCTCGACGATCTCTCCGTCGGAGTACTTGCCCGACTTGAATAGTCGCCAAACGTCTTCGCTGGATGAACCCATACTAACTGTGAAGGCGTGGTTGTTCTTCCACATGGCCAGAAGTCTCTCCCCAGTCTCAGCGAGGACTCTCCTGCGGTCGTCAACCCATTCGGGATCATTCAGGGGATCCTCAATGTCGCCTGCACGCCACCGTCGGGCCCGTGCTGCGAGTCGGAGAAGCGACAAGCCCTTGACGCGACTGCGAAGGCCATCGGGTCCATTGGTGACCAGAGCGTGGATCTGATTCGGGGCTTGCGCGCGTGCCGCATCGGCACCGCACCCTACGGCTCCCCTAGCCAGCGCCTCCCTTCGTCAGTGATAAACAGGTTGCCGCTCTCGAGATCCTTTTCGAGCAGCCCTCCGTCTATGAGTTTCATTACGAGGCTTATCGGAAATCGGCCAAGGTCGTCCCTTGCGTCCTCGAATTCCCAGAGATTCTCCCCGACCGCAGGGGATACGTCGACCTTGACGTTCAGGTGACGACCACTGATCATTCCTGAAAGAAGCCGGACTGCTGCAGTCAGACGCTGCCCAACTAGTTTCACGGTGTTACCCTCTACCGTCCCTTCGTCGCCTGCTTGGCGAGCTTCTTGTTGTACCTCGCAACCCACTTCGGCTTAGCCAAGCCATTATGGAGCTGCGAGATCGTCTTCGCCTCCCGCTCCAGGCGCTTGCGGTAGGTCTCGTCTTCGCTCAGTTCGGTGGGAAGGACCTTGACCGCCACGTCCCGATCCAAACGGGTGTCTCGGGCCCGGTACACCTCTCCCATGCCGCCCTTGCCGCGCAGCTCGACGATCTCGTAGGGACCGAGGCGGGAGCCTGGTTCTAGAGCCATGAGTTGGCAACATCTTACAGTCGCCCGGTGGATCAGCGGCTCAGAGCTCGAATTGTGATGTCGCAAAGCACCAGGAACTACGACAATTCGCCGACTTCGGCGTTCTATCGAGGTTCGGCTATTCTTGTCGCGAACCGCCACGAAGTGCGACAACGCCAATCGGGTACTACGCGAGTCCTCAGCGGGAGATCGGAGGCCTGGCAGGAGCGTGAGGAAGTCGCCCACCCGCGCACATCTTCTGGGTCTGTTAGGGTGGCAAGTCGCCTGTTCGGGGGTTCCGAAGAGGTGACGACCATGTCCCACACCCGACTCTCAGCTTCCCGTCCGGGCTACCGACTCCATCCGTCCATGCGGATGGATGCAGCCATGCGGCGGGAGCTCGATCACCTTCGCTGGGCTCTGATCAAGGTCGAGCCGGGGGCCTGCAGAGGAGAGGCTCGGGAGCTGCACAGATTCCGCGTCGTGGTTCGGTGGGCACGCTCGCTTCTGTCAGACCTCGCGGACGCCCTTCCCGATGCGGGCGTCGAGATTCTCGCCAGCGAGTTGCGTTGGCTAGGTCGCCTCACGAGCCCCTCGCGGGACCTCGATGTTCAGATCCGCGCTCTCCATCAGGCGGCCGGGTCGTTCTCGGCGCCCGAGCAGAAGGCGCTAGGGCCGGTCCTCGCAATTCTTGAAGAGCGGCGGGGGGACGAGCGCACGAAAGTTCGTCGAGGGTTCGAGTCGAAACGGTTGGGATGTCTCCTCGACCGCTGGCAGGCGCTGGCGGAGGGGACGGAGAGAGCACCGTCGGGCACCCTGGGGGCTCGGCACGTCGGGACCCAGGCGCGACTCTGCCTGGGGAAGGCTTTGAAGAGGGCCAGAAAACGCGGCGAGCGAGCCTTGAAGGACGAGAAGGCGAGCTCGGTCCACCGTTTCCGAATAGCCGGCAAACGCTGGCGCTACCTAGTTCAGTCTTTCGGTCCCCTGTACTCCACGCGGGAGATCGAGCCCCTGATGCGCGACCTGAAGCGACTGCAGGAAACTCTCGGGGACTACCACGATGCCGCATGCCACATCCGACTCCTCCGGCCTCTGGCGACTCGACTCGAGGGTGCGGATTCCACGACGTTCGTCGCGCTGGGTCGCCTAGTGGAGCAAGCGGTCTCGGCGAGACAGGCGGCTCTGGCCACGGCCCGTCCGCTCTTTCGCAGCCTGACCGACGAGGGGCCGCTGGTGCACCTCAAGAGGCTGGCTCTCGCCTCTCCGCTGCACGATTCTGTCGCCGGTTGATCGCGGTCCTCTGCGTGTCTCTATCGTTTCGTGCAAGGAGCTTGGGACCCTGTCGCAATTCGCCAGGAATCACGACACCCCACGAGGCAGAGTACCTCCTGAGTCGGCTCCGTATGGATACCTCAGGAGTACACTCGAGTCTCCGGGAGCATTCCCGAGTCACGAAAACCAGTTCGTCATGTCCCGTATAGTTCACCGGACCCTTTGGCTGACTCTCTTTCTGGCGATCGCCTTCAATTCTCCACCGGTACTGATTCACGCTGGTCCCCTCGGGATTCTTGCTCTGTTGCCTCTCGTCGTTTGGAGCTTGGCCGCGGTGCCCTTTTCCTTCTTTCTTCCGAACCACTTCGGCATCACTGACTTCGGGCCGGAACCAGAGACCCCGTTTGCCGTTGGGCTCGTGGTCGCAGTCTGGTGCTTTGTCGCCTGGGTCGTGGCGGTTCTCCTCGTGAGAATCAAGGAGGCTCGGGAGTCGTGAAGGGATCCCTTCCTCGAGGGTTGGCACCGATGTCCTTCAGTTCCGCGTTGGGCTTTGGTATTTGGGCCGCTTCACCGTTGATCACCGGTCGTGCAGAGCCCTGGGATGCCGAGATCACGTACTACACGCTCACCTCGGTGATCGGCGCGGCCGTGGTGGGCTACGCCTTCCCCCGCCATTGGCTGCTCGTCTTCCCCGGAGCCTGGTCAGGCCAGGTGATAGGACTGGCGGTCCTGCCGGGTCTTGACAGGGGATGGCTGCTTCTTGGGGCCATCACGACCGGCATCGGCAGCCTACTCTTTCTTCCCGGTTCGGCCCTCGGTGCGCTCGTCGGCCGGCGGACGCGGAAGCGTCGGGGGTCGAAGGAGAAGACAGGGGACTAGCTTGCCTCGGCGGGGAAGGTGTCGTGGTTCGCCAGAAAAGACGACACTTCAGTCCGTGCTGCCGGAGTCGCACCTGACTCGATCACCCTCATGACAATCAGCCGAGTTCGTCGTGTCGCGATCCACCTTGACACTCGCCATGCCATAGGATTCTCCCCCTCCGCTTGATTAAAGCGGAACGATAACGCCGAACAACATCACGACACCGCCAAGCAGCAGAGCAACACCAGTGGTCGAGCCTAGCCAGTGGCCGAATGGGATGGTCTTCTCCAACAGCACGTATAGCGCTAGCCCGCCGATCCAATAGAGGTTCATAACTTCGCCATAGAACAACAACGCCATTAGGAACCAGCAGCACCCCAGACAATAGGCCGGCCTGCTCGAACGCCCAGTGCAGCCCAGCGGCAGCGAAAAAAGAAAAGCCGGCCCAGGCGGCGAGGTAGCCGACGGCGAAGGCGCCAGTCGGCACAAACGGGTCGCCGCGCTCGCGCTGGCGGCGATTCACGGCGGAGAACAGCAGGATCATCGGCGCCGCGCTGGGCAGCATCATCGCCACCACATGAAGAACATCACGACTGCATAGCCGGGCGTCCAGACCGCGGGCGTCATCGTCGCCATGCCTCCCGCCATCCCGCTCTGCGACAGGCGGGTCATCTCAACCGCGGACATGCCCATCCCGGCGCCGGCCAGCAGATACACCCATGCCAGCGCGATCACCGCCGTCAGTGCGGTCACGACGACCAGGCGATCACGCCTGACGATCACCTCGAATGTCTCGCCGACGGCCACCCGGCGGCCCATCCTCATGTCGGCCGGATCAGGCCTTCTTGATTGAAGTGGAGCACGCAAAACATGGCAAAGGAATCGGCGTACGCCATGTCCATACCCCCGCCCACCGTGCTCGTGCCCAGGCCGAGTTCCGCGTACGTAAACTCGACGCTCCCACTTGGGCGGGCGAGCGCAACGTGAAACGGTTCGCCACTGAACTCATTGATCAGCGGTCGGCCCTGGCTGGTCAGGATGCCCGGGATGTGGGCTGTGGCGGTACGGCGCTCGAAGTCCGCCTCGAGCTCGATGGGTAGGAACACGGTGTCCAAGAATTCGGTGCAACAAGAGCCGTACACGGAGAAGACATTACTCAGGGGGACGCAGGCCTCGCCCGAGATAATCGTCTCGAGCGACCCCCGCTGCGCGTCATCCGCCTGCTCATCGATGACGATGAGGCGCGTACCGTTGCCCGCCGCGATTTCCCCCGGCCATTTCCACAGCCCCGCCCACCTGAGGCCCGCGAGCGGCGTCCCGTTGAAATGGCCTTCAACTACGGTGCCGACATAAGCCGTCTGACAATAGCCATGGGTGCTGGGCAAGTTGAATTGGCACCCACAGTTCACGGCGCAATTGCAATTATCGTAGGTCTCAGTCTTGAACTCCCACTCGTCCACCATCGGGACCTCCTTTCGGCGCTACGGCCCATCTTAGTGGCATTTTGAGAAGCGGCGGGTCCTCCCGGTGGCTTCCCACGTTACGTCGAAGTTCTGGGGGCTGAAGTGGTGCCTAGCGCTTGGCGAGGCGATCAATGCCCCCTGCACCGAGGGAAGAGACCACCTCGTAGTGGCCCAGACGGGTGCCTGCTTCTAGCGCCATGAGGTAGAGAGGATTCTACTCCTCGCCCATGGTGATCATCGGTTCGCGGTGTCGCAGTCCACCCAGAATCGCGACACGAGCGCGTTTCTCGGCTCTTATCGAACTTCAGCTATAGCTGTCGTAGTGCGCTGTATTCTGCGACACGACACTCAGTCGATAGCAGGGAGGCCGCTCCGCAAGGGTCGAGGACCTGAGAGGTACGCCTTTGGTTGGTGGTTCTGCTGGCTGACAACTATGATTCTCGCCCGCGATTTCCAGAACGCCGGTTCGATCAGTCCTTGCCGTATTGGCTACGGGGGAGCTGACTAGCCTCCGAGGCAGTTTAGAGCCCATGCGACACACAAGGCTCATCAGGCCCTACGTCGTTCTGGTCGGCATACAAGTACTCGTGACGCCGCTCGGGTCTGTCGAAGCGCAGGAGCGCGGGAGACCCCAGCTCCAGGCGTATCGACTGGCGACCGCGCCCCAGGTGGACGGGGAAGTCCTCTCCGAGGCCATCTGGGAAGAAGTGGAGGTGGCGACCGGATTCGTGCAGGTACAGCCCTTCGAGGGTCAACCCGCGAGTGAGAGGACCGAGGTGCGGGTCGCCTTCGACGACCAGATGCTGTACATCGCTGTCGTCTGCTACGACTCCGAGGCCGGCTCGCTGGCCGTCTCCGACAGCCGGCGAGATGCGAACTTGGAGGAGGAAGACAGCTTCCGGGTCGTCCTCGACACCTTTCATGACCGCCAGAACGGCTTCGTCTTCGGTACGAACCTGGCGGGCATCCAGTACGACGGCCAGGTGACCAACGAGGGGCGTACCGGAGGCGGCAGTCGCCGCCGTGGCTCGGGTCGGCGGCAAGGCGGCTCCGCCAACCTCGACTGGGACACCTCCTGGACCGTTCGCTCGAAGACGGGCGACGTAGGCTGGAGTGCCGAGCTGGCCATCCCGTTTCGAAGCCTGCGTTACGGCTCGGGCGGTTCGACCTGGGGCATCAATTTCGAGCGCAACATCCGGCGCAAGACCGAGACCGTGTTCTGGGCCCCGCTGGGCCGGGAGTTCGATCTCTTCCGGATATCGGCGGCCGGCACACTGGTCGGAATCGAGACGCCCAAGCAGCGCAATCTGCAGGTCATTCCGTACGCACTGACCGAGGTCCGCGACGACGGCCTCACGGAGCGCAACAGCTCGACCGAGGGCGGCTTGGACCTCAAGTACGGCATCACCCCGAGCCTCACCCTCGACGTGACGGTCAACACCGACTTCGCCCAGGTCGAGGTGGACGACCAACAGATTAACCTCGACCGCTTCAGCCTGCTCTTCCCGGAAAAGAGGCCGTTCTTCCTCGAGAACGCCGGCCTGTTCAAGATCGGTACGCCCCGCGGGGGAGGTCCAGGATCGGGCAATGTCGACCTCTTCTTCAGCCGTCGGATCGGCCTCGACGATGGGGAGCGGGTGCCCATCGTCGGCGGGGTACGGCTTTCAGGAAAGGCCGCCGGACTGAACGTGGGCTTCCTCAGTATGCAGACCGAAGACCATCAGGACCTCCACGCCAACAACTTTACCGTCGGCCGCCTCAGTCGCGAGTTTCGCAACCGTGGCCGGGCGGGAGTCATGGTGGTCAACCGACAGGGGACGGGCTCGCTGGCGCCCGACGGCGATCACAACCGCACGTTCGGGGTCGACGGTCAGCTCGGTATCGGTCAGTACACCGATCTGTCGGGCTGGGCGGCCAAGACCGAGACCCCGGGACTCGAAGGCCGCGACCGCGCCTTCGGTCTCGACTCGAACTTCAACTCGCCGTCGTGGCGCCTGAGAGCCGGCTACTCGGAGGTCGGAGCCGAGTTCAACCCGGAGGTGGGCTTTGTGAACCGGTCGGACTATCGGCGGCTCAACAGTCGGCTCCAGCGTCGCTTTCGTCCCAGCGGGCAGGGACGGATCAAGGAGCTCGGACCCTCGTTCTTCTACGACAGCTACTGGAAGTTCACCGGCTTTCACGAAAGCGAGAGGTATTCGTTCGGTGGTGAGATGGAGCTTCGCAGCGGCGCGCGCATCAATCTCTTCGTGGGTCAGCAGCTCGAGCGGCTGCAGGAACCCTTCGAGATCTTTGACGGGGTAGTGGTCCCGTCCGGCAGCTACGCCAACGACACCTTCTTCATCTTGTTCAGCACCAACCGAGGCCGCGCCATCAGTCTCGGCGGGTTCATCCAGGGCGGCGGCTTCTTCAACGGCAACCAACTGTCGCTGAACCCCACCGTCAACTTTCGTCTCAGCGACTACCTGAGCTCCGAGCTCGGCTGGTCCCACAACGACGTCGATCTCGAGACAGGGGCGTTCAAGACCAACCTCGGCCGGCTTCGTGTGACCTTCGCCTTCAGCACCAGAGTATTGCTGCAGGCGCTGATTCAGTACAACGACGTCACGGACGACGTCTCCACCAATCTGCGTTTCAGCTGGCTCGGCGCTGCCAATACGGGACTGTTCGTGGTCTACAACGAGGTCGCGGGGTTCGGTCATTTGGCCCAGCCGAAGCCAGACCGCTCCCTGGTCCTCAAGTACAGCCGTCTCTTCGACGTGTTTCGCTGATCTTGGGACGCAACAAGCTTATGCGGCTCAAGCTATTCCTGTCGCCTCTCGCCACGAATCGCGACACCGATTAGCTCAGGGGTTTAGTCGGCATTCGAAGTTTCGAGCGTCGTCGGTGCTACCCGATCCGTTGTAGATGGCCAGTTCCGGGTACGGGCACAGCGGCCGTGAGCGCATCCCGATCGTGCCGAGGGCGTGGGAAGCGAGGATCTGATCGGGCGCTCGTCCGTTCTCGACCCATCGCTCGAGTGTCTCGTCGACGGCCACCCGGCGGCCCACCCTCATGTCGGCCGGATCAGGCCATCCTGATTGAAGTGGAGCACGCAAAACATGGCAAAGGAATCGGCGTACGCCATGTCCAGGCCCCCGCCCACTGTGGTCGTTCCCAGGCCGAGTTCCGCGTACGTAAACTCGACGCCCCCACTTGGGCGGGCCAGCGCCACGTGAAACGGTTCGCCACTGAATTCATTGATCATCGGTCTTCCCTGGCTGGTCAGGATGCCCGGGATGTGGGCCTTGGCGGTACGGTGCTCGAAGTCCGCCTCGAACTCGATGGGTAGGAACGCGGTGTCCAAAAATTCGGTGCAACAAGAGCCGTACACGGAGAAAACGTTGCTCAGGGGGGCGCAGGCCTCGCCTGCGACAATCGTTTCGAGCGCCACCCGTTGCGCGTCATCCGCCCGCTCATCGATGACGATGAGGCGCGTGCCGTTGCCCGCCGCGACTTCCCCCGGCCATTTCCAGAGCCCCGCCCACCTGAGGCCCGCGAGCGGCGTCCCATTGAAATGCCCTTCAACCACGGTGCCGAAATAGGCCGTCTGACAATAGCCATGGGTAGTGGGCAAGTTGAATTGGCACCCACAGTTCACGGCGCAATTGCAATTATCGTAGGTCTCAGTCTTGAATTCCCACTCGTCCGCCATCGGGACCTCCTTTCGGCGTTGCGGCCCTTCATAATGGCATTTATGACTGCCTCAGCGAGCGACCACTTCGTAGTCGCCGAGCCGAGTGCCACCTTCTAGAGCCATGACTTGGCGACATCTTACCCGTCGCCGGTGGGATCAGCTGCTCGCCGATCGCTTTGTGGGTGTCGCAAAGCACCGAGAAGTACGACAGACGGCCTTTCTCTGGAGGCTATCGACACTTGGCTATTCGTGTCGTAGTCCGCCACCAAAAGCGACAGACTCTCGCTCACGAGCTCCCCTCGGAGAACATCTCGAGCACCTTGGCCCGCCAGTTCTGGATGAAGACTAGACGCTCCTCCTCGGCCTCTGCCGCCTGGATCATGAGGAAGCGACCGTCGGGGTGGACGGTGTAGTTCTGGTAGCTCATGGGTATGCGCAGGTAATCATCCACGAAGAGTGGCTCGGGACGGCGGGTGACGAAGCGCTCGCCGGAGATCTCGATCGGGAGCGTCATCATGTGGGTCGGGCTGCGGTAGAGGATCTCGCTGCCTTCGGGGGAGAAGCTCGCCTCCTGGCCGCCGTCGAAGGTGAGCTGGCGCGGCTCGCCGGGACCGGGGAAGGGCCGGATCCAGACGTTCTGCTCGCTCTGAACCCCCATCGAGTAAGCGATCCAACGTCCGGTGGGGTGGAAGCGGGCGGCGCCGAGCACGTTCCCCTCGAGGAGGGTCTCGGATTCCCCGCTCTCCCGGTCGAAGACCCAGAGCCCGTTGACATCGAGGAGGCCCGTGTAGAGCATGTAGCGCCCGTCAGGGGAGAAGTCGAGCGGGGCTTGGTTGTGCTCCGACGGTACGAGACGCTCCGCCGGGGCCCCGCGATCGGCGGGCTGGATGTAGAGCTGAAAGCGCCCCTCGAAGCGATCCGACATGAAGACGATCTCCTGGCCGTCGGTGGGCACCCACATCGCGCCAAGGTTGCGATTCCCCTCCTGGGTCGGGCGGGTCCAGGAGCCGGTCTCGAGGTCGAGCATCCACTGCTCGTAATACCCCTTGGCGTCAAGGGCGCCCACCGAGATCCGGCGCCAGTCCAGGGAATGTCGCGGCAACCCGAAAGGCTTACTCTCCGGCGCCACCTCCTCGATATCCCGGCCGTCCCGACTCACCCAAACCAGGCGGGCCACACTCCGACTCCCGAGAACGTAGAGCAGGTCGCCCGAATCTGCGAGCCAGAAGCGGCCGAGATCGGTGCCACCGACGAGGACCGGGGCCACCTCGTTCTCGACCTGACGCGCCGGGCCGAGGAGGTCGCCGGTCTCGGGATCGATCGGCGCTGCCCACAGTCCGCCCTCGCGATAGAAGACCAAAACCCCGGGATCGAGATAGAACGGCTGCGCCCCAGGGACCAGAACCCGTTCCTGGCCGGTCTCAAGGTCCACCGCCCGAACATCGCTCCAGAAGAGGTCCGGACGCTCGGATCTCATGAAAGTCAAGGCGACCCTCTCACCAGGCAGAAGCGCGGTGCCGAAGCCATGCCCCACCTGCTCGGGGACGCCCCCACCCGCCGGAATCCGCCATAGCTCAAGAGACGTGGAGCTGCCGAAGCCAAGCGTGTAGTAGAGGAAGCCATCGCGCCCCCAGACACCGGCTGTGAAGATCCCGTCCACCAGAGTGCTGGCGCCTCCGCCCCCCACGGGAAGCGTCTTCAGACTGCCCCCGGCGTCCACGAAGGCAAGCTGTTTGCCGTCGGGCGAGAAGATCGGGCTGAGGGCACCGTCACTGCCGGAGATGCGCTCGGCGACCAGGGAGTCGAGAGCGCGCCGGTAGAGGCTGGTCTCGGCTCCCTCGCGACGACTGAAGACCACCATCCGACCGTCCGGAGAGAGCACGAAGGGCTGATCCGGAGCTGCCTCGAGGTCGAGAGCCGTGACCGTCCAGGTGTCGCCCGAGGCAGCGTCGCTGGTCGCATCGCCTCCGCCCCGGGGCAGGACGTAGCCGAGGACGAGAACGAGGATCAGGACGAGGGCGAGGAGGCCGAGGGCACCGGCGAGGACCGCCGATACCTGACGCTTGGCAGGCTCCGTCTCGGTCTCGGGCTTATCGGTAAGGGCCTCGAGCTCGAGGGCAAGGTCGTGGGCGGAATGCCAGCGACGCTCTGGGGCCTTCTCGAGACAGCGGCTCACCAGCCAGTCGAGGCGATCGGGAGCCACTGGCCGCCGCTCCCGTAACGGCTCCGGCTCGCTGGTCATGATGGCGGCCATGAGCCTCACCTGGGATTCCCCGGCAAAGGGTCGCGCTCCCGTCACCATCTCGTAGAGGACAGCACCCAGCCCCCAGATGTCCGAGCGCTCGTCGGCCTCCTTGCCTTCGAGCTGCTCCGGGGCCATGTACTGGAGCGTCCCCAGGATCGAGCCTTCGCCGGTCAGGGGCTGCGTGACGGTCGGGGTCTGTGTATCCCCCACGGCCAGTCCGGCGTGAACCACGCCCTTGGCGAGGCCGAAGTCCAGAACCTTGGCTCCGTCTCGGGTCAGCATGACATTGCCAGGTTTGAGGTCCCGGTGGACTACTCCGTGACGATGGGCGGCATCGATGGCCTCGGCGATCTGCGATCCGATCGTCGCGACCTCATCCAGGGGCATAGCGCCGCGTCGGAGCCGATCCTCGAGAGTCTCGCCCTCCAGGTACTCCATGACCAGGTAATCGACACCGTCTTCGCTGCCAATGTCGTGAAGCGTGCAGATATGGGGATGGCTCAGCTGCGAGAGGCTCTTCGCTTCACGCTCCAGCCGCTGGCGGTAGAGCGTGTCCTGCCCGAGATCCTCAGGTAGCACCTTGATGGCGACATCCCGCTCCAGGCGTGTGTCGCGGCCCAGGTACACCTCACCCATGCCGCCCTTGCCGCGCAGCTCGACGATCTCGTAGGGACCGAGGCGGGAGCCTGGTTCTAGAGCCATGACTTGGCGACATCTTACAGTCGCCCGGTGGATCAGCGGCTCAGAGCTCGATCTGTGCTGTCGCACCTCACCCAGAAAGACGACAAAAGCGCTCAGCGAGGGCTTATGCGGATCGAGCTATGGCTGTCGCAGTGCGCCACCAAATGCGACAGTCTCGTCCGACTTGCGCCGCGCCGGCTCTTCAGACCCTGGCAAGCAGATCTTCCGTGAGGCCGACGTGTCTGGGCATCCCGATCTGCTCGTAAATGGTGCGCGCCTCTTCCAGGAGCCGATGCGCCCGAGCCGTGTCGTCGGGGGCGCCGCGTTCGAGGAGCATATCCGCGTACCAACGACGGGCGTCCGCCTGCTCACTCTTGAAAGGGATTCTCTCGGCTTGTTCGAGAGCCTTCCGGAAGTGCCCTTCAGCGCGGTCCCAATCGCGCAGGCAGGAGGCCCCGATGCCGGCAGTCGTCTGCAGGAGCCGCGGAACGTAAGGCGGGATGAGCGTGCCGGTATCGATGGCTCTCTCGAGCATCGAGTAGAGCTCAGCGGCCCGGTCTCGCTCTCCCAGGATGGCGAGCGCCTCTGTAGCGCCCAGTAGCACGCACCAGGCGCCGTTGGCGTTCGGGCCGGAGCCTCGAGGAAGGGCGTCTTCCGAGTCATAGAGGGCGAGCACCTCGCTTCGTCGACCGAGATAGCCGGAGACGAGGAGCAACGAGGACGTGGTGACGCCGTAGAGCGCCCCGACCGGCTCTCCTATCACGGCTTCAGCCAGAAGCTCGTACGCAGTCTCCCAGTCGCCTCTCCAGAACGCAGCCAAACCACGCCACCCTCGCGCGAACAGATGCCAAGGCATGTCAGGGAGACCGAATGCTTCCTCGATAAGCCCGTCGAAGCGATCGATATCGGCGCTCTGCATCCACGCCGACTGAGCTCGAACCATCAGGAATATGTAGTGGTCCCCGTGACTTCCGAGTCGCAGCGCTGCCTCTTCGAACTCTGACGTGTCCACGTTCGAGCAGCCCATGGCGAGTTTGCCGAACGCGAGGTAGGCACGGGCGTCAATCAGGCTCCTAGGATCGTTGGTGCCTTTCAGAATCTCGATCGCTTGCTCGCTGTTCGACACCAATTGGGGCATGCGCATCGAGTGCCAATAAATGTATGAACTCATCAGCCTGGCGTGGCCGAGCAGAGCAGGATCTCCCAGACTCTCAGCCATCGGGATCGCCTCGGCAATCAGCGCATCCCCTTCTTCGAACTGCCGATCGAACGCCAACGCCATCCCCGCCATGGCCAGGAGGCGGCAGCGCTCCGGCCCCTGCGCTTCGCCCATCAGTCTCAGGCCGCGCTGAGACTCCTCCACCATCTCGGCCGGCTCGGCTTGCCAGCCGAGTTGAAGTGAGAGATCCCAGGAGATGCGTGCGACGGTCGCCGGATCCGCGCCCTGCTCGCACAATGTCAGAGCCTGTTTCCAATCCGCCAGAGCCTCCGCAAACAAGCCGAGGCTTTTTCTCGCCCGACCGCGCTTCCAGAGCAGGTCGATCTGCTGTGCACGTTCGGCAGCTCGCAACGACAGGGCAAGGTCTAACTGCTCCACAGCCTGCTCGAAACCGCCGGCCGCCAGGGCCTGGTCGGCCGCGAGAGTGAAGAAGTGAAGGGCCCGATCCTCTTCGATCATCGCGCCCGCCTGATAGAGGTGGTGAGCCATCGCTGCGGCATGCTCGTCGAGAGCTCCGGCGTAGAGAGCCTCCATCGCTTCTGCGACCTGATGGTGGATCTGCTGGCGGCGAGGCATTGACAGCCCCTGGAGAAGAGTCTGTCGGATCAGCTCGTGCCCAAACTGGTAGCGGGCTTCCCGCGGCGAGGCACTCTTCGTGCGCTCGATCAGATGCAGCGCCTCGGCGGCCTCGATGTCCTCCAACAGAAGGTCGGGCTCCGCCTCACAAGCGGCACTCACGAGGCTGTAGGAGAAACTGCGTCCGATCACCGCAGCCGTCGCCAGGATCCGGCGACCGTCCTCGGGGAGTCGCTCCAGACGGCGACCGACGACCAGTCGGACTCCCTCGGGGACCTCGAGATCCTCGAGCGTCAGGCCGTCTCGCCATTGACCCTGGTCGTCGAACAGTCGACCCTCCTCGTCGAGGTGCTCGTACACCTCTTCTACGAAGAAAGGGTTGCCCTCCGTCTCACCGTGAATGGCAGCGACCAGGTCAGCCGGCGGCTCTCGGGAGCTGAGTGCCGCGAGCATCTCGGACACCGCAGAGAAGGATAGGCGCCCGAGCGAGATGCGCTCCACCAGACGCTCGCGCACCAGCTCTCGTAGGCTACTTGCAAGAGGACGCGCGACATCGAGCTCGACATCGCGATACGTGGCGACGATCAGGAGCGGAAACTGCGCGACTCGTTGAGCCAGATGCTGCAGCAAGAGGAGTGTCGGCTCGTCCGCCCAGTGCAGATCTTCGAGCACCAGGAGCAGCGGTTGAAGCTCACTCGAGCGCTCGATGAAGTCGCGAAAACAGTCGAAGAGGTAGCCGCGCTCGGCTTCCGGCGGTAGCTCCAACGGCGGCGGCAGGTCGGGGTAGAGGCGTCTGAGTCCCGGATAGATCTTGGCGATCTCGGAGGCTTCGTCTCCAAGAAGACTGCGTAGTGTTTCCTTGGGAGCCACCCTCGCCGTTGCGTCGAGGATCTCGACCCAGGGGCTGAAAGGCCGCACTCCTTCGCCCTCGTAGCAGTTTCCCACCAGAGCCAGGAAGCCCCGCTCGCGGGCCTGCGAGATCGTCTCCCTCGCGAGCCGCGTCTTCCCGACGCCCGGCTCCCCAGCCAGGGTCACGAGCGCCCCCTGACCGTTCGAGGCCCGCTCCAGTGCCTGGCGTAGCTGCTCCGCTTCGGACTGCCGGCCCACCATCGGTGTGCGGTACACCGTCGCCGCGGATACCGACGTGGGAATCCGCGCCAACTCGACGCCCCCTGCCGGTGAGCCGTCGCGAAGCTCCATCAAAGCCTCCAGAAGATCGCTTGCCGACGGGAAGCGCTTCCTCGGGTCCTTCTCGAGACAGCGAGCCAGAATTGGGTCGAGCTCTACCGGTAGCAGTGTCCCGACAGCGCTCGCCGCTCGCGGAGTGTCGCGAAGGATCGCCGACGCCAAGTCGATGTCGCTGTCGCCCCGGAAGGGGTGCCGTCCTGTCGCCATCTCGTAGAGCAGGACGCCCAGGGAGAAAACGTCCGAAGTGGCTTGCACCTGCAGGCCTCGTAGCTGCTCGGGGGACATGTAGGGCACGGTGCCCATGACTTTGCCGACCTCGGTCATGCCGGCGGTCGTCGCCTCCGTGCTCGCCGAGTGAGAGCTCGGTGCGACCTCCTTGGCAAGACCGAAATCGAGCACTTTGACCCATCCAGACTCATTGATCATGACGTTGGCCGGTTTGAGGTCGCGGTGGGTGACGCCCTGCTGATGTGCCGCGGCAAGCGCCTCGACGATCGGAACGGCAGTCTCGACGAAAGCGTCGGCATCGAAAGGACCTCGACGCAGAGCAGCCTCCAGAGTCCGTCCCTCGATCAGCTCCATCACAAAAAAGCGCAGCTCGCCTTCGCCCTCGACCGCATGGATCGTGACGATGTGGGGATGGTTGAGCGAAGCCAGCACTCTGGCCTCGCGCTCGAAACGGGCCAGCCGATCAGGATTACGGACCATCGCCTCGGGCAGAACCTTGATGGCGACTTCTCGACCCAGGTTGGCATCGCGAGCGCGGTACACCTCTCCCATGCCCCCCGCACCGAGCGAGGAGACCACTTCGTAGTGGCCGAGGCGAGTGCCAGCTTCTAGCGCCATGACTTGGCGACATCTTACAGTCGCCCGTGGGATCAGCGGCTCAGAGCTCGATCTGTGCTGTCGGACCTCACCCTGAACTGCGACAGCGCCTTCATTTCGGGGTCTATCGCCTTTCGGCTATACCTGTCGCAGTGCGCCACATTTCACGACACGCTTCGCTCAGTCGGTGGGGGCGAGACGCTTCAGCTCCTCGAACCAGTTCTGCACCAGAATCACCTGATTCCCCAGGCCTTCCTCGGTCGTCTCCGCCTGTTTTATCATCAGAAAACGCTGGCCGTCTTGTGAGATGTCATACTCGCGAGGCAGCTCGCCAGCCCGGTATGGTCGTTCGAAAAGGAGTCTTGGCTTGGCAGGCCTGAACTCTCCCACACTCTCCATTGCAACAGCCATCATCTTATTTTGGTTGCGATAGAATAGCTCTCGACCGTCTTGAGCCCATACCGCGTTAGTACCTCCATCGGTTGAAATCTTCGACTTACCCCCAGGCTCAGGATAGGCCTGCACGTAAACCTCGTTCTGTCCCGATTCCGTGGAATGGTAAGCCATCCATCGACCATCGGGGGAAACAACTGCCGCAAAATTCTGAAAGGGAGTTTGGAGAAACAACTTCGGTTCGCCATCGAGCGGAAGCTTCCAGATGTCAAACAAGGACCGGGGATCATATTCAATAAAGATCAAGACCTCACCCTCAGGTGAAAAAGCCATGGGAAACTGAGAGTTTTCGCTTGTTGTCAGACGCTCTGCCTGCCCGGTGCCATCCGCCCTTTTCCAATACAGATTGGGCTGCCCTCCGTGGCGACTTGAGGCGAACACCACTCTTTGACCGTCGGGCGTCCAGACTGAAAGCTGATTGCTTCCGTCAAAAGTTAGCCGAGTTAAGGTGTCACGCACCAGCTCATAGATCCAGATGTCGCGGTCTTCTCTTCCAATAGTTACGGCCACACGTTCGCCATCGGGCGAGAGGCGGGGAGCTGCCCAATAGGAGCGCGAGAATTCCGAAATGACTTGAGCGGATCCCTCTCGGTCCACCCAAACCAGTTCACCGCTGTCTGCGTCCGTACCGGCAGGTCTATAGGCTAGCAATCCGGCTTCAGAAACGGCAAAATCTGCGGCTCCTAACGCTGAGAACCGCACACCGTCCAGCACCGGCACTGAAGGGCCGGTCACCTCTAGATGTTCGGCATCGAACTGTACCGCCAGGACTGACTCCCCGTGCGCATAGACCAGGTGTCCCGTCGGCACATACCTAGCGTAAAGGCCTTCCAAGAGAATGTGCCGTTCACCGGTCTCCACAGACTCCACCGCGATACTGACATCCCGGAGGTCCCTCTTCGAGATGGTGAAAAGTATTTGTCGCCCCCCCGGAAGAACTTGCGGCCAGTAGTGTGCCGTCTCGCCCTGGCCAGGGTCGAGGTTCGTCAAAGCCTCGGGCGTGCCTCCGCTGGCCGAAACTTTGGATAGTGCAGATGAGTGCGATGGAGAGAAGTAAATGGTGTCATCCGGGCCCCAAGTCCCACCGTGGCCGCTCGGGACCTCGCAGAGGACTTGCGGACGGCCACCGAGAAGTGACACCTTTTTCAGTTTGCTATCGGCAAAAAAGCCCACCCATTGGCCATCGGGGGAGAAAAACGGATCCCTTGCGTCCTCGGTGCCTGGCATCGGCGTTGCCTCCAGGCGATCTAGGGGTCGCTCGAAAAGCAGAGGGATGCCTCCACGCAACGCGGCAAACACCACACGCGTGCCATCCGGTGACAAGGCCAGGTTCGGCGTGTGGCCGCCTCTCAGAACTCCTGGTGCTGTAACTGCAAATCGACCGACGGACGGAGGCCCTACCGAGCTAGTAGCAGGCCACAGGACCACCAGCAAAATCAGAAGTGCTACAACCAACAGCCCAGCAGCAGTCCAGGGCATCATCTGCCGTCTGTCAATCAGCTGTTGAATGGATGTGGCCTCTGCATCGTAGGCCGAAGGATTGGTCAAGTACTTTTCGACGGTGATTCTTGCCTCTCCGATTGCCTGGAGACGACTCCGGATGTCTTTCGTCAGTGAGCGATCAAGCAGTTGGCGAATCGGGGCCGGCACACTCCTTGGGAGATCATCCCACTGAGGTTCACGCTCCAGAACCTTGGCCAGAATCTGAGAAGTATCTTCGGCCGCAAAGACTCGCTTGCCGCTCAGCGCCTCGAACAGACAGACCCCGAAGGCCCACACATCGGCGCGCTTGTCGACGGTCTTTCCTCGCGCCTGCTCGGGAGCCATGTAGGCCGCCGTACCGAGAATCTGGCCCCGCTGAGTCGCGGCAAGAGTGAGGGTCGGAGATTCGGACAAGACGCCGTCTCCGGTGGCACTAGCTTCCACAGCCATCGCCTTGGCCAGCCCGAAATCGAGGATCTTCACCTGGCCGTCGTCGGTTACCTTGATGTTCGCAGGCTTCAGATCCCGGTGGATGACGCCTTTCTCGTGAGCTGCCTCCAGGCCCTCCGCGATTTGCAAGAAGACGGGCAGTGCTTCATCGACTGGTACCGCACCTCTCTTGATGCGGTCAGCCAAGGTCTCGCCCTCGACCAACTCCATCACGAGGAAGTTGGTATCGCCTTCCCGCTCGAAGGCGTGGAGGCTGGCGATGTTTTTGTGGTTCAACGAGGCGAGGATGTGAGCCTCGCGCTCGAAGCGAGCTAGGCGCTCCGGGTCAGAGGAGACCTCGTCGAGCAGGAGTTTGACCGCTACCTCGCGACCGAGCTTCGTGTCCTTGGCGCGATAGACCTCTCCCATTCCTCCCACGCCGAGGGAAGAGACCACTTCGTAGTGGCCGAGGCGAGTGCCAGCTTCAAGGGTCATTGACTTGGCAACATCTTACCCGTCGCCCGGGGGATCAGCGGCTCAGGGCTCGATCTAACGTGTCTCGAAGCACCCAAAAGTGCGACAGCGGGGGGCTTATTCGCTTCGAGCTATTCTTGTCGTGGTCCGCCGGATTTCGCGACAGCTCCGGAAAGCGAACGATGTGAATGGAACAATACTCCGGCGCCAGTATCCATACCGCTGAACCTCCTCTAGGAACGCATGCCTCCGAGCTCGACCTCGGTCCCGACTCCCCGAGCCTTAGCCTCTGTATAGACGTAGGTCGCTGCGGCCAGATCTTCGACCGCTACCCCCAGCGACTTGAAGAGCGTGACTTCGTCGGCACTTTGGCGGCCTTGGATGCTGCCCAGCAGAATCTCACCGAGTTCGCCCTGAATGTGTTCGTCGGTGATCGCGCCTTCCTTCTTCGGAATCAGAAAGTCTCCTGCCTCGTTGACTGTCGACTCCCTGCAGTCGACAAAGAGTCGAGCGCGAAGCACCGACGCGGTGTCGAGCTCACGATCGCTGGCCACGCTGGAGCCGGCCGCGTTGATATGGGCTCCAGGATGGATCCAGCTATCATCAACTATTGGATCAGCCGAAGTCGTCGTGGTGCAGATGATATCGGCGCCCCGCACCGCCTCCTCGGCGGAGTCGACAGCTCTGACCAGCAAGCTCGAACGCCGGCGAGCCTCGGCTGCGAACCCTTCGCGGTGCTCGCGATGGGGACTGAAGACTCGAACCTCGTTGAGAGGTCGGACTGCCGCCATCGCTTCTAGGTGGGTGCGGGCCTGTGTGCCGGAGCCCAGGATCGCTAGCTCGGACGCGTCTTCCTGCGCCAGCAGCCGGGTGGCGAGACCGCTGGCCGCCGCCGTGCGGATCGCCGTGATCTCACTGGCCTCGAGAATGGCCAGGGGGCGTCCGTTCTGTGCGTCGAAGAGGGCCACGATGCCCTGGTGGGAGTCAAGCTCGCTGCCGTGATTGTCCGGGAAGACGGCGATGACCTTGACCCCGAGTGCCGCCGGCTCGGCGGTATACCCCGGCATCAGGCCCAGAAGGCCGGACCGGTCAGGCAGGAAGATGCCGTGACGCAGCGGGTTGACCGCCTCACCCGCCGAGAGGCCGGTCAGGGCCTCCGCCATCAGGTCGATACAACGATCCATGGGCAGGAGCTCACGGACCTCGGTTTGGCTGAGGACAAGCATCGGCATCATTTCTCTCCCAGGTGGCGGATCCTATCCGCCAGATAGACATCTACGCTGTTGCGGGGCTTATTCGGTCTCAGCTATTCGTGTCGCCTCGCGCCAGACCGGTGTCACTGGTTTCGGTTGCAAGGTCTACATCTTTCAGTACCGCACACGAGACCCCGCGGTGGCGCACCGTGTGCTGGAGTTCGGTTCTCAGGTCGGCAGCTCTGCCGGAGCTAGGGCGGCGGCGGCCTCGTCGTCGAGCACAGCCTTGGTCCGTTCGAAGAGATCGTCCGCGTCCTGCTCGGAGTCACCCACGGCTGTGACGCCGACCCTGCCGTTTTCGGCTAGCGTGGCCAACATGTGAAGTACGACACCGGTCTGGCGCGTCTGGTCGAAGTGAAGCCGGTGCCTCACCAAGATGTCGAACAGATCGTCCGGTGAGAACACCCGATAGCTGGGCGACTCCAGGTGATCGCTAGCGACGAAAAATTTCTCCTTCCCACTGGGAGCAACGAATGCGCCTGCTTCGGGGTCATAGCTGCCATCCGTCAGGAATTGTAGCGTTAAGAACGGATGCGTGGTCCCGCCTTTTCGTAGATTCACCTCGATCGCGTAGACGTCCCACTCGCCCTCGCTCCCTCTTGCGGCGACGAAGTCCACCGCGAAGCGCCCAAGCACGCCTTCCAGGGTAAGCCGCTTTCCAATTTTTTCAGCCTCTTCCGCGATGCTTGCAGCATAGGCGGGGTCGGCGGGAAACTTGCAACCCTCATAGAGCCCTCCAGTCGCGCCTCCAAGGATCTGGTCATGTGTCGAGAGGATCTCCAGATCGCCTAACGGCGTCGTTCTCAACTGCACACTCGGACTACGAAACTCGACACCCGAAATGCGCTCCTCTACGACCCCTCCCCGTGCGACCAGCTTGTCCACGTACGCTTCGAAGGTCGTGCCGGCATACTCCAGGCGCAGGTTGCGAACGCGCTCGCCGATCTCATCCAGCTCAGCGGGACTGCCCGGCGTCGGGAGCCCACTGATGTCGACCGCCGCGTTCCCCTCTCCAGAGATGCCCTCATTCAGCTTCACGAAGACTTCCACGAGTCCGGGCCTCTCACTCCTCATGCGCTGAATGGCATCGGCGATGTCTTGGACGGAGTGAAGATCCTCGATTCCGAAGGGGTGTTTCACGCCTTCCTCGGAGAACAGGCGCCGACAGCCGGATTTGGTCCCGTAATCATAGAACTTGGGGTCGGCAGCGTAGATCGGAATCCCCAGCCGGAGCGCAAGGTCGCGCTCGAGCGCCGTGGTGTTGTACGGCACGATGTGAGCGTTCTCGGAGTCAGGGATCAACGAGCGAATTTGCTCCAGGAGCGCTGGCCGCTCGAGCAACTTGAGCGAGAGCGGACGTGGGCTCCTGTCCTCCGGTGCCACGAGGAATAGCCGGGCCCTCGCGTGACGTGGGATCACACCCGGTAGCAGGCCCAGATAGTAGTCGATCGTGCTCGGCAGGATCGTCTGCGACGTGACGTAGATGAGGCGTACGCGAGGCTGCCGCAGCAAGAGGAGCAGGAAGAGAAACCGCTCTTCGTACGCCTGCATTTCCGCGCCCTTGACATCGAACTCGGTCGATTGCGAGGGCACGACGACTATGGTGCGTTCGGCGTCGGTCATCTCGCGCATGGACTGCCACATGCGTGCCAACTTCGCTTGAAGTCGCTCGAAGCGCTCGGCGGCCTCACTCGGGCCGATCCCAAGCTCCGGCACGGGGAGGTCAGCGACTTTGGCCATGGTGCGGCGAACCTTCCTTCGGGCTCTGGTCCGAGCCTCAGTTGATCACAGCGACGCTTCGTGGAAACGCTGGCGCCACTGCCGCAGGCCAGTGTACGCTACGTCGCGGCCCGGGCCAGTCATGAACAGCCTCCAACGTAAGGGCTGAAGTGAGGCGAGTCGCGCCGCAGGCTCGCCACCACTAGCATCCTCGGATAAGATCGGGCATGCCTCCCATCAAACCTGCCGCGTCCCGCTAGTGTCAGAGCGCCTGCCACGTAAGCTCGCCGCGATCCTATACGCGGATGTCGCCGATTACAGCCGGCTGACGGGTGAAGATGAGGATTCCACTCACCGTACGCTCGGCGAATACCTCGACCTGATCACCACCACCGTCGATTCCCATCGCGGTGAAGTGATGCACTACGCAGGGGATGCCGTGCTGGCCAGGTTCCAGGCGGTAGTCGATGCGGTTTCCAGCGCAACTGACATCCAGACGCAGCTCGCGGCATTGAACGAGGGTCTACCGGATGAGCGCGAAGTGCGGTTACGCATCGGCGTACACCTCGGTGACGTGATCGAGGACCGTGGCGACATCTATGGCGACGGAGTGAACATCGCGGCACGCCTCGAGAGTCTCGCCCACCCTGGGGGTATCTGTGTCTCCGAGGCTGTGCGCTCCGCCGTGAAGACGAGTCTCGATCTCCTCTACGAGGACATGGGAGAGCAGGTTCTCAAGAACATCGCTGAGCGGATCCGCGCGTTCCGCCTAGTCGACTCCGACCGACCGCGAGCGGCAACCGTCTCCCAGGCTCCGTCGGCCCTCCCGGACAAACCGTCGATCGCGGTGCTGCCCTTCGCAAATATGAGCACGGATCCCGAGAACGAGTTCTTCAGCGATGGAATCACCGAGGAAATCATCAACGCACTCGTGCAAGTGGATGCTCTTCACGTAGCGTCCCGCACGTCTTCGTTCTACTTCAAGGGCAAGACACTGGAGATGCGCGAGATCGCGGAGCGGCTGCGAGTGACAACACTGTTGGAGGGGAGTGTACGCAGAGCCGGAACCCGCGTTCGGATTACGGCCCAGCTCATCGACGTCGCCAAAGACGAGCATCTCTGGTCCGAACGGTTCGACCGAGAAATAGAAGACATCTTTGCGATTCAGGACGAGATCGCACGAACTATCGCGGACAGGTTGAAGGTATCCCTCGAAGATGGAGCCGACACGCCACTCGTAAAACCGCACACGGAGAATCTCGAGGCGTATCAGTTATACCTCAAAGGGCGCTCCATTCTGTACAAACGCGGCCTGGTGATTCCCCGGGGATTGGAATGCTTCAATCAGGCGCTTGCCCTCGATCCTGATTACGCACTCGCCCACGCCGGGCTCGCGGATGGCAACACAATGCTTGGCTACTACGGGTTTGCCCCCGGCAAAGAAACAATGCCGCAGGCTAAGAAGGCGGCGACCCAAGCCTTGGAACTGGCACCGGATCTTGCGGAGGCGCACAATGCCTTTGCCATCGTGAGTCTTCTCCATGACCGAGATTGGCAGACTGCCGAGCGAGCGTTCCGTCGAGCGTTGGAATTAAACCCGCAATACGTCCAGGCGAGATCCTGGTACGGTTTGTTCTATCTACAATTCGTTGCGGGTCGGTTCGAAGAAGGCCTGGCCGAGCTTCGGCGGTGCGTTGAAATCGATCCTCTGTGCGGCTACAACGCCGCGGTGCTGGGTGTGGGCCTTGGGCTCGCCGGTTACCACGAAGAAGCAATCGAGCAGGCGGTCAAAGCCACCGAACTTGATCCGGATGCATACCATACGCGTTGGATTCTCCAGGTGGTGTACGGTTGGGCGTCACGATACCAGGAAGCCGAGCAAGCCGGCGAAGAGGCGCTGGCGATTTCGGGGCGACACCCGTGGGCAATGGCGATTTTGGCGGCTACCTACGGCAACTGGGGGAAACCGGAAAAGGCGAGCGCTATATATGAAGAGTTGAAAGCCCGAACCGGGCGCGAGTACATTCAACCGTCAATGTTGGCAGTTGCCGCCCTCAGTGCCGGGCTTCTCGACGAAGGCGTCGCACTCTTTAGCCGTGCCTACGAGCAAAGGGAGCCGTTTCTAACCATTGTGGCCAGGCTTTGGCCCGAATTTGCCCCGCTGCGTGAAGATCCCCGGGGGCAAGAGATCATCGTGAAGATGGAGTTTCCGTAACACACCCCTGATTGCACAAGCTGTACAGCCCTACGGGGCATCTGCTGTTCATAGACGATGACGCCACCGTGTTGGCTGCCCCTTCGATGTGGAGTGGCTGGAACTTACGGGCGCTGCTGTGCCGGTGGCCGATGAATTGTCATGATCTGTGGTACCAGAATGGGGAGCAGGTCAGTCGTGGTGGCCCGCGGGTGAAAGGCGACAGTTTGTCGCGATATGTGCGTGGGTGCGACACCTGACCTCTCAGCACCGGCGTCGTTTCGACCTCTGCGGGAGCCCGCCCCTGGATGGCACCGATCTGAAGCCGTTCGCTGATCCCCTACCCGACGAGCTACTCACCTCCTGCTCACCAACTCAGCCAGACAGCCCCTTGATGAGAGCTTGTTCACCGTTTGTTCACCAACTCCGCAAAACTGTCCCGATCTCGGCCTATCTCGAGAAACCAAGAAATCCAATAAACCCTTTTAGATTGAGTATTTTAGTGTCTAGGAGTACTGCTGAGTCAGCCCCTAAGAGGGACTTGTAATCAGTCAGTCGCGTCGAAGCGGGGAGTTGTGCTGACATAGTGCTGACACAATTGAGATGAGGATTCGCAAATGGTTGATATAAAGTCACTTACTCCATGGCGCTGCATGGCGTACTACCACTGAGGGGTAGCTCGCCCTCGATCGAGTCCGATTAGCTATTCGTGTTGTGCTCCGGCTTCGTCCACTTCTCACCTCGGGTCACATAGGCAAACGCAGCTTCGTAGTCCATCTCCAGTACTTCATTCACCTCGAAGGAGTACAGATTGTGCTGCCTGGCTCCGGTTGAGAGCGCAGTTCGGACACCGACCGGACTGATCAGGAGCCGGTGATGACGTGGTGAACATCGTGAATCGTCAGAAAGTGGCGGAGCGGATATCTGGGGAAGTAGGGAATGCGCAGGCCGCCGATCAGGAAGCACACCCACTTGTCTGACCGACTGAGACCCTTGCCTTCGAGATAGCTGTCCAGGACTTGTTCGACCGTCATCAGACCGCGTCATCGGATCGGGATCACGTTTCTCTATTCGGCGCGTCCGATCGTATCGCGCGGTCGAGGGGGCGAGGGCTGTCTGGCCGTCGTGGTGCGTCGCCCGACCTTCACCGCAGCGTCAGCGATCGGGTTTCTCCGCGGCGACTCGTATGCCGTCATTCTCGGAAGCTCCTCCGAAATCGCCTCCTCCGTTCGCTCGCACACAGGGCGCCGTTCCTGAACTGGAGACGATAGTGTAAGAGAGCGAAGGGATCGACCGTCTTCCGCGCACGGTCCCTGTCGATGGCTCTGCAGCCCGGTTGGAGATGCAAGCGAATTTGATGACCAGTGAGGCGCTCCAGGAAGCGCAGAAAAGGCGGCGAGCGGGCTTTCTGCGGCGACTCGCCACGGTGTTGCTCGTCCCCCCGGCGGTTGCCCTGCTAGCCCACCGTGTCGAGAGAGACCAGGCCAGGCCGGTGCCGGCCGCTTACGACACTCTCGCCAGGTTCCTCCCCTCAGACGCCGTGGTGCTGGACGTCGATCCGACCTCCACGGATGGGATCCACCGTTTCGAGGCGTCGAGACCCGGGCAGACTTACCGCGGCGAGGTGACCGCGGAGGGAACACTTCTCTGGCTCTCGTCGCCCGCGCGGGTGAGTGTCTTGCCCGAGAGCCTTCGAGAGTCCCTTCTCTCCGACTCTTCGGCTCCGGAACCGCGTGTCGAGCGAGTCCGGATCTTGGCCTACAGAGTGAGTGGCGCAGCGTCGGATGGCGCTGAGATCGTGCGATTTCTCGATGCGCGGGGCAATGCGCTCTTCCATTTCGAGGATCTGGCGGAGGCTCAGGATGGCGATGGAGTGGAGGAGCTCTCGGATTTGGCGGGCCAGGTAACCCAGACACTCCGCCCTTATCTGGGTGGGACTCCGCCAACACGCGTGCGCCAGGAGCAAGAGCTCGGAAGCACCGTCCACGCGGTTCGGTGGCGGAGCCGCCACGGTGAGCAAGAAGTCAAGATTCTCGAGAGCGGCTTGACACTACTTCTCGAGCTTGCGGACGACGAGCCGGTGCCTCCGGCGGTATTGGCTCAGGTACCGCGGGAGGTACGAGTAACTCCCACGATTCTGGAAGCTTATTGGCTGAGGGATCGGGAGGGACAAGTTTCGAAAGCTGTTCTCGCGAACTTCATCCAGATCTCTCCGCCTCAGAGCCACCGGGCAGGCTGATGTCGGTTAGCGGGGAGGGGGGGCTCGAAGGCCGGGACAGCTCTGCAATGGATCGTTCTTCTCTCAGCTCGCTGGACTCGTGGCCGGGCGCCGCCGCTTTCTATTTGACCATCGCACTGTTGGTGACTCTCTCCGGGCTGGGCTCCACCGGTCTGGTGAGCATGGAGGGCATGGTCGCGTACGCAGCCGAGAACATGCTCGAGAACGGCGATCTCCTCCTCCCTGAGCTCTATGGCGAGCTCTACACCTACAAACCTCCGTTGGTTTACTGGCTGGCTGCGTTGTCGATTGGGCTCTTCGGGCCGACCGAGTTGGCGGTGCGTCTTCCAGGTGCTGTCTCGACTGTAGTCATGGGCTTGGTAGTGCTGGTGCTCATCGGTCGCGTGACTAAACCTCGACTGGGCCTTTTCGCCGCCCTCGCCGCCACTACCGGGCTGCTGTGGAACCAGAAAGTGAACCTCGGTGAGTTCGACACCGTGCTGGCCTCTCTGGTGGGTATCGCGGTTGCGGCTGCCTGCTACAACCTGGCGGCCGAGCGAGCAAAGCCCTCCACCTGGATTTGGCTCCTCGCCTATCTCGCCCTCGCTGCGGCATTTCTTGCCAAGGGCATGTTGGCGCTCATGGCCTTCGGGCCAGGACTCTTGGGCGCTGCGATCTTCTCTCGCCAAACTCGCCAGCTCACCCGTCGCGGACACCTTGCCGGCGTCGCCCTGTTTGCGGTTCTCATCGGAGCTTATCTCGCGCTGCTCTGGAGCTCGGTCGGGTCGGCGGCCTTTGATCAGCCTCTGGACGAGGCTCGTAAGCGGGGCCTCGAATGGACCCTCGAGACCGTCAGCCGGACTTTCACCAAGCCCCTGGTCATTCTTGCCGCGTTCGTTCCTTGGAGCCTCTGCTGGTTCTGGAGCTCTCCTGGCTCGAGTTGGAGGGTGGCCCCCGCGGGACCCGAGGAACGCCTGCAGCGGGCCGCCTGGGCGTTTCTTGTCGGCGGCACTCTCGTCTTCATGGCGGTGCCCACTGACGAGAGTCGCTACTACTTGCCGTTGAGTGTTGCGGCAGGGATTGTCAGCGCCCACGCTTTGGAGCGACTGGCCCAGCCGACGAAGCGTGCTTCGCGCTTCTTTCACGGCTTGGGCCTCGTATTCGCGATCCTAGTGATGACTCTGGCTCTAGGGCCTACATTCTCTGCCCCCTCCCGAGTCTTGCTGTTGGTTGTCGGGATCACCTCATTCGCTGTCGTCGAGTGGCTTCATCGCGATCGGCCGCGCTATCGGATCGCCTATGTCTTGCTCGTCGGTGCACTGTGCTCGTGGACGGCCGAGAACTGGGCATTTCGCCCACATCGGGCCCGATTCCGTGTCTTGGAGTCGGCGGCGAAGTCGCTGGACGCCCACCTACCCGAGGGCGCAACGGTTTGGGCGTTTGGCGTAGCGGATGTCGTAGGCAAGAGCTCTTCGCTCTACTTCTATCTCGATCGCCCGGTGAGGACCTTTCATCCAGGAGGGCCGCTACCGGCTGTTGGATCCTTTGTCGTGCTCTCCGCCCGAGAGCTACGGAGTATCGAAGAGGCCTCTCCCGCCGAGGCGCGCCGCCTCGAGCTGATCCATCGAGTTCATGATCCCTGGAGGCTCTTTCTGCTTTACCGGGTGGGGGCCTAGCCTGGATTATTCATGAAGCTCCTACTACGGTGCCGCAGCTGCCCGAATCTACTGCGTTGCGCTCTGTCGCGCCCCTCGACGTATTGCCCAATACGCCTGCGGTGCTCTCGGTCGCGACGCCTTGTATCTTCGGGCATCTGCGGCACCTCGCTACGGACCTCATGAATAGTCCAGGCTAGGCGGACCGAGGGTCGCTCACGAGTTGAATGCCCGTGCTCGCGTCGCTGTCGCAACGGCCGTCGTCATTGCTTCGAGCTGGCTCTTCTAGACATCGCCAACCGAGGTCTCGAGCTCGAGACTGTCCGCTTCGATGACGGTCGCGACACTGAAGTGGGACTGATTCTTCTCAAAGAGTAGCCGCAGCGATAGTCTAGTGTCCTACTACGGCCCACTAGAGTTACCGGACTGGCCGGAGTCGCCGATTGAACAGGACCTCAACGCGGAGCGCAGACAAAGTCGCCGAGACCTTGCAGAGTTATGCCGATCGGGGTGTGTTCCGCGGTTTCGTGCGGCGCCCGTCATCACGGGGCACGGAAGAGTTTCGCTTCCGATGGCTGCATGAAGCGACTTTTAGGCTTCGCGTCGATCCGGTGCGTAAGACCCTGGTGTTTCAGGACCTGCTTCCTAATATTCCCTACCGCTCGGTGATGGATCGTGCCCTCAGGGACTTTTTCAGCCAGCGCAGCAGTGAGGATTTGCCCGAGCATCGGCGAATCGACCCCGGGCGAGTGGAGCTTCTGTGCTCGAGCCGGAGGGGTAGCGTGTCGGTTTCACTCCGGGTTCTCAGAGATGATTGGGAGTATGCGGTCAAGAAGGGTGTGTCGCTGGTCCACGAGGTCTTCCATGGATTCCTGAAGGGTCCATATTACGAATACATGGTGGAGAATTTCGAAGAGCCGGAGGAGTAGGTCTCCTGCCATCACTCGGAGGACAGACTATGTCGTTGAGCGACCCTTTCTATCTATCTGCGACTCGTCTCGCCGCGGCCATCCGCGATCGGGAGGTTTCCAGCCTGGAGCTTCTCGAGGCCTTCCTCGGGCGGGTGAAGAATCGAAACGAGCCACTGAACCTGGTGGTGACAGTCGACGCCGAGCGCGCTCGTGAGCAGGCTCGGGCCGCGGACGAGGCCGTAGCGAGCGGCGCGGTGCTAGGCCCATTGCACGGCGTTCCAATGACCATCAAGGACTCTTTCAGCACTGCCGGCATGCGCACCACCTCGGGCGCTCCCGAGCTCGCGAGCTATGTTCCGGAGGTCGACGCGGTGCCAGTGGCTCGATTGCGCGCGGCGGGCGCGGTTGTTTTCGGCAAGACCAACCTGCCTCTCTACGCCGGCGATGTGCAGAGTTACAACGAAGTCTTCGGACAGTCGAACAACCCCTGGGACGCGAGCCGTACTGTGGGCGGTTCTTCGGGAGGCTCTGCTGGGGCTCTGGCCGCCGGTTTTACGCCACTCGAGCTCGGCAGTGATATCGGAGGATCGATCCGAAATCCGGCGCACTCCTGCGGCGTGATGGGGCACAAGCCTTCATACCGGATCGTGCCAGCGCAGGGGCAGATTCCCGGCCCACCAGGAACTCTCACTCAGGCGGATATCGCGGTTGCCGGACCTCTGGCTCGCACCGTGGAGGATCTGGAGCTTGGCCTGAATCTCCTCGCCGGTCCCGATGCGTGGGAGAGCGTCGGCTGGCAGCTGGCTTTGCCGGAGCCGCGCCAAAAACGTATCGAGGACTTTCGGGTCGCGGTGTGGGTCGATGACTCCTTTTGCCCCCTCTCGGTCGAGTCGCGCGATCTGCTCCACGGCGCGGCGAGGGCGGTCGAGGAGGCGGGAGCGAGAGTGTCCTGGGAAGCGCGTCCGGACTTCGAGTTTTCTTATTCGGGCCGGGTCTTCGCCCAGTTACTCGGTGCGGCTCAGTGCGGAGGGTTCAGTCACGACCAGATCGAGAAGATGGCCGCTGAAGTGGCCCAGGGCGGCGGCGAGGCTTTTGTCGAGGGCGCGACCCTGAGGCATCGGGGTTGGCTGTCGGCCAACGAGCGCCGTCTGCAGCTACGTCGCAAATGGTTCGACTTCTTTGCCGATTGGGATGTCGTCTTGATGCCGGTCTCTCCGGTGCCGGCCATCCCCCACGATCACACCGAGGCGATGAGCTTGCGCACGATCGTCGTTGACGGAGAGTCACGACCTTATGGCGAACAGATGAAGTGGATGGGCCTGGTAGGGGTGGCCTACCTGCCGTCGACCGTGGTTCCCGTCGGCCTCACCGGGGCTGGCCTGCCCGTCGGCATGCAGCTGGTCGGGCCCTATCTCGAGGACCGCACGACCCTAGAGTTTGCCCGGCATCTGACAGAGATGATGGGGGGATTTCGGCGGCCGCCGGATTTCTGAGGACTCCCGACCCCTTTTTTGGTACGGTCTGCCGCATCTGCAGCTGTCGCCCTTTCTAGAGGCCTGATATGGAGGGCGTCTCCGCTTTGTATCTTCATTAAGACAGCCTATGACCGTTGGAGGAGAAGAGACGATGAGCGCATGGGATGAACAGCTCGACGCCGCCAGGGAGTGGATCGCGCGCGATCGTTTTCAAGGCATCGAGCGCTTGTATTCGCCGCGCCAGGTCGCGGAGCAGCAGGGCACAGTGCCCAGTGAGTATGTCGTCGCCAGAGACGCAGCCGAGGCCTTTTATGCCCGCCTGCGCGAGCTCTTCGCGGCGAAGAAGTCGATTACGACCTTTGGCCCGTACTCGCCGGGTCAGGGCGTCGCGATGAAAAGACTCGGGATCGAGGGCATCTATCTAGGAGGCTGGGCTACCTCCGCCAAGGGCTCCAAAGGCGAAGACCCCGGCGCCGATTTAGCAAGCTACCCACTGGGTCAGGTCCCCGACGAGGCGGCGCCGCTGGTGCGAGCGTTGTTGAGCGCCGACCGTAACCAGTACTTCGCACGCTCGCGCATGAGTGAAGAAGAGCGCCGACGCACGCCCGAAGTCGACTTCCGCCCGTTCATTATCGCCGACGCCGACACCGGGCACGGGGGTGACGCGCATGTCAGAAACTTGATTCGCCGATTTGTGGAAGCCGGCGTACCCGGGTACCACATCGAAGATCAGAAGCCCGGTGTAAAGAAATGCGGGCACCAGGGGGGCAAGGTCCTGGTTGCCTGCGACGAGCAGATCAAGCGGCTCAACGCGGCCCGCCTCCAGCTCGACATCATGGGAGTTCCTGGCATTATCGTGGCCCGTACCGATGCCGAGGCGGCGACGCTCTTGGAAGGTTGCTCGGACGAGCGTGACCAACCCTTCATCCTCGGAGCGACCAACCGAAGCGTTCCTGCATATCGCGTGGTAACGATCGCAATTCAGAAGAAGCTCGCGGAGCTTGGCCTGGAAGAGATTCGCGGCCACCTGCTCTACGACATCTCAGATGCCGAATACGAACAAGCTTTTGCTTGGCTGAGCAAGACCGGGCTTTCGAGCCTGGCAGAGGAGAGCGCGGAAGCCTACCGACAAGACGCCGATATGGGCGTCGACGCGATGCTCGATCGTGTCCTGACCGCATTCGTCGATCGGTGGGAGGTGGACGCCGGGCTGACCACCTATGCCCAAGCCGTTGCCGATGCGATGGCGGCTCGCGCTGCCGATGGTGAGGACTTCGAGATGAGCGTGGATGCCTGGACCGAGTTCGCGAGCCGCGCATCTTGGTATGAGGCGGGGGAACGGGCAGGGTCGATGGGCGTCGACACCGAATGGAGCAGTGACCTGGCGAAAACCCCCGAGGGTTACTACCAGGTCAGGAGTGGTATCGAGTGGGCCACCGCGAAGTCGCTGGCGGCGGCTCCGTTCTCAGATCTGCTGTGGATGGAGACGAAGACCGCCGACCTCGAAGACGCGAGAGTGTTCGCGGAGGCGATTCATGCGGAGTTTCCCGACAAGATGCTCGCCTACAATCTTTCACCGTCTTTCAGCTGGGATACCACCGGGATGAGCGACGAGGAAATGCGGCAGTTTCCGGAGGAGCTCGGCAAGTTGGGCTTTGTTTTCAACTTCATCACTTACGGTGGCCATCAGATCGATGGCCTCGCCAGTGAGGAGTTTGCGACAGCCCTTCTCGAAGACGGGATGCTGGCCTTGGCCCGATTGCAGCGAAAATTTCGTCTGGTGGACTCTCCCTATCGCACTCCCCAGACTCTGGTGGGGGGGCCGCGTTTGGATGCCGCTCTGATGGCATCGTCGGGTCGCACCTCGACGACCAAGGCGATGGGGAAGGGCTCGACGCAGTTCCAGCACGTGATGCAGACGGAAGTGCCGAGAAGTCTTCTGGAAGGTTGGCTCGGTCTCTGGACCGGGCACTACGATCTGCCGTCAGATCTCAAGATTGCCCTGCGCCCTCACACGGCCGGAGCCGAGCTCCTGGAGTTGACCGTCATTGGTCCGGAGAACGAGGGGGTAGCCAACGTCATTTTCGCCCCGATGGAGGATCGCCAGGGCAAGCGGATTCTGTCGGTTCGCGATCAGAACACTTTCGACCCGGCGTTGCGGCAGAAGCGACTGATGTCACTCATACATCTTTGGCTGATCCATCGCTATCGGGCCGCGCAGGTTCATTACGTCAGTCCCACCGAGGACAACCAGTATCAGACCCAGAAGATGAAGACGCACGGGTTGTTCAAAGAAGTGCACGACGAAGTTGGCCACATCATCGTTGCCAACGTTGATGAGGAGCGTGTCGAGGCCCTCCTGGCCTCTGACCGAGTCGCTCTGGGTAAGCTCATTCGCAAAGAGTAGCGTGATGGGTGTCGCTACAGAGACGCCACTTCGAACTCGATCCGATCCGCGAATTTCTTGACTGCGTTCTCCCGCAAAGCGGGTAGATGGCCGGGCGGGAAGACGCCTTCGTAGGCCTCGTACTCCTGCAGCACCTGGCGCGCCACGGTGATCTTGTGCACCTCCGTCGGCCCGTCCGCGAGACCCATTCCGAAAGCACCCACCAACTGCCCCACGAAGGGCATCTCGTTCGACAGGCCGAGAGCGCCGTGAATCTGCAGGGCGCGCGCAACGACGTCGTGGTAGACCTTCGGCATCATGGCCTTTACCGCGGCGATGTCTTTGCGTACCCGTCGGTAGTCTTGATAGCGGTCGATGCGCCACGCAGTTCGCAGGACCAGCAGCCTGAACTGCTCCATTTCCATCCATGAGTCGGCGATCTTCTCCTGGACCATCTGTTTCTGGGCGAGAAGCTCGCCCTGGGTTTGCCGCGAAAGGGCGCGCTGGCACATCGCGTCAAAAGCCTTTTTGATCTGCCCCAGAGTTCTCATCGCATGATGGATGCGGCCCCCGCCCAGGCGCGTCTGGGCGACGACGAAGGCTTGGCCCTCGCCACCGAGCATGTTCTCCAGAGGCACACGAACGTTCTTGTATCGAATGTAGGCGTGCGTGCCAGCGCCCTCGAGGCCGATCTCGATATTGCGCACGATCTCGATGCCCGGAGTCTCCTTCGGCACGATGAACATCGACATCCGACTGTAGACCTCGGCCTCGGGGTTGGTGACACACATGACGATGAGAAAGGAGGCGAATTTGGCATTGGAGGAGAACCACTTCTCACCATTCAGTACCCACTCATCGCCGTCCCGCTGGGCTCGGCAGGTGAACATCTTGGGATCAGCACCGGCCTGAGGCTCGGTCATCGAGAAGCACGACACGATCTCATTTCGCAATAGCGGCTCGAGGTAGCGTCGCTTGTGCTCCTCGCTGCCGTAGTGGGCGAGGATCTCGCCATTACCGGAGTCGGGTGCCTGGCAGCCGAAGACGATGGGAGCGAAGTAAGAGCGCCCCAAGATCTCGTTCATGAGCGCCAGCTTGAGTTGGCCGTAGCCCTCTCCGCCGAGCTCTGTGCCGAGGTGGCAGGCCCACAGCTTGCGGGCTTGCACCACCTTCTGCAGCGGCCGCACCAGCTCGACGAAGGCCGGGTCCTCGATGTCGTAGGGGTCGCCCAAGACGAGGTCGAGGGGCTCTACCTCTTCGCGGACGAAGCTCTCGACCCAGTCGAGCTCTTGCTGGTCTTCAGGATCGGTCTCGAAGCTCCAGGACATGAGTGTTCCTCTTCTGAGCTGAGCGGCTGCTCTAGCGAAAGTCTGGCGCTTCGTAGGGTAGCTGATTCGGGACCCGCGGCCGATAGCGACCGTTTTGTTTGGCGCCCTCGAAATGCCGCATGGCTTGTGCGTCAGGACCCTCGGGATGGACGGCGCGATCGAGGAAGGCGAAGCTCTGATGGAGACGTCGTGGCATCGAAAAGCCGGTGTGCGCGGCGCCGCGCTCGATGTAGTACTCGTGAGGGATCGCGGCGTCGAAGAGCAAACGATGGACGAGCTCCGCGCTGAGCCAAGTGAGGTTGGCGTCTTCGTCGCCGGCTTCGACTCGCAGTTGCAGCCCCGACTCTCGAATGGCGTCGGCATGGCGAATGACGATCGTCGGCGGATGTCGTTCCGCCCAGTAGTCCTTGTCGATCGGGTCGCCGAAGCGCTCTGCGAGGAACTGCCTCGCCCCCGGCGAGTCCAGACGACCCGGATCGAGCTTGTCGAAGGAGAGAACAGGCTCGAAGCCAGGCTCCATCGCGGCAGCGGCGATGAACGTGGTGGGATTTCGCAATGCGAGGCGCAGAGTGCCCTGGCCTCCGGCAGATGCCCCGGCGAGGACAGTACCTTCCCGGTCGCCTCTAACGTTGTAGTTCTTTCGCACGTGCTCGAGCAGCTCTCCGACGATGAAGCGCTCCCAGTCCTGGGAGCCGTCCTTCCAATCGATGTAATAAGAGGCCCCCGTTATCGGGGCAACGATCACGGTGGGGGAGAGAACGCCCTGCGCCCAGGCGCTCTCGATGTGCTCGCCGATGCGGCGCTCGATATGGTTGACCCCGCTTGCGCCGCCGTGCAACCAGACCAGGAGAGGCAACGGCTCGCTGATCGACTCGTAGCCTGGCGGTAGAAGAACGTCGAACTTCGCCGGACTTGGGACGAGATCGGTTTCGACCTCTGCGTGGATCAGCCGGCCCCGCTGCGTTTTCTGGGCGGCTGCCATCGAAGTCACGCAGATCAGCAATAGAAGGAAGAGTGTGTGTACTTTCGGGACTCTCTCGCGCATTTGCTCCTCCCAAGACCAGGCTTGCTTGTTAAAGTGGACCAGTCTATCTACTTTTCTAGATTCGAGGTAGTGAGCTTTAGACCCAGGAGGCTTCGCAATGAGACCACGCATCGCCATCACTCTCGCCATCGCCTTCTTCGTGCTCTGCCATCTGGCCGTTGGCCAGGGCCGAGCCGGAGAGGTGCGGCGGGCGCTCGGGCGACTCGAAGGGCCCCTGGTCCTGATTGAGCAGCTTCCCGGCACGATTATCCGCGCGGCCGCGGCTCGCGACCTGAGCGGAACCGAGCTCGGGGCATTGGAGGAGCGGGTCGATGAGGCCTTCGACCACTACAGCGCAGATCGCTCGGGCGAAGCCTACCGGTTGCTATACGGCGCGCTTGCGAGAGCGTTAGGGCGGCCCTGGAGCGAGCGCGACGAGCTCTGGCGCTCGCTCCACCTGCGCTCCGAATCACGGATTGCGGACGCCAGAGGCGATGCGACCGTTTGGCTCGCTCAGTTGTACCCCACCGACTACCAGCCGACGAGTCCGCTGAGGATGACGGCAAAGTTGCTCGAGGGTGAAAGAGAAGAGCGACAGCTGGGGACTTTCGGGCCCTTGCCCGGGGACCTCCTGGCGGCGCCCTTCCCCTTTTCGGTCGATCTGAGGGGCCTCGAGTCCGGTGCCTACCGCATTGTCGCGGAGCTCAGCGAAGGAAGCGAAACGCTTCATAGCGTGAGCCTCGAGATCAGGATCGTCGAGGGCCTCGAGTCCGCTCGCGAAGAGGTGGAGCAGCGCCTGGGGAAGCTTGGCGGTTTCGATTCAAGCCGCGCGACCGTGCTTTACCCCTTCGACTTCGCCCGTCAGGTCAATCTCGGCCGCCGCCCGCCTCGAGGCTTCGATTTCGCCAGAGAGATCGCCGCTTCGGTCGCGCTCCTGGATCAGCTGGAGCGGGGAGAGGACCCGTTGAGCGGTGCCAAGGGCACTCGAAAACGCCACTACTTCTTCGAAGAGGCGGGTGAGATCATGCCCTATCGCCTCGACGTACCTGAGGACTACGACCCCGGACGACCCACCCCTCTCCTTGTAGCGTTGCACGGCAACGGCGGCACCGAGGACACCATGATGACCGCCCTAGGCGGCGTGTTGAAGAAGGCGGCCGGCGCCGATGGCTATATCGCGGTGTCGCCGCTCGGGTATCGCCCCACTGGAGGCTACGGGGCAGAAGGAAATGCGGGGCGCCCCTACAGTCCTCAGCGCCGCCACCTCACTCGCTTGAGCGAGCTCGACGTGATGAACGTGGTTCGGCTCGTCCGCCGTGAGTACAACATCGACGAGCGACGCATCTATCTCCTCGGCGGATCGATGGGCGGCGCGGGTACCTGGCGGATCGCTTCGCGTCATCCCGACATCTGGGCGGCCATAGCCCCTATGTGCCCCGGCATCATGCCGGCCGAGGTCGACTTCGAGGGCATGCGCCACATTCCCGTCATCGTCACCCATGGCGACGCCGACGTCACGGTGCCGGTCGAGCGCTCTCGCCGCATGGTAGCGGCTATGAAAGAGCACGGGATGGTACATGAGTACCACGAGATCCCCGGCGGCGGGCACATGATCCTGGGAGCAGGCCTCGAGCCCTCGATGGCGTTCTTGCGCCGCCACATCAAGGAGGACAGTCGATGAACGCGGCTCAGCTGGCTCTCGACAGCCTCGAGCACTTCGGCGAGTACCCGGCGATCCACTTTGCCGGCGAGACTTACACCAATCTCGATCAGGCGAAGCTCGCCGGACGAATTGCTTCGGTACTCGACGAGCAGGGCGTCGGCCCTGGAGATCGGGTATTGGTGATGATGCCGAATCGCCCGGCGATCTTCGCGGCGTTCCAGGCGGTGTGGAAGATTGGAGCGGTGATTCTGCCCGCCATGCCGCAGCTCGGCCCGGTCGAGGTGCGCTATCTGCTAGAGAACTCGGAGGCGAAGGTGGCTTTGACGGCTCCTGAAGTGACTGCGGTGGTGGCCGAGGCGGCAGCAGGAGTAGAGAGCTTGAAGCGCCTTCTCGTGCTTGGCGAGAGCTCGGTACGGGCTGCTGTCGACATCACCGAGGGCGTCGAGTCGGCGACGGAGCTCGAGGGCCTGGTCGACCGCGCCGACGACGACCTGGCTCTGCTGCTCTACACCTCGGGAACCACAGGACGGCCGAAAGGTGTGATGAACACCCATGCCAATCTTCTGTTCACGGCAAGCTCGTTGACGACGATGGTCGAAATACCTCCTCAAACTCGCATTCTTCACTTTCTACCGATGGCGCACTCCTATGGCGTGATCATGATGTGCGCGGGTTTCGTCAAGGGCATGGTTGCCACCCTGATGGTTCAGTGGAACACCGAAGAGGTGTTCAGGAACCTCGAGCACTTCAAGATCCAGCGACTCTCGGTGGTGCCGACGATGTTGACTTACATGCTGGACTACCCGGATCGCGATCGCTACGACCTCTCCCATCTCTCCTGGGTTTGGTCGGGTGGTGCGGCGTTGGCCAACGAGGTCCGGGTCGAGTTCGAGCGAACCTTCGACTGCGTGGTCAAGGACGGCTACGGCCTGACCGAGTCGACCAGTATGGGTACCGCCTACTCGGATACCGATGTCTTCCATCCGGGGTCCTGCGGTCGGCCGGTGCCCGGTGTCGAGGTCGCGGTCATGGATGACGATGGCGTCAGCCTGGGTGCGGGTGAGTGGGGCGAGGTGTGCCTCAAGGGCCCAAACCTGATGCGGGGTTACTGGCGCAACGAAGAAGCCACTGCCGCGGCCCGCAGAGGTGAGTGGCTGCTCACCGGCGACATCGGCTATCTGGACGAGGACGGCTTTCTGCACATCACCGACCGCAAGAAAGATCTCATCATCAAGGGCGGCGAGAACATCTCGCCGCGCGAGATCGAGGAGGCGCTCTACGAGCATCCGGCGATCTCCGAGGTTGCCGTCGTTCCGGTGCCTCACCCGGTCTACGGCGATGACATCTGGGCCGCAGTTGTACTGAAGCCCGACCGAGAAGTGGAGGAAGACGAGCTGCGCACGCACGCGGCCCGCTACGTCACCAAATTCAAGCTGCCGAGTCGCTTTGTTTATCTCGAAGAGCTGCCGAAGAGCGCGGTCGGGAAGATTCTGAAACGGGAGCTCCGAGATCAGTTCAGCGCATGATTGATGGGCTGATGAGATCTCACTCTTCAGAATCCTCGATCTCGACCCGGACCTCGTTGTCGTCGGGGTGGCGGTCGATCAGCTTGTTGTAGGGGTCGATCCCCGCCGTTGCAGGCATAGCATCGACCACAACCGTGATCTCGCGGGTCGAGCCGTCGATCCGGTGCTTTTCGAGGTAGAGCGGCTCACCGTCGGCGTCGAAGACACCGATGTCGATCGGATCGTCGAGGGCGACTTCGGTCTCCTCGCCCTGCTCGCCGGCGCGAAGTTTGCGCGACTCGAAAGCGAGCTTGACCTCGTAACTCCCGTTTCCCGTGGGCTTCGCTACTGCCTCTGTGGCCCGATTCTCGTAGAGGGTGATGTGCTCGAACATATCCGTGAGCCAGGCCTGGAGATCTTCAGGCGTCTCCGCGCGCAGCTCGGTAAGTAGCTCCCGAGCTGTGGGGTACGGCGGGCCGCGAAAAGCCCACTCGGAGAGTAGCCTGGCGAGTGCTCGGTTTACTGCTTCCTCGCCGATCGCGTCTCGTACCGCGTACATGATCAGCGAGCCTTTGCTGTAGTGAATGTAGGGCTGATTCTCGACCCGCAGCAGCGGAACTTCCTTCTTGAGCTCGGCGCTGCGCCCGGAGAGGTAGCGGTCGAGCTCGTACTCGAGAAAGCGGCGGATCTTGTCGGATCCGAATTCGTGCTCCATCACCATCAGCGCCGAGTACTGAGCCAATGTTTCCGAGAGCACTGTCGAGCCTTGCACGTAGCCGCCGATAATCTGATGGGCCCACCACTGATGCGCTACCTCGTGGGCGGTGACGTAGAAGGGGTAGTCGATGTCTTCTTCTTTGACCCTGGCGATGAAGCCGATGCTTTCCGAGTAGGGGACGGTGTTCGGAAAGGATTGCGCAAAGGACGCGTAGCGGGGAAACTCGAGGATCCGCAGCTGTCGATGTTGATAGGGCGAGAACTCTGCCGAGAAGTACTCGAGCGACTTCTTTGTGCTTTCGACCATTCGCTGCACGTTGAACTCATGTCCCGGGTGGTAGTACACCTCGATCGCCACGTCCTTCCACTGGTCGCGGACGACTTCGTAGCGAGCGGAGAGAAACGAGAAAAAGTTCAAGATCGGCGCATCCATCTTGTAGTGGTAGTAGCGCCGATCACCGTCCTGCCACTCTCGCTGCAGGTACCCGGGCGCCAGAGCTATCTGATCTGAAGAGGTGCTCAGAACCACTTCGAAGTCGACCCAGTCGGCGTCTCGTGAGATGTAGTTGTCCATCCGCGCCTTGGAGTCGTCGAGATCGGGCAGGCGCTCCTTGGGCTCGAGATCGTACTTCTCGCGTACACGGTCCAAGCTCAGCTCGGGGCCGGGGTCGTAGCCGAAGCTCGGCAAGATGGAGCTACTCACGAAGCTACCGTTCTCGACCACCTGGTTCTGGATAGCGTGGGCGAAGCCGTCCTTCGACAGCAGCAGATCGAAGTCCAGAGAGGAGCTCTCGCCGGGTGCGAGAGGTTGATCGAGCTCGTAGATGCGGTAACCGAAGTCCTTGTCCTCGTGGCTGAGCTTGGCCGGTGTTGCGAGACTGAGCTGGTGAACTTCGACTTCGGGGTCTATCAACAGGTGAAAGCTGTCGATCGGAGAATCGGTTCGGTTGGTGAGCTCGTAGGTGCCTTGGGCGGCAACGTCACCGCGTTGCGGGTAAAGATCTACCTCCAGCTTGACGGCGGTGATTCTTGGCTGGGGAAGGCCCTGATGTTGCTTGTACTTCTGCTCGTAGCCTGCCCGCAGACGTTCCAGCTCATTGGAGCTCCTGTATTCGTTGCGGACATTCGTGTTGTAGAAAACATAGCCCCCTACTCCCAGTGCCAGCATCAGGCCGACGGCGCTCGCCGCCAGAGTTGTCCTCCCGGCGCGCGAGCGTGCGGCTCTGAGACGGTTCTTGAAGCGCCCGTCTACACCTCGCGGCCACACCAGGTTCGAAAGCACCGCAAGCAGGATCGCGAAGCCGGCCCAGTAGAGCTTGAACCAGACGAAAGGTCCGAGGTACCAGCCGTGACGGTTCATGTCTGAGTAGGGCTGACCCAGATCGGACCCGTAGCCCCACAGCGAGTGCTCGATACCGAGCAGAGACATGAGATCGGTGGCGACAAAAAACAAGATCAGCAAGAAGTGTCCGGTGTATTTGTGGTTGACCAGAGTGTGGACGGCCAGCGCCAGCACGGCGAGTAGAAGGTAGTCGACGAGCTGCATGCCGAAGAGCTTGCCGAGATAGAGCCCGGGCTCGAGACGGGAGAATCCGAGCACGAGCTGGGTGGCCATGCCGGAGACTGTGACGACTCCGAGGAGCGCCAGGACGATCGCAGAGAGGGCGATCAGCTTCGAGAAGAGCACGACCCAGGATCGCGTCGGAGTCGCGTCGATCACCTGGTCGAGTTTGAGGTCCCGCTCACGCCAGACCAGCTCACCGCTGTAGAGCGTCAGCAGGATCCAGACGAAGAGACTGAAGCTACCGCCTAAGACCTCGATCACCTTCCACGCCATCGGCCAGGTTCTGGTGCCGAAGAGAGTCTCGAGCTGCATCGCACTCATGACCAGGAAGAGCACGCCGGCGAGGAGGATGCCGGCGAAGGCAGGGCTGACGATGACTTCTCTAAATGCCCTGGTGGTCAGGGCTCGCAATTGCGCGAGATCCGCGGCGAAGCCAAAAGAACGGCGGGCCGGGGGCAATTCGATCCGCGTCCGCATCGCGATCGGTGCTTCGGCGGGCTTGAGAGTCGGTTTGCTCGCGCTTTTCCCCCCACCGGTGAACTGGCTGAAGCGGGTGCGCCAAACAGCGAGCGCGACGATCGCGATCGCAATACTGACCCACAACAGACGATTGATCAGCACCCACCCCTCGAGCCCGAGAAGCTCTGTGTTCTTCTCGCTGGGAGTCCAATATTCGGTGACCAACTGCGCCGCGCTGAGGCCGAAGGGATCGGCAAGGGCGCCGATCCACTTGGTGTCGAGGTCGCCTGCCATTGCCCCTGCAACCATGTAGCCGAGCAGCAGGGCCACCCCCCCCAGGTAGTGGGGCAGTCGCTTGCGCGTCATCAGAGCCATCGAATAGAAGATGGCCGAAGTGAAGAGCACATTGGGTCCGACAATCAGCAGATAGGGGCGGGAATAGGCGGCGAAAGTGTTGGCTCCGAATCGGTTCTCGACGACCCATGGCGAGATCGAGCCGAGCCAGAGTCCGACACCAACACCGAGCAGTACGAGGGAGCTCACGATCAGTGCTCCGCTGTAGCGACTGATCACGTACTCGATCTTCGAGGTTGTGGTGGTGAAGATCAGCGGGTGCATGTTCTCGCCGAAATCGCGGTAGCCGGCGTTCCCGGCGACGGCGGCCACGACCAGTGTGCCGAACAGTCCGAGTAACGAGGTGAGCTGCATCAGGATGAAAGGCGAGTTGATCATCACTGTGCCGTCAGAGCCTTGGATCGAAGCGCTAACGCTGGGGATGGCACCGCCGAAGATGTTCATGAACAAGAATCCGATCGCCGCCAGGATGACGAAGTAGACCCAGGTCGAGAACCTCCGTAAGTAGAGTCGGAGCTCGAAGAGGAGCAGTTGCAGAGTTCGACTCACGCCTGCGCTGGCTCCGTCGCGGGCATAACCGGCCGCAGAGTGGCGAAATACACGTCCTCGAGATCGGGCTCTACTTCCTCGAAGCCCTCGCCAGGTAGGCCTTCGTGGAGCACGCGGACCGCATTACGTCCCAGGCTCAGTCGATTCGAGAGAACATGAAACTTCTCGCGGTAGCTCTCCATCTGGTCGCTCTCGATCAGCCGTCGCCAGACCTTGCCTCGGAGGTTGGCGACGGCGGCCAGCGGTTCTGTTTCGAGCATGATTCGACCCTGGTCGATGATGGCCATTCGGCTGCAGAGCTCGGCAACGTCGTCGACGATGTGAGTCGAGAGAATGACGACGCTATCGCGACCGATCTCGGCCAAGAGATTCAAGAAGCGCACTCGCTCTTCGGGGTCGAGGCCGGCGGTCGGTTCGTCGACGATGATCAGCTTGGGGTCGCCGAGCAGCGCCACGGCAATGCCAAAGCGTTGTCGCATGCCGCCCGAGTACTCGCCGACCTTTACCTTTCGCGCTTGCCAGAGGTTGGTCTGCTGGAGCAGCGCATCGACGACTGCCTTGCGCTCCCTGCGATCGAGCATGCCCTCGAGCACCGCAAAGTGGTCGAGCAATCGGAGTGCGGACACCTTCGGGTAGAGGCCGAACTCCTGAGGAAGGTAGCCGAGGGTGCGGCGGAGGGCTTTCTTGTCTCGCAGCACGTCGGTGTTTCCGAAGTGGACGCTGCCGGTGTCGGGGTCTTGCAAGGTGGCGAGGATGCGCATCAGAGTGGACTTCCCGGCTCCGTTGGGGCCGAGGAGTCCAAACATCCCGGTGGGGATCGACAGACTCACGTCGCGAAGAGCCTGGGCCCCGTTTGGATAGGTCTTCGACAAGTTTTCGATACGCAGTTCCATCGAAGCGTCCCCTCTCGCCCTTCTGAGTCTGTTTGCCCGATCCGGGCCCTCTGCCCCGGCTATTACCCGGCGGACTGCCTCCTAGCGCCGGCCGTCCAGGGCACCCCACCTCACCGCGTGCTCGTCGCTCGGCTCCTCCGACGTACGCCAAAGTACGCCTACGTCGCCTCGCTCCTGCGCTGCGGCGATCTGGGGCACCCTGAACGGCCGGCACGAGTTCGCTTCGAGAAAAACTTGATTCATACGTCACGAATGTGAGCTATTGGAGATACCTAGTGCCGTGTCTCCGACATGGCTTACCAATATCTCGGCCCCTTTTGCCCGCTGCCGTCGTCACGACTCGTCGACATATTCCCAATATGCCTGCCTCGTCGCTCCTTGACAGCGAACAAAATGACCTCGAGCTCTTGGCAAGCCATGTCGGAGACACAACACTAGTACGGCTTTTGTCTCGACTTTGTTCCATCACTCCACTACCGGCAGTATCAGGTGCGTCGGGTGCTCGGGAGTGAGATGGAGGGTGTTGGTGGCTACCTTTGGGGCGGCGTTCTTGTCTCGGGTATTTCCGCTCACTTCCCAGCGAGGATAGTTGCTTCCCGAGAGGACCAGGCGCACCCTGTGTCCCGACTTGAAAGTGTGGGCGACGGGAATAGTCTCTACAGTTGCCTTATAGATCTCGCCCGGGGTCAGAAACTCGTAGCGCTCGAAGGAATTTCGCAGGCTGAGGCGGAGAATGCCATCGCGGAGAAGCATGGAGCGACCATCGGGATGGACATCGGTGAGTCGAAAGGCGATGTCGGTGTCTTCCGCATCGGAAGAGAGATGGATACGGAGGGTGAGGTCGCCGGCGATCGCCAGATCGCGCTCGAGGGGGGCGGTGGAGAAGGTGAGGACATCGGGATGACCCTCTACCTTTTCTCGCTGGTCCCAAGACCCCTTCTCTGCGACTCTTGTCTTGTTCTGGCCTCCCACGGTGGGAACTGGGTTGTCAGGATCACTGGTAAAGGCCAGCGGGGCGGCATCGGCGGCGGTTGGCGCGGCCGATAGCGATCGATCCGGGTGTAGGAAGAACGAGACTTCGCGCATGCCGCCGGGTGGCCAGTCCTGGGTGGTCTGCCAGCGGTTGGCGCCCATCTCGTAGTAGGTGATGGCGGGGGTCTCGGGCTCGCCGTTGTCGATCGAGCGGAGCCAATGATCGAAGAACTGCTTCTCGCGCTGCTGGTACAGCTCTGCGGTGTTGTCGTAGGAGAGCTGGCCGTGGAGGCCGTCAATGTACATGCCGGTGTGTGTCCAGGGGCCGATCAGCAATCGATGCTGAGGGCGCAGCTCATTGCTCGCCGCACTCAAGAGAGACTCGAATGTTCTGAGGCTGGCACGGTTTACGTCGTTGTCGAACCACCCGCCGATGGCCATCACCGGAACCTCGATGTCGGCGACCGTCGGGGCGTCAGGCTCTCTTCGCTCCCAGAACGAGGGGTCATAGAGGGGGTGGGCCAGAACCTGCTGAACCTCTGGGCTCTCAGAGGGAAGGCGATCGATGAGCTCGTGACGTAGCACTCCTCCCCGATAGAGCTGCTCGTAGCTTCGGGAGAGGTCGCCTTTCTCTTTGGTGTTGGTTGTCGTCATGGCCGGCATGATGCAGACCAGGTGGGGCGGCTGGGCCTGAGCTGTCGCGTACTGATTCTTGCCCTCGTTGGATCCTCCCCACATACCGACCTTGCCGTTGTTCCAGGGCTGGCTCGCCACCCATTCGATGACGTCGTAGCCGTCTTGGCCGAAGGGGTTTCGGCCTCCTCTGCGCTTGAGGTTTCTGGAGGCCCCCCTGCCGCGGGTGTTGACGAAGAGGACCGCGTAATCGCCGGAGCGGGCGAAGGAAGCTCGGGGAAGATGGGATCTATACCAGCTCTTTGCCGCAGACTGAGTGATGGTGACGATCGCCGGATGTTGCCCCTCTCCCGAAAGGTAGAGATTCCCAAACAGCCGTTCGCCGTCGGCCATCGGGATCGAGACCTCGCGGACCTCGAAAGGGAAGATTGGCTCACTCGCCAGAGTTTGGGGTGCCGGTGCCAGCAGGGCGCCGAAGGCGAGTCCGAGTCGGCAGATAGCTGTTGATGTTCTCATTGGCTCGATTCTCCTCTTGACTGAGCCATTGTCAGCGAGGGCCGGAGATCAAGGCGTGTACCAGATCGGGGAGGACCAGGCCCGTTCCTGAATGATCGCAGCGACATCGCCAGGAGGATCGACTCCCGTGCTCAAGGACTCCCAGGTAGTCCAACGGCAGGAGGGGTTCTCGAGCACTCGGGCGTAATAGAAGGCCCGCTGCGAAGGGTCGAAGTCCGGATCGGTCCACACTACGCTGAGCTCGCTGTCACCGCCAGTGGTCGATAGGCTGCAGTCACTCAGATCGACGTCGGCCCCATTGTCCGGACAGCGTCGGGTGGTGGGGTCGGGCTGGAGCCCGTCAGAACAGGCGACGTCGATCACGGCCTCCTGCATCTCTCCGTTGGCCACCCAGCCCTTTACCACCTGAACTCGTTGCAGGCGAGCTCCCGCGGGGTCCTTGACCGCCCAGACCAGGAAGCGTAGTGCACTGCCAGTCGTCGCCGAGCGGATGTCACCTCCCATCGGGACGCCGACTGCATGGGCTTGCTCGATCGAGTCACGGCGATCCGCGAGGTCTGCCTCGAGCTCGGTGCCGCCGAAGAAGCGGACCGCGATTCGAGGGCCACTTGTGGCGAAGGTCTCTCTCCGCCGCAGCGCGTCGAAGATGGCTTCTCGCGTGTTCGACTCCGCCCAGACCCCCGCCAACCCTCCCGGATTGAAGCGGTAGCGCGGACTTGCGATGCTGCTGCCTCGTCGCCTCGATGGAGTGTTGTCGTTGTCGGCGCTATGACCTTCGAATCGCGCTTCATCGGTGGAACCGGCAATGGCGTTGTGGGTGTCGGTAGAGCCGATGAAGCCGAGCTTGAACGGGTTCAGGCCGAGCTCGACTTCCAGCTCGAGGCCTCTCTTCAGTGCGTCGCGGACGAACGAGCCGTGGCGGGCACAGCGCGTCTCTTGACCCTCGTCGCAGGCAGGGAACATCTGCTCGAAGGCGCACTCCTCGTCACTGGACCCCAGGCTCAGCGCGCACTCGGAGCTGCCCTTGTGCTGGATGAGCTCGACCAGAGGCTCTGTCTGTGCTCGACGCCGCCAGTCTTCCTGGCTGTAGGGCTGTCCGTCGACGTTGGTCTCGGCAAAGCCGAGGCCCCAGGTGTAGTTGGTGTTGTGGGGAATGGCGAGCACCTCGCACTCTCCGGTGCAGGCTTCCTCCAACCACCGCCAGAGATCGGCCTTGGTAGCGAGGTCGTAATACGAGAGCGCCTCCTGGGTGACCGCCGTGCCACGGAAGATCACGTTGCGATGAAGCATTCCCCCGTCAGCGAGGCTCGGCGTGTACTCGTAGCCGATGAGGCTCGTGAAGGTGCCAGGCTGGTTGAACTCCTGGGCGATCCGCTGCAGCTCTCGCCAGGGACCGACGGCTTCGGAGCGGCAGTCGACGCCGTCTTCGCAGACTCGGAAGGGCAGCGGCGGTCGCTGACTCAGGTTGTGGAAGCCCTCTCGGAAGACGGCCATGTCGCCGTCGCGAATGCCCGTGCACATCGGATGCGAGTACGCCGGATGCCCTTTGTCGTCGCAGACCGCGTAGACCCCGAAAAGCTCTGCATGGTCGGTGACCGCGGCGAAGTCGAGGGGGGCCCGGAGCTGCTGCCGCACACCGCCGCGCAGTACCAGGGCTTCGCCTCGGGCGAATCTGTAGGCGTCCCGCGGCAGGAGGCGATTGCCGAAGATATAGCTGTCCAGCGAGTAGGCGGTGTGGACATGTAGGTCGCCAAAGTAGGCATTGCCGAGCGGGTATTTCGGCACCGTTACCTCTAGTGCCTCGGCGGCGGCCGAGACGGGTCCCTGATTCACCGGCGCTGCGGAACCCATTTCCCGGACGGGCCCGCGTTCGCTTGTGCCCGGCCCAGAGCAGCCGACGAGCGCAACCAGGCCAACCCAGCGGTACGGAATCATCGTAGCGGACGCTAGCACGCCGGTGCCTGTCAACCTGGCCGACCCCAGGGTCTGTAGATCTCGAAGGAGTACAATCCTGTGGCCTTCGATGAGTTTCAGGCCGGCGCCGCGAATGGAGTTCTTGCGCTGACGATTCCACAGAGGCTTCGAGTTCCCCTTACCTTCTTGGTCGTTGCGGTCGTCTGTGGACTCATTCTCTACGCCGTCTGGTACTTGGAGGAAACTACCAAGGAAGTGCGAACTGTCGTTGTCGACGATGGGGGGAGCGAAGGCGTGTTTGCCGTGGAGATCAGGGAGCGCGAAGGCGCGGACTTGATCGTCTACTGCAACGAGGAGCTCTTCCAGGAGGCGTTTCAGAAGTTTGCGAAAGAGCTCGATATCTCGACCGAGCCGTTGCCCGTTCCCGGGGGCCCGATGGTGCTCGCCCTGGCCGACGTCGAGCTGCCTACGGTGCTGCAGGCTCCGCAACGAGCTCTTAGAAGGGCACTCGAACAATTTTCGCCGTCGCGCGTAGTACTAGTCGGGCACTCGGAATGCCTGATCTACGACACCGTCGGCGCTTGGATGGATAATCCCGAGCGGATCAGGGTGCTGCAAGAAGATCAGATCTTTGCGGCTCGGAACGCTCTCCTCGAGTGGTTCCCCACTACCGAGGTCGAGCTCTACTACGCCGAGAAGCTGGGCAGTCGAGTAGAGTTTCACCGCTTCGAGAGCGAAGAGAGAACGCTGAGGAATACAAGAATGGAAAGGAACTAAGGGATGGCCAAGTTCGTGTTGTCCTTGTTTGAAGGATCTCTCGCTCAGATTACCTTCTTCTCCATTTTTCTCGCCGGCATGGTCTTCACGCTCTTCTCCCTGATTTTCGGGGGAGATGCGGACAGTGATTTCGATGCCGACGAGGGTGACTTCGATTATGACGCTGATCATGGCGGAGCCCACGGAGCGGGAGACGCTCACGGTCCGGGAATGCTCTCGATCCGTGGGGCCTCGCTGATGATGGTCGGCTTCGGTGGTGTGGCCTATATCGTGCAGCATCTCTACGGGAAAGTTCTATTCTCGTCGGTCGCCGGTGCGATGTCTGGTGGGATCTTCGCCTTTGCCTGTTTGGCGATGTTCCGTATCTTCTTGAAGCAGCAGGCCAGCTCGATGGTGACGCCGGCGGAGATCGTCGGTGCTTCGGGTGTCGTAACGACTTCAATCCTGCCGGGAAGACTGGGAGAAGTCATGTTGAGCGTTTCCGGCACTCAGATGAACAAGATGGCGACATCGGAGCTCGATGAAGCCATACCCAGCGGAGCACGCGTCAAGGTAGACCTATACATCGGCGGCAGGGTCGTCGTTTCGAAGGTCTAGCGAGAAGCGCGGCGATCGACGGGTAGAGAGAGGAGGAAGCATGTTTTCTGGATTATTGATTCCTGTCGTGATCGTCGGATTGGCGCTTGCCGTAGTGAGTTTGGTGGCTCTCTTCTCGAGGCGTTACAAGAGGTGTGCTCCAAACGAGGTGCTTGTCGTCTACGGTCGCAAGCGCATGATCGAGATCATCGACCCGACGACAGGGGACAAGTCGCGCATCGAGCGCGGTTATCGCCTGATCATCGGTGGCGCGACCTTTGTGATGCCCGTTCTCGAACGGGTGCAGAGGATCGTGCTGAACACATTCCAAGTACCGTTCAGTGTCTCCGAGACTCCCAACGTCGACGGTGTTCTGGTCACGGTCGACGCCCTGGCGAACATGAAGGTGTCCAGCGACCCGGAGCTTCTCTCCGCTGCCGTCGAGCGCTTACTGGAGATGGGCACGGACCAGGTGCACCAGATCTGTGAGACCACTCTCGAGGGTCAGCTACGCCAGATCGTTGGTACCTTGACGGTTGAGGACATCGTGACCGATCGGGAGAAGATCTCGCAGCAGGTGCTCGACGTCGCCCGCGGTGAGCTCAACAAGCTCGGTTTCCAGCTCGACAACTTCGTGGTGCAGAGGATCACCGACAACGAGGGGTATATCGATGCGCTCGGAAAGAAGCGTACCGCCGAGGTGAAGCGGGACGCCGAGATCGCCGAAGCAGAAGCTCACCGCGATGCTTCAGTTCGGTCGGCGGATGCTCGTCGAGAGGGAGAAACGGCCCAGGCGGTGGCGCAGCAGGCGATCTCCGACGCGAATCGCGCGCGGGACGTGCGAATTGCCGAGAACGACGCCAGTGTGCAGGCGGAGCAGGCACGCATCGAGGTCCGTGCAGAGACGGCCCGCGCCCAGGAGAGCAAGGCCTACAAGGTGGCCGAAGTCGCAGCGGAAGAGGCTGAGGTCGAAGCGCGGACCCGGCTCCAGGAGAAAGAGAGGGAGCGCAAAGATGCCGAGCTTAGAGCGTCGGTCATCGTCAGCGCGGAGCGAGAAAAGGAAGCGCGGATCATTCGCGCCAACGCGGAGCAGGAGGCGGCCCAGTTGGAAGGAGAGGCCCGACGGATCCTTGCGGAGAAGGCAGGGCAGGGTGAGCAGGCCAAGCTGACGGCCGAGGCGGAGGGGCGCAAGGCGGCTGCCGCGGCGCTCGAGCGTGAAAAGCAGGCTGAAGCTGAAGGTCAGCGAGCAATGCTGCTGGCGCAGGCCGAGGGCACCAAGGCCCAGGGTGAGGCGGAGGGAGCCGCCAAGCTCGCTCTACTCCACGCAGAGGCTAAAGGCCTCGAGGAGAAGAATGCGGCACTCGCTTCACTCTCGGCCGGTGCCAGAGCTGTTATCACCCTGGAGCTGCTGCCTGGCATTATCGAGCACGCGGGTGAGGCCGGCGAAAAGATCGCAGCAGCCGTGTTCGAGAACCTTGGTATGGGGCTCTCCAAGATCGACGAGGTACGGATCGTGGATCTGGGTGGCAACGGAAATGACTCCTCGACGCCGATCGCTCGCTTCGCCGGCTCGATGCCCGAAGTCGCCTTCGGCTTCTTGCAAAAATTGGGCGCTTTGGGCATCGATGTCGACGAATTGCTCGAGAAGGCGGGAATCGATCTCAGCGGTCTTGTCGGCGGGGCGCTAACGGAGCGGGACGATGAGGTGGTCCAGGCGACCGGCGCGGAAGAGACCTATGAGTGATTCGATGGATGCGGTTCCAACGCCACCGGCCGCCGCTGCGCCACTCGATTCCGCGGTCGGGGCACTCTCAGCGGAGGCAGGCTTCACCAGCACCATCCCGATGGAGAGCGGTGAGGCCGACTGCCTGGTGGTGATGTGCTCCGATCATCGCTTCCGGCGGCAGGCTCTAGAGTTCGTTCACAGTCTCGGATACGAGCAGCCGCACGTCCTTTCGCTACCTGGCGGGGTCGCGATCATGCACTCCATGGTCGCGGCGATCGGTTTTCTTTCCAAGGCCGCGGGGCGTCTGGTCGCCAAGGCGGTCGAGCTCACCGGGGTGCGTGATGTGCTCTGCATCGCGCATGAGGATTGTGGCGGATACAGGGCCGGTAAGGTGGAGCTCGTCGGTCGAGTAACCCGTCGACTCGCGGGGAGCTCGCTACAAGAGATCCAACGCGATCATCTGATCAAGGCGGCACGTACGATCCATTTCTCGCTCGACGGCGTCAACGTTCGAACCTTCTACGCGGATGTCGTCGGCGACGAGGATCCACGGGTTCACTTCAGCGAGGTAGCCGTCTCGGACAGACAACGGTCCCGCAGGACTCGGTGAACGGGTCGGACCGACGGCGCTAGTGTCGTGTCTCCGACATGGCTTGCCAAGAGCTCGAGGTCATTTTGTTCGCTGTCAAGGAGCGACGAGGCAGGCATATTGGGAATATGTCGACGAGTCGTGACGACGGCAGCGGGCAAAAGGGGCCGAGATCTTGTAAGCCATGTCGGAGACACGGCACTAGATACAGAGGAAGGCGCTGGTGTCGGTCACCGGCGCGGCCGGATTGCGGTCCGGGTTGAAGTAGACCCTTTGCTCGCCGGTCTTGCGGTCGAGGACGGTAACCACCAGTCGGACGTTGGTGCCGGCTGACCAGAAGACCCAGTAATTGCCGTTGACCGAGCAAGCGTTGAGCACCTTGAGCAGGACCTCCGGGTTGCGCTCGTCGAAGAACCAGAAGGCACCCCCGAAGTCGATGCCGACCGGGGCGAGCTCGATCACTCGGCCTTGACCTGCTTGACCGCCGGCCTGGGAAGTATCCCAGGAGATGGTTACCTCGAAGCGCCCGTCTCCCTCCTCATCGTCGATACAGAGAGTCGTCAGGTCGGGAATGCAGGGTCCCAGGTCGATGGCTCGAAGCATCGTGATCGTGAGCTGGTATTCCCCTTCGCCGTTGAGATTGGTGACCCTCGCGTTCCAGGTCCCGGCCGCCGGTTCGTCGATCTCGCAGAACTCGAAAGTCCCGAACTTGGTCGAAGTGCACGCGGCGGGTCCGCTAGGAGGAGGCGCTCCTTGGGAGACCGTCAGGTCGAAGTCATTAAAGAGTAGGCCCTCTTCGCCGTTGAGGCCGACGCGAAGGGAGTGGGTGCCCGCTGGCACTTCGAAAGTCCGATCGAGCTCGTCGGAATCGAGGTTGCCGTTTTCGTTGATCGCCAGAGCTGCGGGGCCATCCACCGGCGGAAGGGAGCCACATTGGCCGGCGGCGAGATCGGGGCCGCCATTGGCGAGGATCCAGTCGAGATTCGCAAAGATATCGAGATCGAAGGGTTGATCGTCGGGTTGGCAGTCCGCTCGAACCCCTCCGGATCCAAGACCGGCGACCACCTCACCGCTACCGAAGTCGTCGAATAGCGGCCCGCCTGAGTCACCAAAACAGGTGTTGGTGTCTGCGCCTGGCTCTCCGAGAGGGGCGTCAAACTCCCAGCAGATGTACTGGTCGGCACCGACCACCGTACACGAGCTCGTTTCGATGGCTCCGGCCCGCTTGATCCCATTGTCGAAGGGGGCTTCGGTGGCGAGCCCGAAGCCGACGATGTCGGCGCTCTCGCCGATGCCCAGGGGGGCGATGGAGTTGAGTCGGGAGGGTGTAATGCCGGTCACCGGTTCGGCCAGCTTCAACATCGCGACATCTTCCCGCACTCCGAACTCGAAACCGGCGGGAATCTGAATGTCTGCAACTGAGAAGAAACCTGCGTGGGGGAGGAAGACGTTGACGTCTTCGGGGTCCGACAGGGCGGCCCCCCCCGGCTGGCATTCAGCTCCGCCTTGTTGGCACACGCAGTGGGCGGCAGTGAGCACGGTCTGACAGCCGACCAGCACGCCGCTACAGAACTGGACACTAGAGGTGCCCTCGAGAATCGCCGCGGCAGTAGGGTAGTCCGGCGTCGACACCCCGTTGACGATACGAGGCAGAAGAGGCGAGGTCTTGAGCTCTGCTCGAGCGATGGCTGGGAGTCCCACTCCGAGCAACACGAGGCAGGTGATGATCAGGGCGCGCAGCTTCGCTCTCATGATTGTCTTCTCGATCTTCATGTGGCCGGCCCATTTTGCCATTTATAGCCCCCAGAAGGCGCCTCCTTTCGCCCTGGGCTAAGATCGGCGAATCTTGCCTCACCGGCTGAGACGTCGCCTCTCTTCTCCAGGGGCCGCTTATCTCCTCCTCATCGCCGGCGCGGTGCTCTTCTCGACCGGCGGAGCCGCGATCAAGGCGACCGAGCTCTCGAGCTGGCAAGTGGGGAGCTCGCGATCCTTGGTCGGCGCTTTGGCGCTGTTGGCGATGGTGCCGAGAGCGCGCCGACCCTGGACGCTCAAGCTGGTGGCGGTGGGAGCAGCCCAGGCTGCGACGCTTCTGCTCTTCGTGCATGCCAACAAGCTGACGACCGCGGCCAACGCCATCCTTCTTCAATCCAGCGCACCTCTCTATATTCTGCTGCTGGGGCCACGCTTTCTTCGTGAGAGGCCTCACCGCTCCGATCTGGTCTTCATGGCTGTCCTCGCGGCAGGCACGGCGGCCTTCTTCGTCGGACTGGACACTCCCTTCGAGACCGCCCCGGACCCGGCCTCCGGCAACATTCTCGCCGCGATCTCCGGCCTCACCTGGGCGCTCACTCTGATGGGCTTGCGCCACATTCAGCTCACCGATCCCGATCCGGTCGGCGCCTCTGCCGCCGCAGTCGTTTGCGGGAACTTCCTGGCTTTTGGGGTGGCTTTTCCGCTTGCCATTCCAGTTCGGGACTCGACCGGGCAAGACTGGGCGATCGTGTTGTTTCTCGGCATCTTTCAGATCGCTCTTGGCTACGTTTTTCTCACTGCGGCTCTCCGGCGTGTGCGCGCCCTCGAGGCCTCTCTCTTCATCCTTCTCGAACCGGTGCTCAGTGTTCTCCTCGTTTGGTGGATTCATCATGAGCGGCCCGGCACCTTTGCGGTCCTCGGCGGCGCGCTCGTCCTCGGCGCGACCACGGTCCGCAGCTGGTGGGAGAGCCGGCGCTGACCATTTCTTGCCTGCGTTAATCACAATCGCTCCTCGACGTCGTATATAGAGGAGACCGGTGAGGGCGCGTGGATGCTGGTCCTCTCCTTTCTCGCGTTGCTGCTCTCGGCTTGGGTCAAATGGAAGCCGCTGGCGCGGATTCTCTTCCTCGGGGTGGTCCTGGTTCTCTCTGGGATGGGGGAGGCATTGAATCTCCTCTACCGAACCGAGATCGGGAACGTTCTCAGTCTGGACTCGCTCCGCGATGCGGTCTGAGACCAGCTCTTTGGCGTGCCGAGTGTGGCTGGTGTATCGGCACTGACGGCCTGGCTCACTCTCCTGCTGCCGGCTTTCGCCGTGATGGGCTGGGAGGTCATTCACTTTCTCTTGCCGCCCCAACTGAAGCGATTGAGCGTCATTCACTACCTCAAGGGCTTGCTTCCCTTCCCTCTCGGCGAGGGCCCCTTCGCCGTGCTCGTCGAGCTACCGGGAGCCTGGACTTCTCTCTTCGGACTCCTGCTGTTATCTGCCGCAGTCCTTGTCTTTGCCGGCTGGCGGGTAACAAGGATGGAGCTCCACTACGGCGATGCCTAGGTATTTCCAATAGCTCGTATTCGTCACGTATGAGTCAAGTCTGGAGCGGCTATCTGTCCTCCATACTCTCTTTGCGCTCGGCCGTACGGTCGGCTGGGTCGGTCACGTCATCGATGTTATGGGCGCGCTCGCCTGATCCGTCCCCGGGCTCGTTACGTGGGAGCTCTTCCGATCTAAGCGGAAGCTCTTGAACGTTCTCGATCTCTATCCATCGCCGTCCCATCCAATGCACCGCGAGAAGATCGGCGATGCCTCGCCACAGTCGGTTGTGTACACCGTATTTGCTGGCTCCGAATACTCGCGCACGGTGCCCGACTTCGACCTCTCCCACTTCGCCGCCCGCCATTTGCACCAAGGCGGGGAGGAAGCGGTGAAAGCCGTTGAAGACAGGGACTTTCCGAAGGTACTCGATGCGATAGGCCTTGAGAGAGCAGCCGACATCGGTGATGTCGTCGTGGAGGACGGCTCGGCGCACGCCGTTGGCGATGCGGGAGGAGCAGCGCCGGATCCAGGTGTCTTGGCGCCGTTGCCGTACGCCGGACACGGCTGCGAGGTTCTCGAGCGAAGCCAGCAATAAAGGAATGTCCGCCGGGTCGTTTTGCAGGTCGGCATCGAGAGTGATGACCAACTCGCCACGGCAGAGGCGAAATCCGGCCGCCAAGGCGCAGGACTGCCCCTTGTTCGCTGCCAGCGCGGCGATACGGATGTGCTCTTCGGCGCCGGCGAGCTCGATCAGCCGTTGGCGACTACCGTCGGTGCTGCCGTCGTCGACAAACAGAAGCTCCCACGCCCAAGGGGCGTCGCTCATCACCGACTGAATCTCCTCGACCAGACGGGGTAGACTTTCTTCCTCGTTGAAGACGGGAATGACGATAGAGACTTCGGGGGATCCCATCGCTCTCGCTCCGCGCCGGTCGGCGACTCGCATGGGGGGACAGGTCTGATTATGTCCCAACTCGGTGGGCTCGGACAGCAACCTTCGTTTCTTCGGGCGGCGAGGCGCGGCAGGAGTAGTTTCCGCTCTTATCTCGTCGGCACGTTTCTCATCGTTTCCGCCTACGTCGTCGCTTCGGGAGTCGCCGGGCTCGTCTTGTTCCTCTTGGCCGGCTGTCCGGCTGACGGCGCTCTCGATCTCAGCTCGATTGACCCCACGCTCGCCCTCGCGGTGGCTCTTTCCCCGTCCGTGGTTCTTCTGCTTGCCGTCGCGGCTGTCGTCCGTGTTGTACACGGCCGACCCATCACTACGCTGGTGCGGGAGGGTCCGCTGCGCTGGCGTCGGGCCGCTGTGGCCGCGCTGCTCTGGGGAGGGCTGGCCGCCGTCTTCGAGCTGTCTTTCTATTTCGCTGCGCCCGAGCACTACAGCTGGAGCTTCGAAGCCCGCAGCTTCTTTCCGCTTCTTGTCGTCGCCCTTTTGTTGGTGCCGCTACAGTGCGCTGCTGAGGAGGTTTTCTTTCGCGCTTACCTTCTGCAGGGACTCGGGATCGGCTTGCGGCGTGGCTGGGCCGCTCTCTTGTTGACCTCAGTCGGTTTTGGGATCGTTCACGGTGCCAACCCGGAAGTCGAGCAATTCGGCCCGGCATTCATCCTCTACTACGTATGGGTCGGCCTCGTTCTCGGAGCTGTCACCCTCTTTGACGACGGCCTCGAGATCGCGATCGGGGCTCATACGGCCAATAACCTCTATGGCGCCTTGGCTGTCTCTTTTCCCGAATCGGTGCTGAATACTCCGGCCCTGGTGCGCATGGAAGGCATGCCGCCGGTGATGATGGCTGCCACCGGAGCTGCAACAGGGATGGTCTTTCTGCTCATCATGGCGAGGATGCGCCACTGGCGAGGGCTGGGCTCAGCGCTAGGGCCTGTTGAACCGGCTGTCGCTGATGCCGCGGCGCTCGACCCGGGCGGAGATGGAGCGGCGCGAGATGAATTCTCACCGCGCGTGGAATAATGCGCGTCTATCGCTGAATGAGAGGAGCAATGAGATGAAGAAGAGCTCGCCGAGAATGCACCGGGTTGTTGTGATTCTTTCGCTGCTTTTGGGCTGGGCCCTTCTTGCCAGCGCCTCTGTTGCCGAGACCTACAAAGTGGATCAGGCCCACTCCTTTGTCATGTTTCGTGCCAAGAGGATGGGGGTCGTCTACGTTTACGGCCGTTTCAACGACTTCTCCGGCACTTTGACGATGTCGGGCGACGACATCAGCTCCGGGTCACTGGCGTTAGAGGTCCGGACCGAAAGTGTCGACAGCGGAAACGAACGCCGCGATACACACTTGCGCAGTCCGGACTTCTTCAATGCGAAGCAGCTTCCGGTGATGTCTTTCTCCACCACGAGCCTAAAGGGGAAGGGCGGCAATGTGTACGAAGTACGTGGTGATCTGACTCTCCTGGGTGTAACCAAGGAGGTCATCGCCGAGGTCGAGCACGTGGGTACCGGCAAAGATCGGCGGAGCGGAAAAACGATGGTCGGATTCGACACCACCTTCGTCATTCAGCGAAGCGATTTCGGGATGAAGTTCATGTCGGGGCCCCTCAGCGAGGACATCGACATCCACCTGGCGATCCAAGCGATCGAGCAGTAGCGGGCGGGCCGCGGAGTAGGTCGCTGCTCGCACAGCTCTTGGTCTGGACGGTCTTGGTGCCCGCGGGGGTGTGCGGCGCGATCGTCTTTGCCCTGCGCAGGCTGTCGCCGAGTAGGGAAGTTGGCGGTGGCGCTGCCCTCTTTGCCGTCGGCTGCGCCTACCTTGCCGCACAGCTAGGGATCCACGGGCCGCCACGACTCCCTCCAGTCGACAGCACGCAAGCGCTCGTATTCGTCGTTTTGTTCGCTATCGTGCTCGGCAGCCTCGGCCTACGGGCCGGAGCCGGTTTGGCACAGCGGATGGCGACACGGGCGATCTCGGTCGCGTTGCTTCTCTGGCTGACGCTGCGCCCGGTTGTCCGCTACCAGTGGGAGCCTGTGGAGGCTGTGCTCTGGCTCGGCAGCCTCGGGGCACTTCTTCTGCTGTTGTGGGAAGGCTGCGCCCGCGTGGCCTCGCGTCTGGACTCGAGCTCGTCGTTGCTGGGTTGGATCACGGCGGTTGCCGGGACCGGTGTCGTTCTGGGTCTTTCCGGCACGGCCCTTTTCGCGCAGTTGAGCTTTGCTCTGGTAAGCGCCCTTCTGGTGTTGCTCGCTTTCTCGGGCTCCGCGGACGCGACGCCTCGGCTTGTGGCTTTGCCGGTACTGGTAGTCCTGCTCGCTGCTTTTCTTCTCAATGGCGCCTATTACGCTGAGCTGACAGCTCTCCGGGCGCTGGCGCTGGCCATCAGTCCTCTAGGTAGTGCGGTGGCCTTGGCAGCGGGGCGGGAGAGAGGCAAGCGTCGCCTGCTCTCGGCAGTGCTGGCGGTGACGGGAGTCTTGCTCATCCTCACTCCAGTGCTGGTCCTAGCGACAATCGACTGGCGCGCCGCCGGCGACGAGTACTACGACTGCTGAGGGACCGAGCTGGTGCATCGGGAGCCGCTTCTAGCCATTCTTGAGGTCTACCTCGAGAGGTTCCCCGAGGATCGTGTTCGGGCAGATCACATCCGGCAGTTCGTCCGGACGCACTCGAAGTGCTTCGAGCGCAGCTGCACCGAGGGACACATCACCGCCTCGGCCTGGATCACATCACGGGACTATCGCCAGGTCTTACTCACCCATCATCGCAAACTTGAGACTTGGCTCCAGCTCGGTGGCCATGCCGATGGTGATCCCGATCCGGCACGGGTGGCGCGTCGAGAGGCCGAGGAGGAGTCAGGGTTGTCATCTCTCGAGCCGTTTCCAAGCGGGGTGGACTTACTTCCATTCGATGTCGATGTTCATCTCATCCCGCCCTACCGGGGTGAGCCGGCCCACCTTCACCACGACCTTCGTTATCTCTTCACTGCCGACTCTGGCGAGCCACTAAGGATCAGCGCTGAGTCCAAGGACTTGCGCTGGTTCGCATTGCGGGAACTGGAGAAGGTGTCTGGAGAGGGGAGTTTGTTGCGGATGGCGAAGAAGGCACGGGAGGTCGTGGGAACTAAGCAACGCTAAGATGCCTGAACAACAAAGGGGGCTGCGAAATGGAAGACACATCGACGAAGAAGAAACTACATCCGCTGGCCTGGGTGGGAATTGGCTGCGGAGTCTTGCTTGTACTCGTTATGGGAGTCGTGGCCGTTGGCGGCTTGTTCCTCGCTCGAAAGGCCAAGGACGTCATCGAAGAGGTTCGTGACAACCCGGCTGCGGTCGCTGCTGAGACTTTCGTCAGGCTCAATCCTGAGCTCGAGACGATCGACAGCGATCGCGAAGCCGGCACGATCACCGTGCGTGAGAAGTCCACTGGGAAAGTCACCACTTTCAACTACGAAGACATACAGGAGGGCCGCTTTTCGTTCGAAGGGGAAGACGGAGAGGTCCTTTCTATCGACGCTTCCAACGCCTTAGACGGTAGCGAGGCTCTGGTCCAGATGACGTCGCGCGATGGCAAGAAGACGACCTTCGGTGCCACCGGTGACGCGGTCGAGCTGCCTTCCTGGCTTCCCCCGTTTCCGGGACCGGTCACCGACCATGCGGGCTTCTCCAGTGTCACGAATGAGCGCAGGAGCGGCACTTTCACCTTCAAGGTCGAGGGCGACGGTGCCGAGGTTCTGACCTTCTACGAAGAGCTGATGGAGGATCTGAATCTCGAGGCGAGCCGTAACACTCATGAGGGAGGCGGAGGTTCGTTCACGACGATCAGCGGCCGCACTGAGGAGCACACTCTCAACCTTACCGTTGCCGAGTCGGGGAAGGAGGCTGCTGTGGTTATTGCTTATGAGGGGCCGGATTGAAGAAGTAAGCAGTAAGCAGTAAGCAGTAAGAGAGGAATCGTAGGAGGAGATCGTCAGCTTCGGGAATCGACCTTCTTGGACTCACGGCCTTCTCTGCGTTGGCGCAGCGCGGACCACTCACCTCGCGGCCCAGCCACCCACTGCCAACCTCCGGACTGTTTACTGTTTACTTCTTAGTGATCACTTTCTTCGCTGAACATGAAGAGAACGCCGGCTTCACACCTCCTCCTCGCAGTGGCCACTCTCCTAGCGGCCGCGGCGGCCGCGGCGCAATCGAACAGCCCTCTCCTCGTGTACTACGATTTCGAGACCACTGAGCCGAGTGGTCCCGACACTTTTCGTCTGTTCGAGCAGCCGGGTGGCGGCGTTGATCTCAGCTATGCCTTTCATCGCAGCGGCACGCAATCGCTGCGTCTTCGTGAGGGGCAGGGCGACGGCTCTTTCTCGGAGTTCCTCGGCTTCTTTCAGGAACGTCGGGAAGGTCTCGTCTATGTGCAGTTCTACATCCTCTTCGCGGATCCGAATGAGACTTTCAACTTTGCGCTGGCGGGGCCGCGATGGTTTCTGCACTTCGGCAAAGACGGGCATGCTTTCTGGCTGACGACGAACGGAGGGACTCTGCAGCATCGCCCCGGTGGCGAGTGGCAGCCTTTGGTCGCGCCGCGACCCTTTAGTTGGTACTTCGTCGATTTGGTGTACGACGTCACTGCCGGGAGCTACGATCTCGCGCTCTACGAGGAGGGTGAAGAGGCGCCTGTCATCGACCTGCGGCGGCAGCGAAATACCGCCGATGCCGACCGCTCGTCGGTGGCGTATTACTCGTTCATCGGTGATCTCGAAGACCAGGAGGAGGTGCAGTTCTTCGTTGATGATCTGGTTATCGCCACCGATCCCGAGGTCCTCCTCGAGCCCTTCGTAGCCCCGGGTCGGCGACGCTTTTTTGTGGAGTACTACGCCGCCGCTTGGGAACCGTTGACGAACGAAGAGCGCGAGGGGGTCTTGGTCGAGGCGCGCCTTCTGCTCCGGAACCCACCAGCCAGCCTTGACGATCACAGTGCCGAGAACTTGGATCGCCTAGAGCGCGCCGCCGACGAAGCCTTTCTCGCCCGTGATCTCGACCTGGCTGAAGAGTTGTACCTGCTGTTGGCCTCACAACCTGGTCGCGAGAGCCGAGTGCTCCTCAAGATGGCTGATGTCTACTTCTTGCGCCACGATCTCGAGTCGGAAAAGTCAGCGCGTGAGCGGATCTTTGGTGGGCTCAGGCTGAGTGAAGCAGTAAGCAGTAAGCAGTAAGCAGTAAGCAGTAAATCAGGAGAGGTGGGAATGGAGTTGCCTCTCTATGCACGCTTCGCAGAGCCAGGGTAGCTCCAGGTCGCTGATCGAGACCATCTCTTTCCCCTCCCTGTCTTGACTGCTTACTGCTTACTTCTTCTCCCCTTCGCCTCCCAGACAAGGAGGCGACTCCATGACCACGCCGCCCTTCGCCGCCCACTCCTCCGGCGTATGGGTCTCGAGCGCTAAAGCGTGAATCTGAGTCTGATAGAGCTCGGCGATCAGCGAGCTCACCTCACGGTGGCGTTGGACCAGACGCTTGCCGTCGAAGGCCTCGGTCACCACTCTGACCCGAAAGTGGGATTCAGAGCCCGGCGGCACGTTGTGCATGTGGCTTTCGTCAATGACTTCGAGGTGGGAAGGCCTCAGGCCCGCGGCGAGAGTGGCTTCGATGGAGGCTCTTACGTTGGACATTTCGACTGTGACAGTAGCAAGCGTCCCGGCGACAAGTAAAATGACGATCTTCCGGCCACTGCCGGTAGGAGGGCAAAGATGCGGCGCCGAGATGCAGGAACGAGTAGGGGGTGAAGGTATCCCTCTTTTATCTTCCCTCGGTGGGTAGTCGAAGCGAGATCGAGGCCGGGCAGGCCGGCCTTCGACCTGAGCTCTATCGCCGTATGCTCGATGAGGTATCCGAGCAAGCTCGTCTTGCCGACGACCTGGGGTATGACTCGATCAGCTTCACCGAGCATCACTTTCACGTCGAGGGTTTCGAGCTGTCGAACAACCCTGTGCTTCTCGACCTCTTTGTCGGCATGCAGACGAAGAGGATTCGGGTCGGGCAGCTCGGAATCGTGCTTCCGGCGCAGAACCCGATTCGCGTCGCAGAGGACATCGCGATGCTCGATCACATGACGCAGGGGCGGGCCAACGCCGGTTTCGCTCGTGGCTACCAGCGCCGCTGGGTCGATGTGATGGCGCAACAGACTCACGGCATCCACGGCGCCTTGCCACACCAGCACGACGCCATCGACGCGGCCAATCGAGCCGCATTTGAAGAGTGCTTCACGATCATAAAGAAGGCGTGGACCGAAGACTGGCTGGATTACGAGGGGCGCTATTGGAAGGTCCCCGCCGGCGAAACGCCGTGGGAGCTCGAGGCCACCCGGCAATGGGGAGGCGGAGTCGAAGACGGCCGGCTTCGGCAGGTGAGTGTGGTGCCCAAGCCGGTGCAGAAACCGCATCCACCGATCTTTCAGCCCTTCGCCTCTTCGGTGCGAAGCGTGCGATGGTGCGCGGCCGAGGGTGTGACCGCGATTCTGCCTCCGCTCTATCCGCGCTTGGAGCGCGAGCTGTTCGAGATCTACGCCGACGCCTCTGGGCGACCCCTGGGAGAGGGTATCGGTGTGTTGCGGGACCTCGTCATCGCCGACACCGACGAAGAAGCGCGCCAGTTGTGGCGCTCGAGCGGTGCGTTCTGCGGAGCTGCGTGGTTCGCCCCCTTCGGCTTCTCTCGCGGTTTGATCGACCCCGAAAGTGGAGAGCAGGCCGACCTCTTTGCCCACGGTCTTGCTCTTGTCGGCAGTATCGACACAGTGACCGCTCAGCTGGAGGAGCTCCGTGAGCGTCTGCCCCTAACCCGGCTGTTTCTGTGGATCTACAACTCCCTCGCCCCCCATGCGGTGCTGATGAAGTCCATCGAGCGCCTTTGGACCGAGGTGCTTCCCCGGCTTGGAGTGACGAAATGAAGATGTTGAAGCACCTGATCCCTTCCGTTCTCCTTCTGGTCCTTGGCTGTAGCCGGCCGCCAAGTAGCTCGGAGCCGACCTCGATACGTCTCGTCGACCTCTTCGGCACGGCCATGGTGCAGGGGTCCACGAGCACTGAGGTAATCGCGCGCAGCGAGTGGAAATTCACCGATTCCCAAGGGGAAGAGGAGGTGCGATGGCAGGTCGGTGGCGGCGTTCGCGAATTCCGCTACGCCGACGGGGCTCTGCGCGGACAGAGCGCGTCTCCCTCGCCGGTGCTGCACCTCGAGTGGAGTCCTCCGCCGGCCCAGCAGGATGACCACATCCACTCGGTCGAGGTTCGAATCCAGAGCTCCTCCGGCGGACAGATTGCCTTCGCCACCAGTGGCGGGGAGGATCTAGAGCTCGGACCCTTCTTGGCGCCGGGCAATCCCTTCGCCTGGTCGATGTCGAGCCCCGTCATCGCCGGCGAGGAGGCGAGTCTCTATTCTCTGCGGCCGGTACGCCCTCTCCCGGCGGAGAGCGTGCGGCACATTCTCCTGCGGCCTGCCAGCGCCGCCGGCGTCGAATTCGCGGTCGAGTCGGTGCGAGTGGTCTTCGAGCGCGAGCATCTTTCGAGCCTTCCTTCGGGCGTAGGGTGGCAGGGGCTTTCAGGCATCTTTCGCGAGAGCCTGGTCAGTCGGAGTCCCGAGACTCTGAGCTTCGAGATCGAGCTCCCCGCGGATCCGGTGCTGGATATGGCGGTTGGAACGCTCGAGCCCGGCGAGGCCACTTTCGAGGTGCGGGTCGAGCCCAGCTCAGGAGGCGGGGAGGGCCTATCGGTGAGCCACACCGTGGCCTCGCCCCAGAGCTGGGAGGACTTCCCGGTGCCTCTGGGCGACTACGGTGGTAGCCGAGTGACTCTTTCGCTCAGCGTAGAGTCGGAGAGGGCGGGAGCTCTGGGATTGTGGGGCGCTCCTGCGGTCCGTAGCAAGGCCCCGAGCCAAGCCGAGCGGCCGCAGGGGGTGATCGTGGTTCTCATCGACACCCTCCGTCGCGACCATCTGGAGATCTACGGCTACGATCGCGAGACTGCGCCTCTGCTGGCGAGGTTGGCGGCCGAAGGCGTCTTGGTCGAGGACCCCTTGGCCCAGGCAACCTGGACCAAAGTCTCGGTACCGTCGATCTTCACCTCGCTCTATCCGACCTCACACACCGTCGCAGACCTCCCCGATCTGTTGCCGGCGTCGGCGACGACCATGGCTGAGGTCTTCCGTGACGCAGGCTTCGCCACCTTCGGGCTGTCCGCGATCCCGTTTACCGGCAAGATGACAAACCTACATCAAGGTTACGAGGTCTTCTCGGAGTCCGGCATGGACTTGGGGACAGGGGGAGTGCCTGAGAAGGCCGCCCGTCCTCATGTCGACCGACTCCTGCCCTGGCTCGAGGATCATCGCGACGTACCGTTCTTCGTCTTTCTCCATGTTGAGGATCCCCACAGCCCATACGTCGCGCCCCCTCCCTATGCCACTCTGTGGGGCGGTGAAGGGGATGCCGAGAAATATGTGCAGATGCAGGATGAGGCGCGGCCGGGGATCGAGAACCCCATGATGCGCCAGTTCGGGATGGCAACGACCTCGGCCCTGGTGAGCGCAGAGATCGACCCCGCCGAGTACGTGCGCTACGAGCTCGACGCCTATGACGGCCTCATCCGCTTCACCGACGCCCAGGTCGAGCGCATTGTCGAGAAGCTCGAAGAACTGGGTCTGAGCGAGCGCGTACTGCTTGCCTTCGTCAGCGATCACGGTACGGAGTTCCTCGAGCACGATTGGCATTTTCACGGCCAGAGCGTCTATGGCGAGCTCAATCGAGTGCCGATGTTCTTCTGGGGGCAGGGCGTTCCGGTTGGTGTCAGGGTCCCTGGGACGGTGGAGACCATCGACTTCATGCCTACTGTGCTGGAAATCGCAGGCCTCGAGATCCCGGCGGCGGCACAGGGTCAGAGCCTGGTACCCTGGTTCGAAGCCGGCGGTGATGCGGCCACCGCCGGGGCGGCGGGCTGGCGAAGAAAGCCCGCGATCACCGAGAAGGCGGCGATGGCGGTTCGCGGCGTGCAGAGCTTTGCTTCCACCTCCATCGTGCTTGACGGGTGGAAGCTGGTGCGCAATGTCGATCCTCGTCCGGGCCTGCCTGAGCTCGAGCTCTTCGACCATGGGAGTGATCCACTCAACCTGGTCAACGTAGCTGAGGAGCATCCCGATCGGGTCCAGGGTCTTGTCGAGCAGCTCGATCGCTGGCAGGAATTCGCCGAGGCGGCCAAGCTCAAGAGCGACAGCGAGCTCGCGTCTAGCATGAGTGCCGAAGAGCTCGAACGGCTTCGAAGCCTGGGGTACTTGTAGTGGTGGGGCGCAGCCTCTCAGCCCTATTCAGTATGACCCTTGCTATGGCTGCTGGTGTGGAGGCTGAAGAATGGTCTGTTTCCGTCGAGCAAGGTGTCATTGCCGGAGTCCCAGGAGTCGAGGAGACTGTCTGGGTCTCCGTCCGTCCCCCCGGCGGCGGTCACGACAAGATCCAGGTCCATCGCTATCGTGGCGGAGGCGAAGCGACAGCGGCGCTGCTTTATCTGCCGGGTACCAACATGAATGGCGAGCTCGCGGTCCTCGACGAGAACCACAATCTCTGGCTTTTCCTGGCCCGTCGCGGGATCGAGGTCTGGGCCCTCGACTATCGAACCCATGCGGTGCCGAGCGAGACCCTCGAGTCTGACGACTTCATGGCTGTCTGGACACTCGAATCCTTCGTTGCCGATGCCGGCTCCGCGCTCTCTTTGGTTCGACAGCAGAGCTCGGCATCTTCTATCTTCGTCGCCGGTTTCAGCCGCGGTGTTTGGCTTGCCTACGGACTCGTCGCCGTCGAGGGAGAAGGCTCGCTTGCCGGTTTGATCGCGCTCGACGGGGGATTCAAGAGTCACGCCCCCGAGGGCGCATTTGATCGAGAAGGGAGTGTCGCGAGGTTCCGCGAGGCTGGACACTTCGCTTCAGACGTTGCTGGAGGCATGGGCTGGACGAATCGTGATCAGCTCATGCGCGCGGCGGCCTCCGAGCCACTGGGGCCACCGGTCGGCGAGCGCGGTGCCGGCTTCGACAACGTCGGTGACCAGGTTGCTTCCATTCTCTATAGTGCCTGGCGCCCCGGCGGCCTCGCCAATCCTCTGGATGGAGTCTCTCGGGTCGAAGTGTTGGCTCGACTTCTTGCCGACTACGATCGCTACTATCCGATGATCCAGAACGTCGAGTCTGCATCAATCGCCGAATTCGACGACGACCCCGGGACCCCTATTGACGACCGATGGGGAGAGCTCAGCTTGCCGATCCTCTATTTCGGGGCCACCGGCATGGGAAGCGAATGGCTTCTCGACGGTATCTATTCGGCCGGCAAGAGTGGCAGTTCTGACGTGACCCTCCATGTGCTGGAGAATCACGGCCATTTGGACGTGCTCGTCGGCGAGCGCTCGCGCGAGCTGGTTTTTGAGCCGGCCTTGGCTTGGCTCAGGCTCCATTCGTCGCACTGACGCTGTTGCCGGCGTCGGGCCTAGACCAGCGTTTCCAAAGTTCGCGCACATATCTCGGGCCCTTCTGCCCGCTGGCGTCGTTGGCTAGGCGCCCCCTCGCTCCTCGACATATTGCCCAATATGCCTGCGTCAGCGCGCCTCGCCCCGGAAAACGGACCTACGGCCCGTTCTCCGGCCCATCCCCGCCTGAGAACTACTCGCCTGCTTCGCAGGCTCCTAGCCAGCGAACAGAATGACCTCGAGCTATGCAGCACGAACTTTGGAAACGCTGGTCTAGTGTCGATATTCACCTCCTCTAATACTCTTAGGGAAACATGCCTTCCAGGTTACAGGATCGGGCGAACGGGGCCGGCCGCAGCGGAGAACTGGTGTCGAGAACGGGGCGCTAGTCCCGCCCGGCAATGGTGTAGGGTTCGTATGCTCACGGAGGACGAGCTCATGGATCGACCGATGCAGCCGAACTCTTCTTTTCGAATGACGCTAGCGACGTCCTGCCTCTTGCTGGCTGGTTTCTTCTCTTCCACCGTTCTCAGCGCAGCGGGCTCCCCGCGTGATCTGACTATGGTTGCCCCTGCGGAAGTGGGGATGGACGAGGCGGGCCTGCAGAAACTCACTGCCGCTATGCAGGAAATGGTCGACCAGGGGCAGCTGGCCGGCATCGTCACCATGGTGGCTCGCCATGGCAAGATCGTCCACTTCGAGACTTTCGGACACCAGGACCGAGAGCAAGGTGTCGAGATGGAGAAGGACACCATCTTTCGGATCTTCTCGATGACCAAGCCGATTGCGGGTGTTGCGCTGATGACCCTCTTCGACGAGGGAAAGTTCGAGCTCGAAGATGCTGTCGAGGACTACATCCCCGAATTCAAAGGTCTGAAGGTGGCAGCCAGCGACGGGCCCGAAGGTTATCCGGAGGTCGAGGACGCCAACCACAGGATGACCATTCGGGAGCTCGTGAGCCATACCGGGGGTTTGACCTACGGCCTGTTCTCCAGGTCTCAGGTAGACAGCCTCTACCAGGCAGCCGATGTGATGAACCGAGACTCGACCCTGAAGGACATGATCGGCAAGCTGGCGAAGATTCCTCTGCGACAACAGCCGGGGTCGGTCTGGCACTACAGTGTCTCTGTCGACGTCCAGGGCTACCTGGTCGAGGTGCTGACCGGGAAACCCTTCGACCAGGTCCTGCAAGAGAGGATCTTCGCTCCGCTCGGCATGAAGGACACCGGCTTCTATGTGCCCGAAGACAAGGCCGATCGACTGTCGATCCTCTACCGCCGTGGCCGTGGCGGCAAGGAGAGCTACCGGCCCAACGGGCAGTACTTGAAGCCTCCGGCCTTCTTCTCCGGTGGTGGCGGCCTCACCTCTACGGCCACGGACTACATGCGCTTCGCTCAGATGCTCCTCAACGGTGGCGAGCTCGATGGTGTGCGGATCCTGAAGCCGGAGACCGTCAAGCTGATGCACACCAACCAGCTTCCCGCCGACATCGTCGAGATTGCGCCGATGTTTCGGGGCAATGTGTTCGGGATCGACTTTGCGATTGTCGACAACCCCGATCCCAATAGCGACCACGCTCTGGCGAAGGGAGAGTATTGGTGGTTCGGAGTCGCAGGCACTTGGTTCGGGATCAATCCCATCCAGGATACGATCGTCGTCGGCATGATTCAGAGCAGGGGCGGCGGTGCGGCGCGCAACGCGAGGTTTCTCAGCAAGCGCCTTGCCTACGAGGCGATTCTCGACCCCGCTGCGCCGTAGCTCGCCTCAGATACGGGAGTGAACTTGCCTGCCGCCACTGCCCAACTCGCCCTCTTTGATGTCGCTGAGCGCCGTAGCTCTGTCCACGACACTCTGAGAGAGTTGTGGTGGGGCGAGGCGGGGCGATGGAGCCAGATCTGGAGAGTGCCCGATCTTCGCGATTGCCTCCGCGTCGAAGTGAGCCGTCGCATGCGCACCTCGCTGGGCAGCTATTTTCCCGGCGAGCAGTTGATTCGGATCGCCGACGTTCTCTTCGAGGCCCCTCCTCACCTCTTGCGAGAGGTGGTCTGCCACGAAGCCGCCCATGCCGCGGTCCAATTTCTTCACGGCGGCAGTGTACGATCGCACGGCCGCGAGTGGCGCCAGCTGATGCAGAGGGCCGACCTCGATCCCCGAGTTCGGATTCCTGACCAGGAGCTCGGCAGCGCCGCCCAGCGAGCGGCAAGAAAGCGCTATGTGTGGGAGCACCGCTGTCCGGTTTGTCGGCAGCGCCGACTGGCTGGACGTCCGGTTCGGCAGTGGCGATGCCGGGTGTGCGTCGCGGCCGGACTCGCCGGCCGTCTGGTCATCTCGCGCCGACCCACACCCTGACGCAAGAAGCCCGAGACCTGGCGGCTAGGAGCGTGTCAGAGAATTCGGACAGGCGAGTAGTTCTCAGGCGGGGATGGGCCGGAAAACTGGCCGAAGGCGCGTTTTCTGGGGCTAGCTCTCTGCGCCAGGCACCAGGCCGAGCTCCTTGGCTCTACGGCGAACTTCGTACGCCTGGCGGGTCTCCTGGGAGCTGAATCGCTCCTCTTTCCAGGGGTCACCGTAGGTGTGGTAGCCGTTCTCTTCCCAGAAGCCTCGCTGATCTTCCATCAGGAGCTCGATACCGTTGACCCACTTCGCGCTCTTCCAGGCGTAGAGGTGGGGGACGACAAGGCGGAGGGGGCCGCCATGCTCGGCCGCCAGCGGCGCGTCGTTGTGGCGGTCTACGAGCAAAGCTCGAGTCGCCGCGAAGTCTTCGAGAGGCAGGTTGGTTGTGTAGCCGCCGGCGCAGTGGACCATGACATGCGTCGACTCCGGTTTGATGCTGACGAGCTCGAGTAGGCTGCGAGTAGAGAAACCGCTCCAACGATTGTCGAGGGTAGAGAAGCGGGTGACGCAGTGGAAGTCTGCTCTTACTTCCGTCCGAGCCAGAGCTTGTAGCTCGTCCCAGCTGAGTCGAGTTTCGACGCCCACCTCGCCGAAGAGTCGGATGCTGTAGTCGCCGAGCGCTACCGAAGGCGTCGGGCCGTAGGTCAGCACCGGCCACTTCTCGGTCACATATTGGCCGGGAGGAACCCGCTCGGCTCCACTGCGAGGGTGATCATCCATGGTCCGACTATAGCCCGAAGGCGAGCTCGAGGCCTTCGGGAAACTGGAGTCCACCGGTGGCTGACGCCGATCGCGTCTCCCCTGTAGGATGAGACGCAGAGGTGCTATCGATTCGCGGTCCCTTCTGGCTTGGCGCCGATCCCGTCTTTCCAGACCCCGAGCTGGCGCACTCGAGCGGTCTCCTCGCGGTCGGCGGCGACCTTGCGCCGGAGCGCGTGCTCCTCGCGTATCGATCGGGCATTTTCCCTTGGCCAATGGGGGACGATGAGGATCCGCTTTACTGGTTCTCGCCGGATCCCCGCTTCGTTCTCTATCCGGAGGATCTCAGGCTCTCGAGCTCCCTTCGCAAGGTCCTCCGCGGGGGTCGACTCTCGGTGAGCTTCGATCTCGCCTTCGAAGAGGTCGTCCGTGCCTGCGCCGCCACGCCGCGGGGGCCGGCGGACGGTCGCGACGGTCGCGACGGAGGAACCTGGATCACCGATGCGATGGTGGGTGCCTATTGCCGACTACACAGCCTTGGCTGGGCGCACTCGGTGGAGAGCTGGGAGGGTGATCGACTGGTCGGAGGGCTCTACGGCATTGCCATTGGAGGAGTCTTTTTTGGTGAGTCGATGTTCTACCGGGTCCGAGATGCTTCAAAGGTCGCTTTCGCCACTCTGGTGACCGAGCTGGCGCGGCGAGGGGCCCGACTCATCGACTGTCAGCAAGAGACACCCCACCTTGCTCGTTTCGGAGCGAAGGGAGTAGCTAGAAGCGACTTTCTTGCCGAGCTGGCGGGGGCCTTGGTCGAGCCCGAGTGCTATCCGCCGCCCGGCCATCTGGCGCCAACCGGCTTGATCGTCTAGGCGGGTCGCGGCTCGACACGAATCGGCATTGCAGCAAAGTCCATCTCTGCCGGTGAAAAGAAGGCAGAAGCTACCATGGTGCACCGGCTTCGGCGTTGTACGCTACGTCTTTCCCGACAACGACTTGGAGGTCGCATATGGATATCGGTCTCAGTATCTTCGCCACCGACTACGCGATTCGTATCGACGAGCTCGCTCGCGAGGCGGAGGCGCGAGGTTTCGAGTCTCTCTGGGTCCCAGAACACACTCACATTCCCACCAGCCGCGCCACGCCTTTCCCAGCCGGTGGAGATCTGCCCAAGCAGTATTGGCATGCCTACGATCCCTTCGTTTCCCTCATGGCGGCGGCCGCTGCGACCGAGAAGCTGAAGGTGGGTACCGGCATCTGCCTGATCATCGAGCGCGACACCATCACCACCGCCAAGGAAGTCGCGAGTCTCGATGCACTCTCCGGCGGACGCCTGCTTTTCGGTATCGGCGGAGGTTGGAATCGCGAGGAGATGGAGAACCATGGCACCGACTACTCGACGCGCTTCAAGCGCTTGGAGGAGCAGGTGATGGCGATGAAAGAGATCTGGACCGAGGACGAGCCCGAGTACCACGGGAAGTACGTCGACTTCGATCCGATCTGGAGCTGGCCCAAGCCGGTCACCAAGCCCCACCCGCCGGTCTATCTTGGCGGCTATACCGAATACACGCGTCAGCGAGTCGTGGATTTCTGCGAGGGCTGGCTGCCGATCGGCTTCTCGCAGAAGGCGATCGTCGAGGGGCTGGCCGATCTCGACCGACGGGCTGAAGAGGCGGGGCGGTCTCGAGACACCATCAACGTCAGTGTCTTCGGTACCCGGCCGCAAAAGGAGGTCATCGAGGCCTATACCGAGGCCGGCGCGGACCGCGCGATTCTAGGGCTACCGTCGGAAGATCGCGACGCCGTTCTTCCTCTTCTCGACAAATATGCGGAGCTGTTATGAAGCTAGGCGTCTTTATGTTCGCGACCGACGACGCAATCCCCCTCGACCAGTTAGCGGTCGAGGTCGAGGATCGGGGATTCGAATCTCTCTGGGTGCCGGAGCACACCCACATCCCCGCAAGTCGCAAGACGCCCTTCCCTGGCGGGGGAGAGCTACCACGGGAGTACTCCCACACTCTGGACCCCTTTGTGTCGCTGGCGGCCGCCGCGGCGGTGACCAAGACTCTGCGGCTCGGGACCGGTATTTGCCTGATCATCGAGCGCGACACCCTGACCACGGCCAAAGCAGTCGCGAGCCTCGATCTCCTCTCCGGGGGTCGTTTCGAGTTGGGCCTCGGCGCGGGCTGGCTCCGCGAGGAGATGGAAAACCACGGCACTGCATTCGAGGGCCGCTTTCGCAAGCTGGAGGAGCAGGCACGGGCCTTCAAAGAGGTCTGGACTCAGGACGCGGCGGAGTTCCACGGCGAGTTCGTCGACTTCGACCCGGTCTGGTCGTGGCCCAAGCCGGTCCAGGACCCCCACCCGCCGATCCTCCTGGGCGGCGAGTCGATTCACACGCTGCGCCGAGTTGTCGATTTCTGCGACGGTTGGTTTCCCCGCGGCCGCAACGCGGAGCTGGTGCTCTCCGGGCTGCGAAAGCTCGACGAGCTGGCAGCGGAGGCCGGCCGCGATCGCAGTACGATCTCGGTCTCTCTCTTCGCCGCTCCAGCCCAGCGAGAGGCTCTCGACGGGTTCGCCGCGGCGGGCGTCGATCGAGCGATTCTGTGGCTTCCTCCTGAGCAGGCCGACCAGGTGCTGCCGCGCCTCGATCGCTACGCTCGGCTCCTGGTATGACCCTCGAGGCGCCCGGCTGGGCGTTAGAGCTGCTGCGAGCGGCGAGAGTCGGTCGTCTGGCGACCACGGGCGAGGATGGACAGCCGCATCTCGTTCCCGTCTGTTTCGTATTCGACGGTGATGCCCTATACACGCCGATCGACGGCAAGCCCAAGACCACACGGCGGCTGAAGCGAGTTCGCAACCTCGAGACCAACCCGCGAGCGGCTCTGCTGGTCGATCACTACGAGGAGGATTGGAGACGGCTCCGCTACGTGCTTGTCGAGGGTGAGGGCTCCTTGGTGGCAGGCGCAGAGGTGGCTAGGGTCCTCGCCTCTCTGCGCGAGAAGTACCCGCAGTATGCCGAGGTAGAGGTGGGACCCGAGGTCATCCGCATCGCGCCGTTGAGGATCGCTGCGTGGACGGCCTAGTTGATGCCTCGGCCCTTACCCTCCCAGAAGGGCCGCCGTAGCGCGCGCTTGAGCACCTTGAGGGCGCCGGAGAGAGGAAGGGGCTCGGTCCGGAACTCTACGGTCTTCGGTGTCTTGTAGCCTGCAATCGAGGTGCGAGCGTGGGAGATGATCTCCGCCTCGCTCACCTCCGCTCCCTCGTGGCAGATGACGATGGCGTGAACCGCCTCACCCCAGATATCGTGGGGAATGCCGATGACCGCCACCTGGGCCACCGCGGGGTGGGTCGAGATCGCGTTCTCCACTTCGACCGAATAGACGTTCTCACCGCCGCTGACGATCATGTCCTTGACCCGGTCGACGAGGAAGAGGTAGCCGCCGTCGTCGAGGTAACCGGCATCGCCGGTGTGATACCAACCGTCGCGGAACGCTTCTTCAGTGGCCTCCGGCTTGTTCCAGTACTCGGTCATGTAGTTTCCGGCCTTGGCACAGACCTCACCGGTCTCTCCGGTCGGGAGAAGGCTGCCCTCGGGATCCTGGATCGAGAGCACCACGCCGGGAAGGGCTCGACCCACCGAACGCATCCGGTCTCCCCCTGCTCTGTGCTCCTTGGCGCCGAGATAGGTCAGGATCGACGAGCTCTCGGTCATCCCGTAGCCCTGGCCGATCTCCATGTCGGGAAACATCTCCAAGAGCCGGTCGAGAAGCGCCGACGGCATCGGAGATGCACCGTAGATGAGCCTTCGCAGCGACTTCAGTCGCTCAGGAGCGAAGCTCGGATGGTTGAGCATCATGGTGATCATGGTCGGCACCATCCCGGTCATGGTGACGCCGTGTTTCTCGATCAGAGCGATTGCGGCCTCAGGATCGAACATCGGCATCATCACCGTCGTTCCTCCGGTCACCGGCACCGCGAGCAGGGTGACCATCGATGCGGCATGAAAGATGGGTGTCTGCAGCAGACTTACATCGTCGTCGGCAAAGCCGATGGCCATTCCTGCGTGATACCAGTTGAGGGTCTCGGCGCGCTGGTTGACGAGCACGCCTTTCGGTAGGCCGGTGGTACCTCCGGTGTACATGAGGACCACTGAGTCTTCTTCCTCCGGTTCCGGCGGCACCGCCGCTGCTGCACTGGCGAGGAGGTCCTCGTAGCGCAGGTCTGCAGGTCCGTCTCCGTCGCCGATGAGAATGGTCTTGCGTATGGGGCTCCGGTCCCCAGACGCCTTCATCGCTACGTCCATCGCCTCCGCGAAGTGTTGATCGACGAACACGATCTCAGTTCCGGAGTCACGCACGATGTAATCGAGCTCTTTGCCCGCCAAGCGCAGGTTCAGGGGATTGATGACGCCGGCGCCGAGGTAGGCGGCATGGTAGAGCTCGAGGTACTCGTGGCTGGTTGCCGCCATCACTGCGAAGCGGTCGCTCTTGGTGAGGCCGAGCTCGGTGCGTAGAGCGTTGGCAAGGCGAAGGGTGCGCTCCCCGTGTTGGCTGAACGTGGCCTCGTAAGATCCGTCAATGACCGCAGTGCGATCACCGAAGATCTCTAGGGCCGGGAGGAAGTGGCGGTGATAGATGAGCTCCTTCATGGAGTGGCATTTTGCCACACCTCCGCCGACCCCCTAGCGCAGCATGAGCTCGTCTTGTAGCGCCCTGTAACGGGGGTTGTGACGAACAGGTCCGAGAAAAGGCTCCACTCTGAGGTAGATCATGTTGGGGGAGTGCTGCGCCAGTGCGTTCTCGAGGCTGTCCAGCGCACCCTCCGCGTCTCCCATGCCTGCTTTGAGGACGGCTATCGGGTACTCGTCGATTGCGAACTGGGGAGACTCGTAGAGGCGATAGGTCGGGTCGACCGCGATCGCTTCGTCGAAGAGGTTGTCAGTGTCGTTCGGTCCGTCTATTTCGCAGCGATGGAGCTCGAAGCGACCCCGCAGGTAAAGGTCGTGCGCCTTGGGGTCGACCGCCCGGTAGCTCGCCAGCTGAACTTGCTCGTCCGGGGTCAGCGATACGCGGATCTCTTGGGTTATCGCGCTTGCTACGTCGCGCTGGAGCATCAGAACGTGTTGATAAGGGCGCTCGTAGTCCTGCGCCCATAGATGACTGTCGCTTGGCGCGTCGATGAGGTGGACGCTGATGCGGACACGGTCCGCCTCGCGCAAGACCGATCCCTGGACGATCGCCTCTACTCCGAGAGCCTTGGCGATGTCGCCAACTGTGGCATCACTGCCGCTGGTAGCGCTCGACAGATTGCCGCGAGGTCACTCGCAGAGAGGGAATCTGCGCAAGGTCCGTAATCAGCGCTTCGGTCATGGACTCGGCAAAGTAGTCGTGCGGTTCCCACGAGAGGTCCTCCAAGGGAAGGCTATGTCTCTGCTTCGAACCCGCAAGAGAGGCGCCTGTGTCGGCATGCAAGTGCATTCACCGTTGTGGGCAGCCCGGTGACACGCCTGTGCCGGGGGTTTGCAAGTCTCCCTGCCGATCGCGCCGCCGCCGTGCTGATTCATGAGGCTTTGCATTTTGCGGGACTTGGTGAGAGTCCAGTGGAGGACGGCGCTCCTAGCTCCGGAGAGATCAACCAACGGGTGGCCAGCAGTTGTAGCCTCTAGCGCTCCCAGATGTCTGGGGCTGGAGTAGGCATTGGCAAACACCGACCTCTCCGAGTCGATGGGTTGCTTTGATTACGGCGACAAAGGCTCGAGGGTGAGCGGATCTCGAGGCGGCACTACGTTGACAGCTCCTTCGAGAATGTCGGTCATCGAAGCTCGACCGCCGGGATCCCCCTTGGCGATGGCCTCCCAATTTCCCACGATCAGCAAGATGAGCTTGTCGGGGTCGAGATACTTGCGAGCGACCTGAAGAATCTCAGCCTTCGTCACCGCGCCGAGATTCTTCCGGTAGTCATACCAGTACGCGTGCGAACGACCGAGGATCTCGTCGGCCGCGAAGATCGTAGTCACGGATCGGGGTGAGTCGAAGCGCCGTGGCAGAGTCTCGATGAAGGAGCTCTTCGCGGTCTCGAGCTCTTCGTCGCTGACTTCTTCACTGCGCAGTCGATGGATCTCCTCGATCGCAATCTGGGTGGCGAGCGCTACCGACTCGCTCTTCGACTGAAAGAAGATCCGAAATGTACCCGGCCAATAAAGGCTGGCGATGTCGAAGGAGGATCCGGCGGAGTAGGCGAGGCCTTCATCGGAGCGGATCCTTTTCATCAGACGAGAGGTGAAACCTCCACCTCCGAGAATGCTGTTCATCACCTGCAGCGCGAAGTGCGCGGGATCGTCCCATCGAGAACGCTGAATGCCGAGGTGGCCGATCTGGACCCGCCCTTGGGGAATGTCCTTCTCAACGGAATAGACGCCGGGTCGCGGGTTGTAGTCGGGGGCCGGCGGTGGCCATGGCGTCTTCTTGTGCTGACTCGGCCATGCCGCGATCTTCTGCCCCAGCTTGTTCAGGATGACCTCGCTCTCTATATCTCCCGAGACCGTCACCACCATGCCTGCGGGGCCCCAGTGGTCGCGGTGGAAGGCCACCAGGTCTTCGCGCTCGATGGCTTCGAGGGTGGAAGTCGTAATCTGGCGCGAAGAGAAGTGTTCTTCGCCGTAAAGCAGCCACCGCCACTCACGGCTGGAAAGCCTTGCGGGGTCGTCGTTGCGCTGGGCGAGGCCTTCCTCGAGAATCGACTTCTCGAGCTCGAGACGCTCCTCGTCGAAGCGCGGGTTTTCGAGCATGTCGAAGAAGATCGCCAGACATTCGTCGAGCTTCGCGGTCAGGCAGTTGAGGTTGGCTGAGGCCGAAGTGTTGCCGATCGACATCCGAATGTTCGCGGCGAGGGCGTCGATCTCTTCGTCGAGCTCCCCTGGCGCCCGTGTCGTTGTACCTCCCGATCGCAGCAAGGCGCCCGTGAGTTTGGCCAAGCCGGTCTTCTCCGCCGACTCGAGGAAGCTTCCCGTCCGCAGCTGGAGGCCGATGTCGACGAGGGGGAGGGTGTGGTCTTCGACCGCGTAAACGACTACGCCGTCGGATAGCTCATGGCGAATCGATTCGGCTCGCGGTACCTCGAATCCCAGATCTCGGAATGCTAAGTCTTCGGGTCGCGACGGGATGTCTTGTCCGCTGAGGGCCTGCGCCCCGACCGCGGCTACACAGACGAGCAAGGTGACTCGGCCCACTATCGACTGCTTTGAGCCTGCCACGTTCATCTCGCACCCTCGTTGGCGAGGACTTCGAGGCGTTGTTGGATAACTTGGATCATGTAGGCGAATGCAGGCTTCATCGCTGCCGGGACCTGTTCGGATTGGCTCCGCACCTGGCTGAGCGCCTCTTCCAGCGGCGCAGCCTCTGTTTGCCCGTTGATCTCGTTTATCTGCTGGAGCACCCTCTGCCTCATCTCGGCAGGGAGCGCCTCCAACTCCGACGGTACCTCTTCCGCTCGAGTGCCTTCCTTGCGGGTATAGACGCCTACCAGCCGGTTCGCTGGGTCGAAGTAGGTGTTCGCGAGTCTCTGTACGTCCTCGGCCGTGACCGCCGCGACCCGGTCAGCGAACGTGTTGAGGTAGGTGGCATCGCCCTGCCCGGTGTACAGAGCGAGCTGCATCATCAGGTAGAACGGGCTCTCCAGTCGGCGATAGACGTCGGCGGTGAGGATGTTTTTGACTTTGTCGAGCTCTGCTGCCGAGACCGGGCTCTGTTGGAGCTCGGCCAGCACTTTTTCCCATTGGGCGAGGAGATCTTCGGGCGCGTGATCTCCCATGGTCTCGGCCGAAACGGAGAATGAACCGGCCCACTTGCTTGCGAGGTTGGCAACGCGGGCGCTGCTGGCGATCTCCGCTCCTTCGATCATCGATTTATAGAGTCGGCCGGTTCGGCCATTGAGGAGGCCGGAGAAGACATCGAGGACGTAGTCGTCGCGGTGGCCGAAGGGGGCGGTATGGTAGAGGATGTTCAGCTGTGGAGGGCAGTCGCACTCGGCAACCATCCGTTTTTCCGCAAGCTGCTCTATTTCCAGAGTGACGACATCCGGAGGAGCCGCGTCCCCTCGCGGAATGCGGCCGAAATAGCGCTCGGCCTGGCGCCTGGCTTCGGCGATGTCGACGTTGCCCACCAGAATCGCGGAAAGGTTGTTCGGAGCGTAGTAAGTCGAGAAGAATTCGTCGGCTTGCTGTTTAGTGATGACCCGCAGGTCGGAGGGCCAGCCGACGATGGGCCAGGAGTAGGGGTGCGAGCCCCAGAACATGGCATTGAGCTGTTCATCGTACGCGCCGGTGGCGGTTGCCTCGGTCCTCAAGCGACGTTCTTCGTAGACCACGTCGCGCTCGGTGTAGAACTCTCGAAAGACCGGGTTCAAGAGCCGTTCCGATTCCATCCAGAACCAGAGCTCGAGCTTGTTTGCCGGTACGTTGATGATGTAGGCCGTAACGTCCTGGCTGGTCATGGCGTTGAGAAAAGTAGCGCCGGCGTCGGTGTAGATCTTGGAGAACTCGTCTTTCACCATCAGTCCGCGTTGTTCGTCGGCGAGACTCCTGAATCTCTCCTGGAGCTCGGCTAGATCGTCGCTTTGGTGTTCCGCCGCGTAGGGGGCCTCGATCTCGCCGCGGCGCCAGCGCCCACGATCTGCCTGATAGATGGCCCGGATCTCTTCTTGCACCTGTTCCTGTTCTTCGATGATCTCCCGGTCTCGCTCGCTGTCCGTGGTACCGATGGTTCTCGAGCCCTTGAACATCATGTGCTCGAAGAGATGGGCGAGGCCGGTGATACCGGGACGCTCGTTCGACGAACCGACGTGGGCGACCCAAGACGCCGAAACGGTGGTGAGCTCAGGACGCTGGACCACGTAAAAGCGCATGCCGTTGTCGAGCTCGAAGGTCTCGATGGGGACGGCAGCATCGCTCGAGAAGCCGGGCTGCGGGGGCGCAACCAGGGCAAGTACGAGGGTCAGTAGTAGTCGGGAGAAGCGCATTCTCGAATGCGAGATGATACACGCCCGCTGACTTCCGAGCCGACTCTGTCTTGCTAGAGGTCGTTCGGAGTAGAGTGCCCGAGGCGGGTCAACACAGGGGAGGAAGCCATGAGTGAACCGGTACGGGTAGAGCGGGTAGGTCGACGTGGTGAGCTCGTTCTCAACCGCCCAGAGAGAAAGAACGCCCTCAACGGCCCCTTGCTCGAGGGTCTGCACGCGGGTCTGGAGGAGCTGTCGGCGGACGATGAGATCGGCGCGGTCCTGATTCGGGGGGCGGAGGGCGGCTTTTGTGCCGGCATGGACCTCAAAGAATTCGCCGTAGAGCCGCCACAGGCGTGGCGAAAAGACTTCTCAGAGAGATGGTGTGATTTTCATGCCGCTATGTTCGACTGCCCGAAACCGGTTGTGGGCGCTCTCGAGGGTTTTGCGATCGCGGGTGGCTCGGGTCTGGCTCTCGCCTGCGATCTCTTGATCGCCGGTGAGGGCGCCTTCTTCGAGGTCGCCGAGGCGCGTCTCGGTCGCCCGGCTCCGATGAACGTCGCCTGGCTGACTCTCAAGCTCGGTCTCACTCGCACCTATGAAATGGTCATGAGTGCGGAGCGCTACTACGGAGAGGACCTTGCTAGGCTCGGCCTGGCGGTGAGGGCCGTTCCCGATGGCGAGGTTCTGAACGTGGCGCGGGCGTTGGTAGACCGCCTTGCGAGCTTTCCGCCCTCGGCACACGCGGCTACACGAAGAATCGTCTCTCGGCTGGCGCCGTTCGAGAGCGCTCACGAGTTCTTCAGCGCTGCTCAGAGCGCCACTGTCGGCGACTAGCCGGATGTGCTGGCTGCCTTATCGTGCGCTTCCTCGAGTGCGTTGCGCAGGAGGGCTGCGTAACGGTAGACGACGTGTGCCATCTTGCCGTAGGGCAGGGTGATGAAGAGACCCGCCACCACCCCCAAATGCACTACCAGGAGGGAGCCCATCATTGACGTTGCTCGAAGGCCCACGAGCAGGAGCCCGGTGAGGCTGGTCAGGAAGAGAAGTATCAGGAAGGCCACATCCATGGCTCTGGTCTTCCCGTCGGCCGGGCGATCGTCGGCACCGAACTTGAGGTAGAGCAAGCCCGCTGTCCCGACCAGCAGGCCGACCCCTCCGACCGTGCCGAGGACCACGGGTGCGCTGAGATACGGATAAGGGGCAATGCGGTGGAGGAAGTGTTGGTAGATCGCCGCCAGGGTCGTTGACGCCAGGTCGAGCAGGAAACCGTAGACGACCAGCTGATGGAGCCAGCGTCGCGCGTGGGAAAAGCCTTCGTCAGGGTAATTGCAGCCGTCGCCTCCACCCTTTGCGTATTTCAGTGCAAGAGCGTCGCGGGAGGCTCTGAGATGAGCTTGGGGATCCAGTAGATCCCGAAAGCGGCCGCCGGAGCTGCGCCAGAAACGGAGGAATCCGGAAACGAAGACGCCGATGCCGAAGAGGAGGATGGCGGCGGCCGGGGCCACCATCGCCACATAGGGGACAACAGTGTAGAAGTCCCCTGGCTCTCGAGCCGCGGAGCTTAGGGCCGTTGGCCCCTGGAAGGTGAGAACGAGGACAAGTACCAAGATCACACAGAAGGCCAGGAGGGCGCCGATCGCGACCCCGTTGCGCCGGAAGAGTCCGCCGAGAAGGCGTGGCCAGCTGTAGTCTTCGTAGGTCTCGAGTCTGAGCTCGGCGAAGGTTCGCGGTAGATTGACGCCAAATTCGTGCGGCGGAGCATATTGGCAGGCGTAGTAGCAGCCACGGCAGTCGTGACAGAGGTTCGCCAGGTAGATGAGATCGCCCTCCAAGAAGCTTCTGCGGCGCTCCATGGCTGGGAAGACCGCGCAGAACCCCTCGCAATAGCGGCAGGCATTGCAGATCGTCATGAGGCGCTCGGCCTCAGCTAGTGGTTCAGGAGAGGGCATGACGTGCCGCCTCTCCTCCCGCGATTCGACCGAAGACGGTACCGATGGTCATCCCGAGACCGGCGAGGTATCCCTTGCCTAGGATGTTGCCGGCCATGATCTCTCCAGCTGCGAAGATGTTCGCTGCTGGTGTGTCGGTCTTCATCAGCACTCGTGCCCGCTCGTCGACCCCGACTCCCAGATAAGTGAAAGTGATGCCCGGGCGCAGCGGGTAGGCGTAGAAAGGCGCCTCTTCGAGCCTCCGAGCCCAGTGGCTCTTCGGCGGTTCGAGACCTTCGGTCGCGCAGTCGTCGAGAGTGGAGGAGTCGAAGACGCCGGGTCGTACTGCGCTATTGAAGGCGGCGACCGTGGTCTCCAGAACGGCTGGATCGAGCTCGAGCCTGGAGGCCATCTCGGTTAGCGAATCGGCTTCGATGGCGGGAAAGACGGAAGGCATGAACAAATCCTTGGACCTGGAATCGATAATCGAATATGCGATCTGCTCCGGCTGCTGGGCAACCAGCCGGCCCCAGATAGCGTAGCGCCGGGGCCAGAAGTCTTCGCCTTCGTCGTAGAAGCGAAGGCCCAGCTTATTGACCACGATTCCGAAGGGGATGCAATCGAGACGGGTGACGATTCCGCCATCGAACTTGGGGGCTCGAGCATCGATGGCCACGGCATGACATTGGCGTGGATCTCCGACCGACACCGCACCGCAATCGAGTAAGGCTCGCAGCACCAGGCCGGTGTCGAAGGGGCTACCGCGAACAAGAAAATTGTCGGCGGCATCTCCCCAGTACTCCTTGAGCCATGCGATGTTGGCCTGGAAGCCGCCCGACGCGGCGACAACGCTCTTGGCCGGGATCTCGTGCGTGGCGCCCTCTCTCATGACGATTGCGGCTTTGAACTCACCCTCGCGTGCGTCGAGACCTTGGACTTCCGAGTTGTAGGCGACCTCCACGCCGAGGTCGATCGCGGTCTTGAAATATGCGTTGACGAGTGCTTTGCCCCCGCCCAGAAAGAAAGCGTTAGTGCGTGAGAGATTGAGAGTGCCCCGAAGTGGCCCCTGAAATCGCACGCCCTGCTCGGTCATCCAGTGACCCAAGTCTGTCGAGCCTCGAATCAACAGCCGGGCGAGCTTTTCGTTGGTTTCGCCCCCGGTGACTGAAATCAGATCCTCCCAGAACTCTTCTTCCGCATAAGGTCCGGAGAGAATCTCGTTGCCGCTCTCGTGCAGGTAGCGCAGATTTCTGGTGTGTCGACTGTTACCGCCGCGGAAGTGCTCCGGTGCGCTCTCGAGCAGCAGTACGCTGGCGCCGGCCCGGCGAGCCGAGATGGCGGCACAGAGGGCGGCGTTGCCGCCACCGAGTATCAGCACATCAACAGGCGGATTCGAAGTCGTAGCGGTGTTCAGCCAGTCAGCTCCCTTCGCCGACGAGTTTCCTTGAAGAGCTCGCGAGCCTCCATTGTAGCGACAGACGGCGGGATCGGCGCCTGCCGGCAGTTGGCAGGCTTGGTGGATGCTCTCTATACTTCCGCCTGCTCGCGCAGCGGCAGGCGCCGCTCGCTAGCGGAGCTGGGAACAGCCTCATCATGACCGAGGATACAAAGGCCAACGGCGGCGGCCCCGTCGACTTCATCCGCACCATCGTCCGTGACGACCTGGCGAGCGGCAAGCACAGCGGCGTTCGCACTCGTTTTCCCCCTGAGCCCAACGGCTATCTACATATCGGTCACCCCAAGGCGATCTGTCTGAGTTTCGGAGTGGCGGCGGAGCACGGTGGCACCTGCAATCTGCGCTTCGACGACACCAATCCGGTCAAGGAAGACACCGAGTACGTTGAAGCCATCAAGGAGGACATTCGCTGGCTCGGCTTCGATTGGGAGGATCGCGAGTACTACGCGTCGGATTACTACCAGCAGCTCCATGACTTTGCGGTCCAGCTCATCAAGGATGGCAAGGCCTACGTCGACTCGCTCAGCGCCGAGGAGATTCGTCAGTATCGTGGGCGGTGGAACGAGCCAGGCAGGGACAGTCCCTACCGAGGCAGGTCGGTAGAGGAGAATCTCGACCTCTTCGCGCGGATGCGAGCCGGCGAGTTCGACGAAGGTGAGCAGGTCCTACGCGCCAAGATCGACATGACTTCGGGGAATATGAATCTGCGGGATCCCACTCTCTATCGGATCCGCAAGGTGGAGCATCACCGCACCGGCTCGGAGTGGTCGATCTACCCGATGTATGACTGGGCCCACACCCTCTCGGATGCGCTCGAGGGCATCACCCACTCTCTGTGCTCGCTCGAGTTCGAGGATCATCGACCGCTCTATGAGTGGATTCTTGACAATGTCGATACCGGCTCACGGCCGCGCCAGATCGAGTTCGCGAAGCTCCTGTTCAGCTACACCCTCCTCAGCAAACGCAGACTGCGCCGTCTGGTCGAAGAAGGTTACGTCTCGGGCTGGGACGATCCGCGTATGCCGACTCTGTCGGGGATTCGGCGGCGGGGGTATACCGCCGAAGCGATTCTCGATGTATGCGAGCGGGTCGGGGTGACCAAGAGCAACAGCGTCACCGATCTCGCTCTGCTCGAGCACAGTTTGCGCCAAGAACTCAACCGCCGTGCTCTGCGGCGTATGGCCGTCTTACGCCCTCTACGCGTCGTTCTGGAGAACTATCCGGAAGGCGAGAGCGAGGAGCTCGAGGCCATCAACAACCCTGAAGATCCTGGTGCGGGCTCAAGGAGTGTGCCTTTCTCGCGGGTGCTCTACATCGAGCGAGAGGACTTCATGGAAAACCCGCCGAAGAAGTTCTTCCGTCTCGCCCCGGGTCGAGAGGTGCGGCTTCGCTATGCTTACTTCATCACCTGTCGCGAAGCGGTCAAAGACGAGAATGGTGAGCTCGTCGAGCTTCGGTGTACCTACGACCCGGCGACCCGGGGAGGGGACGCCCCGGACGGGCGCAAGGTGAAGGCCACCTTGCATTGGGTCTCGGCCGAGCACGCTGTTGACGTGGAGGCGCGGCTCTACGATCGGCTGTTCAAAACAGAGGATCCCGAGGAGGGCGGCGACTATATTGCCAACATCAACCCCGATGCACTGGAGGTCGTCGCCGACTGCAAGGCCGAGCCGAGTCTGGGCGCGGTGAGCGTTGGCGACCGATTCCAATTCGAGCGGCTTGGGTATTTCTGCGTCGATCGAGACTCTGTTGAAGGATCTCCGATCTTCAATCGCGCCGTAACTCTCCGCGACTCCTGGGCAAGAATCCAAAAAGCCGCGCGACAGGGAAAGAAGTCCTGAAGACCGCGGTCGGGTGAGTGAATGCCGAGCAGTCGCCGCAGCTTCCTCAGGCTCTCGGCGCTGGGATGTGCCGCGGCCATGGTCGGGAAGCCGAGCTCGGGTCTGGAGCCTGAAGTGAGTCCGGCGGCTGGAGTGGGCGACTTCGAGCTTGCCGAGGTCGGCGTCGTCGAGCTTCGTCGCCGAATGGAGTCGGGCGAGCTCTCGGCGCGAGAGATAGCTGCTCTCTATATCGAGCGTATCGAGGTGCACGACTCCCTGCTCAGCAGCGTTCTCGAGATCAATCCCGATGCGTTGGAGATAGCGGAAGCCTTGGATCGGGAGCGGGCGGCGGGTCGGGTGAGGGGGCCTCTCCACGGGATCCCCGTCCTGCTCAAGGACAATGTGGACACCGCCGACCGCATGACGACGACCGCTGGGTCTTTGGCGCTCGAGGGATCGATCGCCAGCCGGGACTCCTTCGTCGCGAAGGCACTCCGCGAGGGTGGAGCAGTTCTGCTTGGAAAGACGAATCTCAGCGAGTGGGCTAACTTTCGCTCTTCCCGCTCTTCCAGTGGGTGGAGCGCCAGGGGCGGGCAGTGTCGGAACCCCTTCGTTCTCGACCGTAGTCCGTGCGGCTCGTCGAGCGGCTCCGGCGCCGCTGTCTCGGCGAGCTTTTCGACCGTTGCCATCGGCACGGAGACCAACGGCTCGGTGGTCTGCCCGTCGTCGGCCAATGGCGTGGTCGGGATCAAGCCGACAGTGGGCCTGGTGAGTCGGTCGGGCATCATTCCCATTGCCCACAGCCAGGACACTGCCGGGCCGATGGCGCGCACTGTCGCCGACGCGACGGCCGTCCTGGGAGTGATCGGCGGAGTCGACCCCGAAGATTCCGCGACGATCGGGCACTCGGGGCCGGTCCACGCCGACTACACGAGGTTCCTCGATGCTGGGAGTCTTCGCGGTGCCCGCCTCGGTGTGGCGCGCTCCTTCTTCGGGTTCCACGCCGATGTCGACAGAGTCCTGGAGGACGCCCTACAGGCGCTGAGGGAAGCGGGGGCAGTGCTTGTCGACCCGATCGATCTGGAGGTCTCGACGGGACTGCGCGATAGCTCTCACGAGGTCCTTCTATACGAGTTCAAGGCCGATGTGGCTGCCTACCTAGCGAAGCTGGGGCCCGGTGTTGCCGCTCGCGATCTGGCCGACTTGATCCGCTTCAACGAGGAGAATCGTGACCGTGAGATGCCCTACTTCGGGCAGGAGGTGTTTCTCGAGGCGCAGCAGCGGGGGCCGCTGTCGAGCCCGGAGTATGTTGCCGCGCTGGAAACATCGCGGCGTCTGTCGCGCACCGAAGGTATCGACCGAGTGGTCTCGGAGCACCGTCTCGATGCGATTGTTGCACCGACGGGGGGCCCGGCGTGGGTCATCGATCTGGTCAATGGCGACCACTTTGGCGGCAGTAGCTCGACTCCAGCGGCGGTCGCAGGTTATCCGAACATCACCGTTCCCGCCGGCTTCATTCAGGGTCTCCCGGTGGGTCTCTCGTTCTTCGGCAGGCCATTTAGCGAAGGCAAGCTGATCGGTCTCGGCTATGCCTTCGAGCAGGAAACCCAGCATCGGCGGGCGCCTCTGTTCCGGCCCTCGGTCGACTCGGTCGGCTGATGACCCCACCCGGGGCCGGTGTGGGCCCGCCACGGCGCCAGCGGCGTGGTATCTTTTTTGAGCGCGGCAGGAACGCAAAGCAGTATGAATCCCAGCCTCGCCGACAACGTCATCCTGGTCACCGGATCCAGCCGCGGCATTGGCCTTGCGGTTGCCACGGAGCTCCTCGCTCGTGGCGCGGTAGTCGCGATACACGGACGAGACCCAGTGCAGGTGGAGCGAGTTTGCGTCGAGCTCGACCGGGAGCGCGCTCAGCCTTTCGTCGCGGACTTCGAGGAGGCCGAGTCCGCGCGTGGCTTGGTTGCAGAGGTGGCAGAACGCTGCGGCTCAGTGGACGGCTTGGTAAATAACGCGGGCGGCGGTCGTCCAGTGGCATTTCGCGGGCTCGACCTGGAGGGGTGGCGCAAGACTTTCAGTCTCAATCTCGAGGCGGCATTCGTGGCCTCGCAGGCGGCGTATCTGCTGATGCGCCGCGCTCGCCGTGGCAGCATCGTCAATGTCGCATCGTTGGCGGCACACGGTCCCGGAGGATGGATGGGCGCGGACTACGCGGCCGCCAAGGCCGGTCTGGTGAGCCTGACTCGCAGCTTGGCGCTCGAGGCGGCCCGTTTCGGGGTGCGCTGTAACGCTGTGTCCCCTGGTTTCGTCGAGACCGATATGACCGCAGGCCTGCCGGAAGAGAACCGCAAGAGTCTCGGCATTCCGCTCGGGCGTATCGGGGAGCCCAGCGAGATCGCCAAGGTTGTGGCCTTTTTGATGTCGTCCGATTCGTCGTACCTCACCGGTCAGGTGCTTCATGTCGACGGCGGCCTATGGATGCAGGGCTGATGGCCGAATCTCGTCGAGTTGTGGTGACCGGGCTGGGGATTGCGAGCGCGATCGGTACCGACGAAGAGACCGTATGGGCGAGCCTTCTCGCGGGGCGGGGAGGTATCGGCCAACTGCAGGCCCTGGACACCACCGACTATCGGGTCGGAATCGGCGCCGAGGTCGATGGTGAGAGTGTCGCCGCGGGCCTGAAGCGACTGGGAAGGCGCGCGGTCGATCGGGCCCTCGACCTCGGACTCGTTGCCGCCGCCGGGGCGCTGGAGCAGGCTGGGCTGCTGGAGGAGGAGCCACCTTATTCACCTCGAGATGTAGCCGTAGTCTTCGGCACCGGGATCGGTTCGGCGCAGAGCCATCACAGTTCTTTCGAGCGCTTCTTCAAGCGCGGGCCCCGTGGACTGCGCCCCTCCACCGTACCGAAGTGCATGTACAACGCCATCTCGGCGGGGATCTCGATCCAGTTCGGGCTCGTCGGCACCAATCAGATCATCGTCTCGGCGTGTACTTCGTCGACCAACGCAATCGGTGCCGCGCTGCGCATGGTGAGGCACGGCTACGCAGAGACCGTGCTCTGCGGGGGTGCCGAGGGGTTCTTCGATCCTTTCTTTTTTGGTGTGTGGAACAATCTCGGAGTGCTTTCCACCGAGCCCGACCCGGCCCGAGCCTGCCGTCCTTTCGACGCCGCCCGTGATGGTTGCGTCCTCGGCGAGGGCGCCGGTGCGCTGGTGGTGGAGTCGCTCGACCGGGCTCGTGCCCGCGGCGCGACGATCCGCGGCGAGATCCTCGGTTACGGCGAGTCGTCGGATGCGACCCATCTGACCAGCCCCAGTGTCGAGGGGCAGGCGACCGCGATGCGCATGGCTCTGGACGACGCCGGGGTCAGTGCCGAAGAGATCGGCTTCGTCAACGCCCACGGAACCGCGACTCTTGCCAACGACGTCTGCGAGAGTCGCTCGATCCGTGAGGTGCTGGGTGCGTCTGTAGATCGAGTCCCGGTGTCCGCCAACAAGTCGTACTTCGGGCACACTCTGGGAGCTTCCGGAGCGATCGAGAGCATCGTGACGCTACTCAGTCTCGAGGCAGGCGTCGTGCCTCCCAATCTCAATCTCGACACGCCCGATCCGGAGTGCGACGTGAAGCTGGTCGGAGACGAGCCGATGGCGCTCGACTCGGCGTTGGCAATGAAGAACAGTTTCGGGTTTGGCGGCGGCAACGGCGTACTCGTGCTCGCGCGGACCGAGTGAGGAGAGTTTCATGAGCGAGGAGAAGATCATCATCCGACTGCGGGACATCGTGCGTGACAATGCTACGGAAGAGCGTGACTGGACCCAGATGAACGGTGAGACCACGATCAAATCGCTCGGCTTCGATTCACTGTCAATTCTCGATCTGCTCTACGACGTCGAACAGGAGTTCGGGATCGAGCTCGAGGCCACCGATGTGGTCGCTACCCGCACCGTCGGTGACATGGCCGAGTTACTCAAGCAGCGCGGAGCCTAGCCGGCTGCGTCACCTCTCCGAATATCTCCTGCTGCGCGCGGCGCTCGCGGTCGTCGACAGAGTCTCTGTTGGTGCCGCCTACAGGTTTTCCCGCGCGTTGGCGGATCTGTGGTGGGTGGTAGATCGGCGTCGCCGTCGGGTCGCGCGCGAGAACGTTCTCGAGAGCGGGATCGAGACCGACCCGCGTCGCGTCCGAGCGCTCAGTCGGCGGTCGGCGGAGCATGTGGGGATGGTGGTTGTCGAGTCGCTGAGATCAGCTGAGGTACTCGCCGAGGACCGCTGGCGCGAGCATATTCAGTTGGAGATCCCGGCGGATGTGATAGAGGTGCTCGAGGATCCGGAACAGGGCCTGATCGTGGCCTCGGGGCACTTTGGCAGCTGGGAGATCGCGGCACAGCTGCTCTCTCGATTCAAGCCCGTCGCTGGCATCACCCGGCCGATGAACAATCCGCGGGTCGAGGAGCTGATCCTTCGCCGCAAGCCGCGCTATCGCTTCCATCCCATTCCCAAGTACGGTGCCGATGCCGGTCGCTTTCTGGAGGTGTTGAAGAGCGGCGAGATCCTGGCCCTGCTCACCGACCAGCATGCCCGCTCGGGAGGAGTTGCGGTGGATTTTTTCGGGCGCCCGGCGTGGACCTACACCACCGCGGCGATGCTCCACCTCGTCACTCGTGCGCCACTGTGTTTTGCCAGTTGTCGTCGGCTGGCGCCGATGCAATTCGAGCTGTCTACCTCGCCGCTCATTCAACGCGCCCGCAGCGGCCGCAAGAAGGACGATGTGTTGGCCATCCTCACCACCCTGAACGAATACCTCGAAGCCGCCATCCGCCAGGCCCCAGAGCAATACATATGGGGTCATCGGCGCTGGCGCGATTAGCGGCTGGCTCAGCTGATGCTGTAGCCGCCGTCCACGACCAGGCTCTGCCCGGTGACGAACGCCGAGGCGGATGAGGCGAGAAAGACCGCGGCACCTCCGCATTCCTCGGGCTCGCCGAAACGCTTGGCAGGAGTTCGCTCGATGATCTGCTGATAGAGCTCATCCATGCCCCTGACCGGCGCCGTCAGATCGGTGGTGATCCAGCCGGGGATGAGGGCGTTGACTCGGATACCGTCAGCTGCCCAGGCGACCGCCAGCGACTTGGTGAGCTGTATCACTCCGCCCTTGCTTGCCGCGTAGCTGGCGGCGAAGGGGCTGCCGAAAAGCGAGTACTCCGAACCGATATTGATGATCTTGCCGTCGCCGCGCAGTCGGGAGTGGGCGGCGCGAGAGAAGCGGAAGACGCTGTCGAGGTTGGTGGAGATCACCTGGGACCAGTCCTCGTCGGTGCTTTCTTCTGGCGGACCGAGAACAGCGACTCCTGCGTTGTTCACCAGGATCTGGACGCCTCCAAAGGCATCCTCCGCCGCGTCGAGTGTCGCCTCGATGTTGCCGAGGTCCGTGACATCGCAGGTTAGGGCGATGCAGTCCCGCCCGATCTGGTCGATCTCCGCACGGACAGCTTCGTTCTTTTCCTCGTTGCGGCCGGCAATGCAGATCTTGGCTCCGGCTTCCGCGAGCGCCAGGGCGATGCCCCGACCGATACCGCCATTGCCACCCGTGACGATGGCGGCTTGTCCTGTCAGATCGAAGAGCTCCATGACCTATCTCCTCTGCTGTTTCCGTCGCGTGAATCAAGCATCCTACGACGGAAGAGTATCCTTGGGTCTCGTATTTCCAGGAGACAGCCTTGACGCGGCCTGAACACCCCTTGATCAAAGCCTTTCGTGACTTCAGTCCCGCTTCGGCAGCGATGGGGGAGCGAGCCAGGCAGGTGTTCCCGGGTGGGGATACCCGTGCGAGTGCCCACTATGATCCCTATCCCCTGACGATGACGGCGGCCGCCGGTTGCGTCATGACCGATCTCGATGGTCACGAGATCCTCGACTTCATGAACAACTTCACCTCGTTGATCCACGGTCACGCACACCCCGATGTTGTTGACGCGGTGGCCGGCCAGGTCTCCCTCGGCTCCGCCTACGCCGCACCCAGCGTGAATCAGATCGAGCTGGCGGAATTGATTGCCGAACGAGTGTCTTCCATCGAGCAGATGAGGTTCTGCAGCTCGGGTACCGAAGGAACCTTGATGGCGCTGAGGTGCGCTCGCGCGGCGACAGGGCGCCAGAAAGTAATGAAGATGGAAGGCGGTTACCACGGGAGCTACGAGCTCGCCGAGGTCTCTCTCGTACCCTTCCCCGATCAGCGCGGCACTCTCGACGCACCGAATTCGCTAGCCGTCGATGGCAGCTTCCCTGACAGCGTGCTGAGCGATACCGTGGTTTGCCCGTACAACGAGCCCGTCAAAGCGAAGAGGCTGATCGATCTTCATGCCGATGATCTCGCCGCCGTGATTGTCGAGCCGGTGCTTGGCTCGCTGGGGATGGTTCCGGCAACGGTGGAGTTCCTTCGCACGCTCAGAGAGGCGACACTCGAGCATGGCATCGTCTTGGTCTTCGATGAGGTGATTACTCTGCGTCTCGGTCTTGGCGGTGCTCAGGGAGTGCACGGAATCGAGCCTGATCTCACCTGCATGGGCAAGATCATTGGTGGTGGTTTGCCGATCGGTGGTGTCGGCGGCAGAAGAGAGTTGATGCAGCTCTTCAGCCCCGACACGAAGAGGCCGGTGATGCACGCCAGCACTTTTTCGGGAAACGCGCTGACGATGGCATCCGGCTTAGCGGCGATGCGGGCCTATTCCGCTGAGGAGTGCGCTCGTATCAATGCCATGGGGAGACGCTTGCGCGAAGGATTTACCGGGGCGTTCGAAGAGGCGGGGGTCCGGGGGCACGCGACCGGCATGGGCTCCCTGGCCAACCTTCACTTCATTGACGAGCCGCCCCATGATGCTCGTGACTCGATAGCGGCGATGGCCGCGAGTGGCCACATCCCGCGACTCCTGCACCTGACGATGCTTCGACATGGAGTGATGTCGGCGAGTCGTTTGATGTACTGCGTGAGTACGGCGATGACGGACGAGCACATTGACCAGGCCATCGCCGCGCTGACGAGGTCGCTTTTCGAGCTCCGCCCCTTTGTCGAGACCGAGAGGCCGGAGCTGATGCGCTAAGGAAGTGATCGGCTGGTTGCGGGGTCCTCGATCCAATCGTCCCACAGGCCCTCGGGGATAGGCTTGGCTTCAACGATCTCGATGTTGACCCGGTCGGGGCCCATGACGAAGAAGCTCTTCAGATTGAGCTTCCGGTCGAGGCGGATAGGCCGCACTCTCGGCGCTCTATCGGGGCGTTTTCGCCGCTCGGAAGATTCGGAAACGAGGGCTTGGCAGGAGCTGCGTCGAGCTCTTTCGGAGGGAGATGCCGTTTCCACTTTGAGGGAGCTCTATCGCTGGCGAGACACGCTTGCGCTCCTACCCGAACCGCCCACGCTGGAATCCATCGCAATCCTCGTAGGCGACGAGGATCTCCAGACCAGGTTGCTCGAGCTACAGGACGCCGCTTCTCGTTCTACCGATATCGCGTGGAACCCGGCGGAGATCAGCCGTCGCCTCGACGCGGCCCGAAAGCTGACTCGAGACCGCCGGCGCGTTACGAGCGCCGTCACTCTCTCGCCTCTCAACCCCGCGAAGTCGCTCAGCTGAAGAGGGGCTCGCTGCCCTAGCCTCTGTTCCTCTGGAGTTTCTTCACGACGTCATCCGGGCTGAAGCTCGCGGGCCCGTAGAGCACCGCTATGGCGAGCTTGGAGAGTAGATGGTCTTCCAGTCCTGTCGCATATCGACTACGGTCCAACCCCGTTGCTCTGCCTCGTCGAGAGCCGCGTCGAGGCGACCGATGTGTGAGTCACGATCATAGGCCCACTCCCGGTCGGCGTCGGTGTGCCGGACGATACCGATGAATCTCGGCCCGTCTCCTGCGGCAGTCCATTGAAGCATCTGCTGATCTCCATCGGAGTTCCCGAAAGCGAGAATCGGACGGCGACCGATGTGGCGATGGATGCCGACCGGCTTGCCCTCCTTATCGTCGATGAAGTCGATCTCATCGACTCTTACGAGGACGGGGCCGTCTTCGCGATTCTCGTACTGAGTCTTGATGCTCGAGCCGACGACCTGCTCCGGGGGGATGCCATAGACCTCCTGGCTGAAGACTCGCATCATCTCGATGCCCCCGCCAGACACGATGAAGGTCTTGAAGCCATTGGCCCGCAGATAGTCGAGTAGCTCGAGCATCGGCTGGTATACGAGCTCGGTATAGGGGCGGTCGAGTGTGGGATGACGAGCGGTCGCGAACCAGTCCGCGGCGATGGCGGTGAACTCGGCGCTCGTCATGCCGGCGTGGGATGCCATCAGAAGCTCCAGAACCCCGCTGGTACCAGCCGCGGCGACCGCTTCCAGGTCACCCTCGAGCGCGCCCTTGAAGGGCTGCTGGGACTTCCATTCGGGGTGCTCGTCCGCCAGATCGCGCACGCGATCGACGGCGAAGAGCAGCTGGAAATAGGCGGGCTGCTCTGACCAGAGAGTGCCGTCGTTGTCGAAGACCGCGATCCGCTCCTCCGGCGGCACCCAGCCGAGTCCAGCTTTGTTGGTTACTTGCGCGACGAAGCTCAGGATCGCTTCGCGTGCGGCCCCGTCGTTCCAGGACAGAAGCTCGCTCGCGTGTGCGGGTGAATCGGCAGGGACAGACCCGTCCTCGACCTCGAGTGGCGACTCGTTGGGTGCGCACGCGAGGACGAGAACGAGGAGGGCCCCGATTAGGACACGTTCCAAAGCAGTCAGTTGTTCGGGCTGCCGCTCTGGATCTTTTCCATCGCGTGGCTGAGATTGAAAGAGCCCGGCTTCTGGCGCGGTGGGAACTCCTGGAAGCTCTGCAGATATTGACCCACAAACATCATCGCCGGCGCGATCGCGAACATACGCTCTGCCCGCCACTGTGCGTAGCCGATGCCTTCGTGGTCGGCCCGCTCGAAGGGATCGGTGCGCAGATTCAACAGCTTAGGGAAGCGGAGCACGACAAAGGGGTCTTGCCACACATCGAAACCGTGGGCGCGCTGCTCCATGAAGACGATCTTCCAATTGTTGTAGCGCAGGCACGCGATGTCGCCATCGTCGGTCCAGTACAGGAACTCCTGGCGCGGCGCCTCGTCGACTTCACCTTTCAGGTAGGGCAGAAAGTTGTAGCCGTCGAGATGCGACTTGTAGGTGCGCCCGATGGCATTGACTCCACCCTTCAGCAGCTTCTCCTTGATGTCGGTCTCGCCGGCGGCAGCGAGCAGGGTCGGCAGCATGTCTTCGTGGGCGAAGATCCCGTTCTCGAGCGTTCCCGGCTTGATGACGCCAGGCCAACGAATGGCGGTCGGGACGCGGTAACCGCCCTCCCAGTTCGTGTTCTTCTCTCCTCGAAAGGGGGTCGTCCCACCATCAGGCCAAGTCATCATTTCCGCGCCGTTGTCGGTCGAGTACATGACGATCGTATTGTCGGCGATGCCCAGTTCGTCCAACTTGTCGAGAAGCTGCCCGACCATGCCGTCGTGCTCGACCATGCCGTCAGGGTAGATACCGAGTCCGGTGACGCCTTGGGACTCGGCCTTGAGCCTGGTGAAGACATGCATCCGCGTCGAGTTCCACCAAACGAAGAAAGGCTTCTTGGCTGCGTGTGCGCGATCGATGAAGTTCAGCGCCGCGTCGGTGACCTCGACGTCGACGGTCTCCATCCGCTTCCGGTTCAGCGGACCGGTGTCCTCGATCTGGCCGTCAGCCGACGACTTGATCACGCCTCTTGGTCCGAAAACCTCTTTGAAGGTACGGCCATCCGCCAATACCATGTCGCCGGGGTAGTCGACGTTCTCGGGCTCGTCCTCGGCGTTGAGGTGGTAGAGGTTGCCAAGAAACTCGTCGAAGCCATGATTGGTCGGCAGGTGCTCGTCGCGATCGCCGAGATGGTTCTTGCCGAACTGGCCGGTCATGTAGCCGTGGTTCTTGAGCAGGCCGGCAATGGTCGGGTCCTCGATCGGCATTCCCTCCGGCGCGCTGGGTAGTCCGACCTTGGTCAGACCGGTGCGAATCGGAGATTGGCCGGTAATAAATGCGGCACGGCCGGCGGTGCAGCTCTGCTGCCCGTACCAGTCGGTAAAGAGAGCGCCTTCGCGGGCGATGCGGTCGATATTGGGGGTCTGGTATCCCATCACCCCCTGGTTGTAGGCGCTGATGTTGTACCAGCCGATATCGTCACCCCAGATGACCAGAATGTTCGGCTTGTCCTGGGCGAGCGCGGAAGTCGCTAACAAGCCGAGCATGGCCAGCAAGGCAGTGCCGATCCATCGGCGTGGGCGGCGTGAGCCTTCTCTGAATGTCTTGGTCAAGATCCTCTCCTTGGATGCTGTGCTTGCTATTGGGTCGAGCTGAGTCCGCTGATTCAACGCAACGTCTCGGGACTCCTCGAATGGTTTGATTGGCAGCCTGTGCTTCGTAAGGACGGCTAGTGATCCCCCCAGGACCCCTCTCTGCTGTTGAGCGCCGCGGTCGCGCCTGTGCCGTCTTGGCGAAGGCCGCAGTGTAGCATTTTACTTGGCTCGGTTGGGTCCCAGCGATCCCGTGACGACTTGGCCGGCTTACCGCAAGCTCATCGCTGTGGCAGGCATGCTGTGACCAGCCAGATGGCGGCATCCATGGTCAATTTGCCTTGCTCATGGTGAGCTTCGAGCACGCGAGCAAGCGCCGACTTAGCCTTTTCGGCAACTCCTTCTTCGGCTTCGCGAAGCAGCGAAGCCGCCGGCCCCAAGTGTGAGAAGAAGTCGACAGCCACGGCGAGCTCTGCTTCGAGGACCAGAGGCGTACGCAGGTCGTGGAGGTCGATATCGACAAAACCGGAACGAGAGAGAACCGACAAGATTCTCTCGCGCTGTGAGAAAGAGAACTCGCCCGGCGCCTTCTTTGGCGGCGGCTCAGGTAGAGGTACATACTCCGCCATCGCCGCGAGGGGCTTGGCCACCCATGGGTTCTCGCTCACCGCCTGCCAGCAGAGGAAGGTGATGCACCCGTCGGGCTTGAGGGCGCCACGGAAGTTGGAGAAAGCTTGTCTCGGGTCGGAGAAGAACATCACTCCGAAGCGAGAGAAAACAGTGTCGAAGCTCCTGTGGGGGAGAGGTGCAACCTGGGCATCGGCCTCCAGGAAGGTCGCGGCAACGGCCGCCGTCTTGGCGCGCTGCCGCGCTGCCTCGAGCATGACTCCAGAGACATCGAGGCCGACGACTCGCCCGTCCACTCCCACCCTTTTCGCGATCTCGACCGTGGTCTGGCCGGTGCCGCAGCCGACGTCGAGCACTGACTGTCCCGGCTGGAGACCGGCTCGGTCGATGGCGGCGAGTCCAGAGGGTCCTACGAGCTGATCCAGAAGTGCCTGCTCGGCCACCCACTGCGGCCCGGCTTCTTCGCTCCAGAAGCGGATTTGCTCTTCGTTGTCGGTAGGTAACGGCACAGGATCACTGAATCGGCAGAAGCTCTTCGGTGGCGAAAGCATATTCGGCGCCGCAGAACTGACACTGCACTTCGGTCTTCTCGTCGTCACCGAGAATCGTGGGGTCCTGTCGCAGAAGAGCGCGGATTTGCAGCCGGAAGCGCTCGGGACTGCACTCGCAGTCGAGGATGAGCTGTCGTTGTTCTGAGGACTTGTACTCGACTTCGCCGAGGGTGCTGCCAAGGAGACCCCAGGCTCCTTCACCCTCGAGGAGGCTGGCGACCGAAGGAATCTTGTCGATGCGCTCTTCGATGCGGCGGATCAGCGCTGAGTCGGCCCCCGGAAGGGCTTCGACAATGAGGCCTCCTCCGGCGACAACTCCGGTTGAACGCGCCATCACACCCAAGAGAACGGCGGACCGGATTTGTTCACTCTGCTCGAGGAAGTGGGCGATATTCTGGGCCACTCCGCCTTCGACCAAGCTGACGCGGCTGTCGTGGTTGTGGCTAGGGAGCTGGCGGAGGATACGAAGGCTGCCTTCGCCGAGTCTCGGAGCCCCGCGCTCGGCTTCGTCGCCACGCTCGGCGCGCCTTCGCTCGACCAGACCTCGCACGCGACCCTGCGTATCTGCTTCCGCCCGCACTCTCCCCAAGGGGCCGCTGCCGTTGACCTCGATTGCCAGGCGTAGAGGTTCTTTCGAGATCAGCCGGGTGAGGAGGACCGAGGCGCTGAGCAGTTGGCCGAGCCCGATCGCAGCGAGAGGCGAGAGGTCGCGCAGTAGTCGAGCCTCTTCAACCAGAGGAGTGAGGTCGGTGAGGGCCCAGCGCAGCCTTCCCTGTGCAGCGGTACCGACGTGCAAGGTGGCGGTGGGGAGCGTTTCCTTGGCACCAGACATAGGGGCCTATACTAACTCCGCCGCGCCGGCGCCGCTTGCTAGTGGACCTTCGGCAGCTGCCGTGTCTTTTCAGCGAATCGTTGCAGGAAGGCCAGCATCGTAGCGTCGTCGTGGATGCCGATTCCGAGTGGCCAGACGCCTAGCAGGAAAGTCGGAACACCCTCGACTCCCGTTTCTTTCGCGGCCTGAGTGCTCTCGTCCAGAGTCTGGAGCTGCTCGCGCCAAGACTCTCCGACGTCGAGGCTTGCTGAAGCGGCGATCGTCCTGACAGCGTCCGACTCGTCGAGACTTCGGCACTCCTCATAGACCCAGCTCCACACTGCCTCGCGCCAACTCGCCTCCTGTGTCGAGCCTCGAAGTGAGATCGCGACCGCCATGGCGGGACGAGAATCCATCCAGTGGTCGGGGACCCCAACCGGAACCTTCAGCTCGTCTGAGAGGCGTGCGAGGTTGCGATATCGGTCCTCAGTGAATCGATCGCCGCGACTCCAGGCCACTAAGGATGTGAGATCGATCGGTGACCAGACGAGGTCCACACCCGCCTTACTCAGCGGCTCACAGAGGCGGCCAAGGATGCGATGGGTGAAATAACACACCGTCGATGCGAAGTCGTAGTAGACGGGAACTGAGACGACTTCCGGCACGGCGCTGGTGGAGACTAGCAGCACCCTGTCGTGGAGTAATGGCCGGTCGAGGCGGCTTGGAGTGCTCAGCGTGACAGCATGTGTTCCTGGTCTGGAGTCGCTGTTGTCCCCTGGTGGAGACAACTCTGAGTTTCGGGCCGGTATAGGGGCCACAAGAGAGCTGGCACTCCCTTTGCTCAGGTGGAACAGGATGGCGGCGATTCGCAGAAGCGGCCGTACGAGGGGAAGGTCCGCGACCCGCCTCGGGCGCTTCTTTGCGCTGGTCTTCTGCGCTATTGCGCCGGCTGGTGCGGTGCAGGCGATTGCCACCGATTCCGCCGGCTGCGCGCAGCCCTCGAGTCTTGTAGGGGAATCCGGCGGCGTAGCGCTCGACTTGTCGGTTGAAGTCTCCTTTGTCGGCCGTCGCTCGGGTCGGGTGCAGACCGAAGTGGGGTTGGTTTTGCCCACTGAGCCCGATTCATCTCATCGGACCTTGGAGGTTTCCGGCCGACTGGAGCGAGATGGCGAGCCCGTCGATCGGTTTCGCTTCCGCTTTGAGCTCGTTCCGGGTCTTGTCAGCGCTGACCGAGTGACGTTTCAGCGGGCCTTCCCACCGGGGGAGTGGTGCTTGGTTCTCGAGGTCGAGGACCGGTTGAGGGGGAGGCGAGGCCTGACCGGAGTCGAGCTCGTCGTGCCGACCCGAGTGGATGTGATCGACGACTCTGCGCTGGGCTCAGCCGGCGACGGGAACAGAGGTGGTCGTTTTGCGGTTTCTCTACGGCAGCCCTTGGATGGTCGACTCGACGCCACGCGTTCGTTTGTCGCCGAGGCTGTCGTCGAGGGCGGCTCGCCGGTGCAGCGGGTCGAGCTTTACCTGGATGACACGCTCGTAGCCACGCACTATCAATCCCCGGCGACGCAGCGCATTTTTCTTGCCGACAATGCTGTTCGTTTCGTCAGGGCTCTGGCTCACCGCGGCGCAGGCAGCCCGGTCGAGGACGTGAAACTGGTCGATGTTCGCGGTCTGCGCTCGAGCATCGACGTGCAATGGGTGGAGGCTTTCACGACCGTGCTTCGCCGAGGACGGCCGATCTCGGACCTACCGCGATCTGCTTTTCGCCTGCTGGAGGACGGCGTCGAACAGGAGATTCTGCGCTTCGAGCCACCGGCGCGGCAGCCGCTCCATCTTCTTCTACTGCTCGATGTCTCGGAGTCGATGGATAATCACCTCGGCGATATGCGTCAAGGTGCGGTTCGCTTTCTTCGAAGCGCGGTGCGATCCGAGGATCGCGCTGCAGTGGTCACTTTCCGGGGCCGGCCGAGGTTGGTCGCCGACTGGACGTCCGACCTCGACCGACTGGAGGCGAGTCTTCGCGGCCTTGAGGCCAAGGGCTCGACTTCTTTTTACGATGCGCTGGGCTCGTCGCTGGCTCGGTTCGAGGGCGTGTCGGGAAGACGAGCCATCTTCGTTTTCTCGGACGGTCGGGACGAAGGCAGCCGGCTCGATTTCACCGATGCACTCGAGCTGGCGCGGCGCAGCCGGGTGCCGATTTACACACTTGCTCTGGTAGCGCGCGCCGATGCGCGCGGAGCCCCTGGTCGGCTAGCCCGCCTTGCCGAGGAGACCGGGGGCCGTGCCTTCCTGGTGCGCGGGGCAGGAGGCCTTGCGTCGATCTGGTCCGAAGTCCACCGCGAGCTTCGCTCTCAGTACCTGTTGGCTTACCAATCATCCAACTCCCGCTACGAAGAGCGCTTTCGGACCATCGAGGTGCGGTTGGAGGAACCGGGGCTCGAGGCCCACACCCTTCAGGGCTACTATCCCTAAGAGCGGTCTAGATCGTGCCCTTTCCGAGCTCCAGCTTGCCTCGGGCCAGGTGGAGTCGGAGTAGGTCGTTGGCGCCTTCGGTGAGTCGCATCGCTCGCGCTCGCCGGTAGAGCGTCTCGAAGGGGTGGCCCGCAACCAGTGCTTGGCCTCCCTCCAACTGCATCGCCATGTCGACCACTCGGCCAAGTACCTCGGTGGTGAAGACTTTAGTTGCGATCGTCTCGTTCACCGTATTGGCGCCGGTGTCGGCGAGCCTGGCGGTACGGTAGAGGAGGCTGCGAGCGGCGGTGGCTTCGATGCGCATGTCGGCGTAGCGCAGCCGCACCGACTCACGCTCGGCGAGGGGTGTTCCACTGCGGTGCGGAAGCTGGAGGCTCTGTGCGGTCTGCTCGAGAATGAAAAGACACATCCCTGAAGCTTGCGCGGACAAAGCAAGGCGCACACTGCCGATGTTGCGGAGCGCGCGTGGCATGCCCTCACCGACCTCGCCGATGATGTGGGCTCGAGGAACTCGCGCATCGTGAAAATGGAGAGAGACGTGATGGCTGCCGTCGAGGGATTGGAAGCGCTCGTGCACATGGACGCCAGGGGTGTCCTTGTCGATCACCAGCATCGCAGTGCCGCCGGCGCTGTCACCTTCAGCCTTGACTCGGACGAGAGTAAGGAAGAAGTCCGCCTCGTCGCCGCCGGTCACGTAGGCCTTGGTGCCGTGGACGAGGAGATCTCCCCCCTGGGGCGTGGCCGAGGTCGGGTGGGGCGCGTCGCGGGGTTCGGTGAAGGCGAAGGCGCCCTTCTTCTCCCCGCGAAGGACCGGTTGGAGGTGGCTTTCTACGAGCTCTCCACCGGCGTGGCGAAGAACGCCGGGGTCGGGGCCCAGAACGAGACCGGCGAGGCGCAGGTTGGAAGCTGCGAGAGTCTCGCGTAGGACGGTCAGGGTCAGCGCCCCTGCATCATCGCCGCCGAGCTCTTTCGGCTGGGAGAGGGTGAAGAGGCCGGCCTCTCGCGATCGGGCTCGGGTCCACTCGGCGGTCTCCGGTGGAATGGGGATAGACGTATCGGGGCCGAGAGTCGGCTCCATTGACGTCAGCTCTTCTTCGAGGAGTCGCTCCGCTTGCTCGCGAAGGGCGAGGATCTCTGCCGGCAGATTTTCAGGCATCGTCGGGCGCCCCGCGACCGTCGGTCTCGGTTTTTCCCTGGGTGGCTGCCAATTTCAGCAGGTACTTTTGCTCACCCTCCATACACAGCTCTCCGCGCTGGTTGTGAACCGTGGAGCGGAGCGTTACGACACCTGTGGTGCGCTGGGTCTCGAGCCGGGTGATGGTCAATCGCGGGTAGAGAGTATCTCCCGCGTAGACCGGATTCACGAAACGGCTCGACTGTTCGATGAACCCGACGAGGACCTCGCCGACGGCGTGAGCGAAGGTTCCAGCGCCCGCCGCGCTCTGGATCAGGACCTGGAAACCGTGAGCGAGAAGATCGGGATGGTTCCGCCGCCGGCAGTACTCACGGTCATAGTGGATGGGGTGGTTGTCGGCGGATGCAGTTTGGAAGGCCGCGAACAGGGCCTCGGTCATGGTGCGCGACGGGATGTAGAACGAGTCGCCTTCCGCAAGATCTTCAAAGCGCTTGGGGTCGGGATAGGCGTGTTGCTCCTGAAAATCGTACATCGAGCTCTTCGCTTCAGTCGAGATCGGAGGACTCGCCTAGCTACGGTTCTTCCGCCCGAGGGCGAACTCGTGACCCATGGCGACTACTTTTCCGTCACGGAAGTGGACTTCGATGAACTTCGATCCGCTGACCGGCTTGCCGTTCTCGTCCTTCAACGTCGCGACGACTTCTCTGGTCCTTGCGTCGAAGACGTCCGGTGCGTGGGACCAGGCGTACTTTCCGTCGAGACTGAAGGTCACCCAGCCGTGACCGCCCTGCGAAAGCTCGACGTGGCCCTTCGGCGTTGGCGGCATCTCGGTGGCATCGAAGATGAAGAGCTTTTCCCCCTGTTGATCGCTGATCCAGAGCTCGGTCTCGTCCGGTGTGAGGCCTGCACCGTGTGTGCGATGCTCGATCTTCTCGTTGCCCGCGAAGACGCGATGAAGGCGCTTTCCCTGTTCCAGGTCGACGACGTCGAAGCCGACATGATTGCCGAGACAGACGTAGGCGATCTTCTGGTCGCTACTTATCGTATAGGGGAACACCCCCCGTTCACCTACGTCTTTGATCTGTCGAATCATCGTGTCGGTCGCAGTATCGAAGATCGACAAGGTGGTCTCGGTGCCGAGGTAGAGGCGCTTCCCGTCGAGACTGACGATGGTGTTGTGAGCCTGGGGGCCGACAACGATGCGGTCGAGCAGCTCGCCATTCGAGGCGTCGACGATCAGAAGCCCGCTGTCGTCGCCCGAATACCACCAGCCGGTTGGCACATAGACTTTCTTCCCGTCCATGGTGATCGACGATCGATCACAGCCGGCGTTGTAAGTCTCTTCCCAGAGCTTCTTCTCCGTTTCGAGGTCGAAGGCACCGAGGCGCCGGTTGGTCGTGGAGTAGTAGACGCTGTGGTTCTCGAGACTCCCGGCGAAGCCCCGTAGACCCTCTTCGAAGATCGGGATGTCGATGCGCCGGACCAGCTTGTGGCCGTTGTCGACGTCGAAGATCAAGATGCCGGCGCCGTCTGCTCGCCCTTCCTGCTGCGCACCGTCGGGCGTGCCCATGTAGAGAAAGCGTCGAGTCTCGGACTGAGCGCTAGCGAGGAAGGGCAGAAGGAGGGACAGAGCGAGAGCGGCGGTGAGTGTGCGCATACGGAGCATCGTACTCGCCGAGTTTCAGGGCCGTCAACGACAGCGGGTGGTCTAGACCAGCGTTTCCAGCGTTCGTGCACATAGCTCGAGGTCATTCTGTTCGCTGGCCAGGCGCGCCGACGCAGGCATATTGGGGAATATGTCGAGGAGGCGCAACGCCGCCAGCGGGCAGAAGGGGCCGAGATATGTGCGGGAACTTTGGAAACGCTGGTCTAGTTGCCGTTCGAGCCGCTCTCTAGGAAGGATCTTGCGAAGCGCCGCGCCGCCCCTTCGAGCAAGCTCTCAGCTTGTTCGAGTGCCTGGCCGAGGGAGAGATCGGTGGGCATGGCCGCCTCGGCGGCTCGTAGGCCTGACGCCAGGGCTTCCTCCGGTGAAAGCGCGACTTGACCGGCAATGACCGCCACGTCCACGCCCTTTACCAGGGCTTTCTCGAGGACGGCTGAGACCACTTTGCCATCCAGAGATTGGCGATCTAGGCGTCCCTCGCCGGTGATCACCCAGCTCGCATCCTCCAGCTTCTCGGCCAGCCCAGTAAGCTCGGAGACCGCTCGACCGCCTTGCTTGAGATCGGCGCCGAAGAACGCGATCGCACCGGCCCCGAATCCTCCCGCGGCCCCGCCCCCCGGGGTCTCGCTCAGATCGAGGCCGAGCTGCTCCCTCCACCGCAGCGCCAGGTTCTCCAGGCCGGTCTCCAGTTGCTTGACTTGTTCGGGGGTGGCTCCCTTCTGCGGCCCGAAGATCCGCGCTGCGCCTCGTTCGCCGACCAGCGGGTTGTCGACGTCGCAGAGAACCTCGCACTCGGGCAGGGTCGCCCTTTCGGGTGGAACCAGAGTGACGATGTTCTCGAGGTGCCCACCACCAGGCTCCACGAGGAGCCCTTCGTGGTCGCGGAATCGCCAGCCGAGGGCGGTGGCGGCTCCGACTCCGCCGTCGACGGTTGCGCTACCGCCGAGCGTGAGCCACAGCTTCCTGGCGCCTTTTCTCGCAGCTCGCTCCAAGAGCTGGCCGGTGCCGACGGTAGTCGTGCGTAGAGGGTCCAACTGGCCGGGTCCAAGCAGCGAGAGACCGCTTGCGGATGCCATTTCGACCAACGCACCCGGGCCCTGCCTCGGCATCCATAGATAGCCGGCCTGCACACGCTGCATGGGGAGAGGCCCGGCGGTTTCTTCTTCGATCCATTGACCGTCGAGGGCGTTGCGGAGGACTGCGGCAGTCCCGTCTCCGCCATCGGCCATGGGTGAGCACACGACCCTGACGCCGGGGATCTCGCGCTCGAGACCACGCTGCACCGCAGTGCTAGCTTGATGAGCGGAGAGACTGCCTTTGAAGGAATCCATGGCAACGACGATCTTCATTGCGGCTTCGACTCGCTTCTGTGCTGCCTTGTCACCGCTGTTGCAGCACTGCGAGTGCTTCTACAGCCATCTCGTAGGTAGCGGTGTCTTCGTAGGCGAGGGTGTGAATCACCCGAGTCACTCCGACTGTTTCGAGTGACTTCAACAGGTCGTGGGCGCGATCGCGATCGCTCAGGGGTAGGCGAGCGAAAGTTATGACTTCGGGAACCGGCCGGCCGGCCTCTTTCGCCTCGCCGTGGAGCTCTTCGATCGCGGGGCCGAGCTTCTCGACGTCGGCTCCCATCGGCATCCATCCCTCGCCGTAGCGAAGCGCGCGCCGGAAGGCGTGGGGTGCGGCGCCGCCGACGAAGATCGGCGGCCGTTGCGGCCGAGGTAGGAAGAGAAACTCTTGACCGTTGGCGTTGACCAGGTCGGATCCGAAGCAGCGGTGGAGGAAGTCGAGCGTCGCGTCTGTGGCGATGCCCCGCTTGCTGCGATCTACTCCCAGGGCGCGAAATTCCGCTCCCATCCATCCCACGCCGACGCCGAGCAGAAGGCGTCCGCCGGAAAGCTCCTGGATCGTTGCCACCCACTTGGCGGTGGCGAGGGAGGGCCGGTAGGGAAGGATGAGCACCCCGACTCCGAGACCGATTCGCTCGGTCACGCCGGCGACGAAGGCCAGGGTGGCGAGCGGGTCCAGGTAGCGACCGCCGGATCCCTCGGCGTCGTCGGGAGGTATCGCGATGTGGTCATTCACCCATAGAGAGTCGAGCCCCGCGCTGTCGGCGAAGCGCGCGCACGGCTCGATCAGGTCGCGCCGCGAAGCCGGACCCGAGTTTTTGAGCACTATGCCGATCTTCATGGGGCTGAATTGTACCCTCTACAGGCGCGTGCTACGGTCGCCGAGTGTTCCCCCGGAGCCTTCTGCTTGCCCTGCTTGTTCTGGGATCCGTCCTCACCGCCAGTCTAGTTCCTGGCCCCTTCAGTATCGACGAAAACAACTACTTGGTGACCGTTGTCGGCCTCATGGAAGGCCGTCTGACGGTGCCAGGTACAGAGGGTTTGCCGCCGAGCAGAGAGCTCCTCTACTTCGATCCGGCCGGCAGCTCCCGGCAGGTTCTCGAAACCCCAGTGGTCTCGAATGTTCCGCCCCTCTATTCTTTTATCGCTGCGCCTTTCTCTCTTCTCGGCTGGCGCGGTCTCGTGGCCTTGAACACGCTGTGCTTTCTGGCCACGGTACTGCTCGTCTTTGCCTACGCTCGTCGTCATAGCTCAGGCCCGATGACCCCGTGGATCGCGGCGTTCGCCTTCGCCCTGGGGAGTTACTCGCTCGAGTACGCGCAGGGCGTCTGGCCTCATATGCTCACGGTCTTTCTATGCTCCGCGGCAGTTGTTGCAGCAAGTCGGGCCTGGCATGAGCAACAGCTTCGCTGGGCCCTCGTTGCAGGGATCTCGGTGGGCATAGCGACTGGGGTTCGCTATCAGAATATTCTGTTCGCCGCCGCTCTCGGTTTGGGTTTGGTGCTGCTCGCGCCGCGGCGCTTCCGCCTCGCGAGCGCCTACGGTTTCGGTCTTGCGATACCCCTGGCCATGAGCTCCGTTCTCAACGGCCTACGAATGGGCTATTGGAATCCGATCAGCAAGGGGCCGGGCTACCTGCCCTCGACCCGGACTCTTTCGAGCGGCGACGCTCTCACGGACGCAGTCAAGATGGCCTGGGCGAGGGTGGTGGACTATTCTTTCCGTCCGCCGATGACAGGCTCGGCCGTCGAGAGCTTCTTGCAGCCTGATCCGACGACCGGCGCTTACATGGTGGTGGGTGCGGTCAAGAAGGCCTGGCTTCAGTCGAGCCCGTGGATGGTGTTGCCTTTGCTACTTGTCGTGCTGGCCTGGCTGCCTCCATCCGGATTCCGCAGGGTTCTCGGTGCGACTCCACAGCAGGAGCTGCGCCTGCTCTCCATCCCCGTGGTCCTGACCCTGCTCATGTTCTCGACCTCCGGCATCTACCGGACCGACGGTTTTTGCTTCAACCAGCGCTACTTCCACGAGTTGGTGCCACTGATGGCGGTGTTACTCGCCTGGGCGGCCGACGGGGTCTCCCTACGCAGAGAGTGGATCTTGGGCGGCGCTCTTCTCGGTGCTCTCGCCGCGATACCCGCGCTCGTGCTGCTCGAGGCCGACTCTGCGGTGGCCCAACTCGTGTTGCTGAGGGCGCCCCTCGCTCTCGCGCTCCTCCTCGCCGTCGCCTGGCTCGTTGCACGAGCCCGCCGCAGTACCGCTCTCGCGATGAGCGTGGTCTTGGGAGCTACTCTGGCCTGGGCCCTGATGGTGCATCTGGCAGACGATCTTCCTGCTTCGCGCAGTCTCCGGCGTTCTCGTTACGAGTATCAGAAACGACTCGGGCCCTTCCTGGTCGACGGCTCGGCGGTTTTCGCCCGGTCCGGTATCAAAGACGCTCTCGGTCCTCTTCAGCTACAGAGAGATATCGTGATTCTCAATCCGGCTCTCGACGAAGCGGTCGCGATGCGAGAGACGATCGATGCACTGCTCGATGGCGGACGCCGCGTCTTCCTTGCCCGCAATGCACTCCCGACCGAAGCCTTGGAGGGAACCCTAGCCGGATTAGCGGTACGCTATCTCGGTGAGCCGATCGTTTTTCTCGAAGTCGCGAAGGACAAGAGATTGAGTCTCCCTACCCCTCCCGCGTCCGCTGGGTAGAAACGGTGGTAGAGCAAGTCGACGTAGCTCTGCCTTCTTTGAACCCCTTTTGGGCCCGGACGCTGAGGGTCGCGCTGCTCGCAGTCTCCGATCTTTTCGGCCTGCTCCTTGCGGGGTTTCTGGCCTACCTGTTGTGGGCGAAGCCGGTTCGCGGCCAGTCAGCGGACCTCTATTTGGGCCTCGCGCCTCTCTTCGCTCTCTTCCTGGCCGGTTATCTCGCCGCCGACCTCTATCCCGGTTTGGGCTTGGGTCCTGTCGAGACTCTTCGCCGGAGCTCGTATGTCACCGGCTTCGGTTTTCTCGTGCTTTCATCGATCACCTTCGCGGTCAAGTTGCCCCAGCTCTACTCCCGCATGACCTTCGGCATCGGCCTCTTGCTAGGGCTGATCTTGGTCCCGGCTTGCCGAGCTTTGATGCTGCGGGCGGTCTCGGGTCGATCGTGGTGGCGAGAGCCTGTCGTAGTGATCGGAGCCCGCCCGCTGGTGGCTCGTACCATCCTGTCTCTGGAAGAGGCGGAGCAGCGAGACTATCGGCCCGTCGCTGTGATCGACCCGGGCTGGAGCGAGCCAGCGGGGAGCAAGCCGGGCAGGATCGAGAATGTCGAGATCATGGGTGGCCTCGAGGCCGCCAGTGAGCTGGCGCGCCAAGGTGTCCAGGTTGCAATTCTGGCCAATGAAACGCTTCCTGCGGAAGCGACTCTCGACGTGCTCCAGAAGCACTTTTACCGCGTCGTGACTTTTCGTGAGTATGAGCACTTACCAGTTGAGGGCGCTCAGCTGAGGAATCTTGGAGGGGTGCTCACGATCGAGTACACCAGCAGTCTTCTGCGCCCGCACAACCGCTTCGCCAAGCGGCTTCTCGACCTCGTTGCGTCGTCTCTGGGCCTGATCCTGGCGGCGCCGGTCGTCCTGCTGGCGGCGGTGTTGGTCAGACTCGTCAGCCGCGGCTGGCCCCTGTTCTCTCAGGAGAGGTCCGGCCTAGGTGGTCGCACCTTTGGAGTGCTCAAGATTCGCACGATGCAGGTCGATGCCGAGCGGCTTCTCGAAGAGCATTTGGCCGGTCACCCTGAGCAGCAGCGGGAGTGGAATCGTAGCTTCAAGCTCCGCGACGACCCACGGCTGGTTCCGTTGGTGGGTCGCCTGCTTCGGCGCTTCAGCCTGGACGAGCTTCCGCAGCTTTTCAACGTGTGGAAGGGAGATATGAGCCTGGTGGGTCCTCGCCCGTTTCCCGGCTATCACCTCAGTAGCTTCGCTCCGGACTTCCTGGAGTTGCGCCAGAGGATGCGGCCAGGCATCACCGGTCTCTGGCAGGTCATGGTGCGCAGTGAGGGAAGCGTCGAAGAGCAACAGTCTTTCGATACTTACTACCTACGAAACTGGTCGGTCTGGCTCGACCTCTACATTCTGGGTCGAACCCTCGGCGCTGTGCTGCGAGGCAAGGGCGCCTATTAGAAAGAGGACCGCAATGAAAGGCAGACAAGGTCGTTCGCTGTTTGGAAGCCGCAAAGCGAGCGCGATCTTGTGTTGCCCCGAGGACTTCGAGGCTGGGCGATTCGAACGGATAGAGGCGCGAACGCGCCGCAACCTGGCCGCAGCAGAGGGCTGACTAGGTAGCGGGTTGACGTCCCCGCCGCGATAGTATCTGCGGGCGTCGGCGAGTTACCGGGTGGGCGGCGGCGAGGAGGAACGGTTTGAGCGAGGTCGAAGTTCAGTTCTTGGGCTGCGGAGATGCGATGGGAAGCGGTGGCCGCTTTCACACTTGCATCTCGCTGAGCTCCGAGGCCTGCCGAGTGTTGATCGACTGCGGAGCGTCGGCGATGATGGCCATCAGGCGCTTCGGCGTCGACCCCAACGAGGTCGACGCGATCGTTCTGAGTCATCTTCATGGCGATCACTTCGCCGGCATCCCCTTTTTCATGCTCGACGCGCGCCACGTCAGCAAGCGCGCGAAGCCGCTGACGATTGCGGGTCCACCCGGTGTCAAGAAACGTGTCGAAGCGGCCATGGAGCTTCTCTATCCAGGCTCAGTGAACGCGAATGAGAGTTTCCCGCTCGGCTTTCTCGAGCTCGAAGCGGGTCGCTCGGCGACGGTGGCGGAGGTCGAGGTCCTCCCCTTCGAGGTTTCTCATCCCAGTGGCGCCCCCTCTTACGCGCTGCGATTGAGTTGCGAGGATCGGGTGGTTGCCTTCTCGGGTGATACGGAGTGGACCGAAAGTCTCGTCGACGCCGCCCGTCAGGCTGACCTCTTCATCTGCGAGTGCTCTCACTTCGAGCCTCGAGCTCCGTACCACCTCGATTATCGAGAGCTCGTACGGCGCAAGGATCGTCTCGAGTGTCGCCGCCTGATACTGACTCATCTCGGAGCCGACATGTTGGAACGGTTGGATAGCGTCGACATGGAGTGCGCCGAAGACGGCATGAGCTTGAAGCTCTAGTGTCCTGTATCAGTGTCGTTGCAGAAATCGCGCAGTCATTTTGGGTGCTGCCAAGGCGCTACGACGAAGGCATATTGGGCAATATTGCGAGGAGGAGTAACGACGGCAGTGCGCAAAAGGGCCAGCGAGTTGTGTGACGAACTACTGGTACAGGACACTAGATGAGATTGCCCGCGGCCAGTGCGCTCTTCCTGCTCGCCATCCTTGCTGCATGCTCACCGCCGGAGGTGGCCGAGCCGGGTGGGGATGGCGCCCAGAAGATTCCCATCAGCACGATTTCGCGTGAAGCACGAGCTCTTTACCTCGAAGGTCGTGCCTTACAGGAGAATCTACGTGCTACCGAGGCTCACCCGTATTTTCTAAAAGCGTTGGCCGAAGACGAGGAGTTTGCGCTCGCCCACCTCGGGGCTGCTCAGAGCTCTCCGACCGGGAGCGTCTTTTTCTCACACCTCGAGCGGTCGGTCGAACTGGCCGGGCTTGCGTCCGACGGTGAACGCCATCAGATCCTCGCCTTCGCGGCCGGGGTCAATCGTGATCCGGTGGTGGCACGGGAACATGCCGATGCCTTGGTACGAGACTTCCCGCTGGACGAGCGCGCCCATGCAGCCCTGGCCGCTTTTTACTTCGGTCGTCAGGAGTATGGTTCTGCCGCGGAGCACTATCGACGGGCTACCGAGATCAATCCTGCCTTCGCGCAGCCATACAATCAGCTCGGTTATTCACTGCGCTTTCTCGGAGACTATGCGGCGGCTGAGGAGGCTTTCAGACAGTACATCGAGTTAGTCCCGTCCGAGCCCAACCCCTACGATTCGTACGCAGAGCTGCTGATGAAGATCGGCCGCTTCGAAGAGTCGATCGAGAACTATCGGCGAGCGCTCGAGGCCGACCGTTTCTTCGTCGCTTCGCACGGCGGTATTTCGCTCAATCAGATCCTGCTCGGAGATTCCGAGGCGTCGCGTCGCACTTGTGATGTTTTCTACGAGCTGGCACGCAACGATGGGGAGCGCCGGCAGGCGCTGACTTGTCGGTCGCGCTCGTTTCTCTTCGAGGGAGACTTTGAGGCGGCGCTTGGCGAGATCGGGCGGCGATACGAGATCTCGCAGTCGAGTCAAGATGCCAGCTCGATGGCCCTCGACCTGATCCAGATGGGGCAGGTCTTGCTCGAGGCCGGGCGCGCCGAGGCAGCTGAAGAGAGTTTCGGTGAAGCGTTGATAACGATGGAGGGTTCGGACGCTCCGAATGCCGTCAAGGCTGCTACTCGGCGCAATCACCTCTACGCCCTGGCTCGGGCCGCGCTTGGCCGCGGCGACGCCGCCTCGGCTCAGATCAAGGCCGATGAATACGGGGCGCAGGCTCGGTTGAGCCCCGTTCCCAGCGAGGTCTGGCAGTACCACGAGCTCGAGGCTCTTCTGGCCTTGGAGCGCGGAGACTTCGGCTCTGCACAGGCCCATCTCGAGCAGGCGAGTCAATTGGATCCGCGCACGCTCTATCTCCTTGCCCTTGCAAGCCTGGGCAAGGGCGAGGGGGAGCAAGCGCAGGAGTTGCTCGAAAAGGCCGCCGCCTGGAACGGTCTGCACCCGAATTACGCTTTCGTGCGAGCCCCGGCCCTGCGTCTCTTGGACGAGATGAAGAGATGATCGGGCTTCAGGTCTGAGGTCGGCCGACCCAACTGGGGGCCTTCGGCGGCTGGTGCTGTTGGAAACTGGCGAAGACGCAGATTCTTTCTCGGCCCGAGCCGCTGTCCGCAGTCATGTGGTGGAGGGGTCTTCGATCTCGTCGGTCCGAGCCCAGCTGACTCTGGACTCGCTGTAGGCATTCCCATCCGGCGCGCGGTCGATCTCCCCTGGAATGTTGGCCCTGACAACGTGGAGCTCCCCGGGCCAGCGCTCTGAGCGAAAGAAGAGGGAGCTGCCGCAAAGATCGCAGAAGCCTCTGCGAGAGTCATCGGAAGACGCGTACCAGCGGACGCTAGTCTCGCCTTGTGTCAAGGAGAAATGCTCGAGCGGAACCCCCACCCAGGTGACGAAGGCAGCGCCATGGGCTCTCTGGCACATCGAGCAGTGACAATGCGCGCACCAGTTTGTGGGAGAAGTGATTTCGAACTGCACCCGAGTGCAGAGACAAGAGCCTGGGAAGACAGACATATCGTGGCCGGCGGCAGTATACCGATTGGGCGATCTTGTCAGCGGCGCTTCGCCCGGCCACCGACCCGCATGGCGCACTCGAGCTTTCTGCGGGCGAGGGCCGAGCGCGCTGAGAAGCGGTCCAAGGCGCCGGCCCGGAGTCTTGCGCTGGTTTGAGCTGATCGCTGCGACGGGCTACTATTGTTTTTGACTAGGTGGCGTCTCCGAGGTCCGTACGTGGCTCGGAGACCTAAACGTTTCCTACTTCGAGGACGTCGGAGGTCGGCAGCCTCGGAGACAGACAGAAGGAGGTTTCTTTTGCAGGTACCTCTCGAGATCACCGCTCGGCACGTTGATCTGAACGACTCCCTGGAGCAGACACTTCGGGAGCGCACCGATGCTTTGGAACGCTTTCACCCGCGATTGATTCGCTGTCACGTCACCCTCGAGGGACCCGGCGAACACCACCGCAACGGTGGCCCTTTCGATGTTCGCATCGACCTTCGGGTCCCCGGCAAGGAGATTGTCGTCTCACATCAGTCGGCGGAAGAGCTGATGATCGCGATCCGCGACGCCTTCGATGCGGCGAAGCGGCAGATCCACGACTTCGTCGAGCGTCAGCGTGGAGAGACCAAGGTCCACGACGAAGCCCCGGAGGCTACGGTCAACAAGCTGTTCAGCGATCGTGGCTACGGCTTTCTCCAGACCCGGGACGGAAGAGTGGTCTACTTCCACCGCAACAGCGTGCTCGGTGATTTTGCCGACGTCAAGCTCGGCTCTCGAGTGCGTTATGCCGAAGAACAGGGGGCAGAGGGGCCTCAAGCTTCGAGTGTCACCCTGCTGGCTGAGTGAGGGCGGCTGGGCATGTGACCCGGTACTCAGTTTTCGCTCGGCCTCGAGGGCGCCCACCGGCTCAGGGCCAGGGCCAAACCTCCGGCGACCAATCCGCCGCCGATGACGGTGGCTTGAAAAACCAGTCCGACAGCGAGGGCAGCCACGGTGGGGAGGCCGAGCGCGGCGAACAGGCCGACCTGAGTTGCTTCTCGAACGCCGATGCCGCCCTGGGTGATGGGCACTGCTGCTGCGATCTTCGCGAGCGGCCACACGAAGAGCCAAACCGAAAAGGGGATTGAGAAACCGAGGGCGGTGGAAAGCAAGGCACAAAGGCCGACCAGGCATCCTTGCATAGTGAGCGCGATAGTGAGTGCGAAGAGGATCGTGGCCGGGCGTCGTGAGAGGGCAGCAAGTGACCTGCGCATGTCGATCAGCGTTCTTCTCAGTCGACGTGGCATAGCGCGGGCGGGGAAGAGCCAAAGTGCTGCGAGCCCGGCAAAGAGTGCCAGGTTGAGTAGCAGAGCGGTGGCTCGCAGGATCGGCTCCTGCTTCAGGTCGGCGCCCGCGGGCAGCCTCCATGCTCCTAAAGCGGCAAGGGCGGTCAGGGCTACGATAGTGAAGAAGCGATCGACGGCTCCGCCGACGAGAATGCCGCCAGCTCTGGCGCCGCCACGAACCGCTAGGCCGAAACGGACCGCGTCTCCTCCGACCACGGATGGAAGAAAGATATTGCCGAAGAGGCCGTAGTAGTAGTACTGGGCGGCGGCGGTCCAGGGTACAGGGGTGCGCGCCGCGACTAGGAGTGTGCGCCACTTGGCGAGTCCAAGGAGGTGGACGGAGAGGTAGGTGCACAAAAGGAGTGCCCATCCCCAATAAGGCACGCGCTGCAACGCGTCTACGAGCTCTGCGCGCGGGACCACGGCGATGAGAGCCACCAATAGCGCGATGCTTGCCGCGACTCGAAGTACGACGCGTCGCCTCGGCGTCCGGCTTAGTTGCTCGGTGGTCAAAGGCCTAATCCTCGACTACATGCTGCTCGAATTCTTGGCGGTAGGAATTCCAGAGCTCTCGGTCGATACCTCCAGGCCCGAGACACTCAGTCACCGCGTAGGCCATGGTCAGAGCGTGGTGAGTATTGTCGTGAACGAACAGGCCTTGGCGCCCGAAACTGAGGAAGCGAGGAAGTGACGAGGCCCACGAGTCGAGTTTCTCGAAAGGCTCCTCGAAGCCGAGTCGGTAGACGGGGTAGGCATGGGGTAGGCGGCGTGTATGGATCTCCGAAGGCGGTGCCGGAAGCGGAAGGGCCACTCGGGTGAGCTCCTCGCTGACCCGTTCTCCTAGCTCCTCGTCGGTCATTCGCCAAGCCGGGTCCTCGGTGGAGCAGGGTAGCTCCGCACAGAGGACCGTGCTACCGGTTGGCTCGTCCACACCAAAGTAGTTTTTTGGCTCGGAGAGCCTGGTGATACTGACGTCGGACTCGGGAAAGTAGTGAGCGTCGGTCTCGGTAAAGCGATCGACTGGGATCCGCAGATAGATCAGAAGCATCGCTCGGTAATCGAGGGCCTTTGCTCCCGCCATGGCGTTTGCAGGGGGAGAAGGCTGCGCCAGGTCGGCGAGTCGGGTCAGTGGGATCGTTGAGAAGATGTAGTCGGCTTCGAGCGCGCCACGGTTGCCGTTGCTGTCCAGCATCTGGATCGACCAAGGTGCGGCACTGTCGGCCGGCTGATGCAGTCTCTCGACCCGCGTGCCGAGCCGGATCTCCGCGCCGAGATCTGCGGCGGCAGCCGCGTAGGCTCGAGTGATTTGGCCGTAGCCCTGGCGAGGGTAAAAGAAGGTGCCATTTCCGGGCGGGCGGATGATCCGCTTCAACAGCTTGACGAAGGTTCCGGCGGAAACTCTTTTGCGTGCCTGTTCGGCGGAGATGTTCTCAGGCTCGAGTCCCCAGATCTTTCGTGCGTACGGGAAGTAGAAGTCCTCGCAGATGGTCGAGCCCAGTTGAGCGCGCAAGACCGAGGCGAAGGTGGCGCTCTCTGCGCTGGGCGACCGAGGCACAAGGCGTGTAGTCATATCCCAGGCAACGCCAAGGGCGAACTTTCGGTCGAGGCGCAGAAGGAGGTCGCCGGCCTTCAACGGAAAATGGATCCACCGTCGCCGCAGGCGGATGCGGCCGTGGCGATCACGCCTCCGCAAATCGCTACCGAGAAAGCCTCGGATGTCGGTCAGTACAGTCTGCGAACAGGCGTGGTGAAGGCGATGGCTGCCGAAGTCGACCCATTGGTCGGCGAGGCGGAAACTGCCCGCGTTGCCGCCGACTTCCGGCCCTTGCTCGATCACCGTTACGCGCGCCTTTCCGCTTCGTCGGAGGCTGTAGGCGGCGCCGCACCCGGCGGGGCCACCTCCGAGGATGATGACGTGGGGCTTAGTCACGGGATCTGCTCTTCGGCTGCGCACTGCGCCTGCCGGTCTCGTCGAATAGCCAACAGAAGAGGAAGGCGACCCCGCTGTAGAGAAGGTGCACCTGGTGGAAGAACCATCCGCCGACGGCGAACGGCCAGCCTCGCTTGCGTCGGAAGAGAGAGAGCATCGGCCAGTTCAGGAGCATCGATGTCAGTACCAGGGAAAGGCATGAGAGAAGTACGATCGGGGCTCCAAGGGCCGCGGCGACGGCTCCGCAAGGCAACGAGAGTAGGGCTGGCCCGGCGAGGACGGCCGCACTCCGCTGTGAGACCCGGAGGTTGAGATCCGTAGGGATTTCACCACGCTCGAGGATCAGACGAGACCAGGGAAGAGCTCGATGGAAGATGTCGGTCTCGATGACCGAGCCGAGGCTCCAAGACTTGAGATGTTTGACTTGAAGCTGAGGGTCGAGCCGCAGGGTACCGAGGGCCCGGAGTCGCAGCCCGAGCTCGATATCTTCGATCTGCGGTAGGGGGTAACGCTCTGCGTCGAACCCTCCGACACTTTCGAAAGCCTTTCGGCGAACGGCGCCGCAGCCGGCCCAGAAGGTCGGGTCAACCGATGCGTGCTGATGAGTGAAGTGATGGCGGAGGTTCATGTACTGAGAGAAGAACCCCGGAGCAGGTGGATCGGCGTCATAGGAACCGCAGAGTGCGATGAGATCGGGGGCTTCGGCAAAGGCGCACTTCACGTCGGCGCACACCGACGAGCCTGGAACGCAGTCGGCATCCAGAAATAGAATCAGCTCGGCGGTTGCGAGCGCCGCCCCGTGGTTTCGGGCAAGGGCCGGGCCGGCTCGATCAGTCAGCTCGAGGACCTCGGCTCCAAGCTCGCGCGCGAGGTTGGCGGTCTGGTCCTCGGAGCCGGCGTCGACGACGAGGATCCGTTTGTATCCGCGGTCGTCGCGGAGGCTTTGGAGGACCTGAGGGAGGTGCCCTGCCGCGTTGAGGGCTGGGATCACCACGTCGATTTCAGGGAGTGGGGGAGCTTCCGTCATCGGGGTCTAGGGAGGGAGCGGGGTGGCGGTAGGGGGAATGTACAGGATCGAGGGATCGCTGCGAAGACTCCGGAACGCCTCTGCTAGCATCCGGTGCGCCGGCTATAACAAGTGCAGAGCTCTCTTCGTTCCTCGCCGCCTTTCAGACTGCGCTGGCTCGTGCTGGCAATGTTACTCGCTCGCCTCGGCCCCTGGCTATGGTTTGCCCGGGTCGAGCCCTTCACTTACGACGAGAGGGAGTACGACACCATCGCGGTGACGATTGCGCAGAGCGGCGAGTTCGCCCGCGAGCCCGGGAAACCCACGACGATTCGGCCGCCTCTCTATCCAGTCCTCGTCACCGGGGTCTACCGCCTCTTCGGTAACCAGAATTATCAGGCCGTGAGACTGTTGCAGGCCTTCATGGGAGTCGGCATCGCCGGCATTGTCTATCTCATCGGCCTTAGTCTCTACGACGCCCGCACGGGGTGGTGGGCGGCGGCACTCATCGGTTTTTACCCCTCCTTGTGGGGGCACGAGAATCTGATTCTGACCGAGGTCCCATTCACATTCTTGCTGTGCCTCGGCTGCCTGGCTCTTCAGCGTTTCTTTGTTGAAGAGAGATGGCCTCTCCTCATCGCCGGTGCTGGGGTGCTGGGTCTGGCCACGCTCACGAGGAGCGTGCTTCAAGTCTATCCGCCGCTGTTCATCCTTCTTGTTCTCGCTCTCTCGAAGATGTCTCCTCGCCGCCGCTTCGCGGTTGCGGCCGCATTCCTGGTTTCGTTCTCGGTCGTCGTATCACCGTGGATCGTCCGCAACTCGCGACTGAACGGCCGGCTCTCGCCGGTGGACTCGGCAGCGACGCGGGTTGTGAAGCGCTACTCGGCGCCGGTTTTCCACCGCATTGCCGGCCCCGGGTTCTCCGGCGTCGGTGCCCGTCAGGAGCCAGGGCGGGCGACCCAGAAGATTCGCAGAGCGATTCGACATGGGCTCCGCTTCTGGCGGATCGATCGATCCCTGTCAGCAGCTGCCGTTCAGGGTCTGATCGGGCCGATCCCCCGAGCCGTGGCTCTTGGCCTGGCCGTGTGCTTCGGGGGGTATTACGTGCTTCTCATCTTGCTGGGAGTCGCCGGCGGTATCCTGCGCCCGCCTCCGGACAGAGTACAGCTGGCTCTTATCCTTTCCTTCTTTGTGTTGCTGATGGGAGTTCACGCGCTGACGATCGGCCACTCTCGCTACCACATCCCGCTGATGCCTTTCGTCGCTGTCTTCGCTGCTCGTTTGGTTGTCGTGCCCTCCCGGAGCGAGAAGCGAGGACGCCTCGTTTGGGTTGCTATCGTGTCTCTCGTTCTGGTCGTGAGCTGGGCCAATACTTTCGTTGCTGTGGATCTCCCCGAGCTGCTCGAAAGTCTCGAGAATCGAGGATGAGTCCGGTCGTCGGCTTTGCCTTTTCAGCGTCGACATAGAATGGCGAATAGCTGGAGCCGAGAGACCGGTGCCGTTTCTGACAGGGGAGAAGCAGAGAGTGAAGTTGTTAACTAGACCAGCGTTTCCAAAGTTCGTGCTGCATAGCTCGAGTTCATTCTGTTCGCTGGCTAGGAGCCTGCGAAGCAGGCGAGTAGTTCTCAGGCGGGGATGGGCCGGAGAACGGACCGCAGGTCCGTTTTCCGGGGCGAGGCGCGCCGACGCAGGCATATTGGGCAATAGGTCGATGAGGCGCAACGCCGGCAGCGGGCAGAAGGGGCCGAGATATGTGCGCGAACTCTGGAAACGCTGGTCTAGCTATTCGATCTCGGCGGCAACGTCGGCGTCATCACCGGCGCTTACGCTGCGTGTTGGCTCGAAGATGTGGAGCCGGTGTCGTGACTTCTAGTTTTGCCAACGATCGTGTGCGGGTCGAGAAAGACGGTGCGATTGGTTGGGTCACTTTCAACAAGCCTGAGCGTCATAACGCGTTGTCTGTCGACATGTGGGACGCCATCCCCAAGGCTTTTGACGTCTTGGAGGAGGAGGAGGGCATCCGCGTCGTCGTTCTAAAGGGTGCGGGCGAGCGAGCGTTCATCTCCGGTGCCGACATTTCTCAGTTCGAGAAGGAGCGCTCGAGTCAGGCAAGTCGGTCCAACTACGGACGCATCGCGGGGGAGGCGAATCGACGCTTGAAGATGACGAATCTCCCGACTGTGGCGATGATTCGAGGCTACTGTCTCGGAGGAGGTCTCGGCGTCGCTCTCAACTGCGATTTGCGGGTGGCGTCCGCGGACTCGACCTTCGCGATTCCCGCTGCCAGATTGGGCGTTGGCTACGACCACCGTGGTTTGCGCACGCTGGTAGACCTGGTCGGTCCTTCGTTTGCAAAAGAGATCTTCTTCACGGCTCGTCACTTCAATGCCCAGGAGGCTGCCACGATGGGGTTGGTGAACCGGGTTCTCCCCGTCGCGGATCTCGAGGCGGAAGTTCGGGAGATCTGCCGTCGTATCGCGGAGAACGCTCCTCTCACCATTCACTCGGTGAAAACGATCGTGGATGAGATAGAAAAGGGCGTCGACTTCGATCGCGAGCGCTGCGAAGAGGTGGTCCGAGCCTGCTTCGAGAGCGAGGACTACGCTGAGGGGCGAAGAGCCTTTATGGAGAAGCGCCGCCCGGTCTTCCAGGGCCGCTAGCCCGGCCGCCCAGGGCACCCCAAATCACCGCGTTCTCGTCGCTCGGCTCCTCCGGCGTACAGGAGTACGCCTGCGTCGCCTCGCTCCTGCGCTGCGGCGATCTGGGGCACCCTGAACGGCCATGCACGACGGCGAGCGACTTGTGGGGTCTTATAGCTCGAGGATTGCGCGGCCGAAGATCTCGCCGGCTTGAAGGCAATGTGTGGCTTCGTTGATCTGGTCGAGGGTGTAGCGAGCCGTTACCAGGGCATCGAGGTCCAGGACTCCCTTTTCGAACCAGTCGAGGAAGATGGGGAAGTCACGATCGGGGTGGCAAGAGCCGCCGATCGACCCGATGAACTTCTTTTCGTTGACCAGGAGGTCGAGCGCGTTGATTTCGGGGCGGGTCCCTGGCACGCCGACCAGAACGGCGGTACCGCCCTCCTCGACACCGAAGGATCCCGAGCGCGCCGCCGGAACAATCTGTTCCATGGTCACCTTCAGGCCGATGCAGTCGAAGGCGAAATCGGCGCCGCATACGGGTTTGCCACGGATGTCCCAGGCGTCGTCGCGCGAGGTCAGCTCACGGATGGCGGCGACGGCGTTGGTTGTCGATGCATTGATTTTGTGAGTAGCGCCGAATCGCATCGCGAAGTCGAGCTTGGCTTCGTCGAGATCGACAGCGATGATCGGGTCAGCTCCGGCATTGCGGGCCGCGGCAACCGCCGACAAGCCGACGCCGCCGACGCCGAAGATGGCAACACTCTGCCCCTCCTGCACTGCTGCCGTGTTCTTGACCGCACCCGCTCCGGTGATGACTGCGCAACCGATGATGCAGGTCACGTCGTCTCGGGTGTCCTTCGGCACCTTGACCACGAACTGTTCGTCGGCAAGGGTGTGGTCGGCCCAGGTGAACACGTTTTGGGAGACAGCCTCGGACCCGTCCGCCAGGGTCAGAGTAACGGGGTCCGGCGCGCGACCGGCGTGAGCCCCATCCCGCGGTACCCAGGTCACGATGACGCGATCTCCCACAGCCACGTGGCCGACCTCTGTACCTACCGCGGTGATGGTGCCGGTGGCCTCGTGCCCGAGCACGACGGGCTGCTGTCGTGGAGAGTGCATTTGATGAAGCTGGCTGTGACAGACCCCGCTCGAATGGAGGCGGGCCACCACTTGGCGCGCACCAGGGTCGGGGAGTTGGAGGTCGTGGATCTCGAGTGGACCGTCGGCGACGGGAAGGACTACCACTCTGGCTGGCGTGGGCATGGGTAGGGCTCCTTTGCTTCTTGACTCGGTAGGATCACAGCCCTGCGACGAGATCGCGGACTGCGCCAAGTCTGGTCGTGGAGGCGACGGCCTTGTGCGGATCCTGGACCAGGTTGCGAACGATGATGTCGGTATAGCCCATGGCGCCGAGGCGAGAGAAGGCGTCGGCGACCTCTTCGGCTGAGCCGATCACTGGAGCTTCGGCGGGGAATCCGCGATATCCGGCATCGACGATGGGCTTCGCCGTCGCACGAGCTTCTACGGCACTCTCGCCGACGTAGATGTCGCGGCGGATCGCTGCTGTACCCGGCTCGCGTTGGTGGCGTTCGCAGCAGGCTAGATAGGTGCTCAGCTGGCTCTCTGCGATCGCTGGAGTCAGTGAGGGTGCCCCCAACCAGCCGTCACCGAGGCGGGCGGCACGGTCGATCGCCGGCTCGGCGCTGGCGCCGATCCACACCTGCACCGGGTGCGATGGAAGCGGCGAAACTCTTGCGTTCTGAAAGCTCCATCTCCCGGTGGAGGTCACTTCTTCGCCGGCCCACAACCGGCGGAGGATGCTGAGAGACTCTTCGAAGCGTGAGGGGCGATGCCTCGGGTCGACGCCCATGGCTTCAGACTGTGCATCTGCCGGTCCGATCGCGCATTGGAGGATGAAGCGCCCGCGGGCGATGGCCGCAAGAGTGGCTACCTGTTCAGCGACGAGCAGCGGATGCCAGAGAGGTAAGAGATAGAGGGCGCCGCAAGGGCGATCTCCCCACTCGGCGAGGAGGCGTCCGAGAATGGGGCTGTTCTGGTAGTAGGGCCGAGGCGTGGCGTGGTGGTCGCCGACGAAGAGCGAGTCGAGGCCCGCCTCCTCTGCCGCCCGTGCTCGGTCGATCATCCTGCTTGCCCCTTCGCGGGGGTCCCCGACCGGATGCGCCGAGGTGATGGAGATGCCTACTCGCACAACTCGACGCTAGCTGGCGCCGTCGGTGGTCTTCTTGTGGAAGACGGCTACGCCAATGAGAGCACCGCCGGTCGCGAACGCTGAATAGATGAAGAGCGAGAAGAAGAGGCCGACGATCATGGCACCGAGCGCGAAACCGCCGGCTCCGAGCCCCGAGAGGATCTCGGTCACCTGTTCGGGAGCACCGGCCTCTTCGAGCGCGGACTCGATACCCGAGAACATGCCCAGGCTTGCGGAGAACATGGTGAAAGGAATCTGCACCACACTGCCCACGACGGCTCCAATAATGCCTGCCAGAAGACCGACGATCGCGCCGTCGCCGTAGGGTGGTCGCGCCGATGGAGGTTGATCTTTCATATACATGTAAGAGGCGAGAACGCCTCCGCCAACGACCAGGGCACAGCAGGCGCAGTTCAACCAGTTGACGATGGGAATCGCTGAGGCGACCCCCAGGCTGACCCCTCCGATGAGGGCGGGCTTGAGCTTGGCATTGGTGTCATCGGTCATTGTTCCCTCCTTGGGGCGAGGCGTAGTTGGTCGATGCTGAGCTGCTCGACAGCTACGAGCAAGAGAAGTGCGACCGGAAAAGAAGCGATACACCCGGTCGTGAAGCGGGTCCATTCGGTATTCCAGGGGAGCGCCACGTCGATCGCCATGGGCGCGAAGAAGAGCAGGATCCAACGGCCCCGCTCGAGCAAGAGGGCTCGAGATCTGTGCAGCCGAGGCCAGAGAAGGAGACCGAGGACGACCCCGCTGTAGAGCCCCGCGCAGCGATGGCAGACCGCGAGGGGCTCGCCCCAGAAGTGAAAGCTGCGCTCGGCGATCTGATGACAGAGGGGGTCGAAGATCGCGTACAAGAGGGGAGCGCCGAAAAAACCGAGGTGAGTGGCCAGAGGGGCTGCGAAGAGGCTTGATAGCCACAACGCAGCGCCCACGAGAAGAAGGGAGGGGAGCGAGATGAGATGGGGTCGGGACACCGAGTTTTATAGTAGGAGATCGGCAGAGGGCTGGCAATGCGAGTCGGCGGCCGGGCGGCCGTGGGGTAGAGTTCCGGTTGGACCAAGAAGGGAGAATATCGTTGACGGCAAAGGCTTTGGATGGGGTGACGCTCGTCGAGCTAGGGACCATGGTCGCGGCGCCGTACTGCGCCAAGCTTCTCGCCGACTTCGGCGCTGAGGTAGTGAAAGTGGAGTCGGCCGAGGGAGATCCATCGCGCCGGATAGATCCCTTCGGAGTCGAAGAAGATGAGGAGGTCAGCCCGCTCTTTCTTTATAACAACACGGGCAAGCGGAGTGTGTGCTGCGACTTTAGGAGCGCGGAGGATCTTGGCACTCTACGGGGTCTGCTCGAATCGGCGGATGTGCTGGTAGACAGCCTCGAGCCGGGGACGCTCGAGGGCCTTGAGCTAGGAGCCGAGGCTCTTCGTGCTCTCAATCCGTCGTTGGTCCGCACCACGATTACTCCCTATGGCCGTTCGGGTCCTCGGGCTCATGTCCCGGGTGGCGAGTTGACGGTGAGTCACGCGGGCGGGCTCGCGAACTTACTTCCCAGTCGCTCCGACAGCGTCAACCGGGCTCCGGTGAAGCTAGGAGGCTGGCAGCTCGAGCACACTGCCGGCGTGGTCGCGGCTCTCGCCACTCTTGGCGCTCTGTACGGGCGCGAGAACGACTCTCGAGGTCGACTGATCGACATCTCGGTACAAGAAGTGTCGCTCGCGCTGGTGGCCCCGCTGGTTGCGTTGAATCGTTATCAGGACACCACCTGGAGCCGAGTGCCTGACCGACCCCCCGCGATGGGTCGGCTCCAGACCCGAGACGGCTATGTGATCGTGAATGCTTTCGACGATCACCACTTCGACGCTTTTCGCGACCTTATCGGCAACCCGGACTGGTGTGCCGGTGAGGAGTGGAGATCGATGTCCTACCGAGCGCACCACCTCATGGAGATCGCTGCCAAGATCGAGGAGTGGATGCTGGGACAGGCGAAGGATGAGGTGCATCATCGCGCCGCCAAGAAGGGGATCCCAATCGGTCCTATCGCGTCGGCCGCGGACGTCATGGCGAACCCGCAATTCGAGGCCAGAGATTTCTTTGTCGAGGTCGAGCACCCGCGAGCCGGCCGCCACCGCTATGCGGGATCCCCCTACCGTATGGCCGCTTCTCCGCCACGCCCGGGGCGGCCCGCTCCGCTCCTCGGAGAGCACGACGAGGAAGTGAGGGCCGAGAGGTCCGTAGCCGGCACTGGACCGAAAAAGGCAGCTGTCGCTCCACCGTCGGCCCCTTCACTTCCTCTCGCTGGAATCCGTGTTGCCGAGCTCTGTTGGGTTTGGGCAGGGCCCTATGCCGGCATGCTTCTCGCCAGTCTCGGTGCCGAAGTAATCAAGGTCGAAGGTCATCGACGAACGGACCTGATGCGGCGCAGTGTCAACTGGCCTCTGCCAGAGCCCGCTCCTCGGCACATTCCGCCCAATCAGGGGATGGCCTTCAATTCGGTCAATCTCTACAAGAAGAGTCTTGCCGTGGACCTTTCCCAGGACGAGGGTGTCGAGATCGCTCGTCGGTTGGCCGCGACCTCAGATCTGGTGGTCGACAATATGCGCCCGGGTGCGCTCGCCAAGCTGGGTCTTGGCTATGACGACCTTCGTCGCCAACGCGAGGACATCATCGTCGCGTCGTCCTCCGGGCGTGGGCATGTCGGCCCCGAGCGAAACTATCTCGGCTTCGCCTCGGTCCACCAGGGCCTCGGCGGCGGGGCCTATGTGACGGGTTACCCAGACAGCCATCCCTGCCATAGCGGTGGTGACGTAGACCTCCTCAACGCGATGACTCTCGCGGTCTCTCTGCTCGCTGCGCTTCACCATCGCCGCCGCACCGGTGAGGGCCAGTTCATCGACTTTTCGCAGAGCGAGGGGGCTTGTTCGATCCTCGGGGATCTCCTGCTCGGCTTCGAGATGACCGGCCAGGTCCCCGAGCGGATGGGGAACGCCCATCCGGTGTATGCACCGCACGGTGTCTATGCCGCTTGGGGTACGGACCGTTGGATTGCTCTCGAGATTCGCGACGACGACGAGTTCTTTCGCCTTGCGAAGGCTCTGGGACAGGCGGAGCTGGCGGTCGATGACCGCTTCTCGACCCGCGGCGCGCGCAAGAAGAACGAGGCCGAGCTGGATCGCCTGATCGAAGAGTGGACGCGCGACCGCGACCGCGATTGGATGGTCGCCAAGTTCGAAGAGGCCGGCTTGGCGGTCGCTCCGTCGCGGAACGCTCGGGACCTGTATGCCGATCGACAGCTTCGCGAGAGGGGCTCTTTCGTCACCGTGGCTCACCCTGAGTTGGGTGATCTCGAGCTGGTCGGTGCCCCCTGGAAGATGAGTGACGCGCCGCCCCCGGACAGCCCCGCACCGCTTCTCGGCGAGCACAACCACGAGATCCTCGAGGAGCTCCTCGGCTACTCGCCGGAGGAGGTGAAGCGCCTAAGGGCATTGGATGTATTGCCCTGATCGGCCATTCGTCGCGACTCTGGTCGCCGCGGTCTTGGCACTGGCTTTGCTGTCCTGTTCGGCGTCGGTACCGACGAGGTCGGTCGACGAGGAGAGCTACTCTGTTGCCGGGCTCAGTTCGTCGGTCGAGATTCTCGTCGATCGCTGGGGTGTTGCCCATATCTATGCAACCTCGCAGGACGACCTTTTCCTAGCGCAGGGTTGGAACGCCGCTCGAGATCGCCTCTGGCAGCTCGACCTGTGGAAGCGTCGCGGCGACGGCACACTGGCGGAGGTCCTCGGGGCTGAGTATTTGGAGAAAGACCGGGCTGCCCGTCTATTCCTGTACCGCGGGGATATGCACGCCGAATGGCTGGCGTATGCGGACGACACCAAACGCATCGTCAGCTCCTTCGTTACAGGCGTGAACGCCTATGTCGACCTGACTTCTTCGCGCCCCGAGCTTCTTGCTCCCGAGTTCGAGGTCCTCGGCTACCGGCCAGCTCACTGGACCCCCGAGACGGTGGTCAAGATCCGCAGCCACGGCCTGCTGCGCAACGTCAACAGCGAAGTTGGTCGAGCGCAGTTCCTCAATCGCTACGGTCGCGAGGCCCTCGCTCTTCGTGACGTCTACGAGCCGGAGCACGAGCTCGAGGTGCCTGAGGGACTCGATCTCGACAGCGTGACGGCGGAGGTCCTCGCGCGCTACACCCTTGCTACTGGAGCTGTCGGCTTCGTCCTCGGTGAGGAGGAGCAGGCCTCGGTCGCGGCCTCTGAGGCGTGGGGCTCATTCGCCCGGGGGAGCAACAACTGGGCGATTGGACCTGGGCGCACGACTACGGGGCGGCCGATTCTCGCCAACGACCCCCATCGCTCGCTCGCGGTGCCCTCACTGCGTTACATCGTCCACCTCCAGGCTCCCGGGATCAACGTCATCGGCGCCGGTGAGCCTGCGCTCCCCGGAGTGTCGATCGGACACAATGAGCGCATCGCCTTCGGTCTCACGGTCTTCAGCATCGATCAAGAAGACTTGTACGTGTACCGCACGCGACCCGAGCACGCCACCGACTACTGGTACGACGGACGTTGGGAGCGGATGACCGAAGTGCGGGAACAGATCGAAGTGAAGGACGGCGGTAGCGAAGAGGTGGCTTTGCGCTTCACTCGGCACGGCCCCGTCTTGTGGGAGGACGAAGAGCGTCACCTGGCCTATGCCCTGCGAGCGGCCTGGCTGGAGCCGGGGATGGCGCCTTACCTCGGAAGCATCCAATATATGCGAGCGGACAACTGGGATCAGTTCCTGGCGGCGATGAACAGGTGGGGCCTACCGGGAGAGAACCAGGTGTATGCGGATGTGGATGGCAATATCGGTTGGAAACCGGGTGGCCTTGCTCCGGTACGACCGAACTGGGACGGGCTCCTCCCCGTTCCAGGCGACGGCAGTTACGAGTGGTCCGGCTACTACGACATGGATCAGCTACCGGTCGAGTCCAACCCCGAACGCGGCTGGGTCGGCAGCGCCAATCAGATGAACCTGCCGCCCGCCTACTCCCATCAGCTCGGGTTCGAGTGGGCTGCGCCCTACCGCTACTCGCGCATCGCCGACACATTGGAAGAGGCGCGACTCGTCTCGGTCGAAGATTCCCTCGAGTTGCAGGGCGACTTCCTCTCGCTCCCGGCGTTCGAGCTCATCCGGCGACTGTCCGGTCTCGAGGCCGGCAGCGGAGCTCAGCGGGAGGCTCTTGCCCTTCTTCAGAACTGGGACCACCGTCTGGAGGCAGACAGTGCCGCCGCTGCTCTCTTCGAGGTGTGGCTGCGTCGCCATCTTCCATCTGTGCTGTGGGGTCGCCTCGCCGAAGAGAGGGGCTGGGGAGGCGAACTGGTCGAGGCCCTCGCCCAAGTGGGTCCCCGATCGCTTCTGCGCGCCCTCGATCTCGATCTCCTTGGCGCCGATGCTCGCGACGAGGTGCTTCTCGACTCCCTCGAGGCGGCCCTAGCCGAAACGGAAGATCTGCTTGGAGCCGACCGCAGCCGCTGGCAGTGGGGGAGCCTCCATCACAGTCGACTGGAGCATCCGCTGTCCTCACTGTTGCGGGCCGAGCTCGGCGCCGAGGCCGATGTGGGTCCTCTTCCCCGCGGCGGAAGCGGTGAGACGGTTGGCGCGACCCGGTATCGTGGGACCGATTTTCGCCAGACCGGCGGTGCCAGCTTCCGCATGGTCGTCGACGTGGGCGCGTGGGACGAGTCCGTGGCAATGAACAGTCCTGGCCAGTCCGGCCGTCCCGAGAGTCCGCATTACCGTGATCTCTTCCCGATGTGGGCTCGGGACGAGGCCTTTCCGCTGCTCTATTCCCGCTTCCGAGTCGAGCAGGCGGCTGCTCTGCGCATTCGTTTGGAACCTCGTTGAGCGTCGAGCTGGGGGCTCGCCAGGCTCGAGTAGGAAGCTCGCGAGTCATCGCCCGTGGCTCTGTCATAATCCCGCCGCTGCGGGCCTTGGTCGGAAACATGTCATCTGGAGAGCCGAGGGTGGGTAAGAGGCGAGGGGGGCTCAAGAGTGTGGTGGCGAGCACCATTATTGCGTTCGCGGCGTTGGTCTCAGGGGCGGAGATGGGCCAGGCGGCCGAGTTTTCGGTGCATGCGGGTCGCTACAACACCGAGCATTCTTACGTCGATGGGCCGGTGGTTGTCGGATTCGAGGTTCGCCTCGACACGATCGAGCTGTGGCACCCTTCATGGGGAGAGCTCATCCCTGCCTTTGGCGTTCTGGGCACGGCGAGCGAGGAGGTCTACTATTTGCACAGTGGGTTCCGGTTGCAAGTGCCTCTGGGTCAGCGCTGGCGCCTGACACCGCATCTGGCCGCGGGCTGGTACGACGAGGGAGCCGGACAAGATCTCGGCGGGTCGGTGGAGTTTCGCTCCGGCCTCGAGCTGGCCTATCGAATCAAGGAGAGGATCCTCGTCGGCTTGGACTTCTACCATCTGTCCAACGCCGTTCTCTATGAATTCAACCCGGGCGCGAACTCGATCGTGCTCAGCCTGAGCTTCGGGCTTTGAAGGAGGGATCGGCGATGAAAGGCTTGATGCAGGACTGGCCGCTGCTGGTGAGCACGATTCTCGACCACGCGAATGAGTGGCATGGCGAGCGCGAAGTGGTGACTCGTACCGTCGAGGGTCCGATTCACCGTTGCACCTACGCCGATCTCTACAGGCGCTCCAAGCGCTGCGCCAACGCTCTTGCCCGTCTGGGTGTCGGCCGCGGGGATGTGGTGGCGACAATGGCGTGGAACACCCATCGCCACATGGAGGTCTGGTACGCGATCATGGGCAGTGGCGCGGTGTGCCACACCTTGAACCCGCGTCTCTTCAAGGAGCAGATGGTCTACATCGCCAATCATGCGGAAGACAAATTCCTACTTCTCGACACCAGCTTCGTCTCGATCGTAGAGGGAATCCAGGACGAGTGCCCGGCAATCGAGGGCTACGTACTGATGACCGATCGCGAGCACATGCCGGAGACGACCCTGCGAAACGTTCACTGTTACGAGGATCTGCTCGCAGAGGAGAGTGAAGACTTCGACTGGGTAGCCGTGGATGAGAACGATGCCTGTGGTCTTTGCTACACCTCGGGGACGACCGGAAACCCGAAGGGAGTTCTCTACTCTCATCGCTCGAACGTGATCCACGCTCTCGCTGTCAACACCGGTGACGGCTTCGATATGAAATCGACAGACTCGGTGATGCCGGTAGTCCCGATGTTCCACGCCAACGCGTGGGCGATCGCTTTTGCGGCGCCGATGTGCGGCGCCAAGCTGGTCATGCCGGGGTCGCAGATGGACGGGGCCTCGATTCACGAGCTCCTGGAGAGCGAAGAGGTCAGCTTTACCGCCGCCGTGCCGACAGTGTGGCTGATGCTCCTCCAGTTTCTGGAGAGTGAGGGCAAGACCCTGCACAGCCTCGACCGGGTGGCTATCGGTGGGTCGGCGTGTCCCCGCTCGATGATCGAGAAGTTCGAGCGCGACTACGGAGTGCGGGTCTTGCACGCATGGGGAATGACGGAGATGAGTCCGCTGGGAACGCTGGCCTCCTTCAAGGCGGGGATGGCCGATCTACCCGCCGAGGAGCAGCTGGGCTACAAGCTCAAGCAGGGCCGGCCTCCCTATACGGTCGAGATGAAGATCCTCGACGACGATGGCCGTGAGCTGCCTCGCGACGGCGAGGCTTTCGGCCATCTGGTGGTCCGCGGGCCTGCGATCTCGGGTTCCTATCTGAAGGGCGACGGGGGCGAGATTCTGGACCAGGAGGGCTTCTTCGATACCGGCGACGTCGCCACCATCGACGAGATGGGCTTCATGCAGATCACCGACCGATCCAAGGATGTCATCAAGTCGGGCGGCGAGTGGATCTCGTCGATCGAGCTCGAGAACGTGGCGGTAGGGCATCCGGAGGTGGCGGAGGCGGCGGTGATCGGGGTGGTCCATCCGAAGTGGGATGAGCGCCCTCTTCTCATCATCGTTCTTGTCGAGGGGTCGAGTGTGAGTGGCGACGACATCCTCGGCTATATGAAGGGGAAGATCGCCAAGTGGTGGATGCCCGACGAGGTGGTCTTTGTCGACGAGATTCCTCATACCGCTACCGGCAAGATCCTCAAAACGGCGCTACGCGAACAGTTCAAGGACCACAGCCTGAGCTCCGCGAATGAGAAGTGATCGCGGCTTCCGTAGGCTGGCGATTGTTACCGTTGCGGCGGTATACCTTCTGATCCTGGTGGGAGGTCTGGTGCGTGCGAGCGGGGCGGGCATGGGCTGCCCTGACTGGCCGACCTGTTTCGGTCGCTGGGTGCCGCCCACGAGCGAGTCTCAGCTGCCCGCCGACTATCAAGAGATCTACGCCGAACACGGCTATGGAGAGACTCGCTTCAATGTCACCAAGACGTGGACCGAGTATCTCAATCGACTCCTCGGAGTTCTCATCGGTCTCCTCATCTTCGCGACCCTAGTGGCGAGCTGGTGGAGCTACTGGAAGCTCGATCGAGTTGTCGTCTGGTGGTCTGCGGCGGCCTTCGTCCTTGTTGCTTTCGAGGGCTGGCTGGGGGCGGTGGTGGTCAAGAGTAATCTGACTCCATGGGTGGTTACTCTGCACCTGATCGTCGCCTTGCTGGTGGTGGCGACTCTACTGTTGGCGATGGGCCGCTCGCGGCGAGAAGAATTGGCGGCGGCGAGCCTGCAGCGGGAAAGAGGCACGGTCTCTCTGTTGGCGATCGTGGTCGGGCTGTCGTTGATACAGGTGGTTCTGGGTACTCAGGTGCGCGAGGAGATCGACGTCCTCATGGTGTCGGCCGAGAGTGCCAGAGGCACCTGGGCAGCTGAGCTTGGGTTCGTCGTCTTGTTCCACCGCTCGTTCTCTCTGGTCGTCTTGGTGGCGAACGGACTGCTGGCGCGTCGTTTTCTGCGAGATGCGTCCCCGCCGAGCCCTCTACGTAAATGGGCCGTGCTTCTGGTAGTGACCACGACCCTGGAGGTCGTGAGCGGGGCGGTTCTCTACTACGCGGGCTTCCCGGCGCTGCTACAACCGCTGCACCTGTTTCTCGCCAGCGTGATCGTGGGGATCCAGTTCTTTCTGTGGATGGCCTACCACCACGCCATCGAGGACGGCGGGGGCCTCAGCCGCTTAGCGACCTAGCGTACTGAGCGGCTGATCTGAAGGTAAAGCCTTCGGCGCTGGGTCCTGCCTTCCACAGAATCCGAAAGCGCTCTTCAGCCTCTTCGGCGTCCGGTTGATGGCCGACAGCGACCCACCAGAGCACGTTCATCGGTCGCTGCGAGGGCTCGAACCAGCTCTGTCGGCTCTTGAAGGGAAGTGCGTGCGCACTGCGTCGCGGGGGTAGAGCATGCGGGCGATGTTGGCTTGTGCCAGCTGCACCGCATTCTCACTTCACACTCGAGAGGAAAGAGCTCATTGCATCGTTGAACGCTTGGGGCTGGTCGATATTGGAGGCGTGCCCGGCGTCTTCGATGGTGGCCTTGGTCGCGTTGGGGATCTTCTTGACCATGTAGTCGGTTGCGCCGAGAAAGGGCTTGTCTCGAGACCCCACCAGGACCAAAGCCGGTACTCGGATGGAGGGAAGAGACTGGATGATTCGATCGTCCCTTTGGGCCAGCATGCCTCGGGCCGCGTTCGCCAGGCCCCGTGCCCCTCGGTGGTTTCGGGCCCGCACTTCGCGGCTGGAGCGAAGAGCGGCTAGACCCTCGGTCTCGAGGGCGTCCGCCTGCGCATTCGTGTTCCGGTTCCAGCCGTCACGTGCCTCGTCGCTCTTGTAGCCAGGCCCGGTATCGAAGAGAAGGAGGCCTCGCACTCGCTCTGGATGTCTGTGGTGGAAGGCGAGCGACATGTAGCCGCCCAGGGAGAGGCCGCCGATCCACGCGATCTCGACCTCGCATTGGTCGAGGATTGCGGCCATATCCGCGACCGTGGCCTCCTCCGAGTAGGCTTCGACGTTTTTCGGATAATCGCTGCGGCCGTGGCCTCTCATGTCCCACGACGCCACCCGGTAGCGGTCGGAGAAGGCGGCTGTCTGGCGCTCCCACATCAGCCCCGTAGAAGAGTAGCCGTGGCTGAGCAGAATCAGCTCGCCGTCGCCCTCGACCTCGTACCAGATATGAACGCCATCACGATCGAGATACATCCTCTTCCTCCTTGCCCGCCGGCCGAGGTCTCAGTTTACGCTGCGGTAACGCCCGGGCTCGACTTCTTCGACTTTGCCGATGCGGTGCAGCTTCTCGATGTGCTGGCCCATCATCGTCCTCTCGACTAGCTCGGCATTGTCGATCTTGTCCCCGGGTCGGTAGACGAAGCGATGAGCGGCGATCTCGTCCAGGCTTCTGGGCTCGGCGAGGAACTCGACCATCCGACTTTCGCGATCCAGAAGTTTGGCCTTGTAGCGGCCGAGCCGCTCGAGAAACGAGTCTCGACCATCGAGCAGGCCGACGTGATGAGAGCTCAGGTAATAGCGCGCCTCGAGAGCAGCGACTTTGTCGAGGCTGACCGTGAAGTCTTCCAGACTCGACCACACGTCTCCATAGAAGGGGCCGAAGCTGGATAGATCGATATCGCCAAGGAAGAGGATGTCCGCCGGCCGAATCCAGAGCGCGCAATGGCCAGGAGTGTGACCGGGCGTGTGCACCACCTCGATGGTGACACCGCCGCCGAGATCGAAGACGTCTCCTTCCCGAAAGCACTTGGCTTCGGGGCAGGGGACGAAGTGAAATGTCTCGGTCAAGACCTTGGCGAAGCGGCTTCGGCGGGGCCCTTCCATCCCATAGATATCGAGCATCGCTTCGAGCGAGACGATGCCGGGATGGTCGGCCTCGTGAAGATGGACCTGAGCTTCCGGAAAGAGGAAATTCCCGGCCAGATGGTCTTCGTGGCAGTGAGTGAGAAGAATGCGGTCGATGGGATCTACGGCTTCGTGGCCACGTTGAACGAGTCCTGGCGTGGTGTCCAGAAGCACGCGTTCCGTGGCTCCCTCGACCAGCACGCAATTCGCGTCAGGGTACTTACCGTTGTTCTCACCAAAGAGAATCCGTGCGCATCCGATCTGGCGATCTTCGAGCTCGATTCCGGTCATGAGCGGCGAAACTATACCCTTGATACGGTGCTAGGCGCCGACTCGACAGGTGAACCGCTCATGTCCAGGGATTGGTTGAAACGTCTCGAAGCCGACCACATCGTTCTTCTCGACGGAGGTACGGGGACCGAGCTTCAGCGCCGAGGCGTACCGATGGACGAGGCGACTTGGAGCGGAGCGGGAATGCACACTCACGCCAGGGTGGTACGAGAGGTCCATGAGGACTACATACGCGCCGGCGCCGAGGTGATTGTCACCAACACTTTCGGTACGACCCGACAGATGCTCGAAGGCGCCGGACTGGGCGACGAGGTGAGGGCGATCAATCAACGCGCGGTCGAAGTGGCGATCGAGGCACGCGAGAGCACGGCCAAGAAGTCGGTCGCGATCGCTGGGTCGATCTCGGCAATGCCGGCACACTTTGATCGCAGCGCCTTCCCCAACCCCGAGGACGAGCTCGAGGTCTATCGGGAGCTGGCGGGGATTCTTGCGGATGCCGGAGTCGATCTGATCGCCTTGGAGATGATGGAAGAGCCGGTACACGCCCCGTTGGCGATGAGGGCTGCCTTGGAGACCGGCCTTCCGGTCTGGCTGGGCCTGAGCTGCAGACGCCATCCCGAGCACGGAGGCCTCGTCGCTTTCGATCATCCCCAGCTCGACTTCGCCGTCGTGCTCGACACCTTGATTCCGATGGCGCCGACGGTGGTCAATCTCATGCACTGTGAGATCGAGTCGGTCGACGACGCCCTGAAGTTGGTCCGCGAGCGTTGGAGGGCCCCGATCGGTGTCTACCCGGAGTCGGGCTACTTCACGAAGCCCAACTGGAGCTTCGTCGACGTTGTCTCGCCGCAGGATCTGGTTGCCGAAGCTTTGACATGGGTGGCGTCAGGGGTTCGCCTGCTCGGCGGCTGCTGCGGCACCGGCCCCGAGCACGTCCAGGCCCTACGTGACGCCAAGCCCGCTCTCGAGGCTGCCCGCTCCGCCGGTTAGGAGATCCGAATGCGCCGTCCTCGGCGCCATGTTCCGCATCCGGAGGGAGTGATACTGATCACTTCGGTAGGATGCGCCGTCCTCGGCGCCATGTTCCGCATCCGGAGGAAGTGATATTGATCACTTCCGTAGAATGCGCCGTCCTCGGCGCCATGTTCGCATCCGGAGGAAGTGATATTGATCACTTCCGTAGGATGCGCCGTCCTCGGCGCCATGTTCGCATCCGGAGGAAGTGATATTGATCACTTCCGTAGAATGCGCCGTCCTCGGCGCCATGTTCGCATCCGGAGGAAGTGATATTGATCACTTCCGTAGGATGCGCTTGATCCAGCGTCGATAGACTTCGGTGGGCTGGGCGCCCATGACGACGCTGTAGTTGCCGTCCATTCGCACCGCCGGCGCTCCGCCCGCCCCGTTCTCGAGGGCTTCCCGAAACTCTTCCTCGATGGAGCGCAGGATCTCCGGGTCCTGCCAATCGGAGAAGCTATCCGCCGGAAGATTCGCTTCCTGCCAGAGCTCGCGCAGAGTCGCTTCGCTACTGATATCTCGGCTGCGGCGAAAGTAGGCGTCGAGAAGAAGATCGTGGATCGAAGTGAAGGCCTCCTGTCCGATGCGCGCCGCCGCCTTGGCGACCTGGTGGGGCGGCAGGCTGTGGGAGGGAGGACCTTCCTCGGTAAACCAGATCTTGAACCCGGCCGCAGGTTCTTCGGCCGCCGGAGCTCGCCAGGACTCGGTGTAGCGCTTGAATTTCTCCAGCGTGCGCGGATGCGTGGCGGGCCTTGGGCGGAGAAGAAAGCTCTTCCAAGTCACCCGGAGGCTCTCTCCGAGCTCCTCTTTCAACTCTCGCAGCCGGACCGCTGCGACCAGGCACCAGGGTCAGAGGTAGTCGGAGTAGACGATCAGATGGGCAACCCGAAGTGCGGCTTCGGGTGCCTTTGGCTCGCTCATGTTCTCTCCCGGGATTGCGGTAGATGGCTCGAATTCGCCCAGCGGCTGAAGGCATGGTATCAAGTGCTCTGCTACAGCCGGCTCGTCCCGGAAGCCGCGCAGTACCTGCAACCAATAGTCTTCTCGGAGGGGATATGACGACCAAGATCACAGAAATGGTGGACCTGGAACATCGCGGTGAGATCGGTCTCCTGTGGATCGACAACCCACCGGTGAACGCACTGAGCCAGGGCGTGCGCCAAGGGCTTCAAGATGGCGTTCGGATGGCGCTCGACGACGAGCAGATTCGTGCTCTGGTCATCATCTGCCGTGGCCGAACTTTTATCGCCGGCGCCGATATTCGCGAGTTCGGGAAGCCGCGTCAGCCACCCAATACGAATGATGTTCGTCGAGTCATGGAGTCGAGCCAGAAGCCGCTGGTTGCCGCAATCCACGGAACCGCTCTGGGTGGAGGGCTGGAGACGGCCCTGGCATGTCATTTCCGGGTCGCTGTACCCGAGGCTCGGGTCGGCCTTCCGGAGGTCAAGCTGGGAATTCTTCCTGGTGGCGGCGGCACGCAGAGACTCTCGAGGGTGGTTGGAGTCCAGAAAGCCCTGGAGATGATCGTCCTCGGTGAGCCGATCTCGGCCGCCGAGGCCGCGGAGGTCGGGCTGGTGGACGAGATCGTGAGCGGCGATCTGCTCGATGGCGCTATCGCCTTTGCCAAGCGCGCACTCGGTGAAGACCAGAATGTAGCTGTGAGCGGTCGCGACTGCTCGATGGCGCTATCGCCTTTGCCAAGCGCGCACTGGAGGAGAGTCTGCCATTGCGGCGCGTGCGTGACGACGACTCCAAGGTGGCCCCGGCTCGAGGCAAGCCGGAGATCTTCAGCGAGTTCCGACGTAGTGTGGCGCGAAAGACTCGCGGCTTCAACGCTCCAGAGAATTGCATTCGCGCGATCGAGGCAGCGGTGGAGCTTCCTTTCGACGAGGGTCTCCAGCGCGAGCAGGAGCTCTCGGTCGAGCTCCACGACGGTGGGCAGGCGCCCGCTCAGCGCTACTACTTCTTCGCCGAGCGCCAGGCCCGCAAGATCCCTGACGTGCCCCCATCGACTCCGACCCGAACCATCGAGAGTGTTGGCGTTCTCGGCGCCGGCACCATGGGCGGCGGCATCGCCATGAACTTCGCCAACGCTGGCATTCCGGTGACGATTGTCGAGGTGAGTCGCGATGCCCTCGATCGGGGTTTGGGCGTCGTTCGCGGCAATTACGAGCGCAGTGCCAAGCGTGGGCGATTCACCGATGACGAGGTCGAAAGACGAATGGGGCTGCTTCGTGGAAGTACCGAACGGGAGCAAATCGCGGAGTGCGATCTCGTGGTAGAAGCGGTATTCGAGCACATGGATCTGAAAAGGGAGGTCTTCGGCAGTCTCGACGCCATCTGTAAAGACGGCGCTATTCTCGCGAGCAACACCTCTTATCTCGATATCAACGAGATCGCTGGGGCGACTTCGCGGCCGGAGAGTGTTTTGGGCATGCACTTCTTCAGCCCCGCCAACGTAATGAAATTGGTCGAGGTCGTGCGCGGAGAGAAAACAGCGAATGATGTCTTGGCGACCGCTCTCGAAGTGGGGCGGCGCATCGGCAAGATTCCCGTGACCGTCGGTGTCTGCCACGGTTTCGTGGGCAACCGGATGATGGCCCAACGCCGCGCCCAGGCGGACCGGCTCGTGCTCAACGGAGCGATGCCGTGGCGGATCGACCAGGTTCTCTACGATTTCGGCATGCCGATGGGGCCCTTTGCCGCTAGCGATCTGGCTGGCCTCGACATCGGCTGGAAGAAGGAGACCTCTTCGAGCAGCACTCTGCGCGAGGTGCTCTGCGAGTGGGGCCGATTCGGCCAGAAGTCGGGGAAGGGTTACTACGTCTACAACCCCGAGACGCGCGCCGGAGCTCCGGATCCCGAGGTCGAGGGCCTCATTCGCGAGTTCGCCGACAAGCAGGGGGTGGAGCAAAGAGAGATCGACGATGCCGAGATACTCGCGCGCTGTCTCTACCCGATGGTCAACGAAGGGGCCAAGATCCTGGAGGAGGGGATCGCTTCGCGCGCTAGTGACATCGACGTCATCTGGGTCAACGGTTACGGTTGGCCGGTCTATCGGGGCGGCCCGATGTTCTGGGCCGACGATGTTGGCTTGGAGCGCGTGGTGGCCGGCTATGACGAGTTCCGCGAGCGTTTCGGAGAAGGTTGGGAGGCGGCGCCACTCCTGCGCCAGCTGGCGTCGGAGGGGCGTCGGTTTCGGGACTGAGATAGGGAACTGCGGGTAGCTGATCGGCTCGATGCCGGATGACCCTACCTGCTGTCGGGTGGTACCTTGCCAACAGGGCGGGGCACTATCTTCGAGACCCGGCTTCACGCCTGGTCTCCTTCACACCTATATATGCGAGAAGTACGGGAGAACCGCTCCAACTTCTTTCGCTAGGACGGAAAGCTACGCAGCGGCCCGCAGCGGCCGCTATCTGCTACTTCCACGTCACTTCCATGGCGAAGAAGTGGTCGAAGACCTTACGGGTGGGGTTGTTTCGCTCGTCGGTCTCCGGGCTTCGAATGAAGAAATCGAGCTGCTGAGTGGCGGGATTGACCGCCCCGGCGCGAGACTTCTTGTCGAGCATCGGGTAACTGGTCTTCAGGGTCTTGCGGTCGCGCATGCCCTGCGTGACCATGAAGTGGATCTGATAGTCCTCGTAGAGCTTCTCACCGTTCAAGGTGGCGCTGCCCAACCCCCACCCGGCAACGTAGATCAGGGTCTTGGGCCAGTTGGTGTCGCCGCAGCCGGCATCGCCGTGCTCGTAGATAAAGGCGGCCACTCCGCCGTCTTGACAGGGGTTGGACTCGATAAAACGCTCGAGCTCGATGACCATCTGTCCCTCGGGCACGCGTAGGCGTGCGATGAAGGTACCTGTATTCGCTTTCTCGTCGACATCGATCTCTGCACTGCCTCCAATCGCACGCACATTGGAGGCATCGTTGCCCATGTGGTTCCACCCCGGAGGGTCGGACAACCTGCCGATCTGGTGCATCTTCCCGGCCGAGATCACGAAATGGCCGTCGTAGAGGTCGTGCTGCTCCGGCGTGTAGAGACTCATCGAGTCGGCGCCAGGCTGGTTTCGCAAGCTCGACTCCTGGCCCGCCAGCACGGGGCTGATGAGCACTAGGCCGACGCTGAGGAGATTTTTTCGTACTCGGTACATGGTTCGCTCCCGGAATGGTGGTTTGTCAGAGAGAACCGTACTCGATTTCGATCTCGGTTGTCTCTCCAGACCTGACCTGGACTCGCATCTCTTGGCCACCGAGTCGCTCGTGCCAGGCCTCGAGAGGGTAGTCGCCCGCTGGGATCCCGGTGATCAGGAGGGCTCCGGCCCCATCGGTGACCCCGTGGTAGGGGTGCTCGTCGACTCGGACGAAGGCCTGCATCCAGCCGTGCACATCGCATTTGATGACGTAGAGGCCGGGCTCGGTCAGGCGGTACTCGGCGCTCGAGCCCTCCAGGGGCAGGGCGAGATTGATCTCCCTCGGACCGTAGATGTGAACAGTGTGGAGAACCGAGTCGCGATTGGTGGTCTCGAGAATCGTGCCTACAGTCACGGCCGCGGCGTGGGGCTCGAAGCGGCAGCCTTGATTGGCGAGCTCTAGGGAGATCTCGTTGACGGTCTCCATCGACGCCTCGGCGGCGAGGGGGCCGGGGTCGAGGGATACAAAGACGTCGCGAATCCCCCGTGTCTCTCTGTCGACGGAAAGATCTTCGAGCGAATGGCTGACGCCACAGATATCTGGGTCGGTCGTGTTCTCGATGCGGGTTGGCGACGGTATCTCATCGCCTCCGAGATGAACGCGGATCATCACCTGCCCTTGATCGAGGCCATGGGTCGGACGTTGGGTTTCGGGGCCGCTGTCGGGTGCCCGCCCACAAGCGCTGGCGCCGGCGCCCAGAGCGGCGACGAGCAGTACAACGGCGGAGGCTTTCCTGCTGCTCATCGCTGGCGGTTAGTATAGCTAGTGCCGTGTCCCGGAAATGCCTGCCTAATAGATCGAGGTCATTTCGTTCGCTGCCAAGGCGCGGCGAGGCAGGCATATTGGGAAATCTGTCGACGAGGCGTAACGAAGGCAGCGAGCGAAAGGGGCCGAGCTATTGGGTAGGCATTTCTGGGACACGACACTAGGGACCCATCCGCCATGCGCGTGCACCTGATCGACGGTACCTACGAGCTTTTTCGCCACTACTTCGCGGTGCCGAGCTACCGTGACGCCGCGGGCTTCGAGTTGGCCGCAACTCGAGGCGTCGTCATGTCGGTCCTCAACATGCTGCATGATGGGGCCACCCACCTCGCGGTCGCCACCGACCACATCATTCCCTCGTTTCGAAACGATCTGTGGCCGGGCTACAAGTCCGGCGAGGGCGTGGAGCCGGATCTCCTGGCGCAGTTTCCGGTGGTGGAGGAGGCGCTGGAGGCGCTCGGTATCGTGGTCTGGCCGATGGTCGAGTACGAGGCTGACGATGCTCTTGCCGCCGGCGCGGAGATGGCGGGGCGCGACGAGCGCGTGACCGAAGTTCTGATCTGTACCCCGGACAAGGATCTTTCGCAGTGCGTGGTGGGGAAGCGAGTCGTGCAGTTCGACCGTCGCCAGGGAGTGCGCTACGACGAGGCGGGAGTGGTTGCCAAGTTCGGGGTGCTGCCGACGTCGATCCCAGACTACCTGGCCCTGGTTGGTGACACCGCCGACGGCTTTCCCGGGATCAAGGGCTGGGGGGCGAAGTCGAGCGCCAAGGTGCTGGCTCACTACGAGCATATTGAACAGATCCCGGCGCGCGGAGAGGACTGGGCGGTCGAGGTTCGTGGCCGGGCGAAGCTCGCAGAGACTCTTGCGGGCCGGGTCGAGCTGGCGCTGCTGTTCAGAAAGATCGCCACCGTCGTTCGCCAAGCACCGGTCTCCGGCTCAGTCGATGCATTGTGTTGGCGTGGCGGCGGTGACGGCTTGGCGGAAATGGCGTCGCGACTCAGCCTCCCTGCCATTGTGAGAGAAACCAGCCTGCTTGCCGCAAACAGGGCCTGAACCCGCCCTCAAGACACCCGAAGCGCGGGCCGGGCCGCCGCTCGCCTACCGCTTCCCGCAGCGGCGCCCACTCTCATTGCCGTCGCGTTTGAAACCGACGCCCAGAAGCCAGGCGAACTGCATCGTAGCCGAACTTCTCGCGGATCCCGTCCACGGCCTGGTTGCGCCGAGCGTCTTCGAAGAGTGATAGCTGGTTGTCGAAGAATCCGAGATTTGAGAGCGCCACGCCGAGCAGGCGGATGCTTCTACCGCGGGTGTGCGCCTTGGCCATGAGCTCCTTGATGACGGGAAAGATCTCGAGCTCGGAGGAGGTGGGGGGGATGGTTCTGGAACGGGAGAGGGTCTGGAAATCGGAATAGCGAAGCTTGAGTGTCACCGTACGAGCTTTGACTCCCCGCTTTCGTGCCCGCCAGCACACTCGTTCGCACAGAGAGCACAAGCGCGCCTCGAGGACGCTGGGATCGCGCACGTCGCGACCGAAGGTACGCTCGTTCGAGATGCTACCGACCGAGTCGCCGGCGAGGTCATGCTCGCGGAACGCGGGCCGATCGCGACTGAGATCCGAGGATCCTTCGCCGCGCGCCCCCGCCTGAACATGCTCGGCCCAGGCCCCGAAGATCTGCTGTAGCTCGGGGAGCGGCGCCGAGGCGATCTGGCCGAGAGTCCCGATCCCGTGGCTGGAGAGCTTCGCCTCCGCCACCGGTCCGATGCCGGGGAGCTTGCGAACGGGAAGTGGCGCCAGTAGCTCCGCTTCGGTGCCGCCGGGAATGAGAAGAACTCCCGCCGGCTTGGCGAGTCCGCTTGCGACCTTGGCCATCGATCGACTGGTGGCGATGCCGACGCTGGCCGGGAGTCCCTGCTCAGTTTTGATCGTCGTCGTCAGCTCGCGAACGGTGCGCAAGATCGTCGCGTCATCCGAGGCGTCGCCAGGCTTGCGGTAGAGCGCTTCGCAGCCGGCGAGGTCCATGTAGAGCTCGTCGATGCTGGCGACCTGGATGACCGGCGAGTAGCGGGCGGCGATTTCTCGCACGGCCTTGGAGTACTGCCCGTAGGTGTCGCTGCGGGTCGGCAGGAAGATGGCCTCTCGAGGGGCGAGGCGCACAGCCTCGGTGAGGGACATTCCGGAGCGCACGCCGAAAGTGCGTACCTCGTAGCTACATGCGGTGACCACGCCGCGCTGGCCTGGCCGACCTCCCACGATCACAGGCTTGCCTTCGAGGGAGGAGTCGAGGAGTCTCTCGACCGAGACGAAGAAGGTGTCGAGGTCGAGGCAACAGAGGCGCGGTGCAGCCAGAGTGCTCATGTTCGCTTTGAGGGGTGGCCCTAGGTCCGCTCAGCGCTTGCGCACCCTCCAGACCTGCTCTGCCGGCCATCGGCGCGCCCATTCCGCGCTGACGAAGTCATAGACCGTTTCCGCTCCTGCTGACGGGCGCAGTTCCAGAAGGTCCAGGACCTCGAGGTCGTGGCTTCGAAAGAGGCGAATCCAGTCGCCGTATCCGAGATGAAACTCGACGCTTTCGTCGTCGGGCCACTCGAATCGATGCATGCCGAAATAGTCCCTCAACAGCTCGTGCTTGGCGGGCAGGTCGGTATCGAGCTCCGGCATGCAGGCCATGAGCAGAGTCCCGTTGCCGAGGTGAATGAGCTCTCCACCCTGGCGGAGCACACGGCTCGCCTCGGGAATCCACAGGTAAGGGTCGGACCAGATCGCGGCCCCGTACTCGGAGAAGACCAGGTCGAAGCTCTCCGTCGGGAAGGGCAGCGTCTCTGCCGCACCGTGAACGAGCGGAAAGTGAAGATCGTGCTCGCGCTGCATCCGCCTCGCCGTCGCCAGTTGGGCGGGGGAGTTGTCGAGCCCGACCGGTGCGGCTCCTCTGCGCTTCATCCACGCCGATACATAAGCGGTGCCGCAGCCGTCTTCGAGCGCGTCCTTGCCGGCGACGTCGGCAAGTAGGCCGAGCTCGGACTCCGGGATCCCCCAGATTCCCCAGCTCGGCTCCGACTGCGCCCAGGAGAGAACGGCGCGGGGCGCGTACTCGGCGGCGAGGGTGTTCCACTGCGTCCGGTTCCGCTGTAGATAGTCGGGCCCTGGCACTTCGGCAGGCTACCATTCGGCTAGGGGCGGGGCGTCCGCTGTCGCAGTCGGATGAGCACGGCTTCTGGCGGGCAGGCCAAGCGCAACGGAAGTCCTACGGCTCCTAATCCCCGACTGACAACGAGCTCGCACTCCCCGAGCCGGTAACGGCCGTCATCGAGGCCGTAACGACTCTGGCGTACCAGAACCCCGAGTCCGGGAACTCGGATCTGGCCGGCGTGAGTGTGCCCCGAGAGCACGAGATCTACGCTCGATGCCGCCGCGTCGAAGAAGGAGTCCGGGTTGTGTGAGAGGAGAACGGTGGGGCGCTCTACACCTTCGAGCGCTGCTGGAAGGTCCGGCTCGCCCATGAGCCAGTCGTCGATGCCGGCGAGGAAGAGACGGTCGCCGCCGCACTTCAGCTCGATCGAGCGGTTGTGGAGGAGCTCAACCCCTGTTTCTTCCAACTGCTGCTTCAGCGCACCCACGTCCTCGGTGTAGTGGTCATGGTTGCCGAGAACTGCGAAGACGCCGAGTGGGGCCCCGAGGGCGGCGAAGGCTTCCAGATGTTCTGTGAGGTCTTCCAGCCGGGTCGTAATGAGGTCGCCGCAGAGGAGGATCACATCGGGCGCGAGCGAGGCAAGCCGTTCGAAGGTCTGACTGAGGATGGGCGGAGGAAGGAAGGCCCCGGTATGAATGTCGCTCACCAACAACAGCTGCAGACCATCGAAGGCACTACCTAGACTCCGGATCCCGATTTCGACCTCCGCCACTGTGAGGTCGCGTTCGATCTGTCGAGAGTAGACAGCGCCAAGGATGGGGAAGTGGGGGTAGATTCGAGCGCTCAGCAGGGAGCTCAGCCAGCGCTCGAGTCTACGGAACCAGCCCCGCTTGGGATGGAAGAGATGGCGCCGGTGGGGGTGGACGATCTCTGGCTCATCCAGAGTGCGCCGCCGGAACGTAGGCAAAGGGGTCTCTTGGGGAGAGCTGCTCACCGCGCCATTCTAGTGCCGTGTCTCCGACATGGCTTACCAATATCTCGGCCCCTTTTGCCCGCTGCCGTCGTCGCGACTCGTCGACATATTCCAAATATGCCTGCCTCGTCGCTCCTTGACAGCGAACAAAATGACCTCGAGCTCTTGGCAAGCCATGTCGGAGACACAACACTAGGTGCGAAGGGCCGAGACGATCCATTTCACTTTCTGCTAGCCTCTGCGCCGGTGTCTTCCAACGCTCCGCAGCCTACTTTCATGATCCGAATCGTCACGGGCCCGGCCCCTTACCGGCTTCCGACGCTGATAGCCGCGGCATTCTTGTTCGCGGTTGGCGGCGGAGTGGCGGCCGAGGTGATCTCTGCTCGTGGACTAGGCATCGAGATTCCGTCCGGCTGGGAGCCCGAGACACCAAGCTCGAATATGCGTCTTCTGCAGGCGAGGGTGCCTGGAGCCGGCGGCGATGGGGAGTTTCTGGTTTTTCATTTTGGAGTGGGCGGCGGTGGGGGAGTCGAGGCCAATATCGAGCGGTGGATTGGCCAGCTCGAATTGGCGGCAGGAAGCGGGCCGATCCGTGAAGAGCTCTCGGTCGGCAGCCTCCGAGTGCACACGGTTGACGTTTCCGGGACGCTCAAAGCGAGCCGTATCGGCTCCTTTCCGAGCACGGATCTGCCGGGCTACCGTCTGCTGGGGGCGATCGTCGAGGGCGAGGGCGGGCCCTGGTTCTTGCGCTTGGTTGCTCCTGGTGCGACCGCTGCCGCCGAGCGTGATGCCTTCATCAGCATGCTCGAGGGGCTGAAGAGCTAGTGTCCTGTACCAGTAGTTCGTCCCACAACTCGCTGGCCCTTTTGCGCGCTGCCGTCGTTTCTCCTCCTCGCAATATTGCCCAATATGCCTTCGTCGTAGCGCCTTGGCAGCACCCAAAATGACTGCGCGATTTATGCAACGAACCACTGATACAGGACACTCGCTCTCGAGCGCCGATCCTCACTTTCGTCTCGGTCTCTATCCCGGAAGCGAAAAGCTCTCGCCATCGAAGCGGTCCAAAGTCGCAAACTCCTCAACCGGTCGCCGTCGGAGCTTGGTGAGCTGCCTGACCGGCTTTCCCAGAGGCACCATCGCGGCGACCGCATGACTGGGTGGAATTCCAAGCAGCTCCTGGGCAGCAGGCTCGGCCGCGGCGAGGAAGGTCGTGAGTACGCCCCCGTAGCCTCGGCTTCGTGCGGAGAGGAGGAGGTTCCAGACGAAGGGGTAGATCGAAGCTCCGCTGATGACACCGATGCGGTCGAGATCCTTGTCCATCGATGCGACGACCGAGAGGTCGACGGTGACAACGAGCAGGGTCGGGATCCGGAGCGGCTCGTCAAGGTGGTCGAGAAGTGGAGAGGGGGCGGGAGTCTCCGCCGCTTGCTCAGCGTCGACTTTGCTTGGCACGATGGCGTTTAGCGGGTTCTCGCCGGCGCCCACCTGCGCTCGGTAGAGGCGCCACACCGGCTGAATCATTTCGGCAAGCCGCGCGCGAGCGGTGGGGTCGCGGACGATGATGACGTGCCAGCCCTGGCGATTACCTCCACTAGGTGCGAAGCGAGCGTGTTCGAGGATCTCGTAGAGGGCCTGGTCGGGGACTGGATCGGGCAGGAACTCGCGCGCAGCAAAGGTGGTGCGGACTACCTCGTTGAAATCCATGAACTAATCGCCTTTCTATTTGACTTCTGTGGTAAAGTACGCTCTCTGCGTATGTATCGGGCTCTGAGTTTGGCCTGTTCGCGCAATGCGGTGTGCCGGCAGTCGTCGGCATTTCGATTCCTCAACAAGATCAACTATTTCGATTGCCCCTGAGCTTGGGGCGTCTAGGTCTAGGCGCTGAACTCGAGCTCCGCAGGTAGCCCTCCAGGAGAGCAGCCATGACCCAAGACCTCAGCACTCTACGCAATATCGGGATCTCCGCACACATCGACAGCGGCAAGACTACCCTGACGGAGCGAGTTCTTTTCTACACCGATCGGGTTCACGCCATCCACGACGTTCGTGGCAAGGACGGGGTCGGCGCCAAGATGGACTCGATGGAGCTGGAGCGCGAGCGAGGCATCACCATCGCCTCCGCCGCCACTCACTGCGAATGGGACGGCAATCACATCAACATCATCGATACCCCTGGCCACGTCGACTTCACCATCGAAGTCGAGCGTAGTTTGCGGGTGCTCGATGGGGCGGTGCTGGTGCTCTGCGCGGTGGCCGGAGTACAGAGTCAGTCCTTCACCGTCGACCGGCAGATGAACCGCTACAAGGTGCCCCGTATTGCCTTCGTCAACAAGTGCGATCGGGAGGGGGCCGATCCTCATCGGGTGAGGGATCAGCTACGAGAGAAGCTCGGGCAGAATCCGGTGCTCTTGCAGTTGCCGATCGGCCTGGGTCACGACTTCGAGGGGGTCATCGATCTCATCTCGATGAAGGCGATCTATTTCGAGGGCGAATTTGGCGAAGAGCCGGTGGATCGGGAGATTCCCGGCGAGCATAAAGCGGCCGCCGAAGCTGCTCGCGAAGAGATGCTCGATGCGGTTTCGATGTTCTCGGTCGAGCTCATGGAAGCCATTCTCGAAGACACGCTCAGCGAAGAGGTCATCTGGGAGGCGATTCGAGAAGCGACGATCTCGCTTCAGCTGACGCCGATGTTGATTGGTTCGGCCTACAAGAACAAGGGCGTGCAGCCCCTACTCGATGCAGTATGTCGCTATCTCCCGAACCCCACCGAGATTGTGAACGAGGGCATCCGCCTCGATAGCGCTGATGAGGACAAGATGATCTTGTCCAGCGACCCTGACGATGATGTCGTTCTCCTCGCCTTCAAGCTCGAAGACGGGCGTTATGGGCAACTCACCTACATCCGTCTCTACCAGGGCACGGCCAACCGCGAGACGTTGATCACTAACACGCGTACGGGCAAACAGACCAAGATCGGTCGTCTGGTGCGGATGCACGCAGACGAGATGGAGGATGTGTTGGAGGCGGGACCTGGCGACATCGTTGCCATATTTGGTCTCGACTGCCACTCCGGCGACACCTTTACCAGCGGCGGCCTGCAGGTGGCCTTGACTTCGATTTACGTTCCGGAGCCGGTCATCTCCTTGTCGGTGCATCCGGTGGGCAACAAGTCGCAGGCCAACCTCACCAAGGCCCTGCGTCGCTTCACCAAGGAGGATCCAACCTTCCGGGCCGGTGCCGATCCCGATTCGGGAGAGACCGTTATTCACGGCATGGGCGAGCTACAGCTCGAGGTCTATCTCGAGCGCATGCGACGGGAGTACAGCGTCGAAGTCGAAGTCTCTCCCCCTCGCGTCGCCTACCGCGAGACGGTGACCCGGCGCGTCGACTTCGACTACATCCACAAGAAGCAGACCGGTGGCTCAGGCCAGTACGGTCGCGTCACCGGGTACATCGAACCGAATCCGGATGCCGAATTCGAGTTCGTTGACGAGATCAGGGGTGGAGTCATTCCCACCAAGTTCATCCCGGCGGTGCAGAAGGGATTTCGCTCGATGATAGCCGAGGGTCGCAAGATCGGCGCTCCGGTCGTCAACGTACGAGTGGTCATCAACGATGGCAACAACCACGCAGTCGACTCTTCGGAGATCGCTTTCAAAGAGGCGGCTCGCGGCGCCTGGAGAGAGGCTTACGATCGCGGTAAGCCGCGGGTACTCGAGCCGATCATGCGCGTCTCGGTCGAGAGCCCGAGTGAGTTCAGCGGTGCTGTTCTGACCACTTTGATGCAGCGCCGCGCCTCGATCATAGGCTCGGAGGAGGACGGGGTCATGGCGGCCACCGATGCCGAGGTACCGCTGGCCGAGATGTTCGGCTACGCCACCTCGCTACGCTCGTCGACCCAGGGCAAGGCCGAGTTCACCATGGAGTTTTCCCGCTACGCCCCCGCCCCGGATTCTGTGCAAGAAGAATTGGTGGCCCGTAAGGCCGCCGAAGTAAAGGCTTGAGGAGTAGATCTAGATGTTGACGACAGAGATTTCGAGAAGTCCTCTTCGAATCCTCGAAGAGACCGCCCACGGGGCGGTTCGCCCCGGCGACCTCGGCGTCGTCATGGCGCGCGCCGGAGTCGGCAAGACTGCGTTCTTGGTGCAGGTCGGTATTGATCACGCGCTTCGCGAGAAGCCTACGCTCCACGTTGCCTTCGGCCAGGATCTCGACCACATGGAGTCGTTCTACGACGCGCTCTTCGAGGATCTTGCTGAGAGTAGTTTCGATGACGAAGAAGTCGTGCAAGCGCGAGAGAGGCTGGGTCGGAATCGGCTGATCCACGCTGCCCCACGCGGCTCGCTGGATGCTGAGAAGCTGGCGGAAACCCTCAAGCTCTACGACAACGGGCTGGGCTTCATGCCAAGGGCGATTCTCATCGATGGCTTCGATTGGGCAGGTTTCGAGCCGGACAGCCTGGTCGCCGAGATCGGCTTGCTCAAAGAACTGGCTGCTACCGTCGGCGCCGAGCTGTGGATGTCGGCGCAGACTCAGCGCGCGGCGACCACCGACCATCCGACCCGGATCACTCCGCCCTGCGACGGATGCGCGAACGAGATCGACATCGCGATCTTTCTCGAACCCGAGGGGGCGGAAGTTAGTATCCGCCTGCTCAAGGATCACGACAACCCCGAACCCTCGGAGACCCACTTGGTTCTTCATCCCGATACCATGCAGATTGCAAGGGAGGAGCAGGAAGAGACTCGTGTCAGTCTTCCGCCCAAGGCCTTCACCCTGATCTCGGGGAGCGCGAAGGGTGTGGAAAAGGCGTTCGGAGAGGCCGCCGAGCGCCACCGCGTGGGCGAGGTCAACTTCACCTTTGCCGGTCGTGAGCCGAAGCGTTCACGAGGACTAGAGATCCTGAGCGAAGAGGCTCTCGACCGCGGTAGCGTCAGTGAGGCCTACATCAAAGTTCAGCTTCACAGGTCGTTTCCCAAGACTGAGACCTTCCAGCGTATTCTCAAGATGATCTGGCACCAGGTAGCGACCGCCGGAGAGGTGTTTGCGGTCGGGTACCTTCAGGAGGACGGCACCGTCCGTGGCGGCACGGGATGGGGTGTCGAGCTGGCTCGGCACTTCCACAAACGGGTCTACGTCTTCGATCAGGCGCAGGAGCGATGGTTCGAGTGGCGCGACGAAGTCTGGCAGCCGGTGGATGCACCTGTGATCCGTCGGACGCACTTCGCCGGTACCGGAACGCGTTTTCCCACGGACGCGGCTCTCAAAGCGATCGAAGAGCTCTTCGACCGCTCTTTCGGCAGCTGAAAGCGCGGTCGGCTAAGCTTCTTCTCATCTCTCGAGTTCGTCCAGGAGCTCGCGTCTTTGATCCGCGAGCTCGAGGCCGACCCGGTAGGCGGAGTAGTACTTGTAGATGTTGGCGACGTAGCGCACGGTCTCGTGGCCGATGCGATCGAGGGCGGCGTACTCGACGTTCATGAACCAGTGGTTGGCGTCGAACCCCATTTCGGTGGCTCGTCTTTTGCGAGAGCGACTCGGCTTCAGTGAGGCCGAGATTCAGCGCCTATTCGACCGCGGCGTTACCGGCACCGCAATCGCGAGATCGCAGCCGTCGTGACCTCGGTAGGCTGCGGGCGGTATGCTCTTCGGTAACCTCAGGAGATGCGATGCACAAGACTGCGACCCAGGATGTTCTCTACTCTGTTGATGGCCCTATCGCCAGAGTCACTCTGAATCGACCCAGGTATCGGAACGCCCAGAGCTGGCGCCTTCTCGATCAGCTGGATCAGGCACTGGACCGGGCCGTCGATGACAAGGACGTACGAGTGGTGATCGTCGATGGCGCCGACGGAAACTTCTCGTCGGGCCACGATCTCGGCACCGCCGAGCAGGCCGCGGACCAGAAGCAGCGGGGTGTTCCTGACCAAGGCCTCGAGTTCTACGATAACTTTCGCAAGTACAACCTCGACTACACCCTCAAGTGGCGCAACCTTCCCAAGCCGACGATAGCTCTGGTCGAGGGCTATTGCATCTTCGGTGGCTGGATGATTGCCGCGGCGATGGATCTGGTTTTCGCCTCGACGGAGGCTCTCTTTCTTCCTTCGCAGCTCGAGTATTTCTCGCTGCCGTGGGATCTTCACCCCAGGAAGGCGAAAGAGCTCCTATTCGAGTATCGATTCGTCGACGCCGCCGAGGCCAAGGAGATCGGCTTCGTGAACCAAGTTTTCGAGCCTGAGGATCTCGAACGCGAGACGGTGGCTTACGCGCGACGGGTGGCCGAGAACACGGCGGCATCGGTGCGGTTGGCGAAGGTGGCGACGAATCGCGCCCAGGATCTTCAGGGTTACAGCATCGGTATCGACGCTGCGTTCGCCGATTATCTGGTCACCATGCAGACTCGAGGCCCCCGACCGGAGGGCCAGCTCAGGTTGGAGGGGGTCGATCTGGCGCTGAAGGGGCTCAGGAAGGAACGATACGGTCAGTAGAGCAACACCGAGACTGCCCCTGTGAGAAACCGCTCGTTGGCCCTCCGTCGGCGCTCTCCTGACCGACGTCGAAGGCGTCGTGGTCGAGGATATTGTGTCCTGAGCGCGGCCTCGGTCTGTTAGTCAAAGGTTGTCTTGTGAGCTCGCGGCTTCTCGAGTCCCGTCGCGGTCGCTTCACGACCTTTTCGCTGCTCTACATCTCCGAGGGCATCCCCCTTGGCTTCACCCTGACGACGATGGCGACATACATGCGTCAGCAGGGGGTGGGGCTGGCGGAGATCGGCCTCTTCACCGCTGCTCTGTATGGTCCCTGGGGCTTCAAGTGGGCTTGGGCCCCTCTTATCGATCTCATTCGGCCGCGCCGTTTCGGGCCGCATCGCACCTGGATCGTCGCGTCGCAGAGCCTGATGATTCTCACTCTGTCGACGGCCCTCTTCTTAGATCTGTCGACGAATTTTCGACTGCTCATCACCATGATGGTGGTGCACAATATTTTTGCGGCGACCCAGGATGTTGCCATTGACGCCCTTGCGGTGAGGGTTATCCCCTCCTCGGAGCTTGGCACCGCGAATGGATTCATGTTCGCGGCAGCCTTTGGTGGTCAGGCGATCGGCGGTAGCGCGGCCCTCTTCATCTCTGGATTGTTCGGGTTCCGCGCCGCCTTCTTGCTAGTGCTTCTGGTGCTCGTCCTGTTGCTGCTCTTTGTATCGACGCGACTCCAGGAGCCCGACGAGGTGCTTTCTGGGCTAGGCGATGATGCCTCGTCGGAGCTCGGTTCGGCGGTAGACCGTCTCAGGCTCCTCTATCGTCGCGTTGGAGGTTTTCTGAGGGATGTCTATGGCGGTTTCTTTCGCTCAGGTTGGGGACCCGCTGTCGGCGTGCTGCTGGCCTTTGCACCTAAGGGTGCGATCGCGCTTGGGCTGACGATTGCGACCACCATCCGGGTCGACATGGGACTCAATGAGAACCAGATCGCGCTGGTTGCTCTGCTCGGCTCTATCGGTGGAGCTCTGGGATGTGTCGCCGGCGGCTGGATCTCCGATCGTCTGGGCCACCGACGCTCGCTGGTGACTTGGTTCGCTCTGACGACCCTGCCCAATCTCTATCTCATGGCCCACCTCGGAGACGATGGTGTTGTCGGGCTGACGCTGACCGCTTTCACCCTTGCAACCATCGGCGCGAGTCTGACCAACGGATTGCAGTATGGAACCGGAAACGCAGTGTTCATGAGTCTGACCAACCGCAACGTGGCCGCGACCCAGTTCACCGGCTACATGGCGCTGTGCAATTTGGCGAACACCTACACCAGCGTCTGGCAGGGGGCTTTCGCCGGTCGGCACGGTTACCGCCGAACGCTGGGCCTCGATGCTCTGATCGCGATCGTGCCGATCGTACTCGTCTGCCTGATCCGCCCACCCCGAAAGCAAGACGACAAGCCCTCTTCGGCCTAAACCTTCCCGAAGCAGGGAGCCCGTCCGAGCCCCTCGGCCGGGCGACGCGCGCCGTCCTCGGCGCCAACAGCATGGTAGTTCTGGGAATGGTATTGACCATTCCCAGGGACGTGCGCCGTCCTCGGCGCCAACAGTATGGTAGCTCTGGGAATGGTATTGACCATTCCCAGGGACGTGCGCCGTCCTCGGCGCCAACAGTATGGTAGCTCTGGGAATGGTATTCACCATTCCCAGAGCTACTCTGTGATGGACCCGTAGACGATGCTCTTGAGCTGGCCGCGGAAATTGAAGGTGCCTGAGGGCATGAACTGGGTTAGGAAGATGACGGCGAGGTCCTCACTCGGATCGATCCAGAATGCCGTCGACGCTGCTCCTCCCCAGCCCGACTCTCCCAGCGAGCCCCCACCGCCTGCGCGAACCGGGTCTTGTACGACCGAGAAGCCCAGCCCAAAGCCTTGGCCTTCGTAGGTGATCTCGCTGAAGGAGCCCGTTGCGAGGTCGGTGAGGAGCTTGCCATCGGGCAGGTGGTTGCTGGTCATCAGCTCGAGGGTTCTCGGCCCAAGGATTCGCTCGCCGGCGAGCTCGCCCCCAGCCAGGAGCATCTGACAGAAGCGGAGGTAGTCATGGGCGGTCGAGACCAGCCCGCCGCCGCCGGAAAGGAACCTCGCCGGTTTCCGATAGGGAGACTCTTGGGGATCGTCGAGCAGTGCCAGGGTCTTGTCAGCGCCGCGTTGATAGTTGGCGGCAAAGCGGTGCACCTTGTCATCGGGTACGTGAAAACCCGTGTCCACCATCCCCAGACGATCGAAGATTCTTTCTTGCAGGAACTGGTCGAAAGATTTGCCCGAGAGAACCTCCACCAGATAGCCGCAGACGTCGGTGGCCATCGAGTAGCTCCATCGCTCGCCCGGCGAGAATTCGAGCGGAATCTCTGCCATCGCCTCTACCATCTCGCGGAGGGTGCCTTTGCGCTCGCCTAGACCCAGCTTGCGGTACGCCGCATCTACGTTGGTGCGCAGCATGAAACCGTAAGTGAGACCCGACATGTGACTGAGAAGATGGCGAACGGTCATCGGCCTGGCGCATGGCTCGGTGAGCCAGTTCGGATGGATTCCCGATCGGTAGACGCGCAGATCACGAAACTCGGGGATGAACTTCGCCACCGGATCGTCGAGCTGGAAGCCGCCTTCTTCGTACAGACTCATGAGGGCGACCGAAGTGATCGGTTTGCTCATCGAGTAAATGCGAAAGATCGTGTCTTCGCTCATCGGCAGGTCGCGCTCACGATCGCGCAGACCTTGACACGAGAGCCAGGCCAGGCGACCGTCGCGAGCGACCAGAGTCAGGCAGCCGACGATCTTTCCGGGCTCGATGTAGCGGCGGTCGAGGTGAGTTTCGATGCGAGCGAGGCGCTCGGGCGAAAGCCCCACCTCGGTCGGGTCGACGGTCTCGAGCTCAGTTCTAATCTGGGCGACGCTCATGATTCAGCTCCGATCTCCTAGAAAGTAGCGAGCAATGTCGACGTAGTCTATGACCAAAGACGTGGCGTCGGTGACCACGAGCACGGCCACCCAGGCGCGGAAGATCCGGCCCGCCTCGGCGATTTTCGCTCGTCTCAGGTAGAGGTAGAGGAGAAGTGGGGACCAAAACAGAGCGTGACTGGCGCCGAGAAGCCTTACGTATCCGAAGCGTGCGAAGAGCCAGTTCATGAGTAGGACATTGGCGACCCAGGCTATGAGTATCCAGCGAGCTTCGAGCTGCCGTACGAAAAGGAGCGACATCGAGTTCACCACCACCATGAACAGAATCCAGGCCTGAAGCCAAATCGGCTCCAGGCGAATGAACTCACCCATGGCGCAGTGCTCAGGCGGAGCCGGCGGGAATGTCGGAGTAGGGGGTGTCTCGATCGACCCGGATGTCGCCCGGCAGTCCGAGCACACGCTCCGCGATGACGTTGCGCAGAATCTCATCGGTGCCTGCCGCGATACGTCCGCCGGGAGCGTTGAGGTAGCCCTGTTGGAACAGGCCTTCCGCCGCCGCCAGATCTGGCTCGGTCATCATTCCCCCCAGTTCCTGGAGGTCGGCACCGAAGGAGGCGATGTCCTGGAGCTTACTGGCGTTGATCACTTTCTGGATCGATGCTTCCGGTCCCGGACGCTTGCCTTTCGAGATCGCGGTGAGGAGCCGCGCCCGGGTATAGCGCAGACCCTGGTGCTCGACATACCAGTCGGCGAGCTTCTGCCGAACGGCCGCGTTGCTGACGGCTGGGCCACTCTCGAGCTCGGTGCGCTTGGCAAGCTCGAAGATGTGCTGGAAGTCGGGTGGCCCCGGTGATGAGGCGAGTCGCTCGCTCATCAAGGTGGTGAGCGAGACCTGCCAGCCCTCACCGATCTCTCCGAGGCGCTGAGAATCGGGGATGCGCACATTAGTCAGGAAGACCTCGTTGAAATTGGAGGCGCCGGAGATCTGCTTGATGGGACGCGCCTCGACACCTGGGGTCGACATGCTCAGGAAGAAGAAGGTCATGCCCTTGTGCTTCGGCAAGTCTGGATCGTGGCGGGTGACCAGGATCGCGTAGTCGGCGTAGTGAGCCCCCGAGTTCCACACTTTTTGGCCGTTGACCACCCATTCATCACCGTCGCGCTCGGCTCGGGTGCGCAGGCCGGCGAGATCCGAGCCCGCCACCGGCTCGGAGAAGAGCTGACACCAGATCTCCTCGCCGTTCGCGAGCTTCGGCAGGTAGCGCTGCCTCTGCTCCTCAGTGGCATAAGCCGCGACCGGCGGCGCGCAGATGTTGAGACCGATGTCGAGGAAGCCCCTGGGCACTTCGAAACCCTTCTCCTCGTCGTCGTAGATGATCTTGTGCATCAGGCTCAACCCCTGGCCGCCGTGCTCCTTGGGCCAGGTAATGCAGGCGAAGCCTGCTTCGGCCTTCTTGGCCTGCCAGTCGCGAGCACTCTGGACGGCTTCGTCGAGGGACATCTTCGCCTGCCAGCGAAAGGCCGCTGAAGCGCTGTCAAGAGGTTCGGCGTTGGCCTCCAGCCAGGCACGGCATTCGGCGCGAAACTCGCTTTCCTGGGGAGAATCATTGAAATCCATCGGGCGGGTCCTCCTGAAGTGGGGGCAAGTATACTGCTACGCCGATGGCGACTTTCCCGGTGGAGCACGGCGAGGAGCTGCGGATCTGGGTAAAGGAGCGCGTGTCCGACTTCGATTGGCGGGCGATAGAGAAGCCCGATGCTCGTCGCGCCGCAGTGTCCATCGCTTTGGTGCCTGACGAGGACGGGCGGGCCTGTTTCATCCTCACTCGACGCGGATTGGGCCTGCGCAATCATCGTGGCCAGTTCGCCCTGCCCGGCGGCAAACTGGAGCCGGGAGAGGAGGCGCGGCATGCCGCTCTGCGGGAGCTCGCAGAAGAGGTCGGGCTCGTTCTCGGCGAGGCGTCAATTCTCGGCCGCCTCGACGACTTCGCGACGCGATCCGGATTCGTCATCAGCCCGTTCCTGGTGTGGTGCGACGAGTGGCGCGATCTGGTGCCCGACCCCCACGAGGTGTCACGTCTATACCGCGTACCGCTTGGCGACCTGGAGCATCCCGACGCGCCGATTATCACCAAAATACCGCAGAGTGATAAGCCGGTACTCTCTATGCCTGTGCTTGGCATGCACGTCCATGCGCCGACTGCGGCCTTCATCTATCAGCTGCTCGAAGTCGCGTTGCGCGGGCGCGCGACGCGAGTCGCTCATTTTGAGCAGCCTGTCTTTGCGTGGCGCTAGGGCGGTGCTTCTATCCAGATCGGTGAGCTCCAGGCGAGGTTGCCGTCGGCTTGCATCACTCGGGCGTAGTAGTAGCTGTCTCCGGGCTCGAAGTTCTGATCGACGAACTCGACATCGATCTCCTGCTCGCCGGGTCGGCTCTCGAAGATCAATTGCTGGTTCTTGACGATTACCAACTGTGAGATGACGCCGGTGCCTCGAGCCCGGATACGCAGTTTGGGCACCTGGTCGGTTTCGATGATGTCGCCCATGATGTAGGCCTCGCCGCCGCTCTGGGCCTGGAAATCGAGCACGATGTTGTCGGTGGCGCCGTATGCGTGCCTCTTCTTGATCGCGTCGAAGAGTGCTTCGCGGCTGAGATCCTCGGCGATGAGACAGGCGTAGGAGATGTGTGTGGACCAATGGTCCGAGCTTGCCTGGACACCGATCTTGAGCCCTTTGGCGAGCGCGTCCCACCAGTAGCCTGCCGCGTTGAAGCCGCTGCGCTGGGTGATCAGCCTCTGTCGGCTGGCGGCCTTGGGTGCATCCGTGTACTCGTAGCTCGCGCGGTAGCCCTGGAACACTTCCATCAAAGGCTCGACTTCTGGGTCGTTGTCTCGAAAGTCCGTGCCCTGGTCGGTGCCGCTGGAGTGGGGCATGGAGATGCCATTGTTCTCGTGGAGATAGTCGTAGAGCTTGGCGGCTCCAGCTTCACCGCGACTCTCGTCTGCCGGGATCGGGAGTGGTCGTACGCCTCGATGGGCGAAGATCACATTGCGGTGCCCGTTGGGGAAAGTCAGGCTACGTTCGTAGCCGAAGAGGGGAGTGAAGGCGCCGGGGACGTGAAAGAGGTCGGTGAGCTTCTCGTCCTGCCACCAGGTGAACTCCATGTCGAAGCCCAATTGGTGGTCGGTGGGGGCGATGAAATCGAAGGCGGCCGCATCGAGGGCGTAACGATAGACCTCGATCAGCGATCCGTCGTATTTGAAGTCTGTAGAGACGTCGGTGTGGCGATGGAGATCGCCACGATAGATGCCGTAGGTCTTCTCGCCCGCCTGTATCCGGTAGCCGCGAATCGCCGCTACGTCTCCCTTCTCGTCGACATGAATCGGCACTTCCTCGGCGTAGGGCTCGATGAAAGGCTCGAGGGAGTCGCCGATGGATCCGGATGTTTCTTCTGCAAGTCCCAGGTCCGCGAAGTAAACCTCGGCGTTTTGGGGAAGCATCAACGCGCGGCGTCCTATCGGTGGGAGATCGCGACCGGAGAAGGTGCGATTGTCCGTCATCCAGGCTGCCACCAGACGCCCGTTGTCGGCACGGGCCAGGGCGGGTCGCTTCTCGATCGATCCACGGCTGTGGGGAAGGGCGACCGGAGTCGACCAGCTTCCGTTACGGAATCGGGTGACGAAATTCTCCCACCCCAGAGGACTTCCTATTCCTCGCGCCTGGACCCGAGTCCAGTGTCGGAAGACCATGGTCAGAGTGTCGTGACCGTCGAAGTGAAGCTGGGGGCTTTCGAAATTAGGATAGAGGCGATAGAGGTAGAACTCGGGCAGCCTCGGGCTGAGCTCTTGCCAGGCCCCGCCTTGGTGACGCGCGACACGAATGCTGCGCTCCTGGTGCAGCGGTGAAGCCAGCGAGGGGTTGATGAGGAAGCCCTGATCCTTGCCCCAGTTGACTCCGGACTCATCCCACGCCACCCAAGCTTGCCCCGATCCGTCGACGGCGACCGTGGCATGCGCTTGGAAGCGGGGGCTGGTTGTGATCTGTTCCAGTCTGCCGAGGCGATCGCCTTCGAGGCTACGAAAGAAGACATCGTAGTTGTCACCGTCGTAGCTGTCCCAGACCAGGTAGGCAGAGCCGTTGTCGGTGGCGGCGATCGCCGGTTCCCAGTCGTTGGCTGGAGAGCTGCTCGCCTGGAGCTCCGAGGACCAACGGCCATTGCTGAGAACTCGCACTTGGATGTCGCTTTGCGCGACACCCTGGCTTGATCGGAAGCTCTGCCAAGCGACGAAAACAGAACCTCCGCCGGAGGCGGCTCGGTGAAAAGTGTTCGAGCCGTCGGAAGAGATACGGATCGGCTCCTCCCATCCTCGGGTACCGCGCACCCGCCCCCAGATGTGCCAGCGGGTGCCTTCGCGCTCGCTCCAGAAGGCCCAGAGCCGCTTCTGGCCATCGACCGCGAGAGAGCAGCGAAAGATATCGGCGGGTGCCGGTGTGATCTCTTCACTTTCGGACCAGGAGTCGCCGGATCGAGTGCGAAGAAGGACTCGGTCCCCGCTCTCTCGGTAGGCGATCCATGCGACTGACACGTCGCCATTCGAGTGGGCGACGATAGCCGGCTCGTCGTCTTCGAACTCTGGGCTGCTCAGTCGCTCGACCGTCGGCGTTCGCACTGCCGAGGCCCTACCGTCGAGAAAGTGGCGAGGCTCGGTACCGATATCAGCGAGCGAGAAGTCGAAGTCGCCCTGAACGGTGTTGACGCTCACGCGTGCCGAGCCGAGGTCTCGCACCGTGGCGAAGACAGAAACCGGAAAGAAGAGAGTCGGCAGGGGGTGAGCTGGACTGGCCTCGATGTAATTAATCCGATGAAATTGATTCCAATCCTTGCGGACGGAGACCTTCCACGAGCCGTTGGCATCGATCTCGGCGACGACCGGCTCTCTCAGCACCGGATCGATGTTGAGGAAGTCTCGCTCTTCGAGATTGAGCAGTTCGCCGCCGTCCACCTCGATGCGCCCGTCCCATTGATCTTCCGCTTCGGCATCGATGCCGAAAGTCAAGAGTAGGGTGACGTCGTTGTCGAGTGCGGAGGTCGCAGTTGTAAGAACGAGGGTCGTGCCTACGGCACAGAGGAAGGCTCTGCTCATTTCAACTCTCCTTGCAGCTTTGCGAGCAGTCTATCTCTCAACGGAACTGAGCCGAGCGTTAAATTGCACTAGGGTTCTCGTCTAAATGAGCCGGTTGTTCTTCAAGGTCCCCAGATTACCCTCGATGATGCGTCTCGGGATACCCGTTGGGTTCGCCTCTCTGCTTGCTTTGACTTCCTGTGGAGTCGGCCCGTTAGAGGAGAGTGTGGACGGTGATCGCCTAGGGGGAAAGGCCGGAGAGAAGCTGTACGGAAGCCACTGTTCAGCTTGCCATCTATACAATGGCCGCGGGGGCTTGGAGGGTCCTCCCCTGGATCAGTCGTCCTGGGTTCGCGGGCCTGAGGAGCGGATTATCAAGATCGTGCTTCATGGCGTCCGCGGCCCGGTCGAGGTACTGGGTGAGACCTACGATCGCGAGATGCCGGGGTTCGGCGAGATCCTGTCCAATCAGGAGGTGGCGGCCTTGCTCAGCTTCGTCCGTATCCGTTTCGGCTCATCAAGCGCCGCGATCGCGCCGGAGACGGTAGAGCACATTCGCGACCAGCATAGCGGCCGGACGGCCTACTGGAGCATCGAAGAGCTTCTGGCGGAGTAGTGGAGAGCGACCGAAAGCGCCCTCTCCCCTCAGCCCCATGGAAGCCGAAGTGGCGCTCGACTGAGTCGTCATCCAGGTATGGGTGTCGCACCCACGCACATATCGCGACAAACTGTCGCCTTTCGCCCCTGGGCCAACACGACGGTCCAACGTCTACTGGCCTTTCCGAGCATCGGTGTCGTCTTATGGAGAAGGATCTCGCAGAGTCCCGCGAGGCAGGAGGTTCGTCGTCGCGCGGATCTACCCGAGCGGGATTCTGCTAGACCTGGCTTGAGCGGAGGCCGCCAGACGAGCGGTTGTGTATGGGGTTATCAGCCTCGTTGGCAGGCTGTGCTGCGCGCGACGCGCCCCAGGTCGAGGGTTGTGAGGTAGTTCCAGAGGTGCACTGGGTTGCGGTCAGGCGCCTGCGCGGCCCCTGGGAGGTCCACCGGCGTCTCGATTTTGGGTTCGGAGCCACCGCGGGCACACCTCCGCCTTGTCCGCGGCGGGACCGGGAGCGCGGGAAGAGAAAGGCGCGCGATCACGCGGCCGCCACCGGTGGAGGCCGGGCGTAGGCAGGAGTGTCGAGGGGGAAACGTTGGAGGCGGGGACCTTGGCAGGCGGGACAGATCGCGAGGTCGATGCCGGTGAGGCGTTGGAGGAGCTCGTTTGTGGTTTCCGACTCGATGGGGATGGGGTGGGAGGTTTCGGCCTGGGTCGCTGTGGCGGTGGACTCGAGCAGAGCGCGGGCTCGCTCGAGGCGAGAGTGGACGTTGGCCGAGGCCATGAGTCCATAGTGGCGAATCTTTTGGAATCGTCGGGGCAGGACGTGCAGCACAAAGCGGCGGATGAGCTCCTCGGGAGAGAGCGTCACGGTCTTGCCATCGCGCGTGGCGAGGGTGATGGCCTGCTCCGTGACGTTGAGGATTCTGTGGTTGGACAGTGCGACTCGATGGGTATAGCGGCCCAGGTAGGAGAAGACCTGCTGCGCACCGGCGAAGGGACGCTTGGCGTAGACGATGAAGTCCTTGGCGTAGAGCTTCGACAGCAGGCGATCGAAGCCACCGTCCTCGGCCAGATCTCGTGGCAGGTCGAGCTGTCCGTCTTTGTAGGCACGGGCCAGGTGGCCGAGAAACTTACCGCGGTACAGCCTCCCCAGAAGCTTGACGGCAAACAGATACTTCTCGCCCGTCGAGAGCCACCGCCGTCCGTCGAGGCTGAGTCCTCCGCCGGTGACGATGGCGTGGATATGGGGGTGGAAACGCAGGTCCCGAGTCCAGGTGTGCAGCACCATCGTGATGCCGAGCAGGGCTCCGAGCCGTTGGGGATCCTTGCCGAGGGTCAGAAGCGTTTCCGCCGCGGCTCGGAAGAGCAGCTCGTAGACAAGGCGGCGGTTGCGCAGACCCACTGAGGCGAGCTCCCCCGGCAGGGTGAAGACGACGTGAAAGTAGCCGACCGGGAGAATGCGAGACAGGCGCCGCTCGAGCCAACGGTGCTGATCCAGCGCCTGGCACTTGGGGCAGTGACGATTCCGGCATGAGTTATACGCAGGGCGCCTATAGCCGCAGTCCCGACACACGTCCAGATGCCCGCCCAGCTGCGCGGTGCGGCAGGCACAGATCGCCCGCACCACCTGAGCCTGTAAAGGACTCAAGAAGTGGCGGTCACGGAAGGCGTCGATGTGCGCCCGGAAGATCTCGCCCAGGTCATAGCGAGACCGACCCGCTTTGCGGTCGAGCTGCCGAGCGCACCCCTGCTGGGGGTGCACGGTTGCTGTAGCGCGCGGTTATCCGAGGACCTTGCCCGCGGGAGTGCCGAGCAGGTCCAACGGGCTTGGGGTGCGCGCGATCAGCTGGGTGGAGACCTGTACGTACAGCTGGGTCGTGCGGATCGAGCGGTGACCCAACAGCGCCTGCAGCACACGGATATCAGTGCCCAGTTCCAGCATGTGGGCGCCAAAGCAGTGACGCAGCAGGTGTGGGGTCACACGCTTGACAATCCCGCAGCGCAAAGCCGCCCGATGCAGGCTCTTACGCACCGTGTCGGGGCGCAACGTCTTGCCGGAGCGCGGAGCGGGAAACAGATAGGGCGGCTCGGGGCGCTCTTTGCGGAAGTATCGACGCAGCACCTTGAGCAGCTGCGGGCTGAGAAGGGCGAAGCGGTCGCGGCCGCCCTTACCGTCGCGCACATGGATCAGCATGCGCTCGGAGTCGATGTCTGACACCTCCAGCGCGCACGCTTCGCTGATGCGCAGGCCCGAAGCGTACAGAACCGTGGCCAACGTACGCAGCTCGTGCGAGCGGATCGCGCCAAGCACCGCCGCGACCTCGGTGCCCGAGAGGATGACCGGAAGCTGCGTGCGCACCTTCGGCGCGCCTAACGAGGGCACCATCTCCTCGCGGTGAAGGGTGATCCCGTAGAAGAACTTCAGCGCCGCCGTGTAGGTGCTGATACTCGCCGAGCTCAAAGCACGGTCCTCGCGGAGGTAGAGCAGGAAACTGCGCACCTCCTCTTCGCACAGCTTATCGGGCGAGCGCCCGTAGTGCTTCGCCAGCCGGCGCACGCAGTGCAAGTACTGCGATTGGGTCGCCGGTCGAAAGTCGTGCAGCTTCATGTCCGTCTCCATCCGATCTCTCAGTGCACCCATGACAGGGTCCTCCTCGTTGCAGGCGTCGGCATTGACGCCAAACCAAGAGGATGGAGACTTTCCTCGACCGTGGCTAACTCTCGGCCCTGCTCACGCCCGGCGCTACGACCACGATCTTCGACTCATCGTCCGGAACTGCCGCGCAGCGGCCTTCGTTCAAGCCTTGGCATTCGTTCGCGCGAGGGTGGCGTGGTTTGGCTGCGTTCTGGAGAGGCGACTGGAAGGCGGCGTACGACCTTTTGGAAGAAGCCGTGAGAGGAGAGCCGGTCGGGGCGCTCTACGGCGTCACCACGTCCTCGTTGCTCCTCGTCTCCGGCTATCTCGGTCGACGAAGCGAGGTGCTCGCCCTCGTTGACTCGGAAGACGCCCTTCCTCGAGGCTCCGGCCCGAACGCCAACGGTGCTTGGTCCATTCTACTGGGCGCTACAGAGGCGCTCGCCATCATGGGAGAGCGGGACCGGGCCGCTGAGCTCTACCCGATGCTCGAGAGAGCCATCGATACCGGCACGCTCATCCCGCCTAACGTTCCGCGGCTCCTGCAGACGACTGCCGGCATCGGGGCCTCCTGCCTCGGCGATTGGGATCGCGCTGAAGAGCACTTCCGAGAGGCTCTCGACCAGGCCGAGAGAATCCCTTTCAAGAGTGAGCAGGCGGACGCCCGTCGTTGGTACGCGGATATGCTCCTCGAACGTGCCGCCCCCGACGACACGGCTCGGGCGCATCGGCTCCTGGAAGAGGCGCTCACCATTTACGAGCAGATCGGGATGCCCAGACACGTCGGCCTTACGGAAGCTCTGCTTGCCAGAGCCTGAAGAGCCGGCGCGGCGCAAGTCGGACGAGACTGTCGCATTTGGGGGCGGACCACGACAAGAATAGCTCGAAGCGAATAAGCCTCCCGCTGTCGCACTTTTGGGTGCTCTGCGACAGCACAGATCGAGCTCTGAGCCGCTGATCCACCGGGCGACTGTAAGATGTCGCCAACTCATGGCTCTAGAACCAGGCTCCCGCCTCGGTCCGTACGAGATCGTCGAGCTGCGCGGCAAGGGCGGCATGGGAGAGGTGTACCTGGGCCGCGACACACGCCTGGAGCGGGATGTAGCGATCAAGGTGCTGCCTGAGGAGCTCGGGCAGGACACGCTCTACCGCCAGCGGCTCGAGCGTGAAGCGAAGAGCCTCTCGCAGCTGAGCCATCCCCACATCTGTACCCTCCACGACATTGGCAGCGAAGACGGTGTCGACTTTTTGGTCATGGAGTACCTGGAGGGCGAGACCCTCGAGGGTCGGCTTCGACGCGGCGCCCTGCCGCTGGATGAGGTGGCGGCGATCGGATCGCAGATCGCCGAGGCCATCGATGCCGCCCATCGTCACGGAGTAGTCCACCGCGATCTCAAGCCCGGCAACGTCATGCTGACCCGAGACGGAGCCAAGGTCCTGGACTTCGGCCTCGCCAAGGGCGTGGTTCACGCCGGACTGGCCGTGGGGGATACACAGACCCCGACCGTCACGCAGCCCCTGACCGGCGAAGGCTCGATCCTGGGGACCCTTCAATACATGGCCCCGGAGCAGCTCGAAGGCAAAGAGGCCGACGAGCGCTCGGACATCTGGGGTCTGGGTGCGGTCCTCTACGAGATGGTGACCGGAGCGCGACCCTTTGCCGGGGAATCCCAGGTGAGGCTCATGGCGGCCATCATGACCAGCGAGCCGGAGCCGTTACGGGAGCGGCGGCCAGTGGCTCCCGACCGCCTCGACTGGCTGGTGAGCCGCTGTCTCGAGAAGGCCCCCGAGCGTCGCTGGCATTCCGCCCACGACCTGGCCCTGGAGCTCGAGGCCCTTACCGATAGGCCCGAGACCGAGACGGCGCCTGCCAAGCGTCAGGTATCGGCGGTCCTCGCCGGTGCCTTCGGCCTCCTTGCCCTGGTGGTCGGTCTTGTCTTGGGCTTCGTCCTGTTCCGAGATGGAGGCGATGCGGCGAGCGACGCTGCCTCCGACGACACCTGGACGGTCACGGCTCTCGACCTCGAGGCAGCTCCGGATGAGCCCGCAGTGCTCTCTCCGGACGGTCGGATGGTGGTTTTCCGTCGTCGCGAGGGAGCCGAGACCAGCCTCTACCGGCGCTCTCTCGGCTCCCTGGTCGTCGAGCGCATCTCCGGCAGCGACGGTGCCCGCAGCCCGATCTTCTCGCCCGACGGCAAACAGCTTGCCTTCGTGGACGCCGGGGGCAGTCTGAAGACGCTTCGCGTGGAGGGTGGAGGCGGCGCCAGCGCTCTGGTGGAAGGGATCCGGATCCGCGCAGCCGCTGTCTGGGGGCGCGACGGCTTCCTCTACTACACGCCTGAGATAGGCAGCGCCACGTCTCGCGAGCTATGGCGGATTCCGGCGGGTGGGGGTGTCCCCGAGCAGGTGGGACGACATGGCGACGGGGCAGCGCTTCTGCCTGGTGAACGGATCGCCCTGACCCAATCGAGATCCGAGCGTCAGGACGGCTTCGGGCGCGATGTGCTGGCGGTGGACCTCGAGACCGGCAAGGAACGGGTTCTCCTCCCTGGGACGCAGCCGCGCTATCTCAATCCGGGGGTTTTGGTCTTCTATCGCGAAGGCGGACTGTGGGCGGTGCCGATCGATCCCGAGACCGCCGACCTCCTCGGCCCAGCGCGTCAGGTCGAGACCGGGGTGGCCCCGTCCCCCGGCAGCGTCGGTGCCGGCGGCCGCTTCGCGCTCGCCGACTCGGGCGACCTGCTCTACGTCCTCGGGAGTCGGAATGGGGACCGCCTGGTCTGGGTGAGTCGGGACGGCCTGGACATCGAGGAGGTGGCGCCAGAGCGCAAGCCTTTCTCGAGGCCGCGACATTCCCTGGACTGGCGCCGGATCTCGGTGGCAGCCCGCAACGCCAGGGGGAATAATGAGCAGTGGATGCTCGACCTCGGGACCGGCTCCTGGACCCGCCCGACCCAGGAGGGGAATCGCAACACTGGCGCGATGTGGGTGCCCCCCGACGGACGGGAGATCGTCTTCGCGTCGGATCGCTTCGAGGGACGCCGGCAGATCTACATCCAGCCCGCCGATCGCAGGTCCTCTGCGGAGCGTCTCGTACCGTCGGAGCACAACCAACTCCCGCTCGACTTCTCCCCGGACGGGCGCTACCTGCTCTACACGGGCCTCCTCGATGTCAACGGGCTCTGGGTCTTCGACCGGCAGAGCGGGGAGTCCGAAACCCTCCTCGAGGGGAAGCAGGTCCACGCCGCCCGCTTCCACCCCGCCGGACGTTGGATCGCCTACTCGGTGCGCGTTGAGGGACAAGCGAACGTCTGGATTCGGCCCTTCCCCGGTCCCGGCGAGCCGCGCCAGCTCACCTTCGACGGCGGCGAGGAGGCGAGCTTCTCCCCCGAAGGCCGGGAGATCCTCTATCGCAGCCCGACCCACATGATGACGCTCCCGGTCGAGATCACCGGCGAGCGTCTCGTCACCCGCCGTCCCGAGCCACTCTTCGTGGATGAGTACCTGCGCGTGGCCACCCGCTTCCAGAACTACGATATCCACCCCGACGGTCGCTTCCTCATGATCCAGGCGGCAGAGGACGAGGAGGAGCGTCGAGTCTTCATCCAGAACTGGCGGGCCAAGGTGCTCGAGATGTTCTCCGATGGGGGCTCGTGAGCGCGGGCCTTGTCGCCTTTGCTGGCGGAGTGCGACAGGCATAGCTGAAAGTCGATAGGCCCCGAAATCGGGGCGGTGTCGCACTTCCGGGTGAGGTGCGACAGCACAGATCGAGCTCCGAGCCGCTGATTCCACCGGGCGACGGGTAAGATGTCGCCAAGTCATGGCTCTAGAACCAGGCTCCCGCCTCGGTCCCTACGAGATCGTCGAGCTGCGCGGAAAGGGCGGCATGGGAGAGGTGTACCTGGGTCGTGACACACGCCTGGAGCGGGATGTCGCGATCAAGGTACTGCCTGAGGAGCTCGGGCAGGACACGCTCTACCGCCAGCGGCTGGAGCGTGAAGCGAAGAGCCTCTCGCAGCTGAGCCATCCCAACATCTGTACCCTCCACGACATTGGCAGCGAAGACGGTGTCGATTACCTGGTCATGGAGTACCTGGAGGGCGAAACTCTCGAGGACCGGCTTCGACGCGGCGCCCTGCCCCTAGAGGAGGTGGCGACGATCGGTTCGGAGATCGCCGAGGCCATCGATGCCGCCCATCGTCACGGAGTGATCCACCGGGACCTCAAACCTGGCAATGTCATGCTGACCCGAGACGGAGCCAAGGTTCTGGACTTCGGCCTCGCCAAGGGCGTGGTTCACTCCGGGCTGGCCGTGGGGGATACACAGACCCCGACCGTCACGCAGCCCCTGACCGGCGAAGGCTCGATCCTGGGGACGCTCCAGTACATGGCCCCTGAGCAGCTCGAAGGCAAGGAGGCCGACGAGCGCTCGGACATCTGGGGGCTGGGTGCTGTCCTCTACGAGATGGTGACCGGAGCGCGACCCTTTGCCGGGGAATCCCAGGTGAGGCTCATGGCCGCGATCATGACCAGCGAGCCGGAGCCGTTACGGGAGCGGCGGCCAGTCGCTCCCGATCGCCTCGACTGGCTGGTGAGTCGCTGCCTCGAGAAGGCTCCCGAGCGGCGCTGGCACGCCCACGACCTGGCCCTCGAACTCGAGGCCCTTACCGATAAGCCCGAGACCGAGACGGTGCCTACCAGGCGACCGGTGTTGGCGGTCCTCGTCCTCGCCCTCGCCGTGGTGGTCGGTCTTGTCTTGGGCTTCGTCCTGTTCCGAGATGGAGGCGATGCGGCGAGCGACGCTGCCTCGGGCGACACCTGGACGGTCACGGCTCTCGACCTCGAGGCAGCTCCGGATCAGCCCTTCGCGCTCTCTCCGGACGGTCGGATGGTGGTCTTCGTCCGTCGCGAGGGAGCCGAGACCAGCCTCTACCGGCGCCCTCTCGACTCCCTGGTTGCCGAGCGCATATCCGGCAGCGAGGGTGCCAGAGTCGCGATTACAGTTAAGAGTGGAGGATCCCCGGCGGAGCCCGCTCAATCAGGAATCTCCTGAGCCCCGGACAAGAGAAAGTCAAGCAGTGAGACGCTACGGTATTTGCATGTGTGGGCAATACTCAGCAGCACCAAATAGTCGCGAAGTCCAGGCTCGGTTATCCGTCCCCGAACCAGTCTTCTGTACTTCGCAAACGGCTTAATTGCATTCTCAGCGTTGTTGTTATTCCAAGGTACGCCATCGTAGTCGAGGAAAGTGAATAGACGATCGTCGTACTTGACAATCCTCTTACGAAACTTCTCCGCGATGACCGATTTCCACGGACTCCCTCGCAGTCCGCGAAGCCATGTCGACGCTTGCTCTCGATGCTTTCTCAGATACCGGTCCTTCAAACCAAATCGATCGATTGTGCCGACGACATCTCGCATGAGAGTCCCAAACGTCCTGCCAAGTTCGTTCAGTTCCTCGTCAAACGGATGCTTAAGCAGCGCCCGATTGATATCCCACATCAGGTGCACTAGGCATTTTTGCTGTGGGCACTGTATCGAGTCATACGCCGTATAGAAGTCCGTCACCATTACGCCCGTGAACGTCCGCAAGAGGTCGTGTAGAAAATCGCCTTCCCGCGTAGACCGGTACATGAACACGACCGACTCCATGCTTGTGAATACCCACACGTAGCCGGTGACATGGCCTCTTAACCAAACACTCGTCTCGTCGATATGAAGCAGAGGCCCCGCCACCAGCTCACTCAGTAACTTGTCATACGTTTCTTGATAGTACTTCCCGGCCATTGACTTCAGCCTCTGGAAGTCCCATTCTCCGAGTTCCAAGCCAAAACACTCACGTGCGGTCATCGTCAGGTTCGCGAGGGAAGTTCGGTTGATGACATGCTGGTGCATGGCCCAAGCGAGCAGGTTGTGGCCGAGGCGCTGTTGAGACTTCGGTTCGACCGGTATAAATGCATGATTGCACGACTTGCACTGATGGCGAGGCATTCGCCTTTTGGTTACCCATCTGCGAATCCCACCCCGCGAGAACCGAAGATCATAGGCGTACTTTTCCTTGCCCTCTTGATAGTCGAGCACAAGATCATCGCGGAACCTGTCAAGAACTTTGAGACACCTCGAGTCATAAATTAGTGAAGGTCCTCTTCGGTCGAGACCTGCGGATCCTCAGGCCGGTTGATGTATACGGTTCCAGGTAAAGGCGAGACGATGGGTCGCCCTCGGAGGAAGCGTTCTGGGTGAGTTTGGAAGGCGGCATCGAGCGTGACTTGCCGTGCGGCAAGGTCCTGCTCCGCTCGACCGTGGTGGACGCCGTGCGGCGTCAGGTGGGCGATCCCACCGTGGCGGTGCTCGGTGTTGTACCAAGGGAAGAAGGTCCTGCAGAAAGCCTGGGCGGCCTCCTGGCTGGCGAATCGGGAGGGGAAGCTCGGGTGGTACTTGAGGGTCTTGAACTGGGCCTCGGAAAAGGGATTGTCGTCACAGACCTGGGGCCGGCTGAGCGACTGAGTGAGTCCCAGATCGGCGAGCAGCTGAGCCGTGCACTTGGCGGTCATCGGGGAGCCCCGATCGCTGTGCAGAGTGAGGACCTCGGGTTTGACATCGTGCTTGCAGCACGTCTCCTCGATGAGGCGACCGGCGAGATTGGCGTTCTCGCGGGGAGCGAGCATCCAGCCGACGACGTAGCGGCTGAAGATGTCGAGCAGGACGTAGAGGTAGTAGTAGCTCCACTTCTCAGGACCCCGCAATCGGGTGATATCCCAGGACCAGACTTGGTTGGGGGCGACCGCCACCAGCTCCGGCTTGGTGTAATCGGGGTGGCGAAGCTGGTTGCGCCGCTCGCGCACCGGAGCTCGCGCAGCGAGGATGCGGTACATGGTCCTCTCCGAGCAGAGGTAGCGTTGCTCGTCCAGGAGCGTGGCGACGACCTCGGCGGGGGCACGATCGACGAAACGAGGCGAGTCCAGGACGTCCAGGACGGCTTGGCACTCGTCCTCGCTCAGAGCCCGGGCGGGTGTTGGCCGGGGCTGCGGCCCGGTAGTTGGCTTCCGACGACGGTACAGGGTCGCCCGTGCCACGCCGAGAGCGATACAGGACGGCTTGACGCCGACCTGCAGCGCCAATTCGGCGGCGGCGATCAGGAGCTCCTCCCGTCCTCGAGGTTGAAGCCCAGCAGCCCGGCAACTTTTCCCTGCACTTCGAGGATCAGCTCTGCCTTGCGCAGCGCCTCGCGAGTACGGGATAGCTCCTTTTCCAGTTGCTCGACCTTCTTGGCCAGCGGATTGCCGGACTTCGCCTTGCGCCCTCGCCTTCGGCCCAGCCTTCGCAGAGCGCCGGTCCTGCGTGCCCTGCGCCAGGCCGTCAGGTGTGAGCTGTACAATCCCTCGCGACGCAGGATCGCGCCGATGTCGCCAGGCGTGGCCACTTCGACTTCCTCGAGGATTCGCAGCTTGTACTCGGCCGTGAAGGTTCGCCGCGTTGGCTTGGCGACCACCTCAGGATCCAACACAGGGCTCGGCCGCGCCCAGATGGCGCCCGCTGCTGCGTCTCCGTGCTCGCTACGCTCGCCCGTCGGCGCCTCCGCGGACCCCATCTGGGCGCACGGGGGAAGCTGGGAAACCTCCTCCTCGCCCCGGACCGCAATGGACGTGCCTGCTGATCTCATCTCTTGCATCTTCCTCTCTTCAGACATCAGGTTTCACCTCTCCGCCCTACTCTATTTAAGCGGTGGCGAGATGTCTCAAGCATCTTGGCAGAGAGGGTCGGACTTGCATCGCGGACACACTGCGACAGTGTAATCAATGATCTTGTTCGGGCGAGTCGTGACCTTCTCACTCCGCTTCTTTGACCGTCGCTGATATCGTCTCACCTTTGTGTTCGTGCGGACGTAGACTCTGTTTCGTTGGTAGTCGAAGTAGGCGCTGTCGGCCACAAGACGAAACTCTTCTCGCGCAAACTCCCTTCGTCCCCAATCTTTATAGTCAGATGAGTGCATGAGGGATTCTGTGGATACAATCGGCTCTTTCAGCGGATTTGACTCCGAGGACACGCAAGCGACCGGTTCATGTGAGTCAGTCGCGATTTCTTCGATCGCCTCATGCACGAGCCTCAATGCCATGCAGTCGTCACGGTTGTATTTGGTCAGCAGGGCCTTTATTTGTGCGGAGTGGCTGAGATCCCACAGGTGTCGCCACAAGATCGCTTCCATGCCAGAATAATCTGGGTAGGTCCACTCAAACCCGAGGAACGCAGCAACGTCCTTCAGTCGATTGCCGTATGTCGGGAAATACACCTGCGCATAGATGTTTGTGAGGACATTGGTAGTGTTCTTCGTGACTAGCTCCTTCACACTCTCCGTTGGAGCCAAGTGAACCATGCGCTTTAGCGCACGCCCGTCATAGCTTCCATAGTGGAACAAATGGCAGTCGTCTAGCCGCGATAGTCTGTCGAACAGTGCGTGGAAGATGCGTTCTTCGTCGTCTCGATTCTCGGCCCAGAACGACGTGTACTGTTGGCGCCCATTTCGGATAAGGAAGAGGCCGATTAGGTAAACGTGCCGCGCGGCATGGTCGCCTTCCATGTCAATGTAGGCGCGAGTCGTAGCAGAGACGCTTGGTGGACGCTGAAAGACGTGGATCTTCTGCTCGCGAATCGCGAGGGCTCTCAGCGAATGGTGGTATGGGATGTAGTCGCGTCCACCTTGCCGCTTCGGACGCTTCCGTGGCCGAAACGTGTGGGACAACTGATGAACGGTGAATATCCCCTTGGCATTCAACTTGTCGATTTCACTCGCGCTTATTCGATTGAGCCTGCTTAGATGGTCGATTTGCTGTGCGTCAGACTCGCATCGGTCATGGTGCTGGCAAATATGACAATGCGAGTTTAGGAGTTGTCGAGGTTCCGATATCTGGGAAGAGTACCGCTGGAGTTCGTTAATGATATCTTCAACCTGTTGGGATAGTGCCTTCAGGGAAACCTTCTTCAGCGTACATGACGTTCCTGAAACAATGTGCCCAACCGACGGTTCGTATCCTTGAACCCGGCCCAATACATTCGCAGCAAATGCTAGAAGAAGTTTCTGAGATGACGTAATCGCCGCATCCTCGTGAAAAAGGATTGGTGTGTAAAGGAAGGATCCTAACGAGGATGGACCATCTATGCGTTGGAGCGCGGCAACTCGACAAGAAAACTGAGAGCTGGACAGTACGGTGTTGAGGATGAGGGGCGATCCTCGTCTTAGATCTGAAACTGTCGTCCGAGACTTTCTCGACAGAGTACGTGGCGTTATTACCCGAAGGATCTCTGATTCGACACGGGACAGGAGTTTCTCGTGGAGCCTCGACCGCAGTTTCTGAAATTCGCGCTGTGGGCCAGTCAGTTGTTGCAATGTAAGAAAGGCCTTATATGGGCAGTCCAAATACGCCGAGAACGCCGACTCGTCAATCATCATGGTTCAACCGGTCATGGAATTGCAGACGACGGGGGCTTCGCTGCGGTCAGCCCTGAATGGCATTAACATCTTCGTAAAACCAATCACGACAACGGTTACGTCATGCTGTGACTTCAATGCTGCAAGACTTCGGCGGGCGAAACCCCCAATGATTTCGTAGCTGTCACACGTTGGCAGCTGCGGCGGGAAAGCAATGCTTAACCGTTGGCCACGCACGTTATATGAAGATGTTAATGCCATTCCGGTCAGCCCGACCGCCAATAATGTAGTCGACTCGAGTATCCCCAAAGTGGTCTGTATAGGGGACGACGCGGGTCTCGGCGCCCGGATCTGGGACCTGTTGGCCCTCCTGAGCTAACGCCGGTCCAACGGAGACCAGGAGCACGACAAGACCGCTCGCTCGCGAAGTCATTGGTCGTTGAAGCCAGTATAGCCTGGTGCTCCGACCGAGCACTGAGGAGAAGGACGAGAGGAGAGCGCTTTCCTGTCGTACGGCGAGGCGATCACAGAACGCAAAGAAGATTGTCTCGCCCCCTAAGCCGCTCGTACGAGATCCTTCTCGCGTCAGGAGTGTGACGCTTTATGTGGCGAGAGACGACACGTATAGCCGGAAGCGGATAAGCCTCTGAACAGAGGGGCTGTCGTGAAATTCGGTGAGGTGCGACCGCACAGATCGAGCACTGAGCCGCTGATCCCACGGGCGACGGGTAAGATGTCGCCAAGTCATCGTTCTGGAAGCAGGAACTCGCCTCGGCCACGAGGAGCCTCAGAGGAGTTGAATACACATTGTTGGAGATGAAGAACACGAGAGTGCAGATCATCCTGGGGGGAGCTTTCGGACTCGCCGTGACCATTCTGTTCCTGGCGTTGATAGCCTGCACTCGAGGGCCAGCCGAGCAATCCGCCACCGGCGCGGCAACAACACCGGATGCGGAGGCATCGCCACCACCGGAACCATTCGACTTGGGCCCCGTCGTCCCAGGCACGGCACCCGAGAACCCCTACAGCGATGCTCAGATCGAGCGTGGTGAGTACCTGGTGCGTTTCGGCAGCTGCAACGACTGCCACACGCCCTGGAACTTCGATCCGGTGATCGGCGCCCCGAGACCCGACATGAGCCGCATGCTGTCGGGGCATCCGAGCGGCGCACCCGATCCCCAGGGAACCATCGGTCCGGGGGACATCGCCCTGATCGGTCCGACCTTCACGAGCTTCGCTCTGCCTTTCGGCACCATGTACTCCCTCAACCTCACCCCCGACATCGAGACCGGCACCGGCTCCTGGACCGAGGAGATGTTCCTCGACATCTTTCGCACGGGGCGACACCTCGGCGGGGCCGGTCGGGGCGTCCTGCCGCCGATGCCATGGCTGTGGATTCGCAACCTGACCGACGAGGATCTGATCTCGATCTTCGCCTACCTGCGCTCGATCCCACCGATCCACAATCTCGCTCCCGAGCCCGCTGTCCCGGAGGAGGCGATCTGGCAGATCCGGGACGCCGACGAGGTGCTCGCCATAGAGCTGCCGCAGGCAGACTGCTTGGGTTCAAGGGGTCGTCGCAACGTTGCCTTGGTGAGCAGAGTGTACAAACTCATCGAAGACTTCGGCAGGGGTTCTGAGCGGTCACGGTTTCGTGGACACCAAGTTAAGCCCCATCGGGGCAGTTCCTATTCTGCATCAGTTCGGGTAGTCAGCTTCGGACGAGGCTGTGCGAGGTTCGGGGAGCGCAGCCTCCCTTCGGATCCGACCGCCGGTCGCGCGTGAGTTCACGCTGCCCCTTCGAAGGCCTCGGGGCTCAGGAATCCGAGCGTCGAATGCTGGCGTCTCAGGTTGTAGAACACTTCGAGGTAAGAAACCGCTTCGTCGTGAGCTCGCTGACGAGTCTCGAAGGGTCGGTCCCAGACCTCGGTCTTGAGACTGTCGAAGAAGCTCTCCAAGACCGCATTGTCATAACAATTTCCGACGCCGGACATGCTGCAGCGAAACCGCAGCTCAGCCAGCCGATCCTGGTAAGCCTTCGAGGCGTACTGCTTGGGTTCAAGGAGTCGTCGCAGCGTTGCCTTGGTGAGCAGAGTGTACAAGCTCATCGAAGACTTCGGCAGGGGTTCTCCAGCCGAGGGTCTTGCGGGGTCGGCCGTTGAGTGCGAGCGCGACCGCGGCGAGGTCGTCGCAGGAGTATCTGACAAGGTCGGTGCCCTTCGGGAAGTACTGGCGTAGTAGTCCGTTGGTGTTCTCGTTGGTGCCCCGCTGCCAGGGGCTGTGCGGGTCGCAGAAGTAGATCGCGAGGCCGGTATCGACGCGGAGTTGAGCGTGTTGAGCCATCTCGGCGCCCTGGTCCCAGGTCAAGGACCGGCGGAGCTGCTCGGGCAGCGTGGTGATTGACACCGCGATCGCGTCACGGACGGCTTCGGCGCCGTGCCCGGCGAGGGCCGGCCCGTTCTTCACCCTCGATTCGGTCCCGTGCCCTTCCATGCGGGGCAGGTGCAGCAGCATCGTGAACCGCGTAGTGCGTTCGACGAGGGTCCCGATCGCTGAGCTCTCGAGCCCGACGATCAGGTCGCCTTCCCAGTGACCCGGCACGGCCCTGTCGGCGGCTTCGGCGGGGCGTTCGCTGATCATGATCTCCGGAGTTACAAATTTCTTGCCTCTCCCCCGGGTTCGCGCATGCGGCACTCGTAGCGCTCGCCCGGTTCGCAGGCACGCGACGAGCTCGCGTTTGAGGGCTCCTCGACCTTGGATGTAGAGCGCTTGGTAGATCGCCTCGTGAGAGATCCGCATCGACTCATTATGGGGGAAATCAATCCGAAGCCGGTTCGAGATCTGCTCCGGACTCCAGGATTTCGCCCAACGCCGATCCTGGCGACGGCCGTGCCGACGGCCGATCCAACGCACATCCGGACCCGGCACCAGCTCCCCGTCAGGCCTTGCGATCACGCCGGCGAGGCGGTTCTGCACGTACTCACGCAAGGCATCGTTCGCGGCAAGCTTGGAGACCTTCGGACGGCTGGCGCGCCGCTCCGCGTGCCACTGCGCAGTCGTGGCCCGATAAGTTACGGCACGGCTGCGAGTCGCCGCGTTGCGGCGCAGCTCCCGCGAAATCGTCGACGGTGAACGACCCAGGCGGCGAGCGATCTCACGTACCCCAACATGCTGAGCGTGAAGGATGGCGATCTCTTCACGCTCGGCGAACGACAGATAACGCCCCGACACCGGAGCCAACGAGATAGGTCGCATTCCACCAGCTTGCCTGAACCATCTCGACCCGACAGCCGGCGACACCCCAGCCTCTGTTGCGGCGTCCTCGCTGGACGCCCCACGAGCGATCGTCTCCCAGAACCGGATCCGGTCCTCGCGCCGCGCTGTCGAGGGCCGGCCAGGTGACCGCATCTGGCCACGCATCGCTCGAATCGCACCCTGACACTTGCCAACTCCCATCGAAACACCTCCATCACGAGATGTTGCGACGACCAGTTGAATCCGCCCTGGGCGCGGGCATCAGAGTAGCGGCCTAGTCCGCTAGTTGCGACCGAGTGACGGGAAGTTGTCGTGAAATGTGGCGGAGTACGACAGGAATAGCTCGAAGCGAATAAGTCTCCCGCTGTCGCACTTTTGGGTGGATTGCGAGACTGCGCGAAGATAGCTCTCAATTGAGGCGATACGATGCGCGGAGTCACGCCGCTCGTCCGCCAGCCTCATCTCCAGCGACTCGATAATAATCGCCTTCGGGTTCGGTGCCTTCTCTGCGGGCCAGTTCCTTCAGCCGGCGGAACGGCTTCCGAGGAATCGTGAGGATGACTTCGTCCTCGGTTGTCATGGCAGGCCTCCTGACTCGATATCGCATCTGGTGCCTGGTGAAGTCGGTCTGCCAGAGCATCGAATCCTAGTCCGAGAGCCTGCGGGATCCAGGCTGACGGCCCTACCGTTGACGCGCTGGCTGTCAGTGGCTACGCTCACGTACCTTTACGCAGGCCCTATTGTGAAAGCAGAAGGGATGACCCCAGAAGAACCGAGGAACCCGGATGGGATCGCGCCAGAACTGGAGGAGGCTCCTGGTGGCGCGCCTGAGGATCCGCCCCTTCCGGCGGAATGGAAGTCTTGGCTTACGGTCTCGATTCTTGTCGGCATCTATCTGAATTCGTTTCTCGACCGGCAAATCATGGGTTTGCTGGTTGAGGACATCAAGGACTCTCTTGATGTCAGCGACACGCAGATGGGTTTGCTGATGGGTATCGCGTTTGCGTTCTTCTATGCGACCGCCGGTCTGCCCATTGGATATCTCGTCGACCGGAGCAAGCGGACTCGGATCATTATCGTCGGTCAGATCTTCTGGACGCTGGCCTCCTTCTCCTGCGGCTTGGCCACGCGTTATTGGCAGTTGTTCACTTGCCGGTTCGGCGTGGGGGTTGGGGAAGCGACGTTGTCGCCTTCGGCCTACTCGATCGTCGCGGACAGTTTTCCGCTCAAGAAGATCGCGTTGGCGCTAGGCGTCTACGGGATGGGGGTCACGCTGGGAGCGAACGTCGCGAACCTTCTTGGGGCGTGGGCAGTTGGGCTGATGGAGCCTGGCGTGTTGTATGAGGTGCCCGTTCTCGGAGAGCGATACCGCTGGCAGATTGTGTTCTTCCTGATTTGCCTGCCGACCATTCCTCTAACGGCGTTGATGCTGTTTGTGAAGGAACCGTTCCGCCGAAACGTGAGGCGAGTCCGAGACGACGACGGTGAGTGGCAGATGGCCAAGCCGCCGAGAGGCGAGCTGGTGCTCTATCTGCGCAAGAACTGGAAGACAGTGTTGTGCCACAACGTCGGCTACGCGTGGCTGGCGTTCTCGGGCTACGGCCTCGGCGCTTGGCTCCCCGCGTTCTATATGCGCGTCCATGGCTTGACGGCGACGCAGGCCGGTTACCTGCTGGGGGGCGTCGGAATCGTCTTTGGCACGGCAGGGACGGTTTTCGGGGGGTGGGCGGCGGATCGTCTCTATGCTCGCGGGTACCGCGACGCCAAGATGCGGATCGGCGTCTGGGTTAGTCTGGCCTGGCTACCGTGCGGTCTTCTTTATCCGCTCATGCCGAATGTGTATCTCGCCGCCGCGTTCATGGTCCCGCCAGCCTTCATTGGTGCGATGACGATCGGCGTCCAGGCGGCGGCCATCCAAGAGATCATGCCCAATACGTTGCGGGGCCAGGCGTCCGCCATTTTCATTTTCTTCAATGCGCTGATCGGTCTCGGGCTCGGCCCTGGCGCTCTCGGGCTGGCGACCGATTTGCTCTTTCAGGACGAAATGAAGATCAACTATTCGATCGTTCTCGTCGGTTGCTTCGCGCATCTGATGGCGGCGTCATTTCTCTATGTGGGTATGAAGCACTACCGCAAGACGGTGGACGAGTTGCACGAATGGACGTCGGTCGCGGCAGCGGAGACTGCTTAGGTTCGCTGTCTGTTCGAGACCGGTCGCCTCTGGGAGCCGTACGTTGCCGAGGCCTCGCCGTGTGCCACCGGGCGAGGTCCGCCCGTCAGCGGCTCGGCTTCCGGGCTGGTCACCAGGAGCTCTTGAGCCCCTCGGCTCGCCGCGGCTAGCGGCGGCGGCTTCACTACCACTACTGCCTCTCAACCCGCTGCAGCTCGGGGTACCGTTCGTCGGTGTCGCCGAGCCGCCCTTGCCGGTACGCTCTTCGATGGCACTCCGATCGGGGCCTCGGACTCGATCTGCGTCGTGCCGTAGCTGGACCATTCCTCTGGTCTAGGTCGCGTGTCGCGAAATGTGGCGAAGGACGACAGGAAGAGCTGAATAGCTATCAGGCTCCTGAACCGCCAGCTAGAATGCTGTCCATTCGATGGCGCTGAAAGCAGCCACTCGGGTAGCTTGTTCAGCCACCCCCAAGGAAGTCTCTAAGGAGGGCTCGTGAGCGCGCTTGGAATCGTGAGCATCGCGGTTGGGGTCCTCGGTGTTGGCTACGGGGGCTTCGTCTTCGTCGCGCCAGCGTCTGTGCTGCGCTGGTTCACTAGGACGACCACGACGAACGGTCGAACCCGAACGTTCGGGGCGTTCCTGCTCCCACTCGGGTTGGCGATGATTTGGGCAGGAGCTTCAGAGCAGGGGTCCTTGGACCTGAATGGGCAGAGCACCTTGGCGTTCATCCTGTCGCTCATCGGCTGGGTCTTGGTCGTGTTCATGACAACAGCGTTGGTGCTGTTCCCAGGCTCTTTCCGAGCCATCATCCAGGCGTTCGTGCCCTCTGACCTGAGTGGGAGCCTGATCGGGTGGCGCCTGTTGGGACTGGTGCGCATCGCCATCAGCGCGCCCTTTGTCTACTTCGGCGCGCTTGCGCTCTGATGGGTGTCGCAGTTTTCGGCGCACTACGACAGCTATAGCTCGTTCTGCATAAGGAGAAGGATCTCGCAGAGTCCCGCGAGGTAGGAGGGTCGTCGTCGCGCGGATCTACCCGAGCGGGATTCTGCTAGACCTGGCTTGAGCGGAGGCCGCCAGACGAGCGGTTGTGTATGGGGTTATCAGCCTCGTTGGCAGGCTGTGCTGCGCGCGACGCGCCCCAGGTCGAGGGTTGTGAGGTAGTTCCAGAGGTGCACTGGGTTGCGGTCAGGCGCCTGCGCGGCCCCTGGGAGGTCCACCGGCGTCTCGATTTTGGGTTCGGAGCCACCGCGGGCACACCTCCGCCTTGTCCGCGGCGGGACCGGGAGCGCGGGAAGAGAAAGGCGTGGGATCACGCGGCCGCCACCGGTGGAGGCCGGGCGTAGGCAGGAGGGTCGAGGGGGAAACGTTGGAGGCGGGGACCTTGGCAGGCGGGACAGATCGCGAGGTCGATGCCGGTGAGGCGTTGGAGGAGCTCGTTTGTGGTTTCCGACTCGATGGGGACGGGGCGGGAGGTTTCGGCCTGGGTAGCTGTGGCGGTGGACTCGAGCAGAGCGCGGGCTCGCTCGAGGCGAGAGTGGACGTTGGCCGAGGCCATCAATCCGTAATGGCGGATCTTTTGGAATCGTCGGGGCAGGACGTGCAGTAGGAAACGGCGGATGAGCTCCTCGGGGGACAGCGTCACCGTCTTTGGGTGGCGGGTGGCGAGGGTGATGGCCTTGTCGGTAACGTCGAGGATTCGGTGGTTGGACAGGGCGACCCGATGGGTATAGCGGCCGAGGTAGGAGAAGACCTGCTGCGGGCCGGCGAAGGGACGCTTGGCGTAGACGATGAAGTCCTTGGCGTAGAGCTTGTCCAGCAGGCGGTCGAAGCCACCGTCGGCAGCCAGCTCTGCTGGCAGGTCGAGCTGTCCGTCTTGGTAAGCGCGGGCGAGGTGGTGCAGAAACTTGCCGCGGTACAGCCTGCCCAGAAGCTTCACGGGAAACAGATACTTGTTGCCCGTCGAGAGCCACCGCTGACCCTCGAGGCTCAGACCCCCGCCCGTGACGATGGCGTGCACATGCGGATGGAAGCGCAGGTCCCGGGTCCAGGTGTGCAGCACCATTGTGATGCCGAGCAGAGCCCCGAGCCGCTGGGGGTCCTTGCCAAGGGTCAACAGCGTTTCGGAGGCGGCTCGGAAGAGCAGCTCGTACACCAACCGCCGGTTGCGCAGGCCGACCGAGGCAAGCTCTCCTGGCAGAGTGAAGACGACGTGAAAGTACGCGACCGGCAGGATGCGAGAAAGGCGCCGCTCGAGCCAGCGGTGCTGATCCAGCGCCTGGCACTTGGGGCAGTGACGATTCCGGCATGAGTTATAGGCCGGGCGCCTAAAGCCGCAGTTCAGACATACGTCCAGATGCCCGCCGAGCTGCGCGGTGCGGCAGGCACAGAGGGCCCGCACCACCTGAGCCTGCTCTGGGCTCAGGGTGGTGCGGTCGCGAAAGGCGTCGATGTGCGCCCGGAAGATCTCGCCGAGCTCAAAGCGAGGCCGACCCGCCTTGCGGTCGAGCTGCCGAGCGCACCCCTGCTGGGGGTGCACGGTTGCTGTAGCGCGCGGTTATCCGAGGACCTTGCCCGCGGGAGTGCCGAGCAGGTCCAACGGGCTTGGGGTGCGCGCGATCAGCTGGGTGGAGACCTGTACGTACAGCTGGGTCGTGCGGATCGAGCGGTGACCCAACAGCGCCTGCAGCACACGGATATCAGTGCCCAGTTCCAGCATGTGGGCGCCAAAGCAGTGACGCAGCAGGTGTGGGGTCACACGCTTGACAATCCCGCAGCGCAAAGCCGCCCGATGCAGGCTCTTACGCACCGTGTCGGGGCGCAACGTCTTGCCGGAGCGCGGAGCGGGAAACAGATAGGGCGGCTCGGGGCGCTCTTTGCGGAAGTATCGACGCAGCACCTTGAGCAGCTGCGGGCTGAGAAGGGCGAAGCGGTCGCGCCCGCCCTTACCGTCGCGCACATGGATCAGCATGCGCTCGGAGTCGATGTCTGACACCTCCAGCGCGCACGCTTCGCTGATGCGCAGGCCCGAAGCGTACAGAACCGTGGCCAACGTACGCAGCTCGTGCGAGCGGATCGCGCCAAGCACCGCCGCGACCTCGGTGCCCGAGAGGATGACCGGAAGCTGCGTGCGCACCTTCGGCGCGCCTAACGAGGGCACCATCTCCTCGCGGTGAAGGGTGATCCCGTAGAAGAACTTCAGCGCCGCCGTGTAGGTGCTGATACTCGCCGAGCTCAAAGCACGGTCCTCGCGGAGGTAGAGCAGGAAACTGCGCACCTCCTCTTCGCACAGCTCATCGGGCGAGCGCCCGTAGTGCTTCGCCAGCCGGCGCACGCAGTGCAAGTACTGCGATTGGGTCGCCGGTCGAAAGTCGTGCAGCTTCATGTCCGTCTCCATCCGATCTCTCAGTGCACCCATGACAGGGTCCTCCTCGTTGCAGGCGTCGGCATTGACGCCAAACCAAGAGGATGGAGACTTTCCTCGACCGTGGCTAACTCTCGGCGCGGCTCACGCCCGGCGCTACGACCACGATCTTCGACTCATCGTCCGGAACTGCCGCGCAGCGGCCTTCGTTCAAGCCTTCAGAAAGTGGCTATGTTGATGGAATGGACTCCTCCCGCGACTTGTAGCGGCATCTAAGATGTCAAGGTCGCACGAACCGTAACGTTCACATGAGAGGAGTCCGCTATGCAGTCTATGTTACCGGCTACGAGAAAGCGCACTTAGTTGGCTGCGAGTCGGTTTTTTGTCCCCGCGAGGCGTGACTCAGGGTGTGGCGCAGATAGTCGAGGTACCCCTCGGGGGGTGGCGTCGTGGGGAGTTCTCGGAGGATGGGGAGAAAGTAGGCGAGGGATCGGATGGGCTGGAGCTTTGGTAGGCGCGGATCTCGGCATGCGCGTCGGGCGGAGCCGAGGAGGAGGGCGGCCTGGAGGACGGTGAGAGGCAGGTCTTGGTCGAAGAGCTGGTCGACGATGACGCGGTCGCCGTGGTGGAAGCGGTGCGGGGTGTCGGGAAGGAGTCGATAGAGGCGGAGGAGCTGGCGCCGATAGTGGCTTCGGGTCATGAGCGTCGTCGTGCTGCGCTCCGCCTTTTGGCGCGGTCCTTGGCCTTTTTTTCAGCAGCCTCCTTGGCCTCCTTGCGGCGATAGGAGTTAGCCTCGATCTTGACGATCTCGGCGTGGTGGGTGAGTCGATCGACGAGAGTGACGACGCAGGAGGCGTTGGGAAAGACCTCGGCCCATTCGGCGAAGGGCTTGTTGGTGGTGAGAAGAATGGGCTTGTTGCCGTATCTCCTGGAGACGACCTCGAAGAGGAGATCCGCGTGGCGGTGGTCGTAGGAGAGATAGCCGAGCTCATCGATTGCCAAAAGCGAGGGTCGGGTGTATTTGGAGAGCCTTCTCTGGAGCGCCGAGGGGGTTTCCTGGACGGCGAGATCGTTGAGCATGTCGGAGGCGGTGACGAAGCTGGCGGTGGCCCCTCGTTGCAGCGCCTGGTAGAGGAGGTTCTTGGCAATCATGGTCTTGCCGACACCGTTGGGTCCGAGGAGGATGACGTTGGTGATGTCGTCGAGGAATTGGAGGGTGAGCAGATCCTGGATCTGCTCGCGGTCGATGCGCTGGGGCCAGGAGAAGTCGAAGTCGGCGATGCTCTTGAAGAGCCCGACGCGGCTGGTGCGGATGCGCCGTTCGAGGCTGCGCCGTTTGCGCTCGGCCTCTTCTTTGCGCAGCAGCTGTTCGAGCCAGGGCTGTTCTCGGTAGGTGCCCCAGTCGTCGACGAGGGCGTAGAAGCCGAGGGATCGGGCGAGCTCTCGTAGTGGTTCGTCAGGGATCGTTGGACTCTTCCTGGGTCGGGCCATCGTCGTTGCCTCCAAGTTGGTCGTAGTCCTCGAGGTTGTGCGGTCTCACGGAGAGATCTCGCTGTTGGAGCTCCTGGCTGAGCGGCACCGGTAAAGCCGGGGGCTGACCGAGGCCGCGCTGGTGCCGTTCGAGTAGGAGCCGGACGGACTGGAATCGCGGTGCGTGGTTCAGGAGCGCTTCGCGCACGGCTTTGTCGAGTCGCTGGGGGCCGTACTGGCGCAGGAGTCGGAGCAGGCCGGCGGTCTGCGTTCCGAGGTTCTCGCCTCGCTCGGCGAGCTGCTGCATCAGCTCTTCGCATCGAGGCACAGCGGAAAACAGCCGATGGAAGCCCCGGTGTCGTCGGGCCCTGCGTTTGTGAGCGAGGAGCTCCTCGAGGTGTTGAGGATCGAGGATCTGCTCGCCCCGGGAGTACGAGCGAGGGTGCTCGGCGAGGAGCTCCTGGCCATCGAGGATCCGCACCCGATGCTCGCTGGCGAGGAGCGTGACGGTCCTCTGCACATGACTGTGCGGCACCGAGTAGTCGTTGAGGTCGAAGCGCACGATCGGCGTCTTTCTGACCTTGATCTCCAGTCGCAGGTCGGTTTCGAAGTCGTCTCCGGGAAGCTCAAGCAGTCGAGGTCGTTCCTGGGCCAGGGCGCTTTTCACGGTTCGCTGTCGGTCCTGCGGCCAGGGTCTGCGCTGCGACCTCTGGCACCATTCCAGGACCTGCCGATTCAGACGATCCAAATCGCTCACCGTTCGGGCGCCGAAGAACGAGCTTCGCAGGAAGCGGATTGCGCGCTCGACGCGGCCTTTCTCATTTCCCCGAGCCACCGCGGCGACGGTGGGAAGGAAGCCGTAGTGGCTGGCGAAATCGAGCAGCACGGGATGGAAGCGCACCGCGGTTCCCTGCCGCTCGATCACCGCGGTTCGCAGGTTGTCGTACAGAACGGTCCTGACGACGCCGTCGACGTAGTGGAAGGCCAGCTGGTGAGCGTGCAAGAAGGTTTCGAGACGAGTGTCGAGGGTGAAGTGCACGAAGACCGTGCGCGAGAACGACAGCACGAAGACGAAGGCATAGAGCCGACGATGTGCCCGGCCGACGCGGAGCCGACCGAAGTGGCCCCAGTCGACCTGCGCCTGCTCTCCTGGCAGCATGCGCAGCGAGAGAAACGCCTCGCGCTGGGGCTTCGGTCGCATCGAGGCCACCAGGTGGCGAAACTGATCCGGGCCTCCTGGATAGCCGCGCTCCACCACCATGGTGTAGAGACGGCTCGCCGGCAGTCGTGGGTAGGTCCCGAGCACCTGCTCGATGAACGGCAGGTAAGGATCGATCATCCTCCCTCGTCGCTGCTGGGGTAGCACGCCGGACTTCTCCAGCGCCCGGCGCACGGTTGAGGGGTGCAGCTGTAGCTGTCGAGCGATCGTGCCGACTTTCCACTTCTCGACCAGGAACAGACGACGGATCTCCCCGCGCAGCTGTGCGTCGATCACGCCCCTATCTCCGTCGGCAACGACGAAAGCTCGTTCGCACAAACTCTCGGCAGGCCTCTCCACACTGCATGCATCGCGGATTCCTCGGGTCGTAGCGCACTTCGCGCCTCGGAGTCTCGATCCGACACAGTGTCCTCCCCGAAGTACCGCCTGGGGTACCCTGATGCGTCACTTTCTCTGCCCGCTCGCGCTGGCGCCGACGGTAGCGGGCCTGACGGGCGGCATGACAATGCCGACCTCGGAGGCTTCGCTGGTACCGATGGCCGGCCGCCCGAGTCGATTCCCGACGAGCCACCAGAGCACAAGCCCGGCAGTAACGCTGGCCACGGTCACAGTGCGAGCACAGCGAGATACGCCGACGGCATCGAGCACAGTCGAAGAGTCGGTAGTCCGGTCGCATCGTCGCCTCCCATTCGACGACGACCCCGACTCTCTGCCATACTGCAAGCGCAGCTAATGCTGCGGTTTGGGGCAGAGCCCGGGGCGTTTTCTACTTCGCTTTCCCGGGCTCTCGCCGTCTCTGGTCGGCCTGCTCTATCAGAGCAGAGCCCGCACTGCAAAGCCCTACACCGACTCACGCATCTCTTCCGACCGCAAACACGCCGCCGGGACCACGCACCCGGACCGCCGTTCCGGCGGGATGATGCCGCCCTTCCTGAAGAAGGCCTAGCTTTCCCGCGGTCGCGAAGCCCTCAGCTCACTCCATCCCGGAAACTGCGCTCGCAGCCAACGGGATGCGCTTTCTCGCAGCCATCAACAGTCTACGACCATCGCCGTCGACTTGGCGAAAAACGTCTTGGAGATCGCCGTGTCCCACGTTCCCGGGAAGGTGGCCGAACGGTGTCGCTTGTCGCGGAAGAAGTTTCTGCGGTTCTTCGCGCAGCGCGAGGCTTCGCGTGTGCTTCTGGAGGCATGTGGTTCCGCCCACTTCTGGGCTGAGGAGATCCAGAAGCTCGGTCACGAGGTGGTGCTGCTACCGCCTCACCTGGTACGGCCCTACCGTCGCCGGCACAAGAAGACCGATCGCACGGATGCGAAGGCGCTGCTGGAAGCCGACCGCAACGAGGAGATCGAGCCGGTGCCGATCAAGACCGTCGAGCAGCGCGGTGTGGGGGCCTTGCACCGGTTGCGCTCGGCCTGGATGGAGACGCGCACGGCACGGCTGAACGGCGTACGCGGCCTGTTGCGAGAGCACGGTCACTTCATCGCCCAGGGTGCCAAGAACGTAGTGCCCCGGGTACGAGAGCTGATCGCAGATGACGCCAACGATCTGCCCGACCCCATGCGTTTGACCCTGGCGGAAGCATGTGAGGAGATCCGGGAGCTGGAGCGGCGCTGCGCGAGCGTTTCCAAGCAGCTCGAGGCACTGGCCCCGACGATGCCCGCCGTCGCGCATCTGCAATCTGTGCCCGGCATCGGCCCGCTCACCGCCACCGCGATGGTGGCGTTTGTCGGCGAGATCCACCGCTTCCCCTCGGCTCGACGCTTTGGATCGTACTTGGGCCTGACCCCGCGCGTGCACGCCACCGCCCAAAAGCGTCGGCTCGGCCACATCAGCAAACAAGGCGACGAGTACCTGCGGTGGCTTCTGATTCACGGCGCTCGGTCCTGTCTGTTGGCGGCCAAGAGAGTCCACAACCCAAGCCCTCTGTACACGTGGGCGCTGCAGGTCGAGAAACGCCGAGGACACAACCGCGCCGCCGTCGCGCTGGCGAACAAGATCGCCCGCATTGCCTGGACGGTGTGGCGCGAGGATCGAGACTTCACCATCGAAAGAAAAGCCGCGTAGATCCCCTTACTAGAACCCACCCAGTGACTGCTTCGAGAGACGTAACGATGGCGAACCGGTCGGACCGGGGCGGGGGAGAGCCGACGAAAGGCTGGCCTATTCAGGGCCGTGTGTCGATTGGCTCCCCGCCCGCGGAATCCATCCTGGCCAGGAGCATAGAGAAGCTCCACCAACGGGCCGAAGATACGACTGCAGTCAGACCTACCGTCTAGGATTCGCTCTCGAGCTCGCCCCGGAGGCAATGACCATGTGATCGCCCGAACTTCCTGAAGAAACAAAGGAGGAGTCCTTGACAGAGGAGTCCAGATACGCCTTTCTGGGTGAGAGGCGACATCCTGGTCCTGGCCTCGGAGCAGGAGGGCGACAGGAGATGGTGCCAAATGCAGTACCCTGGTCCGCGCTGACAAAGGAGGAAACATGTCTTTGGAGCTCTTGATCGCGATTGGCGTCGTCGTTGCCATCGTCGCCGCGGTGGCGCGAAAAGGTTTTCGTCTGGACCGCAGCGACAACGCCAAGCGCGACGATCCCTTCTCAGGGACGGACGACCCGTCGGACGGCGATGACGGTGGCGATGACGATTGACGCTCCGTACACCCCGCGGTGTTTAGAGTCGATCAACCCTCGTGGTGGACAGGGCACCTGAAATCCTTGGCTAGTCGCCTTTCCGGGCGAACTGCGATACGAGATCAGCGCCAAACAAGCATCTTCGGGGGCTAGCTACGCGAAAGCCTCAAGAGCCCGCCGACTGAGAAGGCGCCGGGGTCTCGCGGGCATCCCATGGGTCATCCGCTGGACGGCGCTACCGGGAAGCCCTCGCTCGGCTGCACGATCACATGTCCGTCTCCTGAAAAGGACATCTGAAAGAGCTCTCCGCCGCCTCTGCCGATGGCCGTCTTGAACACGCTGTCTGACTTCTTGATCGCCTGATCGAGGCTGGTCGACCACGCGACAGTCGCATTGATGTCGGTCAAGGTCGGCCGATCAACCTGAAGCACGACCGGCACACCGTGGCTCGTCAGCGCGACCCAACCGGTTCCCGAGACGATGACGTTCACTAAACCTCCGGCCAGCATACCGGCCAACCTGTTGAACTTGATGTCCCAGCTGAGGGCGGCATCAAGCGCCAGCACGTGGTCGCCCTTGATCGAGAGGGCCTCGTTCTCGAGGAACACGAGGTAGACATCCTGGGCGGTATCGGCAAGGAATACGTCGCCCTTGCCGGTGATCTCCATGAGCTGGAAGTCCTCGCCCGAAACCAGCTTCTTGAGCAGACGCTTGGCGCCGGCCCCCTTGTACTTGAAGTTCACCTCGCCCTGGTAAGCAACCATCGAGCCCTGCTTGGCGTGGATGGTTCCATCGAGATTGACCTTCACCAGATGCTGATTCTGAACGACCATCAGGTCGGTGGTCTGGGTTTCCTGAAACTGGTCCCCAAAAAGTACGCTTTGCATATGTCCTCACGCTACGAATTTGCCAGATGAGAAGAGGATACACGACGGGGTTGGAAGCAAATGGCGGATCTCCAGCGCTTGATCCGCCAATGGGCTTGCAAGTAGGCTAGCGGGCCGTAACACCCGAACGTTTAGCGCCTGAGCGGCCCTCGTGGCCGATCTCTGCGTTACGCTTCCTCGACATAGTCCCCGCTATGCCTGCGTCAGCGCGCCTTGATCTCGACCACGAATGACTCACTCAGCCACTAAACGTTCGAGTGTTACGGTCCACTAGTTGCCACAACCGCCAGGGAGGATCGGTGAGATGCCTGACCATTGGGAGTTCAGGAGCCATACCTACGACAACTGCAATTGCTCCGTGAGCTGTGGTTGTCAATTCAACGAGCCCACGACACACGGCAATTGTCACTTCGCCTACGTCGGCACCGTCGTGGAAGGTCATTTCAACGACACGCCGCTCTCGGGCCTGAATTGGTCGATGCTTTGCATATTCCCCGGTGAGATCGCCGAGGGAAACGGGAAGCGCCAGATCGTTGTCGACGAGCGTGCGGACGAGGCTCAGCGGATTGCTCTCGAGACGATAGTCGCGGGCGAGGCATGCGCGCCTCTCAGCAATCATTTCGCCGTGTTCGGTTCCTTGTGCTCGGAGTTTTTCGAGACACTGTTTCTGCCGATCGATCTCGAGGTGGACCTGGAGCTCAGGACCGCGAAGGTCGACATCCCTGGCGTCGTGAAGAGTAGCGGCAGACCGATGATCAACGAGTTCAATGGCGAACCGTTCGACATTGCACTGGTGCGCCCGAGCGGTAGTTTCGAGTTCACCTACGGGGCAATCGGACGAGGCACGACCTCGGTGAACGGTGAGCTGGAAATGGCGTTCGAAGATTCATGGGCGCTCTTCTGCGTCCACCACTACGACCAGGACGGCTTGGTCCGGGCTGGTTGATGGCCGGCCGCTCGGCCCCCGCGAGGCGGCGCATGAGACCTCGACGAATCTTTATCCAACTCGCCCTCGCCGTTGCCGCGACGACGGCGTTCGCGGTACTTGCCGCCGAGGCGCAGACGGCACCTCGCACCGAGTGGGGCGATCCGGATCTCCAGGGCCTGTGGAGCAATGCCACCGTCACTCCCATGGAGCGTTCCGCCGAGCTGGGAGACAAGACTCACCTGAGCGAAGAGGAGGCTGAGGCGCTACGGGGCACCGGCCTCGAGAACGTCCTCAACCTCGTCGAAGGCACGGCAGAGGGCAAGACCACCGGTGAGCTGACCGAGATCTTCCTCGAGCCAGGCACTGAAGTCGTGCGCAGTCGCCGCACGTCGTTGGTCGTGGACCCGCCGGACGGCAAGATCCCATTCACCCCGGAAGGTCGTCAGCGGAACACAAAGTCGACGCTCCAATTGCTCGGCTTCGGGTCTCTCGACTCGCACGAGGATCTGCACATCGCCACCCGCTGCCTGATGACCGGCTTCTTCTATTTTCCCAGCAACCTTTATTTGCACAACCATCACATCCTCCAGACGCCCGAAACCGTGGCCATCCTCAGCGAGCACGGTCCGCAGATCCGCCTGGTTCCCCTCGACGGCCGGCCGGCCCTCGGCGAGGACATCGCCCTCTGGGACGGATCTTCACGTGGCCACTGGGAAGGAGACACTCTGGTGATCGAGACGGCCGGCTTCGATGGCCGCAACCCGTTCATGGGCGCGACGGCCGGCCTGCGTTTGGTCGAGCGCCTCGTGCGATTCGACGAGAATACGATCGACTACTCACTCACCGTGACCGATCCGGCGAGCTATACGCAGTCGTGGACTCTCGAGAACACGCTACGCGCCATCGAGGGACCGATCTACGAGTTCGCGTGTCACGAGGGCAACTACGGACTGCCCAACATTCTGTCCGGAGCCCGCTACCAGGAGAAGGCCGCCCTCGAAGAGAAGACCTCCTTGAAAAGTGGCGCCGAGAAGTAGTCGCTGAGGAGGTCGGGGCGTTTCATCTACGTCGCTCCGGGAGCGTGAGTTGGGAACCGCGCGCGAGTCGATAGGATTTCGGGATGTTGCCGCCCGTTCCGTCCATCGAGGAGTACCGCGCGCTCCGGCACGACACCGGGGCCCAGCGCCGGGCGATGATTGCCATCGCCGAGCGGCACGGGCTCTCCGCGTCGGAGCTCCGGCCCTTCGACCGCGGTACGCACCTGGTCTGGCACACGAAGCGATCGGTCCTGAAGGTCTTCGTTCCCCTCTGGCCCGAGGACGCGGAGGTGGAAGTCTCGCTCCTACGGCATCTGACGGGCGCGCAGATCCGCGTTCCCCAGCTGGAGCATGTTGGAGAGATAGACGGCTGGCCCTATGTCGTGATGAGCCATCTCGAGGGCGAGCCCATAGTTGAGGTCTGGCCCCGGTCGTCCCCCTCGGAGCGCGTCTCTTTCGCTCGGCAGATGGGGGAGACGATGGCGCGGCTCAACGACCTGCCGACCGCCGGACTGGAACACCTGCAGATCGACCAAGATGCCCTCGTGGCGGAACGTCTGCCGGCGCTGTGTGAAGACCAGCGTGATCGGGGCGGTGACGACGAGCTCGAAGCCGCGCTGCTTCGATTCGTGACCCCACTGCCCGAATTAGTCTCCGCGGAGCCGGTGTTGCTTCACGCGGATCTGACCAGCGACCACTTCCTCGTGCGTGGCGGTCGTATCGTTGGACTGATCGACTTCGCGGACGCGTTCGTCGGGCCCTGGACCTACGAGCTCGCCGCGCCGGCCTGCTACCTCACCCGCGGAGACGAAGCGGCAGAGCGGGGGATGCTGGAGGGACGGGGGGTGGAACCGACCCGAGAGCTCCTCCGGTCACTCCGCGCCTGGTGCGTGCTTCACCGCTACGCCCATGTCGCGATCATGATGCGGGAGGCGAAGGCGGCGACCTTCAAGGAGTGGCTCGGCGCCTTCTGGGCCTGGGATCCTCTCCCGCACCCTTGACGAGAGTCTTCTCATGGGGGTACGGCCGAGACCTCAGGAGGTGCTTTGCGACAGCGGGAATCGAGCCCTGAGCCGCTGATCCCAGAAGGGCGACAGGAAAGGCCGCTTATAATCTGCTCGATGAGTAGCCAGCCAACACCGATCGAGGGCCGCTTCGAGCTCGGCGATTTCGAGCTGCAATCAGGGGTGGTATTGCCGGATGCCCATATGGGATACGCGGCTCACGGAGCTTTGAACGGAGGAGACGAGGATGGCACAAGTAAGATACATCGTAGATGACGTAGATGATGCCGTTGCCTTCTATGTTTCAAAGCTTGGTTTTGAGCTCGAACAGCAATACGGCTCTGCGATCGCGATCTTGGTACATGGCGACTTGACGCTATGGGTTGCGGGGCCAACAGCATCAGCGTCCAGGCCAATGCCAGATGGCGCCACGCCCAAGCCGGGAGGCTGGTCGAGGTTCGTCTTGACTGTTGATGATTTGGAGTCCCTCGTCTCCAAGCTGAAGGACGATGGTGTGCAATTCAGGAACGACATTGTGGAGCAGGGGGGGCGCAAACAGATTCTTTGCTTAGACCCTTCTGGCAACGTAGTCGAGCTCTTTCAGCCTGCGTAGGACGGCATCGAACGATACGCCAAGGTGCATCGCAAGGAGTAGAACGCCGCTCTCGGCGATCCTCTCAGCTGACGTAATCGCGCTACGCAGGTCATGCGGTACTGTAGGTGGGTTCTGAGCCGATCTACTCGGTTTCGAGTTGATCGCCGGTTGTGGAAACAGAAACTCCCTCAAAAACTTCTCATGTCTCTACGGCTCGATGTCGGTGACACCTTCCCGTCGCTTCCTCTAACCAGCGATCGGGGCCAGACAGTCTCCATCGCAGAGGTTGCCGACGGCAATCCCCTGATTCTGGCCTTCTATCGAGGGCCGTGGTGACCGAAGTGACAGCTGCAGCTGAGGGAGCTGGTCGAGTTCCACCAATCTAGCGAGGTCGCGTACTGCCGCGTCGCCGCGATCTCGGTCGATCCACCGCGGGTGCAGGAGGCTTTTCGTTGCGGCCTCGGCGCGAGATTTCCGTTCCTGAGCGACGAGGAGCTTCGCCTGACGGACGAGCTTGGCATTCGCGAGACCACAGACAAACGGCACGGTCCGTTACCGGTGCCCTTCACCTTTGCACTGCTGCCCAGCCTCGAGATCCACCGGATCTGGAACGGCTGGTACTTCGTCGGTCGACCGACGCCGGAGGAGCTGCGGCAGAGCATTCGCGAGATGATGGGCCGGACCGTTTCCGATTTGAACTTTCGCGGCGAGTAGCTTAGAGACAAGTAGGATTGTGAGAATCGGAAGGCACGTGATTCCGGCCCGCCTCAGGAGTGCCCGTACTTGCGCTCTGCCGCGACTGCTACCGTAGGTCAGATGAGTGCGTATGAAGTGCGGCTTGCCGCTCCTCACCGGGAGCTGTCTGAGCTCCTGCTCACATGCGAGGCTAAGCACGCGGCCTCGCGTCGGCTTCGACTTAGTTCGCTTCTAGAGCTTCCTTTTCGAGTAGCCGAGCTCCACGCATGATGTTACCCATCGCGTAGTTTCCTTCGTGACAGGCGTACTCGAAGACGCGATCGTCGCTCGCCCGCCAGATGTACTCACCGGTCCATGGCGCCGTCCATACCCCGTCGTCCTCGACCGTGAAGCGATAGACGACGTTGCCGTCCGGCTGCATCATGAAGCGCTCGACGACGTGGGTGTTTTCCGAGCCGCCGCGCATTGCCGCCTGGGGGTGGAAGTTGGTGGTGTCGACGACCAACGTGTCGCCCTCCCACCAGCCGATCGAGTCGCCGAGCCACTTGTTCACGCCGGGTGGTAAGTGCGTCGCGGGGCGCCCTTCGGATTTCATGCGCACGAGGCGCGCGTCGTGGACCATCTCGATAAGGATCATGATGTCATCGTCGGTCTGCACGATTCTCTTGAAGTTGTTGTAGAGGCTGGGAAGGGTCGGCGCGGCGCCGGTGAAGCCGACAATGCAGCGCTCGCTGACCGCGAGCGACTCGGGCCCGTCATAGGGGCCAGGCCCATCCTGAGTGACCCACCACGCGGTGCCATCGTTGGGGCGGAGGAAGCTCGAGAACCGGGCCATCAGCTCCCTCATTGCTGCCGGCCTCATGGCTGGCATGCGTCCGTTGGACGGATCTACGATGATTGACGTCGGGAGCTGACCGTCGATAGCGAAGGCATCGCTGCCGCGGTCGATCCAGAAGAAGTTGTAACCGCCGACGTTGCCGGCACCGAACTCATTGCCTCCGGTCGCGGTGTGCTCTAGGCCGACGACTTTTGCGCCGCCTTCGGCCGGCGCCTCTCGGTTGGCGTCCGACTGCGCTGAGGCCCTGGAGATCACGTCGCGCTCCTCGTCGGCGAGAGCTTTGGCTTCCTCGATTGTCAGGAAGGCCTTTTCGCCCAGCGCTCTTGGGCGCTCCAGAGGAGTGAGGGTGGCGGCGTTGTAGGTGCCCGACAAATTCGGGTGCCCGCTCGCCGTGCGTGCGATGCCGTCGGCCTCTGCAACTAGGGGCGGTGCGCTTACAACAGCGAGGGCGGCTGCCGTGAGCAGGCTCGCCTTTAGTTTCATCATCATGGACCTCCAGACGGATTGGTTCACCAGTCTAATCTCCTCATCCGGGTCATCGCAAACGGACAGATCTTTTGTCCTACAGCCACACTGCGACGGAAGCTACTAGTACATGTGGCCACAAGTACGGGCACGTTTGGAACGCCGCTGCATCCTCTCCAGCGGCGTTGCGCTCCCTGCGACGTACTCCCAGGTACGCCTCAGTCGCGCGTCTTGCTGGCGAGGCGCATCGACGTTCGAAACGTACCCGTACTTATGGCCGCATGTACTCGTGACGAAGGACTCGACTTCGCAGAGCCGAGGAGGTGGTGCACTGGTGATGACTACCTCTCCAGGCGGAGTGATCTTCGCGATGTGGCGACCTCCACGGTTCTTCAATAGAGGCTACAATCGACACTCGTCAGTCGCAATCGAATGAGGGTTCGAGGCGACTCGCTCTGAGCCTCGGCTGATGTGCCGCCAATCCACGGCCTTGGTCCACAGGAGCTCCGGTCCATGCGCCACCATACAATCGCTTTCGCTCTCGTAGCACTCATCGCCGGATGCGCCTTTGGCCCTCGTGCCGAGGCGCAGAACGAGGAGCCCTTCCTCATCGAACGCGTCGACGGCCCGATCAAGCCGATGTCATCCAGCCTGCGCCCGAAGAGCATCGCCTTCCGGAAGGGCGGCGGGTTGGCTCTCAGCACCCGCCTGAGAGTCGGCTACGATGACAACGGGCTGCGAGTGAGCTTCGAGTGTGAAGACACTCGGCTGAGCGCCAGTGTGGTCGACGCCGGATCCAGGCTGGCAGGGGAGGACCAGGTGCGAGTAATGCTGAGATCTCCCTCGGGTGATGGGGTCGACGTCGTGCTCTCGGCCTTGGGCCAGGTGCGGGGCAGACGAGCACGAGAAGGAGGATTCAGCCGGCTTTCGGCGACCGATCTCGAACCGTTGAAGACGTCGGCGATGGTCGTGGGCGAAGGAGCGATGTTCGTCCCGGGGAAGCCCAATCACGACAAGTTGGAGCTCTGGGTCGCCAGCCTCTCCATACCCTGGACGCTCCTCGGCGCCGAGGGCCCCGGCGAGGGATGGGTCGCGAACTTCGAGCGCTCCGACTACGATTCAGGCTCCGAGGCACTTTGGAGCTGGCGCGAGGGCACCGGTCGGCTCAGTTTCAAGTAAGCCGTCCCGGTCTAACTCGTCCCGGGGACTTTGACGCCTTTGCGCGGTGCCGAGCCCACTCGCGCCATGCCGCCGTCGACCGCCATCACCTCGCCGGTGACGTAGCGGGAGGCGTCGGAGGCGAAGAAGACGACCACGTCGGCGATGTCACTCCCGTCGCCCCAACGTTTGAGTGCGATGCGCTCTTCGAGCTCTTCTATGAGGCCGGGGACCGTGTTGCGACTCTCTTCCCAGATTGCTGTGGAGATGAGCCCAGGGCAGATCGCGTTGACACGAATGCCATCGGGTCCCCAATCGGCGGCCAGTGCGCGTGTCATCGCGTCAACGGCACCTTTGGTTCCGGCATAGGCCACCCTTCCCATCGGCCCTCGCAGACTCGCGATCGACGAAATATTGATCACCGAGCCCCCGCCGCGCTCGATCATCGCCGGGCCGAGGCCGAGAGTCAGCATCAGAAGAGACCGAACGTTGATCGAGAAGACGAGGTCGAAGTCTTCTTCGCTCAACTTGTCCGGTGTACGGCGCATCGCGATCCCGGCGTTGTTGACCAGGATGTCGACGCCGCCCGTCTCGGCGAGGACTCGCTCTGCAAGCTCGGTCCCTGCCCGTGGCGGGGCGAGATCGGATTCGAAAACGGCCGGTTCGTTGTCTAGGTCTGAGGCGACTCGCTCGAGATCGGAGACAGTGCGGCCGGAGAGTAGTACGCGCGCCCCGGCGGCGTCGAGGGCCCTGGCGCTCGCTTCGCCAATGCCTCGGCTTGCTCCAGTGACGAGTGCAGTTTTTCCCTTTAGGTTCGTCATATTCGGCGAACACTAACATCGACGTTTCTCTTGATTGGCAGCGGCCTGTCTTTACGATCTGCACATGAGATGATGACGGCATGATTGACCGCGAGCTGGATATCACGACAACCGAAGGCGATATGAAGACCTTCATCTACCACCCCGAGCACGGAGGGCCGCACCCGGTCGTGCTCTACTTGATGGACGCCCCCAGCATCCGACCCGCCCTCAAGGAGATGGCCTCGCGACTCGCTAGCGCCGGGTACTACGTGATGATGCCGTACCTGTTTTACCGCGGCGGGCCGTTCCGAGAGTTCGGTCAAAGTGACGAGGATATGCACGTTAGAAGAGATCTGATGGGGACGGTGACACCCACCAACATCATCAGCGACGCCGAAGCGCTCTTGGCAGTGGCGGGCGATGACCCGGCGGCTGCGGGCGGGAAGATTGGGGCCGTCGGTTTCTGTATGAGCGGCGGCCTAGTGATCTCCCTGGCCAGAGCTATGCCCGAACGAGTCGCGGCCGTGGCTTCGATTCACGGCGCTTGGCTGGTTAGGGACACGCCCGACTCGCCGCATCTGGGCCTGGACTCGGTCAAGGCCGAGGTTTACTTCGGTTGGTGTGACAACGATCCGACCGCGCCCGCCGAGCACGTGCCGGTGATGCGCGAGGCCCTCGATGCGGCCGGCATCACCTACACTCTCGATTGGTTGGAGGAGGCTCTTCACGGGTACGCGCCGGGGGGTGAGCGCTACAACCGGGCGGCCTCCGAACTGCACTGGGAGCGAGTGCATGCTCTCCTACGCCGCCACCTTGGCTGAGGCCGCTGACTCTCATAGACCGGCGGCTTGTCTCTGAGCCGACTCCTCGCTTTCGACTCGTAGCTCGCTGAAGTCTATAATGCGACCCTTTGCTCCGGGTTGGTGAACCAAGTCAGCATCGCCTCTTCCGAGCAGGAGCTTCTGCTTGCCGGCGAGCGTCAAGGGTGTAATCCCCTCGGCCCGGTCGAGATGGTCGCTGCCGCTAACCCGCACTCTCTTGGGTCTGGCGGACGGATCGCCGCTCCACAGCCATAGCTTGCAGCGCCGGCGCTTCTGGGCCTCGCGTTGGCTGAGTATGAGCCAGCCTCCGAGACTAGAGCAGTGAGCTAGGTCACGGATGCCGTCACCGTCGAGATCGAGAAGCACCAGCTCGTTTTGGGGGTCGCGCTCCTTCATGCCCATGAAGGCTCGCCGGCGACGTTCGAGTGCGACCAACAGAGCTTTGTCGTCGAACAGGGGAGTACGGAAACCGATACACAGACGACCTCCTGAGGAGTCGAAGGCGAGCCCACGGATATTTCTACCCCGCTTGCGCCAGAGCTTGCGCCTCTCGGCCGGCCTCGTCTGACTTCGCGAAACCAACGTACTCGAGGGATTCAACATGTTCATCGATCATTCTCCCTTCCTACCCCCTTAGACGCGCTCGGGGGGCAGAACCCTCGCTGAAAACACTTTCAGCGCTCTTTGATGGGTTTTGCGAGGGGATGGCGCTATCTGAATTTGAAGCGACTGGAGCTCAGCTTGTCGCAGTCTTGGCGTGCTAGTCTCTCGGGCTCCGAAGAGCACTTTGAAAAGGAGTCCCTGATGATCAAGATCGGCTCGCTGGAGCACGTTGCTGTGGCTTATCGAGACACGGATGCGGCAGCGCAGTGGTACTGCGACGTACTGGGGTTTGAAGTCGCTGTGAAATTTGTGCATCCGACGATCGGAGCGCATATCTTTTTTCTCAAGGACCCAGCCGGGACCGGTTTTATCGAGATCATTCCCATGCCCGCGGGTGACACAGCGCAGCTGGGCGACATCAGTACCGCTCACGTCCATTTGGCGTTCGATGTGGAAGACATGGATGAAGCCGTAGCCGGGCTGGCAGCCGCAGGGGTCGAGATGGAGGGAGAGCCGGCGACGATGGGTGAGAACAAGTTGTTGTTCTTCCGCGATCCCGAAGGTGCGCCGCTTCAGTTCGTGCAGCGTGGGAGGCCTTTGAAGTAAGGAGCGCCTAGTACGGGGTCTCGAGCTGCTCGAAGTTCCAGACTTTGATCACTTCGAGCATGGGTCTCAGGAAGACATCCAGGTATTGGCGATGCAGCGGATGAGCTCGGTACTCTTCGACAGCAGTCATGCTGTCGAAGCTGAGCAGGATCAGCAAGTCCCAAGACCGCTCCGTGGTGGCGTCGGCTGGAGTGTCGACCTCGATTTCGCGAACTCCGGGCGCCGCTGCCAGGACCTCTCGCGTGTGACCCGCCGCCACGGCGCGATCATCAGGGTTGGAGTAGGCCTCTTTGAGCTTGACTGCGACCACTCGCCGGATCCTGCGTGTCTCCTTTGTCGCTAGTGTCCCGTGTGGGAAGTTCGTTGACCACCGAGAGCGTCGAGGCGCCCGCTGGGCAAGGCGCTCCGAGGCAGGCATAGCTGGGACTCTGTCGACGAGGAGCAACGCCGCCCAGCGGGATGCATCGGCGCTCGAATGGCAACGAACTTCCCGCACGGGACACTAGGCAGAGTATTCTATGATTCGCCCCCACCCATAGAGACAAGAAGGAGAATGCTGGTATGCGCCCCAACGTAGTGAAGCAACTGTGGAAAGAGGGCAAGCCGGCCTTCGGCGTATGGCTGGGCTCCTGTAGCCCCCTTCTCACCGAGCAGATCGCGTCGGTCGGATTCGACTGGCTATTGGTGGATGGCGAGCACAGTCCTGTGGACCTTCCGACCATGGTGCAGATGTTTCAAGCGATCTCGACCACAGACGTGATCCCCCTGGCTCGCGTGCAGTGGAACGATGCGGTCGAGATCAAGCGCGTCCTCGATGCCGGTGCCTACGGTGTGGTCATTCCTTGGGTGAACACCCGGGAAGAAGCACAGCAGGCGGTGGCCGCCTGCCGATACCCGCCGGTCGGGCAGAGAGGCTTTGGCCCTTGGCGCGGTGCGCTCTACGGCGGGCGCGACTATGCGGCCCACGCCAACGACGAGATCGCTTGCATCATCCAGATCGAGACGGTAGCCGCAGTCGAAAGGATCGATGAAATTCTCTCGGTAGAGGGGATTGACGGAGTGATGATCGGTCCTACGGACCTGGCTTTGGACATGGGCTTGCCGCCGCGGGCGGATCATCCCGACCCAGGCCATCAAGCGCTCTGCACCCAGGTACTCGAGGGTTGTCAGAGGCACGGCGTGGCGCCGGGGATCTTCACCGCCGGCCCCGAGGAAGCTGCGCGCCGCGCCGCCGAGGGCTGGCGATTCTTGCCCGTAGGCACAGATACACAGCTGGCGATGAAGGCTGTCATCGCAGCCCGTCGCCTAGTGAAACCGTAGCGAGCGCGGCCTAACGGCTGTAGAACTCTACGACGAGCTGCACGTCGCAGACGACCGGCACTTCGTTGCGCGGAGGCGCATAGGAGAGCTCTGCGGTGTAGCCGGTGTCGTCGACACTCAAATAGGGCGGCAGCGCAGTAGTCATCACCCCTTCGTTGAAGCAGCGAAGCTTGCGGCTCGACTCCTTCACCGAGACGGTGTCACCGGGGCGCAATTGGTAGGCAGGGCTCTTGGCAATCTTGCCGTTGACCAGGATGTGCCGATGGGTCACTACCTGACGCGCCTGATAGATCGTGCGAGCGAGGCGAGCGCGAAGCACGAGAGCGTCGAGGCGGCTTTCGAGCATCTGTACCAAGGTGTCACCGGTTGTTCCCTTGCGCCGAGCGGCTCGGGCGAAGTAGTTGCGCATCTGGCGCTCAGTCACGTTGTACTGAAAGCGAAGCCGCTGCTTTTCGATCAGCTGGGTCCCATAAGGGCTCAAGCGCCGACGCCGGCGAAAACCATGGGCGCCGGGCGGGTACGGCTTCTTCTCTAGATACTTATCGGCCTTCGGCGTCAGGGAGATGCCGAGCTTGCGCGAAAGCCTGATTTTGGGTCCGGTGTAGTTCAACTGACTCCTCCGTTCGCTTACGTCTTGCCGGCTTCTGCTCGCGTACCACGACCCGCTCGAAAGGAGGCCCTACCTTAGTGGAAGTGAGATGAGGAGCGGAGGCCGGAGATCGTTGCGATGAGTTCAATCCTCAGTTGCTATCTACCTGGGCACGTGGACGTTCCCAGGCGGGCGATTTTGCCACATTGTGCTCGACAGGTCCAGGCTCTTTAACGCCCAGGCCCGTTTCAACTCGCTACCGGCTCCGCTACCAGAACTAGATGCTCTTCTTCTCCCTCTTCGGCCGGCGCCTCGATGCGCAGAGTTCCCCCGTTCTCCAGCTCTCCGAACAGGATCTTATCGACCAGGGGGCGCCTGATCTCGCGCTCGATCAGCCGACTCATGGGTCGAGCACCGAAGCTGGCGTCGTAGCCCTTTTCTGCGAGCCAACGCCTGGCCGCTTCGCTGAGCTCGATCTCTACTTTCTTTGCGACCAACTGCTGCTTGAGCTCCGCGATCAGTTTGTCGACGATGAGAGTCACCGAATCGCCTTCGAGTGGCTCGAAGACGACCCATGCGTCGAGCCGGTTGCGAAATTCCGGACTGAAGAATCGCTCGATAGATTCCTGGGACTTCACTCTTGTGGAAGTGGTGGAGCCGGCGAAGCCGAGGCCGCCGGAGGTGAGCTCGCGCCCTCCGGCATTGGTGGTCATCAACAGAATGACGTGGCGGAAGTCCGCCTTGTTGCCGTTGTTGTCGGTGAGGGTTGCGTGGTCCATTACCTGCAACAGAATGTTGAAGACGTCCGGGTGCGCCTTCTCGATCTCGTCAAGCAAGAGCACGGCGTGTGGAGTGCGACGGACGGCATCGGTCAGAAGCCCGCCCTGGTCGAAACCCACATAGCCGGGAGGCGCGCCGATGAGCCTCGAGACGGTGTGCCTCTCCATGTACTCCGACATGTCGAAGCGAATGAAGCGGATGCCCATCGCCTCGGCGAGCTGCTTGGCCAATTCGGTCTTCCCGACTCCAGTAGGGCCTGAGAACAAGAAGGAGCCGATCGGTCGCTCCTCTGGCCCTAGACCGGCCCGGGAGAGCTTGATCGCGCCGGCAAGGGTGTCGATCGCCTTGTCTTGTCCAAAGATGACCTTCTTGAGCTCCTTCTCGAGCTCGCCGAGCGCCTCCTTGTCGGAGCGCGAAATGTTCTTTTCCGGGATCTGTGCGAGCTTGGCGACGATGGCCTCGATGTCCGAGGAGTTGAGTCTCTTCTTGCGGCGGCTCTTGGGTAGGAGACGATTGGCGGCTCCTGCCTGGTCGATGACGTCGATCGCCTTGTCGGGCAGGCGCCGCTCGTTGATGTACTTGGCCGCGAGCTCCGCCGCAGTGGTCAGTGCCGCGTTCTCGTAGCGGACTTCGTGGTGATCCTCGTAGCGATCACGTAGGCCCTTGAGGACTTTGATCGAGTCGTCGACCGAAGCCTCGTCGATGTCGATTCTCTCGAAGCGCCGCGCCAGGGCACGATCCCTTTGGAAGGAAGCTTTGAACTCGGAATAGGTGGTCGAGCCGATACACCGTAGCTCGCCCGACGCCAAGGCGGGCTTGAGCAGGTTAGAAGCATCGAGAGTTCCGCCACTGGTCGCTCCGGCGCCGACAATGGTGTGGATCTCGTCGATGAAGAGGATCGACTTCGGTTGCTCCACGATCGCCTGGATGACGGCTTTGAGGCGCTCTTCGAAGTCGCCCCGATAGCGAGTTCCTGCCAGCACCGCGCCCATATCGAGAGAGTAGATTCGAGCGTCACTGAGAAAGTCGGGCACGTTGCCCTCGAGGATGGCAAGAGCCAGTCCCTCGATAATCGCTGTCTTGCCAACGCCCGGGTCACCGACCAGGACAGGATTGTTCTTGCGCCGCCTCGCGAGGGTTTGGCTGACCAGCAGGAGCTCGTTCTTCCTGCCCACGAGGGGGTCGATTCCGCCTCGTGATGCGCGCTCCACCAAGTCGGTGGTGAAGGCCTCGAGCGGGTCTTCAGCGACTTCGTCCTCGAACACTTCTTCGCCGTCGCTTTCGCTGTCCGGATCGCTTGATGACCGAGACTCGAGGGCCTGTGGCTTGGCCACGCCGTGCGACAGATAGCGGGTGATGTCGAGCCGGGTCAGCCCGTACTTCTTGAGCAGATAGACGGCGTGGGATTCTTCCTCGCGGAAAATCGACGCGAGCACATTGCCGGCGCCGATCTCACCCTTCCCAGAGCTTTGAACGTGCATCGCCGCCCGCTGCAGAACCCGCCAGAAGGCAACCGTTTGGCGAGGCTCGAGCTCGTCTTCGTTGGGGACGGCGGCGAAGTTCTCTTGGAGGTAGCCTTCGATGTCTTCCAGCAGATCATCAACGCTGACGCCGGTGGCCTTGAAAATGGTGAGGCCTTCTAAGCTCCCGCACAGCGCGAGGAGGAGATGCTCGAGGGTCACGTACTCATGGCGCCGGGCCCTTGCCTCGTCGAATGCGGACTCGAGAGTCGCGCGTAGCTCGTCGGTGATGTTCATGAAGAAGAAGGGCCCTCCGCGTCCTCGCCGTCGTCAGCCGGCTCCATCGTCACCAACAGGGGGTACTGCGATTTTTCCGCCGCCGCCGAGGCCTCAGTGACCTTGGTCTCGGCGATGGCGAAGGGGTAGATGCCCGCGACTCCCAGGCCATTGTTGTGGACGTGAAGCATGATTTCTGTCGCCTCGACCTCCGAGCGGCCGAAGATAGAGGTCAGCAGCAATACGACGAACTCCATCGGTGTGTAATCGTCATTGTGGAAGAGGACTTTGTAGAGTGGTGGCCTCTTGAGCTTCTTTTTGGTGCGAGTTCGCGGAAGAACTTGGCTCTCCGCATCTCCCTTGCGCTTCAGGCTCATTTTTTCACGATCGCAAAGCCGGTGGGAAACCAGATCCCGCGTGACTGTTTTCGCATGCCTTGGGCTTCGGCGGTAGGCGAAGCTGCTCGTGCTTTCTTCTGAGCGTGCCAACGGCCCAGTTCTTGTTCTCGCGACGCAGTTTCTGCGCTGAAGTAACGGCTCACTGCGTCGTGGAAGGCCTCGTCGAGGAAGAGATAGCCGGTGTAGACGAGGGTGGGGTCGAAGCCGCGAGCCAATTTGTGCTCGCCCCCAGCTCCTCCTTCGAAGACCTGCCTCGAGTGCGCGATGCATTCGGCGATGGAATGGTAGAGACCCACGTTGAAATGGAGGAATCGGTGCTCTTCGAGGCATCCCCAGTAACGTCCGAAGAGGTGAGTCTGGGAGGCGAGGTTGATTGCGCCGGCGATCGTGCGACCTTCCCTTTCGGCAATGACCAACTCCGCCTGGTCTGGCATCGTGCGGAAGAGATGTGAGAAGAACTCGTGGTTGAGGTAGGTGCCTCCCCAGTAGTGCTTGCGGGAGTTCGCTTGGTAGAGGCTCCAGGCGATGTCGGCCCAGTTTTCGGATTCGGCGCTCATCTCGTCATCGCGGATAGTACGAATCGAGATTCCCTGTCGACCGGGCTCCTTGCTCTCGCGTCGTATCTGGGTACGCTTCTTTGCCGGTAGTGCCGTCAGCCACTCCGCGAAGTCCGAGTAACCACGGTTGCGCCAGTGATACTGCACCAGGACACGACAACTGAGGCCGGCGCTGGCAAAGGCGTCAACCTCATCTGGATGATGGTAGAGCACCTGAATCGTAGAGAGCTTGGAGTGTTGGCAGAGCTCACGAGCCAGGGCCAGGAGCCAGCGAGTGACCTCCGGCCGGTCGTAGCCTTCGCGGAGCAAGACCCGCCTGCCGGTGACCGGGCTGAAGGGAACGCCGATCACGAGTTTCGGATAGTAGGAGACGCCTTCTCTCGCGGCTGAGTCGGGCAGCCCCCAATCGCGCGAGAAGTCACCCGAGCTGTCTCCCTTGACATAAGCGGGAGCGGCGGCGATGAGCTCGCCCTCTTGCCACGCCGTGAGGTGGCAAGGCCACCAGCCCCGGCTCGCGGAGGCGCAACCGCAGCGCTCCAGCGCTTCGAGAAAGCTCCAGGAAAGGAAAGGGTTGCCATCGGGCGGCCGGAGGCGATCCCATGATTTCTGCGGGATCGCCGACAGCTCGTTGATGACCTTGAGCTCGATTGAGGCCTTCGTCACGTCGCCGAGTTTAGCCGAGCTTCGCGTTCGCCCCAGGGGTTCTCGGGAATCACTTCGTGGTGCGAGTGGTTTAGGGGGCCGAAGCGGCCGAGCGGAAAGCCCGGCTCAGGCCCTGCAGAGGGGAAAGGCTAGGACTTCTTCAATAGTGTCTGCGCCGATTTGGAGCATGAGGAGACGATCGAGGCCGAGCGCTACGCCGGCGCACTGCGGCAGCCCGAAGTCGAGAGCGTCGAGGAAGGCTTCGTCGAGCTGTGGAATCGGAAGCCCCCTGCGCTCTCGGCTCGCCCGGTCGTCTTCGAATCGCCGGCGCTGCTCTTCGGCGTCGGCGAGCTCGTGAAAGCCGTTGGCTAGCTCGACACCCTTGAAGTAGACCTCGAACCTCTCGGCCACCGGAGGCGTGTCGGAGCGGATGCGGGCCAACGCCGCCTGGCTCACCGGATAGTCGTACACAAAGATCGGCCGATCGATTCCGAGGCTCGGCTCAATCACCTCCGCGAGGAGGAACTGGAGGCCTTCGTCAACGTCGGCGAACGATGAGAGCGATAGGTCGCGATCGGCGGCTACTTCTTCAAGCAATGCCACGCTGGTTTGGTGTGGTGACACACCGAGCTCCTCCTCGAAGACTGCTTGGTAGGTGATGCGATCGCAGCGGTCGACGCCCAGAGCGACGGCGAGTAGCTCTTCTATCTCCGCCATCAGGGCGATGTGATCGAGGCCGGGGCGGTACCACTCGAGAATGGTGAACTCGGGGTTGTGACGGCGGCCTTTCTCGCCGTTACGGAAGGCCCGGCAAATCTGAAAGATGGGACCGCTTCCTGCCGCCAGAAGCCGCTTCATGGCGAGCTCGGGCGAGGTACTGAGATACAGCTCCTGCCCATCGTGGGCGCCCGGGCCGCTGAATCGGGTGGCGAAGGAGGCGAGATGAGTGTCGGTGGTCGCGTGACTCACCAGCTGGGGGGTCTCGACCTCGAGGACCCCGCGTGCGGAAAAAAAGGCTCGCAGCTCGCGGAGGAGCTCCGCTCTCGCCCTCAGAGTCTGGGTGTCCGCAAGCGGACGCCAGTCACTCTTTGGCCCGTGAGACGTAGTCACCGGTGCGGGTATCGATCTTGATGAGGTCGCCGATCTGGAGGAAGAGAGGCACACGAACGACCGCCCCGGTCTCCATCGTAGCCGGCTTCTGGCCGCCGCTCGAGGTGTCGCCCTTGAGCCCAGGGTCGGTTTCGGTGATCTCGAGGGAAACGAAGTTTGGCGCCGCGACTATCATCGGCGCGCCGTTCCAGAGGGTTACCGTGCAGACGTCTTCCTCCTTGATCCAATTGGCGGTCTCACCGACCGCGGTCTCGCTCGCGCTGACCTGCTCGTAGCTCTCCGGATCCATGAAGTTCCAGCCCTCGCCGTCGCGATAGAGGAACTGCATGTCGGTCTCGACAACGTCGGCGCCTTCGATCGTCTCCGCCGATTTGAAGGTGCGCTCGACCACCCGGCCACTCTTCATATTCTTGTACTTGATGCGGGTGAAGGCTTGCCCCTTGCCCGGCTTGACGAACTCGGTTTCGACGATCGAGCAAGGGTCGCCGCCGATGAGGATCTTGAGACCGTTTTTGAACTGGTTGGTGCTGTAGGTTGGCATGCTGGCTCCAGGATCGGCTCTGGCGTACTGCAGCTTTGGCGGCGTTGCATGATAGCAGCGCGGCTTCAGGCAGAGCGCGGGCCGAGCACAGAGGCGTAGAATCGGAGCCTGATGGTGGAATCGAAGCTCGCATCCCAGACTTTGGTCTCGTGGGGCGAAGAGGATTGGCGTACCGCTTTCGCGGCTTCTGTGCGCTCGGCCGAAGAGCTTGTCGAGCTGCTCGATCTCGGGGAAGCGGCTGAGAGTTTTACGGCCGGCGGCGCAAGAGCGGCAGCAAAGCAGTTCCCTGTACGAGTGCCGCATGCGTTCGCGGCGCGAATGAAGGCGGGGGATCCTGAGGATCCGCTACTTCGGCAGGTTGCCCCGGCTGCAGAGGAGACCGATGAGATTGAGGGGTACGTAGATGACCCGCTCGCTGAGGAAGCGAGCTCACCGGTTCCTGGCCTCTTGCACAAGTACCACGGCCGCGTTCTCCTGGTGGTTACCGGAGCGTGCCCGGTGCACTGCAGATATTGCTTCCGGCGTCACTTCCCCTACGAAGACCAGCGCGCTCAGGGGCAGCGGCTGGACCGGGCACTGAGCTACATCGAGGGCGACAGCAGCATTCGAGAAGTGATCTTGAGCGGAGGAGATCCGCTTTCGCTGCCCGATGCGGCGCTGCGGGAGCTCGAGGCGCGCTTGGCTGCGATTCCTCACCTCGAGCGACTTCGGCTGCATACGCGCTGGCCCGTTGTTGCTCCCGAACGAGTGGGAGTCGGCCTTCTTCGACTGCTGCAAGACTCCCGTTTGGAGTCGGTGGTCGTGGTGCACAGCAATCATCCTCGGGAGATCGACGAAGATGTGACGCGGGCTCTACGGGCAATCGGGGACTGCCGGATCCCGGTGCTCAATCAATCCGTTCTTCTGCGCGGGGTCAACGACTCTGCCGACACTCTTTGTGAGCTGAGTGATGTCTTGTTTGGTGCCGGCGTTTCGCCTTATTACCTTCATCTCCTGGATCGAGTGGCAGGGGCCGCTCACTTTCACGTTGGCGAGGTTGAGGCCGTCGCGCTCCACAGGGAGCTCGCCCGACGGCTGCCGGGTTACCTAGTACCGCGTTTGGTGCGAGAAGAAGTAGGAGCGCCGGCGAAGGTGACGATCGCGCCCTCTTCGTTCTGAGCGACTCGTCTGCCAGTCATCGGCGGCCGCGCGCTACAATGAGCATCCAAGGAGGGGCTATGTCTAAGCGCTTCGAGCCGACAATTCTGGACCGTCAAGCAACGTCATCGGAAGTTTTCTTCGATCGGCGCAGGTTTTTGGTTGCCGCCGGTGCAGGAATCGCCGCTACGGCACTCCCTGGGGCCGGTTTTGCGCAGGATGAGGCGGCGCGCATTGTCCGGCCCGCTCTTTCCCGTTCGAAGGTTTTTCCGGCGAAGCGGAACGAAGAGTACGAGTTGCCGGAAGGACTCCGCCAGGAGTTGACCCCGAGACTGACGGCCGGCAGTCACAACAACTTCTATGAGTTCCTCCCTGGGCGTGGGGGGCCGGTCTGGCGGCATGTCGACGACTTCGTGGTCGAGCCTTGGAAGATCGAGATCAGCGGCTTGTGTGCGAAGCCGATGACGCTCGACCTCGATGATCTCTTCTCCTTCCCCCACGAAGAGCGCTTGTATCACTTTCGCTGCGTCGAGCGCTGGGCGATGAATGTTCCGTGGAGTGGCTTCCCACTGCGCCTGCTTCTCGACAAGGTCGAGCCGACGGCGAAAGCGAAGTTCGTACGTTTCGAGACCGTGAGCCGAGCCGCGCAGATGCCGGGTATGGTCGAGGCGCATTGGTACCCGTGGCCCTATCACGAGGCCTTGCGGCTCGACGAAGCGATGAACGATTTGGCGATGGTGGTCACCGGCGTCTACGGTGAGCCGTTGCCGAAACAACACGGCGCGCCAATTCGTATTGCCGTCCCCTGGAAGTTTGGTTACAAGAGCCCGAAGTCGATCGTCAAAATCAAGCTCGTCGCCAAGGAGCCCCGGACCTTCTGGCAGGTGCAAGCTCACGAGTACGGCTTCATCTCCAACGTCAATCCCAACATCCCTCATCCTCGCTGGAGTCAGGCTCAGTCGTATTGGCTGGATACGAACCAGGCTTTCGACACTGCGATGTTCAACGGCTACGAAGAGTACGTTGCCGATCTCTATCCGGACGAGCCGCGCTCTCCGCAGCAACCGCTGCGCGAGGGGCAGATCGCGCGTTGAGGGAGTCGATTGTGGCGAAACGCTACTGGCTGATGAAGACGGAGCCCGGGGACTACTCGATCTCGGATCTCGAGAGAGACAAGTCGATCTACTGGGACGGGGTCCGCAATTATCAGGCGCGCAACTTGATGCGCTCGATGAAAGTGGGGGACGGGGTGCTGTTTTATCACTCCGTCGCGAAACCACCTGGAATCGTCGGGGTCGCTAGAGTCTGCAAAGAGGCATATACCGATCACACCCAGTTCGACCCGGAAGATAAGCACTTCGACCCGAAGTCGGATCCCGACAACCCGCGGTGGTCGATGGTGGATATCGAGTTCGTGGCTGCTCTCGAAGAGATCCTTTCACTCCCCGATCTGCGTGAGATGGCCGAGCTCGAGGGGATGGCCCTGCTACGACGTGGCCAGCGCTTGTCGGTGCAGCCGGTGACAACGGCGGAGTGGAAGATCATCTGCAAGAAGCTCGGAATCAAGGCTGCAATCGTCTAGCGACGGCTCTTCGCCTTTGCTTACAAATTTCGATTCTCCGAGCGACGAATGCACGATCTCGAGCTCACTCGCAACTTCTGCGTCATTGCCCATATCGACCACGGCAAGTCGACGCTTGCGGATCGTCTGATTCAGCGCTGCGGTGGGGTCTCGGATCGGGACTTTCGCGATCAGATCCTCGACTCGATGGATATCGAGCGGGAGCGAGGGATCACGATCAAGAGCAATACCATCACCTTGCTCTATGACGCCGCCGATGGTCGGCGGTACCGGTTGAATCTGATCGACACCCCCGGACACGTCGACTTTTCGCACGAGGTGCGCCGCTCACTCATGTCGTGCGAGGGCGCGCTGCTGTTGATCGATGCGGCACAAGGCGTAGAGGCACAGACGGTCGCGAATCTATATCTGGCCCTCGAGCACGACTTGGAGATCTTGCCTGTAATCAACAAAATCGACCTACCCTCGGCCGATATCGAGCGTGTGAACGAAGAGATCGATGCCGACCTCGGACTCGACCCCTTCGAAGCGGCTCACTGTTCGGCGAAAACGGGGGAGGGTATCGACGAGCTGCTCGAAGCGATCATTCACAAGCTTCCGGCTCCGACCGGTGACAGGGATGGTGCGCTGCAGGCACTCATATTTGATGCCCAATACGATCCCTATCGAGGCGTCATTCTGTTCTGTCGCATCGCCGAGGGTACCCTGCGAAAGGGACAGCGGGTTCGACTCATGCACTCTGAGAAGGAGTACTCAGTCGAGGAAGTGGGCGCTCTTCAGTTGCAGCGCAACATTACGCCCGAGCTCGCTGCAGGGGACGTCGGGTATGTCATCGCCGGAGTCAAGAACATCAGTGAAATCGCCATCGGCGACACGATCACCGACGCTGAGAGTCCGGCGAGCTCTCCCATTCCGGGATATCGAGAGGCCAAGTCGGTGGTGTTCTCTTCAATGTACCCGGTATCTTCGGTGGATTACCCGGATCTGGGTAAGGCTCTCGAAAAGCTGAAGCTCAACGATGCGTCGCTGACCTATCAGAAGGACTCGTCGGTTGCCCTTGGCTTTGGCTTTCGGTGCGGTTTTCTCGGGCTGCTGCATCTCGACATCGTCCAAGAGCGTCTGGAGCGGGAGCACGGACTCTCGTTGGTGCTCTCAGCACCCTCGGTGAGATACGTGGTGACGATGAGTGACGACCGCGTCATCGAGGTCGACAATCCTTCGTTGTATCCCGACCCAAGTGAGATCAAGAGCGTCACCGAGCCCTATATCCAGGGCTCGATCATGATGCCCGAGCGCTACGTAGGCCCGGTGATGGAGCTCTGCCGGGAGCGGCGTGGCGAGAAGATCACGTACAATTACTTGGCTGTCGGTCGAGTCGAGCTTACGTCCGAGTTACCGCTCGCGGAAGTCTTGTTCGATTTTTACGATCGCCTGAAGACGGTGACCCAGGGCTACGGTTCCTTCGACTACGAGCTCCTGGATTACCGGGCTACCGATCTGGTCAAGGTCGACATCCTGGTCAACGGCGAGTCGGTCGACGCATTGTCGCAGTTGATTCATCGCGAGCACGCTCGGGCTCGGGCGCTTCGCTACTGCGAGCGTCTCAAGGGTACGATCCCGCGCCAGCAGTTCAAGATCGCCATTCAGGGAGCGATCGGTGGGCAGATTATCGCTCGTGCGACGATCAATGCCTTTCGCAAGGACGTAACCGCGAAGTGCTACGGCGGCGACATCACCCGGAAGAGAAAGCTGCTCGAGAAACAGAGAGAAGGCAAGAAGCGGATGAAGATGGTGGGTGCCGTCGAGATTCCCCAGGAAGCCTTTATCTCGGTACTGCGCTCCGACGACAGCTAGGCGCAGCAGGCTGGGCCGGAGCAGGGCAAAGCCCGTCTTCCGGGGAAAAGACGACGACGCAGGCGACTAGCACTAGCTACTATGGGAGGTCTGAGCCGGAGGGCGGACCAGGGGGGGCCGTGTTCCGGGGCTAGTCGCCTGCGAGGTAGGCGATTCTGTCGTCTTCGCGTCGCCCTTGGTCGAGCGATTGGTTGCTAAGCCATGCCGGACCTTTCCGGCGATCCGATTGAGGAAGTGGCCGCGTGCCAGGAGGGGGAAAGTGAGCTTGCGCCGGTTCCCGAGCTTGTTTTGGAGGAGCAGGAGCTCTTTGTGGTCCGGGTCGATCTGCAGGCCGCGCTCGAGGGCCGAAACGGCCCGCTTCGGGTCTTTGCGAAGAACATGGGTGCGGGCGAGGTTGAGGTAGGTGTCTGGCTCCCAGACTTCTCTCCGCACGGCCGCTTCGCAATAGCGGAGGCCCTCGTCGTACTTCTTCTGCCGGGAGGCGAGCCCGTAGCCGAGGTACGAGGAGGCGAGGCCCGGTGTCCATTCTTCGTTGCTGCTGGTCTCCTTCAGCCGAAGTAGGCGATCGATTCCGCCATCCCAGTCTCCGCGCCGGCACAGGGCGATTCCGATCTCTGACTGCTGCTGGAAGAGCTTTCGTCGCGTTGGGACGGTCTCGGCGGTCGGAGGGCTTAGTACGGTGGTCATGCGTGTTCCGGCTATGTGGCCTGGTCGGCTCTCTGGACGGAGAGGACCTGCGAGTGGCCTAATGCTTCAAAGTCCTGCCTTGGAGCTAGGCACTAACAAGAAATGGTAGTCGCATGTACATTATTTTGTCAATCTTGGTATGCACACTAAGTTGGCATATCGCTACATGGCGTCGCTGGCGTGGCTCATATTCGTTGCTAGCGGCTGGGCTTGGGAGAGCCTCGCGAGGCGAGCCCGGTGGCCCGGTTTCGAGGGGAAGCAGCTGAGGGCAGGGCTGTTGTAGGCTCTGGACGCGGCCCCTGTCGAAGTAGATCGAGATGAGCAACCCTCAGACACAGGATCGGACTCGTCTGCCTCTAGGGTCAGATGCTGTTACCCGCAAGGACCTCCTCGCCGCTCCGGAAACTGCTGATCGTTGGTCCGAAGCCGGGGATCTGCCGAAGATGGTCGGCTTCACCCAGGCTTTGTCGAGAGTCGTCGTCGAGTTGGCGCGCGCATAGGGATCGGGCCGGTACGTGGATTTGGTCACTCCGACTCATATGCGAGAGCTGGTTCTCGTCGGCGGCGGGCACACCCACGTTCAGGTGCTACGGCGGTTCGCGATGGCGCCGCCGGCGGCGACGCGCATCACGGTGGTCCTCGACACGCCGATCGCGGTGTACTCCGGTATGGTCCCGGGCTTCGTCGCGGGTCAGTACGACGAGCACGAGCTCGAGATCGACGTAGTGCCTCTGGCGCGGCGTGCCGGTGCTCGAGTGATTCTCGCGCCCGCGGAAGGCGTGGACCCTGAGGAGAAGAAGGTGCTCCTCGTCGGTCGTCCGCCGGTTCCATACGATGTGGTGTCTTTCGATGTCGGCTCTACAGTGCGCGGACTCGACCTGCCCGGAGTGCGGGAATACGCCCGGCCGACGCGTCCCATCGGCCGCTTTGTTCACTCTGTCGACGCGGCGGTGAAGCGCGCAAGCGCGGACGCAGAGTCCGGCCGATTCAGGGCCGTACTGGTGGGGGGCGGCGTCGCCGGTGTCGAGCTGGCCTTCACCCTTCAGGTCCGGCTGCAAAGGGAGGGGCTTGAAGGTGTGGAGATCGTTCTGCTGCACGCAGAAGATCGGATCCTGCTGGGCTCGCCACCAAGTCTGGTGAAGCGGGTGATGGAGCGGGCTGAGGCTCGCGGTATCGAAGTTCGCTGCGGCGCCAAGGTCGCCTCCGCGGAGGAGGGTCGGGTCTTGCTCGAGGGGGGAGGCGAGGTCGACTTCGACCTTCTGCTTTGGGTCACGGGTGCCGCAGGTCATGGCCTGTTTGCCGGCTCGGGGCTGACGGTGGACGCCCAGGGCTTTGTGTGCGCGCGGCCAACCCTACAGGTAGATGGCCACGACGATATTTTCGCCGTGGGCGACTGCGCGACGCTGCGAGACCACCCCGGCACGGCGAAGGCCGGGGTCTATGCGGTTCGGCAGGGGCCCTATCTGATCGACAACCTTCGCGCCGCCCTCGACGAGGGTGAGCTGCGCCGGTATCGGCCGCAGTCCGACTTCCTTGCCTTGCTCAATCTCGGCGACGGGACTGCCATTGGTAGTAAGTGGAGGCTCTCTTTCGAGGGGCGCTGGGTGATGCGGTTGAAGGACTGGATTGATCGCCGCTTCATGCGTCGTTTTCAGGTTTTGAGCAGGGAGGGAGAGCTCTCGGAGGAGTTCCCGGCAATGAACCGCGAGATGTCGATGCTATGTGGCGGTTGCGCTGCAAAAGTGGGGCAGACCGTGCTTCAGCGCGCATTGGAGCGAGTGGGGCCTGACCATGGCGATGGCGATGGCGATGTCGTCCTCGGCCTCGATAGCGCCGACGATGCAGCGGCGGTGCGCATGCCCGGGGGCCAACTGCTTGCCACCAGTGTCGACATGTTCAGCGCCTTTACGGATGACGCCTGGTCTGTTGGCGGAGCGGCGGCGGTAAACGCTGCCTCCGATCTACTGGCGACGGGTGTGCGACCGCGCTACGCCATGGCGTTGGTTGCGGTGCCTGAGAGCAGCGACAGCGTGGAGGCGGAAGAGATCCTGTTCCAGGCGTTGTCGGGAGCCAGGGCCGCATTCGGGGCACTCGGGGTTCGGCTTCTCGGCGGCCACACCACGACGGCAGCTCGATTGATGGTGGGCTTCTCGGTCGATGGCTTTGCGGAATCGGAGGCTGCGCTCTTTCGGCTCGACGCACTGCGGGAGGGACAGGAGTTGCTCCTGACCAAGCGTTTGGGCACTGGTGTGATCTTCCATAGTGACATGCAAGGTCTGGCCCGGGGCCGCTGGCTGGAGGGTGCTCTGCTCTCGGTGCTCGAAAGCAACGCAGCGGCTTTCGAGGTGCTGCGATCTTACGGAGTCGAGGCGGCAACTGATGTGACCGGTTTCGGGCTCGCCGGTCACTTGGGCGAGATGCTTCGTGCCAGCGGTGCCAGCAGCTCGGTGGAGCTCGACAGCCTTCCTGCTCTCGAGGGTGCGGAGGCGCTTCTCGCCCGAGGTCTGCGCAGTACCTTTCATGCCGAGAACGAGCGCGCTCGTAGGGGCATCGTGGTGGAGCCGAGGCTCACTGGGGATCCACGCCTGGAGCTCCTCTTCGATCCGCAGACTTCGGGTGGGCTCCTGTTTGGGGTCGATCCCGGGCTGGTGCCCGATCTGTCGAGGTCTCTTGCTGCGGCGACACCTGTCGCGAGGATCGGGAGAGTGGTCGCGAGGCGAGACGACGGGGCGCTGCTCGAGGTGGTCTGATAGGCCCATTATTTGCTCCTCTGTATACTTCTCTAACTAGCCCCTCGACTCTTTAGCCCCGAGACCCGGCGATGGCGATCCCATTCTCACGCTCTGCGCGCTCCTTAGAGGCGGATTCGTTCCGGTTCTCAGCAGTCATGCTGGTGGCTTCGCTGTTGCTCCTGACCGCCTGGGGCTTGTGGTTCTTCTTCGCCAGCATCTCTCTCTACGAAGTGAGTGAGACGGCTCGGGTGGAGGTTCGTGGCGCGAGCCATGCGGTTGCCGCGCCCGTATCTGGAAGAGTTGTCGCGACTCACATCTCGCTGGGGAGACGAGTCGAAGCCGGTGACCTTCTGCTCGAGTTGGACCCCCGCACCGAGGAGCTGCAATTGGCCGAGAGGCAGTCCGCGCGTAGAGGGAGCGAATCGGAGTTGACCGACCTCAGCGGCGAGATCGCTTCCGAGGAGAAGGCGCTGGCGCAGTTGAAGAACGCGGCCCGCCTGGAGGTAGAGGAGCTGGAGGCCTCTTTGAACGAAGCCGAGGCGGCGAGAGAGTTCGCGGTCTCCAATCACGCCAAGGTCCTGGAACTGAAAGAGCAGGGGGTGCAATCGGTTCGAGATCTCGAGAAGGCGAAGTCGGAGATGGCGATGGCTCAGGCGATCGAGTCGCAGCGTCGTACGGCGGTGGCGCGGCGTCAGGAGCAACTGCGAATCGAGGAGAGGGATCGCCGGAGTGACATCGAGGGTCTGCACCGGCAGGCAAGTCAGTTGCGCGGCTCGATCGACACTTCTGAAAGAACCGAGGAGCGGCTAGAGGTAGAGCTCGGGCAACGCTCGATCAGAGCGCCCGTCAGCGGTACGGTCGCTAAGATCGCGGAGTCTCTTCTCCAGGGCGCCTACGTTGCGGCGGGCGATCAGCTTTGTGCGATCGTGCCTGAGAGTGACAGGGGGCATGTCGTGGTGGCCGAGTTCGAGCCCGGCAAGGCCGTCGGTCGCATCCGACCGGGGCAACGTGCGCGCCTACGGCTCGATGGGTACCCATGGACCCATTACGGGAGCGTCGAGGCTCGAGTATCGAACGTAGACTCAGAGGCCCGCGATGGCAGGGTCCGAGTGGAGTTCAGTATCGAACCGGGCGTGCCTGCCGGGATCGTGCTCGAGCATGGATTGCCGGGTGAGCTCGAGGTCGAGGTCGAGAGCTCGTCACCGTTGGGACTGGTATTGAGGTCGGTCGGGAGACTGGTAGAGGGAGCCTAGTGTCCTGTACCAGTAGTTCGTCACATAACTCGCTGGCCCTTTTGCGTCCTGCCGTCGTTGCACCTCCTCGAAATATACCCAATATGACTTCGTCGGCGCGCCTTGGCAGCCCACAAAATGACTGCGCGATTTATGCAACGAACCACTGATACAGGACACTAACTCTTGTTCTGTCCGGTCTGTGATGGCGAGTTCCGATCCGGCATCGATCGTTGCCCAGACTGCCTCGTCGATTTGGTCGAGACTCTGCCGGAGCGGCCCGCGGACGAAGCGTGGGAGGTGGTGAGAACCGAGGGCACGGAGCACGATGCTGCGCTGGTGGCGGGTCTTCTGCGGAGTCGCGGTGTTCGCTCCAAGGTCTACTCTCTGCTCTATCATCAGGAGCCGGTGACCTTTGGCGCTCTGGGGTCCGTTCACGTGGTGGTGCCGGCGTCCGAGCTCGAAGCGGCGACGGCGATCCTGGCGGAGGACTTCTTGGGCGAGCCTACGGCAGCCCCTGGCGAACCAGCTCCTCCTTGAGCCTCTCGAGACATCGGGACCGCAGCGAGCCGATCGACCCGATCGCCATTCCAAGCTCTTCGGCAATCTCGCGGTAGAGCCGTGGAGGATCACTGAGGAAGAGCCGGGCCAGGAGCTCCCGGCACTCCGGCTGCAGGCTATGAATGGCCAGCCGAATCTTTTGATCTCGGTCGAGTCGCTCGAGAGCCTCCTCTGGAAGTGCGTTTTGGTCGGGGATCGCGTTGGCCCAGGTCTCGTCTAGGCCCTGCGGTAGTCTTCGACGCTTGGCGCGCCAGTGGTAGCACTTGTGGCGGGTGACGGTGGCGATCCAGGCTTGCAGAGACTCTCGACTGCGAAGGTTCTCGAGCTCGTTGTAGACGTCGAGCCATACCGCCTGAAAAGCGTCCTCCTCCTCACCGCTGGCTGCCCCGCTGCGCCGGATGATCGCCCACACCAGGTTCTGATACTTGAGAATTAGTGCGTCCCAGCCCTCCTGACTGCCGCTGATGCAGGCGTCAACTAGGGCTGCGTCATCCCAGCTGGAGGAGGGCGGATCCGTCACTGGTGTTTCAGGACGGGGCGTCGCCCGACTCGGGGAGCTCGAGGGGAATACGAATCTGGCCAAGATCTGGGACAAGAATGCGGAGCTCGACGCTGTCTTCGCTGTGACATTGCACATGGAACTCACCGAAGCGGTTGGTCACCGTCGAGGCGAGGGGCTCGTCGCGGCTGATGAGGAGAGCCGGCACCTCATCGATGCTCCACGGCTGCGAGGCCGCTTTCGACAGGCGGCCGACGATCACGACGTCGCTGCTCTCGGTCGGCATGTCCACGCTGAGCTCGAGATCGAAGCCTGCGCCGCGAAAGTGCAGGTCTTGGTGATCTCTCGCCGGTCCGCGCAAACCGACGGTCTGCGAGGCCGCGTCGGAGTTCCCTATTTTTTGCGTTTCTAGAAATGGAGGTGCCGAGGTGCTGAAGGGCGAGGTCAGGGTGAAGGCGGCTCTTGCCGCTCGAAGGGCCGATTCGGGGGGGGTGTCGGAGAAGTCGGTGCTTACCACCGCTGCGACTTCGCCGAAGAGGTCGAGGTCGGCGCGGGCTTCTCGATTCCCGGCCGCGAGATCCTGTTTGATTGCCTCCGTGGTCTCGGCATGGCTGGCGCCGCGGAGGTAGTCGACGAGATCTGTGAGTTGCCAGTCGGTCATAGCTAACTAGATCTTGACGCCAGTATAAGGGTAGTCAAGAAGCTCGGAGGCGATCTTAGCCCAGCGCCGTCGGAGCTGTCCAAGATTCCACCTGGCTCGAAGTCAGAAAATCTCTTTCTTCATCGGGGTTTGACAGTCACCGCAGTCCCCTCTAGAGTGCCTGGGAAGCGACCGAGGAAGCGGGTCTCCCGCTCAGGGGAGGTTTTTGATGGTAGCCCGACTGCCAAAGTCTCAAAGCCGGAAGCTTGTTGTCCCCGAAGTAATCCAGAGCTCCGCCATGGACTGCGGTCCTGCGGTGCTCAAGGCAATTCTGGGGGGCTACGGCATTGACGCTAGCTATGGCCGCCTCCGCGAGGCCTGCCAGACCGATGTCGACGGCACTTCGATCGACACTCTCGAAGAATTGGCCTGCAGTCTCGGGCTCGATGCCGAGCAGGTGATGGTGCCCCGCGATCACCTGTTGATTCCCGAGGCCCGCGCGCTGCCTGCCATCGTTGTGACCAGCCTACCCAACGGGTCTACTCACTTCGTTGTGGCATGGCGGCGCCATGGCTCGTACCTTCAGGTCATGGACCCGTCCATCGGCCGCCGCTGGGTGCATGCGAGAGACTTTCTCGAAGAGGTCTACGCCCATGAGTTCGTGGTTCCGAGCGAGGGTTGGCGACAGTGGACCGAGTCGGATGAGTTCGTAGGGGCGCTTACGCGGCGTCTGGATCGGGTCGGGGTGGCCAAGGGCGGCGGGGCGCAGATCGTGGATCATGCTTTCGAAGATGAGAGCTGGAAGTCGATCGCACTGCTTGATGCGTCCACTCGTATGGTTGATGCACTGGTGAGGGCCGGGGGACTCGACGCAGGTAGCCAGGCTCTGGCGGCTCTCGAAGGCGCGCGTGCCGAGGAGGTTCCGGAAACCTATTGGTCGGTGAGGCCCGCGACCGCGAAGGCTGGGGCTGACGGTCAGAGCGGCGATCTTGCTCTTGTCGGATCGCTACTGGTCAGGATCAAAGGACGTCGAGACGGCGAGAAGGGGGCGGGCGCAAATGCGGGAGAGTCGCGGGGCGAGGCCGCGGGTGTCGCCCCAGAGAGTGTCTTAGCCACCCTCCGTGAGACCGGAGCGAGTCCGGGACGGAAGCTCTTGGAGCTTCTACGCGAGGACGGTTTGCTGGCGCCTTCGGTGCTGATCGGCGCGACCGCGGTGGCGGCGGGCGGGGTATTGCTCGAAGCTTTGCTACTGCGGTCGGTACTTGATCTCGGGCTTCAGCTGGAACTTTCGGTGCAGCGCCTTGGCGCTGTGTTGGCGGTCGGCTCTCTGGCCTTCCTTCTGCTGCTACTGGATTTTCCGGTTGCGCAGGGTCTATTGCGTCTGGGTCGTCGCCTCGAGCTGCGCCTGCGGATCGCTTTCTTACGCAAGTTGCCCGCCTTGGGCGAGCGTTACTTTTCGAGCCGCTTGAGCTCGGACATGGCTGAGCGCAGCCACGCCATTCATCAGCTGCGTAATGTGACGCCTCTGGTCGGCCAGCTCCTGAGGGCCAGCTTCGAGCTGGTGCTGGTGACCGCCGGGATCATCTGGCTCGACCCACGCAGCGCGCCATGGGCGATCGGAGCCGCGGTAGCAGCGTTGGCAATTCCACTCCTAGCGCACCGCTCTCTGGTTGAGCGCGATCTTCGTTTGCGCAGTCACGCCGGCGCGCTGACGCGCTTCTACCTGGACGGCCTGCTTGGCCTTGTCGCGGTCCGCGCTCACTCGGCGGAGAGTGTGGTGCAAAGAGAGCACGAGATCCTGGTCAGTGAGTGGTCTCGAGCCGGTTTTCGGCTGCAGCGCCTGATCGCCTCACTCCAGGGACTTCAGCAGTTTGTCGGTTTTGGACTGGTGGTCGTTCTTGTTCTGTCCCATTTGCAGCGTTCCGCATCGGCAGGCACCGTACTCTTACTCGTCTATTGGGCCTTGAGCTTGCCGGCCCTGGCTCAGGAGATCGCCGCCTTGTGGAGTCGGTACCCGTGGCAGCGCAATGTCGCTCTGAGGTTGCTCGAGCCCTTGGGTGCGTCGACTCCTGAGGAGGATGCGGGCGCCGAGGATGTTGTGGAGGGCCGCCTCGGTGGAGGGATTACGATCGGGATGCGTGAGCTTGGCGTCGTGGTCGGCGGGCACCCGATCTTGCGTGACGTTCAGACCGAGGTGCAAGCGGGCGAGCACGTGGCGATTGTCGGGCCGTCGGGCTCTGGGAAATCGACTCTGGTGGGGCTTCTTCTCGGCTGGTATCGGCCGGCCACCGGCGAGCTGCTCGTCGATGATGCTCCGCTCGGCCCTGCCAGGCTCGAGCGCCTTCGCGCCGATACCGCGTGGGTCGATCCGGGTGTGAGGATCTGGAATCGCTCTTTGGTAGAGAACCTTCGTTACAGCGCGCGTCGGGAGGGGTTCGGTGGAGTCATCGAAGCGGCGTTGCTGAAGGAGGTCCTCGAGAGCTTGCCCGACGGCATGCAGACCACCCTCGGCGAAGGCGGAGGGTTGGTGTCGGGAGGAGAGGGCCAGCGGGTGCGGCTGGGGCGCGGCATGATGAGGCCCGAGGCGCGCCTCGTCGTGCTTGACGAGCCATTTCGAGGGGTTGATCGACACGATCGAAACCTTCTCTTGCAGCGTTGTAGGGCACTGTGGAGTGGTGCGACGCTGCTCTACGTCACCCATGACATGCGGCAGACTCTGGCGTTCGACAAAGTGCTGGTGATGGAAAGTGGCCGAGTTGTTGAGCAGGGGAAGCCGGAGGAGTTGGCGCGACAGCCGGAGAGTCGTTACGCCGCGTTGCTCACGGCGGACGAGGTGGCACGGAATGAGATGTGGTCGGGTGCTCGTTGGCGCCTGTTGATGGCTGCGAGAAAGCGCATCCCGTTGGCTGCGAGCGCAGTTTCCGGGATGGAGTGAGCTGAGGGCTTCGCGACCGCGGGAAAGCTAGGCCTTCTTCAGGAAGGGCGGCATCATCCCGCCGGAACGGCGGTCCGGGTGCGTGGTCCCGGCGGCGTGTTTGCGGTCGGAAGAGATGCGTGAGTCGGTGTAGGGCTTTGCAGTGCGGGCTCTGCTCTGATAGAGCAGGCCGACCAGAGACGGCGAGAGCCCGGGAAAGCGAAGTAGAAAACGCCCCGGGCTCTGCCCCAAACCGCAGCATTAGCTGCGCTTGCAGTATGGCAGAGAGTCGGGGTCGTCGTCGAATGGGAGGCGACGATGCGACCGGACTACCGACTCTTCGACTGTGCTCGATGCCGTCGGCGTATCTCGCTGTGCTCGCACTGTGACCGTGGCCAGCGTTACTGCCGGGCTTGTGCTCTGGTGGCTCGTCGGGAATCGACTCGGGCGGCCGGCCATCGGTACCAGCGAAGCCTCCGAGGTCGGCATTGTCATGCCGCCCGTCAGGCCCGCTACCGTCGGCGCCAGCGCGAGCGGGCAGAGAAAGTGACGCATCAGGGTACCCCAGGCGGTACTTCGGGGAGGACACTGTGTCGGATCGAGACTCCGAGGCGCGAAGTGCGCTACGACCCGAGGAATCCGCGATGCATGCAGTGTGGAGAGGCCTGCCGAGAGTTTGTGCGAACGAGCTTTCGTCGTTGCCGACGGAGATAGGGGCGTGATCGACGCACAGCTGCGCGGGGAGATCCGTCGTCTGTTCCTGGTCGAGAAGTGGAAAGTCGGCACGATCGCTCGACAGCTACAGCTGCACCCCTCAACCGTGCGCCGGGCGCTGGAGAAGTCCGGCGTGCTACCCCAGCAGCGACGAGGGAGGATGATCGATCCTTACCTGCCGTTCATCGAGCAGGTGCTCGGGACCTACCCACGACTGCCGGCGAGCCGTCTCTACACCATGGTGGTGGAGCGCGGCTATCCAGGAGGCCCGGATCAGTTTCGCCACCTGGTGGCCTCGATGCGACCGAAGCCCCAGCGCGAGGCGTTTCTCTCGCTGCGCATGCTGCCAGGAGAGCAGGCGCAGGTCGACTGGGGCCACTTCGGTCGGCTCCGCGTCGGCCGGGCACATCGTCGGCTCTATGCCTTCGTCTTCGTGCTGTCGTTCTCGCGCACGGTCTTCGTGCACTTCACCCTCGACACTCGTCTCGAAACCTTCTTGCACGCTCACCAGCTGGCCTTCCACTACGTCGACGGCGTCGTCAGGACCGTTCTGTACGACAACCTGCGAACCGCGGTGATCGAGCGGCAGGGAACCGCGGTGCGCTTCCATCCCGTGCTGCTCGATTTCGCCAGCCACTACGGCTTCCTTCCCACCGTCGCCGCGGTGGCTCGGGGAAATGAGAAAGGCCGCGTCGAGCGCGCAATCCGCTTCCTGCGAAGCTCGTTCTTCGGCGCCCGAACGGTGAGCGATTTGGATCGTCTGAATCGGCAGGTCCTGGAATGGTGCCAGAGGTCGCAGCGCAGACCCTGGCCGCAGGACCGACAGCGAACCGTGAAAAGCGCCCTGGCCCAGGAACGACCTCGACTGCTTGAGCTTCCCGGAGACGACTTCGAAACCGACCTGCGACTGGAGATCAAGGTCAGAAAGACGCCGATCGTGCGCTTCGACCTCAACGACTACTCGGTGCCGCACAGTCATGTGCAGAGGACCGTCACGCTCCTCGCCAGCGAGCATCGGGTGCGGATCCTCGATGGCCAGGAGCTCCTCGCCGAGCACCCTCGCTCGTACTCCCGGGGCGAGCAGATCCTCGATCCTCAACACCTCGAGGAGCTCCTCGCTCACAAACGCAGGGCCCGACGACACCGGGGCTTCCATCGGCTGTTTTCCGCTGTGCCTCGATGCGAAGAGCTGATGCAGCAGCTCGCCGAGCGAGGCGAGAACCTCGGAACGCAGACCGCCGGCCTGCTCCGACTCCTGCGCCAGTACGGCCCCCAGCGACTCGACAAAGCCGTGCGCGAAGCGCTCCTGAACCACGCACCGCGATTCCAGTCCGTCCGGCTCCTACTCGAACGGCACCAGCGCGGCCTCGGTCAGCCCCCGGCTTTACCGGTGCCGCTCAGCCAGGAGCTCCAACAGCGAGATCTCTCCGTGAGACCGCACAACCTCGAGGACTACGACCAACTTGGAGGCAACGACGATGGCCCGACCCAGGAAGAGTCCAACGATCCCTGACGAACCACTACGAGAGCTCGCCCGATCCCTCGGCTTCTACGCCCTCGTCGACGACTGGGGCACCTACCGAGAACAGCCCTGGCTCGAACAGCTGCTGCGCAAAGAAGAGGCCGAGCGCAAACGGCGCAGCCTCGAACGGCGCATCCGCACCAGCCGCGTCGGGCTCTTCAAGAGCATCGCCGACTTCGACTTCTCCTGGCCCCAGCGCATCGACCGCGAGCAGATCCAGGATCTGCTCACCCTCCAATTCCTCGACGACATCACCAACGTCATCCTCCTCGGACCCAACGGTGTCGGCAAGACCATGATTGCCAAGAACCTCCTCTACCAGGCGCTGCAACGAGGGGCCACCGCCAGCTTCGTCACCGCCTCCGACATGCTCAACGATCTCGCCGTCCAGGAAACCCCCTCGGCGCTCCAGAGAAGGCTCTCCAAATACACCCGACCCTCGCTTTTGGCAATCGATGAGCTCGGCTATCTCTCCTACGACCACCGCCACGCGGATCTCCTCTTCGAGGTCGTCTCCAGGAGATACGGCAACAAGCCCATTCTTCTCACCACCAACAAGCCCTTCGCCGAATGGGCCGAGGTCTTTCCCAACGCCTCCTGCGTCGTCACTCTCGTCGATCGACTCACCCACCACGCCGAGATCGTCAAGATCGAGGCTAACTCCTATCGCCGCAAGGAGGCCAAGGAGGCTGCTGAAAAAAAGGCCAAGGACCGCGCCAAAAGGCGGAGCGCAGCACGACGACGCTCATGACCCGAAGCCACTATCGGCGCCAGCTCCTCCGCCTCTATCGACTCCTTCCCGACACCCCGCACCGCTTCCACCACGGCGACCGCGTCATCGTCGACCAGCTCTTCGACCAAGACCTGCCTCTCACCGTCCTCCAGGCCGCCCTCCTCCTCGGCTCCGCCCGACGCGCATGCCGAGATCCGCGCCTACCAAAGCTCCAGCCCATCCGATCCCTCGCCTACTTTCTCCCCATCCTCCGAGAACTCCCCACGACGCCACCCCCCGAGGGGTACCTCGACTATCTGCGCCACACCCTGAGTCACGCCTCGCGGGGACAAAAAACCGACTCGCAGCCAACTAAGGGTCGGCGCGGAAATAAGTTTCCAGTATCTGGGGTGACCATACCACTGCCCCCTTCTTCAGCCACCGCATAATCCTCCGGTACGCGCCTTGTTTGCAAGGTTTAGAGCTAGCATAGCCCTGCCCGCATTTGGTATAGTTTTCCCTGTCACCTCTTTTGGAAGGGGAACTATACCAAATGGTACGAGCCGAAGATCGTGATGCAACAGTGCGCGAGCTCTTGATGAGCGAACAGATGGCCACCATGGATGAGCTCAAGGACGCCATGGGAACCCGAGCCACCATGACGGTCTACCGTTCGCTGTCTCGATTGGGCTATTTGGCCAGCTACTCGGATCGAGGGCGGTTCTATACCTTGAACGAGATTCCCGATTTCGACGATCTGGGTTTGTGGTCGTGCGGTTCGGCGAGGTTCAGTCGGCATGGCAGCCTCCTCGAAACTGCGGTGGCTGCCGTGGACCGGTCCGCTGCCGGCTATACGGCTTCTGAACTCGAGCTCCTGCTGCAGGTCGAGGTCAAGCACGCGATGTTGCACCTCGTTCGTCGCAAGAGAATCGTACGATCCAGAGTTGGGAAGAGGTTCGTATACTTGTGCTCGGAAACAGGGCGCCGTCGTCAGCAGAAGCTGATGCGCAACGAACGGCAGGCTCTCCAGGATGTAGCTGCCAGCCTCGTTCCAGAAGTGCTCCCCGAGGAGCTCAGGGCTGCCATCGTTTTATTCTTCAGCCTGCTAGACGAACGCCAGCGGCGGCTCTTCGCTGGCCTGGAAGCGACCAAGCTCGGGCATGGCGGCGACCGGAAGATCGCCGATCTTCTGGACCTGGACCCTCATACAGTCGCAAAAGGACGTCGCGAGCTCTTCGGCGGCTCCGTGGAGCGCGGAAGAGTTCGAAGAGCAGGCGGTGGCAACCAACGAGTGGAAAAAAAACGCCCGAGATAGTCGATGGAATCCATTCCATACTCGAGGCCGATATAGCTGGTGATCCCATGTCATCAAAAAGATGGACGCACGAGACCGCTGCAAAGGTGGCCCAATGCCTTGCCGAACGCCTTGACATCATCGTATCGGCTACGGTGGTGCGTCGATTGCTCGCAGACCTGAACTATTCCCTCAAGAGCAATAGGAAATGTCTGTCTTCGGGGAACTCCCCAGATCGTGATGCACAGTTCAAGGCCATCAAGCGACTGCGCGAGGATTTCACAAGCGCTGGCGACCCGATCATCAGCGTCGATACGAAGAAGAAGGAGCTGATCGGTCGGTTCAAGAACCAGGGACAGACATGGTGCCGCGAGGCCAAGCGGGTCAAGGATCACGACTTCCGGTCCGAAGCTCTCGCCATCGCCTCCCCCTATGGGATCTACGATCTTCAGAGGAACTTCGGCGTTCTCGTCCTCGGACAGTCGTCGGACACGCCGGAGTTCGCTGTCAACAGCATCGCGACCTGGTGGCTCAAATACGGTCGATCTCACTATCCGGCGTCTCAGCGTCTCCTCATTCTTGCCGACAGCGGCGCAAGCAACGGCGCACGGCTTCGAGCCTGGAAGAAGTACCTCCAGGAGAAGCTCGTAGACAAGTGCGGCCTCATCATCACCGTCGCCCACTATCCAACTGGCACCAGTAAATGGAATCCCATCGAGCACAGGATGTTCAGCGAGATCAGCAAGAACTGGGCCGGAGTTCCTCTCGAGAGTTTCGAGATCCTCGTCAACCTCGTCCGCAACACGACGACATCCACCGGACTGCGCGTCGAGCCGTGCCGTGATCAACGCCAATACCAGAAAGGAGTCAGGGTATCGGACAAGGAAATGCTGCAGCTCGCGGTGGCCAGGAGCGACTTCCTAGGAAAGTGGAACTACACCCTCTCGCCGAGACCGCGAACCGAGCAGGAAGAGCTTGCCCCACAGCCTGGGCTCAGCTCACCACCACCTCCAATGCAGCGACCGCCCTGTGGCGCCTCGGCCTCACACGCTCCGGCGATAATGTGAAGTTATTTCCGCGCCGACCCTAAGTGCGCTTTCTCGTAGCCGGTAACAGCGCCGGCTTTGGTTGGAGCGAGGTGGGTTGCGCGAGATCGCGGGGGAGGAGGGCCGGGGGTGATCGTCGGCCCCTGGGAGGCGACGTGGCCGGCGGCAAGGCTCGGAGAGCTTCTTCGCGAGATGACCTTTCGATCTGGGCTCTCGCGCCAGAAGGTCGAGGACCCTCCCGCTTCTTTCAACCCTGACGACGCGGCGGAAGTAGCGTTGTGGACCGAGACCGCTTGTGAGTGGCTCGGTGTCGACGCCGAGGCTACACAAGTAACTTACCCCGAGGTCGAGCTCTTCCTTCGGCGAGGCGGTCCGGCTGTTCTGCGGCTGCGAGTCGATCAGGAGTTTCGCTTCCTGGCCCTGCTTGGCTCACGCCGTGGCAGAGCCTTGTTGCTGAGCCCCGACCTCGCGATCGAGCGAGTGCCGGCGGAAACTGTGGCGGGCTGGATCTGCGCGCGCCTCGAGGATCCTCTCGACGGTGAAGTCAGGGCGTTCCTTCGCAGTGCGGGGGTGGCGGCGAAAGACGAGGAGCGGGCAAGGAAAGAGATCTTGCGGCAGCGTCTGGCCTCGCAGCGTTTAGGCAGTATATGGATGCTGCGCGCCCCAGCTGGCTCTTCGTTTCGCCGCCGACTCTCGCGTATGGGTGTTGTCGGGCGCTCTGTGGCCCTTGGCGTTGCCCATGCTGCCCAATACGCCATGTACATGCTGTCTTGGTGGATCGTGGGACGTGCTGCCTTACAGGGGCATATCGACCGTGGCTGGCTGACCGCTTGGGTGCTCATTCTCTTTAGTCTGGTGCCGCTGCGGATGTGGAGTACCTGGCTGCAGGGCGAGATCTCCGTTCGAGCGGGGGGAGCCCTCAAGCAGAGACTGCTTGCTGGCGCGATGCGGCTCGAGCCCGAGGAGATTCGCCATCAGGGAGCTGGTGAGCTGCTCGGCAAGGTCTTGGAGTCGGAGGCGCTGGAGTCGCTTGCGCTCGGCGGGGGATTCCTGCTGTTCTTTGGCAGCATCGAAGTGCTGATGGCGTCCTTCGTTTTGGCCGAGGGCGCGGGCGGCGCTCTCCATGTTCTGTTGCTCCTGTTGTGGCTGGGAGTGACCGCCGGCCTCGGCTGGTTTTACTTTCGCTGTCGAGAGCAGTGGACTTCGGCGCGTCTCGAGCTTACTCATCAATTGGTCGAGAACATGCTTGGGTATCGGACTCGCCTCGCCCAGGAGGGAAGGGCGCACTGGCATGATCAGGAGGATCAGGAGCTCGAGGCCTACCTTCGCCACTCGGTGGGTCTCGATCGGGTTACCGCCGCGCTCGGCGCGCTCGTACCTCGCGGTTGGCTGGTGATAGGCGTTCTTGGGCTCGCCCCCAGCATGGTGGCGGGCGAGGTCACTCTAGTACGGGTTGCCATAGGTCTTGGTGGAGTGTTGCTCACCTACAGGGCCTTGCTGTCGATCGCAGCGGGCATGGCGCAGCTCTTCGGCGCCGTCGTGGCGTGGCGGAGCGTTCGAGAGATCTTCGCCGCCGCCGCGCGACCCCAGCTACCGAGTGCGCCAGGTGTCGTGGTGGGTGACAGACCGGCGGATGGGAAGCTCTTGGAGGCCCGAGATCTGAGCTTCTCCTACCCGGGTCGGCCAGAGGCGGTACTCCACTCTTGTGACGTGGAAGTCAGAGAGGGAGACCGTATTTTGTTGCAGGGGCCTTCGGGCGGAGGCAAGTCCACCCTGGCTGCGCTCCTGGCAGGCTTGCGTCGCCCGGACTCGGGCCTTCTATTGCTTGGGGGGCTCGATCAGCACAGTACCGGCGTGAAGCGTTGGCGCCGCCAGGTCGTCTTGGCTCCTCAATTCCACGAGAACCACATCCTCAGCGAGAGCCTCGCCTTCAATCTCTTGATGGGCCGCCGATGGCCGGCGTTGCCTTCAGACATTGCTGAGGCGGAACAGGTGTGTCGCGAGCTCGGTCTTGGCGAGCTAATCGAGCGAATGCCTGCAGGGATTTTTCAGATGGTGGGTGACACCGGTTGGCAGCTCTCTCATGGTGAGCGAAACCGGGTCTTTCTGGCGCGAACGCTTCTTCAGAACGAAGGTCTTACGATTCTCGATGAGAGTTTCGAGCCGCTGGATAGTGGTAACGCTCTGAGAGCTTCGAAGCTCGTGTTAGAGCGGGTTCCCAGCGTCGTCGCGATCGCGCACTCGTAGGGACACTCTCTTCAAGAAGAAGTTCGAGTCCCTTCCTTGTCGGGTTGGAGCACTGCGGCTCCCCCTTCAAAGAAACCTACTCGAGGATCGCAGCGACTGCTTGGCCGGTCTTGAAGAAGGGCCTGCTGAGAGTCTCTTCCTTCACGCTGGGGAAGTCGTCGAGTGTGAGTCGCGGCAGCTCCAGGTTGGGGAGGGATTCCATCTTGGTTGCTGAATAGCCTGCTTTGATGTCTGTTCTGATTTTCATGACTGCGCTACTCCATGATGTGGTTGAGATGGGAACCGGCCTTGACGTTGGTTTTGACGTTCATTTGATTTCTCCAAATATCTGTTGAGTTAGCTAGGGCTATTCCATGATGTGGTTGAGATGGGAACCGGCCTTGACGTTGGTTTTGACGTTCATTTGATTTCTCCAAATATCTGTTGAGTTAGCTAAGGGCTATTCCATGATGTGGTTGAGATGGGAACCGGCCTTGACGTTGGTTTTGACGTTCATTTGATTTCTCCAAATATCTGTTGAGTTAGCTAAGGGCTATTCCATGATGTGGTTGAGATGGGAACCGGCCTTGACGTTGGTTTTGATGTTCATTTGATTTCTCCAAATATCTGTTGAGTTAGCTAGGGCTATTCCATGATGTGGTTGAGATGGGAACCAGCTTTGACGTTGGTCTTGACGTTCATCGGATCTCCTCGAAAAATTCGCGTTCGGTATTGTGGAGCCACTATTCCAAGATGGCTGCTACGGTGTTGCCTGTCTTTAGGACTAGGTTTTTCATCTCTTCTCCGATCTAGGTTTAGGTTGGGTTTCTATTCGAGAATCGCCGCGACGCAGTTACCCGTCTGCGTGATAGCGGAGGGGGGCCAAAGAAGCGACGATGGGCGTTGAATGCAGTATTCCTGCGGGTTGTTGCTTGGCCGTTCTGAATCGGCTTTGGGCGACGAATAGCCGCCTCGGAGGTCCGTTTTGATCTTCATGTCGTGTCTCCTATAAGAATCGCTATCGGAGCACTTACTCCAGGATTGGACTGACGGAATGACCGGTCTTCGTGTGTGGCTGATACATGCATAACTCCTTTGTTATTAATACAATGCGCAGCTACTGCGCCAAAGCGCAGTACTGATTTCCTACCCCCGCCGTAACGCGGGAGAAGGTGTTTCAAAGGGTCTTTGTGCGGAAAATCCGCTTGACCCCTAAAGGCTAACCAGTAATTGTAGCCCAGTCGCTTGAGCCAATGCAAAGATGTGTATGGGCCAGTGGAGAGCCGAGACTAAGGCAGAACCCGGGCCAGGCCGGCGGGGACGTCTTCGTCGCGCTTCATCAGCTCGGGCAGATGCTCCTTCGACAGCTCGATGAAGAAGGGCGTGATCTTGGGGTCGAACTGACTGCCGGTGTCGGCGTCGAGGCGGCGAAGCACCTCTTCGAGGGGCAGGGCGTCTCGGTAGGCGCGGCTCGAGATCATGGCGTCGAAGGCATCGACGACGGCCACGATGCGAGACCCGAGAGGGATGTTCTCTCCCGCTAGGCCCGAGGGGTAGCCCCTACCGTCGAAACGTTCGTGATGATGCAGCACCAAGAGGCTGGCTTTCTCGAGTCCGGGAATCGATCTCAGGATTGCCCAGCCGTACTCGGGATGCTTCTTGGTGATCGCGAACTCTTCATCGGAGAGCTTTCCCGGCTTCAGCAGAATGGAATCCGGGAGACCGATCTTGCCGATGTCGTGTAAAAGAGATGCGGCCTCGATATCTCGGAGCTCACTCTCATCCACTCCTAGGTTCTCGGCTGCGAGGACCGCCCATTCGGCGAGGCGTGTCGCGTGCAATCCAGTGCGCAGATTTTTGAGATCCAGCAGCATATTGAGCGCGCACATGATCCCCGTCTTTACCGACTTCAGCTCCTCCTCCAGCCTTCTTCGCTGGAGGTGAGCGAGACGAGGGTTCTTCTCCCTCGCTCGGGTAACTAAGGAGCCGGGTGCCGAGAGCTCTAGAGTCATAGAACTTCACAGTATATGCAAATCTCTTCATCTCCGCTAACCCGGCCATGCGTGTGGCATAGCCGGATGCAGCGGCAATGAAGTACACCTAGGCCTCACCGTAGAGCGCGAATCCAGCCCAGTGGTAGGGGTCGGGGTGCCTGCTCCTGAGCTCGGTGATGGCGAGACTGGTCGCGAGTGCCTTGCTCTCTCCGTTCTGGAGGTGTCGGTGGAAGGCGGAAGAGAACTCGGCGGCGGTGGAATCCTCGACGTCCCAAACGGTCGTCACTACGGAGCGAGCTCCCGCGTACAGGAGGCCGCGGACCAGGCCCACCACTTCGTCACCCTTGCCTTGTGTGTTCAGCCCTGGTCCGCAGCCAAGCAGTGACACTACGTCGGCTCGCAGATGAAGCTGAAAGAGATCGAAAAGGTGGATCGATCCGCCTCCCATTTCGAGAGACGAGAACATTGGATTGTCTTCTCGATAATGGCCCTGCGCCGACAGATAGATGAAGCGAGCTTTGCTCGCCCTGGCTTGGAGTGCCTCTCCGGTCGCTTGCTGCCCAGGTATCAGCTCAGTATCGGGCTCGAGTCTCTTGATAGCTGCCGCCAGCTCGAGAAGGTCGGTTCGCGTGTCATCGGGGCAGAAAAACACGGTACCAGTAGCGTCGTCGCTCGGGTCTTTGATCTTGGATAGATGAAAAACTGTTGCGCTTGGCGCGTACGACACCGTGAATTCGTCGGCGAGGTAGCCGGAGCCGGTGGGGAATGCGTGGAAGGGAAGATAGAAGAGTAGACTGTGTGGAATCACCACTAGAGATGGACCCCGCAGGAGGTCGTGCACTGGCGCCACGAGCTCTTCGTACAGGGCCGCAAGATACTCGAATGCGGCGGACTCCTTACGATGTCGCAGGTCGCTCGTATCGCGGCGCCGCGAGAGCGCGGAGCGCAGTAGCCCGCTGAGCCCACGTACCGTCTTCTCGAGTGTGAGCGGGACGATCTCGATCGTGCGGTGATCGACGATCAGTGCGTATACCGTTCCTCGAGCGACGTAGTACTCGAGCAGCGTTGTACCCCATGACAGGTCGCGCCTGATCGTTTCGAGGTCGGTGGTGAGACCCTCCTGCAGCGAACGAAACTCCTGATCGTCCTGTTGGAACTGCGAAAGGGTGCGGATGAGGCGACCTTCCTGCTGCCTGCTGTAGGCACGCAGAGCTTCGACGCCTTCGGTTGAGGGAGCGTCGCTCCGCATTTCTTGGAGATTGATCTGCCGGTAGTACCAGTTGAGCTCTTCGCGGAGCTGTCTGACCTGGTCTGCCAGCTTGCTGCGCCCGGGCGAGGTAGCGGGCAGGAGATGAGCTCGAAACGCGAGGAGATTTGCAAGGCTTCTGGACTTTGCCTTCTCTGCCCAGGCAAAGGCCTCTTCCTTTTCTTCTGAAGAGTCGTCCCCTTGGAGGATCACGCTGACCAGACTCTCGTAGACGACGAGCTGGTCGTCGAGGAATCCGACCTTCTGTTCCTCGGTCTGCATCGGACCTCTGATTCTCTCGAGCTGTTCGTGTGACTGAGTCAGAGCTTCCTTGGCGCCGACGGCATTGCCAAGGCGCTCCTCGATCTCTCCCAGCAGCAGATACGCAAGATGAGAGAGGCTGGGTGCATCGACCAGCGAGAGTTTCTCTAGTACCGACTGGCTGTGTTTTGCGGCGGCAGTTAGGTCGCCGTCATCGAGAGAGATCCGTGTCAACAGAAGCTCACACGCGGCTTGCTTGGTGGCGAGGCCGGCTTCTCCGAAACCGCATCCTGCTTGACTCGCGAAGCTTCTCGCTTCGAAAGGACGTCCCGCTCGATAGAGCACACCGGCCTTGTACAGGTCAACAAGCGCCGCCGAAACATGGTTCTCGTTTTGTGAATAGAGATCTCTTGCCTGGCCCAGCAATTCTAGGGCGAGAAAAGACTTACCTTGGCGACCTTCCGCCAAGGCAAGATTCGTCAGTGCTCTCGCGCTTTCATGAACAAGGCCCCTTTGCTGAAAACCATCGAACGCTGAGCCCGCGAGATCCGCGCTCTCGACTGTCAGGTTCAGCTCAAGGTAGATCTCTGCTTCGTCGAGAGCACACAGATCCTCATGGTGTCGGTCACCTAGCTCTCGGTGCTTGACCCTCGCCTCCCTATAGAGCTCGAGTGCCCTAGTGTATTCGCCACGCAGGTAGTAGAGGTAAGCGATGTTGTAGTCGATGTCGGCCACTAGGACAGTCAGCCCGTTCTCTTCGCAGAACTCCCGGGTTCGTTCATAGAAGGCGAGTGCCTGTACGAAGTCCTGCTGTTTTTGGTGGCAAACAGCCATGTTGCCGAGACAAACCGCAACGTCCTCCTTCTCCCCAATTTCCAGAAAGTCGCGATAGGCGTCCTCGTAATGGCCCGCCGCCTCGGCCCATCGGTCTCTGTGGTGAAGAATGTTCGCGTAGTTGAAGTTCAGGCGGGCCAGCCGCAAGCGATCGCCAACGCGCTCGAACGTTGTTCGCGCGAATTTGGCTTCGGCGAAGGCAGCCTCGTGATCGCCGACGTAAGTGAGAGCCTGCAGCGAGGAACTCGCGGTGATCGCGGCCTCTTCTTGGTTTCCGATTAGTTCAAAGAGGGATCGGGCTCTGCGATAGCGCTCAAGGGCTTCCGTGTGTCGACCCTGAGCGTGAGCTAGGTTGGCGGCTGCTCGATGGGCTTTGGCGCGAGAGTAGTCGTCGTCGAGTTGTTCCGAGAGCCAGAGTGACGCTTCGGAGAGGCGCCGAGAGAGTTCCAGGTCAATTCTTAGCAGCCTCGTCGCTTCTCTTGTCAAATCCTCGACAGTCGAACGGGTGACGAGCTCTTTTCTGTTGTGGAAAAACTCTCCGACTTGGCCTTCTGGAAGACGCTGGAGGCTCTCGACAAGAGGAGCGACAAGCTCCGGTGCGCTGGACGTTGAAGACACTGCAAGTCCGTGCGGATGACGTAGACGGCACTTGCCACAGCGGCGGTTCGGCGGGGGTGTGGAACCGTCTTGGGCGAGTCTAACACTTGGAGAGCTCGCTAGCAGCTCAGCCGGCTCCCATGAGAGCGAACGGTGCCCACAAGGACACATGAGGTGCGACCTGCCTAATATCTAGCATTGCCTTTCGAAGCGCATCGCTGTAGGACTCTCCTTGTTGGAGAGCTCGATAGAACGAGGGCATCAGCGCCGCTGTGACCGCGTCGTCAACGTCCCACAGGCTGACAACTGTGGATCTAACTCCCGCTTCGAGGAGGCTCCTCGAGAGGCCGAGTATCTCATCCGCGCCTCGAATCACTCCCCGGCCTGTGCTGCAGCCGCTCAGGACAACTAGGTCGGCTTGCAGTTCGAGGTTGCGCAGTCTGTTGGGCGAAAGTAGAAAACCGTCCAATTTCATCGAAGAGGCCGCCGGATCCGCCTCTCGAAAGAGTCCATGCGCTGCGACGTGAATCCACCGGGCCTCGCGACACGACTCTTGCAGTCGCTCTAGTGTCGCATCCCCATCGAGGAAGACGCGACAGTTGGGAAGAAGCTCGTTTAGGGAACGGACTTCGTCAGCGATATTGGGAGCGGTGGCATCTGAACGTCCGAAAACCGCAATCCCCTCGTTCTTACTGGGAGGTCTCAGGCGCGCTAATCGAAGGCTTTCTGCACTTGGCGCGTAGCTAAAGCTGAATTGGTCGACGAGGTACGAACTGCCGTCTAACAGGGAGTGGAAGGGTAACTGGTGGAGAAAGTCATGGGGAACGACGACAACATTCGGACCCTCGAGGAGAGGCCGGACTGGGGCCAAGAGTAGCTCGTAGAGTTGCTGGAGGTAGTGCGTGCTGCTGTCGAGATGCGACTCCGCCTCACGCCTGGAGAGAGTCGCCATGAGGAGGCGGTGGACCTTCTCAGCGCGGGAGACTGACGATACGGGTACGATTTGTAGGTTCTCTCGACTGACAACGATTGCGAATACGGTTCCTCGTGAGAAGAAATATTCGAGGAGGGTTTCTCCGCTCCCCAGGCACTCTCGGACGTTCTCCGGCCGTTTCTGGTCAGTTGGCGACGACCTACCAAATAATCTCTCTGCTTTCCTCGGCACGTCTCCGCTTGCAGTCCCGGTTAGGTCACTCGCGAGTTCCCGCAGCCTCGCAATTTGCCCGAGTACGTCGCGTTCGTCCGAGAACTCGAGCTCCCGAATCCTCTTCTCGTAGCCTCTCAGCCTACTGTTCAGTGGCGAAGGGCTCAGATCCCGGTTCCGGTTACCGCCGCTCCCATCCTGGACCTCTTCTCGCATCAGGTCCGACAAAGTTCGCGATTTAGCTTTCTCTGCGAAATAGATCGCCTCCTTGAGGTTGCCTTGCTTGCGGGCGAGGTCAAAAAGAGCTTCGTATACCTCCAACTTGTCGCCTAGGAAGGAGATCGCTAGTTCACCGGTCGAGAGAAACCTTCGGGCGCCCTCGAGGCTGCGTTCCGATCGCTGATATGAGTGATATGCCTGTTCGGGCAGGCCTGCTTGCTCTCTCGCCGCACCTAGCACGAGGAAGGCTTCGGCTTCCATCATCGCCGAGTCGAGATAGTTAATGTTACGCAGCGCCAAGTCGACGTTGTCGATGCAATCCTCGACGTCTCCCCGCTCTAGCGCCAGTTTTCCAAGTAGAAGGCGGCACTGAACGGGAAGAAAGGTTCCCGAACGCGAATCGGGCGTCCTGAGGACCCGTTCTGCCTCCCGCCGGCTATGCGAGTAGCGACCGAGATCGTTAAGTGTTGCAGCGATGTAGTAGCTAGCCAGCAGTGACTTCGCTGTGCTGTGAGATTCTTTGAAGAGCTTCTTCGCGCGTCGAAAGAGGCGGAGTGCGAGGCGGTGTCTCATCTTACAATTCGCACAATGCCCGAGTCTCAAAAGGGCGTTACCTATCTCAAGTGGAACGCCGATCTGCTCAAAATCCCTTAGAGCCCGATGCGCCAGCGCTTCGCTCTGTTCAGGTGCGCAGATCGCGAGGAGAATGTCCGCTTCCGCTACGGATACTTGGGCTTCGCTGTGGAGTGAACCGTGTCGCCGATAGCGTGTTCTTGCCGTTCTTGCGAGGTCGAGGGCTGATCTGAAGTCGCCCTGAAGGTACCTGAGTCGCGCTAGCTGTGCTTCTGCCGTAGCGACATCAAGGTCCCAGCCATTTTCCTGGCCGATAGTAAGAGTCTTCTCGATCAGTGACGTCGCCGCGGACAGATCGCCAAGCTTCAGGAGGCAGAAAGAGAGGTTGGCGAGTGCGGCTAGTTCGTCACTTTGCTCTGCGCCCGCGAGAAGCATTAGACGGTGCGCCTTGCGGTAGGCGTCTACTGCCTTCTGCCATTTACATTGCCAGCCTGCCAGGTTGCCAACATTTAGCTCGAGTCGGCCTAGGCGGAGCCGATCTGAGTGCGATTCAAAATAGCGTCTGGCTCGCTGCTCCCAAGCCTTCAGGAGATCGTGCTCCCCTAGGATCGCAAGCGCCATGAGTCCGTTGGAGCAAGTGATCGCGACCTCATCCTCTCTCGAGGCCGACTCGAAGTGCTTGATCGCCGCTCTTAGGTGTTTGAGCTGGACGTTATAGTCGACGCCCTGGAGCTGACTGATAGCCGCCAGCGTGCGCTGGCTGTAGCCCTCAGATAGAGCTCCTCCTGAGAAAGACCTCCAAGCTGTCTAAGCGTCTCACCCGCACGGCTTGCCGCGGGGATGTCCATGTGTGCCAGTTTCGTGGTTCTGCGACCCAGCTGTCGCGCCACTTCCGAACAACAGACTTCAGGATGCTTCGCAAAGAACGCTTCGCGCTCCTCATCGTCCGAGAGTGCAATGAGCTGGTCGATCTTGTCAGCCCAGCGGACCTGTTCTGTGGAGCTCAAGGCTCCAGTGTACCTGCTGCGGTGCTTGCCGTGGCCGGCGAGCGTGGTGACCCATCCCTGTCTCTGCTTAGGCGGACCCTAGAGCGTCTGATCAAGGCTCTCCGAATCCCATAACTGGGTTGCGCTTCGCCATGACAGAATCGCCTCATGCTCGATCGCCTTATGCTCGATCGCCTCTTGCTCGATCGCCTCAAGCCCCTTTTCCTCGCCAACCTCCTGGTCTCCCTGACCTGCGCGGCCTCCTTTGCGGAAGCGCCGCGGGTGCTCTTTCTCAGTAAGTCCTCCGGCTACGTGCATTCGGCTATCAAAAGTGATGGTGAAAGCCCTTCTCATGTAGAGCGGGTGCTGCAAGGTATTGCCGATCGGCACGGCATCGACCTGGTGAGCACCAAGGACGCAGGCCGCATTCGCACCGAGGTCCTCGCCGGGCTGGATGCGCTTGTGTTCTATACCACCGGCGATCTCACCGAATCGGGCGATGGCGAGGGGATCTTCGGCGGCGACTCTCAACCCCCGATGGGAGCGAATGGCGTTGCTGAGCTCACCGCCTGGGTCGAAGCCGGAGGGGCCTTTCTCGGCTTCCATTCGGCCACCGATACTCTCGCGGATCCTTCCGGCGAGGCCTCACCCTACGTTCGGCTGATCGGCGGCGAGTTCGCGACTCATGGCGCACAATTCAAAGGAGCGTTGCGAGTCGTGGACAAGGCCCATCCGACGATGAGGCATGTTCCGCAGGGCTGGACGGTGCTCGATGAGTGGTATGTCTTCAAGAACCTCGCGAAGGACCGGATGCACGTTCTCGCTCTTCTCGAGACCGCAAAGCAGCGCCTCGTCGACGAGAAGTACGACCTGCCTGACTACCCGATCATCTGGTGCGCTCAGGTCGGCGAGGGCAGGGTCTTCTACAACGGCATGGGTCATCGTGCGGACGTCTGGGACCGCCAGGATTTTCAACACGCCTTTGTGGATGCCCTCGACTGGGCTCTGGGCAAGACGCCTCTCGCCGCTGCGCCGAATTTCAGTGAGGTCGTGCCCGGGTCAACGCACTGAAGCGCCGCCATCGGGTGGCGGTCTCTGTCAGACCGTCCGTTGCTTCGAGGATACGGTCGATGGCGCTGGCGTTCTCGACGGCCCGATATTTTCTCGCCTAGGCCCGCAGCAGGAGCTCCGTGGCGAAGATGGGTAGGTCTTTCTCATGTTGGTCGCTCAGCTGTCGATGAAGAGAGCACGGTGCTCTGGTTTGGGCAGTGGGCAGGTCTCGTAGCGCCCGAACAGTCGATAACGGAGCCGTGCGACAAGGTCGTAGTTGAAGTCGAGCAGGGCTCTGGGGAGGATGCCGAAGACGCGCGCCGCGCTCCAGGGTGGCCCCAGTAGACGGCCAAGCGCGAGTACGGCCTGCGACTTTTGGAGCACTCTCTCGTCCGGGCCGCCGTAGCTTTGGACCAGAAACATCGTGTCGAGGGCGGTTGAGTCCCGGTGGTGGCGAGCCAGCACTTCACGCGCAAAGTCGCTCTGGAGCGGAGCGTAGCGGAAACGACGCGCCTGATCTCTAGCTAGAAGAAAGCGCACGGTGCCATTGCACAGTGCGCACACCCCGTCGTAAAGCACGAGATCGCATCCGATCGGCAAATCTCGGGCCGGAGCGCTCGATTGCACTTCCGGCGGTTGCTTGGCCCGCGGCAGGCTCACGGTCCTATTCTAGTGGAGGCGAAGAATGGAGACCGCTTGCGGGGAAGGATCATTCGACGATCTGAGGGTCGAGGTCTACTCCCACCGGGCAGTGATCCGACCCGGTGACGTGAGGCCAGATAAAAGCTGCTCGAAGGTGGCGCGCAGCGGCCGGCGACGCCAGCACGAAATCGATGCGCCAGCCGACGTTGCGGTCGCGAGCGCCAATTCGCTGGCTCCACCAACTGTAGTGCCCCGGGCCGGCCTCGAAAGTGCGGAAGGTGTCGACCCAGCCGGCCTTCACCCAGCGATCGAGCTCTGCCCGCTCTTCCGGCAGGAAGCCACTGTTCTTCTTGTTGGGGCCGGGGTTTCGTAGATCGATCTCGTTGTGGGCGGTGTTGAAGTCGCCCATTGCGAGAACACGGTAGCCCGAGGTCCTGTAACGCTCCAGAAGGTCGAAGAGGGCGCGGTAGAAGTCAAGCTTGAAAGGCACTCTGCTGTTGTCGCGCAGGGTGCCGCTGCCCTTTGGAAAGTAGATGTTGGCGACAACCAAACGTCCGAAACGGGCGATCTGGAGTCGGCCCTCGCGATCGAAACGGTCTTCGCCCAGAGTTGTGCGCACGCCGTCCGGCACTGTCCGGCTGAAGAGACCTACGCCACTGTAGCCGCGTCTCTCCGCCGGGCTGAAGCTGGTCTTCCAGCGTCGCGGACGGCGAATCTCAGGGGTGAGCTGCTCGGGCAGAGCCCGCACTTCCTGGAGACCGACGATCTGTGCGTGGCTGCTGGCGAGCCAGGGCAGGAAGCCCTTGCGACCACAGGCCCTGAGGCCGTTGACGTTCCAGGAGATGACTCGAAGTCGACGCGACACGGGTGCTTCGAGAGATTTCGCAGGCAAGGCCAGAAGTCTACAATCTTCGTAGAGGTATGTAGTTATGCGACTGTGCTCGACTTTGCTCGCTCTTGCTCTCGCCCTTGGGGTGAGTGCGTCGAGCGGTGCGGCCACGCGCATCGACCATGAGGCCGAGTGCACCTATAAGACCCTGAGTTGGAGCGATTTCAGGGGGCCCGTAGTCCGAGGTCAGGGGGTGGCGTGGATCGCTTCGATAGTGGTGCTCGATCCGCTGAAGATCCAGACTGAGCAGGTGGGCGATGGCTTTGTTGCTCGGCCCCGGAACGCGGTTGTCTATGCCCTGATGAACAAGCTCGAATCGGGGGCGCAGCCTGGCGGACGAAACGATCGGACACTCGCCCATGAACAGTTGCACTTCGACATTAGCGAGTACCACGCTCGCCTTCTGATCAAAGAGCTCGACGCCACGGAGGTCAGCGGGAGCGAAGGGGGACCAGCGCTTGCAAATCAGCTGCATACGAAGGTCGCGAAGATCTATGAGCGGACGATGCGAGATCTCTTCACGATGCAAGCTCGTTACGACGGAGAGACCGTCCACGGAACCAAGAGTCGCCCACAGAAGAAGTGGGTGATTCGGGTCACGGAGCTCCTCGCCGCCGAGGAGTGAGAGTGATCACGGTAATCGATGGCGGGCTGATCACAGTAAATGATGGTCTGGGTCTTGGCTGCTGTCGCGGATGAGAGTTTCAAGGTACCGGAGGTAGCCGTTATCGAGGGGTCTATCGCGAATCTCTCGGATGACGGGGAGGAAGTAGTGGAGACTCTGGATGGGGGTTGTGGTGTGTGCCTCGTTGCATCTCCTGGCGGCGACGAGTAGTAAGGCAGCGTTGATGGTGTCGAGGGTAACGCCGTTTCGATAGAGATGTACGGCGAGGCGGCGATCGGCGTTTCTGACTCGTCCGGTGGTTTGGGGATGTCGTCGATAGAGCTCGAGGACGCTCTGGAGGTGCCGTCGTTGTTGCTGGGCGGATGGGGAGTCAGGCACGGGCTTTCCTGGGAGAGCGCTGGGAGGTAGGTGGCGAGAAGACCTCGAGGTAGAGCTTCTGATCGATGTTGGGTAGCTCTTCTTTGGCGGCCATGGCGAGGAGCTCGTTGGCCATGTGTGCGAGTACTCTGAGGTTTCTGGCGGCGTGCTCGGCGAGAGTGGTGATGACCTCGTGGTCGAGGAGACTGGGGTTTCCGGCTTGTGTCAGGGAGTGCTGGAGCCATTCGGCCAACGTCTCTGGGGGCAGGTAGTCGAGGAGGAGGAGGCGTACGCGGATGCGGCTGGCGACGGGTAGGAAATCGTCTCGTCGGAAGAGCTGTGTGAGTCGGGAGTCGCCGCACAGGACGACGGTGAGGATGGAGCGTGAGTCGAAGTCCGCAGAGGCGAGGATGCGCAGTTCGGCCAGCACGTTGGCGGCGAGCTCCTGTGCTTCGTCGATCAAGAGTACGGGTCTTTGATGGGTGGCATCGACATGGGAGAGCCAGGTCTGTCGGAGGGCTTTGAATCCGGCCCATCGGTTGTGTGGATTGAGCGGGACCCCGAAGAGCTGTCCGAGCTCACGGTAAAAGTCGGCGAGACTGCTCTGTGGCCGCGTGAGGACTCCGGTGCGCAGGTCGGGCAGGTGTTGAAGGTGGTGAGCGAGGGTGCGTAGAGCGACCGACTTGCCGGTGCCGGGATCACCGGAGATCAATGCGAAGCCACCGTCGTGGACGAGGGTCTCCAGGCGCCAGCAGAAGTGGTCGAGATGCGGGTGTCGCCACAGCGCTTCGACGGGGATGTTGGGGGTAAAGGGGTTCCATTTGAGTCCGAAGAGTGCCAGTAGTTTCTGGTTGTTCACGGTGTCTCCTTTTTGAGGTAGGCGGGCGGGAGCCCGGTGGCGGCGTACTCCGCCATGTGTTTGCGGAGTAGGGGTGCGATGCCAGGCTCCGGGCCTGTCGGCTCGTCGGTGCTCTGGGGTTGGATCGGGCGGCGGATGCCGGAAGCGTTTCTTGCCTTGTCGATGGGGTAGAGGCGCTCGAGTGGGACGTCGGAGCTTTCGTCGACCATGAAGACGGAGCTTTTCTCCCAGCTCTGGTATCGCACCGAGATCCGGTTGAGATGATGGAAACGAGAGGGGATCTCGAAACGGGTGCCGTCAAGACTGATGGTGCCGTCGCTTTGGCGCTGGGTGCGCTTTCGAGCGGCGGTGAAGGCGAAGCGCAGCTCGTCCAGGCTGGGGCAGATCCGAGAGACGGAGGGACCCTCGAGAAAGCGGTCGAGCGGCGTCTGGCCGGTCTCGGAATGGACGCTGCGGTGATACTCCATCTCCACCCAAGCCAGCGTCGCCTCATTGAGCAATGCCAGATTGAGATCCGCGTGTCCTTCGAGCATGGCGAGGAGGCGGGATTCGACTCGAGAGAAGAAGTTTTCTTGTTTCCCGTTTTGATAGGGGCTCCGGGGCAATGTGGTGCGATGGACGACGGAGAGGCGTAGGAGCCCCTCGGTGGTCTCGTCGGCGATCATGGCGCTGCCGTTATCGGTGAGCAGTGAGCGGCACAGTCCGCGTTTGATGAAGGCTTGGATCAGAGCGTGGATCAGACACTCGGCGGTCTCGTGCAGATACCACTGCAGATGGCAGGTGAGCCGGGAGTGATCGTCGAGAATCGCCAGCAGCATCGGTACTTCCCAGGTCCCTGCGGAGCTCGGGATCTTGCGCGAGCCGTGGTGGAAGTCGAGGTGCCAGAGCCCGTTGACGTACTCGGCTTCGTAGCTGCGCTTCTCGCGCGCAGGGGCACCGGAGGCAGTGCTGCGATCCTTTCCCTTCGTGCGTCGTTGTTTGGGCCAACCGTGCGCGATCATGAAGCGGCGCAGGGTGGAGTAGGAAGGCACCTTCCCTGGCTCCGGTCGCTCTTTTAGCACCACGTCCAGATTGTCCCAATGGAGCTGGTAGCTCCACGTCGGGTGGGCCTTGTATTGCGTGTGGATCAGCTCGGCGATCCGGGTTGGGATGGCGCGCGCTTGGCCGCTGTCGCTTCTCGATCGGCGTTGTAGCGCCCCGATCGGATCGCGACCGGCCAGGGCCGTGTAGTACCAACGCTCAATCGTCGAGCGGGCAAAGTACACCGCCTTCTCCGTGATCGGATGGCGCCAGGCCTTCTGGGAGAGTCGAGACAATTCCACCTGCAGATGTCCCGGTGCGGGAGGCGCAGCCAACAGCTCACCCACCACACTGAAGCGAAACTGCGCCCAGCGTTGTTGCGTCGAGGCTCGATGGCTCATCTCCCTCTCCTGGGCGCCGATTCCTTCCATCGGCGGCGAGAACAGAGACCTTAAGGCCCGCTTCTCGGCGAGTCGAGACGCATCTTCTGCGGGTTTCCGGCGACCCTCACACAGCGAGCACAGAGGGCCCGACCAATAGGGCGCGAATCACCGCCAGCACCCTCTCGCCTGCCGGCGACAATTGACGAAAGACTAGGAGCAGAGAGCCCGGCAAGTCTTGCCGCTGGATCGGCTCGGCATGAAAGCCTTGAAAGCGAGTCATGACCGGGCTGAGACCGAAGTCCTCTCGCCACCATCTCTGCCATCGGCGCACCGTACGTGCGCTCACCTGAAACAATTCCTGTAGACGATGCAGCCGCTCTCCCTTGGCCCCTTCCCGCAGCACTGGGACCAGAAGTACCAACACGCTGAAGTACACCTTCCGGCCCAGAAAACGAAAGGACGCAGGCGTCTGACGACGACGGCACCCCTCCACCGAGCAGCAATAGCTCAGCCGCAACGAGGTCCTTCTGCGCAGCTCCTCGGGCCCTCCGCGAGGCTTACGTGGATAGTGAGCCTGGTGCAAACGCCCACCGCATTCGCAGCCTAGGGCGCGAGTCTTCTCCGCTAGATCCTCGTCGAGTCGCAGCAGTAGATCGTAGAAACTGGCATCCTGAAGCAGGGTCTGGTACAAGAGGGCTGTCTCCTTTCGTCCTTTCGTTTTTAAATTCAACGAAAGAAGACACGCCCTCCGAGGGGACGTCAACCCCCGGAGGGCACCTCACTCCCCCCCCCACAACAACGGCGCGCCCGGTGGCCGCGGATGATGCCGGCTCTTTTGCCCGCTTTGATCACGCTATCCGAGGGACCAGTACGCTCTTCCCTCGACTACCGTGACTAGAACAGAGGCGAATCCCATCAACTACCCTGATCACTCTCAAGGAGCCTTACGATCTCAAATAGCAGGCGTTAACCCAGCTTGTAGATGGCGCGGGCCTGTGAGACCGGCAGCCGGGCTCGCGCTCACGCGCCTACACCGCTTCGCACTTCTCGAGTGCCGCGATCTCGTCGGTCGAGAAGCCCCAGCGGTCGAGCACCTCGCTGCTGTGCTCCCCGGCCTTGGGCGGGGGGCCCTGGATTGCGCCTGGTGTTTCGCTGAAGCGAGGCGCCGCGTTGGGCTGAGTGACTCCGTCGAGCTCGACGAAGGTTTCTCGGCCGCTATTATGAGGGTGGGCCGGAGCTTCCTCTAGATCGAGAACAGGGGCGAAGCACACATCACTCCCCTCCATGATCTCGCACCATTCGTCTCGAGTCTTGGCCCTGATCACCTTGGCGAGCTTTTCCTTGAGGTGAGGCCAGGCGTCGCGATCCATTTGCGCGTCGAAGGCGCTGTCGTCCAGTCCGGCCTTCTCTCGGAGTAAGGCATAGAACTGCGGCTCCAGCGAGCCCAACGAAATCCATTTGCCATCGGAGCACTCGTATGTGTCGTAGTGGTGAGCGCCGCTATCCAACATGTTGCTGGCGCGCTGGTTGAGCCAGAAGCCTCGAGACGCCATTCCGTAAACGGAAGCCATCAGTGAAGCGGAGCCGTCGGTCATCGCTGCGTCGACGACCTGACCCTTGCCTGTGCGCTGAGCCACCAGGAGTGCGCTGACGATGCCGAACGCCAGATACATGCCGCCGCCACCGAAGTCGCCCACCAAGTTTAAGGGGGGCACCGGATTCTCACCTTTGCGGCCGATCGAGTGGAGTACGCCACTCAGAGCTATGTAATTGATGTCGTGGCCGGCCGCCTGGGAGAGCGGTCCTTCCTGTCCCCAGCCGGTCATCCTTCCGTACACTAGTCGCGGGTTGCGGGCGTGGCAGGCTTCCGGACCGATGCCGAGACGCTCGGTGACGCCTGGCCGAAAGCCCTCGGTCAAGGCGTCGGCGCTCTCGACCATGCGAAGCACCACCTCTATAGCTTCGGGCTTCTTGAGGTCTAGGGCGAGCGACTGACGGCCGCGGTTGAGCACGTCGAATTTGGTGCCCTGACCTAGCGAGCTGCGGCGGTCGATGCGCACGACTTCGGCGCCCATGTCGGAAAGCATCATGGCGCAGAAGGGGCCTGGGCCGATACCGGCGATCTCGATGACTTTGATTCCTTCGAGGGGTCCCATGAGGTGTCTCCTAAGGGTCGACAGAGGCGTTACCGAGGCCAGTGCCTGAGGCGGCAGATGATATCTTAGGCCGGGCGTGATGGTGGCACCAAAACATCGTCTACTGCTCTCTTCTAAGAGCCTAGACCAGCGTTTCCAAAGTTCGCGCACATATCTCGGCCCCTTCTGCCCGCTGGCGGCGTTGCGCCTCCTCGACATATTGCCCAATATGCCTGCGTCGGCGCGCCTGGCCAGCGAACAGAATGAGCTCGAGCTATGCAGCCCGAACTTTGGAAACGCTGGTCTAGTGGGTCTATTGCTGTTGGCGCTTGCGCCGACAGCTGTGCCGGCGTCGCCTTTGAGTCCGTTGCATCGCCGTCTGATGGAGCTGATCCAGGGTGGCGAGGTCATTGTCGCAGCGAGCCCGGCACTGTGCAGCGCGCGCGGGGTAAAAACCGCATGGGATTCAGGCGATGTGCGCGTCTGGTACGGCCGGACCGGTGCCTGTATGCTTCCATTCCCAACCGATCTTCATGGGGTCGTCACTCGCGCTACGCAGGGTTTGGCCGGTGATCTCAGATCCCCGGCCAAGGTGGAAGCTCTCGTTACGGTGCTGACGGAGATCCGAGGGCGCCTCGAAGAGGCTTCCGCGCAGGAGCGGCTCATGTTCCACAGCACCGCCTGGGAGCTCGCTTATGCGGTCGCAGATGCGTCCGGGAGCACGCCGGGGGGCGCTCTGGAGCGTCTCCGCTGCGAGACCCTGTCGCTACTTCGAGATACCGCCTACTCACCGGACGAGATTGGCTCCCTTCCCGACACGCTCGTCGAGTTGCCTGAACTGGCCGGCGTTCAGGAGATCGCGACGCTGGCCGGCGACATCGCCGCGCAGGACAGCTCGATTGTCGAAATGCTGCCTCCGCCGGAGGCCCACGCGCGACTCCTCCTGGGTCGTTTTACGGTGAGGGTGTTCTTCTCAGCTTCGACTCCCGACGGACGCGCGGCTGTCAAGGAGTACCTCACCGGTGGCACTTCCTACGATCGCATGGGCAGGCTGGCGCTGGAGGTGCCGGATGTGGAATCTGTGCTGATCCTTTACTTCAACGTTCTCGGCCGTGATTTCGAGGTCCAGCCCACCGATCAGGTGGCGTTCTGGCAGCAGGTCTCGTTTCAGGGGCAGCTCAGTCTCGACGTTGATGAGCATGAGCAGGCAGAGGACCGAGTGCGCTTCAGGTCGGTTCGCTACCAGCGGAACTTCGACTCGGATGAGCTCGTCTATACCGACCTCGACGAGGCGGCGATGTCGCGAACCGGCTTTGTCGACGGAATGCCGTCGCAGATGGTGGCTCCGGTGACGACTTTGCGCGGCGCCTGCGTTCGCTGCCATCGGCGAGTGATCTCGAGCTTCCACCCGGAAGAGGAACGAGAGCTGCGGTTCACGCCACCCCTCGAAGTCTCTGGACGAGCCTTGCTCACGCCCGAGTTCACCAACGGTGCGGAGGCTCGCTTTCGCGAGTGGGCGACTCTATGCCGCTAACCTAGATGAAACGCTACGGTTGGGACGAGGGCTGGGCGGAGGAGTTTGCTCCCTACGCGGATCGCGGTTGGGTTCCGGGGCGGGTCTGTCTGCAACAGCGCGGTGCCTTCGTCCTGTGGTGTCGTGACGGCGAGGTCAGCGCGGTCGCAAAGCGCAAACTCCACCGATCTCCAACGGGGCCACCGGCGATCGGCGATTGGGTCGCGGTTGTCGCTCCCGAGGGGAGCCGTGACCGCGGCCACATCGAGGCCGTGCTACCCAGGCGCACAAAGATCTCTCGAAAGGTCGCCGGTGCCCGATCCGAGGAGCAGGTGGTCACGGCGAACGTCGACTCGGTGTTCGTGATGATGGGGTTGGATAGCGACTTCAACTTGCGTCGCCTCGAGCGGTTCCTGGTTGTGGTGTGGGAGAGCGGAGCCGAGCCGGTCGTCGTGCTCAATAAGGCCGATATGTGCGAAAACGTCGCCGAGAGGGTGAAGGAAACTGAGAAAATCGCCCCTGGAGTTGCGATAGTGGTGACCAGTCTGGAGCGGGGAACCGGGATCGAGGCGCTGTCGACATGGCTGCAACCGGGTCGTACCGTCGCGCTGCTCGGATCGTCCGGAGTCGGGAAGTCGACCTTGGTAAACGCGTTGAGCGGTGCTGAGGTGATGGAGACCGGATCTGTGCGGGCGCGCGATGATCGAGGCCAGCACACCACCAGCCACCGCCGACTCCTCTTGCTGCCTGGCGGCGCTCTGTTGGTCGACAACCCCGGGATTCGAGAGGTGCAACTTTGGACTGTCGAAAGCGGAGATGACGATACCTTCGCAGAGCTCGAGGCGTTGGCCCGTGACTGTCGCTTTCGAGACTGCAGTCATGAGCGTGAGCCCGGCTGCGCAGTGTTGCTGGCGGTCGAGGAAGGGCGTTTGGGCAGCGAGAGACTGACGAACTTCCGAGGGCTCAAAAAGGAGTTGGCGGCGCTCGGTGCGCGACGAGTAGAAAAGGCTCAGCAAGAAGAGAGCCGGCAGTGGAAGAAGGTAAGCCGAGAGCCCGACAGCGAGCGTCCGCGCTAGTGTCCGCCGCCGTGTACGTAGACCCTCTGCCCTGAGACGTAGGACCCGCCGTCCGATACCAGGAATCGAACGACGTTCGCAACGTCTTCCGGCTGGCAGACCCTGCCGAAGGGCATGCTCGCGTCGAGCTCGCGCAGATCCTCTACTCCGCTCCGCGCTCGCATGAGGCGGCGTCCCATCTCGGTCTCGACCAGTCCCGGGGCGACGACATTCACTCGTACATCGTTGTCCCTCAGCTCTTTGGCCAGAGTCCAGGCGAGGGCCTCCATGGCGGCTTTCCCCATGTTGTAAGGGCCTCCTTTAGCTCCGAATCCGATCGTGGCGGCGCTCGAGATCATGATGATGTCGCCACGCTTCTTTTGCTTCATGGCCGGAATGGTCAGTTTTGCCAGAAAGTGTGGGGCGAGGGCATGGACCCGCATCACCCGCTCCAACTCCGCGGGATCGGTATCCTCGACCGTGTTGCCGCGGCTGGCTATTCCGGCGTTGTTGACCAGCAGATCGACATCGCCGAGCTCTGCGGAAATCGCGGAGACCATGGTGGCGTCGGCTTCGAAATCGTCAATCGAGGCACAGAAAGCTCTGGCGCGACGGCCCATGGACTCGATCGCAGCGACTGTCTCTTCGGCGGCTTCGAGGTCTCTTCGGTAGTTGACCGCGACGTCAGCCCCGTCCTCCGCCAAGGCCAGCGAGATTGCCCGGCCGATTCCCCGACCGCCTCCAGTCACCAGTGCGACTCTTCCTTCTAGCGGCATGTCTCTCTCCCTCCCAGCTAAAAGCCAATCCTATCCGACCGAAAACTGTGACCTCGCAGTACACTTGCCTGGAGGAGGTGATCGCTGCTTTCCTCCGCTCAGATGCCAGGCGCCGAGGACGGCACCGCCATTGCTGATGCCCCTCGACCCTCAAACCAAGGCTCTGCTCGATGCCATCGGTGCGGCCGGCGGCCCGGCTCTCGAAGAGATGGGGGTGTCGGCCGCTCGCCAGATGTACCGCGATATGAGTCCTACTGGGGAGGGGGAGGCGGTGGCGCGGGTGGAAGATCGTCGTGTGCCTGGAGCGGCAGGCGAGGTCAGGGCTCGGACCTACACTCCGCCGGGCGAGGGCCCGCACGGCGGACTGGTCTACTTTCACGGCGGCGGTTGGGTGATCGGAGACGTAGAGACTCACGATCACTTCTGTCGTTCCCTGTGCCGAGGAGCGGGTGTCGTCATCGTCTCGGTCGACTACCGTCTGGCGCCGGAGTGGAAGTTCCCTGCTGCGCCCGAAGACTGCTACGCGGCAACTTGCTGGACAGCTGCCTACGCGGAAGATCTCGGCATCGACGCGGCCCGCCTGGCTGTGGCCGGCGATAGTGCCGGCGGTAACCTGGCTGCGGTGGTGGCGCAAATGGCCAGGGATCGCAATGGCCCGCCGCTGTGCTTCCAGCTTCTTTTGTGTCCGGTGGCCGAGCATGCGTTCGATCGACCCTCCTATATCGAGAATGCCGAGGGCTATCTGCTCACCCGAGCGGGAATGAAGTGGTTCTGGGAGCAGTACCTGGACGACCCTCTTCAAGGGGAGAGCTCCCTGGCCTCACCTCTTTTGGCTGAGACCTTGGAGGGGTTGCCGGCGGCCCATGTGGCGACCGCCGAGTACGATCCCCTTCGCGATGAGGGCGAGCTCTACGCCGCCCGCCTCGCTGATGCTGGAGTCTCGGTGTCCCATCATCGCTATGAAGGCCAGATCCACAATTTCTTCTCCATGGGGCACCTCATCGAACGTGGTCAGGCGGCCTCTCGGGAGCTGATCGAAGTCTTGCGCGACGCGATGAGTGGAGGGGCTGAGTGATGATCGGACCCCAGTTTTCTGTGCAGGCGAACATGATGGAGAAGGCGACGGTGTGGCCGGCGATGGCCGAGGCGTATGAAGCCTCCTCCGGCGACATCGTCGAACGATTGCTCGTGGCTCTGGAGGCGGCACAGGAGGAGGGCGGCGATATCCGTGGCATGCAATCAGCCGCGATCCTGGTGGTGCCTGGAGTCAGTGAGGGGGCTCCCTGGCGCGAGCGCCTCGTGGATCTCCGGGTCGAGGATCACCCTCGGCCGGTGGAAGAGCTGCGGCGACTGGTAAAGGTGCACCGGGCCTACGAGCACATGAATCGCGGAGACGAGCGCTTGGCGCAAGAGGATGTCCCCGGCGCCCTGGAAGAGTACGCTGCGGCGGCAGCGCTCTACCCGGAGCAGGTCGAAGTGCGGTACTGGCAAGCGCTGACATTGGCGACCGCCGGCCGTGTCGACGAGGCCCTGCCGATCTTTGCAGAAGTCTTTGCCGAGGAAGAACGCTGGCGTGAGCTGACTCGCCGCCTCCCGGCTTCAGGCTTGCTTCCGGACGATGCTGATTTGCTTGAGCGCATTCTGAGCGCTCGCCCGCAATAAGGAGATTACGACTTGAGCCAAGGATTTCTTCCCGACTCGTTACACTCTCGTCCGCTCGACATATCGGGTATCGAGAATGCGATTCTCGACCTTCTGGTGATGGCTGCGGACTCTGACGTCGAAGCCCTCGGGCTCACCAAGGGGACCATGAAGCTGGTCGAGCCCGAGGAGCAAGGTCGCATTCTCGAGGCCATCGGCAACCTCGACCCCGAGGTCGCCGCCGGCGGTTCCGGAGCGAACGCTTTGCGCGTGGCCTCGCGGCTAGGATCGGCAACCAGTTACAGCTCCGCGGTTGGGTTCGACGAGAACGGAAACACGTTCTCCGACGAGCTCGGGCGTCACGGTGTACGGAATCGGCTGGCGCGCGTCGACGGGTTGACGGCCACCTCAGTCATTCTGGTCACTCCGGACGGCGAGCGCACCATGAACACACACCTCGGAGTCTGCCGGGACTATTGCCCCGCGCACGTTTCGACAGACGACATCGAGCAGAGCAAACTTTTCTTTACCACCGGCTATGTGTGGGACTCGCCGAATCAGATCGAGGCCATCGAGTCGGCGCTCGAGGTAGCCCGCGGAGCCGGGGTCAAGCTGGCCCTGGATCTTGCCGACCCCTTTGTTGTGGAGCGGTCGCGAGAGGTAATAGAGGAGCAGCTCGATCGGGGCCTCGACGTTGTTTTTGCCAACGCGGAGGAGGCCAGGATTCTGACTGGGACCGATCCAGTCGCGGCGACCCGCGAGCTCTCGCGTCGCAGCGCGATCGCGGTCGTTACCGCTGGTGCGGAGGGTGCCTACATCGGTAGCGGCGATGAGCTCATCCACGTGCCGGCTCGCCGGGTCGAGGTACTCGACACTACCGGCGCAGGCGACTGCTTCGCCGCCGGTTTTCTGCACGGGCTGGCCACCGGGCTGTCTCTGCGTGAGTGCGGAGAGCTTGCCACCCTGCTTGCCGCCGACACCATCACCCAGCTCGGGGTCAAGATCACTGACGGCACCGTTGCGGAGGCGCGTCAGATGGTCGCCGAAGGCGGCTCCTGAAGCACCGCTGACGGCTCAGAACAGCCGTTTTTGCAGGAAAATGGGCACCCGCTCGCGGTCTGAGGCTGATAACATGGAAGGCGTCTTGACCTTCGACGAAAAGCCTTTAAGGGTCCATATTTAGCCGCGATGCGTCCGGGCGGGAGGAAGACTGTGGAGCCGGCCCTGCAGACCTCGATTACATACGACGAAAACGCGATTCAGACCCTGGATCCTCTGTCGCACATCCGGCTGCGAACGGGTATGTACATTGGCCGCATCGGTGATGGCACCCACCCTGATGACGGCATCTACATCCTTCTCAAGGAGGTCGTAGACAACGCCATCGACGAGTTCATCATGGGAGCGGGGAGACGGATTGAGATTCGTCTTGACGGTAATACTCTGTCGGTGCGCGACTTCGGCCGTGGTATCCCGCTCGGCAAGGTCGTGGACTGTGTCTCGGAGATGCACACCGGCGGTAAGTACAACGACGACGTATTCCAGTTCTCGGTCGGTCTCAATGGCGTTGGCACCAAGGCGGTCAATGCGCTCTCGGTGCACTTCACTGTCTCCAGCTTCCGCGAAGGGAAGTTCAAGCGGGCGCTCTTCAGTCGTGGCGAGAAGCTACATGAAAAGGGCGGTAAGGACGCCAAGGCGAAGAACGGTACTTTTGTGGAGTTCTCGCCCGATCCGGAGATTTTCGGCGAGTTTTCCTGGAACGAAGAGTTCATCGAGCACCGGCTGCGCTATTACAGCTTCCTCAACAGCGGCCTGACCCTCAACTACAACGGCACCAGCTTTCGCAGCACGGGGGGGCTTTCGGACCTTCTGGTAGAGGAGCTTGGCGAAGAGCCCTCGCTCTACCCGATCGTACACATCAAAGAAAAGCAATTCGAGTTTGCGTTCACCCACACCAATACCTATGGCGAGAGCTACTACAGCTTCGTCAACGGACAGCACACCAACGACGGTGGCACCCACCAGAGTGCGTTTCGCGAGGGCATACTCAAGGGGATCAACGAGTACGCCAAGAAAAACTTTGCGGGCCCGGATGTGCGCGATGGATTGGTAGGCGCGGTCGCGGTGAAATTGCAGGACCCGGTCTTCGAGAGCCAGACCAAGAACAAGCTCGGATCGACCGACGTTCGCTCCTGGATCGTTCCGGCGGTCAAGGAAGCGGTGATGGTGTGGCTGCACAAGAACCAGAAGGTAGCCGACTCTCTGGTGGAGAAGATCGCCGCCAATGAGCGCCTGCGAAAAGAGCTGAACGCGGTCAAGAAACAGGCTCGCGAGCGGGCCAAAAAGACGGCGATCCGCATCCCCAAATTGACCGACTGCAAGTACCACCGCGGTGACAAGAACGCCAAGTCCGAAGAGTCGTCCATCTTTCTGGCCGAAGGCGATTCGGCCGGTGGCTCCATGGTGCAGAGTCGCGACGTAGACACCCAGGCGATCTTCACGCTCAAGGGCAAGCCTCTCAATTGCCACAGCCAGAAGCGTGACGCCATCTACACCAACGAGCAGCTCTACAACATCATGCGCGCTCTCGGCATCGAGGAATCGGTCGACGATCTTCGCTACAACCGAGTAGTGATCGCGACCGACGCGGATGTAGACGGCATGCACATCCGAAACCTGTTGCTGACCTACTTTCTGCGCTATTTCGAGGAGCTGGTCGTGCGAGGTCACGTCTATATCCTCGAGACCCCGCTGTTCAGGGTGCGCAATAAACGGGAGACGCGCTATTGCTACAGCGAAGAAGAGCGCGATCGGGCGTTGGCCCACATCAAGGGGCCGGAGATCACCCGTTTCAAGGGCCTAGGAGAGATCTCACCGGGAGAGCTCAAGCAATTCATCGGCGCCGATATCCGGCTCGAGCCTGTGCTTATACGGGCCATGTCGGAAGTTTCCCATGCGATGGACTTCTATATGGGTAAGAACACTCCGGAGCGCAGGGACTTTATTGTTGATCATCTGATCACCGATACTGTTTGAAGAGGGGCTAGAAGGCGATGCCGTCGATCGAGCCGCTGATGCGGCAGAATTTCCTCGAGTACGCCAGCTACGTCATCGTCGACCGCGCAATCCCCGATCTCCGCGACGGCTGTAAGCCGGTACAGCGGCGTCTATTGGTGACACTCTCCGAGCTCGATGACGGTCGCTTCCACAAGGTGGCGAACATCATCGGCGAAACGATGAAGCTTCATCCCCACGGCGATGCGTCGATCTCCGACGCGCTCGTGGTGCTGGCCAACAAGGAGTACTTCATCGAGAAGCAGGGGAACTTCGGCAATATATTGACCGGCCACCCCGCGGCGGCGGCTCGCTATATCGAATGCCGTCTCTCCGATCTGGCTCTCGAGACTCTGTTCAACAAGAAGCTGACCGAGACTCAACCGAGCTACGACGGCCGCAAGGATGAACCTGTCTTCCTGCCGGTAAAGCTCCCGGTGGTGCTGCTGGTCGGCGCCGAAGGTATCGCGGTAGGTATGGCAACCAGGATTCTGCCGCACAACTTCGGCGAGCTGCTGCGAGCCCAGATCGCACTCTTGGAGGGCAAGCAGGCCGAGCCCTTGCCTGACTTTCTGCAGGGTGGACTTCTCGATGCATCGGAGTACGTTGACGGCCGTGGTCGCGTCCGGGTGCGGGCACGCGTCGAGGTTGCTCGCGATCGCAAGACGATCACGGTGCGCGAGATCCCTTTCTCGACCACTACCGAGTCCCTGATCCAATCGATCGAGACCGCGGCACAGAAGGGAAAGCTGAAGCTGGCATCGATCGAAGACCGCACCGGCGAGAAGGTAGAGATCGTGCTTCATCTCACTCGCGGGATCTACGCCGATGAGGTCGTACCGCAACTTTGGGCCTACACCCAGTGCGAAGTCGCGATCACTCCGAACCCGATTCTGATCGAGAGTGGCCGGCCCGTCGATCTTTCGGTCAGTGAGATCCTCGACAAGCTGACCAAGCGGCTGCGCCAGCAGATTTGCGCCGAGCTCGAGCTCGAGCTCGGTGAGCTCGACGACAGGCAGCATGCGCTGACCCTCGAGCAGATCTTCATCGAGAAGCGGGTGTACAAGGGGATCGAAGAAGCCTCGACGGCCGAAGCGGTGCGCGCCGAGGTATGGGCCGGCATGCACGAGCACTCCGCCCTCTTTGTGAGGGAGATGGTGGAGGAGGACATCGAGCGTCTCTTGGAGATCCGCATTCGCCGCATTTCGGCCTACGACATCGAGCGCAACCGAACGCAAATCACAGACGTCGTCGCCGCGATCAAGCTCTGCAAGCGCAAGTTACGGAATTTGACCGCGACTACGGTTGCGTATCTGGAATCTCTGCTCGATAAGTACGGTTCCCGCTACCCTCGGCGTACCGAGATCACCAGCTTCGACACGGTCTCGAAGAAGGAAGTCGCCCGCCAGGATCTGAAGCTGAGCTATGACCCCGACACGGGTTTCTTCGGTTCCTCGGTGCGCGGTTCGAAGTACCCGATCACCGCCAGCGAGTTCGACAAGATTCTGGTGGTGGCGGCCGATGGCGTGTATCGGATCGTGAGCTCGCCCGAAAAGCTCTTCGTTGGTAAACGAGCCCAGGCGCTGGAGGTTTTCGACGAAGACCAGGGCGCCGTTCTTATCGTGCTTTATCGTGACGAGAAGAGGATGGCGTGGGCGAAGAAAGTGCACATCAAGGGTTTCATACGCGACAAGGAGTACCGCTTGGCGCGCGAAGGAAGTCGAGTGGACCGGGTTCTCCTGGGTGAATCCGACCGCGTGGTGCACCTCACCTACGCTCCGCACAAGCGCCAGCGCCGCAAAGAAGACTGGTTCGATCTGAGTGAGCTCGAGAGCAGCGGCTTGAATGCACGCGGCAAGCGGATGGGCTCTAAGCCGGTACAGCGCATCAGTCTCGAAAAGCCGAGCTAGGCTCCAGAAATGATGGCTATCATTTCCTCCGCCTAGTTGTCTTTTGGCGCCGAGGACGGCGCACTTGGGCTTTGCTTCCTATACGCTTCGGGGCGCGTCGAAACACCGCGGTCGTCTCCTGATAACGTCCTTGCGTCAACTCGTTCCCTAGCCTGCTTATCAATGAAAGGAGCCGCTATGCTCACTTCTAGAAGAAACCTACTCTGTCTCGCCTTGGGCTTAGCGCTGACAGGCATGCTCACGCCGGCGGTTGCTGAGGACGGTGCCGGCGCCACTCTGGATCAGCTGTCGTGGATGACCGGCGATTGGCGGGGTGAGCTCGGTAACGGAGCTTGGATCGAAGAGCGTTGGTCGCAGGTGGCCGGTAAGTCTCTGGTGAGCGCGGTTCGCATGGTTGGCGGCGGCAGGACCAACATGCTCGAGTTCATCGCGATCGAAGAAGAGGCTGACGGCATCGTGCTTCGGCTCCAGCAGTGGAACGCGGGCTTCAAGCCTCGTAGCCCCGAACCTATGGTAATGAAGCTCAAAGAAGTCGAAGAGGGGAGAGTCCTCTTCGTCAACGAGGGGGCCACCGAGGGCATGGCTACTCTGGGCTACGCGCGCCCTGCTCACGATCAGTTCGAGATCCACGTGACAATGGTGGGTGCGACCCAGGCCAACGTGCTCCAGTTGTCCGTCCTCGAATAGGGCGATGGACTTCAACGATACGGCTGAGCAGGCCGAGTTTCGGGCCGAGGCGAGAGCTTGGTTGGCGGCCAATGCACCCAACTACACTGCACGGCGTGGTCGCAGTGGCGCCGCAACGGCGGAAGATCTGGCTCGCGCGAAGGCCTGGCAGAAGTGCAAGGCCGAAGCGGGTTGGGCCGGTCTTCATTGGCCGGTGGAGTACGGCGGGCGTGGCCTCTCCCGGCTTCACGTGATCATCTACTCCCAGGAGGAAGCGAAATACAGCCTGCCGTCGGCTTTTTTCGGCATCGGCCTCGGCTTCTGTGCTCCGACGATGATGGAGTACGCCACCGAAGAGCAGAAGCGCCGCTATTTGCCGAAGCTGCTGAGCGGCGAAGAGATCTGGTGTCAGCTCTTCTCCGAGCCGTCTGCCGGGTCGGATCTCGCCGGACTGCGTACTCGCTCCGAGCGCGACGGGGACGAGTGGGTGGTCAACGGCCAGAAGATTTGGAACACCTACGCGCATCTGGCCGACTACGGCATCCTGGTGACGCGACACGATACGAGCCTTCCCAAGCACAAAGGGCTCACTTATTTCTTTCTCGATATGCACTCCGAGGGAGTCGAGGCTCGCCCGATCAAACAGATCGCGGGCACCTCGAACTTCAACGAAGTCTTCTTTACCAACGTCCGGATTCCGGACTCACAGCGGCTTGGAGAAGTCGGCGAAGGCTGGTCGGTGGCCCTCACCACTCTCATGAACGAGAGACTGGGCGCATCTTCCCTTTCTCTGCCGCCGGACTACTCGCACGCGCTCGAGCTCGCGCGCGGCACCGAGATCGATGGCAGCTCGGCTCTGGAGAACGGCGCAGTTCGCCAACGCCTCGCCGATTGGTATGTGGAATCGAAGGGGCTCGAGTTGGTCGGCGCCAGAATGGTCACTGCGCTAGCTCGAGGCGGCACGCCCGGCCCCGAAGCCTCGATCCGGAAGGTGGTCGCGGCCTCGAAAACTCAGTCGTTGGCCAGCTTCGGCATCGACCTCCAGGAGATGGCCGGTATTCTGGTCGAGGAGGGAGCCGATGACGGGCTCTACCAGGACGCTTTCCTTCACGCTCCAGGCAGTCGGATCGCAGGTGGCAGCGACGAGATTCTGCGCAACATCATCGCCGAACGAGTTCTACAGCTTCCTGGCGACATTCGCGTCGACCGTGACGTGCCGTTCAGCGATGTACCCGGTGGAAGAGCGGGCTAGAGCTCTCTAATTCCGGTGGGACACACTCTCAGACGGGTTTCGAGCCTTCTCGCGATCTTTGTCGTGCTTGGCTGCCCGTCACCGCCTACGTCAGTCCCAGCTACGCCTGCCCCTGCTGAGCCTCCCCCGGGTGACTGGGCCGAGTCGGTCGCCCTCATGGCGATGGCACTCGACGGCAGCGAGAAGATGAGCCTCCGTCTCGCGCGCTTTCCCGGGAGGCGTGAGGGGACGCTGTGGATGTCGGCCTTTGTCGGCGGGAGCCACTATGCGGCCGCCTTCGAAGGCCTCGATCTCGCGCCCTTCTTCGGTGTGACCCCGGTCGAGGAGGACCGAGTCACTTTTACAGTGGGCGAGGGCGGGGAGGGTGCCGTAGTCGAGAGTCGCGACCGGCTAGGGAGCGCCATGGTCGCCACGATCAGCGCTGAGGCCCCGGCTCACGAGTCTCTCCACCCGCCGCTCGGTCGTGGCGGCGAACCGCTGCGCATCGAGGCGGAGTTTCGAGCCCGCCATGAAGGGGTGCGCGTACGCGCCGGGCGCTGGGAGGTGTTTGGCGAAGTGACGGCGAAGGTGAGCTTCCCTGGTGGCGAGGTCGAGCTGAGAGCGCCTGGAAAGTGGCACGAGCAGGTCGGCACTCGGCCTCGCTTCGCGCCGGCATTCACCTACTTCACGGTACAGGGCTCGAGCGCTACCGAGCAGATAGCGCTCCTCGCCCGTCGGGGCCCCACGTCAGATCCATGGGGCTACTTCCTGGAGGCTGACGCAATCACCTTGGTCGACGGCTTCAGCATCGATGCCTACGGCCCTAGTGAGCGCTCGTTTCAGGTCTCGCTTGCTGACGGTCGAACACTCGAAGGTACTGCCTTTGTTTTGCGACAGGCCTCGGTGCCGATCGAAGGTCAGCGCCGCCCTGGTGCTTCGGTGCGGGTCGAGTCGAACCTTGGAGCCATGGTCGGTCATCTCAACGACTGGAACCCGGCTCCATGATCCTGCGCCGAAGGGCGCCTGGGGTCTAGTCCTCGACGATGTCGATCGCGAACTCGGGACAGTTGTCGATCGCTAGGCGCGCTTTGTCCTCCAGTGGCTGGGGGACTTCTCCGCTGTTGGCCGCGGTGGCGTAGCCGAGCTCGTCGACTTGGAAGAGCTCTGGAGCTAGGGCATAGCAGCGGCTATGACCTTCGCACTTTTCGGGGTCGACGCAGATCTTCATGCCTCAGCTCCTTGGTCAACGCCGGCGAACAGGATAGGAATCCGGCGAGGGCCGCGGACCTGGCCGCCCGCCCAGGTGGTCTTCTTTGTGGTGTCGAGCTCGAACTCGGGAATCGCCTTCATCCACTCTTCCACTGCGACTCGCAGCTCCATGCGTGCGAGGTTGGAACCGGCGCAGCGATGCAGGCCGACGCCGAAAGCAACGTGGCGGTTGCGCTGGCGGTCGATGATCACCCGGTCGGCGTTCTCAAAGGCTTCGGGGTCACGGTTTGCGGCGGGGAAGGGAAGTAGCACCTTGTCCCCCTCTTTCATCGGGCAACCCTTGAATTCGACGTCTTTGGTAACCACGCGCGCCATCGTCACAGGGCTGTAGGCGCGAAGGAGCTCCTCGATCGCGGTCGGGATCAGGTCCGGCTCGGCGGCGAGGCGGCGGCGATCTTCAGGGTGCGTTGCCAGATGCCAGAGTGAGGAACCGATGCCGCTCCAGGTGGTGTCGATGCCGGCAATGAGCAGCAGGCCGCAGATGCCGAGAACGACTTTCCGCGCAACAGGCTCACCCTCCACCTCTGCAGCCGTCAGCTGAGAGATCATGTCGTCTCCGGGATTCCGCAGCCGATCTTCGATCTGGGTGTCGAGGAAGGAGAAGATCTCTCTGCGGGCCTGTTGAGCACGGGCAGGGTCTTCCCCGGCAAACTCGAGTAGGTCGCGTACCCACCCGGTGAAGGTGTCTTTCATGTCGGCGGGAATGCCGAGTAGGCGGGCGATGATGTTCACCGGAATCTGCTGTGCGTAGTCTTGCGCGGCATCGGCGTGGCTCTGGTGCTCGAAGTTGGCGATGAGGGAGCGGCAGAGATCGCGGGTGTAGGGCTCGTATTCCGCGACCGCCTGCGGCGAGAAGGCGGGGAGAATGAGCCGCCGACTCCAGGTGTGCACCGGGGGATCGACTTGGATGGGCGGTGCCGGGATCCGGTCATAGTCCTCTGGCTCGCCTTCGATCTGCGGAGGGACGACGCCCACTTCACGTGAGGAGAAGTGCACGACGTCCTTGGCCACCGCGCGGATGTCCTCCATCGTGGTCGGCATCCACGAGCCACCGATGCGCTCGGTGTGGGCGACCGGGCAGCGCCCGCGGAGCTCCTGCCAAGCGGGATAGGGGTCTTCGACGAAGGCTGGGTCGAAGACATCGTAGTCGGTGGCCCAGTCGGTGACGGGCTTTCGTTGCTGTTCTTGACCCATAGCAGCTTCTCCAAATCCAGCGGCGGCTCTTTCAGTCGAACGCGCTGAGCACTTCGCGATCGATCTCGTCGTAAACCTCGGGCTTGTTGGGAACCAACTGGAAGGTGAACTCGGTGATGCCGGCGTCGATGAAGTCCTGGGTTCGGTCGATGACGAAGTCGACGGGTCCGATCATCGCCCAGTCGCGCTCGCCGCGTAGCTCACGGGCTCTGGCTTCGTCCTTCTCAATTCGAATCGGAACATGAGCGGTACGCTGGATCTCCGCCGGGTCACGCCCCACGGACTCGCAATGGCGTTCCAAGACTCCACCGAGTCTCTTTACCTCCTCAGGGCCGGCGATCACATTCATGATGTCGCCGTACATGGCGAGGGTACGAAGGGTTCGCTTCTCTCCCATGCCGCCGATCATGATCGGTAGGTGAGGTGTCTGCACGCATTTGGGGGCGAACGGCGCTTGATGGAGGCTGTAGTACTTGCCTTTGTAGTCGACCAGGCCTTCGGCAGTGAAGAGAGCCTTGATCAGCGCGCAGGCTTCCTCGAGACGATCGGAGCGCTCGCCCATGGTGGGGAAGTCCCATCCGTAGGCCTCGTGCTCGCGGACGTTCCAGCCGGCCCCGATTCCCAGGATCGCACGGCCGCCCGACATGTGATCGGCGGTCGCTGCCATCTTTGCCAGTAGGGCGGGGTTGCGATAGGTGTTCCCGGTTACCAAGACGCCGAGCTTCAGGCGCTTGGTTATCGCCGCGGCGCCACAGAGAAGCGACCAACCCTCGAAGTTGTCCAGAGTGTCGTGCTCCATGATCTCGTCGGTTCTGCTCAGAGGGGGTAGAAAGTGATCCCAGAACCATGCGCTGGTCCAGCGTCCGGACTCCATCCTTTTCAGGCTGGCCTCGATCGCCTCCCAAGTGGTGCGACTGTTGTGCAACTGCGATCCGAACATCGTCAATCTCCTCGTTAGAGAGTGTATGCGCAACTGAAGTGCGGTACATCTTAGCGGCCGAGCTCGGTCCGTCGAGTTTGCTCGCTTGACAAACTCGTGATCGAGACTTAGTGTATTAGTGTAATGGTACACAGATACGGATGGCGACCTCGCATCAACGACTCGAGTGCGGTTCCGCTTTACGAGCAGCTCGTAGAATCTGTCGCATTCGCGATTGCGAGTCGTGAGCTCGCTCCTAGCGACCCTCTACCGTCTGTACGTTCACTCGCTGCCGACCTGCGGATCAACCCGAACACGGCTGCGCGGGCCATCCGTGAGATGGAAGCGAAAGGACTCTCCCGGCCGGTGCGCGGGGTTGGCAGTGTGGTTGCAGACGAAGCTCGGGGTGCAGCTGCGCCCCTGGCCCGCCGCGCCGTGCTGCGTGAGCTCGATGCCACGATCGAAGTGGCTCGCAGTCTCGGCCTCGACCTCGATGAGACCCTCGAATCACTTGTCGAGAGATGGAAGGAGACCAGTCATGCTGCTTGAAGTGCAGGGTGTTGCCAAGAAGTACGGTCGCAAGACTGCTCTCGACGGGGTGAGTTTCTCGCTCGACACAGGGGAGGTGGTAGGTCTCGCGGGTCACAACGGTTCCGGTAAGAGCACGACTCTACGTATTTTGATGGGTCTCCTCGAGGCTGACCGAGGGCGAATCGAGATCCTCGGAGTCGATCCGATCACGCGAAAGCACCTGGGTCAGGTGGGGTGGATGTCTGAGCGCCCTGCCTTCCCTCCGCGGATGCGGATCCGCCAGATCCTCGCTTTTCAGGCCGCAACCATGCCTGGATGGGATCCGGCCCTTGCGGAGCAGCTGTCACAGCGATTCGAGATCGACCCGGCCGCGCGTGGCGACCGCTTGTCCCGAGGGCAGGTGGCGCGCCTTGCGCTGCTTCTCGCTCTAGCTCATCGCCCGCGCCTCCTACTTCTCGACGATCCATGTCTCGGACTCGATCCACAGGCGCGTCGCTTGCTTCTAGGCGAGCTGCTTGCTTCAGCCACCGAGGCCGGCTCGGGTGTTCTTCTCAGCACTCATCTGTTGGCCGAGGTCGATCGAGCCTTGGATCGGATCGTTGTGCTGCAATCGGGGAAAGTGATCCTCGACGAAGGTGTCACGGAGCTGCGACAGCGCTGCAGGCGCCTCAGTCTTCCTGCTTTCGCCGACGATCTGCCTCACGAGCTGGCTGCTTTAGCGGCGGAGGGAGGAGCCCTGGCGACCCAGTGGGACGAAGAGGCGTGGCGTGCCTTCTCCGCCGAGCTTCCCGGCGCGCTTGCGGAACCCGTGGATTTGGAAGACATCTTCATCGCGATCACTGGAACTAAGTCGTGACCGCGATCCGCGCCCTTTTCGCATTCGAGCTTCGCCGCGGCCCTTCGCTCAACGATCTCGGCTACGAAGCACTCTCGAATCTCCAGGAGTTAGCTCCTTCAGTCGGGAGCCCCATCGTGTTCGCCGGGCTCGTACTAGCCCTCGCTCTTGGAGCTGGACTCTTTGCCTCGGCGGTCAGTGAGTCTTCTGCGGCGGCAGGCCGCCTTGCATTGTTGCTGTTGCTGGTCGTCGGGACCGGCGCCGGCGCCACGCCCAGACTCGTGCCCCATGCTGAAAGACTTCATAGGGCCTACGGGCTCACCTTGCCCGCGTCCATCGGCTTCACTACGACTGTTCTCAGCGGCGCCGCCCTGTCGCTCTTGATCGCTGCATGGGCCGCGAGCATCAGGGCACCGGACGATCGCCGTCGCGTGCGGCGGGGCCTTGCCGTCCTCGTCCCCTTCTCGCTGGTGACAGTCGCCTACGCGCTGTCAATTCTCTACGCGCCCCTCGGCGTATCGGGACCCGCGCGCTTCAAGCTGCCGTTTGGAGATGATTCGGCCATCGGGCTGGAACCCGCCGCTGGCGGCGACTTTCTTGCCCACCCAGTGATCGTCACCGGCGACACCAGAAGAGTGACCTCGCAGCTGTGGGGAGGGCAACACCTCTTTGCCTCGCGCCAGCTCGGAGTGGCGGTGATGGACCAATACACGAGTCAGAACGATCGACGGTGGCTTGCTCTTGATCGGCAGGGCGCGATCACTTACCTCGATGTCGAGGACACTTACCATCGCGCTCCCCTTGGCTGGTCGCCTCAGGGACGGCGCTTCGCCTGGACCTTCTGGGGTGACAGCTATCCCGATTCAGAGACGCCAAAGGCTCGACAGCGCTGGCAGCGCAACCGCAACGTGATCGTGCTCGAGGAGGATCTGTCCCTTCGCTCTCTCGAGCTGCCGGCGACGGAGCCACTCGGCCCATGGGTCGCTTCGTGGATCGACGACGAGACCCTTCTGATCACGCTTCGGTCTTCGCGCTTCGTGGCTAGGGACAGCTGGTGGTTGACTGTGAGTGTCCATGGCGAGGTGTCGGGACCATGGCCGCTCGAGGCCGGAGCGAGCTTGGCTGCGCCCGCTCTCGGAGAGATTCGCTGGTTCGGAAATACAGCGTTGCCACTCCTCGAGGGTCTTCCGGCGGTGGTGCTCGAATCGACAGATCCGGGCGTCCCGTCGCGAGTCGTCGCCCTCGATCACGATACGGGCGTTGTTCGCGAGGGTCCGGAGGCCGAATTGCAGATAGGGTCTTTCGGTGAGGACGGCGTCGGAGGAGTGGTGTGGCTGGGTATCTCGCCTCAATCAGCCGACGAGGTGGGTGAGAGCGTCTGGCAGCTGTCGGCGCTTGGGGCCCAGCCTCGTCGGGCCTGCACACTTCCGAGTGGAGGGCGCGGGCCCCATGAAACGCCGGCGATCCGCTACTTCGGCACCGCGGGCAGATGGGTGCTGTTAAAGCCGGGGGGCCTTGTTCGCGAAATCTATGCATGCGACCCGCGTAAGGCGACACCCATACAATCGAAATTAGAGATGTGTTCGGAGTCAGACAGACGGTGACAGGAGGGCAGGGTATCTGGACGGCCGACGGCTGGCGGACGATCGACTAAGACTCCGCGGTCGGATCCTCGAGGAGAACCTCCAGCTCGGCGATGGTCTCGAGATCCTTCGGCCTCCCCGCAGCCCTCTTGAGTCGGATGAGTGTTGCGAGATCGACGAACTTGCAGCTCCGGCCGAAAATCTGGAGGTCCACACTCCCTGAGAGCAAATTCTCGTAGTTGCCGCCGCCGGCGACTTCACCGAGAAGGTCGAGGTCGCCCAACTCTGTGCTCAAAGTAAAGTTGAGACCACGGCGAAGGGTTGCTTCGTCGAGAACGAAGGGAAGGCCCGGTGGGGCTCCTCGCAGGTAAGGCCTGGTTTCTCTGAGGGCGGAAGCCAGACGCGCGAGGTTTTCGGCCGATCTCTCGTAGACAATGTCGAGGTCCTGCGTGAGGCGCGCAGATCCGTGCGCGATCGCGGCGACACCTCCGACCACGACGAAATCGACTTCAGTCTCTTGCAGGCGACGTAGCAGACCTTCGGAGTCGGTCATCGCGATGGCGCGCACCGGCGCGTCGCACCTCCTCAGCGAACCTTTGCAACTGGGCTAGGTTGCGAATTCGCTCTTCGGTCGAGAGCTTCAGGTTCTCGCAGAGCAGCGTCCGATCGATGCCCGCTTTGTACGCCTCGATGACGGGGTCGGGCTCGAAAGGCGACTCTTTGGGCACCACGTCCGTCACGCCGTCAGTCTAGCAGGGGAAACTGAGGGCTCAGGGACGCGATACTTTGACGACGCCTCGACCGCGCTCCAGCTGCTGACGATCCAACGTCACCAGACCCTTCTCCTTTTCCACCGCCAGTGCCAGGTACACGGCGTCGGCGCCGCGAAGCCCCAGCCGCGCCGCAAGCTCGGCCGAAGCTCGACTGCGTGAGTGCGTCAGCGGAAACAGACGAACCGGGCCTGCCTCCAACAACCCCTTGCTTGCCTCGGCGGCGAGCGAAGCGTCGCCGGTTAGGCGCCGGATCGCTGCCGCGACTTCGACCGCGAGAAGGCTGGGGGCGATCAGCACTTCACCGTTCGCCAGACGGCTCGAGAGCAAATCACGGCATCGCCCGTGAAAGCGATCGCCCGCGTGGCAGATCGAGACCCACACGCTGGCATCAACCACGGCCACTGAGCCCTCTCCTCTCTATACCAGCGTTTCCAAAGTTCGCGCACATATCTCGGCCCCTTCTGCCCGCTGCCGGCGTTGGCTAGGCGCCCCCGCGCTCCTCGACATATTGCCCAATATGCCTGCGTCGGCGCGCCTGGCCAGCGAACAGAATGAGCTCGAGCTATGCAGCCCGAACTTTGGAAACGCTGGTCTAGTGCCTCTGACCCGAGACCGCTGCCGCCGCTGTCTTTTTGCCTGCGCGCTCCGCCACCCGCTTGGCGAAGTCGTCGACTGAGGCGATGTAGTCCCGAGCTCGGGATGCGCGCTCGTCGCGCTCGTCCTCCGCCGACCAGGGACGAATGACGGCAACTGGCTTCCCTCGATGGGTGATGACGTACTCAGCCTCTTCTTCACGAACCTCACTGAGGATACGCGGTGCCTCGTTCTTAAGCGTCCGGATGCCGCTTTGTCGCCGTTTCCGATCGGTCATGATGTGACTACTTTAACGATTAAGTAGTCATCTTCCAAGTGCGGCTTCGAGCGCCTAAACTAGATCGAGCGGAGCGAGAAACCTCCACGACATGCCCAGAAAGGGCTCGTTTCATGTAATGTCGCGCGCATGAAAATCACCGGGATCGAGACTCGTCACTGCGACGCCGGTTGGCGCAACTACCACTTTGTACGGCTCACGACCGAGGAGGGCATCGTCGGGTGGAGCGAGTACGACGAGCACCAGGGGGCCTTCGGCGTCACCGCCGTCGTCGAGAGACTCGGCAAGCTGGTTGTCGGGCTGCGGGTGAACGACATCGAGCTCATCTATCAGCGCCTGCAGTCGCGAGCCCGCCAGTCGATGTCAGGGGTGATGGCGATGGCGATCGGGGCGATCGAGAACGCGGTTCTCGATGCCAACGCAAAGCGGCTGGGCGTGCCTTGTTACGAGCTCCTGGGTGGCAAGGTGCGCGACAGGGTCCGGGTCTACTGGTCTCACTGTGGAACCTGGCGCATCGGCCGGTCGGATGTCTATGGCAAGGCGATCACCGACCTCGACGGCGTCAAAGCTATGGGTGCGGAGGTTCGCGAGAAAGGATTCACCGGGCTCAAGACGAATATCTTCGACTACAGCAGTGGCACGCCCCGAGGCTGGGCGCCAGGCTTCGGTCGGCCGTTCGAGCCGGCGCGGAACATCGAGAGGAAGACGATCAACGACATCCGTCGCCATTTGCAGGCGTTCCGAGAGGGCGCCGGTCCTGACGTAGACATCCTCCTCGACCTCAACTTCAACGCCAGGACCGAGGGCTATCTGAAGATCGTTCGGGCTCTTGCCGATCTCGACATCTTCTGGATCGAGATCGATACGCTCTCGCCGGCCAATCTGGCGACGATTCGCAACGCCAGTCCGCACCCGATCAGCTCGTGCGAAACGCTCATCACCCAGCAGGCGTTCCTGCCCTTCTTTGCGGCCCAATCGATGGATGTCGCGATCATCGACGCGGTGTGGAACGGGGTCTGGCAGTCGATGAAGATCGCCTCCTGTGCCGACGCCTATGAGGTGAATGTGGCGCCCCACAACTACTACGGCCATCTGTCGACGATGATGAACGTTCACCTGAGCGCGGCGGTGCCAAACCTGCGCATCATGGAAACGGACATCGACCGCCTGCCTTGGGACGAAGAGCTTTTTACCGAAGTGCCCGAGATCGAGAACAGCCACATTGTCGTTCCCGACCGGCCCGGCTGGGGCACGGAGCCCGACGAGGCTGGACTCGCCAAATACCCGCCTACCTAGTGCCATGTCGGAGACACAACACTAAGGCGCTCTCATCAATACAAAAGGAGATCTACTGTGAAGAATCTGTTTTCAATCGAGGGAAAGACCGCCGTCGTCACGGGCGGCTCGCGAGGGATCGGCGAGATGATCACTGCCGGGTTCCTCGCCAACGGCGCCAAGGTCTACATCAGCTCGCGAAAAGCGGACGCATGCGCCGCGACGTCCGAGCGACTCATGGGGGAGTATGGGGGCGAGTGCGTACCCCTGCCCGCAGACCTCTCGAAGCTCGAGGGCATCGAGGCCCTCGCTGCGGCGCTCGGCGAGCGAGAGAGCAAGCTCGACATTCTCGTTAACAATGCGGGTGCGACCTGGGGAGCTCCCATCGACGACTTCCCCGAAGTTGGCTGGGACAAGGTCATGGACGTCAACGTCAAGGGGATCTTCTTCCTCACTCAGAAGCTGCTGCCGCTGTTGCGGGCCTCGGCAACTGATGAGGATCCGGCGCGAGTGGTCAACGTAGGCTCGGTCGATGGCATCAAGACCCCGATCTTCGACAACTTCTCCTACGGCCCGTCGAAGGCTGCGGTCCACCACCTGACGCGGGTCTTGGCGGCCCACCTGGTCAAGGAGAACATCATCGTCAACGCGATCGCCCCCGGTCCGTTCCCGAGCTGGATGTTGTCGGCAGGCGTGGGCTTCGGCGGCAAGGTGGAGGGACAAGACTGGGACAGCATCGGCCGCCGCAATCCCCGCGGCCGCGTGGGGACGAAGGAGGATATTGCCGGCCTGGCGATCTTTCTGTGCTCACGCGTCGGCGCCTACACCGTCGGTGAGACCATTACCTGCGATGGAGGGGCGGTGGCGTCGTCTTAGCTTACGGAAATGATCCCTATCATTTCCTTCGGCTAAATAACATGGTGCCGCGGACGGCGCATCCGGAGCTCCGTGTGGGGCTGGACTCGACTTTGGCTAGAGAACGGCCTCGATCAAGGAGGGTCCAGATTCGCTGAGCGAAGCGGCGAGGGCCTTGTTGAGCTCTTCCGCGGTAGTGACTCGCGAGGCCGGCATACCCATGCCCCGGGCCAGCGACACCCAGTTCAGCTCGGGGTTGGTCAGGTCGAGCATGCTCATCGCCTTCGGCCCCGGCGCATGAGCTCCGACGCGGCCGAACTCGATCTGCAGGATCGCGTACTTTCTGTTGGCGAAGATGAGGTTGGTGACGTTGAGCTGCTCGCGAACCTGGGTCCACAGCGCCTGCAGGGTGTACATCCCGCCGCCGTCCGCCTGGAGGCAGAGAACTGGGCGGTCGGGGCAGGCGATTGCAGCCCCGGTGGCTGTCGGTAGCCCGTAGCCGATGGAGCCGCCGGTCAGGATCAACCAGTCATGGGGCGGAGCTCCGCGGGTCGCGTAGGTCGCGCCGGCTCCCGACGTTCCGCCCTCGTCGACCACGATCGCATTCTCCGGTAAGAGGTGCCCCACTACCTGCCCGGCCGAACGGGTGGTGAGCTCGCCGGTCGGGAGAGGTGGGCGCTCCGGCGCCACCAGCTCGGCTTGCTGAGATCCCACCCCGACGGCCTGTGCCAGCGCGTCCAGGGCTCCATCGACATCGCCGTCGCGCTCCACCAAGGTGTGGATTGTGCAACCTTCCGGCGTCAGCCAGTTCGGCTTTTCCGGGTAGGCGAAGAAGGTGACCGGTGGCTGAGTACTGATCAGGATCAGGTGCTTGGTGCCGGCGAGCACTTCGGCTGCTTGCTCGCCAAAGTAGGGGAGTCGCGCGACCTGCACTCGGCCCGCGCCGCGCTGCAGGCGAGAGACAAAAGTGTCCATGATCAGGCGCGCACCGGTGGCTCGGGCGATGCGATCCGCGAGCGCTGTTCGCTCGGCGGTGAGGGTCCCGTTGATCAACAGAACGGCAGGCTCGCCACTGCTCAGCGCCTTCGCCACGTCCTCTACCTGGTCGCTGTCGACAGGATCTGGCGCCACCGGTTTGAGTGGCACGGCGGTCGCTCGGGTGCGGTTCCATGCCGTGTCCGCGGGCAAGATCAGGGTGGCCACCTGCCCAGGAGGGGCCATCGCGGCTTGCACCGCCTCGGCACCGTCGGAGGCGACATCGTCCGCAGATTCGGAAACCTTTACCCAGCCCGATACCGGTCGAGCGATCGCTTCGACGTCGGAGCTCAGGGGCGCGTCGTATTTGCGATGGTAGGTTGCATGGTCGCCGACTACGTTGACGACGGGTGTGTGGGCCTTCTTGGCGTTATGGAGGTTGGCGAGGCCGTTGCCGAGCCCGGGCCCCAGGTGGAGGAGTGTCGCGGCGGGGGAGCCTTTCATCCGACCGTAACCATCGGCGGCTCCGGTAACGACGCCCTCGAATAGGCCCAAGACACAGCGCATCCCAGGGTTGGTGTCGAGAGCGGCGACGAAATGCATCTCCGAAGTGCCTGGATTGGCGAAGCAGACGTCGACGCCACTATCGACGAAGGTCTGAACCAGGCTCTCCGCGCCGCTGCGGTCTGGTGGATCTTGTGACATCTATTCCTCGTCTCCAGTTGGTGTATTTGGCGGCAGGCTATATCAATGAATCACGCCTCGGAGGCGCGGATCGAGAACGTCGCGCAAAGCGTCGCCGATGAAGTTGAAAGCCAGGACCAACAGAAAGATGGCAAACCCGGGCACGATCGACAGCAAAGGCTGTTGGTCGAGCATGGGGAAGGCCTGCTGGAGCATATTGCCCCAGGTCGGAGTCGGTGGTTGGATGCCCACACCGATGAAGCTGAGAGCGGCCTCGGTGAGAACGGCATAGCCCATGCTCAGCGTAGCTTGAACGATGACCGGGGCAAGCGTGTTTGGCAGGATGTGCCTGAAGATGATTCGTTGGCTACTCAAACCGCCCGCTTCCGCGGCCGCCACGTAGTCGAGCTCGCGGATGGAAAGCCCTTGGCTGCGGACAATGCGGGCCATCCAAGGGACGTTGGCAATACCGATGGCGATGATGACGGTCTTCAGAGATCCCCCCAGGGCCGCGGCCAGACCGACCGCGATCAAGAGACTCGGGAACACCACTACTGCATCCATCACGCGCATGATCAGGTCGTCGACGAAGCCCCGGAAATACACTGCAATCAGGCCGAGAGGTACGCCAATGAGGGCCCCGAGACCGACCGCGCCGAGGCTCACCATCAACGCGATTCGAGCGCCGACAATGAGCCGCGCGAGTGTGTCTCGCCCCATCTGATCCGAGCCGAGCAGGTGCTGGCTACTAAACCCGCTGAGAAGGTTGTCGAAGTCCATCTCCTCTGGGTCCGTCGGCACGATCCAGGGAGCAAAGACCGCCGCGAGCACAATCGCGCCGATTACGATGATGCCGAAGATCGCCTGGGGGATCGAGGCCAGCTTGGGCAGCACCCGCAGGGCGGGGTGGCGACGCAGGCGGCTCTCAGGCACCGGTGTCGACGCGGCTCTCTCAGGGACGCTAGCCATCGTATTTGATTCTCGGGTCGAGCCAGGCGTAGACGATGTCGGTGAGCAGATTGGCGGTCAAGACCGCCAACGCCATCAGCAGGACCGCTCCCTGAACCACTTTGAAGTCGCGAGCAAAAATCGCCTGCACCATGAACTGACCGGTGCCGGGAATGCCGAAGAGAGTCTCGATCACGATCGCGCCGGCGAAGATCCGGCCGGTCTGGAGGCCGAGCACGGTGATGACCGGTAAGAGCGCGTTGCGTAGGGCATGAACCCAAACCACGGTGCGCTCGCGCAGGCCCTTGGCCCTTGCCGTGCGCATGTAGTCCTGTGCGAGGACTTCCAGCATCGCCGAGCGGCTTTGACGCATGATCAGCGCACAGCTGGTGATGCCCAGGGCGAACGCCGGCAGGATCATGTGCCGTAGACCCTGCACGGGATCTTCGAAAATGTTGACGTAGCCTTGTGTCGGCAGCCAACCGAGGGTGACTCCGAAGAGCAGGATCGCCATGATGCCGAGCCAGAAGTTGGGGATAGCGACGCCGCCGATCGAGACGACGGTGGCGATGTAATCCACCGGCTTGCCTCTGTAGACGGCGGAGACGATCCCGGCCGGAACGCCGATCAGGACCGCCAAGATCCAGGCGGCGAGTCCGAACTGGAAGGTGGTCAGGGCACGAGTGCGGAGCTCCGCGGCGACCGGCCGTTGGTTCTGGGTTGAGCGCCCGAGGTCACCCTTGAGAGCCTTCCCCAGCCAGAGCGCGTATTGGACGAGTACCGGCTCGTCGAGATGATTCTCCTCGCGGAGGATCTGGATCTGTTCTTCGTCGAGGGCCTCGCCCGGGCCGATCAAGGCACGCACAGGGTCGCCCGGAATCGCCAGCATCAGGGCGAATACCAGAAAGGTGGCGATCAGGAGGACGGGGAGCGCCTGCAGGAGGCGTCGGAGCACGTACTGCGGCATCGAACGTCAGGTCTAAGGGTCGAGCCAGATCTCTCGCAGATCCATCTTGCCGTCCCATCCCATCAGCCGATCGAGATTACGCACCTTCCTCGGCGCCGCGGCGTAGTTTACTGCGTAGAGCAGCGGCGTGAACCAGGCCTCGCTCAGCACGGTGCGGTTGATCTCGTTGTAGACCTCTTTGCGAGCCTCGATGTCATAGAGCGACGCACCCTTCTCGACCAGTCTGTCGATCTCCGGGCGCTCGAGATTGCCCGCGTTGTAGTAGCCGTCGCTCTTGTAGGCCAGTGAGGCGAGCCAGTCCGGCTCCGGGTAGCGGCTCCATCCGGTCAGATACATGGGGTAGTCGCCCCCGAAGAAGAATCTCTCCGTCGCCGCGGCGTTACTCAGCACGTCTATTTTCATCGTGATGCCCACTTTCTTGAGCATCGCTCGGACAACCTCGGCAGCCGGTACGAAAATAGGGCTGTTGTAGGTCACAGCAGTGAATTCGAAGCCGTCAGGCCGCCCGCCGGCAACGAGGTACTCGCGCGCCTTGTCTGGGTCGTAGTAGGGGCGCGGCAGGCTGTTGTCGTATACCCAGGCGCCGATCGGCCACATTCCCGCGTCGGCGACGATCACCTGGTCGAAGAAGATGGCTTTATTGAGGATCTCCGGATCGACCGCGTGAGCGACGGCGAGGCGGAGATTGATGTCGTCCAAAGGGGGGGCAGCCAGGTTGAAGGCCATCAACAGTGCGATCGCGCCACCGGGCATGGTCTCGATCTGGAATCGATCGTCACGCTGGAACGCCGACACGTCTTTATAGGGCAGGTAGGCGATGTCGATCTCACCCGTGCGCAACGCCGAAGACAGCACCGTTTGGTCTCGAATCACTCGGATTGTGACCTCGTCGACGTAGGGCAAGGGGTTGCCGCTCTCGTCGGTGCCCCAGTAATTCTCGTTGCGAACCAAGTGGACCAGAGTGCCGGTGATGACCTTGTCGATCTTGAACGGTCCGGTGCCCGACGGGTTCCAGCCGTAGTCCTTGCCCAGCGCGCGAACCGCCGCAGGCGAGTTCATCACTCCGCCTCGATCGGCCAGCATGTTGAGGCCTGCTCCCCAGGGTCGACTGAGGTTGAACCTCACGGTGAATTCGTCGAGGACGTCGACCGATTCGATGACCGTCATCGCGGCGCGCGGTGTAGCCATCGTCTTTGGCTCGAGAATCCGCTCGACATTGAACTTGACCGCATCCGCGTTGAACTTGGTGCCATCGTGGAAGGTCACGCCCTCACGCAGGTAGAAGGTGATGGCGTCGGGCTCGGTAGAGATCTCCCATGACTGGGCCAGTGAGGTGGACGGTCGAGGGAAGAGGTCGGGATCGGCATCGACGAGTTGGTCGTATATCTGGTGCCAATAGTAGGCGTCGCCGCCCGAGCGGCCGAGCACCGCGTCCAGAGAGGTGGGCTCGAGGGCGTAGCCCACGCGGAGGTGACCGCCGCGCCGCGGCTCGCCGGTTCCTATCGCTTCGAATGCGGCTGAGTCGCTGCCCCCGGCCCGATGGCTGTCAGTGCTCTCCGGCCCACAAGCGGCCAAGACGAGCAGCCAGCTAAAGAGAGCTACCTCTAGGACGGAGAGGGAGGGGCGCAGGCACCGCTTACCGGGACGGGTCATTGGGTTGCGTCAAATCGAGCAGTGAATGCTGTCCCGCGCCTGAGGTCCGCCGGTCGGGGATCTTACCTCGGGCGTCTTCTCCGAGCGACCGGCGGAGGTCAGTGGAGAGGATCGCACGGTAGCCGCGCTCTTCTCTTCACACTATGTTCCCGCGAGTCCGAGAGCTCAGTCGCCCGAGCAATCGTTGGTTCCGTGACGAGTTGGGGCTCCCTATGGACCGATACGGCTACCCGGTCTGAGTCGATCTCGCCGGTGAGGGACGCCGAAGTGAGCATGATTGGTATTTCCAAAATCTGCACCGTGGGGCTACCTCTGAGACTCCTCTGCTGTGTCTGGATGGCGTTGATTCTGGCGCCGCCATCGACCCTGCGCGGCGCCGCCACGGCCTCGGACGCGAGCTGGCCAGGATTTCGCGGACCCCGCGCCATGGCGGTCTCGGAAAACGAGAAACTGCCTCTTCGTTGGTCGACGACCGAAAACGTCGAGTGGGGGGCCGAAGTCCCAGGTATGGGGTGGTCCTCGCCGATCGAAGCCGGTGACACGGTCTTGGTGACTACCGCCACCAGCTCGACCGTGATGAAACCGCCGCAGATCGGGACTGACTTCAGCAACGAATACCTCGCCGAGCTGACGAAGCAGGGATTGAGCGAGGAAGAGGTGCTCCGTAAGCTCAACGAACGCGACATGGAGTTTCCGAGCGAGATCGAGCTCGAGTATCTCTTGATCGCCTACGAGCTGGAGACGGGGTCGGAGCTCTGGCGTCGAAGCCTGTTCAAGGGCCGCCCTCCCGGCGGCCGCCATCGCAAGAACTCGTTCACCTCGGAGACGCCGGTGACCAGGCTGCTGACGGGCAGCGCGTGTTCCGTGCCCGAATCGCGGGCTCGGCAGGCGCTTTCACCGCATCGCCTTGGGCCTACCGGGGGAAGATCTTTGCCATCGACGAGGACGGCAGCACCTTCGTATTCGAGGCAGGTGGAAAGTTCGAGCAGCTGCATGAGAGTGCTTTGGACGAAATGGTGCTGGCTTCGCCGGCCCTCGTTGGTGAGCGTCTCTTGATCCGGACCCGCTCGCATTTGTATTCGATTCGCGACCGCTAGGGATCTTTCCGGTCGAGCAGATCGGCGCGATGCCTTTCGAAATAAGGCACATTTGATATCTTTGTCCCGTAAATCTCGTACCGAGATGTGTGTGTCGGTTCAGCCGCTCCATCCTGGATCTGAAGGAAAGGTAGTGAAGATGCGTATTTTGATCTCTGGCGTTGTGGCTCTGTTGATTTCCATGGCGCCTGTTCTGGCAGCCGCCAACGACGCAACGGTCGCGGACGTCACGTTTTACAAAGACGTGCTGCCTATCCTTCAGCAGAATTGCCAGGATTGTCACCGAGAGGGTGGCACCAACATGGGCGGCATGGTGGCGCCAATGGCGTTCACCACTTACCAGGAGGCTCGGCCCTGGGCGCGGGCGATCGGCAAGGCGGTCGCTAATAGGGATATGCCACCCTGGGATGCCTCTTCGATTCACTCCGGAGTCTTCGAGGACGAGCGAACTCTCACCGAAGCCGAGATCGAGACAGTCGTAGCCTGGGCACGTAGTGGCGCGGCGGCAGGGAATGAGGCGGATGCGCCGGCACCCCGGGACTTCGCCAGCAGCGATGGCTGGAGCATCGGCGAACCGGACCTGGTACTCGAGTTCAGAGAGGCGTTCTTCGTTCCCGACGAGCTCCTCGACGACACTTTCTACTTTCCCATCAAGTTGACGGAAGAAGAACTGCCCACGGATCGCTGGATCAAAGCGGTCGAGTTTCGCCCGGGCTCTCCGGCCGTGCATCACATCATCCTGCGCCCGGTCGGCGGGATCGCTCCCGGCAACAAGCCGAATGTCTATCGCGACGGCTATGCGGCTAAGCTCAAAGCCGGCGAGGAGATGAGATGGAACGTGCACTACCACAAGGAGCCAGGGCCCGGGACCGGTGTCTGGGACCAGTCGGCGGTAGGCATCGTTTTCTATCCCGAGGGATACACCCCGGAGCACGTTCTGCTGAACAACCCGCTCGGGACCTTCGATTTCTCCATCCCCCCGGGAGAGGCGAACTACGCGGCTACGGCCGAGATGGAATTCGAGACGGACGCCTTGATCAACGCGATGATGCCGCATATGCATCTGCGCGGGATTTCGGCGAAGTACACGCTTCAGTACCCGGATGGCACTGAGGAGATCCTTCTCGACGTGCCGAAGTACGACTACAACTGGCAGACCGCATATCGCTTCAAGGAGCCGAAGCTGGTGCCCAAGGGGACGAAAGTGAGCTTCACCGGAGTCTGGGACAATTCAGCTGACAATCCCTGGAACCCCGATCCGAGCCAAACGATCACTTGGGGCGAAGCGACTCACGAAGAGATGCTCTTCGGATTTCTCACTTATACGAACCCCGACGAGAACGCCTCGGGAAAGACCGGCTGGGTCGGCGATCCGTCCAGCGGTAACTGAGCAGGAAGCCGTTTCGAAGTCGAAGGGCGCCTCCTGCGGGAGGCGCTTTTCTTTTTGAGCTCGGGTCCGTCGATCGCCGATCTCAGGCCAGCGGACGTCCAGCGCTCCGGATCGGAAACTGGCGCTCGGGGTCATCCTGGCGGATGGAGCGATAGCCGCCGCTCTCTTTGGGCTCCATGCGCAGGGCGCCGCCACGCTGGGCATCTTGTACACAGCCTGATCCCAGTAGAGCCGAACGTCGGGACCTACCAGGTCCCAGGCGAGGTCGCGAAAGAGCCCTCCAGCGCAGAAGCTACGTAGGAAGGCCGACCGCTTCACCAGGTGGACCGTGAAGGTGATCTCGCCCGCGCGGGCGACGGAGCTCCGTCCCTGAGGTTGCTTTCGTAGCCAGGCTTCGGCCTTCGCCTCCCAAGGGTCGATCTCGGAGATCAGGCGCTCGAGAGTTGGGCGGTCGATGGCGTCCTCGAGGACGAAGAAACCCTGCTCGCTCCACTGTCTAGCTTGGTCGGTGGTGAGACGACGGAAGGGACCTAGCGGGGTCTCCCACCGGAAACCCTGGTTCTGGCTGTGCAATCTAGGCTTCACCCGCCAATCCTAAGGGTCGGCGCGGAAATAAGTTTCCAGTATCTGGGGTGACCATACCACTGCCCCCTTCTTCAGCCACCGCATAATCCTCCGGTACGCGCCTTGTTTGCAAGGTTTAGAGCTAGCATAGCCCTGCCCGCATTTGGTATAGTTTCCCCTGTCACCTCTTTTGGAAGGGGAACTATACCAAATGGTACGAGCCGAAGATCGTGATGCAACAGTGCGCGAGCTCTTGATGAGCGAACAGATGGCCACCATGGATGAGCTCAAGGACGCCATGGGAACCCGAGCCACCATGACGGTCTACCGTTCGCTGTCTCGATTGGGCTATTTGGCCAGCTACTCGGATCGAGGGCGGTTCTATACCTTGAACGAGATTCCCGATTTCGACGATCTGGGTTTGTGGTCGTGCGGTTCGGCGAGGTTCAGTCGGCATGGCAGCCTCCTCGAAACTGCGGTGGCTGCCGTGGACCGGTCCGCTGCCGGCTATACGGCTTCTGAACTCGAGCTCCTGCTGCAGGTCGAGGTCAAGCACGCGATGTTGCACCTCGTTCGTCGCAAGAGAATCGTACGATCCAGAGTTGGGAAGAGGTTCGTATACTTGTGCTCGGAAACAGGGCGCCGTCGTCAGCAGAAGCTGATGCGCAACGAACGGCAGGCTCTCCAGGATGTAGCTGCCAGCCTCGTTCCAGAAGTGCTCCCCGAGGAGCTCAGGGCTGCCATCGTTTTATTCTTCAGCCTGCTAGACGAACGCCAGCGGCGGCTCTTCGCTGGCCTGGAAGCGACCAAGCTCGGGCATGGCGGCGACCGGAAGATCGCCGATCTTCTGGACCTGGACCCTCATACAGTCGCAAAAGGACGTCGCGAGCTCTTCGGCGGCTCCGTGGAGCGCGGAAGAGTTCGAAGAGCAGGCGGTGGCAACCAACGAGTGGAAAAAAAACGCCCGAGATAGTCGATGGAATCCATTCCATACTCGAGGCCGATATAGCTGGTGATCCCATGTCATCAAAAAGATGGACGCACGAGACCGCTGCAAAGGTGGCCCAATGCCTTGCCGAACGCCTTGACATCATCGTATCGGCTACGGTGGTGCGTCGATTGCTCGCAGACCTGAACTATTCCCTCAAGAGCAATAGGAAATGTCTGTCTTCGGGGAACTCCCCAGATCGTGATGCACAGTTCAAGGCCATCAAGCGACTGCGCGAGGATTTCACAAGCGCTGGCGACCCGATCATCAGCGTCGATACGAAGAAGAAGGAGCTGATCGGTCGGTTCAAGAACCAGGGACAGACATGGTGCCGCGAGGCCAAGCGGGTCAAGGATCACGACTTCCGGTCCGAAGCTCTCGCCATCGCCTCCCCCTATGGGATCTACGATCTTCAGAGGAACTTCGGCGTTCTCGTCCTCGGACAGTCGTCGGACACGCCGGAGTTCGCTGTCAACAGCATCGCGACCTGGTGGCTCAAATACGGTCGATCTCACTATCCGGCGTCTCAGCGTCTCCTCATTCTTGCCGACAGCGGCGCAAGCAACGGCGCACGGCTTCGAGCCTGGAAGAAGTACCTCCAGGAGAAGCTCGTAGACAAGTGCGGCCTCATCATCACCGTCGCCCACTATCCAACTGGCACCAGTAAATGGAATCCCATCGAGCACAGGATGTTCAGCGAGATCAGCAAGAACTGGGCCGGAGTTCCTCTCGAGAGTTTCGAGATCCTCGTCAACCTCGTCCGCAACACGACGACATCCACCGGACTGCGCGTCGAGCCGTGCCGTGATCAACGCCAATACCAGAAAGGAGTCAGGGTATCGGACAAGGAAATGCTGCAGCTCGCGGTGGCCAGGAGCGACTTCCTAGGAAAGTGGAACTACACCCTCTCGCCGAGACCGCGAACCGAGCAGGAAGAGCTTGCCCCACAGCCTGGGCTCAGCTCACCACCACCTCCAATGCAGCGACCGCCCTGTGGCGCCTCGGCCTCACACGCTCCGGCGATAATGTGAAGTTATTTCCGCGCCGACCCTAAGTCGATAGATGTCCAAGGGTCCACCTCCGCCTCGAGGTTCAAACGCGCGTATAGAATATTGTCTATGCGACGAAGATGGTCCGACTCCATCGGCCTCGCGCTCCCGCAGCGATGGTGGCGACGACGGGAGGTCTCCGTTCTGGTTTCAGCCCTGCTCCTGGGCGCGAGCTCGCTTTCCGTCGCTAGGGCGCGGCAGCGGGCCTCGGCGGAGCCCGACCTGGCCACGCGAGAGGCGCAGTACGAAGAGACCTTCGAAGCCGCGCTCGCAATGTCGGACACGGGTGACCCGATGTTCGTCCTCCAGGCGTGGGGAACGGTGCTCATGTCCGCGACCATGCTCGACCGGGCTCGGAGTATGGCCGAGGGAACGGAGATCGAGCCCGGCGCCGGCGAGGCGACGAGTGAGCGAGTCCTCTCCCGGTGGCAGGAATTGCGGCCGGATGCCGGCGGCCCCGAGCTGTTCCGCACCTTTCAGATCCAGGACCAAGTCCGGAAGAGCGATGCCATCGTCGCCCTTCTCGGCCGCTATCCGGACGATCCACTGGTGGTGTGGCAAGCCACGAATACGCTGCGCCAGAGCGGCGAGGTCGCGCGCGCTAGCGACGCCGTCGAGACCTTCCTGGCTCGCAATCCCGAGCACCCGATGGGCTACCGGATGCTTGCGCAGACAGTGGGAGCCAATCAGACCCAGCTGGCTGAGGTACTGCAGCGATGGGCTAGTGCCGCTCCCGGTGATCCGGCCATGGTCGAGCGCTGGATGGCATCGAGTATGCCCGAGCAAGAGCCGGAGTCCACGCGTCGCGTGCTGGCCGATCTCTTCGAAACTCCGCCAAGTGGCAATACCGGGCTGAGCTCCTGTCTCGCGGCACTGAGTAAGGGAGGCCCTGAGTTCACGGAGCCGGCACGCGCTTGCGTGGCACGTATCGCCGGCGACCCCGACGAGCCGTCGCAAGTCTCTACCCGCGCGACATCGTCGATGGCTGCGATTGCCGCCACCGACGGCGACTGGTCTGCCCTCCTCAACGCTCTCGATAGCCTCGATCCTGCGGCCGCTGTCCGCGCTTTGATCACGGCAGCACGAGGCCTGGAGACCCCCGAGCGCTGCGGCGAAGTGATCGAGCTTCTGTCGGCTGCCGCTGAAGTCGTCGTCGATGGCGACAACGGTTACCAGGCTGTCGCCTCGGCATTGCGGAGCTGCTCGGAGTTGCCGGATGCCCACATGCTCTATATGGCGCTCCTCGAGACTGCCCCTGCCGATGAAGTGGCGCAGGTCATCGGCGGCTGGGTATTCAAAGTGAATGGCGTATACCGCGGCCAGCTACCGACGGGCACTGCCGACGCTCTCGAACGGCGATTGCAAAACCAGCCGGCGGCGGAAGGCCTGTTCAAGGCGCTCGACGTCGTTTATCGGCTAGCAGACCCCGACGATCGCCACTACGCTCTTCTGCGTCGCTGGTACCAGCGGGCACCACTGTCCTTCCGCAGCGACCAAGCCGTTGATCTTGCCTGGGAGCTATTCGAAAGGGGAGACCCGGCGGCAGCGGTCGAGCTACTGGAAGGGCAGCTCGAAGCGCGTTTCGAGTTTGTCGTCGCCGAGACACTCTGGGAGCTCTATCTCGAGGCTGCGGGGGAAGAGCAGGCCGAGCTCTTCGCCGAGAGTCTCCTCGGCGCCTCGGACCGATGGCGAGTGAGGGGCGGTCACACGCTGGCGGCTCGATCTGCCCTGATTCGTGAGGAGATCGGCGCGGCGGAGCGTCATTACTGGGAGGCACTTCAAGGCGAGAACCCTCGCCGCGACGTTGCCGTCGAATTGCTCGCCACCGCTGCATGGGAGGGGGACTCGACGGCACTGGAAGGAATGGCGCGCCGGCTCTGCGAGGAAACGAATCTGGTAAAGGAGGCCGCCAAGGTCCCGCAGTGCGCGGCAGAGCTCCTGACAGAGGTCGGAAGCGACCAGAGCGCCGCGGTTTTTCTCGCGTCTCAGGCAGCCGACCTTCCCGAGGATCTGGAGTCGCTGCGGAAGTTGGCTTCCACTGCACAGAGTGCCGGCCAGGCGGAGGTCGCAGAACGCGCGTTGCGGCGGATTCTGGAGCTCGACCCACGAAGCGAAAACGCCTGGGTGGGCTTCGGTGTCTTTCTCGAGAAGGAGGGTCGGGTCGAGGAGCTGGAGGAGCTGCTCGATGACTCTCGCGACAGTTTCTCCCCACCGCCAAGCTATCTCTACCGCGCCACGGGACGAGCCCTCACTGCTGCGGATCAGCCGCGGAAAGCGATCGCGGTCCTTCTCGATGCGCGGCGAGTTCTGCCTGACAGCAAGGGAGGAGAGTGGAGTCGGAGCTGGATCGATCACGAGCTGGGGCAGGCGTATCGTGCCCTGGGGCCGCAGGCGAGGGTCGCTCCTTCTTCTGCCGGGCCTACACCGCTTCCGGCGTTCGGCGGATCCGAGCCGAACACCGCAGGCCCGGCCAGCGAGCTGCGCCTCAGAGCGGACGGCTTCCAGTCCGGTGAAGGGGGGAGGTACGATCCGCTGGCCGCGTCGGACCTCTACGCACGGGCGGCAACAATGGGCGATCCCCTGGCGATGTTCCGGCTCGCCCTGGTGCAGAGGCTTGCCCCTTCGAGTGTGTTGACAGGTGCCCCGGCGGCGGAGGATCTGTTTGCCTCTTCGGTGGATGCGGTCGAGGTCTTGGCCCTCGAGGGAGACTCCTATGCTCAGTACCTCATGGGTACCGCGGCCCTGATTGGTCTAGGGGTCGAGGTAGATTTCCTGAGCGCCCGTCGATGGTTGGAGCCGGCCGCGGAGCAGGGTCAGAGCTGGGCTTGGCACAACCTGGGCTGGATGAACGAGACCGGCAGAGGTCTCGGGGCCTCGGACCCGGTCGCCGCCCTCGACTCGTATCGCCGGGCTGCCGAAGCCGGTAACACTCAGTCGATGGTCGCAGCCTCTCGAATGCTCCTCAACGTCTACCCGACGGGGCCCGCATGTGAAGAGGGATTGCGGTGGCTCGAGCGCGGTGCGCGTGCTGGCAACGCGGTCGCGGCGGCCTTCCTTGGCAAGGTGCTGGTCTACGGGCGCGGAGAGTGTGTCCGGAGAGATGCGGCAGGGTCTTTGGAGTGGCTGGAGGCGGGCGCTGAGACCCACCAGCGAGGGGCGACCTACGACTTGGGTATGGCGCTGATTCTTGCCGGCGAGAGTGAGGCGAGCACGCTTCGCGGCCTGAGGCTGCTCGAGCAAGTAGCAAGCCAGCCCGACGCGCTGGCCGTAGAAACGCTGGCGTTTCTGGCAGCTACCGGAGTTGTGGGGACGAGGGATGTAGAGGTCGCGCGTGATCTCATGGCCGAGGCCGCGCGCCTCGGCTCAGACGGATTTCCGCGCCTCGGCAACGAGGGGCGAATCTCCGACGCATACGAGGAGCTCCTGGTAGAAGGCGTGCGGCGACTCGAAGCGTTGACCGAGAGGGGAGACGCTGCCGCGACGGCGCTCCTCGCGCGCCTGTTGTCGATCGGACTAGGTGGGGAAGTGGATCTCGAGCGCAGCGCCGTGCTCGCTCACCGGGCCGCCGATGCGGGAGAAGCGATGGCGATGCGAGTGCTCAGCGGCGCATACAGGCGGGGCGAGGGCGTTGAGCTTGATACAGACCAAGCTCTTCTTTGGCAGCAGCGTTGTGCTGGTGCCAAAGACAGCTTCTGCATGATGTTTTATGGCAACGAGTTGCTCAAGGGCGAGGAGCTCGAGCGGGACCTGGAAAATGGCCTGCTCTGGCTCCGCCGTTCGGCCGAGGCTGGGAATTGGTGGGCTATAGCAGGTCTCGGCAGGCTCTACGATCAGGCTCTCTACGGCATTGGAAGAGATGCGGATGAGGCGGCGGCGTGGAAGATACTTCTAGCGGATCTGGGTGACGCGGAGGCGGCCGGCTGGTTGCTGTACCACGAGTATCGATAGCCCAGGCTCTGTTCCGAGGCTGGTCACGGCGCCTGCTGTTCGCCTTCGGTGTCAGAGCAGCACCGAGCGGACACTGGAGCGTTATAGGTTTTGGAAGCTCTCGGCCATTGCCTCGAGAACGGCTTTCGCTTCCTCGGGGCCTGTCAGTCGTAGCGAGATGGATGCCGAGCCCGCGTCGACGCGAATCTCGAAGTCGAGAAAGGCGCAGCACTTGCTCTCCAGCTCGACGAATTCGGCGAGTCGTTGGATCTGTCCGTCTTCATTGGGTACCAGGAAGGCTATGCCGTTGGGGAGCTCTATTGTCTTGATGACATGAGGTAGTAGGTCGCGTCTGATTTTGATGGTGCGCTCGCGAAGCTCGGGAGAGGTGAGCGAACAGGCGATTGCCGGTGTGCCCTTGCTCTCTTGGGTGCCGCGTTCTTCGCTCGAAGCTAGCGCCAAGGCGGTGACCGGTGCGATCGCGACGATTGCGAGGGCCAGGGAAAGGATGGTTTCGATGGGGGGACTCGATAGGACATTCATGTTTCGCTCCTGACGGGAAGTTGTACGGCAAGGCCTTGGACCTGTACCGTAGTAGCTCAAGTTAACTTGAAGTCAAGGACTTTCAATGAGTGATGAACTGAGTATCGGAGAAGTGGCGCGGAGAATGGATCTGAAACCGTCCGCAATTCGCTTCTACGAGAGCGAGCGCCTCCTCGACCCGACTGCGAGGAGGTCGGGTCGGCGGGTCTATGAAGAGTCCGTATGCGATCGGCTCGCGGTGATCCGTCTCGCTCAGCGGGCCGGCTTTTCGATCGCCGAGATTCGCACGCTCTTCCGGGGCTTTCCTCGCGGAGCAACGGCGGCAACGCGTTGGCAGAGCTTCGTCGCTGAGAAGCGGTGTGAGCTTACGAAGAAGGTCGAGGAGCTGCGTGGGATGCTCGAGCTGCTCGACTTTCTGCAGGACTGCTCTTGCCCGGATCTGGACGCTTGCGGCGCCGAGGCACGAAAGAGAGCCTGCTGCTAGACCCGTGTTCCCGAGGTTCGCGTCGCGCCCTCGATAGTTCTAGTTAGGGACGTGTCAGTCGAGCCAGCTGTAGGCGTAGTCCGGGTCTTCCAACTCAGTGGCTCTACGAGTGAGCTCCAGGGGGCGAAAGGTGTCGACCATCACCGCAAGCTCTTCGGTGCGCTTCTTTCCGATCGACCCCTCGTAAGTTCCCGGGTGGGGGCCGTGAGGGATGCCGTTGGGGTGTACTGTGATCGACGCGCTCTCGATGCCTTTTCGTGACATGAAGGCGCCGTCGACGTAGTAGATGACCTCGTCGGAGTCGACGTTGGAGTGATTGTAGGGAGCTGGGATGGCTTCGGGGTGGTAGTCGAAGAGCCGGGGCACGAAGGAGCAGAGCACGAAGCCAGGGCCCTCGAAGGTCTGATGGACCGGGGGCGGTTGATGCACGCTGCCTGTGATCGGCTCGAAATCCTCGATGTTGAAGGCGTAGGGCCACAGATGACCGTCCCAGCCGACGACGTCGAGAGGATGATGGTCGAAGAAATAGCGAGTGATTCGGTCGCGCGCTTTGATGCGTACTTCGAACTCACCCTCTTCATCGTGGGTGACGAGATCATCCGGTGGTCGTAGATCCCTTTCGCAGTAGGGAGAGTGTTCCAGGAACTGACCGAAGTCGTTGATGTAACGCCGGGGTGGCCCGACATGGCCGTAGGCCTCGACGACCAGCATTCGCTGCTCGACGCCGGTATCCGGAACGAGACGCCAGAGCACGCCCGTGGGTATGACGACGTAGTCGCCGGACCGGTATCGAAGGTCGCCGAACTGTGTGTGGAGGGAGCCGCTGCCTTCATGAATGAAGATGATCTCGTCACCGTGAGCGAAGCGATACCAATAACTCATCTCCTTGACCGGGCGAGCCACGGAGAGACTGAGGTCGCCGTTCGCCATCAGTTGGACTCGGCCGGAGACGGCATCGCCCGCTCCCTCGAGAGCTGCGGATCGGAGATGTCGGTGGCGCAGAGGGCCAGGCTCTTCGATCTTCGTCTCAGCTAGCGTCAGATTCTCGATCCGACGCACTCGAGTGGGTGGACGGAGGTGGTAGAGAGTCGATTGCGCTCCCGCAAAGCCGTGAACACCCATCACCTCTTCGTGGTGAAGGGATCCATCGTCTCCTCGAAACTGGGTGTGCCGTTTGTGAGGGATGCTGCCGAGTCGGTAGTAGTAACTCACAGATTCCCCCGGGCTCCCTGCTCGCGCTCGATGGCCTCGAACAGAGACTTGAAGTTGCCTTCGCCGAAGCCTCGTGCGCCGTGTCTCTCGATCACCTCGAAGAAGAGGGTGGGGCGATCCTCCACAGGTTGAGTGAAGATCTGGAGAAGATAGCCGTCCTCGTCGCGGTCGACGAGGATTCCGAGCTCGGCGAGCCGGTCTATCGGCTCGTCGATCTTGCCGACGCGCGCCTCGAGATCCTCGTAGTAGGTGCCAGGCACGCGAAGGAAGTCAATGCCATTGGACTCCAATGCCTCGACGGTGGCGATGATGTCGCTCGTGGTGCAGGCGATGTGCTGTACGCCGGGCCCGCCGTGGTAGTCGAGAAACTCCTGGATCTGCGACTTTCGTTTGCCTTCGGCCGGCTCGTTGATCGGGAACTTGATCTTGCCCGAACCGTCCTGCATTACCTTCGACATCAGGGCGGAGTACTCGGTCGAGATGGCTTCGTCGTCGAAGTGAGCGAGCTGCGAGAAGCCCATCGTGTTGCTGAAGAACGTGACCCACTCGTTCATTGCGCCAAGCGCGACATTGCCAACGACGTGGTCCACCTGCTCCAGTCCGGCTCGGTATCCGTTCGCGTCGCCGTTGCCGCGGCTTTCGAAGCCTGGCCCGAACTTGCCGCCATAGTCTCCACGCTCGATGAACCGGAGCACCGTGTCGCCGTAGATGTGAATTGCCGCGGTGCGCACCACGCCCATGTCGTCGGACTCTTCGCGGGGGTCGGCGGCGCCTCGAGCCCCGCGCGCGAGAGTCGCTTCGTAAGCCTTTCGAGCACTTGGGACGGCCAGCGCCAGCGCTCCGACGCTATCGCCGTGACGAAGGACGTGCTTTGCCACCGGGTGCTCGGAGGTGAGCGCCGTAGTCAGCACCAGCCGGATCGACCCCTGGTCGAGTACGTAGGATGCCAAGTCGCGATCCCCGGTCTCGAGGCCGCGATAGCCGACGATGCTGAAGCCGAAGCAGCGGTTGTAGAACTGGGCAGCTTGGCGAGCGTTACCGACGTAGAGCTCAAGATGGTCAAAACCCTCGATCGGGCAGTAATCGGTCATGGTTGGATCTCCGTTAAAAGAGTTTGGCAAGACGGCGAATGCCGTCTTCGATTTGATTGGGTGTGGCCTGGGAGAAGCTCAGGCGGAGGCAGTTCTCCGCTCCGTGGCCACTATTGGTGAAGGCTGTTCCCGGCACGAATGCGATACCTTGTTCGTCGATAGCCCTGGCGAGTAGCGCCTGGCTGTTCAGGCCCTTCGCTAACTCCAGCCAGACGAACATTCCGCCGGCAGGCCGGCTGAAGCTGACGCCGGCCGGTAGATAGCGATCGAGAGCCTCGAGCATCGCGTCCCGTCGCTCACCGTAGACCTTTCGAAGCCGGTCGAGATGGTCGGATAGGTCGAGACGGGCCAGGAAGCGGGAGGTTGCGCGTTGCAGTAGCGCGGAGCACTCCAGGTCGGCGGCCTCCTTGATGATCGAGGCCTTTTCGGCAAGCTCCCGAGGAAGAACCATCCACCCGAGTCGCAGCGCCGGCGCGATGATCTTGGAGAACGAACCGACATAGAAAATCCATTCTTCATCGCAGGCTCGCAGGGGTGGCGGGGCCTGACCGTCGTAGGCAAGGAAGCCGTAAGGGTCGTCCTCGATTATCGGGAGGCGATGGAGCCGGGCGAGCTCGACCAGTTCTCGGCGTCGCACGAGTGGAATACTGCTTCCTGTCGGATTGGCGAAATCGGGGACGAGATAGAGGAATGCGGGGTCCTGGAGCGCGCTCAGGAGCTTGGTGAGCTCGGGGAGCTCGATACCGTCGTGCAGAGAAGTGGGGAGCTCACGAACCTGCGGGTCCGAGAAGGCAATTGCCTGTTGAATTCCAGTGTAGGTAACCTTCTCCAGAAGCACCGTCTTGCCGCGGTCCAGAAGCAGATGCGAGAGGACAGAAAGACCCTGCTGTGCGCCTGCCGTAAGGACCACATTGTCGCTGTGGCAGTGCACTCCACGGCGAGCCATCAGGGCGACGATCTGTGCCTTTAGATCGCCGTACTCGGAGTCGTACTGGAGGCTCTTCGTGTCGTTGCGTAGAGTTTCCTCGAGGGCGAACGAGAAGTCCTTGCTTGGAAAGAGGTCGGGAGCCGGTAGCCCGCCGGCAAAGGAGAGGACGTCTGGCGGAATTCCTGTGACCATCTGGCGCAATAGCGACCGCTTGCGATGTCGCAGCCAGGTAGCCAGGCGGGGTCTTTCGCCGACCGGGTTCTTCTCTTCGGTCGGCGCGCAGAGGGGAGTGAAGAGCATGATGCCTTTTCTTGTGTTCTTAGTGTCTCAATTCCGTTGAATGAGTATTATATAGTTTCCAGTATTCTCTTTCAAGTTAATGTATATTAACAAATACGACAGCTTAGGATAACTAAATGAATTTCATGGTAGGGTTGGCGCGAAACTAAGAGGGTTTCCGGTTCTCGAGGGAAGAAGCGATGGCAAAGACTTCAGTCCAACCCCAATCCGAGACCTCTGAAGGCGTCAGCCTCGACCACACTGACTGGCAGATCCTCCGTGCGCTTCAGGAGAACGGTCGCGCCACGAATCGGTCGCTTGCCGAAGCCGTGGAGCTTTCTCCGCCAGGGCTGCAGAAGAGGCTCCGACGCTTGGAAGAGAAGGGGGTTATTCAGCGCTATGTCGCGCTTCTCGATCGAGAGGCTGTGGGCCTGGACATCCTCTGCTTTGTCCAAGTGACCCTTGCTCGGCACCAGCCCGGGATCCGCGCGCTCTTTCGCGCGGAAATCCGTAATCTTCCGGAGGTGCTCGAGTGCCATCACCTAACCGGCGAGTACGACTACCTTTTGAAGGTGGCGGCGCGCAACCACAAACATCTCGAGAGATTTCTCTTCGAAGACCTCACTCCAGCCCCTGGAGTCGACCGTATTCGGACCAGCATCGTGCTGCGAGAGATCAAGCACTCGACGTCGCTGCCGCTGGAGCGAGTGGCCCCCTAAGCCACCTTCGAAGTGAGCAACTCTGGAGCCCGAACGCTTTGCAAACTGCCATTAATGCCCCCGGCCTGACGACCGCAAGAGCGCCCTTCATCGACGAGGCGAGAGCTAGTGGGGAGCTCTTCGTGCACCAGCCTTACGAGCTCTACAGCTCGACAAACCATCGGACCTGGGCGGAGCTGCATCGCCGCCTTTTGCCGCGATGGAAGCGCTACGCCAACAAGAAGTTTCTGGAGGGCGTGGATCGGCTCGCGCTCGATCCGGATCACGTCCCCAGATTCGAGGACGTAAACCGCTTTCTTTCGCCGCTGAGCGGCTTCGTGGCGAAGCCCGTGAGCGGCTACGTGCCGGCTTACCTGTTCTTCGATTGTCTCCGGCGCCGGGAGTTTCCGACCACGATAACGATTCGCGACTTCTCGTGCCTCGACTATCTTCCCGAGCCCGATATCTTTCATGATCTTGCCGGTCATGTTCCGATGCACACGGACCGTCTCTTCTCTGATGTCTTGGTGCGCTTCGGGGAGGTGGCCCATACCGCGGCTCGCCTCAGTTCCGGTCGGGGGCAAGATTCCGGTAGCCTGCGGGAGCTCGAGGGCATCATTCGAGCCTTGGCCCGCTTCTTCTGGTTCACCGTCGAATTTGGTCTGATGCGAGGCGACGAAGGGCGCTTCGAGGCTTACGGCAGCGGGCTACTGAGCTCCTACGAAGAGATCGCGACGAGTATCGAGTCGCCGGCAGTGCAACGTCACCCTTTCCGCCTGGAGTGGGTGATCAATCAGGGCTTTGCTATTGACCGCGTGCAACCCCTTCTCTTCGTCGTCGAGTCTTTCGAGCATCTCTACTTCGAGGTGGATCGCCTGGAGGAGTGGATGCTCGAGGGTCGGCTCGGCAACGTCGCCGTGGGTGAGCCCGTTGTCGGCGAGGCCGACCTACACTCGTTCTTGGAGGCGGGGAGAGCAGATTGATGCTGCGCTCGACCGCTGCGAAGAGGGTAGGCGGGAGGCTCCTCCTGGTGGCGCTTGTTTCTAGCGCCGGTTGCCGTCCACGTCTCTCCGCGGAGGTCATCGTCCTCGATGCCGACCGGGCGTTGGAGGTGTCGGCGGTGGTCAATGCGGCCGGCTTTTCGCGGGGAGAGATGGCGGGCTATCACCTCATCGTGTGGAAAGGCGGAGCGGCGGCTGAGGCCGCGCTGTTCCAGGTAGCCGCTTCGGACAGCGATATTCTGGACGCCCTCGAGGCATTGGGAGCTGTGGCGGGGGACGCCCTCGATATCGATACCTGGGAGCAACGCAATGACGATTCTTCGAGAGAGCCGGACCGGGTGGTTGAGGGCCCGCCGCTAGAGATCTTTGTGCGTCCCTCCGCCGCCGGCGAGCTGCTGTCGCTCTCGGAGATTCTCGAAGATGAGGGAGGAGCTGGATTCGAAATGCGTTTCGGCGGACATCGGGCCAACATTCCCAAGTGGCGATCGGGCTGCGTTACCTGTCTCTACTCCTGTCCCGGCGGGAAGACTGGAAACGCACGCTATACGGTCCGCGACTTCGTCAGGGGTACGACTCGTTTTAGGGTCCGTCCTGGCGTCCTTCCCGAGGACGGCAGACCGGTGACGCTCCGCTTCCAGCTAGGGTAGATTCGGGGATGGTGAGTGCCGTCCCCCTATCTACTTTGCAGTTGCCGCTAGTGTTGTGTCTCCGACATGGCTTGCCAAGAGCTCGAGGTCATTTTATTTGCTGTCAAGGAGCGACGAGGCAGGCATATTGGGAATATGTCGACGAGTCGCGACGACGGCAGCGGGCAAAAGGGGCCGAGATATTGGTAAGCCATGTCGGAGACACGGCACTAGGTAGGCTGTAGCCCCTGGCCGGAGGAGCGTGATGTCTGAGGAGAAGGCCTTTCATATGAGCCGCGACGAGTTTCGGGAGCTCGGGCACAAGGTTGTCGACTGGATCGCGGACTACCAGGGGCGGGTGGAGGACCTTCCGGTTCTCTCCGGCGTCGCGCCTGGAGATATTCGTCGCCTTCTCTCCCCATCGCCTCCGCAGCAGGGAGAGTCCCTGGGCCAATTGATCGAGGAGCTCGAGCGAGTCGTGCTCCCTGGGATCACTCATTGGCAATCGCCGAACTTCTTCGCCTACTTTCCCGCCAACACCTCGGGCCCTTCGGTCCTCGGCGAGCTGCTCTCTGCGGGGTTAGGGGTCCAGGGGATGCTGTGGGTAACCAGCCCGGCCTGTACGGAGCTGGAGACCCATGTGTTGGACTGGCTGGTCGAAATGATGGGGTTGCCGGATGCGTTCTTGTCCGGGTCGTCCGGAGGTGGGGTGATTCAAGATACGGCTTCGAGTGCGATCCTGTGCGCCATCCTTGCTGCTCGAGAGAGAGCGACGGCGGGGGCGAGCAACGCGAAGGGCTGCGACGGGCGGCTCACCGCCTACGTTTCGAGCGAGTCGCACTCATCGGTGGAGAAGGGCATCCGCATCGCTGGTATCGGTTCGCAGCAGTTACGCACGGTCGCGGTCGACGACACCATGGCGATGCGTCCAGACTTGCTCGAGGACCAGATCGAGGCCGATCGTGCCGCTGGATACACGCCCTTCTTTGTTTGCGCGACCGTGGGTACAACCTCGTCCCACGCCATGGATCCCCTGCTGGAGATCGGCGAAGTCTGTAAGCGTCAAGAGGTTTGGCTGCACGTTGACGCTGCAATGGCGGGGTCGGCAGCGGTGTGCCCCGAGCATCGACTCCTCTTCGAGGGGCTCGAGTTGGCGGACAGCTATTGCTTCAATCCGCATAAGTGGCTGTTCACCAACTTCGACTGTAGCTGTTTCTGGGTGGCTGATCGCGCGGCGCTGATAGGCGCCCTGAGCATCATGCCGGAGTTTCTTCGCAATCAGGCGAGCGAAGCTGGGGGTGTTTTGGACTACCGTGATTGGCAGGTTCCTCTCGGCCGTCGTTTTCGGGCCCTGAAGTTGTGGCTCGTTATACGTCACTACGGGATCGAAGGGCTGCGTCATCACCTTCGTCAGCACATTACCTGGGCCCAGGAGCTACGAGCTTGGATCGAAGAGGACGAGCGCTTCGAGCTCACAGCTCCGACACCTCTCAACCTGGTTTGCTTTCGGCTGTGCGGCGCTGACGAGATCAATCAACGTCTAGTTGATGAGCTCAATCGCAGCGGTGCCCTGTATCTGAGCACGACCCGCATTCACGACCGCCTCAGCCTCCGCCTTTGCGTAGGACAGACTCATACCGAGCGTCGCCACGTCGTCTCTGCATGGAGTCGCATCCAAGCGGCTGCAGCGACCGCCTAGGGGAGCTCGGCTGTCGACTCACTGATACGATCACGCCTCCCGATATTGAAGACAGGCATGCCAAGCAGTGCTTTGGCAGTCGGAAAAGGAGCTGGAAGCGATGGAGATCAAACAGCGAAAAGAGGGAGATGTCTTGGTGGTGGAGCTCTCCGGACGATTGACGATAGGTCAGGGAGACTCAGACGTCGGGGACGCGATTCGTGCCGCGGTGTCCGCTGGCGAAAAAAAGATTCTCCTCGACATGAAGGGTGTACCGGTAGTCGACTCTTCGGGCGTAGGTGAGTTGGTCGCGGCCTACACCTCGGCCATCAACCGTGGCTCGGTGATCAAGTTGCTCAACCTTCAGCTGCGAGTCGGAGATGTGCTCAAGAGCACCCGGCTGATCGGCGTCTTCGAGATCTTCGAGGCCGAGGCCGAAGCTCTCGCATCGTTCACCTAGGCCTTTCTGGAGGAGAGGGTCATTTGACTGCTGCCCCGGTAAACGGCGATATGTCGAGGCGAGTCGCGGTCGATACCGGGTCGATGCCGTGGGAGGGAAGTCCCAGCGGCTCTGTGTTTCGTAAGCGACTTCACCGAGTGGGACCGGTGGAAGCGGGAGAAGTGACGTCTCTCGTGCGCTTTGCGCCGGATGCGACCTTCTCGGAGCACGAGCATCCTGAGGGTGAGGAGATCCTTGTTCTAGAGGGCACCTTTTCGGATCAAGCAGGGGACTGGGGCCCGGGATCGTACCTACTGAATCCCCACGGTAGTTCCCACCAACCCTTCTCTCACGAGGGCTGCCTCTTGTGGGTGAAGCTACGGCAGTACGTCGGTGAGGCACGGGAGCGACTGCAGATCAACACTGAAGACTTGGACTGGATTGCCACTGCCGAGGTTGGAATCGAAAAGAAAGTGCTTTATCAGGATTCGCGATTCGCGGATTCCTCTTGTCTAGAGCGGTGGGCGGCAGGGGTCGCTTCTGCCCTCCGTCGCTTTCCCGGCGGGGCGGAGATCTTCATCCTCGAAGGTGAGCTGACCGATGATGAGGGCCGCTATGGGAGCGGTTGGTGGCTTCGGCTTCCCCCTGGTGCGGTGTTTCAGCCTTCGACAGAACCAGGCTGCACCCTCTACCTCAAAGCTGGAGGAGTCGAATCGCTGCGCTCGGTGTAGAGCCCGCCGCCGCTGCTCTCCTTGCGGGTCGCTTCTCCTCTCAGTCCTCTCGAACGCCTTTAGGCGCTTGTTGCTTCATGAATCCGAACATGTAGCCGGCGACGCGACGCATCTGGATCTCCTCCGAGCCCTCGGTGATGCGGTAGCGGCGGTGGTGACGGTAAATGTGCTCAAAGGGCTTGTGTCTGGAGTAGCCGAGGCCCCCGTGCACTTGCATCGCGCGGTCGGCCGCTTCGCAGCAGAGGCGATTCGACCAGTAGTTACACATCGAGACCTTGTCGGAGACCGTGAAAGCGCCGTAGGTATCCATCATCCAGGCAGTCTTGTGGATGAACGCGCGTAACATCTCGCATTGCGTCTGCAGCTCGACGAGTGGAAATTGGATCCCCTGATTGACGGACAGGGGCTTGCCGAAGGGTTTCCTCTCCTGGGCGTAGCTGACCGATTCATCGATGCAGAACTGTGCTGCGCCGAGACTGCCTGCGGCCTGGCGGATGCGGTTTTCATTGAAGAAGTGCTGCACCACATGCAGACCCCGACCTTCGCCGCCGAAGATTGTGTCGTTGGGCACGACCACATCTTTGAGTGAGATGCGGCCGTGGTCGGTCGGCATGTTGAAAGTCCATAGCATCTCCTCCACCTTGAATCCCGCGCTATCGGTGGGGACCAGGAAACAGGTGATGCCCTCGCCGTCGCCGGCATTGCCGTCGGTGCGCGCGAAGATCAGGTCGTAGGGTGCTTTGTGGATGCCGGTATTCCAGGTCTTCTCGCCATTGATGCACCAATCGTCGCCATCTCGGACGGCCGTGGTCTCCATATGGGTGGCGTCCGAACCGTGCTGAGGCTCGGTAATGCCCATGGCGAATCCAGTGGTGCCAGTGAGTAGCGGTTCGAGGAACTTCTCTTTCTGCCCCTCGGTGCCGTGGGCGAGCATGAGCAGAACGCCAACCGCGTTGCCGACGATCGAGTGTTCGGTTTGGAGGTCGTTGTGCAGGCCCAGTCCCTTGGCGGCGAGGTGCTCGCGGATGATCGCCATGCCGAGATTCGTGCCGTCCTTGCCGCCGACCTCCTTGGGGAGCTGGTAGCGATAGTGCCCTGCCTCGTCAGCCAGAGCGCGGGCTTTTCCAAGGAGGGCCTCCCACTCTTCGTTGGGTAGGCCACCACGGTCCCAGTCGGTGCGAGCGTCTTCCCGGCGGTGATCGAAGAAGCGGATGTTGTCGTCGGTCTCTTCGAGCGGCTTGATCACCTTCTCGATGAACTCGTCAATCTCCTCAATGTATGCAGCAAGGTCGGCATCAATATCGAAGTTCAATCGGTATCTCCTTTTTGATTTGAGCGGCGAGCTTACTCTGTGACGGGGCGGAGGTGTAGGCCCGACGAAGTCGGCGCGTGGGGTCGGCGCTAGCCGATGCGAGCGCTCTGGCCGCCATCTACAGGGAGGTTGATGCCGGTGATGAAGCGCGACTCGTCGGAGGCGAGGAAGAGGGCGGCGTTGGCGACGTCCCAGGCGGTGCCCATCTTGCCGCGGAGAGGGACACGGGCGTTACGCTCTTGAATCAGCTCGAGCTTGTCGAGGCCTCTTGCTTGCGAGATACCCTCGATGGCCATCGGTGTGTTCATGAGGCCCGGCATTATGGCGTTGGCACGGATGCCGTAGCGCGCGTTGCCGGTCGCTATCGAGTGGGTGAGCGCATAGTCTCATCTCCTCTCCATCAAGGGTTACGCGTCGGAAAGTGGGGAACACCCTCATCGAGCTGGACACCGGCGCTGTTGAGCACCATGGAAACCATGTTGTATTGCCCAACGGTAAACAGCACGTCGAGCATCTGTTGGTTGTCATAGCGCTCGGAGAGTCGCTGCCAAGTCTCGTTGGAGACCATCGCGTCGTCGTGCAGCTCGTCTGCTGCCCTGAGCAAGCTTGCCTCGAAGGGGTCCCACTCGCTCGCGTCGGGGCCGACCGTGATGCGGAGGATCTCTTCGTCGGTGATGCCGACCTCGCGCCCGATGCGAGTGTGCTGCCCGAACTCGTATTCGGACTGGCAGAGCCAGCCGATGCGAAGGATCAGGATCTCTCGGTCTCTCGAAGGTAGAGTCGATTTCGAGAGCACGTGGTTGCCGAAAACCGTCCACCGCCTGAGCAGGTCCGGATGGCGAGCGAGGGTCCTGAAGATGTTGTGCACGGGGCCGTCGCTCGTCTCTCCACGCCGAAAGCGAGGGAGCATTTCGGCCGCCTTGCCGGTCCATTCAGAGTCTTCGAGCGGTCGGATGCGGGGCTCGCTTAGGCGCATTCTTCTCTCCTTCGCTACTGTCGAAAGCCGAGCGCCGAGTATAAGGCCTCGACTCTTCGGCGTCGCGAAGAGACGGTGGCAGCGAAGGCGCCGGGGGCGGGCGCGGTGCGGCTCGGCGGGAACGGCGGCCGCTCCTGCGAGTGCGTTCAGCGATCATGCGGCCGCCGCCAAGAAACGAGGTAGCGAATCGATTTACTGGACGAGATGCGCGGCGAGATCTAAGCTAAGAGAATCCTGTTAGGAGAGCAGATGCCGATCGGAGGTCGCTTGAACAATAGACATTTGATAGTTCTGACCTTCCTGCTGTCCACCTCCGTTGTGAGTGCGGAGGCGGTGCGAATCGACGTACGGGAGAGGAGCGAGGTTGCTGAAGGAAGGTCCTACGGACTTGCCGGTGCCTACGAGAGGATCTCAGGGCGGATCCACTTCGCGGTGGATCCCGAGAGTCGTGTCAATCGGATGGTTCGGGATATCGGCTATGCGCCGACCAACGAGGCCGGGCTGGTGGAATTCTCAGCCGACTTTCATCTGCTCAAGCCGAAGCAGATCGAGGCGGGCAATGGGGCGGTCCTTTTCGACGTACCCAACCGAGGTCACAGGGTAGCTCTGAGAAGGCTCCATCGAGCGGCCGGATCGAGCGAGAAGGACTCCGAGCCGGAGATCGGTGATGCGTTTCTGCTAAGGAGAGGCTTTTCTGTCTTGTGGGTCGGCTGGCAGCTCGATGTGGCGCCGAAGGGGGACCTCCTCCGATTCAGACCGCCAATTGCGACCGATAGCGGCAGGCCCATCGAGGGCTTGGTTCGGAGCGACTTTTTCGTCAGCGAGAAGGTTCTCTCCAATTCGCTGGGGGATCGGGGGCATGTCGCATATCCGGTGGTGGCCCCGCGGGATCCACGAAGCGTCCTGACCGTTCGCCGTGGGCCGATGGGGGAGCGGCAGATCATTCCCCGCGAGAAGTGGCAATTCGCCCGCTACGAAGACGGGCACGCCGTGCCGGACCCGACGATGGTCTATCTGGAGACCGGCTTCGAGCCCGGTCGCATCTATGAGGTGGTCTACGTAGCGCAGGCCCCACCGGTCGCGGGACTTGGGCTGGCAGCGATCCGTGACTCGGTCTCAGGACTGAAAGACGGAGCCATGGATGCGCTGGGTATTCCCTCGGGCGCTATCGATCGAGCCATTGCCTTTGGATCCTCGCAGAGCGGCCGTCTGCTCCGCACCTTTCTCTACGACGGTTTCAACGAAGACGAGCGCGGCAACAAGGTCCTGGACGGAGTGATTCCCCACATCGCCGGTGGTGCACGTGGCAGCTTCAATCACCGCTTCGCGCAACCCTCGAGATCGCCGGGCGCCTCTTTCGAGTATGCCAACAGAATCTTTCCTTTCGCGGATGGGATGCAAGTCGACCCTGCCACCGGAGCGCGGGACGGGCTCTTGTTGTCCTTGGGCAGCTACTTCATGCCGAAGGTGTTCTATACCAACTCTTCCGCTGAGTACTGGAGATCAGTGAGTGCTCTCACCCATACGACAGTGGACGGCACCGCAGACTTGAGGCTTCCGGGCGACGTGCGCACATACCACTTCGCCGGAACCCAACACGGACCCGCACCGTTTCCGCCACGGGGCGGGGCGGCGCTGGCCAACCCGAACGACTACGGTTGGTTCCTGAGAGCCCTGGTGGTCGCGATGGACGCTTGGATCAGAGACGATACGCCGCCTCCGCCGAGCCGTGTAGCAAGTCTCGAAGAGGGCACGCTTGTTGAGGCTGAGGAATTTTCGTTCCCGCCGCTGCCCGGAGTGCGTGCGCCGGCTGAATTGGGCCGAGCTTACGCTCTAGATCACGGGCCGCAGTTCAGATCCAAAGGAGTCATCACCCTCGAGCCACCCAAGGTCGGCGGGGCCTACCCCTTCCTGGTTCCGAGGGTGGACGAGGACGGTAATGAAGTGGGCGGTCTGAGATCTCCCGAAATATCGGTGCCTCTGGCGACCTACACCGGATGGGTGCCCTCGAATCCCCTATCGGGCGCCGGCCTCTACATCCCTTTCGCTCGTACTCGTGCAGAGCGCGAAGCCAACGGCGATCCGCGTCTCTCGGCGGAGGAGCGCTACAAGAGCCGTGAGGAGTATCTGGGCCTCGTAGCTCAAGCGGCGATGGATCTGATCGATGGCGGCTATCTACTGGATGAGGATCTGAGCGGGGTGCTCTCGCGGGCTCGAGCCCAGTGGGACTACATCATGTCGAGGCCCGAGTAGATCGCACGCGGACATTGCGATGCTCGACCTCACCGAGACCGATGCTGGCACTGCGGCGCATGGCGCCTTGCTCGGCATCAATCGTAGATGCCGTCGATGAACCAGCGGTGGCTGCTGCGGTCACGGTAGATCCGATACAGGTCGCCGCTCCTCATCTCGATATCCCAATACTCCCGGCGAACAGGGGCCTCGGTCCACCAGCCTTCTTCGAGCTCCCAGGGCCCGGCAGCGACGCGGACCGCTCCACCGGCCCTCTTGCCGAGCTTCTGCGGCTCGAGAGGTCGCAGAGAGGTAGGCTCGTTGTTGGTGCCGTCTTGCTTTGGAGTCTCCACTTCGAGCTCGATGGCAGGGCGCAGCACACGCACCGCCAAGAGGCCGCGAGCTCGGGCCGGTCGCGAGCGAATGTCCGGAGGAGGGGGAGGCTGGAACTCGGTCATGGTGAAGCGCTCAGGGCGGTGGCCTTCCGCTTTGCGTGGAGAGCCAACCCGCCCTGGACCCAGAAGGGCAAACAGACGGGCTAAGGTGGTCGCCAGTTTTTCCGGAGAGAGCGCCGCTGGCCCGAGAAGAGAGAGCTGGGCGGATCGTGGCCGATCGGGAATGGCGACCAGGGTGAATCCGGTGACCGGCGCTCCTGGGCTGTGCTCTTCGAGATCGAGGCGTACCAAGGTGAGAAGGGTTCTTGCGTCGTGGGTAGGGCTGGGCAAGGTGATGCTGCGCTCGTGGAAGCCGTCGGGCTCGAGGCGCAAAGAAAGCTCGAGCTTCGCGCAACCCAGCCCTCGGTTGTCTAGACGCCGGCACAGTCGCTCGAGAGCTGTGCTTGCGAGAAAGAGGAAGGGCTCCAGAGTCACCAGAGGCCATTCGAGGTTCATGCCTTCTCGAAAGCCGGCAGGAGCCGCCCTAGGAACCAGAGGGTGGAGGTCTAGTCCGCGAGCGCTGGCATGGAGATCTCGCCCCGCGTCTCCGAGCCGGCTCGAGATCTCAGCCGCTGGAATGCGTGCGAACTCTCCGATGGAGCCGATCCCCCAGCGCTTCAAGGTGGCGGCTATCCCTAGTTGCGGTGAGAGTCTTTCAAGTGGGAGAGGGGAAAGAAACGCCTCCTCGTCTCCAATCGGTACCAGGGTAGGTGTTGGATACAGCCCCGCGGCGACGAGCGCCCCGAGCTTGTTTGAAGCAATTCCGACACGCGTCGGTAATCCCTCTCGGTCGAGAGCGTGAATCAGCGTTTTTCCCAGCTCTACTTCAGGAGTGGGGCCACGAAAGCGGCGGCCGAGTCCTCGGATGTCGAGGTAGGCAATCCCTTCAGACCCGACCTCGACGCGCGGCGAGAAGGACTCGACGATTTCGAGGAGAGCTTCCTGAGCGGTGTGCTCGCACTCTTCGTCGCGAGCTCGAGCGACGAGCTTGGGTACTAGAGCGCGTGCCTGAGGCAAACTGAGGCCTGGGCGGACGCCTGCCTGGCGCGCAGCACGAGTCGCAGCGATGACACGAGCGTTGTGGCCGTTGCCTTCGAAGATCGCGAGTGCCTCGTGGAGTAGCTCAGGCTCGCTGCGAAGGCGGGCTGCGAGAGGGAATAGCGGGCAGCAGATACAGGCAAGCCTGGGCTTGGCGAGCAGGCGGTCAAGCTGCATCGATCGCCCTGGTGGTTGTGTCACTGCTGCTCACAGCTTCGTCGGAGATCGCGAGATCCTCTTGTACCGCGCCCTGGTCGTAGCGAAGAGTGAGCTCGACATTGGCTCCTGACATCGCTCCTCGAACTTTGCCGAGGGTCATTCGAGAGCGCACGGCTCGCAGTAAGAGATTAGATGCGTTGCGGCCCTGCCATTTCGCTCTCTGTCTCACTGTTTCGACAACGATGGTGGCTGCTGCTCCACACACCCGATAGGGACTCGATACAAGTAGCGTGACTCGATGAGTCCGAGCCTTCTGTAGGAGGCGCTGCCAAGAGCTTTGAGCGCCTCTCCCCCCCGGGATCGGGGGTGTACCGAGGTCGAGGACGACAAGAGAGAGGCCACCGGTGATCGCCGTCTCCGTAGCCGCGAGAGCTGCTCTCAGATCGGTAGGACGCAGCCAGAGAAGACGCTCGAGGAGAACATCTGCGCTTGCCGCCGACTGAGGGTCGAATTGGTCGCCCAGATCGACCAGCGTTACCGCTTCACCCACTGAGGTTGCGGCTCCCAACAGGGACATCACCAGCGAGAATCGTCCGCTGCTACAGGTGCCCACGAGCTCCAGTAGCTCACTGCGGAGCAGGCCGTGAGGGAAAAGCTTCTCTAGTGCGGGGAGGTTAACGGGAAGGGCTTCCTCTCCCTCCTGGGTAGATCGCCGCTCGAGCAGATCGCGAGCCGTATGCAGTTGGCGATGGAGAGAATGTGGGAGAGCGGGGGGAGACATGACGCCAAAGACCCAATGCCGGCAGTCGCTTGCGCCGGAGTAGACAAGTATGGCGTAAATAAAGCGTAAGTCAAGCCGTTGCAAAAGGCCGCTGCCTATTTTGAACGGTCAATTTTCCCGGTTTGCGGAGCCGAGCATTCCTCGCACCGCTTCGAGGTTGCCGTCATTGGCTGCCGGTTCGAGGCCGAGGAGGTGGCACATGAGTGCGTAGAGATGTACGTTCTCGACCGCTTCGATCCGAGCTCCTCTAGCCAGACCCGGGCCGCGTCCCAGAAGGATGCCGTGCATGGAAGGCAACCGTGGATCGTAGCCGTGCATACCGCGAGGGGGTGGGAGACCGCTCCTCTTCGTGCGCAGATTCCAGCCCTCGTCGACAATGGCCAAGAGAGGAGGAATCCGCCTGTGCTCGAGGTAGTGCCACTCTGGTGGTGCGTCTCGTAGTTGCAGCGCATGGAGCCGGGGGTGGCCCTTCTGAAGAGCGGCTAGGACGTCCCCTTCTTCTCCAGGTGGTGGCCGGAGGAGGAGAGCAGGGCTGCCGCCGCTCACCTCGATGCCGCGCAGATCCACATGATCTCCGAGGTAGACGACCTGCTCGCGAGGGGTCACTGCCATGCCGTGATCCGAGACCACGAGAAGGTGCATGGACTCGAGCAGACCTCTTTCTTCGAGGCCCTGCAGCAAACGTCCGATCATTTGATCAACCTTGGCGACCGCGGTAGCCGTTTCCTTCGATTCAGGTCCGTGCTCGTGCCCTGCAGTGTCGACGTCACTGAAGTAGAGAGTGACGAGTCCGGGGCGCTCCTCAGCGGGCAGGTCGAGCCATTGCAGTACGAGCTCGACTCTGGACTCCGCGGCAAAGGACTTGTCGTAGCGCCGCCAGTAGCTTGGGCGGATGCCTCCGATTTCGGCCTCAGAACCAGGCCAGAAGCATGTTGCGGCGCGCACTCCCTGCTTTTCGGCCGTTGACCATAACGGTTCTCCGCCCCACCATCTTCCATCTTCCACAGCTCTTCTGTTGCTCAGACTGAAGGAGCCGAGCTCGGGATCCTTCATCGTATTGGCGACGATCCCATGGTGCTCGGGATAGAGGCCGGTAACAATGGTGTAGTGGTTGGGAAAGGTCTTGGTCGGGAAGACGGGAATCAAGCTTCGCGCCTGTGCCCCCTCGCGCGCAAGCCGCTCGAGATGCGGAGCCTGGTGGATCTCGAGGTAGTCCCAGCGGAAACCGTCGATCGAGATCAACAGCAGCGGCGCCGGCTCTGCTGCGTGCGCGGCAGGGAGAACGACGACCAGCAGCAGCGCCCGGAGAAGGTGCATCTTCGGACGGGCCGGAGGCTACTTGGGCGGCGGCGGCGCCGATTGTCGCTCGAGTAACTTTTCGACGTCCACCTTGATCCCGCTGATGCCATGATGAATCGCCATCGACGGGAATCTCCAGCCGTGTCCGTGGGCGCGGCCCACCTCTACGCCGTCGGAGTAAACGATACCGGTCGGGAAGGTCGTGATGTTCATTTCTCGACCCACCGGATGCTCGCTGGCTTTCAGAGGCAGCCCAAAGAATTCGATACGTAGATTTGGGTTGTCGAGCTCCTGGGCTACCTTGATGATATTGGGCAGGAGCTCACGGCAGACATCACAGTCGGTGGAAAAATAGATCTTCACCAAGGTGTCAGTGTCGACTTGCTCCAGGGCGCTCATATAGCCCGGCTCGGGCTGGAAAGGCCTAGCCCGATATGCGTAGGATGGGTCGTAACGCACGATGTCTTCCAGCGTAGCTGGACCGAGTAGGGGTGGCTTGGTCCGGAAACGGGCCTCTTTGCCCTCCACGCTGAAGGCGGGCAGGTTGTCTTCGAGGAGACGGATCTCGCCGATGGCAGTCTTGGTTGCCGGTAGCGACCAGGCGATGAAGCCAGCGGGGTCTTTGATGAGCTCGCTGGAAACCAGTCGCTGAAGTGTTTGATTTCGCTGGACCACAGCGATTGGGTACGGCAGCTCAGGGGTCAGCACCAAAACCGCGCCGACTTGGCCCGAGTAATAGATCTCCGCGTCGGGTAGCACCTTGCCGTCGAGCTCGAAGAGGAAGAGGCCGAGAGGCTCGAAACGAGGAGTCTGGTCGGCCTGGGCCTGTAATGGGAACTGCGTAAGAGGCAAGAGGAGGATCGCCAAGGCGAGGAGGAGATGCCCTGCCACCCCTTGTTTGGGCCTTGCGGTGTGCGAAATAGATCGATGGTTCACGATTCGGTCCCTGCTCTCTGCCAGGTGAACAACGTGGTCTCAGACTTTATTCTAGACCAGCGTTACCAAAGTTCGCGCACATATCTCGGCCCCTTCTGCCCGCTGCCGGCGTTGGCTAGGCGCCCCCGCGCTCCTCGACATATTGCCCAATATGCCTGCGTCGGCGTGCCTAGCCCCAGAAAACGGACCTGCGGCCCGTTCTCCGGCCCATCCCCGCCTGAGAACTACTCGCCTGCCTCGCAGGCTCCTAGCCAGCGAACAGAATGAGCTCGAGCTATGCAGCACGAACTTTGGAAACGCTGGTCTAGGCCACTCCATAGAGGCGCTCCGCTTTGGTGCCGACGTAGGCGAGAAAGGCTGCCGAGGACAGCGGTTCCTGCGTAGCGCTCTCGATAAGCTCTGCCGCTGTGTAGCGACTACCGTGCTGGTGAATGTGACAGGCGAGCCACTGCTTGAGGCCGCTGAAGTCGCCGCCGGCGAAGCTGTTCTCCAGATCGCCGAGGTCGGCTTCGGCGGCCGCGAAGAGCTGCGCGCTGAGCAGGCTCCCCAGGGTGTAGGTGGGAAAGTAGCCAAAAAGGCCTGAGGCCCAGTGAATGTCCTGTAGAACACCCTCGACGTCGTTTTGAGGGCATACCCCCAACAACTCGTTGTAGGTGTCGTTCCAAGCTGTCGGGAGATCGTCGACCTGGAGATCGTCCGAGACCATTGCCAGCTCGAGGCGAAAGCGAGCCAGAACGTGCAGATTGTAGGTCACCTCGTCGGCTTCGACGCGGATCAGTGATGGCGCGATCCTATGCAGAGCGGGCCACAGCTCCTCGACCGTGGCTGGGCGCCAGGCGGGGAACGCCTCGCGAAATCGGGGAAGGACATAACGCCAGAATCCAGCGTGTCGCCCTACATGATTCTCCCAGAGCCTGGATTGGGACTCGTGGACGCCCATCGAGCGCGCCTTGCCTAGGGGAGTTCGCTGCCACTCGGGCGGGAGGCCCTGTTCGTAGATCCCGTGGCCGGCTTCGTGGAGGATGCCGAAGAGTCCCGGCCGAAAGTCTTCGGGGTCAGATCGCCAGGTAATTCGGACATCGCCGGGAGCGAGGCCGCTGCAGAAGGGGTGAGCCGAGGCATCGATTCGACCGCGATCGAAGTCGAATCCGATGGTGGACGCGACCCACTTGCCGAATTCGAGTTGCGCCGATTCGGGGAACTCGCCGCGGGCGACGCTCTCGTCTACGACTCTGCCGCTATCGACCACCTGCGCGACGATCCGCGAGAGCTCGCGGCCCAGTGTGTCGAAGAGTGGCAACAGGTCGGCAGTGCGGGCTCGTGGCTCATACTCTTCCAGCAGTCCGTCATAGAGGTGGTCGCCTACGGTACGAGTCTGCGCCTCTTCTCTTAGCAGTTCGACTATGCGCTTCAAGGCCGGGGCGAAGATGGAGAAGTCGCTCTGATCTCTCGCTTCTCGCCAACGGGCAATGCCCTCGCTCCCGGCGATCGCCAGCGCTTGGACGAGTCGTTCAGGAACTTGGGTCGCTCGCTCACGCTCGTGCTGCGCTTCGAGGAGCTGATGGCGCTCGACCTCGTCGATTCGGTCGCTGCCGAGATTGGCGGCAATGGTGTCGGCGAGCTCCTCAGAAGTCAGCGCGCGGTGTCTGAGTCCTGCAACGGTTGCGAGCAGCTCGGCTCTGGCGAGCTGCCCCCCGGGCGGCATCATCGTCTCTTGATCCCAGTGCAGATTCTCTTCGCACGCGCGCAAGTCGGCGATCTCGCCCCAGAGCACGGGAAAGCGGTGGAGGGGTGTGTCTTTTTGCATCGAGAGCTCCCGTCTTGCGCAACGAAGTGTACCTCGCGCACTCGGGTATCATGGCGCGAATCGCCGAATCTCGCAGGCTGGCGGTGGAGGCAAGGATGGGAGGGTGCAGATGACGAAGGTTCCGGCGGAGTCGCGCGTAGCCGAGTACGCCGGTGAGCGCGACATGGAGCGTTTCTGGCAGGAGATCAAGCCGCAGCGGGAGCCGATGCAGCGGCGCTTCTTCTTGCCTCTGATTCTCTTGTTGATCGCGGTCAGCGTGCCCTGGTATCTCCCTACGGGAACGATGGGCCGACTGGTGGGTGGCTTGCCGATCTGGATGTGGACTGCGTTGGCTTCTTCGCTCGGAATCTCCGCGGTGACTGCGTTCGTATGCCTGTTCTGCTGGGAGGACGACCAGTAGTGAGCGCAGTCGTTCTGTTTCGCGCTTTCCTCCGGGAGCCATGGGCGTGACCGGTCCCGATACCCTCGAACTGGGCAACGGAGCGCTGGTCATTGTCGGAATCTACCTGGTGGTGGTCCTTCTTCTCGGCTGGGCGGGGCGTGCCAGTCGCAAGGAGGAGTCACTCAGAGACTTCTACCTCGGCGGCTCGAGCTTTGGTCTCGCTGTTCTTTTTCTGACCCTGTTCGCCACTCAGTACAGTGGCAACACTCTGCTCGGATTTGCCGGTCGTGCCTACCAGCAGGGGGGCACATACATTGCGAGTATTACTTTCATGATTCTGATCATCACCTCGATGATGATCTACGCACCCAGACTTTTCCGTCTTGCTCGCCGCTTCGGCTACATCACGCCCTCGGACTACATATTTCATCGCTTCGGCTCCCATCGCTTGCGGATTCTCAGCGTGATCTTGTTGTGTTGGGGGCTGGCGAATTACATCTTGGAACAGCTGGTGGCGATGGGGCATGCGATCGAGGGGATCTCGAGCGGGAAGGTCGGCTTCATGGCCGGAGTTCTGACTCTGGCGGTGGTGATGTTGGTCTACGAGTCTCTTGGCGGAATGAGGTCCGTCGCCTGGACCGATGTTGTGCAAGGCGGCCTTCTGCTCGTCGGTTGCAGCTGCATCCTCTACATCCTCCTCACCTCGCAGGGTGGGATCCCCGCAGCGACTGCGGTCATCGTCGAGGCCGAGCCCGAGAAGCTTCAGGTACCGGGTAGCCATGGCGTTCGAGTGTGGATCTCCAACTTGATCCTGCTAGGTCTGGGCGCTTCGATCTATCCTCATGCGATCCAGCGCATCTTCGCCGCTCGTTCCTTGACGACCCTGCGGAGGTCCTTGGCGGGAATGTCGTTCATGCCTTTCGCGACGACCTTTCTCGCCTTTCTGATCGGGTTCATGGCGCTGAGTCGCTTCCCTGGCCTGAGCCAGCTGGAGAGCGACAAAGTAACCGTCTTCGTACTTTCGGACATCATCGGAGAGAGCGTGTTCACCTACTGGTTGGTCGTAGTGGTCTTCGCTGCTCTGGTAGCGGCGATCATGTCGACAGCGGACTCGGCCCTACTCAGCATGGGCTCGATGTTCACCAAGGACATCTACAAGGTCCATGTGCGACCGAGCGCCGACTCTCGTCAGTTGCTCTTGGTCGGCAAGGTGTTTGGCTGGGTGGTGATGGCGGTGTTGATTCTGATGGCGTGGGTGTCGCTCAAGACGGAAAGCTCGCTATGGCTGCTGATCCGGCTCAAACTCGAATTCTTGGTGCAGCTCTCTCCGGTGTTCTTGCTGGGCCTGTTTTGGCGACGGCTGCAAGAAGGCGCGGTTTTCGCCGGTATGCTCCTGGGCACTCTGCTGACTCTCCTCATCTGGGGTGGTGCGATGTTCGGTATCTGGGAGGAAAGGGCGCCGCTCGGGTTCAGCGCCGGGCTATGGGGTCTTGCGCTCAACTACTCGGTGTGTATCGTAGGGGGCCTGTTCGGACCGGCGTCGCAAGAGGCCGGAGAAATCGCTGCGCGAGGTTGACGCATGACGCTCGAGGCTGCCAAAAAGAAACGCGTGTTCTCAGGCATCCAACCTTCGGGGGCCCTACACCTCGGCAACTACATTGGGGCGATTCGCCAATGGGTCGCCGGACAGGGTGAGAAAGAGAACTTCATCTGTATCGTCGACATGCACGCCATCAGCTCTTCGCCGGATCCGCGGGCTCTGGCTGAGCGCACGCGCGAGCTAGCGGCGCAGCTCTTTGCTTGCGGGATTGATCCGCAGCGCACGACGCTTTTCGTGCAGAGCCACGTGTGCGCCCATGCGGAGTGCGCTTGGATTCTCGGCTGCGTTACGCCGCTTGGCTGGTTGGAGCGGATGACTCAGTACAAGGCGAAGTCCGCGCAGCAGAAGAGTGTGTCGACCGGGCTGCTCACTTATCCGGTCCTGCAGAGCTCCGATATTCTCCTCTACGACGCGGACGAGGTCCCAGTCGGCGAGGACCAGAAGCAGCATATCGAGCTGTGTCGCGACATTGCGCAGCGCTTCAACCAACTTTACGGCGACACCTTCGTCCTGCCGGAGGGGGTGATCCCTCGGCTCGGCGCACGCATCATGGGGCTGGACGATCCAGCGCAGAAGATGTCCAAGAGCACCGATGTGCGTGGCCATGCGATCCTCCTCACCGACTCGGACGACGAGATCGAGCGAAGTCTTCGCAGGGCGGTCACCGACTCCGGACGGCAGATTCTATTTTCCGAGGACCCGGAGAGGGCCGGCGTGAAGAACCTACTCACGATCTACCAGGTACTCACCTCCAAATCGAAGGAGGACGTCGAAGCGGACTTCGCCAATGCTCGTGGCTACGGCGATCTCAAGCAGAGCGTCGCGGAGGCGGTGGTGGCGGAGGTGCGTCCTATTCGCGCTCGTTTTGAGGAATTGATGAAGGATGAGCGGGAGCTCGATCGCCTGTTGGCGGTAGGCGCCGAAGCGGCGCGGGCCATAGCCGAGCCCAAGATCGAACTGGTGAAGCAGAGGGTCGGCTTCACCTCTGCGCTTTGAGCCTGTTGCCGAAGCGGTGGCAAAGAGCTGTACTCCTCTCGGCGGCCTGGCTGTGCTGCTGCGGCGCGCTCGAGGCCGCGCGCGTCCACATCGCGGTGGGCAGCTGCGTTCTCGAGGCGCCGGCGGAGCTCGAGGGCGTGCTCGAGGCCCTGGCGGAAGATGCCCGCGTGGCCCTTCCCGAGCTCTATCGAGAGCTTGGCGTGAGCCCGAGAGCGCCCTATCGCATTTTCCTTATCCCCCGCGGAACGATGCGAGACAGCGAACTTGCGCGGCTCGACGCTTTCGCGCCGCCTTGGGCTTCGGGCTTCTTAGTGCCTCGAAGCCGTGTAGGAGGGATCCGACTGGCCTTGGTCGAGACTTATCCGTATCAGGGGCTGCTTTCGGTGTTGGTCCATGAGTCGGCTCACATGGCTCTGCACGATGCTTCGGCGGGGAAGTTGCCGCGCTGGTTTGACGAAGGAGTCGCTTCCTGGGTGGAGCGTCGATGGGCGTGGCGTGATGCCGTCGTACTCTCTTCGTCTCTTCTGGCTAGGGATCTTCCCTCCCTGGACTCTCTCGACCGGGCCTTTGGCCACTCTCGCGGCAGTGCGCGCCTCGCCTACGCCGCTTCTTTCGACTTTGTCGCCTGGGGCGTTCGACGCAACGGGGCGCAGCTCATTCCCTCCATTCTCGCTCAACTACCTGAAGCGAGTTTCTCGCAAGCCTGGAAAGAGGTGACCGGTTTATCGTTGCTCGATGCCGAAGCTCAATGGCGCCGGCGCCGCATCTGGGTGTCGCGTTGGCTCCCGTTGCTGACCGGCTCGAGCACTCTGTGGCTCGGGATCACGATACTTGCCGTCGTAGCCGCGCAGCGCCGCCGCCGCCGGGCGCGGGAGCTGATGGAGGCCTGGGCGGCTGAGGAAGCGTGGGAGCAATCGAAGAGTGGCTGGGCCAACTAGCTTCGATCTCCTCGGAGACGGGGTTTTCGCGTGTAAGCTACGCCGGCGAATGAAGGAGCTCAAGGACAACCATACAAATGACACGACGTTTACTGATTAGCGGACACTCCCCCGACGAACTACGCATTGCCATCGAGCGTGACTCGACTCTCGAGGCTTATCACTTCGAGGTGGCGGACGCAGGTCTCACCCGAGGGAACATCTATCTTGGAGTCATCGCTTCGTTGGAGGGGTCCCTGAACGCGGCCTTCATCGAGTACGGGGCGTCACGGCACGGCTTTCTGACTTGTCGCGATGTGGTGAAGGAGGCGCGCTACAAGAATCCCAAAGGAGGGGGCATCCCACGCATTACCGATCTGCTCGAGAAAGGGCAACCGATCGTGGTGCAGGTGACCCGGGACGCAGAGGGCCGCAAGGGGGCGGTACTGACGACCAATCTTTCGCTGCCCGGGCGGTATCTGGTGCTGACGCCCTTCGACAGCACTCGCGGTGTGTCGCGCAAGGTCGAAGACGACGAGAGTCGCAGCGCATTGAAGAAAGTCGCAGCTAATCTCAACCTTCCTGACGGATGCGGTCTGGTGGTACGCACCAACGCCAGGGATCAGAGTCAGCGCGAGCTCTCTCGCGACCTCGCCGCCCTGCTGCGTCTGTGGCGCAGGATTTACGAAGAGGCCCAGTCTGGCGCTGGCATTCGTCAGCTATACGGCGATCAGGACTTGGTATTGAAGGTGTTTCGAGACCACGTCGACTCGAGTGTCGACGAGATCCTTGTCGACAACGAGGACCTGAAAGAGAGGGCGCAGCACTACCTGAAGGCTTTCATGCCCCGAAGCACTGTTGAGGCCCAGCACTACGAAGGCCGCGTTCCACTCTTTTCGCATTTCAACCTCGAGCAGCAGATCGAAAGCATCTACAAGCGCAACGTTCCCCTGCCCAGTGGTGGCTCCATCGTCATCGACCCCACCGAGGCGCTCACCGCCATCGACGTAAATTCGGGAAGCGCGACCCAGGCGTCGAGTCAGGCCGAGATGGCCTTGAAGATCAACCTAGAAGCGGCGAAGGAAGTCGGAAGACAGCTGCGTCTCAGGGATATCGGGGGTTTGGTCGTGGTGGATTTCATTGATCTCGACAAGCCCGAAGCGCGGCGCAAGGTAGAGCGTGCGCAGAAGGACGCGCTCAAAGACGACAAGGCCCGCGCACGCGTCTCTCACATCAGCTCCAATGGCCTGCTCGAGATCAATCGTCAGCGCGTCGGCCAGTCGCTGACCGGGCGCTCGTTCTCCGAGTGCCCGAGTTGTCGGGGTCGCGGTCTGGTGCCGTCGCCGGAGCTCGCTTCATTGCAGCTCCTTCGAAGGATCGAGGGTCGGGCGGCGGCAGGTGCGATGAAGGCAGTCGTGATCCGACTTCATCCTGAGGTCGCTGATGCTTTTCAGAACCTCCGTCGTCGAGAGCTCGCCCGGATGGAGGAGGAGCACGGCATTCGTATCGAGGTGAGGGCTTCACCGGTGCTTCAGCGTCTAGACGAAGACGTGCAGTGGACCTCGCTGAGCAAAGAGGAACGTGAGGCGGTGACGCGGATGCAGCCATCGGTGGAAGCGACTCAACCGGCGGCGCCAGCAGGCTCGCAACCGGAGTCGAGCTCGCAACCCGCAACCCCGAAAAGGCCGTCGCGTCGTCGGCGTGGAGGACGCCGAAGGTCGCCGCGCTCGCGGCCGCCCGAGAAAGAGGCCTAGTGTCCTGTACCAGTGGCTCGTCACATAACTCGCTGGCCCTTTTGCGTCCTGCCGTCGTAGCACCTCCTCGAAATATTCCCAATATGACTTCGTCGGCGCGCCTTGGCAGCCCACAAAATGACTGCGCGATTTATGCAACGAACCACTGTTACAGGACACTAGCTTCGATGAGTGGAAGCGAGCGTGGCCTCCGACCCAAACCCGGGTGGCTGCGGGACATCTTTCCTTACCGACAGCACTCGTTGATCGTCAACGGTCGCCGGATGGCCTATGTCGACGAGGGCGATGCGGCGAGCCTGCCGGTCTTGCTGCTCTCCGGAAACCCGACCTGGGGCTTCCTCTATCGGGATTTTTTCGAGCCCTTGCGCGAGGCGGGTTATCGAGCACTGGCGCCCGACTGGGTCGGCGCCGGTTATTCTGACCACCCTCGTCTGGATGCGAGTCTGACCATGGCTCACCATGTCGCCGACCTGGTGTCGCTGATCGACCAGTTGGATCTTCACGAGTTTGTTGTCGTCGGCCAGGACTGGGGTGGTCCCCAGGGTGTCGGAGCGGCACTGCAACGGGTCGAGAAGCTGCGAGCGCTGGTGCTGATGAACACCTGGCTCTTTACCGGCTACGTCGGCAAATTCCATTCGTCACCGCGCCCCTGGACGACATGGCATGCGCCCCTGATCGGGCAGCTCTTGATGAAGCGGGTGAGAGTGCTTTCCCAGCATGGCCCGTCCGCGCTGACGCAGCGCGGCATGAGTGCGGCTGAGGGCGCCGCGTACCACCACGTATTCGACGAGCCCGACTCCGACCATGTCGTGCTCACCTGGCCTCGAAACATCCCGATGACAGAAGGAGACAGGGGTTGGAGCGACATGCAGGCCGTCGAGAGCCGGCTCGCTGAGCTGAGCGAGGTACCCACCGCCTTGCTTTGGGCGCCTGAGGACAACGTCTTTCCGATCGAGTACGCGAATCGTCTCAAAGAGCTCTTGCCGCATGCGGAGGGACCTACCTGCTTCGACCGCGCCCGCCACTTCCTTCAGGATGATAGAGGCCCTGATCTGGCACGCGCTCTCGTGGAATTCCTGAATCGAGCTCGCTCATGAAGTGGGTAGAGCCTCCCGCTGAAGAGCTCTCGCTCTTGCGTTCCGACCCTCTTCTTTGGGAGCAGGAGTTGGACGTGCGTCCCGATGTCGCCGGCGATCTAGAGCGAGCGCTCGGAAAGCGCAGCGGTGAGAGTTTCTGGCGTTCGGGGCATGACCATCTGTACTCGTTGGAGCTAGCCGACCTCGGGCGCGGCCGTCCGAGTATGGCTAGGGTGTACGGTTGGTGGCATCGTTTCGAGCCACGCCCTCCAGAGCACGAGATCGATGCCGACCTGGCCGACCTCGGGTTGTGGGTCGCAGAGGTGGCCGAGAGTTTGGATGTCGACGATGTAAGTCAGGTATTCAGCTACGCCGGTACTCCGGGTGGCTGGCCCGAGGGCAGTGTGTTGCGGACTCCTGAAGAGCGCTTCAGCAACCTTCCCGGCTTCCATTGGGAGCGACGAGAGGTCGAAGTCGAGGGCCTGAGCATGGCCTATGTGGAGGCCGGAAGCGAAGACGCCGAGGAGTGCTTTCTATTGCTCCACGGCGAACCGACGTGGAGCTATCTATACCGTTTCATGATCCCCGTGCTGGCGCAGGCCGGACGAGTCGTTGCCCCGGACTTGATCGGCTTCGGCCGCTCTGACAAGCCGACTCTCAGCAGCGCCTATACCTACCGCTCTCACCTTCGCTGGCTGCGACGCTTCGTCGCGGCCCTGGACCTTGGTGATTTGACATTGGTGTGCCAGGACTGGGGCGGGCTTCTCGGTCTTCGCTTGGTTGCCGATGAGGCTCATCGCTTCCGTCGATTGGTGGCGATGAATACCGGTCTTCCCGATGGGAGCGGGCCAGTGGCGGAGGCGTTCACGGCCTGGCGCCGCTTCTCGCAATCGGTCCCGGAGATGGATGTGCCGAGAATGATGCAGAGCGCGGTTCGGCGGCCGGACTTCTCGACCGCTGAAGCGCAGGCCTATGGGGCACCCTTCCCCGACCGCGAGTATCAGACAGGCGCTCGGATCTTTCCGCGTTTGGTGCCGACTCGCCCTGACCACCCTGGTGCCTACGAAAACAGCATGGCCCGCTTGGCCCTCCGTGACCTACGGATACCGGTGCTGCCGATCTGGTCGGAAGAAGATCCGATTACCGCGGCGTGGGTGAAGGACGTTGAACGGCTCTTTCCAAACTCCTCAGCGGCTGTTGCCATTGCGGGTGCGGGCCATTTCATCCAGGAAGACGCCGGTGAAGAGATTGCCTCGTTGATTGTCGATTGGATGGGTCGTCTGGCGTGACGGCGACTCCGGGTCCAGTCTAGGGGCCGAGGTTCTGGAGAGTAAGAAGTAGCTCTCCCGCTCTTGCCCTGACGTCTGGGTGAAGGTCCTGGGCCAGCAACTCCTCAAGCCGATCTTGCGCCTCCTCGAGTCTACCTTGGTCCATCAGCTCTTTTAGTTTCGGATAGACCTCGGTGTTGAAGCGCTCGACCTCTCGGTCTCGTGCTTGGCCCTCGCGGATCTTCTCGAGTTGCTCGAGAACCTGCTCGAAGAGGTCCCTGGTCTCTTCGCTGCGGGCGTGCTCGAGTGATGTTCGAAGAACGAGAATCGCCTCTTCCGCATGCTCCTGTTGGACCAGGGTCGTGACCTGAGCGAGGTCTTCCTCGACCAGCATTCTGTCGACCAGATCTAGGAGTGGCTCGGGACCTCGACCCTCGAGGCGTTCGGCGAAGAGCTCGTGGGCCTCGGTGTTTCGCCCCGAGTGGGCGTAGAAGATCACGAGGTCACCAAGAATCTCGTAGTCATTGGGCAGAAGCTCGTGGGCGCTCCTTAACGCGAGTAGGCCTTCGTCGAGGTGATGAGTCCCGTAGAGAAGGCTGGCGCCGAGGCCGTGAAGGGGGTACGGGGATCGCGGTGAGCTCTCGACTGCGCGGGAAAAGAGCTCGTAGGCGGCTTTGGCCGTCTCGGGCAGAGGATCCTCCCGTGCTCGCCGGGTTCCCACTCGGTAGCGGAAGCCGTCGAGGCGGCTCCATCCCGCCAGTGTGAGTGTGAGTGCGTCGTTCGCCTCCAAGGCCAGGCTCTGCAGGTAGACCTCGGTAGCGTCTTCGGATCTGCCGTCGATGTCGCGAAGGGTCGCGATTCCCCGCAGCGCTGCTGCGTAGAGGCGGCTGCTCTCTTGGATCTCGCTGTAGTGAAGCTCGGCGCCGACCGTGTTCCAGGATGTGCTGCGGGCGATCAGGTCACCCAGAGCCAGGAGCAGCTCGTCGCGATCGAGCTGGCGTGGGGTTGAAAGCACGGCGGGCTCGGTGTTTGCAGTCGGCGAGACTAGGGCTGTATCTGATCCAGCTGGCGCTACCGGGCCAAGCTCGCTGATCAAATCATGGGCGAGTAACCTGCGGATCTGAGGGAGGTCTCGCTCGAGTGCATCGGCCGCAAGCGCGACCAGCCGTCCGCGGCGGTCGAAAACACTGAGCACGGGCTCGGGCGGCGGGGATCCATCAGCCTGTCGATGGTAAGAGGCCAAATCGTCCTTACGACGGAAAAGCAGGATCTCGGTGGGGTAGGGCGACTGATGCTCCGGTGTCTCCAGCTGTTTCAGCAGGGTCTTGCGGAAGCTTGCAAGATCCTGGGCCACTGAGGCGGTCCTCTTCTCGGCTGCGGCGCTCCGCAGTACCAAACCTTCACCGCGGACTTCTCGCCAGCGCTCACCGGGCGGCGGTAGCTCCTGGGCGGACAGGGGCAGGATCGCGGTGAAGCTCGCGAGTGCGATCGCAGTGATCGTCGGCAACGCCGGGATCCGGTATCGGAGCCCGGGCTTGGGGGGCATCAGCTCGCGGAACGAACGATGCGCTCGACGGAATCGAGGCCGCGCTCGAGCTCCGGTAATGAGGGCCCGAAACTGAACCTGGAGTAACTTTGGTAGCGCCCGTGAGCACGACGTCTGCCCGGGTTGACGTCGAAGAAGGTTCCGGGAACGGTGATGACCTTCTCTTTCAAGCCCGCCTCGAAGAAGTGCATTCCGTCGTCGAGGGGAGGAGGCAGGCGGTGCAGATTGCCCCAAACGTAAAAGGCCCCCTGCGGATCTACGTCGACTTCAACGCCGAGATCGCGCAGCCGGGCGAGAAGGTACTGTCGTTTGGATTGGAACTCTTGCTGGATGGCCTGGGTCTCTTGGTGCACCAGCCCAGGATCGAGCAGAGTCACGGCTTCTCGCTGGAAGGGGTGGTTGGCTCCGCCGTCCAGATAGGATCCGGCGCTGGTCGCCTGAGCGATGATCTCGCGGGGCCCGACGATCCAGCTCACCCTCCAGCCTGGGTAGCGCCAGTTCTTGGTGAGGCCGTCAACCATGATTACCGGGTCTTGCTCGACGTCGTCGATGAACTCAGCCGCGGAAACCATTCGGGCCTCTGCGGCCGCGCTGCCGTAGATGTAGTGGCTGTAGAACTCGTCAACAATCATCGTGCAACGCTCTCTCGTCGCTAGCTCCACCCACTGCTCTAGCTCCCTACCCTCGACCAGCTGGCCGGTGGGATTGCAGGGGTTGCTGAAGAGGAGGGCGGAAAGACCGCGGCCGACGATCTCGCGTTCCAGTTCCTCGATACCGATTCTGTAGCCGGCTCGTCGGCTGAGCAGGATGGGGATCGGGACGAAGCCTTTGAAGGTGCTGAGAAGCTCTTCGTAGGCGGTGTAGTCGGGGATGAAGTGCCCCATGTTCACCTCGCCCATCGCCGCCACGAGTCGAGTCATCGCGGCGCGGCCGCCGGGTGCGATGCTGACGTTATCGGCGGTGTAGAGCGAAGAGCGACCTTTTCGATAAGCGCGGTTGTAGAGGTCGGCGACTTTCTCTCGAAGAACGCGGATGCCACCGATGGGGGCGTACTCGTGATGAGACGGCGGGATCAGGACCTGCTCTCTGCGTGCAGGTGCGCCCGGAATCAAACCGCACTCCGGGGCTCCTTGCCCAAGGTTGGACCACTCCTCTCGATGGGAAGCGAAGCCGAGCTCTTGTGCGCGATGCATGACATAGATCACGCCAGTACGGGGAACCGGGCGGAAACCGGGAATCTCGTGACCGGTCTCGTTGTGGACAGTGGTCGAGGTCATGTCGTGCCTACCGCCGAGGAGGCTATCATTGGCGGGCGCGGCGCCTCGGCTTGCCAGGCACGGAAACAAGACCGGGAGTGGAGCTCAAGAATGAAGGCGAACCAAGCCATCCCGATGGCCGTATGCGTAGGATTTGGCTTCGCCTATTTCGCTTGGATAGCTTGGAGCGAGGGATGGCGCTTCTGGCTGGTCGCGTCTCTGGTGGCGGCGGTCGGCTCGATCGGCTTTGTACTGCACCGGGCGATGGGCGTTGGCCGCTAAGGCCGGCCGTCCAGGGCACCCCACCTCACCGCGTGCTCGTCGCATCCTACGGAAGTGATCGGTATCACTTCCTCCGGATGCGGAACATGGCGCCGAGGACGGCGCATCCCGAACCTCCGGCCATTCAGCTGCACCCCACTCACCGCCAACGTACCCCTCAGTACGCCTACGTCGCCGAGATCCTTCGCGCTGCGGCGATCTGGGGCACCCTGAACGCCCGGCACGAATTCGCTTTGAGAAAGACTTGATTCATGCGTCACGAATGTAAGCTATTGGAGACATCTATTGCCGTCGCGGTGACTGAAATTGATCGGTCGGCGGAGGCCGGGGGCAGAAGGGGTGCGAAGCCATGTCTTTTGAGGTAGAGAGGCGAGCCGTCCGAGTATCCAGTCCGATCGAGGCTGCGATCGAAGCGCGCGGAGCGACCTTCGAAGCTCGGATCGAAGACATTAGTGAAACGGGCGTGTACGCCGGGACTCTCACCCCTCTCCCGGCAGGCGAGTCGGTGACTCTGACCTTCGCTCTGCCAGGCGAGACAGGAGAGAGCCCGATTCGCTGTAAGGCCTCCGTAGTTTGGACCGAGGCCAATGCTGGGATGGCTCTTCGTTTCGAGGAGCTTGGCGATGAGGAGCGCGAACGGGTGAAGTTCTTCGTGGCCGATGCCTTCTTCGGCAAAGCCTAGAAGAGAGCTCTCGGTGAGCCGAGTCCGGTGCACCGGCCTCCGCTCTGAGATCCTGGGCTCGGAAGAATGTCGAGGGGGTCCCGCCTTCTGCGTATCCTATTGATTTAGGAGCGGCGTGGGAGAACGCTCCAGGAGGCCATTACCTCTCGGACTGAGGAGGATGGCAAAACCATGCCCGGTCTGAGACGGAGCTCCTGGGTTGGGCTCCCGGGGCTCTCTCAGTACAACTCGCTCAGCATCTCTTCCGGCGAGTCGAGGGAGTCCCGTGGAGTCCGCCGATTTTTTGGTCTTTGAAGAAACTCGAAAGAGATCGAGGGGATTCCGCCGTGCGTGCATCTTCATTGAGAGAGGAGCGGCGTGCGGGAACGCTTCTCGAGGCATTAACTCTCTCGCACTTCTAGGAGGAAGAGATATGACGGGTAGAACAGTTTGGTTACCAACGATGGCCATCGTCGCACTGTTGTTGGGGTTGGGCGCGCCGCAGGTGCAGGCGAGGCCACTCAGCGAGGTGGGGATATGGTTTGAAATCAACGACACGGACGGAGATGCAGGCATTCAGATTTTCTTGGACGGCGAAGGCTGGGACAAGATGAAAGTCAAGGACCCGGATGGAAACACCATCCTCAACTTCAAAGGGAAGGGCAGCGTCGGCATACAAGGGATCACCGAGCTTTTCTTCGAGAGCGCCGAGCCGAGTTTCGACGAGCAACCGCTGGCCGATCTCCTCGCCTTGTTTCCAGAGGGCACTTACGTTTTCAAGGGTATGACCACCGACGGGCACAGCCTCAAAGGCAAGGCAATGCTGACGCACGCGCTCCCTGCGGCACCGCTTCAGGTCTTTCCCAAGGACGGTGAGGACGTCGACCCCGAGGACGCCGTCTTCGAGTGGGCGCCGGTGGCCGATCCGCCTGGTAGCGAGATCGTTAGCTATCACGTCGTCGTCGAGTGCGAAGAGCCGGCCCTACGAAAGCTCGAGGCTGACGTCGGGCCGATGGTGACGACTCTGACCGTCGCACCCGAGGTCCTGGATGGGGCGGATGAGTGTAAGTGGGAGGTCTTGGCGATCGAGGAGAGCGGCAACCAAACCATCTCGGAGACGGAGTTCGGGATCGACTAGTCAAGATCAGGAGTCAAGCCCGGGCTGTGGGTTCCCGGGCTCCCATGAGCACCTCGCTAAGGGGGTCTCGCTAGACGGCGAGGATGGGGGCCCGGGGATTCCGCTTAGCCTGGAGTATTCATGAGGTCCGTAGCGAGGTGCTGCGGCACCGCAGTAGGAGCATCATGAATGACCGAATCCGGACAAGAGAGGACAAGAGTGCAGGGCTATTCGTCACGATGTCGGTGAAGAATCGGCCCCGGCGTTTCCGAAGCGAATAGGAATCAACGCCTGAGTGCGCCGTCCTCGGCGCCAAACTGCAACTAGCCGGAGGAAATGATAGTAATCATTTCTGGAGGCTAGGAGCGTGTTGTCAACGGCGCTTAAGAAGCGCGCGATCCCGGCTTTCTGACCGCGTTTCCTGCTGAGAGTCTCTTCAGCATCATCGTCGCGCGCGAGCGCGCGAGCAGCGTGGCAGGTGGGAGTATGGGGAGACCGGCGGGGGCGACTCCAAGCAAGGTGACCGCCCACCGCCGGAAGGCCTGGGGTATGACGCCCCAGAAGAGGGAGTATTCCGCCTGCGGGTGGCGAAGTCCAGGCCGAAGGAGGCCTGGGCCGTGCGCCGCCGTCCCGATTGTCGCCGTTTCGTTTGCGATCGTTGCCGGCAAGCTGTCTACATTTGCTCTTGGTGCGATCGCGGCCATCGTTATTGCACGCCGGAGTGCCGGGATGAGGCTCGGCGCCACAGCCTTCGCGGGGCCGGGCGTCGCTATCAGCAGACGCCGCGAGGGCGCCGCTTGCATGCTCGTCGTCAGCAGGCCTATCGAGATCGCAAGCAGCAAGGCTCAAAGAAAGTGACGCATCACAGTTGCCGCACCGGGGGCTGCCCTGCGACGGTGGCGTCATGGCCCACCGCGCCGCTTCCGTTGTTTTTGCAAGGCTTGTCCGTTGGAGGTCGGAACGAGGAGCTTCTCTGCAGGCTGTGCCGCCATCCTTGCGAGCCGATTGTCCGCCACGACTTCTTGCGATCGCGCCGAGTACGCCCGGTGCGCAGGCGGGCGCGGGATGATCTCTCCCGAGCTCGCCGCCGAGATCCGCCGTCTCTATGAGTCGGAGGGCTGGCGGCGCAACACGATCGCCCGCCATCTGGGAATCCATCACTCGACGGTCACTCGAGTCCTTCGACGCGAAGGGCTGAGCCGGCCTCGATCGCCGCGACGAGCGTCCATGGTCGATCGCTTCGTCCCCTTCATCCAGGAAGTCTTTGAGCGCTACCCGGAGCTGCCGGCGAGCGTGCTCTACGAGATGGTCAAGAAGCGTGACTATCCCGGTGGGGAGGATCACTTCCGCCACTGCATTGCCGAGCTCGGCCTGCGCCCCCGCAAGGCGCCTGAGGCTTTCTTTGTGCTCCGTACGCTTGCCGGCGAACAGGCCCAGGTGGACTGGGCTCACTTCGGCACCCGAAAGGTCGATGGCGGAGAGCGCCGTCTCTACGCCTTCGTCATGGTGCTGAGCTACTCGCGAGCTCTCTTTCTGCACTTCTTCTACGACGCTCGTCTGCCGAGCTTCCTGACCGGGCATGTCCTCGCCTTCTCCTTCTTTGAGGGTCTGGCCAAGATCCACCTCTACGACAATCTGCGCAGCGCTGTGCTCGAGCGGCGCCGCAGCGCCATTCGCTTTCATCCACGGCTTCTCGAGCTCGCCGACTTCTACGGCTTTGATCCAAGGCCCGTTGCTCCCAGACGAGGAAATGAAAAAGGTCGCGTCGAACGAGCCATTCGTTTTGTCAGAACTTCCTTCTTTCCGCTGCGTCGCACCTGGGACAGAGAAGCGCTGAACCGGGACGCTCTGGAGTGGTGTCGCGACCGAGCGATGAAGCGCCCGTGGCCCCAGGACCGGCGTCGCACCGTCGAGCAGGCCTATCTCGAGGAGCGCTCTCATCTCGTGAGCCTTCCGGCGCAGCCTTTCCCCTGCCACGAATGGGTCGAGCGGATCACGCGGCGCACTCCTTACCTGAGCTTCGATGCGAATCGCTACTCGATCCCGCATGATCGCATCGCCCGCTCGCTACAGATCGCCGCAGACCCGGAGCGTGTGCGCATCTTCGATCGCGAGCAGCTCATCGCCGAGCACACAAGGTCCTGGGACAAGGGCCAGATCATCGAAGACCCCCGTCACCTAGAAGAGCTGGAACGACAGAAACGCGAGGCACGTACACAGCGCGGCCAGGACTACCTGCTGCGTACGGTGCCCCAGGCCGAAGAGCTCCTGCGGGAGCTGGCCCGACGGCAGAGACGACTCTCGAGTGCCGTCGCCAGACTCCTCGAGCTCCTTGCCGAGAGTGGACCCAGGGAGCTTGCAGTGGCGATCGACGAGGCCCTCGAAAAAGGATCCCCGCATCCCGAAGCGGTGCGACTCATCCTCGATCGTCGGCGCCACGAGCGGGGACTCCTACCCGCGCTGCCTGTCCAGCTCCCCGACGATCCCAGGATCCGGGAGCTCACGGTCACTCCCCATGCACTGGCCGACTACGACAACCCCAACGACGAGGAGGACGACGAATGAACAACACCGACCAAGAGCGTGCCACAGCCCTGAAACTCCATGGCCTCCTAGCCCACTGGGATGAGGTCGCCAACCAACCCTGGCTCCCCGACCTGCTCGACTGGGAAGAGCAGGAGCGAGCCCGTCGCGGACTGGAGCGACGCCTGGGTCGGGCCCGGCTCGGCACCTTCAAGCCGCTGGCCGACTTCGACTGGAATTGGCCCAAGAAGATCGACCGCGAGCAGATCGAAGATCTCTTTCGGCTCGAGTGGCTCGCCCGAGGGCACAACGCTGTCTTGATAGGGCCAAACGGCATCGGCAAGACGCTCATTGCCAAGAATCTCGCCCATCAAGCCGTACTACGTGGAGCCACCGCCCGATTCCTCACCGCCTCGGAGCTGCTCAACACCCTCGCCGAACAAGACTCCTCGACCAGCCTTCAGCGCAAGCTCGCGCTCTTTGCGCGCCCATCCCTGCTCTGCATTGACGAGCTCGGATATCTGTCCTACGACACGCGCCACGCCGATCTACTTTTCGAGGTCGTTTCCCGCAGGTACGAAAATAAGTCCCTTCTCATCACCACAAACAAGTCCTTTGGAGAATGGGGAGAGGTCTTCCCCAACGCTACTACCGTCGTCACCATCGTCGATCGCCTCGTCCATCGCTGCGAGCTCGTCAACATCGAGGGCGATTCCTATCGGCTCAAGGAGTCCAAGGAGCACGCCAAGAAGCGCGCTTCGGCCCGCCGAAGCGGCACTCGCCCTCGACGGCGCAGTGCGAAGACCTCGTGATCCGACAGGAGTATCGCGCCGAGCTCATCCGCCTCTACCTCGACGCTCCTAAAACCCCGTCTAGACCTCGGCGCCGAGACTGGGCCATCGCCGACAAGCTCTATCAAGCCAACGTCCCCCTCGAAGAGCTTGCCCATGCCATTCGACTCGCCACCTTGCGACGGCGCCTCAGCACCGATCCGCTGCCGCAGATTCACTCACTTGCCTACTACCGCTCCGTACATCGAGCCCTGACCAACGACGAGCTCGACCCTCAATACGTCCGCTACATCCTCCTTCGGCACCGGTCCCTTCTCGAGGAGGATGAAACCAAAAGCGCCACTACACAGCCGGAATCCCGCACTTTATGACCGCCGATAACACGTGTCCGAGAATTCGGACAGGCGAGTAGTTCTCAGGCGGGGATGGGCCGGAAAACGGGCCGAAGGCGCGTTTTCTGGGGCTAGGCCAGCGGCTTGCTCTCCACTCTGACCATCAGATAGTTGCGGTCGTGGAACTGCTCGTGACGCAGTTCTTTAGCCAGATGGCGGAGGATACGGAGTCCTGCGTCATCGGAGGGGGCGCGATCCGCATCATCGAGGTCGCGGACCAGAATCTCGATATTGGCGGCGCCCGGGCCACTGGCGAACTCGAGCTCGATAACCCCTTCCGACTCGCGAGCCGAAACTCCGATTGCTGCCTCGCCGGCTCGCTCCGCTTCCTCCTCTTTGGTGATGAGAAAGAGTAGAGCTTCCTCACCGGCGAGCTGGAGTCGGTCGACCGCGGTCTGATCCCAGCCGGCTCGGCTGGCGATCGATTTGAGGAAATCGTGTAACGCCGGTACTGCCGCAGGGGCCGCTTCGAGCTTGAGGCGGTCGTGGGAACGATGCTTGATCGACAAGAGCAGGGTGAGAAGGATGGCGGTGACTCCGCCAGAGGTCATGCCGTTGTCGAGGAGGGTGTGCGCCCACTCGGGCATCTGGGTGGGAAAGATCAGCCCGCCCTGGAACCCGGTCCCAATCCAGAACGAAAGGCAGACCACGAGGCCGTTCTCGTAGGAGAGACCGCCGTCCGATACCAGACGTAGACCCTGGGCGAAGAGAAGGGCCAGGAGGATCATGATGTAGGCCCCCGCGGCTGCGTCGGGAATCGACTGGAGCAGGGCCGAGACCTTGGGCAGGAAGGCGAAAGCCACCATCAGCGCTCCGGCGTAAATGCCAACACGCCGCGCGGCGACACCGGTGAGCTCGACGACCGAGATGCTGGTGGAGTAGGTGGTGTTTGGAAGAGTTCCGGCCAGCCCGGAGAGTAGATTGCCGACCCCGTCAGCGTTGACGGCGCCCTGCACAGCCTTGAAGTCCACCGGCTCGCGACGACCCTTCGAGACCCTCTGGATGGCGATGCCGTCGCCATAGGTCTCGATTGCGCCGACGATGGTGACGATGAGAAAGGCGGGAAGCAGGCTCCAGAGTCGCGCGTCGAAAGAGAGATCGAGGCCCGGCCACCCTGCGGACGGGATGCCGATCCAAGGGGCGCTACGCACCGCCTCGAGGTTGAACAGGCCTACTCCATAGCCGACGCTGCAACCGACGATGACGCCGATGAGAGGTGCCCAGAGCCTGGCCTTTCCGGTGCCTAAGAGAGAAACGAAGAGAATGACGGCAAAGGTAGCTGCTGCGGTGAGCGGACCGGCGTTGGACGCCGGATCGACATGCTCGGGGACGGTCGTCAGCATGCCAAAGCAGATAGGAAACACGTCGACGGCGATCAACATGATGACCGTGCCGCCGACCGTTGGCGTAATGACCTTGCGGAAGAGTGCGAGGCGTGCCGAGAAGGCGAACTGGATGAGCGACGAGAGAGCGACCAGGGTCGCAAGAAGAGCGAGGCCGCCGGCTTTCACCGCCGCCGTCGAAACCGCGATGAAGGCGCCGCTGGTGCCCATGAAGAGGACGTAGCCGGCGCCGACAGGTCCGATCGGCCTCGCCTGCACGATCGTGATCAGGCCGCTGACCAAGAGCGCCGCGAAGACGGCCCAGGTGATGATGGGGGGGGCGCTTCCGGCCGCTTTGAGGACGATCACCGGGACCAGGACGATGCCGGCGAGGATGAGAACGACGACCTGAAAGCCTAGAGCGGCCGAGAGCAGATGCGGCGGTCGATCGTGGACCTCGTAGCGAAGATCGGACATGACTCGGGTCTCGTTTCAGCGGCCTCGTCGAAGGAAGGGAAGAACCCTCACAGGCCACCTGCATCGGTGGTGGCCTGGAGCTCGCGGTCCTCCCGCGCGCGCGAGACGATGTAGGCATGGACGGCGTCCGCTTGATCTTTGTCGAGCACGTCGGCAAAGCTCGCCATCCCCTCCGACTCCATCAGTCCATCGAGCACCACGGCGTCGAAGGTGGCGTGCGCCCCTTCATCCATCATCCTCAAATCGGCGATGACCCCGGTGCTGTGGGCGAGAAGTCCGTGACAGAAGGCGCAGTATTCGTGGAAGAGGCCCTGGCCGTTCTCGATCGTCGCCGCCGAGGCTGTCAGCGGCGGCTGCTCGGGGATCTCGAGATTGCGCTCCTTGACCAGGGGGATCGGCGTCGTGCCGCCGAGCTTGAAGACGAAGAGCCTGCCGACGTTCTCGAAGGAATAGGCCGCCGTGATGGCGACGTCGAATCCGATGATGGCGCCGCCGCCCCAGCCGGCGAGAATCGCGACGTACTGCTCGCCGTCGACTGTGTAGGTGACTGGCGCTGCGATTACTCCGATGTTGAGTCGAACCTCCCAAAGCTCCTTGCCCGAGTCGGCGGCAAAGGCAGCGAACTCTCCTTCCGAGGTACCGTGGAAGACGAGGTTGCCGGCTGTCGAGAGGGCTCCGCCGTTGACCGAGCCGGGTACTTCGACATCCCACACCACCTTGCTGGCGACGGGGTCCCAGGCGCGAAGATGACCCGTCGGGACGGGCTGCTCCATTTCGACCAGGTGGCGGGGGAGCCCCCTCATGTCGAGGCCGAGGTTCCAGCCGGGCTCGTTGTACTCGAACTCTCTGTTCAGTGGGTAGATGAACGAGGCTTCGCGGGCCGGGAGATACATCAGGCCGGTCTCGGGGCTGTAGGACTGGGGATGCCAATTGTGTCCTCCGAAGGGGCCGGGTAAGACCACCTTGGGCTTGTCTAGGTAGTCGCCACCGGCAGTCTCGACGGGACGGCCGGTCTCCATGTCGACGTGCGAGGCCCAGGTCGTTTCAACATATTTTTCGGCTGAGAGCAGCTCGCCGGTGGCGCGATCGAGGATGTAGAAGAAGCCGTTCTTCGGCGCCTGCATGAGAACTTTACGACGAGTGCCGTCGATCTCGAGCTCCGCCAGCGTGATCGGCTGTACGGCGGTGAAGTCCCAGTTGTCGCCAGGCGTGGTCTGGTAGTGCCAGGCCAGCTTGCCGCTGTCGATGTCGAGCGCCAGGATCGACGACAGGTAGAGATTGTCGCCGCCGTCGGGGCTGCGGTGAACGCGGGTCCACGGCGAGCCGTTGCCGGTTCCGACGTACATGAGCTCGAGCTCCGGGTCGTAGGCCATCGAATCCCAAGCGGTGCCGCCGCCGCCGACCTTCCACCACTCTCCGGTCCAGGTCGCCGCCGCCGCCTCGAGCTCCTCGTGCTCGAAGGGTAGCGACGGGTCTCCAGGGACGGTCCAGAATCGCCACGCCTCCTCACCGCTGTCGGCGTCGTAGGCGGTGATGTAGCCTCTGACGCCGTATTCGGCTCCGCCATTGCCGATGACCACCTTGCCCTTGGCCACTCGCGGCGCTCCGGTGATGGTGTAGTGCCGCTGTGGATCGGTGGTCTGTACTGACCAGATCTCCTCGCCGCTGGCGGCATTCAGGGCGATGAGGCGTCCGTCCAGAGCGCCGACGTAGACCTTGTCTTCCCAGACTGCGACTCCACGGTTGACCACATCGCAGCAAGCCCAGCGAGCGTAGCCTCCCGGCACTTTGGGATCGTAGGTCCAGATCGCCTCACCGCTGCGGGCGTCGATGGCGTGGACGATGCTCCAGGCGGCAGTGAGGTAGATCACTCCGTCGACCACAATCGGGGTTGCTTCGTGCCCGCGATGCTGGCCGGTATCGTAGCTCCACGCCAGGCCGAGCTGTCCGACGTTGCCTTCGTTGATTTGGTCCAGGGGTGAGAAGCGCTGCTCGTCGTAGGTGCGCCCGTGTGTGAGCCAGTTGTGCGGCTCTTGATCCGCCGCCACCAGGCGTTCCGCGCCGACGATCGAGACCTGAGCGCCGAGCTCTTCGTCTCCAGAGCTCTCTTCGTTAGCGGTGCCGCAGCCACCCACTACCAGTCCGATCACCACTGCAGTGAAAACAATCGAGCGCATTTCACCCCTCCTGCTGGGTCCTGAAGCGAGATTCCGTGTTTTAGCGAGGTCGACGAGAACCATAGCAAAGGTCAAGGGACGACGGCCGCATTGTGTCGAGTAAGATGATTGCCGCCCGAGGCTATGTGATGCGACGATTGATCATCTTCATCACCTTCGCCTGCCTCGTGATGCTCCTCCCCGGACCCGCTGTCGAGGCGCATCCGATGGAGGGGAGCAACGCCGGTTTCGTGGAGGGCGTCGATGGACTCGCGCTCGGCCCGTTCTTGTATCTCGGCGCCAAGCACATGGTGACGGGTTACGACCATCTACTCTTCCTGGTCGGCGTGATCTTTTTTCTCTACCGGCTGAAGGATGTCGTCCAATACGTCAGCCTCTTCGCGCTCGGACACAGCGTGACACTCCTCGTCGGAGTGCTCGGCGGGGTTCGAGCCGACGCCCACATCGTCGATGCGATCATCGGGCTCTCGGTCGCCTACAAGGGCTTCGAGAATGTTGGAGGTTTCGAGCGCGTCTTCAGCATTCGTCCCAATGCCAGAGTGGCGGTGCTGATCTTCGGTTTCTTCCATGGCTTTGGCCTGGCCACCAAGCTGCAAGAGTTCACGCTGTCTAGGAACGGGTTGGTCGCGAATATCTTGAGCTTCAATGTTGGCGTCGAGCTTGGCCAGATCTTGGCGCTGACGGCCGTGCTCGCAGTACTGAACTACTGGCGCACGCGGCCCAGCTTTCTGAGGTACTCCTTTGCGACCAATACGGCGTTGATGGCCGGAGGCTTTATCCTGGCCTGCTATCAGATCTTCGGCTATGTGGTGTATGCATGACAGATGAAGAGACCATCGACGCAACCAAGCAGACCGCGTCGCGCACCAAGATCGTGATAGCGACCCTCGGCGCGCTCTTGGTTGCGGTGGTAGGTCTCTTCGCGGTCGTGCTGCCGGCGGAGCGCGGTTTCGACCCGCTCGGGACCGGCAAGCTCTTGGGTCTGCTCGCGTTGGCGCAGGAGAACCCGATCGCTCGCGAGGTCGAGGAGTACAAGCTCGATTCGATCGAGATCGAGTTACTGCCGGAGGAGTGGGCTGAGTACATCTATCGCTTCGACGAGGGCGGAAGCATGCTGTTTTCGTGGCAGGCCACCAGCCCGGTCAGCTACAACTTTCACAGTCAGCCCGATGGCGCGCCTCCGGGCTATGCGGAGAGCTTCGACAGCCAGGAGAGTAGCGAGGGACACGGCACTTATACCGCGCCCTTTTCCGGGATCCATGGGTGGTACTGGGAGAACTTGGGCGAGGAAGAGCTAACGGTCAGGATCACGACGGCGGGGTTCTACCTGTCAGCGCAGGAGTCTCGGGATCGCGTCAGCGGTCAGCGCAGGCTGAGGGATGCGCGAGGCAACTTGATCGAAGTCGAGTGATAACGAGATAGCGCCGGCGAGGAGCTCGAGCGCCGGAGCGGGCGGCGGAGGTAGCTTTGAAACAAAGGCTAGCCGTAGCAACGTCTTGTAGGTAGTATGGGGTATTGTTTTTGATTGGGCCGAAAAGGGGGCTCTCTAGGGTCGCCCCGCGCGAGGCACTGCTCTTCAGATGCTCGCGGGCCTTGTCCGAGTTGCTGATATTCAATCTTGAAGAGAGTAGATCTGGAGGCACGATGAGGGTATTCCTGACGGCGGCGCTTGCCGCCCTCGCATTCGCGGCAGTTCCGATGTACGCACAGGGTTCGGATTTCGAGCCCCCGCGCCTGGCTAATGGACACCCCGATCTCAACGGGATTTGGCAGGCACTGAACGAGGCGAACTATGACCTCGAGATCCATATGGCGCGCCCAGCGTTGGCGCTCAGAGAGGGGCCGGTGGTACCGATTCCTGCAGCGGAAATACTCTCATTGGGCGCGGTCGGATCGGTTCCGGGTGGCCTCGGAGTGGTAGAGGGGGGCAAGATCCCGTACACGCCGGAGGCGCTGAAGCTGAAGATGGAGAACCAGGAGAACTACCTGGATCGAGATCCTGAGATCAAGTGCTTCCTGCCTGGCGTTCCGCGTGCGACCTATATGCCTTATCCCTTCCAGCTCTTTCAGAGCGAGAACTCCACCTTCATCGCTTACACCTACGCCGGTGCGGTTCGCGACATTTACATGAAGGACCCGGGGCCGGCACCGGTCGATTCGTGGATGGGGCAATCCCACGGGCGTTGGGAGGGAGACACTCTAGTTGTAGAGGTCACTTCCCAGTACGACTCGACCTGGTTCGACCGCTCGGGTAACCATCACAGTGACAAGCTGGTTGTAGAAGAGCGCTATACCTTGATGGGCCCCAATCATCTTCAGTATGAAGCGACCCTCACAGACCCGATGGTCTATACAAGGCCGTGGAAGATCAGCATGCCTCTCTATCGGCGTATGGAGAAGAATGCACAACTTTTGGATTTCAAGTGTGTGGAGTTCGTTGAAGAGCTGATGTACGGCGAATGGCGAAGGAATCCACTCCCTCGCTGCAAGGTCGAGTAACCTGTACTCACATAGGGATACCGCCGTTTAGATGTTAGGCTATTGGAAATTGGATGCCGTGATTAGGTGCAAATCGGACGTTAAGTCCTGGCACAACGACAAGAGGGACAATTCAATGCAAAGAAACACAAAAAGAGCCGTCATCCTGGTCGCATTTGGCTTCCTGCTTGCCGCCGCTGTACCGGTCGTGGCGCATCACGCCTTCGGTGCCGAGTTCGACCCCAATCGGCCTCTGATTCTCAAGGGCCCTGTCACCAAGGTGGAGTGGGTCAACCCTCACGCTTGGATTCATCTCGACGTGACCAATGAAGATGGAACCGTCGAGTCATGGATGGTCGAAGGGGGCACTCCCAACACCTTGCTGCGACGGGGCATCGACAGAAACTCTCTCCTACCGGGAACGGTGATTGTCGTTGACGGTTATCAGAGCAAGGACCGCTCGAACCGCGCCAACGGGCGCGATGTGACTTTCCCGGACGGAAGGAAGCTCTTCATGGGCTCTTCGGGTACAGGCGCGCCGCGAGACGGTCGCGATAAGACAGAGAGGTAGAAGAAACCTTCCCACAGGAGGAGGTTCAGCCCCTTCCCGGAGACTTTCTTTCCCGTAGTGGTGCCTTCGGATGCAGAGTGCTGTGCCCGTTTTCCGCGGAGGTAAAGTATGCGTAGCCTGAAAACGTTCGTCGTCTTGCTGCTGCTGATCGCCAGCGCCTCAGTCAGCGCACAGGAGCCGGCCGTCGGCACCGCCCAGCCGGTCGGTAATCTGGCAGAGTTCATGCGGGCAATTCTGTTCCCGAACTCCAATATCCTTTTCGACGTTCAAGTCAACGACCCCGAAGCTATCGGAGAGAAGAAGGAAGGTGACTCCGTCTCCTCGACCTTTTCTGGCATCTACAAGGGATGGCAATTGGTCGAGCAGGCGGCGATCGTTCTCGCCGAGGTGGAGTCGTTGATCATGCTCGAGGGACGTCTGTGTGAGAACGGCAAACCAGTGCCGACCGCTCAGGAGGACTACCAGCAGTGGGCGCGACAGCTCACCGACACCGGTAAGGAAGTGTTGGCAGCGGCGCGCAAGAAGGATCGGGACACCGTCAGCGATTTGACGAATCAGGTGGCTGGGGCGTGCGAGGACTGCCACACCAAGTATCGGCGATACCAGGATCGCTGCACGCAGTAAGGCTAGGGCCTGTTCTTGATCACTCCCTGGAGCATGAAGGTTTGAGTCTGCGGCCGTTGTTCGAGTGGGCGGATACCCTTCCCTCGAGCATAGCGCTGCGGGAGTCGCTCAATGCCTATCCCATGCTGCTGACCGCTCATGTGGTCAGCATGTGCCTGTTTGCGGGTCTGATCGCCTATTGGGATCTGCGACTGGTAGGTCTGGCGCTGAAGCGCGTTTCGGTCTCTGACATTCCGAAGGGTCTCTTTCCCTGGGCGCTCACCGGCTTCGCGATCAGCTTAATCACCGGCGGCCTGCTGCTGTACAGCAAGCCGATGGTCTATTACACGAATTTTTACTTCTGGCTCAAGAGCAGCATGATCGTTCTTGCCGGAATCAATATGATGGTCTTCCATTACACGACTGAACGCTCGGTTGCCTCCTGGGACACTTCCGCTAAACCGCCCCTCGGCGCGCAGCTGGCTGGAGTCTTCTCCCTGGTGTTGTGGGCTGGAGTCGTGGTGACCGGGCGGCTAATGGCTTACAGCGGGCTCGTTCCACAATGGTGGAAAGACCTTAATCTGGGCGGATAGGGGAGCGAGCGTAATGTTGCTACCGTTCTTCGAGTGGATGCAGGACCTCGGGATCAGCAGTTTCTTTTTGGAGAGGACCTGGGCGTCGCCGATTGTTCAGTGCATCCATCTGGTGGCTATAGTTATCTTCACCGGCGCCATTCTGATCGTCGACGTTCGAATGCTCGGCCGCGGGCTGACCAGCCGCCCCCTGGCGGAGCTGGCCCGCGAAGCAGAGAAATGGATGATCGGGGGCTTTCTCGTTCTGCTCGCGACCGGCATCCCGATGATGATGTCGCTCGCCCTCAAGCAGTACTACAGCCCCTTTTTCTGGTGGAAGATGCAGTTGATGGCCGCGGGAGTGGTCTTCACCTTTACGATTCGCCGTCGGGTCGCGCTTGCCGAGAAAGGCAGGCATGGAAGCATCTTGCCCAAGGCAGTGGCGGTGCTTTCGATGGCTATCTGGGGCGGCGTGGCGATCTGGGCGAGACTGATCGGCCTGATGTCGTAGGGCCGGCCGAGGGCACGCCACCTCAGCGCGGGGCCAAACCGCCGGTCTGAGTGGTCACTGTCACCACTTCTTCCAGGCGAATGGCAAGGATCTGCCCCTGGGAGATTTCGACATCCTCGCTTTTTGAGGTCGCGACGACTGTGGTCCCGACTGCGGCACCGGCCGCGGCGCCTACCGCGGCGCCACCTGCGTCGTGTCCCAGGATGCCGCCGAGCACGGCACCCGCGGCGGCGGCGATCGCGATCTTTTTCTTGTCCTTCTTGTTGTTGTCGCCCAACTCGACGAAGGACGCGCGGATCGCGACTTGATCGCCATTGGCCAAGATTACGTGGGTGAGCTCGAATCCGAGCGCCGCTTGACCCCCCACCCGCCGCAGTGGCCTGGCTTCGGTGACCTGTCCGAGGATGGCGGTGCCGGCTGGGATAGCCAGGACGCCATCTTCGTTGTAGAGGTCTCTGGCCGCGCGGGTGGAGAAGGTATCTCCGACGCGGGCGTAGGCGCTCGACAGCGTTTCTTGAACCTCGACCTCGAGCACGCTGCCGACGTCGAGAGTCACTTCGACGTTGATCGGCTCGGGAGGATCCTGCGCTTCAGATGAAAACATGGTAGCGCTCTCGCCGGCTAGCTGCTCTCGACGCTCCGCCTCCAGATCAGCCGCCTCCGAGGCCTCGAGCTCGATCCTGCGCTCCTCCTCCAGCCTGATCCGTTCGGCTTCGACGGCCGCCTGCCGTTGCTCACGTTCGAGACGCAGCTCGCGCTCCCGAACCGTGGCCTCGCGCGCAGCGAGCTCCTCTTCTTGTTTGGCGATTGCCTGGCGCTCGAGAAGCTGCTGCTTTTCGGTCTGGAGGGCGCGTTCTTCCTCGGCGAGCCGCTGTTCGCGCTCCGCGAGAGCTTGCCGTGCCAAGGCCTCGCGATCACGTTCCTGGTCGGCTGCAGCTTGGGCTTGCTGAGCCTCAAGTCTCACCTTCTCTATGTCGAGTCCGTTGCCGCTCGAGCTCTCGAGCTGCTGGGGGGGAGCGGGCCGGCAGGCGATAACAGCTATTGCTGCGGCGATGATGAGTGTGGCAACGGTCGAGTAACTGAGCGGGGCGCGGTGAGAGGACGTGGGCTGCTTACTCACTTTGACTGCGGTCATTTCAGGCCCTCCTGTTTGAGCCGTTCCCGGCTCATGCTCTGTCCAACCGCCTGGGCAGGAGAAGGAATTCCGCTCATCCTGGGGAGCTCGTCGCAGGCAAAGAAGCCCCCGCTCCGGTACGGGAGAGCCGGAGCGGGGAATGCCGTCGATCAACTGGCCGATCTAGACCAGCGTTTCCAAAGTTCGCGTACATATCTCGGCCCCTTCTGCCCGCTGCCGGCGTTGCGCCTCCTCGACATATTGCCCAATATGCCTGCGTCGGCGCGCCTTGCCAGCGAACAGAATGAGCTCGAGCTATGCAACCCGAACTTTGAAAACGCTGGTCTAGTCGTCTATCTCGTTCGGATCGTCGCTGTCATCGGAGACGGCAAAGCCGATGGCGGCGCCTACCAGCACAGGAACGTACCAGTGCTTCTTGAGCCACCGTCCGAAGCCGTGGCGCCTTGGAGTGGCCTCGGCGGCCGCGGCGGCTGCCACCTGTTACCGGCTACGAGAAAGCGCACTTAGTTGGCTGCGAGTCGGTTTTTTGTCCCCGCGAGGCGTGACTCAGGGTGTGGCGCAGATAGTCGAGGTACCCCTTCGGGGGGTGGCGTCGTGGGGAGTTCTCGGAGGATGGGGAGAAAGTAGGCGAGGGATCGGATGGGCTGGAGCTTTGGTAGGCGCGGATCTCGGCATGCGCGTCGGGCGGAGCCGAGGAGGAGGGCGGCCTGGAGGACGGTGAGAGGCAGGTCTTGGTCGAAGAGCTGGTCGACGATGACGCGGTCGCCGTGGTGGAAGCGGTGCGGGGTGTCGGGAAGGAGTCGATAGAGGCGGAGGAGCTGGCGCCGATAGTGGCTTCGGGTCATGAGCGTCGTCGTGCTGCGCTCCGCCTTTTGGCGCGGTCCTTGGCCTTTTTTTCAGCAGCCTCCTTGGCCTCCTTGCGGCGATAGGAGTTAGCCTCGATCTTGACGATCTCGGCGTGGTGGGTGAGTCGATCGACGAGAGTGACGACGCAGGAGGCGTTGGGAAAGACCTCGGCCCATTCGGCGAAGGGCTTGTTGGTGGTGAGAAGAATGGGCTTGTTGCCGTATCTCCTGGAGACGACCTCGAAGAGGAGATCCGCGTGGCGGTGGTCGTAGGAGAGATAGCCGAGCTCATCGATTGCCAAAAGCGAGGGTCGGGTGTATTTGGAGAGCCTTCTCTGGAGCGCCGAGGGGGTTTCCTGGACGGCGAGATCGTTGAGCATGTCGGAGGCGGTGACGAAGCTGGCGGTGGCCCCTCGTTGCAGCGCCTGGTAGAGGAGGTTCTTGGCAATCATGGTCTTGCCGACACCGTTGGGTCCGAGGAGGATGACGTTGGTGATGTCGTCGAGGAATTGGAGGGTGAGCAGATCCTGGATCTGCTCGCGGTCGATGCGCTGGGGCCAGGAGAAGTCGAAGTCGGCGATGCTCTTGAAGAGCCCGACGCGGCTGGTGCGGATGCGCCGTTCGAGGCTGCGCCGTTTGCGCTCGGCCTCTTCTTTGCGCAGCAGCTGTTCGAGCCAGGGCTGTTCTCGGTAGGTGCCCCAGTCGTCGACGAGGGCGTAGAAGCCGAGGGATCGGGCGAGCTCTCGTAGTGGTTCGTCAGGGATCGTTGGACTCTTCCTGGGTCGGGCCATCGTCGTTGCCTCCAAGTTGGTCGTAGTCCTCGAGGTTGTGCGGTCTCACGGAGAGATCTCGCTGTTGGAGCTCCTGGCTGAGCGGCACCGGTAAAGCCGGGGGCTGACCGAGGCCGCGCTGGTGCCGTTCGAGTAGGAGCCGGACGGACTGGAATCGCGGTGCGTGGTTCAGGAGCGCTTCGCGCACGGCTTTGTCGAGTCGCTGGGGGCCGTACTGGCGCAGGAGTCGGAGCAGGCCGGCGGTCTGCGTTCCGAGGTTCTCGCCTCGCTCGGCGAGCTGCTGCATCAGCTCTTCGCATCGAGGCACAGCGGAAAACAGCCGATGGAAGCCCCGGTGTCGTCGGGCCCTGCGTTTGTGAGCGAGGAGCTCCTCGAGGTGTTGAGGATCGAGGATCTGCTCGCCCCGGGAGTACGAGCGAGGGTGCTCGGCGAGGAGCTCCTGGCCATCGAGGATCCGCACCCGATGCTCGCTGGCGAGGAGCGTGACGGTCCTCTGCACATGACTGTGCGGCACCGAGTAGTCGTTGAGGTCGAAGCGCACGATCGGCGTCTTTCTGACCTTGATCTCCAGTCGCAGGTCGGTTTCGAAGTCGTCTCCGGGAAGCTCAAGCAGTCGAGGTCGTTCCTGGGCCAGGGCGCTTTTCACGGTTCGCTGTCGGTCCTGCGGCCAGGGTCTGCGCTGCGACCTCTGGCACCATTCCAGGACCTGCCGATTCAGACGATCCAAATCGCTCACCGTTCGGGCGCCGAAGAACGAGCTTCGCAGGAAGCGGATTGCGCGCTCGACGCGGCCTTTCTCATTTCCCCGAGCCACCGCGGCGACGGTGGGAAGGAAGCCGTAGTGGCTGGCGAAATCGAGCAGCACGGGATGGAAGCGCACCGCGGTTCCCTGCCGCTCGATCACCGCGGTTCGCAGGTTGTCGTACAGAACGGTCCTGACGACGCCGTCGACGTAGTGGAAGGCCAGCTGGTGAGCGTGCAAGAAGGTTTCGAGACGAGTGTCGAGGGTGAAGTGCACGAAGACCGTGCGCGAGAACGACAGCACGAAGACGAAGGCATAGAGCCGACGATGTGCCCGGCCGACGCGGAGCCGACCGAAGTGGCCCCAGTCGACCTGCGCCTGCTCTCCTGGCAGCATGCGCAGCGAGAGAAACGCCTCGCGCTGGGGCTTCGGTCGCATCGAGGCCACCAGGTGGCGAAACTGATCCGGGCCTCCTGGATAGCCGCGCTCCACCACCATGGTGTAGAGACGGCTCGCCGGCAGTCGTGGGTAGGTCCCGAGCACCTGCTCGATGAACGGCAGGTAAGGATCGATCATCCTCCCTCGTCGCTGCTGGGGTAGCACGCCGGACTTCTCCAGCGCCCGGCGCACGGTTGAGGGGTGCAGCTGTAGCTGTCGAGCGATCGTGCCGACTTTCCACTTCTCGACCAGGAACAGACGACGGATCTCCCCGCGCAGCTGTGCGTCGATCACGCCCCTATCTCCGTCGGCAACGACGAAAGCTCGTTCGCACAAACTCTCGGCAGGCCTCTCCACACTGCATGCATCGCGGATTCCTCGGGTCGTAGCGCACTTCGCGCCTCGGAGTCTCGATCCGACACAGTGTCCTCCCCGAAGTACCGCCTGGGGTACCCTGATGCGTCACTTTCTCTGCCCGCTCGCGCTGGCGCCGACGGTAGCGGGCCTGACGGGCGGCATGACAATGCCGACCTCGGAGGCTTCGCTGGTACCGATGGCCGGCCGCCCGAGTCGATTCCCGACGAGCCACCAGAGCACAAGCCCGGCAGTAACGCTGGCCACGGTCACAGTGCGAGCACAGCGAGATACGCCGACGGCATCGAGCACAGTCGAAGAGTCGGTAGTCCGGTCGCATCGTCGCCTCCCATTCGACGACGACCCCGACTCTCTGCCATACTGCAAGCGCAGCTAATGCTGCGGTTTGGGGCAGAGCCCGGGGCGTTTTCTACTTCGCTTTCCCGGGCTCTCGCCGTCTCTGGTCGGCCTGCTCTATCAGAGCAGAGCCCGCACTGCAAAGCCCTACACCGACTCACGCATCTCTTCCGACCGCAAACACGCCGCCGGGACCACGCACCCGGACCGCCGTTCCGGCGGGATGATGCCGCCCTTCCTGAAGAAGGCCTAGCTTTCCCGCGGTCGCGAAGCCCTCAGCTCACTCCATCCCGGAAACTGCGCTCGCAGCCAACGGGATGCGCTTTCTCGCAGCCATCAACACCACCCCCGCCTCTGAGCGCGAATAGGCCTCGGCGGCCTCATGGAGGCGAAACTCCTCGACTCGGAGGGCCTTGCTCGGTTCGCTGTTCTCACCACCCGCCTCTTCGGCCTGCGGTACCGGCGTGAGCGATTCTGATTTGAGGCCCTGCTCGAGATCGAGCCGGCGCTCTCCGGGCCCGGCGTGAGCGGGAGCTGCGGCCGAGGCCAGCAAAGCGCAGACCGACAGACAACCGAGCGCGGTACGAAACGTTCTGTTCTTCATCCCCTACCTCCAGTTCCGTTGATTCGACTTGCCCAGCGGTCTTCCGCGGAGGGCTCTTGGTATAGGGGATGCTCAAAGCTTCAGAAACCTTCGCTCAACCTCGACTTTCTCGCTGTGCCTTCCTAGACCGGGTCCCAGCTGAAGACGTCTCCTGAACGCTCGAGAGGATAGAAGTGAGAGCGCATGGCGGGTATGGCGTGCTCGGCGATCGCCTCGGGCGTCCAGCCCTCGGCGCGGTGGACAGAGCGTACCGGTCGGGGTTGGCTCATCAGGAAGATCTCATTCATACGCACCGCAAAGATTTGTCCACTGACTTCGTTGGCCTGGTCCGAGAGAAGATACACGGCGAGGGGAGCGATCTTGGCAGGCGTCATGCGCTTGATCTTCTCCACTCGCGCTTCGTCCTCTGGATTGGCGGTGGGGATAGTGCCGATGAGACGGCTCCACGCGAAGGGGGCTATGCAGTTCGAGCGCACTTCGAAACGGGACATGTCGAGCGCGATCGATTTCGACAGGCCGACGATCCCCAGCTTTGCCGCAGCGTAGTTGGCCTGGCCGAAGTTGCCGATGAGCCCTGACGTGGAGGTCATGTGGACGAAGGCGCCGGCGATCTGCTTACGGAAGTGAGGTGCCGCCGCGCGGCTCACATTGAAGCTCCCTTTGAGGTGCACCGCCATCACCGAGTCCCAATCGTCGTCGGTCATCTTGTGGAAGATGACGTCGCGCAGGATTCCGGCATTGTTGACCACGCCGTCGAGCTGGCCGAAGCTGTCCATAGCCGCTTCGACGATCCGCTGTGCGCCCGCAGGGTCGGCGACATTGTCGAAGTTGGCGACGGCTTGTCCGCCCGCCTGCTTGATCTCTTCGACTACCTCGTCGGCCGGTGCCGAGTTCGAACCGTCTCCGCGCTCCGAACCGCCGAGGTCGTTGACCACGACCTGCGCGTTCTGTGCGGCAGCGAGTAGCGCGATATCCCGTCCGATACCGCGACCCGCGCCGGTCACGATAACGACTTTTTCGATTAGCATCTTTGGCATCAGTGTCTCCTTCTGGGGCGCATTGTAGTGGACTGTGGTCATCGACCAAGAGGCCAGCCGGTCGCCTCGTGACGGAGTAGACTAGGCCCCGCCGATGCAGAGCTATCTCGATCTCCTTGAGCACGTCTTGGAGACAGGTGTGGAGAGATCGGACCGTACCGGCGTTGGTACTCGCAGTGTTTTCGGCTATCAGTTACGGGTTGATTTGAGCGAGGGGTTTCCTTTGCTCACAACGAAGAAATTGTACGTGCCCGGCATCTTTCACGAGCTGCTGTGGTTTCTTCGGGGTGAGACCAACATCGCCTATCTGACCGAGAACCGAGTCAAGATATGGGACGATTGGGCGGACGAGAGCGGCGAGGTGGGCCCTCTCTATGGAAGGCAGTGGCGCGCTTGGCCGACCGCCGATGGTGGGACCGTGGATCAGCTGGCAGAACTGGTGGAGGCGATCCGGCGCGACCCCTACTCACGACGGCACGTGATCTCGGCCTGGAACGTCGGCGATCTTCCCAAGATGGCGTTGGCTCCCTGTCACGCCCTTTTTCAGTTCTACGTGGCGGACGGAAAGCTCTCGTGTCACCTCTATCAACGTAGCGCCGATATCTTTTTGGGCGTACCCTTCAATATTGCGTCCTACGCGCTACTGACGCATATGATTGCCCAGGTCTGCGATCTTGGCGCTGGCGACTTCGTTCACTCTTTCGGAGACGCCCACCTCTATCTCAACCATCTCGACCAGGCCAGAGCCCAGCTCGAGCGGGCTCCCCGAGCGCTTCCGAGGCTGAGGCTCGATCCGTCGGTGGACGAGCTCTTCGACTTTCGCTACGAGAGTCTCGATCTCGAGGGCTACGAGCCGCACGAGGCGATCTCGGCTCCGATTGCGGTATGAGGCTTTCCATCATCGCCGCGGTTGCAGCCAACGGAATCATCGGCGTCGACAACGACATGCCTTGGCGCCTTTCGGCCGATCTGCGTCACTTCAAGAGCTTGACCTTGGGGCACCACATGGTCACGGGGCGCAAGAACTTCGACTCGATGGGGGTGCTGCCGGGGCGTACCACCATCGTGCTCACTCGAGGCCAGGCGGAGCTGCCCGAAGGTGTATTGCGGGCAGGTTCTTTTGCCGAAGCCCTCGAGATCGCTGAAGAGGCTGGGGAGGACGAGCTCTTTTTCGTTGGTGGGGGAGAGATCTACCTTCTCGCTCTCGAGTTGGCCGATCGCATGTATATGACCCGAGTCCACGCGGATGTCGAAGGAGATACCCGCTTCCCGGACTTTTCGTCCGAAAACTGGCGCCAGATGGAGCGTACCGACTTCGAGGCCGATGGGAAGAACCCCTACGCGTTCTCCTGGCTGGTGCTGGACCGCTGCGGGCCGGGGCGGTGACGACCGACTCCTCACCGCTCGTGAGCGCGGAGGTCTTCAAACGATGGGCCTTGGAGTGCGGCTTCGATCGTGCGGGTGTGGGCGAGCTCGCGCCTTCAGCCCACGGAGATTCTTTGCGCGAGTGGCTGTCGGCGGGGCGACACGCAGGGATGCGGTACATGGAGCGCAAGATGGAGGAGCGGCTCGACGGCAGTCGGATCTTCCCCGGTGCGCGGAGCGTGCTGTGTGTTGCTCTGCAATATGCGCCGATGGAGGACGCGGAGGGAAGTGGAGATCTTTGGCCGGGGGTGGCTCGCTACGCTCGTGGCGACGACTACCACGAGACGATGATAGGTCGTCTGGCTCTGCTCGAGGAGCGCATTCAGGAGGCCCTTCCCGATGCGATTACGCGTCGCTACGTCGATACGGGGCCGGTGCTCGAGCGTGAGCTGGCCGCCCGAGCTGGACTGGGTGCGGTGGGTAAGAACACCAATCTCCTCCATCCGGAAGGCGGTTCCTACTTTCTTCTGGGAGAGATCTTCACCAGCCTCGAGCTCGCTCCGGATGTGCCGCTCGCGGATATGTGTGGCTCTTGCACGGCCTGTCTCGAGGCTTGCCCCACCGATGCCTTCGTGGCTCCGTACCAGCTCGATAGCCGCCGCTGCATTAGTTACTGGAACATCGAACATCGGGGGCCTTTTCCACTGCCGGCAAGGAAGTGGGTCGAGGAATGGGTCTTTGGCTGCGATGTCTGCCAGGAGGTCTGCCCGTGGAACGCTGAGCCAACGCCGGCTAGGGAAGCGAGTTTCGCTATTCCTGAGCGGAGACGACACTTGGGTCTGGTCGATATTCTCCGGCTGTCACGCGACGACTATGTCGAGATCTTCCGCCGTAGCCCGATCAAGCGTGCCAAACTGGCAGGCTTGAAGCGCAACGCTACTGTTGTGATGGGGAATCGCCGTCGCCGCGAGTACGTACCGGCGCTATCGGATCTCCTTTTCCTCGAGGAGGAGCCGGTGCTGAGGGGTCATGCGGCCTGGGCACTCGGCCGGATCGGAGGCGAAGAAGCCCGGACGGCTCTGAGCAAGGCCCTGACCGAGGAGGCCGATGGGGGGGTCTTGGAGGAGCTCGAGGGTGCGTTGGCCGGACTCTCGGGTGGCCGCGCTGAGCCCACCGTCGGTTGACCCCTGAAGAAGCCGCCCCTATACTCCGGGGTTCTGGGCTTCCTCTACGCAGGGATCTTGCACTGTTGCTGCGTCGACTCGGCGAGCGGGTAGCCAAAAAAAGAGCCAGGAGGTAAGGGTTTCAATGCAGCCTATTGAAGATAAAGGCGGCGCTGAGGGGTCTCCCGAGGGGAAGGCTAGCGGTGATCGTCAGGAGCTCGGCTACGAAGAGCTCGTAGCTCTCTACGATGAGAGTATGCGCAACCTTTCGGAGGGTGAGATCGTCTCGGGGACGGTGATTGGCTTTACTCCCAACGAAGTCATCATCGACATCGGCTACAAGTCGGAGGGGTTGATCTCCCTCGATGAGTTTCGGAACCGTGACGGTCAGATTGGTGTCGACGTAGGCGAAGAAGTCGAAGTCCTTCTCGAACAGACCGAGGACCAAAACGGCCATGTCCTGCTTTCGAAGCAGAAGGCCGAGAGGATGAAGATTTGGAACCGCGTCGAGGATGCCTATAAAGAGGGCACAATCCTCACCGGCCGCGTCATTGATCGCATCAAAGGAGGTCTTACCGTCGACGTGGGTCTACGGGCTTTCCTCCCAGGTTCTCTGGTCGACATCAAGCCGGTGAAAAATCTCGAGAGCTTCCGGGGGGAAGACCTCGAGTTCAAGGTGATCAGCCTGGACCGACGGCGCAACAACATCGTGCTCTCCCGCAAAGCGGTCTTGGAGAAGGAATACGAGAAGCAGAAGGCCGAGACTCTGGAGAACCTACGCGAAGGTGCGGTGATGATGGGTACGGTGAAAAACATCACCGACTACGGCGTCTTCATCGACCTCGGAGGCATCGACGGGCTGCTTCACATCACCGATATCTCCTGGGGCCGGGTCAATCATCCCTCCGAGCACTTTGGCGTCGGCGACGAGGTCGAGATCGTCATCCTCAAGTTTGATCGCGAGACTGAGCGAGTTTCGCTGGGCTACAAGCAGCGTGGGGAGGACCCTTGGTCGTTGGTCGACAAGAAGTACCCGCTCGGCTCTTTGGTTCGCGGCAAAGCCGTGAGCTTGGTCGATTACGGTGCGTTCATCGAGCTCGAGGACGGGGTCGAGGGCCTGATTCACGTCAGCGAGATGTCGTGGACGAAGAAGGTAGTGAATCCGTCCAAAATGCTGACCGTCGGAGACGAAGTGCAGGCGATCGTCTCGGAGCTCGATATGAGCAATCGACGCATCAGCCTCTCGCTGCGACAGACCGAGACGAACCCGTGGGAGGACCTTGCGAACATCTTCCCGGTAGGAACTCTTATCGAGGGTGCGGTGCGCAACCTGACCGAGTTCGGCGCCTTTGTCGAGATCACCGACGAGATCGACGGTCTTATCCATGTTTCGGACATGAGCTGGACCAGGCGGATCAAGCACCCGAGCGAAGTGCTGAACAAGGGGGACGCGGTGCGTGCCCGGATCACTTCGATCGATGTCGACAACCAGAGGGTCTCACTTTCGATCAAGGAGTTCTTGCCGAATGAGTGGCAAGACTTCGTGGACTCTCACATGGTGGGAGACACGATCGAAGGACGGGTGGTCAACATCACGGACTTCGGTCTGTTCATAGACGTACACGAGGGGCTGGAGGGCCTGGCCCACGTCAGCGAGATCGACATCCCTGGGCAACGCTTGGAGGATCACTACGTGGTCGGGAAGTGGGTGCGGGTGAGAATCCTGCGCGTCGACGACGACGATCACAAGGTCGGTCTGACGATGCGAGGTGTAACACCTCTCGAGAACGAGGAGTCTGAGGCTCTGGAGCAGACTTTCCAGGAGAAGCTGTCGACCCTGGCTGCAGCGGTCGTGCAGGCAGCCACCGATGCGGAGGCTGCCGAAAACGAAGAGGCCGGTCCGGAAGCGGCGGCCGAAGCGGCGGCCGAAGCCGCGACCGAAGCTGCGACCGAAGCTGCGACCGACGATGCGGCCGACGTCAGCAGCCTCGAGGACACCTCCACTGCTTCAGCCGAAGCGGAGCCGGAGGCTGAGGTTGTAGACGCAGTTGGGGCTGAGAACGCAGTCGAGGTTGCTGCCGAGAGTGAGGCCGCCGAGGCTTCCGATAGCGAGTCGACCGAGGAGGAGGCTTCAGGCTCGGAGACCACGGAGGCCGCGGCCTCGAGTGAACCGGCCACGGACGAAGAGGCTCCAGCCGAAGAGGCTGCCGCGCAAGAGGCTTCGGCCGAAGCGGCCCGATCCGAAGGCGAGCCCGCGGAAGACGGCGCTCAAGGCAGTAGCGAGTCCGCGCCGCCGGCGGACGAGGGAGAGGCACAGGAAGAGAAGGAGTGAGGTGCTCATGCGTGGAGGGATGACGAAAGCAGAGTTGGTCGATCAGGTGGCGAGAAACACGCAGCTGACCAAGAAGCACGCCGAAGTGATGGTCAACACCGTATTCGACAGTATTGTCGGTTCGCTGAAGGATGGCGAGAAGATCGAGCTACGCGGTTTCGGGAGTTTCCGGATTCGGCAGCGTGGCTCGCGAACTGGCCGAAATCCCAAGACCGGGGCTAAGGTGGACGTTCCCTCGAAGAGTATCCCCTACTTCAAGCCCGGCAAGGAACTCAGAGAGCTCCTCAACAGAGACAACCCCTCCGGGTCCTGATCGCGTCGGGGCCTCTTGCGTCGATGGATTCTTCTACGCAGGATGGCGTCTCGGTTGCGTCTTCGGTCGCCGGCGGAAAGCTTGCGCTAGCCCTCGTACTGGCTTGGGCGATTCCGGGAGCCGGGCACTGGGCGCTTGGCCGTCGCGCTCGGGCAGTCGTCTTCTTCGCCATCGTTGCAGCTTGTTTCTTGCTCGGTTGCCAGCTGGAGGGCGAGCTCTATCATGACGTCGGTCAACCGCTGGCGACCCTCGCTGCGCTGGCCTGTGCGGCTACAGGCTCCCTGTATTTTGTCTTCCTTCATGTTCTCGACTACGCCGGCAATCTCGAGTCCGCGGGCTACGAATACGGAAAGGCTTTTATCCTCACTTCCGGCTTGATGAACATTCTCGTGATTCTCGACGTCTTCGACATCGGGCGGGGCGAGAAGGACTGATCGCGCTCTCCCGGGCAAGAAGATGAGTCATCTCTTCCTCATGACGGTCTACGCTCTCTTGCTGAGCACCTTCTTCTCCGTGCTGTGGCGACGTCATCGAGGGGAGCAGATCAAACTGTTCGCGCAGCTCTTTTTGGGGTTGATGTTAGGTGGAATCGCGGCGGCGTGGGTTATGTACCCCTTCCCGTCGGGACCGCCCACTCCGTTTCCATGAACGGAGAGCGCGAGGTTCGCTCGCTCCCTTTCACAATGCTCGGAGGCCTTGCCAGAGTGGCGCAAGAGCGCTCACTGAAGGCTGTACTGGTTGAGGCGCCAGGCTTGCCGAGCGCACTTTTCGACCAGCTGCTCGAGGGGAGCTCGCTGATTGGAGACCGGCGCTGCTGGAGGAGGTCGCATGAGTGAGGGCTTGACCAGCATGACCGGTTTCGGTTCCGCGGTCGAGGAGAACGACCGTTACCGCATCGGTGTCGAGATTCGATCCGTCAACCATCGCGGTCTCGATCTGGTGGTCCGTCTCCGCGATCCCTACCGTCGAAACGAGGTGGCGTTGAGAGATCTGGTCAAGAGTCGTCTGCGACGCGGGCGGGTAGAGGTCAGTGTCGATGTCGAGAGAATTGTCGAGCTCGAGGCCAGCGTCGACATCGACCGGCGTCGTGCTCAAGCGCTCGTCGAGCTGGTCGCTGGGCTTCGGGCGGAGGGCTTAGAGTTGGCGCCGCTGTCCGCCGGCGACCTGCTACGAATTCCCGGCATTCTCGAGATCCGAGAGGCTGAGGCCTCGTGGTCTCGTGCCGACGAGAAGCTCCTCATTGAAGTGAGCTCGATCGCCCTCGATGAGCTCCAGGACGCTCGAGGGATCGAAGGGGCGAAGTTAGCCAAAGAGCTGCAGGCGGGATTCGACCAACTCGCTGGGATTGTCGAAGAGCTGACGCGCCGTAGGCAGGAGGTCGCGGAGCACCAGCTCGGTGCTCTCGAGGAACGTCTGCACGCCCTGGTGGTAGAAGCGCTGCCGGATCGTCAGCGCCTCTTGCAGGAGGTCGCCCTCTTGGTCGAGCGCGGAGATGTGCGCGAAGAGCTAGATCGGTTGCGAGCGCATCTGGAGCATGGAGCCGAGATCATGAGTAACCCGCCGCCGGTAGGCAAGCGACTCGACTTTCTGTGTCAGGAGCTCATGCGGGAGCTCAACACGATAGGAGCCAAGTGCCGAGACCTCTCGATGGCGCAGGCCGTCCTCGATGCCAGGCTCGTTGCCGACCAGTTGCGGGAGCAAGTGCAGAATGTCCAGTAGTAAAGACAAGGTCGCCGACCACGGCGAGCTCTTTATCCTTTCGGGCCCCTCTGGAAGCGGCAAGACGACGCTGATTCGTCGACTTCTCGAGGGCCAACAGGTCGAGCGCCTGGCGTTTTCTGTAAGCCACACCACTCGGCGGCCTCGATGCGGTGAGGAGACCGGTCGCGACTATCACTTTGTGACTGAGGCGACCTTCGAGGAGATGATCGAGGACGAGCGCTTTCTCGAGTGGGCGCGTGTGCACGACCACCATTACGGCACCGCGCTCGACGAGGTGCTCCCGCGGCTCGATGGCGGAGTAGATGTGGTCATGGACATTGATGTCCAGGGCGCGCGCAAGGTACTCGACGACAGCCGCTCGAAGCTGGCCTTCAAGCGTGTGCATGGCGTCTTTGTCGTGCCGCCGAGCTATCGAGATCTGAAGGCGCGACTGCTGGCTCGGGATCTCGATGCTGCCGAAGCCATCGAGCGAAGGTTGGCAGCGGCCCTTCAGGAGATCCTCTCTTTTGAGAATTATGAATATGTTATTGTTAATGATGATGTAGAGGCGGCAAGTGCGGCTCTCGCGTCGATCATCATAGAAAAGCGTCATAGAAGAGAACGTGTGCGCGACCGCATCGCGGTCGTGCTCGAAGACTTCAGCCGGACAGCTTCGTGAGCGGAACCGTCGCTCTGGCGCTCCCGCCGGGATCGTGGAGGAGTTCATGCCAAATTACGAGCATACCAATATAGACAGTAAATTCCGCTTCATTCTTCTGGCTGCCGGACGCGCAGAGCAAGTGATGCGCGGGGCCCGCCCGAAGATCGAATACTCGAGCCCCAAGCTGGCCAGGGGGGCGATGGAAGAGGTGCTTGGGGGCCTCATCGAGTGGGACCATGGTCCAGCTCCGGTGGTGGAGGAGGAGGCTGTAGAGGGAGCGGAAGGGGCCGAGGAGCTGGCCGAGGAGTAACGTAGGAGGACGCACTAGTGCGGGTCCTGGTCGGGGTCAGTGGAGGTATTGCGGCGATCAAGGCACCTCAGCTCGTGCGCCGGTTGCGCGAGCGAGGGCACGAGGTGCGCTGCGCTCTTACCCGTGCTGCGGAGTCTTTCGTGACTCCGCTGAGTCTCGAGGTGCTGTCCGGCTATCCGGTCTACGACGACGCCTACCTCGAAGCAAATGGCTCCGGCGAGGAACTTCACATCAGCGCTGCGCAGTGGGCGCAGACCCTGCTCGTGGTGCCGGCGACGGCGCACACGCTGGCGCGCTTGTCTCTGGGTTTGGCAGACGATTTCCTGACGACGATGGCGCTTGCGTTCGATGGAGCTGTATTCGCCGCGCCGGCGATGCATCCGGCGATGTGGGAGAAGGCGAGTGTGCAGGAGCACGTGCGTCGGCTCGAGGGGCGCGGCGTCACTATGATTGGCCCCGAGTGTGGCGATCTCGCTTCGGGGGAGGTCGGCTGGGGCCGGATGGCCGAGCCGGAGACCATCCTTGATGTTGTCGAGGAGAGCACGGCCGGGCTGGGCACTCTGATCGGCAGACGCGTAGTGGTTAGTGCCGGGCCTACCTATGAAGCCGTGGATCCGGTCCGTTTTCTGGGGAATCGCTCGAGTGGCAAGATGGGCTTTGCGCTCGCTGCCGAGGCGGCACGGTGCGGCGCCGGCGTGTGCCTCGTGGCAGGTCCGGTTAGCTTGCCAACACCTGCGGGCGTCACTCGTGTTGACGTCGAGTCGGCGGTGGAGATGAAGAGCGCGGTGGAGAGTGCCGTGGAGGGTGCCGATCTTGTGATCATGGCGGCTGCCGTAAGCGACTACCGTCCCGAGCACGCGGCAGCGAAGAAGTTGAAGAAGGAGACTGGCGGCCTTAGCGAGATTCCCTTGGTAGAGAACCCCGACATTCTCGCCGGGCTCGCCAAGACGGCGGCTGGAGCGATACGAGTGGGCTTCGGCGCTGAGACCGAAGGCCTCGAGGACTATGCAAGGGCGAAGCTCGAGCGCAAGCAAGCTCACTTCCTGGTCGCGAATGATGTATCGCGCTCCGATATCGGCTTCAGCAGCGACTGCAACGAAGTGACTGTCTATGGAAGAGACGGATCAGTCACCCTCATCGAGCGCTGCTCGAAGGCCGAAGTCGCAAGGAGGCTGTTCGAGCTTTTGATAGTGGCTCTTGATAGCAATGGCGCGAGCCCATCGCGAGAGACCGCAGATTCCGGAGCGAGCCCCTGAACAGGAGCTCCTCATCGGAGGTCTAGGGAAACCGTGGTGTACGAGGTACTTCGCTATCTCCGCGACTTGGACTATGAATACGTCTATCCTCGGGCGTCTCGCCCCGTAGAGGGGGCGGAGGGATCTGCGGCTGGCGCGGGTGCACCCAGTACAGAGCTGGGGGCCAGCCCTGCTTCACGAGCGATTGCTCTGAGTGAAGCCGCGCAGGAGGCGGCCGGCTGTGAAGCCTGTGCTCTCGCGGGCCAACGCAAGAATGTCGTATTCGGGTCGGGCAACGCCAATGCGGAGCTGATGTTTGTGGGAGAAGGTCCTGGAGCCCATGAGGACGCCAAGGGCCTCCCCTTCGTCGGGCCCGCCGGCGAGCTTCTGACCCGCATCATCGAAGCGATCGACCTCACTCGCGAAGAGGTCTATATCGCCAATATCGTCAAGTGTCGACCGCCAGGAAACCGGGATCCTCTTCCAGCCGAAGTGGCCGCGTGCCGTGCCTTCTTGGAGCGTCAGATCGACCTGGTGCAGCCGAAGATCGTTGTTGCCTTGGGCCGGGTTGCCGCTCAGACTCTTCTCGGCAGCGACTTATCGTTGGGTCGTATGCGAGGCGAGTGGCATGAATTTCGTGGAGCTCCCCTGAGGGTTACCTACCACCCCGCGGCACTGCTTCGCAGCCAACAGTACAAGAGGCCGACCTGGGAGGATATGAAGATCGTGCGCGCTCGTCTCGTCGAGGATCTTCGCGGGCCGAGTACACCGGTGGGCTCTCGGGCCTGAGACGGTTTGCCGACTCGATCCTCCCGCGCGGGGACTGGGGCGGCCGGAGCTCCTCATTTCGCCCGTCTTCGCGACATAGTCGAGTCGCTCGATGCGCCTTTGGTTCAACTCTGGGGCTGGCCCGGAACAGGGAAGCGGGCTCTCCTCGGCCGGTTCTTAGAAGACGAAGCTGTCGATTTCGTACCTTCCGGGTGGCTGAAAAGCTCTGATCGACTCGAGGGTCGGATCGAGGAGATGAGGGGGAGGGGCGTGTCTTGGTTCGTCTGTCAGGACCCTTCTGACGCCGATGCGGACGAGCTGACCTCGTGGCTACGCCCCGGTGAGCGCGTGGTAGTTGCTGGAGAGGCACCTCTTGCGACCAGCCTGGGAGCTCTCTCGACATCGCCCGAGCAACTTCTCCTCAACATCGAGGAGGTGGCGAAGCTATGGCAGGACGAAACGTCGCGGGTCGTGAACGAGGCGGATGCCCGAGCGCTCGTGACCTGGAGCGAGGGCTGGCTGCTGCCTCTCGTGCTGTGGAGCCGCGACCCTGGCTGCGCGTCAGCGAGTCCTAGAAGTGACGCATTCATGTCGGTCTCTTCCGTGGCTGGCTTTCTGCGCACGAGGGTGTTGCAGCCGCTGTCGGAACCGGAACAGGAGCTGCTGCTCGAGCTTGCCTGTAGCGAACACCAGGACTGGCGGAGCTTCGTCGGAAGCCGTGGGAACCGGCGTAATCGAGATGCGGTTCTCAGCCGGCTCACGCGTGAGGTCGGGCTGCCGATGGTGAAACAGGGGCGGCTGCGTTTGCCGGCTCCGCTCGAGGCTGTGTTGAAAGAAGAGGCCCTCGTGCGGTGGGGAACGCGACGGGTCGCGTCCCTTGCGCGGTCTCGGGTGAGAGTTGCCGGTCGACACTCGCGGGAGCGCGAGCCGTGGCGACGAAGCCGGGAAGAGCCGGACCTCAAGATCAAGCTTCTCGGTACGCCTCGGGTCGAGCGCCTGAGCACAGACGGCCACTTCGACCTCGTGACCTGGAGCTTCAAGAGGCCACTGCGCGTATTGGCCTATCTAGCGGCCTCTCCGGGCCTGGCCGCCTCGCGCGAAGAGATTGTCAGCGTACTGTGGCGAGACGCCACCGAAGATCAGGTTCGGCGCAATCTCCATCCGACCATCTCGCGCCTGCGTCGCAGTCTTCAGCCCGAAGGAACCGAGCATGGTGCCGTGATTCGCTTGCGTGACGGCATTTACGATCTCGATCCTGAGCTGCGCTGGGATGTCGACCTGCGCGTTTTTCTCGACGGACTCAGAAGCGGGAGGGAGCTTCGCGACAGGGGCCGCCTGGAGGAGGCGGCGAAGGTGTGGCAGGAGTCCTGGAGCACCTATGAGGGGCCTTTCCTCGAAGGGATGAGCGATTCATGGATGCTGTCACGACGTGATGAGCTCCAGCTGCGCTATGTGGATCTCCTGCGTCGACTGGGCGATGTCTACAGTCGGCTCGAGCGTTGGAGCGATGCTGAAGATGCCTACCGCTCGCTGCTCTTTGAGGATCCTCTCGAGGAATCGGTACACGTCTCGATCATGAAGGTCTATGCGGCGCGAGGCCGTAGAGATCTGGTCAACCGGCAATATGGCCGGCTGCGCCAGCTGCTCCTCTTGGAGCTCGGCGTCGAGCCGTCGTCGACGACTCTCGATGTTTACAACGCATTGCTCACCTAGACCAGCGTTTCCAAAGTAGCACTACATATCTCGGCCCGTTCTGCCCCGCTGGCGGCGTTGCGCCTCCTCGACATATTCCCCAATATGCCTACGTCGGCGCGCCTTGCCAGCGAACAGAATGACCGCGAGCTATTGTAGCGCGACTTTGGAAACGCTGGTCTAGTGTCGGCCGCTAGACGTAGCCCAGAGTTCGTAGACGCTCGAGCTCTTCTTCGTTGAGCTCCAGGCTGGGCCCCTGATCCTCGAAGCCGGGGTCGAAGGCGTCGTAGGAGTCGATCTGACGAACGTCGCTCGGGTCGCCTTCCTTCAGCGCCTCGAGCAGAACTCGGCCGGCCATGTCACTCGCGACCGGGAGGCCGAGGAGGTGGTGAAGGGTGGGCGCCAAGTCGTAGATATGAGGGGCGATCAGCTCCGCTCCCGGCTCGATTCGAGGACCCCACATCAGGATCACACCAGGCGGACCGTGTCGATGCTGAGTGTAGAGCTTGTGGGTGAGTGTCGGGCTGTGCCCGTGGTCGGAAGCTACGATCAGAGTAGTGTCCGGCTCCAGCCTCGCAAGTAGCGCGCCGAGAAAGCGGTCGACGTCACGGTAAATTCGGGCGATCTCGGGGCCGTTTTCGGCCAATTCTCGAGAATCGACACCCAGAAAGAGGTCCGGCGCATGCCACTTCCAGTAGGAATGTTGGGCGCTGTCGGGCTGGTGGGTGTAGAGCTGCAGAAAGTCGGGCTGAGACTCCTCTTCGAGGACCTCGAGCAAAGTCCCGGATTGCCAGTCGAAGTCCTCGCTACCCGCGTAGGGAAGATAGTGGCGGATCATCTTTGGAGGATTGACCAGCAGCGCGGTCTCGACGTCCGACAGCGACCTCGGCTGCCACCCCTTTCGGCGCGAGGTCGCGTTCAAGGCGTAGGAGTAGAGGAAGCTCTGGCCGTTCTCTTGTCCGCGAGCCGGCACCGAGAAGTAATAGCCGTCGACGACGCCGACACTCAGACCCAGGTCATCGAGGGTCTCCCAGATCGGTCGGTGTCGAAGAAACGAGCGATCGGCGATGCGCCTGCGGGAGAGTCCCAGAGGCTCCAGCAAGTCCGCCGCCTCCTTGAAGTAGGTTCGGTGGACCGGAAAGACGCCGGGGCCCGCCATGCCCGGCAGGCGAATGCGATAGAAGTCGAGGACCCCATGCTCGCGGGGGCGCCGGCCGGTATAGATTGAGGCCCAGATAACGGCCGAGTTACTACCTCCGAGAGTCGCCAGGTCGCCGGCAACACCTTCCGCGATGAGCTTTTCGAAGACCGGTAGCTCCCCGGACTCGATGAGCGGTTTCGCGACCCGCCAGTCCGCTCCGTCGAGTCCGACGAAAACGACTCGTCCGCGCGCACCGGCTCCTTCCCGAAGGGGTCGGTATGGGCTTGCTGAAGGCGGGGAGGGACTCGGTAGCAGCTTGAAGGTGAGGGCGAGTACAAGGTGCCCGGCGGCGACGATCGCGAAGCCTAGCCTCAGCCCGCGTTTGCAGCTTCCTGCGGCCAGGCGCGCACCAAGAAAGAGGGCAATCCGTCTCGACAAGAAGCCGGCAGCTGTGACGATGAGCGCTGAGCTGAGGCCGAGAAATAAGAGCATCCCGCTGCGGTTGCGGAGCGCCTCGAGCGGCAGTTGGTCGTAGGTCAGGCCATAGAGAAAGAACGGAACAAAAAAGCCACTGTGAAATAGCGCGAGAGCGCAGGTCAGCGGTCCGGCAAGAGCCGTATCGAGCCCTGTGTCTGCTTTGTTACGATGCTCCTTGCGATCGACGAGGATCCGTCCCGCGGTGAGACCTCCGCACACCAGAGCACAGGGAATGCCGAAGAGAAGACCCAAGAAGAGCCAGAGAACGATTGCGTCCTGGAAGCTGCTCAACCGGTTGTAAAACAGGTGTAGGAGCGAGATCGTCCCACCAAAGACGAGGGCTCCGTAGGAGGATCCGACCCAAAGGGCCACACGCAGTCTTGAATCTCTCACTGTTCGGCGGCCCCCTGGGCTGACGCTGGGGTCAACTTATCAGAGGTCTAGAGGAAAATGAGGCTGCTACTCATCACAAACACCTTTCCACCGGGTGACATCTCCGGGGTCGGGGCTCTGGTCGCGGAGTTGGCGGGTGAGGCCGGACGTCGAGGTCACGAAGTGCGAGTGCTTCGTCGCGCTAGTGGGACGGGTGGCGACGCGACGCTGCTTCGCGTGCCGGGGCCCAAGATCCTGTTCCCGTTGACCGCCGCTGCGGTTTTTCTGTGGCGCTTTCGGGCTCGCCCGCCGGAGGTGATCCATGTTCACGAATCGGACGGAGCTCCCACTGCCCTTCTGGTCCGCGTGTGTCGTCTTCTGGGGCACCGTGCGGGCGCCGCTAGAGTGGTTGCCACGCTGCAGGTCTCTTACCGCGAAGAGCGCCTCTCGGTGAGAAGCCTCCGCGTGGACGGTGTAGTCGTCTCCAGGCCGACTCTCGGCGAGCGGATCTTTGCTTGGGGCCGCGCTCCTCTTCTCGCAGTGATGGGACGTATCACCGCGAAGGCAGCCGACGCGGTAGTGGCGCCAAGCCAGGCGACCGCCCGCGAGCTCGAGCGCGACTATCGTTGCACTGTCGATGCGGTGATCCCGAATGGTGTTCTCGCGGTCTCCGAGCCGGGGCTCCGCGGCCGAGGCAAGGGCGTTCTCTACGTAGGACGGCTGCGAACTCGTAAGGCGGTTGCAGTTCTACTGGAGGGGTTGGCGCTGCTCGTCGAGCGGATCACGGATGTGACTCTGGACATTGTCGGCTCGGGAGAGCAGGAGCGGGAGCTTGAAAGACAGTGCTCGGCTCTGGGACTGAGTGATCGGGTCCGCTTCCGAGGCGCCTTGGCTCGCGAGGAGGTCGCGCAACATTATGAGAAAGCCGCGGTGCTTTGTCTCCCCTCGCTTTACGAAGGCTTTCCGGTGACAATCCTCGAGGCTATGGCGGCCGCGCTTCCGGTTGTCGCCACTCGAGTCGCCGGTGTTCCCGAGGCCGTCCGCGACGGTGTTACCGGTATCCTGGTAGATCCCGAAGACGCGGAAGGCCTCGCTTCCGCTCTAGGCCGGCTGCTCGGCGATGAAGATCTGCAAGACGAGATGGGTGCGGCCGCTCGGAGAGTCTTCGAAGAGGAGTATTCGATCGGCGTAGTCGCGGACGCCCACTTCTCCCTTTACCGAAGCCTCTGCGAGTCTCACTCTCCCCGTTCGACCCAGTAGTTCGACGCTTCCTTGGTGATGACGATGTCGTGAGCGTGGCTCTCACGATGCCCGGCCGAGGTGACGCGGATGAGCGACTTGCGCTGCCGGAGCTCGGCTACGCCCGCACTGCCTGTGAGCCCGAGACCTTGGCGGAGGCCGCCGGTGAGCTGACCTACCATCTGGTGGACGCTGCCCTTGTAAGGCACCATACCCTCGATACCTTCGGGAACGAGCTTTTGCAGGCCGCCGGCCTCGCTCTGAAAGTAGCGCTCCGCACTACCCTTGGCCATTGCCGACAGCGAGCCCATGCCGCGGTGTGCCTTGTAGGTGCGGCCCTGGTAGAGAATCGTCTCTCCCGGACTTTCTTCGGTCCCGGCGAAGAGCGAACCGATCATTACCGCGGAAGCGCCGGCCGCAAGCGACTTGGTCAAGTCGCCTGAGAAACGGACGCCACCGTCGGCGATGACCGGTACCCCCTGCTCGTCGGCAGCGCGGCTGCATTCCAGAATCGCCGTGATTTGGGGCACTCCTGCGCCGGTTACCACTCGAGTGGTGCAGATGCTACCGGGGCCGATGCCGACCTTGATGCCGTTCACGCCTCGAGCGACGAGCTCTCGGGCTCCATCGGCAGTGGCGACGTTGCCGGCGATGATGCTGGTTTCCGGGAATCGATCGCGGATCGCTGCTATGGCGTTGAGGACACCACGGCTATGAGCGTGGGAGGAGTCCAGTACCAAAACATCGGCCTTTGCTTCGACCAGGGCCTCGGCCCGCTCCAGGAAGTCTCCGGCAGCTCCTACCGCCGCCGCCACTCTCAGCCGACCGAGATCGTCCTTGCAGGCGTTGGGGTACTGCATCATCTTCTGGATGTCTTTGACCGTGATCAGGCCCTTCAGGTTTCCGTCGTCATCGACCACCAATAGCTTCTCGATGCGATGCGTGTGGAGCTCGGCCTTGGCCTCCTCGAGGGTGGTGCCGACCGGGACCGTGATCAAGCCTTCACTGGTCATCAGTTCTTCGATACGGCGATCGAGCTGGGTCTCGAATCGGAGGTCGCGGTTGGTCAAGATCCCGACCAGGTGTCCGTCACCGTCGGTGACAGGTACGCCGGAGATCTTGTAGCTCGCCATCAACTGCAGAGCTTCGCTGATCCGCTGTTCCGGGCGCATCGTGATCGGGTCGACGATCATGCCGGCCTCGCTGCGCTTCACCTTGTCGACCTCGGTTACCTGCTCTTCGACGCTGAGGTTCTTGTGAATCACGCCGATGCCGCCTTCCTGGGCGAGAGCGATCGCGAGTCTCGATTCGGTTACCGTATCCATCGCTGCCGAGATCAGCGGGATGTTGAGAGTGATCCGGTCGCACAGCTTGGTCTTGAGGTCCACGTCGTTGGGGTGGACCTCGGACATTCCTGGTGAGAGCAGGACGTCGTCGAAAGTCAGGGCCAGCGGGAGATCGGCTTCGGTCAAAATGCGGTCTCCGATTTGATCATGTTAGTGGCTAGGTTACCGTTTGCGCGGCGCCGTGGCACTTCTTATATTTCTTGCCGGAGCCGCAGGGACAGGGGGCGTTGCGCCCGACCTTCTCGCCTTGGCGCACAACCGTCCGGGGCGTGGCAGGCTCCTGAGGAGGTCCAGCCGAGGAGGGTGTGAAGGGAGCGGCTCCGGGCTCGGGGCCCATGCGAAAGCTCGGGCGCGGGGCCCTCTGAGCCCTTCGGCGTCTCTCTTCTTCCATTTGCTCCGGGCTGATCGGCTCGAGGCGAAATAGGGTCTTCAGAATCGTATCTTCGATCCGCTCCTTCATTTCCTGAAAGAGCTCGTAACTTTCTCTCTTGTACTCGTTCTTGGGATCGCGTTGTCCATACCCTCGCAGCCCGATTCCCTCACGCAGGTGGTCGAGGGCGAGGAGGTGGTCTTTCCACGATTGATCGGCGATTCTGAGCATGACGTCGCGCTCGAAAACACGCATCAGGTCTTCGCCGAGCCTCTGCTCTTTTTCGGTATAGCGGGCCTCGACGAGGCCGAATAGATGGGTGCGAAGCTCCTCGACACCGAGCTCGTCCAGGGCCGTCTGGCCGCTATGAACGCCGATGTCGAAATAGGCGAGCATCTCGGTGGCGATCTCTTTGATGTCCCAGTCGCGCGGATCCGCCTTTTCGGGGCAATGCGTCTCGACGAGGTAGTCGACGATGTCGGAGGAGATCTTGAGGATGTAGTCGCGCCCCTCCGCGCCCTCGAGAATGTCGCGGCGGAGCTGATACATCGCCTCCCGCTGCTTGTTCATGACGTCGTCGTACTCGAGCAGATGCTTGCGCATCTCGAAATTGCGACCTTCGACCTGTGTCTGAGCGCGCTCGATCGCCCGGCTGACCATTTTTGCCTCGATCGGCTCACCTTCTTCCATACCCAGTCGACCCATCAGCCCCTTGACTCGATCGGTTCCGAAGATGCGCATGAGGTCGTCTTCCAAGGACAAGGAGAATCGCGAAGATCCGGGATCTCCCTGGCGCCCCGAGCGGCCGCGAAGCTGATTGTCGATGCGCCGGGACTCGTGTCGTTCGGTGCCGAGGATGTGGAGGCCGCCAGCTTCCAGCACCTGACCCCTTTCTTCTTCGCAGGAGCGTTCGTAGTTGTCGAGCGACGACTCGTACTTCTCGAGCTCTTCTTCCGGGTTGGCCTGAGCACGGGCGAGGCCCTCCGGGCTGCCGCCGAGAACGATGTCGGTGCCGCGTCCCGCCATATTGGTGGCAATTGTGACGGCACCCTTTCGCCCTGCCTGAGCCACGATCGAAGCTTCTCTCTCGTGGTACTTCGCATTGAGCACGACGTGCTTGACGCGGGCCTTGTCCAGCCGCTTCGAGAGCATCTCGCTGCTCTCGATCGAGATAGTGCCGACCAGGGTTGGCTGACCGCGCTGGTGACAGTCACGAATCTCATCGACGACAGCGTTCCACTTCTCATTGGCGGTGACGTAGACCATGTCTTCGCCATCGTCACGGATCATCGGCATGTTGGTGGGGACGACCACGACGTCGAGATCGTAGATCGCCCCAAACTCGGTAGCCTCGGTATCGGCCGTTCCGGTCATCCCGCCAAGCTTCTCGTACATTCGAAAATAGTTTTGGAAAGTGATCGTGGCGAGCGTCTGGTTTTCACGCTCGATCTTCACGCCCTCCTTGGCCTCGACCGCCTGGTGCAGACCATCGGACCACCGCCGGCCCGGCATCATTCGACCGGTGAACTCGTCGACGATAATTACCTGGCCCTCCTTCACCAGGTAATTGACATCGCGCTTGAAGAGTGTGTGCGCCCTAAGACCCTGGTTGACACCGTGGAGAAAGTCCATGTTCTCCATGTCATAGAGGTTCCCGAGGCCGAGTAGCTTCTCGACCTTCTCCACCCCTTCTTCGGTGAGAGCGACGGTGTGAGCCTTTTCGTCAACGAGGAAGTCGCCCGTGGTGTACTTTTCGTCCCCTTCCTGAATCTCTTCGCCTTGCTCGAGTCGGGGGATGATGCGGTCGAGCTGGTAGTACTTGTCGATGGAGTCTTCGGAGGGGCCTGAGATGATAAGCGGAGTCCTCGCCTCATCGACCAGGATCGAGTCGACCTCGTCGACAATGGCGAAGCTGTGACCTCGTTGAACCATGCTCTCGAGGGTGAACTTCATGTTGTCGCGTAGATAGTCGAAACCGAACTCATTGTTGGTGCCGTGAGTCAGGTCAGCTGCGTATGCGGCTTTGCGCTCTGCTTCCGGCATGTCGTGCTGGATGATGCCGACCTCGAGTCCGAGAAACCGATAGATGAGCCCCATCCACTCCGCATCGCGTCGTGCCAAGTAGTCGTTGACCGTGACGACATGGACTCCTTTTCCGGTGAGCGCGTTGAGGTAGACCGGCAGGGTCGCTGCCAGGGTCTTGCCCTCGCCGGTCTTCATTTCTGCGATCTTGCCGCGATGGAGAACGATACCGCCGATCAGCTGGACGTCGTAAGGTCGCATCTGGACGGTTCGGACGGCTGCCTCTCGGACCACGGCGAAGGCCTCGACGAGGAGGTCGTCGAGTGCCGCACCCTGATCGAGCTGCTCTCGCAGCGATGCGGTCCTTCCTCGGAGCTGGTCGTCCGAGAGTGCCCTCAGCTCCGGCTCTAGAGCGCTGATCTCGACCACCAGCGGCTGCACCCGCTTGATGTCGCGCTCGTGCTTACTGCCGAATACTTTGGTTAGAGCGCGACCCAACATGCGGAGCTCTGGTCTGACTTGGTCCAGGGTTACAGCGGCCGACGGATGACGCCTGCGCCGAGAAGGAAGACACGCGCAGTTTAGCAGACAGCGCCCGGCGAGAGGCGGCCCAAAAACACCAAAGGAGAAGCGCGGGGAGGATCAGTCGAGAAGGTAGGAGAGGGGGTTCTGCGAGCGGCCATCATCGTACACTTCGTAGTGCACATGGTACCCGGTGGCGCGCCCCGAGCGCCCCACTTCGCCGACGACTTCCCCTCTCTTGACCCGCGCTCCAGGTTTGACCAGGATCGTGGACAGATGAGCGTAACGGGTCGAGTAACCGAAGCCGTGCGCAACATAGACCGTCATACCGAAGTTGCCGTTGCGTCCGGCACGGGTGACGATTCCGTCGGCGGTGGCAAATACCTGGTTCCCTGGAGGGGCGGAGATGTCGAGGCCTCGGTGGAAGCCCCTGCCGCCGGTGATCGGGTCGCTTCGCTCGCCATAGCCACTGGTAATGACGCCCCGTACCGGGGCTAGAGCGGGGCGGGCGGAGATACGCAGCTCACGCTGCGTGAGACCCCTACTGACCGTCTCCAAGGAGTCGGCGAGGGTTCTGGCTCGGTTCTCTAGGTCGGGCAGGTCGGGAGTTTGATCGTGAGGGCTCCAGGTGCCGCCGACGCCCGCTTGATTCGAAGCATCGGCGCCCTCTACTTTCTGGGACGCGTGCTCGATGCCCGCCACGATCGCTAGCTCGTTGGTACGGCTCTCTTGCTCCGCCAGACGAGTTTGGAGGCCTTGGAGCGAACGCTCGAAGGATCGGTTGACCTCCCTCAGACGCTGGTTCTCCCTCTGCAGAGCCTGAAGCTCCTCTGCGCCTCCCTGCAGGGCCGCGAAACGAAGAGTCGAAAAGGTGGCGAAAACGGTCACCATCAACACGCTCAGCAGCAGCCACGGCGAGCGGGACCTCACCCGGTCGAGGATGCTCCTCCGGTGCATGGCTAGCGCAGGACGCGCCGTAGGGTCGAAGGAAATGCCGACTTCCTCGCTAATAGAAGATCTGATTGGCCGATACTGGGCCGGTTGACAGGGTATTCTCGGAGCTATTGCCCGGTCGTGTCAACCCCGCGCTCGAGATATAGATAGGTCCGAATGTGGCGCCGAATCTCGCCTACTCGTAGCAGAGGGCGCTCGTAGCAAAAGCTCGCTTCGCTCCTCTCGTCGGGATGAAGGCGGCAAGCATCGCCGCCGCAGCTTCTTCACTACCTCGATCGATCCGTGGAGCGGGGTGGGGAGCTTCGAACCGTTGCCTCCGCCCGGTGCAACGATTAGCATCTAACGGCTCGCCTCGGAATCTCGCGCTTTCGACCTGCCAAAAATGTCAGATCCCCTCCGTCTCGTCACCGGTTTCTTCGCCAGTCTCGCTGGAGCGTCGCTTCTCGTAATCCTGGTGCTCTACATGAAGCGTCGGGCGCGGGTTTTTCGTCAGCTCGCGTTCTTTCCCGCTCTACGTCGCCTCACTTGCCGTCGGGCTCTTGATTTTCTCGCTCTTCGACAGTGGCCAGATGTCGCGGCTTGAGGGCGCGCTGAGATGGACGCTTCTCTTTCTCGCCTTCATCGTCGTACTACGTCTTCTCGGGCTCTTCCTCTTCGACTACTACCTGCCGGGGGTGCGCGGGCTGCGTTTGCCGCCCTTCCTCGGTCGCGTGGCCTTGGCGGGCGCCTACGTGCTTACCGGCCTCCTGATCATGCCGCTGGTCTATCCGGGGCTGAATCTGACCCCGATCGTAGCCACCAGCGCGGTGACCTCCCTGGTCCTCGGTCTAGCTTTACAGCCTATTCTCGGAAACTTCTTTGCCGGGCTCGTGATCAGCCTAGAGCGGCCCTTTCGGATCAACGATTGGATCCGCTTCCGAGAGATCGAGGGGCGGGTCGTGGACATCACTTGGCGTACTACCCATCTGAGGACTCGAGAGAACGACAACCTGGTGATTCCGAACGGACTGATCGCGGCTCACGAGATCCTCAATCTCTACTATCCGCATCCGCTGCACATGCTGCGCATCTTGGTCGGCGCGCATTATCGCCACCCTCCCTACCGGGTGGAGAAGGCACTTCTCGACGCTGCAGCTCGCGCGCCGGGCGTGTTGGAGAGCCCGACCTCCAACGTCTTTCTTAAGTCCTTCGACGACAGTGCCATCACCTACGAGTTGCGAGCGTGGATCGAGGACATCGCGCAGCTCCCTCGCATCGACAGCGATGTCAAGCGGGCGATCTGGGAAGAATTTCGCCGCGCCGACCTGACGATCCCATTCCCGATCCGTACTCTCGAGGTCGAGCCCCAGGTCAACGTCGTCGATGTGCGACACGTCGATTCCGAGCGCCCAGACACCGCGCCGTCACCACGAGCTACGCTGTGGGTTTCTGAAGGCCCCGACTACGGTTCGTCGTTCGCTCTCGGCGATACCGAAGTCCGGGTGGGGCGCTCGGCAGGGTGTGATTTCGTGTTGCAGGCCCGTCATGTGAGTAAGGAGCATTTTCGGCTCGAGCCCGGGGAGGATGGCTACCGCCTGGTCGACCTTGCGAGTCGCGGTGGAACCAGGGTGAACGGTCGACGAGTAGAGGAGACTCCACTGCGGCATCTCGATAGGATCGCGGTGGGAGATACAGTGATCGTCTATGAGTACATCGACTGAAGACAGCCTGAAGGCCATAGGCCCCTACCAGATCATGCGTCGGCGCGGTCGTGATGCCGCGGGCGAGACTTTCGACGCGGTCAAGGAGTCTCGTCAGCGAGTCGTACTCGTCAAGTTACTTCATTCTGCGTTGACGGAGGACGAAGAGTCACTCGCTCGCTTTGAGGACGAAGTCGAGCGTCTGTCAGAGCTCGAGCACGACAACGTTCTCCGCGTTACGATCACGGAAGGGAGGGCGACAGGGCGTTCTTCGTAATGGAGTACTTGAACGGCGTCCCTTTGACTGAAGTCTTGAGTCGTCGGCGCCTCTCCCTGCACGAGGCCGTACGCGTGTTCAAGGGCATCTTGGCGGGGCTCCAGGCAGCTCATGAGCAGGATCTGTTTCACCACGCCCTCGCTCCGGAGCACATCCTCGTCTCTGAGGATCTCGCTCTGGTCAAGGCATCCGACTTTGGCCTCGGTCGATGTCGGGAGGGCGGCCCCACGACGGGAACGGTGTTGACCCGGACCCAGGTGGGTGGAATCGCTTCGCTTCACTACATGTCGCCGGAGGAGGCCGAGGATCCGGAGACAGCCGGAGCTACGGGCAACATCTACTCGGCGGGTGTGATCTTTTACGAGATGCTCACGGGCCGGGTGCCGGGAGGTCGAGTTGCCCTGCCGAGCAGCCGCAACCCCGAGGTCCCCTTTGAGATCGACGCTTTGGTACTGAAGTGCCTCGCCAAGAATCCGGCAGATCGCTACTCTTCGGTCGCTGATCTTCGACGCAGCCTCACGGCCCTGGAGGACCAGCTGCGACTCGGAATCTTGAACGAGCTGCACGGCTTTTCACGGTCGACCTCCAAGCTTCTAGGTGCCGGTCGGGAGGGCGAGAGGAAGGTCTCACGAGTGTTTCTTGGCGTCGTCGCGATCGTTGCGCTTGTCGCGATCCTGATTGCGGCCTTTTTCGTACTCCGCGAGGACTGGCCCGGGGCTGCGCCGGAAGAGGATGCAGAGGAGGCGGGGGTCTCAGCTGCTGGGCCTAGCCGTTAGCTTGCTTGTCGCAGAGCTATTCTCGGGCGAAGGCCGCCATGGTGAGGTCGGACTGGCGACTCACGTCCTCGAGCCGGGCTACCCGGCGCCACAGCTGATCTCGTCCGGCATCGTCTTCGATGAGGTCAAGGAGGATACGGCTTCGCAGCCGGCGCCCCCCTGTTTGCGTCGGAGGCGGGTGTCCGTGAGGCGGCGTGAGCTCAAGTACCTTGCTCCCGAGTCGGTCGGCGGGCTGCTTCTTCGCGACGCCAACACTCTGCGCGATCATCCCAAGAGAACAGTGACATCGCGCGACTTCGACAGCCCTGGTCTTCGTTGTCTTCGTTCGATCCGGGAGGGAGAGGTCAGACTCTTCAAGCTCCGCTTCCGGCGGTACGGAGAGGCGACTCTGGACGGGGTCGGGGAGGCATCGCTTGAGTGGAAGCTGTGGGGTGGAGACTACGTTGAAAAGTACGTCTTCCCGTTCATCGACGATCCGTTGCATGACTACCTGGAGGCCCCGCCGCCGGCGCGACTCCTTACGACGTTGTGAGCCCGGATGGGATTGAGCATGACACGAGGATGTTCTCAACAAGGCGCTGGTGAGTCGTCACGAGCTGTTGTCGAGCAGCGGCTGCCAGCCGTTAGCGTAGTCATGCCAGCGTTCAACGAGGATCAAGGTGTTGCTGCCTGCGTTCGGGAAGTGCGTTCAGCCTTGATGGAGGCCGGAATCCAGCATCAAATTCTCGTCGTCGATGACGGATCCACGGACAACACTGCCAGGGAAGCCCGAGACTCAGGCGCCGAGGTCGTTTCGATACCGGAGAATCGGGGCTACGGTGCCGCCATCAAAGTCGGCATCGCCAGAGCCGATCACGACACAATTCTTATCATTGATGCTGATGGCACCTACCCGGCCGAGTCGATACCCCAGCTTCTGAGCTACTCCGAAAGCTACGATATGGTGGTCGGGGCGCGGGTCGGTAAGGACGTACACATCCCCTTGGCGCGGCGCCCGGCCAAGTGGTTCTTGGCCGTCCTCGCCAGCTATCTTGCCGGTTGTTCCATTCCCGATCTCAACTCGGGGCTCCGGGTGCTTCGGCGCGATCTGGTGGATCGCTTCAGTCACGTTCTGCCTGCGGGTTTCTCTTTCACGACCTCGGTGACCCTTGCAGCCTTGTGCAGTGGGGCGTTGGTGCGTTTCCATCCGATCGATTACCGGCCCCGCGTAGGCGATTCGAAGATCCGCGCGCTGCATGCCTTCGACTTCTTCCTGCTCGTCTTACGTACCATCGTTTACTTCAACCCACTCAGGGTCTTCATCCCGCTGGGGTTGGTCTTTTTTGCCGTGGGCACTGTGAAGCTCGTCTACGATGTCTCCCTGGGGAACATTTCGGAGACCGCCGTGATGGCCTTTCTCGGCGGCGCGATCGTATGGGCGGTCGGTTTGCTTTCCGACCAGATCGCTCGCATTGGTGCCAGAAGCTGGATGCGCTGATTGATCTCGAGTCTCGGAGGTGAGTTTGGCCAACTCTCTCCCCTCTGGAACCCGGGGCTATGTGTCGGTCAGCCAGACGGAAGCCGAAGGCTGATCAGCCTCGATGCTACAGCGCGAATAGAACCGAGGGAAAAGACCCCGACAATCGATGCTCTGGGCTCCGACTCGTCGGTCAGACAATCGTTCCATTCCTCGAGGGTGTCTGCGAACCAGACCTTCGAGCCTCTCTCTTCGGCCTGGTCGAGAAGGCCGACGAAGAAGTCGTCGGTTCGCTTTGTGTTGAGGAAGCCGTAGGCAGGCCAGTCGAGATGGTACTAGAGGCTTGCGTCATCGAAGCTACTGGCCACGACATCATGTTCACCCAGGCACCGGGATAGCTCCTCGGCCCTGGCGCGCTACGGCCACCGCTACGAAGAGGGCACATACCCGCATCACCCAGATAAATAGGTAACCCGGGAACTTGACTTCTCGAGACGACAGAGGCCGGGAGGGAATCAGACTCGCCTTTCCAGGCAATCCGCCGGGTGATGATCCCACTCTCGTGAGCTCGCCAGATACACTCCACGGCTGCCTGTAGAATGGTGAATACGGTTCGATTGGGGGAAGAGCAAACTATGCCGCTGGGCTTATCGCTCAGCTATGGGAGGGTTCCGATGCGGCTTGGAAGATTGGCTGTTCTCGTTACGCTGTTGGCCCCGACCTCGGCCTCGATAGGCGCAGCTGTGCCGGTCGATCTAGGCGACGTTCGCGCTGGACCGATCTCCGTCGAAGCCGGAGAGGATTCGGTCACCGTGGCATGGCCCGACGAGAGCGGCCGCCGCTGGACAGCCATCTTCTCCCTCGATCCCGATCGGCCGTTGATTACCAAGATTGCCGTAGGCGAGGTGCCGGTTGTCAGCGACGCTCGGCCGCTGTATCGCGCCGAGACCGGCAAGCGCCGGAAGGGTTGGAATGCATTCTTCGATTTTCCTCCCAGCCATCCGGAAGGCACGCGAGGGGCAGAGGGCGAGTTCAAACTGAGATCGGCCCGCGCTCAGAGTGTGGGGGAGCGAGTCGAGCTCCTCTTCGATGGCTTGCACATGGGCCTTTTCGACGGCGGAATCGCGTATACCTTCTTCCCCGGCAGCCGGCTGGTGCAGCAGGAAGCGGTGATGAGCACGGTGGAGGAGGATGTTGCCTATTTCTACGATACCGGGCTGGAGATGGCGGCCGCAGCCGACCTGACTCCCGGCAGGAATATGTCGACGACCGTCGCCTACTACGACACCGCCGGCAAGCTGCGCCACGAAGTCGCGACGGGTCTCGAGCCGGAGCCTGTCCCCACCAAGGTGCGTCATCGCACATTGGCGGTGAAGACAGCGGGTGGGAGCGTTGCCGTATTTCCCGCTCCTCATCAGTATTTTTTCCCCAGAGATTTCACTTCGAATCTGGGGTATCTGTGGCATCGCGCCTGGCGTGGGGAGTCGTCGCTGGGCATCCGGCAGATCGCCTTCTCGAACTGGCGTTTCTACCCTTGGGTCAACGCGCCGCCGGGCCAGACCCAGCGGATGGGGGTGTTTTTTCTCTTGAGCGACACTTCGCTCGACTCGACACTCGAGCAGGTGCTCAGGTTTACCAACGGCGATCGATTTCGCGAGCTGCCTGGGTACAAGACCCTGAGTGCGCACTGGCACCTCGCCTACACCGGCCAGGCCGTGGCCAACGGACCCCGGTGGACGCCTCCATTCAAGCCTGTACTGAAGGCGATGGGCGTGGACGCCTCCATCATCATGGACTTCCACGGCGATGGCCACCCGCGTGATTTGACCGAGCTCAGACTCGAGGAGCTCGATTCCTACTTCCGCGTGCTTCGGGCCACCTCTGAGAAGGACTTTCTTCTCATCCCAGGCGAGGAGGCCAATGTGCATCTAGGCGGGCACTGGGCGCTCTTCTTCCCCAAGCCCGTCTATTGGTTCATGAACCGTCCGCGGGGTGGCTCCTTCGAGATGGAGCATCCGAAATATGGCAAGGTCTACAGCACCGCGGATGCGGCGGAGATGCTCGAGCTGGTTCGCCGCGAAGGGGGCTATATGTACCAAACCCATCCCCGGACCAAGGGCTCGACTGGATACCCCGACAAGATTGCCGATACTGAGCACTTTCGTGATCCTCGCTACCTCGGTGGTGGGTGGAAGGCGATGCCATCCGACCTCTCGTCGCCACGTCTAGGGGAGCGGTCTCTCGACCTCCTCGACGACCTGAGCAATCTAGGCCTACGAAAGAAGACTTTCGGTGAGATCGACGTTTTCCAGTTCGACCAGACGCACGAGCTCTACGCTCACATGAATATCAACTACATCAAACTGGATCGACTTCCGGACTTCGAGCACTATGGGGAGGCGCTAGAGCCCTTGGCCGATGGCGACTTCTTTACCACCACCGGCGAGATCCTGATGCCCGAAGTCGACCTCTCGGACTCTACCGCTGACCGGCTGGTTGCGAGGGTCCAGGCGGATTGGACCTTCCCGCTCCGCTTCGGAGAGATCGTTTGGGGTGACGAATCCGGCACCAAGCGGGAGATCATTCCACTGGTTGACACCGGAGCCTTCGGCAGCGAGACTTTTGAGTGGTCGGTCGACGCCAAAGGCTGGAAATGGGCCCGGGTAGCTATCTGGGACGTGGCTGCGAACGGCGCCTTTATCAATCCGGTCTGGAGTGCACCGTAGAATGGCCGGTACGGGAGGAATGTCATGAAGATCGATCGCGTTGAGCTCTATTACGTTGCAGTCCCGCTGCCGGTGCCCCTAGAGGTTTCGGCGCAGCCCGGGCTCCAATTCAAGAACAACGAGCTGACTTTCGTCCGCATCACTACCGACGACGGCGTCGTCGGCGAGTCGGCCGGCTTTACGTTGGGGCGCGCTCACGCCGGCATCGGCGAGACCTTTGGTCACTTCCTGCTCGGCCGTGATCCCCTGGACATTGCCGGCTTTGCCGACATCCTCGAGGCCGGGCTGGCTTTCGGCGTGCGCCTCGCCTGGATCGAGCCGGCGCTCTGGGACATCGCGGGAAAAGTGGCTGACCTGCCGGTCTTTCGGCTCCTCGGTGGTGGGCGGGAGCGCGTGCGCACCTATTGCTCGACGGGTGAGCTACGGACGCCCGAGCGCCGTGCCGAGGATCTTCTGGAGTTGCGAGAGAAGGGGTTCTCGGCGGTCAAACTGCGCTTCCACAGTGCGGACTGGCGCGATGACCTGAAGGTGATTGCGGCTTGCCGGGATGCCGTCGGTGACACCATGGATATCCTGGTCGATGCCAATCAGGGCTTTCACTTCAACATCTTTCCCGGCACCCCGCCGCAGTGGGATGTGGCGACGGCTGTCCAGGTCGCCCGTGCGCTCGAAGACTTCGGAGTGCTTTGGCTCGAGGAACCCCTCGATCGCAACAACTACGAGGGTTTGCGTGAGCTACGCCAGCAGACCTCGATGCGGATCGCGGGCGGCGAGATCATGTGGCGGCTGCATGAGTACGCCTTGCTGGTGGAGAAGAGGTGCCTCGATATTCTTCAGACAGACGCCATGTTCTTTGGCGGCATCTCTCTGTGTCGCAAGGTGGCGGCATTGGCCGAAGCCAACCATTTGGGCTTCGCTCCACACATCTGGAACAACGGCTTCGCCCTTCTCGCCAACCTGCATCTCATCGCCGCGTCTCCTTCCTGCAGATTTTGCGAGTTCCCCTACGAGCCCCCGTCCTGGACTCCGGCGGCGAGGGACGCTCTCTTCGCCGAGCCGGTCGAGATCGAGGCGGACGGATATATCCGGGTACCCGACCGACCGGGCCTCGGCTTGGTGCTCGACGAGGGCGTGCTCGCGCGCTACGGCGAGAAGCTGTATGACGGCCGCCTCGGGGCTGGCGCCTGACAGCGTCAGATCACCAGGTCGCGCCCCCTGATCTCGACGAAGGGATGCTTGCGAGCTACCTCCTCGTTGATCTCGACTCCTAAACCAGGGCGATCCGAGGGAATGATGTAGCCGTCTTCCCAGACGAAGGGCTCGACAAGGAGCTCGTCATAGAAGTCACCCCACCTGCCGATACCTTCCTGGATGAAGAAGTTGGGAGAGCAAGTGTCGAGCTGAATGCTGGCCGCCGCCTCGATGGGGCCGGCCCACACATGAGGGGCGAAATTGACGTAGTGAGCCTCGGCCATGCTCGCTATCTTTTTGGCTTCGAGGATGCCCCCCACTCGTCCGAGCGCCATCTGCAAGATTCCGACCGCCTGCTTGTTCAGCAGCTGCGCGAACTCGTACTTGGTGGTGAGGCGCTCGCCGGTCGCGATGGGGATAGACGTTGATCTGACGACCCTGGCCATTTCGTCCATATTCTCCGGCGGGACCGGCTCTTCGAACCACGCCGGTTCGTACGGCTCCAAGCGCTTGGCGAGCATGATCGCGCTCGATGCCGTCATCTGGCCGTGGGTTCCGATTAGGATCTCGGCCTTGTTTCCAAGCACCTCTCTGACTCCACTGACCACGGCTTCGACGTTGTCCAGCTCTGCCCGCGACAGCTCGGACGGACCGAATGTCGACCGGGTCATCAGGGGGTCGAATTTGACCGCCGTGAACCCTTGGCTCAGCGCCATTTCCGCGCTCTTTCGCGTCCGCTCCGGTGAATAGTGCATCGCGGAGTTCGCCGGCAAGGTGTCCCCTGGAGCAGGGTAGAGATAGGAGTATGTGCGGATTTTATCGTGATATTGCCCGCCGAGCAGGTTGTAGATCGGCTGGCCGAGAGCTTTACCGATGATGTCCCAGCAGGCCATCTCGATGGCACTGATGGCCGCCATTTTCAGAATGTCTGCGTGCTGGGAGTAGCCGCTGGCATAGAGCATCTTCCACAGTCGCTCGATCTTGAATGGATCCGAGCCGATGACGAAGTGCTCGGCCATATCCTCCAGCAGCTTTACGGCACTGGGGAAGTAGAGCTCGGATCCGTAGGACTCCCCAAATCCGTGGATCCCTTCGTCGGTAGTCAGCTTCACGAAGACCCAGTTGGCACCTCCGAAGTGGGGGGGCGGCGTTCCGACGATGAAAGGCTTGGCGTCGACGATCTTCATGTTCACTCCTTAGTCACTCTTCTCCTCACCGCGGCTTTTCTTGCGATGGCCTGACCTGGAGTATCTCCGCCAGGACACGGCCGGTGGTGTAGTGCTCGCCGACCCCGGTGGTTCCTGTCATCGCAGGGGCGACAATACGTCATCGTCGGGCGCGAGGGTAGGAAGAGAGGGCCCCTGTTCCCCCTGCTATCATTGCGCGAGTGTCTAGAATCGCTTCCGCGCTGATGAGGAGTGACTATGACCGAGGTATTACGGGGATGAAGAAGCGAGTCATTTACTGCTCTCTGCTTTTTGCGGTGTGCCTACCGACTGTGGACCTCTTGGGCCAGGTCCATCTTTCGGCGTTCGAGGCACCGGATCTCAGCGGGACCTATGACACGGCAACGCTGACACCGCTCGAGCGACCGGTCAAATTGGGCGACAGGCTCTATCTGACGGAGGAAGAGGCGGTGGCGGTGGCAGAGGGGGAGAGAGCTTTCATTGCCGCCGGATCGCAGATCAGCGATGGCAACAGATCGGCACCGGCAAAGGGCGGATCCACGCTCGTCGGGCAGAAGGACTTCCCGCGCGAGGCCTTTGGCGCCGGCAGTGTCGGTGGGTACAACGTTTTTTGGGCTGACCGGGGTAGCCAAGCTTTCTCCATCGATGGGGAGTACCGAACCTCGATCATCGTCGACCCGCCGAACGGCAGAAAGCCGCCGCTCACGGCAGCAGGCGAAGAGCACGCAGCCCTTCGTCGATCTTTGTTTCGGCCCAACACCGGCGAGGCGTGGTGGCTCGACCTCGAAGGGCCGGCCCCCTATGACGACCCGGAGCGGCGTCCCCCGGCGGAGCGTTGTCTCATGGGTTTCGGCTCGACCCAAGGGCCGCCCATGCTGCCCGTGCTCTACAACAATCACAAGCGAATCATCCAGACTCCTGAATACGTGATGATCTTGGTCGAGATGGTCCACGATGCCCGGATCATCCGCCTGAACTCGGAGCATCCGCCGACTGAAGTGCGCAAGTGGCTCGGTGACTCGATCGGTCACTGGGAAGGCGAGACGCTGATCGTGGACACGACGAACTTCACGGATAGTCCCGGACTGTTGGGAGCGACTCGCAATCTGCACGTGATCGAGCGCTTCCAGCGGATGGGCGAAGACGACCTGCTCTACAGCTTTACAGTAGAGGACGAGGGGACCTGGACAGCTCCCTGGAGCGGCGAGTACCTTTGGCCCGGCACCGACAACAAGGTCTACGAGTACGCCTGCCACGAGGGCAACTACGCGATGGGCAACATCCTGCGCGGTGCGCGCCTGCTGGAGGCCGAAGTGGCGGTCAAGGCGGGCGCCGGCCACTGAATAGCTTCGTGGTTGATCTCGGCGAGCGGGTTCGTGGACGACGGCGCCCGCATCAGAATCTGCTTACCTATTACGCTCTCGAGTCTCTGCTCGTCGGCCCCTTCTTTCCGCTGCTACTGCTGCCGCGCTATCTTCGCTACCGGACTCTCCGATACCAATTCGACGACGAGGGTGTCACCATGCGCTGGGGAGCGCTCTTTCGTCGAGAGGTAAGTCTTACCTACGGTCGTATTCAAGACATCCACCTCACCAGCAATCTCTTGCAACGCTGGCTGGGTCTCGCCCGAGTTCAGGTGCAGACCGCCTCGGGCACCGCCGCAGCCGAGATGACGATCGAGGGCCTGCAGAACTACGACGATGTTCGCGATTTCCTGTATTCGCGGATGCGGACTGCACGGGGATTGGTGCCGGCGCAGGAGTCGCCGCTCGGGGAAGAATCGAGCGACGACCTGGTTGCAGCCCTCCGTGAAGCGGCTGCCGAGATCCGAGATCTGAGAAAGTTCCTGGCTGACAAGGCCGGGGCGGGCGCTGAGGAGCCAGACGAGTGAGGAAGCGTCTCCTTAGTTGGCTGAGAGTGAGTGAGCGCCCTGATCTGCCGGCGGGGGCGGGTAGCTCGCCTCGGCTCTTTCGTGCCTCCCGTCGCTATCTCTACTACAGCGTGCTGATGTGGTTTCCGAAACAGGTCGGCACCTTGCTGGCCTTGGTCGGCTCTCTGGCCTTTTTTGGGTCGTTCGGGTTGCCCGAAAACACTAGCGAGGATGTGGAGCGCGTGGTCGGGAAGCTCGTGGAGCAGAACGTTCCATTCGTCAATTTCCTTCTCGATCCGGGTCTCATCTACCGAGTGTTCGAAATCGTAGCCGTAGTTTCCTTTCTTTCGCAGATGATCTTTACCGCAGCGCTCTTGAAGCTGTCCTGGGATCTGCGCTGGTACGTGGTGGGCGAAGAGTCGGTGCGGATCCGCGAGGGCGTTTGGTCTCTCCGCGAGCAGACCATGACCATCGCCAGTATCCAGAATATGTCGGTGCGCCAGGGCCCGATCCAGCGTCTGATCGGGATCGCCGACCTGGAGGTGCATACCGCGGGCGGCGGCTCTCGTTCAGAGGCCGAGGCGGCCGGAGGCGGGGACAAGAAGAGTAGTTCTCATGTCGGCCTCTTCAGAGGGCTCGAAGACGCCGAAGGCCTTCGCGATTCTATCTACAAGAGACTGATGGAGGTCCGTGGCACCGGCCTTGGTGATGCGGAGCCGCTCCTGGTGTCAGGCCCTTCCGTTGGCTCCGCTGAAGCAGAGAGGGTTGCGGCGGCTCGCGACCTGCTTGCTGAGGCAAGACAGCTTCGCCTGGAAGTGGCAGGATCCTCCGCGTCTGCCAGTGAGTGAGCTGGCTAGGTGCCGCTTCGAGCTCTAGGAGGAGGTCATGAGTAGTCGGTATCGAGAGAGGCTGCCCCAATTGAGTGACGGAGTATTTCTCACCGACGGCGGCATGGAGACGACCTTCGTTTTTCACGACGGGATCGATCTTCCATTCTCTGCGACATTCCCCATGCTCGCCCATGAGGCGGGCCTCGCGCGTCTTCGTCGCTACTATCAGTCCTACGGGTCGATAGCTCTACAATTCGGATGTGGGTTTGTGTTGGAGAGCGCGACCTGGCGTGCGAGCTCCGACTGGGGGAACAAGCTGGGCTACTCCAGCAAGGCTCTCGCTGAAGTGAACCGCCTAGCGATCGCTCTACTCGAGGAGCTCCGTCAAGATTGGGCGACGGATGAGGTACCGATGGTCGTGAGTGGCTGTATCGGCCCGAGAGGCGATGGCTATGCTGCCGAGGGCTGCATGTCGGCCGACGAGGCCACCGAGTATCACAGGGCCCAGATCGAGACCTTCGCCGCGACCGATGCCGATATGGTCACTGCGATGACCCTGGCCTATGTCGAAGAAGCGATTGGAATCGCACGAGCTGCGCGGAACCTCGGGATGCCCTCCGCGATATCGTTTACCGTCGAGACCGACGGCCGCCTACCCGCCGGCCAGTCGCTAGGCGAGGCAATCGAGCAGGTCGATGCTGAGACTGGGTCCGCCCCCGCGTACTACATGATCAATTGCGCCCATCCCACCCACTTCGGTCCTTTGCTGGAGCCCGGCCCGGCCTGGGCGCAGCGGATCCGGGGTCTTCGCGCCAACGCCTCGACCCTCAGCCATGCAAAGCTGGATGCGGCGACCGATCTCGATGAGGGAGATCCTGAAGCGCTTGCCTGGGAGTATCGAGACCTTCGCGACCTTCTTCCAGGCCTGACCGTTCTCGGCGGCTGCTACGGCACGGATCACCGCCATCTGGAGGCGATTGCCAGGACCTGTGTCGCCGCTCCCAGCTGGTACATGCAGCTAGAGCATCGAGCTCCGATCGAGCGATCTGTATTGCAGTGCTTCGGCGAGGTGGCCGGCTGCGATGTCTTGTGCCTGATCGAGGTCTGCGATCGTTCGTGCCACCCTTTGGACGCGGTGCAGGGAGCGCGCCGAGAGGCCCAGGCGCTCGTACGCGCGGTGGAGGAGAGTGCGGGCCTCGTCGCCGAGCCGGCAGTGCCGGTGGATTCGCTGGGTGTCCATCGCTCCGTTGAGAAGTGTCCGCGCCGTATCCGCAAAGCGTTCCGCCTGTACTTCGCGGGCGGCCTCGACGCGAGCGGCGACTGCGAAACTCGTTTCTCCTGGCGGATGAGCCAGCTCTTCGAGACTCGGCGCCGGCACCTCGGCCTGGAGATCGATCCGGTCCAGTAGTGGTCCGGAGATGCGCGCGCGGTAGCGCTCGATCGACCCGGGCGGGCAGCGACACTCCCGGCGGGGGTTGCCGAGGTGGCCGCAAGGGCATGGGTTCATCGCGGCGATCAAGAGGAAGCGCGCGGGGTAGGTGAAGCGGGCCGCGGCCCTGACGACGGTGACCTCTCCGTCTTCCAAGGGTTGACGGAGAGCCTCGAGGGTCTCGCGGCGAAACTCTGGAAGCTCGTCGAGAAAGAGTGCGCCGGCGTGGGCGAGGGTGACCTCGCCGGGGCGAGCGGAGGCCGTGCCTCCAATCATTCCAGCCGTGGTGGTGTCGGTGTGGGGGCTACGGAACGGTCGTGTTCGGACCAGTCCGTCCGGCGGCGCGGCGCCTCCTATCGACTGGATCTTGGTCACCGTGATCGCTTCGTCGTTGGCGAGCGGAGGCAGCAGGCCGGGTAGGCACCTCGAGAGCATGGTCTTGCCACAGCCGGGTGGGCCTATGAAAAGAACATTATGGTTCCCCGCGGCGGCGATCTCGAGAACTCGCTTCGCAGCGGGCTGACCGCGAACCTCGGCAAGGTCTGGGCCGCCTCGGTGCTGCGCTCTCGGGCGCGGCCGGACCGGCGGCAAGGTGCAAAGACCGGCGATGTGCTCGATGGTCTCGGTGAGCGAGGCGACGGCAATGACATCGACGCCCGGGAGTGCGGCGGCCTCATTTGCGCTCTGTGTCGGCACCAGCAACTCGCGCAATCCGAGCTCGCGCGCGAGACTGGCAATTGCCAGGCCGCCTCTTACCGGTCGCAGAGTGCCGTCGAGTCCCAGCTCGCCACAGACGAGAAGGTTTTCGAGCGAGTCGGCGGGCAGCTTTTCGTGGGCGGAAAGCAGGGCCAGGGCGATCGCCAGGTCGAGATGACTGCCCTCCTTGCGAAGGTTCGCGGGAGCGAGATTGATCAACACTCTGCGTGGCGGCAGCTCGAAGCCGCAGTTACGAATCGCCGATGCGACTCGTTCCTTGCTTTCCCGCACGGCGGTATCGGGTAACCCGACGAGGTGCATCTGGGGCATTCCCAGGCGCACGTCGACCTCGACCTGGACACGGCAGGCCTCGATACCCCATGGAGTCGCGGCAGTCGCAAGCGCGAGCATGCCCTTTGAAGACGACATTTGCCCTTCGTGGCTTGCAGGCAATGCCTGCTGACACTGCCTACTGACAATGCCTACCACCCTCTTAGTTGGGGGAGTCCCCAGATTTGGTGTCTCCGTACGCACCATCCGCTCTGGCAAGGTCTTGGGCCTCGAATGCGTCCTCAAAGGCAGAAGGAATTGCCAAGAGGTGCGAAAACGCAGAGGACTGGTAGCCAATCGCCTTGTTGAGGTCACAACACGAACGCAGCAGGAGCGCTTCCTACTCCGTCCATCGCCGGAGGTGAATCGGATCATTCTCGGCGTGATCGCTCGTGCTCAGAAGCGCACGGGGATGAAGATTTGTGGCCTCGCCGTTCTCTCTAATCACTACCACATGCTCGTTGTCCCTGAGAGCACCAAGCAGTTGAGCGACTTCATGGAGTACGTGAACGGCCTGATCGCTCGCAAGGTCGGTACGCTCCACGGCTGGTCGGGAAAGTTCTGGCATCGACCCTACAGTCACATCATCGTCTCCGACGAGCCGGAGGCTCAGATCGGACGCCTGAGGTACCTCTTCTCCCAAGGAGTGAAAGAAGGTCTGGTCCGTGACTCGGCGGATTGGCCCGGGGTCCAGTCGGTGGGTGCGCTGAGCCGAGGCTACGCCGAGATGGGAGGCGGGGTGTGGCGCAATCAGACCGGGGAGTACAACGCTGGCCGCGGAGGTAAGGACCTGAATCCAGAGGACTTTCTGTCCGAGGAGACGGTGATTCTGAGTCCCGTCCCCTGTCTGGTGGATTGGCCCCATCGGCGGAGAATCGAGCTCATGGTGGATCTGCTGCGCGACATCAGCGCGGTTGCTCGCCGGCGGAGAGACGAGACGGGGAAGCCGCCGCTGGGGAGGAAGAAGATCCTGCGGCAGGATCCGCACTCGCGACCGGAGACATCGAGCAACTCACCCGCACCGGCTTTTCACGCAGTCTCGAGAGAGCACCATGAGAAGCTCCGAGAGCTGTATCGGGAGTTCGTCAATGCCTACCGTGAGGCCGCCGAGCTGCTTAAGTACGGAGTCCTTGATGCGGTCTTCCCGCCCGGCTTCTTCCCTCCGGGATTGCCGTACGTGCCCGAGGCTCGGGCGGGGCCTTAGGCGCGCCGGCCTCACCGCAGATCGAGGACAAATGGTTACCCTCCTCCAACGTCGGGGGTGTGCCGCCAGGGAAAGTGCGCTCCGTGATCAGGTCTCGAGTGCCCAGAGACGCTTGCAACTCGTCTTACCAACACGAGAGCCGGCGACTTGTCCCTTTTCGGGCCTTTCGTCTCTTCTTAGGTGCCCGACATGGGTTTGCTTTTCGCGAGGTTCCTTCGGGTTCTTCGAAGTGGGTGGTACCTGTGGCAGCCGAAGGCTGCCGGGGGTGTAGAGAGACTCTGCCACGCGATAGGCTACGTGCTAAGCGCTACTGCAGGGCCTTGGCTGGGAGTTAGGACATTCGTTCTCCGCAGCCGGATGAGCTCCAGTTGACGGTTGTCTCTCCGGGACTTGAAATACAGATGAGTCACGAACGAGCGAAATGGCACTTGGGCGACTAGCTACACTGACCAAAGTGCTGGCCATGTTGGCTTTGAGCTTGGGTGTCTCGGAGCTGGCTCTTAGAATCGTTCATTGGCGAAGACCCAGCTTTGTCTTTTTCTCTGATGATGACCATCGCTTCAGACTCTCACCTGACACGGTGTTCTACGGCTTTCGCGTCAACTCACTCGGTTTTCACGATCTCGAGCCCGAGAGCCCCAAGAGGGACTACCGCATTGTCGCTCTAGGAGATTCATTCGCGACCGGCGTGGTGCCTTACGCGCACAACTACCTAACCCTGCTGGAGGGTACGCTTGAACGGCGTTTGGGGCGAGGCGTCGAAGTGATCAACATGGGGATTCCCCGTATAGGACCCAACGAGTACCTAAGTCTACTGGCGAGGGAGGGACTGCAGCTCGACCCTGACCACGTCTTGCTCTCGTTCTTCATCGGCAATGACTTCATCGAAGTCGAGCGCCCGTGGCTTGCTGACCAAGAATGGTGGGAGCACTCTTTCGTTGCAACATTGATCGTCTATCTCGCTGAGAGTGAGCACGATAATCGATGGCGGTCCGATCACGATAAGTGATGGTCGCGTAGCCTTTTGAAGGACTTAGCCGAAGCTGCGTTTCGCTGCCACTTGCCTCAGACGGTCTTGTTCACAGTATTTGATGGCGATTCGAGGAAACCCGATCACGTTGTCTGGTGGGAATGGGTGTTCCGTTCAAGGTATCTGAGGGCGCAACCAGGGGCCCAAGCGCGATGGAAGCTCGGCGAACCGCCTCGATCGCCCATCAGATAGCGTGCCGTTCATCCCATCGCTGCGTGTCAGCCCTCGTTCAGCGTGATCAGCGAAAGAACAAGTATGGACTGCGCGTCAGGCCCCGACGGCCCGCCTTCGGCGGGGATGATGCCGACGGACCTAGTCTTGAGCACACTACTTGAGGGACCAAACACCCTTCCCTCACCTACCGTGCTCAGAATGGCCAACATTCCCATCGATTATCGTGCTCACTCTCATCGCTCGCATAGCGCCGCACTTCGATCCGCGGGAACTCAGAAATGCGCCCCACTATGACGACGAGCGGCCGTCGATCGGGCCCGACCGCCACCTCGAAATCCTCGCGCGTCGGGACCGAATTTTTCAAAAACAAGATGGGACCCTGCCGAGGGTTCTTCCGATCGTGGAAGAATTGATGCGCCAGATTCGCGACCTGTGTTCCAGCCGTGGCATTAGCCTGTCTATTGTGTTGATTCCTGAGGAGACCCAGGTTGACCCGGACCTTCGGCGCCGCTTGGCCGACCGCTTTCCGGTCTACCACGACGAGAACGTCGACTTTGACCTTCCCAACGTGAAGCTCACCGAGGCCCTGGCGGCACTCGGAATAGCACATCACGATCTCCTGCCCATCATGCGGCGGAACGACGCCAGGCTGTTTAAACCTCAAGACACGCATTGGAATATCGCGGGCAACGCGCTGGCCGCGGAAGAAATCGCTAAGTTTCTGAGCCGGGTCCTCGCTGTCGATGCCGGATCCTCGTAACCATTTGTTGTCGACGGTCATAAAGCGCGCGATTCCGGCTGTGTAGTCGCGCTTTTGGCTTCGTTCTCGTCGAGAAGGGAGCGGTGGCGGAGCTGGATGTAGCGGAGGTACGGAGGGTCGAGTCGAGATTCTCCGGACAAGACGTCCCGAATCGAGACCCTGCTCCACCAGGGCCGCCAGGCTGTCGTACCCCTTGCGCACGTCCACCGGTCCAGCGTAGGCGAAGACCTGATGGCCCGGGAGCCGCGCCATCATCCGGCCCTGCAGTGGAGATCTGATGGCGGAACCCCGACCGCGGCACGTAACGTAGGAAGAAGATCCACGGTTTCGACGAACTCGTCCACGACTCGTGGGTCGCTCCCTGGTACGTAGGAAACAAGGGAAACGCGAATCTGCTCGTCGAAGACCCGGCCTCGGTGGCCCAATCCCCAGTAGCGCTCGGCAGGCGTCTCTCCGTCCTCGCCGAAGACCAGCACCGTTGTCGTCTCAAGATTCAGAGCCGCCAGAAGTTGAGCAAGATGATGAGCCTAGCTAGCGTAGGTACGTCGGGACGACTTGGAGACGGGAAGTAACGGTGCGCAGTCAGGATACTCTGTTGGCACCGCACGGGGAGAAGAAGGCCGGAAGAGCATTGGTGCTTCGTGCCCGTTAGCTAGCGTGGTCCTGGGAGCGTTGCGTAGAAGACAGTGGCGACACGAGAGATCGTGATCCCGTTTAGGAGAGTGCCAGAGTGTGCGGCTCCCACTCCTGTGCGGTTTGCGCACAAGAGGAGGATGTATGTCTCGGAAGAAAGAGCGTCGTCGGTCGGCGGGTGATTCGAAGCGCCGTCGATCCCAGCTGCCGGCAAGCCTTGAGCAGGTCAACCTGAATGCTGCCGGGATCGATATCGGAGCGACGGAGCATTGGGTGGCGGTGCCCGAAGACCGGGATTCGCAGCCGGTTCGGAAGTTCGGAGCGTTCACGGCGGATCTGTACTCGCTGGCCGAGCATCTTCTGGCGTGTGGGATCGACACGGTGGTGATGGAGTCGACGGGTGTGTACTGGATTCCATTGATGGAGGTGCTCGAGGAGCGGGGTTTCGAGGTGAAGTTGGTCGACCCTCATCGTCTTCGCCAGGTTCCTGGTCGCAAGAGCGACGTGCTGGATTGCCAATGGCTTCAGCAGCTGCACACCTTTGGGCTGTTGGGGGGAGCGTTTCGGCCGGACGATCAAATCTGTGTTCTGCGCAGCTACCTGCGACAGCGCGCGATGCTGGTCTCGTACGCAGGCCAGCATATTCAACACATGCAAAAGGCGATGACCCAGATGAACATCAAACTCCAGCATGTGGTCAGCGACATCACGGGGGCGACCGGGATGCGGATCATCCGAGCGATTCTCGAGGGTGAGCAGGATCCAAAACGATTGGCCCAGATGCGAGATGGTCGATGCAAGAACAGCGAGGCGACGATCGCCAAGGCGCTGGAAGGTCATTGGCGTGAAGAACATCTCTTCGAGCTCCGGCAGGCGGTGGAGCTTTTCGATATCTACCACCAGAAAGTCGGCGAGTGCGACCAGAAGATCGAGACCTACCTCGAAGGTTTCGAAGACCAATCGGGCGGACAAACCCCACCGAAGAAGGCCAAGGAGAAGCAGACCCGGACCGGGTTGGGCTTCGATGCGCGCTCTCATCTGTTCCGCATGACAGGGGTCGACCTCACAGCGATCGAGGGAATTCAGGCGCACACGGCACTGAAAGTCATCGGTGAGATCGGACTCGACATGACTCGATGGCCCAACTCGAAGCATTTCGCGTCGTGGCTCGGGCTCTGTCCCGGGAGCAAGATCACCGGCGGCAAGCAGCTGAGTAGTCGCTCGAAAGCCTCGGCGAATCGGGCTGCCTCCGCCCTGCGATTCGCCGCGAATGGCCTGCATAACTCGCACAGCTCTCTCGGCGCCTTTCTCCGTCGCAAGAAGGGTCAGATCGGAAGACCGGAGGCCATCACCGCAACCGCTCACAAGCTCGCACGCATCATCTACTCGATGCTCCGATACGGAACCGAGTACGCTGCGAAGTCACAGGACTACTACGAGACCGAGTATCGAAAACGTGTCCTCAAGAACCTCAAACGCAACGCTAAACGTCTCGGCTTCTCCCTTCTGCCGCTCGATCGCGGCTCGCTACAGACAGAGGAAGTTACTTAGGAGATCGCGTCCGGAAACGGACGAAATAGAGTGGTGTCCGGGTCTCATCGAGCTTTTTTTCGAGGCCTGTTGCGTGCGATTCCAGGTTTTCTGTACCTGGTTCGCTGGATCAGGAAGGCTCGGCTGCTTTGACGGCGTATTGCGGGGTTGGTGCTCCGTTTCTCCAGCAGTGCTGGGGGTGAATCGAACGGTGTGCGATGCCCTATTTCAGTTGATGAGGTGCCTTGCGGTGACGAGGAGGTTGCTGGTGATCACACTCGCCCAAGCGTAGCTCTGGAAGGAAGGCCAGGATCTCCAAGTGCATCGCTTGAGTCCAAAGGCGCGTTTGAGAAAGGAGATGATGCCTTCGATACCGGCGCGAAAGTCGCGCAGCCGCTTGTAGACCCAGGAGCTCTGGGCCATGTCACTGACCTGAAGGCCCCGGCCCTTGCTGAAGACGACATCGTGCACTCCCATCTGCTTGATCTCTTCGAGATTGGCTTTGGAGGCGAACCCGCCGTCGAAGGCGATCTGGCGCGGGGGTTGGCTATGGTTGGCGATGTGGCGCTGGACCATGGTCGTGGCGAGGCTGGAGTCGGGCGGGTTTCCCTGGAGGATCACGAGATCCAGGACAAGGGACGAGGAGCCGGCGGTGAGGCAGACCTTGTGGCCGTAGAGCGTTTCTCTGGCGTCTTTGCGAATGATCGCGGTGTGCTCCTCGAAGATCGAGACGATCTTCTCGCTCGCGGGGACCGTTTCGCCGTCGAGAATTCTACGGCGTGTCGGGTCGATGACCGTGGCGGTGCGCTCGAGGAAACAGTCGAGCTCCTCGAGGAGTCCACGGGCGCCGGATTCCTGGGAAGGCCCCTGCTTGGCGAGCACATTCCGGGCCGCCTTGGCTGAATCTTGGACTTTCTCGGTGATCTGGATCAGGTCGCGGTAGGGCTGGAGCCGCATATCCTTGGTGCGCGAGTCGTTGATCTTCTTGCGCCGCCTCTTGGCTTGCCGCGATCGGTCGCGGAACGAGAAGTGCTCGCTGCCCAGCAGGCCTCGCGCCCTTGCGAGCAATCGGGTAAGCACCCGAACGCAATCCCAGAGCAGCTCGGAGTCGGTCGGATGATGGATGTTGGACTCCACCACGGTGGCGTCCACCCGGACTCTGTTGCCTCGCTCCACTCCCGTGTCGAGTGCCAGGGCCACGATTCGCTTGTGAATCGCCTCCAGGGTGGCGCACGTCAGTGCCTTGATGTTCTGGGCCAGCGTCGACTTCTTCGGCGTCCACCCGACGAGGCCGAGGCGGCAGAAGGTCCGGTAGCTACGGGAATCCTCAAGGTGGAAGGCGAGCTCCGAATAACTGAAACCGCCCATCTGCTTCACGATCAGGGCCCGGACCACCTGCTCGCCCGACATGCCTCGCGCCCCGGTGCTCTGGCCTTTGCCTCCAGCCTGTAGCTGCAGGTCTTGCCACGCAAGCTCGTAGATTCTAGGATCCCTGTCGAGGAGGCGAGAGATCGCTTCGAGTTCTTTGGCATGGTCCAGATCGAGCCACTTTTCGGTGAGATCAGGCTGAATACTGACGGCTTGTCGCATCTCGGGCTGGCTCCTTCTCGGCGTAAGCTATTTAGAATCAACGGTTTCGTCACCTAGACTCTATCAAGCTCCGCGGAGAATTACCAGCCCTGCCTCCCTCGCAAGCCACTGACGCAAAACAACTTACACGATTCCGGACGAGAACTAGCTACGTTCTTCTGAAGGAGACCGAGATGCCGACACAGCCGCCTAGGAAGCAGGCTCCTACGGCGGGTACTCGAATCCTTCACCCACTTGTTGGGATCATTGCGACTCTCGTTTCCTGGGGAGTGTGAGTTCGGCTCGCTCGAATAGAACCCGTAGCTCGTCACCTCGCCACTCCATCGGTGCTCCTTTTCCAAGCTCCCACCTCCTCATCGTCGCGGGATCAACGTCGAGGATGCTCGCGAGCTTCTTCTGCGAGATACCGAGCCTTCTTCGAACCGTCTTCAATCGGCTCGGCATGTCCTCTGAGGTTGGAATCGGATCGTAGCCCAAGAAGGAAATGATCTTCGGCCACCACTGGTAGCCCGGCCAGCGCTTGTCCTTCTCCCTGCCCCCACGCCTAGACTTCTTTCCATTGGGCTAATGAAGACGCGCCCCGGAAAGAGCAGCTCGGGACCGAACCCGAGAGGGAGATCGCCAGAGAAAAGCGCAGCAGAGCCCGCCGGTTAGGGCCAGAGTGAGGCCGAGGTGCCAAGACCGCGGCGCGTAGTGGAGCACAACATCCGATGAGCCGCTGGGGATCGCGACTCCGAGAAAGGCGCCGTTGATCCTGCGCAGGTGTTGCCCGCTCCGGCGGCCGTCGATCTTGAGCTCCCAGCCGGGTATCGCGGGCTGACTCGATGCCAAGATAGCTGGAGACGGCGCCCAGACCCGAGCATGGAGGTACCCGCGGCCGACCGTGAGATCCTCGACGGTTGCCCCCTGGTTCTCTATAGCGGCGTCTTCGGACTGTGGTTTCACCAGAGCGCCTGCCTCCGAGGCACCTGAGTCTGCTGAGGATGCCTCCGCCGGGCGATCCACGACGGCAACGGCGGCGAAGTCCTCCAGTTGCCTTGCTTGCCGGAGTGCAGCGTTTGTGTCGGGCTCAATCAACAGCCGATGCGGGAAGAAGACCCTGGGTAATGCGTCTGGCCTTTCCCAGACGACGGCGTCGTGACCGCGGTAAACGATGTCGGCGAAGCCTCGGCGCTCACGCTCGAGACGGCGAAGCCGGCGTGGAGGCTGCGGCTGGTCGAAGATATAGCGCACTCCGAGGAAGGCAAGGGCCGGTAGCGTGGGGTCAAGAATGTTCACCCACCCAGGTCGCCCATGCTCTCCGACGGCCTCAAGGAATCGATCATAGGGCATGAAGGTGATCGGATCGTAGGCCCTGATTTCCTCCAGACTAAAGAATGCGGCTGACTGAGGCAGCAGACTCCCGCCTACGCCAGAGACTCGGTAGCCGGCTGGGTCCTGCTTGGAGAGCATCTCTTTCACCACCTTTACCGCTGAGGTGTCCGGGTAGAAGCTGTCAGGCCCCGTGACCGGTACCCACCCAGAGAAGAGGATCGCCCGGGGAAGGACGAGCGCAAGGAGGATTGCCGCGGCTGAACCATATCGTCGGAGCCTGGAAGTGGTCTCTGGGGCGTTCGCAAGAGTAAACAGGGTAAGCGCGGCTAGGAGTCTGCGCGGCAGGAGTGCGGGTACGGTGAAGCTTCGATCGCGCTGCAGAATGGACGCCGCATTGGGTTTCGGATGGCGGAGAGTGCGTTGAGCAAGCCTGACGAGGCGTCAGGAAGCGCGATGCGGGTCGTATAGTGAGCTCTAACTCGGTGGCATGGCCCGGAGCGGCTCATGAAGCCGCTTGGAGGACGTGGAAGCGCTTCAAGTTGACGGCCAGACACACCAGATCCCACTCGTGGCCGACATTGTCTTGGCCCCGGAGGCTGAATCGTCGGAAGCCCAGCACCTCTTTGATCCACCCGATCACCGGTTCCACGACCGCCTTGCGCCGTCGGTAGCGTTGCTTGCCGGCCTCGCTGGCGAGTTTGATCTGCATGCGGTGAGACGCTTCGAGCTGCGTACTCACTTCCCACTTCTTTCCCTCTCGACCCAAGGAGATGTGAGCGTCAATGCTTCGCTCCTCGAGTTCGAGGAATGTCGCCTCGCTGCGATACCCCGCGTCCGCCAAGACCTGCTCGGGATCCTCCCCCAGCGCCGCCTTCGCCCGGGAGAGCAACGGCATCATCTGGTCCACGTCCGCGGCGTTGTTCGTCAGGCTCGTCGAGACGATCATCTGCGACTCTTCCTCCACCGCCAACTGGCCGTTGTAGCACTGATCGTAGCCATGGACCGTTTTCATGATCCGACTCTGCGGATCGGTGAAGTTGTCTTGGGCCCGGTCCTCCGGAACACCGAAATCGCGCGCGAAGGGGCGTCCGCGACGAGGCGGATCGTCGTCGTCATCCTCCGTACGGCCGCGCGCGCGGTCCTTCTCGGCCTGGCGCGCCTCGAGGCGCGCCTTCGCCTCCTGGATCTTCGCCAAGCGCTGCTCGCGCCGTTGCAGCTCGGCCGGCAGCTCATCGCCGCGCAGCTGCGCTCCATGCTCGGCATCCTCAGCCGTATCCACCGCCTCGGCCTGCGCCATCAGCGCGGCGATCTCCTCCTCCAGACGCTTCTCCTCCTCCAGCATTCGACCGTAGCTCATCGACTTGCGCTTGCTCGCGTTGGCCTTGACCTTCGTACCGTCCACCACCAACGTCCCCAGACGCAACACCCCGGCCTCACGCGCGATCTGCACCACCTGCACGAACAGTGCGTGGAAGGCCGCCAAATGAAGCTGACGAAACTCACAAATCGTGCGATGCGCCGGAGAGTTGCCCGCCGCCAGAAAACGATAGGCCACGTCCTCCTCGAGCTTGCGCGCGATGCCACGCGACGAATACGTCCCCGTCGCATACGCATACAGCAAAACCTTCACCATCATCCGAGGATCGAACGGCTGATTCCGACGACCATCCCCCTCGTAACGAGCGTAGAACGACGACAGATCCAGCGCCTCCACCGTCTCGGAGATGAAGTACACCAAGTGACCCTCCGGCAACCAGTCACGAGGGCTCGGAGCTAACAGATACAGCTGATCCGGGGCATACGGACGAAATGACGTTGGCATGCCACAACTCTACTCCGTCTTCGATCTCTTCACTAAACACTCCGTTTCTGCCGCGCAGACTCCTAGCGCGAGAAGAACGCCGCCTCCCTCGATGACCCAGATCCGGCGCTTGATTACGCTGGAGGTCTCCGAGCTGGCCAGGACAACGATGGCAGTAATGAGAAGGGAGGCACCGGGTACTGCCAGTATTGACCAGCCGGACTGCGATCTCCTGACTTTATCGACACCAGCGGCGGCCAGCAGGGAACCGGCCACGACCCACCACAAGCATAGGCGCTTGAGAAGAGTGTCCCGTAGCAGCGGCACCCAGGCCAGGGGTGCGCTCACCAGCGGCATGTGGACGGCGAAGAGGAGGCCTGCCGCTCCCACCAGCGCTAGCGAGGCACCGTGGCGCCAGCGGTTGCCGACACAGCCGACGAGGACGAGGGTCAGGGCGCCAGCGCCGAGGGCGCCTCCGCCAAGTTCGGCCAGGTTGTCGGGCCCAGCAAAGCTTTCGTCCAACGGATCACCGAGGGCCAAGAGCGCCGCGACGGGGCGTAGGCGCTCGAGAGCCGATTGCAACGGCACCTCGATCTGGGCACGTCGTGCTTCCCGCTGAAGCTCCCACTCTGCCGATACGCGCAGATTCTCCACCACTGCGAGCAAGGCCGGCGCGGCCATCAACACTGCCAACGCGCAAGAAGCTGCGCTCCACGCCGAGCGCTTTCGGCAGCGGTGGCTATCCTCATCTGACGCCGAACCGACCCGGGGCCGCCAGGTGGCGAGCAGTGGGACCGTCACAGCGGCGAAGAGGAGCCCATGAAGAAGGGTCTCGGGGTGCCCACCGAAGAATGCCGTAGTGCCGGCAAGGGCAAGGAGAACGGCTGTCCGCGGCCCCGGCTTCCGCCACAGAGCCACGCCGGCCGCAAGAACCCAGGGTAGCATCGCTGCCACAAGCGAATGTGGGTGGAGCCGCCAAAGCTGCAGGAAACCCGAAGAGACAAAGACCGTCGCGCCAATTAGGGCGGACAAGGGAGAAAAGTCAAGGTTACTCGCGAGAAGAAACATGCCGAAAGCGGCGATCAGGAGGCGCGCTGCTTGGCTGTAGGTGACTGCGCGGAACGGCGTCAACAAGCGGCTTACCAGCTCGCTGGGGAAGAGCAGCGCGGACTGAGCGTTGCCGAGCAACGCCGCCCCGCCCCCCTGTGCTGGGTTGAATAGGAGATCGTCCCTGGCGGCACGCCGCCAGGGGATCATCTGGCTCATGGGATCTAAGAGAAGGGGGTTGCGGGGGGAGGATCGGGCCTCTGCTGCCGCCACCGCACTTTCCTCCGCCCACGGAGCGACACCGAGGAGCAGGGGGGTCGGCGAGAGTGTGCGGCCTGGCAGAAAGCCCTGAAACGTGAAAGCTAGGGGAAGGGCGCCGAGAATGAGCGCGTGCGGCGTGGAGAGCTGAGTCCCGGAGAGTCGTAGAGCCGCGGTGAGGACGAGGACGGTGGCGAGATAGACGAAGGCGAGGAGAACAAGACCCAAAGTGGATGCCAGTGTAGCACCGGCCCCAAGCGATAGGCCGGGCGGTGCCATAGGGCGTAGCATGGGCACGTCATCGGGCTGTTCGGCGTTTCGCATTACTGTGCCTCAGGAAGGCCGCCTATGGATACAAGGATGTGGAGGTGGCGGGAAGTGCAGCGCTGCCCAAGAAGAAAGCGCCCCGCCACGAAGTGGGCGACGCTGACGTCACGCGAGCTTGGCTCGGAGATCGAGTGGCGGGAGCTGATACGGTGCGGAAACACCGAGCTGTTCCACGTGCACGTAGAGTTCACAAGCCCCACTCCGGCGCCCGGCCCTGCCAACATGCTAATGAGTCCTAACCGCCCGAATGCAAGACCCTGAATACGCTTAGGGTCGGCGCGGAAATAAGTTTCCAGTATCTGGGGTGACCATACCACTGCCCCCTTCTTCAGCCACCGCATAATCCTCCGGTACGCGCCTTGTTTGCAAGGTTTAGAGCTAGCATAGCCCTGCCCGCATTTGGTATAGTTTTCCCTGTCACCTCTTTTGGAAGGGGAACTATACCAAATGGTACGAGCCGAAGATCGTGATGCAACAGTGCGCGAGCTCTTGATGAGCGAACAGATGGCCACCATGGATGAGCTCAAGGACGCCATGGGAACCCGAGCCACCATGACGGTCTACCGTTCGCTGTCTCGATTGGGCTATTTGGCCAGCTACTCGGATCGAGGGCGGTTCTATACCTTGAACGAGATTCCCGATTTCGACGATCTGGGTTTGTGGTCGTGCGGTTCGGCGAGGTTCAGTCGGCATGGCAGCCTCCTCGAAACTGCGGTGGCTGCCGTGGACCGGTCCGCTGCCGGCTATACGGCTTCTGAACTCGAGCTCCTGCTGCAGGTCGAGGTCAAGCACGCGATGTTGCACCTCGTTCGTCGCAAGAGAATCGTACGATCCAGAGTTGGGAAGAGGTTCGTATACTTGTGCTCGGAAACAGGGCGCCGTCGTCAGCAGAAGCTGATGCGCAACGAACGGCAGGCTCTCCAGGATGTAGCTGCCAGCCTCGTTCCAGAAGTGCTCCCCGAGGAGCTCAGGGCTGCCATCGTTTTATTCTTCAGCCTGCTAGACGAACGCCAGCGGCGGCTCTTCGCTGGCCTGGAAGCGACCAAGCTCGGGCATGGCGGCGACCGGAAGATCGCCGATCTTCTGGACCTGGACCCTCATACAGTCGCAAAAGGACGTCGCGAGCTCTTCGGCGGCTCCGTGGAGCGCGGAAGAGTTCGAAGAGCAGGCGGTGGCAACCAACGAGTGGAAAAAAAACGCCCGAGATAGTCGATGGAATCCATTCCATACTCGAGGCCGATATAGCTGGTGATCCCATGTCATCAAAAAGATGGACGCACGAGACCGCTGCAAAGGTGGCCCAATGCCTTGCCGAACGCCTTGACATCATCGTATCGGCTACGGTGGTGCGTCGATTGCTCGCAGACCTGAACTATTCCCTCAAGAGCAATAGGAAATGTCTGTCTTCGGGGAACTCCCCAGATCGTGATGCACAGTTCAAGGCCATCAAGCGACTGCGCGAGGATTTCACAAGCGCTGGCGACCCGATCATCAGCGTTGTCAACGGCGCTTAAGAAGCGCGCGATCCCGGCTTTCTGACCGCGTTTCCTGCTGAGAGTCTCTTCAGCATCATCGTCGCGCGCGAGCGCGCGAGCAGCGTGGCAGGTGGGAGTATGGGGAGACCGGCGGGGGCGACTCCAAGCAAGGTGACCGCCCACCGCCGGAAGGCCTGGGGTATGACGCCCCAGAAGAGGGAGTATTCCGCCTGCGGGTGGCGAAGTCCAGGCCGAAGGAGGCCTGGGCCGTGCGCCGCCGTCCCGATTGTCGCCGTTTCGTTTGCGATCGTTGCCGGCAAGCTGTCTACATTTGCTCTTGGTGCGATCGCGGCCATCGTTATTGCACGCCGGAGTGCCGGGATGAGGCTCGGCGCCACAGCCTTCGCGGGGCCGGGCGTCGCTATCAGCAGACGCCGCGAGGGCGCCGCTTGCATGCTCGTCGTCAGCAGGCCTATCGAGATCGCAAGCAGCAAGGCTCAAAGAAAGTGACGCATCACAGTTGCCGCACCGGGGGCTGCCCTGCGACGGTGGCGTCATGGCCCACCGCGCCGCTTCCGTTGTTTTTGCAAGGCTTGTCCGTTGGAGGTCGGAACGAGGAGCTTCTCTGCAGGCTGTGCCGCCATCCTTGCGAGCCGATTGTCCGCCACGACTTCTTGCGATCGCGCCGAGTACGCCCGGTGCGCAGGCGGGCGCGGGATGATCTCTCCCGAGCTCGCCGCCGAGATCCGCCGTCTCTATGAGTCGGAGGGCTGGCGGCGCAACACGATCGCCCGCCATCTGGGAATCCATCACTCGACGGTCACTCGAGTCCTTCGACGCGAAGGGCTGAGCCGGCCTCGATCGCCGCGACGAGCGTCCATGGTCGATCGCTTCGTCCCCTTCATCCAGGAAGTCTTTGAGCGCTACCCGGAGCTGCCGGCGAGCGTGCTCTACGAGATGGTCAAGAAGCGTGACTATCCCGGTGGGGAGGATCACTTCCGCCACTGCATTGCCGAGCTCGGCCTGCGCCCCCGCAAGGCGCCTGAGGCTTTCTTTGTGCTCCGTACGCTTGCCGGCGAACAGGCCCAGGTGGACTGGGCTCACTTCGGCACCCGAAAGGTCGATGGCGGAGAGCGCCGTCTCTACGCCTTCGTCATGGTGCTGAGCTACTCGCGAGCTCTCTTTCTGCACTTCTTCTACGACGCTCGTCTGCCGAGCTTCCTGACCGGGCATGTCCTCGCCTTCTCCTTCTTTGAGGGTCTGGCCAAGATCCACCTCTACGACAATCTGCGCAGCGCTGTGCTCGAGCGGCGCCGCAGCGCCATTCGCTTTCATCCACGGCTTCTCGAGCTCGCCGACTTCTACGGCTTTGATCCAAGGCCCGTTGCTCCCAGACGAGGAAATGAAAAAGGTCGCGTCGAACGAGCCATTCGTTTTGTCAGAACTTCCTTCTTTCCGCTGCGTCGCACCTGGGACAGAGAAGCGCTGAACCGGGACGCTCTGGAGTGGTGTCGCGACCGAGCGATGAAGCGCCCGTGGCCCCAGGACCGGCGTCGCACCGTCGAGCAGGCCTATCTCGAGGAGCGCTCTCATCTCGTGAGCCTTCCGGCGCAGCCTTTCCCCTGCCACGAATGGGTCGAGCGGATCACGCGGCGCACTCCTTACCTGAGCTTCGATGCGAATCGCTACTCGATCCCGCATGATCGCATCGCCCGCTCGCTACAGATCGCCGCAGACCCGGAGCGTGTGCGCATCTTCGATCGCGAGCAGCTCATCGCCGAGCACACAAGGTCCTGGGACAAGGGCCAGATCATCGAAGACCCCCGTCACCTAGAAGAGCTGGAACGACAGAAACGCGAGGCACGTACACAGCGCGGCCAGGACTACCTGCTGCGTACGGTGCCCCAGGCCGAAGAGCTCCTGCGGGAGCTGGCCCGACGGCAGAGACGACTCTCGAGTGCCGTCGCCAGACTCCTCGAGCTCCTTGCCGAGAGTGGACCCAGGGAGCTTGCAGTGGCGATCGACGAGGCCCTCGAAAAAGGATCCCCGCATCCCGAAGCGGTGCGACTCATCCTCGATCGTCGGCGCCACGAGCGGGGACTCCTACCCGCGCTGCCTGTCCAGCTCCCCGACGATCCCAGGATCCGGGAGCTCACGGTCACTCCCCATGCACTGGCCGACTACGACAACCCCAACGACGAGGAGGACGACGAATGAACAACACCGACCAAGAGCGTGCCACAGCCCTGAAACTCCATGGCCTCCTAGCCCACTGGGATGAGGTCGCCAACCAACCCTGGCTCCCCGACCTGCTCGACTGGGAAGAGCAGGAGCGAGCCCGTCGCGGACTGGAGCGACGCCTGGGTCGGGCCCGGCTCGGCACCTTCAAGCCGCTGGCCGACTTCGACTGGAATTGGCCCAAGAAGATCGACCGCGAGCAGATCGAAGATCTCTTTCGGCTCGAGTGGCTCGCCCGAGGGCACAACGCTGTCTTGATAGGGCCAAACGGCATCGGCAAGACGCTCATTGCCAAGAATCTCGCCCATCAAGCCGTACTACGTGGAGCCACCGCCCGATTCCTCACCGCCTCGGAGCTGCTCAACACCCTCGCCGAACAAGACTCCTCGACCAGCCTTCAGCGCAAGCTCGCGCTCTTTGCGCGCCCATCCCTGCTCTGCATTGACGAGCTCGGATATCTGTCCTACGACACGCGCCACGCCGATCTACTTTTCGAGGTCGTTTCCCGCAGGTACGAAAATAAGTCCCTTCTCATCACCACAAACAAGTCCTTTGGAGAATGGGGAGAGGTCTTCCCCAACGCTACTACCGTCGTCACCATCGTCGATCGCCTCGTCCATCGCTGCGAGCTCGTCAACATCGAGGGCGATTCCTATCGGCTCAAGGAGTCCAAGGAGCACGCCAAGAAGCGCGCTTCGGCCCGCCGAAGCGGCACTCGCCCTCGACGGCGCAGTGCGAAGACCTCGTGATCCGACAGGAGTATCGCGCCGAGCTCATCCGCCTCTACCTCGACGCTCCTAAAACCCCGCCTAGACCTCGGCGCCGAGACTGGGCCATCGCCGACAAGCTCTATCAAGCCAACGTCCCCCTCGAAGAGCTTGCCCATGCCATTCGACTCGCCACCTTGCGACGGCGCCTCAGCACCGATCCGCTGCCGCAGATTCACTCACTTGCCTACTACCGCTCCGTACATCGAGCCCTGACCAACGACGAGCTCGACCCTCAATACGTCCGCTACATCCTCCTTCGGCACCGGTCCCTTCTCGAGGAGGATGAAACCAAAAGCGCCACTACACAGCCGGAATCCCGCACTTTATGACCGCCGATAACAAGCGTCGATACGAAGAAGAAGGAGCTGATCGGTCGGTTCAAGAACCAGGGACAGACATGGTGCCGCGAGGCCAAGCGGGTCAAGGATCACGACTTCCGGTCCGAAGCTCTCGCCATCGCCTCCCCCTATGGGATCTACGATCTTCAGAGGAACTTCGGCGTTCTCGTCCTCGGACAGTCGTCGGACACGCCGGAGTTCGCTGTCAACAGCATCGCGACCTGGTGGCTCAAATACGGTCGATCTCACTATCCGGCGTCTCAGCGTCTCCTCATTCTTGCCGACAGCGGCGCAAGCAACGGCGCACGGCTTCGAGCCTGGAAGAAGTACCTCCAGGAGAAGCTCGTAGACAAGTGCGGCCTCATCATCACCGTCGCCCACTATCCAACTGGCACCAGTAAATGGAATCCCATCGAGCACAGGATGTTCAGCGAGATCAGCAAGAACTGGGCCGGAGTTCCTCTCGAGAGTTTCGAGATCCTCGTCAACCTCGTCCGCAACACGACGACATCCACCGGACTGCGCGTCGAGCCGTGCCGTGATCAACGCCAATACCAGAAAGGAGTCAGGGTATCGGACAAGGAAATGCTGCAGCTCGCGGTGGCCAGGAGCGACTTCCTAGGAAAGTGGAACTACACCCTCTCGCCGAGACCGCGAACCGAGCAGGAAGAGCTTGCCCCACAGCCTGGGCTCAGCTCACCACCACCTCCAATGCAGCGACCGCCCTGTGGCGCCTCGGCCTCACACGCTCCGGCGATAATGTGAAGTTATTTCCGCGCCGACCCTTAGGATCCCCCTGGTCATTCTAGGAGCGAGGGCAGGCCGTCATCACTCTTTCCGACGCGAAGCGACCGAAACCCACATCATGTTAGGAGCCAAGTCTGCGCCGCAGGCCTCCGGGCAAGAATCAGTGAGGCTGCGTGAGCCCTACCTGCTCAAACAGGTCTGCGAGCGCATCACCACGCCACGTCATCGGCACGCCTTTTCCATCCTCCCACTTCCGGACGGTCCCGGGATCAACGTCGAGGATGCTCGCGAGCTTCTTCTGCGAGATACCTAGCCTTCTTCGAACCGTCTTCAATCGGCTCGGCATGTCTGAGGTTGGAATCGGATCGTATCCCAAGAAGGAAATGATCTTTGGCCACCAGCAGTATCCAGGTGAGAGTGATCACGGTAATCGATGGCGGGCTGATCACAGTAAATGATGGTCTGGGTCTTGGCTGCTGTCGCGGATGAAAGTTCCAAGGTACCGGAGGTAGCCGGTGTCGAGGGCGTCCTGTCCGAAAAGTCCGCCGCGCCGTAAGTGCCTGCCACTTCGTGTTTTGATGGCAGCTAGAATCTCGGAATGAGAGCCGTCCTGTACCCCGCTCACCTGCTCCTAATCTCTCTCGCTGCCTGGATCAACCGCCATCAGCAGGAGGTGCTGGAATACCTTGTCGAAGAGAACCGGGTGCTGAAAGAGCAGCTCAGTGGAAGCCGCCTTCGCCTGAACGACGATCAGCGTCGACGACTCGCCGCAAAGGGAAAGAGAATCGGGCGCCAGGCGCTCAACCAAGTAGCGACCATCGTCACTCCCGACACCCTCATGCGGTGGCATCGACGATTGATCGCCCTGAAGTGGACGTTTGAGGGCCAGGCGTACGGGGCGCCCAGGCATTCTCAAAGAGATCAAGCGGCTGATAGTGAAGATGGTACTGTCAACTTGAGTTCCTGGTGCCGACTCGGACTACCATATGGTGTAGTTCACCGGGAACTTAGACCGCTACATCTAGTGGGGCTCCATAGGCACTCCGGCTCAAGTTGACAATAGCCCACTGAGACCTGCGAAAGGAGGGAGAGGTTCTGCCCTTCTTTTAGGCAGTGAGCAAGGATAAAGGAGCTCGATTTGACTCACATCATTATGGAGCCCTGCGTCGGCGTCAAAGATACGGCCTGTGTCGAGGTCTGCCCGGTGGATTGCATCTACGACAGAGACGAGTGGGATACGCTGCTCATCCACCCGGAAGAGTGCATCGACTGCGGACTCTGCATCGATGCCTGCCCAGTGGAAGCCATCGTCACCGAGGAGGACGTTCCCGAAAAGTGGCAGTCCTGGATCGCCAAGAACTACGTAGCCTTCGACATCGAAGCTCCATGAGCCATCGGATGGCTCTCAACGGGAATCCCTTCTAGGACCTAGAAACAAGGGGTCAAGGCGATCGGGGTCTTCCGGAGCCGACCAGGCTGGAAACTCCATCGATAGTGTCGGTTACTACTCGCTCAAAGGAGGCATTCTGTGGGAACTTTTCACAAGGTAGCGGAAGCGAATGACCTCGCCCATGGACAGGGCAAGGCTGTTGAGGTCGGGGGCCAAGAGATCGCCCTTTTTAACGTGGATGGGGTGTTCTATGTCATCGGCGGAAAATGCACTCACAGAGGAGGCCCGCTCTCCGAAGGCTCACTCGATGGGACGACCGTCACCTGCCCGTGGCACGGAGCGAGTTTTGACCTGTGCACCGGGAAGAACCTCAGCCCTCCCGCACCGCAGGAGGTGGCATGCTACGAGGTGAAAGTGGACGAGGAGGGCATCCAAGTGGAGATCCCTTAGAACCGGGAGAACCCCCTTCCGATGCGCAACCGAGACATCGAGGCCGCATACACATACCACGAGGCGACTCAGCACAATGAGCGAAGGCTCTTAGAGAGCCCTCACTACCTGGACTACGACAACCAGCCGCAGCCGCTCAAGATCTACACCACCCTCCAGCCTATTCCCCTCGTAGGGGAACGCTCGACGCTCGAGGTACCCGCGCTCGAGGCGATCTCTAACTCCGAAGGGTCGGCCCGGGAGGACAGTCGGGAGAAGATCCCTGATCTTTGCGGTCTCTCCCGAGTTCTCTACTTGTCGGCTGGCATTACCAAGCAGAAGCCCTACCCGGGTGGTGTGATTTCCTTCCGGGCCCATCCCAACACGGGGGCCCTCTATCACATCGATCTCTATCTCGTCTGCGAAGATCTTCCCGACCTGCCCGCCGGCGTCTACCATTTCGGGCCGCATGACTTCGCCCTGAGGCGGCTGAGAGAGGGCGATCACCGCGCCGTTCTCATCGATGCCAGTGGTCAGGAGCCTGCGCTGGCACATGCACCGGTGATCGTCGTGTCCGTGTCCACCTACTGGCGCAATTCCTGGAAGTATCAAGCGAGAGCTTACCGCCACTGTTTCTGGGACGCCGGTACCCTTCACGCGAATTTCCTGGCTGTAGCAGGGGCAGAGGGCCTCGCACCACGAGTCGTGATCGGTTTCGCAGACCGTCCGGTGGAACATCTGCTAGGGCTCGACCCGAAGAAGGAGGGGGCCCTCACGCTTGTGCCCCTGGGATGGAGCGAAGCCGACGCGCCTCCGCTTCGCGACGTTCCCGAGATTCACTTCGAAACGGCTCCGCTCTCGCCAACCGAAGTCGATTACCCTGCCATTCGTCAGATGCATGCAGCATCGTCGCTCGAGTCGGGTGCCGAGGCCGCCGCTTGGCGACAGGCGGCCCGGGATGACAGGTCCCCAACGGTAGAAGGGCGCGTGTACTCGCTCGAGCCCCTGGCGAACCAGGAGGCTCCGTCCGAGTCGATCGAGGCCATCATCCGACGCCGTGGCTCGACACGGGCCTTCGAACGAGAGGCCTCGATCTCGCTTGAGCAGCTTGCCACCCTTCTCGATAGAGCCAGCAGCGAGCTTGCCGCCGACTTCCTCGCGTGCGGGAGTGAGCCGCTCATCGATTTCTACCTGATCGTCCACGCGGTGGAGCAATTGCCGGCGGGTGCCTATTACTACCAACGGGAGGCCGCCTCGCTGGAGCTGCTGCGCGAAGGAGATTTCCGCAACGCTGCTGGAAGACTTGGACTGTTTCAAGAGCTGCCCGCAGACGCCGCAGCAAATATTTACTGCCTCACCGATCTCGACCGGGTCTTGAAAACGTGGGGCAATCGTGGCTATCGCGCCGCTCAGCTGGAGGGCGGTATCCGAGGAGGACGCTTGTACCTGGCGGCGTACGCTCAGCGCTTCGGTGCTACCGGCCTCACCTTCCTCGATGAGGAGGTCGTCGGATTCTTCTCTCCGCATGCCGAGGGCAAGAGCGTGATGTTCCTCGTCGCTGTCGGTCATTCTGCTTCCAGGTCTGGCCTTTCGCGACGGACCTAATTGAGCCGGTTATGGAGCCCGTCCTGTCCAGAAACTTGGCCGGCCGGTTCCTACCACCAACGCCGATTGAGTCCTTCTACTCTAGGAGCTGGAGTGGCTCGTCGAGGTCGAGATCCTCAACCACGGAAGTCATCTGGATCTCGAACCACTCCTGGAACATCTCGAGGGTCCGATTTTCTCGGCCAGCATGCTTCGTCCGTCACCCATCCCTCGAGCATGGCCTCGAACAACCCGGGCCAGAACTCCTTCAATAGCTCCTGCTGAGAAGAGGCGTCCTCGTATTCAGGCAGGAGCTAGACGTTCGGTTCCTCGTGAAGTGCCTCGCAGACCGATTCGGCGAGCCCCTCTGCGTCATCTTGCTTCGACCATTCGAGGAACGGTCGCTTGGGCTTCAGGATGCTCGCCGACTGGTTGACCAGATTCACGGTCAGGCGGCCCGTTGGTAGTGCTTGAGCAGCCCGCCCAGTCGCTCGCGGCAACGGACATCACCTCGGCCTAGTGGACGGGGTTCGATCACCTCGTTTCCAATTCCCTGGTGAGCGCGCTCCTGGTTGTAGTGCTCCAGATACTCTTTTAGTGCGTGACGCAGTGAGGACTCGCCGAAGAAGATCATGCGATCAAGACACTCGGACTTGATCGAGAGCACGAATCGCTCCGCAAAGGCGTTGCCGTTTGGTGCCCGTGGGGGCCTCCGGACAACTTTGACACCAGCCTCAGGTCTTTGTGGAGACGAAGGAAGCCATGCATGCAGTCCGCGAGGTTGCGGGCCACCTGAGCCATGAAGCCCTCCTCCGGATGCCTGGTCACGCCCGCCAGATGGGCTCGCCGGCTCTTCCGATCGATCACGAAGAGAACGTAGTACGTCGCCAGACCCGAGCGAGTCCAGACTTCTGTGGTGAAGAAGTCGATGGCGGCTGCGTCTCCCCAGTGAGCCCTCAGAAACGACCGCCAGGACGAGGGGCGTTCCGGGGCGGGCCCGATCCCGTTCTCCTTGAGGACCGAAGCGATCGTGGTTCGGGCCACGCGGTGGCCCAACCCTTTCAGCTCGCCTTGGATGCGGCTGTAGCCCCAAGTCGAGTTGGCGGTCGCCATCTTCACGATCAGCCGCTTGATCTCTTTGAGAATGCCTGGGCGCCCCGTACGCCTTGCCCTCAAACGTCCACTTCAGGGCGATCAATCGTCGATGCCACCGCATGAGGGTGTCGGGAGTGACGATGGTCGCTACTTGGTTGAGCGCCTGGCGCCCGATTCTCTTTCCCTTTGCGGCGAGTCGTCGACGCTGATCGTCGTTCAGGCGAAGGCGGCTTCCACTGAGCTGCTCTTTCAGCACCCGGTTCTCTTCGACAAGGTATTCCAGCACCTCCTGCTGATGGCGGTTGATCCAGGCAGCGAGAGAGATTAGGAGCAGGTGAGCGAGGTACAGGACGGCTCTCATTCCGAGATTCTAGCTGTCATCAAACACTGATTTGGCAGGTACTTACGGCGCGGCGGACTTTTCGGACAGGACGGGCTCCGGCCGAACGCCTAGGGGGATACGATGATCGAATCCCGTATGAGCCGCACGAGGGCGGCGTTGGCTAAATAAGCCTGTGGTCGCGAACTCCTTCTCGATATGGGAGATCATGAGGCCGCGGAGAGCTCGAACAGTAGGTCGCGCCAGGCCTGGCGCTCGGCCTCTCGCGTGAACAGCGGCGCGAGGGCGTCGCAGCGGCGACGCAGCTCGCCGAGGAAGCCGGCGTCCGTCTCGACGCGCTGCAGCAGCTCCGCCAGCTCGGACTCGTTGCCGACGCCGAAGTATCCCGGGTAGTCTTCGCCCAATAGGCCGACCGAACCGTCGATTCGCGTCGACAGCACCGGCACGCCGCAGGCGATCGCCTCGGAGACGACGTTGGCGCCGCCCTCGGAGGCCGAGCACAGGACGAGCACCCGGCTGGAGGCCAACAGTCGCCGGGCCTGGGCGCGTGGCAGCGGCCCCAGCCAACGGTAGCGCGGGTTGGCGCACTCCTCATGCCTCGCCGCGTCGGCGAGATCCTCGTCCAGCGCCTGGCCCGCGTGACGGACGCGCAGCCGCGAGTCGGCCGGCAGCCGGCGCACGGCGCGAGCCGCGAGCAGCGGATCCTTCACAGCACGCAGGTGAGCGAGGACGCACACCTCGAAGGCGTCCGTCGCCGGCGGCGGGCGGTCGGCCGGAGGCTCCGCAGACTGGTGGATGACGCGCACGCGGTCGCGCAGGTCTGGCGGCAGCCGATACACCGCGAGTCGCTGCAATGCCACCAGACGTCTTGCCCGGTAGAGCGAGTCGAGCGACTCTTCGCCGTCGTGAAGCTCGACGTAGATGTCGGTGCCCGTGAGCCCGACGACGAGCGGAGCGCCGGGAAAGCGTTCGCTGAAACGGACGACCGAGGCGTGGCTCCTGCGGGCGTGGAGAGCGACGAGAAGATCGGCCGACTCGCCGTCCCACGCGGTGAGGACGCACACGTCGTGGGCGAGCTCGGTGAGCCGCTGCGCCCAGCGCTCTGCCGTGACGCGATTGCCCGTCAGCGAGCCCGGCTGCGTCGGCGTGACGATTACCGTGCGCACGTTCGGAAGCCCGCGTAGACGTCGCGGCGCTCGGGCGTGAAGAAGTTACGTAGCGTGTTCCGAAGCATGCGGGCGCGCGTTGCCCAGGAGCCACCGCGCAGCACCTTGCGGGCGCCGAACCAAGGCTCGGAATAGTCGGCATAGACGCCGGGCACAAAGCCCGGGTACGGCGAGAAGGTCGATTCGGTCCATTCCCAGACGTTGCCGTAGAGCTGGCGGCACCCCAGCGGCGTATCGCCGGCCGCGTGGGCGCCGCAAGGAACGCACCCCATCACGCGCGCGTCGAGGTTGGCGAGCCATCTGTCCGGTGGGGCCTCGCCCCACGGGTGCGCGCGCTTGCTCGTTGCGAGCCCGCCGCCCGCGATCTCAGCCGCGGCGGCAGCCTCCCACTCGGCCTCCGAAGGCAGTCGCCGCCCCGCCCAGCGGCACCAGGCATCGGCCTCGTACCAGGAGACGTGCACGGCCGGTAGCTCAGGCTCGACCGGCTGCAGATCGCCGAAGTGCCGGCGCAGCCAGCCGCCCTCGCCGTCGCGCTTCCAGTACAGCGGCTGCTCTGCGGAGACCGCCTGGCGCCACTGCCAGCCCGCGGGGCTCCAGACCTCGGGTCGCTCGTAGCCTCCCTCGCCGACGAAGGCCTCCAGTTCGCCCTGGCTGACCGGCAGGCGCGCGATCCGGAACGGCGCCAGCTCCACGGTGTGCGCGCAGCGCTCGTTGTCGAAGGCGAAGCGGCCGTCGTCCTCCGCTCCCAGGCGGAAGGTACCGCCCGGCACCTCGACGTCGCCACCCGGCGCCCGACCCGCCACGCCGGACACCGCGCCGGAGGGAAGGACGGCCGAGTTCGGTGGCTGCAGGCCGAGCGCCTGGCGCGTATACGTGAACGCTTCGCCGTGCATGTCCTCGTGGAATACGCCCAGCAGCACGAGGTCGCGGAGCTCGGCCGTCGGCTCGCGCCGTCCGAGCTCGTCCAGCACCCGGTCGCGCACCGCCATGAGGTAGGAGCGCACGCGGGCGCGCGACAGCGGTTCCTGTCGCCAGCGCCGTTCGTGGCCCACCGCTGCCGAGTCGAAGAGTCGCGCCGCCTCCGGGTCGGTCGGGTCGAGCCCGAGCCCGTGCTGGAGCACGAAGTGATCCTGGAACCAGGCGAGGTGGCAGAGCTCCCATCGGAAGGGGTTCACGGTCGGCAGGTACGGAGGGATGTCCAAGTGTGAGTCGTCGAGCTCGTCGAGGACGGCGAGCGTGCACTCACGCGAGTCCGCGATCCAGCTGGCGAGAGTCGCTGCATCCGGCCCGTTCATCGAAGCGACCTCACTCGAAGACCAGCGACAGAATTCCGTCGCTGGGCGTTACGCGCCCGACCTCTCGGGCATCCTCCACCCCTGCGTCAGCGAGAGCGGCCAGCAGCTGCTTCGTCTGATGGCTCGGCACGGCGGCGAGCAGCCCACCGCTGGTCTGGGGGTCGAAGACGATCTCCTCGCGCCAGGCCGGCAGTTGCCGCGCGAAACGCGCCTGCGGCGCAACGAGCTCACGGTTGGCGGCGTTGGCACCTGTCGTCACGCCCTGCTTATAGCAGGCCAGCGCCTCGTCGAAGATAGGCAGGGCGTCCAGATCAAGCACGCAAGTCACGCCCGAGCCCTGGGCGATCTCGAGTACGTGGCCGGCGAGGCCGAAGCCTGTGACATCGGTCACCGCGTGCACCTCGAAGCCGCGAAGGACGTCGGCGGCCCGCGCGTTGAGGGTCGTGAGAGCGTCGAGGCAGGTCTGGAGAGCCGCCGCCGACACCTTCCCCTTGAGGTTCGCGTTGAACAGCACGCCCGAGCCGAGCGGCTTGGTCAGGACCAGCGCGTCACCGGCGCGCGCGCCGACGTTGCGCCACACTTCTTCGGGGTGTACCAGGCCGGTGACCGACAGGCCGAGCTTGGGCTCCTCGTCCTCGGTCGTGTGTCCGCCAGCGAGCACGGCACCCGCGTCCTCGACGATCTCCTGGAGGCCCGAGATCATGTCGATCAGCACGGCCCCGTCGAGCTTCTTCGAGGGGAAGCCGACGAGGCTGAGGGCCATGATCGGCCGGGCGCCCATGGCATAGACGTCCGAGAGCGCGTTGGCCGCCGCGATCCGGCCGAAGGTGTCTGGGTCGTCCACCGGCGGCGTGATGATATCGGCCGTCGAGACGACCGCCTGGTTCTCCGCGAGGCGGTACACCGCCGCGTCGTCGCTCGTCTCGAAGCCCACGAGGAGAGCGGGATCCTGTGGGCGCGGAAGCGCCGAGAGCAACTCCGAGAGCCCGACCGGGCTCAGCTTGGCCGCTCAGCCGCACGTCTTTGCCAGGCTCGTGAGGCTTGGCCTTCGCTTCAGCACCATCTCCTCTGGAACTATTTTTTCGCCAGCTCGTCCGTCGGGACATCTTCGAAGGTGAACTTCTTCTCGATCGGTCCCTTCCACGTCTCGCCAGCCAGCTCGACGTGCGGATAGATGAAGTAGTTGAGCGGACCGCTCGTGTGCTGTGGACCGAGCTCCAGGTCGCGGCCCGTCGTGAAACGGATGCGATCGGCACCCTGGCCTCCGTAGAACTCCTCGCGTCGCTCTGGGCGCCTGAAGGCCTCCGAGGCGTCGACTGGCACCCATCCGACGCCTGGGAGGAAGAACTGCGCCCAGCAATGGTAGCCACCGATGCTGCTTCTTCCGCGGTCCTCCGGGATCGGGAAACCGATCTCGAAGCGCGCCGGGATCTTAGAACTGCGGGCCAGGGCGTTGAAGAGCGAGTGGAAGTCCGTGCAGTTGCCATAGCGTTCCGAGCAGGCCCAGAAGGCATCGCCGTTGCCCCAGCCGCTGCCGACCTTCTTGTACTCCAGGTTGTCGATCAGCCAGTCGTAAATGGCGCGGGCGGTACGGGCCTTGTCGTCGACCGGAGCCTGGAGCCGGATCTCCGCGAGCACCGGCGCGAGCATGGGGTGGTTCACGGGCACGAGGCTGCTCCCGTCCAGGTACTGCTGAGCTCGCCGCTCCTCGGCCGGAGAGAGCACGTCGCCGCGGCTCTCACCGGCGAGGCCGTCCTTCCGGTACGGCCGGCGCTCGACTACGTAGTCAACGCGCACGTGGACGGTCTCGCCCTCCGGCCGCGCGAGCTGGCCGTGCCAGAAGACGTTGCCGTGCTGCGCCTCGTGGCCCAGTACGCCCAGGATGCTGGCGGTGATCTCGCGCGAAAGCACGCGCTGGTGCTCGTCGCTCTGGGCCAGCGGCACGAAGATGTGCGCGGGCTCCGAGCCGCCGGTCAGGGGCCCGATCTCGACTTCGTAGGTGAAGCGAATCGTCCGCGGAGATGCGGCGATCGTAGGGAGGGCAGAGGCGAAGACGAGAAGCGCGCAGGCGGCGAGCGATCTGAAGCTCACGATGAGCCGAGAAGCCGCACTAGCGCCAGAGGAGCAGGTCGTGAATGACACGGTGGGCGATCTTAGCGCACTCGTTGGATGGGCGTGGATGGACCTGCCGGGTACTGGCATGCGCTCTCGACTCACGGTCGAGATGTCCGATCCATTCCCGTTCGAGGAAACCCTCGAGCTGGCATGGCCGGGTGAGGAGCTCACCGTGTACTTCACCAATCGCTGGAGCCGAGTGCCCGACCTTCGTGATTGAGATCTCCTGCATCAAACTGACTGCGAGGCATCGCGCTATGATCCACGTCGGCACCTCAGCGAAGCCTCGGAGCAATCGAAGTGTTGGCAGGAACCACCAGGGGTATCTACTCGATCCACCGCGGTGAGGCGCGCCAAGTGCTCGAGAGCGGCGCCGTACGCGACCTGTCGAGTGACGGAGACAGACTGTTCGCGGGCACAGGTGCCGGGCTGTTTCTCTCCGATGATGCCGGTGAGACCTGGTCTCTGGCCGGGATGGAGGACCGCGAGGTCTGGCAGACTCGCGGCGCCGGAAACGGAGTCGTTTACGCGGTGACCCAGCCCGCCGGACTCTTTCGCAGCGGCGATGGCGGTAGCACCTGGGCCGAAATCGACTCCTTCGCTCGGCATCCGCGGGCCAAGGAGTGGTGTGTGCCGGTTCGGCCGCCGCTGCCCGGCCGCGCTCGCGCACTGGTAGTCGACAGAGAGGATCCGAGGAGGTTGTGGGTCGGAGTTGAGGTCGGCGGCATCATGCACACCGCCGACGGTGGCGATCGTTGGGAGTTCACTCTGCCGCGCGACAACCCTGATCTGCACATGATGTGTGCACAGCCAGACCGACCGGAAGTGCTGTTCGCCTCCGCCGGTTACGGCCGCCTCGATGGTGTCGCGGAGATGGTGGAAGGAAATGCTGGCGTCTTTCGTTCCGAAGACGGCGGAGCTACGTGGCAGTACGCCTGGCACGGAATTACGCCGCGCTATTCGCGTCCCATGTGCATTGATCCCCGTCCGCCCTATGGGCTCAGCGTGGCCAGCGCGCCGACGGCGTTCTCGAGTTACAGAGACGATGGGGGAGCGCAGGCGATGCTCTTCCGCTCGGAGGACGGCGGCAGGTCCTGGCGCTCGCTGTGTGACGAGGCGCACTCGCCTGCGCGCGAGAACATTCATGGTCTGGCGCCGGATCCGGCCGTCCCAGGCGGCGTGATGATCGGAACCGATAGCGGAGAGCTGTGGCGTGTGAGCAACGACGCTGAATGGAGTCTTGTCGCGTCAGGCATGCCGTCCGTGCTGTCCGTTATCGCGACCTGATCAGAGACGAATCGGGACTTCGCGCGCAGGGCTCGCGCCCAGTTCGAGAGGGGAGAGCTTGGACCGCATCAATCACTTTCTGGCGACTGCGGTCGACCTGGCATGGGGACCGCCGCTCGTCGTCCTGGTAGTCGGGGGTGGGCTCGCTCTTAGCCTGTACGCTCGCTTTCTACCCCTACTGAAGGCGGGCCACGCCATCAGGATCCTGCGCGGTGAGTTCGATGACGAGAACGACCCAGGGCAGATCTCCCACCTTCAGGCGCTCTCTACCGCGCTTGCCTCGACGATTGGCCTAGGCAACATCGGCGGTGTGGCGGTGGCCATTACCCAGGGTGGCCCGGGGGCCGTGTTCTGGATGTGGGTGGCGGCATTGGTGGGTATGGCGACCAAGTTTTTCACCTGCACCCTTGCGGTTATGTATCGGGGGCGCGACAGCCTGGGGCAGCTTCAGGGCGGACCGATGTACTACATAGAGGAGGGGATGGGAAAGCGTTTCCGAATCCTTGCTGTCATCTTTGCCTCCTGTGGTCTGGTCGGCTGCCTGCCCATGTTCCAGAGCAATCAGATGGCGGAGATTCTCGACCAGGCCTACAGCATCCCGCGCTGGTTGACCGGAGCTCTCGGCGTCTCCTTCGTGATGGCGGTGGCCTGGGGAGGCATCGAGCGTATCGGCCGAGTTACCAGCCGGCTCGTACCGTTGATGTGTGGCATCTATCTGCTCGGTTCGCTGTGGGTCTTGGCGCTCAATGTCGAGCTCTTGCCCGGCGTGCTCCATCAGATCTTTCACGATGCCTGGAACGGTACCGCGGCAACCGGAGGCGCCGCCGGCATCACGGTGGCGACGGTGATGCGGATTGGGGTGAGAAGAGCGGCGTTCTCGAACGAGGCGGGTATCGGTACCGCGCCTATGGCACACGGCGCAGCCAGGACCTCGGAGCCGGTGCGCGAGGGGCTGATCGCGATGCTCGGGCCGTTCGTCGACACCATCGTGATCTGCTCGCTGACGGCCTTCGTCATCCTTTCGAGCGGCTTGTGGACAACGCAGGAGGTGCGCGGCGTCTCCTTGACCGGGCAGGCTTTCGAGGCCGCGCTCGGGGGGGGCGGTCGTCTGTTGCTGATTGCGGCGGTGATCTTCTTCGGCGCGTCGACGATGGTCGGCTATTCCTATTACGGACGCAAATGCTTCAGCTACCTCTTCGGTGCTGAGAACGCACGCCGCTACGACATCATCTTTCTCGGCGGTCTCTTTCTGGGGGCGCTGTTCAGCGCCGAGGCGGCAGTCAATCTCGTCGATATCGCCTTCGCGCTGATGGCGCTCCCGAACATGATCGCGGCGCTCTTCTTGGCGCCTCGAGTGATGGCTGGAACACGAGACTATTTTCGGCGCATGGCCTCGTCGACACCTTGAAAGTAGACACTCCGCTCAAGGAATTGTGCAGAGTGCATATCGTCGCGAGGGGCGTTGAAGTTCGAGCTTGTCGAGGGGCACATTTCAACAGACTTTTCCACTGCGGCGGCGGAAAACGAGCGCGCACTCGGCTTCGTGGCATCGGTCTTCGACGGCTACGAAGAGGCTTCCCGACAGGCTCGGTAGAGACTGTTAAACTGCCCAGATGCTCCCGAAGTCTGCGTTCGTCTTGGTCTCCTCGCTGCTGCTCTGCGCACCCCTGAGCGCCCAGGACTGGATCGGCGAAGCGTCGGTCGGTATCGAAGTGCGCGACGAGCTTGGTCGGTCGATTCCAGGAGCTGCCGTAGTCCTGATCCGCGAGACCGGCTCCGCGGATTCGTCGCCGCCCTTCGTTTTTACCGACGAGGGTGGCCAGGTGGAGGTTCTCCATCTAGCCGAGGGCGAATGGCAGGTCGAGGTGAGGGCTGCAGGGTACATGATCTTCAACAGCTACTTGAAGCTGAGCGTGAGTGCGCCCCCGGTGATCGGCTTCAGCTCCCGCCAGAGGACTGGGACCTTTTGGGAGCCTCTCGAAGTTCGTTTCTTTCACCCCGGTAGTGGAGATGTGGTTCTGGTCGCCGGCACTAAGTCCGAGCGCAAGGAAGAGAAGAAACGTCGGGCCCAGTCTCGGAAGCTGGCGAAGCAGGACGAGAAGGCGGTCAAGAGGGCTGAGCAGCGGCGGCATAGGAAGCCCACTCGAGGCGTCGACGTCGCGGTGCTCACGCCCCCTCAGGTAGCCGAGGCCGAACCGCCTCCTGGGGCCATTCCTCCTCCTCCTCCTCCAGCTCCTCCTCCTCCAGCTCCCGCGCCCTCCCCGGCTCCCGTACCGCCTTCGGCACCGGTGGCAGCACCTCCTTCTGCACCAGCGACTCTGGCTGCCGAGCCCGTGGCACCTCCGGCTCCTGAGGCTCCGCCGCCGGTGCCGGTAGAGGAAGTCGCCGAGAGGGAGGCACAGTCTCCGCCTGCGGTCACCGCTCTTTCGTCGCCGGCTGCTGAGGTGGAGGTCCCGCCGACGCAGTCTGTCGCTGAGCCACCGCCGCCCTCACCTCCACCTCCACCTCCCCCGCCGCGCTCCGTTCCACCGCCCGCTGAGGCCGCGCCGCCGGCTGAGCCGGCGCCGCCTCCTGTCCCCAAGGCACCGCCGGTCTTTCCGGCCGTCAACGTCGAGCCTCTTCCGCCGGTGCCACCCGTGGTCCCTCCCGCTGCTCCGCCGGTGCGGCTGGCCGACGCGAGCCCGCTTGATGTGAGGGGTGTTCCACGCCCAGCGGAAGTGGTACGAGAAGACCCGCCCGCGTCGCCCACCACTCCTCTTCCTCGGGCGCCGGCTCCCACGGTGCCGTCGCTCCAGTCTCACCCGGTTTTCTTTCGCGGTGGGGCGTGTCCCGAGTGCAAGCCTGGCGAGTGGGCGTTGGTTGTCGAAGCCGAGGCTTCCGTGACGCCGGCGCCCGAATCGTGCGGAGATCTACGGGACGAGCGGATTCGGATTTTGCGTGACGAGGTCTTCGGTCCAGCCGCGGCGAGCGCAAGTGCGTTTGGCGGAGTCGTCGCGGATCCCTGGGGCAACTCGCTTCCAGCAACGCTTCTGAGCGAGAGCGGGAGAACTCTGGTCGCGGAGCTGGCGGAGCAGAAGGGAGCCTGTCAGGACCTCATTGGCGTTCTTCCGCAGGGCGCTCGCTTTATCGGCTTTCGCTATGAGGCGGAGGATGAGGGTGGCCGGGGAGACTGCTTCGGGGTCGAGCCTTGCGCCATTGGCGAGGCTCGTTGGGTGAGCAACCCGATGATCGAGCGGACACCGACCGTCACGCTGATCCACGCCAGCTTTCACAATCAGTCATCCGGCCGCGCGCGCCGCGCGAGAATGACTCTGTACTTCCGGCCGCCGGGCAACTGGACACCTCCGTAGCGCCGGACGACCCACGGTCCGCGGGGCGCAAGAGCTCTACGCCCCGACTACTGCAACGAGAAGTTGACGGTGAAGTTGTAGTACACCGGTACCGGCTTGCCCTTGAGCGTGGCGGGCTTGAACCTCCAGGTCGCGACGGTCATCACCGCGGCATCGGCGAGGCCCTGAGGAAGCCCCTTGAGCACCTTGATGTTCGTCACTTGGCCGAGCGCGTCGATCACCGCTTGCAGGATCACGACGCCCTGTACACGGGCTTGGCGCGCCTCCTCGGTGTACCCCGGCTGAGGCGCGAAGAGCTTTTCCGGAGGGTCGACCTCGCCACCCATTGATATGGCCCCAGGAACGCCGGCGCCCGGGGGAGCGTCCGGGAGACCGGCAATCTCGAAGTCGCCGATCTCTGGAACGTCAATCTCCGGGGCTTCGTACTCGTAGGTGCGGATGGGCTCGGGAAGATCGGGTGTCGGGTCTGGAATCGGTATTTTCTTGACTCGCTTCTTGGGTAGAGGATTGGCCTTGACCGGCTCTGGTTGTTTGAAACGTACCTGCTGGATGACATACGCCTTTTGCGAGCTCTTCAGCGTCCGTGGCTCTGTATTGCGGAAAGAAGGAAAGGTCACCATGAAGAGAACGGCGTGAAAGAGAGCGGCTGCCCCCACGGCCCAGAACATGACGCGATCGTCTTTCTGAGTGTCCAGAATGAAGGACGGAACTCCGAGCGCGAGACTTCTCGAAGTGGAGCGCGAAGGAGAGCTGTTGCTGAAGCGCTGGTCGTATTTTCGTTCGAGTCTTAGTGCCATGTCGAGACCTACAAAAGGTTAGTTACTGGGATCTAGGGCCGCCTGCTTAGGAGCTGCACTGCTTGGATGTTGTATCGGCTGCCTCTCACTACTATCTACGCTTGAAACCGGGTCGAGGTTCTCTGCCGAAGCTCTCGGCCACGGATAGCCAAATTTTCGCAAGAACCGTGCCAAATTGGAGTGGCAAACACTCCGAGCCGCCTCGGTACCGGGGGGGGGGGAGGGAAGGCTAATTGCGTTTAAGAAAGAGGTGCCAATATGGCGGCGTCTTCACGAACACCGGCTAGGTTTCGTCGCAATAACTCTTCAGCTATCTGAACCGCGTTGGTCGCAGCGCCCTTGCGGAGGTTGTCGCTGACCTCCCAGAGCCAGATCCGACTGCTGTGGAGGTCGCGCCGGACTCGGCCGATGAGCACTTCGTCACGGCCGGCGACGGCAGCTGGAGAAGGGAGCTGGTCGTCGGTCAACACCTCAACGCCGGGGAAGGCAGCGAGAGCCTCTCGGGCGGCGTCGAGGTCGAGCTCTTGCTCGGTCTCGACCAGCACAGTGGCCGAGTGACCGACGGGAACGGGTACCCGCACACAGGTCATGCTGACCGGTAGATCAGGCAGGGTGAGGATCTTTCGAGTCTCGTCAAGAAGCTTGTTCTCCTCGGCGGTGTAGCCGTCGTCGCCAAGCGTGTCGCACAGAGCGACTACGTTATCCGCGATCTGTGCGGCAAAGGTCTCGGGCTCAGGCACCGACTCGCCGGCCTGGAGAGCCACTTGCTGCTCGCGGAGCTCTTCGAGACCGGGAAGGCCCGCGCCACTGACGGCTTGAAGAGTCGTAACGACGACACTGCGAAGACCGGCCATTCGGCGCAGGGGCTCGAGTGCCATGACCAGACCGATGGTGGTGCAGTTGGGGCAGGAGATGATCCCCTCGTGACCTTCGAGGCTGTCGGCGTTGATTTCAGGAACCACCAATGGCACCCGCGGATCCATACGCCAGGTCGAGGACTTGTCGATGGCCACGCCGCCCCGACGGGCGACTTCTGGTGCGAGATCACGAGAAAGAGAACCAGTCGCGGCGAAAAAAACGAAGTCGGCGCCATCGAAGCTCTCAGGCGTCGCTTCTTCGACCCGCACTTGCTGACCGCAGAATTCGATCGTCGAGCCTGCGGATCTCGCGCTGGCCAGTGGGCGTAACTCGGCCACCGGAAACGAACGCTCCTCGAGAACCTCGAGCAGGACCGCACCGACGGCTCCCGTCGCGCCGACTACCGCCACTACCTGCCCAGCTCTAGGAGTCTCACTCATGGCCTGCGTATCCTAGCCTGGATTGTTCATGAAGCTCCTACTGCGGTGCCGCAGCTGCCCGAATCTACTTCGTTGCGCTCGGACTGGGCGTCCCCATCGCGCCCCTCGACGTATTGCCAAATACGCCTGCGGTGCCCTCGGTCGCGACGCCTTGTATCTCCGGGCATCTGCGGCACCTCGCTACGGACCTCATGAATAATCCAGGCTAGGAGTCTGCGCGGCAGGAGTGCGGGTACGGTGAAGCTTCGATCGCGCTGCAGAATGGACGCCGCATTGGGTTTCGGATGGCGGAGAGTGCGTTGAGCAAGCCTGACGAGGCGTCAGGAAGCGCGATGCGGGTCGTATAGTGAGCTCTAACTCGGTGGCATGGCCCGGAGCGGCTCATGAAGCCGCTTGGAGGACGTGGAAGCGCTTCAAGTTGACGGCCAGACACACCAGATCCCACTCGTGGCCGACATTGTCTTGGCCCCGGAGGCTGAATCGTCGGAAGCCCAGCACCTCTTTGATCCACCCGATCACCGGTTCCACGACCGCCTTGCGCCGTCGGTAGCGTTGCTTGCCGGCCTCGCTGGCGAGTTTGATCTGCATGCGGTGAGACGCTTCGAGCTGCGTACTCACTTCCCACTTCTTTCCCTCTCGACCCAAGGAGATGTGAGCGTCAATGCTTCGCTCCTCGAGTTCGAGGAATGTCGCCTCGCTGCGATACCCCGCGTCCGCCAAGACCTGCTCGGGATCCTCCCCCAGCGCCGCCTTCGCCCGGGAGAGCAACGGCATCATCTGGTCCACGTCCGCGGCGTTGTTCGTCAGGCTCGTCGAGACGATCATCTGCGACTCTTCCTCCACCGCCAACTGGCCGTTGTAGCACTGATCGTAGCCATGGACCGTTTTCATGATCCGACTCTGCGGATCGGTGAAGTTGTCTTGGGCCCGGTCCTCCGGAACACCGAAATCGCGCGCGAAGGGGCGTCCGCGACGAGGCGGATCGTCGTCGTCATCCTCCGTACGGCCGCGCGCGCGGTCCTTCTCGGCCTGGCGCGCCTCGAGGCGCGCCTTCGCCTCCTGGATCTTCGCCAAGCGCTGCTCGCGCCGTTGCAGCTCGGCCGGCAGCTCATCGCCGCGCAGCTGCGCTCCATGCTCGGCATCCTCAGCCGTATCCACCGCCTCGGCCTGCGCCATCAGCGCGGCGATCTCCTCCTCCAGACGCTTCTCCTCCTCCAGCATTCGACCGTAGCTCATCGACTTGCGCTTGCTCGCGTTGGCCTTGACCTTCGTACCGTCCACCACCAACGTCCCCAGACGCAACACCCCGGCCTCACGCGCGATCTGCACCACCTGCACGAACAGTGCGTGGAAGGCCGCCAAATGAAGCTGACGAAACTCACAAATCGTGCGATGCGCCGGAGAGTTGCCCGCCGCCAGAAAACGATAGGCCACGTCCTCCTCGAGCTTGCGCGCGATGCCACGCGACGAATACGTCCCCGTCGCATACGCATACAGCAAAACCTTCACCATCATCCGAGGATCGAACGGCTGATTCCGACGACCATCCCCCTCGTAACGAGCGTAGAACGACGACAGATCCAGCGCCTCCACCGTCTCGGAGATGAAGTACACCAAGTGACCCTCCGGCAACCAGTCACGAGGGCTCGGAGCTAACAGATACAGCTGATCCGGGGCATACGGACGAAATGACGTTGGCATGCCACAACTCTACTCCGTCTTCGATCTCTTCACTAAACACTCCGTTTCTGCCGCGCAGACTCCTAGGTCGTCTGGGTGAAGATGCCAAATTTCAACTGAGGCCGGCGGTGCCGCAGGAGATCGATCTCGGGATAGACTGCCGGCTCCAGTCGTGAGCCTGAGCGACTCGATGAGTGACAAGGACCCTCCCCAGAGTTTCGGCTACCCCCTCATGGATGCGGCCAGTGATGTGTGGCTTGCGGAGCGTTGTTTATGAGCTTGGAACGAGATCCTGATTACCCGGCGATCCGGCAGCTTGGTGAGCTGCAAGTCATTCTGTCGTACATGAGCGCCAAGGACGCGGAGGCAGTGCTCGCCTTTTCCCAAGGGCTGGAGGAGCACGACTTACTCTTCTTGAGGCGCGATATCACTCAGCTCGAGGTGATCGAGGACTGGCTCCGTGATGTCGAGTCCGGAGATGCGCTGACCGTTCTCGCCCGCTCGGACGATGAAGTAGTGGGCTATGGCACCATTCACCGCAACGCGCTTCGATGGTCCGCGCATGTCGCTGAGCTTCGAGTGGTCGTGTCTCCAGCGGTGAGAGGCAAGGGCCTGGGGCGGCTGCTGACGCAAGAGGGCTTCAAGACCGCCCTGCGCAGCGGTATAGAGAAGATGGTGGCGCGCATGACGGTGGATCAGAAGGGAGCGATCTCGGTCTTCGAGTCCCTTGGTTTCCGCCCGGAGGCCCTGCTCAAGGACCACGTCAAGGATTTGGATGGCAACAGTCACGACTTGGTGATGATGAGTCACAAGGTCGAGGACTTCCAGAGCGCGGTCGAGGGCGAAGAGGGATTCTAAAGGTAGCCGAGGGCGTCGAGCTGGCGCTGCGTCTCTCTGGCCTGCTCGAGCGCATCGGCCGTCGCGCCGAGCTGCTCTTGGCCACCAAGCCACTGCCGTAGCGCCTCCGACAAGAGATCCTCATGGTCTCTGCCCTGGCCGCTGAGGTCGTTGATCTCGCCGGGGTCCGCCTCCAGGTCGTAGAGAGACTGCGCTTGGGTAGCGAGGTCAAGGCGCAGCTTGAAGCGGCCGTCACTGACCACGCGATAACGCCCCTGAGCGGCAAAGACATATTGGTGGACGGCCTCGTTACCCTCGATCAGAGGGCGCAGGCTCCGGCCCTCGAGCGCGAGGGCCGACGAGGGGAAGCGAAGATAGTCGAGGATGGTGGGAACGATGTCGAGGTTCTCGACGGGTGAGCTTCGTCGCCGGCCGGAGACGCGCGGAATGCGAAAGGCCAGCGGCACATGGAGGACGCTCTGCCAGGCAAGATCGCGGCAGTGACTCACCTCACCGTGGTCGAAGAGCTCTTCACCATGGTCAGAGGCGATGACCAGGATCGTTTCGGCGGGGTCGAGTGTACGATCGATGTCTTGGAGCAGTGCGGTCACAGAGCTGTCGAGATAAGAGATCTCGTCGTCGTAGAGGTCCACGAGGTGGCGCCGATCCTCGGCTCCTACATCGACCGCGTCGCCGCCGAGATAGAGCATTCGGCTGATCGGCCCCAGATTCCCACGTCGAATGAAAGGCGTTGGCCTCGAGGCGGTGGCGAAGCGGCGCCGATGATGGGGGGGAGGCTGGTAGGGGTTGTGCGGCTCCATATAGTGGAGGTAGAGAAAGACCGGAGCGTCCGGCTCGGTCAGCAGATGGCGGGCCCGCTGACCGATACAGCTCGCGTCTTTGCCGAGGCAGGTCTCGTCGAATACCGAGAAACCTCGATCGTAGCCGCCGGTGGTGTTGTGATGGGAAGGTGTTCGTCGGACCACGGGACTGGCAGAGATGGCTATCGTCGAGTAGCCCCTCTCGAGCAGAATCTCGGGCAAGGTGGCGAGACTCGCCGGAATGCTCCAATCCCCCGGCGAAGAGGGCCTGAAACTGGCGGGATAGCGCGAAGTGAAGATGGAATTGACCGACGGAAAGGTACAGGCGGCCTGGCTCAGAGCATTCTCGAAGACCACCATGTTCTCGGCGAGCCTGTCGAGACCCGGGCTTGTCGAGCGAGAGTATCCGTAGGTGCCGAGGTGGTCTGCTCGAAGCGTGTCGACCAAGAGCAGAATGACGTTCTGAGGTGGTGGTGAAACAGGGGGCTGTGGCGAACAGCCTAAGAGGAGTCCCGCGGCGAGAGAGAGGGTCGTGAGTCTGGACATCGGAGCTGCGGCCATCGCCAGACTGTATACTCGCCTGCCGCGCAAGAGCATGGAGATCCTTACCCCCTACCTCCTTTTCTTGGGAGACGAGGAGAGCTCGGCTCTCGCCAAAACGGCTCGTGGCCTCGCCCATTGGTGCCCCGAGGCGTGCATCGGTCAACTACGCATCGGCGGCGTCGGCTCGGATCTCGGTCTGCCCGAGCTCACTCCCGCCGAGGCCAGTGATCTGGGTGCCAGAACCATGGTGGTCGGTGTCGCAAACGTGGGCGGGGTCATTCCGGAGCACTGGCAGAGCTCAGTCGTCGACGCCCTGCGCTGCGGTCTCGATGTAGCCTCCGGACTGCACGCACGATTGCGCGATCTGGAGTCGGTGCGGACTGTTGCCGAGCGCTACGGCCGCCGCCTCTTCGACGTCCGAAACCCTGGGCGCACCTTTCCGGTTGGCACCGGGGAGAGGCGTGCGGGCAAGCGTCTTCTAACCGTTGGCACCGACTGTTCGGTCGGCAAGATGTATTCCGCGCTCGCGATCGACAGAGAGATGCGTAGGCGAGGAATGAGCTCGAACTTTCGGGGAACGGGGCAGACCGGCATTCTGATCGCGGGCGGAGGAGTCTCGGTGGACGCCGTCGTTTCGGACTTCGTTTCGGGAGCCGCCGAGTGGCTATCACCGGAGAATGATCCCGACCATTGGGATGTAATCGAAGGCCAGGGGTCTCTCTTTCACCCCGGCTATGCTGGAGTCACTCTCGGCCTCATCCATGGTAGTCAGCCGGATGCTCTGGTGCTCTGCCACCGAGCCGGTCGCGAACGAGTCCACGGGTTCGAGAAGTTCGGCCTGCCGAGCCTTGGTGAGTGCGCTACCCGCAATGTGGAGGCGGCGCGTCTCACCAACCCCAAGGCAGAGTGCGTCGGTATCTCTGTCAACACCGAGGGGATGAGCACGGCCGCGGCCGAGAACCTTCTCGACGAAATCGGCCGTAGACTCGACTTACCCTGTGTGGACCCGATCAGGACCGGCGTGGCCGCGCTGGTAGATCGCTTGGAGACTTCGTGAAGCTGACATTGTCGCAAGAGATATGGCCGGTTGCAGGCGTATTTCGGATCTCCCGAGGTGCTGTGACCTCTGTTGAAGTGCTTGTTGTCGAGGTCGAGGAGGACGGGCTCGTCGGGCGGGGCGAAGCTTGCCCATTCCGAATCTCTGGCGAGACGATCGAGCGCTCCAGGACCGAGTTGGAGGACTTGCGTCCGCGGGTCGAGGGCGGGCTCGATCGAGACCAGCTCCAGGAGCTTCTCGGTGCGGGCGCCGCTCGCAATGCCCTCGACTGCGCCCTCTGGGATCTGCAGTCGAAGCGCGAGGATGTTCCGGCGTGGCGACTCGCAGGTCTCGACGGTCTGAGGGAGATCGTCACCGCTTACACCATCAGCCTCGACGAGCCTGCGCTGATGGCTGAGCAGGCGGGGGGTGTCGCGGATCGCCCGTTGTTGAAGGTCAAGCTCGGCCGAGAGGGGAGCGTCGCCCGAGTGCGCGCTGTGCGTGAGGCCGCTCCGCAGAGTCGAATCATCGTCGATGCGAACGAGGCCTGGACCGCCGATATCCTGGAGGATGCGGCGGAGCGTCTCGACGCACTCGGTGTCGAGCTCATCGAGCAACCTCTGCCCGCTGGGGAAGACGCTGCGCTCGATTCTCTCCGCCTCCCCTTACCGGTGGCGGCCGATGAGTCCTGCCTGGATCGCGGCTCGCTGGATGCGGTCGAGGGCCGCTACCAGTTCATCAACATAAAGCTCGACAAGACCGGGGGCCTGACCGAGGCTCTTGCTCTCGCTGAAGATGCACAGAGCCGGGGGCTTCGCCTGATGGTGGGTTGCATGCTTGGTACGTCGTTGGCGATGGCGCCCGCTTCTCTGATCGGGCAGAATTGCGAGTTTGTCGATCTAGACGGTCCGCTCTTACTTGCGGAGGATCGGCTGCCGTGTCTTCGCTACGACCGCGGCGTCCTTTCACCACCACCTAGGGAGCTTTGGGGATGACGATCGAGCAAGAATCGAGACAGTTGCTGGACGAGCTACTCAATACCGCTAGCCCCTCGGGGTACGAAGAGCAGGCGCAGGCCATAGTCCGTCGTTGGATGGACGAGTACGCGGATGAGGTGTGCACCGATGTTCATGGCAACGTGATCGCGACCCTCAACGCGGGCGGGCGACCGAGAATCCTTCTGGATGGCCATTGCGATCAGATCGGTCTCATGGTGCAACACATCGATAAACACGGTTTCCTCTACGTGCAGCCGATAGGAGGATGGGACCTGCCCATCTTGTTGGGCCAAGCCGTCGTGGTGTGGAGCGGCGCAGGGGCGCTAGCGGGTGTCATCGGCCGCAAGCCGAAACACCTTCTCTCCGCCGAGGAAGCGAGGAAGGCGACCAAGATCTCCGATCTGTGGATAGACATCGGCGCGGTCTCGGCGGAAGAGGCGCGTGAGAGTGTGCGCATCGGAGATCCGGTGACCCTCCGCCTCGGTTCGGTGGACCTCCCGAATCGGAGGCTTGCCGGACCCAAGATGGACAATACCGCCGGCCTCTTCGTCGTCTGCGAGACCCTTCGTCGTCTGGCCAAGGCCCGCTTCGACGGTTCCCTCTTCGTGGTTTCGGCCGTTCAGGAGGAGGTCGGCCTGCGCGGCGCCACCACGGCGGCCTATGGTATCGACCCGGACATCGGAATCGGAGTCGACGTCACTCACGCCACCGATTGCCCGACGATAGATCGTCGCGAGCATGGCGAAGTGGAGCTGGGCAAGGGGCCAGTACTCTTCCGGGGGCCGAATATCAACCCGCGCCTGTGGGACCTCCTGTGCACCGTGGCGGAGAAGGAGGATATTCCGCTGCAGCACAAAGGCGCGCCAAGGGGGACTCCCAACGATGCCAACGTACTCCAGCTCACGCGCGCGGGGGTGGTGACCGCGGCCCTCGGCATCCCGAATCGCTACATGCATACTCCCGTCGAAATGATCTCACTCGACGACCTCGATGCGGCCGCGCGGCTGCTCTCCGCGTTCGTGAGCTCGATGGCGGCCGATCGCGACTTCACGCCCTGACGACCCTGTTAGTGCCGTGTCTCCGACATGGCTTACCAATATCTCGGCCCCTTTTGCCCGCTGCCGTCGTCGCGACTCGTCGACATATTCCCAATATGCCTGCCTCGTCGCTCCTTGACAGCGAATAAAATGATCTCGAGCTCTTGGCAAGCCATGTCGGAGACACAACACTAGAGCGCGAGCAGCTCGAGCAGGCTCCCTAGAAGTGCGAGGGAGTCCTCCATTCCGCCGGGACGGTTTCGAGCCAACCATAGCTTGCGTCGCCGCTCGACGAGACCCTCGACTCGCTGAGCTAGCGCCACGCGCGTGTCGCGCCCCAGTTCCGCCAGGCGCGCCTCCGGCCTAGCCAGGCGCTCGAGCCCTAGATCGCAGGCAAGGAGGAGTGCCTCCGCGGTCCATGTCAGCTCATCCCGGACTCGGGTGTCCTCCGCGCCGGTCGGGCTGAGCTCGCGCAGGAGCTCGAGTTGAGCCTGCAGCGACTCGGCGGTTCTTGCCAGAGCTTTCGGGTCCAGCTTGTCGAGACCTCGGTCGGAGAACGGAGAATCGGCCGACATCAACAGATGGAATAGCGCGGTACCGTTCAGCAGCTCGGCGCCGCTCTCGAGGTAGGCGTTGCCGAGAGCTTCGGTGACGGCGCCGAGGCTGAGGCCGTCGAAGGCATGAAGGTCGAGTAGGCGCGCCAACGGTAACTCGAGTGGCGCTCTTGCGCTCTGGATTCTCCAGGCAAAGCAAGCACCGGCCAGAAAGCCCGCATAGCTGATCGGGAGTACTTGAAGGTGGCCGTTATCTCCCCAGTCCGTGATCAGGTAGCCGAGGGCGCCGTGATCATGGGCGGCGGTGGCGCCGGCTCCGAGGTTGAGAACCGCATTCCGCCAGCGCCCCGAAAAGCTTCGCCAGCTGCTGGTGCCGGGGCATAGATAAAAGTCTAAAGGCGAAGCTGCCAGGATCGCGGCTTGCTCGGCGAAGGGGTGGGTCGCCTCATAGCCCCAGAGCAGAGCGACCGCCCGTTTCGGGAGCTCGGAGACCAGCTCGGGGTGGTCGAGGATGACGTCTCCCCAGAACATCATCCTTCTGCCATGAGCCTCCACGCGTTGATGGACAGCGCGCAGGAAGTCGAGATAGACACGCGCCCCGCCCAGCTCGCCGCAAGGCTCCCCGGAGCGTCCTTTACCCAGGTCGAAAGTCTCGTCGAGGCCGACGTTGAAGAGATCACTGGTGAAGCAGGGAAGGAGCTGAGCGTAGAGGTCGTCAAGGAGCGCCAGAGAGCCGGGGTCGGTCGGACACAGGCTGAAGGGCTCGCGAACCTTGCTGAAGGGGTGCTCGATACCCTCGGGGCACTCCGCAAGCTGACGATAGGGCTCATGTACCAGCCAGCGATGCATGTGTCCGAGGCTGTTTTGGTTGGGAACGAGCTCTATGCAGCGAGCCCTACAGTGGGCGTCGAGGGCGCGGATGTCGTCAGGCGTGAGCGGGCTGGCATGGCGCCAAACTGCCTCGTGTCCGCGGTACTCGAAGGTGTGCTCGGTGTAGAGCTGGAGCTGGTTGATCTTCCAGCCGGCTAGGAGGTCGACGAGGTCGAATAGGGTCTCGAGCCTCGGTACCTTGTTGCGACTGATGTCTAGCATCACGCCGCGGTTCTCGATGTCAGGCGCGTCCTCGATCTCGAGGGCTCCAAGGGACGGCGCCGCGCGGCCCTCGTGGAGTCGGCACCACTGCGCAAGGGTGGAGATCGCGTAGTGGAGGCCCGGACGATCCCGAGCCGCGATGTCGATTCCGGATGGACCCACCCTTAGCCTGTAACCCTGCGCCGGAAGTCCTTCAGCTCCGCTCTCACAGCGAAGAAACGGCTCTTGGGTCGTGGAGGCGGATGAGAGCTCGGAGCCGACGCGCCGAAGAGCGCGATCGAGCCTCTCGAGGGGCGCAGCCGCCTCCTCGGGAAGCGGCGAGTAGGCGATGTGTCGAGGTAGAGCTAGCGCCTCTTCGGAGACGCGACAGCGCTGCGGTGGCGGCGCTAGTAGCTCGTGTGGGCCGAACATGGAGGGCGGCCCAGGCCTATCGAGCCGCTGCCGTGGCCCCTAGGGCCCTTTTCTTCGCCTCGCCGATACAAAGGAGTTGGCGAGCGGTGCGGAAAAACCATTGGCCGTCTACCAGTGCCGGCGAGGCGAGAGTCACCTCGTCGAGGCTGTTGGTGTGAAGGAGCTCGAAATCGTCGCCGGCGCGCAGAACGAAGGTGTCGCCTTCGTCATTGGTCAGGAAGACCTTTCCGTCGACCGCGATCGGGGAGGCCGAGAAGCTCTCTCGGCGAGCCTCTCCCAGTCGGCCCTGCCATAGCAGCTCACCGTCGCTAGCGCGATAGCAGGTTGCGACACTGGCCATGTCGTTGATCGTATAGAGGCGGTCCTGGTAAATCAGCGGCGACGGAATGAATGGAGATCCCTTAGTGGTGCTCCAGGCGATATGGGTGCTGGTGACGTTGCCACGACCGCCGGGGCGGATGGCGAGTGTTGGACCGGCCCGGCCGGAAGTCGAGAAGACCAGTCCTGCGCCAACTACCGGCGTCGGCGTCACCTCGCTGAGGTTGCCCTTCACAGTCCAGAGCTCGGCGCCCGTTGAGGGAGCGTAGCCATAGACCGCTCGCTGCCCGCTGACGATGATCTCGTCGTGGTCGGCCAGGCGCACTGCGACCGGGCTTCCCCAACCGACCGTCTCCCGTCGAGGGGTCAGCCACAGCTGCTTACCCGTTTCCTTCGCATAAGCGGCGATGAAGGAGCCCTTCGGGCCGTTGTGGTCCTGGTAGAGGATCACTCGATCCTCGTACAAGAGGGGTGAGCCGGCGGTGCCGTGACGGGTGGGGACGTCGCCGAAGCTCTGATGCCAGAGCAGCTTTCCGTCGAAATCGAACGCGGCCAGGCCATCGTTCCCAAAGTAGCCGATGATGCGTTCGCCATCGGTTAGCGGCGTACTCGAGGCATAGCTGTTCTTGCTGTGGATTCTCGAGGGGCCTGTCTGGGGTACGAAGCTCTCCCACATCAGACGCCCGTTGCTGCGATCGAAGGCGAGCATCGAACGCCGCCGGCCCTGCTCGTAGGAGGTGGTGAGAAAGAGATGCCGGCCCCAGATGATTGGTGAGGAGTGTCCGCGGCCCGGCACCTCCACCTTCCACAGCACATTCTCGGTCGCGGACCACCGATCGGGGTAGCCACTGCCCTTGACCAGGCCCTGGCCGGAAGGGCCTCTCCAGCGAGGCCAGTATTGATCTCCGGGAGCCGGGGCTGGAATCATGATGGGAACTTCTTCCGCTCCCTGCAACGGCGCTGGGTCGGCAAGAAGAGGGAGCAGCGCCACCGCAAACAGCAGGTATCTGGTCCGCCTGTCGAAAGAGTGATGGCGGAAGGGGGTCGAATGCGAGCCTGATTCGATAGACATCGTCGCCTCCTGAGACCGTTCCTCGCAGTCGCGCCGACTGGTCTCGAGATGATTCTAGACCAGCGTTCCCAAAGTTCGCGCACATATCTCGGCCCCTTCTGCCCGCTGCCGGCGTTGGCTAGGCGCCCCCGCGCTCCTCGACATATTGCCCAATATGCCTGCGTCGGCGCGCCTGGCCAGCGAACAGAATGAGCTCGAGCTATGCAGCACGAACTCTGGAAACGCTGGTCTAGTGTCCTGTAACAGTGGTTCGTTGCATAAATCGCGCAGTCATTTTGGGTGCTGCCAAGGCGCTACGACGCAGGCATATTGGGGAATATGTCGAGGAGGAGCAACGACGGCAGCGCGCGAAAGGGCCAGCGAGTTGTGTGACGAACTACTGTTACAGGACACTAGCCTGCCGGCTGCTGACAGAGGCAAGAGGCATGCCGCGCTTTCCTCACCGCGATCTTCACCTCTTGGGAAACGTATTAGGCCGAGCTACGTAGTTCTAGGTAAGGGTCTCGCGATGTTGGGGCCCCTTGCCTGATGCGGCGCCTGAGAAGACTGTCGAGAAGGTCAGCCCTATGGATCGGCTTCTTTGCCGTACTTGGGCCTCTTCTCGTTCTCTTGGGCTTTCAGTTCCGCTGGCTGGCTACCCTGGCGCAAGACTCGGCGATCGCGCGGCGAGCTACCTTGGAGAACTATCTGGAGGCGGTCACCAGCGAGGTTCGTTACCACTACTCGGCGCTTGCTGAGCGGGGGCTGAATCTGCCGCCCTCTCTCTTCGATGGCGAGCCCGATCTGGACGAGGCACTCAAGTACTTCCGCCAGCGTGTGTTCGATGGCGCGAACTGGCTCTTTATCGCCTACCCGGCCGAGGGCGGGGAGGCGCGGACGGTGTTCTTCGACCCCCGTTGCGAGTGCTGGGGGGAGCCTCCCGACGAGCAAGTGCAGGCGGTTCATGTTGCCGCAGCACCCTGGCTGATGCTCGCCCAGCAGGGGACGATTCTCGGCAGCGGCGGCCTTCACGTCGACGAGCGCAACGTCGGGACGAGGACGATTCTCAACCCGATTACGGATGAAGCCAGGCATGTAGTCGGGATCGCCGGCATGATCGTCGACCCGGACGAGTTTCGAGAGCTCGTTCTGCCAGCCGCTATCGAGAAATCGCTGCCGAAGTTCTTTTCCGAGAACCCGCTGACCCATTTCATGGTGCAGGTCGAAGACGGGGGTGGCGACCTTCTTTACACCAGCAGCCGCCCCGACGGAGGCGAGGAAGACCTCGAAGTCTTGATGGCGGCGACGAGGCCGTTCGGGTTCATCTTCAAAGATTGGGGAGTGGCGGTCCAGAGGCATGGCGGGAGTGCAGAAGAGTGGGCGAGAACCAATTTCTTGCTGAATCTCACTCTTTCGGGCCTGCTCGGCGTGCTCTTGATCGGTGGCTCTGTGTTTACCTTGCGTACTGCGGCTCGTGAGGTTCGCTTGTCGGAGATGAAGAGCGATTTCGTGTCCAACGTGTCTCACGAGCTGCGAACCCACTAGCTTCCATCCAGGCCTTCGGTGAGCTTCTGCGCCGCGGCAAGGTGAAAGACGGGGGGCGCGCCCGGGAGTACGGCGACTACATCGAGACCGAGAGTCGGCGACTGGGAGACCTGATCGGAAATATCCTCGACTTCTCGAGCATCGAGTCCGGTGAACGGAGTTATCGCTTCGAGAAAGTCGATTTTGCTGCCGCGGTGGCCGACGTGCTCGCTACCTTCGAGATCCGCGCTCGAGAGGCAGGTTTCCAGGTCGTCCTGGAGGAGAGGCCTACGGGGCCGCTATGGGTGCGAGCGGACCGGCAGGCGGTCGCCCAGGTGTTGACCAACCTCTTGGACAATGCCTTCAAGTTCTCCGGTACCAGTAGGGAGATCCGGCTCAGACTCGACGAGGACGATGGCTTCGCTCGACTCTTGGTTCAGGACTTCGGGGTCGGGATCTCGAAACAGGAGCAAGCGAAGATATTCGACCGCTTTCACCGGGTGGGCAATGGCCTTGTGCGGGAGGTTCGCGGAAGCGGATTAGGCCTGTCCATCGTCCATCACATTGTCGAGGAACACGGCGGCGATATCGTGGTCGAGAGCGCGCCTGGCCGGGGAAGCACCTTTGTCGTGCGATTCCCCCTCGCTCTCGAAGGGGCTGAGCTGGCCGCGGCTGAGGGGGCACAATGAAGAACGTTTTGGTGGTTGAAGACGACACAGCGATGGCGATCGCGCTCAGGGATGGGCTCGAGTACGAGGGTTATAGGGTCGCCGTTGCCAGCGATGGCGAGGACGGCTTGCGTCTCGCTGGCGAAACCCTACCCGACCTGATCCTTCTCGACGTCATGCTGCCACGGATGAGTGGCCTGTCGGTGTGCCGGAAGCTGCGCAGCCAGGGGAAGGAAGTGCCGATCATCATGCTCACGGCACGCAGCCAGGAGCTGGACAAGGTTCAGGGTCTTCGCGCCGGCGCAGACGATTATCTGAGCAAGCCCTTCGGCTTTCTCGAGCTCACGGCGCGGATGGAGGCGGTCTTGCGGCGAACTCGGGGCGCGGAGGACAGCAGCCATAGTTTCGGATCGGTCGTTGTCGATTTCAGGCGCCATGAGGTTACTCGGAGCGGAGTGAGAGTGCCGATCTCCGCGCGTGAGCTCGAGCTTCTGGCCTACCTGATCGAGCACCGCGGTGAGGTGCTCAGCCGGCGCCAGCTGCTCGAGGCCGTGTGGGGCTACAGCGGCGGCTCCAATACTCGCACTGTCGATATGCATGTGGCGAAGCTACGCAAGAAGATCGAAGAAGACCCGGCGCAGCCACAATGGATCGTCACTCAACACCGTGTCGGCTATCGCTTCGACGGCTGAGACCGATCTGCTTCTCCGCCTAGCGAGTAGGATCCTGACTGGCCTGCCACTCCCCCTCGAGTTGGCGGCCGGCCGGCTTTAGGTCGGCCTTCCACTGGCCGGCGCCCTTGCCGGCGGCGAGGTCGCCTGTGATGAGACCTTCGAAGCCGGCTCGTAGGCCCACGCTGGTCTCGCTCGATCCGGTGAGCTCGGCGCGGAGAAATCCCTGATTGAGGGTCCCTTCGAACTCAGCTCGAAAGCCCTCGCCGCTACTCAGACGCCCGGTCACCTCTCCCTTGGCCTTGGTTCCGCGGGCGTTGATCGAGAGCTCCATCGTACCGGCCACGTCACCTTCGAAGCTGCCCTGCCACCAGCCCCGGTTGGGAGAACTGCAGGCGGCAAAGACGAGAAAAATGAAGAGGGCTAGGAGTCCGCGCGGCAGGCCGGCTCTAAGCATAGTCGGAGGGCCAATCCGGGTGCCACGGCCGAACCTGCTCGAAAGCCCGAGCTGCGCGCAGCACAAGGTCGTCTCGAAGCCTTGGGCCCACGATCTGCATGCCGACCGGAAGACCCGCCTTCGACAGCCCCACTCGGACTGTTGCTGCCGGATTCCACGACATATTGAAAGGGATGGTCAGGGCCCCGGCGGCGGCGGGCGGCTGCTCTCTACCCTCGATCTCGGTCGGGAAAGGTCCGCGGCTCGGCGGCGGGTCGAAAGAGACGGTCGGTGTGAGCAAGAGGTCGTAGTCGCGGAAGAGATCCGCCGTCCACTGGTTTAGTAGAGCGCGTTTGCGACGCATCTCGTCCCACGCCATCGGTTCGATTCCTCGCGTCTCTCGTATGCCATTCATGAGAAAGCGTGTGATCGTGTCTTCCTGCTCCGGCAGAAAGGGTGCCAGCACCCCAGCCAGATCTAGATACATGATGGAGGACCATTCTCCTCCCAGCTGCGGCGGCCCCCCTTCGATCGTAGTCAGCTCGTGCCCGAGGTCAGCCAGAGCAAGTGCCGCGTCCCGAACCGCGCCGGCGATGTCTGATTGGACAGCGGCGTAGCCGAGATCGGGCGAGTAGGCTATTCGTAGCTTCTCGGTCAGGGGTCGTCGGACTTCTTGGAGATAAGAGAACGGAGGATCCGGCAGGCTCGCAGGATCGTCCTCAGAGTGACCCGCGACGATGTCGAGAAAGAAGGCTCCATCTTCGACTGTCTTGGTGAGAGGCCCGAAAGCGGCGTTGGCGGCCCAGTCCCAACGGGTGGAGGGGCCCTTGGGAACCCGCCCGTAACTCGGCTTGAGACCGAAAGCTCCCACGAAGCTAGCCGGTATTCGAATCGATCCGCCGCCGTCGCTGCCGGTAACGAGAGGGAGCACACACCCCGCCAGGAGCGCTGCCGAGCCACCGCTCGAGCCCCCTGGCGAGCGAGTGGGATTCCATGGTGACCGGGTGTCTCCGAAGAGCATGTTTTTGGTGATCGCGGTGAAGCCGAACTCCGGGGTGTTGGTCTTGGCGACGACGATGGCGCCCGCCGCTCGCAGGCGACCGACTTGAGTGGAGTCGGTCGCTGCCAGGTTGTTGCGAAAAGGCACCGAAGCGAAGCTGGTGGTCATCCCGGCGACGTCTTCTAGGTCCTTGACCCCAAGGGGAATGCCTTCGAGGGGGCGCGCCTCTCCGCGCTGGATACGGTCCCCGCTCGCGCGAGCATCTTCGAGCAGATCGTCCCTCTCTCGCCTGGAAACCACCGCGTTCAACGTGTCGTGGGTGGCGTCGATGCGGTCGAGAGTGATGGACATGAGCTCGACCGGTGATACCTGCTTTTGGTGCAGGTGGGTGACGAGATCGAGAAGGCTGAGTCGTAGAAGGTCGCTCATGAGCCTGGCTTCGCCGGGAGTCTACCTCTACTACGGCGCCCTCTCGCTCGTCGTCACTGTTTCCAGAGACGCTGCCACCAAGTCGGACTGGGCTCGACGGTGAGTACCTTACGATCCATCCGTCGGTTGATCTCCTCTAGAGTCCATCCGGTGAGCTCGGCAAGGGTGAGAGCCTCTCGATCCCAACGAGCGGGGAGTTGTGCCAAATAGGTCTCCGAGGCGGCACAGCGGCTCTCACCCTGCCAGGGGTGCTGCAGGGCGTAGCGGCCCTGGAAGTTGGTTCGATCGGCGGTCTCGTGGAGGATCAGGTCTTGAGGAAAGGTGGTCGCGTCGTAACGGAGGTGCATACGGGTGACGAATACGTTCTGCGCTCCGCTCTGGGATGGCGTTTCGGCCCAGAAGACGCCGAGCTGTCGTAGCTCTTTGGCGCTGAGCGGGTCGGCGGCGCAGGGATCGCACCACGCCATGTCCCAGGCGTACTCGAGGAAGACCGGTCGCATTCCTTCGGTCTTGACCTGACGGTCGAACATATCGCGATAGAAGCTCGCGAAGTCGTTTTTGATGAAGACCGGGATGTTCATGCCGGTGGGCAGCCTGGCAGTTCTGTAGTTGACCGGCTCGACACGTCCGGCGCGAGTGAGAGTGAACACAAAGAGCTCCTGCGGGCCGTCTGCGTTCAAGGTGCCGAGGCGAATGGGGAGCATGAAGCGAGAGCTCTCGTAAGCGATCTGGAGCGGTCGGAGAGTGCTCCGGCCGAGACCTTGATGACGCTCGAGATTTACCTTGGCCACGAAGAAGTGGAGGCCTTGGCGAATGTAGCTTCCGAGGATGCGGCCGGCCGCCGGTGGAAGGCGGTACCCGTTGGCTCGTAGCCAGCCCTCGAGTCCGTTACTCTCGGTGGCCGACAGAATGACGACATCGTACTCTCCCACTGAATAGCGAGCCTCGACCGTGACTCCCGAGGCCCGGCCCGGCTGAGCGCTTGCCGGCAAAACCACACTCTCGCTGACAGCGTCGAGAGATCGACGCATGCGCCGCTCCACCTCACAGGGGTCGGGGTCGTGATATTCGACCAGTCGAGGGGCAGTGTAGGCGTCGAGGTGGTCCAGTACCTTGGTCTCGCCGACGTGAATCTGGCCGCGGCTGAGCACGGTCGGCACCGGAACCACCATCGCGAATTCGCGAGGATCGCCGCGATAATCATTCTCCATGGTGACTACGGTGCGGTCATTGTGCCGTGCGAGGACCACGCGAGAGCTGCTGTTGAAGAGGCGAGTGTCCGCCTTGGCGACGAAGAAGCCGCAGAAGGCCGAGACGCTGCCAGGCCAGGTGGCGGTGAGGATGAGCGCAAGAAAGAGTTTCTTCATTTCGATTCTCCTTTGTGGGCCGAAGGCCCGGAAGCGGGTCGGGCCCAAGGCCCGGAATCCGGTCGAATAGAGGTGCGAGGGGTGTGCAGAAGACGAGCGACCAGAGGAACCCGTGGGGCTCGAAAAGCCAGAAGGTCACTAGGTATCCACCAAGGGCTATCGCGAGAGCGAAGGCGACGCGGGGGAGGCGTCCTCGGGGCGTGGTCTTGGGGTCCGAGAGCATGAAGAAGGCGAAGAGAACAAGAGAGCCGCTCTTGAGGCTGTGAAGGGCGATCTCGAGGGGATCGCCGAGGATCCAGCCGCGGCCGATAAGGATCAGGGCCCAGAACCCGAGGAAGGCGAGGCTGAGGTCGAGCCGCGCCGCGCGCGTCACCACCCAGGCTCCGGCGCCGGCGAGAACGACGGCGGTGATGCCGATGTTGCCCCACTGGCCCGGAGTCACCCAGCCCCAGCCCACGGCGATCATGAGGACGAGCGCCAGATTGGAGGGGTTGAAAAGGTGCCGGCCGCCGACACGCACGACGAATTTGCTGGCGACCGCGATTGCGGCGCCGAGCATCATGCCGACGGGAGTCGCACTACGGAGAAGGAGGCAGAGCGAGAGTGCCGTGATCAGAGCACTGCGTGGGTCGAAGTGAGCTAGGCGGTAGGCGCGCGAGAAGAAGAACTGAGTGGCGAGCGCGCTTGTAATCGTAAGCGTGACGTCGCCGGCGCTCAGGGGCAGACGCAGCCGAGTAACGCCGTAGAGGAGGAAGAGCGACAGTGCCGCGGTCTGGCATGTCCGAGGGTCTCGCGGTAGCCATCCGGTGAGTTTCCCCATACCGGATTGGACACTGTGTGAGGCTTAGAGGAAACCTCGCCTGGAGAGATCAGGAGTCTCGAAGAACTCTAGGTGACGTCGAGCTCCTCATCAGCGTCGTTGTTCTTTGTAGGCGGGGAGAAAGGGAGCTTGCTGCGCCGTACCCTCGAGAAGGCTGGTCAATTCTCGCCCGTCGAGACGCTCGGGAGTGGGAATACCCACCAAGGCTGCCAGGGTCGGAGCCAGGTCTACGATACGGACGGGTTCCGCAACGCGACCCCCGGGAACACCAGGCACGAGGAAGAACAGGGGCACGTGGGTGTCGTATTCGTAGGGTGAGCCGTGGGTGGCCAAGACGCTCCCGCTGGAGATGGCGTGGGGAATCTTCTGCACCAGAAGGTCCGGGCTCCGCTCCTCGTGGAAGCTGTGGCGATAGAGACGACGCATCCGGTCGGGCTCGTCCATCCGCGTATTCATGAGCTCGGCACGGGTCCACACCCGCTCGACGATGGCGCAGCCCTCGAGCTCCCTGGCCAGTGCGGCCTCGACCTCCTCGGGGTCAGCGCCCGCACCCTCGATCATCTCTCGATCGAGGTAGAAGCCGGACATCACCCAGTCCTCCAGGAAGAAGCGTTGGGCGATAGCGCGCCCCGCACGTTGGAAGCAGACGCGATCTTCGGCACCCATCCGAGCTCCGGGAAGCCCCAGCGAGCTCGTGTACTCGGGCACGGGCAGCACGCCGTGATCGGCAGTGAGAGCGATGACCACTCGCTCGAGGCCGATCCGGGCGTCGAGAAATTCGAGGAAGCGACCGAGATTACGATCGAGTCGCAAGACTACATCCGCGGCTTCGCGACTATGGGGCCCGAAGCTGTGCCCGACAGAGTCCAGGGCCGACAAGCCGAGGGCGAGGAAGTCGAGATGCTCTCTCTGGCCCAGCTGCTCTGCGTCGACCAGGGCTTCGGCGAATTCGAGCAGATGAGTGTCGACGAAAGGCGAGGCGTAGATGCCTTGGTAAAACGAGCCACCGGGGGCAACGCTCTGGTTGCCGATGGAGTGAGGGAAGCGTCGAGGAAAGAGCCCCTCATCGATCTCGACGATTCCGAGCTGGTCGAGCTCCTCGTCGGTGAGCGGGAGCGGTTCCCAGGGGTCGCCGAAGATGCGGTCGGTGAGACGGCTGCGGTTGAAGTCTTCGACCCACTCTGGGGGCCTGTCAGTGTAGTAGCTCCCGGTGATGAAGGCCCCGGTCTCTTTGTCGAACCAGTAGGCGGCATCGGCGGCGTGGCCGCCCATGGCGATCGCAGAACGGTCCTTGGCACTCGCGGTGAAGGCTTTCGAGCGAGGGTCGAGCTCTTTGAGCCAGTCCGCCAGCCCGGTGCCATTCAGATTCTGGGGCGAGCGCAGATGCTCGCGACCTTCGAAGCTGTAGAGGCTCGACCTCAGGCCACGGTCGTACCACTCGTTGCCGATGATGCCGGAGCTCGCGGGATGGAGGCCACTGGCCATCGCCGTGTGCCCCGCTGCCGTGGCTGTGAGCGCATGGTCGTAGTTCGCGTTCTCGAAAAGGACACCCTGATCCATGAGCTGTCGCAACCCTCCCTCGAAGAAGGGGTCGAAGCGACCGAGGTATTCGAAGGCGAGCTGATCGACAGCGACAAGAAGAAGGAGACGAGGTCCGCTCTGCACCACAGGCAGCGAGGGCGGCGGTTCAGGGCTCTTCTGACAGCCGAGGGCGGCCAGAAGGAGCAGGGGTATTCGCCAAGCGAGTCTTGTTCGGGACATCGGTTTCCATTCTCCCACTGGGCCGGAGGCGGCGTCGCCGAGTGATGTTACGTCGGATCGAGCCGAGGGCCAAACAGGTCTTGGTCGGAAGGCCCGTTTCGGCTACTCTCGCCCCGATGGCTGCAAGAGTGGTGATCTACACCGATGGAGGCGCGGTCCCCAATCCGGGGGCGGGCGGCTGGGCGGCGGTTCTACTTCACAGCGTCGCCGGCGAGAGTCGAGAGATCTCCGGCGGCGCGCTCAAAACGACGAATAACCGCATGGAGCTCATGGCCGCAATCGAGGCGTTGGAGGCGCTGAACGACAGCTGCGATGTGGAGATCTTCACGGATTCCACTTACGTGCGTCGTGGAATCAGCGAGTGGCTGCCCGGGTGGCAGGCCGCAGGTTGGAGGCGGCGTGATGGCGAGCCGGTCAAGAACGCCGACCTCTGGCGGCGCCTCGCAGCGGCGAGCTTTCGACACGAGATCGACTGGCGCTGGGTCAAGGGGCACTCCGGACATGAGCACAACGAGCGAGCGGACACTCTGGCCACCGCCGAGATCGCAAAGATCAGGGGCGAAGCCGCGACTTTCGTCGAGGTCGACGAGCTCGAGACCGACGTCGACGTTGAGGTCCTTCTCAAGGTCACCTGTCGTAAAGGCTGGGGCGGGTGGGCCGCGAGATTGCGTGAGAAGAAGGCCGAGGAAGTCTTGGGCGGAGGGATGAGTGGAGTGACCGCGAACCAGCTCGAGCTGGTCGCGGCTGCGCAGATTCTCACCGCCGTGCCGAGGGACTCCTCCCTTCTGGTGCGTGGCGGCTCGGACTACTTGCGCAAGGGCGCCTCGGTTTGGATGTCGGCCTGGAAGACGAGAGGATGGCGCACCAAGGACGGGGGCGAGATCAAGAATACCGAGCTGTGGCGGCGCCTCGACCGCCTCCTTGCCGGCCGCGAGGTGCACTGGCGGTCGGCATCCGAGGAGGACACGGCCGAGCTCAGGGAGCTCGGACGGCGCATCAAAGAGCGCGCCTCGCAGTAACGCGAGCGAGCCCACCCGGGCGCCCGCGCCCGGATGGGTCGATCGAAGCTTCGTGTATCTTCGGCTCGGTCCAGGGTCTACTCGGCTGGAGCGATTTTCACCATGATGTGGGCATAGGGCGTGTCGCCCCACATGACGTAGACTGGGTCGTTGGGGTCAGTCGACAGGCCCTTCAGTGCTGCTTTGTCAGGCACCACGATCATCAGGTGAGGGCCTTCCTTGACGAAGTCGCCGTGGGCGTGGGGATCTGACGCATAGGGGTCGGAGTTGCTCACCCCGATCGCCTCGCCCTCGCCCGCGAGCATGTAGGAGATGCTGAGCTCCTTGACCTGGGGATCCTTCTTCTCGCCGAGAGCGGCGAGCACGGCGTCCCACTGAGCCTGGTTACACATCGGTCCGATGGCCTTGTTTCCTGGGTAGCAGGTCCATCCGTTCGAGCCCTTCTTGAGCACGTTGCCATCGCCGTCTTTGACCGTTGCGCCGTCGGTGATCGCTGGCGGCGCGGCGCTGAGAGCGTCGGCGATGAGAGCCTTCTCGTCGGCTGCGATTCCGATAGCTGCCCACAGAGACAAGGCGATTGCGATGCTTAGAACCTTCTTCATTCGGCAATACCTCCAGTCGAGATGGTTACAGCCAAAGCCTAGGTTAGCAGCAGAGCCGAACTAGACCAGCGTTTCCAAAGTTCGTGCACACAGCTCGAGGTCATTCTGTTCGCTGGCCAGGCGCGGCGACGCAGGCATATTGGGCAATATGTCGAGGAGGCGCAACGCCGCCAGCGGGCAGAAGGGGCCGAGATGTGTGCGCGAACTTTGGAAACGCTGGTCTAGGTGCTCTCCCGTTCGGAGTCGAAGGCCTCCATGGCCGAGTCGACGTCGGGATAGATCTCGAAGAGGCGGTCGAGATTGAGGTGGCCGAGGAGGTCGACGACCAGGCTTCGCACTGCGGCCAGCTTCACGTCGCCACCTTGTTTTGCCATGGTGTGGTGGAGCCGGACCAGAATGCCGAGGCCGAGACTCGAAATGTGGGTGAGTTGGGTGCAGTCGATGGCGCTTCCTCCTCCAGTAGCTTGGTGGCGCCGCCTCGAATCAGCTCCTTGAGCTCGTCGACGAAGTGAGCGGCAGTATCCGAGCCCAGGCCGCCGTCGGCCGACAGAACGAGCACCTCGCGATTCACGCCTCGAAAGTAGAACTCCAAGCTGGTTCCCTCAACTTTCTCGCTGGTGCAGCGGCTGGATTGCATCGTATGACACTCCAAGCTCGATGCCGAAGTGAGTCTCGAGCGCCGCGAGAAAGCTCTCGTCGGGAGCCAGTTGCTGGGTCTCTGAGTGGCCTGCCGACACCGTTTGTAGGCTGAAGTCGAGGAGGGAGACCCGGCCGTCAGGCTTGGCCAGGGATGCCGTCTTGAGCTGGGTAAAGAAGGACTCGGGATGGGTGGAGGTGTAGTGGTTGCCGCATGCGATGTCGGCGTCGGTGACTGTTGCGAGCTCGAAGCTGTACAGATCCTGCCACTCTCCTTCCTCCTGACTTTGCAGCATGAAGCCCCACTTCGCCGCGTCAATGATCCGGTAGGGCACGCCGTCTTGCAACGACTCCCTGCCAAGCTCGAAGGGCATGGGCGCGCGCAGGCTCCCTCTGCCGAAGCCTACGTCGACGATCCACTCGCGCGAGCCTAGAGTTACCAGGCCGAGTTGGTGGGTCCGGGCGCTGGGCCCTCGTCCCATATGGACGCGAGCGAGCAGGCGGCGTACTTCGAAGCCGCTCGCTTCGAGAGCAAGTCGCAAGAGGGCGTTGAGCTCGAAACAGTAGCCGCCGCGCCGGTGATGGACCAGCTTGTCTACCAGGGCCTCAGGCTCGAGTGCGATGCCTCGGCCAAGCAGGATGTCGAAATTCTCGAAAGGGATGGTGTAGACCTGCGCGCGGTGGAGCGCCTCCAGACGATCCTCGTTCACTCCCAGTGTAGCGCTGAGCCTGATCCGGCCCAGATATGCGTCCAAATCGAGGATGGGGTCGGTCATGGCGATTCCAGGGTCAAGTCTCCGAGCTCGGGCAGCTCCCGAGCTAGGAGGTCTGAGTATCCCTGTCGATAGCTGGGATACAGGAATTGAAAACCGCTGGCGCGAAGTAGTGCGCTGGAGCAGCGTTTGTTGAGACCGCGGGAAGCGTGGTTCGGCGGCGACTCGGGACCGGGGTAGTTGCCTTCCAGGAGGTGCGATCCGGTACGCGCGGCGACCCACTGCAGAACTTCGTCGAGCCTTGCCGGCTCTTCGTCCACGCCAACGTAGACCTCTGCGCATGGGTCCAGCTCCAGGAGGTGGAGGAGGGCTGATGCTGCATCGTCGCGATGGATCCGATTCGTGTACTTCGACGAGCCAGGCGTCAAAACAGCCTCCCCTGCCAAGACGCGGTCGAGTAGGCTGGTGCGCTCCGGTCCGTAAATGCCACCGAGCCGCAGAATGGAAAAAGAGCTTCCCGACTGGCGGAGGATCTCTTCGGCCTGCAATACGATGGTGCCCCTGAAGCTCGAAGGGTGGGTCGGTGAGCTCTCGTCGACCCACCCGCCGTCGCTTTGTGCATAAACGCTGGTGCTGGAAGTGAGAAGCACCCGCTTTGGGGGCCGCCCGTTGCTCGCGGCCTCGAGGACCCTGCTCAGGGCGTGAATGTACGCCTGTTCGTAGGCCTCCTCGGTGCCGGCCGCGGGGGCGGCGGCGAAAACGACGAAGTCGAAAGGGAAGGGGAGCTTGGCGACGGCGTCGGGATCCGTCAGATCGGCGGAATGAGGGTGGAGCTCCGGCGGTAGCAGGGACGCACGTTGCCGCACTGCCCACACAGCGTGGCCGCGGTCGACGAGGCGTAGACCTAGCTCAGTCCCGACGTAGCCGCAGCCGGCGATCAGGACGCGCGCCATCGGCCCGTTTACGAAGGCCTCGCTTAGCCGCTAGGGCTCTCGGCTACAGGAGACGTGCCGTCCGGGGGCGGCCCATCGTAGTAGGGGTTGGCCCCCGCAGCATGATCCGTCGTATCGAGAACCTCGGCGAGGTCCGGCACCGCCTCTTTGATCATCACGCTGACGCCCTGCTTCAGGGTTACGTCGACCATGCCGCAGCCCTGGCAGCCGCCACCGAAGGATATGTAAGCGATGTCTTCCTTGACGTCGAGCAAGGTGACGAAACCGCCGTGGGAGGCGATCGATGGGTTGATCTTCGCGTCGATGACCTGTTGCACCGCCTGCGCCTTTTCGTCGCCCCACACCGAGTTCGGGTTGTCGAACTTGAATCCGCTCTCCTGCAGACGGGATACGAAGTCGATGGTTGTGCCCTCGAGCTTGGGAGCACTCTTCTTGTCGATGTAGACGCTGAGGTCCCCGAGGTCGATCGTGATGTCCCCTTCGACCCTCTCGCTCGGGCCCACCAAGTCTAGGGAGTACTGGAAGCCTCCAGGGCCCCGGCCCACAATGGCGATGCGCAAGCCGAGCTCCTCGCTGCGCTTCTCTTCGCCGATTGAAGTGAGAATCTGTTCTTTTGCGCTGGGGGTGATCGTAATCGTCATTTTCTCTTTTCCTCGCCGGCTATTCTACTCCAGTTAAGCCGGTGGCTCCCACTACGCTATTATCGGCGGGATGGCGCGTACCGCGGCGGCCTTGATAATTGGCAACGAGATCCTCACTGGAAAGATCCAGGAGACGAATGTGCGGGATCTCGCCACCGAGCTCTTCGATCTCGGGATCTCACTCGAGAGAGTGGTGATCTGTCGCGACGAAGTCGACGTCATCGTGGCCGACCTCAACGCGCTGCGGGCGAGCCATGACGTGGTCTTTACCACCGGCGGCGTCGGCCCCACTCACGACGATGTGACACACGTGGCAGTAGCGAAGGCGTTCGGGAAAAAGCTGGTCCGCAGTACGGAGCTGGCGGAGCTGATTCGTGGGCTCCTGGGTGACCGTTGCTCCGATGGCCATCTGTTGATGGCGGACATCCCCGAGGGGGCGACCTTGATGCGCTCGGAGGACGTGCGCTGGCCGACCGTGGTGATGGAGAACGTTTTCGTTCTTCCGGGGCTGCCCAAGGTTTTCCGGATGAAGCTTCCTGGGCTGGTCGATGAGCTGCGGGGAAGCGAGAGGCCGTTTCGTAGCAGGGCGGTCTATACCCTGTGCGATGAGGGTGAGCTGGCGAGACCGCTGGCTCGAATCGCAGCGCTCCACGACCAAGTCTCGATCGGCAGCTACCCCGTGTCCGACCGCACCGACTATCGAGTCATGTTGACGGTCGACGGTACCGACCAGGAGTGCATCGATAAGGCGGCCGAGGCGCTTCGGGCCGTGATCCCCGAGGGTAAGCTCGCCGAGCCGAGCGAGTAGGAAGGGGGTTGGGGATGCCCCATCGCAACGTAGGAAGCACTCGCCTTCTGAACAGGCTGTTTGCGCTCGCCTTGGCTCTCGCAGCGCTATTGAGCGTCTCTGCAGATGCTCAGCAGGGCGCCGCAGTCGCAGAGGGTCCCACAGCTTTAGAGCTCAGTAAGCCTCTTCCTGTCGATTCCGCGCTGGTTACGGGTCGACTCGACAACGGTTTGCGCTACTACCTCCGTGAGAATCCCAAACCGGAGAAGAGGCTCGAGCTTCGGCTCGTACTCAACGTGGGCTCCATTCTCGAAGACGAGAGTCAGCAGGGGCTCGCGCACTTCGTCGAGCACATGGCCTTCAACGGGACCACTCACTTCGCCAAGCAGGATCTGGTGAATTACCTCGAGTCCATCGGCATGCGTTTCGGCGCCGACCTCAATGCCTACACTTCATTCGATCAGACCGTTTACATCCTGCAGGTGCCGACCGATGAGGAGTCCACCCTCGCCAAGGGTTTTGAGATCCTCGGCGATTGGGCGCAGGGCCTCAGACTCGATGGTGAGGAGATAGACGCGGAGCGAGGCGTGGTGATCGAGGAGTGGCGCGGTCGCCGTGGTGCCGCCCAGCGCATTCAAGACCAGCAGTACCCGGTTCTGTTCAAGGGCTCGCGTTATGCGGAGAGGCTCCCGATCGGCACCAAAGAGGTGCTCGAGGGCTTTCCCCACGAAGAGCTACGCCGTTTCTACCGTGAGTGGTACCGCCCCGAGCTGATGGCGGTTGTGGCGGTTGGCGATGTCGAGACCTCAAAGTTGGAGTCTCTAGTTCGCTCGACCTTCGGAGCGCTTCGCGGTCCCGAGAACCCCCGCCCGCGAGAAGAGGCCGAGGTGCCTGATCACGATGAGACCCTGATCTCGATTGCCACGGATCCGGAGCTCACCCGGACCTCGGTGAGCGTCGCTTTCAAGCGCGAAAAGGCTCCCCAGGGGACCGTTGGTGACTACCGACGCTCGTTTGTCGAGTCGCTCTACTACAGCATGCTCAATGCGCGGCTGGCGGAGCGATCCCAAGAGGCGGACCCACCTTACCTCGGCGCTTCTGTCGGGGGTGGTTCTTTCGCCCGCACCAAGGACATGAATACGCTGGGTGCCGGAGTCCGCGAAGGCGGACTGGACCGTGGACTCGAAGCCGTGCTCACGGAGGCGGAGCGAGTACGACGCCACGGGTTTCTCCACAGCGAGCTGGAGCGCCAGCGGGTCTCCCTGTTGCGCTCCTACGAGCGTGCCTTCAACGAGCGAGACAAAACTGAGTCGCGCTCCTACGCTTCCGAGTACATTCGCGTCTTTCTCGACGGCGAGAGCACTCCAGGCATCGCTTACGAGCGCGCGCTCGCCGAAGAGATGCTTCCGGGCATCGGGGTCGAGGAGGTCAATACCCTTGCCTCACAGTTTCTGGGCGAGAGTAATCGCGTGATTCTGGTGTCGGCACCCGAGAGCGCCACCGACTCGCCGCCCACGGAAGAGGAGCTGCTCGCCGTGTTCCGCCGCGTCGAGGCTGCCGACATTGCGCCATGGAACGATCATGTCTCCGAGGCGCCGCTGTTGTCGGCCGAGCTTCCCGAGGTGGCGATCGTCGAGCGCGTCGAGATCGAGAGCCTGGGGGTTCATCAGTGGAAGCTCGCAAACGGAGTCCGCGTCTTCCTGAAGCCAACCGACTTCAAGAACGACGAAGTCAGCTTCACTTCCTACAGTCCAGGGGGGCATTCTCTGGTCGCCGACGAAGACTGGGTGGCGGCGATGACGGCCGACGGAGTGGCCGGGTTAGCGGGTGTCGGCGACTTCGACCTCATCGAGCTCGGCAAGAAGTTGTCGGGGAAGGTGGTGCAGGTTTCGTCTTACATCTCGGAGCTCGAGGAGGGAATCTCGGGGGGTGGCTCGCCAGAGGACCTCGAGACCCTCTTTCAGCTGATCTATCTCTATGCCACCGAGCCCCGCCGAGACGAGATGGCCTTCTCTTCGTACCTGTCACGTCTCGAGGCTGCGGTGGAGAACCGCGAGGCACGACCCGAGACCCTATTCGGCGACCGTCTACGGTCGATTCTGAGCCAAGGGCATACTCGACGCCGTCCGTTCACCACAGAACTGCTCGAAGAGATGGATCTCGATCGCTCAATGGCGATCTACCGAGAGCGTTTCGCCGACCTGGGCGATGCTGCCTTCTTCTTTGTTGGCGCTTTCGATCTGGCGACGATCGAGCCGCTGGTTCGGAGCTATCTCGGCAATCTTCCGGCTGCCGGCCGAGAGGAGACCTACCGCGATGTTGGTGTGAGAGCGCCGCGCGGAGTTGTGCGCGAGAGGGTGTATCGAGGGCTCGAGGACAAGAGCCAGGTGCGGATCACCTTCAACGGTGACTTCGAGTGGGGTCGAGAGAGTCGCTATCTGATGGCGTCGATGGCGCAGGCGTTGAGCATGCGCCTACGCGACGCCCTCCGCGAGGAGCTCGGCGGAACCTACGGAGTGAGCGCATTCCCGAGTACCAGCCACTATCCTCGCGAGTCTTACCGCTTCATGGTCAGCTTCGGCTGCGCGCCCGATCGCGTCGACGAGCTGGTGGCGCGCGTTTTTTCCGAGATCCGGGTGCTCAAGAAGAAGCGGGTAGAAGACGAGTTGGTGAGCAAGATCCAGGAGACCCAGCGACGCCGGCGAGAGACCGACGTCAAGCGCAACGGCTTCTGGTTGAGGACGCTTCGTTTTTACGATTATCACGGTGAGGATGTAGAGCAGATTCTCGACTTGGAGACCTGGATCCAAGGGCTCAGCGCCAAGAAGATCAGAGCTTCGGCGCGTAAGTGGCTCGACGAAAAGAACTACGTCGAAGTAGTGCTCCTGCCCGAGCACCTGGCATCGAAGGAGGAGGAGAGCCAGTGAGCCTTCGAACGGCGGCTTGCGTCGTGTTGCTCGTGTTGTTCGGAGCTTTTGACGTGGCAGCTGAGAACTGGCCCCACTGGCGCGGCCCGAAGGCCACCGGAGCGAGCGGCGAGACCGGCTTGCCGACCTCTTGGTCGGAAGGCGAGAACGTGTCGTGGAAGCTCGAGCTGCCGGCCTTGTCCGGGTCGACACCCATCATCTGGGGGCGCCACCTCTTTCTCAACGTTGGGCAGGGGGAGGAGCTTTTTCTCTGGGCGATCGATAGCGGCACTGGCGAGATCTTGTGGCGCCGCCAGCTCGGCGATCGCAATCACATGATGCGAAAGCAGAACATGTCCTCGCCGTCTCCGGTCACCGACGGCGAGAGCGTCTGGGTGGTGACGGGGACCGGCTTGGTGAAGTCCTTCGACTTCAGGGGAGAGGAGCTGTGGACGCGGAATCTTCCGGAGGAGTACGGGCCGATCGGGATCCAGTGGGGATATGCATCTTCGCCGCTGCTCATGGGTGACGCCTTGATCGTGCAAGTGATTCACGGCATGAAGACCGACGACCCTTCCTATGTTCTTTCTCTGGATGCCGCCACCGGCAAGAATCGCTGGCGGGTCGAGCGGCCTTCCGACGCGGTGATGGAATCGCCCGATGCCTACACGACTCCGGCAGTGGTGGAGACCGGCGAGGGGCAACAGATCGTCATCAGCGGCGCCGATTACGTGACTGGGCACGACCCCGCGACCGGCCGCGAGATCTGGCGCGGCGGCGGACTCAACCCTCGCGGCAGAGCCAACTATCGGGTCGTGGCGTCGCCGGTCGTCGCCGGAGGCCTCATCTTCGTACCCTCGCGGGTCAACCCTTTGCTGACCTATCGCCCTGGGGGCGAGGGCGACATCACCAGCACGCATCTGGCCTGGTCGCTGGACAAGGGGCCCGACGTTCCGACTCCTGCTACAGACGGACGCTACCTTTACATCTTGCGAGACCGCGGAACTCTCTCCAACTACGACACCCAGACCGGGGACGCCGTTTGGGCTGAACAGCGAGTCGCTCCAGGCACCTACTCTGCCTCGCCGGTATTGGCGGATGGCAAGGTTTACGCGACCAACGAAGAGGGCGTGACGACGGTAGTGAAGGCGGGACCGGAGTTCGAGATCCTCGCCGAGAACGAGCTCGATGGATATACCTTGTCTTCGATTGCGGTATCGGAAGGAAGGATCTTCTTGCGGACTGATAAGTACCTCTACTGCCTGATCAATCGGGCTCTGTAGACGCGACGGAGCGGAGAGGTCTCATCCTTCGTCGGCTTAGTTCCTCCGTTGGCCAGGTAGGGGTCGTACTCGTCATCGCTTCTGGCGCTTGCACCCCGTCACCGAGTCGGCTCGACCCGGCGTCGAGGCCACCAGTCGTCAACGATCGTCAGCGCAAGGCGAATTCCTGGCGGTCATCGCCAGCACATTGGACGATCAGGAGAGAAGGGAATAGAGGGCTGGCGATGGGTGATAATGAGAGCGTCGGATCGGGCTAGGTAGTTAGATGGAGGGTTACAAACCGATCACCAGCTTCGATGAAGAGGCTGCCAAGAGACACGACGAGCGCGGTGACGAGTCCGCTGCTGTCGAGCTCTTGCTGAGGCTGGCCGGATCGGGACCCGTCCTCGAGCTTGCCATCGGCACCGGCCGCCTGGCCCTACCGCTCGCAGCTCGGGGTCTTCGTGTCGATGGCATCGACATCTCGCCGGCAATGGTCGATCGCTTGCGTGGCAAGCCTGGAGGCGATCAGCTGGCCGTCGAAATCGGGGGACTTAGCGGCGGTAGCGGTCCCCGATCGCTACCGCCTGATCTTCGTTGCCTGGAACTCGCTCTTCAATCTACTAACCCAGGAGGATCAGCTACGTTGCTTCGAGAACGTCGCTGCCCATCTCACCGATGACGGCTGCTTCGTCGTCGAGGTGCGGATTGGAGTGCTTCGCCACGACCCGTCTACGCAGACTCTCGAGCAGAGTCACATATCCCTGTCATCGGACGGCGTGAGCCTCAATCCCGTTGTCCAACGCTACGCCTGGCCGAGCGAGCTCGACCTCATGGGTCGAATCGCAGGTCTTCGGCTGAGGGAACGCTGGGCGGATTGGGAAGAAAGACCCTTCAACTCGAGCAGCGAGGCACATGTTTCGGTTTACGGACGTTGAGTCGCCCGCGATCGGAATTTTGACGCTGGGCTTGCTCGCGACTTGCGGTGGCAGAGCCCTGGGCCGATGAAGAAGATCAACCTCGAGGAGAAGCTCGCCGCCGTTGACGAGCACTGGCGGCCCAAGATCGTCGCCGAGCTCAACGGCCAAGAAGTCAAAGTGGTCAAGGTGAAAGGTGAGTTCGTGTGGCATCAGCACGAGAACGAGGACGAGATGTTCCTCGTCCTCGCTGGCGTTTTGCGAATCGACTTTCGAGATGGCAGCGTCGAGCTCGGCCCTGGAGAACTGGTGGTAGTGCCCAGAGGTGTAGATCACCGTCCAGTAGCGGAAGAGGAGGTCGAGCTCCTTCTCTTCGAGCCGGCTGACCTGCTCAATACCGGCAACGTCGAACACCCGGATTTAACAGCGCCCAAGGGTGAACGAGGGTGAGACGCACTCAGCCTGTTGGGCTGCGCCTTGCACATCTCACTCTAGTCCTGGTGAGCGCTTTCATCGGGTGCTCGGCTTTGCAGGGTGCGCAATCCTCAGATCCGGATAGCGAGACGCTATTGGTCTTCCTGGTCAGGCACGGAGAGAAAGCCGACTCCTCATCAGACCCAGAGTTGACCACCGCTGGCCACGAGCGGGCAGAGGAGCTCGCCAGGACCCTGCAAGATGCAAGAGTTGAGCACGTGCACTCCTCGGACTTTCTCAGGACGAGGAGCACCGCTTCGCCCACTGCCCGCGATCACGAAGTGAGCGTGGAGCTCTACGATCCCGCTGACCTGCCATCTCTAGTTGAAAAGATACGGGCTCGAGGCGGGCGTCACCTCATCGTTGGTCACAGCGGGACTACCCCGCGGATGGTGGAGTTGTTGGGAGGGGATCCGAGCTCGGAGATCGACGAGGCACGCGAGTTTGATCGGCTCTATGTAGTTACCGTTCAGGTCGGGAGAGGCGTCCAGAGTGTAATGTTGCGCTACGGGCAGCCATCCATTGAAGCCCCGAGAGATTGAGCTCGGGGGGCGCTCTAAGTGTTCAGCGTCGTCGAAGAACCGCTAGATCGGCTTGCTGAGCACGCCGAGATCCCGATTCGGTTTGAAGTCGCGAGCTTCTTCGAAGTCGAAGGGGATGATCCTGCTTCGGTCTATCTGAGGGAACGTCGGGCCGAACCCGCTTGGGTCAAGGACTACGATGCGCTCAAAGGTGAAGGCACGACCCGTTGGGCCGAGCAAGGGGTGCTGTGATGGAATCTTGCAAAGGGGGAATCTCATGAAAAGTACGAATCGGCCGACATTCATAAAGCACTGGCTCCAGATCCAAGATAAGGACGAGGCTCATTACCGGGGGAGCGATGAGCTACTGAGCATCGGCTCCCGCCTAGGGGCAGCCACCGGGCTCGTGAAGCTCGGAATTCACCACGAAGTCTTGACGCCGGGGCGTCGAACGTCTTGGCCTCATGCTGAGAGCGCGGAGGAGGAATTCGTCTTCGTGATTGAAGGAAGCCCGCAGGCCTGGATCGATGGGAGCGTCTACGATTTGGAGCCCGGAGACTTCGTCGGCTTTCCGGCCGGTACCGGCATCGCGCACACATTCATCAACAACTCTGACGAAGACGTTCGCCTTCTAGTAGGGGGAGAGACATCTAAACCAGAAAACAAGATCACCTATCCTCTCCACCCCGAGCGAAATAGAGAGATCGGTGATGACCTCTGGACTGAGTGGCCGGAACGAACCCTCGGATCGCACGATGGGCTGCCGGATGCGCGTCGTAGAGCTAAGTGAAGTAGATCCTCCGGCCTAGGCCGCCGCGGAGCGGCTGCGCCAACTCGCGGCTGCGACGACCGCGAGTAGAACGAGGCCTGTGGCATTCGCCGGCGACAAGGCGAAGCCGGTCAAGGAGACATTGGTCCCGGGGTACAGAAGGAGGGCCGCGGCAGCGAGCGAGGCTCCGCGCCACAGAGAACTGAGATCGGAGAAGAGATAACCGGCGATGCCGGCGGCTAAGGGTACGACGCCGAGAATGGCCATGGTGACTGCCGGCAGCACCTCCAGCAAAGATGCAGGCTGGCCGTCGGGCGTCATCAGCAGCAACGCCGGACGGAAGACGAACATGAAGGGGAGCGTGAAACCGACCAGGGCGAAGCGAAAAGAGGCGAAGCCGGTCTCCATGATCCCCGATCCCGCGATCGAGCTCGCCGTATAGGCCGCAAGTGCGACCGGGGGAGTCACCATCGACATCATGCCGAAGTAGAAGATGAAGAGATGCGCCGCGAGAGGGATGACGCCGAGCTGACTGAGCACCGGGCCGATGAGGGTGGCGAGCAAGAGGTAACACACCGCCGACGGCAGGCCCATGCCGAGCACGATCGAAGAGACCATGATCAGTACCAGCGCGAGAAAGAGGTTCTGCTGCGCAAGGTCGAGGATCATCGAAGGGAACTTGGTGCCGAGCCCGGTCAGCGTCACTACACCCAGAATGATGCCGACGCTGGCCGCTGCCGCGACCAGGGATATGCCGTTGAGCGCCGACTCGGCTAGAGCCTGGAACCCCTTCTTCAGCGAGACTCGGGTCCTGGCGTTGAAGGCGGCTAACACCAGGCTGACCACAAGAGAGAGTGTCACCGAACGGAAAGGTGAATAGCCCACGATCAGAAAACCGATCAGGGAGCCGAGGGCGGCGAAGAAAACGAGTCCTTCGAACTGCCAGAAGGAGCCTGCATCCTCTTTCTTCGGAGGAGCTGTGGCCCCCTCCCGCCGGGCGAAGAAGTCGACGATCAAGAGCAGCGAAAAGTAGTAGAGGAGCGCCGGAACGATCGCCGCTCGCATGATCTGGATGAAGGTCACCGGAGGATCGATGATTTCCAGCATCATGTAGGCGCCCGCGCCCATCACCGGAGGTACCAACGCACCCCCGGAGCTGGCCGCAGCGACGATTCCGCCCGCGATGTGAGGGCGAAAGCCCGAATTGCGCATCATCGGGATGGTGAAAGTGCCCGTGGTCGCGGTGTTGGCGACCGCACTGCCTGAAAGCGAGCCCATCAGCCCACTGGCGAGCACCGAGACTTTGGCTGAGCCTCCGGTTCGACCGCCGAAGGCCCGTTCGGCGAAATCGATGATGTATTGGGTGGCTCCAGTGAACTTGAGGAAAGAGCCGAAGATGACGAAGAGATAGACGTAAGAGAACATCACCTTGAGCGCGGTAGAGAAGACGCCTTGACTCTGGAGGAAGGTCTGGCCCACCACGCGCTCGAGACCATAGCCGCGATGGGGAAAGAAGGCGTCGGGAAGGTACGGCCCGGCGAAGGCGTAGATAAGAAAGAGGACGCTGAGGATCGGGAGGACCCAGCCAATCGATCGTCGGGTCGCTTCGAGGACGAGAACTAACCCGATCGCGCCGACGAGGAAGTCGACGGGCGCTTCTTGGCCCGCTCGGTCACCCAGCGAAAGGCCGTCGATCCAGAACCCGCTGAAGACCGGCTCACTTTGGACGACGACGTAGCCACAGACCAACGCTGTCAGTGCCGCGAATGCCCAGTCCAGGGCTCCGCTCAACCGGTTCTCCTGGAGCCGCGGGTGAAGCGGAAAGTGGAGGAAGCAGAGGATCAGCCCGAGCATGGCGAAGAGCGCCAGCTCGGCGTGCGGTTGCAGTAGCGGATAGTTGACCTGAACGAGAGTGTAGAGCGAGAGGGCGACTCCAATAGCCGCCATTACACTGCTACGCACCGGGCTTTCCCCTACGGCTCCGGCCAGATGCCTATCTCTCGGTAATAACGGATGGCGCCTGGGTGGAACTCGGTACCGGTATCGCGGACGACGTTGGTTGGGTTGATGGCCCGACCCGGCGCCGCTCTCTCTACTACCAGCTCACGTTTGTCGTAGATCGTTTTGGTGACCAGATAGGCCAGCTCTTCGTCGAGAGCGGCGGCGGCGATGAAGTGCATCGAGCCGACGTTGAGGCCAGGGAAATCCTCGTCCTGGCCCTTATAGGTGCCGCTGGGCACGTTCACATCCCAGAAGAAGGGGTAGTCCGTGACTAACTTCTCGCGGGCCGCCGGCTCGTAGGGAATGAAGTAGACGTCGAGGCTGGCGGAGGCCTGGGTGATAGCCGGATGGGGGACCGCACCGCCGAGAAAGGCCGCGGCAATGGCGCGGTCCTTGAGCATGTCGACCGAGGCACTTTGAGTAGCATTCACCGGCGAGAAGTCGTCGAAGCTCAATCCGTGCGCCTGCAATAGGGGGCCGACAAACTGTTCGAAGCCGGCGCCGGCGGGTCCGACGACGACTCGCTTGCCGCGGAGGTCGGCCAACTTTTTGATGTCTGAGCTCGAGCTGGTGATGAATTGGGCGACGTTGGGGGCCAAAGTCATCAGCACCTTGACGTCGTGGGGCCCCTGCCAGCCGGACTCTCCGCGCACCGCGTTGTAGGTGATGGCGGAATTCGAGATCGCGAGCTCGATCTCGCCGGCGACCAGCCGCCGAATGTTCTCTTGCGAGCCCTTGGTGGCCTCCGCCGTCACCTCCCAGTTGACCGACGTGACATTTCCGTTGAGAACCTCGGCCAGCGCTCCGCCCATGAGGTAAAACCCGCCAACAACGGGCGCGGTGCCGATGCTTATGAACTGTCGACGCCCTGGCTGAGGCGCGTCTGAGGCCCCTTCTTCGGAGCTGCCGCCGCCGCAGGCGAGAGCCAGGGTCGAGAAGAGAGCGAGGTAGGCCAGTCGTCTCACTGTGGGTGTCTTCATGCGGCGCAGATGATAGCAGGTCAAGAGCCGGGCTCTTTGGTGTCGGCGGTGTGGAACCTACGCGCTTTCAGCTCGAAGCGTGGCAGGGAGCCCGGCGCCACGGGCTCGATCTCGGCACGGAGCTGAAGCCGGCTGTGGAGGAGGTGGCCGAGCCGCTCGACTACGCCGGCGGTCTCGCCGCCCGCGACCTCGACCTCCAGAGCGAGACGCGGAAGGTCGCCCGTGCGGTGCACGGTGACGCGGAATTCATCGATCTCGTCGAGCTCGCGAACAATGTTCTCGACCGCACTCGGGTAGACGTTGATTCCACGGACCACGAACATGCCGTCGACTCGCGACAAGACGCCGCCTTCGAGGGTCGCCAGCGGAGGCCCTTCGGCGGCGGCGGGTTGAAGCTTGACCAGATCTCCGGTGCGGTAACGGATGACAGGGCTGGCGTCGCGGCCCAGATTGGTGAGCACCAGCTCTCCCAGACGGCTCCCGTCTTCGGCGGCCGCGGGAATTTGGTCCGAATCGGGCTCGACAACCTCGACGATGAACTCGTTCTCGAGGATCAGCATCCGATTGTCGATGCCGGGGCATACACCCCACGCCCCAACCTCGGTGGCGCCGGCATGATCGACGCAGCGGGCGCCCCAGGCGCCCTCGATGCGTGCCTTCACATTGGCGACGCTGGCGCCGGACTCGCCGGCATGAATGCTGAGGCGCACTGCTGACTCTCTTATGTTGATCTTCTGGTGGCGCGCGACCTCCGCCAGGCGCAGCGCATAGGTTGGGGTACAGAGCAGGACCGTCGCCTCTCGTGCGACGATGGCACGAAGACGCTCTTCGGTAGAGAGAGCACCGCCACTCAATACCAGGGCTCCGAGTCGCTGCGCGGCTTCGAAAGCGGCCCAGAAGCCGATGAAGGGTCCGAAGGAGAAGGCGACGAAGACGCGGTCACCGGCATGCACTCCGGCATGGCGGTAGATCTCTTCCCAGCAGTGAAGCCACCAGGCCCAGGTCTGTGCGGTGTCGAGCAGGAAAAGGGGCCTGCCGGTCGTGCCGGAAGTCTGATGCAGCCGCACGTAGCTTTCGAGTGGGGCCGAGAGGTTGGTGCCGTAGGGTGGGTTTTCGCTCTGGTCGGCAACCAGCTCTTCTTTGCGTGTCAGCGGCAAGGTGCCGAGATCGGCGAGACGAAAGTGCTCAGGAGGCGGTAGATCGAGACCCTGGAGCTTGTGTCGGTAGAACTCGTTCTTGGCCAGAACGACAGCCAGCAGATGCTGCAGGGCCGTTTGTTGCTTGGCCTCGAGGTCTCCGCGCTCAGGGTTCATTCGACAATCTCAGGGACAGTGATGGCAGGACCGTCCTCACCTTCGAAGAGGACTATGATGCGGATGTCGCCTGCACTGGGGAAGTCGTGCAAGATCCAGTCGCGCACGAAAGCTTCTACTCTCTGGCGTCCGACTTCGCGCACCAACTCGACCTTCTCCACGGCGCGATCCTCGAGTAGGCCCTTGAGAGCGGTTTGCAACCCACTCTTCGCCGCTTCGCTGTCGCGGAAGAGACTGTCTTCCGTCACTCTCAGCTCCAGTCTAGAGGGGTTGGCCGCCGGGGGATTGAAGCCGATCCCTGGAGCTTCGACTACGACTCGACTGCCCTCCATCGAGATTCTCCAGGCGTCTTCGAGATCCAGGTAGTAGGTATAGGTGACCGGGACTCTCGCCTCCACGACGATATCGGGAAGCGGGAGCTGTCCCCAGAGTATCGTCGCCGAATCCTTCCTCTCGAAGATCTCGACCGCCTCCAGACTGGCGAATTGCAGATAGCTGACGCCGGAGACAGTGGTCGCGTAGCTGCGAAAGCGGGTCTCGATATTGCCTTCTCGAAACGCTCGCGCAATCTCGGCGAGAGCATCGCCGCCACTCCTAACCACCTCGGCCGGCGCACGAGTCAAGGCCCGCAGGGCGAGATAGCCCGCGAGGGTGAGGATCGCGACGATGCTGATCGCGGTGGCGGCAAGCGCCCAAGCTCGAGAGCTCGACATGGCGGAGCTATTGTGTCGCAACCCGAGTAGCTTCCTCGCTTCAGAGGGATCCGTCCCGAATGCTGTGGAAATTGAGAATGGCGTAACCTCCTAGTGGTCAAACACATCGCCGGTTAGGGCGAACGGAGGATTACGCCATGGTGGAGAATATCAACGAGGAAGGGGAAGCTGCACGCTTCCGTCAGGACATTCGTTCGTTGTTACGCGAGCGTGTTCGTGCGGCGATCGAGATCACACTCGAGGAAGAGCTGTCCGAGGCGCTGGGCTGCAGCGCCTACGAGCGTTCAGGCGAGCGTGCGGGCTATCGCAACGGCAAGCAGCGTCGTCTGATCACGACGGCGTGTGGGTCGAAGGAACTGGACATTCCACGAGGACGGCTAGTCGGCGAGGATGGGGCCAGCGTAGAGTTTCGCAGTGCGATCGTGCCGCGTTACGCTCGTCGTACGCAGGAGGTCGATGACGCGATCCTGGGTGCGTATCTGGCTGGCGCTAACAGCCGCCGGATCAAGAAGGCATTGGCTCCGCTGCTGGGTGAGGAGCACCTGTCCAAGAGCGCAGTTTCGCGTGTGGTGTCTCGGCTGAAGGAGCTTTTTGCTCGCTGGAGTGAGCGCGATCTGTCGGAGGAGTCCTACGTGCTTCTGTTTCTCGATGGCTTTCACCTGAAGGTCCGCTTGGCCCGTCGAGTGGTCTCGGTACCGGTGCTGGTGGTGCTGGGTGTGACTCCGGACGGCACCAAGGTGCTGGTGACCTTACGTTTAGCCGCGAGCGAGGCCGCCGAGCACTGGAAGTGGCTGATCGAGGATCTGAAGGCCCGAGGTCTTCAGGCTCCGCGCTACCTGGTCACGGATGGCCACAAAGGGCTGGCCGCGGCGCTGAAGGCTTGGCCTGAGGTCAAAGTCCAGCGCTGCGTCCAACACAAGTGGGAGAATCTGAAGAAACACTGCCCGGTGCACGCACACGACGAGCTGCGGCGTGACTGGCACTCGATCGTACGAGCCGAGGACGCGGCACAGGCCCGCAAGGCCTACGCGGCGTTCGTCACCAAGTGGTCGCGACTAGTCCCGGCGGTGGCTCGCAGCCTTGAGGAGGCAGGGTTCCAGCTACTGACCTTCTACGAGCTCCCCAAATCGCTGTGGAGTTCGGTGCGCACGACCAACGCTCTGGAGAACCTGAACCGCGAGTTTCGTCGCCGCACTAAAACCCAGGGCTCCTTTGCCACCGAGGCTGCCGGCGTCACGCTCCTCTGGGGGCTCGTCGCCTTCGGGCAGATACACCTGCGAAGGATTAACGGCTACCGGGCGCTTCAGCTCCTGCTCGAGGTTGAGAGGGCCGCGTAAACGGTAGGATTTAGCAAAAGACGACTCGGAGGACTACGCCTGAACCCATTTCCACAAAAAACGGGACACATCCCTTCAGAGCCTGATTTGCAGTCCCCATTGGGTGTCCTCTGGGGGTGACAGTTTGATTCCCTGCCGGATGCCATGAAATCCGTCGCGGATTCGGGGCGCAGCGCAAGTAGAGCTGTAGCAGTGGCTTAGGTCGGTAGCAACAAGCGGGCATGGCTCTTGCGGTAGAGGTGAGCGCCGGACAGAGATGTTAAGAGCAAAACAAATGGAGGCTACCTGGATCATGAAATCAGCAAGATCACTTTTCGCAACGTTCCTCATCGGTGTCGCAGTCGGCGCGCCGGTGATCGCGATCGACGAAGGTGGACCCACCTTTTTCGAGAGCGTCGACGTCAACGTCGTCAATGTAGAAACAGTCGTTACCGATCGACATGGAGTGCGGGTCCCCGACCTCTCCGCGGATGACTTCCAACTTTTCGTAGATGGGCAATTGACGCCCATCGAGTTCTTCTCCGAGATCCGTGGTGGTGATGTCATCTCCAAACAAGGAGAGGCGGGGGCCTTGCCCTCCGTGGTCCCAGGCCGGCCGGTGGGTACCAGCTATCTGGTCTTCGTCGATGAGTTCTTCACCATTCCCGGCGATCGTCGACGGGTGTTGAGCGCGTTGGAAGACGAGCTCGGTTTTCTCGGCCCCGAGGATCGCATGGCGGTGGTGGCTTGGGACGGCAGCAAAGTAGAGATGCTGTCGACTTGGAGTCAGTCCCAGCGCGATCTCACTCAAGCCCTGCGGGCGGCAGCCCAGCGACCGAGTTACGGAACGCGACGCCTCGCCGAGCTGCGCAACTTCGAGCACGGCCGAGGCCTGCTCTTCAATCGATGGGTGTCGAGGAGCGGCTCGAGCAACTATCTCGATCCTGAAGAGCGCGCCTATATCGACCTGTTGCGCTCGCAGCTCGAGAACGGTGTGGCTTCGGCCTCGGCCTCGCTGCGCGGATTCGGGAACCCACCGGGACGCAAAGTCATGTTGCTTCTCACCGGCGGCTGGGCCGATCAACCGGCGGAGTATGCGGTTGCCGACCCCTATCGCTTACTCTTCGAGCGCGAGTACCGCTTCGAGCTCTACTCTCCGATGACCGAGACCGCGAATCTGCTCGGATACACCTTGTATCCCGTCGATGTCGCCGGCCTCGAAGCCAGTGGCATCACCAACACGGCGTCAGGCGCCTTCCTGGGAATCTTCAGCGACCGCGATTTCTATCGCGAACAGGAGGTTCACTACGGGCTGGAGAGGATTGCCCGCGACACCGGGGGAATCGCCCTCATCAACGGTCAGCGCGACGCTCCGCTCGGTGAGGTAGCCGCCGACACTCGGTCCTACTACTGGCTGGGCTTTACTCCCACCCGGGTGGGTGACGATCGCCCTCACGACATTCGCGTACAAGCGCTGCCGAAGGCGCTGCGGGTTCGTACCCGGCAGGGCTACTCTGATCTCTCTCGCTCACAGGAGCTGGCGATGGCGACCGAGAGCGCACTGATCTTCGGTAACCCGGCGGGCGCAATGGCTCTCGAGGTCGAGATTGGCGAGGCGGTTCGCGCCGGTTGGGGCAAAATCGAATTGCCGATCACCGTCCGACTTCCGCTCAGTGACCTCACCCTGATCCCGACTGGTGAAAACTGGGTCGGCTCGCTGGAGCTTCGAGTGGCGGTGCAGGATGAGAATGGGAACCGAGCCGCCGTTCCGGTCATCCCGATCTCGGTCGCGCGGATTGACGAGCCTCAGGGCGACGATCTTTGGACCTTTCAGACCACGCTCAAGATGAGAAGTCGAGACCACGACATGCTCTTTGCGCTCTACGACAAGGCGAGCGGTGAGACCTTCGCCTCGAACGCGAGCTTTCTTCGCTGACCCACTCCCTCCTCCTGTGGGTTGCGTCAACGCCCCGGCTGGCAATGCCGGGGCGTTTCCTTTTTGGCGTGACCCGGCATCTCGGTAGACTGCGGATCGATGAGAGAGATGAGACCGAAGCTGCGGCGTTTCGGGGGAAGGATCGTCGTCGTCGTTGTAAGTCATCCCCTCGTCGCCGGCGCGGTGGCTGGCGAGCTGCCACTTCGCTGGAGCGCTGAGACGGGCGAGAACGTGCGGTGGAGCGCCGCTGTCGGTTCGGTGTCGTACGCCGGCCCGGTCGTTGCTGGAGGCAAGGTCTTCGTCGGTACCAACAATGCTCGGCCCCGCGACCCGACAAAGTCCGCGGACCTGGGTGTGCTGATGGTGTTTCAGGCCGCCGACGGGATGTTCTTGTGGCAGGCGACGCACCAGAAACTCTCGGAGGAGCTCGATTTTCCGATGGAGGGGCTCTGCTCGACCCCCACCGTCGTTGACGATCGCGTCTACTACGTGTCGAATCGCGGAGAGCTGATGTGCGTCGACAGCGAGGGCTTTATCGACGACGAGAACGACGGTCCGTTTGTTGGGGAGTCTCGCCAAGGAGAAGAGGATGCCGACGTTGTCTGGCGCTTGGACATGAGGGAGGAGCTGGGCGTGGTGCCGCATTTCATGTCGGCGTCCACCCCGGCGGTCGTCGGCGATCTCGTCTTTGTCGTCACCAGCAACGGGATCGACGATAGTGGACGGGTGCCGGCGCCGGAGGCAGCGAGCTTCATCGCTGTGGATCGAGAGAGTGGCGAGCTGCGGTGGAAGGACGCCTCCCCTGGGATGGGCTTAGTAGACGGGCAGTGGGCGAGCCCGACCGCAATCGGCGGCGGCGCCCTGCGGTCCCAAGTTCTCTTTCCCGGCGGTGACGGATGGCTTTACTCGTTCGACCCGAGTGGAATGCTGCTGTGGAAATTCGACGGCAATGCGGCCCCCGATAGAGAGGCTCCCGTAGGTCGAGATCGACATGCGCTGGTTGCCTCGGCGGTGGTGAGTGAGGGGCGTGCCTACTTCCCGATGGGGCGCGACCCGGAGCAGGGCTCGGCGCCGGGAAGTCTGTGGAGTCTCGATCTGCCGAGCGGAGAAGCTCCCTCCGGGCCGGAGATCGGGCCGGAAGTCGCCTGGCACTTCGGTGGGGAGAGCTTTGGTCGAGCTATTGCGACGGTGGCGGTGGAAGAGGGGTTGGTCTACGCCGCGGACCTCGACGGGTTCGTTGTCGCCCTCGATGCCGCTTCGGGGGAGCTCTACTGGCGCTACGACGCCCTCGCTTCGATCTGGGCTTCGCCGCTGGTTGTCGAGGACAAGGTCTATGTTGCCGATACCGATGGAGAGGTGACAGTGCTGCGGGCGGGGCGCACGCTCGAAGTGCTCTCCGAGATCGTTATGGGTGCGCCCATCTTTCGCTCTCTCGTGGCTGACGGCGAGTCTCTGTATCTCTTGACCTCGGAGGTGCTATACGCTCTCGCAATGCCGGAATCTGGCCGAGATTCGCCTCCTCAGTTGATCTCCCTTGTGGGAGACTGAAACGACAATGCGCTCGGCGGCGTCTTGACCCTGAAGGGTGGAGGTTTGCCCGCTCTCCGTGAGCTCAGTGATCTTCGAGGCGGTTCATAGGCACAAAATGCAGAAAGAGGCGAGATGAAGACGAGAAGGCATCATGTGGCCTTTTTGATCGGACTCAGCGGCTTGGTAGCTGCTGCGTCGTTGGCGGAGGAGTGGCCGTCGTGGCGGGGGGCGCGTCAGAATGGAGTCTCAGGCGAGACCGGGTTGATCTCGACCTGGAGTCCCGAAGGCGAGAATTTGCTGTGGCGGCAAGATTTCATCAGCCGCTCGACGCCGGTGGTCATGGGCGGGAGAGTGTTCGTCAATGGGCGCACCGGCGACGGTGTGCACCGGCAGGCGGTCATCGCCGCCTTCGATGCAGAAGATGGCAGCAAGGTCTGGGAGAAGAGCTTCAGCCTCTATCTCACCACTGTGCCCTTCAACCGGGTGGGCTGGGCCTCGCTCGTCGGTGATCCCGACACCGGGTACATCTACGCTCAGCTGGTCAACGGTACTTTTCTCTGTCTCGACAACGAAGGCGAGATCGTATGGTCTCGCTCGTTGAAAGAAGAGTTCGGCCGCTTCGAGGGCTATGGTGGGCGCACCGCCTCCGCGGTTATCGACGAGGACCGGGTCATCGTCAACATGATCAACGGTAGCTGGGGCCCGCAGGGACCGCCTCGACATCGCTATTTCGCCTTTGACAAGAGGACGGGGGCGGTGGCGTGGATGTCGACCCCCGGCGTCATGGTCTTCGACCGCAATACCCAGTCGGTTCCGGTGATTGCCGTGATCGGGGGCCAGCGGCTGATGATTGGCGGCAACGCGGATGGTCACGTCTATGCGCTCCAGTCGAGGACCGGGAAGAAGGTGTGGAGCTTCAACCTGTCGAAGCGGGGCATCAATGTCTCTCCAGTAATCCACGGAACGACGGTGTATATCTCGCATTCGGAGGAGAACATCGACGAAGGCACCCTGGGGCGGGTGGTTGCAATTGATGCGACCGGCAGTGGAGATGTCACAGAGACTCATGAACGGTGGCGTTGGAATGAGCAGCAGATCGGCTTCCCCTCCCCTATGGTGCACGATGGACGCGTCTATGTCGTCGACAACTCGGGGAATCTCGCCGCACTCGACCTCGAGACCGGGCAGGTCTACTGGGAAGAGAGCATTGGCACGGTCGGTAAGAGCTCGCCGGTGTGGGCCGACGGCAAGATCTACGCGCCCGAGACCAACGGCCGTTTCACTATCCTTCGACCCCGTGCTGAGGGTGCGGAGGTGCTTAGCCGAAACGAGGTGACGGTCGCCAGCGGTCGCTACGCCGAGCTCTACGGCTCGCCGGCGGTGGCCTACGGACGGATCTACTTCACCACCGAGGAGGGTGTCTACTGCCTCGGCAGTAAAGACGCCCCATTCGGCATCACCAAGTCGCCGGCTCCCGAGCTCGGCGATGAAGGCGCGGCCTCGGGTAAGCCCGCGACGCTGCTCGTCATCCCTGCCGAAACGACCCTGAGCCCGGGAGAGTCTGTTGAGTTCGAGATCGCCACGTTTGACGCCAAGGGCCGTCCGCTGGGGAATGCCGGTGGAGCGGTATGGGAGAGCAAGGGCGTGGGAGGCGCCCCGGTGGGGAACACTCTGTCGATCAAGGCCGACGCCGGGTTCGAGGCGGGTACCGTGACGGCTCGCGTTGGCGAGCTCTCCGCCGCGGCGCGAGTGCGTGTGTTTCCCTCGCTGCCGTGGAGCGAAGACTTCTCGGGGCCCAAGCACGGCGGCTGGATCGGCTCGGGGCGCTATGAGCAGCGAAGTGCCGAGGACGCCTCTGTGTTGGTCAAGCCTGTCGCCGAAGCCGGGCTCCTACGCTCGCATTTGCTGATGGGGCCGCCCTCGTTGAGCGGCTACAGTGTCCAGGTCGACGTCAAGCTCGAGCAAAAAGGCCGGAGACGCTCCGATGGGGGAGTGATCAACAGCGGGTACATTTTCGACTTGCTCGGGATCCACCAACGGGTGCAGATACGCTCCTGGACGGCGACGCTACGGATCGACGAGACCGCCGACTACACCCTGGAGATGGACCAGTGGTACACCGTGTTACTGCGAGTCGAGAGCGACGAGAACCGAGCCCTTGTACAGGGTAAGGTCTGGCCCCGGGGAACGCCCGAGCCGGCGACATGGACGCTCTCGGTCGAGGATCCGTACCCGATACCCCGGGGCTCGGTCGGTCTGACCGGCTATTCTGCCGCCGAGGTCTCTTTCGACAACTTCAAGGTTACGGTGAATTGAATATGAAGACACTGATTCCCATCGCACTCTTATCGGTTGCCAGCATGACCGCGGTCGGTGCCGAGGACTCGCCTCGGGCGACGTTCGGGGGTGGGCCGAGCCGCAACATGGTCTCGTCGGAGACCGGACTTCCCAGTGAATGGGATGTGGGGAGCGGCAAGAACATCAAATGGCGCAAGAAGGTCGGCTCACAGACCTATGCCGGTCCTGTTTTCTTCGAGGGTCGTGTCTTTGTCGGCACCAACAACGAGAGCGAGCTGCGGCCTGAGATCCAGGGCGACAAGGGCGTGGTCATGGCCTTCAGCGCCAGCGATGGAGAGTTTTTGTGGCAGGCGACCCACGACAAGCTGCCGGCGGGCAGGGTCAATGATTGGCCAATGCAGGGCGTTTGCTCGACACCCGCGATCGAGGGAGACCGGGTCTACTACATCTCGAATAGGGCGCAGGTAGTCGCGGCCGACCTCGATGGCTTCGCCGACGGCAACAACGACGGCTGGAGCGAGGAGCTGTACAGAGGCGAGGATGACGCGGACATCATCTGGACCTACGACATGATCGGGGAGCTCGATGTCTTTCCCCATAATCTCGCTGCCGGATCGCCGCTGATCGTGGGTGATCTCATCTATGCCACCACCGGCAACGGCGTCGACGAGGGGCACGTCAATGTTCCTTCGCCGCTGGGCCCGAGCTTCGTTGCGGTCGACAAGAACACCGGCGAGCTGGTCTGGGAGAGCGCCTTGCCGGGAGAGAACATCCTCCACGGCACCTGGTCGAATGCCGCCTACGGTGTCGCCGGGGGCCGAGAGCAGGTCGTGATCCCCGGTGGCGACGGATGGGTTTACTCCTTCGAGCCGAAAACCGGCGACGTGATTTGGAAGTTCGACACCAACCCGAAAGACTCGATCTGGGAGCTCGGTGGCTCCGGCACCCGCAATAACATCATCTCCACTCCCGTTTTCCTCGATGGCATGGTCTACATCGGTGTCGGGCAGGATCCGGAGCATGGCGAGGGTCCGGGGCACTTCTACGCCCTCGACGCGTCGAAGACGGGTGATGTCACCGAGAGTGCGGCGCTGTGGCACTTCGGCGGCGAAGACTTCTCTCGCACCATTTCGACGGCTGCGATCCACGACGGCCTGATCTACATCTCCGATCTCAGCGGCTTTCTCTACTGCCTGGATCAGAAAACCGGCGAGCATATCTGGACCTACGACACCTTTGCCGCCGTCTGGGGCTCCGCTTTCGTCGCCGATGGGAAGGTCTACATCGGCGATGAGGACGGGGACATCGCAGTTCTCGCCACCGGTAGAGAGATGAAGCTCATCGCCGAGAACAACATGGGCAGCGCGGTATACACCACCCCGATCGCCAAGGATGGAATCATCTACGTCGCTACCCGTTCCGAGCTTTTCGCCATCGGTGGTGGGGAGTAGAGAACCGGGCGGGCAGTCGACCCGTATCAGTGTGTGGAAGAGAGAGTGTCTGTGGACGAGGTCAGCGGCAGAAGGCCCGGAGCTCAGGCCGGCTGGAACGTAATCCAGCGCCGGGAACGACTGCTGTTCGGAAGTGGACGGCTGCGCGAGCTTGGCGACCTGGTTCGAGAGATCGGTGGGACTCGTGCGCTGATCGTTACCGACCCCGGGATACGAGAGGCGGGGCATGTCGATACCGCACTCGAATCGCTCCGAGCCGCAGGGGTCAAGGCTATGGTCTTTGACGGTGTGGAAGAGAACCCTACGACGGCTCATGTCGAAAGAGGTGCTGCGCTCGCCCGCGCCGAGGCCGTTGATTTCCTGGTGGGTCTTGGTGGCGGCAGCTCCATGGACTGTGCCAAGGGGATCAACTTCCTCGCCACCAACGGCGGTTGTATGGAGGACTATCGAGGGTTCAATCGCGCTTCTCGGCCGATGCTCTCGTCGGTGGGCGTGCCCTCCACTGCCGGAACCGGAAGCGAGGCCCAGTCCTTTGCCCTCATCGCACAGCAGAAGTCGCACATCAAGATGGCCTGCGGCGACGAGAAAGTCCGGTTCAGTGCGGTGATCATGGATCCTCTTCTAGCCGCGACCGCTCCCCTCGAGGTCGTTCGGGTCGCCGGTTACGACGCCCTGGCGCATGCGGTCGAGAGCTACGTGACCAAGACCGGAAACCCGCTCTCTCGCCTCTACGCACGTGAGGCCTGGCGAATTCTCGACAGCGGCTATCGCAGAGTCGTCGACGGCGAGGCCAGCGAAGAGATCTGGGGCTCCATGCTGCTCGGCGCTCATCTCGCCGGGGAAGCGATCGAGACTTCGATGCTCGGCGCCGCCCATGCCTGCGCCAATCCCCTGACGGCGAGCTTCGGCGTCACCCACGGAGTGGCGGTCGCGCTGATGCTGCCTTCCGTGGTGCGCGCCAACGCTTGCGCGGTCGACCGTCTCTATGGCGAGCTGCTGGAGGCGGTGGGCGAGCGAGGCGGCGGCGAAGAGCTCGCGGCGCGCCTGGAAGAGCTGCGCACGCTCGGCGCTCTGCCCGGCCACTTGCACGAGGTGGACGTTGACGGCGATGAGATCGGCGGGCTCTCGGAGCAGGCGATGGAGCAGTGGACTCTGGGCCACAATCCTCGACCTCTGCCGATAGCAGAGGTGCAGGCTCTGTACGAGGCGGTGCGATGAGACGTGCTTCCGCCCGGACCTTGGCCGCTTGTTGCCTCCCGATCCTCATGACCGCATGTGCAGATCGCACCGAAGAGGTGGCCGACTCCGCGGCGCCCTCGGAACGTGGCGCCGGGGTCGACAACTCGCAATGGCCCCTCTTCCGAGGCGGACCGACCCTGGACGGGGTGGCCAGGACTTCCCTGGTCGATCAGCCTGAGCTGCTGTGGAGTCTTGACGTCGGCAGTGACATCGAGTCTACGGCCGCTATTGTCGACGGGACTGTCTACGTGGGTGCGTATGACGGCTCTTTCTATGCCATCGACCTCGAAGTGGGCGAGATTCGCTGGAAGCTCGAGATTGGCGAAGAGATCAAGTCGTCGCCCTCGGTCCGCGACGGAGTGGTCTATTTCGGCGACGAGATGGGCTTCTTTCATGCCGTCGACACCGCCTCGGGGGTTGAGAAGTGGAGCTTCGAGACCCTTGCAGGCATCGTTTCGGGAGCGAATTTTCACGGCGACCATCTCGTTTTCGGTTCTTACGACAACTCGCTCTACTGTCTGAAGTCGGATGACGGCTCGCTCGCCTGGCAGGTGGAGACCGATGGCTACGTTCATGGCACACCGGCGATTTTCGGTGACTTCACGACCGTTTCGGGGTGTGACGGCTATCTCTGGCTGGTGAACCTCGAGGATGGCTCGGTCGAGACCAAGATCGATCTCCAGGGCCAGACCGGGGCAAGCCCGGCGGTGGTGGGTAATCGCGCTTATGTGGGCACCTACAGCAACCAGGTTCTGGGTCTGGACCTGGAGACCCGTGAGTTGTCTTGGAGCTACGAGCACCCCGAGCGCAAGTTCCCCTATTACGCGTCCGCGGCGGCTACCGAGGAGCTCGTCATCATTGGCGGTCGCGACAAGATCGTTCATGCGCTCGACGCGAATACGGGAGAGGCCCTGTGGACGTACCCTGCCGGTTCTCGGGTAGATTCTTCGGCGGTGATCGTCGGCTCGAGAGCGTTTCTCGCCACCACACGAGGTGAGGTTCTCGCCTTGGATATCGTCACCGGCGAGAAGGTGTGGTCGTATGAGACTGGCTCCGCCTTTGCGGCGTCTCCCAGTGTCGCACAGAGCCGACTGGTAATCTCTAGCCTCGACGGAGTGATCTACTGCTTCGGTTGAGCGCGCATCAGGAACATGTCCATAGCAGAACCAGCGACAGCCAGACTCGACCAGGAGGCGACCCAGGTCGGTAGTGTCTTCGTCTCCAACTACCCTCCCTACTCGTTCTGGAACGCCGAATCGGTGCCCAAGGCAAAGGAGGCCCTGGGGCAGCCTCCTCGACCCGACGCGACGCTGGGTCTCTACCTCCATATCCCCTTCTGCCGACGCCGCTGCAAGTTCTGTTACTTCAGAGTCTTCATCGACAAGAACAGTGATGAGGTTCGCGACTACCTCGACAGCATGGCGGCCGAGGTGGAGCGTTACAGCCAGATGCCTGCCGTTGCCGGGCGCCCGCTTCGCTTCATCTACTTCGGTGGGGGGACTCCCTCCTACATTTCGGCCAAACAGCTCGGATCGCTGGTTACAAGGCTCAAAGCTGCACTGCCATGGGATCAGGCGGAGGAGGTCGCTTTCGAGTGCGAGCCAGGCACCCTGACCAGGACCAAGCTCGAAGTGATCCGGGAGATCGGAGTCACCCGCCTCAGCCTCGGCGTCGAGAATTTCAACGACGAGATTTTGCGCGAGAACGGTCGCGCTCACGAATCCGTTGAGATAGATCGCGTTCGTCCTTGGATTGCGGAGCTGGACTTTCGCCAGCTGAATATCGATCTCATCGCAGGGATGGTGGGGGAGACCTGGGACACCTGGCGTGAGACCGTCGATCGCACCATCGCCTACGAGCCCGACAGTGTCACTCTCTATCAGATGGAGCTTCCCTTCAATACGGTCTACTCGAAGGGAGTGCTCGAAGGCGGCGACGGGCAGGAATTCGCCTCATGGAGTCTCAAGAGAGAATGGCACGCCTACGCGTTCGAGAAGTTCGAAGAGGCGGGGTACGAAGCGTGGAGCGCCTATACGGTGTTGAAGACGGACCGCAAGCCTCGACCCCGCTTTGTCTATGCCGACGCGGTTTGGCATGGCAGCGACATGATCGGGGCGGGTGTCTCCTCCTTCTCGCAAATGAGTGGCGTTCACTATCAGAACTTCGACCGTTGGAGCGACTACCTCGAAGCGGCGGGCGGAGATGGCTTGCCCATAGCCCGAGCCTTCGTCACCACGCCCGAAGAACGGCTGACTCGAGAGCTCATCCTGTCGCTGAAAACAGGCCGTGCGGACCGCGCCTACTTTCTCGACAAGTTTGGTGTCGACCCCCTAGACGTCTTCGACGGCCCCCTGAAGAAGCTCTGCGAGCAAGGAATGCTGAAAGTCGAGGACAACGAGATTCGCCTGAGTCGCGCGGGGCTTTTGCGCGTGGACCAACTCCTGCCCGAGTTTTACGATCCTCAGTACCGCGACTCCCGCTATACTTGAGCCCAACCGGATCAGCCCATCAGACCTTGTGCCGATCGTCTGCTTGTAATCCAAGAAAGTGGTTCTTATGTCCTATCAAAGAAAATCCGGTCTAGTGACCCGCGACAGAGGGGCCCTGATCGGTCTGGTCGTGTGCCTCGCTCTGGTCGTCACTCCAGCTCTATCCCAGGACAAGGCCGAGGCCACCTCCGACAGCGAGGAGCGCTTCAGTGAAGAGATCTTTGTCGAGGGAAGTGCCGGAACGGCGGCTCGCTCGGCGAGCATTGCCGCGAAGGTAGACGTTCCTCTCCGGCTGACTCCGGCTTCGGTCAGTGTGGTCACTCGAGCGCTATCGACCGAACAGAACAGCGTGACGCTGACCGATGCACTTCGCAACGTCAGTGGCGTGAATGTTCACACTAATGCGGGAGTGAACGACTTCTTCCTCATTCGTGGCTTCGACTCTTTGTCGGGTGGCCTCGTTCTGACCGATGGTGTGGCTGAGCCCGAGGCTACTTTTTACCAGCTCTACAACGTTGAACGCGTCGAAGTGCTCAAAGGGCCAGGAGGCTTTCTCTACGGTGGCAACCCGCTCGCCGGTACGGTCAACCTGCTGCGCGTCAAGCCGGCCAGCCGGAAGTTCTGGAGGGCCGGTGTCGGCGCGGGCAGTTATGACACTGTGCGCGGCCGCTTCGATGTCAACTTCGCCGACAACGACGGCCGGGCGCGCTTTCGCCTCAACGGGATGGCGCACGATTCGGAGGGCTACCGTGACGACAAAGACAACAACAGCTTCGCCTTGAACCCCGTGCTGGATCTCTCCTTGGGCAGGAGCGGTGAGCTCCGTTTCGACGTGGAAGTGATGGAGAACGAGTATTCCCCGGATGTGGGTCTGCCGATCTCGGGCGCGATGAGCTTCGATCTTCCCCGCAAGCGGTCCTACCAGTCTCCCTTCGACTTCTCGGTTCAGGATGTGACACGCCTGAGGGTCGATTGGGAGTCGATGATCGGCGGCTCGCTGAGTCTCCACAACAAGGTGTACTCCAGTGAGCTCGATTGGCGCAGTGACGGCACCATTTTCAATGGAGTGTTCCCGATTCAGACCGGCGATCTGTTCTTGTTTCGCATCTTGATTCCGCTCGACGACAGACAGCTTTTTATAGGAGATCAATTCGAGGCCGAGCTCACCACCATGAAGCACAGCTGGCTGTTTGGGCTCGAGATCACCGAGCGCCGGGACGAGTTTCAGATCGACGTCACGGGGCTGCCGCCGATCTCGCTCTTCGATCCGGTGGAGACGGCGACGTCTCCTGGGCCGCCGATTCCGGGATTCAGTCAGTTCGGCGATTCGAGGCGCCAGGTGATTGCTCCCTACTTCCTCGATCGGGTCCAGGTCTCCGACCAGTTCCAGGTCTTCTGGGGCGCCAGGCTAGACATGATGGAGTTCGAGGACAGGTTCGCCGGTGTGGTTCGCGATGACGACGAGGTGAGCCCGCTGCTCGGGCTGGTCTACTCTCCCTCGCCCCGCGTCGCGACCTACCTCAACCTGGGCAGAAGCTTCTCCCCGCCGTCGACGAGGGCTTCCGGAGAGCTGGAGCCCGAGGAGAGCGAGCAGATCGAGATCGGTCTCAAAGGCGACATTACTCGCCGGATGCAGGGATCGCTCTCCCTTTACCATCTCGAGCGCCAGAACATGGCGATCTTCGACGATAACGGCTTCACCGCTCAGATCGGCACCCAGCGATCGCAGGGCGTCGAAGCGGAGCTGGCCGGCGCGATCGGCGGATTGCACTATCAGCTCGCCTGTTCCTACAACGACTCGGAGCTCGTCGAGTTCAACGAGCTCCTCCTTATTCCCCCCTTCTTTACGCCGCTGCTGCTCGATCGCTCCGGCAATGACCCGGCCTTTGCGCCGCGCGACACCTGGAATTTCTGGATCGCCAAGACTTTCGCCAATGGAATCGGTGTCGGTGGCGGTGGGCGCTACGTTGGCTCTCATTTCATCGCTGAGGACAACGTGTTCAAAGTCGAGGACGCCCTGAGCTTCGACGCTTCGGTGTTCTGGGATCGCGATCAGTGGCGGCTGGCCTTGAACCTCAAGAACATCACCGACGAGGAATACGACACCCGAGGCTTCGGTTCTACTTCGGTGATCCCGGCGGCGGGAACCTCGGTTTTCGTCTCGCTCGACTTCCGCCAATAGACATGATCAGAGCTCGCGACTACGACGTCATCGTGATCGGCGGCGGCCCCGCCGGGGCGACCACCGCTGCCCTCTGCGCCGAGGGCGATCTGTCTGTGCTGGTGGTGGAGAAGCTTCAGCCGTCGAGCTTCAAGATCGGCGAGTCTTTGATGCCGGAGACCTACTGGACGCTGAAGCGTCTCGGCGTCGTCGAAGCCTTGGAGGCGAGCCACTTTCCACGCAAGCACTCGGTCCAGTTCTTTAGCAAGAGCGGGCGAGCCTCGCGACCTTTCTACTTCTTCGAAGAGAACGACCACGAGAGCTCCGCTACTTGGCAGGTGCTCCGTCACGAGTTCGACGACCTCCTTCTCGGGGTGGCGCAGAAGCGTGGGGCCGAAGTGGTTCGCAACGCCAGGGTCCGAGACGTGCTCTTCGAGGGTGAGCGCGCCCGTGGTGCGGTGGTTGAAGTAGAGGGTGAGGCGCCACTCGAGCTCAGCGCCAAGGTGGTGGTCGACGCCACCGGTCAGAGCTCGCTCCTTGCCCGCAAGCTGGGCCTGAGAAAGACCGACCCCTATTTGAGGCATGCTTCGATCTTCACCCACTTCGAGGGAGGCAGGCGCGACGAGGGCATCGATGAAGGCGCTACATTGATCCTCCACACCGAAGATGCGAAGTCGTGGTTCTGGTATATCCCGATGCCCGGCGACCGCGTCAGTGTCGGTGTCGTCGGCGCCGTCGACTATCTGATAGGAGGGCGTAGCAACAGCCCCAAGGAGACCTTCTTCGATGAGGTGCGCAAATGTGCGCCGGTACAAGAGCGCCTCGAGGGGGCCAGCCTGGCTCGCGAGATCTCGGTCCTGCGCGACTTTTCCTATCGCTCTTCGAGTATCTCGGGTCCCGGCTGGGTGTTGGTGGGGGATGCCTACAGCTTCATCGACCCGGTCTATTCTTCGGGGGTCCTGCTCGCTCTGAAGTCGGGCGAGATGGCCGCGGACGCGATCATCGAGGCCTTTGCGTGCGAGGACTGGAGCGCTGAAAGGTTGGGTACTTTCGGCCCGACGCTGGCGCAGGGCATAGCGTCGGTGCGCTCTCTGGTACATGCTTTCTACTCCGAGGATTTCAGCTTCGGAGACTTTCTGCGGAAGTACCCGCAGCATCAGAAGGACATCATCCACATCCTCACCGGGAAGGTCTTCGACCGCGATTTCGAAGATCTGTTCGCGCATCTGGCTACGATGTGCAAGCTCCCCGCCGACGCCTACCCCGCGGCGATGGAGAAAACGGTCTAGCTTCGCCAGGCGAGGGTTGGTCTCGAGCGACGGTATGCGCCGCCTCCTCTACCTGGGCCTTTTCGTTCTCTATCTCGCCCACAACGACTGGTGGCTGTGGCAGGACGCGCGCCTGCTGCTCGGTCTGCCGGTCGGCTTGACCTACCACCTGCTCTACTGCTTCGTAGTCATCGGTGCGATGGCGCTGCTGGTGCGCTTTGCCTGGCCCGCCCAATTCTCGGCGGCCGAGTCGGGCGGAGCGGGCGCGCCGCGGTCGGAGGGCGTGAGTGATGGGGGAGGCTCACCGTGACTCTTGCGATCCTCGCCCTGTATCTGGTCCTAGTGCTCCTGGTAGGGGCGCAGAGCCATCGCTTTCTGCGCAGTACGGGAGAGGGGTACTTCGTTGCCGATCGCAGTATCGGACCCTTCGTTCTGCTGATGACCCTCTTCGGCACCCATATGACCTCGTTCGCGCTTCTCGGTGCCTCGGCCGAGTCTTATCGGGTCGGTATCGGCGTCTTTTCGCTGATGGCTTCCTCCTCGGCGCTGGTGGTGCCCGTTGTCTTCTTTTTCGTCGGCACACGAGTATGGGCGCTGGGCAAAGAGCATGGCTTTCTCACCCAGGTGGAGTACTTTCGCGAGCGATTCCAGTCGGAGGCTCTCGGCATCGTCCTCTTTGTGGTCTTGGTGACGCTGTTGGTGCCCTACCTCCTGATTGGAATCCTCGGCGGCGGCATCACCTTGAACGAGATCACCGGTGGCGACATCCCCCAGTGGGTCGGTGCGCTGGTGGTGTCGGTGGTAGTGGTGGCCTACGTCAGCTACGGAGGGATGCGTGGAACCGCCTGGGTGAACACATTTCAGACCCTGGTTTTCATGATTCTCGGCGGAGTGACCGTTGCCGTCGTTCTTGATCGGATGGGAGGACTGGGAGTCGCCATGGCCCGGCTGGCGACCGAGCAGCCTGAGCTGCTGATCCGGGGTGAAGTCTTCGGGCGCATCGAGCTCTTCACCTATACCTTCATACCCTTGTCGGTGGGGATGTTCCCCCACATCTTCTCCCATTGGTTGTCGGCAAAGAGTGCCGGGACCTTCCGAGCCCCGATCATCTTCTACCCCCTGTGCATCGCGGTGGTGTGGGTGCCGAGCGTACTGCTTGGCGCCCTCGGCAATCTGGATTTCCCCGGTCTCCAAGGACCGGCCGCCAACTCCATTCTGGTACGCATGATCGATCTGCACGCACCTGAACTTCTTTCTGGTCTGCTGGCGGCGGGGGTGTTGGCGGCGATCATGTCTTCTCTAGATTCGCAGTCTCTAGCCCTGGGTGCGATGTTCACGCAGGACATCCTGCAGCGCTATGTCTATGGTGGAAAGATGGAGGAGGTGGCGAAAGTACGCGCTGGGCGCATCTTCATCGCTGCCGTGATCGCTGCGACCTTCCTTCTCTCACTGGTGGCGCGGAGCAGTATCTTCGGTCTCGCAGTATGGTCCTTTACCGGCTTCGCCGCTCTTTTTCCGATCGTCGTCGCCGCCCTGTACTGGCGTCGAGCGAGCGCGGCGGGAGCGCTCAGTGCGGTCTTCACTGTGGTTGCACTTTGGATCTTCTTCTTTTCGCGGGGCTGGGGATCTCCCGGCTATACGGTCGCCGATAGCGGTGTGATGCCGGTAGCTGTGATGTTTCTGGTCTCGACGGTGGTGCTGATCGGCGTCTCGCTGGTCACGGCCCCTCCAGAAGAGGCGCGACTGGCTCGCTTCTTTCCGCAAGCTCCGCGAAGTTCAGGAAGGTGAAGCTCACCTACGGTTGCGGTGTCCTCACTTCACCGGGTGTTGTCCGCAGCGCACCTTCTTCGGGCCTTGGGCGCGCGGCAGACTGTCGAACACTTGGACTAAGATGGCCGACATCAGCCGCGCAGTCAGTTCCTGGCTCTGTCTGCGAGTCCTGACTCTCGTCGTCCTCCCGCTAACGCTCTGTGCCCCGGCGGTGGCTCAGGTCGATGCCGCTCTCGCCACGCGCCCCTCGATCGAGGCACTCGCGATCGACCGGCCGATCCTCGTCGACGCTCGGCTCGATGAGCCCGCCTGGGGACGTGCCGAGGTCGGTACGGGTTTCTGGCAACGGGAGCCCCGCGAAGGAGAGCCGGCTACCGAACGGACGGAGTTCTCGATCGTCTACACCCCCTCGACACTCTACGTGGCGTTGCGCGCCTTCGATCGCGAGCCCGCGAAGATCATCGCCAAGGAGATGGAGCGTGACGGCACTCTCATCGCCGACGACTCTTTTCTGCTGGTCTTCGACACCTTTCTCGACGGCCGCAACTCCTTCGCCTTCTCCACCAACCCGAACGGGGCTCGTCACGATGCACTGATCACCGACGAGGGCCGCGACATCAACACCGAGTGGGACGGTGTGTGGTCGGTAAAGGCCCGGCGAACGACCGAAGGTTGGACGGCGGAGATCGCCATCCCTTTCTCGACCTTGCGCTTCGATCCGACACTCGATCGCTGGGGCCTGAATGTGCAGCGGATCATCCGCCGCAAAGGCGAAGAGGTGAACTGGGCGAATCTGCCGCGCTCCGCCGCAGCCATTACCTCCGAGACCGTCACCCAGGTCGCGGCCTACCGAGTTTCCCTGGCCGGTACACTGACCGGGCTCGCCGGCCTGCGGCGATCGCGTAGCCTCGACATCAAGCCGTACCTCCTCGCCACAGGCTCCGAAGAACCTCCGAGCGGTACTTCGACGACCGACATCGAGGGCGGTCTGGACGTCAAATGGGGGCTGAGCAAGTCTCTGACCCTCGATCTCACCTACAACACCGACTTTGCCGAGGTCGAGGTCGACGATCTGCGAGTCAACCTCACTCGATTTTCTCTGTTCTTTCCCGAGAAGCGCGACTTCTTTCTCGAGAACGCGGGTATCTTCGAGTTCGGCCCCATTCAGAGAGTGCCGTGGAAGCCCGCCCTGATGAAGGCCTTCTTCTCGCGGCGCATCGGGCTCGAGGGTGGCGAGGCGGTGCCGATCGAGGCGGGGGCTCGCCTCACCGGCCGGCTCGGCGAATGGAACCTCGGCTTTCTCGGCGTCGGCACCGAGGCGGCGGAGGTCGCGGGCGGGAGGGTGCCGCAGACCGGCTTTGCCGTCGCGAGGGTAAAGCGCAACCTCGGTGAGCGCTCCAGCGTAGGCGCCATCTTCACTCAGCGCGATCCGGACGACGGCGGGGCTGAAAACCTCTACGGCTTCGATGTCGAGATCAAGCCGACCCAGAGCCTCCAGGCCAACGGTTTTTTCAGCCGCAGCGAGGTGCCGGGCATCGAGGACGACGATGCATCCTTCGGGGCCGGCATCGAGTACCAGGGCCCGACACTCACGACGTCCGTGGACTTCCTCGAGTCGCAGCAGAACTTCGATCCGGGCGTGGGCTTTCTGTTGCGCGACGACTTTCGCCTCCTCAACCCTCGCTTTATCTGGCAACCGCGGATCGAGCGCGCGGGTATCCGCTCCTGGTGGTCCGAGGGCACGTACAGCCGCTTCGACCGCTCCAGTGACGGACGTCTGGAGAGCGAGGAGACTTGGCTTTCTCCCATCGGTATGATCCTCAAAACCAACGACTTCTGGCAGATGGCAGTCGTCCGTACCAAGGAGCAGCTGTTTGCTCCGTTCGAGATCTTCCCCGGCGTGGTGATCCCTCCGGGCCTGTTCGAGTTCGACGGCTGGGAGCTATTGATGGTGAGCGACGATTCACGCTCTGTGAGCTGGACGGGCTGGCAGAAATGGGGCGAGTTCTACGAAGGCGACTGGCTTTCTTTGAGCAACACGGTCAATCTCCGTCTGTCACGCCTCGTTAGCACCTCCACATCCTGGACCCACAACGACGTCGAGCTGCCGCAGGGTGCCTTCGAGATCGACCTCTGGAGTCAGGGAGTCGACCTGTCGTTCACCCCCGATCTGCGACTCAACATGATCGCCCAGTACAACGAGGCCGCCGAGGATCTCGGCGTCAACATCCGCTTCCACTGGATCTACCGACCCGGCGCCGACATCTTTCTGGTCTACAACGAGAACTGGACGGCCCCTTCGCTCAAAGAACGACACACCCAGGCCCGACAGCTGATTCTCAAGGTCACCTATCTCTGGCAGCGCTGAGCCGCTTCGGCTCCGGCTGTGGTACATCGAATGACTCCAACGAGCCTTCCTAGCCTTGCGCAAACCCTCGACATCGCCGAATTCTTTCGCCGCTTTACCGGTCGTGGTCAGATTGCCGCAGCGACCCGCATGGCGTTGCCGGGCAATCAGTCGCCGTGGCAATCGACCGGGTTGCAGCTGCAGCGGGGGCAGGCCTATAGCGTGTTTGCCGAGGGTCGCATTCAGTGGTCGGAGCGCTATCCGCATTTGCACGGGGGACCGCGATTCCATCTATGGGCGCGCATCAAACCGGGCGGTCGCGCGGTGAACCTGCGTGCCGACACCGGAACCTTCGTCGCGGATGCCGACGGCACCTTGGAGCTTGGCATCTATATGGGCATGTGGGCCGACGAGTTCGGGACCCTGCGCTCCTCGACCGCTCTCTACCAGAACCTCGAGGGTACCCTCGGGGCCGCGGTCGCGGTTTTCGACGGCGACCCGCTGCTCGTTCTCGAAAGCATGCAGCGTGAGGGCCCGGTGCCGGCGCTCATCAGCGCCGAGGCTGAGCGACTTCGGCATCCTCTGGCGCCGCCGTCGGGTTGGGGCTATCTTCACGAGACCGGGTACGCGGATCTGTATCGCGAGGAGGACTCGTCCGCTGGTCTCGTAATCCACGCCCATGCCGACGACGATCAAGGGATCCTGCGCCGCGCGATCGATTTTCCACTGACGCCGACGACGACGATCCACTGGCGGTGGCGGGTAGACGAACACCCCAGCCGCGATCCGGAAGACCAGGTGATTTCACACGACTATATTTCAGTCGCCGCCGAGCTCGACAATGGGCGTGACCTGACCTGGATCTGGAGCAGCTGCCTCGAGCCGGGCGAGCACTTTCCGTGCCCGGTCAAAGTGTGGAGGGAGCGCGAAACGCACTTCGTGATCCGTTCGCGCGGCGACAGCCTCGGCCACTGGTACGCGGAGACGCGCAACGTGTACGAGGATGTCGCCGAAGCGATGGGACCACCGCCGGCGCGTGTCACCGGGATCTGGCTGATCGCGCTAAGCACCTTTCATCACCGCGTCGCACGCGCAAGCTTCACCGACATTACGCTTGCCAATGAGCAAAGCGAGTTGAGAGTTTTGTAGTCGCTGCACTGTAGAGGGAATCGCTATGTCTGAGAAAGATCGCTTTGGTGGCTGTGCGGAGATCCGTTCCGAGGCGACCGGTTTTTTTCGAGTAGAAGAAGTCGAGGGTCGGTGGTGGTTCATCACCCCGGATGGGCATGGTTTCCTGTCGCTGGGGGTCAATCATATTGATTCATCGTGTCTGAAATACCCCGACAACGTCCATGTCTGGAAGGAAAAGTATGGGGATGAGAGGTCCTTCTGTGAACGTGGTGTCCACCAGGATCTGGAGGATTGGGGCTTCAACACGGTCGGATGGTCACAGGAGGTTCATGTCGCAAAACGGACCCACACTTTCCCATGGCGCCATGACCAGTATCGGTGGGTCGGCATGCCCTATTGCCATGCCATTCCTTTCACCGAAATGGAGATGTGGAACAAGTATCCGCGATTTCCTGACGTGTTCAGCAGAGAGTTCGAGCACTGGTGCGATTTTCAGGCCCGACACTGCTGCGCGGACATGGCCAACGATCCTATGCTCATCGGCTATTTCTATTCGGACATCCCTTCATGGAGTACAAGTAGATACCGAAATGACAAAGGCTGGTCTGGGATGTTTGACTTGGAATCTGCATCCGGGAGAGCCGAATTCCACAAGATGGCTACTCGCTACTACCAGGTCACCCACGATGCGGTTAGAAAATACGACACCAACCACCTCATTCTGGGTGATCGCTACGACGGTCAAGCTCCTCTGCCGGAGGTCGTCCTCGAAGTCATGATTCCGACTGTGGACGTACTATCGATTCAGCACTTTCCACCTCTTGACGATTTCATACCCCTCTCAGAGGCGTGGCATCGGCTGACGAACAAACCGGTGGTCAATGCGGATGTCGCGTTTCACGTCAGAGCTTTTGGGCGAGAAAACCCCCATGGCATCAAGACCCAACGGGAGCGTGGAGAGAACTACGTCAGGTGGGCCGGCGAGTGCTTTGCGCAATCCTTCATGATTGGTTGGCATTGGTGCGGCTACATAGAGAACAGGTGCAGAGAGGCCGGTCTGAAAGATCGCTTTGATGAGCCGCAAACCGATGCAGTCGATCTCATCAGGGATTTCAACACCCGGCTCTACCACCGAGTCACTAGTCCGGCTTGAGATCGGGAACGCCGCTCCTCTACTGGGTGAGGTTCATCGCCATGCGCATCTCCATCGGGATGCCGTTCTGGCGGGGCACGGGAGCGACGGTCTCGACCAGGCATTCCATTCCCAGGGAACGGTAGAACTCGACCGCCGGATTGTCCGACAGGACATCGAGGTGCAGCGCGCGTAGACCCGCGCCCAAACCTAGGTCGATTGCGTTGCGCATCAGTTCCGCGCCAATGCCCTCTCTGCGGTGGTCTTCCTTCACCGCGAGCGCGTGGATGTAGTACACGCTCGAAGGGATGGCGACATTCAGATAGCCGCACTGATAGGTGCGTTCGGCAATCCGTCCGAGCCTCTCCGAGGAGACCCCGCCTGCTTCGATCAGCGGTGACCACAGCGGTGCCAGAGCCTTTTTCCGATGTTGAAACTCGGGGGCGTGAAAGCCGACTTCGATGCCGAGCAGTTCGTCACCGTCGAGCGCGAGCCTGGTGCCGTCGTAGCCGAACAAAGTCCCCGGCACGCGCCACGAGGCCTTGACGATCTCATCGCATAAGTCGCGGCCGTCGAATTGGTATTCGTAGGTCACCGGTCCGGTGGCATACAACAGGTCGGCGAACTCATCGGCATATCGCTCCGTGTGTGCCTCGGTTGCCTGGATGATTTCCATGCCTTGCCCCTCTCTGAGAATCAGGAATTCGCGGCAGTTTATCCCACCCCGGATCCGTCTTCAGGCGCTTCGTTGAAGACGAGCTAAGATCGGCGATGCTCGATGGAAAAGACCATCACTCTTCCGACCGGGATGCACTACCGACTGATGACCACCGCCGACGTCGGCCGTGCCCCCATCGATTGCCAGGGCACGGCTGACGAGGTGCGCGGGCGCATCGCAGACCTGGGGTCGAGCGCTATGCTCGTCTTCGATGGCGACCAGCACGTGGGGCAGCTCCAGTTTCGCCGCTACGATCCCGAGCTACGCTCTCCCAGGGGCATCATGGACCCGCTCTACTGGGGCGACTTTCACGAGGCCGAGCGCCCACCTCTGCCCGCGCGCACGATCAACCTCTTCTGCTACCACGTGGGCCAACTCGCTAGCGGCGAGGAGCGTGATCCGCGCTATCACGGGCGCGGCATCGGCGTTGATCTCTTGAGGGAGCTCGTCCGCTGGGCCGATGACGCCGGCGTGGAGGCGATCGTAGCCAAGGCGGTGCCGCCGTTCCGGCCGCTGGCGATGTTCATGGGCGGCCACCCGGCCTCGGTCTACGAAGAGCACGGCTTCACCACAGTCGCCCGCTGGTGCGACCGCGACCTGAGGGCCCGCCTCCCGGCCCTCCTCGCCGGCGAGCTTGGCGATGCTCTGGGCGAGGCCCTACAAGAGCTCCGTGACCGCGGCATCGGCCTCGATGCCCTGGCCGAGGTGGCGATGGTGGTGCGACGGCGGCCTACCTGTTGATGTCCCTGCTGTCGAAGTCCATAAAGGTGACGCGCCACTCTCCGTCGTACTCGTCGACGAGCATCTCGAGTCCAAAGTTCAACGAGCCGGTAATCCAACGAACACCGGTGACGTTGGCGGTCGCACCTTCCCACTCGATCTTCATCGCCTCGCTCTCGACCTTGGTGCCGGTGGTATCGCCGAGGTACTTGCTGAAGATCTCTTTCGAAGCGCCGCTGTAGGATCTGAAATCCTCCGCGAGATAGTCGAACATCCGATCCATCTCTCCGGCCGCCATCGCGTCCAGCATTTGACGGATCGTGGTCTGCACCGCCGCGGTGTCGTGCGCGCCGCCGGCCTTCCCACGCCGCTGCTCCTGGGCGGCGGTGCGCGTCGCCGAGCTGTCGGTCGCCTCGGTATGGCGCGCCGCCAGGTCGAAGCTCGTCAGGTGCTCCTCGTCCTTTACGTACAGCCTCGATCCGGAGAGCGCCAAGTGCGCCCAGGTGGTGGAAGTCGCCACTTCCCAGGAGGCCAGCTCGCGGTAGGCCTCGGGGTCGGCCGCGATGACTTTGAGCTCGGCGCCATCGGTGAGCACGAGCAGGCGATCCCCCACGGCGATCACCGACGCGTAGGCTGCCCACCGCCCGGGGCTTTGCCAGACAATCTCCCCGGTAGCGGGATCGAGACAGACGAAGGTGCCGGCCCTCTTGTTCGAGCGGAAGTACAGATGGTCACCGACGCGCACCGGAGAGTCCATGTAGAGCTCCGCCTTCGTTGTCTTCCACACCTCGCTCACCTTCCAAGCTCCGTCGTGTGGCCCCTTCGGCGGCTCGACCCTGAGCGCAGCGGTTCCCCACTGGTAGCCCGAAAGGATGAACATGCCGTTGTGGAGGATGGTGGTGGGCGTGTTCTGGTCGAAGGAGGTCTCGAACTCGGTCGACCACAGTAGCTCGCCGTCACTTGCCCGAACACCGAAGAAGGCGAGGTCGTCCATGGTCACGATCTGGCGCACCCCCCCGTGAGTGAAGGCCATGGGCGAGGCATAGGCGGGAGCTCCGTCCGCCCGCCACACCTCCTTTCCGGTCGTCTTGTCGTAGGCGACCAGAGCTCCAGCTTCTTTCCCTGCAACGGTGTTGCCGACCGGGACGATGAGCAAGCTTCCCTCGACCAGAGGCGACGCTGCGGTCCCCCAGGTCGGGTAGGGCGGGTCGAAGGTGTCTTCGTAGGTCTTCTCCCACCGCACCGCCCCTGAGCTGGCATCCAATGCCAGGAGGCGCTCGCGGATGCCGAAGCTGTAGACCGAATCGCCATCGGCCAACATCGTCGACTTGGGCCCGGGACCATACTGGATGGCCGCGTTTGCCGGTACGTACGGAACCGAGTAAGCATGCCGCCACAGCTCCTTGCCGGTGGACGCCGAAAGGGCGAGCACGACTTCTTCCTCACCCTGACGGGTGTGGATGAAAACGCGGTCGCCGACGACGATCGGAGAGGACTGGCCCTGGCCGACGTGGACCTTCCAGAGACCGTGGAGAGCGGCCGGAAGCTCCGCCGGCAGCTCGCTTTCGGCGGCTACTCCGTCGCGCTGGAGCCCCCGCCACTGCGGCCAATCGGCTCCTTGCGCAGAGAAGGTGAGGGTCAGCGCTCCGAGAATGAGCAAGGCCGCCCACCTTCCGCCGAGCCTACGGTTGATCTGGAGCTGTCCCGGTTCTGATAAGCAGTCCATGGCTGAGTCCTCCGCTGTAGACACCTCAGGGGCACCGATCGTCACGGCTCGGTGAAAACGACTTCCATTCTTGGTCAGCAGGGGATCACGCTACATCGCCAACTCCGAACGGTCAACGGCGCCAAGTCTCCGTCCTCACTTCACCGGGTCTCGTCCGCATCGCACCTTCCTCGAGCCTCGGGGGCGAGGCAAAATTCAACCTCTTGGACTACAATGGTCGAGCCGCGCTGTCCGGACGGGCATGCGTGTGGGGATGAATACTTAGAGGGTTTCCGCCGAAGTGGCGCTGACATTTCGAGGAGGAATGTGACATGAGTTTTACGGGAGTTCTTGGGTTGACGGCACTGGCAGCCGCCGTCACGCTCTTCGGTGGGCCGAGTGCCGGCGCGCAACCGTCTGCGGACCCCGCCTGTGCCGACGCCCACTTCCTGGTGGGAGAATGGGACGTCACAGCCGGCGATGGCTCGCCTATCTCCAGCGTGGTCTTCGAGAAAGGAGACGACGGCTGCTACCTGGTCGAGACCTGGAAGGGCATATCCGAAGGCATGCCGGACTTCTTCTGCATGATGGCCTACAACCCAAAGAAGGGTGACTGGGGGTACTTTTCCGCGTCGGCGAACCCGGGTGGGCTGCGCCAGCGCTTCGAAGACGGAGCCATCATCGGCAACGAGTTCCGCTTCACTACGCGGGAGCTGGACGAGGGTAAGTCGGGCCGCTTCAGCTACTTCAAGCTGCCCGATGGACGTCTGCGCGAGGTCTCGGTGCTCTCGACCGACAACGGAAAGACCTGGGAGACCGAGTATGAGTTTTTTTGGCAGCGAAAGAAGTAGCCCTGCCGCCACGGTCGCGATGAGAAGAGGGCTCGGGCTCGTTCTTGTTGCTTCGATGGGGGCCGGTGTCGCCGCGTCCTCTGCTCAGACCATCGACCCGGCTTCGCTGCCGGAGCCGCTCGGAGTCCTAGTGCTCCCGGACAAACCGGCGGGTGCGCATTGGGTCTGGTTCTGCTCGTTTGTCGACTACGGCCACGGGACCCTCGTCGACGCCGACTCGGGTGTAGTTCTCGGCACCTTGGAGCTCGGGTACCAAGGCATTCTGCCCCAGCTTTCCCGCTCCGGGGACGCCATCTACAACGTCGGTATGTACTTCTCGCGCGGCTTCCACGGCGAGCGCACCGATGTAGTGGAGATCTTCGATCCCAAGACGCTCGCCAAGCAGGGCGAGATCGAGATCGCCCCGAAGTCGATGCGGGGCTTGCCGAGCACGAATCTCACCACTCTGACGGACGATGATCGCTTCCTACTGCAGTCCTTCTTCACCCCCGCCTTGACCTTCGGGGTCGTCGATCTCGCGTTGCGAGAGTACGTGGGGGAGATCGAGACCGCAGGCTGCGCTCACGTGATGGCGGCGGGATCGCGGCGATTCTTCTCGCTGTGCGGAGACGGGTCGCTGCTTACGGTAGACCTGGACAACTCTGGGACCGAGAAGGCAAGGCAGCGGCACCGAGGCTTCTTCGACGCCGAAGGAGATCCCCTGCATGGCACCGGGGCGCGCTCAGGAGATGTCTGGTACTTCGCGTCGGTCCGTGGCGTGATGCATGCCGTCGACACCAGCGGCGGACAGATTCGCTTCCTGGAGCCCTGGAACTTCGGAGAGAGCGATGAAGCCGGGGTCTGGGTCCCCGCCGCGCCCTCGCAGCACCTCGCGGTCCATACAGCATCAGGCCGAATCTTCGTGTTGATGGGCGCCGTGCCAGATCTCGAGCCGAAGCCGGGGGGCTACGACTTCCATCGCGGCCTGGGCAGCGAGGTCTGGGTATTCGACGAACAGAGCCACGAGCGGGTCGATCGCTTCAAGCTGGAGCGCGGCTACGCCGCCGCGATCGCAGTGAGCCAAGACCGCGCGCCGCTGCTGTACGTAACGGCGTACAAGTTCGCGGATATCTACGATGCGCGCACCGGAGTGCGGTCTCGCGAGCTGTCCGACAATAAGGAGCTGTCGGGCACGCAGATCATGATTCTGCCGGTGCCATGAGCGTACGATGAACATTGCAATCGACCCGGTTGTGCAGCTCGGCGTGAGACTCTCGCTCACTCTCCTCTTTCTCGGCACCGCCGTGCACAAGCTCCGAGAATTCCGCACCACTTCGGGCATCACCTCGCACTATTTGAAGGGCTTCGGCATACCGTTTTCGTCTGCGCTCGCCGGCCCGGTGACCGCGGCGCTGGTCGCTGCCGAGCTTGCTGCGGCAGGCCTGTGCGCCGCCCATCCGTCGGGCCTGGCGGCGGCCGCTCTGGTGGCAACGCTGCTCACCGTTTACGCCCTCGGCATGGGCGTGAGCCTGGTGCGCGGTAACGCTCCCGAGGACTGCGGATGCTCCTGGGCAGGCAACGCCGAGCAGCCTGCCGGGTGGCCCTTGGTGTGGCGCAATCTCGTGCTCGTGGCCGCGGCTCTCTTGTTGGTGCCGAGTGCGGTGCCGCGCTCGCTCGCGCTCGCGGACTACGCGGGTGCCTTCATGCTCGGGGTCTTCGGCATCGCCATCTACGCCACCGCCGACGTGCTGATCGCGAACTCCGGCCTGCTGTGGGGGCGAGCCTCTTGACCACCACCGTTGCGGTCCTGCTCGCGATCCAAGGCTTCGCGATCCTGTGCCTCGCCTTGGTGTGCTTCGCGCTGGCGCGACAGGTCGGCGTGCTGCATCAGCGACTGGGCCCGGTCGGCGCTCTGATGCTCAGCAAACACGTACAAGTGGGCGAGAAGTCGCCGGAGTTTCATCTTGCCAACCTCGACGGCGAGGCGGTCTCAATCGGTGCGCCCGACCCGAGCGGAAAGAGCACACTGATTACGTTTCTAACGCCCAATTGCCCGGTATGCGCCCAGCTGCTTCCCGCACTCCGCTCGATCGCGCGTGCGGAGTCGAGCTGGCTCCGGCTCGTTTTTGCAAGTGACGGTGATCCCGCAAAGCACGCCGAGTTCCGCCGGGAAAAGCAGTTGGAGGACTTCGAATACGTGCTCTCAGCGGAGCTCGGCATGACCTACGAGATCGGAAAGCTCCCCTACGCGGTGCTGCTCGACGAGGATGGTGTCATCGCCGCGCAAGGGCTCGCCAACAGTAGGGAGCACGTCGAGAGCCTGTTCGAGGCGAAGCGACTGGGTGTCAGCTCGATTCAAGAGTTTCTCGAGCGCGAGGCCGAAGGCCCGGCGCGGCTCGCAGGGAGCTCACAACAACGATCGTGAGGTTTTCATGAATTGGTTCGACAAGATCTCGGCTCACGCGGCCGCCGACCTCGCCGGAAAGACCTCCCGGCGGTCTCTCCTCGCCTCACTCGGTGGCGTTATCGCCGGTGGCGCTCTGCTGCCGCTTCTACCTGTAGACCGCACCTTCGCGCAGGAGGCAGCAGAGAAGACCCCGATGGATTCGAAGACCTGCGACTACTGGGCGTACTGCTCGGTCGACGGTTGGCTGTGCACCTGCTGCGGCGGCACGACGAGCCAATGCCCGCCCGGATCCGTTGCGGCTCCGATCGCCTGGACCGGAACCTGCCTGAATCCGAGCGACGGCAAGAGCTACGTCGTTGCCTACCACGATTGCTGTGGAGCCATCCCCTGCAAGCGCTGCTATTGCAACACCAACGAGGGGGACACGGCGAGGTATCAGCCGCAGCGCGCAAACTCCGTCAGCTGGTGTGGTAACGGCGGCGCCCCGGCCTCGTACCATTGCACGACCTCCCGTGTTCTCGCGATCGCCGAGTAAAACGCCTCGGCGCGCGGGCGGGGGAGTGGGCTGCGCCGCGGGCCTGATCGCGCTCGGGCTGGCTTGGGCTGGTCCGGCCGCCGCCGATGACGCAGCGGATCGCCGCACCAAGATCGACTACATGTCGCACTGCGAGGGCTGTCATAAGGCCGATGGCTCGGGGCTGGAGGGCACAGTCCCCTCGGTTGGCGGCGAGATGGGGAAGTTCCTCGCCACTCAGGAAGGGCGGGAGTATCTCGTCCGCGTGCCAGGAGTAGCCCAGGCACTGCTCGACGACGAAGCGGTCGCGAGAGTTTTGAACTGGATGCTCCGGCGCTTCGATGCCGATAACATCCCGGCCGACTTCCGGCCCTACGATGGCGCCGAGGTGGCGCGGCTGCGCCGTGAGCCGATGTCTCGGCCGAGCTTCGAGCGAGAGCGGATCATCGCCAACCTCCCCGGGACCGCGGTGTCTGCCGCTGCAGCACCGGCGGGACGGGATGCCTACGATGACTTCTGCGCAGTGTGTCACCCGGCCGGCGCGGCCGGTGGCCACGGGAAGGGCCCGAACCTGCACGGCGCGCTCGGGCGAGTAGCGGGCTCTGCGCCCGGGTTTTCGTACTCGGCCGCGATGAAGAGATATGGGCTGCCGTGGTCGCGCGAAAACTTGCTGGCATATGTCGAGGATCCATCGGCCCTCGTTCCCAACACGACGATGGTAATCGACACCATGCCGTGGCCGGAGGCCGCCGAGCTCGAAGAGATCGTGGGCTTCCTCGAGGCGTTGGAATAACCGAGGTGCGCTCGGGTCGTCCCGTAGTGTCCGTTCCAATCGCCGCGGCAGTGATCGCGCTCGGCCTCGTGTGTGGCGGTTCGAGTGGCGCCGATGACGCGGCGGCGACCCATCGCGCCGAGCGATGATGGTGCCAGCCGAAAGAGGTTGACCTCCGCACCATCAATTCCCAAGCCTCCGCACCCTAGAAGGGTATGAGTCGTCGGCTCTGCTCCACTCCGGTTGCCCAGTCTGACTCTTGGCGTTCATGGCGCACCGGTTTTCCGCGGGCGCGCGTCCCGGTCAAGAATCTGTTCGATTACCTGGAGGCCGGCAAGGTCATGTCCTGTCAAGGACGCACTGCCTCCCCTTCGTAGGATCGTCGCTGCGTGGAAGATCAGGTCAAGATAATCGGCGAGATCGAGTCGATTGAGACCATCGCCTCGGGCTCGTCAGTGCGACTTCGTCCACTGCTTGCCAAAGTGTACGGTCCCGGTCGTTGGCGAAAGCTCAAAGGAGTGGCTACGGTTCGCCTTCCCGATGGCTTCGTTGGGCGGGCGGAGGTACACTGGTACGAGGCACACGGCAGAGGGCGAATCGATGTCAAGATCAAGCGCTTGCTGAGCGAATGAGCAAGAACGAATGAAGGAACAGTACTTTGTTTGCGTGAGCAACGAGGGCTACGCTGCGTCGCTTCAGGTTCGCACCATCTATCGAGGGGTAACCGACGCCGAAGCCGAGTCCCTCGGCATGCTTCGAGTCGTGGACGAATCCGGCGAGGACTACCTCTTTCCAACGAGCCTGTTTGTCCCCATCAAGGTTCCCAAAGAGGCTGCCAAAGTCTTCGCGGGCGCGGCCTAAACTCCCCGAATCACCAAGAGAGCTGTTGGGCGCGGCTATCTCGCAGGCCCCGCACCAGATGCTCGGCACTCTCGTCTTGGCGACCACCAAGCGTCGTGCGAACAGCGTCGAGGTGGGTCCGCGCTCCCTCGCGGTCGATCGCTAATGCCATCGCCGCTAGCCTTTGCCGTAATCGACGCTGAGCCACCGACTGGGACGCATCGCCACACGAATGCCACTGTCGTCCAGGTCGGCAGTGCTCTCGACGTAATTGTCGCCCCCCTCTTCACCGAGGTAGCGATGGGCGAGAGGGCGTATATCCGCTTCGATGTCCGATCGAGCGATCGAGGTGACCGGACCCTCCACGGTCACATACTCGTAGGGAGGAGTCTCGGTCTGGACGCACAGGCTGATCCGAACTCCTTCTCGTAGCAGCTTGCCTTTGCGCGAATCGCCTCCGGTACAGAACCAGACCTCACCCCCCGACTCGTAGCCGTACCAGACCGGGGCGGAGAGCGGGCCGCGCCCCTCCGTGGGAATGCTCCGCACGGCTACGTGCACGCCTGCTAAGAAGGACTCTCTTTGGTCACGAGGACGATGCCCGCCCCTGACCAAACCTGATGGATGCGCGAGAGGTCGACGAGATCCTTCAGTTGGGGGTCGCGCCGGAACGCATCGACCTCGGGGCGCCACCCTCATCCGGCAGCTGTCTCCGGTTGGTACGGTTCGATCTTCTCGACGATCTCGATCAAGTCTGTCTTCTGTCGTGCGACATCGAGCTCATAGCTCGCTTGCAGATTGATCCAGAACTCGGGCGTGGTTCCGATGAAGGCCGCCAGGCGCATCGCCGTGTCGGCGGTGATGCCACGGCGGCAGAGGACGATGTCGTTGACGCGCGGGGCGGGAACTCCAATCGCCTTCGCGAGTGCGCTGCGGCTCATTCCAGTAGGCTCGAGGAAGTCCTCGAGTAGGATCTCCCCGGGGTGGATTGGCTTGATCCATTCCGTCATCTCTTCACCCCTTTAGTGGTAGTCGGTGATCTCGACGTTGCGCGGCTCCCCATCCTTCCAGAGGAAACAGACTCGCCACTGGTCGTTGATTCTGATGCTGTGTTGTCCTTTTCGGTCGCCCTTGAGCACTTCTAAGCGGTTTCCAGGGAGTGCGGCCAGGTCGCTCAACTCCTCTGCGGCGTCGAGCGCCTTTAATCTCTTGACTGCTCGTCTTTGGATATCAGGCGGGAACCGCTTTGAGAAGCGGGTGCCGAAGACCTTCTCCGTCTCTTTGTCTTTGAAGCTCTTGATCGGCACCGCACCCGTTCCGCCCCGCCTCCTTGACTTTATAACGTTTATCGTTATGCATCAAAAACGACGCGGCGGGCTTTCCGCTAGCCGGTAGGCAGCGATTGCTCGTTCCGAATACGCCGATGGTAATCGAGAGCTGGTATGGCCGAACACCGCTCAGGGAAAAGAGATCGTGAGCTTTCTCGAGGCGTTGAAGAAGTGACCTGGGTGCGCGAGCCTGGTTAAGGGCCTTTGCCGTAGTCGACGCTGAGCCAGCGACTCGGGCGCATGGCCACAAGGATGCCGCTGCCCTGCGTGGCGGCGGTGCTTTCGACATAGCGGTCGCCGGCCTCGTTACCGAGATAGCGACGGGCGAGAGGGCGTATGTGCGCTTCGGTGTCCGACGGCACGATCGAAGTGACCGGACCCTCCACACTGACGTACTGGTAGGGAGGCGTCTCGGTCTGGACGCACAGGCTCACCTGAACGCCCTCCCGCAGCAGCTTGCCCTTGCGCGAATCGCGTCCGGTACAGAACCAGACCTCACCGCCCGGCTCATAGCCGTACCAGACGGGGGCGGAGAGAGGACCGCGCCCCTTGGCAGGGATGCTAAGCACGGCTACGTGCGCGTCTGCGAGGTAGGCCTCTCTCTCGTCTCGGGACATGGTGTTGCTCATCGGTGTTCTAACTCCTTGGGTCTGAATGGACGTTCTCGGCGCTCATCAAACGCGCACTGCTGTGGAAAAAGCATTGATGACCACGACTCCCGCGATTATCAACCCCATGCCGATAACGGCGGGGGTATCCGGGATCTCGCGAAAGGCAACGGCTCCCACCAAGGTCACGAGAACGATGCCGACTCCTGACCAGATGGCATAGGTGATCCCCACCGTCAACTTCTCCAGGACCACGCTCAAGAGATAGAAAGCACATCCGTAACCGACAACCACCACCAGGCTGGGCCCCAGCTTTGTGAACCCCTCCGACGTCTTCAGGGCACTGGTGGCAACGACTTCAGCCGCGATGGCCAGAAACAAGTACAGATAGGTCATGGGCAAGATCCTTTCTTCGCCTTCTCATCTCAATGTGCCACAGGGTCCGTCGAGGTGCTCCCGTCACCTTCGTACTCGACCCCCTTCCGGGACCACCTCCTCGAAGCGTTTGATCCTCCCGACCTCCTCGTGCCGTCCGAGCTGCTCGAGAGTGCTGGCGAGCTCGAAGAGGAGCACATCCGTCGGCAGGCTGCTCTCCTGGCTCTCGAGGCGACTTTCGAGCGTCGACACCAGCTCTTCCAGCCGACCTTCCTTGCGGTCGAGGCGAATGAGGTTGAGCTCCGCGATCGCCGCCAGCTCGTCGTCGCCACCCTCGGCCAGACCTTGCCAGATCTCGCGGGCCTGGACGAATCTGCCGGCCCTCGCCTCCAGGTCGGCGAGGTAGACCCGCGCGACCTCGGCTGCCGCGCTGCCCTCATGCTCCTCGATCAGTCGCGCGAAGCGCTGCCGGGCCGGCGCGCTGCGTTCGCTCCCGGTGGCGAACGACGGCGCCTCGAGATCCGAAGGCTCCGGCGAGGCGGGGTCGAAGGGCGGCTCGAAGGCGACCAGAATGTCGGCGAGAGCCGCCTGCGCGCGGCTCTCCCGTGCCGAGCGCAGAGCGAGCACGGCGACGACGGCGAGCGCCGCCAGCGCCACGGTCACGGCCCAAGTCAGACGTGGTCTCATCGCCGGCCGTCCAGGGCGCCCCACCTCACCGCGTGCTCGTCGCTCGGCTCCTCCGAGGTAGCCCCGGAGAACGGCCCTTCGGCCCTTTCTCCGGCCCATCCCCGCCTGAGAACCACTCTCCTGCTACGCAGGCTCCTGGGCCTAAGTACGCCTCTGTCGCCTCGCTCCTGCGCTGCGGCGATCTGGGGCACCCTGAACGGCCGGCGGCACGAGTTCGCTTCGAGGAAAACTTGAGCCATACGTCACGGGTTGAGCGATTAAAGGCACCTAGTAGTCGAGAAGGTCCAAATCCGGCACTTGCTGAAAATGCCTCGTGTTCCGGGTGGCGAGCGGCGCAGCGTGCTCGATTGCCCAGGCGGCGATCCAAAGATCTGGCTCCGACCTGCCGCTGAGGCTGTTGTCACGACGGAGGTACGCGACGATTTGCGCGTAGTGGAGAGCGGTCTCGATCCCGACTCCGCCGATTCGGAAGAGCCTCAGGAAACGGAGAGATTCCGCCATTCTCTCCCGGGAGACCGAGGCTCCACCCTCGAGGAACTCTCCTGCCGCATGGGCAGGAACCGCGAAGTCCTCAGCGCGATGGGCGGCAAGTAATGTCCCCGGCGCCGAGCTCTGCAGCCCCTTCTCCCGCCACAGATCTACGAGAAAGGTGGTGTCAACGCAGATCACGGCGCTGCCATGCCTCTCCAGCCCGGTTCTCCCGAACGACCTCGAGGAACTTCGGCGAATCCTCCGGCGAGAGCGCCGAAAACCCGTCGAGCCCAAGCAAGATGTCGCTCCCGGTGTGCGCCGACTCGACCTTGGTGAGAAGTCGGTCGATCGCTTTCGAGAACGACTCGCCCTCCTTTTTGGCCGAGGCCAGCCGTTCGTAGACCCTCGAATCGAGAGCGACTGTCTTCGTGCTCATTGTATGTAGAATTACATATATATTCGTCGCCGTCAAAACTCCCACGCCGGCGCGTCGAGCTCAGTCGCAGCCGCAGGCGACGACCAGAGCAGCGCAGACGTGCTTGAGTTTGTCGGAGCTCACACCGCCCACGAATGTGCGCAGCTGGCGCTGCGGAACCGTCAACAGATTGCAAAGATTGGCGCAGGAGGTGTGTTTGAGGCCCTCGCCCACACCGAGCTCAACCTCGGTCGGTGAGCCGCGAAGGGTGCTGGTGATCGCGACCACCGTGACCGTGCCCAATACGTCAATCAATGACTGTCGGCTCAGCACCAGCACTGGACGGCGCTTGTCGGGCTTTGGCAGGTCGAGGAGCCAGATTTGCCCGCGGCTCACTCGTTCGGCCACAGCTGATCCTCGAGGAGCTCGGCGATCTCGCTCTGCATCGCGTCGCCCTGGGCACGGTAGGCGCTAGTGATCTGCTCGTCGCGCATCCGCCTTGCGCGCTCGCGCAAGTAGTGCTCCACAGCATTGCGGATGAACGCCGACCTCCCGGCGGCGACGACTTCCGGATCCAAGTCGATTCGCTGGAGCAGCTGTTCGTCTATCGAGATCTGCACTGCCTTGGCGGCCATGTTGGGTCGAGACACTATCATATTGTTGGCTCTATGCCAGGGTCATAGCGGACTCCATCGCGTCCATCCGTCAGGTCCTAGACCAGCGTTTCCGAAGTTCGAGTCGCATAGCTCGAGGTCATTCTGTTCGCTGGCCAGGCGCGCCGACGCAGGCATATTGGGAATCTGTCGAGGAGCGCGGGGGCGCCCAGCCAACGCCGCCAGCGGGCAGAAGGGGCCGAGATAAGTGTCGCGAACTTTGGAAACGCTGCTCTAGGTCGTCGCGGGGCAACGGTGTTGCCTGGGATAAGCTGAGCCCGAGGACTCCGGCATGACCGACGTCAAGAAGGCGCTGAGCCAACAACCGGCTTTTTGGCTGCCTGCTTCGCTGACGCTCCTCCTCTTCGTCCTCTCTTTGGTTCCCGCTTTCCGCACCAGCGCGGAGCTGAGCCGTTCGTTGTGGGGGGCCTGCGCCGCCCTGCTTCTCTTTCAAGCCTGGTTGCTGACCAACTCCATCCGTCAAGGCCGCAGGCTGGAATTCAAAGTCGCTCTCTTCCCGTCGCATTACGTCCAGGCCTCCGTCCAGATCTGCGTCTATATCTACTGGGCCTGGCACTGGGAGCAGATGCGGCACCAGGCTTGGCTCATCCTGGCGCAGATCGTCTTTGCCTACGCCTTCGACATGCTCCTCGTCTGGTCGAGGCGGAAGACCTGGTTCCTCGGCTTCGGCCAGTTTCCGATCATCCTCAGCACCAACTTCTTCTTGTGCTTCAGAGACGACTGGTTCTACCTGCAGTTTGCGATGATCGCAGTAGGCAGCCTCGGTAAGGAGCTCTTCAAATGGCAGAGAGACGGCCAAGCGAGGCACATCTTCAATCCCTCGGGCTTCGCTCTGTCGGTCTTCTCGATCGCTTTGATCCTGACCGACAGAACAGAGCTCACCTGGGGACTGGAGATCGCGACCACACTCCTCGACGCCCCCCACATGTATGTGGCGATCTTCCTGGCGGGGCTGGTGGTGCAGTACTTCTTCTCGGTGACGATCGTGACGGTGTCGGCGGTGGCGACATTGGTGGGGTTGAACCTCCTCTATTCCAGCCTCACGGGAGTCTATTTCTTCGTCGATGCAAGCATCCCCATCGCGGTTTTCCTCGGTCTTCACCTGTTGGTGACAGACCCTTCGACCTCGCCCCGGAGCAGAGTTGGCAGCGCCATTTTCGGCGGCCTCTACGGAGCAAGTGTGATGGCCTTCTGGGAGCTCCTGGCCTACGTCGACGCGCCACTGTTCTACGACAAGCTCCTGGCCGTACCTCTTCTGAACCTAAGCGTCCGCATGCTCGACAGAGTGGGGAGATCGCGACGCGTGGACAGCCTGAAAGTGCCCCTCCTCGGCGGAGCGACGAGGTCGCAGCGGGTCAATCTCGTTTTCATGGCGGTGTGGATCGGCCTCTTCGGTTGGATGTTGGCGTCGAATTTCGTCGGCAGTACGCACGAAGGCGCCAGGTTTACGTTCTGGCAGGCCGCCTGCGAAGAAGGACGGCGTAATGCTTGCGACAACCTGCTGGTCATTCTCGAGTCCCAGTGCGCCGCAGGGTCCGGTGAAGAATGCAATCTGATGGGAGTGCTCTTCAACCAGGGAGAGATCACCCCACTGGATCCGCTGCAGGGCATTTCCTACTTCGATCAGGCCTGCACCAGCGGCTTCTACAGAGGCTGCGTCAACGTGGCCATTCAGGCCCTTCTCGACCGCAATGTCTCGATCACGTCTGCTGGGGTCGCCAATGCGATCGCACAGCTTCCCGAGGGCTGTGACGGCGGCGACGGCGTCAGCTGCTACTTACTGGCGTATGCCCACGCTCACGGGAGCGGCGTTCCCCGGGACGAGGCCAGGGCCATCGAGCTCTATTCCAGAGGGTGTGACCTGGGCGAGCGTGCAGCTTGCCTGGAGCTGGAGAAAGTCCTGAGGGCGCGTGGTCGTTAGGCTGCCCTGCCGTACGCATTGTCCCCTGAGGGGGATCCGTCTGGCATAATGAGCCGATGGCTCGGTACGGACATAGGGCTCTGATAGACGGCCTTCTGGGCGAGTTGGAGGCGGCCTGCCTCGAGGTGTACGGGGATCGGCTGGTGTCTCTCGTTGTTTTCGGCTCGGTGGGGCGGGGCAGCGCGCGCCCCGACTCCGACGTCGACCTACTCGTGGTCGCGAACCGGCTTCCGGAGGGAAGGATGCCCCGAGTCGAGGAGTTCGCGGAGGTGGAGCGCAGACTGCGGCCCGTGATGAGCGCGGCTCGTGACTCGGGCCTCGAGACCTACCTCTCACCCATTTTCAAGACCCCCGACGAAGTGCGCATCGGTAGCCCGCTCTTCCTCGACATGGTTGAGGACTCTCGCCTCCTGATCGATCGGGACGGCTTCTTCGCTGACGAGCTGGCCCGACTCGCGGAGCGACTTGCCACGCTCGGAGCCCGGCGGGTCCGTCGAGCCGGCGGCTGGTACTGGGACTTGAAACCCGACTACCGACCGGGAGACATCTTCGAGCTATGACCAACTCGACGCTGGCGCAGAGCTATCTCGTCAAAGCGACGAAGCGGCTCAAGATCCTGCCCGTGCTGACGGAAGAGGACGCGTTCTCCGACGTCATGCGCGAGGCGCAGGAGATCGTGGAGTTGGCTCTGAAGGGGATGCTGCGACAGGTGGGCATCGACCCACCCAAGTGGCACGACGTCGGGCCCCTGCTGCTCGAGTTCTCCGATCGCTTCCCGGAGCCGGTGCGCTCCTCGCTCGACTCTCTGGCGCTTACCTCGGCCTGGCTGCGAAAGGAGCGAGAGTTCTCGTTCTACGGCGACGTCGACTTCATACCGACTGAGCGATACAGCGCCACCGACGCGGAGAAGGCGTCGGTGGAGGCGGAGGCGGTCGTGGCAGTTGCCGCTAAGCTGATTCCGGCGCCCTAGGAGGGTGTCCGAGTAATCGGACAGGCGAGTAGTTCTCGTTAGGCTGGTCTGCCGTCGACCCGGCGCGCCAAGGGCCCGGCGTGCGACGGTCGGGCCGCTCATGCCAACTTCTGACGAAGGCTCACAGGTCGACGAGAAGAGATCTGGAGAGCAGAGTCCAGGAGCTCAGAAGGGACGGAATCGCCACGGGGCGAAGGGCCTTCGTCGACGTGAGGAGATCCTCGACGCGGCCCGCGCTCAACTGGGCGACTCCGAAAACGGCTCCGGTCTCTTGCGCAGTGTGGCCAAAGACCTCGAGATCTCGTTAGGGAACCTCCAATACTACTTCCCGACCCGAGAAGATCTGCTCGCGGCGCTGTTTCGTGCCGAGTCCGATTCCGACTGCGAGCTGATCGATTTGCTCTGCGCGCGCGAAGAGAAGCCCAGGGACCGGTTGGCTGCCATCACCCGCGCCTTCATCGCACGGTGGGAGGATGGCCCCGCTGGGACGACCCACGTCCCAATCTGGAGGGCTCTCGCCGACTCTGCGCAGCAGAGTCCACGGTTCCGGGCTCTCCGGCACGAGCTCTGGGAGCGCAACTACGAGCTGTTGACTCCGATTCTGAGAGAGCTCGAGCCGGGAGCGACCGCGAGCCAACTGCGGCTCAAGGCCGTCCTCGTCACGGCGATGATCGACGGTACTTCGATGATGCCAGCCGAGACTCTCGAGAGCATACGCGGGCTGAGACACCCGTCCTATGAGGACGAAGTCGTAGCCTCCGTCTTGTGGATCGCAGAGCGCTGAGTCTGTTGCATCCGGCGTGACGCCTGTCGCGTCTCGACAGAGAGACTGCGATGCTCTGCTCGGCAACGTAGACCCACTTCATGGCGCCACTTCGTGGCGTCGCGGAGCAAAGTCGCATTTCTGGGGCTTGACATGGTCCTCGACTATGCAACAATGGGTCGTCGACCTAAAAATGACATGGCGGGCTTTCCCGGAGGATTGGCTGATGCGGCTACGTTCCTTTGTCTCGCCGGCAGTACCTCTCGTTCTTCTCGCAGTTGCGCTGGTACCTGCTGCGGCCGTCTACGCCCAAAACGTCGGCACTGTGCGTGGAACCGTCACTTCGGCAGATGGGGAGCCGCTCCCCGGCGTGCGGGTCCAGGTAACGGGCGACGTCGTACGCGGTGAGCGTATCTCGACGACCGGAGCCACCGGCGAGTGGTTGATCCCCAGCCTCCCTCCGGGACGGGTGACTGTGACCGCGAGTCTCCAAGGGCTGGAGACCGAGACCGTCGAAGGGGTCCGCGTCTCCATCTCCGGTGTGGCCAGCGTGAACCTGACGATGCGTCCCGAAGCCGTCGAAGAGGCGATCACGGTGACCTCGGAGGCAGCGATCCTCGATGTGACTAGCTCTTCGGCCAGCGTCAGCTTCGCAGAAGAGCTGCTCGATGCGAAGCCGTCGACCACGGGGAACTTCCAGGAGCTCGCCCTGATGGCGCCCGGCATGAACATGACCGGTCGCCTCGGCAATGTCGGAGCCTATGCGGGGCACCCCTCGGCCTACGGTCGTGATCAAGCCTCGGTGGCCTGGAACGTCGATGGACTCGACGGCAGCTTCCCGGACAACGGCAACATCTTCGGTGGCTGGACCGACCCCGACACCATCGCCGAAGTCCAGGTGCTCGGCGTCGGCGCCCCGGCGGAGTACGGCAACATGACCGGCGCCGCGGTCAACGTCGTCACCAAGTCCGGAACCAACATCTTCCACGGCCGCTTTTCCTACAGCGGCGAGTTCGACGACACCACCGCCACGGGGACCGCAGTCGAGGACGCCCGGGGAAACCTGCAGGGCTTCCAGAGAGACACCTTCGAGAACTACAGCCTGTGGGCGGGCGGTCCTTTGCAGAAGGACAAGCTGTTCTTCTTCGCCTCGCTCACGCAAAAGGAAGACCTGCTGATCGAGCCGGGAGAGATCGCGGAATTCGTCCGCAACGACGAAGCCCAGCACTACAGCCTCAAGCTCGACTGGTCGATCAATCCGTCGAATACGCTGACGGCTCACGGCCGTCACGAGGACCTGGAGATCGCCAGCGGCGGCTCTGGAACCTTCAAGACCAACCCGGGTGCTTACAGCCGCGAGTACGAGGAGGTCCCCTACTGGCGTCTCGGCTACCAGTCGGTGCTTGGCGCCAACACCATCATCGAGGCCTACTACTCCGACACTAAGAACGAGGACCGCAACGTCTCGGCGACCGGCAGCTTGGAGCCGCCCCTCATCAACTACAACACGCCTATTCCGACTCATAGCGGCGGCCCCACCTATCCCTACCTCTACCCCGTGTGGTGGAATCGCGGCCACGCCAAGGTGACCCACTTCGCCGACGACCTCGCCGGCAGCCACGAGTTCAAGTTCGGTGTGCAGTACAGCAAGACCGGCGAGCAGGCCGGAGCGGTCTATCCCGGTTTCACCGGCAAGTACTACTACAAGTTCGGAGCCAACTACTACATCTACTCCCGCGCCGCGCACTACTACGGCGGCGACTCAGAGGCTATCGGGCTCTACGTCGACGATTCGTGGCGTATAACCGACAGGCTGACGCTGAATATCGGCGTGCGAGCCGACAACGACGTGGGCGAGCTTCCCCCCCAACCGATCCTCGAGTCCTACCTCTGTGATCAGCTCAACTGCGGCGTGACCACCGGCGAGTTCAGCGACGGCGTCCCCGACGTCATCGACTATGACAGCGTCGATCCGCGTATCGGCATCGCATACCAGGTCGGCGAGGGCCGCCGGCAAGGCGTGCTGCGGGCGTCCCTCGGCCGATACCACGAGATGAACGTCGTTTCGATGTGGAACCAGCCGGCCCCCACCCGGCCGTCTGCGTACTTCGGCTACAGCCCCAACCGCTACGGCCCCTTCACCTACTTCCGCACGGTCGGCAACGAGGACTTCGCTCTACCGGTCGAGGGCATGGAGCGGCCGCAGACCGACGAGTTCGCCGTCGGCTACGAGCAGCAGCTGGGGAACTACACCGTCGGCGCTCAGGTCGTCATCACCGAAACGACCGACCTCATCGGCTGGCAGCTACAGGGCGGCGGCGTCTTCGAGGACGTTCCTTACCTCAACCCCTTGACGGGCGAGACGATCACGCTCAGGAACATCATCGACCAGCCCATCCTGCGCAAGGCCAACGACCCTAGCGCAGACCCCAACGTTCCATTAGCGAAGTTCGAGCAGGACTACAAGGGCGTTTTTCTCACCTTCAACAAGCGCCACACCGGCCGCTGGTCACTCAACGCGTCGCTGGGCTGGTCGGAGGCGAAGGGAGTCAGCCAACGTCCGCTCAACCAGAACCAGGGCCAGGCCTTCTACACCGGCTCAGAGGGCCGCGATCCGAATCATCATCTCTACCAGGGAGGTTTCCTACAGGGCGACCGGCCGTGGGTGTTTCGGGCTCAGGGATTGGTCGACCTGCCCTGGAAGATCCAGGGGGTCGGCGTTGTCAACTATGAGGACGGCCGCCCGTGGCGGCAGATGGCGCGCGTACGCCTGAACCAGGGCGTAACGGTAGTGCCCCTCGAGCCGTTCACCGGCGACCGCCGCATGCCGTCCAAGACCTTCATCGACCTCGGTCTGTCGCGGCAGTTCCAGCTCGGCGATCGCGTCAGGTTCGGTGTCGACCTGCAGGTTATGAACCTCCTGAACGAGGAGGGGTATTACTACTTCGCGAACGCAAGCTATGGGCGCTACCCCAGGGAGCCCGTACCCTCCTTGTACTACCTGCCACGGCGGATGGGGCTGCGATTGAGTTTGGGGCTCTAGATATCCCTGAAATGAGCGAGAAGGGGACCGTATGACCGAGAAGAAAGGGAAGCGCATGACTTCGATACCCGAGAAGCGACGCGGCGTTGATCGTCGTACTGTACTGGCATCGACCTCGATGGGACTCGCTGCGGCGGCCTTCTTGCCGCGCTCGGCGGGCGCCGCATTAACGGCCGACGAGCAGGCGCATGTCAAGACCGCGCACGACTACGCTAAGGCGCTGGAGGCCAGTGACTGGGATCGCTTCTCGAGCCTCCTCGCCGAGGACGCCCGGTTCATGAGCCACTCTGCCAGCGGAGATTGGGCACGGGCAGAGATAAAGGGCCGGGCGGCGATCGTCGACCGGATGAAGGACGTGATGTCCGGCCTGAAAGATCCCGAATTCAAGATCACGCGCGAAGAAGCGCTGGGCCACTTGGTCCTTCACTATCGTGAGGAGACCTTCACCACCGCCCAAGGCCCTGCGGGAGGGAACATCAGCGCGATGTTCCTGGTCAGCGAAGGCAAGGTCCAGGTGTGGTTTGAGCTCGTTGGGGAGCTGCCCGCCTGACTGTGCCGCCGGTCCCCCAACGGACGTCGGGGACCGGATCCGCTCGGCCATCTGTGTTCGCAAGTGGGGAGCCGACTCGTGTGTCCATGGTGACTAGTACACGCGGCCACAAATACGGACACGTTTTGAGCGACGCTGCATCCTCTCCAGCAGCGTTGCGCTCCCTGCGGCGTACTGCCAGGTACGCCTCTGTCACGCGCCTTGCTGGCGAGGCGCATCGTCCCTCGAAACGTACCCGTACTTATGGCCGCATGTACTAGTGTGACTGCCGGCCGCGGCACGCGCCACGAGCCCTGGCTGCCGCCGAGCATGGACGAGCCCGTCTACTCCACCTCTGAGGTTTGCATCCTCGCCGCGGCCGCGGTGCGCCTAGGGGCGCCTTCCTCCGTCGTCGAGCGTCTACTGCGAGGGCGAGGGATCGAGCCGGGAGATCGACATCGAAAGATCTCGATGCGCGAGCAGGTCGCCATCGCGCGCGCTGCCAGCGAGATCGCTCCAGCACACGATCTGGCGGTTACCACCGGCTCGCAGCTACGCCTGTCCTCGTTCGGCCTGGCGGGCTACGCGCTTCTCACCTGCGAGCGTCTTAGCGACGCCCTCGACCTCTTTGCCGGGAGCCTGGCGCCGCTCTTCAACCTGAAGTTCTCGATTCGCCTCCGCTCCACCGGCCAGGGCACGGCAGTCTCTTTCGAGGACACCTTCGCCTTCGCCACCGACGATCGAGATTTCTTCCTCGCCCTGGAGTTTGCGAAGCTGACACGCATCCTGCACGATCTCCTCGGATCTAGCCCTCGGAGTTGCGACCTCGATCGCGATTGCGATTCCGAGAGAGCCTCACGCCTGGAGAGGGCCTCACGCTTGCAAAGGCCCGGCCTCATCCGTGCCCTCGACCCCTCGGGTCGCACTGCGCAGTTGCTCGTCAGCGCCGACCTCTTTCACAGGGCTCTGCCCCTGCGCGACGCCGCCACCCATTCCCACTGCCTCGATCTCTGTGCGGCGGCGATCGAAGAGCTTCGTACCTCATCCGATCCGATCGCTCGGGTGCGAAGCTACGTCGAGCATGCCGATGCGAGCGCATCGCTGAGCGACGTCGCCCATCATCTCCACCTTTCTCGACGCTCGGTGCGGCGGCGACTCGCCGCGGCGGGTACGTCCTACCGTGAGGTCGTGGCTGAGGTACGCCGGGATCTCGCCCTGCGCTACTTGTCGCAATCGGAGCTGACCGTAGAGGCGATCGCCGAACGACTAGGCTACAGCGACGCGGCCAACTTCCGGCATGCCTTCAAGCGTTGGACCGGGCAGCCACCGAGCAAGTTTCGCAACGAAGTGACGTGGTTTCCGGCGCACAGCGTGACCTCAACAGGTCGAGAATCGAGGGAGGCTAGACAGTGAAAGGCAGACGATGGATCCTCGTGTTGCTGCTGACGCTCCTGACCCTCGTCCTGACCACTTCGGGCCCGGTTGCATGGGCAGCCGATTGGCCGCAGTGGCGAGGGCCGCAGCGCGACGGAGTGGCTGCCGAAAGCGAGCTGCCGGCGGAGCTTCCCGCCGCCCTCCACGGTCTGTGGAAGGTGCACGTCGGCGTTGGGCAGTCCGCTCCGATCATCGTCGGCGACCGCGTCTTCATCCACGCGCGACAGGGTGAGGAAGAAGTCGTCCTCGCCCTTTCGAAGTCCACCGGCAAGGAGCTGTGGCGGCATTCGTACACGGTTCCGTACGTACCGGCGACCGCGGCCATCCAGTACGGCCCTGGCCCCAAGTCGACCATGCTGGCCGAAGGCGATTCGGTTTACAGTTTCGGCATCCGCGAGCGCCTCCTGGCTTTGGATGCCAAGTCCGGCGCGGTGCGCTGGGAGAAGACCTTCGAGGATGTCTACAACCCGCCCTACCCGATATGGGGAACGGCGGCGTCGCCTCTGGTGGAGGGAAATCTGATCATCGTCCCGGTCGGCGTCACCGGCTCAGCGCATGAGGACGATCACGGAGCCCTGATTGCTTTCGACAAGGCGACCGGAAGGGAGGTCTGGCGGTCAGACGGACCGCCCGCTTACGCCTCCCCGATGGCGTTCACTCACGGAGGGGTTCGCCAGATCGTAACGATGAGCAATGTGGCCTTCTTCGCTGTCCGGGCGAGTGACGGTGAGCTGCTGTGGTCGAAGGAGATTGCAACCGCCTTCTCCCAGAACACTCCCACCACCATCCTCTACAAGGGCATGTTCATCCTCTCGGGCTACCAGTGGGGGACCGCGGCGCTCAAGGTCGAGCCCCCGAAAGGGGACGGCGATTGGAAGGTGACCGAGGTGTGGAAGACGACGCAGGTCGAGCTCTACATGGATTCGCCGGTGCGCGTCGGCGACTATCTGTACTTCCGCTCCTACAAGAGGGCCGGCACCTTCGTCTGTCTCGATCCCATGACCGGCAAGATTGTCTGGCAGAGCCCGGGGCGGTGGGCGGCGTACTCGTCGGTCATCGCCGTCGGCGATCGCCTGCTCGCGCTGACCGACACCGCCGAGCTCAAAGTGATCGCGGCGGACCCGGAGGGCTATCGGGAGCTGGCCTCTTGGGAGGTGGCGAGCTCTGCCACATGGGCCCACGTGGCACTCTCCGGATCACGGGTATACGTGAAGGACGAGGGGCATCTTGCAAGCTTCGACCTCGCGGTGCGGTCCACGAAAGCGACCGACAGCTCCGCCACGCGCACCGCCGACGGGGCGCAGCGAGGGGGGAGGGCTCGCGGCTCGGACGATACCGAGGCGGTAGCTGTCATGATCCGCCAGATGATGGTGGCGATAACGGCCGGGGATCTCGATCTCATGATGACCTATGTCGCCGAAGATTTCAGATCGGACACCGGCGCGTCGAGGGAGGTCTGGCGCGAATACCTCGGCCCCACTGCCGGCACCACGGCCGAGACCGAGTCGATGAAGATCGAATGGCAGGGTGCGACCGCCAGCGTCACCGGTGTGCGATGGATCAGAGGCACCCTGAATTTCGGACTCGACCTGCTGGTCGACGAGCGCGACGGCGAGTGGCGCCTGACCTACTTCGAGTACGTCGACGCCAAGCCGGTCGAAGCGGGCACCCCGGGCCCGAACTGACAGTCGCCCCAGCTCAACCACCCACCAAATCAGGAACGGAGGTCATCATGCCAATCGTCGATTTTTCCATGGACGGCCAGGTAGCGCTGGTCACCGGTGGCTCCAAGGGCATCGGTCGTGCCATCGCCCTGGCGTTTGCCGAGAACGGAGCCGATGTCGCGATCGCTGCTCGAGGTCTCGAGGCACTCGAGGCTACCGGTGGCGAGCTGCGCAAGCTTGGCCGCCGCGCAGTAGCGATTCAGGCCGATGTCGGTAGTACCGAAGCCGTCAACGACCTCTACGAGCAGGTGATCGCCGAGCTCGGTGGCATTGACATCCTGGTCAACAACGCAGCCGCCGGCGGCGGCGGCACCCCGATCGCCGAGCTGAAGGAGGACGACTTCCAGCGGGTGATGGCCATCAACGTGTGGGGACCGATCCGACTGTCGCAGCTGTGCCGGACAACGATGAAAGAGCGCGGCGGCGGCATGATCATCAACATCGCGTCGAACGAGGGCGTCCGGGCGTCGCCAGGACTGGGCATCTACCCGCCCTCCAAGGCGGCGTTGATCAACTTCAGCCAGATGATCGGCAAGGAGTGGGCGAAGGACGGCATCCGCACGGCTGCCATCGCTCCCGGTCTGGTCCGGACTGAACTGGCTGCGGGCCTGATCGAGTGGGTGGAGAAAAACAACATCGCCATCAACCCGATGGGCCGCATTGCGGAGCCGGAGGATATCGCGGCCCTGGTGTTGACCCTGGCGACTCAGGCAGGAAGGTTCACGACCGCTACCACCTACGTTCTGGACGGCGGTGAGCTGAGTGCAGGACCGCTCGGCTAGGCAATCTGGAGCCCGCCCGCCCATCTCATCGCGGAACTCGGTCGCGGCCGTCTACGCCGAGCCTGCAGGGTAGAGGGAACCGCTATGTCCGAGAGAGATCGCTTTGATGAGCCACAACACGATGCAATCGATCTCATCAGGGATTTCAACACCGGCCTCTACAACCGAGTCACCAGTCCGGCGTGATGATTCACCCGAGGTGGTCCGCGATCGCCCGGTTGACCGCGTCGGGAGCTTCCAGTGCGACCGCGTGACCCGCCCGCGGCTCGACGTGCAGCCGCGCTGCGGGGATGGCCCGGGCGATGGCGTCCGAGCCGGGCGTGAGCAGGTCCTCGCCGGCGGCGACGACGAGCGTCGGCACCGATAGCTTGGCGAGGTCGTCGACGCGGGTACCGGACCAGCTCGCCATTCCGGCGATCATGCGGTCGAGTGTGGCGGCGGGAACTCGCGCCACGGTCTGGGACAGGCCTCGCAACATGCGACTGCGCACCGCGGTGTCAGCCAGGAGCCCCGATGAGAAGAACCAGGGCAGCAGCGCCGCGGCCAAGGTCTCGGGAGTCGTCTCGGCCGCCATGCGGCGCCAGCCCTCTGCCACCGCCAGCAGGCGCGGCGTGGTCTCGACGAAGGGTGTGATCAGGATGAGGGACTTCACGCGATCGGGCTGGTCCAGCGCGAGCTCCAGTGCCACAGCGGCACCGAGGCTGGCACCGATCACATGCGCAGCCCCTTCGTATACGGCAGCGGCATCCGACGCCATCTGGGCGACGCTGTAGGTTTCTGAATCGGGCGCGTCGGAGAGGCCCACGCCGCGCGGGTTGACGCCGCGCACCCGAAATCGCTCGGCCAACAGAGGCGCCTGCCGCGCGAAGGCCGAAACGTCGGTGCCGAGACCGGGCAGGAGGACGACGTCGTCCCCGCTACCGGCGTCGAGCACCTCCAGCCGCACGCCCTTGGCCACCTCGACCAGCGCTTCGCGTGCCGCCGCATGGGCTTCGACGTCCTGCTTCGTGACGCGCCCGCCCGGGCCTGTTCCGGCAACGCGTTGAAGATCGATCCCGAGTCTCTTGGCCAAGGCGCGCGCGGCGGGCACGATCGGCTTGCTGGCCGCCGCGGTCGACCTGGCTACGGAGGCTGGCGCGGTCTTCACCTGGAGCCCCGACGCGCTCTTGGGCTCTGGGCGATCCTCGGTGGCTCGAAACGACTCGGCGTCGAACTCCTCTTCGACCGTGTCGGTGATGGCGCCAAGCAAGGTTCCACAGGGGACTGTGTCCCCCGTTTCGATGTAGGTGTGCCGGAGGATGCCACTGGTCGCAGCCTCGATTTCGACTTCGGCCTTCTCGGACTCGATGATCAGGACGATCTCGCCCTTCTCGACCGGCTCGCCGATGGACAGCGGCCACTCGATGACCGTGCCCTCCTCCATGGTCATGCCGAGCTTCGGCATCGAGATCGCGGTGGCCATGTTCGCTCAGCCCATTTCGCCGACAGCGTCGAGAACGTCCTGGGCCGAGGGGACGAACGCCTGCTCTAGAACAGCGCTGAAAGGTACGGGCGTGTGCGGCGCCGTGACGCACTTCACGGGTGCCTGCAGGAAGTCGAAGCCGCGGTCGACACACAAGGCCGCCACGTCGCGGGCCACCGAACAGCGCGGTGTCGATTCGTCGATCACGACCAGACGCCCGGTCTTTTCGAGCGTGCGCAGGATCGCCCCTTCGTCGAGCGGCGAGAGCGAGCGTAGATCGAGGATCTCCGCACTGGTGCCGGCGCCGTCGAGCGCCTCGGCCGCCTCCACCGCCACCTTCACCATTGCCCCGAAAGCGACCAGGGAGACGTCGCTGCCCTCGCGGATCAAGTTGGCTTCGCCGAGGGGGATTTCGTAATCACCCTCGGGAACCTCGCCGACCTCGTTCAAGATGCCCTTGGCTTCACAGAAGATCACGGGGTCGTCGTCGCGGATGGCGGCAAGCAGCAGCCCCTTCGCGTCCCGCGGCGACGACGGGATCACCGTCTTCAGACCGGGGATTCCTGTGGTGATCCAATACAGCGACTGGGAGTGTTGGGCGGCGGCCTGCATGCCGGCACCGCTCACGGTGCGAACGGTGAGCGGCACCTTCACCTTGCCGCCGAACATGTAGCGGAGCTTCGCCGCCTGATTGAGCAGCGGGTCGAGACAGGTGCCGAGGAAGTCGATGAACATCAGCTCGGCGATCGGACGCAGCCCCGTAACCGCCGCGCCGACGGCCGTTCCGATCAGGCCCATCTCGGCGATCGGCGTATCGCGCACGCGGTTCATGCCGAACTCACCAACCAGGCCGCGCGTAGTGCCGAGCACGCCGCCCATCTCTTCGGTGCCTTCCGATGATCGATCGCCACCGCCTGCCACGTCCTCGCCGATCAGGATCACCTTCGGGTCGCTTCGCATCGCGATCGCGATGGCCTCGTTGATGGCACCGCCGGTGTTGAGTTCACGCGTCATTCGCTGTACCTCACGTAGACGTCCGTCAGGACGTCATCGGGAGTGGGCATCGGCCCCTGCTCGGCCTGCTCGAAGGCTTCGCTGAGAAAGGCGGCCACCTCGCCGTCGACCGTGCGGCAGTCGTCGGATTCGAGCAGGTTCGCTTCGGTAACCCGGGCTTCGAAGAGATCGAGCGGATCGCGGTTCTGGATCCAGTCCTCGGCTTCTTCCTTGTCGCGATACGGAGTCGTGTCGCCCACGTAGTGGCCGGAGAACCGATAGGTCTTGCATTCGAGGAGTGTCGGCCCCTCTCCCTGACGTGCCAGCTCGATCGCTTGTCCCGCCTTCTCGTAGACGTCGAAGAAATCCATGCCGTCGGCGATGACGGCCCGCATTCCGTAGGAAGACGCTCTCTCGACGATGTCCTTCACGGGCACTGCGAAATCGGTCGGCGTGAACTCGCCGAAGCCATTGTTCTCGCACACGTACACCGCGGGCAGCTTCCAGTTCGATGCCATGGTCAGCGATTCGTGGAACTGCCCCTGATTGGTAGCGCCATCACCGAAGAAGCTGACGGCGACGTTGCTCCGGCCCTGCACCTGCGCGCTGAGGGCGGCACCCGTCACCAGCGGAATGCCGCCGCCGACGATTCCGTTCGCGCCGAGCATTCCCCTGTCGACGTCGGCGATATGCATGGAGCCACCCTTGCCCCGATTGGTCCCAGTGGTGCGGCCGAAGAGCTCGGCCATCATGGCCTTCACATCCACCCCCTTGGCGATGCAGTGGCCATGTCCCCGGTGGGTCGAGCCGACCTGATCGTCGTCATCGAGGTGCGCACACACGCCCACCGCGATGGCTTCCTCGCCGGCGTACATGTGCATGAACCCCCCGACCTTGCCGGCCGCGACCAGCTCCTCGAGCTTCTCTTCGAACGATCGAATCGTTCGCATCAGACGGTAGACGTCGAGCAGTTCCGTTTGCGAGAAATCCATGGCGCGCTCCTTTAGTCGTCGAAGGACCAGCTCTCGAGTCGATCCAAGCTCTTCGTATAGTGGCGTAGACAGATCGCCAAGCAGACGACGGCGAACGCCTTCGCGATTAACGCAGTCAAAGCCAGCGAGTAGTGCACCATCATCTCGTCTTTGAAGACGTAGTCGGTGACGATCGCCACGATTTGTGGGCCTAAGGCCGTGCCGAGAAGGCCGCCCACGAAAAGATAGACGGCCGTCGCCTGCCCGCGCATCTGATTCGGCATCATCTCGTGGATGGCCGCCACTGCAATCCCCCACGGCATCGCCCCGAAGAAGGAGGCAACGGCGTAGAGCACGATGGCCAAGGTCGCGTTCGGCACCAGCGGGTAGGCCACGACGAGCGGCAAGGGGGCCAAGGCCGAGAACAGGCCGACGCGGATCGTGGCGTCACGGTAGCCGCGCTCCCCGAGCCAGTCGGCGAGCCAGCCGGCGGTCAGGATCCCGAGGGGGCCGACGGTGATAAGGATCACACCCAGCACCTTGCCGGTCAGAGCGGGCTCCCAGCCGTGGATGCGAATAAAGAGCGACGGTACCCAGGCGCCGGAACCGTAGCCGGCGAAGGAGAGCCAGGCGAACCCGATGTTGTGGCTCAGTACGGTCTTGGCGTTGCGACGGGCGTAGCGCAAGAAGGCCGAGAGCGGCAGCTTCGCCGCCCGTGCCGTGCCGTCCTCTCCTACTATTTTGTGCACTCCTCTGCGAATCGGCTCGCGTATTGTCAGGAGCAAGAGAGTGAGCGGAATGGTCGGCGTGGCGATGATAAAGAAGACCATCTGCCAGGATTTGCGCGGACCGACGAAAGGCAGATCGTAAAGCGTGCCGGTTCCGACGAGTTCGAGGACGTAGCCGCCGACCAAATTGGCGAGACCGCCTCCCAGAAAGATCCCGAGGCCGTAGACGCTCATAGCCGTGGAAAGGCGACGCCGCGGGAAGAGGTCGGTAATCAGGGAATAGGCCGATGGCCCAAGCGATGCCTCGCCGACTCCGACGCAGATTCGTGCCGCAAGAAGCTGAGAGTAGGTGCGTCCGAGTCCGAAGCTCACCGAGGCGAGCGACCAGAAGAACTGGCCGAGGGCGATCAACCAGCGCCGACTCATCCGATCCGCCAGCCAACCGAGCGGCAGCCCGGCGATGATGTAGGCGATCGCAAACGAGGGGCCCATGAGAAAACCCATCTGGGTGTCCGAGATCTTCATGTCGGCCTTGATCGGGTCGACCAGGAGGCCGAGGATCTGCCGATCGAGAAAAGAGTTCAGATAGATCCCCGTCAGGATGAAGACGCAGTACCAGGCGTAGGCTGGCGCCGGGTAGGGCGACTCTCGCTCAGCTGCGGGCGAGGCTTGATCGGCCGTCTCTGACATCCCAATCCCGGGCGCCGTCGGCTCAGCCGAGCGCCTGGAAGGCGCGCGCTGTGCCGGCCAGGGCTTGCTCGATGTCGCGCTCGGTGTGCGCCACGGACAGGAACATGTTGTGCCAGGGGTGTAAGTAAACTCCGTTGGCGAGCGCATGCCCGCAGAACGCAAGGCCCTTCGATAGCTCGGGGTCGTCCTCGAACATCACGGTCGGCATCTGCGGCGGACCGGTCTGCTGGATCGCGTGGCCGTAGCGCTGCGCCTGCTCGGCAAGCCCGGCCCTGAACGCCTGGCCCAGCTCGAGGAGCCGGGTCGGCGCGTCGAGCTCCTCTACGACGTCGAGCGTCGCGAGCGCCGCCGCAAAGGGCGCGGCCTGATACCAGAACGAGCCCGTGACAAAGATCTGCGACGCGGCGTCCCGGTACGCCTCGCTGCCCAGAACTGCTGCAAGCGGCTCTCCGTTTGCTATCGCCTTGCCCCACGCCGAGAGGTCCGGCTCGACGCCAAGGGTCGCCCAGCTCGCATCCAGCGACAGACGCAACCCGGCCCGCACCTCGTCAAGGATGAGGGCGGCTCCCTCCGAGTCGCAGATCTGGCGCACCGCGCGGGCGAAGGCCGGGTCGACGAGCTCCTGCGGGTAGCCCGCGTCGTGCTTGAAGGCCGACACGGCGATTCCCGCGAGGTCGCCGGCGGAAGCCTCGGCGGCCGCGCGCAGGCTTTCTGTGTCGTTGTACGTGAACGTCGGGTAGTTCGCGTGCTCCTCTGCCGGCGTTCCACGCGACAAGTGGTTTGCCCACGGCTGAGAGCCGTGGTAAGCGCCGGCCGCAACCAGGATCTTGTGCTTCTCACTCTTGGCTCGCGCGACCATGTTGCAGACCGTCGTCGCATCGTTGCCGTTCTTCGCGAAGATCGCCCAGTCGGCGTGCCCGACTTGAGCTACCAGGCGCTCGGCCAAGTCCACGATGAGGGCCGGTGGGCCGTTCGCGATGTCGAGCGCGCCGCGCTGCGCATCGGCCGCAGCGCAGATGCGCGGATTGCGGTAGCCGGCAATCATGGGTCCGTACGAGCACATGAAGTCGATGTACTCGTTGTCGTCCACGTCCCACAGTCGGCAGCCTTCGGCACGCGCGAAGAACTGCGGGTAGTTCTTCGGCATCCTGTAGGACACCGACTGGTGCCCGTACATGCCTCCGGGAATCACCCGCTCGGCCCGAGCCCGCAACGCCTTATCGTTCTTCATGCTTTCTTTCCCGCGCGACCCTACCCGGACTCACTTCTTTCGCTGCCAGACCAGATCGTACTCGGTCTCCCAGGTCTCGCCCCCGTCCGACGAAAGCAGCGATAGCTCGCGGATCCGGCCGTCGGGCAGGTTGAAGTAGCTGAAGCGGCCCGCCTTGCCCTTTGCCAAGCCTCCGCTTTCCTTGGTGACGAAGCGAAGTTCGTTGCCAACCATGTTTCCGTCTTCGAATAGCGAGCGCCGTCCGCCTGGCTTCGACTCTCCGGCAAAGAGCGCCCAGTTGTTCTCTTCGCTGCTGTAGGCGAGCAGGCAGAGAGAATCTGGAACGCCTTCGGCGAGGCCGGTCCACTTCTGGACCAGGTAACAGCCCTCGGGACCCAGCTCCCAGAGGGTTTTGCCAATAGGCGTACCGTCGCCGACGGTGACCTCCCATTCTCCGAGCAGAAAGTGCGCGGCGGCGCCGGCCGGGTCCGCCAGCGCGGAAGATTGTGCGGGGCCTGGTGTCGAACCCATGTCGTCCTCCTTCTGGAGATGCGGCGCCCGGGGCGAGCCCTCTCCGGTTGGGTGTACGTCAGATTTGTGAGATGAGGTGGTTGGGTGCGGCTGTTACGCAGTGTGTCGGCAGCGGTGTGTGGAGTTCCAGAACATCTCGAATCGGCCGCTGAGCCTCGCACAGCGCAGAGCCAGGATGGCGTTAGCGCCGTTGAGGCTCCAGTGCATCCCAGCGCGCTTGAGGCGGTGGCCGACGACGACCTTGCACCCGGCTTCAACGACGCCGGTCGAGGTGCAGAGCCCTTTGGCGCGGAAGCGATGGTAGCGCATACGGTGTTGGTTGCGTTGGAAGTACGCCGCCGCCTTGCGAGCCTCCTCACAGCTGGTCTGGTGCGTACGGAGGACTCCGAGAAGGGCGTCGAGGTCTCCGGCCTCGAGCTCGTCATAGCGCTGCCGAGCCCAGGCGGTGGCGAGGTCGCTGGAGGCTCCATAGATCGCCCGCGCCACCTCGCTGAGGTGCTCCATGGCGTGGAAGAGGTCGACGATCTGGGTCGCCCGAGGAAAGAGCTCGTCGGCGAGATTCCAGATCCACAGTGCCCCATCGCCGAGGAAGACCTGGCGTCGGGCACGATCGAAGCCTCGACGCTTCGCTTCGCGCTCGACTCGCTGCCAGAAGGGAGCCACGGTTGAGTCCACGTCCTGAGTAGCCGCCGTCTCGATGGCGGCGGAGTAGCTCACCGAGCCCCGATCGCGCACCGGGCGGTCCTCGTCGTCGCGGGCTTCGGCGCTCCAGAGCGTACAAAGCTTCACCTCCCGGGTCTTGGCCGATCCGTCGGGCTGCTTGCCCGGGCGGCCGGTAAGCTCGCAGCGGCGCATCGGCACCCCGGTGCCGTCCACTCCCAGGTACAGTGTCTCCGGGATCTCGGAAGAGTTGGCGGACTCGACGACCTGTCGCTCATGCTGGGCGATCTCACGCCCCAAGGCCTCGGCGGTGCGCTCCACCTGTTTCGCGCCGACCTCGATCCCCGAAAGCTCCGAGAGCAGCTCGCTGCCCTCCTGGAAGCTCACCAGGGCACCAACGGTGCCCACCATCCGGGTGACGGCCGGCGACAGCGAGCGCCCTTCCAGACCCAGCCCCCGGTCGCGAGGGCAGAAGCCTGTCTTACAGTTGGGACAGTCGTAATACGCCCGCTCCAGGCGCATCGCTCCGAGCACGGTCTCGAAGCGTTTGGCCCGACGACCCGCGTAGCGAGCCGTCTGACCGCAGTCGCACGGCGCCGCCGCACCGACGTGATCGGTGTGATCCGAATTGAGCCGCTGCTCGACCGCCCGCGCCGCCAGCTCGAGGGCCCGCCGGCGCACGCTCGTCTCCAAGGCCTCAAAGTCGAGCGCCTCGACCGCCTCTGGGCTGATCAGCGTCTCGACTTCGGTCGCGATCTCGGCCTCGAAGATCGTCTGGAGCCCCCTTTTTGCTCCCCCGGACCCTCCGCCCTTCGCAGTGCCGCGTCGCACAGCTGCTCGTTGATCTCGATCAGCTCCCGAGCCAGGCGCCGAAAGCGCCGGCACTCGTCAATCTGCACTCTGGTGCGCTCGACGCCTGGGCCTGGGGGGATTACCTTGGTCACGGTCTTGCCCTCGACTCGGCGGGTGAGTGACCAGCTGGGGCCATGCCCCTGCTCGGAGGGCCGAGCACAGTGGCAGCCCGGCTTGCCACACTTGCGGTAGCGTCCGACCAAAGATCCGGGGCGCATCTCCCCGATATTGGCCAGCAGCTCTCGCACTTCTCGGCGTCGCTTCTCTAGCTCGGCAAGGCGGGGCGGAGTGTCGGTCATAGCAGCCTCCATTCTGACAGTCTATAGAGCTGTCAGAACACTATCGCCAAGCCCTACGGAACGTCAACCCGGATCCAGCTCATCACTCTGGTGTCGTGCACCCTCTCCGGTTCGCCGATTCGCTAGGCGGGGAGCTCCCCGATAAGCTCGAACCAAACCTCGATTTTGCCCTTGTGGACGAGGAACATACTGGTGATGGCCACATCGACTCGAGTGCCGTCCCCGTCGGTGTAACTATCTTGACGCTCCTGGATGACCACGTGTCCGAGCGCCTCTTCGCGCGTGATCATGAGCTTCAGATCCGTGTTGTCAAAGCAGCACGACTCCATCGTGTCCATGATCGCCGTTCGGCCCTTCACCCCTTTGCGGGCCCAGTCCCCGCCGGTGGCCGCGTCCATGTGGGTCCAGAATCGGGCGTCCTCGGCGAGGAGGCTCTCGACCCGATCCCAGTCGGGCGTCTCCAGCGCCTTAGTGAAGTCGCGAGCGGTCTGTAAATGCGCCTTCTCGTCCGCCGTCAGGTCGGCGCGCGCCGACCGCGGCAGGAAAGCCGCCGCAGCGACTCCCAACGAGGTCGACGCCAGTAGACGACGGCGATCGACGAGGAGTCGGGCCTCGGGTGTCTCTCTCATGTCTACCAGTCCACACCCACCCGCACCGCCAGCCGCCGCGGATAGGTGTAGTGCGAGGGAGTGAGCTCAAGGGGGTATAAGCCGTAGCCCCCCCAGAAATAGTGGGTGTCGTCGTTGAAGACGTTCAACACCTGGAGGTCGACGCTCAACCCGAGCCGATCGCCGAGCAGGAACCGACGCATAAGACCGAGGTCGAGGTTGGTGTTGGTTGGATACCGGCGGTCGCCGGTCATCGGCTCGAGTGGAACCGTGACAAACCCCTGGTTCAGTCCCACGCGCGCCTGATGTCTCCACGGTCTGCCGTCCTGATAGTTGAAGTTGGCTGTCGCCTTGAGCTGCCAGGGCAGGTCGACCATTCCCTGAACCCGAAACACCCACGGACGGTCGGCTGATCCGAGGCCTCCATTGAAGAGATGGTGGTTCGGATCTTTGCCATCATCACTGTGGAAGTAAGTTTGCCCTTGGCTCTGGGTGAGTGGCCGAGCCTGGAATCCCTTCGTCTCCGACCAGGCGAGGGACGAGTACAGCGACCAGCCGCCGGTGTGGCGCTTCTCGAAGGTGAGGAAAGCGGCCTCGTACTCCTGCGTGTACTCCCTGCCCGGTACTTCCGCTCCGGGCGCGTTGCCTTTTCGAGCGGTGGGCTCCACGATCTGGTTCTGGAGGATCATCGTCTCGCCGGTCAAGGGGTTGACGTAGGGAAAGTCCTCGTAGACGCCGCCCTCGTCGAGCTGCCAGCCAATCAGATCCGTCGTTTCACTTGTGATGATCTGAAGGCCGACTTTGTAGTTCCCGAGCTGCTGCTCGTAGCCGACCGAGAACTGGTCGCTCTCGGGTCGCCCCATGCCTTGGGCCGGTAGCCCGAAGCTGGTCTCCGAGCTCTCGAAGAATGGTCTCCGAGCTCTCGAAGAAGTAATAGAACGGGCCGTACCGGTTGGGGCTGTAGCCGAAGCGCGCCTGGGGCCGATCGGGGTGCGGCATCTGCCACATGGAGACGACGTTGAACTCGTGGTACCTGCCGGCCGACGCCCGCAGCACCCCTTGCCTGCGTCCCTCACCGACCTGGTAGGCGATTCCGAGGCGCGGGTCGACGCTGTCATAGTCGACGACGTCGGAGTAGTGGTTCGAGAACTCTCCGGGAACGACGACGCCGCAGCCGATCTCGTTACATTTGTATTCGTCGATTATCGGAAAGGAAGGCAGATCAGAATAGGCCTGGTCGGCGCGCACCCCGATGTTCACGGTCAGCCTTTCGTTGATACGCCACGAGTCGTCGACGTAGATCCCGATATCCTCTCCTTTGACGCCGTAGTAGTGAGGATCGCGGGCGTAGACGTAGTAGTTGGCCCCGTATATGTAGTAGTACGTGCCGCCGAAACCGGGAAAGACGCCCCCTGCCTTCTGACCGTTGTTGCTGTACTGGACACCGAACTTGAACTCGTGGCTGCCGGCGAGATCGTCGGCGAAGTGCGTCACCTTGGCGTGGCCGCGAGAAAACCAGACGGGGTAGAGATAAGGATAAATCAATCCGCCCAGGGACGTGGCGGGAGAGGTGTTGAAGTCGATCAATGGCGACTCAAAACTGCCGGTCGCCGAGACATGATCGAGGATGGAGTAGATGTTCGACCAGTTGGCCTCGAGGATGGTGTTGGAACCCAGAATCCCCTGGTAGCCGGCGCGCCAGTACGGCTGGCCGCTTGTGTTCTGAATGCCGACGGAATTCGGGTTGGTGAGTATGTAACCCCCCGTCGTTGAGAAGCTCGGTCTGGCAACCTCTTCCCACTGGTACGCCCCCACCAGCGTATGCGACGGGTTGATCGACCAATCGACCTTGAGGTTGTAGTGGTCTGCCTGACCGGCGGGGATGTCTATGCTGGCAGTGTAGCCGGGATTGCGCATGAGCTCCTCCCTGTTTTGGACCGACAGGAAATAGAACAGCTTGTCCTTCTTGATGGGCCCGCCCGACCACAGGGAGTAACCCTCTTGGGTGACTCTCTCGAAACCTTGCTCCACCCCGAACCCGTCCGGGAGCGTGGGCCCGGTGGCGGTGGTGTCGTCGTACTCACCGTTATAGGCCAGACGCCCATGGTGGGTGTTGGTCCCCGACTTGGTGACCACGTTGATGGCCACTGAGGTCGTGTTTCCGTACTCCGCCGGGGCGCCGGCGCCGAGCACCTGAATTTCGGCGATGGTGTCGGGGTCGATAGACCCACCAAATGGAGCGCCGTCATCTGGAAGGGCAACGCCGAGTCCGTCGACGTTCCACCCCAGCGACCCAAAATCGCGGCCGTACGCCCCGATGAACCCCTCATACTCTCCGACGCTCCCGACGCGACCTATCGCGTTGACGCCAGGGGCCAGCAGGGCGAACTCCTGGTAGTTGCGCCCCTTCGTCGGCAGAGCGTCGATGAGCTCTGCCTGGTAGTCGTTGGCGAAGGAAGAGCTCGTCACATCGATGATGGGTGCCTCCCCGCTCACCGTGATCTGCTCTTCGACCCCGGCGACACGCATGGTGAGGTTCACGGTGGCGGCGCCGGAGATGGAGACACGCACACCTTGGACCTCGGCGTTGTCGAGGCCCTCGAGCGTTCCGGTCACCGTCACGATCCCCGGCGGCAGCCCGGGGATCAACCACTCGCCAGTGGCTCCGGTCGTCGAGGTGCGCTCACCACGTACGATGTCGCCCGTCACCTGCACCAGCACCCCGGGGAGAGGATCGCCATCCGGCGAGCTGACCGTCCCACGTACGGTGCCGACGTTTTGTGCGTAGACGGTTGCTGCAGGTAGCAGCGCCGTTGCGAGAAGAACGAAAGGCATCGCCGAGGTAATGGGACGTAGCCGCATCAGCCAATCCTCCGGAGAAGCCGCCATTGCTGTTTTAGGTCAATGACCGATTGTGGAACACGGACGAAGACCATGTCAAGCCCCCAAATGCGACTCTGTTCCGCGACGCCATGAAGTGGGTCTACATCGCCGAGCAGAGCTTCGCAGTGGAAGCGTCCCGGCCGAGACGCGACAAGCGTCACTCCGGAACCAACAGACTCAGCGCTCTGCGATCCACAAGACGGCGGCTACGACTTCGTTCTCATAGGACGGGTGTCTCAGCCCGCGTATGCTCTCGAGAGTCTCGGGTGGCATCATCGTAGTACCGTCGATCATCGCCGCGACGAGGACGGCCTTGAGCCGCAGTTGGCTCGCGGTCGCTCCCGGCTCGAGCTCTCTCAGAATCGGAGTCAACAGCTCGTAGTTGCGCTCCCAGAGCTCGTGCCGGAGAGCCCGGAACCGTGGACTCTGCTGCGCAGAGTCGGCGAGAGCCCTCCAGATCGGGACGTGGGTCGTCCCAGCGGGGCCATCCTCCCACCGTGCGATGAAGGCGCGGGTGATGGCAGCCAACCGGTCTCTGGGCGTCTCGTCGCGCGCGCTGAGCAAATCGATCAGCTCGCAGTCGGAATCGGACTCGGCACGAAACAGCGCCGCGAGCAGATCTTCTCGGGTCGGGAAGTAGTATTGGAGGTTCCCTAACGAGATCTCGAGGTCTTTCGCCACACTGCGCAAGAGACCGGAGCCGTTTTCGGAGTCGCCCAGTTGAGCGCGGGCCGCGTCGAGGATCTCCTCACGTCGACGAAGGCCCTTCGCCCCGTGGCGATTCCGTCCCTTCTCAGCCCTTGGACTCTGCTCTCCAGACCTCTTCTCTTCGGCATGTGAGGCTTCGGCAGACCTTGGCATGAGCGGCCCGACCGTAGCACGCCGGGCCCTTGGCGAAGACGTCGACGGTCCCAGCCTAACGACCGCGCGTCCTCAGAACGTTCTCCAGCTTAGCCTCCCTGCCGAGGGGCGCGGTCCTCTCTCCGCCCCGGTCTGGTACGGCTATGAGCCTGGGGGTGAGGTCTGGTTCTGTACCGGTTGCGACTCGCGATCGAGATTCTGCGCGTCTTCCACGCACGGCGCCCAAGCACGCCGCGCAGGTTGGGGCCGTACCCATGCCCGCCGTCCAAGCGATCGATACTCTGCCTCGCCCCCGCGACTCGAAGAAGGTGCGATGCGGACGAGACCCGGTGAAGTGAGGAAGTGGGCACGTCTCGCCGTTGACCCATTGAAGCTCGGGGATGTAAGGTGACCCTGCTGACCAGCACTGGAAGTCGTTTTGACCCCGCGGTGACGACCGTTGCTCCTCAGGTGTCTAGGCCATCGAACAGCTATCGGAAGCGAAGATGAACGGTAGGCTGATTCGAAGGTGGGCGCCCTTCCTAGTGCTGTGTCTCGCCTTCTCTGTACAAGCAGCCGATTGGCCGCAGTGGCGAGGCCCCGAACGGAACGGAGTCGCTGCCGGAAGCGAGTTGCCGGAGGTGCTTCCCGCGGCTCTCGAGCGGCGGTGGAAGGTGCACGTTGGCGTTGGGCAATCCTCTCCGATCGTGGTTGGAGACCGCGTCTTCATCCTCGCGCGACAGGGCGAGGAAGAAGTCGTGCTCGCGCTCGAGGCGTCCACCGGCAAGGAGCTGTGGCGGCATGCGTACGTGGTTCCGTACGTGCCGGCGACCGCGGCCCTCCAGTATGGCCCGGGCCCCAAGTCGACGATGCTGGCCGATGGCGATTCGGTCTACAGCTTCGGCATCCGATCGCGGCTCCTCGCACTGGATGCCAAGTCCGGCGCGGTGCAGTGGGAGAAGAGCTTCGAGGACATCTACGACCCGCCGTACCCGATATGGGGAACGGCGGCGTCGCCTCTGGTCGAAGGAAATCTGATCATCGTCCCCGTCGGCAACACCGGCTTAGAGCAGGAGGACGACCACGGAGCTCTGGTTGCCTACGACAAGGCGACCGGAAAAGAGGTCTGGCGGGCAGACGGACCGCCCGCCTACGCCTCGCCGATGGCGTTCACGATCGGAGGGGTGCGCCAGATCGTCACCTTGGGCGATGAGGCCTTCTTCGGGGTGCGAGCGAGTGACGGCGAGCTCTTGTGGTCGACCGCGTTCGAGACCGCCTTCGACCAGAATTCCGTCACCACCGTCCGCTACAAGGACCTGCTCATCCTCTCGGGCTACCAGTTGGGGACCGCCGGGCTCAGGGTCGAGCCACCGCAACGAGATGGAGCTTGGAAAGTGACCGAAGTGTGGAAGACGAACCAGGCGGACCTCTACATGGACTCCCCGGTGCGGGTCGGCGACCGCCTGTATTTCCGCTCGAACAAGAAGGCCGGCACCTTCGTCAGTTTCGATGCCGCAACCGGGAAACTTGTCTGGCAGAGCCCCGGGCGGTGGGCGGCCTACTCGTCGGTGATTGTCGTCGGGGATCGCCTGCTCGCACTCACCGATGGCGCCGAGCTCAAAGTGATCGCCACCGACCCCGACGCCTACCGAGAGCTTGCCTCATGGGAAGTGGCGACTTCCCCGACTTGGTCGCACCTGGCGCTCGCCGGATCACGGGTATATGTGAAGGACGAGGAGCACCTGGCGAGCTTCGACCTCGCGACGCGGACCACGAAAGCGACGGGCAGCTCCGCTATGCGCACCGCCGCTCAGGCGCAGCGGCTTGGAGGGGCGCGCGGCTCGCAAGATACCGGGGCTGTAGAGACCACGATCCGCCAAATGATGGAGGCGTGGGTGGCCGGGGACGTGGATCGGATGCTCACTTACCTCGCCGACGATTTCACAAACTCCAGCGGTGGGTCGAAGGAGATGTTCAGAAAGACCCTCTTTGCAGGCGCCGGTACCAGCTACGACACCGAGGCGATGAAGATCGAGTGGGACGGCGCGACCGCCAGCGTCACCGGTGTTGCCTGGAATGCCGGCCCGGGCATGAATTACAAACTCGAGTTTCTCGTCGACCCGCGCGACGAAGAGTGGCGCGTCACCTATATCGTCTTCGACAGTACCGGTATCCCGAGGGGCACCCCGGGACGGAACTGACATGCCGCCTTCGTCGATCGATTCGCTACGCATCGCCGCCGGGTGCCTGCAGGCTGATACCCTGCTGCTGTGACAGATCCAGAGCTCGATCTCGCCACCACCCCTGATATGGGTTGTTTCGGTTGCTCCGGGAGCCTCGAGGGCGGGCTGCAGCTGCGCTTTGGCCGCGATGGCGACGAGGTGTTCACTCGGTACACGGTGCCCCCGCGCTTCCAGGGCCCGCCGGGAACCGCCCACGGGGGCATCGTGGCCGCGCTCATGGACGAGGTCAGCTGTGCCGCGCCGAACTTCCTGCGCGACCAGGAGGTTATGACCGGGGAGCTTTCGATTCGCTTCGAACGACCCTGCCCGCTCGAGATCACGGTGGAGGCCAGGGCCTCGATCGTGGAGGAGCGGGAAAAGTATTTCGTCGTGGAGGCGAGCCTGTGCAACGGCGAGACGCTGATTGCGCGAACCACCGGGAAGTTTTTCCCCCTCCGTCCGCTGCCCCGCGGGTGAGTTCCCCAGGCCGTCGGCGGGCCTTGTTTAGCCCCGGTGGGCGGCGGATCTACTACGGCTGGATTCTGGTCGGGATAGGCGTTCTCTGTTACGGCTTCGGGATCTCGCCCGCCTACTACAGCTGGGGATTCTTCGGTCCCGAGCTGCGCCAGGATCTCGGGCTCACCCGCGAGCAGACCGGGAGCATCTTCGGAGTGTTCGTGTTCACCTTCGGCGCCGTCGGGCCGCTGGTTGGCCTGGGCATAGCCCGCTTCGGCATCCGGGCCATGATCACGGCCGGCTCACTGGTGGCGGCACTGGGGTTCTACCTCCTCAGCCAGGCCCAGTCGGCCGCGGATTGCTACGTCGCCTACGCCTTGATCGGCGGCATCGGAATCGGCTTCTCCTGCATCCTTCCGAATCAATCCTTGGCCACCTTCTGGTTCGAGAAGTACAGAGCCCGAGCGATGGCTTTCATCTTCACCGGCGGAGCGCTGGTGGGTATGGCGGTGAATCCCTTCAACGCAGCGATCCTCGAGGGCGGCAGCTGGCGCGACGCGTGGGTGATCATCGCCGGGGTCTCGGTCGGGGTCGCGATCCTCGCTCTGATCTTCGTTCGTGACACGCCAGCGTCGATGGGTCTCCGGCCTGACGGAGCTGCGGCGACGATCGACGCGCGGGTCGCGGTGGCGCAGGACCAGGCTCGCTACTCGTGGAGCGCGCGGGAGGCGCTGCGGACGCCGCAGTTCGTGCTTGTCACGATCTGTAGCATCACCCTTGGAGTGCCGTGGGGGATCGTCAGCGCTCACGGTGGGCTCTACGTGCGCGAGGAGATGGGGATCTCGGTGGGCGTCGCAGCGCTCATTCTCGGGACACTTCGCGTCGGCGCCAGCGCCGTCGGGCGGCTGAGCGCCAGCGCGGGAGACTTCCTCGCGCCGTCGAAGGTACTGGCGCTGGCCCACGTGGTCGAAGCTGCCGGAGTAGCCTGTCTCGCGCTTGCCAACTCAGAGGGTCTGCTCTACGTCGGCGTCGTCCTCCTTGGCCTCGGCTTCGGCGCCGCCTACATCTCCCTGCCCGTCGTGTTCGGGGACTTCTTCGGAATGAAGGCGTTCGCTCTCACCGGCGGGATACGCATCATGATCGCCGGAGTCTTCGGCTACCTGGCCCCGCGCCTCGCCGGCAAGGTCGCAGATACCACCGGGTCGTACGTCCTCGTGTTCTGGGCATGTGTCGCCATAGCGCTGCTGGGAGCTACGTCGGCCTTCCTCTGCCGCCGCCCCACTCCACCGTCGGCAGCGGCACCGCAGTAGGCTTCATGAATAATCCAGGAGTCTGCCGCGGCAGAAAACGAAACGGCGCTGTCCGAAGCGTATAAGAAGCAAGCTCAAAGTGCGCCGTCCTCGGCGCCAAAGGATAACTAGCAGAGGGAAATGATACTCATCATTTTCCTCGGCTAGTCCGGCTCGCCGATTCGCTAGGCGGGGAGCTCCCCGATAAGCTCGAACCAAACCTGGATCTTGCCCTGGTGGACGAGGAACATACTGGTGTTTGGCACATCGACCTGAGGGCCCTGGGCGTTGGTCCAGTTATCTCGACGCTGGTGGATGACCACGTGTCCGAGCGCCTCTTCGCGCGTGATCATCAGCTTCTGATCCGTGTTGTCAAAGCAGCACGACTCCAGCGTCTCCATGATCGCCGTCCGGCCCTTCACCTCTTTTCGGGCCCACTCCCCGCTGGTGGCCGCGTCCCCGTGGGTCCAGAATCGGGCGTCCTCGGCGAGGAGGCTGGAGACCCGATCCCAGTCGCCCGCCTCCATCGCCTTGGTGAAGTCGCGCGTGGTCTGTATATGCGCCTTCTCGTCCGCCGTCGAGGTGGCGCCGGGTTCCGGCGCCGTCAGGGCGGCGCGCGCCGACCGCGGCAGGAAAGCCGCCGCAGCGATTCCCAAGGAGGTCGATGCCAGCAGACGACGGCGATCGACGAGTTGTCGCGACTCGCGGACGAGGCGTGGTGCCTCGGGTGTCTCTCTCATGTCCAGTGTCTCCCTCATGTCTAGATTTATCCGAACTCACATCCTTGACGCCTGCACTCACTTCTTTCGCTGCCAGAACAGATCGTACTCGGTCTCCCAGGTCTTGCCCCCGTCGGACGAAAGCAGCGATAGCTCGCGGATCCGACCGTCGGGCAGGTTGAAGTAACTGAAGCGGGCCGTCGTCCCCTTCGCTAGCGGCTCCTTGGTGACGAAGCGTAATTCGTTGCCAACCATCTTTCCGTCGTCGAAGAGCGCGCGCTGTGTCCGCCACGGGGGATTCTCAGCCCACCAAGTCTCCGGGCCTGGCCTCGTCGACGCCGCGAAATACCTCCAGTCCTTTTGTTCGCGGCGGTAGGCCATGATGGCCAAGACATCTACATTGCCCTCGGCGATACCCTTCCACGTCTCCACCAGGTAACAGCCCTCGGGACCTAGCTCCCAGAGGACTTCGGAAAGAAGCGTGCCGTCGCCTTGGTTGACCTCCCATTCCCCGACCAGAAAGTGCGCGTCGGCGCATTCGGGGTCCGCCAGCGCGGAAGATTGTGCAGTTGCGATCGACGCACAGAAGAGGGTGGCTGCCACCGATGCGCGGCCGAGATCTCGTGTCAAACCCATGTCGTCCTCCTTCTGGAGATGCGCCGATTCGCAGTCGATTCGCTACGCGGGCAGCGGCCCGACCTGCTCGAACCAAACCTGTACCTTGCCCTGGTCGACGAGGAACATACATGTATTGGTCACCGTTTGAGGGCCATCGGTGGTGGTGAAGTTCTCTCGACGCACGTGAATGACCACGTGTCCCAGCGCTTCTTCACGCGTGATCGTGAACTTCGGATCCTTCAGTGGAGGCATGACCCTCTTCATCGCGTCCAGGATCGTCGCTCGGCCCTTCATCTCCGAGCGGGCCCACTCCCCGCTCGCCGCATGAGTCCAGAACCGGGCATCCTCGGCGAGGAGGCTCGAGAACCGATCCCAGTCCATGGTCTCGAGCGCCTTGATGAAGTCGCGCGTCGTCTGTCGATTCGCCTTCTCGTCCGCCGTCAAGGCGGCCCCCGGCTCCGGCGCCGTCAGGGCGGCGCGCGCCGACCGCGGGACGAAGGCCGCCGCAACGACTCCCAACGACGTCGATGCCAGCAGACGACGGCGATCGACGAGACGTCGCGCCTCGCGGACGAGGCGTGGTGCCTCGGGTGTCGCTCTCATCTCTACCAGTCCACACCCACCCGCACCGCCAGCCGCCGCGGAAAGGTGTACTGCGAGGGAGTGAGCGGAGCGGGGTAGAGGCCGTAGCCACCCCAGTAATGGAAGGTGTCGTCGTCGAAGACGTTCAACAGCTGGAGGTCGACGGCCAACCCGAGCCGATCGCCGAGGAGGAAGCGACGCGAGAGACCGAGGTCGAGGTTGGTGTTGGTTGGATACCGGCGGTCGCCGGTCATCGGCTCGAGTGGAATCGTGACATTCCCCTGGTTCATTCCGGTCACGCGCGCCAGAAATCGGTACGGTCTGCCGTCCTGATAGTTGAAGCTGCCTACCGCCTTGAGCTGCCAGGGCAGGTCGACCTGTGCCTGGGTCCGAAACACCCACGGCCGGTCGGACTGTCCGAGGCCTCCATTGTAGAGATGGTTGTTCGGATCTCTGCCATTTAGACCGACGAAGAAAGTGCCCCCCTGGTTCTGGCTGGCTGACTGAGCCTGGAATCCCTTCGTCTCCGACCAGGCGAGGGACGAGCTCAGCGACCAGCGGCCGGTGTGGCGCTTCGCGAAGGTGAGGAAAACGGCCTGGTACTCCTGCTCGTACTTCGAGCCTGGTGGGACGTTGGCGTCCGCACCGGGCGCGTTGCCTTTTCGAGCGGTGGCCTCCACGATGATGTTCTTGAGGATGATCGTCTCGCCGGTCAAGGGGTTGACGTAGGGAAAGTCCTCGTAGACGCCGCCATCGTCGAGCGACCAGCCAATCATATCCGTCGTGTCATGTTTGACGAGCTGAAGGCCGACGACGTAGTTCCCGAGCTGCTGGTCGTAGCCGACGGCGAACTGGTCCGTCTGGGGTCGCTCCATGCCCTCGCGCGGTAGCCCGAAGGTGTCCTCCGAGGTCTCGAAGAAGTAGCTAAACGGGCCGTACCGGTTGGGGCTGTAGCCGAAGCGCGCCTGCGGCCGGTCGGGGTGCGGTTGTTGCCACATGGAAGTGATGTTGAACTCGTGGTACCTGCCGGCGGACGCCCGCAGGACCCCTTGCCTGCGTCCCTCACCGACCTGGTAGGCGATTCCGATGCGCGGGTCGACGCTGTCATAGTCGACGACGTCGGGGTAGTTGGGCGTGAACTCTCCGGGAACGACAACGCCGCAGCCGATGTCGTTACACAGGTATTCCTCGAGTACCGGAAAGGGGGGCAGATCAGCCCCGTCCTGGTCGGCGCGCACTCCGACGTTCAGGGTCAGCCTGTCGGTGATACGCCACGAGTCGTCGACGTAGAGCCCGACAGCCTCTACTTTGGCGCCGTAGTAGTGAACTGCGCGGGCGTAGACGTAGTAGGTGGCCCCGAACTTGTAGTAGTACTTGCCGCCGAAACCGGGAAAGACGGCCCCTGCCTGCTGACTGCTGTTGTTGTACTGGATACCGAACTTGAACTCGTGGCTGCCGGCGAGATCGTCGGCGAAGTGCGTCACCTTGGCGTGGCCGCGAGACTACCAGACGGGGTAGAGATAAGGATAAATCAATCCGCCCAGGGAGGTGGCGGGAGACGTGTTGAAGTCGATGAATGGCGACTCAAAACTGCCGGTCGCCGCGGTATGATGGGTCAAGGTGTAGATGTTCGACCAGTTGCCCTCGACGAGGGTGTTGGAACCCAGAACCCCCTGGTAGCCGAGCCGAGTGTACGGCTGGCCGCTTGCCTGCTGGATGCCGACGGAATTCGGGTTGGCGAGTACGCGACCCCCTGTCGTTGAGAAGCTCGGTCTATTGACGTCTTCCCACTGGTACCCGCCCGTCAGCGTATGCGACGGGTGCATCGACCAATCGAGCTTGAGGTTGTAGTGGTCTGCCTGACCGACGGGGATGGTGATGCTACGAGTGGCGCCTGGATTGTTCATGAGCTCCTCCCTCAACCCGATCGAGAGGAAATAGAACAGCTTGTCCTCCTTGATCGGCCCGCCCGACCACAGGGAGTAACTCTCGTAGGTGACTCTCTCGAAGCCTCGCTCCACCCCGAACGCGTCCGCGACCTTGGGCCCGGTGGCGGTGGTGTCGTCCCACTCACCACTAGAGGCCAGACGCCCATGGTGGGTGTTAGTCCCGGACTTGGTGACAACGTTGATGGCGACTCCGGTCATGTTTCCGTACTCTGCCGGGGCGCCGGCGCCGAGCACCTGATACTCGGCGATGGTGTCGGGGTCGATAGACCCACCAAAGGGAGCGCCGTCATCTGGAATGGCGACGGCGAGTCCGTCGACGTTCCACCCGTGCGACCCGAAGTCGCGACCGTACGCCGTGATGAACCCCTGATACTCTCCGACGCCCCCGACGCGACCTTGCGAGTTGACGCCAGGGGCCAGCAGGGCGAACTCCTGGTAGTTGCGCGTCGTCGTCGGCAGAGCGTCGATGAGCTCTGCCTGGAAGTCCATGCTGACGGAAGAGCTCGTCACATCGATGAGGGCTGCCTCCGAGGTCACCGTGATCTCCTCGACCACGTCCGCGGGACGCATCCTGAGGTTGACGGTGGCGACGCCGGAGATGGAGACTCGGACCCCTTCGACCGTGCTGGGCTCGAGCCCTTCGAGTGTCCCGGTCACCGCCACCATCCCCGGCGGCAGCCCCGCGACCAAGTACTCCCCAGTGGCCCCGGTGATCGAGGTGCGCTCGCCACGGACGATGTCTCCCGTGACCTGCACCAGCACTCCCGGAAGCGGTTCGCCATCCGGTGAGGTGACCGTGCCGCGTATCGTTCCAACGTTTTGGGCGCAGATAGGCGTTGCCGCCACAAGCGCCAAAATGACGAGACCAGTGACTCTGCGATTGTGAGAGAAGAGCATTCTCCACCTCCATTGTCGGCTTTGTAGAATAAGTATACCAAACGCTCCTTTCGAAGTCATACTCACCGGCCAGACGATCGTGGTGGACGGTGGGCTCGTGCTGCCGGAGAACGCGGCCCTGAGCCAACTGATCGACGAGCGCCGAGGAGCCTCGGGCAATCGACGGAGCGGGTGAGGGCGGGGCCAAGCCTGCGTACTCTACTCGTAGTACATTCGTAGTAAGATCTTCGGTATGAGAATCAAGACATCGATCTCGATTCCGGAGGAGAAGATTCGAGCCCTCGATCGGCTCATCGGTCCGCAGGGAAACAGGTCTAAGGCGATCGAGAGTGCGATCGACGACTTCCTTCGTCGGCTCGAGCGTGAAGACAGGGACCAGAAGGATCTCGAGATCTATGCCGCCGCCGAACAGGAGCTCGAACGAGAGATGGAAGACGTGCTGTCTTACCAGGTCGAGGTGTGAGGCGAGGCGATCTCTACCGTCTGAAGAAGCCAGGCGGAAGTGACCCCAGACGAAGCCGCGTCTTTGTGGTGGTCAGCCGCCAGACCCTGATCGAGTCCCGGTTCTCCACTGTGGTCTGCGCTCCGGTCTACACTCGGCGTGACGGGCTTTCGACCCAGGTTGACGTTGGTACCGCGGAGGGGCTTCGCCATGACTCCTGCATCCACTGTGATGCCCTAGTCAGCCTTCACAAGTCCGCCCTCTCCGACTTCGTCGGCAGCCTGACCACAGCAAAGATACAGCTGCTCGATCGCACTCTTCTCATCGCGCTGGCGTTGGACGCGTCTAGCTCGGCTCATTACGAATTCAATCCAGAGGCTCGATCAGAATGAGAGGCTCGTGCTGTCTGGCCAGGGTCCAATTCTCCAGCAGCCGTCGCTGATGCTGCCTTGCTCGCGATAGAACCAGCGATTCGGCGCGGCGCGTCAGGTAGGCTTCGAGGATCTTTACTGACTCTATCAACACGACAGCCTCGTACCCGCTGCTATCATTCCTCCTCACCCACGACATCGTCGAGCCCTACGCGGCGGACCGCGGCCACTCCTTCGGCGAGAGAGGATCGTCATGCAACAGTTTCACCGGGTTCCGATCACGGCCATTCTCACAACCGGCCTGGCGCTGGTGTGCACCGCGGCGGTGGCGGCTGAGGAAGGACTCCGTCGGACCGCGTCGGGCCGACCGGACCTCTCCGGCACCTACGACGGCGCGACGCTCACGCCCCTCGTGAGGCCGGACCAATTCGGCGACACTCTGTATCTCACCAGAGAGGAGGCCGACAAGCTGGCCGAGGAGGAGCGGCGCAACGTCGAGAAGAGCTCACAGTCGAGCGACCCCAATCGGCTGGCACCGCCCGAGGGCGGAGACGGCTCTCCCGGCGCGGGGGGCAACGTCGGCGGCTACAACCACTTCTGGATCGATCCCGGCACCGACGCCTTCAGCGTCGACGCCAAGTTCCCGACCTCGATCATCATCGATCCGAACAACGGTCAGTTCCCACCGATGACGCCGGAGGGGCGCAAGGCGCTGGCGGCGTTGCTCGGCCGGCATCCGATCATTGCCCACGGCAACGACGGCACCGCGTGGTGGATCGACGAGGAGGGACCCGGCCCGTACGACAACATGGAGCAGCTTCATATCAGCGAGCGTTGCCTCCTCGGCTTCAGCGGGGCGGCACCGCCCATTCCCGGTATGTACAACAGCTTCAAGCGGATCGTGCAGACCGACGACTATGTGATGATCGTGATCGAGATGGTCCACGACGCCCGCATCGTCCGGATGAACAGTGAGCATCTCGGTCCCCAAATCCAGCACTGGTTGGGTGACTCGGTCGGCTGGTGGGAGGGTGACACGTTAGTCGTCGACACCACCAACTACAACCCGAAGGGCACGGAGCTCCGCGCGCCGAGCGGGGGGCTGATCGGAAACATCGTTGGCGCCAACACCCACCTGGTGGAGCGCTTCAGCCGACTCGACAACGGCGACCTTCTGTACAACTTCACAGTCGAGGACGACACCCTCTGGCAGGCTCCGTGGACCGGCGAGTATGTCTGGCGCGCCAGCGACGAGAGGGTCTACGAGTACGCCTGTCACGAAGGCAACTACGCCCTCGGCAACATCATGCGTGGGGCCCGGCTGCTCGAGAAGGAAGCGCTGGAGACGAAGAAGAACGGCGGCAGCTGACGAGACCACGCCGACGAAAGACTGACTCACGACGAACCACTCCTCAGAGTCGTGACAAGGGAGACAATTCGAGTGTCTGACGCGTTCGAACTGATCAAGGCCCGTTTCGAGGAATGTGGCGCGAAGTACGCAACCGTCGCGCTTGTCGATTTGCAGGGTCAACTTCGCGGCAAAACCGTCAGCGCTGAGAGGCTGCTGTCTGGATATCCAAGCGGGCTGCCCTTCGTACCTTTCATGTTGGCGCTCGATTTGGGCGACGACGTCCTGTTCCCCAGCGGGTATCTGAAGCCCGGCGGCGGGTTGGGCGATAACGCGGGTGACATCGACTGGGAGCGGCCCCGCACGCTGCCGTTCGAAGATGCTGATTCCAGTCTGTTCTTCTTCAATCAGTTTGCCGAGGGTACTCAAGGGAGTGGCTGGGACCCTCGCCGACTGTATGGCGTGGTAGAAGATCGGGCCAGGTCTCTCGGTCTTACGCCCGTGTACGGCCTCGAGTATGAGTACCGTCTCTTGCGCGAATCGCCGGACTCCTTGCGGAAAAAACATTTCACCGACCTGACCCTCGTCGACGATGCTAGTTCGACCTTGGGCATCATGCATCAAAGCGTGTGGTCGGAGTTTTTCGCGGAAATGCGTAGTGTGTGCGAGCGATTGGACATTGGTGTCTCCGGCATGCACTGGGAGTTTTCGACCGGCCTGGGCGAGATCGCTCTGCTCCATCAGACCGGCATTACAGCGCTGGATGACGCGGTACTTTTCAAGACCTATGCAAAGGTATTGGCCAGACGTCACGATTTAACGCTGACGTTTATGGCCAAGCCCTTTGAAGACGGTGAAGGTCAGAGTGGGCACGTTCATTTCTCTTTGCTCGATGAAGATAGGAAAAACGTGTTCTTTGATCGCGACACAGAACACTCGATGAGTGACTTGCAGCGGTTCTTTATCGGCGGCGTGCAGAACCTGTTGCCCGACCTGCTGCTCATGATGGCACCCAATATCAACTCCTTTAAGCGCTTCGTACCCGGCAGACACGCTCCAACGGTTGCGGACTGGGGGTTCGAGAATCGCACCACCGGGATGCGTATCATCGAAGGCTCCGAGGTGTCGCAGCGTATTGAATTGCGTGCGCCCGGGTCTGACTCTAATCCGTATCTGGTTGCTGCGTGTTTGCTTGCGGCGGGCCTCGAAGGCGTCGAGCAGAAGTTGGAACCTAGCCAGCCTGTCGAGCGTGCCAGTCATTTGAATGAGAGCGTGCCGGATGCATTGCGTTTTCCGGCCACTTTCGAAGCGGCTATAGAGAGATTTCACGCCTCGGCCGACGCACGACGATTATTCGGCGACGACTTTGTCGAGATCTACGCGGGCACGCGGCGCGCGCAGTCGGAGCACTTCGCAAAGATGGTGACAAACAGAGACCTGGAGCGATTCCTCGAGCTGGCATGAAGGCAGAGCGACTAGGGCCAGAGAAGTTGACAATTCGGTCAAGTTTGCTTGCGGCGCTAGTCGCTCTGAGCCGCGCGCGAAGCGCGCTTGGCGGGAAACATCAGCTAGCGGGGTCGTGGTATGACCGCGCAAGAGAGACGAGCTCGATGGGGAGTGGTGACTACCACGAGCCCGCTAGCGATCGTGCCTCGAATGGGGTCGAAGGATGCATGTAGGCGTTTTGTGCACAGATTCAGTACGAGGCGAGCTACGCCCGAAATGGGGTGACTACCCGGAAATGTTTGCCGACCTGTTGGCAAGGGGCGGAGATCCCGGTCCGAAAATGTGTGCCTACGATGCGCAGCTCATGATCTATCCGGAACCGGAGGCCTGCGATGCCTATATCATCACCGGCAGTCGAAACAGCGTGTACGAGGACCAACCGTGGATCGAGCCGCTGGTCGAATTCGTCGATGCTGCGCTCGCCGCGAAACGTAAGATCGTTGGCATCTGTTTCGGTCATCAACTCATGGCTCACTATTTCGGGGGACGCGTTGCGGCTGCCGGAACCGGTTGGGGAGTAGGCGTGCATGGCGCGCAAATTCTCAGCCGAGAGGGGTGGATGCAACCCAATGCGTCCCACCTTGATCTGGTTGCGGTTCACCAGGACCAGGTTGCGGAACTTCCCGATAACGCTCGTTTGTTTCTAGGTAGCAAGCTCTGCCCAAACGCGGGCTTTGTGGTGGGCGAGCAAGTGCTCACCTTTCAATGCCACCCCGAATTCACCAGGCCCTATGCCGAGGCGTTAATACACCTTCGTAGGGAAGTGTTTGATGACCAGACCTTCGAGCGAGCCATCGCCTCGCTTGCCAAAGAGACCGATGAGCGCCTGGTGTCGAGTTGGATTCTGAACTTCCTCGAGGAGAGAGCTTCTTGATCAGACGTTGGCGTCCGGTCCGACGAGAAAGCCACCGTCGACGGGGATCACGGCACCGGTGATGAAGGCGCCCGCGCGACTCGCCAGATAGATGCAGGCAGCCGCCATGTCCTCGGGCTCCCCGATGCGACCCACCACGGTATAACCAACGATGGATGCTCTGATCTGTTCGTCCGCGAGCCATCCGTATTGGTCGAGCATGCCGGGGAACGGACCCGGTGCAATGGCATTGAAAGTGATGTTCCGGCCCCCCTCCCGACCGCCTCTGTTTCCGAGGACTGAGGCCATCTTCTTCGTCAAGTGATTCAGCGCCGCCTTGCCCAGGCCGTACGCCCAGTCGTCGTCCTGGGGTATGCGGATCCCATCGATGGAGGTGATGTTGATGACCGACGCGTGTGAGCGGGCACTGCCCGCGGCGGTCAGCAGCGGCAGACACGCCCTGGTGAGCGCGAATGGGGCTCTCAAGTTCACCGCGAGGACGTCCTGCCAGACGTCCATCGGGAACTCTTCGAACTCGTGCATGGCGGTGAGTCCGGCGTTGTTGACCAGCACATCGAGCTTGCCCTCCCGCTCCTGGAGCGTCTGCGCCAGCGCCGCGATGTCCTCATCCTGCGACAGATCGGCCCTCAGACCGGTGCAGCGGCCAGGCCCCTCCTCATTCAGCTCCTCTGCCACACCCGAGAGATCCCTGCGCGACGCGATGGTTACCTGTGCGCCGCCGGCGACGAACCCACCCGCGATCATCCGCCCGATGCCGCTTCCCCCACCGGTCACACACACGACCTTGTCGTGGACATCAAAGAGTTTCTGAAGGTCCATGGGTACGAATCTCCTTCTGATGGTTGCAGAATCGGCCTGCGCCGTTCCCCGAAGCGTATAGGAAGCAAGGCCCAAGACGCTTGCAGTGGAGGATTCTGGGTGAGACACTTTTCGGCAACCAGCGACGGGAGGGCTTCGCATGAGTACTTCGAGCGACACCATCGAGTTCAGGCCCATGGTCGGCGGCGACGTCGGTCGCTACCCCATCGGCTGCCAAGGAGAGGCGAGCGAGGTTGCCGCGCGCATCGAGGACCTCGGCGCGAGCGCAATCCTCGCCTTCAACGGCACGCAGCACGTCGGGCAGTTGCAGTTCCGTCGTTACGACCGCGAGCTGCGCTCGCCCACCGGAGCGGCAGAGCCCGCCTATTGGGGCGACTTCGGCGTGCGCGCGCCGGATCTGGGCCGCAACGCGCTCGCCATCTTCTGCTACCACGTCGGACAGACCGACGATTCCGCCGAGCGCGACGCGAGCTACTTCGGTCGCGGCATCGGCTTCGGGCTGCTCGACTACTTCCTGGAATGGGCGGAGCAACAGGGATACGACGCCGTCGTCGCCAAGGCGACACCGGCAGCGCGATCGGTGATGACCTTCATGGGCGGACTCCCGGTCTCCGCATATCGCGATCGGGGCTTCGAGGTGACGTCGAGCTGGATCGATAGGCAGGTGAGAGACATGGTGTCCGAGCGGGGATTGGTCGAAGAGGGAGCGAGCCCTCAGGATGCCTCGGAAGTGGGCTGCTGCGTCAGGCGCTTCTCGGGCTCCAGCTGAATCGCCCACCATGTAGACACGGCCGCCGATCATCAGCGCCGAGCCCGAAAGGTTCCGGCAATCGGTAGGCTCCGATGGCGGCTATTAGAGCTCGCTCCTTTCGAGCTCCGACTCGATCGCTTCGACGACAAGGGCGTTGATGCTCTTCTCTTTCAGTTGCGCGGCCAAATGCAGTCGGCGATGTAGATCGGGATCGAGGCGAAGGAGATACTTCCCCGAGAACGGCCGAAGCGGCTCGGCGCCTTCCTCCTCGCACATGGCGAGATAATCCTCGACCGAATCCCGAAACGACGTCTCGACTTCCGCGGCCGTCGTGCCTTCGAAGGTTACGACGTCGCGAATGTTGACGATCCGGCCGTGAAAGAAGCCGTCGTCGAAGTCGGTCACCTTTCCCACATATCCCTTGTGTCGCATCATGGCTCGATTCCCGCCTCTCTCAGAAAGTCACGAAGCGACCGCACCTGCGCCTTCCGCGCTTCTTTCTGGGGGTGCGGTCTATGGAAGGTGGCGCGCACGCCCGAAAGGGTTACGCGCACCCGAGACCCGGAACCCTCCCGCACGTTTCCGCCCAAGGCCCGGAGCAACGCTTCGCAATCCTTCCACGCGATATTGCCCCGCGTGGGTGTCGCGAAGATGGCCTCGACCGTTCGTTGGTGGCGGCCCGTCATCTCCTTGATGATGATATCGGAATGTCATAGCATCTTCAATATCGGAAAACGATATCGCTACAGCAGCTTCGGGTGCCATAAGTACCACCAGAATATTTCAAAGTCCTCGCTTGGCAGGTCACAGATGCCTTGAGGTTTGCCGCTTAGCGGTATCCACTAATGAGGCTCATGGAGACGCAGCCGAAGGCTGCTGCGGGGGGCTCCATGCCCCGCTGCGTCGGCCCGCTAGCGTCTAGAGCGCCTGGCGCAGCTCCGGCCCGGCGTACTCGAAGCCGAGCTTCTCGTAGAAGGGGCGGTTGCGCTCCAGGGCGTAGAGACCGATCTCGCGGCAGCCGATCTCGCGGCTGGCCTCGATCCCCGCGTTCACCAGAAGGCTTCCAAGGTGCTGGCCGCGGACACGCTCGTGCACGATCAGCTCCTCGATCTGAGCGTAGAGGCCCCCGTAGCGCATCGCGAGGTTGAAGGAGATCGTGATGAGACCGAGGAGCCTCGAGTCGTCGGTGGCCACGAGCGCGGTGGCTCGCTCGCGCTGTCCGAGAACCTGGCGAAAGCCCGCGCGCCACGTCGCCTCTTGCCCTGAATCCTGTCCGTTATCGGCGAAGCGCTGAAGCTGGGCCATCAGCTCGAGTGCTGCCCCCTCGTCCGCCGGGGTCGCTCGTCGAACCGACACCGTCACGGAGTGGCCCTCGCTCAATCGTGTGTAGTCGCCGGCTTTCGACATGGTCCGCTAACTCATTCGGACTCCTCGAAGCCCTCCGGTAGCCACTCTTTCATGCGGCGCGCCCCGTCGCCAAGTTCATTCTGGGAGGAGGGACCGGCATCATCAAGATGCTGCTGCGCTGCTCCGGTGAGAGTGATCAGGGTAGTTGATGGGATTCGCCTCTGTTCTAGTCACGGTAGTCGAGGGAAGAGCGTACTGGTCCCTCGGATAGCGTGATCAAAGCGGGCAAAAGAGCCGGCATCATCCGCGGCCACCGGGCGCGCCGTTGTTGTGGGGGGGGAGTGAGGTGCCCTCCGGGGGTTGACGTCCCCTCGGAGGGCGTGTCTTCTTTCGTTGAATTTAAAAACGAAAGGCCGAAAGGAGACAGCCCTCTTGTACCAGACCCTGCTTCAGGATGCCAGTTTCTACGATCTACTGCTGCGACTCGACGAGGATCTAGCGGAGAAGACTCGCGCCCTAGGCTGCGAATGCGGTGGGCGTTTGCACCAGGCTCACTATCCACGTAAGCCTCGCGGAGGGCCCGAGGAGCTGCGCAGAAGGACCTCGTTGCGGCTGAGCTATTGCTGCTCGGTGGAGGGGTGCCGTCGTCGTCAGACGCCTGCGTCCTTTCGTTTTCTGGGCCGGAAGGTGTACTTCAGCGTGTTGGTACTTCTGGTCCCAGTGCTGCGGGAAGGGGCCAAGGGAGAGCGGCTGCATCGTCTACAGGAATTGTTTCAGGTGAGCGCACGTACGGTGCGCCGATGGCAGAGATGGTGGCGAGAGGACTTCGGTCTCAGCCCGGTCATGACTCGCTTTCAAGGCTTTCATGCCGAGCCGATCCAGCGGCAAGACTTGCCGGGCTCTCTGCTCCTAGTCTTTCGTCAATTGTCGCCGGCAGGCGAGAGGGTGCTGGCGGTGATTCGCGCCCTATTGGTCGGGCCCTCTGTGCTAGCTGTGTGAGGGTCGCCGGAAACCCGCAGAAGATGCGTCTCGACTCGCCGAGAAGCGGGCCTTAAGGTCTCTGTTCTCGCCGCCGATTGAAGGAATCGGCGCCCAGGAGAGGGAGATGAGCCATCGAGCCTCGACGCAACAACGCTGGGCGCAGTTTCGCTTCAGTGTGGTGGGTGAGCTGTTGGCTGCGCCTCCCGCACCGGGACATCTGCAGGTGGAATTGTCTCGACTCTCCCAGAAGGCCTGGCGCCATCCGATCACGGAGAAGGCGGTGTACTTTGCCCGCTCGACGATTGAGCGTTGGTACTACACGGCCCTGGCCGGTCGCGATCCGATCGGGGCGCTACAACGCCGATCGAGAAGCGACAGCGGCCAAGCGCGCGCCATCCCAACCCGGATCGCCGAGCTGATCCACACGCAGTACAAGGCCCACCCGACGTGGAGCTATCAGCTCCATTGGGACAATCTGGACGTGGTGCTAAAAGAGCGACCGGAGCCAGGGAAGGTGCCTTCCTACTCCACCCTGCGCCGCTTCATGATCGCGCACGGTTGGCCCAAACAACGACGCACGAAGGGAAAGGATCGCAGCACTGCCTCCGGTGCCCCTGCGCGCGAGAAGCGCAGCTACGAAGCCGAGTACGTCAACGGGCTCTGGCACCTCGACTTCCACCACGGCTCGCGCAAGATCCCGAGCTCCGCAGGGACCTGGGAAGTACCGATGCTGCTGGCGATTCTCGACGATCACTCCCGGCTCACCTGCCATCTGCAGTGGTATCTGCACGAGACCGCCGAGTGTCTGATCCACGCTCTGATCCAAGCCTTCATCAAACGCGGACTGTGCCGCTCACTGCTCACCGATAACGGCAGCGCCATGATCGCCGACGAGACCACCGAGGGGCTCCTACGCCTCTCCGTCGTCCATCGCACCACATTGCCCCGGAGCCCCTATCAAAACGGGAAACAAGAAAACTTCTTTTCTCAAGTCGAATCCCGCCTCCTCGCCATGCTCGAAGGACACGCGGATCTCAATCTGGCATTGCTCAATGAGGCGACGCTGGCTTGGGTGGAGATGGAGTATCACCGCAGCGTCCATTCCGAGACCGGCCAGACGCCGCTCGACCGCTTTCTCGAGGGTCCCTCCGTCTCTCGGATCTGCCCCAGCCTGGACGAGCTGCGCTTCGCCTTCACCGCCGCTCGAAAGCGCACCCAGCGCCAAAGCGACGGCACCATCAGCCTCGACGGCACCCGTTTCGAGATCCCCTCTCGTTTCCATCATCTCAACCGGATCTCGGTGCGATACCAGAGCTGGGAGAAAAGCTCCGTCTTCATGGTCGACGAAAGCTCCGACGTCCCACTCGAGCGCCTCTATCCCCTCGACAAGGCAAGAAACGCTTCCGGCATCCGCCGCCCGATCCAACCCCAGAGCACCGACGAGCCGACAGGCCCGGAGCCTGGCATCGCACCCCTACTCCGCAAACACATGGCGGAGTACGCCGCCACCGGGCTCCCGCCCGCCTACCTCAAAAAGGAGACACCGTGAACAACCAGAAACTACTGGCACTCTTCGGACTTAAGTGGAACCCCTTTACCCCCAACATCCCCGTCGAAGCGCTGTGGCGACACCCGCATCTCGACCACTTCTGCTGGCGCCTGGAGACCCTCGTCCACGACGGTGGCTTCGCATTGATCTCCGGTGATCCCGGCACCGGCAAGTCGGTCGCTCTACGCACCCTCGCTCACCACCTTCAACACCTGCCCGACGTGCGCACCGGAGTCCTCACGCGGCCACAGAGCAGTCTCGCCGACTTTTACCGTGAGCTCGGACAGCTCTTCGGGGTCCCGCTCAATCCACACAACCGATGGGCCGGATTCAAAGCCCTCCGACAGACCTGGCTCTCCCATGTCGATGCCACCCATCAAAGACCCGTACTCTTGATCGACGAAGCCCAGGAGCTCGCCGCCAACGTGCTGGCCGAACTGCGCATCCTCGCCTCTGCGGACTTCGACTCACGCTCCATCCTCACCGTCGTCCTGTGCGGCGACTCCCGACTCACACAGCTCTTCCGACGAGACGATTTCCTACCCGTCGCCAGCCGCATCCGCGTACGCCTCCTCCTCGACTACCTGCCCCCAGAGACGTTGGCCGAATGGCTCCAGCACTCCCTGACACAAGCCGGAAACCCCAGTCTCCTCGACCACGAGGTCATCACCACTCTCGCCGAGCACGCCGCCGGAAACCTCAGAGTACTCGCACACATGGCCAACGAGCTCCTCGCCATGGCCGCCAAAGAAGAGCTACCCAACATCGATCAGAAGCTCTACCTCGAGGTCTTCTCGCCACCTACCTCCCAGCGCTCTCCCAGGAAAGCCCGTGCCTGACTCCCCATCCGCCCAGCAACAACGACGGCACCTCCAGAGCGTCCTCGAGCTCTATCGACGACATCCCCAAACCACCGGACGAGTCAGAAACGCCGATCGCCGCCTCGCCGCAGACCTCTATCGAAACGGCGTTACCGTCAACACCATCAATGCGGCCTTACTACTCGTCGCCGCCAGGAGATGCAACGAGGCACACACCACAACCCCCATCCAGAGTCTCCACTACTTCCTCCCCGTCATCCGAGAGATTCGCGATAGACCCCTCGATAACGGCTACCTCCGGTACCTTGAAACTCTCATCCGCGACAGCAGCCAAGACCCAGACCATCATTTACTGTGATCAGCCCGCCATCGATTACCGTGATCACTCTCATCCGGCAAAGAGAGCGCTCCGTTTTCATTACCAGCAACCACGTTCGCAGTGAAACGTGGACGTACCTACGGAGAAAGGCGGATCATCGCTCTGCGGTTGGTTTCCTCGACTCGCTGGAGAGTTCGTCGATGCGACCAGCTTTGCTCTCATGGAGGGTCTGCGCGTCACCGAGGCTCTCGCCTACGACGGCGACTTCGCGGCTGCGGGCTTCCTCGAGATTAGGTCCCTGCGGGCGTAGCCCTTCGGATTCGCATCGAAGTGCTCGGCCCCCATGGCTAGTACATGCGGCCACAAATACGGACACGTTTGGAACGACGCTGCATCCTCTCCAGCGGCGTTACGCTCCCTGCGACGTACTCCCAGGTGCGCCTCAGTCGCGCGCCTTGCTGGCGAGGCGCACCGTCGTTCGAAACGTAACCGTACTTGTGGCCGCATGTACTAGTGCCGTGTCTCCGACATGGCTTACCAATATCTCGGCCCCTTTTGCCCGCTGCCGTCGTTGCGACTCGTCGACATATTCCCAATATGCCTGCCTCGTCGCTCCTTGACAGCGAACAAAATGACCTCGAGCTCTTGGCAAGCCATGTCGGAGACACAACACTAGGTATCTCCAATAGTTCACATTCGTGACGTATTGAATCAAGTCTTTTCTCGAAGCGAGCTCGTGCCGGCCGTTCAGGGTGCCCCAGATCGCCGCGGCACAGGAGCGAGGCGACGTAGGCGTACTTTGGCGTACGTCGGAGGAGCCGAGCGACGAGCACGCGGTGAGGTGGGGTGCCCTGGACGGCCGGCCCTAGTGTTCCTTCGGAATGTCCAACGCTGGATTCCGTTTGAAGAATCCCACCGGTCGCAGCTCGAAGCTATGCCACGCAACCGGCATCAAGGGCCAGTCCTCGGGCCGCGGGATGTGATGAAAGCCAACCGTGTACCAGGCCACGATGTCCTGGCCGGCGATCGCCCGGTTCGCCGCGGTCCATCCCGGCAACCCCTGGCCAGGGGCATGCGCCGTGGGGTAATCGCCCGCCGCGAACAACTCGGTGGACTCGAACGGTGTGACCCACAGCGTGTGCTCGGTGAAGCCGGCGCGGCGACGGACGAAGTCGTCTTCGGACAACAAGGTGACGGCTTGATGGCCGCCGGCGATCTCATAACCAACCGGGTCCCCGTAGGGTCCCGCCTTTTCGGGGTTGATGATTCGCCAGACCTCGGGTCTCTCGATTGTGGACCGTCGCTTGGCGTCACTCTCATTCTTGGCGATGGCCGTCTGGTAGTTCCACAAGCTCGTTCTCGGGCCGCCTTTCGGCATGCGCTCGGTCACCAGGCGGTCCACCGCCAACGAGTTCGAGCTCCCGTCGACGTCGAGATCCAGCCGGAACGAAAAGAAATGGCTGTGATTGACGCCGACGAGGTGGGGCGCGATGAAGCGGCCGTGGAGGTCCTCGCCCGGCGCTATCCTCCGAGCCTCCGTCGCATCGGCCGCCTTCACGGTGCGCACTTGATCCATACCTGTCGCGCCCACGCGCACTCGTAGCGTGCCGTCCTGCATGAAGACGTAATCGAACAGATAGTCGTAGTTGCCCGCCGTAACGAACATCCGCAGAACCAGGTCACGCCGGACGCGTGACTCCACCACGCCATCACCCGTATGGCGCCAGGCAGGGTCCCCGGTGACGCGCTCGAAGAGACACGCGGCCCGCGGGGTCGGCGTCGGCCGGCCCGACTCGGTGCTCACGACGGCGTCGAAGAAGGTCGCGTGGTCTGGGCAATCCGATCCGCGCTCGAGCGAGGTGGCCACCCCGCCAAAGACGTTGGCGTAGCTGCCGAGATCGAAGTAGGACTGATACAACCACGGTTCCTCGGGGCTGGAGTAGGGAACGAACAGCTCCGAGATCGACGCCTGGTAGGCGATCATGCGTGTGCTTTCGCCGTTAACCCAGCGCACCAGAGACACGACGATTCCTCGACGCGGGTCGACGCGGAATTGGAACCGCCAGTTTTGCCAACTCACGGACTGACCGTCGAGCGTGAAGGAAGGCCCCATCGGCTGCACGACCGCGATGGGCGTCTCTATGTCACGGACCGGGCCAACAGCATCGGGGCCGTATTCGCCGTTGTCCGGTGCGAGAGGAATCGGATCGAAGTCGAGCACACGTAGGATCGTCTTGCTACGGAGATCAACGATAGCGACCAGCCCCTCGTATCGGCTGCCAAACGCCCTGAACCGTCCGCGCCCGTTGCCACAGACCGCCCGCGCGACCCGGTTGCCTCGCTCTTCCGGCTGGTCGAAGTAGCCCTCGTTGATCACCCAGCAATAGACGTGTTTGAGGTCCGCGACGCCACGGCGCTCGAAGGCCGCCTTGATGTCGTCGTGCTCGAGGAGCAGCTCCGTCATGGCTCCATCCTCGCCGGAAAGTCGCATGTAGTTCCGACCCGGCGTGTCGCGCCAATCGAGGATCGTGCCCGCTTGCAGATCGAGCACCGCCTCGTACCCTGCTTCGTTCTGCACCAGGTGCACCAGGGCTTGGCGCCGAAACGTTGCACCTTTCCGCCACGCGAGCACCTCGGCTTTCGGCGGCTCGTGCAAACCGACATAGGCGATCACCATCTCGGAGTCGGTGCGGTCCGACTTCTGCAGGATCTCGTAGGCGGCCCAGTGCTCCGCAGCCGTCAGGTGATCGAGGGGGTGCTGGGGGGCCGCGGCCAGAAAATCGACAGCCGAAATGAGCATGACGCATACGACGACGAGGCAATGTCTAGACATAGATCCTCCTAGGAGAAAACTGAATCATCTTCAAAACGGAGCGACGCACTCGATGCCTGTTTTGGGGCGTGTCGCTGTCTCAAATCGATCGCGGAACACCGAGATACGCGCGACCTCGAGGGACTACGCGTCAAACCCATGTCTTACCCTCTTGGCCAGTGCGGCCATTTGACATGATTGACGTTGTCGATGTACGTTACCACCTCGGCAGCATATGCCTAAGGAGGTCCCGAGAGAGCAGTGGGGATACGACCGATGTGGCTCGGGGGCACGCCACGGTAGGCGTCTTTCTGGCGGCTCTTCGACTAAGGTACTGCCGTGACGAGTCTACGACTGGAGGCTTAGGCGATGGACCCAGCATCACAACCGCGACGCCTCCAGTGGAACCCGGCAGCGTGGATGACGTTTCCTAGGTGCACGCTCTTACTCGTCGTCGGAGCGCTGACCCTCGCGTCTGCCGCACGAGCGGCCGATTGGCCACAGTGGCGAGGCCCCGACCGGAACGGAGTCGCAACCGGTAGCGAGCTGCCGGAGGTGCTCCCCGCCGCTCTCGAACAGCTGTGGAAGGTCCCGGTCGGCCTGGGGCAGTCGTCTCCGATCGTCGTCGGCGAGCGCCTCTTCCTCCTCGCGCGGCAAGGTCAGGAGGAAGTCGTCCTGGCGCTGGATGCATCCACCGGCAAAGAGCTGTGGCGGCATTCGTACACGGCCCCCTTCGTGCCGGCGCAGGCGGCGATCCAGTACGGCCCGGGGCCGAAATCGACGATGGTGGCCGAAGGCGATGCGGTCTACAGCTTCGGCGTACGCGAGCGCCTGCTGGCGCTGGATGCCAAAACCGGCGCGGTGCGCTGGGAGAAGAGCTTCGAAGACGTCTACGACCCGCCCTACCCGGAGTGGGGAACGGCGGCGTCGCCACTCGTCGAGGGACGCCTCCTCATCGTGCCGATCGGCAACACCAACCGGGCGCAGGGAGAGGAGCGCCGCACCGAGGGAGCGCTGGTGGCGTACGACCGGGCGAGCGGAAAAGAGGTCTGGCGGGCGGACGGCATCGCGCCCGCCTACGCGTCGCCGATGGCGTTCACCATCGGAGGAGTGCGCCAGATCGTCACTATGGGCGACCAGTCCTTCTTCGCCGTGCGGGCGAGCGACGGTGAGCTCCTGTGGTCGACCGAGTTCGAGACCGCCTTCGACCAGAACAGCCCCACCACCATCTTCTACGAGGGCATGCTGATTCTCTCCGGCTACCAGGAGGGGACGGCAGCGCTCCGGATCGAGCCGCCGAAGGGAGGCGATGGGGCTTGGAAGGTGAGCGAGGTGTGGAAGACGACACGGGCCGAGCTCTACATGGACTCGCCGGTGCGGGTGGGCGACCATCTCTACTTCCGCTCCAACAAGAGGGCCGGCACCTTCGTCTGTCTCGATCCCAAGACCGGCGAGGTGCTGTGGCAGAGCCCCGGGCGGTGGGCGGCGTACGCCAGCACCATCGCCGTCGGCGATCGTCTGCTGGCGCTCACCGATACGGCCGATCTCAAGGTCATCGCCGCTGACCCCGAGGGCTACCACGAGCTGGCCTCCTGGGAAGTGGCTACGTCTGCGACCTGGGCGCACCTGGCGCTCGCCGGACAGCGTCTCTACGTGAAGGACGAGGAGCACCTGACGGGCTTCGCGTTGCCGGCGCGCTACACCAAAGCGACCGACCTCCCCGCCACGCGCACCGCCGAGCGGGCGCAACGGCGCGAATGGGCCGGCGGCGGCCAGGATACGAAGGCCGTCGACGCGATGATCCGCCAGATGTTGGAGGCGATGGCGGCCGGGGAGATGGACCGGATGTTCACCTACCTGGCGGAGGATTTCCGATCCTACAGCGGCGGCTCGAAGGACATCTTCCGCCAATATCTAGGGTCGACTACCGGCACCCAGGTCGACACCACGGCGATGAAGCTCGAGTGGGAGGGCCCCACCGCCAACATCACCGGTGTGCGATGGATCACGAGTGCGGACATCATCTTCGGACTCGAGATGCTCGCCGACCAGCGCGACGGAGAGTGGCGCGTGACCTGGATGGACTTCGACAGCACCGGGATCGCACGAGACGCGCCCGGGCGCAACTAACGCGGAGCTCGAACGGCGGCCGATACGGCGGACCTCGCGGAGATCGTCTCCGCACGAACGGCTCGTCTTTATCTCGGCCTCGGCGGACGGACTGCGATTGCGTTCGTTGGAATCCGAAACGTGCCTTTGTGAAGACTTACGCTCTCCTGCTGGCGCTGGCGGCGCTGTTCGTCCTTCTGTATGGCACGCCGCTGCCCGGGGAGAAGCCGGAACGCGCGCATCGATGGGAGAGCCCGGATCCCGTCCTGCCGATGACGTTCGCTCACCAGGATCACGTCGCCGAGAATTGCATTCTCTGTCACCACAACTACATCGACGACAGCGGCGGCAGTCCTTGCATGTACTGCCACGTCACCGACCAGAAGCTCTTCCTGCTCTTCGAGGAGGACTTCCACCACCTGTGCCGGAGCTGCCACGAGGACAAGCAGCTCGCGGGGGAGGAGGCCGGACCTACCCGCGTCTGCGTCGACTGCCACGCCGAAGAAGACCGGGCCTAAAGCCCCTTACGGATTGGTCACGGGGCCGACGCGCCCCGGGCCTGCAGGCGACGACCGCTGGCGACCGCTTCCCTCGCCTCGCGCACGCGCCCCTTGCGGTTGAGGATGTCGGCGAGGACGAAGTAACCGAGCGGGCCCGCGGTTCCCTCGAGGTCGAGATCGAGACCCTCGCGCGCGAACTTCTCCGCCTGGTCGAGGTCACTTCCCTGGTCCATGACGAGCTTCGCGAGCTGGTAGTAGCCCATGATGAAGCGCGGGTTGGATTGCAGCGCCACTTCCCACATCGCCCGTTGCTCCTCTACCCGGCCGAGGTTGCCGTAGAGGCGGCCGAGGTTGAACTGGGCGCGAAAGTCGTAGGGCGAGCGCTCGATCGCGTCGCGGTAGGAGGCGGCCGCCTCCTCGAAGCGACCTTCCTCCTCGGATGCCACCGCGAGGTTGAAGTAGGGTCGACCGATCTCGGGGTTCTTGGCGATCGCTTTGCGGAACTGAGCCGGCGATTCGTCACCCCGACCTAGCAGCGCCAAGAGCTCGCCGTACTGGTTGTGAATCCACGCCGGGGCGACTTCCTGCGCCGCCGCTGCCTCCACGACCGCAAGTGCGTCCGGAAGCCGGTCGAGACTGGCGTAGATGTCGCTCATGGCGATGGCCGCGCCAGACTCATGGGGAGCGAGCTCGACCAGGCGGTGGAAGCCCACCAAAGCTTCGTCGAGGAAGCCGAGCTGCCAGTAGCTGTTCGCCAGCCCGTAAAGCGAGGAGTGATGCTCCGGACTCTGGGCGAGCGCTTGCTGGTAGAGCTCGAGCGCCTGCTCGTAGAGCTCTACCGCCAAGTCGCGATCGCCCCGCCCCCAGGTGAGGTCGCCCCGCCGCGAGATGATGCCGCCTAGCATCTGGTTGGCATCGACTATCTCGTCGTCGAGGGCGAGGGCCGCGCGCAGGCGCTCCTCGGCCTTCTCCTCGTTGCCCTGCCCGATGTGGCTCTGAGCCTCCATCAGCGACCGGTGGACCGCGATCCTCTCTTTCGGGTCGGTCCGCGCCACGCCGTCGTTCGTGTCCACCGTGTTGCTTGCGCGACCTGCTACATAGCCAAGGGCACGCAGCTGCGCCAGGGTCTCGGCATCGAGGTCAGGCTTCCGGCTCGGGCCGGCACCGGAGCGCTCGAGAGCGCGGGCATAGGCGATGAGTCGATCGCGCAGGCTCCTCCCCAGGTCTCGGTTCTGCCGCACCACGTTGGTGGTCTCTCCTCCGTCTTCGGCCAAGAAGTAGAGCTCGGGGTTGGTCGTATCGATGAACTTCTCCGTTTGGGTGCGGATGGAGCGGAGTGGCGCCCAGTTGTAGTGGTAGAGGGCGTAGTACGACTCGGTATAGACCTCCCTCTGCGACCCAAGATCCCGGCCCAGAATCAAAGGCAGGAGGTCGGCTCCCTGGACCTGTGCCGGTACCTCCAGACCAACAGCCTCGAGCACCGTAGGCACGATGTCGACATGGCTGACCGCGTCCTCGACGACCCGGCCGGCGAGATCCCCGAAGGGCACGCGCAGGATCAGCGGCACGCGGACGGTGGAGTCGTAGATGAAGTAGCCGTGGAAGCCCTCGTCGTGCTGACCCAGCCCCTCGCCATGGTCGCCGGTGAGAACCAAGAGGGACTGATCCAGAACACCACGACTCTCGAGGCCTTCGCGCAAGCTGCCGACGAGAGAGTCGGTATAGGCCACCTCGCCGTCGTAGGGGTTGTCGGGATATTGGGAGAGGAAGGGCTCGGGGGGCTGGTAGGGATCGTGGGGCTCGAAGAGGTGGATCCACAGGAAGAACGGCGCGTCGCGCGGCTGGTCGAGCCACTCGAAGGCGTGCTCGATGGTCTCTCGTCCATCGCGCTGCACCTGACCGACATTGACCCCCGGCTTGTTGGGGTCGAGCTCGAAGTCGTCGTAGTAGCGATCGAAGCCGCGGCCGATGCCCCAGCGCGAGTCGAGAACAAAGGCACTGACGAAGCCCGCCGTCTCCCACCCCGCCCCGGACAGGATCTCGGCAAGGGTGGGAATCTCCTCGTCGAGGTAGTAGCCCACGTTCTCCCGCACCCCGTGGTAGGGAGGGTAGGTGCCGGTCATGATCGAGCTGTGGGCCGGCAGAGTGAAGGGCACGGTGGTCGCGGCGTTCGCGAATCGCACCCCTTCTCGAGCGAGCCCATCGATATGAGGGGTCGCCACCTGCGTCGAGCCATAGCTCGAGAGGCGATCGCTACGCAGCGTGTCGATGGTGACCAGAATGACGTTCAGGCGATCGGGAGCGCGGTCGCCCGCCAACTCCTGCCAGGTTGGTGCCGGCTCAGGCGTCGGCTCAACGGTCGCTTCAGGCTCGCCGTCCGGGGTGCATCCAAGGAGCAGGCTCAGAACAAGAACGCCACTGCAGAGCGACCCCGAGGCCCTTCGTTGAAGTGAACGCATGAATCTGTGAATCTGCTTCGCGAAGTCCGAGCTGACCCTTCAGACTCATTATCGATGATCTTGTCTTGAACCCCAAATGAGACTTCGAGAGCGGAGCAGAGCTGGTAGCCCTAAAGGAGGAGTCGGAGAGAACCTGAGCCGAGGCGTGCAGCGAGCAGCGGTTGTTCCACATGACGAAGTCGGCTCGAGATCGCCAACTCTCGAGCGACACGTACCACAGTCGCCAACCAACAGGCCTCAGTCTGCCACTGACCCACTGATAGAATCGGCCCGTGAAGGCCGCTTTTACAGAGTCTCGGACAGATGTCGAAAAAGAGGGCCGAGAGCGCCGACGGCGCGCCCGGCAGGCATGGCCGATTCGGCGCTTCAAGCTGGGGGAGGAGCCTTCGGAGGACTTGAGCGAAACGACGACAGCTGCAGAGCGCCTAGCGATGATCTGGCCGCTGACCCTCCTCTCCTGGCGACTGGCAGGCCGGGACATCCCCGACTACAAGCGAGGAGACATGCCGGGCAGGCTTCTTCGCTCAGGCGTCTCCGATTGAGCGAACCGGCTCTTCACGACGACTTCAAGGATCTCCTCATGGCTCTGCGGGAGGCCGACGTGCGATTCCTCGTCGTCGGAGCCCATGCGCTTGCCGTTCACGGCGTGCCCAGAGCCACTGGAGACCTCGACATCTTCGTTGCTTCTGAGGAGAAGAACGCGGGTAGACTGATAAGCGCTCTGGAGGAGTTCGGCGCTCCGCTCACGAGCCACGGCGTCTCGCAGCGAGACTTCGAGAAGCGGGGCACCGTCTACCAAATCGGGCTGCCGCCGAGACGAATCGACATTATGACTTCGATCAGCGGAGTCGACTTCGACGAAGCCGAAGAGTCTGCTTTCCAGACGGAGATCGAGGGAATCTCACTGCTCGTCCTCGGGCGTGCGCAGCTGGTCCGAAACAAGCTGGCGGCTGGCCGACCCAAAGACATACTGGACGCTCAGCTGCTCCAGGAGCGGGCGGGCGGTGGGAGCTCCGGCGCGGACTAGTCCGCGCGCTCAGTCGACTCCGGCATCCTCGATCTACTCGACATAGCCGGAATCATCGCTAGAATCGCCTCGCCTGACCCGACCGACCGGGCTCGGGACCACGAGGTGTGAACATGAGTTTCAGCAGTCTGCTCGTCGCCAACCGCGGCGAGATCGCCATCCGCATTGCGCGCGGCGCCGCAGACTTGGGGATGCGCACGGTCGCGGTCCACTCCGAGGACGACGCCGAGAGCCTCCACTGCCGCGTCACCGACGACGTCTACGCGCTCCCGGGCGGTGGGGCGCGGGCGTACCTGGATATGGATGCCGTGATCGAGGCCGCGCGGGAGAGCGGCTGCGACGCGATCCACCCCGGTTACGGTTTCCTCGCCGAGCGCGCCGACTTCGCCCGCCAATGTGCGGAGGCCGGTATCACTTTCGTCGGCCCGAGCGTAGAGAACCTCCAACTCTTCGGTGACAAGGCAGAGGCCCGCAGGGCGGCGGTCGCGGCCGATGTTGCGGTGCTGCGGGGGCTCGACCATGGCGTGACCCTCGAAGAGGCGCAGGAGTTCTTCGCCTCGCTCGGAACGAGCGGGGCGATGATTCTGAAGGCGGTCGCCGGCGGCGGCGGGCGCGGCACCCGTGCAGTCACTCGAGCCGGCGACATCGAGTCCGCCTACGAGCGCTGCCAGTCCGAGGCGCGGGCGGCGTTCGGGCGCGAGGAGATCTACGTCGAGGAGCTCGTGCCCAGGGCGCGCCATATCGAGGTGCAGGTCCTGGGCGACACCGCTGGGGGGGTGGCGCACCTCGGCGAGCGCGAATGCAGCGTCCAGCGGCGCTACCAGAAGGTGGTCGAGATTGCGCCCGCGCCAGGCCTTGCGAACGAGCTCCGGGAGCAGATCATCGAGGCCGCCGTGCGTTTCGCGAAAAGCGCCGGCTACCGCAACCTGGGGACCTTCGAGTTCCTCGTCGACGTCTCCGGGCGGGAGGGCGCCGAGCCCTTCGTCTTCATCGAGACCAACGCCAGGCTCCAGGTCGAGCACACGGTGACCGAGGAGGTGACCGGAGTGGACCTCGTCCAGGCCCAGATCCGGCTCGCCGCGGGTGAGTCGCTCGCGGTCCTCGGGCTCGACGATCCGCGGGTCGCGAAGCCGCGTGGAACCGCGATCCAGGCACGCGTGAACATGGAGGTGATCGACGAGGACGGCACAGTGCGACCGTCGGGCGGCACCATCACCGCCTACGAGGCGCCGAGCGGTCCAGGCGTGCGCACCGATGGCTTTGGCTACGCCGGCTACCGAACCAACGGCGCCTATGACTCGCTCCTCGCCAAGGTGATCGCGCACTCGCCGGACTTCGCCGGCGCGATCACGCGCACCTCGCGCGCTCTGAGCGAGTTCCGGCTCGAAGGCGTTGAGACCAACATCCCTTTCCTGCACAACATCCTCGCCCACGAGGACTTCCTCGCCGGCCAGGTGCACACGCGCTGGGTCGAAGACAACCTTGCCCGCCTCGCCGCGGTGAGCGAGAGGCCGCGTCGGCACATCGAGATGGCGCCGATTGCGTACGGTGACGCCCGCCGCAGCGGGTCCGCTCGCGCAACCGGTTTCGCCGGTGCCAGGGTCGACACGCGCGACCCGCTGGCGCTCTTCACGCACGACGCCGAGGTCAAATCGCGGCAGGAAGAGGAGGACGAGGAGGGCGGTGAAGATGGGTTGCAACTCGGCCCCGAGGGCTCGGTCGGACTGGTGGCCCCGATTCAGGGCACCCTGGTCTCGCTCGCCGTCGCCGCGGACGACCAGGTCCGCCAGGGCCAGCAGGTCGCGGTTCTCGAAGCGATGAAGATGGAGCATGTCATCGCCGCCGACCGCGACGGCATCGTCCGGATGGTGACGATGGCGGTGGGTGACGTGGTTCGCGAGGGCTACCCGATCGTGTTCATCGAGGAGGCGGAGGTCGACGTTGGCGAGCTCGAGGCTGCCGAGGAGGTCGACCCCGACCACATCCGTGGCGACCTCCAGGAGCTCAACGAGCGCCGCGCGTACATCTACGACGAGAACCGCGACGAGGCGGTCGCGAAGCGCCGTGCCCGCGGCTTCCGCATGCCGCGCGAGAACATCGCCGAGCTGGTCGACGAGGGCTCGTTCAAAGAGTACTGGCCTCTGGTCGTGGCCCGCCAACACCAACGCCACGACATGGAGACACTCCGTCGCGACACGCCCACCGACGGTCTCATCGCCGGCACCTGCTCGATCAACGGTGACCTCTTCGAGGACGATCGCTCACGGGCTATCTTGGTGCACTACGACTACACGGTACTGGCCGGCACCCAGGGCGGGCGCAACCACTACAAGCAGGACCGCATGTACGAGCTCGCTAAGCGCTTCCGCCTCCCGCTCGTCCTCTTCGGTGAGGGCGGCGGCGGCCGTCCCGGAGACGACTACACCGGGCCGCGAGTGGCCTTCGACACTCATACATTCACTACCCTCTCCCAGCTCAGCGGGCTGGTGCCGATGATCGCTGTCGTCAATGGCCGCACCTTCGCCGGCAACACGGCGATGGTGGCCTGCTGTGACGTCATCATCGCCACCGAGGCAACCACCATCGCGATGGGCGGCCCGGCGATGATCGAGGGAGGTGGGCTCGGCATCTACACGCCAGAGGAGGTCGGGCCGATGTCCTTCCAGGTCCCGAACGGGGTGGTGGACATCGCGGTGAAGGACGAGGAGGAGGCAGTCGAAGTCGCCAAAAAGTACCTCTCCTACTTCCAGGGCCCCATCTCGAACTGGGAGGCGCACGACCAGCGGCGGCTGCGACACACTGTGCCGGAGAATCGGCTGCGTCTCTACGACATGCGCGAGATCGTCCACACCCTTGCCGATAAGGACTCGGTGCTCGAGATCCGCGAGAAGTTCGGTGTCGGCGTCATCACAGCCTTCATCCGGGTCGAGGGTAAGCCAATGGGCGTGATCGCCAACAACCCCCATCACCTCGCCGGCGCCATCGACTCCGACGGCGCCGATAAGGGCGCACGCTTCGTCCAGCTCTGCGACGCCTTCGACATCCCGGTACTCAGCCTGATGGACTGCCCAGGGATGATGGTGGGGCCCGACGTCGAGCGCACCGCGCTGGTGCGTCACTGCGTGCGGATGTTCAACGTCGGCGCGAACATGACGACACCGCTCTTTGGCGTAGTCGTGCGCAAGTCGTACGGGCTCGGGGTCCAAGCAATGTGTGGCGCGAGTGCGCTGGTCGGTTTCATGACCGTGGCATGGCCGACGGCCGAGTTTGCCGGCATGAACCTCGAGGGGTCGGTGAAGCTCGGCTACCGCAACGAGCTCGCCGCGATCGAGGACCCCGAAGAGCGAGCGCAGGAGTTCGATCGCCGAGTAGCAATAGCCTACGAGAACGCCAAGGCGGTGAACGCCAGCGTAGGCGGCGGCATCGACGACGTGATCGACCCCGCGGACACACGCGACTGGATCGCCCAGAGCCTACGTCGCGTGCCGCCACCACCGCCGCGGACCGGGAAGAAGTACCCGTATATCGATCCCTGGTAGGACGGAGCGAGCTCAGTCCGCGACTCCAGCCCTCTAGGCTGGGAAGCCCGGGAACCACTTGACCAGCCCTCGATCTCGAAACGCCACCAGGTTGGGCCGCGCCGCCGCGGCCGCCTGCACCGGCGTCTGGAACAGCTCGCAAAGCATGCTGCTGACGACGCCGTGGATGGCAGCATCCGCGCCGCACGGCGAGTCGCCCATCAGATAGGGCTTGTCACCGAGGAAGTTCGAGAGCACGTCGAGGTCACGTATGGCGAGGCGCTGAATCTCGTTGTGGGTATGTCGCCCTAGACCTTGTCCGTGTAAGTCGCGTCTGATGTCGCGGCGGATTTTCGCCACCACCAAGGGGCGGAACGGTGCCGGAACGATGTCGAAGAACGAGCGCGGCCCCTTGTCGAAGTTCTCGTCGAGGATCCAGCGTTCATACACCATCGCCCAGTAGAGATGGTCTTCGCACATCTTCTCGAGGGCCCAAGCCATGCTCTTCTGCTCTTCGCTCAGAGCACCGTCGAAGTCGACACCGTGATGCTCTTCGAGGTGCCAGCGAATGAATGTCGAGTCGGGGACGACGGTGCCATTGTCGTCCATCCAGGGACCCTTCCCCTTGGGGGCCTTGCGCGGATCACAGGGTGCGGTCTCGTAGTCGAGGCCCGACATATTCAAGAGTGCCAGCGCCTTCATGCAGAAGGGACTGGGATCGGGCAGGCCGAAGTTGGAACCGAAGGTGTAAAGCGTAATCACGATGTCAGACCTCCCTGAATACGAGGCATGTCGATCTTACTGCCACTCACTTCCTGTCGGCCAGCCCCCAATGAAGGTGCCACACATTAGAAGGCCGGCGCCTGCCGGCCGGCAGGCCGGCCGTAGCCGGCCGTAGCCGTAGAGGTGCCAGCCGAATGTGGTGGTGGGGCGTCGGGCGGGCCGATCGCGCTCATTCGACGGAAATTGAGTGATATCATGCACCTGAAACTGTTATCATGACTGCATGATTCGAACCCAGATCCAGCTGACCGAAGAACAGGCGCGGGCACTCAAAGAGCATGCTCGCCAAGTGGATCGTTCGATGGCCGACGTGGTCCGCGAGAGCGTGACCGAGTACTTGGCGCGACAGCGAACCTTTGATCGAGGCGAACTGACGCGTCGAGCTCGAGAGTTGGCCGGTGCCTTCCGATCGGGAGAAGGCGCCCTCGCGGAAGAGCACGATCGCTTTCTGGATCAGGCTTTCGACTCGTGAGCCTCTTCGTCGATACATCGGCCGTGCTCGCCTTCCTCGACGCCGACCAACCCAGACACTCCGAGGTCGTCATGGCCTGGGATCTCGCGATCGCCGAGGAGAGAGTGATGTTCACTTCCAACTACGTGCTGGTGGAGACTTTCGCCCTGGTGCAGCGACGACTCGGCCTGGACGCTCTGCGCGGTCTTGCTAATGTTCTCGTCCCATTGATGACGCCCCTCTGGATCGACGAGGAGCTGCACTCGGCCGCCGTCGCGGCTCTCTTCGTAGCCGCTCGCCGCCGGCTCTCGTTTGTCGACTGCACCAGCTTCGAGCTGATGCGGCGCAATGGGCTCCGCGAGGCCCTGGCCCTGGACGAAGACTTCGCGCGGCAGGGCTTCGATCTCTTGCCAGGGTAGTCGACGACGGGGAGCGCGTGCCGAACCTTCAGGCGGCGTAGTATCTTCGGTCTCGTGATGTACTCCTTCGCCGCTTTTGCAGGCCGCCCAGTGCAAGCCCCCAAGTGTGTCGGACCGTGAAGATCGCCTATATCACCGCCGGCGCCGGCAGTATGGTCTGCGGCAGCTGCATACAGGACAACGCGCTGGCCGGCGCCCTGCAGAAGAGGGGGCACGACGCGCTGCTGATGCCGATCTACACCCCGCTGCGCACCGACGAGGAGAGTGTCGCAAGCACCAAGGTGTTCTATGGCGCCATCAGCATCTATCTGGAGCAGAAGGTCCCCTGGTTTCGCTATCTGCCGCAGGCGGCCCACGGGTGGCTGGCTCGTCCCTCTTTGCTTCGTCGTATCGCCGCCTCTTCGAGCGCCGTTAACGCCAAGTCTCTCGGCGAGCTGACCGTTTCGATGCTGAAAGGCGAAGAGGGCCGCCAGGCTCGTGATCTGCAGGAGCTCGAGGATTGGCTGGCGACGGAATTTCAGCCCGAGATCGTCCATCTCACCAACTCGATGCTGCTGGGTATGGCACCTCGTTTGAAGAGCCGCTTGGGAGTGCCGGTGGTGTGCAGCCTCCAGGGTGAGGACATCTTTCTACAAGATCTCCAACCGGAGTATAGGGAGCGGGCTCATCAAATTCTCCAGCAGCGAGCGCGCGAGGTGGATCGGCTGGTGTCGACGAGCGACTACTATGCCAGGCATATGGCCGAGTATCTGGACGTTCCTCTCGAGCAGATTTCGGTAGCTCGGATCGGCATCAATCTCGATGGCCACGGCAGTGACAATCGGCCGCTTCGGCCACGGCCATCGGGAGCTCCTCTCGTGGTTGGGTTCCTCGCCCGTATCTGTCCCGAGAAGGGGCTTCACGACCTTCTCTCGGCCTTTCGGATTCTGTGCGAGAGAGCTCCGGAGGCGGACCTCCGGCTGCGCGTTGCGGGGTATCTCGGGGGGCGGGATCGCAAGTACTTGAAGGAGCAATTGAGACGAGTCAGCGAGTGGGGGCTGGAGAATCGCTTCGAGTACCTTGGGGAGGTGAGCCGCTCGGAGAAGATCGCCTTTCTCGGCGGCCTCGACGTCCTCTCGGTCCCCACGGTCTACGAGGAGCCAAAGGGTCTGTTCGTGTTGGAAGCCCTCGCCAATGCGGTGCCGGTGGTGCTGCCGGCTCACGGCGCCTTCCCTGAATTGATCGAAGATCTCGGAGGCGGCTTGCTGGTCGAGCCTGGCTCTCACGAGGCGCTAGCTGACGGGCTGGAGACTCTCCTCTTGGACCCGGAAAGGCGCGAGGTTCTGGGTCGCCGTGGGCAGGATACCGTTCGAGAAAAGTTCACCGCCGACGCCCTGGCAGCGCGAACCGAAACGATCTACCAAGAGCTACTTTCCGACGGAGGACAGAGAGGGGCGAGCCTCTCCACATCATGAAGCCAGTTTTCGAGTACCGGACCAGCAGAGCCATCGAGTTCTCCGATACGGATATGGAAGGGCTCATCCACTTCTCGCGCTTCTTCATCTTCATGGAGACTGCCGAGCATCGCTTTCTCGCCGACCGGGGGTCGAGTGTTGCCCTAAGGGAGGATGGGCAGCGATTGGGCTGGCCACGGCTCGCGGTGGGCTGTGAGTTCGTCGCCCCGGTTCACTTCGAGGATGAGCTCGATATCCGTCTCCTGGTGCTTCGCAAGGGTCGAAGGTCTCTGACCTACGGCTGCGAGTTCCAGCATCGCGGCCGGCAGGTGGCCCGCGGCCAGAGCTCTTCGGTTTGTTGTATCTTGAGCAGCGATGGAAGTCTCGAGTCTACCGACATTCCCGAACAGCTGGCCGCCCGGATCACCGAGGCGCCGGCCGAGGAGAGAGCGAAATGGCGACCCCCGATTCGAGAGCTCTGACGCTCGTCGACGTACGTAAGCGCTTCGACTCGGGCAAGAACAGCCTGGAGGTGCTCAAAGGGATCTCCCTGGAGATGAGCCAGGGCGAGTCGATGGCTGTGACCGGGCCTTCCGGCTCGGGGAAGAGTACGCTTCTCCATCTGATCGGGACTTTGGATCGCCCTTCCTCGGGCCGCATCGAGCTGGGAGGGGAGTGCCCTCACGAGCTACCCGAGCCGGAGCTGGCGGCCTTTCGCAATCGCAATGTGGGCTTCATTTTTCAAGATCATCATCTTCTCCCGCAGTACACGGTGCTAGAGAATGTCTTGCTACCGTCCTTGGTTCCGGGCGCCGGAGGCGCTGGGGCCGAGGACCGCGCCCGAGATCTGCTCCAACGAGTGGGACTCGAGGGACGGCTGGATCATCGCCCGGCAGAGCTCTCGGGTGGTGAGGCGCAGCGAGTTGCGGTCGCCCGGGCGCTGGTCCTGTCTCCGGTCCTTCTCCTCTGCGATGAACCGACCGGCAATCTCGATCAGACGACGGCACGCTCGGTTGCCGCTCTGCTCTTCGAGCTTCATGAGCGCTTCCAAAATATTCTCATTGCCGTAACTCACAGCCTAGAGCTTGCCGATCGCTTTCCTCGCCGCTGCGAGCTGCGGGAGGGGCTGTGCTCCGAGGCCTGAGCTACTACTGGCGGCAGAATCTTGCGGTCATCCTTTCCTGCGCGGTCGCGACCGCGGTTCTGACCGGAGCCCTGATCGTTGGCGACTCGGTGAGGGGAAGCCTGCACGATCTCACTGTCGAGAGACTCGGCCTCATCGACTACGCCTTGCAGAGCCCGATCTTCGTCCGCGCCGAGCTCGCTCCACTGTTGGAGGCCGAGCTCGGCGATGCGGTCGAGCGGGCGAGCGCGGCGATCATTCTTGCGGGCGGCGCTCGCCACGCAGTCAGCGGCGCACGCGCTTCCGGCGTGGGTATTCAAGGCGTCGACAGCGATTTTGTCGCCCTTTATCCCGGAGCGCCTCTCGATCTGGCAGCGAGCCCATCCGGTGCGCCGAAAGTGGTTGTGAATCAGGCGCTGCAGCGTGAGCTCGGTGCCGAGATCGGAGATTCGCTTTTGCTGTCTCTGGCGCGCCCGGGCCAAGCCCCCCGCGAGACACTTCTGGGCTCGGGCGAGACCGGCGATGTCGTGCGCGAGCTGCGATTGACCTTGTCAGGAGTCTTGCCCGACACCGGGCTGGGGCGCTTCAGCCTTCAGCCCGACCAGAGCCTCCCTCTGGTGGCATTCGTCGATCTCGAGGTCCTGCAGGCGGCCTTGGATCAGCCGGGTCGAGTGAACGCGCTCCTTCTGCAGTTGTCGAGTGGACAGAGCGATCCTGCAGACCCTGTAGATCTGGAAGCAGGGTTGCAGAAGGTTCTCGCACTCGAGGATCTCGGCCTCGAGCTGAGCGAAGGTGCCGGTTTCGTCGGATTGGAGAGCCGGGACCATATTTTCTCACCGCCTCTCGCGGAAGAGGTCATAGCGTTTGCCGCTCGCATCGGAGCGCCCTCGCTTCGCATCTCCACCTATATCGCCAACGAGCTCCAGGTCGGCGGCACAACGGTTCCCTACTCGGCGATCACTGCCTTTGACACCGCGGTCGCTGCGCCCTTTGGCCCTCTTTCCCTGATCGACGGTGGAGCGGCGCCGGCGTTGGCGGCATACGAAGTACTCATCAACGAGTGGCTGGCAGAGGATCTTCAGGCGGGCGCAGGCGACGAATTGGCAATGACCTACTTCGAGGTAGGTGCGAAGGAAGAGCTGATTACGCGGAGCCGGAGCTTTCGCGTACGCGGAGTCGTCGCACTGGCGGGGTTGTGGGCGGACCGTCGCCTGACACCTGATTTTCCGGGGATTCACGACGCCGACAATATGGCCGATTGGGCGCCGCCCTTTCCTGTGGACCTCGAAAAGATTCGCACCCGCGACGAGGAGTATTGGGACCTCTACGGAGCTACACCGAAGGTCTTTTTCGCCGAAGCGACAGGTGCGGAGCTCTGGTCTACACGTTTCGGGCGCTTCACCGGGATTCGGCTTTCACCCGCTTCTGAGCAGGCGGCACTTGGCTCAGAGGGAGTGTCCGCCCTGGCTGAGAGTGTGCGCAGGGGCCTTCCAAGTGGAGTCGAGCCGAGTCGTTTGGGTCTCCGTTTCGAGGGCGTGAGAGAGCGGGGCCTCGCGGCCGCTTCGGGCGCGACCGACTTCCGCGGATTGTTTCTTGGCTTCAGCATGTTCCTGATCGTGTCGGCGGCGCTCTTGGTCTCCCTCTTCTTTACTCTCGGTGTCGAGCGAAGAGCACAAGAGATCGGTTTACTGCTGGCAATGGGCTTTGCCCTCAAGTCGGTACGCAGAAGGTTTCTCGCCGAGGGTGCCACCTTGGCATTGGTGGGAGTTCTGGCCGGGAGTGTCGGTGCTGTCTTCTATGGGGCCGCGATGATGGCGGCTCTGCGAAGCTTGTGGCGGGCAGCGGTGGGCACTCCCTATCTGTCTCTCCATGTCGAGAGTCTGAGCTTGATGGTCGGAGGGGTGATCGCTTTTCTAGTGATTCTCCTGTCGATCTCGTTGTCGCTGCGGCGGTTGGCCAAGCTCAGCCTGATCGGACTGCTCCGAGGAGTGACGCGCGCCCCTCGCGGGGTAAGAGAGTCGGGCAGTAGAGCGCGCTGGGTGTTTGTCGTAGCCACGGTCGCTGGCGTGGGCTTGGTGGCGACCGGCGTGGCTTTCGGCGAGGGCTCGTCCCCTGCGCTCTTTTTTGGCGCCGGCAGCTGCCTCCTAGTCGCCGGGCTGGCGGTGTTCTCGTTGCAGCTGGCCAGGCCTCGCCGGACCTTGCGCCCCGATCACCAAGCCTATCTGTCGATGGCTGCACGGAACGCGGCCGCGAGCCCAGGGCGCAGCTTGCTCTCGGCGGCGTTGGTGAGCTCGGCCGCCTTTGTCATCGTTGCGGTGGCGGCCAACGGATTTCGCTACGGCGAGGAGGTGGGGGAGCTGAGCTCCGCTGCCGGGGGGTACACACTGGTGGCGGAAGCGGCCATTCCGCTGCACCAGGATCTCATGGCTGCGGATGCCGGCTTCGAGCTCGGTTTGTCGGCGGCAACCCGAGATCTTCTGGCGAGCACCGCCGTTACGGCCTTCCGTCTACTCCCGGGCGATGATGTGAGTTGTCTCAACCTCTATCAGCCGGAGAGTCCCCGGATCCTTGGTGTTCCCGAAGAGCAGATCGACCGAGGTGGGTTTCGTTTCCAGCAGTTGATCGAGGAAAGCGAAGATCCGTGGTCGCTGCTGACAGCGGAGAGCGCCGACGTCGTTCCGGCCTTCGGAGACTTCGAGTCGATGACCTGGATCTTGAAGCTCGGCTTGGGCGAGGAGTTGATCGTCGAGAATGATCGGGGAGAGCCGGTCCGCATCCGTCTCGTCGGCCTCCTCGAGAAGAGCCTTTTTCAGAGCGAGATGCTGATCTCCGAGGAGAACTTCAAGCGACACTTTCCGAGTCGCACCGGGCACTCCTATTTCTTGATGGATCCTCCTGCGGGGAGGGAGGACGAGCTTGCCGGTCTCCTCGAAGGATCCTTGAGCGCCTACGGCTTCGATGTCACTCCGACGGCGGAGAAGCTGCAGCGGTATCAGGCCGTCTTCAATACCTATCTGGCGACGTTTCAGACCCTGGGGGGGCTCGGACTTCTTCTCGGCACCGTCGGCTTGGCGGCCGTTCTGCTGAGAAACGTGCTCGAGCGCCGTGGCGAGCTCGCTACCTTGCGCGCCCTCGGCTTTCATCGTCGCGGCTTGGCATGGCTGGTTGTTGCGGAGAACGCGGTGCTGCTGGTCTTCGGGGTGTTGATTGGCTCACTCGCGGCGCTTCTTGCCGTGTCTCCCCATCTTGTGGCCGGTAATGCGCTCGTGCCTTGGGGCTCGCTTCTGCTCACCCTGCTGGTGATCGTGGCCTTGGGCCTCCTGGCGTCGAGCGCCGCGGTCCGTCAGGCGCTCGCGGCGCCTCTCCTGCCGGCTCTCAAGGGCGACTGAGCTCGCTCGTGAGGCGCCAAGGTCACATGCCCCGGCCCATACCGCCGGTGCGCTTCAGATAGATCTTCAACGCCTCTTTTCGCAACGCCTCGCGAGCGTTGCCCATCTTGGCAAGAACCCTGAGCTCGCTGGTGCGTAGGGTTGCCAGGTGCTTGATCGCGAGCGGCATGGGAGTCTTCGGGCTCTTCACCACCGCCAAGCGAATGTCGGCGTTGTGCATCCACTTACGGTTGTCTGCCACGCGTTTGAAGATAGCTCCCGAGGCGTACGGTGACGTGAGGATCTCGTGGATCTCCTTCTCTTCGATCCGTGGGTGGGAAAGAAGGCCGGCGAGCACCTCTGGATTGGTGTCCCGCACCAGGATGCCCCGCTCGACTCGGCTAGCTTTCATCGCCAGTCGGAAGCGCTGGTTGGGATTCATCTTGCGCAGCCGATGAATCGGCGAGACGTCCGATGGATGTCTCTTGTCTTCCTCTTCCTCGTCGCTGCCGGTGCCCAGGCGGCGCTCGATTTCTTTGAGGTTTCCTTCGCTCCATTTACGAAGCTCGAACGTCGCCCCGGCTCCGTTGGGGCTGGGAAAGATTTGGATGACCTCGGCATCGAAGCCGAAGTGGAACCCGCCGGGCCCGATTGCGGTACAACGAAAGCTTTGGAACTGGTCGGGTTCTTCGTCGAGGTCGAGAAAAAAGGCCTGGTCCTCGCTGGCTTTGAGGAAGAATGCGTCGATCTCCTCGCGATCGGAAAACTGCAACAGCAGCTTCCCGGCTCCCTTCTCGATGTCTGTCGTTGGTGCCAAGCCTGGGTCCGATCTGGAGACGAGATCGAAGTATAGGAGATGGGCACCGGAGTTATCTCGCCTCGGCTGCGTTCGATAGAGTGGTGCCGATGTGGTGCGAGGCGCGGACGGCCCGGATGGCATCTCCGCTTCGCTTGCCAGGCGAAAGGAGGCGGTTGCGGGCAGCCGGTCGCTCGCGGCTGCGTGGCGAAAGAGCGGCACTCGTAGCCCTGCTCTTGGTTTCCTTCGGATGTGGTGGAGCTGGTGAGCAGGAAGAGGAGCTGGTGGTGTTTGCCGCGGCGAGCCTCGAGGGGGCGCTGGTGGAGGTTGCCGAGGCCTTTGGTGAGTCGGGCGGACTGCCGATCACTTTCAACTTTGCGGCCTCCAACGCCCTCGCGCAGCAACTCCGGGCCGGCGGCCGGGCCGACCTCTTCATCTCGGCCGACGAATTTTGGATGGACTTCGTCGACGAAGAGAACCGGCTGGTGCCGGGGACGCGACTGGATCTATGCGGCAATCGCTTAGTGGTTGTTGCCCACCCCGACAGTAGATTCTCGATGGAGCGCCTCGAGGACCTTGCAGGCGGGGACTTTCATCATCTCTCAATGGGCGACCCCGATGCCGTACCGGTGGGGCGCTACGCCAGGGCGGTTCTGGAAAGTGTCCGAGTCGGGGATGGGGATCTCTGGAGCAAGATCGAGGAGTTTGTGGTCCCGGCGGTCGACGTACGCGCGGCTCTCGGCCTGGTGGAGCAAGAGCCGCGTGCGGTCGGAATCGTTTATAGGACGGATGTGCATCGGCAGTCGAAGGTCAGGCTGGTTTTCGAGTTTCCCCGTTCGCGTGGCGCGCCAATCCGCTATCCGGCGGCGCTGGTTCAGGGTGGGCAGAGCAACTCAGGGCCCGCGGAGGTCTTTCTCTCGTTCCTGGTCGGGCCGGTGGCTACCGAGATCTTTCGATCCTGGGGCTTCGAGCCCCTGTAACGAAGACTCTGTCTCGACAGACTCTCACGTGACAGAATCCTGCGGTGGTGCCGGATGCCCTTTCCGCCCTCCGTCTGACCCTCCTCGTTGCCTCGGTCTCAATTCTGCTGGTGTTGCCGCTCGGTGCGGGTCTCGCGTACGCCATGGCCCGACGGTCTTTCTACGGAAGGTCGGTACTGGTGGCCCTGACCAGTCTCCCTCTGGTCTTACCCCCTACTGCGGTGGGCCTTCTGCTGTTGCGGCTGCTGGGCAGCGAGGGACCCCTCGGTCGCTCGACGCTGGGAGTGGACCTAGGGTTGCTCCTGACCTGGAAGGGGGCGGTTCTCGCAAGCTCGGTAATGGCTCTTCCTCTGGTCGTGCGCACCGCTCGCGTCACCTTCGAGGCGATCGATCCGCGCCTCGAGCAGATGGCCCGTACTCTGGGGCACAGCGGTGTATCGGCCTTTTTTCGCTTTACCTTGCCGATGGCGCGGCGCGGGCTTCTTGCAGCGGCGATTCTCGGCTTTACGCGGGCGGTGGGGGAGTTCGGGGCCACAGTGATGGTTGCCGGCAATATTCAGGGGCGTACGCGTACCCTGGCCGGCGCGATCTTCTCGGCACAGCAAGGTGGCCGCGATCGGGAGGCGACACTGCTCCTGATCGCAGCGGTGCTTGTCGGTTTTGTTGCGATATTTGCTTCGGAGAGGCTGGCCGGCGTGCCGAGCGTACGGCGCTCCGGTCTGCGCTGAGAGTGGTCGATGTTGCAGGTCGACATTCGCCTCGAGCTCGCCCCCTTTCCTCTTCAGGTTTCGTTTAGCGCCGATCGGCGGCTCACCAGCATATTCGGTGCCTCGGGCGCGGGGAAGACGAGTCTGCTCGAGGTCATCGCCGGTCTGCGCCGAGATGCGAAAGGCCGAGTCGTCTACGAGGGCGAGATCTGGCTCGACACCGACGCTGGGCTTTTCGTGCCGCCGGAGGAGCGCCGGGTGGGTTACGTGCCTCAGGACGGATTGCTCTTCCCGCATCTCGATGTGCGGGCCAACCTGTTGTCCGGCTCGGCTCGGAGAGGGCGAGCCCCCGAGGCGGACAGTGATCTTCTGCGACGGATCACTCAGCTGCTCGAGATCGAGGGTCTGCTAGAGCGCAGTGTCGGAGGGCTGTCGGGGGGTGAACGGCAGCGGGTGGCTCTTGCCAGGGCGGTATGCAGCGCGCCCCGACTGCTCGTGCTCGATGAGCCCCTGGCGTCTCTCGATCTTCCGCTGCGACGGCGAATCCTGCCCTTTCTGCGCCGCCTGCGCGACGAGCTCGACCTTCCTTTTCTCCATGTGTCGCACGACCCACTCGAGGTTCAAGCGCTATGTGAGGAGGTAGTGGTGTTGCGGCGAGGGGCGGTGGTGGCGCAGGGGGCCGTGGCCGATGTCCTTACCGACCCGGGGGTTCATCCTCTGGTTCGCGACGAAGGTTTCGAGAATCTTCTCGTAGGTACAGCCTGTGCGGCCGAGGGGGGCGCGGGGGAAGTTGAGCTCTGCGCCGGCGTGCGGTTGAAGGTGCCTTCTTTTGTGGAAGGAGTAGGAGAGAGCGTTCTGGTGGGAGTTCCCGCGCAGCAGATCCTGGTGGCCGTTGAGCGCCCCAGGGGTCTATCAGCGCAGAACTACCTGCGCTGCCGAATTCGATCGGTACGGTCGGTCGAAGGGCTGGAAATGGTGCTGGCGGCGGTCGCAGCGGAGGGGCCGGAGCTGGTCGCCGAGGTGACTCCGCAGGCCCGTAAAGAGCTGGATCTCGAAGTGGGGCGCGAGGTTTTCTTCGTGGTCAAGCAGACTGGCTGCCGGGTGTATTCGCGTGGGGCGACTCGAGCGACATTCGAGTAGACTGCCGCGCCGGGAGGGGTGATGGTAGAGGCTGTAGATATCGATGTCGTCGACGAGTACTACCGCGACCTGCAGGAGCGGTTGTGCACTGCTTTCGAGGACGCCGATGGCTCGGCTCATTTTGTGGAAGAGCTCTGGGAGCGTCCCGGCGGCGGAGGTGGGAGAACACGGGTCCTACGCGACGGCAAGCTGTTTGAACAGGCCGGCGTGAACTTCTCGCACATTACCGGTGATGAGCTGCCTGCCGCGGCGAGCGCTCAGCGCCCGGAGCTAGCCGGCAGATCGTTTCGGGCGGCAGGAGTATCCCTCGTGTTGCACCCCTTGAACCCCTTCGTTCCAACGATGCATGCCAACCTCCGAGTGTTCGTGGCCGAGGCTCCAGAAAAGGAGCCGGTGTGGTGGTTCGGGGGTGGCATGGATCTGACGCCCTACTACGGCTTCGACGAGGACGCGATCCATTGGCACCGGACTGTTCGCAGTGCCTGCGAGGGCTTTGCGTTAGGTACCTACGCCCGCTTCAAGAAGTGGTGCGACGAATACTTCTATCTCCCTCATCGAGAGGAGACCCGAGGCGTTGGCGGTCTCTTCTACGACGATCTCAACGAGTGGGGCTTCGAGCGCTGCTTCGCCTTCAATCGCAGCGTTGGCGATCACATCGGCCCTGCCTACCTGCCGATCGTTGCACGTCGCCGTGAGGCGCCCTTCGGGGAAAGGGAGCGTCAGTTCCAGCTCTATCGGAGAGGCCGTTACGTCGAGTTCAACCTCCTCCATGACCGCGGTACCCGTTTCGGGCTTCAATCCGGTGGGCGCACTGAGTCGATTCTCATGTCCCTACCCCCGCTGGCGCGCTGGGAGTACGGCTGGGAGCCGGAGGCCGGCTCTCCCGAGGCCCGCTTCGCTGACGAGTTTTTGAAACCAAGAGAGTGGATCTAGACCAGCGTTTCCAAAGCTCGCGCACATATCTCGGCCCCTTCTGCCCGCTGGCGGCGTTGGCTAGGCGCCCCCGCGCTCCTCGACATATTGCCCAATATGCCTGCGTCGGCGCGCCTGGCCAGCGAACAGAATGACCTCGAGCTATGCAACACGAACTTTGGAAACGCTGGTCCAGGCGGCCCGAGATGACGCTAGGCTGCCGCGTCGGCACGCGTTGTCTCGGGAAAGTAGCGCTCCCGCATGCGCTCGCAGTACGCTGACAGGTTATTCAACGACGCGGCGTGGCGAAACAGAGGATTGTCTCCTTCGACATAGATACTGACGCCGAGGAATCCGAAGGCGCAGGCGTCTACACCTGAAGGAGCGTCGCCGAGGAAATAGGGGCGGTCGCCGAGAAACGTGGAAGCGGCATCCAGGTCCGCTCGGCCCATGGCGATGATCTCGGACTCGTCATGGCGGGCGACGCCCCGTGCATGGAGCTGCTTCTTCAGGTGCGAGCCGAACAAGACCGGAACGATCGTTCGTGCGACAGGCGGCAGCGAGGAACCGAACTCGCGTAGCCGGTCGGCGCCTCCGCGACCGAGAAAGAGCTGATGCTCGAAGGCCTGGTGGTAATGCTCCTCGAAAGTGCGGTGCCATGCTAAGGAGAGGGCGCGTTCACCGGGGGAGAGATGGGCATCCGGGTCGACCTCATACTTTTGAGTGAGGTAGCGGATGATGAGCTCGCTGTCGCCCATGCGGACGTTGCCGTCTTCGATCCAGGGGGTCTTGCCCTTGGGTCCTTTGCCGGGGTTGTTTTCGATGACGATGTCGTGCTTCAGGCCTGTCATCCGCAACCAGGTCGCCACTTTGAGCGGGAAGGGGGCAGCCGTCACGAAGGGTATGCCCCATCCGTCTCCGACGACGAACAACCGAATTGGATCTGTCTGCTGGGTCTTGGTCATTCCCGGCTCCTTGTTGTTTGCAGCTTGTGAACCATAGCAGAAAATTCAACTGATGATAGAATTTCTCTATCATGAGTCAAATTGGAAAGGAAAATAGAAAGCAGGACCTCAGGGTCGCCCGGCGAGAGCGTCGGCGGGCGCAGGTGCGAAACGAGATCCTCGAGGCTACCCGGACCATCCTGACCCGCGAGGGCACATCGGGCTTTACTCTCGACGCGGTGGCACAAGAGCTAGAGCTGACCAAGGCAGCGCTTTACTACTACTTCCCGTCGAAGGATGCATTGCTCTTCGAAGCCGTTCACAGCGAGCTGCGCAGCGAGGCCGAGAGGATCGCTAAGGCCGTCGAGCCGGCCGCGAGCGGGAAAGCCGCCCTTCGCACTCTGATCGAGACCTCCTTCGAGCACTATCAGGGGCGCTTGGACGCCTTCAGGCTGGCCTATCTCTACCAACAGGTTGCCGGCCCCGAGACGGTGCATCCCACTTCGGAGATGCTCGAAGCCGTCAGACCGATCAACGACCTCATTTACGGCAGCGTACAGCGCAAGTTGGAGAGCGACGGGGGAGAGACGACAGAAGAGGAGCGATCGCAGATGCGTCGGCTCGCGTTCTTGGCGCACATGGCCGTTCTAGGTGTGCTCACCATGAAGGGAATGGTCGAAGCTTTCGAGGATCCCCTGATTCACTCGGATGAGGAGCTTCTGGCCGATCTGGTCAGCGCCTTCGAGGCCGCCTCCGAAGCCCCCTCCAAAGCCCCCTCCAAGAGCTAGGCCGCGCCACCGGGCCTTCTTCAGTCGCGAGTCTGCTGCAGTCGTGGGTCGATGACGTCGCGAAGCGCGTCGCCCACCAGGTTGAAGGAGAGAACGGCGAGGAAGATCGCAATACAGGCCGGCGGAATCATATGCGGCGAGGTAAAGAGGTTCTCGTATCCCGACCGCAAGATGGTGCCCCAGGAGGGGTTTGGCGGCTGGACACCGAAGCCGAGCCAGGAGAGTCCGGCTTCAACCAGAATTGCCACCGCTATACCAAACGTCACGCTGACCATTACCGGCGCCATGGCGTTGGGAAGGAGGTGACGGAAGATGATTCGGGGAGCCGAGAAGCCCAGCGATGCGGCCGCGGCCGCGTAGTCGGTCTCGCGGATACGGAGGATCTCTCCGCGGGCAAAACGGGCGATGCCGACCCATCGGGTCAGTCCGATGACGATCATCACGTTCTCGATCCGCGGCGGGAACCACGCCAGCACCGCAAGGATGAGGAAGAAGGAGGGAAAACACATGACGACCTCGATAAAGCGAGAGATCAGCATGTCGGGCCAGCGACCGGCATAACCGGCGATCGAGCCAAGCACGAGGCCGATCACAACGGCGATCCCCATCGAGATGAATCCGACCCGCATCGAGACGCTGGTGCCGTGGATCATGCGCGAAAGCACGTCGCGCCCCGACTGGTCTGTTCCCAGCCAGTGCGTCGACGACGGACCCGCGAGGGGCTCCGAGACGATCTCTCGTGGACCGAAGGGGATGGGTGTCCATAGGGCCCAGTCGCCACGCTGCGGGTCGAACTCTGCCTTGAAGTCGAAGGTCGCGAGTCGAAAAGGTCGGTCTTTCCTGATCACGAAGCGAGTGAGAGGGATGTTGTGCACCGCGTCGACGATGGCAGGGAAGAAAAGCTCGTCCTCGTAGCGGCACATGATCGGCTGCTCATTGGCGAGGAGAGGAGCGAGCAGCGCCACCGTGATCAAGATCAGAACGGTGATCAGGCCCACCATGCCGAGCTTCGACTTGCGAAAGCGTCGCCCCGCCGAACGCCAATAGCCTGGGCTGGGGTCCTTAGCGCTCATAAGACACTCTGGGGTCGACGAGGCCATAGGCCATGTCGGCGATAAATGTAGCGGCGAGCACCATGATCGCGGTGATGAAGTTCAACGCCATGATGGTGGGGTAGTCGCGTGCGAGTACCGACTCGAAGTAGAGGCGACCGAGGCCGGGCCAGTTGAACATGTACTCGAGGATCACGCTGCCGCTGAGGACGAAAGGAAAGGTCAGGCCGATCAGCGAGATGAGCGGGATGAGGCTGTTGCGGAAGGCGTGGCGGAGAATCACCACCCGCTCCTCGAGGCCCTTGGCCCTGGCGGTGCGAACATAGTCCTGGCGGATGACCTCGAGCAGATTCTGACGAACGAAGCGCGACCAATAGGCGAGATTGCCGAAGGTGTAGCAGAAGGTGATCATCACATAGTGCTTCGCGAGGTCCCAGAACTGGCCTACGGCGCCGAGCTCGTTGAAGTCGTCCGAGCGCATGCCGCGAAAGGGTAAGAGATCGAGCTTGACGCCGAAATAGAGAATCAGGAGCATTCCCATGACGTAGCTCGGGATCGAATAAAGCATGTAGAGCACGGTGCTCGAGACCCGGTCGAACGGGCCACCCTGTCTAACCGCGCTGAAGATGCCGATAGGGACTGCGATCAGAAGGGTGCCGAAGAGTGAGATGAGAGCCACTGAGAGTGTCGGCCACAGCGCTTCACCGATCTTTCTACTTACTCTGCGCCCGTCGTGGAAAGAGCTGCCGAGGTCGCCTTGAGCCAGGCGTCCCAGCCACCTGGCGTATTGCTCGTAGAGGGGGCGGTCGAGACCGTAGAGCTCGCGCAGTTGCTCGTAGACACGCTGCGAAACCGCTGCGTCGGCGATCTGGGAGGTTTGCAGCTGAGCCGGGTCGCCGGGCGCCAGTTGGATTATGCCGAAGGAGACGACCGTGATGCCGAAGAGAGTGATGACGCCGGAGCCGGCTCGCCTGAGGATGTAGCCCAGCATCGTTCCTAGAGCGAGCTCTTCGAGTTTCGCGCGCTCACTCTCAGTGAGCCGGTTTGGTGCCGAACATAAGACGGCAAGCCTACAATAGCCCGACCAGCGATGGCATTTGATACGAAAGAGTGGCGCCTGGAGGCCCGCGGACTCCTTGCTCTCGCCGGCCCGGTTGTCGGTGCGCAGCTCGGGATGATGCTGATGGGCACCGTCGACACGATGATGCTCGGCCGGGTGAGCGCCACCGCTCTTGCCGCGGGTGGTCTCGGGAACTCGGTGAGCTTCGGCCTTCTGATGCTCCCGATGGGGATCCTAATGGGGCTGGGGCCGCTGGTGTCGCAGGCCTTTGGTGCAGGTGAGCACTCCCGTATCGCTGGGCATCTTCAGCGTGGCCTGGTGGTTGCTGTTCTCGCCAGCGTTCCGGTCTCGCTGATCATGTGGCGCACGGATCCGGTGCTGCTACTCCTCGGCCAGAGAGAGCCTCATCTTTCTGAGGCCGCCACTTACCTACGATTTCTTGTTCCCGGCAATGCGGCCTTCTTTCTCTTTGTCGCTTTCCGACAGAGCCTGCAGGCGATGCACATCGTGTGGCCGGCGTTCTTGGCGATCATTCTGGGCAATGTCGTGAATGTCGTTGCCAACTACGCACTGATATTCGGCAACCTTGGGTTCCCTCGACTCGAAGTAGGGGGCTCTGCGATTGCCACCTCCCTCTCCCGATGGGTGATGGTTCTCTCTCTTTTCGGGTTTTCGTTTCCCGCTCTGCGGCCCTATCTCCACCGCGTTTCGGCACTCTTTCAGTGGCGCTCCTTCCGCGGCCTTCTCGCCCTGGGTGTACCCATCGGCCTGCAGATCTCTCTCGAGGGCTGGGTCTTCTCGACCGTTGCGGTGGTGATGGGCTCGATAGGGTCGCGAGAGCTGGCGGGCCATCAGATCGCTCTCAATCTGGCGGGTCTGTCGTTCATGATCCCGCTAGGCCTCTCTGCCGCGGCGTCGACGCGGGTCGGAAATGCGATCGGGCGGTCGGACCAGGCGGCAGCTGGGCGCGCCGCGGTGGTAGGCCTGTGCCTCGGTAGCGCGGTCATGGCTTGCTTCGGTTCGCTCTTCGCCGCATTCCCAACCTTTCTGAGTCGATTGTTTACGGCCGATCCGGAGGTGGTCGGGATGGCCGCGCTCCTGCTCCCGATCGCCGCCGCCTTTCAACTCGCTGACGGGGCCCAGGTCGTCGGAGCCGGCATTCTGCGCGGTACCGCAGATACCCGCGTTCCGGCGATGATCGCGCTGGTTGGCTATTGGATCATTGGCCTTCCCACAGGACTCTGGCTGGCCTTTCGAGTCGGCTGGGGACCGGAGGGACTGTGGTGGGGGCTCACTCTGGGCCTTGCGATCGTCGCCCTCCTCTTCCTTGCTCGCATCCGAGTGCGCTTCGGCGGGGAGATCCGGCGCGTCGAACGCGAGTAGGGCCTCTCTAGGGCAGGCGGCGCCCGCCCAGAGCGGACGAAGCGTCATCTCCTGTGCTAAATTTCGGCCCCTTCGCGTCGCTTTGAGCCGCGCGACGTCACAGACGAGGAAGCATTTCCATGTCAGCCAAGAAAGTGGTTCTCGCCTACAGTGGAGGGCTCGATACCTCCTGCATTCTGAAGTACCTCGAAGAGCAAGGTTACGAGGTCGTAGCCTATGTCGCGAATCTGGGCCAGAACGAGGACTTCGATCTGGTCGAGAGCCGTGCGCGCAGCACCGGGGCCACGGAGGTCTATGTCGAGGATCTTCGCGAGAGCTTTGTCACCGAATTCGTATTCCCTTCTCTTGCCGGCAATGCGATCTACGAGAGCCGTTATCTGCTCGGCACCTCCCTGGCACGCCCGCTGATTGCGCGGCGGCAGGTCGAGATCGCGGTCGCGGAAGGTGCGAGTGTTCTCTCTCACGGGGCCACCGGAAAGGGCAACGACCAGGTTCGTTTCGAGCTCGCGTATGCGGCACTGGGGCCGCAGCTCGGAGTCTTCGCACCGTGGAAGGATCCTGATTTTCTTGCTCGCTTCGCGGGCCGGAGCGATCTTCTTCGCTACGCCGAGGAGCGCGGGCTCGACATGGACGTGAGTGTGGAAAAGCCTTACAGCACGGATGAGAATCTCATGCACAAGAGCTATGAGGCTGGGCTGCTCGAAGATCCACTTCGCACGCCTCCGGACGATATGTTCGATCTCACTACTTCTCCCCTCGATGCCCCCGACGAGCCCATCGACATCGAGGTGCATTTCAAGGACGCGAGACCGACCTCGTTGGTCGTACGCGGCGAGGGGGTGACGGTCACCGAGCCGCTGGAGCTCTTCCTCGAGCTCAATCGCCTCGGTGGCATGCACGGGATCGGCCGCATCGATATTGTCGAGAATCGCTTTGTCGGCATCAAGTCGCGTGGGGTATACGAGACGCCTGGCGGCACGATTCTCTTCCATGCCCTTCGCGATCTCGAAGGCATCGCCATGGACAGAGAAGTTCTGCGCATGCGGGACAGCCTGTCTCCCAAGTTCACCCAGCTCATTTACAACGGTTTTTGGTTCAGCCCGGAGATGGATTTCATCCGCGCCGCCTTTCACCAGGCCGAGCAGCTCGTCGATGGTCGGGTACTTCTGCGCCTCTACAAGGGCGGCATCACGACTCTTGGCCGCGAGTCGCCAAGCTCGCTCTACGATCGAGATCTGTCGTCGATGGATGTAGAGGGCGGCTATGATCAGACCGATGCCCAAGGGTTCATACGTATCAACGGCCTGCGACTGCGAGCGCATAGAGCTATTCTGGCTGGCGTCGAGAAAAGGAGTGATTGAATCGTGGAGATAGACATCCGTGAGCGCGGCGAAGTAGTAGTCGCCGCCTTGAAGGGAAGGCTCGGTGCCGGAGTAGGGGACGAGGAGCTACGTCAGCTCATCGACGGCCTGCTGGCGGACCAGCGTAAGGGGATCCTTCTGGATCTCTCGCAACTGACGTCCATCGACAGCTCAGGCGCCGGCGAGCTCGTCGCCGGCCTGCGAGTCGCCAACGAGCTTGGCGCGAAACTCAAGATTCTGAGGGGGCCTGACCGAGTACAGCACACCCTCAGAATCGGCCAGATGCTTCCGCTCTTCGATATCTACGACAACGAAGAGGAAGCGCTCGAAGCCTTCGAAGCCTAGCCCCGGAAAACGGGCCTGCGGCCCGTTCTCCGGCCCATCCCCCCCTAAGAACTACTCGCCTGTCCGAGTTCTCGGACACGCTCCTAGCTGCCTGACACGCTCGGGGCTGCCGTCTGCATCAGCTCAACGGCGCCGTGCAGTCGAAGGCGGAACAAGGCCCTTTAGGCGCATGTGCACAGCCATCTGCGCGTACTCGTGCTCGATGTGGACCGTATTCCCGTAAAGCGTTCCCAGGCGCGAGCGCGCCGCCCGCCGGCCTTCGATCATGTCCGTAGCGTTGGCGTCGGTCATTGCGCCGTTGGCCTTGTCGCACTCGGCAACTGCGCTCGCCAGGGCGGCGACTAGAACGGCTTTCGAAGCACTACCCTCGACCGGGGCTGCTCCTTTCCCGCCGGTCGCGGATGCGCATGTCCGCATCGCGGCGGCAGCAGTGTGGGCGACCAAGTCTCCGAAGCTCTGGCTCTCGGGTGAAGGCTTGAAGGCGTAATGCTCCTCTGGCATCTTTTCGGCTGCAGCGACGGTCTTCGCTTTGGTGCGCGCCCAGGCCTGCTGCGCTTCCGAGCTGAGAAGATTCTGTTGCGCTTGTAAGGGCGCAATAGCGACGGCGAAAACGAGTGCGCTGCAACGAATCATGATGGCTCTCCTTGTAGCTAACTGGATGGTAGGCCAGTATAACGTCAGGCGGTGGGCTGGCCTCGACTTAGCCGATGCGTCGGTAGCCGCCCCGAAAAAAGAGCAGGGGCTCGATCTCTTCACCTAGGAAGTCTCCGCCGAGTGCCTCGCCGACGAAGATGTCGTGGTCGCCGCCGGCAAAGATCTCTCTGAGCTCGCATTCCAGATAGGCGATCGCGTTGTCGAGAATCGGTGTGCCGTGCTCGCCACGGTGGAAGGGAGCTCCTCGCAGCTCCCCCTCCTCAGGGTCGGCGCCCTCGGCAAAGAGATTCGAAAGCTCCTCTTGGTCAGCGCCGAGGAAGCTGACCCCGAAGCTTCCGGCTTCACTCAGCTGAGGGTGACAGCGGGCGTTCTTGTCGACGCATACCAGCATCAGCATCGGGTCCACCGAGACCGAGGTGACACCGTTCGCCGTCATGCCATGCAGCCAACCGCCGACGTCGGTAGTGATGACGGTCACGCCTGTCGCAAAGACGCCCCAGATGTCTCGATACGTTCTGGAGTCCAACATGATGGAAGATGAGGTCGTACCTCTTAGCCGCCGTCACTCCCTTTGGGAGCGTAGACGGGCGCCGGGAAGTGTGAGACGGTGCCGTCCTTGTCCGGTTGCTCACCCATCCGGCTCGGTCCCTCCTGCTCCACCTCGTCGATACGGACGACGGCGTGCATCGGGATGTGCACTCGCTTGACACCGGTGAACTCTCGCTGCAATCGCTCCTCGCCGGGGTCGATCACGACCTCCGTCTTGGTACCGAAGAGGAGCTCCTGTACTTCGATGAATCCGTAGAGCCCGCCCTGCAGCACTTCTTTGGCGTAGAGCTCGCAGATTCTGCCCTGGTCGTAGAAGACCACTTTGTAAATGTGATCGGTGCTTTCACTCATGGTGCGGACCGTCAGCCTCACTGCGCCGGGCGAATACTAGCAGCACTCGCGAGGAAGTCGGCTAGGGGATCCGCCTCGAGAGTGAGCTCTCGTACTTCACTCATGGCGGTGATCCTGCTCTCTTCTCTCTCTTCGATCCACCACAGGACCCATTCCGAGTCGGGGTTGGAAGCGCCCTCCAGCAACCGGGGGGAAGGCAGGATGAAGCCGCGATCGAGCCCTGAGCTGCCGATGCTCTCGATGAGCGTCAGCCCCGGAGTGGCCACGACGAGAGTGAGATCTCGGCACACAGTGCAGCCGACACGGATCTTGCCGTCTCGAACGGCTAGCGAGAGGAGGATCGGTGTCGGCCGATCACCCGGCTTCTCCTTCACAAACTTCCGCTGTGCCGAGTCCCAGCTCAAGTGCATTGTGCTTGGGAGAGGGCTCAGGAGCTCCGCAGTCGGGGCTTCTACCGTGGAAGGAAGAGCGATGAGGGTCGCCGAGACTTGGCCGAAAGGGGGAGAGACAGACTCGGCGAGCCCGTACTGGAAGACCTTGGCCAGCGGCACCCCGGTCGGCGAATGAACGAAGTCCGGGTGCCCACTGATGAGGACCGTCGCGTCTGGAGGGAAGCTCGTTGCGACGGCAGCGAGCTCGCTGCGGACCAGAAGGATCTGATCGTTCGCATCCTCGTAGGCGCGGAGATGGAGACCCAGGGTGGAAAGCCACATAGCGCCGAGAGTCAACGGCCAGAGCGTGAGAAGGAGTCTGCTTACGGCTCGGGAGCCTTGATGGTCGACGGCTTCGATGAGGGCGAGGAGGGCCATCAACAGCCCGGCAACCGCCAAGTAGGCGTAGCGCCCATTGGCTGGAACGAGGCCGACGAAGGAGAAGGGAGAGAGCGAGAGTGCTGCCCATGCGGCGCCGAAGGCGAAGACGTCCAGGCTCTTGCGCCCGCCGCGACGAAGAGCCCAAAGGCCAGCCGCCGAGGTTGCGAGGGCGAGAGTGATTAGCCACACCCGGACCCAGTAATGGCTCGGGCTGTATGCGGCGATCGCGGGATGAAAGATCTGCACGACATTCGCGCTGAGATCCGATACCAGACCTCGGACGGGGCCGGCAAACCTCTGGCGGAAAGAGTCGTACCCTCCGATCATGGCACCGAGGACCGAGGCTCTCAGGGCGAGCCACGTAAGCAGCACGATCACGTAGGGCCACGAGCTCCTCACGATCCAGCCCAAGCGTCGAAAGCGAGGGGGGTGGGGAAGGAGTGCAGCCGCCGTCATGACAACGATCGGTAGCACAGTGGCGGCTTCGTAGCAGCCCAGGGCCACGGCGAAGAGTCCGACCGAGAGCGGTCGTCGGAAGCCTCCGGTCTCACTTTGACCTTCGACAAAGAAAAGCAGAGCCAGCAGAGTAAAGGTTGCGCCGAAGAGGGTCGCGAACGCGCCGGTGAATAGGACCGCGCTCGGGTGGAAAGGGTGGATGGCGAAGAGCGAGGCGGCGACGACCGAGCTCCAGGCGGGAAGGCGGGGAAGGAGCCTCGAGAGCAGCAGAGCGAAGAGAAGAGTGTTGAGGCCGTGAATCGCGACATGCGAGGCATGGAACAGTTCCGGCCTCAACCCCCACAGGTGGAGCTCGAGGGCGAGCAGGAAGGTGGAGAACGGCCGATAAAAACCGACCGTGTCCAGACCGAGCCACGGCGCGCGCAGGCCCTCGATCAAGACGTCGAGAGGGCTGGTTCGGGCGAGGTGAGAAAGGATGAGAAAGTCTTCGCTGCTAAACGAGGTCCCCACTCTCGGACCGTAGGAGAGTGCCAGGACGCCAGCCGTAGCGAGCACGAGCAGTGCCGCGAGGCGGCGGCGAGGTGCTGAGGGCTGAGTCAACGAGGAGGGGAGGTGGGCAGAGATTGGAATACACTACGGAGGCGTTCGGACGCCGTCAAGCAGGGCCCTTCTCGATCTGTAGCACCCCTTGAACCCCGCCATACCGGTTCTTCTTCTGCTCTCGGTAGGAGCCCTGGCCGCGTTTGGGCGGGAGCGGGGAATGGCGATGTGCCTGATAGGCCTCGCCGGCATGCTTCTGCTGGCGCCGATCCTCGCCGAGCCCGACGGAGTGCCGAGCCCTGCCGCCTCGCTAGGTGCCGTAGCGCCTTGGCAACAGGTCTTGGACGCCCGCTCCGGAAACCCGACCCTGGTCGACGTCAGCTCTCAGATTCAACCGTGGCTCCTTCACCTTCGGCGCGAGCTTCGTCGAGGACGTCTTCCGTATTGGAATCCCTACCAGTTCTCTGGAGCACCCTTCTGGGCAAACGGCCAGAGCGCCCCTCTATTTCCTCTCCATCTCCTCTTCGCAGCTCTCCCGCTTCAGCTCGGCCTGATTCTCTTGCCCTGGTTGCGAATCGTGATCGGGGGCTATGGCGCTTGGCGGCTGGCGCGTGAGCTCGGCGTCGGTCCTCGAGCCGCGCTCATTTCGGGCTTTTCTTTTCCACTTTCGGGAATGCTTTCGAGCTTTCTTCTCTTTCCCATGGCCAATGCCCTGTGCCTGGTCCCTTGGGTCTTTGTCGAGACCGAGCGCTGTGCACAAGGTAGGGGGAGAATCTGCAGGTTGGGTTTGGTCGTGGGCTTGCAGGCGCTGTCCGGACATCCGGAAACCGTGGTCCATACCCTCCTGTTGACGGCTCTCTACCTCGGTCTTCGCTCCTCCTGGGAGGCTCGGTCGAAGTGGCTGTCCTGGCTTGGGGGCGTTGCCAGCGGAGTGCTCATCGGGGCCGTTCAGCTCTTGCCGCTTGCTTACAACGTGGTCGAATCGAGTCGCTGGGGCGAGTGGCTGCCAGGTGAGCGTTTGAGCCTGGCGACCCTGAGCGACCTTCCTCTGCGTCTGGTGCTCCCGGACCTCTTCGGGAATCCAGCCCAGGGCACTTGGTGGGGTCCCTTCAACTACAACGCGACGGCGTCCTTTGTTGGCGTTGTCACTCTGCTCCTTGGCGCTGTCGGACTGCGCCAGAAGTGGTCAGATCGGCGATGGCGTGCCCTGCTGGTTCTGCTCGTCGCTTCGGCTCTCGCTGCGTACCAGGTGCCGCCAATTCGGGAGCTGCTCTTGGCACTGCCGGGACTGCAGCAGATGCTGCACCACAGACTGCTCTTCGCCGTTGCGCTTGGGCTAGGGCTGTTTGCGGCAGCGGGCGCCGAAGCGTTGTCGGCGGGGCGGCGCGGAGGCCTGGTGGGAGGGGGGACGGTCGTGGTGCTCGCGTTGGGGATGGCGTGGGCGCGTCATAGCGCCGATTGGGACGCCGCAGGACTGATTCGACGTCAGGGGTGGTGGACTCTATGGGCGGTGCTTGCCGGACTCGTCCTAGCCGCCCTCAGCTCCCGAAGGATTGGCCGCGACTGGGTGATACGCGTATCCCTCTGTGCTGTGCTCTTGGAGCTTGCAATCGCTCATCATGCGACGAATCCAGCGCTCGATCTGGAGGCGCTCTACCCGCGGACCCCCGCCATCTCCTTTCTCGAGGGCGAGGGACGTAACTCTCGCATCGCCGCCATCGGCGCCTCCCTTCGGCCCAACGCTGCGATGGTCTACGAGCTTTACGATGTGCGGGGTGACGACACCTTGAAACCATCGCGCTATGAAGCTGTCTACCGCTCTTTCGCGTCGGACAGCCCGTATTTCTTTCGCCCGATAACCTCCTGGGGGAGCGCTTGGTTAGACCGATTGGGGGTCAGGTGGGTTCTCGCCGAGCCGGACGTCGCCGCACCAGAGCCGGGCTGGAGTGTCTCCTACGACGGCCCCGATGCACGCATTTTCGAGCGCCACGGGGCGGACCCCCTGGTCCGCTGGCAGAGTGGGGGAGCCGCCGGCATCGAGGTGGTGCGGCGAGATCCGGGCAATTGGGAGCTGTCGATCGATCGCGGTCGAGGTGGGGGAAGGGTCATCGTTGCCGAAACCTGGGATGAAGGCTGGGAGGCGAGAGCCGACGGTCGAGGTGTTGAGGTCGAGCCGATTGACGGTGTTCTTCTCGGGATCCCGGTTAGCGAAGAAACGGAGCGAGTCACACTCATTTATCGCCCGCCAGGGATCATTGCCGGGAGCCTACTGAGTCTGCTGGGCGCTGGCTCGATTCTTCTGGCGTGGCTTCGGGGTCTCAGGGAGCGTCGGGCTCGAGAAGCGGCCTGATCGTCGGCTCGCTCAGCAAGGCATGGACCATCGCTTCCGCCGCGACGCGATGTCCGGCCTCGTTCCAATGCGGATCGTCCTCGAAGGCGGTGGGGAATTCGGCCGTCTCTTGAAAGGCGGCGAGCAGAGAGTGCATCGGGTACTCCCGGGTCTTTGCGATTTCGTCGAAGAAGCGGAAGGGCTCCAGGCTGTGGGGGCCGAGCACACGGTAGAAGGTAGCCTCCCGATTCTTGGGCGACTCTCTCGCACTGTATTGATAGGTCCTCGGTAGGACGAAGAGAACGAAAGGAAGGTTTCGGGCCCGGGCCCATTCGGCCATCTCGTCGACACCGTCGATCGCTGTCTGCATGTCCTGGCGGGATCGCTCCAGGGGCTGGGCGCTGTGAAAGTAGCGGTCTCGAGGGAGGTTGTTGAGGGCTCCGTAGAGACCATCGAAGAGGGCGGGGACGTGCTTCTGGAGGGCTGAGAGGAGGATCGGCACCTTTGCATAGAACCAGTAGATGCCGCGTCTATCGAGCTGGGCTCCGTAGCGCAGATCGTCGTGAAAGTCGGTCATGTCGAAGCAGTAGAGAACGAGGTCGGGGTGGTAGCGCTCACCGATCTCTTCGAGCCGACGCAGGGCCAATATCGGGGATGCCGAAGTCCACGCGAAGTTGGCGCTTCGCATCGTTACGGAGCTCGACGAGAGCTCCTCGGCTACGAGGGCAGGGAACGCACGATCGGCGCTCTCGAGGCCGAAGCCGAAAGTGAAGGAGTCGCCGAGAAAGAGAAGATTCACGTCTTCCTCGCGAAAGGGGGATCCGCCGAACTCGCCGCGAACTCGATCGGCGTTGGTGTCGATGCCTGCATGGCGGGGTGGTGGCCAGTGATCGACGTCGTAGACGAAGTAGTAGTTGTAGAGATCGAGTGGTTTGAGGAGAAAGGGCGCCGCCAACAGCTCGATGCCAAGCCAGAGGCCAAGGGTCGCCAACGCGCCGAGGCAGGTAGCTGCACGTTTATCGCCCCATCGCCGCCGCACCCGGATGACGAGCGCAAGCCCGGAGAAGAAGACCATGAGCACCAGCAATAGACGCCAATGCCACACCTTCGCCACTCTCTCGAAGATGCTCTGCACTCGCCACGGCTCGAGCTCACCCGGGACCTCCGGCACGGTCATGAGGAGCAGAGTCACCATCCGCGCCTCGACGAGGTGGCGATAGAGAAGGTGGACGAAGAGGACTGTGACGAGGAGAAGAACGACCCGCTTCAGATTCTGCAGGGTCGACCGGCTGACGCTCGTTCTCATGGCTGGCCGATCGGTAGACGACTCTGACAGTGCCCGGTACGCAAGGGGTGGCTCCGATTGTACTGTGGCGTGTAGGTTCGGATTGGGCGCAGGTCTGAAGATAAGATCTCTTCGCCGCCCCGCGCTCAAGTCTGATTCACTGCCAGTGTCGAGAAAACCGCAATCTCCAACCCCGGGTGGGGAGTCGAGCCACCAGCCGCTTCGCCTCTCGCTCGCCGCTGTCGCGGCTCTTTTTCTGCTGCCATTCCTGTATCTCAACCTGTTCACTCCTTTGCGCTACTTGCCGCAGACCGAGGGAGATTTCTCGAACTACCACCGTGCGGCAGTCTCGCTCTCCGAGGGCGGCTCACCCTACGTAGTCGGCCAGTTCGACTACCCGGCGCTGGTCGCCTACCTGGTATTGCCGCTCGCCGGTCTCGAGATGCTTCAGGCTCGTCAGTTCTGGCTCGCGGTCAACTGGGTGGCACTGATCTGGGCGGCAGTGCTGATCTTTCGCCTATGTGGTCGAGATCTCGCGGCGCTGGTCGGGACCGGCTTGGTCTTTTGCTTCGCTGGGACTACTCAGGAGAACTTGGTGCTCGGTCAGATTCACCCGCTGATGCTTGCGTTGATCGCTGGGGCCCTGGTTGATCTTGATCGTCACCCTGGTCGTTCGGCGCTGTGGATCGGCATCGCCACCGGGCTCAAGCTGTGGCCGATCCTTCTTCTGCTGCCGCACATCCGCGCCCGCCGCCTAAGGGCGACGCTGATCGGAGTCGCGGTCGCCTTGATCCTGATCGTCGTGCCGGCGCTCTCCTTGCGCCCGCCCAAGATACCGACGACCTCGAGCTATTGGATGGGAACGCCCGCCCCTCTCAGCTTCTCCCTGCCCTCGGTAGCCCTTCGCTTCGCTGATTGGCCCGATGCCGGGGCCGAGCTGCCGTTCGACTGGCGAGCCGGCAATAACCCCGACAGCTTGGAGCTCGCCCCGCAGAAGCGCTTGCTCTCGGTAGCGGTCTCGGCCGCCGTGCTCGTCTTCGGAGCCGGCTTGCTCTTCTTCCGTCAGATCGAAGGGTTGCGCCTCGCCCTCGCTCTACTCGCTCTGGCACCCCTGGCCTCGCCGATTGGCTGGTACCACTATCAGATGATGTTCGCTTTCCCGGCGCTGGCGCTGCTCGGTTCGGCGCTCATTCGAGGGCGGGCCTACCGGTGGCTTCCTCTCTGGGTCCTGGGCGGGACGCTGATGACGCGCTCCCAGAGTCTCGGCTTCGGCGCCTATGTCGAGAGTTATGGCTGGACGGCCGAGAATCCGTTCCTGCTCGGGCTGACGACCTCGATGGTCGCCGTTCTCGGAGCTCTATTGTTCGGCCTGCTCGCACTCGTTCCGGAGCGGTGCCTCGACCTCAAGAGCTATTCTGTTTGAGCTTCTCGAAAGCTGCGGCGAGGGCTCCCATACCGGTGGACTCCGGGCCTCGCTGGTCTTTTTGATAGCTGCGAATGTCGGAGGAGGTGCCTTCGGCGGCTGAGCCTACGAGCCCCAACGAGATTCGCTTGCGCTTGGCGTCGAGCTCCATGATCTGGACCGAGATCTTCTGGCCGGCACGATACGCCTGTTCTTTGCGACGGCCTTGGGGTGCGGACACCGCGGAGAAGGGCAGTAGGCCGGTGAGGCCCGGCTCGAGCTCTACGAAGAAGCCGAAACGTGCGGCCTGCTCGACTTTGCCTTCGATGGCGCTGCCTTCTTCGTAGCGTTTTGAAATTCCTTCCCAGGGATCGCCCTCTGGTACTTCACGCATGGTGAGGGATAGACGGTGGCGAGAGGGCTCGATCTCCCTCACCCAGCCCTCGATTGTCTCGCCTTCGGCGAGGCTGGCGTCGCTCATGGACTTGCCGATGGCTAGCTGGCTGGAGTGCATCAGGCCCTCGATACCATCGAGCACTTCTACGAAGAGACCAAAATCGCTGTGCCGTGTGATGGTGCCTGTAAAGGTTGCGGCGCGGGCGAACTTTTGGTCGAGGCCTTCCCACGGGTCGGGCTCCAACTCGCGCAGAGACAGTGAGACGCGGTCGCCGCCCTTTTCGAGCTTGATCACTTTCGCTTGAATCTCGTCGCCGACCTTGAGTGCCTCTTTCGGATGATCGATCCTCTTGCGGCTGATCTCGGACAGATGGATGAGACCCTTGATACCGCCACCGAGTGCGACGAAGGCGCCAAAGTCTGCCAATGAATCAATACGACCTTCGACCGTTGCATGGAGCTGGAGGCGGTCGCGTACTTCTTTGCGCTCGGTCTCGCGTTCCTGCTGGAGGACCTCCTGACGTGACACCACGACGCGACGCGCTTTGGTGTCGACTTCGGCGACTCGGAAGGCGAAGGTCTGGTCGAGGTAGTCGGCGGGATTGCGCGGGTTGCCGATCTCCATCATCGAGCGAGGGCAGAAAGCCGCCAGTCCGTCGAGGCTGATATGAAAACCGCCGCGGTTCCAGCCGATGACCTTTCCCTCGACCGGAGTCTTCTCCTTCTGGGCTTCGACGACGCGGGCGAACGCAAGCTGTCGCGCTGTCGGCGGTTCGCGCTCTTCGGTCGGCGCCGGCTCGGGCGCTTCGGGAGCTGTTTGTGTCGCGTCTTCAGAGCTCGGCGGTGGAGTGGCCTCAGCAGTAGAAGCGTCCTCGGGATCGGGCGAGGAGGCTCGAGGGGCCTCTTGCGACTCGTCCGGTCCGCTTTGCACGGGAGTGTCTCCCTCGGGGTCTGACTGGGCGGAGATATCGGTCATTTCTTGCAAGGCGCCGGCCTCAGAGGGTAGGAAAGGAAAGGAGTTTCAGGAATTGGTGCCTATAGAAAGGCGTGCGTGGCAAGAGATTACCACAATATGATCGCCCGCCTTTGCTAGACTATTCACTGGCTTTACGCCCCTCGCCTTCCCAGGCGTCGACCCTCACGGGACCTTTTACCGATGCCTCTCGAGTTCAGCACCCGGCAGCAGACCTCGATCGTCGCAGCGGTGACGATACTTTCGGTGGGCGTCATCGTGTCGGCTTTACTGGCGCTCGCATTTCTCGTCAGCCTGTTCCTGAGGGCCTTCTCTTCGGTCTTCCTACCCTTGGCGGTGGCTGGGGTGCTTGCGTTGGTCGTGAAGCCCTACTACGCCTGGTTCCTGACTCGGCTCAAACTGAGACCTGCGCTCGCAGTGATCCTCGTCTTCGCGTCGCTGCTTCTGCCGGTGATCTTGCTGCTGTCCTTCTTCGGAGCCGTGCTTGCCTCTCAGGCACAGGAGCTCTTCAGTAGGCTCCCGGAGTGGTTCGCTTCGACCAAGGCGTGGGCCTTCGAGAGGATCCCCCTGGCGACAGAGATCTGGGAGCGCTACGGGCTCGAGGCGAGGCTTCGTTCAGCTCTCGAGGGCCAAGTGAGCTCACTCGTATCCGGACTCCAGACTTTTGGAGGGGGGGCCGTGTCGGCCGGGGCCAAGGTGATGCGGGCGGTGGGAGAGCTGTTCAGCTGGGCCGTGCTCCCGGTGTATTTCGCCTTCTTCTTGATGATGCGCCCGCCAGGCAGACTCGCCGACAACGCTCTCCCTTTTCTCAAGCCAGAGACGCGGGAAGATGTGGTCTACCTGGTGAAGGAATTCATCTCTATCATCGTTTCGTTTTTTCGCGGCCAGATGCTCGTGGCGCTCCTCCAGGGGCTTCTTTTTGCGCTCGGCTTTGGGATCGCTGGCCTGCGGTACGGCTTTATTCTCGGCTTGGTCCTCGGTTTTCTCAATGTCGTTCCCTATCTAGGAAGCATGATCGGTTTGGCTGTGTGTCTCCCGCTCGCCTTCTTTCAGGAGCAGGGAGGCTGGACAACACTGGTCGCCGTAGTCGCCGTCTTCGCTGTAGTCCAATTGATCGAAGGGTATCTATTGACTCCTCGCATCATGGGGGAGCAGACCGGACTACACCCGATGGTCATCATGGTCTCGATCTTCTTCTGGGGTAGTGCTCTGGGGGGGATCCTTGGCATGATCCTGGCGATTCCCCTGACAGCGTTCCTCGTCGTGTTTTGGCGGCTGGCAAGGGAGAAGTACATTCAGGAACTTGTCTAGTCGGCCTAGCCGTCGCGCAAGCTCAGAGCTCTAGAGATGAGCCCTCCATTGATCCACGTGGACAACGTACGCGGTGCCCTCAGCGTTCACCGGCCGCAGCTGGTGAGCGGTCCCGAGATGCCCTTCGCCTCAGTTGCCATGATTCTGACCGGGGCGCGCAGTGATCCGGAGGTCTTGTTCATCGAGCGGGCGCGACGCGAAGGCGATCGCTGGTCCGGTCAGATGGCTTTCCCTGGAGGGAGGGTCGAAGAGTCCGACCGCGACCTACGAGATACCGCTGAGAGAGAGACCAGCGAAGAAGTCGGGATCGATCTTGGCGGCGCCGAGCTGCTTGGCCGCCTCGACGATCAGGGCGGGCGCCGATTCGGTGACTCCACCGCCTCTTTCATCGCTGCCTATGTTTACTATCTGGCTAAGGCCCCGGCTCTCGAGCTCAGCCAAGAGGTCGAAGAGGCGCTTTGGGTGCCCGCCGTTACGCTCACGGATCCGGCCAGCCGCGTACAGTACGAGTTGGAGGATGCGGTAGAGAGTTTCCCCGGGATTCTCGTTGGAAGACCCGATCGCCACATCGTCTGGGGGCTGACCTATCGCATGGTCGGAACGTTCCTCGATGTTGTGGGAGCGCCGTTGGTCGACCGGCACGACGAGCGCTTCTATGATCTCTAGGAGCGTGTCCGAGAATTCGGACAGGCGAGTAGTTCTTAGGGGGGGATGGGCCGGAAAACGGGCCGCAGGCCCGTTTTCCGGGGCTAGCCTCCGGCGTCGGCAGGCGCTTGGAGCCTGCTTGCTGGCGGCGGTCCTGGCTTGCGGGCGCTCGGAGACTACAGACCAAGGCAGCCAGGTCGTCGTGGCGGTACTCCCATTCGTGTCGTCGGCGCCGGTGTTTCTGGCCGAGAAGCGCGGTTTCGAGCTCGAGAGTGTCGTATTGCTCACTCTCGAGTCGGTGAGCAATATGGTCGCTGCGCTGCGCGGCGGCAGTATCGACGCAGCCCTGCTACCGGCACATCTTGCTAAGGCGCTGGTCGGAGACGGTGCTGCAGAGATCCTGGGATGGGTGCATCAGGAGACACCCTGGCAGGTGGGTGCGTTGTTCACCTCCACCCGAGCGCTCGAAGGGAGGCCGGCACGCATTCGCGCCAGGATTCCGGTCGACATCCCGCGCTCGGCGCGAGCCGGTGAGAGAGCCGAGCTGCGAGAGATCGAAGAGTCGCTGTGGGCATTGCTGCGCGACGAGGCCGTCGACGCCAACAGGGAGGTCGTCGGGTGACCCTGTCAACCGGAGTCGTCGATTGACTGTACACCGCCTGCTTTTTCGTGGCGGCGGCTTCCTCCCGCAGTCGAAGCCGCTCATCTCCTGGGCTTTCCTTCTCATTCTTCTCGTCGGCTGGCAGGCAAGCAGTGCGCTCGGCCTGGTCAGTGAGCTCTCCTTCCCCAGTCCTCTTCGAGTTGGGAGCTCTCTTTATGAGCTGGTCCAGACTGGGGAGATCTGGGGCCATCTGGCCGCTTCTCTTGGCCGCATCGCGGTAGGATGGACTCTCGGATTCGCCGGAGGGCTCGCTCTCGGACTGGCCATGGGTATCTTCACCTTGTCGCGATCAGTTGGCCTGCCGCTCGTCTCGGCGCTCTTTCCGATCCCCAAGATTGCCCTTCTCCCTCTGTTCATCCTTTGGTTCGGCATCGGCGAGGCTTCCAAAGTGGCGACCATCGCCTTTGGAGTCTTCTTCCCGACTGCAGTGAGCACCTACGGTGCGGTGGACTCCGTTCCACGCAATCTGGTCAGGATGGGCCAGGCTTTCGAGCTGCCGCCTTCGGCAATCGTTCGCAAGATCTTGGTGCCAGGGGCCCTTCCCGGCATCCTCTCCGGGGCTCGCATCTCAGCCTCAATCGCGCTGATTCTGGTTGTGGCGGCGGAAATGATCGGTGCCGAGCGAGGGGTTGGCGCGCTGATCCTCACCGCCGGGCACCTCTTGCAGACCGATCGGCTTCTTGCCGGAGTGTTGGTGCTCTCGCTGATGGGGCTTGTCATCAGCTCGCTGATCGGCAAGCTCGAAGCATGGCTCTTACGGTGGAGGTGAGGGATTGGCAAAGGTCGCCGGCAGCACCGAGCGGGGCTTCACTCTGTTGGAAGTCTTGGTGGCCGCGAGTGTGGTCGCCGTCGCTCTGCTCCTAGGAGGGGGCATCCACTGGCGGGTTCAAGCCGTCGGTCGAGGCCTGGATGCCGAGGCCGAGCTGCTGAGAAATGCGCATGCGGTGGTGGAGAGCCTACGAGCTGGAGCCCACCCCCTTGTGAGTGGCCCGGTGAATACGGCACTCGCCTGGGTGGAGCCTACCGGCGAGCTACACAGCATGAATCTGGTGGTCAGGGCAAGTGAGCTACCCGGTCTCTGCCAGGTACGGGTCCAGGCGCGATCGCGCGCCAAGAGAAGCGGATGGCACGACATCAGCCTCGACACCCAGATCTGGCAACAGGGAGCCTCGTGCAAGTAGTCGTGCTCGGACGCCGGCGGCGACTAGCTGAAGCCGGCTTCACGGTCGTTGAACTGCTGGTGTCGACCGCGGTGATGATGGTGGTCATGAGCCTAGCCACCGGCCTGCTGCTGGAATCGCAGATCCAGATCTCTCGCGTTCAGGCCGAGCTACGCAACCCGCTGCCGCGCTATGCGTTGGCTCGACTGCGCCATGACCTCGAAGGCGCGGCGGCAGTTCCGGCGTTGTTGCCGGGTTGGCGAGCCGGTCGACTGACGGTAGTCGGTGACGAGGGAGAACGGATCGTATGGCTCTCGATGGGTAACGAGCTCTATCGCATCCTGGTCTCCGTCGATGGAGCGGAGATCAGCCGCCAGCGCATTCTGGGCGATGTCGTCTCGTGGCGCTGGCGCCGTCTCGGCGAAAATCTGGTCGACATCGCCTTTCGCGTCCGCTTCAGCCGCGCCGTCGGAGCCCCGCGCGTCGGGGTCCCGAGTGGAATGACGGCAACCACCACGGTGCGAGAGTCGAGACTTCGCGTCTGGCTGCGGCGGGGGGCGCCTTGATGCGGCGAAGGAAGGGGGAGGAGGGACATGCCCTGCTCTTGGCCATCTTCGTCCTCTTCCTGCTCGGCATATCGCTGTCGCTGAGCGTTCTCGAGCTGCAAATACGCATGCGCGATCAGCGCCGAGAGGCCGCGCGGGTGCGCCTCGAGATGATGGTCGACAGCGCTGTCGCCCACACCCGGGCGGCGCTCGCGGCCGACGCTAGATACGCCGGCCTGGCAGAGACCGATTTCGCGGCCGGTCGGGTATGGAGCGAGGTAGAGAGGCTCGCGAACGGCCAATTGCGGATCGAGGCGGGGGCGTCGCTTGGCACTCGTGTGCGCGGAGCGAGCTTGATCCTCAATGGGCCACAAGGGCCGATAAGGACCTGGTCGCGGAGTCCCGGCGGATAGGGCTTGAGGGGGCGCAACCGGAAGCACAAGAGGCCTGATAGGCTAAGGAGGGATCACGGGAGATCCATGCTTCGCTCTGAAGAAGATCTACTTTCGCGCGTCTTTGCCATCGCGGCGCTCGCTGCACTGACCGTTGTCGCCCTCGGCAAGGATGTCGTTCACGATCATGACGCGGGGGAACGCAGCCTGGCGCGGCACGAGCACGTCAACGACCTGACTGCCGACGCCAAGCACTCCAACCACGCCGAGCAGCCAGATCTGGTGCCGGTTACGGTGGAGCAGCACGAAGCTTGTCCTGGCTGCCTGGCGATGGTACGCCGGCTGGGTACTCCTGTTGCAAATCGCGGCGCCGGCGACCTTCCGCCGAGATCAGAACCGCTTGGGCGCTACACAGGGCCGCTCCGCAGCGCGCTTTCGATCGACGGCCCCACCGGACGCGCACCGCCTGCCTGAGTCGGCTTCGAAGTGATCCTCGTCTCTCCGCTGGCGGTGGGGCGAGCTTCGTCGACCCGATCATGCGATGAGGTCTTGCGCCGACGCCTAGGCGTCGAGGCCTCGTCAGCCTCGGATCATGCAGGAGGTGGTCATGCGCATTCTTTCGACTCCGCGGTGCCGATGGCTCCAGACTCTTTCTCTGGCGGCCGCCCTTCTTTCGGCGGCTCACGCCGCCACGGCTCAGCTCAACATCGTTACGACGACGACAGATCTCGCCTCGATCGCTGAAGGCATTGTCGGCTCCAGAGGCAAGGTGAGCTCCATCGCCAAGGGTTATCAGGACCCTCACTTTGTCGACGGGAAACCTTCCTATCTGGTCAAGCTCCAGAGGGCCGACCTCTTCGTCCTAGTTGGCATGGAGCTCGAGCAGGGATGGGCGCCGAGCCTGCTGACCAACTCCAGGAACGGAAAGATCCAGAAGGGTGCCAGTGGCTATGTCGATGCCTCGGTCGGCATCTCCAAGCTTCAGATCCCATCCAACGCAGACCGCAGCATGGGGGACATCCACCCCTTCGGCAATCCTCACTACTGGCTGGATCCCGGCAACGGGAGCATCATCGCTCGGAACATCGCCGAAGGTCTCGAACGGGTCGACCCGGGTGGCGCCGAGGTCTATGCGAGGAATCTAGCGGCCTTTATCGAGAAGTTGGACACCGCCATCGAAAGATGGGCGGGCGAAGCCGCGTCTCTGCGGGGTCTCCCGGTTGTCGCGTATCACGACTCGTGGCCGTATCTCGAGCAGCGGTTCGGGTTCGAAGTGGTCGCCTTCGTCGAACCGAAGCCGGGAATCGCTCCGTCGGGTCGTTACATCGCCGGGCTCGCCGAGACGATGAAAGCCCGCGGGGTCGATGTGATCCTGATGACCGCCTTCTACAACAAGAAGACGGCGAGCCTGGTCGCTAGAGAGACAGGGGCGGCCTTGGTCACATTGGCCCAGTCCGTGGGAGGAGTCGAAGGAGCCGACGACTACATCGCACTGTTCGATACCAACCTCGATCTGCTGCGCAGAGCAGCGAGCGGGGAGTGAGTCGGAGGTCGCCGATGTTTGAGTGGCTCCAGCTCTCTTTCATGGTCAACGCCCTCGTCGCCTGTACGGCGCTGGGGCTCCTCCTCGCCTATCTAGGAGTGCACGTCGTGAGGCGAGGCATCGTCTTCGTGGACCTGGCTTTGGGCCAGATCTCGTCGCTGGGTGTGGCTTACGCGACCTACGCCGGCCTGGATCCGGTGCTCTCTTCGATGACTCTCACGCTGATCGCTGCCGCCGTCTTCTCGATGCTTCGCGTCAGTGACAAGAGGCTCCGACTCGAGGCGATCATCGGCATCTTTTACGCCGCTTCCTCGGCGCTCACCGTTCTCTTCATCGCCAAGACTCCGCACGGCGAAGCGGATATCCAGGACGTGCTCTTCGGCAATGTCCTCGCGATCGACCGCGGAGAGCTGAGGTCGATGCTGATGGTATTTGGGGCCGTTGCCCTTCTTCACGTCGCGCTCGGGCGGCGCTTTTTCGCCCTGACCTACCGCAAGGGCAGCGGAGAGGCATTGGGCCCGGCGGACCAGATGATGAACCTCGTGTTCTACGTGCTGCTGGCGTTTGCAATCGTCTTCGCCATTCGTGCCGGTGGGGTCATTCCGGTCTTTGCCTTTCTGATCATTCCCCCTGTCGCCGCGGTCTTCGTGACCCGGCGAACCGGCCCTTTGGTGTTCGTCGCGCTGGGTGTCGCCCTAGCCGGAAGCTTTTTCGGGTTGCACCTCTCCTATGTCTATGACTTCCCGTCGGGGGCTTCGATCGTCGCCGTTCTCAGTCTTGGCGCTCTGGTCGCCGCCCTGGTGGGGCGCTTGCTTCCGGGACTTCGCCACTTCCGCGGCGCGGCCGTCATGTTCGTTGCCCTCGGCATGGTTGCCTACGCACCGGCACGCGCAGATGAGCCTGAGGACGAGGCGTCCGGCGTAGAGGCGCTGGCAGACGAGCTCGCCAAGTTGAAGGAGGTCGTCCGGCAGGCTCAGGAGCGCATCACCGCCCTCGAAGCCGAGCTCGAGCAGTTGGCCGAGGAAGCTGAGCCCGGAGAGCAACAAGAGCCGATGGCAGAGGCGCCGGCCCCCCCATCGACCGGCCTACGGCTCATCGATATTTCCCTCGATGGCCTCTTTTCGGCCGGCGCTTCGTCGGCTCGCGAGTCCGATCTGCGCCTGCTCGAGCTCGGCGCTCACGATCCCAAGAATCGTGGTTTCACAGTGCAGAATCTCGAGCTCGCCCTCTCTGGAGCCGTGGACCCTTACATTCGCGGAGACGCCTTCATCGTCTTCCAGATCGACGAAGAGGGCGAGAGTGTTGTCGAAGTCGAGGAAGCCTACCTGACGACTCTCGCCCTACCGGCGGGCCTGCAAGTGAAGGCAGGCACCTTCTTCTCTTCTTTCGGACGCTTGAATGTCCAGCATCCGCACGCCTGGAGCTTTGTGGACCAACCGGTCGTGAGCTCTCGCTTCCTGGGCCCGGACGGCCTGCGGGGCCCCGGCGGTCAGCTCAACTGGTTGCTCCCGACTTCCTTCTTCGCCGAGGTGAGCTTCGGGGTGCAAAACTCGAATGGGGAGACCGCGACGTCCTTCCGTTCTGTGCCGGGTGAGGAGTTTGCCGGCAGAGTGCTCCTCGATCGGGACGTGCGCACAGCCGGGGATCTCCTCTACTTGGGGCGCTTCTCGACCTCAGTCGATGTTACCGACAGCTTCACCATCTTGACCGGTGCCTCCCACGTGACCGGCCCCAACGCCACTGGGCTAGAGGAGCGCACGAACATCACCGGCATCGACTTCTACGGGAAGTGGAGGCCACCGGTGAACGAGCGCGGCTGGCCCTTCTACACCATCCAGGCCGAGCTGATGACGAGAGCCTACGAGGCCGCTCCACAGACCTTGGAGGGATCCTTTCTTCCCGGCGAGACTCTTCGGGACTGGGGAGCCTACCTACAAGCGACCTGGGGTTTCAGAACGCGCTGGGTAGCGGGCATGCGCTTCGATTGGGCGGATGCAGAAGGCGAAGCTGAGGCGGATCCACTCCGCGCCTTCCGTCTTCGCATCTCTCCGAACCTGAGTTTCTTTCCCAGTGAGTTCTCGAAGCTCCGCCTCCAGTACAACTGGGACCGCGCCGACCATCTCGAGCGCGACGAGTCGAGCTTGTTCCTCCAGTTCGAGCTCCTCTATGGAGCCCACGGAGGCCACCGCTTCTAGCTAGACCAGCGTTTCCAAAGTTCGCGCACATATCTCGGCCCCTTCTGTCCGCTGGCGGCGTTTCGCCTCCTCGACATATTGCCCAATATGCCTGCGTCGGCGCGCCTGGCCAGCGAACAGAATGACCTCGAGCTATTGCACACGAACTTTGGAAACGCTGGTCTAGGCGCCGTCAGTCGCTCTTGCCAGGCTGCGGGACGACCCTGATGTAGGGCAGCGGTTGCTTCCAGCCATCGGGGTACTTCGCCTTGGCGTCTTCTTCGGACACCGACGGAAGAATGATGACGTCGTCGCCATTCTGCCAATTGGCCGGCGTCGCTACCTGCTCTTTGGCGGTGAGCTGGAGTGAGTCGAGCAGGCGCAGGATCTCGGAGAAGTTACGACCCGTGCTCATCGGGTAGGTGAGCGTCGCCTTGATCTTCTTGTCCGGCCCGATGAGGAAGACCGAGCGAGCTGTGGCGTTGTCGGCCGGGGTTCTTCCCTCGGAGGTATCGCCGGCGTCACCCGGTAGCATGTCGTAGAGCTTGACGATCTCGAGAGTGGGGTCTCCGATCAGTGGATAGCCGACCGTGTGTCCTTGGGAGGCGGTGATGTCCTTGGCCCAGGCCTCGTGATCGCTGACGCCGTCGACGCTGACACCGATGATCTTGCAGCCGCGCTTGTCGAACTCGGGCTGCAGGCCGGCGACGGCGCCGAGCTCGGTGGTGCACACCGGAGTGAAGTCCTTCGGATGCGAGAAAAGCATTGCCCATCCGTCGCCGATCCATTCGTGAAAGGAGATCGGTCCCTGGGTGGTCTCGGCGGTGAAGTCGGGTGCCTCGTTGTTGATTCTGAGCGTCATTTTCTCTCTCCTGCTGGTGGTTGCGATTCGAATAAGTATTGTAGACCGTGGAGCTCTAGAGCCCAAGCCAAGAGTCGGGGAGGAATTGCCCGCCCGGTGGCGGAATTCGACACCGGACCTTCTGGTTCGATAGGCCGTGCCCCGAGTCGAGATCTATACCAGCTCCTTCTGCGGCTATTGCGGGATGGCGAAACGACTCCTGGAGACCAAAGGGGTCGAGTTCGAGGAGCGGAATATCAGTCTGAAACCGGGTCTTCTGCAAGAAATGGTGGCGAGAGCCGAGGGGCGCACTACGACGCCGCAGATCTTTATCGATGGTCGCGGAGTCGGTGGCTGTGACGAGCTCTACGACCTCGAGGACATTGGCGAGCTCGACATCCTGCTCGGCGCCCAGGCTAGCCCGACTTGAGGTGTTAGTCGGGTTCCCGGTCGAGACGCCTCAGGATAGCCCGCACCGGGCCGGCGTCGCGTCCCACCAGGCGAAGCGGCAGGGCGATCAGCTCATAGCTGCCTTCCGGCACGCCGTCTAGGTCCAGGCTTTCCAGATTGGCGATTCCACACCGATAGAGGATCTTGTGGACGGGGAGCTCTTCCGAGTCGAAGGGGTCGACGCTGGGGGAGTCGAGACCGAGCAGCACGAGCCCCAGGTCTCCTAGGTATTCGGCGGCGCCGGGGGTCAAGGCGGCGAAGTCCTCGCAGAAGGTCTCTCGGTCTCGTCCGGTGCAGGTGCGCAGCAGTAGTCGGTCAACGGGGGCGATCAATCCGAGAGCCTCGATCGCAGAGCTGTGAACGAGACCTTCTCGGGGCGCTACCTCGCGGAGCTGGCAGGGACCCATGAAGATCTCGAGGGGCAGGCGGTCGATGGTGGCGCCATCGCTCAAAACATGGGCCGGTGCGTCGGCATGCGCGCCGGTGTGGCAGGAGAGGCGAATGTCCGAGAGGCGTACTGTGTCTCCGCTCTCGAGGCTCATATTGGTGGTGGCTCGAAATGCAGTGTCGCCGGGCCAGACCGCGATGTCTTCGTCGAGCGGTGGCGAGATGTCGTAGATCATGTCGGCTTGGTTCCCGCGACGCTGCGATGTCGCTCGAAGCTACGAGTTTCCAGGACTTCCTGGATTGTGTCGAGACAGAGCTCACACTCTTCCCAGGTACTGTAGAAATGGGGAGCGATGCGAATGCCGAAGCCGGGACGATAGTCGATCACGACATTACGCGTAAGCAGCTCCTGGGCAACGAGCTCAGCATCGGGGACATGCAGCGCGATCGTGCCGCCTCGGCAGGCGGGGTCGGTGGGTGAAGAGAGCTCGAAGTCCCTGGCCGTCGATCCTTCGACGATCTTGCGGCAGAGACTCAGAGACTTCCCTCGCACTGCATCGATGCCTACCTCTCCGAGGATCTCGAGCCCGGGTCGAGCGCAGTAGAGAGCCGAGACTTGCGGCGTTCCGTTGAGAAATCGTTCAGCGCCTGAGCTGTGCTCGATGGGTGGAGGAGTGAAAGAGAAAGGAGCACGATGGGCCGCCCATCCGGTGAGCCATGGTTGCAGCGTGTCGCTCAGTTCCGGATCGACGTATAGAAAGACATTACCGGGACCCCCGCACAGCCATTTGAGACAGCCGCCTACCGCTGCATCGACTCCCCACCCTTGAAGATCGAGCGGCAAGGTGCCGGCCGATTGGAAGATGTCGAGAATGAGAAAGGCGCCGGCCTCACGGCAGCGCTTGGCGAGGGCGGGCGCATCATTGACCCAAGCGGTGGCGTACTCGACGTGGCTGAGACAGACCGCGAGGGTCGTCTCGTCGATGGAGTCGAGGAGGCGCTGCGGGTCGGCGCCCCACGCCCCGTAGCGAGGCACGGTTTGAAGGGTCGCATCGTGGCTGCGGCACCAGCCCTCGAGAAGATAGAGGATCGATGGGAAGTGGAGGTCGGTGGTGACGACTTTGCGACGAGTCCGAGCCGGCGAGAGGCAAGAGAGCATTACCGCTGTTGCCAGGGTGGTATTCGGGTGCATCGAGATCGAGCCGCGCGGAGCGCCGAGGAGGGGGGCGACGAGATCGGCTACCCGAGACCCCAGCTCCCACCACTCCTCAGCCCAAGCGCGGACCCCTCGGCGGCCCCACAGGCTCGTGTATCGACCGAGCTCGTGCTCGACCGCACGGGGCATCGCTCCGAGGGAATTACTGATCAGATAGGTGCTGGTCTCGAGAACGGGAAAATGGTCCCGCCACGAGAGCAGGGGGTCGTCGGGCATCTGTCAATGCTAGCCTGAAACGGGAGAGCGAGGATGAAGCGAGGAGTATGACTCGGTGAACCGTCGGTCCTATCGTGCGGAGGTTCTCGAAGAGCTTGCTGAGAGGGGTCTTCGGCCGTTGTCAAAGACAGATCCAGCTCTCGTTCGCGAGCAGCTCAATGATCTGTACCGCCTCGAGCTTCGAAGTCTGCGCCAAGAGCTTCGACGGCGAGAGCGGGAGGAGGGAAAGAAGCTTCGCGGTCAGTATTCGCTGCGGGTGACCGAGCTGCGGAATCGCTATCGCCTGCTCTCCGAGCCGATCGAGACCTGGATGGACCAGCAATGATTCGCGCGGTTCTCTTTGACATCGGGAACGTGATTCTGGCGTTCAGCCATGAGCGCATGTGCCGGCAGCTTGCGGAGGTCTACGGCGCCTCGACTGAAACGATCCGCCAGGAGATCTTCGAATCTGGGTTGGCTGAGCTCCTGGATCGGGGGGAGGTCAGTACCGAGGATCTGTGGCACAGGCTCAATAGGGTCGGCAGCCGGCAGGCGACCTTCGCGGAAGCTTGCGTGGCGGCCACGGACATCTTCGACGCCGACCCGGCTGTTGCCGAGATCGTCGAGGATCTACATGAGGAGGGGGTCCGTCTAGTCGTCCTCTCCAACACCTGCGAGGTGCATAGTAGCCACGTACTACGCGAGTTCCCCGTTTTCGAGTACTTCGATCACTTAGTGTTGTCTCATCAGCTCGGAGCGGTGAAGCCGGAGGAGAAGATTTTCAAGCAGGCGCTGGGAGCCGCCGGTTGCGCGGCGGGGGAGTGCTTCTACACCGACGACATCGCGCAATATGTGCAGTCTGCGAGGAGCCTGGGCATCGATGGCGAGGTTTTTCAGGGCGCTGACCTGCTTCGTGAGCAGCTCCGAGAGCGCGGCGTCAGCCTTTAGGGCTGGCATCAAGCGACGTACTCGGTCCCGCCTGCTATAGAACGATTGACCCGGTCTCATTCTTCGCCAAGGACCCGCCAAGCTTCCGGGGAGTAGATCAGGGCGCCAGCGATCTCCACAGTCTCCCCTTTGCTCAACATCACGAACTTGCCTTCGGCGGAGACCAGGAGTCGGTCGGAGTCGTCGCGGATCTCCGCTTCGGCAAAGGAGAGTCTGCGGGTGTGTCGTGCGACTCGCCCCCGCACCAGAAGCGGGGTCACGAGTGATACAGGTTGGTGGAATCGAACTTTGAGCTCGACGGTGTAAGAGAAGCGGCGGCCGCGCATGACCGTCGCCCATCCCATGACCTCGTCGACCAGCGCCGACACCACGCCGCCGTGGGTCCGGTCTAGAAAGCCTCGGAAGTGCTGCGGAAGCTCGAAACGAGTAAAGACCCAGCCGTCTCCATTGAAGAAGCGCAGCCGTAGACCGTGGGGGTTGGCCTCGCCGCAAACGAAGCAGCCCTCGGAATGGGGGAGAGGTTGAGCGCTCAAGAGGAGTGCAATCTTGGCGACGCACGCCTACTCGACGTATTTGAGCATCTCCTGCGCGGTGGCGGCGTCAGGGTCCTCTGGATCAAGCTCGAGAAAGCGGTTGAGGTGCTCCTTGGCTTCCGCGTTCGCTCCTTCGCTGACGTAGCAGAGACCGAGCATGTAGTGGGTCTTGGCGTGGTCCGGCTGAACGGCAAGGATCTGCTCGAACATTCCCTTCGCTTCTGCCAGCTGGCCGTTGTTGTAGAGATCGGCGGCCTCGTTGAACATGTTGAGACCCGCCTTCGCGGGGTCGCTCGCCTGCATCTCGGCAAGGATGGCCTTGGCCTTGTCGGTCTGCCCCAGCCCGTTGTAGGCGGCGTAGAGGACCTGCTGGATTTCGGTGTCGTCGGGATTGAGCTCGACTGAGCGTTGCGCCGAACTGAGCGCGTTCTCCCAATCTTCCTGCTTCCAGTAGACGCGGGCCAAGCCACCGTGGGCGGGCCCGTAGTCCGCCTTCTTTTCGAGAGCCCCTTCAAAGAGCGATTTGGCAAGGCCGAAGCTCTGGGCCTCGAGAGCGCTGACGCCCTGGTTGTAGAGCTTGACGTAATTACCCTTCTCGATCTCTTCCGGGTCGCGAGCGGCCAGGGCGGCGGCCGCCGAGATCAGGTCGAAATCTCTCCGTGTTCGGGCACGTCCCGGAATCTTGACCTCCGGCACGATCATGCTCTGAAAGCCTTCTTTCTCTAACTTGAAATAGTAACGAGGCACCGAGTTGTTGACCCGGATGCTGAACTTGCCTCTCTTGTCGGTCATCTCTTCTTGGAGAAAAGTAGCGGCCTCGGGGTCGGTGATGGTGATCTTGACTTCGGCGATCGGGTCGCCATTCTCATCGAAGACCTGGCCGGTCAGGGTTCCCGGTACCTGCGCCACAGCGGCGGCGCAGATCAAGAGCAGCGACAGTAAGAAAGGAGTGATTCGGCGGAACATCTCGGAACCTCCAGGAAACAGAGAAGCGCCGAGGGACCTACCACCCCGGGCGCGAGGATCGTTCACTGGCATACTATCAACTGCGCCAGAGTCCTCACGCTCCACTCGACCCTCCGCGCATGACCGTACTTCGTTCTCCATCTCTTACAGCGGCCATGCTGGTTCTACTGATGCCCATGGTGCAAGGCTGTTCCGACAGGGCGCGCGAAGAGGCCCTGCCACCCGAGCTGGCGGATCTGGCGCAGCAGCTCAGAGGTGCCTCGGCGGCGACCGAGCTGTCGGCCGCCGAGGGTCAGGACCTGGCGGCCGCGCTCGGGGCTTTCTTGCCATCAGCCGAGACCCTTTGCGCTTCCTGTAGTGGCGATCTACTCTACGTGGACCAGGACGGCGGCGACCATTTTTCTCTGGTCCTGCGGACCCAGGAGAGTGGAGACGTGGCCCGTCTCGAGCTCTTCTACCGCCCCGATCTCACCGAAGAGTCGATGGAAGGCTGGGGTAGCGAGGAGATTGGCGGCCGACCCGCCTCCGTTTTCGCTGACCAGCAGGTTTTCGTTTGGGCCGGCCACTTCGAGATCCGTGCCTTCGCCCTCGGCGAACCGCTACAAAACGCCGCAGCACTGCAAGAGCTCGTTGTGGGACTCCCGCTAGGTCTTCTCGCTCGCCTCTGAGAAATCTGATGAGACTCGACTCCTTCAAGGCGGACCCGGAGCATTTGCAGACGATCGAGCGTCTCTGTTCGGCGGTGCGCACAGAGGGGGGTCGTGGGTTTCTGGTTGGAGGCGCTGTCCGAGACGCGCACCTGGATCGACGGGTGATCGACTTCGACATCGAAGTCTTCGGACTTTCCCCGCAGGCGTTGCAGCAGGCCCTGGAGCGGCATTGGAAGATCGATACGGTGGGTGCCTCGTTCGCGGTCTTCAAGCTCCGTCATCTGCCCATCGACGTGTCGCTGCCACGTCGTGAGCGCAAAACGGGCTCCCGTCACGGCGATTTCATGGTCGAGGCCGATCCCGAGATGCCCCTGGGCGAGGCCACTCGTCGTCGTGACTTCACGATCAATTCGATTCTCTTCGACCCTCTCGACGGGGATGTAGAGGATCCCTTCGAGGGGCGCAAGGATCTCGAGGCGAGGGTCCTTCGTCACACTTCGGAGCGTTTTGCTGAAGATCCACTCCGAGTCTTGAGGGGGATGCAACTCTGTGCGCGCTTCGTTCTCGAGGCCGCGCCGGAGACAATCGAGATCTGTCGGCAGATGACGACTGAGGGGCTTGCCCGCGACCGCGTCTTCGAAGAGTGGCGCAAGCTGCTGCTTCAAGGCGAAGATATCGAGTACGGGCTCGCCTTTCTTCGCGACACCGGTTGGACCGATTACTTCCCCGAGCTGGCGGCTCTGATCGACTGCCCGCAGGATCCCCAGTGGCATCCCGAGGGCGATGTCTGGGTCCACACTCTGCATGTCATGAACGCCTTCGCGAAAGAGCGTCTCGGGAAGGGCGAGGAGCGCGAGGATCTGGTCGTCGGCCTGGCCTGTCTATGCCATGACCTCGGCAAGCCTGCGACGACGCGGGAGGAAGGCGGCAGAATTCGTTCCCGAGGGCATGAAGCTGGTGGAGAAGGCCCGACCCGTACCTTCTTGGCGCGTTTGACTCAGCAGAGCGATCTGGTCGAGGACGTCGTTCCGCTGGTGCGCGAACATCTGAAACCCCGCCAACTATACGAGGCCAGTGCCGGCGAAAGCGCGGTGCGACGCCTGGCGAATCGGGTGGAAAGGATCGATCGGCTGGTGCGGGTCGCCCAGGCCGACGCAGCGGGCCGTCCTCCACTGCCGGCGGACGGCGACCCGTCGGCGACTTGGCTTCTGGCCCGCGCGCAAGAGCTCGCAGTGGCCGATAGGCGACCGCGACCGCTGGTCATGGGGCGTCATCTCATCGAGCGTGGAATGAGCCCGGGGCCCGAGTTCGGTCCACTTCTCGAGCTCTGCTTCGAGGCTCAGCTCGATGGCGCCTTCCATACTCTCGAAGAGGGGCTGTCCTACCTCGAGAGCGTTCTTGCTCGGCGCGGGGGAGCCAAGTCCGAGGATCGTCCGACGCCGCCTGACGACACTGAAATAAAAGCCGCCTTGAACTCGTCCTAGACTCGAGCGGTAGTTCTGAGCGAGAAGGCTTTGGCCGACCCTGATGGAGTGCTCGTCACTCGCTTCCGCGGAGGCGATGAGAGTGCTTTCGAAGCCTTGGTCAAGCGCTACGAGGTGCCGCTGAGGAAGTTGGCGTATGGCTATCTCCGAGACCGAATGCTCGCCGAGGATGTTGCTCAAGAGAGTTTCTTGCAGGCCTATCAGCGTCTCGACTCCTTGGGGCGCGTCGAAGCCTTTCGCAGCTGGCTGTATCGGATCGCCATCAATCGGGCCCACGACCAGTTGCGGCGAAAAGCTCGGAAGCGTGAGGTCGCCGGGGAAGAGGGCGAGGAGAGGATCCGACAGATGGCTGAGCCGGGGAGCCCGGAGCAACGTCTCGAGGACCGCGATTTCGGTCGTCGACTCGGGGTCTATCTGGCCGAGCTTCCGGAGAAATATCGTCGCCCGCTGGTGCTGAAAGAGATCGAGGGAATGACCTACGCCGAAATCGCAGAGGTACTGGGGTGGCCGATGGGAACGGTGCAGATTCGGATCCATCGCGCCCGGCTCCGATTGCGGGCGCGAGCACAGGAGTTGTTGAAGAAAGGGGCAGGGGATGAACCGAAAGACGAGTGATTCATTGGCCTCGGTGATCTTCGATCGCGAGAGTGCCGATCGGGGGGAAGAGACCCAGGCGTCGGCAGAGGTGGCCAAACAGATCGATGACTTCAGCCAGATCTCCGACCTGTTGCGCGTTCCCGCGGACGTCGCCCGGGAAGATCCGTTCTTTGTGGTGCGCTTTCGCCAGCGTCGCGACCAGATGTTGGCTTCGCTAAGAGCTGTTCCCCCTTGGCGATGGGTGGCCCTTCGCCTGATACCGATTGCGGTGAGCGCGGTCGTGACCGCCGCGGCGGTGCTTTGGATTTCTGATGATCGCATCGATCCGCTGGTCCAGCTGGAGAGACTTGCGGTGGGTAACGGCGTAGATGACGTGACTCTAGAAAGCACCGAAGTGGAGCCGGTGCTGCGTATCGCCATGGGCGATCTCTGAGGGAGAAGACGGCTATGGTGAACGCCAAGAACTGGATGTGGTCCTCCCTCGGGTTGGCGGTGGTGGTGGGCCTCTGCTTGGGAGTGATCGTCGACCGCCTGCTTCTCCAGCCGCAGTCGGTTTTCGCCGACGCCTCGCCGCAGAAGGCGCAAGCTCCGATGTGGTTCATCTGCGACGATAGAGGTCCGCTCTCGATCGAGGACGAGCCCGGCTACCCCCGGTCCTTCGCTAAGCGCCTGCATCGGCGTCTGCTCTCCAGTTTTAGCGAGGAGCTTGCTCTCGATGCGGCTCAAGTCGCACGGCTGGAAGAAAGTCTGGGCGAGAACAGACATGAGGCCCACGAGTTCTGGGAGAGCTCTCGGTACGCCTACTGCGACATCCGTGACGCCTTTCGGCACGACATTCGGGATCTCCTGGATCCGCGGCAGAAGCTTCGTTTCGACGAGATGATGGCCAAGATCGACGCTCGTAACCTGGAGCAGGCCGAGCGCTTGCACGCCTCTGCCCAGGGCAGCGAGGGACGCAAGTAGCGTCCCTTCGCCGCTCGCTTCCTTGCCCGAGAGATGCGTTGATGACGAAGATTACTGAGGCCCCCGTCCCGATCAATCCCGTCGTTCGGGTGGCGGTCGAGCGGCGAGTGACGATGACGATGATCGTCCTTGGCGTGCTGGTCATGGGTTGGCTCTCTCTGCTCCGTCTCCCCCTGGAGTTCTTGCCCACCTTCGGCTCGACACATATTTCGGTAAATGCTCCCTACAACTCCTCTTCGCCGGAGGAGGTCGAGCGCATGATCGTGCGGCCGATGGAAGACATTCTCGGAACCATCAATGGAGTCGAGCGATTGACAGCGCGGGCTGCCGCCGGCTACGGAGAGGTATCACTCGAATTTGTCAGCGATACCGACATGGACCTGGCTGCGGTGGAGGTCCGCGATCGGCTGGACCGCATTCGGGGCCAACTTCCCGACGACTTTGAGCGGTTCCGGATACATCGATTTCAGAGCTCTGATATTCCGATCCTGCGCGCGAACCTGACCGCGGAATGGGAGGCGGAGCGCCTCAATGAGTTCGTCGAAGAGGTGATTCAGCGGCGGGTCGAGCGCATAGAGGGAGTTGCCCAGGTCAGGGTCTATGGGTTGCAGACCCGCCAGCTGGAGATCAATCTCTTGCCTTCGCGGATGGCCTCCCACGGTATCGGGGTGCGGGACCTGGTGACGACCCTGCAGCAGAACAACCTCACTCTCTCCGCCGGGTATATCCGAGAAGGCAGCCGCAAGCTCCTGGTCCGCAGCATCGGCGAGCTCGACAGCGCCGAAGATCTGCGTGAGCTCCCCCTCAATGCCGCCGGACTCACCCTCGCCGATGTCGCGGATGTGAAATACGACTACCCGCTGATGGAGGAGTACGACTTTCTCAACGGCCAGCCGGCACTGGGACTCCGGATCAACAAGACTTCGAACGCGAACATACTCGCGGTGGTGAACGGAGTGAAAGCGGAGCTGACGGCGATTCAGCAGCTGCCCGAGGCGGAGGGGCTCAGCTACCAGATCTACCACGATGCCTCAGTGGACGTGAACAAGGGACTGAGCCAGTTGCGCAATACGGGCGTCTTGGGTGGCTTCCTCGCCGTCGTGTTCATGCTGGTCTTCTTGCGTCGCGTGCGCATGACGCTCCTGGTTGCCCTCGCCATACCGCTCTCATTGGTGCTCACCTTTGTCTTGATGTATCTCTATCGCATCGCCGGATTCGGCGACATCACTCTCAACGTGATGAGCCTGATGGGGTTGATGCTGGCGGTCGGGATGCTGGTGGATAACTCGATCGTGGTCATCGAGTCGGTGGTGCGGCATCGTCAGACGCTTGGCGAAGAGCCCAAGACCGCGGCCCTGCGAGGAGCGAGCGAGGTGTCGATGCCGATCATCTGCTCGACCTTGACGACCATTTGTGTGTTCGTGCCGATGATCTTTCTGAGCAGCAGCAGCACCAACCCCTTCGCCGACTCGATGAAAAGCCTGGGCTTGACGGTGGTGCTCGTAATGGTGGCGTCGCTGCTGGTGTCCTTGACGGTGATTCCGATGGCGGCAGCGCTACTCCTCACCGGGTCGAGAGAGCGCAAGCACCCCATCTTCGACCGGGTGGTATTGGGCTACGGTCATCTGCTTGCCTTCACCCTCAGGCATCGACTCGCCTTCACTTCGATCGTGATGTTGATGCTCTGGGGCTCTTACGAGCTCTACCAGGGAATCGAGCGCACGATGGAGATACCGTCGTTCGAGCGTTCGGTCTCGTTGGCGGTTCGCACCCCCCGAAGCTACTCTCTCGAGCAGAAGGAGGCGCTTTTCGATGATCTCTACAGACTTTTCGATGGCAAGCGCGAAGAGCTCGAGATCGCGGATATCTCCTACAGCTACCGACGAGGGAGCAGAAAGGAGTCCTACCACGGGAGCTCCAGTCGCTTCGAGCTCTTCCTCCTGCCGGAGGAACAGGCGAAGCTCTCGACCCTGGAGATTCGCGACAAGATCGACGAGATACTGCCGGTGCTGGCCGGGGTCGAGACCACTGTTGGGCGAAGTATGCGAGGGCGGGGGGGCGGAAAGGGCGGGATGGAGATCGAGCTCACGGGCGACGACAGTGCGATTCTCGAGTACTTGAGCGAGCAGGCAATGGATCGCCTGGTAGAGCTGCCCTTTGTGAGAGCCGTCGGCTCGTCTCTCGAGAGCGGTGACGAGGAGATTCACGTGGAGGTGAATCGCGAGCGGGCACTTCAGGCCGGCCTGTCGACCCAAATGGTCGCGGGCAGCATCAACGACGCGCTCTCGACCCGCCCGGTCACCTACTTCAAGGGGGAAGACAAAGAGATCGGGTTGGTGGTGCAGTACCGCGAGGAAGACCGCGAAACGCTGGAACAGCTCAAGAAGATGAACATTCACACCGAAGAGACTGCGCTCCCGATCGGGAGTCTGGCGAGCTTCGAGTCGGTGCCTGGTCCCAAGAGGATCGAGCGCGAGAACCGGATGTCCAAGCTCAGCATCTCTATCGAGACAGAGGGCAATATCCCCTCGTTCGGGATGATGGGCGCGGTCTCCGGCTTCCTCGGCAGTATCGGTTTGCCTCCTGGCTACAGCTGGGGCATGGGGCGGAGCTTCATGTACGCGCAGCAGGATGAAGAGGACTCGGCCTTCGCTCTGCTCTTTGCACTGCTCCTGATCTACATGATCATGGCCTCCCTATTCGAGAGCTTCTTGCAGCCGCTGACCATTCTTTTTTCGATACCCTTCGCCTTCATCGGGGTCGGACTGGTGATGAAGATCGCCAGCCAGCCGCGGGGCAACTCCACCGAGATGGGCTTGATCATTCTGGCCGGGATCGTGGTCAATAACGCTATCGTCCTCATCGATCATGTCAATCACCTACGGAAAGCCGGCCTGGGTCGTACCGAGGCCATCATCCAGGGCGGCCGTAATCGCCTAAGGCCCATTGTGATGACTGCAGTCACCACCATTCTCGGCCTATCACCGATGGTGGCCCCTTTCTTCCTTCCCGGGGTGTTCGGACAAGTCGAGGGCCGGGCGGCAATGTGGGCGCCGATCGGGCTGATCATTCTCGGCGGACTGACGACATCGACCTTCCTGACCTTGATGATCATTCCTACGATCTACTCTTTGGTCGACGACGTGGTCCTGTTCATGAAGCGAGTCGTGAGAACGGCGTGAAGGAAGGCCCTAAGCAGCCGGCCGAAGCCCCAGTTCCGATCAATCCGATCGTGCGACTGGCGGTCGAGCGGCGGGTGACGATGGGGATGATCGTCCTCGGCGTGCTCGTCATGGGCTGGCTGTCGCTGATGCGCTTGCCGCTCGAGTTCCTCCCGACTTTCGCAAGAACCAACCTCTCGATCATGGTGCCCTACAACTCGTCCTCGCCGGAGGAGATCGAGCGCGAGATCGTGAGACCTCTGGAAGACATCCTCGGCACCATCAACGGCATCGAGCGACTGACCGCAAGGGCGTCCGCCAACGCGGCCTCGATCGATATCGAGTTTGTCGCGGGTACCGAGATGGACCTGGCCACGGTAGAGGTGCGCGATCGTATCGATCGAGTCCGGGAGGACCTCCCTGACGACCTCGAGCAGATCCGCATCCGCCGCTTCCAGAGCTCGGACATCCCGATCATGCGCTTCAACCTCACCGCGGATTGGGAGAACGAGAGGCTCTACGAATTCGCCGAAGACGTCATCCAGCGTCGCCTCGAGCGCCTGGAGGGGATAGCTCTCGTAGAGGTGAGCGGGCTGCAGACGCGCCAGCTCAACGTCAATCTGTCTCCTTCTCGCATGGCGGCCCACGGTGTCGGCGTTCGGGATCTGGTGACCCTGCTACAGATCAACAACGTCAATCTCTCTGCCGGTTACATTCGTGAGGGGAGTCGCAAGCTCCTGGTACGGAGCATCGGTGAGCTCGATCGAGTGGAGGCATTGCGGGAGCTACCGCTGAACGGTGCCGGCCTGGTGCTTGGCGATGTTGCCACTGTCGAATACGACTATCCGGAGCGCGAAGAGTACAACTACGTCAACGGTGAAGAATCGCTCGGATTTCGCATCAACAAGGCTTCGAACGCGAACGTGCTCGCGGTGGTCAACCTGGTCAAGGCGGAGATGGCGGCGATCGCGGAGCTCCCGGAGGCGCAGGGGCTGCGCTACCAGGTCTACCACGATGCGTCCAAGGACGTGACTCTGGGGCTGAAGCAGTTGCGTAACACGGGCATCTTCGGTGGCTTCCTTGCCGTTGTTTTCATGCTCGTATTTCTGCGCCGGCTCCGCATGACCCTGCTGGTGGCTCTGGCGATTCCACTCTCGTTGGTGCTCACTTTTGTTTTCATGTATCTCTACCGCGTGGCCGGGCTCGGCGATATAACCCTCAACGTGATGAGCCTGATGGGACTCATGCTCGCAGTCGGCATGCTCGTCGACAATTCGATTGTCGTCATCGAGTCGGTGGTTCGGCATCGGCAGACCCTGGGAGAAGAGGCGAAGACTGCCGCGCTGAGAGGGGCGAGCGAAGTGGCAATGCCCATTATCTGCTCGACCCTGACCACGGTCTGTGTCTTCGTGCCTCTCATCTTTCTCTCCGGTGGCAACGACCCTTTCAGCAATCAGATGAAGAGCATGGGCTTGACGGTGGTGATCGTCATGGTCTCGTCGCTACTGGTGTCGCTGACCATCGTGCCAACCACCGCGGCGATCCTGTTGAAGGGTGGAAAGGATCGAGAGCACCCACTCTTCGATCGCGTCGTAGATGCTTATGGCGGAGTGCTTGGCTTCACGCTGCGCCATCGCCTGGCATTTTCCCTAATCGTTATCGCTATGCTCTGGGGGTCCTACGATCTCTACCAGGGCATCGGGCGGGCCATCGAGGAACGGTCTTTCGAGCGCCAGATCTCTCTGATGGTTCGAACTCCCACCGACTACTCGGTGGAACAGAAGGAGGAGCTCTTCTCCACGCTCTACAACCTCTTCGACAGTCATCGCGAAGAGCTCGAGATTGCAGATGTCTCCTACAGCTACAAGCGTGGGAGCGCCGTCGAGATGTCGCGCATGGGAGGGGGGAGTCGCCTCGAGTTCTTCCTTACCCCGGAGGAAGAGGCGGAGCTTTCCACTCTCGAAGTGCAGGAGAGGATCGAGGCCTTGGTGCCGGTGATCGCAGGCGTCAAGACAACGATCGGACGCACTCAGCGCGGACCCCGCGGTGGCAGTAGGACTGGCGTGCAGATCGAGCTTTCCGGGGACGACGGCGCGATTCTCGAGTACCTGGGTGATGAGCTCATGACGCGTCTACGCGACCTGCCCTTTGTCAAGGATGTCGACTCTTCGCTGGAGAGTGGAGATGAAGAGATCCACGTAGAGGTCAATCGTGAGCGGGCCCTCCAGGTCGGGCTTTCAAGCGAGGTTGTCGCGCGCATCATCAACAACTCGCTCTCCACCCGCCCCGTGACCTACTTCAAGGGCGAAGACAAGGAGATCGGTATGGTGGTTCAGTATCGCGAGGAGGACCGCGAGACGCTGGACCAGCTAAAGAAAATGAACATCCGCACCGCGGACGCGTCGCTTCCGATCGGCAGTTTGGCCAGCTTCAAGACGGTTCCTGGCCCGAGGACGATCGACAGGGAGAACCGCAGCTCCAAGCTGACGATCACGATGGAGACCGGAGGCAACACCCCCTCCTTCGCGATGATGGGCATCGTCTCCAGCTTTCTCGGCAACCTCAGCCTACCGCCAGGCTACGGTTGGAGCCTCGGCCGAAGCTTCCGATTCGCCCAGCAAGAAGAGCAGAACTCCGCTTTCGCCTTGCTCTTCGCCTTGGCCCTGATCTACATGATCATGGCCTCGCTGTTCGAGAACTTTCTCCAACCCCTGACTATTCTCTTCTCGGTGCCCTTCGCCTTCATCGGCGTCGGCGTGATCATGAAGCTTGCACACCAGCCAAAGGGTAACTCGAGCGAGATGGGGTTGATCATTCTGGCCGGAATCGTGGTCAACAACGCCATTGTCCTCATCGACCATGTCAACCACCTCCGCAAGACGGGGCTGGGACGCACGGAGGCCATTGTCCAAGGGGGCCGCAACCGTCTCCGGCCGATCGTGATGACCGCGGTGACCACGATTCTCGGTCTTTCACCGATGGTGGCGCCTTACTTCCTACCCGGCGTATTCGGGCACATGGAGGGTCGAGCCGCGACTTGGGCGCCGATAGGCCTGATCATCCTCGGTGGATTGACCACCTCGACTTTCTTGACCTTGATGATTATTCCGACGATCTATTCTCTGATCGACGACGCAATGCTTTTTATGAAGCGATTGGTGAGAGCAGCATGAAGATGAAGAAAACAAGCGAGCTCACGCTCTGCAGTGTATTGATTCTGACCCTACCGATGGTGGGATGTGGATTCTTTGGCGGTGATTCGGAAGCCGCCGATGCGGACGCCCCCGGCGGGAGGCCCGGAGGCGGGGGTGGACGCGGCGGAGGCCGCGGAGGGCCTGGCGGGGGCTTCGGGGGCGGCGGGCAGACCCCGGCCACGGCCGTTCCGGTCGAGGTTTTCGCTGCGACGCGCCAGGTCGTCGCCCAGTTTCTGGAGACCAATGGAACCGTCGAAGCGGAGAACGAGGTCGATCTGGTAGCGCGAATCAGTGGCCCGATCGTCGAGCTTCTGGTCGAAGAGGGGATGCTGGTGCAGGAGGGGCAATTGCTCGCCCGCATCGACCCCAACGAGATTCGAGCTCGTCTGCGCATTTCCGAGGTCAACCTCGAAGATGCCAAGCTTTCCTACGAGCGGGCGAAGGCCCAGGTCGAGAGCGAGATCCTGAGCCGCGAGCTCTATGATCAGGCGAAGTCGAATTTCGACGCGGCGCAGGCGCAAGTGGAGGAGGATCAGGTCCAGCTCGGGTACACCGACATCAAGGCGCCCTTCCGAGGTGTGATCGTCAATCGTTACATCAAATTCGCCGAGCACCTGCAGAACGGGGCTCCGCTCTTTCGGATCTCGGACTTCAATCCCCTCCAAACGCCGATTCAGGTGCCCGAGAAGGATCTTGCCCGCCTAGCGGTCGGGCAGCCTTCCTATTTGACCGTCGAAGCCTTTCCGGAAGAACGCTTCGACGCCTCCGTGCTGCGGATCAGTCCGGTCGTCGATAGTGCCACTGGGACCGTGAAGGTAACCCTCGAGGTAGAGACCCGCAGCAAGCTACGGCCCGGCATGTTCGCCAGCGTCTTTCTCGAGACCGATCGGCGTGCCGATGCTCTGGCGATTCCCAAGTCGGCTCTCGTCCTGGAGAGTATCGGCGACACGGTGTACGTGAAGTCGGGCGAGGTCGCCGAGCGACGCGAAGTCCGACTGGGCTACAGCGAGGCAGAGATGGTCGAAGTGCTCGAGGGTTTAGAGGAGGGGGATCAGGTCGTGGTCCTCGGACAGGATAGCCTGAGCGATGGCACGCCGATCTACATCCTTTCCGAGCAGGCGAGTTCGGCGCCGCCCGGGCCCGGCGGCGGTTCCCCGAGCGGTGGCCGCGGGCAGGGAAGTGGGGGACAGGGTCGACCAGGAGGGCGGTCCGAGTCGAGCGAGGTTCCTGCCGGCGGGGCCCCGGAGCGAAGGGCAGGCGCCGCAGCCGGTGAACGAGGCCCGGGTGGAGGCCCGGGAGGACCCGGGGGAGGCGGCTTCGATCCCTCTCAGATGACCCCGGAGATGATCGAGCGGATGACGGAGCGGATGCGCGGTCAAGGTCTCTCGGACGAAGAGATCGCAAAGCGTATCGAACAGATCAAGAACGGTGAGAGCCCCTTCGGCGGCGGTGGCCGTGGCGGGGGCGGCGGGCGTCCCGGCTCGTGAAGCTCGTAGACTTTTCGATCCGGCGCCCGGTCACCGTCTTCATCTTCGCGCTGGCGGCGGTGGTCTTCGGCCTGGTGGCATTTGACGATCTCGCCGTCGACCTGTTGCCGGATATCACCTACCCGTCGCTCTCGGTGCGGACCGAGTACGAAGGGGCCGCGCCGATCGAGGTCGAGGGGCTGATCACTCGACGGATCGAAGAGGCGGTGGGGGTGGTCAACAACGTCGTCAAGGTGACGTCGAGCTCGCGCCCGGATATGAGCGAGGTGACGCTGGAGTTCGCCTGGGGCACCGACATGGACTTCGCCTCCCTCGATGTTCGCGAGCGCCTCGATCTGGTGAATCTCCCCTTGGAAGCGGAACGGCCGATACTGCTGCGCTACGACCCCTCGCTCGACCCGATCTTGCGGATCGGACTGTTTGGAGACGATGATCTCGTGCGCCTACGTCTGGTCGCGGAAGAAGACGTGAAGCGCAAGCTCGAGCGCATCGAGGGTGTCGCCGCGGTGATCGTCTCCGGCGGACTCGAAGAGGAGATTCAGGTCGAGATCGACGAGCGCCGTCTGGCCAATCTGGGACTCAGTGTGCAGCAGGTGATCGGCCGCTTGGCACAGGAGAACGTCAACCTCACCGGCGGCCGCCTTCGCGACGGCCAGACCGAGTACCTGGTACGCACGATCAATGAGTTCCTGCGCGCCGAGGATATGAACGACATCGTCTTGGATCGCTCGCAGGGCGCGATCATTCGAGTCTCCGATGTCGCCAGGGTCTACAAGGGGAGTAAAGAGCGCGAGATCATCACTCGCATCGACGGCAAGGAGACGGTGGAAGTCGCGATCTTCAAGGAGGGCGGCACCAATACCGTTACCGTGGCTAACGAGGTTCTCGAAACCCTCGACGAGCTACGGGAAGAGTTGGTCAAAGTAAATCCGAACCTCCGCCTCGAGAAGGTTACGGATCAGGCCGGCTACATCCGGCAGTCGGTCGAAGAGGTGCTCCGGACGGCCGTCATCGGAGGCAGCCTCGCCATTTTCGTCCTCTATCTCTTCCTACGCAGCGTCAAGACCACCGCGATCATCGGCATCTCGATTCCCGTGTCGGTAGTGGCCACGTTCTTCCTCATGTTCAGCTTCGGCATCTCGCTCAACATCATGTCTCTCGGCGGGCTGACACTCGGCATAGGCTTGCTTGTCGACAACTCGATCGTGGTTCTCGAGGCGATCCAGCGAAAGCGGGACGAGGGTCAGTCGGAGCTTCAGGCGGCACACAACGGCGCCAGCGAGGTCGGTTCGGCCGTCATTGCCTCGACTCTGACGACGGTCTGCGTCTTCGTACCCATCGTGTTTGTCGAGGGTATTGCGGGTCAGCTCTTTGGCGATCAGGCCATGACGGTGACTTTCTCCCTTCTGGTCTCGCTCTTCGTCGCCTTGACGACCATACCTATGCTCGCTTCGCGCCACTTCGACCCTTCCGCCGAGGAGAGCGAGGAGAGCGACGGACCGCAGGGACGTTTGCAGCCCCTCTTTTCAAAGCTGGGGGACCTCGTGTTCTATGTCGTCTTGGCTCCGGTCAAGCTCATCAAGCTCGTTGTCCAAGCGGTCGGAAATCTCATGTCGCTGCTTCTGCGCCCCATTTTGGCCGTCTTCGACTTCGGGCTCGTCGGCCTGACCAAGATCTACGTCGGAGCTCTTTCTGCGGTATTCAAGGCGCCCGCGCTTCTGGTCTTCGTGACCCTGGCGATTTTTGCAGGGACCCTGACTCTGTACCCGAAACTCGGCACCGAGCTCATCCCCGAGCTGATCCAGGGCGAGTTCTTTGTCGATACCGAATTGCCTCCGGGAACGCAGTTGGAGGTGACTCAATCAGTGATGGCCGACATCGAGCGCTTTGCCCGCGGCTTGGACGATGTCGAAGTCGTCTACAGCATCGTCGGTACGTCGAACGAGCAGGGTGGTGTGTCTGGAGAGCTGCGCGAGAATATTGCGCAGATGACGGTACGTCTGGTTCCGCCACTCTCTCGCGAGCGTGAAGAAGAAGTGATCGAGGAGCTGCGCGCACGCTTGGACCAGGAGGCGGAGCGCCTCCGTCGCACCGCCGAGTTTGCCGCCAAAGATGCGATCGACCCGTCGACTGCCGGTTTCTCTGCTTCCGCACCCGGCGCCGCGCTCAAGTATCGCTTTGGCCGTCCGTCCTATTTCAGCTTCAGGACCCCCATAGAGGTCGAGATCCAGGGCTACAACCTCAAGCTCCTCGAGCGCCTCGCTGCTCAGGCCGTCACCCAGATGCAGAAAATCTCCGGTTTGACAGATGTCAAGTCGTCTACCGAGGGCGGTAATCCCGAGCTGCAGATTCGCTTCAACCGCGACCGGTTGGCTGCCCTCGGCATGAATGTCAGCGAAGTCGCTGAGCTGATCAGGGCTAAGGTCCAGGGCGAGGTAGTGACGGATATCACCAGGGATGACCGCACGATCGACATCCGTCTCCGCGCCGAGGAGCGTTTTCGCGACAGCGTCCGCGACCTGCGCAATCTCAATATCAATAGTGGCTCGACGACTGCGATTCCACTGGCGGCAGTCGCGGAAGTAGAGGAGACCGAGGGTCCGGCGGAGATACGGCGTGCCGAAGGAACCCGGGTCGCGCTGATCACCGCCAATCTCATCGGTCGAGACCTGGGATCCGCATCAGAGGACATTGAAGAGGTACTACGGGGCCTGGACCTCCCTCTAGGCTTCGACTGGGAGCTCGGCGGCCAGCGCCAGGAAATGGAGACCTCCTTCGATTCGATGCGGCTGGCGATCGTACTGGCGGTGTTCATGGTCTATCTGGTGATGGCATCCCAGTTCGAATCCTTGATTCACCCTCTGGTGATCCTGTTCAGCGTTCCCTTCTCGCTCATCGGAGTCCTCCTCACTCTCTATCTCTTTGAGGTCAGGGTCAGTGTGGTGGTGATGATCGGAGCGATACTCCTGGCCGGCATCGTGGTCAACAACGCGATCATTCTGGTGGACTACACCAATCAGCTGCGACGCAGTGGGCTCGCCAAGATCGAGGCGCTGAAACAGGCCGGCCAGGTGCGTTTGAGGCCGATCCTGATGACGACGGCCACGACGGTTCTCGGTCTCTTGCCGATGGCGATCGGTCTTGGAGAGGGCAGCGAGCTGCGCACTCCGATGGCTCTCACCGTGATCGGCGGCTTACTGACTTCCACTCTATTGACGCTCTTGGTAATCCCCGCGGTGTACACCCTCGTCGACCGAAAGCCCTGAGATCGCAGCAATGGCGGGTGGCGCTCCCTCTGTGCCGAAGAAGGGTTGAGGCGCTGAGACGCCTTGGGCAAGAGTCTTGTGATCGGTATGCTCACGTCCATGTTGTTTGCGGCGGCCGCGGTGAGGCGATGACGAGGCAGTCTTCTCAGCTGCGAGTCCGCGGAGTCATCTTCGACATGGACGGTACGCTGGCGGATTCGATTCAGTACTACTACCGAATTGCCTGCGAGGTCGCCGAGCTCGCGGAGGCCCCCTGCCCATCGCGAGAGCGGGTTTGCGAGCTCATGGGAAGTGGTGATCCTGATCTGCTTCGAAAGCTGCTCCCAGCAGACTACCCGGACGTAGAAGCTACCCTCTCGCGCATCCGGCGCACGCGGGGGCCGATGTGGCGGCGAGGGATCGAGAGCATCGAGCCCATTCCGGGTTGCGTCGGTATGGTTCATGGGCTGCGCGCCCGTGGAGTGCGATTGGGGATCGCAACATCCTCCGGTCGAGCTTTGCCTCATCTCGAGCGCTGGGGCGTCCGGCCGTGTTTTGATGCGATTGTGGGGCGAGAAGATGTGGAACGACGAAAGCCACATCCGGAGAGTGTCCTTCGTTGCCTCGAGAAGCTCGACCTCGATCCCGCCGATGCTGCCTACGTCGGCGACTCGCGTATCGACATCGAGGCCGGGCGCGCCGCCGGGGTCCATACCGTGGGCGTGCTGACCGGAACGAGTACCCGCAGTGAGCTCGAGTCGACGGCTGCAGCCTACATCTTGAAGACCGCGGTCGGCCTCCTCGATCTCCTGCCTGGCTAGCTTTCGAAAATGATGAATATCATTTCCGAAAGCTAGTTTCTTCTGGCGCCGAGGACGGCGCACTAGGGCATTGCTTCCTATTCGCTCCGGAAAACGGCTCAGGCCGAATACTCGGACACCTTCCTAGCGCCGGGGGCAGAGATCGGGGTGGCGGACGAGAGCGCCCAGAAGAGTCTGCATTCTTGCCGCCGCCCGCTCTCCTTCAGCCACCACTTCCTGATGGCTGGGAGCTCGTGAGGAGAGCCCGGCAGCCAGATTGGTGACCACTGAGAGCGCCAGGCAGCGCATACCCATCTGCCTTGCCGCGATCACCTCCGGGACCGTTGACATCCCAACCAGGTCGGCGCCGAGACGCTGTGCCATCTGGATCTCGGCCGGAGTCTCGTAGCTGGGACCGAGAAACCAAGAGTAGACACCCTGATCGAGGTCGAGGCCGGCCTTCTGTGCGCACTCGGCGGCGATCTCGATGAGATCCGCCGCGTAAGCTTCGTTCATGGGCGGGAAGCGAGGCCCCCAGCTCTCTGGGAGCTCTCCGACCAGGGGACTCAGTCCGGTCAGGTTGATGTGATCTCGGATCGCCACCAATCGGCCGGGACCGACGTCTCGGCGGAGTGAGCCGGCCGCGTTGGTCTGAACCAGAGTCTGCGCACCGAGGAGGGCCCCGAGCCTTGGTGCGAAGACGACCTGATGAGGGTTGAAGCCTTGGTAGCAGTGGAGGCGGCCGCGAAGGTACATAGTCACGCGGTTCTCCAGTGGGCGATAGAGCTCGACAGAGAGAGTGTGACCCTCGACGGCGTGAATCTCGAAGGGAAGAATCTCGGCGAGTGAGCATGCCGGAACGACGGGCTCTCCCAGGTCTACCTCGATGGCCGAGCCGGTGACGACGACGGCATTGGGGCGAGGCCAACCGCGCTCATCCCAGTCGCGGACGGCGGTTTCGAGCTCCTCAGCGAGCGGGTTCATTGGCGTTATTCTACGGTGAACGAACCAGGATCGGGCGCGGCCCGGCCCCCTTTCTGCGGTAGGGTCTGAGCGTGCCACGCCCTCGATCGCTCTGGTTCTGGAACCTGCCGGTACCCCTATTGTTGGCCCTGCGTTACGCGCGATCCACCCGAAAGGATGCGAGTGTCCGTTTTCTCTCGACGATTACCGCCGGGGGCATCGGTCTCGGAGTCGCGGCCCTCATCCTGGCGGTGTCGGCACTCTCCGGGTTTCAAGCGACTCTGCTCGAGGGAGTCTTGGCACGGAGCCCATTACTTCAAGTGGAGATTCCGCCAGGCGTCGACGTCGAGAGCGTCCGTCAGGCTGCGCTCGACCATGAAGAAGTGCGCTCAGCCCAGGTCATTCTCGAGGGTAGCGGTTGGGTCGAAGATCAGGGACGACTCCAGGGTTGTCGGCTCTATGGGCTGGAGAGGGAGGTGCCGAGATGGTTTCCGGGAGCGGCGGGCCAGCCCTTGACCGGGCTCTTCATCGCAGACTCTCTCGCTCTGCGTTGGGGCCTCACTGTTGGCGAGAGCGTTCGCATCGTTTCGCCTCGGCCGACCATGACGCCCTTCTCTCGTCAGCTGCCGAGCAATCGTAAGTTGGCGGTGGTAGGAGTGTTCTCGGCAGGTCGGTCGGAGAGTGTTCAGACCCAGATCGCCCTACCCCTGGCGACTGCAGAAGGGATGCTTTGGGGGACCGATCGACGTCTCGATATCGATCTGCCGACGGCGGCAGTGGAGCGGGTTGCGGAGGGGTTGAGAGAGCGCCTGCCCGAGGGAGCCCGCGTGCTCAGCTATCGTGATCTCAATCGGGGGCTCTTTTTCGCGCTTCGGCTCGAGAAGACGTTGATGTTCGTTGGCGTTTTTCTTATCGTGTTGGTTGCCTCGCAGACTCTGGTGTCGTCGCTGGCGATGATCATCGCCAACAAGCGTCGCGAGCTAGGGGCGCTCGGCACCTTGGGGATGGCACCTGAGCAGATGAGAAGCACCTTCATGATTCTGGGTGGAATCCTGGCGGGCGCCGGCATTCTTGGCGGAGGAGCCCTGGGCTGTGTCAGCGCTTGGGCCCTCGATCGCTATCAACTCATCGCCCTGCCGGAACAGGTCTATATCGTCGATTTCGTACCCTTCCTGCTCCGTCCGGTGGAGGATTTGTCGGTCATCGTCGGCTCGACAATTCTTCTCACTCTGCTTGCCGCGCGCTCGGCAGGGCGTCGCGCGAGCCTACTCAGCCCGGCACAGGCGCTCCGTCGATGAGCTTCGCCGTTTGCGCCAGGAACCTATGTAAGGAGTACCGCGACGCCTCCCGTCGGGTCGAGGTGCTGAAGAATGTCGACTTCGAGGTCGAAGCCGGTGAGCTGGTGTCGATTGTCGGGCCGTCCGGTTCCGGGAAGACGACCCTGCTCAATTTACTCGGTGCTCTCGATCAACCGGACCAAGGCAGTGTGCACATCGGGGAGACCGCGATAGGGAGTCTTTCGGCTGGACGCCTCGCACGTTTCAGGAATCGCAACATCGGCTTTGTCTTTCAGTTTCACCAATTGCTTCCCGATTTCACGGCCCTCGAGAACGTCATGATCCCGGGACGAATCGCTGGTCTTCCCGCCACTGAGAATACCGAGCGGGGCCGTGCTCTGCTTGTAGAGGTTGGCCTCGAAGAGCGTCTCGAGCACTTTCCCAACCAGCTTTCAGGGGGGGAGCAGCAGCGCGTCGCTCTGTGTCGAGCGCTGGCCCTGAGCCCGCCTCTGTTGTTGGCGGACGAACCGACGGGAAATCTGGATCCTGCGACCGGGCGCCGGGTGCTCGACCTTCTGGTCGAGCTCCAAGAACGGCATGGGATGACAGCTATTCTGGCCACCCACAACCCTGATGCGGCAAAGCGCTGTGCTAAACTTTGGCGTCTCGAGGAAGGTGTGCTGAAGGCCTGAGAGGCCTACCGACGACGACTACAACGGCATTGGGATCGATGTTCGAGAAGTACAACGAGAAGGCCCGCAGGGCCCTGTTTTTCGCCCGCTACGAGGCCAGCAAGCTGGGCAGCAGGGTGATCGAGACAGAGCACATCCTGCTCGGTATTTTGCGAGAGGGCGAGGACACCACCAGCGAGCTGTTCCGCCGCCTGCACGTAAAGCCGGATGAGATCCGGCGTGAGATCGAGGGTGAGCGCGTCTTCGTTGAGCGGATCTCCTCGACGGCTGAGCTCCCCTTGTCGGAAGAGTCGAAGAAGGTGCTCGCCTTTGCCGCGCACGAGGCGGAAACGATGACGCATCCGGCGGTCGGCTCCGAGCACCTGCTTATAGGCATCCTCCGGGTCGAGGGCTGCCTCGGCATGCGAATTTTGCGTCAGTACGGTTTCGATGTTGGCACTCTGAGGGAAGAGGTTCAGGGGATCAACAAAGACAAGGATGTTTCGCAACAGAAGAAAGAGCTTCCTTTTCTCTCCGAGTACGGGCGCGATCTGACGGCCCTTGTTGCTGAGGACGCTTTCGACCCGCTTATCGGCAGGCAGAAGGAGCTCGAGCGGATCGTCCAGATTCTGTCGCGCCGCAGCAAGAACAACCCCATCCTCCTTGGCGAGCCTGGAGTCGGAAAGACCGCGATCGTCGAAGGGCTGGCGCAGCGCATTGTCCGAGGGGACTGCCCGGTCTCGCTGGCGCAGAAACGGCTGATCGCTCTCGATCTGTCGCTGATCGTGGCGGGGACCAAGTATCGAGGCCAGTTCGAGGAGAGGCTGAAGGGCATTCTCAAGGAGCTGCGTGAAAGCCCCGACCTCATCGTCTTTATCGACGAGATCCATGCTCTGATCGGTGCCGGATCAGCGGAGGGATCCTTGGACGCTGCCAATATCCTCAAGCCGGCGTTGTCGAGAGGAGAAATCTCCTGCATCGGGGCGACGACCTTGAAGGAGTATCGCAAGTACATCGAAAAGGACCGCTCGTTACTTCGGCGTTTCCAGGCAATCCAGATCGATCCGCCCAGCGTCGAGGAAACGTTGGAGATTCTTGAGGGTCTCAAGGAGCGCTACGAGCTTTTCCACAAGGTCGAGTACACAGACGAAGCGCTGCGGGCGGCGATCTATCAATCGACCCGGTATATCAGTGACCGCTACCAGCCGGACAAGGCGATCGATGTGATCGACGAGGCTGGGGCGAAAGTGAAGCTCCGCCGCGCGCGCGATACCCAGAATCTACGGCGCCTCGAACAGGAGATTCGACAGGTCGTCCATGAGATGAAGGATGCCATCTCGGCGAAGGATTTTGAGAGAGCGGTCTATCTTCGCGAAAAGGAGATCGAGCTGCGCGAGGATCTGGAGAACCTCAGCTCGCTCGCGGTCGAAGAGCGGATTTTGGCCGTGACCTCGGAGGATGTTGAAGAAGTGATCTCCTCCTGGACGGGCATCCCCCTGGCGAGTCTGAAGAGCGCGGAGGTCGAGAGGCTGACCAATATGGAGGACATTCTCCGCAAGCGAGTGGTTGGGCAAGATCGGGCGATCAGCGCCATCAGTCGCGCCATCCGACGCTCTCGCCTGGGAGTCTCCGATCCTCACCGCCCGGTCGGCTCCTTCATCTTTCTGGGACCTTCCGGCGTCGGAAAAACAGAGGTGGCCCGCAGGCTCTCAGAGTTTCTTTTCGGCACCCAGGACGCGCTGGTGCGCTTCGACATGAGTGAGTACATGGAGAAGCATGCTGTTTCCAAGCTCATCGGCTCTCCGCCGGGGTATGTGGGGCACGAAGAGGGCGGTCAGCTGACTGAAAGAATCCGCCGGCAGCCGTACTCGATGCTTCTGTTTGACGAGATCGAGAAGGCCCACCCTGACGTCAGTAATCTCTTGCTCCAGATCCTGGAGGACGGCACCCTCACCGACGCTTACGGGAACCATGTGGACTTCAAGAATGCCCTGATTCTCATCACTTCGAATATCGGCAGCAAGCTGGTGCTTCGCGGTGGGAGGATGGGCTTCTCTGAGGACGAAGATGACAGTTTCAAGCATATTGAAGAGGAGATACTCTCCGAGTTGCGAAGGAGCTTCAGTCCGGAGTTCATCAACCGCGTAGACGAAGTGATTGTCTTCAATCCGTTGGGTACGGAAGAGCTTCGTTTGATAACCGATATCTTGCTCGAGGACTTCAACGCCACCCTGGCTGAAAAGAAGATGTGGGTCGAAGTGGACGGGGCGGCGAAGGAGTGGCTTCTCGAAAAGGCGGGAATCGACCCCTCGACCGGAGCTAGGCCGCTTCGACGAACGATCCAGAGGTATCTTCAGGATGCGATCTCCGACATCCTGATTCAGCAGGCGCAGGCTGACGTGGGCACCATCTCTGTTGGCATCGAGAAGGGCGAGCTGAGTTTTCGCACTGCTTCCGAGGTTCCGCGGGCTCTGAGAACTGAATCGAAGTAGGCGGCATCCTCGCCATGGCGAGAGAATTCCTCGCCATAGCGAGGGAATTCCTCCCCGCCTCCCAGCGTTTTAGCCTTGAACCCACCGGCAGAAGAGCCAATGTTCTCCTTCAGTGTCAAGTGTGCCCGCCCGATGCTGGCCCTGCTGGCCTTGTTCGCACTGCTGTTGACCGAGCCGGCGGCGGCTAGCCGCGAGTACGCCGGGCGCCGCATAACCGGAGTCGAGATTCGGGGCAATGTCACGCTGACAGAGAGGGATCTACTTTTTTACATGGAGATCGAGATCGGTGGTATCTACGATCCCCGCTTGCTGAACGAGCGCATGAAAGAGATCTGGGATCGCGATCTCATTGACGACATCCGCGTCGAGGTTGAGCCCACCGAGGACGGCGTAGATCTGTTGATCGTGCTCGAAGAGCGGCCTTTGCTGTTGTCGATCGACTATCAGGGTCTCGACAAACTGAAGCGCAGCGATATGTCTGAAGTGGTCGACCGCCAGCGGATCGATCTCTTCGAGGGCAGTTACCTGAGCAAGGGTGAGTTGGCGAGGCTCGAAGCCGAGATTGAGAATCTCTACGAGGAAAAGGGGTTTCGCTTCGCCGACGCCTCGATCCAGCTCGAGAAGGTTTCGGAGATGGAGCGCCGGGTGATCGTGGTGATCGACGAGGGCAACAAGGTCAAGATCGGAAAGGTCAGCTTCGACGGCAACGAGGTCTTCAGCCAGGGGAAGCTTCGGAGCACGATGAAGAAGACCAAGAAGTCCAATCTGATCACCAAGATCCGCAAGCGTGACGTCTATAACCCCGCTACCCTGGCGCTCGATCTCGACAATATACGCGCTCTTTACCATAATGCGGGATACAAGAACCTGGTTATCGGCGAGGCCGAGGTCGAAGTTCTCGAAGGGAAGAATGATAGCGAGGACCGCCCGAAAAAGAGGCAGCTCGGACTCGTCATCCCATTGGAGGAAGGGGAACGCTGGAAGCTTGGAGAGCTTCTCTTCGAGGGGAACGACGTCCTCCCCACAGAAGTGTTGCGCAGGGCACTGCCGAAACCGAAGGGGGGATGGCTTCGCGCCGACGTCATAGACGGTGGAGTGGAGCAAATCAAAGAGTTCTATGACAACACCGGGTACATGTTCTCGAGGGTTGAGAAAGAGATCATCGAGCGGGAAGACCTGGTTGCCGACGTCAAGCTGACCATCGAAGAGGGGGATCAGTTTCGGGTCGGCCGGATCGAGTTCGAGGGCAACACCAAGACCAAGGACCGTGTGCTTCGACGCTCTCTGCGTGTGCACGAAGGGCTTGTATTCAACTCGAGCCAGCTCAAGAGCAGTATTTTTCGGATCAATCAGCTCGATTACTTCAGGGTCTTCGAAGAGGATCCCGTCGAGCTCGACATCGACAGCGACGAGAAGCTCGTCAATATGGTAATCAAAGGAACCGAAGCGGAGCGCACCGAGCTCACCTTCGGTGGCGGCTTCAGTCAGCTCGAAGGCTTCTTCGTCCAGGGCGGCGTACGAACGCGGAATTTTCTGGGCCGCGGCGAAACGCTGGCGGCGCAGATTCAGACTGGACGCTACTCCGAGTCTTTCGACGTTTCCTATTTTGTTCCGTGGGTGCGCGATCGGCCTCAGAATGCCGGCATCCAGCTATTCAAGAGAGATCTGGATTTCGACCTGCTGGCGGATCAGCGTTTCGTGCGAAAGCAGGAGGGCGGAACGCTCACCTATCAGCGTGTGCTCGGAGCTTGGCAGAATCTCTCACTGAGCTACACCCAGTCGGCCTTCGAGGACTTTCAGTCTTTCAACTTCCTCGGCGATGAGGACACTGTCGTCTCGCAGGGCTTCGACTTCACTCGCTCCTCCGTCGGCCTGGGATGGACGCGGGACAAGCGAGATAGCCGCCTAGAAGCAACGAGGGGCACCTACTTGCGTGCCAACCTGGAGTACGCCGGGGGCCCCTTGGGAGGGGAGGACTGGTTCATCAAGCCGGTGATCGGCGCTACCTACTTCAAGCCGATCTACAAGGGCGCGCTGCGCACCGTGATCGGGATCAATCTCGAGGGCGGCCTGATCGACCCCTTTGGCAACGACGACGAAGGTATGCCGCGAGAGCTCTTCTTCCTCAATCGTTACTTTCTGGGCGGTGAGCAGAGCATTCGCGGCTTCGAGTTCCGGTCGGTATGGGCACGCGACTTCGAGACCGGTAGGACCATTCTGGATGCTGGTTTTCCCAAGGGCGGTGACAAGTACTTTCAGCTCAATCTGGAGTACCAGTTCCTCCTCGGTGGCCCCTTTAGATTGGTCCCATTCGTCGACGCCGCCAATGTCTTTTCTGAGGAGCAGGCCTACGATCTGAGTCATTTACGATATTCTGCGGGAATCGAGCTGCGCATCAACATACCGCTCTTCGGGGCACCGCTGCGCTTCATCTATGCAAGAAATATTGATCCTTTCACCGGCCTACCTGAATTCGACAAGGAGCGATTTCAGAGCTTCGATTTCAGTATCGGGACGTCTTTTTGAGGATCGGGGAGGAGTGATATGAGTCTTTGTGGAAGCTTTGCGAGAGTAGGTGTGTGCAGCGTCATTGGGCTGGTTGGCGTGCTCGGCGTTGTGCGAGCTCAAGGGGCGACCAAGATCGCTGTCATCGATACGAGTCGGGTCATGACAGACTCCGCCCAGGGCAAAGCCGTGCTTTCCGATCTCGACAAGGCGCAGAATGAGAAGGCCGAGGAGCTCAAGGCAATCAACGACGAGTTCGTTGGAATGCAGCGTCGCTTTCAGGAGGGGCGCTTGTCGTTGGCCGAAGACAAGCTGGCCGAGCTTCAGCAAGAGCTCGAGGAGAAGGGTCGCGAGTTCGAGAGGCTGCGTGAGGACGCGGAGAGAGACATACAGAAACTGAGGCAGGAGGAGATAAAGAAGGTCGAGGACCGGATCTTTCCTGTCATCACTGCGATCGGGCAGGAATTCAGCTACACCCTCATTTTCAACAAATTTCAGAGCGGCCTCGTGTACGCGGATCAACAGATCGACATCACTGATCTGGTAATCCAACGATTGGATGCCACGGCCAGCGAGTGAGGCGGTCTACCGGCTGAGTGAGCTCGCCGAGCGGGTCGCCGGGAGGGTCGAGGGCGACTCCGAGCGGCAGGTCTCAGGCCTTCGCTCGCTCGAGGCTGCTGGCCCGAACGACCTCTCTTTCCTCACCGATCCCGGGATGCGCCGGCTGGCAGAGCAGAGCTCGGCAGGTGCTCTCCTGGTGTCGGAGGAGGTGCAGGGACTTGCCGGAGATAAGCTCGTCTGTACGGATGTGGGCAAGGCGCTCATCGCGCTGCTCGGAATCTTTTACCCTGCGCCGCCGCAGCCGGTCGGGGTCCACTCTACGGCTGTCGTCGGATCCGGCTGCAAGATCGCTGAGAGCGCCACCATTGGTCCTTATGCGGTTCTCGAAGAGGGCTGCGAGGTTGGCGAAGGGGCGATTATCCACGCGTTTGTCTTCGTGGGTGCAGGAAGCCATGTAGGCCGGTCCGTCACTTTGCATCCGCATGTTGTGCTCTACCGCCGCTGCGAGGTTGGTGACAACGTCACTCTGCATTCCGGTACCGTCGTCGGAGCCGACGGTTTTGGTTACATATCGACGACCGAGGGGCATCTCAAGGTGCCTCAGGTCGGACGAGTTGTCCTCGAAGAGTCGATCGAAGTTGGAGCAAACTCGGCGATAGACCGAGGAACCCTCGAAGATACTCGCATCGGCGCGGGGACCAAGATCGACAACTTGGTTCAAGTCGGTCATAACGTCACCGTGGGCCGCTCGAGCATCCTTTGCGGTCAGGTGGGGATCGCGGGTAGCGCCTCGATTGGGGAGAGAGTTGTCTTGGCGGGCCAAGCAGGTATCTCCAATCGCGTTCGCATCGGCGATGACGCGGCCGTGGCTGGAAAGTCCGCCGTCTTCGGTGATGTCGAGGCAGGCAAGAAGGTCGCCGGAATTCCAGCGATTGATGCCGCGCGCTGGACGAGGCAGAGTGCTCTTCTGGGGCGACTGGCCGATCTACGGCGGCGGGTGGCCGCCCTCGAGCGAGAGATTCACAAGGAGGAGTAGCGCTGTGTCCGTTCTCGGCCCAAAGGATATTCGTTGGATCCAGTCGGTCTTGCCGCACCGCTATCCAATGTTATTGGTGGATAGAGTGCTCGAGCTGGAGGCTGGAAAGCGCATCGTTGCAACTAAGAATGTGTCGGCGAACGAGGGTTTTTTCCAGGGCCACTTTCCGGAGCGACCGGTGATGCCCGGCGTGCTCCTGATCGAAGGAGTTGCGCAAGCGGGCGGCATCCTTCTCCTGCATGAGCTGGAAGATCGAGAGCAGAAGCTGCTCTATTTCATGTCTATCGAAAGAGCCAGGTTCCGTCGACCGGTTGTTCCAGGCGATCAGCTGCGCTACGAGGTCGAAGTCGTACGCTTCCGTAAGACGACGTGTAAGCTCAAGGGCAGAGTGCTGGTTGAGGGAGAGATCGCGGCCGAGGCTGTCTGCATGTCGGCGCTGGTGGATCGGGGCGGCGAATCGGGGACACAGTGGCCGATTTGATTCACCTTAGCGCTCGGGTCGATCCGAAGGCGCAGCTCGACACTGGCGTGCGAGTGGGTCCTAACGCGCTGATTGGCGCCGGCGTGGAGATCGGTGCCGACTGCGAGATCGGCGCCGGGGCGCAGATCGAGGGCCCCACTCGGATCGGCAAGGAGAACCGTATCTTTCCGCTGGCCTGCGTTGGCTTCGAGGCCCAGGATCTGAAGTACGCAGGAGAGGAGAGCTGGCTAGAGGTCGGGGACCGCAACACGATTCGCGAGTTCTGTACTCTCAATCGCGGGACCGGCTTCGGTGGCGGTACGACCCGCGTCGGTGACGACAACCTGTTCATGGCCTACTGTCACGTAGGGCACGATTCGCAGGTGGGGAACCGGACGATCTTCGTCAACGGAGGTACCCTCGCGGGGCATGTCGAAGTCGGCGACGATGCGACCATCGGCGCCTACAGCGCGGTCCAACAGTTTTGTAGGGTTGGCCGCCATGCCTATATCGGCGGGTACTCGGTTATTACACTCGACGCGCTCCCCTTTGCCAGGACTGTCGGGCACAAACCTCGATGCCTCGGGATCAATCGCGTCGGCCTCGAGAGGAAGGGGTACTCACGGGAGCAGGTCGGCGAGCTGGGTCGAGCCTTTCGTATTCTTTTGCGCTCGGCGAAGAACACGACCCAGGCCCTCGCCGAGCTTCGTGCGCTACCTGAGCCGAGCGCCGACATCGAGCATCTGATCGAATTCGTCGCTTCGAGTGAGAAGGGCGTGATCAAGGCAGTTAGAAGAGGCTCTAGAGGAGCCGGTGCTGCCTAGTCCGGAGGAGAGCACAAGCGAGCCCCTGCGTATCGGCGTTGCTGGCACCGGCGCCCTGGGTCGCCACCACGTACGGATTCTGGATGGGCTGGTAGGCGCCGAACTGGTCGGCGTCTACGACACCGATCGCCAGGTCGCAGAAGCGGTGGCATCGCAATTTGGCGCGCGGCTCTTTCCGTCGCTCTCTGCTCTAGCCGGCGAGGTCGAGGCGATGGTGGTCGCTGTTCCCACCGTCTCCCATGCGGAGGTCGGATGCGCCCTCCTCGAGCGAGGGCTCCACGTCATGGTGGAGAAGCCGCTGGCCCCGGATCTGGAGCAGGCGGATCAGTTGCTACAGGCGGCTGGAGATCGCGTACTCGCGGTGGGTCATGTTGAGTTCTACAATCCGGCCGTCCAGTCGCTGCTGCTGACTGAGCCGCGCTGCCGCTTTATCGAAGTTCAGCGCCTGTCGGTATTTACTCGTCGTAGTCTGGACATCGACGTTGTTCTAGACCTCATGATCCATGACCTCCAGATCCTGCAGGCGCTGGATGGATCGCCGGTGCGAGAGGTTCGAGCCGCAGGTATCAAGGTATTGTCGCAGCGAATCGATATGGCGAATGCAAGAGTCGAGCTCGAGTCGGGTTGTGTGGCCAATTTTACGGCTTCCAGGGTGTCCGCCGAGCGGGTTAGGCAGTTGCGAGTGTTCTCGGAGTCGCACTACTACTCACTGGACTATCAGGCCCAAACGCTGCGCGGCTATCGCCTCGATCCGCCGGTGGCCTCGGTGGCGGAGGAGCCGCCGATGAAACGCATCACAAGCGTCGAGGTCGAGATCCCGCAAGCGGAGCCCCTGGTCCGCGAGCTCGAAGCCTTTGTCGGCGCCTGCCGGGGCCGGCGGACTCCGATCGTCGACGGCGTTAGTGGGCGCAGAGCCTTGGCTTGTGCCCTCGAGGTCGCCGAGGCCGCTCGGAGCGGAGGAGGTCTCGGATGAGTGCAGCTCGGATCGGCGTCATCGGTGGCACGGGCCTCTACGCGATGGAGGACCTGGAGGTCCTGGACGAGTGTTCAGTGGAGACGCCCTTTGGCAGCCCTTCCGATGCCTACGTCATCGGCAAGCTGGGGGGGACCGAGATCGTCTTCCTTCCTCGTCACGGTCGCGGGCATCGGCTGCTACCTTCCGAGCTCAACTTTCGCGCGAATATCTTCGGTTTCAAGGAGTTGGGCGTTACGCGGTTGATCTCTGTCAGTGCGGTGGGCTCGATGAAGGAGGAGTACAGCCCGGCCGACGTGGTGATTCCTGACCAGTTCTTCGACCGAACGCGGCAGCGCCCAGCGACCTTTTTTGGAGAGGGGGTGGTGGTCCATGTGTCGATGGCAGACCCGACCTGCCCCGTTCTCACTGCTTGTGCTGCCGACGCCCTGAGTCGGCTCGAGACGCCGACTCATTTCGGTGGTACCTATATCTGTATCGAGGGCCCTCAGTTCTCTACTCGCGCAGAGTCGATGGTTTACCGCCAGTGGGGCATGGACGTCATCGGGATGACCAACCTTCCGGAGGCGAAGCTTGCGAGAGAAGCTGAGCTGTGCTTCCTCTGTCTCGCCATGGTCACAGACTGGGACTGCTGGAAGGATGACGAGGAGGCGGTGAGCGCGGACAGCGTTTTCGAGATTTTGGCGCGGAATACGAAGACCGCCCAGACGGCCCTCCGTGTCATGGTCGAACGGCTCGACTCCGGTCACGACGCGGGGATCTGCGGATGCAACGCTGCCCTGGAGACGGCGCTTGTAACGGATCTGAATCAGGTAGCGGAGGCCCGGCTCGACGCGCTTGGCCCCTTGCTCACGCGCTACCGACCTTGACCCGATGACCGACGCATACGGCTACCCGCGACAGCGCATGGTGCGCGACCTGGCGGCTCGCGGCATCCGAGATCAGCGAGTCTTGGACGCGATGGGCCTTGTGCCGCGCCACCTCTTCGTAAAGGAGCAGTTCCTTGCCAAGGCGTACGGAAATTACACCCTTCCGATCGGCGAAGCTCAGACCATCTCGCAGCCGTGGGTGGTCGCACGGATGAGTGAGCTCTTGGAGCTCGAGCCGCACCACCGGGTCCTCGAGATCGGTACCGGCAGCGGCTATCAGACCGCGGTCTTGGCCAGTCTCACGCGCTGGGTCTTCAGTCTCGAGCGCATTCACGATCTTGGCACGGCCGCAATCCGTCGCTTGAGCGGCATGGGCTACGACAATGTAAAGGTCCAGGTCTTCGACGGCACGGTTGGCTGGGGAGAGCGAGCCCCCTTCGACCGGATCCTGGTTGGCGCTGGCGCTCCGAAGGCCCCCCCTCCTTTGGTCGAGCAGCTGGCGGAAAAGGGAATTCTCGTTCTTCCCGAAGGTGAGCGCAGCGGCCAGAGGCTTGCGGTCTACCGCAAGGGGCTGAAGCGAGTGCGTCGAGAAGAGTGTGAAGAAGTCGGCTTCGTCCCTCTGATCGGTAGACATAGCTGGGAGTCTTAAGGCCGGTACTTGGTATTGCGCAGCGCAACATCAGCATTCGATTGTGATCAGTCTTGATGGCCGAGAGGTGTAGGACATGGATGACTTGAAGAGTTACATCCGCGAAGTTCCAGACTTTCCTAGTCCGGGAATCAATTTCTACGACATTACGACCCTGATGAAGGACCCTGTCGGTCTACGCATGACGGTCGACCGTTTGAGCTGGATTTTCGTCGGCCAGCAGGTCGATAAGGTGGTGGGAATGGAGTCGCGTGGCTTTATCTTCGCGCCGATCATCGCCTCGGGTCTCAACGCCGGCTTCGTACCCGTCCGCAAGCCCGGTAAGCTTCCGGCGAGGACGCTCGATCGCAGCTACTCGCTCGAGTACGGGAGTGACAGCCTCGAGATCCACGCCGACGCCATCGACGCTGGCGAGCGCGTGCTGATCATCGATGATCTGATCGCCACCGGCGGTACCGCCAAGGCGACCGCCGAGCTGGTGGAGAGCGCCGGTGGCGAAGTGGCGGGCTTCGGTTTCGTCATTGAGCTCTCCGCCCTCGGCGGTCGCGAGAAGCTCCTCGGCTATACGATCAACTCTCTGATCGTGTACTGACCAACTAAAGTCTACGCCGATGCGTCGAGAGGCCCTGAACGCGTATACTTCGCAGACGGGGCGAGCGGCTGTAGCTCAGCAGGATAGAGCGGGGGCTTCCTAAGCCCTAGGTCGGGGGTTCGAGTCCTCCCAGCCGCACCATTAGCAGGAGCTTTGATGAGATCTCATCTTTCACGAAAAGAAATGAAGCGCGACGAAGTGCGCGAGGCACTCGGACGCATCATTCTTCGCATCCGTGACAACGTCAGGGCCATCGCCATCGGTGGAGGCGTTGTTCTCGGAATCGCTCTTCTGATCCTGTTTGCAGCACTGTGGAAGAGGGCGCAAGCGGGTCGTTCCCAGGACGAGCTGAGCCGAGCCCTGAGGGTGTATAACGCCGAGATCCTGGAGGTGGGCGCCGATCCCGACAACGACAAGACGCCTTCCTTCGCGTCCGAGGCTCTGCGTCTGGAGGCAGCGAAAGAAGGATTCGAGGCGTTGCTTGACGACTACAGATCCTCTGCCGCCGCTCAGGTCGCCACCGTCTACCTTGGCGAGATCGCGGCCGAAGAGGGCGACGCTGCGACGGCCCGCTCCCTGTGGGGCCAGTTTCTCGACGAGAATGCAGGGCACGCACTAGCTGCGACCGTAGAGCTGAGCCTGTTCAGTCTCGACCGCGAGGAGGGACGGCTGGAAGAAGTGGCTGCCCGCCTGGAGTCGCAGTTGGACGCCGTTGACCGCTCTTTACCCGAGGATGTAGTGCTATTCGAGCTTGGCCAGACCTTGGAGAAACTCGGCCGCGATCAAGACGCGCAAGACAAGTTCCAGCGCTTGGTCGACGACCATCCTCGTTCTCCGTACACGGCGCGTGCCCAACAGCGACTTCGAGAACGACCGACGTAGGAGAGGAAGCGGGAAACCGATTCCCTCTACGGTCTTGATGCGCGATGAGGGGAGCCCGTCTCCTTACCGGATTCTCCAGCGAAAACGCCGTGGAGAGACGCTGGACCGTACCGCGATCGAGGCCGTGGTCCGAGGGGCCGCCGACGGGACTTGGACGGATGCTCAGCTTGCGGCCTTCCTCATGGCGGTCTCCATTCGCGGCCTCGAAGACGCCGAGACTCGGGTTCTTACCCAATCGATGGCGGAGTCCGGAGAGCAGTGGAACCTGGCGTCGACGATTCCGGGCGTGCTCGACAAGCACAGCACGGGCGGCGTCGGTGACAAGGTCTCGATCATCCTGGCCGCAGTTCTTGCCGCCTGCGATTTTCGTTTCGCCAAGCTGACGGGGCGGGGGCTTGGGCACACGGGTGGGACCGCCGACAAACTGGAAAGTATTCCTGGTCTGCGGCTCGAGATCGATCGAAAGCGATGCTTGGCGCTCCTCGACAAGACGAATATCGCGATCGGCGTTGCTTCGGCCGCGATCGCACCCGCAGATAGGCGCCTCTATTCGCTGCGAAACCACACCGCGACGGCGGAGTGTCTGCCCTTGATCGCCAGCAGCATTCTTTCGAAAAAGCTCGCTCTTGGGCCCGAGGCCCTAGTTCTCGACGTCAAGACCGGCAATGGGGCGTTCCTGCCGTCGAGTGAGGATTCGCTTCAGCTGGCGCATCTCCTGGTCAGGACCTGTGAGGGTCTGGGGAGAAAGGCGACGGCTATCGTCACCGACATGAGTCAGCCGCTGGGCTCTTGGGCGGGCCATTCCGCCGAGATCAAGGAGGTCTTCGATTGTCTGGAGGGGCGCGGCGACGACCGCCTGGTCGAAGTAGTTCTCAGCCTCGCGGCTGAGCTTTCTCACCTCTCCGGCCGAAGTCTCGCCGACGCCGGGCGAGTGGCTCTTTCCAGCGGTCGGGCCCTCGAGTGCTTTAGGGGCTGGGCGGCGGCACAGGGCGCGAATCGTGCCTGGCTTGCCCGTCCGGACTTCCAGCTCGCGCCTGTAGAGTTGGTTGCGGAGGCGCCGCACACCGGGATCCTCGCCCAAGTGAAGACTCGGGCGCTCGGCATGCTCCTTTTGCGAGCGGGTGGCGGCCGGAGAAACGGCGAGGATAGAGTCGACCCAACCGTGAGTCTTAACTACCGTGCCCGCCTCGGCGAAGAAGTGGAGGCCGGCCAGGAGTTGGCGAGGCTTTACGTGCCGGAAGGCAAAGAGGGCTTGATGGAGGTGTTTCGTTCCTGCTTTCTGGTCGCTGAGAGTGCCAGCTCTCCGCGCCTGATTCAGCAGGTGGTGCGCGGTGGCGACGAGCTGGATCGAGGGAATCGCATTTCCCCATCGTAGAGCGCCCCTTGTCACTATAAGATCCCGGCATGCAGGCGGCCGTCGTCGCGATCGGGTCCGAGCTTCTAGGCGTCGAACGGCTGGATACGAACTCCCTGTTTCTGACCGGGATCCTCGAGCGCTATGGCGTCGTGCTGCGCAGAAAATCTGTCGTCGGCGATGATGTCGATGCAATAGCGCTCGAGCTCGAGCACCTCACTACCGAGGTCGATTTGGTGCTGATCACCGGCGGTCTGGGTCCGACCGCGGACGACGTGACCCGAGAAGCCGTTGCCAAGGCGCTGGGGCGCACTCTCGCTCTCGATCCGGCTGTTCTGAATTCGCTCGAAGAGCGATTCCGACAGCACGGTATCGAGATGCCGGCAGTCAATCGGAAGCAGGCCGAGGTTCTTTCGGGCGCCACACTCATTTCTAACCCACGCGGGACAGCGCCGGGACAGATTCTCCAGCACGGAAGCTGTACCTTCTTTCTGATGCCGGGAGTCCCGAGAGAGATGAAGGGGATGGTCGAGGGCAACCTCGTGCCGTGGCTGGAGACAAGATGGGACGGTGGGGGGATAGAAAGACGAGTTCTCAAGGTAGCGTGTCTTCCGGAATCGCGAGTCGAGCAACAGATCGGAGCGGCCTACGAAGAGTTCGGGCGGGAGTGGATCACCGTCCTCGCCAAGCCCGCTGAGATCCACATCTTTGCGAGTGCTCGTGGCTCGGTGGCGGAGCGCGAGGATCGTCTCGGCACGATGCAGAGACGGCTGCGAGCGCTGGTGGGGGACGCGGTCTTCAGCGCCGAGGAAGACGGGACGCTCGAGTCGGTCATCGGAGCCCTCCTTGCCGAGCGTGGTGCCACGGTCGCGACCGCCGAGTCTTGTACCGGCGGTCTGGTGGCCGAGAGGCTGACGCGAGTACCCGGAAGTAGTGCCTACTTTCTCGGCGGAGCCGTGACCTACGCGAACAGCGTAAAAGAGAGCCTGCTCGGAGTGCCGAGTAGTCTCCTCGATTCTGCGGGAGCGGTATCGGAGGAAGTCGCCCTAGCGATGGCGCGCGGCGCGTGTCACCGCTTCAGCTCGACCTACGGCATTGGTATTACCGGCATAGCGGGGCCCGGAGGCGGGACGGAGCTCAAACCGACGGGTACGGTTCACATCGCGGTTTGTGGTCCCGAGGACGAAAGCCGGCACCGCGTCGGCGTCTTTCCCGGCGATCGCGAAAGAGTACGGGTGCAGAGCGGACAGTGGGCTCTAGATCTGCTACGAAGGCTGCTGCTGGGCCTGGGAGATGTGAGTTGAGACTCTTGGTCGGCTGCCTAGGGATCGATAGCCCTTCATACTCCGTCTTCCAGGAGTACTCCGCGTGATGGCTGAGGCTACACAAGGCGCGCTCGTTCTCCTGGCGTCCTATCTCCTTGGCTCCCTACCTTTTAGTTACTGGATCGTTCTTCGGTCTCGGGGTGTGGACGTTCGCACTATAGGAAGTGGTAACCCCGGCGCCACCAATGTGCTGCGGGCGGCAGGAAAGGGCGCCGCGGTACTCGCGCTCCTTCTCGACGTCGCCAAGGGGGCAGGTGGGGTTGTGTTCGCCCGCTGGGCCGCGCCGTCCGATTCGTGGGTAGGCTGGGCTGCCCTCGCCGCGGTCTCTGGTCACGTCTTCTCTCTGTTTCTAGGCTTTCGAGGGGGCAAAGGGGTGGCCACTGCTGTCGGTGCTCTCGCTGCACTCTCGCCCTCAGCTATCGCCGCCGCAGGCTTGGTCTTCGTGATTACGGTGGCGCTCAGCCGTTTTGTTTCGCTGGGCTCCATTCTTGGCGCGGTCACCTTCCCGGTCGCGGTCGCGGCAGTCGCTCGAGGGCAGGGCTTGAGTACCTACGACAGGCACATGCTGGCCAGCTCCGGGCTAATCGCCGCTCTCATCGTAGTGCGGCATCATGCCAACTTGAGGCGCCTCTTGGCCGGCACCGAGAATCGTCTTGGCGGCTCGAAGGGGAGCACTTGACCGCAGAGAGAGGGCCGGTAGCAGTGCTTGGCGCGGGCTCCTGGGGCACGGCTCTGGCGCTCCACGTCAGTCGCTGTGACCGGCAGGTGGTGTTGTGGGGGCGTTCGGTCGAGCTCATCGATCGGCTGTGCGCCGAGGGCGAGAACCGGGCCTACCTCCCGGGTGTTGAGCTCCCTCGGAAAATAAGGCCGACGGCCGCGCTCGAGGAGGCTACTGCGTGCTCGACCGTCTTGGTCGTCGTGCCCTCTCATGGCTTTCGAGGCGTCGTCAAGCGCTTCCTCGCCGCGTCCGCGGACGGCACCGAGCACACACTCGTTTCGGCGACCAAGGGAGTCGAGGGCGAGAGTCTGGCGCGTATGAGTGAGGTGAGTTTCGAGGAAGCCGTGCGAGCGCGGCGCAAGATCTCCTTCGCAGTGATCTCGGGCCCCTCCTTCGCCGCCGAGCTCGCAGCTGGCAGTCCGACGGCGGCGGTCATCGCTTGCGAGGACATTCAGGTGCGATCCGCTCTTCAGGAACTTCTATCGCGCGCCAACCTGCGGCTCTACTCGAGCTCTGACGTCGTTGGCGTCGAATTGGGTGGCGCGGTGAAAAACGTGATCGCTATTGCTGCCGGCGTTGTCAGCGGCCTAGGCTACGGGCACAATACGCTCGCAGCCCTGCTGACGAGAGGGCTGCACGAGATGACCCGTCTCGGCAGGGCCTGTGGGGGCCGAGCGCGTACCTTCTCGGGTCTCGCCGGTCTCGGCGACTTGGTCCTGACCTGCACCGGCTCCTTGTCGCGCAATCGGCAGACTGGTGAGGCTCTCGCTCGGGGTCAGAGTCTCGCGGAGATCGAGGGTCACACCGCCATGGTCGCCGAGGGAGTACGTAACTCACGCTCTATCCTGTCGTTGGCAGAGCGCCGTGGGGTCGAGATGCCGATTACCGAGCAAGTGGTGAAGATCCTCTACCAGGGCAAGGCCCTGCGGGACGCAGTGGAAGAACTGATGTCTAGAGAGCTCAAGCCGGAGAGCCAACTTTGAGGAGCATGCTGTGTTGAGAGTAGACGAAGAGAGAGGGCAGGCAGTAGAGAGACCTGCCGACAATCCTGCAGATGAAGACAGACGGAGTGGGCACGAGCGGATTCTGATTCTCGATTTCGGAAGTCAGTACACGCAGCTCATAGCGCGCCGCCTCCGAGAGAGCGGCGTCTTCTGTGAGATCGAGCCCTTTGATATTTCCGCGGCCGAAGTACGGCGCCGCCAACCCATCGGCATCATTCTTTCGGGCGGCCCTGACAGCGTTTACACGGCCGACGCTCCGTGCTCGAAGCGCGAGCTATTGGAGCTCGGAATACCCGTGCTCGGGATCTGTTACGGCATGCAATTGATGGCTCATCAGCTGGGAGCCGAAGTCAGCGGGTCCGACGGACGCGAATACGGCCGCGCCGAGATCGAGATCACGGCTCCGGGAGTGTTGCTGGCCGGGCTCGATCGTCGTCAGACGGTGTGGATGAGTCACTCGGATCGGGTACATCGTCTGCCCGAGGATTTCGGGGCACTCGCCGGGACCGAGAGCGCACCGATCGTCGCCTTCGAGAGTTTGAAGCGACGGCTCTTTGGCATCCAGTTCCACCCCGAAGTCTCGCATACTACGCATGGCCGTGAGGTGCTGCACAACTTTCTCTTCGAGGTGTGTGGAGCCCACGGAGACTGGAAGATGTCTTCCTATCTCGAAGAGGCGATAGCAGGATTGCGTGACCAGATCGGCGATGGCCGGGTGCTCTGCGCAATTTCGGGAGGGGTCGACTCCTCGGTGCTTGCAGTGCTCCTCCAGCGCGCGGTCGGCAGCCGAATGCAAGCGATCTTCGTGGACAACGGCGTTTTGCGCAAGGGAGAGGGAGAGCAGGTCCTCGCCAGTCTTCGCGATGGCCTTGGGCTGGAAGTAACCGGGGTTGATGCCGCTGATCGTTTTCTCGGAGCCCTGGCGGGGGTTGTCGATCCTGAGACGAAGCGACGGACCATCGGGCGGGTCTTCGTCGATGTCTTTCGTGAAGAGGCGGCGAAACTCGACGGCATGGAATTTCTGGCTCAAGGCACCCTCTATCCCGACGTCATCGAGTCGGTCTCGGTGAAAGGACCCTCCGCTACCATCAAGACCCATCACAATGTAGGAGGGCTGCCGGAGGAGCTGGGATTCGAGCTCGTCGAGCCGCTGCGCTACCTATTCAAGGACGAGGTTCGGGAGCTAGGGCGGGAGCTTGGTCTTCCAGAATCGCTGATTGGGCGACATCCCTTTCCTGGGCCGGGGCTTGCTGTTCGAATCCTAGGCGAGGTCACTCCGGATCGGGTCGCTCGTCTACAGGAAGCCGATGCGATCTTCATCGACGAGCTTCGCCGAGCAGGTCTCTATGACGCGGTCAGTCAAGCCTTTGCTGTTCTCTTGCCGGTGCAGAGCGTGGGCGTGATGGGCGACGTACGCACCTATGAGAACGTGGTTGCTCTCCGCTCGGTCGATACCAACGACTTCATGACCGCCGACTGGAGCCACCTGCCCCCGGACCTACTGAGCCGGACGGCGAACCGGATCGTCAACGACGTGCGCGGCATCAATCGAGTGACCTACGACATCACCAGCAAGCCGCCCGGAACCATCGAGTGGGAGTGAGGCCGGCGTGATCGGAAGGGTCCGTTCGGCCGAGTACGTCCTTCTCACCCGGCCCGGATGCCATCTCTGTGACGAGATGGCCCTGGTGCTCGAACAGGTGCTTCCGGGCTACGGCCTGCCCTGGACCTCGGTCGACGTCGACGGTGAACCCGGGCTGAGAGAGCGGTTCGGGGAGGTGGTCCCAGTTCTTCTTCGCGACGGTCGGCCGGTCGCCAAGGTTCGTGTAGACCCGACGCGGCTGAAGCGGATCATTCGCCGCAGGCGCTGAAGCTAGTGTCCTGTATCAGTAGTTCGTCACACAACTCGCTGGCCCTTTTGCGCGCTGCCGTCGTTGCTCCTCCTCGCAATATTGCCCAATATACCTTCGTCGTAGCGCCTTGGCAGCACCCAAAATGACTGCGCGATTTATGCAACGAACCACTGATACAGGACACTAGGCGCTCTTACATCTCCTGAGTCTGGGCGACCACCCACCACTTTCCGTCGCGCTTCTCCATGTCGAAGCCCATGGTGAGCGCACCGAAGGCGCCTTCGAGCTTGATCGGACCGATTGTAGCGGTGTCGCCTTCGACAGCGACCGCCATCTCACTGGTATCGACCTCGAGTCCGTCGAGAAAGCCTTGCTGGGCTGCGCCTTCGAGGAAGGCCTTGGTGTCGTCCTTGCCGCCGTTGTCGGAAGTGAAGTCGTCGGCATAGAACGAGACCATTGTTTCGACGTCTTTGGCCTTGAGAGCCTCGAGCATTTCCGCCGCCATACTCTGCAAAACCTCCTCGTCGCTCGGACCACCACCGCCTCTGGTGCTTGCACAGCCGGCCAGTACTAGGGGGATCACACTCAGGACGATGCTGAAACGGAGAAAGTTCTTAGTCTTCATGCAGGGGCACCTCTTTGCTTGGACCAACGAGAATGGACCGAGGGAAAAGAATTCGCAGGGTGTTCGAGCCAATATACCGGTGCCTCGGCTGAGCGTCAAGACGGATGGCACGAAGGTCGAGCGGGTCAGCTAGATAGGTTGGGAGGCTCGTCGACACGGATCGCGACGAGCCGCTCGGGGTCCTTCTTCAGCAGGCGTAGCAACCTACCGGTGAGGAGGTTCTGTGAAGCGGTGCCGTCCTCGTCGGGATCGAGAGGGAACCAGCCGCCGGCGATCATGCCGTGACCGCCGCCCCTGCCCTTGCGCCCCAGGATACGGCGCATCGCACGACCGGCGTCGGCACGAGGGTTCGAGGTGCGTAAGGCCAGATAGAGCCGCTGTTCGTAGATGCCCGTTGCCATGCACCAAGTCTTGCCCTCGAGGCGGAGCAGCAGGTCGGCGATCTGGGGCACATTGTCCGGTGTTGGAGTGGCCGACAGGTGACAGAGCACCACATTCTCGACGCCCTCCATGTTCCCCAGCGACTGGTGAAGCATTCGGAAATATGAGAGGGGTAGCTTGGGGTGCTGGATCTTTCCGAGTGCGCGTTTGTTGACCAGGGGGTTGAGGTAGTCGTAGAGCACTCGATCGGGGCCTTGAGCCTCACGACTGAAGTCCAGGGTCTCGGTGCGAATGGCATAGACCAGGCCCGTTGCTGCTTCGCGGCTGGGCTCGATTCCCGAGGCCAGTAGGTATTCCGCCACAATCGAGGCGGTGGCCCCGTAGTGCGGCCTGATGTCCCACAGAGCCGCGCTCGTAGTCCTCTTGCGCAGCGGATGATGGTCGATGACGATCTCCGGCACAATTTCTTCGGGTAGTTGGTTGTTGCCTGTACCGGGTTGGGTGTCGACTAGGGCAAAGTGTTTGTAGTTGCCGAGGGTCAGATGCGCTAAGCGACTCAAGCGGAGGCGCAGGCTACGCACCATAGCCTGGTTCTCGGCGCGACCGATGATGCCGGCGTAGCCGAGGGTGTAGCTGACCCCGAAGCGACGTTTCAGGATGACGCCAAGAAGAGCAGCGGAGACCAGAGCGTCGGGGTCGGGATTGTCGTGACTCAGGATCAGCCATCTACCGCTGCGTTTGCCCTTGCGGCAGAGACTGTCGAGGCGCTCGATTGCCGCTAGGGTCTGCGGCGAAGGAAGCGGGGGCGGTCGATCCGGCATCGAAACGGCGATGTTACGATAGAAGCGCGGTTCAACACTAACCCCACCGGCCCGTCGCCCGCCAAGAAATGTTCCAAGAGGTCTTCCATATAGGCTCGCTCTCGATCAGCCCCTTCGGACCTCTGATGGTCGCGGCCTTCGCCACGGCCTTCTTCCTGCTACGAAGCAATCTCAGATTTCTCGGCGTCGGAGACGACGATGACGCGATTGCGATTCTCTACGCGGCCGCCTTTGGAGGCATCTTTGGCGGCAAGATCTATTACGCGATCCTCTACCAGGACATTCGCCTGCTCTACAACCGAGCCGGTCTGGTTTGGTACGGTGGCTTCCTGCTCGCCTCGGCGGCGGTGGTGTGGACCCTGCGCCGCCGGCGCCTTCCGAAGTGGCAGACTATGGACGCGGCGACGCCGGCGATGGCGTTAGGCTACGCGGTCGGGCGGATCGGCTGTTTTCTGGTCGGAGACGACTACGGCGTACCGACCGATCTGCCGTGGGGAGTCAAGTTTCCGGTTGGGCTGCCGCCGACGGAAGCGGGTCGACTGCGCTCAGAGTTCGGTATCGACGTGCCCGCCTCGATTCCGGCAGACGAGCTCTTGGCTGTGCATCCCACTCAGCTCTATGAAACCATGCTCGCACTCCTGATTTGCAGCCTTGGCCTGGTTCTGCTGCGCCGCGGTGCGCGCGTCGGGACAGTGACGGTCGTGACCCTCGGGCTGCTCGCCTGCGAGCGATTCGGCATCGAGATCCTCCGCGCCAAGGACGACCGGATGCTCGGAAGTTTTACCGTCGCACAGGCGATCAGCGCTCTGGTTGTTGTCACGATGTTGGTCCTGTGGCAGATGAGACCTGATCCGCGCGAGGCGTGAAGAATGCCTCGGGCACCGCTGCGATTATTGAGCATTGGTGGGTCTGATAGTTCGGGGGCGGCGGGAGTTCAGGCCGACCTCAAGACCTTTGCTGCTCACGGGGTCTATGGGATGAGTGTGATCACAGCCGTCACCGCCCAGAGCGGCCGTGGGGTAGCGGAAATTCACCGTGTTCCTGCCGGCGTGGTGACGGCCCAACTTCGGGCCGTTCTCGATGACATGGGTGTAGATGGGATCAAGATCGGGATGCTGGGGACAGCTGAGACCGTCGATGCAGTTGCGAGCAGCCTTGAAGCTTTGGATCGGCGGGTCCCGATCGTGCTCGACCCGGTGATTGCTGCCTCGGACGGAGCGCGTCTGCTCGACCCCGGGGGCGTGGTCAGGATGCGTGAGCGGCTCTTCATGCTCGCCGATGTCATCACGCCGAACCTGCCCGAAGCTTCAATGTTGCTCGGGAAGACAGTTGCATCTCGCGAGGAGAGGGAGGCTGCGGCCAGAGATCTGTGCCGCGCGGCTGGCGCCGTCCTTCTCACCGGAGGCCACGGGCAGGGCGGCGAGATTGTCGATCTCCTGGTCTGGAGCGGCGGGACGACGGAGTTTCGTGCTCCTCGCCTGGTCACCCAGTCGAGCCGGGGCACCGGCTGCACTTTGTCTTCGGCGCTCGCACTTCGTCTCGCGCGAGGGGGGGAGCTGCCCACCGCTGCTGCCGAGGCGATCTCTTTCGTTCGCCGTGCCATGAGCCCAGGTTTGACTCTTGGAGCTGAACACTCACCCCTCGATCATGGGGTCGATCTGTGAACCGACTATAATCCTCGGAGCTGGGAGAGGAGCTAAACCCGAGATGCGAAATATCCTCAAGTCAGCGGCCGGACTCGCGCTCCTTCTCTGTCTTCAAGGAGTCAGCGCTCAGCCGCCCTCCGACGACGTCGCCGAGGCTTTCGGGGCCGAAGCCGAGGGTGACTCTGGGTTCGCCTTTGGCGAGACTATCTACGTCAAAATAGTCAACGTCGATGTCTTCGTCACCGATAAGAAGGGGAACCCGATCACGGGCTTGACCGCCGAGGACTTCGAGCTGACGGAGAACAAGAGCCCGGTCGCCATCAGCAATTTCTACGAATTCCGTGGCGGCAGCGAAATGAAGGAGGACGAAGAAGAGATCCCGACTCCTCAGCAACGAGCACGCGACCGGCTCTTTACCTCTCATCCTGGCCTCCAGGACAGCACGATCCCCGAAGACCAGCGGCTGAACCTGGTTGTTTATGTCGACCATCTCAATATCACCCCGGTGGGTCGCAACCGACTCTTTCGCTACCTGCGTCAGTTTCTACGGAGCAAGCTCGATCGCAATGATCGAGCGATGCTGGTCAGCTACAACCGATCGGTCAAGGTCATCCGAGAGTTCACCTCCGATCCCCAGCTGATCGCTGACGCCACCTATGAGTTGGAGATGCATACCGGCGGTCGCAGTCTGCAGAACTCCGAGCGCGGTGACGTTTTGCGCGACATGCAGAACGCCCAGAGCCTCTACCAGTCGGAAGCTCGTGTTCGCATGTTTGCGGAGAATGTGTACAACGATCTCCAGTTCACCCTCGACGGCATACGCGAGATGGTGAACAAACTGGCGGGCGTGCCTGGCCGTAAGGCGTTTCTCTATATCAGCGAGGGCCTGCCGATGCGGGCGGGGGAAGATCTCTTTTGGGCTCTGGACGAGGCGAAGCAGAACAACACGGGGCAGGATAGCGGTCAATACCAGAGTCAGTCGAACCCGATCATGCAGTCCTTCCAGTACGATGCCACCCGTCTCTTTTCAGATCTGGGCGACCTGGCGGCGGCGAACAGAGTGACGTTTTACACCATCGATGCAGCCGGCTTACGGGTGGGTGGAATGCGCTCTGCTGAGTACGGTGCGATGGATTTTTCCTCCAACATCGACTCGATCTATACGCGCAATCTGCAGGATTCACTAGTCTTTCTCGCCGATAAGACGGGCGGGCGCGCGATCGTGAATACGAACAACTTCAATGCCGGTTTCGACAAGATCGCCGCCGATTTCGAGAATTACTACTCGCTGGGCTTCTCACCCAGCCATTCCGGCACCGGTCGGCGCTACAACCTCGACGTTACGCTCAAGAAGGACGTAGCCAAACGATTGGGTATCCGGAAGTCGGATGTACGTTTTCGAGACAATTACCGTGACAAGCCGCTCGAGAAGGAGATGGGGGATGCGATCCTCGCAACCCTTGCGTTTGGCTTTCAGAGTAACCCTCTCGGGATCACGGTCGAGCCGCAGTCGAGGATCGAGCGCGACGACGGAAGCTGGTTGGTGACCTTGTTGGTGAAGTTGCCGGTAGGAAATGTGCAGCTGGTTCCGGTACGGGAGAATTTCCAGGGGCGCGCTCGGATCTGGGTCCAGGCCGCAGATTCCAAGGGGCGGACATCGCCGGTCCAGGTCGAGAATTGGAATATCTCCATTCCCGCCTCCCAGATGGAGGAAGCGCTGGCCGTAGATGGATATACAACCTTCGAGCTGAAGCTCGCGATGCGCAAAGGCGAGCAGGTAGTGGGGATTGCAGTGCGTGACGACCTCAACGCAAAGGCCTCCTATCTGAGCCGCGCACTCGTAATCGGCTGATCGGACACTGTTTTGGGTACCTGGCTCGAGCTTCTGAAGCAGATCGGACAGGCGCTCTTGGACCTCGTCAGCGCGGAGGCGAAAGAGGTGGGAGCCGACCTACGTGGCACCGGTCGAAGCCTGGCCCACGGCCTCCTCCTGCTAGCCATCGCCGGGGCGCTCGCCGTGCTTTCGCTCGTCGTCCTCAGCCTGGCTCTGGTTTGGGCACTGACTCTCGTCTTTGCCCCCTGGCAGGCGGCGCTACTCGTCGGCGGTGTCTATGCCGCGGCTGCTGTGATTGTAGGACTTGTTGCGCGCGGCCGGTTGCGCCGGCTCGAGGCGCCGGCGGTGACCGTGAAGCGGCATTGGGAGGAACAGAGGCAGTGGTTTCAGGAGCGCGTATCGGGAGCCTCGACCGAAGAGGAGGCGGATGTCTGAGCTATCGAAGCCGGGCGTTGTAGAGAGCCGAAAGCGGGTCGAAGAGGGGCTCGAGGAGCTGCGCAGCGCTCTCGATCGGAGCACCGGCATGGTGCCCCGTGGCAAGACCTGGGTAGTGCCTGTCTTGGCCGCCGCGGTCGGTCTCGCCTTGGCGCTGGCGCTGCGCGGCCGTCGCTGACAAACGCCCTCAGAGCTCGATATTTACGGCGTCTCCGCGCCGCAGACCCTTCTCGGCTGCCAGGTTCGAGTCTCGTAGCGCGATCTCCAGGGTGCCGAGCGAACCGGGAAGGATTGCCGGTGTCCCCGGTTCCAGCTCTGCGTAGTGGGTCGCATAATGCACCACTGCAAGGCTTCCGACAGTCGATCGCACCGGCGGAGCCGAGAGCCAGGCGGAGGGGATGTTCGTCACCGCATTGCCGAAGCGGTCGATATGGACCACGTCCCCAGTCAGAGAGGTCGAGCTTCGCTCGGGCCGCCTGAGAGTGAGCAGGATGGGGTCTAGAACCACTTCGCCCAGGGCCTCGATGGGCTCTCCTCTCAATAACGCGGCCGCCACCGGAGCGAAGCGATCGCGGCCGTCGAAAGTACGGCCGGGCCCAGCGACGGTGAGGTCTTGGCGCTCCGCCGAGACCACCAGCGCTCGAGGGAGGATCGAGGTGAGAAGGCCATTGTCTGGCGCCACGAAAAAGGCGGATCCTGCTCGTGCCGCAAGCACCCTACGAGCACTTCCCACTCCGGGGTCGACGACGGCGAGGTGAACTGTTCCATCAGGGAAGGCCGGCGCGGCCGCGCCGAGGACAAAGGCGGCCTCGACGATGTCTCCCGGCTCCACCGCATGGGAGATGTCCACCAGGGTGACCTTGGGGGCGAGTCGGAGCAGAGTGCCCTTGACGGCTCCGACGTAGTAGTCGCGGCTGCCGAAGTCGGTCAGGAGGGTGCAGATCGGCATGTAGACTCCTCGACTGTGCCGCAGTGTGAGCGATCTCGAGAGCGTTGTCTGCTCCTGTTCACGAAACCGCCGATAGCTGGCCGGGTCCAGACTCGCCTAATTGGCGAGCTCAGCGCCACCATGGTGGCGAGGCTCCACGCCGCCATGGTGGAGGACCAGGTCGCGTCGATGGGGAAAGGCGATTTCGCTCTCGAGGTCGCGTGGGCGCTCGAGAAGGGGGAGGATCCTCCTTCCGACTGGCCGGTCGCGGGGATCGGAAACTGTCGCCAGCATGGGGTCGACCTGGGTGAGCGCATGTACAACGCCATCCTCGAAGCGGGCTCGCGATATCCGTCGGTGATCGTCATCGGCAGTGATCATCCGGGGCTCGCTGCCGCAGTTGTCGAGGAGGGCTTCGCATTGCTGGAAACGGGAGCCGACGTTGTGATCGGCCCGGCTGAGGACGGTGGCTATTATCTTATCGGCTGCCGAGTCGCCGCCCTAGACCCGCGCCTGTTTAGCGATATCGAGTGGAGTACGCCACAGGTGCTGATGCAGACCAGGGCCCGCTGTCGCGAAGTCGGAGTGAGAGCCGAGGTGCTTCCGAGTGCTCGTGACATCGATGACGCTGAAGATCTGAGATGGTTGGAAGAGAGCCTGAAGGCGGGCACTCTGATCTCACCGCGCGTCGCCGCGCTCCTGAGCGCCTGGTGCGAGGCACGCTGAGTCTCGGCTGTCGGACGCTGAGTGATGTCCTGTAGCCTACGGGTGTCATGCGCTTGATTGACAGCTCAGAAGCTCGGGCCATCGACAGCTTCGTGATCGAGGAGCTCGGTATCCCGAGCGCGGTACTGATGGAGAACGCGGCGTTGGCCGCTGGCGAGGTGCTCGAGGAGCGTTTCGGAGCTGCGCTGCGCGTCTCTTTGATCTGTGGCGCCGGCAACAACGGTGGCGACGGTCTCGCGCTGGCTCGGCATCTGCACAGCCGTGGTCGAGAGGTGGTCGTTCTCCTCTGTGCCTCCCGTCACGATCTCCGCGGCGACGCAGCTCTTCAGGCAGGGGTCCTGGAAGCGATGGCCCTCGACCTGAGCGAGGTCTCGGGCGAGACCTACGAGAGCGCTCTTCAGCAAGTCGCCGGCAGCGATCTGGTCGTGGATGCTTTGTTTGGTACCGGTCTGTCTCGTCCAATCGAGGGCTGGCGCGCTGCGCTGATCGAAGGCGTCAACGCGCAGAGGGTTCCTGTTCTTTCTCTCGACCTGCCGAGTGGATTGCCGGCGACATCGAGCACGATGACGGGCACCTGTATCGACGCCGTGGCTACCGTCAGCTTTTTCGCGCCCAAGCCTTCTCTAGTGTTGCCGCCTTCAGCGAGCAGGGCCGGCGAGGTCTATGTCGCGGATCTCGGAGTACCCGAAAGTGCCTTGGGCAGGATCCCGCCGCGAGCGCACCTCACCACCGCCGCCGACCTTCGGGTGCCAAGGCGCGCGGCAGAAAGCCATAAGGGGAGCTTCGGACATCTCGTGGTGGCGGCGGGCTCGCACGGCAAGTCCGGTGCGGCTGTTCTAGCGGCTCGAGGGGCGTTGAGGACGGGAGTCGGCTTACTCACCGTTGCGACCCCCGAGGCTCTTCTTTCGGAGGTCGAGCACGGTTGCGTCGAGGCGATGACGCTGGCGTTGGCCGCAGCCGGCTCGTCATCACTGGGCGAGGAGGCGGCGAGCACTCTTCTGAGCTTCGTGGCGGGGAAGGATGCCCTCACTCTCGGACCCGGCCTGGGGAACGACGAGGGGACTGCGGAGTGGGCACGGGGGGTGGCGCTTGCTGCGAAGGTTCCTTTGGTGCTCGACGCGGACGGTGTCAATGCATTTGCCGGACGCGCGGAGGAGTTGGCGTCGCGCCGAGCCGAGACGGTCTTGACGCCGCATCCGGGGGAGCTGGGTCGTCTTCTCTCCCGGCCGACACCTCGGGGCAGCGAGGATCGCTTCGAGGCCGCTACGGCAGCAGCCGCCCAGACCGGCGCGGTCGTCGTTCTGAAGGGGCATCGGACCGTCATCGCGACTCCTTCCGGCCTGCTCTTCGTAAACTCCACGGGAAATCCGGGTATGGCCACAGCGGGTAGCGGCGACGTTCTTGCCGGCGTCCTCGGGGGCTTGCTTGCGCAGGGGCTGGACGCGCTAACGGCGTCGAGGACCGCGGTCTATCTGCACGGCTTGGCAGGCGATTTGGCTGCGGCGAAGCTCGGGCAGGCCGGGGTTCTTGCCGGCGATCTCGCGGAGCTCCTGCCCGAGGCCAGTCTGAGAGTGAGTGGCTACACCGCTTCACCGCGCAGAGGGTTGGCCCATCCTGTTGCCGAAGCCGAGGTGCAACGACTGCTGGCCTGAGCCAGGAGTGAGGAGGTTCTCTTGTCTCGCCTCTGGATCACCGCCGACGAGGAAGAGACGCGATCGCTCGGGGAGACGCTTGCGCGGGAGTTTGAGCGCGTTGGTCATGCCGTGTTGTTGCTGATCGGCGAGATGGGGGCGGGGAAGACAGTCTTTACCCAGGGTGTCGGCCGGGGCCTGGGGGTGAGTGAGCGGGAGGTGCAATCGCCCACTTTCACCTTGGTACGGGAGCATCGAGGAGGCCGTGTCGATCTGATCCACCTCGATCTCTTTCGTCTCGAGATGGCAGAGGTGCATGCCATCGGCATAGAAGAGATCCTTGCTTCTCCCGGCCTCAAGGTCGTTGAGTGGGCCGAACGTCTTCCGCCGGCGCTACGGGCGGGTGCCACCGTCTACTCCTTTCGTACTCTGGCTGATGGAAGGCGTGAGATTCGCGAATCGAGCCCGGAGGGGGACTCGGCGACGAGAGAAGGTAGGTGAGGCAGAGGGTCGTCTGGGCACTCTCGGGGCCCTGCAGGAGCCCCGGCTGGTAGAATCTGGTGCTGGGAGGCCTCCTGTGAGCCCGGAAGTCACGCTCGAGACGCAACCTGGAACACATCAGGATGAGATCTCTCTGCCATCAGGCGGAGTAGACCTCCTCTTTGGCGCTCGCGACGAGAACTTGCGCAGTATCGAGAAGGCTTTCTCGGTTCGGATCTCGGCGCGAGGCGACGAGGTCCGTATCTGCGGCGCGAAAGGAGACGCTCAGGCGGCGAAGCATCTACTGGCGGAGCTCGGGCGATTGATGGAGCGGGGCTTCCGGCCCAGTTCCCGAGACATCGAAACGGCCTTGCGAGTTCTGGCGGAAGTCGGCGACTCCTCTCTCGTCGACTTCTTTCTCGATCAAGGAGTCTCCGCCAAGGCGAGCCGGCTGGTGTCGCCTCGAAGTCTCAATCAGAAGCGCTACTTGAGCGCGATGCAGAGCAGAGAGCTGGTTTTCGGGATCGGGCCTGCGGGTACCGGAAAGACCTACCTGGCGGTGGCGGTCGCGGCGTCCCATCTCTTGGACAAGAAGGTGCAGCGCGTTGTGCTCACTCGGCCCGCCTTGGAGGCTGGAGAAAAGCTGGGCTTTCTGCCCGGCGACCTGGTGGAGAAGGTGAATCCCTATCTTTGCCCCCTTTATGATGCCCTTTACGACATTCTGGGTTTTGAGAAGGTGGCGAGGCTCATAGAGAGAGGCATCATCGAGATCGCGTCTCTCGCGTTTATGCGAGGACGAACCCTGAACGACAGCTTCATCATTCTCGACGAGGCTCAAAACACGACTGTCGAGCAGATGAAGATGTTCGTAACTCGCATCGGGCTCGGCTCGCGAGCGGTGGTGACCGGCGACGTCACCCAGGTGGATCTACCCGCCGGTCGATTGCCGGGCCTCGTGGATGCGAAACGAGTGCTCGAGGGAGTGCCGGGAATCGACTTCGTGAGTTTCGGAGAGGCTGACGTTGTGCGCCATCCGCTGGTGCGCGAGATCGTTTCAGCGTACGATCGCTTTCAAAAGGGCACACAATCCGCCGTCTCGGGCAATGCCAGGACGAGGGCCGGAACCGATGGCTCCGCGGGTGCAACAGCGGACGTCGAGGGCTGAGGAAGGACGCGGGGATGGGCGACCAAGAGCATCAGTCAAAGGCCCGAGGCGCCACTCTGAGGGTGCGGGCGCGGCGCCTGTGGCAGCGACTCGTGGGTCGAGAGGCGCTGTGGGTCCTCGTGTTTCTGGCGACGGGCCTGTGGGTTCTTCTGCCCTCCGGGAGCTTCTTCGTTGCCCGCGTCGAGTCGGGGCAGATTGCGACTCGTGATTACCTGGCCAATCGAGAGCTACTCTGGGAGGACGAGGAAACGACGGGGGCGAGGCGTGCTCGCGCCCGAGAAGAGGTCCTCACGCTCTTCGATTTCGAGCCTGGGGTTGCGCGAACTCGAGAGGACGAGCTCGTTCAGCTCTTTGAGGTGGGTCGGGCTACCACATTGGCGGAGGATGATGGAGACGATGTGGTCGATGAAGAGGCGGAGACGCCTCTCGAGGCACTGCTCGCTGCGTCGTCGATCAAGGTCGATCAGGCTCAGCTCGAGGTCTTCACCGCCCACGACTTCTCTGGCGAGCTGGAGCAGCGGCTTAAGAACGTAATTAGCGAGATCCTCCAAAAGGGAGTGGTGAGTAACAAGTCGGACCTACTCCAGCAGCGCGAGCGAGGGATCCGTCTTCGCAACCTGGAGACCGGTGAGGAGCGGCTTCAGCTGGACGTCTACCGCTATCTCGATTTCCCCGCTGAGGTACAAGAGCAGATCGAGACGGAGAGCCGCCGTTGGTTGGATCACGATCGCGGAGAGCGGAAACTGCTGCGGGAGTTTCTGTTCTCCAACATCACGCCAAACGTCTTCCTCAACCGAAGCGAGAGTCTGGCGCGGCAAGAGGAGGCGGCTCAGGCGACGCCGGCCGTTTTCCAACGCCGGGGCCCGGGCCAGGTGATCGTTCGCAAAGGTGACCAGATCGACCAGGTCGGGATGCGATTCATCAATCAGATGATGGGTCGCAAGAGCGCGCTTTCGCTGCTACTGCCTTCGGCGGGACAGTTTCTGCTTCTGACTCTTGGAGCCTTCCTTATCTGGCTGGCTTTGAAGCGCGAGCCACATCTGTCGGGGGAGCCTCGGCGGATACTCAGTGGCCTCCTGATGCTGCTGACTCTGAGCTTGGTCTGTTTACGCTTCTCGATTCTCACATCTGCGGCGCTCGGTGGATTCTTCGAATCCGCTCCGTTTAATTCACCGTCGATCTATCTCTACGGGATTCCCTACGCCGCTGTGGCGCTGATCAGTTTCCTCCTCTACGGCCGCAGCATCGCCCTAGTGACGAGCATCGTCTTCTCGGTGCTCTCCGGGCAGTTCACGCAAGGCGACTCCTGGACGATCGTTATCTACGCTCTCGTTGGCTCGCTGAGCGCCATCTACTTCCTCGATCAGGTCAAGAAGCGTTCGTCAGTGAACGGAGCGGGTCTAGTGGTCGGTGTCGTCAATTCGGTCTCGGTGATGATGATTGTCACCCTGCGGGGTGGGGAGGATCTGGTAGATCTCGAAGAGTTCGGCTTGAGCCTCGCCTGTGGCTTGGTGGGGGGCCTTCTGGTTGCCGCGGTCGCCGGGTTTGCGGTCCCTCTTTTTGAGTGGCTGCTGTCGCTGACGACGGACGTCACTTTGGTTGAGCTGTCAAACACGAATCTTCCCTTGCTGAGGCGTCTGGCGTTCGAGGCGCCAGGTACCTTTCAGCACTCGCTGATGGTGGCGAATCTAGCCAAGGCGGGATGCGCGGAGATCGGCGCCGATGCGGTGCTCGCCTATACCTCCGGCCTCTATCACGACATCGGCAAGATCCCCCGGAGCGAGTACTTCATCGAGAACCAACGTGGCCCCAACCCCCACGACAGTCTCGAGCCTTCGTTGAGTGCTCGCATCGTGATCGGCCATGTCACCGATGGGCTGGAGATGGCTGGAGAAGCGCGCCTGCCGCAGGTGATCATAGACGCTATCGCGCAGCATCACGGCACGAATCTGTTGGCCTATTTTCACAACCGGGCGCTTGAATCGAAGGGTGGTGAGACGGTCGACGAAGACGCCTATCGCTACCCGGGGCCCAAGCCCCAGAATAGGGCGATGGGTGTGCTGATGCTCGCGGACGCCGTCGAGGCGGCGAGTCGAACCCTGGTCGAGGCCAGTTCGACGAGTATTCGCAACGTTATCGACCAAATTTTCGATGCAGGCCACTCGTCGGGTCAGCTCGATGAGACCGACCTTACGCTTGCCGACCTCAAGGCGCTGCGGGCCGAGTTTCAGCGAGTCCTCGAGAATCTTCATCACCGACGGGTGGACTATCCCGGTTTCGAGTTCGAGTCGGACAAAGAGAGCTCCCAGTTACGAGTCGTCCGCGGCAACTGAAGCCGCTCAGTGGAGACCAACCAGCGTGCCTACTCCTCGCTCGTTGGAGGTCGTTGTGCAGAACGCCGGCTCCTATCGAGAGATCGAGACGAAGGCTCTGCGGGCCTGGCTCGAGAGCCTCGTCCGCGAGTTAGCGCCAAGCGCCGATACTGTGGGGCTGCGTTTCAATGGGCATCGCGCCATGCGAGGGATGAATCGGAGCTTTCGAGGCCTCGATTACGCTACGGATGTTCTTTCTTTTCCTGGGACGGTGAACGAGGAGGGGGTTCATCTTGGCGATATTGTGATCTGCGTTCCGGTAGCTCGCTGCCAGGCCGAGGCGGCAGGCCACGGGCTCGCGAGAGAGCTTAGGGTACTGGCGCTCCACGGAGTCTTGCACTGTCTTGGCTATGATCACGAACGAGACGAGGGAGAGATGGAGACCTTGGAAGGCGAGCTGAGGAAGCAATGGCTGAGCGAGAAGTAGTGCGCCGCTTCGGGAAAGTGGCCCTTGTGGGGCGGCCGAATGCGGGGAAGTCGACTCTGTTGAACAGTCTGCTGCGCGAGAAGCTCGCGATCGTCTCCGAGAAGCCTCAGACCACCCGCAACCGAATCGTCGGTATCCTGTCCGAGAAGCGCGGCCAGATGCTTCTGCTCGACACCCCCGGCGTGCACAAGGGCCGGCACCGGCTGAACCGGCGTATGGTCAGGGCGGCGACGGACGCGCTGAATGAGGCGGACGTCGTTTGCCTCCTCGCCGACGCTGCTGCTCCTTTTGGTGGCGGAGACGAGTACATGATCGAGCTCGTCAAGCGGGCCCAGGCTCCGAAGGTCGCTGTGCTGAACAAGGTCGATATCATGGCCAAAGAGGCGTTGCTTCCGCGCATTGCTCGCTATGCCGAGACCGCTCTCTTCGACGAGATCGTTCCTCTCAGCGCTCGAAGCGGAGACGGCGTCGCGCTCCTCGCCGACCTTCTTTGGGAGCGTCTGCCTGAAGGAGCGGCTCGCTATGACGAGGATCTCCTTACATTGCACCCCGAGAGATTCTTGGTGGCCGAGAGGATTCGGGAGAAGTTGCTCAGCCACACCCGTCAAGAGCTTCCTTACTCTACGGCGGTAATCATCGACTCTTGGGAGGAAGAGGAGCGCGGCGGGCTGGTCTCCATTCTGGCGACGATTCTGGTCGAACGGGAGAGCCAGCGACGAATCGTTCTCGGCAAGGAGGGACGAATGATCAGGGCCATCAGCACCGACGCACGACTTGACCTCGAGCAATATCTCGAACGCCGGGTCTTTCTACGAGCCCACGTTCGTTGCGAGGCCAACTGGCGCGAAAAGGGACGGATCCTCGAGCGTCTCGACAAGGAGGCGCGAAATGTGGATCTCGGCGCCAACATCGAGAAGAGCGAGGGCGATTTGTGAGGCGGGGTATGGAAACGGCGCTCGCCGACAGCCGTCGGGCCCAGTTGGCCCGAAGCCGGGTTCGCAAGCTGGTAAGGCGAGGCGCGAGCTCCCATCTTCTCCGCCTCCTGGGGAAGGTTCGCCCCGAAGACGTTCCCATTCTCCTCGATGGGCTGACTGACGCGGAGCAGGTGTCGGTCTTCGAAGTTGTGCTTTCGGGCTATCCGGAGAGTGCCGGCGATGTGCTTACAGCCATGGAGCGTTCGAATCGACGTCGCCTACTTGAAGCTATGTCAGTGGGCCAGATCGCGGACGTCCTCGAGCACATGGCGGTCGATGATGCCGCGATGCTGGTCGATCTCTTGCCTGAGGAGACCCGCGGAGAGGTCCTGCGGAGGGTCGACGTAGAGCAGAGGGCCGAGGTTCAGACGCACCTCGAATACGAGGACGATAGCGCGGGCCGGATCATGACCCCGGACTTCTTCTCGCTGCCCCAGAAGACCACGGTCAGCGAAGCGATCGCTGCGATTCAGGGCGCCCGCGATGTGGAGATGATCTTCTATCTCTATGTCGTCGACGAAGAGGAGCGCTTGGTCGGGGTTACTTCCCTACGGCAGCTTCTGCTCACGGCGCCCACTCGACGCTTGGAAGAGTTCATGACCCGCTCTGCGATCAAAGTCACGACCACGACCGACCAGGAACAAGTGGCCGAGCTCGCCGCGCACTACGACCTGCTTGCGATCCCGGTGGCCGACGCGGACAACAGACTCGTCGGGATCGTCACTTTCGACGACATCATCGACGTTTTCCAAGAGGAAGCAACTGAAGACTTGATGAAGATGGCGGGGACCTCGGACGACGAGCTCCAGTACCAAGAGCGGTCCTGGAAGGTGGCCCGTATCCGGCTGCCCTGGATCCTGGTCAATGGCTTGGGGCTGCTACTGAGCGGCCATCTCCTTCGTTACTTTCAGGTGAGCCTCAAAGAGGCGCTCTTCCTCCTTTCCTTCGTGCCTGTGATCATGGGCATCGGTGGCAACATCGGAGGTCAGACCTCGACAGTTGCGGTGCGTGGGCTCGCCACCGGCCAGCTGCGCGGGGGAGAAGGAAGGTTCGCTCAGTTTCTGTTTCAACAGTTGAGAGTCGGTGCCCTCATGGGCCTGGTCTGTGCCGTCCTGGCGGCCGCGGGAGCCTTGCTTATCGAGAGTAGCCTCCCCTTTGCCATCGTGGTGGGAGGCTCTCTCTTTCTAGTGGTCATGGTGGCCTCTTTTAACGGTGCGGCTGCCCCTGTTCTTTTCGATCGACTGGGGATCGATCCGGCAGTGGCGGCCAGCCCACTGGTCACGACCACCAGTGACCTCACCGGTATCTTGATCTACTTCGGCTTGGCCCTCAGCATGATCGACCTTCTAGTTCGATAGGCGATGCGTCGTCTCAGCGCAGAAGCTTTTGTTCTCGATGTCGTGGATTTGCACGATCGCGATCGCATCGTTACCGTCCTGACCTCCGAGTTGGGGTTGAAACGCGGCGTCACGCGGGGGGCGCGCACCAAGTACAGTCGCTTCGCGGGCCAGCTTCAGCCTCTCGCGATGGTTCATATTCGGTGGTTCGAGAAGGAGGGGAGAGATCTGGTTCGAATCGAGGAGGTGGAGCTGGTGCGGCCGTGTCGCGGTCTGATGGACGATCTCGAGGGAATACTCGTTTCTAGCTATCTGGCGGAGCATATGGTCCAGTTCGCGCAGGAGAACGAGGATAGTGAGCGTCTGTTCCGCCTCCTTGGCTCGACACTCTCCTGGCTCGAGACCGGGGCCGACCGAGACCTGGTGACGCGCTATTTCGAAATCTGGGTCCTGCGTCTCGGCGGAATCTTCCCAGCGCCGATCGCGTGTCCGTCTTGCGGCTGTAGTTTCGCGGATGTGTCTGCGGTACTCCCGCAGGCTGCCGACGAGATCGTGTGCGAGTCGTGCGGGCCGTCGCCACGAGACCTGATCTCACCCGCTGCCCTGTCATTCCTTTTGCGCACTCGCATCCAGGCACCTCCCGCGCTCGCGGCCGACCCGCCACCTGCCAAGATCCTCCGTGAGGTCGAAGAAGTCTGCGCCCGCGTCCGCAGAGGCTTCCTGCAACAGGAGCTTCGGAGCTACGAGGTGATGAGGGCGACTTTGAAGCTAGGAGCGGAGTTGGCTCGGGTCTAACGGATCCGGGTTCGAGCCCATCATGCCGAGCATTCGTCTTCTCAAAGATCACATCGTGAGTCAGATCGCGGCCGGAGAGGTGGTCGAGCGCCCTTCGTCGGTGCTCAAGGAGCTGGTCGAGAACGCTCTCGACAGTACTGCTCAGCATCTGCGAGTCGAGCTGGAGACCGGGGGTAAGCGCCTCGTAGAGGTGAGCGACGATGGCCATGGGATGGATAGAGAGGACGCGCTTCTCGCCTTCGACCGGCACGCGACTTCGAAAATCGTTAGCTTCGAGGATCTGCAGGCGGTGGCAACCCTCGGGTTTCGCGGCGAGGCCCTCGCTTCGATCGCAGCAGTGTCGAAGGTCGACCTGGTGACTGCGGAGAGTGATGGCGAGGCGTGGCGAGTGCGAATTGACGGCGAGCGCATTCTCGGGGTCGAGCCGGCGAGCCGTAGTCGCGGCACGACGATTGCCGTACGCTCACTTTTTTTCAACGTTCCCGCGCGTCGCAAGTTCCTGAAGCGGACGACGACTGAATTGAGGCGCTGCGTCGAAGTCGTTCAGGGCTACGCTTTGGCTCGGCCGGAGGTCGGTTTCGAGCTCCGGCATGAGGGAAGAGCTTTGCTGCGCACCGAGGCCACGAGCTTCGGGGTCGAGGGTCTGCGGGAGCGCATTCAGCAGATATTCGGTCGCGATCTCACCGGCCACCTGGTCGAGATTCCATCTTCGGATCTGGCCGGTGGAGGACTTGCATTTGGTCTACTCGGAGATCGCGACACCGCCCGCGGGCGCCGCATTTTCGTTTTTGTGAACCGTCGTCTGATCCGCGATCGGGCTGTCTTGGCTACCTTCTACCGAGCTGTGCGGGAGCAGTGGAAGAGCGACGACTTCCCAGCGCTCTTTCTCTTTCTGGAATTGCCGGCGGAGGAGGTGGATGTCAATGTACATCCCCAGAAGGTCGAAGTACGCTTCCGAGATCCTCGCTTTCTGTCAGGTCTGTCGGAGATGCTTGCTACAGGGCTCGCCAGAGCTCGTGGCGAAGAGCCGGCGCCTCTTCGAGAGCTCCAAGCCGGCACTTCACCTCCGGCGTTGGCCTGGACCGGGCTCGGGCGCTCTGAGGATCGGCACAGCTGGGGGAGAAGCGAAGAGGTAAGAGAGTCTTTCGATTCTGGCGCCGCCGGCGCAAAGCTCGCGGAGCCCTCGTATGCCCTTTCGTCGCAGTCTTCGGTGCGGCTCTCGGGTCGCGGTAGTAGTGAGCGTTCTCTCCGCCTGCTCGGACAATACAAGGGCACACTGATGCTCTTCGAGGGTAGCGATGCGCTCTACCTCATCGACCAGCACGTCGCCCACGAGAGGGTTCTCTTCGAACGTATTCGATCTCGGCTGGCGTCGGATCTGCCCCAGAGTCAGACCCTGCTCGAGCCTCTAGTGCTCAGTCTTTCGGCGGCGGAGAGCCTGTGCCTGCATCAGTGGGTACCGGTTCTGGAGGATTGCGGCTTCTCGATGGTCGAGATGGCGGGCTCGACTCTTGGTATCGCCTCGATCCCCGCCGAGCTGCGAATCGAAGAGGCCGAGCGTTTGATGCGCCGGCTCGCCACCGGGGAGAGGGAAGCCGAGGAGGACGGAGGGGCTCTGAAGCGAAGTCTTCTCGAGACTCTGGCAGCAAGCATGTCGTGCCGAGCCGCGGTGAAGATGCACCATCCACTGAGTCCGCGAGAGATGGAAGAGCTGGTCGCGGAGCTCTTCGTCGCCGAGCAGCCCTACGCCTGTCCGCACGGCCGGCCGATCGTGTTGAAGATGGACGACAGAGATCTCGAGCGCCGCTTCGGGAGGAGCTGAGCTGGATGGAGAGCGCGGCGAAGTTAGCCGACTTCGAAGCTCGGCTGGGCTATCAGTTCGTTGACAGGGCTTTTCTAGAGACTGCCAGAACTCACCGTTCGGCGGCGCATGAGCTCGCTCTGGGGCGGCACTACGAGCGGATGGAGTTCCTCGGCGACTCGGTCCTGGGCCTGGTCGTTTCTGAATGGCTGTATCGAGAGCTCGCCGAGAGTCGCGAAGGGGATCTGGCGCTGCGGAAGAGTCAACTGGTCTCTGCCGACTCGCTCGCTGCCTACGCTGAGAAGCTCGATCTCGGCTCTCTGTTGTTGCTCAGCCAAGGTGAGGAGCGCAGCGGGGGACGAGCCAAGAGCTCATTGCTGGCGGATTCGATGGAGGCGGTTCTCGGCGCGGTCTACCTGGACGGAGGGCTGGATGCGGCACGGGGAGTGATCGAATCTTTTCTCGACTTCGCCTACACCCGCGCCGACCCGGGAAGAAGCGACGCCAAGAGCTCTCTACAGGAGGAGCTGCAGGGGATGGGGCTCGAGCCTCCAATCTACCGGGTCGTTGCTGAGGAAGGTCCGGATCACCGCAAGATTTTCACCGTCGAGGTTCTGGTCGACGGCGTGCCCGCCGGAGAGGGCAGCGGCAGTAGCAAGAAGATCGCCGAGCAGTTCGCCGCACAAGAGGCTCTCGCTGCTCGGCCCTGGTCGGTGCAGGACTGAGGCGGCTGAGCCTACCCGGGGTCTGAGCTCGGCTGCTTTGCGCTGCTACAATGCCGCGCGTGCGCGAATCTGAGCCGGTGGTGCCGGTCCGCGATCTGGGGAGACATGTCGGCAGCCCGGTTTGGGTTCGTGGCTGGGTCGACAAAAAGAGGTCGAGCGGCAAGATCGCCTTTCTCCAGATTCGGGACGGGAGCGGAGTCGTGCAAGCGGTCGCGAGCCGAGCTGACGTCGGTGAGAAGGCCTGGGAAGAGGTCCAGCGAGCCGGTCAGGAGGCGGTGGTGCACGTCCTCGGGACCGTCAGCGCTGATGCTCGCGCTCCTGGAGGCTACGAGCTGCACGCCAAGACTGTGGCAACGGTGGCGACCAGTGAGGAGTACCCGATTACTCCGAAGGATCACGGCGTCAGCTTTCTCATGGAGCATCGCCACCTCTGGCTTCGCTCCAGTCGGCAACGCGCCGCACTTCGCATTCGCAGCGAAGTCTCTCAGGGCATCCGCGACTTCTTCTATGAGCGCGACTTCACCCTGATCGACTCGCCGATCCTGACTCCGGCTGCCTGCGAGGGGACCTCGACACTCTTCGAGACCGACTATTTCGGAGACCCGGCATTTCTCAGTCAGTCGGGACAACTCTACCTCGAGCCTGCGGCTGCCGCCCTCGGTAAGGTTTATTGCTTCGGGCCTACCTTTCGGGCAGAGAAGTCAAAGACCCGTCGACACCTTACGGAGTTTTGGATGGTCGAGCCCGAAGTTGCCTTTTTGGAGTTCGAGGGGCTCTGCGAGTTGGCGGAGGAGTTTGTTTGTTCTCTGGTGGAGCGCGTCCTGGAGCGGTGTAAGGAGCCCCTCGATGTGCTCGAGCGCGATACCAGTGTGCTCGAAGAGGTCAAGCGTCCGTTTCCGCGAGTACGCTACGAGGAGGCTCTCGTGACGCTGCAGGGGCAGGGTCGGGCAGTGGAGTGGGGCTCTGACTTCGGCGCCGAAGAGGAAACTGCCCTGGCTCTGGAGCACAACCGCCCGATGATGCTCACGCACTTTCCGAAAGAGGTCAAAGCCTTCTATATGCAGCCCGACGATTTGGACCCGCGGACCGCGCTCGCTCTCGACATTCTTGCCCCGGAGGGCTACGGAGAGATCATCGGAGGCAGTCAGCGGATTCACGACTACGATCTCTTGTTGCAACGGCTCGAAGAGCACGATCTGCCACTAGAGGCCTTTAAGTGGTATCTCGATATCCGCCGCTACGGCACTTTTCCCCACAGCGGCTTCGGCATGGGGATCGAGCGATTCGTGGCTTGGGTAGCGGGCCTCAAACATTTGCGAGAGACGATTCCGTATCCACGGATGCTCTATCGCATCTATCCTTAGCATCCTCCAGAAGTGATGGCTATCACTTCCTCCGGATGCCGAACATGGCGCCGAGGACGGCGCACTTGGGCGATGCTTCCTATCCGCTTCGGGAAGCGACGTGGGTCGATTCTGCGAGTCCTCGGTCAAGCCGTCTCCGAGAACGGGCGATCCGGCGGAGTCGGTGCCCGCCTCCAGAAGTGATGGCTATCACTTCCTCCGGCTGCTGAACATGGCGCCGAGGACGGCGCACTTGGGCGATGCTTCCTATCCGCTTCGGGAAGCGACGTGGGTCGATTCTGCGAGTCCTCGGTCAAGCCGTCTCCGAGAACGGGCGATCCGGCGGAGTCGGTGCCCGCCTCCAGAGGTGATGGCTATCACTTCCTCCGGATGCTGAACATGGCGCCGAGGACGGCGCACTTGGGCGTTGCTTCCTATCCGCTCCGAGAAGCGGCGCGGGCCCATTCCGCGAGTCATCGAGCGAGCCGTCTCCGAGAAGCGCGACTCGCGGGGAAGAGGGCGGTTGCGGAGCTGCGGTTGCTGCTAGAATGGACCTTCGGGTGGGTCCAGGGCCACCCCTCCCGCATAAACCACTCAAGGGAGGCGTCGTGAGCGCCGAAGAGGTCAGGCAGGTCAGCGAGGCAGAGTCACGCCGAGTCGCGGAGGAGTCCCGCGAGACTGAGTGGACACAGCCCAGCTTCATGCGCGAGCTGTTCCTCGGCAATTTTCGCCTCGATCTGATTCATCCCTATCCAGTGCTCAAGCCGGAGAGACCCGAATTCGTTGCCTTTTACAGCGCATTCGAGGCCTTTCTGCGAGATGAGGTGAACCCGGTCGAGATCGACGAAGGAGAAGACTACCCGCAGCATGTCCTCGACGGACTGCGAGAGCTCGGCGCCTTTGGGCTGAAGATCCCGAAGGAGTACGGCGGGATGGGCTTCGACCAGGTGGAGTATGCGCAGGTCATGGAGCTCGTCGGCTCCCACGACGGCAACGTGATGGCGCTGCTGTCCGCCCATCAGTCGATCGGAGTCCCGCAGCCCCTGAAGCTCTTCGGCACCGAGGAGCTGAAAAGGAAGTATCTCCCTCGCTGCGCCAAGGGTGCGATCTCCGCTTTCGCCCTGACCGAGGATCAAGCGGGCTCGGATCCGGCGCGTTTGTCGACGACCGCCGTCCTCGACGGGGATGACTATGTTCTCCACGGCAAGAAGCTGTGGTGTACCAACGGCACCCTTGCGGAGCTTCTGGTAGTCATGGCGACGGACCCGGAAACCTTGAAGATCAGTGCTTTCGTGGTGGAGACTGCGTGGCCGGGGGTCACGGTCGAGCGCCGTTGCTACTTCATGGGACTCAAGGCCCTCGCCAACGGCGTGATTGCCTTCGACAACGTCCGCATACCTCGGGCGAATCTGATCGGCAAGGAGGGCAAGGGGCTGAAAATCGCCCTCACAACCCTCAACGATGGTCGGCTTTCCATTCCCAACGGCTGTGTCGGGGTCGCCAAACAGTGCCTTCGCATCGTGCGCAAGTGGTCCAGCGAGCGGGTCCAGTGGGGGCTGCCCATAGGCCGCCACGAGGCGATTGCTCAGAAGATCAGCGATATCGCCGCGACGACTTTCGCGATGGAGTCGATCGTCAAGCTCGCTTCGGATATGGCCAACAGGGGCGACCGAGATCTTCGGCTCGAAGCGGCCGCCTGTAAAGAGTGGAACACCGACCGAGGCTGGCACATCATTGACGAGACCATGCAGATCCGGGGCGGCCGCGGCTACGAGACGGAGTCTTCGCTGGCGGCTCGCGGGGAGGAAGCCTGGGGGGTCGAGCGCATGATGCGGGACTTCCGCATCAATCGCATCTTCGAGGGATCGAGCGAGATCATGCATCTGATCATGGCTCGTGAGGCGGTAGACAAGCACTTACAGGTCGCCGGCGCCTTGGTGGATCCAAAGAAGGGTGTTGGAGAGAAGCTCGCGGCGCTTCCGGCCGTGGCCTTCTTTTATGCCTGGTGGTACCCGACGCGTTGGCTGGGGTGGGGCCGTTGGCCTCGCTACGGCGAGTTCGGGGCTCTCGCCACACATCTGCGCTTCGTGGAGCGCAAGTCGCGGAAGCTGGCGCGAGAGAGTTTTCATGGCATGTTGGTCCACAGGGCTCAATTGGAGCAAAAGCAGGCCTTTCTCTTTCGCCTTGTTGATATCGTCAACGAGCTCTTCGCCATCTCTGCTTCCGCCTCGAGAGCCCTCGCCATGTCGCGCAAGGACGACGAGCTAGGTGCCCCGGCGGCCGAGCTCGCCGATGTCTTCTGCCGAGGTTCGCGGCGACGCGTAGAAGAGCTGTTTCGAGACCTGTGGCGGAATGAGGACGTCGAAAAGTATCGGACGGCGATGAACGTGATGAAAGGAGAGCACCTCTGGATGGAGGAGCTCGTGACCGGATTGGAGTCGAAGCCAGCCGCCCCCTCGTCGCCATGAAGGAGGATCTCCCAGGTAAGGCCCCGACGCGCCCGCGCCGGGTCGGCATGATCAGTCTCGGCTGTCCGAAAAATCGGGTCGATACCGAGATCATGCTCGGTCGCCTCGAGGCCGAGGGTTACGAGCTCACCCAGAGTCTCGACGCAGCGGACACGATCATCGTCAACACCTGTGCCTTCATCGACGAGGCCAAGCAAGAGTCGATCGATACGATTCTGGAAGTAGCCGCGCGCAAGGGCGATGGGCTCGAAAGACTTGTCGTGGCCGGCTGCATGGTGAATCGCTATGCCGAGCAACTGGCTCGAGAGATTCCCGAGATCGACGTCTTCCTGGGCCTCGACGATCTACGCGAAGTAGGCGACCTGGTGCACCTCGGCGCCGCGGCCCCGTCTCCGAGTCGTTCCGAAATGGTTTTCGATGAAAGCGACGCTCGGCGATTGACCACTCCGGGCTACGCGTATCTCAAGGTTGCGGAGGGGTGTAATAACCCCTGTACCTTCTGTGCCATACCGCAGTGGCGTGGCAGGTTTCGTAGCCGCAGCATCGCCAGCCTGGTTACCGAGGCGCGCGAGCTGGTCGATCGTGGAGCACGCGAAGTGTGCCTGGTCGCTCAGGACACTACGCGCTATGGAGAGGATCTGGGGCTCGGCCGACACGGCCTGCTGAGATTGGTCGAGGCCCTTCTGGCTGGCTGTGATGCTCCTTGGATTCGCTTCCTCTACGCGTATCCTTCTACTCTCGATCGCGAGCTACTTCAGTTGATGGGCGAAGAAGAGCGCTTCTGTTCCTATCTGGACATTCCCCTTCAGCACAGCCATCCCGAGGTCCTCAAAGTGATGAGGCGGGCGGGGAATGAGAGTCAGTACTTGGAACTGCTCGATTCGGCCCGCGCCTTGGTGCCGGAGATCTGGCTGCGGAGCACGTTTATCGTTGGATTTCCCAACGAGACCGAAGAGCATTCTCGCCATCTCGAGCGATTTGTGGAGAAGGCCTCCCTCGATCATGTCGGAGCCTTCGTCTACAGCCCGGAGGAGGGAACTCCGTCCGCAGAGCTCGATAGCGTGAGCACGCGTCGGGTCGCGGAAGAACGTCGCGCCAGACTGTTGGAGCTGCAGAGACCTATCTCTTTGGGCCGTAGAGAGAAACTGGTCGGAGAGGATCTGGAAGTTCTGGTGGAAGGAGTCTGCGAAGAGACCGAGCACCTGCTCGAGGGACGCCATCAGGGCATGGCACCGGGAATCGATGGCAGACTGCTCTTGGCCAAGGGGCAGTGCGCGCCGGGTGAGCTCGCCCGGGTGAAGATCGTCGAGGCCTATGCGGACGATCTGGTGGGGCACATTCTGACTCCAAGCGATAGTTCACCGAGCCGGAGTGTCGTGGCATGCAAGTAGTCCACGACGCCATGAACGCGGGCGACGTTCCCCGTGGCGTTATCGCCACGATCGGGAACTACGACGGCATCCATTTGGGCCAGCGAGAGGTCCTGGACCTGGTCAAGGCTCGCGGAGTCGAGACCGGCTTTCCCACCGCAGTAGTGACCTTCGAGCCCCATCCCAGGAGCGTGCTCCGTCCCGAATCCACCGTTCCCCTGCTCACCACCCAGAGGCAGAAGGAGGCCATTCTCGACGAGCTTGGCATTGATGTCGTCCTCGTGATCCGCTTCACGACCGAGTTCTCTCGTCTACCGGCTCGGACCTTCGTTCGTGACTTTCTTCATCGCACACTCGATGCAAAAGAGATCTACGTCGGCTCCCGCTTCTCCTTCGGTCACGATCGTGGCGGCGATCTTTCACTGCTGCGGCAGATGGCGGACAGCTTCGGTTTCAGTGCGACCGCGGTCGATGAAGTGGAGATGCACGGAGATGCGGTCTCGAGCACTCGCATTCGGCATGCGCTGCTGGAGGGCGAGGTTGCCGAAGCTCGAGAGCTTCTCGGGCGCCCTTACTCCATCACCGGTCTCATCGCCCGCGGCGACCGGATGGGAAAGCGCCTCGGCTGGCCCACCATCAATGTCGTCGCCGACAACGATCTCGTACCCGACGACGGAGTCTATTCTTGCCGCGTGCATTTTCCGACCTTTCCAGCGACCTTCGATGCGGTCACCAACATCGGAACTCGACCTACTGTGTACGAGAACTACCAGCGAGTGGTCGAGAGCCACATCCTCGACTTCAACGCCGATGTGTACGGTGAGCGGGTCGACCTGAGCTTTTTCAAGCGTTTGCGTGAGGAGCGCATCTTCCCCAGTATGATGGATCTGTCGGCCCAGATCGGGCGCGACGTGGAGAGGGCAAGGTCCTATTTTGCCAGCCTCCAAGAAGTAGAGCCTCGATAGGAAACCAACAAGAAAGACCGAGTTCCTGCCAGAAGGAGAGAATTGAATGGCAAGCGAGAAGATCGTCCACGTTGATACGGAAAATTTCAAGGAGACCGTCTTGGGCTCGAATGTGCCCGTGATCGTCGACTTTTGGGCCACTTGGTGCGGCCCGTGTCGTCAAGTTGCCCCGGTACTCGAGGAGCTCGCAGAGGAGTGGGACGGGCGTTTGCGCATTGCCAAGGTCGATGTCGACAGCAGTCAGCAGCTGGCGATGCAGTACCAGGTATCGAGCATTCCCACTTTCATCCTTTTCAAGGATGGTGAGGTAGCCGATCGCATGATGGGCGCGATGCCGAAACCCGCCTTCGAGGACTTCATCCGCAGGAACAGTGAGGGCTAAAGGGGGCTTCGCTGTCAGCCGTGGTTGGCGGCCCGAGCCTGAAGGCGATGGCCGCACCAAACCAAGAGCACATAGATCGTCTTCTGGGCGAAGTAGGCGCTGATGCGCTCGTGGTCCTCGGAGCCTCCTCTCGAGAGCCGGACCTGGTGCCCTTTACCGGGCGTTCCCGGCTCGGTGAGTGCTTTGTGATCGCGCCGAAGGGACGAGCGCCGAAGCTTGGCTTTTTCTCGCCACTCGAACGTGAGGAGGCTGAGCTGTCGGGACTCGCTGTCCTCGACCCCGAAGCTCTCGAGATCGACCGTGCGGCGCGAGAGGGAGCGAGCCGTGGTGTCGTCCTCGCCTGGGCGCTGGCTAGGGGCCTGCTCCATGCAGGGTTGTCACGGGGGAAGCTGGCTTTGGCCGGTTCTTATTCCAGTGGGTACCTCGAGGAGGCGATCACCCAGTTGCGAACGGAAGGTTGGAGCTTCGTTTCCGGCAACTCCTTGATCTTGCAACTGAGAAAGCGAAAGTCGAGGGCAGAGGTCGCCGAGATTCGTGAAGTCGCGGGAGGTACCGTGCGAGCCTTCAGACGCATCGTCGAAATTCTGGGCGGGGCGACGTCGAGAGACGGAGAGCTATGGTGGCGGGGGAGCCGCTTGCGGGTCTCGACCCTGCGCCGAGAGGTCGCTCTCTTGTTCGCCGCGCTCGGACTCGAAGAGCCTGAAGGAAACCTACTGGCGCCAGGTAGGGAAGGCGCCGTACCCCACAATACTGGACACGACGAGAGTGTTGTTCGGGAGGGCGTGTCACTGATCGTTGACCTCTTTCCGCGGCGGCGAATGTACGCGGATTGCACTCGTACATTCTGTGTCGGCACACCTTCGGAGCGGCTGTTGGCCGCGCACAGGAGCGTGTACGAGGCTCTCGAGCTGGCACGTAGTCGGGTCACCGTCGGCACTCTGGGCTGGGAGCTTCAGACCGCCGTCTGTGAGCACCTGGGGGCGGCAGGTCATGCCACTTCGCTCGACGAAGAGAACCTCGCTTCCGGGTACGTTCACGGGCTTGGGCACGGCGTCGGTTACGAGCTTCACGAATACCCCGAGTTTCGCCGCGAGAACACTCTCGCCGATGGCGGGTTCGAGGAAGGTGACGTTCTCACCCTCGAGCCAGGTCTCTACTACCCCGAGGAGAGCTTTGCAGTGCGACTCGAGGATCTCTTCTATCTTGACGCCGATGGACTCGAGTGCCTCACCTGTCTGCCCTATGAGCTCGACCCGAGAGCTTGGCTCGCGGACCACCCCTGAGGCGCAGGAAAGGAGTCCCACTCTGAAGGGCGGCTCGTTCAACGGCGCATCAGGCTCGACCCTCCGCGAGCTCCTCGACAATTGGCGGGACTGCGGGGGCATCTCGGCGGCTGCGGCATCGGTATCGAGCGGGGCCGAAACCTTGGCTTTCGAGAGTGTCGATGCGGATACCGAGGGCATTGGCATCTCACCCACGACTCTCTTTGACGCGGCGTCTCTCACCAAGCCGTTCATGGCCACCTTGGCGCTGCGGCTGCACCAGGATGGCTCGATGCCGCTCGACAGCAATCTTGGCGACATCTGGCCGGGCTGCTCGCCGCACCTGGCGAGGAAGAGAGTGGAGGATCTTCTCAGGCACCGGGCGGGACTGCGGCCTTGGACTCCGCTCTACCGTCGATGCCGCTCCCAAGCGAGTGCCGAGCGGCTTCTCGTGAGCGGGAAGCTCTGCGGAGCAGCTCCGGGCACCTACTCCGATCTCGACTATGCGCTCTGGGGCTTTTCGGCCGAGCGCGTCCTGGGGGCGAGCCTCTGGGATCTCCTGCAGGAGCGCGCCTTGAAGCCCCTTGGCATCGAGGGGGTAGCCAAGATGCCAGGGCGTGAGCTGGATGTCGTGCGCTGCCTGTGCGGCAACGGGCGAGAGGTCGAGCTCGGTGCCGAGCAGGGCATTTCCATCGCTCCTCGAGGGGGCCCCGATCTGGGCCAACCGCAGGACGGTAATGCCAGGTTCCTCGGTGGACTGGCCGGGCATGCGGGGCTCTTCGTCACGACAATGGGGCTACTCGGCCTTGGTCGTGTCTGGCTCGATACGGTCAACGGCAGCGCCTCGCTGCTTCCACCACAGGAGGCTCTTCGAGCAATCAGCGGCGGGGCTCCCTGGGCAATGGGCTGGGCCAGGAGACGTGTCCGAGGCTCGGCTGGACCGGCGCTCTCGGCCGCTGCCTTCGGCCACGTTGGCTTCACCGGGACCAGCCTCTGGATCGATCAGGAGCGTAATCGGATCTACAGTCTTGTTGCCCATCGTCGCCAACTGGAGAGAGACTCGAACTCGTGGCGCCGGCGCTTTCATGCGCTGGCGGCTGCGCTGCCGGGGTAGCTAAGACGCCAGGGCCGGTTCTGGGTGCCGCCTCGAAGCCGGGGAGCCGCCTAAGAGAGGGGGGCGCTGAAGGGGACAGACCTTTTGTTACAGTACCGGCTCGGCTGCGACCCCCATTTTCGAGGAGACGAGGAGCTTATGCTCGAGAGCATCGCGCAATGGATCTCTGACACAGTCAGCGTCTTCCTCACCCCGATCAATAGCTTTCTGAACAGCTGGGTCCTGAATTGGCCGCCGCAGGCGCCGCTGTTCGCGATCGTGCTTCTGGGCACGGGCTTCTACGTGACCTTGCGCTTTGGATTCATCCAGGTTCGAGGCTTCAGGCACGCTATCGACATCGCCAGGGGGCGCTTCGACGACCCGAATGAACCGGGTGACCTCAAGCACTACCAGGCGCTGACCACCGCCCTGTCGGCGACCGTGGGCATTGGAAATATCGCTGGTGTGGCGATCGCGATCCGGCTCGGTGGGCCCGGCGCTCTCTTCTGGATGTGGGTCACGGCTTTCTTCGGAATGGCCCTGAAGTACGCCGAGTGCACTCTTGCACTCGCTTATCGCAAAGTGCACCCGGATGGGTCGGTTTCGGGTGGGCCGATGTATTACATGGAGATGGGACTCGGTCCCTGGGCCCGTTGGATGGCTTGGAGCTTTGCCGTTTTTACCGTGATCTGTTCTTTCGCCACTGGCAACATGAATCAGGCGAATACCATGGCGGTGCAAGTGGAGAGCGAGTTCGGCGTACCGCCGGTGGTGACCGCGCTGGTCTTTGCGGCGGTCGTCGGCCTCGTGATCATCGGCGGAATAAGGAGGATCGGCCGGGTCACCGCCGTCCTCGCTCCTTTCATGGCCTTGCTCTACGTTGGCGCGGCGGCCTTCATTTTGCTCCTGCAGTGGCGCGAGGTCCCTGGCGCCTTTCTGCTCATCTTCGAGCAGGCTTTTGCTCCGGAGCCGCTGGTCGGAGGCGCGGTAGGGTCCTTCCTGATCACCCTCATGTGGGGGATAAGGCGCGGCCTCTTCAGCAACGAAGCGGGCCAGGGGAGTGCGCCGATCGCGCACGCAGCGGCTAAGACCAGCGAGCCGGTCCGAGAGGGGCTTGTTGCCTCTCTGGGTCCCTTTATCGATACGCTGGTGATCTGCTCGATGACGGGGTTGGTGATTCTGGTTAGCGGTGCGTGGCGCGAAAAGGTCGACCAGAGACTTTCGACGGGGGCGGTCGAAGCCGTTCTGGCCTCGGCTCCCCTCGACGCCGATCTGGAGCGATTGTGGCGAGAGCGGAAGTCTCGCTCGGAAGCGCTGACGGTGTCGGTGCAAGACGGAGAGGTTGCCGGCGCCGCCTTCGTTTACCTGAACGCGGTGATCGAGGACGCGCGCGTAGTGGATCAAGAGGGGAGACCCTGGAGCGGAATACTCGAGATTGGCGCCGCGGGGGGCGAGGTCAGCGCCGTCGATGGCGCCAGGCTGCAGATCGAGGGCCGGGCGCTGCTCACCAGCTCCCCGCTCACTGCATTGGGCTTCCAGGCGGGTCTACCGGGGGATGGTGGAAGCCTGATTGTCACGCTGGCGGTCCTGCTCTTTGCCGTGTCCACCGCTATTTCCTGGTCCTACTATGGTGATCGGGCTACCGAGTACCTCTTTGGACCCGGGGCAGTCCGCTACTATCGCTGGGCCTATATCGGGTTCTTCTTTCTAGGCTCACTCCTGCCTCTTCAGACCGTGTGGGACTTCGGCGATGTTGCCCTCGGATTGATGGCACTGCCCAACCTGCTCACGCTGGTATTGCTGGCAGGACCGACCGCGAAGATGACCCGCGAGTACTTCTCCCGTACTCATACACCGTACCGCTAGCGAGGACCACCCCAGAATCTCTGAGACCTTGTTCGGCCGGCGCAGCCAGTTGGTCGTGTCCGGAAGAAGCTGCCATGAAGTTTCGCGTTCTCACTTACAACATTCATCGCGCGATCGGTGTCGACCGTCTGTTCCGGCCCGAACGGATCGAGAACATCCTCACCTTCTATCGGCCGGATATCGCTCTCCTACAGGAGGTGGACGTTGGAGTTCCTCGTTCCCGCGAGCTCGATCTGGCTCGCGTGCTCGCGGACGGTGCCGGCTTCGAATATTTCGCAATGGGCAAGAACGTGCGTCTGCGCAAGGGCTCCTACGGTAATGCCACACTCAGTCGCTTCCCCATTCTCGCTCAGCGCAATATCGACCTCACGGTTGAAAAGAAGAAGGGTCGAGGAGCTCTGCACACTACGATCGAGCTCAGCGACGGCGACCAAAGGCGGATGATAGAGGTCTTCAATCTTCACCTAGGCCTGTCGGCGCGGGAGCGAGAGACGCAAACGGGCCGATTGGTCCGCTCCGAGGAGTTTCCTGGCCTGCTGAGCGGCTCGCCCAGCATTGCCGGCGGCGACTTCAATGATTGGCGGTCTCGCTTGAGACCCATCTTCACCGAAGTCTTCCACTTTCAACTGGCGACCGAGGGAAGGAGCCGCTGGAGCCACGCAATGAGAACCTACCCCTCTTTCTCACCCCGAGGGGCTCTCGATCGCCTTTACTACAGGGACCTGCGTCTGGTGCGGGCGCGGCGGTGCAGACTGTCTGTTTCCAAGGTGGCGAGTGACCACGTTCCGATCATCGCGGACTTCAGACTCAGCTGAAGGTGAGCTCGCTCTGATGGTGTGTCGCGCCCCGGCCCCGGTCGCCGTTCTCGCTCTGGCCGCCATGTTTATAGGGTGTGGCTCGACCGACAGGGGGGACCAAGTCTCCTTCCGCGGCCCGGTGGTCGTCATCACCTTCTCGGCTCTCGGCGCCGACGTCGCAAGTGGGAGTGATTCTGAGACGGTGATGGCTCATCTCGACCGGCTGCGCGGAGATTCTTCCTGGTCCGGCCGAGCCGTCGCCAGCGCAGATTGGACCGGCGCGAGCCTGGCGTCTCTCTTCACCGGCCTGCCGGTGGCCCTCCACGGTGTCTCACATCCCGGCCCGGCCCGGTTCCGCCGGGAGGTTCGAACCCTCGCGGAGGAGCTGCATGGTCTCGGCTTCGAGACTCGACTTTTTCACTCTGCCCAATGGATCGATCAGCTCGGTTTCGGCCGCGGCTTCGAAGTCGTGCGCCCTCTGCGCCGCATCCGCTCGGCGGTGCGCGCTCTGGAGGAGCTCGGGTCCGGACCCTCGCTGACCTGGATACAGCTGACGCCACCTCGCGTCGCCTATCGAGACCTCGGGGACGCTGCGCAGGTGGCGGCGGTACCTGAGCCCGTTCCCGAGGTCCATAGAGGTCTCTATCTCGAGGGTGTTCAACAGGCGGATACCTACCTCGCCCGTCTGCTGGAGGCTCTGCGCAAGAGCGGCCAGTGGAACCGGAGTCTGCTTGTGGTGACTGCTGATCACGGGGACCCGTTCGGATCTGACGGTGAGCTTCTGCCCGATCTGGGGGCGTTGTCGCGAGAGCGCTTGGAGGTTCCTCTCTTGCTACGGTTGCCGCTGGAGTGGAGGGAGAGGCTGGCGGTAGAGGGGAGTGAGGTCGTGGCGCAGTCTCGGGTCTTCGCGACGGTTCTGGAGCTCAGCGGGGGCCGGGCCGTGCCGGCCGCCGCCCCCAGCCTCCTCCATGATGTGGAGGCTCCGGCACTCTCAGAACTGTATTTTGGTAACGGCTACCACGAACTGAGCGTGGTGACGCGAGGCTCACAGCTCCGTTGGAGGTGCCACTTCGCCCCAGCCCACCCCGATTACGATCGGCTTCGAGCGGCGGCTCTGAGGTCGGAGGGCTCTGGTGGTCTCGCGTCTCTCTTCGAGGGGTGGAGGTCCAGCTTCGGCCGAGCTCCCGAGTGCAGCGGCGGCGAGGAGGAGATCTTCGTGAGCTGGTCGATCGACTCTGCGTCACCCGTCGATGACGCGCCGGTGGGGAAGGCAGACCTCCGAGCTCTCCTGCAGCAGGAGCGAGTATTTCCACCCCCGTGGAGCGTGGAGGCTGCCGCCCCGGCTCCGCGAATGCTCGCGAGAGACCTGCGCAGTCTGCGGGCTTGGGGTATACCTTGGGCAGGCGCCCCTCAGCAGTAGAGCCGCCGCACCCGACGCCGGCCTTGTGACAACGAAGATGGCCGCCGCCGCTACGCGGAGGCCGACTTTGCGCGCTTCTTTGCTTCGATGAAGTCTCGGTGTGGGACGTGAAGCAGGTTGGCGATCTTGCGTACCAGATGTTCCTCGTAGCGGTCGATATGGTCGTCAGCGAGAGCGATTCGCCACAGGCGCTCGACCAGATCGCACTTCTCGTTCGGAGTGAATTCGCGGTCGATGAGGCGGGTGAACTGAAAGAGCTCGACCGATTCGGAGGTTTCCGACTTGGCGAGCTCTAGAAGCTCGTGGCTTTGGTCTTGGTCGAGGCCGAAGGTGGCGCGGACCTCGTTCTCGATGCTTTTCAGCTCCTCCTCTGTTACCTCGAAGTCGGCGCGGGTCATCTCGATGAAGAGGGCGGCAGTGGCAAGCTGGATCGGTTGCTCGGTGAGCTCGTCCTCGGCGTCTCGAGGAAAAGAGATATGCCGTTCAAAGAAGTCTTGAAGCGATTTCAGCAAGGCGGATCTCCCTGGGTGCTCGTGTTTTGTCTACCGTTATAGCGAAGCGCGGCAGCTGCCCAGTGAAAACCGGCTCCAAAGGCGGTGAGAAGAAGGGTTGCGCCGGGAGCCAAGGCTCCGCAGCGCTCAGCTTCGAAAAGAGCGAGGGGGACCGATGCCGAGCCGGTGTTCCCGTAGTTCTGGACATTGGTGAAGACCTTGTCCATAGACACCCCTAGCTTCTTGGCAACGGCGTGGATGATGCGTAGGTTCGCCTGGTGGGGAATCACCAGGTCGACGTCGCTCAAGGAAAGTCCCTGCCGGTCGAGGACGTCGTTGCAGGCCTGGGCCATCCGTGTGACGGCGTGCCGAAATACCTCTCCCCCGTTCATCTCGATATGGAGATGCTCGCGCGCCTGAACCCGTTCGGCGGTGATGGGAGATCGGGTACCTCCGACCTCGAGTTTGAGAATGTCGATCTTTGAGCCGTCGGTGCCGCAGCTCGTGGTCAGAATTTCGGCTCGCGGCGTGCCGGCCGTTACGACTACGGCACCTGCCGCGTCGCCGAAGAGGACGCAAGTGTCGCGGTTCCGCCAATCCATGATGCGAGTGAGTAGCTCGACCCCTATGACAAGCACCCGCCCGTTGTGGAAGGCAACCCGAGACCTGGCGATCTCTAGAGCTTGGATGAATCCCGCACATCCGCTTCCACCGAGGGTGAAAGCGGGTACTTCGCGAGCGCCGAGTTGATGTTGGACGAAGCAGGCGGTGTCGGGAAAGGGCACCTCCGGAGTGTCCGTTGCGACGATGATCTCGTCGATCTCGCTCGCCGACAGGTGGCCGTCAACGAGTGCTTGGCGAGCTGCCTCGGTCGCCAGTGTCGCTGTGGTCTCGTCGTCAGCGGCGACTCGGCGTCGCTCGATCCCGGTACGAGAGCGAATCCAATCGTCCGAAGTCTCGACGTACTGACTCCAGTCATCGTTCTCGAAGACGCGCTCGGGTAGCGCAATTCCCATCGAGACGATACCGATCTTGTCTCTGCCCATCCTTCTCAGGCCTAGAGAAAGTAGAGCTCTGAGTCGACTTCGGGCCGCGGCCGCCGCCGCTGTTGCCCGGCCTTCTTCAGACGAAAGAGGTCATCGAGGGAATCTTCGTCCCCCAGGTCGTCGAACTCGGCCTCGAGAGCGTCCATATCCTCGCCCGCTTCCATTCGAGCGAGGGCCTCCTCCATCCGAGGCCCCATCTCGAGGCCGGAGAGATCACCGAAGCGCCGAAAGAAAGCTCCTACCTGGCCAGGGTCGGCGTCTTCGCCGAGATCTCCCATCTCCCTCATCAAAGTATCCATTGCGCCCTCCATACGGTTTTCGTCGAGACCCTCGAAAGGCGATTGTTCCTCGTCCTCTCGGTGCTTGAGAGTGGCGAAGGAGGAGGGGCGCTTAGGGAGGTCCTTCGAGCCACAGCGGGGGCAATCGGGATGGCGGGGCAAGGAAGATGTGGTCGAGAAGAAACTGAAGAGGGCGTTGCAGGACTCGCAATAGAACTCGTAGATCGGCATTTTCCGATGGACCTCCGCGGGTTCCTTTCTTTCGGCTTGGGCGTTGGCGATGTTAGCACTCCGTAGGGGACGGGTAGTGGCAGATTTTGACCTCCCGCCCCGCCTCTCGTATTCTCCTTCGCGATCGTGACCGAGGAGCTCCATCCCATTGAGCTGAGTCGGCTGCAGGCGCGGCGTGAAGCCGTGTACCTGGTGCTCGTCGGGCTCTTTTTGGGGTCGATGACGATGCTCAACATTCTCGGTGTGAGCCGTTTCCTCGACCTCAGCATCAACCTCTTCGGGCATGAGATCCCAATGCCTCTGGCAGTCGGTGTACTTCCTTACCCCCTGACCTTTCTCTGCACCGACTTCATTTCCGAGCTGTACGGGCGTAAACGAGCCAACTCGGTGGTCTTGGTTGGCCTCTTGGTGAACATCTGGCTGGTGTTCATTCTCTGGCTCGGAGGAGCTCTTCCCGGCTTCGACGAGGCGACTCCCGACGTGGCCGGACGGCTTCCGGTGTTCTTCGAGATCCGTCGTCTCACACTCGGAGCCGTAGGTGCGTCGATGGTTGCCTACCTCGCCGCGCAGTTGGTGGACGTACAACTCTTCCACTTCTGGAAGAGATTCACTGGAGGTCGACACCTCTGGCTCCGCAACAATGGCTCGACCATGGTCAGTCAGTTCGTCGACACCTTTGCCGTCATCACGATCACTCACTTCTACGCCGGCGCGCTACCGGTCGAGAGCGGGGCGGCCCTGTGGCCACAGCTCTGGGTCTTCATCGGTACCGGCTATGTCTTCAAGTTCTCGGTGGCGCTCCTCGACACGGTGCCTTTCTATCTCGGTACGAGGTGGCTGGGGCGGTATTTGGAGATAGACTCGCGCCGGGAAGTCTCGACGGCTGAGAGGAGTTGAGGGGACGGGAGTGCTTGCGCTGGACGAGACGCCGAAGTCGACCCGTGTTAACATAGGTGTCTTTTCTTCGGGAAGAATCGATGAGAACTTGGACACCTGAATCGTGGAAAGACCTGCCGGCCGCGCAGCAGCCCGGCTACGCCGACCCCGCAGAGTTGGACACCGTTGTCGAGAAGCTCGCACATCTCCCTCCTCTGGTGACCTCTTGGGAGGTCGAGCATCTCAAATCCCTTCTCGCCGAGGCAGCGGCTGGGAAGCGCTTCATGCTCCAGGGAGGGGACTGTTCAGAGAATTTCGAGGACTGTACCGCCGAGTCGATCACCAGTAAGCTGAAGATCCTCCTGCAGATGAGCCTGGTGCTGGTTCACAGCTCGAAAAAGAGGGTGATCCGCGTAGGCCGCTTTGCTGGTCAGTACGCCAAGCCTCGCTCCGAAGACATGGAGGAGATTGACGGCGTGTCTCTGCCCAGTTACCGCGGAGATCTGATCAATCGCTCTCCCTTCACTCCGGAGGACCGCCGTCCAGATCCCTGGAACATGATCCGCGGCTACGAGAAGGCGGCACTGACGCTGAATTTCATTCGTGGTCTGATCGACGGTGGCTTTGCGGATCTTCATCATCCGGAGTACTGGGATCTCGGTTTCGTCGAGCACTCGCCCGATGCGGCCGAGTACCAGAAGAAGGTGGAGTCGATCGCCGACTCGCTACGGTTCATGGAGACCCTTGCGGGAGCGCAGCTGGGAGAGGTGAGTCGAGTAGATTTCTTTGCCAGCCACGAGGGCCTATTGCTCCCTTACGAGCAGGCTCAGACACGCCAGGTGCCTCGCCGTGAGGGTTGGTACAACCTGGCGACCCATATGCCCTGGATCGGAATGCGGACGGCCACCCTCGGTGGCTCCCATGTCGAATACTGCCGCGGAATCCGCAACCCGATCGGGATCAAGGTCGGACCGAGCATGGACTCCGAGTTGTTGCTGCAGCTGTTGGGCGTTCTGAATCCCGAGAACGAGCCGGGCAGGATTACTCTTATTCACCGCTTCGGCGTGAAGGAGATCGCGCTCGGCCTTCCGCCGCTCATCGATGCAGTACAGGGTGCTGGAAAGATCGTCGTGTGGTGCTGCGACCCCATGCACGGCAATACGCAGCAGACATCCAGCGGTTTCAAAACGCGACGTTTCGACGACATTCTCTCCGAGTTGGAGTGGGCCTTCGACATTCACGCAGCGAGTGGAAGCTATCTTGGCGGGGTGCATTTCGAGCTTACAGGCGAAGCGGTTACGGAGTGTGTCGGCGGGGCCAGAGGCTTGGCCGAAGCAGACTTGAACCGCGCTTACAAGAGCTTGGTCGATCCGCGGCTGAATTACGAGCAGGCATTGGAGATGGCCTTGTTGGTCGGCCGTAAGATGGGGAGTCTGGCGACGGGCCAGCGGGTAGCTCGATAGCGGCTCGATGCGGAGCTAGAGAGAGCGGCAGGCTCGAGTGGCACAGGGGATCCGACTTCGGGAGTCGCCTCGCGCAAGGCTTGCCGAGGCCATCCGTCTGCGGCTGCGCAACGACTCTCACTTCGAGGCGCAGGCCGCCGACCTCTCGACTACCGGCGTCGGGGTTATTTCGAGTCGATCCGCGCCTCTGTCCGAGGAGGTGGAGTTCGAGCTCTCCCTAGGTGGAGAGGTCGCTCGCGGGCGAGCTGAGGTTATTTGGTGGCGTGACGCGCGGCCTGATCGCGGCGAAGCTTCGACGATGGGGCTGCGCTTTACGGCTCTCGATCCGGATTCGAAAGCGCTAATCGAGAGTCATCTTCGGAGCCTCGGAGAGGCTACGGAGACCAGGGTCCAGCCTACAGACAGGACCCCGGTCCTGAAAGCGGAGCCTGCCGAGGCGCGACTCCCTGCGGCTCCCGAGACAGCCCCACCGGCGGTCGTAGCTCAACGCAGTGTCGAGCGCGAGGCCGAGTCACAGCTGGAGCGCCTAGAGGGTTCTTACGCGGGGGAGGTGGAGGAGAGGCTCGTCCCCGATCCGTCGCCAGCTTTCGCCAGGGTCCTGATCGGCGGAGTAGCCGCTCTCGTTGTCGCCGCTATCGCAATATGGGCTTTTTCGGAGGGGCGCCGTCAGCCGACCGCTTCGGCCGAGGGCCGAGATGACCGGAGCCAGGAGCGCTCGACGACCTTGACGACGAGCCCTCCAATACCCACGGTAGAACCGCTACCGACGGCGGTGTCTCTGCCGCCGCCGGCGCCCGTGGGGCTGAGTGTTGGCTCGGCCCGCGTTGTCGAGGAGGTGCCGGGCAGGTCGGGACCGACTCCGGTCGCGAGAGACGCGACTCAGGCCCCGGAGGAGGGGGCTTCGCCAACCGGCCTGAACCGAGTCGTTTCGATTGATGCGTCTCTCGTAGACGGTCAAACTCTGGTAGCCGTTCGTGCTCAGGCAGCACTCACATCGAAGGACATCTTCGCTACGATGCTGGGTCCCTTACCTGCTCGTTACCTGGTGCGAGTTTCGGGTGTCGGCGAGCGTTACCGCCCTGAGACGGTGGAGGTTGGCATGCCGCTGGTCGAGCGCATTCGGACCGGATTTCACCAGACCAACCGCGGCCCCGAGCTCCACCTGGTCCTGGATCTGCCTTCGAAGGAGACCGAGGTGACGTGGGCTGTCCGAGAGGGGCAGCTCGAGCTGCGCCTGAGCCGTGCGCCGAACTAGACCAGCGTTTCCAAAGTTCGGGTTGCATAGCTCGAGCTCATTCTGTTCGCTGGCTAGGCGCGCCGACGCAGGTATATTGGGCAATATATCGAGGAGCGTGGGGGCGCCCAGCCAACGCCGCCAGCGGGCAGAAGGGGCCGAGATATGTACGCGAACTTTGGAAACGCTGGTCTAGGGTGAAGAATTGAGCGATCGCCGGGTGGCGCAGGTCGCGTCAGGAATCCTGCTGAGCCGAATTACCGGGCTGCTGCGAGAGAAAATTGCGGCCCACTATCTGGGAGTTTCGGCCTTTTCGGATGTCTTTGCGGCCGTGTTCCGCGGTCCGAACTTGCTCCAAAACCTTCTCGGGGAACAGTCCCTCTCTGCGTCCTTTATCCCGGTCTATGCCGGCAAGCTCGGAGAGGGGAAGGAGGAGGAGGCAAGTCGCTTCGCGGCGGCGATCTTTGGCCTACTGCTAGCGCTTGCAAGCCTCGTGGCTCTCGTGGGGGTGGTGTTCGCGGGTCCCCTTGTTGCCCTCCTCAGCTCTGGAATGCTGCGTGACGCTGCCCTGGTCGAAGCGGGTCTGCGCACCGTCGACCGCTATCCGTTGGCGGTGACTGGCGTCCGGATCATCTTCCCGATGACTGCGATCCTCGTTCTCTCGGCGTGGTGTCTGGGCATCCTCAACAGCCACCGGCGCTTCTTCCTCTCCTATTGTGCTCCCGCTTTTTGGAGTGCAGCCATCATCACCGGTTTTCTTTGGGCCGGCAGGGATCTCGTCGGGAATAGGCTCAGCCTCGAATCGGGAGAGCGCCTTCTCGTCTCCGCGTGCGTCGGCGCCCTCGTCGGAGCCGTGCTTCAGCTTGGTATTCAGCTGCCGGTCGTCTGGCGCCTCTTGGCCGGCTTCCGTCCGCGCTTTTCTTTGGCTGTCGACGGGGTAAGGGAGGCCCTGTCGCGCTTCGGACCGGCTGTGATTGGACGAAGCGCCGCGCAGCTCTCCGGCTACATCGACCTGTTCTTGGCCTCATTCTTGACCGTTGGGACTCTCGCGGCGCTTGGCTGGGCGCAGCGTCTGTATCTATTGCCGATTGCGCTCTTCGGCTTCTCGGTCGCCGCAGTCGAGCTTCCTGAGCTCTCCCGACTCGATCCCGGTAAGCGAGCCGCGGCTGTGCCCGGTCGCTTTTCGACGGCGTTCGGGCGCGCATTCTTTTTTGTGGGACCGACCCTGGTTCTCTTTCTGGTTTTCGGCTATTTGGTTGTTGCGCTTCTCTATCGAGGAGGAAACTTCGGCAGCGCCGACAACTGGCTGGTGTATCTCGTGCTGGCGGTCTATACGCTCGGACTTCCTTCTACGGTCATCTCCAGACTCCTTCAGAACATCTTCTTCGCTGTCGGCGACACCAAGACTCCCGCTCGGGTTGCATTTGTTCGCCTGGGGATCTCGGCAAGTGTCGGAGCGGCAGTCAGCCTCCTTCTGGATCGGGTCTCACTCGAGGCCTTGCTGCCGATTGCGGGTGCCGAGGCGCATTCGCTTGCTCCCCTGGGGCTGGCGATCGCCAGTGTCTTGGGCTCGTGGTTCGAGCTCGGGCTGCTGCGGCGGAGACTCGATCCCGCACTGTCGGTCGAGCTGCCCTGGCATCTGGTTGTCAGACCCGTCCTGACGGCCCTGCTCGCCGCCGCGCCCTGTGGCTTTTTGTGGTGGGCGCTCCGCTCCCGACCTACTCAGCTTCAGGCCCTCGTGGTGCTTTGCGTCTTCTCGTTGGTGTATCTGGCCCTGTCGCCCGAGAGGGCCCGTCTTGCGCTTGGGGGCATTGGACGTCGGGGGGGCTCGGGCTCGTAGTATCATTAGGGTCGAGGTCGTCGCGTGGATCTCTCCAACTAAGGAGCTCCTCATGGACACCGCAATCATTGTCGCTCTAGGGCTGGCCTTGAGTGCCGCCTGCGGGTTTCGCGTCTTTGTTCCGTTGCTGGTGCTCGGAGCGGCCGGGGCCACCGGACAGGTGAGCTTGGTAGACGGCTTCGAGTGGCTTGCGACAACTCCCGCGCTCATCGCGCTGAGCGTTGCGACTCTGGCGGAGATAGCCGCCTATTACGTACCTTGGATCGACAATGTGCTCGATACCCTGGCAGGGCCCGCCGCGGTGGTCGCGGGAGTGTTGGTAACCGCGAGCGTTGTGGATGAGATGGATCCTATGCTCCGCTGGGGTCTCGCGATCGTCGCCGGCGGCGGGCTAGCGGGCATGGTGCAGGCCTCTACCTCGTTTCTGCGCGCGACCTCGACAGCCTTTACGGGTGGCCTCGGCAACCCGCTGGTCTCGACCGCTGAGCTGGTCGGGGCGGTTGGTGTTTCTCTCGCTGCTCTGGCGATGCCCATCGTGGCTCTCGGTCTGGTTGTCGTCGGCTTGAGCTTCGCACTTGTGAAGGTGGCGAAAAGGCTGCGCCAACGTAATTCGGACGAGGAGGCAGGTCACGCACCCGCTTGAGGCTCAGTGGATGAAGCGAATCGCACTGGTAGCGTTGAGCGTACTCGCCCTCGCGGGCTGTTCTGCCAACCCTGGTACTCACAAGGTAGGGCGCGGGGAGCTCGAGAGTCTGATCCGCGCGCGTGGTCTGGAGCCTACACATCTGGTTGTCCCTTACCGGCTGACTCCGGAGATGAAGCGCTGGGTGCACGAAGTCGTACCCAAGTCGGCGGACGCGGAGGACGGGATCGGCCGGCTGACTCGCGCCCTTTTCTCGGATGATGTGGGTATCGAGTATGCACGTGGCTATACGGGCACCGCGACTGAGGTCTTCGAGAGCGGCGAGGCAAATTGCCTGGCGTTCACCCATCTCTTTGTCGGTATGGCGCGCGAGGTCGGTATCCACGCCTACTTCCTAGAAGTTCGAGACATCGAGAAGTACCGCAAGGACGGTGACCTGATCGTGGTCTCCGACCACGTGGCAGTGGGCTATGGGCCCAGTCACGACATGCACATCATCGATTTCGCGGATGCTTCAGGAGCCGAGTACCGGCGTCTCAGTATCGCTGACGACTATCGAGCAATTGCGATGTTCTACTCCAACCGAGGGGCAGAGGAGCTTCGGCTCGCACGCTACGATGAGGCGCTGAATTGGCTGCGATCGGCCGTGGCCATTGATCCAGGGTACTCGGCCTCGTGGGTGAACATGGGGGTCGCATTGCGTCGCTCCGGCAACCTGGATGGGGCTGAGGCTGCCTATCGCGTGGCACTCGAGATGGACCTCCACTCCTCCTCTGCGCTTCAGAACCTGGCCGCAGTGCTCACTCTCCGAGGTCAGGACGAAGAAGCCTTTGAACTTCTGGAGATGGCGGACAAGAGCTCCAATCGGAACCCGTTCACCTATCTTTCTCTGGGTGACCTGAGTATGCGTCGGGGTCGCTACGAGGACGCCAGTCGCTTTTATCGCAAAGCCCTCAGAAGACAGGGCAAGAACGCGGAGTCGCTCGCTGCCATGGGACTCCTGTCCTTCAGGCAGGGCGAGCTGAAGAAAGCCCACAGCTGGCTTCGCCGCGCCGAGAGTCTCGACCCTGAATCCAGCCGCGTAGCTCTGCTCAAAGGGCGACTCGACGCCGACGCGGGCGAAGTTTAGAAACGTAGTCTCTCGGAACTGCGAGGGATGAGGTGAGGATCGCTCTGGTTATCGCTCGTGGCATCGATCGCCTCAGCGCTGCCGCGGGGTCGCTGGCTTCTTGGCTTGCGCTGTTGATGATTCTGATCGGTGCATACAACGCCGTAGTGCGCTACCTGGGGCGTTTCATGGGCTGGAGCCTCAGCTCCAACGTCTACATCGAGCTGCAGTGGTACCTCTTCAGCGTGGTCTTTCTTCTCGGCGCGGCCTACACCTTGGAGCGCAATGCGCATGTGCGCGTAGACGTCTTCTACGGTCGTCTGTCGCCTCGATCGCAAGCGTGGGTCGACTTCCTGGGTGGCCTTGTGTTCCTGATCCCTTTTTGCATTTTCGCGCTGGTGACGTCGTGGCCTCTGGTGGCCAACTCTTGGGCGGTGCGAGAGGTGTCATCAGACCCCGGTGGTCTACCTAGATACCCGATCAAGGCTGTGATCCTTCTCTCATTTTCGTTGCTGCTGCTGCAGGCCGTAAGCCAGGTCATACATCGTCTCGCGTTCTTACGGGGTGCCGACGACATGCAATCGTCCGGAGAGATTCGACTTTGAGCCTAGATCTTCTCGGACCGCTCATGTTCGTAGTGGTCTTCAGCTTCATCTTCGTTGGATACCCGGTGGCCTTCTCGCTGGGTGGAACGGCGCTGATCTTCGCAGCCATCGGTGTTCAGCTCGGGTTGTTCGACTGGAATCTCCTCTACGCGTTTCCTCAGCGAATCTTCGGTGTGATGTCGAACTATGTCCTCCTGGCAGTGCCTTTCTTCATCTTCATGGGGACCATGCTCGAGAAGTCGAAGCTCGCCGAGGACCTCCTCAAGACGATTGGCCTGCTGTTCGGGCCGATGCGTGGGGGCTTGGCGCTCGCGGTCGTGGTGGTGGGGACGATGCTGGCGGCGGCAACCGGAGTCGTTGGGGCGTCGGTGGTAGCGATGGGGTTGATCTCTCTGCCGGTGATGATGCGCTACGGGTATGCGCCGGAGCTGGCCTGTGGTGTGATCACCGCGTCGGGAACTTTGGGACAGGTCATTCCACCGAGTGTGGTGCTCGTTGTACTCGCTGACCAGTTGGGAATCTCGGTTGGCGATCTATTTGTCGGCTCTCTTATCCCTGGGGTGATGCTGGCTTCACTTTTTGGGCTCTACGTTGTCGTCGTGGCCTGGTTGCGGCCCGAGATGGCTCCGGCGCTCCCGATGAGTGAACGGGCAATGGCACGCTCTTCGCTACTGCGAAGAGTTCTGCTGGTCATGGTTCCGCCACTCTTCTTGATTCTCCTGGTCCTTGGGAGCATTTTTGCCGGTGTCGCCACTCCGACGGAGGCCGGAGCCTTAGGAGCTGTCGGAGCGATGCTGTTGGCGGCAGTGAATCGACGGCTCAGCTTTCGGGCCCTCAAAGAGACCATGGACGAGACCACCCGCCTGACCTCGATGGTCCTCTTCCTACTCATCGGCTCCACCGCCTTCGCCCTTGTGTTTCGGGGCCTCAATGGTGATCTCTGGATCGAGGATCTACTCACCAATCTTCCCGGTGGAGTGATCGGTCTTCTAATTGTGACCAACCTCACCGTTTTCATACTCGGCTTCTTTATCGACTTCTTCGAGATCGCGTTCATCATCATTCCTCTGCTGGCGCCGGCGGCAAGACTCTTGGATGTGAATATGGTCTGGTTCGGCGTCATGATCGGGATGAACCTTCAGACCTCCTTTCTCACCCCACCCTTCGGCTTCGCGCTTTTCTATCTGAGAGGAGTGGCTCCTCCGGAGATCTCGACGAGTCAGATTTATCGCGGCGCCGTGCCGTTCATCTTGATCCAACTGGTCGGGCTCTTGATGATCATCATCTTCCCCGAGTTGGTGCTCGCAATGGTCGATTGAGCGAGTGCGCCAACCCACGAGTCTGATCCGAGGCGGGGTCGGCGCATTGAGGGTGCAAGGGCGGCTCCTTCTCTTGCTGAGTCTGTTCTCGGGACTGTCGACCGCGCTTCTGTCCTGCGCTCCCGCGGATCCGCCTGGCGTCTCAACGGCCTGGCGACTGGTGGATCTCTGGGATGAAGAACCGACAGTGAGCTTCACGTCTGCGGACGACGATCGCGCCAGAGCGGCCTACTTCGCGAAGCTGAGCTATCTCGGGAGTGGAACCCTGCCGGACCTCTCTCTTCCGCTGGAGGAGCGTCCCCAGCAGATCCGCGCCGGAAAGGTACGCTGTATCGCACAGCGTGAGGGCACGGAGCTCCGATACCGGCTGACTTTGGGCGAAGCGGCGTACTTCTCTTTTACTCCACTTCGCAACGAGGGGCACGATCGACCCTTTCGCTTCCACGTCTCTATTCTCGAGGGCAGCCAGCTTACAGAAGTGCTCTCGGCGGACAACGGCGAGCTGAAGCGCGTTGCATCCGCCACTCTGACAGCAGACCTGTCTCCGTGGGAGGGGACAACGATTCGACTCGTACTCAGTGTCGAGCCTCTCGACGGACACCAGACCCGCGATGTGGCGGAGGAGGGCGCTCTTTGGGCCAATCCGGTATTGGTCGAGCGCAGACCTCTGGTATCACCTCCATCAAAGGGCGCACGGCCGAACGTCGTGCTGCTCACGGCGGATACCTTGCGAGCCGACGCCTTGGGCGCTTGGGGTGCCACTCCAAGTGTCACTCCCGCACTCGACCGCCTGGCCGAGGAGAGCGAGGTTTGGATGAGCGCAATATCGTCCTTCAATGTGACGAACCCTAGCTTCGCCTCTCTCATGACCGGTCTCTACGGTCGAAGTCACGGTGTCTACGATTTACAGGATCGCCTGGCGGAGAGCCACTCGACTCTCGCGGAGCTCTTCGCCGAAGCCGGCTACGACACCTTCGCGATCGTCTCGGTGCGGCATCTGGGCAAAGAAGAGGCGGGCCTTCGTCAGGGGTTCTCCGAAGTCGTCGATACTCAGCAGCAGCTGAGCGCGGAGGCGACAATAAACCGAGCCATCACCGAGATCAGCTCGCTCGAGTCTCCGTACCTGGTGTGGATTCATCTCTTCGATCCCCATACTCCCCACACCCCTCCCGATCCTTTTTGGTCGGGGCTTAGCTCGAGCTCTTCGCGGGGCTTGTCGCCCACGGGCTCGTGGGCGCGATTCCGCCCTCCGGGCGACCTCGAGCTCGAGGTAGCCCGCCTCGGCGCTCACGCTGAGCTCTATCGCGGGGAGGTCGCCTACATGGATCGCCAGGTCGATCGGCTGATGGGCTTCTTGCGCCAGGCGGGTCATCTCGATACGAGTATCGTGGTCTTCGTAGCCGACCACGGAGAGAATCTGGGCGAGCACGGCATTCGCTTTCGCCACGCCGGTCTGTTCGAGACCACGACCCGTGTGCCGATGATGATCCGGTGGCCCGGCGGGGAGAGAGGCGGCGAGCGGCACGGAGGCTTGGCGCAAAATGTCGATCTCTTCCCGACTCTACTTGCTGCCGCGGGCCTCGAGGTGCCCCCGAGCGAGGGGCAGTCGCTCCTCTCTTATCGCGACGGACGGTCTCGGGAGGTCGCATTCAGCGAGGCCGCCGGGCGCAATGGCGTGCGTATTCGCACTGAGACTCACGCCTATATGGAGTCTTCGGGTAATCCCTTCATCGCAGACGGACCGTACCTCTTCGAGCTCGCGAATGATCCGGGAGAAGAGCAGAACCTGGCGGGCCGTGGGCTCCCTGAAGAGGTCGAGCTGAGGGAGGCGCTCCATCGCTGGCGTGGCATCGATGGGCCTCGCGACGGCTCGCGGCCGGAGCTCTCCGCAGAGGAAGTCGAAGAGCTTCGAGCGCTGGGTTACCTCTGAGGTTGATTTGAGACCGTCAGCCGAGTCCAGAGAAAGCGTAATCCGCGAAGCTCTTCTCGGCGGTCGAGAACCAGCGGTAGCTCTCGTCACGCACCTCTTTCCAGGAGCGAAGAATGCGGGCATAAGAAGGACTCTTGGCGGCTTCCTCTTCCATCAGCTCGAAAGCGGCGCGCTCGCAGGCGGCGAGAATCTCCTTCGAGAAGGGGCGGAGCTGGACGCCGGCGTCGATCAGCCTGCCGAGAGCCGCTGGATTGAGCGCGTCATAGAGGCTCAGCATCCATAGGTTTGTCTCCTTGGCAGCTGTGGAGAAGATCTCCTGATAGAAAGAGGGCAGCTTGTCCCAAGCGTCTCGGTTTACCAGCAGAGAGAGGTTTGGCCCCGGCTCCCACCAGCCCGGGTAGTAGTAATACTTCGCGATCTTGAAGAAGCCGAGCTTTTCGTCGTCGTAGGGCCCCACCCACTCTGTCGCGTCGATGGCCCCTCGCTCCAGGGCGGGAAAGATGTCTCCGCCACTGAGGACCTGGACCGTGACCCCAAGGCGGCTCATGACGTCGCCACCGGGTCCGGGAATCCGCATTCTCAGACCGCGCATGTCTTCGAGGGTGGGAACCTCTCGGTTGAACCAGCCTCCCATCTGGGTACCGGTGTTGCCACCGGGGAAGTTGATGATGTTGAAGTCCGCGTAGACCTCTCGCATCAGCTCGAGGCCGCCGCCTTCGTAGAGCCATGCATTCTGCTGCCGCGAAGTGAGTCCGAAGGGCATCGCGGTGTCGAAAGCGAGGGCCGGGTTCTTTCCCTTGAAGTAATAGCTCGCGGTGTGACCGACCTGCACCGTGCCCTGCTGTGCCGCGTCCAGAACCTGGAGCCCCGGCACCAGCTCGCCTTCCGAATAGACGCGGATCTTGAAACGTCCCTCGGAAAGGATCTCCACCCGCTCGGCGAGAGTTTCAGCAGCTCCAAAAATGGTGTCCAGACCCCGCGGAAAGCTCGACGCTAGTCGCCAGTTGACTCGAGGACGAGTCTGTACGGCAGCTGATTCTGCGCCGATCCCACCGGTTTCGGCGCCGCCGCAAGCTTGCAGCGCACCTCCGGCGATGGCCCCTCCCAATGCCCCCTTGATGAACTCACGTCGCTTCATTCGCGATCTCCCCGCATGGTCGATTTCCTGGGATCCGTTCGCCTTTGGAACTAGTGTCCTGTATCAGTGGTTCGTTGCATAAATCGCGCAGTCATTTTGGGTGCTGCCAAGGCGCTACGACGAAGGTATATTGGGCAATATTGCGAGGAGGAGCAACGACGGCAGCACGCAAAAGGGCCAGCGAGTTGTGTGACGAACTTCTGATACAGGACACTAGGGTTGCAGGCGGCTGCGCTAAGCCGGCGTCGCCATGTTACCGATCCTGCGACGTCGATGCCGATCCATTTGCCGGGATTCGGGTGCGCCCTGGACTGCGCTCACTAACGCAGGGTGTGCGCCCTGGGGGTGTGCGCATCGCGTCGAGGGGCTACAATTTCAGCACGAACAGAGGAGGAGATGATGGCTGGCTGCCCTGATATGAGCATGACTCCAAAGGTCTTCTTGCGCCGATACCGTCGGCTAGCGCCTTTGCTGGTAGCGGTTGGCGCCCTTTACTCCTGCAGTCTCAACCCGGCGACCGGCAAGCGCCAGTTCAGTCTCGTCAGCGAAGGGCAGGAGATTGCGATGGGCCGCGAGTCGGATGCGAGCATTGTCGCTCAGCTGGGGCTCTATGGCAGCGAAGAACTACAGACTTACGTTCAGGAGCTGGGCGCCAAACTCTCGTCGGTCTCCGAGCGCGCCCATCTACCCTGGAGCTTTAAGGTCGTTGACGACCCCGTGGTCAACGCGTTCGCTCTTCCTGGTGGCTTTCTCTATGTGACTCGGGGCATCCTCGCGCACCTCGGCTCTGAAGCCGAGCTCGTCGGCGTGCTCGGTCACGAGGTCGGACACGTAACCGCTCGTCACGGTGCCAGTCAGATGAGTAAGGGAATACTCGCTCAGGTCGGTGTCGGAGTGACCGCCGCCGTATCGCCCGAGCTCGCTTCGGTCGCCAATGCCGCCCAGAGCGGGCTCGGCCTTCTGTTCCTCAAATACGGCCGCGACGACGAGATCCAAGCCGACGAGCTCGGCTATCGCTACTCGATTCGGGCCGGCTACGATCCCAGCTCGCTGGTGGAGGTTTTTGGTGTCTTGGATCGTGTGAGCGAAGAAGCGGGGGGAGGAGACATCCCGTCCTGGCTTCGGACCCATCCCGAGCCGGAACGGCGACAAGAGCGAATTCGGGCGCGACTCGCCGCGGAGGAGAGCTCGCTCGAGGGCCTCGCGGTGCGTCGTGAAGAATATCTGCGGATGCTGGATGGCATGATGTATGGGACCGATCCGCGACAGGGGTACTTTCGGGGCGCTCTGTACCAGCACCCTCAGATGCGCTTTCGGCTGACCTTTCCTGAGGGGTGGCAGTCTGTCGACCAGCGCCAGCAACTGGTGTCGCAGAGTGCCGACGGAGGTGCGGTCATCCTGCTCAGTATGGGGGAAGGGCAGTCCGCCAAGGCCGGCGCTGACGGCTTCTTCGAGCGCGCTGAGATCGTGAGAGGGCAAGAGTGGCGGCGCGACATAGGTGGCTTCAAGGCGGCCACTGCCTTTTTCACTGCCGAGATGAACGGCAATCAGCTCGCCGGCTTGGCCGCTTTCGTCGAATTGGACGGTCGCGTTCTACGCCTCCTGGGTTTCGGTGCCTCCGCTGACTTTCAGAAGCATCGCGCCGCCGTCGAGAAAGCGATCGCTAGTTTCGGTCGACTCAAGGATCGTCGGGTGCTGGCAGTAGAGCCCCTCCGCCTCGACATCTTTCGACTCGACAGGGCGATGACGCCGACCGAGATGACGAGGAGCTACAAGTCGCCGATATCGGCCGAGAAGCTCGCTCTTCTCAACCACGTCCGAGCTGAGGAGCCGTTGGCGAAGGGGAGCCTCGTCAAGCGAGTCATCGGAGAAGCCCCTCCCTAGATCAGCTCGTATTCGTGACGTCTGAGGGGAGCTGAGCGACGAGCAGGCGGCGAGGTGCGCCCTGAACGGGCGGGCCATCTTCTATTCTTCTTGGTGCGCCTCTAGCCATCTCTCGGCGTCGATGGCAGCCTGGCAGCCCGTTCCGGCGGCGGTGACCGCCTGGCGGTAGACCGGGTCCATGACGTCGCCGGCAGCGAAGACACCTTCGATATTCGTCTTTGTGGAGGGGTGTTTGACCCGAAGGTAGCCAACATCGTCGGTTTCTAGCTTGCCATCGAAGAGCTCCGTGTTCGGCCGGTGGCCGATGGCGACAAAGAAGCCGTTGCAAGGAAATGTGCGCTCTTCCCCGCTGGCTACATCCGACAGAATTACCCCTTCGACACCACTCTCCCGCGTACCGAGAACCTCACGAACCTCGCTGTTCCAGGCGAATTCGATTTTGTCGTTGGCAAAGGCACGCTCTTGCATGATCTTCGACGCGCGCAACTCGTCGCGCCGGTGAACAATCGTTACCTTGGTCGCGAACTTGGTGAGGAAGAGAGCCTCTTCGATGGCGGTATCGCCACCTCCGACGACCACCAGCTCTTTGTCACGAAAAAAGAATCCATCGCAGGTAGCGCAGGCTGAGACGCCGTAGCCCATCAAGTGCTGCTCGGACTCCAGGCCGATCTGCTTCGCCGTTGCGCCGGTCGAGATGATCAGCGTCTCGCTGGCGTAGGCGACATCACGGTCCGTCCGTACTTTGAAAGGCCGACTGGAGAAGTCGACTTCGACCACAGTCTCGAAGCGAACTTCGGCGCCGAAGCGCTGCGCCTGAAGGCGCATCTTGTCGATTAGCTCCGGTCCCATGATGCCGTCGGTGAAGCCCGGGTAGTTCTCGACGTCGGTGGTGATCGTCAGTTGACCTCCGGGCTGGGATCCCTCGAGGATGAGAGGAGAAAGGTCGGCCCGGGCGGCGTAGAGGGCGGCGGTGAGGCCCGCGGGACCGGAGCCGAGGATCAGGACTTTGCGCGGCGTGTCGTTGTTTTCGTTCATCGCTCTTGAGGTTTCGAGAGGTTTGCGGGTTGGCGAGTATATATCCTGGCCGGCGGCCCGGATCTCTTGTCAGTGGGTGCTCAAAACAGTATCGTCGTCGGCCAGGCCCGCCTCACTAGGAGAAGACCATGTTCGCAAGCGAGAAGATGATCGCCGCCCTGAACGATCAGATCGGCAAAGAGCTGGCCGCATCCCTACAGTACATCGCGATCGCCAGTCACCTCTCGGCAGAGAACCTCCCCGAGCTGGCGCAGGTGTTCTACGGTCAGGCGGACGAGGAGCGTGACCATGCGATGCGCTTTGTTCGCTTCGTCGTAGATGTCGGCGGTAGGGTGCGCATTCCCGCTCTGCCGTCTCCCCAGAGCGATTTCGCCTCGACCGAGGAGTGCGTCAGTCTGTCGCTGGCGTGGGAGATCGACGTTACCGGCCAGATCAACGATCTGGTGGAGGTCGCCTCGGCGGAATCCAACCATGTCGCACTTCGCTTCCTGGACTATTTCGTCACTGAGCAGCTTGAAGAAGTGAACAAGATGGACGCCCTTCTCGCCGTCGTCCGGCGCGCCGGAGAGGATGGCCTCATCTACGTCGAGGACTACCTGTCGCGCCGCAGCTCCGCCGGCTCGGCCACCTAGCGCCCCATGGGGCGGTCGCCGAATCTCAGCCGCTGAGCATGGCTCCGGCAATCTCGACGGCGTTCGAGGCCGAGCCGCGAGTCAGGTTATCGAGTACCGCCCAGATCCAGACCCCGCCGGGCACCTGCGCCGCCGGCTTGACCTCTCCTACAAGCACTTTGTCGAGGGCGGTGGCGGCGATTGGCCCGACGTCGAGTGAGCCGTCGCCAAATTCGAGATGGGGCTGTTCTTCTAGAAGCTCCCTGACTGTTTCCACCGAGGTATCGGGATCGAGTCTGCAGAAGATGCTGACCGAGAGCCCATGAAAAACGGAGGCCTGGAGGGTTGTGATCCCGATCCGAGGTGGAGACGAGAAGAGAGCGCGCAGCTGCTCCGCGACCAACTCTCCCTCATCGGGGCCCGGTAGGAGATTGAAGGCCATTTGCTGGTCGAAGTACTTACCCGGCTCGGGATTGCGAAACTCTAACAGAGCGCGGGTCTGCTCGAGCATCTCGTCGAGTGCGTCCTGCTCGAACATCGAGACCGGGCGAAGCACCGTTGCGACTACTTCTTCGAGCCCCAGGCCCTCTAGTGGCAGAAGTGTGTGCGCCAGAGCCACAACCGCCGGATGAGGGCTCACCACCAGCTGCTCTCCCTCCAGCTGTTCGGGCTTCCATCCCGCCACCGCGGTACGTCCCGAGGGGACCGGTGCAGTGGGCGCAACGACCACAGCCCTGAGGCGGGGGGGGATCGTGGCGAGGAAGTCGAGCTCTTGTTCACTAGGTCCACAGAGAAAGATCAGGTCGAGATCGTCAAGGCTCTCCTTGTCGAGCCTTTGGACCATCGCCGCCTGCTCGCTGACCTCGGAGAGGTTGCCTACTGAGTCCTCTCGGGAGGTCAACAGCTTGAGCTCTTGCCAGATCTCGCGGCGAGCGTCCAACTGATCCCGAAGCTCTCTACCCAGAAGGGAGCTGGGCTCGACGATGGCCAGCCGCGTCATGTCTCAGGTTGCTCGTCTTGGCGGGCGGGGCGAGCGGGCTTTGACGCCTTGGCTCGCAGGGCCCAGAAGGGGCCGACAGCCGTGTAGAGCGCGGCCACGCTGACGAAGAAGGCGGGGGGGTGATAGGCGGCAACGATGAGAACGCCTGCGATGGGGAGCACGATCCTGTACGAGCGGGCCTTCTTGAGCTCGAGCCTCTTGAAGCTGGGGTAGCGAAGGCTCGAGACCATGAGTAACGCCAAGGTGATCAGGATAAGTACCAGGAGTGCGTTGAGCCAGTTTTTCCAATCGTTCTGAGGTGCGATGAAGAGGACCGAGGCCAGCGCTCCTGCCGCCGCCGGTGCCGGCAGGCCGACGAAGTCGAGGGCGTCCGAGCGCCGGGTCTGAACGTTGAATCGGGCTAGACGAGTCGCGGCCGAGACCATGAAGAAGGCTGAGGTGAGCCAACCGATGCGACCGAGCTCGTCGAGTCCCCAGAGATACGCGAGCAGCGCCGGGGCCATGCCGAAGGTAATCAGATCTGCGAGTGAGTCATATTCCCTTCCGAAGTCGCTCTCGGTGGCGGTCATGCGCGCGATGCGGCCGTCGAGACCGTCGAGGATCCCGGCCAGGAAAATCACCAGCGCCGACCACTCGAACTGTTGACGAAGGCCGAGAACAATGGCGTAGAAGCCGAGGAACATATTGCCGATCGTGAACAAACTCGGCAGGAGGTAGGCTCCCCGGCTCCCTCTTCGGGTCCTTTTTGACTGGGCCTCTTTGGACATCTTGAATCCGGAAGTACCTGCGAGGTCTACCGACTCAGGCTGAAGGCGCCCGGTGGAGCTGGTGTTGTATTTTCTCCTCCATCTGATCCTTGAGTCTCAACTTTTGGATCTTGATGGTCTTGAGTGTCAGCTCGGCTTCCGGCGAAGCCATGGGGTGCCGCGTGAGCTCATCCAAACGTCGCTCTCGGTTCTGGTGCTCCTGGTATAGGCGACGGAACTCCAGATCTGTCTGAATGAGCTCATTCCTTATCTCGTCGTGATTCTCCATCTTCTTCTGCTCCTCTTTTTGAAAGGTCTTCGGACCGGGCGCATCTGAAGCGTCGAGAATGGCGTCAGTGCGGCGGACTCGCGTCCCGCCGGGGGCAGAAGAAGCCCCTGGTCTCTTATCGAGCTCGTGTTGAGCGGGATCGGCAACAAGGGAAGGCTAGCATCGGCTGATAGGAGGATCAAGAAGCGGGGGAGAGGCGTTTACTCGCCGGCGGCGGGCGAAGGTAGAGCGGGCGGGTCAGAGATGACGCGTCCCAGCAGTTCCGGCTGGCTGCGAGGAGGGCAGCGAGGCCGGCCAGGGGCGGGGCACTGAGCAACTGTTCGTCTGGAATGGCGGCGGAGGCAAGAAGGGTCTCGATATCGAAGCCCACCACCGTGCACGATGGAGGCGCAAAGAGCGCTGCTACAGACTTGATCTCGGGGTCGGTCGTCGCGATCGGGCCACTCCGGGTCACCCTGAAGCCCTGCGTAAAGCACTCGCCTCGCCTCGCATCGATCACCGCCAGGACTTGGGCGCCGTCCTGTGGAATTGCGCTGGGTAGGCCTGCACACGCGGCAGCCAGGACTTGGAGGGTGGGAATCGCAGTCGCGGGAAGGGCTAGGGATTGGTGGAAAGCGAGGGTAGTCGCGAGCCCAATGCGAAGACCGGTAAAGCTTCCTGGCCCCTGCAGAGCACAGACGCCGGCGAGATCGCTCAGCTCGCAGCCGCTCTGGCCCAGAACGTTCTCGACCATACCCAGGAGCAAGCTCGACGACTCTCTCTGCGCGACGAACTCCTCCGCCAAGACCCTGTCTTCGGCGGCGACCGCCACACTCACAGTGGGAGAGCTGGTGTCGAGTGCGAGAAAAGGTCGGGAGGTCCCGGAATCGAGCGACATCGGGCCGAGTATACGCAGTTATACTCGGCCGCTATGCCTTCGAGCTCAACGCAGCTCACCCCCATGCTTCGCCAATACCTCGAGGTGAAAGCGAAGCATCCCGACACCATCCTGTTTTACAGAATGGGGGACTTCTTCGAGATGTTCTTCGAGGACGCGGAGAAGGCCGCGCCGATTCTCGAGATCGCCCTCACGGCTCGCCAGAAGGGTACCGAGAATGAGGCGCCGATGTGCGGCGTTCCCCACCACGCCTTGGAGAATTATCTCGGAAAACTGGTGCGAGCAGGGTTCAAGGTAGCCATCTGCGATCAAGTGGAAGACCCGGCAAAGGCCAAGGGTCTGGTTCGAAGAGAAGTCACCCGAGTGGTGACACCGGGAACGCTCAGCGAGCCGGAGCTGCTCGAGGGCAAAGAGGACAATCTCTTGTGCGCAGTGCGCTGGCAGGAGGCCGGCGGCGCCGGTGCGTTTCTGGATGTCTCGACCGGGAAGCTGGTGGCCCATGCTTGGGGTAGCCCCGCCGCCGCGCTCGAGGAGCTCTCGCTTCTTCGGCCCAGAGAATTGTTGTTCACAAAAGAAGAGTGCCCTCCGGAGATCACCGAGTGGGCTGAGCTCCAGGGGGTCTGCCGGACCTTGGTGCCCGAGGACGAGGCGCTGAGGCCTGCCGCCGCAAAGCGGATCCTCGAAGGGCACTTCCAGGTCTCGAGCCTTCGCGGCTTCGGCCTTTCCGGCGAAGAGCCGACTGCCTTGGCTGCTGCGGCTGCCCTCACCTACGCGCAGGAGACACAGCACAGCGATCTCAGCCATATCGCGGACCTGCACTTTCACCAGTCGCAAGAGTTCCTGCTTCTCGACGACACCACCCTCCAGAACCTGGAAGTGCTACGAAGTCAGCGCGGTGAGAAGAGGCGCGGCACACTGCTCGCGCACCTCGACGAGACTCGGACGGCGATGGGGGGCCGCCGACTCCGAAGTTGGCTACTTCGCCCGCTCCTCGACCGAGAACAGATTCGGGGCCGTCACGACGCCGTCGAGGAGCTGGTCGAGGACCGCCAGACCGGCGCAGCGATCGGACGACGCCTGGCCCGGGTAGCCGATATCGAAAGGCTTCTTTCGCGTGCGGTCCTTGGAAGTCTGAGGCCTCGTGAGGCCGGAGCTCTGAGGGACTCTTTGATCGAGATCGGGCACCTGGTCGGGGAGATCGCAAGCTGTCGTTCGGGCATGCTGGTAGCGGTTGCGGGGATAGAGCCGGCGGAGGAGCTTCGCCGGCGGCTCGAAGTCAGCCTGACCGACGAGCCTCCGACCGCTCTACGACAGGGCGGGGTCATTGCCGGCGAGGTGAACGAGGAGCTGGACCGCTGCCGCTCATTACTCCACGACTCCAAGCAGCACATCGTTGGCCTGGAGGCGAGGGAGCGTGACGCGAGTGGTATCCAATCGTTGAAGGTCGGTTACAACCGGGTTTTCGGGTATTACCTCGAGGTGAAGAAGTCCAACCAGGCGGCGATCCCGAGCCACTACGTTCGCAAGCAGACCCTGAGCAACGCGGAGCGCTACATAACCCCCGAGATCAAAGAATTGGAGGAAGAGATCCTTGGTGCCGAGGGGCGAGTGGAGGAGCTCGAGCGCGAAGAATACGCACTCATCCTTGCTGCGATCGTTGCCGCCGCGTCGGTATTGCGAGAACTTGCGACCGCTGTCAGCGAGCTCGATGCGTTGGCTGCGCTGGCCGAAGTCGCTACGCGCCACCGCTATTGTCGTCCTCGGATGCTCGAGGCTGGTGAGGGCATCCTGATTCGAGAGGGGCGTCACCCCGTGGTCGAGGCTCTGCTAAGAGAGGAGTTTGTGCCCAATGACACCGAGTTGGGGGGAGAGGACGCCCAGATCGTTCTGCTGACCGGCCCGAATATGGGAGGCAAATCGACCTACCTTCGCCAAGTCGCGCTCATTGTGTTGATGGCACAGGCGGGCTCCTTCATCCCCGCGGCGAGCGCGGAGATCGGCGTAGTCGACCGGGTCTTCTCTCGGGTCGGGGCGAGCGATGACCTTACCCGGGGCGAGTCGACCTTCATGCTCGAGATGCTCGAGACCTCCAACATCTTGCGCTATGCGAGCTCGCACAGCCTGGTGATCCTGGACGAGGTCGGAAGAGGAACCGCTACCTTTGACGGGCTTTCGCTGGCCTGGGCGATTGTCGAGTATCTGCACGACGTGTGTGGTCCCAAGACCCTGTTCGCAACCCACTACCACGAGCTCACCGAGCTAGCGAGTCTCCTGCCTCGAGTCGCCAATCGGACCATGGCGGTCAAAGAGTGGGACGAGCGCATCGTCTTTCTGCGCCGGGTAGTAGCGGGAAGCGCTGAGCGCTCTTATGGAATCCAGGTTGCCCGGCTGGCCGGTCTCCCGCCTCCGGTGCTGGAGCGCGCTTCCGAGATCTTGGAGAACCTGGAGCGGCAGGAGTACGATCTGACCGGGACACCGCGCCTGGCCCAGAGCCGCTCGGACGAGAGGCCGCGGAGCGTCGGCCAGATGGCGCTGTTCGCGCCGCCGGAGGAGTTGGTGGCCTCGATACTGCGCGATCTAGATGTAGATCAGCTCAGCCCTCTTGCCGCACTCAACCTACTCCACACCCTGAAGAGCCGCTTGACCGAGCCGCCGTCATAGGGCCCCCCGTCCGGGAGGACCCGGCGGAGGCCAGGGGGTCGTTGTCGGTGCTAGTGCCGTGTCGGAGACACAGCACTAGACCAGCGTTTCCGAAGTTCGTGCACCATAGCTCGAGGTCATTCTGTTCGCTGGCCAGGCGCGCCGACGCAGGCATATTGGGCAATATGTCGAGGAGGCGCAACGCCGGCAGCGGGCAGAAGGGGCCGAGATATGTGCGCGAACTTTGGAAACGCTGGTCTAGAAAGGGATGTCGTCGTCATCGGCAGCGCCCGAGGGAGGAGCAATCTCGGGCTCCTGCGAAGGTGAGCGCTGATCGCCGAATCCGCCACCGGAGTCGCTTCGGCTGCCCATCATCTGGAAATTCTCGCATACGATCTCGGTCTTGTAGCGCTTCTCGCCAGTCTGCCGGTCGTCCCACGAGCTTTGCTGGATGCGGCCCTCGATGTAGATCTGTTTGCCCTTGGTCAGGTACTGGGCGGCTACTTCGGCCTGGCGGCCCCAACACACGATGTTGTGCCATTCGGTCTGATCCTGTCGATTGCCGTCGCGATCCTTCCAGCGTCGATTGGTGGCAAGACTGAAAGAGGCGACCTGCTGTCCGGATGTGGTTGAACGGAGCTCAGGGTCACGACCCAGGTTGCCGACGAGAATTACTTTGTTGACCATCTGCAGATCTCCTTCTCAGTTAATGGCTATCATACATACCCTCGGAGCGGTGCATCCATCGCCTCCGACTACCTTAAGAGACGACAATCTTGCGACTCCTCTTGCAGCGGGTCACTTCGGCTTCGGTCCGAGTCGACGACGAGGAGATTGGCAGAATCGGAGTAGGCCTCGTGGTGCTCGCCGGAGTCGAGGCTGGAGACGATGCAGAGACCGTCGCCAAGGCTGCGACCAAGGTCTCAGAGCTACGCGTCTTCCCTGACGACAGGGGTTTGATGAACCGGTCCGCCGGAAGTGGGGGTGCGGAATTCCTATTGGTGCCGAATTTCACTCTGGCCGCCTCGACCGCCAAGGGCCGGCGTCCGTCTTTCGACAAGGCGGCGCGGCCGGAGCGGGCTGAGCCGCTATTTCAAGAGCTGGTGTCGAGCCTTCGCCAACGCGGATTTACCGTCGCCACGGGCCGGTTCGGGGCGCATATGGCCGTGGAGCTGGTAAACGACGGGCCTGTAACCTTCATCCTCGAGATCTGAGGGCTTCTGCGTCCGGTCCTGCTTTGTAGGCTACGAGCTCGAGAGGGCAGCCAGTGTCCTGTATCAGTGGTTCGTTGCATAAATCGCGCAGTCATTTTGGGTGCTGCCAAGGCGCTACGACGAAGGCATATTGGGCAATATTGCGAGGAGGCGCAACGACGGCAGCGCGCAAAAGGGCCAGCGAGTTGTGGGACGAACTACGGGTACAGGACACTAGCTCGGTCGCCACCTCGACCAGGAGTCCCGGGGGGTCGCGAACGAAAACCACGGACAGAGGCTGAGGAGTGAACGAGAGAATGAAGATGACGAGCGCCAATCCGGCGAGGGGGCGTCGGGAAGCGGCGAGGGGCGCACTATCCTCGGCAACCGGCGGATGACGGAGTCCGATTATCAGGACCAACAAGCACCACAAGAACCAACCGTTCCACATCACGCCCAACCCGCAGAGAGCAAGCCATATCGGCCAGCCTGCACGACGATGAAGCCGGCTCGCGCTCGCATAGAGGAGATGGCCCCCATCCAGTTGACCGAGGGGGAGGAGGTTTAGGCTGGTAGCAAGGAGGCCCACCCAGGCAGCGAGGGCAAAGGGATGAAGGTCGAGGACACCGTTGTCCGGGAGATTTCCGTGCATGACTAAGCCGAGGCCGAGAAAGGCGAGGTTGCTTCCCGGCTTGTAGAGGAGAGCGTCGGCCGTAGCGGCTCCGGCGGCAGGGTGAATCAAGCCAGGCTCGGACCAGGCAATGCCGAGAACAAGAAACGGAAGCAGGGCGACGAAGCCCGCGAGGGGCCCCGCAATTCCGACGTCGAAGAGGTGGGTCTTGTTCGTGATCCGGCCGCGGATACGAATGAAAGCCCCGAAAGTGCCAATGAAAAAGGGAGCCGGCAGGAAATAGGGGACCGTGGCGGCGATACCATAGTAGCGACAGGCAAGATAGTGGCCGAGCTCGTGGCTGAGCAGAATGATCAGCAGCGGCAGCGAGAAACACAGGCCCAGCCCCACGAGCTCCGTGTCACTCCAGACCCTCGACACCGTTTGCGGCGAGAGGATGGGAGAAAGCTCCGTCGTAGTGTCGGTTCGACTGCCCCTATAGACGATGCCGCCGAGAGTCGTCGTCGTGAACAGCGTCAGAAGCAGGAGCACCAGCGCGAGACGGTAGCGCGTCGGACTTTGGACAGGCTGCCGGTCGGCTGCGCCAACCCGCAGCCGCTCCGGCGGGCCAAGCAAGTTGTGCCGCGGCAGCCCCCCGTCGACGGAAGCGGGGGTGGCCTCGCGCCCGTTCAGAGGTCCCGAAGCTCCTTGCCGGGCTTGAAGCGAACGGTCTTGCCGGGTGCGATCTCTACCTCGACTCCGGTCTTGGGGTTGCGGCCAACGCCGCTTTTTCGGTCTCGAACCTGGAACACTCCGAAGCCCCGGAGCTCGATTCGTTTTCCCTGGCGCAGAGCGTCTTTGATGCCATCGATCACCGTGTCGACGGCAATCGCAGCTTTGACGCGCGACACACGAGACGCCTCCGCCACGCGATTGACGATATCAGCTTTGATCAAGAATGGGCTCCGAGCGGCGGGAGTGTAGCAGTGCCAGAGATCGAGTGTCAACGGACCTAAGCCTCGCACCCTCTACGCTTTAGGCGGCATCGAAAAGCGTTGACAGGAGGGGCCGCCGGGTGGGGGAGGGCTGAGCCGTAGGGGGTGCGTCGCCCCGGTCCGCATTACGGGTCTGCGGCCTAAGTAGCTAGTAAAAAAGGGCTTAGGGCGATCTCGTAGGGGTCGAAACCGGATCGATCTCGTTGTCGTCGTCGGTGGCTGCGTGGTAGGCTCTACGCCGGTGAGAAGTACCGTTCGCATCGGTGTTTTAAGTTTCTTCGCGCTGCTTCTGGGGGTCAGTGTCGGGGTCGCTCGAGAGAGTGCTTCCTTTCACTTCACTCTCGCCAAAGTCTTTGCTGCAGAGGGCTCCTATCCCGAGGCGATCCAGTCCTTCAAGAAGGCGATTGATCTGGAGCCCGAGGATGCCTATCTGCGGATGGAGTACGCTGAGTTCCTCAGTCGAACCGGGCGCCGCCGTCAGGCCACGGAAGAGGCCGACCGTGCCCTGGAGCTTGCACCGGAGAATACCGATGCGTTGCGCCTAGCGGGACACATTCGCCTCGATCTGGCATCTAGGGACCCTCGCTCGCTGGCGGTAGCCAAGACTGTCTTCGAGCGTCTGCGGCGGATTGATCCCAGTGATACGGCTTCGATGCTGACTCTGTCCCAGATCTACCTCAACGAGGGCGACGCCTCCGCGGCACTCGACGTGGCCGAAGAGGCCAGCGGCTATGGACCCAATGACCCTCGGATCCACCGCATGCTACTGCAGGCCCTGGTGCGCTCCGGCGACGACGAAAGAGCTCTTGTCGTACTGCCCGAGATTCTTCGGCTCGACCCGACCTTTGTCGAAGGACGGGTCGCCCTTGCCCGAATTTTCAGCGCGCGCGGGCAGCACAACGAGGCGGTGCAGCTTCTCGAAGGGGCTCCGCCCGACCGATCGGACGACGGCGATACTGACTACCTGCTGGCTGTCGAGTTATACAGAAGGGCAGCTTCGGGAGGTTCAACCAGGGCCTCCCAGCTCGAGGACCTGGCCAGAGCCAGCGTCGTTGTCGAAGAGATCCTCGACCAGCAGCCAACTCACCTCGAAGCCCTGTTTCTCCGAGGGCAGATTCTTGCCGGTGAGTCGCGCCGCCTCGAAGCGATCGAAGTACTGAGAAGCCTGAACGAAGTTGCGCCCGAGGATCTCCGTCTCAGAGTGGTAACGCGACTCGCTGAGCTTCTGGAGCAAGAGGGCGAAGTGGTGGAGGCCGCCGACTTGCTCTCGTCCTTGGCCGAAGAGCTGAACGCGGGTGCGAGTAAGGGCCGGGTTGCGGATCGAGTTTGGCTGGAGGTGGCTCGACTACACGGTCGGCACGAGGAATGGTCCGATCTTCTCGCTGCCTCGGAGAGGTTGATGGCGGCTAGCGCGCCGCGCCTGCGGGTGGAAGGAGCACTCTTCGCCGCCGAGGCGCTGCAGAGAATGGAGCGCGCAAGGGAGGCGGTCCAACTGCTCCGCCGCTTCGAGGACGAAGTCGAGGAGAGCACTCCGCTGACTCTGAAACGTGCCGAGATTCTTCTCGATCTGGGCGAAACGGTGGAGTCGGCTCGAATTCTCGACCGTGTGATGGCGAGTGGGGAGGTGTCGGCGCTGCTCGCGGTGGCCCAGTTCCATCTCCGACAGCAGAATCACGAAGAAGTCGTTGTCGTACTCGGGGAGCTTCTCGATGACGAGGAGGTCGATCTCGATCCGGTGCTTCGCCGAGAGGTCCTGTTCCTCCGCGCCGATAGCTATGTTGAGGTAGACAACGCTGAAGGGGCCCTGGCCTCTCTCGCTGCCGAAGCCGAGCTTTTCGGCCAGGGAAGCGAGCTCGACAAACAGCGGCTGTTGCTCAAACGTGCCGAGATTCTCGAAGAGCTCGATCGCGACGGCGAGGCCCAAGCGCTGTTGGATGGCCTGGCGGCGCAAGGCGAAGCGCAGCCGGCTCTCCTACTGGTCCAGTACTACCAGCGGGACTCGCGTTTCGAAGCAATGGTTCCCGTCCTGGAGCGCGCGCTGGAGGGGGAAGGCGGGGCAGAGGACTCGCTGGCGCTTGTGGATCTTCACTTTTCGCTCGGGATGGCCTATGAGCGGTTGGGACGCTGGAACGATGCGACGACAGAATTTCAGCGCGTGCTGGCCGTCGATCCGGAAGACGGTCGTACTCTCAACTATCTCGGATACATGTGGGCCGATCAGGGTGAGAGCTTGGAAGAGGCTGTCGAGCTGATCGAGAGGGCGCTGGACCTGGAGCCCGACAATGGTGCCTATATCGACTCACTGGGCTGGGCCTTCTTCAAGATGGGGCGTTACGCCGAAGCCAGGGAGCTGCTGGAAAAGGCGGCGAAGCTGATGTCCGAGGATGCCACCATTCTCGAGCATCTGGGCGATGTCTATGTCGCCCTCGATATCCCACAGAAGGCAAAAGAGCTCTACACCCGAGCCTTGGCCATCGACGACGAGAATGTCGAGGGCATTCGCCGCAAGTTGGCTCGGCTGAGGGTGGGAGGATCGTAGGCTCCTGGGCTCTCTGCGATTTCTCGCCCTCTTTCTGATTCTCGCAGGCTGCGCCTCCTCGACGGCGTTTCAGCGACAGAGGGCATCCACTCAAACTCCGTGGTTGGTTCCGGCTGCGGAGGAGCACACCCAGCGGCTCTTTCGGGCTCGGCTACAGAGCCCGGACGGCCGCGGCCGCTTCCGGTTGCTGCTGCGTTACGTGAACAAGGCCCGCTTTCAAGTTCGAGCGACCCACCCCCTGTTCAACCGGCGTCTATGGTCTCTGGATGTCGAGGGCAGTGAAGCTCTTCTGGTCGATTACCAACAGAAGAGGTACTGCCGTTATCAAGGAGAGGCCGAGATCGTTGCGATTCCTCTCGGGCCTCTCCCTTTTTCGAGCATCCCGACGATGCTTCTCGGTTATCTTCCGCTTCCGCCCGAGGGCGCGCCCAGTCCGACGCGGGGAGGTGAGCTGCGCTACGACGACGGGCGCGGGAGAGCGTGGAGCACGCGGCTCGAGGGAGGTGTCGTGCAAGCTTGGACCATGACTAGCGAGCTCGGCCGGGTGGAGTGGGAAAAGGGAGAGGAGTGGGTCGTTCTCGAGGCACCGAAAGACGGCCTTCGCCTGCAGTGGCGTGAGACACTCCGGGAGGAGTGGTCCGATTCTCTCGCCGCGCTCGAGTACCCGGCCAGCTACCCGGACGGGCCTTGCGATTTGGGGTGGTTGAGCGGCGTCGCTGATGCTCCATGGGAGGACCTTCGGGACGATTGACAGTGAAGTCCGTGACTCCTAGCATGTAGCGGGATCGGCGGTCGCGCGCAGACGGGGCTGGCAAGCTTCTCGTTGGGTCCTGCCGATTATTGCCTGATGCAGGGGGAGGATGATGGAGATCACCGAGGTCAAAGTTTTCCCGGTCCACGAGGAGAAATTGCGCGCCTTCGTGTCGGTTGTGATTGATCGCTGTTTCATGGTCAACGACATCAAGGTCATCCAGGGGCGCGATGGGCTCTTCATCAGCATGCCTTCGCGACGGAAGAGAAATGGTGACTTCAAGGACATCGCGCACCCGCTCAACAACGACACCCGGTGCATGATCGAGGATCGCATCCTTAGTGAGTACGAAGGAACGATCGGCAAACCGGTGGAGCGCCGACCGCGCAAGACCGCGCCGGTGCCACCAGCGGATCGCCCGCAGGCTCGAGAAGCGCCGGTAGCGCAAGAGCCCGCGCTCGAGGCCGAGGCGCCTCTTCTCGACGCCGGCGAAAAGAGTCTTGACGAGGTGCAAGAGCAGCATTTGAGTGACTCCTTCTGGACAGTGGGCTAGTGTTCTAGCTAGACTCCGCGGGCACACGCTCCATCGGGGTCGGGTCACCGGCACAGTGGAGTCTCACTTCGCGCTTTGGGGCGTGGCCAAGTGGTAAGGCACGAGATTTTGGTTCTCGCGATCGGAGGTTCGAATCCTCCCGCCCCAGCTTCCTAGACCGAACCTCCCCCTTCCTCCGATCTCCTTCCCGGTTCTCTAGCAATACTTCTTGACAGAAGCGCCTCGCCCGCTCGGATCGATCAAATGTACGGAGCCTTGAAAATCTTCGGCGGCCGCGCCCACCCCACGCTCACGGCCGAGATCTGTGAGTACCTCAACCTGCCTGTCGGTCAGTTGGTTTGCTTTGATTTCTCGGACGGAGAGATCTTCTTCCAAGTAGACGAGAATGTGCGGGGCGTCGATGTTTTCGTCATCCAGCCCACCTGCCCGCCGGTGAACAACAATCTGGTCGAGCTGCTGGTGATGATCGATGCCTTCAAGCGCTCGTCGGCTACTCGTATTACCGCAGTCGTTCCTTACTACGGCTACGGTCGCCAAGACAAGAAGGACAAGCCACGGGTGCCCGTAACCGCAAAGCTGGTGGCGGACTTGATTGCCAAGGCCGGTGCCGATCGCGTGCTCACCATGGATCTTCATGCTGCTCAGGTCGCCGGTTTCTTCGATATGCCGGTCGACCATCTCTTTGCCGCGCCGGTGCTGCTCGACGCCATCCGCGACATGGACATCCCGGATCTGATCATCGTCAGTCCCGATGCTGGTGGAGTGGCGCGGGCGCGAGCTATTGCAAAGCGTCTTGATGTGGATTTGGCGATCGTCGATAAGCGTCGTGTCGCGACCAACGAGGCGGAAGTGATGAATGTGATCGGCGACGTCAAAGGCCGCGACGTTCTGATTGTGGATGACATCATCGACACTGCTGGTACCATAGTAAAGACCGTTGAAGCACTGGATGAGCAGGGTGCGGGACGCATCTTCGCCGCTGGCGTTCACGGCATCTTGTCTGGGCCCGCTATCTCTCGTATTGATGACTCTGCCCTCGAGCGGGTGCTCCTGACCAACACGACGCCAGTCGAGGAGAAGCTCGAGAAATCCGACAAATTGAGCGCGCTGACTGTCGCCCCGATACTCGGGGAGGCGATCCGCAGAATTCACGACAACAGCTCGGTCACCGCGCTATTTGTGTAATAAAAGAAGAGATCTAAGGAAGGAAATCGATTATGGCCGGAGAGCTTGCAATCGAAGTGCAGTCCCGCGAAGCGAAGGGTAAGAACGCCAACCGAAGACTTCGCGCCCTGGGCAAGGTGCCCGCGGTGGTCTATGGAATGAAGAGTGACACTGTGCCGATCCAGGTAGATCGCAAAGAGATCATGACTCTACTGAGCCAAGGCTCGGGAGAGAACACCGTCTTTCTTCTCAAGCTGGCTGGTGGCAAAGAACAGCGGCATACGATGATCCGCGAGATGCAGGTCGATTCGATTGACCGTCACATCCTCCACATCGACTTTCAGCGCATCGATCTGGCCGAGAAGGTGAAAGTCAGGATACCGGTCGAGATCATCGGGGTCTCTGAGGGTGTCAAGAATGAAGGGGCCATGCTCGACTTCATCAACCGAGAGGTGGAGGTCGAGTGCTTACCGGGCCAGATTCCGGACCATCTCGAGCTTGACGTCACCGAGCTTCATGTTGGCGACCATGCTGAGGCTGGGCAGATATCGCTGCCGGAGGGCGTCGATCTCCTCGATGAGCCGGAACGAGTGATTCTCACGATCATCATTCCTCGAGCTGCCGCCGAAGAAGAAGAGGAAGAAGAGGAAGAAGAACTTCTGCTCGAGCCCGGGCAGGAAGAGCCCGAGGTCATCGGCCGAGGCAAGGAGGAGGACGGCGACGCCAAGGACGAGTCGGACTGACCGGCGTCTCTGTGCGCGTCTTAGAAGGGGCGACTGGTGTCGGCGGTCGATAACTCGGTCGCGAAGAGCCTTGTCTTGGGTCTGGGCAATCCCGGACCCGAGTACGTGGCGACTCGGCACAATCGCGGCAGAGATGTGGTCGAGGAGCTAGCGCGACGGCGAGGAGCTGAGTTGTCTTCAATGGAGTGTAGTACCCGTCTTGCCGTCTGCGACGAGGTCGTTCTCGGTGCCCCCGACACATTCATGAACCGCAGTGGGTACGCGGCGCGGTGCCTGATGGAGAGAAGGGAATTGGAGCCGCAGCGCATTCTTGTCGTCTATGACGACGTCTCGTTGCCGCTCGGCTGGCTGCGGCTGCGAAAGCGGGGTGGTCCCGGTGGGCAGAAGGGGATGGCCTCGATACTCGAATGCCTTGGCACTGATCAGGTCCCGCGTTTGCGTCTCGGTATTGCTCCCGTGGACGGCTTGGAAGTAGATATCGATCTGGTCGACTTCGTACTCTCTGGCTTTTCTTCACAAGAGGAAGACGTGGCCAGGGAGCAACTCGAGCGGGCCGCCGACGCATGTGAGCTGTGGCTCGCGGAGGGAGTAGAGGCGGCGATGAATCGATTTAATGGACCCGCTCCCGGACTCTCCGATGAGGCCGGGGTTTCTGTAGAAGAGGAGAAGTGAGGTGGACACTCTAGTAATTTGGCTACCGCTCACAGGAGTGATAGCTCTGGTCTTTGCCTTCGTCAAGGCTTCTTGGATCCAGAAGCAGGACGCCGGTAACGAGCGTATGAGGGAGATTGCCGGTCACATCCGAGACGGTGCGATGGCTTTCCTGAGTCGTGAATACCGGGTTCTCGGTCCTTTTGTCATCGTCGTGGCCGCGCTGCTTGCTTTCGCAAGTCGTGGCCAGGAATACAGCTCGCCGCTGATCGGACTCTCGATCGTCGCCGGCGCCGTATGCTCCGCGCTGGCGGGCTTCGTCGGCATGCGGGTAGCGACCGCGGCCAACGTCAGAACGGCCGCAGCCGCCCGCAGTAGCCTGAACAAAGCACTCGGCGTCGCCTTTGCCGGCGGCTCGGTGATGGGCTTCAGCGTGGTCGGGCTCGGGATCCTGGGCCTGTCATTGCTCTTCATGCTCTATAGCAGCCTGTTTGAGGGCGACGGCAGCATGGTCAAGATCGTCACAGTCCTAGTGGGCTTTTCCTTCGGCGCCAGCTCGATCGCCCTTTTTGCGCGCGTCGGCGGCGGGATCTACACCAAGGCGGCGGACGTGGGAGCCGATCTCGTGGGTAAAGTCGAAGCCGGCATTCCCGAGGACGATCCGCGGAACCCGGCGGTTATCGCCGACAACGTCGGTGACAATGTCGGGGACGTCGCGGGCATGGGCGCGGACCTCTTCGAGTCCTATGTCGGCGCGATCGTGGGTACCATGGTACTCGGCGCCAACGCAGTAGCGGTCACCGGCGGTGGCTCGGCGCCTGCTCTCGTGTTGCTGCCGATGCTGCTTGCCGGCCTCGGTATCGTCATCTCTCTGGGGGGCACGTTTCTGGTGCGGACCAAAGAAGGAGGGAACCCGCAGAGAGCGCTGGACACGGGGACCTTTGCCGCCTCGGGAGCGATGCTGGTCGCGACCTACTTCGTGGCCCAGTGGCGGCTCGAGGGCAGCTATGAGCTCGCCGGCAGCCAGTTCGACGCCAACGGAATATTCTGGGCGACTGTCGGGGGGCTGGTCGGGGGAGTTGCAATCGGCAAGATCACCGAGCACTACACCTCCGAGGCTGCGAAGCCGGCTCGAGGCATCGCTAAGGATAGTCAAACAGGAGCGGCGACGAACATCATCGCCGGCCTCGCTGTCGGCATGCGCTCGACAGCCCTGCCGACCCTGGTGCTGGTGGCTGTCACCCTCGTAGCCCATTGGCAGGCCGGACTCTACGGCATCGCCATTGCCGCACTCGGGATGCTGTCCACGACCGGTATTCAGCTGGCGGTCGATGCCTACGGTCCGATCGCAGATAATGCGGGCGGTATCGCCGAGATGGCGGCGCTCGGCTCCGATGTCCGCGATCGAACGGACAAGCTCGATGCGGTCGGCAACACGACCGCCGCCATTGGCAAGGGGTTCGCTATCGCTTCTGCGGCGCTCACCGCGCTGACCCTCTTCGCTGCGTTCCGCACCACGGTAGGGCTCGAGGTCATGGATCTTGCGAGTCCCAAGGTCATGGGAGGGCTCTTCATTGGCGCGATGCTTCCGTTTCTCTTCTCGTCGATGGCGATGAAGGCGGTGGGACGAGCGGCGTTCGAGATGATCGAAGAGGTGCGGCGCCAGTTCCGCGAGATTCCGGGCCTGATGGAAGGCACGGCCACGGCCGACTTTGCTCGCTGCGTGGATATTTCGACGGCAGCAGCGATTCGCGAGATGCGCTTACCCGGCGTTCTCGCGATCGCCGCGCCGATCATCGTGGGCTTCTACGATGTAGAGGCGCTCGGAGGACTGCTCGCCGGAGTCACCGTGTCAGGCGTCTTGATGGCCATCTTCATGGCCAACGCCGGTGGCGCGTGGGATAACGCCAAGAAGTACATTGAGAGCGGAGAATACGGCGGCAAGGGCTCTGATGCTCACAAGGCGGCCGTCGTTGGCGACACCGTCGGCGATCCTTTCAAGGACACCGCCGGGCCGAGCATCAACATCTTGATCAAGCTCATGTCGGTGGTAGCACTGGTGATCGCACCCCTACTCTAGGGCTAAAACGACTCGGCTGGCCGATACGGGGACGGCCTGCTCGGTATCGAGAACAAACGTCGACATTGTGTTTTGTGAGAAAACGCGTAGAATCTGCGGGTTTTGTCGCCCACTGAAGGCGTCAACGGTTTCGTACGGAGAATTAAGGTGAACAGAAGCTATGAACTGATGTTCATTGCCGATCCTCGTCTCAGTGACGAGGAGGTGGTGGGCCTCACCGAGGACTACAAGACGATGATCACGTCGGCCGGCGCCGTGATCACGAAGGAAGAGAGCTGGGGTAAGCGCAAGCTGGCCTATCCGATCAAAAAGCTCACCGAAGGCAAGTATGTTCTGCTCTATGTCGAGGCCGACGGAGTGAACCCATTTCCAGAAGTTGAGCAACGACTGCGTCAGAACGAAAAAATTCTGCGCTTTCTTACCGTCCGCACGGACGAAGATCTCAAGCGTGCGGCCCGGAAGGGCAAGAAGAAAGTCCGCGAAGCCCCGGCCGGGGCGTAGAGGGAAGGCTGGAGGAAACGACGATGGCGAGAGGAAAAAAGACCTTCTTTCGGCGGAGGAAGGTCTGTAAGTTTACCGCTGACGGAATCGAGTACATCGACTACAAGGATGTGAACTTGCTCAGACAGTTCATTCCGGAGCGAGCCAAGATCCTGCCGCGAAGGATCTCGGGAAACTCGTCACGGCATCAACGAATGCTCGCACAGGCGATCAAACGGGCGCGACATATGGCCTTGCTCCCGTTCGAGATCGATTGAGATCATGATGAAAGTCATACTCCTCAGCGACCTCCAACATGTTGGGGGGCAAGGCGACGTCATCCGGGCAAAGCCGGGTTACGCCAGGAACTACCTCATCCCTCAAGGGCTGGCAGTACAGGCGACGCCCGCCAACACGAGTTGGTTCGAGCACCAGCGCAAGAACATCGAAGAGCGCGGGCTGAAGGAAAGAGAGGAGGCAGCCGTCGAGGCCGCGAGTCTGGACGGGACCAGCATTACTCTCACCAAACGCGCCGGCGAGAGCGAGACCTTGTATGGCTCGGTGACCGCCACCGAAGTCGCCGAGGCCCTCGAAGAGGCCGGGTTCTCGGTCGATCGCCGACGGATCGATCTCGAAGGTGGGATCAAGAAGCTCGGTGAGCACGAGGTGAAGGTGTCTTTTCATCGTGACGTCGAGGCAGTTGTCAAGGTTACAGTCGCTCCGGAGTCTTGACCGTCGCCGACCGTTTCGGTCCGCCGCGAGAGGGCCCCTAGGCCGGTAATGCGGTGAAAGCCCCTGAGGACCAAGAGAGCCGGCCAGAGCTGCCGACGATTGAAGACTTTCTCGGGGAGCCGACACGAGATCTCGATGCCTGGCGCTGGCTGTGGGAGGGCGATCACGCCTTCCCTGTGCGCACGCATCGCGGTGTGCTCGGCTCGATCGCGGTCGCCATCAAACGCGTCCTGCGCCCTTTTCTACGAACCGCGACCGCGGATCTGTGGGATCGACAGCGGGTTTTCAACCTCATTCTTCTCGAACACCTTTGGCACCTCGACCACGACCGCACCGCCCTAGCCGCGCGGACCGAGAAGATCGAGACCGAGCTCCCACGGCTCGAAGCTTTTCTCTCGGAGGGGCTGCAGGAGCTGATGCGTTACGACGACGCACTCTACGGTCGAGTCGACCAAAAGCTCGATCGTTACCGGCGTCAGGCAGGCGAGCTTTCGGCGCTTCTCGGCGCTGCCGTTGCTCGATGCGAGACCGAGGGTTCCAGCTCCGTCGAAGGGCTTGCCCGCGCCGTCGAGGAGCGTGACTATGCGGAGCTCGAGAACCGTTATCGCGGCACCTCAGAGGAGATCCAACAGCGGCTGTCGATCTATCTCGATCTGCTGGCGGGACGCAAGCGGGTGGTGGACCTCGGCTGTGGCCGCGGAGAGGCGTTACAGGTCCTGGCCGAGCACGGCGTCGCGGCTCGAGGAGTGGACGCCAGTGCAGAAATGGTGCGCGCCTGTGCGGTGCTCGGGCTCGCGGTGGAGGAGGCTGAACTGCTTGCTTTCCTCGCGGCGGCGCCGGAGGGGAGTTTCGATGCCCTGCTCTCCTTCCACGTCATCGAGCACCTTCCTCGCCAAGATGTAGCGCGTCTCGTTCGGCTCGCTTGGCGGGCCCTCGAGCCAGGTGGTTTGTTGATCTTGGAAACGCCGAATCCGCGCTCTCTGGTGGTGGCGGCCAGCCACTTCTGGCGCGACCCGACTCATCGCAGGCCGATTCACCCCGATGCGCTTCGGTTGAGTGTTGAGATGGCGGGCTTCGAAGATGTCGAGATACGCGACCTCCACCCCTTCTCTTGCCAAGAGAGCCTACCCGAGCTCGATGTAGCGGCTCTCCAGGGGGGCGAGAAGGCTCTCGCGCACGAGATCAATGTTTTGCGAGATCGACTCGACGAGACTCTCTTCGGGTTCCAGGATTACGCCGTGATCGCTCGCAAGTGACGAGTACTCGTGGCCGCATGTACTAGCCGGCAGGCTCTGTCTTTCCTTCTTCGTCGTTGCCGTCTTCCTTTTAGTCCTTCGACTCCCATCTCTCCAGGACCAGACTCCAGTCGTCGATGTCCTCCGGCATTCGTTCACCCTCTTTCGGCAACCCGTAGAAGGGGCGCTGCTGGAACCAGGGGAGGCCGATAACCCTGTTCCAGCTCGGATCGTAGGTCTGGACGGGCTCGGTGCCGGCGATGAAGCTCTCGTCGAGGGTTCGCGACGCTTCATGGGTGGCAAGTAGGCCGGTGTTGTATTCGACTCGGCGGGTGGAGACTCCCGGGGGGCGTAGGAACTTCTCGTCGGCCTGAAGCCAGCCATCGCTCAGGCCCTGATCGATAACGGATCGCCAGATCGGAAGAGCTGCTGCGGCGCCGGTCATCCCCGGGCCGAGATAGCGTACCTGGTCATAGCCCACCCAAACCAGCAGCGAATAGCGGGGTGTAAAGCCCGCGAACCACGCATCGGTATAGGAGTCGGTCGTCCCCGTCTTACCGGCGACCGCGATTGGCAGGTCGGCGGCGCTCACCGCGGTTCCTCGACGGAACACCCCCTGCAGCATATGGGTGAGGACGTACGCTACCTCCGGTTCTATGACCTCGACTGCGCGCGGTATATGTTCCTCTATGAGGCGACCGTCCCGAGTGGTGATGCGCTCGATCAGATAAGGCTCGACCCGAACCCCCTGGTTGCCGAGCGTGGCGTAGGCCGATGCGAGCTCGAGGGGAGTCAGGTCGGCGGCGCCGAGTGCGAGACTGGGGTAGGGAGGCAGATCGGCCTCGATTCCGCAACGATTCGCGAAGTCGATGACCCGCTCGGCCCCGACCATGTCGAGGAGCTTTGTGGTGGATAGGTTGATCGATTTTTCCAGCGCCCGCCTCAGAGTGATTATTCCGAGATACTCCCTTTTGTAATTGCGCGGGCTGTAGTTCATCAGCAGGTCCGCGCCGGGAAAGACAACCGGAGCATCGAAGATGGTATCCGCCGGCGTATAACCCGCTTCGAGGGCTGCGCCGAAGACAAAGGGCTTGAAGGCGGATCCGACTTGTCGCCTTGCCTGCGTGGCGCGATTGAACTGACTGCGCCCGTAGTCCCAGCCCCCGACCATGGCCCGGACCGCACCAGAGCTCGACTCGATCATCAGTAGAGCCGCCTCGATCTGCGGCTCCTGGCGCAGTGCCAGCCTTCCCGAGACGGTGATCTCTTGGTCGGCCTCGGCCTGCGACTCCTCTAGCTCGAGCAACTCGAACCAGGCGATCTCTCCCGCCTCGAAGAGCCGCCTGAGATCCTTCGTTCCGGTCCAGTCCGCGCCTTCGAGGTCCAGAACAAAGGTGCCATTGCCGATTCGAATGCGAGCCACCTCGCGATCGACCTCCAGCACCACGCCCTCGTACCAGTCCTCGAGTTGCAGCTGTTCCGGCCACGAAGCCAGCTCGACCGTCTCCGCGACTTCGCCCTCATCGAGGCGCCGGGTCGCTCGACGCCAGCCTTTGCGCCGATCCAGCCGCGAGAGCCCGTTTCGCACCGCGCGCTCGGCGGCCCGCTGCATTGGGAGGTCGAGCGTGGTGTGGATGCGCAGGCCGCGCTGGTAGAGACTGTCGACTCCGTGGTTGGTCTCCATATAGCGGCGAACGTCCTCTGCGAAATAGCGGCCGGGCTCGGGAGTGCGCTTACGGGTGATGAGGTCGAGCGGTGCGGAGGTAGCTGTGTCGTAGTCCTCCTTCGAGATCATTTTCTCTTGCAGCATCCGACCCAGAATGACGTTGCGCTCCCGGATCACGACATCAGGCCGGCGATAGGGGCTCCGCTCGCTCGGTCTCGGAATGATTGCCGTCAAGGAGGTCGCCTCGCTAAGGGTCAGATCGGCGACGGACTTGCCGAAGTAGTAATCCGCCGCCGCCTTCATCCCGTAGCGACCTTCGCCGAGGTTGATGATGTTGCAGTAGAGGGTAAGGATCTGTTCCTTGGAAAGACGCTTTTCCAACTCGACCGAGATCAGCGTCTCTTGAACTTTTCGCTGCCACTTCTTTTCGCGCGAGAGGTTGAAGTAGGTCCGCGCGAGCTGCATGGTGATCGTCGAGGCACCGGTAGCCCGTCTTCCCCTGCGAAGGTTGATGATCGCGGAGCGGACCGTCGCCGCCAGGTCCAGCCCTCCATGCTCGTAGAAATTCTTGTCCTCTGCCGCGAGCAAGGCCTGGCGCAGGACCGGCGAGATCTCACCCTCTTCGAGAAGCATTCGGCGCTCGATCGCATAAGTGCGGAAGGGCACGCCGTGGGCGTCTTGCACTTCGGTGATCAGCCCAGGAGAGAAGTCGCCGATTGCGTCGACTGAAGGGATCTTGATGACGGCTGCGACACCGACTCCGGTGGTAACACCGAGAACGAAGATACCCAGAAACTGGAGGAGCCGTCGGCGCACGATGTGCGCTGTAGATCTGGGGCTCTGAGCTTTTGCCTGGCTCTTCTTCACGCAGTCCTCGCGAGAGTATTATACGGGCCGGCACCGCAGGCGGAAGCGGGAGTCTGAGCCATCGTCAAGCGCTCCGGGCCGGCTGGTGTTACGGTCCACCTGCGATGACTGATCCGTCCACCGAGAGCGAAGCGATCGAGCCCGGAGCTCCCTTTCAGCCCGATGGCGTGGGAGGTAATCCCGCGGATGTTGACAAGCGAGCTCTCTATGGCTGCGGGGTTGGCTGCCTCACCTTGGCACTTCTCTGTGGGCTGCTCCTACTCGTCTTGATGGCTCGGCCCGGCCGAGTTCTGCGTTGGATGCTGTTGGTTTCAGAGCAGGCTCTGGTGGAGAACGCGCCCGAGGATTGGGGCGAGGCAGAGAGGCGCCGTCTCCAGGACGCCTTCTCGTCGGCGCGGCAGGCGGTGAAGAGAAAGACGGTAGACGCGGTCGAATTCGAGGCTACCCTGTCGATGATCGTCGAGTGTCTGAGGAAGGCCCAGCGTCAAGAGGTGCGACGAGAGCATCTTCAGGATCTGACAGCAGCGCTGGAGGGCTTGGGCGAGACCGGCCCTGTCGCCGAGCTGTGGGCTCCGGGCGGACCCGCGTTGTGGGGTGTGCCTCTAATCGAAGAGGCCTGAGTGTGCAGCGTTTCGATCTTGTTTCGAACTTCTCTCCGCAGGGCGATCAGCCGAGGGCCATTCGTGATCTCGCGGCGCGGCTGCGCGCGGGAGACTCGGAGCAGGTGCTGCTCGGGGTCACTGGTTCCGGCAAGACCTTTACCGTAGCGAAGGTCATCGAGGCTCTTCAGCGCCCGGCCCTGGTCCTCTCTCACAACAAAACTCTGGCGGCTCAGCTCTATCAAGAGTTCAAGGCGTTCTTCCCCAACAACGCTGTCGAGTACTTCGTCTCCTATTACGACTATTACCAGCCGGAGGCGTACGTTCCGCAGAGCGATACCTATGTCGAGAAAGAGACCTCAGTCAACGAAGATCTCGAGCGCCTCCGTCTGAGAACGACCACCTCTCTCTGTGAAAGGAGGGACGTTGTCGTCGTCTCGTCGGTTTCATGCATTTACGGACTGGGCTCCCCCGATTCCTTCTCCGGCATGCTGCACTACTTTCGCAGGGGAGAGGAAGATGGCCTCGATGCCGCTCTGCGGCGGCTTGCCGAGATGCAGTACAAGCGCACCCACATGGATCTCTCTCCCGGGTCGTTTCGTCTCCGCGGTGACATTCTCGAGATTCTTCCCTCCTACGACGAGCGAGGAATCCGAGTCGAGTACTTTGGCGACGAGATCGAGGCTCTGCAACGCTTCGACACTCTGACTGGAAAGCGGCTCGAAGATCTCGACCAGGTCCCGGTCTATCCGCAGAGTCACTACGTCACGCCTAAAGATACGCTCAAGCAGGCCATCGCGGCGATCCGCGACGAGCTGGAGTCATGCTTGAGCGAGCTCGAGCGTGAGGGGAAGCTGCTCGAGGCGCAGCGTCTGGAACAGCGTACTCGCTTTGATCTGGAGATGATGAAGGAGTTGGGCTATTGCCAGGGGATCGAGAACTACTCTCGGCATCTGACTGGCCGAAGGGCTGGTGAGCCGCCGCCAACCCTGCTCGACTATCTGTCCGAGGACTTCTTGCTCATCATCGATGAAAGTCACCAGACGGTTCCGCAGGTCCGCGGTATGTACGCTGGCGATCGCTCTCGCAAACAGACTCTCGTCGACTACGGCTTCCGCCTTCCGAGCGCTTTGGATAACCGCCCCCTCACTTTCGAGGAGTTCGATGAGCGGATCGGGCAAAGAATCTACGTCTCGGCTACGCCGTCTGCTTGGGAGCTGGAGCGCAGTGGCGGTGTCGTTGTCGAGCAGGTGATTCGTCCAACCGGTTTATTGGATCCGCGGATCGAAGTACGACCTGCGCAGCGTCAGGTCGACGATTTGCTCGAGGAAGTCCAAAAGGTAGTCGCCGAGAAGGAGCGAGTCCTCATCACCACCCTCACCAAGCGAATGGCCGAGGAGCTCACCCAGTACCTTCGTGAGTTCGGGCTCAAGGCTCGATACCTGCACAGCGACATCGACACGCTGGAGCGAGTGCAGATCACCGCGGCGCTGCGCCGCGGTGACTTCGACATCCTGGTCGGGATCAATCTGCTTCGCGAAGGGCTCGACTTGCCCGAGGTCTCGCTGGTGGCGGTCCTCGACGCGGACAAAGAAGGGTTTCTGCGCAGCGAGACTTCGCTGATCCAGACCGCAGGGCGCGCCGCTCGCAACGTGAATGGGAGGGTGATTCTCTACGCCGATCGAGAGACCAACTCGATGCGCAAGACTCTCGAGGAGACAGAGCGACGGCGCCAACGACAGGGTGAATACAATCGCCAACACGGTATCGAACCGGCGACCGTCATCAAAGAGATCCACAATCCGCTGGTTCAGATGAGCAACCTCGACTATCACGACACCGGGATGGAACGGCTCTCGGCTATCGCCGAGGCCTCGACGAAGCCGCTCGCCGAGCAGGTGCGAGCGTTGGAGAAGGAGATGCGCGCTGCGGCCAAACGTCTCGAGTTCGAAGAGGCAGCGGCGCTGCGCGACCAGATTCAGACTCTTCGTGATGCGATGGTTCTTGCTCCCTGAGTCATGCCGTATCAACACCCTCTTGGCGCAAGAGTCACAGAGCTGCCGGATCAGCCCGGGATCTACATCTTTCGCGATCGGGAAGGCTCGCCGCTCTATGTTGGGAAGGCAAAGTCTCTTCGCAAGCGCGCCGCCAGCTATTTGAAGCCGGATCTCGAGCCCCGCCTGGCTGCGATGATGGCGGAGGCCGAGCGCCTCGATTTCGTGGTCACCGACTCCGAAGCGGAGGCTCTCTATCTCGAGAACAACTGGATAAAGAAGGGGCAGCCGCGCTTCAACATTCGACTGCGCGACGACAAGACGTACCCCTATCTCAAGCTGACCGTCGAAGAGGGCTATCCACGTATCGCTTTCACTCGGCGGGTGCGCGATGACGGCGCGGAGTACTACGGACCTTTCCTTCCGGCAGGGCTGGCTCGCAAAGCGATCAAGCTGGTTCAGAAGCTATTCGGGGTTCGCGTCTGCCAGATCGAGATCGACGGAAGGCTGCCTCGTCCCTGCTTGTATCACGACATGAAGCGCTGTCTCGGGCCTTGCGTTGCGGGCCTGACGAGTGCCGAAGAGTACTCGGACGCCGTTGAGAGAGCTCGCCTCTTCCTCGGCGGCCGTAATCAAGAGCTGCTGCGCTCTCTGCGCGGCCGGATGATGGATGCCTCCAGTCGACTCGAGTACGAGCGAGCGGCGGAGCTCAGAGACGCTGTCTTTGAGATCGAATCGATTAGTGAGCGGCGCAAGCTCTCCTCGCAACGGGGGGAGGATGTGGATATCTACGGCGTCTTCATCGCCGGTGAGAACGCCGCCGTGACCTGTTTCATCATGCGTGGCGGACAGGTTCTCGACCGTCGTGAGTATTTCTGGGAGGGGGAGACCGGGCTTGGCGAGCGGCGGCTGCTCTCGGAGCTCCTGCCGCAGATCTACGACCGCACCACATTCATTCCCAAGGAGCTTCATCTGCCGGTGCCGATCGAAGGGGAGGAGCCCCTTCTCGGCTGGCTCTCGGAGCGCAAGGGAGAGAAGGTCTACCTACGACTCCCGGCCCGCGGCACCAAAGCTGATCGCGTAGAACTGGCGATGCGAAACGCGAAGATGTCCTATCACCGGCGTTTTCGCGGTGCGGCGCCTCATCTGGCCGCCAGCGAGAGCCTGCGCGAGCATCTACGCTTGGAAGAGCTTCCCTCTCGGATAGAGGGCTTCGACATCTCGACCCTTCAGGGCGGCGAGACGGTCGCGTCCCTAGTCGTGTGGGAGGGGGGAAAGATGCGAAAGAAGGACTATCGCAGCTTCAACATCCGAGATCTCGATCGACCCGACGACTTCGAATCCATGCGGCAAGCGGTAGGGCGGGCCTATCGTAGGCGCTTGGAGGAGGTCGGAACGATGCCGGACCTCATTTTGATCGACGGGGGCCGGGGGCAGCTCAACGCGGCGCTACAAGCCCTGGCTGTGCTCGGTGTCGAGGAGACACCGGTGGCGGGTCTGGCCAAGAGGGAGGAGGAGATCTATCTCCCCGATCTTCCCGAACCATTGCGACTACCGCGTCGTGACTCGGGACTGCGCTTGCTGCAACAGATCCGCGACGAGGCCCACCGTTTCGCTCTTTCCCGTCACCGCCGCCGCCGCTCGGCTCGCATGTTGCGGACGCGCTTCGACGATCTACAAGGGGTGGGGCAAAGGCGTAGGCAGCTTCTTGTTCGCCACTTTGGCAGCTTCGCCGGACTCAAGCGGGCGAGCCTCGAGGAGATCCAGGGCGTCTTGGGTCCTCGCATCGGCCAAAGCGTTTGGAGTCAGCTCGAAGCTGAAGCGGCGGGAAGCGAGAGTGGAGGCTCCGGTAGAATATCGACATGAGCGACGGTGGCGAAGCGACTCAGAGATCGAAGCGCCGTGGGGCGGAGTCAGCCGTGCAACTCGTCGCCGCGCTGGTGGAAGAGTCTCGCTCAGGGATTCTCGAGATCCGGACCGGTGAGACCTGCCAGCGCCTTCGCCTCTCGGAGGGAGGCATCTTCTTTGAAGCCGGGGAGGGGGCTCCCACTATGGAGGAGCTCATTCGCCACCTGGCCGAGTCGCCGGCGAAAGATGTCCACTTCCTGCCGCTGGATGGACCGGTGGTCGAGGAGGTCGGCGAAGAGGTCGCGGCCGCCGTTCTCTTGATGGAAGCGAGTGTTTTGGGCAAGGATGTCCTGGCGTTGTGGAAGGTTCTCAGGGGCCCGGCTACTTCGTTGAAGGTGGCATTTGGCAGTCGCCTGGGGGCTTCGGCGCTCCCTGACATAGGAGAGGGTCTCGAAGCCCTTCTGAGCAAGTTCCTTCAGCCCAGAACACTCGGTGAGGTGGTGCCCGACGGCGAAGAAGAGGCGGCTTTTCTCGAAGGCCTGGTGCGCCTGAGAACGGTGGGCTTGCTGGAGCCCGTTTCTGAGAAGGGTGTGGAGAAGGCGCGAGGGATCAGCACCCACTCCCGTGAGCTTTTCCTGTCAAGAATCCGGCTCGAGCTGGAAAGTCGTCCGCCGACTCTCTCGCCGGAGCAGCATCGCACCTGGCTTGCCGACATGCTACGGAATGTCGGGGGCTGGAACAGCTATGAGATCCTCGGTCTAGATAGGCACTCCGACGAGCCGGCGATTCACCGAAGCTTCGTGAACGCGGCCTGTCTCGCCCATCCGGACAACGGCAGCAAGCTCTCTCTCGAGGGGCGGGAGGCGGCCCTCGATCTCATCTTTGACAAAGTCACCGAGGCCTACCTCCAGCTCAGCCATCCTGACCGTCGGCGCCAATACGATCATGAGCTCGGACCCGAAGTCCGGCAAGCTCTGAGCGAGGAGCGCCAAGAAGAGAAGAGTGGCGTCGCGAGAGAGATGTACTCTCGGGCAAAATTCCTCTACATGCAGGAGGACTTCCAAGGCGTCCTGGACCTCATGCAGCAGGCGGTGATACTCGATTCCCAGGCCGAGTACTACAAATTGCTTGGCGAAGTGCAGCGTAGAAATCCGGAGTGGAAGCGCGGAGCGGTCGAAAGCTTCCGGGAGGCGGTCCGACTCCGGCCCGAGGACGCCAAACTGCGTCTGTCCTTCGGTCAGGTGTTGGAGGAAAGTGGCGATGAAAGACAGGCGATGGTGCAGTATCGAGCTGCTCTGGAGTTGCGGCCGGACCTCGAGGACGCCCAGGAGGCCCTCGCAGATCTAGAGGATCCTAAGGGGAAGAAGAGAAAGAAGCAGGAGAAGCAGGCAAGGGCGAAAGCCTCGGCCAGGGCGGCGAAGAAACCCAGGCGGGGCGAAGAAAGTGCCGAGGAAGAGCCGGAAGGCATGTTTCCGACCTTCACCAAGCTGTTTCGGCGCGGCCGCTGAAGTAGACTAGGCCGGGGCCGGAGAGGTCCAGACGATCGCTTCTCTTCGGAGAGGAGGAAAGTCCGAACTCCAATGAGCAGCATGCTCGCTAACGGCGAGGCGCGGTGACGCGACGGAAAGTGCAACAGAGAATAGACCGCCTCTCTTTCCTAACCGGATGGGAGGTAAGGGTGAAACGGTGCGGTAAGAGCGCACCGCGCCGCCGGCAACGGTGTGCGGCACGGCAAACCCCATGCGGAGCAAGACCAAATAGGGAGGCGGAATGTGGGCTGCTCGTCCATGCGCTGTTCGCAGCAACGCTTCCGGGTAGGTCGCTCGAGGGCCCTGGCAATGGGGCTCCCAGATGAATGATCGTCCCCTGCCACCTGCAGGAGTACAGGATTCGGCTTACGGCACTCTCCGGCCTCTTTTGATTCCCAGGTGAAAGATGGCGTCTAGACCTCCCTCTGTTGGAGTGGGAGACGTGGTGGGGGTGGCCGCCCTTTCCAGTCCTCCCGACCCGGCGGCACTGGCGTGCGGCCTCGCTCAGCTTCGTGAGATCGGCTTCGAGACTCGTCTCGCAAGCAATCTGCGCCTGGTAGAGAGCGGCTCCATCGGTGACTCCGGCGAGCAGCTGGCGGGTTTCCACGAGTTGGTGGCGGCTGCCGAGGTCAAAGCCATTCTCTTCGCCCGTGGGGGACATGGTCTGCTCCGCTCGTTGCCGGATCTCGACTGGGAACTTATGGCTGCCCACCCCAAGGCCTATGTCGGATATTCGGACCTGACACCTCTCCTCAACGAGGTAGTCCGCCGTCTCGACCTCATTTGTTTTCATGGCCCCATGGTCGCCACCGATTTGGCACGGCCGCTGGCTCCAGTCGAGCGAAGCTCCTTGCTCTCTGCGCTCGAGGGGCGAATCGAGCGCAGGCTTGCCTGTAACATCGCGGAGCAGGGCGAGGTCGTCGAAGGGATCCTACGCGGCGGTTGCCTGTCGTTGCTCACCAGTGTTCTCGGTACTCCGTACTGTCCAGACCTCAGTGGCTCTATCCTCTTTCTAGAGGACGTGAACGAGCCGTTCTACCGGCTTGACCGAATGTTGACCCACCTCCACCTCTCAGGTACGCTCGATGGCGTCAAAGCCATGGTATTTGGGCACTTAGAGGCGGTTGACTCAACGGGTGGGGCAGGCCTGACCCGGGCTCGGCTACGCTTGCCTGGAGAGTCGCGTCCAGCTGCGCTCGCTTGGGGTATCCAAAGCGGTCACGGAGCGCCCAATCTCACTCTGCCACTGGGGGCTCGAGTCCGGCTCGTCCCCGGTGCTGGCGAGCTCCTCGTTCTGGGGGACGAGTGAAGTATCGGGAGCGGTGAAAGATGGGAAAGACCGTATTCAGAACGACTGCCAAGAAGGGGGAGCCCGCTTCGCTGGCCGAGTTCGACAAAGGCGAAGTGATCTTCGCCGAAGGCGATCCTGGCGACGAGATGTTCATTATTCAGACCGGCCGCGTCGAAGTCATCAAGCAAATAGGCGGCGATGAATCTCGCTTGGCCGTGCTCGAAAAGGGCGACTTTTTCGGGGAGATGGCGATCCTCGAGGGGCTACCGCGGATCGCTACGATTCGAGCCATCGACAAGACGAGCGTGCTGAGTGTGAGCTCCTCGACTTTCGATCAGATGCTGAAGGACAACCCGGAGATCCCGGTTCGAATGATGCGCAAGATGTCGACTCGGGTGCGCCTCTTGGAAACCGAGATGGATCGGATTGCCCGTGAGGCTCCGAGGCCTCGAATCGGCAGTGGGTCCGCTCCTAGAGTCGGCAGGGCGGCTGGGCCGAGCTCTCTCGCGCGCCTTCTATCACAGGACGGGGCGACGGAGTTCTATCTGTCGGCCGGGAGCGAGACGACGGTGGGTCGCAAGGATCCGGTCACCGGCATCGATCCCGATATCGATCTCACCGAAGTGGATACGCAGCGAACCACCAGCCGCGCCCACGCCAAGATCTACCACCGGGGACGGAAGTTCTTTCTTCGCGAGGAGATCGGGACGTCGAACGGCACTTTCGTCAACGACACTCGGCTCGAGACAGGAGTACCTGTCGCCCTGCAGGAGGGAGACCTGCTCGGCTTCGGCCTCGTGCGATTGATCTTTCACCCAGGCAATTAGTGGATCAGCCCGGCAGCGCGTCTGTCGCCTCTCTCCCGGGAATCGGACCGAAGCGTCTCGCGGCTCTTGCCGAGGCTGGTTACCACCGCGTCCAGGACCTACTCCTCCATTTGCCCTCGGCCTACGAGGATCGGCGGCAGATAGTCTCTCCCGAGGCGCTGCAGGATACCGGCCGTTTCGCGGTGGTAGGCCGCCTCGAGGGCCTGCGCAGAGTGTTCACTCGACGCCGAGGCCTGCGGATCATTCGCGGCCAGCTTGCCGATGATCAGGGACGCCTGGCAGTTGTCTGGTTCAACCAGCCCTATCTCCTGCAGCAGATCCAGGAGAAAGCCGAGGTTCTGCTCTACGGCGAGGTCCGTCGTACCAAAAGCGGTGATCTCGAGATGCTAAACCCCAGCTGGGAGCCGATGGCGGTCGCGACGAAAGAGATAGTTCCAGTCTATCCATCGCTGCCAGGCTTGAGCTCGCGCCGGCTCCGCTCGCTGGTCGGAGGGCTTCTCGACGACTTGGATCTCGAGGCGGTGTTCGAGGACGCACTTCCCCCGCAACTGCTCGAAAGCTACGGCCTACCGACGCTGGCTGCCTCTCTCTACGGGCTCCACCGGCCCGGAGAGACTGTCGACTTCGACACTCTGCAGGCGGGCACGAGTCCGTTCCATCTCCGGCTCGCCTACGGCGAGCTGCTCGAAATTCGCGGTCGGATCGAGCTGGCGCGCTCACGGCATCTGCCGGCAGAAAAGCCTCACCGATACGATCTCGGGGGCGGCTTGAGGAAGATTCTCGCGCAGGTACCTCCTTTCGCTCTTACCAGCGCTCAAGAGCGAGTGTTGGAGGAGATCCTTCGCGATCTGGGCAAGCCCGCGCCGATGCAGCGCCTGTTGCAGGGAGACGTCGGCTGCGGCAAGACCATCGTTGCTGCGCTGGCTCTGGTCGCGGCTGTCGAGAATGGCCTCCAGGGAGCGCTGATGGCGCCAACCGAGATCCTTGCCGAGCAGCAGTTCAGGAGCCTCCAGGGCCTGCTCGGAGATAGGTGTCGAGTGGAGCTCTTCAGCGCCGCGAATCGTCACGCCCTCGAGGCTCTGGCCGCAGGAGAGGTGGATGTTGCGGTGGGTACTCACGCTCTCTTCCAAGATTCACTGACTTTTCGGCGCCTCGGGCTCGTGATTATCGACGAGCAGCACCGTTTTGGCGTCACCCAGCGCCAGCGGCTGTTGGCAAAAGGAACCCTTCCTGATCTCCTGGTCATGACGGCGACCCCGATTCCGCGCTCCCTCGCCCTTACTGTCTTTGGCGATCTCGACTGCTCGGTGATCGACGAAATGCCACCCGGGCGGGGTGAGCTTCAGACCGCGGTCCTGCCCCGGGCTCGGAGGAAGAAGGTGTACGAGTCGCTGGCTCGAACGCTGCAGGACGGCGGGCAGGCCTTTGTCGTACTTCCCTTCATCGAGGCCAACGAGCAGTTGGAGGTTGCCGCCCTCGAGCGAGAGGGGCGCGAGGTGAGGAAGTGGCTGAGCGACTGCAGCGTGGCGCTGGTGCATGGCCGTCTCGACCGCGAGCTGCGCGAAGAGAGGATGGCCCGATTCGTCAAGGGAGAGGTACAGGTGCTACTGGCGACGACCGTAATCGAGGTCGGGGTCGACGTTCCCGACGCCCGCTTCATGATTATCGAGAGCGCCGAGAGATTCGGCATGGCTCAGTTGCACCAGTTGCGGGGGCGGGTCGGACGGGGGCGCGAACCGGCCTTCTGTGTCGCCCTCCACGGAACACTGAGCGCCGACGCTCGACGACGGCTCGAGATCTTTGAGTCGACCCTGGACGGGTTCGAGATCGCCGAGGCCGATCTCGCTCAACGGGGCTCAGGGGATCTCGAGGGTTGGCGCCAATCCGGCCTGCCGCGCCTGCGCTGTGCCGATCTCGGCCGCGACCTAGAGTGGCTGGAGCGAGCTCGAGAAGACGCGCGAGCGATGGCGAGATCACCGATCGACGCGAGCTGGTCGCGCTTCCGCGAGGCATTGGAAGAGCGTATCGAAGAGCGGGATGCGCAGCGGCTGACGGGAGGGTAGACTCACGTCGACGGTGGCCAGATCACAAGCTCAGCAGAAGCCACCGGGGAGATTTCTCGACAGATGATGGGAAGAGCGCTCTTGGTCCTAGGTTGGTTGGCGACCGCCGGGTTTATCGGCTGTGCAGTCATGGGTTACCTCATGGACCGTCAGGCGAGCAGCCTCTCGCCACACGTGCTGGTTGGGCTCGTAGCTAGCCTTCTTTTTCTCTTTGCCCATAGTTGGGTGATGTTCTACCTCATCGGTACCGGCAAGGCGATCAAGAACGCTGTCGAGGAATATGGTCTAGAGCAAGAGCTGGTAGAGAGGACCAAGGAGTTCAAGAGCCGCTCGTACCCCTGGCTCATGCTCGCGATGGGAGTCGTCATCGCCACCTTTGTAATGGGCGGAGCCTTTCTTGCCAGCGCTGCCCCCGGCTGGATTCACGAGCTTCTCTTCTTCCTGACGCTGGGCATCCAGGTACGGACTCTCATCATCGAAGCTAAGGTTCTGATCGCCAACGAGCGTCTGATGCAAGAGATCAACGCCCGCGTCTGATCATTGGGAGTCTGTCGTGAACCTCGATTCTTCCGACGCGACTCGTAGCTCCAAACTGCCGGCCTCGTGGAGGGTGACTCTCCCCGAGTTCGAGGGACCGCTCGATCTGCTGCTGGAGCTGGTGAAGGTCAACGAGGTCGCTATCACCGACATCCCGGTGGCTCTGGTTTGCGATCAGTTCCACGAGTATCTGAGCCTGATGGAGGAGCTCGATCTGGATATCGCCGGTGAGTACATCTACGAGGCCGCCTTGCTGATCCAGATCAAGTCGCGCCTCTTGCTTCCTCGGCCTGTCGGCGCCCAGGAGGACGAGGAGGATCCCCGAGAGGAGCTGATGAGGCGGCTTCTCGAGTACGAGCAGATGAAGGCGGCGGCCGCTACCCTCGCCGAGACCGATAGCGTTCGCAGTGGAATGTGGGCGCGGCCCTCGAGCCGTCGGGACTTCACCGAGATTGGCGAAGAAGGCGAGGCGGAGGCGATCGAGCTCGAGGAGGTATCCCTCTACGACGTGCTCCTGGCTTTTCGTACCTCCTTGGATCGATACACTCGCGAGCACCCATCGCCTCTTCACTACGCCGGCGAGAGTTTTCCTGTCCGCGCTCAGTTCGAGCGCTTGCTGGGAAGTGCGCAGCAGGGTCGGCCACTCGACCTTGTCGACGATCTGCTCGCTCTGTCCTGCCGCGCCGAGGCCGTTGCGGCCTTTCTGGCGATACTGGAGCTCAGTCGTCTCCAGCTCCTTCGTCTTCATAAGACCGATGGCGGTAGCATTCTTCTCTACCGCACCACGAACACGCTCGCACAAGAAGATCTAGAGGCTATCCAGGGGTGACGGCGAACAACGAGATGGAAGGTGCGATCGAGGCGATCTTGTTCGTTGCCACAGAGCCGGTTGCGCAAGAGAAGCTGTGTGGGCTTTTCCCGGGCGAAGAGAAGGCCGAGGTACTGGAGGCGCTCGAAGGGGTTCTTGCACGCTACCGCGGAGACTCGGCGAGAGGGGTCATGGTGGACATGGCCGGCGGGGGTGCGCGACTGGTGACCCGTCCCCAGTTCCACGGCTACCTTCGAAACTACTTCCAGGTCAGCAGTCGGACCAAACTCTCGATGGCGTCTCTCGAAACCCTAGCGATCATCGCCTATCGCCAGCCGGTGACGGCTCCCGAGATCCAGGAGCTTCGAGGTGTCAACTCCTCTGGTGTGCTCAAGACACTCCTCGAGCACCGGTTGATCCGTATTGCCGGCCGCAAGGAAGTCGTGGGGAAGCCCTTCCTCTATTGCACCTCGAAAGGCTTCCTCCTTCGATTCGGTCTCAACCGACTGAAGGACCTTCCTCCGCTCGAGGAGATCGACGAGCTACTCGCCGGGCAACTGGAGGTCGGCACCTCAGGCGAGGCCGATAGGGATGGAACCAGCGGTACCCTTCTGCTCTGGCAGAAGCAGGAAGACGAGCAGGAGCCGTCCGCCTCCGAAGAAGAGGAGTAGACCGGTGCCACGCGCGAGCAAGGGCGAGAGGGAACCGGAGCAGATCCGGCTGCAAAAGATACTGGCGCGCTGTGGCATCGCGTCGCGCCGCGGGGCCGAGGAGCTCATTCGGGAGGGCCGAGTGACCGTGAACGGCAGTATTGCCACTCTCGGCACCAAGGCTGCTCTCGATACCGACTCGGTGAAGGTTGACGGGAAACGCCTCCGTGCTCCGCAAAAGAAGGTCTATCTGCTCCTCAACAAGCCGAGAGGCTTGCTGACAACCGTGAGCGATCCGGACGGGCGGCGCACCGTCATGGATCTCGTTCCGGCGAAGATGAAACGTGGGTTGTTCCCGGTAGGAAGGCTCGACTTCGATACCGAGGGGTTGCTGCTGCTCACCAATGACGGCGACTTCGGGCAGCGTTTGGCCCACCCGAGGCACGGCTGCACCAAGCTCTATGAAGTAAAGGTCAGGGGCCGCCCGGAGCGAGCGAGCCTCGACCGCCTCAGAGCCGGTATTGTGCTCGCCGGCCGCAGAACTGCTCCCTGTGAGATTCGGGCGCGCGGGAAGGTCGCAGCCGAAGGCGAGGCTGGGAACACCTGGTTGACGGTACGGCTAGGAGAGGGGAGAACCCGTCAGATCCGCGAGATGTTTCAGCGGGTGGGTCACCCGGTGATGAAGCTTCGCAGATCCGCGATCGGCCCGCTGCGCGATCCTCGCCTCAAGCCTGGGACCTTCCGAGAGCTTAGTGATTTGGAAGTGCGGCGTCTGCTGGCTTCGCTACGAGCCTAGAGCCCCCTCCTTGAGCGAAGCGCACGAACGCCTTTGCGTGCTCGACCGGGGTCTGCGGCAGGATGCCGTGCCCGAGGTTGACGATGTGCCCGCCGCCGCTGCCCTGCTCGAGAACGCGAGCAGTCTCTCTCTCGATCACTTCGATCGGGGCAAGGAGGGTACAGGGATCCAGGTTGCCCTGGAGCACGGGCACGGAGCTACAGCTGCGACGCACTTCATCGAGGGGCACCCGCCAGTCGACCGACAACACCTCGACAGGTAGGTCCGCCAGGACTTCGAGCAGGTGTCCACCGTTGCGCAGGTAGAGGATCCTCGGTACTCCCGCAGGGATCGACTCCAAGATGCGTTGCATCGACGGCAGAGCGAGGCTGCGCCAGCGCTCTGCGCTGAGCAACCCGCCCCAGGTATCGAAGATCTGCAGGGCCTGCGCCCCCGCTTCCACCTGGCCACGCAGATAGTCGATCGTAGTGTCCGCCAAGCGTTCCAACAGGGTCACAACCGCGGAGGGGTCCTCGTAGCTCCAGGCCAACAGGCGTGGGAATGCCGTAGAGACTCCCCCCTCCACCACATAGGCTGCGAGAGTCCAGGGACTTCCGGCGAAGCCGATCAAGGGTACGCGGCCGTCGAGCTCGGCGCGGAGCACGCGCAGAGTGGAGAAGACATAGCCGAGAGTAGCTTCCACGTCGGGGTGGCGAAGGCGCGCAATGTCGTCTCGGTTGCGGATGGGAGTAGGAAAAGAAGGGCCATCTCCCTTTTCGAAGCGCAGCTCGACTCCCATCGCATCAGGGACGATGAGAATGTCAGCGAAGACGATGGCGGCATCGACTCCGAGGATGTCGATCGGCTGGAGGCTGACCTTGGCCGCAAGCTCGGAGCTCTTACAGAGCTCGAGAAAACTCACTCCTGAGCGGATCGCCCGATACTCGGGTAGGTAGCGCCCTGCTTGCCGCATCAGCCAGACTGGGGGGCGCTCCACAGCCTCGCCCCGGCACACCCGCAAGAAGAGGTCGTTCATGGCCGCAAAAGATAACAGCCACGGTAATCGATAGCCAGTGTCCTGTATCAGTAGTTCGTCACACAACTCGCTGGCCCTTTTGCGCGCTGCCGTCGTTGGCTGGGCGTCCCCGCTCTCCTCGCAATATTGCCCAATATACCTTCGTCGTAGCGCCTTGGCAGCACCCAAAATGACTGCGCGATTTATGCAACGAACCACTGATACAGGACACTAGAATTCTCTGGCCCACGCGACCGGGACCAGGTCCGCTGACCGCCACGGGTTGGCCGCCGAGGAGGTCTATCCCGAGCGCCGATGCGCCGGCTCTTAGCTAGCCCAACCTCTTTTTGATTGCTGCGGTAGGATTCGCCTAATGTACCGACTTATCGTCTACGCCAAAAGTGGGGTACAGCGTTTCCCGATCGTTGCCAGCGATATCGTGGTCGGCAGCCAGCCGGACTGCGATATATATCTCCCCTTCACCGGAGTGGGGCGGCGCCACGCTCGCATCCGCCGAGAGGGGCAAGGCCTCCATATCGAGGACCTGGGCACGCGGCGGGGCATCCTCGTGAACGGGGAGCGAGTGAAAGAGGCGGAGCTCGAGGCTCTCGACGAGGTTCGAGTCGGCGGGATCACCCTTCTGGTCGAAGACGTAAGCCCTGCTCCGGAAGCGGAGAAGGGTGATTCGGCGGAGAGCGGCTCGAGCACTCTAGAGTCGGTCATCACCCCCGAGCTGATGACCGAGCATCTGGCGGCGATCAGTCAGTGGGTTCTGACCGACACCGAGAGCCGGGTAACCCTCGAGTCGCTGATCAAGGCGGTCCTCGACGACTGCGGGGGAGGAGTTCTCTTTCTCTGTCAGGGTGGCGAGGAAAGGAACCCGGGAATCAAGTTCGTTTCGACGACCGACGCGGCTTGGCTCACTTCGGCTGGGGACCTTCTCTCGCAAGCGGTTTACGAGCGAGAGCGAGAGCCGGCCAAGTCGCACCTCTTCAGGGGTCGGCTGGAGAGCGAGGCATGCACCGTCTTTTTTACCTCACTCACGGCGATGGACCGCTCTTATCGCGTTGTCTGTGCGTTACCCCGGTTCCGGCCCGGCCCCTGGTCCGTGCTTCCCGCCTTCCAGGCCTTGAGCGATCTGCTGATTCAGGGTCTCGTACATCACGTCGGGCGCTACGAGCCGATTCTGCCCGGTACCGGTACTCGACGGGACATCGTTCTAGCGCCAGGGCTCGTCTTCGGAGAGTCGGAGGTGATGCGGGTGGTAATGGTGCGCTTGCGATCGATTGCCGACCCGAGCCTGCACGTGCTCTTTCGTGGCGAGCCCGGATCCGGGCGCGAGCTCCTCGCCCGCAGCCTTCATCTCTCCAGTCCTCGCAAGGACGGACCTTTCGTTGCCGTGAACTGTAGCGGTGCGGAACCGAGCCAGATCGAAGCCGATCTTTTTGGAGCCGAAGTACCGGGGCGCGAGGGGCCGCTCCGTCGCGAGAGCAAGCTGGCACTTGCTGCCGGCGGTACGCTCTTTATCGAAGAGCCGGAGAATATGACTCTGGACCTCCAGGCCCGCTTCGTTCGTTTTCTGCGCACCGGAGAAATTGAGCAGCCGGGCACCGGTATGCCGGCAAAGATCGATGCCCGGATCATGGTGAGCGTTTCTCAGCCGCTGGAGAAGTGTGTCAGCGAGGATCGCTTTCGAGTGGATCTGGCGTACCTTCTGTCGCAGTTTGCCATCGACGTGCCCCCGCTTCGGGCCCGCCGCGAAGACCTGCCGCTTCTCATTCAAGGTTACATCAATCGTTTTTGTCACGAGACCGGAAAGCGAGTGGCAGGGATCACGGTCAAGACCATGGCGGCGCTTGCCGCTTATGATTTCCCTGGCAATCTGAAAGAGCTGGAGAATCTCGCCCGACAGATGGTCTATCTGTGTCGGCCGGGAGAGCCGGTCGACGTCCATCTGCTGCCTTCGGAGGTCCGGCTTTCGTCCTTGGGAGCAACGCCACGCATCGATAGTCACTCCGAGCTCAAGCTGGCGGGTCTGGTGGCGAGCTGCGAGCAGGCCGCGATCAGGGAGGCTCTGCGGCGCAGTAGGGACAACAAGTCTGCGGCTTCGCGCATGCTCGGGATCTCGCGCAATGGCCTGGCGATGAAGATGAAGCGCTATTCGTTGCGGAGCGAGGGTTGAGGGCGCAGTCTTCGCTTCTGCCTCTCACCGCTGCCGCTGCTCTTCTGCTCGATCCTCCGAGCTCAGCGCTCGTCCTCTTGGCGCTGGCGCTTTGGAGCCTGAAGGTCAGGGCGGGGGCTGCGGAGAGGGCCGTGCTCGCAGTCGGACTCCTCGTTGCCGCACTACTGCAGTCCGGGAACTGGTTCTCGTCGCGATTCGACATCGGCGACGAAGGCTGGAGAGCCCGGGCGGAAGATCGCTTCGTTGCGCTCCTTGACGATTTGGAAGGCGAGACAGAAGTCGCCGCCGAAGCGCTCGCGGAGGCCATCTCAGTAGGGTCCCGACTGGAAGTCTTCGAGGAGATCAGAGCTCTCGCGAGCGCGCCGGAGAACCGGCAGCGCAGCTATCTTCTCTACGATCCGGATGGAGAGGCTGTGGCGTGGGGAGGGGTCGGCCTGCTTCACGATCCGGCGCCGTTTCGCGCCGCCACGGCGGGCTCTGACTTCGTTTCCAGCTACCGGGCGACGACGCTCTACTCCCAACGGCCGCTCGGAACAGGGCCCCGGAGATGGTGGGTCCTAGTGGGCACCAGTTTCTCGCACGAGCGCCTTCCCTTCGCAGCGCCCGGGTCTAGCTCTGGGGACTACCGATGGACGCTGGTTCGAGACGGGGAGGCAGGAGGCTGGGAGGGCGCGCGGCTGGCTTCAGGCCGTGGATTCGATCTGTCCATACAGGCCAGTCTCCCTCCTGGCGATAGGGGGCAGAGGGGAGGAAGGTGGGCTGCCGCGGTGCTCGGGTTCACTCTTCTTGTCGGTGCGCTCGTAGGATCCCGCTCATTGGGTCGCGTGCCGACCTCGAATGACCGCACAGCGTCGTCCATTCTAGTGATGACTGCGGCAGGTGCAGGGTGCCTGGCACGGGCCGGGGGTGCCGGTGGCGCCGAGAGCGCTGCCTTGGTACTCGGTGTCCTCTTGTTCGCAGCTAGCCTTCACTTTGGCAGCCGCGCCGGCTCGATCTGGAGTCGGCTGCGCCTCCTGCTTGCGGCCTCTCTACCACTGGCCTTCGCTCTTCTATTTCAAGGCACTCTCGGGGCGCGTGATCTTGGCTCGACGTTGTTCGGTGACGGCTCGCTGGTAGCACTGCGGGCGGTGACGGCTCTGGTGGCATTCGTCGCCCTTTTAGATCTCTCGGTCGTTGAGCGATCGACTAGGTTTGCCGGGTGGGCGCTGCCAGCGTCGTTCGCCCTGGTTTTCGCTGCCGGCGCTGTTCACGACAACACGGTCGTGGCTGTGGCCCTGCTGTTGGCCGCCGGGGCCACTAGCTGGGCCGCGATGCACGGTCGAGGAGGATCTCAGGACCGGGCCTTCTGGCTTGCGGCTACGGTCTTGGCAGCCATGCTCGGCGCGGTCTCCTGGGAGCTCGTGTACCGCTACGAGCTCCGCGAGGGGCTGGCTGCCGGGCTCGAGCCTGCGACGCTGCCGCGAGCGTCGCAGGTCGAGTTAGTCGCCCGAGATCTGGACTCCTTCCTGCGCGGACCAGTGCCCGAAGAGCTCTTGCGCTCGGCGCCGAATCCACAAGAGACCTCGGACTTGGCGATCGCTATCTGGCAGCGCTCCCCGGTTGCTCGGCGAGGGGTACTTTCCGCGCTGGAAGTGGTAGGGCCTGGAGTCGGCTCATCGCTCTTCTCCTACGGCATGGCGGTGCGCGATGGGACAGTGGACCCTGGCTCGCTGCCGGTCGAGTCCAGAGGCCTGTGGACTAGCGGTGAAACGGCTCTGGCCGGAGAGACTGGGCTCGTCGTCCACTTCTGGGTCGCACCCGCTGCCGGTCCTAGCGCCGACGCGGCCGGCGTTGACGATCTCGAGCTCGATCTGCTTCGGGGGCAGGTACCTGGCTCGCTCGGTGGCGAAGCTCTCCCCGGTGGAGCGGTGGTGGCCGTCTATTCAACCGAGGGAGCTCCTCTGCGCTTCCCCTGGGGAGTGGCAGTGCCTCTCGAGAACGCGCCCGCTGGGAAGGTCGACACACCTAGCGGCCCCGCCTGGTCCTGGTCCGCGCAGGGGGAGGGCGTCATCTACAGCCTGTTTCTGCCGAGGCTTGGCCCTATCGCCGGTCTCGAGCGGATTGGCGTTCATGCCGTAGGCAACTTGATCTTGTTCGGGTTCGCCGGCGCCTTGGCTGTGCTCTTCAGCCTTTCCAGAGAGAGTTTCAGGGAGCGTGCAAGAACAGTTTTCAGCTCCTACCCGCGGAAGCTCTTGGTGGTATTGACGATTCTTCTCGTTGTGCCCTTGCTGTTGTTGAATCTCGTTCTCTTTCGGGCACTCGGCGACCGCTTGGAGGCCGAGCACCGGGAGGCGGGAGAAGTCGCATTGAGCTTTGCGCAGAAGGTTCTGAGTGACTATCTGCTTGCCCTGGAGCCCGGATTCGGTGTTCGCGCGGTGCTCGAACAGGAGATTCTCGACTGGCTGGCGCAGGTCGTTGACCGGGAAATCCATGTCTATTGGGGAAGCCAGTTCTTCGCATCCAGCCGTCCTGCGTTGTTCGCAGCGGGCCTGTTGCCTGCGCGGATCCCCGGCGCGGTCTTTTCCGACCTGGCACTGCGCAAGGCCAAGGTAGCCGCGCGTACCCGAGACACAGGCCCGATCACCTATCTGGAGCTCTACGCTCCCTTGGAGTTGCCCGACTTTCTTTCCCGACCCGAGAGGGGGTTCTATTTATCGACGCCGCTGGTGGCTCAGGAAGAAGAAGTGAGTGGGCAGTTGGCGACGCTCAGCCGGCAGGCCTTTCTGGTGACTACCGGTCTCCTCTTCTTGCTAGTGGCGGTCGGCGCCCGCCTTGCCGCCGGCTTCACGCGGCCGGTGATGGAGATCGTCGAGGGGACCGACCGCATCGCTCGGGGAGATAGCTCGCTGGGTCTGACGCCCTCCGCCCCGGAGCTCCAGGCCCTGGTCACGGCGATAGATGAGATGGCGACAAGGATCGCCCAGGGGCGCCGGGACCTGTTGAGAGAGAAGCGGGTGGTTGAACAGGTGGTCGAGAACATCACCTCGGGCGTCATCTCGCTCGACCACCAGCGTCGGGTTCTGATGCAGAATCGTGTGGCAGGCGCGCTCCTGGCGAGCAGCGTTGGCGACGACATCGACGCTGTGGCCTCGGCTGCGGGCTTCAGTGATCTCGGTGAATTCCTGATCAAGACTGCTGAAAGCGAAGTGGCCCAGAACCATCGCCTGCGTTTGCCGGGAACCGAGGGACTCGAGTGGAGTGTTCTGTGGGTTCCGGTGCCCGGCGGCGGGGATCCTGCTGCGCTCTTGGTCATCGAGGATGTGACCGAGATCCTCCGTGGTCAGCGCCTGGAGGCATGGGCGGAGATGGCGCGGATCATTGCTCACGAAGTGAAGAATCCTCTCACTCCGATCCGCTTGTCGACGGAGCATATGCAGCAGGTGTTCGAAACCGACCCCGAGCGTTTCGAGGCTGTTTTCGAGCGCTGCACGAAGAACATCCTCACCCAGGTCGATGAGCTGCGCGAGATCGCCGCCGAGTTCTCGACCTACAGTCGGGTTCCGGCCATGGACCTGCGTCAGGGCGATCTCATCGCGTTGGCGGCCTCGGTGGTCGAAGGGTACTTGACCGCGCCCCCGCCCGGGGTGACGGTTTCTTTCGAGGCGGAGATCGAGACCGCGCCGGCTCGTTTCGACTCTAAGCTTCTCAGCCGCGCGCTGCGCAATCTACTCGAGAACGCGGTGCGGGCGAGTCGAGACGATGGCGAGGTCCGTGTGCGGGTAGTCAGGGAGGAGGGCAATCTCGTGATCGAGGTCGCCGACCGCGGTCCTGGCGTTACAGCGGAGGATCTCGAGCGGATCTTCGATCCCTATTTCTCCACTCACGATACGGGCACGGGCCTGGGCCTGCCGATCGCGCGACGTATCGTCGACGTTCACGGGGGCTCGATCGGCGCTGCAAATCGACTCGACGGGGGCCTGGCGGTCCGCGTGATCCTGCCCCTGTCAGAGTCGGACGATGGGAGCTAGTGCCGTGTCTCCGACATGGCTTACCAATATCTCGGCCCCTTTTGCCCGCTGCCGTCGTCGCGACTCGTCGACATATTCCCAATATGCCTGCCTCGTCGCTCCTTAACACCGAACAAAATGACCTCGAGCTCTTGGCAAGCCATGTCGGAGACACAACACTAGAGTGGGCGCGATGAGCTCTGTACGGAAATTCGTGGTCCGGCCGTTTACGGACGTGTTTTTCGGGCTGGAGCTGTGCATGACCAGCGGGGTTTCCGGTTTGGTCTTGTGCTTCATAGGTCTCGCTGCTGGATGGTGGGTCTACGTGCCGGTTCATGAGCTCCTCCATGCCCTCGGCTGCATTGCTGGCGGTGGCAGAGTTTGGCTGCTCGAGATCAGTCCTCTCTACGGTGGTGCGCTTCTGGAGCGCTGGTTCCCCTTCGTCGAGGCGGGCGGCGACTACGCCGGGCGCCTGGCGGGCTTCGACACAGGTGGCCACGACTGGGTACACGTGCTCACGACTTTTTTCCCCTTTCTTCTAACTCTCTTTCCGGGGGTTTGGCTGCTGCGACAAGGAGCGAAGCGAGGCTCAGGCCTTCTCTACGGCTTCAGTCTGGCGATCGCTCTCGCGCCCCTGATCTCGTTGACCGGCGATGCCTACGAGATCGGCTCGCTGATCGTAGTTCAGCTCTTTCCTTGGAGCCAGGACGCCATGCGCGAGGTCTTGGTGGGCGATGACGTGGCGGTGGTGATCGCTGCGCTCAGAGAGGGCCCCGGCCTTCTGGCTTGGGTGGGCGGAGGTCTGTCCTTCGTGATTGGCGCAGTGTGGGCTCTTAGCACCTATGGCGTGGGTGGCGTCGTCGCCTCGAAGCTCGGCGCGGCCCCCCTCGAAGCACCGCCAAGGCAGCCCCGGAAGGCCGCGGACTCACACTAGTGACGCATGAGTCACCTTTCTTCGCAGCGAGCTTGCGGTGTGTTGGGGTGCCCTGGACGCCCGGCTCTAGGCGCCTGGGAAGGAGGAGAAATCGACGGCAGGAGGGGGCTCTTCGGTGGCTGGTCGTTGCGCGAGCTCCCGGGCGGCTCGCCGTCCCGCCTCCAAAGCGTCTTCTCGCTCAGTGACGTAGGCCGAGAGAGGGGTTGGCGGTTGCGGGGAGGTCGGCTCGGCATCATCCTGCTTGAGCACAACGGTACGGGTCGGGTACGCAAAGCTTACGCCGAGGGCCTGCGCCAGACGCAGGATGTCGACTCCGAGGCGATGGCGCTCGCGGAGCTCCGTGCTCCAATCGGGCGTATTGAAGAACATGTAGAGGAGCACCTGCAGGTCGGACTCTCCGAAGTCGTTGAGATAGACGTGGTAGTAGTCCTTGCGAGTGTAGGGATGGCGCCGAATCAACTCACGCGCACCCTCGCAGAATGCTTCTATCTTGTCGGGCGGGGTGTCCCAGGTGAGCGAGATCACGGTCTTCCAGCGGCGGTAGGTCCGACTCCCGTAGTTATCTACCGCGGCATCGATCAACGTTGCGTTAGGTAGCGTGATCACGGAGTTGTAGAAGGTGCGGATCCGAGTGCTCCGAAAGCCGAGCTCCTCGACGGTTCCTTCGGTATCCTCGATGACCACCCAGTCACCTACACTGAAGGGTCGGTCAAAGAGCACGGTGATCGAGCCGAGTAGGTTTTTGATTGTGTCCTGAGCCGCCAGAGCGATCGCGATGCCGCCAAGGCCGAGTCCGGCCAAGAGACTGCTGACGTCAACGTCGAGATTGTCGGCGATAAAGACCAGGCCGAATACGGTGACAAAGACTTTCAGAGATTTGCGAACCAAGGGCACCAAGAGATCGTCGATACGGCTTTCCGTTGCTTTGGCTCGCTCCGCGAGAATCTCCGCCGCGAGGTCCGCAGCGCGGTAGGTGGTCCATACCACAGCCACGATCGCCGCGAAGCGGGACGCGAGCAAAAGAGTTCCGAGGATCGCCCCGGGTAGGCCGAGAGCACCGAGACCCGCCCACCAGAGCGTGGCCATCGCCAGTAGCCCTAGAGGGCGAACTGCCGAGGTCACCGTGCCCGGAGTGAGATTCCGTTGCTCACGGGAGATCCATCGCCGGGCGGCGACGGCAGCCAGGAGCACCACAATGCGATCGACAGCGACCCCCACGATGGTGAGCAAGAAAAGGCCTGCCCATTGCCAGCCTTCGAGCATGAAGGCGCGAACTGCGAGCGATTCCGGGACCCAAGAGCGGATCCAGAGGGCGAGGGTCCGAGGCGCTTCCTCGACGCCCTCTACGACCTCGGTGTCGCCGAGCTCGCGCATTAGAGTAGGGAGGGCGGCGATCGTTGCCGCCGAAAAGAGCCAGTCGCCGTTGGGCTGTCGCTCGATGACGATGCCGCCGGCCGGCCCCGAGTGAAAGACATAGGCGGCGCCGTCGGGCTCGGCGGAAATATCGCCGAAGTCTACGTAGCGGAGCCGGTCGATGACGTCTTTGAGAGTAGTTGCCGCCTCTCGGCCGCGGAGGCGGAGTGCCGCCGGCGACAGCCCCTCATGCGACAGGTCCAAACATGCGATAGCCGCATCCCAGTCGCGTCTCGGAAAAGCCTCGAGAAAGGTTCTCATTGTGGCGCGAGGACTGAGCCTGGCAACCAATACGGGCGCTGCAGGCTCCGGTGCCGTGCCGAGAGCTTCATCCACCGCCTCGGCTGCGCCCCCCGACTGGCCGAGTAAGGCGGGCGTAACCTGCCCGAGAAGGGGCTGTTGCAGGGCGAGAAACGCCGCCAACAAGAAGACGATGGAGATAGCCGGTTTACGCTTCATTCACACCCTCTGCGGAGCGGCGTCATGTTATCCTGAAGCTCGCTTAGGCGCCCCCTGATGTCGGCTAGCCCGCGAGAGAGTCATCGTCGGTCCTCCCGAAAGCCAGGGGGCCTTCGACGCGGCAGATGGCTCGGCTTGGCACTGGCCGCGATTGCGGCGAGCGGTGCCTACTACACGTTGGCCGGAGGGCGGGCAGGAGAAGGCACCTTGCCCCGGTCTTCGAGTGAGCAGCGGTCGGTAGGCTCCGTCTCCTCAGGGGCAAGCTCTCCCGAGAGGCTCCGTATCCGTGTATTGAGAGAGTTCGGCCACGACACCACCGCCTACACCCAGGGGCTGGTCTGGGACGAGGGTAGCTTGGTCGAGAGTACCGGCCGATACGGTGAGTCTCGTCTCCGCCGTTGGCGTCCCTCTACGCAGGATGCCGTGAGCGAAGTGAGTCTCCCATCGCAGTTTTTCGGCGAGGGACTAGCGGTGGTTGGGGAGCGATTGATCCAGCTCACTTGGCGAGAGGGAGTAGCTTTGGTCTGGGATCGTGAAACTTTCGCACCGATCGACCGAATCTCCTATCAGGGGGAGGGCTGGGGTCTGTGCTACGACGGCCGGCGATTAGCGATGAGTGATGGAAGCGACACTCTTACCTTTCGCGACCCCGACAGCTTTCTGAGCCTCAGACAGTTGAAGGTGAGCTCCCAGGGCGTTCCGTTGGAGAATCTGAACGAGCTCGAGTGTGCCGAAGGTTGGATCTATGCAAATATCTTCGGAGGCGACCACATCGCTCGCATCGACCCCGGCAGCGGCGTTGTGACTGCGTTGATCGACGCCTCCGGCCTCTTGAGCAGGCGCGAGCGAGACCGAGCCGACGTCCTCAACGGAATTGCCTACAACCCAGAGACCGAGACTTTCTTTCTTACCGGCAAGCTCTGGCCGAAAGTATTCGAAGTTGTTTTTGAGACCCAATAGAGGAGTACCTAAATGAGTGAATGGCACATAGCCGAAGGCGGCAAGCAGATTGGTCCCTTTAGCGAAGAAGAGGTGGTCGCCAAGATTCGTGGTGGCAAGGTCGATCGCAGCGCGCACGTATTCAAGCAGGGCATGACCGACTGGCAGCCCCTATCGAGTCAACAAGTCTTCGCCGCCGCGCTGTCCGAAGCCGGCCCGGCTCTCCCGCCCCCTCCCTCGGGAGGAGCCGCCGACGTCATCGACTACGAGATCTTCGGCGAAGAGATGCAATTCGTCGAAGTGACCCTCGATCCTTCGGAGGCCTGTATCGCCGAGGCCGGAAGCTTCATGTACATGGATCCGGGGATCGAGGTCGAGACCATCTTCGGCGACGGTACGGGACAGAATGGGGGCTTCATGGGGAGCCTGCTCACGGCCGGCAAGAGAGTGCTTACCGGTGAGTCTCTGTTTCTCACCGTGTTCGGGAACGCCGGACCGGGGCGCCAGAAGGTTTCTTTCGCATCGCCTTATCCAGGCAGCATCATTCCCTTCGATCTATCGAACCACGACGGCACGATCCTCTGCCAGAAGGATGCTTTCCTTTGCGCAGCCAAGGGAGTCGCGATCGGTATCGCGTTCCAGAAGAAACTGGGAGCCGGGCTCTTCGGAGGTGAGGGCTTCATCCTGCAGAAGCTGGAAGGTGACGGGCTGGCCTTCGTCCATGCCGGTGGAGCCGTGGTTGAGCGCACTCTCGCTGCGGGCGAGACGATGCGTCTCGATACCGGTTGTTTGGTCGCGTTCGAGAAGCAAGTCGACTACGACATCCAATTCGTCAAGGGGATCAAGACCGCTCTCTTCGGCGGCGAGGGCCTCTTCTACGCGAGTCTCACCGGGCCAGGCAAGATCTGGGCGCAGTCTCTGCCCTTCAGTCGCCTGGCCAGCCGGGTCTGGGCCGCCGCCCCCAAGGGCGGTGGACAACACAAAGGAGAAGGCTCGATCCTCGGTGGGCTCGGGGGCCTAGTGATGGGCGATTAGCCGCGGGGGCGACTAGCTGACGGGAGCTTCGACCTTGAGCATGCGACCCCAGGCGATCCGCAGATTCTCCGGCAAGTCGAGCTCTCCGAACATGTCTCGGACCTCTTCGCGACTGATGTAGGCCCAGATGTCGTCCCACTGGGCGTAACGAAGAAGGTGCGAAACGACCCAGGCGCGACGCTCGGGGTCTTTGCCTACGAGAATCGATCGAAGCTCCGCCTCGGTGACGTCTTGATCTGGAAAGAAGTAGAGGCCGTTGGCGGTGTCTGCGGAGGAGCCCTTCACCTCCTCAGTATACCGGCATCGCGGAGATAGGCAAGTCCCACACTTCTTTGCTTGACCGCCGTCGTGCGAGTGGTCTACATTGCCGGTGAAGCGCCTTCGGGCGGGCATAACTCAGTGGTAGAGTGCAAGCTTCCCAAGCTTGATGTCGCGGGTTCGAGCCCCGTTGCCCGCTCCATACTCCGGCCATTTTTCAAATGAAGATCGGCGTTCCCACCGAGCTCAAGGACCAGGAGTTTCGGGTCGGCCTGACGCCCGCGTCGGTCGATGCACTCGTGGCCGCAGGCCATGACGTCGCGCTCCAACGGGGCTGTGGCGTCGGCAGCGGGATCTCAGATGAGGAGTTCGTCGCGGCGGGAGGCTACATCCTGGAAGACGCCGACTCGGTTTTCGACTCGGCCGAAATGGTGATCAAGGTGAAGGAGCCGGTGGTGACGGAGTACTCCCTCCTGCGCGCCGGACAGATCCTCTTCACCTACCTACACTTGGCGCCTTTGCCCGAGCTCACGCAGACTCTGCTCGACCGCCGGGTTACCGGAATCGCTTATGAAACCATCGCCGATGCACGCGGGAACTTGCCGCTGCTGACTCCGATGTCCGAGATCGCAGGGCGAATGGCGGTAATGATGGGGAGCTTCTATCTGCAGCGTAGCTTCGGAGGCCGCGGGGCCCTTCTCTCGGGGGTACCGGGAGTACCGCCCTGCGATGTCGTCATCATCGGTGGGGGAGTGGTGGGCTTGAACGCAGTCAAGATCGCGCTAGGACTGGGCGCTCGTGTCGCGGTTCTGGACACGAGTCTCGACCGACTGCGCTTCTTCGACGATCTCTTTCACGGCGAGGTGACCACGCTGGCCAGCAACAAGCACAATCTGCTGGCGGCGATGAGGCGAGCGGATGTTCTGGTCGGCGCAGTCTTGATCCCCGGAGGGTCGGCGCCAAAGGTCGTCAGTCGAGCGATGCTGGAGGAGATGAAACACCGCTCGGTGATCGTCGACGTGTCGGTCGACCAGGGCGGCTGTTTCGAGACCACCCATCCGACAACACATTCGGACCCGGTATACGAGGTCGGGGGTGTGACTCACTACTGCGTCGCCAATATGCCGGGATCGGTGCCGAGAACCTCCACATTCGCTCTGAATAACGCGACTCTTCCGTACATACTCTCGCTCGCGAGCTCGGGTCTGGAGAACGCGGTAAGGGCGGATCCAGGCTTCGCGGCCGGTGTCAACACCTTTCGGGGAGAGCTGACCTGTGGTCCGGTGGCCGAGTCGCAGGGAAGGGACTACACCGAGCTCGAAGGGCTCGTCGCTTAGGAGAGGTGGCCGCCACCCAGGCTCTCCCAGAGCGAGCGGAGGTCCTCGGGGAGCGGAGCCTCGAAGCGAATGCTCTCACCCGTCGAAGGGTGGTCCAGGGTCAGTCGCCAGGCATGTAACGCCGGGCGCGGAAAGTCCCGAAGTGACGGACGAAGAGGAGCGGGGAGCCCCTTCCAGCGCGCCTCACCGTACACGGGGTCTCCAACCAAGGGGTGCCCCAAGCTTCTGAGGTGGACCCGAATCTGGTGCGTGCGTCCGGTCTTGATGTCGAGCTCGAGCGAGCTGACCCCCGAGGCTGCACCGAGAGTTCGGTAGTGGGTCATCGCCGGTCTGCCGTCCGGCGACACCGTCATTCTCGTGCGGTGACGAGGGTCACGGCCGATCGGGGAGTCGATCTCTCCGGCAGGCGGAGCTAGGGATCCGTAAGCGAGAGCGAGATAGATCTTATCGACATGGCGATCGCTAAAGGCCAGCGCCAGCGCCCTGTGCGCTTCCGGGTGACGAGCCGCCACCATGACTCCTGTCGTCCCTATGTCGAGGCGGTGGACGATGCCCGGCCGTCGCGGATGACCGACTCTGGCGATCTCTGGATACCTTCCCAGAAGCCTGTTGGCGAGCGTGTGGTCGGGTCGACCGGCGCCCGGATGCACGGCCAGGGGCGCCGGCTTATCGAGCACGATGATGTCCTGGTCCTCCCACAGTATCGAGAGCTCGCCGTCCTCAGCCGCAAGCAGAGCCTCGTCACCCTCTTCGGGGGCCAGGCATTCGATCTCCTCTCCTCCCTCCAGACGGAAGGAGGGGCGCAGAATGGCCAGGCCATCGAGGAGGACTCTCCCGGCTTTGACCCACTTCTGGATCTGGTTTCTAGACTCGCCGAGAGCATCGGCGAGATAGACATCGAGCCGGGAACCGCAGGCACCCTCCTGCGCCCGCCACAGCTGAGATCCTCGGCTGGGATCGGGCGAGCTCTCGCGCAACTTTCTTCTTAAGACGAGTCGGGCTGCCGGTGCAACCAGAAGGCATCGATCGCCATCAGCGTGATGCCTATCGTAATTGCGCTATCGGCGGCGTTGAAGGTAGGCCAATGGTGGCTCGCCACGTAGACATCGATGAAGTCGGTCACCGACCCTCGCATCACGCGGTCGACCAGGTTGCCGACCGCTCCGCCCAAAATGAGGGCGAGAGCTACGAGAACGGTTCGGTTGCTGACCGGTGTCTTTAGAAAATAGAAGAGCACTAGGGAGAATGCCAGCAGGCCGAGCGCGGTGAGAACGACAACGCCGGCGAGGCTGCTGCCGGCCGCAAAGAGGCCGAATGCGACTCCGCTATTGCGGACATAGATCAGGTCGAGGAAGCCGGGGATGAGGCTCAGCGCAGGAGCTCCCAGGAGATGGAGCTCGGCCAGGTGCTTGGTCCACTGATCGGCGACCAGGACGGCGAGCGACAGAAGAGCGAGTCTGCCTTTGATCGAACCCGGGCTCATCGAGACTGATCTTATCGCGCCGAGGCGTCCATGCTTACTAAGGGTCGGCGCGGAAATAAGTTTCCAGTATCTGGGGTGACCATACCACTGCCCCCTTCTTCAGCCACCGCATAATCCTCCGGTACGCGCCTTGTTTGCAAGGTTTAGAGCTAGCATAGCCCTGCCCGCATTTGGTATAGTTTTCCCTGTCACCTCTTTTGGAAGGGGAACTATACCAAATGGTACGAGCCGAAGATCGTGATGCAACAGTGCGCGAGCTCTTGATGAGCGAACAGATGGCCACCATGGATGAGCTCAAGGACGCCATGGGAACCCGAGCCACCATGACGGTCTACCGTTCGCTGTCTCGATTGGGCTATTTGGCCAGCTACTCGGATCGAGGGCGGTTCTATACCTTGAACGAGATTCCCGATTTCGACGATCTGGGTTTGTGGTCGTGCGGTTCGGCGAGGTTCAGTCGGCATGGCAGCCTCCTCGAAACTGCGGTGGCTGCCGTGGACCGGTCCGCTGCCGGCTATACGGCTTCTGAACTCGAGCTCCTGCTGCAGGTCGAGGTCAAGCACGCGATGTTGCACCTCGTTCGTCGCAAGAGAATCGTACGATCCAGAGTTGGGAAGAGGTTCGTATACTTGTGCTCGGAAACAGGGCGCCGTCGTCAGCAGAAGCTGATGCGCAACGAACGGCAGGCTCTCCAGGATGTAGCTGCCAGCCTCGTTCCAGAAGTGCTCCCCGAGGAGCTCAGGGCTGCCATCGTTTTATTCTTCAGCCTGCTAGACGAACGCCAGCGGCGGCTCTTCGCTGGCCTGGAAGCGACCAAGCTCGGGCATGGCGGCGACCGGAAGATCGCCGATCTTCTGGACCTGGACCCTCATACAGTCGCAAAAGGACGTCGCGAGCTCTTCGGCGGCTCCGTGGAGCGCGGAAGAGTTCGAAGAGCAGGCGGTGGCAACCAACGAGTGGAAAAAAAACGCCCGAGATAGTCGATGGAATCCATTCCATACTCGAGGCCGATATAGCTGGTGATCCCATGTCATCAAAAAGATGGACGCACGAGACCGCTGCAAAGGTGGCCCAATGCCTTGCCGAACGCCTTGACATCATCGTATCGGCTACGGTGGTGCGTCGATTGCTCGCAGACCTGAACTATTCCCTCAAGAGCAATAGGAAATGTCTGTCTTCGGGGAACTCCCCAGATCGTGATGCACAGTTCAAGGCCATCAAGCGACTGCGCGAGGATTTCACAAGCGCTGGCGACCCGATCATCAGCGTCGATACGAAGAAGAAGGAGCTGATCGGTCGGTTCAAGAACCAGGGACAGACATGGTGCCGCGAGGCCAAGCGGGTCAAGGATCACGACTTCCGGTCCGAAGCTCTCGCCATCGCCTCCCCCTATGGGATCTACGATCTTCAGAGGAACTTCGGCGTTCTCGTCCTCGGACAGTCGTCGGACACGCCGGAGTTCGCTGTCAACAGCATCGCGACCTGGTGGCTCAAATACGGTCGATCTCACTATCCGGCGTCTCAGCGTCTCCTCATTCTTGCCGACAGCGGCGCAAGCAACGGCGCACGGCTTCGAGCCTGGAAGAAGTACCTCCAGGAGAAGCTCGTAGACAAGTGCGGCCTCATCATCACCGTCGCCCACTATCCAACTGGCACCAGTAAATGGAATCCCATCGAGCACAGGATGTTCAGCGAGATCAGCAAGAACTGGGCCGGAGTTCCTCTCGAGAGTTTCGAGATCCTCGTCAACCTCGTCCGCAACACGACGACATCCACCGGACTGCGCGTCGAGCCGTGCCGTGATCAACGCCAATACCAGAAAGGAGTCAGGGTATCGGACAAGGAAATGCTGCAGCTCGCGGTGGCCAGGAGCGACTTCCTAGGAAAGTGGAACTACACCCTCTCGCCGAGACCGCGAACCGAGCAGGAAGAGCTTGCCCCACAGCCTGGGCTCAGCTCACCACCACCTCCAATGCAGCGACCGCCCTGTGGCGCCTCGGCCTCACACGCTCCGGCGATAATGTGAAGTTATTTCCGCGCCGACCCTAAGTCGAGTGCGCTCACTTTTCGAGGATGGCGACTGCCGCGGCGTGGTAGCGCTCGTGGGTAATCGAGATATGGACCCTCCGAGCGCCGAGTGCTTCGGCTTTGCGGTGCGCTTCGCCATGGAGACGCACCGAGGGAGCGCCCGAGGGGGCACGATGAACCTCGACGTCTCGAAAGGTCACTCCTTCCCCCCAACCTGTGCCAAGGGCCTTCAGGACCGCCTCCTTGGCCGCAAAGAGGCCAGCTACGTGCTGGGCCCAGGCTTCGGCTGAAGTTCCCTTCTTTGCCTCACCCGGCCGACATACGCGTCGTAGGAAGCGTTCTTCGTGGCGCTCGAGTAGCGCACCGACGCGAGCCACCTCGACCAGATCCAGCCCCAGTCCTGCGATCGATGAGCTCAGCTCAGATTTCCCCCGCGCCGCCATGATCAAAAAGCTCCCGAACTGCAGTCATCACCCAGCCGAGGGACTCCGGCGCATGAAAGAGACCGATACCAGCAATACCCGAGGCACCGGTCGAGGCGATTCCCTGGAGGCGCTCGGCGGTGACGCCGCCGAGTGCAAGGACCGGGATGCCGATGCTGCAAGCTGTGCCAAGTTCTTCGAGGCCCACCGGCGGTAAACTCGAGACCTTGCTCAGCGGAGCGAATACCGGTCCGTAGGTCACGTAGTCTGCTCCAGCCACGAGGGCATCCGCTACCTGTTCGAGGGTATGGCAGGATTTGCCGAGCAGTAGCTCCGGGTACCGTCCTCGGATGCGGGAAAGCGGCGCGGAGCTCTCGGGCAGGTGCACGCCGGAGGCGTTTGACGCTAAGGCGACATCCAGCCGTCCATTGATGGAAAGGGTCTCGATCGCAGGACGGACCGATCTCATACGGGAGGCCAGGGCGTAGAGATCTTTCCCGCTCAGATCCTTCTCACGGACTTGGATCGCTTCAACCCCGGCGATGACGAGCCGTCGAGCCCAGTCGACCAGGTCGCTACCTGGCAGGCTAGCTCGATCGCTAATGGCCAGGGCCTTAGGCACGGACGTCGTCACGAGATCTTCGCTGCTTGATCAAACTCAGGAGGTCGTGAGTACCCCAGACCAAATGCACCAGGCCGAAGCCCGCAATAGCCCCCCTAAAGGTCGGGGCAAGAAGAAGCTCTCCCAAGCCCGGGGTGGCCATCGTGCGCATCAGACGTTCCCAGGAGAGGCTCCATGGTACGACGACGAGAAAGATACCGGCTTCAACGCAGTAGATTACGAAGAGGAAGCGGAGGAGACCGGGCACGGCGCCGATTGTACGCGATAGGCGTCGGTCCGGGCCGTTATCGGGAGGGGGGGGGCGATCCGAGCAAGAAGAGGGGAGCCAACAGCGCGAAGGCTATTCACGGCTAGAAGACTACCGACTGCGGGCGGCCCCTCGACTCGACGAGCTGGAAGAGGACCGAGAGCCAGACGAGGAGCGAGCGCTCGAGGAGGATCGCGAGGAGGAGGAAGAGCGGGCACTCGAGGAGGGTCGCGAGGCGGAGGAAGAACGGGCGCTCGAGGAGGGTCGCGAGCCCGAAGATGTCCTCGAGCCGGTCGAGGAGCGAGTGCCCGACGAACCGCTCCGCGATCTTGGGGGTGCCACGCTGCGGCTCTGTGTAGGCCTGCTCCTGCTCTGAGTTGATGTAGCTCGCTGCCGGCTCTGCGATGAGCTCCTCGTGGAAGGGCTAGGGGAGGAGCGCTGAGTCGTCGGACTAGGCGCTCTGGCGCGATTCGAGGAGCTGCCTCGACTCGGCGCCGTCGCGCGCGTCCTCGAAGACCCGGCGGAGGGAGGAGTGGTCGTTCGAGGAACTGGGAGGGGGGCTCGAGGCGCGAGTGCCGGCGAGCTAACCCCGGTGGTGGGTCGCGTCTCCTGACGCTTTGCCCGAACCGAGTCCATGACGCGTAACACTGGAGGCCGTACGCGCTTCGATCGCGACTGCTCCTCGCCGCCTCGTTTTCGAGGCGCCCGAGAAGTGGGCACATCGGTTCCGGCGGTGCCCGCGGGCCGGAGTTGCGGGGAGGTGCTCTCTCGGCCGCCTGGCCCCCTGTCCATCGTCGCCGGTGCGGGTGCGGCACGATCGCTCAGGCGGCGGTTGGCAGGCGAGGCAGAGCCAAACCGGCTCGGCACGGCCTGTATATCCCCGGGGGCGACCGTGGTCCCTCCGCCGACGCGAGTCTTGACGGAGGCACGTCCCGAAGAAGGCTCCTTCGCTGAGGAGGCTCGTAACCCAGCGCCCTGGAGCTCGCTCATGGCTGAAGCGTTCGTGGATGAGGAGATTTGCGGAGTACGGGGTGTGCCGCGATGACTGCGGATCTGGGTGGCAGATGCGGATTCCGGTCGCAATAGACGATCCTGAACCTGAGACGAGAGCTGGGTGCGCCTTTCAACGAACGAGGTCACATCCGGGAGAGAGCTTGTCGAGGCGCTCCGGGGGAACGCACGATTACGCAGCGTCTCCTGGCTGGCTCCAGGCCTCCTCCAACGATCCGGGGACAGCCCACGAGTGTCAGTGGTGATGATGCCGGCGCCCAGCGAGCCGGCGAGGCGCTGATGAGAAGCGGTGCGGCCGTCGGCGTGAAAGCGGTATTGGTGGCGCAGGCCCAACGAGGAGGTCGGACAAAAGACCCAACGATTGTAGGAGCTCCAATGCGCTCGAGAGTAACCGTGGACGCCGTAGTTGAAGCTCAGCTGGGTACCGTAATGCCTGCGGTAGTGGCGACGATAGTAGCCGGCGGGCACCCATGCGACGTGGCTGGAGCCCCAGTACCAATAGACATGGGCGGGGGAGTAGCTGACCCCCGGGTACCAGACCCAGCCGAAGGACAGGTCATGGTCCCAGGAGCCGTAGTGATAGGGGAGCCAGCCCCACCGCTCATTGGAGACCCAGGTCATGCCTGCCGGCGCGTAGGTCCAGTATCCATTCCAGTAGGGCTTCCAACCCGTGGTAACCCGCGGCTTCCACGCGGCTCCCTCGGCGGTGTCTACCCAGTCCCCATGCTCGGCGAGCGGTGCCGCTTCGTACTGTAGATCCGCTTCGATCCAAGGGAGCTCGCTCTTGGAGGCCTCGAGCTCTAATGCGTCCGCCCAGAGCTCCAGCTCCGAGAGCCCCGGCGCGGAAGCAATCTGCACTCGGCTCGACCGCCCCGGCGCCACCTCGGCTCCTTCCCCGGCGCGGATGAGCGAGGATCCATCGGCGGTTACCAACTCGCAGTAGCCGGCCCTGACTACGACCGAGAGTCTGCCGTCCAGGCCGGTCTCTACGAGATACTCCCCGCCGGGCTCGAGGAAGAGACTGGCCTGTGAAGTATCGACTCGAGGCGATTCGGCTGCTGTGAGATCACGCGGCACCTGCAGGTGAAGGCTGCCATGGTGCAGTCGTACCACTGTGACCCGCCCCTCCTCTTCGAGTGAGCGAGCGAGGCTGACAAGCTCAATTGAAGCCGCGCTACCCAGATGGAGCCTCTGCCGGTCGGCCAAAACCAGTTCGAGACGGGCGCCTTCTGCAAGCTCGAAGCGGTCGCCTCGGACCAATGGTATGTTCACCTGTGCGGCCTGAGGCTGTGGGTCGTCCGCGGGCACCAGGGTGACGTCTCCTTCGAGGGACCGAACATAGCCCTGGCGAGAATCATCAGTACCCTGGCCCCAGGCGGGCAAGACCAGCAGAAGAGCGAGGGAGACCGGGGCCACGAGGCACAGAGCCTTGCTGGCGGTTGCTGCGAGATTGGGGTTATGGCTCATGGCTGACCTCCGATCAAAAGCCCGGCTGAGGGCAAATGATGTAGACGCAAGATCCACGCCAGTCTCTGGGGCAAGTCCAAGAGGCGGTAGGGGCTGAAGGGCTGCATCCTCGGCTGTCGAGTGTCTCCTTCCCTCGACACGGTGTCCCCTGTAGGCAGCGCTATTCTTGACCGTCGGGCGCCCGCGCTGCTACCTTATGACATTGGAGGGGCAGCTTTCGGTGACGGATGAGCCACAAAAGAAGGCCGGACTAACCGATAACGTCCTTCGCCTTACCCGCGAGCGAAAGGCTCGGGAGAAAGCGCGCAAAGGGCAGGATGCCGAGACCATCGACGACCTGGCCCTTAAGGGTCGCTATACGCGAGCGATCCTGTTGCTCGAGGAACGGATCGTCATTAACGATGACGATGTCCATTCCCGTATCAAGCTTGCTGATCTCTTGGTGCAACGGAAGCGCGAAACCGAGGCGCTGCGGCACTATCTACGGGCGGCCGAGCTGCTCTCAGAGGATGGCTTTTTCGACAAGGCACTGGCGCTGCTCAAGTCTTGCAGAAGGATCTCGCCAAAGGACTCTTCGATCGATGCACTCGAAGAGAGGGTCCTTCGCTCCAAAGAGCTGGATATGGCGGCCTGGAGTGTTCGTCGCGGTCAAGGCGGAGACGGTACGTCTCAACTCGCGGCATCGATCGAGCTCGAAGCCCTGTGGAGGCGCATGGGGGAGGGCGACTTCGTGCAATCCCTGGCACCTGGCCAGCTGGAAGCTCTGATGGAGTCGATGGACCTGGTGCGCGTGCCGGCCGGAGAGATCGTCGTGAGCCAAGACGCCGAGGATACTTTCGAGCTCTACCTGATCGCGTCGGGTCTGCTCCAAGCTCGTCTCGATCCGAACGGGCGCGACCTTCTGTTGCGGAATTTTGGTCCAGGTCAGATTATCGGCGAGGGAGTCCTTTTCAAGCAGGAGCCCTGGCCTGCCTCCTACAAGGCTGCTCACAACTCACAGCTACTCCGCCTCGGAGTGAAGGGGCTTCAGCGAGCGCTCAAAAAGACCAAGTCGAGGCGTCAGCTGGTTCGCGCTCTCAGCACGCAACAAAATGACGTGCAGGTTGCCGCTATGGCTCGTTCTGCGGTCACCTACTAAGCGGCAGCCGACATGGCGTTGTTGGCCATCCGGATCTATCCAGACCCGGTCCTCCGGGCTCGTTGCGAACCAGTGCAGAGCTTCGACGAGGAGCTCTCCGAGCTTGTTGCGGACATGGTCGAGACGATGCATGCGGCACCGGGCATAGGTCTTGCTGCTAGCCAGGTCGGCGTCGAGAAGAGAGTGGCGGTGGTCGATCTCTCCTGTGGCGAACGAGAGGAAGAGCTCATTGCCATGATCAATCCGGAGGTTGTGGAGGAGCGCGAGAGGGACGAGGATGTGGAGGGCTGTTTGTCGCTGCCGGGCATCAGTGACAAAGTGCGCCGTTCGGTGGCGATCCGTCTGCGAGCTGTCGACCCGGCCGGAAACCTCTTCGAGCTGGAGGCGGAGGGCCTGCTTGCGCGGGCGATCCTCCACGAGATCGATCATATGGACGGGATTCTCTTCACCGACCGTCTGCGCGGACTGCGCAAGGAACGCGCTCGCCGCTTGCTCAAGCGGTTGGCGAAGGAGTCGGAGGCTTCGGGTTGAGGATCCCGCTCAGGCTCTTGGCCAGCTCTGTCGGGTTTCTCCTGCTGGCTTGCAGCGGAGGAGGGGGCGGCGGCAGCCCCACCGTGCCCCCGACGCCGCCGCCTCCAGCTCCGATCGGGTTCACTCCGTCGGGCACGGGCGGAGCTGAGAGTCTCGCCCTGACCGAGGGTACAGGGACCGATCGAGACAGCCTCTTTCTCACTCTCGAGGGCACCGCTGTGGTGGATCTCTATGGCATCGCTTTTGATCTCACCTTCCCGAGCAATCTGTTGAACTTCGTGGGGGTGACAGAGGGTGCTTTCCTGAGTGGCGGCAGTGTCGACACCTCTCTTCAGGTGGCACAAAATCCGCCAGGCACGCTGGTCGTCGGTCTCAGTCGACTCGGGCAGGTTGCCGGTCGCAGCGGCACCGGCTCGCTGCTGTCGATCGAATTCTCGCGGGCGCAGACGGGGCAGGGAAGCTTCGACTTCGTCAATAACCAAGGCTTCGACTCTACCGGTGCCGCTATTGCTACGCTGCAGTGGTCGGGGGGAACCGTCAATGTTCCACAGTAGGCCTTGCAAGACCTATCGAGTAGCCATGCCCAAGATTCGCTTTTTCAACACTTTAGGTCGCCGCTTCGAAGTCTTCGAGCCCAGATCTCCGGGCCACGTCGGTATCTACACTTGCGGCCCAACTGTCTACGAGGCGGTTCACATCGGCAATCTTCGGACTTTCGTCTTCGAGGACGTTCTGTGCCGGGCGCTCGAACTGCTTGGCTACGAAGTGGCTCAGGTGATGAATCTCACCGATGTGGAGGACAAGATCATTGCTGGGTCGGTGGCGCAGGGCGTCGCGGTCGAGGATTTCGTTGCTCCCCATATCGAGACCTTCATGCGCGATCTCGCTCGACTGCACGTGCGCCCGGCACAAGGGTACCCGCGGGCCACGGAGCACATCGCTGAGATGATCGAACTGGTCAGCTCGCTGCTCGAGCGCGGCCACGCGTATGAGGCAGAGGGCTCGGTGTTCTTTCGCATCGACACCGATGACGACTATGGGCGCCTCTCGGGCGTCGACCTCTCCTCAGCGAAGCAGGGTTCGCGGGTCGCCGCTGATGAGTACGGCAAGGAAGATGCTAGGGACTTCGTCCTTTGGAAGGGAGCCAAGGAGGGCGAGCCGAGCTGGGAGTCGCCATGGGGCCCCGGAAGGCCTGGTTGGCACATCGAGTGCTCCGCCATGAGCATGAAATATCTGGGACCCTCGTTCGACATTCATTGTGGTGGGGTGGACAACATCTTTCCTCATCATGAGAACGAGATCGCCCAGAGCGAGTCGGTCACCGAGGTGCCCTTCGTTCGCTACTGGCTGCACTCCGAGTTTCTTCAGGTCGAGGGCGAGAAGATGTCGAAGTCGCTCGGCAACCAGTACACCCTCGATGACCTCGTGGCTCGCGGGCTCGATCTGCGTGCCGTACGTTATGTTTTTCTTTCAGTGCACTATCGACAAAAGATGAACTTCACCGATGCCGCTGTCGAGAGCGCATCGTCGGCACTGGGTCGCATTGACGAGTTTCGCTTCAGACTCGAAAACTGCCCAGAAGCCGAGGCCCCCGAGCCTTTGATCGAGGGAGCCTGCACCCAGCTCGTCGCAAGCTTTCGAGAGGCCCTTGCCGACGACCTCAACACTTCGGCCGCTCTTGCTGCACTCTTTACCTTCGTCAAGCAGGTCAACGTGGCGGTGGAGCAGGGCGCGCTCGGCAGCGGCGATCGGCAGCGGGTAGCAGACGCCTTGCGCAGCGTAGACCGTGTTCTGGGAGTCTTGCATCGTGAGGAGTGGCAGGGGGAGGAAAGCGCAGGTATCGCCGAGCAAGAAGTAGAGGATCTCGTGGCCCTGCGGGAGAAGGCACGCACGGATCGTGACTTTGCCGAATCGGACCGAATCCGCGATGTGCTCCAAGAAGCGGGCATTCGGCTCGAAGACACGCCCGCCGGGGCTCGTTGGAAGAGGCGTTGAGCATCCGCGACAGATTCGAGGCTCAAGAGCACACCCGTGGCCGGGGTCTCGTAGGGGAGAACGCGGCGTGCCGATACCTCGGTGGGCTCGGGTACCGCATTCTCGAGCGCAATGTCACCAATCACGCCGGCGAGATCGACATCATTGCCCAGACCGGCGACACCCTCTGCTTCATCGAGGTGAAGGCTCGCAGCCAGGGCCACTTCGGGCCTGCCGCCGCCCAGGTCACACCCCAGAAGCAGCGACGCCTGGCTCGGGCAGCCGCGCTCTATCTGGCCCAGCGTGGGCTGGTGGAGGTGGAGGTTCGATTCGATGTTCTCGGCCTCGAGCGCGCGGGCGAGAGCTGGAGCTTCGATCACATTCAAGCGGCCTTCGAGGCCGAAGAGAGTTTTCAGGTTTGACTCCTGAACGAAGCCGGAGATATCCTCTCAGGCCGCTAGTGCAAGGGCACTGGTGAGCGGGAATAGCTCAGTGGTAGAGCACAACCTTGCCAAGGTTGGGGTCGCGGGTTCAAATCCCGTTTCCCGCTCCAAAACGTCCGTTCTTCAACGCTCGAGCGGTCCTCCTGGTTCAGCGGCGACGTGGCCAAGTGGTAAGGCGAGGGTCTGCAAAACCCTTATTCCCCGGTTCGAATCCGGGCGTCGCCTCCAAGCTTTCTTCTTGTCTCGCACTGGAAAGATGTTGCGGCTTGCCCTGAGCGCCACCCTCCTCTGCCTGGTCGCTCCACCCCTCGCTGTAGGCGTTGCGGCGCAGCCAGAGACGGATGCGGCTGCCGAGGAGATCACGGTTTTCGAATCTCAGCTGGTGGTCGATCTCGGGAGGTTGGGAGCGCGAGAGCTCAGGCGAGCCGAGGCGCAAGATCTTCTCGTCTTCGAGGGCGGCGCTCCTCGAACTGTCACCAATCTTCAACGCCTCCGGACAGCCGGCGACTGGCGTATCGTCATCTACTTCGATGCCGCCCTCTCGCGCGGTCGCACAATCAGACTGAGCAGCCTCGAGCTCGGGGGAATGGCCGAGTTCCTCTGTGATCTCGGCCCTGTCGAGGTCGTGCTGGCCGATCCGAGCCCGAACCTGCTCTTCGGCCCGAGCCGTGATCACAAGCTGCTTACGGCAGCGCTCACGGAGCTGGCGGCAAGAGAGATCGAGGCCGATCTGCTGCAGGCTAAGCGCAAAGAGTTCAAGACTCGGGGCGGCGACCTCGCTCTCACCGACCCTCGCCGTGAGACTTACCTGCGGGCAGAGGAAGAGCTGGTGCGAACCCAGGTCGACCACCTGATCCGGATGGGGGCGCAAGGTTGCGATGGTGCTCCTTGTGCTCTTCTCCTGGTCAGCGACGGCTTCTTCGAGGACCCCAGGAACCACTACCTGGGCAAAGAGCGGGTCCAGACTGAGGCGGGGGCCCCTAGCCCAGCCCTGGTCGCTTCGTTCGACCTGGCCATCACGATGGCCGCCTACGAGTGGATCTCGCTGGCTTTGCCGCTGCGAGAAGGCGAACTGGATACCAGTGTCAAGGAGCTCGCGTCGAGTGACTTCGACCGCTTCATCGATCTCACCGGCGGGGTTCAGATGGTGCCGAAGGGAACGGCGAAGCCACCGAAGCTGCCTCTCGAGGCGCTCGAGGTAAGTGTCCTGCCCATACTGCAGCCGCTGCGCCGCCTCGCCGAAGGTACTGCCGGCAGCGTCGTGCGTGTGGTGTCGCAGTTCGAGAGGGACATCACCCGCCTCGAAGACCTGTGGCGTATCTATTTCCTCACCGACCGTGCTCTGGACGGTCGGGTACGTCCCGTGGAGGTACGCACTCTGCGTGATTCTTCGGTTCTCAGGGCCCCTCTCTGGGTACGCTCGTCGACTCCGCAGCAGGTAGCCGGAGCCCGTCTGAGAGGGCTGCTCGAGGGTAGCGGCGAGCCCGGAACACAAGCGATCGAAGCCAGTGTTGAAGCGGGCGTCGACGGGGTCGCAGTGCTGACTTTGAAGACGGCTTGGGGGGATGTTTCCGAGATTGTCCACGACGCGGCGATACGGATATCTCTTGGATACCGAAACGAAGGCCAGGCCGCCTGGGTGGGTCACCAGGTAGTGTCCGCCGGGGCTCTCGGGGAGGGCGGCGCTTGGGTCCGTGAGGTACAGATCGAGGTGCCCAGCGGAGTCGAGCGCCTGGTCGTCGCAGTGGAGGCCCTGGTGCCGAGGGTCTGGGGAGCCGCTAGCCTCGACCTCTGATTCTCACTCGCCTGGTAGGATAGCGAGCTGCGCATTGCCTATCGGATGCTCCGTCCGAGGGGGCCGGTGCTCGCGACAGAGCTGCTTTTTGAGGGGTCGCTGATGGATCTAGAGCTGTTGATCGTCGAGGGAACGAAAGTCGGCCGGACCTTTGAGATCAGAGAAGGGGCGAACTGGACCCTGGGCCGTGCTCCCGGGTGCGAGATACGGCTGGAAGAGCGGGGCGTTTCGAGGCGTCATTGCGACTTCGAGCACTCGGGTAACCAGGTCTTTGTCCGTGATCTGAGCTCTGCCAACGGAACGTTCGTCAATGGCACGAAAGTGACTCGAAGGCATCTGGATGCCGGAGATGAGCTCTCTGTCGGGCCGGTCGTGCTCGAGTGTCGAGAGCTTCTGATACCGCTCCCGCTGGGGATCTCCGAGGTTGACGCCGAGCTCGAGCTCCGTGAAGAGACAGGGCGAAGCGTGATTCGCAAGGTCGTAGCACACTGGGCGCCCGAGGTAGGCGTTTCCGCTGCCGACCCCGGAGAGCTGCACGAGCCCAACGAAGTCTCGCGACCGCGTATCAGGTCTCCAATCTCTTGGTGCAAGCGAAAGACGTCACCGCGGTCTTCGAGGGTGTCCTGAGTGCCGTTTTCGATAACAGCTCTGTAGATCGCGCAGCGCTCCTTCTCATAGAAGGGAGCGAGGGGACGCGAGAGGGGCTTCGAATCGTCGCCTCTCGCTGCCGCACGTCGGGCGTCGGCACCCAGCACTTCGTGGTGAGTCGGACCGTGATTCAGGACGTCATCCTGAACGGGGCGTCAGTGCTCAGCTGGGATGCGGCCAGTGATCATCGCTACAGCGAGGGAGAGAGCATCATTCGACAGAGCATTCGCTCGGTCGTCTGCTCTCCGATCTCCGGCGACGAGGGTGTTCTCGGGGTGCTCTATATGGACAACCTCAGCCAGCCCGGCGCATTCTCGGAGATCGATGTCGATCTGCTCGCGCTGATCGGCAATCAGGCGTGTGCGGCGATCCAGAGGACTCGCCTTCAACAGCAGCTCCAGGAATCCCTTCTCGACACCATTCGGGCGATCGTCGCCACCATCGACGCCAAGGACGGCTACACCCATCGGCATTCGGAGCGTGTCGCCGCCTTCGCGGTGCGCATTGCGCGTGAGATGGGACGCAGTGGGGACGAAGAGGAGGTGGTGCGTCTTGCCGCCTTGGTGCATGACGTCGGCAAGGTCGGCGTTTCGGAGCTCATTCTGAACAAGCCCGGACCCCTGACGGCAGAGGAGTTCGAGGAGATGAAGCGCCACGCTGTCTACGGCTACGACATCCTCCAGCAGGTGAAGAGCCCTCTGCTGCGTTCCGTTCTGCCCGGTGTGCGTCACCATCACGAGCGTTGGGACGGCTCCGGTTACCCCGACCGTCTGGCCGGAGAGAAGATTCCTTTTCTCGGTCGACTGCTCGCGGTAGCCGACGTCCTCGACGCGGTGAGCTCGGGGCGTCCTTACCACGAGGCCAAGGGCTTCGACGAGGCTGTAGGCTTTCTGAGCAAGATCCGGGGTACGCATCTGGATCCGAAGATCGTCGATGCGACGGTCGCACTGCATAGCCGCGGTCGCTTGCTGGTGCCGAAGGACAGGCTCGACTCCGGCGCGATTCCGGTGGGAGCCGAGCCTGGCCTCATGCAGCGTTTACTGGGGCGGACCTGACGGATTCCTGACGGGGATAGGAGACTCTGACTCTCGAAGACGGGTGGAGCGGAGTCGCGGGGTCGTAGAAACCCATCAGTCGGTACCCCACCAACGCCGCCGTGCACGAAAGGACAACACTCATGCCAGAAGAAGCCGTCCAAGTTCTGTCGGAGCTCTTGCAGGAAGTACGCAACGTCAGAGCCGAGCTCAGCGCGATGCGCCACGATCTCAGCATGCTGGTCGAAGACCGTCGGGATGAGGTCAAGATGCAATCTCCCCTCGTCGGCAGAGACCTCTTCACCAGCGCCGGACACGAGGGCAACCCTACTCCGTAGGCTTCTTCAGGAGCCAGGGCGCAACCTGCCGAGGAGGGGTCTCTTCGCGGTCCGCCCCGACTCCGACACGGGTCCAGCCGAGTTGCCCGCGACCGGCTATCGGACGGCTCCATTCCCTTCCATTGGAGGTCACTCCCGGGGGGTATTCATCGTTGCCTCCGAGGTCGAGAAAGAAGCCGACTTGGTTCGACGTCAGAGATGCAGTGATCGGGATCCGCGTCGAATCGCTTCCAGCTCCGGTCGAAGCTGACCAGCCAAGAGAGCGCGAAGGAACGGCTATCTGGTAGCGGTCGTCGCCGCCGAGCTCGAGGAAGAGAGCCACAGAGCTCAGCTCCGCCCCCGCCACCGCAGTCCCGCGAGCCCTATAGGTGTCGTCGCCGGAGCCGTCGATGAACAAGCTCGCGGCGAAGTCCCAGCCATAGCCAAGGCTGGCCCCCGCCTCCTGCGACAGCAGGTGCTGGTCGTCACCGGCGCGGTCGTAGAGCAACGCCAAGCTGTAGTGGGCTCCCGAGGCTTGTGAGAAGTAGACCGACTCATAGCGGTCGTTGCCAGCTCCATCAAGGAGCATGCCGGTTCCGAACCAGTAGCCCACTCCCTGAGAGAAGTTGCCTGCGGTGTAAGAATCGTTCCCGCTCAGGTCAGCGATCACCCCGAGTCCGCCGGCCCAGGCCTGGCCGTCACCCAGATCTCCTCGACGGCCGACCCCCACTCCCTGGGAGTTGTTGGCGGCGACTCGACCTTCAGAGTGATAGTCGGCGCGACCGTGCGCCAGGGCTGGGTCGGGCTGCGCGTGATAGTTGTCGTCACCGCCTGCGTCGACGAGGATCCCGCAAGCCCAGGGATCCCCGAACCCCTGTCCTTCTCCCAAGACCGAATAGCGATCGTTGCCGGCCCCGTCGATAAGTGCGCCGCCGCCGAAAACCGCGGCTCCCTGAGCCCCTCCGGCGGCGGAAAAGCTATCCGATCCAGCCGCGTCCCAGAGCAGTCCGTAGCCGAGCAGCCCGAAACCCTGCGCATAGTCGGTGGCTTGGTAGCGATCGTCTCCCTCCAGGTCGAAGAGGATGCCCACGCCACCGAGACCGGCGCCTTGCGTGTGCGTCGCCGAGTCGCCAAGGTAGTGGTCATTGCCGCCCAGGTCCAGAACTGCAGCAACCAGCCGGTGGGGAGCGCGAGCGCTTGCTACCTCACCGCGGTAGACGTCGTCGCCGCCGAGATCGACGATCAGAGAACAGCCCTGGGGGCAGAGATGCTCGTCGTCACCGGCGCCGGCCACGACGATTCGGCCCAGTGGCGAGGAATAGGCCCAGCTCTCGAAGCCCGCATATTGGTCCGGAGACAGCGAAGAGAGGGCCTCGGCCGCGTCCTCGAGACCCCGTACCAGCGCGAGCAGCGCCCAGGCGCGTCCGACATCGTCCCCGCCAAGCGCAGCGTCCTCTAGCCCTGGCCACGACACGGTGCCTCCAGGGATGTCTCTGGGGAGGTTTCGTGCCTCGAGGGCGAGGCTCAGCACCTCCGCGGGCACCCGAGCCCAAGAGTGTCGTACCGCCGCCGACGCCAACTCGAAGACACTGAGGAGGTCGCTCAGGGGGTCCTGGAGTGCGACCGGCAAGCTCTGCCCGCTCGACGAAGTCGGCAGGTCCGCCGCTCTCTTGGGCTCCGCAGGAGCCTGCGAGAGGCCGCGGAAGCCAGGGAGACGAGGTTGTAGAAGGGAGGCGGTAAGGAGTGACACAAGACCTCGATCGGGGTCCTCCAGGCCTCGGCGGGCGACGTGAAGAAGGTTGTTGCCGAGAGCCGCGAGGCGCAGGGGGTTCCTGGCGGTATCGATGTAGTGCGGAAGGAGGAAGGGAATAGAGCTCGGGGCAGGATGGCCCAACCAATCCGCCGGAGCGCCTACCTCGAGGTCGCTGAGCTCGAGCCCGCTCAGCTGCAGCAGGTCGTTGAAAGGTGGGGGAGGGTCGGGCTCGTGATCCGGTGCGCCCTCTTGGCCTACGAGGGCACACAGGAGGGCAGTGAGAAGAGTCTGTGCAGCTATCGTCAAGACGCCGGCTCGAGCTTGAAATCGATCCACGCGGAGCGCGTGCGGGCGTTGGTATCGACGACGCGGAAGAGGAAGGGGCTATAGGAAGCCAGGTCGTTCCAGAAGCCGAGCGGAAAAGGTCCGAAGACGAGGCGCTGCTGCTCGGCGGGGAAGCTGCCTTCAACATGCTTCAAGCCTTCTGCGATCTGATACTCGACCCAGTACCCATCGCTTGTCCCTGACCACTCCAAGACTAGCTGACCTTGTGTCGCGGACCAATCCAGAGTCGTGCCCGAAGGAGGCTGCAGAACCTCCAGGGATTGATCGAAAGCGGCAACCAGGGCGCCATCGGGTCGATTTTCGCTGCCCGAATCTGCCAGCAGTTGGACCCGCTGTAGCGTCTGCTCTTCGCGCCAGTCGTCGAGGGACGCCGCGAGTCGGCGGAGGCGGGGCTCGGAGCATCCCCCCACGGTGAGATCGCGGCTGAGAAGTGAGGGTGGGGCCCCCTGCTCGATGTGGCTCTGTAGCAGGCACTCGCCGTCGGTAATGCCCTGGAGTCGCTCGCCTCGGCGCTCGATCGGGGTCAGATTGCCGCCCATAGAAGAGTCAAAAAAGGCGGCACGCCGCTTGGAGCCGCGCAGCGCGAAGAGTCCCGGCACGAGCCTCCCGTCGATTCGCTTTGGCAGATCGATATTCAGCAGGCGCAAGATCGATGGGAAGATGTCGACTTGCTGAAGCAACGCGTCAACCGTTCGGCCTGCAGGCACATTCGGGCCCGAGAGCACGAAGGGGATGCGGAGGATCTCGGGGAGTAGCTTGGCCTCCACGGCGGTCGACGCGTGCCCGACCCAGCCGTCCTCGAGGAGCTCCTCGCCGTGGTCGGCGACAAACACAACCAGTGTCTCTTCGGAGCGTCCGGAGACCTCGAGGGCGGAGAAGATCTTTCCGAGCTCCTCGTCCATTTCCGCAACGTCTTGGTCATAGAGGTCGATAAGACGGTCGCGATCACCTGCGGCAAACTCTGCGCTGTCCAGAGGTAGCGTGCCACGAAGCTGCGCCTCGACCAGACCGGTCGAGCCCTCGACCTTGGCCTTTCTCGCCGTATACCCACTGGCGCCGTAGGGTAGGTGAGGCTCGAGCAGGTGGAGCCAGGCGAAGAAGGGCTCCTCGCCGGGCACTTCACTGAGCCAGTTGGAGAAGGTCTCGACAACGCGGCCGTGGCGCAGCCCCGGGGGAGGAGCCGGAAGGCCGAGATTACGAAAGTAGGAGATGCCTGCGAAGAACGAGAAATTGCCCAGATGGTAGCCCTGACCTTCGAGTAGGCGCGGCAGTGTTGGCAGGCCCTTCGGTGTGCTGTCGTCTCGGTAGACGACGCCGTGGCTCGGGGGAAAAAGGCCGCTGAAGACTGAGACCACAGAAGGAGCCGTCCACGGTGCTACCGCCCAGGTATTGGAAAAACGGGTGCCTGCGCGAGCCATCTTTTCCAGCTCTGGGGTCGCGACCCCGGTATTCGGGTTCCACAGTCGGAGGCGATCGACTCGCAGTGAGTCTACGGTTACCAAGAGCAGATTAGGCGGCAGCTCGGGCTCGCCTCCGCAGCCCGCCAGCGCGAGCACACCGATGTAGAGAGCGAGGGGCCTCATCACTTTCGGACTCTAGCAACCTTCCGGAGCGAAGGCTCTCTACACGGTCGCGGCGCTGTTGACGGCGGTGGCGGCCCTTGCAGCGCTGGCTCGAGCATTGAAGGCGTCGCGCACCGATCCGGCAAGGGTACTGCGAAGCGATTGGGTCAGAGGCTGGTCTAGGCGTTGGGGACGACCGATTGCGCGCTCTCGTCCTCGGCGGGGAGGCCGACGACAGCTCCGAGCCCCATCGACAGCGTGATCTTGCCGCTCTCGGGATCGAGCTCGCCGGAGATCGCCATCGGCTCCTGGCCTGGGATCATTGCGGTACCGGTCACTTTGTTGTCCACCCAGGCTACATCCTTGATCGGCGCCGGCAGTACCAGGCTGCCCACTTGCACGTACCAGCCGCCCTGTCCGCCTTCTCGCGGAAGGTGGAGCGCGGTGGGCTCGGGGCCCTTGCCCGGTTGACGCGTGATGTCGACTCGCCACGCCTCGCCGGGATAGGCCTCGGCGAGCTCGGCGAGCTTACCCAGGACGAGACTGATCGGCTCCGGGCTGATCCCTTCCTTGACCACATAGTCGAGGAAGCCGATCAACATCTCGTCGGTCGACTGAGGGCCCCAGACCACGTCGACGGTTGGGTCGGGGTTGCTCGGATTGTCAGGCGAATTGTCCCAATGGGCTACGACATCGATGCGAGTACCCGCCGGGGCGGCGATCGGTGTCTCGAACTCATAGCCATTCTGCCAGTTGAAGTCATAGCGACTGACGCTGAGGAGCTTCTCCTGGCGGCCATCGGGATAGGTCGCGGTGTAGCTCATGTCCTTGCCGCGATAGTGCATATGTGGCGCCAGCGCACGGATCTCGACGTCCTGCGGAAAGACATAGGACGCCTTGGCGCCGTAGTTAGGGTCGCCGGCGGGGATCTTGAAATCGGCGTTCAGGATCCAGAGATTGACGAACTCCTTTTCGATCTCCTCCTCCTTGGCGTAGTAGATACCGACCCTCGTCTTGTCGGTCGAGGCCTCGCCGTAGGGGTGATAGTGGAAATCGCCGATCAGCTTGCGACCACTCTTGATGAGGCGCGCCGTGCCATCCGGAAACTCGGCGGGAGGTGCGCCTGCCGCCCAACCGGAGATCCAGGACTCTTGCATCCTGCCGCTCTCGTCCGCCTGCCAGAGAATGAAGTGGTGAACCACCTTGGGGTCTCCAGGAAGAACCTCGATGGCGCGGATCCAACCCTCGCCCTCCAAGCCGGTTTCGAGCGGAATCTGCACGAACTGATCGGGCCCGTCGGCGGTAACCTCGATTGGGTCGAACTCGATGATCCAGTCCGGCTCGCCCAAAGCCCATTCACCTTCGCGCTCGAAGGTGGGGGGCTCGGGTTCGTCGCCCTCGCCGCGAGGCGCTCCAGACAGGGCCCAGGTCGTGATCGTTTCGATCTCGTCCTCAGAGAGGCTGGTGTCGTTGGTGAAGGGGCCGTATCCCTCATCGGCGTCCCAAGGCGGCATGTCGCGCTGGCGAACGCTTTTCGCGATCGAGCGGGCCCAGGGGCGTACCTCGTCATAGGTGCGCAGAGACATCGGCGCGATCTCGTCGGGACGATGACAGGAAACACAATTCTCGTGCAGAAGGGGAGCTACGTGCTCGACATAGTTCGGCTGCTCGACGTCCACGGCAGCTGCAAAGATCGGGCTGGCAAGCAGTGCCGATGCAGCCGCAAGAACCGTCAAGGTCAAAGCCTTTCGCGAAAGATGTACTCTCATTCTCATCGATCTGTCTCCCCACACCTCGGATGGTTTTGGTGACGTGGCTATTCTAGTTTCTCATACGGCCTTTTGGGGCGCGGGTTTCTCGCTGGCACAGCTTGGGGGTCGAGGGGGAGTTGGAAGGGAGTGAGCCTGGCTGCGGCGGGGATCCCGGACTATGATTCGACATCCCGGGCAGACGAGATGAAGCGCGCGCCCCGCACCTCTTTCAGCATCCGGTCCGTCATAGCCAGATCACCGCGGTCTCCAGCGCTGCGTAGGTACTCATACGCCAGTCCAGCCTGGTGAGCTAGGGTGGCCGACAGGGACTTGTCCGCACGGCGCCATAGGGCGATCGCTCGAATCAGATGGAAGGCTGCGAGATGGGCGATGTCAGGCGCATCCTTCTCGCTGGGCAACCCACCGCCCTGCACGTGGTACTTCCCCCTGTGCCCGCCATGCTCGGGCTCTAAGAAGCTGGAGAGCCGCTCGATACATGTCTGGTAGCTGCCCTTCTCCGCTTTCTCGATCGCGACTATCAGGCGAGCTTCGGTGTCCCGGCGGTGCTCCGCGATGTTGCCATCCTCGCCGACAATCTCGGACACAGGATCACTCGGGGTGAGGCCTCCCAGTCGGAGACGAGCATGCTGCACTGGCTCATATGGGGCGGGGGCTGCCTTTCTAGTCGGTACCAGGGCTTCCCGGGTCAAGTGTTGATGGCTGCGAGAAAGCGCATCCCGTTGGCTGCGAGCGCAGTTTCCGGGATGGAGTGAGCTGAGGGCTTCGCGACCGCGGGAAAGCTAGGCCTTCTTCAGGAAGGGCGGCATCATCCCGCCGGAACGGCGGTCCGGGTGCGTGGTCCCGGCGGCGTGTTTGCGGTCGGAAGAGATGCGTGAGTCGGTGTAGGGCTTTGCAGTGCGGGCTCTGCTCTGATAGAGCAGGCCGACCAGAGACGGCGAGAGCCCGGGAAAGCGAAGTAGAAAACGCCCCGGGCTCTGCCCCAAACCGCAGCATTAGCTGCGCTTGCAGTATGGCAGAGAGTCGGGGTCGTCGTCGAATGGGAGGCGACGATGCGACCGGACTACCGACTCTTCGACTGTGCTCGATGCCGTCGGCGTATCTCGCTGTGCTCGCACTGTGACCGTGGCCAGCGTTACTGCCGGGCTTGTGCTCTGGTGGCTCGTCGGGAATCGACTCGGGCGGCCGGCCATCGGTACCAGCGAAGCCTCCGAGGTCGGCATTGTCATGCCGCCCGTCAGGCCCGCTACCGTCGGCGCCAGCGCGAGCGGGCAGAGAAAGTGACGCATCAGGGTACCCCAGGCGGTACTTCGGGGAGGACACTGTGTCGGATCGAGACTCCGAGGCGCGAAGTGCGCTACGACCCGAGGAATCCGCGATGCATGCAGTGTGGAGAGGCCTGCCGAGAGTTTGTGCGAACGAGCTTTCGTCGTTGCCGACGGAGATAGGGGCGTGATCGACGCACAGCTGCGCGGGGAGATCCGTCGTCTGTTCCTGGTCGAGAAGTGGAAAGTCGGCACGATCGCTCGACAGCTACAGCTGCACCCCTCAACCGTGCGCCGGGCGCTGGAGAAGTCCGGCGTGCTACCCCAGCAGCGACGAGGGAGGATGATCGATCCTTACCTGCCGTTCATCGAGCAGGTGCTCGGGACCTACCCACGACTGCCGGCGAGCCGTCTCTACACCATGGTGGTGGAGCGCGGCTATCCAGGAGGCCCGGATCAGTTTCGCCACCTGGTGGCCTCGATGCGACCGAAGCCCCAGCGCGAGGCGTTTCTCTCGCTGCGCATGCTGCCAGGAGAGCAGGCGCAGGTCGACTGGGGCCACTTCGGTCGGCTCCGCGTCGGCCGGGCACATCGTCGGCTCTATGCCTTCGTCTTCGTGCTGTCGTTCTCGCGCACGGTCTTCGTGCACTTCACCCTCGACACTCGTCTCGAAACCTTCTTGCACGCTCACCAGCTGGCCTTCCACTACGTCGACGGCGTCGTCAGGACCGTTCTGTACGACAACCTGCGAACCGCGGTGATCGAGCGGCAGGGAACCGCGGTGCGCTTCCATCCCGTGCTGCTCGATTTCGCCAGCCACTACGGCTTCCTTCCCACCGTCGCCGCGGTGGCTCGGGGAAATGAGAAAGGCCGCGTCGAGCGCGCAATCCGCTTCCTGCGAAGCTCGTTCTTCGGCGCCCGAACGGTGAGCGATTTGGATCGTCTGAATCGGCAGGTCCTGGAATGGTGCCAGAGGTCGCAGCGCAGACCCTGGCCGCAGGACCGACAGCGAACCGTGAAAAGCGCCCTGGCCCAGGAACGACCTCGACTGCTTGAGCTTCCCGGAGACGACTTCGAAACCGACCTGCGACTGGAGATCAAGGTCAGAAAGACGCCGATCGTGCGCTTCGACCTCAACGACTACTCGGTGCCGCACAGTCATGTGCAGAGGACCGTCACGCTCCTCGCCAGCGAGCATCGGGTGCGGATCCTCGATGGCCAGGAGCTCCTCGCCGAGCACCCTCGCTCGTACTCCCGGGGCGAGCAGATCCTCGATCCTCAACACCTCGAGGAGCTCCTCGCTCACAAACGCAGGGCCCGACGACACCGGGGCTTCCATCGGCTGTTTTCCGCTGTGCCTCGATGCGAAGAGCTGATGCAGCAGCTCGCCGAGCGAGGCGAGAACCTCGGAACGCAGACCGCCGGCCTGCTCCGACTCCTGCGCCAGTACGGCCCCCAGCGACTCGACAAAGCCGTGCGCGAAGCGCTCCTGAACCACGCACCGCGATTCCAGTCCGTCCGGCTCCTACTCGAACGGCACCAGCGCGGCCTCGGTCAGCCCCCGGCTTTACCGGTGCCGCTCAGCCAGGAGCTCCAACAGCGAGATCTCTCCGTGAGACCGCACAACCTCGAGGACTACGACCAACTTGGAGGCAACGACGATGGCCCGACCCAGGAAGAGTCCAACGATCCCTGACGAACCACTACGAGAGCTCGCCCGATCCCTCGGCTTCTACGCCCTCGTCGACGACTGGGGCACCTACCGAGAACAGCCCTGGCTCGAACAGCTGCTGCGCAAAGAAGAGGCCGAGCGCAAACGGCGCAGCCTCGAACGGCGCATCCGCACCAGCCGCGTCGGGCTCTTCAAGAGCATCGCCGACTTCGACTTCTCCTGGCCCCAGCGCATCGACCGCGAGCAGATCCAGGATCTGCTCACCCTCCAATTCCTCGACGACATCACCAACGTCATCCTCCTCGGACCCAACGGTGTCGGCAAGACCATGATTGCCAAGAACCTCCTCTACCAGGCGCTGCAACGAGGGGCCACCGCCAGCTTCGTCACCGCCTCCGACATGCTCAACGATCTCGCCGTCCAGGAAACCCCCTCGGCGCTCCAGAGAAGGCTCTCCAAATACACCCGACCCTCGCTTTTGGCAATCGATGAGCTCGGCTATCTCTCCTACGACCACCGCCACGCGGATCTCCTCTTCGAGGTCGTCTCCAGGAGATACGGCAACAAGCCCATTCTTCTCACCACCAACAAGCCCTTCGCCGAATGGGCCGAGGTCTTTCCCAACGCCTCCTGCGTCGTCACTCTCGTCGATCGACTCACCCACCACGCCGAGATCGTCAAGATCGAGGCTAACTCCTATCGCCGCAAGGAGGCCAAGGAGGCTGCTGAAAAAAAGGCCAAGGACCGCGCCAAAAGGCGGAGCGCAGCACGACGACGCTCATGACCCGAAGCCACTATCGGCGCCAGCTCCTCCGCCTCTATCGACTCCTTCCCGACACCCCGCACCGCTTCCACCACGGCGACCGCGTCATCGTCGACCAGCTCTTCGACCAAGACCTGCCTCTCACCGTCCTCCAGGCCGCCCTCCTCCTCGGCTCCGCCCGACGCGCATGCCGAGATCCGCGCCTACCAAAGCTCCAGCCCATCCGATCCCTCGCCTACTTTCTCCCCATCCTCCGAGAACTCCCCACGACGCCACCCCCCGAGGGGTACCTCGACTATCTGCGCCACACCCTGAGTCACGCCTCGCGGGGACAAAAAACCGACTCGCAGCCAACTAAGTGCGCTTTCTCGTAGCCGGTAACAAGTGAAGGGGGCAGCTTAGACACCGGTTCTGATCGACTTCACCGCACCACCTGGTCCGATTGAAGGCGAGCAGCCGGGCGGCGGCAGGCTCATATTGTTTAAACCGACGGGCTATCCTCGCTAAGAGATCGCATGTCAACGGCACCAGCTCGGGCTGTCCGTTCTTCGGCTGGCACCTTCCGGCACTGGCACCTTCCTGGTCCAGGCCCTATAGTTAAGAGGCGCCACCACGGCAAGCCGTCCATCCGCCGTCAGACCCACGGGCGTCACTACGGCCGGCACGAGAGGGGCCAGAGCGGTCCCACTTTGTGCAGCCTTTCGAGCATGAGGAGGGTACCCCCTTGGAACTGGGCCTCCGCCTCAGATTCGGCGCCTGCGGCCAGCTCGACTGCTACCGCCCGATCTCCCACCCCTTCGAGGCTATTGAGAGATGTTGTCAGGTCGGCGAGTCCCGCTCCTGCGGAAGGGTGTAGAACTCGGGGCCGAGGGAGAGATCCCCTGACGATAGCCTGACGGAGAAGTGCTCTAGTTCCATAGCCCAGGTTCCAGTCATGAACAGGTTGATCAGAGCGAGGGTCGTTCAAGACCTACGAAGTGCGAGTGCACCTAGCATTGATTCCGGCACGCAGGACCTGATTGACCTGGCCTGGCACGGCATCAATCTCTGCCGCACGGGGATGTGGAAGGAGGGGCTCCCCAACCTGCTCTTCTCCGTCAACAAGTTCGGCGCGAAAGCCCACCGCCCGTTGCCTTCCAATCCGCTAGAAAGCGCGCGGGCCCCAGGTAACAGCTCGCCGATTGCGCCAGGTCCGCCAACACTCGCCTGGTCGTATCTGGGTTACGGGATCGCGTCTCTCGAAGGAAAGCAATCCGAGGGCCTCGCACTCTGCCAACGTGCCCTTCGGGCTGAGCCGTCAGAGCCTGAGAACTACCTCAATCTGGCGCGGACTCATCTACTAGCCGAGCAGCGGAGGCTTGCCATAGAGGCTCTTGACCGAGGTCTCGAGATCGACCCCGACCACCAGCAACTGCTCCGCGTGCGCGGCGGACTTGGGTGGAGGAAGAGGGTTCCGCTGCCTGTTTTACCCCGAGACCATTTCCTGAATCGGCTGTTGGCAAGGCCACGCCGGGGGCCTGGGGGTCAGAGAGAGCGCGAACGCTTGGCGCTGGAGCTTCGCAGCGCCCGTGAGGACCAGTACCGCTTCGCCACCCGCGACACGGTGACGGGCGCGTACAACCGCACTTTCCTTCTCAACAGTCTCACCCTCTCCGTCGCTCATGCGCAACGTACCAAGCAGAGGGTCGCCGTCCTCTTCATCGACCTTGATGGGTTCAGGGCGATCAATGCCAGCGGCGGGCACTCGCTCGGAGATGCGTTGCTCAAGTCCGTCGCCGAGCGTCTCTCTGGCTCGATCCGTGAGATGGACTTGGTCGCTCGCGTAGGCGATGACGAATTCGTTGTGGTGCTCCAAGACATGAGGGATAGCGGGCATCTCGCCACCTTCGTCGACCTGATTCTGGAAGGCTTCGAGAAGCCGTTCTCGGTAGACGGCCGCGACTATTGGCTCGCTGCCAGCGCAGGTGTCGCTATCGCCCCCCATCAGGGGACGACTCCGGATCAGCTGCTCCGCAACGCGGAGACGACCTTGCATCAAGGGGAGATTCGGGGACGGAGCAGCTGCCGATTCTTTTCGGACATCGTCAGTCACCGAATGAAACGCAGACAGGATCTCGAGACCTGCCTGCGCGAGGCGTTAGAAGGCGACCAGTTCTCTCTTCACTATCAGCCCATCCACCATACGCGGACCCTGAAGCTTGCTGGCGCCGAAGCGCTGCTGCGCTGGCAGAGCCCGACATTGGGATCGGTCAGCCCGAGCCAATTCATCCCGATCGCCGAGGAGACTGGACTCATTCTCCCCCTCGGAGTGTGGGTCCTGCGCACCGCCTGCGAGCAGTGGCGGCTCTGGCACAGCGAGGGCTCAGTGGAAGTTCCGCTCTCGGTCAACGTGTCGGGGCACCAGCTCAACTACCCAGCGAGAGTAGCCAGGATCGCCGAGATACTCCAGGAAGCTGGGATGAATCCTTCGATGCTCCGCCTCGAGATCACCGAGCGAACCATCATGCAAGACGACGCGACAACCATCGCCGCGCTCGAGGTGCTGAAAGGCATGGGGGTGGGGCTCAGTCTTGACGACTTTGGGACGGGAGGCGGATTCAACTGGTCGTCGCAACATCTCGTGATGGAGGTGTTTCGATGGGAGTTGGCAAGTGTCAGGGTGCGATTCGAGCGATGCGTGGCCAGATGCGGTCACCTGGCCGGCCCTCGACAGCGCGGCGCGAGGACCGGATCCGGTTCTGGGAGACGATCGCTCGTGGGGCGTCCAGCGAGGACGCCGCAACAGAGGCTGGGGTGTCGCCGGCTGTCGGGTCGAGATGGTTCAGGCAAGCTGGTGGAATGCGACCTATCTCGTTGGCTCCGGTGTCGGGGCGTTATCTGTCGTTCGCCGAGCGTGAAGAGATCGCCATCCTTCACGCTCAGCATGTTGGGGTACGTGAGATCGCTCGCCGCCTGGGTCGTTCACCGTCGACGATTTCGCGGGAGCTGCGCCGCAACGCGGCGACTCGCAGCCGTGCCGTAACTTATCGGGCCACGACTGCGCAGTGGCACGCGGAGCGGCGCGCCAGCCGTCCGAAGGTCTCCAAGCTTGCCGCGAACGATGCCTTGCGTGAGTACGTGCAGAACCGCCTCGCCGGCGTGATCGCAAGGCCTGACGGGGAGCTGGTGCCGGGTCCGGATGTGCGTTGGATCGGCCGTCGGCACGGCCGTCGCCAGGATCGGCGTTGGGCGAAATCCTGGAGTCCGGAGCAGATCTCGAACCGGCTTCGGATTGATTTCCCCCATAATGAGTCGATGCGGATCTCTCACGAGGCGATCTACCAAGCGCTCTACATCCAAGGTCGAGGAGCCCTCAAACGCGAGCTCGTCGCGTGCCTGCGAACCGGGCGAGCGCTACGAGTGCCGCATGCGCGAACCCGGGGGAGAGGCAAGAAATTTGTAACTCCGGAGATCATGATCAGCGAACGCCCCGCCGAAGCCGGCGACAGGGCCGTGCCGGGTCACTGGGAAGGCGACCTGATCGTCGGGCTCGAGAGCTCAGCGATCGGGACCCTCGTCGAACGCACTACGCGGTTCACGATGCTGCTGCACCTGCCCCGCATGGAAGGGCACGGGACCGAATCGAGGGTGAAGAACGGGCCGGCCCTCGCCGGGCACGGCGCCGAAGCCGTCCGTGACGCGATCGCGGTGTCAATCACCACGCTGCCCGAGCAGCTCCGCCGGTCCTTGACCTGGGACCAGGGCGCCGAGATGGCTCAACACGCTCAACTCCGCGTCGATACCGGCCTCGCGATCTACTTCTGCGACCCGCACAGCCCCTGGCAGCGGGGCACCAACGAGAACACCAACGGACTACTACGCCAGTACTTCCCGAAGGGCACCGACCTTGTCAGATACTCCTGCGACGACCTCGCCGCGGTCGCGCTCGCACTCAACGGCCGACCCCGCAAGACCCTCGGCTGGAGAACCCCTGCCGAAGTCTTCGATGAGCTTGTACACTCTGCTCACCAAGGCAACGCTGCGACGACTCCTTGAACCCAAGCAGTACGCCTCGAAGGCTTACCAGGATCGGCTGGCTGAGCTGCGGTTTCGCTGCAGCATGTCCGGCGTCGGAAATTGTTATGACAATGCGGTCTTGGAGAGCTTCTTCGACAGTCTCAAGACCGAGGTCTGGGACCGACCCTTCGAGACTCGTCAGCGAGCTCACGACGAAGCGGTTTCTTACCTCGAAGTGTTCTACAACCTGAGACGCCAGCATTCGACGCTCGGATTCCTGAGCCCCGAGGCCTTCGAAGGGGCAGCGTGAACTCACGCGCGACCGGCGGTCGGATCCGAAGGGAGGCTGCGCTCCCCGAACCTCGCACAGCCTCGTCCGAAGCTGACTACCCGAACTGATGCAGAATAGGAACTGCCCCGATGGGGCTTAACTTGGTGTCCACGAAACCGTGACCGCTCAGAACCCCTGCCGAAGTCTTCGATGAGTTTGTACACTCTGCTCACCAAGGCAACGTTGCGACGACCCCTTGAACCCAAGGGATACTCCTCGATCACACTGCTCCGGAGCGTCCCGGTGGACTACGTAAAGATCGGGGAATCCTACGTTGACGACGTGCGAGCTAGTCTCGGAGGGTCAGCACTCGTCGCTGCGATCATCGCGATGGCCCATCGACTGAATCTGAAAGTGGTGGCGGAGGGTGTGGAGAGCAGGGCGCAGTTGCAATTCCTAGCCCAACAGGAGTGCGACCAGATTCAAGGCCACATCATGAGCCCCGCCCTCTCTGCGGAGGACTTCGAGCGTTATTTGCAGAAGACCCCGGACGATTCCCTACTCGCGCTCTCCGCCGGAGCCGACTAATGCCTCTCCTTTGGTCCCGCGAACAGGATGTCGTCTTTGCGAGGTCGGGCTGGCTCCTCCTGTTGGTCCTGTCCTCGGCCATCTTTGTAGTCTCGGGAGTGTTCTTTCCCCGCATCGGGATCGGGGTCGGTCCCGCCGCCCTTGGCGTGGTTTTGGCCGTCTTTGCCATTGTTGTGTTGGCAACCGCCCTTTGGTTCTCGAGATCGATCAATGCACGGCTCTCCCGAGTCGCCAAGATCGATGCGGTGACGGGGCTTCCCAATCGCCGAACCTTCGATGAGCTGCTCGCGAGCGAGCTCGCCTCGTCGCACCGGCAAGGTCGATCCGTGGGCGTGCTGCTCGTCGACGTGGATCACTTCAAGGACGTGAACGACAGCTTTGGACATCATTGCGGCGATCAGGTACTTTGGCAGGTCGCGAAGAGGCTGACCTCGGCGGTGCGGGTAGGCGACACTGTGGCTCGTTACGGGGGTGACGAATTCGGCCTGATCTTGCCGCTGGCGGAGAATGGGCGGGAGCTCCTGGTCTTGGCGGAGCGGGTTCTTGCGGCTTTCAAGTCGCCGCTTCACCTGGAAGGGCATGAGATCTACGCTCCTTGCAGCATGGGAGTGAGCCTCTTCCCCAAGGATGCCGACGGTCCGGTACAGCTGATGAGAAACGCTGACGCCGCGCTGTATCGAGCGAAGAGAGAGCGTAGCAACAGCCTACAGGTCTTCGACCCGTCGATGAAGGAGTGGGCGCAGTTTCGAAGGGGTCTCGAGCAGGATCTCCGTGGCGCGTTCAATCGGGACGAGCTCTGTCTCCACTTCCAGCCGCAGGTCGCCCTGACCGATGGGCAGGTGATCGGGGTTGAAGTCCTGACCCGCTGGGAACATCCAAGAAAGGGCACCATAGCGCCAGAGACATTCATCCCGCTGGCAGAAGAATGTGGGCTCATCCCCTCTCTCGGCGCTTGGGTGATCGCCCAGGCATGTCGCCAGAACGCCGAGTGGCAACGAGCGGGATTGCTTCCGGTCCCCATTTCGGTGAATGTATCGCTGCGCCAGATTCAGGCCGGAAACCTCGTGCCGGTCGTCACCCGTGCCCTCGAGGTCAGCGGTCTTGCTCCCGAGTGGTTGCGCCTGGAGATCAACGAGAAGGACGCGGCCAGCCAGATGGAACGAGTGGTTCAGTATCTCGCCGAGCTCGGTAAGGCCGGGGTGAGATTCATGATGGACGACTTTGGTACCGGCTATTCGTCGCTCAGCAACCTCCTTCGCTATCCTCTCAGCTCGCTGAAGATCGATGGCTCCCTCGTTGCGGGAGTACCCGGGCATTCGGACAGCGCAGCCATCATCAACGCGACCATCGTTCTCGCCAAAGAACTAGGCCTGGAGGTGATCGCCAAGGGTGTCGAGACCGAGAGTCAGCTTGCGTTCTTGCAGCAGAAGGGCTGCGACGCGGGGCAAGGCTTCTTGTTTGGCAAGCCGATGCCGCCCGAGCAGTTCGAAGTCGTCCTCCGGCGTAGCCGTGTCCAAGCTGGCTGGTCCACTACCGCCATTGGCGAGTGAGGAAACGGTACCGGAGCAGGGACTCGAACCCGGAAGCCTTGCGGCGGGAGAGTTTAAGTCTGCCCTGGTCCAATGAGAATCAACAGAGCTCAACGCTCAACCACAGTAAAGTGGGGGAGTTGGGGATGCCCCGCTCGTTGGCGATGGTTGGCGAAGATGGGCGTTCGTTGCCACGCGATGCACCCAAAATTGCACCCCGGGGGGGCTATCCGGTTCCGGGACTCCTATCGGTCTCTATCTATGGAACCTCTCTCCGGACCGAGCACCTTTTTCACGGATCTGACCCGGCGGTCAGCGGGGAGCAGAAACGACCCTACCGTGGCCCTAGAGCCAGGCCATCCGCCCCGGCCCCAACGAGATCGTCTCGCTAGGCGAGTGCGATAGAGGGGAACCTGTAACAAGGCCCAGACACCCGCCTGACACCAGCCTGAAACGGGAGGTTGGCGGTCAAGATCCTTGCCGCGCAGATGAGCCGGGACCCTCGTCCCAGAACGCTTCGAGCGGGTGTTTTTGCACTTTTGAACGAAGGCCGCTGCGCGGCAGTTTCGGAATCCGGATCGAAGACGGACGGATACTCCGGCACGGTGGGATCTAGCTTGAGCTAGTCAAGGTCTAGGAAAGTCTCCATCCTCTTGGTTTGGCGTCACTGCCGACGCCTTCAACGAGGAGGACCCTGTCATGGGTGCACTGAGAGATCGGATGGAGACGGACATGAAGCTGCACGACTTTCGACCGGCGACCCAATCGCAGTACTTGCACTGCGTGCGCCAGCTGACGAAGCACTACGGACGATCGCCCGATGAGCTGTGCGAAGAGGAGGTGCGCAGTTTCCTGCTCTACCTCCGCGAGGACCGTGCTTTGAGCTCGGCGAGTATCAGCACCTACACGGCGGCGCTGAAGTTCTTCTACGGGATCACCCTTCACCGCGAGGAGATGGTGCCCTCGTTAGGCGCGCCGAAGGTGCGCACGCAGCTTCCGGTCATCCTCTCGGGCACCGAGGTCGCGGCGGTGCTTGGCGCGATCCGCTCGCACGAGCTGCGTACGTTGGCCACGGTTCTGTACGCTTCGGGCCTGCGCATCAGCGAAGCGTGCGCGCTGGAGGTGTCCGACATCGACTCCGAGCGCATGCTGATCCATGTGCGCGACGGTAAGGGCGGGCGCGACCGCTTCGCCCTTCTCAGCCCGCAGCTTCTCAAGGTGCTGCGTCGATACTTCCGCAAAGAGCGCCCCGAGCCGCCCTATCTGTTTCCCGCTCCGCGCTCCGGCAAGACGTTGCGCCCCGACACGGTGCGTAAGAGCCTGCATCGGGCGGCTTTGCGCTGCGGGATTGTCAAGCGTGTGACCCCCCACCTGCTGCGTCACTGCTTTGGCGCCCACATGCTGGAACTGGGCACCGATATCCGTGTGCTGCAGGCGCTGTTGGGTCACCGCTCGATCCGCACGACCCAGCTGTACGTACAGGTCTCCACCCAGCTGATCGCGCGCACCCCAAGCCCGTTGGACCTGCTCGGCACTCCCGCGGGCAAGGTCCTCGGATAACCGCGCGCTACAGCAACCGTGCACCCCCAGCAGGGGTGCGCTCGGCAGCTCGACCGCAAAGCGGGTCGGTCTCGCTATGACCTGGGCGAGATCTTCCGGGCGCACATCGACGCCTTCCGTGACCGCCACTTCTTGAGTCCTTACCAGGCTCAGGTGGTGCGGGCGATCTGTGCCTGCCGCACCGCGCAGCTGGGCGGGCATCTGGACGTGTGTCGGGACTGCGGCTATAGGCGCCCTGCGTATAACTCATGCCGGAATCGTCACTGCCCCAAGTGCCAGGCGCTGGATCAGCACCGTTGGCTCGAGCGGCGCCTGTCTCGCATTCTCCCGGTCGGCTACTTTCACGTCGTCTTCACCCTGCCGGGGGAGCTCGCCTCAGTGGGTCTGCGCAACCGCCGCCTTGTCTACGAGCTGCTCTTCCGAGCCGCGGCGGAAACGCTTCTGACCCTCGGCAAGGATCCCCAACGGCTCGGAGCCCTGCTCGGCATCACGATGGTGCTGCACACCTGGACTCGGGACCTGCGTTTCCACCCCCATATCCACGCCATCGTCACCGGCGGAGGACTCAGCCTCGACGGACGGCGGTGGCTCTCGACGGGCGAGAAGTATCTGTTTGCCGTCAAGCTTCTGGGGAGGCTGTACCGCGGTAAGTTTCTCGGCCACCTGGCCCGTGCCTACAAAGACGGACAGCTCGACCTGCCACGAGATCTGGCCGAGGACGGTGGCTTCGATCGCCTGCTGTCGAAGCTCTACGCCAAGGACTTCATCGTCTACGCCAAGCGTCCCTTCGCCGGTGCGCAGCAGGTCTTCTCCTACCTGGGCCGCTATACCCATCGAGTCGCACTGTCCAACCACAGAATCCTCAACGTCACGGAGCAGGCCATCACCCTCGCCACGCGCGATGGCAAGACCGTGACGCTCTCTCCCGAGGAGCTCATCCGCCGCTTTGTGCTGCACGTCCTGCCCCGACGATTCCAAAAGATTCGCCACTATGGACTCATGGCCTCGGCCAACGTCCACTCTCGCCTCGAGCGAGCCCGCGCTCTGCTCGAGTCCACCGCCACAGCGACCCAGGCCGAAACCTCCCACCCCATCCCCATCGAGTCGGAAACCACAAACGAGCTCCTCCAACGCCTCACCGGCATCGACCTCGCGATCTGTCCCGCCTGCCAAGGTCCCCGCCTCCAACGTTTCCCCCTCGACACTCCTGCCTACGCCCGGCCTCCACCGGTGGCGGCCGCGTGATCGCGCGCCTTTCTCTTCCCGCGCTCCCGGTCCCGCCGCGGACAAGGCGGAGGTGTGCCCGCGGTGGCTCCGAACCCAAAATCGAGACGCCGGTGGACCTCCCAGGGGCCGCGCAGGCGCCTGACCGCAACCCAGTGCACCTCTGGAACTACCTCACAACCCTCGACCTGGGGCGCGTCGCGCGCAGCACAGCCTGCCAACGAGGCTGATAACCCCATACACAACCGCTCGTCTGGCGGCCTCCGCTCAAGCCAGGTCTAGCAGAATCCCGCTCGGGTAGATCCGCGCGACGACGAACCTCCTGCCTCGCGGGACTCTGCGAGATCCTTCTGTGTTTCGGGGCTTAGGTGTCGCACCCACGCACATATCGCGACAAACTGTCGCCTTTCGCCCTTGGGGCACCAAGAGAATCCAGCAAATACGGGGACTTGCGGGCCTGCGTGTCGTCTTTCGTGGTGGAGGACGACACCGCGAATCCAGCTGGTTGAGCTCGAAGGGTAGAATCGCGCTCATCGAATGACACTAGAAGCAGGTACGAAGCTCGGTCACTATGAAGTGGTCTCCTCCCTCGGTGCAGGAGGCATGGGAGAGGTCTACCGTGCCCGCGACACGAAGCTCGGTCGTGAGGTGGCGGTCAAGCTCCTCTTGGAAGAGGTCTCAACCGACCCTGAACGGCTCGCCCGCTTCGAGCGCGAGGCCCGCCTCCTTGCCTCGCTGAACCACAACAACATCGCCACGCTCCACGGCTTCGAAAAGGACGGCGACACCAGCTTCCTGGTCATGGAGCTGGTCGAGGGCGAGACGTTGGCCGACCGGATCAAGCGAGGGGCGATACCCGTCGATGAGGCGCTGCCGCTCTTTCTCCAGATTGCCGAGGGTCTAGAGGCTGCTCACGAGAAAGGCGTCATTCATCGCGACCTCAAGCCCGCGAACATCAAAGTGACCGACGACGGTAAGGTCAAGGTGCTCGACTTCGGACTGGCGAAGGCGTTTTCTGGGGACGAGAGTGACGTCAACCTGTCGAACTCGCCGACCTTGAGCATGCAGGCAACCCAGAAGGGGGTGATCCTGGGGACGGCCGCTTACATGTCCCCGGAACAGACCCGAGGGCGCGACATCGACAAGCGTACCGATGTCTGGGCGTTCGGCTGCGTGCTCTACGAGATGCTCTCCGGCCGCCCCGCGTTTCCGGGTAGCGACGTGACCGATATCCTCGCCGCCGTCATACGCGGGGAGCCGGAGTGGATGGGCCTTCCTCCGCAGCTACATGAGCGTTTACGAGAAGTGCTCGAGCGTTGTCTCGAGAAGGACGTGCGGGACCGATATCGCGATATCGGGGATGTCAGGGTGGATATCCAGAAGGTTCTCGCCGACCCCGGCGGCGTGCTGGCACAGCCGGCGCCCGCGATCGTCCAGACAGTTCCACAGAAGAAGTTGCCGTGGGTCGCCGCGATTGCGCTCGTGGCCGCCCTCGTCGGCGTGGGCGCATGGATGTTCAAACCCGGCGATCCCCGCCCAGTCCGCCGATGGGTCTACGAGCTGCCCGAAGGGACGAACTTCGTGAACGGACTCTATTCCACACTCTCGATCGCACGAGATGGAAGCCGTTTCGCATTCGCGACCACCGATGGACTCTACGTACGGACCATGAACGAGCTGGATGCGCGGCCCCTGCCCCGAACCGAAGATAGCGGGAGCCCGTTCTTCTCGCCCGACAGCCAGGCTGTGGGCTTCTGGCGGAACGCCCAGATCGAAACGATCCCCATCACAGGAGGGAGTCCCTCCAGAGTGGGTCAAACCCCTCGCCCGTGGGGTCTCACCTGGGGTGAGGACGACAGGATTTTGTTTGCAGCGCCCGACGGAATCTATAGCGTTGCCGCCAGCGGCGGGTCCCCTGAACGGATCATCGAGCCCTCAGCCGGTGAGGCGTTGGACAGCCCCCAGCTCCTGCCCAATGGTCGAAGCGTCCTGTTTACGGTCGGCGCACCGGGCAGCTGGGCCAGTGCGCAGATCGTTGTCGAGTCTCTCGACTCCCCTGGAGAGCGAACAGTTCTGCGGGGCGGTAGTGACGCCCGGTACATCCCGACCGGGCACCTCGTCTATGTGGTGGACGATGCCCTGTTCGCGGTTGGATTCGATCCGGGCACGCTCGAAACGACCGGTACTGCCGTGTCGCTCGAGCTGGGTCTCCAGAGGGCGGTCGTTTCTTCGAGTGCCAACTATGGGATCTCCGAGGATGGGACTTTGATATACGCCAGTGCAGGCGTGACCGGTCTGCGTGGGGAGCTGGTCTGGGTGGACCGGCACGGGAACGAGGACGAAGTGGGTCTCGAACCGGGCAACTATTGGTGGACACGTCTGTCCTCCGACGGAACGCGGCTGGCGATGAGCGTCCGGGACGCGAACTCAGGGAACCAGGATGTATGGACCTCGGACCTGAACCGAAATCCCCCGACACGCACCAACCTGACCAACAGCCCCGATATGGAAAACGTGCCGATCTATGCTCCAGGCGACCGCGAGATCGTGTTCGCATCCACGCGGGTGGACGGGCAGCTTGGCTTCTTCCAGATAGCGGCCGATGGGTCCGGCCAGGTCGAACATCTGATGCAGGGCGAGACAGTCACTTTTCTGATGCCTTACAGCTGGGCCGATGACGGGGCCACGCTGATCTTCGGTTACACCAGCGTCGACAAGGGAGCCAATGTGGGGACGATGGCGATGGAGAGTGGCGAGTGGGAACCGCTGCTGGAGACCGAGGCCGACGAACTCCATCCGGCCATCTCTCCCGATGGCGGATGGATCGCGTATTCGTCGGACAGGAACGGCCAGTCGGAGGTGTTTGTGGAGCGCTACCCCGGACTCGGCGACATCAGTCAGGTCTCGACAGCCGGTGGGCACGCGCCTCGCTGGTCGGACGACGGCCGGGAGTTATTCTTTCGCCGAAACAGTGACGGCGCGGTCATGGTCGCTTTGGTCGAGACAGGGCCCACGTTCTGGAATGAGGATCCGGAGGTCCTGATCGACGGAGGGTATCTGGATGTGGTCAATGGTCCTGGCGTGTCCTGGGATTACGACTCCGAGAAGGACAGATTCCTGCTCCTCAAAGCGGCTGGGCTGGGGGCCGACTCCACCGGCGAAACCGGACAGGTGAGGCCGCAGATCACGATCATCGAGAACTGGTTCGAGGAGCTGAAGCGCCTCGTCCCCACCGACTGAGGGATGTCGTCTTATCTGGCGAATGACGACACGGATGACCGAAGGCAGATAATGGCTGAATCAAGTAGGGACCTGATCTATCTCCGAGCGACTCTCTCCCTCCTGGTCCTCGTGGGTGCCCCTGCTGGAACTGTCGCCCAGTCTTCGAACCCCTACGTAGTTCCCAGGACGGCCTACGACCAACCCGACTTCCAGGGTGTCTGGGCACCCGACTTCGCGACCACGCTCGAAAGGCCCGAGGGCGTCGAGAACTTGATCGCGACCCCGGAGGACGCGAAAGCGATCGCGGCAGTCTTCTTGAACGGCCTGCCCGACAACATCGATTCCGATATTGAGAACCACGGCATTGTGAACCTCGCACAGGTCCTAGGCGAGTACCGCACGTCGGTGATCGTCGAGCCAGAGGACGGGAAGATGCCCCTGAGCGAGGTCGGGTTGGAACTCGTTGACTGGGCGCAGCGGCGCAGGGAGCACATGTTCGACAGCGCCGATCAGCGGCCGCTCGCCGAGCGCTGCCTGGAGGGTTGGGGATCTCCGCCCATTCGTGCGGCTCCTCTCTTCGTACCTCACCAGATCTTCCAATCTCGCGACACCTTCGTGATCCTGACCGAGGACGCTGTCGGGCTTCGTTTGATCCACCTCCAAGGTGCGCCACCGTCTGACTCGCTGCGGAGCCTTGACGGCTACTCGAGGGGCCGCTGGGAGGGCGACACTCTCGTGGTGGAAACGACTCACTTCCGCGGCGAAGATCCAGCTCGGGAAGTCTTCGGTCGAGCGCTCCTGATCGGCCCGAAGACTAGGCTAACCGAGCGTTTCACGCGGGTCTCCGACCGCGAATTGCTCTACCGATTCACCGTCGAGGATGACGAGTTGTACACCCAGGCTTGGACCGGCGAGTTTTCGATGACGCGCCATGATGTACCGATCTTCGAGTTCGCCTGTCACGAGGGCAACTACAGCATGCCGACCATACTGCGTGGCGGACAGGCGGAAGCATCGAGGCTCTCTCCCTCTGGCGAGGACTATTGAAAGGATTCTTGACGCCTGCGCCGTGCTGTCGCCTTATCTGGCGGAGGACGACACGTATAGCCGAAAGCAGATAAGGAGAAGGATCTCGCAGAGTCCCGCGAGGCAGGAGGTTCGTCGTCGCGCGGATCTACCCGAGCGGGATTCTGCTAGACCTGGCTTGAGCGGAGGCCGCCAGACGAGCGGTTGTGTATGGGGTTATCAGCCTCGTTGGCAGGCTGTGCTGCGCGCGACGCGCCCCAGGTCGAGGGTTGTGAGGTAGTTCCAGAGGTGCACTGGGTTGCGGTCAGGCGCCTGCGCGGCCCCTGGGAGGTCCACCGGCGTCTCGATTTTGGGTTCGGAGCCACCGCGGGCACACCTCCGCCTTGTCCGCGGCGGGACCGGGAGCGCGGGAAGAGAAAGGCGTGGGATCACGCGGCCGCCACCGGTGGAGGCCGGGCGTAGGCAGGAGGGTCGAGGGGGAAACGTTGGAGGCGGGGACCTTGGCAGGCGGGACAGATCGCGAGGTCGATGCCGGTGAGGCGTTGGAGGAGCTCGTTTGTGGTTTCCGACTCGATGGGGATGGGGTGGGAGGTTTCGGCCTGGGTCGCTGTGGCGGTGGACTCGAGCAGAGCGCGGGCTCGCTCGAGGCGAGAGTGGACGTTGGCCGAGGCCATGAGTCCATAGTGGCGAATCTTTTGGAATCGTCGGGGCAGGACGTGCAGCACAAAGTGGCGGATGAGCTCCTCGGGAGAGAGCGTCACGGTCTTGCCATCGCGCGTGGCGAGGGTGATGGCCTGCTCCGTGACGTTGAGGATTCTGTGGTTGGACAGTGCGACTCGATGGGTATAGCGGCCCAGGTAGGAGAAGACCTGCTGCGCACCGGCGAAGGGACGCTTGGCGTAGACGATGAAGTCCTTGGCGTAGAGCTTCGACAGCAGGCGATCGAAGCCACCGTCCTCGGCCAGATCTCGTGGCAGGTCGAGCTGTCCGTCTTTGTAGGCACGGGCCAGGTGGCCGAGAAACTTACCGCGGTACAGCCTCCCCAGAAGCTTGACGGCAAACAGATACTTCTCGCCCGTCGAGAGCCACCGCCGTCCGTCGAGGCTGAGTCCTCCGCCGGTGACGATGGCGTGGATATGGGGGTGGAAACGCAGGTCCCGAGTCCAGGTGTGCAGCACCATCGTGATGCCGAGCAGGGCTCCGAGCCGTTGGGGATCCTTGCCGAGGGTCAGAAGCGTTTCCGCCGCGGCTCGGAAGAGCAGCTCGTAGACAAGGCGGCGGTTGCGCAGACCCACTGAGGCGAGCTCCCCCGGCAGGGTGAAGACGACGTGAAAGTAGCCGACCGGGAGAATGCGAGACAGGCGCCGCTCGAGCCAACGGTGCTGATCCAGCGCCTGGCACTTGGGGCAGTGACGATTCCGGCATGAGTTATACGCAGGGCGCCTATAGCCGCAGTCCCGACACACGTCCAGATGCCCGCCCAGCTGCGCGGTGCGGCAGGCACAGATCGCCCGCACCACCTGAGCCTGTAAAGGACTCAAGAAGTGGCGGTCACGGAAGGCGTCGATGTGCGCCCGGAAGATCTCGCCCAGGTCATAGCGAGACCGACCCGCTTTGCGGTCGAGCTGCCGAGCGCACCCCTGCTGGGGGTGCACGGTTGCTGTAGCGCGCGGTTATCCGAGGACCTTGCCCGCGGGAGTGCCGAGCAGGTCCAACGGGCTTGGGGTGCGCGCGATCAGCTGGGTGGAGACCTGTACGTACAGCTGGGTCGTGCGGATCGAGCGGTGACCCAACAGCGCCTGCAGCACACGGATATCAGTGCCCAGTTCCAGCATGTGGGCGCCAAAGCAGTGACGCAGCAGGTGTGGGGTCACACGCTTGACAATCCCGCAGCGCAAAGCCGCCCGATGCAGGCTCTTACGCACCGTGTCGGGGCGCAACGTCTTGCCGGAGCGCGGAGCGGGAAACAGATAGGGCGGCTCGGGGCGCTCTTTGCGGAAGTATCGACGCAGCACCTTGAGCAGCTGCGGGCTGAGAAGGGCGAAGCGGTCGCGGCCGCCCTTACCGTCGCGCACATGGATCAGCATGCGCTCGGAGTCGATGTCTGACACCTCCAGCGCGCACGCTTCGCTGATGCGCAGGCCCGAAGCGTACAGAACCGTGGCCAACGTACGCAGCTCGTGCGAGCGGATCGCGCCAAGCACCGCCGCGACCTCGGTGCCAGAGAGGATGACCGGAAGCTGCCTGCGCACCTTCGGAGCGCCTAACGAGGGCACCATCTCCTCGCGGTGAAGGGTGATCCCGTAGAAGAACTTCAGCGCCGCCGTGTAGGTGCTGATACTCGCCGAGCTCAAAGCACGGTCCTCGCGTAGGTAGAGCAGGAAACTGCGCACCTCCTCTTCGCACAGCTCATCGGGCGAGCGCCCGTAGTGCTTCGCCAGCCGGCGCACGCAGTGCAAGTACTGCGATTGGGTCGCCGGTCGAAAGTCGTGCAGCTTCATGTCCGTCTCCATCCGATCTCTCAGTGCACCCATGACAGGGTCCTCCTCGTTGCAGGCGTCGGCATTGACGCCAAACCAAGAGGATGGAGACTTTCCTAGACCTTGACTAGCTCAAGCTAGATCCCACCGTGCCGGAGTATCCGTCCGTCTTCGATCCGGATTCCGAGACTGCCGCGTAGCGGCCTTCGTTCAAGTATCTCCGACGAGGGGTTGTCGTGAAATTCGGTGAGGTGCGACAGCACAGATCGAGCTCTGAGCCGCTGATCCCCCGGGCGACGGGTATGATGTCGCCAAGTCAATGGCTCTAGAAGCTGGCACTCGCCTCGGCCACTACGAAGTGGTCTCCTCGCTAGGTGCAGGAGGCATGGGAGAAGTGTATCGAGCCAAGGACACGAAGCTCGGTCGCGAAGTCGCGCTCAAGCTTCTACTCGAAGAGGTCTCCGCCAATCCGGAGCGTCTATCCCGCTTCGAGCGCGAGGCGCGAGTTCTCGCCTCGCTCAACCACAAGAACATCGCCAGCCTCCACGCCTTCGAGCGGGAAGGTGACACGGGCTTCCTGGTCATGGAACTGGTCGAGGGCGAGACTCTGGCCGATCGGATTGCTCACGGCCCGATTCCCGTCGACGAGGCGATCCCTCTGTTTCTCCAAATCGCCGAGGGGCTTGAGGCAGCGCACGAGAAGGGAGTGATCCACCGGGATCTCAAACCCGCGAACATCAAGGTCACCGACGACGGCAACGTCAAGATTCTTGACTTCGGTCTGGCCAAGGCAATGGCTCCGGCAACGGGCCCGGAGAGCGACCCTTCGGAATCGCCCACGCTGACCCAAGCGGCCACGCTCGGGGGCCAGATTCTCGGCACGGCGGCCTACATGTCGCCCGAGCAAGCCAAGGGGAAAGAGGTCGATAGAAGGGCCGACGTCTGGGCCTTCGGCGTGTGTCTCTACGAGACGCTGACGGGATCGAGGGCGTTCCGCGGCGACGATGCCGCCGACACGCTGGCAGCGGTGCTCAGAGCGGAGATCGACTGGGGCAAGCTCCCCCCGGCGACGCCGAGAGCGATCAGGAGACTGCTCCGACGGTGTTTGACGAAGGATCCGCGGGAGCGCCTTCACGACATCGCCGACGTTCGGATCGAGATCCGAGGGGTGCTCGACCAGCCGGACATCGACGCGCCAGCCGGTGGCGAGGCGGCACCAGCCCGGCGTCAGGTATCGGCGGTCCTCGGCGGAGCAGTCGCCCTCATCGCTCTGGTGGTGGGTCTTGTCTTCGGCATCGTCATGTTCCGGGATGGAAGCGATGGATCCGACGGCACCGTGCCGGACGACACCTGGACGGTCACGGCTCTCGATCTCGAGGCAGCTCCGGATCAGCCCTTCGTGCTCTCTCCGGACGGTCGGATGGTGGTCTTCCGCCGTCGCGAGGAAGCCGAGACCAGCCTCTACCGGCGCTCTCTCGACTCCCTGGTCGTCGAGCGCATCTCCGGCAGCGACGGTGCCCTCTTCCCGATCATCTCGCCCGACGGCCAGCAGCTTGCCTTCGTGGACGCCGGGGGCAGTCTGAAGACGCTTCCCGTGGGGGGTGGAGGCGCCAACGTTCTGGTGGAAGGGATCCGCGTAGACGGTGTCTGGGGGCGCGATGGCTTCCTCTACTACTCGCTTGGCATAGGGAGCTCCACGTCTCTCGAGCTATGGCGGATTCCGGCGGACGGGGGTGTCTCCGAGCAGGTGGGGCATGGCATCGGCACCGCGCTTCTGCCTGGTGAGCGGGTCGCCCTGGCCCACTTGAGATACGAGCGTCAGGAGGGCTTCTGGAGCGATGTTCGGGCGGTGGACCTCGAGACTGGCCAGGAACGGGTTCTGGTCCCTGGGGCGCAGCCGTTCTATCTCGATCCGGGTTTTTTGGTCTTCTATCGCGAAGGCGGACTGTGGGTGGCGCCGATCGATCCCGAGACCGCCGACCTCCTCGGCCCAGCGCGTCAGGTCGAGACCGGGGTGGCCCCGGTCCCCGGCATTGGCGTCGATGTGGGCCGCTTCGCGCTCGCAGACTCGGGCGACCTGCTCTACGTTCTCGGGAGTCGGAGTGGGGCCCGCCTGGTCTGGGTGAGTCGCGACGGCCTGGACATCGAGGAGGTGGCGCCGGAGCGCAAGCCTTTCGCGCTCCCGCGATACTCCCTGGACTGGCGCCGGATCGCGGTCCCAGCCCGCAACGCCAGGGGGGACTACGAGCAGTGGATGCTCGACCTCGGGACCGGCTCCTGGACCCGCCCGACCCAGGAGGGGAATCGCAACAGTGTCGCGATGTGGGTGCCGCCCGACGGCCAGGAGATCGTCTTCATGTCGGATCGCTTCGAGGGGCGCTTTCAGATCTACATCCAGCCTGACGATCGGACTGCCCCGGCGGAGCGTCTCGTACCGTCGGAGCACGAACAGGCACCGCTGGATTTTTCCCCGGACGGGCGCTACATGCTCTACACGAACTTCGATTTCCCTGGACTCTGGGTCTTCGACCGGGAGAGCGGGGAGTCCGAGACCCTCCTCGAGGGGAACGTGGTCCGCGCCGCCCGCTTTCACCCCGCCGGACGTTGGATCGCCTACTCGATGGTCGTTCAGGGCGAGGAGAACGTCTGGATCCGGCCCTTCCCCGGTCCCGGCGAGCCGCGTCAGCTCACCTCCGACGGCGGCCAGGAGGCGAGCTTCTCCCCCGAAGGCAGCGAGATCCTCTACCGCAGCCCGACCCACATGATGACGATTCCGGTCGAGATCTCCGGCGAGGATCTCGTCACCCGCCGTCCCGAGCCACTCTTCGAGGATGATTACCTGCGCTTGAGAGGGCGCTTGCGCTTCCAGAACTACGCCGTCCACCCCGACGGTCGCTTTCTCATGATCCAGGCGGCAGAGGACGAGGAGGAGCGTCTAGTCTTGGTCCAGAACTGGCGGGCCAAGGTGCTCGAGATGTTCTCCGAGGGGGGCTTGTGAGCGCGGGCCTTGTCGCCTTTGGTGGCGCACTGCGACAGGTATAGCCGAAAGGCGATAGACCCCGAAATGAAGGCGCTGTCGCAGTTCAGGGTGAGGTGCGACAGCACAGATCGAGCTCTGAGCCGCTGATCCCACGGGCGACTGTAAGATGTCGCCAAGTCATGGCGCTAGAAGCTGGCACTCGCCTCGGCCACTACGAAGTGGTCTCCTCGCTCGGTGCGGGGGGCATGGGAGAGGTGTACCGCGCTCGCGATGCCAACCTGGGTCGAGAAGTCGCCATCAAGGTTCTGCCCGAGGCGATGGTCCGTAATCCTGATCGGCTGGCCCGTTTCGAGCGCGAGGCCAGAGTGCTGGCTTCGCTCAACCATCCCCACATCGTCACGATCCATGCGGTCGAGGGCGAAGGCGAGCTGCGCTTTTTTGTGATGGAGCTGATCGAGGGACGGACTCTGGAGGCTGCTCTGCGTCGAGGTCCTTTCGATGCCGACGCTTTCGTCGAGACTGCCGTTCCGATCGTCGAGGCGCTTGCCGCGGCACATCAGCAGGGCGTCACCCACCGCGACCTCAAACCGGCCAACGTCATGATCAATGAGTCTGGATGGGTCAAAGTGCTCGATTTCGGTCTTGCCAAGGAGGTCGCACCGAGCTCTCACTCGGCGAGCACGGAGGCGACGACCGCCGGCATGACCGAGGTCGGCAAAGTCATGGGCACCGTGCCCTACATGTCCCCCGAGCAGCTACGAGGCCTGCAGGTGCAAGCCACTTCGGACGTTTTCTCCCTGGGCGTCCTGCTCTACGAGATGGCGACAGGACGGCACCCCTTCCGGGGCGACAGCGACATCGACTTGGCGTCGGCGATCCTTCGCGACACTCCGCGAGCGGCGAGCGCTGTCGGGACACTGCTACCGGTAGAGCTCGACCCAATTCTGGCTCGCTGTCTCGAGAAGGACCCGAGGAAGCGCTTCCCGTCGGCAAGCGATCTTCTGGAGGCTTTGATGGAGCTTCGCGACGGCTCACCGGCAGGGGGCGTCGAGTTGGCGCGGATTCCCACGTCGGTATCCGCGGCGACGGTGTACCGCACACCGATGGTGGGCCGGCAGTCCGAAGCGGAGCAGCTACGCCAGGCACTGGAGCGGGCCTCGAACGGTCAGGGGGCGCTCGTGACCCTGGCTGGGGAGCCGGGCGTCGGGAAGACGCGGCTCGCGAGGGAGACGATCTCGCAGGCCCGCGAGCGGGGCTTCCTGGCTCTGGTGGGAAACTGCTACGAGGGCGAAGGAGTGCGGCCTTTCAGCCCCTGGGTCGAGATCCTCGACGCAACGGCGAGGGTGGCTCCCAAGGAAACACTACGCAGTCTTCTTGGAGACGAAGCCTCCGAGATCGCCAAGATCTATCCGGGACTCAGACGCCTCTACCCCGACCTGCCGCCGCCGTTGGAGCTACCGCCGGAAGCCGAGCGCGGCTACCTCTTCGACTGTTTTCGCGACTTCATCGAGCGCTCGAGTGAGCTTCAACCGCTGCTCCTGGTGCTCGAAGATCTGCACTGGGCGGACGAGCCGACACTCCTCTTGCTGCAGCATCTGGCTCAACGAGTCGCGCAGTTTCCGCTCCTGATCGTCGCCACGTATCGCGATGTCGAGCTCGATGTCGCGCGTCCTCTTGCAAGTAGCCTACGAGAGCTGGTGCGCGAGCGTCTGGTGGAGCGCATCTCGCTCGGGCGCCTATCCTTCTCTGCGGTGTCCGAGATGCTCGCGGCACTCAGCTCCCGAGAGCCGCCGGCTGACCTGGTCGCTGCCATTCACGGTGAGACGGAGGGCAACCCTTTCTTCGTAGAAGAGGTGTACGAGCACCTCGACGAGGAGGGTCGACTGTTCGACGACCAGGGTCAATGGCGAGACGGCCTGACGCTCGAGGATCTCGAGGTCCCCGAGGGAGTCCGACTGGTCGTCGGTCGCCGTCTGGAGCGACTCCCCGAGGACGGTCGCCGGATCCTGGCGACGGCTGCGGTGATCGGACGCAGTTTCTCCTACAGCCTCGTGAGTGCCGCTTGTGAGGCGGAGCCCGACCTTCTGTTGGAGGACATCGAGGCCGCCGAGGCGCTGCATCTGATCGAGCGCACGAAGAGTGCCTCGCCGCGGGAAGCCCGCTACCAGTTTGGGCACGAGCTGATCCGACAGACTCTTCTCCAGGGGCTGTCAATGCCTCGCCGCCAGCAGATCCACCATCAGGTCGCAGAAGCGATGGAGGCTCTCTACGCCGGAGCTCTCGACGAGCATGCCGCAGCGATGGCTCACCACCTCTATCAGGCGGGCGCGATGATCGAAGAGGATCGGGCCCTTCACTTCTTCACTCTCGCGGCCGACCAGGCCCTGGCGGCCGGCGGCTTCGAGCAGGCTGTGGAGCAGTTAGACCTTGCCCTGTCGTTGCGAGCTGCCGAACGTGCACAGCAGATCGACCTGCTCTGGAAGCGCGGTCGGGCGAGAAAAAGCCTCGGCTTGTTTGCGGAGGCTCTGGCGGATTGGAAACAGGCTCTGACATTGTGCGAGCAGGGCGCGGATCCGGCGACCGTCGCACGCATCTCCTGGGATCTCTCACTTCAACTCGGCTGGCAAGCCGAGCCGGCCGAGATGGTGGAGGAGTCTCAGCGCGGCCTGAGACTGGTGGGCGAAGCGCAGGGGCCGGAGCGCTGCCGCCTCCTGGCCATGGCGGGGATGGCGTTGGCGTTCGATCGGCAGTTCGAAGAAGGGGATGCGCTGATTGCCGAGGCGATCCCGATGGCTGAGAGTCTGGGAGATCCTGCTCTGCTCGGCCACGCCAGGCTGATGAGTTCATACATTTATTGGCACTCGATGCGCATGCCCCAATTGGTGTCGAACAGCGAGCAAGCGATCGAGATTCTGAAAGGCACCAACGATCCTAGGAGCCTGATTGACGCCCGTGCCTACCTCGCGTTCGGCAAACTCGCCATGGGCTGCTCGAACGTGGACACGTCAGAGTTCGAAGAGGCAGCGCTGCGACTCGGAAGTCACGGGGACCACTACATATTCCTGATGGTTCGAGCTCAGTCGGCGTGGATGCAGAGCGCCGATATCGATCGCTTCGACGGGCTTATCGAGGAAGCATTCGGTCTCCCTGACATGCCTTGGCATCTGTTCGCGCGAGGGTGGCGTGGTTTGGCTGCGTTCTGGAGAGGCGACTGGGAGACTGCGTACGAGCTTCTGGCTGAAGCCGTGATAGGAGAGCCGGTCGGGGCGCTCTACGGCGTCACCACGTCCTCGTTGCTCCTCGTCTCCGGCTATCTCGGTCGACGAAGCGAGGTGCTCGCCCTCTATGACTCGGAAGACGCCCTTCCTCGAGGCTCCGGCCCGAACGCCAACGGCGCCTGGTGCGTGCTACTGGGCGCTACAGAGGCGCTCGCCATCCTGGGAGAGCGAGACCGGGCCGCTGAGCTCTACTCGATGCTCGAGAGAGCCATCGATACCGGCACGCTCATCCCGCCTTACGTTCCGCGGCTCCTGCAGACGACTGCCGGCATCGGGGCCTCCTGCCTGCGCGATTGGGACCGCGCTGAAGGGCACTTCCGGGAGGCTCTTGAGCAAGCCGAAAGAATCCCTTTCAAGTGTGAGCAGGCGGACGCCCGTCGTTGGTACGCGGATATGCTCCTCGAACGCGGCGCCCCCGACGACACGGCTCGGGCGCATCGGCTCCTGGAAGAGGCGCGCACCATTTACGAGCAGATCGGGATGCCCAGACACGTCGGCCTCACGGAAGATCTGCTTGCCAGGGTCTGAAGAGCCGGCGCGGCGCAAGTCGGACGAGACTGTCGCATTTGGTGGCGAAGGACGACAGCCTCGGAGTCCCAAAATAGGATCTCCGCTGCACGCCCACAAGTGGCCAAGAGTGCTAGTCCAAGCGATGGCGGCTGCGCCAAAGAGTTCTAGTACCCGACGGCTTCCATTCGCAGCCTCGAGAGCGATCCACTACCAGAGCCGCCCAAGTGGCAGGGTCTCCGTCTCTCAGTCCGACGTCGGTACAGGCCAGACGGTTCTTGAAGCGCATGACGATCTTGCCCGGCTCACCCTGGTGTAGCTGGCGCGTCGGCGTGTGCCCAATCACGAGTCGCTTAGCCCCCAGATGAGACAGAGTGGCCTCGAGGGATTTCGCCACTGCCCTGCCGTTGCTGGTCGCCAGGCGTCGATTCCACAACGGTCCCTTCGGGTCCCCGAGTGCAGACCTGCGGAAGCCGCTCAGATCCTTGCCATCGAGAGCAGCCCACCCCGCCACCGCGCTCCGGTTCAATCCCGCCACCCCTCGTCGCGCCCAACGCGCTGGCAAGCCGGCATGAACAACGGCGACCTCTCCGACGCGAACGGCGATCGGGAACCGGCGGAGCTCACGCCCAATGCGACCCCGCGGACCGAAGGCCCGCCGAAGCTCCTCCTTTCCTGGCGCATTCTCTGCCATCCAGGCTTCGAGTCGCGGCGACAGAGGTGGGATGATTTTGTGAGGGGTGGCTCTCTGGAAGAAGCGGGACCAGGCCCGACTCACCCGTCGAGGCCAAGCAGCGCGTTCGCGTGAAGTCGCGAAGGAGAGATACTCGCCCGCCGTGCAATAGGCCTCGTTGCCCTCGGCGATCAGGACTTCGTGATTGCCGAGGAGGAGGGTCACCTCACCCCCACATCGCCGGGCTTCCTCTCGGAGCCCTAGAAGATGCTCGAAGCACGCACGCCCCCCGTCGAACCTGTTGAACAGGTCTCCTATCTGCACGAGGTGTGAAGTGCCCCCGACCCAGCGCTGCCTGCCGTCGACGAGCCCCACGCCTCGAAGGATCGCCTGCAGGGCTTCGAAAGCTCCGTGCAGGTCGCCGATGACGACCAGCTTGGAGTCTTCTTGTCTCAGGAGAACCAAGGTACTCGCCAACGTATCAGAGGACTTGCCCTGATCGGATCCTGGCTCGCGGTAGACTTCCGTCCACATCATGGCGCTGGAGACAGGCACTCGTCTCGGCCACTACGAAGTGGTCTCCTCCCTCGTGCGGGGGGTATGGGAGAGGTCTACCGGGCCAAGGACACGAAGCTAGGTCGCGAGGTTGCGATCAAGTTGCTTCTGGAGGAGATGTCCTCAGATCCTGAGCGTCTAGCTCGCTTCGAGCGCGAGGCGCGGGTTCTGGCCTCGCTCAACCACAAGAACATCGCCAGCCTCCACGCCTTCGAGCGAGAGGGTGACACGGGCTTCCTGGTCATGGAACTGGTCGAGGGCGAGACCCTGGCCGATCGCATCAAGAGAGGTGCGATCCCAGTCGATGAAGCCTTGCCCGTTTTCTTGCAGATCGCGGAAGGTCTAGAGGCAGCCCACGAAAAGGGCGTGATCCACCGGGATCTGAAGCCTGCGAACATCAAGGTAACCGACGACGGCCAGGTGAAGATCCTCGATTTCGGGCTGGCCAAGGCGATGGCTGTGGAAGCTAGTGCGAGCGGAGACGGCGACTTGTCCGAATCTCCGACCCTCACTCTCGCAGCGACTCAACGGGGCCAGATTCTCGGCACAGCCGCCTACATGGCCCCGGAGCAGGCGAAAGGAAAGGCCGTCGACAAGAGGGCGGACATATGGGCCCTGGCTGTCTGCCTCTACGAAGCGCTGACCGGGCGCCGTGTCTTTCAGGGGGAGGGTGCTGCCGAGACCCTCGCCAAGGTACTGGAGAGCGCACCGGACTTCGAGGCCTTGCCTCCCACAACGCCGGTCGCCTTGCGTCGGCTCCTTCGCCGCTGCCTCGAGAAGGACAAGCGCCGGCGAGTGCAGCACGTAGGTGATGTCCGGATCGAGCTCGGCGAAGCTCTGACGAATCCTGAAGCCGAGGATGACGGACAAGGCGCGGAACCGCCGCGGCGTACGCCGCTAGTGGTATTTCTTCTGGTCGCTATCGCTTCGGCTGCGGTGTCGGCACTTGCCGTCTGGATCTCTGTGAATCCGAGGGGTCGGGCGGCCCCTGAGGCGACTCGCTTCTCGATCAATCTAGCAGCTGGCCAGTACCTCGTGGAACCTCACTCGCAAGAGCCGGGCCGCTATCCGCCGATCGCCGTCTCTTCGGATGGAAGGCGACTGGTTTATGCCGCTACGAACGAGGCGGGGACTCCACAGTTGTACCTTCGTGCTCTTGGAGGATTCGAAGTGCGGGAGCTACCGGGAACGGAGAACGCAGAGCTACCGTTCTTCTCTCCCGTCGGGGACTGGGTCGGATTCTGGGCCAACGACAGCCTCTACAAGGTACCGACGGGAGGAGGAGCGCCGATTACGCTTGCCGATATCCGGCTCGGGGCCCGTGGCGCGTGCTGGTCGCCCGACGACACGATCATTTTGGGGGGCGTTAATAGGGGACTTCTTCGTCTCGGTGCTGATGGAGGCACGCCAGAGGAGATTACCCGTACCAACGTCGATCGAGGAGAGGAGTATCATGCCTGGCCGTCCCTGCTCCCGAATCAAGAACACGTGCTGTTTACAGCCGTGACCGCAGAGAGTTCGAACTTGGCCTGGCTGTCACTGGCCTCGGCGGACTGGCACCTCATCGAGGGAACACAAGATGCCACGCAGGCGCAGTACCTCGACTCGGGCCACCTGGTCTTTCTCCGAAAAGGGGCTGTGTATGCGGTTCCGTTTGATTTGAAAGAGCTGTCGCTCAGCGGTGAGCCAAAGCTCGTTCTCGATGGCGTGCTGACGAAGTCTATGGCCGGTCATCAGATCGCGTACTTCGCGGGCGCTCCCGGGGGAACGCTGACGTACGTGCCCGGCGGACCTTGGACTCCTCAAAACACGATCGTCTCAGTCGATCGAGACGGCAATGTCTCGCCATTGGTTACCGAGACGGGGGTCTTCGGCTACGGCGTCTCCATCTCACCAGAGGGCACTCGGCTGGCGGTGACCAACGGCGTGACCGGCAACGGGAAGATCTGGGTTCACGACCTCACTCGGGGCACCCGAACGCGCCTGTCGTTCGCAGAGACTAGTGACATCTTCCCCGTCTGGGGAGCGGATGGCCGGCGGGTCTTCTTTGCTTCGTACAAGTCGGGCTCCTTTGACCTCTACGAGACTCCTGCTGACGGAAGCGGCCCGCACGTACCTCTCCTCACCGTTCCGTTCGGTCAGACCCCGACTTCCGTCTCTCGTGATGGTCAGACTCTGGCTTTCGTGGAACGAAACACGGCGAGCGGATCCGACATACACCTCTTGTCGCTGAAGGACGATCCGAAGGCAGTTCCATTCCGATCGACTCCCGCCAGTGAGCAAGACCCCGCGATCTCTCCGGACGGGCGCTACCTAGCGTATAGCTCCAACGATTCCGGCCGGTATGAGATTTATGTCGAAGCCATCGCTAGCGAAGAAGGTCGCACGACCGTCTCGAGCGAGGGCGGACGCTGGCCGCGCTGGTCACCTGACGGAGACGAGCTCTTCTACCTCAACGGATCGACCATGATGGCCGTCGATGTCGAAGTCGAGCCCGCCTTTCAGCCAGGCGCTCCGAAGCTACTGTTCGAAGGGACCTACGACGAATGGTACGACGTAGCTCCTGACGGATCGTTCGTGATGCTGACCCGACAACTCGCGGAGCTGGCCGAAATTCAAGTCGTACTCAATTGGTCCGAAGAGCTGAAACGAATCGTTCCCACGAGCTGAGGCGTGTCGTCTTATTCGGCGGAGGACGACACGGCGAAAGCGACTCCTGCCAGCTGACTCCGGTCAGTGAGAGATAAGATCCCGCCCATCTAATGGCGCTGGAAGCTGGTTCGACGCTCGGCCACTACGAAGTGGTCTCCTCGCTTGGTGCGGGAGGCATGGGAGAAGTGTATCGAGCCATGGACACGAAGCTCGGGCGCGAGGTGGCGATCAAGCTCCTCCTCGAAGAGGTCTCCACCGATCCAGAACGTCTGGCTCGCTTCGAGCGCGAGGCGCGGGTCCTGGCCTCGTTGAACCACAACAACATAGCCACGCTCTACGGCTTCGAGAAGGAAGGGGATACCAGCTTCCTGGTCATGGAGCTGGTTGAAGGCGAGACTCTGGCCGATCGGATCGCTCACGGCCCGATTCCCGTCGAGGAGGCGATCCCTCTGTTTCTCCAAATCGCCGAGGGCCTCGAGGCAGCCCACGAGAAGGGAGTGATCCACCGGGATCTCAAACCCGCGAACATCAAGGTCACCGACGACGGCAACGTTAAGATTCTCGACTTCGGTCTGGCGAAGGCTATGGCTCCAGAGCTCGAGGGTAGTGATCCTGCCATGTCGCAGTCACCTACGCTGACCTTGGCAGGCACCCAAGGAGGCGTGATCCTGGGTACAGCCGCCTACATGAGCCCGGAGCAGGCGCGCGGCGGAACGCTCGACAAGCGCACAGATATCTGGGCCTTTGGCGCGATCCTCTACGAGATGCTGGCTGGCCGCCCCGCCTTCTCAGGGAACACGCTGAGCGATGTCCTGGCGGCCGTCATCGAGCGGGACATCGAATGGGCCGAGCTCCCTGGTGCGACTCCGTGGCGTATCCGCGAGCTGCTTCGCCGTTGTCTGCACAAGGATCCTCGGAAGCGCCTGCACGCTATTGCAGACGCACGGATCGAGATTGAGGAGACGCTCAGCGGCTCCGAGGGACCGCCGTCTGTGATGGAGGCGGGGGCAGGACCGCAGATACGCAGGCTCTCAGGTTGGCTCCCGATAACGGCCGGCCTCGCGCTGGTCGTTGGCGCTTATTTCGGATGGCTGTTCTCGACGACCACGACGGTTGTGGAGAGCTCGCCGGTGATCCAGTTCTCGCTGGACGAGGTGCTCGACCCCGGTCTGGGGATCGCGTTGGACCACGCCGATCGACCCTCCATCGCGTTCTCATCCGACGGCCGGCAGATCGCCTTTGTGGCGAAGTCCAAGGACGGGATCCGCCGCCTCCACCTGCGCGCGCTCGACGAGGCTCACGGCCGCGAGCTCCCCGGAACAGAAGACGCCGGAACACCTTTCTTTTCTCCCGACGGTCAGTGGATCGGCTTCTTCCAGCGGTGGAAGCTGAAAAAGCTACCGATCGCAGGAGGGACGCCGCTGAGCCTTGGCTCTGCGGGCAGCTACTCCGCGGGCGCGTACGGGGCTTCCTGGGGGCCCGACGACACGATCGTCTTTCCCGTCATCGACGTAACCGGCCTTTCCATCGTCTCGGCTCGAGGAGGGAAGCCGGAGGTCTTGACGGTTCTCGATCGGGAAGCGGGCGAGATCAGCCACCGGTGGCCCCAGTTTCTGCCCGGTGGCAAGGCGATCCTCCTGACAGTGGGACGCTCCGGGAACTGGGATGAGGCTGCCATCGCGGTCCATTCTGTAGACACCGGCAAGCGCCACATCGTGATCGAAGGCGGTACGCACGCGCGCTACTCTTCCACCGGACATATCGTCTATGCCCGTGGCGGTCGTCTGTGGGCGGTTCCTTTCGACCCAATGAGTCTCGAGGTGACCGGCTCCTCTGTGACTCTGCTCCAAGGTGTGGCCCAGAGCGGCCCGACCGGTTTGGCCCACTTCGCCCTATCAGCCCGCGGCTCCCTCGTCTACGCTCCGGGTACGCTACGCACTCCCACGCTGCGACTGGTCTGGGTCGATCGCGAGGGAAACGTCGAGCCGCTGCCTGCTCCGCCCCAGCGCTACTATCATCCTCGGCTGTCGCCGGACGAGCAGTCGGTCGTCGTGGGCGTCGACGCCGTGCCACAACATGTCTACCTCTACGACATCGAGGAGCAGAACCTGCAGCGTTTCACCTTCGAGTCCTACAACCGTTTTCCTATCTGGACCCCCGACGGAGTGCGCGTGACCTGGGCCTCACCACGAGGCGGTCTGCCGCCGAACGTCTTGTGGAAAGTAGCGGACGGTGGCGGTGACTCTGAAGGACTCAGCCGGAGCCAGGAGGCAATTCACGTTCCCCTCGATTGGTCGCCCAACGGCCGGGTGCTCCTCTTCTGGTCACTGGATGCCGGCGGCGACCAAGACATCTGGGCTCTGTCGCTCGATGAGGATCGAGCGGCCCACCCCTTCGTTGCTACCGATGCCCTGGAGACAAACGCCACCTTCTCCCCCGATAGCCGCTCGGTCGTCTATCAATCGGACGAGTCAGGCCGCTATGAGATCTACGTCCAGCCTTACCCCGGTCCGGGAGGCAAACAGCAGCTCTCTCACGAAGGCGGCGAGAGCCCCGTGTGGTCTCGCGACGGAAGCGAGATCTTCTTTCGTTCTGGAGAGCGAATGATGACCGCGGAGGTGGTTTCCCTCGATCCAGTGCAGCTGGGCAGACATCGGGAGTTGTTTCGTGGAGTCTTCTCTGGGGGCTTCGCAATGTTTGGCGGCTACGACGTTTCCGCGGACGGCCAGCGCTTCTTGATGGCGCAGCACGTCGATACAGCGCCGGAGGTCGAACCGTTGATCGTGGTGCTCAACTGGCCCGAGCTGCTCGAATGATCGGGAAGCCCCTCCGATCGCCTGCCCGGAGCCACTCGCCAGGGAGCGGCTGCCTGGTTTCCAACTCGGGTGGGTGCCGGCGCACCTCGCTCAGGCCGATCTGCAAGGGGGAATCGTCCTGGTCCAGAACTGGTTCGAGGAGCTCGAGCGCCTCGTGCCTACTGACTGAGGGCTGTCGTCTTTCCTGGCGGACCGCGACAGCTATAGCTCGATCTGAATAAGCCCTCGCTGAGCGCTTTTGTCGCAGTTCCGGGTGGACTGCGACACGCCGGAATCGACCGGTTGAGCACGAGGGATAGAATCGCGCTCATCGAATGGCGTTAGAAGCAGGTACTCGTCTAGGCCACTACGAGGTCCTCTCATCCCTCGGTGCAGGAGGCATGGGTGAGGTCTACCGGGCCAAGGACACGAAGCTCGGTCGGGAGGTCGCCATCAAGCTCTTACTAGAAGAGGTCTCCGCCGATCCCGAGCGGCTGGCTCGCTTCGAGCGTGAAGCCCGAGTCCTCGCATCGCTGAACCACAACAACATTGCCACGCTTTATGGCTTTGAGAGCGAGGGCGACGCTCAGTTCCTGGTCATGGAGGTGGTCGAGGGTGAGACGCTAGCCGAGCGCATCAAGCACGGTGCCATTCCTGTCGATCAGGCGCTGCCGCTGTTTCTGCAAATCGCGGAGGGCCTGGAGGCAGCCCACGAGAAGGGCGTCATCCATCGCGACCTGAAACCCGCCAACATCAAGGCCTCGGAAGAAGGAGCAGTGAAGATCCTCGACTTCGGACTGGCCAAGGCGATGACTCCCGAGGAGCCCGCCTCAGACGATCCGGATCGGTCGCAGTCTCCTACTCTGACGCTGGCAGCGACACAGCGCGGCGAGATCCTAGGCACGGCGGCCTACATGAGCCCGGAGCAGGCGACAGGCAAGGCCGTAGATGCGCGAACGGACGTCTGGGCGTTCGGTGTGTGCCTGTTCGAGACGCTGGTGGGACGAAGGGCCTTTGAGGCCGAGGACGCGCCCAACACCCTAGCCGCCGTGCTGCGCGATGATGTCGATTGGGAGCGCCTACCGAAATCGACCCCACCGACGCTCGTGCGGCTCCTCCGGCGATGCCTCGAAAGAGACCGACGCCGACGTCTTCAGCACATCGGCGACGTGCGCATCGAGATCGAAGATGCCATCGCATCTCCGGAGGACGAGGAGACCCGAAACGCGGTCATGGCGGAGAAGCGCAGCCCCGTGCCCTTGATCCTTGCCGCGCTCGCTGCCGGCGCGGTGATCGCCGGGTTCGCAGTCTGGACCCTGAGGCCTGCTCCACCGCCGCCCGAGCGCCACGTGGTTCGCTCGGTGCTGAGTGCCGCTCCCAGCGCGCCGGTGAGGGTTCTCCCACACGGGCGCGATCTGGCGGTGACACCCGACGGTCAGGTGGTTGTCTACCAGAGCGGAGGCTCTCTTTATGTTCGCCGGGTGGACCGCCTCGTCGGGTCCGAGCTGCGAGGAACGGAGGATGCGACGACTCCTTTTCTCTCACCTGACGGGGCTTGGGTCGGCTTCGAATCCGGCGGCACTCTCAAGAAGGTCTCCATTCTCGGGGGACCAACGGTGACCTTGGCCGACATACCCCGCGGCATTCTCGCCGGTGCGAGCTGGGGCGCGGACGACTCCATCATTCTCGGCTCCATCTCCGAGGGTCTCTATCGGGTGTCGGGGGGAGGCGGCGAACCGGAGCTGCTGGTAGCACCGGATCCCGAGAGAGGAGAGATTGCCTATCGTTTTCCCGATGTACTACCCGGCGGCGAGGCCGTCCTTTTCACGGTATTCAAGAGCGCGAGCGTCGAGCAAACGCAGATCGTGGCCCACTCTCTCGCCACCGGCGAGCGGAAGGTCCTGGTCTCTGGAGGGGCCGGTGCCCGGTACGTGCCCACCGGGCACCTGGTCTATGGACTGAACGGTGCGTTGCTTGCAGTGGCCTTTGATGCGCAGAGTCTGGAGGTCAGGGGGAATCCGGTTCCCGTCCTGGAAGGCGTCTCCACCAAGGCCACTCCTGTTATGAACTTCGACGTCTCGCAGGACGGGTCCTTGGTGTACGTCACGGGTGGTGCAGGGCGAGGGGCGCAGGCGAACCTGGTCTGGGTGGGGCGGGAAGGAGGGGAGGAGGTCCTTTCGGCCCCAATTCGGTCCTACCTGTATCCGCGCATCTCTCCGGACGGACAGCGGGTAGCGGTCTCTGTCCCGGATGAAGACGGGGAGGAGGACGTGTGGATCTGGGATCTCGGCCGCGAGACCCTGGACCGGTTCACCCGCGCTCCGGGACGAGACCTAACAGCAGTCTGGACTCCTGACAGCCGGGAAGTCGTGTTCAGCTCGAACCATGGCGGGACTTTTGACCTCTACCGGAGGGCGGCTGACGGTACGGGCGCTGTAAGGCCTCTCACCAACAGCCCAGACAGTCTATTTCCCTCGTCGATCTCTCCCGATGGAAAGCTTCTCGTCTATCGGGTCGGCGCAGTGTCAAGGCTCGATCTGGGGGTGCTGTCGCTGGAAGGCGAGGGAGCGCCACAGCTGCTTCTCGCCACGGATATCAATGAGCGGAGTGGAGAGATCTCACCCGACGGTCGTTTCCTGGCTTACCAGTCGGATGAATCCGGCAAGGACGAGATCTATGTGAGGCCATTCCCTGAGGTCGACGGCGGTCGCTTCCCGATCTCGGTGGGTGGCGGCAGCGAACCTCTATGGTCGCCAGACGGGAACGAGATCTTCTATCGTGCCGGCGATCGTCTGATGGCAGCGCCGGTCCAGACCGAGCCCGCGTTCGAGGCCGGGAAACCACTGGAGCTCTTCACGGGGAGCTATGCCGTTGGCCTCCACCGCATGTACGACATCCACCCAGATGGCAACCGTTTCCTGATGATCAAGCCGGTGGAGACGACCGAGGAGGGACCGGGGAATCAGGTGGTTCTGGTGCAGAACTGGTTCGAGGAGCTGAAGCGGCTAGTTCCCAACGACTAAGCGAAGCGTGTCGTGAAATGTGGCGAATGACGACAGCATCGAAAGGCACAGGAAGAGGAGATCGAAGGAGGGAGGATGGCCAAATTCGAGTTCGATGACGATGGTTCGCGGCTGGTCGAAGAGTTCAACTCGTCGGCAGGCGCGAAGATGCGCCGCGCCAGGATTTTGGAGTCGCTAGCGCTAAAGCCGGGTGATCGTGTGCTCGACGTAGGTTCTGGTCCCGGCCACCAAGCCTTTGAGATGTCTGCCGCGGTCGGCGCGACGGGGGCCATCGATGGGGTCGACGCAGCCGAGAGTGCCATCCAGATAGCCCGGCACCGCTGCTCTGAGTTGGGAAACGTCAGCTTCCGACTCGGAGAGGCGTCGGCACTTCCCTTCGCCGACGCCACGTTCGATGTGGCCATGTCGAGTCAGGTTTTCGAGTATCTGGACGACGTTGACGGAGGTCTCGCCGAGATGTCCCGCGTGCTCAAATCGGGCGGCCGCGTGTTGATTCACGACACCGAGTGGGGAACAGCGCTCTGGCACTCGAGCGACTCGGATCGGATGGCGCGAACCATGAAGATCTGGGACGCCCATCTGGCAGACCCCCACCTGCCCCAGACACTGGGTAGGAGGCTCGCCGATGCTGGACTCGAGAACATACGCGTCGACGTGATCGTGCAGGTAGATACGGGGCAGGATCCAACCAGCGCAAGCATGGTCCTGATCAAGGCCATTGCCGGCTATGTCGTCTCGCAGGGTGTCTCGCAGAGCGAGGCCGAGGCTTGGGCAGACGATCTCGGCGCGTTGGCGGCGAGCGGTGACTACTTCAGCAGTTGGAACGAGTACATCTTCACCGCTGACAAGCCGTAGCTGTCGTAGTTGGTGGCGCACTACGACAGCTATAGCCGAAGTGCGATGAGAGCCTAGGACACGCTGTTGTCGCGATTCTGGGTGCTTCGCGACACGACACATTGAGCTCTGAGTAGCTGCTAGCAGATCGCCGTCTGTACAATGGCAGCTAATCGATGGCGCTAGAAGCAGGCACGCGCCTGCGTCACTACGAGATCCTCTCCAGCCTCGGTGTAGGAGGCATGGGAGAGGTTTATCGAGCGAAGGACACCAAGCTCGGACGAATGGAAAACCCTACCCCTCTCAGGGTCTCTTTTTCGGCTTCTTCGCCTCCTTGGCATTGGCCTTCACCTTCTCCTTGCTGGCCTTCTGCTTCTTGCCCTTTTCCTTGTCTTTCCTGCCGCCTTTGTCGCCCATCGATCACCTCTCCGCCCGGTCCCGGGCGCCGTTTGTTCAGCGTGGGAGATCCCACGACCTCACTGGAGTATCACGCCGTTCGGCCGGAAGCGCCAGGATCCATCCCTGGGCACTGTCAACTTACAGCTGCCTGGGCGAGTTTGTGCTGCGCTTCGATGGTCGATTCCAGGTTCAGCAGACGCACGTCTCTTGTTGCCAGAACGAGGAAGGAGCGCTCTCGAAGTACTCGGTGGTGAGCTGACCGCAGCAGGTGGCGGCTGACTCATCCCGTCTTGGGTCAGGCCGCGGGTGAGAGCGTCGGGGCCGGTTTCGTCCTGCTCCGTTTCGATCAGCTTGGCGAGGCCGCTTTCTCGTGCACAATGGGATCTGCAACTAGCTCTCGACACGTGAGTTAGCGTTCGGCCGAGTTATTGCACCCTACGGGGTCGGCGGTGAGGAAGATCCGGCGCTGGGTATTGAGGGCGTCATCGGGGGTGCTGCCGATCGCCCGACCGATACGCTTCTCCACCTCAGTGTGTCAGGTACCGTGGACCTCGCCGGCCGCCGGCAGATCGACATCTGTCTCGACACTTGGCAGGCTCGGCTCAGGTATCTCCACCGCGATCTCGACAAGCTTGTCGACGAGCCTAGCCCGGATGACCTGGATACGATCGACCGCAGCGTTTGCAGATCTGCTGGACGAGCACGGTAAGAAATCACCAATCATTCTTGATGATGCACTGGTGTTCTCAGACGACCAAAGGTTTGAAGAAATGCAGGGAATTCTGGACCGTGCGGCCGAGACGCTGCAGATCATAGTGCTTACATGCCATGAACGTGCCTACTTCGGCCGTGGCTGGACGACGAAAAGGCTTCAGGGTTCCCAGGGACAAGTGTGACGGTCCTGGCTAATCGCTCTATCACCGAGCCCGATGATGGCCCGGCATTGCCTTGGTCACCGGCTTGATCAGTCTGGCCGAGCCGTCCCTTGAGATGTACGGCGGCGACGAACACCGGCGTTTTGGCATCCCCCAGCAGCGGAACGAGGCACTGGACCGCCAAACGCCCCAAGACCTCCTGCCCATCGGCGCCAGAAAGATCCGTGACGGTGCGCCCCTCGCGCTCGATGTACTCACGCACTAAGCGGCGAGTGGGGAGATCACCGTGACTGCCACGTGAAGCCGGACCTGGTGCTGATCTACCAGAAGTCCGGCGCCGACACCCTACGTCTGGTGCGCCTCGGGTCACATGCGGAACTAGGTCTATAACGCGGAACGACGAAGCGCCAGGCAGGGCGCGTTCGGCGCACGGCACTGGCCCACGCGCTCGACGTCTGCAAGACATAGAATCCATCCGACACGAGATACGACACACGGCGCCGCTCGTCTGAAGGCGCCCTCGCCGGTGTGTCGCAAACGGCCGTTTACGACACAGGCGGATCGGTGACGCCCGCGTCTCGAAGGGGCGGACGGCTCCGATGATATCCAGAACATGGATCCTGCTTGCGGCACTCATGTACAACCACGCCGCCCTGGGGCCGTTACAGGGGCGCTCAGGCGATCTCAGGGGCCTCAAGGGTTCGTCGTAGATTGTGGATGGCTCTCGGGACGCCGGCGTCCACTTCGCGCCATAAGAGACCGGGACCGTGGTAGCGACCATCGGCCGCTTGGAACCCAAACCCTCCGCCCTGGAGACGCGCGGCCAGTTCGCAGCGGAGCTCGTAGGCACGCACGACGGCCTGGGCAGCCTCCAACAGCGAGGCCGGGGGGGCGGCCGTCGGGCCGCGGTAGCTCGTCCCTGCGATCTCCGGGCGTGCCTCGTACGCTTCGACGGCCGCGACGGCCGCGGCAGAGAGCCCGAACGCATCGCCGACGCGGCACGGCGCCCACGCCGACTTCGGCCCGGCGCGGTCAGGCCATGGATTCGCCCGCTCGCCGGTTCGCCGCGCGCGATCCTCGCTGTCTACCGTGATTTCCGCGAAGAGCGCGCTCAGCCGGTGGAGCTGTTCGGCGGTTTCCTAAACGAGGTTGTCCTATGAAAACGATTCTCTGCCTGTACGCATTCGTCTGCGCACGTAGAGTGCGCGCGATCCCGATCCTGGGGGTGATCCTGGTGACGTTGGCCGTTGGCTGCAAGACGGCGACGCCCGACGAGACGGAGACTCCCGACCCACGGCCGCCCAATGCTGGGCGCCCCAATGCTGGGCGCCCCAACATCGTTTTCATCTTTATCGGACGACCTGGGCTGGGCCGGCCTGCCGGTCTACGGCAACGCCTTCCACGAGACGCCCAACATCGACCGCTTGGCGGCACAGGGGTTGCGTTTTACCGATGCCTATGCGGCGGCACCGATATGCTCCGCGACCCGCGCCAGCGTCCAGTCCGGGCAGTACCCGGCACGCGTCGGAGTCATCGACTTCATCCCCGGGCACTGGCGGCCCTACGAGCGCCTCACCGTGCCCAAGAACCGCACCCAGTACCTGCCCCTGGAGGTCGTGACTGTCGGCGAGGCGATGAAGACGCAGGGCTACGCGACGGCCTACTTCGGCAAATGGCATCTCGGATCTTCACGAACGGGTACGACCCCCGCCGCGCAGGGCTACGATGATTCGTTCTACCAGACGGGACGGGGACACTTCGACCTCGCAGAAAAGCTCACCCCACCACAAGATGTCGAACCGGACGATTATTTCGCCGAGGTGATTACCGACCATGGCCTCGCGTTCATGGAGGCTCATCGGGACCAACCCTTCTTCCTCACCCTGTCTCACTACGCCGTTCACATCCCGCTCGAGGCCCGGCAGGCGCTCATCGAAAAGTACGAGAACAAGGAGAAGCCGGCGGAAGGCATCAACCATCCCATCTACGCGGCCATGATCGAGCATGTCGACCAGAGTGTCGGCCGGGTGCTGGACGCGCTCGACGAGTTGGAGCTTTCGCAGAACACGGTAGTCGTGTTTTATTCAGACAACGGAGGTCTCTCCGAGCGCTACGACAAGGCCGACGGAGTCGTCGTGACGACGAACGCGCCCCTACGCGACGAGAAGGGCAGCCTCTACGAAGGCGGCATCCGCGAGCCCCTGTTGGTCCGTTGGCCCGGCGTCGTCGCCCCAGGTACGACCTCCGACGCGCTGGTGACGAGTGTCGACCTCTTTCCTACTTTTGTCGACCTCGCCGGGGGGACGATGCCGGACGGGCAGACTTTCGATGGGATCAGCATGGCGCCCGTGCTGCGCGGCGCTGCGCCGGATACCGAGCGTGCTCTCTTCTTCCACTATCCGGTTTACCACCATTCCGTGCCGGCGGGCGCCATCCGGCAGGGCGATTTCAAGCTGATCGAGTTCTTCGATGACGGACGCACGGAGCTGTACAACCTTCGCGAAGATATCGGAGAGGCCCATGACCTCGCCGATGACCTGCCCGAAAAGACGGCCGCGATGCAGACCTTGCTTGCCGAATGGCGCGAACAGGCCGGTGCAGCGATGCCCGTCGCGAATCCGGATTTCGATGAAGCCCGCCGCAGCGAGTGGGGGCGACATCCCGATCTTCAGTAGCGCGACCAGACCCGTTCCGAGGCCCAAAGGTGCCACCCTGCCAAAGGTGCCACCCAAATATCCCGAGGGGGATTTTGAGGCCCTGCTCAGTGCCTAGCGACCCACGTCGGCCCAACATCAAGGAGGTCCCATGAGCTCAGAACACCCCGTGCCGGAAGTACGGCCTCGTCTGACAACGGTTCTCTCCCTCGTCTTGGGCTTCATGAGTCTCGGAGTGTGCGCCGTCGTCGTGTCGGCCGGCGCGCAAGAGCGAACCCGGATCAACAGAGTCATCGAAGCACTGGAAGAGGGACGGCCGGCGATCGCCACTCAACACTGGCGCTTCATCGATATGGAGCATTCGCCGTTTTCGGCCGAGCGGCTGGAATCCATCCTGGCCGAAATGGATGAGGACCGGGACGCCCGAGGCCGCATGAACCTGGCTCCTTTGGTGCGCATCCCGCAGGACGGCGACGAAGACTTCAGGTGGGCGGTCAAGCAGGTGTTGGATCTGGGAGCCCTCGGCGTCGTGCTGCCACACGTCGACACCAAGGACGAAGCGGTGCGGTTGGTGCGCGCGATGCGCTACCCACCGATGCGCGGCTCAAGCCAGCCCGAGCCGCGTGGGGAACGGGGTTGGGGGCCTGGGAGAGCCGTCCGTTTGTGGGGCGTCGCGAATGCCAGCGAGTACTACAGCAAGGCTGATGTCTGGCCGCTCAATCCTGACGGGGAGCTCTTCGCCGTGGCCATTATCGAATCGGCCGAGGCCGTCAGGAATATTGCGGAGATCCTCGAAGCGCCACTCAGCGCGGTCATGGTCGTTCCCGGAGATATGAGCATCGACCTAGGCCTGGGGCCTCCTGGCGCGGATATCTACCCCGAAGTCGATGCCGCCTTTCGGAAGGTCCTCGAAGCGTGCCAGGCACAGGACACCGTTATTTGCGGATGTGGGGATGCTCGCAGCCGCATGCAGAGGCGCCTCGAGGAGGGGTGGAAGTTCTTTCTCCCACTCGGCGGGTGAAGACCGTAACCCGCCCCGCAGCCTTCGGCTGTCGCAGGTGCCACCCGAATATTCGAGGGACGCGGGTTAGCACCCACCCAGCGATTCTGCGGGTGGCACCTTCATAGCTTCCGGGCGCTCAAGGTCCCAGCCTTTCCACACATTCCAAAAGAGTTAGCACCCCATGCGACCGAAGTGCCGTCTCCCGTCAATAAGAGGGTGGCACCTGTAACGGCCGAAGGCTGTTGGTGGGCTCCGCCGCAGCCTGCAGCCGCATGGGACGGTGAGCTCGAGGCGACCGAGTTCTCCAAGCACTGCTGGCAGCCACAGCGAGATCCGGAGGCTTTCTGGGGCGACCCGTCGATCGAGCGCAGTGAGGACTGTCTCTATCTGAACATCTGGACCGGCGCGGAGGCGGCGGACGAGGCCCGGCCGGTGATGGTGTGGATCCACGGGGGTGGGCTGGTCTTCGGGAGCGGTGCCTGGACTTGGTATGACGGCACGAATCTGGCGTCGAAGGGCGTGGTGGTGGTGACCATCAACTACCGGCTCGGTCTCTTCGGCTTCCTCGCCCACGCCGATCTGACAAGCGAGTCGCCGGTGGGCTCTTCGGGGAATTACGGTCTGCTCGACCAAGTCGCGGCACTCGAGTGGGTGCGCGACAACATCGCGGCCTTCGGCGGAGACCCTGGAAACGTGACCATCTTCGGTGTATCGGCGGGCTCCTGGAGTGTCAACTACATGGTGGCGACACCCTTGGCCGAGGGCCTGTTCCACAGAGCGATCGGCCAGAGTGGCGGCAATTTCGCCAAGATGGCGACTCTGGCGGAGGCCGAAGAAATCGGTGCCGGCTTCGTCGAGACGCTCGGGCTGGGCCACTCGATCGCCGACCTTCGTAGCCTTTCCGCGGAGAAGATCGTCGAAGCGATGGGAGCAGGTACGCGCTTTCCGCTGTCACGCGCCAACGTTGAAGGCTGGATGTATCCGGAGCAGATCTACGAGATCTTCGCTGCCGGCCGGCAGAACGACGTCGCGATCATGGTGGGCTCGAACGCCGACGAGGGAACCGCCCTATGGGAGGCCCGCGGCCCGGCAACCATCGCCGAGCACCGCGAGCAGGTAGTTCGCCAGTATGGCGACTTCGCGGACGAGATCCTCGCCGCCTACCCCGCCGTAAGCGACGATGAGGCGCGCAGCGTCAACTCGACCCTGCGAGCCGACGACACCTTCGCCTGGCAGATGCGCACCTGGGCCCGTCTCACCGAGACTGTCTCCTCGCCCGCCTACCTCTACTACTTCACTCGGGTGCCGCCCGGACCGGAGGCCGATCGGTACGGCTCCTACCACGCGGCGGAGATCGTCTACGCCTTCGACAACCTCGCACTCGGCCGCTCGCACTCCTGGGAGCAGACCGATCACGACCTGGCTGCGCTGATGTCCAGCTACTGGATCAATTTCGCGACCACCGGCGATCCCAACGGCGACTCGCTCCCCCACTGGCCTGCCTATACGACTGCTGCCGACGAGGCGCTGGAGCTTGGCGACCAGGTACGCGTGCTCACCGGGTTGAAGCGTGAGGGGCTCGACGTTCTCGACGCATACCATGCCGCTCAGCGTCTAGGCGATCCGAGGACCCGGGCGGAGACGCCGTCGGGAACCGCCGGCCGGTAGCAGTCCTGGCCACGACGCCGCGAACTTTGGAAACGCTGGTCTAGATCTCTCGCGCCATCTCGACCACCTTTCCGAGGGTATCGAGCCTGGCGGTCGCATCGTCGCCGATCGGGAGGACCGTCAACTCGGTGATGCCGACGTCGCGATACTTCTGCAGCCTGTCACGAACGTGGGCTTCGTCGCCGAGGATTGCCGTGCCTTGCACCATGTGGTCCGGCACGGCCCGAGCCGCCTCGTCGCGCTTTCCCGAAAGCCAGAGCTGACGCACCTCGTGGCAGGGCTTCTCGAACCCTGAGCGCGCGTAGGCGTCGTTGTAGAAGTTCAAGGGATAGCCTTGATCGCCTGAACGTCGTCGCCCATGCCCGGCGCGTTGAGCACGACCTTTACGTCCGCAAACTCGACGATCTCGGTCTCCGACTGCCCGGCGCCGACGGTCTCCAGGATGATGGTGGGCCAGCCCGCGGCATCGACCGCGTCGAGCATGGACGCGATGGCGAGCGAGAGACCGCCCAGGTGTCCCCGAGAGGCGACCGACCTTATATAGACCCCACGGTCGGAGGTATGGGCGCCCATCCGGGTGCGGTCGCCGAGCACCGCGCCGCCCGACAGCGGGCTCGATGGGTCGACGGCCAGAACCGCGACCCGTTCGCCCGCGGCGCGCATCGCGCTGATGTACGCGCTGATCAGGGTCGACTTCCCCGCCCCCGGCGCACCGGTGAATCCCACCACGAGCGCGCGCCCGGCGTGGGGACGCAGCCGTGCCGCGAGTGCGTCCGCCTCGGCGCCACCGGTTTCCAGCACGGAGATGGCGCGCGCCATCGCCCCCGGGTCTCCGGCTAGAAGGCGATCGAAGGCCGTGACCGCCCCGCTCGCTGTGTCTGACGCCCCTGTCATCAGGCCACGATCAGAGGATGGCCGAAGCCGACTTCAGTACGCAGCGTCTTGACGATCTCGCCGTGTGTGACGCCGGCGCCGGCGGCGTCCACCACCTTCTCGAAAGCATTCTGTTTGTCGTCGTTCGCGGCTTCGCGTAGCGCACCAATCGCCCGGTCGACCTCCACCTGACTGCGACCGGCCTTGAATGCCTTGAACGCCTCCACGTGCGCCTTCATCGCCTCGGGGTCCGGCCGGTAGGGCGCGGGCTGCTCGACACCGTCGTCTTCCGACCGATAGCAATTGACGCCGACGATCGATTCGTCGCCGGCTTCGATCCTTTCCTGGGCGGCTAGCGCGGAGCGGCCGATCATGGTCTGAACCAGGCCAGCGCCGACCGCCTCGTACATGCCGCCGGCGGCCTCGATCTTTTCCATCACCTGGAGAATCTCCTGCTCCATGCGATTGGTCAGCGCCTCGACGTAGTAGGACCCGCCCAGGGGATCGATAACATCACACAGATGCGCCTCTTCGCGCAGGATGTTCTGGGTTGCCACCGCGATGCGAGCTGTCTCTTCGGTCGGACAGGTGATCGCCTCGTCGTAGGCGTCGGTATGCATCGACTGAAGTCCGGAGAAGATCCCGGCGGCCGCCTGAACCGCGACGCGGGCGATGTTGTTGAGCGGCTGTTGGGCGGTGAGATCGACGCCGGACGTCTGCCCGTGAAACTTGAAGCGCCAGGAGCGGGGATCCTTCGCACCGAGCCGGTCTTTGGCGATGCGCGACCAAATGCGTCGGCCTGCCCGGAACTTGGCGATCTCCTCGAAGAACGAGATCGAGACGTCGAAGAAGAAGGTGAAGCGCGGCAGCACGGTGTCGGGAGCCATGCCCGCAGCGATAAAATCCTCCGCGTACTGAATCGCGGTCGAAAGGGCGAAGCCCATGGTCTCGGCCGGCGTCGCGCCCGCCTGCTGCATGTGTTGGCCGACCACGGAGACCGGGTTCCAGTTCGGCACCTGCTCGCGGCAATAGGCCACATGGTCGACCAGCAATCGCCGCGAGCCGGGCTGAGAGATCCGGTAGAACATGTGGTTCGCCACATAATGTGAAATGTAATCGGACTGGTTCGACGTCCCCGTGATCTTCTCGAACGGGACGCCGCGTCGTTTGGCAACGCCAAGCAGGAAGGCAAACAGCGTAAACGGTGTCGGGTCGTTGATCGAAGTCGAAATCTCCCCCAGCGGGACACCGTCGAGCGCGGCCTCCATGTGATCGGTGGTGTCGACCACCGTGCCGCAGGTGCCCAGCAGCGGAAGCGGCGCCTCGTCGCAATCAACGCCGCGAAAGACCGAGTTGCACGGCAAGAGGCTGATGGCGTTCGTGCCGAGTTCGAGAAGTCTCCTGACACGCTGGTTGTAATCCGTCGGCGTCCCCAGTCCGATGAGCTGCCGCTGCGTCCAGGTGCGGCCGCGATGCATGGTCGGGTAGATCCCGCGGGCGAAGGGAGGCTGGCCCGGGAAGCGCAGATCCTGCATGTAGCGTTCTGACGACCAGTCCTTCGGCGTGTACAGCGGCTCGATCTCGATGCCGGAGCGATTCACGATCGTTCGCTCACGCTCCATTTGTTGCGCATATTCCTGACGCCACCGATCTTGCGCCTCGTCGAATCCGGGCAGATTCCGACAGGTCTTGTTGCGCGGAGTCGAGAAGGTCACCGATCAATGGAGTCTCGTCTGCACCGCACACAATCTGCTCAAGCTCGCACACGCAGCCGTCTAAACCCCGTGGGGAGCACTCTTGACCCTCGCGCACACCAACCAGCCCACGGCTGATCCCGTTGCTTGCGCCTTCCATGGATCTCAATGCCTATGACGCTCCTCTTTGTCTCAGTGTCCACACCCCAAACGCCGCTATCACCACTTACTCGGACACGCTCCTAGGGCGTGTACCAGATCGGAGAGCTGTAGGCCCGCTCCTGGGTGATCATCGGAATGCCGTCGGGAACATCCGTAATCCCATAGAACTTGGCGTCGTAGGCGGTCCAGCGCGGGGTCGGGATCTCGAGAACGCGCAGGTAGTAGAAGGCGTGCTCCTCCGGCTTGAACTCTGGGTCCCGCCAAACGACGGCCAGCTCCGGATCACCGATACTGTTCAAGTAGGTCGCTTCGGCGACGTCGACCGTGTTGCCGACCGGCTCCACCTTGCCGTCGCGAGCGACCACCCGCCCGTCCGAAAGGGCGACGCTGTAGACCTTCTCGTGCAGCTCGCCGCCGCTCGAGCGCCAGCCCTTGATCACCTGGACCCGGTCGAGGTTTGCACCGTCCGGATCCTTCACCGCCCGGATCAGAAAACTGGGGCTCTTGCCTCGCGGCGCCTGCGCCAGATCGCCGCCCATCGGCACGCCCTTCTCGTAGCCCACGCTCGCCGGGTCTCGCCGGTCGGCGTCCGCGGACACGAAGTCCCAGCCGCCGAAAAGGCGTACCGTCATGCGGGGTCCCGTCGTTGCGTACGCTTCTCGACGCCGCATCGCATCGAAGAGGGCCTCACGGGTGTTCTCGGTCGCCCACACCGCCGCATAGCCGGACGCGGCCATCTCCCAACTGGTCATCAGCCTCTCGTTGGATAGTCGCTGCGCGCTCGGTTCACCGGCTGTTACTTTGCCGAAGAAATTGTCTTCGTCGACCGCGGCCAGCGAGGTGTGCGCGTCCGAGCTGCCGATCATGCCGTACTTAAACGGGTTGGCGCCCTTTTCCGCCTGCTCCGCGAGACCGAGCTTGAGGGCCGAGCGAGCATACTCGTACTGGATCTTCTCGTTCGCCCGCGCGGGTGGCCGGACACCGTCAGCACCCGGCCTGTTGCCTCTCGTCCCGCCCCAGCCATTCCAGGTCTCGTAGTCGGCAAACTCGTCGGTGGGTGACAAGTAGGGATGGGTCTCGCTGTCACCTTTGATCTGGGTCGCTTCGAGTAGGGGCTCCCAGCGCGAGCGTAGCCGTGAATAGGCAGCGGTCAGCGGCTGACCGTAGGAGTCCTCCAACCGGAACATATTGCCGCTGGTCAGATTGCCGTTGTGGGGAATCGCAAGAACCGACCCCTGGGTCTCGGCCTCATACTTCACCAGGTAGGCCCAGAGCTCTTCTTCTCTTCTACTGTCGAAAGAGCTGAAAGGCAGCACTCGATTCGCTGTCGCGGCATCGTCGCGAAAGATGACGACCCGGTGGTCGGAATCGCCGAAAGGCGTCCACTCGTAGCCGATGAAGGCGGTGAAAACACCGGGCTCGTTGTAGCGGTCGGCGTTACCGGTGATCTGATGCCAAACCGATCGGCGGAAAGCTTCGTCTCGAACCGAGATCTGCCAGGGTCGATGGGCCGGACGCAGCGAGCCACTCTCGAGAGCCTCTTGATCGATATCGTCACGCTGCTCGAGATCGGCGAGTGCTCGCTGCCACGACCGCCCGATCTCGGTCTCTCGGAATGCCGGGTCTTCCAGGTAGAAGTGACGCGAATAGGCAGCGCCGACGTTATTGGCATGGTCCGCGACAACGATGAAATCGAGCGGCCGGCGCAGCTTCGCTGGCAGCCCGGTGTTGCTCGTGACCTCTTCACCACGCGCAAAGCGGTAAGCCTCATCGGGGCCCAGACGCGTACCTCCAGCCATCGCATCCCCCGAGAGAGCGGTGTGCAGATGGGTGTCGCCCCAATAGACGCGGTCGGGGTAGGTGCGCGACACCTCGGGCGAGTACGATTCTTGCGCCCGACTCGGGCTCAGCAAGGGCACGGTCAGGATGCCCATCAGCATCATTCGCATCAGCACTATCAGACTCCTAAGAACAGTCGCCGCGACAGCCTACATGAAGGGACCGGCCACAGCTACCAATGAGGCGGTTGACTGCCACCGCGGCGATGAGCCAGCATGGCGATCCGAACCAACTGAAGAAAGGAAGAAGCGAATGGGATTCACCGGGGTAGATCATATTGTCGTCCGTGTCCGTGATATCGACGAGGGCATCGCCAAGGGATAGGGATTTCCTTTTCAGGGCCACCGATCGTATCGCGCTGGCCGAGCGTGGCCGAGCGTTAGAAGGGTGGACATCGGTGCGTGATGCATAGTTCGAGGCTCTCCGAACAATGAGATCAGCCGAGGGTCGCGCCGCCGTGACGGAGGTCGACGCCTTGGGCTGCTGACTCGTCTGAGCAGGAGCACAGCTCCGCCGGCCCGTGATCGGGATCAGTCCACTGGGCTGGAACTCGTGCCCGTCGTCGCCGGTCGGTCAAGAGGCGAGAACAGACGCTGGTGGAGCGCGCTCTCGAGCGTTGGCCTTCTCATCAGCGATGTGCCGGAGGATCTTGGCGACAACTCGGGGGTCGAGGATGAAGGCCTAGGGCGGCCCCGAGAGGATCCTCATCTGTGCGCCGCATCGACAGGTCAGCGGGTCGACCTCGTAGATCCGGCGGATCATCTGGGCCCAGGCTCGTCTTAGCCGACGACGCTCGGCAGCGGAGGGCAACAGGGTCGTCGCAGCACTGGCCTCGTCTTCCACTTTCTCGCCTCGCCGCCGCGCGCGTGCAACGCTCGAGTACTCGCCGTAGTAGCGCACCGTGTGAAGCTTCGGCTGAGGCCTAGGCGGCCCCGTCGTGCATCAGCAGACGGGCGAGGAAGTCCATCGCATCAAAGGTGGTCTGGGACCCACCGAATCGACCCCGGGCCTTGCGACGGTAGAGAACAGAGCCATCGGCGTCCAAGGACATCCGCTCGAGACTGAGCGGCGGACGAAGCAGGTAGCGAGCAAGCCGCTCGGTGCCCGCAGCATCGTCCGCCCCCACGGTGACCGTGTTATGGACCGAGAATCCCTAGCCGGGCGCCCGGTGTTCTGCCAGGAGAGCAGCAGCTCGATCCGCTCCTCGCTCAGTAGCTCCTCGTCTCGCAGAAGGGCGATGACCTTGTGGCGAAAGAGAAGCTCAGCCGCCTTCGCGGCTGATCAAGTATCCAGGTGTCCGGCCGGCCGTCTGGCCACGGTTGCAGACACAGCTTGAGGCCGGTGCGCTGACGCCGAGTCATCGATCAGCCTACGATTCGGAGAACTTCGAAAAGGCCGTTGCCCACTCGGCGACCAAGGAGGCCCGCTATGGCGACTAGGCTGCCCGGAACAGACGTTGTGGTCGTGGGCCTTGGCGCGGCCGGCGGTGTCGCAGTTCTACCTCTCGCAGACGCCGGACTCGACATCGTTGGGCTCGAGGCGGGCGGCCGGCTGACCCCACGCGACTTTGCTCCAGACGAGTTACGGAACAACATGCGCGGCTGGCCCTTTTCAGTGCAAAAGTGCAACCAGGAAGTGCCGACGCTGCGACGCACCCGAGCCGACACGGCAGTCCAAGGGGGCGGGCACCCCATGATGAACGCCGTCGGTGGCACGACGCTGCACTACTGGGCGCAGAGTTGGCGACTCAACCCGTGGGATTTCAAGGTCGTCTCGGCAACCACCGAACGCTACGGAGCGTGCACTCGGGAGTTGCTTCTTATACGCTTCGGGCAGCGCCCTTCCTCTTTCTGCCGCTCAGCCGCGAGGCGGCCGGCCGAAGAGGTTCACGACCGGCAGCCCCGGGTCTCGGCCGGCGGATGCTCGGAATTCATGCGCACGATGCGCGCGTCGTGCACCATCTCGATCAAGATCATCACGGTTTCGTCGGTCTGCACGATCGTCTTGTAGTTGTTGTAGCTGCCCGGGAGCGTCGGCGTGGCACCGGTGAACCCCACGATGCAACGAGCTTGAGCGGGAAGGGACTCCGGACCGTCGAAGGGACCGGGTCCGTCGATATCGAGCCACCATGCGCTACCGTCGTTGCCCCCACGCTGGGGCTGTAGGAGCGACTCGCGCTTCGCCCACCTGCGGGCCGCCTTCTCGGTCATTTGCGGATAGCGGCCGTTCGGCGGATCGATGAGGATCGAGGTGCGAAACTTCCCCTCCACCGCAAAGGCATCGCTCCCGCGGTCGATCCAGAAGAAGTTGTAGCCACCGACGTTGCCGTAGCCTGAAATCGATCCGTCGCCACCCTCCGGCGGCGCCTCCCGATTCGGGTCGCTGTCCTGAGAGCGCGCCTCGATCACCAAGGCCTCCTCGGCCTCGATCTTCGCGGCTTCCTCCCGAGTCAAAAAGAGGTTGTCGCCGTACTTTTCCGGACGCTGCAGCGGCGTCAACGTGGCGGCATTGTAGTTGCCCGTCAAGTCCGGGCGACCACTCGCGGTGCGCGGGATGCCGTCGCCCTCGGCCGCGAAACCGGGGTCGGCGAAGACCAGAACAACGATGATCGATAAAGGTCCGGCGAATCTCTTCATGCCGCGCTCCCGTCCCTCGGGTTTGTACATCCTTGTCAGGGCCACAGTATCCCCCCTTGATCCCACCGTGGTTCCGCTACAAGTATAGCGAAATCGTGCGGGCTCGGCACGCGCCGTCCGCGTTCGCTGACCCCTACCTCTCGCCGGCGACGACCCAGTCCCAGTCGAAGAGCCGGTGCTCGGCGAGCGGCACGCCGGCAACCTCGCCAGCCGGCCTTCCAGGACCGAGAGTCCGCCGGACCTCCGCCGCCCGCGCGGGCTCCACGACCACGAGCTCCGGGGTCCGTCGCAGGAAGAGCGGCAGGAGCGCCTGCCACCGCTCGAGGCCCTGCTCGCCCGCATAGAGCACCACATGGCGTCCCTCGAGCGCGTCGGCGAGCCGCCTCGCCTTGGTGGAGGCTTCGGCGGCCCCCGCGGCGGGGGCGCGGCTCGCCGCCCGACGCCTCACGGTCTGCGCAGCAGGACTGGCGACACGTGCCGCCAGAATCCAACGGTCCCTGCCTTCGGCGAGACGCGCTCGATAGAGCGTGTGTCCCGCCAAGGGGCCGACCTCGTCGACCTGCACCAGAGGCCAGAGCTCGGCGAAGGCGTAGATGGGTAGATACGCCACCTGCTTGTGCAGCAGGTTGCCGAGCGGGATCGCCCTGAAGCGGGCCGGAGCCTCCTCGACCCCGCTGTAGAAGAGGAGCGCGCCGCGATCGCCGGCGAAGGTCCCGGGACCGAGCTCACGCGTGGGCACCGATTCCCGACGCGCGCGCTCGAGCAGTGCGTAGCTCGAGAAGCGCCACGGCGCGCGACGCTCGCTGACCACTGACAGAGAACCCAGGTCGAGGGGCCGGGGCGAGCCCGGAGCGCCGCGGGGCGCTTCGAGCCAGATCAGAGGGGCTGGCCATAGGGTCACCCGCCGGGCATCGGCGACGCGTCCCGGCGTCGGAGCCATGGCGAACAGAACCGCCGTCACTCCCCACAGCCAGCGGCCCCGAGCCCCGAGCCGACTCAGCGCCTCGCCCATGGAGAGAGCCGTCAGCGGAAAAGAGACGGGTAGGAAATCGCTTTTCTGAGCATGAGGAGCATGAGGGTTTTCGGAGGCCTGGGCGAGAGCTGGAGGTCCTGGGGGTGACTTCTCGGCGGCTCGACAGCGGGATTAGAGTGCGCGGGCCTGGCGGCAGGTGGGTCGCGAGAGTGCTTGGGGGCGTGCGCGGCAGCGGGGCCCCCAGGAGTCCCCGGAGGGGGGCCAGAGGAGTCGAGGGTCCCCCGGGAGCGTCGGGTTCCCCGGGAGCGTCAGGCGCTCTTTGTGTCGGCAGGGATGGGTGTCTCAGACAGGCTCATAGACCAGCTCGGGGGCTGGCGGTGAGTGAGCGAGGGGCTCCGGCTGTTGGGGTTCCGCCTGGATTCCCGCCAACAACCTGCGGATGGAAGAGAGCTTGGTGACGAAGGCCACGATTCTCACTTCGCCGCCGCAGTACGAGCACAGCAGGGGATCGATCTCGTACACCTTGCGCAGCAGGCGAGCCCAGCTGATGCTCCGCCGCCGGGTCCTGTTCCCTGTGCTGGCGGTGGTCTCGGCGACCTGTGACGTGTCACCGGAGTGGGGAGCGCGGCGGCGCTTGCCCCGGGCAGCGTTTGAGTAGAATCCCCAGTACCTCACGAGCTGCTGCGAGGGGTCGGGAATGTGCTGGGTGAGACGGGCGATGAAGTCCAGGACATCCCAGCGGGCCACAGTGCCGTAGGGGCTGGCCGTGCGCCGTGGCCGCGCCGAGTAGACGACCTCTCCGCTCTCAGCATCCCACTCCAGACGGGCGAGGACGAGGGGGCAACGAATCATGGTTCGGCCGAGTCGTACCGCGCCCTGGCGGTCCTCAGCCCGCACCGAGCCGTGGGTCGAGAAGCCGCTGTGCGGCCAGGAGAGCATGTTGTCCAACCGTGATCATGCCCATCGGCATCGACCAGCCTGCCGGCACTGCCAGACCGGTGACCCCGCCGACGGCAGTGCCGATCGCGCAGGTCGACAGTAGATCGCCAACTACAAAGTAAGCGCGCGTTTCCACAACGGCCTCCCTACGGAAGCAGAGTACCAGCCCGTGATTCGCCGAGCGAGCGCGCATGAATCAAGGCCTAGGCTATAGTTCCGCCCCAACATCGAACGCGACGGGGGCGCGCGCCGAGATGGCACCGAGAGGAGACTTTTTCATGAGCGATATCCGTCGATTCGTAATCACCGCGTGCTGCGTAGTCAGCGCTACGGCGGCGATAGCACAGCCGTCTCAAAATCCTACCAGCGAGACCGTGGTATTGCTAGCGGGGAATCGTGGGGGAACAGCGGCCTTCGCTGGACTGTTTACAGAATACTGCTCGGTGTGCCACGGAGCCGACCTCACGGGCGAAAGCCAGGGAACGCCCTTAGTAGGCGTCGATCTCATGCACGGCGATTCCATGGCAGAGCTGATACAGACCATCAGCAAGGGAGTCCCCGGCACCAGCATGGAGGAGTTCTCCAGCGAGCTCAGCGACAACCAGATCAGGACTCTCGCCATCTTCATCTCCGAAGAGCGCGCCGAGACCACCTGGGCCGACTTCAGAATCGCTGCGCCCCTCGAGGTGCCCAGCGGCACTCTGTCGAGCGAGCTCCACGACTTTCGTCTCGAGACCGTCATCGAGGGTCTCGACCCCTTGCCGTATTCCATCGCTCCGCTACCCGACGGTCGCATCCTGCTGACCGAGAAGATGCGCGGCCTGACCCTCATCTCGGCCGACGGAGAGCAGTCCGGCCTCATCGCCGGCGCGCCAGAGGGCTACAGCGACGCTCGCAATACCGGGATCCTCCGCAGCGGCAATGGCTGGATCATGGACGTAGCGCTCCATCCCGACTTCGAGGACAACGGGTGGATCTACCTTTCCTACGGCGATCGCTGCAGCGACTGCAACGAGATCAGTCGCAGCGGCCGGAAGCCTCCGGTGTCGATGGTCAAGCTGATCCGCGCGCGCATTCGCGACGGCCACTGGGTTGACGAGGAGACCCTCTGGGCGGTGGACCGAGAGCTCTATACGCCGGGTACCGACATGGCGGGCGGCGGGCGGATCGCCTTCGACCACGCCGGCCACCTCTTCCTCAGTGTCGGCGTGATGGGCGGACATGTCGGGCCTCAGGAGCTGGATCTTCCCTACGGCAAGATCCACCGCGTCCACGACGACGGGCGAGTGCCCGAGGACAACCCCTTCCTCACCGTGCCCAATGCGGTCAAGACCACCTGGACCTACGGCCATCGCAGCCCGCAAGGTCTCGAATACGATCCGCTGAGCGGCAAACTGTGGGGGACCGAGATGGGGCCGCGAGGCGGCGACGAGGTGAACCTGCTCCTACCTGGCCTCAACTACGGCTGGCCGGTGACCTCCAGGGGTGTGCACTACAACGGCAAGCCGGTCGATGGCGAGGGGCTCGGCATCGAGTACGACCTCGACGAGATCGAGCAGCCCGTCGTCGACCTTACCCCGTCGGTGGCGGTATCCAGTTTCGTCGTTTACGACGCCGATGCATTTCCGAAGTGGCGCGGCCACCTCCTGGTCGGTTCTCTGAAGGGCGCGGACCTCTATCGCTTCGTGATCGAGGATGGCAGCCTCTCGCACCGCGAGACGGTGGTCGAGAATCTCGCGCGAATCAGAGACGTCGAGGTGAGTCCCTCCGGCGACATTCTGCTCCTTCTGGAGAACGCTTCGGGCGGGCAGATCGTCCGCCTGGCTCCGCTGGTCTAGTTGGCAAGCAGCTCGGCGTCGCCGACGAGTGAGTGGGCAACAGCGTTGGCCTGGGCGGCGGAGTCCATGGTCTCGAAGTCGACTCCGTCGAATAAGGTGTCGAGTCGACGACGCAGCTCGACGCGAACACCCCCGATGATGCTCTGAGCCTCA